>NZ_JADBEF010000001.1 GCF_014873535.1 Nonomuraea africana | reverse complement strand
CCTTATTCTTTCAGTCGGTCCGGTTAGTGTCAAATTCAGTGATTTGACTTTCGCCGGTTCGACCTGCGGAAATTCAGACCGCCCCGCTTCCGGGGCAACCCCTCGAACTTACTCCGACATCCGATTCCTGTCGAATCGGACTCGCCCGCGGACATGACGACCACAGACGCGAAGTTGCTCGAGGAGGTTTCCCTGAACAGTCGGCGATCATCGCCGACCGGTTGGGACTGGTGAACTCTATGTACGACCCCGCCACCCGTCAAATCGACGCTCCGTACCGGAAGAAGGGTCGGCTACCCGAGGTAGCCGAACGAGCACTTTGGGGTTGTTCGTCGGTGTTCGTGGAGGAAGCCAGGGTATGTAGCCGAAATGAACGATCACTCGGCCCCGCGAGCGCTGATCGTCCTGCTCACGGCGGCTGGAGCGGTCGTCACGCTGTTCGGGCTGCGTGAAGTCGCCTCGATCGCCGGCCCCATGGTGCTGGCACTCGTGCTCGTGATCGCCGTCTCCCCCGTGCGCAGCTGGCTCGGTTCGCGCGGCGCCCCTACGTTGGTGCAGGTCGCGGTGCCGTTCCTGCTCGTGGTGTTCGTCCTGCTCGGGATGGTCGGGGTGCTGACGGTCTCGATGACCCGGCTCGCCGGGATCCTCCCCACCTATGGCCCGCAGTTCCAGCAGCTGCTCGCGGACGCGCAGCGTCTCGCCACCGAGCACGGCATCAGCAACGAGCAGCTCAACAGGGCGATCCAGTCGTTCGACCCCGGCACGCTGCTGGGGCCTGGCCCAGTCGTTGCTGGCCAGCCTGCTCGCCGTCCTGTCGAGCTTGTTCCTGATGGTGGTGCTTCTGCTGGCGATGTCCCTCGACGCCCCAGTAACGGCGAAGATCCTCGCCTCCGACAGGGAGCACCGGCCCGCCCTGGTCTCCGCGCTCGCCACCTTCGCCGGAAAGACGCGCCGGTACCTGCTGGTCTCCACGGTTTTCGGGATCATCTGCGCGGCCTTCGACGTGGCGGCGCTGGCGCTGCTGGGTGTCCCGTTGCCACTGCTCTGGGGGGTGCTGGCGCTCATCACCACCTACATCCCGAACATCGGCTTCGTGCTCGGCCTGCTGCCGCCCGCGATGCTGGCCCTGCTCGATGGTGGTGTGCGGCAGATGCTCCTGGTCATCGCCGCCTACTGCGCCATCAACGTGGTGTTCCAGTCGTTCATCCTGCCGAAGTTCCTCGGCGACGCGGTGGGGCTCACGACCACGATGACACTGGTGTCGCTCATCGTGTGGACGTTCGTCCTGGGGCCGCTCGGCGCGGTGCTCGCGATCCCGCTCAGCCTGCTCGCGCGGGCCATCCTGATCGACAGCGACCCCAGCGCCCGCTGGGCCGCCGCCCTCATCTCCGGCGAACCATCCGCTCGCACGACAACCTCTCCGTAGTCTCCCGTACGGCAAGCACCCGAGAGCCCACCGCGGTCACGTGGCTGACGTCCGTCCATCACGCGTGCTCCGGCAGGACTCCGGCGCGCCGCCGTCACGTGGACCCACCACCTGCTCTCGCGGCGGGACGGCGGAAGTGTCGGTGACGGGTCGTAGCGTGGAAGGCATGTACGCGGAATGGAGCCCGGGCGCGGCCCTCGCCGATCGGGTGGCCTGCCTGTGGGAGCAGGACTGCGCGGAGGAGGGCACCCAGCTCGTGGTGCCCGACGCCTGCGTCGACCTGATCTGGGGTCCCGGCGGTCCCCACGTCGCGGGCCCCGACACCGGCCCGGTGCCGGTGCGCATGCGCGCGGGCGACGTGTACAGGGGCATCAGGTTCCGGCCCGGAGCGCTGGGCGGGCTGCTCGGCGTGCCGGCCGACGAACTCCGCGACGAGCGCGTTCCTTTCGCGGATCTGGGGCTGCCCGAGGATCTGACGCTCGCCTCCCTGACCGAACGGCTGCGCAGGAGCCCCGCACCGGATCCCGCCGCACCGGCGATCGCCGCGGCCCTGCGGGGTGGGGCGTCGGTGCGGGAGGTGGCGTGGGATCTGGGGTTGAGCGAGCGTCACCTGCACAGGAGGGCCGTGGCGGCTTTCGGGTACTCGCCGAAGACCCTGCAACGGATCGTGCGGTTCCAGCGGGCGCTCCGGTTGGCGCGGTCGGGGGTGCCGCTGGCGACGGTGGCCGTCGAGAGCGGCTACACCGACCAGGCCCACCTCTCCCACGAGGTCAAACGACTGAGCGGCGTCTCCATGAGCGGCCTCCTCGTCCCGGCGTAGCGCGTTCCTTCGGGTCACCTTCACGTCCGGTGTCCCGGAAAGCAGGAAAAGCAGGGCCGTGTCCCGGAGAGCAGGGCCGTGCCCCAGCAAGCAGGGCCGTGTCCCAGACAGCAGGGCCGTGTCCTGGAAGCAAGCCTAGAAAGCTATGACGACCTTTCCCGAGGCGTGTCCCTGCTCCTGATATCGCACGGCGGCGGGAAGCTCCTCGAACGGGTAACACCGGTCGATGACCGGAGTGATCTTTCCGTCCTCGATGAGCTCGGTCAGCGTCATCAGGTTCCGCTTGTTCTCCGTGCACCGGACCGCGTCCACCAGCGCCGCCCGCTGTGACACGAAAGGCGACATCGCGAGCGCCGAGAACATCTGGCCGACGGGTTGCAGCCATCGGCCCGCGGGCCCGCCGGCGAGGACGAGGGTCCCCTTGGGCGTCAGCGCCCGCCGGCAGGCCGGCATCGAGCGGCTTCCCGCGATGTCGAGCAGGAGGTCGTAGCGCCGGCCGTTCCTGGTGAAGTCGGACGTGGTGTAGTCGACGGCCTCATGTGCGCCGATCGAGCGGATCAGGTCCACGTTCCGCGTGCCGCACACGCCGGTGACCTCCGCGCCGAACGCCCGGGCGAGTTGCACGGCGAACGTGCCCACGCCTCCCGAAGCCCCGTTGACGAGCACCTTCTGCCCGGCCTGGATCCGACCCTCGTCGCGCAGGCCCAGCAGGGCGGTGTTGGCCGCCAGGGGAACCGCCGCCGCCTGCTCGTACGACAGGTTCTTCGGCTTGGGCGCGAGCTCGGCTTCCGGGACGCACACGTACTCGGCGAAGCCGCCCTGCTTGAGCACCGCGAACACCTCGTCGCCCGGGCGGAAGCCCGTGACGTCCCTGCCGACCGCCTCGACCTCTCCCGCCACGTCGGCGCCCAGGATACTGATCTTCGGCGTGCGCAGCCCGAAGCCGCCGCCCATCAGTCGTGCGATGTACGGCTCGCCTCTCATGTTGTGCCAGTCATAGGGATTGACCGAGGTGGCACGTACCCGGACCAGCACCTCGTCGTCGCGGGGCACCGGCCGGTCGACGTCCGTGAGGGCGAAGACGTCGGGCGAGCCGTACGAGCGCAGGACGAACGCCTTCATCGGATTCTCCTCATTCACTGCCGCATTCGGTGCAACGGAGAATCAGTGTCATCGACCTGTACGGAAGACTCATCGGCCGAAAGTACGCCCGATCGATGGATGATCGGCTGGTTCGGATCGGGCCTATCCACCGATGAGCCACCGCCGTCTCAGTCGCCACGATCGGGTCATGACCGACAAGAGCCTGACGACGCACCCGCGACCACCGCGAGCCGGCCGACGAACGGATGACAGGAACACCAGGACAGGTTGGCTCGTGCCCGCCGCGCTGATCGCCCTCAGCGTCGTGCCCCTGGTCATGGGGGCCGTCCGCCTGACCGAGCTGGCAGGTGGCGCGGACGTCACGCCGGAGAACGCCCGGTTCTTCGACGCGCCCCTGCCCGTGGTGCTGCACATCCTCAGCGTCGGCGTGTACAGCATCCTGGGCGCCTTCCAGTTCGCGTCCCGTTTCCGCGGCCGCAGACCCGGCTGGCATCGCGTCGCCGGACGGGTCCTGGTGCCCAGCGGGATCGTCGCGGCGCTTTCGGGGCTGTGGATGACCCTGTTCTACGCCCGCCCCGCCGGTGACGGTGACCTCCTCGCCGGCTTCCGACTCGTGTTCGGCTCGGCCATGGTCCTGGCCATCTGCCTGGGTCTGGCCGCGATCCGGCGGCGGGACTTCGCCCGGCACCGTGCCTGGATGGCTCGCGGCTATGCGATCGGCCTGGGCGCGGGCACGCAGGCGCTGGTCCACCTGCCCTGGATGGCGATCTTCGGGGCGCCCGACGAGCTCAGCAGGGCGCTGCTCATGGGCTCCGGCTGGGCGATCAACCTCGTCGTGGCCGAATGGATCATCCGCGGGCGCCGCGTCAGTTCCTGACGCGGTTGGTCTCGTAGGCCCACATGGCGATCTCGACGCGGTTGCGCGCGCCGAGCTTGGCCATGAGGCTGGCGATGTGTGACTTGACGGTGCTGAGAGAGATGTGGAGCTCGTCGCCGATCTCGCTGTTGGTCCGTCCTCGTGCCACGGTGGCGAGGACCTGCTCCTCCCGTTCCGTGAGCGTCTCGATGGGCTGCGCGGGCGCCGAGGTGGGCCCGGCGGCGGCGAAGGCGCTGAGCAGTCTCGCGGTGATGCTCGGCGCGATGAGGGCGTCGCCGTTGGCGGCGGCGTGGACGGCCTGGGAGAGCAGGGCGGCGCCGGCGTCCTTGAGCAGGAAGCCCCTGGCGCCTGCCCGCAGCGCGGCGTAGACGTATTCGTCGAGGTCGAACGTGGTGATGACGACGATGGCCAGCGGGTCGTCGACGGTCGGCCCGGCCAGGGCGCGGGTGGCCGCGATGCCGTCGAGGCCGGGCATGCGGATGTCGAACAGGCACACGTCGGGACGCAGGCGTCTCGCGAGCTCGACGGCTCGCCGGCCGTCGGCGGCCTGGCCGATGACCTCGATGTCCGGCTGGGCGTCGAGAATCATCGCGAGCCCGGTGCGGACGATCTCCTGGTCGTCGGCGACGAGCACCCGGATGCTCATGTCGCCGGCTGGGTTCGGGGCAGCACGGCGGTCACCGTCCAGCCCCGATCGGGGTTCGGGCCGGCTTCGCAGGTGCCGCCGAGCAGGTCAGCGCGTTCGATCATGCCGATGAGCCCGTATCCCGCCGGCCGCGCGGCAGGGCGTACGGCAGGCGGGTCGCCGTCGTCGCTCACGTGCAGACGCACCGACGTGTCGTCGGCGGCGACGCGGACCTCGATGCGGGTGGCGTGACGGGCGTGCCGCCGGGCGTTGGTGACCGACTCCTGGGCAAGGTGGTAGATCGCGGCCCCGACGGAGGGTGGGAGGTCGTCGAGGTCGCCGCGGATCTCCACGTCGACGGACGGACCTGAGCGCGACCGGCTCGCCAGCTGTTCGAGATCGGCGATGCGCCGGCCGGGCGCCAGCTCCGCCGGTTCGTCGCGGCGGAGGACGCGGACCATCGTCCGCATTTCGGCGAGGGCACGCGACGCCTCGGCCTCGATCATGCGGAGCGCCTCGGTGGCGGCGGCCGGCCGTGACTCCGCGGTCGCGAGGCCCGCCTGGGCGCGGATCGCCATGGCGGAGACGTGATGGGCGACGGTGTCGTGCAGGTCGCGGGCCAGCTGTTCGCGTTCGAGCAGCTTGATCTGGTCGAGCTCGCGGATCCTCGCCCCGGCCCGGTAGCGGGAGGCCAGGCCCAGGGTGACGGTCGCGAACAGAACGGCGAACGCGCCGATCACATCGGTGGCACCGGGATGGTCGAAGACCATCGTGCGGCAGACATTGACGAGGATGACCGCCAGCCCGATCACCACCTCGCGCCCAGGCCCCCATCGGACCAGCGCGTACGGCAGGAGCAGCAGGTACACCATCGTGTACGTCTCCTGGAACGCGCCGCCCGTCACCAGCGGGACCAGGGCGGTGACGCCGAAGGCGATCACGACCATCAGCAGCGGCCTGCTCCTGCGCCACAACAGCGTGGGCACCAGCGCGACGGTGACGATCATCGAGAGGGACCGCCACGGCAGATCCGGCCGCAGCACTCCTTCGAGCACCGATAGCGGCACGAGCGCCGCTACCAGCGCCCAGTCGCGCCATACCCGCAGCGGCGGGCGGGGCGGACGGGGCTCGTCCCACACGGAACGAAGAACGGCGAGCACCTCATCATCGTAGAGGTGGCCACGTCACACCAGATCAGCCCAAAGGACGAAATACAGCCAGCACGGCCACCGGGACCTCAGCACGAGGAGAACTGCCGGGGCCGGATGAGGCCGGACCTCCGGGATACCGCCTCCCGGAAGAAGGGAGCTCCCGGATACCGGGCTTCCCAGGCGACGGGAACTTCCGGAGATATCGGGCCTCCCGAACCGCGGGGAACGCAGGGATGCGCGGGCTCAGGGGTTTTTGCCCATGATGGCCCGCCGCGGCGTCACGCGGTCGAGCGGCCGTATGCGCGGAAGGTGTTGAGGCGGGCCACGGTCAGGTAGCCGCCCCATTCGTGGCGGACCACCGGCGTCCACATCAGGAAGTTGGGCTCCCAGCCACCCTCAGGCGCCTGCACCCGGGCCAGCGCGTCAAGGTGCTCCTCGATGGTCTCGTCCGAGAACAACGAGAGGTGCCGCAGCGGGGCGGGCGCGAAGTCCAGCGGGAAGTGCACCTCCCCCTCGGCGAAGGGATCCATCGTGACCGTCGCGAGGATCGCCTCCTTCAGCCTGGCGAACTCCGCGTCGGCCCGCTCCCTGTCGTCGACCAGGTCCAGGAAGGTGACGATGGCGCGGGCGTGGTACGGCGTGGTCTCGTCGATCCGGGCGAGGGCGTTCCAGCAGAACGAGGTGGCCGATTCGAGCCAGGGATGCTTCACGCCGTGCTTGTGGAGGAGTCCGGCGATGGAGGCGGTGGGGATCAGGCTGCCGGGCGGGTCCTCCTGCGGCTCCCACCACGGCGCGTGCGGGGCCTCCTTCACGGTGGGCAGGACGAACGGCACGCCGCCGTCCTTCGTGGTGACAGAGGCGAGGTAGTCGCAGGCCGCGGCCACCATCGGGTCGTCGAAGGCGTCGAGCTCGTCCAGGATCCAGAACGCCACCTCGACAGGCTCCGGCTGGCTGGACGGGCCGCGCAGGTCCGGTTCCATGGCGTGGCCGAAGCCGCCGTCGGGGTTCTGGTAACCGCGCAGAACCTGGAGCACGCGCTCCTTCGAGCCGCCTCGGTACAGCGCCTCGAATCTGAGCCGCTCGATGAGTCTGGCATTGAGCTGAAGGTACCGCTCCGCTTCACGTTCCATGCCGTCCAACGTACGGCGGCAGCCCCCGCGTGCCTTGTAGGAAACGGCCATCCGCCAACGATCGAGCAACCCGAAACTCCAACGCCGCGGGTCATGGGCCCGCCTGGTGAGACAGCAGTCCGCGCCGTTGCAGACCGGCCCAGTGAAACCGCAGGACGGCACAAGACGAACGCGGGGGCGTTTCGCGGATGTGGCCGCCCCCGTGTTGGCACAATCACGTCTATGGAGCAGCGGCGTTGGGACAGCGACGAACGGTTCACCGGCATCGGCGACGGCGGCGCGATCCTTCCCGCCCTGCACGCCCTCACCGAGGTCGCTGCCAGGCCGGGTTGGGTGACCGAGGACCCCGACGCCCACCTGCTGCCTCACCTCCGCCGCTGCCCCGGCTGGCAGGTGCTGGGCGAGCGACTGGAGGAGGACGGCGTGTACGAGGTGACCGTACGCCCCGACGAGCCGCTCGAAGGGATCGAGACGCACCGGGCGGTCATCAGGCTGCTCGCCGCGATCGCCGAGCCTTCCTTCTTCGTACGGCAGAGCGCACCGAATACCTTCGACTGCGTGACCGGCGTGCTGCCGGGCGACCCTCCTGGCTACGCCACCCATGGCCATCTCGTGCGAGTGATCGTCACCACATAGCCCGGCCCTCTCGTGCCACTGGTCATCACGAAGTGACCGCCAGGGGGTGAACCGGCGGGATGGAACCGGCCGAGCCGCCGATGGCGAAGGGTCGCCGTCCACCACGGGCGCACCTGCTCCCAGGTGTACCCGACCGCCCAAAGCCGCGGTGACCGTTCCTCTGGGCAGGTTCACTTCATCGCGAAGACCGGTCCGCGCGGGCGGAAGGGCAGCCTGGCGCCCTGCGGGACGAGGAAGGCGTGCTCCCTCCTGATCCTCAGCACGTCGCAGTCCCCGTCGGTGATCACCAGGATCGGCCCGTCGGCGGGGAAGTCGTCGGCCCGTTCGAGCAGGTTGACGCCCGGCTGCAGCACGGTGCCCCCGCGCCCCCGCACCCTGACCCTGGTCGCGATCTCCTCCACCGGCAGGTACCCGGCGTCGTAGGCCGCGGCGTCGCAGAACACCACGCGAGCGCGCGGCACGTCGCGGGCCGTGGCGTAGGAGGCGATCGCGCCCAGCGCCTTGCCGAGCAGCTTGGTGTCCATCGAGCCCGAGGTGTCAAGGACGACGCCGAAGGTCGCCTGCCGTACCAGCTCCTCGGGACGGACCCACCCGGGGCGCGGGATGCCGGGGCTGGCGGCCTGGCGGCGGGAGGCGCGGGCGTAGGAGCGGCGCCGCTCGACGGCGGGCACGTGCTCGTCGAACCAGCGGGCCAGCCTGGCGTCCCAGGGCAGCGGCGGCTGGTCGAGCGCGCGGATCTCCTGCTCCAGCCCGTACGGCACCAGCCCCCGCCCGCTGCCCTGGTGGTAGACCAGTCCCTGGCTGAGCGCGTTGCGGTAGTAGTCGTCGAGATCGAGATAGCCCTTGCCGCCCCCGATGGGCCGGTCGAGCACGTCGCCCAGACCGCGTCCGCGCAGGGTGGCGAGCTTGCGCATGCGGCGCAGGTCGGTGACGATCCTGTCGTAGACGGCCTCGGCCGACAGCCCGGCCAGCGAGGGGTCGTGCAGCAGGCCCTCGGGCATCTCGCCGACGCCCATCTCGACCAGCCAGCCGTTGATCACGTAGTCGCAGGCGACGTTCCAGACGAAGGGGTCACGCCCGCCGATGCGCTCGCCGTGCCTGAGCGCGGCGTGCAGCATCTCGTGGGCCAGCACGAACCGCCACTCCTCGGCGTCGAGCCCGGCCAGCGGGTTGACGTATATCTCGGCGGCCTCGGCGCTGACGGCGGCGATCGAGATGTCCCAGCCTCTGGCCAGGTCGGCGACGACCGTCATGCCCGCCGCCAGCGCGCCGAGCAGGGGATAGGAGGAGACGAACCAGCTCAGCGCCCTGTCCCACGGGCCTTCCTGCCGGGTCGGGGAGGTGCCCGCCAGGTCGAGGGCCGAGGTGGCGGTCCGGGCGACGCCGATGGCGAAGGAGCGCTGGTAGTCGAAGGTGGTGGCCGCCTCGCGTGAGCCGATGCGGAAGTCGGCGGGGCCGAGCGGAGCGTGTTCGGCCGGCAGGCCGGTTCTGCGCCAGCGTTCCGACAGCGTGACCTCGTCCTCGGTGGGCAGCGTGGCGGGCAGCGGCGCGGGGTTGCGGCCGAGCTTCAGCGTCGTGAGGAAACGGTCGACGGCCACGCAGCAGGCCGCCAGGTAGGCGGGGTCGGGCAGGTGGCAGGTGTCCGACACCTTGGGCCCGAGGTCGGCGGGGGCGCAGGTGCCGGGGTCGGCGTGGCCGAAGCCGAGGTGCAGCAGGAGGTGCGCGAACGTCCACGCCCATTCGGCGGCGTCGGCGCGGGTGGCGGTGTCGTAGTGGACGCTGCCGTGGGCGGTGACGTAGGTCTGCCGGTCCTCCACCAGCTGGCGGTGGTAGTGGGCGAACAGCGGGTGCCCGCTCACGAGCTGCCAGCCCTTGAGCGCCTCCAGGCGCCTCGGGTCGGCCTTCTTGTCACGGCCTGCGGCCTTCCTGCTCATGAGCGGGCGGCGATCAGGCGGGGCAGGTCGCGGCCGACCTCCACCAGGAACCAGGTGGGCAGCGCGGGCGCGCCGTTCTCGTCGTTGGCGATGACCAGCTGAGCGCACTCCAGCGAGATCTCCGCCAGCTCCACCAGCAGCGTCTTGGCGCGGAAGCCGAGGTCCCTGCCGCGGGCCGAGGCGCCGCGCTTGTCGGCGGGCAGTTCCTTGACCAGCCTGGCGCGGAAGGTCTCCGACAGGAAGTAGAGCAGGTCGCGGTCCTCGGGACGGCGCGGCCACGACACCTCGCCCTTGAGGACCGCGTCGAGGTCGTAGGCGTGCCGCACGGTTTTGACGTAGGCGCGGAAGGCCGAGGCGTGCGCGGTGGTGAGTGTGCCGAAGGCGAGCACGGCGAGGGTGTCGTCGTCGAGCGACTCCGCCGGGCCGAAGGAGTGCATGACGTCGGAGAGCATGTGCCAGGCGCGCGGCGAGGAGAAGGGCTCCTCGGTCTTGGGCGGCGCGCTCCACAGGTGGTCGGGGCGCTGGATGAGGTAGTCGACGATCCACGGGTGGATGCCGTTGGCCGCCGCCCACTTCAGCCAGTCGTCGGCCGAGACGCGCAGATGGACGTGGACCAGGCGGTTGACCAGCGCCGAGGCCATCGGGCGGGCCAGGGCGTTGTCGCTGGCCCGGTTGCCCGCGCCGATCACGACCGAGCCCTCGGGCAGCTCGTAGGCGCCGATCCTGCGGTCGAGGATCAGCGAGTAGAACGCCTTCTGCACCTCGGGCGCGCTGGCGTTCAGCTCGTCGAGGAACAGGCAGTACGGCTCGTCCCTGGCGATGGACTCGGGCGGCGCGAACCTGCTGCGCCCGCCGACGAGTTCGGGCACGCCGATGAGATCCTCGGGCGCGAGCTGCGTGCCGAGGAGCGTGACGCAGTCGAGCCCGAGCGCGTCGGCGAACTGCCTGACCAGCGAACTCTTCCCGATGCCCGGCGCGCCCCAGAGGAAGACCGGGCGCACCACGGCGACATGGAGCAGCACCTCAGGCAGGCGGGCGGGAGTGACCGTGACCGTTGCCTGCATCCCACCAGGGTGACGATCTCCGGCGAAAAACGCATCGCATTTAACGACGGCTCTCCGTACGCTCGTCGCCATGACATGCATCTGTTTCATCCGCATGCGCGGCAGCCGGGCTCTGGCTCGCTAGCTTAGCATGATCGCGAGCCCAGGGCCCGTCGAGATCCCATTCATCTCGAGGACCCGAAAGGGCTTTTGCTGTGGCGCAGAACTTCGCGCACGGAAACTATTCACACACCCAGAAGAAGGCCAGGAACAGCGGTGGCGGTCGCACGCCCAGAGATCGGGCGCGGCGGGTGCTGTCGCAGAACTTCCTGGTCGATCGGCACGCCGTCGATCTGATGATCAAGGCGGCCAGGCCGAGCGGCCTGGTTCTGGAGCCGGGCTCGGGTGAGGGCGCGCTGACGACGGCGCTGGCACGGGCGGGGGCCGAGGTCATCGGCTACGAGATCGACCCGCTGCTGGCCGCCAAGCTCAAGGCCAGAACCGGCCTGAAGATCGTCAAGGGCGACTTCACCGCGGCGCGGCCGCCCGCCGAGCCGTTCGCGGTCGTGGGGAACATTCCCTACTCGGTCACGTCCAGGATCGTCGACTGGTGCCTGACGGCGCCGTCGCTGACCTCCGCGACCCTGCTCACCCAGCTGGAGTACGCGCGCAAGCGCAGCGGCGACTTCGGCAGGTGGAGCCTGGTCACGGTGGAGAGCTGGCCGTGGTTCACCTGGGAGCTGCTCGGCAGGATCGGCAGGGAGAGCTTCAGGCCGGTGCCGTCGGTCGACTCGGCCATCCTGCGCATCGAGCGGCGGCCCGAACCGCTGGTCGAGGACGCCCGAGGCTTCGCCGACCTGGTCAGGCTGGGCTTCGAGGGCGTCGGCGGCTCGCTGTACGCCTCGCTGAGACCGCACTACGGCGGGGTGGACGCGGCGTTCGCGCGAGCGGGCGTCGCCCGTGACACGGTCGTCGCGTTCGTCCACCCCGACCAGTGGGTCACGCTGTTCGGGAGCCTGTCGCGGTAGCGACGGAGGGGCCGTGGTCGTGCCGCGGCCCCTCCACCGGGACGAACGCGACGCGCCTGTCCCACGGCATCGCCAGGGCGAGCACGGGCAGCAGCACGACCGAGGCCATCGCCCAGCCGGGGTGCCAGGCCTGCCAGATCTTCCAGTGCTGCGTCATCCACAGGTAGCCGATCGAGGACCACAGCGCGGTGCCGAGGAGGGCGGGCCAGGCGAAGCGGGTGGGCCTGGCGATCAGGAAGGGCACGAACCACAGCAGGTACTGCGCGCCCAGGCGCGGCGTGACGACCATGAAGACCAGCAGGATCGCGGTGGTCAGATCGACGGGGTCGGCCCTGCGCCACACCCAGCAGACGGCCAGCACGCTGGCGTAGATCAGATAGGTGCCGATCTTGGCGTAGGCGGAGTGGAGCGTCCAGTCGCCGCCGACCAGGACGGCGGTCCAGCCCCACTCGCCGACGATCGGGCGGATGTCGCTCATGACATCCATCACCTTGGGGATGTCGGCCAGCGAGGTGCCCGCGAAGATCGGCAGCGTGACGAGGAAGAAGACCGGCGGGATGCCGGTGGCGATCATGCCGATCAACCTGGGCCGGAACCCGCGCAGCAGCAGGAGCATGCCGGGGATGAGCCAGATCGGCCAGCTCTTCGCGCACAGCGCGAGGCCCATCAGCAGCCCCGCCCACAGCGCCCTGCGATAGGCGGGCCGCTCCTCGACGCGGAAGGTGAAGGCGGGCCTGACCAGGCTCGCGAGATGGGCGCCCGACTGCCTGACGGCCGCGCCGAGACCGGGCCACCCGGCGCCGAGGCCGAGCATCTCGCGGACGGTCATGGTGACGCCCGGCCGGTGGGGGTCGCCGGGACCGCGGGCGACGACGAAGGCCGCGACGCCGAAGACGAGCGCGACGGGCTCGACCTGGCCGTGCACGGAGGCGACCAGCAGGGCGAGCGGGCTGAGCGCGTACTGGAAGGCGCGCAGCGAGGCGCGGGGGCCGCCGGCCAGCTTGCCCACCAGCGGGATCAGCACGATGTCGGCGACCACCGTGACCAGGCGGCCCGCGTACTCCCACGGGATGCCCAGCCACAGCAGGATCCCGTAGACGTAGGGGATGGTCGGCAGGAAGTGCCAGCCGCCGTTGCTGCCCAGCACGGGGTCCTGGCGATTGAGCACGGCCTCGCCCGCCGGTTTGAAGCTGTTGACGAAGTCGACGGGCTGCCAGGTGTCGATGGCAGAGGTGTACATGATGAGCACGCGGACCCCCACGCCCACCGCGATGGCGAGCCAGAGGGGGGGCCGCCAATCGCGCCACTGCGCGACGAGGGCGAGCACGACACCTGAGACGAGGACGATCCCCGTGAGCACTGCGTAGTCCATGGCGGGTCCTAGCCTGCCGCACGTTTGGAGGTACTGCCACCTGTTAGGCGGGTCGCTCCACCACAGATCGTCACTCTGTGTGTTCAATGAGGAGCATGGGGGGATCACGGGGCAACGCGCGGCTGGTCGGGTTCTATCGCGAGGCCCGCAGCAGACTTCGTGATCCGGTCGCGGCCTGGGCCGAACTCACAGCCAATCCACAGGCGAGAAGGGCCTACCAGCGGGCGCGCGGGCAGGAGGTCTCCCCCATCGGCGACGCCGAGATGGCCGAGATCGCCGCGGCGGCCCACGTCCACACGATCGCCGTCCACGGTCCCGACCGGGTGGCCGCCCACTCCACCTCCACGCTCTCCCGGTTCGTCGGGCTGATCGGCGGGGCGATCCTGGTGGACCAGCCGCTCGCCGCCACGCAGGTCTTCGGCCCGTGCGCCGAGGTGCCCGAACCCGCCGACTGGGCGCACGCCGCCCTCGCGATCGTGTGGGGGGAGAACGACCGCTCGGTCCGCTCCCCCGACACGCACTGGCTGGTCGCGGGACGCTACCCGGGACAGAAGGTGGTCGCGATCGGCCGCCATCCCACGCGGCTGTCCGACGAGACGATCGTGGTGCGCGCGGGCACCGACGCGGCGCTCGCCATGGCGATGGGGCACGTGCTGCTGAAGGAGTTCCACCTGGAGGAGCCCGCCTTCGCCGAGAACGCCAAGCGCCGTACCGACCTGCCCTTCCTGGTGCGCCTGCGCGAGCGGGCCGACGGGTACGTGGCCCACCGCTTCCTGACCGCCGCCGACCTGGGCGAGGACTCCCCCAGGGCGCACCTGAAGACCGTGCTGCTGGGCAGGGGCGGCCGGCCCGTGGTGCCGAACGGCTCGCTGGGCTTCCGCCGCGACCCCGCCCACTGGAACCTGACACTGGAGACCGACCCCGCCCTCACCATGTACGGCAAGGGCGGCGGCGTGGCCGAGGTGCTGCTCGCCCGCTTCGACGAGGGCTCCGGGCTCCTGCGCCGCGGCGTGCCCGTGGTGCGGGTCGGCGACCACGTGGTGACGACCGTCTACGACCTGCTGCTCGCGCAGTACGGCGTCGCGCGCGAGGGGCTGCCGGGCAGGTGGCCGAGCGGGTACGACGACGCGCTGGAGCCGTACACGCCGGGGTGGCAGGAGCCGATCACCGGAGTGGCCGCGGCGCGGGCGGTCAGACTCGCCCGCGAGCTGGGTGAGACCGCGCTGCGCACCGGCGGCCGGTGCATGATCATGCCGGGCCGGCTCGGCACCGACCACGCCGACACCGCGCACCGGGCCATCCTGCCGCTGCTGGTGCTGACCGGGTGCTCGGGCGTGCAGGGCGGCGGCTGGGTCAGGCCGAGGGCCGAGGGCGAGCGGGTGGTGGAGGCGGGCGCCTACTTCTACCTGCACGGCGACAGGTGGCGCTACGACGGCACCGACGTGGGGATGCTGTCGTGGGTGCTGGGCGAGGGGCTGTTCAACGACAGGGCGCCCGGCGCCGTGCTGGCCGAGGCGGTGCGGGAGGGCTGGCTGCCGATGGCTCCCGAGTACGACCGCAATCCGCTCGACACGGTGGCGGAGCCGTCGAGGCACGCCTGCGACGATCCCGACCATCCGGCCAACTGGCCCAGAGTGCTCACGCTCGCGCACAGCGACCAGATCGACGACTGCTTCCTGCACCACCTGATCGGGTCCGCGCCCGGGCTGCCCTGCGCCGACCTGAGCGCTCCCGTGGGCAAGCTGGACCTGGTGCTCGGCGCCTCGGAGTACGCCGACCTGCCGCTACCCGACGTGCGGCAGCTGGCCGAGACCTTCGCCAAGCTCGCGGTGGACCACCTCGGCACGCGCAGGGACTTCGTGCGCGGCTACATCGTCGAGCGGAACTATCCGGAGACCGCGGCGCTGCTGGCCGCGGTGCCGGGGCCCGCCGTACGGCCGGAGGGGATGCCGTGGCAGACGCTGTCCGGCCGTTTGCACACCTTCATCGACCACGACTGGATGCACGAGTACGGCGAGGCGCTGCCCACCTACCGCCCCCCGGGCACCGGCCAGCCGGTCAAGCCGACGCTGATGGTCAGGCACAGGGGGCAGGAGGGCTGAGCGGAGGGGCGGGGAGAGGGGACCGCCTGGCACCTGGCGGTCACCCCCTCCCCGACGGACGGGATCAGAACCCCGCGGTGATCCTGGTGAACTCCCACTCGGTCTGGGCGATGCCGCTGCAGTGGGAGACCACACCGCCGCCAGGGCATGGGCGGTCGCGGTTGACCGCCCAGTACGCCAGCCTGGTCAGCCCTTTCGACTTGGCCCAGTTGGTGATCTGGGTCCAGGTGGCGGGGGTGGTGAGCTCCTGCTGGTCGGACAGGCCGTTCATGCCGGAGATGCCCATCCGCGCGTACGCCTGGGCGTCGCTCCAGCCGAAGGCGCTCTTCAGGGCGTTCTTCAGTCCTTCCGCGGCGTTGATCGTGTCGGTGTGGATGTTGGAGCTGCCGAAGTCGAACGGCATGATCGTGTAGTTGTCGATCGGTACCGCGAGCTCCTTGGAGCGGTTGATCAGGCGGATGCCGTGGGCGTTCGGGCCCGTCGTGGTGGTGCCGAAGGTGACGACGATCTTGACGTTCGGGTTGTTGGCCTTGACTATCTTCAGGCCGTTCAGGATGCGGTCCTGCACGGTGTAGTTCTCGAACTCGTCGGTGTTCTCGATGTCGAAGTCGACGACCGCGGGGCCGACGGCGTTGATGACCTGCTGGACGGCGCCCGCGAAGGCCTGCGGGGTCGAGCAGTTCGGGCCGAGCTTGTTGCCCGACCAGCCGCCGAAGGAGATCTGGACGCTGCCCCCCTTCGCCTTGATCGCGGAGATGGCCTGCGCGTCGGCGCCGCCGGTCAGCGGGCGGTTGCCGTCCCACGCCGGGGTGCAGCCGCCGCTGGACAGGATGAAGGCCATAGTGAAGGACTTCACGCCGGTGGCGTCCATGACGGCGCCGGGGCTGGGCGGGCTGCCCCAGCCCATGTAGAGGTACGGCGCGCCCGGCATGCGGGCGCCGCCGGTCGGGCAGCCGGTCGTGGATCCGGTGACGGCGGCGCTGGCGGCCGACTCGCCCGCGGAGTTGTAGGCCCTGACGGTGTAGGTGTGCGAGGTGCACGTGCCGAGGCCGGAGAGGGTGGCGCTGGTGCCGGTCACGGTCGTCCTGAGCGCCGAACCCTCGTAGACGCGGTAACCGGTGACGGTGCCGCTCGCCGCGCCCCACGACAGGGAGATCGAGGTCGTGGTCGCGCCGGTGACGGCCGGCGCGCCGGGCTGGCCCGGCGCGCCCGTCCCGCCGCCGCCGGAGACCGTCTTCCACAGGGCGGGCACGTTGGACGGCTCCCAGCCGGGCTGGGAGGTGTGCGCCTGGATGCACTCGTAGTCGACGCCGTTGTAGGTGACGCGGGTGCCGATCGTGTAGGACGTCCACGCCTGCCACGCGGGGTAGGCGGCGACGGTGACGCCCTGCGCGGCGGCGGGGGCGGACATGGTCAGGCCCGTGCCCACGAGGGCCAGAGCGGTCAGGAGGGCGAGCACGATGCGTCTCATGGCATTCCCTGGAGGTGCGGCTTGACGGTCTTGGAGAAGTTCCAGTTGTGGCTGGCGTCCCAGTTGATGGACCAGGTCATCGCGCCCCTGATGTCGGGGTAGGCGCGGGGTGGGACGAAGCTCCCGCAGCTCGTGCGCTTGGCCAGGCAGTCGAGCGCCTGGTTGACCAGGGCGGGCGAGACGACGCCGCCGCCCGCCGCGCCCGGGCCCGCGGGCAGGCCGAGGGCGACCTGGTCGGGGCGCAGTCCGTTCTCGAGCTGGATGCAGGCCAGCGCGACCATGAAGTTGACGGTGCCCTGCGAGTAGGCGGCGTTCTGGTCGCAGCCGAGCATCGAGCCCGAGTTGTAGAACTGCGTGTGGACGACCGTGAGGATGTCCTTGATGGACAGGGCGAGCTTGAAGTACTCGGCGCCCGTCGACTGCATGTCGATGGTCTGCGGCGCCATCGTGATGATCAGGCCGGAGCCTGCCTTCGACCGCAGCGACCTGAGGGCCTGGGCCATGTAGGTGGCGTTGAGTCCGTTCTCCAGGTCGATGTCGACGCCGTCGAAGCCGTAGCTCTGCATCAGCGCGTGGACGGAGTCGGCGAACTTCGTGGCCGCCGCGGCGCCGGCGACCTGGACGCGTCCCGCCTCGCCGCCGACCGACAGGATGACCTTCTTGCCGCGCTGGTGCAGGGCGGCGACGTCGGCCTTGAACTGGGCGTCGGTGTAGCCGCCCACCGCGGTGGCCAGCCCGGGGTCGACGCCGAAGACGACCTCGCCCGGGGTCGAGGTGGCCTCGCCGAAGGCGATGGCGACCAGGTCGTACTCGTTCGGGACGGCGGAGAGCTTGAGCTCGACGGCGGGGTTGACGAAGTTGTGCCAGTAGCCGGTGAGGAAGTGCCTGGGCAGCGGGCCCGTGGTGCAGCCCGCGGTGGTGGCGGTGGCGTCGCGGCCCGCCGACTCGCCGACCGCGTTGTAGGCCTTGACGGTGTAGGTGTGGGTCTCGCACGCGCCCAGACCGGAGAGGGTGGCGCTCGTGCCGGTCACGGTCGCCCTGAGCGCCGCGCCCTCGTAGACGCGGTAGCCGGTGACGGTACCGCTCGCCGTACCCCATGACAGGGAGATGGCGCCGGTGGTGGAGGTGGCACTCACCGGGCCGGGCTGGCCGGGCACGCCCGGCTGGGGCTCGCCGCCGCCGCAGGAGGCGCCGTTGACGGTGCAGCCGGTGATGCCGGGGAAGTTGCCCGGGCTGCCGTTGAAGCCGAAGCTGGCGCTGGCGCCCGCGCCGAGCTGACCCGCCCAGCTCGGCGGGGTGAAGGTGTAGTGCTGGCCGCTGCGGACCATCACCGCGTCCCACGCGGAGGGGATGGTGTATCCGGCGGGCAGGTCGAACTGCACGTTCCAGCTGACGGGGGCGGCGGTTCCGTTGGTGACGGTGACCTTGCCCTCGAAGCCCGAGCCCCAGTCGGCGGCCTTGGTGAAGGTCGCGGTGAGGCCGGCGGCCTGCGCGGGCAGGGCGACGAGGGTGAGGGCGAGGGTGATCAGGGCTACCACTGCTGCGCGTAATCTCATGGGCGGCCTCGCGCGTTTCTTTTAGTAAAGTTTCCTAAGAATTGCCGCGATCGTAACCTTGACACCCACCCCTTACAAGGCCCAAAAAAGGCCCGCCCTTCGCGCTCCCGAGGAAGCGTGAGAGAGGGCGGGCTGCCGGTTGGTCTGAGCTGGTGGAGAAGGGCGCCCGCCCCCTCGCGCTCCGAGGAGCCAGATGGGGCGGGCGGTGGGTCAGGGTTGGTGGGTGATCTTGACGTCGTCGACGGCGGCCTCGACCAGGGAGGCGGTGGCGGCGTCCGCCGCGTCGATGACGATCCTGACGGTCTGCCCGGCGTGCGCGGTCAGGTTCGCCGTCGCCACCGTCCACGAGCCGTTCCTGTTGGTCGCGGCTCCCTGCTGGTTGACGACGGTGGTCGTGGTGGCGCCCACGACCCGCACCCTGAAGTAGTCGGCGCTGGAGGAGTTGGAGCCGTGCGCCAGGTACCACGACAGGGACAGGCCGAGCGTCCCCGAGGCCGGCAGGGTGATCGGCGGAGACTGGATGGTGGTGACGCCGCCGTCGATGTCGTACGCGCCGGCGGAGGAGCCCGCGAGGCGCCCGGTCACCAGGTCGTTGACGCCGCTGACCGTGGTGCCGAGTTGCTTGGCGCCCGAGGAGGTCGTGGCGGCGGGGTCGCCCCGCTCCCACTGGCCGAGCGTGGCGGTGTCGGTGCCGCCCGGGTTGACGGTCCAGCCGGTGGCGGTCTCGAAGGTGTCGGAGTAGACGGTGGTCCCTCCGCCGGTCCCGCAGTACTGCGCCTCCTTGCCGATGATGCGGTAGACGCAGTCGGAGTATTCGAGGAAGCGGAGCACGGCCTCCTTGTTGCGGGTGGTCTGCGGGACGATCTGCTCGTCCGGCGGGTAGAAGCCGGGGTTGGACCCCGTCGGGTACATCTCGAACGTGAAGCTGAAGATCTTGTGGGCGCCCCACAGCCAGTCGTCGATGGTGCCGTCGGTGATGTAGAGGTCGCTGGCCTGCTCGGGCGTGTACCCGTTGGTGGAGGCCATGTTCTGGCCGAGGGTGGCGTGCGCGTCCCTGTCGTCCTGGGTCAGGCCGGGCGCGGTGTCGTTGAAGGTGTAACCGTACGGCCAGAGGATCAGCTCGCTGTAGGTGTGCCAGTCGATGTGCGACTTGATCTGCTGCACTCCGCCGACGACGCGGCCGCGCACCCAGTTGGCCACGGCCTTGACCTCGGGGGCCGACTCGGCCGAGGGACCGCGGTAGGTGTCGCTGGAGGGAGAGCCCGAGGAACCGCCGCAGCAGCCCCAGTTGTAGCCCCAGTTGCGGTTCATGTCGGTGCCGACGTAGGAGGAGCCCGCGTTGGGCTGGCGGTTCTTGCGCCACGAGCGGTAGGAACCCGTGGCGATGTCGTACTCGCCGCCGTCGGGGTTGAGGTCCGGCATGATCCAGATCTCGCGGGTGTTGACGAGGTTGGTGATGCGGGCGTCGCTGCCGTAGCCCTCGGCGAGCATGTGCATGATGTACAGCGCCATCTCGACCGTGAGGTGCTCGCGGGCGTGCTGGTGGGCGGTGAAGAGCACCTCGGGCTCGGCCTCGTCGGAGCCGACGTTGTCACTGATCTTGATGCCGATCAGCTGCCTGCCCTCGTAGGAGTTGCCGTAGACGAACTTGCTGGTGATCGCCGGGTAGGCGGCCACCAGCGCGTTCACGTTCGCGGTCATCTCCGCGTAGTTGTGGTAACCGGAGTCCGATGGCGGGAAGTCAGAAGTCCTCGCATCGGACGGGGGTAACGGGGACGGCAGCTCCACGACGCGGTAGCCGAGCCGTTTGATTGCGGCCACCTCGTCCGGGGTGGCGGTGACCACCACGGAGTCGGTCGCCACCTCGTCGATCGCCGCGCCTGTGGCGGCGACGGCGCTGCGCTGCCTGGCGTCGGCCGGCCCCTGCACCTTGTACTGCTTGTTGCGCGGCGGTTCGGCGGACGCGCCCGCCCCTGTCATGCCGGTCAGGCAGATCAGGGCCAGGACGGAGAGCAGGACGACTAATCGGCTTTTCACCTTCAGCCTCCTCGGGCTTGACGAGCGTCTGCACTGAGAGTGAAGAAGGATGAACAACCGTGAAAGGCCCAAATTTCTAGAAGTGCACCAGGGCCTCGTCCAAGGGCTTCCGCGTCAGGTCGGGGACCTCCGCGTCGGGGGCCGCGTAGCCGACCGGGAAGAGGATGTAGGGCCGCTCGTTTCCAGGCCGCGAGCAGATCTCACTGAGGAACGCCATCGGGTTGGGCGTGTGGGTGAGCGTCGACAGGCCCATGGTGTGCAGCGCGGTGATGAACAGGCCGCACGCGATGCCCACGCTCTCGTTGACGTAGTAGTGCTTGACCCTGGCGCCGTCGGGCCGCAGGCCGTATTTCTCCGCGAAGCACACCACGATCCACGGGACCACCTCGAGGTAGCCCTTGTCGGAGGTGGTCTCCAGCGGGGCCAGCGCCGTCCGCCACTCGGGGGTGAGCCGCCCGCCCTCGTAGTTCTGGCGCTCCTCCTCCTCGGCGGCCACCCTGATCCGCCGCTTCGTCTCGGCGTCGCCGATCAGCACGAACTTCCACGGCTGCTGATGAGCGCCCGACGGCGCGGTGTTGGCGGCCATGACGGCCAGCTCCACGCACTCGCGCGGCACCGCCTCGTCGCTGAAGAAGCGGACGCTGCGCCGCCTGTCGACGTGCTCGAAGAACTCCCTGCCCCTGCGGATCATCTCCGCCTCGTCGTAACGGTCGGGCGCATAGGGGACGAACGGATTCGTGTGCTCCATGGAACCCGCAGTCTCCGCAGAGCTGGCGATCGTGACAACACCGGCGTCGCTATCCTGACAAAATGGCAGCCAAAGCCCTTCACAGGAGTCGAATTGCCAGCACGCCGTAAGGGACTGGACGCGCTCGACCTCGAGATCCTGCGCCTGGTGCGCGAGCGCCCCCGTACCGGCCTGCTGGAGATCGCCCGCCTGCTCGGCGTGGCCCGCGGCACCGTGCAGGCACGGCTGGACCGGATGACCGCCGACGGGGTGATCACCGGCTTCGGCCCCGTGCTCTCCCCCGCCGCGCTCGGCTACCCGGTGCAGGCGTTCACCACGCTGGAGGTGGAGCAGGCCTCCCGCGAGCACATCTCCGCCGCCCTGCACGCCATCCCCGAGCTGCTCGAAGCCCACATCGTCACCGGTCAGGGCGATGTGTGGTGCCGCCTGGCCGGTCGCGACAACGAGCACATCCAGCAGGTGATCGACGGCATGCTGACCATCCCCGGCGTACGGCGCAGCACGACCGTCATCTCGCTGTCGGAGGTCGTCGCGCACCGCGTCCACCCGCTGGCCGGAATGCCGGGATAGCGGTGCGGGAAGGCAGGCGTCGAGGAGCCCGCGCGGTCGTTCGGGCCGCGCGGGCTCGTCGTTCCGCTGCCGGTCAGTCCACGCGGATACGGTCGCGGATCCAGACGCCGGCCGGCTTGAGCCGTGAGGTGCCGGCGAAGGGGCCGTTCGGGCAGGTGCCCGAGGTGAAGACGGCGCCCGTGCGGGAGTCGTCGGAGTAGTTCCAGTTCACCCAGCTGATCTTCTTCTGCGCCATCAGGTCGATGTACTGCTGCGCCCTGGTGAAGTTGTTCGGCCCGTCACCAGAGGCCTCCTGGGTGCCGAACTCGGTGACGAACATCGGGATCCGGTCGGCCGCCCTGGACAGCGCGTTCAGGTAGTCGCTGCCGTGGGAGGCGGCGTAGAAGTGGAAGGTGTACATGATGTTGGTCGCGTTGACCGGGTTGGCGACGACCTCGCTCTCGTCGGACCCGTCGGAGACGCCCAGCGACGACCAGGCGCGGGTGCCGACGAGGATCGGGGTCTCGGGGTCGTGCTGCCTGATCACCGGGATGAGCTGGTGGGCGTAGTTCCTGATCGTCGACCACGAGACGCCGTTCGGCTCGTTGGCGATCTCGTAGAGCAGGTTGTTCTTGCCGTTGTGCCGCTGGGCGATCTCGGTGAAGAACGTCTTGGCCCTGCTGAGGTTGTAGTTCGGGTCGCCTGGGGTGAGCATGTGCCAGTCGACGATGGCGTACATGCCGCGCGCGGTGGCCATCTCGATCAGGTTGTGCACCCTGTCGGTGAACAGCCGGGGGTTGGTCTCGTAGCCGCCCTCCTGGATGTACATCGAGATCCGCAGGACGTCGGCCTTCCAGTCGGTGGCCAGCGCGTCCAGCGAGGCGGTGTTGAGGCACTGTGAGTACCACTGCAGGCCGTGCGAGCTCATGCCGCGCAGCTGGATCTGCTCGCCGCGCTCGTTGCACAGCCGCACGCCGCAGACCACGAGCTGGCCGTTGACCTGGACGGGCGTGCCGGTGCCGCCCGCCTGCGTGGTGGCGGTGACCGGGGCGCTCCGGTCGGACTCGTTGTCCGAGGGGTCGCGGGCGGTCACGGTGTAGGTGTGGGTCGAGGAGGGGGCCAGGCCGGTGATCGTGGCCGAGGTGCCGCTCACGGTGGCCTTCAGCGTCACGCCCTCGTAGACCCGGTAGTCCTTGACCGTCCCGCTGTTGTCGGTCGAGGCGTTCCAGGCCAGGGAGATGGAGCTGGAGGTGGTGCCGGTGGCCCGGAGCCCTCCCGGCGCCGTCGGCTTCTCGGTGTCGGCGGGACCGGCGGCCGAGACGGTCAGGCGGTCGAGGTTGGGCCCGCCGTTCGCGGTGGTGGCGGTGGCGCGGACGGTGTTGGCGCCCGCGTTCAGCGCCGCCGTGACCGTGGTCTCCGTCCAGGTGCTCCAGGCGCCCGTGCCGGGGAAGTCGCGGTTCACGCTCGTGCCGTTGACCGCGATGGCCATGGGCCTGTTGGTGGTCGTGCCGTTGGCGTAGCGGAAGGTCAGCGCCGCGTTCCCGGCGGCGGCCGCGTTGACCGTGAACTCGACGTAGGAGCCCTGGACGTTGGTGTAGTCCACGAAGCCGGTGCCGGTGTAGCCGGCGTGCTTGGTGTCGACGATGCCCTGCGAGATCACCGCGTTCTCCGCCTGGTACTCCCCGGCGGGGACGGCCACGTCGATCTCGGCGTAGTCGAGGTTGGGCCCGCCGTTCACGGTGGTGGCGGTGGCGCGGACGGTGTTGGCGCCCGCGTTCACGGGCGCGGTGATCGTGGTGGTGGCCCACGTGGACCAGGCCCCCGTGCCGGGGAAGTCGCGGGTGACGCTCGTGCCGTTGACCGCGATGGTCATCGGCCTGTTGGTGGTCGTGCCGTTGGCGTAGCGCAGGACGATCGAGGCGGTCCCCGCCGCCGGCGCGTTCACGGCGAACTCGACGTAGCCACCGGTGACGTTGTCGTAGTTGACGAAGCCGGTCCCGCTGAATCCGGCGTGGTTGGACTCGACCACTCCCTGGGAGATGGTCGCGTTCTCGGCCTCGTGTCGGGTGGGCGCCTGCGCCATGGCGGGGGTCATGGCGGGCACCGCTAAGGCGGTGGTGAGGACGGCGGTCAGGGCGAGGAAGCGGATGGGTCGGAGCATCGCCTCTCCGGTTTATTAGGAAACTTAACTAACGATCACTCGGAGAATAGGTCCGACAACTGACCGGCACAAGACCCAATTGAGTGGCCCGTTTACCCGCGCGTCGTCTCGCGGGTCAGCATGCCGCGCAGGACGGCGTCGAGCGTGGCGGCCTCCTGCGGCGTGAGGCGGGCGGCCAGCGCCGCCAGGTTGGCCGCATGCTCGGTGAGGGTGGCGTCGATGACCTGGCGCCCCTCCTCGGTCAGCGCGACGCGGAAGCTGCGGCGGTCGGCGGGGTCGAGGCTGCGCTCCACCAGCCCGGCCGCCTCGAGCCTGTCGATGCGGTTGGTCATGCCCGCTCGCGACATCATCAGCACGTCGGACAGCTCAGAGGGGATCAGCGTGTACGGCGGGCCCGACCTGCGCAGCGCCGCCAGCACGTCGAACTCGCCGGGACGCATGCCGTGCCGCCGGAAGACCTGCTCGACGGCCGACTCCACGAGCCTCGACACCTGGGCCAGCCTGCCGAAGACGCCCATGGCCGACAGATCGAGATCGGGACGCTCCCGCCGCCACTGCTCGAGGATGACGTCGATCGCGTCCTGCTCGCTGCTCATGCTGAGACCTTATTGGACCGGCGCCCGCGCCCCTCCGCTCCCGCGGGCGGCCTTTCCCGGCATTCATCGGACGTGGCCGACAGCCGCAGCCAGTGGACGCGGAGTGGGATTCGTGGTGAATTCAGGAAATGACGGTACAAGGCGCGTGCGACCCCCGGTTCGGCCTGGTCGCGGAGGAGTTCGAGCGCAACCTCAGCGACCGCGGCGAGGTGGGCGCGTCGGTCTGCGTCATCGTCGACGGCGAGACGGTCGTCGATCTCTGGGGTGGCGAGGCCGCCCCGGGCCTCCCCTGGCTGCACGACACCATCGGCCATGTCTGGTCGTGCACCAAGGGCGCCACCGCGCTGTGCGCGCACCTGCTCGCCGACCGAGGAGAGCTCGACCTCGACGCGCCCGTGGTCCGCTACTGGCCCGAGTACGGCGCGCACGGCAAGGACGGCACGCTGGTGCGGCACCTGCTGGCCCACCAGGCGGGGCTGCCGGCGCTGCGCGAGCCGCTGCCGGGCGGGGCGTTCTACGACTGGAAGCTCATGGCCGACAGGCTCGCCGGCGAGGAGCCGTTCTGGGAGCCGGGCACCAGGCACGGCTACCACGCGCTCACCTTCGGCTTCCTGGTCGGGGAGGTCGTGCGCAGGGTGAGCGGGCGCTCCCTCGGCACGTTTTTCCGCGAGGAGGTGGCCGAACCGCTCGGGCTCGACTTCTGGCTGGGCCTGCCGGAGGAGCAGGAGGGCCGCGTCGCGCCGACGATTCCCGCCGAGCCTGCGGCCCAGCCACCCCGCTTCTACGCCACGGCGTTCGCCGACCCCGCCTCGATCCCCGCCCTGCTGCTGGGCAACGACGGCGGCTGCCTGATGACCCCAGGCGAGTCCGACACCAGGGCGGCGCACGCGGCCGAGTCAGGGGCGGTCGGAGCGATCACCAACGCCAGGGGCCTGGCCGGGATGTACCGGCCGCTCTCGCTCGGCGGAGACGGGCTGGTCGGCGAGGAGCAGGTGGCGGTCATGTCACCCACCCAGTCCGCCTCCTCGGTGGACGCGGTGCTGCTGGTGCCGACCAGGTTCTCGCTGGGTTTCATGAAGGCGGTCGACAACCGGCACCTGCCCGCCGCCGACAGCGAGGGCGCGCTGCTGACCGAGACGGCGTTCGGCCACGCGGGCATGGGCGGCTCGGTCGGCTTCTGCGACCCACCCGCTCGGCTGGCCTTCGCCTACACGATGAACCGTCAGGGCACCGGTCTCGCCGTCAACCCGAGGGGACAGGCGCTGGTCGACGCCGTCTACCGGTCGCTCGGCCACCGGCGCGCGGGCGGCGGCCTGTGGTACCGGCCATCCTGACATGTCCAGAAATAGCGCACGCTAATGTGAAAGGAACCATCTGAGCAGGAGCGAGTGAGACATGTTCTTCGGCGTGACCGACATCTGGACGTACATGGTCGGAGCGTTCTTCATCATCCTGCTGCCGGGCCCCAACTCGCTCTACGTCCTCGCCCTCGCCGCCCAGCGCGGCGTGCGCCAGGGCTACCGCGCGGCGGCCGGCG
Organism: Nonomuraea africana; assembly: GCF_014873535.1. NCBI lineage: Bacteria > Bacillati > Actinomycetota > Actinomycetes > Streptosporangiales > Streptosporangiaceae > Nonomuraea > Nonomuraea africana. Next base: position 9,547,268 of record NZ_JADBEF010000001.1, on the reverse strand, counting down.
TGTTCGTCGGCGACACGGTCCTCATGGTGCTGGCCTCGGCCGGCGCCGCGACGCTGCTGCGCTCGGCTCCCCTGGTGTTCACGATCGTGAAGGTCGCGGGCGCGGCCTACCTCGGCTGGATCGGCTTCCAGATGATCAGAGGCGCGTGGTCCGCGTGGCGCTCCCATTCCACGGCGCAGGCCCCAGCGAACGCCCTGGTGAGCGAGCGCGACGTGCGCCCCTTCAGCAAGGCGCTGACGATCAGCCTGCTGAACCCGAAGGCGATCCTGTTCTTCGTCTCCTACTTCATCCTGTTCGTGGACCCGTCCTACACGGCCCCCGCCCTGTCGTTCCTCATCCTCGGCGCGATCATCCAGGTCTTCAGCATGCTGTACCTGTCGGCGCTGATCTTCGGGGGCAGCTTCCTGGCCGGGCAGTTCAAAGCCAGGCGCAAGCTGTCGGCCACGCTCACCGCGGGCGTGGGCGCCCTCTTCCTCGGCTTCGGGGCCAAGCTCGCCACCGCCGGCCTGAGCTGATCCCCGCCTGCCCCTGCACGGGGGCCACGTGCTCGATCCTGAACAGCTCCACGATCAGCCGTCACTGAGACGACGGCCGCCGCCGCGACCCTGGCCCCGTGGGAACGCCGGGCGCCCCAGCCGCCCGAGGTCCGCCACGACGACGACCCACCCGAACCCGGCTCATCAGAGGTCGACCGCGACGATCAGCAGTCCGAGCGCAACGGACTCGCAAGGACGCATGTGACGGACCATGACACCGGGACAGGCCAAGATCAACAAGCACGATCTGACGGTGGCACTCCCAGGGCTCAGGTACGGTAAGCCACCGGTGCGCCCCCGTGCGCCGGGGTAACCGTGCCGTAACCCCGGCGGCAGCGTCCGCTGATGCCTGGCCCTTCCGAGCCTGGGTAGACGCTGAACGCCGGCCGACCTACGGAGCAGAGTTGAGCCATCCCCCTGTCGTGCTGCCCCGCCTGACCGCCATGGCCAGGCAGGCCACCCCGCGCCTGCTCGAAGGCGTCGTCGCCCCGCTGGCCGTCTTCTACACCGCCCTCACGGTCCTGGGCGAGACGGGCGCGCTGATCGCGGCGGTGTCGTGGGTCTACCTCGGGGTGGGATGGCGGCTCGTCAGGAGGGTCAGGGTGCCCGCGACGATGTTCCTCGCCGCGGTCGCGATCACCGCCCGCACCCTGATCGCCCTCGTCACCGGCAACAACGCTGTCTTCTTCCTCACACCTGAGTTCGGCACGATCTGCATCAGCATGATCTTCCTGGCCTCGGTCCGGCTGAACAGGCCGATGGTGCAGAAGCTCACCCTCGACTACATCCACCTGCCCCAGGCGGTGCTCAAGCACGAGCGGATGCGCAGGTTCTTCGCCAGGATCACCCTGCTGTGGGCCTTCGTGCTGCTGGCCAACTCCACGGTGAGCATCCTGCTCTACATCCACGAGTCGGCGATGATCGGCGTCTACATGCTGCTGCGCACCTCAGCGGTGGCCGCTATCAGCGGTCTCGCGATCGCCTTCTCGCTGTGGGCCTTCAAGCGGGTGCTGCACCGGCTGCACGCCCCCGCCTGACCTCTCGATCAGCAGGAACGCACCCGCCATTCCCAGCACCATCCCGGTCAGCAGCGAGAACAGGTCCACGAGGTCGGTCGCGACCATCGGAACGGTCGCCCGCAGCGGGCCCGCCGTCACGATGATGATCATCTTGTAGAGGCCCCAGCCGAACAGCGAGCCGCTGCCCAGCCAGCTCAGCACCACCGCCCACGGCGCGCTCCCGCGCAGCAGGGACAGGTAGGCGAGCGCGCCCGCGATCGCCAGCACCCCCGTGAAGGTCTGCGCGATTCCGCCCGCCATGGTCCGCGCCGCCACCACCGCGGGGTCGAGGCCCGCCGTGCCGCCGAGGGCCCAGTAGAGGTTCGCGCCGCCGACGACCGCGGCGACCAGCAGGCTGCCGCGGCCCACGACGTGCTGGAACGGCACCGCGGTCCGCGCCGCGCCGGAGCGGAAGACCCACGGCCAGCGTTCGCGGGCGTAGAGGGAGAAAGCGACGATCAGCCCGACCCCCTGCAGCGAGAAGCCGCCGTAGACGACCAGGTACACCCAGCCGGCGAGGAACTCGTTGCCGAAGGCCCCCGCCCCCTCCAGCAGCAGCGTGACGGCCAGGCTCACCAGGATCTGCGACAGCAGCCCGATGCCCACCCAGATCGGCAGCAGCACCAGCCAGGCCGGCAGCCGCATGCCCCACCGCATGGTGAAGGCCAGTGCGAGCAGCAGTCCGACGACGTCCATGCCGAAGGTCATCGCGTTGAGCCCGACCATCGTGGCGGAGTTCATCAGGGAGGGCGCCGTCACGCCGACCGTGTCGCCGGTCAGCCACAGGATCTTGATCGTGAGATAGGGAAGGGTGGCGGCCATCGCGACCACCGCGGCGGTGATCCGGCCGATGCCGGCTCGGGGAGCGTCCATGCTCCCGACTCTGCCGGTTCCCTGCCGTCCTTCCCTCACGCCCCGAGGGGATCCCGCTCCCCCTCAAGGGGGACAACGACGAGTTCGAAGCCGTCGTCCACCGGGCCGGCGGTCATCGTGCCTCCCGCCAGCCGTACGCGCTCGCGCAGCCCGGTGAGGCCCATGCCGCCCGGCACCGCGGTGGGCCGGTGACGGGCCGGGCCGTTGCGCACCGAGATCCGCGTGGGCGAGACGGTGACCCGCACCCATGACCCCGGCGCGTGCTTGGCGGCGTTGGTCAGCCCCTCCTGGACCACCCGGTAGGCCAGCTCGGGCACCGGGCCGTCGGCGACCTCCAGCGAGACCTCCATGCCGGAGTCGCGGGAGCGTTCCACCAGGTCGGTGAGGTCGGCCGCGACCGGCGCCAGCGGGGCGGGATCGACGTCGTCGCGCAGCAGCCCGACGATCTTCCGCAGCCGTTCGGTGGCCTCCGAGGCGGCCACCCGCAGCTCACCGGCGGCCTTCGCCTGCGCGGGGTCGAGCCCCGGAGCGATCTCGAGACCCGCCGCCCGCACCGCGATGAGGGCGAGGTCATGACCGAGGGAGTCGTGCATGTCGTGCGCGATGCGGGTGCGCTCGCGCAGCCTGGCCTGCGCGGCCACCGACAGCTGGGTCCGCTCGCGCTGCTGGAGCAGCAGCCGCCGGACCTTCCCCAGCAGGTACGGCACGACGTAGCAGCCGATGAGGCCGGTCACCATCGTCACCCAGTGCCGCAGGAGTCCGCCCTGAGCCAGCACGACTCCCACGCCGACCAGTGTGGCCATGCCGAGGAGAGCCGGCGCGGGCCACGTCGTGGCGGTGCGCCGCCCCGCCAGGTAGGCGTACCAGACCACGGCCGGCGTGGTCGAGGACAACGGGAAGATCTTCACGTTGACGAGGGACAGCGGCCACAGCTGGTCGGCCGTGGCGAGGCCGCCGGTGAAGTCCCAGGTCGTGGTGGCCAGGCCGTCGCGGAAGTCCCACGGTCCGAGCGGCAGCAGGATCACCAGCGCGACGAACGGCCACGGCCTGCCGACCAGGACGGCCAGGCCGAGCAGCAGCACGCGCCCACCGGTCACGAGGACGAAGGCGCCGGGATCGGCGAAGGGATCGGGGCCCGCGGCGGACGCCAGGACGGACAGCGTGATCCACAGGAGCACGTCGTAGAGGACCTGGCGGGGTGTGCGGCACATGCCCGAAACGGTAGCCGGGAACCCTGGCCCGCCACCCCTGCCGAAAGTCAGGGATTACGGCCAAGCCCACCGCGGAAGGTGGTGCCAGCCCCACCGCCGATCTCCATCCGGGCACCAGTGTTCCCGCGCTCCTTCCCAGGTTGGATCGACCTACCTGACGAAAGTAGGGGGTCGCGGGTGCCGATCGTCCGATGTGCCGCAGCAGGGCCCGTCCCTAGGTTCAAGGGGCTGGATCCCTGACTTTTCCAGGGGACGGCAGGGGTGCGGGCGGGGGCTTTTCCCCGATGCCGCCCGAGAATCCCGCCGCCACTCTGGGAGAACTCCTCCACAGACCGGAGCGCAATTCCATGTCTCACGCCATTCTCGACCTGCTCAACCAGGTGATGTCGGCACCGTGGTTGTACCTCGCGCTGTTCGCGCTGGCGTTGCTCGACGGGTTCTTCCCCATCGTCCCCGCCGAGACGTCAGTGATCATCGCGGGTGTGTTCGCGGCCTCGACGGGCGAGCCGAACCTGTGGCTGGTGATCGTCGTCGCGGCGCTCGGCGCGTTCACCGGCGACCACATCTCGTACTTCATCGGCAGCAAGGCGGGCAGGCGGCTCCAGGGCAAGAAGGCCTACACCTGGGCGCAGCAGGCGCTCGCCGAGCGCGGCGGGCTGCTGCTCGTGGTGGCCCGCTACATCCCCGGCGGCAGGACGGCGGCGACGCTGACGATGGGCGGCGTCCGCTACCCGCGCAGGTCGTTCGCCTTCTTCGACGCGATCGCGACCAGCTCGTGGGCGGTCTACTCCGCGCTGATCGGTTTCTTCGGCGGCATGGCCTTCGAGAACGACCCGCTCAAGGGCCTGCTGCTCGGCCTGGGCATCGCGGTGTCGATCACCGCGGTCGTCGAGATCGTCCGCTGGGTGCGCAAGAGGCGTTCACAGGGTTCTCACAGAGTGCTCGTCACCGCCGCACAGAGTGCGGAAGGAGACTCCTGACTGTTCGCTCCGGTGTCCCTGAGTGGACACCTCCGTATGGCTTCATCCAGGTGAAAGGAGAGCGTCCATGACTGTGCTGGCCGCGGCGGTCGCCCTGTTCGGCTCGTTGTTCTTCGCACTCGGCGCCGCTCTCCAGCAGTTCGAGGCGGCGGGCTCGGCCAAGCCGGGCCTGCTCGCCCTGCTCAGGAAGCCCCGCTGGCTGATCGGCGGGGTGTCCATCACCGTGGGCGGCGGCCTGCACATCGTCGCGCTCGGCCTGGGCCCGCTGACGGTCGTCCAGCCGATGGGCGTGGCCAGCCTGCTGTTCGCCCTGCCGATCGCGGCGGGACTGCACGGCCGCAGACCCTCCCGCCAGGAGCTGGCCGCCGCGGCGACCGTCGCCATCGGCCTGATCGGGCTGGTCCTGCTGGTGCCCGCGCACGCCGGCCCCACCTACCTCAGTCCCAACGGCGCGGCCACGCTGCTCGCGGTCGCGGGCATCGCGGCGGTCCTGCTGTGGGCGGGGTCGAAGGTGGCCTCGCCCGCGGGGCGTGCGGCCCTGCTGGCCACCAGCGCGGGCGTGCTGTACGGCGCGACCGCGACCCTCATGCGCGTCCTCGTCGACGGCGCGTGGAACTGGTGGTACCTGCTGGCGCTGCCGGTTCCCGCCCTGCTCGCCCTCGTGCTCCTGCAGCGCGCCTACGCCGTCGGCCACTTCGGCGTGTCGTTCGCCTCGCTGCAGATCGCCGACCCCCTGACCGCTGTCGCCTTCGGCGCCCTCCTCCTCGGTGAGCCCCTCCCCCAGGGCATCGCCCCGATCGCCGCCGCCGCCCTCACCGCCGCGGGCACGGTGGCGCTCGCCCGCACCACCCCTCTCGAATCACGTACCTAGACGAACCACGTAGGAGTCCCCCATGGCCATGCCGCTCGTCTCGTCCGAGACCGCCCGCCCGTCGCTCGTGCCGGTGCCCACCAGGCCCCGTCGTGTGCTGATCTCGACCGACACCTACCCGCCCGACGTGAACGGCGCGGCCGTCTTCACCCACCGCCTGGCCACGGGACTGGCCGAGCGCGGCAACGACGTCCACGTGATCTGCCAGTCGGAGGACGGCCCCGCCAAGGCCACGGTCGAGGACGGCGTGATCGTGCACCGGCTGCGCTCGGCGCCGTTGCTGGTCCACCCGACGATGCGGGTGACGGTCCCGACGCGCCTCGACCGCCTGGTCAACGCGATCCAGCCGGATGTCCTGCACACCCAGGGGCACTTCGTCGTGGGCAGGGCCGCGATGGCGGCGGCGCGCAGGAACGGCGTGCCGATCGTGGCCACCAACCACTTCATGCCCGACAACCTCTTCCAGTTCGCCCACATCCCCGCCAAGCTGCGGGAGAAGGCGGGCAGGCTGGCCTGGCGCGACTTCAGCAGGATCTTCGCCCGCGCCGACCACGTCACCACTCCCACGCCACTGGCCGCGGGGCTCCTGGCTGACCAGGGCTTCACGCGCGAGGTGGAGGCGGTGTCCTGCGGGATCGACCTGACCAGGTTCAGCCCTCGCCCGGAGCCGAAGGCCTGGGCCCGCAGGGCGTTCGGGCTGCCCGACCGCGAGACGGTGCTGTTCGTGGGCCGGCTCGACGAGGAGAAGCGGCTGGACGAGCTGGTGCGGGCGCTGCCGTACATCGTGAACGAGACGGACGCGCAGGTCGCGCTGGTGGGCAAGGGCAACCAGCGGGAGCCGCTCGAGCAGCTGGCCAGGAAGATCGGTGTCGGCGACCGGGTCTTCTTCCTCGGGTTCGTGCCCGACGAGGCGATGCCGCAGGCGTTCGCCGCGGCCGACGCCTTCGCCATGCCGGGCATCGCCGAGCTGCAGAGCATCGCAACGCTCGAGGCCATGGCCAGCGGCCTGCCGGTCGTCGCGGCCGACGCGATGGCGCTGCCGCACCTGGTGGCGGACAACGGCTTCCTGTACCGGCCCGGCGACGTGATCGAGCTGGCCCGGCACCTGACCGCGCTGCTGACCGACGCCGGCCTGCGCGAGCGGGCGGGCAAGGCCAGCCGCGAGCTGGCGCTCACCCACGACCACCAGGCCTCGCTGGCCCGGTTCGAGGAGATCTACGCCGAGGTCGCCCGATGATCCTGGCCGCTCCCCTGATCGCGGCGCTGGTGTGCGCGGCGGCGCTGGCCTACGCGCACCTGGCGCTGCCCGCGCAGACCCTCGTCAGCGACTACGCTCTCGTGCCCGGCGGGGTGGCCCCCGTCATGGTCGGCATGCTGGCCCTGGCCGCAGGCTGCGTCTTCCTCGCCTACGGCCTGGCCGTACGCGAACCCGCCCGCACCGCGGCCACCAGGGTGCTGCTGGTCGCCGCGGCGGGAGGGCTCATGCTGAGCGCGCTCTTCCCCACCGATCACGGCACGGCCAGTTCTCTGTCGGGCGAGGTGCACCGGTGGGCCTCGGCCGTGGTGTTCACCTCGCTGCCCGTCGCCGGGTGGACCCTCGCCAGAGGCAGGGCGCCGCTCCCCCGCTGGAACCTGGTCAGGTCGCTCGTCGGCACCGCGGTCGTCGCGCTGACCGTCTACCTCGCCGCCCACCCGGCGGCTCTCACCTCGCCGTTCATCGGCGGGGAGGCCTACTACGGCCTGCTGGAGCGAGCGGTGATCGTGGCCGAGGTCGTGCTGGTGGTCGCGATGGGCGTGGCCGCCTCCCGTGACAACCGCCTTCCCACGCGGATTCCCGTCGTCACGAGCGAGAACCGCGACCCCGCGCCTGCCGCGCCCGTCGTGACCTCTGCGCCCGCCGCGCCCGCGGACCGGGCGAGGGCGGCCTGACGGTTCGGTGTCCGCCGAACCGTCAGGGCCCTACCGTGGAGACATGTCAGCTCAAGGCCTCGCCTCCTTCGCGGCGCTGCTCGCCGATCCGACCAGGGCGGCGTTCTGCCTGGCGCTGCTCGACGGGCGGGCGTGGACCGCGGGCGAGCTCGCCAGGGCGGCAGGGGTCGCCCCCTCCACCGCCAGCGAGCACCTCAGCAAGATGGTCGAGGGCGGCCTGCTCGCCGAGGAGCGGCAGGGCAGGCACCGCTACGTCCGGCTGGCCGACGCGGCCACCGCGCAGCTCGTCGAGGACCTCGCCGCCCGGGTCAGGCCCGCAGGGCCCGCGCCCACGACACTCAGGGCCGCCAGCGCGGCCAGCGCCCTGGCCAGGGCGCGCACCTGCTACGACCACCTCGCGGGACGCCTCGGCGTCACCGTCACCGACGCCCTCCTCTCCCACGGCCTGCTCGACCCCGGCTTCTCGCTGAGCGCGTCGGGAGCGGCGTGGTTCGAGGAACTCGGCATCACGCTGACGGCCAGCCGGACGAGGCCGATGGCCAGGCCGTGCCTCGACTGGACCGAGCGCCGTCCGCACCTGGCCGGCACCGCGGGCGCCGCGCTGTGCCGCCACGCCCTCGACGCGGGCTGGGTCACCAGGATCGGCGGCCAGCGGGCGCTCAAGGTGACCGACGCGGGCCTCACCAGCCTGTCCCTGCTGCTGGAGATCCCCTCCGACACTCTTCGGCCGTCGCCGAACTGACCAGGGCCTACCGTCGACACCATGCGCATCACCGACCACGCGGCGGCCCGAGCCGTCCTGTCCGATCCCTCGTACGTCCCGCCGCCTGCGCCCTCGGGCGCCCCCTTCGGCACCCTGGCGTGGCTGCGCTCACAGGTGTCCCGCTTCGCCTCGGGCCCCGTGCACGCCGAGCGGCGCGCCCTGGTGGAGGAGTGCCTGTCCGCTCTCGACCCCTCGGCCCTGCGCGCGGCCGCCGCCATCCGCGCGGCCCTCGGCGTGGAGCTCGCGGAGATTCCCGCGAGGGTCCTGGGCGAGGCGCTCGGGATCGAGGACACCGACGCGCTGGTCCGCGCCGTCGACGCGGCGGCCACCGGCTACCTCTCGGGAGACGGCGGCCCCGAGGCGGACGCCGCGGTCGCGACCCTGCTCGTCCTGGTCGGCCCGGCCGGCGACCTGCCCCGCGTCGTCGCCCGGATCACCGTCCTCCTGCAGGCCCACGGCGCCACCGCGGGACTCCTGCGCAACGCCGTCGCCCGGCTCCCGCCCGGCCCGGCGCTCGAGGCCGCCGCACCGGCCAGCGCCCCCGGCGGGAGCGCCCCCGACGTAAGCGCCGCCGCCGGGAGCGCCACCGCCGGACGGCTCCTGCTGGAGACCCTCCGCCGCGATCCGCCGCTGCTGGTCACCAGGCGGGTCGACGCCCACCAGGGGGCGCCGGTCGAGATCGACCTCGTGGCCGCGAACGAGGGCCACGACGAGCACCTCACCTTCGGGCACGGCCTGCGTCCCTGTCCCGGAGCCGAGCACGCCATGGCCATCGCCACCGGCGTCCTGGAAACGATCATGGAGCCCCGATGACCTTCCACGACCTGCACAAGCCAGGCGAGCCGCTCCTGCTGCCCAACGCGTGGGACTACGGCTCGGCCGCCCTGCTGGCCGCCCGCGGCTACCCCGCCATCGGCACCACGAGCCTGGGTGTGGCCGCCGTCCACGGCAAACCCGACGCGGCCGCCGCCACCAGGGCGGAGACCCTCGACCTGGTCCTGCTCGTGAAAGACCTGCCCGCCTACCTCACCGTGGACATCGAGAACGGCTTCAGCGACGATCCCGCCGCCGTCGCCGAGCTGGTCGACCTGCTCGCGGGCCTGGGCGTGGCGGGGATCAACCTGGAGGACGGCCGGGCCGACGGCACGCTGCGCCCCATCGCCGAGCAGACCCGCATTCTGCGGGCCGTCACCGGAAGGGGCGTGTTCGTCAACGCCAGAACCGACGCGCACTGGCTCGGCACCGGAGACTCCGCCACCGAGCGGATCCGCGCCTACGCGGACGCGGGCGCCGACGGCGTCTTCGTCCCCGGTGTCGCCGACCTGGCGGCCATCGCCGAGCTCGCGAAGGCCACCGAGCTGCCGCTGAACGTGCTCTACAGCCACGGCGTCGCGGAGCTCGCGGGCGTGGGCGTGGCCAGGATCAGCACGGGCTCGCTGCTCTACCGGGCGGCGCTCCAGGGCGCGCTCGCCGTCCTCGAGAAGGATCCCGCCCTGCCCACGTATGAGGAGATCGTCGGGTTGTTGCCTGACCCGCGATAATCGGGGCCATGCGTTTCGACATCCTCGGTCCCGCCCGGGTGCTCGACGGGGCCGGCCGGCCCGTCGCGCTCGGCGGTCCGCGGGTGCGGGCGCTGCTGGTGTTGCTGACCGCCGAGGCGGGCCGGATCGTCACCCAGGAGCAGCTGATCGACGGCCTCTACGGCGCCGAGCCGCCCGAGGGGGCCGCCAACGCGCTGCAGTCGCAGGTCTCCAGGCTGCGGCGGGCCCTGGGCAAGGACCTGGTGGAGTTCCACCCGGCGGGCTACCGCCTGGCGATCGACCCGCAGGACGTCGACGCGCACCGCTTCGAGCGGCTGGCCGCCGAGGGGCGGCAGGCGCTGCGCGCGGGTGATCCCGCGCGGGCGGCGGGCCGTCTCAGGCAGGCGCTCGCGCTGTGGCGTGGCGCTCCGCTGGCCGACGCGCCGCTCGCGCGGGCGGCCGTCACCCGCCTGGCCGAGCTCAGGCTGGCCGCCACGGAGGACAGGACACAGGCCGAGCTGGAGCTCGGCGCGCACCGCGAGCTGGTCGCCGAGCTGCGCGAGCTGGTCGCGGCGCACCCGCTGCGCGAGCGGTTGAGAGTGCACCTGATGCGCGCCCTGTACGGCAGCGGCCGCCAGGCCGAGGCCCTGGCCGCCTTCGAGGAGGGCCGCAGGCTCCTCGACGAGGAGCTCGGCGTCGAGCCTGGAGCCGAGCTGGCCGCCGCCCACCTCGCGGTGCTGCGCGCCGATCCTTCGCTCGGCCCTGCTCCCGCCACCGGCGCGGCGCCGATGTCCCGGCAGGGCCTGCGCGCCCCGCTCACCAGCTTCGTCGGCCGCGCGGAGGACCTCAGGCGGGTGCAGGGGCTGCTGGAGGAGGCCAGGCTGCTCACGCTCATCGGTCCGGGAGGGGCGGGCAAGTCGAGGCTGGCCGCCGAGGCCGCCACGCTCGCGCCCCTCGACGTCTGCTTCGTCGAGCTCGCCCCGCTCACCGACGGCGCCGACGTGGCCCAGGCGGTGGTCGACGCGCTCGACCTGCGCGACTCCATGCAGCCCAGCCCCGACCGCCCCGCCACCGATCCCGCCGCGAGGCTGGTCACGGCGCTCGGGGAACGCAGGCTGCTGCTCGTCCTCGACAACTGCGAGCACCTCATCGGCGCGGCCGCCGCCCTGGCCGACCGGCTGCTGGCGGCCTGCCCGCACCTGCGGCTGCTGGCCACCAGCCGTGAGGCGTTGGGCATCACCGGCGAGGCGATCTTCCCCGTGCAACCGCTGCGGCTGCCGCCTCCAGGCGCGCCCGCCGCCCTCGACTACCCGGCGGTCCAGCTCTTCGCCGACCGCGCGGCGGCGGTGCTGCCGGGCTTCACGGTGGAGGAGGGCGGCCTCGACCACGTCGTCCACATCTGCAGGGCGCTCGACGGGCTGCCGCTGGCGATCGAGCTGGCCGCCGCCAGGCTGCGGACGCTGCCGGTGCGCGAGGTCGCCGCGCGGCTCGACGACAGGTTCAGGCTGCTGGCCCGCGGCAGCCGTACGGCGCTGCCACGGCACCAGACGCTGCGCGCGGTGGTCACGTGGAGCTGGGACCTGCTCGACGAGAGCGAGCAGGCGATGGCCAGGCGGCTGACGGTGTTCGCCGGAGGCGCGACCCTGGAGGCGGCCGAGCGGGTCTGCGGGCTGCCCGAGGAAGTGCTCAGCTCTCTGGTGGAGAAGTCGCTGGTCGAGGTGGTGGGCGGGCGCTACCGCATGCTCGAGACGATCAGGGCCTACTGCGCGGAACGCCTGTCGGAGGCGGGCGAGGTCGAGACGTTCAGGCGCGCGCACGCCGCCTACTACGGCGAGCTGGCCGCCACCGCCGACCCGCACCTGCGCCAGGCCGAGCAGTTGAAGTGGCTGGCGCTGCTCGACGAGGAGCGCGACAACCTCAACGCGGCGCTGCGGTGGGCGGTGGACGAGGGCGCGACGGCCGACGGCCTGCGGCTGGTCGGCTCGCTGTCCTGCTACTGGTGGGTCAGGGGCAGGCGGGCGGAGAGCGCCGCCATGGCCGCGGAGCTGCTGGCCGCGCTCGGCTCGGCGCCCGTGGACGGGCTCGAGGAGGAGTACGCCATGTGCGTGCTCGTGGCCGCGTGGACGGCCCAGCAGCCCGGCGACCTCGGGCCGCTGCCGTACGACGGGGCTCAGGCCTTCCGCAGGGAGTTCCTCAACGTGATGCTCCCGATGTTCCACGGTCCGCCTGACGACTACGACATGATCGCGACGATGACCGCCGAGGCGCTCGACGGGCTGGCGCCGTGGATCCGGGGGCTCAGCCACGCCGGGCTGGCCTTCATGCAGCAGAACCTCGGCAGGCACGAGCAGGCCTGGGTCCACTTCGGGCAGTCGCTGGACTACTTCCGCGAGCTCGGGGAGCGGTGGGGCAGCACGCTCGCGCTGTCGGGCATGTCCGACCTCGCCCACCAGCAGGGTGACTACGCCACCTCGGTCGAGCTGCTCGGCCAGGCGCTGTCGCTGGCAGAGGAGCTGGGCGCGGCCGAGGACATCGCCGACTACAGCTGCCGCATGGCCGACAGCGTCCTGCGCCTGGGCGAGCTGGCCGGGGCCGAACGGCAGTACCTGCGCGTGGTGGAGCTGGCCGCGCGCTCGGGCGCCCGCGAGACCCTAGCCAGGGCGCATCTGGGCCTCGGCGAGGTCGCCCGGCTGCGCGGCGACGCGACGCGAGCCAAGGCGCTCATGGAGCAGGCGCTGGCCGAGTGCCCCTTCGACTGGTACAGCGCCGAGGACACCCGGCTGCAGATCATGCTGGGCCTGGCCGCCGCCGAGCTCCTGTCCGGTGACACGGAGGCCGCCCGCGACTGGTACACCCGGGTCCTGACCAGCACCGAGGGCGTCAACCTGCCGCTGCACTCGCGCGCGGAGGAGGGGCTGTCAGCGCTTGGTGAGTGAACGGTCAGCGGCGCCCCCGACGCTGACCGCATGAACCTGAAATGGGGCAGTCTCGCCATCGCCTGCCTGGCCCAGCTGTTGCTGGCCATCGACCTGACCGTCCTCCACCTCGCCCTGCCCAAGCTGACCGCCGACCTCAGCCCGACCGTGACGCAGCAGCTGTGGATCGGCGACATGTACGGCTTCGCGCTGGCCGGCCTGCTGATCACCATGGGCAACCTGGGCGACCGGATCGGCAGGAAGAAGCTGCTGCTGATCGGCGCCGTCGCGTTCGGCGTCGCCTCGGCCGTCACCGCCTACGCGCCCAGCGCCGAACTGCTCATCGCGTCGAGGGCGCTGCTCGGCGTCGCGGGCGCCACGATCATGCCCTCGACGCTGTCCATCATCCGCAACGTCTTCACCGACCCCGCCGAGCGGACCATGGCGGTGGGCATCTGGAGCGGCATGGGCGCGGCGGGTTTCGCGCTCGGCCCGATCGTGGGCGGCCTGCTGCTGAACTCGTTCTGGTGGGGCTCCGTCTTCCTGATCAACCTGCCGGTGATGGCACTGGTGCTGGTCGGCGGGGTCCTGGTGCTGCCGGAGTCGCGCAACCCGCACGCCGCGAGGATCGACCCCGCGAGCGTGGTCCTGTCGATCGTCGGTGTGGTGTCGGCCGTCTACACGCTCAAGAGCTGGGTCATCGACGGCTTCGCGGCCAACGTGGCGGTCGCGGCCCTGCTGGCCGTCCTGTCCCTGGTCGCCTTCGGGTGGCGGCAGACGCGGCTGGCCGTACCGCTGGTCGACCTGCGGCTCTTCCGGTACCGCGCGTTCTCGGGCGCGGTCGGCGCCAACCTGTTCGCCATCTTCGGGATGATCGCGCTCAGTCTGATCTTCGCGCAGTACATGCAGCTCGTGCTGGGCTGGACGCCGCTGCAGGCGGGCTTCGCCTCCCTGCCGGGCGGCCTGGCGGGCGCGGTCGGCGGCGCGCTGGCCGCCCCGCTGGTCATGCGCTGGGGACGCAACACCGTCGTCGCGCTCGGCCTGTTGATGTCGGCCTGCTCCTTCGCCGTCTACACCCAGGCCGACACCACCACGACCTTCGGCTACCTGCTGATCGGCATGATCGTCGGCGGGCTCGGCATCGGCTTCACGTTCGCCGTGACCAACGACACCATCCTGGCCGCCGTGCCCAAGGAGCGCGCGGGGGCCGCGGCCGCGCTCTCCGAGACCGCCTTCGAGCTGGGCGGCTCCCTCGGCATCGCGGTTCTCGGCAGCATCCTGGCCGGGGCCTACCGCGACAACCTCGTGCTGCCCGCGGGGCTGCCGCCGCAGGTCGCCGACAGCCTCGGCGGCGCGCTCAGCGTGGCCGACCGGGTCCCGCCCTCGGTGATCGAGGCGGCCAAGCTGGCCTTCGTCGAGGCGCTCCAGCTGACCGCGCTCACCACCACGGGGCTGCTGGTGGTGCTGGCCGGGGTCGCCTTCCAAACGCTGCGCGGCGTGCCCAAGGTCATCCCCGAGGACGTCCTCGCCCACGCCTGACCGGTTCTCGCCGCTGAGCCACCCGGCGGACTTCAGCGACGGCCCACGGCCTGCTGACCGGCGGCGGGTTCGGGAAGCGGGCGCAGGCTGCGCAGGCGGGTGACGATCAGCACGGCGGCCAGCCCGGTCATCAGGGGCGGCACCACGAAGGCGACCGAGGGGCCGAAGTGGTCGACGAGCTGTCCTGCGATCGAGGCGCCGGTGGCCAGCCCGAGCCCGATCCCGCCGGTCAGCCAGGTGAAGGCCTCCGTCCGCACCTCGGCGGGCGTCAGCCGCTCGATGATGGTGTACCCGGTGATGATGACGGGCGCGATGACGAGGCCCGCCAGTCCGGCCGCGCCGTACAGGAGGGGGATCGAGCCCGCGAACATCAGCGCGCTGGTGGCCGCGGCGAGCAGGGCGAGGCCCCAGGCGAGACGGGCCGGTGCCGAGACGCGCCAGCGGACCGCGCCGTAGAGCAGCCCGCCCACCACGCTGGCGCCCGAGAAGGTGGCGTAGATGGGCCCGGCGACGGCGGGGACGCCGAGCTGGGCGGTGTAGGAGGTGATGCCGACCTGCATGCTGCCGAAGACCGAGCCCATCGCGAGGAAGCCCAGCGCGAGCAGCGCGACCCCGCGCAGGCGCAGCACCCCCTTGCTGGAGCGCACCTTGACCGGCATCGGTTCCGGGGCGCCCACCCGGGTGACCGCGAAGCCGACGGTGCCCGTGACGATGAGCGTGAGCGCGACCACCAGGGCCACGACGGGCGAGAAGACCGTCGAGAGCGTCACCAGCAGCACGGGCGCCAGAGTGAAGGTGAGCTCGTCGGTGATCGACTCGACGGCGAAGGCGGTGCCGAGCTTGCCCGAGCCGCCGAGCGTGTGCGACCAGCGGGCCCTGACCATCGCGCCGACCTGCGGCAGCGATGCTCCCGCCAGCGCGGCGGTGAGCACGAGCAGCGCCACGGGGGCGTGCGCGGCGGCCAGCGCCAGCAGCCCGCCGAGGGCGAGCGCGTGCACCGCGACCTGCGGCAGCAGCACGCGCGCCTGGCCGTACCTGTCGGCCAGGCGGCCGGTCTGCGGGCCGATGACGGCCTGTGAGATGGCGGCGGCGGCCGAGGCCACGCCTGCCGCGCCGTACGAGCCGGTGGACCACTGCACCAGCAGCAGGATGCCCATCTGCAGCATCGCGTACGGCAGGCGGGCCACGAGCGCGGGCGCCAGGAAGCGCCACGCGCCGGGCGTGGCGAGGACGTTCAGGTAGGACTTCAAGCGGGAACCCCCGGGAGCACCATCGTGATGGGCATCATGATGGGCTTCTGTCGACCGGGGTAGATACCGCGCTGCGGCCGCCGTGCGGTCTGCCAATAGAACCAAAAATCTATTTTAATCGATGCATGGCGATGGAAGAACGTCCAGGCGGCAGTCTGGGCTCGCGCCTGATGCCGTGGCTGGCCCGGCTGCTCGTCTACCCGCTGCTGGCCTGGACTCCGCTCAGCCTTGTGAGGTTCGCCTCAGTCATCGACCTCCTGGCCGTGGTCCTGCGCCCGCCGCGCGGCACCAGGACCGCCAGGGTCGCCGGGCTGGGGTGCAGGTCTTCGCCGACCTGGCCAGGGAGGGCATGGCCGCGATCGCGGAGGCGGGCGCGTTCGTCAGGACCGTCTAGGGCCGCGCAGCAGTTCGCGCTCCTTGACGCAGCGGCGCGTCCGCGTCGGGTCCAGCGCGCCGATCCGCGAACCGACCAGCCTGGCCAGGCCCTCGATGGCCCTGATCCCGGTGCCGTGGCTGGGCTGCTGATCGGTCTGTACGGCCAGCAGCAGATCTCGCCCTGGCCCGTGGATCCGCCCGTAGCTGGTCACCGCCCAGGTGTTCCTGACGAAGGGCCGCGGCGTCCAGCCGTTCTTGAGCGCCACCCTGTCACCGGGCCTGGCCGCCGCGCTGATCCCCCACCTCTGGTCGGGCTGGACCCGCTCCATCAGCGCCAGCACCCGCGCCCTGTCGTCGTCGCGCAGGCCCGCTCCACCACGAACCAGCAGGTCCATCAGCTTGACCCGGTCGGCGGGGCTGGTGCTGGTGCCGCCCCAGTACTTGCCGGCCCCCGGCGTCGTCTCCCGCAGGCCGAGGCGGTGGTAGAGGCGGCTCATGCCGGCGCCGCCGCCCACCCGCCACCACAGCGCGTCCGCCGCGCGGTTGTCGCTCTCCCTGATCATGCGCGTGGCCAGGTCGTTCTCCGCTTCGGACAGGCGGTGGCGGCGACCCAGCAGAGCGGTGAGGATGTCGACCTTGGAGCCGCTCGCCGTGATCATGTCGTGCTGGTGCTCGCCGTGTCCCACGGTGGCGCCGGTGCGCAGGTCACGGGCCAGGTAGACGACCCTGCCCGGCTGTCTGGCGAGGAAGCGCCGGGCTTCGGCCTTGAGCGCGGCGCGGGCCCTGGCGGCGGCGGCCTTGTCGGTGTAGGTCTCCGTGCAGATCCCCGGCAGGACCAGCCGGACCCGCGCCAGCTTGGGCGTGGGCTCCTGGGCCAGGCCGCAGCTCGCGACCATGACTGTGAGAGCCGCCAAGGCCGCGCACCGCACATCCCACCCCCGTGCTCAATACGGGGGTAGGTCCGGTCTTTTCCCTGAAGATCGACGGTTACACGTGCTCGTCCATGAACTCGGCGGTCGCCTCCACGGCCTGCGTGACGTACGGCTCGGCGTCGTAGAGGTCGATGTGCCTCCTGGCGTCCAGCCAGACGAGCTTCTTGGGCCGGCCCATCCGCTTGTAGGCCTCTTCGGCCCCCTCCGGCGAGCAGAACCTGTCGATCACCCCGTGCACGATCAGGCCGGGCGTGGGCGACAGGAAGTCGGCGCCCATCATGTTGTCCATGGTGACCAGCTCGCGGATGCTTGCCCTGGTCACCTGGTTCTTCCAGGACGGCGAGGCGGTGGCCCCGTAGTAGGCGTAGGGCTCGTCGCCGGGCATCGCGGCCTCGCCCTCCTCGGCCACGGCGGGCAGGTACTCGACCGGACCTCCCCGGTCCTGTCGCTCCAGCACCTGGGTGAGGTCGGCGAGGACGGACTCGTAGTGCCTGCCGTACGGGTGGTTGTAGGCCCCCGCGATGCCCGCGAACGCCTTCACCCTGGGGTCGAATGCGGCGAACTTGAGCGCGTAGCCGCCGCCCAGGCAGATGCCGACCGCGCCGATCCGCTCGGGATCCACCTCGGGCCGGCCGCGAAGCAGGGAGACGGCGGCCCGGAGATCGTTCAGCTTGCCCTGTGGATCCTCGTGCGAGCGGGGCCGGCCGCCCGACTCGCCCCAGTTGCGATGATCGAAGGCCAGCGTGACGTAGCCCTTGCCGGTCAGCCGCTCGGCGTACAGCCCGGTCACCTGGTCGCGGACCCCGGTGAAGGGCCCGGTGAACACCAGCGCGGGACGCGGCCCCTCGCCGCCGGGGATCCTCAGGTCGCCGACGAGCGTGCTGCCGTCGACCTCGAACTCGACTCTCATGCGATCCAGTATTTCGCTACGACCACCCAAGCAGTCATGGATCTAGTGCGCGAGCGCAGGCAGGAGCGCGGGGTCAAGCCCTCCAGGAAGCCGTGGCCCCCATCAGCGTGCTCATGGCTGCGGGCACTGAGTACCAGCACAGGCGCGCCTCATGGCAACACCCCTTCGGCGTTCGGGCTCCAGGCCTAGCGGGTTCCCCAGGAGTACGTCTGCTTGCGGAGTTTCAGGTAGACGAAGGACTCGGTCGCGCGGACCGCCGGGATGGCGCGGATCTTGCCGAGGATCTCCAGCAGGTGGCGGTCGCCCTCGCAGACCACCTCGACGATCACGTCGAAGGAACCTGCCGTCAGCACCACGTAGTCGATCTCCTCGATCGACGCCAGCTCGTCCGCGATCCTGTCCAGGTCTCCCTCGCAGTTGATGCCGATCATCGCCTGGCGGGGGAAGCCGAGCGTCAGCGGATCGGTGACGGCGACGATCTGCATGACCCCGTCGGTCTGCAGCCGCTGCACGCGCTGGCGCACCGCGGCCTCCGACAGGCCGACTGCCTTGCCGATCGCCGCGTACGGCTTGCGGCCGTCCTCCTGGAGCTCCTCGATGATCCGCTTGGAGAGGTCGTCGAGCACGACCTGGGTAGGCCGGACGTCTGAGTCCCTGCGTACCTTGGGCGGGGTCGTCATTTGGGGGCAATCCCTCCTCGCCGCACATTGCTGGTGCGGTCCTGATGCGACATGTTGTCAGTTCTAGGGTCTCAGTCAAGCGAATTCGTAGCAATTTGATATATTCACAACGAAATCCCTTGTCGTCATGCTGGCCCTCTGTCAGAGTCGCGACAACTCAGCCACCTCACCAGGAGGTCAACGTTGACCACCCGTCTGCAGAACTTCATCAACGGTGAGTTCGTGGACGCCAAGAGCGGCCGATTCTCCGACATCATCGACCCCTGCACGGGCGAGGCCTACCTCCAGGCCCCGATCTCCGGGCAGGAAGATGTCGACGCGGCTTACGCCGCCGCGGCCGCCGCGTTCGAATCGTGGGGGCAGACCACGCCGGGCGAGCGCGCCGGCCTGCTGCTGAAGGTCGCTGACGCGATCGAGGCGCGGGCCGACGAGATCAACGAGGCCGAGTGCCTCAACACCGGCAAGCCCCGAGCCCGCATGGCCGAGGACGAGACCCCCGTGGCCGCCGACCACTTTCGCTTCTTCGCGGGAGCGGCGCGCACGCTCGAGGGTCCCACGGCCGGCGAGTTCCTCGCCGAGCACACCAGCGTCATCCGTCACGAGCCCGTGGGCGTCAT
Source organism: Nonomuraea africana (assembly GCF_014873535.1). Classification (NCBI taxonomy): domain Bacteria; kingdom Bacillati; phylum Actinomycetota; class Actinomycetes; order Streptosporangiales; family Streptosporangiaceae; genus Nonomuraea; species Nonomuraea africana. Next base: position 9,528,309 of record NZ_JADBEF010000001.1, on the reverse strand, counting down.
CGGCCAGGTGACCCCGTGGAACTACCCGATGATGATGGCGGTCTGGAAGATCGCCCCCGCGCTGGCCGCGGGCAACACCATCGTGCTCAAGCCGTCCGACACCACTCCGGCCTCCACGGTCAAGCTCGCCGAGATCCTCGGCAGCGTGCTCCCGGCCGGCGTGTTCAACGTCGTCACCGGTGACCGTGAGACCGGCGCGCTCGTCGTCAGCCACCCGACCGCCTCGATGGTCGCCATCACCGGCTCCGTCGGCGCGGGCATGGCCGTCGCCAGGAGCGCCGCCGACGACCTGAAGCGCGTCCACCTCGAGCTGGGCGGCAAGGCCCCGGTCGTGGTCTTCGACGACGTCAAGGACCTCAAGGGCGCCGCCGAGTCGATCGCCACCGCCGGTCTCTACAACGCCGGCCAGGACTGCACCGCGGCCTGCCGCGTGCTGGTCCACGAGAGCGTCCACGACGAGTTCGTCACCGCTCTCACCGAGGCGGCGGCCAACACCGTCACCGGCGACCTGTCCAACGAGGACGCGCTGTACGGACCGCTCAACAACGAGAACCAGTTGGCCAAGGTCTCCGGGTTCTTCGAGCGGCTCCCCGCGCACGCCAAGGTCCTCACCGGCGGTCACCGCGTCGGTGACAGGGGCTACTTCTTCGCTCCGACCATCGTCGACGGCCTCCAGCAGGACGACGAGATGGTGCAGAACGAGGTCTTCGGCCCGGTCATCACCGTCCAGACCTTCACCGACGAGGCCGACGCCCTGGCCAAGGCCAACGGCGTGCAGTACGGCCTGTCCGGCTCGGTGTGGACCTCCGACCACGGCAGGGCCATGCGGATGTCCAACAAGCTCGACTTCGGCGTGGTCTGGGTCAACACTCACATTCCGTTCGTCTCCGAAATGCCGCACGGCGGTTTCAAGCACTCGGGCTACGGCAAGGACCTGTCGGTCTTCGGCCTGCACGACTACACCCGCGTCAAGCACGTCATGCACTACATCGGCGAATAGCCCCAACAAAGAGGGACATTTCCTGGTATGACCAGCGCTATCGACCTTGACGAAGTGATCAAGGAGTACGTCTCGCATGGCGAGGTCGTCCAGGCGGTCAAGGGCGTCTCGCTCTCCATCGAGGAGGGGGAGTTCTTCTCCCTCCTCGGCCCCTCCGGCTGTGGCAAGACCACCACCATGCGCATGATCGCCGGGTTCGAGGACCCGACGCGAGGCACGGTGAAGCTCCACGGCCAGGACGTCACCAACGTCCCGCCGAACAAGCGCGACGTGAACATGGTGTTCCAGTCCTACGCGCTGTTCCCGCACATGAACGTGTGGGACAACGTGGCCTTCGGGCTGAAGCAGAAGAAGACCCCCGACGCGGACATCAAGCGCCGCGTCGGGGAGATGCTGGACATCGTCGACCTGACCGGTCGGGAGAAGCGCAGGCCGCGCGAGATGTCCGGCGGTCAGCAGCAGCGCGTGGCGCTGGCCAGGGCACTGGTCAACAACCCGAGGGCGCTGCTGCTCGACGAGCCGCTCGGCGCGCTCGACCTGAAGCTGCGCCAGGCCATGCAGATCGAACTCAAGCGCATCCAGCGCGAAGTGGGTATCACCTTCGTCTACGTGACGCACGACCAGAGCGAGGCGCTCACCATGAGCGACCGCATCGCCGTCATGAACGACGGCAGGGTCGAGCAGCTCGCCGGGCCCCGTGAGATCTACGAGCGGCCCGCGAGCGCGTTCGTCGCGGGGTTCATCGGCACCTCCAACCTGCTGACCGGCACCCTGGCCGGCGGGGTCCTGAAGGTGGCGGGAGGGCGCGTGCTGGTGCCCGAAGGGCAGGACGGCGAGGTCACCGTGACCGTCCGCCCCGAGAAGATCACGCTCGATGTCGACGAACCCACGCAGAACGTCAGCGCGGTGCCGGGCACCGTCGCCGAGGTCGTCTACCTGGGCACCTACAACAGCTACGCCGTACGGCTGTCCGACGGCGCCGAGGTGATGGTGTTCCAGCAGAACGCGCATGACGCGATGGTCACGGCCGAGCGCGGCGACGCCGTCTGGCTGTCCTGGCAGCCGCAGCACTCATACGCGATTGGAAGTTGATAACCCGCTCATGGACATCCGCACGAACCCCGCCTTCATCCGCGGCATGACCACCAGTCGCCGCGACGCACTCAAGCTGGCCGGAATGTCGGCCGCCGCCCTCGCTCTCGCCGCCTGCGGCGTCGAGGGCAAGAAGGCCGAAGCCCCGAAGAAGGACGCCGTCGCCGACTTCTGGGCCGGCAAGAAGCAGAACGGCACGCTCCGCTTCGCCAACTGGCCGCTCTACATCGACAAGGAGGGCAAGGAGTACCCCTCGCTGAAGATGTTCGAGCAGGACAAGGGCATCAAGGTCAGCTACACCGAGGCCATCCAGGACAACGGCTCCTGGTTCGGCAAGATCCAGCCGCAGCTGGCCGCCGGCACGGACATCGGCTTCGACCTGATGGTCATGACCAACGGCAACCAGCTCCAGCGGGCGATCAGCCTCGGCTACCTGGCCCCGCTCGACCACTCCAAGCTGCCCAACTTCGCCGCCAACGCGGCGGAGAAGGTCAAGAACCCGGCGTGGGACCCGAACAACACCTTCACCATCCCGTGGACGCTCGGCGTCACCGGCATCGCCTACAACCCGGAGTTCGTCGACGAGGTCACCAGCATGAACGACCTCTGGAACCCGAAGTACAAGGGCAAGGTCGGCATGATGATCGACGCCCAGGAGATCGCCAACTTCGGGATGTTCGCGCTCGGCATCGACCCCGAGAAGTCGAAGGAAGCCGACTGGCGCAGGGCCGCCGCCAAGCTGCAGGAGCAGCGTGACGCCGGGCTCGTGCGCAAGTACTACGAGAACGACTACATCGACGCGCTGGTCCGCGGCGACATCTGGATCACCATGGCCTGGTCGGGCGACGTGTTCCAGCAGATCACCGAGGGCAAGAACCTCAAGTTCGTCGTCCCGAAGGAGGGCGCGACGATCTGGTCGGACAACATGTGCATCCCGAAGACCGCGCGCAACCCGGTCGACGCGCTGGCCCTGATGGACTACGTCTACCAGCCGAAGATCGCCACGATGCTCGTGGAGTACATCAACTACATCACTCCCGTCCCGGCGACCAAGGAGCTCGTGCTCGCCGACGCGGCCAAGGCCGAGGGGGAGGACAAGGAGTTCCTGGAGCAGCTGGCGAACAGCCCGCTGATCTACCCGTCCGACGCCGACCTGGCCAAGATGCGTGGCTACCTGATGCTGGACAGCAAGACCGACCAGCTCTTCGAGAGCATCTTCCAGCCCATCACCCAGGGCTAGCGACATGAAGCGGCTCACCCCCTACCTGCTGATCCTGCCAGGTGGGCTGTGGCTGGCGATCTTCCTGGTGGTGCCGATGGTCTTCATGGCCTCGGTGTCCACCCAGGAGGGGAACGTGGTCGACGGGTTCACCCAGACCTTCAACTTCGCCAACTACGCCGACACCCTGGTGCTGTTCCAGACCCAGTTCCTGCGCTCGGTCGGCTACGGCCTGGCGGGCACGATCATCGCGATCGCGCTCGCCTATCCGATCGCCTACTGGATCGCGTTCAAGGGCGGCTCGCGGAAGTCCACCTATCTGCTGCTCGTCCTGCTGCCCTTCTTCGTCTCCTTCGTGCTGCGCACGGTGTCGTGGAAGTTCCTGCTGGCCGACGAGGGCATCGTGCTGGCGCCGCTGAAGGCGTCCGGCCTGCTGCCCGAGGACTTCCACGTGCTGCAGACGTCGGTCGCGGTGGTCGGCGGCCTGGTCTACAACTACCTGCCGTTCATGATCCTGCCGATCTACGTGGCGCTGGAACGGGTGGACCCGCGCAGCGTCGAGGCGGCGCAGGATCTCTACGCGACCAGGAGCGCGGCCTTCCGCAAGGTCGTGCTGCCGTTGTCGCTGCCCGGCGTGTTCGCCGGGGTGCTGATGACGTTCGTCCCGATGACGGCCGACTACGTGAACGCGGGCATCCTCGGAGGGCCGCAGAACACGATGATCGGCAACATCATCCAGACGAAGTACCTGGTCAACAACGACTACCCGTCCGCCGCCGCGCTGTCGTTCACGCTGATGGCCGCGATGCTCGTGGGCATCTTCGCTTACGCCAAGGCGCTGGGCACCGAGAACGTGCTGGAGGCGGCGGCCCGATGAGGAAGCGCAAACTCGCCGACCGGCTGCTGTTCGGCTACGTCTGGTTGATCATCGCCTGGCTGTTCCTGCCCATCGCCGTCATGATCGCGTTCGGCTTCAACGACACCCAGAGCAAGTCGAACGTCTCCTGGCAGGGCTTCACGTTCAAGTGGTGGGGACGGCTCGACGAGTATCCGGACCTGACCGACGCGATGATCAACTCGATCCAGCTCGCGGTGATCTGCGTGGTGATCACAACCGTGCTCGGCACGCTGATGGGCCTCGCGCTCGGCCGCTACAGGTTCAAGGGTCAGGGCGCGACGAACCTGATCATGTTCGCCGCGATCTCCTCGCCCGAACTGGTCATGGGCGCCTCGCTGCTGTCGCTGTTCGTGAGCACGGGTGTGGACATGGGCTTCACGACCGCGCTCATCGCCCACGTGCTGTTCTGTCTGTCGTTCGTGGCGATCACGGTGCGGGCCCGCGTGGTCGGGCTCGACCCTTCGCTCGAGGAGGCCGCCCGCGACCTGGGAGCCTCCACGTGGACGACCTTCTGGCGGATCACCTTCCCGATGATCCTCCCCGGGGTCGTGGCGGGGGCGCTGCTGGCCTTCGCCCTGTCCATCGACGACTTCGTCATCACCCAGTTCACCAGCGGCGCGATGCAGACGTTCCCGCTGTGGATCTGGGGGGCCACCCGCATCGGTGTCCCACCCCAGGTGAATATCCTGGGAACACTCATCTTCGCGGTGGGCGTCGCGATCGCGGTGATCAACTCGGTCACCGCGAGACGCCGCACCTAGAAAGCGACCGTGATCCCCCGCTTCGGCGGGGGATTTCGGCATACTAATGAGAAACGTGCGTAATGGACCGCATCCAAACGTCTGACCTGGTCCAACTGTCTTTCGGCGGTTCCCCGCACGTTTCTCATTAGTAATGCGGGGTCCCTGGGCTTTCGGTGGTATCCGTGGCCGGAGGGATCCTGCGAGACCTTGGCAAGGAACAGGGAGGCGAGATCGGATTCAGGCGGGGGGAACCCGCGCGCGGTCAACTGACTGATCGGGCAATCAATTCATTCAGAGATGACACTCACGTAGGGATGTGAGATGTGTGGATCCGCTGAAGGCTCTTGCTGACGCGGAGCGCAAGCCGTACTGGCTGGACACTCCGGCCAGGCCCGAGCCGCTCAAAAGGCTCATCGGCAACACGCGAGCCGATCTCGTCGTGGTGGGCGGCGGCTTCTCGGGGCTGTGGACCGCCCTGATGGCCAAGGAGAGAGACCCAGGGCAGGACGTCGTCCTGCTGGAGGGACGCAGGATCGGCTGGGCGGCCACCGGCCGCAACGGCGGGTTCTGCATGGCGACGCTGACGCACGGCCTCGCCAACGGCCTCGACAGGTGGCCGCAGGACATCGACCGCCTCGAGCGCATGGGCGTCGAGAACCTCGACGAGATCGAGCAGACGCTGCGGCGTTACGGCGTCGACTGCTCCTTCGAGCGCACCGGCGAGCTGCACGTCGCCACCGAGCCGTGGCAGCTCGACGACCTGGCCGAACACCTCGACCTGATCCAGGACCTCGGGCTCGACTACGTCCCGCTGGACCAGGAGCAGGTGCGGGCCGAGGTCGACTCGCCCACCTACCTCGGCGGACTGTGGGAGCGCAGTGGCTGCGCGATGGTCGACCCCGCCCGCCTGGCGTGGGGGCTGCGCGAGGCCTGCCTCAAGGTCGGGGTGCGCATCTACGAGCGCAGCCCCGTCAGGTCGCTGGACGACAACGGCGTCACGATCGACCTGCGCACGCCGTACGGCGTGGCCAGGGCGGGCAAGGTCGCACTCGGCACCGGCGTCTTCCCGCCGCTGCTGAAGCGTCTCAAGCACTTCCTGGTGCCGGTCTACGACTACGCGCTGATGACCGAGCCGATGTCGGAGGCGCAGCTGGCCTCCGTCGGGTGGCACAACAGGCAGGGCGTCGGCGACTCCGGCAACCAGTTCCACTACTACCGGCTGACCGACGACAACCGCATCCTGTGGGGCGGCTACGACGCCGTCTACTACAACGGAGGCAAGGTCAAGGAGGAGTACGACCAGCGCGACGAGACCTTCGTCAAGCTGGCGGGACACTTCTACGACACCTTCCCCCAGCTGTCGGAGCTGAGCTTCACGCACAGGTGGGGCGGCGTCATCGACACCTGCAGCCGCTTCAGCGCCTTCTACGGACAGGCGCACGGCGGCCGCCTCGCCTACGCCGTCGGCTACACCGGCATGGGGGTCGGCGCGACGAGGTTCGGCGCCAACGTGATGCTCGACCTGCTCTCGGGCGAGCGCACCGAGCGGACCGAGCTGGCGATGGTGCGCGAGAAGCCGATCCCGTTCCCGCCCGAGCCCGTGCGGTCGGGGGTGATCCAGTTCACCCGGTGGTCGATCGCCCAGGCCGACCAGCACCAGGGCAGGCGTAACCTCTGGCTGCGCACGCTCGACCGGATGGGCCTCGGCTTCGACTCTTGACCGGTCGCCTCCAGTCCTCCACGGCGGCGGCCGGCGTGGAAGCCCGAACTGCCCGGCACCCGATCCCGGTGCCGGGCAGTTCGGCGCGGCGCACCGTGCGTAACAAGGGCGCACGGCAGGCGTCGGCACATCTTGCGGTGGAAGGAGCGTGACCTTACTGCCAGCCGGACGAGCCGGGAGCGATGAGGCCGGCCGCGTACATTTCTCCGCTGAGCTGCGCGAGCGCGGCCTGGCCGCTCGTCGCGGGCTGCCACTGGGGGCCGATCCCCTGCATGGGGACAGGGGCGGGAGCCGGTGCGACCGGGAGCAGTCCGGCCCAGATCATCTCGCCGGCGAGCTGGTCCAGGAGCGACTGCGGGGTGACGCCGGTCAGCGCCGGTGCCAGAGCGCGCATCGCATCGGGCAGCCCCGCTCCTGTGCGGTGCGGATCGCCGAGGTTCAGCGGCGTACAGCTGGACTTGATGATCTGGAACAGGCGGTCGACGCGGCGGGCGTCCCGGGTGCCGAATCCGTCCCGGAAGTCGCCGTGGTGGGCGAGAACGAGCGCGGCCAGACCGGTGACATGGGGTGCGGCCATGGATGTGCCGTCCCACGCCGCGTAGCTGTCCGGCGGTACCGACGACAGGATCGCCACGCCCGGCGCGCAGACATCGATCTCGGGACCGAAACAGGTGAACTCGGGGGAGAAGTACCCGTCGATGGTTCGCGGTTCACGGATCTGGTCAGCGTGCGTGCTGTCGTCGGGGAACGCGTCAGCCTTGCCGATCGCGGCCACAGTCAGCACGATGGGCATGTTGCCGGGGAAGTTGACCGCGCCGCCGTCGTTGCCTGCCGCGACGACGCACGCGACACCCGCGTTTCGGGCCTCTTCGATCTTGGCCGCGACCAGCGGGGAGAACTCCTTGGTGCCGAGGCTCAGGTTGACGACGTCGATCTCCTTGTCGATGCAGTAGTCAAGCGCCTCGATGAGATCGCTGAGCCGGCCGCCGGGGAAGATCTTGCAGGCGTGGACCTGCGCCTCCACGGCGAAGCCGACAATGCCCTCGTCGTTGTCGGCGCCGGTGATGACTCCTGCGCAGTGCGAGCCGTGATGGACGGTGTCCACCTTCCACCCGCCGGCCTTGCGGCCGGACAGGTCGCACCCTTCGGTCACCTCGCCGGCCAGGTCGGTGTGCTCCGCGTCCACGCCCGAGTCGATAACCGCGATCTTCACCCCCGCCCCGCGGAACGTGGGAGGTAGCCGGTGCAGCTGCATGGCCTGCTGTCCCCACCCGAACCTCTGCTGGTCGGGGAAGTCCGCGAAGCTGTCCGACAGCTTCCTGACCACGATCAGGTTGTCCAGGTCCGTCTTCAGGGCCGGCCGGTCTATCAGCAGACTCCAGAACCCGCCGGTGGGTTTGACCTGCACACTGGCGATCGACTCCGGCGTTTCCCCGGTCAGCGTGACCTTGCCCCGCCCATCCGGCCCGGTGACCGTCTGCGCGGGCCAGAGATACCCGTTGACCAGAACGGTCGCGTCAGGGATCGGGTTGCCCTCCGTGTCGGTGACCAGGAAGGTGAAGGTCGCCTCGACGCCGACGGGCAGGACCATCTGACGGCGCGTGGCCCTGCGCGGCATGCTGGACAGCTGCGTGTAGGTGAGCAGCCGGTCACGCTCGATGTGCACCTGGGGCAGCTGCTGGCTGAGCACCGTCGCGTGCTCGCGGGTCATCTCGGCGATCGTCACGTGGGGAAAGGACACGCCCCCTGTACCCAGTGTCCCGACCCGGTCCGGCATCTCCAGCTGCCGATGCACCTGCACCTGCGGGTCTCGCTCGAGCAGCTCGTTCAGGGCCGCGGGCTCGAGAGGAGAGGCGAGCACACCCTTGGCCGCCAAGTACGGCTGAGGCAGAACCGCCGCTATGTAGCGCCGCGGTCGCGACTGCACCTCCTGGGGTTGCTTGGCCCGGCCGGACGAGCGGGGCCGCCGCTGCCCATCATCGTGCTTGGGATTACCGTTACCGCTCATTGCGTCTCAACTCTCTTGAGAGATCACACTGATGTGCTAGTAGGGCTCAACGGGGGAATCCGGCTCGATCGTCAACCGCGGTCCATACAGCGCCTTCAGCGCCTCGGCACGGGCCGGAGTCATGTCCACCGCGAGCAGACTCGGCCGATCCGCCGCCCCCATGATCCGCCGTACCGTCACCTCGGGATCATCACGAAGCGTCCGCGCCAGCTCCGCGAGCAGCGATGGCTCCGCACCGCCGATCATGTACGGCATGAGCCCGGACCGGCCACCAGCCGGTCCGGGCGCCTGCGATGGCTTGATCACAGTGGCGGCAGGTTCTGCTGACCGGCCCTGCCGATCAGGTTGACCACCTGCTGAATCTGAGCCAAGCATGCCTCGTACTGTGCTGACCGATACAGGCGCACCGCCTGGACCGTCAGCGGGATGAACTCCGCGAGCTGCGGCGCTTGCGGAACCGCCGCCTGAAGCCAACCATGCAGTTGCCGCAGCGCCATCGCGCACTGCGTCTGCAACTGACCTGCCTGCGCCATGCCAGGCGCGACAGCGACTCCCCCGAGAGCCATACCCGACCAGTGCCCCTGCCCGACCATCGGTTCCATTTCGCCTCGTTCACTACCTGACGCCGGCAAGCGCCGACGTCTGCTGCGGGCCGGCCTGGCTCTGCTGGCCGTACTGCGGAATCTGCTGGCCCAACTGCTGCGGGCCGGCCTGGCCCTGCTGGCCGTACTGCGGAATCTGCTGGCCCAACTGCTGCGGGCCGGCCTGGCCCTGCTGGCCGTACTGCGGAATCTGCTGGCCGTACTGCGGAATCTGCTGGCCCAACTGCTGCGGGCCGGCCTGGCCCTGCTGGCCGTACTGCGGAATCTGCTGGCCCAACTGCTGCGGGCCGGCCTGGCCCTGCTGGCCGTACTGCGGAATCTGCTGGCCGTACTGCGGAATCTGCTGGCCCAACTGCTGCGGGCCGGCCTGGCCCTGCTGGCCGTACTGCTGCGGAACCTGCTGCGGTTCCTGGATGCTCGCGAGGATCTGCCGGACGACCGGCAGGCCGTACTGGATGCCGCAGCGGGCGATCTTGCTCCAGAAGCTCACCGGGTTCAGCACGTGCTCCTGCGGCATGATCTGCTCGCCCTGCATCTGCTGGCCGTACTGCTGCTGCTGCTGGAGATCCTGCGGCATCTGCTGGCCGTACTGCTGCGGGCCCTGCTGCTGAGGCTGGAATGGCAGACCACCCGGGAAGCCGACCTGGCCGCCGAACGAACCCGCGTCCTGGCCCCCGATCGCCCCGCCGAGCGCACCACCCAGCGTGCCGCCAAGCCCCATCGGCGCCATACCCTGCTGCCCGTACTGCTGCTGAAGTTGCGGCGGAATCTGCTGCCCGTACTGCTGCGGGCCCTGCTGCGGGCCCTGCTGCGGGCCCTGCTGCTGGGCCTGGAATGGCAGACCACCCAGGGAGCTTCCGCCCTGGCCGCCGAGCGAACCTCCCTGCTGGCCGTACTGCTGCGGCGCGGTAACCGGCATGAATGTCATGGTCTCTCCCCCGAAACCGATTCAGTCGCCAGCTCTATCAGTAGCTGCGCGACTCCAGCTGGTTACATACCGCAATGGGTTGATTGCTAAATGTCACGCGTGTAATGGTCCCATCAAGACCGCCGCACCCCGCAGCGGCAGCGAGAAGCAGCCAGTGACCTGGAAGAATGACAAGAGAACCAAAGGCGTGCCCAAAGTACTGCCACCTGCCGTCGCGTGAGCGGTCCTGCCGTCCTCCGCGTGTGGCGCCGCCCGCCGTCAACGCCGGCCTCCTCCCGTCAGCCGGGGAGCGCCTGGACGAAGCGGGTCAGCAGGCGGGCGAACTCGGCGCATTCGGCGTCGGTCCAGCCGTCCATCGCCGAACGGAAGACCGCCTGACGGGTGCGGTGCGCCCGTTCGGCGGCCTCGCGACCGGCCGCCGTGAGCACCAGCACCGAGCGGCGGCCGTCGGCCTGATCGGCCTGGCGCCTGACCAGCCCCTCGGCCACGGCGGCCGCCACCAGCCTGCTCGCCCTCGGCTGGTCGACGCCGAGCGCCTGGGCCAGTGACGACACCGTGACGGCCGAGCCCGCCTCGACGGCGTCCAGCACGTCGTAGAGCGCCCCCTGGACGTCGTCGTGCAGCCGGGCCAGCGCCCGCCTGCTCTGCCTTCGCCTGACGGCCACCATCGCCGCTTCGACCCGCTCGACGTCGTCCATGCCGCCATGATACATGTCTCATTACATATAGATTCCTCACTACATGGAGATGGCCGTGAACCGGATGATCGGATATCGGCTCAAGCGGCTCGACCGGCTCATCGACGACACCTTCGACCGCCTGCTCGCCGACACGGGCCTCTCTCGCCGCCAGTGGCAGGTCCTCAACACCCTCAGCCGTACGGCCTGCGACGACGAGCAGCTGGACGAGGCGCTGCGGCCGTTCTGGGACGGCGGCGCGGAGACCGTGGCCGACGTCGTCGACGAGCTGGGCCGCAGGGGGTGGCTCGCCGACGACGGCGGACGGCACGCGCTCACCGAGGCCGGCAGGACCGCTCACGCGGCGGCGGGCGACAGGGTGGCGGGCATCAGGGCGCTGATGAGCGAGGGTGTGACCGCCGAGGAGTTCCAGGCCACGATGGAGGTGCTCCAGCGGATGGCCGACAACCTGGCGGCCGCCCGCCGCTGAGCGGCGCGAGGGGCTCATCCGAGGTCGGCGCCGCCGTGGACGATGCGGCCGCCGACCATCGTGAGCGCCGCCCACGTCAAGGGAGCGACGCTTCCCGCGTGTAACGGTTTGTGTCGCGAAGCCGCGCCCAGACGACCGAATGCGCAGCGTCCGCCATGAATCGCGATGGAAAAGAACGGCCGGCCCGTCGCGGACACGACGAGCCGGCCGTGCGCCCCTGCCAGGTCAGCGCAGCTGGATCGTGGCGATCTCCCACGCGCGCAGGGGCAGGCGAGAGGCGTCGACGGGGGCTCCGGGGCGGCCCCGGAGATCGGCCGCGCGCGCCTCGGTGAAGGCGCCCTCGATCGTGGCGACCGTGTCGGCGTCGGACAGCGCGACCACGCGCAGTTCCTTCCAGCCGTCGCGCTCGCGCAGCGACGTCATGACCACGCCCTCACCCGTCACCGACAGCCCCGCCGCGGCAGGCGGCAGCGGAAGGGACGCGTCGCCGGTGCCGGGGACCGCGAGGAGATCGTGGCGGAACACCTCGGCGGCCGGGGGCACCGCGGCCCACGAGCCGGTGTGGGGCATGAGGGCCAGGCTCACCCTTCGCAGGCCGCGCGACTGCGCGGCCGGCGTGGGCAGCTGCGGTCCCGCCGGCTCGGGGCGGAGCGCGTTGCGGTTGCGGGAGAGGTAGCCGACCGAGCGCAGCAGCGTGAGCGCCAGCTCGCCGTCCGCCAGTTCGTACTCGGTGACGTGCTCCAGCAGCGCCGCCACTCCCCCTGTCGACACCCATGAGGAGGCGGGGAAGGTGGGCAGCGGGGTCTCGCCGCAGCCCCCTTCGGCCGTCAGCCCCCGCTCGACCACCGCGAACTGGCCCTCGGCGAAGGAGGACGTGGCCGCGGCGGGCAGCGGGACGTGCAGCCTGACCCGGTGGTCGGAGCAGCGGTTGTCGAACTCCACCTGGAGCCTGACGAACGGCTCGCCCGCCCGCAGCTCGACGCGGGTGCCGACGACGATCTCCTCGGTCCTGTCCGAGCGGGTGGCGGCGGGGAGCTCGGGGGTGCCCTCCACCTGGGCGTCGGCGGGCCAGCGGTAGACGCGGCGGACGTCGAACGCGGCCACCAGCGGGCCGGTGCAGACGGTGCCGATTTCGACGTCGTCGGGCTCGGAGATCAGGTGGTCGGTGGCGGGGGGCGCGTGGTTGTAGGTGTCGCCCACGTCGCCGCCGTCGACGACGCGTCCCGCGCCGGTGACGGTCACGCCGTCCCTGCTGGTGAGGGTGAGGGTGCCGTCGTCGGCGATCTCCACCTTGAGGAGGCCGTTGTCCATCACCCGAGCGTGGGTCCGCACCCCGTCCCAGGTCTGCGCGCTCACGTATCCGGTGGCTGAGGTTCCTTGGAGGTTGGGGCGGAGGCTGGTGTGGCCGAGGGCAGGGGTTTCCACCAGGGCGGCGACCGTACGGCGGGGCTCGGCGACGATGCGCACGCGGGTGACGTCGTCCGTGAGGGCGGCCGACACCTCCGCCACGTCGAACGGCGTCGACGACTCGCGCGCCACCGTGAACGTCAGCACGCCGCCGTCGAGCGACCAGCCGGTGACGTGCTGGCCGTACAGCTCGGTGCCGTGGACGAACGTCAGCGCCATCCGGGGATCCATCTCCTCGTCGAGCAGCAGCGTGGGCGTGTACTCGAGGGTCTGGGCGGGGACCCGGGCGCCCGAGGCGTCCACCAGCGGGTCGGAGCCCGCCACCTCCACCAGCACCACGCCCGCGCGAGGGAACGGCGAGGGGTTGACGACCAGGACGCCCCCGGAGGGCACGGCGGCGGCCAGCCTCGAGGTGACCATGTCGCGGACCGCCTGCCCCAGGTGCTCGGCCTCGGCGATGCGGGCCGCGACCTGCTGGGCGGTGTCGTCCACGCCGCACCCGGTGACCGAGTCGTGCCCACTGGCGTCGACCAGCCGCCACCAGGCCATTTCGAGGAACCTGCCGGGCCACGAGTCGCCCCACAGGGCGGCGAGGGGTTCGGCGTAGCGCTCGACCATCCGCTCGGCCCTGCCCATCGCCTGCTTGACGTGGGCGCGCACCGAGATGACGCCCGGCAGGATGTTGGCGCGCGCGTGCGAGCGCAGCTCCCCCTCCACCCTGGGCAGTTCCCCGACCGCGGGGCCGTCCAGCGAGGTGATGTACCCCGACAGCGTGTCCATGCGGGCGCCCAGCGACGACACCATCTCCGGCAGTCCGGCCACCGGAGCCGAGTGGTCGGTGCCGTACATCGCCAGCAGCGGCGCGCTCTCCCCCTGCCACCGCGTCATGGTCGCGACGAACTGCTCGGCCCGCGCCTCCAGCTCGCCAGGGGCCTCGAAGAGGTGCGCGCCGTTGCCGTACCCGCCGGCGGGCAGGTACTGCGTGCGCACGGCGGTGCCGTCGGGCGCGACCCAGGCGAAGGCGTCGGTGCGCACGGAGGACGGCACGCCCCGGTACACGCACGCGTGCTCAAGCCCGGCGAGGCGGAGGATCTGCGGCATCTGGGCGGTGTGGCCGAACATGTCGGGCAGGTAGCCGACCGGCATGGCCCCACCCAGCTTGTCCGCGCGGCTCATCCCCAGCTCCAGGTTGCGGACGATGTTCTCGCCCGAGCACAGGAACTCGTCCAGCAGGATCTGCCACGGCCCGATCGCCAGGCGGCCCTCCCGCACCAGCGCCGCGATCCTGTCGCGCGCCTCGGGGCGCACCTCCAGGTAGTCGTCGACGCACGCCAGCTGCCCGTCGAGGGTGAAGTGGTAGGCGGGCTCGCGCTCCATGGTGTCGAGCACCTCGTCCATCAGCGCGACCAGCCGCAGCCTGAAGCGCTGGAACGGCTCGTACCACTCTCTGTCCCAGTGCGTGTGGGGAACCACGACTACGCGCACAGCGCCATCACCTCGTTCTCGTGGGTTTCCAACCTGAAGGGCCCCGCCCCGGCCGGCAGCAGCGCCCGGTCGCCGCGGACCACCTGCCGCGCGCCTCCCGGGCGTACCAGCACGAGCCCGCCGGCGTCGAGGGCGAGCAGCTCGTCGCCCAGCCTGAGCAGCAGCGGCGCGCCGGGCCCCGCCGACACCGCGGTACGGCCCGCGCGGACCCCTTCGAGGATCTCGCCGGGATGCTCGGCCAGCACCCACGTGGTGGGCTCGCCCGGCAGGCCGTCGGCGCCGTGCCGGTGGAAGTCGCTGCCGCCGATCACGATGACGTCGTCGCGCCAGGCCTGGGCCCAGGCCAAGGGCGCGCCCCAGCGCCGGTCCCACCAGCCGGAGTGCCAGACCTCCGCGACGCGCGGCCGCTCGGCCATCGGGTGCAGCCAGGCGCAGTCGCCGCCGAGCGGATGGTTGACCGACATGAGCCCGCGCTCGGCCCACGTGTCGGCGGGCTTCCTGAAGTCCACCCAGCCCACGTCGCCGAAGACGTTGGCGTGCCCCCTGTCGGTGGTCACCTCCTGCCCGGGGATCAGCGTGATCTCCCGGACCTTCGGCAGGTGCTGGTGGTGGCTGACGGTGTTGTGGTCGGTGACCGCCAGGAAGTCGAGCCCCCTGCCGGTGGCCAGCGCCGCCAGTTCCTGGATGGTCAGCGCGCCGTCGCTGTGGACGGTGTGGGCGTGGAAGTCGCCCGCGTACCACCGCATGCCCTCGATGTCTGGAATGTCGCGACGGGGCGGTCTGGCGGCCGCCAGCGGGGGCTCCTCGGCGGGCTGGGCGGGCGCGCGCGGGTGAACGGTCACCTCGAGGGCGAACTCGAGGCCCTCGGGCGGCACCCTGTGCAGCCGCAGCCACACCTGCCAGGTCCCCTCCTCCGGCTCGCCCGGAAGGTAGCCGGGTGTGGCCCAGTCACGGGTGATCGTGTACTCGTCGCGCGCCCCGCCTGACCAGCCGCGGAAGCCGTACGGCGAGGCGGCGCCCAGGTCGAGCACCCCCTTCGACCGGTCGTAGCGCAGTCGCACGGTCAGCCCCGCGGCCCCGCGCGGCACCTCGAAGGGCACCTCCCTCAGGATCTGCTCCAGCCGGTCGCCCAGGCTCCAGCGGCCCTGGATCAGGGTCATACGACGTTCCCATCCCGATAGACCAGCGCCCTGCCGTCCCTGGGCACCGCGAATCCTTCCGCACCGACCGGCGGCTCGCTGCCCTCCGGCACGACCACCTGCACGAGGACGTCGTTGACCTCCAGCGTCACCAGGTGGGCGGCGCCGAGGTTCTCCAGGATCGACACCCTGCCGCCGAAGGCGCCCTCGACGGGCTCGGCCGAGTACGTCATGTACTCGGGACGCACGCCGTACACGATCTGCTCCCCGTCGTTCAGCCGCCCCTCGACGGAGGACGGCACCGGCAGCTTGCACCCTGCCACCTCCAGCCTCTCGCCCCTGACCTGCCCGTCAAGCAGATTCATCGGAGTGGAGCCGATGAAGGCGGCCACGAAGGTGTTGGCGGGACGCTGGAAGACCTCGGCGGGGGTGCCGATCTGCCTGATGAGCCCGTTCTCCATGACCGCCATCCGGTCGGCCATGGCCAGGGCCTCGGCCTGGTCGTGGGTGACGAAGACGGTGGTGACGCCCAGCTCGCGCTGGAGCTTCTTCAGGAAGGTGCGGGCCTCGAGCCTGAGCCTTGCGTCCAGGTTGGACAGCGGCTCGTCGAACAGGAACGCCTGCGCCTGGGTGGCCATGACGCGGGCCAGCGCGACGCGCTGCTGCTGGCCGCCCGAGAGCTGGCCTGGACGGCGGTCCATGAGGTGCGCCAGGCCGAGCCGCTCGCCCACCTCCGCGGCCTTCTCGGCGCGGGCGGCCCTGCCGACCTTCTTGATGCGCAGCGGGTAGGCGATGTTGTCGGTGACGTCCATGTGCGGGAAGAGCGCGTAGTCCTGGAAGACCATCGCCACGTCACGGCCGCCGGGCTGGACGCTCGTGACGTCGCGGGCGCCGATGACGATCGCGCCGCCCGTGGCGGTCTCCAGTCCCGCGATCGTGCGCAGGAGCGTGGTCTTGCCGCAGCCCGAGGGGCCGAGCAGGGCGAAGAACTCGCCGTCGGGAATCTCCAGGTCCAGCGAGTCGAGCGCCTTCACGCCGCCGGGGTAGACCTTGGTCAGGCCTCTGAGTTCGATAGCGGCCATCAGCGCTTGATCCCTCCGTGGAAGCGGAAGCCGTACTTCTTGCTGACGAACAGGTACATGAGGACCACAGGGACCGAGTAGAGCAGGCCGAAGGTGGACAGCAGGGGCAGGTTCGCCTGGCCGCCCTCGGTGTAGAGGGTGAACATGATCACCGCGCCCGGCTGCTTCTCGATGTCGCTCAGCAGCAGGTAGGGCATCAGGAAGTTGCCCCAGACGTTGGCGATCGCCCAGACCCCGATCGTGGCGAGCCCGGGCCGCACCAGCGGCACCACGACGTGGCCGACGATCTGCAGCGGGGAGGCGCCGAAGACGCGCGCCGACTCCTCGTAGGACTTGGGCGTGGAGTCCATGAAGTCCTTGAGCATGAAGATCGCCGCGGGCAGCAGGCCGCCGGTGAGGATGAGGATGAGCCCGAGCTGCGAGTCGATGAGGTTGAGCTCGACGGCCAGCTGGAAGAGCGGCACCATCGCGGCCGTGCCGGTGATGATCGAGGAGAGCAGCAGCAGGGCGTAGAGCAGCGCGTCGCGGCCGGGGATGCGCACCCGGCTGAGCGCGTAGGCGGCCAGCGCGGCCAGCAGCACCACCAGGACGGCGGTGCCCACCGCCAGCAGCAGCGAGTTGTAGAGCGAGCCGAGCGCGTAGGGGTGTTCGAGGATCGCCTGGAAGTTGGTGAACGTGAAGTCGGGCAGCGACACCTCGTACGTCGGGTCCGAGGTGAACGGCGCCGCGGCCAGCCACAGCAGTGGCACGGTGAAGAAGGCCATCAGCACCGCGATCAGGGTGTAGAACCCGATCCTGCCGACGATGTGACGGGTCATGACCGCCTCCTGAGCAGCCGGAGGTAGAACACGGCCACCACGAGGTTGATCAGCAGGATGATCGTGGAGACCGCCGCGCCGAACCCGAGCTCGCCGCCCCTCAGCGCCACGTTGTAGACGTGGACCGCCAGCACCTCCGACTTGTGGTCGGGCCCGCCCGCGGTGAGCAGGAACGGGGTGAAGTCGTTGAAGGTCCAGAGGCTGATCAGCAGCAGGTTGGTCAGGATGTGGCCCCTGATGTGCGGGAAGACCACGTCGCGCAGCTGCTGCCAGCCCGAGGCCCCGGCCAGGCGGGCGCTTTCGAGGTGCGAGGGCGGCACGTTCCCGAGGGCCGCGCCGTACAGCATCATCGAGAACGCGGTGCCGCGCCAGGTGTTGAAGATGATGATCGACAGCATCGGGTGGTCGAGCAGCCAGGGGAAGCCGGGGATGCCGAGCAGCGCATTGAGCGTGCCGCCGTCGCGGTCGAGCAGCGCGATCCACAGGAACGAGACGACCGCGCCGGGCAGGATCCAGGCCAGGATGACCAGGCCCTCGACCACGCGCTTGAGCGGCCCCTGCCGGTCGCGCAGCAGCCAGGCGATGGTGAAGCCGAGCACGACCTGCCCGATGACCGCGGAGCCGAGCACGAACTGGACGGTCAGCCAGGCGGAGTTCCAGAAGCCGCCGTCGGCGACGGCCTTGACGAAGTTGTCGAGTCCGACGAACTGTGGCTCGGCCGCGGCCGCGCCGGTCAGTCGGTAGTTGGTCAGGCCCAGGTAGATGACCCACAGCGCGGGGAACACCAGGAACACCGCGATGAGCGCCATCGCGGGGGCGATGAACGCGGCGGCCCTGGGCGCGCCCAGACCCGCCGCGTCCGCGCTGTAGCGGGCCCTAGGACGCGACGTTGCCCGCGCCACCGACGAGTCCTTCGAGCTTCGCCTGGTAGTCCGCGGCCGCCTGGTCGGGCGCCTTGCCGCTGACCACCTGGGCGGTGGCCTCCTGCAGCGCGGCCGAGACCTGCGGGTAGACGGCGAGCGGCGGCCGGTAGGCCGTCAGCGGGAGCACCTTCTCCGAGATGAACATCAGCAGCGGGTCGCCGGTGAGGATCTCCTTGTTGACGTCCGTGCGCGGGGTGATGCGGACGTTCTGCTTGGTCTCCTCCTTCAGCGCCTCGGGCGAGAGGGTGAAGGCGGCCAGTTCGAAGGCCTCCTTCGGGTGCTTGCTGTTGGGGTTGACCGTGCGCAGGGCGCCGCCCGACATGCTGACGAAGTCCTGGCCGCGGATGCCCTTGCCGGGCTGGATGGCGGGGATCATCGCGAAGCCGACGACCTGGTCGCGGTCGGCCATCTTGGCCACGCCGTCCGTGGGGTTGACGACGCCGCGCCAGAAGTAGTCGCCCTCCATCAGGATGCCGATCTTGCCGTCCGCGAACTCGGCGAAGGACTTGTCGCGGCCCTTGGCCTCCTGCTGGAGCTTGGGGTCACCGAGGCCGCTGCCGCCGTAGATCTGCTGGTAGAGGCCGAGGGCGTCCTTGAGCGGCTGGGCGGCGCCGGTCCACTTCCCGTCCTTGTAGATCTCGCCGCCCGCGCCTGCGAGCAGCGGCAGCACGCCCTGCATCGAGGTGGCCTCGCCCATGGCGGTGCCGGCGTTGATCTGGATCGGCGTGGGCACGCCTGCCGTCTTCAGCTTGTTGCCCGCGTCGATGATCTCCTGCCAGCTCTTCGGCTGCCAGTCGGCGGGCAGGCCCGCCTTCTGGAAGAGCGTCTTGTTGAAGTAGAGGACGCGGCCGTCGGTGCCGATCGGCAGCGCGTACTTCTTGCCGTTGTAGGTGGCCAGCCCCTGCACGGCCTCGGGGATCTGCGACCAGCCCTCCCAGCTGTCGGTCTCGGCGCCCGCGACCTCCGACAGCGGCTTGATGTATCCGGCCTCGGCGAACTCGCCCGCCCAGATGCCGTCGATGTCGATGACGTCGGCGCCCTTCTTGGACTTGAGGTCGAGCGAGAGTTTGGTCTTGTACTGCTCGTCGTCGACGCCGCTCGGCACGAACTTGACCTTGACGGTCTTGCCCTTGGCCTTCTGTGCCGCCTCGAACTTGGGGATGACCCAGTTGGCGATGTGGTCGGCCGCCGCCGCGTTCTTGCCCCCGGCGATGGCGTTCTGTGTGATCGTCAGCTCGATGGTGTCAGCGTCGGAGGACGACTGCCCGCATGCGGTGAGCGCCATTCCGGTCACGGCCAGGACCGCGACAGCGCCAATGGATCTTTTCACGCAACCCTCCGAGAGTGTCCGAAAAGCATGGGCCAATATGTCATGACAACTTCACGACGTAAAGACCTGGCAACATTCGTGAAACCTGACTAGTTTTGGTCATGCCTTTGTGGTTCCCCGGTCGCCGCGCGTCGCCCCAGCGGGAAGGCCATTGGGCATGAATCCGTGGCGGGCGCTCGGGGTGATCGCGCTCATCGCCGTGGGCCTCTACTGCCTCTCGCTGGTGCGCACGGTGGCCATCTCGGTCATCCTCGGCGTCTTCCTGACCACGCTGCTGCTGCCGCCCGCCAAGTGGCTGCGCGGACGCGGGATGGGCAGGGGCCTGTCCACGGCGATCGTGTGCGTGAGCGGCCTGGCGCTCCTGGTGGCGTTCTTCTCGGTGCTCGTGCCGCCGACGATCAACGGGCTGTCCCAGCTGCACGCCAGCGTGGGCACCGCGCTCGACGACCTGCACGGGGTGGCCGCCCGCCTCGGCCTCGACGACGCGCGGCTGGCGTCGTTGCTCGCCCAGGCCCGGGCGTGGCTCGTCGAGCAGGGAGAGCAGATCGCCACGGGCGCCCTCGCGGGCGCCAGGACGATCGGCGAGATCATCGTGGGCGCGGTGCTCGCCGTCATCCTGGCGATCTACTTCGTGCACGGCGGAGACCGGCTGTACGGCTGGCTCACCGACCTCGCGCCGCTGCGGGCCAGGCCGCGCATGAGGGAGACGGGCGAGGTGGTCTTCGACGTCGTGGGCCGCTACATCCGCGGCGTGGCGATCGTCGGCGTGGTGGACGGGTTCTTCATCGGGATCGCGCTGTGGATCCTCGGCGTCCCGATCGCGCTCCCGCTGGCGGTGCTCACCTTCGCGGGCGCGTTCCTGCCCGTGGTGGGCGCGTTCCTGGCCGGTCTGCTGGCCGCGGTGGTGGCCTTCGTGGCCAAGGGCTGGCTGGTGGCCCTCGTCGTGGTCGCGGTCACGGTGCTGGTCCAGCAGATCGAGGGGCACGTGCTGGCCCCGCAGATCTACGGCAAGGCGCTCGATCTGCCGGGGGCGGTGATCCTGATCGCGATCACGATCGGCAGCGTGCTGGCGGGGATCACCGGTGCGTTCCTCGCCGCCCCGGTGACGTCCGCGCTCGTGGCGCTGCTGCGCGACCGTCAGGGCACGAGCGCCGTCCCCCGCCCCTGACGCGAGGGGGACCCACTAGCCGACGAGCTCCGCGGCGACGATCGGCGGGACAGGGGTGTCGGCGGCGCCGACCAGGCGAGGTCCCGCGGGGCCGTACACCTCCCGGGGCTCGGGGAAGGCGGCCAGGAGGACGAGGTAGAGCACGGCCGCGATCGCCAGCCCCACAGGGAGCGAGACGTCCACGCCGCCCGCGAGGTCGCCCAGCGGGCCGACGAACTGGCCCGGCAGGTTGACGAAGAGGATGGCCACGACCGCGGAGGCGAGCCAGGCGGTCATGCCCCGCCAGTTCCAGCCGTGGGTGAACCAGTAGCGTCCCCCGCGCTGGCGGCGGTTGAAGACCTGCAGCGCCTCCGCGTCGTACCAGCCCCGCCTGGTGAGGTAGCCGAGCATCATGATGACCATCCACGGCGCCGTGCAGGTGATGATCAGCGTGGCGAAGGTGGAGATGCTCTGCGTCAGGTTGGCGGCGAAGCGGCCGACGAAGATGAAGACGATCGACAGCGTGCCGATGAAGATCGTGGCCTGGACCCTGGAGAAGCGCGGGAAGACGCTGGAGAAGTCGAGGCCGGTGCCGTACAGCGCGGTGGTGCCGGTGGACATGCCGCCGATCAGCGCGATGAGACAGACCGGGACGAAGTACCAGCCGGGCGAGATGGCCAGCAGGCCGCCCACGTAGTTGGGCGCGGCGGGATCGACGTACTTCGCGGCCTTGGCGGCGATGATCGAGGCGGTGGTCAGGCCGAACAGGAACGGCAGGAAGGTGGCGATCTGCGACAGGAACGCGGCGGCCAGCACCCGGGAGCGCGGCGTCTCGGCGGGGATGTAGCGCGACCAGTCGCCGAGGAACGCGCCGAAGGAGACCGGGTTGGACAGCACGATCAGCGCCGCGCCGATGAACGACGGCCAGAACAGCGGGTCGCCTGCCGGGAGCGTGCCCGCGTAGGACGGGTCGAAGTCGCCGGCGAAGGCGAAGACGCCCAGCACGAACAGCAGCGACGCGGCCAGCACCGCGATCTTGTTGACGAAGAGCATGAAGCGGAAGCCGTAGATGCAGACCACCAGCACCAGACCGGCGAACAGCGCGTAGGCCACGCCGTAGGTGAAGTCGCTCTCGGCCAGGCCCACCAGCCGGTGCGCGCCGCCGACCAGAGCGTCGCCGGAGGACCACACCGAGATCGAGAAGAAGGCGATCGCGGTGAGCAACGACAGGAACGAGCCGACGATCCTGCCGTGGACTCCCAGGTGCGCCGAGGAGGAGACGGCGTTGTTGGTGCCGTTGAGCGGGCCGAACAGCGACAGCGGCGCCAGGATCAGCGCGCCCACCACCAGGCCGAGGACGGTCGCGGTCACCCCCTGCCAGAACGACAGCCCGAACAGGATCGGGAAGGCGCCGAGCACGCAGGTGGCGAAGGTGTTCGCGCCGCCGAAGGCGAGCCTGAACAGGTCGATCGGCCGGGCGGTGCGGTCGGCGTCGGGAATGCGCTCGACGCCGTAGGTCTCGATCTTCACGGCTTGTCCTTGAGTGCGAGCAGGCTGACCAGGTCGTAGGCCACGTGCGAGGCGGCGATGGAGGTGATCTCCGCGTGGTCGTAGGCGGGGGCGACCTCGACGACGTCGGCGCCCACCAGGTTCGCCCCCGCCATGCCGCGCAGGATCTCCAGCAGCTCACGGCTGGTCAGCCCGCCGGCCTCGGGGGTGCCGGTGCCGGGCGCGTGGGCGGGGTCGAGCACGTCGATGTCGACGGAGATGTAGAGCGGGCGGTCGCCGATCCGCTGGCGCAGCGCGTCGACCACCTCGTCCACGCCCATGCGCATGACGTCGCGGGAGGTCAGGATGCCGAAGCCGAGCCTGCGGTCCTCCTCGAGGTCGCGCCTGCCGTACAGGGGGCCGCGGATGCCGACGTGGCTGAGCGCCTCGGTGTCGAGGATGCCCTCCTCCACCGCCCTGCGGAAGGGCGTGCCATGGGTGTACTCGGCGCCGAAGTAGGTGTCCCAGGTGTCGAGGTGCGCGTCGAAGTGCAGCAGCGCCACGGGCCCGTGCTTGGCGGCGACGGCGCGCAGCAGCGGCAGCGCGATCGTGTGGTCGCCGCCGATGGTGACCAGCCTGCTGTCGAAGGCGGCGGCGGCGTCCTGGAGGGTCTCGACCGCCTCGCCGATGTTGAAGGGGTTGCAGGCGATGTCGCCCGCGTCGGCGACCTGCAGCCGCTCGAAGGGCGAGACGTCCAGGCCGGGGTGGTACGGCCGGAGCAGCCGGGAGGCCTCCCTGACCGCGGCGGGCCCGAACCTCGCGCCGGGCCGGTACGACACGCCGCTGTCGAACGGCACGCCCACCACGGCGACGTCCGCGTGCTCGACCTCGTCGAGCCTCGGCAGGCGGGCGAAGGTGGCGAACCCCGCGAAGCGCGGAATCCTGGAGGAGTCGACGGGTCCCCTGGGCTGCTGTGTCATGTGCACGAGTCTGCGTCGTCGCTATGGAGGCGACAATTGTGCAGGTCACGAAGCTGTACGTACGCTTTGTGGGTGGCCACAAAGATATCCGTGGAGGATCTGCTCCGCTCGCCCGCCCTCCAGCTGCGCCTGCTGGCCGGGCAGGCGGGCCTGTCGCGGTCGGTCTCGTGGGCTCACGTCAGCGAGCTGGACGACCCGACGCCCTGGCTGCTCGGCGCCGAGGTCATCATGACCACGGGCATCGGCGTGCCGCACTCGGCCGCCAGACAGCGGGCCTACCTGGAGCGGCTGGACGACGCGGGCGTGTCGGCGCTGGCCGTCTCGGCGCAGCTGCACGTGCCCCCGCTGCGCAGGGCCTTCTTCGAGGCGGCGGAGGAGCGCGGCATGCCGGTGCTCGAGGTGCCGCTGGCCGTGCCGTTCATCGCGATCGCGCAGGAGGTGGCGGCGGCCGTCCAGGAGGACGCGCGGCAGCGGCTCGGCGCGCAGCTGCAGGTCTTCGGCGCGCTGCGCTGGCTGGCGGCCGAGGACCTCGACCACGCGACCCTGTTCAGGAGGCTCGAACGGCTCAGCGGGTACGAGGTCTTCCTCTGCACGCCGCAGGGGCGTCCGCTGCTTCCCGGCGTGCCGGTGCCGTCGGTCGACGTGCTGCCCGTCGGTCCCGAGGCCCCGCCGACCATCCCCGGCGGGTTCGTGCTGCCGGTGCCCGCGCCGGGGGGCCCCGCCGGCTTCCTGGTGGCTTTCGAACGCGAGGGGGCGCGGCCCGCGGGGCTCGCGGTCGTCCAGCACATCGCGACCGTGGCCGCGCTGCAGGTGGCCATGGTCAGGCACCAACGCGAGACGCTGCGCCGTGAGGGCGCCGAGACTCTGTCGGAGCTGCTGCAGGACGTGCTCGACCCGGCCGCGGCCCGGCGGCGGCTCGACAGGATGGGGCTCGAGTCGCCGATCGCGCTGCTCGCCGTCCGCCAGGCCGACGAAGACGCGCTGCGCCGCGCGCTGGACGGCCGGCCGTACCTGATGCTGCGCCGTGGCGACGACCACTACGTCCTCGGCTCCCCCGACCTCGCCCAGGCCGTCGCCGCGATCCAGGGGGTCGCGGCGGGCGCCTCCAGGCCCTTCTCCTCCGGCGAGCCGTTGCGGGTGGCGCAGCGAGAGGCGGTGTGGGCCGCCGCCAGGGCCGCCGAGTCGGGAAGGGCGCTGGTCCACTACGGCGACGACACGACGGGCCGGTGGTTGCAGGACGACCCCGGGGTCCTGACGGCGCTCGTGGACCACGTGCTCGGCGCGGTGCTCGCCTACGACTCCGCGCACGGATCGCAGCTGCTGGCCTCGGCGCGCACCTGGATGGAGCGCGACAGGCGCACCGAGGACGCCGCCGCGGCCCTGCACGTCCACCCGAACACGCTGGCCTACCGGCTGCGGCGCTTCGCCGAGCTCACCGGGCGCGACCTGTCGTCCAGCGCCGCCTTCGCCGAGGTCTGGCTCGCCATCCGGGCCGCCCACCAGCTCGGGCTGCAGGACTGATCACCGACCCCGTAGCGCGGGCCGGGCCCCACCATGCAGGATGGGGGGCCATGCGGCTGGTGAACGTGAGCTACAGCTACCGGAAGCGCGCTCCCGCGGTGCTGCGCGACGTCGCGATGACGCTCGCCCCCGGCGACGTCGCCGAGGTCGTCGGCGCGAACGGCGCAGGCAAGTCCACCCTCCTGCGCCTGCTGGCCGGGCTCACCAGGCCGACCACCGGCACGATCTCCGGCCGCCCCGCCGTGGTCGGCTTCGCGCCCGACCGCTTCCCCGCCGAACAGCCCTTCACCGTCGCCGCCTACCTCGCCCACCAGGCCAGGATCAGGCGGGCCGCCGTCGAACCGTGGATCGACCGGCTCGGCATCGCGCACCTCATGCCCGAGCGGCTGCGCGACCTGTCCAAGGGCAGCGCGCACAAGGTCGGCCTGGCCCAGGCGCTGATGGCCGAGCCGGGGCTGCTCGTGCTGGACGAGCCGTTCGCGGGCCTCGACGCAGACGCCAGGGCCGAGCTGCCCGCGATCGTGACCGAGATCGCGGGACGCGGCGGCATGGTCGTGGTCAGCGACCACCAGGGCGGCCTGCGCGGCCTCCCCTCGGTGCGCCGCTGGACCGTCCTCGACGGCGAGGTGAAGGAGAGCACGGCGAGCACCCTGCCCGTGACGGCCGCGCCCACGGCGGTCGTCGCCGTGACGGTGCCCGCCGACGAGGTCCCCGCGTTCGTGGCCAGGATGCGGACGGACGGCTACCTGGCCGGAGAGCTGGATCGCACATGATCGCCCTGACCCTCTTCAGGCTCGCCGCCTTCACCAGGTCGCACCGCGTCGTGCGGGCCCTGCTGCCCGTGGCGGTGCTGCTCGCGCTGTTCTACGGCGTCAGGGCGCCGCTCGGTCAGGAGGTGGCCGCCCTGACCGACACCGCCGTGCTGCTGGTGCCGTTCCTGGCCTGGGCGGCACGGAGCCTGCTCGACACCGAGCCCGACGAGCAGCGCGCGATCTGCGCGACGGCGGCGGGCACGCCGTCGCGGGAGGTGGCGGCCGGCCTGCTCGCCGCGCTGGTGGTGACCTCGGCGTTCGCGGCCCTGGCCGTGGTGTGGGGGCTGCTGCTCGGCGTCTCGGAGATCCCCGCGCCGGGGCAGCTGACCGCGGCGGTCGCGCTGCACGCGCTGTCGGCGCTGGCCGGCACCGCGCTCGGTGCGCTGACCAGCCGCCCGATCCTGCCCTCCCCCGCCCTGTCGATCATGATGCTGGTGCTGGGGTTCCTGGCGATGCTGCTGGTCAGTCTCTCGCCCTTCGCCTGGCTGACGGTGCCGCTGGGCGGCTGGATGCGAGCGGCCGCCGACGGGCCGCTGACCGCCGGCCTGCCGGGGCTGGCGGTTCCCTCGCTGCTGTGGCCGCTGCTCGGCCTGGCCGCATACGTCAGACTGCGCCGCGCCAGACCGTGAAACCGGTCCATGGGGGCGACGTGACGGCGCGGGGCCGGAGTCCGGCTGGAGTGGCGTGAACGACAGACGGCCACCGGTGACCCCGGTGGCCTTCTGTGTGCTGTGCCGTACGGGCGGGTGGGTTATTCGGCCGCGGCCAGCTGGCCGCAGGCGCCGTCGATCTCGCGCCCGCGGGTGTCGCGGACGGTCACCGGCACCCCGTGCAGTTCCAGCCGCCGCACGAACGCCCGCTCGTCCTCGGGCCTGGAGGCGGTCCACTTCGATCCCGGCGTCGGGTTGAGCGGGATTAGGTTGACGTGCACCAGCTTGTTCTTCACCAGCTTGCCGAGCAGGTCGGCGCGCCACTCCTGGTCGTTGATGTCCTTGATCAGCGCGTACTCGATCGACACCCTGCGCTTGGTCTTGGCCGCGTACGCCCAGGCCGCGTCGAGCACCTCGCGCACCTTCCACCGGGTGTTGATCGGCACCAGGGTGTCGCGCAGCTCGTCGTCAGGGGCGTGCAGCGACAGCGCCAGCGTGACGGGCAGGCCCTCGTCGGCGAGCTTGCCGATGGCCGGGACCAGGCCGACCGTGGAGACGGTGACGCCGCGCGCGGAGATGCCGAGCCCCTCGGGGGCCGGATCGGTCAGGCGGCGGACCGCGCCGATCACCGCCTTGTAGTTGGCGAGCGGCTCGCCCATGCCCATGAAGACCACGTTGCTGACCCGGCCGGGACCGCCGGGCACCTCGCCCGCCGCCAGCGCCCGCGCCCCCGACACCACCTGCTCGACGATCTCGGCCGTGGACATGTTGCGGGTCAGGCCCGCCTGGCCCGTGGCGCAGAACGGGCAGTTCATGCCGCAGCCCGCCTGGGAGGACACGCACATGGTGGCCCTGTCGGGGTAGCGCATCAGCACCGACTCCACCAGCGCGCCGTCGAACAGGCGCCACAGCGTCTTGCGCGTGGTGCCCGCGTCGGTGCTCATCTCGCGCACGGAGGTCAGCAGCGGGGGAAGCAGCACCGACAGCTTCTCGCGGGCCGCGGCGGGCAGGTCGGTCATCGCCGCGACGTCGGTGGTCAGATGCGAGAAATAGTGGCGGGAGAGCTGATCTGCGCGGAAGGGCTTCTCGCCCAGCTCGGCGATGGCGGCACGGCGTTCGGGCATCGTGAGGTCCGCCAGGTGCCTCGCGGGCTTGGCCCGCCGCGGTGCGGCGAACTGCAGCAACGGGCGCTCGGTCTTCTCGGCGGTCATGAGCCCTCTCTTTGATCTAAAGTCCAGATGTATGGCGATATACCGGTCGTCTGGCGAGGGGCAAACCGAGGTCGTCCTCACCGATGGGAACCCTTACGGGAGCCGCACTCTGGTGGTCGAACGCGACGAAGCGTCGTCGGTAGCTTACCTGTGCTCCCCGGGCGGCGAGGTGCACGGAGCCGTCTGGCTGGCCAACCACACGAGCGCCCCCGAGGTGGTCGACCTGGCCAGGCTGAACGCCGGTGCGCCGCCACTCATGCCCAGGCCCAACACCCACCATCCCGAGGGACGGCACGCGCTGGGCCAGTTGACCACGCTGTGGTTCGAGGAGGGCGACGGCGTCGCCCTGTATGAGAACGACGAGCTTCTCGCGGTCATTCCGGGCTGGGCCGACATGAGCAGGGGCATGCCCGGCTACGCGCGCGACGCGATCGGCGAGACGCCGTTCGCCTGGGCGCTGTCGGAGGCGCTCGACGGGCTGCAGCCCAGGCTCACCCACGCGCGGGCCTACTGGCAGTGGCGCAACAGCGAAGGGTCATGGGCCTCCTTCCAGCAGTTCGTCATGGGACACCTCGACCGCGCGGTCGGCCCCGCGGGCCGCTACTGGGACACTAGCGGCGAGCGACTGCCGACGGTCGGCATCACCGAACGCCCGCCGTACGGCGAGCGTGACTTCGCGATCCTGTCGACGGTCGGCATGAGCTGCCAGCGGATGCCCACGGTGGAGCAGTGGATCGACCGGCCGCGCGCCTACGCGAGGATCGAGCTGGCCGTGGCCACCCACGGCGACCCACGTGAGGCGGCGCTGCTGCTGGTGTGGCTGGCCCAGTACCCGTGGCACTCGGTGACCTGGCTGGGGCACGGGCACACGGCCAAGTGGTACCACGAGCCGTCGACCTTCCCGCTGGGCGAGCGGTACGACGGTGTGATCATGCTGGCCGACGCCTCCGACAAGCCGGACATGTCGGGCTTCGGGTTCGGCGGCGAGGCCGTCCGATGGCTCTGGCTCGAACCGTGGAACAGCGAGGCGTGATCGGCCTGGCGGGGTCTAGAAGAACAGGGACAGCAGGAGCCACACCGGGATCAGCGTCGCCACCAGCGAGTCGAGGCGGTCCATGAGCCCGCCGTGGCCGGGCAGCAGCGTGCCCATGTCCTTGATGCCGAGGTCACGCTTGATCATCGACTCGACCAGGTCGCCCAGCGTCGCCATGATCGCCACCAGCACGCCGATCAGCGCGCCCTGCCAGATCTGGCCGTCCATCAGCCAGACCACCAGCCAGGCACCGACGGCCGTGCACGCGATCACCGACCCGGCGAAGCCCTCCCAGGTCTTCTTCGGGCTGATGATCGACATCTTGTGCCTGCCGAACAGGACCCCGGCGAAGTATCCGCCGATGTCGCTGCTGACCGTGACCGCGATGAAGATCAGCACCCGGTGGTGGCCGTCGGGCTCGGCCAGCAGCAGCGGCACGAAGCCGGCCAGCAGCGGCGGGTAGGCCAGCGCGAAGACCGAGGCCGTGGCGTCGCGGACGTAGCCGTCCTGCCCGCCGTCGAACATCCGCCACAGCAGCAGCGCGAAGACGAAGACGACGAACGTGCCGACCAGCCAGCTCGCGCCGCCCCAGTAGGCGCCGCCCTGCATCACGGCCGTCGCCACCAGCACGGGGATCAACGGCACCCTGATGCCCCTGGTGGCCAGCGCCTGGACCACCTCGGCCGCCCCGACACCCACGGCGACCGCGACGACCGGGAGGAAGAGCTCCTTGATCGTCAGGAGGGAGATGATGACCAGCGCGCCCAGCCCTGCGCCGACCGCGATCGCGGCGGGCAGGTTCCTGCCGGCACGGCTGCCCGCCGTACGTTCTTCCACAGGCTCTCCAACTCAGCGGTCAGACCGCCACGAGCCGTCTGATGCTTGATCTAATGGGAAACGCGTCGAACGCGGCCGCTCCGGTCCTGACCGGGCACCAGCGCGTTTCCTGTTAGTAAGCCACGGCCCCCGCATGCACGCGAGGGCCGTGGGAAGCGAGCGCTCAGACCTCGAGCAGCTCCGCTTCCTTCTGCTTGAGCAGCTCGTCGATCTTGGCGACGTGCTTCTGGGTGAGGTCGTCGAGCTCCTTCTCGGCGCGACGGACCTCGTCCTCCCCCGTGTCTCCGTCCTTGACCATCTTGTCGAGGGTCTCCTTGGCGGAGCGGCGGATGTTGCGGATGGAGACCTTGGCCTGCTCGCCCTTGTTGCGCGCGACCTTCACGTACTCCTTGCGACGCTCCTCCGAGAGCTCGGGGAAGTTCACGCGGATCACCGAACCGTCGTTGCCGGGATTGACACCGAGGTCGGAGTCGCGGATCGCCTTCTCGATCGCCGCCATCGAGCCCTTGTCGTAAGGCTGGATGAGGATCATGCGGGCCTCGGGAACATGGAACGAGGCCAGCTGCTGGATCGGGGTCGGCGAACCGTAGTACTCGGCATTGATCTTGTTGAACATCGACGGGGTGACGCGACCCGTCCGGATGCTCGCGAAGTCCTCCTTCGCGACCGAGACGGCCTTGTCCATCTTTTCCTCAGCTTCGAGGAGAGTTTCGTCGATCACAGCGGCTCCCTGTCTATTGGTCGCTCACCTTCCTCACTCGCTTCGCGGCCCCTCCTCCGTCGGGACCACTCCGCTCGCTGCGTCAGGTTCGCTCCCTATTTCCCTGCCGGACTCACCAGCGTGCCGATCTTCTCACCGCGGACCGCGCGCAGGATGTTCCCCTCACCCATCAGGTCGAAGACCACGATGGGCAGGTCGTTCTCCTTGCACAGGCTGATCGCGGTCTGGTCCATGACGGCGAGGTCGCGTACGAGAACCTCCGCGTAGTCGAGGTGGTCGAAACGGACCGCGTCGGGGTTCTTGCGCGGGTCGGAGTCGTAGACCCCGTCCACCTGAGTGCCCTTGAGCAGCGCCTCCGCGCCGACTTCCAGCGCGCGCTGGGCGGCGCAGGTGTCGGTGGAGAAGTAGGGGATGCCGAGGCCCGCGCCGAAGATGACCACGCGCCCCTTCTCCAGGTGCCTGATGGCACGACGCGGCAGGAACGGCTCGGCGACCTGCTGCATGGTGATGGCGGTCTGCACGCGAGTCTCGATGCCGCGCTTCTCAAGGAAGTCCTGGAGCGCCAGGCAGTTGATCACGGTGCCCAGCATGCCCATGTAGTCGCCTCTGCCGCGGTCGAGGCCGCCCTCGGACAGGGCGGCGCCGCGGAACATGTTGCCGCCGCCCACGACGACCGCGACCTGCACGCCCTCACGCACGGCCTCGGCGATCGAGTCGGCCACGTGCCCGACCACGCCTGGGTCGATGCCCATCGGCTCGCCGCCGGCGAACGCCTCGCCCGACAGCTTGAGCATGACCCTCTTGTACGACGAAGCCGCCGGCGTGACGGGCTCCTTGTTCTCCTGCACGGCGGCGGCCTCCTCGGGTGGTGTTTCCAGTAAAGCTGTCATCTCGGTGGGAGGCGACTCGCGCCTCCCACCACGAGACTAAGCCTGGCCGACCTTGAATCGGACGAAGGCGAGCACCTCGACGCCGTTCTCCTCGGCGTACTTGGCGATCGACTTCTTGTTGTCCTTGACGAAGGCCTGCTGCAGCAGGGTGAAGTCCTTGTACCAGCCGTTGACCCGGCCCTCGACGATCTTGGCGATCGCGGCCTCGGGCTTGCCCTCGTCGCGGGTCATCTCCTCGAAGAGCGCGCGCTCCTTCTCGATGACCTCGGCGGGGACGGCCTCGGCGTTGAGGTACTTCGGCGCCATCGCGGCGGCGTGCTGCGCGATGTCCTTGGCGACGTCGGCGTTGGGCTTGTCGAGCTGCACCAGGACGCCGACCGCCGGCGGGAGCTGCGGGTCGGTCTTGTGCATGTAGGAGCCGATGTAGCCGCCCTCGAGGACCGCGAAGCGGCGGATCTCGATCTTCTCGCCCAGCGCGGCGTTGGCCTCGTCGAGGTGCTCCTTGACGGACTTGCCGTCGAGGGTGGAGGCGAGCAGGGTGTCGACGTCAGCGGGCTTGGTGGCCAGGACGTGCTCGACGACCTGCGCGGCCAGCTCCTGGAAGCGCTCGCCCTTGGCCACGAAGTCGGTCTCGCAGTTGAGCTCGAGCAGCGCGGCGGCGGAGTCGCCCTCCTGCTTGACGGCGACCAGGCCGTTGGAGGCGGTGCGCGCCTCACGCTTGCCGACGTCCTTGGCGCCCTTGAGGCGCAGGATCTCGACGGCGCGGTCGAAGTCGCCCTCGGACTCCTCCAGAGCCTTCTTGCAGTCCATCATGCCGGCGGCGGTCAGCTCGCGAAGCCGCTTGACATCGGCCATG
The DNA here is from genome assembly GCF_014873535.1 of Nonomuraea africana. Lineage (NCBI taxonomy): Bacteria > Bacillati > Actinomycetota > Actinomycetes > Streptosporangiales > Streptosporangiaceae > Nonomuraea > Nonomuraea africana. The sequence goes on along the minus strand of NZ_JADBEF010000001.1, from coordinate 9,496,602 downwards.
TTCACGGAAGCCATGTGCTTTTCCTCGTGGGATGTGGTCGTGGATCGGGTGTGCGCCCGACAAGCCTCAGTGCCGGTGCGACCGGCGTGGGTACGGCTCGCGCGCGCTCATCGAGCGGAGCGCGAGCCGTACCTGCGCAAGCCTCAGGCCTGCTCGGTCTCGCCCTCGGCCTTGGCCTCGGTCACGGTCTCGCCCTCGACGCCGGCCTCGACCTCGGCGGGAGCGGCCTCGACCTCGGCGGCGACCTCAGCGTTGTCCTCGGCGACGGCCTCGGCGGCGACGTCGGCCTCCTCGACCTTCTGCTCGCCCGCGCCCTGCTCGATGAGCTCGCGCTCCCACTCGGCCAGCGGCTCGGCGGCGGCGGGCTTCTCGTCGCCGCGAGCGGCGCCGGAGCGGGCCATGAGACCGGCGGCGACGCCGTCGGCGACGACGCGGGTCAGCAGGCCGACCGCGCGGATGGCGTCGTCGTTACCCGGGATCGGGTAGTCGACCTCGTCGGGGTCGCAGTTGGTGTCGAGGATCGCGACGACCGGGATGCCGAGCTTCTTGGCCTCGGAGATCGCGATGTGCTCCTTCTTGGTGTCGACGATCCACACCGCGCTGGGCACGCGGCCCATGTCACGGATGCCGCCGAGCGTGCGCTCGAGCTTCTCCTTCTCGCGGCGGCGCATGAGGAGCTCCTTCTTGGTGAGCCCCGAGGCGGCCACGTTGTCGAAGTCGAGCTCCTCGAGCTCCTTCAGACGCTGGAGCCTCTTGTGCACGGTGGAGAAGTTGGTGAGCATGCCACCCAGCCAGCGCTGGTTGACATACGGCATGCCGACGCGGCCGGCCTGCTCGGCGATGGCCTCCTGAGCCTGCTTCTTCGTGCCGATGAACAGGATGGTGCCGCCGTGGGCGACCGTCTCCTTGACGAAGTCGTAGGCGCGGTCGATGAACGACAGCGACTTCTGCAGGTCGATGATGTAGATGCCGTTGCGCTCGGTGAAGATGAAGCGCTTCATCTTCGGGTTCCACCGGCGGGTCTGGTGGCCGAAGTGAACACCGCTCTCGAGGAGCTGTCGCATGGTGACGACGGGGGCCATGTGCTGGTCCTCCAGTTTCTCGGTTGTGCCGCGACAGCCGTACGGCCTGCCGCCCTGATGCCCCGCACCCGCTCCTGCCGGACTTGCGCCCGGACCGAGGGAACGGTTTCGCGACGGGGCATGCGAAGTCGGCCTGTCACTGACAGGCCATCGAAAAGCATACCTCCAGAGGACGCCAGGCCTGACCGTCTCGCCCGGCACGAGCGCCTGACATGCCGGGATCCGTCGCACGTCAGCGCGCGTCGTGATCCTCGGTCGGCAGGCCCGGGCGCGGCGGATCGACGAGCGGGAAGAGCGAGATGTTCGCCACGACCTGGCGAGCGCCCTCGGGCGGGTCGGTCCTGCGCAGCGCGAGGTAGGGCTGGATCAGCTCCTCCATCCGCTCGCGCAGCTCGGCCGTCTCGGCGGCGGTGAGCACCAGGTAGGCGCGCCGCCAGTTCGAGACGTCGCGCCACTCCTCCGGCTCGGTGTCGAGCGCGGCCATCCCCCGCCTGATCTCTCGCTGGCTGTCGGCGAGGATCATGTCGACCAGGTGCTCCTTAGCCTCTCTGACCAGGGGCGCGTCCTGGGGCTTGCGGTCGATGGACATGCCCTCCCGCACCGCCTGCCAGACCCGCTCCCTTCCGTCGCCCCGCGGCGGCGCGTCCTCCACGAAGCCGTACTTCGCGAGCATCCGCAGGTGGTAGCTGGCGGCGCTGGGCGTGACTCCGACGACCTCGGCCAGCTCGGTGGCGGTCGCGGTGCGCTGCCGTCCGAGAAAGTTGATCATCGCGAGCCTGGCCGGGTGGGCCACGGCCCGCATCGCCTTGGGATCGCTCAGCGGCTGGTGGCTGTCTTCGCTCACGGGAAAAACATACCTGAAGGGTTGCCTTCACAGTTTATGAAGGGTTACTTTCACAGTTATGAAGCAACCCTTCAGGACTCGGTCCCGCTTCGCAGGCAGCGCGACTACCGCCTCCTCTGGACCGCCCGGACGGTCTCCATCACCGGTTCCGAGGTCTCCAAGCTGGCCGTCCCCCTGGCCGCCGTCACCCTGCTGGCCGCCTCGCCGGCGCAGATGGGCGTCCTGACCGCGGTGGCCTTCGTGCCCGCCCTGCTGTTCGGCCTGCACGCAGGCGCCCTGGCCGACCGGCTCACCCGGCACCGCCCGCTGATGATCGCCTGCGAGCTGGTCTCCGCCGCCGCGGCGCTGCTGGTGCCCCTCGCCTGGCTCTCCGGGTTCCTGAGCGTTCCGCTCCTGGTCGCCGTCGCCCTGGTCATCGGTACGGCGGGCGTCGTCTTCAAGGCGGCGAACTTCCCCCACCTGGCCGTGGTCGTCCCCGCCGACCGGCGGACCGAGGCGATGGCCGGATTCCACGCCTCCTACTCGGTCGCCTCCATCGCGGGCCCCGGACTGGCGGGGCTGCTGGTCCAGGCGCTCACGGCGCCGCTGGCCGTGCTGATGGAGGCGCTGTCGTTCCTGGCCTCGGCGCTGATGCTGCGCTCCATCCGCACCCCCGACGACCACGCGCCGAGCCCGTCCCGCGGCATGTGGCGCGACGTCGTCGAGGGGCTGCGCGTCAGCCTCACCCGGCCCGTGCTGCGCGCCGTCCTCGGCGCGGGCGTGACGCTGAACTTCTTCGCGATGGCCTACATCGCCATCGCCATCCTCTACATGGTGCAGGTCCTGCGCATCCCGCAGGGCGCGATCGGCGCGCTCACGGCGGTCTCCGGCGTCGGCGGGCTGATCGGCGCGTGGGCGACGACCAGGCTCGCCCGGCGGTTCGGCGAGGACAGGGTGATGGTCTACACGATCCTGCTCTTCCCGGTCGACATGCTCGCGGTCGGCCTGGTGGGCGGACCGCTCTGGGTGGTGATCCCCGTCATGGCCACCACCGGACTGCTCATCGGCGCCACCGTCATCTCCTTCGCCACCTGCATGAACGTCGTCACCATGCGTGAGGCGCCCGCCGAGGTGATGGGCCGGGTCAACGCCACGATGACCTGCGCCATCCAGGGGGTCCTGGCGCTGGGCGGGCTGGCCGGCGGGCTGCTGGCCGAGGTGGTGGGGCTGCGGGCGGTCATCCTGGTGTGCGCGGCGGGGACGTCCCTCGCGATCTTCTGGATCTGGAACTCTCCGCTGCGACCGCGCCGGCGGCGGTGGGTCGCGGAGGCGGACGGAGACCCGGTGATGGGGACGGCGCTGCGCGAACTGGCGTTCACCAAGATCCGCACCGTCTAAACAACGGGCGCGTCCTTCCCTCCTCACCGGCACTGCCTTCGCAGCTCCTCATACTCCAGGGACGGCAACCGGAGCACCCCTCCGCGGTCACCCCGGCCCCCTGCTCCCCAGATCCTCACGCGCAGGCGACGGCAAGGGGAGCGCCACTCCCCCGGAGAATCCCTCCCCCCGCATCGGCTTTGGCGTCCTAGTCGCGGGGGCGCCACGTGGGAAAGTCGGCGCCCTGGGGCGGCGGCGGGCTCGTCCACTCGGGTCGCCGACCGCCGATCCGGCCCGGCGGCAGCACGTAGGTCAGCCGTCCGAAGCCACTGTCCATCTCCCCCAGCGACCCCGCGATGTCGAACCGGTCGACAGGCTCGCCCTTGCCCAACTCGTCCAGCCATTGCGCGGTCCTGGCGAGGCTCAGCCGTACCCGCCAGGATCCACCCTCCACGCGCCGCCTCAGCAACGCCGCGATCGCCCCGAAGGCCGCCAGGTAGCCCGTCGCGTGGTCCAGCACCTGGGCGGGGAGCGGACGCGGCGGATCTCCCCACGCGATCCCCGTCGCCATCTGGACCAGACTGTCGAACCCCCGGCCTCCCGCCGGACCGTAGGCGGTGATCTCCACGCTCACCAGGCCCGGCGTACAGTCCACGAGCTCGTCCACGACCCGCAGGGCGCCGGGCCTGACCGCCCTCACCACCACGTCGGCGCCCTCGACCAGCTCCGCCAATGCCCGCCGTCCCCCGTCCGAACGGAGGTCGAGGTGGCACGAGCGCTTCCCGAAGGCCGTACTGATCACCAGCCCTGGCACTTCGGGCACGTCAGGCGCGCCGACCTTGAGCACATCCGCCCCATAGGCCGCCATCGTCCGGGTCGCCACGGGCCCGGCGATCACCCTGGTGAGATCGAGCACCCGCACCCCTTCCAGCGCCCCCTTGACCTCCCACCCACCCGGACTGGATCCACGCGACCCTTCACCCCTCCGAGACGCCCCCGCTTCAACCCGCGCCCCACCCAGTCCCAGCCCATCGCCCCCGCCGGCCCGCTCACCTGGATGCGACACGCCCTCCGCGAACGGCTGCCCGTCTCCGCTCCCTCCGGGCGATGCAGGCAGACGTGTCACCTCGACCAGCGGCGTCCGGGCGACGGCGCGCGCCCTCGGGTCGGCGCGCCACTCCCCTTGGGTCCGCAGCGCCGCCGCGCACCCGTTCTCCTGCGTCACCCTCCGCTCGATCTCCAGCGCGGTACGGCTCTCGCATGCCCGCCGTACGGCCTCCCGATCCGCGCCCCGCGACAACCCCAGCGCCCGTAGCGCCGCGACACGGTGATGATCGAAGTTGCAGTGCAGCCGCACCCACCCGTCAGCGGTCCGGTAATCACCCGACAGCTCGGCCCACAACTCCCCTGGCTCGCCATCGATCCTGAAATACCGCTCATCACGGAAAGCCGCCAACGCCTCCCGGACATCCACCGCGGCATCCGTCCCCAGCATCGCCGCCGCCGCGGCCGTCGCCGCCCCCACCGAAACGGCCGCCGCCACCTCGACCTGGTACACCGAGGGCAGCCGCGAGCCATCGTCCGTGACCCGCACCTCGGGCAGCGTCACGCCTGCCGACATCCCCAGCTCATGGATCAACGCGGCGATCACTTTCAGATCAGCTCCTCCGCCAGCAGATCCATCAGCAGCCCGTCGTGGAAGACGCCGGTCTCCGGGTCCCGTTCGTAGGCGCGCATCACGCCCACCCGCTTGAAGCCCACCTTCTCGTAGGCCCTGATCGCCGCCGTGTTGTGCGCCGCGGGGTCGATCGTGAGCCTGCGGTGCCCCCGTACCTCGATCAACCAACCGGCCAACGTCCGCACCGCCTCGGTGCCGTAGCCACGCCCGTGATGCGCGGGATCCAGGAAGATGTCGATGCTCGCGCTGCGGTACTGCGGGTCCTCCTCCTCGTCGTACTGGATCGCGCCGATCACCTGGCCGTCGAGGGTGACGGCGAGCATGCCGTCCAGGTCGTCGACCTCACCCCACCACCTGGCCACCTCGGGGGCGGCGAGGATCCGGCGCAGAGCGGGCTCATCGGGGGGTACGGCATCGCGCAACACCAATCGCGGCCCTTCGATCTCCATGACCACCAGCATGGCACCGCGATGCCCCCCGCTCTCAGCCACCCGAGCACACTCACACCCCTCGCCGCCCCGAACCCCTTGGCTCCTAACGCCGAGGCCAGCCCGCAGGCCACACACCCCACCCGGCGTCCGGCCCGCCGAAGTTCAGCCCGCCACCGGCCAACCGCCGAGGCGTCCACCCACAGACCAACCTACGAGACTCGTTCGTCCCGGGCTCCTTCATCCACAGGCCGATCACCGAGGCTCCTTCATCCACAGAACCGCGTTCGCCCGCCGCCCCTGGCCGTATCCCTGCCACCGTTACCCGCATGGCCTGCCCTCCCCCCACCAGCACCGCTCTCGTGGTCAGCACCCGTCGCGCAGGGGCGCGGCCTCCCCGAGCCCGCTCCCACCCACGTCTGTCAGGCCGTCGCTGCGCCACGCTCCTCGCCATCACCTTGGCGCTGCTCCTCCTCGCACCCCCACCCGCGGCCGCCGATCCACCCGTCTGGCGCTGGCCCCTGCCGGGTCAGCCCAGAATCCTGCGCACGTTCAACCCGCCCCCCGAACCCTGGCGTTCAGGCCACCGCGGCGTGGACCTGGCCGCCTCCCCCTCCACCACGGTTCTCGCCCCCGGCCCAGGCACCGTCACCTACGCCGCCCAGCTGGCGGGGCGAGGGGTGGTCTCCCTCCTGCACCCAGGCGGCCTGCGCACCACCTACCTCCCCGTCCAGGCGTCGGTACGGCGCGGCCAGACCGTTTCCGCAGGCGACCCCCTGGGCGTCCTCGAAGCCGTCCCGGGTCACTGTCGGGAACCCTGCCTCCACTGGGGACTCCTGCGCGGCCCCCGCTACCTCGACCCCCTACTCCTCCTCGCCTGGGCGCCGATCCGCCTCCTCCCGCACTGGCACCTGCCGCCCATCCCCCTCCCGCCTCCCCCACTGCCTTGAACACCCCACGCCTGCCGCCCTCCGGCAAGCCCGCACACCCGCCATAGCCTCCTGACGGCACCCTGGCCCGCCATCAAGGGCCCGTCTTCAAACGGGCCTCGCCCTGAGCAGGAACGACGCGGGTGTGAGGCTGATCTGACCTCTTGCCAAGCCTATCGAATCTCGATAGATTTCCATCGTGACTCGATCGAAGGAGAGACGATGGGAAAGCTGACAGTGCTTGCGCTGCGCGTCGTGCTCGTGGCGCTGCTGGCCGGCTCGGTGTTCGTGCAGACGGTGATGGTGCCGCTGCTGGCCATCGACCTCGAGGAAATGGGGACGGAATTCGCGTACCAGCGCACCGCGTTCCTCGTGATCACGGTCCTGGGCATCGTGACGGCCCAGGTCGTCCTGGTCTGCGTATGGCGGCTGGTGACGATGGTGCGACGCGGAACCGTGTTCTCCCACGCCGCCTTCCGGTACGTGCACATCGTGATCGGCGCCTTCGTGGCGGCCGCCCTGCTGACGTTCGCGCTCGCGGTCGTCCTCGTGCCGGGCGAAGCCGTCGCTCCTGGCATCGTCCTCCTGATCTGCGGGGCCTCCGTGGCAGTCCTGGGGGTCGCGCTCGTCGTGCTCGTACTGAGGACGCTGCTCGCCCAGGCCGTCGCGCGCGACGTCGAGGCGGCGCAGATGAAGGCCGAGCTGGACGAGGTGATCTGATGCCGATCGCCGTCGACATCGACGTGATGCTGGCCAAGCGGAAGATGTCCGTGGGCGAGCTCGCGGACCGCGTCGGGATCACGCCCGCCAACCTGGCGGTGCTCAAGAACGGCCGTGCCAAGGCGGTGCGCTTCACGACGCTCGCCGCGCTCTGCGAGGCGCTCGAGTGCCAGCCGGGAGACCTGCTGCGCTGGGAGACCGAGGACGCCGCGAACGGGTGACATCAGCCGCCGGCGACGCTGACCCCGGCCGACCCGTCGCAGATCTCAGGTTCCAACCGCTCGATCGACACGCTGCAGGACCAAGCCGTCACGCGCGTGGATGCGCCTGACGGTAGGCGGCTCTCAACCGCTCGATCGACACGTGCGTGTAGATCTGCGTGGTGTTCAGCGACGCGTGTCCCAGCATCTCCTGCACGCTCCGCAGATCCGCCCCACCCTCCAGCAGGTGCGTCGCCGCGCTGTGTCGTAGTCCGTGCGGCCCCATGTCAGGTGCCCCGTCGACCTGTTTCAGTCGCGCGTGCACGACCCTCCGTACCGTCCCCGCGTCGATCCGCCCTCCCCGCACCCCGAGGAACAGCGCGGGCCCGGATCCCTCCTTGATCCAGCGGGGACGTCCATGCACGCACCAGCGATCCACCGCCCGCAACGCCGGCAGGCCGAACGGCACGGACCGCTCCTTGCGCCCCTTACCCAGCACGCGGACGACGTGCCGATCCCTGTCGACGTCGTCCACGTCCAGCGCGCACAGCTCGCTCACCCGAACCCCGGTCGCGTACAGCAGCTCCATGATCGCCTGATCGCGAAGCTCCTTGGGCTCGCTCGCCTGCGGTGTGTCGAGGACCGCCTGTGCCTGCTGCTGATCGAGTACGGCAGGCAATGGCCGCTCCGCCTTCGCGCTACCGAGGAGCAGCCCGGGATCGTCCGCCAACCAGCCGCGACGATGCGCGAAGGCCGTGAAGGTCCTGACGCATGCCGTACGGCGTGCCAGGGTCGCCCTCGACAGCCCCGCCGCGTGCTGCCCGGCCAGCCACCCTCGGAGTGCCGCGATGTCGAGCCCGGGCAGCTCTTCGCCCAGATGGGTCAGCAGCGCGGCCATGTCGGAGAGGTAGGCACGCACCGTATGGGGCGACAGGTCACGCTCGAACTGAAGGTGCTTCTCGAACGCGGCCAGCACCTCGTCGACGTCCGGCATTCACAGCCTCCTTCCGAGAGCCACCCTCCCGTGATCTCACCTTTCCAGCAATCATCACCGCCCATAGGCGACACGGCGAACTGTCATCGCTCGCGAGTAACAGAGCGCACCGCTCTCCTTTCGCGGGCGGCGTGGCGATCTGGTCAGTTCGGGTGGCCTCTTCTGAGGCGCCAGCCCTTGGGGACGCGTTCGACGTAACCTGCGGCGGCGAGCCCGCCCAAGCAGCTCAAGGCCGTCTTCAGATCCACCCCGGCCGCTACCGCGATCGACGCGGGGCCGACGCCGCCGCGGCTCGGGACGGCGTCCAGGACGCTGCGGGTCTCGTCGTTCAGCGCGTCGCGTGGCACCACGGGGCCTCGTTCCGGTACCGCCAGGTCGTCACCGATCATGCCGACGAGTTCGATCATCTCGGGCGGGGACGTCACGCAGACCGCATTCCGTTCGCGCAGGAGTTTGTGGCAGCCGAGTGACATCTCCGAGGTGATCGGGCCCGGCACCGCCGCGAGATGGCGGCCGAGGTTGGTGGCGTGGCTCGCGGTGTTGAGCGCCCCACTGCGGACGGCCGCCTCCACCACGAGGGTGCCTCTCGACAACGCCGCGATCAGGCGGTTCCTGATGAGGAACCGCGCCCGAGTCGGGTGAACGCCTGGCGGACACTCGCTGATGACAGCGCCCTGACGGCGAATCGCGGCGAACAGCTCATGGTGCGCGGTCGGGTAGCAGACGTCGGTGCCGCACGCGAGGACGGCGATGGTCGCGGACGGGCCCGCCAGCGCTCCACGATGGGCCGCTCCGTCGATGCCGTACGCGCCTCCGGAGACCACTGTCCAGTTGGCCTCACTGAGCCCGATGCCGAACTCGGCCGCGACGTGCACGCCGTACGCGGTGGCGGAGCGAGCGCCCACCACGGCCACCGAACGCAGGCAGGAGTAGCGCAGGTCAGCACTGCCGTGCACCCACAGACCGAGTGGGCGGCTGTGACCGAGCGCGTCCAGTTGGGTGGGCCACTCGGGCGATTCGGGCACGACCAGCCGAGCACCCGTCTGGTGGCCGACCTCGAGGTCGGCGGCGGGGGTGGCGGCCTGCAGACGGGCCTGCCAGGCGCGCAACCGACGGTCGAGGGCGGCGGCGTGCTCCGGATCTCCTCTGCGTACGGTCTCCCGCTCGACGAAGTCCTCGGGAAGGGAACCGCGGAAGATCATCTCGACCGTGGCCGCGGTGCCGTACTGCCGTACGAGACGTCCCATGATGACGTCCCCTACGTCGGCGGCGCGCATGAGCGCGGCCCGCGCGAGCAGCTCATGATCTTCGTTGGACGCGGCTGCCGCCGTTGGTGGAGGGACGGCCTGGTGATCCTCGGGCTTTCGGCCACCTTCGCTGACTTCCTGGCCTGGGACGGGTGCGGGGCCCGGCGAGTGGACCGCCGACTGCGGTGGGACACGTGTGCCCGCGTTCTCCTGGCGCTTCGAACCGCTCTGGCCATCGCCACGGGTTGCAGGAGCTTCCGGAGGTGGGCCCGGCGCAGGCTCGTCGTGCGTCAGTGTGCTCTTCTGCGCTGAGGCGTCATCCGCGGAATGCGGCTCGGCTTCGTTTGCCGACGATTCGTTAGGGCTGGAATCTCCCGACCCCGGAGACCCCGGCGCGGATGATCCCGAACCGGGCGATCCTGTCGCAGGCGGTTCTGAGGTGGATGGCGCCCAAGCGGGTCGTTGTGGGGTGGGAGGGGCCTGGACGGGTTCGGTCGGATGGTGGTGTTGCAGGGGTGGCGGCTCGGTGCCGTCGGGGGTCGGACCAGGACAGGCGCTCACGCCTTCACGCTCCCGTCTCTCTCAGGAGGACATCGGTGGATGACCTCTTTTCGTGCCTTCACGTGCCGTCTGCCCTTGCATCCGGCGTAGGTTTCGCCCGGTTCTCCTGAACCGAGGCGCCCGGTCCTCCCGGAGCGAGGCATGGCTGCCTCAGGCGCGTTTTGGTGGTGCTGCGCGGTACGGCCAGGCGAGGCGTCTCTGTCCGTCCAGGAGTTCGATGGCGACGGTGCCCGGCTTATCGCGGCCAAGCTCGCCTTCCCCTCCCGCAGGGCCCGGTCGATGAGTTGCCTGACGAGGTGGGTCCCCGGTCATCCGGCCACCCATCGTCCTTGCGAAGTGAGGGAGAGGGGCGGGTGTCGTGGTCGTGGACCGGACTCGTCAAAGTGGAGTTGGACGCGTCAGGCGACGCCTAGCCAGAGGGCTAGGGCGGCGGAGGTTTCCGCGACATCTGGGCGGTCCTTGCCTTCGAGGTCGGCGATGGTCCAGGCGACGCGGACCACCCTGTCGAGCCCTCGGGCGCTGAGGCTGCCGGCGTCGAGGCAGGCGGTCATGGGTTTCATCGCCGCATCCGAAGGACGGTAGTCGGCGTGCAGGGCGGCGGAGGGGATCTCGGCGTTCGTCCGCCAGGGCGTCGCGGCCAGCCGTTTGGCGGAACGCTCACGGGCCATCCGCACGCGTTCGGCGACGACCTTGCTGGTCTCGACGAACCGGCGGTCGGCCATGAGCTCGCGCCTGCTCGATCGGGCGATGGTCACCTTCATGTCGATGCGATCGAGCAGAGGGCCCGAGAGCCTGCCCAGATAGCGGCGCCTGGCCGCAGGGGAGCACTGACAGCGCTCGCCCGAACCGGCGGGCTGGGCACAGGGGCAGGGGTTCGCGGCGAGGACGAGCATGAACTTCGCGGGGAAGGTGATCGTGCCGACGGCGCGCGACACGGTCACCCTGCCGGCCTCCAGCGGCTGGCGGAGAGAGTCCAGCACGTGACGGGGGAATTCGGGCGCCTCGTCGAGGAACAGGGCTCCGTGGTGGGCCAGGGACACGGCGCCAGGGCGGACGATGTTGCTGCCACCGCCGACGATCGAGGCGACGCTCGCCGTGTGGTGCGGGCTCACGAACGGTGGCCGGCTCATCATGGGGCTGCTGGACGGCAGGACGCCGGCGATGGAGTGGATGGCCGTCACCTCGAGCGCCTGGTCGACGTCGAGGTCGGGCAGCAGGGTCGGCAGGCGTTCGGCCAGGAGGGTCTTGCCGGTGCCCGGTGGGCCGAGCATCCAGAGGTTGTGGCCGCCCGCCGCCGAGACTTCGAGCGCCCGCCGTCCGAGTGGCTGGCCGACCACGTCGGACAGGTCGACGGGAGGACGGTCCGCCTCGAAGGTGAGCCCTGGAGCGGTCTCGGCACCGGAGCCGACGACGGAGAGCCTTCGGGTCGGCGGGGTGTCCTGTGCCGCGGCACCGGTGTCTTGAGCGAGCGCCTCGCCGTCCGAAGTTGGCTCAGAGCCGGGCTGCGGGTCGGGCACGAGCCGCAGGCGAGGGGGCGCGTCACCGCGACGCAGCCACTCCACGAGCTGGCGCAGGTCGGCGATGGGCACCACGGTGACGTCGGGCACCAGCGCGGCCTCGGCGGCGTTGGCGGCGGGGACGACCACCGTCGAGCCGCCGCTCTTGATGGCGCCGAGCACCGAGGGCAGCACCCCGCGTACGGCTCTGAGCCGCCCGTCGAGCCCGAGCTCGCCGAGGAAGAACGGCTCGGCGATCCGATCAGCGGGGACGGCGCCCGCCGCGCCCATGATCGCGATGGCGATGGCCAGGTCGAACTGGCTGCCGCGTTTGGGCAGGCTGGCGGGGAAGAGGCTCACGGTGATGCGGGCGTCGGGCCACGGGTAGTGGCTGTTGACCATCGCGGAGCGCACCCTGTCGCGCGCTTCGCTCAGCGCGGTGTCGGGTAGCCCGATCAGGTGGATGCCGGCCAGGCCGCTGCCCACGTCGGCCTCGACCTCGATGCTGCGTCCCGCGACGCCGATGAGGGTGACGCTGCGGGTGCGGGCCACCGCCATCTAGATCGCCCCCTTGACGTGGCGCAGGGCGAAGTCGGCACCGACCTGTTCGAGGGCGATGACGTCGACTCGGACGGAGTCGAAGCTTCGGGGCTGTGCGGCGAGCCATGTGGCGGCGAGCATGCGCAGGCGGGCCAGTTTGGCGGGGCGAACGGCCTCCAGGGCGGTGCCGTGGGTACGGCCTGATCTGGTCTTGACCTCTACGACGATCAGCTTCTTGTCGTGCTCGGCTACCACGTCGATCTCGCCTTGGCGGCAGCGCCAGTTTCTGTCGAGGATCTGCATGCCTTGGGCACGCAGGTAGTCGATGGCGAGTTGCTCGCCTTGTTTGCCCAGCTCGTCTTTCGATGCCATGGGACCACCTCCGGGGCGTGAGTTTTCCGGAGAGGGGGTGGGCGGTCGGGGCCGAGCGGGGTTCTGTGGATAACGGGGATGACGGGCTGGATGTTGTGGATGACCGGACGTCTGCAGGCCAGGGGAATGACCGGCGAAGACGGTCCCGTCGGTGGCGGCCTTGTCGTCTGGGTTACTCCTCGACAGCCGGTGGTCGCCGGTCAGCAGCGGATCGCCGGTGACCGTGCCGGTCGCGCCGGCCGGTACGGCGGTGCCGTGGATGGCCGCTGACCTCGTTGAACTGGATGACCATGCCGTCGGAGTTGTGCGTCCAGAGGCCCGCGCTGTAGCCCTTGGAGCGGCGCTGGAAGCCGTGCACGCGGTTGTGCTCGGCCGGCGCACCCGTCACGCTGCCCAGCAGGTCAAGGCGCGTCAGGTGATCGTCGTGGCCGACGGCTCCAAGCTCGGCAAGCGCGCGTTCGCCCGGATCTCCCCGCTTGCCCAGATCAACGTGCTGGTCACGGACTCGACCGCGCCGCCCGACCTGGTCACCAGGCTCGGCGAGGCCGGCGTCCGCGTCGTCCAGGTCTGAGAGTCAGCCCGAGAACCCCTCCTTGGGCATCTCCAGATCAGGCTTGGCCAGCTCCTCCACGTTCACATCCTTGAACGTCACCACGCGGACGTTCTTCACAAACCGTGCAGGCCGGTACATATCCCACACCCACGCGTCCTGCATCTTCACGTCGAAGAACACATCCCCGTTCTCCGCCGTCCGGACGTCGAGATCCACCGAGTTCGTCAGATAGAAGCGCCGCTCCGTCTCGACGACGTACGTGAACAGCCCGACCACGTCACGGTATTCGCGGTAAAGCTGCAGCTCCATCTCGGTTTCGTACTTCTCGAGATCCTCTGCGCTCATCCCGGTCCTCCAGCCTGATCAGGCAACTCCTGCCCCAACCCCATTGTCCCCCACGAAGGTCCGTGACACCGTCACGAAGGAGAAGCGATGGTGCGGGCACGGCCCGTGCGAGCGCAGCGCCCGCCGGTGGGCCGGAGTCACATACCCCTTGTGCTCGTCGAAGCCGTACTCGGGAAAGACCGAGGACAGCTCCGTCATCATCCTGTCCCGCGTCACCTTCGCCACGATGGACGCCGCCGCGACGCAGGCGGCGATCTGGTCCCCCTTCCACACGGCCAGTGACGGCGCCGGCAGCCCGGGCACCGGGAAGCCGTCGGTGAGGATGTACTCCGGAACGAACGGCAACCGCGCCACGGCCCGCCGCATTCCCGCGATGTTGCTCTTGTGCAGCCCTCTGGCGTCGATCTCGGCGGGCGGAATGACGACCAGGCCGACCTCTGCCGCGGCCATGATCTGCTCGAAGAGCGAGGACCTGGCGGTGGCCGTCAGCAGTTTGGAGTCGGCCAGCCCCTGGATCTCGCGCCTGAGCACGACCGCGGCCACGACCAAGGGGCCGGCGCAGGCGCCTCTGCCCGCTTCGTCGACTCCGGCGATCGGGGTCAGCCCCCTGCGCGCCAGCGCCCGCTCGTAGGCGTAGAGCCCGGAATCGCGCCGGACGACGCTAGGACGTGGTCGAAACATGACACAGGCAGCGTACGCCTCATCCGCGACTCACCGCACCTTGTCGAAGATCTCCGGACGCGACAGGATCGTGGCGTGGGAGAGCGGCCAGTAGATCGCCCAGGCCCTGCCGATCACCTGGTCCTCGGAGATCCAGTTGCTCGCCTCGCGCACGTGGCTCCTGGAGTCGACCGAGGCGGAGCGGTGGTCGCCCATGAGCCAGAGCCTTCCCTTCGGCACGGTGTAGGAGAACTCCTCCCCCGACGGGTAGTCGTCAGGGAAGAGGTAGTCCTCGTCCAGCGGGATGCCGTTGACCGTGACGCGTTTCTTGGCGTCGCAGCAGGCGACCTTGTCGCCGCCGACGGCGATGACCCGCTTGATGGTGTCCTCGTTGTTCCAGCCCCTGAACACCACGATGTCGCCGCGCTCGCTGGCGCCGTGGAGCTTGTTGACGCTCACCCTGTCGCCGATGCGGAGCGTGTTCTCCATCGACTCCGAGGGGATCGAGAAGGATCTGACGACGAAGGCCTGCAGCAGCAGCGCCACACCCACGCCCAGGGCGATCAGGAAGAACGTCTCCTTGAGCCCGCCTTTTCGCTTCTTGCTCTCTTCAACTGCCATGGGGGTACGGCTACCGCCTCGCAAGCCAGCGTCGACGCAGCCACACCAGCGGCAGGGCACCGGCGAACCCGGCCATGGCCGGAGCCGCCCCTGCCAGAGCGGCGGCGGGCTGCGCGAACGTCTCGGGGATGGACAGGGTCGTGGCCCGGGAGAAGGGCCAGACGATGAGGAAGGCGCGGCCGACGACCTGGTCGACAGGGATCGTGCCGCCGCCGGGGTCGGCGGTGTGCTCGCGGGAGTCGAGCGACACCTGCCGATGGTCGCCCATCACCCAGAGCCGCCCCTGGGGCACCTTGGCCGCGAAGAAGGTCTGGGAGGGCACGTTGCCAGGATAGAGGTAAGACGATTCGTCCAGCGCTGTCCCGTTGACCGTGACGCGTCCCTTGGCGTCGCAGCACGTGACCGTGTCGCCGCCGACTCCGATGACGCGCTTGATGTAGTCCTTCTGGCCGGGCACGACGCCGAAGGCGGTGCCCACCCAGCGGAAGAAGGCGGCGACGGGGTTGGCGGGCTCCTCGGGGGTGTCGCGCCCGTCCCACGAGTCGGTGCCGGAGAAGACGACCACGTCGCCGCGCTCGACGTCACGCGTGTGGTAGACGAGCTTGTTCACCAGGACCCTGTCGTTGGTCAGCAGGGTGTTCTCCATCGACTCCGACGGGATGTAGAACGCCTGGAGCACGAACGTCTTCACGACCAGAGCGAGCAGCAGGGCCACGACCACGAGCACGGGAAGCTCTTTCCAGAACGACCCTTTCCTCTTGGAGGCAACTGCGTCCACCTGGTCCCGGCTCTCGCTTCTCATCGCTGACGAGCCTAGATGAAGGCCCTGCCCGAGGGAGGCTACACGTGTCCCAGCGTCGCTCCACATAAAGGAAATGTCGCTGCAAAGCCAAACGACCCCATGACCTGTGGGTCACGGGGTCGTCGGTGGGAAGCCTTACTTGCCGGCGGGCAGCGCCTCGCGCTTCTCGCGGATGCGGGCGGCCTTGCCGCGCAGGTCGCGCATGTAGTAGAGCTTGGCGCGACGGACGTCACCGCGGGTCAGCAGCGCGATCTTCTCGATGATCGGGCTGTGCACCGGGAAGGTGCGCTCGACGCCGACACCGTAGCTGACCTTGCGGACCGTGAAGGTCTCGCGGGCGCCACTGCCCTGGCGGCGGAGCACGAAGCCCTTGAAGACCTGGACGCGGGAGCGGTTGCCTTCGACGACTCGGACGTGCACCTCGAGCGTGTCACCGGGGCGGAAGGCCGGGACGTCGCTGCGAAGGGTGGCCTTCTCGAGCTCCTGGATCTTCGTGTGCATGAGAGCGTATCCTCAACGTTTAGCGAGCATGCGGAGGTCCACCCGGCAGCGCCTTGACGCCGCGACGAGGGGGACACGCCTGCTGGTTTGGATGAATCAGGTGGCCTACGACGGGCACACCAGCGATTCAGTCTGCCATATCTTCCGGCTCAGCGCGAAACGAGAGCAGCAGCTCCCTGTCGCGCTTGTCAAGCGTCGCGGCGTCGAGCGCCTCGAGCAGGTCGGGCCGGTTCTTCATGGTACGGCGCAGCGCCTCGTCCCTGCGCCACCTCGCCACCTTGCCGTGGTGTCCGGACAGCAACACCTCGGGCACCTCCCGGCCTCGCCAGACCGGCGGCTTGGTGTAGACGGGCCCCTCCAGCAGGTTCTGCATCGCCCCCGGCGCGAACGAGTCGTCGACGGCCGAGTGGACGTTGCCGAGCACACCGGGCAGCAGGCGGCCGATCGCCTCGACCATCACCAGGACCGCCACCTCGCCACCGGCCAGGACGTAGTCGCCGATGCTGACCTCGTCGACGCGCATGCGCTTGCCGTACTCGGCCATGACACGGGAGTCGATGCCCTCGTAGCGGCCGCAGCAGAACAGCAGCCACGGCTCCTGGGCCAGCTCCTGGGCCATGGCCTGGGTGAAGGGGCGCCCGCTGGGGGTGGTGACGATCATGCGGGGCGTCCCGCCCTCGGTTACCTCGTCGATCGCCGCGCCCCAGATCTCGGGCTTCATGACCATGCCGGGGCCGCCGCCGTACGGGGTGTCGTCGACGGTCTTGTGCACGTCGTGCGCCCAGTCGCGCAGCTGGTGGATCCGCACGTCGAGAGTGCCGCGCCGGCGCGCCTTGCCGATCAGCGACACGTCGAGCGGCGAGAAGTACTCGGGGAAGATCGAGATGATGTCGAGTCTCATGACAGCAGGCCCTCGGGGGGATCGACCACCAGCATGCCGCCTGCCACGTCGACCTCGGGGACCAGCGCCTTCACGAACGGGATGAGCGCGTCGTCCCCGCCCGCGCGCCCGACGACCAGCAGGTCCTGGCCGTGGTGGAGCACGTCGGTGACCTCGCCCACCCGCTCCCCCTCGACGGTCACGACGGTCAGCCCGATCAGCTGATGGTCGTGGAACTCGTCGGGGTCGTCGGAAAGGGGCAGGTCGTCGGAGTCGATGAGCAGCAGCGTGTCGCGCAGTTCCTCGGCGGCCTCCCTGGACAGCACGCCCTCGAAGCGCACCAGCAGCACGCCCTTGTTCCAGCGGTGGCCCTCGATCGTCAGGGGGCCGCGCGCGGTGTCGAGCGTCGCCCCCGCGGCGAAGCGCAGCGCGGGCTCGTCGGTCCTGACCTCGACGGTCACCTCGCCGCGCACCCCGTGCGGACGGCCGATCCTGCCGACGACTAGCTGCACCTCATCCTCCACTGATACGAAAAGCAGCCCCCACCGGACCGAGCCGATGGGGGCGCCCTATGGAACCGCGTTCTAGCGGACGGCCTCGTGCAGGTCGAGCAGATCGACCCGCACGTACTTGCCGTCGGACAAGGCGTTGATCACTGTGCGCAACGCCTTGGCCGTGCGGCCGCCGCGACCGATGACCTTGCCGAGGTCCTCGGGGTGGACCCGGACCTCGAGGACGCGCCCGCTGCGAATGCGGCGTGCGCGGACCCGGACATCGTCGGGATTCTCGACGATGCCCTTGACGAGGTGCTCAAGGGCCTCCTCGAGCATGTCAGGCCTCGGCCGGAGTCTCGGCGGCAGCCTCAGCGGCGGGCTCCGCGCTCTCTTCCTTCTTCTTGGCCTTCTTCGGCGTGGTGGCGGTCGAGCCGGTGTCGCCACCGGACAGCGCCTCCTTGGCCGCGGCCTCGTAGATGGCGTGACGGTCAGCCTTGGGCTCGGCGACCTTCATCGGCTCAGGGGCGGCCTCGCCCTTGAACTTCTGCCAGTCGCCGGTGAGCTTGAGCAGCTTGAGGACCGGCTCGGTCGGCTGCGCGCCGACACCCAGCCAGTACGCGGCGCGCTCAGCGTCGATCTTGATGAAGGAGGGGTTCTCCTTCGGGTGGTACAGACCGATCTCCTCGATCGCCCTGCCGTCACGCTTGGTGCGGCTGTCGGCGACGACGATGCGGTACTGCGGGTTGCGGATCATGCCGAGCCGCTTGAGCTTGATCTTGACTGCCACTGGTGTGGTCTCTCCTGCATTAGAGCGTGGGTGAACCTCGCCTCGCCGAGTGGGGCACGGCGCGGCACCGGTTCGAGGGACAGGCGTGGCCGGCGGGAGGTGAGAGGGCACCCACCTGGTCACGGTGTTCCAACATGTCATTGTGCCAGACCCGCGGGACTGCCTTCGACCTGGTACGGCAGGTCACCGCAAAGTGTCAGTAATCGCGGCGTGTCCCTCTACGGTCCATACCCCGCGTTCCTGGTCAATGAGCGCGTGAGCATCACACGAAATAGCAGGTTGGCCTCGAGGAGCATCCTCATGACAGGCCTGGCGACGGGCCTGGTGGGGGCCCTCTTCGCGCTGACCGCCACCGCCTCCGTGGGCCACTCCGCCCGCGGCAACGGCATGGAGCTGACGATCACGGCGGTGCCCGCGCTGGGGCAGTCCGCCTTCACCGGCACCTTGGGTGTCACCTCGGACACCGCGGGCGCCGACAACACTGGCTGGGGCGACCCGCAGGGCGTGCGGCGCTATGCGACGCTGGCGAGCAACCAGCTCGAGGCGAGCACGTCCAGCAGTCCCCTCTCGGGCGTGGCCAAGGCGAACGTCGCCGTCCGCACCCTCAGGCTCAACGATCAGGCGACGCAGCCGCTGCTGGTCACGGGGAAGATCCAGACCAGCGTCACGTGCGGCCCGCCGTCCCCGGCGCGCGCCTCCGTGCTGGCCGCGCCGGGCACCGTCACCGTGCTCGGCAGGCCGGTCGGGCCCGGCACCACGACGGTGCCGGCCACGGGAGCCCAGCTCGGCTACCGAGGCGTGACGACCGGCACGCTGACCGTGACGCGGACGGACTCCACCGTCATGGGCGCCAGCACGGCGCACGCGGCCATGACGATCGTCGTCAACGCCAGGCTGCGTGACGCCCAGGGCACCGTGGTCTACGACGGCCCGCTGGCCAGGACGACGCTCGGCCGGGTGGAGGTGGCCTGCGCGGGGGCGGAGCGGCTGCAGCGGCCCACATCCGAGCCGATGTACCGGCCGATGCCGGAGCCGACGACGGAGCCGACGTGGCGGCCGACGGAGAGGCCGAAGCCGACCAAGACGCCCACGATGAAGCCGACCACGACACCCACGTCGACGCCCACGTACAGACCCACGTCGACCCCGACCTCGACGCCGACGAGCACACCGACGTCGACCCCGACGGCGACCCCGACGGCGACGCCTACGGTGACACCGACCGCGACGCCGACACCCAGCAGGACGCTCTCGCCCACGCCGCCGAAGACCGTGACGAAGAAGCTGGACGTGTTCTTCCCTGAAGATTGCGATCACGGCGTGCCGTGCCATGACCACGGTGTGGAGGAAGAGGTCCTGGTGGAGGAGGGAGAGGTCCTGCCGTTCACCGGCGTGCCGCTCCACCTGCCGCTGGGGCTGGCCTTCGCGTTGCTCGGCCTTGGAACGTTCCTGGTCGTCAGACGCAACTGACCGGCCCGCCGTACCGGAAGGTCGGGAAAGACCGCACCGGAACGGCGGGGAAGACCGACGGCCGTGCGGCGGGAGAGCCCGCCGCACGGCCGTCTCAGGTCCGCGGTCCGATGCCCAGCGCCTGCATCGCCGTCAGTGCGGCGATCGCGAGCACCAGGATCGCGATGATCAGCCGGGTCCGCTTGCCGGACATCACTGCTGGCCGGGGAGCTTCAGCTTGGACGGGTCGAAGCCGGGCGGCAGCTCCATGCCCTTGGGCAGCTTGCCGCCGAGCCCGCCCAGGTTGCCCAGCGCGCCACCCTTGGCGGGAGCCGCCTCGTCAGGCACGGCGGGCCCCTTGCCGAGCGCCGCCTTGCGCGGGTCGCCGCTCACGCGCCGCCCCTTCTTGGTCTTCTTCTGCGCGGCCTTGGCGGCCTTCCTGCCACCCGGCATCCCGGGGATGCCCATGCCGCCCGCCATCCGCTTCATCATCTTCTGCGCCTCGAAGAAGCGGGTGACCAGGTTGTTGACCGCGGTGACCGACACGCCGGAGCCGTTGGCGATGCGGGAGCGCCGCGACCCGTTGATGATCTTCGGGTCCTGCCGCTCGGCCGGCGTCATCGAGCGGATGATCGCCGCGATTCGGTCGAGGTCGCGGTCGTCGATGGAGTTGATCTGGTCGCGCATCTGCCCCATGCCGGGCATCATGCCGAGCAGGTTCTTGATGGGCCCCATCTTCTGGACCATCTGCATCTGCTCGAGGAAGTCTTCAAGCGTGAAGTTCTCGCCCGAGGTGAGCTTGCCCGCCATCTTGGCGGCCTGGTCCTCGTCGAAGGTCTTCTGCGCCTGCTCGATCAGGGTGAGGATGTCACCCATGTCGAGGATGCGGGAGGCCATCCGGTCGGGGTGGAAGGCGTCGAAGTCCTCGAGCTTCTCACCCGTGGAGGCGAACATGATCGGCCGGCCGGTGATGTGCCGCACCGACAGCGCGGCGCCGCCCCTGGCGTCGCCGTCGAGCTTGGTGAGCACGACCCCGTCGAAGCCGACGCCCTCCATGAAGGCCTGTGCCGTGGTGACCGCGTCCTGACCGATCATGGCGTCGACGACGAACAGGACCTCGTCGGGCGAGACCGCGTCGCGGATGTCGGCGGCCTGCTTCATCAGCTCCTGGTCGATGCCCAGGCGGCCCGCGGTGTCGATGATGACGATGTCGTGCTGCTGGCGCCTGGCCTGCTCGATCGACTCGCGCGCGACCTCCACGGGGTCGCCGACGCCGTTGCCGGGCGACGGGGCGAACACCGCGACCTGGGCGCGCTCGCCCACGACCTGAAGCTGCGTCACCGCGTTGGGACGCTGCAGGTCGGCGGCGACCAGCATGGGCGCGTGGCCCTGGTCGCGCAGCCACTTGGCCAGCTTGCCCGCCAGAGTTGTCTTACCCGCGCCCTGCAGACCGGCCAGCATGATGACCGTGGGCGGGGTCTTGGCGTAGCGGAGCCTGCGGGTCTCCCCGCCCAGGATGCCGATCAGCTCGTCATTGACGATCTTGACGACCTGCTGGGCGGGGTTGAGCGCCTGGGAGACCTCGACGCCGCGCGCCCGCTCCTTGACCTGGGCGACGAACGCCTTGACCACAGGCAGCGCGACGTCGGCCTCGAGCAACGCGATGCGGATCTCGCGGCACGTGGCGTCGATGTCGGCGTCGGACAGCCGACCCTTGGATCGGAGGGAGGAGAAGACCGATGTCAGCCGGTCGGAAAGCGTCTCGAACACGTGGTTGGCCAGTCCTCGAAGCGAATATGCGTGGTCTTGCGACTCAGCCTAACCGCTACTGGAGACCGGGTACGGCCATGCGCACCGTCAACGCGTGCTCCACCAGGGTGATCAACGCGCTTTTGACCGAGTCGCGGGAACGCGCGTCCAGCCGGACGATCGGGACGTGCGCCGACAGCGTGAGGGCGTCGCGCACCTCCTCCTCGGTGTGGAGCTGCTGCCCGTCCCACCCGTTCAGGCCGACCACGAACGGCAGCTTCGCCTCCTCGAAGTAGTCGACCGCGGGGAAGCTGTCGGCCAGGCGCCTGGTGTCGACCAGCACGACGGCGCCGATGGCGCCGCGCACCAGGTCGTCCCACATGAACCAGAACCGGTGCTGGCCCGGCGTGCCGAACAGATACAGGATCAGGTCCTGGTCCAGCGACACCCTGCCGAAGTCCATGGCCACGGTCGTGGTCGTCTTGTTCGGGGTGAGCGAGACGTCGTCCACCCCCGCCGAGGCGTTGGTCATGACCGCCTCGGTGGTGAGCGGCAGGATCTCCGACACCGCACCCACGAACGTCGTCTTGCCCACGCCGAAGCCGCCGGCCACGACGATCTTCGTCGAGGTCAGTCCGCGGCTAGAGCCTGCGAAGTCCACTGAGCACCCTTTCGAGCAAGTTGATGTCGGGCTTGCCAGCGTCGAGCTGTGGCTGGTGCACCCGTACCAGTCCCTCCGTCGCCATGTCCGAGATCAGCACCCTGACCACGCCGAGCGGGATCCGCAGGAGGGCCGAGATCTCCGCCACCGACCTGACGCTGCGGCACAGCTGACTGATCGCCGCGTACTCCGGCATGTGCGACAGGTCGCGGGGTTCGACCGTGGCCGAGGAGACCAGCGCCTCCATCGCGAACTTCACCCGCGGCGCCGTGCGCCCGCCCGTCACCGCGTACGGGCGGACCGGCGAGGCGGGCTCCGCGTGCGGCTGCGGCTGCCAGTCGCCGCCGGTGTTCCATCTGGGGTCCGACACCTACATCACCTGGTCTGGGTCGCGCGGAGCTCGGCGCGTACGGCAGGCGTGAGTACCTGCCCGGCCCGCTCCACCATCAGTGTCATCTGATACGCCACCAGCCCCATGTCACAGTCGGGCGCTGCCAGCACCGCCAAGCACGAGCCGTCGCTGATCGACATGATCAACATCAGCCCGCGCTGCATCTCGACGATCGTCTGGGTGACGGGACCACCCTCGAAGACCCGCGCCGCCCCCTGTGTGAGGCTGATCAGGCCCGAGGCGATGGCGGCCAGCTGGTCGGCCCGATCGGCGGGAAAGCCGGCGGAGGCGGCCAGCGGCAGCCCGTCCGAAGAGACCACCACCGCGTGAGCGACGCCGGGAACATTGCTCACGAAGTCGGTGATCAACCAGTCGACCCCGCGGGCCGCGTGGCTCAGGTCGTTCACTCGTCCTCCTCCCTGTTGTCAACGGTCCTCGGGCCGCCCTGGTAGCGGCCCTCACCGATGTCGTCGCGTGCGGCCCTGAGCCCCTGCTGGAAGCTCGAGAACCTGTTGCGCACCCGCTCCGGCGAGATCTCCGGCATGGGCGCGACGCCCTTGGGCGCCGAGGTGTCGGCGGAGCCGGGCACGAGGTTGGCCTTGGGCACCCGCTTGGGCAGCCCCGCGGCGGTGGAACCGTCCTTGACCGGTTCCCGCACGGCCTCGGCGGCGCTCCAGCCCGCGTCCGCCCTGGACGATCCCCACGACGCGCTCTCGTCGCCCTTGTCGAACCAGGCGGACTCCACCGAGGCGAAGATCGGCAGGAACTCGTCTCCCGTGGGCTTCACGGCCGGGATCGGACCCGTCGGGTTCGACTCGACCGAGGGGAAGTCGTATCTGCCCGGCCGCTCGACCGCGGGCGTCCTGTCCTGGAAGGACCAGGAGGCGGCGGGGTCGGGGGGTGCGGTGTCCTGCCAGCCCGCGCCGCCCTTGCTGGGCGCCCACACGTCGGCCTCGCCGCTGTCGAAGGTGCTCGGCGCCTGGCGCGGGCCGGAAGACCACGCGCCGGGGTCGGAGGGCCACTGCGGCGCGGAGGGCCAGGAGCCGCCTGCGGCGGTGTCGGCGCCGGCCCAGCCAGGCGCGGGGCCCGACTCGGAGGGCCAGCCGCCGGGCCCGCCCATGGGTCCGGGGTCGGAGGCCCACGCGGGACCGGTGTCGGCGGTGAAGGGCGCGGGCCGCTGCGGCTCGCTGTCCCAGCCCATCGGCGACTGGGCGGCCCCGCCTCTGAGCCCCGGCATGGCGCCCGGCCCGGCCATACCCGATCCAGCCATACCCGATCCGGCCATCCCGGCGATCCCGGATCCGGCCATGCCCGATCCGGCCATGGCGGGCGTCGGCGCACCACCCAGCAGCGACTCGGGCAGCAGCACCATCGCGGTCAGGCCACCGGAGCCGTGCGGGCGCAGCTGCACCCTGATGCCGTGCCGGTGCGCCAGCCTCGCGACCACGAACAGGCCCATGCGGCGCGACACCGACACGTCCACGCTCGGAGCGACGGCCAGGCGTTCGTTGGCCTGGACGATCTCCTCCTGCGTCATGCCGATGCCGGAGTCGGTGATGGAGACCATCACGCCGCCGCCGTCGATCCTGTTGCCCGAGACGATGACGTGGGTCTCGCGGGGAGAGAAGGCCAGCGCGTTCTCGACCAGCTCGGCGAGCAGGTGGATGACGTCGTTGACGGCCTGTCCCGCGACGGCCGCGCCGCCGGGCACCTGGAGGGTCACCCGGTCGTAGTTCTCGACCTCCGAGAGCGAGGCGCGGGCCACGTCGACCAGCTGCACCGGCTGGCTCCAGCGCCGCGGCGGGTCCTGGCCCGCGAGGACCAGGAGGTTCTCGGAGTTGCGGCGCATGCGGGTGGCCAGGTGGTCGAGCTTGAACAGGTTGGCGAGCCGCTGCTCGTCCTGCTCGCCCTGTTCCAGGCCGTCGATGAGGGTGATCTGCCGCTCGACGAGGGTCTGGCTGCGGCGGGAGAGGTTGACGAACATGGCGTTGACGTTGGCGCGGAGCTTGGACTCCTCACCCGCCAGCCGTACGGCCTCGCGGTGGACCTCGTCGAAGGCCCGCGCGACTTCACCGATCTCGTCCTTGGACGAGACCCCGATCGGCGGGACCTCCACGTTCTCCGCGGTGTGCCCCTCCTCGCGAAGCCGCTGGACGATGCCGGGCAGCGTCCGGCCGGCGACGTCCAGCGCGTCACCGCGCAGCCGCCGCAGGGGAAGGACCAGCGAGCGCGCCATGATCGCGGTGATGATCAGGACGATGACGAGGAGCACGAGCACGAGCACCACGTTGATGATGGCGACCTGCTGCTCGGCGGCTCTGAGCTCGGCTGCCTTCATGCTGATGGAGCCGGACAGGCTCTTCTCCACGGTGTAGAGCCGGTCCGCGGTCTTGGTGATCGCCTCGAACCAGCGCTCCGCGTCCTGGGTGGTGGAGGTGTCGAGCGCGCGCAGCGACGTGCGCTGGTTGTGCAGGTAGATCGCCCTGGCGACGTACAGCTCGGCGCGGCCGATCTCCTGGCCGGTCACCGTGTCGTCGAAGAACTGCCGCTGCGTTGGGGTGGCCGCGGCGCGGAAGGCGTTGCGCTCGCTCTCGCGGCTCGACCGGGCGGACAGGAACGCGTCGAACTCCGTGCCGTCGAACCTGCCGCGGACCAGGGCGATCGTCAGGAGCGCCCGTTGCTTGGAGACCTCGTCCTTGGTCCTGGCGACGGCGCCGAGCGCCGTGTTGGTGACGACGAGCTCGTCGTCCGAAATACCCTGCACGGTCTCGTCATAGAGGGGGTGAAGGTCCGAGATGACTTCGGAGTACTTCTCCATGACGGGAAGCGGCGGAAGCTGGCTGTCGTCGCCGGAGACCGTGGCGCGCAGGAGGGGCAGCTGGTCGAGCCGGACCCGGACCTGCGCCAGCTGACGCCGCCCGAGCTCGGACATGGACTCCTCCGCGGCACGCACCGCGGACCTGACCTTGGTGACGGCGCCGTCGACCGCCTGGTACTGGCTCTTCAGAGCCTGGATGTCGTCGCCGCTCCTGTTCGCGGCGGCATACCGTGCGGACAGGTCGCGTTCGAGAGCGAGTTCGTGACCGAGCGCGCCCAGCGCGACCACCAGCTCCGCCCCGTCGGCGACTCGCCCGTACTCCTCCGCGCTGCTGATCGACGTGGTCACGCGGAGCGCGCCGAGGAGAACGGCCACGAGAGTCGGGACGGCGATGAGCGCCACCAGTCTGGTGCGTACTCGCCAGTTACGCAGCGCGATCTTGCTGCCGGCGTCCTCACCTGGCTCGGGCATCGGCTCACGAGCCTCTGGTGGGCCCGGGGGTTCCGGCGCGATGCCACGACCGGAACCGGCCGTTGCTGTCCTCACAAGTCGTAACCTCTCGGGGATGCCTGCGCATGTGCGGAGTGAACCGATTCGCCAGTGGGACGAGTGGTTGCAGGCAAGTATCGGGGCAATTGGAGCACAACCTTCTATCTCCAGCCAATGCAATGCAACTTATGGAACGTTCCAGGGTGATCGGCTTTTATTGCCATTGCGGTCCCGAGACACATCCCATCCATCTGTCATAAACCAGACATATAGCCATCAATCCGCATATTGGCGACATGTCATAATCTTCCTTTTCGCGCATGTACCCATATACAGGGCACTTGTCTTCCAGGAAAGATCCCGCTCCTGTACGCTTCACGCCCGTCAAACGGACATTTACGCTTCCCCCCAGGAGCTCCTCGATGACTCGCACAGTCCGCGCGCGTGCGCTCGTTCTAGGCATCGCGACCGCGCTGACCCTTGCCGCCTGCGGTGGTGGGTCGGACACGGCCGCCACCCCCGCCGGGGGAAAGGGGCTGGAGAAGACCACCATCAAGGTCGGCGCCCTTCCCATCCCCGACCCCGCCGCCCTCTACATCGCCAACGCCAAGGGCTTCTTCAAGGCCGAGGGGCTGACCGTCGAGCCGGTGATCATCCAGGGCGGCGCCGCCGCGCTTCCGCAGATCAAGAGCGGCGCGCTGGACATCTCGCACACCAACTACGTCTCGACCTTCCTCGCCGCCAGCAAGGGCGAGAAGATCAGGGTCGTCGGCGACGTCTACCAGGCCGCGCCGAACACCTTCAACCTCATGGTCCCCAAGGACTCCCCGCTGAACTCGGTCGCCGACCTGAAGGGCAAGACCGTCCTGGTCAACACCCTCAACAACATCGGCACCCTGACGGTGGAGGCGACCATGAAGGTCGCCGGCCTGACGAAGGACGACGTCAAGTTCGTCGAGAAGCCCTTCCCCGACATGGCCAACGCGCTCAGCACCGGGCAGGGCGACGCGGCGTGGATGACCGAGCCGTTCATCACCGCCACCCAGAGCCAGTCCGGGTTCCGCAAGCTGGCCGACACGATGTCAGGACAGACCGCCGACCTGCCGATCGCCGCCTGGATGGCGACGGACGAATGGGTGCAGAAATACCCGAAGACGCTGGCCGCCTTCAATCGCGCCATCGCCAAGGCCCAGCAGCTCGTGGCCAGTGACCGCAAGGAGGTCGAGGCCGTTCTGCCCACCTACACCAAGATCGACGCCAAGACGGCCTCGGTGATCACCCTCGGCGCTTTCCCGACCACGCTCAACGCGACCCGGCTGCAGCGCGTCGCCGACCTCATGCTCGAGTACAAGTACATCCAGAGCCCGCTCGACGTGAAGAACATTCTGGTCGGCGCCACCGGATGATCAAGGCGCGAATCCTCCGCGGCGCCGCGGGCGTCGTGGGGTTCCTCATCCTCGGTGAGCTCACCATCAGGTTCGGGCTCACCGATGACGTGGTCTTCCCGCCCCCCTCGCTCGTGCTGTGGGAGGCGGCGGCCCTGCTCGCCGACCCCGTCTTCCTGTCCGGAGTCGCGATCACCCTCACCAACTGGGCGCTGGGCCTGCTCGCGTCGGTGGTGATCGCGGTTCCGCTCGGCGTGCTGCTGGGAAGCGTGCCGCCTGTGGAGCGTGCCACCCGGCCACTCCTGGAGTTCCTGCGGCCGATCCCGTCGGTGGCGATCATCCCGCTGGCGATCCTGCTGATCCCGGTGGACTCGATGATGAAGGTGTCCGTCATCGTCTACGCCTCGCTGTGGCCGGTGCTGATCAACACGCTCTATGGCATGCACGACGTCGACCCCCTCGCCAAGGAGTCGCTGCGCAGCTTCGGCTTCGGCACCCTCGACGTGCTGCGCAGGGTCAGCCTGCCGAGCGCGGCGCCGTTCATGCTCACCGGCGTGCGCATCGCCGCCGGCATCGCGCTGATCCTCGCGGTCAGCGCGGAGTTGCTGGCGGGCGGCACGGGAGGTATCGGCGTCTTCGTGCTCCAGGCGGGCAGCGGTAACCGTACCGACCTCATCCTGGCCGCCACGTTCTGGGCGGGCATCATCGGCATGGTGGCCAACGTCCTGCTGGTCGCCGCCGAACGGCGGCTCTTCCACTGGCACCAGGCCAGAACCGGAGCGACGACGTGACCTCTCTCAAGCGCATCTGGCTGGTCCCGCTGGTCGTGGCCGTGTGGGAGCTGACGACCCGGCTCCTGCAGGACACCGACTTCCCGCCGCCGTCCACGATCGTGCTCAGGATGCACGAGCTGTGGTTCTCCGGGCCGGCCACCAGGCTCTTCCTGACCGATGACGCGATCGAGAACATCCTGCCCAGCCTGGGCCGCATGTTCACCGGCTGGATCCTCGCCGCCGTGCTGGGCGTGGTCCTCGGCGTGATCCTCGGCAGGTCCCGCACCGCGGCCGACTACGTCGAACCGCTCATCCAGTTCGGCAGGGTCATCCCGCCGCCGCTGCTCCTGCCGCTGTTCCTGGCGCTCCTGCACGCGGGCCTCGCGATGCAGGTCGCCGCCATCGTCTTCGGCGTCGTGTGGCCGGTGCTGCTCAACTCCATCGACGGCGCCAAGGGCGTGGACAGGACCTACACCGAGACCGCGATCGTCTTCGGCCTGACAAGGGCGCAGCAGCTCCGCAAGGTCGTCATCCCGGCGGCGGCGCCGAAGATCTTCGCCGGACTGCGGCTCAGCCTGTCGCTCGCCCTCATCCTGATGGTCATCTCCGAGCTGTTCGGCAGTTCCGACGGCATCGGGTACCAGCTGCTGCAGGCGCAGCGCGGCTTCGACACCCCTGCCGTCTGGGGTGCGATCGCGCTACTCGGCCTCCTCGGCTACCTGGTGAACGCGCTGTTCACGGTGGCCGAGCGACGACTGCTGGTGTGGCACCACCATGCCAGGCGCACACTTTAGATCTCGCGTGGAGGAAGACATGTCCCATCCTGCCGGTCCCATTTGGGAGTCCATCTCCGGCATCTCCAGGTTCGCCGCACTGGCCACGATGGCGGAACTCGGATGCGCGGACCACCTGGCCGACGGCCCGCTGAACGCCGAGGAACTCGCCGGCAGGTGCGGCGCGCACGCGCCCTCCCTGCGACGGGTCCTGCGTGAGCTGGCCGGCATGGGAATCGTGCGCTCCGTCGGGCAGGACAGGTACGAGCTGACCGAGGACGGTGCGTCGCTACGCTCCGACGCGCCCGACTCGACGTTGCCCGCCGTACGGATGATCGCCGAGGAGGGTTTCTGGTACGCCCTCGGCAGCCTCCCCGCGACCGTGCGCCAGGGCCGCTCCGCGTTCGTCGAGCGGTACGGCCCGCTCTACCAGCACCTCGGGCAGCACCCCGAGGTGGGCGAGATCTTCGACGCCTACATGACCTCGCGCGCGATGCCCTTCGCCGAGCAGGTGGCGCGGCGCTATGACTTCTCGCGGGTCGACACGCTGGTGGACGTGGCAGGCGGCAAGGGCCACATCCTGGCGTCGGTGCTGCACGCCAACCCGCGGACCCATGGCGTGCTGGTCGACCTCCCGCACGTCGTCCCGGGCGCGACGGCGGCGCTCACCGCGCACGGCCTGATGGACCGCTGCGAGGTCCTGGCCGGGGACTTCTTCGAGAAGGTGCCCGAAGGCTTCGACGCCTACCTGCTCGCCAGCATCCTGCACAACTGGGACGACCAGGACGCCGAGCGCATCCTGCGCCGCGTGAGGGAGGCGATCAGCCAGGACGGGCGGCTGCTCATCCTCGAAATGGTGCTGCCCGACGAGGACGAGCCCCATGTCGGCAAGGACATGGACATGCGCATGCTGGCCCTGTTCGACGGAGGAACGGAGCGCACCAGGCAGGAGTACTCCGTGCTGCTGGAGAAGACCGGCTTCAGGATGACCGAGGTGATCGACCTCTCGGCGGGGGCGAGCCTGGTCGAAGCCGTACCCGTCTAAACGGCATATCGCCTTAAATCGCCTTAAATCGCCTTAAATGGAGTAAACCGGTCAGGGCCATAGTCCATAACCGAGGCGCTCCGATAGAGTCTGCATCACATTTTTCGGGATTCCCCCTGCGGCCTGAGGATTCAGCGTGCTTGAGATATCCAACCTCTCCCACGTCTACGGCAGTGGCCCCACGGCCCACCACGCCATCGAGGGACTGAATCTGAGTGTCGCCGAGGGCGAGCTGTTGTGCATCGTCGGTCCCTCCGGTGCGGGAAAGTCCACGCTGCTGCGTTCCATCGCCGGCCTCATCCAGCCGACCGGCGGCGAGGTGCGCATCGAGGGTCAGCTGGTCAAGCAGACCCCCGACAATCTGGCGGTCGTCTTCCAGGACTACAGCCGCTCCCTGTTCCCCTGGATGTCCGTGGCCGACAACGTGGCCCTGCCGC
Source organism: Nonomuraea africana (assembly GCF_014873535.1). Classification (NCBI taxonomy): domain Bacteria; kingdom Bacillati; phylum Actinomycetota; class Actinomycetes; order Streptosporangiales; family Streptosporangiaceae; genus Nonomuraea; species Nonomuraea africana. The sequence continues at coordinate 9,466,542 of NZ_JADBEF010000001.1, read as the reverse complement.
TGCGCCGCAAGAAGATGGACAAGCAGCAGCGCAGGGCGGCCGCGCAGGAGGCGCTGGAGTCGGTGGGGCTGGCCGAGGCCGGCAAGAAGTACCCCTTCCAGCTGTCGGGCGGCATGCAGCAGCGCGTGGCCATCGCCAGGGCCCTCGCCTACCGGCCCGCGCTCATGCTCATGGACGAGCCGTTCGGCTCGGTCGACGCGCAGACCAGGGAGGACCTGGAGGATCTGGTCCTGCAGGTGCGCGGACACCACAAGATGACCATCGTGCTGATCACGCACGACATCGACGAGAGCGTCTACGTCGGCGACAGGGTCGTGGTGCTGTCCAAGGCCCCCGCGCACGTCGTGGGCGATCTCAAGGTCGAGCTGGCCGCGCCGCGCGACCAGATCACCACCCGCGAGCACCCCGACTTCGTCCACCTGCGCGCCGAGGTCGGACGCCTCGTGCGCGGCCTCGAGAGGACCCCCGCGTGAAGCGAGCCGCCCTGGCACTCGTTCTCCTGGTCAGCAGCCTGACGGCCTGCGGCGGCGACGAAGGCGCCACGCAGGAGAAGACGACGCTGACCGTCGGCGTGGTGCCGGTGCCCTCGTCGGCGCCGCTGTTCATCGCCGAGAAGAACGGCTTCTTCAAGGCCGAGGGCCTGACGGTCAAGACCGAGATCATCCAGGCGCCTCAGGCGGTCATGCCGAAGATCCTCAACGGCAGCATGGACGCCTTCCTGACCAGCTACGTCTCGCTGCTGGCCATCAACGACTCGGGCGCCGCCAAGCTGAGGCTCTTCCAGCACGTGCAGACGGCCGCGCCGGGCATCGCCAGCGTCGTGGTGCCCAAGGACTCCCCCATCAAGACGGCGGCCGACCTCAAGGGCAAGACCGTCGGCGTCAACGTGCTCAAGGCGCTCGGCCAGACGGTGACCAACGCCCACCTGCAGCAGGCGGGGCTCAAGCCCGAGGACGTGAAGTTCACCGCGGTGCCGTTCGCCGACCAGCTCACGGCGCTGTCGACCAAGAAGATCGACGCCGCCTGGCTGGTGGAGCCGTTCCTGACCGCCGCCAAGAAGGACGGCGCGGTCGAGATCATCGACACCACCTCGGGGCCGACGGCCGGCCTGCCGCTCGACGCGTGGGGCGTGTCGGAGGAGTGGCTGGCCAAGAACCCGAAGACGGCCGCGGCCTTCCAGCGCGCGCTGGCCAAGGCACAGCAGATCGCCAGCACCGACAGGAACGCCATCAACGCCGTCATCCCCACCTACACCCAGATCCCCGCGGAGGCGGCGGCCGCGATGAAGCTGGGTCAGTTCTCCGCCGAGGTCGACAGGGCCGGCTTCCAGAAGCTGGCCGACCTGCTGCACGGCTACGGCTACCTCAAGGCCAAGCCCGACGTCACGACCATGATCCCGTCCAAGATCGGATGATCAGGGCGCTGGGGGTCCTCGGCTTCCTGCTCCTGTTGGAGGCCGCGGGACGCCTGGGACTGATCGAGGCGCTGCCCCCGGTGTCCGTGGTGCTCGTGACGGCCGCGGGCCTGGCGGCGGACGGCGCCTTCCTCGCCGACGTCGGCGCCACGCTGGCCGCCTGCGCCGCGGGGCTGCTGATCGCGATCCTGACGGCGGTGCCCGCGGGCCTGCTGCTCGGCACGGTGCCCGCGGTCGAGCGGTCCGTGCGGCCGCTGGTGGAGTTCCTGCGGCCGATCCCCTCGCTGTCACTCATCCCGCTGGCGATGTTCGTGTGGACCGACAGCCAGGACGCCAAGATCGCGCTGATCGTCTACACCTGCTCGTGGCCGCTGCTGATCAACACGATGTACGGCCTGGCCGACGTCGACCCGATCGCCAAGGACACCCTGCGCGGCTTCGGCTTCGGCCCCATGGCCGTCCTGTGGCGCGTCTCCCTCCCGAGCACCGCGCCCTTCATCGCGACGGGCGTGCGCATCGCGGTGTCGGTGACGCTGATCGTGGCGGTCAGCGTGGAGCTCATCTCGGGAGGGGGCGGCGGCATCGGCACCTATCTGGTGCAGGCTGGCAGCGCCAACAGGGTGGACAGGATGCTCGCCGCCACCGTCTGGGCCGGGGCGCTCGGCCTCGCGGCCAACGCGCTGTTCACCGCGGCGGAGAAGCGGCTGCTGCGCTGGAGGTGGGCCGCGTGATCCGGCGCCTGGCCTGGTACTGGCTGATCCCCGTCGCGGCGGTCGCCTGGGAACTGGTCACCCGCTCCGCCGGCGCGGTCTACTTCCCTCCGCCGTCCGCCATCCTGGCCAGGATGCGCGAGATGGCCGTGACCGAGGACGTGGCCGCCGACCTGGTGCCGAGCCTGGCCAGGCTGGCCGTGGGCTGGGCGCTCGCCGCCGCGGCAGGCGTCGCGCTCGGGGTGCTGCTCGGCCGCTCGGCGCTGCTGGCGAAGCTGGTGGAGCCGCTGGTCCACTTCGGCAGGTCGGTGCCGCCCGCCGCGCTGCTGCCGGTGTTCCTGGTGTTCTTCAAGGTCGGCACCCCCATCCAACTGGCCGCGATCGTCTACGGCGTGCTGTGGCCGGTGCTGGTCAACTCCATGGACGGCGCCCGCCACGTGGACACGCAGTACCTCGACACCGCCCAGGTCTTCCACCTGCCCCGCTGGCGGATCGTGCTGCCCGCCGCCGCGCCCAAGATCTTCGCGGGACTGCGGCTCAGCGTGGCCCTGGCCCTGATCATGATGGTGATCTCGGAGCTGTACGCCAGCAGCGAGGGCATCGGGCACCGGATGCGGGAGGCGGAGGGCAGCTTCGACATCCCCGCGATGTGGGCCGGGATCGTGCTGCTCGGCGTGCTGGGCGTGGTGCTGAACGGGGTCTTCCTGGCGGTTGAGCGCAGGGCGCTCAGGTGGCATCGGGGCCGTACAGCCGCCTGATCGCGGCCCGCTGCCGCTCGGCGAACCACTGCCTCGACGGTACGGCCGAAGCCAGCCCGTCGGGGCGCTCGACGTCGTGCCAGCCGTACTCCTCGGCCCAGAGCGCCGGCTTCACCCTGGACAGCAGGTTGCCCATGCCGGGGCGGCGGCGGAAGCGGCGCAGCGCGGTCAGGTCGAGCTCGGCGGCGGCCACCAGCGACTCGCCCTGGCCCGCCTGCGCCAGCGGGCGGCCCTCGAAGTCGAGCACCTCGGAGCCCCCGCTGGTGGAGTCGCCGGGAATGGGCAGGCCCGCCAGGCCACCGCTGTTGGCCGAGACCACGTAGGCGAGGTTCTCGATCGCCCTGGCCCGCCTGGCGATCGCCTTCGGCGTGAGCGAGGGAGCGGACGCCTCGGAGGTCGGGTGGCAGAAGACCTCCGCGCCGCGCAGCGCCAGCGCCCTGGCCAGCTCGGGGAAGAGGATCTCCTCCGAGGCGATCACCGCGAGGTTGCCGAGCTCGGTGCGGGCGACGGGCAGCACGGCGTCGAGCCCGTAGACGTCAAGGTAGCGTTCCCATACGTCGTAGGGCGTGGGAGAGAACATCGAGTGCAGCCGCCGGTAGCGCAGCACGTCCTCGCCCGCCGGGCCGAGGATGACGGTGGCCTGGAAGAACAGCTCGGGGAAGTGCGGGTCGCTCTCGTAGGCGTTGACGCACAGGTACACGTCCTGCCCGCGCGCGATCTCGGCCAGCGCCTGGTACTCGGGCCCGCCCGGCGCGATGGCCGCCCTCGCCCGCCACTCCTCGACGCTCTCGCCGAACGGGAACCCGGTGAGCACGTACTCGGGCAGGACGACCAGCCGCAGGTCGGGCCCGATCCACGCCTTCGCGGCCGCCGTCTGGGCGGCGATGGAGCCGATCGCCGTGCGGATGAGCGCGCGCGGGTCGGCCGAGCCGTTCACCGCCTCTGTTCTGACCTGCAGGGCCAGCGCCCGGTAGGCGGTCATCCGACCCGCTTCTCGTCGATCAGCGTGCGCCTGATGCACTCACCCGCCCTGATCCACTGCCACACCCTGCTCCGGCTGCGGCCGTCGTCGCTCAGCACGATCAGCTCGAACAGCTTCAGGTCCTCGCCCTCCGCCTTGTAGACCCAGGTGAGGTAGATGGTGGAGGCGTCGACCTCCCAGAACTCGCCGCTGATGCGCTCGGTGTCGAAGGCGCAGCGCCCGCCGCCGAGGTAGGCGCCGGGGAACTCGTGCACCTCAGTCCTGCCGTCCTCCCAAGTGTACTCGTTCACCTGGTGGTAGGCGGCGTCGGCGACGATCGAGCAGGTGATGCGCGAGCGGTGCCTGTCGAGCACGCCGCCGTCGCGGCCGAGGTGGAGGTAGGTGCCCTCCCACTCGCCCTCGTGCCTGGCCAGCAGCGGCATCTCCGCGCGAAGTCCCATCGCTACACGCTCCAGACGGATCGGGGTGACCTGTTCACCAGGTGGGCTCTGCGCCGGACGAAGCGGCCGATGGAGGCGGGGCCCATCCGCGAGCCGCCGAGGCCGGAGAGGTTGAAGGAGTGCTTCTCGCCCTCGTGGACGAAGGCGGTGAGCGCCGCGTCGTTGACGCTGACCGCGCCCACCCTGAGCCGCGAGGCCAGCGCCCTCGCCTCCTGCTCGGTGGCGGCGAAGACGGCGGCCGACAGGCCGTACTCGGAGTCGTTGGCCAGCTCGACCGCCTCGTCGACGCCGTCGAACGGCATCACCGGCAGGATCGGGCCGAAGGTCTCCTCCGTCATCACCCGCATCGTGTGGTCGACGCCGGTCAGTACCGTCGGGCGCAGCCAGTGCCACCCGTCGCGCCGCTCGATCCGGCCGCCCGTGCGGACGACCGCTCCCCTGGCGACGGCGTCGGCCAGGTGCTCGGGGATGACGCCGGTCCTGACCAGCGGCCCGGCGGGGGCCGCGGCGGCCTTGGCGACCAGCAGGGCGAGGAAGTCGCCGAAGACCTCGCGGGCCACGTAGACGCGCTCGATCGACTGGCAGGCCTGACCCGCGTTGGCGGTGCCGCCGCGCAGGATCGCCGAGGCGGCCCGGTCGAGGTCCGCTCCGGCCAGCACGATCGCGGGGTCCTTGCCGCCCAGTTCGAGGAAGGCGGGGATGAAGGCGCGGGCGGCGGCCTCGGCCACCTGCCTGCCGGTGGCGACGCTGCCGGTGAACACCACGGCGTCGACCAGGCCGACCAGCGCCCTGCCCGTCTCGGCCGCCCCCTCGACCACCCGCAACGGCACCTCGGGCGGGACCAGCCGCATGAGCGGCTCGACGAACCTCGGGGTCAGCTCGCTGGGCTTGACCAGCACCGCGCACCCGGCGGCCAGCGCGGGGATCGCGTCGATCAGGCCGAGCAGCAGCGGGAAGTTCCACGGGCTGATCACACCCACCAGCTCGTACGGCACGACCTCGCCGCCCACCACGATGCCCGGGATCTCCGCAGGCTCGTCGGGCCGGTCGGCCAGGAGGGCGGGCGCCTGCCGTACCCATCTGTCGATGGTCGCGGCCACGGCGCGCAGTTCGAGCTCGGACTCCGCGCGCCGGCCCGTGTCGGCGACCAGCGCGGCGAGCAGGTCCTCGGCACGCGCGACAGCCGCGCCGAAGGCGGTCAGCGCCCGGCCGCGGTCGGCCGCGCGCCAGGCCGCCGACCGCGAGCGCAGCGTGTGGGCCGTCGCGGCCAGTTCCTCGGCCGACGGCGGCGACAGCGGCCGGTCTGGCTCATCTCTGAGCGGGTTCTCCCCCATGATCAGAGCCGACAATAGCCGCCAGGAGAGTGGATCTCCACCGATTCTCTCGGGGTCAGCCGCGCGGTCCCACGTGGCTCGTGAGCGCGTGCTCCACCAGAGTGATCAGTGTGCTCTTCACCGAGTCGCGCGACCTGGCGTCCAGGCGCACGAGCGGGATGTGCGGCGAGAGCGTGAGCGCCTCCCTGATCTCCTCCTCCGCGTGGAGGTACTGGCCGTCCCAGCCGTTGATGCCGACCACGAACGGCAGCTTCGCCTCCTCGAAGTAGTCGATGGCGGGGAAGCTGTCGGCCAGCCTGCGGGTGTCGACCAGCACGACGGCGCCGATGGCGCCGCGCACCAGGTCGTCCCACATGAACCAGAACCGGTGCTGGCCCGGCGTGCCGAACAGATAGAGGATCAGGTCGCGATCGAGCGAGACCCTGCCGAAGTCCATGGCCACCGTGGTGGTCGTCTTGTTCGGCGTGAGCGACACGTCGTCGATGTGCGCCGACGCGTCGGTCATGACCGCCTCTGTGGTGAGCGGCAGGATCTCCGACACCGCACCCACGAACGTGGTCTTGCCCACGCCGAAGCCACCAGCGACGACGATCTTCGTCGAGGTGAGCCCGCCTTCAACGGGAAACGTGCTCATCGGACCGCCACGTGAGGTTCGAGCCGGCTGAGGCAGGCGATGGCGGTCAATCTCGCACGTTTCCCGTTGACACTAGAGCCTACGAAGTCCACTGAGCACCCTTTCGAGCAGGTTGAGATCCGGCTTACCCGCTTCCAGCTGCGGCTGGTGCACGCGGATCAGGCCCTCGGACGCCATGTCCGCGATCAGCACCCGGGTGATGCCGAGCGGAACTCGTAAAAGGGCGGAGACTTCCGCGACCGACCTGACCGACCGGCACAACTGGATGATCGCTTGATACTCCGGACTGAGGAGAGAGAGGTCGCGATGTTCGGAGGTGGCCGAGGAGACCAGCGCCTCCATCGCGAACTTCACCCGCGGCGCCGTGCGCCCTCCGGTCACGGCATACGGCCTGACCAGAGAGCTCGACCCCTGCGGGCGCGGGGCAGGTTGTCGCCCCTGATTGTTATCACCAGCCCAACCCTGATCTGTCACAGCCTTCTCCTGTCCCCCATCTCACATCCCGGCTAGCGAGGGCGCGACGCCTGCAGCTCGGCGCGAACGGCAGGCGTGAGCACCTGTCCCGCGCGCTCCACGAGCAGCGTCATCTGGTAAGCCACCAGACCCATGTCGCAGTCGGCGGCGGCCAAGACCGCCAGGCACGAGCCGTCACTGATGGACATGATCATCAAAAGGCCGCGCTGCATCTCGATCACCGTCTGGGTGACCATACCGCCCTCGAAGACCCTGGCGGCGCCCTGCGTCAAGCTGATCACACCGGAGGCCACCGCGGCGAGCTGGTCGGCCCGGTCCTTGGGGAAGCCCTCGGAGTAGGCCAGTGGCAGACCGTCGGACGACACCACCACGGTGTGGGCCACACCTGGCACGTTGTTCACGAAGTCGGTGATCAGCCAGTTGACACCCCTGGCGCCCTGACTCAGCTCTCTCATTGCTCCTCCTTGTTCTCACGGGTGAACTCGCGGCCCTGCCGTACTCCCTGCTGGAAGCTGGACAGGCGGCTGCGCACCCGGTCGGGCGAGATTGGCGCCGCCGGTTCGGGGGCGGCGCTCTCCGCCGCGCTCGCCGAACCGGGGACCAGATTGGCCTTCGGAACCCTTCGTGGCAGTCCGGAGGCCGTGGTGCCGCCCTGGGCGGGCTCGGCCGCGGCGCGGGCCGCCTGGAAGCCGCTGTCGGCGGGAGAGGACCACGAGGGCGGGGTCGGCGCGCTCTGGCCGGGCCTGCGCTGCGGCAGGCCCTGGGGCCGCGACTCACGCATGCTCTGCGCCTGCTGCTGACCGCGCGGCGCCTGCTCGGCCTGCTCCTCCGCCTGCGCCGGACGGCGGGCGGGCAGCTGGCCGGGCGCGGCGTCGTCCCTGGCGGCCTTCAGCTCCTCGGGGTCCGGCCTGCGGAACCAGTCGGAGCCGACGGAGGAGAAGATGGGCAGGAACTCCTCGCCGTCCTCGTCCATGGGGGAGGTGCGGACGACGGGGAGCGGGCCGGTCATGTCAGGCTCGGGCAGCCCCATGAAGCCGCCCTGCGGCTCCTGGCCCACCCGGCCGAACGTGGCCGTGGAGTCCTGGGACGGGAAGCCGAGGGAGTCCTGGCTCTCCCTGCGCGTAGTGTCGGGCTCCTGCCTGGACCCGAACTCGGGCGGACGGCCGAAGGCGTCCATCGGCCTGGGCTCGGGCTCGGGCAGGCTCCTGGCGAACGGGTCGAACGTCGGCTCGGCCTTACTCGGCGCGGCCGAGGGCCAGCCGCTGTCGGCGAAGCCCCTGTCGGAGAACCCGCTGTCAGAGAACGTGTCCTCAGAGAACCCGCTGTCGGAGAACCCGCTGTTGGAGAACCCGCTGTCGGCGAAGGCGCCGGTGGAGGGGGCCCCTCTGTCCGTGGGGTACCCGCCGTCGGAGTAGCCGCTGTCAGGGAAACCGCTGTCGGGGAAGCCCGTGTCCGAGAACCTGTCGGCGAACCCGCTGCCGGGGGCGCCGGCGAACCCGTTGACGGACGGCACGCCTGCGGCCGGCCCGCCGTTGCCGGCCGGGTTGCCCGCCGGGGTGCCGAACGCGCGCTCCTCGCCCAGCGGGGGCCAGGCCGAGTCGCCGCCGGGAGGCGGCAGCACGCCGGGCCACGGCGTGTGCATCGGCTCCTCGAAGGGCCGCACGTCGGGGGTCTCCCTGCCGACCTGCGCCACCGGCGCCGCCAGCACGGGCGCGTCGAACGGGCTGTAGGAGCTCTGCGTCTGCTGGTACGGGAAACCGGTCTGGGCGGGAGCCGACGCGGAGACCAGCAGGGTGTCGGGCAGGACGACCAGGGCGGTGACGCCGCCGGTCGGCTGCGAGCGCAGCTGCACGGTGATGCCGTGGCGCAGGGCCAGGCGGCCGACCACGAACAGGCCCATGCGCCGCGAGACCGAGACGTCCACGACCGGCGGGTTGGCCAGGCGCCAGTTGGCCTGCGCGACCTCGTCGGCGGTCATGCCGATGCCGAGGTCGACGACGGCGACCATGACGCCGCCGTCGGCGCGGCTGCTGGTGACACTGACCTTGGTCTCGCGCGGGGAGAAGGAGATCGAGTTCTCGATCAGCTCGGCGAGCAGGTGGACGACGTCGGTGACGGCGGGCCCGGCCACCATGGTGCCGGTCGGCACCTGGATGTTGACCCGCTCGTACCCCTCGACCTCCGACAGGGAGGCGCGGGCGATGTCGACCAGCTCGACCGGCTCCGTCCACTTGCGGGCGGCCTCCTGGCCGGCGAGGACCAGGAGGTTCTCGCTGTTGCGCCGCATGCGGGTGGCCAGGTGGTCGAGCCTGAAGAGGTTGGCCAGACGCTGCTCGTCCTCTTCGCCGTTCTCCAGGCCCTCGATGAGCGACAGCTGGCGCTCGACGAGGGTCTGGCTGCGGCGGGAGAGGTTGACGAACATCGCGTTGACGTTGGCGCGCAGCTTGGCCTCGTCGCCGGCGAGGCGTACGGCCTCGCGGTGCACCTCGTCGAAGGCCCTCGCGACTTCCCCGATCTCGTCGCGGGTGAGCACGCCGATGGAGGGGACCTCGGGGATGACCGCGCCGTCGCCCGACTCGCGCAGCGCGCGGACCGTGTCGGGCAGGCGGCTGCCGGCCACCTCCAGGGCCTCGGCCCGCAGCCTGCGCAGCGGGCGGACCAGCGAGCCCGCGACGCTGGTGGTGATCAGCAGCACCAGCACCAGCAGGACGAGGATGGTCGCGCCCGAGATGATGGCGTCGCGCTGCTCGTCGCCGGCCAGCACCTTGGTCTGGGCCACGATCGAGGTGGCCAGCTGGTCCTCGACCTTGCGCATGGCGTCGACGGTCTTCTCGGTGCTGTCGTACCAGAGCGTGAGGTCGCGCAGCGAGGTGATGTCGAGGTCGCGGATCTCCTTGTACTCGCGCATCTGGGCCAGCGCGCGCTGGCGCATGGCGTCGGCGCGGTCGATCTCCTGACCCCTGATCGTCTTGCGGTAGAAGGCCAGGTCGTCGACCGAGGCCTCGGCCTCGTAGACGGCCAGCTCGGTCTGCTGGGCGTTCCACGAACCGAGGAAGTCGGAGAGGTCGTCGTAGTCGAGGCTGCGCTCGATCTGCGCGACGACGAGGATGACCTGCTGCCGGGAGACCTCCTCCTTGGCGCGCTCCAGCGCGCCGAGGGCGGTGGAGTCACCGAGCAGGCGGTCGTTGTTGCCGGAGGCGATCAGCTCGCTCTGCAGGCCCTCCATGACGTCGATCATCGAGGTGAAGGTCTTGACCGCCGCTCGGGCGGGGACGCTGTCACCGAGGATCGACTCGCGGAGGCCGTCGATGCCGTTCAGCCAGCGGGTGGCCTCGTCGACCTCCTGGCGCACGCGGGCGGAGTGGGCGTCGTCGATGCCCGTGGTGCTGGCGAGCACCTTCTTCTTCGCCGCGTCGACCACGTCCCGCTGGTTGCGCAGCATCGCCAGGCGGCGCGCCCTTCGGTGGTCGGCGATGTACCAGGCGGTGAGCGCGCGTTCCTTGCCCAGCTCGTGGGAGAGCGCGCCGAGCCGCTGCACGAGCTCGGCCACCTGGGTCAGGCGGCGGTACTCGGCGGCGGTGCCGATGGAGTTGGCCAGCTGGATCCCGGCGAGGAGGACGCCCACGATGGTGGGGATCAGGATGAGCAGGATGAGGCGCGATCGCACCCGCCAGTTACCTAGCTGGAAACGACTGCCCGACCCGGGCTTCTTTCCTGTGTCCTCCCCCGGGGCGGCGTGCCGGGGGTTTTCCGTCCTCACAGAGTCTCGCAACCTCTCGCCATACGTGCTCGACAATCTCTGACACGCATGTGGCGCATGGGATTCCAGGAGCGATCGTAATTGGAACACAACCTGACCAGATCAGCGAACGAGACATATTCCGCCAAACGCCCACAAACCTAGCTTTTTCGCCCATAACGCCACATGCTGTTTAGGCCGGCCGGAACGAGTCCCGCTCGGCCGGAGCCGCGTGCTTGATCATGAGGTGACGGGTCACGGAGTACTCCTGGACCGCCTCCTGGCTCATGTCCTTGCCGAAGCCGCTGCCCTTCACGCCGCCGTGCGGAGCCTCGCTGGCGATCGGCAGATGATCGTTCACCCACGTCACCCCGACGTCCAGGCGGTGCGAGACGCGCATGGCCCTGGCCACGTCGCGCGACCACACCGAGGAGGCCAGGCCGTAACGGGTGTCGTTGGCCAACCTGACAGCCTCGTCCTCGCCGTCGAAGGGCAGCACGACAAGAACCGGACCGAAAAGTTCGCCTTGGACGATCTCGCTGTCCTGCGAGGGACCCGCGATGAGGGTGGGCGGGTAGAAGAAGCCGGGCGCGTCGACGGGAGCACCGCCGAAGAGCACCTCCGCGTCGGACCGGGTCACGAAACCGTGCACCCTGTCGCGGTGGGCGGCCGAGATCAGCGGCCCGATGTCCGTTGTGGGGTCCCACGGATCGCCGATCGTGATCTCTGCCAGCGTAGCGCGGATCGCCTCCACGGCGTCCGCGTACACCTGCCTGGCGACGTAGACGCGGGTGGCGGCGGTGCAGTCCTGGCCGGTGTTGTAGGTGGCCCCCATGGCCACGCCGCGCGCCGTCTCGGCCAGGTCGGCGTCCTCGAACACCAGCGCGGGGGCCTTGCCGCCGAGCTCCAGGTGCACGCGCTTGAGCGTCTTCGCGGCCCCCGACATCACCGCCCGTCCCGTCTCCGTGGAGCCCGTCACGCTCACCATGTCCACGCCAGGATCGGTGACCAGCGCCTCGCCGACCTCGGCGTCGCCCGTCACCACCTGCACGAGCCCCTCGGGCGCGCCCGCCTTGGCGATCAGCTCGGCCAGGCGCATGGTCGTGCGCGGGGTCTGCGGGGCCGGCTTGATGACCACCGCGTTGCCCGCCGCCAGCGCGGGGCCGAGCTTCCACACCGCCATCACGAAGGGGAAGTTCCACGGCGCGATCGACCCCACGACCCCGACGGGACGGCGCAGCAGCACGGAGGTGTAGCCCGCGCTGAACACCCCCGCCCCGCTGCCTTCGAGCGAGCGGGCCGCCCCGGCGAAGAAGCGCAGGTTGTCGGCGGCGAAGGGCAGCTCGCCGTCCCTGAAGACGGCGGCGGGCTTGCCCGTCTCCTCCACCTCGAGCCTGGTCAGCTCCTCGGCGTCGGCCTCCACCAGGTCGGCCAGGCGCAGCAGCATCCTGGCCCGGTCGGCGGGCGTGGTCTGCGACCACTCCTCGAAGGCTCGCCTGGCCCGCCGTACGGCGGCCGCCACCTCGGCGACGGGAGTGTCGGGCACCTCGGCGAACGGCCGGCCGGTGGCCGGGTTGATCAGTTGGCGCATCGTGTCTTTCCTCGGAAACGATCGGGTCGGTCGCCTGCCGTGACGGCGGGCACCAGGCCGGAGGGGAACGCGCGGGACGTTCCCCTCCGGGGCGGGCCTACTGGCCGAGCTGCTCGATCAGGTCGGCGGCCTTGCGCAGGCCGTCGCGACGGCGGATCTCCTCGCCTGCCTCGGCCAGCTTCCCGCGCAGCTCGGTGTCGCCGAGCAGGCGGTCGAGGGCGCCGGTGAGCTCCTCATCGGTGAAGGAGTAGGTGGACAGGCGCACGCCGTACCCGAGCTCGGCGACGCGCTGGGCGTTGTCGTACTGGTCCCAGAACAGCGGCAGCACGATCATCGGCTTGCCGAAGTGCATCGCCTCGGTGGTGGTGTTGTTGCCGCCGTGGGTGATGACCAGGTCGACCTGCGGGATGATCTTCGTCTGCGGCACGAACTCCGCGCCCCACATGTTGTCGGCGAGCTTGATCTCCTCGTGCAGCGGGCCCTTGGAGACGATGTAGCGGTGCGGGGTGGTGGCCAGCACGTCGATCACGCGCTGCATCAGCTCGACGTCGGCCGAGCCGAGCGAGCCGAGCGAGAAGTAGACCAGCGCGCCCTCGCCCTTGGCGAACGGCAGCTCGAAGTCCTCGTCGGTCTCGCGGACGGAGGAGTCGAGGCGGTGCCAGCTCGGGCCGAGCGGACGGGCGTCGGTGTAGTCGAGCAGCTCGGGGTAGACGTAGAGGTTCAGGTCGCCCTCGTGGATGAAGTCGAGGTCGGGCAGCGGCGCGGTGCCCTGCTCGACGCACCACTCGTTGAAGGCGGTCCACATCTCGCGGTGGGTACGGTCGTACTCCGCGCGGAAGTCCTCCCACTCGGAGGGGTCGTCGGCGGGCAGACCCGAGAAGACCGGCGCCACCTGGGGGCCGCGCACCTCCAGCGGGTTGCAGGAGACGATACGGACGAACTTCTTGCCCGCGGTGAGCAGCGCGGGGAAGGTGATGACGTTGTCCTCGACGATGATGTCCGGCTGCACCCTGTCGATGATCGCCTTCAGCTGCGGCTCGCAGTACTTCACGCCGTCGATGAGCGCGTCCCAGATGGGCTTGGTGACGGTCTCGAGCTGCTCCCTGGTGCTCTTGCGGTACTCAGGCGCGGTCTCGCGGATGAAGTCCTTCCAGAACTGACCCGGGTCCTGCTCCTCGGCGTCCTCGGGCGGCGGGGCGAGGTCGACCAGGTCCTCCTCGAAGCCCAGCGCCTCGAGCTTGCCCTTCCACGACGCCTCGGCCGCGAAGACCACGCGGTGGCCGCGGCGGCGCAGGATGTCGCCGATGCCGATGCTGTTGTTCGTCGGCCCGTAGGCGCTCTCGGGCATGAACAGGATGGTGAGAGACATGATCAACTCCGAGGGGGACACTCAATTGAATTGCGATTCAAATACTGGTCTAGCGTGAAGGTCAACTTCAAGGCAGTATGTGCCCGGTTGACCTTAATGGCGCGATAGAAACGGGGGTGCTGGTGACCGCGCGCAAGAGCCGCTCGGACCGGCGGATCGACCTCATCGAGGCGGCCCGCCGAGCCATCGTCCGTCACGGCATCGACGGGGTGCACCTGGCGCACGTGGCCGAGGAGGCCGGGCTGACCTCCGGCGCGGTGCTCTACCACTACCCCGACCTCAGCGAGCTCCTGGTCGAGGCGCACCACGCCAGCGTCGAGCGCTTCTACGAGCACCGCATGCGCCAGATCTCGACGATCAGCGACCCCGCCCGCAAGCTGGTCACGACCATCCGCTCCGGCGTGCCCACCGGGCCGCTCGATCCCGACGTGCGCCTGCTCAACGAGCTGGGCGGAGCGGCGGGCCGCAACCGGATCTACGGCCTGCTGCTGACCACCCTCTACGACCGCCAGGTCTCGATGTACCAGGCCATCCTGGACACCGGGCAGGCGCTGGGCGTCTTCGACCTGTCGAGCGAGTCGCTGACGATCTCGCGCAACCTGGTGGCGCTGGAGGACGCCTACGGCTACCGCATCACCGCCAGGCATCCGCTCATCGGCCCCGAGGAGGCCGTCGAGCTCATCCTCGACTACGCCCGCACGGCCACCGGCTGCGACCTGTCCCACTGAGCCGGCCCTCACTGGATCAGCACCGCGTCCTCGCGGTCCCAGCCGAGCCTGACCTGGGCGCCCACCTCCACCTTCGCGGCCCCCTGCTGGGCGACCAGGACGGGTTTGTCCCTGCCCTCCACGGTGACCGCGATGTGCGAGATGCCGCCGTAGAAGCTGACGTCCATCACGGTGCCCAGCAGGCCGCGGTCGGCGAGCCTGACGTTCTCCGGCCTGATGGCCAGCAGCGCCGTGACGCCCGCCAGCTCGGTCCCCTCACCCGGCAGGACGCCGAGCTGGGGCACGTCGAGGCCGCCGGGCACCGCCGTTCCCTCGAAGAGGTTGTTGGCGCCGACGAAGTCGGCCACGAACGGCGTGCGGGGCCGCTCGTACAGCGTGACGGGCTCGTCCACCTGCCGCACCCGCCCCTTTTCGAAGACGGCGATGCGGTCGGCCAGCGACATGGCCTCCTCCTGGTCGTGGGTGACCACGACGAAGGTGATGCCGACCTCGTGCTGCAGCCGCTTGAGCTCCAGCTGCATGCCCGCCCTGACCTTCTTGTCCAGCGCCGACAGCGGCTCGTCGAGCAGCAGCAGCCGCGGGCGCTTGACGATCGCGCGGGCCAGTGCGACACGCTGGCGCTGGCCGCCCGACAGCTGGGACGGCTTGCGCCCGGCCATCTCGGCCAGGCCGACGGTCTCGAGCACCTCGTCGACCCGCTGCTTGATCTCGGCCCTGCCGAGCTTGTCCTGCTGCAGGCCGTAGGCGATGTTCTTGGCCACGCTCATGTGCGGGAACAGCGCGTACGACTGGAACATCAGGTTGATCGGCCGGCGGTTCGGCGGCATCGACAGCAGGTCGTCGCCGTCGAGCGTGACCGTGCCGTCGTCCGGGGTCTCGAACCCGGCCAGGATGCGCAGCAGCGTGGTCTTCCCGCAGCCCGAAGGGCCGAGCAGGGCGAAGAACTCGCCCTGCTCGATCTCCAGCGAGACGTTGTCGAGCGCGGTGACGTCACCGAACCTGCGGGTGACGCCGTCAATCTTGAGCACGAATCTCCCCGATCTTCGTCATGCGCTGGGCGGCGATCACCACGGTGAAGCTCACCAGCAGCAGGATCGTCGCGAGCGCGTTGATCTCCGGGGTCACCCCGAACCTGATCATTGAGTAGATGACGATGGGCAGCGTCGGCTCGGTCGGCGCCGCCGTGAAGAACGCGATGACGAACTCGTCGATCGACAGGGTGAAGGCCAGCAGCGCGCCCGCCACGATGCCGGGCGTGAGCTGCGGCAGGGTCACCCTGACGAAGGTGGTGACGGGCCCGGCCCCGAGGTCGCGTGAGGCCTCCTCCAGCGAGGAGTCCGCGTGGGCGAGCCTGGTGCGCACGACGGCCGCGACGAAGGCCATGCCGAACAGCGCGTGCGACAGGACCACCGAGTGCAGGCCGAGGCTGAAGTTCACCAGGTCGTAGAAGACCAGCAGGCCGATCGCCAGCACCAGGTCGGGCAGGATCGCCGGCATCAGGCCGAGCGCGTCGAGCAGCTTGGAGCGCGTGTACCTCGCCAGGCCCACCGCCAGCAGGGTGCCGAGCACCGTGGCGAGCACGGTCGATCCGGCCGCCACGATCAGCGTGTTGACCAGGCCCTCCATGACCTTGTCGTCCTCGGCGAGCACGCCGTACCACTTGAGGCTGAAGCCCTCGTAGAGGTAGGGCGACTTGCCGGCGTTGAAGGACATCACGACGAGCACGATGATCGGCGCGTAGAGGAAGACGTAGGTCAGCCAGAACGGCACGTAGAGGAAGCGCGGCTTACCCACGGCGGCTCACCCACGACTGGATCACCAGCAGCACGATCAGGACCACGATGACGGCCAGCGCCAGCGTGGAGCCGAAGGGCCAGTCACGCGACTTGAGGAACTCCGCGCGGATCAGCGTGCCGACCGTGGCCGTGCGCCCTCCGCCGAGGATCTCGGGGATGACGAAATTGCCGAAGCTCGGCACGAAGACGAACAGGCAGCCGGTCGCCACGCCGGGCAGCGTGAGCGGCAGCGTGACCCTGCGGAAGGTTGTGAAGGCCGAGGCGCCCAGGTTGGCCGAGGCCTCCCGCAGCTGCGGATCGAGCCTCTCGATCGCCGCGTACAACGGCAGCACCATCAGCGGCAGGTAGGAGTAGAGCAGCCCGGTGACGATCGCCCCGTGGTTGTAGAGAAGCTCCAGCTGCGTGCCCAGCGCCGAGTTGATCAGGCCGGGCCCGCTGAGCAGGATCGTCCACGCGTAGACCCTGATGATGAAGTTCGTCCAGAACGGCAGCACGATCGCGACCAGCGCGACCGTCTTCCACGTGCGCGGCAGCCGGGCGATCAGGTACGCCGTGGGGTAGCCGAGCAGGAGGGCGAACACGGTGGTCAGCGTGGCCAGCTTGACCGACGCCAGCACGACGTCCAGGTAGAGCGGGTCGAACAGCCGGCTGAAGTTCTCCGTCGTGAACTCGTAGACGATCCCGCCGAAGCGGCCGCGCCTGAAGACGGTGTAGCTGAGGATCAGCGCGAGGGGCACCAGCAGCAGCACCGCCAGGTAGGCGACGCCCGGGCCCAGGAACACGAACGCGCCCAGCCGGCGCCCCCAGCGGGGGGACACCGGCCGGGGCTTGCCGAGGACTTTCACCGCTACTTGGCCGCGACCTCGGTCGACAGGCGGGTGTACTTGGCCGACGCCTCACCCAGGTCGATGATCGACTCACCCTGCAGCAACTCGGCGGGGGAGATGCCGAGCAGTGAACCCTCGGGCTTCTCGACCTTGTCCATGGCCGCCTTGTTGGGCACCTTGTAGTTGATGTTCGTGGCCGCCCAGCTGTGGATCTCGGGATCGAGGATGTAGTTGATCAGAGCGTGCGCGGCCTCCTTGTTCTTGGAGGACTTCATGATCACCATGGTGTCCACCCAGAGGTCGCTGCCCTCGCTCGGGACGACGAACTTGATGTTCTTCTTCGGGTCCGTGGTCGGGCACCAGCCGTCCCACGCCTCGGCCATCACGGTCTCGCCCGACTGCAGCTTCTGTCCGAAGGTGACGTCGTCGTAGATCACGTGCGGCTTGGCCGCGAGCAGCAGCTCCTTGGCCTTGGCGAGTTCCTCGTCCTTGTCGGTGTTGACCGAGTAGCGCAGCACCTTGAGCGCGGGCAGGGCCAGCCAGCGCTCGGTGGTCATCATCGAGACCTTCTTGTCGGCCCACTCCGGCGGGGTCAGGATGTCCTTCCAGCTCTTCGGCTCGGCCTTGACCAGGTCGCTGCGGTAGCAGATGCCGGTGGTGCCCCAGGTGTAGGGCACCGAGAACTTGTTGCCCTTGTCGTAGGAGAGCTGCGTGGCCTCGGGGTAGAGGTTGCTGAGGTTCGGGATCAGCTCGGCGTGGATCGGCTCCAGCAGCCCCTGCTCGTTGAGCGCCTGGGCATACTGTCCCGAGACGAACGCCACGTCGATGCTCTCGCCGCCCTGGGTGGTCAGCTTCGTCATCGCGGTCTCGTTGGTGTCGTGCTCGGTGATGTCGACCTTGCTGATGCCGAGCTTGGCCTTGGCCTTGTCGGCCAGCTCCTTGGGCGTGTAGCCCGGCCAGACCGTCACCGTGAGACTCTGCTTGGACAGGTCGGCCTTGGCGTCCAGCTGCGCCGCAGCGCTCGGTGCTGGTTTGGCGCTGTCGGTCGACGACTCGCCGCCACACGCCGCGACGGCGAGCGCGAGTCCGGCCGCCACCACGACGACCGGAAGACGACGGGTGTACCGGATACGGGACACGGCCGCTACTCCTTCTAGATTCAGATGTACGAGGGGTCTCGCGACCAACCGGGCACTGCAGACCAAAGCAGGAGTGTTGCAGCCAACATCAACATGAGCAAGACTTTTGCGGACATTGTCACCAGGAAGTTTGATCCCGTTGTTGAATCGCGATTCAATTTGGGAGCAATTGCTCTCGCTGGGTGAGACGCCCGTCACCGATCGGGAGGACACCGCCGTCCCCCGCGCGGGAGACGGCCGCACGTCGGCGTTCCTCGCCGCCCTGCGCTCTCCCGTGCCCCCGCCATTCTCCCTGCGCCGCTACCTCCCGCTGCCCGACGGCCCTCACCAGGGGGAACCCGCCTGGCAGGAGCGCGGGATCGACGCCGACCAGACCAACCACTCGGTGGTCGTGGGCGAGCGGGTGGTGGTGAAGTGGCTGACCGTTCCCGCGCCGCTCCCCCATCCGACGCTCGCCGCCTTCGCGCATCTCACCGAGGTCGGCTTCCGGCACACGGCGCCGCCGTACGCGGCTCTCACCGTGGCCGGCCCCTCGGGGACGGAGCGGCTGCTCGCCCTGGTCACCGGATACCTCCCGGAGGCGCGGGACGGATGGGAGTGGTGCGTGGACGAGGCCGAGGCCGGCCGCACCGCCTTCGCCACCACGCTGGGGCGGCTCGCCGCCGACCTGCATCTCGCTCTCGCCACCCTCCCCTCCACCGTCGGCCCTTCCAGCACCGGTCCTTCCACCGCCGCTCTCTCCGCCGCGGCTCTCTTCGGCAGGGCGGTCGGCGCGCTCGGGGAGGCGCTCGAGCTCACCGACGGGGCGGACGGAGCGTGGCTGCGGGCGCACGCCGGCGCTCTCGAGGCGGAACTGAAGCCGCTGGCCGCGGCCGCCGACCACACCACGATCCGTATCCACGGCGACCTCCACGTGGGACAGATCCTGCGGTGGCGCGACGGCTACGCCGTGATCGACTTCGACGGCAACCCCACGGTCGCCGAGGCCGAGCCGTACCAGCCTGCCGCCCGTGACGTCGCCCAGCTCACCACCAGCCTCGAGCACGTGGCCCAGGTGGCGATCAAGCGCAGGGGCGCCGCCCCCTCGGCCGCCGCCACGTGGGCCGCGACCGCCCGCGAGACGCTGCTGACCGCCTACCGTGCGGGCCTGCGCGCGGGCGGCCGGCCGGAGCTGCTGGACGAGCGGCTGATCGGCCCGTTCGAGATCGAGCAGGAGTGCCGCGAGCTGATCTACTCCGCCCGCCATCTGCCCCGCTGGCGCTACGCCCCGATGGGCGTGCTGCGCACCCGCTTCACCGAGGAGACCACGTGAACCCCGAACTCTTCCAGGCGGACCTGGAGGCCAAGCCCGCCGCCCTCACCGAGCTGGCCGCCTGGCTGGAGAAGGAGCGCCCGCCGCTGCCCGAGAGCGTCAGGCGGGTGGTCTTCCTCGGCATGGGCAGCTCCCGCTACGCCGCGGGCGTGGCCGCCCTGCGCCTGCGCGCCAGAGGCTTCGACGCCTACGCCGAGTACGGCTCGGCGGCCGCCACCTTCCCGGCCGGCCCCGAGACGCTCGTCGTGCCGATCTCGGCGACCGGCGGGAGCAGGGAGACGCTCGACGCCCTCGCCCGCTACGCCGGTGGGCCTTCCCCCGTCGTGGCCCTCACCAACGTGCCAGGCTCGGCGATCACCGAGGGGGCCGATCAGGTCGTCCCGATGCTGGCGGGAGAGGAGCGCGGCGGCGTGGCCTGCCGTACCTTCCAGCACACGCTGGTCCACCTGCTGGCGATGGAGTCGGACCTCACCGGTGCGGGGCGCGACCTCCCCGCGCTGGTACGGCTGGCCGCGGAGGCCACCTCGGACCTGCTCGACCGGCGCGATGAGTGGCTGCCGCGGGCCCTCGAGCTGCTCGAAGGGCCGCACGGCGTCTACGCAGTCGCCCCGGCCGAGCGGTTGTCGTCGGCCGAGCAGTCGGCGCTGATGGTCCGCGAGGGTCCGCGCCGCCCCGCCGACGCCTGCGAGAGCGGGGACTGGTCGCACGTGGACGTCTACCTCACCAAGACCCTCTCCTACCGGGCGCTGCTGTTCCCCGGCTCGGCCTACGACGCGCAGGCCATGGACTGGATCACGCAGCGGGGCTCCACCGTCCTCACGGTCGGCGGCCACGTGGAGGGCGAGCGCGGCTCGGTCCGCTACCGGCACGACCAGGACCCCGACGTCGCCCTGCTGACCGAGACCCTCGTCGCCGAGCTGGTCGCGGCCCACTGGTGGCGCGCCGCCTGACGTCGGCTCAGTAGGCGGGGCCGTAGGCGGAGCGGACGGTCAGGGCATGCTCGACCAGCGTGATGAGCGTGCTCTTGACCGCCTCGCGGGAGCGGGCGTCGGTGCGCACGATCGGCACCGGCGAGGGCAGCGTGAGCGCGTCGCGCACCTCGTTCTCGGCGTGCTGGAACTTCCCGTTCCACCCGTTGAGCCCGATCACGAACGGCAGCTTCGCCTCCTCGAAGTAGTCGATGGCGGGGAAGCTGTCGGCCAGCCTGCGGGTGTCGACCAGCACGATCGCCCCGATCGCGCCGCGCACCAGGTCGTCCCACATGAACCAGAACCGGTGCTGGCCCGGCGTGCCGAACAGATAGAGGATCAGGTCGCGGTCGAGCGAGACCCTGCCGAAGTCCATGGCCACCGTGGTGGTCGTCTTGTCGGGGGTGAGGCTGAGATCGTCCACCCCCGCCGAGGCGTTCGTCATGACCGCCTCGGTGGTCAGTGGCAGGATCTCCGACACCGCGCCCACGAACGTCGTCTTGCCGACGCCGAAACCGCCCGCCACCACGATCTTCGTCGAGGTGAGCCCACCTTCCACAGGAAGCATGCTCATCAGACCACCATGTGAGGTTCGTGACCGCTGAGGCAGGCGATGGCGGTCAATTTTGCATGTTTCCTGTGGCTAGAGCCTGCGAAGTCCACTGAGCACCCTTTCCAGCAGGTTCCTGTTCGGCATGCCGGCGTCCAGCTGGGGCTGGTAGATCCGGACGAGCCCTTCCGCCTCCATGTCCGCGATCAGCACCCTGGCCACCCCGAGGGGGATGGCCAGCAGCGCCGACACCTCCGCGACGGACCTGACCTGCCGGCACAGCTCGCTGATGGCCCGGTATTCGCGGGTGTGGTTCAGGCCGAGCTGGGCCGAGGTCGCCGAGGAGACCAGCGCCTCCATGGCCAGGTTCGTGCGCGGCGCGGTACGCCCGCCGGTGAGGGAGTACATCCGCACCAGGGAGCTGCGCTCCTCCTGCGGGGGCTCCCCGTAGTTCGGGGACGGCGGCGCCCCGTAGTTCGGAGAGGGCGGCTCCCCGTAGTTCGGGGACGGCGGCGCCCCGTAGTTCGGAGAGGGCGGCGCCCCGTGCCCGTAAGGGGGGCCGTCATTCCACGTGGCCACGATGCTCTCCCATCACCAGGGACGCGCTGAGGACAGTTCCGCCCGCACGGCGGGCGTGAGCACCTGGCCCGCCCGCTCGACCAGAACCGTCATCTGATAGGCGACCAGGCCCATGTCGCAGTCGGGCGCGGCCAGCACGGCCAGGCACGACCCGTCGCTGATGTTCATGACCAGCATCAGCCCTCGTTGCATCTCCACGACCGTCTGGGTGACGCCGCCGGCCTCGAAGACCCGCGCGGCGCCCTGCACCAGGCTGACCAGTCCTGCGGCCACGGCGGCGAGCTGGTCGGCCCGGTCCTTGGGGAAGCCCCTCGAGAACGCCATCGGCAACCCGTCGGCGGAGACCACCACGGCGTGCGCGACGCCTGGCACCTCCTCGACGAAGCCGCTGACCAGCCAGTTGACATCCCTGGCCGCCTGGCTCAACTCGTTCACCGCTGTTCCTCCTCCTCGCGCGCGCCCTCGATCTCGGCGCGGCCCTTGCGCACGCCCTGCTGGTAGCTCGCCAGCCTGCTGCGGATCCTGTCGGGTGAAACGGGTGGCAGGGGCGGCGCGGGACTCTGCGCCTGCGGGAGGGCCGAACCCGGCACCAGGTTCGCCCTCGGCTTGCGTTTGGGCAGGCCGGAGGAGGTGAGGCCGCCGCTGTTCGGCTCGCTTGCCGATCGGGCGGCCTGCCATCCCGCGTCGGCGGGCGAGGACCACACGTCGTCGGGCTGCTGGGGCGACTGGGGGGACCCGCTGGGGGGTGCCGCCTGCGCGTGCCGTCCTTCGTGGGGGCGGCCGCCGTCCGTGGGCTTGGGACGTTCGAGGGTGGTGTCGGGGCGCTTGAACCAGTTGGACTCCACCGCGGCGAAGATCGGCAGGAACTCCTCGTCCCCCGTCTCCAGCGACGAGCTCTCCACCCGGGGCAGCGGTCTGGTGGCGTCGGCCTGGCCCGAGTAGGGGCCTGGCGAGCCGCCCAGCCCCGGCATCTGCCGGAAGCCGAGCCCCTCACCCTGGCCGCCGCGCCGGGGCAGGCCGTTCGCGGTGCGGTCGGACAGGTCCGTGGACGGCGCGTCGTTGGTGGCGAACCAGTCGACCGGCGGGCTGTCGTACGTGCCGGGGCCGTCGAAGAGCGCGGCGCTGTCGAAGGTCGAGGGCCCGTCGAACGCCGGTGGGCCGTCGAACCCGGATGGGCTGTCGCGCACCGGCGCGCCCATGGGCGTGGGCCGCAGGTTGTCCAGCGACGGGTGCTCGTAGGCCATGGGCCCCGCCTGAGCGGGCACCACCGGGCCGCCGGGAGGCTGCCCGGGCGCGAAGGCGTGCCCAGGCGCCAGCGGCTGACCATGAGCGGGCGGCCGGCCATGAGTGGCGAGCGGCCCGTGCCCGGGAGCGCCGTGCGCGGCCTGACCGTGCGGCCCGTGCCCGGGCTGCCCAGGAAGGCCAAGCGCGGGCTGACCATGCGGGCCGTGCGCGGGCTGACCGTGTGGCCCGTGTGGCCCGTGCGCGGGCTGACCGGGGCCCGGCAGCTGGCCGGGGATCGCGGTGAGCAGCGCCTCGGGGATCAGCACCATCGCCGTGAGCCCCCCGGCGTCCTGGCGGCGGAGCTGGACGCGGATGTCGTGCCTGAGCGCCAGCCTGCCGACCACGAACAGGCCCATGCGCCGCGACACCGACACGTCCACCACCGGCGGGTTGGCCAGGCGCCAGTTCGCCTGCGCGATCTCCTCCTGGCTCATCCCGATGCCGCTGTCGGTCACAGCGATCATGACCCCGCCGCCGTCGATGCGGTTGCTGGAGATGGCCACCTTGGTGTCGCTGGAGGAGAACGACACCGCGTTCTCCACCAGCTCGGCCAGCAGGTGGACGGTGTCGTTGACGGCCTGTCCCGCGATCGCGACCTCCGACTGCATCTGGTTCACGACGCGGTCGTAGCTCTCCACCTCGCCCAGCGCGGCCCGCACGATGTCCATGAGCTCGACCGGCTGGGTCCACTTGCGGGCCGCCTCCTGGCCGGCGAGGACCAGGAGGTTCTCGCTGTTGCGGCGCATGCGGGTGGCCAGGTGGTCGAGCCTGAACAGGTCGCCGAGGCGGTTGTCGTCGCGTTCGCCGCGCTCGAGGCGCTCGATCAGGGACAGCTGGCGCTCGACGAGGGTCTGGCTGCGGCGCGAGAGGTTGACGAACATCGCGTTGACGTTGGCGCGCAGCTTGGCCTCGTCGCCGGCCAGCCGTACGGCCTCGCGGTGCACCTCGTCGAAGGCCCTCGCGACCTCGCCGACCTCGTCCCTGGAGAACACCCCGATGGGCGCGACCTCGGCGGGCGGGCCGCCGTCGCGGGCCTCGCGCAGCCGCTGGACGAAGGCGGGCAACCGATCCCCCGCGATCTCGAGCGCCTCGCTGCGCAGCCGCCGCAGCGGGCGTACCAGCGAGCGGGCCACGCCCGTGGTGATCAGCAGGATGGCCAGCAGCAGCGCGATCACCGCTCCCGCGACGAGGTAGGCGCGCTGCGACTCCTCGGCGGCCAGCAGGCCGCTGCGGGAGACGATGCCCGCCGCGTGGCGTTCCTCGACGGTGCGGAGGGAGTCGACCACGACGGCTGCGGCCTCGAACCATTCGCGCGCGTCGTCGGGCTTGCTCAGGTCGAGCCCCTTGAGCGGGGCTCCCGCGTTGGCCCGGTCGAGG
Source organism: Nonomuraea africana (assembly GCF_014873535.1). Classification (NCBI taxonomy): domain Bacteria; kingdom Bacillati; phylum Actinomycetota; class Actinomycetes; order Streptosporangiales; family Streptosporangiaceae; genus Nonomuraea; species Nonomuraea africana. Next base: position 9,442,537 of record NZ_JADBEF010000001.1, on the reverse strand, counting down.
ACCAGCTCACGCAGGAAGCGCGCCCGGTCGGCGCGGCGCCCGTTGACCGCCTCGTCGAACCGGCGGCGCTCGTCGGAGGTGGCCTCCTCGGCGAAGGCCTTGCGCTCGTTGGCCTCACTGGCCTGCTCGCCGAGGAAGGCCTTGAGCTGTTCCTGCTCGAACCTGCCGGCCACCAGCACGGTGGTGAGCAGGGCCTGCTGCATCGAGGCGCTCTCCTTGGCGCGAGCCAGGGCGTCGAGCGTGGCCGACTGGCGGGCCAGCTCCTCGTCGTCGGTGCCCTTGCCGAGCTCGTCGTTGAGGGCGAGCAGGTCGGAGATGACGGCGGTGTAGGAGCCGAGCGCGGCGCCGGGCAGCAGGTCGGACTCGAGTGCCTGGTCGCGCAGCGCGGCGAGGTCCTCGAGGCGGGCCAGCACGGCCTCGACCTCGTCGCCGGTGCGGCCCGTGAGGTCGGCGCCGAAGACGACGGCGCTCTGCCGTACCTTCTCGACCTCGGTGTCGGTCCTGCTCATCTGCTTGCGCACCTCGTCCAGGCCGCGTTCGGGCCTGCCGAGCGCGATGTACCAGGAGGTGCGGGCGCGTTCGGCGCCGAGCTCGTGGCTCAGGGCGCCGACCCGTTCGGCGAGCTGGGCCAGCTGGTTGGCGCGGTCGTAGTCGGCCGCCGCGCCGGTGGAGGCGACGACCTGCAGGCCGCCCAGCAGCACGGCGGCGGCGGTCGGCACGAGGATCAGCGCGACCAGGCGCGCGCGCACGCGCCAGTTGCGCAACCGCCACCCGCCGTCGTCGGCCCTGGTTCTTCTGCTCACCGAACGCAACCTCAGTAAGGGGAGGGCCTCCTGATGAGGCTCCTGGGAAAATCCAACAACTGCGGGTTATTCGAGCACATCATTATAAGAACGGCTAGCAGAACATAACGCGACAAAACCAATCTTGTGTGACAGAAGCAAAGAGAAGCTGGAGCCCCCATTTCCGGCCGGCCGGTAAAAGATCACCTCGCCAGAAATATCGTCATATAACAAACTGTGTCCGGTTATGTGTGTTTGGCGCGTTCCACTCCGAACGACTCCAGTAACGCCCCCGTCTCTGGATGGTCACGACGCTGTGATTCGTGGTCTTTAAGCCCTATGTTGAGCCCCGTCGCGCCTACCCTCGACAACTCGGACCGCGCCAAGCGGCGGGGGCCGCGAGCTTCTGGAGGCAGAAAGTGGCAGCCGGGCAGGACAGTGCGGCCATCGAGGTCGGCGGTCTGTGGAAGATCTTCGGACCGCGGGCCGACCGTGTCCTGAATAGCCCTGACAAGGACCTCGACCCGTCCGAACTCCGCGAGAAGACCGGCTGCACGGCCGCCGTCAGAGACGTCACGTTCACCGTGCGACCAGGCGAGATGTTCGTGGTGATGGGCCTGTCGGGAAGCGGCAAATCCACCCTCGTGCGCTGCCTCACCCGCCTCGTCGAACCGACGGCGGGACAGATCAGCATCGGCGGCGAGGACGTGCGCGCCGCCTCCCCCGCCAAGCTCCGCGACCTGCGCCGCCACCGCGTCAGCATGGTCTTCCAGCACTTCGGCCTGCTGCCGCACCGCAAGGTCATCGACAACGTCGCCTACGGCCTGGAGATCCAGGGTGCCTCCCGCCGGGACCGCCACGCGCGGGCCGGCGAGATCCTCTCCCTCGTCGGGCTGGACGGCCACGCCGACTCCTACCCCGACCAGCTCTCCGGCGGCATGCAGCAACGCGTCGGCCTGGCCAGGGCGCTGGCGGTCGAGCCCCAGGTGATGCTGTTCGACGAACCGTTCAGCGCGCTCGACCCGCTGATCCGCAGGGACATGCAGACCGAGGTCATCAGGATGCACCGCGAGGTGGGCAAGACCATGGTCTTCATCACCCACGACCTGTCGGAGGCGCTCAAGCTGGGCGAGCGCATCGCGATCATGCGGGCGGGCGCCATCGTGCAGCTCGGGACGCCCGAGGAGGTGGTGGGCGCGCCCGCCGACGACTACGTGGCCGACTTCGTGCGCGACGTGCCCCGCAGCCACGTGCTGTCGCTGCGGTGGATCTGCCGGGATCCCGAGCCGGGCGAGCGGCTCGACGGGCCGGCGCTGCCCGCGGGCACCGTCATCAGGGACGCCATCCCCGCGGTCACCGGCTCGGGACGGACCATCCGCGTGGTGGACGGGGACCGGCTGGTCGGAGTGGTCGACCGGGTGGACATCCTGTCGGCCATGGCGCAGCCGCCGGCCGCGGTGCGCCTGTCCGACCACGTCTCCGCGCCCTCCCCCAGCCCGGAGGCCCCGCTCGCTCCCGTCACCGCCGACGCGCAGCGGGCAACCGCTGCCGGCCCGGCCGGAGACGACACGCCCAAGGACAAGTCGACCGAGGACAGCGTGACCGAAGACCGCGCGGCGGGAGACATCGCGGCGGGAGACATCGCGACCAAGAGCAGCACGACCGAAGACAGCGCGACCGAGGCGGCGCGGGTGCGAGAGGCCAGGTCGTGAGCGAGGCCGTCGCGACCGTCGACACCCCCGCCCTCCGCCGTCCGCCCCGATGGGTCGTGCCGGTGGCCGTCGGGCTGGTCTTCGTCACCGGCTACCTGACGCTGCGCGGCACCGCCTCGCTCCCGCACGACGACGCGGCCGCCCCCTTCCTCGCCGTCAACGACGCCCGCGACTGGGTCGACGCCAACAGGAACGACAACCCCCTGTTCCTGTACGGCGTCAACTACATCCGCGTCTACCTCGGCGAGCTCTACGCCGCCTTCGAGGCCGTCCTGTTCGCGCTCGGCTGGCCAGGGCTCGTCGGCGTGCTCGTCGGGCTGGGCTGGCTCGCGGGCGGCTGGCGGATCGCGCTGCTGGGCGTCGGCGGGTTCACCACCCTCGGCGTCCTCGGGGTGTGGGAGGCGAGCGTCCGCACCCTCGCCCTGGTGCTCACCTCGGTGCTGGTGGCGCTGGCCGTCGGGCTGCCGCTGGGGGTGTGGGCGGGCCGCTCGGCCCGGCTGCGCAGGGCGCTGACCCCGGTGCTCGACGTCATGCAGATCATGCCGACGTTCGCCTACCTGACGCCGATGGTGCTCTTCTTCGGCATCGGCCCCTCCTCCGCGACCGTCGCCACCCTCATCTACGCGATGCCCGTGGCGATCAGGATCACCGCGCTGGCCGTCCAGCGGGTCTCGCCCACCGCGATCGAGGCGTCGTCCTCGCTGGGCGCGACGCGCTGGCAGACGCTGCGCAAGGTGCAGCTGCCGATGGCCCGCGAGACCATCGCGCTGGCGATCAACCAGGCCATCATGATGGCGCTGTCGATGGTCGTGATCGCCGCCCTCATCTCCGCCCCCGGGCTGGGCTCCGACATCATCAGGGGCCTGTCCAGGGCGAACGTGGGCTTCATGCTGCCCGCGGGCATCGCCATCGTCATCATGGCGATCGTCCTGGACCGGGTCACCATGGCCGCCGCGCGGCGCGACAGGGCGGCGGGATCCTCCCCCGCCTGGGGCCGCTACGTCCCCGCGGGCGCGATCGCCGTCGCCGGACTGGTGGCCGCCGGGCTCCTGCCCGCCGCCTTCCCCGAGGCGTGGGTCCTGCGTATCGGCCGGCCCGTCAACGAGGCGGTGACCTGGGCCAAGTCCAGCTGGTACGACGTCACCACGGCCATCAAGGACGTCACCTCCACCGTCCTGCTGAACCCGCTGCAGGAGATGCTGACCTCCACGCCGTGGTGGCTGGTGGCCGCCGCCCTCCTGGCTCTGGCCTGGTGGGCGAGCGGGCCGCGGCCCGCGCTGACCGCGCTGGCCTGCCTGCTGGCGCTCGCGCTGCTCGGCCTGTGGGAGCACAGCATGGCCACGCTCACCACCGTGCTGGTCGCCGTCTCCGTCGCCCTGGTGCTCGGCCTGCTGCTCGGGGTGACCGCCGCGCGGTCGCGCGGCTTCTCCGCCGTCCAGCGGCCGCTGCTGGACGCCGCGCAGACGATGCCGTCGATCGTCTACCTGCTGCCCGCGCTCGCGCTGTTCGGCGCGACCAGGTTCACCGCCATCTTCGCCTCGGTCATCTACGCGGTGCCGCCGGTGGTCCGCCTGGTCGAGGACGGCATCCGCGGCGTCTCCCCGACCACCGTCGAGGCCGCGCTGTCGGCGGGCTCGACGCGATGGCAGCTGCTGTGGAAGGTGCAGCTGCCGATGGCCCGCGGCGCCATCCTGCTGGCCGCCAACCAGGGAATCGTGATGACGCTGGCCATGGTCGTGGTGGGCGGCATGGTCGGGGCCGGCGGGCTCGGCTACGACGTCGTCACCGGTTTCTCCCAGCACTCCGACTTCGGCATGGGCTTCGTCGCAGGAGTCGCCACGGTGCTGCTGGGCATCATGCTCGACCGCATCACGCAGGGCGCCGACAGGCGCTCCTCCCCCCAAAGTAAGAGGATGAACACCGCATGAAGATTCGCCTCATGGCCGGGGTCGTCGCCCTTGGCCTGGCCGTCGCGGGCTGCGGCGGTGGCGCCAGAGTCGACACCGGCGCCACAGCGACAGCCGCCGCCCAGCCCAGCGGCTCGGGCAGCGCCCCGGCGGCGGGAACCGTCAACATCGCCATCAACCCGTGGGTCGGCTACGAGGCCACCGCCGCCGTCATCGCCCACCTGCTGACCGACAAGCTCGGCTACACGGTGCAGAAGAAGGAGCTCAAGGAGGAGGTCGCCTGGGCCGGCTTCGAGACCGGCGAGGTCGACGTCATCGTCGAGAACTGGGGCCACGACGACCTCAAGAAGAAGTACATCGACGAGAAGAAGGTCGCCCTCTCCGCCGGCTCGACCGGCAACAAGGGCGTCATCGGCTGGTACGTCCCGCAGTGGATGGCCGACAAGTACCCCGACATCACCGACTACAAGAACCTCAACAAGTACGCCGACCTGTTCAAGACCTCTGAGTCCGGCGACAAGGGCCAGCTCCTCGACGGCGACCCCTCCTACGTCACCAACGACGAGGCCCTGGTCAAGAACCTGAAGCTGGACTTCAAGGTCGTGACGGGCGGCAGCGAGGCGGCGCTGCTGGAGTCCGCGGTGCAGGCGCAGGAGCAGCAGAAGCCGCTGCTGTTCTACTTCTGGACCCCGCACTGGCTCTTCGACAAGGTCAAGCTGGCCAGGGTGAAGCTGCCGCCGTACACCACCGGCTGCGACGCCGACCCGAAGAAGGTCGCCTGCGACTACGGCGAGCTCGACCTCGACAAGATCGTGAGCAAGAAGTTCGCCGACACCGGCGGCAAGGCCTACGAGCTGGTCAAGAACTTCAGCTGGACCAACGAGGACCAGAACGCGGTCGCCAACGACATCCAGAACAACGGCATGTCCGCCGAGGAGGCGGCCAAGAAGTGGGTGGCGGCCAACCAGGCCAAGTGGCAGGCATGGCTTCCCAAGTAGCGGTCCGCGGCCGGGGTCTGGCGGGGGCCCTCGCCCTCGTCCTGATCCTCGCCGGCTGTACGGCCGAAGCACCTCCGCAGGCCAGGGAGACGGGCACCGTACGGCTCGCCGTCAACCCCTGGGTCGGCTACGAGGCCAGCGCCGCCGTCCTGGCCTACCTCCTGGAACGCGAGCTCGGCTACCGGGTGGAGACGAAGAAGCTGACGGAGGACGAGTCCTGGAAGGGCTTCGAGAGCGGCGACGTCGACGTCATCGTCGAGAACTGGGGCCGCGAGAAGGAGAAGAAGGAGTTCATCCAGGACAAGAAGGTCGCGGTCTCGGCGGGGCTGAACGGCAACAAGGGCATCATCGGCTGGTACGTGCCGCAGTGGATGGCCGAGGAGTACCCGGACATCACCGACTGGCGCAACCTCAACAAGTACGCGCCGCTGTTCAAGACCGCGAAGTCCGGTGACAAGGGGCAGGTGCTCGACGGTGACCCGACGTTCGTCACCTCCGACGAGGCCCTGGTCAAGAACTTGAAGCTCGACTACAAGGTCGTCTACGCGGGCAGCGAGAACGCCCTGATCAGCGCGGCGAAGTTCGCCACCAGGAACCGGCGGCCGCTGCTGATGTACTTCTACGAGCCGCAGTGGTTGTTCACGCAGGTCAAGCTGGTCAAGATCAACCTTCCGCCCTACGCCATCGGCTGCGACGCCGTACCGGCGAAGGTGGCCTGCGACTACCCGCCCTACCTGCTTGACAAGATCGTCAGCAGGAAGTTCGCCGACACCGGCGGCAAGGCCTACGAGCTGGTCCGCAACTTCACCTGGACCAACGAGCACCAGAACGCGGTGGCCAGCGACATGGCCGACGGCCGCATGTCGGCGCAGGCGGCGGCCAAGAAGTGGGTCGAGGCGAACAAGATCGTGTGGAAGGACTGGCTGCCCAAATGATTCGGCGCGACGAGCTCCGTACGGTGTACCGTACGAAGTGTGACCGTCGAGTACACCGGCAAGGGTGACCCCGCGCGCAGCCTCGCGCTGCTGTGGCGCACCAGCGAGCGGCCCAGCCGCAAGGGCAAGCCGGAGCTGAGCGTCGACCGCATCGTCCGCGCCGCGATCGAGGTCGCCGACGCCGAGGGTCTCGGCGCCCTGTCCATGCGCAGGGTCGCCGAGAGGCTCGGCGTCGGCACCATGTCGCTCTACACCTACGTGCCGGGCAAGCCCGAGCTCCTCGACGTCATGCTCGACACCGTCTACGGCGAGACCGCCAGGCCCGACGACGTCCCCGGCGGCTGGCGCGGGCGCCTGGAGCAGATCGCCCGCGAGAACTGGGCCCTGTACCTGCGCCACCCCTGGCTGCTCCAGGTGGCCACCAGCCGTCCGGTGCTCGGGCCCCGCACCACCGCCAAGTACGAGTACGAGCTGCGCGCCATCGACGGCATCGGCCTGACCGACGTCGAGATGGACTCGGTCATCACGCTGGTCACCGGCTTCGTCCACGGCGCGGCCAGGGGTGCGGTCGAGGCGCTCGAGGCGGAGAAGCACACGGGGATGACCGACGAGCAGTGGTGGGCCGCCCACGCGCCCTTCCTGCACCGCATCTCGGACGCCTCGCGCTTCCCCGTCGCGTCGCGCGTCGGCGAGGCCGCCGCCGAGGTGTACGGCTCGGCGCACAGCCCCGAGCACACCTTCGAGTTCGGCCTGCAGCGCCTCCTCGACGGCATCTCGCTGCTGATCGAGACCCGCTGACCCACCCCCAGCCGGTCCCCGTCCTGAACCGCCGTGGTCGCCGGACGCGAAGAAGGGGGGGACCCGAAGGTCCTCCCCCTTCTTGCGAGGCGGGTCAGGCAGGGGTGCCGTAGGAGGCCCTCACCCTGACCACGTGCTCGACGAGCGAGATCAGCGTCGCCTTGACCGACTCCCTGTTGCGGGCGTCGGTCCTGACGATCGGGATGTGCGGCGCCAGGGCGAGCGCCTCACGCACCTCGTTCTCCGCATGCGGGAACTGCCCGTCCCACCCGTTGATGCCCACCACGAAGGGCAGCTTGGCCTCTTCGAAGTAGTCGATCGCGGGGAAGGAGTCGGCCAGCCGCCGGGTGTCGAGCAGCACGACGGCGCCGATCGCGCCGCGCACCAGGTCGTCCCACATGAACCAGAACCGGTGCTGACCGGGGGTGCCGAACAGGTACAGGATCAGGTCCCTGTCCAGCGACAACCGGCCGAAGTCCATGGCCACGGTCGTCGTCTGCTTGTTCGGGGTCAGGCCGAGGTCGTCGATGCCCGCGGAGGCGTCGGTCATGACCGCTTCCGTGGTCAACGGGAGGATCTCGGACACCGCACCCACGAACGTCGTCTTGCCGACGCCGAACCCGCCCGCGACGACGATCTTCGTCGAGGTGAGCCCGCCGCCGCTAGAGCCTGCGAAGTCCACTGAGCACCCTTTCGAGCATGTTCATGTCTGGCTGTCCCTGGTTGAGACGCGGCTGGTGCAGGCGAACGAGTCCTTCGTCGGCCATGTCGGCCACGACGACCCTGGCCACGCCGAGCGGGACCCGCAGCAGCGCGGAGATCTCGGCGACCGACCGGAACGACCTGCACAGCGTCATGATGGCCTCTTGCTCGGGCGTGAGCAGGGCCATCTCGTCATCCGGGATCGACATCGAGGAGATCAGCGTCTCCATCGCCAAGTGGTAGCGGGGTTCCGACCGGCCGCCGGTGACTGCGTACGGACGGAACAGGGGCTCCTCGTCCCCCGTCCCGTCACTCCCGTACACCATCACATCACCGGGTCCTGGCAGCCTGGAGTTCCGCGCGAAGTGCCGGGGTCAGCGCCTGTCCGGCACGGTCCACCAGCAGAGTCATCTGGTAGGCCACCAGACCCATATCGCAGTCGGGCGAGGCCAGCACGGTCAGCACGGACCCGTCGCTGATGGCCATCACCAGGAGCAGACCGCGCTGCATCTCCACGACCGTCTGGGTCACGGGCCCGCCCTCGAAGACGCGCGAGGCGCCCACGGTGAGGCTCAGCAGACCCGCGGAGACGGCCGCCAACTGGTCGGCCCGGTCCGGCGGGAAGCCCTCGGAGCTGGCCAGGCACAGACCGTCGGCTGACACGACGACCGCGTGGGCCACCCCTGGGGTGTTCCTGACGAAGTCAGTGATCAGCCAGTCGAACCTGTGGGCCTCATGGCTCAAGGTCGTCACACTTCCTCCTTCGTCGGAAGCGTGACGAACGTGCTGTGGCTATCTGTTCGCTCGCGACGCTCGCTCACGCCTTGTCCTCCTTATCCAGCCCGTTAGGGGCGGACTCATCATTCAGTTCCGCACGCCCCCTGCGGACGCCCTGCTGGAAGCTGGACATCCGGTTTCTGATCCGGTCCGCCGAGACCGGCGGCATCGGGCTCATCTGCTGGGGCGCCTGGCCCGCCGTGCCGGGGACCAGGTTCGCCTTGGGGGTGCGCTTGGGGAGCCCGGCGGCGGTGATCCCGCCGAGGCTGGGGTCACTGGCCGCGGCCGCCGCCTGCCACCCCGCGTCGGCGGGGGTCCGCCACAGGTCACTCTCAGAGGGTACGGCCTGCGCGGGCGCCTGCGCCTCGGGCATGTGGTACTTCGGCTCCCTGCGGGCCTGAGGCGAGGCGGCGGGGGGTTCGACGCTCTCGTCGGGCCTGCGGAACCAGGCCGACTCCACCGCGGCGAAGATCGGCAGGAACTCCTCCTGCTCCTGCTCCATCGGCGAGCTGTCCACCACGGGCATCGAGCTCGTGCTGGTCTCCCACGAGGGGAACCGCTCGACCGACGGGTAGGACGGCGCCGACATCGGCGGCGGCGTCGGGAAGGCGCCGGTGTCGCCCGCGCGGGGCGGCGGCGTCGGGAAGGCGCCCGTGTCGCCACCGCGGGACGGCGGACCGAAGACCCCCTCGCCCCTGGCCGGCGTCCCGAAGGCGCCGGTGCCGTCGGGACGGGCCGGCGCGCCGAAGGCGCCCGTGGTGTCGGCCCTGGGCCGCGTCCCGAACGCTCCGGTGTCGCCCGCGCGGGGGCCGCGGCGCGGCAGTCCGTTGTCGGAGCTGGGGAAGGACGGGTGCGGTCCGGGCTGCTCCAGGCTCGGGAACGAGGGGTGCGAGCCACCGGGGTGCGGCGCCGTCTGGTCCAGGTTGGGCATCGCGCTGAGGTCGATGCTCGGGAACGACGGGTGCGGTCCGCCCTGCTGGGGCGGCTGGCGGAAGAAGCCGCTGTCGCCGCCGGTGTCGGCGGTGAAGGCGCCGAGACCCTGCCGCGGCTGCTGGTTGCCCCATCCGCTGGAGTCGAAGGAGTCGAACGCGGCGAACGCGCCGTTCTGCGCCGGAGCGCCGAAGGCAGGGGCGGGGCTGCCGCTGCCGCCGAAGGCGGGCCGCTGCGGGGGCGGCGGCTGGTTCGCGTCGGGCAGCAGCGGCGGCGGGAGGAGCACCATGGCGATGAGGCCGCTGCCCTCGCCATTGCGCAGCTGCACGCGGATGCCGTGGCGCAGGGCCAGGCGGCCGACCACGAACAGGCCCATGCGCCGCGACACCGACACGTCCACGACGGGCGGCTCGGCCAGGCGCCTGTTGGCCTCGGCGAGCTCCTCGTCGGTCATGCTGATGCCCTGGTCGCTCACCGACAGCAGCGCGCCGCCGCCCTCGATGATGCTGCTGGAGACGATGACGTTGCTGTTCTTCGGCGAGAACTGGATGGCGTTCTCGACCAGCTCCGCGACCAGGTGGACCAGGTCGTTGGCGGCGCTGCCGATCACCGCGGTGGCGCGGTGCACCTTGACCTGCACGCGGTCGTAGTCCTCGACCTCCGACAGGGCGGCGCGCACGACGTCGACGAGCTTGGCGGGCTGGCTGCGCCTGCGAGTGGGCTCGTGGCCGGCGAGGACCAGGAGGTTCTCCGAGTTGCGGCGCATGCGGGTGGCCAGGTGGTCGAGGCTGAACAGGTCGGCGAGACGGCTGCCGTCCTGCTCGCCCTTCTCCAGGCCGTCGATCAGCGAGATCTGCCGCTCGACCAGTGTCTGGGTGCGGCGGGAGAGGTTGACGAACATCGCGCTGATGTTGCTGCGCAGCTCCGATTCCTCGGCCGCGAGCCGTACGGCCTGGCGGTGGACCTCGTCGAAGGCCTGCGCCACTTCACCGATCTCGTCCTTGCCCTCGACGTCGATGGGCTCGATCTCGGGCACGGTGGCGTTGCCCGAGACGCGCAGGTTGCGCACCACGTCGGGCAGCCGGAATCCGGCGATCTCCAGGGCCTCGCTGCGCAGACGGCGCAGCGGGGAGACCATCGAGCGGGCGATGAGCACGGTGAAGGTCAGCACCAGCAGGAGCAGGCCGACGATGGCGGCGCCCACGAGCAGCGCGGTGCGCAGTTCGGCGCTCTGGAGGTCCTGCGCGCGCGTGGTCACGGCCTGCGCCAGCCCGGTCTTCCCCGGCTCGGTGTTCGACTCCGCCTTCTCCAGGACCGCGATCGCCTTGGCGTTGTCCTCGAACCACTCGTTGGGGTCGGCCAGCAGGTTCCTGGCCTGGAAGGCGGGTCCGTCGTTGGTCAGGCGGATGGCGCGGGCCTTGGACAGCTCGGCCCTGATCACGTCGCTGTTGTTCTTCAGCCCGATCATGAGCTGGGTGCTCCTGACCGTGCCCGCGTCCGCGGCGAAGCTGTTGAGCAGCTGCCACTGCTGGGCGCCCGCGGCGATGAAGTCGGTGACCCGCTGCGCGTCCACCTTCGAGGTGCCGTAGTACGACTCCAGCAGCATGATCCGCTGCCTGGAGATCTCCTCCTTGGCCTTCACCAGCACCGTCAGGGCGCGGAAGTCACCGAGGATCTGCGGGTCGTTGTTGAGGAGGCTCAGCTCCTCGTGCACGCGCACGAGCTGCTCGACCAGGTAGCGGTAGGCGGTCGAGTCGGGCCTCACGCGCTGCTGCGCCCTGATCCCCGACAGCGACTTGAGCTGGGCGGCGGCCAGCTTGGCGGCCTGCTCGACACGCGGGCCGTAGCCGGCGTCCATCGCGGCCAGTTCGGCCGAGACGACCTTCACCTGCTTGTCGACGGCGTCCTTGCTGTCCTCGTAAGGCTTCTTGAGCTGCCTGCGCTGCTTCGTGGCGTAGAACCAGCCGCCGGTGTCACGCTCCATTCCGAGCGACTGGATGAGATCGCGCAGATGGGTCGCCTGCTCGGCGACGACCACCGTGCGCTCGTACTCCCCGATGCTGCCGACCGCCTCCACCACACGGGCGCCGCCGAGAACGACGCCGGCGATGGTCGGCACAAGGATCAACGCGGTGAGACGAGATCTCACGCGCCAGTTACGCAGCCCCATTCGTGGCAGCGACCGCTTTCCGCGGTCCCGCCTGGCGGCACGTCCGCCTTCGGTATTCCCCGTCGTCACAGCCGTCGTTACCCCTCAAGCATCCCATTTCGCAACAGGAATCAGAAAAGACCCATAATTCGACCCACAACGTATCCGCAGTAACTCGCGTACCAGGCAAAACGGACACAATCGTTACAAATGTGACCGCAGACCGTGTGCCGTTGGTTATCGCAGTGCCGCGAGTACGTGATCGCGGACTTGAGTCCGCTGCGCGTCGTCGCTGAGGGGGCGTCCGGCGCGGTCCACCACGTAGAAGACGTCAACCGCCTCCGCGCCGAGAGTCTCTACGCGAGCGGCTTTCACGTCAAGCCCACATTCACCAAATGATCTACCAATCCGCCACAGAAGACCCGGACGATCATGCGCCCGGACCTCCACGACGGTGGCCGTCGCGGACTCCTCTTCGAGGAGCGTGACCCTGGGCGGGGCGACGGGCACCCGCGCGGGTCGCACAGATCGGGTACGGCGGGCCAGCCGCTGTTCGATGTCGAGCCGTCCGGCCAGGACGAGCCGCAGGTCGGCCTCGAGAGTGGCGGGGTCGGGAGGCGTGCCGTACTCGGGCACGACGGAGAATTCGATCACGGCGGTGGCGCTCGCCGAAGCGACCGAGGCCGACCTGACAAGCATGCGGTGCGCGGCCAGTACACCGGCCGCGCGCCAGAGCAGTCCCGGGCGGTCCGGAGCGACGACTGTGACGTTCGTCCCATTCACCCGGACGGCCCCTCCGCCGTGCCGCGCGAGGGCCGCCTGGGCGGGCGAGAGACTGGGCGGCGGGGGCAGCGGGGAGCCCGCCAGCGCCCTGCGCACCCTGCGCACGAGATCGGCGACGAGGGAGGCCTTCCACGTGTTCCACGCGGCGGGCCCGGTGGCGTGGCCGTCGGCGACGGCCAGCGCGGCGAGCAGCTCCAGCACCTCGCGCGAGCCGACCGCCCCGGCGACCTTCTCGATCGTCACCGGGTCGTCCAGGTCGCGCCTGGTCGCGGTCTCGGGCAGCAGCAGATGGTGGCGGACCACCGTGGCCAGCACCTCGACGTCGTTCGGCGGCAGGCCGAGGCGGGCGCCGATGTCGCGCACGACCACCTCGCCCGTCGCCGAGTGGTCGCCGGGCCAGCCCTTGCCCACGTCGTGCAGCAGCGCGCCGATCAGCAGCAGGTCGGGACGGGAGACCTCGCGCGTGTAGGAGGCGGCGTTGGCCGCGGCCTCGATGAGGTGTCTGTCGACGGTGAAGCGGTGGATGGGGTTGCGCTGCGGGCGGTGCCGTACGCGCTCCCAGTCGGGCAGCAGCCTGACCAGGATGCCCGCCTGGTCTAGCTCCTCCCACACGGGAACGGCGGCGCGCCCCGCGCCCAGCAGCGCCACCAGCGCGTCGCGGGCCTCGTCGGGCCACGGGACCGGCATCGGCGGCGACTGGGCGGCCAGCATCGACACGGTGGCGGGGGCCAGCGGCAGCCCCGCCTCGGCGGCCGCGGCGGCGGCGCGCAGCACGAGCACGGGGTCGGTGCGGGGGTCGACACCGCGGGCGAGGACGACCTCGCCGGCGTGCTCGACCACGCCGTCGGCCAGCGGCCGGCGCCCACGCGGCACCGGGCCCGACAGCAGCCGGTCCACGGTGCGCCAGGTGCCGTCGAAGGCGTGGGAGATCGTCCGGCCCGCCTCGGCGAGCCTGCGCATCAGCGCCTCGGCGTCGAGCAGGCCGAGCGTGCCCGCCACCGCGTCCTGCTCCTGCAGGACCAGCCGGTCGGCGCCGCGGGCGGTGACGACGTGCAGCGCGTGGCGCACGTCCAGGATGAGCTCGTGGGCCTCGCGGACGCGCGGTCCGGGGGCGGAGGCCACCCAGGCGGCGGCCACCGCCTGCATGGCCTGGACGTCGCGGAGCCCGCCACGCCCGTCCTTGAGATCGGGCTCGAGCAGGAAGGCCAGCTCGCCCGTGGTCTCGGCGCGCTTGTCCGCCGCGTCGCGCAGCTCGGCGAGCCTGCGACGGGAGTCGGCGCGCCATTCGGCGAGCACCGCCTCGCGCGCCTTCCTGGTCAGCTCGGGATCGCCCGCGACGTGCCTGGCCTGGATGAGGCTCAGCACGGCCTTGAGGTCCTCGCGGGCCACCTTCACGGCCTCGTCCACCGTGCGGACGGAGTGGTCGAGGCCGACGCCCGAATCCCAGATCGGGTACCAGACCCGGTCGGCGATCCTGGCGATGTCGTCCCCGCCCTCGTGCAGCAGGACCAGGTCGAGGTCGCTGCCCGGAGCCAGCTCTCCCCTGCCGAGGGAGCCGACGGCGACGAGGGCCACGCCCTCGCCACCGGGGCTCGCCGTACGAAGGAGATCCTTCAGCCATCGGTCGGTGTCCGCGACCCGCTCCTTGCGGGCCGCGGCGAACGAACGGGCATCCGCTCTCACCATGCCCCCTGGCCGAGCGCCGCTCGGACGCCTCCCTGCGATGGATGTCCTCGCTGTGCTGCGGATCCATCACAGGGCCTCCTGACGAGCTCCTCACCGCACCGCGAATCCATCACCAGTGCCCATGGCCGAGCTCCGCCCCGACGCCTCGAATCCAGCGCTGTGCCCATGGCCGAGCTCCGCTCGGACGCCTCCCTCTGATGGACGTCCTCGCTGCGCTGCGGATCCATCAGAGGGCCTCTGGACCGCGCTCCCCGGTGCGGACCCGGATCACTGTGTCCACGGGGACCGACCACACCTTGCCGTCGCCGATCTTCCCGGTCTGGGCGGCCTTGACGATCACGTCGATGACTTCCTCGGCGTCGTCCTCCTCGGCCAGGACCTCGAGGCGCACCTTGGGCACCAGGTCGACCTGGTACTCGGCGCCGCGGTACACCTCGGTGTGCCCGCGCTGGCGGCCGTAGCCGCTGGCCTCGCTGACCGTCATGCCCTTGATACCGAACTGCTCCAGCGCGGCCTTCACGTCATCGAGCTTGAAGGGCTTGATGACCGCGGTGATGAGCCTCATGCGTCCACCTTCTTCGGGGATGTGGCGAGCGGCGACTTCGCGGACACGCCGGAGGCGTGCACGCTACCCAGGTCGTAACCGGTCTCGGCGTGCGTGGTGATGTCGATCCCGGCCACCTCCTTGTCGGGGTCGAGCCTGAAGCCCATAGTCTTGTCGATCACCTTGGCGATGACCCACGAGATCACGAACGAGTAGCCGCCGACGGCGACGGGACCGAGCACCTGCAGGCCGAGCTGGCTGATCGGGCCGCCGTAGAACAGTCCCTCGTTCTGCTGCTCGAGGAAGGGGTAGGCGGCGAAGAAGCCCAGCGAGACGGCGCCGATGACACCGCCGACCAGGTGCACGCCGACCACGTCGAGCGAGTCGTCGAAGCCGCGGCGGTACTTCAGGCCCACCGCGTAGGCGCAGATCACACCGGCCAGCAGGCCGATGACGACGGCGGCCCACGGGTCGACGAAGCCGCAGGCGGGGGTGATCGCGACCAGACCGGCGACCGCGCCCGAGGCGACGCCCAGGGTCGTGGCGTGGCCGTCGCGCAGCTTCTCCACCACCATCCAGGCGCCCGCCGCGACGGCGGCGGCGATCTGGGTGTTCATGAAGGCCAGGCCCGCGGTCTGGTCGGGGGCGAGCTCGGAGCCGGCGTTGAAGCCGAACCAGCCGAACCACAGCAGGCCGGTGCCGAGCAGGACCAGGGTCAGGTTGTGCGGGCGCATCGGCTCCTTGCGCCAGCCCTGGCGCTTGCCGAGCACCAGCGCCAGCGCCAGCGCCGCGGCTCCGGCGTTGATGTGGACCACCGTGCCGCCGGCGAAGTCCTCGATGCCGAGCTGGCCGAGCCAGCCGCCACCCCAGACCCAGTGCGCGACGGGGAAGTACACAACGGTCGCCCACACCAGCGAGAACAGCACCCAGGCGCCGAACTTGGCGCGGTCGGCGATCGCGCCGCTGATCAGGGCGACGGTGATGATGGCGAAGGTCAGCTGGAAGGCGGAGAAGACCATCATCGGGAAGTTGTCGGCCGCGGCGGCCTCGGCGGTGACCTGGCCCCCCTCGACGATCAATCCCCCGTAGACCGCGTTGAACACGCCGCTCAGGCCCAGGTTGTCCAGGCCGCCGACGATGAAGTTGAGAGTGCCGTTACTCGAGGGGTCGAACGCCAGCGAGTATCCGTAGAGAACCCATGCGACCGTCACGACGACGATGCTGACGAACGACATCATCATCATGTTCAGGACGCTCTTGGCCCTCGTCATACCCCCGTAGAAGAGCGCGAGGCCCGGAGTCATCAGCAGCACCAGGGCGGTGCATACCAGCATCCAGGCGGTAGTGCCGCTATCGATCATCGATGCGACCCTCCTTCAGATTGGCTGTGGCCGGTATTTCCGTGTCGCAGTGGACGCCTCCAGGGCACCGTCGACCGGGCTGCGCACTGACGTGTTGCCACAGCGTGGACTTCCGCCGTTTCATGACTTGACCGCGCATGTTTCACGTGCGTGAAACTCGTCACTCGGGTGTTTCGCGGTTGTTTCGGACAAGCCAGTACTACACTTAGGTTTGCCTAACCTTAGTGATCAAGGAACTCAGATGACCTTCCCCCTGGCCAGAGCCACGGCCGCCGTCCTGCTGTCCGCCCTCGCCCTCACCGCCTGCGGCGCCTCCACCCCCGGGGAGAACGCGACCGGCCCGACGAGGCTGATCAAGCACGCGATGGGCGAGACGAAGGTGCCTGAAACCCCCAAGAAGGTCGTCGTGCTCGACACCGACAAGCTCGACACGATGGTGTCGCTCGGGCTGGCCCCCGCCGGCGCCGCCCAGGCGGCCGAGAACCAGAAGTGGCCCGCCTACCTCGGTTCGACGCTGTCGGCGACGAAATCGGTCGGCACCCTGCAGCAGCCGAACCTCGAGGCGATCTCGGCGCTGAAGCCCGATCTCATCCTCGGCAGCAAGTTCCGCCAGGCGCCCTTCTACGACAAGCTCAGCAAGATCGCGCCGACGGTGTTCACCGAGAAGGTGGGCGTCACGTGGAAGGAGAACTTCCTCCTCGACGCCGACGCGCTGGGCAAGAAGGCCCAGGCCGAGCAGCTGCTGGCGGCCTACGAGAGCCGCGCCGAGCAGGTCGGCGCCCGGTTCGCCAAGCTCGAGGTGAGCATCGTCCGGTTCATGCCGACCGAGATCAGGATGTACGGCCCCGAGTCCTTCAGCGGCATCGTGCTCGGCGACGCCGGCATCGCCAGGCCCGAGGTCCAACGGCTGGCCGGTCAGGAGGACAAGCGGTTCGGCAAGCTCAGCCAGGAGAACATCGCCCAGGCCGACGGCGACGCCCTGTTCTACAGCGCGTACGGCGACGCCGCCGCGCAGAGCCAGGCCGAGGTGACCGGCGGGCCGCTGTGGAAGAACCTGGGCGCGGTCAAGAAGGGCACCGCGCACAACGTCGACGACGAGGTGTGGATGCTCGGCATCGGCGTCACGGCCGCCGGCAAGATCCTCGACGACCTGGCCAAGTACCTCACGCCCCTGGCCTGATATGCATCGCCCGCATGGCAGGGCTGTCCGGCTCGCAGTTGTGCGTATGGCGGGCCGCGACCGATCCTGAGTCCCATGAACTGGAACTTCGTGCGGGGCCACCTGCCGCCCGCGCCCGCGCGGGTGATCGAGATCGGCTGCGGACCGCTCGGAGGGTTCGTCCCCGACCTGCTCTCCGCCGGGTACGACGCGGCCGGTGTCGACCCCGACGCGCCCGAAGGCAGGCCGTACCACCGGATGGAGTTCGAGGCGTACGAGCCGGACGCGCCCGCGGACGCGGTCGTGGCGTGCACGTCGCTGCACCACGTGCGCGACCTGGACGAGGTGTTCGGCAAGGTCGCGGGCGCGCTGAAGCCGGACGGCGGGTTCGTGGTGGTCGAGTGGGCCAGGGAGCTGTTCGACGAGGACACGGCCCGCTGGTGCTTCTCACGGCTGCCGGACGACGGGGACGACACCTGGCTGCACCGGCACAGGGACGGCTGGACGGCCTCTGGAGAGCCCTGGGCGGCCTACGTCGGCGACTGGGCCGCCCGTGAGGGCCTGCACACGGGGGCGGAGCTGGAGGCGGCGCTGGGCCGCTGGTTCGAGCCGCTGCGGTTCGAGCGCGGCCCCTACTTCTTCACCGAGGAGGACGGCGGCGCGGCCGAGCGGGCCGCGATCGCCGCGGGGCTCATCAGGGCGACCGGCATCCGTTACGCGGGCCGCCCTCTTCGCCGCTGAGACCTGGTGCTGAGACCTGGTGCTGAGACCTGGTCAGGCCGCCGTGGTCGCCATCTTCCTCAGGCGGGCCAGCGCGTCGCGCTCGATGCGGCGGGCGCGGTCGCGGCCGATGCCGTAACGCTCGCCGACCTCGGTGAGCGTGTGCTCGCGCCCGTCGATCAGCCCGTAGCGCCAGCGGAGCATCTCGCTCGTGACCCCCTCGAGCCCGGTCAGCCAGTCGTCGAGGCGCTCGCGCTCGAGGATCTCGATCGCCTGCTGCTCGGGGTCGGCCCAGGTCTCGTCGGCGATCATGTCGCCCAGCTCGGTCTCGTCCTCGTCGCCGACGCCAAGCTGCAGCGACACGGGGTCGGCGGCCCAGCGGCGCAGCTCGCGCACCCGCTCGATCGGCAGGTCGAGCACCTTGGCGAGGTCGTCGTCGGTGGGCTCGACGTCGAACTCGGCCAGCATGTCGCGACGTACCCGCATCAGCCTGGTCATCTGCTCACCCGCGTGCGTGGGCAGGCGCACCGGCCTGGCCTGCTCGTGGATGGCGCGGCCGACCGACTGGCGGATCCACCAGGTGGCGTAGGTCGAGAACTTGTAACCCCGCCGGTAGTCGAACTTCTCCACCGCGCGCACCAGGCCCAGGTTCCCCTCCTGGACCAGGTCGATCAGCGGCATCCCCCTGCCTGAGTACTTCCTGGCCACGGCGACGACCAGGCGCAGGTTGGCCTGGATGAACTCGTCCTTGGCCCGCTGCCCGGAAATGGCCAGGCGTTCGAGCTCCTCGTCCGCCGCGTCCCCGATGCGCGGCTCCGAGCCCCCTCTGTCGAGCAACTGCTCCGCGAACAGCCCCGCCTCGATCCGCTTGGCGAGCTCCACTTCCTCTTCCGCAGTGAGCAGCGGGACCCTGCCTATCTCCGCCAGATAGGTCCCGAGCAGGTCACGATCAGTGACCTCCGCCGTGCGATTCCCCGTAGGCCTTGCCATCCCCAGGCACCTCGTTCCCGCAGCTGCGTTCTATATCCGGCCAACGTCCGGCCCGAGGCAAAGATTCCCCAAAGAACTACGACCAGAGGACGGTTCTGGGCCTCCTCCTCAGGGAGGAGACCCGGCCCGTCCCGCGCTCGCCGCACCGGCGCTCTCGCCCGGCTCCGCCCAGCCCAAGGGCCTTACGCGCCTCCGACCAAGGGATGACGCGGGGCCGGCTCCTCGCCGCCGCGCCACACCCGATGGACCAGCGGCACGCCCGGCCGGTAGGCCAGGTGCACGAACGAGGGCGCGTCCAGCAGCACGACGTCTGCCCGCGCGCCCGGGACCAGTCTGCCGATGTCGTCGCGGCGCAGCGCCCGCGCCCCGCCGGCGGTCGCGGCCCTGATCGCCTCCGCCGGGGTCATCCGCATCTCCCGCACGGCCAGCGCGACGCAGAACGGCATCGACGAGGTGAAGGAGGAGCCGGGGTTGCAGTCGGTGGCGATCGCCACGGTGACGCCCGCGTCGATCAGCCTGCGCGCGTCGGGATAGGGCGAGCGGGTGGAGAACTCCGCGCCGGGCAGCAGCGTGGCCACCGTGCGGGAGGCGGCCAGGGCGTCCACGTCCGCGTCGGACAGGTGCGTGCAGTGGTCGGCGGAGGCCGCGTCGAGCTCGACCGCGATGCGCACCCCCGGCCCCTCGGTGAGCTGGTTGGCGTGCACGCGCGGCAGCAGCCCCGCCTTGATGCCGGCCTGCAGGATCTCGCGTGTCTGGTCCCCGTCGAACGCTCCGCGCTCGCAGAAGACGTCCACCCACTTGGCGTACGGCGCGCAGGCCCGCAGCATCTCCCCCGTCACGGTCCTGACGTAGGAGTCGGGGTCGGTGCTGGCGGGCACCACGTGGGCGCCCAGGTAGGTCGTCTCGTCGGTCAGCGAGGTGGCGATCTCCAGCGAGCGCCGCTCGTCCTCGATCGTCAGCCCGTAGCCGCTCTTGATCTCGACGGTGGTGGTGCCCTGCGCCGCCATCTCGGCCACCAGCGCGGCGGCCCGCGTGGCCAGCTCGGCGTCGCCCGCCGCCCTGGTCGCGGCGACCGTGGTGCGGATGCCGCCCGCGGTGTAGCTCTGTCCCGACATCCGCGCGTTGAACTCTGAGGTACGGTCACCGGCGAAGACCAGGTGGGCGTGGCTGTCGACGAAGCCGGGGATGACGCCACGCCCGTCCGCGTCCACCCGCTCGTCGGCGTCGGGCGCCTGGCCGGAGGGGCCCACCCAGGCGATCGTGTCGCCCTCCATGACGAGCGCGGCGTCGTGGTGCTCGGTGTCCCCGTCGAACAGCGACCCGATCCCGTCGATCAGGATGCTCCGCCCGCTCATCTGATGGCTCCCATCGCCTCGTTCAGCATCTGCCCGGCCTCTCCCAGCTCGTGGCGGCCCCGCTCGACGATCCTGCGGCCCCCCGAGATCACACTGTGCACGTCGGCGGCCGTCGCGGCGAACACGACGGACTCCACGGCCGTCTCCCGTGTCGCGCCTGCCGTACGGACCGAGTCGAGGCGGACCGACACCAGGTCGGCCCACGCCCCTGGGACCAGCAGGCCCGCGTCGGGGAAGCCGAGCGAGGCGTGGCCCGCGCCGGTGGCGGCGCACAGCAGCTCGTGCGCGCGCCAGTGCCCGCGCTTCTCGCTGGCCAGGCGCTCGTTCAGCTCGACCGCTCGCGCCTCCTCGAACAGGTCGATCACCGCGTGGCTGTCGGAGCCGAGCGTGATCGGCGAGCCCCTGTCGAACAGCGGGCGGGCGGGGCCGATGCCGTCGGCCAGGTCGCGCTCGGTCGTGGGGCACATGCACACGTGGGTGCGCGAATGGCCGAGCAGCTCGATGTCCACGTCGGTGAGGTGGGTGGCGTGCACGGCGGTCGAGCGGGGGCCGAGGGCGCCGTGCTCGTGCAGCAACTGCACGGGGGTGGCGGCGTAGCGCTCGACGCAGGCGGCGTTCTCCGCGCGCTGCTCGGAGACGTGCGCGTGCAGCGGGACGGCATGGCGGTGGGAGAAATCGGCGACCACGCCCATCTGCTCGGGCGGCACCGCGCGCACGGAGTGGATGGCAGCGCCGGTCTCCACGTCCTCCTGGCCCTTGTAGGCGGCGGCGAGCTGCTCCGCCCTGGCCGCCCACCGTAGGGCGGTCCCGTCGCCGAAGCGCTCCTGCGCGCCGACGAGCGCGGTGCCCATGCCGCCGGTCAGGTAGCAGGTGTCGAGCAGCGCGATGCGCAGGCCCGCCTCGCGCGCGGCCTGGATCAGCGCGTGCCCCATCTCGTTCGGGTCGTCGTACGGCACGCCGCCCGGCCCGTGATGCAGGTAGTGGAACTCGCCCACGCAGGTGACGCCCGCCATCGCCATCTCGGCGTAGACCGCCCTGGCCAGGCGGAGATAGGTGTCGGGATCCAGGACGGCCGCCACGTCGTACATCTGGTCGCGCCAGGTCCAGAAGTCGCCCTTGCCCGCCTGTGTCGTGCCGCGCAGGGCCCGGTGGAAGGCGTGGGAGTGGGCGTTGGCGAGGCCGGGGATCGTCAGGCCCTCCAGGACGACGCCCTGCCGCTCGCCCCGCTCGACGGCGGCGATCCGCCGTCCCTCCACGTGGATGACGACGCCGTCGGCGACGCCGTCGGGCAGCAGGGCGCGCTCGCACCAGTAGACGGTCATCGGGTCAGCTCCTCCAGCACGGCGGCGAGGGCTTCCACCCCGCGCGCGCAGTCGTCGGGCTCGGCGTGCTCCTTCGGCGAGTGGGAGACGCCCGTGGGGTTGCGCACGAACAGCATCGCGGAGGGGACACCGGCGGAGGCGAGGATGCCCGCGTCGTGTCCGGCGCCGGTCGGCAGCACGGGCGCGGGCCTGCCGCCGCCCACGACGGCGGCCAGCCGGTCGCGCAGCGGCACGTCGAAGTCGACGACGGGGGTCCACGACTCCTCACTGACCTGCTGCCCCCGCGACAGCTCGGCCACCAGCGCCCGCACGTCCTTCTCGGTGGCCCCGCGCGCGTCCAGCCAGGCCGAGACCAGCCCGGGCACCGCGTTGGCGTTGTTCGGCGACACGCGGACCTTGCCGAACGTCGCCACGACTCCGTGACGGCCGGCCGCCTCCCTGGCCTCCAGCACGGCGCGGGCGTAGGCGAGCATCGGGTCGTCCCTGTCCTCCAGGCGCGTGGTGCCCGCGTGGTTGGCCTCGCCGTGGAAGTCGAAGCGCCACCGGCCGTGCGGCCAGATGGCGCTGGCCACGCCGACGGGCGCGCCCAGGTCGACGAGGCCGCGCCCCTGCTCGACGTGCAGCTCGACGAAGACGCCGACGCGCGCGAGGGTCTCGTCGTCCCTGCCCAGCGCCGAGGGCTTCCTTCCTGCCCTGCGCAGCACGTCGGCGAGCGTGTCGCCCGCGTCGTCGGTGAGCCCCCTCGCCCTGTCCGGGTCGAGCACCCCCGTCAGCAGCCGCGAGCCCATGCACGGCACGCCGAACCTGGCGCCCTCCTCGTCGGTGAAGCAGGCGACGCCGATGGGCCTGGCGGGGCGGAACCCGCGCGCCCTGAGCAGGTCGAGGGCGGCGAAGGCGGACACGACGCCCAGGGGGCCGTCGAAGGCGCCGCCCTGCCGTACGGAGTCGAGGTGGCTGCCGGTGACCACGCCTGGCTCGCGCCCCGGGTCACCCCACCACGCCCACAGGTTGCCGTTGCGGTCGTCGTGCAGGTCGAGGCCGCGCCTGACGGCCTCCTGCCCGAACCACTCGCGAAGCTCCAGGTCCGCGGGAGACCAGGCGTCTCTCACGTAGCCGTTGGTCGCGGGGTCTCGTCCGATGCGCGCGAGTTCGTCCAGCATGCCCCTCACTCTAGTGAATGAGTCCATTCACCAGCATGCCGAGGTCTAGGAGACGGGTCCCTCGCTCGGGCGGAGGGTGAGCTCGGTCAGGTGGGCGTCGGGGCCCGCCGTCACGGCGGCCAGCACGGCCCGCGCCACGGTCTCGGGCTCCAGGTACTTCGACGGCTCGAACTCCCCGCCCTCCTGCGCCCGGACGCCGCGCTGCATGTCGGTGGCGACGCGCCCGGGGTAGACGCTGGTCACCCTGAGCGAGGGCTCCTCCAGGCGCAGCCCGTCGGCGAAGGCGCGCAGGGCGAACTTGCTGGCCGCATAGGAGACCCAGCCCGGGTTGGCCCGCTGGCCGGCGCCGGAGTTGATGAGCACCACGTGCCCGCCCGCCGCGCGCAGGGCGGGAAGCAGCAGGCGGGTCAGCTCGGCCACCGCGACCACGTTGATCTCCATGGTCCGCCGCCACACCTCGGCGGGCGTGTCGGCGATGGCGCCCAGGGTGACCACTCCCGCGCTGTGCACGAGCACGTCCAGGGATTCGAGGCCGGCCACGTCGGCCGCCGTGACCTCCGACAGCTCCACCGGCCACGCCGTGGCGTCGGGAAGGTCGGCGGCCACCTTGTCGAGCACGGCCCGGTCGCGCCCGCCGAGGATCAGCCGATGGGTGGGAGCCAGCGCTCGCGCGATCGCCTCGCCGACGCCTCTGGACGCTCCTGTGATCAGTGCCGTCTTCATGCGACCACCCTAGGACGATTGACAGACATTCAAATTTGAATACAAACTTGAGTGGTGTCAACAACGCGGGTTCTGATCCTCGGCACTCTGCTCGACGAGCCGCTCAACGGCTACCAGGTACGGCGTCGCCTCGAAACCATGGGCGCGGACAACTGGGCCAACGTCGCCTTCGGCTCGATCTACCACGGCCTCGGCAAGATGGCCGAGGAAGGGCTGCTCGACGTCGTCGAGAGCAGCAAGGGCGGCAAGACCGTCTACGCCATCAACGACACCGGGCGCTTCGAGTTCCATCGCCTGCTCATGTCGCTGTGGTACGAGATCGGGCCGATCGTCGATCCCTTCCAGGTGGCCATGACGTTCATGGACAGGATGGACCGGGCCCATCTGATCGGCGCCCTCCGGTTCAGGTCCGAGGAGCTCAAACGGTCGATCGCCATGCTCGACCGGGCGCTCGGCGCCAAGCAGGCCTTCGGCGCGCCCCGCCACATCGACGAGAACCTGCGCCTCAGCAGCGGCATGCTCGCCGCCCAGCTCGCCTGGGTGGAGGAGGCCGCCAAGAAGGTCGAAGAAGGAGACCTCCCCTGATGATCATCAGTGCTCAAGGGTTAAAGAAGAGCTTCACCACCAAGAGCAGAAAGGGCACCCAGACCGTCGAGGCGGTCAAGGGCGTCGATCTCGAGGTGAAGAGCGGCGAGATCTACGGCGTCCTCGGCCCCAACGGGGCGGGCAAGACCACCACGATCCGCATGCTGGCCACCCTCATCGCCCCCGACGCCGGCACCGCCGTGATCGCCGGCCACGACCTGGTCAAGGAGCCGGCCCAGATCCGCCGCAAGCTCGGGTACGTGAGCCAGGCGGGCGGCGTGGAGGAGCAGAACACCCCTCGCGCCCAGGTCGTCTTCGCCGCCAAGATCTACGGCGTGCCCGACCCCGCGAAGGCGGCCGAGGAGATCCTCAAGAAGTTCGACCTGTCCGACATCGCCGACCGGCCCGGCCGTACGCTCTCGGGCGGGCAGAAGCGCCGCGTCGCCATCGCCCTCGGCCTGGTCCACACGCCCCCGCTGCTCTTCCTCGACGAGCCGACCACGGGGCTCGACCCGCAGAACCGCGCCAACCTCTGGGACCGCATCAAGGAGCTGCGCGAACAGGGCACGAGTGTCCTGCTCAGCACCCACTACCTGGAGGAGGCCGACGCGCTCTGCGACCGCCTGGCGATCGTCGACCACGGCGTGGTCGTCGCCGAGGGCACCCCCGCCGAGCTCAAGCGCTCGGTCTCGGGCGACGTGGTCACGCTCAGGCTCGACGGCCTGGAGCGGGCCGCCGAGGTCCTCGCGCCGCTCGTGGCACAGACCCGTGTCGACGAGGACGTGCTGCGGGTCTACGTCGACGACGGCGAGCACGCCCTGCCGTCGCTCCTGCGCACGCTGGAAGCCGACGGGCTCTCGCTGCGCTCGATCACCATGGAGCGGGCCACGCTCGACGACGTCTTCCTGGCCAAGACCGGCCGTTCCCTCCGCGACACCGGAGCCGCCGCATGATCCGCGACACCTCGCTGTTCTTCGGCCACGAGGTCAGGAACACCCTGCGCAACCCGGTCTGGCCGCTGTTCGGCATCATGCAGCCGGTGATGTACCTGCTGCTGTTCGCCCCGCTCTACGCGGGCATGGCCTTCGGCGGCGACTTCGGCAAGGCGCTGGTCTCCTTCGCGCCGGGCATGCTGGTGATCACCGCGCTGTTCGGCTCGATGGGCGTCGCCTACGGCACGATCTACGAGATCCGCAGCGGCGTGCTCGAGCGCATCGCGGTCAGTCCCGCCTGGCGCCCGGCGATCGTGCTCGGCAGGATGCTGCGCGACGTGGTCGCCCTCATGATCCAGTCGCTCGCGTTCATCCTCATCGCCATCGTCATGGGCCTGCGCGTCAGCCCGGCGGCGCTGGTGCTCATGCTGCTGCTCCTGGGCGTGACCGGTCTGTTCTCCTCCGGCGTGGCGTACGGCCTGGCGCTCAGCCTGCGCGACGAGAACGCGATGGGGCAGATCATGCAGTTCTTCGCGCTCCCCCTGATGCTGCTGTCGGGCGCGCTGCTCCCGATGGCACTCGGTCCCGACTGGCTGGAGCGGGTCGCCTGGTTCACGCCCTTCTACCACCCGGTCGAGGCGGGCAGGTCGCTGTTCGCCGGCGTCCTGACCGACTCTTCCATCCCGGTGGCCTTCGGCGTCATGCTCGCCCTGGCCGCGCTCACCGTGACCTGGTCGGTTCGCTCCCTACGCAGGCTCGCCGGTTAGGAACGTCCCCGTCTCCTCCGTCATCCGCTCGTACTCCTCCAGCCTGGCCTGCGTCCGCAGCGGCGCCGCGTCGGCCATCGCCTCCACCAGCGCCATGGCGAGGGCCAGCGGCGCCGCGTGCGAGTCGAACACCAGCCGCTCCCCCACCGGCGCGTCCAGCACGATGTCGGCGGGGAAGCCTGGCCGGTCGGTGATCACGGCCGTGCGGAGGCCGATCCTGCCCGCGTAGTCGAGCGCCTGCACGGCCTCGGCCGGATACCTCGGCAGCACCACCGCCACCAGCCACTCCGCGCCCGCCCTGCGCGCCGCGTGCAGGCCGTCGACCAGCTCGGAGCCGCCATGCACGAGCAGGCGGACGTCGGGGTGGATGCGCCTGGCGTAGTAGGCGAAGGTCGTGGCCAGGCCCGACGAGACCCGCAGCCCGAGGACGGGCAGCGGCTCGGTGGCCGCGAGCGACTCGCCGAGCTCCTTGAGCGGCAGCCCGGCCAGGCGCTCGCGGATGAGCGTGAGGTTGCGGATCTCGTCGTCGATGGCGCCCTTGAGCAGGCTGCCGCCCTCCGGCCGGCCGCCCAGCACGAGAGGGCGGAGCGCCTGCCTGAGCTCGGGATAGCCGCCGAAGCCGAGCACCATCGCGAACCTGGTCACCGACGGCTGGCTCACGCCCGCCCGCTCGGCCAGCTCCACGCTGGACAGGAAGATCGCCTCGTCCAGGTGATCGGACAGGTAGTGCGCGATGCGACGCTGCACGGGCGACAGCCTTCTCCCGTCGAGCAGGCTTTCAATTCCGTCCCTCACGTCACCTCCAACACCTCCGGACCGGCGCCCCTTCCCTCACCGGGCGACCGTCTCGCCTGCCGAGACCCGTCAGGACTCCCGCATCGGGATGCGGACCCCACGGGAGTCGGCCACCGCGGCCGCCTCGTCGTAGCCCGCGTCGACGTGCCGCATGACCCCGGTGCCCGGGTCGTTGGTGAGCACCCTGTTGAGCTTCTCGCCGGCCAGCGCGGTGCCGTCGGCCACGGTCACCTGCCCGGCGTGGATCGAGCGCCCGATGCCCACGCCGCCGCCGTGGTGGATGGACACCCACGCCGCGCCCGACGCCGTGTTCAGCATCGCGTTGAGCAGCGGCCAGTCCGCGATCGCGTCCGACCCGTCGGCCATCCCCTCGGTCTCCCTGTACGGCGAGGCCACCGAGCCGCAGTCGAGGTGGTCGCGCCCGATCACGACCGG
This sequence comes from Nonomuraea africana, assembly GCF_014873535.1. Classification (NCBI taxonomy): domain Bacteria; kingdom Bacillati; phylum Actinomycetota; class Actinomycetes; order Streptosporangiales; family Streptosporangiaceae; genus Nonomuraea; species Nonomuraea africana. The sequence continues at coordinate 9,415,530 of NZ_JADBEF010000001.1, read as the reverse complement.
CGCCTGGAGCTCGCCCGAGGCCACCATGTCGTTGAACCGCTCGCCCGCCAGGTGCCGCTCGCCGTAGCCGAGCCAGCAGATGCGCGCGGGCAGCCCCTGGAAGTGCACCTTCTCCCCCGCCATGCGGATCCACCTGGCCAGCGGCTCGTTGTCGGGGAAGAGCTCGAGGACGGCCCTGTCGGTCGCCGCGATGTCGGCCGGGTCGCCGGAGAGCGCGGCCCAGCGGAACGGCCCCTTGCCCTCGCAGAACAGCGGCCTGATGTAGGCGGGCACGAAGCCGGGGAAGTCGAAGGCCCGCGTGTAGCCGGCCAGCTGGGCCTCGCCGCGGATGGAGTTGCCGTAGTCGAAGACCTCGGCCCCTGCGTCCTTGAACCCGACCATCGCCTCGACGTGCCTGGCCATCGACTCGCGCGCCCTGGTGGTGAAGGCGGCGGGGTCCTTGTCGCGCTCGGTGGCCATGTCCTCGAAGGCCACCCCGAGCGGCAGGTACATCAGCGGGTCGTGCGCCGACGTCTGGTCGGTCACGATGTCGATCTCGGCGCCCCGCGCCAGCAGGTCCGGTACGGCCTCGGCCGCGTTGGCGACCACGCCGATGGACAGCGGCCTGCGCTGGTCGCGCGCCTCGTAGGCCAGGCGGAGCGCCTCGTCCAGGTCCTTGGCCTCGACGTCGAGGTACTTGTGCTCGATGCGGCGCTTGACGCTGCGCGGATCGCAGTCGACGCAGATCGCGACGCCGCCGTTCATGGTGACGGCCAGCGGCTGCGCGCCGCCCATGCCGCCGAGCCCGGCCGTCAGCGTGATGGTGCCGGCCAGGGAGCCGCCGAACTTCTTCTCCGCCACGGCCGCGAAGGTCTCGTAGGTGCCCTGCAGGATGCCCTGCGTGCCGATGTAGATCCAGGAGCCGGCCGTCATCTGGCCGTACATCGTCAGGCCCGCGGCCTCCAGCCGGCGGAACTCCTCCCAGTTCGCCCAGTCGGGGACGAGGTTGGAGTTGGCGATGAGGACGCGCGGGGCCCACTCGTGCGTGCGGAACACGCCCACGGGACGGCCGGACTGCACCAGCAGTGTCTCGTCGCCCTCCAGCGTGGTGAGCGTGCGGACGAGCGCGTCGAACGAGGGCCAGTCACGCGCGGCCTTGCCCGAACCGCCGTAGACGACCAGTTGCTCGGGGTGCTCGGCGACTTCCGGGTCCAGGTTGTTCTGGAGCATCCGGAGCGCGGCCTCCTGCGGCCAGCCCTTGGCGGTGAGCGTGGCGCCTCGCGGCGCGCGCACGGTGCGGCTCATGCCTGATCCCTCCTGAATGAACATATTCATCTATGTCACTCGAAGAGTACATCGAGCGCCCGCCCACCCAAAGGCACGGGGCACGGGTGGACCGAGGGTCAGCGGGCGCCGCGGAGGAGGCCGTCGCCTGACTCCGTCACCTGGTGGAGCATGAGGTTGGCGTGCCGGGTGCTGGCGATCAGGCCCGCCTGCCGCAGGACCCGGGCGTGCTCGCTGGCGCTCGACGCGGGCACGCCCGCCCGTCTGGCCAGCTCCGTCGTGCTGCAGCCCGGCGCCAGCGCGACGCACCGGAGCACCTCGGCCCGCGTCCTGCCCAGCAGCTCGCCCAGCGCGTCACCGGCGCGCGCCCGTCCCGGGACGCCCTTGCGCGGCACCGGATAGACCAGCACCGGCGGCAGGCTCGGGTCGGCGAGCGTGACCGGGGCCGTCCTGCAGAAGTACGAGGGGATGAGGGTCAGCCCGCGCCCGCGCAGCCGCAGCTCCCTGCCACCCGCCGGGTAGTCGATCTCCAGCACCGGAGCGCGCCAGCGCATGCCGGGCGAGAGCCCGGTCAGCATGGCCTCGACGCCGCCGTCGGCCAGATGGCGGACGCGGGTGCCCCTGTCCTGGCTGACCGCCCGCTCCACCTCGGACCAGTGCTCGCCGAGCGCGACCTGGAGATACCCGGCCGCGACCGTCGCCACCCTGCGCATGGCCGTCGCGTCGCGGGCCAGGCTCTCCAGGTGCGCGGGCAGGCCGTGCCGGGCGCGCAGCAGGTCGAGCTCGCGCTGCACCCTGGTGCGCGGCGTGTCGATGATGGCCTGGATGCCCTCGTCGGTGCCCAACAGGGCCTCGCTCGGGGTGAGGAAGTCGGGAAAGTAGGCCGCGCGCGGCGCCAGCGGCACCAGCAGCCTGCGCACGTCGCGCAGCAGCCCCGCCTCGGCCAGGCGGGCGCGCGCCCTGCGCCGCCACCCGGCTATCACCGCGCCGCCGTCGCCGGCCTGGAAGCGGTGCAGGCTGGCGACCATCTCCCACATCGGGTCCGCCCTGGCGGCCACGCGCACGCGCGCGAGATCGTCAGCGGTGAAGATGATGCGCAGTATGCCACCCGCCATGTCGCGCAGTCTTGCGGCGGGCGCTTGCAAAAATCTGAACAGGCCATTGATTGCGGCCCGAAATGCGGCACTTCAGCTGCGTCATTCGGCTGAGGCTGAAACTGCATGACACGTCGCCGGGCGAATGCTGGACTTGATCCGCCTTGAGGGGGCGTTCACGTAGGTCCGACAACGACGGCATCTGGAGGCATGACAGGGGAGTCTCCAGCGGCCGTACGGCCTGCGCGGGGTTCACGCAAGCCGTACGGCGTCGATCGTCAACCGGTCAGCGGTCGTCAGCAGTGGAAGCTGGGCGTCACGCGGACCGCCTCGTCGTTGCCAGGCTCGATGACGGCCGAGGCGGAGATGCAGCGGTTCCTGCCGTACAGCTTCACCGGGCCCGCGTACTTGGCGTACCTGCCTTCGTCCTTCACGACCTCGATCGGCTTGCAGGCGAAGTAGTCCGGCGTCTTGTTCTTACAGGTGTGCAGCGTGACCGCCATGGTCTTGCGCTTGCCCCAGTACGCGCCCGCGGAGTCGAGCCGCGCGCAGTTGTACCCGGTGCGGGCGTCGTAATAGATGTTCAGGTAGCCCTTGACCGTGCCGGAGTGGGACTTCACCGCGAGGTGCTCGATCCGGCTGCCCGCGCACTGGCCGGCCGCGGCCTGCGCGGGGCCGCCGGTGAGCGCCACGGCCGAGCCCGCCAGCAACAGTCCCGCCATACCAATCTTTGCCACTCGTTTGACTCCCATGAGGGACAAACGTAGCAAAGCACTGTCAGGGGAGATCAGGAGATCAGGAGACGAGGAACTGCGTGGCGGCCAGCTCGCGGTAGAGCTCGTCGCTGCCCACCAGCTCGTCGTGGGTTCCCACGGCGCGCACGCCGCCCGACTCCATGACCACGATCCGGTCCGCGTTGGTGACCGTCGAGAGGCGATGCGCGATCACCAGCACCGTGGTCTCGGCCGCCACCTCGGCGATGACCTCGCGCAGCCGCAGCTCGTTGACCGCGTCCAGCTGTGACGTGGCCTCGTCGAGCAGCAGCAGGCGCGGCTTGCGCAGCAGCGCCCTGGCGATCGCCACGCGCTGCCGCTCGCCGCCGGACAGCAGCACGCCGCGGTGACCGACCGCCGTCTCCAGCCCCTCGGGGAGACCGGCGACCAGGTCGTCGAGCCTGGTGCGCGTCAGCGCCCTGCGCAGGTCCTCCTCGGTGGCGTCGGGCGCGGCGAACAGGAGGTTCTCGCGCAGCGTCCCCGCCAGCACCGGCGCGTCCTGCTCCACGTAGCCGAGCGCGGCCCGCAGCTCGCCGAGCGGCCAGTCGCGAACATCCCTGCCGCCGACCTCGATCAGTCCGTCCTGGTGCTCGTAGAAGCGCTCGATCAGCGCGAACACCGTGGACTTGCCCGCGCCCGACGGCCCGACCAGCGCGGTGAGCCCGCCGGGCGGGACCTCGAAGCTCACGCCGTCATGGACGGGCGCGCGGTCGTCGCCGTACCTGAACACCACGTCCTCGAACCGCACGCCCACGGGGTCGCTGCCGACGGGCGCGGCGGGACTGACCGGCTCGCCCGGCAGGTCCTCGATCTCGCGGATGCGCTTGAGCGCGGCCAGGCCGTTCTGCAGCTGCACCGCGCCCTCGACCAGCTGCCCGATGGGGGCGACCAGGTAGAACAGGTAGAGCAGGAAGGCGATCAGGCCGGAGACCTCCAGCGCGCCCGAGGCGACCCGCGCGCCGCCGACGGCCAGCACGCAGAGGAAGGCGATCTGCACCGCCATCCAGGTCGAGACGCCTGCCAGCGAGGTCCAGCCGGCGACCTGGAGCCCCCTGTCCCTGGCCCGTACGGCGGCCGCCCCGACGATCTCGACCTCGCGCTCCTCCGCGCCGCTCGCCTTGACCGTGCGGTAGGCCTGCAGCGCCCGGTCGAGCACCGCGCCCATCTCGCCGACGGCCTCCTGGGCCTGGTGCTGTGCCCGCTGGATGCGCGGCATGACCAGCGCCGTCATGCCGCCGATCACCACCACGACCAGCAGGGTGACCAGCAGCAGCACGCCGTCCATCAGCGCCATCATGACGATCGCGCCGACGAGCATGAAGACCGCGCTGACCGAGTCGACGATGCCGTTGGTCAGCACCGACCGCAGCAGCGTCGTGTCGCCCGTGACCCTCGACAGCAGGTCGCCCGGCTTGAGCCGGTCGACGTCGGCGACCCGCAGCCTGAGCATCCTGTCGACGAGCCTGCGCCTGGCGCCGAGCACGATGCCCTCGCCGGTGCGCTCCATCAGGTAGGTGCCGCAGGCGGAGACGACCGCGCCGACGAGCACGGCGATCGTCAGCCCGATCAGCGGCCCGGCCATGGACTGGTTCGCGCCGAAGGCGTCCACTACATACTTCGCCAATAACGGCATCGCGAGACCCGCGGCCGAGCCGACCAGCCCGAGCAGGCCGCCTGCGACCAGAATGCCCCTGTGCGGCTTGATGTAGGCCGCCAGGAGCTTGATAGATGACTCGCCGTTCACTCTGTCTCCGTCCGCATCACCTTGACATCGTGCGTGACGGCCCGGCCGCTCGCACTCGGGGAGAACACCCACGTTTCCCCGATATTCGGAACGTGCGAGCGCACGGAATCCGCACCCGTCAACCTAGATTGACGACCTAAGTATGTCAACTATGGTTGACGGGAAACGGTTCAGTCCACGGCGGGGACGTCGGGATCGTCGCGCTCGGCGTCACCGTCGTCGGCGCGGCGAAGCTTGATCTCCTCCACCCACGCGTAGGCGAAGCGCCTGATGTCGTGCAGGCGGTCCTCGTCGACCTGGAAGGCCTCGTCGGCCAGCAGGTCGACGCTCTCCAGCCGGTGCACGAGCTCCGCCAGCCCCCACTGCTCCTCGTGCGCGGCGCCGAGGCGCTCGAGTTCGCGGAAGGAGTAGAGGCCGGCGAACCCGGCGACGTCGACGAAGTCCTTGGGCAGGCCGCGGCCGTGGAGGGCGCGCACCTTGAGCCCGACCGCGTCGTCCTGCCCGACGACTTGGCAGCCCGCCAGCCACACGGGCCGGTTCCGCAGCGCCTCCCTGAGCAGTTCGAACCCGCACCGCTGACCGCCGGCCTCGTCCGTCACGACCAGCAGCGCCATGCGCTCGCCGACCTCGCGCACGCTCACGGCGAAGGCGTCCAGCGCGGCGGCCACGTCCGCGGCGATCTCGGGCATCGGCGTCTGCGCCGCCGTCGCGAAGACGAGGTCGTGGCTCGGCCGACCGGCCAGCCCGTGGGCGCGCAGCGCGTATCCGCCCGCCAGCAGCAGGCCGTGCCGGATCCGCACGTCCTCCGTCGCCTCGACGAGCCGCGCCTGGAAGGGCGGGAACAGGCTCATGACCTCAATTATGGCCACGCCGCTTCCGCGTCGAGGGAAGGTCGTGGCGCCCGGAGACGAACTCCTGGACGGAGATCTTGGCCCTGATCACCGGCCGTCTCCAGCGCTCCTCGCGGCGCAGCGCCGTGGCCATCTTGCGTGGCGACCTGGTGGCGAAGAACCAGTGGGCCCACGGCGAGCCCGGCCTGGCCAGCCGTACCGCGCCGACGATCAGCAGCGGCGGCAGGAACAGGCCGACCAGACCTGTCCAGATCTTGCCCTTGAGCAGTGTGACCACCGCGAGCATCAGGTTGCCGAGCAGCAGCCACCAGGGCGCGAACCCGCCGAACTCCCAGGTCAGCGGGCGCAGGCCGATCAGCAGCAGGCCGGTGACCGCGATGGCGACGAAGACCGCGTCGACCGAGGTGCGCCCCTCCTCCTCCCAGTAGACGTCGTGCAGGTGGAGGATGAGCGCGAACTCGTCCAGCACGAGGGCCGCGCCGATCCCGAAGACGGCGGCGGCGACCGCCGAGCCCGACGTCACGAGGCCGCTGACCCCGCCGACCAGCATGAGCACCACGCCGAAGACCACGTGGTGGATGTGCATCTCGCCGACGCTGACGTTGCGGAACCAGCCGATCTTGGCCCGGATGAGCCTGACGTTGATGCGCGTGGCGACGAAGGTGACGATGAGCGCGACGAAGAAGCAGAACAGCGGTAGCCGTCCTGAATCAACGATGCGCGCCTGGATCCAGTCCCCCATGTACCTGTAGATCAGAGTACCCAGCGCGGGACCGCAGCGCTCTCTCGTACTCCCGAATGACCAGCGCCTGCCGTACGTTGTCGCGAGCCTGCTCGAACGGCGGCGGGTTCTCGCCCGCCATGACCTCGTAGTGCTCCCGCAGCCGCGCGTCCGACAGGTCGAGGCCGGCCGCGTGGATCTTGCTGAGCGCCGAGTCGAGCTCGGCGGCGCGCACCCGCGCGTAGGTGTACTGGTCGTAGGAGGGCACGCCCGGCAGCGGCCGGCCGGCCGCCGCCGCCTCGGCCCGCTTCCTGTTCTCCTGCGCGAGCTCCCGCTGGAAGCCCTGCTCGCTGACGTCCGCCAGCAGCCCCGCCTCCCGCGCCCAGAGCCTTCTGGCCTTGTCGAGGACGGCCACGCCGACCGCCTCCCGCCGCAGCCGCTGGCGAGGCGTGCCGGCGGTGTGGGGACGGTCCCAGAAGCCGGGGCCGAGCGGCGTGCCGTACCCGGTGAAGGTGGAGATGACCGAGGCGCGGACGGTCTCGGCCGCGCGCAGCACCTCGGCCCCCGTCACGGGCTCCCCGTCGAGGGTGGTGACGGTGTCGCCGGGCCTGACCGCCAGGACCTCCGCGACCGGAGCGGCGGCGGACAGGCCCTCGGGCTCGCCGGCGGGCGGGCCGCCGGCGAGCAGCACCACACCCAGGACCAGGAGTGCGGTCACGGTCACCGCGCCGATCCACGCCACGGGTGTGGTGCGCCTCATCGGATCAGCTCGCGATCTTCATGTCGAAGACGTGGAACCCCGCGTCGGCCAGCGGGCTGCCCTGCGGGAACGTCACCGTGGCGACGGTCTTGGCCGGGTCGAGCGGCACCGCGTAGCCGAACACCGACACGCCCGACTCGGTCGTCTGCCCGGTGGCCGGGTTCCGGTAGTGGGTCTGGGTGCGGTTGTGGTAGCTCGCGCGCGCCACCACGACGCCGCCCTCGGGGGCGGTGGCGTCCCACTGGTCGCCGAACAGGACGGTCCTGGTCTCCTTCGTGCCGTCGGTGTAGGTGACGGTGAAGTCGCCCGACCTGACCTTGAAGGCGCCCGCGCCCATGAACACCAGCTTGGCGCCCTGGCCCTGCAGCCTGATCGTCTGGCCCGCGGCCTTGACGTTGTCGGTCCAGCCGTACGCGCGGGGGTGCCACACGAAGTCGGCGCCGAGCACGTTCACGGTCCGGCCGGGCACCAGGCCCGCCTTCTCCAGCCCCTGGCCCGAGTAGCTGCGCCCCGAGGTGGAGAAGCCGCCGGTGTTGGGGTTGTGGTCGGAGCTGACGCCGACGTTGTTGTAGGCCTTCTCGATCGAGTCGTGGACGACCGGCGGGACGGCGGGCCCGTTGTAGGCGCCGCGCGAGACGGTGCCGGAGACCGGGTTGCCGAAGTAGTCGCGCTCGCCCACGCCCTCGACGAGGGAGCCAGAACCCAGGGCGGGAGAGCCGGCCAGCAGCTTGTAGCCGTCGACGTCGCCGTAGCCCGTGGCGGTGCCGGGAGCGGCCAGGCCCGGGTCGGCGGTGATCGCCCTGGCGTCGGAGGCGGGCGCGCTCACGCCGCCGTAGTAGAGGTTGGAGTCGTAATTGATGCCCGCGGCCTGCGGCAGGGTGCCTGAGGGCGCGTAGATGATGTTGTTGGCGATCGTGGACCTGCCGGTCGGCACCGCCCACTCCACCTTCTGCGAGGAGCAGAAGAAGGTGTTGTTGTGGATCCACAGCGGGCTGGTGTTGTCGCCCGCGGCGTTGCCCGCGATGCGGCAGTCGTCCTGGGCGATGTTGAAGCGCAGGATGGCCGTCGCCTTGTAGTTCGGGAACTCGGTGCAGCTCTGGCAGCCCAGGTAGAACCCTCCGGCGTTGTCGTGGGAGTAGTTGTACTGGTAGACGCAGGAGCCCTTGATGCCGCCGTCGCAGTCCCACGCCGTGGAGTCGTAGATCGTCGGCCGCTGCCTGGTGACCTCGTTGTACTGGAAGACGGGGTCGACCGAGTTGATCGGCCACATGCCGGCGAAGTTGCCGTCGACGTAGGGGTACTTGCCCGCGCCGCCCTCGTCGAACAGGTTGTGCTCGATCAGCGGCCGTTCCGAGGCGTGCACGACGATGCCGTCGCCGCCGACCGCCCGGATGGTGTTGCGGGCGATGTAGACGTTCTTGTGGTAGTCGGTGCCCTTGCGGCTGATCTTGATGCCGCCGCCGCCGGTGTCGTGGATGTAGTTGCCGGTGACGGTGACGCCGTCGATGTAGCCGACCTTGCCCTCGGGCAGCGCCTGGATGCTGATGCCGGCGGAGTAGGCGAACCAGGAGGAGTTGGCGCCCGTCTTGTTGCCCCAGCCGGCGACGTCGGAGATCTCCAGGTCGCGCAGGACGAGCCCGGCCTTGGGCTCGGGGGTGGTCGAGTTGTACTGGATGCCGGTCCGCTTGGCGGTCGTCGCCGCGGGGTTGGTGACGTGCAGCTTCTCGATGGTGAGGTGGCTGTTGTCGACCAGGTGGACGGCCCACTCGCCGCCGTCGCCCTGGATGATCGGCTTGGGGCCCTCGCCGTAGGAGGTGAAGGTGATCGGGTGGTCGGCGGTGCCCGAGCCGATCGGCTCCAGACGGCCGACGCAGACCGTGCCCGTCTTGAACTTGACCTTGTCCTTGGCCCTGAGCTCGATGGCGTTGACCGCGGCGAGGCTGTTGAGCGGCGCCGAGGCGTCGCGACCCGAACCGCCGTCAGGGGCCTGGCAGTCGACGAAGAAGTTGCGGGCGGGGGCGGCGTAGGCGGGCGCCGCCAGTCCTCCGCTCAGGGCGACAAGCGCCCCGACCAGAGCCAGTCGTCGTTTGGTGCGCATGTTCTCTCTCTCGAAGGGGATTCAGAACACCTGCAGGTAGGGCGCGCCGCTGGGGATCTCCCTGTCGGCGAACTGGGCGGCGAGAGTGGTGGTCACGCCTGGCGGGCCTGCCAGCGCGAAGCTGGTCGAGCCACCCGCGCGCAGGTGGGCGGTGAGGTCGATGGCGTACCAGGCGGCGGTGGAGCCCGTGACGGTCACGGTGCCGACCGGCTTGCCGAGGGCGGGCCTGGTGGCCCAGGTGAGCGTCGACTCCGCCCAGTCGCCGGGCACCTCGTAGAGGGTGAGCGTGGTGCTCGTGCCGCCCGCGTCGGCGATCGCGCCGCGCAGCCACAGCCTGGCGAGGCTCACCTCACCCGCGGGCCTGGCGAAGCGCAGGAAGGACTGCCTGGCGTAGCTCTCGTCGGCGACCGTCTTGGCGACCAGGCCCTGCCCGTTGAAGTTCCTGCTCGCGTAGGCGCCGCCGCGCACGTAGGCGTCGGCGTCGGGCCGCACCTTGCTGCCCTCGCAGCCGGCCCCCGCCAGCGCGGGCCGCGCGGTCGGCTTCACCTTGACCTGTACGGTCGCCGCCACCCCGAGCGCCCCGGACGTGTCGATCGCCAGCCTGATGGTGGGCGAGGTGGACAGCACCGTGACCCTCGGATCGGCGCTGAGCAGCTGCGCGCCGGTGCGGGCGATCTCGACCAGGGTCTGGCTCTGCCGCCAGGTCGGATCCGCGACGGCCACCTCCAGCGTCGAGCCCTCCTGGCGCAGCGCGACCTCGGCGGGGCCGTACGCCCTGACCGTGCCGGCGGCGGTGGCGCAGTCCCAGAAGGTGGCGGCGAGCCTGGAGTTGACGCCGTGCTCCTCGATCGCCGACTGCACCTGCGCGGTGTTGTCGGCGACGCGCACCTGCGGCCTGGCGGCCAGCTCGGCGGTCTCCTCGGCGCTCCTGCCCGGCAGCACGTAGTAGGCGTAGGAGGCCTGACGCGGCGCGGCGCCGTGGTCGAACCAGACCGTCTGGTACTCGCGGGTGATCTCGTCGGAGGGGTGCACACCGATCTCCGACCACCTGCCGGTACGGCTCTCGCGCCTGGTCTGCGGCATCCCCTCGGGGAACAGGTAGCCGCCCGTTCCCTCGATGTGCATCCAGCCCTCGCCCGTCCGCACCTCGCCGGGGTTCATCCGGTTCTCCACGGTCGTCTGGGCGGCGACGTTGGAGGCGGTGATGTCGGCGCCGAGCGCCACGATCGTGTCGCCGAAGGTGAACCACGACTTGCGCGCGGTCAGGTCGATGGGCTGCTTGGTGTGGTAGTCACGTTCGGCCTGGGTCCGCATGCCGAAGGCCGACAGGTCGCCCAGCGCGACGCCGCCGGTATGGGGGTCGCTCTGGCGGAAGCCGTACCAGGCGGTGTCCTTCGCCGTGCGCGGGTAGCTCTCCCGGGTGGCGTTGGTGACGCCCGGCAGGCGGTAGGAGTCGACGGTGGGCCAGAAGCCGTCGGAGTACTGCGTCCTGTCGGCGTTGTAGAGCATGGTCATGCCGTCGCCGGTGTACCAGCCCCTGAGGTTCTCGTTGTTGCCCGCCTCGTAGGCGCCGACGCGGCTGCTGCGTCCCGCGATCGTGAAGGCGTAGCCGGGGCGGTGGTGGACGAAGCGGTCCATGCCCGCGTAGACCTTGGTGAGCGTCAGGTCGCCACGCGGGGCGACGCCGCTGGTCAGCCGCCTGGCCAGGGCGATCTGCCCGACGGTAGCGGTTTCGTAGAAGCCGCCGCTGGCTGCGTGCTCGGCGACCAGCGCGGCGATGCGCCGCCTGTCCTCCGGCGAGGCGGCCTGGGCCAGCACGGTCATGGCGGCCAGCGCCGAGCGCGCCACCGAGTAGTCGTTGTCGTGCGGCCTGGAGATGCCGCGGCCGCGCACGTTGGCGAGCATCTGCCCGCGGAACATGACCGGCTCGAAGCCGTCGAAGATCCAGCGGGTGACGTTGCCCCTGTCCGGGTCGGTCAGATCCCACGGCGTGCCGCCGAGCAGCGCGAACACGGTCGCGGTGCTGCCGAGCAGGGCGTTGCCGTAGCCGCCTGTGTAGGCGAAGTAGAAGTGCTGGATGAGCGAGCCGTCGGGGTACCAGCCGTCGCCGCTGGAGACGTGGTCGAAGACCGGGCCGAGCTTGTCGCGGCCCATCGTCGTGACCGCGGCGTCGCCCGAGAGCAGGCCGCGCCGTACGGTGATGGAGACCTTGTCGGCGAGGTTGCCGCCGACCTCGGGCACGCCCGAGACCTTGCGCCTGGCGGGGTCGGGCACGAAGTGGCCGATCGCGCCGAGCAGTCCCGCCCTCAACTCGGCGGGTACGGCGGCGCCGAGCAGGACCAGGTTGTGCAGCAGGTAGTTCGGCGCGCCGATCTCCCAGCCGTACCAGTTGCCCGTCTCCGGCTTGCCGGGGCGGTAGCGCTCGGCGTGCATCCAGGTCAGCGCCCGCACCACGGCCTCGGCGGTGGCGGCGTCGCCGTACCTCTTCGATCCCACGGTGGCGTAGGCCAGCGAGATGGTCTGCAGGCGCAGCGCGATGGCGTGCACGGTGCTGCCGTCGGTGCCCTGCAGGTCGGCCCAGCCGGTCGGGGTGAGGGTGGCGAGGTTGGCGTCGGCGTCGGCGTCGAGACGGGCCAGCGCGGCGGCGTAGGCGGGGTCGGCGGGATCCACGTCCGCGCCGCCGGTCAGCAGGTCGCGGTAGCGCCGCTCCGGCTCGGCGAAGTCGGCGGCGCTCTGCGTCGTGGCCGGAGGGGCGGCGGGCGTTGTGGACTCGGCAGGCGTTGTGGACTCGGCAGGCGTTGTGGACTCGGCAGGCGCTGCGGGCCCGGTGGGGTCGGCGACGGCCGGCACGGCCGCCATCGAGAGGGCGGACGCCGCGGCGACCGTTAACAGCAGGGCACGTCGGAGCATGGGGGGTGCCTCCGGGCAGGTGTCAGACGGACGGGTGTCGGACGGGCAGGTGTCGGACGGGCAGGTGTCGGACGGGCAGGTGTCAGGCTGAGCGGGACAGGCTCGCGGGTTCCACGCCGTGCTCGAACGGCAGGCCGCGCGCGTAGCGGGCCAGTTCGTCGAGCGCGAGGTCGGCCATCCTGGCCAGCTCACCGCCGAGCGACCCGGCGATGTGCGGGGTGACCAGGACGTTCGGCAGGTCGTAGAGGGGTGAGGCGGCCGGCAGGATCTCCGGCTCGGTGTGGTCGAGGATCGCGCAGAGCCGCCCCGCGACCAGCTCGGCGGTCAGCGCCTCCTGGTCGACCAGGGCGGCGCGGGCGGTGTTGATCAGGGTGGCGCCGTCGCGCATCCCGGCCAGGCGGGCGGCGTTCATGAGGTGGTGGGTCTCGGGCAGGTCGGGCGCGTGCAGGCTGACCACGTCGCAGCGGGCGACCAGCTCGTCCAGGTCCACCCTGGCCACGCCCAGGTCCTCACGCAGGTAGGGGTCGCTGACCAGCACCTCCAGGTCGAAGGGGCGCAGCAGCTCGATCACCCTGCGGCCGATCCTGGAGGCGCCGACGATCCCGACCGTACGGCGGTAGTTGCCGAACCCGGGGAAACGGGCGTCCCAGTTCTGGTCCTCCCGCCCCGACCTGTACGCGCGGGCGATGTCGATCACCCGCTTGTTGGCGTAGAGGATCGACGCGAGCGTGAACTCCGCGACCGGTCCGGCGTTGGCGTCGGCGGCGGTGGAGACCGCGATGCCGCGCTGCCACACCGCGTCGGTCACGTGGTGCTTCACCGACCCGGCCGCGTGCACGATCGCGCGCAGCCTCGGCGCCCTTGCCAGGACCTCGGCGGTCACCGGCGGGCAGCCCCACGAGGTGTACAGCACCTCCACCCCCGACAGGTCCGCCTCCGCGAAGTCGTCGACCACCACGTCGGGATCGACGTCGGCGATCATCGCCAGGCGGCTCCTGGACTGGGGGTTCAGCAGCCTTGCGGCCACCTCCCTGCCCATGGCGACAAGGGTCTTCGGCCTTCTCACGGTCTCCCCCGAAAACTCGTTCACTTGACGCTGCCCGCCGTCATCCCGGCCTTCCAGAAGCGCTGCAGCGACATGAAGACCACCAGCAGCGGCACCACCGACAGCAGCGATCCGGTGATCACCAGGCTGTGGAACTCGGGGAAGGCGTTGCCCTGCTTCTCCCAGGTGAACAGACCGAGGCTGAGCGGGTACAGCCGCTGGTCGTTGAGCATCACGAGGGGCAGGAAGAAGTTGTTCCAGATCGCGGTGAACTGGAACAGGAAGATCGTCACGTAGGCCGGCATCAACATCGGCAGCGCGACCCTCGTGAAGGTGCGGATCTCGCCCGCGCCGTCCGACCTGGCCGCCTCCAGGACTTCCATCGGCACGTAACCCGAGGACAGGACGCGCGCCAGATAGACCCCGAAGGGGTGGACCAGCACCGGGATGAAGACCGCCCAGAAGGTGTTGACCACGCCGACCTTCGAGGCCAGCAGGTACAGCGGCAGCGCCGTGGCGGTGGTCGGCACCAGCACGCCGAGCAGCACCAGGCCGAACATCTTCTCCTTGCCGAACCACTGGTACTTGTCGAAGGCGTAGCCGCACATGACGGTGATGAAGGAGCTCACCGCCGCGCCCACGCCCGCGTACAGGACGCTGTTCAGGTACCAGCGGAAGAAGATCCCGCCGTTCTCCGCGCTGACCGCCCGGATGTTGGCGATCAGGTTGAAGTCGCCGAAGGCGAAGCCCGGCGTGGAGTAGAGGTCCGACAGCGACTTGGTCGAGGCGAACAGCAGCCACGTCAGCGGCAGCAGCGTGTAGAGGGTGGCGACGATCAGCAGGACGTTGACCGTCGCGCGGGACATCCACTTCATCGACGGTTACCCCACCTGGTGACGACGTAGGAGAGCACGGCGGCCAGCAGCGCGAGGATGATCGAGGCCGCGCCCGCCTGGCCGTAGTCGTTGTTTCCGAAGGCCTCGTTGTAGGCGTACATGTTCGGCGTCCAGGTGCTGACGATGCCGTCGCTGACGTTGTCGAGCACCATGGGCTCGGTGAACAGCTGCAGCGAGCCGATGATCGTGAACAGCACCGTGGTGATCACCGCGCCGCGGATCAGCGGCACCTTCACCGACAGGGCGGTCCTGATCGCGCCCGCGCCGTCCATCCTCGCCGCCTCCAGCACCTCGGCCGGGATGGCCTGCAGGGCGGCGAAGTAGATGATCATGTTGTAGCCGACCCACTCCCACAGCGCGATGTTGACCACCGAGCCGAGCACCTGGTCGCCGCCGAGGAAGTTGACCCCGCCCAGCAGGTCCACGATGGGGCTGATGCCGGGCAGGTACAGGTAGAGCCAGATCAGGCCGGCGATCACGCCCGGCACGATGTGCGGCATGAACAGCGCCAGCTGGAAGAACTTCTTCGCCCTGGCCAGGCCCGAGTCCAGCAGCAGGGCCAGGCCGAGCGCGCCGCCGATCATCAGCGGGATGTAGAACAGGCAGTAACCGAGGATGATCAGGAAGCCGTCGGTGAAGGCCCGGTCCGCGAGCGTGTCGAGGTAGTTGCCGAGCCCGACGAAGACCGTCTCGGCGCCGCCGAAGCCGAGCCCCGACGACTTCTCGCTGAACAGGCTCAGGTAGACCGCGTAGGCCAGGGGAGCCACGATGACCGCGGCGAACAGGGCGAAGAACGGGCCGACGAAGAGCAGGATCGCTCCCCGCCTGCGCCAGTCCTCCCCTGGGGCGCGCGCCTGTGTGTCTGCTGTCATCTCCATCTCTCCGATCTGGTACGGCCCGCCGTACCGCACCGTCTCCTCGACCCACGCCCTGCCGGGGGTGCCGCGCTCCTCGGAGAACCCTCGACAGAGCGACCCTCACCCGGAGAACCTCAACCCGCATCCGACGGAGAGGACCGCTCCCCTTTTCCGAAGAACCCCGGCCCCCGCCCGACGGAGAGGGCCGCGTTCTTCGCCCAGAGAACCTCAGTCCTACGGCTGGGCCACGTTCAGCCCGCGCCCCTTGATCTCGTTCACCGTCGCCGTCTGCACGGTCTCCAGCACCTCGGGCAGCGTGGTGCCGCCGGTGCTCACCTTGCCGAGGGCGTCCTTGAAGGAGGTGAGCGTCTGCACCATGCTCGGTCCCCACGTCCAGCCCGGCTGGATGGTCCCGTAGGCCTCGGTGAAGAGGGCGTAGATGTCCTGGCCGCCGTAGAAGGACGCGTCGAAGCTCTTGGCCGCCACCGGCACCAGGTCCGCGATCGCGGGGAAGCCGCTGGAGGTGCCGGAGGAGAGGCGGGCCGTCCACGCCTCGGGGGAGCCGGTCAGCCACTTGATGACCTCGACGGCCGCCTTGACGTTCTTGCTGTTCTTGGCGACGCCGAAGGTGGTGCCGCCGAGCATGCCGCTGGCCGGGGTGCCCCAGTTCGGGACCGGCGCGATGGCCCACTTGCCGGACTGGCCCGCGTGGTTGCCCTTCATGACGCCCGCGCCCCAGTTGGCGCCGACGTAGCCCCAGAGCGTGTCGTCCTCGAACGCGGCGTTCCACTCCTGGCTGAAGGAGGGCTGCACCTTGACGAGGTCGTCCTTGACCAGGCCCTGCCAGTAGTCGGCGACCTTCTTGGTGGCCTCGTCGTTGATGGAGACCTTCCACGCGTCACCCTCGGTGCCGAACCACTTGCCGCCCGCCTGCCAGGCGAGGGCGGCGATGACGCTCGGGTCGTCGGGGAAGAAGGTGGCGATGCGCGCCTTGTCGTCGGCCTTCTTGACCTTCTCGGCGGCGGCCTTGAAGTCGTCCCAGGTCTTCGGGACCTCGATCTTGTTCTTCTCGAACAGGTCCTTGCGGTAGAAGAAGACCTGCGGCGCCGCGTCCATGGGCACCGACCAGGTCTTGCCGCCGAGCTCGACGAGGCTGAAGACGCTGGCGGGGTACTTGCCCTTGACGTCGGCGACCTCGGCGGTGATGTCCTGCAGCGCGCCCTGGTTCACGAAGTCGGGAAGCTGCGGGTACTCGATGGACATCACGTCGGGGGCGTTGCCCGCCTTCACGGCGTTGGAGAACTTCGCGTAGCCGCCCGCGTTGCCCGAGGGGATCTCCTCGAACTTGATCTGGATGTCCTTGTGCGACTTGTTGAAGGCGTCGACGACCTCCTGCGTGCCCTTGGCCCAGCCCCAGAAGGTGACCTCCGCGGGCTTGCCCGCCTCGGCCGCGGGGGCCGTAGGTTCGCTGTCGCCGCCCCCACAGGCCGCGAGCAGGGTGATACCGGCCAGCATCCCGGCGATGCCGGCGGCGGCGCGCTTGCGTTCCATGATTGCTCCTCATCGCTTCCGATCGCTAGAGCATCATTCGCTCAAAAACAAAGACTTGTCTAGATATCGATCAGTAACGAAATGAACGCAAAACATTCAGCCACGCTTCGCCGTGGATTCGCGCACCCTGAGCTCGGGCAGCAGCGCCACGTGCTGGGCGGCCGCCGACGAGCCCTGCTCGATGCGCTGAACCAGCAGGTCAACGGCGCGCCGCCCGACCGCGGCCTTGGGCGGGGCGACCGCGGTGAGCGGCGGATCGCTGAGCGCGGCCACCTCGTCGTCGTAGGCCACGATCGAGACGTCACGCGGGATCCGCACGCCGGCCAGGCGCAGATGCTGCACCAGCAGGAGCGCGTCCTCGTCGTTGTGCACGAGCAGCCCGGTCACCGAGCCGTCGCCGATGGCCCTGACCACCTGCGCGACCTGCTCGTCCGACGGCCCGTCCTGCTCCACGCCGAACTCGCCGGGCGTCTCGAGCCCCAGGTCGCGCACCGCCGACACGAAGCCGTGACGCACCCGCGGCGCGGTCGGGCTGTCGCGGCTCACCATCGCCACCCTGCGATGGCCCAGCTCGGCCAGGTGCCTGGTGCCGAGGAAGGCGCCGTGCGCGTGGTGGGAGGCGGCCGCGTCCATGAACGAGGCCGGTCCGCCCAGCTCGGCGATCCGCTCCACCAGGACGGCAGGCACCCCGAGCTCCGCGAGCCACGCCACGTGCGACTCGTCGGGCTGTCTGCTCGTCGTGAGCAGCAGCCCCTCGACCCCGCCCGCGATCAGCTGCCCCACCTGCTTGCGATCCTCCTCGTCGTCGTAGCGGGAGACGCCGAGCACGAGCCGCGCGCCAAGGCGTTGCGCCTGGTCACGGGCGGCCTTGATGACCGTGGGGTAGTAGTAGGTGGCCGAGGGCACCAGCATGCCGATCGTGAGCGAGCGATCGCTCACGGGACGGCTGTCGGCAGCTGTCTCAGGGGGCAGCGTGACGCCGCCGTGCACCCTGGTGACCAGCCCCTGACCCGCCAGGTGCTCGACATCTCTGCGCAGGGTGACCATCGAGACGCCGAGCCGGTCGACCAGGTCGGCCAGCCGCACGGATCCGCGTTCGCGCACCTCTCGGAGGATGAGCTCGTGGCGTTGCTCGACGAACAAGGGGGACTCCTAACACTCGACGCCTGCGATCCTAGCGCTGTAGGTTTCGGCTGTGAACGTATTGTTTCGTTCGATCATCCCCCGGAGCCCGCATGTTCGCCCTTCCGCCTGAAGACCGATCGCTCAGCCCGTACACCGGGTGGACGCGCGCGCACTGGGAGGCCGCCGCCGACGCCCTGCTGTCGGCGGTCGAACCGTATCGCTCACCCGATCACTCGTTGATCACTTTGCCCGGAAGGGCCAGCTGGTCCGACTGTGACGGACTCGAGGGATATGCCCGTACGTTCCTGCTGGCGGCCTTCAGAGTGGCGGGCGGCGGCGACCCCGCGGCGCTCCAGCCGTACGCCGAAGGGCTCGCGACCGGCCCCCTCGGCGCCTGGCCGGAGATCAAGGACCGCTTCCAGCCCATGGTCGAGGCCGCTTCCATCGCCATCGGCCTCCGGCTGACGCGCGCCCAGCTCTGGGACAGGCTGCCCGCCGAGGTTCAGGAGCGGACGCTGGAGTGGCTGCGCGGGACGCTGCGCCACAAGCCCGTGGACAACAACTGGCACCTGTTCCCCGTCGCCGGCGCGGGCTTCTTCCACGACCTCGGCCTCGACGACGAGGGCGCGATCGAGCGCGGCCTGAACAGGATCGAACGCTGGTACGAGGGCGACGGCTGGTACCGCGACGGCGATGGGCGCGACTTCGACCACTACAACGGCTGGGCCATGCACCTCTACCCGGCCGTCCACGCCTACCTCGGCGGGCCCGTCGAGCCGTACGCCACGCGGCTGCGCGCGTTCCTGAGCAACTACGGCTCCGCCTTCGACGCCAACGGCGCCCCGGTCTACCACGGCAGGTCGGTCATCTACCGCTTCGCCGCCGCCGCGCCGGTGTGGGCGGGCGAGCTGCTCGGCGTCTCTCCCTACTCTCCCGGGACGGCCCGCCGCCTGGCCAGCGGCGCGCTCAGGCACTTCCTCGCCGACGGCAGGGCGCTGTCCCCTCAGGGCCTGCTCACGCTCGGCTGGTACGGCCAGCACGAGCCCTCGCTGCAGCCATACTCGGGCTCGGCCTCGCCGTACTGGGCCTCGAAGGGTTTCCTCGGCCTCCTCCTGCCCGCCGACCACCCCGCCTGGACCGAGGTGGAGGAACCGGGCCCCGTCGAACGCGCCGACCAGGCGATCGGCCTGCCCGGCCCCGGGCTGCTGGTCCACTCGACCGCGGCCGACGGCCTGGTCAGGCTGGTCAACCACGGCAGCGACCACCAGCCTCCGGGCGGCGGCCCCGACGACCCGCTCTACCAGCGCCTGGCCTACTCCACCCGCACGGGCCCGAGCACCCCCGCCGACAACCACGTCGCCCTGGTGATCGACGGCGAGACGACCTCGCGGGGACCCATCACCCCGCTCGGCGCCGGACCCGGCTGGGCCGCCTCGTCCTGCCGTCCCACGCCCTCGACGCTGATCGAGAGCGTCAGCATGGTGCGCGGCCCGCACGAGGTACGGCTCCACCGGGTCACCGCCCCCTCGGGCACGGTGGTCCGCCAGACCGGCTGGGCCCTTCCCGAGACGGCAGGAGAGGAACTGAGCAGCGCCCTCCTCCCCCTGCATGGCTTCACCCGCTCCTCGGTCCTGAAGTCCCCCGAGGGCACCGTCTTCGGCCCGGACGCGCTGGTCCCCTGCCTGGAGGGCGAGTGCGGGGAGCCGGAGTCCGTCTTCGCGTGCGTGGTGACCCTCTCGGCGGCCCCCGCACCCCCACCGCCCGTCTACGACCCCGTGGCGGCGACCGTCACGTGGCACGATGGCACCGTCCAGGAGATTCCGCTCTAGGCGGCCCTCGGCGCCTGGCTCCGCATCGGGCAGGCGATCGCGGAACGGAGTCTCGGGAACCGGCGACGGTTCACGCGAGGAAGGCGCGCAGGAGGGCGGCGGTGCCCTCCAGGTGCTCGGCGACCGCCCTGCGCGCCCCGTCCGGGTCTCCGGCCAGGATCGCGGCGACGATGGCCTCGTGCTGGGCGGCCGCGTGTTCGATGTTGACCTGCAGCATTGGGATGGCGTTGAGCAGGTCCGTGACCCGGAGACGGGCGTCGGCGCAGGTGGCGGCCAGGAGCGCGGAGCCGGTCAGCTCGGCGATCGACAGGTGGAAGGCCGTGTCGAGGCGGCGGTACTCGTCGGGGCGCGCCGCGTTCAGGTCGGCCAGCCGGCCGAGGAGCAGGGCACGCTGCTCCTCGCCGAGCGGGGTGGTGGCCAGCACCTGGGCCGCCCCGCACTCCACCGCCATCCTGAAGGTGAGCGCGTCGGCGAGCGAGTCGGTGCCCATGTCGGCGACCGCCTGGCGCAGGTCGCCGCTCCCCGGCGGCGGCGGGGCGTAGGTGACGAAGGCGCCGCCGTAGCGCCCTCGGCGTACGTCCAGGTAGCCGGCCTCCTGCAGCGCGCGGATGGCCTCGCGGAGGGTCACCCTGCTGATCCCCAGCTGGACGGCGAGCTCTCGCTCGGGAGGGAGCTTCTCGCCCTGGGCCACCATGCCGAGCTTGATCGCCTGGAGCAGCCGTTCCACGGTCTCCTCGAAGGCGTTGCCGGCCCGCACCGGGCGCAACACCGTCAGCGGGTTCAAGGCCACCCCCTTGACTCGGACTTGCCAATGGTCTAACACTAGCCCAATAACGCGGGAGGGTGACTGTGGCAGGTGGCTTCCTTTCGATCGACGAGTTGCGTGACGAAGTGGCGGCGGGACGGATCGACACCGTCCTGCTGGCCCTGGTGGACATGCAGGGCCGGATGCAGGGCAAGCGGCTCTCCGCCAGATTCTTCCTTGACGAGGTGCTACACCACGGGTCAGAAGGATGCAACTACCTCCTGGCCGTCGATGTCGACATGAACACCGTCAGTGGCTACGAGATGTCGTCATGGGAGCGCGGATACGGGGATTTCGTGATGAAGCCCGATATTTCCACACTGCGGCGTATTCCCTGGCAGGAGGGGACAGCCCTGCTCATGGCCGACCTCCAGTGGGAGGACGGCTCCGACGTGACCGCCTCCCCCCGGCAGATCCTGCGCAGGCAGCTGGCCAGGCTCGAGGAGCGCGGCCTGGCCGCCTACGTGGGCACCGAGCTGGAGTTCGTGGTCTACGACGACAGCTACGAGGACGCATGGCGGCGCGGCTACCGCGACCTGTCGCCCGCCAACCTCTACAACGTCGACTACTCCCTGCTCGGGACCGCCCGCATCGAGCCGCTCCTGCGCCGCATCAGGCTGGAGATGGAGGGCGCGGGGCTCTACGTCGAGTCGGCCAAGGGCGAGTGCAACCTCGGCCAGCACGAGATCGCCTTCCGCTACGACGAGGCGCTGCGCACGTGCGACAACCACTCGATCTACAAGAACGGGGCCAAGGAGATCGCCGCCCAGGAGGGCAAGTCGATCACTTTCATGGCCAAGCCGAACCAGCGCGAGGGCAATTCCTGTCATATCCACATATCGCTGAGGTCTGTGGACAACTCGCCCATTATGGCCGGGAGCCAGCCGTACGGACTGTCGGAGACAGGAGCGAGGTTCATCGCCGGGCAGCTCGCCTGCCTGCGGGAACTCACCCTCCTTTACGCTCCGAACATCAACTCCTACAAGCGGTACGTGCCAGGCAGCTTCGCCCCTACCGCAATCAAGTGGGGTGTGGATAACCGCACGTGTTCGCTCCGTCTCGTGGGGCACGGCCCCTCGCTGCGCGTGGAGAACCGGGTGCCGGGCGGCGACGTGAACCCCTACCTCGCGGTGGCCGCGCTCATCGCGGCCGGACTGCACGGCATCGACCACGAACTGCCGCTGGAGGAGCCGTACACGGGCAACGCCTACACCAGCGGCGCCGAGACCGTGCCGCACACGCTGCGTGACGCGCTGGCACTGTGGGAAGGGTCGAAGCTGGCCCGCGAGAGCTTCGGCGAGGACGCGGTGGCGCACTACGCCAACAACGCCCGCGTCGAGTTGACCGCCTTCGACGCGGCGGTGACGGACTGGGAACTGTTCAGGGGATTCGAGAGACTTTGAAGATCATCAATCCGGCGACCGAGACCGTGGTCGCCGAGGTCGCATTCGCCGAAGCGGCGGAGATCGACAGGGCCGTGGAGCGTGCCAGAACCGCCTTCCACACCTGGCGGCAGGTCTCGCCAGGCGACCGCGCCCGCTTGCTCAGGCGCTTCGCCGAGCAGGTCGACGCGCACGCGGAGGAACTGGCCCGGCTGGAGGTCGCCAACGCCGGCCACACGATCGGCAACGCCCGCTGGGAGGCGGGCAACGTCCGCGACGTGCTGCACTTCTACGCGGGAGCGCCCGAGCGCAACCACGGCCTGCAGATCCCCGTCGCGGGCGGCATCGACGTCACCTTCCAGGAACCTCTGGGCGTGGTCGGCGTGATCGTGCCGTGGAACTTCCCGATGGTCGTCATGACGTGGGGAGTCGCCCCCGCGCTCGCGGCGGGCAACACGGTGATCGTCAAGCCGGCGGAATGGACGCCGCTGACCGCCCTCAGACTGGCCGAGCTCGCCCTCGAGGCGGGGCTTCCCGAGGGAGTGCTGCAGGTGCTGCCCGGAGCGGGCGAGGTCGCCGGCGCCCGCCTCGTCGAGCACCCGGACGTCGCCAAGATCGTGTTCACCGGCTCCACCGAGGTCGGCAAGCAGATCGCCGCCACGTGCGCCACGCAGGTCAAGCGCCTCACGCTGGAGCTGGGCGGCAAGTCGGCCAACATCGTCTTCGCCGACTCCGACCTGGAGAAGGCCGCCGCCACCGCTCCCTACGCGGTCTTCGACAACTCGGGCCAGGACTGCTGCGCCAGATCCAGGATCCTGGTCGAGGCCGCTGTCCACGACGACTTCCTCGGCCTCCTCTCGCGGGCCGTGCACGGCGTCAAGGTCGGCGACCCGCTCGACGAGAGCACCGAGATGGGTCCGCTGATCAGCGCCGAGCACCTCGACAGGGTGCGCGGCTTCGTCGAAGGCAGCCCCTACCTGCAGGGCTCGTGCCCGTCGGGGCCCGGCTTCTGGTTCCCGCCGACCGTGCTCACCTCCGCCGTCACCGACCGCGCCTTCACCGAGGAGATCTTCGGTCCGGTGGTGTCCGTGGTCCCGTTCGCCGACGAGGCCGAGGCGGTGCGCATCGCCAACGACACGCCGTACGGCCTGAGCGGCTCCATCTGGACGCGTGACGTGGGCCGCGCGCTCAGGGTCGCGAGGGCGGTGGAGGCGGGCAACCTGAGCGTGAACTCCCACTCCAGCGTGCGCTACTGGACCCCGTTCGGCGGCTTCAAGCAGTCGGGGCTGGGCAGGGAACTCGGGCCCGACGCGCTGGCGGCCTTCACCGAGACCAAGAACGTCTTCATCGCCACCGACTGACCGGGAGAAACACATATGCAGCGTTTGCAGGACCGCGTCGCCGTGATCACCGGCGCGGGCAGCGGCATCGGCCTGGCCACCGCGCGCAGGTTCGCCGAGGAGGGCGCGAAGGTGGTCTGCGTCGACCTCGACGAGCCCACCGGCGCCAAGGCCGCCGACGAGGTGGGCGGGCTGTTCGTGCGGGCCGACGTCACCAGCGAGGACGACGTGGTCAGGATGTACCAGACCGCGTTCGACACCTACGGCAGCGTCGACATCGCCTTCAACAACGCCGGCATCTCCCCGCCCGACGACGACTCCATCCTGGAGACCGGTCTCGACGCCTGGCGCCGGGTGCAGGAGGTCAACCTGACCTCCGTCTATCTGTGCTGCAAGCACGTCATCCCGTACATGCGGCGTCAGGGCAAGGGCTCGATCGTCAACACCGCCTCGTTCGTCGCGGTGATGGGCTCGGCCACGAGCCAGATCTCCTACACCGCCTCCAAGGGCGGCGTGCTGGCGATGTCGAGGGAGCTCGGCGTGCAGTTCGCCCGCGAGGGCATCAGGGTCAACGCCCTCTGCCCCGGCCCGGTGAACACGCCGCTGCTGCAGGAGCTGTTCGCCAAGGACCCCGAACGCGCCCAGCGCCGCCTGGTGCACATCCCCGTCGGCCGCTTCGCCGAGGCGAGCGAGATCGCCGCGGCGGTGGCCTTCCTGGCCTCGGACGACGCCTCGTTCATCACGGGCGCGGAGTTCCTGGTCGACGGCGGCATCTCGGGCGCATACGTTACACCGCTATGACCAGACCGCTAATCGGTATCACCTGTTATGTCGAGCCCGCGCGTTTCACCGTGTGGGACATGACGACGGCGCTGCTGCCGTACATGTATGTGGAGCAGGTGGTGCGCGCGGGCGGGCAGCCGGTGATCCTGCCGCCCGCCGGGGACCTCGCCTCGGTCGTGGACCGGCTCGACGGGGTGATCCTGGCGGGCGGGGGCGACATCGACCCCTCGCGGTACGCGGAGACGCCACACGAGCGCACCGGATTCATCCGGAAATTTCGGGATTCGGCGGAGTTCGTGTTGGCGGACGCGGCGCTCAAGGCGGAGCTTCCCTTCCTGGGCATCTGCAGGGGGCTCCAGGTCCTGAACGTCACGCTCGGCGGCAGCCTGCACCAGCACCTGCCCGACGTGGTCGGGCACTCCGGGCACGCGCCCGCGCCCGGCGAGTTCGGGCACCTGCCGGTCAGCGTCACGCCGGGCAGCCGGATGGCGGGGATCGTGGGCGGTGACACGCTGACCGTCCCGCACTACCACCACCAGGCGATCCGCCGCCTGGGCAACGGGCTGCAGGCCACCGCGCACGCCGCCGACGGCACCATCGAGGCGGTCGAGCTGCCGGGACACCGCTTCGCCGTGGCTGCCCAGTGGCATCCCGAGGCCGCGGAGGACGGCTCGCTGTTCCGCGCTCTTGTCGGCGCCGCCGGTTAGCCTCGCCTGATGCGCCTGCACGTGAAGGAGTTCGCCGGGCCGCCGGACAGCACGCTGCTGGTCGTCCACGGCGGCCCCGACTGGGACCACAGCTACCTCGTCGAGCCGCTCGACCGGCTGGCCGGCGAGCGCCGCCTGCTCTTCCCCGACCTGCGCGGCTGCGGCCGCTCCCCCGCCGCCGAGCCGCTCACCCCCGACGCGATGGTGGCCGATCTCGTCGAACTGATCGGTTCGTCGCCGGTCGACGTCCTCGGCTTCTCGTACGGCGGGCTGATCGCCCAGCGGCTGGCCGTCCAGGCGCCCGGCCTGGTCAGACGCCTGATCGTGGCCTCGAGCAGTGTCCTGCCCGTTCCCCCCGACGCCTTCGCCGGCTGGGCCGAGTACGAACGCAGGGCCAAGGCCCACCCGTCGGTCTGGGACACCTCCCCGCTGGACGGCCCCGCCCTCACCCGCGCCGAGGCCTTCGCCGCCGCGCCGCTCAACGTGTGGAACCAGGAGCTCCTGACCGCCTACCTGGAGCGCCTGGAGCGGGTCAGGTTCACCGCCAGCTATCTGGAGCCGTACCGCAGCGGCCGCTTCCCCTCCGCCCGCTACCCCGATCCGGTGGAGCGGCTGCGCGGCCTCCCGCTCTTCCTGCTGCACGCCCGGCAGGACATGATCTTCCCGGCCACGCTGGCCGGCCGGACCCCGTGCACCGGCGCGGTGATCCTGGAGGAGGCGGGCCACATGGCCCACATCGACCAGCCGGACGCCTGGCTGGCCGCGGTCAGCGGGTTCCTCGCCGGATGAGCGCCTTCGGTAGCGTCGAGTCCATGCGGCTTCATGTGGGATGGGTCAAACGCTACTCATAGCATGGGTTCTGACCTGCAAGGTTGTCGTGAACAGTCGGTTGAGGGTCCCATCTACGGGAGCGCGGAAGATCATCAATGCCCTCAGTCGAATCTTACGAAGAGTGACCGTCATCCCGAGTTGTGCATGTGCACGCGCCACGCGCGTCTGCACGTAAGGGCCACATTCACGGCGTGCACGTGCACATGCACGAGGCCCGAAGGAGTCACGGAAGGTGACATTCGGGCCATCGCTCCGCTTGTCAACGAGAACGGGATCCTGCCGTCGTTCACAGGATCCCGTTTCGTTTCATCGTTCGTTCGTTTCTTCAATGGTCAACAGTCGCGCCAGACGACGTGCTCCTTCCTGGCTTATGGACGTTCTGAATGTGCTGGTCACTCGTCTCAAGTGGAACGCGCGCTGCGCTTCGTTTCTTCGTTCAGTCCGCCGACAGGCGGTCGCCTCCTCGATTGATCCATTGTCGTTTGTGGAATTCGTCAGATATCACCTCCCTCCCAGGTGAGAGAGTTGTTGGGCATTCCCCCTTCCGTTTGCCGCAGGGACCCTTGCGCTACGCTGCGTGATCGTCTTCGTCTTCGTCCACGGACGAATACGATCCCAACGCGTGCAGGCGCGCGCGAGGCTGGTGGACGTGGACGATCACCGTCCGTGATGATCAGCCATGCGGCGCGCCTCTCCCTTCAGGTCGCCCTTCGATATATCCGGATACGCCGCACTCGCGACTGTTCCCGTCCCGCAGGCCCTCTGAACGCGCGTGGAGGGCCCAAACGTGCCATCGGGGCATTGGTGCCTGCATTGGTCCTCGCCGCGACCCTGAGCGACTCCTGGAGCCTCAGGATCACCTGCACATCCCGGAGAGACTGGCGTACGGTAGGGATCAACGTCTTCCCTCTCGCGTCTCGGGTACTCACATGGCAGAGAACCAGGATGATCAAGGGTCGCCCGCCCGCATTCCGCCATGGGCCATTCGGCTACGGACCAAACGAGAATCAAATCTCTGGTCACAGACGGATATGGCTATCGCGCTCGTGGAAGCAGCCGACGAAAGAACCCGAACTCAACTACCCAAACGAGAAAGCCTTTGCCGAAATATCAGGGCTTGGGAATCGGGATCGGCCATGCCCGGCGCGCTCTACAGCATGCTTTACGCGCGCGCATTCCAGATGGATCGAGACGAACTCTTCGCCGATGACATTCAAGCCACCGAGATCACAAACAGCGCACCACGCGAGAATGATCGTGAAGGAATGGACTCGACACGACGCAGTCTCCTGATGGGAGGCTTGGCCTCCCTGACGTTCCCAGCTTTGGGGCTGGATGAGCTCAGACACATATCCGCCATGCTGCTGGATGCGCATCGCTACACCGACCGCGACATTGTGCACTACTTCGGCAGGCAACTCGAGTTCTGCGCCGACCGCGATGGACGGTTCGGGCCACGACAAACCCTCCCCATAGTTCTCGGGCTGCTCGCCGCTGTAGAAAGATCAGGAACCGAAGCCAAGTCAAATATCCGCAGAGAGGTCTTCGGCATAGGAGCACAGGTCGCGGAATTCGCTGGATGGCTCTATCGAGACATGGCGATGCTGGAGCAGGCCAGCTACTGGCACGACCGAGCAATCGAGTGGGCGCAAGTATCCGGGAACCTGGCCATGCAGGGCTACGTGTTGCTGAAGAAGAGCCAGGTCGCCTGGGACGATCGGAATGCCATTCGGATGATTACCCTCGCCGAAGCCGTTCAGGACGGGCCATGGCGTATACCTGTCCGTGTGCGTGCGGAGGCTATCCAGCAAGAAGCAAGGGCACAAGCGATGCTGTCTGGAAAAGCCGATCTCATTGATCGAAAGATCGACTTGGCTCGCGAAATGCTGGAGAACGCCAAGCACGACAGCCAGCGCTCAACAGCAAAGATTTCGCCGCACTACGACGATGCTCTCTTCGCTGCACAGGTGGCGATCTGTTACACAGAAGCAGGAAGATATCAGCAGGCGAGGAGCCTGTACGATGAATGGCTGTCTGAGGACACGTTCTCGCGGCGAGATTACGGATACTTCCTGTCGCTCAAGGCCGGTACATGCGCGGCCCTACAAGAGCCTGACGAAGCATCCGGTCTAGGGATCAAGGCGCTGGCGCTGGCGCGCGAAACAGGCTCTGTCCGGACGGCACGGGAAGTCTCCCGTCTTGTCGGAATGCTCGACAGGTGGCGGACAAGGGAATCCGTCCAAGAGCTGCGCTCAATAGCCGGAAGCTAGTCGGCTTCCGTCAGCCATTTTGCGATCTCGTCGATGACGAAGCCCTGCCATGCTTGTGTTTGCGGATCGCTGTACTGGGGATCATCGTGGATCGCGATCCCGTGCTGTGCGCCATCGATTTCCAGCAATATTGCGTTGCCAGACATGATGCTGACCGCGCTCCGAGAGGACTCGATGGGTATAAAGGTGTCCTGCGTTCCGTGAATGATCAGAGTAGGCGCCGAAATATGCCTGAGAGCTTTGTGTGGTTGGACATGAAAGACCTCGTTGAGTAGCGCCCGTCCAAGCTTGAAGGTTGGAGAGTGTTCTATCGAACCCTTTTCCTCAAGCAGGTTTCCGGCTTCCGCGTTAATGCGGTCATCATTCCAGTACGGCTTGTCGTCGACGAAACGCTTTTTGTAGTCGAGGAGAGGATTGATGAGTGTCAACCGGCGCACCAGGACAGGATTGCGCGACGTGTAATAGGCCGCGATGCCGCCTCCGAAGCTTGCGCCAATAATGTTGGCCTTGGCGCTTCCCGTCTCGTCGCACACGTGCGTGACAGCCGCATGAATGTCGTTCGCCACACCAGAGATGGTCAGCTCTTCCTGAGTTCCCGAACTCTCGCCATGTCCTCGAAAGTCGAAACGAAGAGATGGGGAGCCAGCGCGGGCCAGCCCTTCAGCAAGGCGTGTGAAGAAGCCACCCTCCTCACGATTCACGCCACCACCGTGTACAAGAACAGTTGGACTGGTTGCTACATGTTCGGGAACAGTAAGCGTCCCGAACAAATCCAATCCATCGAGACTCCGAAACCTAGTGGTGCGAGCGCTGATCATGGTGTCGCCTTTCGCTGGATTGGCGTTCACCTCATCATCGACGACGATCCGCTTGGGCTCAAGCGTGGTGACGAAGTGTCATCGTCTCATTGTCTCGTCTCAGCGCCCATTCGATGCCTACACGCGCAGACGCGCGCGAGGCGTGAGACAGTGAGACGATCACGCATAGTGACGGAGGCCAGCCGTGGTGCCGTGGCGGCGTTGCCATTCAATGCGAATCGGCAGGTCGATATCTGCGCTCATAAATCCGAGTGGCCAGATAGATGTGATAAAGCTCAGTCGCCGTGTATCCGTCTTCATCTTTCCGCGTGTCCAACGCGAAGTGATCCAGGAATTGGACCTTGGAAAGTGGTGGCGACAGAGTGGCATGGTATGCAGCCAAACGCCGCACCCTGTCGATGAGACTTGCATGCGTAGGCATCGCCGACGACCTACTGGTGTACTTTGTCGGCAAGGCGATGACTACCGGCCCTGACATCGAGGTAGCGGCGATATACGCGCCGTGCGGTCGTCCATGGATCCAAAGCCGGGTGGAATGCGTATACCGGCCTCCCGGTCTTCTCGTTGGAACGGCCCGTGCGCCACCAGAAGCACAGTTGTCCGTTGACCATTCCACACCATACGAGCAGATCAACCCACACACTCAGGACTGCCACGCCATCACCGGCGTGAAGATCTGCCACGATGTTGAGGGAGCACAGCTCCTCACGAAGCGACTCGCACGAATTGACGGCTGGGTATGAGGTATCTGGCACGCATTAATCAAACTGCCGCGTGGTCAGCCGTGCCAGAGGAGGTATGCGGAGATCGGCGGAGGTCAGCGGAAGGGCTTCCCCTGCGGTCGCGTCTGAGACTGGTTAGAGGTCATTCTGGTCGATGTCGATGCGGCCGTAATCGAATACGCCGTTCGCCGGTGTGTCGGCCGCTTTTATCCTGATCGCTGCGAACAGAAAGCGCAGTACGGCATTGAGCCTTTCGTGTTTTCCCGCTTGTTCGAGTGCTTCCCAGGTGGCGTGGGCATCTGGGCCGACCATCCCTGCGAGCACTTCGACGGCAGGCCGCACTATGGTCTTGTCCTGGATCTTCTTGATGCGCTTCTCTACCGCCTTTCGCATCTCACGATATTCGGCAGTGTCGATCTCCCGACTGTCCCACATGTCTTTGAGTTCTGAGAGTTCTGCTTGTTCGGCTTCTATCGCTGCTTCGTCCTCTTCCGAGAGAATAGCGGCTCTCTCTCGCCCGGTAATGTCAAGACGTTCCAGAAGATCAATGGCTGCGTCCTTGACGAATGATTCCAGGGTGATCGCGCCTATGCTGCGGAAACAGCGAGTGGACTTGTCGGGGTTCCTGTGCGAGCCGCACATGTAAACGGGCCTGCCGTCATTCATGGACCTCCCGACCATGAGGCGTCCGCAAGCAGAGCAGTAGACGATCCCCCGGAGGAGGTAGAACCTGGTCCGTGCGTGGGTTTCTTTGAAAGCGGCGGAACGGAAGGTGCGGCGTTCTTGCGCCTCGCGCCACATACCCTCGTCGATGATCGCGGGCCATGTCCCTTTGCCGATCTGCTTCCCTCTGAACACCATGATCGAGGCGACATGAGTGGAATCGATCACGTTGAGCAGGGTATTGATGCGCCAGAGCTTTCCCTGAGCCGTTTTCACGCCGCGCCGGTTGAGGTCTTCCATCATCTGGAACGGCGTCATGCCGTCGAGGAAGCTCTCGAATATCCAGCGGATTACCTTGGCTTCTTCTGGGATGATGTCCACTGCGTTCGGTGCGTATCCGTAGCGCCGCTTGCCGCCGGTTTTCGGCTTGCCGTCCCTTGCTCTGTCCAGCATCGTAGCTTTTACGCGGCGTGAGGTGTCATCTGAGGATCGGCAGGCGTGCGCCACCTCGATACGAAGAAAGAACCTGTCGTCAGGGTCGGACAGGTCACGGCGATTGGCTTCCCCGTGCAGCGTGATCCCGTGCTCATCGGAGATCGTCAACAGTTCTTCTAAGTCTCGTGGTTGACGCATGAGCCGGTCGGGATGGTAGGCGATCACGTGCGTGATTCCTTTGCGCATCACAGCGAGGAGCGCATCCCATCCCGGGCGCTTCCTGTCCCGCGTCCACGCGGAGCGATTGTTGTCGATGAAGATGTTCTTGGGGTTCACTATGAGCCCGAGACGTTCAGCGGTCGCGAGGCAAATCCGCTCCTGCCGGTCCACGCCTGTCTGATCCTCGTCACGTACGTGGGAAATGCGGCAGTAAATCGCCGCTTCCTGTCCGCGCCATGCATCGCGATTTCGTCGGCCTTCGTCTGGATGGGTGAGCCTGGCCAGGCTACGGTGTCTTCGTGACTGTTCTCGATCTTCTAAACTCATGAACCCACGCTACAAACTGCATGTGGGATGCGCGATGTGGGCGCACACGCCATGGCAGGGGCGTTTCCTCCCCCACCCTCTTTCTCCCGAGGAGCGCCTGCGGGCCTACGCGAGCTGGTGCGACGCGGTGGAGGGCAACACGACGTTCTACGCGACACCGGCGAGGAGCACGGTGGAGTCGTGGGCGCGGCAGACCGGCCCCGACTTCCGCTTCGTGGTCAAGCTGCCCAAGCCGATCACGCACGAGCGCCGCCTGACCGGCGCCGACGAGGAGCTCCGCGCGTTCCTGGAGGCGATCGAGCCGCTCGGGCCGAGAGCCCATGCCCTCTGGGTGCAGTTGCCTGGCTCGTTCGCCCCGGCCGACCTCGGCACGCTGGCGGCCTTCCTGCGCCGGCTCCCGAGCTCGCACAGATACGCCGTCGAAGTACGGCACCGCGCCTTCTTCGAGGACGAACGGTCCGAGCGGCTCCTCGAACGGGTTCTCGCGAGCGCCGGCGCCGAGTGGATCCCGTTCGACACCACCGCCCTGTTCCAGAGCCCGCCGACCAGCGACGCCGAACGCGACGCGTGGACGAAGAAGCCGCGCGTGCCCCGCCGGTCGCGCGCTCTCACCGACCGTCCGATCGTTCGCTACCTCGGGCGCGACTCCATGGAGCGCACGGTCGAGGGCTGGCAGCACTGGATCGGCACGGTCACCGAATGGCTCCGTAAAGGCCGCTCGCCGACCGTGTTCATCCACACCCCTGACAACGCCGACGCGCTGGTGCTCGCGCGCCGCTTCCACGACGAGGTGCGGGCCCGGCTGCCCGAGGTCGAGCCGCTGCCCGAACCGCTGCCGGCCGAGCCGCTGACGCTCTTCTGAGCGTTCGTCCGGGTACTCTCACGATCGCGGGTACGGGGCGATGCCTTCGATCTCCACGAGCAGATCCGACCGGCAGATGTCGACGGTGAAGTAGACGATCTCCGCCGTGTCGGAGAAGGCCGCCGCGCACGCGGCGCGGACGACCGGGAGGTCCTCCGCACGACGGACGTAGACCTTGACGAAGCGCAGATCCTTCAGCGTCCGGCCGTCATCGATCCCGTGGGCCAGCAGGTTCTCCCTGCTCATGACCATCGCCATGTTGCCGAGCGTCACGTCGCACTGCTTCGCGATGTCACCGGCGTGGACCGTCTCGTGACCGAGGATGCTGGCCGTGCCCGCGACGAAGAGGTCACCGGCGCCGTCGATGCCGGGCGGGGAGAAGGACGTGGCGCGCGCGAACTTCGGCGGGCGGGGACCGTACAGGTGGGGATAGGAGGGGGCCGGAACCTGCAGCGGGTTCTCGAGGTTGCGCACCCGCCCGCTCCTGGACGCCAGCAGGTACCAGCTGATGCCGCCGCCCAGGGCGCCGATCCCGGTCGCGGCCGGCATGTCGCCGGCTCGCCCGAGATGGTGATCCACCGCCTCGGCCCGGCCCAGGCAGAAGTCCCGGTAGATCTCCATGCCGTCCGCGTTGGCGCGGTTGATGTCGCCGATGAAGTGCCAGATCCGCATGACGTGCGGATAGTCGAGTTTGCCGATCAGATCGAAGGCCGCCCGGTAGGCGTTGCGCACCGGCTCCCGGTACGACCCGCCCTCCGGAACCTGACCGGCGCAGAAGAGGTACTCGCCATCGTGGGCGTAGGCGAGATCCTGGTACATGCCCGACACGACGGGCGAGTCCGTCTCCCACACCTCGGTGACGCGTTCGACCTCGGCGCCGACCAGGTGGATCCCGATCTCCGAAGCACCGGCGCGGACGGCCGGCGCACTGTGGTGGCCGAGAAAGGCGACCCGGCCGAGGACGTGCCGCCCGGACGGCGTCGCTTCGGGGGATCGGACTAATCGGCAACGGAGTCCATGCGGGTATGTCGCCATCTGTACCGTCCCTCGCCCGTCAGCCCGCCGCCCGGATCCGAAGCTCTCGCCGGCTGAGTTTGCCCGTCGAGGTCCGCGGGAGCTCGGCCACGAAGATCATCTCCGCCGGCACCTTGTACCAGGTCAGCCGCTCCTTGGCCAGGTCGGTCAGCTCGCCGCGGATCGTGGCGTGATCCGCCTCGTCACCCTTGGCGATGAGGAAGGCCAGCAGCCGCGACGTGCCGTCCTCGGCCCTGGTCGAGCAGACCGCCGCCTCGAGCACGAGCGGATGCCGCGCCAGTACGTCCTCGATCTCCGCGGGGTGCACGTTCTGCCCGCCGACGATCTCGATGTCGTCCGCTCTGCCGTGGATGCGGAGGTAGCCGTCGTCATCCATGGTGGCCGTGTCACCCGTGGGCCACCAGCCGCTCTCGCCGTGCCGCGGAACCTCCGAGGGGGAGCCGATGCCGGGCGCGATGGTGGACCCGGCGACCTGCATGTTCCCCTCGGCGCCGGCGGGGACGGGTTCGCCCTCGTCGTCGACCAGCCGCACCCGGAACGGCGGCAGCACCCGCCCCACCGTGCCCTCCCTGGCGTCGGACAGGGTGTTCGCGGCGAAGACCTGCCCCACCTCCGTGGTGCCGAGGACGTTGAGCAGCCGTCCGCCGAGCACCTCCCGCAGGTTGGCCTCCAGGGCCGGGGCGAGCACCTCACCGGCCGTCATGGCCATCCGGAGGCCGGCCAGCGGCGAGAGATCGGGCTCGGCGAGCAGCCTGGCGTAGAAGCTGGGCTGGGCGTAGAACACGGTGACGCCGTGGTCGCGGATCGCGGCGAGCGCGGCCGCGGGCGCGGGGCGTTCCGCCGCCAGGACGGCTGCGCTCCCGCTGAGCAGCGGGTAGAAGAGCGTGTTGCCGAGCCCGTAGGAGAAGTACATCCGGGACACGGACAGGCTCACGTCATCGGGCCGCAGATCGAGGACCCGGCCGAACGCGGAGTCGAAGACGTACGGGTCGCCGTGCGTGTGGAAGCAGAGGCGGGGGCGGCCCGTGGTCGTGCCCGAGGTGAGGAGCGCGATGCCGGGAGTGTCGGGCGCGCACTCGGCCGCCGCCGGCGCCGGAGCCCCCTCCGACCCGGCCCTGATCAGGTCGTGTGTGACCGTGGCGGCGTCGAAGACGTCGGCGATCCGGGGGTCGGCGATGACGAGCCTCGGCCGCGCGAGCTCGGCCGTCTGCCGCAGCTCGTCGGGGTGGAGGTCGGCGTTGACGAGGGCCACGATCGCGCCGAGGCGGAGCGTCCCGAGGATGGTCCAGATCAGCTCGATGCCGTCGGGCAGCGACGCCAGCACCCGGTCACCCCGGCGTACGCCTGAGGCGGCCAGGAACCCGGCCACCCGCTCGGCCCCCGCGAAGACGTCGGCGTAGCGGTGGACGGTGCTTTCGACGAGATAGGCCGGGCGATCGAGCCATCCCTGGTCCCGAGCGGTTCGAGCGAGACGTTCGGCGAGATTGTAGGTGCCCGTCATCAAACAGCTCCTCCGACCGTCAGGACACGTCCGCTTCCCCAACCCCATTCATGATCTTCGTGAGCTTTCTACAGGGGCTGACTGAGTACCGTCAATAGCGCCGATGCGGCGGCGACCGCCGTTCATCTCCTGGCTAGCCGCTGTTCAGACCAACGCCTACGCCCGAGATCTCTTTGGTGGACGGTCACCTGTGTCTCGCCCCACGATCATGCTTCTCCTGCCGCCCTTCGAGGGCCTCATGGTAGGACCTGATCAACCGGCGCGCGTTGGCCGGGGAGCGCAGCAGGTGGGCGGTTTCCTGAAGAGCTTCGTATTCCTCTGCGGCGACGAGGTAGGCGTTACCGCTCTTTGACACGATTTCGACGGCGGTGCGGTGTTGTTGACCTCTTCGATAAGAGAGAGCAGGCGACTGCGAGCCTCGCTGGCAGTGATGGACACAAGCCCCCCTTTTCTCTAGTGGCACAACCCACCAAAGGCCACCTCACAAGTGAAGTGCACAAGTGGCGCCGAGGTGCATAGGTTCAGGGAGGTCCCACCTCGGCGAGAGCGCAGGACGTCAGCCACATGGGGAGCGCGAGGGTTCTCCCTCGCCGGGGCCCGGCTGTCACGGCCCGGACCCCATGGCGCGAAGCGCCCCCCTGTGAGGACGACGCCTTTCAGCACTCGATGACGTTGACCGCCAGGCCGCCGCGGGAGGTCTCCTTGTACTTGTCGAGCATGTCGCGCCCCGTGTCGCGCATCGTCTTGATCGCCTTGTCCAGCGACACGAAATGCTGCCCGTCGCCCCGCATCGCGATCCGCGCCGCCGCGATCGCCTTGATCGAGGCCACCGCGTTGCGCTCGATGCACGGAATCTGCACCAGCCCGCCCACCGGATCACAGGTCAGCCCGAGGTTGTGCTCGATGCCGATCTCCGCGGCGTTCTCCACCTGCTCCGGCGTGCCGCCCAGCACCTCCGTCAACCCCGCCGCCGCCATCGAACACGCCGAGCCGACCTCGCCCTGACAGCCCACCTCGGCGCCGGAGATGGAGGCGTTCTCCTTGAACAACACCCCGATCGCCGCCGCCGTCAGCAGGAAGCGGACCACCCCGTCGTCGTCGAAGCCCGGCACGAACCTCGCGCAGTAGGTCATCACCGCCGGGATGATGCCCGCCGCCCCGTTGGTCGGCGCGGTGACGATGCGCCCGCCCGCCGCGTTCTCCTCGTTGACCGCCAGCGCGTACAGGCCCACCCAGTCCATCGCGTGCAACGGATCCCGCTCGGCCGACTCGGCCTGCAGCTTGCGATGCAACTGATGCGCCCGCCGCTTGACGCGCAGCCCGCCGGGCAGCACGCCCTCCTTGGCGATGCCGCGCCGCACGCACTCCGACATCACCCGCCACAACGTCAGAATCCCCTCGCGGATCTCCTGCTCGGTGCGGCCGAAGGCCTTCTCGTTCTCCAGCATCAGCCCCGAGATCGACAACCCGGTGTTGGAGCAGTGCTTGAGCAGTTCCTCGGCGGTGGTGAAGCTGTAGGGCAGCACGGTGTCGTCGGGCTTGATCCGGTCGGCGCCGGTGGCGTTCTCGTCGACCACGAACCCGCCGCCGACGGAGAAGTAGACCTTCTCGCGCAGCGGTGCGCCGTCGGCGGCGAAAGCGGTGAAGCGCATGCCGTTGGGGTGCTCGGGCAGCGAGATCTTGCGTTCGAAGACCAGGTCCTGGCCCACCACGAAGGGGATCTCGTGCTCGCCCATCAGCGTGATGCGGCCGGCCTGGCGCATCTCGGCCAGCCGGGCCTCGACGGTGTCGACGTCGACGAGTTCGGGCTTGTCGCCCGACAGGCCGAGCAGGACGGCCTTGTCACTGCCGTGGCCCTTGCCGGTCAGGCCGAGCGAGCCGTACAGGATGGCCTCGACGCGGGCGGTCCGCTCCAGCAGCCCGTCGGCCCGCAGGCCGCGGGCGAACTTGTGCGCGGCGGCCATCGGGCCGCCGGTGTGGGAGCTCGACGGGCCGATACCGATCTTGAAGAGATCGAAGACGCTGATCGCCATTGATGCAGCCCAACTCTCGGACATGCCGGGGTCCTGGCTGGACCCCGGCGGAGTGTGTCAGTTGTCGCCAGAGGTGAGCGCGGTGTACTCCTCCGCGCTCAGCAGGTCTTCGGGGTCGCCCTCAAGGCGGACGCGGAACATCCAGCCCTCGCCGTACGGCTCGCTGTTGACCAGGTCGGGCTTGTCCACGACGGCCTGGTTGACCTCGACGACCTCGCCGCTGACCGGGGCGTAGATCTCGCTCACCGACTTGGTGGACTCGACCTCGCCGATCGAGTCGCCCGCCTCGACGGTGGCGCCGACCTCGGGAAGCTGCACGTAGACCACGTCACCCAGCGCTTCGGCCGCGTAGGCGGTGATGCCCACGGTCACGGTCAGGCCGTCGTCGAGTCCGGCGACCCACTCGTGCTCCTTGGTGTAGCTCAGGTCGTCAGGGATGGTGCTCACTTGTTCCTCCTGTAGAAAGGCAGCTCCACCAGGTCCACAGCCTCTTGGCTGCCCCGGATGTCAACGGCCAGACCTTCTTCTATCCCAGTGTCCACGTACGCCATCGCGATCGGCTTACCGAGGGTCTGCGACGGGGCGCCGCTGGTCACCTCGCCCACCACGACACCGTCCTTGGTGACCGGGTACCCGTGACGCGGGACCCGGCGGCCCGTCGCGACCAGGCCGACGAGGCGGCGGCGCGGCGGAACATCCTTGATGGGCTCCAGCGCGGCCCTGCCGACGAAGTCCCCCGGCTTGTCGAACTTCACCACGCGGCCGAGGCCGGCGTCGAACGGCGTGAGCGAGGAGTTGAGCTCGTTGCCGTACAGCGGCATGCCGGCCTCGAGGCGCAGGGTGTCGCGGCTGGACAGCCCGGCGGGCAGCAACTCGTACGGCTCGCCGGCCTTCGTCAGCGCGTGCCACAGCGGAGCGGCGTCGGCGTTGGCGACGAACAGCTCGAAGCCGTCCTCGCCGGTGTAGCCGGTGCGGGCGATCAGCGCCTCGGCGCCGGCGACGGTGCCGGGCAGGCCCGCGTAGTACTTCAGGCCCTCGAGGTCGGCGTCGGTGAGCGTGGCCAGGATCTCCTGGGCCTTGGGGCCCTGGACGGCGATGAGAGCGTACTGGTCGGAGCGGTCCTCGACGGCCGCGTCGAAGCCGGAGGCGCGCTCGGTGAGCCGCGCGGCGACCATCGGGTAGTTGGAGGCGTTGGCGACCACCATGAACTCTTCGTCACCGAGCCGGTAGACGATGAGGTCGTCGAGCACGCCGCCCTGCTCGTTCACGATCATCGTGTAGCGGGCGCGGCCGACGGCCAGCGCCGAGAGGTGGCCGACGAGGGCGTAGTCGAGCGCCTGGCCCGCCTGCGGCCCGGTCACGAAGATCTCCCCCATGTGCGACAGGTCGAACAGCCCGGCCCGCTCGCGGACGGCGTTGTGCTCGGCGGACTCGCTGCCGTAGCGGAGCGGCATCAGCCAGCCGGCGAAGTCGGTCAGCGTGGCGCCGAGACTCTCGTGGATGTCTCGCAGCGGCGTCGGTCGGGACATGGTGCGCACCTCAGAATGGGTCGGATGCCAGGATCCTCCCCCTCTGTCATCGGTGCCTGAGAGCTTCGCCCGAATTTGCCGGACTTTCACCTTCGGCGAGGCCCACAGGCCTGCTTTCCAGAGGTCACCTGGCCCACGCGGTCCTTTGCCTTGAGAGGTTCGCGGGGAGGGCTTGCTCCTTCAGGGGTCATGGCCGGCTGCCAGGACGCTCTCCCGCGTGGGTTCAACGGTGTCTGGGGGCCAGCCTAGTACGGATTCGGCCAGCAAGGGAAAGGTGCGGGCGGGGGGACTCGAACCCCCACAGTGTCTCCACCAACAGGACCTAAACCTGCCGCGTATGCCTATTTCGCCACGCCCGCGCAACTCCCGCTCAGAATAGCGCCCAGGGCGGCGGCGGAGATACTCGTTTGCGATCAAGCCCGCCGAAGGGGCGGGCTTGATCGCAGGCCTCAGGCGAGGCCGAGCTTCTTCTTCAGCCCGGCCACGTGTCCCGTGGCCTTCACGTTGTAGAGCGCCTGCTCGATCTTCCCGTCGGCGTCGATCACGAAGGTCGAGCGGATCACCCCGACGACCTCCTTGCCGTACAGCTTCTTCGTGCCGTACGCGCCGTACGCCTTGTGCACCTCGAGGTCGGGGTCGGACAGCAGCGGGAAGGTCAGCGCGTCCCGTTCGACGAACTTGACCAGTTTGTCGGTCTTGTCCTTCGACACGCCGAGCACGACGAAACCCTCGTCGGTGAGCCGGCCCAGGTTGTCGCGGAAGTCGCACGCCTGCTTGGTGCACCCAGGCGTCATCGCGGCGGGGTAAAAGTACAGGATGACGCGCTTGCCACGGAAGGCGTCGAGGGAGACGGCGCCGCCGTCGGCTGCGGGTAGCGAGAAGTCCGGCGCGGCGTCGCCGGGCTGGAGCTTGGTTTCGGTCACGGGTCCTCCTTAGAGGGCCCAACCTACCCCTCGCCCGCTGTGCCGTCCGGCACCGCGACCTGACAGACTGATCACCTGAGAGAGGAGAGCCATGGCCGACACCGACCCCGATGAGCTGGAGCGCCGGATCGCGCGCACGCGTGCCGAGCTCGCCCAGACCGTCGACGCCATCGCCGACCGGGTGAGCCCGAAGCGCGTCGCCCAGCGCGGCGTGGAAGAGGTCAAGTCGAGGGCCGAGCACTTCGTGTCGTCGGTCGGCGACATCGTGGGCGTCACGCCGCGGCCGGTGCGCTTCGGCGACAACCCCGACGACCTGTGGGAGGACGAGCAGCCCAGCCTCGGGCCCGCGCTGATCGCGGTGGGCGCCGTGCTGGTGATCGGCGCGGCGCTGGTGCTGTGGAAGAGGCGCAGGCGAGGCTGAGTCAGAGGAAGGTCTTGCCCTCGCCCCTGTAGGTCGGGACCTCCTCGACGACCTTGTCGCCCTCCACCAGCAGCAGGCCGGCGAAACGCTCGCACAGCTCGCCCGCCTTCGCGTGGCGGAACCACACCCTGTCGCCCACGCGCAGGTCTTCGGCGGGCTGGCCGAGCAGCGGTGTCTGCACCTCGCCCGCGCCCTCGTCGGCCGAGTAGCGCAACCCCGCGGGCAGGTACGGCTGGGGCAGCCGCGAGGGCCCCGGCGCCCCCGAGGCCAGGTAGCCGCCGCCGAGCACGGTGACCACGTCCGGCGCGGGACGGCGGACCACCGGCAGCGCGAACAGCGCGGCGGGGCGGCCGCTGAAGCGGCGGTAGAAGTCGAAGAGCCTCGGGTGGAAGAAGCCCGACCCCGCCGCGACCTCGGTGACCGCCTTCTCCCTGACCGTACGGTCGACGCTGCCGGTGCCGCCGCCGTTCACGAACTCCAGGTCGGCCAGTTGCCTGACGGCGTTGACGACGCGGCCGCGCCGTATGATCAGCTCCCTGGCCGAGCGGGCCTGCATCAGCCTGATGACGCGGGCGAAGGCCGCGTTGCCCGGCGGGTCGTCGCCCACGCCGGCGATCTGCGCCTCGTACGCCATGAGGCCCACCAGCCTGAAGCCGGGCCGCTTGGCGATGTCGGCCGCCACGTCGGCGGCGTGCGCGGGCTCGCGCACCGGCGAGCGGAGGGCACCCGCGCGGAAGCGCCCGCCGAAGGCGACGTAACCGGCGTCGACGTCGACGCAGAGGCGCAGCGGCGGCCTGTTCACCGGCACGGCCGACTCGATGAAGTCGAGGTGCTCGGCGGAGTCGACCATGATGGTGATCTCGCGCGCGGCGTGCTCGGCAGCGGCGAGCCGGGCCAGCGCCGCCCGGTCGGCCGTCGGGTAGGCGACCAGCACGTCGGTGAAGCCGCAGGAGACCAGCCACAGCGCCTCGGGCAGGGTGAAGGCCATCACGCCGCGGAAGCCTTCCATGGCCAGGATGCGCTCCAGCACCGGACGCGACCTGACGGACTTGCTCGCGACCCTGATGGGCTTGCCGCCCGCCCTGCGGACCAGGCTCTCCGCGTTGGCCCGCAACGCCTCCATGTCGAGAATCGCGAAGGGCGGATCGAGCTCGGCGGTGGCCCGGTCGTAGCGCTGGCGGTCGTCCATATCAGCAGCGTAATACCGATACTAGCCAGCAAAGATCCCGCAAACCGGCGGCGAGGAAGGCTTTATGGCCGGGCATGCCCCTGTACCTCTGGACGGTGTGATGACAACACTCCAGGAGCTCCTGCCTGGCGGAGCCACCCTGACCGAAAGGGACACGCCCCGCCGCAGGGCGGCGAGAGTGCTCAAACCCGCACGAACCCCCGCAGGCGTCGCGGTCGCCGCCACGGTGGCGGCAGCCCTCTCGCTGACCGCCGCCGAGGTCGTCGCCGCGCTGCTGGGCGGCAGGCTCGGCGTGATGCCGATCAACAAGGTGGCGAGCCTGGCCGCCGACACCCGGTGGTCGCATCCGACCCTGCTGTCCGGCGCGCTGGTCGCCGGGGCACTGGGGCTGGTGCTGCTCGGGCTCGCGGTGCTGCCGGGCCGGGCCAGGCTGGTGGCGCTGGAGACCTCCGATCCCCGGCTGGTCATCGGCATCACCAAATCGGGACTGCGGCGCACGCTCAGGACCGTCGCCGAGGACGTCGACGGGGTGCAGAGCGTCAGGGTACGGCTGCGCCGCCGCCTGATCGAGGTCACGGTCATCTCCGACGCCGAGCGCACGGGCGCGATGCTGCGCAGGACCGGCACGGCCGTCGGCGACCGGCTGAACGGGCTGGGCGCGATCTGCGCGGGCGAGGTCGTGGTGCGGCTGCGCAGGAGGAGTCGATGATGCGGCAGTACGCGGGCAACAGGATCGGCCTGTCCGTCGTGGGCGTCGTCCTGCTCGGCGGCGGCGCCTACACCTTCCTGCGCGGCACGGGACGGCTGCCCCAGGCCAAGGAAGCCAGGGTCCTGGACATCGACGTCGCCGCCTACCTCGCCGCCCACCCGTGGATCTCGTGGGCGGGCGCGCTGGCGCTGGTCCTGGCCGCCATGGTCACCGTCAGGTGGTTGCTCATGGCGCTCGGCTGGGGCCGTCTCGGCCACCGTTCCGGCAC
The DNA here is from genome assembly GCF_014873535.1 of Nonomuraea africana. Classification (NCBI taxonomy): domain Bacteria; kingdom Bacillati; phylum Actinomycetota; class Actinomycetes; order Streptosporangiales; family Streptosporangiaceae; genus Nonomuraea; species Nonomuraea africana. Next base: position 9,374,241 of record NZ_JADBEF010000001.1, on the reverse strand, counting down.
GGGCACGGCGCTGCTCTGCGTCGGCCTCAAGGACATGGAGGGCATCAGCCGTACCAAGGTGCGGGTGGTGGGCGGCGACCGGATGCGGATCGCGGTGACCTGCCCCGCGACCGCCGACGTGGGGGCGCTGGTCGGCAAGCTGGACAAGGAGATCGTCGGCAGGATCAGGCGTGACGTGGGCGCGGAGGGCATGGGCGCGCTGGTGCGCCTCCACGTCCGCCGCGGACCCGCGAACCCGCGAAGGGGTTCATGAAGATCGGGTGCGCTGGCAGCATGTCCTCATGCCCTTGTCCCGAAGGCCCGTGCCGGCCCTCGTCCACCTCTCGGTGGCCTTCGTCCTCGGCTCCACGGTCGCCGTCACCCTGCTGGCCGACACCGATCTCGTCCTGCTCAACGACACGCTCTTCCACCCCGTGCTCCTCGGAGTGACCGCGATCCTGCTCGGCGGCCTGGGCGTCAGGGAGCTGGTGCGGCCCGTCGGCTGGGCCAGAGCCGTGGTCGTGGCCGTGACGGTGGTGGGCATCCTCTGCTGGCTCCAGATCGGGTTCAGGTGGTCCGTCCTCGTCCCGACCGAGATGGGCTTCGTGGACGGCCCTGGCAGGTTCAGCGTGCGCGTGCAGGAGCAACCGCGCTTCTTCGACTCCAGCGTCGTGCTCAGCGTCCGCTCGGACGAGGGGCTGCTCAGCCGCGAGTGGCCGCTCGACTGTCCCGGCTTCGAGATCGAGCAGGACGAGCTCCACCTGATCCGGTGGGCCGGCGCGGGGAGGGTGGAGGTGCACCTGCCCGACGAGGCTCCGATCGGGGTCGACCTCGATCCCGTCTCGGGCCGTCCCGTGGGCGTCTGCCGGTAGGGGGCCTCACCTGGAAGCGGATGGTGGGGCGCTCTCAGGGTCTGGGTCGCGCGGTGCTTCCTCTTCACCGCGCGACCCAGCGGCGTGATCATGATCCGCCATCACGATCTCCCTTTACTCGCCCCAGAGGGCGCTCCCACTGCCGAACAATGCCGCATAGCCCATAAACACCGCGTAAACGTGGCGTGCGACCTGGGTCGTACACCGGCCTCCACCTCCAGGGGGAAGGAGGGACAGTGCGGCCTTCCATAGAGTGATGGGCGTGTTCGGCAAGATTCGCGCCTGGTCCCAGCGCCACCCCATGGTCGTGGACGCCCTGTGGTTGATGCCGCTGATCGGGCTGTGCGTCATGACCGCCACCAGCTACACCGCCCCCGTCCTTGCTCCCCTCGGCCTCGCCGGCTATCTGGCGCTGTCGACGGCGCTGCTGGTGCCGCTGTTCTGGCGGGGCAGCCACCCCCGCGTGGTGTTCGCGATCGTCTCCCTGATCAGCTTCTTCCAGTGGCTGGCGGCCGTCGACGCCTTTCCCGCCAACGCCGCGGTGCTGGTGGCCCTCTACTCCGTGGCCACCAGGTGCCCGTTCAGATGGGCGCTCGCCGCCGGCCTGGTGGCGGAGCTGGGCGTCTTCCTGGCCCTCGTGCACTGGGACTCCGTCACCTTCAGCATGTTCTTCGGCTGCACGGTCTTCACGCTCACGATCTGGCTCACCGGCCTGTACGCCAACACCCGCCGCCGCTACCTCGAAGGCCTGGAGGAGCGGGCGGCACGGGCCGAGCGTGAGCGTGACCAGCAGGCCAGGATGGCCGCCGCCGCCGAGCGGGCCAGGATCGCCAGGGAGCTGCACGACGTGGTCGCGCACAACGTGAGCGTGATCATCGTCCAGGCCGACGGGGCGGGTTACGCCATCGACAGCGATCCCGAGCAGGCGCGCAGGGCCGTACGGGCGATCTCGAAGACCGGCAGGCAGGCGCTGGCGGAGATGCGGCGCATGGTCGGGGTGCTGAGGGAGGACGGCTCGGGCGCCGCCGACTACACCCCGCAGCCGGGGCTCGCGCAGCTGGAGGAGCTGGTGCGCGGTTCGGGCCTGCCGGTGGACCTGCGGGTGACCGGCGTCCCGCAGGAGCTGCCGGAGGGCGAGCAGCTGGCGATCTACCGGCTCGTCCAGGAGGCTCTGACCAACACCCTCAAACACGGCGGCCCAGGGGCGCGCGCCCTGGTGGAGATGGAGTACGGCATGCACGAGCTCGTGGTACGCGTGACCGACGACGGCAGGGGCGCCGCCGCACCGCGCAGCCCCGACGGACACGGTCTGCTCGGCATGCGCGAGCGCGTCTCCATGTACGGCGGAGCCGTCCAGGCCGCGCCCCGGCCGGGCGGCGGCTTCGAGGTACTGGCCAGGCTGCCGGTCGCGGCATGATCAGGGTGATGCTGGTCGACGACCAGGAGCTGCTGCGGGCCGGGTTCAAGATGGTGCTGGCCGCCCAGCCCGACATCGAGGTGGTGGCCGAGGCGGGCGACGGCCTCCAGGCGCTGGAGCGGCTCGAGACCACCGACGTCGACGTCGTCCTGATGGACGTGCGCATGCCCGTCATGGACGGCGTCGAGGCCACCCGCAGGATCGACGGGCCGAAGGTGCTGATCCTGACCACCTTCGACCTCGACGAGTACGCCTACTCCGCGATCAAGGCGGGGGCGTCGGGCTTCCTGCTGAAGGACGTGCCGCCCTCCGACCTGGTGAGCGCGATCCGCTCGGTGCACAACGGCGACGCGGTGATGGCGCCGAGCGCCACGCGCAGGCTGCTCGAGCGGTTCGGCGCGCACCTCACCACCGACCGGCTGCCCGACGGCAGCCTGCTGACCGCGCGCGAGCGCGAGGTCATGCTGCTGGTGGGCAGGGGGCTGTCCAACACCGAGATCGCCGAGCGGCTCGCCCTGGCGGAGGCGACGGTGAAGACGCACCTGGGCAGGGTGCTGGCCAAGCTCGAGCTGCGCGACAGGGCGCAGGTGGTGGTCTACGTGTACGAGGCGGGGTTGATCGTGCCGGCGGATCGGCCGAAAGGCTGACCCGGGTCATCTGAGGTGTGACACGAAGTCCGTCCTCAAGGCCCACGGAATGCCCGTTCCGCGCACCTAGCGTGATCTGCGTGACAACGAACATGACATTCACCCAGGCCCCGCCCGCCGTCGTGGCCAGGGACGTGACGAAGACCTACGGCCTCGGCGACGCGCAGGTGCACGCCCTTCGCGGGGTGGACGTCGCGTTCGCCACCGGCGCCTTCACCGCGATCATGGGCCCGTCCGGCTCGGGCAAGTCGACCCTGATGCACTGCCTGGCCGGGCTGGACACGGTGACCTCGGGCGCCGTGTCGATCGGCGACGTCGAGCTGACGGGGCTGAGCGACAAGCAGCTCACGCTGTTGCGCAGGGACCGGATCGGCTTCATCTTCCAGGCCTTCAACCTGCTGCCCACGCTGACCGCCGAGCAGAACATCAGGCTGCCGCTGGAGATCGCCGGACGGCAGGCCGACCAGGTCCTGTTCGACCGGGTGATCCAGACCGTGGGGCTGCGCGACCGGCTCGGCCACAAGCCGACCGAGCTGTCGGGCGGCCAGCAGCAGCGCGTGGCCGTCGCCAGGGCGCTGATCAGCAAGCCGCAGGTGATCTTCGCGGACGAGCCCACGGGCAACCTCGACTCGCGCAGCGGCGCCGAGGTGCTCTCCTTCCTGCGCACCAGCGTGCGGGAGCTGGGCCAGACGATCGTGATGGTCACCCACGACCCGGTCGCCGCCGCCTACGCCGACAGGGTCGTCTTCCTGCGCGACGGCGAGCTGGTCACCGAGATCTCCCAGCCCACCCCGCAGACGGTCCTCGACACCCTGATGAAGCTGGAGGCCTGAGTCCGTTGATCAAGACGACTCTCGCCGGACTCAGGGCGCACAAACTGCGCCTCCTGCTCACCTCCGTGGCGATCACGCTCGGGGTGGGCTTCATCGCCGGCACGTTCGTGCTCACCGACACCATCCAGGCCGGATTCCTGCAGAAGGTCACGGCGGACGCCGGCAAGGTGGCGGTCGCCGTCCTGCCGGCCGAGGGCAAGCGGCTCCCGGACGAGGTGCTGGAGAAGGTGCGCGGGCTCGACGGCGTGACCGGCGCGCAGGGCCTGGTGCGCGGCAGCGCGCCGCTGCTGGGCGGCGACGGCAAGGCGGTCGGCGACCTGCCCACCTCCGCGATCTCCGTCAGCGACCGCACGACGATCACCGAGGGCACCGCCCCCGCGGGCGCCGCCGAGGCGATCGTGGACACTAACACCGCCAGGGCGCAGGGCTTCACGGTGGGCGGCACCGTCACCGTGCTCGACCACAAGGGCGCCAGGCACGACTTCGAACTCGTCGGCCTCTTCGACGTCGGTCTCGACCAGGAACTCGGCTACACGGGAGCGGTCGGGTTCACCGCCGCGACCGCGAAGCTCATGACGGGAGAGAAGGGCTACCGCGAGATCGACGTGGCGGGCGCCGATCCCGCCGCGCTCAAGCAGAGCATCGCCACCGCCCTCGGCGGCGGCTACGAGGTCAAGACCGGCACCGAGCTGGCCGAAGCGCTGTCGGCCGCCAACGGCGTCGAGCTGGAGTTCATCACGCTGGGCCTGCTGATCTTCGGCCTGATCGCGATGCTGGTCGCCGCGCTGGTCATCTACAACACCTTCAACATCCTGGTGGCCCAGCGCACCAAGGAGATGGCGCTGCTGCGCTGCATCGGCGCGACCAGGGGCCAGGTGTTCGGCTCGATCCTGATGGAGTCGGTGGTCGTCGGCCTGCTCTCCTCGGTGCTCGGCCTGGCCGTCGGCTACGGTCTGGGCGCGGGCGCCATGGCCCTGCTCGGAGCGTTCGACGCGCCGCTGCCCACCGGTCTGGCCGCCACGCTCGCGCCCAGGACGATCGCGATCGGCCTGCTCATCGGCCTGGTCGTGACGGTGGGCGCGGCGCTGCTGCCGGCCCGCTCGGCGACCGGGGTGGCGCCGATCGCGGCGCTGCGCGCCCAGGTGGAGGAGCAGACCTTCAGGACCGGTCTGATCCGCGTGCTGCTGGCCGGGTTCCTGTTCCTGGCCGGAATCGGCGCCACCGTCTCGGCGGTGATGATGGAGCCCGGCGACCAGTTGCCGCTCTTCATCGCGATGGCCGGCTGCTCCCTCGTCTTCCTGGGGGTGCTCGTGCTCGGGCCCGTGCTCGTCAGGCCGCTCAGCGGGCTGGTGGGCTGGGTTCCCGGCCGGCTGTTCGGGGTGCCGGGCAAGCTGGCGGTGGACAACTCCGGCCGCAACCCGAAGCGGGCGGCCACCACCACGATCGCGCTGACCGTCGGCGTGACGCTGATGACGCTCATCTCGGTGCTCACCGCCTCCACGAGGGTGTCGATGGCGGCCAAGCTCGACTCCCAGTTCCCCGCGGACTACCTGATCGCCACGCAGTCGCGGGACGCCACCATCCCCCGCTCGGTCGGTGAAGCGCTGCGGGCCAAGCCCGAGCTCGAGTCCGTCCTCCAGCTCCGCGAGGCGAACGCCAGGATCGGCAGGCACGAGACCCAGGTCGGCACATTCACCGGGCCCGCGACCATCAAGAGCCTCGGCCCCGGCGAGGTGGCCGTCTCCGAGACCCTGGCCAAGGAGTGGGGCGTGCGCGAGGGCTCCCCCGTCGAGCTCAGGACCAAGAAGGCGGGCACGGTCACGCTGAAGGTCAGCCAGCTGCTCGACGGCGAGAGCCTGCTGCCCTCGGTGACCGTCGCCGCCCGGTCCTACGACGAGTACTTCGGCAAAACTCCCGACTCGATGATCTACGTCAAGATCAAGGACGGCGTCGACCCCGACCGGACCAGGAAGATGGTCGAGTCGGCCACCGCGGCCCACCCGACCGTGCAGGTGATCAGCTCCACCGACGTCCGCGGCCAGTACGACGACGCGCTGGACATGACCCTCATGATCGTCACGGGCCTCCTCGGCCTGGCGATCCTGATCTCCCTGCTGGGCATCGCCAACACGCTCTCCCTGTCGGTGCACGAACGCACCCGTGAGTCCGCCCTCCTGCGTGCGCTCGGTCTGACCAGGGCGCAGCTGCGGCGGATGCTCTCGGTGGAGGCGCTGGTGCTCGGCCTGATCGGCGCGCTGGTCGGGGTCACGCTCGGCATCGCTTTCGGCTGGGCGGCCGTCAGGACCATGATGGAGGGCGCGACGCTGGCGGTGCCGTTCGGGCAGATCGCCCTGTTCGTGGCGCTGTCGGGACTGGCCGGCGTGCTCGCGGCGGTGCTGCCCGCCAGGAAGGCCGCGCGCGCCTCGATCGTGGGCTCGCTGGCCGGCGGCTGAGCGGTGGGTGGTGGTCCGGCCGTCAGCGGGGGCGGCGGCCGGGCCACTGCTCGGCCACCGTCTCGGGGTTGAGCAGCGGCCTGATCACCACCTCACCGGTGCTTCCGTCGATGACGACGCACCCGCCGCCGACCGTCTCCGGCAGGACGGCAGGGTCCTCGGGCTCGGGCGGCTTGGCCCAGACGACGTAGCCGTCGCCGAAGGCGTGGACGCCCAGCTCCACCGGCTCCCGCCGGGCGCCGTTGAAGTACTCCTCCGCCACCGCCCGCGCCTGGTCCAGGTTCATCTCCGCTCCCCTCGTCTGTCGACGATCGCGCCGAACACCCCTGCCACCAGCTCGTAGGGCGGCTCGACCGCCATGTGCCCGCGCTGGGCGTCGATCCAGATGACCTCGCCCTCGGCGTTGACGGCGTTCCACGCGTGCGAGCCGCCACCCGGCCAGCGCACGACGATGACCGCGGCCGCGCCGTGGCCGGCCTCCGACAGGCGTCGCGCGATCAGCGGATAGGCGTGGCGGCCCAGCCCCACGTGCTCCAGCCGCTGGCCGAGCCATCGCTCGATCCTGGCCGTGCCGCCCGTCTCGCCCGTGAGCAGCGGGCGGCCCACCGCGTCGTACTCGGGCTGCCGTGGCGCGGCCACCACTGGCTCCCCGTGCCAGGTGGAGACCACCGCGAGCGCGCAGTCGGCCGCGTTGCTCGCCCTGAACGGGTCCGCCGCCGGCCCCATCCCGTTGATCAGCCGCACCCAGGTGCCCCGCGGGTCGGCGAAGCGGGTGCCCTCGGGCACCGCGCGCGCCAGGTCCGCCTCCGACTGCGGGTCGGCACGGGCCAGCCCGCCCAGCAGGTCGTACGGCCGGCACTCGGTCAGTGGCGGCGGCCGGTGCGGCAGGTCGAACCAGTCGGGATCACTCGGGACGCTCTCCAGCACCGATTCGGCGGCCCGCTCGTAGTCGCGCCACCGCACCCCGTCGGCGATCAGCGGGTTGTACCCACCCTCGGGAAGGCTCTCGCGAAACATCTCGCCGCCTCCTTCGTGTTCGACGACCGATCGTAGGCGGCCGATCGCGCGCAGTCAGGAGGTTAGGAGATTTCCCAGGTGAAAGCAGGTCTTTCAGGCCACCCGCACGTTGACGGAGTGCCAGCCCGTCGCGCCGTCGGGCGCGACGTGAGCCCGCTGCCCGGTCTGGGTACGGCCCGCCGCGTCGGTCGCCCGCACCTCGATCGTGTGCTCGCCGGGCACCGCGTCCCAGTCCAGCGCCCACTGCCGCCACGTGTCGGGTCCCGGCACCTCCGCCAGCCTCGCCCGCTGCCAGGCGCCGCCGTCGACGCGCACCTCCACCGCCTCGATCCCGGTGTGCTGCGCCCACGCCACCCCCGCCACCGTCGTACGGCCGGCCTTGACGGTCTGGCCCTGCTTGGGCAGGTCGATCCGCGACTGGGTCTTGATCGGCCCCTTGGCCGCCCAGCCCTTCGGGGTCCAGTAGGCCTGGTCGGTGTCGAACCGCGTCACTTTGATGTCCACGACCCACTTGGTGGCCGACACGTACCCGTAGAGACCGGGCACGACCTGCCTGACAGGGAAGCCGTGGTCCACGGGCAGCGCCTCGCCGTTCATCGCGACGGCGAACAGCGCGTCGCGCCCGTCCATCACCACGTCCACCGGCGTGCCGCAGGTGAACCCGTCGGCGGAGGTCGACAGCAGCATGTCGGCGTCGGCGCGCAGCCCCGCCGCGCGAAGGACATCGGCCATCCGCACCCCTAGCCAGCGGGCGTTGCCCACGTACGGCCCGCCGACCTCGTTCGACACGCAGGTCAGCGTGATGTCGGCCTCGGTGAGCGGCCTCCTGAGCAGGTCGTCGAAGGTCAGCTCGACCGGCCGGTCCACCAGCCCGTGAACGCGCAGGGTCCACTCCCTCGGGTCGACCTGGGGGACGACGATGGCGGTGTCGACGCGGTAGAAGTCCTTGTTGGGCGTGACGAACGGCGACAGCCCGTCGAGGCGCAGGTCCACGCCCCTGGGCAGCGGCCTGGCCGGGGTGGCCGGCCTCGGCAGGGCGAGCTCCGTGCGGGCCGTGTCGCCCACGCGCCGCCCCGACAGCACCTGTCCCGCGAGACCGGAGGCGCCCGCCACGGCGAGCCCGCCCGCCATGCCGATCATCAGCCGGCGCCGGTCGAAGGCGTACAGCTGCGCGCCCGCCCGCATGACAGCGGGCCGCTCGACGCTCGCATGACTCTCGCCCCCGGACGGTTCCACCGCCCCAGCGCGCGCGGAGACATCAGCGGCGGCGTCCGCGGACGTCCCCGCGGGGACTTCGGCGGATGTTCCTGCGACTGCGGCGGATGTTCCTGCGGGGACTTCTGCGGGGACTGCCGTGGGGCGCGCCGCACCGGCCGGCGTGACCGCGCGGTGGAACAGCAGGGACAGCGCCCAGGCTCCGGCCAGCGCCCCCACCACCGTGGCGAGCCCGTCGACCGCCCCCGCGTCCGGCCTGGAGACCACCGCCAGCAGCCCCACCACGCCGAACAGCGCGAATCCCGCCTGACCGAGGCGGACGCTCCGCCTGGACAACACCCCGATCCCGGCGGCCGCCAGCGTCAGCACCACCGACACCCCGCTCACCAGAACGGTCTTGTCGCTCTCCCCGAACGTGCGGATCGCCCAGTCCTTGACCGGCGCCGGCGAGAGATCCACCGCCGCGTCCGCCACGGCCACGACCGGGAACGAGCCCGGCGCCAGCACCGCGGCGACCACGTAGGCGACGCCGAGCGCCACCGCCCCGGCGACCACTCCTGCCAGCGCCGCCGCCCATGCCGGAACCACCTTGTCGCTGTCCACAACCTTGACGCTACGCCGGAGGAGCGGGGGGAGATCTTACGGGCCTGTTACGAAGGACCCCGACGTCGCGGCGGGCACCGAAGTCCTGCTGGAGCGGCGTGCTGGACGGGCGGTCGGCGGTGACCCCGGTGGGCTCGACCCGGCCTGCCGTAAGGGAAGGCAGGCGAGCACGGCGAGCTCCCCAGCCGGGCGCCCAGACGAGCACGGAGCGGTCGGGGACGGCAGCGACGCCCGCCGCGCTCCCGGTGACCGCTCCAGATCGGCTCGGCAGGAGCACGACCAGCGATGCGGCGGCAACCGGAGAGACCAGGACAGCGGCGACGCGACCACCCGACCGCCAGACGGCGGGAAGGTGACGATCGGGGGGTCAGGAAAGGAGAGAGGCGACGATCGGAGCGAGGGCCCGGAAGGCGCGGCCGCGGTGGCTGATGGCGTCCTTCTCCTCGGCCGACATCTCCGCCGTCGTGCGCGTCTCGCCGTCGGGCACGAAGATCGGGTCGTAACCGAAGCCGTTGGTGCCGCGGCGCTGCCTCAGCAGCCGGCCCTCGAGCACCCCCTCGACCACCCGCTCCTCCCCCGACGGCAGCGCCAGCGCCGCCGAGCAGGTGAAGTGCGCGGTCCTGCGCTCGTCGGGGACGTCGGATACCTGGGCGAGCAGCAGGTCGAGGTTGGCGTCGTCGTCGCCGTGCTTGCCCGACCAGCGTGCGGAGAAGACGCCAGGCATGCCGTTGAGCGCGTCGACGCACAGCCCCGAGTCGTCGGCCACCGCGGGCAGGCCCGAGCCCTGCGCGACGGCGTGCGCCTTGAGCAGCGCGTTCTCGGCGAACGTGAGCCCCGTCTCGGCCACCTCGCCGATCTCGGGGAACTCCTCGAGACCGACCACCTCGAACCCGCCGAGGATGCGGCGCAGTTCGACGATCTTGCCCGCGTTGCGGGTCGCCAGCACGATCCTCATCGGCCCAGCGCCTCCTGCTGGTGAAGGGTGAGCTCCTCGCACCCGGCCACCGCCAGGTCGAGCAGCTGGTCGAGCGCCTGCCGGTCGAAGGGGGCGCCCTCGGCGGTGCCCTGCACCTCGACGAAGGCGCCCGAGCCCGTCATCACGACGTTCATGTCGGTCTCGGCGGCGACGTCCTCGACGTAGCACAGGTCGAGCATCGGGACGGACTTGACCAGGCCGACCGACACCGCGGCCACCGAGTCGATCAGCGGGTCGCCCGGGCACATCTTGCGCTCGCGCATCCAGGCGACGGCGTCGGCCAGCGCGACGTAGGCGCCGGTGATCGCCGCGGTGCGGGTGCCGCCGTCGGCCTGCAGGACGTCACAGTCGAGCACGATCGAGTTCTCGCCGAGCGCCTTGTAGTCGACGCAGGCGCGCAGCGAGCGGCCGATCAGCCTGGAGATCTCGTGGGTACGCCCGCCGATCTTGCCCTTGACCGACTCGCGGTCGTTGCGGGTGTTGGTCGCCCTCGGCAGCATGGCGTACTCGGCCGTCACCCAGCCCTGGCCGCTGCCCCTGCGCCAGCGCGGGACGCTGTCCTGGACGGAGGCCGCGCAGAGCACGCGGGTGCCGCCGAACTCCACCAGCACCGATCCCTCGGCATGACTGATCCACCCTCTGGTGATCTTCACCGGGCGGAGCTGGTCAGGGGTGCGTCCATCCTGTCGCGACATGCAGATCACCCTATCCCCGTGTCAGAACGGTCAGGACAGGGAGTAGACGGCTCCGCTGGCGGCCAGCTCGATCGGCCCGCCGAAGCCGCCGCCCGCGGCCTCCTCCAGCACCCTCGCGCTGTCGTTCCACGGCACCAGGTGGGTCAGCACGAGCCTGCCCGCCTCGGCCTTCGCCGCGTGCTCGGCCGCCTGCCGTCCGGTCAGGTGCAGGTCGGGGGTCAGGTCAGGCGCGTCGAGGAAGGACGCCTCGCACAGCAGCAGGTCGGCGCCCTCGGCCAGCCGCACGAGCTCCTCCGACTCACCGGTGTCGCCCGAGTAGGCGAGCGTCACGCCGCCGTGCGTGACGCGGAAGCCGTAGGCCTCGACGGGGTGGTTCACCAGCCCCGCCGTGACCTCGAAGGGGCCGACGGCGAACCGGCCCGGCTCCAGGGCGGTGAACGCGAAGGCGGTCTCGAGACCGGGCTCCTCCGGCATCCCGTAGGCGGCGGCCAGCCGTCGCGGGGCGTCACCCGGCGCGTACACGGGAACCCGGGGGTACGGCGCGCCGGGGCCGTACGTGCGGGCCACGTGGTAGCCGCAGATGTCGAGGCAGTGGTCGGCGTGCAGGTGCGTCAGGCAGATGGCGTCGAGGTCGTACAGGCCGATGTGACGCTGGAGCACGCCGAGGGAGCCGCTGCCGAAGTCGAGCAGCATCCTGAACCCCTCGGCCTCGACCAGGTAGCAGGAGGCGGGGCTGTCCGGCCCGGGAAAGCTTCCCGAGCATCCGACGATCGTCACCTTCATGAGGACCTCCCGTTCGAGGTGGTGCTACCCCCAACAGCGGCCCGCTCGACCGCGTCGATCTCCGGCCCGAGAAAGCGCCTGCCCAACTGGGCGAAGAGCGCGGAGTCGCCGGTCGCGCGGAAACGGTGCAGGGGGGAGGTGGCACCGTTGACGAGACCGCGGTCGTGCAGGATCCGGTAGACGTCCTTGGCCGTCTCCTCCGCGCTGGAGACGAGCGTGACGCCGTCGCCCGCGACGTAGGAGATCGCGCCGGTGAGCAGCGGGTAGTGGGTGCAGCCGAGGATGAGGGTGTCGCAGCCGGCCTCCTGGATGGGCGCCAGGTACTCGCGGACCGTCTCGATGAGCTGGTCGCTCATCGTCTCGCCGCGCTCCACGTACTCCACCAGGCTGGGGGCGGCCACGCCGATGAGGCTCACGTCCGGAGCGGCGGCGAAGGCGTCGTGGTAGGCCATCGACTCGATCGTGGCGCGGGTGGCGATGACGCCGACCCTGCCGTTGCGGGTCGCCTTGACCGCGCGCCTGGTCGCCGGCTGGATCACCTCCACCACCGGCACGTCGTAGCGCTCCCGCGCGTCGCGCAGGACCGCCGCGCTCGCGCTGTTGCAGGCGATGACCAGCATCTTGACGTCGTGCTCCACGAGGTGGTCCATCACCTCCAGCGCGTACTTGCGCACCTCGGCGATCCGTTTCGGCCCGTACGGCTGGCGGGCCGTGTCGGCCACGTAGGTGATGGACTCGTGGGGCAGCTGATCGATGATCGCTCTGGCGACCGTCAGGCCGCCCACCCCGCTGTCGAAGATTCCAATGCTCGCGTCCGGCACGTTTCAGAGGGTAGGCGACCTGCGGGATCACGACAGCGTAAGAATCCTCACACGGCGTTTTTCAGCCTCGTCCTACCCTGGCCAGCTGCCGCGACTGCGCCACCAGCCGCCCCGCCGAGTCCCACACCTCGACCTCCTCGTCGAACCAGCCGTCGGCGATGAGCCTGCCGCCCGCCACCAGCGTGAGCCAGCCGGGGGCGGGCAGCGCCCGCAGGTGCCAGGTCAGGTCGACGGTCGGGGCCCAGCCGCGCAGCCCGGCGGAGAACACCACGGGCGGCAGCGCGTCGACCGCCAGCGCCAGCACGTAGGGGTCGGGGTCCTGGGGCTCGGCCATCCTGAAGTAGGCGCGGGCCTCGGGGCGTCCCGTGGGGGCGCCGGTGAGCCAGCCAATTGTGGGCGGGTCGAAGCGCATCTCCATCTGCGCGTTCAGCGTCATGCCCGACTCGGGCTTGGGGTCGGGGAGTTTGACGCAGTCCTCCACTGCCGGCAACACCACACCCGATTTATCCGCAAATATCGGCTCAACGTCGGTCAGGGTGGCGGTCGTGATCAACGATTCGAGCTGCGGCACGTCGTCCTGGATCAGCCTCGCCCTGGTGAAGGCGGCCGTCCGGCCCGCCTTCAGCTGTTCCACCACCACCTTGGCGGGTCCCGGCCGGGGCGACCTCAGGAACTGGGTGGTCGTGCTCACCGGATGCTCGTGCGGGGAGGAGTCGACCGCGGCCCGCAGGATCACCGCCATCAGGTAGCCGCCGTTGAGCGGCCCGCCGATGGAGTAGCCGGGATCGAGGCACACGTCGTAGGTGCCCTCGTCGACCCTGATCGCCTGCGTCGCCTCGTCGAACTTCGTCATACCTGCTCCCGAACTAAGTTCTAGTGGCTCCATACTCTACGACATCTCGCCATCAGCGCGCCTACCTGCGGAAACGCCCCCAGGGTGGAACAGTTGGATCATGAGTTTGACAGCTCTCATGGGTCAGTCGGTCTGGGACGTGCACGGCGTGTGGGTCGGCCACGTCGTGGACGTCCGCGTGGTCAGGAACCGGTCGGAGTCCATGCAGAGCCACACCGTCATCGGCCTCGCGGTGTCGGCGAGACGCGCGCCGCTCCTGCTCGGCCTGACCCGCGACCGGCAGGGCAGGCTGGGCTGGCTGTCGGAGCTGCTGGCCCGCGTCGTCTACGCGGGCTGCACGTTCGTGCCATGGGAGGTCGTGAAGTCGAGCGACACGGGCGAGGTGCACCTCAGGGCCGAGCGCAAGGAGCTCACCCGCGTTTAGGCGGGGTCACAATTGGGGTGTTTCAGTACTTTGCAACCAGCACTCTAGTCACATGCACTAACTTCTCAGTGGTCAATAAGTCCACTTTGTGAGTTGAGTGATGTCGGCGAATACTCCCCCTGGCGGCCAGGACCCCGAGCGGACCACGGCCTACCGTTGGAACCAGGACCAGCCCCCGGCGCAGGGCGGTCAGCCGTACCAGCAGCCCTACCCGCCCCAGCAGCCCTCCGCCCCGCAGCAGCCGTACCAGCAACAGCCCCAGCAGCAGCCGTACGGCCAGCAGGGTTACGGTCAGCAGGACTACGGCCAGCAGCAGGGCTACGGCCAGCAGCCGCAGCCCGGCTACGGCCAGCAGGCCGCCTACGGGCAGCAGCCCGGCTACGGCCAGCAGCAGCCCCCGTACGGCCAGCCCCAGCAGCCGCAGTACGGCCAGCAGAACCAGCAGCAGTACGGCTACGGCGAGCAGACCGTCCAGGAGCCGTCGGCATGGCAGCAGCAGGGCCCCGAGGGATGGGGACCCCCGCAGCAGCCGCCGTCCTCGGGAAAGAAGGGCGGCAGGGGCTGGCTCATCGCCGGCATCGCCGCGCTGCTCGTCGTCCTGGTCGGCGGTGGCGGCGTCTGGGCGGCCAGCTCGTTCCTCGGCGGCGGCGGCACGCAGCCGCACGAGGTGCTCCCCGGCGGCGCGGTAGCCTACCTGCGGCTCGACCTCGACCCCGCGGCCAACCAGAAGCTCGCGCTGTTCAGCCTGGCCAAGAAGTTCACCGTCACCAAGGACAAGATCACCGGTGACGACCCCCGCAAGGCGCTGTTCGACGCGGTCAAGGACGACAACGACGACCTGGCCAAGATCGACTTCGCCAAGGACGTCGACCCGTGGCTCGGCAGCAGGGTCGGCGCGGCCATCCTCCCGCCCGCGGCGGGCGGTAAGGAGCCCGGCTTCGCCGTGGCCGTCCAGGTCAAGGACGAGGCGCAGGCCAAGGCCGGTATCGCCAAGCTGATGGGCGACGACAAGTACGGTCTCTCCTTCCGCGACGACTACGCGCTCCTCACGGCCGACCAGGCCACGGCCGACAAGTTCGCCGCGGGCCCGGTCCTGTCGGAGGACGCCGACTTCACCGGCGACTTCGACGCGCTGGGTGAGACCGGCGTGCTGTCGATGTGGATGCACGTCGGCAAGGCCAACCAGTTCGCCAAGGACGCCGTGCCCGCCGGGTCCGAGGCGATGTTCGAGAAGATGAAGAACACCAGGTTCGCCGCCGCGCTGCGCTTCGACTCCGCCTACGCCGAGTTCGCCGGCATCGTGCGCGGCGCCGAGGAGCTGTCCACCGGCGACCCGCAGGCCGCCTCCATCGGCGGTCTGCCCGCCTCCACCGTGGGCGCGCTGTCGATCTCCGGACTCGACGAGGCGATCACCAAGCAGTGGGCCGAGCTGCAGAAGACCCTGTCCGCCAGCGGCGACGGCAGCTTCCAGCAGTTCACCGACATGGCGCAGCAGAAGTTCGGGCTGTCCCTGCCGGCCGACCTGTCCACGCTGCTCGGCAAGAACCTGACCGTGGCGCTCGACAACGACGGGCTGGCGAGCATGAACCAGTCCGGCCAGATGCCGAAGGTCGGCGTCCGCATCGTCACCGACCCCGCCAAGGCGCAGGAGGTCATCGGGAAGATCGAGAAGTCCTTCACCGACGCCGGCCAGCCCGCGCCGCAGATCGCCAAGGTTCCCGGCGACGGCACCCTGACCCTGGCGACCACGCCCGAGTACGCCAAGCTCCTGTCGGAGGACGGCGCGCTGGGCGAGAGCGAGGCCTTCACGACCGCGATCCCCGACGCGGACGCGGCGACCTTCGCGCTCTTCGTGGACGTGGACAAGCTCGAGCCGCTCTACATCAACTCCCTCGAGGGCGACGACCAGGCCAACGCCAAGGTCTTCCGCGCCGTGGGGCTGAGCGGCAAGCAGAGCGGCGGAGAGGCCAGCTTCTCACTCCGCGTGCTGTTCAACTAACACCGACCGTAAAGGGGCCGCTGCCTGACACCAGGCAGCGGCCCCTTTCGTTTTCTCCCGCTCATTCGCTTCTTCGGTCCGCGCGGCGATCGGCGTGACCGTTCTATGCGGGACATCGACTCACCCGGACGGCCGAAGCCGACGCGCGTGAGCGGCCGGGTCGCTATGCCACGGCGGATCGACGTCTGTGCAAACCGTCCGCCGCAGCCGACGCACGCAAGCAGTCCGCGGTGGTGCGGGCGGGTCAGGCCCAGAGTTGGCCCTCCAGGCGGGTCTCCGCCTCGTCGAGCGTGCCCTCGTAGGCGCCCGTCGACAGATACTTCCATCCGCCGTCGGCCACGACGAACACGATGTCGGCCCGCGCTCCCGCCTTCACCGCCTTGGCCGCCATCCCCAGCGCCGCGTGCAGCGCCGCGCCGGTGGAGACGCCCGCGAAGATGCCCTCGGTCGACAGCAGCTCCCTGGTACGGCGCAGCGCGTCACCCGAGCCGACCGAGAACCGCGTCGTCAGCACCGACTCGTCGTACAGCTCGGGGATGAAGCCCTCGTCCACGTTGCGCAGGCCGTACACCAACTCGCCGTAGCGCGGCTCGGCGGCGACGATCTGGACCTCGGGACGGTGCTCGCGCAGGAAGCGGCCCACGCCCATGAGCGTGCCCGTGGTGCCGAGTCCCGCGACGAAGTGCGTGACGGTCGGCAGGTCCTCGAGAATCTCGGGCCCGGTCGACTCGTAGTGGGAGCGCCAGTTGGCCGGGTTGCCGTACTGGTAGAGCATCACCCACGACGGGTTCTCGGCCGCGAGCTGCTTGGCCACCCTGACCGCCTCGTTCGAGCCGCCGGCCGCGGGCGAGGAGATGATCTCGGCGCCCCACATCCGCAGGAGCTGGCGGCGCTCGTCCGAGGTGTTCTCCGGCATGACGCAGATCAGCTTGTAGCCCTTGAGCCGGGCCGACATGGCCAGCGAGATGCCGGTGTTGCCGCTGGTGGGCTCGAGGATGGTGCAGCCGGGGGTGAGCAGGCCGTCCTTCTCCGCCTGCTCGATCATCCACAGCGCGGGACGGTCCTTGATCGAACCGGTGGGGTTACGGTCCTCGAGCTTGGCCCAGATCCGTACGTCGTCGGAGGGCGAGAGCCGGGGCAGTCCCACGAGCGGGGTGCGACCGACGGAGTCGATCAGAGAGTCAAAACGCATGATGTACGGCTTCCGCGTCGGCGTTCACAGCATCTGGGAATGAAACGGGCCACCAGGACCACGGCGCCCCTCGAAACCACCCGGCCCGGCCACCAGGACCACCCTAGGCCCCCACGACCAGCCCGAAGGCCTACGGCCTCGAGGATTTGACGTCCTCACGACCGTGGGATCCCACAGTCATCGAAGCCCGGCCTCGAAGACCCGAAGTCCCCGCGACCTCGGCCCTCAGGAACCCCGAGTCACGACGACCCAGGCCCTCAGAGACCCCGAGTCCCGACAACCCTGGCGCTTAGGGACTGGGGCACCGGCGACACTGGTTCGGAAGCTCGGAGACCCACTCCCATAGAGCAGCAGGCCCCGGGACATCGGAGTGGTCCTGGGAGGGGCGGCCCGTTCCCTGCACCCCAGCCCGGCGTGGAGATCGCACGCCGGGACCAGGGCCGGGAGCGGGCTCGCGGGGTGCTAGCGGGAACCGCCCGCGACCGCGGGGAGCACGGTCACGGTGTCGCCGTCGGCGACAGGCGTGCCGAGCCCGCCCAGGAAGCGGACGTCCTCGTCGTTGAGATAGACGTTCACGAAGCGGCGCAGCGCTCCCTGGTCGACCAGCCGGTCCTTGATGCCCGGGTGCTGGGCCTCCAGGTTGCTGATCAGCTCGTCGAGCGTGGCGCCCTCCGCGTCGACGGCCTTGGCGCCGTCGGTGTAGGTGCGCAGGATGGTCGGGATGCGAACCTCGATGGCCATCGCGGGTCAGTCTCCTCATTCATGTCGTCGTCCACCGGGCAGAACACCGGTGCGGGAAAAGGGATTCCGGAAAACTGCCGGTCAGCGACAGTCGTAGACGACAACAGACGGAGTGTGCGCGAAGAGGAAGCTCTGCACAGGCCGGACCGTCATGGACAGCAGTTTACCCTTGGCGCGGATCGCCGGGACTCGCCGTCTCACGTGATGGTCACCTCCTCCTCGGTGATCACCCCGTCGACGATGCGGTAGGAGCGCAGCTCCACCTTCTCCCCCAGGTCCTCCCTGGTGGAGACGAGCACGTAGTGAGCGTTCGGCTCCGAGGCGTAGCTCACGTCGGTGCGCGAAGGGTAGGCCTCGGTGGCGGTGTGCGAGTGGTAGATCACGACGGGCTCCTCGTCGCGGTCGTCCATCTCACGCCACACCCGCAGCTGCTCCATGGAGTCGAAGCGGTAGAAGGTGGGCGAGCGCTCGGCGTTCTCCATCGGGACGAACCTCTCGGGAACGCCACCACGCCCGGCGATCACCCCGCAAGCCTCGTCGGGGTGGTCGGCGCGGGCATGCGCAATGATCTTGTCAACAAGATCCTGCGAGATCGTCAGCATGGAGCAGAGAGTACCTGGGCCACCAGGACCGCCTCGACGTCCGGTGCCCGCCTCCGCGGCCACCCGACCAGCACACCACGTGAACGGCAGGCGGGGGCTCACCCGAGGAAGCGAACCGAACACGGGGACAGCGCCCTCGTCAGAGAGCACGGGCGGGCGAGCCGGGGGGCGCGATCCTGACCGGAGGGTCCCAGTGGGGGTTCACCAGAGGGCGCGGACCAAGGTGTCCTGGAGGTAGGTGAGCCAGTCGTAGGTAACGAACGCCGGATACCGGGGATCGTCCTCGGACATCGTCGCGATCTCCTCGTGCACCTCCTCGGTCACCTCCAGCCGCGTGCCCAGCGCCAGCCGTACGTCATTGAGCGACCGCAGCCACGCCTGGGCCTGTTCGGCCGTGAGCTCGGTGCGCCCCGGACGGGCGGTGTCGAGCATCGTCTGGGCGTCGGCGCGCTTGCCGTCGCGCAGCGTCGCCTCGGTGTAGCGGCGGAACTCTCCCGCCTCCGCCTCGTCGGCGTAGGCAGAGGGGAACAGCCGTGCCAGCACGGGATCGGTGGGCTGCTGCGGAGAGCCGATGCCGAGCGCGCGCTCCAGCGGGTCGTCGCCGGTCTCGCCCGGCGCCACGAGGCCGAGGACCTGGGTCACCAGAGAGCGCAGGATCGAGACCTCGGCGGCCTCGAACTGCGCGATGACGCCGCCGCCGTGACGGGACTTGAAGCCCGAGCTCACCTGCACCACCTCACGAGAGCGAGTCCGACTGGAGCGTCGCCCAGAGGCCGTAGGAGTGAAGAATCTGCACATCGCGTTCCATCTCTTCGCGCGTGCCGCTCGACACGACGGCCTTGCCCTTGTGGTGGACGTCCATCATGAGCTTCTCGGCCTTCTCCTTGGAGTAGCCGAACACGGTCTGGAACACATAGGTCACGTACGACATCAGGTTGACCGGGTCGTTCCAGACGATCGTGACCCATGGCAGATCGGGCCGGACGTCCGATGAAGGGCGCTCGACGGCGATTGGAGCGGTGCTACCCACATCCCCGAGTCTGCCCTATCTGGGCCGTAGTCTCGAACTCGTGAGAATGACCATGAGCACTGCGTTGCTCACAGATCACTATGAGCTGACGATGTTGCAGGCCGCCCTCCGCAGTGGCGCGGCCCACCGGCGAGCTGTCTTCGAAGTGTTCGCGCGCCATTTGCCCGGCGGACGGCGGTATGGGGTGGTCGCCGGCACCGGCAGAGTGCTGGACGAACTGCAGCACTTCCGCTTCGGTGAGGAAGAACTCACCTTCCTCCGCGAGCACAACGTCGTCGACGAACCGACTCTGGCGTTTCTCGGCGATTACCGATTTTCCGGGAGCCTGTACGGCTACCGCGAAGGCGACCTGTATTTCCCCGCCTCGCCGATCATGGTCGTGGAGGGGACGTTCGCGGAGGCCGTCCTCCTCGAGACCATGATCCTGTCCATCCTCAACCACGACTGCGCGATCGCCTCGGCCGCCTCTCGCATGACCAACGCCGCGGGCGGCCGGCCCATCATCGAGATGGGCTCCCGCCGTACGCACGAGCGGGCGGCCGTCGCCGCCGCCCGCGCCGCGTACATCGCCGGCTTCTCCTCCACCTCCAACCTGATGGCCGGACGCGAGTTCGGCGTCCCCACGGCCGGTACGGCGGCGCACGCCTTCACGCTGCTCCACGACAGCGAGCGCGACGCCTTCCAGGCCCAGATCGCCTCGCTCGGCGAGAGCACCACGCTGCTGGTCGACACCTACGACGTCGCGGAGGCGGTGCGGACGGCGGTCGAGCTGGCCGGTCCGAAGCTCGGCGCGGTCAGGATCGACTCGGGCGACCTGGCCGCCGCCGCCCAAGAGGTGCGCGAGCAGCTCGACGCGCTCGGCGCGTTCAACACCCGCATCCTGGTCACCTCCGACCTGGACGAGTACGCCATCGCCGCGCTGGCCGCCGCCCCCGTCGACGGGTACGGCGTCGGCACCTCCCTCGTCACGGGCTCGGGCGTACCCACGGCGGCCCTGGTCTACAAGCTGGTGGCCAGGGAGACCGCATCGGGCAAGCTGGAGGCGGTGGCGAAGCGCTCGGTGGGCAAGCCGTCCCGCGGCGGGCGCAAGCAGGCCTTCCGCCTGCTGGACGACCAGGGCAGGTTCGAGACCGAGGTGGTCACGACCTCGGGCGTCGCGCCCGAGGGCGGGCTCCCCCTGCTGCACGAGCTGGTTGTGGACGGCGAGATCGTCGGCGCCGAGCCCCTGATCGCGGCCCGCGACCGGCACCGCGAGACCGTCGCCCTCCTCCCCCAGGACGCACTCCACCTCGGCCGGGGCTACGCGGCCATCCCCACCGAATTCGCCTGACCCTCGCCCTCGCCCCGCCAGCCCACTGGCGGCACCCTCCCAGGCCCCTCCCCCGCCCGCTCCCTCCCGGCTAGCCGCCTCCCTGGCTAGCCCCGTCTTGCATTCCCGCCCTGCTCATGCGGTGCCACTTTGCGCCGGCCTCGCTCGTCCGGCTACGGCCGCCCTGCCCCCGCTACTCGCCCCGCCCTGCTCGCCCGGCTCCGTTCGCCCTGTCGTGTCCGGCTCGTCATGGCCTGCTTGCCCTGGTCCGCCTCGGCGGGTGGGGCATGAGTAGGCTCGACAGTGTGAGCACCGCATTGATCATCGTGGACGTGCAGAACGACTTCTGCGAGGGCGGCAGCCTCCCCGTGTCGGGCGGCGCCGAGGTCGCGGCCGCTATCAGCGAGCATGTGGCCTCCCATCGCTACGACCACGTGGTGGCCACCCGCGACTACCACATCGATCCCGGCTCGCACTTCCACGCCGAGCCCGACTTCGTCAGGACCTGGCCGGCGCACTGCGTCGTGGGCACCCAGGGCGCCGACTTCCACCCCGCCTTCGACACCTCGAAGGTCGAAGAGGTGTTCAGCAAGGGCGCCAACGAGGCGGCCTACAGCGGTTTCGAGGGATCCTCGCCGGCGGGCCAGCCGCTGGGGGAATGGCTGGCAGAGCGCAAGGTCCACACGGTCGACGTCGTGGGCATCGCCACCGACCACTGCGTCCGCGCCACGGCCATGGACGCGGTGGAGCACGGCCTCGCGGTGCGCGTGCTGCTGGGCCTCACGGCC
Source organism: Nonomuraea africana (assembly GCF_014873535.1). Lineage (NCBI taxonomy): Bacteria > Bacillati > Actinomycetota > Actinomycetes > Streptosporangiales > Streptosporangiaceae > Nonomuraea > Nonomuraea africana. Next base: position 9,352,992 of record NZ_JADBEF010000001.1, on the reverse strand, counting down.
GGAGTGTCCAGGCAGACAACGGAGGTGGCCCTGGCCCAACTCCGCGACGCAGGCGCCACCCTGAAGGGCGACCCAGTCGTCCACTGACACCCCGGCGAGCAACCCAGCCGTCCGCTGGCACCCCGGAGGGCGGCTCGGAGCCCTTGGCCGCCCTGCAGCCGCCCGGTCGCCCACTCATGATCCAACGGCGACTCGGTCACCCGCAGCCGCCCCGGAAGGCGGCCTGGAGGGCAACCAGGCGGATCCGGAACCGGCTGATTGTCCACTGACGTCCTAGAAGGCGGCGAGGACGATCTGGTCTCCCATTGGACATCTGCCTCTGCGCGGGCCTGGTCGCCTACTCACGACCGAGGACGGCTCAGCCACCCCCGGACAACCCGGAGGGCGTTCTGTGGGGCAACCAGGTGGCCTGCCAACGACCTGGAAGGTGATCGTGGTTCGCTGACGGTGCTGGGAGGTTAGACACCTCGCAACGCGCCGGCGATGTGATGGTCAAGGCGGTGAGAACTCCTCGCTCCTGAACTACTACGGAGAGCCAGGAAGCTCATCCGACGTGTAGAGGACGTCCCATGCTCGCCTTCGCTCTCGGCCTCGCCTGGCTCGTGCTGTCGCCGCTGTGCCTCTGGTTCCTCGTACGCGGCCGCCATCCGGCCCGTATCGGAGCCGTGCTGACCCTGGTGGCGATGGAGGCGGCGACGGTGGTGGTCAGCGAGGAGCGGGAGTCGCGCGTGGTGGTCGCCTACGACGTGCCTGCGGCGGCGCAGCAGCCCGCCATGGCGGAGTGCGTCGAGCGGACGCCCGTGCCTCAGGCGGCGCGGTTGGGCAGGCGTCACGAGCGGCTGAGGCTCTACTGGGCGGCCGCGTCCGACGAGTGCAGGACGGCCGACGTGGTCCTGCGCCGCAAGGGACGCGAGCTGAGGGTCTGGGTGAGCGAAGGCGCCCCGCAGGGTCGCTGGGAGGGCACGCCGCAGACCCACCACGAAGGCGCCAGGACGGTTCCCGTGCACGTCGAGCACAGTACCGCGTCCCTGGCCCTCACCCTCGACCTGCCCGACGGCCCTCGCTACGTGACCGTGGACGGCCGCTCAGGCAACCGCATCCCCCTGAGCCGCTGAACCCCAGGCTGGCCAACCGATCGATCAGTCGATGAGACGGGGCGGATCGGTGCGGCGGGGACGGGTCGAGGAAGTGGGAGTCGGTCGGCGTCGACGAGGCGCGGGACAGGCGACGTCAACGAGGCCGAGGTCGGTCGGTGAGGGGCCCATCAGCCGTCGGTGAGGCGGTCGGTCGATGAGGGGGCCGATCAGCCGTCGGTGAGGCGGTCGGTCGGCGAGAGGGCCGATCAGCTCTTGGTGAGGCGGTTGGTCCGTGATCCGGCAGGCGGTCAAGGAGCCTGACGTGACGGCGGGCACCGGAGTCCTGCTGGAGTATGCGTGATGGGCTGACGGCCACCGGTGACCCCGGTGGCCGTCAGCCCGCTGTGCCGTACAGAAAGCTCTTAAAGCTGTGCCGCACAGAAAGCTCCTAATAGCTGTGCCGTAAAGGAGCTCATGGAAAGTGCGCTAGCGGGATCGTTGCGTCGCCCATTGGCGGATCTTGTTGATGCGCTCCTGGACCTGCTCCCCCGTCGCCTGGGCGATCGGCGGGCCGCCGCAGGCGCGGCGCAGCTCCGAGTGGATCACCCCGTGCGGCTGCCCCGTGCGGTGGTTCCACGCGCCCACCAGCCCGTTGAGCTCCTTGCGCAGCTCGGCCAGCTGCTCATGAGGCGACATGACCGGCTCGGCCGGCTTGGGCGCGCGCCGCTTGGCCGCCTGCTGGTCGGCCTGTCGCTTGCGCAGCAGGGAGGCCACCTGGTCGGGTTCGAGCAGCCCCGGCAGGCCGAGGAAGTCCTCCTCCTCGGCGGAGCCGACCTCGGCGCCCGTGCCGAACTCGCCGCCGTCGAACAGGACCCTGTCGAAGGTGGCATTCGTCTCCATCGTCTCGAACGGCAGCTCGTCGCCGAGGACGTCTGGGTTGTCCTGCCGCCTGTTGGCGTTCTCGAGCAGGCTGTCGTCGAGGCCGTCCTCGGGCGGGCGCTTGTTGAGGACGTGGTCGCGCTCGAGCTCCATCTCGTTGGCCAGCCCCATGAGGGTCGGCACCGAGGGCAGGAAGACCGAGGCCATCTCGCCCCGCTTGCGGGCGCGCACGAAGCGCCCGACCGCCTGGGCGAAGAAGAGCGGCGTGGAGGTGGAGGTGGCGTAGACGCCCACGCACAGGCGGGGGATGTCGACGCCCTCCGACACCATGCGGACCGCGACCAGCCACCTGTCCTGCGACGCGGAGAACTGCTTGATCTTCTTGGACGCCCCGGGGTCGTCGGAGAGCACGACCGTGGCGCCCTCGCCGGTGATGTTGCGCAGGTGGCGGGCGTAGGCGCGGGCGGCCTCGTGGTCGGTGGCGATGACCAGGCCGCCCGCGTCGGGCACGCCGCGACGCACCTCGGTGAGGCGGCGGTCGGCGGCCTGCATCACCTGGCGGATCCAGTCGCCCTTGGGGTCGAGCGCGGCGCGCCAGGCCTGGGAGAGCTGGTCCTTGGTGAGCGGGGTGCCGAGCGTCGCGGCGATCTCGTCGCCCGCCCTGGTGCGCCACTTCATCTCGCCCGAGTAGGCCAGGAAGATGACCGGGCGCACGACGCCGTCGGCCAGGGCGGGGCCGTAGCCGTAGGAGTAGTCGGAGACGCTGCGCTTGAAGCCCTCGGCGTCCTCCGCGTACTCGACGAAGGGGATGGGACTGTCGTCGGACCGAAAGGGGGTGCCGGTGAGGTGGAGGCGGCGGGTGGCGGGCTCGAAGGCCTCCTTGATGCCGTCGCCCCACGACTTGGCGTCGCCCGCGTGGTGGACCTCGTCGAAGATGATCAGCGTCTTGCGCGCCTCCGTGCGGGCCCTGTGCAGCGCAGGGTGCATGGCGACCTGCGCGTAGGTGACCGCCACGCCGAGGTAGTCGCGCGAGGTGGTGCCCTGGCTGTTCTTGAACTCGGGATCGATCGCTATGCCGACCTTGCCCGCCGCGTCGGCCCACTGACGCTTGAGGTGCTCGGTGGGCGTGACGATGGTGATCGCCCTGATCACGCCCTGGGTGAGCAGCTCGCTCGCGATGCGCAGCGCGTAGGTGGTCTTTCCCGCGCCGGGCGTCGCGACGGTCATGAAGTCGCGGGGCTCGCGCCTGAAGTAGAGGTCGAAGGCCTCCTGCTGCCAGGCGCGCAGTTTGGGCGCGGTGCCCCAGGCTGCGCGGTCGGGATAGGAGGGCGACAGGTGGGATGCCGCGAACGTACTCACGCCATCACCTCTGGGACTCGTGTGCTTCGCTCTCTCACAGTGACCCAAGGGTAATCGGGGGCACCGACAAGACGTGCCGTGCTAAGCGGATCCTGGCCAAGCTCACCTCTGCGTGCTATTGGGCTTATCGCACGCTCGTCATGACCTCGTCGAGCGCCTGCCTGCTGGTGGTTTCGTCGGGTTGGAGGAGCCCGACGACGACGACCGTCCTGCCGGGTTTCGTGAGAAGCATCACTCGAAGATACGCCGGACGGTTCACCACGTCCTTGTACTCCGCGCGGAGCGAACGCGTGTGCCCGCCGTACGGGCCGATGGTGATGGGCCGGTCCTCGACCACGCGCACCGTGTCGCCGTGCAGCAGCAGCCGGGAGTAGAGCTCCGCGGCCTCGGCCGTGGCCCTGGCCGCGTCGGCGGGGGCGCCGCTCGGCCGCGCCATGACCAGCGCCTCGCCGCCGCGGCGGGCGGCGGAGGTGAAGCCGGTGACGGGCGGCACGGGGTCCTGCCGCCACCCTTCGGGCAGCGGGATCGCGACGGCGGCCGTGGCGTCGGTCAGCATCGCCGTCCTGGCCTGATCGGGTACGGCCAGCCGCAGCACGACCGTGGCCAGCCCCGCGACCAGCCCGCCCGCCACGATCAGAGCGAGGAGCGCCCCCGCCCTGCGCGGCCACCGTCGTGGCCTCCTGGGCGCGGCGGGCGCGCCGTACAGCCGGGCGGAGGGCGGCAGGGTGTCGGGCGGCAGGGCGTCGGGCAGAGACCGCTCCACCGTCCGCCTGAGCTGCGGATTCCACGGCGGATCCGGGTCGGGCGAACCCGGCGGCCACACCCGTCGATCGTCCTCCATGCCGCCGTCTTATCACTCATGCGGGCGGCCATCAGGGGATTCGTGATCGCTGGGGCGCGAGGGGGAAATGAGTTCAGGTCCTGATCCTGGAGGCGATCACCACGGCGGCCAGCGCGATGGCGCCCATGAGGAGGGCGATCACGACGAACCCGGTCGAGATCTGGGCGGGCGCGTGCCCGATCAGGTTGATCAGCGCGCCGCCGACACCGATGGCGAGCGCGGCGCCGAGGGTGTCCATGACCTGCATCGCGGCGGAGTTCTTGCCCTGCTCGTCCTCGGGCGACTGCCGCATCATGGTCACGCTGACCGTGGTGACGGAGATGCCCATGCCGAGTCCGGCGACGATCCACGCGGGGACCGCGACCCAGCCGCTGAAGGGCGGCAGTGCGGTGAGCATCGTGCCCAGCACTCCGACCAGCACGGCCGCGGCGCCGAGCCGCAGCAGCTTCTGCGCGGAGTAGGCGCGCCTGCTCTGCAGGTAGGCCCCCGTGGACCAGCCGAGCGCGCCGGTGGTGAGCGCGATGCCCGCCTCGGCGGTGCCGAAGTGCTTCACCTGCGTGAGGACGAGCGGGATGAAGGAGTTGACGCCGAAGAACGCCGCCGAGTACATGCCGCGCATCATGATCGTGGTGGGCAGTCCGCGGGCGAACCTGAGCGCGCCCTTGGGCAGCAGCCTGGGCAGGCCGATGACGAGCAGCGCCAGGCCGCCCACGGTGGCGAGGCCGCCGGCGACCGGCGACTGGTGCACCCGGTCCACGCCGAACAGCAGCAGCGCGGCGCCGCCCGCGGTGGCGGCCGCCGCCATGATGCGCGGCACGGACCGCACCGCCTGCTCCGGGTTGCCCCGCGAGCTCTGCCTGAGCGCGGGAAGCAGCATGATCAGGGCGGGCACGATGAGCGGGCAGATGCCGTAGAAGACCCACCGCCAGCCGACGGTGTCGGCCACGAGTCCCGCGACGGCGGGGCCGACCATGGCGGGGACCACCCAGGCGGCGGAGATGGCCGCGAAGATCTTGCTTCTGGCCTCGGGGGCGTAGACCCTGGCGATCATGACGTAGCAGGCCACGATGGTCGAGCCGCCGCCGAGCCCCTGCACGATCCTGGCCAGGACGAACAGCTCCTTGTTGACCGCCGCTCCGGCCAGCGCCATGCCGATGACGAACAGCGTGATGCCGGCGATGAACGGCAGTGCGTGGCCCTTCCTGTCCGACCACAGACCCGCCACGACGTTGGCGAACAAGCCGCCGATGAGGAAGGCGGAGAAGCTCATGCCGTACAGGCCGAGGGCGTCGAGCTCTTCCGAGATGGCGGGCATGACCACGCCGACGGACATGCCCTCGAAGGCGACCAGGGTGACGCAGAGAAGGATGCCGAGGCTCGCGGCGCGGTATTCGGAACCGAAGATGCGAGGGGGTGCGTATGGAGTGTCTAGTGTCTTCGGTGCTGTCACCCGCACATCCTAGTCAGGTGGGATCGTCAGGTCTGGGCGCGGTAGGCCGACCACATCTCGTGCATGCGGACGGCCTGCCCCTGGGTGAACTCCGACATGCACCGGTCATGGGTGTAGTCCATGAAGTTGTGGATCGGGTCGGCGCCGGGCTCGGGACAGGTGTCCTTGCTCTCGGGGCACCCCTCGGTGGGCGTGGCCTGCGGCGGGGTGTCCTCCACGCCGTCGCCGAGGGGCCCGCAGCCGTTGTCGAAGGTGTGGAGCAGGCCGAGCCAGTGGCCGATCTCGTGCACGCTGGTGAATCCGCGGTCGAAGTCGGCCATCGCGCCGCCCGGCAGGCTGCGCCAGTCGATGACGACGCCGTCGAGGTGGGGGTTGTTCGCGTACCAGAAGGGATAGGTCGAGTATCCCAGCACGAGTTCGGCCAGCTGGCCGACGTACAGATTGAGGGTGTCCGAGCCACCGCGGCGCAGCTCGGTCTTCATCTCCGCCTCGTGCCCCAGCGGGTTGGCGAACCACGTGGCCTTGGAGGTCACGGTGACGCCGTCGAGGCGGAAGCGCACATTGGTGTCGACGCCGCCGTACTCGCCCGCGTAGGCGGCGTTGAGGGTCGCCACCTGCGCCGTGACCGCCTCGTCAGGAGCTCTGCGGACGCCGTCGCTCAGCACGTGCACCCACATCGGCACGGTGATGGGAGCGGCGAGGTCGGCGGAGGGGCGCGCCCGCGAGGCGAGGTCGGCGAGCACGGCCGCCACCGGGGCGGGCTCGGGACGGGCGTCGCCCCTGCCGTTCCTCGAGGCCGGCGAGCAGCCTCCCGTGGCCGAGGCGGGCGCGGTCGCCACGGCCAAGGGCCAGGCGGCGAGCAGGCACACCAGAGCAGCGGCGGTCGTACGCCGGGCCATGCGATCCCCCGATGCGGCATGAGCTGGTCAATATCGCGACCTTAGCTGCGCCTCGGGGGATTTCCCGCGATCAACACTCACTGCTTGCCGTCGTCACCGTCGCCGCCCTGTGGCAGCCCTTCGTAGATCTCCTTGCACTCCGGGCAGACCGGGTACTTCTTCGGGTCGCGGCTGGGCACCCAGACCTTGCCGCACAGGGCGCGGATCGGCGTGCCGGTCACCATGCTCTCGGTGATCTTGTGCTTGTCGGCATAGTGGGCGAACCGTTCGTGGTCGCCGTCACCGTGCGAGAGCCGCGGGGTTGTTTCCTGCTCTGGAAGGATCTTCGTGCTCACGCATCGAGTGTATGCGGCCGACGCCCTCCCTCCACAAAAGAGCTGCGGCTCCCGCCGGAAACCGGCGGGAGCCGCAGGGCTGGATCGGCCTCAGCCGACGTGGACGGGAGCGCCCTCGGTCGGCGTGGCGCCGCGCTTGACGAACAGCGCCAGGATCGCGGTGAGGATGGCCACGCCCGTGCTCACCAGGAAGGCCAGGTGCATGCCGTCCATGAACGAGTTGTGCACGGCGTTGGTGACCACCTCGGCCAGCTGCGCGGGCAGGCCCTGGGTCGGCGCGGTGCCGAAGGCCGCGGCCTGTTCGAGCAGGCTCAGCTGGGCGGGCGGGATGGTCTTGGCCGCGGGGCCGAGGTAGCCGGGCAGCGTGCCGGCGATCTCACTGGCCATCACCGCGCCCAGGATGGCCGTGCCCAGCGCGCCGCCGATCTGCATGGCGGACTGCTGCACGCCACCGGCGACACCGGCGTACTGGGGCTCGACGTTGCCGACGATGATCTCGGTGGCGCCCACGAAGACCGGCGACAGGCCGAAGGCCAGGACCAGGAACGGGATCCCGCTGTCGACGAACGACGCCTCGATGCCCAGACGGGACATCAGGAACATGGCCAGCGCCGTGATGACCAGGCCCGCGGCCATCGTGATCTTCGGGCCGAGCCGGCCGATCGCCATGCCCGCCAGCGGCGAAGCGATGATCATGCCCGCGCTCATCGGCAGCATGCGCACGCCCGCCTCCAGCGGAGTGAGGCCGTGCACGCCCTGGAAGAAGAAGCCGAGGAAGAACATCGCGCCGAACATCGCGAACGCCACCATCATCATCAGCACCGTGCCGATGGTGACCGACGGGTTCTTGAAGATCGACAGCGGCACCAGCGGCTGCCTGGCCCGGGTCTGCCAGAAGATGAACACGGCGGTCAGCAGCGCGAAGGCGATGAGGAAGCCCACCGTCTTGACGTCGCCCCAGCCCCACTCGGGCGCCTTGATGATCGACCAGACCAGCGAGAACATCGCGCCCGACAGGAGCACGACGCCCAGCCAGTCGACCTTGGCCAGCAGCTGGGTCTTGCTCTCGTTGATGATGAGCACACCCATGATCAGTGCGGCGATGCCCACCGGCACGTTGATGAAGAACACCGACTGCCAGGTGGCGTTCTCCACCAGCAGACCACCGACGATCGGGCCCGCGGCGCTGGACAGACCGATGATGCCACCCCACGCGCCCATGGCCTGGTTCAGCTTCGGGCCGGGGAAGGCGTTGCGCAGCAGCGCCAGGGCGGCGGGCTGGAGCAGCGCGCCGAACAGGCCCTGGAGCACGCGCAGGATGATCAACTGGGTGATCGAGCTGCAGAAGCCGATGGCCAGCGAGGTCAGGGTGAAGCCCGCGACACCGATCAGGAAGATCCGCTTGTGGCCGAACAGGTCACCGAGCTTGCCCGCGGTGATCAGGAAGACCGCGAGCGCCAGCAGGTAACCACTCGTCACCCACTGCAGGTCCGACAGGGTTGCCTTGAGATCCGCGCCGATGCTGGGGTTGGCGATGCCGACCACGGTGCCGTCGAGCATCACCATGATGACGCCGAGCGAGACCGCCAGCAGCGTCAGCCATGGGCTGCCCTTGGTGCCCCCTTCCGGATCCGACGGCATCTTCGCCGTCATGGTCCTGGCTTCGGCCATGGAAGTCCCCCTAATGCATACGAATCGATAGTCGAGGGCAAATTTATGGCACAGGATGACAAATGACAAATGGTTTTATTTAGCAGCCGCTGACATGTGGCACACTGTGACAGGGAGGTTGCCATGGGCCTACGGGAGCGTAAAAAGGAGAAGACGCGACTCGCGATCCTCGACGCGGCGCTCGACCTGTTCCTCGAACAAGGATACGAGATGACCACCGTGGAGCAGATCGCGGGGTCCGTCGAGATCTCAGCTCGCACGTTCTTCCGCTACTTCACCGGCAAGGAGCACGTCGTCCTGTGGTTCCACGACCACAGCGAGGAGGTCCTCACCGAGGCGCTCCTGCACCGGCCCGACGACGAGCCGCCCTTCACGTCCCTCCTGCAGGCGTTGCGCGTCATGATGCGAGAGTTCAACGACGCGACACCTGACGACACCGAGAGATTCATGAAGATGCAGCGGCTCATCGAGTCCAACCCCGCGCTCGCCGGCAGGAGCGTGGCGCGCGGCGTCGAGACCGAGCGGCGCCTGGCCGTCGAGGTGGCCCGGCGCCAGGGCCTCGACCCCGCCGTCCACCAACTCCCCCACATGGTCGTCGCCTACGCCATGGCCACCGTCAGGGTCGGCTTCGAGTGCCCCAGACCGAAGATCACCAGCATGGGCGAGATGTTCGACCGCGTGGAGGCCGCGCTCACCCTCGCCGAGCGCAGCTTCCGCCCCGGCTGGGACCTCGCCGGCTAGTTCATCGTCGGGTCGTCGGGGTGGGTGGCCACGAAGGCCAGCTCCCCGTGCTGACGGCGCAGCACGGAGCGCCACAGCCGCCCGGGGTCGGCGTCGAAGGTGTCACCCGCCTCCGAGTCAACGACGTACCACGCCCCCTCGGCGATCTCGCTCTCCAGCTGACCCGACGTCCACCCCGCGTATCCGGCGAAGATCCGCATCTGGGCGATCTCGCCCGCCAGGATCTCGGGTGGCGCGTCGAGATCGACCGTGCCCAGCCGCGAGACGGCGGGCGTGCCCGCGTGCAGCCGCCGCCAGCCCAGCGGCTCCTCCCCGCTCGGCACCGCGGCCAGGGCCAGCGCGCTGTCGGTCTGGACGGGCCCGCCCTCGAAGAGCACGGCGGGACCGCTCACCAGGGTGTCCCACACCGGTAGCACCTGGGTGACGGCGATCTCGCTCGGCCGGTTCAGCACCACACCGAGAGTGCCGCCGTCGACGTCGTGTTCGAGGATCAGAACCACGCTCCGCCGGAAGTTGGGATCGTCGAGCAGTGGCGTCGCCACCAACAGCCCGCCGACGTAGATCGCCTCCGCCATGACTCCATCATGACCGGTGCGGAGCGCATCCCGCGCCCCCGAGCGCCTGATGTTACCGAGCGCATACATATGGGCACTGTAGGTAGCAAAGATCACAATCTTGAAGTGCTCGGGAGAAGCCATGACCACCGGGAACCGACTCGCCCTCTCCCTGCTGCTGATGCCGACAGGGGCGATGATCCTCTTTCCGACGGCCGCCTCCGCGGATGACCTCAAAGAGAACGACCCTTTCACCATGACGGTCCGCGAGCAGAACTGCGACACGAACATGGTGCCCGTGCTGCTCGAGAGCAACAGCGACTACGCGGCCGGCTTCACCGTGGAGAAGGACGACCACCTGGTCGAGCGGGGCACGGTGAAGGCGCGCAGGAGCACGACCGTGTACGTGCCGATCCCGAGGGGGCGCTCGGCCAGCATTCAGGTCAACCACGTCAGCAACGAGCACGACGACAAGCTGGTCGACGCCCATCGGGTCTACAACGACTGCCCGAGGCACAGTGCCGGCTGGGGAAACGGCAGGTGGCGGAACTGGGGTGAGGGCGACGGCCACCTGCCGTACACGGGCCCGCCCGCCGACCTCATGGGCAAGCTGGCCACGGGGGCCGGGCTCGTGCTGATGGGCGGGATCGTGTGGTGGTACGGCTCGATCTGGCCGCGCCAGACGCCCGACGGCCCGCTCACCAGGGCCGTCGGCAGGCGTCCGGGCGCCGGGGAGTAGACCGTCAGGCCTCGGTGAAGCCGCGCGCCCTGCCGCCGGCCGACTCCCTGACCGCCGCCGCGACGGCGGTGGACACATCGGGGTGGAAGACGCTCGGGACGATGTAGTTGGGCCCGAGCTCCTCAGGGGTGACCACGGCGGCCAGCGCGCCCGCCGCCGCCAGCAGCATCTGCTCGGTGACCTCCGTGGCCTGGGCGTCGAGCAGGCCACGGAAGACCCCGGGGAAGGCCAGCACGTTGTTGATCTGGTTGGGGTAGTCGGAGCGGCCCGTGGCCACGACGGCGGCATGCTCGCGGGCGTCGTCGGGCGAGACCTCTGGCTCGGGGTTGGCCAGGGCGAACACCACGGCGTTCGAGGCCATGGTGGCGATGTCGTCGCCGGTCAGGATGCCGGGAGCCGAGACGCCGACGAAGACGTCCGCGCCCTTGACCGCGCCGCGCAGGTCGCCCGAGTAGCCCTCGGCGTTGGTGTGCTCGGCGATCCAGCGCAGGGAGTCGTCGAGGTCGTCGCGGCCCAGGTGGACGGCGCCGAGGTAGTCGCAGACGATCACGTTGCGGGCGCCCGCGGCCAGCAGCAGGCGCAGGACGGCGGTGCCCGCCGCGCCGGCGCCCGCCATCGTGATGCGGACGTCCTCGATGCGCTTTTCGACCACGCGCAGGGCGTTGGTGAGGGCGGCGAGCACGCAGATCGCGGTGCCGTGCTGGTCGTCGTGGAAGACGGGGATGTCGAGCAGGTCGCGCAGGCGGGCCTCGACCTCGAAGCAGCGCGGCGCGGAGATGTCCTCCAGGTTGATGCCGCCGAATCCGGGCGCGATGGCGCGGACGATGGAGACGATCTCGTCGACGTCCTGGGTGTCGAGGCAGATGGGCCACGCGTCGATGCCGGCGAAGCGTTTGAACAGCGCCGCCTTGCCCTCCATGACGGGCAGCGCGGCGGCCGGGCCGATGTTGCCGAGGCCGAGGACGGCCGAGCCGTCGGTGACGACCGCGACGCTGTTGCGCTTGATGGTGAGGCGGCGGGCGTCCTCGGGGTTGCGGGCGATGGCCATGGAGACGCGGGCGACGCCCGGCGTGTAGGCCATCGACAGCTCGTCGCGGTTGCGCAGCGGCACCTTCGACTGCATCTCGATCTTGCCGCCGAGGTGCATGAGGAAGGTGCGGTCGGAGACCTTGTGGATGACGACGCCCTCGACCGCCTCGAGCTGGTCGACGATCTGCTGCGCGTGGTCGGTGTCCCTGGCCGCGCAGGTGACGTCGATGCGGAGCTTCTCGTGCCCCGCGTTGGTGACGTCGAGTGCCGTGACCACGCCACCCGCCGACTCGACGGCGTGGGTCAACTGGCTGACGGCCTTGCCGCCGGCCGGGACCTCGAGTCGCACGGTGATGGAGTAAGACACGCTCGGGACGGTGGCCACGTCGATCGCTCCTTTGCGCCTGACCAAGGATGCATCCATGGTGCCACCTTCGGCGAGTCCTCTCGACAGCGGTCTTGACGGGATTGTTTACGGACATTTCCGAAATGGGAGAACTCTTTCTTGATCGGGTGTTCATCACCCCCGGCGACCGTCGGTGGTGCCCCCACGAACCCCTCGAGGAGCCTCATGTCCCGAGTGACCGCTCTGCTCGCTGCGACCGCGCTCGCCGTCCTCAGCTCCGCCGCCCCCGCCGTGGGCACGACGAGCAGGTCAGACGTCAGGATCAACCAGATCCAGACGATCGCCACCCACAACAGCTACCACCGCGAGGTGACCGACGCCGAGAAGGACGTCCAGCGGAAGACGGACGCCAACTGGTGGAACCTCCAGTATTCGCACGCGGCGCTCCCCCACCAGTTCGCTTCGCAGCGGGTGCGTGGCATCGAGCTCGACGTCTTCCCCGACCCGCAGGGCGGCCTCTACACCAGGCCGCTGGTCAGACGGGACGCCGGACTGCCCCCGCTCGACGACCCCGACCTGGCGAAGCCAGGGTTCAAGGTGCTGCACTGGGGCGACCACGATTACGCCACCACCTGCTCCACCCTGGTCAAGTGCCTGCGCCAGGTGCGCGACTGGTCCGACGCCAACCCGGGACACGTGCCGATCACGATCCTCACCGAACTGAAGACCACCGACCCCGCCAAGGAGGCCGCGGGCGGCGCCAAGAGCGGCCCGTGGACCGCCGCCCTCCTCGACGCCCTCGACGCGGAGATCCGCACGGTCTTCCCCGACGACCGCCTGATCACCGCCGACGACGTGCGCAGGCCGGGCCTGTCCTTGGAGGAGAGCGTGCTACGGCACGGCTGGCCGCGCCTCAGCGACTCGCGCGGCAAGGTGATGTTCTTCATGGACAACCAGTCGGCCGCCGTCCAGACGCCCTACCTGGCCGGGCGTCCGAACCTGGAGGGCAGGGTGCTGTTCACCAACTCCAGGCCGGGCCGTGCCGACGCCGCCTTCATCGGATGGAACGACCCGCTGGGCGCCAACACCGCCCAGATCCAGGACTTCGTCCGCCGCGGCTACTACGTCCGCACCCGCTCCGACGTGCCGTTCGCCGAGGCCCGCTCGGGTGACACCACGCGGCTCAAGGCGGCGCTCGACAGCGGCGCCCAGATGATCAGCACGGACTTCCCCGTCGTCGGCCTGTCCGCTCGCAACGGCAGCGACTACGTCGCCGAACTGCCGGGAGGGGCGATCGCCCGGTGTAACCCGCTCGTCGCGCCGCGCGGCTGCCAGGACCACCGCCTGGAGCCGCGCCTCAGCCCACAGCCTCAGCAGCCGTGACGACCAGCTCGACGCAGGCCTGCACGGGGATGATCGTGCTGTCGACCACGAGGTGGTAGTGGTGGGGATCGGCCGGGTCGGCTCGGTAGAAATGCCGGACATAGGCCGACCTGGCCCTGTCGTTGTCCTCGACCAGCTTGCGGGCCGCCCGCTCGGAGACCTCCGACAGCGCGGCGGTCTGCAGGATCCGCCTGCGCACCGGCGCGTCCAGCCGCACGTGCAGCGCTCCCGGGTGCTCGGCCAGCACGAGCGCCCCCGCACGGCCGAGGAACACCCCGCCGGTGGACCGCGCGGTGTCCTTGATCATGCGTTCGGTCCTGGTGACGAATTCCTCGGGGGCCAGGGGCATCGCGCCCGGCATGTACATGTCGACGCCGCCGAAGGTGACCGTCGGCAGCCGCATCGCCCCTGAGAGCAGGCGGCCGAGCCCGCTCTCGGCGCGGTCGTCGTGGACCAGCGCCTCCTCGATCGAGCAGCCGAGCTCCTCGGCCACCGCGCTGGGGATCGCCCGGTCGACGAAGGGCACGCCGAGGCGTTCGGCCACGGCCGGGCCGATGACGTTCCCAGCCGTGCCGTACGTCGCCGAGATCGTGACGACCCGCATACCTCTCAGATTAGAACAGTGCGCTCGAAAGCGCTCTCCTTGCTTTCAGCAGCGCGGGGTCGTCGCCCGGCAGCGCGTCGAACAGGCCGAGCAGGTGCTTGCGCACGGTGTCGCGCTCGTCGCCCGAGGTGCGCTTGACGACGGAGACCAGCCGGCCGAAGGCCTGCTCGACGTTGCCCGAGAGCATCTCCAGGTCGGCGGCGAGCAGCTGCGCCTCGATGTCGGCGGGGTCGCCCAGGCGGCGGTCGACCTCGGCGGGGTCGACGGAGGCCGTCCGCTTGATCAGGCCGACGCCGGCCAGGCCCATCTTGGCGTCCTCGTTGCCGGGAGAGCGGGCCAGCAGGCGCTCGTAGGCGGCCGCGGCCGCGTCGAGGTCGCCCTGGTCGATGGCCTGCTCGGCGGCCACCAGGTCGGGGTCTGCGGGCGGCCCCGCCTGCTCGGGCGCGCCGGCCGCCTCGCCCTGGTCGACCTGCGGCCTGGCGTCGGGGTTGGCCTCGTAGAACTGCTCGACCGCGCCCATCAGCTCGTCGAGCCAGCGGCGCACCTCCTGCTCGGGCAGCACCTGCTGGAAGCCGGTCACCGCCTGCCCCTGGAAGATTGCCAGCACGGTCGGCACGGCCTGCACGCGCAGCGCCTGGGCCACCTGCGGGCTGGCGTCGACGTTGACCTTGGCCAGCACGGCTCTGCCGCGCAGGTCGGTGATCACCTTCTCGAGAATCGGGCTGAGCTGGGCGCTGCCCGGAGCGCGGGGCGACCAGAGGTCGAGGATGACCGGCACCGTCATCGACCGGTCGATGACGTCGGTCGTGAACGACTCGTCGGTCACGTCGACCACCGACGCGGCCGCCTGGGGACCCGCGGCCTCGCGTCGGGCCTGCGCCTCCATTGCCTGCTTGCGCGCGCCCAGATCCACCGCTCCGTAGAGCGATCCGGGCCTAGAGATGTCCGCCATGCTCCTCATCTTGCCGCATCGTGGTAGCACGGAGCGCAGGAGCCCGGCCGGAGAGAGCGACGAAGGAGCCAACGAAGGCCGAGGCGGGCGCGACCCTTAGACACTGAAGTCACCCGCCGCCACCCGTAGCGTGCGGAGCAGGTCGAACATCTCGGCGAGTTCGCTCTCGCCGTACATGGTCATGCCGAAGTCAGCGTTCATCAGGTCGGCGGTCGCGGCGCCGACGATCTCCCTCCCCCTGTCGGTGATCTCGGCGAGCACCCCACGGCCGTCGCGCGGATTGCGCAGACGGACCACCAGACCAGCCTTCTCGAGGCGATCGACGGTGTTGGTGACGCTCGTGGGATGCACCATGAGGCGTTCGCCGATCTTCGACAGTGGGAGGGCGCCTGTTCTGCTGAAGGTCAACAACACGAGCGCTTCGTATCTGGCGAAGGTCAAGTCATACGGTTTGAGGAGCGAGTCCAGTTGCGACAGCAGGATCTGGTGCGCTCTCATGATCGAAGTGACCGCGGCCATGGCGGAGGACGGCCCGAAGTGAACACGCCAGGTCTCAGCAGCGCGCTCGATCGGATCGAACGGCAGGTTGAGCGACACAGCGCTACGTTAGCGCGCCGCTCGTCCTGGTTCGTATGGTTACCGAGCGCAACCATATTCACCGCTTGACCAAGAACCTGGGCAGTAATCATCACGCTCAGTTATGGTTCTCGCACGAAAAGGTGACGCGGAGCCAGGGGACGGCCATGAGCCGGTGTTCCGCGATCGCTGACCGGGCACGGGGGGTGCTTGATGTATTTCAGCGGGGGGTTTCGCCGTGCGTGAGCACGCCGGCGTCACACGCGAGGAGCTGAAGCAGAGCGCGGCTGTCACGACCGCCGTTCTGCTGGCCGTGGGCCTGGTGGCCGCATGGAGCGTCCTGATTCCCGGCGTCGACGCCTGGGAGAACATCGTGGTGGCGGTGATCGGGTCACTCAAGCTGACCGGTCCCGTGGCGACCGCCTTCGCGGCGTGGGTCGCCGTGCGCAAGCGCCGCGCCCTGCGTGGCAGGTCGGTCTCGACCTGGACCGCGCTCAAGGCCCCACTGGCCATCGTGGTCGTGGTCGTGGGGTCGTTCACCGCGACCGTGCTGGTACTGGCGGTCAAGACCGTGCTGACCGAGCAGGCGGGACGGCTCAACCTGGCCGGTCTCGGCATGGGCATGGCGGGTCTGGCGCTCTATGCCGTCATCGGGTGGGTGACCGGATGGCTCGTGCCCAACGCGGTGACGCCGCTGGTGGCGGGCCTCGGGTGCTACGGGCTGTTCACGTGGCTGGCCGAGGGCAAGACGTGGGCCGACCGGCTCGCGCCGGGCACCGGCGAGCCGTACGACCTGTTCCAGGGTCTCGCGGGGGCCGCCTTTTTCGACCAGACGCTGTGGCTGCTCGGCGTCGCGCTCACCCTGCTGCTCGGCTGGGCGGCGGCGGTGACGCGCCAGGCGCTGGTGCTGGCCTTCGCCCTGCTGGCCGTGCTGGCGGCGGGCACCGGCGTGGCCAGGCTGCTGACCGAGCCCCGGCCCGCCAGCGCGCAGCCGCTGGCCTACAGCTGCCAGGAGTGGCCGATCACGGTCTGCCTGCATCCGGGGATGCGCGGCGGCCTCACCGAGCTCGGCGACGCGTTCACGAAGATCGCCTCCAAGCTGTCGGGCACGCCCGCGGCGTTCACCAGGGTGGAGCAGCGGCCGCTCGGCGAGAGCCTGCACGCCTCGACCGGCATCGTGCCGATCCACCTGCCCGACCTGTCGGCGGGCTTCGCCGACGAGGCCATCTACGACTACGTCGAGAGCCTGGCCGCCACCTGCTCGGGCACGCCCGCGGGCGGCTACCGGGAGATCGTGATGGCCTGGCTGCGCGGCGAGCCGCTGCCTGGGGGCCCGCTGCCCGAGCACCAGTACGCCGCGGCGTGGTTCTCCGGGCTGACCGAGCACCAGCGGCGCGACTGGCTGCGGATGTTCTACACCGACTTCAAGTCCTGCCGGCTGTCGGCCAGGCACTTCGGGGGCGGGCCCGCCGTCGCCTCCCCCGCGCCGAGCGCCACGAGCTCCTATCCCGTCTACCCCACATCCAGCGGTGAGAGCTGGGGACCGGAGATGTCACCGCAGAGCTGGCGTTGATCATGTAGACAGGGGCAGTGAGTTCTACATGACCGTTCAGACGGCGGCCAGGCGCCGCCGATGGCGATACGTGGCGGCGGCGCTGGTGCTCGCCGTCCTGGCGGTGGTGGGCGGGCGGCTGGCGTGGTCGTGGCTCAACCCCTTCGAGGAGCGCGACGTGGACCGCAGCCAGCCCGTGCTGCTGCAGTCCATCCACGACCTGGCCAGGTTCGAGGCGGCGACGGGCAGCTTCCAGGTCGTGGTCGACCTGGAGAAGGACGCGCCGTTCCTGCCCGACGGGATCAAGGGGACGCGCACCCTGTTCGTCGGCGCGGGCAACGTCGACGCGTACGTGGACTTCGGCGCGCTGGCGAAGGACGCGATCACCGTCTCGGCCGACCGCACCCAGGTCACCGTACGGCTGCCCGCCGCGCAGCTGGAGAAGCCCAACCTCGACAACAAGCGGTCCTACGTCTTCGCCCAGCAGCGCGGCCTGTTCGACCGGGTGACCGACTTCCTGTCCTCCTCCCCGCAGAACCAGCAGGAGCTCTACGTCCTGGCGGAGAAGAAGATCGCCGAGGCGGCCGTCGCCAGCGACCTGCGGGCCCGTGCCGACGCCAACACCAAGGCGATGCTGGAGGGCCTGATGAAGTCGCTGGGCTTCACCAAGGTCACCATCGTCGCGGCCACGGGGCCGTAGGCGTCCCTTCCTGTCGCTCTAGGCATGTCCCTAGGCCGCCTTAGGCGGCGGGGACCTGCCCCTACGCCGGGAGATAGGGCATCCACCCGATGTGCGGGGAGGGGCCTTAGCCCGAATCTAGAGAGTGTCAGGAAGACGACGAACACACGGGAGAACCCCATGAGCCCCGAGCTCAACTACCAGATGATGCAGGTCAGGATCGACGAGCTCCACGCGGCCGCGGCGCACCAGCGGCAGGTCAAGGAGGCCCGCAAGGCGCACGTCGCCGAGCGCGGCGGCCGCACCAGGTCGTTCTTCGCCAGCCTTCGCACGGCATGACCCCCGACAGGAAGCCCGGCCGCCATCATCTCCGCGGCCGGGCTTTTTGCTTTCCCTAGGGAACGCGGATGATCAGCGCGTCGCCCTGGCCGCCGCCGCCGCACAGGCCCGCGGCGCCGAGCCCGCCGCCACGCCGCCTGAGCTCGTGCGCGAGGGTCAGCACGATGCGCGCGCCCGACGCCCCGATGGGGTGGCCGAGCGCGATGCCGCCGCCGTTGACGTTCACCTTGTCGTACGGCAGGCCGAGCTCCTTGGCCGACTGGATCACCACGCTGGCGAACGCCTCGTTGATCTCGACCAGGTCGAGGTCGTCCACCGACAGCCCCTGCTTGCCGAGCGCGTGCTTGATGGCGTTGGCCGGCTGCGACTGCAGGGAGGCGTCCGGGCCCGCCACGTTCCCGTGCCGCCCGATCTCGGCCAGCCAGGTCAGCCCGAGCTCCTCCGCCTTGGCCCTGGACATGACGACCACCGCGCAGGCGCCGTCGGAGATCTGCGAGGCCGAGCCCGCGGTGATCGTGCCGTCGGCGGCGAAGGCGGGCCGCAGCCTGCCCAGCGTCTCGGCGGTCGTGTCGGGCCTGACACCCTCGTCGTCCTTGACCAGGCCGCGCTTGGGGACGTCCACGGGGACGATCTCGTCGTCGAACACGCCGTTCTTGATGGCGGCGGCGGCGAGCTGGTGGGAGCGCGCCGAGAACTCGTCCTGCTCGGCCCTGCCGATGCCCAGGCGGGCGTTGTAGCGCTCGGTCGACTCGCCCATCGCGCACTGGTCGAAGGCGCAGAACAGCCCGTCGTGCGCCATCGAGTCGACGATCTGCGAGCCGCCGTACTTCACGCCCTTGCGCATGCCGGGCAGCAGGTGGGGGGCGTTGGTCATGGACTCCATGCCGCCCGCCACCACGATGTCGAACTCGCCCGCGCGGATCAGCTGGTCGGCCATCGCGATGGCGTCGAGGCCGGACAGGCAGACCTTGTTGATGGTCACCGAGGGCACGGTCATGGGGATGCCCGCCTTGACGGCGGCCTGGCGGGAGGGGATCTGCCCCGCGCCCGCCTGGAGCACCTGCCCCATGATCACGTACTCCACGGCGGAGGGCGCGACGCCCGCGCGGTCGAGGGCGGCCTTGATGGCCAGGCCGCCCAGGTCGACGGCCTGGAGGCCGGAAAAGGCGCCGAGCAGGCGTCCGATGGGAGTACGAGCTCCGGCGACGATGACGGAACCAGACATGGCAGGGGCCTCCTGTGCACACGAGGGGTCGTTTGACACGATACCCAGGACCACAGGGCCGACCACCATGGAGGCGGGACACACGTGTTTATGCGGATCGACCACATCGGGATCGCCTGCCACGACCTGGAGGAGAAGATCGCGCTGTTCGAGCGGACCTTCGAGCTGACCGTCGTGGCCCGCGAGGTCAACGAGGAGCAGGGGGTGAAGGAGGCCATGCTGCACATCGCCGACGGCGAGGGCGGCGGCTCCTACATCCAGCTGCTCGAACCGCTGTCCGCCGACTCCCCCGTCGGCAAGTTCCTTGCCAGGCGCGGCGAGGGGGTGCACCACGTGGCGTTCGGCGTGCCCGACGTCGCGCAGGCCATGGAGCGGATCGGCGGCAAGGGGGTCAGGTTGCTCGACGAGCGGCCCCGGCACGGCTCCATGGGTTCGTCCATAGCATTTCTGCATCCGAAGGATGTGGGCGGAATGCTCACAGAGCTGGTCCAGGCCGCAGACACCCTCCGAACGTAAAACGTTCATATGTAACTAGTCGCGCAGATAGTTGGACGGGGCCTCCAAGGCGGCACCAGCGGAGTACGCTGGCCTTCCACCGGACATGGAGCCTGCTGCCAGGAGCAGGCTCCTGGCTCGGATGCCCCGAACCCCCCGTCCGGCCCGTGTAGCCGTCTCGACAACCCAGGATCGAGCCTCCATGCAGTCCGACATCGACGCCCAGCTCAACAACTTCTTCGAGGACGCCCCCGCCCGCGAGTTCGACGTGGTGCTCCGTGGTTATGACCGGCACCAGGTCCACGACCACCTGAAGCAGCTCGACAACGAGCTGCGTCAGGCTCGCGAGCAGGTCACCGGCCTTCAGCGCGACCTTTCCGACTCCCAGCGCCAGCTCCAGGAGCAGGAGCGCCCGACCTACTCCGGGCTCGGCGCCCGGATCGAGCAGTTGCTGCGCCTCGCCGAGGAGCAGGCCACCGAGCTCGTCCAGGCCGCCAGGTCCGAGGCCAACGAGATCAAGGCCCACGCCAAGGTGGAAGCCGCGGACCTGCGCGCCGCCGCCGAGAGCGAAGCGGCCGAGAAGCGCGCCCAGGCCACCCGCGAGGCCGACGACATGCGCACCTCCGCCGAGCGCGAGGCCGAGGAGATCCGCTCGACCGCCCGCCGCGAGGCCGAGGAGCTCACCAACACCACCGAGCGCGAGGCCGCCAAGCTGCGCGCCACCGCCGACCACGAGGTGGCCGAGAAGCGCGCCGACGCCGAGCGCGAGATCGCCAAGCTGCGCACCACCACCGAGCGCGAGGTCGCCCAGCTGCGCGCCTCGACCAAGCGCGAGCGTGACGAGGTCCTCACCACCGCCAAGCGCCAGGCCGACGAGATGCGCGCCCAGGCCCAGCGGATCCTCGAGGAGTCCGAGGCCAAGCGGGCCCAGGACGAAGCCGAGTTCGAGATCCAGCTGGCCGCCCGCCGCGAAGAGGCCGAGCGTCAGGAGGCCGAGCGCCACGCCACCGCGCAGGCCGCCACGCAGAAGCTTGTCGCCGAGGCCGAGCAGCGCGCCGCGACCGCCGAGTCCCGCGCCACCAAGGCCACCCAGCAGGCCGACCAGACCCGCCGCGAGGCCGACACCCACGCCAAGCAGCTGGTCGCCAACGCCCGCAAGAGCGCCGAGCAGATCGCGGCCGAGGCCAAGGCCAGCGCCGAGCACATCGTCAGCGAGGCCAAGGCCGAGGCGGAGCGCACCCGCTCCAACATGCAGCGCCAGGTCGACGAGCTGACCAGGCAGCGCGACAGCATCACCAGCCACCTCGCGCAGCTGCGCCAGCTGCTCGGCGGCGCGCCCCTTCCTGGCATGGAGCCGGAGCCCGCCGTCACCGCCGCCCCGCCGAAGCCGGCCCTGGCCCCTTCGGCCTCCAACGGCAACGACAAGCCGGTCCCCGCGCCGGCGGCGGCGCCCGCCCCGGCCAAGGCCGAGGCCAAGAGCGACGACGACTCGGAGTGGTGGCAGGAGTAACCCCTTGATCCGGGGGTTGATCGACGGCTGAGAGAGCCTGGCGACCTGGAGGTCGCTAGGCTCTCTTCTTGTCTTTGTACGGCTTGCCCGGATTTCCCCCCACCCGCCTGGAGCCACCGTGACCGCCAGCCCCGACGCCCAGACGCCCTCCAGCGAGGTCGCCCAGGCCGAGACCCCGGCCCCGGCCGAGACGGCGGCCCACCGCGACGAGGAGCGCGCCGAGGGCGGTGCGGCGGCCTGGACGGCCACGCCCGAGAGCCCCGAGGGTCCCGAAGGCGCGACGCCCGGCCTGCCGTACGGCATGCCGGGCAAACCCCTGTCCAGGGGGCCGTTCCTGTTCGGCCTCGTGGGCGGTCTGGGCGTGCTGACCGCCATCGCCATCGGCCAGCTGATCACGAGCTCCCTCAGCGTGATCATCCTGATCGTGGTGGCGATGTTCCTGGCGGCGGGGCTCAACCCGGCCGTCGAGGCGCTGCAGCGGCGCGGCATGAAGCGGCGGACGTCGATCTCGATCGTGTTCGCCGGCGTGATCGTGATGTTCGTGCTGTTCGGACTGGCCATCGTGCCGCCGGTGAGCCAGGAGTCGGCCGACTTCATCGCCGCCGTGCCCGGCTACTTCGACCAGCTCACGGCCAACCCGACGCTCAGGCAGCTCGACTCCGACTACCAGCTGCTGCCCAAGCTGGCCGCCTTCGTCACCGACACGCTGGCGCCCTCGCTGGCCAGCGGGGTCGTCGGGGCGGGGCTCGTGGTGCTGGACGGGGTGTTCACCGGCGTCACGCTGCTGGTGCTGATGCTCTACTTCCTCGGCTCGCTGCACACGATCAAGGAGTACTTCCTCAAGCTCGTGCCCGCCTCGCGACGGTCCAGGACGGCGGCCATCACCGAGGAGATCCTCACCGGCATCGGCGGCTACGTCGCGGGCAACGTGCTCATCTCCGTCATCGCGGGCGCGCTGAGCTGGGCCTTCCTGACCTTCGCCGGCGCCCGGTACGCGCTGGCGCTGGCACTGGTGATCGCGCTCACCGACCTGATCCCGCTGGTCGGCGCGACGATCGGGGCGGTGCTGGTGAGCGGCGTGGCGTTCCTGCAGTCGGTGCCGCTCGGCATCGCCTGCGCCATCTTCTTCGTCATCTACCAGCAGGTCGAGAACTACCTCATCTACCCGCGCGTCATGAAGCGCTCGGTGGACGTGGCCCCCGCCGTGACCGTGATCGCGGCGCTGTTCGGCGGCGCCCTCCTCGGCATCGTCGGCGCGCTGCTCGCCATCCCGGTCGCCGCCGCGATCGCGCTGATCATCCGTGAGGTCGTGCTGCCTCGCCAAGCTCGGAGCTGATGAAGGCGGCCACGGCCGCGTTGAAGGCCTCGGGCTGCTCGACCGCGCTCAGGTGACCCGCCCGCTCGATGACCGTCAGCCGCCCGTCAGGTACGGCCCGCAGCATCGCCTCGGCGTCGTCACGCGTGGTGAGCCGGTCCTCCTCGCCCACGATCACCAGCGCGGGCGCCTTGAGCGCGGCGAGCGTGTCGAAGGAGTCGGGCCGTCCCGCCATGGCCCGCTGCGCCCAGGCCACCGCGCCCGGCGGGGCCGCCTGGACCAGTCCCCTGACCCTGCCGAACACCATCGCCCTGCGCTCCTTGGTCGTCTGCCCGAGGAGCCCCGGCAGGACCTCCTCGACCAGCACGCCCGTGCCGTCGGCGAGGACCTGCCGCGCGATGCGCTCCCTGTTCTGCCTGGCCTCGTCTGTGTCCTGGCTCGCCTTGGTGTCGGCCAGGATCACGCCGAGCACGCGGTCGGGGTGGCGGCGGCAGAAGGCCATGGTGACGTAGCCGCCCATGGACTGCCCGCCGATGACGGCCCGCTCGACGCCCTCCGCGTCGAGCAGGGCGGCCACGTCGTCGGCCATGAGGTCGATGGAGGGCTCGTCCTCACCCAGCCTGGAGCCGCCGAAGCCGCGCAGGTCGGGGGTGATGACCTGGCAGGAGGCCGCCAGGCCCTCCCGCTGGGCCAGCCACATCGCCGAGGAGAGCGGAAAGGCGTGGAGCAGGACGACAGGGACGCCGGTCCCGGCTGATCTCGTGTAGAGCTGCACGGACCTCACGGTAACCCGGTTCCCGCCGACAATCACCGTGCGGCCCATACCCATATCCGGCCTACGGCGCGACCGCTATCCCGTCAGATGGCCGTGGCGCCGCCGTCGATGAACAGCACCTGGCCGGTCATGTACGCCGAGGCCTGGCTGGCGAGGAAGACCGCCGGGTGGGCCATCTCCTCGGCCGTCCCCCAGCGCCGCATCGGCACGCCGCCGATCGTGGCCGCGCCGGCCGCCTCGTCCTCCCACAGGTTGCGGTTCAGGTCGGTGGCGGTCCATCCGGGGCACAGCGCGTTGACCCGCACCCCCGCGGCCGCCCACTCCACGGCCAGCGTCTTGGTCAGTGCCACCAGGCCCGCCTTGGCCGCGGCGTAGGGAGCCAGGAAGGGCGCGCCGAGCGCGGCCACCGAGGCGACGTTGATGACCGAGCCCGAGCCCCGCTCCAGCAGGTGCCCGGCCGCCGCATGGCAGACGGTCATCGCCGAGTCGAGGTTGAGCCGCATGAGCTTGTCCCAGCCCGACAGCCGCAGGTCCTTGAACTCGATCATGAAGTTCGAGCCGCCGGCGTTGTTCACCACGATGTCGAGGTGGCCGAGGGCCTCGATCGCGCCGTGGACGGCTGCCGTGGCGGCGTCCCTGTCGGTGAGGTCGGCGGGGATGACCACGGCCTGCCTGCCGAGCGCCTCGACCTCCTTGGCCACCTCGGCGAGCGGCTCGGGCGAGCGCGAGACCAGCGCGAGGTCGGCCCCCGCGGCGGCGTAGGCGAGCGCGATGGCCCGCCCGATGCCCCTCGACGCCCCGCTGACGAAGGCCTTCCTGCCGGAAAGATCGAACGCGCCCATGCCGCCTCCTCGCCCGTGACTGAACAAGATTCTATGGAACGTCCGTGGGCAGGGGGAAGGCGTCGGGGTTGACCCGCTTGACGATCTCGTTGAGCGCGATCCTGACGTACGGCTCGCCGACCCACAGGTGCTTGGCGCCGTCGACCCCGATCACCTCGGCCTGGGGCACCCTGGCGAACCTCGTGCGCGCCTCCTCGGGCCGCAGGTAGTCGTCGAACTCGGGCACCAGCGCCACCAGCGGCCGCCCGAAGGCCGCCCAGGCGTCCAGGTCGGCGTCGGTGGCCCGGTGCAGCGGGGGCGACAGCAGGATGGCGCCCTCCACCAGCGGGTCGTGCGCCCACTTCAGCGCGAGCTCGGTGCCGAAGGACCAGCCCACCACCCACACCTTCGGCAGGTCGTGGAACTCGGCGTACTCCAGGGCCGCGGCGACGTCGTAGCGCTCGCCCTCGCCGCCGTCGAAGGCGCCCTCGGAGGTGCCCCTCTCCGAGGAGGTGCCCCTGGTGTTGAAGCGCAGCACGGCGAGGTCGGCCAGGGCGGGCAGCCGGTTGGCGGCCTTCTTGTAGACATGGCTGTCCATGAAGCCGCCGTGTGTCGGCAGCGGGTGCAGGGTGACCAGCGTCGCCAAGGGAGGACGGTCGGCCGGCAGCGCCAGCTCCCCCACCAGGGTCAGGCCGTCGGCGGTGTGCAGCTCGATCGGCTCGCGCCTGGCGGGCAGGACGGTGGCCGCGCGGATCTCCAAGACTTCTCTCCTCAGTACCTGCTGCGGCCAGGACCGCGGTCCAGCCGCTTGCGCCAGCAGTTGGTGTGCCAATGGCGGCGTTCCTCGTCGCCGCCGGTCCAGTCGGGCCAGCTCACGATGTGCGGGACGCCCGAGCGGATCTCCTGGTCACATCCGGGGCAACGATAGTTCTTGGCCGAGGAAGCTCCGTTGAGCATGCGGACCTTCCAGTCGCCGTCGGGCCAGTGCTCCACCCTGTCGGTCGAACTGGGGAAGCCGATCGGGCGGGTCGATTCCCTGCGGCGCGCACGGCGAGGGCTCATGCGCGGGGGAAGGCGGCCAGCCCGGCCGTGACGAGCTGGTCGAGCAGCGGAGCGGGGGCGTAGGAGGGCGAGAGGTGCTCGGCGTAGAGGGCGCGCAGCCCGTCGCGCACCTTCGCGAGGCCGATGGACTCGATCAGCTCGAATGGCCCCTTCGGATACCCGCAGCCGAGTCGCATCGCGGCGTCGATGTCGTCGATGGAGGCGTAGCCGGAGGAGTACATGTGGACGGCGTCGTTCAGGTGGGCGTAGAGGAGGGCGTCGATCACGAACCTCTTGCAGGGCACCGGTGTGTACCCGGCAACCTTCAGCAGGTCGCGGGCGCACAGGACGGCATGGTGCTCGGTCAGCACGGAGCCGGCCAGCTCGGCGACCTTGCCCGTGACGCGCACCTGGACGGCCCGCTCCCCCGGCTCGGCCTCGCCTACCTGGAGCACCACGTCGGGCTCCGTGGAGTCCTTGAAACCCGCCGCGGTCAGCGTCGTCGCCAGCTCCTCCGACCCCTCGACCCGCACGGTCCGCGCCGCCGCCTTTTCGGGAGTCGACTCCGAGGCGGGCTCCCCGTAGAACCCCCTGCCCGACTTGCGCCCGAGCCACCCGGCGGCCACGTACGAGCGCAGCAGCGGCGAGGGGACGTGCCGTTCGGCGCGCGACTCCTCGAACAGCACACCCATGATCTCGTGAGAGGTGTCGAGGCCGATCAGGTCGAGCAGGCGGAAGGGGCCCATCGGCAGGCCGACGCCCAGCCTCATGGCGTGGTCGATGTCGTCGCGCGCGGCCACGCCGTGGTCGAGCAGGGTGACCGCGTGGTTCAGGTACGGCAGGAGCAGCCTGTTGACCACGAACCCGGCCCGGTCGCCCACCGCGACAGGCGTCTTGCCGAGCCGTACCGCCAGCTCGGAGATGCCGGCGACGACGCCGGGGCCCGTGACCACGGTGCCGACGACCTCGACCAGCCCCATGACCGGGGCGGGGTTGAAGAAGTGCATGCCGACGACCCGGTCGGGGCGCCCGGTGGCGGCGGCCAGAGCGGTGACCGGCAGGGACGAGGTGTTGGTCGCCAGGACGGTGGAGGGCTTGCAGATCCGGTCGAGGTCGGTGAAGAGCGCGACCTTGTACTCCATGATCTCGGGAATCGCCTCGATCACCAGGTCGGCGTCGCGCAGGTCGGCGCGCGATGTGGTGAGCGTCACCCTGGACAGGATCTCCTCGCGGTCGGCGGCGCTCAGCCTGCCCTTCTCCAGGGCCCGGCCCGTGGAGCTCTCCAGGTGCCCGAGCCCTCTGGCCAGGGCCTCCCGATCCGCCTCGACGCCGACCACTCTGATCCCCGCTCTGGCGAAGACCTCCGCGATGCCGGCCCCCATCGTGCCGAGACCGACCACTCCCACCGTTTCGAACACCATGCGCCCAGTTTTCCAGAGCCGGTAGGGTTGGCGGTCATGCGGCTGGTCATCGCGCGATGCAGCGTGGATTACATGGGAAGGCTCACGGCACACCTGCCGATGGCGCCGAGGCTCGTCCTCATCAAGGCGGACGGCAGCGTGAGCATCCACGCTGACGACCGCGCGTTCAAGCCGCTCAACTGGATGAACCCACCGTGCAAGCTCAAGGAGGACGGCTCGACCTGGACCGTCACCCACGGCAAGACCGGCGAGAAGCTCGTGCTGACGATGGACGAGATCCTCCACGACTCCTCGCACGAGCTGGGCGTCGACCCCGGGCTGATCAAGGACGGGGTCGAGGCGCACCTGCAGGAGCTGCTGGCCGAGCACATCGGCACCCTGGGCGAGGGCTACACGCTGATCCGCAGGGAGTTCATGACGGCGATCGGGCCCGTCGACATCCTGTGCCGCGACGCCTCCGGCGCGACGGTCGCCGTGGAGATCAAGCGGCGCGGCGAGATCGACGGCGTCGAGCAGCTCACCCGCTACCTGGAGCTGCTCAACCGCGACCCGCTGCTCGCCCCGGTCCGCGGCGTGTTCGCCGCCCAGGAGATCAAGCCGCAGGCGCGGGTGCTCGCCGCCGACCGCGGCATCGACTGCGTCACCCTCGACTACGACACCCTCCGCGGCATCGAGCCCGAGAACCCGACTCTCTTCTGACTTCTTCCTGTACGGCTTCGCACGGGAGAGGCCACCGTGGTCACCGGTGGCCGCCCGTCCATCACGCGTACTCCAGCGGGACTTCGGTCGAGCGCCGTCACGTGTTGTAAGTAAGGATTTACCGGCTTATCGTGACGCCATGACCACCCTGACCTTTGATTCGGTGAATCCCGCGACCGGCGAGGTCGTGGGCACCCACCCCCGGCAATCCGCCCCGGCGGTCCACGACGCCGTCACGCGGGCCGAGGAGGCGGCCGGCTGGTGGGCGGCGTTGGCTCCCGCCGACCGCAGGCGCAGGCTGCTCGACTACAAGGCGGTCATCACCCAGAACCTGAGGCCGCTGGCCGAGCTGGTCCATCGAGAGACGGGCAAGCCGACCGCCGACGCCGTGCTGGAGATCGTCCTCACCATCACGCACCTCGACTGGGCCGCGCGCAACGCCGAGAAGGTGCTGGGCCGGCGCAGGGTCGCCACCGGCCTGATCGGCCTCAACCTGTCCGCCACGCTGGAGTACCTCCCCCTCGGCGTCGTCGGCGTGATCGGCCCGTGGAACTACCCCGTCTTCACCCCGATGGGCTCCATCTCCTACGCGCTGGCCGCGGGCAACGCCGTGGTGTTCAAGCCGAGCGAGCTCACCCCCGGCGTCGGCGTCCGGCTGGCGGAGCTGTTCGCCGACGCGGTGCCCGAGCACCCGGTCTTCCAGACGGTCACCGGGCTCGGGGAGACCGGCGCCGCGCTGGCGGGCGACCCGAGGGTGAAGAAGATCGCGTTCACCGGCTCCACCGCCACCGCCAAGCGCGTGATGGCCGCCTGCGCGGACAACCTCACCCCGATCGTCGCCGAGTGCGGCGGCAAGGACGCCTTCATCGTCGACGCCGACGCCGACCTCAGGGCCGCCGCCGACGCCTGCCTGTGGGGCGCGCTGTCCAACGCGGGGCAGACATGCGTGGGCGTGGAGCGCGTCTACGTCGTGGACCAGGTCTACGAGCCGTTCATGCGCGAGCTGAAGGATCTGGCCGCCACGGTCAAGGCGGGCGAGCACTACGGGCCGATCACCATGCCCGCCCAGCTCGACGTCATCAGGCGGCACATCGACGACGCGGTCAAGAACGGGAAGGCGGTCAAGGGCGGACCCGAGTCGGTGCGCGCGCCGTACGTGGACCCCGTCATCGTCGAGGATGTGCCCGAGGACTCCGCGGCGGTGCGCGAGGAGACCTTCGGCCCGACCATCACCGTGCGCAGGACCAAGGACGCGCAGGAGGCGCTGGAACTGGCCAACGCGTCCGCGTACGGGCTGGGCGGCACCATCTTCTCCCGGGACACACGCGGCGCGCTGCGGCTGGCCAGGCTCATGCGCAGCGGCGCGACCGCGATCAACTCGGTCATCTCGTTCGCGGGAGTGCCCTCGCTGCCCTTCGGCGGGGTCGGGGACTCCGGGTTCGGCAGGATCCACGGGGCCGACGGGCTGAGGGAGTTCGCCAGGCCCAAGGCCATCTCCCGCCAGCGGTTCGCACTGCCCGGAATGAACCTGACCTCCTTCTCCAGGGGGGCGGGAGAAGTTGAGCGACTGATCAGGATGGTGACCATCTTGCACGGGCGACGTAAACGCTAATGTAGACGCTCTTTCCCGAATGCGATCACCCATCCATAATTGTGGGTTCTGGGGGCTCACGATCATGCGGGAACGGGTGGAATGTGAACCGGTCTTACCGGGGAATGTCAGCCGAGCAAAGGCTGGCTGACAGGCGGGAGCGGCTGATGGCCGCCGCATACACGCTCTATGCGAAACCAGGATTCGCCGCCACGACGATCGAAAGGTTGTGCACGGAGGCGCGCATCTCCAATCGCGCCTTCTACGAATGTTTCGGCGGCAGGGAGGAGCTTCTCCAGGCCCTGCACGAGCGCTGCGTCGACGAAACGCTCGACGCGGTGTCGAAGGCCCTGCAGGAGGCCCCTCGGGAGCTCGACGAGCGCATCAGGGCGGGGATCGCCGGCTATATCGGTTTCGCCACGGCCGACTGGCGGCGCGCCCGCATCATGCACGTCGAAGTGCGCAGGTCGGGGGATGTGCTGACCGCGTCGAGACAGCGGGCGGTGGAGTCCTTCGCCCGCCTCGTCGAAGAGGTCGTGGACGTCTTTCCCGACCCCGCTCCCGTCAATCGGCACCTGCTCGTACTCGGCGCGATAGGAGCGTTACAGGAGCTACTGATCGAATGGGTGCTGGCAGAAGAGCCCCCCTCGATCGACGAACTCATCGGCGCGGCGGTCCATATCTTCCAGCGGTCCTTTTCGAACCTGTCGTGATCCGCCCGTGGCGAAATACCGAGCGTGTCGGGGGATAATCGCATGCGCATGGGCGAGGGCAGGGGCGGCTGATCGCACCCTGCCCTCGAATATGGCGTGACCTCCGGCGTACTCCCGACCGCCGGATGTCACTTTCAGGCCACCGCGGCCGCCGGCACCTCCACGCGCAACACTCGATTCAGCCGAGTCACCGCCAGCACCCGCATGATCCGTGGTGGCACTCCCCGAAGAACGAGGTGGCGTTCCGCGCTCAGCGCGCGACGATGCGTGCCCACGAGCACACCGAGACCAGTGGAGTCGATCATCTCCAGGTCGGAGAGGTCGACGATCAGGTCACCGGTGCCACTGTCGACCGCGTCGTGCAGATGCGGCCGAATGTCGGCAACGGTTCCCACATCGAGCCGATGCCCGACATGCACCACCTGTGCCCCCGGCTTCCCCTGGACCCGCATGCCACCTCCTCAGGTCACGCCGCCATTAAATCACGCAACGTAGTCATTCACTCTCGCAGGGTGAGAATCAACACACTCCAGCCACGTGTACGGTTACCCATTCAGAGCCAACCCATGTCCCTTGCCATCCGAATTGCGGTGATTCGGTTGCTGGCGCCCAGCTTGGTGATGGCGCTGGACAGGTAGTTGCGCACGGTTCCCTCGGTCAGATGCATGGCCGCGGCGATCTCCCCCACCGACGAACCCGTCGCCGCCAGCTCCAGCGCGCCCCGCTCACGCTCGGTCAGCGGGTTCTCCCCCGCCATCATCGCCGAGGCGGCCATCTCGGGGTCCAGATAGCGTCCGCCGTCGCGGACCTTCCTGATCGCCGCGGCCAGCTCGCTGGCGGAGGCGTCCTTGGGGATGAACCCGCGCACCCCCGCCGCCAGGGCCCTGCGCAGGTAGCCTGGCCTGCCGAAACTGGTGAGGATCACGATCGCCTGGCCGGGCAGCGCCTCGGCGACGCTCAGGCCGTCCATGCCGGGCATCTCGATGTCGAGGACGACCACGTCGGGCCGGTGCGCCTCGACCGCGGCCACCACCTGGTCGCCCCTGCCGACCTGGGTGACCACCTCGATGTCGGGCTCGAGGCCGAGCAGGGTGGCCAGCGCCTCGCGGATGAGGTGCTCGTCGTCGGCCAGCAACACCTTGATCATGCCGGAATCCTCGCGCTCACCGTGAACTCTCCGTCGTTCTGTCCCGCCGTCAGCACGCCGCCGAGCGCGGCGACCCGCTCGCTCATCCCCGCCAGACCGCTGCCCGCCGTACTCCTGGGCGGTTTGGGGTGGTCGTTGCTCACGGTCAGCTCCACCTGCCCGTCGCTCGAGGCGACCCTGATCCGGCAGCGGGTGGCGGCGCTGTGTCGCAGCACGTTGGTGCTGCTCTCGCGCACCAGCCAGGCCAGCAGCGTGCTCATCTCGTCGCTCAGCGCCGCCTCCGGCAGCTCCAGGGCGCAGCTGATGCCCGCGGCCTCCATGACCGCCCTGACGCTGCGCAGCTCCGCGTTGAGGTCGATCGTGCGGTAGCCGCGGACGACCGAGCGGATCTCCTTGAGCGACTCCCGCGCCAGCCTCCTGACCTCCATCATCTCCTCGGCCGCGGGGCCCGAGGCGAGACGGGCGGCCAGCTCGCTCTTGACCGCGATGGCGGAGAGGCTGTGCCCGACCACGTCGTGCAGGTCGCGCGAGAAGCGCAGCCGCTCCTCGGTGACCGCCAGCTTGGCCTGGGCGTCCCTGCCGTCGAGCGCCGCCTTGACCACCGTCCAGAACCAGAACTGGAAGCGGTTGAGCCACACCACCATGCTGATCGTCACGGCGTAGAAGACCACGCCGTAGGGCTGGAAGGCCGCGCACGCCCCCGTCGCGATCAGGGTCATCACCACCGCGGTGGACCTGGAGACGTGCAGGCCGGCGAGCGCCGCCCAGCCGAGCGCCGTCATCACGCCCGCGAACTCGGGTTCGCGGGTCATCACGAAGATCAACAGCGCCAGCACCCCTGTGACGATCACTTCGGTGCGGGCGTGGGTCCCCGCCACGGTGAGACTGGCGGCCCGCCAGTAGACGACCGTGAAGACGGCGGCCGCGACCGCCGCGACCACCAGCTGCCAGGGCGGCGGCGGGCCCGGCGCCGTCGCCGTCCAGAACAGGCCCACCCACGGCAGCAGAGCGCCCCCTGCGACGCTCCACTTGGTGGCTCGCCTGAGGCGCTCGTACTCGGTGCGGCTGTCGCTCATGGTGGGAGTCAACCTAGCTGTGCCTGGGATCCCAGCGGAACAGCCACTTCGCCAGCAGTCCGGCGACCACCAGCCAGGCGAGCAGCACGCCGATCCAGGGCAGCGCCGCGAGCCACGACCCGCCGCCGTAGCCCATGCGCATCATCTCCACGATCGGCGTCGTGGGCACCAGCCTGACGACGAAGGGCATCTTCGACAGCGGCACGATGAGCGGGGAGCCGAGCAGTGCCACGATCAGCACCGGCAGCACCGCGACCTGCGCGAGCTCGGCGTTCGGGGTGATCCCCGAGAAGGCCGCGGCCAGCAGCGCGAACACCGCCACGCCCAGCACCGCCGCCACCAGCATCATCGGCACGTTCTCCGGCAGCCCGCCGCCCCTGCGCTCGATCCACACCACCAGCAGCGCCACCTGCAGGACGAACACCGCCAACGCCGCCAGCCCCGCGCCGCCGAAGATGGCCACGGCCGAGCCCTGACCGCCGCGCAGCCGCTTGAGCACCAGCTCCTCGCGCCGCGCGGTGAAGGAGTTGACCAGGTTCATGAAGACCGCGAAGACCAGCATCACGCCCGGCAGGCCGGTCAGCACGAACGAGTCCTCTCCGCCCTGGGAGAGCATCAAGGCGAACAGCAGCGGCAGCAGCAGCACGTTGAACATCGCCGTCGTGTTGCGGCCGAGCAGCTTCAGATCCATCCTGGCCAGCCGTACGGCGTGCAGCGCGTCGGTCCTCATCGCTTCTCCTCCACCACTCGCAGGAAGGCGTCCTCGAGGGTGCCCCTGCGCACCTCGAGCCGCTCCAGGGTCAGATCGATCTCGTCGGCCCAGGCCAGCAACGACCTCAGGGCGGGGTGCGACTCGCCGCGCAGCGTGTAGACGACGTGACCGCGCTCGACCACGGGGGCCGCGCCGTCGAGGAACGGCGGCTCGGCGGGCCGTGGCAGCCTGAAGGAGATCTGGTCGCCCGTCGTGGCCACGACCTCGTCCACCGTGCCGTAGGTGTGGATCACGCCCTCGTGCATGATGGCGAGCCGGTCGGCCAGGCGCTCGGCCTCTTCCAGGTAGTGCGTGGTGAGCAGCACGGTGGTGCCGCGCTCCTTGAGACCCCTGATGACCTCCCAGGTGGCCTGCCTCGCCTCGGGATCCATGCCCGTAGTCGGCTCGTCCAGGAAGAGCACCTCGGGGCGCGAGAGCACCGCGAGCGCGAGGTCCAGCCGGCGCTTCTGCCCGCCCGAGAGCTGCCTGACCCTGGTCCTGGCCTTGCTCGACAGTCCCACCTGCTCCAGGACGTCCTCCTTCGCCGGCTCGCGGCCCGCGTCGGCGCTCATCCCCCGCCAGACGTCGACGGTCTCGGCGACGGTCAGATCGCCGAGGAAGCCCGCCTCCTGCAGCATGATCCCGATGCGCGGGCGCAGCGCCCTGCGCTGTCGCACCGGGTCGAGCCCGAGCACCCGGACCATGCCGTCGCTCGCCCCGGTGAACCCCTCCAGGACCTCCATCGTGGTGGTCTTGCCCGCGCCGTTGGTGCCGAGCAGCGCGAACAGCTCCCCGTGCGAGACCTCGAAGGAGATGCCCCGCACCGCTTCGAAGCGCCCGTAGCGCTGCCGCAGCCCCGCGACCTCGATCGCCGGTCCGCCCACCGCCCCGCGCTCCGCGGTGCCCGCCGTCTGTGTCGTCCTCATGCCGTCAAGCCTGCTGTGTCGGCCTTCCTCCCTGTAGTCGCCGATATCACCGACCGCAGATGAAGATCGCGCCGGGTGCGCATGACATCTGTCATGCCGCGGGGAACCGTCTGCGATGCTGGGGTCATGACGCGCGCAGACAAGGACAAGCCGGTCGTCCTCTCCAGGATCTACACCCGGACCGGCGACGACGGCACGACCGCGCTCAGCGACCTGAGCCGTACCTCGAAGACCGACCCGAGGCTCGCCGCCTACGCCGACGCCGAGGAGGCCAACGCCGCCATCGGCCTGGCCCTGGCGTACGGCACGCTCTCCCCCGAGATCGTGGCGGTGCTGGGCAGGGTCCAGAACGAGCTGTTCGACCTCGGCGCCGACCTGGCCACGCCCGCCGTCGACACCCCGGAGTTCCCTCCGCTACGGGTCGAGCCCTCGTACATCGCGTGGCTGGAAGAGCAGTGTGACCGCTTCAACGCCGAGCTGAAGCCCCTGCGCAGCTTCATCCTGCCCGGCGGCGACCCCGCGACGGCACAGTTGCACGTGGCCCGCGTGACGGTGCGCCGCGCCGAGCGCTCGGCCTGGGCGGCCATGCAGGTCTACCAGGACATCAGCCCGCTGCCGGCGACCTACCTCAACCGCCTGTCCGACCTGCTGTTCATCCTGTGCAGGACGGCGCACAACGGCACCGAGATCCTGTGGAAGCCGGGGGGCACGCGCTAGCGGAGCGCCGGGACGGTGTGTCAGGCGACGTCGAGATAGGCGCTCGGCGGCGCCGACTCCAGCCAGGCCAGGAACCCGGTCAGCGCGTCCTCCGACATCGCCAGGGAGACGGGCCCGCAGTCGACGGCCCACAGACCGCCGTCGATGCGGCGGCGGCTGGAAACGGTCAGGCCGCGCCTCGCGATCGCGTGGCGCGGCCTGAACAGCACACCTATGAGGGGGATCCAGTGGAGCTCCCCGTCGGCGTAGCGGGCTACTCCGCTGCGCCAGCTATGGGAGCCGACCCTGAGACGACACGGCACGCTCCCGCGGGAGCGTGCCAGCGCGAAACCGCGGATCAGCAGGAGAGCCGCGACCAGGAGGGCAGCGAGCAGTGCGTCCGTAAGAATCGTCAGCATCGCCGCCCCCGCCGGTTGTGAAAGATCAGACGTCCTCGCCGGCGGCGCGCAGCCGGGCCTTGGCACGCTTGGCCTCGACCGCCGCGTCGGCGTCATCCTGGTTCGCCTCGACCGAGGCCTGCGCCCTGGCCAGAGCGTCGCGGGCAGCCGCGACGTCCACCTCGGAGCCCAGCTCGGCCGCCTCGGCCAGCACGGACACCTCGTTGTCGGCCACGGAGATGAACCCGCCGTGCACCGCGGCCACGAGGTCGTCCTCGCCGCCGCCGCGCTTCACACGCAGGACCCCGCCCTCGACGAGTACGCCGAGCACCGGTGCGTGTTGAGGCATAATACCGATCTCGCCGTCCACGGTCTTGGCAATCACCATGTCGGCCTCGCCCGACCAGATCTCACGCTCCGGTGAGACGACCCCTACCCGTAGCTTCGCCACTTGTGTAGGTTCCTTTCCGATCAGATGCCGGTATCAGCACGAGGTGCTGATACCGGCACCGAAGGCGATTACTTGGAGAGTTCCTTGGCCTTGGCGACGGCCTGCTCGATGCCGCCGACCATGTAGAACGCCTGCTCGGGCAGGTGGTCGTAGTCGCCGGCGCACAGCCCCTTGAAGGAGGCGATGGTCTCGTCCAGCGGCACGTTCTCGCCCGGCTGACCGGTGAACGCCTCGGCGGCGTACATCGGGTGGGAGAGGAAACGCTCGATGCGACGGGCGCGCTGAACGGTGACCTTGTCCTCTTCGGACAGCTCGTCGATACCGAGGATCGCGATGATGTCCTGGAGCTCGCGGTACTTCTGCAGGATCCGCTTGGTCTCCTGGGCCACCGCGTAGTGCTCGGCGCCCACGATCTGCGGGTCGAGGATACGCGAGGTGGAGTCGAGCGGGTCCACCGCGGGGTAGATGCCCTTCTCCGAGATCGGCCGCGAGAGCACGGTCTGCGCGTCGAGGTGCGCGAACGCGTTGTGCGGGGCCGGGTCGGTGATGTCGTCCGCGGGCACGTAGATCGCCTGCATCGAGGTGATCGAGTGACCACGCGTCGAGGTGATGCGCTCCTGGAGCACACCCATCTCGTCGGCCAGCGTGGGCTGGTAACCCACGGCGGACGGCATGCGGCCGAGGAGGGTGGAGACCTCCGAACCGGCCTGCGTGAAGCGGAAGATGTTGTCGATGAACAGAAGCACGTCCTGCTTCTGCACGTCGCGGAAGTACTCCGCCATGGTCAGCGCGGAGAGCGCGACGCGAAGACGCGTGCCCGGCGGCTCGTCCATCTGACCGAAGACGAGGGCGGTGTCCTTGAGGACGTCCGCCTCCTCCATCTCCAGCCAGAGGTCGTTGCCCTCACGGGTACGCTCACCGACGCCCGCGAAGCAGGAGGTGCCACCGAAGTTACGAGCGACTCGGCGGATCATCTCCTGGATCAGAACGGTCTTGCCGACACCGGCGCCACCGAACAGACCGATCTTCCCACCCTGCACGTACGGCGTGAGCAGGTCGATGACCTTGATGCCGGTGACCAGCATCTCGGTGCGGGACTCGAGCTGGTCGAAGGCCGGAGCCGGACGGTGGATGCCCCACTTCTCGTTGATCTGGAGCGAGGCGGTCGGCACGTCCAGGGACTCGCCGAGCGCGTTCCACACGTGGCCCTTGACGACGTCGCCGACCGGCACCGAGATGGGCTGGCCGCTGTCGACGACGGGCGTGCCGCGGACGACGCCGTCGGTGGGCTGCATGGAGATGGCCCTGACGATGTTGTCGCCGAGGTGCTGGGCGACCTCAAGGGTCAGCGTCTTGGTCTCGCCGCCGAGGGTGACCTCGACGTTGAGGGCGTTGTAGATCTCGGGCATGGCCTCGACGGGGAACTCCACGTCGACGACGGGACCCGTGACGCGAGCCACGCGGCCCGTGCCGGTCGTGGTCTCAACAGTCTCTGCAGTCATTTCACTCTTTCCCCGCTGCGGCGTCAGCCAGCGCGTTGGCGCCACCGACGATCTCGCTGATTTCCTGGGTGATCTCGGCCTGGCGAGCCTGGTTCATCTGCATGGTGAACACGCGGATCAGCTCGTTGGCGTTGTCCGTCGCCGACTTCATGGCCCGGCGACGCGATGCCTCTTCCGACGCCGCCGCCTGGAGCAGCGCGCTGAAGATGCGCGACTCCACGTAACGCGGCAGCAGTGAGTCGAGGACGTCGCCCGCGGTGGGCTCGAACTCGAAGTACGGCGGGATCGTCTCGGACGTGTCCGCCTCGGACTCCTCGACCTCCAGCGGCAGCACGCGCTTGACCACGACGTTCTGCGTCAGCATCGAGATGAACTCGGTCGAGACGATGTGGATCTCGTCGATCCCGTTGTCGTCCTTGAACGCGTCGATCAGCGTGTTCGCGATCTCCTTGGCGTCGCCGTAGCTCGGCTTCCTGGAGAAGCCGACCCACTGGCCACCCATCTCCCTGTGACGGAAGGTGTGCCAGGTGACGCCCTTGCGACCCGTGACGAAGGGCACCACAGTCAGGCCGCGCTCTTCGAGCAAGCCGCGCAGGGCCTCGGCCTCACGCAGGATGTTCGCGTTGTAGCCACCGCAGAAGCCGCTGTCGCTGGTCACGATCAGCACACCGGCGCGAGCCGGCTTCTCCTTGACGACGGTCAGCGGATGGTCGATGGCGCCGGTGTTGCTGACGACGCCCGTGACGGCGCGAGTGATCTCACGCTCGTACGGCACGGCCGCCTGCATCCGCTGTTGCGCCCTCGCGATCCGTGAGGAGGCGATGAGCTCCTGGGCGCGCGTGATCTTGGCGGTCGACTTGACCGACTTGATCCGCCGCCTCAGCAGCCTTAGCTGGGCACCCATCGGCTACTTCTTCTCTGCCGGGCGGACGACCTTGCGGATCTTCTCCTGGCCGACCTCGTCCGCGCCGAGCGCCGCGACGGGCTCGTCGTGGATGAGCAGCTCGCCGTCGGACGTGGTGAAGCCCTTCTTGAACTCCGTGATGGCGTCCTTGAGGGCGGTCACCGTGTCGTCGGACAGATCCCTGGTCTCACGGATGGCGTCGAAGACGCCCTTGTGACCGGTCTGCAGGTAGTCGAGGAACTCCGCCTCGAACCGGCGGATGTCGCCGACCGGGACCTCGTCGAGCTCGCCGGTGGTGCCGGCCCAGACCGAGACGACCTGCCTCTCGACGGAGAAGGGGGAGTACTGCGCCTGCTTGAGCAGCTCGACCAGACGCTGACCACGCTCCAGCTGGGCGCGGGAGGCCGCGTCCAGGTCGGAGGCGAAGGAGGCGAAGGCCTCCAGGTCGCGGTACTGCGACAGCGACAGACGCAGCGTGCCGGCGACCTTCTTCATCGCCTTGATCTGCGCCGAGCCACCGACTCGGGAGACCGACACACCGACGTTGATCGCCGGACGCACACCCGCGTTGAACAGGTCGGTCTCGAGGAAGCACTGGCCGTCGGTGATGGAGATGACGTTGGTGGGGATGAACGCCG
Organism: Nonomuraea africana; assembly: GCF_014873535.1. NCBI lineage: Bacteria > Bacillati > Actinomycetota > Actinomycetes > Streptosporangiales > Streptosporangiaceae > Nonomuraea > Nonomuraea africana. Next base: position 9,314,893 of record NZ_JADBEF010000001.1, on the reverse strand, counting down.
AGACGTCGTTGCCCTTGGTCTCGATGATCGGCAGACCGGTCATCGAGCCGCCACCCATGTCGTCCGACAGCTTCGCGCAACGCTCGAGCAGACGCGAGTGCAAGTAGAAGACGTCGCCGGGGAAGGCCTCACGGCCCGGCGGGCGGCGCAGCAGCAGCGAGACCGCACGGTAGGCGTCGGCCTGCTTGGTCAGGTCGTCGAAGATGATCAGGACGTGCTTGCCCTGGTACATCCAGTGCTGCCCGATGGCAGAGCCGGTGTAGGGGGCGACGTACTTGAAGCCGGCCGCGTCCGAGGCGGGGGCGGCGACGATGGTGGTGTACTCCATCGCGCCCGCCTCCTCGAGGCGAGCCTTGACCTGCGCGATCGTCGAGCCCTTCTGGCCGACGGCGACGTAGACGCAGCGAACCTGCTTCGAGGCGTCGCCGGTCAGCCAGTTCTCGCGCTGGTTGAGGATGGTGTCGACGGCCAGGGCGGTCTTGCCCGTGCCACGGTCACCGATGATCAGCTGGCGCTGGCCGCGGCCGACGGGCGTCATGGCGTCGATCGCCTTGAGGCCGGTCTGCAGCGGCTCCTTCACCGGCTGGCGCTGGACGACACTGGGCGCCTGCAGCTCGAGGGCGCGACGGCCCTCTGCCTCGATCGCGCCCTTGCCGTCGAGCGGGTTGCCCAGGGGGTCGACCACGCGGCCGAGGAAGTTGTCGCCGATGGGCACCGACAGGACCTCGCCGGTCCTGCGGACCGTCTGGCCCTCCTCGATCTTGCTGAAGTCGCCCAGGATAACGACACCGATTTCACGGGTGTCGAGGTTCAGTGCCAGGCCGCGCGTGCCGTCCTCGAACTCGAGCAGCTCGTTCGCCATCGCCGAGGGAAGGCCGGAGACATGGGCGATGCCGTCGCCACAGTCGACGACGGTCCCGATCTCCTCGCGCGCGGCGCCTTCCGGTTCGTACGCCTGGACGAAGCGCTCAAGCGCGTCCCGGATCTCGTCCGGCCGGATCGTAAGCTCCGCCATCTCTTCTCTGTCTCCCTATTCGCCTAGCCGGCCAACCGGCGGCGGACTTCTTCGATTCGTCCCGCGATGGTGGTGTCGATGACCTCGTCGCCGATGCGAACCGAGAAACCACCGAGCACTCGCGGGTCCACCTCGACGTTCACGTGAACGTCACGGCCATAGGAGGTGCGCAGCCACGCACCCAGACGTTGCTTCTGCTCGTCGGTCAGCGCCACAGCGCTGCGGACCACCGCCACCAGACGCTGGCGCTGCGCTGCGACGAGGCCGGCGTACTGCTCCAGCCCTGTCTCCAGGCTACGTCCTCGCGGATGCACTGACAGCTGCGTGATGAGACGCAGGCTGGAGGGGGCGACCTTGCCACCGAGCAGATCCGTCAGCAGCCGCTCCTTGCCTCCGGCCGGCGCGGCCGGGTCGGCGAGCGCGCGGCGCAGGTCGGGATTGGCGGCGACGAGGCGGCCGAAGCGGAAGAGCTCGTCCTCCACGTCGTCCAAACGCCCTTCGGACTCGGCCTGCGCGGCCGAGGCGACGACGCTGAGCCGCTCGAGCGAGTCGGCGAGGTCGCCGGGGCGCGACCACTTGGCCTCGGCCGCCGCGATGACGGTCTCCAGCGCGGCCTCGCTGACCTTGCCTTCGAGCAGCATGCGGACGACCTGGGCCTTCTGGGCCGCGGGCCGCGCCGGGTCCGACAGGCTCCGGCGCAGGCCGTGCTCGCGGTCGAGCAGGTCCGCGACGGAGCTGAGGTCCTCAGCCAGGCGTCCGAAGTCCGCCGAGGCCGCCACAGCGTTGAAGCGCTCCTCGACAGCGGCCAGCGAACTCCTGCTCAGGCCACGCATCAGCGCACCGCCTGCGCAGAGGAGCTCTCCAGCTCGTCGAGGAACCTGTCGACGGTGCGACGCTGACGCGCCTCGTCCTCGAGGGACTCGCCGACGATGCGGGTGGCGAGGTCGGTCGACAGGCGGCCGATCTCGGTACGCAGCTGGGCGAACGCCAGCTGGCGGTCGGCCTCGATCTGCGTGTGCGCCGCCTCGACGATGCGGCGCGCCTCGGCCTGAGCCTCCTCGCGGAGCTCGGCCTTGATCTGGGCGCCCTGCTCGCGGGCCTCCTCGCGAAGGCGAGACGCCTCGTGCCTGGCCTCGGCCAGCTGGTCGCGGTACTGCTTCAGCAGCGCCTGCGCCTCGGCCTGGGCGTCCTCCGCCCTCTTGATGCCGCCCTCGATCGCGTCGGTCCGCTCGACCAGAGTCTTCTGGATGCGCGGGGTGAGGATCTTGCCGACGACGAGAAAAACGGCGAAGAACGCGAAGATGCCCACGACCAGCTCGTACACGTGCGGAAGGAGCGGGTTAGCGCCGCCCTCCGCCGCGAGGAGCGAAGCTGCCGTATTCATGGATGCAGCCTTTCGTCAGGGTACTTCTGGATCGTCAGATGGCCTGGAAGATGAACGGGGCGACCAGACCGATCAGGGCGAGGGCCTCGGTAAGAACGAAGCCGAGGAGCATGTTCTGACGGATCAGGCCGTAGGCCTCGGGCTGACGCGCGATGGCCTGCACGCCCTGACCGAAGATGATGCCGACGCCGATGCCGGGGCCGATGGCGGCGAGACCGTAGCCGATGGCGGTGACGTTGCCGGAGACCTCAGCGAGAAGGCTCATTGCTGTTTTCCTTTACTTGGTCGGCCGGTGATGCGGTGTATCACCGGTCTGGATATACCGGTAGGTGGTTCTTAGTGCTCCGGGTGCAGGCTGTTGCCGATGTACATGGCGGCCAGCATCGCGAAGAGGAACGCCTGCAGGAACATGATGAACAACTCGAAGCCGGTCATGATGATCGTCATCAGGACACCGAGCACGCCGATGGGAGCGCCGAGCGGGCTCAGCTGCTCGAACAGGAACCAGAAGCCGACCATGCTGAAGAAGGCGATGAGCATGTGGCCGGCGAACATGTTGGCGAAAAGTCGCACAGCGTGGGTGAAGGGCGCGATGATCATGTTCGACAGGAACTCGATCGGCGCCAGCAGGACGTAGATGAACTTGGGGAGCCCCGGCGGGAACATCATGTTCTTGAAGTAGCCGCCGACGCCCTGGGTCTTGAATCCCAGGTAGAGCTTCAGCACGTAGATCGAGACGGCGAGCACGATCGGGAAGGCGATGTGCGAGGCGACGGGGAACTGGGCGAGCGGGATGACGCCCATCACGTTCCAGACCCAGATCACGAAGAACATGCTGAGCAGCAGGCCCATGAACCGGTCAGCGTCCTTGCCCAGGAAGGGCCGGGCGACCTGGTCGCGCACGAACATGTAGCCGACCTCGGCGACGTTCTGGACGCCCCTGGGCACGATCTTCGGATTGGAGAAGGCGGCCCACAGGAAGCCCAGCACGATGATCGAGCTGAGAACCGCCAGCAGCACAGGCTTGGTGAACCAGGTGACCCCGGAAATGATCGGGGGGAGTTGGAACAGTTCGTCCGGCGCCGGCGCCTTGAACTGATCAGGGTCGGCGAGGAGCGTCAGCGCGATCACGCGGCGTTCCCTTCAGCGTGGTAGGTGGTCACAACGAGTTCCTTAGGCGGGCGGGACCGCCGCGCGGAGTTAGCGGCCGTGCTTCCGGTAGACCAGGTAGACGGCGAGCACTGTCCCCAGGACGACGCCTATGGGGAAGAACGCGGACGTGTCGAGCCACCGGTCCAGCAACCAGCCAGCACCGCCGTAGACAACCATCCCGGAGAGCAGGTAGCTGGGAATCGACCACGCGGCGTTGGCGAAGTCGCGGCCGTCGTCCTCGGGCCGGCGTTTCTCTTCGCTCATCGCGCGCCCGACGATAGCAGGCACAGCCTGGACTAGTCATATCGGGCCCCGTCACTTTACCGGGGGTCATGACTTCTCCTGGCCCGGCACTGTGGCGTCGGGGTCCACGTACAGCATCTTGGTCTTCACGAACGCTCGCACCTCGCCGGCGGTCCACACGACGGTGCCGACCACGACCGTCCAGGCGAAGGCCTTCGGGTTCCACGCGGTCGTGTCGCCGAAGGCGCGCAGCATCGCCATGATGACCACGACCTTGACGAGATAGCTGACCATGGCGGCGATGGCCATCATCTGGGGGGACACTCGAGCGGCATAGGACACCGCTACCACGCTGACGCTGAAGAAAACCGCCACGAGCGCGAGTCCTACGACGGCGCCGAGTGCGCCCTTCCCGCCTGCCACCAGGAAGGCCACGATGACAGCGACGGCTCCTACCGCGAAGGTGGGCAGCGCGGCGCTCTTGATGACGCGCACGTCGTTGGCCTGCATCGGTGCTCCAGACAGCTAGTTAACAAGCGAGCGATTGCTACCCCATGAGCCGTGCACCACGGGGGCCCTGCTCGTGAAAGATATCACAAGCTCGTCTATGACCGCTTTTACCTGCCATTTCTAGTTCCCGATCAAGAACGCGCGGGAAACGCGGGGATAACGCTCGCATCCTCTTTCGCCGGATGCACCTGCTGGAACTCGGTCCTGATGGGCGGCATGGGTCCCGTGGGAGGGCCGTCGTCATCGTCGTCGGGGGTGTCCTTGCGCTTGGCGGCGTGCGCGCCGCCGCGCCCCCTCCACCGGGGCAGCGAGAAGAGCACCAGGACGGCCAGCGCCAGCACGATCACGATCGGGAAGTACACGACAGGCACGCCGCTCACCGACATGCCGACCAGGCCGAGCGCGAACACCGACGTCCACGCGTACATGATGAGCACGGTGCGGCGGTGGGAGTGGCCGATGTCGAGCAGGCGGTGGTGCAGGTGACCGCGGTCGGGCGCGAACGGCGACAGGCCCATCGACGTGCGTCTGATGACCGCGCTGATCAGATCGATCAGCGGGAGCACCATCACCGCGGCGGGCAGCAGGATCGGCATCAGCGCGCCGAACCTGTTCATCCCCTCGATCACCTCTGAGTCGACGGGCGTCACCGTGACCAGCGAGGAGGCCAGGACCAGGCCCAGCAGCATCGCGCCCGTGTCGCCCATGAAGATCTTGGCGGGGTGGAAGTTGTGCGGCAGGAAGCCCAGGCACATGCCGATGAGGATGGCGGTGATGGCCGCGGTGGTGTTGATCCGGTTCTGCTCGATGTTCTGGTCGAGGAAGATCGCGTAGACCCAGGTGGCGGCCGCGGCGATGCCGACGATGCCCGCGGCCAGGCCGTCGAGGCCGTCGACGAAGTTGACCGCGTTGATGGCGACGACCACGACCAGGATGGTGATGAGCGTGGACAGGTCGGGCGGCAGGCTGATCGTCTCGCCGTTGACCCACGGGACCCATGGCAGGTAGAGCCCGAAGTAGACCAGCACACCCGCGGCGCCGATCTGACCGCCCAGCTTGATGAAGGGGTCCATGCCCCACCAGTCGTCGAGGAAGCCGGTGAGCGTGATGAGCCCGCCCGCGGCGATCAGCGCGATCACAGTCCGGTCCTGGGCCAGCACCTCGCCCGTCTTGTCGAGCTGTTTGGCGGCCAGCAGGCCCGCCACGAGCCCGCCGTACATCGCGAGCCCGCCGAGACGCGGTGTCGGGACCGTGTGCACGTCGCGATCACGCACCTCGGGCATGGCTCCGATGCGGATGGCGAACCGCCGGACCAGCGGAACCAGCAGGTACGTCACCGCCGCCGCTACCAGTGCCATGAAGAGGTATTCGCGCACGGACCTAGTTTCCCGGATGTATCGGCCAGCTGTGACCGGAAATCGACACAGATCACCTTATAATTCACTGAGATAAGGCTGGTGTTTCCCCACCAGCTCAGAGACACGTTCCCGCACTTCGTTCGCCGTTTCCGGATATCTCACTGCGCGCGAGACCAGCGTCCCGACCTCTTCGAGCTCCTCCACCCCCATCCCCTGGGTCGTGACGCACGGAGTGCCCACGCGCAGCCCCGAGGTGATCGCGGGCGGCTCGGGGTCGTAAGGGATGGCGTTGCGGTTGAGTGTGATGCCCGCGGCCGCGCACCGCCGCTCGGCCTCGGCGCCGGTCACGCCTAGTCCGCGCAGGTCGATCAGCGCGAGATGGGTGTCGGTGCCGCCCGCGACGGGACGCATTCCCTCGAGCGCCGCGCAGAGGGTCCTGGCGTTCTCGACGACCCTGCGCCCGTAGTCGGCGAACTCGGGACGCATCGCCTCACCGAACGCCACGGCCTTCGCGGCGATGGCGTGCATGAGCGGCCCGCCCTGGACGAAGGGGAAGACCGCCCTGTCGACCCGCGCGGCCAGCTCCGCCGTGCACAGGATGCCGCCGCCGCGCGGCCCGCGCAGCGCCTTGTGCGTGGTGAACGTGACCAGATCCGCGTACGGCACGGCCGAGGGAATCGTGCCCGCCGCCATGAGACCGATGGTGTGCGCGACGTCGGCCATCAGCCACGCGCCCACCTCGTCGGCGATTCCCCTGAAGATGCCGAAGTCGATCAGCCGGGGATAGGCCGTCGCGCCACAGACGATCAGCTTCGGCCGGTGCCTGCGCGCCAGGTCGCGCACCTCGTCGTAGTCGATCAGCTCGGTGTCGCGCCGCACGCCGTACGACACGACGTCGAACCAGCGGCCGGAGAAGTTCACCTTGGAGCCGTGAGTGAGGTGGCCGCCGTGCGGCAGCGCCATCGCGAGCATCGTGTCACCGGGCTGGAGCAGTGCGGCGTAGGCGGCCAGATTGGCGCTGGCGCCCGAGTGCGGCTGCACGTTGGCGTGGTCGGCGCCGAACAGCGTGGTCGCGCGGCGCACCGCCAGCCGCTCGGCCCTGTCGACGACCTCGCAGCCGCCGTAGTAGCGCCTGCCCGGGTAGCCCTCGGCGTACTTGTTCGTCAGCGTGGACCCCAGCGCGGCCAGGACGGCGGGCGAGGTGAAGTTCTCGCTCGCGATCAGCTGCAGACCGCCGCGCACCCGCTCGATCTCGTCGAGCAGCACCTGCGCGATCTCGGGGTCCTCCCGCTGGAGGGCTCCGAAATCCGGGCCGTAGTACATTCATCCACTGTAAGCACCGGGGCCCCGATTTCCCACAAACGTCAGGCGGCGCGCCGACCCTCCTCAGGAGAAGGCGTGCGGCGCCCCCGCCGCGGCGGGCACCCAGCGGGGCGTGTCGGCGGCCTGGTCGCTGATGGCGGTCAGCACCGCCTGCCGGTACAACGCCAGCCTGTTACGCCACTCGGCCAGGTCCTCCACGTAGCGCGTCCCGACGGGGGCCTCCCACGTCTGCGGGCTGCGGGCCAGCTGGTAGGCCTTGTCCAGACTTGCCGTCAGCGTCTCCAGCATGGGCAGCACGGTCTGCCAGGCGGTGACCAGGCGCTGGTAGTCGGGGTTGAACTCCCAGACCCTCGGCTGGCCGTCCAGGGGGCTTCCCGACGTGGTCACGGGCGGCTGCTCGCCCGGCTGGCGCGGCTGCGGCGCCGGCGGATCGACGTACATGCGCACTCCCTTTCAGCTGCCGGGCGGGACGGTGGGACGGTCCGGCGCGCCTGGCTCGACCCGGCCTGGCTCGCCGTCGGGACCGAAGTCCTTCGGCACCCACTCGCCCTTGCCCCACTCTCCTGGCGGCACCTCGACGCCGGGCATCTCCATCGGCTCGATCTCACTGGCGCTCTCCACCAGTGTCCGCAACGCGGCGTCGGACGGCGCCCTGGCATCCACCGACACCACATCGCTCCCATCGTTCGCCCACCCGGCGACGACGTCCCCTTCCTGCTCAGTGCCAGCGACCGAACCCCGGCCGCTCGCAATCCCATCGGACCGCTCTGCCGGCCCTTCACCACCGGCCGTCCCCTCGGGCGGAGCGGCCGTTGGCGCCAATGGATTGCCGGAACCCTCGGGCGGCGCGACGGCAGGCGTCAACGGGGTGCCGGATCCGTCGGGCGCCACGACGGCAGGTGTCAATGGGGTGCCGGATCCCTCGGACGGTGCGACGGCCGGGCTTAGCGGGGTGGCGGGCCTTTCGGACGGCGCGTCGGTTGACGTCAGCGGGGCGGCGGATCCTTCTACGGAGGGAAGGTCGGTGGGTCTCACCTCGTCGACGTCGTCGAGGAGGTCGGCGATCTCGCGGGCGGTGGGCGGGTCGAGGGGTATCTGCAGGACCTTGACCCCGTCGACCTCCACGACCTGCGGCTTTCCCGCGTCGGTCTGGTCGATGTCGTCGGGGTGGTCCTTCTTGGGGGTGTCGAGGATGTCCTGACGTGACGTGTCGGGGCCGGTGCCCCTGTCGTGCCGGCTGTCCCTGTCGTCGTCCTTGGGCTGATCGGCCGGCGCAGGCTCCGGATCCTTCTTCGACTCCGGCTCCGCGGGCACATCCCTGGGCGTCGACTCACTCTTCGGCACAGGCTCCGGGTCCTTCTTCGACTCCGGCTCAGCAGGCGCGGGGTCCTTCTTGGACTCCGGCTCAGGGGGTGCGGGATCCTTCTTCGACTCCGGTTCCGGCGGGGTGGGGTCCTTCCTGGGCGCTGGATCCGAAGACGCTGGAGGGGTGGTGGTCTTCGAGGCGCGGTCCTCTTCGCGCGAATCCTCCGGCGCGGGGTCCTTCTCGCCGGACGCCGGCGTGCCGTTCGGGGAGAGGTCCTTGGCCTGCTCCCCCACCCGCGGCGCGGCCTCCTTCTTCTCCAGCAGCGCCAGCCGGCCCGTGACGTCGCGCGCCATCTCCTCGCACGCGTCGGCCACCTGCGAGGGCCGGTGCGTCGCGGGCGTGGCGAGACCCGCGGCCCTGGTGGCCTGCGCGACCCTGCTCTCGAGCGAACGCATCTGGACGGCGGCCCGCCGAACCTCGGCCAGCAGGTCGCGCACCAGTGTCGGATCCATACCGTCGAACGAGCCCATGGGGCTCACGGTAGGTGGCGTGCGCGGCCGTCCGCCTCAGGGATAAACAGAGAGCATCAATCAGTCGGTGGCGACGTAACCCACGATGCCGCGCAGTTTCTCCACCGAGATCGCGCCCTTCCTGAGCAGCCGCGGCACGGCCGTGGTCAGGTCGAGGATGGACGACGGCGTGTCGTCGGCGCACGGACCGCCGTCGAGGTAGACGGCGATCGCGTCGCCGAGCTGCTCCTCGGCGTTCTGCGCGGTCGTCGCCGCGGGCGCGCCCGAACGGTTGGCGCTGGAGACCGCCATCGGCCCCGTCTCCTTGAGCAGGTCGAGCGCCACGGGGTGCAGCGGCATGCGGACCGCGACGGTGCCCTTGGTGTCGCCGAGGTCCCACGACAGCGACCTGTTCGCCTTGCACACCAGCGTCAGCGGCCCTGGCCAGAAGGCGTCGATGAGGTCCTGGCCGTACGGGCCGAGGTCCTCCACCAGCGCGTTCGCCGCGCGTACGGTGCCCACCAGCACGGGCGGCGGCATGTCGCGCCCTCGGCCCTTGGCCTCGAGCAGCGCGGTCACCGCCGACGGGGTGAAGGCGTCGGCGCCGATGCCGTAGACGGTGTCCGTCGGCAGCACCACCAGCTCGCCCTTGCGTACGGCAGAGGCCGCGTCGGTCAGCCCGGCAGCCCTCTGCTCGGCATCTGCGCAGTCATAACGTCGTCCCACGGCGAGCAATCCTATTCCTGGCCGAACTTGGCGGTGACGAAGCGGTCCCTTCGGGTGAGGTCCTGGCGCAGGCGCGCGTCGCGCCAGCCCTTGTCCTCGGGGAAGAGACGGTAGACCGACTGGCCCTGCTCGTCGGCGTGCTCGACGGCGACCCAGCCGCCGGGCCTGAGCAGGCGGCGGGCCGTCCGCTCGACGGCCCTCACCTCGTTGAGCCCGTCGGCGCCGGTGCCGTACAGCGCCCGCGAGGGGTCGTAGTCGCGCACCTCGGGGTCGCGGGGGATGGCGCCGGGCGGGATGTAGGGCGGGTTGGAGATGACGAGGTCGACCTTGCCGTTGAGCTCGGGAAGGGCGTCGGCGAGGTCCTCGGGATGCAGGTGGACACGGCCCTGGCCGTGTTCGGCGATGTTGCGCTTGGCCCAGCCGTACGCGTCGGGGTCGACCTCCACCGCGTGCACCTGCGCGAGGGCGACCTCCTGCGCGATCGACAGCGCGATCGCGCCCGAACCGGTGCCGAGGTCGACCACCAGTGGTTCGGCGACGTCCATCTCGCGCAGCCGTTCGATCGCCCAGCCCGCGACGACCTCGGTCTCGGGGCGTGGGACGAACACGCCGGGGCCCACCGCCAGCTCCAGATAGCGGAAGTAGGCGTGTCCCGTGATGTGCTGCAGCGGCTCACGGGCCTCGCGCCTGGCGACGCCCTCCCAGAAGAGGGCGTCGAAGTCGGCGTCCTTGACGGTGTGGAGCTCGCTTCTGCGCACGCCGTGGACGAACGCCGCGATCTCCTCCGCGTCAGTGCGCGGGGACGGCACCCCGGCCTCGGCCAACCGGGCGGTTGCGAGAGCGATCTCGTCCAGCAGGAATGTCATGAGTGTTGTGCGAGCTTCTCCGCCATTTCGGCGTCGATGAGGGCCTGGGTGACTGCGCTCAGTTCTCCGTCGAGCACCTGGTCGAGGTTATACGCCTTGAAGCCGACGCGGTGGTCGGAGATGCGGTTCTCCGGGAAGTTGTAGGTCCTGACGCGCTCAGAACGGTCCATCGTGCGCACCTGGGACTTGCGCTCGGCCTGCGCCGCGGCCTCGGCCTCCTCCTGCGCCACGGCCAGCAGCCTGGCGCGCAGGATGCGCATCGCCGACTCCTTGTTCTGGAGCTGGCTCTTCTCGTTCTGGCAGGAGACGACCACGCCGGTCGGCAGGTGCGTGATGCGGACCGCCGAGTCGGTGGTGTTGACGCTCTGCCCGCCGGGGCCGGAGCTCCGGTAGACGTCGATGCGCAGGTCGTTGGGGTCGATGTTGACCTCGACCTCTTCGGCCTCGGGGTAGACCAGCACGCCTGTGGCGCTGGTGTGGATGCGGCCCTGCGACTCGGTGACGGGCACCCGCTGCACGCGGTGCACGCCGCCCTCGTACTTCAGCCTGGACCACACGCCCTCTTCGCCCTTGGCCTTGATGGCGACCGTGACGTCCTTGTAGCCACCGAGGTCGGAGTGCTGGGCGTCGATGATCTCGGTCTTCCAGCCGAGGCGCTCGGCGTAGCGGAGGTACATCCGCAGCAGGTCGCCCGCGAACAGCGCCGACTCCTCACCGCCCTCACCCTGCTTGATCTCCATGATGATGTCCTTGTCATCATTGGGGTCGCGCGGGATGAGCAGGTGCTTGAGCTTCTCCTCGAGCTTGGGGATGCGCTCCTCGAGGTGAACCGCCTCCTCGGCGAAGCCCGCGTCCTCGGTCGCGAGCTCCTTGGCCGCGGCGAGGTCGTCCCTGACGCTCTCGAGCTCGCGGTAGGTGCCGACGATCGGGGTCAGCTGGCGATAACGCCTGCCGAGCGTGCGGGCCTTGTTCTGGTCTGCGTGCACGGCGGGGTCCGCGAGCTGCTGCTCCAGCTCGGCGTACTCACTGAGTAGTTCGTCGAGATTCACCGTGCGTCCTTCTTCCGCTTTGTCGCCGCCTCTTCACCAAGAACGCCGACCCGGGAGCGCGCGTGCGCGTCTCCGGGCCGGCGTCAGGGAAGCTACTTGCTGGCCTTCTTGCCGAAGCGCTGCTCGAAGCGCGCCACGCGACCGCCGGTGTCGAGGATCTTCTGCTTGCCCGTGTAGAACGGGTGGCAGGCGGAGCACACGTCGGCGTGGATGGAGCCGTTCTTCGCGGTGCTACGCGTGGTGAAGGTGTTGCCACAGGTGCAGGTCACCTGGGTCACGTTGTACTCAGGGTGAATGTCGCGCTTCATTGCAGTCCTTTCGGGGTGCGGTCGCCGGGTCGCTCGTACGACTTGCGCGCTGGTGCACACTGAGTGGTTTCGCGCGCGGCGGGAACCGGTACCGCTTTCGGTTCAGCTACCAGTGTGCCAGATCCTTCAACCATCCCAGGCCACAGGTCATTCCACGCGATCCGATGGACGGCTCGAATCAGCCCCAGTAGTCTCAAACGTCCAATCCGTAACTTTTCTCACATATACACCGATGCAAGGGGCCCCATCACATGAAGAAAAGGATGCGGTTGCTGCTGGCGACCGCAACGGGGGTGGCTGTGCTCGTCGGGGGCGCCAGCCTCTCCTCGGCCAGCGCATCCGTGTCGCAGGCGGCGTACGCGGCCGCCGACGACATCACGAACGTCTCCGTGAGCAGCGCCTACGTGCCCGCGGACAAGGAACTCGAAGTCAGCGTCACCTTCGCGGTCGCCAACCCGCTCGGCAGCGGCACAGGTCCTGCTCAGGACGCGGACAAGGTCTCGATCACCTCCGCCGACATCACCCCTCCCGGCAAGAGCGCCAAGGCGGTGTCGGTCTCCTACACCGCGCCCGCGAACGTCGCCGACGGCCAGCCGCGTCCTACGACAGCTTCGGGCAGCGGCAAGTTCACCATCACCAAGGACGACCCGTCCGGTGACTGGACCCTGAAGATCGTGACCTCCCGCGGCACGAACAGCTTCACGGTCAAGGTGGCCGGCAAGCAGGGCATCACCGGCGCCTCGGTCAACCCGAACCCGGTCAACCTGCTCAAGGGCCACGAGGTCAAGGTCACCGTCCAGGCCGCGGTGAAGGACGCGTCCCTCGTCAGCGCCAAGATGACGAGCGACACCACCTCCGAGTACTACGACCTCGGCAGCCTCGAGCTCGGCAGCGACGGCTACTACACGGGCACCGTGTACTTCACCGACGACAGCGCACCGGGCGACTGGACGCTGGAGATCTCCGCCAACCGCGGGGGCGAGACCCTCAAGGGCGTCGGCTCGTTCACGGTGAACGCGCCGGTCGGCGGCGCCTCGAAGAAGGCGAAGTCGAAGGTCACGCTGGGCGCGCCCAGCAAGGCCAAGGCCAGCACGGCGTTCAAGCTGTACGGCAAGGTCACCCGCGGCTCGAAGGCGTACTCGGGCAAGATCGTCGAGGTGTACTTCAAGAAGAAGGGCACCACGAAGTACAAGTTCATGGGCTTCGCCAAGGCCACTTCGACCGGCAAGTACACCAAGGCGGTCAAGCAGCGCTACGACGGGTACTGGCGCGTCAAGGTCCCCGCCACCAGCAAGACCTACGGCTCCTGGTCCAGCCAGAAGTTCGTCGACGTGAAGTAGTACCGAGATGATGACACGGCCCGCTCCCTAGGGAGCGGGCCATGCGTTTTGGGGCAACTTGTGGGAACACGGGCCCATCCGGTCCTGGCACAACCAATCCCGCTTGCGCGAATCCCCGTTCAATACATAAGGTCTACGTTATATTTCCTCATGACTTGGGAGATCGTCCTTCTCGAGCCCGTGGAATCCTGGTTTCTCAAGCTCTGCGAGGCTGACCCAGATTCAGCGACTCTGGTAGAGAGCGCTATCGATCGACTCGCCGAGATCGGTCCCACCCTCGGGCGACCCTTGGTCGATACCCTGAACGACGAAGACATGAGCAACCTCAAAGAACTGCGGCCAGGCTCCCGCGGTCGATCTGAGATTAGAATCGTGTTCGTCTTCGACCCAGACAGAGAAGCGATCTTCCTTGTCGCAGGGGGCAAGGCCGGCAAGTGGTCCCGGTGGTACGACGAGGCAATCCCGCTGGCCAAAGCCAGGTATGCCGAGTACCGAGCTGAGAAGGAGGGGGAGGACGAGCGATGAGCCCTGCGCGCCGATGGCAGGAGGTCAAGGCGGAGGCCCACCGACTGCACCCTGAGCTGGCCGATCCGAACCGGCACGCCGCCGCCGATGCTCGCCTGGACGCCTATGTGGCCGGATACCACCTGAAGGAACTACGCAAGTCTGTGGGCAAGACCCAGGCGGAGGTCGCCGCCGCGCTGGGCATCTCCCAGGCCAGGGTCTCCCAGATCGAGAACGGCGACCTCGAGTCCATGGAGCTGGAGACCATCCGCGCCTATGCGGCGGCGCTCGGCGGACATGTGGATGTGACGATCAGCGTCGGGCCTCACTCGATCAAGGTCGCATAGCCGAGCAGCAGCGAAAGCGCGTTGAGGCATGTCCGCTCCCCCGAGGGCGCAAAAACGACTGGCTCACATCGCTGAGCATCCACCTGCGCGCCTGACACTGACGCCTTCAGGTCGACCTAAGCCTTGGAAGTGATCCAGCTCCGAGCCTCTCCATCGGGGATCCTTCAACTCCGCAACACCTTCACCACGGACGTGCCGGAGTGCCGAAGGTGTGGGGGCCGGCAGGCCACCACTGGGGGTGCGGGGCGTGCCCCGCTCAAAACCGCCCGAGCCGAAGGCGAGGACGATGCCTTTGTGGGGATGCGGGGGACGCTGAGCCCCCACACGACACAGCCCGAGCCCGAAGCGCGAAGCTCCCCTGTGAGGACCATGCAGTCGGGCCCCGAGGCGCGGAGAACGCCTCGGGGCCCGATAGTTCTGCTGTCAGTCGCGGTCGGAGCTGACCGTGGTCTTCTGGACCTGGAGGAGGAACTCCGCGTTGGACTTCGTCTCCTTCATCTTCTCCAGAAGCAGCTCCAGCGCCTGCTGCATGTCCAGCGCGTGGAGCACCCGACGCAGCTTCCAGACGATCTGGAGCTCGTCCTTGCCCATGAGGATCTCTTCCTTACGGGTGCCGGACGCGTCGACGTCCACCGCGGGGAAGATGCGCTTGTCCGCGAGCGAACGGTTGAGCTTGAGCTCGGCGTTGCCGGTGCCCTTGAACTCCTCGAAGATGACCTCGTCCATCTTCGACCCGGTCTCGACCAGGGCGGTGGCGAGGATCGTCAGCGAGCCGCCGTTCTCGATGTTGCGCGCGGCGCCGAAGAACCGCTTCGGCGGGTAGAGCGCGGTCGAGTCGACACCACCGGACAGGATGCGTCCGGACGCGGGGGCCGCCAGGTTGTAGGCGCGGCCGAGGCGGGTGATGGAGTCGAGCAGGACGACCACGTCGTGGCCCAGTTCCACCAGGCGCTTGGCGCGCTCGATGGCGAGCTCGGCGACGGTGGTGTGGTCCTCGGCGGGACGGTCGAAGGTCGAGTGGATGACCTCGCCCTTCACCGAGCGCTGCATGTCGGTGACCTCTTCGGGCCGCTCGTCCACGAGCACGACCATCAGGTGGCACTCGGGGTTGTTGCGGGTGATCGCGTTGGCGATCGACTGCAGCACCATCGTCTTACCGGCCTTGGGCGGGGAGACGATGAGCCCGCGCTGGCCCTTGCCGATCGGCGCCACGAGGTCGATGATCCGCGTGGTCAGGATGTTGGGCTCGGTCTCCAGGCGCAGGCGCTCCTGCGGGTAGAGCGGGGTGAGCTTGTTGAAGTCGGGCCTGTTGCGGGCCTGCTCGGGGTCCATGCCGTTGACGGTGTCGAGGCGGACCAGAGCGTTGAACTTCTCGCGGCGCTCACCGTCGCGCGGCTGGCGGACGGCGCCGGTGATGACGTCGCCCTTGCGCAGGCCGTTGCGGCGGATCTGGGCCAGCGACACGTACACGTCGTTGGAGCCGGGCAGGTAGCCGCTCGTCCTGACGAACGCGTAGTTATCGAGGATGTCGAGGATTCCGGCGATCGGGATGAGAACGTCGTCGTCGCCGATCACGGGCTCGTTGCTGTCGAAGCGGTCACGGCCACGGCCGCGGTTGCGCTCCCTGAACCTGCCGCGCCTGCCACGCCCGCGCTCGTCCTCGTCGCCACCGCCGCGCTGGTCGGCGCCACGGTCCGGGCCACGATCCTGGCCGCGGTCACGGTCCTGGCCGCGGTCCTGGCCACGGTCGCGGTCCTGGCCCCTGTCGCGCTCCTGACCGCGGTCGCGGTCCTGGACGCGGTCACGGTCGCCACGCTCGCGGGTGCGCTCGGCGTCGGTGCGCTGCGGCTGCTCGGCGCGCTCCTGGCGCTCGCCGCCGCGCTCCTGGCGCTCGCCACGCTCACCGCGCTCGCGGCGGCTGCGACGCTCGCCACGGTCACGACGGCTCTCGCGGTCGCGGCCTTCGGCCTGGATGTCGGTCTGCTGCTGCTCCACGACGGGCTGCTGCTGCTCCACGACCGGTGCGGCGGCCGCCGCGACAGGCTCGGGAGCCGCGACAGGCTCGGGGGCAGCGACAGGCTCTGCGGCCGCAGCGGGGCGGGAACGTTCCCGACGGCTGCGGGTGGGGCGCTCGGCCACGGCCGGGGCCTCCGCGACGGCGGGGGCGGGCGCCTCCGCGGCGGGGGCGCTGTCACCGGCGCCGACTCCCTGCTTCTCCTGGATACGCGCGATGAGCTCGCTCTTGCGCATCCGCCCGGTCCCGCTGATGCCCAGCTCGGCGGCAATCTTCTGCAGCTCGGGCAGCACCTTCGCGGACAGTCCGGTGCCGGAGCGACGCGCGCGAGGCTTGGCCGCGGCGCGGGTGGGGGTGTCGCCGGACGCGCTCGCGGACGAGCCGGAAGCGTCGGAGAGGAGTTCGGTGGTGTCGCTCAACTAAGGGTCCTTCCCAGGGGTCGGGCGTCGGCCATGATCAGCCGATCGTCCCGGAGGTGCTGTCGATCCGGCGGGACAGACCGGGTCGGGGTGCACTTTGCGATCTTCGGCCGCCGCGCAGGACGGCCGCCACGGTTGGGGAGGGGTTCGTCCAGGTCGCCACAGGACGGTGGCGCGTGGAGGGAACCCCCCAGATTGCTGTCGCCAGCCAGATGTCGAGGTGGTTCGAACGCGCACTTCCCCGGATTCGCCGCCTCGCGTCGCGCCGACCGGGTGTGGGCCAACCGGAGCGAACGGATTCGGGGAGACAGCCGCGCTGCTCACGCCTCGCGACGTGAAGCATGATGCAACGTTGTGTGGCTGACAAGCACGCACCCAACAAGGGGGCATCTGGTGCGGCTACCAGCCTAACATCACCAGCGCACACGGCTATTCCCTGAAGGTCTAAGAGGCATCAGCGTGTCTCGGGGACTGAACGCTCGCACCGTCCTGGTCGACGTCCATTAGCTGGATGTGCCAGTCATTACCCACTTCTGGCGCGATCAAATCCTGCGTATCCGGTGTCGAAAACGCAAGGATCGTGGGACCCGCTCCTGAGACGACGGCGGGCACGCCCACGGCACGCAGCCGTTCTACCAGCTCCGCGGTCCGCCGCATGGCAGGCGCGCGGTAGTGCTGGTGAAGACGGTCTTCCGTGCCGGAGAGTAGCAGCTCACGGTCAGGGCGCTGGGTCAACGCGGCGATCAGCAGTGCTGCCCGCCCCGCGTTGAAGGAGGCGTCTTTGTGGGGCACTTCCTTCGGCAGCAGCCCCCGCGCGGCCTCGGTGGACAGTCGCGTAGTGGGTATGAGCGCGACCGGCCTGATGCTCGCATCGGGGACCAGCTTCACCATACGCGCGGTGCCGTACTGGTCGGTCCACGCCACTGTCAACCCGCCCGCCAGACAGGGGGCGACGTTGTCGGGATGCCCCTCCATCTCGGTGGCGAGCGCGAAGACGGCGTCGTCGCTGAGTTCTCTTGTTCGCTGAGAGCCGAGCGCCGCCTGCGACTGCGGGCCGTCCTGGCCCGCCATCGGCGTGTACGGCATGCGCGCGAGCGCGCGGGCGGCGAGGATCCCCGCGCAGATGGCGGCCGAGGAGGACCCGAGGCCACGCGCGTGCGGAATCCTGTTGCGGCAGTGCAGCCGGATGCCCGCGGGCTGCGGGGCGTCCATCCGCTCGAAGGTCTTGCGCATCGCCCGCACGACGAGGTGCCCGTCGCCGAGTTCGAGCTCTCCCGCGCCCTCGCCCTCGACCGTCACCTCGACCCGCGACGTGCCGCTCTCGGGCGTGAACAGGCTGGCCTCGACCTCGTCGTGGAAGGCCAGCGCCAGACCGAGCGAGTCGAATCCGGGGCCCAGGTTGGCGGAGGTCGCCGGAACCCGGACGACGACCGTGCTATCGGTCATGCAGCTCCTCGGGATAAGGATGCGCCGTGACGGCGGGAACCGTGGTCCTGCCGGGCGCGCGCCCTCGCGGGAGGGCGCGCGGCGGACACGGAGGCGGCCAGGGCGGCTTGCCGTACGGGATGGGGGCTACAGCAGGTCGAGCGCCGACGCGGCCGCGTGGACGTCGATGGGGATGGTGACCGGCGCGGGAGCGCCGGAGATCGCCCAGTCGGGGTCCTTGAGACCGTTGCCCGTCACCGTGCAGACGATGCGCTGGCCTGGGTCGACCAGCCCCTGCGCGTGGGCGTGCAGCAGTCCGGCGACGCTCGCGGCCGAGGCGAGCTCGACGAACACGCCCTCCTCCTGCGCCAGCAGCTTGTAGGCGGCGGCGATCTGCCGGTCGGTCACCGCCTGGATGACGCCGCCCGACTCGTCGCGCGCCGCCTCGGCCAGCCGCCACGAGGCGGGGTTGCCGATGCGGATCGCGGTGGCGATGGTGTGCGGGTGCGTGACGGGCGCGCCGTTGACGATGGGCGCCGCGCCGCTGGCCTGGAAGCCGAACATGCGCGGCGACGTGCCGTACTCCTGGTAGCCCATCCAGTAGGCGGAGATGTTGCCGGCGTTGCCGACGGGGATGCAGTGGATGTCGGGCGCGGCGCCCAGCGCGTCGACGATCTCGAAGGCGGCCGTCTTCTGCCCCTGCAGGCGGTACGGGTTGACCGAGTTGACCAGCGCGATCGGGTAGTGCTCCGACAGCTTGCGGGTCATCTCGAGACAGTCGTCGAAGGACCCCTCGACCTGCAGCAGCGTCGCGCCGTGCACGAGCGCCTGGGCCAGCTTGCCCATCGCGATCTTGCCGCGCGGCACCAGCACGGCGCAGGTCAGGCCCGCGCGTACGGCGTAGGCCGCCGCCGAGGCGGAGGTGTTGCCGGTGGAGGCGCAGATGACCGCCTTGGCGCCCTCCTCCACGGCCTTGCTGATGGCCATGGTCATGCCACGGTCCTTGAAGCTGCCGGTCGGGTTCGCGCCCTCGACCTTGAGGTAGACCTCGCAGCCGGTCAGCGCCGAGACGCGGTTGGCCGGGAGGAGCGGCGTGCCGCCCTCCAGGAGCGTGACCACGGGCGTCGTCTCGCTCACCGGCAACCGGTCCCGGTATTCCTCGATGAGGCCTCGCCATGCCCTGGTCATGATTCGCTCCTGCGACTACCTGCGGTGTTGGGCACAGAGTCTACGGCCACCGGGCTCGGCGGGCGGTAGGTGCGTCCATCAGATGGACAGACTCCACCGCCAATACCCGGCAACCCCGGATAAGGTCTCCCACAGGGGACGGGGAGGCTGGACCACGATGACTGCGATGACGCAGAACGACTACTCCGCACTGACACCGCCGCAGGTCGGCCGATGGTCGCCTGAGCTGTCCGTGAGCGTCGTCATCCCCGCGCACGGCGGCCCGCACCTCGACCTCACGCTCGCCGCGCTGGCCGCGCAGACCTACCCCGAGCACCTGATGGAGGTGGTGGTCGCCGACGACGGCAGCGCGCCGCCGATCGAGCTGCCGGAGATCAGGCCGGTCAACACCAGGATCGTGCGCGTCACCGACGGCTGGGGCATCTCCCACGCGGTGAACACCGGGGTGAAGGCGGCCGACGGCGAGATCATCCAGCGCCTCGACGCCGACATGGTGGCCTGCCGCGAGCACATCGAGGCCATGGCCCGATGGCAGCACGCGAGCGACTACGTGGTCTCGATCGGGATGAAGAAGTTCGTCGAGAAGCCGCCGCTGACGCCCCAGACGGTCTTCGCCGCCGCGCGTCTGGGCGAGCTGTTCGACCTGTCCACGGCGCTGCCCAGCTCGACCGAGGCGACGATCGAGAAGACCGACGGGCTGCGGAAGAGCCGCAACCCCTACCACGTGTGCACGGGGCCGACCTTCGCCCTGCGGCGCGAGGTCTTCCACGCCGTGGGCGGGCTCGACCCGCACGTCCTTCGCGGCGAGGACACCGAGTTCGCCTACCGGCTGGCGATGCACGGCGTGGTGTTCGTGCCGGAGCCGCTCGCCGAGGCCGTCCATCTCGGCCTGCCCGCGCAGCACCGCGACCGCGAGCGCGCGGTGCGGGTGGTCGAGCCGTTCCTCGCCCACCGCATCCCGCTCAGGCGCGACCTGCGCAAGGACAGGGGGCGGCGGTGGCTGGTGCCGTACGTGGAGATCGTGCTGGACGTCACCGACACCTCCGAGTCGACGGTACGGCAGGCGGTGGCCGCCGCGCTCGACGGCAAGGTGCAGGACGTCGTGGTGACGCTGGTCGGGCCGTGGTCGCGGATGGGCGACGAGCGGCGTTCCGTGCTCGGCGGCCCGTGCTTCGAGCTGCGCATGATGCGCGAGCTCTACGCGCACGACGAGCGGATCAGGCTGATCGACGAGGCCGCGCCGACGCCCGCGCCCACCCCTTTCCGCTACGTCGGCCCCGTGGACGTGCCGCTGCACAAGGCGACGCTGGAGCGGATGATCGAGTCGGTCCAGAAGGACCTCGCGGGCGTGCTGGTCGTCGACCTGCCCGACGGCCGCACCGCCAGGCTGGAGCGCACCTCGGCGCTGGCGCGCGCGAGGCTGCTGGCCGAGCCGTGCGCCGACCTCGACGAGATCATCCAGGTCACCCACGGCGTACGGCACGAGCCGCCCGACCGCTTCTGGCCCGCTCCCGCCGCGCCCAAGCCGGTCTCGATCCCCGCGCCCAAGCCGGCTGTCCCTGAGGAGCGCACGCTGCTGGGCCGGTTGAAGTCCGCGCTGCGCCCGAACTGACCAGAGGTCGGAGCTCTGCGCTCAGGCCCTTCGCCGGAGCGCGCGTCTCACCGACGCGGTGAGGGCGGCGCGCAGGCCCTGCTGGACTCGTCCGGCGGCGGCGAGCTGGCGGCGCAGCGTGCCGACCTCGCGGCGCAGCTCGACCGTGCTCCTGCGCCACTTGCCCGACTCCTCGCGCCACCTGTCGACCTGGCCGCGCAGCCGTTCGACCTCGGCCCTGAGTTTGGCCGCCTCGGCCTGCGCCTCGGTCCTGGCCCGGTAGGCGCCGCGACGGCCGAGCGGGACCCGGGCCTGCCTGGCGAAGCCGTAGGTCTCGCCCTCGACCCAGCGCACCCCGAAGACCGCGTCGACGGCGTCGTCGAGCTCCTCGCCGGGCTCGAGCACGACGCGGGCCCTGGCGAAGGCGGCCGTGCGTTCGAGGCGCGCGGTGACGACGCCCTCGCCCGACTCCGACAGCAGCACGTTGACCAGACCCTGGCCCTCGTCCTTCGCGATGTCGAGCAGCCTGGCGAGGCTGTCCTCCCCCGGCGTCCAGCCGGCGGGCAGGCGCAGGACGTACGGCACGGCGGGGTCGACGTCGCCGGTGACGGACAGGCGGACCCTGCCCTCGTGGGCGTAGTGCCCCTGCAGCAACACCAGGTCGAGCGCGGGGTCCTTGAGCGGCGCCCTGCGGTCGCGGTCGAGGACGTCCCACGGGCCGACCAGCGTGACGGACACGTCGGGCACGGTTCCCGCCAGAAGCGCGTCGACGGTGGCCCGCACGTCCTCGTAGCCGCCCTCGTCGGCGCGCACGACGGCCTCGACGAACGGGACCTTCCATTGACGGCCCGGATGGGAGCGCAGCCATCGGTAGGCCGGGATGCGGTCGGCGACGGTGGCGTGGCTGACCCTGTCGATCGGGGCCTTGTCGCGCATGCGCATGGTCGGCCCGAGGTGGTAGGCGCGGGCCTGGGGCTCCGGCACGAAGACGGCGCCGGCCTGCGCCAGGCGGTAGCCCATCTCGGTGTCCTGGCCGAGGATGAGCTCCTCGTCCATCGGGCCCGCGGCGGCCACCAGCGCGGCGTTGACGGAGGTCGCCCCGCCGACGTGGAGGCTGAAGGGCCTGGTCGGGTTGGCGGTGAGGCCGTCCGTCCGCTCCACGAGGTCGACGATCCACGCGTGCGGCTCGGCCGGCTCGAAGGCCGACTCCAGGTCGCCGGGCAGCCTGGCGGGCGCGGGCGCGGAGGTGAAGCGGATGTAGCCGGTGACGACGAGGTAGGGCGCCAGGTGGTGCCAGCGCATGTGCGCCTCGATCGCCCTGGGCGTGAGCACCACGTCGGAGTCGAGCCAGTGGATGACCTCGCCCGAGGCCACGGCCAGCCCAGCGTTGCGGGCGGCGGCGCGCCCCGGGCTCTCGCAGACGATGAGCTTGGCCCAGGACGGCGCGCGCAGCGGCGGCGCGCTGCCGTTGTCGACGACGACGACCTCGACGAGGTGCGCGGGGTAGCTCTGCTTCTCGATCGCCTCGAGGACGAGGTCGAGTTTGTCCTGCCCGCCGTACGCGGGGATGATCACGCTGACGCTCATCCGCGGCGTCCACGAGCCGAGTTCGGGGACCTCCAGCACGCGGTAGTCGTTACCGCGCACGCGCGTCATGAGGCTTCCAGCAGGAGGCTGGGCCGGAACCCGCGCCACTGGTTGTGCGCGACCTTGAGGAAGTGCGACAGGGGCAGCTGCCAGGTGTGCCCCTCACTGTGAGAGCGGCGCAGCACGTAGCCGAGGCCGTGTGTGCGGTAGATGCGGGCGCCCCTGGCGTGCTGCGACTTCAGCAGCGCCGCGTCGACCCCCCTGGGCAGCGGCTCGAAGCCGGGGAAGTCGTCGCGGGAGAGCAGGATCGTGCCGCCTGCCACGAAGTCGGTCCAGACCTCGCTCGAGTAAGAGGTCCGACGAATCGTGGTGGTGAGGGGCTCCAGATAGAAGAACTCGGCGGCCGTTCCCACGATGTCGGCGCCCGAGGCCCGCTTGGCGAGCAGCAGGTCGGACAGGTGCTCGGGGCCGTACCAGTCGTCGTCGTCCCACTTGGCCACGAACTCGCCCGAGGCGCGGGCGGCGGCGCTGTCGAGCAGCGCGCCGAACGGCACGTCGGCGCCGGCCGACACGGCGCTGATCGGCAGGTCGCACTCCTCGACGGCCCTGCGCGCGAGCGGGTGGTCGGCGATGCCGTGCAGGCCGAGCAGCACCTCGACCTCGACGTGGCGCTGCAGGGCGATCTGGGCCAGCGCGGAGGCGAGCAGGTGCGGCCGCTTGCTCGACATCACGATGCTGACCGTGGGGGTGAGCGGGGGTCTCGGCGCCAGGCGGCGCAGCCGTACGCTGTGCTCCTCGCGGCGCAGGTCGGCCACGCACCTCGGCCCCGCCTCCCTGTTGACCGACAGCCAGGCCCTGTCGGTCAGAAGCGCGGCAAGGCCAGAGGGAACCCAGTCAGGCACCCGGTCAGGAACCGACGAGGTGAGCGGCACCCCCGCGAAGGCGAGGTTCATGAGCCCGTCGAGGGCCGCGCGCCGCTCCCGCTCGGCCGGGTCGGCGGGCCACTCCACCGACAGGCCGCGCAGCGGCCTCAGCGCGTCGACGCCCGGCAGGCCACCCGGCTCCGCGCCGAGGCTCCATCCCGCGTCGCTCCAGCACAACCGCTCGATTCCCGCGGTGGGGGTACGCAGGTAGCCGGCGGCCCCTCGCGTCTCCACGAAGGGAATGGCGGTCATGGGAGGCGCTCCTCGTCCTGTCGTCCACGGGCGCGCCTACTTTACGCCGCTTTGACGCGGACGGAAGAGAGGGTCATTCCGAACGAGTTGGCCTGGGGGTTCGTTCCCAGCAATCGTCCAGGAAGTTATGGCACGGTAGTGGCCGCTGTTGACTATGGTGTAAATATCCCCACTTTTCCCAGCCGCACGTCATCGGACGAAGTAACACGGAAGGTATGCGCGGATGCTCTCGCCCCGCCACCTGGCAGCGATCGCCATCCTCGGAGGTCTCGTGCTGGCCGCCCTCGGGGTGCTCTCGCTCACCGGTGCCGTCTCCCCCGCCGCCGCGCTCGCCGCGGCCGCGTTCCTGCTCGCGCTGTCGGCCCTCGCCTTCCTGGTGCTGACCGTGCGCCGCCTGGACGGCAAGGCCCACCGCATCGACCTGCGGGTCAAGAAGATCGAGAACGGCCTTGCCCAGACGGGCACCGGCCTGAAGCGGATCGAGTCCCGCATCGACCGGCTCTCGGCCGCCGTCGAGGAGGCGGCGACCAGGCGCAGCGAGGACCTCAGCGCGATCCTCGCCTCGCTCGGCGAGGACAGGGTCAACGCGATGACCCACGCCGAGGAGGTGGCCGAGCTCAGGGCCGCGCTCCGTGAGCTGCGCGAGGAGCGCGTGTGAAGGTCCTCCGCAACGACTACGGCTCGCTCCGCCCGCCGCCGATCGGCGCCTGGACGCCCGAGCTCACCGTCACGGTGGTGATCCCGGCCTACGACTGCCAGGACGAGCTCGACAGGACGCTCGCCACGCTGGCCGCCCAGACCTATCCCGCGCACCTGCTCGACGTGGTCGTGGTGGACGACGGCAGCGATCCCCCGCTGCGGGCGGAGGGCGCGAAGGTCGTCAGGGTGCGCGAGGGCTGGGGCAGGGGCAACGCCAGGAACGTGGGCGCGCGGACCGCGACGGGCGACGTGATCCACTGGCTCGACGCCGACATGATCCTCGCGCCCGACCACATCGAGGCGCACATGCGCTGGCACCACCTGCTCGACTACGCCGTGGTGATCGGTGACATCGTCTTCGGCGACGACTTCGACAGCGGGACCGCCCAGCCGTACACGGCGAAGATGCTGGCGGAGACCCGCAGGCTCAGGGACGCGGGGAGCAACGCCTACCTCCTGCACACCGGGGCCACGACCTCGGTCTCCGCGCGGCTGCTGGCCGACGCGGGCGGGGTCGACCCGCGGCTGAACATGGCCGAGGACACCGAGCTCGGCTACCGCCTCGCCCAGGCGGGGGCGGTGTTCATCCCCGACGGGGAGGCGCGCAGCCTGCACGTCGGCGAGTCCACGGTGATGCGCAGGCAGCAGGAGGTCCACCGGCACAACTGGTCCTACCTCGGCGACCACATCCCCGACCTGCGGTGGCTGCGCAGCCATCCGCGCAGGCAGTGGCTGGTGCCCTACGTCCAGGTGACGGTGGAGGCGGCGGGCTACGAGGCGACGCGGGCCACGGTCGACTCCGCGCTGGCCGGGTCGGTGCCCGACGTGGCGGTGACGCTGGTGGGCCCCTGGTCGCTGCTGAGCGAGGGACGGCGCTCGAACCTCGACGACCCGCTGCTCGACCTGCGGCTGCTGCACAACCTGTACGCGCACGAGCCGCGCGTGTCGTTCGCGTGGAAGGCGCCCGAGAGCGTGGCGCCCACGCCGTACCTGCTGAGCGTGCCGCCCGGGTGGGTGCTCGGCGCCGACAGCGTGGCCAGGCTGGTGGCCCTCGACGAGGGCCTGGTCAGCGTGGCGCTGGAGGAGAGCGCGAGCGGCGTGGTGTCCGCGCGGCTCGAGCGCACCGCGGCCTTCGCCAGGGCGCGCAGGGTGGGCGGCGAGCTCGACGCGCTGGTGGACGAGATGTTCGGCTCGGTGTGGGTCGGCGGGCACGAGTACGGCCTGGCCACCGCCGAGGACGCCGAGCCCATCGCCGGCGACCCGGCCAAGTGGCGGGCGCTGGCGGCCAGGCGGCGAGACGAGATCAGGGCGCTGGAGGCCCAGGTCGCCGCGCTGCGCGAGGAGCTGGCGCAGGCGAAGGAGGAACCGGCCAAGACCGGTCTCGCGACGTTCCTGAGGCGCGTCATATGATCGCCGACCTCGTTCGCGAGGCGCTGGAGCGCGGAGGACGGGTCTTCCAGGCGGGCCTCGACGCCCACAGCGGCGCCACCGACCTCGACCACGAGCTGGTCGAGCCCGGCGCCGGGCGCGTCAAGGAGGTGCTGGTCCTCGCCGGCAGCCCCGCCGACCTGCGCAGGATCGCCACCCTGCACAAGCTGCTGCCCGAGGCGGAGCGGGTCGTCGTCGCGGTCGCCGACACCCCCGCCGCGCATCCCGCCCCCGTGCCCACGCCGACCCCCGCGCACCGCTGGAGGTCGCTGACCGAGCTGCGCGTCTACCAGCCGAAGAACCGCGTGTGGGTGGTGGACGCGCGCTTCTCCGCGCCCACGCCCGCCGGCCGTACGGTCGCCGCCACCGCCCGCGCCTTCGCCGGACACCGGCTCGACGTGATCGCCGCGCCTGCCGCGGCCATCGCGGGCGTCGGCGCCGCCGACTGGCGGCCCGGCGACCCGAACGCGACGCCCACCGAGCTGACCGGCCCCGTCCCCGACCGGGTCGGCGCGCCCGGCGGCGACATCGTGCTGCGCACGGTCGAGGACGACGTGGAGTGGTCCGAGGACGAGCAGCCGGTGGACCGGCCGACGGTCGAGGCGGCCAGCTGGGAGCGGATCGGCCGCCCCGGCGGTACCGACCTGGCCGTCGTGCCCGCGGAGCCCTCGATGATCCCGCCGGTGGACGAGCGCCTGGTGAACCCGATGGGCTTCGTCACCACCCCGTCGCGCGGGATGGCCCTGCTGGCCGAGTCGGGCGGCCGCTGGTCGGTCGTGCTGGACGGAAAGCCGGTGGTGACGTTCGCCGCCTCCGGCGGCGTGACGGACGCCGACGTGGCCAGGCTCAGGCAGATCAGGGGCGTGGAGATCGACTGGCGCCACGCCCACAGCGGGCCGCTGCCCGCGGTCAGGGTGCTGGCCGGGCTCGCCGCCGCCGGCGTGCCGTTGGTGGCGGCGGAGGTGCCGCGGTGGGCGGGCGCGATGGGCGAGCGGCTCTCCTCGCTGCTCACCACCCCCGTGGACCTGGCCGACGACCTGCGGCGCGAGGAGCACAGCGTCCGGCTGCGCCGTGAGGCCCTGCGCACCCACGGCGTGGCGGCCCGATGGGAGCAGCTCGGCTCACCCGCGCCGGCTCCCCCGCTGACCTCGGTCCTGCTGGCCACCCGCAGGCCCGCCATGGTCGGCTTCGCCCTCGAACAGGTGGCGAGGCAGCGAGACGTCCAGCTCGAGGTGATCCTGGCGCTGCACCGGGTCTCGCGCGACCACCCCGACGTCGTGGACGCCGTCAAGCGGTTCGACCGGCCGATCACCGTCTTCGAAACCGACGCGATCTTCGGCGAGGTGCTGAACGACGCGGCCTCCCGCGCCTCCGGCTCGTTCCTGCTGAAGATGGACGACGACGACTGGTACGGGCCCGACTTCCTGTCCGACCTGCTGCTCGCCCACTCTTACTCGGGCGCCCAGGTGGTCGGGACCGTGCCGGAGTTCGTCTATCTGTCGTCGATCGACGTGACCGTGCACCGCACCCAGATCACCGAGCAGATCACCAGCTTCGTCGCGGGCGGGACGATCCTGGTGGAGCGGTCGGCCTTCCAGGCGGTCGGCGGGTTCAGGCCGCTGCGGCGCTCGGTCGACACGCAGTTCCAGGAGGCCCTCCAGGCGGCGGGCGGGCAGATCTACCGCACCCACGGCCTCGGCTACATCCTGCGCCGCGGCCCGGCCGCCGACCACACCTGGCAGGAGCCGATCGGCACGTTCCTGCAGCGCAACAGGCAGCAGTGGCGCGGCTTCCGGCCGAACGCGCTGATGGAGCTGGTCCCGTGAGGATCAGGCGCAACGACTTCGGCGTGCTGGAGCCGCCCGCACTGGGCGCGTGGAAGCCGTCGATGACGGTGACCGTGGTGATCCCCGCCCACGGCGGGCAGGAGAAGCTCGACCTCACGCTGGCCGCGCTGTCGAACCAGACCTACCCCGCGCACCTGCTCGACGTGATCGTGGTCGACGACGGCAGCCCCGTGCCGCTGCGCGCCGGCCAGGTCTCCAGGGCCGAGGTCATCAGGGTGCGCGAGAGCTGGGGCAGGGCGGCGGCCGTGCAGGCCGGAGCCGACGCGGCCACCGGCGAGGTCGTGCTGGTGCTCGACGCGGACATGGTGCCCTACCCCGAGCACGTCGAGGCGCAGATGCGCTGGCACCACCTGGCCTCCTACCTGGTGGTCCTGGGCTGGATCGACTTCACTGACCCGCCGGCGCTGCCCTCCCCCGCCGAGGTCGCGGCGGGGGTGGCCGACCTGTTCCCGATGTCGCCGCACCGGCACGACTGGGCCGAGGAGATCATCGCCAAGCACGACGGGCTGCGCTCGGCGCCCAGCTCGCTGGTGTCGCGGGTGCACGTGGGGGCGACGGCGTCCTATCCCACGTGGCTGCTGCGGGCCTGCGGCGGCATGGACACCGCGCTCAAGCTCGCGGAGGACACCGAGCTCGGCTACCGGCTGACGCAGGCGGGAGCGGTGTTCGTGCCCGATCCCGAGGCGCGGGCCTGGCATGTCGGGGTGCCGACGGCCATGCGCTCCTTCGCCGAGCTGAAGCGCTACAACGATCCGTTCGTCGCCGACCGCGTGCCGTACCGGCGCTACCTGCGGACCGACAGGGGGCGGCAGTGGCTGGTGCCGTACGTGGAGGCGGTGGTGCCGGCGGGCGGCTACGAGGACACCCGCGCCACGGTCGACGGCCTGCTGGCGAGCTCGCTGCCCGACGTCCGCGTCACGGTCGAGGGGCCGTGGGAGTCGCTGACCGACTCGCGCCGCGCTCCGCTGTCCGATCCCCTGCTGGATCTGCGGCTGCTGCGGGCCCAGTTCGCCCACGACCCCCGTGTACGGCTGGCGCCCGCGTCCGAGACGATGGCGCCCTTCCGCCTGCTCTGCCCGCCGGGCTGGATGCCCGGACCCCAGACCGTCGAGGGGCTCGTCGGCCACCTGGAGGCCACCGACGGCGGCGCGCTGTGCATCGCGCTGGACGAGACGCCCGAGGGCGTGGTGTCCGCCCGCCTGGACCGCACCGCCGCCGTCTCCCGCGCCTCGCTCCTGATCCAGCCGGACGAGCGGTTCGACGACGTCCTGGACGAGGTGTTCGGCGTGGAGTGGGTGGACGGGGCGGCCTTCGGGTTCTCCCGCAGGCCCCGCCTGTACCCGCCGCGCAGGCGTCCGGTGCCCGAGCACGAGCGGCTGGCCAGGCAGCGAGAGAAGGAGCTGGAGAGGCTGCGCGAGCGGGCGGCGGCGCTGCGCGCCGAGGTCGCCCAGCTGCGCAGGGAGGCGGCCAAGGGGCGCAGGGACACCGCGCGCTGGAAGGAGAAGGCCGAGAACTGGCGGCGCGAGGCGGTCAGGCTGGCCCGCGAGCAGGACCGCACCGTGCTCGACCGGGCCGTGCGGCGCGTGCGCAACCTAACCTTCCCCGGCCGCTGACCCCTCCTCGGCGTAGTCGAGGCCCAGCGCCGCGCACAGGTCGCGCAGGCACTCCTCGAAGACCGGCGCCGCGTCGGAGTAGGCGAAGTCCAGCTGGTGCAGCACCTCCATGCACAGCAGGCCGTACAGCCTGATCCAGCAGGAGAGGAACACGTGCGCGGCCTCGGGCGGCAGGCGTCCGCCGATGGCCGCCGAGTAGTCCTCGAGCTGCCGGCGCAGCGGGGGCGCCAGATCGGCCAGGTCGGGCACCGGGAACGTCCTGGTCGTCCAGAGTTCGGCGATCTGGTCGAGGAACACCTGCTCGAAGCGCAGGCCCGCCTGATGGCGCGGCGAGCCGGGAGCCTGGTTGGGCGGGGCGATCGGGCTGGCGAAGATCCAGCCGAACTCGGCGGGGTGGGCGACCGCCCAGTCGCGCATGGCGCGACACGTGGCCAGCAGGCGCCGGGCGGGCCGGGCGGCGGCGTGGGAGTCGCGCGCCGCCTCCATCGTCTCGGCCAGCTCCCTGAAGAAGTCCGCGGTGACCGCTCCGACCAGCTCCTCGAGCCCGGAGAAGTAGTGGTAGAGCGCGGGGCCGCTCATCCCCACCTCGCGGGCGACCGCATTGACCGTCACCGCGGCGGCGCCCTGCGTGACCAGCAACCTGCGCGCCGCCGTGCGGATCTCCTCCAGCGTCGCCTGCCTGAGCCTGTCCCTGCGACTCGTCCCCACAGCCGTGCCCACTTCCGTCGTCCTCGTCCGCGTTGACAGCCTAGGGCATCTATGTTTCCTTAAGGATCTAAGTAAATCTAGAAGCTCTAAGGAGATGCCGTGGGACTGCGCGAAGCGTTCGCCAAGTACGTCATGACGGCGCGGATCGCCGAGACGGACCTGGTCACCCCGACGATGCGGCGCATCCGGCTGGTGGCCGACGAGCCGATCACCTTCCCCTACCGCCCTGGCCAGCACGTGCGGATCGAGATCAACGACCCGCTGTCGGTGTACGGCATCCTGCGTCCTAGCGAGACGCTGCGCACGTACACGATCTGGGAGCTCGATCCCACGCGGCGGGCGATCGAGCTGCGCGTCCACCTGTTCGAGGGCGAGGGCATCGGCCTCACCTGGGCCAGGCAGGCGCGGCCGGGGGAGGCGGTGAAGGTCTGGTGGCCGCAGGGCGACTTCTTCACCCGCGAGGCGCCCTTCCACCTGTTCGTCGGCGAGGAGACCGCGAGCGCCGCCTTCGGGCCGATGATCAGAGCGCTGGGCGAGGCGCCGGTGTACGGGGTCCTGGAGAGCGCTTCGGCCGAGCACGACCTGCCGATGCCCGGCTCTCCTCCCCTGCGCCGCGTGCACCGGGGCGGCGCCCCCGCCGCCGCCTCCGGCACGCTGCTCGCCGCCGTGGCCGAGCTCGACCTGCCGGGGAACGCGGGCGCCGCCTACGTGGCGGGCGAGGCCAGGACCTGCCAGATGGTGCGCGACTACCTGGTGAGGGAGCGCAACTGGTCGAGGCGCGCGATCAAGGTCAAGCCGTTCTGGACGCCGGGCAAGCGGGGGCTGCACTGACCGGGCGAGCTCACGGGCGCGCCCGCCTGCGCAGGTAGTAGGCGTAGGTGGCGGCGACGAGCGCCAGGCCCCACGGCAGCCACGACAGGCCGGGGCCGAAGGCGCCCCAGGTGTCGGCGGTCATGGTGATCTCGCCGGTGACCATCCACAGGTACAGCCGCGATCCCGCCTGGATCAGCATCGCCGCCGCGCACAACGCGGGCGCGACGGCCAGCCAGACCGGCACGCGCCTGCCGCGCAGGAACGGGATCCAGCGGGGGAAGACCTCGCCCCAGCGCTGGATCAGGCCGAGCGTCAGGATCGCCCCGGCGACACAGAGCCCGCCGAGCATCGCCTCGACGGCCCACGCGCTCTGCTGTCCCGCCTCGACGAAGCCCTCGGGCACACCGAGCGGGATCCCCATCGCCCAGGAGATGCGCGAGATGCCGTACGGCAGGGCCAGCACCGCGGCGAGGTAGGTGACGGGCCTTCCCCACCCGACCGATCGCGCGCCGGGCCCGCCGCCCTCCCGGTGGTTCCACGCCGCCGCGCCCCAGAGCGCGCCGCCGACGACGCAGTAGAGCATGAACAGCAGCGGGCCGTCCCACAGGCCGGTGTGGCCCATGAACAGGTAGCCGAAGTTCTGGATCACCCGGACGTCCGGCACGACCACGACCAGGCCGACGCACATCAGCCACGCGAAGACCAGCGACGGCCGGCGGACGGCAGGGCGGCCCATCGCCAGCGCGGCCGGCCCGCCGAGGAGCCCGAGAGCCGCCATGACGGCGCCCGCGGTCCCCGGCTCGGCCGCGGCCAGCAGCGAGCCCACCTGGCCGGCGCGCGGGTCGCCCGCTCCGAGCGGGAACCCGGTGCCGCCGAACGCCCAGTAGGCGCCGACCAGCCCGAAGGACAGCGACCACAGGCCCGCGGCGGGCGCGATCCAGGACCAGCGCGCTGCGGTTTCGCCCCTGGTCACGGGGACCGTCTCAGTTTCGTTCACGCCCCCAGCCTCGTCCGCCCGGCCTCTCACTCCCTCCCCCGCACGGGGGATCACGCTCCCCGGCCAGAGGGAACGACTCAGCCGGAATCGCGGGGTTGACACCGTCGGCGAAGCATTGGATAGTGACGTTATCTAGCTTTGGAGAGCTTCACTATCCAATAGGAGTACACCATGGACCCGATCATCGTCCTGGGAATCGCCCTGCTCGGCTTCCGCGCGCTCGGCGCGCTCGGTGTCGGCCGATTCGCCTCATGGCCGTCGAGCGCCGCCCACGCCATGGCCGTCATGCTCCTCATGACGGCCAGCGCGCACTTCGTCCCCGAAAGCGTCACGGTCATGCCGAACCATGCCGATCTGGTGCGGATAGTGCCGCCGTTCGTGCCGTTCGCCGGCTTCATGGTCTACGCGACCGGCGTGCTCGAACTCCTCGGCGCGGCCGGGCTGGTCCTCGCCACGACGCGGAGGGCGGCGGGGATCTGCCTCGCAGCGCTGTTCGTGCTGCTGCTTCCCGCCAACATCTACGCGGCCGTGGCGCAGCTGCCGTTCAACGGCGGCGCGGCGACACCGCTGTGGGTGCGGATTCCCGAGCAGGTCCTCTACATCGCCGTCGCCCTCTGGGCCACCCGCGCGGCATCCCGGACCTGGCCGGCCGGGCTGCGGCTCGCGCGCTCGACGGCGAAGTGACCCCGACATGCGACAGGCGGCTCGGGCCCTCCGGAAAGGGCCCGAGCCGCCTGTGAGAAGGACGGTGCCGTCAGTCGTCGCCCTCCACGCGCATCACGCTGGCGATCGCCCGGACGATGTCGAGCCTGCGCAGCCCCTCCATCGTCGCCGACAGCGCCGCGTCCGTCGCCCGGTGCGTGACGATGACGAGCTGGGCGTCATCGCCGTGGCCCTCCTGCCGTACCGTCTGGATGGAAACGTCGTGCTCGGCGAAGAGCGTCGCCACCTGCGCGAGCACACCCGGCTTGTCGGCGACGTCCAGGGACACGTGGCAGCGGGTGACGGTCTCCCCCATCGGGTGGACGGCCAGCGAGGCGTAGACGGACTCCTCCGGGCCCCTCGTGTTGGCCAGGCGGTTGCGAGCCACCGCCACGAGGTCACCGAGGACGGCCGAGGCCGTCGGCGCGCCGCCCGCGCCCTTGCCGTAGAACATCAGCTGCCCCGCGGACTCCGCCTCCACGAAGACGGCGTTGTAGGCCTCGCGGACCCCTGCCAGCGGGTGGGTGCGCGGGATCATCGCGGGGTGGACGCGCACGCCGATCGAGCGGCCGTCGTCGGAGCGGGCGCAGATGGCCAGCAGCTTGATGACGTAGCCCATGGCCTTGGCGCTGGCCACGTCGGTCGCGGTGATGTCGGTGATGCCCTCGCGGTGCACGTCGGCCGCCGTGACCCGGCTGTGGAAGGCGAGACCGGCGAGGATGGCGGCCTTGGCGGCGGCGTCGAAGCCCTCGACGTCGGCGGTCGGGTCGGCCTCGGCGTAGCCGAGCGACTGGGCCTCCTCCAGCGCGTCGGTGAAGGAGGCGCCGGTGGAGTCCATCTTGTCGAGGATGTAGTTGGTGGTGCCGTTGACGATGCCGAGCACCCGCTTCACGCGGTCGCCCGCGAGCGACTCGCGCAGCGGACGGAGCAGCGGGATCGCGCCCGCGACGCTGGCCTCGTAGTAGAGGTCACCGCCGCCCGCGTGGATGGTGGCGCCGTCCTCGGCGAGCAGGGCCTTGTTGGCGGTGACGACCGACTTGCCGCTGGCCATGGCGGCCAGGATCAGGGAGCGGGCGGGCTCGATGCCGCCGATCACCTCGATCACGATGTCGACGTCGTCGCGGGTGACCAGGCCCTCGGCGTCGGTGGTCAGCAGGGCCGGGTCGAAGGTGACATCGCGTTTGCGGCCCAGCTTCCTGACCGCGACGCCCGCCAGCTCGAGCGGGGCGCCGATGCGGGCGGCAAGGTCGTCGGCCTGCTCCTCCATGAGCTTGATGACCTGCGAACCGACCACGCCGCATCCCAGCAGCGCGACCTTCAGCCGGTTGCTCATAGCTGCCCCCTCAACAGGTCGTCCTCGGTCTCGCCCCGCACGATGACGCGCGCCTTGCCGCCCGAGACGGCCACCACGGCGGGCTTGGGCAGGTAGTTGTAGTTGCTGGCCAGCGACCTGCAGTAGGCGCCGGTCGCTGCCACGGCGAGCAGGTCGCCGGGCGCGAGGTCGGCGGGCAGGTAGTGGTCGCGGACCACGATGTCGCCGCTCTCGCAGTGCTTGCCGACCACGCGCGACAGCATGGGCGCCGCCTCGGAGACCCGCGAGGCGAGCACCGTGGTGTACTCCGCGCCGTAGAGGGCGGTGCGCGCGTTGTCGCTCATGCCGCCGTCGACGCTGACGTACGTGCGCAGGCCCTCGACGTCCTTGACCGTGCCGACCTCGTAGAGCGTGATGCCGCCGGGGCCGACGATGGCCCGGCCCGGCTCGACGGTCAGGCGGGGCACTGGCAGGCCCGAGCTCGTGCAGACCTTCTCGACGATCTCGCGAAGCGCGTCGGCGATCACCTTGATGTCGGGGACCTCGTCGTCGTCGACGTAGGCGATGCCGTAACCGCCGCCGAGGTCGAGCTCGGGCAGCACCACGCCGTGCTCGTCCTTGATCCGCACGAGCAGGGTGGCCAGGCGGTTGGCGGCGACCTCGAAACCGGCGGTGTCGACGATCTGCGAGCCGATGTGGGAGTGCAGGCCGACGAGTTCGAGGTGCGGCAGGGCCAGGATGCGGCGGACGGCCTCGGCCGCGGCGCCGGTGTTGAGCGACAGGCCGAACTTCTGGTCGTCGTGCGCCGTCGCGATGAACTCGTGCGTGTGCGCCTCGACGCCGGTGGTCACGCGGACCATGACCTTGGGCCGGACGTCGAGCTGCTCGGCGAAGTAGCCCAGGCGGGCGATCTCCTCGAAGGAGTCGACGACGATGTGCCCGACACCGACCTCGAGCGCGCGCCGCAGCTCGGCGGCGGACTTGTTGTTGCCGTGGAGGGTGATGCGCGAGGGCGGGAAGCCGACGCTGAGCGCCACGGCCAGCTCGCCGCCGCTGGCCACGTCGAGGCCCAGGCCCTCGGCCATCAGCCAGCGCACGATCTCCTTGCACAGGAACGCCTTGCCCGCGTAGTGCACGTCGGACCCGGCGAAGGCGGTGGCGTACTCGCGCATGCGGGAGCGGACGTCGTCCTCGTCGACGACGTAGAGCGGCGTGCCGTACTCCTCGGCGAGGTCGCGCACGTCGACGCCGCCGATCGTGAGCGCGCCATCCGTTCGCGTCGACGTTCGCGGCCAGATCGCGTGGTTGATCCGGTTGAGGTCGGCGGGCGCCAGCGGCGGGCGCTCATGGGGCAGCATCTCAGCGTGCCTGTCCCCTGCTGGATGGGCGAATCGACTCACCCGATCGAGGCTATCGGACCCGGTGGCGCTGGTGGGACGGCTGCCCACGGATCGAGACGCGATCTCGCTTTTCTATGGAAATTTTTGCCTAAATAAGCCATATGACTGGATATTTTTAGATTCGTTCCGGACCCGGGAGCACCACCAGCACCACCTCCGCCAGCCGTACTCTCGCCGTGTGCACGGGGTCGGGCTCCTCGTCACCCTTCGGTACGGCAGGCGCCCCTTCGTGCGCGTCGTGGTAGGCGAGGGCGAGCCTGGGCAGGTAGGCGGCCCAGCCGGGGTCGCGCCCCATCCGGCGGCCCGGCAGCTCGGCCAGCAGCCTGAGGACCGCCCTGTCGCGCGGATCGGTCAGAACGGAGGGCGCGAACCCGTCGCGCGGCACGCCCAGCTCGCGCGCCCAGCGCAGCACGGCCGCGGCTCTGGCGTGCGCGTACTTCACGACGAAGCCGGGGTTGTCCCACGTGCGGGGGAGGTCCGGCCAGGGGTCCTCGACGTCGACCGGCGTGTGGGGGTCGTCCAGCAGCTCGCCGGGGGTGTCGACGGTGATGCGGAGGAACCCGTTGCCCCTGACCTCCACGGTCTCGACCCCTTCGAGGTCGCGCAGGACGGCGGCCAGTTCCTCGGGCGCGATCCTGCGGCGCAGCGCGGCGGCGGAGAGGTAGACGGCTTCGCGCTCCCACGTCCCCTCGGGCGTCGGCGGCTCGCCGAGCACCTCGGCCAGCCGCCCCGGTCTCACACCACCGACCCTAAACCCCTCCCCACCCCCGGAGGCGACCATGCGGCTGGGGTCCTCTCAGCCCGAGCACGTGGTCACGGGGCCGGGGTTTTTCAAGGAACGACGTGAGGGAGCGGCTTGGGGGAGGCCGGCTCTTCGGATCCGGTGGAGGTCAGATGAGGGCGTGGGGTTCGGCGGAGCCGTATTCGACCAGGTGGGCCGCGCCCAGCAGCCAGCGGTCCTCGTCGCGCACCCGGACGTACCCGAACCTGTCCGCCGAGAACACCTTGATCCCGTCCGTCCTGCACTGCCGCATGAGCACCTCGTCCCACCCCTCGGTCAGGTCCGCGAACCCGATCGAGCGCAACGCGTTGCGCCGCGCCAGCAGCGTCGCCCCGTTGACCTCGGGCGTGTAGGTGTACTCCGACTCGGGCTGCTTCAGCAGCGTCGCGTGCGCGCCGCGCAGGTGCGCGTAGTAGGACGCCTTGCCCACGATGTCCGCCGTGCTGAACAGGAAGGCGCGGCTGAGATCGGACAGGTAGTGCGAGCCGTACACGTCACGCGGGTCCATGATCGAGACCAGGTCGGCCTCGCACAGGTCGAGCCCCCTGTTGAACAGGGCGCCGGTGCTCATCGACGGGTCGAGCTCCCTGAAGACCACCGGGTGGGGCGCGAGCACGTCGCGGGCCCGCTCCTCCATCGAGGGGTGCCCGAAGACGATCACCTGGGTCACGCCCGACTGCCTGGCGACCTGGGCGAGGCCGTGCTCCAGCAGCGAGGGATCGAGCACCGGAAGGATCACCGAGATGTTCAGCGTGGCCCGGGCGCTGGGCAGGCCGATGGCCTCCAGCAGCTCGTCGACGCGCTCGGTCATGGTGCCCGCCGCATACGCCCTGCGCAGCGCGGCGTGGGCGCGGCGGGAGTCGGCCTCGGGGCCGATGGAGGTGCCGCACGCGGCCAGCTCGGCGAGGCGCCACTGCGGCGTGCCCGGCGGGCAGTCGACGGCCACCGGCCAGCGGTAGGAGGTGAGCACGTCGGGATAGCCGAGGTGGTCGGGCAGCAGCTGGTCGAGCGTGAGCACGCGGTCGTAGCGCCCGCCCGACAGCGGCAGCGGGTTGTGCACGCGCGGCTGGACCGCGAACGGCAGGCGCGGCCAGCCCACGGTGAGGTCGGTGGTGAAGCGGTGCTCGAACAGCTCCGCGCCGGCCGCGTAGTCGGCGACCGGACCGCCGGTGTGCCAGAAGACGGTGCGGATGCCGCGCGCGGCGCACCAGGCCAGCAGCTCGCGCAGCCCCTCGCCTGGCTCGCCGATGAGCTCCTCGGCCCAGGGCCCCTGCGTGACGGACTCGACCACCAGCAGGTGCGGCACCTCGGCGGCCAGCACGCGGGCGAAGTCGCGCGGGGTGAACCCGGTCGTCTGCCGCCACTCGTAGCGCAGCAGCGCCTCCGCGTGCGGGTCGGCGATCACGGCCGCGGTCAGGTGCGGGCGGGTGTTGGGCCCGGTCGGGATCCGGTACGGCTTCAGCCGTACCGAACGGCCCTCGACCGTCCTGGTGGTGCTCGTCGCCTGGAAGGCGGCGCCCGGCCGGTCGTCCTTCTGCGCCGCGACGGCCAGCGGCCGGCGCTTGGGCGCCACCGGCCGCTTGACCGGCTTCGCCGCGCCCTTCAGCCCCTTGGCCAGCCGGACCGGGTTGCTCTTGCCCGTCTTGATCGCGTCGCCGATGCGGTTCCACCTGGCGACCTTGAGCGAGGACAGCTTCCACTGGGCCACCTCGGCCTGGTAGCGCTGCTCGGCCAGCTCCTTGCGGAGCTTCTCCGCGGCGGCGCGCTCGCTCTCGAGCTCGCCCTCCGCCTCGGCCAGGCGCTCGCTCAACGACCTGAGCTCCGCGGTGGCCCGCTCGGCCTCCGCGAGCCTGGCCTGGGCCGCGTCCAGCAGCCTCGCCAGCTCCGCGGCGCGCTTCGCCTCGGCGATGGCGTCGCGCAAGGCGCGCCGCGTGCTCTCAAGCTCAGTAGTCACAGGCCCTCCGTCTCTCGGCCCGGCAAAGGATACTCTTTCGCTTGGAATCGGCGTGGAGGAGTGGATCGCGTGCAGTGGCCGGCGTTCAATGTGAGGCCGTACGTATGCGGCGCCCTCGGCCGCTTCGACACGGGCCTGCTCGACAAGCTCGCGGGTTCGGGGCCGAAGGTGCGCCCCGCCCTGCAGACCGCGCAGGCGGCGCTCTACAGCTCGCAGCCGCTGCCGCCCTACCACCGCACGCCCACGTCGTTCGCCTTCTCGTGGGGGGAGCGCAGGCCCACGGAGCCGGCCGACTGGATCACGATCGCCGAGACCTACGAGACGCCGGGGCTGATCTCCGACGGCGCCCGCACCGTGCTGCACGCGGGCGCGCTCGGCCTGGTCGACGTCTACTACGTGCGCGCGGGTGAGGCGATCTACTTCTCCTCGCTGCTGAAGCCGCTGCTGGAGCTGGTGCCGGTCGACATCGACTGGGCGGCGTGGGCGTCGATCATCCAGGTCACCTTCCCGCTGGGTGACGCCACGCCGTACGCGGGGATCAGCCGGCTGCCGGGCTCCAGCGCGCTGGTGCACACCGCCGGCGGGCTGGCCACCGAGCGGCGGCTGCCGCGCTGGCTGCGGCAGGAGCCGTACGAGGCCTGGCGCAGCGCCGACGAGCTGCTCGACATCCTGCACGCGGTCTACGACGACTACGCGGGGCGTCCGCTGCTGGTGCCGGTCAGCGGCGGCTACGACTCGCGGCTGCTGTGCTCGGTCGCGGTGGCGAAGGGCGCCGACGTGGAGTCGTGGACGACCAGTCCCGACGACGGCACCGACACCGACATCGCCTTCGCCCGCGCGATCACCCGCGAGCTGGGCGTACGGCACCGCGTGATCACCCAGGACGCCGCCGCCTACCCCGACGACGCGCTGGAGGTGGCGCGGCGCCTCGAGTTCATGACGCCGCACCACGCCTGGTACGCGCCCTTCGCCAAGGAGGTGCACGGCTCGGGCCGCGTCCTGATCGACGGCCTGGCCGGCGGCCCGCTGCTGAAGAACTTCATGGTCAGCGGGGCGGCGCTGGAGGCCAGGTCGCAGGCCGAGCGGTCGGCCGCGGTGCTCGGCTCGCTCTCGCTCGGCGCGCCGTCCGTGCCGTTCCTGTCGGAGGCGGCCGAGGGCTGGATCGCCGAGGTCGTGCGCGAGCAGTTCGAAGCCTCCACCTCGATGCTCCATGGGCACCGGGCCGAGTTGCCGCTGTCGGTACTGCACACCCGCACCGTGCGGGGCATCGCCCGCTCGGCGGTCAACCTCGTGGGCCCCGAGGCCTCCTTCGCCGCGCCGTTCATCCATCCCGACTTCTTCGACGCGGCGCTGTCGGTCGGGGTGGCCCGCAAGGACAAGGGGCGCTTCTACCGGGAGGTCCTGCACGCCGCCAACCCGCGCGTGGCGGCGCTGCCGTCCACGAACGTGGTCAAGCAGCCGCTGCAGAGGGTGCCGCTGCGGTCGACCGCCGCGCCCGCACGTGCCTACTCCCACGCGATGCTGGCCAAGGTCGCCGAGCGGGTGCCAGGGCTGCTGTCGGAGGGCCTGCACGAGGTGATCTCGGCCGGGCCCGACGCGCTGACCAGGTACAGCGGGTGGAACGACCGGTTCTGGGTGCGGGGGCTCGTGCTGTTCGGCGCCTGGCTGACCGACTACGAGAACGACCTCGCCGACCTGGCCCCACCGTTCTGACAAGGGCGAAGAACGTAGGGTAACGGCACGACGACAGACGGATCTCGCGGGCGTTAAAAGCGCGCCTGCGCAAGCGGGTTCCGGACGGCCGCAGGGCTGGTAGTGTTCGGCCCGTACCAACGAAAAACGTACGCGACTTCAGCCTTCAGGGCCCCCGAGCTGCACGTTTTTCATTGGTAAGCGCCGTATACAACCGGAGCGCCAGGTCACAAATCTGGTTCCGGCAGGGCTTGGGGTTCGCAGGGATGACGACCCCAGCGGCGCGGTCACCACACAACACGCCGGGGAATCCGGTGACTTCGTCCTGCCCACATCTCCTTCTGTGAGCGTCATATGAACAACCCATCGGTGAGCGAGACCTTCGTCTCGGCCGATCCACGCTGGTACAAGCGGGCGGTGTTCTACGAGGTGCTCGTCCGGGGGTTCAAGGACTCCAACGGCGACGGGACCGGAGACCTGCGTGGTCTCATCGAGAAACTCGACTACCTCGAGTGGCTCGGCGTCGACTGCCTGTGGCTGCTGCCGCTGTACGAGTCTCCGTTGCGTGACGGCGGCTACGACATCTCCGACTACGGGAAGATCCTGCCGGACTTCGGTGATCTCGGCGACTTCGTGCAGCTGATCGAGTCGGCGCACGCCCGTGGCATCCGCATCATCACCGACCTGGTGATGAACCACACCAGCGACATGCACCCGTGGTTCCAGGCCTCGCGGCACGACCCCGAGGGCCCCTACGGCGACTTCTACGTGTGGGCGGACGAGCCGACCGGCTTCCCCGACGCGCCGATCATCTTCATCGGGGCGGAGGAGTCGAACTGGACCTACGACCCGGTGCGCAAGCAGTACTACTGGCACCGCTTCTTCCACCACCAGCCCGACCTGAACTACGACAACCCCGCCGTTCAGGACGCCATGCTGGAGGTCCTGAGGTTCTGGCTGGACCTCGGCATCGACGGGTTCAGGCTCGACGCCGTGCCGTACCTGTTCGAGAGGGAGGGCACCAGCTGCAGCGGACTGGCGGAGACGCACGCCTACCTGAAGAAGGTGCGCGCCGAGGTCGACCGCCTCTACCCCGACAGGGTGCTGCTGGCCGAGGCCAACGGCTGGCCCGAGGACGTCGTGGAGTACTTCGGCGACCCCACCACCGGGGGCGACGAGTGCCACATGGCCTTCCACTTCCCGCTGATGCCGCGCATCTACATGGCGGTCAAGAAGGAG
The DNA here is from genome assembly GCF_014873535.1 of Nonomuraea africana. NCBI lineage: Bacteria > Bacillati > Actinomycetota > Actinomycetes > Streptosporangiales > Streptosporangiaceae > Nonomuraea > Nonomuraea africana. The sequence continues at coordinate 9,274,369 of NZ_JADBEF010000001.1, read as the reverse complement.
ACGCGCGAGCCGATCTCCGAGATCATGTCGCGCACCCCCAAGCTGCCAGAGAACGCGCAGTGGGGCATCTTCCTCCGCAACCACGACGAGCTGACGCTCGAGACGGTGACCGAGGAAGAGCGCGACTACATGCACGCGGAGTACGCCAAGGACCCGCGCATGCGCGCCTACCTCGGCATCAGGCGGCGTCTGGCGCCGCTGCTCGACAACGACCGCGACCGGATCGAGCTGTTCACCGCGCTGCTGCTCAGCCTGCCGGGCTCGCCCGTCATGTACTACGGCGACGAGATCGGCATGGGCGACAACATCTGGCTGGAGGACCGCGACTCGGTCCGCACGCCGATGCAGTGGAGCCCCGACCGCAACGCGGGCTTCTCCACCGCCGACCCCGGCAGGCTCTACCTGCCGACGGTCATGGACCCGATCTACGGCTTCCAGGCGGTCAACGTGGAGGCGCAGCAGAAGAGCCAGTCGTCGCTGCTGCACTTCACCCGCAACATGCTGCAGATCCGCCGCCGCCACCCGGTCTTCGGCACCGGCGCGTACACCGAGATGTGGTCGTCCAATCCCGCCGTTCTCACCTTCACCCGTGAAGAGGGCGACGACCTGATGCTGTGCGTGAACAACCTGTCGAAGTTCCCGCAGCCGGTGGAGCTAGACCTGCGCAGGTTCCAGGGCATGACGCCGGTCGAGGCCAGGGGCGGGGTGCCCTTCCCGGTGATCGGCAACCTCCCCTACCTGCTGACCCTGCCGGGTCACGGCTTCTACTGGTTCGCGCTGAAGCCGTAGGTTCCCACGTGGGCGCGGGCCGCACGGCGCGCTGGAAGCAGCGCGACCGCGAGGGCCGCGCCCACGGCTATGACGACGGCCAGGGTCAGCGTCAGCGCCGAGGGGCGCCTGCCGATGCCCGCGCCCACGCCGCTGGTGTGGCCCTGCAGGTCGATCAGGCTGGTCACGACGAAGGAACCCGCCGCGGTGCCGAGGACGACGCCGAGCACCACGAGCAGCCCGGTGCCGGTGACGAGCGTGGCCATGACCTGGCGCGGGGTCAGCCCCATCGCCTTCAGCACCGCCAGGTCGAGAGCGTGGTCGCGCAGCCCCAGGGCGCTGGCGGTGAGCAGGTTGGCCAGGCCGATCAGCGCCAGCACGACGATCAGCGCGACGATGACCACCCTGATGATCGACAGGCGTTCGGCGGGGTTGACCACGCGCTGGATCTCCAGGCCCTCTCCCGAGGCGGTCAGCAGCCTGTCGCGCACCTCGGCGGGGTCGGCGCCCGGTTTCAGCGCCAGTCCCCAGAACTCCGGCGGCACCACGTCCTTGGCCGCCAGGCTGTCGACGCCGAGCGAGAGCACCTGCCCGTCGAGATCGGGCTCGACGGTCCTGCCGACGATCCGCACGATCAGCGGGGTGCCGCCGACCGACAGCCACACCCTGTCGCCGATCTTGGCCCTGAGCAGGTCGAGCAGCCCCTGCCCCGCGACGGCCTCGCCTCTGTCGGCGTACATCCGGCCCTCGACCACGGGGAAGGGGTATGGCGACGCCGAGCCGCCGATCGCGCGCACCCTGATGGACCTGGCCACGCCGGGCACCAGGGCGTCGACGTCCGCGCCCGGGTAGACCTGGCGCACGTCCTGGTCGCGCTGGGCGATCCGCTGCGCCTGCTCGGGGGTCAGCTTGACCGGGCGGACGAGCAGCTGGGCGTGCTGGCCCACCTGCTCGGGATGGGCGCGGAAGTTGTCGAGCGTGGCCCAGACGCCGAGCCCGATGGTGATCATCATCATCGGGACGGCGAGGCCGAACGTGGTCAGGAAGGCGGGCACCCGCCTGGTGAAGGCGTCACGGGCGCCCAGCACGAGCGCGGGCGGCAGCCGTACGAGCAGGGCCAGCCTGGCCAGCCTGGACAGGTGGCCGCGCGGCGGCGCCGCGGGGGCGGCGGGGATGGGCGGGGTGCGGCTGCCGCGCCAGGCGGGCAGCCCGACGGCCACCAGCACCACCAGCGCGGTGCCCGCGGTGATGGCCAGCAGCGGCACCAGGGCGACGGCGGTCCTGTCGAGCACCAGCCAGGTCACCAGCCACCCGGGCAGGACGCCGAGGGCGATGCCCAGCAGCCCGAGCGCGCCGTGCTCGACGAGCAGCAGGCCGGCCACCTGGCCGCGGGTGAAGCCCATGGACTTCAGCGTCGCCAGGTCGCGCAGCTGGGAGAGCACCCGCCCGCCGGCCGCGTTGGCCAGCGCGAGCGCGGCGGCCACCAGGCCGACGATGCCGAACAGCGCGAGGAGCGTGCCGAGCAGCCGGTTGTCGAGCTCCATCGCGGCTCGCACCTCGCGCCAGGTGTAGACGCGCTGCACCTCCTCGTCGAGCATCACGACCACACGCTGGGAGACGAACTGGGTGGACTCGGGGTCGGCCAGGCGCAGCCCCGTCACCCACTCGCTGCGGCCGAGTTCGGGCTCGACCCTGTCGAGCTTCTCCGGCAGCACCCAGATCAGGCCTGGCGTCCACTCCGGGTAGAAGCCCTGGTCGGCCGAGTCGGCGATGCCGCGCACGTACAGCACGTGGCGGGCGCCGCTCAGCGCGGTCACGGTGACCGCGCTCCCCAGGCTGAGACCGAGTGACCTGGCGAAGGAGCGCTCGACGACCGCGCCGTCCGGCTGCGAGGGGGACAGCCAGCCGCCCTCCGCCACCGCGGGCCGCGCCACCTCGGGCGGCGTCACCGGCATCGCGCGCAGGGCGGCCGGGGCCTTCCTGCGCTCCTCCAGCAGCGTCACGGGCGCCGTGCGGTACGGCCCCGCCGCCTGCGTGACCCCGTCGATGTCCCTGAGCGCGACCACCTGCGGCCGGTCCTTGGTGTGGATCCACAGATGCGCGCCGTTGGTCTGGGCGAACAGCCCGCGCCACGGGTTCGTGCCGTCCTCGAGCAGTGTGGCGGCGGTGATCAGCGCCGCCACGATCGCGGCGATGGTCGCCACGGTGAGGACGGCCTGGCCGCGCCTGGCCCGCAGGTCGGCCCTGATCCATCGGGCTCCGGCTCTCATCGCAGGTCGATGACCTCCCCCGCGCCGCCCCTGCCGGGACGCCTGCGGGCGATCCTTCCGTCGTCGACGATCTGGCCGTCCAGCAGCGAGACCACCCTGTCGGCGAGGCTGGCGACCCTGGCGTCGTGGGTGACCAGGACGATCGTCTGACCGTCGCGGTGCACCTCGCTCAGCAGTCGCAGCACGTCGCGGGTGTTGCGGCTGTCAAGGTTGCCCGTGGGCTCGTCGGCCAGCAGCAGGGCCGGCTTGTTGGCCAGCGCGCGAGCGAGCGCGACGCGCTGCTGCTCGCCGCCCGACAGCTGCGCGGGCGCGGCGTCGGCCCGCTCCGTGAGGCTCAGCGCGTCGAGGAGGTACTCCCTGCGCGCCCTCGCCTCCTTGGCCGAGACCCCCGCCAGCAGCGCGGGCAGCTCGACGTTGTCGGACACGGTCATGCTGGCGACCAGGTTGAAGAACTGGAAGACGAAACCGATCTTCTTGCGCCGCAGCAGCGCCCACGCGCTCTCGGAGAGGGTGTCGGCGCGCTTGCCGTCGAGCCAGATCTCACCGCTGGTGCGGGTGTCGAGCCCGCCGAGCATGTGCACGAGGGTCGACTTGCCCGAGCCCGAGGGGCCCATCACCGCGACGAACTCCCCCTCGTCGACGACCAGGTCCACCCCTCTGACGGCGGGCACCGGCACGTGCTTGTTCTGGTAGATCTTGACCAGGTTCACCGTTCTGAGCACGGTCACGCGAGGTCCTCCTGGCAGCGTTCGAGCCAGTCGAGGTCGGCCTGCAGGTGCAACATGGCGCCCTCGATCAGTAGCATCGCGACCTGATTCCCCTGATCGGTCCGCTCGGCGAGTTCGTTGAGGTCGCGCATCAGCGCGAGGTAGTGGCGGCGCTGACGGTTGATCAGCGCCATGCGGTCGGCGATGCCGGTCAGCGGGGCGAGGACGAGCTTCATGAAGAACTCGTCGCGCACCCTCGGACCCTCCGTGGGCTCGTCGACCCAGTCGGTGAGCGCGTCGCGGCCCTTGCCCGTCAGATAGTAGACCTTCTTGTTGGGCCTGTTGGACTGCTCGACGTCAACGGCTCGGACCAGCCCGTCCTTCTCCAGCCTGCCCAGCGTCACGTAGATCTGTCCGATGTTGGGCGAGGGGTAGGCGGTGCCGAAGGTCTGCTCGAGTGCCTGCTTGAGCTCGTAGCCGTGGGCAGGTTCCTTCGCGAGGAGCGCCAGCAGGTGCAGCCGCACGCCCCACCTCCTCGTTACGCGCTCGTTACGGAGATATCCGTTGACGTTCAGATTAGCGCTGTGCATAACATGAATGCATCTACCTAACACGAATGTAATCCGGCAGAAATTTGGAGGTCATACGTGTTCCGCCCTCTGTCCGTGATGCTGTGCGCGCTCCTGGTGGCCGGATGCGCGGCGGCGACGGAGGAGGGCGGTGAGGACCCCAAGGGTCCGATCACCTTCGCCACCGGGCGCGACACCACCGGCTACCTGCAACCCCTGCTGGACCGGTGGAACAAGGCGCATCCCGCGCAGAAGGTGACGCTGCTCGAGCTGCCCGAGGCGGCCGACGAGCAGCGGGCACAGCTGGTGGCCAACCTGCAGGCCAGGAGTGACCGCTACGACGTGCTCGGACTCGACGTGGTCTGGACGGCGGAGTTCGCCGACAACGGCTGGATCATCCCCCTGGAGCGCGGGAGCTTCCCACTCGACAGGTTCCTGCCGCCGGTCGTCGACACCGCGGTCTACCGGGGCAAGCTCTGGGCGGTGCCGTACACCAGCAACGCCGGGCTCCTCTACTACCGCAAGGACCTGGTCAAGAAGCCGCCCACGACCTGGGCCCAGCTTCGCTCCCAGGCCCTTTCGATCACCAAAAAGCACGACATAGGCGGCTATGCGGGCCAGCTCGCCGCCTACGAAGGGCTGACCGTCAACTTCGCCGAGGCGGTCCAGTCGGCCGGCGGCACGCTCGCCGACCTGGACCAGGCCAAGGCCAAACAGGCTCTCGACTTCTTCACCCGGGGGCTCAGCGAGGGCTGGATCCCCCCGCAGGCCCTGAACTACAAGGAGGAGGAGTCGAGGCTGGCCTTCCAGAACGGCCAGCTGGTCTTCGCCCGCAACTGGCCCCACGCTTACGGCCCCGCCACCCAGTCCAAGGTGGCCGGCAAGTTCGCGGTGACCAGGCTGCCGGGCCTCGACGGGCCTGGATCGAGCTCGCTGGGCGGCGCCAATCTGGCGATCAGCGCCTATTCCAAGCGGCAGAACACCGCCCAGGAGTTCATCAAGTACTTCACCAGCCTGGAGAACGAGCGCCGCGTCCTGACGGAGGGATCCTTCCCGCCCGTCTGGGCAGAGCTCTACGACGACCCTGCGCTGATCGAGCGGTTCCCCTACCTTCCGGTGCTCAAGGAGAGCATTCTCGCGGCCAAACCCCGGCCGGTGAGCGCCAATTACAACCAGCTGAGCCTGGTGGTCGCGAGCGCGGTCTCCAAAACGCTCAGCCCGCCGTACGACCAGTCCACCGATGACGTGGCCGCCTCCATGAAAGCGGAGCTGGCCGAGATCATCGCAACCCAGTGATTCGAGGTCAGGCATCATGCGAAAAGCAGTTGTTCTGGCGGGGCTCGCCGTAGCCATCGCCGCGTGCGGCAACACGCCGAGCACCACCCCCCAGCAGACCGGTGCGGCCAGCTCGGCCCCCGCCGCCGCGAAGCCGCTGGAGGGGGTGAAGATCGAGGTCGCCGCCAAGTGGACCGGCGAGGAGCAGACCAACTTCGAGGCGGTGCTCAAGGCGTTCCAGGAGAAGACGGGCGCCGTGGTCACCTACGCCTCCACCGGTGAGGACACCGGCGCCTACCTCGGCCCGCGCATCCAGGGCGGCAGCCCGCCCGACGTGGCGATCCTCCCGCAGCCGGGCCTGGTGCAGCAGTACGCCGACCAGAAGGCGCTCAAGCCCCTCAGCGCCGAGGTCCAGAAGCAGATCGACGACAACTACACCCCGTACTGGAAGGAGCTCGGCTCCGCCGACGGCCAGGTGTACGGCGTGCTGGTCAAGGCCGCGCACAAGTCGATCATCTGGTACCGCGACGCCGCGTTCACCGACGCCGGCGTGCAGGCCCCCACCACGTGGGACGAGCTGCTGAAGACCGCCCAGGCGGTCGCCGACTCCGGCACCCCGCCGTTCTCGCTGTGCGGCGCCTCCGGCTGGACGCTCACCGACCTGTTCGAGAACGTCTACCTCTCGACCGCGGGCCCCGAGAAGTACGACCAGCTCGCCAAGCACGAGATCCCGTGGACCGACGCCTCCGTCGTGACCGCGCTGGAGAAGATGGCGCAGATCTTCGGCAAGAAGGAGTACATGGTCGGCGGCAACACCGGCGCCCTGCAGACTGACTTCCCGACCTGCGTGACCCAGGTGTACGGCCAGGACAAGGGCGCGATGGTCATCGAGGCCGACTTCGTGGCCGCCTCCGCCACCCAGTCCGGCGCGAAGATCGGCGAGAGCGCGAAGATCTTCCCCTTCCCGAAGGTCGGCGACACCGCTCCCGTCGTGCTGGGCGGCGACATCGGCGTGGCGCTGAAGGACTCCCCCGGCGCGATGGCGCTGCTGGAGTTCCTGGCCTCCAAGGAGGGCGGCGAGGTGTGGGCGAAGCTGCCCGGCTACCTGTCGCCGAACCGCAACGTCTCGCCGGACAACTACCCGAGCGAGCTGACCAAGCAGCTGGCCCAGACCATCATCTCCGCCGGTGAGACCGTCAGGTACGACATGTCCGACCTCGCGCCGAGCGCCTTCGGCGGTACGGACGGCAAGGGCGAGTGGAAGGTGCTCCAGGACTTCCTGCGCAACCCCGCGGACGCCAAGGCAGCCGCCAAGGCCCTGGAGACCGAGGCCGCCAAGGCCTGGAAGTAAAGGGGCGAGGCCGTGACCGACCGGTTGAACGGCCCGACCGACCCGCGCGACGAGGTGTCGCGCGGGTCCTCCCCCGGGCCAGAACCCACCCCCCAGACGGCGCTCTCGGGCTCCACCTCCACGGAGAACCCCGACCCCGCCCACACCCCTGACACCGCCGCCGACGCTTCCGCCTCCTCCCACGAAGAGCCGGAGCTGGCGACCGCGGGAGCGGCCGCGCCCACCGTGGCCGACGCGCCGGGCAAGCCCCGGCTGGGCCCCTCGGCCGCCGTCGCCTGGTTCTTCGTGCTCCCCGCGATGCTCCTGCTCGGCGTCTGGGTCATCTATCCGATCATCTACTCGATCTTCCGCAGCCTCTACGACGCCACGGGCAACCAGTTCGTCGGCCTGGAGAACTACGGCACGATCTTCACCGACTCCGGCACGCTCACCACGATCAGGAACAACCTGATCTGGGTGGTGGTGGCCCCGATCCTGGTCACCACGCTGGGCCTGATCTTCGCGGTGCTCACCGAGCGCATCAAGTGGGCGACCGCGTTCAAGCTGATCGTGTTCATGCCGATGGCCGTCTCGCTGCTGGCGGCGGGCGTCATCTTCCGCCTGGTCTACGAGGAGGACCCGGACCGCGGCGCGGCCAACGCGATCATGTCCACGATCTCCGGGGTCTTCTCCTCCGGCGGCGGCCTGGAGGGGGCGCGGCCGAGGGAGAACGACACCTCACCCGTGGCCGCCGAGGGCGGCGCGGTCGTCACCAAGCAGCCCGCCCAGGCGGGACAGCCGGTGCTGGTCCCGCTGGTCGGGCTCAAGCCCGAGGCCGTGCCCGCCGAGGCCCAGCCCGCCAAGCCCGCCGCGGGCGACGGCCTCACCGGAACGGTCTGGCTGGACTTCACCCCCGGAGGCGGAGGCAAGGCGGGCGAGGTCGACGGCACGGAGAAGGGCCTGCCGGGGGTGACCGTGGAGGCGGTCAGCGGCGGCCAGGTCGCGGCCACCGCCACGACCGCCGCCGACGGCACGTTCCGCTTCGACGGCCTGGCCCCCGGCTCCTACACCGTACGGCTGCCGCAGTCGAACTTCGAGGCGCCCTTCAACGGCCTGACCTGGCTCGGACCCACCCTGATCACGCCCGCGATCATCGGCGCGTTCGTCTGGGTGTGGGCGGGCTTCGCGATGGTGCTGATCGCGGCGGGCCTGTCGGCCATCCCGCGTGACGCGCTGGAGGCGGCGCGCATCGACGGCGCGACCGAGTGGCAGGTCTTCAGGAAGATCACCGTGCCGCTGCTCTCCCCCGTGCTGCTCGTCGTGTTCGTCACGATGATCATCAACACGCTGAAGGTCTTCGACCTGGTCTTCATCATCGCGCCGGGCTCGGTGCAGCCGAACGCGAACGTGATCGCGCTGGAGATGTGGCGAGTCTCCTTCGGCGGCGGCAACAACCAGGGGCTCGGCAGCGCGTTGGCGATCTTCCTGCTCATCCTGGTCCTGCCGTTCATGATCATGAACATCCGCCGGTTCAGGAGGGAGCAGTGATGGCTCACGTCCAGGCGGGAACCGTGAAGCGAGGTCCGCTCAGCAAGGTCGTCGACCGTCTCGGCAGCGGCGCCGTCCAGGTGCTGATGATCCTGATCGGCCTGTTCTGGCTGGTGCCGACGCTCGGCCTGCTGGTGGTCTCGATGCGCGACGAGACCGCCAACAACGCCGAGGGCTGGTGGACGATCTTCACCAAGCCCGCCGAGCTGACGCTCAGCAACTACGCCAGCCTGCTGGCGACCGGCTTCTCCGCCTCGTTCTGGAACACCGTCCTGATCACGGTGCCGACCACGATCCTGGTGATCGGCATCGCGGCGATGGCCGCCTACGCCTTCGCCTGGATGGACTTCAAGGGCCGCGACCCGCTGTTCCTGGTCGTCGTCGGGCTGCTGATCGTGCCGATCCAGATCGCGCTGATCCCGATCGCCACGCTCTACGGCCAGGCCGGCATCTTCGGCACGATTCCCGGCGTCGTCCTGTTCCACGTCGCCTTCGGGCTCCCCTTCGCGATCTTCCTGCTCCGCAACTTCTTCGTCGGCATTCCCGCCTCGCTGCTCGAGGCGGCGCGGATGGACGGCGCGTCGGAGTGGAAGATCTTCTCGACGGTGGTGTTCCCGCTCGGCAAGCCCGCGATCGCGTCACTGGGCATCTTCCAGTTCCTGTGGGTGTGGAACGACCTGCTCATCGCGCTGGTCTTCGCCGACGCGGCGAACCAGCCGATGACCAAGGCCCTGCAGTCGCAGATGCGACAGTTCGGCACCAACGTGGACATCATCGCGCCCGGAGCCTTCCTGTCGCTGATCATCCCGCTGGTCCTGTTCTTCGCCTTCCAGCGCTACTTCGTGCAGGGCATGATGGCCGGTTCGGTGAAGTGACCCCATGGGCGCCCGTCTCGCGGCGGCAGGCGGGCGCCCTCTTTGTGATCTTTTCAGTACGGCATGCGCCCCGCTCTCCCTGATCGGTAAGGTGCATGACCATGGCCGGTCGTCCCCTCCACGAAGTAGTCGAATCCGGGTGGGCCAGCGCCCTCGAGCCCGTCGCCGAGCGAATCTCCCTCATGGGTGACTTCCTCCGCGACGAGATCGCAGCGGGCAGGCAGTACCTTCCCTCCGGACCCCATGTCCTGCGAGCCTTCAACCAGCCCTTTGACGAGGTCAAGGTGCTGATCGTCGGCCAGGACCCCTATCCCACCCCAGGACACCCCGTCGGGCTGTCCTTCTCCGTGGCTCCCGACGTGCGCCCGCTGCCCGGCAGCCTGCGCAACATCTACAAGGAGATGGAGACCGACCTCGGCCTGCCCCAGCCCTCGAACGGCGACCTGACCCCCTGGGCCGACCAGGGCGTCCTGCTCCTCAACAGGGTGCTGACCGTCATGCCGGGCAAGCCCGCCTCCCACCGGGGCAAGGGCTGGGAGGAGGTCACCGAGCAGGCCATCCACGCCCTCGTCGCCCGCGACAAGCCGATGGTGGCCATCCTCTGGGGCCGCGACGCGCGCAACCTGGCCCCGATGCTCGGCAGCGTGCCGCGCATCGAGTCCGCGCACCCGTCCCCCCTGTCGGCCCGCAGCGGCTTCTTCGGCTCGCGGCCCTTCAGCCGCGCCAATGAACTGCTCATCCAGCAAGGCGCGACACCTGTCGAGTGGAAGCTGCCCTAGGCTCTTTTCCCATGAGTGATGAAGAAAAGTTCCTCCGCCTCACGGTCGAGCTGACCGTCGAGGTGCTGGACGTCGCCGCCCTGCAGGCGGCCGCCCTCGCCGAGATCCGGCACCCTGACGCCGACCTCGACGAGGACGAGCGCAAGGAGCAGGCCGAGCTCGTGAGCTCCGACGAGACGGGCGCGACCGCGCTGCAGTGGCTGATCGAGCCCGACCACGTGCTGTCCCTGATCGAGCATGTCCAGGAGGTCGAGCCGCGGGAGGCCGTCCTGGGCGTCGAGCCCTCCGAGGGGCCCAGCGACGAGGACGAGGACGACCACGAGGGTCACGACCACTGACGCCCGGGGTGGGTGGGAGCCCGCGCTCCCACCCACCGCCCTAGGATCGACAACATGATCGTTGCTTTCTCCATCACGCCGCTCGGGGTCGGCGAGGGCGTCTCCGAACCCGTCGCGCGTGCGGTCAAGGTGGTGCGCGACAGCGGGCTGCCCAACCACACCGACGCCATGTTCACCACGGTCGAGGGCGAGTGGGACGAGGTGATGGGGGTGATCAAGCGTGCGGTGGAAGCCGTGGGCGAGGTCGCTCCCCGCGTCAGCCTGGTCTTGAAGGCGGACGTACGGCCCGGCGTCACGGACGGCATGACCGGCAAGGTCGAACGCCTGGAGGCACACCTACGCGCCTGACCCTCCGGCGCCGATGGTCACACGTCCTCCTTGGAGACGCACGGCCTCCTTCACGCCGGCGATCAGCCACTGACTGCCTATGGCGTGGAGGTCTCGGGAGACTCGAGATATGTCTTGACTGTCCTATAGACGCGTCATATCGTGACGATACGCGACATATCTCGAAGGGGGATCGATGAGAGTACCTGTCCTGATCGTCGGCGCCGGCTACGCGGGACTGAGCGCGGCCACCATGCTCGCCTGGCGCGGCATCCCCGTCCTCCTGGTCGAACGGCACGCCGGCACCTCCGTCCAGCCCAAGGCCTTCGGCGTCAACACCAGGGCCATGGAGCTGCTGCGTCCCGTGCCGGGACTGGAAGAGGAGCTCGCCGGCATCCGGCAGGGCGTCGGGGACGGCATTCGCATCGCCGTCGCCTCCAGCCTCACCGATCCGGAGCCGAACGTGCTCTTCGACACCAGCGCCTCGCCCTTCCCCACGCATCTGTCCCCCGCCGCCGACCTCGGCGTGCCGCAGGCGGAGGTCGAGCGCGTCCTGCGCGCCAAAGCCGAGGAGCTGGGCGCCGACCTCCGCTTCTCCACCGAGTTCGTCTCCCTGGAGCAGGACGACGACGGCGTGACCGCGCTCATCCGCGCCGAGGACGGCACGGAGACGACCGTCCGCGCCGAGTACGTCATCGCCGCCGACGGCTACCGCAGCCCGCTCCGCGAGCAGCTCGGCATCCCGACCTCGGGCAAGGGCGTGCTGAACCACCTGCAGTCGATCATGTTCGACGCCGACCTCAGCACGCTGGTCAACGAGGACGAGGTCACCCTCTGGTACCTGCAGAACCCCGAGCTCACCGGCGTCTTCGTCATCGGCACCGGCGTCGGCGCGCACGTGCTGGGCGTCAGCTACGAGGGCGAGCCCGACCCCGACCACGAGAAGCTCGTACGGCTGGGCGTGGGCGTGCCCGATCTCGACGTCACCGTCCTCGACACGGCGACCTTCACCACCGCGCATATCCTCGCCGACCGCTACCGGGAGGGAAGAGTGTTCCTGGCGGGCGACGCCGCGCACACCATGCCCCCGACGGGCGGCCAGGGCGGCAGCACCGCGCTACAGGACGGCTGCGATCTGGCCTGGCGGCTCTGGCTGGTCATCACCGGCCAGGCGGGCCCCGGCTTCCTCGACTCCTACGACGCCGAACGCCGTCCGATCGGGGAGCTGACCGCCGACGCCCAACTCGCCAACCTGGGCTTCCGCCTGCCGCCCGCCCAGCGCGTCGACGACTACCCCGAACCGCTCGACGACCCGTTCGGGGCGCTGCTCGGCTACCGCTACCACTCCTTCGCGATCCTCCCCGAACTCGGAGAGGACGGCTCCCTTCTGGAGGATCCGCGCACTCCTCACGGACGTCCTGGCGGGCGAGCCGCGCACGTGGTGCTCGACTGGGACGGCCGTCCGATCTCCACGCACGACCTGTTCGGCTCGGGATTCGTGCTGCTGGCCGGGCCGTACGGGGAGGCGTGGGTCGAGGCCGGCCGCGCGGTGCGGGACCAGCTCAACGTACGGCTGGCGCCGCACAGGATCGGCGGTGAGCTGCTCGATGAGGAGGGGGTGTGGCTGGAGCGGTACGGGGTGACCAAGAGCGGCGCGGTCCTCATCCGGCCGGACGGCTTCATCGCCTGGCGCAGCATGAGCGCCGACCTGGACCCGGCGGCCACCCTGGAAAGGGTCCTCCTCCGCATCCTCGCCCGCACAGCCTGACCCCAGACACCCGCGCCACCGCGTCCCTAAGTCTCTATTAGAGACTCACTCGCTATATGCTGAGCGACATGGCCCGACAGCTGCGCGACCAGGACGTCACCTGCTCCATCGCCCAGGCCGCCGCCGTGGTGGGCGACTGGTGGAGCCTGCTGATCGTCCGCGAGGTCGCCCGCGGACACCGGCGCTTCGAGGATCTCCTCTCCGAGCTCGGCATCTCCCGAAAGATCCTGACCGAACGGCTGAAGCTCCTGGTCGACAACGGCGTACTGGAGCGCCGGCCGTACCAGACCAGCCCGATCCGGCACGACTACGTGCTCAGTGAGGTGGGCTCGGCCCTCACCCCGGTACTGATCTCGATGCAGGACTGGGCAGACCGATGGCTCGTCGGTGACGGAACGCTCACCGGGGTGTCCACGCCGGACAGCCCGCCGGCCCAGCGCGTCCACTCGCTGGTGGGAACACCGATCCCGCACCCGCTCACGCTCCCGGCGAGCGGCGGAGGAGAGCTGGAGGTGGTGGACCCGTCCCTGCCCACCGTCCTCTTCGCCTATCCCGCCACGGGCATGCCGACGCCGCTGCCACCCGGCTGGAACGAGGTGCCGGGAGCGGTCGGCTGCACGCTGGAGAACCGGCTCTTCAAGAACGTCGCGCCACAGTTCGCGGCGGAGGGGATCGCGATCCACGGGGTGAGCACGCAGCGACAGGACGAGCAGGCGGCGTTCGCGGAGATGGAGGGGATCCCGTTTCCGCTGCTGTCAGACGCGGATCTACGGCTGGCGGCGGCGCTGCGACTGCCGACCTTCCGACCGGGACAGACGCTGCGCCTCAAGCGACTCATCCTGGTGATGGACCCAACACGGGTGATCCGCCATGTGATCTTCCCTGTGGTGGACATCCCAGCGGCCGTGACAGAGGCCCACCAAGCCGCCCGCCGACTCACCAACGCCTAGCCCGCCCCTGAACACATCACGCCCAGCCGTGCCCCACCGTTCTCTTCGAACCACCAGGCCGCCGTCCCGACGCCACGGCCGCGCCCAAGCTGCCATCTCTCCCCGCAACACGCCCAAGACCGTGAGCACCCAAAGCTGTTCCTCGGCAGCCACGAGCGTCTCCAGGCGGGCACTGATGGTGTGGCTGTGTCAGGGGCCGGGGGCGAGGAGATCGTTTCTGCGGGCGAGCAGAGCCGTTCGCTCGGCCGACAGCTCGGCGCTGCGCCTGGCGATGGAGTCGACCGTCGTCCTCACCCACTGGGCCGCCTCCGCCACGGCGTCCCGCGTGCGGGTGATCCGCTGGTGCTTCAGGACGTCGGTGACGATGTTGTCGAAGAACGTGTCCACGAACCACCTCGTGTCCACCTGCGGCAACTGCGGGCTGACCGCCACCCCGATGTCGGCCAGTTCCCTCGCGAACACGTCCAGAGCCCGCTGCGCCCGCCAGGCCGCCTCGTCGGCCTGCTGCAACCGGTTCCGTTCGATCGAGTCGGCGACGTAGCCACCCCCGAGCATGTCCCACGTCGAAGCCCCACGCGCGCTGCTCAGCCTCTCGAGAACATGAGCGAGCTCCTCACCTGCCACCACTCCCGCCCTGTGGGCCTCGTCGTGTTCGCGGAGGTCGGCGGTCCGATCGCCCAACCGCCCCGCCAGCTCGGCGAGTTCCGTTCCCCTCGGGTCGCCGTCCAGTTCGATCAGGAGTCGCTCCTTCTCGCCCATCAGCCTCGCGTACTCCTCGACCGCGCCGGCCAACTCCATCCGCTCGGCGTCGATGCCCTCGAGGTCGCCTTCCAAGGCGGCCAGTCTGGCGCGCTGACCGTGCAGCCGTTGCCGCGCCGCTTCGACCTCGATCCTTTCCTGCGCCAGCCTCTCCTCTTTCGAGCCTGCCAGTTTCGCCAGGAAGCCCACGAAACCGCCCTCCAGGCGGGTCACGTCGCGTTCCTCCTCGGCCAAGCGGGCTTCCAGATCCGCGATCGCCTGCCGTACCTGCTGGATCTGGCCGGTGAGCGCACCGCGCTGCCGGGTCAGGTGCCCGAAGTACCGCGCACGTTCCTGGGCCACCCGCAGTTGCTCATCGATGCTCGCAAAATCCGTCATAGAGGCTACGACGACCAACTCCCCGCCATCGTTCCCCTCCCACCCGATCACCGCCCCACCAACCGAACCAGCTCACCAGATGCGAGAGGGCGGCCGAGAGCGGGCCGTAGACGGCTCGGCACTGGTTTCGGGGTCTCCACGGCCACCGCATGGCGGTATGTGGAGGAGACCGTGATGCTGCTGTCGGCCCGATCCCCCAAGCTTGGCCAGGCGTTACGGAAGGCGACGAAGGACGGGCTGCACCACCTGGTACTGGACGGGACGCTTATCCACACCGACCGGATCAAGGCAGACCGACCGTTCTACTCCGGCAAGCACCGCGTCCACGGGATGAACGTCCAGGTCATAGCCTCACCGGACGGCACCATCCTGTGGACCTTGGGAGCGCTGCCCGGCAAGGCGCATGACCTGACCGCTGCCCGAGTCTGGGGCATCCTGCGCGCGCTGGAACGGGCCGGGATCCTCACCACCAGGGCGCCGAAGGCCCGGTCATCACGCCCTACAAGGGCAGAAACAAACCCGAGTCGCAAAAGCAGGCCAACCGGGCACACGCGCGACTTCGCGCTATCAAGATCGCCACTTGATATCAAGTCACGAGGTTTCGTGACATGACGCCAGTCTCTCCGGTCAGTTTCACTGGATGCAGAACTGCTGAGAAATACGTGAGGCTCGAGATTGCATCACATGGCGCCACTGTCGCGATGTGAATCAGAAAGCCCGCGACTGGACTAACGCCCTGCCCTAGGGTCATTGCTTCATATGTGAAGGAGATACGCATGCAGACCATCGCCGTCGTCGTCGGACTCGCCCTAGTTGTTGGTGCAAATATTGCATATCCCTGGTATGCGTCGACTCGCAGCCAAGGGCTGCCTATACCATTCTTCTTCCTCCGGCTCACGTTTGTTCCGTGGGGGATAGATTTGGTTTACTACGCGATTATGGGTGTCGGTGCGGTTCTGATCCTCCTCCCCTCGCGGTTGCCGCTCGGTGTTGCTGCGTTCGTTTACGTGGCAGCAGTGCTTCTTCCATGGGAGCTGATGCGCCGCCGCCACAACCACCAGGTCTGCGGCAAACACTGAACCTTGGCCCGAGGTGACTCGAGCCCTCTGGACACGAACCCCGATCCGGCATCGTTGTCGGATCGGGGTTCGTGTCAATTGAGAACGTGATCAGTGCGCTGAAGGGCGTTTGAGTAGATGGAGCAAGATCGGCACGCTTCGATGGAAACAGCGGGGAGTCAACGCGATCAGTACTGTGAGCTGCCACTTTGCCGGTGGAGTAAGATCAGCGCGCTTCTTTGCTCGAAGCCTGTCTTACGGCTCGTCTTCGACGAGGCTCACAAACCGCCTACCTCCCCGTCGTGCCTTGATCCAGCCATCCTTCACCAGGACAGCAATGGCCTGTCGAACCGTGTTCCGGGAAGCGGCGTAGCGACGGCATAGCGTGGCCTCACTCGGTAGGACGGCTCCCGTCGGCAACTCGCTCTGCAGGTCTGTTCACAGAGATCATCGGCTATCGCTTGGTAGCGATAGCGGAGAGCTGCTGGACCGCCTTTGACCACGCGTCCCTTCGCCGGGATCACGGCAATCAGCCCTTCGCCTTACAAGAGCACGAGAGCGCGGCGGATGGTTGTTTGGGCTACGCCGAACTCTCGACACAACGCCGACTCGGAAGGCAACATGCCGCCTGCCGGATACTCGCTGGTCGCTATCCGCGTCCGCAGTAGGTCGGCAATCCGCCGAGACCATGGTCGCGCGATAAGGGATCACCTACCTCCGCGGGGCCAGCGTACCGCACCGTAACATCCCTATAACGTCGGATTCTGCGGGGATTCGGGCTACCAGGGCTTCTGGGGGATTCAGGCCGCGAGGCGGCGTTCGTTTCCGAGCGGGTGGACCGGTAGGGCTGCGGGGCCTGATGGCGAGCGATCCGGGTCGTCGGGCTCGAGAGGAGGCGCTGCGGCGCGACGGGGGCGGAGCGGGATGACCGCCGCCTTCAGGGCCGGGGGTGCTCCGGCGGCGGGACGGGGGCTCAGCGGGATGACTGACGCACCTGGGGTTCGGGTGGTCGCGGCGGTGGCGCCAGGGCGCGGAAGGGTGGCCACCGATTCCGGGGCCGAGGTCGACGCAGGGGCCGGATGAGGGCACGCGGCAGGGAGTGGACCCTTCGGAACGGCTGAAGTTTCCAAAGCCATCTCGCCGGAGGCGCGGCGAGGGTACATCGGGATGACCGTCGTTTCGGGAGTTGGGGTCGCAGGGGCCGACATCTCGGGCGCCGACGTCGAGGGGGCCGACGTCGAGGGGGGAGGCGGCCCGGAGGCGGACGGCCCGGAGGCGAGGGCCTCGGAGGCGAGGGTCTTAGGGGCCGACGCCTCGGAGACGGGCGGCGCGGAGAAAGGCGACGCGGAGGCGAGGGTCTTGGGGGCCCGCGCCTCTTGGATGGGCGGCGCGGGGGCGAGGTCTCGGGGGCCAGGGTTTCGGGGGTCGGTGCCTCGGGGGCACGGGATGGTCAGCTTGGTCCAGATGACCGCGGCCGAAAGAACGGCGCGCGGCCAGATGGTGCCGGACGCCTGGAGAACGGCGCGCGTCCAGGTGACGCCGGACAGTTGGAGATCGCCGGTTGCCCGGAGCACGCCCTTGGAGGGGAGGGCGGCGGCATGAGTGGGGGTGGGGCCGGGGAAGGCGATACGTGCCGGGTGGGTGCTCGGGCCTGGTCCGGGGCCGGACGGTGTGGGTGGGGCGGGGATATGACGCGGGGTGGGAGCCGTGAGGGTGCGACCGGGGGAAGGGGGCATCGGGGTCCTCCGAGGGGGCTGGGGGACCTCAGGATCGGGGATGGAGCGGTTGGTCGATCGTGGTGAACGGGATTCTGTGGATGCGGCGCGCGGGCCTGTGGATAGGCTTCGGGGTTGACAGAACATCATCCCGGAGACCATCACCGTGGGTAACGATTATGTGGTGATTTGCGCCTATTCGACCCGGCTTTGTTACGGAACATGACGCTCACGGCATCAGGTCTGCAACACTCTGCTGTGACCCCTTACCTCTGCTTGCGAAGTAATGCTTCATTTCTCCGCAAGAGTGGCTTGTGAAGTTTCAACCCCCAAGGAGTACGTCCGTGTCATCTGCACGCAGGGCCGGAAGGTTCCTGGCAGCGGCGACGGGAGCAGCGATCCTGCTGACGGCCTGCGGCGCTGCCGATAACGCACCCGCCGCCGACCCGTCGACCGCGCCCTCTGCTCCGGCCAGCGGCGCCGCCAATGCTTCGACGATCACCCACACGTTCGAGCAGGAGATCAGCTCGTACAACGCCGAGACGGCGGAAGAGTACTCCTCCAAGAACCACATCGTCCTGAACCGGATCCAGACGGACTTCTGGCACTTCGGCGCGGACGGCTCCGTCCAGCCCGACAAGGACATGGGCACCTACGAGAAGACCTCTGACGACCCGCTGACGGTGAAGTACACCATCAACCCGAACGCGGTGTGGTCCGACGGCAACGCGATCGCCTGTGACGACGTGATGCTCACCTACGCTGTCGCCTCCGGCAAGTTCCCCGAGTTCAGCTACATCAGCACGGACACGTGGGACAAGATCAAGATGCCGGACTGCGCGATCGGCGACAAGGAGGTGACGCTCAACTACACCAAGTCCTACGGTGACTGGGCGGCCGCCAACCTCATCCAGCTGCCGGCGCACATCGTCGCCCAGCAGGGTGGGCTCAGCGAGCAGGAGATGTTCGACGCCATCAAGGCCGAGGACCACGGCAAGCTCAAGAAGGCCGCCGAGTTCTTCAACAAGGGCTGGATCTTCAACGGCAAGCTCCCGGACAAGGCGCTCATCCCGTCCTCCGGCCAGTACGTGATCGACTCCTACTCCCCCGGCCAGTCCATCACCCTGGCGGCCAACGAGAAGTACTGGGGCGAGAAGGCCAAGACCGAGAAGATCGTCATCCGTTTCATCGCCCAGGACCAGCAGGTCCAGGCGCTGCAGAACGGCGAGACGAACATCATCGAGCCGCAGTCGAACCCGGACATCCTGGCTCAGGTCGAGGCGCTGCAGAACGTCACCGTGAAGACCGGTGAGCAGTTCCTGTACGACCACCTGGACTTCAACTTCAACAAGGGCCCGTTCAAGGACGCCAAGCTGCGCCAGGCCTTCGCGGCCTGCACCCCGCGTCAGCAGATCGTGGACAACCTGATCAAGCCGCAGAACCCGAACGCCGCCCCGATGAATGTTCGCAACATCGCGCCGTTCCAGCCGGGCTACGCCGAGGCCGTCAAGTTCGCCGGCTCCGAGAAGTACAACACCGTCGACCTCGAGGGCGCCAAGAAGCTGGTGGCCGACTCGGGCGTCAAGACCCCGATCAAGGTGAACATCGGCTACAACCAGCCGAACCCCCGCCGTACCCAGGTCGTCGAGCTGATCAAGGCCTCCTGCGACCAGGCCGGCTTCGAGGTCACCGACACCGGCAGCGAGAAGTTCTTCGACGACGCCGGTGACCTGGCCAACGGCAACTTCGACATCGCCCTGTTCGGTTGGGCCGGTTCGTCGCTGAACAGCGGCTGGACCTCCACCTACTACACGCCGAAGAAGTGCACCCCCTCGGCCAAGGGCAACAACAAGGGCTGCTACTCCAACAAGGAGTACGACAAGCTCGCCGACCAGGTCCTCGCGGAGACCGACCCCGCGAAGGTCGCCCCGCTGATCCAGCAGATCGAGAAGATCCTCTGGGACGACCTGGCGACGATCCCGCTGTACTCGCAGCCGGCTCTGTCCGCCTGGAGCTCGAACATCCAGAACGTCCAGCCCAACCCGAGCCAGGCCTCCATCACCTGGAACATGCACCAGTGGGCTGCTCAGTAAGCACGGCCAAGCCGCATAACTGACGCGGGGCACGGTCACCCGACCGGCCCCGCGTCAGAGCTGTACAACCCAAGTCGAACGTTGATCCGCCAGTCGAAGCCGCGCCCACGAGGCGCCGTGGCGGACCCGGCTTTCCGGCCAGAGCCCGGTCACCCCCCGCCATGGCGCCCGGAAGCCGTCACCTGCAGGAGGTCGGGGAATTGCTTGTATTCATCGCGCGTAGGCTCGCCATATCGAGCCTGACGCTGCTAGCCGCCACATTCATCATGTTCTTCCTGGTGGCTCTGTCGGGAGACCCGCTCGCCGACCTGCGCGAGAGCTCGCTCCCCGACGCTCCCAGGCTGATGGAGGCGCGCATTGCGGCCATGCATCTTGACGAGCCCATCCCCGTCCGCTATTTCTCCTGGCTGACCGGCATCTTCCAGGGCGATCTCGGGGTCAACAAGGCGGGCACCACGGTCTCCTCACTGCTCGCCGGCGCCATGTCGTCGACACTGAAGCTGGTCGTGGTCGCCACCGTGCTGGCCGCGGTGATCGGCATCGCGATCGGCATCGTCTCCGCGCTCCGCCAGTACAGCAGCTTCGACCACGGGATCACCTTCGCAGCATTCGTGTGCTTCTCGCTACCGGTTTTCTGGGTCGCGACGATGCTGAAGCAGTATGTGGCGATCGAGTTCAACGACTGGCTGAGAGACCCGTTCATCCCGGTTCCCATCATCCTGGCCGTCGCGCTGGGCGCGGGCCTGATCTGGGCGTCGGTCTACAACGGCGACAGGAAGGGCAAGCTGACCGCCTTCGGCATCGGCCTGGCCGTCACCGCCGTGATCCTCTTCGCCCTCTCCGCGAGTCGCTGGTTCGCCGACCCCGGCCTGGGCTTCCCGTTCATCCTCGTCGTGGGGCTGGCCACCGCGGCCGGCGTCGCCGCGCTGGTGGCGGGCGTCGAGCACCTGCAGCCGATGTACGCGGCGCTGGGCGCGGCGGGCGTCGGAGCGCTGCTCTACTACCCGCTCCAGCCCATGCTGATCGCCCCGAGCGTCCTCACCCTGCTCGGCCTCTTCGTCGTCGCCGGGCTGGTCAGCGCGGCCATCGGCTGGCAGTTCGGCGGACTCCTGCGCCGCCAGGCGATCCCGCTGGCCGTCTTCAGCGGCCTCTTCGTCGCCGCCATGATCTTCATCGACCGGCTGCTCGAGGCGTGGGACGGCTACGCCAGGGCGCTCAAGGGCCGCCCGGTGGCCACCATCGGGTCCGAGACGCCCAACTTCATGGGCAACTTCTGGCAGACCACGCTCGACTCCGGCATGCACCTGCTGCTGCCCACCCTGGCGCTGATCCTGGTGGGGCTGGCCAGCCACTCCCGCTACAGCCGCGCCAGCATGCTCGAGGTGATGAACCAGGACTACGTCCGTACGGCCCGCGCCAAGGGCCTGCCCGAGCGGACCGTCGTCATCAAGCACGCCTTCCGCAACGGCATGATCCCGATCACCACGATCCTCGCCCTCGACTTCGCCGGCGTCTTCGGCGGCGCGGTCATCACCGAGACGGTCTTCGGCTGGCGGGGCATGGGCAAGATGTTCGAGGTCGGGCTGAGGGAGGTCGACCCCATGCCGGTCATGGGCTTCTTCCTCGTCACCGGCACCGCCATCGTCGTGTGGAACATGCTCGCCGACATCGCCTACGCCTACCTCGACCCGCGGATCAGGCTGTCATGACGGAGAAGACCGAGATGACCATCAAGACGGAGCCGCCCGCGTCGAACGACGCGCAGGGCATGACGATCGTCGCCCGCACCCAGGGCCAGCTCGTCCGGCGCAGGTTCTTCCGCCACCGCGGCGCCCTCGTGGGCATGATCCTGTTCGGGCTCGTCTTCCTGCTGGCCTTCAGCTCCATCGGCTTCGGCCCGATCCCCGGCTGGTGGGACAAGCCGTGGACCGGCTCGGGCACCGTCGTGGACAGGGGCCGCCCTACGCTCAGCGTCATCCCCGAGTTCCTCGGCGGCGAGGGCATGCACCTGGGCGAGCACCCGTTCGGCCAGGACAACATCGGCAAGGACTACTTCGCGATGACCATGCGCGGCGCGCAGGTCTCGATCATCGTCGCGCTGACCATCGGCCTGGTCTCCACCGCCGTCGGCACCGTCCTCGGCGCCCTCGCGGGCTTCTTCCGCGGCAAGGTCGAGGCCGTCATCATGCGCTTCACCGACGTGATGATCACCATCCCGGTGCTGGTGATCGCCGCGGTCGTCGGCAGCGCCACCGGCAACCTGGGCCCGTACTTCATGGCCATCATGCTGGGGCTCATCACCTGGACCAGCGTCACCCGCCTGGTCCGCGGCGAGTTCCTCTCCCTGCGGGAGAAGGAGTTCGTCGAGGCCGCCAGGGCCGTCGGCACCTCGTCGATGCGGATCATCTTCAAGCACATCCTGCCGAACACGCTCGGTGTGATCATCGTCTCCGCCACGCTCGCCATCTCCTCGGGCATCCTGCTGGAGACGGCTCTGTCCTTCCTCGGCTTCGGCGTCAAGAGCCCCGACACCTCGCTCGGCCTGCTGATCAGCGACTACAAGAACGCCATGGTCACGCGCCCGTGGCTGTTCTGGTGGCCGGGTCTGTTCATCGTGGCCATCGCGCTGTCTGTCAACTTCATCGGGGACGGCCTGCGCGACGCCTTCGACCCTCGACAGAACAGGGTGCGTGACTGATGACCTCCGTACACATCGCCAAGCGGCTGTCGGAGGCCAAGCGCCCCGGCACCACCGAGGTGCTCAAGGTCGAGAACCTCCAGGTCAACTTCCCCACCGACGACGGCGTGGTCAAGGCCGTGCGCGGTGTCTCCTACACGGTGCACGAGCGTGAGGTGCTCGGCATCGTCGGCGAGTCCGGCTCGGGCAAGTCGGTCTCCTCGATGGCGGTCATGGGCCTGCTGCCCAAGAGCGCCAGGATCACCGGCAGCATCTCCTACCGCGGCGACGACATGCTCAAGATGTCCGAGCGCAAGCGGCGGAGCCTGCGGGGCAGGAAGATCGCGATGGTCTTCCAGGACCCGATGACCGCGCTGAACCCCGTCCACACGATCGGCGACCAGCTGGCCGAGGCCGTGCTGGCGCACGAGCTGGTGCCGTACAAGCAGGCGCTGGC
The DNA here is from genome assembly GCF_014873535.1 of Nonomuraea africana. Classification (NCBI taxonomy): domain Bacteria; kingdom Bacillati; phylum Actinomycetota; class Actinomycetes; order Streptosporangiales; family Streptosporangiaceae; genus Nonomuraea; species Nonomuraea africana. Next base: position 9,251,728 of record NZ_JADBEF010000001.1, on the reverse strand, counting down.
GCGCGCCAAGGAGATGCTCGACCTGGTCGGCATTCCGCAGGCGGCGGCGCGACTGAAGTCGTACCCGCACGAGTTCTCCGGCGGCATGCGGCAGCGGGCGATGATCGCCATGGCGATCATCAACAACCCCGACGTGATCATCGCCGACGAGCCGACCACGGCTCTCGACGTGACCGTGCAGGCGCAGATCCTCGAGAAGCTGCTCGAGGTGAAGGACGCGGTCGACGCCGCCGTCGTGCTCATCACGCACGACCTCGGAGTCATCGCGGGCATGGCGCACCGGGTGCTGGTCATGTACGCCGGCAAGCCCGTCGAGATCGGCGACGTCGACACGGTGTTCAACACGCCGCGCATGCCGTACACCGCGGGTCTGCTCGGATCCATCCCCTCGCTGGAGACCTCGGGCGGCAGGCTGCGGCCGATCAAGGGCACCCCGCCCTCGCTGATCAACCTGCCCACGGGCTGCCCGTTCTCGCCGCGCTGCCCCATGGCCACCGAGGTGTGCACCACGAACGAGCCCTCCCTCGAGGAGACGGACGGCGGCGCGCACTACGCCGCGTGCCACCATTGGCCCAAACTGGCCGAAACGGCAGATCCGACCGCCATCTTCCGCACGAACAGCGAGACCACCTCATGAGCGAGAAACTGCTCGAGGTCAACGACCTCGTGATGAACTTCCCCGTTCGGGGGACCGGCTTCATGCGCCGCGTCGTCTCTCACGTGCAGGCGGTCAGCGGCGTCTCCCTCCACGTGGACAAGGGCGAGACCCTCGGCGTGGTGGGCGAGTCGGGCTGCGGCAAGTCGACGACGGGCCGGGCCATCCTGCAGCTCCACAAGCCCACCTCGGGCTCGGTGAAGTTCGCCGGCCAGGAGCTCACCTCGCTGCCGAACAAGGAGATGCAGGCCGTCCGGCAGAACATGCAGATCGTCTTCCAGGACCCCTACGCGTCGCTGAACCCCAAGATGCCGGTGAACGACATCATCGCCGAGCCGCTGAAGGTACACGGACGCTGGGGCAAGGACGGCCCGAAGCGGGTCGCCGAGCTGCTGAGGCTGGTGGGCCTGTCGCCCGAGCACGGCAACCGCTACCCGCACGAGTTCTCCGGCGGTCAGCGGCAGCGCGTCGGCATCGCGAGGGCGCTGGCCCTGGAGCCGAAGCTGCTGATCCTCGACGAGCCGGTGTCGGCGCTGGACGTGTCGGTGCAGGCCGGTGTGGTGAACCTGCTGGAGGACCTGCAGGACACGCTGGGCCTGGCGTACATGTTCATCGCGCACGACCTGTCGGTGGTTCGGCACATCTCCGACAGGGTGGCGGTGATGTACCTCGGGAAGGTCGTGGAGACGGGTCCGCGTGACGACCTGTACGACCGGCCCGCGCACCCGTACACGCAGGCGCTGCTGTCGGCGGCTCCCACGGCCAACCCGGCGGAGGAGCGGCAGCGGGAGCGGATCCTGCTGACCGGCGACGTGCCCTCGCCGATGGACCCGCCGAGCGGGTGCAGGTTCAGGACGCGGTGCTGGAAGGCGCAGGAGATCTGCGCGACGGAGGAGCCGGCGCTGGTGGACAGGGGGAACGGGCACCCTGTCGCGTGCCACTTCGCCGAGGTGAACACCAAGGTCGTCTGACCTTCTGGTTCTCGGGCCCCCGCCGGTTTCCGACCTGCGGGGGCCTTTCCGTTGCCGGAGGGCCAAGCCTCCTTTGGGGGACGCCTCGGGGCCTTTCCGTTGGCCGGAAGCCGGGCTTCTTTCAGGGAAGTCGGGGGCTGGGTTCTTTCGGGGAAGCCGGGGAAGGGCGTGAGGGGTCGAAGAGGGTGCGGTCAGAGACGGGACAAGCCCCCGCCTTGGTGGGCGAGGGCCTGTCCTGTGGGGGCGGCGGTTACTTGGTGAAGCCGACCGCGCTCCAGTCCTTCGTCGCGAAGCCGAAAGCGCCGTAGTTGGCCAGCGTCTTCTTGGTGGCGAAGATGCTCGGACGCTGGTACAGCGGGATCGTGTGCACCTCGTCCCAGATCAGCTTGTCGGCCTGGTTGCCCAGCTCGATGTACTTCGCCGGGTCCATCTCGCCCGCCGCCTGCTCGATCAGCGTGTCGAGCTCGGGCGAGCCGATGCGCGGGAAGTTGCTGCCGAAGTTGTCCTTGCTCGTCGGCTGCTTGTAGATCTGGGGCAGCGCGCCGTTCGGGAACGGCGTGCCGATCCACGAGAACGGCACCAGGTCGAAGTTGCCCGGCGTGACGTAGTCGTCGAAGAACTTGTCGTCGGGAACCGGCACGATCTTGACCCTGACGCCGACGTCCTTGAGCATCGCCTGGGTCAGCTCGCCCTCCTGCTTGGCCAGCGGGAGGGTCGCGGGGACGATGAAGCGCAGCTCGAGCTCCTTGCCGTCCTTCGCGCGGTACTCACCCTGCATCTTCCACCCGGCCGCGTCGAGCAGCTGCTTGGCCTTCTCGGGGTTGTACGTGCCCAGCTCACCCGAGTTGTCGACGTAGCCCTTGTGGGTGTTCATGTACAGGTGGTTGTTGAGCACCTGCACCGGCCAGTCGAGGTCCTTGAGGTCCGACTGGGTGATGGCCTCGCGGTTGATGCCCAGCAGGACGGCCTGGCGGACCGACTTGTCGGTCAGGTTCGGGGCCGAGCCGTTGACGGTGAGGTGCCGCCAGTTGGGCGCGGCGGCCTTGCGGATGTCGACGTCGGCGACGGCCTTGGCGCGCTTGAGGTCGGCGGCGCTGGGCGCGATCTCCATCGCGTCGAGCTCGCCGTTGGCGAAGGCGTTGACCGTGGCGCCCGAGTCGAGCGCGCGGAAGATCACCTTGTCCAGCTTGGCCTTCTGGCCCCACCACTTGTCGTCACGGACGAGCGTGATGGTCTTGGTGGTCTGGTCCATCTTCTCGACCTTGAACGGACCCGCGGTGACCGGGATCTTGTCGATCCAGGACTTGTTGAACGCGGTGGCGTCGGAGTTCGTGGAGGCGGGGGCGAGGGGGGAGAACATGCCCTGCCAGTCGGGGTACTGCTTGGAGAAGGTCACGACGACATCGTGGTCGGTCGCGCCCTTCTCCACCGACTCGACGCGGTCGTAGCCGTCGGTCGAGGAGACCTGGAACTTATCGTCCGAGCCGTTGAGCGCCTTCCACTGGGCGACGTAGTCCTTGTAGGTGATCGGCGTGCCGTCGGACCACGTGGCCTTGTCGTTGAGCTTGTAGGTGACGACCTGCTTGTCGCCCTTCAGCTCCAGCTTCCACTCGGTGACGAAGTCCGGGTTGTTGACCAGCTCGGCCTTGTCGTTGGCCTCGTAGATGGACGGCATGATGGCGTCGTAGACGTCGGAGACGTCCGCGTGCGTGCCGTTCACCTGGTTGTAGTTCCACTGCTGGTGCCACTGGGACAGCGCGAGGGTGATGGTGCCGCCGTCCTTGACCTGGTCGTAGGCGACCGGGTTGGTCGCGCTACCGGGGAGCGCGGCGGCCTGCTCCTGAGCGGCCTTGGCGCCTTCGGCAGTACCGGCGGCGGGCTTGTCCGACCCGCCACCGCAGGCGGCGAGGGCGAGAGCCAGCAGGGCCGCTCCAGCGGCGGCCTTGTAGCCAACAACCTTCACGAGTTCCTCACTTCGGGATAGTGGCAGGCGGCGCCGTGATCGTCGGCGTGCGCCAGCCGTACAACGGGGGGTTCTTCGGCCACGCACCTGGCGCGCTCGGGCTCGGGGAGCAGGGCGCGCTTGGGGCAGCGGGTATGGAAGCGGCAGCCCGTGGGGGGCTGCGCGGGACTGGGCAGGTCGCCTTCGAGGATGATCCTGCGGCGCGAGCGCTCCAGCCTGGGGTCGGGCAGCGGGATGGCCGACATCAGCGCCCTGGTGTAGGGGTGGGCGGGCGTGCCGTACACCTCGGCCACGGTGCCGATCTCCACGATCTTGCCGAGGTACATCACCGCGACGCGGTCGGCCAGGTGGCGGACCACGGACAGGTCGTGGGCGACGAACAGGTACGACAGGCCGAGCCTGGCCTTGAGGTCCTCCAGCAGGTTGATGACGCCGGCCTGGATCGACACGTCGAGCGCGGAGACCGGCTCGTCGAGGACGATCAGCTTGGGCTCCAGCGCCAGCGCGCGGGCGATGCCGATGCGCTGGCGCTGCCCGCCGGAGAAGTGCTGGGGGTATCGCTCGGCGTAGGAGGCGTCGAGGCCGACGAGGTCGAGCAGTTCGGCGACGCGGCCCTTGACGTCCTTGTGCCCGTGGGCGCGCAGCGGCTCGGCGAGGATGTCGCCGACCGGCATGCGCGGGTCGAGCGCGGCCATCGGGTCCTGGAAGACGATCTGCAGGTCGCGGCGGAGCTCCTTGCGCTCGGCCTTGGTCAGCGCGCCGCTGTCCTTGCCGAACACCACGACCCTGCCACCCTGGGCGGCCTCCAGCTGCATGATCTGCTGGAGCGTGGTGGTCTTGCCGCAGCCGGACTCCCCCACCAGCGCGAGGGTCTCGCCTCTGGCGATGTCGAAGCTGATGCCGTCCACGGCGTGCACGGTGCCGACGCGGCGCTTGAACACCGCGCCCTTCATCAGCGGGTAGTGCCTGACGAGGTCGTCGAGTTCGAGCACGGTCTCGCGGCTGCGCGTGCCCTGGGCGCGCGCGGCGACGATCTCGGGCGCGGGGAAGACGTCGACGCCCCTGAGCTTCTTCAGGTCGATCTCGTGCGAGCGGATGCACGCGATCCTGCGCTCCCCCACCTCGACGAGCTCGGGCTCGGCGTCGTCGCAGGCGGCCACCTTCAGCGGGCAGCGCGGCGCGAACGGGCAGCCGGGCGGCAGCGCCGCGGGCGAGGGCGGGCTGCCCTCGATGGGCACCAGGCGCTGGCTGTCCTGGTCGAGCCGCGGGATCGAGGCCAGCAGCCCCATCGTGTACGGCATGCGCGGCTCGTAGTAGATCTCCTCGACCGTGCCCTGCTCGACCGGCTTGCCGGCGTACATCACCAGCACCCTGTCGGCCAGCCCCGCCACCACGCCGAGATCGTGGGTGATCATGACGATGCCCGCGCCGGTCTCCTTCTGCGCGGTCTTGAGCACTTCGAGCACCTGCGCCTGGATGGTGACGTCGAGCGCGGTGGTGGGCTCGTCGCAGATCAGCACGTCGGGGTCGTTGGCGATGGCCATCGCGATCATAGCGCGCTGCCGCATGCCGCCGGAGAACTCGTGCGGAAAGGCCTTGGCGCGCACGTCGGGGTGCGGGATGCCGACCAGTTCCAGCAGCTCGACCGCCTGCCTGGCGGCCTGCTCCGTGGAGACCTTCTGGTGGACGCGGACCGCCTCCGCGATCTGGTTGCCGATCGTGTAGACGGGCGTGAACGCCGACAGCGGATCCTGGAAGATCATGCTGATCGACTTGCCGCGCCGCTTGAGGATCTCCTGCTCCGGCATGCCGAGCAGCTCCTGGCCGTGCAGCTTGACCGAGCCGGTGACCTCCGCGCCGGCCGGCAGCAGGCCCATCACGGCCAGCGAGGTCACCGACTTGCCCGAGCCCGACTCGCCCACGATGCCGAGGACCTCGCCCCTGCCGACCTGGTAGGAGACGCCCCTGACGGCCTTGACGCCGCCGCGGAAGGTCACGGTGAGGTCGTTCACCTCGAGGATCGTCATGAGGTGCTCCCCGGGTCGAGGGCGTCGCGCAGTCCGTCGCCGATGAGGTTGATGAACAGGACCAGCAGGACCAGCAGGCCGGCGGGGAAGAGGAACAGCCACGGGTAGCTGATCGCCGTGCTCCCGCCGCCCGCCGAGATCAGCGTGCCGAGCGACACGTCCGGCGGCCTGACGCCGAACCCGAAGTACGACAGCGCGGTCTCGCCGATGATCGCGCCGCTCACGTTCATGGTGGCGTCGATGATCAGCAGGGACGACATGTTCGGGACCACGTGCCGGAAAATGATCTTCCAGTCGGGGATGCCCATGTAGCGCGCGGCGAGCACGTACTCCCGCTCGCGCAGGGAGAGCGTCATGCTCCTGACGACGCGCGAGGTGATCATCCAGGAGAAGGCGGCCAGCAGCACGACGAACATCAGCCAGCTGCCGCTCTCCAGCCGTGGCGAGATGACCGCGATGATCAGGAAGCTCGGCAGGACGAGCAACAGGTCGGTGCCCCACATGAGGATCTTGTCGAGCTTGCCGCCGAAGTAGCCGGCGAAGGCTCCGACGAGCGCGGCCAGACCGGTGGAGATGAGCGCGACCAGGAAGCCGATGAGGATCGACTTCTGCATGCCGCGCAGCGTCACCGCGAACATGTCCTGGCCGATCTGGGTGGTGCCCCACCAGTGGTCGGCGCCGGGCGGCGTGAGAAAGGCGGTGAAGTCCTTCTTCTCCCAGTGGTACTGGCCGAAGAGAGGGCCGAGGTAGGCCAGCGCGAGCAGCGCCAGCACACCGACCAGGCCGACGACGACCTGCGGCTTGGCCATCACCCGGCGCAGGACGACCTTGGAACGCATGTCTAGCTCACCCGCACTCTCGGGTCGAGCGCCGCGACGAGCAGGTCGGACAGGACCCCTGCCACGAGCACGCAGACGGCGGCGAACAGGGCGACGGCCGCGACGGCGTTGGTGTCGTTGTGCTGGATGGAGTCCACCAGCCACTCGCCCATGCCGTGCCAGCCGAAGATCTTCTCGGTGAAGGTGGCCCCCGTCAGCATCGTGCCGAAGGCGAAGGCGAAGTAGGTCGCCGCGGGCACGAGGGCGGTGCGCAGCGCGTGCTTGACCAGCGCCGTCCTGCGGCTGAGGCCCTTGGCCTGCGCGGTGCGGACGAAGTCCTGGCCGAGCACGTCCAGCATCATGTTGCGCTGGATGCGGCTGTAGAAGGCGATCTGCCCGAGACAGAGCGAGATCGTCGGCAGGATCAGGTGGTTGAGCCTGTTGAGCAGCTCGTCGATGCCGCTGAGCGCCGGGTTGTACTCACCGGTGTACTCGATCAGCGTGTGGCCGACGGCGTTGTTGAGCCCGGTGGCGCCCATGCTCAGCAGCGTCGCCAGCACGAAGACCGGCACCGCCATGATGACGAACGAGGCCACGCCGATCGTTCTGTCGCTGATGCGGTACTGCCTGATCGCGGCGAAGGCGCCCACCGCGACCCCGAGCGCGGATCCCAGCAGCGTGCCGATCAGCAGCAGCCGCAGGCTCACCCCCACGCGCTGACCCATCTGCTGGTTGACCGAGCCGCCGTCCCAGGTCTTGCCGAAGTCGCCCCGGACCAGGCCGGACACCCAGGTGCCGTACCGCTCGAGCAGGGGCGTCTTGTCGTTGAGGTTGTACTCGCTCAGCGTGCTGTCGACGACCCCCACCGGGATGGGCGGCTGGCGGCCCGTGTAGTTGGCGCGAGGGTTGAGGCTGCCGGCGGCCAGCAGGTACGCGAGACTCGCGGCGATGGCCACCAGGATGACGCTCGACAGCAGCCTGCGCAGCAGGTACTTGCCCATTGCCCTCCGTTCGGACGAACGGGGGCCGGGCAGCCTGAAGGAAGGGTCGCCCCCGCGACGAGAAAGCCGTGACCGTCCCTTGAGAGGGGCTTGACGGCACGTCGCAGGTTATCGGGCTGTCCGTATTACGGGTTCATCTCGGACCGGTAGATCACGAGGGTCTGACCGGGCAGTCTGATCCAGTCTCTACCTGCGGTAACACCCTCATCAGAGGCCAGCAGAACGGCCCCCATCGGAACAGTCAACGTCACAGAATCCGGACAAAAATTAACCATCACGCACAGTGACGATCGATGCACCTTGAGCCATCGCGCGGCCTCGTCGAACTCGACGCGCACCCGGTCCATGCGGGGGTCGGTGAGCTCGGGCAGGGCCTTGCGCAGCGCGATCAGATCGCGGTACCAGCACAGCAGCGACCAGTGCTCCTCGTCCTTGAGCTCGCTCCATTCGAGCTTGGCGCGCAGGAAGGTGTCCTCGTCCGAGGGGTCCGGCGCGATCCAGTCGTAGCCGAAGCCCTCGAACTCGCGCGCCCTGCGCTCGGCCTCGCCCTCGCGCAGCGCCGCCTCGACGTGGTCGGTGAAGAACGGGAACGGCGTGCGCGCGCCCCACTCCTCCCCCATGAACAGCATGGGCGTGAACGGCGAGGTCAGCAGGAGCCCCGCGCCCAGCTTCAGCGCGGTCATCGGCAGCCGGTCACCCGCGGGCCGGTTGCCGACCTGGTCGTGGTTCTGCAGGCAGCACACCATGCGGTAGCCGGGGATCCCGCGCGGAGGGGCCCCGTGCGAGCGCCCGCGGAAGCTCGAGTAGCCTCCGTCGTGGACGAAGCCGTTGGTGAGGGCCTTGGCCAGCGCCTCCATCGAGGCGAAGTCGGCGTAGTAGCCGTGCCGCTCCCCCGACACGGCCGTGTGCAGCGCGTGGTGCACGTCGTCGTTCCACTGCGCGGTCATGCCCAGGCCGCCCGCCTCCAGCGGGGTGATCATGCGCGGGTCGTTGAGGTCCGACTCGGCGATCAGCGTCAGCGGCCGGCCCACGGAGCAGGCCAGGGCGTCCACCTCGGCGGCCAGTTCGGCCAGCAGGTGGACGGCGCGGCGGTCGTGCAGGGCGTGGACGGCGTCGAGCCGCAGCCCGTCGATGTGGTAGTCGCGCAGCCACTGCAGCGCGTTGCCGATGAAGTAGCGCCTGACCTCGTCGGAGTCGGGCCCGTCGAGGTTCACCGCCTCACCCCAGAAGCTCCCCGCGTGCCCCGAGAAGTACGGGCCGAAGGGATGCAGGAAGTTGCCCGAGGGACCGAGGTGGTTGTAGACGACGTCGAGGATGACGCCCAGGCCCGCGCGGTGGCAGCCGTCGACGAACTCCTTGAGCCCGTCGGGCCCGCCGTAGGTCTCGTTCACCGCGTAGAGGTCGACGCCGTCGTAGCCCCAGTTGCGCCCGCCGGGCACGGGGGCGACCGGCATGAGCTCGACGAAGTCGACGCCGAGCTCGACCAGGTGGTCGAGGCGGTCGAGCGCCGCGACGAAGGTGCCGTCGGCCGTGAAGGTGCCCACGTGCAGCTCGTAGATGATCGAGCCGCGCAGGTCCCGGCCCGTCCACGCGTGGTCGCTCCAGGTGAAGCGGGCGTGGTCGTAGACGCGGCTGGGCCCGAAGATCCCTTCGGGCTGCCGGCGGGATCGGGGGTCGGGGTAGGGGCCCTGGCCGTCGACGAAGTAGCGGTAGTCGGTGCCGTGGCCGGCCTCCGGCGCTTCCACCGACCACCAGCCGTTGTCCCTGCGTCGCAGTGGCCGCCGGCTGTCCGGCAGTGAGAGCTCGATGGAGGTCGCTCGGGGCGCCCAGACCTCAAAGATCATGTCTCTCCAGGAGTGCGACGGGGTGGCGGCTGAGCAGGTGTGCGAGGGGGGTGCGGCCGCTGTACAGGCCGCCGGTCAGCAGGTCTCGCCAGCTGCCGTGGGGCAGGGCGAGCGAGGCCGCACCCCAGCCGCCGCGGGCGGCCAGCCGTACGGGCAGGCGGGTCGCCACGGCCACCGCGCGCCCCCTGCCGAAGGCGATCGCGTGCTCGGCGGCCTCGCCCTCCGCGGCCATCGGCTCGTACGGCGCGCCGTGGCCGAGCCTGCGGCGCAGCCGCAGCGCCTGGGTGGTGACCAGCACCTTCGCCGCGTCCCACGGCGAGTCGGCGGCGCAGGGGAAGGTGACGGGCCGCCGGTTGTCCGGGTCGACCAGGGAGAAGTCGGTCCGCTCGGTGCCCTGGTAGACGTCAGGCACGCCCGGCATCATGAGCTGGACCAGCTTCTGGCCGAGGGAGTTGGCGACGGCGTGGCGGTCGACGAGGGCGGTGAAGTCGCCGATCGGCAGCTCGACCGCCTTGCGGGCGAAGGCGCGCAGCCCCTCCTCGTAGGCGGGGTCGGGGGCGACCCACGAGGTAGCGGTCTTGGCCTCGCGCGCGGCCTTGAGCAGGTAGTCGGTGAAGCGCTCCACGGAGATCGGCCAGACGGCCATGAGCGTCTGCCAGGCCAGGTAGTCGAGGCGCGGGTCGAAGGACACCTGCTCCGACCAGCCGCGCACCGCCTCCGCCCACTCCGCGGGCAGCTCCGACAGCACCTGGAGGCGGGCGCGCACGTCCTCCGAGCGTTTGGTGTCGTGGGTGGACAGCGTGGTCATCGTGAAGGGGGACATGCCGGCGCAGTAGTCGTGGAACTCCGCCACCGGCACGCCGAAGCGGTCGGGCTCGCCGCCCACCTCGTTCAGGCAGGCCAGCGGATACCAGCGGTAGAGCGCGGTGTCCTCCACGCCCTTGGCCATGACGGGGCCGCAGGTCTGCTGGAAGCGGATGATCGCCTCGGGCGAGCCGTACAGGACGGCTCGCGCGGTCTCGGGGTTCGGCGCGGCCGACTCCACGATCTGGCGCGCCAGGGGATCCACCGGCTCCCCCGGCGTGACGTAGGCCCGGTAGACGGGCATCCGCACCAGCAGGTCGGTGAGGTCCTCGACGGAGGCGCCCGCGACGCGGGCCAGGCGATCGACCTCGGAGCGGAAGAACAGGTCGATCACCTCGCGCTTCGCCTGCGCCATCACGGCGTGGTAGTCGGCGTCCTGCCCGGTCATCCGGGTGAACAGCTCGACCAGCGGCGCCCTGCCCTCGGGGTCGACGAACAGCCCGTTGACGCGGTTGAGCGCGTCGTAGCCCGTCGTGCCGTCGCACGCCCAGTCGCCCGGCAGCCGCTCGTCGCCGATGAGGATCTTCTCCACCACCGTCCAGACGCCGCCGGTCCTGTCCCTCAGCATGTCGAGGTAGCGTCGCGGGTCGGCCAGCCCGTCGGGGTGGTCCACCCGCAACCCCTCGACCAGGCCCTCGTCCAGCAGCCAGAAGATGACCTCGTGCGTGGCGAAGAACACCGCGGGGTCCTCCACGCGCAGCCCGATCAGCGACGAGACGTCGAAGAAGCGCCGGTAGCCGGGCCCCTCCCGCCAGTCGACGACGGTGTAGTGCTCCGACTGCGGCAGGTCGTCGGCGAAGCGGTGCACGATCACCTTGCCGTCGCGCCACTCGATGTCGAACCAGTCCGCGTACGGCGAGGCCGCCCCCTCCTCGAGCACGGACAGGAACTGCGCGTTGGCGGTGTTCATGTGGTTGGGCACGATGTCCACCACGACGGCCAGATCGTGCGCGGCCAGCGCCTCGGCCATCTCGCGGAATCCCTTGGCCCCGCCGAACTCCTCCCTGATCTTGGAGTGGTCGATGACGTCGTAGCCGTGCCGGGAGTTCGGCACCGCCTGCAGCACCGGCGACAGGTAGACATGACTGACGCCGAGGTCGCGCAGGTAGGGGGCGATCCCCGCCACCTCGGCGAAGCCGAAGTCGGGGGTCAGCTGGACCCGGTAGGTCGAGATCGGCCTAGACACCGCGCAACACCCGCATCGAACGTCCCGGCACCTTGAGTCCGTCTCCCGCCCTGCGGATCCTGGTGTCCAGCATGATCGGCATCGCGGTGTCGATCTCGGTCAGCCACATCTCGCCGTAGTCCTTCGGGATCGTGAACTTGATGGTGTCGTGGTGAGCGTTGAACAGCACGAGGAACGAGTCATCGACGATGGGTCTGCCCCTCTTGTCCGGTTCGGTGATCGCCTTGCCGTTGAGGAAGACGGCCAGCGACCTGGCGTAGCCGACGTTCCAGTCGGCGTCGGTCATCACCTCTCCCGAGGGGGTCAGCCAGGCCATGTCGTAGAAGAAGCGCCTGCGCCTGAACACCGGATGCTCCCTGCGCAGCTTGGCCAGGCGCTGGGTGAACTCCAGCAGCAGCCAGTTGTGCCGCACGTCCGACCAGTCGACCCAGGTCACCTCGTTGTCCTGGCAGTAGCCGTTGTTGTTGCCCTTCTGGGTGCGGCCGATCTCGTCGCCGTGGGAGAGCATCGGCACGCCCTGCGAGAGGAAGAGCGTGGTCAGGAAGTTGCGCTTCTGCTGCTCGCGCAGCGCCTCGGTGCCGGCGTCCCACGAGCGGTTGTCGTCGGTGCCGTCCCTGTTGTCCTCGCCGTTGGCCTCGTTGTGCTTCTCGTTGTAGGAGACCAGATCGTGCAGGGTGAAGCCGTCGTGGCAGGTGACGAAGTTGATGGAGGCGGCGGGACGGCGGCTGTCGTTCTGGTAGAGATCGCTCGATCCGGTGAAGCGCGAGCCGAACTCAGGCAGCGTGGCGGGCTGGCCCCGCCAGAGGTCCCTGATCGTGTCGCGGTACTTCCCGTTCCACTCGGTCCATCGGGCGGGGAAGTTGCCGACCTGGTAGCCGCCCGGCCCGACGTCCCACGGCTCGGCGATGAGCTTGACCCGCGACAGCACGGGGTCCTGCTGCACCAGGTCGAAGAAGGCCGAGAGGCGGTCCACCGCGTGCAATTCGCGGGCGAGGGTGGCGGCCAGGTCGAAGCGGAAGCCGTCCACGTGCATCTCGGTGACCCAGTAGCGGAGCGAGTCCATGATCATCTGGAGCACCTGGGGCGAGCGCATGAACAGGCTGTTGCCGGTGCCCGTGGTGTCCATGTAGTAGCGCGGGTCGCCGTCCACCAGCCGGTAGTAGGTGGCGTTGTCGATCCCCTTGAACCCGAGCGTGGGCCCCAGGTGGTTGCCCTCGGCGGTGTGGTTGTAGACCACGTCGAGGATGACCTCGATGCCCGCCTCGTGCAGGCTCCTGACCATGGCCTTGAACTCCAGCACCTGGCCGCCGCGCTGCCCCTGGCTGGAGTAGCGGTTGTGCGGCGCGAAGAAGCCGCTGGTGTTGTAGCCCCAGTAGTTGCTCAGCCCCCGCTCCTCCAGGTGCTGGTCGGTGACAAACTGGTGGACCGGCATCAGCTCCAGCGCGGTCACGCCCAGCTTGGTGAGGTGGTCGAGGATCTCGGGGTGGCCGAGCGCCGCGTAGGTGCCGCGGATCCGCTCGGGGATCTTCGGGTGCGCGATCGTCAGCCCGCGCACGTGCGCCTCGTAGATCACCGTGTCGTGGTACGGCGTGGCGGGCGGCCGGTCGTGTCCCCACCCGAAGAACGGGTTGATGACGATCGAGCGCGGGACGAAGGGGGCGGAGTCGTCGGGGTTGGGGCTGTCCCCGTCGTACAGGGACTTGTCCCAGGTGATGCCGCCCTCGATCGCCTTCGCGTACGGGTCGAGCAGGAGCTTGGCGGGGTTGCAGCGCTGCCCTCTGGCCGGGTTGTAGGGGCCGTGGACGCGGTAGCCGTACCGCTGGCCGGGGCCGACGCGCGGCAGGTAGCCGTGCCAGACGAACCCCTCGACCTCGGTGAGCGGCACCCTGGTCTCGACCTGGTCGTCGTCGAACAGACAGAGCTCGACCCGGTCGGCGGCCTCCGTGAAGAGCGCGAAGTTCGTGCCCGCGCCGTCGTAGGTCGCGCCGAGGGGGTAGGGCTCTCCCGGCCAGATCTCGATCATCGAGGCTCCCTTGCGCTCTGGCCCCCATGTTCACCCAGGAGGCAGCGGCTGCCTAGATGCCCACTTCTGACTCCTGGATAACCCCGGACTGGTCACACACAACCTCGAGAAGCTCCCGGTGCCAGTGACATGGCATGGCGGCCAGGTTTGCCGTCCTCCTTCCCGGCAATGTGCCAGCGCCATGGGTGGATTCAAGAAGTTCCTTCTCAGAGGCAACATCGTCGAGTTAGCCGTCGCGGTGATCGTCGGAGCCACCTTCAGCGGGCTCGTCCAGGCGCTCGTGGCCGACCTCGTCACACCCCTCATCGGGGCGGTGAGCGGCGGCAGGGAGCCCGACTTCGCGCAGTACTCCTTCACGATCAACGGCAGCGAGTTCAAGTACGGCGACTTCCTCAACCACCTGATCAGCTTCCTGATCATCGCGGCGGTCGTCTACTGGCTGATCGTGACGCCGATGACCAAGCTGATCAACCTCTTCGAGCGCGACAAGGCGGCCACGACCAAGCAGTGCCCCGAGTGCCTCAGCGAGATCCCGATCGAGGCCAGGCGGTGCGCCCACTGCACGGTGGAGCTGGTGCCCGAGGTCTAGAAGCCGCAGGTGTGATCAGCGCAGGATCGTGACGGTCTCGCCGTCGGCGTTCGTGGCCCGGTCGTCTTCCACGGTGACGCCCATGCTCGCGGCGGAGACGCGGTAGTGGCGGCCCGAGGGGGCGCTCCACCACACGGTGGCGGCGATGTCGGGCGCCAGGCGGCTGCAGTCCCAGGTGCCATGCGTGACGCCGGTGCGGGTGGCGGTGGTGCGCCCGCCGGACGTGGCGAGCAGGACCGCCTGGACCGCCCCCCTGCCCGAAGGATCGGTGAGCCTGACGCACATCCACTCTCCGCGCGCGCCCTCGGGAAGCCGAACGGAGCGGAAGGACCACGCGGACGCCTCGCGCACCTCGCTGACCGGACGCGGAAGGGCGCAGCCGAGCCGCCGCCACGCGCCGGCCAGCGGCCCCCGGCCCCGGTAGCCGATCCTGGCCGGGGCCAGCCGCCCGAGATCGACCACCGTGTACGGCAGGCCGGGAGGGACCTCCGGCGCGCGCAGCCTGACCAGCGGCCCACGCCAGCACCCGCCCTCGCGCAACACGGGAACGGGCCCGATCATCCCGTCGTCGATCGCCGCCGGGCGCCAGCCGCCGTCGAACGGCGCCGTGGCGGCCTCGGTGACCCACGGCGGGAGCAGGTAGCGGCTGCCCTTGGCGGTGGTGGTGAGCTTGAGCGGACTTCCGCCGCCCGGCTCGGGAAGCACCTCGAGCGTCGGCCTGCCCCCGGTCTCGACGTAGCGGGCCACCTGCGAGTGCCGTCTGAGCAGCACGACCGTGGTCGCGCCGAACCGCCCCGCGTAGAGCAGCTGCGGATGGCGTGGCCCCCACGCGCGCAGCGCCCTGGCGATCAGCGCGCGGTCGGACAGGAGGTCGCCGCGCGGCGGCCAGGTGCCGAGGTCGAGCTCCGTGGTGGTGCGCCACGCCTCTGGCGCGGCCGTGCTCGGGGTGGCCTGCGGCGAGGCGGCCGAGCTGGGCCGGTCGGCGCCGAGCCAGGGCACCGCGGCGAGCACCGCCACCACGCAGAACACCAGCCCCGCCACCAGCCTGCGCGGCGCCTCGACGTCGAGCCTGCCGTACAGCCTGGCCAGGCAGGGATCGGCGGCGGGCCGGTGCAGCGCGGCGCTGGCGCCGAACCGCTCCTCCATCTCGGCGACCGCCGCCAGGGCGCCCGCCGGGTCGGACACGCCCGCCTCCGTCAACACCTGGGCGATCTCGTCGGCGGGGCGCTCCTCCAGCCGGAGCAGCGCGTACGCCGCCCTGGCGGGGGCGGGCACGGCCTCCAGGGCGCGGGTGAAGTCGACGTCGCCGCTCCTGGTCACGGCGGGCACCGCCTCGACGGTGGCCAGCCGGCCCGACCAGGGGCGCGGCCTGGCCCGCAGGGCCGCGCGCAGCAGCAGGGCGCGCAGCCGCACGGGCTCCTCGTCCTGGTGACGGGAGAGCGTGGCCGCGGCGAGGCGGTGGGCGAGCACCACCCTGCGGTGATCGCCGGTCCACGCCGGCAGCGCCAGGTAGGCGAGCCAGACCAGGTCGCGGTACGGCTTGGCGAGCGCCCGGCTGTCTCGAATCGACCGTCGCACCGGCGTTCCTCACGATTGGTGACTACTCAAGCGCATATCGTAGCCATGGTGTCGCTCGCCCGCCGCCCGCGCGGCAAGATAGGGGGCATGAGCATGGAGCTGATGGTCTGGCGCGAGGACGAACCGATCACCAGGGAGCAGGCCGCGCAGACCTATCGCCTGGCCAAGGGCGCGCCGCCGGGCGACGCGGTGGTCGCGGAGGTGGCCGCGCTGGCGAAGGAACTGCCCGGCCACGCGAAGGTCTTCCCCGAGCACGCGCTGATCGTCATGGAGCCGGACGACCTCGACGAGGTCTCCAACCGCGTCTTCGCGCTGGCCCGCCGCCACGGCCTGGTCTGCTACGACCCGCAGCGTCACCTGGTGCACAACCTGGCCCCGCTCGGGATCAACCCCGAGACCCAGCTCCACACCGGCGACGGCATGTTGGTGACCAACCCCGACCTGGCGCTGGTGCACGACGTGCTCGGCACGCTCTCGCCGCAGAACCCCTTCGCCGTCCTGGTGACCTTCGGCCACCACTTCATCCAGGTCTCGCCGGGCTACGAGCTGGAGTACAAGGAGGGCACGATCCGCAGCACGATGGTGCCCGCCCTCGAAGAGGTCCGCAGGGCCTTCCACGAGTACGCCATCGGCGAGCGCGGCTTCCTCGACCGCTTCGAGTGGAGCGCGCGCTAAGGCCGTCCGGCCTGCATGATCGAGACATGGCGCTCTACCCACCCATCGAGCCGCACCAGTCGGGCATGCTCGACGTCGGCGACGGCAACGAGATCTACTGGGAGGTCTGCGGCAACCCCGCGGGCAAGCCTGTCGTCTTCCTGCACGGCGGCCCGGGTGGCGGGCTCCTCCCCGTCCACCGGCAGCTGTTCGACCCCGCCGCCTACCGCGTCGCCCTGTTCGACCAGCGCAACTGCGGCAGGAGCCGGCCGCACGTGCGAGACCCCGGCGTGTCGCTGGAGCACAACACCACCTGGCACCTCGTCCAGGACATCGAGCTGCTGCGCGAGCACCTCGGCATCGACACCTGGCAGGTCTTCGGCGGGTCGTGGGGCAGCACGCTCGCGCTCGCCTACGCGCAGACCCATCCGGGCAGGGTCACCGAGCTGATCCTGCGCGGCATCTTCACGATGCGGGAGTCCGAGCTGCGCTGGGAGCCCGCCCGTGACCTGCTTCCCGACCACTGGGAGCGTTTCACCGCGGGCGTCGACGGCGATCTGATCGCCGACTACCGCCGCCGCTTCGCCGACCCCGACCCGTCCGTACGGCTGGCCGCCGCCAGGGCGTGGACCCGCTGGGAGATGGCGATCTGCAACCTCATCCCGGACGAGGGCCCGATCGACGACGACTTGGCCCTGACCTTCGCGATGATCGAGAGCCACTACGTGGTGAACCGCGGCTTCCTCGAGGAAGGGCAGCTCATCCGCGACATCCACAAGATCAGGCACATCCCCGCCGTCATCGTGCAGGGCCGCTACGATCTGGCCACCCCCATCGCCACGGCGTGGGACCTGCACCGGGCCTGGCCCGAGGCGGATCTCAGGATCGTGGAGGGCGCGGGGCACTCGGGCGGCGAACCCGCCGTGGCCAGGGAGCTGGTCGCCGCCACCGACCGGTTCAGGTAAGACAGGATCCCATGAGCCTCTATCCACCCATCGAGCCCTACGAGCACGGCCTGCTCGACGTCGGCGACGGCAACGAGATCTACTGGGAGGTCTGCGGCAACCCCGCGGGCAGACCAGCCGTCATGCTGCACGGCGGCCCGGGCAGCGGCTGTTCGGCCAAGCACCGCCGGCAGTGGGACCCCTCGGCGTACCGGATCGTGCTGTTCGACCAGCGCAACTGCGGGCGCAGCAGGCCCCACGCGGGTGATCCGCGGGTGTCGCTGAAGGACAACACCACCTGGCACCTGGTCAGGGACATGGAGCTGCTGCGCGAGCACCTCGGCATCGACACGTGGCAGGTCTTCGGCGGGTCATGGGGCAGCGCGCTCGCGCTCGCCTACGCGCAGACGCATCCGGACAGGGTCACCGAGCTGATCCTGCGCGGCATCTTCACGCTGAGGCCGGCCGAGCTGCGCTGGTTCTACCAGGAGGGCGCCTCGTTCCTCTTCCCCGACCTGTGGGAGTCGTACCTCGCCCCCATCCCGGAGGAGGAGCGCGGCGATCTGATCGCGGCCTTCGCCCGCAGGCTCGACAGCCCCGACGACCAGGTACGGCTGGCCGCCGCCCGCGCCTGGGCGCAGTGGGAGGCGGCGACCATCACGCTCTATCCCGATCCGGAGCACGTGGCCGAGTACGCCGAGGAGCGCAAGGCCGTGTCGTTCGCCAGGATCGAGAACCACTACTTCGTCAACGGCGGGTTCTTCGAGCCCGAGCAGCTCATCCGCGACGTCGACAGGATCAGGCACATCCCCGCCGTCATCGTGCAGGGCCGCTACGACGCCTGCACGCCGATGGCCACCGCGTGGGACCTGCACAAGGCCTGGCCCGAGGCGGAGTTCCACATCGTGCACGACGCGGGGCACGCCTTCACCGAGCCTGGGATCCTCGCCAGGCTGGTGGCAGCCACTGACGCGTTCGCCGTACCAACGGGGTGATGGTGCCGACCAGCAGCAGCGCGAGCAGGGGTGCCATGGTGACGCCGAACAGGTAGCCGATCGCCACGTCGTGCGGGTAGTGGACACCGACGAACACGCGCGAGAACGCCATCAGCGCGGCCAGCGGCAGCACCAGCCAGGCCAGCCGCCGCCACACCAGGGTCAGCGCGCCCGCGGAGGCGGCCGCGATCACGGCATGGTTGCTGGGAAAGGACCAGTCGCCGACCGGCGGGCAGGCCGCGATGGTGGCGACCCCGCCCCTGCACGGCCGTTCCTCCCTGATGAGGAGCTTGACGGCCTCGCTGAGCACATAGGCGCCGACGACCGCGACCGGTCCGGCCAGGGTGAGGGCCAGATCACGGTCGGGCGCGGCCCTGACCCGCCAGAACGCCAGTGCGAAGAGTGCCGCGAAGAGCAGAAGTCCCGCGTCGGTCCCGACCTCCGCGAGGGCGTGCACCCACGCCGGTGTGCTCATCGCGAAGCCGACGATGTCCCCGTACATCTCGTGTCATGTCCAATCGGTGAAAGATCGATGAACATGAACCCTAGGGAAGCGGGCGGTCGGCCGCTTCGGCCATTCGGCCGGTTACCTGACCTTGACGAAAGTCAGGAAAGGGACAGGTGACCGAGCACCTGCCGGTCGAGGTCGATGCGCTTCTGCAGCAGTTCGCCCTCGGTGATCAGCCCTCTGTCGAACGCGTCGAGCGCGGCGTCGCGCTCCGCCACGTAATAGGCCGCCATGATCTCGCCGCGGAGCGGTGTGAAACCGCGCTCGACGCAGTCGCAGAAGACGTTGGCCTTGCCTTCGAGCAGCTCGGGCTCGACGGTGCAGGCCATCTCGTGCGCCTTCATCCTGCGGACGGCGTCGCGCAACGTGACGGGGCCGGAGGAGCCATTGAAACGGGTGTCCAGCGTGATCTTCGTCGTGCTCACCTCCGTGAATCCAAGAAGTACAACCCCTGACGAATCATGAATATTCCCAGGTCACATGGGGTAAGGGCGCAGGGTGATCGGAGAGCACGTCGTCGTCGGATACACGCACGACTCGGGTGGACGTGACGCTCTCGCACTCGGGGCCGCCATCACCGGCGTCACCGGCGGCGAGCTGACCGTGGCCGCGATCCACCCCAAGGGGAGTCCCGGACTCGCCGTCGAGGCGCAGGCCAATCTGGCGCACGCGGCCGACCAGCTGAACGAGGTCCCCGCGGAGTACATCGCCTTCGAGAACCGCGGGACGGGCCGCGGTCTGTCGGTGCTGGCCAGCAGGATCAGGGCCGACCTGATCGTGATCGGGTCGCCTCCCGGAGGGCCGCGCGGCCGCATCGCGATCGGCAGCGCGGCCGACCACCTGCTGCACCTGTCGCCGGAGGCGGTCATGATCACGCCCTCGGGCTACCCGCCGCTCGGCGCGCCGACCCGCCTGACCCTGGCCTACGTGCACCGGCCGCAGGCCGACGAGGCGGTCGAGCGGGTGGCGCAGGCGGCGCTCAGGCTGGGTGTGCCCATGCGGCTCATCACCCTCGACCTGCGCACCGAGGACAGCGGCAAGCTCCGCGACGACCTGGCGCTGGCCGTACGGCTGGCGTGGGAGAGCACCGGCATCGAGGCGGAGGCCGAGACGGCGGAGGGCTACGACGTGACCTCCGCGCTGGCCAGTGTGGAGTGGCCGCCCGGCGAGCTGCTGGTCTGCGCGGCCAGCGAGGACGCCCAGCCGCACCGGGTCTTCCTCGGCGAGGTGGCGATGAAGGTGCTGCGCGCTTCGACCTGCCCCGTCGCCGTGCTCCCCAGGGGCTTCTCCTAAGCTGCGGGGATGCCGCAAAATGCCCGGTTAATCACCTTCGTCGTACTCGGTGGCTTCGCGGGCATCTATGTGGTGGCGGGCTCGCCGCTGGCCCTGGTGGTGTTCGCCGCGCAGGCCGCCTTCGTCGTGCATCGCAGGTGGTGGCTGCCGGTCGTCGTCGCGGTGGCCGCCTACACCTCGGTGCTCACCATGGGCACCTCGGTCGGGATCCTCGGCTTCGCCGCCGGCTCGCTCCTGCTGACCCGGCTGTGGCCGCTGGCGCCCGCGGTCGCGGTCAGCGCCGCGCTGCTCGGCCCCGCCGATCCGACGATCAGCGCGGTACTGATCGCGCTGATCGTCTACGGACTCACCCGGCTGACCGACCGGGTCGGCGAGGTCCACGCCACCAGGCTCGCGCTGGCGATGACCGCGGTCGCCGAGGAGCGGCTGCGCATCGCCGCCGAGCTGAACGAGGGTCTGGGCCGGGCGCTGGCCGTGATCGCCGACAGCGCCAGGGCGGGCCGGCCCGACGTGGACACCGCCAGGCGCGCCCTGGCCGACGCCCGCGCCGCCGCGGCGAGCTTCCGGGCCATGTCGCTGACGCCCGAGATCACCACCGCGAGGGCGATGTTGGCGGCCGAGGGGATCACCGCCGAGGTCAGGGTGGGCCACCACGAGCCGCTGGGGCCCGCGGGCGCGCTGCTGGCCGCCGTGCTGCGCGAGACGGTGACCGAGGTGGTCCGGCGCCGCGCCGCCACCAGCTGCCTGATCGAGACCGCAGGGGAGGAGGGCACGGTACGGCTGCGCGTCTCCCACGACGGCGCCCGCACGGCAGAGGCGCAGGCCATAGGCGACCTGCCGGCCAGGATCGAGGAGGCGGGCGGCACGATCGTCACGTCCATGAGCGCCGAGGGCAGGCTCACGGTCGAGGCCGTGCTCCCCGACACCCGCCCCGCCCCCGAGCGCGACGGCGCCTACGCGCTCTCGCTCACCCTGCTCGCCGCCGTGCTGGCCGGCTTCTCGCTGAAGGGCCTGCTGCTCACCGACCACGTGTGGGTCTCCGTGGCGCTCCTCGCGGTGATCTGCTTCCTCCAGCTCCGCTCGGTCACGGGCCGCCACATGACCTCCCTGGCCGTGATGACGGTGCTCACCTACGCGCCGCTCCCGTTCCTCGGCATGTCGTGGCTGGGCGTGGCCGGGTTCCTGGCGGGGCCGGTCCTGCTCGCCTTTCCGTGGAAGGTGGCGCTGCCGCTGGTGGGAGCGGTGCTGGCGAGCGTCGCCTGGGCTGGAACGCTGCTGGCCCTGCCGGCGCCGGTGACCGTCAACTACACGGTCAGCGCGCTGGTGACCGGCCTGGTCGTCTACGGGCTGGTGCGGCTGGCCCAGGTGGTCAAGGAGCTGGTGGAGTCGCGGCAGGTCCTGGCCCGCTCGGCGGTCGTCGAGGAGCGCCTGCGGGCCGCGCGCGACCTGCACGACCTGCTCGGCCACAACCTCGCGGCGATCCTGCTCACGTGCGAGCTGGCGCGCAGGCTCGATCCCGAGGCGGCGTGGGCGCGGCTCGACGAGGTGCCGGCGATGGTCGAGCGGGCCGAGCGGGACCTGCGGGCGGTCTCCGGCGACGCCCCCTCCCTGTCGCTGGCCGCGGAGGCCGACTCGGCCCGCGCGGTGCTGGAGGCGGCCGGCATCTCCGTCATGCTCGACCTCGGTCACGGGGAGCTCGGCGAGCCGGTCGAGACCGTGCTGAGCACGGTGCTCAGGGAGTCCGTCACCAACGTGCTGCGCCACAGCTCGGCGCGCCACTGCGCGATCACGACCACCCGGGTGGACGGCGTGGCGCGGCTGCGCGTCCGCAACGACGGCGTGAGCTCGGCCGCGGGACGGCCGGGCTCGTCGGGCATCGGCAACCTGACCACCCGCCTGGCCGCGCTGGAGGGCAGGCTGGCGACCGTCCAGCGGCAGGACTGGTTCGAGCTGACCGCCGAGGCTCCGGCCCTGACCTGGACCCGTCAGGCCAGGCCCGCCGCCGGATCCAGCGCGCCGCCAGATCCAGCCCGCTTCTAGATCAACCCGCGTCTGGATCCAGCGCGCATCCGGTTCCGGCGCGGCTCTAGATCCAGCCCGCCTCGCGGGCGATGCGCGCGGCGTCGGTGCGGTTGCGGGCGTTGAGCTTGGCGACGATCGCGGTGAGGTAGTTGCGCACGGTCCCCACGCTCAGGAAGAGCCTGGTGGCGATCTCGGTCGCCTCCGCGCCGTCGGCGGCGAGGCGCAGCACGTCCGCCTCCCTGGGCGTGAGCGGGTTGTCGGCCAGGTCCCACGCCGTGACGGCCAGCGAGGGGTCGAGCACCCGCTCCCCCGCCGCCACCTTGCGGATCGCGGCGGCCAGTTCCTCGGGCGGCACGGTCTTCAGCATGAACCCGTCGACCCGGGCGTCCAGCGCCCGCCGCAGGTGCCCGGGCTTGCCGTAGCCGGTCAGCATGAGCGTGCGGCAGGCCGGCAGCCTGGCGCGCAGCTCCCCGGCGGCGTCCAGTCCGTCGATCGCGCCGGGCATGTCGATGTCGAGCACCGCGACGTCGGGCCGGTGCGCCAGCGCGGCGGCGACGACCTGGTCGCCCGACTCCACGGCGGCGACCACGTCGAGGTCCGCTTCGAGGCCGAGCAGCGCGACCAGGGCGCCTCTGATGACGTGCTGGTCCTCTGCCAGCAGCACGCGAATCACAGGCATATGTCTACCAGTGTCCGGATCATGACGAGGTCATGGTCGACGGGTGATCGCGTCTCTGGTCTGTGCTGCCGCAGGTCAGCAGGCTTGTGGTCATGACAGACGTGGTGCGGTTGGAGTCGGTGAGCAAGATCTACGGCAGGGGCCAGAGCGCGGTGGCGGCCCTTCGCGAGGTGTCGGTGAGCATCCCGCGCGGGAGCTTCACGGCGGTGATGGGCCCGTCCGGTTCGGGCAAGAGCACGTTCCTGCACTGCTCGGCCGGTCTGGACGTGCCCTCCTCCGGCTCCGTGCGACTCGGCGGCACCGAGCTGGCGGGAATGACCGAGAGCGCGCTCACCGAGTTGCGCAGGCGGCGGGTCGGCTTCGTCTTCCAGTCGTTCAACCTGGTGCCGGCGCTGACCGTGCTCGAGAACATCACCCTGCCGCTGCGCCTGGCGGGTGCGAAGGTGGACGGGGCGTGGCTGGCCGAGATCGTCGGCAGGGTCGGCCTCGACGGGCGCACGGGGCACCGTCCCGCCCAGCTGTCTGGCGGGCAGCAGCAGCGCGTGGCGATCGCCAGGGCCCTGGTGACCAGGCCCGAGGTGGTGTTCGGCGACGAGCCGACCGGCGCGCTCGACACCATGACCGCCCGCGACGTGCTGGTCCTGCTGCGCGAGGTCGTCTCCGCGCTCGGACAGACCGTGGTGATGGTCACGCACGACCCGGTGGCCGCCTCCTACGCCGACACCGTGCTGTTCCTGGCCGACGGCCGGATCGTGGACTCGATGGCCGCCCCGACCGCCGAGAAGGTGGCCGAGCGGATGACCAGGCTGGGAGCGTGGAACTGATGATCTCCTTCGCGTTGAGCACGCTGCGCCACCGCAAGGCGGGTTTCGCGGGCGCCTTCGTCGCCCTGCTGTGCGCGGCCGCGCTGGTGACGGCGTGCGGGCTGCTGCTCGAGACCGGGTTGCGCGGCGGGGCCGCGCCCGAGCGTTACGCGGGCGCGCCGGTGATCGTGGCCGGCGACCAGTTCGTCCGCAGGACGGTCCGTGACGACGACGGGGAGGTCAAGACCAAGGCCAAGGCGCTGTCCGAGCGGCGCTGGATCCCCGCCTCCGTCGCCGCCGAGCTGGCGCGGACGCCCGGCGTGGAGCGCGTGGTCCCCGAGGTGACCTTCCCCGTCGGCGCCGCGCTCGGCCACGGCTGGGAGTCGGCCGCGCTCACTCCCTTCACGCTTGCCTCGGGCCGCGCTCCGAAGGCGGACGACGAGGTGGTCGTCGACGCCCGTTACGAGGGGCGCGCCCTCACCGTGGGTTCACGCCGCTACCGGGTCGTCGGCGTCACCGCGCAGGCCCTGCCGAGCCAGGACACGGTCTTCTTCAGCACCCGTGAGGCCAGGCGCCTGGCCGGCCGGCCCGGCCAGGTCAGCGCCATCGGCGTCTTCCCCGCCGTGGACGTCGCCGTCAAGGGCGCGGTCGCCTACACGGGAGACGAGCGCGGCACGGTCGAGTTCCTCGGTGCGGAGCAGGCCCGCGTGATGCTGATCAGTCTGGGCGGCGCCCTCGGCGGCACCTCGCTCCTGGTGGCGATCCTGGTCGTGGTCGGCACCTTCGCGCTCTCCGTCCAGCAACGCCAGCGCGAGCTGGCCCTGCTGCGGGCCGTCGCCGCCACGCCCAGGCAGATCCGCAAGCTGCTGGGCGGCGAGGCGCTGCTGATCAGCCTGGCCGCGGGCGTCCCAGGGTCGCTGGCGGGCATCCTCCTCGGCTTCTGGCTGCGTTCGCGGTTCGTCGCGCTGGGCGCGATGCCGGACAACCTCGGGCTCGTGGTGAGCCCGTTCCCCGTGGTCGCGGCGCTGCTGGCGACCGTGGCCGCGGCCTGGGCCGCAGCCCGCGTCACCGCTCGCCGTACGGCCAGGATCCGGCCCGTCGAAGCGCTCGGCGAGGCCGCCATGGAACGACCGAAGCTGCCGTGGGGACGGCTGCTCGCCGGGGTGCTGGCCCTGGCGGGTGGCGTGGTCCTCACGATCGTGCTGTCGAACCTGAACACCGAGGCCGCGTCCAGCCCCGTCACGATGCTCACCGCGCTGGTGTGGACGATCGCGGTGGCGCTGCTCGGCCCCGCGCTCGCCAGGCTGGTCATGGCCCTGCCGGTGCGCGCTCCTGGAGCCGGCGGCTACCTGGCCGCCGCCAACCTGCGGGCGAACACCGCGCGCATGGCGGCCGTGATCACGCCGCTCAGCCTGATGGTCGCGATGACGTGCACCATCCTGTTCGTCCAGACCACCATGGGCCAGGCGGCGGCGGACCAGGCCGCCACGGGCATCAGGGCCGACCACGTGCTCGGCCCGGGCGCGCCCGCCGCCGTCCGCACGGTCCCCGGCGTCCGCGCCACGACCGACGTGCTGCGCACTTCGGTCAGGATCGACCTGGAGAGGTACGCCGCGCAGGCCGTCACACCCGAGGGCCTCGACCAGACCATGGATCTGGGCGTGCGCGCGGGCTCCCTGCAGGGCTTCGGCGAGCGGTCGGTCGCGGTCAGCTCGACGGCGGCCGAGCGCCTGGGCGTCACGGTCGGCTCCGCCCTCACACTCACGCTCGGCGACGGCACCCCCGCCTCGCTCAGGGTGGCCGCCGTCTACGCCCGCGGCCTGGCCTTCGGCGACCTCACCCTGCACCACGCGCTCGTGGCCGGGCATGTGGACGACCCGCGCGGCACCCTGCTGGTCGCCGGCGGCGACCGCGCCGCGCTGGAGCGGGCGGCCGGCGGAGCCCCCGTCGAGTACCCGGCCGAGATCACAATGTCGAACGCGGCGGTCAACTACGTGGCGATGGGACTGATCGTCGCCTTCTGCGCGATCGCGGTGGTCAACACCCTGGCCATGTCGACGGCCGGCCGGGCTCGTGAGCTGACCCTCCTGCGCCTGGTCGGCACCACCAGACGCCAGGTGCTGCGGATGCTGCGCGTGGAGACGGCGACCGCCGTGCTGGTCGCGGTGGCGCTCGGGACCGGCGTCTCGCTGGTCACGCTCTCCGCCTTCAGCAGGGGGATGACCGGCTCGGCGCTGCCGTCGGTGCCGCCCCTCACCTATCTCGTGGTGGTCGCGGTGGCGGCCGCCCTCGCGCTGGCCGCCACCGCGCTGCCCGCCAGGCTCGTCCTCAGGCGGCGCCCTGACGGGGCGATCGGAGCCCGCGAGTGATGGCCCTGCCGTAAATCTCCAGATAGCGGTCGGCCATGACCGAGGGCGAGAAGCGCAGCTCGGCCTCGCGGCGGCACTCCGCCGGATCGATCTCCTCCACCCGCAGGAGCAGCTCGGCCAGCTGCTCCTCGGTGTCGGCCAGCCAGCCGGTGCGGCCGTGGTCGATGAGCTCGGGAAGGCAGCCGCGGCGCAGGCCGATGGGCGGTACGCCGAGCGCCATGGCCTCGACCACGGCGGTGCCGCCCGGCTCGGCCCACTGGATGGGGAAGAGGGCGGCCCGCGCGGAGGCGTACAGCGCGTCCCTGGAGGGGCCGCCGACGCCGCCGATCCAGCGGACCAGGTCGCCGTCGAGGTAGGGGGCGAGCTTGTCGTGGAAGTAGCGCACGTCGGGGTGGCCGTGCAGCGGATGGTCGGGATCCTGCAGCACCGCCTCGAGTTCGGCGGGGGTGTCCAGGCCGCTGACCGGGCCCGCGAGCACGAGGGGAAGCCCGAGCTTCTGGCAGACCCTGGCGGCCAGGTGTTGTCCCTTCAGTCCGCAGATCCTGCCCATGACCACGACGTGCTCGCCGCGCTCGCCCGCGGGCGGCTGACCGGCCAGCGGCGTGGCCAGGTGGACGTGGCCGAGGGCGGCCGCCTGCAACGCCGAGGGGGCGCGCGCCAGCTGCGAGGCGGACACGCCGTTGACGGAGACGCCGGGCGGGAAGGCGCCGTAGAAGGCCTGGTGTTTGCGCAGGTCCCAGTGGAGCGTGTGCAGGACGGGCGGGCCGCCGAAGGCCGACAGCACGGCGGGTCCGACGACCTCCAGATGGTCGTGGACGAGGTCGATGTCGTCCCGGGCGCGCAGCTCCTCGAGGACCCGCGCCTGATGCGCGTGCGCCAGGCCCATGACCTGGTTGTACGGCTTCTGCAGATGCCCGAACTGACCGTCGGGGAAGGCCGAGACCAGCTCGTCGACCTCGATCGAACTGTCGCCCACCGAGGCGAGCACGACCTGGACGCCACGCGCGCGCAGCGCGGGGACCAGCGTGGCCACCACGTTCTCGATGCCACCGTAACCATCGGGCGGGACCGGAAGCCACGGTCCCGCGTTCATGAGGATCTTCATGCCACGTCCTCCTCCACGACGGCTCTCAGGGACGCGAGCGGCGGCCGCTCGGCGACGGACACGTCGGTGAACGTGTCGGGGTTGAACTGGCGCAGCCCGGTGGTGGGCGGCTCGGAGGCGACGATCCGGCCCTGGCGTTCCAGGCGCGACCAGGCGGTGAGCATGATCTGTCCCGACATCCTGCCGAGGGCAGCGGTGCTCTGATGGGAGTGCTCGCGGGTGCCGAGGTCCACCTGGGCCATGGCGTCCAGGCCGACCAGCTCCAGCAGGTCGACCAGGAGGCCGAGCTCGACGCCGTACTCGGTGACGTACGGCACGCGTTCGAGCACCGAGCGCCGGCCCGCGTACTCACCCGCGAGCGGTTGCACGAACCCGGCCAGCTCGGGCCAGAACAGGTTGAGCAACGGCCTGGCGACCAGTTCCGTGACCCGGCCGCCCTCTCCACGTTTCCCGCGCAGCGGCCGCTCGTAGGCGCCCTTCACGAACTGGATGCGCGGGTCGGTGAGCAGCGGCCCGAGCAGGCCGGAAACGAAATGGGCCCCGAAGTTGCGCAGATCGGAGTCGATATAGACGACCAGGTCGCCGTGGCTGGCGGCCAGGCCTTTCCACAGCGCCTCGCCCTTGCCCGACAGTGGTGGAAGTTCAGGTAGCACGTCGTCCTGGCGGACGACGCGGGCTCCTGCCTCGGCGGCTCGCGCGGCCGTGGCATCGGTGGAACGCGAGTCGACGACCAGGATCTCGTCGACCAACTCCGGCAGGTCCCTGCGGATCGTCGAGACGATCGCGCCCACCGTGCGCTCCTCGTCGCGCGCCGGCAGCACCACACTGACCGTGGTCGTGCCCTTGGCCAGGCGGAGTGCGTCAAGCGGCCAGTCGGCGGCGGTACTGGTATTCGTTTCCATGCAGTCTGCCCCGATCTGATGAAGTACACCGGGATGGCAGCTCTGCCCTGGTTATAGCGATTCGAACATCATTGTTTGCTCGACCGCAGATGAGGCATATGCCGAACCGTGACCCCATACACCCGTATCGGCATCATCGGCGCTGGAAACGTCGCCGCGCGCCACGCTGACGTCCTCTCCAGCTTCTCCGACGTGACGATTGCTGGAATCGCCGACACAGATTCCCACAAGGCCGAGGCTCTGGCCTCCCGGCATGGCTCCCCCGCCTACGGCGACCATGCCGACCTGCTGACTGCCGGCGGACTAGATGCGATTTATGTGTGCGTGCCTCCCTTTGCGCACGGTACGCCAGAGCTTGACGCCCTGGAGTGCGATCTACCGATATTTGTTGAAAAACCACTCGCCCTGGACCTCGCCACGGCCGAGAAGATAGCGGCGGAGATCAGGCGCAGGGGGCTCCCCTCGGCGGTCGGGCACCACTGGCGCTACCTCGACATCCTCGACCAGGCACGCGACCTGCTGGCCGACCGGCCGGTACGGCTGGCGATGGGCTACTGGCTGGACAAGATCCCACCTGTCCCCTGGTGGGCCAATCCCGAAATGTCGGGCGGCCAGGTGCTCGAGCAGGCCGTCCACGTGCTCGACCTGGCCAGGGTCCTGGTGGGCGAGGTGACGATGGCGCACACCGTTCCCGCCGCCGAGTCGGACGGGGAGATCGCCAGGGCGACCGCGGCCGTGCTGCGGTTCGAGAACGGCGCGGCGGGCCTGCTCGCGGCCACCTGCATGCTGCCGGGCAAGAACAGGGTCGGGCTGGAGGTGTGCGCCGAGGGAATCTCGCTGGATCTGAGCGAAACGCGGCTCCTGGCCGACGGGTCGAGCATCATGGAGGATCCTGGCAACGCCAAGACACGCGTGGACAGGGAGTTCGTCAACGCCGTGCAGGGCAGGGCGAGTGACGTGCGCGTGCCGTACGAGGAGGCGCTGCGCACCCACCGGCTGGCCCACGCGGTCGCGCGCTCGGCAGTGGAGGGAGGCCCGGTATGGATGACATCCGCACCTTGAGCATCGAGGCGCCCGGCGAGATCGCCTTCATCGAGGAGAAGAGCGGCACGCTCGAGCCGGGAACGTTCAGGGTCGAGACCGTCTACAGCGGCATCTCCGCGGGCACCGAGCTCACCTACGTGAAGGGCACCAACCCCTACCTGCACGCCACCTGGGACTCCGCGCTCGGCCTGTTCACCGAAGGCGTGCCCTCGATCGAGTACCCGGTGCGCGGCCTCGGCTACATGCAGGTCGGCATGGTCACCGAGACCAGGACCGCCGCCGTGCGCGAGGGGGAGCTGCTGGCGATGGCCTACGGTCACCGCACGGGCTACGTCGCCGACCCGCTCAAGGATCGCTTCGTCGAGCTGCCCGACGACCTCGATCCGCTGCTCGGCATCTACGTCGCGCATATGGGCCCGATCTGCGCCAACGGCCTGCTGCACGCCGCCGCGGACCTGCACGGGCCCGCCGTCCACGGGCTGGGCGACGGGGTCCGCGGCCGGCGCGTGGCCGTCACCGGCGCGGGCGTGGTCGGCCTGCTGACCGCCTGCTTCGCCATCAGGCACGGCGCGGCCGAGGTCGTCGTCGTCGACGAGACCGCCGATCGGCTCCGCATCGCCGAGGCGCTCGGGGCGCGGACCGTCCACGAGAACCCCGCCGTCACGCTCAAGGAGCGCTGGCGCCACGCGCCCGGAGATCGCGGCGCGGACGTGGTGTTCCAGTGCAGGGGGCAGGCCCGCTACCTCGCGATGGCGCTGAAGCTGCTCAGGCCGCAGGGGACGGTGATCGACCTGGCCTTCTACCCCAGCGGCGCCGACGAGGTGCGCCTGGGCGAGGAGTTCCACCACAACGGGCTCTCGGTCAGGTGCGCCCAGATCGGCAGGGTGCCGCGCGGGCTCGCCCACGCCTGGGACAGGGAACGGCTCTCGTACGAGACGATCGAGCTGCTCCGGGGCCGCCAGGACCTACGCCGGCACCTGGTCACCGATCTCGTGGGTTTCGACGAGGCTCCGGCGCTCCTCACCGACCTCGCGCAGGGACGCAGGCACGCCGTCCAGGCCGTGCTGGCACAGGAGGTCGAGGACTAGCGCCGCCGACCAGCTGAAGTCGCGGCAGCCGTGGCCCTCCAGGGTGAAGGGGTCGAAGTACTCCCTGAAGCCCGAGGTGGTGACCGCCCTGATCATGCCGTCGGCCAGCAGCTCGGCCAGGTCGGCCCGGCGGTGCCGCAGGCCCTGCCAGACCAGCCAGGTCAGGTTGATCCAGCTGGGTCCGCGCCAGTAGCGGGCGGGGTCGAACTCGGGGGTGCCGGGGGCGAAGCTGGGCAGCAGCCCCCGCTTGATCTCGAAGCGGTCGAGCGCGGTGCCGATCAGCGCGTTGACGATCTCGCGGGGCAGGTCGGGGAGGATCAGCGGCACGAGGCCCGCCGCGCTGCTGGAGCGCAGCAGGATGCCGCTGCCGGCGTCGCGGCTGTGGAAGAGGCCGTCGTCGTAGAGGTGCTCGACCATCGCGGCGGTGATCCTGGCCGCCTCCGCGTGGTGCGGGGCGGGGTCGAGGCCGCAGGCCGCGGCGATCTTCGCGAGGGCCGACTCCGCGGCGCCGTACGCGGCGTTGAACAGCGGGTCCTCCACCGCGAACGCGCCCGCCTCGCGGTAGCCGGTGTCGCGGTAGGCGCGGGCGAGGGCGGTGTAGCGCTCGTAGTCGCGGTCGGTGGGCCGCTCGTCGGGGCTGACGTGGGTGAGGTCACGGCGCACCACGCCCATCGGGCCCGCGACGACCGCCGCGAGGGGGATGTCCCACGCGGGGCTGTTGTCCATGCCGGACTCCCACGGGTGCACGATCGACATCAGGCCCTCGGGGGACTGCCTCGCCGTACGGAGGAAGTGCTGCTGGGCGACCAGGCGCGGGTAGATGCGGCGCAGGAAGGCGGGGTCGGGATCGGCCAGGTGCACCTGCCAGGCGGCGAGGGCGTGCACGGGCGGCTGCACGATGCCCGAGGTCGAGGTGCCCGAGGGGGCGCGCGCCTCCCAGAACTCGGGTCCTGGGAAGTAGGCGCCCTCGGGGACAGCGGGGTTGAAGACGATGTGGGGCACCCTGCCGTCCCGCCACTGGGCGCCGAACAGCGACAGGAGCTCGACCCTGGCCCTGCGCGGCGACCACCGCGCGTTGCCGATCGCGATGAAGGCGGAGTCCCAGCTCCACTGATGGGGGTAGAGCCGCCTGGACGGGACTGTGTAGCTCCCGTCCCAGTTGGCGACCAGGACGCGCACGGCGTCACGTGCGATCATATGAACTTCCTGACGAAGGCCGCCGTCTGCGGCAGGACGATCTCGGGTTCACCGCGCAGCCGGCACTCGAGCGCGAGGTAGCCGTCGTAACCGATCGCGTCCAGGGTGGCCAGCTGGGCCGCCCAGTCGAGGTGCCCCGTCCCCGGCTGGTTGCGGTTGGACTCGCTGATCTGCATGTGGGCGAGGTACGGCCCGGCCTCCACCAGCGAGCGGCAGGGGTCGTCCTCCTCGATGTTCATGTGGTACGTGTCGCCGACGACCTTGATGGAGTCCATCGCGCAGTACGACGCCGCCTCGGCGAGGGTGTTGACCATGTGGTTCTCGTAGCGGTTGAGCGGCTCCAGCATGATCTTCACGCCGTTGCGCTGCGCGTGCTCGCCCAGCGTGCCGAGCGCCTCCGCGAGCACCTCACGGTCGGCGTCGGGGCCGCGCGGCGGCTCGAACGGCGGCAGCCTGCGCGAGAACTGGCCCCACGAGGCAGGCGTCATCACGCCGATGCCGCCCAGCTCGGCGATCACCGTGAGCTGGGAGCGCAGCTGCTGAATGGCGTCCTTGCGCTTGGCCGGGTCGAAGTCACCGATGAAGTGCGGCATGTCCACGCACACCGTCGGCATCACCACGCCGTCGGCCAGCGCGCGCTTGAGCTCGGTCAGCCTGGTGGCGAACTGGAAGTCGCCCTTGCCCCGCAGCTCGATCGCATCGAATCCGGCCTCGACCGCGAACGTGAACTTCTCCTGCAGCGTCCGCCCTGGCAGCAGCTGCTCCTGTACGGCGAGCTTCATCCTGTTGTTTCCTCAAGGCTCCGGTCGAAGGCGAAGACGAGTTGCAGTACGTCCGCGGGGTGGCGATCGAGCAGGTCGAACGCCTCGGCCGCCGACTCGACGGGCATGACGTGGCTGATCAGCCGGTCGACGTCGACCTCGCCCCGGTAGACGAGCTCCATGAACGTGCGCTGCAGCCGCTCGACGTCCCACCGGTGCGACATCCAGGAGGCGACGCCACCGATCTGCGAGGAGACCAGCTGCACCTGGTTGTGGTGGAACTCCTCGCCCAGCCGCAGCCCGATGCCCTCGCCCTGGTAGAAACCGGCCGCGACGACCCTGCCGCCCTTGCGGACGGTCCTGATCGCCTCGTGCAGGCCGTGGTGGCTGCCGCTGAGCTCGATCGCGGTGTCGGCGCCCTCGATGCGCTTGCGGACGAACTCGGCCACCGAGCCCGCGGCCACGTCGACCGCCTCGACCGCGCCGAAGCGCTTGGCCAGCTCGAGACGGGCGGGCAGGGCGTCGGCGGCGACCACCCTGGCGCCGTTGAGCACGGCGAGCCTGGTGGCGAGCAGCCCGATCACGCCCTGGCCGAAGATCGCCACCTGGTCGCCGAGGTGGATGTCGGCGGCGTGGACGGCGTTGAGCGCGATCGCGCCGACCCTGGCGAAGACGCCCACCAGCGGGTCGACACCCGGCGGGATCATGTGGCCCACCAGCTTCTCCGCGGGCACGATCGCCTCGTCGCGGTGGCCCCAGATGCCCCACACCAGCGACCCGACGGGCGGGTCGGCGACGTCGGGAGCGGCCTCGACGACCTCGCCGACCTCCTGGTAGCCCCAGCCGCTCAGCGGATAGGAGTGGCTCTGACCCTCGACGAACAGCCGTCGCTCGGTGTCCCACTTGCGGTTGAGGTAGGGGTTGGTGCCCCGGTAGGCGGTCAGTTCCGTGCCCGCCGACACGCCGGAGTAGAGGGTGCGGACCCGCACCGTGCCGGGCGCCAAGTCACCGGGCGCCTCAGCGCGCACGCGCACGCGACCCGGCTCTTCGATAGTGATGACGTGCATTCCCCACACTTACGCTTTTTGATCAAACAAAAGGTAGCGATTTAGCGCATGTTGGCATGCGATAGTTGCGCCCGTAACACACTTAAGTCTACGACTTTAGCTGCGCATTGCGTAAACCAAATGAAGCGATGTTCCGGAAAGCGACCTTTCCCATGATCCGCGATCCCCTTCTGACCAGGCAGATCGCCGCTTCAGGGTTTCTCAACGGATGCCCGAAATTGCCCTCTGCGTTGCTTGCCCTGCTCCAGGGGTACGCCAGGCACATCACCCCTGGAGGAGCGTGCCATGCCTCAGAAGGTAACCGCCGTCCTCTCCGCCGCGCTGCTGGCCATCACCGTGGCAGCGTGCGGTGGTGGAACGGAAGAGCGGAGCGCCGACACGATCACCGTGTGGACCGAGGAGAACCTCGCCGACCGGATGGCCGTGCAGCAGCGGATCGTCGCCGACTTCACCAAGAAGACCGGGATCAAGGTCAACCTCGTCGGCGTCGCGGAGGACCAGTTCAGCCAGATCGTCACCTCGGCCGCCGCGGCGGGCAAGCTGCCCGACGTCATCGGCGCGCTCCCCCTGGCGGCGGTGCGCGAACTGGAGGCCAACGACCTGCTCGACACCGAGACGCCGGGCAAGATCGTCGACCAGCTCGGCAGGGACAGCTTCTCGGCCAGGGCCCTGGAGCTCGACAGCGCCTCGGGCAAGCTGCTGGCCGTCCCCAGCGACGGCTGGGCACAGCTGATCCTCTATCGCAAGGACCTGTTCGAGAAGGCGGGCCTGGAGGCGCCCGACACCTACGAGCGGCTGGAGGCCGCGGCCAAGAGGCTCAACGCGGGAGGCGTGGCGGGCATCACCCTGGCCATCGCGCCCAAGGACTCCTTCACCGCGCAGAGCTTCGAGCACGTGGCGCTGGCCAACGGCTGCCAGCTGGTCGACAACGGCGGGAACGTCCCCCTGGACCAGCCGCCTTGCGTGACCGCCTTCGACTTCTACTCGCGCCTGGCCGCGCAGTACTCGGTGAAGGGCAAGCAGGACGTCGACTCCACCAGGGCGACGTACTTCTCGGGGAAGGCGGCCATGACGATCTGGTCGTCGTTCATCCTCGACGAGATGGCGGGCCTGCGCAACGACGCCCTGCCCTCCTGCCCAGCGTGCAGGGAGGACAAGGAATGGCTGGCCAAGAACACCGGTGTGGTCACCGCACTGAAGGGACCGCAGGGGGCCGAGCCCGCGCAGTACGGCGAGATCGTCTCCTGGGCGGTCACCAGGGACGCCAACGCCGGTGCCGCCCAGCAGTTCGTCTCGTTCATGATGAACGAGGGCTACGAGCGGTGGATCGGGATGGCCCCCGAGGGCAAGTTCCCCACCCGCAAGGGCTTCGAGGCCAAGTGGAGGGCGCTGCCCGCAGGAGTCGACAGCAAGAAGCCGCTGTCGGAGGTCTATCCCGCCGAGATCCTCGACGCGCTGCGCAAGAGCCCTGACACCTTCGCCAGGTGGGGCATCCCGCAGGGCCAGGGCAAGCTGGTCGGCGCCACGATGGGCGAGCTCCCCGTGCCCAAGGCCCTCAGCGCGATCGTCGACGGCTCGCTGACCCCGCAGGCCGCGGCCACCCAGGCCAAGTCCGACATCGAGACGATCAAGCGCGGGATCAGGGAATGACCATCGCAGGGGGCGTCCGCCGCCTCACGCGCGGGGGGCGGACACTGGAGCAGCAGGAGGCGAGAGCCGGACTGCTCCTCATCTCCCCGACGCTGCTCATCACGCTGGTGGTCGTCGTCGCGCCGCTGCTGTGGGCGGTCATGCTCGCCTTCCAGGACGCCCGGCTGATCAACATCCGCAGGACCGGCCTGTTCGGCAACTACACGCTGGAGAACTTCACCTACGTCATCTCCGAGCCCGGCTTCTGGTCCGCCCTGGTCAACACGCTCGTCTACACGACCGCGGGCACCGCGCTCTCGATCGCCATCGGCCTGGTGGCGGCGTTGGCGCTGCGCGCCGCCTTCAAGGGCCGCACCCTCGTGAGGGCGTCCATCCTGGTCCCGTACGTCGCCCCGGTGGTGGCGGTCGCCTTCCTGTGGGAGGTGATGCTGAACCCGCAGTTCGGCATCGTCAACACCTGGCTGAGCGAGCCGATCGCCTTCCTGACCCAGGCGCGGGGCAGCTTCCTCGGCCTCCAGGTGCCGGTGGCGCTGCTCACCGTCATCGCCTTCGAGGCGTGGCGCTACTTCCCCTTCGCCTTCCTGTTCATCCTCGCCAGGCTCCAGGCGCTGCCCGGCGAGCTGGAGGAGGCGGCGGTGGTGGACGGCGCGACGCCCACCCAGCGCTTCCGCTACGTGATCATGCCGCAGCTCTGGCGGGTGGTCGCGCTGCTGGCGGTGCTGAGGTTCGTGTTCACCTTCACCAAGTTCGACGACGTCTACCTCCTGACCGGCGGCGGCGCGGGCACGGAGGTGGTCAGCGTGCGGGTCTACAACTTCCTCACCGCGCGCGACGACATCGGCGCCTCGGCGGCCCAGGCGATCGTGCTGGCCGTGGTGCTGGTGGTGTTCCTGGCCGTCTACCTGAGGTTCTTCGCCGGAGGTGAGCGTGACCAGAGATCGCTTTGAGCGGGCGCTGTTCAGGGTGCTCAGACCGCTGGTGATCGCGTTCCTGACCGTGATCACCGCGTTCCCCTTCTTCTACATGGTGATGCTGTCGGTCCGCGACATCCAGGAGCTGATCCTCGATCCCGGCTCGCTCTGGCCCCGGAGCTTCACCCTGTCCACCTACGCGGACGTGCTGGGCAGGCAGGGGTTCGTCACCTTCATGAGCAACAGCGCGATCGTCGCGGTCGCCTCGGTCGCGGTGACGCTGCTGATCTCGATCCCCGGCGCCTACGCGGTGGCCAGGCTGCGCTTCTTCGGCCGCCGGCAGGTGCACTTCCTCTTCCTCGCCGTCTACCTCTTCCCCGCGATCGTGCTGGCGATCCCGCTGTTCGTGCTGTTCACCATGCTCGGGCTGCGCGGTTCGCTGCCGGGGCTCATCCTGGTTTACATCGCCCAGACGGTGCCCGTGACGGTGTACATGCTGCGCAACTACTTCGAGACCGTGCCGCAGAGCGTCGAGGAGGCGTCCGCCATCGACGGGTGCGGCCGGATGGAGACGATCTGGCGGGTGGTGCTGCCGCTGTCCAAGCCCGCGCTCATGGCCACCGGCCTGTACGCCTTCATGATCGCCTGGAACGAGTTCCTCTTCGCCCTGCTCTTCCTGGTGGAGCGCAGGGAGAGCTGGACCGTGTCGCTGGGCCTGTCGCAACTGGCGGGCAGTATCGAGATCCCGACGACCGTTCTCATGGCAGGATCGGTGGTTCTGACGCTCCCCATCGTGGTGGTGTTCTTCGCCAGCGAGCGATTGCTGACGGAGGGCCTCACAGCAGGCGCCGAGAAGGGTTAGAGATGCTGACGGCAGGACACGTCCTCCAGTTGATCAGGCAGGGCACTTGCCGTACCCGCAAAGAACTGATCGAGTACACCGGCCTGTCCCGATCCACGATCACCGACAGGGTCGACCGGCTGATCGAGGCCGGCTACATCCACGAGGCGGAGAGAGGGGCGTCGGGGGGCGGACGCCCTCCCTCCGTGCTCGCCATCGACCCCGCCAGCAAGGTGACCCTGGTCGCCGACCTCGGCGCCAGCCACGCCCGCGTGGCGCTGACCGACCTCGCCGCGCGGCCGCTGGCCGAGGAGTCCATCCAGATGCGCATCGACCGGGGCCCCGAACCCGTCCTGACCTGGGTACGGCAGGCCTTCGAGCGCCTGCTCGACCGCACCGGCCGCGCCCGCGAGCGGGTCTGCGGCATCGGCCTCGACCTGCCTGGCTCGGTCGACCACACCTCGGGCAAGGTGCTCAGGTCCTTCCTCATGCCGGGCTGGGACGACCTGCCGATCAAGGCGGCCTTCGGCGACCTGTTCGACGTGCCCATCCTGGTCGAGAACGACGCGAAGGCGATGGCGCTCGGCGAGTGGTGGGCCTCCTTCCGCCAGTCGCCCTCGCTGTTGCTGGTGAAGGTCTCCACCGGCATCGGCGCGGGCATCGTGCTCGACGGGCGCATCTACCGGGGCGTGGAGGAGGCCGCGGGCAACATCGGCCACGTACGGCTGCGCGAGAGCGACGACCGGGTGTGCACCTGCGGCTCGAAGGGCTGCGTCGCCTCGCTGGCCAGCGGGCACGCGCTGGCCAAGGACCTCGGCCAGGAGACCAGCCAGGACGTGGTCCGCCTGGTCCAGGCGGGCGACCCCGAGGCCATCGCGCTCACCCAGGAGGCCGGCCGCACACTCGGCCTGGTGCTGGCCACCGCGGTCAGCCTGCTCAACCCCGGCGTGCTGGTGCTGGCCGGGGACATGGCCGAGACCAGGGAGCACTACCTCACCGGCATCAGGGAGAGCGTCTACCGGCGCAGCCTGCCGTTCACGACCAGGAACCTCGAGATCGTGACCAGCACGCTCGCCGGCCGGGCCGGCATCGTCGGGACCGCGGTCATGGTGACCGAACACGTGCTGTCGCCGGCGAGCGTCGACGCCTCACTGGCCTGAAGGCCACGACGCTGACGGCGAGCACGGCGACGCCGAGCAGCATGCCGCCCACCACATCGCTGACCCAGTGGACGCCCAGCGCGACGCGGGTGTAGGAGACCGCGAGCGTGAGGAGCGCGGCGGCCGTCCAGGCCAGCGCCATGAGCAGCCGCCTGCCGCGCAGGGCGGGCCGCGCCAGCAGCACGAGCATCCCCGCGCCCAGCGTGGCGGCGAGCGCGTGCCCCGAGGGGAAGGACATGCCGGGGGCGCTGGCGACGGGATCGGGGAACATCGGCCTGGTCCTGTCGATCAGGAGTTTCAGCCCCTCGCCGAGCAGGCCGCCCGCCACGATCGTGATCACCGCCCACGCGGCGGTCAGGGGCGCGCCCCGCCACGCCAGCCACGCGGCGATTCCGACCACCAGAACGCGCCAGGTCGCGGGACCGAGCGCGTCGGTCCAGAAGGCCAGGAAGCGGGTCCAGGCGGGGTTGGCGACCGCGTAGGCGTGCAGATCGTGCGCCACGGACATGTCGAGGCCGTTGAGCGGCTGTCTGGCGACGTGGAGCAGCAACCCGAAGGGGACCACGGCCAGTGCGAACGAGAGCCTGGCGATCATCACACCAGTCTGCCCGCTAGACGCCGAGCCACCCGCGCAACAACGCCGGAGCCTCGACCATCGACGGCCCGTACCAGGTCAGCGTCCTGCCGCTCACCAGCGCGCTCCTGGCGAAGCACTCGGGGCCGTCCTGCGCGTGGAAGGCGTAAGGCTCGTCCGGCAGCACCACCAGATCGGGATCCTTCGCCACGATCTCCGCGAGAGGGATCTTGGGGTAACGCTCGGGGTGATCGGCGTAGAGGTTGTCGAAACCCAGCCGTCGCAGCACGTCACCGGTGAAGGTGTCGCGCCCCACCACCATCCACGGCCGCCGCCAGATGGGGACGACCACCGTCCGCCGCACCTCGGGCTCGGGCAGCTCCCACGCCGCCCGCGCCTCGTCCAACCACGCGGGGCTGGGAAGGCGGCAGGCCAGCTCGAACATCCGGCCCAGTGAGGCGAACGCCTCATCGACCGTCTCGATCCGCGTCACCCAGACCGCGATGCCCGACTCCCTGAGCGCTTGGAGGTCGGGCTCCCTGTTCTCCTCGGCGTTGGCCAGCACCACGTCGGGACGCAACGCCCTGATCCGATCGAGATCGGGATTCTTGGTGCCCCGCACCCTGACCACGTCGAGGTCGGGCGGGTGGGTGCACCAGTCGGTGGCGCCGACGAGCTTGCCCGTGGCGGCCACCGACTCGGTGAGCGAGGGGACGAGGGAGACGATCCTGCCGACCGTCGCGGGCACCCTCACCTCGGCCCCGGTGTCGTCGAACGGCACGGCCTACTTCAGGGCGCTGAGCGCGCTGTCGTAGTCGGGCTCCTGGGTGATCTCGGGGACCAGCTCGGAGTAGACGACGGTGTTGTCGCCGTCGAGGACGATCACGGCGCGGGCGGCGAGCCCGGCCAGCGGGCCCTCCTCCTGGGCCACGCCGTAGTCGGTGAGGAACTCCCTGCCGCGCATCAGCGACAGCGTCACCACCTTGTCCAGGCCCTCGGCGCCGCAGAAGCGCCCCTGGGCGAAGGGCAGGTCGGCGGAGACGCACAGCACGGCGACGTCGGGGTGCTCGGCCGCCACCTCGTTGAAGCGGCGCACCGAGGCGGCGCAGACACCGGTGTCGACGCTCGGGAAGATGCTGAGCACCTTGGTCTTGTCACCGAAGGAGGTGAGCGACACGTCGGACAGGTCCTTGCCGACAAGGGTGAACGCGGGGGCCGCGTCGCCGGGCTGAGGGAAGGTGCCGCCCACGGTGATCGGGTTGCCCTTGAAGGTGACTTCAGACATCAACGCCTCCCGGCGGGGAAAGTAAGGCAAACGGAACCCCGATCTTATCCACTCGGCTCGCAATCCCTCACTCCAGCCGCACTGTGACTCAGTACACTCGGCGACATTCGACTGGGCCCCCCTTCCGGAGTGACATGTGAGCAGCGGGCTCGTTGACGCCCCTCCAACCCCGTCGCCCTCCCGCCCTCCCCGGCCGCGTGCGCGCCGCCGGTGGCTGCGCTGGGTGACCGCGGTCGTGACGACCCTGGTGCTGGCGGCGGTCGGCGTGGTGATCGGCGTCTACGTGAAGCTGACGGGCAACGTCAGGCACATCGAGGTGACCGACGACGACCTGGGCGCCACGCGTCCGCCCAAGGTCGCCACCACCTCGCTCAACGTGCTGATCGTGGGCTCGGACCAGCGTGACGGCAAGAACGCCCGATACGGGCGCACCGTCGAGGGCGAGCGCACCGACACGATCATGCTCGCCCACCTGTCGTCCAGGCGGGACGACGCGATGGTGATCAGCTTCCCGCGCGACTCTCTGGTCCAGCTGCCCGCCTGCCCTGCCAAGGGCCGGCTGCCAGGGCAGCAGCCGCACCTCGGCATGATCAACGAGTCGTTCAACTCCGGCGGCATCGGCTGCACGTGGAAGACGATCGAGTCGCTGACCGGCATCCACATCGACCACTTCGTGAAGATCGACTTCACCGGGTTCAAGAGCATGGTCGACGCGGTCGGCGGGGTCGACGTGTGCCTGCCCGAGCGCATCGACGACACCAAGGCGCTGCTCCACCTGCCCGCCGGCCGCCAGTCGCTCAACGGCGAGCAGGCGCTCGGCTACGTCCGGGCCCGCTACAGCATGGGCGACGGCTCCGACATCGGGCGCATCCAGCGCCAGCAGATGTTCATCTCCTCCATGCTCAAGAAGGTGATGAGCGGCGAGACGCTCACCGACCCGGCGCGGCTGCTCGGCTTCCTCGACGCGGCGACCAAGGCCGTCACCACCGACTCCGCGCTCACCCCTGGCGTCATGAAGGACCTCGCCACGAGCGCGCAGGGCATGACCGCGGGGCAGATCCGCTTCATCACCACCCCATGGCATTACTCCGTCAGCCATCCGGGCCGCGTGGAGTGGGTGCAGCCACAGGCCAAGACCCTGTTCCAGATCGTGGCCAGGGACAAGAGCGTGGCCGGCATCAAGGGCGGGCAGGCCAGGACGCCGCGATCGAAGATCAACGTCGAGGTGCGCAACGGCACGCTGCGCACCGGGCTGGCCACGCAGGTGGCGGTGGCCCTCGAGCAGCGCGGCTACCACATCGCCAAGATCGGGGACGCCTCGCGCAAACCGGTCCCCCGCACGACCGTCCACTACTCCCCCAAGGGCGAGAGCCGTGTGCCCACGCTCACCGCCGACCTGCTCTCGGGCACGGCACGCCTGGTTCCGGGGGCGACGACGTCCAGGCTGGTCCTGACGATCGGCGACGACTGGAAGGGGCTCAAGGCGCTGCGAGTGGACGACTCGGAGGCGCTGAAGGGCTTCGACGCCACTCACGACACCTGCGCGCCATGAGCGGCACGACGGCGGCGGCGGCCGGCGCCGTCCCGAGGATGAGACTCGCGACCGGCGGGAGGCCCGCACCAGATCAGGGCTCGGGGTGCAGCCGGCCGTCGGCCAGGCCCTCGTGGCCGAGCCTGATCAGCGTCTCCCCCAGCGCGGTCGCCTCTCTCAGCGCGTCCTCCATCGTGGCCAGCCGTCTGAACGCCTCTCCGTAGGCGCGCTGCTCGGCCAGCGACAGCCTCG
This sequence comes from Nonomuraea africana, assembly GCF_014873535.1. NCBI lineage: Bacteria > Bacillati > Actinomycetota > Actinomycetes > Streptosporangiales > Streptosporangiaceae > Nonomuraea > Nonomuraea africana. The sequence continues at coordinate 9,210,574 of NZ_JADBEF010000001.1, read as the reverse complement.
GCAGGCGGGTACGGCGAGCGTCCACCCGGCTCGAACCCGCGGGCACCCGGGCCCCCGCCGAGCGCAGGAACCCGGCCAGGAAGTGCGGGTCCACCCGCCGCCGGTCGACCCGGTAGAGGGTGAGCTGGGGCCCCAGCACCGCGCCTTCTGTCGTGACGACCCTGGCCGTGGCGTAGGTGGCCACGACGTCGCCCGGCTCGACCGTGACCAGGCCCGCCTCCGGACCGGTCGCGCCCGAGGGGGGCGCGCCGCGCTCCACGTCGTCGGCGGTCAGCACGGGGACCTCCCCGCCGTCGACCGCCATGCGGGGCGGCGCCTGCAGGATCGTCACCAGCCCCGCCTTGACCAGCTCGCCGATCGTGGTGGCCGGTTGATCGAGCGGCTGGTCGAGGACCCGCAGGTCGGGAGCGTCGACCGAGGCGGCCAGGAAGCGCTCGCGGGCGGCGGCGAAGGCACGGCCGAGGTCGGCTCCGGTGCGCGGGGCGTGCCGCGAGGGGCTGAGATCGACCTCGTCGTCGAGGAGGTCGATGATGCGCAAATGGCGGCCGTCCTCGCTGAGGGCGGGCTCCACGCCGGCGAGGTCGCCTCCGGCATCCATGATCAGAATCTCGGACGGCGGGCGCTCGCCGCTCTCCGGCCTGCGCAGCAGCCACAGGTCGGGGCCGCCGGGCCAGAGCGTCACCACGGCTCGCAGGGCGCCCGCGCGCAGCAGGTTGCCCCTGATGCGACGGCCCGCTCTGCGGCTGGCCGCGGCGGCCGGCATGAGGATGGCGACCAGGCCGCCCGGCTTGACGTGGGTGAGGCAGTGCTGCACCCAGGCCAGCTCGGACTCTCCCCTCGGCGGCAGGCCGTACTCCCACCTGGGGTCGCCGCTGAGCTCGTCGTAGCCCCATGCGCGCTCGTTGAAGGGCGGATCGCAGACGACGGCGTCGGCCCTGACGCCGGGGAAGGCGTCGTGCCTGAGCGCGTCGCCCGCGACGATCTCGGCCTCGACGCCGCGCAGGGCCAGCCTGGCGGCGGCGATGCGGGCAGAGGTCTCCTCCAGCTCCTGTCCGAGCACCCTGACGGCCTTCCCGCCGCCACCGGACCCGGAATTCCCCGGACCGGGGCTTCCCGAGCCGGACTTTCCAGAGGCGGAGCTCCCGGCGGGGAGGTTTCCGGGGGCCGAGCTTCCGGGTGCGGAGCTTCCGGCGGTCAGGTTTCCGGCGTCCGGGTTTGCGGCGGCCAGGCTCCCGGCAGCTGGGTTTCCGGCGGCGGGGTCTCCGGCGGTGAGGCTTCCGGCGGTGGGCAGGGACAGCGGGAGTGTGGCGACGCCGCAGGCGGGGTCGAGGACGGTGCCGCCGTCGGGGGCGGCCAGCCGTACCATCAGGGCCGCGACGTCCTCGCGGGTGACGGAGAGCTTGCGGGAGTGCGCCTCCAGGTAACGGGCGCACAGGAACTCGTACGCGGCCCGCGCGCCCCGCTCGGCGGCCAGCTCGGACAGCAGAGCGGCGAGCCCCTCGTCGAGCTCGCCGGCATCGGCGCGCCCTTCCCCGAGCGTGGCGAGAAAGCCTCCCGCGGCGGCCATGATCCGGCCAAGCTGAAGATCTCCCGAAGCTTTGAGGCGTTGCCAGGCGCGATCTGCCAACGAGACCTGGTAGGACTTCCCATAGCGACTCAGCCAGGCCTCGACCTCGCGCAGCGCGAACAACGGTTGCGCCGCGGTTCCATCGACCGGTTTGGGGAAGTCGTCGTGGCGGCGGCGCCAGTTGCTCACCGCGGCCCGCCCGACACCGGCGAGCCGAGCGATGTCGCCGGCGTTGACGGTCGGGTCGTGGCTCATGAGGGCCACATTAGTTCACAACACTCTTCAGCGCATCTGCTTGTGAAGTGTTTCAACCAATGATTTACTGCCTACTATGACGCACAACATCCGCTATGCCGCCGGGTCGGACGTGGGCCGACGAAGGGAGCAGAACGAGGATTCGGGCTACGTGAGCGCCCGCATGCTGGCGATCGCGGACGGCATGGGCGGCCACGCGGCCGGTGAGCTTGCCAGCTCCGCCACGATCGCGGTGCTGCGCGAGCTCGACGCCAGCTTGCCAGAGGCGGGCGCCGACCTCGAAACCGCCCTGGAGGCCGCCGTGCTCGAGGCGGGGCGCAGGCTGGCGGAGCTGGTCGAGATCGATCCCGCCCGCAGGGGCATGGGCACGACGGTGACCGCCATGTTGTGGGACGGCACGAAGTTCGCATTGGCCCATCTCGGCGACTCCCGCGCCTACTTGCTGCGCGACGGCGCGCTCTACCAGATCACCAAGGATCACACGCTGGTGCAGTCGATGGTGGACGAAGGGCGCATTACGGAGGACCAGGCGGCGGTTCACCCGCGCCGGTCGATGGTGTTGCGCGTGCTGGGCAGCGAGGGCAGGTCCGAGCCCGACATGTCGCTGCGCGAGGCCGAGCTGGGCGATCGCTACATGCTGTGCTCCGACGGGCTGACCGACGTGCTCGGGCCCGAGACGCTGCACGAGATCCTGACGACCTACGCCGAGCCCGACGCGGCGGTCGGCAAGCTCATCGAGCTGGCGAACGAGGGCGGCGGCCCCGACAACGTGACCGTCATCGTGGCCGACGTGGTGCCTCCGGACGAGAGCACCTCCTCGATGTACCGGGTGGGCGTCGGATCCTGAGCCGGGGTACGGCGGTTCTCCATCAGGTTGCAAGCACGGACTCCCACACTCGCGGCAGACGAGGAAGGGAATCCGATGAGAGCCAGCCGTACCATCATGATCGCCGTCACCGCCGGGCTGCTGACGGCGGCCCCCGCCACCGCCACCGCCACCGTCGCCGCCGCCTCCGCCGACACCGTCGGCGGCGGATCGAGCTGGGGACCCACGTACGCTCCCGGCAAGAAGTCCGTGGCCAAGGGCACGCTGACGTCGTCCGCCCTGAACAGGACACACCTCCCCGCCACCTCCACGGTCGCCGTCAAGGGCCGGATCACCGACCTGACCAGCGGCCCGAGCTGCGGGTGGGCGGTCTTCCGCATCTCCTACCGCACGAAGGACGGCAACGTGCCGTTCAAGCACCGCAGCTACCTCGACTGCTCCAAGGGCACGCCCAGGGCGTTCTCGTTCACCGACCGTGACGTGGCCCTCGTCGAGCTCAAGGTGTGCGGCGAAGGCCGCGCCGCCGAGCCGTCGAACGTCTGCCTCTACGCGGGCACCTGGAAGACCCTCTACTCCTCCCTGTAGTAGGGCGTCCCACCAGTCACATAGCCGGTATTTCGGCTCATATCTAGACACTTTCTGGATGTCTGGAGCGCGACAACCGGGGCGCTACTACAGTCCCTCGTTAGTCGCCGGTCATCTGGGGAGGAGTCGTCCTGGACCCGATCGCTGAAGGACTACTGGAGGCGGCGCGCCCGGAGCTCGGCTATCGCGAGCAGGGCGGCCAGTACACGAAGTTCGGCAAGTGGTACGCGGACCTGGTCCAGGACTCCCAGTACCGCAACGCGCCCTGGTGCGACATGTTCATCTCGTGGGCGGCCCAGAAGGCGGGCGTGCAGGAGTTCGTCGGGCAGTTCGCCTGGACGCCCTCGCACGCCGCCTGGTTCATCAAGCAGGGCGCGTGGTCGCAGCGGCCCGAGCCCGGAGCCCTGGTCTTCTACGACTGGAAGGGCGGCAAGAGCTACAAGGGCATCGACCACGTCGGCATCGTCGAGAAGGTCGTCGGATCGAAGATCCATACGATCGAGGCGAACGTCGACAGGGTCTGGCTCAAGCGCAAGGTCCGCGACGCGGACCAGGTCGTCGGCTACGGACTGCCGCGCATGGTCAAGGAGCGCCCCGGCCTGATCGAGGTGCGCCCCTCCGAGCAGCCGGTCGAGCCCTTCTCGATCCAGGCCGCCCTGCCGGGGGTGACCGTGGAGCGGGAGGGGTCGCCGTTCGACGTGCTCGGGACGCCGCAGGCGCTGCTGGCCGCGATGGTGCTCACCACGGTGGTCGTATCGTTCAGGGTGGCGGGACGCTCCCGGGGTTCCGGCCGGCACCGGCGGGGGTTCGTCTCCTGGCTCGCCACTAGCTCCCGAGCCACCGGCTCGACCTTTGACTCGGGAGCGACTCTCAAGACCTCGAGAGTTACGAGCACCTCCGGAAGCACGCGAGCCACCGGCGGCTCCTCCGCCATGCGGCCCCCCGGGTCCGGAGTAGGGCGCCCTTCAGCCTCGCCGCCACCCAGGTCAGAAGTAAGGCGAGCTCCCGCCTCGCCGTCACCCGGGTCTCTTCGGCCACCGGCAACTGTCGGTCGGGCGGCCTCGTCTGCACGGGGAGCTTCGGTGGAGGTTCCACGGGCGGCCTCGCCCGCGCGCGCGGCGCCGGTGGAAGTGGCGCGTGGGGGCTCGCGGGGCACTTCCGGCGCGGGCGCGCGTCAGGTCGAGCCGCCGGCGGTGCCCGGAGTTCCCCGCCCCCGCGCCGCCGGGACCCCGGGGAACCGAGAGCGTCTGCGGGGCCCGGTGGAGCGTTCCGCCGAGCTCGCGCAGGCCGGCCGTACCTCTGGGAGCGGGCACCAGCCCACCTCCACCGCTTCGGGGGGTACGGCCAAGCGACGCAGGCCGTACGAGGCCACGACTGGGAAATAGTAGGACGTCCTAGTATCTTCGGAAGGGAGGCCCCTCACAAAGGAGTGATCTGGCGTGCACGTACCGGTCCATCCCGTCCGATTCGTGACCGCCGCAGCGCTGTTCGACGGCCATGACGCCGCGATCAACATCATGCGGCGAATACTGCAGGCGCAAGGGGCGGAGGTGGTCCATCTCGGACACAACCGGTCCGTCGAGGAGATCGTCACCGCCGCGATCCAGGAGGACGTCCAGGGCGTCGCCATCAGCTCTTACCAGGGCGGGCACGTCGAGTTCTTCAGCTACCTCGTCGAGCTGCTGCGCGAACGCGGAGCGGGACACATCAAGGTGTACGGCGGAGGCGGCGGCGTCATCGTCCCCGAGGAGATCGAGCTGCTGCAATCCCGCGGCGTCGCGCGGATCTTCTCCCCCGAGGACGGCCAGCGGCTCGGCCTCCCCGGAATGATCAACAAGCTGATCGAGGAGTGCGACGTCGAACTGGGCGGCGCGCCGTCCGTCGAGGCCGTCGCCTCGGGTGACCAGGCCGCACTGGCCCGCGCCATCACCCTCATCGAGTCAGGACGCGCCCCCGCCGAGCTCCTCGAAGGCGTCCGCGCCCTCGGCGGCTCCCCGGGCTCGGCTTCCACGGAGACACCGGCCTTCGAAGGGTCGGCTTCCACGGAGACGCCGGCCGCCGGAGGGTCGGCTCCAGACGGGACCCCCGTCTTCGGTGGTGACGCTTCCGTGAGCAGCGGTGCCGGAAGCGGCGCCGGGGGCGCCGGGTCGAGGGCCGCTGGGCGTAGGGCGCCGGTGCTCGGCATCACCGGCACCGGCGGATCGGGCAAGTCGTCGCTGACCGACGAGCTGCTGCGCAGGTTCCACGTGGACAACGACGACAAGCTGCGCATCGCCGTCATCGCCATCGACCCGACCAGGCGCCGCGGCGGCGGCGCGCTGCTCGGCGACCGCATCAGGATGAACAGCCTCGGCGGGCAGACCTACTTCCGCTCCCTCGCCACCCGTGGCGCGGCCAGTGAGGTCCCGGCCTGCCTCGACGACGTGATCGCCGCCTGCCGGGCGGCCGGGTACGACCTCGTGGTCGTCGAGACCCCCGGCATCGGGCAGGGCGACGCGGGAATCGTCCCGCACGTCGACGTGCCGATCTACGTGATGACCCCCGAGTTCGGCGCGGCCTCGCAGCTGGAGAAGATCGACATGCTCGACTTCGCCGAGGCCGTAGTGATCAACAAGTACGAGCGGCGGGGCGCCGAGGACGCGTTGCGCGACGTCCGCCGCCAGATGGTGCGCAACAGGGCGGCCTTCGGGGTGTCGCCCGACGAGATGCCGGTCTTCGGCACGATCGCGGCCCGCTACAACGACGCGGGTGTCACGGCGCTCTACCACCACTTGCGTGACCTGCTCGTGGAGCGCGGCATGCCGGCGGGGCCCGGGCTGCTGCCGAGGGTGCAGGGCCGTACCTCCCAGACGGCCGCGGCGGTCGTGCCGCCCGCAAGGGTGCGCTACCTCGCGGAGATCGCCGAGACCGTCCGGGGTTACCACGCCGAGACGCGGGCCCAGGTGGAGGTGGCCAGGCGCCGCCAGCAGCTGGCCGCCGTCCGCGCCCTTCTGAACCCCGGGACCGCCCAGCGGGCACCGGCCACCCCGGCCGAAGACCCCGCCCTGACGCATGCGGTCGGAGAACTGCCCGGCGTCGGCGCGACGACGGCTTACGCCGCCGAGGCGAGCATCCCGGGAACCGGACCGGGCACCCCCGGAACCGGCGTGGGCACGCCAGGGACCGGGCCGGGCACCTCTCAGATCGGCGCGGGCGCCTCCCGGACCGGGCCGGGCGTCGCCGAGTCAGGAGCGGGAGGCTCGGGGACCGATGCGCGGCTGGCCGAGCTGGCGGCGCAGGCCGAGCGGGAGCTGAGCGAGGAGAGCAGGGCGCTGCTGGCGCAGTGGCCGGCGCTCAAGGCCCAGTACACCGCCGACGAGCTGGTCGTGAGGGTGCGCGACAGGGAGATCCACACCCCGCTCTGGCGCGAGACCCTCTCGGGCAACCGCATCCCCCGCGTGGCGCTCCCCCGCTTCGAGGACCATGGCGAGCTGCTGCGCTTCCTGCGCTCGGAGAACCTGCCGGGGCTCTTCCCCTTCACCGCGGGCGTGTTCTCCTTCAAGCGGGACGACGAGGACCCCACCAGGATGTTCGCCGGTGAGGGCGACCCGTTCCGCACCAACCGCCGCTTCAAGCTGCTCTCCGAGGGGCAGCCCGCGACCCGGCTGTCGACCGCGTTCGACTCCGTGACGTTGTACGGCAACGACCCGGACCTCCGTCCCGACATCTACGGAAAAGTCGGTACGTCGGGGGTGTCGATCGCGACGCTCGACGACATGAAGGTGCTCTACGACGGCTTCGACCTGGCGGCCCCGAACACCTCCGTCTCGATGACGATCAACGGCCCCGCCCCCACGATCCTGGCCTTCTTCCTCAACGCCGCCATCGACCAGGCGATCGAGCGCTTCCGCGCCACGGAGGGCCGCGAGCCGTCCCCCCAGGAGGCACAGGAGGTGCGGGTCAGAACGCTGGCCACGGTGCGCGGCACTGTGCAGGCCGACATCCTGAAGGAGGACCAGGGGCAGAACACCTGCATCTTCTCCACGGAGTTCTCGCTGCGGATGATGGCCGACATCCAGGAGTGGTTCATCCGCAACCAGGTGCGCAACTTCTACTCGGTGTCCATCTCGGGCTACCACATCGCCGAGGCGGGCGCGAACCCCATCAGCCAGCTGGCCTTCACCCTGGCCAACGGCTTCACGTACGTGGAGGCCTATCTCGCGCGCGGCATGCGGATCGACGACTTCGCGCCCAACCTGTCGTTCTTCTTCTCCAACGGGATGGACCCCGAGTACTCGGTGCTCGGCCGCGTGGCGCGCCGCATCTGGGCCGTCGCCATGCGGGAGAGGTACGGCGCGGCGGAGCGCTCGCAGAAGCTGAAGTACCACATCCAGACCTCGGGCCGGTCGTTGCACGCCCAGGAGATGGACTTCAACGACATCCGCACCACGCTGCAGGCGCTCATCGCAATCTACGACAACTGCAACAGCCTGCACACCAACGCCTTCGACGAGGCCGTCACCACCCCTTCGGCCGAGTCGGTACGGCGGGCGATGGCGATCCAGCTCATCATCAACAGGGAATGGGGCCTGGCCCGCAACGAGAACCCGCTGCAGGGCTCGTTCATCATCGACGAGCTGACGGACCTGGTGGAGGAGGCCGTCCTGAGCGAGTTCGAGCGCCTGTCGGACCGAGGCGGCGTGCTGGGCGCGATGGAGACCGGCTACCAGCGCGGCAAGATCCAGGACGAGTCGATGCTGTATGAGACCCGCAAGCACGACGGCTCGCTGCCGATCATCGGCGTGAACACCTTCCGCAACCCGCGCGGCGAGGAGCACCACGGGCCGCTGGAGCTGGCCCGCGGGACCGAGGAGGAGAAGCGCTCGCAGCTGGACCGGCTGCACGCCTTCCACGCCAGGAACCGCGCGGAGTCTGCGGCGGCGCTGCGCCGGCTGCGGGAGGTGGCGATGTCGGACGAGAACGCGTTCGAGGTGCTGATGGAGGCGGCCAGGGTGTGCTCGCTCGGCCAGATCACCGAGGCCCTGTTCGAGGCGGGCGGCCAGTACCGCCGCAACGTCTGACGGCGGCGGGCCGCGCGCGACACCGCGTCAGACGCGGCCCACCAGCTGCTCCCCGAACGAGGCGATGACGTCGTCGATCGCGTCGCCCTCCATGACACTCGGCTGAACCGCCAGGCGGTGCACGCCGAGCTCGGATCCACGTCGCGTCCGTGCGGGGGATGACTCGTTCTCCCGCCCAGTCGGGCTTTCTCCGCTGCCTGGAGGAGGACGTGGCGGAACTCGGCGCGCCCCTTCGCCGGGCTAGCGGGGCTGCTTGACCTCGGGGAGCTCCACGGGGATGGGCGTGGTGGCCTCGAGGAAGACCCAGCGTCGGTAGGACCAGAACCGGAACAGCGTGCCCAGGCCGACACCGACGATGTTGGCGATGTTCATGCTGAGCGGGTCGGTCAGCTTGAGCGTGTAGGTGACGAAGCCGATCACCAGCAACCCGAACAGCAGCGCGATGCCGTTGAGCAGGAAGAACAGGAAGTATTCGCGGCCGAGGCCGCTCTGCTCGCGGTGGCGGAAGGTCCAGAGGCGGTTGCCCGCGTAGGCGAAGGTCGCCGAGATCACCGTGGCGAGCACCTTGGAGGTCAGCGGGCCTATGCCGACGACCACGTTGAACAGGTTGAGCATGCCCGTGTCGATGACGAACGCCAGGGCGCCGACGACGCCGAACTTGGTGAGCTCATGAACCAGGGCGGCGAACCACTGGTAGAGGCGTTTCCCCAACCTCACGTCTCGACCTCGGTCCCTTCCGGTCCGGTTCCTCTACGGCACGACCCTTCCACCGTACCGCCCTGGCCGGGTGGCTCTGCGACCGACGCCCCGGCCAAGCGCGGCAGCCCCATGAACCGGCGGGCGCGCGCAGCGGACGATCCTGATCCATCGGGGTGCTGTAGATTCCCCGAAGGGTCTCGTGCTGGCTTGTCCCGAGGAGAACTGGGAGGGGCGAATGGTCATCGGTGACCGCTATGAGCTCGACGACCTGCCCCTGGGCCGAGGTGCGATGGGCGCCGTCTACCGCGGCCACGACCGTCGTCTCGATCGCCGGGTGGCCGTGAAGCTGCTCCACCCTCTCCCCGGCAAGGGCCCTGACGAGGAGCTCGAGCGCAGGTTCATCAGGGAAGCGCGCATCCTGGCCCGCCTCGAGCACCCCGGCGCGCCCGTCCTGTACGACTTCGGCACCCACGAACAGCGGCTCTACCAGGTGATGCAGTTCATCGACGGGGTCACCGTGGCCGACCTGGTCAGCGAGCACGGCGCGCTGCCGGTGCCGTGGGCGGTGGCGATCGCCGCCCAGGCGTGCGCGGTGCTGTCGGCGGCCCACGCCCTGGAGATCTGCCATCGCGACCTGAAGCCGACGAACCTCATGCTCTGCCCCGACGGCAGCGTGAAGGTGCTCGACTTCGGGCTGGCGATGCGCCGGGAGACGGACGGCTCGCAGTTCACCAGGATCGGGCAGATTCTCGGCACGCCCGCGTACATGGCGCCCGAGCAGATCCAGCGGGGTGTCGCCGAGCCGCGCAGCGACCTCTACTCGCTCGGCTGCGTGCTGCACGAGATGCTGACCGGGCGGCAGCTGTTCACCGGGCCGACGGAGTACGTCGTCTTCGAGAAGCAGGTCAAGGAGCGGCCGCCGACGGTGCCCGGGCTGCCCTCGGCGCTGGAGAAGGTGCTGTCGGACGTGCTGGAGAAGTCCGTGGAGGACCGGCCTGAGCACGCCAACGAGCTGTACGAGCGGCTGGAGCCGTTCGCGGTGGACCTGCCGATGCTGCCCGGCTTCCTGACCTCGCCCGTGGTGCCGAGCCCGGGCCGGATGTACGCCAGGATGGCCGGCCGCGTCCTCGCCTGAGAGAACGCTCTCTCGTTCCAGGTAACACTCTGGAAACGAGGCCAGAACCTGGGAGCGCTCCCAGCAGCGCTACGTCAATGCCATCAGCTGCGGAAATGCCGCGAAATCTCAGAGAGCGCTCTCCGAGAAGTCGCGAAAACGCTCCGTTGACAGGGGGCGGGCGGGCCAGCAACCTCTCTGGGAGAGCGCTCTCTCATCGACCTCATCACCACATTGCCCTCAGGGAGGGTTCCATGGCCACGCCGTACTCCCAGGCTCGCCGCTTCGGTCGGCTCGCCGTACCGGTGCTCACCGCGTCCGCGCTCGCCCTCGCTCTCGCCGCCTGTGGCGGCGAGGCTCCCAGCGCCACCACCGCAGGCAAGCCCGCGGAGAAGGTGACGCTCAGCATCGCCCTCTTCGGCGACTTCGGCTTCAAGCCGTTGTACGAGGAGTACAAGAAGACGCACCCCAACGTGGAGATCGTCGAGCGGGTCACGCAGTTCAACGACCACCACAACAACCTTGTCAAGCGGCTGGCCACGAACGCGGGCGCGGCCGACGTCGAGGCCGTGGAGGTCGGCTACATCAGCTCGTTCACCGCCCAGGCCGACAAGTTCCACGACCTCAAGCAGTACGGCCTGGACAAGCGCCAGAGCGACTACCTCGACTGGAAGTGGCAGCAGGGCCTGTCGAAGGACGGCTCGAAGCTGCTCGGCCTCGGCACCGACGTCGGCGGCCTGGCCATGTGCTACCGCAAGGACCTGTTCGAGAAGGCGGGCCTGCCGACCGACCGCGAGAAGGTCGCCGAGCTCTGGCCCACGTGGGAGCAGTACATCGAGACCGGCAAGAAGTTCGCGAGCGGTGTCAAGGACGCCAAGTTCGTCGACTCCCCCGGCGAGATCTTCCGCGCGATCGTCAACCAGGCGCCCGTCGGGCTCTACGACGCCCAGGACCAGATCGTCGTCGCGACCAACCCCGAGGTGAAGAAGGCCTGGGACCTGTCCAACCAGCTCACCCAGAACGACCTGACCGCCAAGCTCGCCGCCTTCTCCCCGCCGTGGAACACCGGTTTCGCCAAGGGCTCGTTCGCCACGATCATCTGCCCCGCCTGGATGACCGGCTACATCCAGGAGCAGGCGAAGGACGCCACGGGCAAGTGGGATATCGCGAAGGTCCCCGGCGGTTCGGGCAACAGCGGCGGCTCCCACCTGATGCTCCCCAAGCAGGGCAAGCACCCCAAGGAGGCGGCCGAGCTGATCGACTTCCTCACCTCGAAGGACAACCAGGCGAGGGTGTTCAAGGAGGAGGGCACGTTCCCCTCGATCCCGGCGCTGTACGACGACCCCTCGATCCAGAGCTTCACCAAGCCGTTCTTCGGTGACGCGCCGATCGGCAAGATCTACTCCGACGCGGCGCGCAACCTCAAGCCGCAGCACCTCGGCCCGAAGGAGGGCGACGTGCGCATCGCCATCGGCGACGGCCTCGGCCGGGTCGAGCAGGGCAAGCAGACACCCGACGAGGCGTGGGCGCAGGTCGTCGCGGACGTCCAGAAGATCAAGTAGCGGCCGGTACGGCGGGGCGCCCGCCCCGCCGTACCGCATCACCCGAAGGACCCCGCATGGCCACGCTCCAAGCCACGGCGCGGCGCGGGCACCGGCGGCTGGTCAGGCACACGCTCGACCTCAAGCTGTCGCCCTACGCCTACATCGCCCCCTTCTTCCTGCTGTTCTGCGCGTTCGGTGTCTTCCCGCTGATCTTCACCGCGTGGGTGAGCCTGCACGAGTGGACGCTCACCTCCGACGTGCACACCTTCGTCGGGGCGGACAACTTCACCACCCTGCTCGGCGACGGCTACTTCTGGAACGCCACGTTCAACACCTTCTCGATCGGCATCATCTCCACCGTGCCGCAGCTGGTGCTGGCCATCTGGCTGGCGCACCTGCTCAACCGCCCGCTGCGGGCGCAGACGTTCTTCCGCATCACGCTGTTGGTGCCCAACGTGACCAGCGTGGTCGCCGTCGTGGTCATCTTCAGCCAGCTGTTCGGGCGCGACTACGGGCTGATCAACTGGATGCTGTCGTGGTTCGGGATCGACGGCGTCGCGTGGGCGGAGGGCACCGCCACCTCGCACGTGGCCATCTCCGCGATGATCATGTGGAGGTGGACGGGCTACAACGCGCTGATCTTCCTGGCCGCGATGCAGGCCGTGCCGAAGGAGCTGTACGAGGCGGCGACGCTCGACGGGGCGTCCAACCTGACGCAGCTGCGGAAGATCACCATCCCGATGATCAGGCCGACGATCGTCTTCGTCGTCACGGTCTCGACGATCGGCGCGATGCAGATCCTGGCCGAGCCGCTGCTGTTCGGCGCCGGCAGCGGCGCGGGCGGCATCACCAGCGGCGGCCCCGACCACCAGTTCCAGACCCTCGCCCTCTACGTCTACGACCTGGGCTTCAACAAGTTCGACTTCGGCTACGCCTCGGCCGCCTCCTGGGTGATGTTCCTGTTCGTGGTGCTGGCCGCCGGGGTGAACTACCTGCTGACCCGTCGCATGGGAGGTGCCTTTAAATGAGACGACGCCTCACCTACCTGACGCTGCTGGCGGTGGCGTTCTTCTCGGTCTTCCCGCTCTACTACAGCGTCGTGGTCGCCTCGCGGCACAACTCGGCGCTGGCCGAAGTGCCGCCGCCGCTGCTGCCCGGCGGCAACTTCTTCGCCAACGTGGCGCGGGTCTTCGACACGGTGCCCTTCGCCATGGCGCTGCTCAACTCGTTCCTGGTGGCCGGGTCGATCGCGGTCGCGGTGATGTTCTTCTCGACGCTGGCGGGGTTCGCCTTCGCCAAGCTGAGCTTCCGGGGCAAGAACATCCTGCTGCTGGTCACGGTGGCCACCATGATGGTTCCGGCGCAGCTCGGCATCATCCCGCTCTACATGCTCATGGTGAAGATCGAGTGGACCGGCTCGATGTACGCCCTGGTGGTGCCCGCGCTGGTGAACGCGTTCGGGGTGTTCTTCATGACGCAGTACCTGTCGCGCGCGCTGCCCACCGAGTTGCTGGAGGCGGGGCGGGTGGACGGCGCGACCACGTGGCGGCTGTTCTGGCACGTGGTGCTGCCCACGGCCCGGCCCGCGGCGGCCGTGCTCGGGATGCTCACGTTCATGTCGGCGTGGAACGACTACTTCTGGCCGCTGGTGGTCCTGACCCCGGAGAACCCGACGGTGCAGGTGGCGCTCTCGACGCTGGCCAGCGGCTACGTCAACGACTACGTGCTCGGGCTGTCGGGGACGGCGGTGGGCACCCTGCCGCTGATCCTCGTCTTCATCGTGCTCGGCAAGCAGATCATCGGAGGAATCATGCAAGGAGCTGTCAAGGGATGACGATCACGACCATGGAGACTCGGGGGACCGTGGTCTTCCCGGACGACTTCGTCTGGGGCGCGGCGACCGCGTCCTACCAGATCGAGGGCGCGGCCAAGGAGGACGGGCGGGGCCCGTCGATCTGGGACACCTTCTCCGCCACACCCGGCAAGGTGCGTGAAGGCGACACCGGCGAGGTGGCCTGCGACCACTACCACCGCTACCGCGACGACGTGGCGCTCATGAAGGACCTGGGGCTGAACGCCTACCGGTTCTCCGTCGCCTGGCCGCGGATCCAGCCCACCGGTTCGGGGGCGGCCAACCAGGCGGGGCTCGCCTTCTACGACAGGCTCGTGGACGCGCTGCTCGACGCTGGCATCACGCCCTATGTCACGCTCTATCACTGGGATCTGCCGCAGACGCTCGAGGATCTCGGCGGCTGGACCTCCCGCGACACCGCCTACCGGTTCGCCGACTACGCCGCGATCGTGCACGACCGGCTCGGCGACAGGGTGAGCCACTGGACCACGCTCAACGAGCCGTGGGTCTCGGCCTTCCTGGGCTACGGGAACGGCGTGCACGCGCCCGGCCGTACCTCCGCTCATGACGCGCTCAGGGCCGCGCACCACCTGCTGCTCGGACACGGGCTCGCGGCCAGGGCGCTGCGCGCGGCGGACGCCGAAGAGATCATGCTGGTGGTCAACTCGGCTCCCGTGCTGACGCCCGCCCAGGTGAACGACCCCGCAGCGGCGGTGTCTGCGGCCGACGCGGCGGCCGCCGACCGTGTCCACGCGCTGCTGACCCGTCAGTTCCTCGACCCCGCGCTGCTCGGCCGCTATCCCGCGGAGGTGCTGGAGGCCGCCGGGCGGAACGGCGGCACCGCGCACATCCTGGACGGCGACCTGGAGATCATCAACGCGCCGATCGACCTCGTGGGGATCAACTACTACAACCCCTGCGTGGTCGAGGACGGGCCCGGGCTGCCCGCCGACGCCGCCTGGCCCGGCTCGGAGGGCGTGCGCTTCGCGTCCGCGGAGGCCCCCGTCACCGCGATGGGCTGGCCGATCGTGCCCAGCGGCCTGAGCCGCCTGCTGGTCCGGCTGTCGAGCGACTACCCGCGGGTCGGCCTCATGGTCACCGAGAACGGCGCGGCCTTCGACGACGTGGTGGAGGACGGCAGGGTTCACGACGGCGCACGACTCGCCTACCTGGAAGGGCACCTGCGCGCCGCGCACGCGGCCATCGCGCAGGGCGCCGACCTGCGCGGCTACCTGGTGTGGTCGCTGCTGGACAACTTCGAGTGGGCCGAGGGCTACGGCCGCAGGTTCGGCGTCGTCCACGTCGACTACACCACCCAGGCGCGCACCCCCAAGGACAGCGCCCTGTGGTACCGGGACGTGATCACCCGTAACGGTCTGTGAGCCGGCGGGAGCCCGGGGATTTCCTGGGCACCCAACGAACCGTGACATCACCGATATTGACCTCGTTATGTGCGCAAACAATTCTCAGAGAACGCTCTCACGGCCTAGGAGGATGCACATGGCGATTGCCTCCCGACTACTCGTCGGGGCCGTCGGTCTGGCGCTGGTCGCCACCGGCTGCGGCTCCACTCCCACCAACCCGCGGGCCGAGGGGGGCACGTCGGCCGACTGCGCCGCCTACTCCGCGTACGGCAAGCACGACGGCAAGAAGGTCAGCGTCTACTCCCCCATCCGCGACGCCGAGGCCGACCTCTTCCAGCAGAACTGGAAGCAGTTCGAGAAGTGCACCGGCATGAAGATCACCTACGAGGGCACCGGCGAGTTCGAGGCGCAGATCCAGGTTCGCTCCGACGGCGGCAACCCGCCCGACCTGGCCTTCTTCCCCCAGCCCGGCCTCCTGGCCCGCTTCGCCAAGGCGGGCAAGCTGAAGCCGGCCCCCGCCGAGGTCAAGACGCTGGCCGAGCAGGGCTGGTCCAAGGACTGGCTCGACTACGGCACGGTCGACGGCACCTTCTACGCCGCGCCGCTGGGCGCCAGCGTGAAGTCCTTCGTCTGGTACTCGCCCTCGACCTTCCAGGAGAAGGGCTGGCAGGTCCCGAAGACGTGGGACGAGCTGATGACGCTCACCGAGACGATCGCGGCGAGCGGCGTCAAGCCGTGGTGCGCGGGCATCGAGTCCGGCGAGGCCACGGGCTGGCCCGCGACCGACTGGATCGAGGACGTCATCCTGCGCGAGCTCGGCCCCGAGGAGTACGACAGGTGGGTCGCGCACGAACTGAAGTTCAACGACCCCAAGGTCGTCGCGGCTGTGGACAAGGTCGGCGCGATCCTCAAGAACGACAAGTACGTCAACGGCGGCTACGGTCCCGTCAAGTCGATCGCCAGCACCGCCTTCCAGGAGGGCGGCGTGCCGATCACCACCGGCAAGTGCGCGATGCACCGCCAGGCCTCCTTCTACGCCAACTTCTGGCCGGAGGGCACGAAGGTCGCGCAGGACGGCGACGTCTTCGCCTTCTATCTGCCGGGCAAGGACGCCTCCAGCAAGCCGGTGCTCGGCGCGGGCGAGTTCGTCGCGGCCTTCGCCGACCGGCCCGAGGTCAAGGCGTTCCAGCGGTTCCTGGCCACCGCCGACCACGCCAACGCCAGGATGAAGCTCGGCACCTACGTCTCCGCCAACAAGGGCGTGGACCTGGCGAACGCGCAGAACCCGATCGACAAGCTGTCGATGGAGATGCTGAGGGACCCGGCGACGGTGTTCAGGTTCGACGGCTCGGACCTCATGCCGGCCGCCGTCGGGTCCGGCACCTTCTGGAAGGGCATGACCGACTGGATCAACGGCAAGGACACCAAGACGGTGCTCGACTTCATCGACGCCTCCTGGCCCACGTCCTGATTCCCCCGGTTCGGCAGGCGGCGGCGCGCCGCCTGCCGTACCGCCCCCACCAGAAGGAACACCAGGAGGATCTTTGGACCTGGACTTCGATCTGGCCGCCGAATCTCCCAAGCTGACCCAGCTGCTGATCGGCGTCGTCGCGTTCCTCGCGGTCGTCGGCCTGGTTCTGCTGCTCCTCGACCGGGCGCCGATGCGGCAGAAGGCCCGCCTGCACGCGGCGATCCTGCTCGCCCCCGCCGTCGTGCTGCTGGCCATCGGCCTGGTCGTGCCGGCCGTGCGCACGACGCTGCTGTCGTTCATGAGCGGCGACGGCAGCGGCTTCGTCGGCCTCGACAACTACGTGTGGATGTTCACCCAGCTCGAGGCCGTCACGGTGCTGCGCAACACGCTCATCTGGCTCGTCCTCATGCCGGTGCTGGTGACCGCGATCGGCCTGGTCTACGCGGTGATCGTGGACCGCAGCAGGTTCGAGTCGCTGGCCAAGACGCTGGTCTTCCTGCCGATGGCCATCTCGTTCGTCGGCGCGGGGATCATCTGGAAGTTCGTCTACGCCTACCGGCCCGAGGGCGCCGACCAGATCGGCCTGCTCAACCAGATCGTGGTGTGGTTCGGCGGCGAGCCCCGGCAGTGGCTGCTCGACCCGCCGCTCAACACGCTGTTCCTCATCGTGGTGATGGTGTGGATCCAGGCGGGTTTCGCCACGGTCGTCCTGTCGGCGGCGATCAAGGGCATCCCCTCCGACATCGTGGAGGCGGCCAGGCTCGACGGCGCGGGCCCGGCGCAGATGTTCTTCAGGGTGACGCTGCCGTCGATCAGGCCCGCGGTGATCGTCGTGCTGGTCACCCAGTCGATCGGCACGCTGAAGCTCTTCGACATCGTCCGCACGATGACCGGCGGGCAGTTCGACACCAGCGTCATCGCCAACGAGATGTACAACCAGGCCTTCCGCTACGGAGAGACGGGCAAGGGCGCCGCGCTGGCAGTCTTCCTCTTCGTGCTGGTCACGCCGATCGTCGCCTACCAGATCAGGACCAGGAGGGCCCTCCGATGACGAGCGTCCGCGCGAGCCTGTCGAGCAGGACGGCCTCCCTCGTCGCGGTGCTGATCGCGCTGCTGTGGACGACGCCGACGTTCGGCCTGCTGCTGTCGTCCTTCAGGCCCGAGGACCAGATCAAGACCACCGGCTGGTGGACGTTCTTCTCCGCGCCCGCGCTGACCCTGGAGAACTACCAGGAGGTGCTGTTCGGCACGTCCTCCTCCTCGGGGCAGCTGGCCAGCTTCCTCATCAACTCGGTCGTCATCACCGTCCCCTCGGTGCTGTTCCCGCTGGCCTTCGCCGCGTTCGCGGCCTACGCGCTGGCCTGGCTGCCGTTCAGGGGCCGCGACTGGATCTACATCGGGATCTTCGCCCTGCAGGTCGTGCCGCTGCAGATGGCGCTGGTGCCGCTGCTGTCGTTCTTCTCCGAGGGCGTCGAGGTCTTCGGCCTGCAGGTGCTGCCCGCGTGGAACCTCGAAGGCACGGGCCGGTTCGTCCAGGTCTGGTGCGCCCACACCTGCTTCGCGCTGCCGCTGGGCATCTTCCTGCTGCACAACTTCATGGCCGAGCTGCCCGGCGAGCTGATGGAGGCGGCCCGCGTCGACGGCGCGACGCACGGCATGATCTTCCGCAGGATCGTGCTGCCGCTGGTGGCGCCCGCCCTCGCCACCTTCGCGATCTTCCAGTTCCTGTGGGTGTGGAACGACCTGCTGGTCGGGCTGATCTTCGCGGGCGGCACCGCGGAGAGCTCGCCGATGACCGTGCGGCTGGCCCAGATGGCCGGCACCCGCGGCAACGAGTGGCAGCGCCTGACCGCGGGCGCGTTCGTCTCTGTCATCATTCCTCTCGTGGTCTTTCTGTCGATGCAGCGCTATTTCGTCCGAGGACTCCTGACCGGAAGCGTCAAGGGATGAGGCGCCCCACGCTGGAGGCGGTCGCCGCCAGGGCGGGGGTTTCGCGTGCCACGGTCTCCCGGGTGGTCAACGGGCAGGCGACGGTGGCCCCGCACATCCGCGACGCGGTGCTGCGCGCCATCGACGAACTGGGCTACGTGCCCAACTCGGCCGCGCGCAGCCTCGTCACCCAGCGCACCGACTCCATCGCCCTGGTCTTCTCCGAGCCGCCGACCAGGGTGTTCTCCGAGGACCCGATGTTCTCGACGGTCATCCGCTCGGCGAGCGTGGAGCTCGAGGCGGCCGACAAGCAGATCGTGCTCATGCTGACCAGCTCGGCCAAGAGCCAGGCCCGCGTGGAGCGCTACATCGCCAGCGGGCACGTCGACGGGGTCATGCTCATCTCGATGCACGGGGCCGATCCGCTGCCCGCCGCCATCGCGCGCATGCGGGTGCCCGTCGTCTCGTACGGCAGGCCCGCCGTCCCCATAGACATCCCGTACGTCGACAACGACAACGTCGGAGGGGCGGCCGAGGCCGTACGGCACCTGGTGGAGTCGGGGCGGCGCAGGATCGCCACCATCGCGGGGCCGCAGGACATGATCGCCGGGATCGACCGCCTGGCGGGCTACCGTGACGTGCTGCGCGGCTCCGACCGGCGCTCGATCGTCGCGGTGGGCGACTTCACTCGCGAGTCCGGCGCCATCGCGATGCGGCAGCTGCTGGAGGACGACCCCGCGCTCGACGCCGTCTTCTGCGCCAACGACCTGATGGCCGTGGGGGCGCTGCAGGCGCTGCGGCAGGCGGGCCGCAGGGTGCCCGACGACGTGGCGGTGGTCGGCTTCGACGACATCGAGGCGGCCAAGTACACCGACCCGCCCCTGACCACGGTCCGCCACCACATCTTCGAGCAGGCCGCGGCCATGACGAGGCTGCTGCTGGGGCTGTTCGAGGGCGGTCCCGCCGACCCGGTGATCCTGCCGACCGAACTGGTCATCCGCGAATCCTCCTGAGATGCTGGCCACGGGGGTGGCTGCATGGGTCCTCCGGGCGACTTCACCGATTTCGTCCTCATCAAGGGCATGGGGTTCGTGCGCTACGGCGTCGTGCTGACCGGCGACCAGCGTGAAGGGGCCGAGCTCGCCAAGGAGGCGCTCTCCTGCCTCGACGGCCCGAAGACCGGCAATCCCGACACCTTCATCGGCACGACGATGACCCGCCTGTACGTGCGCGCCCGGCGGCGCGGACGTCCCCCGAGCATCTCCGCGTCGGACATCAGCGAGCAGGGCGGCGATCCCGAGGTGTGGCGGCGGCTGGCGGAGCTGCCCGCGCTCCCCCGCGCGGTGATCATCCTGCGCTCGTACGGCAGGCTGTCCAACGAGGAGATCGCGAAGGTCCTCGACCTGCCCCTTGCCAGGGTGCGCGACCAGACCGTCCCCTTTCGCCAGGACGACCTCGTCAGGACTCTCGACGCCGCCGCCGCCACGGCGCGACCCGCCGATCTGCTGTCCGGCCTGGCACGACTGCGCCGCCGCAGGGGCCGGCGGCGCCTGCGCGCGGCGGCGGTGGCGGGGCTCGCGCTGGTCACGGTCTCCGGTGTGGTCGCGCTGGTCAGGCCCACGATCGCGGCCCCCGCCGACCCGCGCGCCGCCACGGCGCGGCCCGAGCCGTCCGCGGTCGGCCTGGCCAGAGCGGCGCAGGAGGTGTGGCCGCGCGCGGTCTCGAGGCTGCCCGCCCGCTCCGCCGACGGGCTGGTCTACCAGCCCGCCGTCGCGATCGACGACCACCGCGTGGTCCTGCTCGCGCAGCGGCGGCTCGGCTACGACGACGTTCGGCTGGACGTCTACGACGCCGGCACCGGCAGGCTCGCCAGGTTCGCGAAGCTGCCCGACCACGACGAGGTGCGGGGATTCGCCACGGACGGGCGGTTCGTCGTGTGGAGCGCGCTGAGCCTGCGCGACGACGACACGCTGGAGACGCGGTTCTGGCGGGTGCCGGTCAAGGGCGGCAAGCCCCGGCTGGTGGCGAAGGCGGCGCAGGGCGACAGGTCGGCTCCCTCGGCGACCCACTTCCAGCTCGGCGGCGGCCACCTGCTCTGGAACGCCGACGGGGTGATCTACCGGCTGCCCCTGTCGGGCAAGGGCCGCAGGGAGAAGGTCCGCGAGGGGCTCAGGCTGCTGGAGTGGCCGTGGGCGGCCGATCCCACGATGCGCACGCTGACCGACCTGGAGACCGGCAGGTCGCGCGAGTTCGTCACCGGCGCGGAGGGGCTCGAGCGGTGCTCGCCCGACTGGTGCGTCGAGCGGAACCCGATCTCGGGGGTGATGACGGCCCGCCGTACGGACGGGTCGGGGAGCGTCGAGCTGCCGGGGACGACGACCGAGGGGCCGATGCTCAACAGGTTCGTGGTGCTGCGGCTGCGGGCGGGCCTGAAGGTGATCAAGGACCTGCGGGCGGGCACGCTGGCCACCTTCGACCCCGCCGAGCCCGCACTGGCCACCAGCCTCGGTGACCGGACCGACCTGGGCACGCTGCTCGCCTGGAGCGACTCCGAGGGACGCGACCTGTGGCTGCTCAATCTCAAGGCGGTCAGGTGATCCGGTAGACGCGCAGCTGCATGGCCAGGGTGGCGTAGTAGCCGACGAGGGTGGTCAGCTCGAAGAGGGTCCGCTCGTCGAGCGCGGCGTACTCGTCGTCCGTGAGGTCGCCGGATTCGAGCAGCCTCCGTGTGGTGCCGATCACCGCCGCCTCGAAGGGGTCGTCGCTGTGGAGGGTGGCCAGCTCCTCCTCGGTGAGCCCCGCGGCCCGGCCCGCGCTCTCGTGCGCCCTTCGTTCGAAGGCGCTGCCCCAGTGGTCGGCCACGGTGAGGATGGCCAGCTCGCGGGCGCGGGGCGGGAGGGTGGAGCGGTAGCGGATCGCCGCGCCGAGCTCCTGGAGGGCGTCGCCGACGGGCGGGCTGAGCAGCATCGCGGTGAATGGCCCGACCAGGGCGCCCCGCTCGTCGGTCATCGACGCGCCGCGAGGGCCTGAGGTGATCTTCTCGTGCAACGCCAGGGCCGCGCCGTCCAGCTCGTCGGGCCCCCGCCTGGACAGTCTCACCATCCCCCCACCCTAGCCCGCCCCTCGCCGACCTCCCCTCGGACGAAACCCCCAGCCCGCATCCAGTCCGCCCCTCGAAAGAACTCCCGCCACGCTCCAAGGGAAAGGGCCGGGAACTACACCACCCACACCGCCGTGTCGCTCGGCACCATCCCGTCCGCCACCGCACCGCTGGCCAGCAGCAGGTCAGCGTGCGGCGGCAGCCGTACCGGCTCCGAGCCCAGGTTGACCACGCACGTCAGCCCCGACTCCCTGGTGAACGTCAGCACGTCAGGACCCAGGTCGAGCCACGTCAGCGACCCGTCGCCCAGCAGGTCGCGGCGCAGGCGGAGGGCGGTGCGATAGAGGGTCAGCATGGAGCCGGGATCACCCGCCTGCGCCTCGACGGTCAGTTCCTTCCACTCCGGCGGCTGCGGCAGCCACGGCTCTCCCGAGCCCGGCCCGAACCCGAACGGCGGCGCGTCGCCCGACCACGGCAGCGGCACCCGGCACCCGTCGCGTCCCGGCACCGTGTGCCCCGACCTGGTCCACATGGGGTCCTGGCGCAGGTGGCCGGGGAGGTCGTCGACCTCGGGCAGGCCGAGCTCCTCGCCCTGGTATACGTAGACCCCGCCGGGCAGCGCCATCGCCAGCAGCGCGGCGGCCCTGGCCCTGCGGTGGCCGAGCTCCAGGTCGGACGGGGCGCCGTCCCTGCGGGCGCCGTGGTCCCACGAGGTGTCGGCCCTGCCGTACCTGGTGACCACGCGGGCGACGTCGTGGTTGGACAGCACCCACGTCGGCGGCGCGCCCACGGAGGCGTGGGTGGACAGGGTCATGGAGATGCTGGCCCGTAGCGCGGCGGGCTCCCACGGGCAGGCGAGGAAGTCGAAGTTGAAGGCGGTGTGCAGCTCGTCGGGGCGCAGGTAGCGGGCGAAGCGCTCCTGGTCGGGCAGCCACACCTCGCCGACGAGGATCCGCTCGTCGTACTCGTCGGCCACGCGCCGCCAGCTCCGGTAGATGTCGTGCACGCCGTCGAGGTCCTCGAAGGCGGTCTCCGACTTCACCAGCAGCGCGGCCGAGTCGATGCGGATGCCGTCCGCGCCCCTGTCGAACCAGAAGCGCAGCACGTCGTGGAACTCCTCGTGCACCTCGGGGTTGTCCCAGTTGAAGTCGGGCTGGCCGGGGTCGAACAGGTGGAGGTACCACTGACCGTCCTCGACCTGGGTCCAGGCCGGCCCCCCGAAGATCGACCGCCAGTCGTTGGGCTCGTCGCGGAACCAGAAGCGGTCGCGCCTGGACCTGTCCTTCAGCGCCTCCTGGAACCAGGCGCTCGCGGTGGAGCTGTGGTTGGGCACGACATCGATGATGATCCTGATGCCCAGTGCGTGGGCCTCCTCGATGAACGTCTCCGCCTCCGCGAGCGTGCCGAAGATCGGCTCCACGTCGCGGTAGTCGGCGACGTCGTAGCCGCCGTCCGCCATGGGCGAGGGGTACCAGGGGTTGAGCCAGATCGCGTTCACCCCGAGATCCGAGAGGTACGGCAGGCGCGACCGCAGCCCGGCCAGGTCGCCGACGCCGTCGCCGTTCCCGTCGGCGAAACTGCGCAGGTAGACCTGGTAGATCGCGGCTCCCCGCCACCACGTGTCGGACATTGCGCTCCTAACCCTTGAGACTTCCGGCGGTGAGCCCCGCCATGATGTGCCGTTGGAAGAACAGGAAGATGACGATCGTCGGGATACTGGCGATCACCAGGGCGGCGGTGAGCGCGTTGGTCGGCATCGTCTGTGACAGCGAGTTGATGGCGACGCTCACCGTCATGCTGTCGGTGTCGGGCAGGACCAGTAGCGGGTAGAGGAAGTCCTTCCACACGGCGACCACCGTGAAGATCGACACCACGCCCAGGATGGGCCGCGAGACCGGCAGCACGATCGACCACAGGATGCGCGCGGGCGAGGCGCCGTCCATCTCCGCCGCCTCGATGAGCTCCCTCGGTATGGCGTCGAAGAAGCGCTTGAGCAGGAAGATGTTGAAACCGTTCGCGGCGGCGGGCAGCCAGATCGCCCATGGGCTGTTGAGCAGGTCGAGGTCGACGATCGTCACGAACAGCGGCAGCATCAGGACCATCGGCGGGATCATCAGGGTGGCGAGCATCATCCCGGTGATCAGCTTGCCGAACATCGGCCGCAGCTTCGACAGCGCGAAGGCGGCGCTGACGTCGACGGCCAGCGTGAACAGCCAGGCGCCCACCGCGTAGATCGCGGTGTTCTTCAGCAGCAGGCCGAGGTCGAGCAGGTTCCACGCCTCGATGTAGGCGTCGAAGCTCGGGCTGCGCGGGAAGAACGTCGGCGGGATCTGGTCGAGCTCCTCCGGCGCCTTGAGCGCGCCGGTGACCATCCAGTAGAGCGGGAACATGAAGATCGCGGTGAAGCCGACGACCATCCCGACCAGGACGATCCAGTAGATCGTCCGGCCCTTGCGGGTGTTGAGCTGGTGCGGGGAGACCAGGGTGCGAAACCGCGTCTCGATCCTGCGCCGGGCGAAGACGCGCGGCCGGGGACGGCGATGCCGTACGGCGGTGGCGATCACGTGTTCTCCCGCGAGACGCGCAGGTACACGGCGGAGAAGACGATGAGCACGACCATGAGCATCAGCCCCATCGCGCTGCCGCCGCCGAAGTTCCCGAAGTTGAAGGCGTACTGGTACATCAGGTACGCCACGGTCACCGTGGCGTTCTCAGGGCCGCCGCCGGTGAGCATGAACGGCTCGATGAACACCTGCATGGTCGCGATGATCTGAAGGAGCAGCATCACCAGCAGGATCAGCCTGGTCTGCGGGATCGTGACGTGCCTGATGCGCTTGAACAGGCCCGCGCCGTCGAGCTCGGCGGCCTCGTAGAGCTCGCTCGGGATGGTCTGCAGGGCGGCGAGGTAGATGAGCGTGCCGCTGCCGAGGTTCATCCAGGTGGAGACGATGACCAGGGAGACCAGCGCGGTGTCGGTGGAGTCGAGCCAGGCCAGGCCGGGCAGCTGGAAGAAGCCGAGAATCTGGTTGAACAGGCCGGCTCCCGGGTCGTAGAACCACTTGAACAGCAGGACCGAGACGGCCGGCGGGAGCATGACCGGCAGGTAGACCACGAACCTCAGGTACGCCTTGGCGTGCCGCAGCTCGTTGAGGACGATCGCCGCGCAGAACGGGATCACGTACCCGATCAGGAGCGCGAGCCCGGTGAAGGCGGCGGTGTTGATCCAGGCCTGGGCGAAGGCCGGGTCCTCGATCACCGTCGCGAAGTTGTCGAGACCCACCCACCTGGGGGCGTCGACGAAGTTGTTCTCCTGGAGGCTCAGGAGGACTTCCCTGACCATCGGGTACCACGAGAAGACGCCGAAACAGATCAGGGCGGCGCACAGGAAGCCGTAGGCGGTGAGGTTGCGTCTGGCCTCGCGGCCCCTTCGGGACGGCGGCCGTCTCCCCACGCTTGCCACGTTCAACGATTACTCCAGTGGTTCGGCGACCGGCCGCCGTCCGGAGGGTCGTGCGGTGAGGACCCTCCGGGAGACGACGGTCGGAGGGGGCTAGCTCGCCTTGCTCAGCACGCTGTCGACCTTGGCCGCCGCCTCGGCGAGCAGCTGGTCGATGTCGGCGTTCTCGCGGGTGAGCACCGCGGACATCGGGGTGTCGAGGATCTGGTAGATCTGCTGGTTCATGGGCGGCTCGAGCTTGAGCGGGACGTCCGCCGACCCCTCGACGTACGCCGAGAAGTTCTCCAGCGGCAGCGTCGAGTTGGCCTTGCGCAGTTCGAGGAGCTTCTGGCCGGTCGGGCTGTCGCCCCACACGTTGTTGTCAGGAAGGCCGACGGCCCGCCCTGTCGCCTTCTGGCGCGCGTAGTCGAACTGGCCCCTGCCGGGCGTGAGCACGTAGTAGTCGAGCCAGAGCAGCCCGGCCTTGATCTGCTCGGGGGTGGCCTTGGGGTTGAACATGTATCCGTCGCCGCCGCCCAGCGTGGCCTTGGCCTCGGGGAAGGCGGCCAGGCCGAAGTCCTCGTACGTGGCCTTGCGGTTGTCGTGCAGTTCGGTGATGACGTCGGGCGCGCCGAGGATCATGCCCATCTTGCCCGCGCCCATGAGCCGCATGAGGTCGTCCCACTGGTAGAGCTGCTTGGTGCCCATGCTGTTGTCGGTCCAGCGCATGTCCTTGAGGTTCTGCAGGACCGCCTTGCCCTCGGGCGTGTTGAATGCCGCCTTCTTGCCGGTCTCGTCGACGATCGCGCCGCCCCTGCCGTAGATGGACTGGGTGAAGTGCCATCCGCCGGTGTTGCCCGCGCTGTACTCGCCGTAGCCGATGTAGCCGGGGCCGAGCGCGCTGATCTTCTTGGCCGCCTCGCGGATCTCCGCCCAGGTCTTGGGCGGGGTGTTCGGGTCGAGTCCTGCCTGGGTGAAGAGCTTGCGGTTGTAGACCAGCCCGACTTTGTAATTTCCGCGCGGAACACCGTAAATCTTGCCGTCAACCGTGTATGCGGCCATCACGCTGGGGTCGATGTCCTTGAACGTGGTGATCGTGTCCACGTAGGGCGTGATGTCGGCCGCCTGGCCCGCCTTGATCGCGGTCTGCACGTCGCCGAAGTAGCCGTAGAAGACGTCCTCCATCTGACCGCCCGCCAGCTTGGCGTCGTACGTCTTCACGTCGTGGCAGGGGAAGCCGTCCTTGCTGTCGATCGTGATGTGCGGGTGCAGCTTCTGGAAGGCGGCGACGTCGTCGTCCCAGTCCTTGCGTTGCAGGGGGTTGGTCTTGGGCGGCTGGCAGCCGACGGAGATCGTGACGGGCGCGGCGGCCCGGGCCGAGCCGCCGGTCGCCGAGGCGGCGGGGGCGGGCGGTTCGGCCGTGGAGGCGCAGGCCGCGACCGACAGGCCGAGGCCGGTGACGATCAGCAGGCCGAGTGCTCTGCGGGAGCTGCTCATCGGTCTGGACCCTTCTGATGGGGATGAGGAGGATCCACACGATAAGCAGCAGCGACACATGCTTGCAATATTCTGACAGCAGATTGAAATATAACGACTACATGACGGCTCCCTCCGGCTGCCACCTCAGCCGGGCGATGCCGGGCTTGGCGGGCCGGGCGCTCTCACCCACCGGGCGGCCGAACTCGTACTCGACCCTGTGCATCCGCCAGGCTCCACTGCCGGTCTCCCGCGTCTCCGAGTAGACGGGCAGCCGAGTCTCGGGGTCGATGTAGCGGACGATGTCCATCGCGGATCCGCCGCCGGCCAGCAGGCCGTACGGGTGGGCGATCCCGTCGAGCTCGGTGTGCTTGAACGCGTCGTGGTACAGGCCCGCGCCGACCGGGCGCCCGCCGCCGAACCGCACCGGCCGCACCCTGATCTCGAGGCGCACGTACGGCTTGCCGTCGCGCTTGACGACGCTCATCCCGCGGGCCGTGATCAGCCCCGTCCACTCGCGGAGCTTCCCGACGAAGACGTCGGCCTGCTCCTCGGTCAGCCCGCCGACGCCGAGGCCGTCGTTGAGCCACGCCTGGGAGGGGAGGCTCGGGCACCCGCTACTGGACCTCAGGCTCCAGCCGACCTCGCGGGTCCAGAACCAGTCCTCCGACCCGTCGAGGCACCAGGTCGACCACGCCGTCCAGGTCTTCCCGCCCGCCACGGTCACCTGCGAGTTCTCCAGATGCACGGCCTTGGTCCCGTAGTCGAACCGCGAGACCACGACGGAGCGGCTGCCGCCGGGATAGAACTTCTTCTGCCGGTAGTACTCGTGCACCAGGTGGACGGTCGGCTGCAGCGCCTGCTGCCGCAGCGACTCCAGATAGAGCTCACGCGCGTCCGCGGGCAGCTCGGCGTCCTTGGCGTCCTTTGCGGTCGGGGCCGGGGTGGCGGTGGCCACGGGGGCGGCCTCTCCCAGCCGCTGGCGCACGGCCCAGTCGGTCACGGCGCACCCGCACACCGCCGCCCCCAGCAGGGCCATCGCCAGTCCACCTCGGAAGAACCGCACCGCGCACACCTCTCAGGTCTCTCGCCGCTTGTCGGCCAGAGACTCTACGCCCGAGCGCCAGGCCCGCCGTCAGCGCAGGTAGCCGTGGAGGAAGACGCGGACGCCCGCGCGGACCGTCTCGGCGATCTCCTCCTCGGTGGGCACGGCGACCGCCCTGCCGGTGGCCGAGATCAGCGCCATGAGGTGCAGCGCCGCCCGATCGGGGTCGCCGATCTCCAGCAGGCCCTGACCGGCCAGCCGCTCCAGGCGTCCGGCCAGCTCGCGGCGGACCCTTCGCGGCCCGGTCTCCTGCCAGGCCTCGATCGCCGCCGCCGGGATGTGCCCCGCCTCCGCGTTGATCTGGCGGACCAGGGCGAAGTGCGCGGCCTGGTCGGCGGCGGGGGCCACGAAGGCCCTGCCGAACTCGACGAGGTCGGCCTCCAGGTCGGTGACCTTGCTCAGGTGCCGATCGATGATCGCGATCTGGGCGTGCGCCGCCGCGGCCGCGCTCTCCTGGATGACGGTCTGGAACAGCTGGGCCTTGTCGGTGAAGTGGTTGTAGATCGTGCGGGTCGACACCCCCGCCGCCGCGGAGATCGTGTCGATGCTCGCTCTGGTGTAGCCGTCACGTGCGAACACGCTCAGCGCACCGGCGAGGATCGCCTGTCGCTTGTCGGCCCTGGGAGTCCTGGTCACGACACCTCTTTACAATCATCGTTTTACTTATTGCCATGCACGTTGTACTTTACCGGTTGTCCGCACCACGAAGGAGAGACACCATGACCCGCATCGCCATCGTCATCGGCAGCACCAGGCCGCGCCGCAAGGGAGCCGCCGTGGCCCTATGGGTCGCCGACGTCGCCGGCCGGCACGCCACCATCGGCGACGGGGTGACCTACGAGGTGGTCGACCTGGCCGAGTACGGCCTGCCGCTGCTCGACGAGCCGGTACCCGCGCTGTTCGGCGAGTACGCCCACGCGCACACCTCGAAGTGGTCCGAGACGATCGCCTCCTTCGACGGCTTCGTCTTCGTCACCCCCGAGTACAACCACTCCGTCCCCGCCTCCCTGAAGAACGCGATCGACTTCCTGTTCGCCGAATGGCACAACAAGGCCGCGGGGTTCGTCAGCTACGGCGTCCACGGCGGCACACGGGCGGTCGAGCACCTGCGGCTCTCCCTCACCGAGCTCAAGGTCGCGAGCGTCCGCAGCCAGGTGGCGCTGTCGGTGTTCACCGACTTCGAGATCACCGACCCCACCCAGCCGGGCGTCTTCGCGCCGGGCCCGCACCAGGAGCCGACCCTGATCGAGCTTCTCGACGAGGTCGTCGCCTGGTCCCGTGCCCTCGCGCCGCTGCGCGCCGCCGCCGCCCAGCCCGTCCCGGCCTGATCATGCGCTACCGGCTGCTCGGCGGAACCGGGCTACGGGTCTCCGAGGTGTTCCTGGGCGCGATGCTCTTCACCGAGCTCGAGGCCGCCCGCCGCATCCTCGACCGGTACGGCGAGGCGGGCGGCAACGTCGTCGACACCGCCAACTTCTACGGCGGAGGACGCAGCGAGTCCGTCCTCGGTGAGCTGCTGGAGGGCAGGCGTGACCGGTTCGTCGTGGCGACCAAGTACACGGTCTCGCGCGACGGCGGCGACCCGAACGCGGCGGGCAGCCACCGCAAGAATCTCGTCCTGTCACTGGAGGAGAGCCTGCGGCGGCTGCGGACCGACTACATCGACCTGTACTGGGTCAATCTCTGGGATCGGCACACCCCGGTCGAGGAGACGATGCGGGCGCTGGACGACGCCGTCCGGGCAGGGAAGATCCTTTACGCCGGCATCTCCGACGCTCCCGCGTGGGTGGTCGCCCGCGCCAACACGCTGGCCGAGTGGCGTGGATGGACGCCGTTCTCGGCGGTGCAGGTGCCGTACAGCCTGCTGAACCGCGACGTCGAGCGCGAGCTGCTGCCGATGGCGGAGACGCTCGGCCTGACGGTCGCCGCGTGGGGGCCGCTGGCGCACGGGGTGCTGTCCGGCAGGTTCACCCGCCCGCAGGACGGCCCCACCGGCGGCCGCGTCTCCCGCGAGTCACTCGGCGCGAGGGAGCTGGCCGTGGCGAAGGCGGTGCAGGAGGTCGCCGACGAGCTGGGGCACTCCCCCGCCCAGGTGGCGATCGCATGGACCAGGGCGAGGTCGCACGCCGTCCATCCGATCGTGGGGGCGAGCAGCGCCGCGCAGCTCGAGGACAGCGTGGGCGCGCTCGGCCTGGTGCTGCCAGAGGAGGCCGTGCGGCGCCTGGAGGCGGCCACGGACTTCACGCTCGGCTTCCCCGGCGACTTCATCGCGGCCGCGGGCCCGCACGTCTTCGGCGACGCGCACCTGCGGATCGACCCCAGGCGCGTGCCGTCGGGACGCGCCTGAACCTACTGGACGCGGGCGGTGGAGGCCCTGACGACCAGTTCCGGTTCGAAGAGCAGCTCGTCGGCCGGGACCACCGCCTTGTCGATCAGCGCGACCAGCAGGTCCACCGCGGCGCGGCCCATCGCGTCGATGGGCTGGCGGACCGTGGTGAGCGGCGGGTCGACGCAGGTCATGAGGGCCGAGTCGTCGTACCCGATCACCGACAGGTCGTCGGGGACCTTGCGCCCCGCCCGCCGGGCGGCCCTGATCGTGCCCAGGGCCAGCAGGTCGCTGGCGCAGATGACACCGGTCGCGCCCTTGCGCACCAGCCTGGTGGCCGCCGCGTGCCCGCCCTCCAGCGAGAACATGGCGTGTTCGACCAGGTCGTGGTCGCCGCCCGCCGCCAGGAACGCCTCGAGCTTGCGGCGGGAGGGCATGTGGTCCTTGGGCCCGAGGACCATGCCGATGCGTTCGTGGCCGAGCGCGCGCAGATGGCCCAGCGCCATCTCGGCGGCCACCGCGTCGTCGGAGGAGACCTGCGGGAAGCCCAGGTGCTCGACGGCGGCGTTCACCAGGACGGTCGGAAGTTTGCGCTCGAGAATGAGCTCGTAGTGCTCGTGCGAGGCGTCGGCCTGCGCGTAGAGCCCGCCCGCGAAGACGACTCCCGACACCTGCTGCTGCAGGAGCAGGTCGACGTAGTCGGCCTCCGAGACGCCGCCGACGGTCCTGGTGCACAGAACGCTGGTGAACCCCTGCTGGGCCAGCGCGCCGCCGACCACCTCGGCGAAGGCGGGGAAGATCGGGTTCTGCAGCTCGGGGAGGACCAGCCCGACCAGGCGGGCCCGGTCGCCGCGCAGTTGGGTGGGGCGCTCGTAGCCGAGCACGTCGAGCGCGGTCAGCACGGCCTCGCGGGTGGCCTCGGAAACCCCCGGCTTCCCGTTCAGCACCCGGCTGACGGTGGCCTCGCTCACCCCGACCTTCTTGGCCACCTCGGCCAGTCGTCGCGTCATGCGCAAACTATACGCGGATCAACGTAAGTGCTTGCAACCACTTGCACGCATCGGGCAGCGCCGCTTGCGCGGGGCTTTCGAGTTCTCCTGCCGGCGCCGAGCGGCCCCACCTGGTACTTGACACGCACGGACCGCCCAACAACAGCAATCATATTTTTGCGAGATCACGTCGAAATATTGCAGCTATTAGTTTGCCATCTTAGAATGCAGCCACTCCCCATCACGAAGGGTCTGCCCATGAGACGTACCCTCGCGCTACTCGTCGCCCTGGCGCTCTTCGGGGGTGCCGGTCTCTTCGGATTTACGGCAAGCCCGCTCCCGCGCCTCCGTCCGGCGCGGGGTGCGGCCTCTCAAAGGGACGCTTCTCGGGCGCGCGGGCCGGGGTCTCCCACGGACCGGGCCAACGTCTCGCCGTGACGGAGGGACGGCGCGCGCCCGAGGAGCGTCCCCTGGACAGACCGGAGCTGGTGACTACGGAGGCGCTGGGGATGGCTTGCCGTAAGGACTGGAAAACGGAGCGACCCGAGAAAAGGGAGAGCGGCTTGGGTAGGAGACGAGTATGCGGGCGTTTGCGTCCTCCGGGGATGTGGAGGAGAAGAGGCAGACACTGGAGATCGTCGGTGACGGCGTCTACGCGCTCACCGCCGAGGGTGATCCCAACGTCGGCGCGATCGAGGCGGACGACTTCCTGGTCTGCTTCGAGGCCATGGCCACCCCCACCGCCGCCCGGCAGTGGCTGGCCAAGCTGCGCGAGCACACCGGCAAGCCGGTCCGCTACCTCGTCCTCTCGCACTACCACGCGGTCAGGGTGCTGGGCGCCTCCGCGTTCGACGCCGACGTGATCGTCGCGCACGCCAACACCAGGGCCCTCATCGAGGAGCGCGGGCAGCAGGACTGGGAGTCGGAGTACGCCAGGATGCCCCGGCTGTTCAAGGATCCGGGCTCGATCCCCGGGCTGACCCTGCCCACGCTCACCTTCACCGACCGCCTCACCATCGACCTCGGCGGCGGCCGCTTCCTCGAGCTGCACTACTTCGGCAGAGGGCACACCGAGGGCGACATCGTGGCGTGGCTGCCGGACGAGCGGATCCTGTTCGCCGGCGACCTGGTCGAGGCGAGAGCCGCGCTCTACACCGGCGACGCCTTCCACCGCGAGTGGTCGACCACCACGCTCGACCGCGTCGCCGCGCTCGGCGCGCGGACCCTGATCGGCGGGCGAGGGGCGGTCACCCGCGAGGTCGGCGCGGCGATCGCGCAGACCCGCGACTTCCTCGAGGTGATGCTGCGCGAGGTGGGCGCGGTGCACCGGCGGGGCGGCACGCTGAAGGAGGCCTTCGACGCGACCCACGCCGCCCTCGCGCCCCGGTACGGCGGCTGGCCGATCTTCGAGCACTGCCTGCCGTTCAACGTCTCCCGGCTCTGGGACGAGCTGGACGGCGTCGAGCGGCCGGTCATCTGGACGGCGGAACGGGACAGGGCGGTATGGGACCGGCTCCAGTCGTGATCGCGGGGGCGGGTCCCGTGGGGCTCGCCACCGCGCTGCTCCTGGCCCGCTGGCGGGTGCCGACGGTGCTGCTGGAGGCCGCGCCGCACCGCTCCGCCGTCGGCTCGAAGGCGATCTGCTTCCAGCGCGACGTGCTCGACATCCTCGGCCGGGTGGGCGTGGCCGGCGCCATGGTGGCCGAGGGCGTCACCTGGACCACCGGCCGCACCTACTTCCGCGAGCACGAGCTGTACTCGGTGACCTTCCCCAAGGCGGAGGTGCCGCCGTGGATCAACATCTCGCAGGCGCGGGTGGAGGAGCTGCTGGGCGCCAGGGTCGCCGCCGAACCGCTGGTCGACCTCAGGTACGGCTGCCCGGTGATCGGCTATCGCGAGGATGACGACGGCGTGGACGTCCTCACCCGCGACGGTCCGGTCCGTGGCTCGCACCTGGTCGGCGCCGACGGGCCGCGCAGCGCCGTCCGCAGGCTGGCCGGGATCGACTTCCCCGGCCGCTCGTTCGAGGACCTGTTCCTGATCTGCGACATCAAGGCGTCGTTGCCGTTCCCGAGCGAGCGGCGCTTCTACTTCGACCCGCCGTGGAACCCCGGGCGGCAGGTGCTGGTGCACCAGTGTCCCGACTCGGTGTGGCGGATCGACTGGCAGGTGCCTCCCGGCTTCGACCTGGCGACGGCCGACCTGGACGGCATGGTCGGGCGCATCACGGGGAGCCTGCCGTACGAGATCGTCTGGGTGACGGTCTACCGGTTCCACTCGCGGGTGGCCGCGTCGCTCGGGCGCGGGAGGGTGTTCCTGGCGGGCGACGCCGCGCACCTGTTCGCTCCCTTCGGGGCGCGCGGCCTGAACTCCGGACTGCAGGACGCGGAGAACCTGGCCTGGAAGCTGGCCTTGGTACGGCGCGGCGCGCCGGATCGGCTGCTGGACTCCTACGACGCCGAACGGCGCGCGGCGGCGCTGGTCAACCTGGAGGTGACGGCGAAGACGATGGAGTTCCTCGTGCCGCAGACCGCCGCGCAATGGGAGTGGCGGCGGACCGTGCTGGAGCGGGCCGTCACCGATCCCGGGGCACGGCTGCTGATCGACTCGGGGAAGCTGGCCGAGCCGTACTGGTATGTCGACTCCCCGCTGACCACCGCCACCGGTCCGGTGCCCGAGGAGCCGGGAGCGGCGCGCCCGCCGGTGCCCGGGGTGATCTGCCCCGACGCGCCGGTGCGCGGCGGCCGGTTGAGGGAGCGCTTCGGCGCGGGTTTCGTCGTGCTGGTCGGGCGGCCCGAGAGGGTCGCGGAGGCGGCGGCCCTCGGAGCCGGGCTCGGGGACGTGCCGGTGGAGGTTCTCGCGCTACCCGACCTCGGGATCGAGGGCGCGCCGCTCGGCGAGGGCGCGGGGCCCGACAGCGTCCACCTGGTCAGGCCGGACGGTCACCTGGCGGCGGTCCTGCCCTCGTTCTCCGCCGAGGCGCTCGGGGCCGCGCTCCACCGGGCCATCGGACGCTGACCTCTCAACGGCGGACCTCTCAACGGCGCGAGCGGCGCAGCAGCACGACGAGGTCGACGGCGGCGAAAAGCGCGACCGCGTACGCGATGGCCGCCTCCCACCACCAGACCTCCCTCCCCGAGCTCATCGCCTGGACGGTGAAGAAGATCGCGGCGGCCAGCGCCACCGGCAGCGCGATGGCGGACAGGATCTTCCTGGCCCGCGTCGGGCTGCGCGCGGTGGCCGGCTCGGTTCCCGCGCGGTCGCGCAGCCACATGCTCGGCCTCCTTTCAGGCGAGGCACCGCAGTGCCGTGGCGAGGCGCGGGTCGAGATCATGCTCGGGGAGGGTCCTGCCGACCGTCGCGTCGACGAACTCGGGGAAGGACATCGACTTGCTCACCCCCTCGGCGTGCACCCAGACCTGCTCGGCCGTGGGCTCCACCTGTGCCTTCGACCCCTGCTCGGCCAGCACGTGGCGAGCCAGCAGCAGCCGCCACCAGATGCGGTCGTCCAGCTCGTCCTCGGCGACGGGAGCGCCCACGTCGTCGGCGTGCGTGGCGTACTCCGAGTCGTAGTGGAAGGTCTGCAGGCCCGCGGGGTAGGGCCCGGCGGAGGTCTGCAGCAGTCCGTCGCGGCCGAGCGCCCTCATCCGCTCGCGCGTCTCGCCGTTCTTCGTCCGCCATTCCTCCAGCACCTGCTCGACCGGCAGCGAACGGCGCTGCCGTACGCACCACTCGTTGAACCCGTCGAACCCCTTGACGCCTTCGGCCTCGACCCTGGCGAAGAAGCCCTTCACGTCGCCGTCGAGGCAGGCGTGGTTGTAGAGCTCCCCCCCTGCCAGGTGCGCCAGCACGTCGCGCACCGACCAGCCGTCGCAGCGCGAGGGCCGGTTCCATCCCTCCTCGTCGAGCGAGGCGAAGTGCCGGTCGAGCCTGGCCGCCTCGATGTCGAAGAGGTCAAAGGGGTCGAAATCCTCCAACTGCTTCATACGTACCCCGTTACCCAGGGTGTTCTCCGTCACTCGCGGACGCCTGGCAGGGAACGTGAAAAACGCCGGCCCGCTGGAGAGCGGACCGGCGTGTTTCAGTGATGACTAGCGGCGCCAGCTGTAGACGCGCACCCAGTCGCTGCGGCTCTCGGAGCCGTTGGTGTCGTCGTCACCCTCGTACACGGCCTTGAACGTGCCGCTCTTCCAGGCGCGGGTCTTGGCGGAGAACTTGCCACCCCACCGGCTCTCGGTGCTGGTGACGTACTTCCAGCCGCTCGAACCGTTGGCGCGGAAGTAGATCTCGACCTCGCCACCGCGCACGCCGTCCCAGCCGTCCTCGTTCGCCTGGAGGCGACCGGAGAACCAGAGGCTGCGACCCTTCTTCACCGGGTCGGGGCTGGCCTTGAAGCCGGTGATACGGGTGTCGGCCTTGCCGCCCTGGACCTCGACCTCGAAGTAGGCCTTGTCGCGGTCGGTCTCACCGTCCTTCTTGGCGGTGGCGGTGGCCCGCCACTTGCCCTCGTCGCCGGAGTTGAACGGCACCGTGAACTTCCAGCGGGCGCCGTCAGGGATGGCGCTGACGCTCTTGGCTGCGAACGTGCGCACGTCGCCGACCGGCTCGACCTTGAGCTCCACGTGGGCGCCCTGGGTGGCGTCGACGTAGAAGCTCGCGGTGGCCTCGCCGCCCTTGGCGACGACCACCGGGTCAGGGTTGATGTCCTCGATCTGGACGTCCAGCGCGGCGCGAGCCTGCGCGGCCGTTCCACCGGTCACGAGCAGAGCGCCACCCATGGTGGCGACGATGAGTCCTGCTGCGATCTTCTTCATGAGGGTGCTGATTCCTCTCCCCGTTCGATGGGGCCAGGCTCGGGATTGCCCGACCCCCTCTATCACTTAGAGGCACATCAGCCAGAAAAGGTTGGCTCAAGATGGGGAAAAGTTTTGCTCACAAACCCGACATAGGTGTGACCTGGGGTTCTACTGTGAAAAATTGTGACATGAGGGATGTCTTCCCGGGCGGGATGGTGGATCACCGGGTCAGCGCCCGCACCTCCTCGACCAGCGTCGCCGCCTCGTCCACCGCGTGGGCCGAGAGCGCCGGCTCGTCGTCCGAGCACGCCGTGAAGATCGCCTCCACCCGCTCGGCGAACCCCTGCGGCGTGATCTCCAGCCGTCCGGCCGAGGCGACCATCCCCTTCTCGTTGATCAACCACCTCCCCGCCCTGCCGTGCAGCGCGTGGCAGGCCACCCCGACGGCCTTGAACAGGCATCCCGCCGTGTACGCGGCATCGTGGCCCTTCACCCCGTACCTGGCCAGCCGCACGGAGAACTCCGCCTCCCACAGCCCGTCGGACAGCGCCCGGCCCAGCCGCTCGGGATAGGCCTGGGTCTCTTCTCTCAGCTCGCCGAGCTCACCCGAGGGGTCCTCCAGCACCTGGCACAACGCCACCTCTCCCGCGTAGGCGTGGGAGTAGAACCCGAGCGGGTGACCGGGCTGCGTGCCGACCTCGTAGCGGCCCTCCTGGCACTCCGCCCAGACCTGGCGCACCCTGTCCAGGTCGCGGTAGATCCAGTCGACCCGCTGGCCGCGGATCGTCAGCCAGCCGCCGCCGTCCACCCACGGTCCCCACCCGCCGGGCTCGGTCACCTCCGCCCGTCCCCCGCTCACCTGGGCCGCGAGCTCCCGCAGCGCGTCCACATCGAGGGCGTCCCTGTAGTAGACCCCGAGGTCGATGTCGGAGTCGGGCCGGTGCGTCCCCCTGGCTCTGCTGCCGCCGAGCGCCACCGCCGCCACTCCCTCGACCGCCGCCAACCGTCCTGCCAGCTCCCGCAGCTTCATATGGTCCATGACCGTCTATTCGAGCACGGGTCGCTGCCTGGCGGACGCGCGGACCGGCTGGAAACCCGCGAGCACGACCCCGGCGGACACCGCGACCAGCACGAACCGGCGGTCGATCAGGGTCACGGAAACCGGGCGGTCAAGGGCCGGCGGCGCCGCGCAGTGCCCGGTAGAGGAGTTTGGGGTCGCCGAGGCGGTGGCGCAGCAACTTCTCCAGCCCGCCGATGGGCACGAGGTTCTGCGGCGCGCGCGGGTCCTTGTAGTCGACCCCAGCCAGCGCGGGCAGCACGAGCGTGAGGGCGTCGGCGAGCCGTACCACCTCGTCGGCGGGCAGCTCCGCGCCCGCCTCACACCTGGCGATGCCCGCCCACGGGGCGGCCGAGCGGACCGGCAGCCGGACGTACCACGCGTGTCGCCGCCAGCTGGTGCCCATCAGGAAGACGGGGGTGCGCTGGCCGGGCGAGAGCGCGGAGATGACAGAGCTCTGCGGGCCGGGCAGGTAGGCGGCATGGTGGGTCTTGATGTAGCCGACGGTGCGCGGCAGGTGGGTACGCCCGCGCAGCGGGCCGTCCACGAGCAGCAGGTCGTCGGCGCGCGAGCGGTGCCGCACCGCGAGATCCACCTCGAGCTGCGTGACCTGCCGCTGGAGCGCCAGCGAGAGCTCGTCCATGCTGGGCCCTGCCGCCCGTTCGGCGCGGTAGGTGGCGTGCGGGGTCTTGATCTCGGGCGTCTGCGCCGAGGCGCTGAACAGCGCCCTGCCCACCTCGACGGCGGCCAGCGAGGCGCCCGCCGGGCCGCATTCGACGATGCCGGCCGCGAACGAGGCCGCGATGCCCGGCGTCGGCATCGGCGAGGACGGGTCGTGCACCCACACGCGGGCGTCGATCCTGCGCACGCCGTCGGCGATCAGCAGGACCTCCGGCGCCGTGGTGCCCGGCGGCGGATCGATCGGCTTCCAGTCGGCGGCGTCCCGCTCGACGTCGAGGACCAGCTCGGCGCTGGTGGGGCCGAGCTCGGCCAGCGCCTCGACGGCCAGCGCGGCCGCGTAGCCCGGATCCCACGGATCGACCGTGAACTCGGCGACGGCCGCCGTCATGGACCCACCCTCCGCAGGTGCGAGCCCCTGGCGTCGCGCCCGATCTCGAAGCGCACCGGCACCCTGTCGGCCAGCGCGGGAACGTGTGTGACGACACCGACCATGCGGTCCTGCCCCGCGGCGAGGCGTTCGAGCGTGGTGGCGACGGTGTCGAGCGTGGCGGGGTCGAGCGTGCCGAACCCCTCGTCGAGGAAGATCGAGTCGAGGCTGCGCGCGATGGTCCCCGACAGCGCCAGGGCCAGCGCGAGCGCGGCCTGGAAGGTCTCGCCTCCCGACAGCGTGCGGGCGCTGCGCCGCAGGCCCGCCTCGCCGTGGTCGATGACCTCGATGTCGCCCTTCCCGCCAAGGGCCAGCTCGTACTGCCCGTCGGACAGCTCCCGCAGCGTGTCGGAGGCGGTGACGACGAGGAGTTCGAGCGCCTCCGCGCACAGCCACCGCTCGAAGGCGTTGGCCCGCAGCAGGAGAGTGAGCTCGTGCGCGACCCTGGCCTCCTGCTCCTTCTCCACGGCCAGGGCCTCCAGGGCGCGGGCGCGCTCGCGGTCCTCCCTGACCCGTTCGAGCCTGCTCTCGGCCCTCGCGATCGCCGTGGCGATCGCGCCGCCGATCTGCTCGGGCGTGGCCTGCGCGGCCACGCCGATCTGGTGCTCGGCCAGCCGTGCGACGAGCATGGCGCGCTCCTTCGTCCGGCCCGCCTCGATCTCGGACAGCTCCGCGTCGCGCTCGTTGAGCTCGGCGCGGGCCGCGCGTCCCGCCTGGTTGCGCCATTCGAGCAGCGCGGTCCAGGCCCGGTGCAGGTCCTCCCGATCGACCGGTGGCGGCGCGCCGCCCTGCTGCACGCCGAGAGCGAGGACGCGGTCGCGGGCCAGCTCCAGGTCGCGCCAGCCCTGCTCGCTCTTGCGGGCGGCGGACTCGGCGGCGCGCTGCGCCCGGTCCATCCGGGCGCGGCAGGCCCGCACCGCCCTGCGCGCCTCGGCCACGACCTCGTCGGCCTTGCGCATGGCGGCCAGGCGCTCCTCCAGCGCGGCCCGGTCGCCGGGCGGCGGCAGCTCGGCGAGCCTGGCCGACAGCGCGGTGGCCTGGGCGTCGAGCATGGCGGCCTCGGTCTCGGCCTTGCCGAGCGTGGTCCTGGCCTGGTCGGCCGCTCCCCTGGCGATGGCCAGCGCGCGCTCGGCGGTGCCGACGTCCGCGAGCGCGGGGTGGTGCGGCAGCTCGGTCAGCGGGCGCAGGCAGGTGGGGCACGGCTGCCCCACGGTCAGCCTGGCGGCCAGATCGGCGGCGGTGTGGGCGTCGCGGAGCCTGTCGCGCTCGCGCTCGGCGGCCGACAGCGCTCCAGCGGCGCGCCGCGCGGCGTCGGCGAGGGCGGGCAGCGCGGCGCCGGCTCTTTCGGCGGCCTCCCTGGCGGCCGCCGCGGCGGCGGTCAGCCGCTCCCGCTCGTCCAAAGCGGCCAGGCGCTGCCCGAGTGCCTGCCGGTCGCCGAGCGCGGCCAGCTCGTCGTGGGCGCGGTGCTCGTCGGACTCGAGGGCAACGATCTCCTCCGCCAGGGTGGTCACCGCGGCGGCGGCCTGCCTGGCCGTCTCGGCCAGCGTCGGCACGTCGGCCGGCATGACGAGCGTGAGCAGCGCCTCGACCCTGGCGGCGACGGCCTCGCGGTCGGCGCGCGCCCTGCGGATCTGCTCGTCGCGGGCGCGCAGCAGGTCGAGATCGATCTGCTCGGCCAGCGCGCGCAGCGTCGCCACCTGCTCCGCGGCCGCCCGCTCGGCGTCCGCGTCGGCGCCTGCGAGCTTGCCGAGCTGGTCACGGGCGAACGAGGCGGCCTGCTTGGCCGCCTCCTCCTCCCGTACGGCCCGCTGCCTGATGCGCTCGTAGACGTCCGCGTCGAGCAGCTGGACGAGCAGGTCCTGCCGTTCGCGCGGCGCGGCGTGCAGGAACTCGGCGAAACGCCCCTGCGGCAGCACCACGCACTGGGTGAAGAACTTGTACTCGAGCCCGGTCACCCGCTGGATCTCGGGCGTGACCGCGTCACCCTCGGCGACCGGACGGAGCACCGCCTCCAGCAGCTCGGTCAGATCGCCTGCCGCCGCCGGGTCGAGCTCGTCGAGCCTGGCCTCCTTGGTGCGGACGGTGCCCTTCGCGTCGCGCTGAAGCGCGCGGACCACCCCGTGGCGGCGTCCGGCGCTGTCGAAGACCAGCGCGACCTTGCCCGCCGCGGCCGAGGGG
Organism: Nonomuraea africana; assembly: GCF_014873535.1. Taxonomy (NCBI): domain Bacteria; kingdom Bacillati; phylum Actinomycetota; class Actinomycetes; order Streptosporangiales; family Streptosporangiaceae; genus Nonomuraea; species Nonomuraea africana. The sequence goes on along the minus strand of NZ_JADBEF010000001.1, from coordinate 9,170,737 downwards.
GCGAGCGCGTGCGAGATGACGTTCTCCTTGCCCCAGCGCGGCACCGTGCCGTACAGGGCGAAGCAGATCGCGTCGATCACCGTGCTCTTGCCCGCGCCCGTCGGGCCGATCAGTGCGAAGTAGTCGATGTCGGAGAAGTCGATCGTGACGGATTCACGAAAGCTGCCGAAGTTCTCCAGATGCAGCAGAAAGGGGCGCATCAGCTCGTCACCTCGTCGTACAACCGGTCGAACAGGCCCGCCACCTGGTCGTCGTGGCGGCCGCTGCTGCTGAGGTAGTCGCGGAACAGCTCGCGCGGGCTGCGCGTCGCGCTCGACGCCTTCGGCACGCTGCGCACCGGGCGGAAGCGCTCGTCGAGGGAGACGTCGAGCGCGCCGGGCAGCAGCTCGCGCACGGTGTCGGCGAGGCCCGGACGCGGCTTCTCCTCCACGACCACCTTGAGCCAGGCGTCACCGACGTCCATGGCCTCGAGCTGCTCCAGGGTGCCGGTGACCGTACGGAGGGTGCGGGCCTGCCCGAAGGTCATCTCACGCACCACGGCCGGACGGCCCGGCGACACGTCGACCAGCAGCGCCCCCGGCGTGTTGGCCTCCTCGCCGAAGTCGACGGCGACGGGCGAGCCGCTGTACCAGATCGGGCACGGGCCCGGGATCTGCTGCCTGCGATGCAGGTGGCCGAGGGCCGCGTACTGCGTCGAGGAGGGAAAGGCGGTCGCCTCGAAGTAGTAGGAGAAGATCGACTGTGCCTCGCGCTCGCCGCCGCCGAAGGCCCCGCCGGGCAGCGTGCCGTGCGTGGTGACGACGTTGACGGTGTCCGCGGCGAAGCCCGCGGTCAGGGCGCCGATCAGCTCGCCGATCCGGGCGGCGTAGTCGCGGTTGTGCTCGGCGGCGGTGCCGGTCAGCACCTCGGCGGCGCGCACCACGTACCGGTGGGACAGGAACGGCAGGACGGCCAGCCGCACCGGCTCGCCCGTCCTGGCCGTGAAGGAGAGCGTGCCGCCCTGGTCGGGGCGGCGGAACGCGCCGACCACGTGGATGCCGAGCGCGCCGAGCACCGGCCGGTAGACCTCGAACAGCTGCGGGTTGTCGTGGTTGCCGGCCAGCACCACGACGTCGCGCCCGTCCTCGCGCAGCGCCATCAGCGCCGGCATCACCAGCGACTGCGCCTCGGGGGTGGGCGCGGAGGTGTCGAAGACGTCTCCCGCCACGATGACCGCGTCGACGTTCTCCTCGCGGGCCTTCCCGACGAGCTCGCGCAGCACCGCGCGGTGCTCGTCGATGCGGGAGCGGCCCTTGAGTACCTTGCCGACGTGCCAGTCGGCGGTGTGCAGGATCTTCATCGAGCTCCCATCAGAACGGCGGGATGTCGTCTTCGACGCCTGGCAGCCCGGCGAAGGGGTCGGCGCTCGGCGCCTTGATCGGCACCGCCTCCGACGGCCTGGTGGCCCAGGCGGGGAACGGGAAGGCCACGGCCAGCGGCACCGGGATCTCGGGTTGGGCGACGAACATCGTGCCGGGTTTGGCGATCGTGGCGCGTTCCCTGACGATCGGCGGCAGCCAGCCGTACTCGGACCTGGCCGCCTCGGCGGGGTCGAGCCGTCCCGCCACCCGCACCGCGCTGTTGGAGACGATGCGCCGCTCCACCTCCGAGGCGGTCTGCTGGGCGCCGATGAGGATCACGCCGAGGCTCCTGCCGCGCTCGGCGACATCGAGCAGGATCTCCTTGATCGGGGAGTCGCCCTCGCGAGGGGCGTACTTGTTCAGCTCGTCCAGCACCACGAACAGCAGCGGGCGGGCCGTGCCCGAGCTCTCCTTCCTGGCGAACTCGCCGCGCAGGACCACGCCGACGACGAACCGCTGGGCGCGCTCGGGCAGGTTGTGCAGGTCGACGATGGAGACCTGGGCGTCGGAGGTCCTGATGGAGTGCGGTCGCCCGCCTGCCACGTCGCCCCTGATGATCGGCGACAGCGGCCTGACCGCGCTGCGCAGGCGGCGCATGAAGGCGTTGACGGTGCCGAGCGGGGTCTGGGCGCCGGTCCAGGTCGTGCGGCTGGCCTCGTCCATGAGCTGGTCGCTGAGCAGCTCGACCAGGTCGCCGAAGGTCCGGCAGACCGTCCCGCCTTCTTCGGACGGTCGCCCGCCTTCTTGGGAGGGTCGCCCGCCTTCGCCCACCGCCAGTCTGATCGCGCCGGTGTCGCCCACCGGCCTGGCCCAGGACGCGAGCCGCGCCGCTACCTGCCCGACCAGCAGGGAGTATCCCGCCCGCTCGTCGTCGGCGTCGGCGAAGACGAACCGCAGCAGCTCCTCCTTGCAGAACTCCGCGAGCGTCCAGTAGAAGGCGCTGACCCCGTGCGTGCGCGCGGCGACGTGCGGCACCGCGTTGGGGTCGTTGGGCCGCGGCGGCGCGAAGACGTGCACGCTGCCGAACGGCTTGGCCGGCAGCCCGAGCCGCTTGTACGCGGCCTCGGCGGTGGCGTCGAGCCGGGAGTTCGGGTGGTCGAGGAAGAGCAGGTCCTCGCCCTTCACCGAGAAGATCAGCGCCTTGGTGTTGGCCGCCTCGCCCTGCAGCACACCCGAGTTGAAGATCGAGTAGATGAGGAACGTGGCGAACGAGGTCTTCGTCGCCACGCCCGACACACCGGAGATCGAGACGTGGGCGCCCCTGGTGCCGTCGAGGAAGTCGAAGTTCACGTAGAGCGGCTGGCCGTCGCGGCCGGTGCCCATGGGAACGCGGCGGTCCATGACGTCGAAGTAGAGCGCCTGGTCCCTGTCACCGGCCCCCGCCCGGTAGACCGGCGAGCCCGGCAGCGGCGGCACGAACACCTCCGGCTCGACCCTGGTCACCTTGACCTCGGCCACCTCGACCACGGCGGCGGGCAGCGCGCCGTCGGCGATGAGGAACACGTCAGAGTCGTAGGCCGCGCCCTCGTGCCTGGCCTCCACGGTCGTCACCACGCCCGCGACCAGCACCTGCCCGTAGCCGGGCACCTCCCGCCTGGTCACGACGACGTCGTCGAGCTGGATCACGCTGCCGGGTGCGAGCCCGACCCAGAAGGAGAGCGGTGAGGCCGCCTGCGTGCCAAGAACCCTGCCGACCGCCTCACCAGACGCGACCGTCCCAGACGTAGCCGTACGGCTCGCCACCCCGTTCTCGATCACTCAGCTCCTCCGCCTCCTTGACGTGACCTGTCCCTCGCCCTGAGGACGAGGATTCCCGTGCCGCCCACGCGACGGCGGCTCACAGCGCGTACAACTCGCCCAAGGCTATGGAACGGAATGCTCGACGCGTCGCAGGCTCGGGCACCCGAGCGTTGAGCTTATGTCGGGCTGAACCCAGCTCAGCCCGGGCGAGCCTCCGCTGAAGGCGGACCCGCCGGGCGCGGGCATGTGCCGCGACGCCGGCCATCCCCTCCTCGATCAGAAGGCTGATGGACCTCACCATGCGAACACCTCCTTCGCCTCACCTGGCGCACAGGCCGCAGACTCGAACACATTAACGCCTGGCCTCTTGAGCGGGCAGGCGAACACGAGCATGGGACAAGGAGCATCGGTTTCTTCGTGGCGCGACCGCGCCCGGGAGCAGCCGCAGCGGCCCGTCGGGCACGGTCAGGTCGTTGTCGTCTCGGAACGGCTCAGCGAACGAACGTGATGTCCGGGTGCGCCGCCGACTCACGGCGCAGGAGCCGCTGGGGACGGAGCTTGAGTGTCTGGTCGAAGAAGGCGGAGAGGTAGGCGCGCTGCGACGCGACGCTCACGGTCCCGATGCGCCTCGTCCTGATCTCGGGCGAGACCTCCAGCCGCTCGTCGAGCTGGGGCAGGAAGGCCTGGACGTCGGTGAAGCTGTAGTGCATGGCCTCGGGCATCAGCAGGTCGCGCTTGAACCCGGGGCTGTGCTCCCAGAACGACTTCCAGGCCGGCGAGGACAGATGGGCCCTGGGCCGCCCGTCGCGCGTACTGCCCGGCGAGCCCATCAGCAGGAACGGCCGGGTGACGCCCTCGGCGGCGGCGCGGGTGGGCTGGGCGCCGTCGACGTCGTAGGCCAGCCAGCCGTCGAGGTCGGCGCCCGCGTCCACGCGCCGGTCGGTGGTCATCACCTCCGCCGCGGTGTCGCCGCCGAAGGAGTGGCCGAACATGCCCACCCGCGACAGGTCCATCGCGTGGCCCAGCCCGTTCAGCGACGACAGCCGGTCCAGGACGAACAGCACGTCCTGCCGCCTGGTCTCCATGCCGGAGCGCAGGTCCGTTCCTGGCCTGGCCACCTCCAACCGGCCGCCGGGGAACTCGACGAAGGGCGCCTCATGGGTGTGGTCGATCGTCACGACCACGTACCCCTTGCTGGCCAGGTCCTCCACCGTCGAGGTGCCCAGCGTGCGCAGGGATCCCCAGCCGGGCGAGTAGAGCACCACCGGCCAGCGGCCCTTCGGCCGGGCGTCCGTGCGGGCGTGCGTGCCGACGGCGGCCCAGTCCACCTGTCCTGGCCGCAACCCCATGGCCCCGGCGCCCTGGTCGAAGTAGGCCGCCGCCTTGGGCGTCATGTACGGCGCCACGGGACCGCCGCCAGGCTGGGCGGGGTACCACACGCTGATCATCAGCTCCCTCCCGCGCTCCTCGTCGACCAGGTGCGCCTCGCGCATCCCCAGGCTGTGGGGACCGGTGGGCGCGGGGAGTTCGAAGGTCGCCTTGGGGGCGGGGTCGGCGTGGGCCGGGGTGGTCAGCAGAGCCGGGGCGGCGAGCAGGGCGGTCAGTGTCTTTCGCATGCGCCCAACTGTGGCCGTCGGCCCGGTCGGCCCACCTCTGCCGTTCGTCCCGTCACGACCCCGACTTTCGTCAGGAAACGGGGTAGAGATCAGCGTGACCGAAGGGAGAGACCCGAGTGGCCATCAATGTCACCGTCTGGGGCGAGAACGTGCACGAGGAGCGGGAGGAGGAGGTGCGCAGGCGCTACCCCGAGGGCATGCACGGCCAGATCGCGCGGGGCCTGCGCGACGATCTGGGTGAGCGGGTCAGGGTGCGCACGGCCACGCTGCAGGAGCCCGACCACGGGCTGACCGAGAAGGTGCTGGCCGAGACCGACGTGCTCACCTGGTGGGGGCACGCGGCGCACGAGGAGGTGGCCGACGAGGTCGTGGCCCGCGTGCACGAGCGGGTGCTCGGCGGCATGGGCCTGCTCGTCCTTCACTCGGCCCACTTCTCCAAGATCTTCCGCGTGCTCATGGGCACCACCTGCACGCTCAACTGGCGTGACGGGGGCGAGCGCGAGCTGGTCTGGACGATCGACCCCAGCCATCCGATCGCGGCGGGGGTGCCGAACCCGCTGGTCATCGACGAGCAGGAGACCTACGGCGAGCCGTTCGGCATCCCCACGCCCGACGAGCTGGTGTTCATCAGCTCCTTCAGCGGCGGCGAGGTGTTCCGCAGCGGCTGCTGTTACCGCAGGGGCAGGGGCAGGGTGTTCTACTTCAGCCCCGGCGACCAGGACTATCCCGTCTACCACCTCCCGGGCGTGCGGCGCGTGCTGGCCAACGCCGTCGTGTGGGCGGCCCCCGAGGGCGGTCCAGGCGTGCCGCTGAGCAACGCCCACACCCCCATCACCTGGTAAGGGAGCCCATGGCCTTCGACACCATCACCGAGGACCGTCCGCTGCGCGCCGTCATCGCCGGCGCGGGTTTCATCGGCCGCCAGTGGGCCACCGAGCTGCTCCTGCATCCCGATGTCTCGCTGGTCGGCTGGGCCGACCTCGACCCCTCGAAGGTGCCAGGTGACCACGGGGTGCCCGCCTTCGGATCCGTGACCGAGATGCTCGCCACGCTGCGGCCCGACTTCCTGGTCAACGGCACGGTGCCGGCCGCGCATCGTGAGGTCACGCTGGCCGCGCTGGAGCGAGGGGTGTCGGTGCTCAGCGAGAAGCCGATGGCGGTGAGCTTCGAGGAGGGCGCGACAATGGTCGCGGCCGCCGACCGGGCGCGCCGCCTGTTCATGGTCAGCCAGAACCGCCGCTACCTCCCAGGGCTGGTCGCCTACCGGCGCACGGTGGCCGAGCTGGGCGAACTGGCGATCCTGACCTCGGAGTTCTACATCCCCTACAAGACCGTCAAGTTCCTGGAGGACCTGCCGCACCCGCTGATCCAGGACATGGCCATCCACCTGTTCGACGCGGCCAGGGCGATCTCGGGGGCCGACCCGGTGTCGGTCTACTGCGAGTCGTTCAGGCCTGCCGCCAGCTGGTACACCGGGGCTTGCTCCGCGACGGCGATCTTTGAGATGACCGGCGGCCTGCGGTACGTCTTCAGCGGCAGCTGGTCGGCCCCCGGCCTGCAGACCTCGTGGACGGGCAGCTGGCGGGCGATCGGCGCGCGCGGCACCGCGGTGTGGGACGGCGGGTCGGTGATCGAGGCGGAGGGGGTGACGCCCGCCGAGCCGGAGCCCGACGTGTACGCGAGCCGCGACCGGTTCCAGGGTCTGGCGTGGGCGTTAGGCGAGTTCGTCGACGCGCTGCGCACCGGCAGGCCGCCCCAGGGCGAGGGCCACGACAACCTCGCCAGCCTCGCCATGGTGACCTCCGCCCTGGAGTCCGCGCTCAGGGGCGAACGGATAAAGTCCCATCTCTATGGAGCTACGTAACAAGGTCCGCGAGCTACGCGAACAGGGCATGTCGCCCAAGGAGATCGCCCGTGCCCTCGGCGTGCCGCCCTCGAAGGTGGCCCCGCTGGTCCGGGCGATCGCCGCCGAGGCCGAGGCGGCCGCTCCCGAGGTGGTCGGGGCCTGGGTCAACACCGGCTGGAGCGTGGGCCTGACCACGCGAGGCTGGACCGACGAGGCTCCGGTGGAGGGCGGCTCCTCCGGCATGGTCTCCGTGCTCGTGGCCAAGAGCCACGGCTGGGACAAGCTGGAGGTGTGCGGCTACCTCGTGGACGTCTACTGCCTGGGCGTCAAGCACACGATCGGCCCCGACATCATGTCCGAGGTCGAGCTGCGGCGCTTCAGGGAGTTCTTCTTCTCCGACTACGCCGGCCGCCAGGAGGCGCCGTTCGCGCTGGCGCGCGAGCTGGTGCTGGGCAGCGTGGAGTACGCCAGGGGGCTCGGCTTCGAGCCCGGCGACGACTTCGCGCCGCTGGCCGCGTTCCTCGGCGAGCGCGCCGCGGCCGACGCGGGCAGCATCGAGTTCGGCAGGGACGGCAGGCCGTTCTACGTGGCCGGCCCCGGCGAGGACCCGCGCAAGGTCCTGCGGCAGCTGGAGAAGACCGGCGACGACTTCGGCTACTACATCGTCCCCGAGAACGCGGAGTAGGCGCGGCCCGGTGAAGAGCTACACCATCCCCGGCATGCACGTGCGCGAACACGTCGCCGACGTCCCGCTCGACTGGACCGACCCCGGCGGCGAGAGCATCCAGGTCTTCGCCAGGGAGCTGGTCGATCCCACCCGCAGGGACGACGACCTGCCCTGCCTGCTCTATCTCCAGGGCGGCCCCGGCGGGAAGGGCCCGCGACCGCTCGGGCCGTCCGGCTGGGTCGGTCAGGCGCTGAAGACCCACCGGGTGATCCTGCTCGACCAGCGCGGCACCGGCCGCAGCTCCCGGGTGGACGGCAGGCTGATGTCCCGCTTCGAGACGGCCGAGCGGGGCGCCGCCTACCTGTCGTGCTTCAGGGCCGACTCGATCGTGGCCGACGCCGAGCACCTGAGGAAGACGGTCTTCGGCGGCGGGCGCTGGTCGACGCTCGGTCAGAGCTACGGGGGCTTCCTCACGCTGACCTACCTGTCGCAGGCGCCCGAGGGGCTGAGCGCGTGCTACGTCACCGGCGGGCTCGCGGGCCTGGAGGCAGACGCCGCCGAGGTCTACCGGCGCACCTATCCGCGGGTCGAGGCGAAGAACAGGGAGTTCTACCGGCGCTACCCGCACCACGTGGAGACCGTGGCGCGGCTCGCCGACCGCCTGTCCGAGGGCGACGTGCTGCTGCCCGACGGCGACGTGCTGACCGTGCGGCGGCTGCAGTTCCTCGGCGTCGACTTCGGCATGAAGCCCGGCTACGAGCGCATGCACTGGCTGATCGAGGAGGGCCTGACCACCTCCTTCCTGCACCAGGTGCTGGCCAGGACCTCCTTCGGCGACAACCCGCTGTACGCCGCGATGCACGAGAGCATCTACGGAGCGGGCCCCGGCGCCACGGCCTGGGCGGCCGAGCGGATGCGGGCCGAGCACCCCGCCTTCGCCGAGACGGCCAGGCCGCTGCTGTTCACCGGGGAGATGATCTATCCCTGGATGTTCGAGGAGATCCGCGAGCTGCGGCCCTTCCGCGGCGCGGTCGAGGTGATGGCCGCCCGCGAGGAGTGGCCGGCGCTCTACGATCCCGACCGGCTGGCCGCCAACGAGGTGCCGGTGGCCGCCGCGGTCTACTTCGACGACATGTACGTCGACTCGGGCCTGCAGTTGGAGACGGCCGCGCGGATCGGCAACGCCCAGGTGTGGGTGACCAACGAGTACGAGCACGACGGGCTCGGCGACGACAGGGTCTTCGCCCGGCTGACCCAGCTGGTCGACGACATGGGCGGCCGCGTCAGAGGGTGAGCGCGGGAGAGGTGCGTCGCGCGCCCGCCGCGCGACGCCCGCGCTCCCGCGGCCTGCGCCCCTCTGCCAGCACGCCCGCCATCGCGGCCAGCAGCCAGGCGGCGGTGAAGACGACCAGCCAGCTCCACCCCGCCCTGCCGTACACGATGCCGCCCACGGTGCCCCCGACGCTGCTGCCGACGTAGAAGAAGAGCGTGTAGAGGCCGGAGACGTGGCCGCGGGCGCCCTCGGGCGCCTCGGCCGCGGCCCACCCGTTGGCCACGGCGTGCGCGGCGAAGAAGCCGCCGGTCAGCACGACCAGGCCGAGCACCACCAGCGCCAGGTTGTCGGGGATGGTCAGCAGCGTGCCGAGGACGGTGACCAGGAGCGCGGCGACCAGCACGGCGCGCTTGCCGTACCTGCCGACGAGCCTGCCCGCCGTGCTCGAGGAGAGCGTGCCCGTCGCGTAGGCGAGGAAGACGAGGGAGGCGATGGCGGGCGCGATGCCGAGCTCGCGGATGAGCCTGAACCCCGCGGCGTTGTAGACGGCGACGAAGGAGCCCACGCCCGCCGCGGCCACGCCGTACTGCGCGAGGAGCACGGGACGGCTGAAGGCCGCCCGCAGGCCGCCGCCCCTCCTGACCCGCGGGCGCGGCGGCGTGGCCGGCAGGGCGAGGACGGTGACCACCGCGCACACCAGGGAGAGCGCGGCGACGCAGGCGAGCGCGCCGTGCCACCCGAGCGGTTCGGCGACGAACCCCGCCGCCAGCCGGCCCGCCATGCCGCCGACCGAGTTCCCCGCGATCATCGCGCCGACCGCGGCGGCCACGCCCGCGCCGCCGAGCAGCTCCATCAGGTACGCCGCCGCGACGCCGGGAAAGCCGGCGATGGCCACGCCCTGCAGGGCCCTGAGCACCAGCAGGCTCTCGAAGGTCGGCGCGAGCGGGAGCAGCAGGCCGAGCACCACCGAGGCGATCACCGAGATCAGGATGATCCGCCGCCTGCCGACGATCTCCGACAGCGCGGCCACCGGCAGCACCGCGATGGCGAGCGCTCCCGTGGCCACGCCGATGGCGAGGGAGGCACCGCCGGGGTCGAGGTGGAACTCGGCGGCGAGCTGCGGGAGCACGGCCTGCGGGGCGTACAGGAGAGCGAAGGAGGAGATGCCGGCAGCGGCGACGCCGACGGTCACCCGAGGTGCGATAACCACACCTAAGAAACTAAGCAAAGCTAATAAATACGTCTAATACCGCCATATGCGAAAATTCATACTGTGATGCATGAATTGGCACCCAACCTCGAGCTGCTGGCCGCGCTCAGGGAGACCGAGCACGTCACGCGGGCCGCCGAACTGCTCGGTGTTCCGCAGCCCACGGTCAGCAGACGGCTGGCCGCGCTGTCCGAGGCCGTCGGCACCCCGCTGGTCGTCCCGCACGGCCGCGGCATCAGGCTGACCAGGGCGGGCCGCACCCTGGCCGACTCGGCCGCCCGCGCGCTCGCCGTCATGGCGACCGGTGTGCGCGAGGTGCGCGAGGAGATCGACCCCGGCAGCGGGCGCATCGTGCTGGGCTTCCTGCACCTGCTGGGCCGGTCGCTCGTGCCCTCGCTGGTCGGCGGGTTCCGCGAGCGTCATCCGCTCGTGCGCTTCAGCCTGGTGCAGGGCTCGCGGCAGGTGATGCTGCGGCGGCTGCGCGAAGGCGAGATCGACCTGGCCTTCGTCGCGCCGCTCCCCTCCGGCGACCCCGACCTGACCGGCACCCCGCTCGCCGAGCAGGAGCTGGTGCTCACCGTCCCCGCCGCGCACCGGCTGTCCAGGCGCAGGCGGGTGCGCGCCGCCGAGCTGGCCGACGAGGACTTCGTCACCCTCGAACAGGGCTACGGCGTGCGGCAGATCACCGACGACCTGTGCGCCGCGGCCGGGTTCCAGCCCAGGATCGCCTTCGAGGGGCAGGAGTCCGACACGGTGCGCGGCCTGGTCACCGCAGGGCTCGGGGTCGCGCTGCTGCCGAGGTACGGCGCCGCGCCGCTGCCGGGCGCCGTCGAGATCCCGCTGTCGCCCGCGCTGTTCCGCACGATCGGGATCGTCAGGCCCGCCCAGCTCACCCCGCTGGCCCAGGCCTTCCACGTCTACGTGCTGGCCGAGACCCCCGACCTCGGCCTGGAGTTCACCCCGGCAGGGTCTTTTCTCAAGACCTGATCGTTACGCGGCCGAGGCAGCGCGCGAGACTGGAGTTCCGCGGCCGGGGACCTCCCCCGGCCGCGCCACCCCGAGTTGGAGCCCCCCATGAACGACCGCATCACCTCGGTGCGCCTCTCGTCCGTTCGCCTTCCCCTCGACGTGCCCATCAGCGACGCCAAAGTGCTCACCGGCAGGCAGCGGCCGATGACCGAGGTCGCCATGCTGTTCGCCGAGATCGGCACCGAGCAGGGCCACGAGGGCCTCGGATTCGGCTACTCCAAGCGGGCGGGCGGCCCCGGCCAGTACGCGCACGCCGTGGAGCTCGCCCCCGACCTGCTCGGCGAGGATCCGAGCGACATCTCCCGGCTGTGGGAGAAGCTCGTGTGGGCGGGCGCGTCGGTGGGCCGCAGCGGGCTCGCGGTGCAGGCGATCGCCGCCATGGACATCGCGCTGTGGGACCTCAAGGCCAGGAGGGCGGGACTGCCGCTGGCCAAGCTCCTCGGCGCGCACCGCGACTCGGTGCGCTGCTACAACACCTCGGGCGGGTTCCTGCACACCCCGCTCGACGAGGTGCTCGACAACGCCTCGGCGGCGCTGGCGCGCGGGATCGGCGGCATCAAGATCAAGGTGGGGCAGCCCGACACCCGCGCCGACCTCGCCAGGCTCGAGGCCGTGCGGGCGCACCTGGGCGACGCGGTACCTCTGATGGTCGACGCCAACCAGCAGTGGGACAGGCCCACGGCGCGGCGGATGGGCCGGGCCATGGAGGAGTACGGCCTGACCTGGATCGAGGAGCCGCTCGACGCCTACGACCACGAGGGCCACGCCGCGCTGGCGGCCGGCCTCGACACGCCCGTGGCCACCGGCGAGATGCTCACCAGCGTGGCCGAGCACGCGGCGCTCATCGACGCGGGCGGCGCCGACATCCTGCAGCCCGACGCGCCGCGCATCGGCGGCATCACACCGTTCCTGCGCCTGGCCGCGCTGGCCGAGCATCACCGGCTCCAGCTCGCGCCGCACTTCGCCATGGAGATCCACCTCCACCTCGCCGCCGCCTACGGGCAGGAACCGTGGGTGGAGCACTTCGAGTGGCTCGAACCGCTGTTCAACGAGCGAATCGAGATCAGCGGCGGCCGGATGGCGGTGCCCTCCAGACCCGGGCTCGGCCTGACGCTCAGCGACCAGGCCGTGAAGTGGACGGTGGAGCAGGCCGTCATCAGCTGACCGCGTCCAGCAGCGACCTCAGCCGAGGGGGCTCGCGTTCGGGGTGGAACAGGTGAACGAGCGGCCGGCCCGCCGCCCGCGGGTCGAACGTTTACCCACACGGTCGCGCAGGCCGCCATGGGGCCAGGCGCGGCCCCCGTGCCTGGCAAGGGCCGCGCCGTACGTCGCGCTACTTGCGCCCGCGGCTCGACCACAGGGGCCGGTTGTCGCCGGAGTAGACGATGACCTGCCCGTCGTTGCCGACCGCCAGCCACGCTCCGGGGTTGCCCGCCGTCTTGGCCGACCAGAGGGCCTTGTCGTTGGTGTCGACGACCACCCAGTTCCCATCGCGCTGCATGATCGACCGCGCGCCGGGGTGGCCGGCCGTCGGAGTCGTCCAGACCGCGCGCTGGCCGCCCTGCGAGTCGTACAGGACGGCGTTGCCCTCGTCCTGCTGCATCAGCTTGAAGCGGCCGTTGTGTGACTGCACCCACTGGCCGGGACGCAGCACGTGGCCCGAGGGCAGCTTGCCGATGTACGCGCTCGACGACCACAGCGGCTCGTCGTCCGCGGAGTAGATCACCAGGACGCCGCTCTGCTCGGGCAGCTTCAGATACGCGCCGGGGTTGCCTGCCGTGGGCGTCGACCACAGCGGCTTGTTGTCGGCGCCGTAGATGACGAGGTTGCCCTCCTTCTGCATGGTCGCCTTGGCTCCGGGCCTGCCCGAGGTGGGCGAGGTCCACAGCGCCTTGGTGCCGTCGTAGAACACGAGGTTGCCCTGGTGCTGCTGGACCAGGCGGAACCGGCCGCCGCCCGACGTCAGGGACTGCCCGGGAAGCAGCCACTCGCCGGGACCGAGCAGATCCTTGGCCACCACCTTCTGCGTGAGCGCCGCCGTATCGGCTACCGCGGTGCCGCTGAACTGTGTCGCAAGGAGCAACGAACCGGCCATGACGGCGGCCGCGGCCGCCCCCGCCTTCTTCGTGAACGCTCTCACCTTGGGTCTCTTCCTGTTGGCTGCCAAACGATGCGGCAAGACCCTGGCAGAGCCCGTTGGTGTTTCGTTGGCGCACGCCGGGACGCAGCGCGGCCTTAGCGAGCGCTTAGCGCTCCTTGCCACGATGGGCCGGATGGATCGCATGGAATTCCGCCTGCTCGGGTCCATAGAGGCAGGACACGGGGATCGCAGCCTCGACCTCGGACCGCGCAAGCGCAGGCACGTGCTGGCCGCGCTGCTGCTCGACCCGAACCGGCCGGTCCCCATGGAGCGGCTGATCGACGCGGCGTGGGACGGCGACGCGCCGGACAGCGCGCGGGTGACCGTGCAGGGGCATGTCTACCGGTTGCGGCGAGCGCTGGCGGGGTGGCCGGAGGTGCGGCTGGAAACGGCGCCCTCCGGGTACGTCCTGCACGTCGATCCCGACCAGGTGGACGCGCTGCGCTTCCTGAGGGTCGTGTCCGAGGCTCGCGACGCGGACGACGAACGGGGCGTCCACCTGCTGGAGGAGGCGCTCGGGTGGTGGCGTGGACCGGCGTTCGGCGAGCCGAGGGGCGGCAAGACGCTGGAGGTGGCCGCGGTCGAGCTGGAGGAGGCCCGCCTGTCGGCGGTGGAGGAACTGGCGAGCCGCTGTCTCCGCCTCGGCAGGCCCGAGCGGGCGGTGGTGCCGCTCAGGGCCACGGTGACCGCGGATCCGCACCAGGAGCGGCTGGTCGCGCTGCTGATGACGGCCCTCTACCGGCTCGGCAGGCGGGCCGAGGCGCTCGATCTGTATGAGGACACCAGGCGCAGGCTCGCCGACCGGCTCGGTGTGGACCCTGGACCGCAGCTCCAGGCCACCTTCGAGAACCTGCTATCCGAGGCGTGACCAGGGTGGTCGCACTCCGGTGTCGTCGTAGAGGCGGGCCGCTCGCTCGCGTGCCCGGCTTGCGGCCTCCTCCTGGCCGAGCGCGTGGAGGCTGTCGGCCGCCGCGGCCAGCGCGTGCGCCTCGTCGAGCCGGTGGCCCAGCTCGTGGTGCAGCCGGACGGCCCGCAGGGCGTGGTCGAGGCCCTGCCCTGGCTGCCCGTCGCCGGTATGGACGCGGGCGAGCAGGGTGCGCGCCTGCCCCTCCAGCCTGCGCAGGCCGTACTGCCCAGCCTGGTCGAGAGCGATGCCCGCCTCCTTCGTGGCCTCCTCGTGCGACGAGGCGCGCAGGAGCAGCGTGGCCAGCCCGAGGCGGATCCTCGTCTTCAGATGCGTCTGCGTCCGCTCCTCGTAGGAGGCGAGCACCTCCCGCAGCATCGCGCAGCGCTCCTCGACGTCGATCGAGTCGTCCACCCTGGCGAGGGTGCTGCGTGCCTCATCGTGCTCGCCCGTCAACCCGCCCCCGACGGCCGCCCGCACGGCCTGCCGCGCGGCCTCGGCGGCGCCTGCCGCGTCACCCCGCTCGTGCCTGATCATCGCCACGCTGGACAACAGCGCCGCCAGCTGGGCGCCCGGCTCGAAGCGCTCCGACCACTCGCGAGACCGGTCGAGCAGGTCCATGGCCCGGTCGAGGTCGCCGAGCGAGACATGGACGTCGGCCAGGATGGACAGGGCCCTCGCCTGCCACAGTGGCGAGGTGTCGAGCTCTTCGCGCATGGCGATGGCGCGCTCCTGCTGGGTGCGCGCCTCCTTCGCCCGCCCCTGCCAGTGCAGCACGAGCGCGTGGTTCTCCAGCGTCGTGGCGAGTCTCATCGACGGCGCCGTCCAGCCGTCGGCGACCTGCCGGTAGTAGCCGGTCGCGGTGCGGAAGTCGCCGAGGTTGGCATGGGCGGAGGCGAGGTTGCTCAGCGTCAGCATGACTCCCGGCGTCCAGCCGGTCTCCCGGTAGCGGGCCGACGCGCGCTCGTACTCCTCGAGGGCCTCCCTGGGGCGGTTCAGCACGAAGAGCGTGTTGGCCAGCGTGTGGTGCATGCTGCCCTGCCCTTCGAGGTCGCCCGCCTCCTGCGCTGACGCCAGGGCCCGGCGGGCCAGCGAGCCGATCAGGTCAGCGGGGAACCTGCCGTCCAGGAAGGCCCGCATCGGCTCGACCAGCCGCCATGCCGTACGGCTGCCGCCGTGCTCGGCCGCGTCGTCGATGA
Source organism: Nonomuraea africana (assembly GCF_014873535.1). NCBI lineage: Bacteria > Bacillati > Actinomycetota > Actinomycetes > Streptosporangiales > Streptosporangiaceae > Nonomuraea > Nonomuraea africana. The sequence goes on along the minus strand of NZ_JADBEF010000001.1, from coordinate 9,155,713 downwards.
CGGCGAGCAGATTGTGCTGCTCGGCCTCCAGCCATTCCACCGCGGCGTCGGGGCCGGAGATCGGCTCCGCGTCGGGCGGCAGGTCGTCGTGCGTGAGCGGGAGCAGCTCGATGCTGGGGGCGAGCACGGCCGCCACGGCCCTGGAGGTGTGCAGGTAGTAGGCCCGCAGCCGGGCGGCGGCCGCCTCGTCCTCGGCCGTGGCCTGCCGACGCGCGTACAGCCGGACCAGGTCGTGCAGGCGGTAGCGGCCGGGGGCGTGCTCCTCGACCAGGTGGGCGGTGGCGAGCCCGCCGATCAGCCGCGCCGCCGTGCGGGGGTGGGCCTGCGCGAGGCGGGCGGCGGAGCGCGCGGTGAAGTCGCGGCAGGCGATCAGGCCGAACCTGCGGAACAGCACGCGGGCGTCAGGGGTGAGCGCGGCATAGGAGTGGCCGAAGGCCGTGGCGACGGCCGCCCGCGGATCCCCTTCGACGGCCAGCGTGCTCCAGCGGTCGGCGTGAAGGTCCTCGACGTACCTGCGGACGTCGCGATCGGGCCGCCCCGTCAGGTTGGCGCCCGCGATGCGCAGCGCCAGCGGCAGATGGCCGCAGAGCTCGGCCATTTCCGCCGTGGCCGAGGGGTCGGCGAGCACATGGGCGGGGCCGACGACGGCGGCCAGCAGATCGCGGGCCGCCTCGGGATCGAGCGGGCCGAGCGTCACGCTCCGCGCCCCCTGCAGCGCCACCAGGCCGCGTAGTGCGTCGCGGCTGGTGACCAGCACAGCGCAAGCCGCGCCGCCGGGAAGCAGCGGTCGCACCTGGTCCGCGCTGGAGGCGTTGTCGAGCAGGACCAGCACCCGCCGCCCGGCCAGCGCCGAGCGGTAGAGGTCGAGCTGCTCGGCGACACTGGCGGGGATGTCGGCGGCGGGCACGCCGAGCGCGCGCAGAAGCCTGGGCAGCACCCGTTCGGGCGTCGCGGGGTCGCCCTGGGCGTAGCCGTTGAGGTCGACGTGCAGCTGACCATCGGGGAAGCGGCCGGCCACCCGGTGACCCACCCGGGTGGCCAGCGCCGACTTGCCCGCGCCCGCCACGCCGGTCACCACGACGATCGCGGGCGGGTCGCCGAGGAGCCCGGCCACATGGTCGGCCTCGGCCTCGCGCCCCACGAAGTCCGCGACGTCCAGCGGCAGCTGCCGCGGTACCGAGGCGCGCCCCGGCCGCTCGCCCTCCAGGACGCGCTGGTGGAGATCGCGCAGCCGGGGGCCGGGATCGATGCCGAGCTCGGTCGCGAACAGGCGCTGGACCACGCGGAACAGCTCCATGGCGTCGGTCGTGCGCCCGCCGTGCCACAGCGCGGTCATCGTCAGCGCGTGGGGCGTCTCCCTGAACGGCTGCTCGTCCCTGAGCTCGTGGAGCAGTCCTGGAACCTCGGCGTGCCTGCCGAGTTCGATGAGCGCGGCCGCGTACTCCTCCAGCAGCTCCCACCGCGCCTCCAGCAGCGGGACGCGCACGCGCTGATCCACCCACGCCGTGCCGACGCCCTCCAGCGGCTGCCCGCGCCATTGGCCGAGCGCCCGCGCCCACGCGTGCACCGCGTCCTCGGGGCGCGCCGCCGCCCGGCCTCGAGCCAGTGCGGCTCTGAACCTGCCCAGATCCACCTGCTCGGCCGGTACGGCGAGCGAATAGCCCGCCGTTGAGCTGCGGATCCGGTCGCCCACGAGCTTGCGCAGCTGCGACACGTGCCCCTGGACGATGGTCTTGGCGGTCTTCGGCGGCTCGCCCTCCCACAGCGCGGCGCTCAGCCTGTCCAGGGACACGGCGGCGCCGTGGTGCGCGGCGAGCAACCCGACCACGCACCGCTGCTGCGCTCCGCCCAGTGGGACCGCCGCCCCGCCGTCCCACACCTCGACGGGGCCGAGTACGCGAATATCCACGCTGTCCGACCTTAATCACCCGGCGCGGCGCACGGTCATGCGCCGGTCGGCACGCGCACGCCGTCGAGGAGCCGCCGGCACAGGTCGAGGAGCGCACGGCGCAGGGGCGCGGCCCGCTCGGCGAAGCCCCGCTGCGCCGCCGCGTAGATCACGCGTCCCTCAGGCGTCTCGATCGGCACCGGCTCGTGGCCCAGGGCGCTCAGGTCGTAGGGGCTGGCCCGCATGTCGAGGGTCCTGATGTCGCGCGCCAGCTCGAAGCAGTCGGCGACCAGCTCGCTCGGCACGAGCGGGGAGAGCTTGTAGGCCCACTTGTAGAGGTCCATGTTGGCGTGCAGGCAGCCGGGCTGCTCCAGCTCCGCCTGCCGTTCGCGGGTCGGGTGCAGCGTGTTGAGCGGCCTGGCGGCCTCGGTGAAGAACCTGAACGCGTCGAAGTGGCTGCACCGCGCTCCCCTGCGCTCCACGACGGCGGCGATCTCCTCGGGCGGCATGCGCAGCGGCTGTGTGGCGTGCCGTACCTCGTCGGCGGGGAGCTTGTAGACCATGGCCCACTCGTGCATGCCGAAGCAGCCGAAGTGTCCCTGCCGTGACGCGGTCGCCGACAGCAGCGCGGCGGTCCATTCGACCATCGCCCGCCGCTTGGCGAGCAGCCGGTCCACGTCGAGGGTGGCGCCCCCGTCGGTGTCGAGGTAGTCGGCGCCGTAGCCGCGCGCCCCGGCCAGCACCACGCCCGCCCCCGGATGCCACCTGCGCAGCCGTCCTGGACGGTAGCCGTAGTAGTCGAAGAGGAAGTCCTCCACCGGATGGGGCGTGCCGGCCTGGCGACGGTCGAGGTGCGGCCCGACCCAGACGTCGACCCGCCGCTGGTGCGCCTCGGCCCTGGCCTGCCACTCCCGCTTGTCGAGCATCCTCACCGCACCATCGTAGGAACCCCCGCCAGGTGCCCGATCCAGCCGCCCGTCAGCCGAGGGCGGCGGCGAGGCGGCGGGACAGCCCGGTGTTGCGGCGCCGGCCGAGCCTGGCGACGGCCAGCTCGAGCGCCTCGCGCTGCCCCACCAGCACGACCCAGGCCTTCGCCCTGGTGACCAGCGTGTAGAGCAGCCTGCGGCGCAGCATCACCCCGCCCGCCTCGACCACGAGCGGCGCGACCACGAACGGGTACTCGCTGCCCTGCGACCTGTGCACGCTGATCGCGTAGGCGTGGGTGAGATCGTCGAGCTCGTCGAAGGCGTAGGAAACCGTGTCGCCGTCGTCGATGCGCACCTCGACCACTCTGTCGTCCTGCTTGAGCGCGACCACCGTGCCCGTCTCGCCGTTGAAGACGCCCTTGTCGTAGTTGTTGCGGATCGGCATGACCCGGTCGCCCACCCTGAAGACCGACGCGCCCGACCAGTGCTCCGCCACGCCCTCGCGGGCGGGGTTGAGCCGCTCCTGGATCAGCCGCCCGATCTCGGCGGTGCCCGCCGTGCCCTTGCGCATGGGGCACAGCACCTGGACCTGGTCGGGCCTGACCTTCTGCTTGGCGGGGATCGCCTCGGTCGCCAGGTGGACGACCCGTGCGGCCACCGCCGCCGGATCGTCGAGCTCCTCGAACCAGAACCCGCCGCCGCCCGGCGTGAAGGGGACGGCGCCGCCCCTGATCTGGTGCGCGGCCTGGATGATGCCGCTGCCCTCGGCCTGGCGGAAGACGTGGGTCAGCCGCATGCGGGGCACCGCCTCGACGGCGAGCAGGTCGGCCAGGACGCTGCCGGGCCCGATGCTGGGCAGCTGGTCGCTGTCGCCGACCAGCAGCAGATGGCTGCCGGGAGAGATCGCCGAGCACAACCTGGTGGCCAGATGGAGGTCGAGCATGGAGGCCTCGTCGACCACGATCAGATCGGCCTGGGCAGGGGTCTCGTCGAACAGCTTGTCGGGATCGGGCTGGACGGCCAGCATGCGGTGCACGGTGGTGGCGGGCAGCCCGGTCAGCTCCGACAGCCGCTTGGCCGCCTTGCCCGTCGGCGCGCAGAGGGTGACGCTGCCGCCCATCGCCCGCACGGTCGCCGCGATCACCTTCACCGTGTGGCTCTTGCCGCAGCCGGGGCCGCCGGTGAGCACAGAGACCGTGCTCGTCAGCGCCATGGTCACGGCCGCCCGCTGGTCGTCGTGCAACCCCGGGTCGTCGCTGAAGGGCCGCAGCGGCAGGGTCGAGCGGGCGGTGAGGAGCCCGGCCAGCAGCGCGGCCAGCTTGGCCTCGCGGCTGTGGTGCTCCTTGGCGTAGACGACCAGGTCGGTCTCGCTCTCCTCGACGACCACCCTGCGCTCGGCGAGCAGGGCGTCGACCAGCCGGCCGACCAGCTCCTCCTCGAGCTCCAGCCGGGCGGCGGTGCGCGCGACCAGGGCGGGCAGCGGCAGGAAGCAGTGGCCGTCACGGGCCGCCGCCGACTCCAGACCGTCCATGATCGCCGCCTTGATCCGCTGGGGGCTGCGCTCGGGCACCCCCGACTGCAGGGCGATCTTGTCAGCGGTGCCGAAGGCGATGCCCCTGACCTGGCCGATGAGCTGGTAGGGGTCGGCGGCCAGGACCTCGGCCGACGCGGGCCCGTAGACCTGGTAGATCTTGGCGGCGAGCAGCGGGCTGACCCCGAACCCCTGCAGCACCACCATCAGCGCGGCGACCGCCTTCTGCTCGCGCCAGGCCTCGACGATCTGCGCCTGGCGGGCCGGGCCGATGTTGATGACCTCGGTGAGCCGCTCGGGCGCGGTGTCGATCACGGTCAGCGTGGCCTCGCCGAAGTGGCCGACGATCGCCTGCGCCAGGCGGGGGCCGATGCCGCGGATCAGGCCCGAGCCGAGGTAGAGCTGGATGGCGTGGACGGTGGCGGGCACGATGCGCTCGCAGGCGGTGACCGCGAAGCGCTTGCCGTAGGTGGGATGCTCGGCCCACTCACCCGCCAGGCGCAGCGTCTCGCCGGGCTGCACGCCGGCCAGCGCCCGGCCCGAGGCGACGAAACCTGCCGCGGTCTCGCTGCTCAGGCGGGCGACGGTGTATTCGTCCTCTCTGACGTACACCAGTTGCTCGACGGATGCCTCCACGCAGAGGATCCAATCACGCGGCTGTGACATTCAGCCGGCGGTGACCTTCCTGCCGCCGCTCTCCGCGCCGCCGAAGCCGCCCGCGCCGCCGAACGTCACCTTCCAGTACCCGCTCTTCGACACCGGCGTGGAGATCACGAACCGGCCGTTGCTCTGGGTCGTCCCGCCCGCCTTCCTGGCGTAGCTCGACCTGCTCGCGCCGTACTCCGAGCTCACGGGCTGCGTGCCGGGGCTCCGCCACTTGGTGATCTTCCCCGCGGCGTTCCTGCTCTTCTCCCACTGCAGCCGTCCCGTGTGCGTGACGGCGCGGCCCTGGCTCACCGTGCTGGGCGTCACCGCGTACCCGACGAACCTGGAGCGCTTGAGCCCGCGCGCCACGAACACCCTGACCTCCTCGCTGGTGGCGGGCGCCGTGCCGCGCAGCCTGGCCCGCCACCGCCCCGTCTCCATTGCCTGGGCCCTGGCCTCGAACCGGCCGCGCTCCCCCGCCTCGGCGAAGACCACGTCGCGCCAGGCCAGGTCGATCTCCGGCCGGAACTGCACGGCCACCACCCGTTCGGCCGACTCCGTCGCCAGCCGTCCGGTGAAGGTGAGGATCTCCGCGCCGTCGTCCACCGACGTGGGCGTGACGACGAAACCGGTGATCCGGCTCACTCCCGCCGCGCCGACCGTGAAGGGCTCCTCCGCGACGGCCCCGCCCGCCGTGACGGTGACCGTCCACTCGGCCGGCTCCGCGTCTCGGGGCAGCTGATGGACGGCCCGCCACGCCTGCTCGTTCGGCGACGACTCGGCCCTGTCGAAGCGCAGCTCCTCCCGCCCGAGCGTCCCCGCCACCGAGCGGGCGTCGGTGGTCACCACGACCACGCTCACCCGCTGGCCCGGCGCGGCGGGGTCGGGTTCGATCTCCACGGACACGATCTCGGGCGAAGCCCTCCATAAGATCATCAGCACACCTCGCGGTAGGGCGCCTCGGGGATGAGACGCCGCCATTCCTCCTCCGACAGCCCGCGCCCCGTGCGGGCGCACACGCCCGCCGCGGCCTGGTCCACGTCGACGGCGAGGCGACGCACGCCGCCGTCCTCGCCGACGCTGTACAGCTCGCCGCCACCCGCGCCGAAGGCCACCGCGAGGACGGCGCCCGCGTGCACCGGGTACGGCAGCCCGTACGGCACGCCCCTGTCGACGTCCCACAGCTGGACCACCCCGCCGCCGCTGCCTGCCGCCAGGAGCCCTTCTCGTGGCGAGAAGGCCAGCGCCGTGACATCGTCGCCGCCGGTGGCGAGATGCCTGACCCTGACGAGGGTGCGCGCGTCCCACAGGTCGATGCCCGACTCGAAGGACCCCGTCGCGATGATCCTGCTGTCCTCACTGAACGCCACCGCCGACACCCCGTCAACACTGGGGCTGAACGGCTGCGCCACCACGGGCCCCGAGGGCAGCGGGATGAGCGCGTTGTCCCTGCCGCCCACCGCCAGGGCCCTGCCGTCGGGGCTGAAGGCCAGCACGTCCCCGCCCGTCCTCGGCAGCGTGCGCGCGGGTCCCTTCCCGTCCCAGAGCCGCACCCGGCCGAACCCGCCCGACCAGGGGACCACCGCGAGCGTCCGTCCGTCAGGGGCGAAGGCGAGGCCCGCCACCGAGATCGCGTCCGGCACGGCGAGCCGTCCGCTGATCCGGAGGGTGGCGGTGTCGAGGAACACCACGCGGGCGGGGTCGCGCAGCCCGGCGGCGAGCGTGCGGCCGTCGGGGCTGACGGCCAGCGCGTCGGCGTCCATGCCGACCAGCCTGTCCCCCACGTGCAGGCCGTCGCCCGCCAGCGCGGCCACCAGCCGCGCGCCCGGCCCGAACCTGGCCGACTCCACCCCTCGCGCGATCGGCGCGGCCCGCTCGCCGACGTCCAGGACGGCCACCGCCCCGCCGCCGAGCAGGTAGCTCAGCCTGGCGCCGTCCAGCCGCAGGCTCGGCATGAGCGAGGCGTCGGCGAGCCGGTAGGAGAAGCGGGTGGCGCCGTCCTCGTCCCAGAGCGCGACGTGGTCGTCGCCGTCGTAGGTGAGCACCTCGCCGCCCGCGAACCCCACCCACTGGGCCGCGACACCCTCCAGCGGCTCCCGCTCCAGGCCCCGCCCGCCGGCCGCGTCGTGGAAGGTCACGTCACCGTCGCGGCTCACCGCCAGCGTCCGTCCCGTCCCGTCGAAGGCGACGGCACCGCCCCTTCCCCGCCATCGCCTGCCGGTCCGGTCCCACACCTCGAAACGATCGCCGCGGAACATCGGCGCGAACAGACCGGGTGACAGCGCGATCCGCTCCAGTCCGTCGCGCCGCCATTCGACGACCTTCGCGAGGGAGGGCACCCGCCAGACCTGGCCCGCGGGCGCGGAGGTGACGACCGCGAGCAGCGCGCCCTCCGCCCCGAACTCCATCCAGGTCGCCCCCTCCCCGAACGCCTCGCCGACCGGCCGTCCCGTGAGCGCGTCCCACAACCGGACCCGGATGCTCGACGCGACGGCCACCGTCCGGCCGTCGGGACTCAGGGCGACGGCCCTGACGTCCGTGCCCACTCCCTCGATCCGCCCCGTACGGCGGGAGCCGTCCCACAGCGTCGCCACCCCCGCGTCGACGACCAGCAACGAGCGGCCGAGCGCGAACCGCGCGTCCGCCGTCACCCTGGGCGGCGGCCTGACCGTCAGCTCGCGCTGGGCGAGCGAGCTGTAGACCGCCGCCCGCGCCTCCCGCACCCGCGCGAGCCGCCACGCGGCCACGCTGAGCAGCATCGCGGTCACCGGATCGGCCGACCTGAGCTGGTCGGCCCTGGCCGCGGTCTGCCTGGCCGCCGCGATGTCGCGCTGGCTCTCGGCCACCCCTCGCTGCTGGACGGCGAGCCCGGTCGCCGCGAGCGCCACGACGAGCAGGACGGCGAGCACCGCCGACACCTGTCCCCTGCGCCGGGCCCGCACCCTGGCCAGAGCGGCGCTCGCGGTGAGGAAGGCGTTCTCGACCAGGTTGAGCGTCGCGTGCCGCCGCCCCGTCGCCGCCCAGCCGAGCGACGCCTCCAGCGCGCTGCCCTGGAAGAGGTCGGCGGGCCTGCGCCCGTTCGCCTCCCATCGGGCGGCGGCCTCGCCGAGCTGCCTGTGCAGGCGCAGCCCCGCCCGGTCGGCCTCGATCCACTCCCGCATCCTCGGCCATGCCCGCAGTAAGGCCGCGTTGGCCAGCGAGACCGTCTCGCCGTCGCCGACCACCAGCTCCGCGCGGGCGAATCCGGACAGCACCCTGTTCGCCCGCGGCTGGTCGTCCAGCTCGTGCCTGGACATCCGCCTCAGCATGTCCTCGGCGCCCTCCCCCGGCATGACCATCCGCAGCATGATCTCCGGCACCACCGCCCGGTCGTCGGCCGAGAGCCGCTGGTAGACCTGCTCGGCGACCGTCTCGAGCGGCGGCGGGGCGGGCTCGGCACGCCGGCCGACCGGCTCCGCGGCCCTGCTTCCCTCGGCGAGCAGCGCCCCCGTCTCCTCCCTGCCGCCCACGAGCGCGAGCAGGATCGAGCGAGCCGTGGGCCTGGCCTCCTGGTCCTTCGCCATGGCCGCCGACACCAGCGTCCGCAGCGGTTCCTCCAGCACCGACACGTCCGGGTCGAGGGCGAGGATCTGGTGGTAGAGCGCGACCAGGTTCTCCCCGTCGAACGGCGCGCGCCCCGTCGCGGCGAACAGCGTGACCGCGCCCCACGCCCACACGTCGACGGCAGGCCCCGAGCGCTGCCCGATGACGCTCTCCGGCGCCATGAACGCGGGTGTCCCCGCGACGTGGCCGGTCGGCGTCAGCGACATCTCCGAGGTGCGGGCGATCCCGAAGTCGATCACTCGAGGGCCGTCGGGTCCGATGAGCACGTTGTCGGGCTTGAGGTCGCGATGGATGACCCCCGCCTCGTGGATCGCCGTCAGGGCCGTCGCCACCCCCGTGGCCAGCCGGTACAGCTCGTCGGCCCGGTAGGGCCCGCCGCTGTCGACGGCTCTGCGCAGGCTCGGCCCTCCCACGTACTCGCTGACGATGTACGGCCGCTGGCCGTCCAGCTCGACGGCCAGCACCCTGGCCGTGCAGAACTGCGCCACGCTCCTGGTGGCCGCCGCCTCCTTGGCGAAGCGCCTGCGCAGCTCGGCGCCCGAGCCGGGATGCAGCACCTTGATGGCGACCCGCTCCCCCTCGGGTCCGTAGGCGTCGTAGACCACGCCCTGCCCGCCCTGGCCGAGCCTGCCCGCGAGCCAGTACTCACCCAGCTGGCGCGGGTCCCCCGCGGCAAGGGCCGACATATGCCGATAATGCGTCAGCTTTCCAACGACGTCAGCTTCCAAGGATGTCGCCATCTCTTGGATGATGCGCTCGGCCTGCGCGAGGTCCACGCCCCCTGGTCATGCGGTCCTCGATCGCCAGGATGTCGGCGCCCAGGCGCTGCACGACTCGCTCGCGGCGGCGGGCGGGCCGATCAGGGCCGCCCCGGTCGACGGGTACGGCTACGTGGTGACCGTCCACGATCGCCAAGCGGGCCGGGCGGCCGCTTCGTCCCGGTCAGCGTTACCTCCATGTTTCCTGCGGAGCGTTGACACGCCTTGTGTTAACGATAACAATCAGCCGAAACACCACGCGCTTTGTCTGATTCATCCCCTTCATTGAGGAGACCCACGATGGGACGGACCTGGGGCATCGTCTCCGTACTCGCCCTCGCCGCCACCCTGACGGCGTGCGGTTCCAGCCAGAAGACCGTCGACGCCCAGGCCGCGCCCAGCGGCAGCGGCAGCGCGGGAGCGCTCATCGGCGTGACCATGCCGACGAAGTCGTCCGAACGCTGGATCCACGACGGCGACAACGTCAAGACGCAGCTGGAGAAGCTCGGCTACCAGGTCGACCTGCAGTACGCGGAGAACGACATCCCCACGCAGGCCAACCAGATCGAGAACCAGATCACCAAGGGCGCCAAGCTCCTGATCGTCGCCTCGATCGACGGCACCGCGCTGACCTCGCAGCTCCAGCAGGCCGCCGACAACAAGATCCCGGTCATCGCCTACGACCGGCTGATCCGCAACAGCCCCAACGTCGACTACTACGCCACCTTCGACAACTTCAAGGTCGGCGTGCAGCAGGCGACCTCGCTGCTGAAGGGCCTCGAGGCCAAGAAGCCCCCGTACAACGTCGAGCTGTTCGGCGGCTCCCCCGACGACAACAACGCGACCTTCTTCTGGAACGGCGCGATGTCGGTGCTCGAACCCAAGATCAAGGACGGCACGATCAAGGTCAGGAGCGGTCAGACCGACTTCAAGACCGCCGCCATCCTGCGCTGGGACCCCGCCACGGCGCAGAAGCGCATGGAGGACATCCTCACCAAGACCTACACCGGCGGCGAGAAGGTCGACGGCGTGCTCTCGCCGTACGACGGCCTGTCGATCGGCATCCTGTCGGCGCTGAAGAGCAACGGCTACGACCCCTACCCCGTGGTGACGGGGCAGGACGCGGAGCTGGCCTCGGTGAAGTCCATCGTCGCGGGCGAGCAGTACTCCACGATCTTCAAGGACACCCGCAAGCTGGCCGAGACCACCGTCAAGATGGCCGACGCGGTGCTCAAGGGCGGCAAGCCCGAGGTGAACAACACCACGGACTACGACAACGGCACCAAGGTCGTCCCGTCGTACCTGCTCGAGCCGGTCATCGTGGACAAGAGCAACTACGAGCAGATCATCGTCGGCGGCAACTACTACACGGCGGACCAGCTCAAGTGAGCATCCTCCAGATGAGCGGCATCACCAAGACCTTTCCGGGGGTGAAGGCGCTCAACGACGTCAACCTCACCGTACGCCGCGGCGAGATCCACGCCATCTGCGGCGAGAACGGCGCGGGCAAGTCGACGCTGATGAAGGTGCTGTCTGGAGTCCACCCGCACGGCGACTACGAGGGCGAGATCCTCTTCGAGGGGCGGCGCTGCGCGTTCGGCGGCATCCGCGACAGCGAGCGGGCCGGCATCGTCATCATCCACCAGGAGCTGGCGCTCAGCCCGCAGCTGTCGATCGCGGAGAACATCTTCCTCGGCAACGAGCGGGCCAGGCGTGGCTTCATCGACTGGAACCGCACCAACTTCGAGGCGGGCGAGCTGATGAGGCGCGTCGGCCTGCGGGAGAACCCGGTGACGACGGTGTCGGACCTCGGCGTGGGCAAGCAACAGCTCGTCGAGATCGCCAAGGCCCTGTCGAAGGACGTGAAGCTGCTCATCCTCGACGAGCCGACCGCCGCGCTGAACGACGACGACTCCGCCCACCTGCTCGACCTGCTGCGCGGCCTGCGGGACGACGGCATCACCTGCGTGATCATCTCCCACAAGCTGAACGAGGTGATCGCGATCGCCGACTCCGTCACGATCATCAGGGACGGCCGGACGATCGAGACGCTGGACGCGGGCGAGGTCACCGAGGAGCGCATCATCGCCGGGATGGTCGGCCGGGCGCTGGACAACCGCTTCCCTCCGCGCGAGCCCGCCATCGGCGAGGAGGTGCTGCGCATCGAGGACTGGACGGTCCACAGCCCGAGCCAGCCGGACCGCAAGGTGGTCGACGGCGCCGCCCTGACGCTGCGGCGCGGGGAGATCGTCGGACTCGCGGGCCTGATGGGCGCCGGCCGTACGGAGCTGGCCATGAGCGTGTTCGGCCGCGCCTACGGCACCGGTATCTCCGGGCGGATCTTCAAGAACGGCAGGCCGGTCGAGCTGCGCACCGTCCAGGACGCGATCAGGCACGGCCTGGCCTATGCCACCGAGGACCGCAAGCGGTACGGCCTCAACCTGATCGACGACATCAAGCGCAACATCTCCGCGGCCGCGCTGAAGGGGGTGTGGATCGACGAGCGGGAGGAGTACCAGGTCGCCGAGGGCTTCCACCGGAGCATGAACATCAAGGCGCCCGGGGTGTCGAGCGTGGTCGGCAAGCTCAGCGGCGGCAACCAGCAGAAGGTCGTGCTCTCGAAGTGGATCCTGACCGGGCCCGACGTGCTGATCCTCGACGAGCCGACGAGAGGCATCGACGTCGGGGCGAAGTACGAGATCTACACGATCATCAACCGGCTCGCCGCCGAGGGCAAGGCGGTGCTGGTGATCTCCTCTGAGCTGCCCGAGCTCCTGGGCCTGTGCGACCGGATCTACACCCTCTCCGAGGGCCGCATCACCGGGGAACTGCCCAGGGGTGAGGCCACACAGGAGAGCCTCATGCACCTCATGACCAAGGGAACCCCTCGATGACCATGACCACTCCGCGCGCCGCCGAGACGGAGGTCGAGGCGAAGCGGCCGCTCCGGCTCAACCTGCGATCCAGCGGCATCTACGTGGCCTTCGCGCTGATCGTCGCGCTGTTCTCGGTGCTGACCGACGGCGCGCTGCTGACGCCGCAGAACATCTCCAACATCATCGTCCAGAACTCCTACGTCCTGATCCTGGCGATCGGGATGATCCTGATCATCATCGCGGGGCACATCGACCTGTCGGTCGGCTCGGTGGTGGCGGTCACGGGGGCGCTCTCGGCGGTGCTGATGGTCAACATGGGCCTGCCGTGGCCGCTCGCCCTCCTGCTCACGATCGTCGCGGGCGGGCTCATCGGCGCGTGGCAGGGCTTCTGGGTCGCCTACTTCGGCATCCCCGCGTTCATCGTGACGCTGGCGGGCATGCTGCTGTTCCGCGCGCTCACCCTCACCGTGCTGGGCAACCAGGGCATCGGCCCCTTCCCCGACGCGGTCCGCACGCTGGCCAACGGCTTCACCGACGGCTACCTCGGCAACATCGGGCTCGGCCCCCTGGGCGGCGCCGACCTGTTCAGCCTGTTGATCGGGCTGATGGCGATCGCGGGCATGGTCGCGGCCCAGTGGCGCACCCGCTCGGCCCGCAGCGGGTACGGCCAGGCGGTCGACGCCCTGCCGCTGTTCGCGCTGAAGATGGCCGCGGGCGCCGCGCTCATCCTCTTCCTCGTGGTGCAGCTGGCCAGGTTCAAGAACCTGCCGTGGGTGCTGGTCCTGCTCGCCTTCCTGGTGCTGGGCTACTCCCTGCTGGCCAACCGCACCGTCTTCGGCCGCCGCATCTACGCCATCGGCGGCAACCTGCAGGCGGCCGTGCTGTCCGGTGTCAAGGTCAAGCAGGTCGTCTTCTGGATCTTCGTCAACATGGGCGTGCTGTCGGCGGTCGCCGGCATCATCTTCGCCGGCCGGCTCAACCAGGCGGGCCCCACCGCGGGCAACAGCTTCGAGCTGGACGCCATCGCGGCGGCCTTCATCGGCGGTGCGGCCGTGCAGGGCGGAGTCGGTAAGGTGGTCGGCGCGATCACCGGCGGCCTCATCATGGCGGTGATCAACAATGGCATGTCCCTGATCGGCTCGCCGAGCGAGCGCGTCATGCTGGTGAAGGGGGCCGTCCTGCTGGCGGCCGTGGCCTTCGACGTGTGGACCAAGCGCCGCGCCGGCGCCTCGCGCTGATCTATTCTGGGCAGGCCAGCGAAAGGAGTCCTTGTGGCCAGGCGTCGCCCCCCCGTGATGTCCGACGTTGCCAAACTCGCTGGCGTGTCGCACCAGACGGTCTCGCGGGTGCTCAACGACCACCCAAACGTGCGCGCCGAGACCCGCGCCAGGGTGCTGGCCGCGATCGACGAGCTGGGCTACCGGCGCAACCTCGTCGCCCGCGCCCTGGTCACCAGCCGCTCCCGCACGCTCGGCGTGGTCAGCTTCGACACCACCCTGTACGGCCCGGCCAGCACGATCTACGGCATCGAGCAGGCCGCCAGGACCGCCGGCTATTTCGTCAGCATCGTGAGCCTGAAGTCGCTCGACGCCTCCAGCGTGCGCGACGCCATCGAGTACCTCGCCGAGCAGGGCGTCGACGGGGTCGTCGTGGTGGCGCCGCAGCGTTCGGCGGCCCGTGCCCTGGAGACCCTGCCCGCGGGCATGCCCGCGGTGGCCGTCGAGGGCACCCATCGATCGGAGGTGTCAGCGGTCTGCATCGACCAGGTCGAGGGCGCGCGACTGGCCACCAGGCACCTGCTCGACCTGGGCCACTCGACGGTCTGGCACGTCAGCGGCCCCTCCGACTGGCTGGAGGCCGAGGGCAGGCTCGAGGGCTGGCGCTCCGCGCTGGTGGAGGCGGGCCGTCCGGTGCCCGAGCCGCTGGCGGGTGACTGGAGCCCGCGCGCGGGCTACGCCGCGGGCAGGCGCCTGGCCGCGATGGACGAGGTGACCGCGGTCTTCGCGGCCAACGACCAGATGGCGCTCGGCGTGCTGCGTGCCTTCGCCGAGGAGGGGGTCAAGGTCCCCGACGAGATCAGCATCGTGGGCTTCGACGACATCCCCGAGTCGGAGTTCTTCTCACCGCCGCTCACCACGGTCAGGCAAGACTTCGACGCGGTCGGCAGGCACTGCATCGAGGTGCTGCTCAGGCAGATCGAGGCGGTGGGCCCCGTCGAGACCGAGCGCCTCGTCGTGCCGCCCGGCTTCGTGATCAGAGCCAGCACGGCCACCGCGCCCTAACCCTTCTCCCCGACACTTTCGGTCAGCTGTATGGAGCTTTATGTGAACGCTAACAGTCACGTGGTCGGCGTCGACTTCGGGACGCTGTCCGGACGCGCCGTCGTCGTGCGCGTCTCGGACGGCGCCGAGGTGGGCAGCGCCGTGCACGAGTACGCCCACGGGGTCATCGAGGAGTACCTGCCCGGCTCCTCCACCCGCCTGGGACCCGACTGGGCGCTCCAGTCACCCCAGGACTGGCTCGACGTGCTGCGCTTCGCCGTACCCGCCGCGATGGCGGCGGCGGGCGTCTCCCCCTCGCAGATCGTCGGCATCGGGACCGACTTCACCGCCTGCACCGTGCTGCCGGCCACCGCGGACGGCACGCCGCTGTGCTTCGAGACGCCCTCGGTGCCGCACGCGTGGCCGAAACTGTGGAAGCACCACGCGGCGCAGGCGCACGCGGACCGGATCAACGCGCTGGCGGCTTCGCGGGGGGAGGCGTGGCTGCCGCGCTACGGCGGCAAGATCTCCTCGGAGTGGGAGTTCGCCAAGGGGCTGCAGGTCCTGGAGGAGGACCCTGCGGTCTACGAGCGGGCCGCGCGGTGGATCGAGGCGGCGGACTGGATCGTCTGGCAGCTCACGGGCGTGGAGACGCGCAACGTCTGCACCGCTGGATACAAGGGGATCTTCCAGGACGGTGGCTATCCGTCGGCCGACTTCCTCGGCGCCCTGAATCCGGGCTTCGCGAGCTTCGTCGAGAAGCTCACGGTGACCACCCCGACCCTCGAAACCCCCGCCGCCGTGACTCCCGTGCTGGCGCCGCTCGGGGGGCTGGCCGGGCGGCTCAGCGCCCAGGCGGCCGAGTGGACCGGACTGCCCGAGGGGGTCGCCGTCGCGGTCGGCAACGTGGACGCGCACGTGACCGCGGCCGCCGCCGACGCGGTACGGCCCGGCCAGATGGTGGCCATCATGGGCACCTCCACCTGCCACGTCATGCCCTCCGACCGGCTGGCCGAGGTGCCCGGCATGTGCGGCGTCGTACGCGACGGCATCGTGCCGGGCCTCTGGGGCTACGAGGCGGGGCAGTCAGGGGTGGGGGACATCTTCGCCTGGTTCGTCGACAACGCCGTGCCCTCCTCGTACGCCGAGGCGGCGAAGGCGCGCGGCCTGTCCGTCCACGAGCACCTGACCGAGCTGGCGGCCGCTCAGGCGGTCGGCGAGCACGGGCTGGTCGCCCTCGACTGGCACAACGGCAACCGCTCCATCCTCGTCGACCACCACCTCTCCGGCGTGATCGTCGGGCAGACCCTGGCCACCAGGCCCGAGGACGTCTACCGGGCGCTCATCGAGGCGACGGCGTTCGGCGCCCGCCTCATCGTGGAGACCTTCGAGGCGTCGGACGTCCCCGTGGAGGAGTTCGTCGTCGCGGGGGGTCTGTTGAAGAACCGCTTCCTCATGCAGGTGTACGCCGACGTGCTGCGCCGTCCGCTGTCGGTGATCGGCTCCGAGCAGGGGCCCGCGCTCGGCTCGGCCATCCACGCCGCCGTCGCCGCCGGGGCGTACGGAGACATCGGGGAGGCGGCCGCCGCGATGGGCAAACGCACCACCGCCGCCTACCTACCGGACGAGAAGGCCGCCGACGCCTACGACCTTCTGTATGCCGAATACCGCAGGCTGCACGACTTCTTCGGCGACGGTGCCATCCTGCACACCCTCCGCCGTCTCCGGAACTCCGCCACCCCCTCCCTCGCCATCGACCCCGGAACCGCCTACCTGGCGTCCGGGGTCGGGACCACCGAGCCACCCGAGAGAGCCCAAGGCAGCGAGGCCGGGGTCACCGAGGTCGGCCGGTCGGGGCGAGCCGGTGCTCATGGAAGCGAGGCGCGGGCATGAGGAAGATCGTGTGCGAGCTGCACGCCGAGCTGGTCCGCAACAACCTCGTCGCCTGGACCGCGGGCAACGTCTCAGGCCGGGTCCCCGGCGAGGACCTGTTCGTCATCAAGCCCTCAGGGGTCTCCTACGACGAGCTGACCCCCGC
The DNA here is from genome assembly GCF_014873535.1 of Nonomuraea africana. Classification (NCBI taxonomy): domain Bacteria; kingdom Bacillati; phylum Actinomycetota; class Actinomycetes; order Streptosporangiales; family Streptosporangiaceae; genus Nonomuraea; species Nonomuraea africana. The sequence continues at coordinate 9,139,187 of NZ_JADBEF010000001.1, read as the reverse complement.
CGCCATGGTCGTCTGCGACCTCGACGGCAACCTGGTCGAGGGCGAGCACGCGCCCTCCAGTGACACCGCCGCCCATGCCTACGTCTACCGGCACATGCCCGAGGTCGGCGGGGTGGTGCACACCCACTCCACCTACGCCTCCGCCTGGGCCTCGCGCAACGAGCCGATCCCGTGCGTGCTGACCGCCATGGCCGACGAGTTCGGCGGCGAGATCCCGATCGGTCCCTTCGCGCTGATCGGGGACGACTCGATCGGGCAGGGCATCGTCCGGACGCTGAAGGGCCACCGCTCGCCCGCCGTCCTCATGCGCAACCACGGGGTGTTCACCATCGGCAAGGACCCCAAGGCGGCCGTCAAGGCCGCGGTGATGTGCGAGGACGTGGCCCGCACCGTGCACATCGCCCGCCAGCTGGGCGAGCCGCTGCCCATCCCGCAGGCCGACATCGACCGTTTGTACGACCGCTATCAGAACGTCTATGGACAGAGGAGCCCCCGTTGAGCATCTGGTTTCTGACCGGCAGCCAAGGGTTGTACGGCGAGGACACCCTGCGCCAGGTGGCCGAGCAGTCCCGGCGGATCGCCGCCCAGCTGCCTGTCGAGGTGGAGTGGAAGCCGGTCCTGACCGACGCCGCCGCCATCCGGCGGATGATGCTGGAGGCCAACGCCGACGACGACTGCGCGGGCGTGGTCGCGTGGATGCACACCTTCTCCCCAGCGAAGATGTGGATCGCCGGGCTGGACGCGTTGCGCAAGCCGTTGCTGCACCTGCACACGCAGGCCGACGTCGCGCTGCCGTGGAGCTCCATCGACATGGACTTCATGAACCTCAACCAGGCCGCGCACGGTGACAGGGAGTTCGGCTTCGTCCAGACCAGGCTGGGCGTTCCCCGCAAGACGGTGGCGGGGCACGTGAGCGATCCCGCGGTGGCCGCCCGCCTCCTGGCGTGGACCCGCGCCGCGACCGGCCTGCGCGAGCTGCGCACGCTGAAGCTGGCCCGTTTCGGCGACAACATGCGCGACGTCGCCGTCACCGAGGGCGACAAGGTCGAGGCGCAGCTACGGTTCGGGGTGTCGGTGAACACCTATGGGGTCAACGACCTGGTCGAGGCCGTCGACGCCGCCGCGGACACCGACATCGACGCCCTGGTCCTGAAATATCAGGACCTGTATAAGATCGCTCCCTCTCTCCTCGGCGAGCGGCACGAGTCGTTGCGCTACGCGGCCCGCATCGAGCTCGGCCTGCGGCACTTCCTCGAGGCAGGCGGCTTCAAGGCGTTCACCACCAACTTCGAGGATCTCGGCGGCCTGCGCCAGCTGCCCGGCCTCGCCGTCCAGCGGCTGATGGCCGACGGGTACGGCTTCGGCGGCGAGGGCGACTGGAAGACGTCGGCGCTGCTGCGCACGCTGAAGGCGATGGCCCCCGACGGCGGCACCTCCTTCATGGAGGACTACACCTACCACCTGACACCCGGCGAGGAGCTCGTCCTCGGCGCGCACATGCTCGAGGTCTGCCCCTCGATCGCCTCCGGCACCCCGTCGTGCGAGATCCATCCGCTGTCCATCGGCGGCAGGGAGGACCCCGTCCGCCTGGTCTTCGACGCGACGCCAGGCCCGGGTCTGGTGGTCGGGCTCGCCGACCTGGGCGACCGCTTCCGGCTGGTGGCCAACGAGATCGACGTGACCGCCCCGCTGGAGCCGCTGCCCAGCCTGCCGGTGGCGCGGGCGGTCTGGCGGCCCAGGCCGAACCTGCGCACCTCGGCCGAGGCCTGGCTGACGGCGGGCGCCCCGCACCACACGGTGCTGTCGACGGCCGTCGGCGTGGAGGAGCTGACCGATCTGGCCGACATGCTGGAGGTCGAGCTACTGGTGATCGACGCCGACACCACGATGCGGCAGTTCACCAAGGAACTGCGCTGGAACCAGGCCTATCACCGGCTCTCCAGGGGGCTGTGACCACCTGGCGCGCGAGCCGGCCGGACCCGCCGGACGACGGCCACGCCCTCGTCCGGCCGATCGGGTTCTCACACCGCCGAGGCGGCGCGCACCAGGCGGAGCTGGCCGATCTCGGCGGCGTTCTTCATCAGTTCGGCGTTCACCCAGGCGACCATGTGGGCCACGGTCATGCCGGAATCGGCCGGCCAGGGGAAGGGTGCGACGGTGTCGAGGTCGGCGTCGGTGAGCCGGTCCAGGACCGCCAGCCACTCGTCGCGCAGGCCGCGCAGCCAGGCCACGGCCGCCTCACCGTCGCCGGGCCAGGTGATCGCGACGCGCTCGCGCGGCGTGCGACCCTGCGCGTGGTCGAGGGTGACACTCCACCACCAGCCGATGTGCCAGGTGAGCCAGCCGATGGTAGGGACGGGGACGGGGTCGAGCTCGGCTTCGTCCCAGTCGGGCAGCCAGACCCCGGCATCGCCCGGCCGTACGGTCCAGTGACGGGAGGCGGGCTCCCACAGGAAGTCCTCGGGCTGAAGGTGCTCGAGGTGGAGCTCGAACAGCGACCAGGTGAGGTCGAACTGCCAGCGCAGCAGATCACGACGGGAAACAGACACCGGCCGATCCTGGCACACCGCCCTGCCCCGCTCGAAGCCTTTTTCGACCAGCGGGAACGAATCAGCAGGGGAAGAGCAGGACGCCGCTCGGGCGCAGGTCGAGGACCCGGTCCAGGCCGCGTGCCGCCAGCAGTGCGCGCACCGGGGCGTCCACTCCCGTGACGGTCATCCAACCGCCGGTGTCGCGCGCGTACCTGTCCGCGCCCATGAGCGCCGACAGGGCGAAGGAGTCGATGGACCGCAGGCCGGTGAGATCGACGTCCACCCGCGGCGGCTGGTGCGCGGCCAGCGCCCTGGCCAGCCAGGACTGCAGTAGCGGTACGGCGGTCAGGTCGACCTCTCCCGACAGCCGGACCGTGGCCACGTCGTCGCTCGTCACCGCGCTGAGGACGAATGTGGCTGGCATGTGCCGTCCTTCCGGTAGCTGTGGATTGCCGGGGAAGTCCCGCGTCCTGAGCACTCGGTCCCCGTAATCCTTGCACACTGCAAAGAACTGTCCGGGCTTCTGCCCCGCTCCCGCAGGGTGCACCGTGTAGAAACCATGTCCATGGGAGAGCAAGAGGATCTGTCCGCGGTGACCTCCGCGGTGCTGACCGGTTCGCGGCTGCTGGTCGCCATAGCCGCCAGGTCGCTGGCGGCGGTCGAGGACAGGATCACGCTGCCCCAGTTCCGCATGCTGGTCGTGCTGGCCGGCCAGGGCCGGACCAAGCTGGTGACGCTGGCCGAGCGGCTCGACGTCAATCCCTCCACCGCGATGCGCATGGCCGACCGCCTGGCGGCCTCGGGGTTCATCGTGCGGGAGGTCAACCCGAGCAACAGGAGGGAGACGCTGATCGGCCTCACCACGGACGGCCGCCGCATCGTGGACGAGGTCATGGGGCGGCGCCGCGAGGAGATCGCCGCCATCGTCTCCAGGCTGTCGGCCGAGCAGCGTGTCGCGCTGGTCTCGGCGATGGCCGCCTTCACCGCGGCGGGTGGCGAGCCGTCCGCCGGTGCTCCGTACCCGCTGGGCTGGCCAGAGGCCTGACAGGCGCATTGCGCTCATCGTTGCGTGATGCAAGAGTGACCCGAGGAGTTCCCGGCCGAAAGCGAGCATGAACCATTCCAGCCAACGGCTGATCGTCGCCCTGCCGTACCTGATGATGGTCGTGGTGGGCTCGATCGACCTGCTGTCGGGGCCGGAGATCGGCTTCCTGCCGCTGGTGGCGCTGGGTCCCGCGTTCGCCAGCCTGGCCGGTGGGGTGCGGCGGACGGCGACGATCGGGCTGGTCGCGCTGCTGCTGTGCGTGCTGCTCGCGTCCTACAACAACGTGCTGGGCAGCAGGCGCAGCTTCACCAGCCTGGCCAGCGTCATCGGCGTCACGGCGGCGGGAATGGTGGCCGCCGCCGGAAGGCAGCGTCGCGAGAAGGAACTGGCCGACGTCCGCTCGATCGCCGAGGTGGCCCAGCGGGTGCTGCTGCGCCCTGTCCCCCGCCGGGCGGGGCATCTGCGGGCGGCGGTCTCCTACACCTCCGCCGTGGCCGAGGCGCGCATCGGCGGCGATCTGTACGAGGTCGTCACCGCGCCGGGCGGCGCCAGGGTGATCGTCGGCGACGTCCAGGGCAAGGGCCTCGAAGCGGTCGAGACCGCGGCGGTCGTGCTGGGGCCTTCCGCGAGGCCGCCCATGGCGACAGGCGAGGGGAGTTCTATCCGCTCGCCGACCGCGTCTCCCTGCTCAGGGCGGACGACCCCGAGGCCGCGCTCGAGGCGCTCAGGCTCGATCTCGTCGCGCACGTCGACGGCCCGCTGCACGACGACGCCGCCATGCTCCTCCTGCGCCACCTGGGCTGACCGTGTCCGACCGGCTCGTCGCCGCCCGCACGCTGGTCGTCACAGGCGGGCCCGAGTCGTTCGCCAGGGCGGGCGCCGGGCTGCGCGTCCTGGTGACCGAGGGGCCCTCGCAGGCGCGGATCAGCCGTCCGCGCCCAGCGCCGCGGCCCACGGCGGGTTCGCGCCCGCCACCGTGCACGTCAGCGCGGCGACCCGGACGGCGAAGGCCAGGGCGTCGCCCAGCTCGCCCGTCCCAAGCGCGGTGATGCGCCCGCCGAGGAGGCCGAGCGCGTCCAGCCGGTGCAGCAGGCCCACGGTGAAGGCGTCTCCCGCGCCGACCGTGTCGACCACCTCGACGGCGGGGGCGGCCACGTCCAGCCGCGTGCCGTCGAGTGAGGCGGTCACGCCGTCCGCGCCCCTGGTCACCAGCACCAGCCTGGTGCCCGCCGCGTGCAGGTCTGCGCAGAAGCCGTCGAACGAACCGAGGTGGGCCAGGTCCTCCTCGCTCACCTTGACGATGTCGGCCAGTGCCGCCCAGCGGGGCAGCGCGGCCCGGTAGACGCCGGGATCGACCAGGAGCGGGCGGATGTTGGGGTCGATGGAGATCGTCGCCGAGGGGCGGGCGCCGGCGAGGAACTCCTCGATCCGTGCGGCGCCCGGCTCGCGGACCAGCGCCAGCGAGCCGGTGTGGAGGGCGCAGACGCCTCCGAGGTCGACGGCGGCCAGTTCGCCCGCCGTCCACTGCCAGTCGGCGGTGCCCTCGGCGTGGAAGCAGTAGCTGGCCCTGCCCTCGCCGTCGAGCGTCGCCACGGCGCCGAAGTGAGGGGGCGAATGTCGGAGCGGACCACGAGGCCGTCGGTCCCAGCGAGAGCTTAAGGGGCAGGCTGCGGGCGCCGCTATCGTGGCCCTATGGGTATCGCGCTGGGGATCGCCGCAGGGCTGGCCGCCGGCTGGCTGCTGCTGATCGCCGCTCTCGCCCTGGCCCGGCCGAAGGGCGGCCTGCTGCGCGAGGCGCTGCGCATCCTGCCCGACCTGGTACGGCTGCTGCGCGACCTGGCCGCAGACCCCGACCTCCCGCGCGGCGTGCGGGTACGGCTCGGCCTGCTGCTGGCCTACCTGGCCATGCCCTTCGACCTGGTCCCCGACTTCGTGCCGGTGCTGGGCTACGCCGACGACGCCATCGTGGTGACCCTGGTGCTGCGCTCGGTGGTGCGGCGGGCGGGGCTGCCTGCCGTACGGGCCAGGTGGCGGGGCACCCCCGAAGGCTTCACCGCCCTCTGCCGCCTGACCGGCCTGGCCCCCTGACCCGTCCGTACATGTTCGGACGTAGTCTCTTCCGGTGCGACTACGTCCGGAGTTGACGGGGCAGCCCTGGCCGTCGATGAACCACCGCCAGGTCACGGCCGAGCTGGTGCTGGCGGGCTGGGTGCCCTGCGGCCTCGGCGACTGGCGACGGCGCTGCGCTCCCCCGTGCGGAGGGCGCTGGACGGCAGGGTCGTGCTCATCGACGTGTTTGCATGGACGGCGCCGCCCTCTACGGACAGATCCTCGAGGACGCCGCCGTCGTCGGCGACCGGCTCCCCGGCGCCGGCTACCTGCTGGACATATTCCCTACATCGCCCGCGAGAGCACCCCCGAGGAGATCCAGGCCCTCCGCGACGCGCTCAGAGCGAGCCGTTCTCCCACGGCCCGGTGATCGCGAAGGTGATGCCCGGCGTCTGGATGTTGGCGAACAGCCACCCGCCGTCCTTGCTGTCGAAGGTGGATCCGCACCACTCCGAGCCCGTGTAGTTCCCGGGGGCGACCGACTTGCCCGGCACCCCGCCGGCGGGGATGACCACCGCGTTCTCCGCGAACGGGAAGATCTCGCCGTCCGTGGTGAGGCCGTGCAGGTACTCCACGCCGGAGCCGTCCTCGCACAGCACGATGCCGCCCCGGGGGCTGACGCAGATGTTGTCGGGGTTGTTCAGCACGGACGCGTTCGGCGAGGCGAACAGCACCCGCATCGTGCCGGCGGCGAGGTCGTACTCGAAGACCTGGCCCTGCCCGGTGGGTCCGCCGCTGGTGCTGACGATGTAGATCTTGCCCTCGTGGTACCAGGCGCCCTCCAGGCGGCGGAAGGACGCGCCGCCCTTGGCGATGCCCTGCCGCACGACGCCGGGCTCACCGGGGCCCGGGTCGGGGTTGTCGATCACGACCCAGTCGATCTCGGGGTAGACGGTGCCCGTCCCGTCGGCGTAGGTCGTGTAGGCGCCGCCGCCGATCTTCATCATCTCCAGGACACCTCCCTGGGCCAGGTCGCCGCGCACGGTCGGGCGGAACCTGTACAGGCCGCTCGGCGTGGCGTCCTCGGTCTCGTACACGTAGCCGGTGGCGGGGTCCACGGCGACGGCCTCGTGCGAGAACCTGCCCATCTCCTTGTACGGCCTGGCGTCGCTGATCCCGTCGTGCGGGACCTCGAAGACGTAGCCGTGCCGTACCGAGCCGTTGATCTCGGTCGTCTCCTCGCACGACAGCCAGGTCCCCCACGGCGTGGGTCCGCCCGCGCAGTTGCGGATGGTCCCCGAGAGGCTGGCATAGCTGTGGACGAACTCACCCCTGCGGGTGTCGAAGACCAGCGTCGTGGTGCCGCCGCCGGCGGTGGGGTTGTAGGCGGGCTCGACGAAGGCGCCCGAGTAGGCGCCCACCTCGTGGTTGCGGACCAGCGCCGTCCAGTGGCCCTTGCCCGAGCCCTTGACCTGGCTCTTCAGCTTGCCGCTCGGCTGGAAGGCGGCCATGCCGTCGTGCATGGGCGGGGTCGGCCGCCCGTCGGACATGAGGTCGCCGGTCCAGCCGTGCGTCAGGTACTCGAAGCCCTTGGGCAGCTTGAGCAGCTCCAGGCCGGTGGTCTGGTCCTTCACCGGTGAGAGCGGCCCGTAGTCGGGGCTGAAGGCGCGCTTCACCATCGTCGAGGCGTCAGCCGTACGCGCGGACAACGCCGCCAGCGGACCGCCTGCCACCATGCCGATTGCGGCGGCGCGGAGGAAGCCGCGCCGGTCGATGTGTGTCATGCGACGTACCATCCAGCCTTCCGCTGGCCGTACGGCAACGCGGAAATGTCGCCCACGCGACCGCCCGATGGCCCGTTGACCTCTCCGGCCCGCCAACCTACGGTCAAGTTCTAGAACGTCGTTCTACAGAGGAGGCCCCATGGCCCTGGACGAAGCGACGACCGCCCTGCTCACCCAGATGGCGCAGGCCGAGGTGCCGCCCCTCGAGGAGCTGTCCCCGCAGCAGGCTCGCGCCCTCTCCAAGGCGATGGCCGCCCAGAGCATCGCGACTGCCCCCGAGATGCTCACGACGAGGGAGACCGACGAGCCTGGAGTGCCGGTCAGGGTCCTGGTGCCGGGCGAGGCGCCGCCCGCGGTCATCGTCTACTACCACGGGGGCGGCTGGGTGCTCGCCGACATCGACCAGTACGACACGCTCGGCAGGCGGCTGGCCGCGCGCACCGGCTGCGCGGTCGTGCTGGTCGACTACCGCAAGGCGCCCGAGCATCCGTACCCCGCGGCGGTCGAGGACTCGTGGGCGGCCCTCCGCTGGACGGCGGATCACCTCGAGGAGATCGCGGGTGCGCCGGTCCCGCTGGTCGTGGCCGGGGACAGCGCGGGCGGCAACCTGTCGGCGGTCATGGCCAGGCGCGCCCGCGACCACGGAGGGCCCGCGGTCGCGCTGCAGATCCTGATCTACCCGGTGACCGACTGCGACCTCGAGACCGACTCCTACCGCGACCTCGCCAACCAGCTCATGCTGACCAGGGACGGCATGGCGTGGTTCTGGAACCACTACCTGCCCGACCTGCCCTCGCGTGAGGACGCGGACGCCTCTCCCCTCCGCGCCAAGAACCTGTCGGGGCTCGCCCCCGCGGTCGTGCTCACCGCCGAGCACGACGTGCTGCGCGACGAGGGCGAGGCCTACGCGGAACGGCTGCGCGAGGCGGGCGTGCCGGTCGAGCTGCGCCGCTTCGACGGCCAGATGCACGGGTTCTTCACCATGATCGGATTACTGCCCGGCAGCGGCGCCGCCTTCGACCTCATCACCGAGAGCGTGGACCGGCATGTTTGACGCGATCATCGTCGGCGCCGGCCTGTCCGGGCTCTACGCGCTGCACCGGCTGCGCGGCCTCGGGCTGCGGGTGAAGGTCTTCGAGGCGGGCGACGGCGTCGGCGGCACCTGGCACTGGAACCGCTACCCCGGCGCCCGCTGCGACGTCGAGAGCGTCGACTACTCCTACTCCTTCTCCCCCGAGCTGGAGCAGGAGTGGATCTGGACGGAGAGGTATCCGGGTCAGCCGGAGATCCTGGCCTACCTCGACCACGTCGCCGACCGCTTCGACCTGCGCCGCGACATCCAGCTCGGCACGCGTGTGCGCGCCGCCCGCTTCGACGGGCGCTGGCACGTCACGACCGAGGCGGGCGAGCAGGCCTCGGCCCGCTACCTCGTCATGGCGACCGGTTGCCTGTCGGTGCCCAAGCCCGTCGAGGTCGACGGCCTGGCGAGCTTCGGCGGCGAGTGGTACCACACGGGCCGCTGGCCGCACGAGGGCGTCGACTTCACCGGCAGGCGGGTCGGCGTGGTCGGCACCGGCTCCTCCGGCATCCAGTCGATCCCGATCATCGCCGAGCAGGCCGGTCACCTCACTGTCTTCCAGCGCACGCCCAACTTCAGCCTGCCCGCCTTCAACCGGCCGCTCGCGCCCGAGACGCTGCGGGCGGTGAAGGCCGCGTACGGCGAGCGCCGCAGGCTCGCGAGGGAGACGCACTCCGGCATCCCCGCCGAGCCTGCCGTCCAGTCGGCGCACGAGGTCGACCCCGACGAACGGCGGGCCCGCTACCAGGCCGGATGGGAGCGCGGTTCGCTGGTGGGCATCCTCGGCGCCTACACCGACCTGCTCATCGACAGAGCCGCCAACGACACCGCCGCCGAGTTCGTTCGGTCGAAGATCCGCGAGCTGGTCGAGGACCCCGCGAAGGCCGACCTGCTCTCGCCGCGGGACCACCCCTTCGGCACCAAGCGGCCGTGCCTCGACTCCGGCTACTTCGAGACGTTCAACCGCGACGACGTCACCCTGGTCGACGTGCGCGCGGACCCGATCGCCCAGATCACCCCGAAGGGGCTGCGCACCGCGGCGGGCGCGGAGTACGAGCTCGACACCCTCGTCTTCGCCACCGGCTTCGACGCGATGACGGGCGCGCTCACCGCCGTCGACCTCCGTGGCGCGGACGGCCGGTCGCTCAGGCGGACATGGGAGGCCGGCCCGCGCGCCTACCTCGGGCTCGCCGTCGCCGGTTTCCCCAACCTGTTCACCGTCACGGGGCCGGGCAGCCCGTCCGTGCTGAGCAACATGGTGGTCTCCATCGAGCAGCACGTCGACTGGATCGCCGACTGCCTGGCCTTCCTCGACGGGCGGACGATCGAGGCCACGGCCGAGGCGCAGCAGGCGTGGACCGCGCACGTGGCCGAGGTCGGCGCCGCCACCCTGTATCCGACCGCCGACTCGTGGTACATGGGCGCCAACGTGCCGGGCAAGCCGCGCGTGTTCATGCCGTACGCCGGAGGGGTCGCCCTCTACCGCCAGCTGTGCGAGGAGGTGGCGGCCAAGGACTACGAGGGGTTCACGATCACCAGGTGAGGCGGCGTCAGCCGAAGTTCACGGCGACCGCGTGGGCGGGCGACACCAGGAACACCACCCGCTCCTCGCCCCTCGGGTACGGCCCGCCGGTGTACTTGTGGGAGATCCTGTCGATGATCTCCCACGCCGCCTCGCCGTCGAGGAGTTCGGCGGTGCCGCGCACGGTGGCCATCATGAACGGATTGTCGTGGGCGGTGATGGAGAGGGCAACCCGGGGGTCTCGCGCGAGGTTGCGCGCCTTGCGCGAGCCTGGCCCGGTGAGGAAGGCGATCCTTTCGCCCTCGACGCCGACCCACAGCGGCACGCTGTGCGGCGCGCCGTCCGGCCCGACCGTGGCGACGTGCGCGTAGTTGGGGCCTTCGAAGAGCGCGCGAACGTCCTGGGAGAGCATCGGTCTTCCTCCGCGTGGTCGGCGACAACACCAGGCATCCTGCCGAGCGGACGCCCGCTGTTTCAAGCAGGCGCCGCTGGAGAGCTACCGGCCGAGGGCGGCACGGATCGGGGCCAGGGCCGCCGTCGCCTCGGGGAGGGCGCCGGCCTCCGCCCACAGGTCACGCCACTCCGACTCGTCGCCGACCACGCGGTCGAGCGCGCGCAGCGCCAGCTCCGCCAGGTCGGAGGGGAGCTCCACGGCGCCGCCTCGCACCAGGAAATCGGGCGCATACGGCGTGGTGATCGCCGGGCCGCCGCGCTGCGACGCGACGATCGCCGCCGCCGCGATCGCCGCACCGGCGTCGTCGCCGTCGAGGTAGTCGGCGGCGCCGGCCGCTGTGGCCAATGCCTGCCTGATCAGCTCCGCGCGCCGCTCGGCGGGCGCGTCGTCGAGCCCGCCGCACCAGTCGGCGGCGCTGTCGTTGTCGAATGGACCGATGTCCCAGGTACCCATGGGAGATTCCTATCGGACGGCACCGACAGTCGGCGCTGCCCCGTCCGCCGCCCATCGCGATCTGAGCCAGCTCATCGTGGCGCGCCTGGAGTGCTCGCGCCGTTCGCGCAGGTGGGGCGCGTGGGCGGGGCCGGGTAGCGCAGCCGTGTGGGTCCAGTAGCCGCCGAGCGCCACGAGGAAGGCGTCCACCCGCAGGGGATCGGCATCGCGTCCGGCCGCACTGGCGAGGAAGATCTCCTGCGGATCGCGCGCCCCGAGGTCCGACTCCATCAGCAGGCACACGAGGTCCACCCACGCGGGGCCGGTGCACGCGCGCGACCAGTCGACCAGGCGGGCGGTGCCGTGGTCGTCGATGAGGATGTTGTCGAACCTGGGGTCGAAGTGCAGCAACGTGTCCCCGACGACGAGTTCGGCCCAGCGGGCCTCGATGGCGGCGAGCAGGCGCAGGTGCTCGCGCTCCCACGCGCCGAGCGCGGCGCCGGACACCACGTCGTGCGTCCCGTCGCGCTCCAGCGCCCGCCACGTCTCGCAGCGCCCCGCCATCCGCGCGGCGACGGTGGGGACGCCCGTGATCGGCGAGGGCGTCAGCGCCTCAGCGCACGCGTCCAGCATCGCCAGGGCGGCCGCCAGCTCGTGGTCGAGCCATGGCTCGTGCGGCAGCACGCCTGGCGCGAGGTCGAAGCAGCGCAACAGCCAGCCGTCCCGCTCCAGGCCGAAGCGCAGCCTCGGCGCGGGCACGGCGGCGGGAAGCCGCGCAGAGACGCCGACCTCGGCCCGGTGGTCACCGACGGCGTCCGGGCTCGACTGGATCGCCTTGACGAAGACCTGCTCGCCGTCCGCGAGGGCGGCCACGCCCACGACTCCCCAGGAGAAGCCGCCCCGCCGGTCCTCGACCTCGCGCACCGGGGACCCCAGGCGCTGCTCGACCTCGTCCCTGAGCGCGGGGGTAACCTCCGCCCACGCCCGCCGTGCCGTTCGCATGCCTCCAGCCAACCAGCGAGCCCACCCGCCGATCGAGTCGTTTTCCTACGACTCGCCGTCGTCCGTCGCGGCGCCGGGCATCGAGGCGAGCCGCGCCAGGAGTTCATGCGCCTCCGGCAGGGCGGGATCGTACGCCGGCGCCGCCGCCACGTGCTGGGCCGCGTGCGCGACCTCGCCGTCGTCGAGCGCGAGGCGGGCCATGCTGAGCTCGCCCTCCGCCTGCATCCGCGGATCGTCCGTGCCCTCATGGCCGTCGTGTGCCACGCCCTGTCCAGCCTTTCCGGCGATCAGTACTGTTGCGCGGCAATCGTAGGGGTTTGACCAGACCCCCGCCCGCGGGAAATGGTTCGCGCCGGGCTCCTCGGCGGGCGCACAATGAACCGGATGCGCGAAGTCCTCCACCTCAGCGGCCAGGACGCGCTCGCGGTGGCGCACGAGATCTCCCGGCTGCTGCGGGACGCCGTGGTGACGCACGCCCTGCTCGACGGCGACTCCGGCAGCGATCCCGGCCACCCGCGGTCGATCCGCGCCGACGACGCCACGGGCGGCCCCGTCACCGCCGTCCTGCGGGCCGGTCCCCACCGCAGGTGCCTGCCCGCCAATGGAGACGACGTCACCGAGATCGCCGGGCTGATCGCCGACCTCACCGGCTGGATCGAACGGCCCCTCGCGGGCGGCGGGGTGAACCAGGTGGTCCGCGCGGGCGGCACCGTCCGGCGGCCGACCGGCCCGTGGACCCCCGCCGTCCACCGCCTGCTCGCCCACCTCGCCGCCGCCGGGTTCGACGGCGCGCCCCGCGCGCACGGGCTCGACGCCGAGGGCAGGGAGATCCTCGACTTCGTTCCCGGCGAGGTGGCCCACTACCCATTGCCCGCCTACGCCTGGACCGACGCCGCCCTGCGGGAGGTCGGCAGGATGCTGCGCGCCTACCACGACGCCACGGTCGGCTGCCCGGTGGAAGGCCCCTGGTACCTGCCCGCCCGTGAGCCGGCCGAGGTCATCTGCCACGGCGACGTCGCGCCGTACAACACGGTCTTCCGCGACGGGCTCCCGGTGGCCTTCATCGACTTCGACACCGCCCATCCGGGGCCGCGCCTGTCGGACGTCGCCTATGCCGCCTACCGGTTCGTCCCGCTCAGCGCGGTCGGCAACGGCGAGGCGGTCGTGCCCGTGGCCGAGCAGGCGCGGCGGCTGCGTCTGTTCTGCGACGCGTACGGCCTGCCGTCCGCCGAACGGGCCGCCCTGCCCCGCATGGTGGGTGAGCGCCTGCACGCCCTGGTCGACCTCATGCGCGCCCAGGCCGCCGCGGGCAACGCTGCCTTCGCCGGACACCTGGCCGACGGGCACGACACCCTCTACCTCACCGACGCCGCCCACATCGCGCGGCACGCCGATTCGCTGAGCTGAGCCCTCCGGCAGGTCGCGGTCGCGAGGCCACCCTCAATCCAGCGGTGGTGCCTTCCTGGCGGAACCGCGGTAGGTGGTGGGGTCGTAGCGGCGTTCGTTCTCGTCGAGCTTGGCGTTGGCGGCCCCGGACAGGTCGACGCCGACCGCGTCGGCCAGCCTCACCAGGTACAGCAGCACGTCGCCGAGCTCTCCCCGCACCCTGGCCAGTGTCTCCGGGTCGAGGTTCGCCGACTCTTCGGCGGTGAGCCACTGGAACTCCGCCACCAGCTCCCCCACCTCGCCGGACAGCGCCATGGCCAGGTTCTTCGGGGTGTGGAACTGCTCCCAGTCGCGGGCCCGCGCGAACTCACGCAGCCGTTCGGCCAGCCGTTCCAGTTCGTTCGTCACGTCTGGCGACCTTACTAGGAGCCCAGCACCTCCGATGAGTCATCGAAGCGCCAGCCGTACAGGCCCTTGACCGCGCAGTTGGCGGCTGAAATCATCGGATGTCTCGACCCTCGCCAGGCCCTCCGCACCCCCACCGAGGAGCACCATGCCCGAGCGTCCCTCCTCCATCAGCCGCCGGACCATGATCGGCGGGACCGCGGCCGCCGCCATGGCCACCGCCGTCACGCCCGCGCTCGCCGTACCGGCTGCTGCCGCCGCGGTCGCGGACCGGGACCGGCCCCAGGACACCTCGGCGGCCTTACTGGAGCAGTGGGCGCAGGCGCCCGGCTCGCACCCGCTGGTACCCGACGTCTCCCACGCCGGCTACCGCCAGGGCGCGAAGCCGCCTCGCCCGCCCAGGACCACGGTCAGCGTCACCGACTTCGGCGCCCGCGCGGACGGCACGACGGACTGCGCCCCCGCCTTCAACGCCGCGCTCCGCTCCGTCGGCGAGCGCGGCGGCGGGCTGGTGGAGGTGCCCACCGGGACCTTTCTGCTGGCCTCTCCCGTCTTCATGCACTGGTCGAACGTGGTGCTGCGCGGCGCGGGGCGCGAGGCGACGATCCTGCACTTCAGCAGGACACTCGACGACGGCTACCGGCCCGCCCGCCAGTCGAACGGCAACAGCCGCTGGTCGTGGACGGGCGGGCAGATCTGGTTCATCGCCCCCGAGCGGCGGGCGCTGTCCGAGGCCGAGGACTTCGCGGGCACGGAGGGCTGGCTGCTCGGCGACACACTCGCGGAGGTGGCCACCGCCTCCCGCGGCCAGCGGACGCTGCTGGTGTCGTCCACGAGCGGGCTGCGCACGGGCGACATGGTGATGCTGGAGTCGGAGAACCGCCCCGACGCCGGCCTGCTGCAGCACGTCGCGGGCGACATCCCCGGCGCCAGGACCTACGACTGGCCGCGCCGGGCGCCCCAGCTCGTCACCGGGTCGGGCGGGCAGTACGTGCAGTACGCCTCCTTCCAGTGGCCGGTCCGCATCGAGGAGGTCGTGGGCGAGCGGCTCGTCCGGCTCGCCCAGCCGCTGCGGTACGACCTGCGGCCGAGCTGGCCCGCGAAGCTGCGCGCCCTGGGCCCGACCGTCCACGACAGCGGCGTCGAGCGGCTGACCGTCCGCAACGAGCTGGTCCCCATGACCGCGCACAACAGGCACCCCGGCTCGAACGGCGTCTGCTTCCAGGCCGTGCACGACTGCTGGGCGCGGGAGGTCAGGGTGGAGAACTGCGACCTCGGCTTCGGCTTCACCACCGCGAAGTCGAACACGCTGAGCAAGGTGGTCGTCGGCGGCCGGTCCGCTCACCACAGCTTCGCCTGCCGGATGCAGTCGCACGACAACCTGGTCGACGAGTTCGAGATCGAGGCCTTCACCGTGCCGGTGCCGTCAGGGGCGGTCCACCACGGGCTCAACCTCGAAGGGCTGTCGTCGGGCAACGTCTGGCGTCGCGGGAAGATGGCCGAGGGCACCTTCGACACGCACAGGGCGCTGCCGTTCGAGGACGTCCGGACGAACATCACGCTGGTCAACAACGGCAGGGTGGGCGGCTCCGGCGCCTCGGGACCGCTGTTCGGCGCGCGGATCGCGCACTGGAACATCGCGATCACCGGCGGCAGCCCCTACGCGATCACGGTCGCCGCCGTCGCCCCGCGCAGCCTCACCATCGGGGTCCAGGGGGCGCAGGGCACGAACAGCGGGCTGACCCCCGACTTCTCCGGCGACCTGGAGAGCCTCGTGGCCGACCACGGCTCGCGCCCTCACGTCACCGACCTGTACGCGGCCCAGCGGGAGCGGAAGGACCGCGACGACTGACGCCCGACCGAGATCGTCGATCACGCGGTGAGCAGCACGCACCGCGCCTGAATCATGATCATCACGCCGAGTGTGCGACTGGAGGGCCAGGGGCGGTTCTCGGGTAGGGAGACGTCATGAGTTACATCAAGGACCCGCGCGTCGACGCCTACATCGACGCGCTGCCCGACTGGCAGCAGGCCGTCTGCAGGGAGGTGCGCGATCTCGTCCACGCCGCGGACCCCGAGGTCGCCGAGACCATCAAGCGCACCCGCCAGCCGTACTTCGTCCTCCAGGGCAACATCTGCGCCCTGCTCGCGGCGAAGGACCACGTCAACGTGTTCCTCTATGACGGCGCGATCGTCCCGGACCCCGAGGGGATCATCACCGCCGGCCACGAGAACAAGACCGCCCGCACCGTGGCATTCCGGCAGGGCGAGACCATCAACGCCCCCGCGCTGTCCGCCATGTTCAAGCAGATCATCGCCAACAACCGGGCCGGCGGCTGGCGCAAGCTGAAGCGGGACGCGCCCTAAGGGTCATCCGCCGGACATTGATGTGCAGGGCACATCCGGGTCCGTCCGCGGCAGGTCACATCGGGGCCTTCGCGGCCTGCGGCTCGGAGACCGTCCGGCGTTCCGTGAGGGCGCCGAACACCAGGCCGAGGACGGTCCAGAGAACGGCATGAATACCGAAGGACGCGATGCGGAATCGCCACAGCACCTCCGCGGGAAAGCCCGCGGGGACCTCGTCGACCTCCGGCAGCACCAGACAGGCGACGGCGACCAGCGCGATGAGAACACCGCCACCGACGAGCGTGGCGTTCCAGTCGCCCAGCCGGGCCGCCAGGCGGCGCCCCACCTGCACCGAGAAGATGACGATCACGATCGAGACGGCGATCAGCGCGAAGTACGCGCCAGTGCGCATGCCGAGGGTGTCAGGGCTGCCCGCCGCGGGCGGATTGGCGGGGTACTTCAGGAACGGCACCAGCGCAACGGCTACGAAACCCCCGCCCGCCACCAGCGCCGCGGTAGCACGCGCGCTGAACCGCCCGATCCGCCCATAGGCGATGGCGAACGCCACGCCGAACAGCCCGCCGAGCGCCACGCCGAACATGCCGAGCCCGACCGCCAGGCCGAGGGTCTGCTGAACGATGCGTGACACCGGTTCGGGCTCCCCGGCGTCCGCGTGGTGGTGCTCGACCGCGATGGCCAGGCTCACCTCGGGCTCGCCGAAGAGCCAGGCGAATATCAAGCCGGCCGCCGCCGCCAGGAGCCCGGCGAGCATCCCGCGCACCAGGAGAGCGCGCATCGTCATGGCTCCCCCACCGGTCAGTGGCAGGGAATGCCGAGGAGGTGTCGGCCATCGTGCACGAACTCGTGCACGAACCGGCTGTGCTCGACGCCGACGAAGTAGAGGAGGAGGACTGCGAGGACCCCCGCGAAGACCGCCCACGGGAGGATCTCACGGAGGGGGATTCGGAGGGAGCCGGACTGGGGGACGGGTACGGCAGCCTGAGCCACGTGAGGGCCTCCTTCGAGCGCTCCTACGTAACGTCACGATCCGATCACTCTGAGAGTACGAGGCACTCGACAGCCCGTCAATTGCCACGAAGGAGACACATCAGTCCTCGTTCAGACGTGCGCGCACCCCTTCCATCTTCAGCCGGAGTTCCTCTTCGGTGAAGATGTGCTTGTCCATGAGCGAGTGCGCGACCACCAGCGCGGAACGAGCCCGCACCGGGAACCTGGCGTAGACGCTCTCGCCCAGCCGATCCTCGGCCCGCCGTCGTTCCAGGTTGTCCAGCACGCCGTGCGCCGACAGGCATTCGCAGGTCACCTGCATCCTCGACTCCCATACGGCAGGCTCGTGGTCCAGGCATCGCAGGCCGGCGTCGGCCCGCTCGCCGATGTCCGCAAGGGTCTCCATGAGGACGTTGTAAGCGTTCATCCGCGACCTCCGGCGGCGATCGCCTCCGCCGACGTGTCCGACTTCCGCCCCACCGCGGGCAGGGCGACACCGATCATGGTGTCGCGCGTGACGATCTCGGCGAGTTGTTCCTCGCTCCATCCCTCGGTGCCTTCAGGCCGCATGGGCATCACCATGAACCGCGATTTCTGGTTGGAGTCGTGGACCCGTACCTCAACGTCCGACGGCAGGTGCAGGCCGAACTCGGCGAGCACCTCCCGAGGCCGCCGGACCATCCGGCGCCGGTAGCTCGGCGTGCGGTACCAGTCCGGCGACATGCCGAGGACGGGCCGCGGATAGCAGGAGCAGAGCGTGCACACGATCACGTTGTGCACCTGCGGCGTGTTCTCGAGCACGTAGAAGAAGGTGTAGTCGCTCGGTGTGCCGACGCCCGTCGGCTGGAGCCAGTCGATGCCCACCTCCTTGCACGCCTCTGTGCCATTGGCGAGCAGGCGCTGCTTGAACGCCGGGTCGGTCCAAGCCTTGGCGACCAGCTTCGACCCTCCGTGCGGGCCGACACCGTCGGCCCATTCGGCGAAGCGGCGGTGGTCGTCGGCCGAGAAGATCCCCTTCTCGATCGCCAGTTCCCGTACCGCGAGCTCGAGGATCTCGAACTCGCTGACCTTCGAGGCCACCGGGAACTCGGTGTGATCGTGGTGACTTCCGCTCATCACTCCCCCTGGTCCGCCGGCTCCAGCCAGCGCTCCGAGAACTCTGTTTCCAAGGTGTCGACGTCAAATCCGGTGTAGTCCGGCCATAGCTCCTTTTGCTTGAACCGGACCACGTAGAAGTGTTCTTTCCGCCCGTCCTCATCTCGGCCGAACGCCTCGTCCTCCGGGATGACCCATTCGGGCCGGTGCTCCACGACGACGCCGGTGTGCCCTCGAGTGAATTTCTGGGTCCGAGCGTGGAAAAGCGTCGTCTCGTCACGGACGACGACCCGGTCACCGATGTCGAACTTCGGCGCGGCCATCACCTGCTCGCCTCCAGCCGGGTACGCACTTCATCGATCTTGGCGCTCAGCTCGTCGGTGGTGATGAGTCCCTGGTCGACGAGGAACCGCGCGGCCACCGTGATCCATCGGGCGTAGTAGGGCATCCCGAAGTACAGGGTCGCGCCGAGGTCGTTCTCCGCCCTGCGCCGCATTTCCGCGTTCCACCCGCCCCGCCAGGCCAGGCATTCGCAAGTGAGATAGGTGTTCATCTCCCACTCCTCCTCTTCCTTCTCCAGGTAGGGCTGAGGAGTGTCGGGTTGGCCGCCGACGTCGTGCGGCACCGCGCGCAACGCGGCATACAGTTCGTTCGAGATCGTGTACGGCGAGTCCAGCAGATCGCGCTCTTCTGGGGCCAGATTCCTGACCTTTGCCAGGAGCGCGTCGTACCGCATTCTGGCCATATGTTTTCTCCCTCCGCCGCGGAAACGTACCCGGGCGCCTTACACGGGGTTCCCGATGCGAAACAAAGGGCTGCAAAAGAATCCTTGACCGCGAAATCACATGTCGCCGAACAATGGCAATATATCGCCCGATAATTTCATGTGGGGATATTCGACTATGACGCAGGAGGACAATGGCTGCCTGATCACCGTCTGCCGGGGGTGCTGCTGTGGCACCGACAGGAAACACCCATTGATGCAGGTGAGCGACGCCTACGTGCCCGCTGATTGGGCGCAGGTGCCGCCGTCTTGTCGGGGATCGCCGCCTCCTGGCTCATCCGGGAAGTCCCGCTACCCGGCGAATGGCCCATACGAGAGGTCCCGCTACGCGGCGAAGGCGGCGACGACCCGCTGGCCGCGGTGCCCGCCGGGCGGACGGCGTGCCCGTTGCCAGGAAAAACGGCACATCTTCCACCCGGTACATTTTTCGCCGTCATGTTGTCCAGCTTGGCGAGGGACCAGCCCCCTGAGCTGCCTTAGCGTCGGTAGCCCCCAGCGGAGGAGGCGATTCCGATGAACTGGCACATCCATGACTACCGCGAGGACGATCTCGCGCCCGTGGTCCATCTGATCGACAGCACGGCCGGACTCGGTCAGGAGTCGGTGTTCTCCCTCGCCGAGTGCATCGGGGCGCTGACCTCGCGCCAGCCCGCCGTCGTGGCCGTCCACCGGGGTGTGCCCATCGGGGCGGCGCTCTCCCACGTGGCAGGCGAGCGCGCCTGGGTGATGCGCATCGCGATCGCCACCGCGTGGCGCGGGCGCGGGTTGGCCAGCGCGCTCCTGCGGGAGCTGGAGCGGCGGCTGATCGACGCGCGGGTACGGCGTATCGCGTACGTGCTGCCGGAGGAGGAGCTGCTCGGCGAGGGGCTGGTGAACGCCGGCTACACCAGGCGGCCCGCCGTGGCGTACTTCGAGAAGGCCGAGCCCGCCGTCGGCCTCGGCGCCGACCTGCTGGCCCAGCTCGGGGGCCGGCTCCTGCCCGGTGACCTCTGGGACAAGGTGGCCGGCATGGAGGTGGAGAAGGACCTGATCGAGCGACGTGTCGTCCTGCCGCTGGCCGAGCCGGAGCGGGCCGCCAGGCACGGTGTGCGACCGCCGCGGGCGATCGCTCTGTTCGGTCCGCCCGGCACGGGGAAGACCACCTTCGCTCGCGCGATCGCCTCCCGGCTCGGCTGGCCGTTCGTCGAGCTGCTGCCGTCCCGGCTCGCCGGTGACGGCAACCTGGCCGAGGCACTGCGCACCGCCTTCACCCGCATCGCCGAACTCGAGCGGGTGCTGGTCTTCATCGACGAGGTCGAGGAGATCGCCGCCGTACGCGCCGAGCGCCCGGAGGCCGGCAGCCACGGCATCACCAACGAGCTGCTCAAGCTGATCCCCGGCTTCAGGGAGCGGGACGAGCGGCTGCTGGTGTGCGCGACCAACTCCATCCGCTCGCTGGACCCCGCGTTCCTGCGGCCCGGCCGGTTCGACTACCTGGTGCCGATCGGCACCCCGGACGCGGCCGCGCGCTCGGCGATCTGGGCGCGGTACTCCGGCGGGCGGCCCGACGTGGACCTGGACACGCTGGTCGCGGCGAGCGAGCTGTTCACACCGGCCGACATCGAGCACGCGGCCAGGACCGCGGCGCAGTCCGCGTTCGAACGGGACCTCACCGGCGGGGACCGGTCCGTGGAGCTGCCGGCGGGCGCGGGCACCGCCGACTACCTGGCCGCGATCGGCCAGTGCCGGCCGACCATCACCCCCAAGATGATCGACGAGTTCGCCGCCGACATCACCTCGCACGCCCGGCTCTGACCACGAGAAGCGAGAGCGGCCACCACAGCGGCGCCGAGGGTGGTGGCGCCGAGTCCGGGCGGCTCCGGCGAGCGCGCGTTCAGGAGGGGTGGACGGCGACGCCTTCCACGGCCAGCGCCAGCAGCCGCTCACCCTCGCTCTGGTCGTCGGCGACCTGGGCGATGCCGGTGACCAGCTTGAACAGGTCATCCGCCGACACCTCCGCCCGGACCGCGCCCGCCCGCTGCGCCCTCGCGAGCAGCGTGGTGGCCGCCGACCGCATCCTGGCGTGGCAGTCGAAGCCGAGGTCCACGCCCGAGGCCATCGTGGCCGACAGCCCGCCGTCGGTCCGCGCGTGCAGCAGGACCGCGCGCAACCAGGTGCGCAGCGCCTCTCCCGGCGCGGCGTGCGCGGCCAGGTCGTCCGCGTGCGCGCAGAGCGTGTCGATCCGCTCCCTGAACACCGCCACGAGCAGCGCCTGCCTGGTGGGGAAATGCCGGTACAGCGTGCCGGGCCCCACCCCGGCGCGCCTGGCGACCTCGTTGAGCGACGCGTCAGGCCCCTCCTCGGCGAACACGGCCCTGGCGGTCGCCACCAGATGGTCGTAGTTGCGGCGCGCGTCCGCACGCATCGGCACCTCCACTTGCTCAACCGGAGAACTTCTCCGTATTGTAGCGCCGAGGAACCGGAGAGCCTCTCCGCATCACTTGTCAGGAGTGCACGCATGCTCGGAACACTGGGAATCTGGACCTTCGCCTTCGACCAGCAGCCCGCCTCCGCCGTCCGCGACGCGGCCGCGGAGCTCGAGGAGCTCGGGTACGGTGCGCTGTGGTTCGGCGAGGGCTTCGGACGGGACAGCGTGAGCCAGGCCTGGCTCACGCTGGGCGCGACCCGGCGGATGACGGTCGCCGCCGGCATCGCCAACATCGCCTTCCGCGACCCGATCAGCATGGCCGCGGCCGAGAGGTCGCTCAACGAGGCCTTCCCCGGCCGCTACCTGCTCGGTCTCGGCGGCCACCGGGTGAGCGACACCCCCATTCCGATGGACGGCTACGAGATCCCCAGCCGCGGCAAGGCCGTGCGCACGATGACCGCCTACCTCGACGCCATGGACGCCGTCCCGCTGAACTCCCCCGCGCCCGCCGATCCGCCCCGCCGCGTGCTGGCCGCGCTGGGCCCCAAGATGCTGGCCCTGGCCGCCGAGCGGACCCTGGGCGCGCACCCGTACTTCGTGCCCGTCGAGCACACCCGCACGGCCCGCGAGGTCATGAGGCCCGGCGCGCTGCTCGCCGTCGAGCAGGCGGTGGTCCTGGACTCCGACGTCTCCAGGGCGCGCGAGACGGCCACCGCGCACGTCGGCTTCTACGCGGAACAGGCCCCGCACCAGATGGCGAACCTGCGCAGGCTCGGCTTCGACGAGGCCGACCTGTCGGGTCCGAGCAGGCGGCTGGTGGACTCGATCGTCGCCTACGGGGACGCCGGCGCGATCGAGAAGCGGGTGCGCGAGCACCTGGACGCCGGGGCCGACCACGTCTGCCTCCAGGTCCTCACCGCCGACCCCGCCACGCCGCCCCTGCGGGAGTGGCGCGAACTGGCCGGCCTGCTCGGCTAGCCGTACAGCCGAGAACGCGACGTGTCCCTCCGGGGCCGCCAGCCCACCTCCGGCCCGCCGGGCCGCGGAGTCAGGGTGGGGGCACCTCGCCCGAGCCCCTGACCACGAGCTCCACCGGGACGGTCACCCGCTGGCTGGGGCGCGCGGGGTCCCGCACCCTGGCGAGCAGCAGTTCCACCGCCGCGCTGCCGAGGCGGGTGACGTCGTAGCGCACCACGGTGACCCCGGGGGTGAACACCCCGGCCATCTCGAAGTCGTCGAAGCCGACGAATGCGGGGCGCGGCCCTGGATGGTCGCGCAGGGCCTGCATGAGACCGATGGCGGCCCTGTTGTTGGTCACGAAGAACGCCGTCGGCGGGTCGGGCAGCGCGAGCAGTCGCAGCACCTCCTGCTCCACCTGCCAGGGGTCGAACAGGCCGGTCACGCACAATGCGGGATCGGCGGCGGCCCCGGCCGCGCGCAGGGCCGTACGGTATCCCTCCGCCCGGGCGTGCACCGAGCTCAACGGGTCGTTGTCCGAGATCAGGGCGATCCGCCGATGACCGTAGGCGAGCAGGTGCCGGGTGGCGAGCTGCCCGCCCGCCTCGGCGTCGAGCAGCACGGCGTCGGTGTCGGGCAGCCCCTCGGGCACCCGGTCGACGAACACCGCGGTGAGCCCGCTCGCGAGGTACTCGGTCAGCCAGGTGTGGTCCCCGGCGGTGGGGACGATGACCATGGCGTCGACGCCTCTGCCGTACATCGTGTCGATGAGCATGACCTCGCGATCGGCCCGCTCCTCGTAGCTGCCGAAGACCACCAGCGCCTCGTGCGCCGAGGCCGCCCGCTCGACGGCCTTGGCCAAGCTCGAGTAGAACTCGTTGGAGATGTTCTCGATGACCAGGCCCAGGGTGAGGACCGAGCCGCCGCGCGCCAACCGGCTGGCGGCCTCGTTGCGCCGGAACCCCAGCGCGGTGATCGCGCCCTGGACGCGCCGGACCAGATCCTGCCGTACGTGGGGCTCCTGGTTCACCACCCGGGAGACCGTCTTGAGGCTGACCCCGGCGTGCCGGGCGACGTCGGCCATCGTGGTTCGTCGGCGGTTCATCCC
Source organism: Nonomuraea africana (assembly GCF_014873535.1). Taxonomy (NCBI): domain Bacteria; kingdom Bacillati; phylum Actinomycetota; class Actinomycetes; order Streptosporangiales; family Streptosporangiaceae; genus Nonomuraea; species Nonomuraea africana. The sequence continues at coordinate 9,115,794 of NZ_JADBEF010000001.1, read as the reverse complement.
CATCCCTTCTCCGGGGTGCCCGAGCGCACGTCCCGGACCATGTTGTACCGTGCGCAGCCATGTACGAACACATCGACGACAGCTGGATCTGCGGCCGGTACGGCGAGGACGAGCCCTGGATGTCGGGCGCGGTGAACCCGCCGGTCTTCGAGAACTCCCTGTTCACCTTCCCCACAGCGAACGCGCTGGCCGACGGCCTGGCGGCCGAGGACGAGAACTACGTCTACTCGCGTGGCACCAACCCCACCGTGGACGTGCTCCAGCGCAAGATCGCCGCGCTCGAGCGGGCGGAGCGGGCCAAGTGTTTCGCGTCCGGGATGGGCGCCATCGCGGCGACGATCTCCTCGCTGGTCTCGGCGGGCGACCAGGTGATCGTGGTGGGGGCGGTCTATGGCCCGACCACCCAGTTCCTCCGCTACCTGGAGAAATTCGGGGTCTCGCATACGACGGTGCACACCGATAATCCTGCCGTGCTTGACAGCGTTGTCACAACTCGGTCCCGCGTGCTGTACCTGGAGTCGCCGTCGTACATGCGCTACGGGGTCATCGACCTGCGCGCCTTCGCCGGGTGGGCGCGCGGGCGGGGGTTGACCACGGTGATGGACAACACCTGGGCGACGCCGATCTTCCAGAAGCCGCTCACCATGGGCGTCGACCTGGTCGTCCATTCGCTGTCGAAGTACATCGGCGGCCACAGCGACCTCGTCGGCGGTGTCGTGGCCGGGCCCTCCCGGCTGATCAGGCCGCTGGCGCTGACCGAGTACCAGCTGTACGGCGCGGCGCTGTCGGCCCACGAGGCGGCCAAGGCGATCAAGGGGTTGCGCACCCTGCCCGTCCGCATGCCTGCGCACCAGGAACGTGGTCTGAGAGTGGCGGAGTTCCTGGTCAAGCACCCCGCCATCCGCGCGGTCAACCATCCGGGTCTGCCCGGCCATCCGGGTCACGAGCTCGCCCGCGCGCAGATGACCGGCTTCTCCAGCGTCTTCAGCCTCGAGCTCGACACCGAGGACATCACCGAGGTGGCCAGGTTCGTGGACGCGTTGCGCCACTTCCGCATCGGCGTCTCGTGGGGCGGATTCGAGAGCCTGGTCAGCGCGCCCGCGCTCACCACGCAGGAGTCGGTGCGGGCCACCATGGGGATTCCGGTGGGACTGGTTCGCCTCTCGGTGGGGCTGGAGGACGCCGACACCCTCGTCGCGGATCTCGCCGAGGCGCTCGCGACATCTTGACGGCTCACGGATGGCTCCGTGTAGCATCCCCGTCATTCAACGCTGTGACAGCGCTGTCAACGGAACACTCCTGGGGAGACCATGACCAGACCCCACAGGCTCGCCCTCCTGCTGGCCGGCGTGCTGACCATGACCGTGGCCGGCTGCGGTTCCGACGACGCCGAGGGCACGGTCAGGCTGCGCATGATCGAGAGCCTCACCAGCCCGGACCGCACCAAGTTGATCAAGAAGCTGCTCGCCGACTTCGAGCGGCAGAACCCCGGGATCAAGGTCGAGCTGATCTCGCCGCCCCTGGAGAACGCCGACCAGAAGATCACCCAGGTGCTGCAGACCAGGAAGGGCATCGACGTCCTCGAGGTCCGCGACCACACCGCCAAGTCCTTCTCCAACAACGGCTGGCTGGCCGAGCTTCCGGTGCAGAGCTGGTCCGGCTGGACCGGGCTGACCGACCTGGCCAGGAAGAAGGCCGTCGAGGTGGGCGGCAAGCCGTACCTCATCCCCTACGGCTTCTACGAGAAGGTGCTCTTCTACCGGTCGGACTGGCTGCGCGACGCCGGCGTCGCGCAGCCGCCGGCCACCTGGCAGGAGGTCTACGACACCGCCAAGAAGCTGACCGACAAGGGCAAGCGACGCTACGGCTACTCCTTCCGCGGCGGCAAGGGCGGCTTCGACTACGCCGTCCTGATCGTCAGCGCCTTCAACGGTGACAAGGTGGACCCGGCCAAGTCGTTCTTCCTGAAGGACGGCGGGACGATCTGGTCCACGCCGGAGGCCGCGCAGGCCATGGACCTGTTCCTGCGCCTGTTCAAGGAGGCCTCCCCCGCCGACTCGGTCTCGTGGAGCTTCCCCGAGATGGTGCAGGGCTTCACCTCCAACGTCACCGGCATGCTCATCCAGGATCCCGAAGTGATCAAGACGGTCAGGGAGAGCGGCATCCCCAAGGACGGCTGGAGCACCGCCCCGATCCCCAAGGGCCCGAGCGGGTACGCGCTGCAGCCCGTCGGGTACGCGGGCTGGGGCGTGACGTCCTTCAGCACGCACAAGACCGAGGCGGTCAAGCTCGTCCAGTTCCTCAGCGAGAGCGCGCAGAGCACGGCGTTCGCCAAGGGCAACTCGCTCATCCCGATCAGCACGGCCGCCCAGCAGGACCCCGAGTTCTCTCAGGGCGCCTGGAAGGCGTATCTGGACGCCCAGCAGGACGACAAGCAGATGATCACCATCAGGCCGGTCGACTACCCCGGCTGGAGCGAGTGGCAGCAGACGGCGGACAAGGACATCCAGTCGCTGCTGACCGGTGACAAGACGGTCGCGGACGTGCTGAGCGCCTGGGACGCCTTCTGGACCGATCAGGCGAAGAAGAAGACGTCGTGACAGTGGTCAAGGAGATCGGCTCGCGCGGGCGGACCGCCGCCCGCGCGGCCCGGCCGGCCTTCGACGGGCGGCGGGCCCGCTTCATCGCGCTCTGCCTGCTGCCCGGGGTGGTGTTCGTCATCGCGTTCACGTACTACCCCATGATCAGGGGCGGCGTGATCGCGTTCCAGCGCTACAACCTGTTCGACCTGACCGCCACGCCGTTCGTCGGGCTGGAGAACTTCCGCGCGGTCCTGACCGACGACCAGTTCTGGACCGCGCTCGGCAACACGGGGATCTGGGTGGTCGCGTCGCTGACCGGCCAGCTCGTGCTCGGCTTCGGCCTGGCCCTGCTGCTGCGCCGGCACTTCCGCGGTCGCGGCCTCTACCAGGCGTGGGTGTTCTTCCCCTGGGCGATGTCCGGCTTCCTCATCGGCCTGCTGTGGCGCTGGATGTTCAACGGCGAGTTCGGCGTCGTCAACGATCTCCTGATCAAGGCGGGCCTGGTCGACGAGCCGATCGGTTTCCTCTCCTCGCCCGGGTGGGCGATGACCTCGATCATCGTCGCCAACATCTGGTACGGCGTGACGTTCTTCGCCATCATGATCATCGCGGCGCTCCAGTCGGTGCCCCAGGAGCTGTACGAGGCGGCGGACGTCGACGGCGCCTCCCGCATCAGGCAGTTCGTCCACGTGACGCTGCCGGCGATCCGGACCACCCTGGTGCTCATCGTGCTGCTGCGGGTCATCTGGATTCTCAACTTCCCCGACCTCATCTACTCGATGACCGGCGGCGGCCCCGCGGGAAGCACGCACATCGCCACGACCTACCTCATCGAGCAGGTGCAGAACGGCGACTACGGGAAGGCGGGCGCGGTCGGCATCTTCGTCCTCGGGCTGCTGCTGTCGTTCAGCGTCTTCTACCTCAACGCCACCCGGTTCGAGAAGGCGAGGGACTGACCGTGCGCCACCCGACCCCGCTGATCGCCCGGATCGCGAAGGCCGTCGTGCTCGGCGTCTGGCTGCTGATCACCGTCTTCCCGCTCTACTGGATCCTGGTCACCTCGCTGAAACCCACCGCGGAGATCTTCGCGGTGCCGCTGCGGTACCTGCCGGGCAGCGCCACCCTGGAGCACTACCGCGAGCTGTTCTCCTTCTCCTCGTTCGGCGGCTACCTGCGCAACAGCCTGATCGTCTCGCTGGTGTCAGGTGCCGTGGTCACCGCGATCGGCGTGCTGGGCGGCTACGTGCTGGCCCGCTTCCACTTTCCCGGACGCGGCGCGCTCATGCTCGCCTACCTGGTCACCCAGATGATCCCGCTGTTCATCGCGCTCGGCCCGCTGTACCTGATGATGTCGGACCTCGGCCTGCTGAACCAGATGAGCGGGCTGATGCTGGTCTACGTCGCCATGCTGGTGCCGTTCTCAACGATCATCATGCGCGGCTTCTACGAGCGCGTCCCCGTCGCGCTCGAGGAGGCGGCCATGGTGGACGGCTGCTCGCGGCTCACGGCGATGCTGCGCGTGGTCGTCCCCGTCATGCTGCCCGGCATCGCCGCCACGTTCATCTTCGGTTTCGTCCAGTGCTGGAACGAGCTCTTCCTCGCCATCGCCTTCATCGACAGCGAGGAGACCAAGACCATCCCGGTCGCGATGAACTCGTTCATCACGCAGTACGACATCGACTGGGGGCCGATGGCGGCCGCCACGGTGGTCTCGATCCTCCCCACGCTCGTGCTGTTCTCCTTCGCCCGCCGCTACATCGTGGAGGGCCTCACGTCAGGCGCGGTCAAGGGCTGAGCCTTGCGCGGTCCGCAGGGCCCGGACGAACCAGTCGAACACCGGCGCCAGGCTCTCCGGAGCCGGCCAGCCGTTGATCACTGCGAGCAGCTGGAGATACCGCTCCCTGCGAGGGTCGTTCGCGCTCTCCGTCCTGGCCAGCAGCCGGCGCCGGAGGTCCAGGTCGTCGGGGCAGCCGAAGGCCCGCGCGTACTGCGTCATCACCGCCGCGACGACCGCGCCGGGCGAGGCCGGATCGACGCCGGCGTCCAGGGCCGGGCCGACGTGCTCACGGACCATCGCGGCGAAGTCGCGGCGCGGGCCCGTGGTGTCGCCCTGGGCGCGCTCGGCCGCGTGCTGCTCGACCACGCGCCGCATGGTGGCGCGGAAATCCGGGTCCTGCGACAGCTCCGCCAGCTCCACCCACGCCTCGACCTGCTCGGCCTCGGGGTTGTCCGGCAGCTCGGGGGTCATCGAGCGCCTGATCCCCACGAGCTCGGGGGCGGCGTCCTGGCCGCCGAAGGCGGTGTCGAGGAACGCGCCGATCAGCCGCCGGCGTTCGTCCTCCGACAGTTTGGCCAGCTTGTGCATGAGATCCATCTCCTCAGGGGTCGACCCGCGCCTGGCCACCGCCGTGAGCACCGCGCGGCGCAGGCGCAGCGTGCGGATCTGCACGGCCAGCGCCTCGGCGTGCGCCGCGGCGACCTCGGTGAGGGAGACCTCCCTGTCCACGACCTTCCTGATCGTGGGCAGGTCCAGTCCGAGGTCGCGCAGCGTCCGCACGAGGTCCAGGCGTGCGACGGCGTCGATGCCGTACCGGCGGTAGCCGGCGGGGCTACGGTCGGCAGGCGGCACGATCCCCTGGTCGGAGTAGAACCGGATGGCCTTGACCGTCAGCCCGGTCCGCCGGGCCAGATCGCCGATCGTGTAGAGCGTGTCGCCGTCCATGCCCTCCACCCTCGTGTCTCCCCTAACCGGAGACTCAAGCCCATTCTCGATGCTCGGGCCGTCCGGGAAGGCCGGGGTCGGGCCCGTCAGGCGCGCAGGTCGCGGAAGAAGGCGCGCAGGTCCTGGGCGAGCAGGTCGGGGGTCTCCATCGCGGGGAAGTGCCCGCCGCGGTCGAACTCCGTCCAGTGCCCGATGCGGCCCGCGGGGTCCATGACGCCGCGGATCGTGGTGTCGGCGGCGAAGACCGCGACGCCCGTCGGCGGGCCCGCCGGCTCCTCCCAGGCGTCCGCGTCGCCGCCCGCCGCCTGTTGTGCGGCCATCTGCCGGTAGACCTGCATGCCCTCGTAGACCGCGTGGGCGGAGGACGCGCCCGAGCCGGTGAACCAGTGAACGCTGACACCGGTGAGCAACTGGTCACGGTCGACCGCGTCCTCGGGCAGCTCCGCCGAGAGGTCGGTCCACTCCTTGAACTTCTCCACGATCCAGGCGAGCTGCCCCACCGGCGAGTCGGTCAGCGAGTACGCCAGGGTCTGCGGCCTGGTCGTCATCATGTGCAGGTAGCCGAGCCCCTCCTGCTGGTACGCGGTGAACCGGTCGGCCCGCACCCGATCGGGCTCCGAGAGCCCGCCCGTCTCCAGCGGCGGCGCGAACGGGAACGTCGCGATGGTCCCGGTGAGGTGGATGCCGGTGACCCGGTCGGGCGCGACCAGGCCGAGCAGGCCGGCCACTCCCGAGCCCACGTCGGTTCCGTGGGCGGCGTACCGCTCGTAGCCGAGCCGCGACATCAGCTCCGCCCACCCCTGCGCGACGCGGAACAGGTTGCCCCAGCCGTGCCGTGCGGGAGTCGAGAATCCGTAGCCCGGCAGTGACGGGATGACCAGGTGGAAGGCGTCCGCGGGGTCGCCGCCGTGGGAGCGGGGGTCGGTGAGCCGGCCGATCAGCTGGCGGAACTCGATCGGCGAGCTGGGCCAGCCGTGCGTGAGGATCAGCGGGAACGCGTCGGGTTCGGGCGAGCGGATGTGCATGAAGTGCACGTCCTGCCCGTCGATCGTGGTCAGGAACTGCGGGATCTCGTTCAGCGCCGCCTCCTGGGCCCGCCAGTCGAACCCGTCGGCCCAGTAGGCCGTCAGGTCCTTGAGGTAGCCGAGGGGCACGCCCCGGCTCCAGCCGTCCTCGGGCGAGTCCTGCGGCCAACGGGTGCGGGCGAGCCGGTCCTTCAGGTCGTCGACGTCGGCCTGTGGGATCTCGATGCGGAAGGGTCGGATCTGCGGGTTCTCGCTCATGACGACCATGGTAGGAGACATTGCGGAAAGGATGCTTCCGCGATCGGCCGTCCCGCTCCGAGTAACGTGGCCGCATGCTGATCGATCCGGGTGTGGCCGCAGTCGACGTCATACGCGTCGTGGGCGCCGTCTATCTGGTGTACCTCGCCATCAGCTCGTTCCGGGCCGCCGCCAGGTCAGACGGTCTCGACCCGCCTCAGGCGCGGCCCGAACCGGGTCGAGCCCGCCGCATCTTCGGCAGGGCGTCGCTGACGAACCTCGCCAACCCCAAGGTGATCGCCTTCTACCTGGCGTTCTTCCCCCCATCGACCCGGCCCGCGGGAACGTGACGGCGCAGTTCTTCGCTCTCGGAGCGCTGTTCATCGTGGTCGGTCTGGGGGTCGACGCCAGCGCGGGGCCTTCTCGCGGGCCGGCTGGGCGACTTCGTCCGCCGCCGCCCCGCCGTACAGCGGTGGCTGCACCGTCTCTCGGGCACCGTCTTCGCCGCCCTCGCCGTACGGCTGGCAACGGACACCCGGTAGCCCGGAGTCGTCAGAGGCGGCGGGCCAGCTCGGCCAGCAGTTCGGGCCAGCGCTCGTACTCGTACTCGATGCCGAGCCTGAGCAGCACGACGTCCTGGCCGGGCGAGACGTAGACGAACTGGCCGTGGTTGCCCTGCGCCCAGTAGTCGTTCGGCGCTCCCGAGCCGGGCCGCATCCACCAGTTGTACTGGAAGTGGGGCGCCGGGTCGGTAGTGGTGTCCACCCGGGTGGACGCGGTCACCCATTCGCGCGGGATCAGCTGCCTGCCCTGCCAGGACCCCTCGTTCAGGTACAGGGCGCCGAACTTGGCGAAGTCGACGGCTCGCGCGTTGAGCCCGGTCTGCATCTGCTCGAACCTCGACCTCTCGCTGTCCGTGCTCCACGAGCCGTCCGCCTCCATGCCCAGGGGACCCCACAGCTTCTGCTCGAGGTAGGCGGAGACCGGGCGGCCGGTGGCCCGTTCGAGGACGAGCCCCAGGAGGACCGGGTTGATGTTGTTGTAGTGGAAGCGCCGGCCGGGAGCCTCCACGACCTCGGTGTCGCGCAGGGCGACCGCGCGCAGATCGGGGTCGTAGTACGGGTCCAGGTCGGCGAGTCCTGACGCCATGGTCAGCAGGTGGCGCAGGGTGACGCGCCCGAACCGGGCGTCCCGTACGGCCAGCTCGGGGAGGTACTTCGTGACGGGGTCGTCGACCGAGCCGAGGTGACCGTCCGCGAGCGCGATGCCGACGAGGGCCGAGACGAAGGGCTTGGCCACGGAGAACGAGGCGAAGGTGGAGTCGTGCCGGTAGCCGTTGAAGTAGGCCTCGTAGCGGATGGTGTCGCCCTTGATCGCGATGAAGGCCGTCGTTCCCGTCGAACGCAGGAAGGTCTCCAGATCGCGTTCCGTGACGCTCCCGCCGTCCCGGACAGGCACGGTCTGCGCGGGGATCCGGTCGGCGCCCGGGGCCCGCGCGAACCGGAACGCCGGCGGGCGGCTGTCGACCGTCCTGGCGGGGAACCGCTGGTGGTCGAGGACATCGGACCCCTGCCAGACGACCATCCTGGCCAGCGTGGACGTGTCAGTGGAACTGGCGGCCCAGCCGTAGCCGGCGCCCGTCAGCAGGATCAGGACGAGCGTCGCCGCCGCTGCCGTCCGCCCGGTCCTGCGCAGCGTGCGAACCTCGGCCGTGAGCAGCACCAGCGCAAGGGCGGTCGCCGCCGTCAGGAGCAGGGAGACGGTGACGGAGAGGACGCCCAGGGCCGGCGAGGCGATCCCGAGCAGATTGGGCTTGCCGATGGCGTGCAGGGCCGAGCTCGCGCCACGCGCCCACGTGCCGTACTGCTCGACGGGGGTGTCGACGAACATGGTGGCCGACTGGAAGATCGCCAAGGACAGCGCGACCAGCGCCACCCGGATCCATGGCCGCGTCCCGAACAGGAGGAGGGCCGGATAGACGAGAAGGCCGGCGCCGAACGCCCATCCGCCGCCGTCGGCCCTGAGTAACTGATCCACGTGGTGCAGAACAGCCAGGCCGATCACGACCACCAGCACCACCTCGCCCCGACCGAACCGCGGCTCTTGGTCCTCGATCCACATGATGGATAGCATAACTATCCAAGTTGCGGAACGCGAGGGAACTAGGCTCAGCTGTTCGAGCACCCGAGACCATTTGAGACCTCTGCCCGGTGATGGAGTCGGCGTGGGGCGCGCGTCCCCTCTCCACGCCAGCACTGGACGGCTCCAGGCGATGACCACGGGTCGGCACATCAGGACGCCGACGACCCCGGGTGGTCCGCCCCGCCGGGCAGCGAAAGGGACGCACCATGTCTTCGGCGACCTACCGCACCCTGCTGCGCACCTCCGGCGCGGCGGCCTTCTTCGTGACCGCCGTGGGTGGCCGCGTCGGCATCGCGATGACCAGCCTCGGCATCGTCTGGCTGGTGTACGGCCGGACCGGCTCCTACGCCATGGCCGGGCTGGTGACCGGCGGCTTCGCCGTGGCCGAGGCGCTGGCCGGGCCACAACTCGCCCGGCTCGTCGACCGCTTCGGCCAGACCAGGGTCCTGCCACCCACGCTGCTCGCCCACGCGGCGGCGGTGGCCGCGCTACTGGCGATCGTCGCGGGCGGCGGCCCTGCCTGGCTGATGACGGCGGGCGGGACGCTGGTCGGCGCCACCATCCCGCAGCTCGGCGCCCTGTCCGCCGCCCGCTGGCCGGCACTGCTGCGCGGCGACCGGGCCGCGGCACTGCCCACGGCCTTCGCCCTGGAGTCGCTCGGCAACGGGCTGGCGTACCTGGCCGGTCCTGTCCTGGTCAGTACGGCGGGGGCGAGCGGGCATCCGGCGCTCGGCACGGTCTTGGCGACCGCCCTGGTGGTGGCCGGCGGACTGGCCTTCGCCGCGCAGCGCCGTACCGCACCGCCGCCGGCCTCCGGCGCCGCCGAGCGCCGCCGAGCGGGCCGCTCGCTGCTGCGGCCCGGCTTCGCGGTGCTGGTGGGCGTCAACCTCGCCATCGGCGTGTTCTTCGGCGCCATGCAGGTCTCGGTGGCGGCCTTCGCGGTGGAGAGCGGCGCCGCCGGCGCCGCCGCGCCGCTGTTCGCGGTGTCGAGCTGCGGCAGCCTGCTCGCGGGCTGGCTGTACGGCATGCGCCGGTGGCGCGCGGCGCCGAGGACCCAACTGGCGGTCGTGACGGCCGGATCGGCACTTGGCAGCCTGACGCTCCTCGCCGCCGGCTCCCCCATGGAGCTGGGGTTCGTGCTCGCGCTGACCGGTCTGGCGATTCCTCCGATCCTGGTGCTCTGCTCGCTGCTCGCCGAGGCGGCCGTCCATCGGGCCGTCCTCACCCAGGCGTTCACCTGGCTGAACTCCGCGAGCGCGGCAGGCTCGGCCGGTGCCGCGGCGCTGTCCGGCCGAGCGGTGGACGCGTTCGGCGCGCACGGCGGCTTCGCGGTCGCCGTGGCGGCCGCGGCCGCGATGGCCGTCCTGGCCGCGGCGGGAACCCGCGCCTTGCCCGGCCCTCGCTCGTAGCCGGAGGTTGGTCGCGTGCGGCGCCTCGCTCAGGTTGAGGCGTTCGAGCTCGAGGACATGTCATCCCCGGCACGGTGTGGAGGCGGCACCGCGTCGGCGCGCACGCGCAGGAGGTCTCGCCAGTCCGCCGGCCAGTTCGCCAGCGACAAGGCCGCCGTGATCACCAGGTGGACCGGGGCCGAGACCTCTTCGTAGAGCGGTGCGTCGTCGATGAGGTGCGTGGTGACCGCGCCGGTGAGGACGAGCACCAGACCGGCGGCCCCCATGAACCGGCGCGGCGCACACATGTGACGAAGGTTCAGCTGGCGGGGCCGCCGCATTCCGGACATAATCCCCAGGTGGACGGTCGGGAAGCTGCGCTGGCGCGCGTCATCGCGTGGGGTGTCGCGGCCGTGTCCCTGGTCGCGGTCGTGCTGGCGTTCCTGATCCAGACGCGGCTGCCGGAAGCGTGGCGGCCTTCCATCCCTGCCACGCCCGACCACGCGGCCGGGCTCGCGTTCCCGCTCGTCGGCGCCTTCGTCGTGGCGCGGCGTCCACGGCTCGTCGTGGGCTGGCTGATGTGCGCGGGCGGGCTGTTCGCCGCGCTCAGCGTGATCGCCGCGATGCTCATGCTCCACGCGGCGGGCACCGGGGCGATGGACGCGGCGGGCCTGCTCCGCATCGCGGCGGGCACGGCGTGGGCGTTCGGCGGTGGCATCCTCGCGGTGCTGGTGCCGTTGCTCTCGCCGGACGGCAGGCTGCCCTCGCCCGGGTGGCGGGCGCACGTCGTGGTGAGCATGACCGTCTTCGCCGCGCTCGCCTTCCTCCTCGCCGTCCGTCCCAAACCGGGGCCCGGCGTGCCCCGGCGCCCCGCGGTCATGCCGAACCCGCTGAAGATCGAGGCGCTCGCGCCGGTCCACCACCAGCTCTACGAGGCGGCCTACCTCGCCATGGAGGTATGCGTCGTCGTGGCGCTGATAGCGCTCGCCACGCGCTTCCGCAAGGGCGATCCCGCGACGCGCCGCCAGATCGCGTGGCCGCTCGTCACGTTCGCCGTGTACATCGTGTTCCTGCTGCTCGGCGACGACTACTGGGCGCCCGCCGTCCTCTGGACCGGGCTGATCCCGGTCGCGGTCATGGTGTCGGTGCTGCGCTACCGGCTGTTCGGGATCGACACGGTCATCAGCCGCGCCTTCGTGGCCGCGGGCCTGATCGCGGCCGTCAGCGGCGTCTACTTCGGCGTGGGCGCCGTGTCGAGCCTGCTGGTCGCCGGATACCACCAGGTCGCCGGGCTCGCCGCGGCGCTGTTCGCGGGCGCGTTCTTCCAGCCCATGCGCCGCGCCCTGCAGCGGGCGGTGGACCGGCTGATGTACGGCCCGGTCGGCGACCCCCGCCTGCTGGCCGAGCGGCTCACGCAGGAGGTCAGGCGGGCCGACCCGGCCGAGGCCCTGGGCGTGGTGGTCGAGGTGGTCAGGGACGGCCTCGCGGTGGACGGCGCGGCCGTACGGGTGACCGGCGGCCTGTCGGTCGAGAGCGGCGACATCGGCGCCGCTCCCCGCGAGATCTCCCTGGTCTGGCACGGCGAGCCCGTCGGACACCTGCTCATCGGCCGCCCAGGGGCGCGCAGGTTCGCCGCGGCGCACGACGAGCGGGTCATCGCGACGCTGCTGCCGTACGTCGCCGACGTGGCGCACGCCACCCGCATGGCCGCCGACCTGCAACGGTCCAGGGAACGCATTCTGGCCGCCCGCGAGGAGGAGCGCCGCAGGCTCCGCCGCGACCTGCACGACGGGCTCGGGCAGACGCTGGGCGCGATGGCCATGACGATCAACATCGCCCGCATCAGCATCAAGCGCGCCCCGAGCACCGCGGACGACCTGCTCAAGGACCTCCACAACGGCATGGAGGCGGTCACGGGCGACATCCGCGAGCTGGTGTACGGCCTGCGCCCGCCGGCGCTCGACGACCTCGGCCTCGCGCGGGCCGTACGGCAGCTCGCGGAGACGACGCTGGCCAGGGCCGACGAGACGGGGACCGCCGTCGAGGTGGTGGTGGACGGCGAGCTCGGCGACCTGCCCGCGGCCGTCGAGGTGGCCGCGTACCGGATCGCGCAGGAGGCGGTGACGAACGTGCGGCGGCACGCGCGGGCGTCCACGGTCATGATCGCCCTGGTCCGCGAGGCCGGGCGGCTCGTGGTCAGCGTCGAGGACGACGGCGTGGGCCTGCGTCCGGACGTCCGGGCCGGCGTCGGCACGTCGTCGATGCGCGAACGCGCGGCCGAGCTCGGCGGCTCCTGCGTCGTCACCTCCCGCCCCGGCGGCGGCACCCTGGTGGAGGCCCGCCTCCCGACCACGGCCCTCATGGGCGAACAGGGACACGCCGTCCGAGGGCCGGTGGCCTCAGCCCGCGAGTGACGCGAGCGGGGCCCGCTTCGCGTCGACGTCCTCGGCCCTCGGGGCCGAAATGATCCTGAGGCGTCAGCCTGGGCCTGACCAGGTCGCGGCGGCCCGCCTGCGCCGTTCTCGCACGGTCACGCCGATCAGCGCGCCCACGACCACCAGCTCCAGGAGGTAGACCTTCCCCATCCCGGCCAGCCAGGCCACCACGCCGCTGGGGGCGGGCGCGGTGTCGATCGTGTGGTTCCAGAGGAAGTGCAGGAGGGCGGCGCCCGCGTAGCCCAGCGACAGGGCCGGCCACCTGACCCTGCCCCGCGACATGAGCGCGTAGCTGGCACCCAGCCCGAACAACGAGGTCCAGAGGGGATGCATGAACAGCATCATGGGCCCGCGAACCGCGGCGAAGGCCAGCCCCTCCTCCGCTCCCTCCCTGACGATCGGTATGAGGTAGTAGAGGATGTTCTCCATGGTGGCGAACCCCAGGCCCGCCACGCTCGCGTAGACGACGCCGTCCGTCAGCGAACCGATCGCGCGCCGGCACTGACACAGCAACCCGACCAGCGCCGCCCCCTTGAAGGCCTCCTCCACCGGCGGTGCCAGCATCACGCCGCTCACCGTCTCCGCAGTGGTCGCGTCCACGCCGAAGTACAGCTGGAGATCGGCGGAGACCCAGCTCTCCAGGGCGACGGAGAAGAAGGCGGCGATTCCGGCTCCCCAGCCGAACACGAAGGCCAGCCGAATCCACGGTCTGGGCCGCTGCCGGTCCAGCGCGACGACGGCGGCGAACATGACTGGGAGCGGCGTGAGCGCCAGGACGATGGAGAGGGCGAGGCCCGAGACGAACGCGGCGGGCGTCCCTTCGCTCTGCGCGATCACCCAGCTCAGCTGGTAGCCCACGGTGAGCAGGGCGAAGAACCCGGAGACCACCAGGACGGCGATCAGCCCCTCGGCCGAACCGTGACGCCGCCGTGCGGAAGGGACCACGCCGGCGGCGATGCTGTAGCCGACCACTCGAGGAGCGCCGGTGGACGATACGGACACCACGGACTCCCCCTTGGCGCGGTAGGCGACCTCCTTGATCATCGGACTCAAGGGAGGCTACCTACCCGTCACGCGGCATCGCCAGCGGTTTTCCGAGAAAGCCAAAGAGTTGTTTGACATTCCAATTACCAAAGCTATCTTTGACATATGGAGATCACCGACCCTCGGGCCATGCGCGCGCTGGCCCACCCCCTGCGACTCGACCTGATCGAGCTGCTCGGCCGCATCGGGCCCGCCACGGCGGCGGTCTGCGCCAGGCACCTGGGCTCCACCCAGGCCTCGTGCTCCTTCCACCTGCGCCAGCTGGCCAAGTACGGCTACGTCGTCCAGGCCGAGAGCGAGGACCAGCGCGAACGCCCATGGCGGGTCGCGGACCTCAGGCAGAGCTGGTCGGCGAGCACGGGCGGGGTCGCGGCGGCCGAGCTGGAGCGGGTCTTCGTCGAGCGCGAGGCGGTCAGGCTCCTCGACTGGTCCCAGGCCCGCCCCGACGCCCCCGAGGAGTGGCGCGACGGGGCCTTCCTGAGCGGCGTCACCGCGCCGATGACCGCCCAGGAACTCGACGAGGTCGGCGAGCGGCTGCTCGAGGTGCTGGCGCCGTACATCGAACGCACCACCGGCCAGGCCCCCGTCCCCGAGGACGCCAGATTCGTCCGGATCCTGCTGGCCGGCACCCCTCTGCCCGAAGACTCGTGAGAGGCCGAACGTGACCGCGCTCCGCAACCCGCTCTTCCGCCGCCTCCTGGCCGGAGACGCCGTCTCCAGCTTCGGGGACAGCGCCCTCTACCTCTCCCTCGGCATCTGGGCCAAGGATCTCACCGGCTCCGACTCCGCCGCCGGACTCGTCTTCCTCTGCCTCGCCTTACCCGGATTGTTCTCCCCGCTGTACGGCCACGTCGTGGACCGCGTCCGCCGCAAGCCGCTGCTCATCGCGATGAACGCGACGATGGCGCTCACCGTCCTGGCCCTGACGCTGGTCCACTCCGCCGGCCAGATCTGGCTCCTCTACGCGGTGGCCCTCGCCTATGGCGTCACGTTCGCCGTCCCCGCCTACGGCGGACTGCTGAAGGACATCCTCCCGTCGGCCGAGGCCGCGAGCGCCCGGGCCGCCCTGATCACGGTACGGCAGGGCGTCCGCATCGCCTCCCCCGTCATCGGAGCCGGCATCTATCAGGGCTTCGGCGGAGGAACGCTCGCGGTCGTCGTAGCAGGGACCATCGTGGCCGGGATCGCGTTCCTCATCTCGATCAAGGTCGTCGAATCCGAGCCCGAGCCCGTCGGCCAGCCCTTCCTGACGGCCGTCACCGCCGGCTTCCGCCACCTGTGGAACGTGCCACTCCTCCTCAGGCTCACCCTCGCAGAGACGATCTTCATGGCGAGCGCGGGCCTGATGGACACCGCGGTCTTCGCCGCAATCGACCGTGGCCTGGGCCAACCGGCCGCCTTCTTCGGCGTCCTCACCACGATCCAGGGCGCGGGGTCGGTCGCCGGTGGCGCACTGGCGGGTGTGCTGGTCAACCGGCTGGGCGAGGCGCGCGGTTCGAGCATCGGCTACGCGGTGTTCGCCGTGGGCGCGGCGGCCTTCCTGGCGCCGTCGCTCCCCCTCTTCCTCGCCGGAGCCGCGATCTACGGCCTGGCCATCCCCCTCTTCAGCGTCGCCCTCGGCACCGCGCAGCACCTGTACGTCCCCGCCAGGCTGCAGGGCCGGGTCGGCGCGGCTGGCGGGATGCTGTCCAACCTGACCCAGTCCGCCTCCATCACCGCCGGAGCGGCCCTGGCCGGAATCGTCGACTACCGCGTGATGTACGCGGTCATCGCCGTGACAGGGCTGGCGTGCGCCGCGTTCATCCTGGTGCGTCCGGCGCCCGTCCCCGAGGTGACCCCCTCGGTCGCCGACGAGCCCGTCGTCACCTCAGCCTGAAGGTGGTCGTCGAGTGCGGTCGTCCCCGCCGAGCAGTTCGCCGGCGCGCTCGAGCAGGGCGCGCCGTTCCGGTTCGGAGTGGGCGACGGCGGCGGCCTGCCGGAACAGGGCGGCGGCCCGGTCGCGGTCGCCGTGGCGGGCGGTGAGGTCGGCTTCCGCGGCGACGGCCGGCGGGTAGTCGTCCAGCGCGCCACCGGCGCGGGCCTGGGCGAGCAGGGCCAGCCCGGCCGCCGGCCCGTGCGCGTAGCCGTGCGCCACGGCACGGTTGAGCTCGATCACCGGTGAGGGCTGGATCCGGGCGAGCCGGTCGTAGCACGTGGCGATCGCCGGCCAGTCGGTGGCCTCGACGGAGGCGGCGGTCGCGTGGCAGGCGGCGATCCGGGCCTGCAGCGCGTACGGGCCGTCCTGCGGCGTGCCGGCCAGGAGGCGCAGGCCCTCGGCGATCGCGGCGTGGTCCCAGCGGTGCCGGTCCTGCCGGTCCAGGGTCAGCAGGTTGCCGTGCCCGTCACGGCGGGCGTCGCGCCGGGAGTGCTGGAACAGGAACAGCGCCAGCAGCGCGGACACCTCGCCCTGACCGGGCATCAGCTGTCGCAGGAGCCTGGCCAGGCGGATCGCCTCGTCGGCGAAGGCCGGCCGGCCGGCCGCGTTGTAGCCATGGGTGAACAGCAGGTACAGCACCGCCAGGACACCGGGGAGCCGCTCGGCCAGCGCCGGGCCGGTCGGCACCCGGTACGGGATGCCTGCCTCAGCGATCCTCGTCTTGGCCCTGGTCAGCCGCCGGGTCATGGCCGACTCGCTGACCAGGAAGGCCCGCGCGATGTCGGCGGTCGGCACCCCGCCGATCGTGCGCAGCGTCAGCGCCACGCGCGCCTCCATGGAGAGAGCGGGGTGGCAGCAGGTGAAGATGAGCCGCAGCCGGTCGTCCACGACCTCCTCCTCCGCCGCAGCCTGCGCGGAACCCGGATCGGCGAGCGCCAGCACCGCCAGCTCGGCCAGCTTGCGGCGTTCGACCGAAGCGCGGCGCAGCACGTCGATCGCGCGGTTGCGGGCCACGGTCATCAGCCAGCCGCCCGGGTTGTCCGGCACGCCCTGCTGAGGCCACCGCTGCAGGGCGAGCGCCATCGCCTCCTGGGCGCAGTCCTCTGCCAGCGTCCAGTCGCCGGTGACGCGAATCAGCGCGGCCACGATCCGCGCGTACGCGTCCTCGCTCGCGGCCGCGACGGCATCGGCCGTCGCGGCCGCACGCACATCAGTCACGCCGTCGGTCGTCCAGATCGGCCAGCGGGCGCAGCTCCAGCCGTCCCGACCGGGCCATCGGGTGCGCGCGAGCCATCTCGATCGCCTCATCCAGGTCGGCGCACTCCAGCAGGTCGTAGCCCACGATGACCTCCTTGGTCTCGGTGAACGGGCCGTCCGAGACCAGCAACTGACCGTTGCGGACCCGGACCGTCGTGGCCGCGGACGGCGGCGCCAGCACGCTGCCCTCCAGGCGGCGCCCACGCGCGTCGTTCTCCGACACCCACACCTCGATGTCGGGGCCGGCGACCTGGTCGGTGTCAGGTTCGGTGTCGGTGCACACGAACATCATGTATTTCATCTTCGCTCCTCGGTGTCGTGAACTCACCCCTATGACGAACGGGCGACCCGGATCCGGACACCCGGCGGTGGTGAATGCCGGGGGTATATCCGAAGGCGCGGCGGAAGACGTCGATGAAGGCGCTGGTGGAGGACCAGCCGCACCGGTGGGCCACCGTGGTCACCGGCACGTCGTCGGCCAGCAGGCGCAGGGCGTGGTAGAGGCGCAGCTGGGTGCGCCACTGGGGAAAGGTCATGCCCAGCTCACGGCGGAAGAGGCGGCTGAGGGTGCGCTCGCCGGCTCCCGCCGCGGTGGCCAGGGCGGCCAGGGTGCGCGGGTCCGCGGGGCTCTCGTGCAGGAGGTCGCAGACCGCGGCGAGGCGCGGGTCGGTGGGGGCGGGCAGCTGGACGGGTTGCTGGGGTGAGGCGCGCAGCTGGTCGAGGAGGACCGCGCGCAGGCGCAGCCGCTCGGGGCCGTCGTCGTGGGGGTCGCGGGTGTAAGCGAGGATCAGCTCGCGCAGCAGGGGGCTGACGGCGAGGACGGTCGGGGCGTCGAGGCCGAGGGGGTTGGTGTCGGCGGGCAGGCCGAGCAGGCGCAGGTCGAGGTGGCCGTGGGCGCGGTGGGCGTGGACGCATCCGGCGGGGACCCAGAGGGCGCGGGTGCCAGGGGCGAACCAGGTGCCGGCCTCGGTGGTGACGGCAAGGACCCCGGAGCCCGCGTAGACGATCTGGTGGTCGTCGTGCCGGTGCGCCTCGATGCTCTCCCCCGGAGCCAGGGCCTGGGTGCGAGTGGGCGCCTCGGGAGTGTGGCGGATTTCCGGCATATCTTGGCATTTTATCGGAAGCGGGCCAGCCGCGGCGCTGGCCACGATGGGACGGTGCCGACGAACCAGACCCCGCCCACCAGGCCCATCACGCTGCTGTCCCTCGGGCATGCCTGCGTGGACGTCTACCAGGGCGCGGTGGCCGCCCTGGTTCCGTTCTTCGTCGCCGAGCGGGCCTACACCTACGCGGCGGCCTCGGGGATCGTGCTGGCCGCGTCCCTGTTGTCCTCGGTGGTGCAGCCGCTGTTCGGGGCGCTCACCGACAGGTGGGCCATGCCGTGGCTGCTGCCGGTCAGCACGCTGGTGGCCGGGGCCGGCGTCGCGCTCGCCGGGGTCGGCGACTCCTACGTCCTCACCCTGGTGGTGGTCGCGGTGTCCGGGATCGGCGTGGCGGCCTATCATCCGGAAGCCGCGCGCGTGGCACGGCGCGCCAGCCGGGGCAGCCATACCGCGATGGGCTGGTTCTCCCTCGGCGGCAACCTCGGCTTCGCCGCCGCGCCCCTGATGGTGGCGGCCGTCATCGCCACCGGCGGGCTGCACGCCTCGCCGCTGCTGGCCGTCCCCGCTCTCGCCGGCGCGACGCTGTGCGTGGCCGCGCTGCGCGGTGCCACGGTCCCTGCCGCGGAGGCGGCGGCCGCCCGCAAGGGCCGGGATCGCTGGGCCTCCTTTGCGAAACTGTCGGGGGCCATCGTGTGCCGGTCGATCGTCTTCGTCGGCCTCAGCGCGTTCATCTCGCTGTACGCGCGCCAGCGCACCGGCGGCGGAGACCTCTCCGGTACGGCCGCGCTGTTCGTGCTCTACCTCGGTGGCGCGGTGGGCACCGTGATCGGCGGGACACTCGCCACCCGCTTCGGCCGCCTCGCGGTCGTCCGGTGGTCCTACGCCCTGACCGGCCTCGCCGTCGCGGGTGTCGTCTTCGTCCCCGGCCCGCCGCTCTACCTGTTCGTCGCCCTCGCCTCGGCCGGCCTCTACGTGCCGTTCTCCCTGCACATCACCCTCGCCCAGGACTACCTGCCGCAACGCGTGGGCACCGCCGGCGGCGTCACCCTGGGCCTGACCGTCAGCGTCGGCGGCGTGGCCAGCCCCCTCATCGGCGTCCTCGCCGACGCCACTTCGCTGCAGACCGCGCTCGCGCCGCTGATCGCCGTTCCCGCCCTCGGCTGGCTCCTCCTGCGCACCCTGACCGAGCCCGAACCTTGAGGAGGCCGGGGGTCCCGCCGTTCTTCCGGCTGACAGCCGCCCCGTGGCCCGGACGACCCGCTGACCATGGGCGGCCTGCTGAACGGCGGCGCCGTCGCCAGGCCGCTGCTCGGCAGCCTGGCCTGGATGGCCGGCGTGGTCGTGGTGTTCTTCCCGCCGGCCATGCGGGCCTACCGCAAGAACGCGGGCTGATCGCTCACGGTGCGACCGGCTGGCCGGACTTCTCGGCCGGCCGGTTCAGCGCGTCCTGCCTCGGCTCGACGGGCCGCCTGCCGGCCGTCCCTCAAGAAGCGGGCAGCTCGTGGACCAGCGAGAGATCTCCGACAGCATCGGCGTAGTAGACCGATCCGGCCAGGTGGAAGGCGAGCTGCCGGAAGCTCCAGCCCTCGCCTGGTGAGTGGTCCAGCTGGTCGGGCGTGAGCGCGTTCAGCCGGTCGGACCACAGCTGAGCGAGCCGGAGGAGCCGGCTCGCGGCTTCCTCCAGGTCCTGCTCGGTGAAGGGCGCCAGGTCCGCCGGAGTGGTTATCGCCGACGCATGCCACCGATCAGCGATGGTCTCGTGCCCGGCCAGCCGGGCTTCCACCTCGGCGAGATGATCGATGAGGTGGTCGGCGGCTCTTCTGATCGCCTTGTGCGGCGTGTAGATCCGCTGATCGACCTGCGACGGACGACCGTCCCAGGCCGTCCACGTGGCCGCCAGGCCCAGAACGTGGTCGACCATCGCCGTCACGACCAGCGCGGGGGGACGGTCGTCGGTGATCGGAATCTCATTGGTCATCTGCTGCCTCCAGCTCGGTGCGTTCACTCTCGGCAGCCATCGCCCCAACAGCCGAGATGCCTGGTGGGGCCCGATGGCCGCCCGCCGCCCAACCTAGGCCCGGAGTGCTTCGGCGATCGCCGAAACATGGCTGGGGCGCACGTCCTTACCTTCGACAGGTGCGGAGCATGTTGAGCAGGGCCACCTTCTCTTTCCGGGTCACGAAGAGCCGGTAGTGATGCTTCACGGTGATCCACGAGGTGGCGTAGCGGCACCAATGGCCGCGGCGCGGCGGACGCCAGCTCTGCGGCCCCTGGCCGCCCTTCGCGATGTTGGCGGAGTGGCTCACCACGATCAGCTCCGGGCGGGTGAGGTCGTTGGCGAAGGCGCGCCGCCGTGCCTGGCTCCATTTGCTGGCGCCGGAGCGCCAGGCGTACGCCAGCGGTACGACATGGTCGACATCGACCTGCTTCTCGCTCTTCAGCCACTTACCGTCGTACGGGCTGTACCAGACGCCCTTGACGGGGTGGCAGGCCGCGTTCCTGCGCACGCCTCGCCCGTCGCGCGCGAGGACCATCTCTCGTGCGTCGCACCTGCCCTTGTGGTGCGCCCACCGGGGCTGGAACCGCCGATGGCTGTAACCACGGATGGATAACGGCCTGGCGACCTTCACCTTGGCCAGCATGCGGCGGGCCAGCGCCCCGGCATCGGCCTGTGGCCGCTTGCGCGGTTCGGCTGCCGCCTGCGGAGCGGCGATGACAGCGGTGATCGGGATGACCACAAGAACGAATACCGCGACCAGGACCACCCGCCTCAAGAAGATCATGGTTCCACCCATACCAGTCACTCCCCTCCAGCGGCAGCGATATTCAAGCGAAGGGGTGAATCTGAGGATCGACGACCTACGAAGCCGGCGGCCAGTTTCTGAGGACGACGTCGAGAGCGTCCAAGGCCCTGAACCATGAGGCGTCCACCTCGCGCGAATGGTGGAACCCGCCCACCGCTTCCAGGCTCACATATCCGTAGAAGACGCTGTGAAGCAGCCGTATCGCATCCGTCTGGTCGGGCTCCCCCAGCTCGTAGCCCCGCAGGATCGCCCGCGTCAGCTCCGCGTGCCGTCGCGCCGCACTGGCGGCCGCCGTCTCAGGGTCGAGCTCCATCCGCGTCGCCGCATACCTCCCCGGATGCTCCTTCGCGTAGTCTCGGTAGGCGTTCGCGAAGGCCACCAGGGCGTCCTTGCCCGCACGGCCGGCCAGCGCGGCGGCGACCCTGTCGGCGAGCTCCGCCAGGGCGAGCACCGCCACCCTGACTCTCAGGTCCTGCACGTTCTTGACGTGTGAGTACAGGCTCGCGTCCTTGACGCCGAATCTGCGCGCGAGCGCCGAGGCGGTCACGTTCTCGAAACCGACCTCGTCCGCCAGCTCCGCCGCCGCCTGGGTCAGACGTTCGGCGGTCACTCCCGATCGTGCCATGCATCACCCTTCCTAGAGCCTCTAGGACTCTACTTAATCAGTCGCTTCTCTGTTCTAGGGAAGGTAGCTTCCTGCCTATGAGAGCACTTACCGAGCGCGACATCCGCGCGTCGTTCGTCAATTGCACCAAGGGCGAGGCGAAGCGTCTGGCCGTACCAAGGGATCTGGCCCAGCGGCCGTGGGATGACCTGGACTTCCTCGGATGGCGAGACCCCGCCTCGCCGGAGCGGGCGTACCTGGTCACCGAGTCCGGTGACGGGCTGGTGGGGGTGGCGCTGCGGCTGGCCGCGCCGCATGCCGGGCATGTACGGCGCAGCATGTGCTCGTTGTGCGTGACCACGCACACGGGAGACGGCGTCTCGCTGATGACCGCGCGCAGAGCGGGACGGGACGGGCAGCAGGGCAACTCCGTGGGCGCCTACATCTGCACCGATCTTGCCTGCTCGCTCTACCTGCGCGGGATGAAGGAGGCCGGGCCCGGCGGACGGATTCATGAGTCGCTCACGCTGGAGGAACAGATCGAGCGGACCACGGCCAACCTGGCCGGCTTCCTGGACAAGGTGGTCGGCTGACTACCTGGAACGAGCCGGTCGTCAACATGGAGCCCGACGGCACCCGGTCGTTCGCGGAAGAGCTCACGGTCGACGTGAAGGGCGGACCCGGCACCGTCCAGATCACCTACTGGGCCACCGACAACGGCGACATCGTGGCCGACACTGCCACCTGCACCCGAATCGGCTGCGCATAGGGGATCGGAAGACCAAGGAGCCGACCCCGCGAGCGCCCATCGCCAGGCGGCCACAACATACGCTGGAGCGCATGTCCTTAGCCGGCTGGATGGGGCGTCCGTGGATCAGCGGCCTCGCGCTGGCCGTCCTGGTGTTGGCGCTCGAGCTCCCCGACGCCCTTACGGCGGCCAGCCCGAAGGCCGTGCTGGTCGGGGTAGGCGCGGCCGGGCTCATGCTGCTGAGCCGGCGGCACCCGATCCCGGTGGCCTTGCTCGTTGGCGCGCTTTACGTGATGAGCACCCAGCCGCCCGGCTACGACGCTCCGGTCAGCGCCATGCTCATCGCGCTCTGCCAGGTGGGCCGCCACTCCGCTGCTGCGGCGTCGGTAGTGGTCGCCGTGGCGGGCATGGCGACCTCGTGGTGGCTCCACCGGCAGGTGGTGGACGACCATCTGCCGACGGGCCTGTCGATCGTGCTGATGCCGGCGCTGCCGCTCGCGACGGGCTACATCGTGCGCCTGCGCACGGAGCTGTCGCGCCGCAGGGAGCAGCAGGCGGCGGAGCACGCCGTACGAGAGGAACGTCGTCGCATCGCCCGCGAGCTGCACGACGTGATCGCGCACCACGTCAGCGTGGTAAACCTCTACATGGGCGTGGCCAGGAGGATGATCCCGATCGACGCGGAACGCGCCCGGCAGACCCTGCTCACCGGGGAGGACACGGCCAGGCGGGCGATGGCGGAGATGCGGCAGCTGCTCGACGTCCTGCGCACCGCCGGCGAGGAGATGGAGAACCAGGCGCGGGTCGGCGTGGCCAGGCTGCCCGCGCTGGTCGAGGAGTCGGGCAACGCGGCGCTGGAGGTCACGGGCGAGGCGGTCACACTGCCGACGACCGTCGATCACGCGGTCTACCGCATCGTCCAGGAGGCGCTCACCAACACCCGCAAGCACGCCGGCGGCGCCCGATCCCGCGTTCGGCTCGCCTTCCTGCCCGACCTCGTCGAGGTGGAGGTGGCCGACGACGGGCCGGCCAGGGCCGGCGGCCCTGGCCTCGGGCTCGGCCTGGCGGGCATGGCCGAGCGGGTCTCGCTGTGCGGGGGCGAGCTCAAGGCGGGACCCTCGCCCGCAGGAGGCTTCGTCGTGCACGCCCGCATCCCCCTGCTGGAGAAGACGTGATCAAGGTACTGCTCGTGGACGACCAGGTGCTGGTCCGCGCGGGGCTGCGCATGCTCCTGGAGACCGGGGACGGCCTGGCGGCCGTGGGCGAGGCGGGCGACGGCCATGAGGCGGTACGGCGCAGCCACGAGTTACGCCCTGACGTGGTGCTGATGGACCTGCACATGCCCGTCATGGACGGAGTCGCGGCCACGGAGCGGATCGTCACCGAGTTGCCGGAGACCAGGGTGCTCGCGCTGAGCACCTTCGATCTGGAAGAGCACGTGGTGACGGCGCTGCGGGCAGGCGCGTCGGGCTTCCTGCCCAAGGACGTCTCACCGGAGGAGCTGATCGAGGGCATCAGGATCGTGCACAGGGGCGAGGCGGCGGTCGCGCCCCGCTTGCTGCTCAGGCTGATCGGGACCTTCGTCCGTCCCGCCCGCCCCCGTGCGGTCGTGGTGCCCGCCGAGCTGTCCGCGCTCAGCGTCCGCGAGCGGCAGGTGCTGGAGCTCATCGCGCGCGGGCTGTCCAACGGACAGATCGCCGAGGAGACCGGCCTGTCGCTGTCGACGGTGAAGAACAGGGTGAGCGACCTGTTCGCCAAGCTCGATGTCAGAGACCGCGCCCAGGCGGTGATCGTCGCCTACGAGGTCGGCCTGGTGAGCCCCGGGGAGCTGGGCTGACCACTGAGTTCCGCTGCGACCTTCTCCGGGGTCGGCGCCTCCATGAGGTTCGCCACCTGCCCGTCGCTGAGGAAGAGCACCCGATCGGCGTGGGCGGCGGCGGCCGGGTCGTGGGTGACCAGGATGACGGTCTGCTTCAGGGTGTCGACGACGAGCCTCAGCATGGACAGGATCTCCTGGCCCGATCGGGTGTCGAGGTTTCCCGTCGGCTCGTCGGCGAAGACCACCTCCGGCCCGGCCACCAGTGCGCGGCAGATGGCCACCCGCTGCTGCTGGCCGCCGGACAACTCGTGCGGGCGGCGGTGCATGTGGTCCGCGATCCGGGCTCGGCTCACCAGCTCCCGCACCCACTCCTGGTCCGCCCGCCTGCCCGCCAGCCGCAGCGGCAGCTCGATGTTCTGCTTCGCGGTCAGCGCGGGCAGCAGGTTGAACGCCTGGAACACGAAGCCCACCCGCTCCCTGCGCATGGCGGACAGCTCGGCCTCCGTCAGCGCGGTCACGTCGGCGCCACCCACGCTGACCGTCCCCGACGTGGGCTGCGTCAGCCCGGCCGCGCACTGCAGCAGTGTGGTCTTGCCCGACCCCGACTGCCCCATCACGGCGGTGAACGAGCCGCGGGCGAAGCCGTAGCTGACGTCCTTGAGCGCGGTGACCGCCGACGCCCCCGTGCCGTAGATCTTCTTGACGCCATCGAGACGGACCACGGGTTCCATGCCGGTGTTCATACCGGGCCTACCTTTCGTTCTTCATGGCTGTACGCACGACCAGCAGAGATCCCACCAGAGCCCCCAGGAGCGCGCCGCCGCCGAGAGGAGTGAGCCAGCCGAACGGGATGAACGACACCATGGCGGCCGGCCCGGCGCCCTCGGTCATGGCGGACACGGACGCCACGGCGACGACCGCGGCCAGGGCCAGCACGAGGACGGGCAGCACGGTGAGCACGTTCTCCCCGCAGACCATCCACATCACCTGGCCGCGGCGCATCCCGATCTGCCGCATGGCAGCCCACTCCCGCCTGCGGTCGAGCAGCGCCAGGCACAGGCTGTTGACGGCCGCCACCAGGCAGAAGAGCGCGATCAACACCGAGATGTACGGCAGGAGCCGGTTGCGTTCGGCGCTCTCCGCCGCCTTGCGCAGGACGTAGCCCTGCTTGTCGTAGGAGGCGACCGTCGCCCCCGCCTCGCTGACGGCCTCCCGATCGAGCGGGCCGCGCACGTACAACGCGACGTACGGCCCGGCCGACAGATGGGTGGCGGAGGGTCCCAGAGAGGGCAGTACCAGCGCCGCCAGTTCGCTGCTGTCGGGGTAGAGCGCGGCCACGGTGTAGACCTCGTCTCTTGTCGCGCCCGGGAAGCGGATCCGCAGGCGCGATCCGATCCGGGCCTTGTCCCTGGCCGCCATGGAGTCGCTGAGAGCGACCTCCCGCTCGCCCAGGGCGTTGAGCGGGCGGCCGCGTACGGGCAGGTTCAGCATCCGCATGAGGTTCCCGGTGACCAGTGACCCGTACGTACGCGGCGGGGGGCCCTCGGCGGGTGTCCAGTCGTCCGCCGTCGCGGTGATCGGCAGCATCTGGACCCCGACCACCTCTGCCGTCCCGTGCCCGTTCTGAAGGCGCCGCCGCAGTTCCTCCGCCAGCACGTTGTTGCCGACCGCCGGGGTCAGCACATGGTCGGCGCTCACCTCTGCGGCCGCCAGGTCGGCCTGGCGCCAGTCGTAGAAGGACTGCGTGCTGACGATCACGCCGACCAGCGTCACACCGAGCGTGAGCGACCCGACCGCCCCGGCGAACCTGCGGTGGTTGAAGACCACGTTGGCAACGGACAGGAACCCACCCGCGCGCCGCGCCCGGGCGGCCCACGGACGCAGCAGCCTGCCCACGGCCAGCACGAACCACGGCGCCACCAGCCCCACCGCGGCCACGACCAGGCACACCCTGGCGAACTCCACGATCAGGCTCCCGAGCGGCTGCCCGAAGTCGACCAGGTCCGCGACCTGGAGCAGCGCCAGCACGAACGCCACCGCCAGCAGCGCCAGGCCGGTCAGCAGCCGCCCTCTGCCGAGCGTGCCACCCTCCGCCGGGGCCTCTCCCAGCGCGTCGCCAGGACGGATCCGCAGTGCTCGCCGCACCGCCAGCAGACTCGCCAGCAGGGCCACGGCCACCGTGAACAGCAACGTCCACAATGCCGGGAGCGGACGGAAGAACACCTCGAACGACACGTTCACCACGCCGAAGTCGCGGAGCCGGTCGGCCACCAGCGGTGCGATCCATCTGCCCAGCGGTACCGCCACCATGACCGCGACCAGGGAGAACAGCAGCCCCTCCGCGAGCAGCATCCGACGGATCTGCCCCCGGCGTGCCCCGACGGCCCGCAGGACCGCGATCTCCGTGCTCCTGCGCCGGATCGACAGTCCCATGGCGGCGGCGACCATCCCGACCGCGATGAGTCCTGCGGTGTACACCAGGAACCACAACGTGTTGAACCCCTCGCGGGGTCCGCCGCCGGACGAGAGGTTCCCCTCGGCCGCGCCACGGTCCGCGCCGGTCGCGATGCGGATCACCTGCGCTCCCGGAGGGTTGTACGGCTGCAGCACCCTGGCGACGGCCTGCCGGAGCTCCTGCGGATCGGTGCCGGGTTGGGGCAGGACGCCGAGCGTGTCGACCCCGCTGCGGCGTCCGGCCAGCTTCGCGGCGTGGCCGTCCGTGAAGAACAGCGCCGACTGGTGCCGCCATCGCGCGGACGTCGCGGCCACCCCGACCACCTCGTGCGACCGGGACACCCCGGAAACCCGCACATCCACGCGTTCACCCACGGTGACCCGCGCCGCCTCGGCCAGCCGCGCGTCCACGACGACCTCGCCCGCCACCCGCGGCGGCCTGCCCTGCTGGATCCGGAACGGCGTCAGCCGGGCGCTCCCCCACCCGTGCCCCCACGGGCTGGGGTACTGGTCCCCCGCGACACGCACGACGTTCCCGCGGACGGAGAGCGGCGCGACGAAGCTGAGCTCGGGCACCGCCGCCGTCACCTCGGGCAGCGCGCCGACGGCCGTCACCAATCCGGGTGGTATCGCCCCAGGGATACCACCCGTGGTGATGACCATCGCTGCTCCGGCGTACCGCTCTATGACGGGTGGCTGCCGCTCGGTCGAGTCAACGACGAACCAGAGCGCGCTGATCACGGTCGCGGCGATGACGAGCGTGGTCAGCACGCCCATCACGCTGCCCGGATGCCATCGCAACGTCCGCCACGCCATCCACACCAAGGGAGCCTCCACGAGTATCGCGCCCGCCCTCGTGGCGAGCTGTCACCTCCACAGCCTCCCGTCGACACCCATCCATCTCCTCCGCACCCGGAAGGATCCTCATGAGGTACCCCAGACCCCCGCGAGCCGTTCCGGAGTACTCGAGTCCCACGAAACGCGCGGGAACCACGTCAGCGCGCAGCCGGGCTCCACAGCCTGTGGAGGGCCGCGCCTGCTGGACGCCGAGCTCGCCGCGGGAAACCCGACCCCGGCCGTCCGGGCCGAGCGCACCCGCGTGCAGGCCCTCTTCGACGCCTGGTTCGCCGAAGCCGAGTCCGGGTTCACCGCCGCGCCGATCCCCGATCCGCACCCTGGTCGCCGTCCAGCTCGGCGCCGCCCTCCTGGCGGCGGAGGCGGCGAAGGTCAGCCCACCCGCACCGGCATGAACGTTCTCACCGCGCGCAGACCTTCCTGTACGGCAGGCCCGGCACGTACGCCACCCACTCCGCCTCGCTCAACGACCGCCCTGCCCTCGCGCACACCCGCGCCGCCACCACGGCCGGATCCATCGGATACTCGGCCAGCTTCCCGTCGACGACGACCAGCAGCCTGCCCGCGGAGAAGCCTGCCTGGGAGATCAGGGGGTCTTTGATGGCGGCGATCACGACTCCGGAGGCGACGTCGTACACCCGCATTTCCTCGTGGTTGACGGCCGTGACGAGGGAGCCGTCCGGCGAGAAGGTCAGCTTCGGGTCGACCGGCATGTCACGCAGCGGCGCCGAGGACGGCTCCGCCGCCCCCCGCCGCCAGAAGGCCATCCGGGCCGAGCCGTCGGGCCAGCCGAAGACGGTGCCGTCGGTGGAGAAGCCCAGCCCCCGCACCACCGGCCCAAGAGGCCGCGGGACGGCCGGACGCCCGGTCGCCGCGTCCAGGAAGCTTTCGCCGATGGACAGGTAGCGCCCGTCGGGCGTGAAGGCGAGCTCGTCGGCCATGTCGGCCGGCGCCCGCCAGACCTGCTTGGCGCCGGGCAGCTCGATCATGCGGATGTAGGTCTGCGCCGAGACGGCCAGGCGCGTGCCGTCGGGGCTGAAGGCCAGGCCCTGGGGCGACTCGTCGACCAGGGGCAGCTCGGCCAGTCGCCTGCCCGTCGTCGTGTCGTGGACGAAGACGGTGGCGTCGCCGCCCACGGCGAGGGCCGAGCCGTTCCCGCTGAAGACGAGCGGGTACTGGGGTTCGTCCGGCAGGGTGATCGTCTTGCCCGTGGCAAGGTGGCGCACCTTGCGGCCGGCCAGCAGATGGCCGCCGTCGGGGCTGAGCAGGTCGCCACGCGGGCCACGGCGGGGCCGGAGGTCGAGCTGCGCGCTGACCACGGTGTCTCCCGCGAGGTAGCGGAGGGTGTGACCGTCGGGGTCGAACGCGAGGTGACCGGCGCCCGGCGCGACGGGCTCGTCGAGCACCAGCGTGGCGTCACTGGCCCGCCACACCTGGAGCCCCGAGTCGTCCAGCGCGGCGACGGCCGCGCCGTCCGGGCTCCAGGCGATGGCGCCGCCCTTCCAGTCGGTCAGGCTGGAATCTGACTCCTTACCCGAACGGAGAGAAAGAAGCAGAATGTCCTGATTCGGCCCTGAGACGGCAAGCTTCTCCCCATTCGGGCTCGGCGCGAAGTTCTGACATATCCCCGAGCAGTTCCACAACGTCGTTGCCCGTCCATCGAGCAACGACTGGCGGCGCAGAGCGGAGCCCATCAGCGTGTACACGGCCGTCTTGCCGTCGGCCGTCACCACCATGTCCCCGCCGAGCGTGGGGACCTCTGTCTTCGCTCCCGTGCGGGTGTTCCAGAACGTGGCGCCCTGCCCCATACGCACCGCCACGACATCCTCCGAGTCGCTGTACGACAAGGAGAAGTCGGACTCGCCCGCGCCCTCGAAGAGCCGGTATCGCGGTTCGCGGGCGGCGCCCGTCGCCGTGCCCCACAGCCGGACCCCGCCCTCTTCGGTGGCGATCGCGAGCGTGCGGCCGGACGGGGTGGCCGCCATCCCGAGAATCTCGCCGGGCTGGTGGCGGGCGGCCTGCCGTACGGTGAGGTCGCCCTGGTCGGTGACGGTCACCAGGCGCAGGAACAGCTCGGGCACCAGCTCCCGCTCGGCAGGGCCGAGCGCGGCGTAGGCGTCCTCGGCGAGCGTGCCGAGGGCGGGATCGCGGGCCGGCTGGTCACCGTGGGGCGCCATGGCGGCGGCCGAGCCCGCGCCCTGGGCGAGCAGCCTGGCGGTGTCGAGGCCGTCGCCGCTGACCAGCGCGAGCAGCAGCTCCTTGGAGGTGGGCCGCTGCCGCGGGTCCTTGGCGAGCGCGGCGGCCACCAGGGCCCGCAGCTGGGCGGGCAGCGGCGACAGGTCGGGCTCGTGGGACAGCACGCGATGCATGACCGCGCCCAGCGAGTCGGCCCGGAACGGGTCCTGCCCGGTCGCGGCGAACAGCACGGTGGCGCCCCAGGCGAACACGTCGGCCGGCATGCCCGCCCGCTCGCCGGAGAACACCTCCGGCGCCATGTAGCTGGGCGTGCCCGCCAGCAGCTGCGCCGAGGTGAGCGACATCTCCAGCGTGCGGGCCACCCCGAAGTCGATGACGCGCGGACCGTCAGGGCCGAGCAGCACGTTGTCCGGCTTGAGGTCGCGATGGACGACGCCCGCGTCGTGGATGGCCGTCAGCGCGGTCGCCATGGCCGTGGCCAGCCGGTGCAGTTCGTCGCCGCGGAACACCCTGGCCGCCTGCCGCAGGCTGGGCCCCTCGACGTACTCCGAGACGATGTACGGCCGCGGCCCCTCCAGGTCGGCGTCGAGCACCCTGGCGGTGCAGAAGGCCGGCACACGGCGGGCCGCGGTGGCCTCCTTGGCCAGGCGCGGCTGGGTCGAGGGGTCGCCGCGCAACACCTTGATCGCGACCCGCCCGCCCTCGGCGTCGTAGCCCTCGTAGACGATTCCCTGTCCGCCCTCGCCGACCCGTCCGGCCAGCCAGTAGCCGCCGAGCCGCTGCGGGTCTCCGTCGATCAGCGCATCCCCCATAGCGAGTTGGATGCTCTCAGCAGCCGCAAAGTTCTGCGAGCCGAGCAGCGGCTGAGGCTTCCCATGCCTACACCTCGCAGATTAGGCGCTCCTCTAATTTGACAGATCTCTAATCAGTGAGGCAAGCTGGCTACTAATTCGACAAGCTTCTAAACAGGAGGTGCGCGATGCGCGCTCTGTTCCGTCGTCACCGCCGGGTTCAGGACGTCACGCTCGACGAGGCGCGCGGCGTGGTGTGCGATGCCGCCTGCCGCGCGGCCGCCGCCGTGGACCGCTCGCGCACCTCCGTCCTGCGCTTCCGCTAAGCCCTCAAAGATCCAGGAGAAGCCATCATGAGCGACAGCTGCTGCGGCACCACCGCGTCCCTCGAGCTTGAGCAGATCGCGACCTCCGGCGCCACCAGCGCGCTGCCGGTCGTGGTGATCGGTGCCGGTCCGGTCGGGCTGGCCGCCGCCGCCCACCTGGCCGAGCGCGGCCAGGACTTCCTGGTCCTGGAGGCAGGCGAGCAGGTGGCCGCCTCGGTCGCCCAGTGGGGCCACGTCCGGGTCTTCAGCCCGTGGAGGTTCAACATCGACGCCGCCGCCAAGCGCCTGCTGGAGGCCGACGGCTGGAGCGAGCCTGACCCCGAGTGGCTGCCCACCGGCGCCGAGCTGATCTCCGACTATCTGGCTCCGCTGGCCAAGCTGTTCGGCGACAAGGTACGGCTCAGCACCAAGGTGACGGCGATCAGCCGCCTCGGCTACGACCGGGTCCGTACCAACGGCCGCGAAGACGTGCCGTTCCTGATCCGTCTCGAGGGCGGTGAGGAGCTGCGGGCCCGCGCGATCGTCGACGCCTCCGGCACCTACACCAGCCCGAACGTGCTGGGCGCCAGCGGCCTGCCCGCGTACGGCGAGAACACCGTCGACGTCGACCACGCCCTGCCCGACGTGCTCGGCGCCGACCGCGAAGCCTATGAGGGCAAGCACACCCTCGTCGTGGGCGCCGGCCACTCCGCCGCCACCACCCTGCTCGCTCTCGCCCAGCTGGAGGACGCCCAGATCACCTGGGCGATCCGCGCGGGCGGCGCCAGCCGTACCTACGGCGGCGGCGCGGCCGACGCGCTGCCCGCACGCGGCGCGCTCGGCACCCGCCTGCGCGCCCACGTCGAGTCGGGCCGCATCCGGCTAATGACCGGCTTCTTCGCCCACTCCGTCACCCGAAGCGGCGACCAGGTGACCGTGGTCAGCCGCGACCCGTCCGGCGCCGAGCAGTCCGTCACCGTGGACCGCATCGTGGCCGCGACCGGCTACCGTCCCGACCACTCCATCGCCTCCGAGCTACGCCTCGATCTCGACCCGATCCTCGACTCCACCCGACAGCTGGCCCCGCTCATCGACCCCAACCAGCACTCCTGCGGCACGGTGCCCGCCCATGGCGTCGACGAGCTCTCCCACCCCGAGCCCGGCTACTACGCCGTCGGGGTCAAGAGCTACGGCCGCGCCCCGACCTTCCTGATGGCCACCGGCTACGAGCAGGTCCGCTCCGTCGTCGCGGCCGTCGCCGGAGACTGGGAGGCTGCCCGCGACGTGCAGCTCGACCTGCCCGAGACCGGCGTCTGCTCCTCCAGCCTGGCCGCGGCTCAGGAGCAGCGCGTCGGCCTGGCCACCGGCATCAGCGGCGGCCTGCTGGCCACTCCGCTGCCCCTGGCCACCGTGGGCGCCACTACCGACGGCGGCGGCTGCTGCGGTTGAAAGCGGGGATCGACATTGTGAGTTCCACCGCCGAGACCGCCGCCCCGCAGAGCCGGGGCGGCGGTCAGCCGCGTTCCGGCCACGGCCGGCGGATCGTCGCCGCGCTGGCCGTCACCCAGACCATCGGGTACGGCGTGCTCTACTACGCCTTCTCCGTCTTCCTCACCCCCATGGCCCACGACCTGCACGCGACCAACGCCCAGATCGCCGCCGCGCTCACCCTGTCGATCCTGATCACCGCCCTGTGCGCGCCGCTGGTCGGCCGCCGGCTGGACGCCCGTGGCGGCCGCGGCCTCATGACCGCCGGATCGATCCTCGGCACGGTCGCTGTGCTGGCCTGGTCGCGGGTGGACAGCCTGGCCCAGCTGTACGCGGTGTTCGCCGCGATCGGCGTCGCCTGCGCCATGGTGCTCTACGAGTCGGCCTTCGCCGTCATCGTCAGCTGGTTCGACGGCCCTACTCACGCGCGCGGCCGGGCCAACGCGCTGCTCGCGCTCACCGTCGTCGCCGGGTTCGCCTCCACGATCTTCCTGCCGCTCACCGGCCTGCTGGTGGAGTGGCACGGCTGGCGCCAGGCCCTCGTCATCCTGGCGCTGATCTACGGCGTGGCCGCAATCCCCCTCCACGCGCTCGTCGTGCGCCGCCGTACCCACCCCAAGCAGAAGCCCGCCACAGCAGAAGAACGCGCCGACATCGTCAAGGCAGCCACCCGACGGCGGCCGTTCTGGTTGCTGGTGATCGCCTTCACCGCCAACGGCGGCGCGGCGGCCGTAATGGCCGTCCTGCTCATCACCTACCTCATCCACCTCGGCCACTCCCCCGTTCTGGCCGCGACACTGGCCGGGCTCCTGGGCGTGCTGTCGGTGACCGGACGCCTGCTCACCACCGGCCTGCAACGCCGCCTGCCCGCCGCGCTCATCGCCGCAGCGATCTTCGCCCTGCAAGGCGTCGCCGTCCTGCTGCTGCCGCTGGTCGGGCACACGGTCCCGGGAGCGATCGGCTGCGTGCTGGGATTCGGGCTCGGCTTCGGCATCGCCTCCATCACCCTGCCGCATCTGCTCCTGCAGCGGTACGACGCGGCGGCGTACGCCTCACTGTCGGGCCGCATCGCCGCCTTCTCCGTCACCGACAAGGCCCTGGCCCCACTGGGCGCGGTCGCGCTGGCCCAAGCGGTCGGCTATGGGTGGGTCATGGGAGCGGTGGCCGTCGCCTGCGCGATCGCCGCGTCGGCCCTGGTCGCTTACCATCGGATATAATTTCGACGAATTTCGAAGTAAGGAGTGCCGCATGACCGCCGTCACGATCCAGTGCTGCGCGCCGATCGCACGCGAGCCGCTGTCGGAGACCGACGCGGCCGACCTGGCGGTCATGCTCAAGGCGGTCGCCGACCCGGTACGCCTGCGACTGCTGTCGATGATCGGCTCCCACACCGGCGGCGAGGCCTGCGTGTGCGACCTCACCGACGCCTTCGACCTGACCGCCCCCACCATCTCCCACCACCTCAAGGTCCTGCGCACCGCGGGCCTGATCGACGGCGAGCGCCGGGGCACCTGGGTCTACTACCGGATCATCCCCGAGGCGGTGAACAAGCTGGGCGCCCTGTTCGCCCCCCTCGCCGAGCCCACCCCAGCCCGGTGAGCAGCGCCTGGGCCTCCGCCGATCAGTGACGTCGGCGAGGTACGGCAAGGGCGGGTTTCCTGAAACCCGTCACCGGGAGTGTCGTATCGCGGCCCGTCCCAATCGTCTTCCTGACAAAGGCCAGTTCGGACAGGCCCAAGACGATGGGAACAGGTCATGAATCCGACACTCAACACGATCGACATCGTGGTCAGCGACATGCGGGCCTCGATCGGCTTCTATGCCCGCCTCGGGCTGGAGTTCAAGATCGACGAGCACTCGCCCGAGCACGCCGGCTGCGATCTGCCCGGCGGGTTGCACGTCATGCTCGACACCGAGAGCTTCCGCACCCCGTTCCTGCCCGGCTGGAGGGCGCCGGACGGCGGGCCGCGCACCCTGCTGTGTTTCGAGTTCGAGACGCCCGCCGGGGTCGACGCCAAGTACGCCGAGCTCACCCAGGCCGGTTACCGGGGCCTGGCCGAGCCGTTCGACGCCTTCTGGGGCATGCGGTACGCCACCGTGGCCGACCCCGACGGCAACGGCGTCGACCTGTACGCGGCCGTGCCGACCGGCTGAACCGGTCCGGCGCAGCACCTCGCCGGGTACAACAGCTACAGACGAAGCGGGAGGCCGAGACGTGAAGTACGTGCTGATGTTCGTGGAGACCGAGCAGTTCGCCAAGGAACTGGAGGCCATGGGCGAGCTGGAACAGCGGGCCGCCTATGAGGCGGTCGGCCGCTGGTTCGCCGACCACGCCGACAAGATCACCCACCACACCCATCTGGCCCCGGTGCACACCGCGACCACGGTGCGGCTGCAGGGCGGCGGGGAGCCTGTCGTCACCGACGGGCCGTTCGTGGAGGGCAAGGAGGTGATCAGCGGATTCGCCGAGGTCGAGGTGGCCGACCTGGACGAGGCGCTGAAGCTGGCCCGCTCCTGGCCGGCCTGCCCGATCGTGGAGATCCGTCCGGTGTCATGACCGAGCCGGCAGGCGGGCCCGCCGACCGCGTGGCCGGGCGCGGGCGGGACGACAGCGGCGAGGTGCTGGCCCGCGTGGTACGTGAGCACGCGGGCCGGCTCGCCGCCGGCCTGATCTCGCTGCTGGGTGACTTCTCGGCCGCCGAGGACCTGGTGCAGGACGCGATCGAGACCGCGCTGCGCCGCTGGCCCGTCGAGGGCATCCCCGACCGGCCGGACGCGTGGCTGTTCACCGTGGCCCGGCGGCGCGGCCTGGACGTCCTGCGGCGCGAGTCGAACTATCGGGCCAAGCTGGCCCAGCTGCGCTGGCCGGAACCGGCCCAGACCGACGACCGGCTACGGCTGATCTTCACCTGCTGCCATCCCGCGCTGGCGCCGGCGGCGCAGATCGCGCTGACGCTGCGCGTGGTCTGCGGACTGTCGACGCAGCAGATCGCCGCCGCGTTCGTCGTGCCCGAGGCCACAGTGGCCCAGCGCATCACCCGCGCCAAGAAGAAGATCACCGAAGCCGGCATCCCGTACCGCGTCCCCGCCGCTGACGAGCTGCCGACGCGGTTGCAGGCCGTGCTGGCGGTCATCTACCTGCTGTTCAACGAGGGCTACCTGTCCAGTACGGCCGAGCGGGCCCAGGCCCGCGACCTGGTCGACGACGCGGAATGGCTGGCCGCGCTGCTGGCGGGCCTGATGCCGGGCGAGCCCGAGGTGGTCGGGCTGCTGGCGCTGATCCGGCTGCACCGGGCACGCGGGCCGGCCCGCTTCGACGCCCACGAGGAGCTGGTGCTGCTGGCCGACCAGGACCGCTCCCTGTGGGACCGGACGGCGATCGACGAGGCCGGCGCGCTGCTGGTGCGCACGGCCCGCGCGCATCGCAGGCCGGGGCCGTACCAGCTGCAGGCGGCGATCGCGGCCTGTCACGCCGAAGCCGCCTCGTTCGAGGCCACCGACTGGGCGCAGATCCTCGTCCTGTACGACATGCTGCTGCACCTGGCGCCCTCGCCGGTCACCCGGTTGCACCGGGCCATCGCCCTGGGCTACACCCAGGGGCCCGAGGCGGCGCTGGCCGAACTCGACGACCTGCAGGAGGTGCTGGCGCGCTACCCTCTGCTGCACGCCACCAGGGCCGAGCTGCTGCGCGGGCTCGGCCGGGCCGAGCAGGCGCGCGCCTGCGATGAGCGGGCGCTGGCGCTGACCGCCAACCCGGCGCAGCAGCGCCTGCTGAGGCAGCGGCTGGCCTGGACCTGAGCCGAACCGGGCCATCCGGCCTACTGCCTGGCACTCCCCCTGAAATCCGGCGAGCGCCTGGTCTGCGCCGGCTCCGGCCCCGCACGGCTCCAGGGCACCGGGCGCGACGTTCGGGAGTCAGTCGTGGGCGCGGCTCCACTCCTGGCCCTGCCAGGCCGGGTCCAACGGGGTGTGCGCGAGGTGGTTGGTGTAGTTCGACAGCGTCTTCATCCCGACACCGAGCACGATGTCCAGCACGTGGCGGCGGGTGTAGCCGGCCGCGAGGAAGGCCTCGACCTCGGCGTCGTCCACCCAGCCGCGCTGGACGACCATCAGCTGGGTGAGGCGTCGGGCCGACTCCAAAGCGGTGTCCTGCAGCGGCTTCCCGGCGCGGAGCGCCTCCACCACCTCGGCCGGGACCCGCGAGCGCAGGGCGAGGGTGGAGTGGGCGGCCACGCAGTACTCGCAGCCGTTCTCCACGCTGGCGGCGATCAACACGACATGCTTGGCCGGTCCCGGCAGCGAGGACCTGCCGAACTGCTCGGCGAGCGCGTTGTAGCCGGCCAGCAGCTCAGGCGACTCGGCCATCACCCCGTTCAGCGTGGTCACGAACCCCATCCGCTTCTTGGCGGCCTCCAGCATCGGCCGCGCCGCCTCCGGGGCGTCGCTCTCGTCGTAGACGCGGAAATCGATCATCATCTCTCCTCAGTGGTGCGGAAACCATCCAGTACGGCACGCACGCCGCCCAACAGGTCGGCCGCCGCGGCCCCGGCTCGTGAGCGGAGGTTGACCCCGTAGGCCAGCAGCGCGAGCGTCTCCGCGCCGGCCTCCACGTCGAGTCCGGGGTGCAGCTGGCCATGCCGGCGAGCCGCTTCCAGCGCGGTGCGCATCGCCGAGCGCAACGCGCCGTGGTGGGCGTCCAGCGCCTGCCGTACCTCCGGGAGCTCCCGGCCGGCCGCGGCGTGCGCGTTGGTGACCAGGCAGCCCCAGCGGGCGTGCTCGCCCGCGCAGCGCGCCGACACCAGCCGCTCGAAGAAGCCGCTGATCGCCGGCAGGCCGCGCCCGTCGGCGATCAGCGCGTCGAAGACCGGGCGCGACTGCCGCTCCAGGTAGCGGCGCAGCGCGGCCGCGTACAGCTGCCCCTTGCCGCCGAAGGTCGCATACAGGCTGGACCGGCTCAACCCGGTGACCTGCACCACCTCGGCGATGCCGGTGGTGTCGGCCCCGCGCTCCCAGAACAGGCGCACGACCTGGTCCAGCGCCACGTCAGGGTCGAAATGCTTGACGTCCGGCATTCGCGAACTCCTATCTCGGAACGACCATTCCAAGATAGGGCGCTGTGGACGACTAGGGCAACCCCCTGGCGATCGCGTCGACGGCATGCGCGATCTCCTCCTCCGTGAAATTCGCCCGTGCGCAGCCGCAACCCTGAGACGCCGTCGGGCACCGAAGGCGGGCGGAAGCAGCCGACGGCGATCCCGCCGCCCCGCAGCTCGCGGCCCGCCGTACGGCGGTGTCGGCGCCCTTCGCGCGCACCGAGACGACACACGCCTCCGATCGCGGCGAGTCCAGCCCGGCGGCGACGATCCCTTCGTGCGGCTCGAGGGCGACGGCGCGAGCTCGGGCCGCGAGCGTGGCGTCCCCTCGCTGCAGCTCCAGGCCCGCCGGCGCGGCGGCGGCCGACGCGGGAGCGGTCGAAGATGAAGGTGCGAGCGGTGTTGGCCAGATTCTCGATCACCGCGCGGGCCGAGCGCCTTGGACAGGGTGACCGTACAGACGAGGTCGGGGCGGCCTGCTGGTCCACTACGACGACGAGGGCGGCACCTTCGCGGACATGATCTCCGGCATGCGCGATCTCGGCCTGGACGTCGCCCTCCTGGTGGTCACCACCGCGGGACTCGGCACCCTCAACAGCACCGCCCTGACCGCCGAGGCACTACGGTCGCGAGGGCTTCGCCCGCACGGCCTCGTCTTCGGCAGCTGGCCCGCCGCGCCCGATCTGGCGGCCCGGAGCAACCTGGCCGACCTGCCCGTCGTCGCGGACGCGCCCACCCTGCCCGAAGGCAGCGGGACGGCCGACTGCCACCGCTTCCTCGCCACCGCTTCCTCGCCACCGCACGGAGCCGCCTGGCAGCCGAGCTCGGCGGCGCCTGGGAGGCCACCGCGCACCTGGCTCGTCCGCGCCGGCCGCTACACCGATTGGTGCGGCTGG
The DNA here is from genome assembly GCF_014873535.1 of Nonomuraea africana. Lineage (NCBI taxonomy): Bacteria > Bacillati > Actinomycetota > Actinomycetes > Streptosporangiales > Streptosporangiaceae > Nonomuraea > Nonomuraea africana. The sequence goes on along the minus strand of NZ_JADBEF010000001.1, from coordinate 9,077,891 downwards.
GGCAGCGCGCTGAGAGCCTGCTCCGTGCTCGGGTGAACGGAGAAGGCCTGCGTCAGCCCGGTGATCTCGAGGAGCCTGCTCACCCTGTCGTTCAAGGCGGCCAGCGCGATCACACCATCCCGCTGCAGGATCTCCCTGCGCAGAGCCAGGATGATTCTCACCCCAGTGGAGTCGGCGAACGACAGGCCGGCCAGATCCAGGACGAGATGGCTGTGCTCGGGCAGCAGGAAACGCTGCAGATCGCCGCGTAGGCGCTGGGCGTTGCTGTGGTCGAGCTGACCGGCCCAGGCCAGCACGCACACGTCGTCGCGGCCGGTGGCCAAGGGGCGGGTCACGCGGACGGGGTCGGTCACGAGGCCACCTCGGAATGCTCAGGGCGAACATGGCGGTGTCGTCGGCCAAACCGGTTCCGAACCCGGTCAGGACCCCGGCAAGGGCGTCCACTATCCCCTGTGCCGAGGCGCCGACGAGGCCGCCGGCCAGTTCGATCAGCCGGTCTGCGCCGAAGAGATGGCCGCCGTCGATCCGGGCCTCGGTCAGACCGTCGGTATACAGCAGCAGCGCGTCACCGGGTCGCAGACTCACCTTGGCCGTGGCGAGACCTGCCTCGGACCGCAGCGCGGCGAGCCGGGCCTGCTCGGCTGCCTCGTCGACCCGCATCACGCCCTGCTCGTTCACCTGGCCCTCTTCCTTCCTGCCAGCCCACCCGGGCTACCAGCCGTACCCGCGCGCTCGGCCCTCAAGGGCCTGGTCATGACGGCAGTCAAGGTCATTATGAACATGCTCCGCCCTTGCGTGGAACCGATTGATCCGCAAATGTCGCGCTATGCGACATACGCGGATCGGCCGCTTGACTGCCGCCCTCGGCCAGGAACTCGCCTATGTCCGCGCCCAGTTGAACGCCCTTGCCGAACGCGACTCGCACCAGCGGTTCGAGGTGAAGCAGATCGCCAAGGCCACGCTGGCCGCGGTGCTCGCCTGGTTCCTGGCCGATCGGTTCCTTCCCCGCGAGAGCCTGTGGATCGCCCCCGCCACCGCCGTCATCATGGTGCACGCCACCGTGTACAAGACCCTGACCAACGGCCTGCGCAAGGTCGCCGCCGTGGCCGCAGGCGTCATCCTGGCATGCAGCATCGGCCACCTGCTCGGCCTGACCGCCCTCAGCCTCGTGCAAAGGTGATCTCGATCATCCGCGCGGCTGGGCCGTCAGCGGAAGCCTGCTCACCGACGCCGAGCGCATCCTGAGCGTTCTGGCCCGCCTCCAGGCGTCCACCACACGATCAGCCGCCGAAGCGACTCGACATGCTGAGGGATGAGGCTCATCTGGATCAATTTAGGTTCAACACAAATTTCGCTTGACACGATACTTAGGTCTGGCATAAGTTTAGGGCACAACGAAGTTGCTGACCCGGAGGTACCAGATGCGCGCCGCGCTCCACGTGACACCGACCAGCTCGACCACCACCCCGGACGGACTCGGAGCCATCGCCGCCCCGAGCGCCATCCGGTTCACGGCAGGTGAGGTCCTGCAGGCCACCGGCCAGGCGGGAAGAGAAGTGCCCGGACGGCAGGACAGGAAGTCGCAGCTCAAGGCGCACTCGACCGGCCGGGCGTATCCGATGCGCCGCCCGGTCGCGGCCCCGCGGCGCTCCTCCTTCTGAGCTCCGAGGGTTGCGAGCCAGTCATGCCGTGCGACAACCGGCTCGTGGTGTGCGGGGATCGATCCCCGCACACCACGAGCCCCGACCTTGGGACCTACAGCCTCAACCCGGATTCCAGATGAGCCAGTGCCCGGTCGATCTCGCCGGGCCCGTCCATGTCGGGGTTCTGGGCCCAGTGCAGCCAGATCATCGCCACGACCCCGAAGACGGCGCCGGTGACTGGCGCCCGGCACCACCTGGTCTTTGGACACGGCGTGCACCAGTGTCTCGGCCACAGCTGGCGAGGCCGGAGGCCACCGGTCAGGCACGGCCGCGCAGCGTGACCCGTTGCCGGACACGCTGGGACGATCACCTCGCCACTGAGCGGGTCGCAGCACACCTCGTAGCCCTGGCGCGCCAGCGTGACCTGCAAGGCCAGTTGGATCGTCTGCCGGACCTCGCGCAGGTACTTGGCTTCGGCGGTCACCGGCCCGCTGGCGGCGGCCTCCACGCCTGGCCTGCATGTGCCTCTCACCTGTCTCGTGCCCCACAGCGCCCCGCTCATGTGGGACGACGCCCCGGGCGGGCGCCCGGACCCTCCTGGCAGGAGACCGGAAGAGCGCAGCCATGCGAGGAAGCCGGACGGCCGAGCGGTGGGGACGCGTCGCGACGGCCTGTCCTCCTCCGCCTTCTTCGTCCTGGCCCTGCTCGGGCACGTGAAGGACGACCCCGCGGTGCCGGCCGTGGTCCAGCGTCGGTGCGCTGCGCGAGTCTTGCCGCTTCGTGTCTGAAAATCTGTAGTGGCCGGAGTAGACATCTGCGCTTGATCACGCTAATGTTCCTGGCATCGCAAGGGACGGATCCACGAGGGCAGGACACAGAACAGCAAGCAGTACGACGGTCTGCCCGGACGAGCGTGGATGGCAGTGGATGACGTTGGAGATGGCAGAAGGTCGGACGTACCGGGGCAGGGCAGTAGTAAGGGCCCCGGAACGTGGACGCGCTGTCGTGTAGGCGAAGTTTGCAGAAGGCCGGACGTGCTGGGGCCGAGGTAGTGGCAAGGGGCTCTGGCGCGTGGGCGCGCTGCAGGGGCAGCCTCAGGGCTGTCCCATCAAGAGGTCGAATGATTTGCAGGGATAGAGAAGGGAGCGTTGAACGCCATTAGGATCGCCCGTCGCCGCACGGGTACCGCAGTTCCACAGATAGGGAAGGTGGTCTACGGTCACACATCCGCGATCCTCGCGTCCCCGCCCGTACCGGGTGGCGGATGCGGAAAACGAAACCCGGCCACCTGGCCGGTAGATGGTGTTTAACCTCATTCGGGCCCCGGCGCATGGCGCCGGGGCCCACGTCGGCGTGTGGGAAGGTTGTATGGATCAAACGTTGAAGAGGCCGGGCGCCAAGCCCGAGAGCCCCTCAGGCGTCACGGGCGGCGAGCTGCGCGCCACGCCCAGTGACACGGTCGGCGACAAGTTCGACGATGAGGACTATCCCGCGTACAGCATGGGCAGAGCTGCGGAGATGCTAGGCGTCACCCCCGCGTTCCTGCGTGCTCTGGGCACCGCCAAACTGATCGAGCCGCGGCGTTCCGACGGCGGTCATCGCCGCTTCTCGCGCTACCAGCTGCGGCTGGCGGCCAGAGCGCGAGAGCTCGTCGATCAGGGCACGCCGCTGGAGGCCGCGTGCCGCATCATCGTTCTGGAAGATCAGCTGGCTGAGGCGCTGCACATCAACGCCCAACTGCAGCAGAACCGCGCGCCACAACCCATGGAGGAGCCCGACCCGCCGCGATGACGGCCCTCGGCGCAGAAACGGATCGTGTTGCCGAAGGGGCATCGCATCGGCGTTGAGGTCCTGCTGGGATGCGGACCCGGGCAGGGCAGGATGTACTCCTTCGGCATACGGCTGTGCCGAGTCCCGGTGCCTTCGGACTCGGCCGAGCCATGATCACGCTCCCTTTTGCGGGGGACGTCTCACCCGCGCAGGGGACCACCCGTTCGCCAGGCCACCACAGAGCTGACAGCCGGCCACGCGACCATGCCTGCTCCCAGGTGACCGGCAGTCGCCACACCCCGTAGGCCAGGCCGGCCTCGCGCATGGAGATCTCGGTCGCCGGTACGGCCAGGCGCAGCGTGGGAAAGCGCTCCAACAGCACGCGATAGCCGATGCGCATCTCGATCCCCCACGCCGGCAGGCGTCACACACTGGTGACTCCTCCACCCCGTAAACGGGGTGGCTTCTCGCTACACCGCGCGGGCGTCGCGCAGGACCAGCCCGGCCCTGAGAATGTTGCTCGCCGCGACAACGTCGGCGTTGGCGGCATGACCACAGACCACGCAGACGAAGTCGGCTTGGGTTTTGCGGTTCTCGCCTGACACGTGCCCACAGATGGGGCAGGTACGGGAGGTGTCGCGGGGGTTCACCGAGATCACTTCCCGACCGGCGCTTTCAGCCTTGTTGGTGAGGATCGCGAGGAACACCCCCCAACCCGCGTCCAGAATGTTCTTGTTCAGCCCAGCCTTTGCCGCCGACCCGTTCGAGAGGAACACGCCCGCCTGGTCGGGGTCCGGCTTCGGTGCCGGGCTCTTGGTCATGTTGGCGATGCGTAGATCTTCGACCGTGATCACATCCGCCGCGCGGACCAAGGCCAAGGCGGTCTTATGCGCGTGGTCGGTGCGCCGGCGCGCGACCTTGCGGTGGATCTTCCCGATCCGTCGCGCGGCTTTCCGCCGCCGCGCCGAGCCCCGCCGGGTACGGGCGTAGGCCTGCTGCGCGGCAGTCAGTTCCCTCTCAGCGGTCAGCCGGTAACGAGGGTGGGGGATGTGCCCGCGCTCGTCGGTGAGACCGTCGATCGGCGCGCTGAGGCTGGCGAAGTGGACGACGCCCATGTCCAGGCCGACCTGGCGGCCGGACGGCGGGAGTGGTCGCGCGGATACCTCATCGCAGGAGACGATCACGTACCAGCGGGAACCTTCCCGCTTGACCTCGATCTGCTTGACCCGCCCGGCGATCGGCCGGTGCTGGTGCACCTTGAGGTGTCCGATCCCGTGCAGGCGGACGAACGTCGCGCTCGGGTGGTGAGGTTGGGAGTCCCATTTCGCGCCGTCGCCCTCAACGAAGGTGACCGTGTCGAACCAGCCCCGCCCTTTGAAACGCGGGTAGCCCGGCTTCTGCCCTGCCTTGACCCGGCGGAAGAACGCCTCGAACGCCCGGTTCAACCGGCGCAGCGTCTGCTGCTGACTGGTAAACGACCAGCGGCCCTGCCCCTGCGCATCCGCCGCCCGGATCTCCTTCAGCTGCGCGGACTGCTCCCCGTACCGGATCGACACCCCTGCCCGTCGGTAGGCCTCCCGCCGCTCTTGCAGGGCAGCGTTATACAGTCCGCGGTGATCGTCCAGCATCGCCGACAGTGCGATCTCCTGGTGCCGGGTCGGCCGCAGCAGAAACTTAAACGACCTACGCACCCGCGCCCCCGGTCTTGGCCCGGGGGACGCGCTCATACCGGGTCTCGATGTAGCGCTGCACCGTGTGCGCGCTGAGCGCGCCCACCGACGCGACGAAGTACGAGCGTGACCACAGGGTCGGGAGCCGGGATCTCAGGTGCGGAAACTCGGCGCGCAGGTGGTGGGAGGTGAAAGCCTTGAACTGGTTGGCCACGTACGACGGCGAGTTCTTCGGGTGGGGTTTCACCAACAGCTGCACGTGATCGGGCATCACCTCCAGGGCGATGATCTCCCAGTCGTGCTCGGCGGCCTTGGCACCGATCAGCTCCTCCAACCGGGTCTTGACCCGGCCGCTCAGGACACGGCGCCGGTACTTGGGGCACCACACCACGTGATAACCCAAGTCGTAGGCCGCAGCAGGGGAAGTCCGCACCCGACGAGACACCTGATCAGTATAAGAGCATTACTCTTATAACAACAGCGGGATCGCCGGACAGGGCGCCAACGCGCTGCCCCAGGCACGCTCAGGCCCCAGAGGGCCTTCCCGCTCGGCATTCCCCCGCTCCCTGAAGGGAGCGGTCCCCTGCCTTCGACTTGATGTGCGACGGTGCGAAGGCAGGCGCTTCGGCCAGGGCGAGCGCCGCGTCACCCACGTTGCGATAGCGCGGGAAGACGTGATCCATGCCGGTGCGAAGCAGGACCCGCGCGCAACGGCCGTGCACACCCGTCAGGGCCAGCTCACCGTCGGCGGCGCGCACGCGCTTCAACGCGCTGATGATGCCGCTCAGTCCGGTGGAGTCGCAGAACTCCAGCTCGGAGAGGTCCAAGACCACGTAGGGTTCGGGCTGCGCCACGATCCCGTCGATTTCGTGAGCCAAGACGGCCAGCGCGGCGATGTCCAGCTCGCCGTGCAGGTGCAGCAGGGTGCCGGCGCTCAGCGCGTCGACCGTGATGCGCAACGGCGCATGGTGCGGACCGGCCTGCTCCTTCGTGCCCATGTGACCACCTCGCTCAGGCTCCCCTCCCTACCCGGCCCAGCCTGGGCTATGCCCCACGATGAGAGCGATCACCCTGTTCACGTGGCTTTGCCGTGATCTCAGGCAGTTGGCCGATGGGGGCGATGATCGTCCGGCTTCGCGGGCACGACCATACCGCCGTGTCGTCTCTGATCACAGCGGTCAGAGGGTGGGTATCCGGGTGCGCGGGGCACTCCGGCCATACCGCGGGCAAGCCCTCCTGCCACAGGGCCTCGACGGCCCACTCTTGGACCTGATCTGCGAGGTCGGCTACTTGATGGGGGATGTCGCCGCCACTCCGGATCTGGATGCCGAGCCCGGTCCCATCTGGCCCGTAGAGCATGACGACGGGTTCTTCCCAGCTCTGGACAGCGACGTCGCGGACAGTGGGGCGCACGGCGCATTGTGCGTAGAGATCCCGGAGCACGGTCCGCAACGTTGCGGGAAGTGCCTTGTCCATAGATGATTCCAGCTCTCGGCAAAGGACGTTCTTGGCTCAGCCGCTCTTGCGGGCCAGGAGACAGGCGTGCTGCCGTTTCTGCCCCTCGCCGGGCTCCTCCATGAGTCGCGCGGTGACGACCAGCCCGGCCTCGGCGAGCAGCTCGGCGATGCGGTCGGGCTGCTGCAGGTGGATTCCGATGGACACCGGGTGGCCGTATGCGTGCTCGAGCTGCCGGTGCTCGTCGCCGACGTGGGTCCCCAGCAACAGGTGGCCGCCTGGTGCCAGCGTCCGGCAGAACTCGGCGAACACCGTGGGCAGTTGCTCCGACGGGATGTGATGCGTGGAGTACCAGGCGACGATGCCGCCCAACTCGTCGTCCCCGAGGTCCAGCGCGGTCATTGAACCCGCCTGGAACCGCAGGCCCGGGTATCTCCGCCGGGCCACCTCGACCATCCGCGGTGACAGGTCGATACCGAACACCGGCACTCCCAGCGCGTGCAGGTGCGCTGCCACATGGCCGGGCCCGCACCCGATGTCGGCGACCGGCCCGTCTCCAGAGGCTCGTACGAGCTCGGCGAACGCCGCCAGCATCGCGCGGGTCAACGGCATGGACGCGAGTGCGGTTCCGTAGAGCTCCGCATAATCGACGGCGACCGTGTCATAGGACGCCCGGAGGGCGGTGAGGTAGGAAGGCTCGGTCATACGGATCAACGTAGCCAGTCGCTCAGCACCAGTCGCGTCTCTCGACTCCCCGAACCGCTGCGGTTGTCACGATCAAGGAGATGCCGGAAGGGCCCAGACGGGGGCCGACGCCTGCTGTCAGGCCGTCTCAGCGCTGTGAGAGTGGCGTGTCAGCGGGTGGCGCGATCGTCTCTTCCATGGAGATCACCAAGACCCGCCCCCGCACCGTCACCTTCGCGGGCTCCCTGCAGCTGCTGTTCGCCCTGGCCTTCCTGATCGCCCCCGTCCTCGGCCTCATCTACGGCGCCGACGTCCAGTCCGCCGCCGAGGCCGAGCTCGCCAGGCAAGGTCTCTCTCCCTCCGTCCTGGCCGAGAACAACCTTCACTTCGACGAGGGCGGCTACGCGATGGTGCTGCCTGTCACCACCGCCGTGATCGCCGCGATCCTGGCGTGGCTCACCCTGGCAGGCAAGCGCGTCGGCCGGATCCTGACCCTGATCGTCCAGCCGTTCTTCCTCGCTCTGGACGTCTTCGTCCTCACCAGCCAGTTGTCCAAGGTGCAGTTCCTTCAGTCCATCCTCGGCGCCGGCGCGAACGCGCAGGCGGTTCTCGACGCGAGCGAGCGCGTCTACCCCGCCTGGCTGCTCGCCGTGTCCGACGGCCGCCTCGTCTTCACGCCCCTGGCCTCCCTGGTGGTCATCGTCCTGCTCCTGCTCCCGTCGGCCCGTGCCTACTTCCGCAAGTGACCTGCGAGCCTGGGACAAGGACCGCTGTTCGCCAGCCCGGCCTGGAGGGCCGTGTGGTCGCGGTGTTCTTCGCGCCGGCCATGCGTTGCCTACCGCAAGAACGCCGCCTGACCGATCACCCCGCGACCGGCTGGCCGGACATCTCGTCCAGCCGGTTCAGCGCGTCCTGCCTCGGCAGCTCCGCGCCCCGGCGGTACGCCTCGCGGTAGCCGTCCTCGCCGAGTTCCGCGGTGAGCCTGGCGGCCAGCTCACGCAGCTGCGGCTCGCCGTGGTAGAACGCCCCGCGGATCACGTGACTCATCCCCAGCGCGTGGGCGGCGCCAACCGGGTCGTTCTCCAGCTCCAGCAGTCTGGCCAGTAGTTCCGCGGCCCAGGCCTTGCCGTTGGCGTTGCCGTACGCGAACATGCCGCGCACGGCCCTGGGCAGGAGCTCACGCGCCGGTCCCGGTGCTCCTCCCGCGAGCCGGTTGGCCATCCTGTCGGCCGCGATCATGTCTTTTGCCATCTCCTCGGGGTACGGCAGGCGGTGCACGAGCGCCTCCATCCGGTCCAGGAGCCGGTCGGCTTGCTCGATGTCGCCGGAGCGGCGGTGCACGTTGGCGAGGTAGGCCAGCATGTCGGTCTCCAGGCGTCGGTGGCCCCGCTCCCTGGCCTGGTGCTGTGCGGCCAGGATGTCCCGGCGAGCTCCGTCGAGGTCGCCGCTGCGCATCCGCGCCACCGAGAGGGCGGCCTTGGTGGAGAACAGGTGCTCCTCGGTGCCGAGCTCGGCGGCGATCGCGACCGCCCGCTCGAAGACGGCGATGGCCTGGCCGTACTCGCCCCGCAGGGAATGATCCCGGCCGAGCGGGAGCAGGCTCATCACCAGCCCCCAGCGGTCGCCCACCTCCTCGAAGCCGCGCAACGCCTCCCGTCGTGAATGGACGCCGGTCTGCAGGTCGCCCTGTTCGGTGAGCACGAAGTCGTGCCCCCAGTGCGCGCTGGCCCGCAGCCAAGGATCGGGCGAGTTCAACGCCTGCTGGAGCTGCCCATCGTCGAGGTTGCCCGCCATCTGCGACATGCGCAGCAACGGCAGCGCCGGATGGAACTCCATCGCTCCCGTGGAGTCGACGTCCACGGGTTCGGCTTGGGAAGTCGCCTCGGCCGCGGCGAGCCGCACCACGCGGAAGGCGGCGCGGGCCTGGTCGGGCAGGGCGTCGCCGAACGCGAGCACCTCGGTCAGATACGTCTCGAACTGGGTGCTCATCCCACGGATGCCCCAGTACCAGAACATCGCCCTGACGAACCGGGAGGCCATGAGCGCGTCCCCTGCCTCCAGAGTCGCCCGCAGCGCGAGGATCAGGTTGTCGTGCTCGGCGTCGAACAGCGCGATCGCGCGCAGCTGCTCCCGCGTGCGCAGCAGCGGCTCGAGCTCCTCGGCCAGCGCGAGGAAGTACTCGGCGAACCGGGTGGAGACCTCGTCCCCTGACTCGGCGAGCCGGGTGGCCGCGTACGCGCGGACCGTCTCCAGCATCCGGTACCGGCCGTCCACTTCCTGGACGATCGACTTCTCGACCAGGGAGCCGACCACGTACAGCACGTCCTCGGCCGGCAGCGACCCGTCCGCGCAGACCGCCTCCAAGGCGGCGAGGGTCGCCCCGCCGGCGAAGGCCGACAGCCGGCGCGCCAGCACCCGCTCGGGCTCGGCCAGCAGGTCCCAGCTCCACTCGACCACCGCGAGCAGGGTGCGCTGGCGCGGCAGCGCGGTCCTGCTGCCCGAGGTCAGCAACCGGAACCGGTCATCAAGGCGCCGCGCGATCTGCTCCACGCCCATCGAGCGCAGCTTGGCCGCCGCCAGCTCCAGCGCGAGCGGCATCCCGTCCAGCCGCCAGCAGATCTCCACCACGGCATCCACGGTGGAGTCGTCGAGCGCGAAGCCCGGCCGGACACCGGCGGCCCGGTCGACGAACAGGCGCACCGCGGCCGCCTCGGCCGCCTCGGCCGCCGTCTCGGGATCCCGTGGCACCTCCAGCGGGCCCAGGTGGCACAGCGCCTCCCCGATGATCGCCAGCGGCTCCCTGCTGGTGGCCAGGATCCGCAGCTGCGGCAGCCGCACCAGCAGCTGATCGGCCAGCTCCGCGGCCGCCTCGACCAGGTGCTCGCAGTTGTCGAGCAGCAGCATCGCGTCACCGACGTCCAGCAGCTCGGCCAGCCGATCCACCGGTGCGGCCTGCTGCCCGCCGTCATACAGGCGGCCGTCGCTCGCGCTGAGCGCGCCCAGCACCGCGTCGGCCAGCTGATCCGGCGCGCTCACTCCCGCCAGCGGCACGAACCACACCCGGCCCCGCGGATGGGCCCGATCCCGGGCCGCCGCCTCCAGCGACAGCCTGGTCTTGCCCGCGCCGCCGGGACCGACGATGGTGACCAGCCTGGAGCCGGTCATCAGCTCGCCGAGCTGGTCCAACTCCGCTTCGCGGCCGACGAAACTGGTGAGCCGCGCCGGGAGCCGGCTCGGCGCGGCCTGCTCGGCCTGCGGAGAGGGCCGCTCCAGCTCGCCGCGCAGCAGCGCCAGATGGATCTCCTGCAACCCCGCCGAAGGATCGACCCCCAGCTCCTCGCCCAGCCGGCCGCGGATCTCCTCGTACACCGTCAACGCGTCCGACTGGCGTCCGGCCGCCGCCAGCGCTCGCATCCGCAGCTCGGCCAGCCGCTCGCTCAGCGGGTACTCGGCAGCGGCCACGCCGAGATCGGCCAGCACCTCGTCGTGCCGGCCCAGCCGCAGTTCGGCGTCGAAGCGGTCCTCGGCGGCCGCGGCCCGGACCTCGTCCAGCCTCGTGGCGGCCGGGCGGGCGAACGGCGCCTCCAACACGTCGGCCAGCGCCGCGCCCCGCCACAGCCCCAACGCGGCACCCAGCGTCGCAGCCGCATCCTTGGGCCGGCCCGCCGCCAGCTCACGCCGCCCCCGCCCGGCCAACTCCTCGAACCGATGAACGTCCACGTCCTCGGCGCGCACCGACAGCCGGTAGCCGCCCGCCACCAGCTCCACCGTGCCCGCCCCGCCCAGCGACTTGCGCAACCGGGACACCAACCCCTGCAAGGCGGCGCCCGCGCCGGACGGCGCTTCGGCACCCCACAGATCACCGATCAGTACGTCAGCGGAGACCGGACGACCGCCGGCGAGGGCGAGCCTGGCGAGCAACATTCGCAGCCGGACACCGTTGATCTCCACCGGCGTGGCGTCGTCGACACGAGCCTCAACAGGGCCAAGCAGCATAACCCGCATCAAAATGACCTTCCAGTTTCGCCTGGAGCCGTCTGGATCGCCATCGTGACACCGATCCGGACAGCTCGTTGACGGTGCCGGGCCAGGCGGCGTCCACGGCAGCGCGAGCAGACGGTGGCGAGCAGGGACCCAGGGTACCGACAGGCGAGCGGGCCGCCCGCAAGCGGCTGGCGATCATCCGGGCCGCGCGGACGGCCTTCGCCCGCGACGGCTTCACCGTCGGCATGGACACGATCGCCGCCGAGGCCGGTGTGTCCAAGGTGACGGTCTACAACCACTTCGGCAGCAAGGAGACGCTGTTCCCGGCGGTCATCGGGGACGCGCTCGAAGAGGCTCGGCCAGCTTCGGGACGCCGTCGAGTTCCAGACGGAAGCCCCTGTTCCCTCTGAGGCTCAGCCTAGGTGGGGCACGCGCGCTCACCTTGGGGCGGAGATCGGTGCCGGTGGCATAGATCGGGATGGCGACTGCGTCCTTGCTTGGTGACATCGCGAGGAGGACAGGTGGATCCAGGATTCGAGGCGGACTTTCGTGACTTCGTCATCGATCGATCGGGGGCGCTGTTCCGTACCGCGTACCTGCTGACCGGTGACCGGCACGCCGCCGAGGACCTGGTGCAGTCGGCGCTGGCGAAGACGGCCGCCAAGTGGCGCGGCCTGCGCGACCCCGCGGCGATCGAAGGGTACGTCCGCCGCGTCATGTACCACGAGCAAGTCAGCTGGTGGCGGCGCCGTTCCAGGGTCACGGAGGTGTCCGCCGCTTGGCTGCCGGACCAGGTGGGCGACGGGCACGCGGAGGCCGCGGACCTGCGCCTGGTGATGCGCGCCGCGCTCGCCCGCCTGACGCCCAGGCAGCGGGCCGTGCTCGTGCTGCGCTACTTCGAGGACCTGTCCGAAACCGAGATCGCGGGACTGCTCGGCATCGGCGTGGGTTCCGTGCGCAGCCAGATCTACCGCTCATTGGAACGTCTGAAGAAGGCCGCACCCGAGCTGAACGCCGTGAGGGAGTCCGGATGAACATCGAGGATGTGCTGCGCGAGACCCTGTTCGACATGGCCGTCGAGGAGGAACCGCCTCCGCCGAGCCGGTTCCTCCAGGCACGGCGACGCCGCCGCCGCCAAGGGCTCGTCCTGGCCATGGCGGCGGGGTCCGTCGCCGTGCTGGCGGCCGGATCGACGTTCGCGGTCCAGAGCCTGTCGCCCCCAGCACCGGTCCTCTCGAAGCCCGTGGGACAGCGCCCCTCCCCCGCGCGGCCGGCCGTCCTGACCGTGAAGGAGGGGCTGCGGCTCTCGGAGACGCTCTCGCTGCTGGCGTCCGCCACCGGTAAGCCCGCCAAGGACTTCGTGCGCGCCGCCGAGGACGGCGAGGCGCTCGGTCTTCCCGCGTACGCCAAGGGCAGGCTCGAGGGGTTCGCCTTCCCCGGAACCTACGAGGTGTCACCCTCGGCGAGCCCGGGTGAGGTCATCGCGGCGATGGTGACCCGTTTCAAGCGCGCCGCCGAGGACGTCGAGTTGCCGGAAGGGGCCAGGCGGCTCCACCGTACGCCCCTGGAGGTGCTGACCGTCGCGAGCATCATCCAGGCCGAGACGTTCGACAAGCGCGACATGCCCAAGGTCGCCCGAGTCATCTACAACCGGCTGAACCGCAGGCCCGCGATGAGACTACAGCTGGACAGCACGGTCATGTATGGCCTGAAGACGTACGGCGTCCGCGCCACGTCCAAGGACCTGACGAGTTCGTCGCCGTACAACACCTACCGTCACGCCGGGTTGCCGCCCGGCCCCATCGGTAACCCGGGCGTCGACGCCATCGAGGCCGCCCTGAAACCCGCCACCGGGCCTTGGCTGTACTTCGTGATCACCGATCCGGGGAAGCGCGTCATGAAGTTCGCCGCCTCGGAAGCCGAGTTCATGGAGCTGGCAGAGGAACGCGCGAAGAACCTCCGCAAGAGGTGACTTCGGCCCTCGCGACCTTGCCCGTTGCCGGCACGGGCGGCGGCTTGGACCGATGGTCGATCACGGGTGCTCGCCTGAAGGCTTGCGGAACTGTTCGATCATCGCCATGTAGCCTTCGCCGCCCTCCTTCGGCTACGGCTCGGTCGATCAGTGCCTTGATGAACCTGGGCAGTTCGGCGTTGACGCCCTCGCTCTCGTGGACGAGGTGCTCCATCGCAGCCAGGTGCGTGTCGATGGTGGAATCATCGGCCGGCTACACCCTGCGCATCCACTTCGTCATGGCGCAGGGCCGCTACCTTTCCGCCGCCGAACGGGAGCGCCTGCTGGCGAGCATCGAAGCCGCCTCACCAGGCCGGCACGGCCGCGGATCGACGGGTCAGAAGCGGCGGCACTGGTCCTCCTTGTCGCCGCCGACGGAGTTCCCGCTCCCTGTCGGCTTCGGACTGTTCTCCTTGCACTGCAGGTTGCCCTTGACCGCGTTGCGGTGGATCTGCGCGCCCTTGCCGTTGCCGACCACCTGGATGTTGCCGCCGACCCGGTTGCCGTTGACCCGCAGGTAGCCCCGGTTGGCGTCCAGCTGGATGTCGCCGTTGATCCGCGAGGACGTCACCGTGGCGGCGCCGCCCTGCTTCACCTGGACGCTTCCGCGCACCACCGAGCCGCCGACGACCGACACGGCGCGGGCCCCCTCGCCTTGGACGTTGCCCTCGACGTTCGCCTCGCGGGCGATCAGGGTCGCGCTCCGCTCGACCTTGATGGTGCCCTTCACCCTGGTGCCGGCAAGAGTGCAGGTCGCCCCCGGCGGCACGCGCACGTTGTCGAGTGTCACGGCCCGGATGGTCCCCCTGCAGACGCGCTCGTCGGCGAAGGCCGGAGTGGCGACGACCAGCCCGCCGAAAACGGTTCCGAGGACGGCTCCGGCCATCGTCAGCTTGACCTTGTTCATCTCGTACCCTCCGTCGGCTTCGACCTGGTCCGCTGCCCGGTCACCTGAAGGATGTCGACCGGCGGTGAGGGCCACGTGAGGCGAACATGAGCGTCTTCTCACCTGAACGCCGGCAGGGTGTTGTGGACTGAGGAGGTGGTGATCCAACCGCCAGGGTCCACGCTGTCGGCCACGGCCACTGGGTCACTGGAGTACTAGGTGGTCTCGCGCCAGCGGTTGGTGATGGGCAGGCGGCGGTCCCGGCCGAAGTTCTTCGGGGTGATCTTGGGGCCGGGCGGGTACTGGCGCCGCTTGTACTCTGCCAGGTCCACCAGCCGGATGATACGCGCCACCAGGTCGGGGTCGTGGCCGGCGGCGATCAGCTCGGCCGAGCCCATGTCCTTCTCGACATAGTCGTCCAGCAGCCGGTCCAGCACCTCGTACGGCGGCAGCGAGTCGGTGTCGCTCTGGTCGGGGCGGAGCTCGGCACTGGGCTCCTTGGTGATGGAGTTCTCCGGGATGGGCCGGGCGACGTCCATGCGGAACCAGCTGTCGGTGTGCGCGTTACGCCAGCGCGACAGCTCCCAGACCATGGTCTTGGGCACGTCCTTGATCGGCGCGAAGCCGCCCGCCGAGTCGCCGTAGAGGGTGGAGTAGCCGGTGGCCAGCTCGCTCTTGTTCCCGGTGGTGAGCACCAGGTGCCCGTGCTCGTTGGAGAGCCCCATCAGCACCATGCCGCGCACCCGGGCCTGGAGGTTCTCCGCCGCCAGCCCGGTGAGCTCGATCTCCTTCTCGAAGGCGGTGACGATGCCGTTGATCGGCACCAGGCGCGAGTTGACGCCCTGGCGGCGCACCAGCTCCTCGGCGTCGGTGACGGAGTGCTCGGAGGAGTAGCGCGAGGGCATCATCACGACGTGGACCCGCTCGGGGCCGATGGCGTCGGAGGCGATGGTGGTGGTCAGGGCCGAGTCGATGCCTCCCGACAGGGCCAGGATGACCGACTCGAAGCCGTTCTTGGCCACGTAATCCCGCACGCCCAGCACCAGCGCCGAATAGACCTCGGCCACGTCGTCCAGCCGCGGCGCGATCGAGGGTGTGATGGGCGAGTCGATCGTCACGGGCTCGCTGGAGAGCACGAACCGGTCCACGGTGATCGTCGAGCCGTCGCCCGCGTCGTAGGTCGTCTTGCCCGGCTCCCGGTCGGCGACCGGCAGGTCCAGGTCCACCAGCAGCAGCTCCTCGCGGAACTGCCCGGCCCGCGCGACGAGCTCGCCGTCGGCGCCGACCACGATCGAGTCGCCGTCGAAGATCAGCTCGTCCTGCCCGCCCACCTGGTTGACGTAGGCCAGCGCGCAGCCCGCCTCCCGCGCCCGCCGGGCCACGAGCTCCAGCCGGACGTCGTCCTTCTCCCGCTCGTACGGCGAGGCGTTCGGCACGACCAGCAGCCCGGCGCCCGCCTGGCCGACCACCGCCACGGGCCCGCCGTCCTGCCACAGGTCCTCGCAGACCGCGATGGCCACGTCGACGCCGTGCAGCCTGAAGATGGGCAGCCGGTCGCCGCGGACGAAGTAGCGGTACTCGTCGAAGACCCCATAGTTCTGCAGGTGGTGCTTGGCCGTACGGGTGACGACCTTGCCCCGGTGGAGCAGGGCCGCGGCGTCCAGCGGCGCGCCCTCGGGCTGGCCGACGCGCGGCGCGAGGTCGGCCCGGTCCAGGTAGCCGACGAGCACGGGGAGCTCGCCGAGTCCCTCCTCGGCCAACCGGGCGGCCGTCTGCTCCAGCGTGGCGATCGAGGCGTCCACGAAGGAGGAGCGGAGCGCCAGGTCTTCCACGGGATAGCCGGCGAGGAACATCTCGGTGAACAGAACCAGGTGCGCGCCGTCGGCGGCGGCCTGGCGTGTCCAGTCCAGCAGCTTGGCGGAGTTGGCCGCCAGGTCGCCGACGACCGGGTTGGTCTGTGCTAGGGCAATGCGCAGGTGTGCCACGTGGATCAGGGTAGTACGGCCCGCTTTTTATCGTCACACTGACGGTAACTAGGGCCACCCGCCGCCTGATCGCCGAGGCGAACGCCAGCATGGCCGCGGCGGAGACCAGACCAGCGGGCCGCCGATCGGCGGCGCCGGCACGGTCGCCGCCGACCAGGCGAAGCCGGACAGCCCCGATAGCACCCCGCAGGTGCGCCGGGGCGAGCGAGGCGACGATGGCCGAGCGCTGCCCACCATGACGACCTCGCCCGCCGTCCACACCACGATCGTCGCGGCCAACCCGCCTTGAACATCTCTGCGTCGAAGACGACCCCCCCAGGTTCGTCGACGCCCGGCTCCAAAGGTGTCCCGACGTCTCATGAGGGTGAGCATCACGGACGGCAGGCGGGCCTGCGCCCACGGTGGCCGACGAGGTTCAACGGCTGGCTGCGCACTCACCTTCGCGTTGCGAGTGCTGATGAATCACTAGTCGCAGTGCGCGCTGGTAAGGCTCCGCTTGTAGAACTTGTTCTTGAAGTGAATGCTCGCGTTCACGTTGATGCACGTGTCGCGTGCGGAGACGTAGACCGGGCCCGCGTAGGTCGTGTAGTTACCGCTGTCCTGGTCGGCATACCGGGTCGCTCCGCTTCGGCTGATCCCCACCATCTTCCACGCGTGGGAGCCGTAGGTGGCGCCGTAGCCGTACGCGAGGGCGCAGTTCTTCCCGGTGCGCGAGTTGTAATAGACCTCCAACGTGCCCATTCTGTCGCCGTTCTCCGGGATCTTGTAGACACCCACCCTGCCATAGCCGTTCCCACAGGGGCCGGAAGCGCCGGCCGGGGTAGCGCTGGTCACGATCCAGGTAGACGTCAACACCGCGCCGGCAATGATCGCGAGCCTTTTCCGTGGTTTCACGAGAGGTCCTTTCCATGGTTCGTCGCGCGCGCCGACCTCGCCAAGCGAGGCCGGCGCTCGATCCACCAGGCTGCTCCACGTCGGCGCCCGCCACGAGTAGCAGGAATGCCTCTCTACGTAAGAATGCTGCCATGCATCGTGTCATGGCCCTGGTTCTGCCCGACGTGGTCACGTTCGATCTGACGATCCCGGCCGAGGTCTTCAGCGATCGGGACCACTACTCGTTCGCCACCTGCGCCGAGACGCCTGGGCGGGTGCCCTCCACCAGCGGTTGGGACATACATGTCCCGTTGGGGCTGGACGCCCTCGCCACAGCCGACACCGTCGTCGTGCCGGGTTACGTGCCGCTGGATGAGCCGACGCCGGCGGTGCTCGACGCGCTGCGCGCCGCCGCCCAGCGTGGCGCGCGGGTCGTCTCGGTGTGCACGGGAGCTTTCGCGCTGGCCGCCGCCGGCCTACTGGACGGTCGCCGGGCGACCACGCACTGGATGGATACGGCCGATCTGGCCACCCGCTATCCGGCCGTCGACGTCGATCCCGACCCGCTGTACGTCGATAACGGGAACGTGCTGACCAGTGCCGGTCTCGCCGCCGGCATCGATCTCTGCCTGCACCTGGTGCGGACCGACTACGGCTCGCAGGCCGCGGTTCGGGTCGCGCGGCGCCTGGTCGTCGCGCCCCACCGCGACGGCGGCCAGGCGCAGTTCTTGGAGCGCCCGGTGCCGACCACCGGCGTCGGGATGGCCGCGATCTGCGCGTGGGCGCTCGATCGGCTGGCCGAGCCGTTGACCGTCGCCGACCTCGCTCGCGAGGCGGGTTTCGCGCCTCGCACCTTCGCCCGGCACTTCGTCGCCGAAACGGGCACCACCCCGCTGCGCTGGCTCGCCGCCCAACGCCTCCTCGAAGCTCGGCGGCTCCTGGAGACCAGCGATCTGACCGTCGAGGAGGTGGCCCGGCGCTGCGGGCTCGGTACCGCCGCGAACCTGCGGCTGCACCTGTCCCGCGATGCGTCGACCACACCGACGGCCTACCGCCGCACCTACCGCGGACGGCCGAGGACGTGACCGTGTGGTTGCCGACCAACGTTGATAACGGTGTGCGAAGGCATGGCAGCATCCTTACGTATTGCGGCATTCCTGCTCCTCGTGGCGGGCGCCGACATGAAGCAGCCTGGTGGCTCAGGCGCCGGGCTCGCTTGGCCAGGTCCGCGCGCGACGAACCAGGAAAAGGACTTTTCGTGATCTTCCTTGACGCCCGCTCCTACACAGCCGAGCGCCCCTGGGGAGCCCTCGACGTCACCGAGATCGACGATGCGACCGTGCGGCTGCACTGGACGGACCAGCCGTACGTCTGGCACATCAACGATGGGCCCGAGGTCTTCGTCGTTCTCGACGGCGCCGTCGACATGCACTACCGGCGCGACGGTGAGGAGCATGTCGAACGGCTCACTCCCGGCCGCATCTGCTACGCCCAACCTGGCGACGAGCACGTCGCACACCCCGCACCAGAGGCGCGCATTCTGGTCATCGAACGCAAGGGCAGCATCTAGGGGCCTGTTTCAGAAGTGGATCACTCGGTTGATCCACTGAGATGATCTTTGAGTGGGTCGTGGTGATCTGACTGCCGCTCAGTGGGCGGTGCTGGAGCCGTTGCTGCCGGCGGGGAAGAAGCCGGGCAGGCCACCGAAGTGGACGAAACGGCAGCTCATCGACGGGATCCGGTGAGCGTGGGGCCCGCCGACCACGGGCTCGACCGCTCCCAGGGCGCTCCCGGCCGCCACACCCACCATGACGGTCGGGAGCCGGCCGTTCCTGCCACCGTGCCGACCACGTGCAGGTGGTATACACGGGGAATGAACGAGCTGGACGCTGCAGTGGTTCAGCCTGCGATGCTCGAACGTCCAGTGGATCCAGTCCGTTACGGAGGTGTGGTCCGGCCGGACAAGACCGTGCGGTGGGCGACGGACGAGCTCGAGCGGATCAGGCAGATGCGTGGGCGATCCCCGGATACGTGGCCCACGCCGACCGCCTTACCCGAGTCGCTGGACCAACTCGCCAAGTGGCTGACCGAGCTGGGGTGGGACGATCTCTCCTGCCTGGCTCGCCGGGAAGAACTGGCGGTCTATCGGACATTGTCCGCCGTCCAAGCGGGCTTGTTCGCTGACCGGATCGTCCATGCCCTGGCCGCGTTACGCGGCAGCCTCATGGAGTGCAAGCGGTATGAGGAAACACTCGAGGTTGTCGAGGAGCTCCTGCGGCTGTCGGAAACCAACCGATCTGCGCAGGCAGAGGCTCCGGGTGCGCGCTACTGGCGGACGCTGCTCCTCGCCAGGCTCGGCCGCGACCAGGAGGCGGTGGAGTCCGCGGCCGAGGCGGTGACCGAGATCCGCGGACGGCTGCGGCGCGCTGGGGCCACATCGGCGAGCTTCGAGCTCATCCACGCGTTGACGGCCTATGCGGATCGCCTGGACAAGGTCGGCCGCGTCGCCGAAGCCGCTGAGGTGAGTGCCGAGGTCATGGCGGCTTGGTGGCAGCAGGCCGACTCGACGGTTGAGTTTCTCCAGACGCTGGACCGGTGCAGCGAACGGCTCGTCCGGAGCGGGCAGACCGAACGGGCGCAAGCGTGCATCGTCGAGGCGATGGGAAAGATGCGGCGCCGTAAGCGTGACACTTACCAGGCAAGGGCCTGGCACACCCTCGGCGTCCGCCTGCTCGCGCTGGGGGCGCCGGAAGCAGCGCTGACCGCCGGCCAGGAAGCGGTACAGCTCTACCGCGACAGGGCGCGCGCTCATCAGGAGCGGCACCGGGAGCTGGAGGCGGAGGACGACTGGGACGACGATCACCGCTACTCCGAGGCGTACCTGCTCAAGCGGCGACGCGAGGAGCTGAAGTCCTCGCGGAAGGAGGTCCGTGGAGCCGAGCAGGACCTGCACGACGCCCTGCTCACCCTGAGTGCCTGCCTCCAGCAGCTCGACCGCATCGACGAGGCGGCGGCGGCCGGCGCCGAAGCCGCCACACTCCCCGGACTAGGGCCTTCATAAGCAGGCCGGCCGGCCAGTCGTTGATGATGGCGATCTGAACCGTGGCCTGAGGGTGGAGCGGGGACGCCAGATGCGGGCCATCGCGACCGAGCTGTACTCGATCGAGGCCAACCTCTCGATCGGCAACATGGACTTCGCCGACGCCATGGACGAAGAGGGCATCTTCCGCGGATTCTGACGCTACGTTTCAACCGCTCGAAAGTGTCGCCTCCGCCCCTCTGTCAGGAGGGTACGGGCGCCCGCCCCAGCCGCGCTCGGCAGCTGGCCCGACCAGCATTGACTACTTAGGGTAAGAATGTTATCACTGTGTGTCAGCGAGGGTTTTCTCCCTCTCGACACGATGGCCGGCTCGGCGGGAAGGACCCCTTGTGAAGACCCTCTCCATAATGTGTGGCGCAGCGCTCTGTTACGGCCTGCTCAGCTCTCCATCATCAGCGCACGCCGACGCCGTACCGGCCTACGCCTGCGTCACCGTGAACCTCGCCGACGACGGCACCCTGACCGGATCGCACTGCAAGGCCACCAACGGCGCCCCCGCCACCGGGCCGATCACGCAACCCTTCGCCGTGTGGTCGGCGCTTCAGCTGACCCGCTTCGTGTGGTGCACCACCGGGCAGGCCGACACGCCCGCCAACATCACCGCCTCCGGTTGCGTCGTCATCCTGTAACGCGAGGCGATCGGCTCCGGCCGGAGGTCCGCCGGGCGGTGCGAGAAGCGGCTCGCCCCCGCTGACCTCCGGTCCAGATCCACAGAACCCGAACGATCGTGAAAAGAAGGCCGGCGACCTGCCCCCTGCACGATGCCGTCCAGAAGAAAGTCTTGGAGCCGGCCGGCCTGCTGGCCCCTCGGTGGCGTTCATTGGCTCAGGCGGCCGGTGACCAGATCGGTGAAGCCGTTGGCCAGCAGGATGACGGCGATGGCGGTGAGCAGGATGCCGGCCACGCGGTCGAGGAGCATCGCCCCCTTGAGTGAGATACGTCGTTGGACGTGCCCAGACAGGTACAGGGTCAGGCCGGTGAGCGCCGCGAAGCACAAGACCGCGATCGACAGCGTCACTTTCTCCCGCACGCTTGTCGCCGCTGCCGAGGCGGCGACGCAGAAGGCGAACGTGGTGCCGCCGACGGTCAGCGGGAAGGTGAGCGGGGTGTACAGGATCGACTTGGGGTCCGGCACCGGGTCGGGCGGTGCCGGGATCCCCTGTTCTTCTTGCTGTTGGAGTTTCTCCAGTTCCTCGACCGCCCCTGCCTGGCCGCGCATGAGCGGGATGGCGGCGAAGGCAAGGGCGATGCCGCCGGTGGCGGTCAGCGCCGCGGTGCTGATGCCGAGCAGCTTGAGCAGCGGTTCGCCCACCCACAGCGCCATGAGCACGAAGATGGCGACGTTGAGGGCGAGCCCGAGCGCCAGCCGGTTGACCTGCCTGTGCCCGTACGGGCGGACGATCGGCAGGTACGAGGCCAGCGCGGCGACAGGGCTGTAGAGCCCGAACAGGGCCAGGAACAGGATCAGTGCTGGATGGCTGCTCATCGCGGTCCTTCCGTGGGATTGCCTGGTGGCGGGTCGCGGAGGGGCGCGCATGGTGTCTGGAAAGCGGCGTTCAGACGGGGTCGCGCAGAATCGGGCAGGTCATGCAGTGTCCGCCGCCGCGCCCCTTGCCGAGCTCGAATCCCTCGATCTCGACGACGTCCACGCCGTGCTCGCGCAGCTTCTTGTTGGTGAACTCGTTCTTGTGGTAGCCGATCACGACGCCGGGTTCCAGGGCGACGAAGTTGCTGCCGCTGTCCCACTGCTCCCTGGCCCGCTGGTAGTCGTCACCCCCGGTGGGGATGATGTCGAGCTTGCCGATGCCCAGCGCGTCCTCGAAGGCGGCGGCCAGGTTCGGCTCGCGGTGCACGTCGACGGCGCCGTCCTTGTCGCCGGGCCGCAGCGAGTAGACGGCGGCGTTCTCGACGACGGGCGGGTAGCCGGTGGCCTTGTCGACGTCCAGCAGCGTGAACACGGTGTCGAGGTGCATGTAGGAGCGGTGCGGCGGGATGTTGACGGCGAGCACCCTGGTGGCGGCCCCTGCGGCGAACAGCTCTCTGGCGAGGTGCTCGATCATGATGGGGCTGGTGCGCTCGCTGACGCCGATGGCGACGGTGCCGTTGCCGATGGGCATCATGTCGCCGCCCTCCAGCGAGGCGCGGCCGAAGTCCTCCTCGTCGAAGTCCCCGTCGTCGCCCATGGGCGGGTACCAGTAGGCGAAGCCGTCGTCGGCGAACATCGGGTGGAAGTGGTAGATGATGCTCTGGTTGATGGTCTCCAGGCGGCGGGCGTGGTAGTAGAGCGGGTTCAGCGAGACCCCGCCGTACAGCCAGGCCGAGGGGTCGCGCTGGTAGAGCGAGTTCGGTAGCGGCGGCAGGATGAACGAGCCGGTCGTGGCCATCGCGGTGACCAATGACCGGGCGTCGAAGCCTTCGCGGCTGGCCTGGGTGTCGGTGACGAACTCCTCCTTGGTGAGCCCGCCGATCAGGTGCGTGGCGAGCTTGTCCCCGCTCCAGGAGGCCAGTTCGGCGCGAACCTCGTCGACGAGTGAGGGCCCCACCGTCAGATGGGTGACCGTGCGCTCGACCGCGTGCCTCTTGGCCTCCGGCGCGGCCTCGAGCGCCTCGGCGAGCAGCTGGTGATGGTGGAAGACCTCGATACCGCGGCCGCTCATCACCGCCACGAACGCGTCGTGCTCGATCTGGGCCCGGCTGACCCACAGCACGTCGTCGTAGAGCAGCTCGTCCTTGTTGCTTGGGGTGAGCCGTTTGAGGCTGAGATCGGGCCGGTGCACGATCACCTGTCGTAGCGTGCCCACCTCGGAGTGGACTCCGTATTTCGTGCTCACAACGCCCCCTATGTGGGTCGATCAGGATGAAGGTGATGGGCTGCCGGCGCCCCTCGACAGCGGCAGCACGGGGATGCGCAGGGTCGGGGCCCCAGCGGGCGGTGGATGTCGACCAGTTCGAGGTGCGGCCGGTCGTGGCCCTCCTCAAGGCTGACCTTGGATGGCCGGCTCGGGCGCACGCGAGCCATAGCGATTAGGAGGCCGAAGCGGCGGCCTGGACGTGCTGGACGGCCTCTCGCAGGTCGGCCTCCGCCTCCGCGCTCAGCGAGGTCTGCATGACCTCCCCGCCGAAGGGAGCGATCTCGATGATCACCTTGCCCGGCGTGCGCTGCGTGACCAGCAGGAACAGCGCGGCTCCGCCGGGCTGCGGCCGCTGCCCCAGATCCCGCATGGAGGCGTCGTTGACGCCGAGGTCCTTCGTCGCCTCCGCGGCCGCGGCTGCCGCCGCTCCCACCGCCATCTCCAGCAGCGGTGCCAGGAGCAGCAGGCCGATCAGTCCGCCCCACAGCGTGCCCGCTGCCGCACTGGCCCCGGCGGGGCTGTGGAGCTGGTGCAGGTTGATTGTGCCGTCTGTTTGCTTCTCCGCGACCGCGGTGTCGGCGAGCGTGATGGGTTTTGGCGCTGCAGTTCCAGCAGTCGTGCGCGCATCCTGGTCGCAGTGGCGATGGCTATGAGGTTACTCATGGAACTCCCCCGATTCCCGTGCCGAGGCAGCAGCTCACAAAAAGGGACGGGATTGCCAGATCAGGCATGTAAAGACCTCGAAGGCACATAGCACGTAATTCCACTGCCGTCATCGGGCGAAACCGGCGGCGGTGGTTCAGTATCTGGACCCGCACAAGAGGCGGAACGCATCCACCGAAGAGTTCGCGCTGTCGTGTCTGCGGTTGCGAGAAGTCCTTCGGGGAGGAACCGAACGTCCCCAGGACCACGGGCCCGCGTTGTCGGCACCCCACGCGCAGCCTGTGGAGCGCTTCGGTGTTTGTCGGCAGAGAGCCGGTGTTGGTGCCGCGGCAGCGCCGTATCAGCCGCTCACGCCATCGTCTTCCTTGCAACCACCCCCTGGGCAGAAAGATGGAGTCGATGATCACCCTCGCGGCCGTCCTGCAGATCCTCATCGCACTGGCCTTCGTCAGCATCCCCCTCGTCCGCGCCCGCTACGGCGCCGGCGCGCTTGCCGCCACGGAAGCCGAGCTCGACCGCCAGAACATCCCCCGCTCGGTCCTGGCCGAGAACAACATCCGCTTCGACGCCAGCGGCCACGAAACCTGGGCGCCGCTCAGCATCGCCGTGCTCGTGACCGCCCTGGCCGTGCTGAACCTGACCGGCAGTTGGGGTGAGACGCTCTCTTGGGTCCTGCAGCCGCTCGTCCTCCTGGTCAACCTCTTCATCCTCTACAGCAACCTCACGGCCGAGAGGTCCGTGCGCGCGCACTTCGCCAAGACCGGCGATCCGGTGCTGCAGCGCATCGACGTCAAAGCCATGCTCGGCGCGGCAGAGCGTGCCTTCCCCTCCTGGGTACTCCCGGGCCTGCAGAACCTCCGGCACGTGATCGTGATGGGCGGCTCCGTCGCCGCGCTCGTCCTTCTCGCGATCAGCTGACGCCTTGGCGAGGAAGCAGCGCGGTGGTCACCAGGTCGCCGGCGCCGTCGTCGAGCCGCCGCGGGAGATACGCGTACTCCAGGCGCCCGGCGCAGCCGCGCACCTGGAGTTGACGCTGACCGGGATCTAGAGGCTGGCGAAGAACCTTCGGACGTCGTCGATGAACAGGGCCGGCTGCTCCAGGGGCAGGAAGTTGCCGCCTCGCTCCAGCTCTGTCCAGTGCGTGACCGGTGCGTCGCGCTCGGCGAACCGGCGGACGGTGATGTCGACGTGCTTGGCGAGCGCAACACCCATGGGCACGCTGCTGCGTTCCTTGGGGCCCCAGGCGGAGGGGTCGTGGGCGTTCTCGTAGTAGAGGTTGGCCGACGAGCCGGCGGTGCCGGCGAACCAGTACAAGCTGACGTTCGCCAGCAGCAGGTCGCGGTCGACGGCGTCCTCGGGCAGCTCGGCCGTGGGGTCGGTCCACTCCTTGAACTTCTCCACGATCCAGGCGAGCTGCCCGACGGGCGAGTCGTGCAAGCCGTACGCCAGGGTCTGCGGGCGCGTCGACTGAATGATGTTGAAGCCCATCTTGTCGTCGCGGAAGTCCTGCAGCCTGGCCAGCCGCTCCTGCTCGGCCTCGGTCAGGCCCTCGAACTCGGCCGGGTCGCCGGAGGGGAAGGTGACGTAGCCGTTGACGTGGGTGCCGATGACGTGCTCCGGAGCCTGGCGGCCCATCTCGACCGCGTCCCAGGCTCCGCCGCCCTGGCCCTGCACGCCATAACGGTCGTAACCCAGGCGCGCCATCAGCTCGACGAACGCGCTGGCGATCTTGCTCGTGGTCCAGCCGGCACTGGTCAGCGGGCCGGAGAGGCCAACACCGGGTACGTCGGCGGCGACCACGTGGAAGTCCTTCGACAGCTCCTCGATGACCTTCGCGAACACGACGAATGAGGCCGGCCAGTCATGCAGGAGCAGCAGGGGAACCGCGTCGGGATTGGCGGAGCGGACGTGCGCGAAGTGGATCGTCTGCCCGTCGATCTCGGTGGTGAACTGGGCCAGGTCGTTGAGCCTGGCCTCCTGCTTGCGCCAGTCGAACTCCTCGGCCCAGTAGGTGGCCAGCTGTCTGAGGTAGTCGACCGGCACCCCTCGGCTCCAGCCCTGGCCGGGGATCTCGCTGCCCCAGCGCGTACGGCGGAGCCGGTCACGCAGGTCGTCCACGTCAGCCTGGGGAATCTCTATGCGGAAGGGGCGAATCTCAGACATGGTGTGCTCGCCTTTCGGTCGTTGAGCGATACGACGAAGCTACGGAGATCCGCGCCCAGCGGAATCAGTCATCTCATAGGAATTCGTAGATAGGTTATGGGCATGCTGTGGGGCCGGATCGAGGAGCGGGCGACTCTCAAGAACATGCTGGCCGCCGCGGCAGAGGGCAAGAGCTCGGCCCTGATCATCCGCGGTCAGCCTGGTATAGGTAAGACCGCTCTGCTCGACTACGCCGCCGACGCCGCCATAGGTATGCGTATCCTGCGCTGCGTCGCGGTCGAGTCCGAGGTGCAGCTTCCCTACGCAGCCCTGCATCTGCTCCTGCGGCCGCTGCTGGGCGATGCCGACAGGCTGCCCGACCGGTTGCGTTCCGCGTTGCTCGCCGCCTTCGGCCTCGGGCCGGCCAGCTCGGGTGACCCCTTCCTGGTCGGCCTTGCCGTGCTGACGCTGTTATCCGAAGCGGCTGAGGAGTCGCCGCTGCTCTGCCTGGTCGACGACGCCCAGTGGCTGGACCAGGCTTCGGCAGAGGCGCTGCTGTTCGCGGCAAGGCGGCTGGACAGCGAGGGCATCGTGGTGCTTTTCGCGCAGCGGGAGGACGGGCAGCGAGGCCCGGACCGCGGGATCCCGTGGATGCGGCTGGGCGGGCTCGACCGTGAGGCTGCCATGAAACTGGTGGCCGAACACGGCGCCGAGTTCGACGAGAGGCTCTTCGCCGAGACGCAGGGCAACCCGCTCGCGCTGCTGGAGCTGCGGGGCATGGCCGCCGGCGAGTCCGAGATCTACCGCCTGGGGCCGGTGCCCCTGACCGGGAGGGTCCAGGAGGCCTTCCAGCAGCAACTGCGCGACCTGCCCGAGGCGACCAGGACGGTCCTGCTCATGGCCGCCGCGGACGAATACTGCGACCTGCACCTGGTGCTGCGTGCCGCGTCGACGGTGGGCGCGGACGTGGTCGACTTTCAGCCCGCCGAAGAGCGCGGGCTGGTCAGGCTGGGCCAGACCGTCGAGTTCCGCCATCCCCTCGTCCGAGCTGCTGCCTACTACGGTGCTCCGCTCGGCGCGCGGCTGGCCGTACACGCCGCGATCGCCAAGGTGTGCGACGACCCGCAGCACGCCGACCGGCGCGCCTGGCACCTTGCCCGGGCCGCCACCGGCCCGAACGAGGAGACGGCGGCCGAACTCGAGCGCACCGCGCAGCGCGCCGCCGAGCGCGTTGGTCACGTCGCCGCCGCGTTCGCCTACGAGCGTGCCGCCCAGCTCAGCGTCGGCGGCGCCGCGATCGGGCGGCGCCTCACGCTCGCCTCGGAATCCGCGCTCGCGGGAGGCAAGCTCGACCATGCCGGATCGCTGGCGGAACGCGCGATCAGCCTGACCACCGACCCGCTGCTGCGGGCCAGGCTGGACCAGATCCGCGCCATTCGCGGGCTCTCGTACGGCGAGTTGCGCGTCGCCCACGACATCCTTGTCTCCGGTGCTTCCTCGATCGCTCACCTCGCCCCGGAACGGGCGCTCTGGATGATCATGGAGGCGCTGCATTGCGCATGGTTCATGTCGTTCGACGCGGAGTTGGTAGGCGGCAGCGTGGATCTGCTTGGCACGCTCTCCCTCGACGCCGATCATCCCTTGATGTCGCTGGTCTGGCTTCTGCGCTGGGACACCGCGACGGCGCTCGGGCGCTCCACGGCAGGTTTCCCTCCGATCGCCGATGTCATCCAGGGCGCGCGTAAGGCCAGCGGGACAGGCGGGCCGCGCGGGCTCGTCTCGGCAGCCGGTTGCGCTCTGCTGGTCTCCCAGGATGTGGCGGCACACGAGATGGCCGAGACACTGGTCGAGGACAGCCGCGCACAGGGGACGATCGCCTGGCTGTCGCCCGGGCTGGTCTACCTGGCGGAGAGCGGGCTGTTTCTCGGCCGGCACCGCGACGCCCGCGTGCACGTCGAGGAGGCGGCGCGAGTGGCCACCGACACCGGCCAGCGGCAGTGGCTGAACCATGCCAACGGGGTGCTGTCCTTCCTCAGCGCTGTGGGCGGCGATGAGGAAGCCTGCATCAGGCACACCGAAGAGGCGCTCAGCGGGGTGAGCGCCGGAGCAGGGTCGGTGGGCATCGTGTGGGCGCAGTGGGGCCGAGCCATGCTCGACCTCGGCATGGGCCGGATCGAGGCCGCACTGAAGCGCTTCCAGGAACTGTCGCGCAGCAGCCGCAGTCACCTCATTCCCGGTGTACGCAGCTTGCCCGACCACGTGGAGGCGGCAGTACGGCTGGGCCGTCCGGAGCTGGCCATGGAACCGTTCAAGCGCTACAGCGACTACGCAGCCAGAATGAGCCTGCCCTCGCTCGACGCGATCGTCCAGCGCTGCCAGGCCATGATCGAACCCGATGACGGGGCGGAAGAGCACTACCTGGCCGCGCTGTCCCTGCATGATCGGAACAGCCTCGCCTTCGAGCACGCCCGCACCCGG
The DNA here is from genome assembly GCF_014873535.1 of Nonomuraea africana. Lineage (NCBI taxonomy): Bacteria > Bacillati > Actinomycetota > Actinomycetes > Streptosporangiales > Streptosporangiaceae > Nonomuraea > Nonomuraea africana. Next base: position 9,049,695 of record NZ_JADBEF010000001.1, on the reverse strand, counting down.
CTGCTCTACGGTGAATGGCTACGAAGGGCACGCCGCAAGGTGGACGCGCGGGAACAACTCGGGTCAGCCCTGGAAGCATTCGAACTCCTGGGCGCCGCCCCGTGGGCCGAGCGCGCACGCACCGAACTCGGCGCGACCGGCGTCACCGCCCCCTCCCCGCCGGTGTCCGATGTCTTCTCGACCCTGACCCCGCAAGAGCTGCAGATCGTACGGCTGGCCGGGCGGGGCCTGTCCAACCGTGAGATCGCCACCCAGCTCTTCCTCAGCCCCAAAACCGTCGCCCACCACCTCTACAAGGCCTTCCCCAAGCTCGGCATCGCCTCACGAGGCGAGCTGGCGGCGGTCCTCGCTTGACCCGTTGCCCGCGCGAGCCGGTCGCCATCCTTCACGCCCATGGCGTAGACGCCAGTGAGGTAGCTGCCCGCGCGGGCAACAGCGTGAAGGTGTGAGTGCCTGGGATGGCACCTGGCGGCGGCCCGGCCCACCGCCCGCGTGCTGCTCGTGGCGGGCCTGCTGACGCCGCCCTACCTGCTCGGCCTGTATCTCGTGGGCGACGCCAACCCGGCGAACTCCCTGATGTGGCTCGAACCCGATGCCTACACGGGCCGTCACGTCGAGCCCGAGGCGTTCAATCTGGGCTGGAGCCCTCCCACGCTCACCGCGGTTCTGGCAGCGGCGGCGATCGCGCAGGTCTGGGGGGTGCTGAGGCTGGCCCACGGCCTGGCGGTCGCGCCCTCGCCGCGCGTGGCCCGCCTGCTGTTCCTGCAGCCGGCCTGGTACGCCGCCTACCTCGCGGTGTGCTCGTTCGACCTCTGGTTCACCTCGGTTACGGCACGTCCCGCGACACTGGACGAGGACCCCGCTCAACGTGCTGGGGCTGACGGTTCTCGTGGCCGCGGGCCCACTGGGACTGGTAGGGCCGGACATGGGGTTGGCGGCCGAGATTCGGCCCGTCTGGCATGTCCCCTCACTCACCGCGCTCGCCGTCGGCGCGATGATCTCCTACCTGTACGCGGTGCGCCGCTCGCTCTCGCTACCCTTGTCGGCCAGCCCGCTCTGCCGCCCGACGGCTGCTTGATCACGCTGCTCCGCCGCCCGGCCTCATCACGGCCTGTCCGGGGTCATTACGTCGCCTAGCGCCTGTCAGCCTCCAGAGAGGGTGGCAGGCTGGCCCATGGACATGATCAAAAAGAGGGCAGTAGCGGTCGTGGCGGCCACGGCCTTAGGTGTCGCGGTGCTGTTCTCTCCGATCCCGAGCTACGAGGCCGCTGCGGTGGAGCTGGCGGAGTGCAGGATATGGGTGGCGCTGCAGCGTCCTGTGCTGGAGAGGGAAGTGACCCGCTTGCGGCCCCGGCTGCTTCCCCCGGGCTCGGTCACAGCGATCGAGCGTGAGGACAGCTGCCGGTTCGATCCGGACGCTGACTTGTTTCCCGCACCGAGCGCCCGGGTGGTCGTAACAGTGGCGGACGCCCATGCGGGGCCGACCCTGGACAGGAAGCTCTGCGCGACCCGCGCTTCCCTCCTCGCCGCCGGCGGGCCGTGGACGTGTCGGCGGCGATGACAGCGCCGCGGTAGTGCGCTGCGAGTCCGTGCTCCGACGATCGGATTGCGACGAACGTGGAGGACGAGATGGACGATGACGTGGTCAGCACAGCGGTGCTCGACCGGACAGCTCCCGTGCCCGAACGGGACCGGCGCAGGTGGCTCTCGGTTGCGGCCCTCGGGATCGGCGCGTTCGCGATCGGTACCGACATGTTCGTCGTGGCCGGGATACTCACCGGGATCGCACGTGACCTCGGTGTCACCGTCGGCGCCGCGGGGTTGACGGTGACGGTGTTCGCGCTGGCGTATGCGATTGGCGCGGTGCTGCTCAGCGCTCTGCTCGGGTCGTGGCCACTGCGACGGGTGCTGATCGGCTCTGCGGTGCTGTTCGGGATGACGAGCGTGCTGTCGGCGGTGGCGCCGACGCTTCCCGCGCTCCTCGCCGCCCGGGTGCTGGGAGCGCTTGCCGCGTCGGTCTATGTGCCGGCCGCCGGCGCGGCGGCCGTCGCGGCCGTGCCGGTGAGCCACCGCGGGCGGGCGCTGAGCGTGATCTTGGGGGGTGCGGCGACCGCCATGGTGCTGGGCGCTCCGCTGGGCGTGCTGCTGGCGTCGATGCTCTCGTGGCGGGCGGCGTTCGGGCTGGTCGCCGTGCTCGCGGTGGCCACCGTCATCGGTCTGCTGCTCACCCGCGTCGGGTCGGGCCCGCTGGTCCGCGCGACGGTGTTCGAGCGCCTGCGCCCGATGCGGTCCCGGCCGTCGTGGGCGTGCTCGGCGTGACGTTCCTGGTGATGACCGCCTCGTACAGCATGTACACCTACCTTCCCTTGCTGGTGGCGGCCGCGGCCGGGCCGTTCGGGCTGGGGCTGTTCATCGGGGCGTTCGGCATCGGAGGCGTGCTGGGCACCTGGTGGGGCGGGACTGCGGCCGACCGGAGCGGCCCTCGCCGGGTGGTCTTGCCGGCTGTGGCCCTGCTGACTGTGGCTTTCGCGGCGCTCCCGCACGTCGCGGCGACGGTGGCCGGGGCGCTGGCGGTCATGGTCGGGTGGGGGGTCGCGGCCTGGGGGTTCGTTCCCGCACAGCAGCACCGCCTGATCGGCCTGGGGGCGGGGTCGGCGCCCTTGCTGCTCGCCTTGAACAGCTCCGCGATCCACCTCGGGTCCGCGGCCGGTGCGCTGTTCGGTGGTCTTGTGGTCGACACCGCCGGAGCCGGCCGGCTCTGGATGATCGCCGTCGCTTGCTGTGGCGCCGGCCTGGCCGTACACGGCATCCTCACCAGGGAGGTCCGGGCATGATCGAGTGCGCACGTGACGTCGCTGAGCTGGGCACCATCCTGGGGATCTGGGCGCACCCGGACGACGAGGCCTACCTGTCCGGCGGTTTGATGGCGATGGCTCGCGACAGCGGATCGCGGGTGGTGTGCGTGACCGCGACCTGCGGCGAGCTCGGCACGGGCGACCCGGTGGAGTGGCCGCCGCATCGGCTTGCCGCGGCGCGCACCCGCGAGCTGGCGCGCTGCCTGGAGATCCTCGGGATCGACGAGCATCACTGGCTCGGCTACCGGGACGGGCAGTGCGCGGAGGTCCGCAGGTCCGACGCGGTCGCGCGGCTGTGCGACGCCATCGACCGGGTCCGGCCTGACACCGTGCTCACCTTCGGCCCGGACGGCATCACCGGTCACCCGGACCATCAGGCGGTCTCGGCCTGGACCACCGCGGCGTTCGGCAGCGCCGCCCCATCCGGGGCGCGGCTGCTGTATGCCACGTTCGCGGAGCGGCGGGCACCGCGCTGGAGCGCGCTCAACGAGAGCTTGGGCATCTTCCCGCCGGGATACCCGATCATGACACCGGCCCATCGCCTGGCGGTCGACCTCGTGCTGGACGCGGAGACGGCGGCCCGGAAGGTCCGTGCCCTGGCGGCGCAGGAGACTCAGACGGGCGAGCTCATCGCCGGCATGGGCGTCGACTGTTTCACGGCATGGATCGGCGACGAGTCGTTCGTCGAGCCGCCCTCCACGGCTGTCATGATCGAGTGAGGTTCCGCTCGATCGCCTGCCGAGCCATCTCGAGCACGGCGACGCGGCCGGGGACCGGCGTCGCCGGAGCGGCGACGGTGCGCGCGGGGCGTCCGGTGTCGTGGGAGCGTTCTACGGCCGGCGCGTCGGGAGCCTGGCCGGCCGCGGCGTCGATCAGCGCCGCAGGCTCGTCGTCGCCGAGCCGGCGCAGCAGATCGGCGAGGTTGCGCAGGGTGACCCACAGGTGAGTCCAGTTGCCGTTGCGGGCGAAGTATTCGATCACGTCGCGGTAGCCACCCAGCGCCTCGTGGACTCGGCCCGTGGAGGCGCGCACCGACAGGAGCCCGACGGTCGCGACGCCGACGAGAAAGGTCGCGCCCGAGGTGCGGGCCAGGTCGATGGCACGGACGTAATGCCGCTCGGCCACCTCGCTGTGGCCCGCGAGACTCTCGATCTCCCCGGCGACGTAGGCGCCCCACGAGAGCATCGTGGGGGACACCGCGGCGGCCAGCCCCCGCTCGTTCAGTCTTCGCGCCGCCACCAGATCGCCCGCGTAGGCGGTCGTGAGGGCGGCGATCCCCAGGTTCTCCCGGTGCGGGCCGGCGAGAACGGCTGCGGCGAGGGAATGCTCGACCACGTCGTCGTAGGCGCCGCGAGCCAGGTCGGCCACCGAAAGCACCATCAGGCAGTGCCACGACCCGACGTTGTCGGTCGCCTTCTCCAGCCCGGCGCTGGCGAGCCGGTCGGCCTGGCGGTAGTCGCCACGGTGGTAGGCGGCTTCCGCCGCGGTTCCGAGTACGGCGCCGGCCCGCGGGTGGGTGGCGAGCGCCTGGTCGCCGGCCAGTTCCTCGGCCCAGTCCCGAACCTCGACGAGGTCGCGGTAGGCGACCGTGTCGAACAGCGCGACGACCATCGCCGCGGCATCGTCCAGAGAACCCTGGCTGCGAACCAGCCGCCACGCGGCCCGCAGGTTCGGCAGCTCGCGACGCAGGACGGCGTCCGCCTCGGGCTCCCGCTCGGTGGTCATGGTGGCGTCGATCCATGAGGTCAGCTCGACAGCCCACCGCGCCATGCGCTCGATGGCGGCCTTCTCCTCGCCGGCCGCCGCAAGCCGGTCCAGCCCGAATGCCCGCAGCGTCTCCAGCATGCGGTACCTGGTGGTCCCCTGGAAGGAGGCGTCGATCATGGAGGCGTCGACGAGGCGGGCCAGAGCGCTTCCTGGATCACTCTCCAGGCCCAGGTCGGCGGCGAGCCGCTCGGCGGTGTCGAGGTCGACACCGTCAGGGAAAACCGACAGATGCCGGAAAAGTCGCCGTTCGTCCTCGGTGAGGAGCTGATACGACCATTCGATGGTCGCGCGCAGTGTCCGGTGCCGGAAATCCGCGCTGGGCCTGCCACCGCCGAGCAGGTCGAGCGAGCGGTCGAGGCGGTCACGCAGGTCAGCGAGGGACAGCGTGGACAGCCGGCCCGCTGCCAGTTCGATGGCCAGCGGCATCCCGTCGAGCCGGTGCACGATGTCGGCGACCGTACACAGCTCCGCCGGCGTCGGTGGTGGACCGGGGCGAACCCGGCGGGCCCGGTCCACGAACAGCGCCACGGACGGAGCCCGCGAAGGATCCTGATCGGGGCGGGGCAGCGGAAGCGGCGCCAGCCGTGAGACATACTCGGCCGCCAGGCCGAGAGGTTCGCGGCTGGTGGCCAGCAAGGAGATTCTGGGACACGAGGAGAGGATCACGTCTACCGTGTCCCGGACGCCGTCGAGCAGATGCTCACAGTTGTCGATCAACAACAGGCCGGGGTGGTCGCCCAGCAGGGCGACGCAAGCGGACAGCACGTCACCCTGGTCGACCTTCAGGTTCATGGCCGCCGCCAGGGCGTGCGGGATGGCGGCGGGATCGGTGACCGGTGCGAGCAGCAGCACCCTCGCCGTGCCGCTCTGGAGCGCGACCTCCAGGGCGACCCGGGTCTTGCCGACGCCGCCCGGCCCGACGAGCGTGACCAGGCGCTCGGCCGCCAGCAGCCGATGCAGGGCCGCGACCTGAGACTCGCGGCCGATCAGTCGCGTGGTCGGCCGGGCGGGCACCTCGAGTCTGCTGGGCGCCGAACCGGCGACGCCGCCGACGATCTCACGCTCGAGCTCGTCCAGCGCAGGTGATGGATCGAGGCCGGTCTCCTCGACCAGCCGGCGCCGATACTCCCGTCCGATGCGCAGGGCCTCCGGCGCCTGCCCGGTCGCCGCCAGCGCCCGCATGAGCAGGAGGACGGCGGGCTCCCGCAGTGGGTCGGCGGCCGACGACGCGGCGGCGAGACCCAGGATCTCATCAGCCTGTCCTGCGGCGATGGCATCGGCGATCAGCGCGTCGGTCACCTCGCGGCGCAGCTGAGCGTACTCCTCGACCGCGGTGGCGATCGGCACGATGTCGGAGAGGTCGGCGAGAACCGGTCCTCGCCACAGCCCGTGTGCCTCCTGCAGCAGGGAGAGCGCGCCGGCCGGGTCCCGCTGCGCCGTCGTACGCGCCGTTGCGAGCAATGCTCTCGCCTGTGCCACGTCCAGTTCGTCGCGCTCGAGCGCAAGCCGATAGCCGTCATGCCGCGTCTCGAGCCGGGCGGCCGCCGGACCGAGGTGCCCACGCAGCCGGGACACGTGGTTGTGCAGGGCTTGACGCCCTGATTCGGGTACCTCCGACGGCCAGAGCGCGTCCACGAGGTGATCAACCGTTACGGTCCGGCCCTCGGCGAGCGCGAGCAGCGCGAGCACCGCACGCCGCTTCGGGCCGGACACGTCCACCGGGGCGCCGTCGACAAGGAGCCGCAGGGGCCCGAGCACCTCCACCCGGACCGGCGGCGGCAGGCGCCCGACTGCCATGGCATCCCCCGTGTCCATCACGCCTGTGACGAGGCCTGTTAGCACGACGATAGCCCGTGCGAGGGCCGTGAAAGGCAGCGGGCCGACCCTTGTTGTGACCGGCACCAGCCGGTTCGACAGGGAAGGAGACCAGAGATGGACCACGAGAAGGTGAACGAGTTCCTGGGCCGGTTCGTGACCGACCTGGCAGCGACCGAAGCCGCCGGCTCCGTCGTGATCGGCCAGCGGCTCGGCCTCTATCGCACCCTCGCGGAGGGCCCCGCGACGCCCGAGCAGTTCGCCGAGCGCACCGGGTGCCACCCGCGCTACCTCACCGAGTGGCTGCGCGGACAGGCCGCCGGTGGATACGTCAGCTACGAACCGGAGACCGGCCGGTTCTCACTGACCGAGGAGCAGGCGTTCTGCCTGGCCGACCCTAACGGTCCCAACGTGCCGGCGGCGTTCCTCATCGCTCTGGGAATGCTGCGCGCGGAACCGCGAATCACCGAGGCGTTCCGTACCGGTGCAGGCGTCGGCTGGCACGAGCACGACGAGGACGTTTTCGTCGGGTGCGACGCGTTCTTCCGGCCCGGCTACGTGGCCGAGCTGATCCCGAGCTGGATCCCGGCGTTGGACGGGGTCGACGAGAAACTCACGGCCGGGGCTCGGGTCGCCGACGTCGGCTGCGGTCTCGGCTCGTCGTCGCTGCTCCTCGCCGAGGCGTACCCGCGTACCACGGTCGTCGGCTCCGACTACCACGCCGATTCGATCGCGCTGGCGCGCAAGGGGGCCGCGGAGTCCGGGCTCGCCGACCGGGTCAGCTTCGAGGTGGCCACCGCGCAGACCTTCACCGGGACGGGCTACGACCTGGTGACGATGTTCGACTGCCTGCATGACATGGGCGACCCGCTCGGGGCCGCCCGGCGGGTGCGGGAAGCGCTGGCTCCGGACGGCACGTGGCTTCTGGTGGAGCCGTTCGCCTCCGACAAGGTCGAGGATAACTTCAACCCGGTGGGGCGGCTGTACTACAGCGCCTCCACGTTCCTCTGCGTGCCCAACGGTCTCTCCCAGCCGGGCGGGTACGCGTTGGGCGCGCAGGCCGGTGAGGCGGCGATCCGCGAGGTGATCACAGACGCCGGCTTCACCCGACTCCGACGGGCCGCGCAGACTCCGTTCAACGTGGTCTACGAGATCCGGCCGTGAGAAGGTGTGCGCACGTGGGCGGTTGACCGCGCGGAAGACGCTCATCATCGGCTCGGTCATCATCGGACTGCTCGCCTGGCCGGGTCCCGCCCAGCTCGGTCAGGCCGGCGCGCCGCCCGAACGGTTGTCTGCGATGGCGACGCAGCGTGGCGTCCCGGTGGTAACGGCGGAGAAAACAACGTCAACGCAGCATGCGTCACAGTCTCAGGGAGGCGAGCTCCGCCCTGGTCTTGACGCCCAGCTTGGGATACGCCTTGTACAGGTGGTAGCCGACAGTGCGCGGGCTCACGAACAGCCGCTCGGCGATCTCCCGGTTGCTCAGCCCGGTGGCCGCCAGCCGTACGCTCTGGAGTTCCTGCGGTGTGAGCCGGTCAGCGAGGTCGGTCACGTGGTCACGCACCAGGCGGGTCTCCCCCGTGGCGCGCAGTTCGCCGCGGGCGCGCTCGGCCCAGGGACGCGCGCCAAGCCGCTCGAACGTCTCGGCGGCGCCGCGCAGGTGTCTGCGCGCGTCGCTGGTCCGCCGGTCCCGCCGCAGCCGCTCGCCGTACAGCAGCTCTGTCCGCGCCTGGTCGAAGGGGTAAGTCGGCATCTGTACGGCTTGCGCGAATGTGTCGATGTCGTCGGCGAGCAGTGCCTGGCAGCGCAGCGCGATGGCCGCGGCCCACGGCTGCCCGACCCGATCGGCCCACGCCGAGAACAGCCGCACCGCGGAAGCGGCGCGTTGCGGCCGCCCCAGCCGTACCGCGGCCTCGACCAGGATCGGCAGGTGGCCCATGACGCCCATGGGGCGCGATCCGGACACCACCGCCTCCATCCGGTCCAGGGCCGCCTCGTAACGTCCGAGGCCCAGGTCGAGCAGGCTCAGCGCGACGGCCGCGTGCACCGCGCTCGGGGCCAGGTCTCGCTCGATCGCCTCGGCCGTCAACTCGCGGCAGCGTTCCTCGTCGCCTTCGATGGCGGCCAGCTCGGCCAGGGCCGCCGACAGCTCGATGCGCGGCATGCGCTGGCAGGTGTCGGCGGCGATCTGCAGCCCATCGGCCAGAGTGGCGCGCGCGTCGGTGTAGCGGCCGGTGAAGAGCAGGGTCCGCGCCAGGATCGTCTGTACGGCCGGCAGCACGCCGAGCGCGCCCCGGGCCCTGCACTCCCGCTCCAGGCTCCCGGCCAGGCGCATCGCGCCCTCGATGTCGCCGATGACGAGGTGCAACCGGGCGAACAGCAGGCGATCCTGCACATCGGACTCCGGCGGCCGGGCCAGCAACTCCTTCAGCGTCTCGATGCCGCCGTCGTCCAGCCGGTTGGTGGCGAGCGCCGCCGTGGCCAGCCGGTGCACGTCCGACCCCTCCGCCGCGCAGGCGGCGATCCGCTTGAGCGCCTCGAAGTCGTTGGCACGCCAGGCCGCCCGCGCGGCGCTGCGCAACAAGGGCGGCAGCTCCGCCGGCGTGACGGTCGCGGCCGACTCGAACAGCAGCACATGCGCTTCCTCGGTCCGCCCGAGCCCGTCGGCGATGACCGCCCTGAGCGCGGCCGCCTCTGCCGAGTTCCCGGCCTGCTCGACCAGGTGACCGGCCCGCTCGAACTGACCCGCGTCGGCGGCCGCGCGCGCCGCGGCGAGCCGCCGGCGCTCCCGCACGCCCGGGTCCGGGGTGAGGGCGGCGGCACGTTCGTAGGCGGCGGCCACGGCCGCGTACCCGCCACGCTCTCTGGCCCGCTGCGCCGTGCTCTCCAACGCTGCGGCGACCTGCTCGTCGGGGCCCGTCGCCGCGGCTGCCAGGTGCCACGCACGCCGGTCGCCGTCGAGGACCTCCGCGAGCGCGCGGTGCGCCTCGATCCTGCGGCTCGCCGTGGCCCCCTGGTAGGCGGCGCTCCTCATCAGCGGGTGGCCGAAGACCAGTCGCTCGCCTTCGAACCGCAGCAACCCGGCGGCCTCCGCCGGATCCAGGTCGGGTAGCCCCGCGCCCAACCGCTCGGCGGCCCGCAGAACGGTGGCCGGCTCGCCGGTGTCGTCGGCCGCCGCGACCAGCAGCACGGTCCGCGTCGCCGCCGGCAGCGCGCGGATCCTGTCGTCGAAGGTCTGCAGGATCCTGTGCTGCACGGGCACGAGCCCCATCGACAGCATGCCGGTGCCCTGCTCACGGCGCGCTTCGGCCAGCACCCGCAACGCCAGCGGGTTGCCGTGCGCCTCGACCAGCACCTCCTCGCGCACGTGCGGCGCCAGGTCGCCGACCAGCGCGGCCGCCGCCTCGTCGGCCAGGCCGTCCAGGCGCAGCTCGGGCAGCCCGGTCGCGGGGAAGTCCGGCGCGTACGGCGCGCGGACCGCGAACATCATCACCACGCCCTCGGCCCGCAGCCGCCGCGCGGCGAACAGCAGGGCGTCGGCCGAGGCGGTGTCGAGCCACTGGGCGTCGTCGACCAGGCACAGGAGCGGGGCCTCCTCGGCCAGCAGGCTGAGCACCGCCAGGCCGATCAGGAAGGTGTCGCCGTTGGCCTCCCCCACCCCCAGCGCGCCCCTGAGCGCGTCGGCCTGCCGTACCGGGAGATCGTCGAGGCGGTCGAGGAGGCCGCCGACGAGCATGCTGAGCCCCGCGTAGGGCAGCTCGCTCTCCGCCTCGACACCGGTCGTCCGCAGCACGCGCATGCCGTCCGCCCGGCTCGCGGTGTGGTCGAGCAGCGCGGTCTTGCCGATGCCCGCCTCACCGCGGACGACCAGCGCCCCGCTCGTGCCCTGGCGAGCGGCGGCGAGCAGGGCGTCGATCGTCGCCGTCTCCTTCGCCCGCCCCCGCAGCATGTCTCAAAGGCTACCCCCAGTGATCAGCGGCCCATTCGCGGTAGGTTCTGGCCGGGCGTCCGGTGAGTTCCTCGACCGCGCCGGTGACCGGCTCCGGCTCCGGGAGCCCGCTCGCCATCTTGCCGACCAGCCCTGCGGCCAGCTCGGGCCCGAAGACGGCCTCGTACTGGCGCCTGACCTCCGCCAAGGACGCCTCCTGGAAGCGCACCTCGCGCCCGATCACCTCGGAGATGGCGGCCACCCGCTCGGGCGCGGTCAGCGCCTGCGGCCCGGTCAGCACGTAGGTCGCCCCTTCGTGCCCGTCGCCGGTCAGCACGCGCACGCCCGCCGCCGCCACGTCGGCCTCGTCGATGTGGGACCGCGCCCACCCGGCGAACGGCTCACGCACGACACCGTCGCGCTGGATGCCGTCCGCCCACTTGAGGTCGTTGGCCGCCAGGCCGGTGATCCGCAGGAAGGTCCAGTCGGCGCCGGACTCGCGGACCAGCCGTTCGATCTCGCCGTGGGAGGCGTTGATCGGATCGGCCTCTCCCGCCGCCGCGGAGGAGAAGTACACGACGTGTCTGCCCGCCAGCCTCTTCACCGTCTCGGGCGCGGCGTGGTCGGCCTGGAGTGTCGGCCAGACGAGGAAGACCTTCTCCACGCCCTCCAGCGCCGCGTCCAGCGAGCCAGGCGCGGCCAGATCGCCTTCGACGACCTCGACCGGCAGCCGCGCCCGGCCCGCGTCGCGGGCCAGCGCTCGCACCTCGGTCACTCCCGCTTCCACCAGCTGCTTGACGACCTGCCCACCCACCCGGCCGGTCGCCCCTGTCACCAGAATCATGAAATCTCTCCGTAGAACGTCTCTTCGGACTGCGCGCCGGACAGCGTGCGCCCGTTGATCTTGGAGATCGGCACGCCTCTGATCCCGGACGTGCGCACCAGCTCCAGCTCCGCCCTGGTCGCCTCCGCGCCGTCGTCGGTCCACGCCACCCCGACCTCGGCGGCCAGCTTCCGCAACGTGTCGCTGTCGGCCAGGTTGAGCCCATCGGCGAAGTAGGCGCGGAACAGCCGGTCCGCCATCTCCTCGGCTCGCCCCTGCGCGGCGGCGACCCTGATCAGCCGGTGCGCTTCGAACGTGTTGGCGAGCACCGCCTTGCCGTAGTCGTAGACCACCCCTTCCCGCGCTCCGAGCGCGGTCATGCGGGCGGTCGACTCCCCCGCCGACGGACCGAAGACCCGCTTGTGCACCTCTTCGAGAGGCTCGGCCCGCGCCGGGTCGTCCGGCGCGTCGGGAGCGATCTGGAAGGGATGGAAGACCACCTCCGCCTCGCCGCCCTTGGCGCGCGCCCGTGCCAGCGCCCTGCGCAACCGGTCCCATGCGAGGTAGGAGGCGCCGCACGCGATGTCCATGGTCATCTCAATCCGTGAAGTCATGTCCTCGACGGTAGGAGCGGCCCAAGCCACCCAACATCAGTCGATCGACTGGTCGTGCCTGGTCGCCGGCACACCAGTCGATCGACTGATGTTGGGGTCATGGGCGCGACCGTAGCGTCGGCGTCATGAACGAGACGATTCTGGTGACCGGGGCCACCGGTCACACCGGTGGACATGTGGTACGGCAACTGCACGAGCGCGGCGGGGTGACGGTCAAGGCACTGAGCAGGAACCCGGAGCAGGCGGCGGTCCCCGACGGGGTGCGGGTGGTCAAGGGGGACCTGGGTGATCCCGGCTCTCTTGACGAGGCGCTGGAAGGAGTCGACAAGATCTTCCTGGTGTGGCCGACGATGTTCACCGAGCACTCGCGGAACCTGGTGATCCCGAAGCTGGCGGCACAGGCGCGCAGGATCGTCTATCTGTCGGCGGCCGGTGCGGAGACCCACGACGATGCCGACAACGCCTCACACGGCCGGATCGAGCGGCTGATCAGGGAACACGCCAAGGAATGGACGTTCCTGCGGTCCGGCGGGCACATGAGCAACGACCTCGGGACTCCCGTGCCCACGGACGGCGTGGTCCGCGGGCCGTTCCTGAGCTGGGCGCGGTCGCAGATACATCCCAAGGACCTGGCGGCGGTGGGAGTGCACGCGCTGCTCACCGACGACCTGCTGAACACGGCCACGCCGATGCTGACCGGCGAGGAGCTCATGACCGGGGCCGAACGGATCAGGGCCGTGGGCGAGCTGGTCGGCAGGCCGGTGACGAAGGTGGAGGAGATCCCGCCGGAGCAGGCCAGGGAGTGGTTCCTCGCGTGGGTGCCGCCGGAGGACGTGGACTCCGTCGTGGAGACCATGATGGAGGTCGCCGCCCGGCCCGAGCCGGTGGTCCCGGCGATCCGGGAGATCCTCGGACGGCCGGCCACGTCCTATCGGGAGTGGCTACTCGACCACCTGCCCGCGTTCGTGGAGCCGACGGCCGAAGGGGTGGGGCTGGCCTTCGTCAGTCTGGCCAACAGGGGCGAGACTGACGCGATCACCCGGCACCTGCTGACTTCGGGGCAGGTGAGCGGGCCCGTCGAGGGGCCGTACCTGCAGGCGGGCGGCGACCGCTTCGCCGTACGGTTCACCGCCGACTCCACGATCGGTGTCTACACCGTGCGCGACGGGCGGATCGTCAGTGAGGAGAGGTTCTCTGCACGGTGAGGTAGAGCGGGCACGATGGTCAATCAGGCGGCCGGCTTTATCGAAGGCTCGACAACCCGGCCGCTCCGGTAATGATCTGCATTGCCAGCACCCTCATTGCACGGACGCCAGCGCTTCGGTAGACCCTTCACTCATCAGCAACGGTACGAGCCCCCATCGAGCTGCCGCTGGAATACCGCAGCCGGCCGGTTGGCGAGGTTCTTGCCGGGGATTTGCCTTGCCGAGAGGGACGCGGCTCCCGCGGTTGTGGTGAGCTAACCGAACATTTCGGGCATTCCATTGCGTAGGTCTGTGGAGGTGGGTGATGCAGCACCTGAAGCCGACGGGCACAGGCCAGGACGACCGCGTGGTCGTCTCTCCGCGCGGGGAGATCGACATGGCGACCGTCGACCAGCTGCGTGCCGAGCTGGTGCGGGCCCTGGCTGACCGCGTAGGGGTGGCGCCCGTCCTCGAGATAGACATGAGCCAGGTGTCCTTCATGGACTGTTCGGGGTTGGGCGTGCTGGTGTCGTTCAAGCAGAGCCTCCAGCGCAAGGGTGGCGACCTTGGCCTGACCAACGTGCCGGCCCGGGTGGATCGGCTGCTGGACTGCCTGGGCTTCGATCACCTGCTGGAGGCCGCACCGGGCATCAGCCGTCAGTCGGCGCCGAGCTCGACGAACAGCGCCCCGGTCTCGGAGTGAGGTTCGCCGCCACGAGCCCCGATCTCGCCAGGTCGTGACCCACAGGGCGGCGGCGAGGGCCAGCACGAGCACGGCAGCGGCCGCGTGCAGCCATGCGCCGCACGTCGGAGGAGTCGCCGGACCCGGTCACCCGGACCAGGACACCGGTCACGATTCACCACGCTGGTCGCCAACGCTGCGGCGCCAGCCCCTCGCAGGGCATTGCGTTCGAAGCTGACTCGCATGGTGAGCCACTGGAAAGAGTCGCCATGCACGGGAGATGTCGGCCGCGATTCGCAGGAGGCGCAGGCGACCACACTCGTGTGCCGGATGCAGGCTCATGATGCCTGCGCGCCCTCACGCGCTGCCGCTGCCGATGCGGAGCGCTTCCTTCAGGAACACGCGGTAGACGCTCGGCGTGCCCTCGGTGGTGATGACCTCGATGATGGAGCGGACGTTGCGGTCTTCGACGGCCTCGCGGATGAGCGCGTCCGCCAGGTCGCGACGTGAGGTGAACCTGCCGATCATCTGCGGCGGGCCCACGGTGTAGTCGGTGACCGCGCCGCCGTCGAACAGTCCCGAAGGACGGATGACGGTCCAGTCGAGGTCGGTGCGGGCCACGATCTTTTCCATACGGCCGGCATCCTCGTACAGCGGACGCCCCATCCTGAGGAGTAGTGGGATGATCACCTTGCGATAGACGAGGGTCTCGCCGGGCGGAGGTTTCATCGGCACGCCGGTCGAGGTGACGCACACCAGCCGCCGGATGCGGTGCGCGGCCATGGCCTCGATGATGTTCGTGGCGGACTCGGAGAACATGGTGGTGTTCTCGGAGCCGTAGGGCACACCGAGCGTCGAGATCACCGCGTCATGTCCGGCCACCGCCCGATCCACCGCCTCGGAGTCCAGGGCGTCCGCCTTCGCGACGTCCAGCGCGGGATCGTTGATGGGAAACGCCTCCGGATGCCGAGTGACGGCGGTGACGGTGTGGCCCTCGGTGAGCGCCTGGGCGGTGGCGAGTCGCCCTGTCGGGCCGTTGGCCCCGAAGATCACAAGCTTCACGTGCTTGCCTCCCACTAGCTTTGCGTTGTGGCGTCTGGGCTTTGACGCATCCTATATTCATTATAAGTAGCGTAAACCACATGGGGGATCATGAGCGAGGAACAGGGGCAGCGTCGCTACGATTCGCTCCGCCGTACCACCCAGGCTCTGGAGACCCGTGCCGAGATCGCCCGCGCCGCCCGCAGGCTCTTCCTCGCACGGGGGTGGGCGCAGACGACGGTGCGTGACGTGGCACGCGAGGCCGGTGTGTCCGTGCCGACGGTGTACTCGACGTACGGGAACAAGATCGGGCTGACCAGGGCCCTGGCGGATTCGGCGGATTTGAGCGGTGACGCGCCGCAGATGCTGGCCGAGTTGGAAGACCCCGCGGCGGATCCGGCGCGGCAGCTGAGCGCGATGGCCGGCTTCGACCGCCGGCTGTACGAGCGTGCGGGCGACATCATCGTGCTCCTGCGGGAAGCCGGCCGCACCGAGCCGGACCTGGCCACGGTGTACGGCGACGGCCGCCGCCGCGCCGACGAGACCCGCGTCCAGGTGTTCTCCTCCTGGCCGGGCGGGGTTCTGCGCGCCGGGCTGGACGTGGAGACCGCCGTCGACGTCTACGCGGCCATCTGCAACATCGACGTCTACACCACGCTCACCGTCGAGCGCGGGTGGTCACCCGATCGCGTCGAACGATGGTGGGGCGATGTCCTGGCTCGTGAGCTGCTGGGCTGAGATCTCAAGCTCGCCGCCTGGCCTTGGCCCCGGTTCGGGCAGGAGCGGAGACAAGTCTTCGAAAGCGCCGCCGACACCTGCCGTGGCCACTGCGCCACGGCAGGCCTGCCGTACCCAGCAGACGCTGGGCGAACGTCCGCGACCTGCGTCAGCTCACGCAGTCCTGCGTGCCGAGGGCGAGCGACAGCCCTTCGAGCCTGCCCTTGTCGGCGAAGAAGGTGTAATGAGCCTTGGGGTTGCCCGGCACAGAGACGTGCGGGTTCAGCCCGCGCGGCGTCCTCACCTTCGGGTAGGCCGCCTTGACCTGCTTCATCGTGGAACCGATCCCGACGCCCTCGGGCGTTTTCATGCCCTTCGCGGCGAAGATGACGGCCACGCCCCGCCTCTTGGAGATGTAGAGCCCAACGCTGTCCTTGCCGGTGGGGTAGGCCTTCAGGTCCCAGCCGGAGCAGCCGCTGTCCTTGTCACCCCATTTGAGGGCGACCTTCCCTGTCGCCTTCGCCTGCTTGAAGCTCATCCCGAGCTTGACCTTGCCGTAGCCGTAGGGGCCCAGGGCGGGTTTGACGGTCTGGGCGAGCGCGGGCGTGCCAGCGATGAGCAGCGCCCCGCCGGCCAGAGCCGCGACGAGCATCTTCTTCATGGCGCTCTTCCTTGTGGTCGCGTGCCGTACCCCTGGTTGGAGTGTCACGACCCGGCGAAAGTTCAGTTTGATCTCAGGCCTACCGAAGAGAGGTGACCGGTTCCGATTCCGACGGCCATCGCCGCGCTGTGCTAGCCGTGTGCGGTGCGCTTCGCGGCATAGGCCTGCCGCCACTCCTCGGCCGCCTGGATCATGGCCTGACCGACGTGCTCGAAGAAGTGGCCGATGTCTTGCATGCGGGTACCGGCGGGTGTGGTCGCGCCGAGGATCTGGGCGCCTTGGCGGGCGAAGTCGGCCAGCATGGTGTTCTGACGGGCGCTGGCCATCCAGCCGCGGAACCAGGCGTCGGCGTCGATGACGTACCGGTCGCGCCGCCGGCGGGGGTCGCGTTCGCGCCTGATGAGCTCCTGCTGTTCGAGTTCGCCGACGGCCTTGGAGATGGAGGCGGGGCTGACCTGGAGGCGCCGGACGAGCTCGGCGGCGGTCAGGCTGCCGCTGTCGGTGACGTACAGGCAGGTGAGCACCCGGGCCGTCATCCGCGGCAGACCCGTGCCGACCATCATCGCGGTGAACTGTTCCTCCAGCTCGTGGACTGCCTCGGGGTCGCGCCCGTGTGCGTCAGTGACGGTCGGTGGGGGCGGGGTCGGGGTCGGCTTGCGGCGGCGAGTGCGCCCTTGGGTCGCCTGCTGTGCCTGGTCGGCGCGGTAGCCGCCGGGGCCGCCGTTGCGGGCCACCTCCCGGGTGATGGTGGAGATGGGCCTGTCCAGGCGGCCGGCGATCTCGGTGTAGGTGAGTCCCCCGGCCAGTCCCTCGGCGATCTTCTGCCGGTCCTGATGGGTCAGTCTGCCTCCGGGCATCGGTCTCGCCTCCGTGTCACGTCTTCTGGTGTGGCCAGTATTGCGTTCGCAGACACCTCATTGCAAACGAGTCGGGGCTGGATTTGCATTCACCTTCACCATCATTGCAAGACTTGATGGGAGTTGGCCAGCAGTTCAGCGTCTATTTCATTTTCTAGATTGCCGAATTTGTGAATGCAAGTTAGCTTTTATTCATTCGCAAACAAGCGGTGTGATCGGAGCCGCCCGAACGCGGGCTGCTCGTCGCCGTGATCGGAGCCCCCTCATGACTTCCTTCCTCACCCCCGTGCGCACCTGGCACCGTCCACTGGTGGTCTGCGCGCTCCTCATGCTGGGCCTCGTGCTGGCCGCCGGTGTCGGGCTCGTGGTGGACGGCCGCACGCTGCTCGATGAGTCGGTGTGGGTCAAGCCGTTGAAGTTCGGCTTCGCCTTCGCCCTGTATGCCGGCACGCTGGCCTGGCTGCTGACCAAGCTGAGCAGGGGAAGGCGTCTGGGTTGGTGGGTCGGCACGGTCTTCGCGCTGGCCGCGATCACCGAGGTCGCCGCCATCACCGTCCAGGCGGCGCGCGGCACCATCAGTCACTTCAACGCGAACCAGAACGATCCGGTCACCCTGGCCCTGGTCCCCATCCTCACCTACGGCGTGATGATCATCCTCATCGCCCAGCTGATCCTGGCGATCGTCGTGCTGATTCAGCGCACCGGCGGACCCGCCCTGAACAGGGCGATCCGCGCCGGGCTTGCGCTGGCCACCTTCGGCATGCTCGTGCCGATCTACTGGATGGTCACCGAGATCCACCCGCGTACGGTGACCGACGCCAACGGCGAGCGCGTTCAGATGTACCAAGGGCACGGCATCGGCGACCCCGACGGCCACGGCATGCCCCTCACCGGCTGGAGCGTGACCGGCGGCGACTTCCGGGTCCCGCACTTCTTCGCCCTGCACGGCATCCAGGCGCTCCTCCTGCTCACCGCCGCCCTGTCCGCCCTCGCCGGCAGGCACGCCTGGCTGCGCGACGAGAAGGTACGCGCCCGCCTGGTCGGCACCGCCGCCGTCGGCTACACCGGGCTGGTCGCGACCGTGACCTGGCAGGCAGGGCGCGGGCAGTCCCTCATCCACCCGGACATGGCGACCCTGAGCGCCGCTGCCGCGGTGCTGCTGGTCACGGCGGCGGCCACCGCATGGGTGATCAACACCGCCGAACGCGCCACCATCGCACCGATCCAGGCTGGGCAGCCCCACCGCTAGATCACCTGGAACCGCCCGACCATCCGCTCAACCCCCTCAAGATCCACTAAATGAGCCACCGGCCTGCGCAAGGCGTACGGCGAGCACCTCGTCCTCGACGGCGTCGACCTGGACATCACGGCAGGCACCATCTTCTCCCTGCTCGGCCCCAACGGCGCCGGCAAGACCACCATGGTGAAGATCCTTTCCAGTCCAGGAACGCCACCAACTCGGCCGGGAGGGGGCGTTCGTCCGGCCGACGTCAGGAGCTGGTGAGGATGACGAGTTGCTGGGTCGCTCGCGTCATCGCGACATAGCGGTCGACCGCTCCTTCGATGCCCTCGCCGAACGCCTCTGGGTCGATGAGGACCACCAGGTCGAACTCGAGCCCCTTCGACAGCTCCGGGGTCAGCGACCGGACGCGGGACGTCTCCCGGAACGTGGGATCGCCGATGACGCAGGCGATCCCGTCGGCATTCTCGGCGAGCCAGGTGTCGAGGATCACGCCCAGATCCGAAGCGGATCCGTGAACCACGGGGACGCCGCCGCTGCGGATGGAGGTCGGCACGTTGGCGTCGGTGAGCACGGCCCGGATGACCGGCTCGGCTTCGGCCATGATTTCTTCCGGCGTCCGGTAGTTGATGCTCAGGGAGGCCAGGTTGATCCGGTCGAGCCCGATCCGCTCGAGCCGTTCCTGCCACGACTCGGTGAACCCGTGCCTGGCCTGGGCACGGTCCCCGACGATGGTGAAGCTCCTGGACGGGCAGCGCAGCAGCAACATCTGCCACTCCGCGTCGGTCAGTTCCTGGGCCTCGTCCACGACGATGTGCGCGAACGGGCCGGCCAGCAGGTCCGGGTCGAGGGTGGGCAGCTCGGACTCGTCGACCAGATTTCGCTGGAGGTCCTCTCGGCGCAGCTGTGTCACGAGGCCTTCGCCGTCGTCGTCGGCCTCGATCAGGTTGTCGACGACCTGGGCCATGCGCTCGCGCTGGGCGGCGAGAGCGGCTTCCTGCCGGCGCTTGCGTCGTGACGCCTCAGGGTCGCCGAGCCGCTGCCGTGCCGCGTCCAGGAGCGGCAGGTCGGACACCGTCCAGGCCTGGGCGTCCGCGCGCTGCAGTTGCCGTACCTCGTCGGGGCTGAGCCAGGGAGCGCACATCCGCAGGTAGGCGGGCACCGTCCACAGGTCTCCGACGAGGTCGGCCGCTTCGATCAGCGGCCACGCGCGGTTGAAGGTCGTGAGCAGTTCCCCGTTCTGCAGCAGCGACTTGCGGAGCAGGGCAGCCGAGGCCTCGCCGTCGTGCTTGTCCATCAGGATCGTGAGCAGCTCCTCCCAGATCTGGTCGCGCGCCTCGTTGTGCGGAGTACCGGGGTCCGGTGCGTCGAACGCCTCGGCCCAGTCTTCGGCGCTCAGCCAGATGTCCTCCCAGTGGGTCGTGACCGTCATCCCCTTGGTGGGCGGGTTCTCGTAGAACCTGACGGCCGGCTCGATCGCCTTCACCAGGTTCGCCGACGACTTCAGGCGAGCCACGTCCGGGTCGGCCTCGATCGCCGCCGCGGCTCCCTCGGCGACGAGGTCGCGCAGCGTGCAGGTCTGCACGCCCTCCTCTCCGAGGCTGGGCAGGACGTCGGCGACGTAGGCCAGGTACGGCTGGTGCGGACCGACGAACAGCACGCCGCCCCTGCGGTGACCGAGGCGCGGGTCGGAGTAGAGGAGGTAGGCGGAGCGGTGCAGCGCGACGACGGTCTTGCCCGTACCCGGACCGCCGTCGACGACGAGAGCGCCGTGGGATCCCGCGCGGATGATGGCGTCCTGGTCGGCCTGGATGGTGCCGAGCACGTCTCGCATCCGGGCCGACCGGTTGCTGCCCAGGCTGGCGATGAAGGCGGACTGGTCGTCGAGCGCGGCGTGCCCGACCAAACCGTCCGAGGTGAACACCTCGTCCCAGTAGTCGCTGATCCGGCCGCGGGTCCAGCGATACCTGCGGCGGCTCGCCAGACCCATCGGGTTGGCGTGGGTGGCTCCGAAGAACGGCTCAGCCGCGGGGGAGCGCCAGTCGAGCAGCAGCCGACGACCCGCGCTGTCGGTGAGGCCAAGCCGTCCCACGTACACGGGCTCGGGGTGGTCCGCGCTGACCATGTGTCCGAGGCACAGGTCCAGACCGAAGCGGCGCAGTGTGCGCAGGCGAGCGGTCAGCCGGTGGATCTCCAGGTCCCGGTCCATCGCCTGCCGGCCTTTGCCGCCGGGCGCCTTGCGCTCGGCGTCGAGGCGGTCGGACAGGTCGGCGATCGACTGCTCCAGGCTCTCCGCGATGGCCGCGAAGTGCTGCTCATCGCCGGCGATCAACGCCGGGTCGGCCTTGGGGGAAAGGTGGTCGGGAAGGTCAAACGCGCTGGTGGTCAGCGGGTTCACGTGATTAGCTCCGATCTGAGGTCGCTTGCACCATTGCGCGCAGCTAGGCGTCTGGACCGGCGTGACGAACCTGGTGGCCGTTGTCGGTTCAGGTCGTCAGGGTTTGCAGGTTCTCGTGTTCTGGGTCCTGGCTCGACGATCCCGCGTGGTTCACGCGGAGACGGGCGGCCTTTCCCGGCTGACCGCGTCGAGCAGCAACCTCGCGGCCACCGTCGCCCCGTCGGTGCGGATCGTGCCGGCCACAGCGGCCGTTCGTGCGCGGGTCTCGGGGGTCAGGGCCGTGCTGAGCGCGGCCGACAGGGACTCGAAGGTCGGAGTCGGACCGTCGTGTGCCGCGCCGATGCCCAGCTCGGCCACCCGGCCGGCCCAGTACGGCTGGTCCGCCGCCTGGGGTACCACCACCTGAGGCGCGCCGGCCCGGACGGCCGTCGTCGTCGTGCCCGCGCCGCCGTGGTGCACCACGGCGGCCACCCGGCCGAACAGCGCCTGCTGGTTGACCTCGCCGACGACGAAACAGTCGTCCCCGTCGTCGATCAGGGCCAGGTCGGCCCAGCCGCGGGCGACGAGCGCGCGGCGGCCCTGCGCGCGGATCGCCTCGATGGCCACCTGGGCGGCGTCCGTCGATGCGCGCATGGGCATGCTGCCGAAGCCCACGTACACCGGTGGTGTGCCGGCGTCCAGGAACGCCATCAACTCGGTCGGGAGTGGGCGAACGTCGGGCAGGATCCACGCGCCGGTCTGGACGACGTCGAGATCCGGCGTCTCCTGCCACGGGTCCAGGGCCGGGTCCGTCGCCAGCCACGGCTGGTCGCCGATGACGTAGTCGCGAACGTTGTCCACCGGAGGCAGGCCGATCGACGCCCGGTTGGTGTTGAGCGCCGCACCGAACAGCGCACTGATGCTCTGGGCGTCCAGGTCCCACAGCACCCGGTTGTCGGTCACGTCCGGCGGGAACGGCCGGCCCTGATACGCCAGCGGCGGACGGTGCGGCGACGGCAGGGTGAGCTGCTGGAAGGTCACGGACACGGAGCGGATGCCCAGTTTCTCGGCCACCGACCGCGCGCCGGCCGCGGCAGGCATCATGCCGGTCGCCACCAGCACGTCACATCCCTCGGCCGCCGCCATGACCGCGTCGAACTGGCTGGCGATCACCTCGGCCGCGCGCCGGGGCAGGTCCGCCGACGACGGCGGCGGCGCCGCGGTCGTCAGCGCGCGCGCCGACTGGCCGACCGGCACCATCGGCACGCCGACACCGGCCAACCGCTGCGCGAAGTCCTCGTCCGGCGGCGCGCACACCCGCACCCCCGCGCCGAGTTCCCGCAACCGCACCGCGAGTCCCACCAACGGTTCGACGTCCCCGCGCGACCCATACGTCGACAACAACACACGCACTTGGCAACTCCATTTCCGCAGGTTCTGGCCTCGGCCGACGATTCTGCGGCACGACCGGGGTCTTGCCGCAAGCCCCCCGGTGCGCTATACGTTGAGAGTGGAAAGGAGCGGGCACTCCCCTTTCCCCTCGAATCTGCGCACCCAGCTCCGGAGGCCTCTCCGCGATCGCACTTCTACCTGCGCCTTCTATCGCCGGTCCAGACGATGACCAACTACGTCAACAAGCTGGCCGAGACCGAGATCGACTGGCCTCCGGCCTCCTGAGGTTCCCGGTCCAGCCGCCTGACCGGCTTGATCAACAGCAGCGCCGCCACCACGCCGACCGCCACCAGGGCCGACCCCAGCATGAAGGCGCGCGGTTCGACCAGCGCGGTGACCGGACCGGCCAGCGCCTGCCCGACTGCCATGCCCGCGACCGACCCGGCCACCTGGTAGGCGTTGACCCGGTTCAGCACGTCCGGCGCTACCTGCGTCTGCACGCTGGTCGACCACATCACCGACCAGAACGCCCACGCGCACCCCCCGAGCAGGTGCCCGGCCATCAGCAGCGGCAGCGGCAGCCCGAGCGCGACCGTCAGCGGCACCGCCACGTACCCGCTCAGCGCCACCGCCCCGGCCGCCAGCGGCCTGCGCGGCCTGAGCCTGATCGCCACCAGCCCGCCCAGCACAGTGCCGAGGCCGAGCGCCGCCATCACCCAGCCGTAGTCGGCTCCGATGACCTGCGACGACAGCGGCACGTACGGTCCGACCACCAGAACGCCCCAGAACACCCAGACCAGGATGACCGACCACATCCAGCTCCTGGCCTTGAACTCCTCCCAGCCCCTGCGCAGGTCGCTCAGC
This sequence comes from Nonomuraea africana, assembly GCF_014873535.1. NCBI lineage: Bacteria > Bacillati > Actinomycetota > Actinomycetes > Streptosporangiales > Streptosporangiaceae > Nonomuraea > Nonomuraea africana. The sequence continues at coordinate 9,026,878 of NZ_JADBEF010000001.1, read as the reverse complement.
ACGTTGGAGGGCTCCGGCCTTGGTACGGTGACCCGGACCAGCAGCAGGCACACCCCGCTGACCAGGAACGTCGCGGCGTCCACCGTGTAGACGAAGACCGGCCCGGCGACGACGATGAGGACTCCAGCCAGTGCGGGACCCGCCAGATGGGTGACCGCCTCGGCGATCTTCAGCGTCGCGTTGGCCCGCTGCGGATCTTTGGCGACCAGGGGGACCATGCCGTTGACGCCCGGTTCGAACATCCCGGCGGCCGTGCCCGACAAGAACGCCATCACCAGCAACAGGGCGTACGGCGGAGCACCATCCAGGAAGGCGACAGCCACGACCCCCTGGGTGACGACCCTGACCACGTCCGCGCCGATCATCAAGCGCCGGGCGCCGATCCGGTCGGCGACAACCCCGCCGAACAACATGACCAGCACAGCCGACGCGGTCCAGAGCGCGAGCACGTAGCCGACGCCCGCGATCCCATAGACTTTCCCGATCGCCAGCGCCGAGGCGACGGGCATCATCGCGTCACCGAGCAGCGAGATCGTGCGGGCCCCGAAGTAAAGGGTGAAGCTCCTCGTCCACATGAGCCCCAATTCTGGATTTTTCCAGATCAGAGCACCGGTGTCCCAAATGACATCATTGGGTACATTTGCGCCATGCCCCTGGATTGCCCGGAAACGCCCCCGACGCCCCCCAGTCCGCATCGCGTGGTCGCCTTGGTCGCCCCGAACCAGGAGCTCTACCCGGTCACCTCCGCCTCAGCCGTCTTCGGCTACCACGGCCCCGACATCCCCCAGCACTACAGCTTCAGCCTGTGCTCCGAACACCCCGGCTCCCTCCCCACCACCCTCGGCGTCCCCATCCAGGTAGACAGCGGCCTCGAAGCCCTCGACGACGCCGACACCGTGCTCATCGCGGGCTGGACCCTCACCCCCTCGCCCGCCGTACTCCACGCGGTGTCCCAAGCCCATGCCCGAGGCGCCCGCATCGTCGCCGTCTGCGCCGGAATCTTCATCCCCGCCGCCCTGGGCCTCCTGGACGGCCGCCGCGCCTCCGTCCACTGGGAACTCTCCGGCGAACTCGCCGCCCGCCACCCCCGCGTCATCCCCGACGGCACCGTCATCTACGTCGATCACGGCGACGTCGCCACCGCCGGAGCCTCGGCCGCCACCCTCGACCTCTGCCTTCACCAGGTCCTCCAGGAGTACGGCGCGGCCCACGCCATGCGCATCGGCCGCCAGCTCGCCGCCGGTCCGCACCGCGAGGGCTGCCAGCGCCAGTACCCTCCCCTCCCCACCACCGGCCCCATGCCAGACTCCCTGGCCCCTCTGCTCGAATGGCTCCTCTCGCGCCTGTCCGACCAGATCACCGTCGAGGACATGGCCGCCTACTCGGGCGTCTCCCCCCGCACCCTCACCCGCCAGTTCGCCGACCAGCTCGGCGTCCCACCCGCCCGCTGGCTGCTGGAACGCCGCCTGGCCGCCACCCGCGCCCTGCTGGAGGAGACCGACCTGCCCGTCGAGACCATCGCCACCCGCGTCGGCCTCTCCTCGGCGGTCAACCTCCGCCGCCGCTTCCACACCGCCCTGCGCACCACCCCGGCCGCCTACCGCCGCTCCTTCCGCTGAAGGTCCCGGGCGGTTCCGCCGCGATCACGACCAATTGCGTCAGGAGCTCTTAGAGCTCTAACCGGCTGTCCAAGAACGCGGGCGGAGGTCTCGCGCTGGCAGCACGATCGCGCGGGCACCTCCGGCCGGTCAAGACGTCCTGGACCGGCCTGGCCCATCGCGCGCAGCAGCAGATCGACGCTCATGCCAGGCGCTCGGGCAGGTGTTGAAAGGACGGGCCTCGACGAGCGCTGAGCTGGCTCGATGCTCTCCAGAGCCCGGAGAATGTCCGGTTGCTGGCCTCGCCAGGCGCTCCTCCGTAGGTAAGGCCCTGCCGTGCTTGGTCCTTGCCCCTGCGGGATTCGCTGACCGATGAGTATTGCCGCCATGCCGGGTCTACAGCACGTCGAAATGGTTGGATCGAGACAGCAGGAGATTGATTGCGGCAGTGTCAGACACCACGGAGGACACCATGACGACCACTCCGAACGATCCGACCACCGCGCTGCCCGGCCGCCCGCCCGTCGTCGACCTGGCCACCTGGCAGGCCGCCCGTGACGAGCTCCTGGTCCGCGAGAAGGCCCACACCCGCGAGGGCGACGCCCTCGCCGCGGCCCGCCGCCGGCTGCCGATGGTGGAGCTCGACGGGACGGTCGAGGTCGTCGGACCCTACGGCCCGGTCCCGTTCCTGGACCTGTTCCAGGGCCGCGACGAGCTCGTGGTCTACAAGCACATGTGGTACGACGGCGCGCCGCACCAGGGGCAGTGCGAGGGCTGCACCACCACGGCCTGGCACCTGAAGGACGCCGTCTACCTCAACGCCCGCGGCGTCTCGTTCGCCATCCTGACCACGGGCCGTTGGGACGAGGTGGCCGCCTACGTCGAGTTCATGGGCTACACCCAGCCCTGGTACTCGGTGCGCGACGTGGACGCGCCGGTCGGCGGCAGCATGGGTTACATCACCTGCTTCCTGCGCGACGGCGACCGCGTGTTCCTCACCTACTCCACGACGGGCCGTGGCAACGAGCCGGTCAACGGGTCCCTCGGCCTGCTCGACATGACGCCCTACGGCCGCGGCGAGGCGTGGGAGGACAACCCCGAGGGCTGGCCCGAGGGGCGCCGCCCGTGCTGGTTCTGGCGCTCGGACGCGGACGGGAACGCCACCTGGGGCCCGACCAGCCGCCCCGTGCCGCAGTGGACCCGCCCCGGCGCGACCCCCGTGGAGACCCTCGGCCGGCACGGCCAGCACCACTGACGCGCCTTCGCCGACGGCGCCGGCAAAGGTGTTAGGTGCCGGGCGGAACCTCCGGACGATGCGAGGGTCCGCCCGCGCGCTCGGTCGGTGGGCGGTTCGCCCGGGAGGCGAAGGGCTCCTGGTAGGAGAGGGGCTGTCTAGGCTTGCCAGTCCTACCAGGAGTCCGGGTGCACGTATCGTCCAAGTGCCAGTACTCGCCATGCCCTGCTCATGGCCAGGGTGGTGATCGTCGCTCGCGGCGGCACTTCTACCCCGGTTCGACGATGACCGACGGGCAGTGGGCGCTGCTGGCGCCGCTGCTCCCGGCCGCGGGGAGCACCGGCGGGCGCGGGGGCAGGCCCGAGAAGTGGGATCGGCGCCTGGTCCTGGACGCGATCTTCTACCTGATCGACGCTCAGAGCGTCAAGACCTCCGCCAAAGATCAGAGGTAGGCCTTCGAGGCCGGCTTCCAGTCCTGGACGAGGAGCCCGAGCAGCACCTCGTCCAGGAACTCGCCCAGCACCCAGGCCGAGGAGCGCAGCACGCCCTCGCGGACGAAGCCGTTGCGCTCGGCGGAGCGCAGCATCGCGGCGTTGTCCGCCAGCGTCTCGATCTGCAGCCGCTGCAGGCCGCGCACGACGAAACCGTAGTGGCACAACACCGCGACCACGTCGGTGCCGTAGCCCTTGCCGCGGGCCGACGGCAGCAGCCCCAGCCCGATGTGCGCGGACCGGTTGTGGTTGTCGATGCCCCACAGCGTCGCGGTGCCGACCAGCGTGCCGCCGTCCAGCTCCACCACCGAGAACGGGACGTGCCCTTGCTCCTTGTCGTCCACCACGAGCCGCGGATCCTTCGAGCCGGGTGTGATCGGCCGCCACGGCCCGCCTTCGGCCCGCGAGCCGTTGACCACGTCGTCGTAGAGCTCGGCCCGCAGGATCGGAATGTCGTCCTCGTGCCGGGCCCTGAGCCCGACCTTGTTACCGCTTAGCATGCAAGCTTCCTACCCGACCGGGCTGTCCGGCGGCAAACCAAGCCCATCCTGACTGGTGCGCGCGTCGATCGTCGACGTCGACCAGGTGCCCCAGCTGGACTACTACCGGGCCATCCCCGGCGACGTCCTCACCGCGCCCGCCTCGCCCCCACCCACTACCAGGACTGGCTCAAGAGCAACCGCTGACTCCGGTAGGCTGCGGACATGTCCGTCGCCGCCCGTCTCGCTCCTGGTTGCCGCCCTCGCGGCTGCCGGGCGCCTGCGCGGCGGGTGCACGGCCGGCGGGTCCGGTATGCGATCGGCTCCGATCCCGGTCAGGTCAACGGCATGCGATGGCTTCGCGCGCCGCGCATGACGCAGGGCGTCTGAGGAGTTCTCCTCCGCCCGTCCACTGCCTGTGTCCCTGATCCTGCCAGGTCTTCGACGCTTCCAGCGCGTCCGGGCTCGCGGGCGCCGTCGGGTGGTGAGAAGGCGGGAGCCCTGCCCCTCTGCGTGGAGACGCGATCGGTGATCACCGTTGACCTGACGGCCGGGGCACGCGTCCCGGCGGAGGAGCTGTCGCATGTCCAGCACGTTCTTCATCCCGGCCCCCGAAGGCCGCGCCCCAGACGCCGAGGGCTACTTCGGCGCGTTCGGCGGCAAGTTCATCCCGGAGGCGCTCGTCGCCGCGGTGGACGAGGTCGCCGACGAGTACGAGAAGGCCAAGGCCGATCCGCAGTTCACCGCCGAGTTCGGGGCGCTGCTCGTCGACTACACCGGGCGGCCGAGCGCCCTGACCGAGGTGCCCCGGTTCGCCGAGCACGCCGGCGGCGTCCGGATGTTCCTCAAACGCGAGGATCTGAACCACACCGGCTCCCACAAGATCACGAACGTCCTCGGGCAGGTCCTGCTCGCCCGGCGGATGGGCAAGCCGCGGGTGATCGCCGAAACGGGCGCCGGGTCGCACGGCGTAGCGACGGCCACCGCCTGCGCCCTGTTCGGCCTCGAATGCATCGTCTACATGGGCGAGGTCGACATGGAGCGCCAGGCGCTGAACGTCGCCCGGATGCGGATGCTCGGCACGAAGGTCGTCCCGGTGACGTCCGGATCCCGCACCCTGAAGGACGCCATCAACGAGGCGTTCCGGGACTGGGTCGCCAACGTCGAGTCCACGCACTACCTGTTCGGCACCGCGGCGGGTCCGCATCCGTTCCCGGCCATGGTCCGCGACTTCCAGCGCGTCATCGGCGTCGAGGCCCGCCACCAGCTCCTGGACCGCACCGGACGCCTGCCCGACGCGGCGATCGCGTGCGTCGGCGGCGGATCCAACGCCCTCGGCCTGTTCCACGCCTTCCTGCCCGACGCCGGTGTGCGACTGGTCGGCTGCGAGGCCGCCGGGCACGGCGTCGAATCCGGCAAGCACGCGGCGACGCTGTCGGCGGGCGAGCCGGGCATCCTGCACGGCTCGCGCTCCTACGTGCTCCAGGACGAGGAGGGCCAGATCACCGAGCCGCACTCGATCTCCGCCGGCCTGGACTACCCGGGCATCGGCCCCGAGCACGCCCACCTCAACGATCTCGGGCGCGCCGAATACGTCCCGGTCACCGACGACCAGGCGATGCGGGCGTTCCGGCTCCTGTCGCGCACCGAGGGGATCATCCCGGCGATCGAGAGCGCCCATGCCCTCGCCGGAGCCCTCGAAGTCGGCAGGGAACTCGGCCGGGACGGTCTCATCCTGGTCAACCTGTCCGGCCGCGGCGACAAGGACATGGACACCGCCGCCCGCTACTTCGGGCTGTACGACACCGACGGGGAGTCCAAGTGAGCGGCAACCTCCAGCTGTTGAACGACACCCTCGCCAGCATCAGGGCCGAGGGCCGGGCCGCGCTCATCGCCTACCTCCCGGCCGGTTTCCCGACCGTTGACGGCGGCGTTGCGGCGATCAAGACGGTCCTGGACTCCGGCGCCGACATCGTCGAGGTCGGGCTGCCGCACAGCGACCCGGTCCTGGACGGCCCCGTCATCCAGACCGCCGACGACCTCGCCCTGCGCGGCGGCCTCAAGATCGCCGACGTCATCCGCACCGTCCGCGAGGCCCACGCCGCCACGGGCAAGCCCGTCCTGGTCATGTCGTACTGGAACCCGATCGCCCGCTACGGCATCGAGCGTTTCGCCACCGAACTCGCCGACGCGGGCGGGGCGGGCTGCATCCTGTCCGACCTGCCCGTCCAGGAATCCGCGACGTGGCGCGACCACGCCGGCAAGCAGGGCCTGGCGACCGTCTTCGTCGTCGCGCCCAGCACCAGGGACGAACGGCTGAGGCGGATCACCGCCGCCGGTTCCGGTTTCGTCTACGCCGCCTCGACCATGGGCGTCACCGGCGTCCGTGAGACCGACGGCGCTTCGGCCGCCGATCTCGTGCGGCGGACCAGGGCGACGACCGATCTGCCGGTCTGCGTCGGCATCGGCGTGTCCACCCCCGACCAGGCCGCCGAGGTGGCGGGCTTCGCCGACGGCGTGGCCGTCGGCACCGCTTTCGTCCAAGCCCTCCTCGACGCCCCCGACGAGACCACCGGCCTGGCGTCCCTGCGCGCCCTCACCACCGCACTGGCCCGGGGCGTCCGCGGGGGAAGGTAGCGGCGGCACGGTCATGACCGCGAGAACGGGGGAGACCTCCGTCTTCCCCGTTCATCGGCCGGTCAGGTCATGTAGGCGGTGGATGAGCCGGAGCGCCGCCGGCGAGGTGGCGGCCTGGCCGATCATCGCGGACGAGGCGTCGACGCCGACCAGACGCGCGAGGGATAGCGCTCGGCCACTGCGCTCAGCAGATGGCCGGTGCCGCAGCCGAAGTCGAGGATCGCCGACGCCTGCGCCGCGTAGCGCCGGGCGCGCGGGGCTTTCGTCGCCCACTGCGGCGGCCGCCGGCAAGCGACGAACCCCGGCGAGGTGGCCGCAGTCAGTCGACGCCGAAGAGCTCCAGACAGGGCGCGATCTCGTAGACCTGGATCCTGGGGACCTGGCGCGCCTGCCAGCTCTCACGAGTCAACGCCAGGATGTGCTCCACCACATGGACACCGTCGCGGCTGACCGCGCGGTGCCCATTGTCGACGTAGCCCAGCTTGCGCGACACCGCCACCGATGCGGCGTTGCCCTCGATGTAGGAGGTCCTGGCCTCCAGAGCACCCAAGTGCGTGAACGCCAGCACCAGCATCGCCGCCCGGGCCTCGGTCCCAAGCCCTCTGCCCTGGTGCCGACGGGTGATCCACGATCCGGTCTCTAGCATCCGTACGGTCGCGAAGTCATCCGCCCACATGTTCTGCAGGCCGATCGCAACGCCGTCGACGCGGACCGCGAGGTGCAAGTCCCAGCTGTGGGGTTGCCAGTGGGCCAGAGCTCGCCAATGGTGCTGCAGCAGCTGCCGCTCTCGTAGCGGCGACGACTCGTACAGGAATGCCTGCTGAAAGCGGACCTCGTCAGGTGGTTGGATGTCGCGGGAGGCCCGGGCGAGGTTCAGCAGGTCGTCGGTGTTCGGCACAGCCAGCTCCAGCCGCGGTGTTGTGATCCGCAAGGCCAGCAGCGGCCAGATGCCCGCCAGTTCATCACTCACCTGACCACCCTTACCGGGGTTCCGGTAGTACTCGCCGAAAAAGCAACGGATATGCCCGTTGCCCCTGCTCGAAGCAGCCACAAATGCGGCACACCAAAAACCGGACGACACCGGCCCAAGATCAAACTCGGCGGTCGAAGGTCAGTAGTCGAGGTGCGGGAACCAGTCGCCTCGGCCGTGCGGGGTGAGGTCGAGGAGGTGCCAGACGGGGGCGAGGAGGTCGATGCCGCGCTCGTCGATGTCGTCGGCCATGCGGGGGTGGGCGGAGTAGAAGTGGTGGATCGCGCCGTCGCCGTCGCGGGTGAAGACGGAGATGGTGGAGTCCTGTTCGCCTTCCTTGTCCTCGCTGCCGAGGTCGTACTTGAAGGTGCTGTCGCCGCAGCTCAGCAGCCGCAGCCGGTGCCAGCCGCGGTTGCGGGCGTGCTGCCGCAGGGCGGGCGGGTCGGCTGCCGCGGCGACGGCGAAGTCGGCGTTCCGGGCGATGTGGTGGGCGATGCCGTTGAAGCCGTCGATCCACAGGGTGCACATGGGGCACGGATCGGTCTGCAGCTTGCCGTACATGAAGTGGTAGACGATCAGCGGGCGGTCCTGCGCGGTGAAGAGCCCGCCGAGGGAGACCTCGCGGACCGGCGCGTCGCCCGCGTCGAGGTCGGCGGGGCCCTCGATGAAGACGTAGTCGTCGACGGGCGGCCCCTGCGGGAGCGCCCGTCGCTGGGCCGCGACCTTCTCGCGGTGGCGCATGAGGTCGATCTCGGCCAGGCGCAGTTCCTCGCGGGCGGCGAGGTACTCCGCCGATTCGCCGGCCAGTCTTGTCTGCCGCATAACGTCCTCCTGGGGCAGCGATCCCTGGTCCCCGGTCCGGATCCGCGGGTTTCCCCAACTCTCCAAGTCTATGGTGTTCCAGGGTTCGCCGACAGCTGCCAGACGCCAAGGTCGACGACACCCTCACTCTGAAGACCGACGGCCGAGCCACGACCTGGCGGATCGTCGGAACCGTCCGAGAGGTCGGCTCATCGGCCTCCGCCTACGTCACGAAGTCCACCATCGAGCGGCACATCGGTCCAGCCACCAACCTGCGCATCGTCACTAGCGACGCCCCGGCTGTACAACGCACGCTGAGCGAAGCGAAGGTGGAAGCGGCTACCCTGTCGACGGCCGAACTACGCGCCGCAGTCGACGGTCACATCTACATCCTGATCGCCGCGCTCATCGCCCTGGCCGCGCTCATGGCCGCTGTCGGCATTCTTGGTTTGGCCGCCGCCACCGGCACCAGCGTGGTGGAACGGACCCGGGAGTTCGCTGTCATGCAGGCCATCGGCGCCACCCCGCGCACCCTGATCAACATCGTGCTCGGAGAGAACGTCTTCATCGGCCTGCTCAGCTGGGTCCTCGCGGCCCTGCTCGCCATCCCGCTCAGCCTTGTGGTCGGTCAGCTCCTCGGTGACCTCGCCTTCAAGACCCCGCTGCCGCTCACCATCTCACCGACGGCCTTGGGGATCTGGGCGCTGGCCGCCGTCGCGGGATCCGCCCTGGCCGGTTTGGCTCCCGCCCGGCGGGCCTCCCGCCTCACCATCCGCGAAGCCCTCGCCTACTGCCAGACACGCGACCAGTGGTCGGCTCGCTCGCCCTGAGCCGACACAGGTTCTTCCAACTGGCTGCCCACGGGGCCCTCAACCTCGAGCAATTCATCGTCGGCCGCTCAGTGTCAGGTCAAGGCTTCCAGCGTCCCGATCACGGCGGCACGTCCCCGCGCCAGACCGGCTTCGAGGTTCGGTCCCGCCGTGCCCTGCCATCGCAGATAGACCACGGTGGTGCCGCGTCTCACCGCGATCGCGACATGGGCCACCGAGTCGCGATAGGTCGGCTGAGCAGGCAGCTTGGCTCGCCGGGTAGCGAAGGTCTCCACCTGGCCGGTCCAGCTGCCGTGCCGCAACGGTTGGATGCGGCGCCCGATGGTGACCGCGGGAGGTTCGGCGTCGTCATTGACGTCTGGCTCATAGCAGGGATCTATCTTGTCGCCTTCCGGCCAGCTGTCCCATCGCAACAGGCGCCGCCGTACGGTCTCGGCAGTTTGCGCGTCAGGGAGAACCGACATGTCCTCGCGCACGGCAACAGATCCGAACAGTAGGCGCGTCACCGCGGGCATGCCTCCTGGCAGGCCCTCTTGCCGGTGAAAGTAGAAGGAGCACGTCATGTCATGCTCCACGGGCGTCGACCAGCCCGGCTTCTTTCGTGCTTCTCCTTGGACCTCGGGCCAGGGCCTCATTGCTTCGCCATAGGCAGAAGTCGCAGGGAGTCTGGCTGCGAGAAGGGCCGTGGCCCCGTGCGCAGGGGAGCCGTCGGGAGCCGGATGGGCGGGGTCGCCACCGACGGCGGAGAGCACCGCTTCGGCCGCCGCGGTGCCTCCCTTGCGCCACCGGGGGTCCAGCCCGTCTCCCTGTTCGAAGCTCCAGTCCCATGCGATCTCGGTGAGGAGAGCGCCACGAGCCGCCACGAGGTGCGCGGTGGTGTACCAGTCCCCGTTGTCCGAACTTCCGGGCTGCGAGGCCACGCCTTGAACGCCGCTCCAGCCACGCCGGTCGAAGGCGGAGTCCGCGCGCCGGTTCGGCTCCTGCGCTCGACCGGGACCATCCGTCTCAGGGCCTGAGCAACCTGCGGCGGCCTGTCGCGCCGCGTCGACGGTTTCCCGCGCCCTCGCCGGCGTCGTCACCCAGAACCGGACGGTGAGCGGGGCGGCGAGCTCTCTCACCTTGAGTAGCGCGGAATAGGACGGCACACCCTGCGGCGGCCACAGCCCGGCTACGGTGTCCGCGCAGGACATGACCGGGCCTGCGACGTCCGGTCTCATCATGATCCCGCTCTCAGGATCCGCGATCACGTGCTGCCGCAGGCGTTCGGCGATCTCCTCTGCGGAGGAAGCCGCGCCGGCATGGGCGGGCAGCAGGGAGGGAACAGACCAGGAGCTGCCCGCACCGGTGAACAGCACCAGTAACACGGCCAGCACGCATAGGTGTCCGATGCGCGTTCTGCCGATCACGCCGCTAGGACTCATGACACGTTGGACGAGATGTTCCTTTTCAACGTTCCACCACTGCAAGGCCAAGCGTTCGACATCGACGATGAGCGCTACGAGGCGCCTGAAGCCGCTGGACTCGACGTGGTCCTGCGCGGTCTGTCGATGACCTGCGACGATCATCGAGTCTTGGAGATCAGCGCCCCGGTGTTCGACGGCCTCTATGAGTTCGACCGCCGCGCCTTCCTGCTGGGACGAGAACCGGCATGACAAGCGGCCGCCAGGATGGCGTCAAGACCGTGCGCGTCGTTCTGACCGCTCAGGCATTGCGCGGCCTGGGGTACGGCGTAGCGGCCGTGCAGCTGGGGGCGATCCTGCGCCTCGACGGCCTGTCCTCCGCCGAGGTGGGGCTGCTCCTGGCGGCGGTCCTCGCCGGAAGCCTCGTCTCCAGCCTCGTCCTGGCCCGCTGGGGTGACCGCCTCGGCCGCCGCCGCCTCTATACGGCGTTGTATGCGGCGTTGGCCTGCTGCGGTCTGGTCATCGCCATCGGAACGCCCCTGTGGCTGTTGGCCGTGGTCGCCATGACCGGCGCGCTGTCGGTCGAGGTGATCGAATCTGGGCCGTTCACCACCCTGGAGCAGGTCATGCTGGCCGGGACGGGACAACCCCAGCGCCAGGTCGTGCGCGGCTTCGGCCTGTACAACGCGGTCGCCGCGGTCGCCGGAACCGCCGGGGCACTCCTCGGCGCGCTACCCGCCGATCGGCGGCTGCTCGGCGGTGTGCTGCTCGCGGTCGGCGCCGCTGGTGCGCTGCTGGCCGCCCGCCTGCCCGCCACCGTCGAGGCTCCCGCCATGCGGCCTGGCCTTGCCCGGCCTCGGATACTGACCCGCTCCCGTGGCGCGGTGGCGCGGCTGGCCGGCCTGTTCGCCCTCGACAGCCTCGCCGGCGGGTTCGTGGTCCAGGCCTATCTCGGCTATTGGCTCGTCCTCCGTCATGGTGCCACCACCCAGACGATCGGGCTCACCTTCGCCGCGGTGGGCGCGCTGCAGACCGCATCCCTGCTGGCCGCCCCCATGGTGGCTGACCGGGTCGGGCTGTTGCGCACGATGGTGTTCACCCACCTGCCATCCAACGTGCTGCTCGCCGCGATCCCGTTCGCCCCCACCCTCCCCGGGGCGATCGCGCTGCTGCTGGCCCGCGCCTGCCTGTCCCAGATGGACGTGCCCACCCGGCAGGCGTATGTGATGGCACTGGTCCCCGCCGACGAGCGCACCGCTGCCGCCGCCATCACCAACACTGCCCGCTACCTCACCCGACCGGCCGGACCCGCCCTTGCCGGACTGCTGCAGCCCCTCGGCCTGGCGCTGCCCTTCCTGATCGCGGGAACCGCCAAGATCGGCTACGACTTGGCCCTGTGGCGGATGTTCCGCACCGTCCAGCTCCCAACAGAACGGGAGGAGCCGCCCTAGTGTGCGGTAAGCCGCTGCCTACACAGCCGATCCGCTTTCCACCCCAAGCGCCGTTCTAAGGCTCACCCTGTGACTCCACCAGCATCCGAAGACCGCGATGAAACTGCAGAGACCACCGTGAACGCCACACGCGCCCCGCATTCATCCGACGATATGATCCCGTTTCGCCAGGCCGTACGCGCCTGGTTCGGCATCTCGCTCCAGACCTTCGGCGGACCAGCAGGACAGATCGCCGTTATGCAGCGCACCCTCGTGGAGGAGAGGCGCTGGATCGGCCAGCAACGCTTCAACCACGCCCTCAACTACTGCATGCTGCTACCCGGCCCCGAAGCCCAGCAACTGGCGATCTACATCGGCTGGCTGCTCAACGGCACCCGCGGTGGCCTGGTGGCGGGTCGCGATCCGCACTTCCCCCGCTGAGAGCCCCGCTGTGCTGGTCAGGCCGGGGCGCCGTCGAACTGCTCGGCAGTGAAGGCCGCCAGGCGTAGCGCGGCCGCAGGCTCGATGCCGAGCTCGGTGGCGGCCGCCATGACGGCGTCAGCGGCGGTGGCGTGTTCGGGCAGCAGGCGGGTGGTGGCCGCGATCAGCTTGGCCGGAGTGTCCGGAGCCAGGCCGAAGCTTTCGGCGATCGAGCGCACCCCGAGCGTCGCCGAGCACACGCCGGTTTCCGGCAGGTCCAGGTGAACCTCGCGAGCCGTGGCCCAGTCGTCGGCCAGCGCGGCGACGACGGAGCGGGCTTGCTCGTAGCCGGTGGCCAAGAGGAAGGTCGGGGCACGGCCATAGCTCTTGGCGCCGATGGCGTAGTAGCCGGGCTCAGGGTGGGTGAGCTCGTCGACGCCGTGGGGCCGCACCGTGCCGCAGGAGTGGTCGTTGGGGTCGATGAGCGGGGACAGCAGGCGGGTGGTGCCCAGAATCGGATCGTTGTCCAGTCGGAGTTCGGCGGCGATGGAGTGGTCGGGGCGGTAGCCGGTGGCCGCCACGACCCGGTCGGCCGTGATCGACCAGAGCGAGCCGTCCGCGCGCGAGGACAGCAGTTCGACCCGATTCTGGTCCGACAGTGGCCGTACGGAGCGGATCTTGAAGGCTGCGGCCAGTTCGACCAGGCTTTTGTCGACCAGGAGCCGCAGCCCTGAACCGAGCGATCCTCTGGCAGGCAGAGCGTCCTCGTCCCCACCGCCGTAGGCGCGATCGGGATCAGCGGTGCGGATTGCCCACGTCACGCGAGTGCCTGGTTCCTGCTCCACGAGCTCGGACAAGGACAGGAGGGTGGTGGCGGCGGAATGGCCGGCGCCGACGACCACCGTGTGCCGACCCGCGTAGCGGCGACGATCGGCGCCCAGGACGTCGGGCAGGGCGTGGTCGATCCAGGCGGCGGCGTCGAGTTCGCCGTGAGCGGGCAGCCCGTTGGCGCCCAAGACGTTGGGCGTCTTCCAGGTGCCGCAGGCGTCGATCACGGCGCGAGCGGTCACCTCGGTGCCGTCCTCCAGGCGCAGCACGAACGGGGCGCTTTCGCGGCCGGGGGTGCGCAGCCGGTCCAGGTCCAAGCGGCTGATGGCACTCACCTGGGCGCCATAGCGCACGTGAGGGGTGATCTGGGGGAGCTCGGCCAGCGGCTGCAGGTAGTGCTCGGCGAGTTCGGCGCCGGTGGGCAGCGCGTCCGGGTCCGGCGAGACCCAGCCGCCGGCCTGCAGCAGGCGGCGTGCGGCAGGATCGGTGTTGTAGCGCCACGGGCTGAACAGGCGCACGTGCCCCCATTGGCGTACCGAGGAGCCTGCGACGGGACCGGATTCCAGGACGACGAAGGGCAGGCCGCGCTCGGCCAGGTGAGCAGCTGCGGCCAAGCCGACCGGCCCAGCGCCGATCACAGCCACCGGCAGGGCGGCGTCGGACAGGGCCGGGTCAGACAGGTGAGGCATCGGGCGAAGTCCTTTCCAGCAGAGCGCTCTTCCGCAAAGGGATGAGGGCGAGCGCGGCGACGGCGTACATGACCAGGGCGTAAGCCAGCACGGTGAGGCTGACTCGGGCGGCGTCGGCCGACAGCACGGCGACCAGTAGCGCCAGGGACAGGTTGCGGACGGTGGTGGTCATCGCCACCGCCCGCCGGGCGGCCGGGGTGACCAGGGCGGGAGTGGCGTAGGCGGCCAGGCACACCAGCGACAGCAAGGCGAAGGTGGCGTAGCCGATGGCGGGGATGGTGGCCAGCTGGGTGGCGGTGGTGGCCAGGATGTAGACGGTCATCGTCACCAGCAGCACGTCGGCCACCTTGCGGCTGAGCTTCTGCACCCGTTCGGCCAGGATCGGTCGCCGGGCGCGCAGCCACATTCCCACCGCGATCGGGATCAGCTGAGCGACGAGCATGGCCACCACCTGGGCAGTGGCCGCGCCGCCGATGGCCGCGCCCGCGTAAGGCGCGGCCAGGCTCCAGGCGGGTACGGCGAGCAGGCCGAGGACGGCGAGCGCACCCTGCAAGCTCACCCCCAGGGCCAGATCTCCGCGGGCGTGGTACGCCAGCAGCGTCCCGGTGCCTCCGCCGGGCGCGGCTGCGGCGAGCACGATCCCGTAGGCGACAGGCCCGTCCAGCGCCAGGCCGTTCACCAGCGCCACCGCGACAGCCGGTACGACGACGACGTTCACCGCGATGGCCGCCATCAGCGCACGCGGGCGGCGCAGCAGGGCGGTGAATCCCTCCACCGTGAGGGCGGTGCCGATGGTGAGCATGGTCGCCACCAGCAGCAGGACGAGCCCTAGCGTGACCAGCGGAGACCCCATGTCACAGGCCGTATGCGGCCAGCGCGCCACCGGCGTAGGCGGCCATCGGGGCGGCGATGTGGGCGGCGTCGAGGTGCACCCCGCGCAAGGTGTTGGAGGCGAACGACCGCTGGAATTCCAGGCCCACATAGCTGAGCCCCAGGTGGGTGGTCGACAGACCGCCGGCCTGCAGCGGCAAACCACTGGCGTCGAGGGCGCCGAGCGGTTGCAGGTAGTTCAGGTGCGGCCGGTAGCCGGTGGCGAAGATGACCGTGTCGACCCGCTCGGGCGTGCCGTCGGACCAGATGACGTTCTCGCCGTCGAAGCCGGTGAACATCGGTTGCCGGTCCATCCGGCCTGCCTCCAGGGCGGCGGCGTAATCGCCGGTGTCTAGAACGAGCGTGCCGGTGGCGATGCGGGCCAGCCACTGCGGGGGCAGGGAGTCGAAGCCGGTGGTGGTGTGCCAGTAGTGGATGTCCTTGCCGCCGACCAGTTGAGGCATGAACCGGATGGGCTGGCGGGTGGCCAGGGTGACGGTGGCGCTGTCGGCCAGTTCGTAGGCGATCTGGACGGCGGAGTTGCCCGCGCCGACGACGACGACCCGCTGCCCGGCGTAGTGCTTCGGATTGCGATAGTCGGCCGCGTGCAAGAGCTGTCCGGTGAAGCTCTCCCGTCCGGGCACCTCGGGGACATACGGGTCCCCGAAGGAGCCGCTGGCCGCCACGACGCCCGCCGTGCGCAGGGTGTCGCCTCCTTCGATGTGCACCAGGAAGCCGCCCGCGCCGTCGGCCTCCACCGCGGTGACGCGGGTGGCGGTGCGGATCTCCACGTCCAGGCTGTCGGCGTAGCGCCGCAGGTAGTCGACGACCTCGTCGCGGTGCGGGTAGTGGTCGCCGTCGCCGTCGAAGGGCTGGCCGGGCATCGTGCTGTAGCGGGCGGGTGAGAACAGGGTGAGGCTGTCGTAGTAGTTGGCCCAGGAGCCGGTGGGGTGCTCGCCCGCCTCCAGGATGACGGGCGTGAGTCCGGCGTCGCGCAGCGCTCGGGCGGCGGCCAGGCCTGACTGGCCGCCGCCAATGACGATGGTGTCCATGCGCGGCATCATATCCTCATATCAGGAAATGAAAATATGAAGGAGTAGAGTCATCCTATGGAGATGGCGAGCGACATCGAGCTGACCGACGCGGCGCGCGGCTTCCTCAAGGCCATGGCCAGCGAAACCCGCCAGCAGATCCTCATGCTGTTCTCCGGCGGGATCGAGCTGACCGTCAACGAGGTCGCCGAGCGCATGTCGCTGGCGCAGTCGGCCACCTCCACCCACCTGGCGACCCTGCGCGACGGCGGCGTGCTGACCTCACGGCGAGAGTGGAAGACGGTCTACTACCGCGCCGACCCGGCCAGGATCGGCAGAGCACTGAGCGACCTGCAGGCCAGCCTGCAGGCGTGCTGCCCACCGACTGACTGTGCTCCCAGCGGCGGCTGCGGCTGAGCCTCAACAGGGGCAGGGCCCCTGCTTCTCCACGGAGCGGACCGCCTTGCGCGTGTCGAGCTCGACCCGGCAGCACGCGCCCAGCAAGTCCCCCAGCTGCCTGCGCGCGCGTTGCACCCGCGACTTCATGCCAGGGACGGAGACGCCGGCCCGCCGAGCGGCCTCGGCCTGGGTCAGACCCTCGTACTCGGTGCGGACGATCGCCTCGCGGTAGGGCTCGGCCAGCCCGGCGACCAGCGGTTTCAGGCACTGCGCCAGCAGGGCTGACTCCTCGGCGCCGATCGCGCCGAGCTGCAAGCTGCGGTCGTTGGCGGCCTGGGCATGCGTTCGAGCCATCGTCGCTGATCGGCGGTGGTGGTCGATGACGGCGTTGCGGGTGATCTGGTAGACCCAGGCCTCCAGCCGTTCCTGCTGCCCGACGAGGTCGACGGCCGGGCGCTGTTCGCCTTGGCCACCCGGCGCGCTGAAGGCGGAGCTGGCATCGGCGACCTGGGCGACATCGTCGCCGTTCCGCCCGTCCGCGAAGCCCGCGACCGCGGCGTCCTCAAGGCCGAACCGATGTTCAGCCGCATCACCGCGGAAGGCGTCGCCTGGCCCGACGGCACCAGCCTGGCCTGCGACGCCATCATCTGGTGCACCGGCTTCCGCCCCGCCCTCGGCCACGTGGCTCCGCTACGGCTGCGCGGTCCCGACGGGCTCATCTCGGTCGACGGCACCCGAGCCGTCGGCGAACCCCGCCTCCGCCTGCTCGGCTACGGCGACTGGACCGGTCCGGCCTCGGCCACCCTGATCGGCGCCAGCCGCACCGCCAGAGAAACAGTCACCGAGATCATGCGATCGGGGCTTGCGTCCGGTACGTAGTTGCAGCCCAACCATCGAAGCGGGCCTCGTGGGGGAGAAACCGTAGTTCGGTGGTGCGCGGGGGACCTCTCCGTGCAGGAGAGAACAAGCGATTCGTACGCTTACGTTTTCTCGTGCCCTATAAAAGGCCAACGCGTCGAACCTTCTCACCCCTAGTCTCTGCATCATGATCGAGCCTCCAGAGGCCCCGGATGAGATCAACCACGTCCCTCTCGTGCCCATCAGCGAGCCGTTCGCCAAAGCGTGCTCCGAGATCTTGGTCACGTTTCGCGATC
Source organism: Nonomuraea africana (assembly GCF_014873535.1). Classification (NCBI taxonomy): domain Bacteria; kingdom Bacillati; phylum Actinomycetota; class Actinomycetes; order Streptosporangiales; family Streptosporangiaceae; genus Nonomuraea; species Nonomuraea africana. Next base: position 9,009,617 of record NZ_JADBEF010000001.1, on the reverse strand, counting down.
TCGCTGATCAGGCATGGCCTGACGAGCTCCCCGTCGGTGTCTTCCGTCAGGAGGCTGACGCTCTGATCGCGCTTCCGGACGGAGACAGAAAGGAAGCGAGGCTATTCCTGCACCACATGGTTCTCACCTGCGGGGAGCTGATGTGGTTGCACTCGCACGAGCACATCCGGGCGCTCGAGCACGTCATCCTCATGCAGCCGGCCCCTGTGTGGTCGCCCTTGGCACTGGCCCGTGTGCCCGTTGAGTCAGGTGCCCTGACCCGCTACCTCTGGGAACCGTCGATTCCGCTGGCAGCTCGTGTCGTGAGCCTGCGGATGACGGAAGTCCGCAACGAGTCGAAGGCTGCGGGGTTCTGGTTAGAAGGAGCAGGAGCAGCGCGAGCGAGCGAGGCAGGGGTGGGGGCACTGCTGCAGGACGCTGGTGCAGTCAGGATGCGCCGCGGCGGCGAGGATGGGTACTCCGTCGATGTGGAACACGCCCCTCTTCGTTACAAGATCGAAGAGCGGACCAAGGATTTCCTGCCCTCATGGGCTAAAGGCACTTACCATCTCCTCTCCGGCGCGGTGCATGCCCGCCCGTGGCTCATCGCACGTGCTCGAACCGAAGACGGTTGGGAAGGAGAAGCCGCTACCGTCCTGACGGCGGTGATGGCTGTGTTGGGATCGCTTACCTCAGATGTGAAGACCTGGGGCGGTTTCTTCGGTGTTGACGTCAGTCCGACGCTGGAGCAGATGGAGCAGACTCGGCTCAACTTCATAGCACAGTCGGTCGCGGACGGGTACATCAGTGTCCAGTAGACGGCGGCCGGAGAGTGCCTAGACAGTGGTGAGCCTGCACACAGGCTTCATGGCCAATACCTTGATCATGTACGGGGCTCGTTTCCCGGTGTCGGCTGCCAGGTGAGTTCGTCTAGCAAGTCGCGCACCATCAGGTCGACCAGGACGGCGATGTCGCGGACCTCAGCCAGCGACTTGCCGTGCGTGTCGGGCAGGTTCCACTCCAGGTAGCGCCGTCCCGGATGAACGGGACAAGCGTCACCGCAGCCCATCGAGACCACGACGTCGGCCGCCTGGACCACCTCATCGGTCAGCGGCTTGGGGAACTCGGCCGACACGCCAAGGCCCATCTCGCCCAACGCCTCGGCCACCGCCGGCTCAATGTCCGCGGCTGGCCGGGTGCCAGCGGTGCGGACGTGCACGCGGCCTGCGGCGTGGTGGTTCATCAGCGCGGCGGCCAGTTGCGAGCGGCCCGCGTTGTGGGTGCAGACGAACAGCACCTCGTACACCGGCTTGGCCAGGACGCCGTTGGCTTGGGCCAGGGCGACGAGGCGCTCTTCGGCGAGTTTCTCGGTAAGGGCGGGCAGGTGTTGGCGCACACGGGCGGTGGCCGACAGCGCCCGGTAGGACTCGACGACGTAGCGCTCCACCGTCTCGGTGGAGTAGACGCCGGGAAAACGGGGCTGGAGCTGCGCGGCGATACGGCGGAGTACGGGGTCGGGATCGCGCAGGGCCATCACGCACGCTCCCGAGCCGGGACGCTCAGCAGCGTCGACAGCTCGGCGAGCGTCTCCGGTACGACCCGGTAGTAGACCCACGAGGCGCGACGCTCCGAGGCGAGGAGTCCTACCTCTTTGAGCACCTTGAGGTGGTGGCTGATGGTCGGCTGGGAGAGCTCGAACTCGGCGGTGAGGTCACACACGCAGGCCTCGCCGCCGTCGTGGCTGGCAACGATCGAAAGGATGCGCAGCCGTACAGGGTCACCTAGGGCCTTGAAGGCGCGGGCGAGCACGCCCGAGTGCGTCTCGTTCAGCGGTTCGCGGATGAGCGGCGAACTGCAGTCGAGCACGTCCAACATCTCCACCGCACATCCCCACATAGACAGCTTTCGATATTTACTGCTGTCAATATAGCCGACTCCACTGCCGTGCGGCTTGCTGCAGTGCGTCCCACGGGCTGCCCAGTGGTGGGGTGTAGGACAGGTCCAGATCGGCCACCTCCGCCACGGAGATGCCGTGGTGGATACCGGTGGCCAGCACATCGATCCGCTTGGCGATCTCCGCACCGAGGTGGCCGACGAGCTGCGCGCCGAGCAGGCGGCCGGTGGCACGGTCGCCGGTCAGCCGGATCCGGATCGGCGTCGCGCCCGGGTAGTAGGCCTTGTGGTCGTCGGCGACGGTGTCCACGGTCGTGGGAGTGAATCCGGCCTCGGCGGCCTCGGCGTCGCGCAGGCCGGTGGCGGCGGCCACTCGGTCGAAAACCTTGACCACCTGGGTGCCGAGAACCCCGGCGAAGACGCGGTCACCGCCTGCAGCGTCCTCTCCCGCGACGCGTCCCTGCTTGTGCGCGGTGGTTCCGAGCGGCAGGTAGACATGACGGCCCAGAAGCCGGTGATAGGTCTGCACGCAGTCGCCCGCGGCGTACACGTCAGGCAGTCCCGTGCGCATGCGGCGGTCCACTTCCACCGCGCCCGCCGCCCCCAGCCGAGCTCCCGCCCCGGTCGCGAGCTCAGTACTGGGCCGCACGCCGGTGACGACCAGGACCAGGTCGGCGGTGCGCCGCCGTCCGTCCTGGCTGGTCACGGCCAGCCGTGTGCCGTCGCGTGCGATGGAGGCGACAGTGGCGCCGCACTGGACCTCGACGCCGCGCGAGCCGAGCTCGCTCGCCAGCTCGGCCGCGAGCTCCGGGTCGAGCGAGCGGGGCATCACCTGCTCGAAACGCTCCAGTACGGTCACCCGCGCCCCTCGCGCGGACAGAGCCTCGGCCATCTCCAGGCCGATGTAACCGGCGCCGATGATGATCACCGAATCCGCGGTCTCCTGGTCGAGGCGCTCCATGAGCCGGAGGGTGTCGTCCATCGTGTGCAGCTCATGGACGCCTTCAGCCGCGCCAAGCTCGTCCAGCCCCTGGATGGGCGGGCGCAGCGGCATGGCGCCCGTGCCGATGACGAGCCGGTCATAGGACAGGGCGCCCGCGTCGGTGAGCACGGTGCGAGCGGCCGGGTCGATCGCCACGGCGCGCTCACCCAGGCGCAGCTCCAGGCCGGCCGCCTTCAAATCGTCGGCGCTCTGGTGCGCGAGGTCACGCCAGTCCGGTACGTCGCCCGAGACGTGGTACGGGATGCCACAGATGGAGAAGTTCGGAAAGCGGTCGGCGACCAGCAGGGTCACGTCCATTCCGGGGTCCATGGAGCGGGCGGCGAGGCCCGCTTCGATCCCGGCGTCGCTGCCTCCGATGACCAACAGATGCACGTAGTCCACCTTCCGATGACCCCCTCCATCGTGTCACATAGATGACGCTCTATGAATTTATCGACCGCTCAGGCGGCGTTTGCCGATTGTTCACATAGACGAGCTTCGATCTGTCATGAGGGGAACGGAAGCCTGGTCGACGGCCGGGCTCGGCATCGAACCTAAGGAAAGATCGTGAGCAATCGAATGCGGGCCGCAGTGGCAGTGACGGCATGCGCCCTCGCATTGGCCGCATGCGGTGGAAACCAGGGCAACCCCACGAGCGAGGCCGGTGCCAGCGGTGCCGCCACCGGCGCTGCCGAGCCGACCAAGGAACTCGCCGGAGACGTGAAGGTCGACGGCTCCAGCACGGTCGCGCCGCTGTCCACCGCCGCCGCGGAACTGTTCGCCGAGCAGCAGGCCAAGGTCCGCGTGACGGTCGGCACCTCGGGCACCGGCGGCGGCTTCGAGAAGTTCTGCAACGGCGAGACCGACATCTCCAACGCCTCCCGCCCGATCAAGGACGAGGAGAAGGCCGCCTGCCAGGCCAAGGGCATCACCTACGAGGAGTTCACCGTCGCCAACGACGCGCTCACCGTGGTCGTGCACAAGGACAACACCTGGGCCACCTGCCTGACCGTGGAGCAGCTCAAGAAGATCTGGGAGCCAGGCTCGAAGGTGAGCAGTTGGAAGCAGGTCGACGCCAAGTTCCCCGACGAGCCGCTGAAGCTGTTCGGCGCCGGAACAGACTCGGGGACGTTCGACTACTTCACCGACGTCATCAACGGTGAGGAAGGCGCCAGCCGTACCGACTACAGCCCCAGCGAGGACGACAACGTCACCGTACAGGGCGTGTCCGGCTCCAAGGGCGGCCTCGGCTACTTCGGCTTCTCCTACTTCGAGGAGAACGCCGACAAGCTCAAGGCCGTGCAGATCGACGGCGGCGGCGGCTGCGTGGCGCCGAGCGTGCAGTCCGCGCAGGACGGCACCTACAAGCCGCTGGCCAGGCCGCTGTTCATCTATCCGAAGGCCGAGTCGCTGAAGCGGCCCGAGGTACTCGGCTTCGTCGAGTACTACGTGGCCAACCACAAGCAGATCGCCGAGGACGCCAAGTTCATCCCGCTCAACGCCCAGCAGGAGGGTGAGCTGAAGGCCGACCTCGACAAGCTGAAGAGCCAGGCCGGCGGATGACAGCCCCCGCCACGCCGTCCGCCCCGGCGAGCCCTCAGGGCCCGTTGGGGCGGGCGCGCTCCCGCTACGGCGAGCGGACCGTCCAGGTCGTGCTCGTCGCCGCCGCGCTGGTCTCGGTCGCCACCACGGTGGGGATCGTGGTCTCCCTGGTGCCGCCGACCGTGGAGTTCTTCGCCTCGGTGAGCTTCGCCGAGTTCTTCACCACCACTCAGTGGGCGCCGCTGTTCGAGCCACCCGCGTACGGCGTGCTGCCTCTGGTCACGGCCACCCTGCTGATCACTGTCATCGCGGTCGTCGTGGCCATCCCGCTCGGCCTGGGCGCGGCGCTGTACCTGAGCGAGTACGCCCATCCGCGCACCCGCATGACCTTCAAGCCGATCCTGGAGGTACTGGCGGGGGTTCCGACCGTGGTCTACGGCTTCTTCGCGCTGCGGTTCGTCACGCCGACCCTGCAGGGCTGGCTGCCTGCGGGCATGTCGCCCGACGTGTTCAACGCCCTGTCCGCCGGACTGGTCATGGGCATCATGATCGTCCCCACGGTGGCGTCGCTGTCGGAAGACGCCATGTCCGCCGTGCCACGCGGCCTGCGCGATGGCGCCTACGCCTTGGGATCCTCCACCAGGCTGGTCGCCGTCCGAGTCGTCGTGCCGGCGGCGCTGTCGGGCATCGTGGCCTCGTTCGTCCTGGCCATCTCGCGGGCGATCGGCGAGACGATGATCGTGGCGATCGCCTCAGGCAACAAGCCCGAGCTCTCCTTCAACCCGCTCGACGCGATGCAGACGATGACCGGCTTCATCGCCCAGGCCGGCTCAGGCGACCTACCCACCGCCTCCCTCGACTACAAGACGATCTTCGCGGTAGGCGCCCTGCTGTTCCTCATCACCTTCGTCATGAACCTCATCAGCGCCCGGCTGGTCCGGCGTTTCAGGGAGGTGTACGAGTGAGCGCTCCCGCTATGACCAAGACCAGGACGCTCGTCCTGGCCAGGCGCGGCATCCCCTGGGGCGACATCGTCTTCAAGTGGCTGTTGCGGGTGTGCCTGGCCATCGCCGTGGCCTTCCTCGTCACCCTGCTCGTCTACGTCGTCTACAAGGGCTGGTCGCGGCTGGACCCCCGGCTGTGGGAGAACTTCCCCTCCATCAGGCGGCCCGAGCGGGCGGGCGCCAAGTCGGCCCTGTTCGGCACCCTGTGGGTCATCTCGCTCACTGCCGTCTTCTGCCTGCCCGTCGGCATCCTGGGTGCCATCTACCTGGAGGAGTACGCCGACCCCGACCGCTGGTACAACCGGATGATCGAGCTGAACATCGCCAACCTGGCGGCGATCCCCTCGATCGTCTACGGCATCCTCGGTCTTGGCGTCATCGCCCGTGGCTTCGGGTTCGGCACCACGATCCTCACGGCCTCCATCACGCTGTCGCTCCTGGTGCTCCCCATCGTGATCATCGCCTCCCGCGAGGCGATCCGCGCCGTGCCGAGCTCGATCAGGCAGGCCTCCTACGGCCTGGGCGCGACGAAGTGGCAGACCATCTCACGCCAGGTACTGCCCGCCGCGGTCCCCGGCATGGCGACCGGCTCGATCCTGGCGCTGTCCAGGGCGGCAGGCGAAGCGGCGCCTCTGTTGCTGCTCGGCGGCCTCACCTACGTGGCCTACGTCCCCGACGGCGTCCTCAGCGGCTACACCGTGCTGCCGATCCAGATCTACGGCTGGATCAGCCAGTCACGCGAGGCCTTCCACGATCTGTCCTCAGCGGCCATCGTGCTGCTGCTGATCGTGATCATCGCGATGAACTCCATCGCCATCTTCGTCCGCAATCGCGCCCAGAAGCGGTGGTGAAAAGGCTGTGACCTCTGACATCACAACCCAGGTGAGCACAGGTGAATCCATGATCGCCAGAGAGCTGCCCGCAGCCTTCGATCCGGTCTTCACCCTGGAGAACCTGTCGGTCTTCTACGGCGACTACGAGGCGGTGCGCGGCGTCGACATGCGCATCGCCCCCCGCGAGATCACCGCCATGATCGGCCCTTCCGGCTGCGGCAAGAGCACGGTGCTGCGTTGCCTCAACCGCATGAACGACCTCATCCCGGGCGCCCGCATCGCCGGAAAGATCACCTACCACACCGAGGACCTGTACGGCGACCACGTCGACTCCATCGAGGTGCGACGCCGCATCGGCATGGTCTTCCAGAAGCCCAACCCGTTCCCCAAGTCGATCTACGACAACATCGCCTACGGGCCCAGGGTGAACGGCCTGCGCAAGGGGCTGGACGAGGTGGTGGAGCAGGCCCTGCACCGGGCAGCCTTGTGGGACGAGGTCAAGGACAAGCTCAAGCAGAACGCCCTGGCTCTGTCGGGCGGGCAGCAGCAGCGGCTCTGCATCGCCAGGGCCATCGCCGTCAAACCCGACGTCATCTTGATGGACGAGCCCTGCTCAGCCTTGGACCCGATCGCCACCAGCAAGATCGAGGACCTGATGCAGGACCTCGCCAAGGAGTACACGATCGTGATCGTCACCCACAACATGCAGCAGGCAGCCCGGGTGTCGGACAGGACCGCGTTCTTCACCGCCGAGGTGGACAAGGAAGGCGTACGGCACGGCCGGCTGGTCGAGTTCGACGCCACGTCCCGCATCTTCACCAACCCCGCCGACAAGCGCACCGAGGGCTACATCACCGGACGCTTCGGCTGACCAGAAGAACGAAGGGAGACGACACGTGAGCCATGCGACGGTGACACCCATGCCCGACCCGGTCACAGGCGACGAGCAACCACCGGTCCTGCTGGTGGCCGACCCAGAGGCCGACCTCGCCGCGCTGGCCGACTACGGCATCGTCGTTCTCCACTCCCGCGACGGACTGGACGCGTTGCTGCAGATCGGCACGACGCGTCCCGACGTCATCCTGATCAGCGCCCACCTTCCGTCGGTCGACCTGGTGGCACTGATCAGGACCCTGCGCAGAAACCGTGACGTCCCGATCATCCTGGGCGCCGGTCCTGCCGACGCCGAGATCGCCGTTCAAGGGCTGCAGGCGGGAGCCACCGCGTGCGTCGCGATCCCGTACCGCGGGCAGGAACTGCTACCGATCATCCAGTCCGCACGCGGCGAGTCGTCACTGACCTCAATTCGGGTGGGCGACATCGAGCTGGACAGAGCTGCCCATGTCGTCCGCCTTCGGGGCAGGGTCGTTCACGTTCCCTTGCGGGAGTTCGAGCTACTGCAGTTCCTGATGGCCAACAACGGCCGGGTGGTCACCAGGGAGGAGATCGCACACAAGGTCTGGCGCAGCACCACCTCGCCGCCGAACAACACCATCGCGGTCCACGTCAAACGGCTGCGGGCCAGGCTCGGAGACGACGAGAAGAACCCTTCGGTCATCCGGACGGTGCGCGGCCTCGGCTACCGGTTCACCGCGCCCGACGCCGACTGAGGCGGCCGTTCACCTTCAGATCACCCACGAGTCACCCTCAATACACTGATGGAGTGGAAAATAGGGAAGTGCCACTGATCGACCAAAGCGCCCTTCGTCTGGATGAGGACTGCCACACCATCGCGATCTCCGAGCCACTGTCCCGTTCGGAGGCCGAGAGTCTGGCGGGCGCGCTGAAGGCGGTGGCCGATCCAACTCGGCTGCAGCTGCTCAGCATGATCAGCGGCAGCGCCGCGGGTGAGGCGTGCGTCTGCGACCTCACCGCCCCGCTCGGGCTCACCCAGCCCACGGTGAGCCACCACTTGACGATTCTGGTCGAGGCCGGTCTCCTCAGCCGGGAGCGGCGCGGTAAGTGGGCCTGGTACGCCATCGTTCCCGAGCGCCTCGACGCGCTGCGCAGCCTGCTGCCGTAACTTTCTTCCAGGTCATGTTGAGCGTCAGGTGAGTGACAGCAATGACGACACCGCGTGTCAGTAGCAGAGTGTGATCGGCCTCCTAGTCCGTTAGGAGTGGGTCAGAGCGGAAATGAGCTACCGCCTTCTTGGTCAGCCACAGCCCAGCGCCTGGTCGATCTCCTCCTCTGCACTGCGCGACTCAATACCGGTTCCGCTGACTGCCCTGTTGTACGCTGCATCGAATTGCTCGCGACTTCCACTTCGGTGAGGACTACAGAGCTTCATCGCGATGGGGAAGGCCAGCAGCGCGTAGCAGATAACGGCCGTCCACCGGTTCCTCAACCCCGTAACAGTGCAGAAGCCGGCCCTTGGTAGCTCATGAGGACTGCCGACACCAGGATCACGATCACGGTCAGGGCACCGAGGAGGAGGATCCACACCCGACGCTCGATCCGAGGCTGCCGCCGCTGAATGGGGGCCGGAGAAGCCTCGCCGCACTCGATACGGTAGATCGTGGCGATGCGCTCGGCGAAGGCCGGATCCTCCCGCATCAGCGCTTGTTCGATCTCCTCCAGGATACGACGCTCATTGCCCGTCATACTCATTCGAATCAGCAGCACCTCACACATCTGAAACCCCACGTCGGGCTTCATCGCAGGCCTAGCGCGTGCCCTGCCGAGAGGGCGGTGGCGTCGTCGGCCGCGACGGTCAGCCAGGAGGTGCCGCCTTTGTCCGAGCAGAACAGGGACACGTCACCGATTTCGGCCATCCAGCTTGGTGCGGGCTTCAGATCGTGCGCATTGACCGCGCGGGGGAACTGACGATTGGAGGCGACCACCAGGATGCGGCGGCCGTCGGGGGCAGAGTAGCTGTAGACGGTTGCGGTCACCTCGCCCAGTGCCCGCTGGGCAGTGCCGCGCCACGCATACTCACCGATGCGTGGCACCGGCGGACCTGGCTGTTGCTGGACGGTGGGGGCGCCAGATCGCAGCAGCTGGGCCGCGGCTACCAGAGAGGCGGGCTGCTGTTCCATCAGCCTCGGCAGCAGCGCCAGGACGATGGCGATCGCCACCGCCGCCGCGCTGGCGAGGATCAGGGACGGCCAGCGCCTGCGGTCAGGTGCCTGAGCCAGGTCCGCGACCGACCTGATGCGCTCGCGTGTTGACGGCGGGGCCACCTGGCGCAGGGATTCGGCCAGCATCCGTCCCTGGCGTGCGGTGTTGGCCTCGCTCCAGCATTCGTGGCAGTCCAGCATGTGCCGCTCGAACCAGAGGCGGCGCCACGCGCTGAGCTCGTCGGCCAGATAGGCGGCGGCATCGCGTTCAGGATCGTGGAGCACGGGATTTCACCTCCTGTACGGCTTGCGCCAGCTTCTTGCGCCCGCGATGCACCCGCGCCAGGACGGTACCCCGCGGCGAGCCGACGACGATCGCGACCTCGGCCGCGGTGAACCCGCACAGATCCATCAGGATCACCGCGAGGCGCTGCTCCTCCGGCAACCGCCGCAGCGCCGCCTCGACCATCGACCGGTTGACCGCCTCGTTCTCAACGTCGGCTTGCCCGGGCGGATCGAAGGTCGGCTGCCAGAAGGTCTCGGCGTGGGTGGCGGTACGGCGGAGCCGGTCACGGCCCAGGTTGAGGCAGATGGTGGCCAGCCACGGGGCCGCCTTGCGCGGGCGGCGGCCGTCGATCCAGGCCGCCCAGGCCCGGGCATAGGTCTCCTGCACCAGGTCCTCGGCGTCCGCCTGCGCGGGCGTCAGCCGTCGGGCGAGGTTGAAGACCAGGTCCGCCGCAGGCATGGTGGCCCGAAGGAACCGCTCGTGCCGCTTGCTCATCTCACCGGGCAGGGGCGCGTTCGGCTGATCCGATCGCAAGGAAGCCCTCGTTTCGACGTACCCCGGATCCGTAGAAGGAGAACGACAGCAGTGTGCCGAACACCAGGTGGGCGAAGAGCTCGAACGGCTGGTTGGCGTCGCCGAACACCGGGAACAGCAGCGGCGAAAGGATCAGGAAGTTAACCACGTAGATCAGCCCGCCATACACGGTGCCGACCAGCGCAACGGTGCCGTTGGTGCGCAGCATCGGCGTGACCAGCCCGAACACGACGCCGAAGACGATCGACAGCGCCGCGTGCACGGCCAGGCCGACGCCGACGCTGGTCTGACCTGCCATGATCGCTTCCTTGCCGCCCTGCACGATGCTCGCGATCATGTGCAGCGGCATCTCGGCCTTACCGTTCGGCATGGTCGAGGAGAACCACATGGTGGCCCCGGCGAACACCATGCCGGAGACCAGGCCGCCTATCGCGCCGCGGGTGAGGCGGCCGGGCAGGGGTTCAGCAGCCATCACAGGCTCCTTCGCGAGATGTTGTTTCCCTGTTCGCCTGTACGGACGGGTGCGGGGCCGCGTTGATTGCAGCCGTCTTCCAACCCAGCGCGGTCCCGCCATGTGGAACTGTCAGGCGACCGGCACGGCTTGCCGTACCACGGGCAGGACGCTCAGCGCGCGAGGGCCTCCATGCGGGAGGACAGGTCGTCGGGCGGCAGGGAGCCGGTGAACACCTCGGCCGAGCCGCGCCGGTCGAGGAAGGCGAAGGCGGGCTGGCTGGTGACGCCGAAGGTGGCCCACACCGCCCCATCGGTGTCGACCGCGTGCGGCAGATGCCGCAGCCCGGTCTGTTCGACGAACTGTCGCATGTCCGCGACAGGCCCGCGCCCGGCCACGCCGATCACCGCAACCTCGCACTGGTAACGCGTTGCCCGGCCCACCTCTGGCGCCTCTGCCCGGCAGATCGTGCACCAGGGTGCCCAGAACCACAGCACGGCCGGCCGCCCCCGCAGGGAGGCCCCGTCAACGGTGCCGCCGTCCACGGCGGGCAGCCGGAACGCGAGCAGATCCGGCTCGGTCCTCGCGCAAGCGGTCAGCGCCAAGACCACGACAAGCAGACACGCGAACAACCTGGTCATCGCAGGATCTCCGTCTCAGGGGTGAAGGCCACCCAGGCGAACCAGAAGGTGTCGACGTGGTCGATCCTGGCCAGGCGGCGGCCCTTCATCGGCCCCGCGATCGCCTGGCCGAGCACGTTCCAGCGGCTGCCGCTCTCGCGGTCGGCGAAGTCTCCCGCCACCGCGGTGAAGTGCAGCCGCCGCCCGTCCACCACCGGGTCGAAGGCGCCGGTCGGGGCCAGCCGCTTCCCGAACGCCGGGCGACGACGCCTTCGACGGATCGGAAAACGGCGGCACCCGTATCGCAGTAGCCCCGCTGGGCGGCGGACGTGTCAGCAGCAGGGGTCGCGGTATCCACCGAAACCCCCAGTTCACCCGAACCTTCCGTGCCGAGACCTCAGTTGATCGTCCATTCCTGGAGTGCGGACCTACTCGTAGCCCACTCACGCTCCGCACTGTCTTCACGAGGGCGCGGACGCGGGCCGTAATCCTGTGTCAAAGGTCCGCGTGAGGGGCGAGGCGGGCGGCTACGCCGTGCAGGACGCATTCGAGCCCGTAGCCGAAGTCGTCGTCGCGGGTGTCGCTCAGGCTCTGGGCGCGCTGCTCGGCGTACAACCTTCGCAGTCGCGGATAGCCCTCTACGGCCTGCAGCGCGGTGGGCCACAGCCGGTCGGCCCATTGCTGTTCGCCTTGTCCGCTGCGGGCGAGCGTTGTCAGCCACGCGGCCTCGCTGGTCGAGGCGCCGATGATGTAGGCGACGACCGTGTTCATGGCCTGGTCGGCCGCCTTCAGCGAGAATCCGCCCTGTTCGAGTACGGCGAGCATGGCGTCGCTCAGCCGCAACACGTTGGGCCCCAGGTAGGCCAGGCCGGCCTCGCCGAGCACGGAGACGATCCATGGGTGGCGCAGGAGCGTCGCGCGCATGCTGTGGGCACTGCGGGTGATGGCCGCCTGCCAGCCCGCTGGATCGCCGGTGGCAGGCGCTTCGATCTCGCCGTAGACCTCGTCCACGACCAGTTCGAGCAGTTCGTCCTTGTTGGCCACGTGCGTGTACATCGAGGTGGCGCCGGCGTTCAGGCGGGTGCCGAGCTTGCGCATGCTCAAGGCGTCGATGCCCTCGGCATCCAGCAGCTCGAGCGCTGCGGAGACGATCTGCTCCCGGCTCAGCGCCGGCTGCTCGCGCCGCTGAGACTGCGGACGGGTCCACACCGATGGGAATGGCTGCTCGTCAGCTGGCATGCGGCCTCCTCGTCACTTCACGACCATGCCCTCGCACAGTGTACGGGTTGCTAACGGTGTACGGTGACCGTACAGTGTGCGGAGTGCCGAACGATGTACGGCACTTTGTGGCTTCGAAAGGAACTCCTCATGTCATCACCCACATTCGACGCCGCCCGCTGGCAGGCCCGGCTGGACGAGCTGCGCGCCGCCTACCACGTGCCGGGCGCGTCGCTGGCCGTCCTGACCGGCGGGACCATCCATGAGCTGGCCAGCGGTGTGCTGCACCGGGGAACCGGAGTGGAGGTGACCACCGACTCGGTGTTCCTGGCCGGCTCGATGGCCAAGGTCTACACCGCCACGCTCGTGATGCAGCTGGTCGACGCCGGCGACCTGGATCTGGACGCGCCGGTGGTGAGCGTGCTGCCGGAGTTCGCCACCCCCGACCCGGAGGCCACCAAGACGATCACGATCCGGCAGTTGCTGTCGCACACCGGCGGGATGACCACCGACTTCAACTACGACTCCGGCCGCGGGGATGACTGCCTGGCCAAGTACGTCGAGGCCGCCAGGGACGTGGCGCTGGACGTCCCGCCCGGAACGGGGTTCTCCTACGGCGGCGTCGGGTACGTCGTGCTCGGTCGCATCATCGAGGTGCTGACCGGCCAGACCTGGGACCAGGCGCTGAAAGACCGGCTGTTCGCTCCGCTGGGGCTGGAGCACTCGATGACGCTGCCGGAGGAGGCACTCCGCTTCCGCGTGGCGATGGGCCACATGGGCGCGCCCGGCAAGGACCCCGATCCAGCACCGGCCTGGGATCTGATGCCGCGCGGGGTCGCGCCGGGCGCCAGAGTCATCGTCTCCGCCGGCGACGTCGCCCGCTTCGCCAAGATGCACCTCGACGGCGGCCTCGCCCCCGACGGCACCCGCGTCCTGTCCGCCGACGCGGTCGCCGCCATGCAACGCCGCCAGGTCGACACCCCGGACAAGTGGACCGTCTCCGCCGACGGCTGGGGCCTCGGCTGGACCCTGCACGACTGGACCGGCGTCTTCGGCTTCGGCCACGACGGCAGCGCCGTCACCCAGCACTCCTACCTGCGCGTCATCCCCGACGCGGGCTTCGCCGTCGTCCTGCTCGCCAACGGCGGCGGCTTCACCCGGCTGTATGACGACCTGGTCAGGGAACTGGCGGCCGAGCTGGCCGGGGTGCGCATGCCGGACGCCTTCGCCCCGCCGGCGATCCTGCCCACCGTGGACATGACGCACCTGGTGGGCACCTACAAGCGCGAGGGCGTCATCACCACCATCTTCCAGACCGACGACGGCGGTGCGCGCATCCGCTACGAGTTCGTGGACGACATGAAGGACCTCTCCCCGCCCCTGGAGTCGGACCTGGTGCCGGTGTCACAGACCATGGACCGTACGGTATTCGCCGCCTCCGGCGGCCCCTACGGCGAGGACTACATCCCCGTTGTCTTCGCCACCCTGTCCAACGGCACACCCTGCGTGTACGTCAGCATGCGCGCCACCCCCAAGATCGCCTGACCCCTTCTCACCGGCCGGATGGGTCGGCGCCGCAGCGCGCTGACCCATCTCCTTCCCGGACGAATACGCCCGCAAGCCAACGGAGAGCACCACCATGCCCACCTTCGACACCCCCGACCCGATCACCGCCATCATCGACATCGAGGCCGGACACGTGACGATCGACGCCGGCGACCGCACCACCACACTCGTCCAGGTACGCCCGAGCGACGAGGCCAGCGACGCCGACGTGCAGGCCGCCGTACTGACCACGATCGAGTACACCGACGGGCGCCTGACCGTGCAGTCGCCGAAGAACAAGCTCCGCTCCCTCTTCGGCCGCCCCCCAGCGATCGAGGTGACGATCGAGCTGCCACAGGACTCCCACGTCGACGCCACCGCCGCGGCAGGCTTCCGCAGCCGTGGCCGCCTCGGCGCGGCCACCGTCCATACCGCCCCGGGCTCCATCCACGTGGACCAGGCATCAGGGACCAAGCTGCGCACAGGCGTGGGCGACATCGCGATCACCCGGGCGGACGGGCTCCTCGACGCGACCACCTCCTCGGGAAACATCCAGATCGGCACCGTCGACGGCACGGCCATCGCCACCACCGCCAGCGGCGGCATCACCCTCGGCGAGGCGACCGGCGATCTCCGCCTGAAAGCCATCAAGGGCGATATCATCGTCAACCGCGCCCTTGCCGCCGTCACCGCCAAGACCTCCACCGGCGACATCCGGATCGGCCAGGTGGCCCGCAGCATGATCGTGCTGGAGACCCGGCGAGGACAGCTGGAACTCGGGGTCAAGGAGGGCACCGCGACCCAGCTGAACCTCGACACCAGCCACGGCCACGTGCACAACGAACTGGACCAGACCGCCGAGTCCGGCGAGATCATCGACATCCGCGCTCGCACCGGGATCGGCGACATCGTCCTGCGCCACGCCTAATCTCATGGTGACCGGCAGGTAGCCGAGAGCGCCGTCGCAGGGTGATCGTTGCGACGGCGCTCTCAGTGGCGTGGGTGGACGACCCACACCTTCGGCTACCTGCTGTCAGAAGCCTCCGGCCACAACTCGGCTCGGCCTGCGCCTGGTGGCGCGACCAGGGTGGCTGGCCGGCGACCCGCTGCGCCGTATCCGCCGCCGCTCCCGGACCCCCGACCGCACTCGGGCGCTGGCTCGCGGCGACGTCGAGACCTTGCTCACCGCCCCCAATCTGGCAGACGTCGGGCGACCGCGAGAGCACGCTCCGAGCTCGTGCCACTGACCGAAACCACGACCCAAGCGGGCACGCCAGCGGCCGAATCCCGGCTGCTGCCGCCGACTGCGGCCACCGCGTTGACCGCACGAGCGCGCGATGAGCAGCTGCGCCGCCGGGCCAGCACCAGCCTGCTCGGCTTGACCGACCCCGCCTCGCCAGCCAAGCGAGCGAACGCCTTGCCTTCCGACCGGCAGGAGAATTGATGCCCCGGCACTTCGCGGGCCTGCACGGCGCCGCCACCCTGCCCACCAACCACTTCCAACTGGTCGGCCGGATCATCGGCGACCTGGTCGACCACCAGGCCACCGGCGTCGTGCACGGCCCCGCCGGGACAGGCAAAACGTACGCGGTCGAAGCCGCCCTGGAGACACTGCGCGACGGCACAGCCGCGGGCACCGCGACGACCATCGCGACGGTCAACCTGGCCTTCCCCAGCCGCCCGACCATGCGCCTCGTGGCCGACGAGTTGCTGCGCGCGCTGACCGGCTCCAAGGCACCCTCCAGCCGCAGCCGCTTCTACCTCACCGCCGCACTGATCGACCTGCTCACCGCCGCCCCGCGCCTGGTCGTCATAGACGAAGCCCAGCGGCTCACCGGCGACTGCATCGAACTCCTGCGCCACCTGCACGACCACCCCGACACCCGCTTCGCCCTGCTGTACGTCGGCGGCGACGGAGGCTGGGAGGTGCTCTCCCGCGAGCCGATGCTGCGCTCACGCGTCTTTCGCCGCCTGCCCTTCCAAGCGATCAAACACCTGCACCCCGTCGGGGAACTCCGAGGCCAGGTGGGCGGTGGCCACCCGAAGGGCAAGCCGCGTCTTGCGCGCGCCGGTCAGCGTCACCAGCCACGCACGCTCCACCAACCGCCCGGCCTCGGCCACCTCGCGTTGCCAAGCTGGTCATCTCGACGGGTAGATTGCCCGCGGCGGGCCTCCGTTGGGCAAGGGACCTCGCCACCTTGCGCCCGGGTGGAGGATCTTTACGAGGTCTGCGGTCAGGCGATAAACGGGGAAGCTCAATCCTAGAGGGCACGGTACGACGCGCCCGACTTCGTGAAGGGCATCCCCCTCGTGGCAGTCGGGCACGACCTTCCTCCTGCTCGCGGCCGGTCTGGTGCAGGCTGCCGGGCTGTCGATGACCGCGGGTGAGGGCGAACGCGCCCGGGAGGCGGAAGCGTCCCGGGCGCGCCCTGAGGTCAGCCCTGGAGTCCCGACTTCACCACCGCCTCGATCAGGTCCCACACCGAGCGCGGCGCATCCAGGAACGCGGGCAGGTCGCTGTGCCGGGCTTCGAGCAGCCCCGCGTTGATGTTGGAGAACATCGAGACCGTGTGCCCCGCCTGGTACGCCTCCAGCCCTGCCAGCAGCCGCCGCGCTTCGCCGAGAGGCACCGTCCGGTACTCGACAGGCCGCCCGAGCGCTCCGGTCAGTGCCAGCGCGAGGTCGTGCCCACCGACCGCGCCGAGCCCCTCCAGCTCGTACGTCCGCCCCGCATGCCGCCGGGGCACGCCCGCCGCCACGTCGGACCATGCCTCGGCCGCCACGCGCACGGCCACGGCGGCCAGGTCGTCACGTGCCACGACCGAGACCCGCCCGTCCCCGAACGGCGCCGCGAACACCCCGCTCTCCGCCGCCGAGACCGCGCCGGCGAGCGCCATGCCAGCCGCCACCTCGGCATAGATCCCGTTCCGCAGCATGGTCACATCGAAAGGCGCCTCGGCCAGGCGCTCCTCCGTCCAGCGATGCGCGAGCGCGATGCTGAGCCGCTCACCCGAAGCGGCCAGGCTGGTGTAGATCACGTGCTTGACGCCGGCGCCGGCCGCCGCCTGCACCACGGCGCCGTGGCGAGCCAGAACGACGTCGTCCTCGGCGTACCCGGCTGACACGAACACCAGCACGTCCGCCCCAGCGAACGCCTGCTCCAGCGTCTCTGGCCGGTCAAAGTCGGCGCGGCGCACCGCCGTCCCGTCGCCCGAGCTGCTGGCCCCGATCACCTCCAGCCCTTCGACGGCCCGCAGCCCGTCGAGGATCGCACCGCCAAGCGCTCCGGACACTCCAGTGATCACGATCATCTGAGACACCTCTACTGTGGATTCGCCAGGTGGACAGCCCCAGCATGGGCCCGGTCCCTCGCCCGCCGTAAGGAGGCACTCTCATGTCAGTCGCGCACACGGAGATAACCTCCCAGGCCAACGGCCCGTGCGGGGACGATGATTGCGGGATCCGCGACGTGCTCGACCGCATCGGCGACAAGTGGACGGTGCTGGTGATGGTCGAGCTGGGAAAGGGGGTGCGGCGGTTCAGGGAGCTACATCGGGCAATTCCCGGCATCTCCCAGCGGATGCTGACATTGACCACTCGACGGCTGTGCCGGGACGGTCTGGTCGAGCGTACGGCGTACCCGACAATTCCGCCGCAGGTCGAATACCGGCTGACGCCGATAGGCCGCAGCCTAGCCAAGATGGTCGAGGAACTGGCCGACTGGTCGCGGACGCACAAGGACGCCATCGCGGACGCCCGCGAGCAGTGGGACGTCGGCCATCCGGGCGACGGCTGAGCGGCTATCGGCAGTGCGGCGTCGACCAGCTCGTGCTTGATCTACCAGAAGATCCGGATGCCACCTCGCTTAGCTTGTTTCGTGCATTGGGGCCGAGCAGGGAGAAGATCGCGCCCTGCGCGACCTACAGATCGATGCCGTCGAGCACGACCTTGTCGCCGTCACAGACGACGGATCACGATGTCGCCGTTCCCGGTGCGAGCGCGCACCTCGACGGTCTCCTCGGACTGTTTGGGATTGCCGGCGGCCTCCAGATCGTTGCGTACGCTGCCGCGCTTTGCGCGGACGTCCAGCCTGGCGGTGGTGCCCTGCCTGACGCCGAGCTCCACCGGTCCGCGGTTGGTCTCGAGCACGACCGCGCCGCGCACCACCTCGCCGATCCGGATGCTGCCGTGGGCGGTCTTCGCCTCGACGGCGGCCAGGGCCCGGTCGACGGTGATGTCGCCGTTGGCCGTGTTCAGCTGTACGTCGCCGGTCACCTCGCCGGCGGTGATGTCGCCGTTGGAGGTCTGGGCCACACCAGTGCCGTCGATCGCGCCGATCCAGATCTTTCCGGACGAGGTGGTCACGTCGGTGTGCCCGGCCGACCGGCCGACCGAGATATCGCCTGCGGCGGTGCGCAGCTTCAGACTGCCGGTCTGATCGAGGCGGATGGAGCCGGCGGCGGTGTCGATGGTGGATTCGCCGATGCGGCCCTCGCTCGAAAAGCCCGCCGAGGCCTTCGCGTCAACGCGTGAGTCGCTTGGCAGCTCGATGGTCACGTCGATCGACGGGGGCCGGCCGAAGAGCGAACGGATCTTGTTCTTGGGAACCTGCACCCACAGCCGGCCGTCGGCGTACTCGACCCGGGTCAGCACGGCGGCCTCGACGTCGACGTCCTCGAACTCGTCGCTCGGACGTACCTCGACAACCGTGTCGGCGCGGTCGCTGGCGTGGATCCGGACGTGACCGGCCTCGATGTCGATGATGGCAGCGATCGGTTCGGGTGTGTCGAACGTTGGCATGGCGATGTCCTCCTGATGGCTTGAAGATCCGTCCCAGCCCGGGACGGGATGGCTGAGAGTGGTGTGGGCGGGTGCCGCTAGTGCACCCAGGCTGTGCAGCCCCGCTGCCGCCCTCGCTCTGGCCGGAGCGGCGGCCTCGGCCGTCGGGTTCGAGGACAGCGCACGCGGCACGGACCACAGCGGGCATTGACCGATTCCGACGCGGCTTGAGATGGTCCGGGCGATATGCCATCCCCTGGCCCTTGACACAAGAGGCGGACGGCTCTCGGTCGTATCGAGAGAGGACTGGCCGGCTGCTGGTGGCCTCACCACGAAGCCAGGGTCGCGGCTGCCAGCGGTGTCCCGACCGAGGCGGCCTGTGGAGCCTGCATTCAAGCTTGAGCGAATCGAAGGCTGGTCGACCGGGATGGACATACCCGCAGCCACCGGCTGGACAACAGGCCGGGTGGCTGCGGGTACGTCCATTGATTGGTAGCCGAGTTGGCTACGGGGCAGGAGAGCTGATGACCGGAGCCTGGCCCGGTGCTTCATCGCGGCCATTGCCCGAGACGATGGTGATCGCGCCGGACGGGCACACGTGGGCAGCCTGGCGGGCTGTCGCGTCATCCCGGGATGGCGGTGCGGGGTCCAGCAGGATCACCCTGCCGTCCTCGGTGTCCTGGTCGAACACCTCGGGAGCGGTCAGGACGCACATGCCGGCGCCGATGCAGCGCTCCCGATCCACGCTGATGGTCACTTGCTTCGCGTCTGGGAACCGGATGGGCAGAACTCGGCCTGAAGCACATTCTTGATCGTGTCGAGCGAGTTACGCTGCGCATATCGGTCGATGTTCATGTTGGTGGTGAGCAGGCGCTTGGCGTCGCGGGTGCCCATCGAGAAGGAGAACCCACCACTGATGGCGCCGCCGATGCCCCAGACCGTTGCACCGCATGACAGCTCCCACGAAAAGACGCCGAGGCCGTAGGTGGTGTTGGGCACCCATGGGTCAATCCAGGTGCCATCTTCTGTCTTGACCTTGGTCTTGACCATGGTGAACATCTCCTTCTGCTGGGCGGGCGGGAGAAGCTTGCCACGCAGCAGCGCGCTGGCGAACCGGTCGAGATCGCCGACCGTGGAAACGATGCCACCGGCCGCCCAGTAGGGGGTGGCACTCTGCTCGGTCACGTCGTAGATCTTGGCGTCGTCTTCGGCCGCGAACAACGTCGAGTAGTGCCGCGCGTGCGGTCCACGTATCTTCGTCTCCTGGCCGGGCAGGTACGTCCCGGTCAGGCCCAGCGGGCGGACGATCCGCCGCGAGATCTCGTCGGCGAGTGTGTTGCCGGTCACCTTCTCGACGATCATCCCGGCGAGGATGTAGCCGGTGTTGGTGTACGTGAAGCCGTCACCCGGTTTGTCGAAGTAGCGCTTGTTGCGCAGGCCGATCTTCACGAGTTGCTCGGGCGTGTACTTGTCGTAGCGGTGCTCGAAGAACGCGGTGCCGGAGAACTTGGCGAACTCCTCCTTGTCGTTGCCGTAGTTGAAGATCCCGCTGGTGTGGTTGAGCAGATGCCTGATGGTGATCGTGTTGCCGTCGTTGCCGTTGCCGTGGACCAGGCCGGGCAGCCACTTGTCCACGGTGTCGTCGAGGCTCAGCTTGCCTTCGGCCTCGAGCAGCAGCACCACGGTGGCGGTGAACGGCTTGGCGACGCTGCCGGCGCGGAACCGCTCGTGCTGCTGGCGCTTGCGACCGGTTCGGGTGTCGGCCACCCCCGCCGAGCCGAACCACCGCCCGCGAGGGTCGCGGACCTGGGCGATCATGCCGGGAACACCGCGGTTGGCCACCGCCTCCTCGAGCGCTTTCTGGACCTGGGCGTGGTCGGGGGCGTCCGCCGCCGAGGCCGATGCCGTGGGAGCTGCCATGGCGCTGCTCGCCACCGTCGCCGCGGCGACGAGCAGGCCGATGCCGAGCCGAGCCGGACGTGAAGTCATGCGGGTCTCCTTGTTGGGGTTGCGTGAGCCGTACGAGATCGTGGTGAGTTTCATCGGTTACGGCTCCCAGGTGACCGGGAGCCGGTGCACGCCGTAGATGTCGGAGTTGGTGCGCAGCGGCACGTCCTGCGGCGGGACGGCCAGGCGCAGGGTCGGGAATCGGGTGAACAGCACGGGATAGGCGACGCGCATCTCGACCCGGGCCAGTTGCTGGCCCAGGCACTGGTGGATGCCGTGGCCGAAGGACACGTGCCCGCTGGCCTGCCGGCGCAGGTCGAGAGTGTCGGGGTCGGCGAACTTGGCCGGGTCGCGGTTGGCGGCCTGGACCGACAGGGCGACCGTCTCGCCGGCCTTGATCAGGTGACCGTCCAGCTCGACGTCCTCCAGCGCGGTACGCGCCCCGGTGTGGGTGATACTCAGGTAGCGCAGCAACTCCTCGACGGCCTGGTCGGCGATGCCCGGGTCGTCGCGCAGAGCGGCGAGCTGGTCGGGGTGGCTGAGCAGGGCGAAAGCGCCCAGCGCGAGCATGTTGGCAGTGGTGTCCAGGCCCGCGCCCAGCAACAGAGCCCCGATGTTGGCGAGCTCCTCGTCGGTGAGGTCGCTGGCGGTCAGGTCGCTGAGCAGGTCGTCGGTCGGGGTGACCCGCTTGGCCAGCACCAGCTCGTGCAGATATTGCTGAAGCGCAGTGAAGGCGGCGTATTTCGCCTCCGGTGTGGCGTCATGGTCGTTCAGGGTGGCCGCATGACGCTGGAAGGTCTCACGGTCCGCGGAGGGGACGCCGAGCAGCTCGCAGATCATCAGCGCGGGGATGGGTTGCGCGTAGACCTGCACCAGGTCCACCGGTCCGCCGTGCCGTTCCATGGCGTCCAGGTGTTCGGCGGTGATCCGCTCGGCGCGGACGGTGAGCTCGCGCATACGACGGACAGTGAACCTGCCGGTGAGCAACTTCCGGTAGCGGGTGTGCTCGGGCGCGTCCATCCCGATGAACATTCCGGGCGGAGCCGGTGGGGCCGGTTGCATGGCAGCCGCTCCGGGCATCGGGGATCGCATGAGGTCGTGCCTGGAGCTGAAGCGGGGGTCGGCCACCACCGCGCGGACCAGGGCATGACTGGTTGCCAGCCAGCCCACGTGCCCGTCCGGGAAGACCATCCGGGTGATCGGCTGCTGCTCGCGTAGCCGTGCCAGCTCTTCAGGGGGATCGAAGGGACAGCCCGAGGGGCGTGTCATGGGTAGCCCTGCCAAGGCTGGGAGGGGCGGGGTCATGTCGTTCCTTCCGAGCGAGTTTCTCGTCGCAATCTTCAGGGCGCGAGAAAGGCTATGTTGCGTTCACACTTCCGTCAATCTAATGAAGCCCTTATTTCCGGCATCCTCGCAGTTCAGTAGCCATTATTTATTGCAACAACATGAAGGTGAATGCAATTCAATCTCTGTTTTGAGTTGCAATGGGCTGTGTGTGAACGCATAGTGTCATCGGCCCGCACATCCATCACGCCGAACAGCAGCAGGAGAACGCCAATGCCAGGAGGCAGGCTCACCCGCCAGGACCGCCAGCACATCGCCGCCGGACTGGCCGAAGGACTCACCTACGCCGAGATCGCCAGACACCTGGCCCGACCCACCTCCACCATCACCCGGGAGATCACACGCAATGGCGGCCCGGGCGGCTACCAGCCCAATCGGGCACACCAGGCCGCTGAACGGCGCGCTCGCCGGCGCAAGTCAATCCCCTCCCCGACGGCGCCTGCCGCCACCGACGCACATGGGCGTGACCCCGAATCAGTCCGCACCTTCGAGGAACGATTCGCCTCGCTGATGGTCAAGACAGGGCTTCCCCGGATGACGGCCAGAGTGCTTGCCTGCCTCTACGCCACTGACACCGGCAGCCTCACCGCCGCTGACCTGGTCCAACGACTTCGCGTCAGCCCGGCATCGGTCTCCAAGGCCATCGGCGATCTCGAAGGGCAGGCACTGATCCGACGCGAGCGCGACCCCCGGCGACGACGCGACCGCTACGTGATCGACGACGATGTCTGGTACCACGCATGGATGGCGAGTGCCCGGATGAACGCCATCCTGGCCGACGCCGCCGTCCAAGGAGCCGCGACCTTCGGCACCGACACACCCGCCGGCGCCCGGCTGGAGGACATGGGCCAGTTCCTCGAGCACATCGGCCACGACATGACCCGGGCCGCCGAACACTGGCGACAGGTCTTCTCCACCCGCCGAACGAAAGACCGTTAGTACAGCGGGGCGATGCGCTGGACGCCGGAGGCCACCCCTTCGCTGAGCGGAATCACCAACGCGGCACTCAACGCTGATGACATGACGAACCGCCAGCGAACGCGTTCGCCCGTGGCGAGCGCGGCGGGATCTCGAGGACCCGCACGTCCGTCTCGCCTCGAGTCTGAGAGGGTGATCTGGTGCGGATTGCGTTGCTCGGACCGGTGCGAGTCCTCGACGACCACGCGCATCGGGTCGAGGTCGGCGGTGCGCGGTTGCGCGTGCTCGTGGCCCGGCTGGCGCTGAAAGCCGGCCGGGTGGTGACCTCCGACGCGCTCATCGACGACCTGTGGGACTCCGAGCCGCCCGCCGACTCGGCCAACGCGCTGCAGGCCCTGGTGTCGCGGCTGCGTAAGGCGCTGCGCGGGGTGGCCACCGTGGAGTCGGTCCCGGGCGGCTACCGGCTGGCGGTGCGGGCCGAGGACGTGGATGCTCTCCGCTTCGAGGAGCTGGCCGCCCGGGGCAACCGAGAGCTGGAGGCCGGGCGGGTGGAGGCAGCCGCCTCCCTGCTCGGCGAGGCGCTGAAGCTGTGGTCGGGCGAGGCGCTGGCCGACCTACCGGACCTGCCGTTCGCCCGGGCCGCCGCGCTGCGGCTGGACGACCTGCGCGTCTAGGTCGCCGAGGACCGCTTCGAGGCTGCGCTCCGGCTGGGGCAGCATGCCGAGGTGCTGGCCGAGCTGGAGGACGCCGGTGCGCGGCATCCGCTGCGGGAGCGGCTGGCCGTACTGCGGATGCGGGCGCTCTATGCGGCTGGGCGGCAGGCCGACGCGCTGACCGTGTACGAGCGGACGCGGGCGGCGCTGGCCGAGGAGCTGGGCGTCGACCCGTCGGCCGAGCTGCGGGAGACCCACCTCGCGGTGCTGCGCGGCGAGCTCGAGGCGCCCACGCGGGCGGCGCCGGGGCGGCTGCCCGCGCGGCTGACCAGCTTCGTCGGGCGTGAGGACGAGCTGGGGCTGCTGGCCAGGCTGCTGGAGGCGTCGCGGCTGGTCACCATCGTCGGGCCGGGCGGGGCCGGCAAGACGCGGCTGGCGCTGGAGGCGGTATCGCGGCACCGGGCCCACAAGCGCGGCCGGGTGTGGTTCGTGCCGCTGGCCGGGGTGAGCTCGCCGGTGCGGCTGGCCGACGCGGTGCTCGGCGCGGTCAGCTCACGGGACCTGAAGCCGCCCGAGCAGCGGGTGGTCGCGCAGGGGATGGACCCGGTCGACAGGGTGGCGGACCTGCTGAGCGTGGGCGAGGCGGTGCTGGTGCTCGACAACTGCGAGCACCTGGTGGGCGCCGCGGCCGACTTCGGGCGGCGGCTGCTGGACCGCCTGCCGTGCCTGACGATCCTGGCGACCAGCCGGGAGGCGCTGGCGGTCACCGGCGAGGCGCTGTGCCAGCTCGCGCCGCTGGCGGAGCCGGCGGCGGTGCGGCTGTTCGTGGACCGGGCGAAGGCGGTACGGCCGGCCTTCGAGCTGGACGCGGACACCTCGGGGCCGGTGGCGGAGATCTGCCAGCGGCTGGACGGGCTGCCGCTCGCGCTGGAACTGGCGGCGGCCCGGCTGCGTTCGATGGGGGTCGACCAGATCGCCAAGCGGCTCGACGACCGCTTCCGGCTGCTCACCTCGGGAGACAGGGCCGCGCTGCCGCGCCAGCGGACCCTGGCCGCGGTGGTCGAGTGGAGCTGGGAGCTGCTGAGCGAGCAGGAGCGGGCGCTGGCTCGGCGGATGTCGATCTTCCCTGACGAGGTCGGGGGCGCGGCATTGGAGGCGGTCTGCTCCGATGACGGGACGCTGCCGGTCGAGGACGTCGTCTACGTGCTGGGCTCGCTGGTCGAGAAGTCGATCGTGCAGCGCGACGAGCGCTACCGGATGCTGGAGACCGTGCGCGCCTTCGCGGCCGAACGGCTGCGCCAAGCCGGCGAGCGGGAGGCGGTCTCCGCCCGATTCGTGGGATTCTTCCGGCACCTGGTCGAGGAGCAGGAGCCGGGGCTGCTCACGCACGAGCAGGTGAAGGCCAAGGGTGTCTTCGAGAGCGAGTACGACAATCTGGTGTTCGCGCTGCGCGCGGCTATCGACGGGGGCGATTCGGCCTGGCGACTGCTCGGCCCGCTGTGGCTGTACTGGAACGCCCGCTTCGACGCCCGCTCCGACGGCTTCGTGGCCGAGGTGCTGGAGTTCGGCGACGCGCTGCCCGATTACGTCCGGGCCGCATTCACCGCGATGCACCGGCTGGCCAACAACAGCGGATCGTTCCCCGAACCCGCCGTGGTGCGCGCGGTGATCGAGGACGTGTACCGCACCAACGCGATCGACCACTACCCGATGCTGTCCGTGGTCGCGATCGCCCCCGCGTACCTCTTCGGCTTCGACGACCTGCTCGAACGCGAGCTGCCCCGGGCGAAGAACCACCCACACCCGTGGGCCAGGGCGGCCGCCTACTGGGTGGACTCCTTTGTCCGCACCGACCGCGGCGACTGGCGGGGCGGAGCCGAGACGCTGGCCGCCACGCTGCGCGAGTTCGAAGGGGTGGGCGACCGCTACGGGCTGGCGATGACGCTGATGAGCATGGCGCGCGTCCACTCCGTCCAGGGCGAATACGGCGAGGCCGTCGCCGCCGCGGAGCGCGCCGTCGCCCTCGCCGCCGAGATCAGCTCCAGCGATGAGGTCATGTACCGCTCCTGGCTGGCCGGCCTGCGCATCCGCGGCGGCGACCCGGAGGGTGCCGCGCGAGACGTGGAGGCCGCCCGCCGCCGGGTGGTGGATCGGGCCCAGCCGTACTCGGAGATTGAGCTGCTGCTGCGCCTGGCCGACCTGCACCGCCGCTCGGGCGAGGTGGACCGGGCCGACCAGATGCTCGACCGGCTGGAGGCGTTCTCGCGGGAGATGTCGATCCCCGTGGAGGTCACCGCGGGGCGGGTCGCCTCGGCCCGGATGGCCAATCTGCTGACGGCCGGAGCGGTCGGGCGGGCGCGCGAGCTGCTGCCCGCCGCCGTCGTGGCGGCCTTCGGCATACAGGAGCCGGCCCTGGCGGCGGAGCAGCTGGCCAGGCTACTCCTGCTGGAGGGCGACCCGGTCGGCGCGGCGACCGCGCTCGGGACGAGCCAGGCCATCCGCGGCGTGTTCGACCGGGGCGAGCCGGAGCTGCGTGAGCTGGTGTCGGAGCTCACCGCCCGGCTCGGCGACCAGGAGTACGGCGAGATATACCGCCGCGGTGCCGAAACGCCCAGGCAGGAGGCCCTGAACCGGCTAGCTGAGATGGCCTGACAGGAGCGCGGGCGGCCTATCAGGTCGCTGTCAGGCCCGGCGGAGATCGTGGGTGGCGTTGGAACTCCCCCACCCTGAAGGAATCGCCATGACCACCACGTCCGTGAACGTGACCGCGCGGTCGCTGGCACCGGATCTCTCCCGCGGCTTCATGCTGTTGCTGATCGCGCTGGCGCACGCGCCGGCCCTCGTCGCCGACTGGGACGCCGGGCCCGCCTGGCTGACCGGCACCGCCAAGTTCGTCAAGTCGCTGGTCGCCGACAACCTGGCGCGCGCGATGTTCGTCTTCCTGTTCGGCTACGGGCTGGGGCAGATGGCCCGGCGGCAGACCGAGTGGACCTCGTTCCGAGGGCTGCTGAGGCGCAGGGGCTTGTGGCTGATCGTCATCGGGTTCGCGAACACGGTGATCCTGGTGCCGATCGACATCGTCGCGGTGTACGGGCTGACGCTGCTGGCGATCGCGCCGATCGTGCGGGCCAGGGACTCGGTGCTGCTGTGGACGGCCGGCGTGACGCTGCTCCCGGCGACCCTGATGCTGGCCTGGCAGAGCGTGACCGCGCTGACCGCGGCCGCGGCCGGCACGCCGATCACCATGGCCGAGTACATGGAGCCTACGCTGGGCCTGCACCTGGTCGCGAGCATCCCGTCCTGGCCGGTCGAGACCGCGCTGTCCACGATCATGGTGGTGCCGGGCATGCTGGTCGGCCTCTGGGCCGCGCGGCGCAAGGTCCTGGACGAGCCGGAGCGGCACCTCACGCTGCTGCGCCGCGCCGCGGTGATCTGCCTGGGCGTCGCCGTCGTCGGCCGGATTCCCGCCGCGCTGATGCTTGCCGGGGTGTGGCCGGTCACGTCCACCCCGGTGACCTGGCTGGCCGCCTTCGCGCACGTCCTGACCGGCTACTTCGGCGGCATCGGCCTAGCCGCGCTCGTCGGGCTGATCGCCCACCGGATCGGCCGCGACCGCGGGCGCGTCACGCTGGGGCTGTCGGCGCTCGGGCAGCGGTCGCTGACCTTCTACCTCTTCCAGTCGGTCGTGTGGGTGGCGCTGTTCTACCCGTTCGCCCTCGACCTGGGCGACGACATGAACCTCCCGGCCACCTTCGGCGTCGCGGCCGCGGTCTGGGGCGGGTCGATCCTGCTGGCCGACTGGATGCGCCGGGTGGGCTACCGCGGGCCCGCGGAGATCCTGCTGCGCCGCCTCACCAACCGCTGAGAGACGAGGAATCATGCATGCCATCCAGGCAACGAGCCTGCGCAAGTCCTACGGCGAGAAGGTCGTGCTCGACGGCATCGACCTCGACGTCCCGCAAGGAACGATCTTCTCCCTGCTCGGGCCGAACGGCGCGGGCAAGACCACCGCCGTCCAGATCCTGTCCACGCTGGTGCGCGCTGACGGCGGCCAGGCGCGGGTGCTCGGCCACGACCTCGTCGCCGAGGCCGACGCGGTCCGCGCCGGGATCGGCGTCACCGGGCAGTTCGCCGCCGTGGACGGGCTGCTCACCGGCGCCGAGAACCTGCTCCTCATGGCAGACCTGCACCATCTGGGCAGGGCCGAGGGCCGCCGCCGCACGGACGACCTGCTGGAGCGCTTCGACCTGGTGGAGGCGGCCAAGAAGCCCGCCTCCAGCTACTCCGGCGGCATCCGCCGGCGGCTGGACATCGCGATGACACTGGTCGGCGAGCCCCGGCTGATCTTCCTGGACGAGCCCACCACCGGGCTCGACCCGCGCAGCCGCCACAACGTGTGGCAGCTCATCCGCGACCAGGTGGCCCATGGGGTCACCGTCTTCCTCACCACCCAGTACCTGGAGGAGGCCGACCAGCTCGCCGACCGCATCGCCGTACTGGACGGCGGGAAGCTGGTCGCGCAGGGCACGCCGGAGGAGCTCAAGCGGCTGGTGCCGGGCGGGCACATCCGGCTGCGCTTCAGCAGCCCCGAGGCCTTCGAGAAGGCCGCCCTGACCTTCGGCCGCCGGGTGCTGCGTGAGGAGGACGCGCTGGCCCTGCAGGTGCCCAGCGACGGCAGCTCCCGCTCGCTGCGGGCACTGCTGGACCGGCTCGACCAGTACGCGATCGACGCCGACGAGCTGTCCGTGCACACCCCCGACCTCGACGACGTCTTCTTCGCCCTCACAGACAAGGACCGAGTCCGATGACCGACTCCGTGACCATGCTGCGCCGCAACCTGCTGCACGCGCTGCGCTACCCCGGCATGACGATCTCCGGGCTGGCGATGCCGATCCTGATGCTGCTGCTGTTCGTCTTCGTCTTCGGGGGCGCGCTCGGGGCCGGGCTGAGCGGTGGCGCCTACGTCGACTACGTCACACCGGGGATCATCCTGATGGCGGCCACGTCCGGGTCCATGGCGACCGCCGTGGGCGTGTGTGTGGACATGACCGAGGGGATCATCAACCGATTCCGCACGATGGCGATCTCCCGGGCCTCGGTGCTGACCGGGCACGTCGTGGGCGGGGTCATCCAGACCATGATCAGCATCGTCCTGCTCATCGGGGTGGCGCTGCTCACCGGGTTCCGGCCGACCGCCGGGGTGCTCGGCTGGCTGGTGGCGCTCGGGCTGCTGGCGTTGCTCACGTTCGGGCTCACCTGGATGGCCGCGGCGCTCGGGCTGGTCACCAAGACCGCCGAGTCGGCCAGCAACGCAGCGCTGCCGCTGCAGTTCCTGCCGTTCCTCGGCAGCGCCATCGTGCCGCCCGAGTCGATGCCGGCCGGTGTGCGCTGGTTCGCCGAGTACCAGCCCTTCACGCCGATCATCGAGACCCTGCGCGGCTTGCTCATGGGCACGCCGGTCGGCACCACCGGCCTCGTCGCGGTCGCCTGGTGCCTGGGACTCGCCCTGATCGGTTACGTATGGGCCCGGGCGAGGTTCAACAGAGCCTGAAATAGTGAAATATAGGCTTATTTCGGCTGCGGTCGTGGGGCTCGCGGTCGGCGGCGTGCTCTCAACCTCTGTGGTCATTGCACCTGGACACCCTTGGGATCGCGCGACGGGTCGTCCTGCCACCCGCGCACGGCCTCGACCAGGGCGTCCTGCACGGTGGGGGTGAGGGTCCGCAGCAGGGCCTCGTCCACCATGCTTCACTCCGTGACGGTCGAGGGCGCGGTCAGGAACGGGCGCACCTCGAGCCACTCGTGGATCGGCTTGGCACCCGCGCCCGGAGCCGCGGACAACTCGGCGGCCAGCTCGAGCGCCCATTCGTAGGTCTCGACGTCGATCACCATCCAGGCGGCGATCAGGTCCTTGGTCTCCGCGAACGGGCCGTCGGTGACCGGCGGCCGCCCCTCGCCGTCGTAGCGGACGAACGCGCCCTCCGGGAAGAGCGCCTGACTGTCGACGAACTCGCCGGTGCCCTCGAGCCGAGCGGCGAAGTCCCGCATGTACTGCACGTGGGCTGAGAGCTCCTCCGGCGTCCACTGGTCCATCGGCACGTCGTTGACAGATGCGGGCGCGCCCCGGTAGTGCTTGAGCAGCAGGTACTTGGCCATCATGTTCTCCTTGGTGCGATACGGGCCATTGTGGCCGTGTTCACTCCGGGGACGTAGCCACGCGGGTTCTCGACATCCCACCGTGAAATTTCCGGGCGGACTTTGTGATCGGCACGCGGTACGGCCGGCGGGGTGGGCGACTGGCACTCGTCCCGCCCCCGGACCAGTTCCTGACCCGTTGCTCGGGCGTCATCTCGTAGGCGCCGGTCGCTTTGAGATGCTCCTGCGACTCGAGCGGACGAGGTCCGTCCGGAGTCCGCACCATCGCTACCTCGACTCGGACACCCCGAAGCGCGCCGAGTTCCAGAACCTGCCCCTGGCCGTCCCCGCCTCTGGAGGGACCTCCGCCCTCCAGGTCAACGGAGGAGCATGCGGGTGTTCACCGGCACCATGGCGGCTTGCAGGACGGGCGGGCACAGCAGGTCACGGTCTCAGAGGTCCGCTCGGGGCCGCCATCCTCCGAACGGAGGATGGCGGCCCTCGTCCGTCTGCCGAGGATTCGCGCACTGTCGCACGATTCGGTGACCACGGCCCTCCTCGCACACTCGGTGAGAACTCATCGAGCCGAGGAGAGAACATGGTTGCCACCCTGGGGTCGCGGCCGGTCGGGGAAGGCGAGCGCCAGCTCGCCCCCGACCTCGCCAGAGGGGTCATGCTCGCGCTGATCGCCGTGGCCAACTCCGCCGCCTACCTGTACGGCCGGCCGTACGGCCTGCGCCAGCACATCATCGAGCACGACCTGCCTGGCCGGGTGACGGCGGCGCTGTCCATGACGTTCGTCGACGGGCGGGCCTACCCGATGTTCGCGGCGCTGTTCGGATACGGGATGGCGCAGATCTGGAAGCGGCGGCGGGATGACACCGAGGGGCGGCGGGTCCTGAAGCGGCGCAGCCTCTGGCTGCTCGCGTTCGGGGCGGTCCACGCCGTGCTGCTGTTCTCCGGAGACGTGCTCGGGATCTATGGCCTGGTCGGGCTGGCCCTCTGCCGGCTGCTGCGCGTGCGTGACCGGACTCTGCTGGTCCTCGCCGGAGCCTGGCTCGTCCCCGTCGCCCTGCTGTCCGCGTTCGCCTACAGCACGCCCAACGGCACACAGCAGCGGACCATCTTCTGGTCTCTCGCGGTCGAGGACCCGCTGACGGCCCTGGCGTTGCGGCCGATCGAATGGCTGATAAGCCCGATCGGGATGACGGGCGTGTTCACCGCCGCGCTCCTGGGCGTCTGGGCGGGACGGCGCGAGCTGCTCGCCGTACCGGACAGGCTGGTACGGCGGGCAGCGGTGTGGGGACCGATCGCCGGGGCGCTCGGAGGCCTGCCGCTGGCACTGGCGGCGACCGGCTTCCTCGGGGTGGACGAGCCCGTCGCTGTGATGGCGCTCAACGCCGTCCACATGGTGTCGGGCATCGCCGCCGGGCTCGGATACGCCGCCCTGATCGCCTTGCTCGCGCGGCGCATCGGGGCGCGGCGCGGCCTGGTGGTGAGCGCGCTCTCGGCCTGCGGCAAGCGCTCGATGACGTGCTATCTTCTCCAGTCGGTGGTGTTCGTGGCGCTTTTGCCCCCTTATACGCTCGGGCTCGGCGGGCAACTGGGATCCGCTGCCACAGTCGGACTGGCTGTCGCCACCTGGGCCGCGACGGTGGCCGTGGCGGAGTTCATGCGCAGGGCGGGAATGCGCGGGCCCGCCGAGACGCTGCTGCGGCGCCTGACCTATCCGCGAGGGTGAGCGAGGGCGACGTGCTACGGCTGAAGAACTGGGAGAGGGCCTGGCGTGCCCTGCCGCTGTGCCTTCTCGTCGTGGCGGCCCTGATCACGGTGACCGACTCGTCGGCGCCGGCGCACGACCGGGCCATCACGACCGCGCTGGCCGCCGCCGTGGCGCTGTGGCACTGGTGGATGGTGATGACACACCCGGACTGGCCGGAGCGGGCGCTGGCGCCGATGGCGGGGTACTTCGCCGTCCTCCTTGTGATGGCGTGGGTGCTGTCCATGCGCCACCCGGCGTACGGGCTCCTGGTGCTCGCCTGCTTCCCCACGGCCTTCGCGACACTTCCTGGCGGGTACGCCTACCTCGGCGTGGCCGCCACCGCGGTCGTCGTCGTAGGCGGCCCGTATGCCCTGCTGGACACCGCGCGCCCATGGTCGATCGCGTCCGCGCTCGCCGGAGCGGTGCTGGCAGCGCTCATCGGCTGGAGCATCAGAGCTCTGGAGGCCGAGATCGAACGCCGCCACGCCGCCAACCGCGCCTTGGAGAGCGCCAACCAGGCGCTGGAAAGCGCGAATCTCCGCCTCGCCCAGCTCGGTGAGGAGAACGCCGAACTGCAGGGCAGGCTGCTGACCGCCGCCCGCCAGACCGGTGTGACGGGGGAACGCAGCAGGCTGGCCAGGGAGATCCACGACACCGTCGCCCAGGGCCTGGCTGGTATCGTCACCCAGCTCGAGGCGGCCGAGGAGGCCGCGAACGACGCCGAGGCCTTACGGCGCCGCTTGGCCGTCGCGCGGAACCTGGCCAGGGAGAACCTGTCGGAAGTCCGCCGATCCCTGGACAACCTGCGCCCCGGGCCGCTGACGGGAACGACGCTGCCCGAAGCGCTGTCGGCGCTGGTATCCGGTTGGAGCGCGGTGAACGAGTCGCCCGCCACGCTCACCGTCACCGGCACCGCCCGGCTCCTGCACCCCGAGGTCGAGGTGGCCGTCTACCGGGCCGTCCAGGAGGCGCTGGCCAACGTGGCCAGGCACGCCGGAGCACGGAAGACCGGCGTCACCCTGTCGTACATGGAGGACGTAGTGGTAGCCGATATCCGGGACGACGGCGTGGGATTCACGCCCCCCGAGGCCGGCGGCGCGGGCTTCGGGCTCACCGCCATGCGGCAGCGGGTCGTCAGGCTGGCCGGCGACGTCGAGGTGGAGTCGGCTCCCGGTCAGGGCACCGCGATCAGCGTGACGATCCCGGCCATCCCCGCCGTGACTGATCAGGAGGGGCTGTGAGCGTACGGCTGGTGATCGTGGATGACCACCCCGTGGTGCGCGACGGCCTGCGCGGCATGTTCGTCGAGCAGGCCGACCTGGAGGTGGTGGGCGAGGCGGAAGACGGCGAGCGAGGGCTCGCGGTGGCGATGCGGGAGCGTCCCGACGTGGTGCTGACCGACCTGCGCATGCCCGGCCTCGAGGGCGCGGAGTTCATCCGGTTGCTGGCGGAACGGGTGCCGTCCGCGCGCGTGCTGGTTCTGACGACCTATGCCGGTGACGATGACGTGCTGCCGGCGCTGACCGCGGGCGCGATCGGCTACCTGCTCAAGGACTCCCCGCGCGAAGAGGTCTTCCGCGCCGTCCGGGCGGCGGCGGTAGGAGAGACGGTGCTGTCCCCCGCCGTGGCCGCCCACGTGCTCAACCGCGTCCGCACGCCCGCTCCGGCCGACCTGAGCGAACGCGAACGGACGGTCCTGGATCTGGTCGCGCGTGGCTGCACCAACAAGGAGGCAGCCGCCGCGCTGTTCATCAGCGAGACAACCGTGAAGACCCACCTGGCGCACATCTACACGAAGCTGGGCGTCTCCGACCGGGCCGCGGCCGTGGCCGCCGCCTACAACCGCGGTCTGCTGCCACGCCAACGGTGAGGCCCACTCCGCCCCTGATGGGAGTCCCCCTCATCACAGTAAATCCCCGGTCCGTCGTTCCCGCCGCGTGGGTGCCACCGGAATACGGCGGAGTTCGCGCTGCTTGGTGGGGGTTTCCGAGGGTTCGGGTGACATCGACCGGACGGCGTACCCGAGGTTCACGCGGGCGGTGTTGGCGGGGGAACTGGCGGAGGTGTTCACTCCGTCGGATGGCGAGGAGGAGTGGGCCCGCGGCAAACGCACGATGATCAGCCCGACATTCCCGCAGGAGCAGGACGCACTCGGTCCTTCGGCCTGGCTGGAGGGTGTCCCGCCGGGGAAGGTCGCGCATTTCGCGGTGAGGCGCGAGTGACCGGCGTCGCGGACCTGCGCACGGTGCTGGATGAGGACAAGCGGCCCACGCTGATCGTCACCCCGCGCACGGTGCGGACCGAGGTACGGGACGACGTGGTGACGATGTCCTGCAAGCGGATCGCGGCGATCCCCAGAAGGGCCGCGACCAGTTGGAGGCGTTGCGGGAGATCCATCGGGCGGAGTCCGCGCGCCTCTTGGGCGTCCGACCTGACAAAGCACTACTAGAGCTTGCGGGCGGCCCAGTGCCTGGCAGCGCTCGCGATATCCGGTTGCCGGCTGCCCCCCCGGGCGTTGACCACCTCGGCGTGGACGTGGATGAGCGCCTACAGGAGGTTATCCCGGTCCGTGCCGGGGCGGGGCGTTATCAGCACCTACTGATCGTCCCAGAACATAGGCGGGTTGAGCTGCTGGCTTCTTTAGCCAGCCGACGCTGAGGGCCGAAAGGTGAGCTGTGGCCCGCAGTCCGCTGAAGGAGCCCGAGGACCGACTGGCCGGCGAGGCGATCGTATTCTCGGTGGAGACGCTGTCGGCGACGCCTCGCCCCGCAACCCCCTGACCTGCGACGGAGGCTTATCGTTCAATTCCGGCCGGATGGTCCAACTGCCGCCTGGGAATCGGGCAGTTCCGATCGCCGTGCGGCACCTACTGGGGTCACGCGGGAAACACTCCCGGTCACACCACGCACAGCGGCTTCTCCGAGGACGGCCGCCGCGGGATGGTCGTGCTCACGACGTTGTGGGCGCCCAACGAGAACGCGCTGCCGGTGGAGAAGCTCATCAATGACGCGATGGACCACCTGATGTGCGACACGAGGTGATCGGAGGTCTTTTCGGGTACGGCTGGCGCGTCAGCCGTACCCGAAGGCCTCGCGTACTACGATCACGCGGCAGGAAAGGAAGTAAGGGTGCTCACCATCGGCCAGCTCGCCGCGCACGCCGGCGTGACCGTGCGCGCGGTGCGCCACTATCACCATCTCGGCTTGCTGGCCGAACCCGAGCAAGACGCCTCCGGATACCGCCGCTACGACGCCGCCGCCGTGGTGGACCTGATCCGGATCAAGACCCTGGCCGATGCCGGCGTCCCGCTCGCCCGCATCGACGATCTCTTGCACGCCGGGCCCGGGCAGTTCGCCGAGGCCGTCACCGAGATCGACCGCTCGCTCGCGGAGAAGATGGAGCAGCTTCGCGAACGCCGCAAGCGGATCTCCGAGCTGGCCGCCGGAGATCGGCTGTTTCTGCCAGCCGAGGTCGTGCAGCTGCTCGATCGTGAACGCGCCCTGGGCGTCGGTGAGAGCCTGGTGCTTCTGGAACGCGATGTCTGGATCATGGCTGCGGCCCAGACGCCTCATGCCATACCCCAATGGCTGGCCGCCAAGAACGCCGCGCTCGACGATCCGGCCTTCGTCGAGCTGTATCGCACGATGTCCTTTGCCCTGGGCTGGCCGCCCACCGATCCGCGGCTGCCCGGATTCGCCGAGCAGATCGCGGCATGGCACGCGCGCAATTTCGATCGGCCCGCCCCCGATCCCGCCGCCCCACTCGACCTGATGTTCTCCCACGTCCTGCAGTCGTCACCGACGCTACGACGGCTGCTGGCGTCCAGCGATGCAGACCTGCCACCTTCGTCGGCGCCTGCCACAGAGAGCGACCGTTTTCCTCGCGAGCCTTGAGCAGGCTGCGCTCCTGGTAACTGACCTGGAAAGACCTCGCGGAAAAACTCCCGAATGTCGCCGATCAGCTTCGACGACGTCCTGCCCGCCACGTCCTGGTCGCTCACCGACCTTTCGACCACCGAGTCCGGCGCGATCTGTCTGATCTACGACCGGCTCAGCAAGGCAGGCGAACTCCCTTCGGAGGGCGAAAGTACCTAAGCGCGTCAGATTCCCCGTCGTTCCCGTCTGCGTAATTTGGTGGTCACAAGAGAGAACGACCACTGAGGAGACAGCCATGAGCGACATGAACGAGCTGGTCCAGCGCTACCTCACCGCGTGGAACGAGACCGACGCCGCCGCGCGGCAGGCCGTGCTGGCGGAGGTCTTCGCCGAGGACGCGGTGTACACCGACCCGCTGGTCTCCGTCAAGGGCAGGGACGGGCTCGACGCCACCATCGCGGCGGTCCAGGGGCAGTTCGGCGGGCTGGTCTTCAGCCTCGGCGACGCCGTGGACGCCCACCACAACATCGCGCGGTTCACCTGGCACCTCGGACCTGAGGGCGCCGAGCCGATCGTCATCGGCTTCGACGTCGCGGTGATCGGTGACGACGGGCGGATCAGCCAGGTGCTCGGCTTCCTCGACAAGGTGCCGGCCGGAGTCTGAACATCTCGGGGAGACGGCCGGTTTGTACCGCTCATCCAGGAACAAAGGAGGAACCATGACCGCCTACGTCATCGCTCACCTGCAGGACGCCGCTCCGCACCCGGAGATCGCCGAGTACATCGAGCGCCTGCCCGGGACCTTCGAGCCGCACGGCGGCCGCTACCTCGTGCACGTCACGCAACACGAGGTGAAGGAGGGCAGCTGGCCCGGGAGCGTCGTGATGATCGGCTTCCCCGGGATCGCCGAGGCGCGGGCCTGGTGGGACTCACCCACGTACCGGGAGATCGCACCGCTGCGCTCGCGGCACATCGAGGGCGACATCATTCTGGTAGAAGGCGTCCCCGAGGGCTACGACCCGGCTGCCACCGTAAAGGCGATGCGCGAGGCACTGCCCGCCGAGTAGCGGCCAGGTCAAGCGGTGACGTCGTAGTTGAAGCCGAAGGCGCGCACACCGGTCTCAGTACGGGGCCGGTGGCTCGTCTTGGGCCCGAAGGCGACGTAGGTGCCCGGTCCGTGGGTGCGGTCGCCCTCGATGAGCTCGCCGCTCACGACGAAGTACGCCTCGCCGTAGGTCTCATGGACATCGAGGTCCGGCCATTCGACGCCCGGAGCGAGGTCGATCACCCACGTCCTGATCCCCGGCATGCCCGGGAGCATCCGTACGTGGACACCGGGGCCCAGCTCGATCGGCGTGACCTCATCGACGTCAACGGGGAGAATTTGCCCCGGTAGCACCTGCTCCATCATTGAGGCAGGATTTCACAGCCCCAGTTGATCGGCGAAATCCTTGAGCTCGCTCCGGGATGCGACGCCGAGCTTGGGATAGGCCTTGTAGAGGTGGTAGCCGACCGTCCGGTGGCTGAGGAAGAGCTGCGCCGCGATGTCGCGGTTGGACAGGCCCTGCGCGGCGAGCCTGGCGATCTGCAGTTCCTGCGGAGTGAGGCCGGCCGCCACGCCTTCGGCGGGCCTGGGGCCCTGGTCCTGGGCGCCGCTCGCGGTGAGCTCGCCGCGAGCGCGTTCGGCCCACGGCCGCATGCCGAGCCAGTCGAAGACCTCCAGGGCCTCGTTCAGCGGCCCGCGCGCCTCGGCCTTCCGCCGAGCCCTGCGCAGCCATTCGCCGTAGAGCAGCGCAGTCCTGGCGTACTCCAGCGCGCGGCCGTCCTGGTCGTGCAGTTCGAGGGCCGCCGTGTAGAACGCCTCGGCCCGGTCGTCGGCGGTGAGCAGCCCACGGCAGCGCATGACGAGCGCGTCGGCCCACGGCTGCCTGACCGACGCGGCCCACCGCTCGAAGCGCGCCAGAGGCTCGGCGGCGCGTTCCTGCGCCCCCACTCGTACGGCCGACTCCACCAGGTCGGGAATGGAACGGGTGGCGCAGATGTGATGGCGCATCGGCTCGCGGGTCAGGCGCTCGAAGCGGGCGAGCGCCGCCTCGGCGCGGCCGAGGCCGAGGTCCAGCAGGCCGAGCGACCAGTGCGCCCACGGCGCACCAGGGGAGATGGTTCCGGCGGTGGCCCCCGCCAGCCCCTCCTCGGCGTTGCGCCGACAGGCGGCCTCCTCTCCCTTGGCCGCGGCGAGGTAGGCGAGCACGCTGCTGAACTGGCTGACCCACTGCTGCTGTCCGGTGTCGCGGGCGAGCCCCAGCGCCTCGGTCGCCGTGGCGAGCGCGTCCAGGTGCCGTCCGGTGAACACCTCGCCCTCGACCACGAAGAACAGCACCGTCGGCAGCCGCCCGGCGCCGCCCCTGGCGCGGTGCCCGGCGGCGAGCGAGGTTGCCAGCTCGTAGGCGTCGGCGTCCTGGCCCAGCGCGAGTGCCGCGCCACAGAGGATCATCAACACCTGGTCGGGGGTACGGCCCCGCCGCCGCACCGCCGCGAGGGTGTCGCCCAGCGGCGGCGGCCTATCGGACCGGTTCCGGTCGAGGTGGACGAGGTAGGGCCCCACCGGCGCGAGTGGATCCGCGTCGTCCAACGGCAGCGCGATCAGCCGTTCCAGCGTTGCCGCGAGCTGCTGTTCCCCCAGGTACCAGGAGGTGTGCACGGCCTGGATCAGCAGCACGGCAGCCTGGCCTGGATCGGTGTCGCGGATGAGCCCGGCGCCGTCGAGCAGCAACCGGTGGGCGGCGGAGTAGGAGCCCTGCCAGAAGTCCGCGAGCGCGCGTACGTGCGCGATCCGCGCATTCACCGCCGGGGCCCCGTTCAACCGCCGGGCCGCGCGGCCGCCGAGGGCTCTGGCTCGCTCCAGATCACCAGCCTCCAGTGCCGCCTCCGCCGCCAGGGCCTCGCGGTGAGCCCTGGCGCCGGGCTCGACGCTCAGGCGGGCGGCCCGTTCGTACGCCGCGGCGGCCGCCTCGTGGCCGCTGCGTTCGCGGGCGCGGGCGGCGGTGCGTTCCAGCGCGGCGGCGGCCTCCTCGTCGGCGCCGGTGGCGGCGGCCGCCAGATGCCAGGCCCGGCGGTCTGCGTGCTCGGGCGAGCCGAGGGCGGCGGCGAGCGCGCGGTGGGCGGCAAGGCGTTGCCCGAGCGGTGCTCGCTGGTAGACGGCGGCGCGGATCAGCGGATGGCGGAAGCGGATCGTGGTGCCGTCGGCGTCGCCGCGGAGCACCAGGCCGGCCCGCTCGGCGGGGGACAGGTCCTCAACGGCCGCTCCCAGCGCGGCGGCGGCACGCAGGATCACGGTGAGCTCGCCGGTCTCGTCGGCCGCCGCCACCAGGAGCAGGCTCTGGCAGGCCTCGGACATCCGGCTGACCTGGCCGTGGAAGGCCAGTTGCAGGCGACTGGTGAGGGGGAGCGCCCCTGGCGAGAACGCGCTGCCGCCTTCGGCGGCCAGGGCGACCGGCAGCTCCAGTAGGGCCAGCGGGTTGCCGCCAGCCTCGGCGAGCAGGCGGTAGCGCACGGCGGGCGCGAGTGAATGCCGGTCGAGCAGGGCCGCGGCCACCTCAGGGGCCAGCCCGGACAGGCGTGACTCCGGAAGGCCTGGGGCGGGGAAGGATCCCTCGCCGTCCCTGGCTGCGAAGATCATGACCACGCCCTCGGCGTGCAGGCGCCGGGCGGCGAACAGGAGCGCGTCCCGCGACGCCCGGTCGAGCCACTGCGCGTCGTCGACGAGGCAGAGCAGCCCCGTCTCGTTCGCGTGTTCCGCCAGCAGGGAGAGCACCGCCAGTCCCACCAGCATCGGCTCT
Source organism: Nonomuraea africana (assembly GCF_014873535.1). Classification (NCBI taxonomy): domain Bacteria; kingdom Bacillati; phylum Actinomycetota; class Actinomycetes; order Streptosporangiales; family Streptosporangiaceae; genus Nonomuraea; species Nonomuraea africana. The sequence goes on along the minus strand of NZ_JADBEF010000001.1, from coordinate 8,970,419 downwards.
GAGCCGGCCGCCGGCCCGAGCCCGAACGCCGCCTCCAGAGCCTCACGCTGCGGGCCGGGCAGCGCGGCGAGGGATCCGAGGGCCGGGCGCAGCAACAACTGCAGCCCTGAGAACGGCAACTCCGCCTCGAACTCGACCCCTGTACCGCGCACCAGCCGCATACCACCGGCCGCCGCGGCGGCGTGGTCGAGCAACGCCGTCTTGCCGATGCCCGGCTCGCCGCGCAGCACCAGAGACGAGCTGGTGCCCGCCCGGGCTCCTGCCAGCAGTTCGGCGATCGTGTCCTCTTCGGCCTTTCGCCCGTGCAGTTCCCCCGCGCCCATGACCCCATCTTGGCATTCGTCCGGGATTGTCCCGTACGGGCCGGTCAGCACCTGGTTATGTGCTGGATCGCCGCCAGGTCGGAAGGATGCCCACGTCAGCCCTGGTCCACCAGGGCGGCCGGCTCGCGCTCTTGCGCGCCTGAGGGCCACCATTCGCCCGCCCGCTCGGCGAACGGGCACCAGCGGCCGTCACGCCCGTAGCGTAGTTGCCGCGACCCGAGCGTCCAGCGGTTGCGCCACGCCTGGACCGGCGGCAGCTCCTCCTCCCAGGCCGCCACCGCCCTGGCCAGGTCCTGCCTGGCGGAGCTCCAGGCGTGCTCGAGCACCACTTTGGGGCTCATCGCACGGACCCGCGGAGGGTCAAGTACGGAAACTCGCGATGATCTCACTGTGGGATGGGGCTTTCATCGCTCGGCACTGCGGGTGCCTGCGTGCCACGGATCTCGGCGATGCGGAGTCTGCTCGTCCGGAGGTTGGCGACTCGCGTCGGCAAGCACGAGACCATTGCACCGCTACCTCAATCATCTGAACGGGTGGATACCGGCCTCGACGTTGACGTAACCATGGTTGCGGCAACGCTCTCCGGGCGTTGTCGCTCTTCAAGGCCTGGAGACCCGCCTGATTCAGCAGTTCCGGCTTGCCCGTCGAGCGGAGTGGAGGCGTCAGCGAGGGCGGAGGAACGGTGCCGTGCTTGAGACGTCATGCGTACGGTCGCGGCCAACGGCGGCTGCGGCCGTCCGCGAACGTCGATCTTGCTGCTACTTGATGGATGTGCCGTTGACCAGGGGCAGCGAAATCGAGGTGCCGGCCAGGTCGATGGTGACCTTGGCTCCGGTGCCGGGTTCGACGTCGTCCCCACCGCCGGTGCCGCTCGCGTCGAGGTTGAAGTCGTCGTTGGCTCCGGTCAGCACCAGGCCGAGGCGGTGTCCGGCCTTGAACTCGTAGTCCTGCGGGAACATCTTCCAGGTGATCTGGTACGGCTTGCCCGGCGTCAGCGGTGTGGAGCGGCTGAGCGACTTGTGGTTCTGGGCGTCCAGGATGCCGCGGGTGACCACGTTGTAGCCGGAGGTTGCCGTGTTGTCCCCGGCTTTGAGGTAGCAGCCGTCGTCATCGGCCGTGCTCTGGCCGACGCAGTCTTCGCCACCGCTGAACTTGAGGCCTTCCGCGGACGCCGCGCCGCGTTCGCGGTAGTTGATGCGGGTGTCGGTGCCGTAGTCGACGAGCAGGACGCCCAGGTTGGCGGTCGGCTTGTCCAGCTTCAGGCGCAGGCTCACCGACGGCGTTCCGGACACCCTTATCGCGTTCTTCAGCGGCAGGGTCAGGAAGGCCAGCCGGTTCGGGTTGGTGGTGGCGGGGTCGGCGGCCATCGCGATCTCGGTCTGGGCGGTGTCGAGGTAGCTGCCGGTGCCGCTGGAGGGCTTGCGGCCCAGCAGGCCGTCCTGCTGCGGCCGCAGGATGGTTGTCCGCGTGCGCGCCGGCCAGTCGGCCTGGGTGACCCAGCGGCCAGGGCCGAGCTGCACGTCGACGTGCGGCTGGCGCATGATGTCGTTGGCCACGCCCATCAGTTCGTGGTCGAACCACTTGTTCAGGGTGGTGAGCCACACCTCGCGGCGGGCCCAGAACGGGTCGAGGTGCCCGTACTGCGTCACCCACGCCTTGCGCTGCACGGTGCGGGGCAGCATGGCCCACCACTCGGAGAACTGGCTGCCCACCACCTGCCGGTCCTGCATTCCCATCACCGAGAAGACACTGGCGCGGACGTTGCGCGCCTTCGAGATCGGCCCGTTCCGGTAGTTGCGCTCGTGCCAGTAGGCGTTGTAGTTGCCGGTGGCGTCGTCCGAGCCCTCGCGCAGGCGCTGGTGCACGGCCGCGCATTTCTCGTCCGGGTCAAGGTCGACCCGCTTGGCCAGCCATTCCTGCCCGCCCTTGAACCAGGTGAGGGTGCCGTTGTTGCGCGACGTCTCATACCCGCTGGTGTAACCCGCGAGCGGCACGATCGTCTCCAGCCCCGGCACACCTGTGCCCGCGACGCCAATGGCGAGCCCTCCTTCGTAGGAGTGGCCGATCATCCCGGTACGGCCGGTGGTCCAGGTGGCCTTGACCGGATCGCCCTTGTCGTCGTAGGCGCTCGCCCGGCCGTTCAGCCAGTCGATGACCGCCTTGCCGCTCAGCACGTCGGAGGTGCCGTAGGAGGTCGGGCAGCCCTCCGAGAGCCTGGTGCCGATCATGTCGACGGAAACGAACGCGTACCCGCGCGGCACGAAGTAGTTGTCGTAGTACATCGGGAACTTCGTCACGTTCCCGTTCGCGTCGTACTTCTTCTTTTCCACCTCGAAGCCGACGCCCGGGTCGTCGTAGTAGGGGGTTTCCTGCATGATCACCGGGACCTTGAGCCCGGATTCGGACTCCTTCGGCCGGATGATGTCCACCCGGATCAGATCCTTCTTGCCATCGCCGTCGCTGTCCGCCGGCGACTGCACCCGAACGTGCTCACGGATGGCGTCCTGGTAGGAGAAGACGGGCTGCGTCAGCCCGCCGGAGACTTTGATCTCCGGCTTCTCCGTCGCGGAGGCGGCGGGAGTGGCGGCGACCACGAGCGGGATCACGAGTGCGACCGAGGCGAGCAGCCCGCGCCGTTGAGAGTTGGACATGTGCCCTCCTTTGGGCTGGTTACTTCGATTGGCGGCATCGTCATGGCGCGCCGAGGAGGCGCCATGAAGTGTTTGCGTCTGTCAGTGCGGGTGTGCCGGCCAGATGAGCGGGATCAGCGATGGCCGGCGAAGCGTGCGGAGGCGGCGCCCTTGGTGCAGCATGAACGCGGCGGGCAGGTCACCGTGCTGTCAGTGGTGTCGATGGTGAAGGCATGATCGCTTCGCCCTCTACCTGACGCGCGACCGAAGGGGGTCCGCCCTCAACGTGGACGGGGTCCAGGACGCTCGGCCCCGTCTACTGAGTCGGCTCGGCCCCTTCAGCGCGCGGTCTTCGCGCCGCAGAACACTTCCTTGAGGAGGTTGTCCAGCAGCTTCGGGAACGCCGCCAGGTCGGGTACGCGGTCCCCGGTGGTGACCGAGGCGGTCAGGGTCGTCTTGCCGTCGGGCGTGCTGTACATCAGCGCCGAGTAGCCCGCCGTGGCGCTGCCGTTGTGGTTGTAGATGGTGCCGCAGCCCGGGTTCTGCACGTACAGCCCGAGGCCGTAGCTGCCGAAGATGCCGGCGCTGTCGGGGTGCGGCTTGCGCATCTCGGCCAGCAGCTTGGCCGAGATGAGCTTGCCGCGGTTGAGCGCGGAGAAGAACGTGTGGAGATCCTTCGTGGTCGAGATGATGTCGCCGGCGCCGGCCGTCATGGAGGGGTTCTGGCGGCTGACGTCGATCACCTTCCACTGCTTGTCGGCGTCTTGGTAGCGGTAGTAGCCGTGGGCGTGCGGGCCGGGGATGTTCGTGGTGCCCGGCATCACCGTGTGCCGCATCTTGAGCGGCCGCAGGATCCGCCGCTTCATCTCCTCGCCGATCGAGCGGCCGGTGACCTTCTCGATCAGCAGCTGGGCCAGCGTGTAGTTGGTGTTGGAGTAGCTCCAGCCCTTGCCCGGCTTGAACCGCGGCTCCTTGGACAGCGCGAACCGCACCAGCTCCTCCGGCTGGTAGGTCTTGAAGCGGTTGTCCACCCAGTCTTGGCCCGATGCGGGGATGCCCGGCTCGACCGACCCGTCTGGGCGGAACTCGCCGGTGTAGGCGTACAGCCCGCTGGTGTGCTGCAGCAGCATCCGCACCGTGATCTCCCGGTCCAGCTTGAACTCGGGCAGGTAGTCGGCCACCGGCTTGTCCAGTCCGATCTTGCCTTCGGCCACCAGTTGTAGCACCAGGGTCGCGATGACGTTCTTGGTGACGCTGCCCGCCCGGAACAGCCCGTTCGTCGGCGGCTTCGCGCTCGCGCCCAGCTTGCGCACCCCGGCGCTGCCGACCCACTCGCCCCGCTCATCGTTGACGCGCATCTGTATCCCTGCGGCCAGACCGGAATCGACGAACGCCTGGATCGCCTTCTGCAGCTCCGGACGATCCTGCCCGGAAGCGGCCTTTGCCACCGCCCCGCTGTCTGCGGCGGCCGCCCCCGTCGTGGCCACCCCGGCCAGCAGCGCGGCCGCCAGCGCCGTGACCGCCACGCGCCGGGAGACCCGCGGCGTGCGGGCCCTGGTGTTCTGGGGGGTGTGGGGGGATGCGCTCATGCTTGGTCCTCACTTCGCGATAGTACGTATCTTGTGCAGCTCGAAAGCTATGTTGCATTCGGAATTGTGTCAATCTTCAGAAGTACATCTTCCCAGGTCAATAACTGTAAATTGGAGCAATGACGATGAGAGAAAATGCAAGACTGTGTTGCAATGGATGGCGGCGAAGACAATACTGGCGGCATGCCAGGAGGACGATTGACCCAGCAGGACCGCGAGCGCATCGCGGCCGGACTCGCCGACAAGCTGTCCTACGGTGAGATCGCCAGGCGGCTGGAGCGGCCGACCTCGACGATCACCCGGGAGATCGCGCGCAACGGCGGCCCCGACGGCTACCGGCCCCAGCAGGCGCACCAGGCGACGGTCCAGCGGGCGCGGCGCGGTACACCGGCGCCCCCGCGCGGGGCCGTACCGCCGGGTGGCATGAAGGAAGAGGAGCTTCTCGAGATGGTGGTCGGGGCGGGGGTGCCGAGGATGGCCGCGCTCGTGCACCTCGACCTGCTGCTGTCCGAGGAAGGCAGGCGTACCGCGGCGGAGCTGACCCGCAGGCTGAAGGTCAGCCCAGCCTCCGTCTCCGTCGCGGTGAACTACCTGGTGCAGCAGGGGTTCGTCCGTCGCGAGCGCGATCCGCAGCGCCGTCGCGACATCTACGTGATCGACGACGACGCCTGGTACCACTCCATCGTGACCGGCAGGCGGCAGACAATGGAGACAATCCGGGCCACCATGGCGGCGGCCGAGACATACGGGCTCGACAGCCCCGTGGGACAGCGGCTGGCCAAGGCGTCGGCGTTCCTGGAACACGTCTGCCTGGACATGATCAAGTCGGCCGACCGCTGGCGTACCCTCCTGACGTGACGGGTCTCAGCCGAACCACCCGGCGAGCCGGCCCACCAGTTCCTGCGGTCGTCACCGACCCGCGTCACGGGGCCGCCTATGGCCACAAGCGCGCTCTTCCCGACGCCGTGATGGCGGCCGCTCTCTCGTCACAGGTCAAGGTCGTTCGTCCGCGAGCGCTCCACCTTGACCTGCCCCCTACGACCAACGGATCTGGCGACCATCGGTGTCCTGCCTCAGTGATCATGAGGCGCCGGATGCACCGTACCTGCGGCGCTTCCCACTTGGCCGCATGGCTGTGCGCGTTGGCAGCCCCTCTGTTGTATGCCGCGGTGAATCTGGTCTCGCTTCAGCGGGCCGCTCACCCAACGGGGCTTCATCCTGGCCATGAGGTTCCCTAGAACCACAGCTTGACCAACTGGACGGCCATATTGCCACTGCGCAGAAGGTGACGGTCGGCGTCACCCTCGCCCTGGCGGTCGAGGCGTCCTGTCTTGCCGTGCTTGATCGGCGGCTCCGTCGCCCTGTGTCCGTTCTCATCTTCATAGGTGGGATGTACGTGTCAACTCTGGCCCTGTTCGCCCGTCTCGTCTCCCACTTTTACCTCGACGTCGACGGCATGGACTACTTCCACTGGATCGACGACGGAAAGATCCGGTTCGAGTTCCTGCACCAGGAAGGCTATTCCCACTGGATCAAAGACGGGAAGATCCAGCTCGAGTTCCCGCACCATGAAAGCTACTCAGAGGAGATGCCGGACGAACTCGCAGAGACCCTGGAGCGGATCGACTCCCCCGTCTACCCGAACGCCGACCCCCACGAAGGGCCGGCGTTCCTCTTGGCCGAGCGCCTCACCGGGATCACGATGACGCCGCAGCTGCTGGAGGAGTCCACCTACCTGTGCGGAGGCGTTCCCAGATCGAGGTGAGCAGAACCCACCGTCCAAGGCCCCCGCGGGTTGGCCGCGGACGGTGGATCACTTCCTGCACGCTCCTGCAGGCTCCACGGGGGCACCGTTCTCCGCGGGCCTGCCGTACCAGGCCGTCAGGATGAAAAAGCCTCTGTCAAGCGGCGGATCATCGGAGCCTCACTGGGATATGGCAGTCAGATACTCCTTCTGAGTGGCAACGAGCCTGCTGGGAGGAGGCACGATACGGCTCCGGTCTCCCCACTTCGTGTACAGGGTGTTCACGCGGAACGTCTCGCTCGCCACCAGCTGACCCCCCGGGTCCGTTATCTGGTCGTAGGAGATCGTGGCGTTGAAGTGTCTCGGGAGATCGTCAGACCCGAGCCACAGCTTCCACTGGACCCACCCGCCCACGCAAAAGCCGTCGTCAGGCCCCCAAGAGATGCCGGCAGCCTTGGTGCCAATGCATCCGATGTGAACCTTGCCAGCGAGCTGCGTGACTGCCCGGCCATCCGACTCAGACGTTTCGATAGTCGAGACTTCGTCGGACGACATGAGGCGCAGGAACCTTGGGCTCAGCGGGTCGATCAGGTCGTCAGCCCACCGGAAGCTAGCGCCATTGGGCCAGTACAGCCACGTTTTGCCGCGGGGCAGTGCATACATGTCGCTTTTGGTGTAGCTGCGCTTCCCAATGTTGATCATGCGAAAGTAGTCCCCCCATCCGTCTCGCTTCTCTTCTGTCTCAGATATGTGCGAGGCGGATACGCCGCTGGCGTTGAACCTGTACGTTCCGCGCGACACCGTCCCGCGGGTCGGCGCCCCACCCTCCAGCACACGCATGGTGGACGTGAACCGCACGCCGCTCTTGGCCGCGTACTGTTCACGGAGCGCTTCCGCAGTCGGCGCCAAAGCATCCGCGGAGGCCTCGGATCTCGCCGGCGTTGTGAGTGCCATCGTGAGCGCGGGCAGGAGGGCGAGCATGACACCGAGGCGACGCATACGCCCATGATCTCTGCGAGTGATCTCAAACCCATCACCGCGCGGTTGCTTTGCCCCACAAGAGCAGACCGTTGCGGCGATCGCCCACATTCTGTACGCCTCCCGCTCAGCGTTTACGCCGCAAGCATCACCGATGTCGATCTAGACGGTTGACCAGAACGTGGGCGTCAACACCAGCCGTACGGCCCACGTTCGACACGCTGAGTCCCTACGACGGCAGGGTCTGCCTATTGCCTGAACTAAATGAGCGCGCAGCTGGACCGGTCGCGCCAGGATGAAAGGGTTCATTGATGATCTCTGCCCGCGTCCTGCCCGCAACGAATGACATCGGTAGTCTTGAGCTGTCATAAGGCGGCAAGATCGCATAGTCGCCAAGAAAAGCAAAAAGCCAGGTCAGACGATGTCTGGCCTGGCTGGTCGAGGGTGCCCCCTGTAGGATTCGAACCTACGCACCCGGCTCCGGAGGCCGGTGCTCTATCCCCTGAGCTAAGGGGGCTCAACGAGTGACAACGTTACCAGTATTCGGCCACCACTCGTCACCACGATAAACCTCCGGGCACACATCCATCGAAAACCGCACGTGATCCCCCTTCCAAGGGTTAGCTTTGCGGCCGTGGGCGAGGATCTGGGCAGGGTACTGGTAGTAGACGACGACGAGGTCATTCGGCAGCTCATCGCGGTCAACCTCACCCTCGAGGGGTTCGAGGTGGCGACGGCGACCGATGGGCAGGACTGTCTCGACCGGGTTCTGGACGTGATGCCCGACGTCATCACCCTCGACGTGATGATGCCGAGGCTCGACGGCTGGGAGACCGCGTCGAGGTTGCGCACCGAGGAGGGCACCACGCACATCAAAGTGGTCCTCATCACCGCCAGGGCGCAGGAGGACGACAAGCGGCGCGGGTTCGGCATCGGGGTGGACGCCTACCTCACCAAACCGTTCGATCCCGCCGAGCTGATCCAGGTCGTACGGGAGCTCGCCGCCATGGCCAGGGCGTGAAACGGTCACAAACCGCCACCGCCAAAGGATGGAACACTTACCGGCGTCAGGGGAGTAGGCCCTTGCGGCGGGCGATGGCGGCGGCCTGTGTGCGGGTTGAGGCGTCGAGTTTGCCCAGGATGTTGGAGACGTGCACGCTCACCGTCTTCTGCGCGATGAACAGCCGCTCCCCGATCTCGCGGTTCCCCAGCCCCTCCGCCACCAGCGCCAGCACCTCGACCTCGCGAGCCGTCAGCCCTCCGGTGGATCCGGCGCCGACGAAGCGCGCCCTGCGGCCGAACTCCGCCAGTGCCGTGGCGAGCGGCGTGGCGCCCAGCTGCTCCGCGCTCTCCCTGGCGAGCGTCCACTCCTTCTGCGCCGCCGTACGGTCACCGGCGGCCAGCAGCGCCTCCGACAGCCGCCACCGTGACCTGGCCACCTCGTAGACGAACCCGTAGGAGAAGGCCGAGACGACCTCCCGCCACTGGTCGGGGTCGGAGCGCCCGTGGACGCGCCCCCATTCGGCCTCGGCGCGCAGCCGCCAGGCCCTGCCTTCGAGGCCCATCTCGCCCCGCTCGCCGTCGGGCCCGTGGGAGGCGGCGTAGCGGGCCCTGGCGATCAGGTCGTCGGCGCCCTCGGTGATGCCGAGTTCGGCCATGGCCCACAGCCCCGTGCCGGCGATGCGCAGGGTGGCGGCGTCGTTGGGCTCGAGCATGTCGAGGACGGCCTCGACGTGTTCGAGGGCGGTGGCGGGGTCGCCGTTCCACAGGGCGTGCTCGGCGGCCAGGCCGCGTGACATGTAGGTGACGAGGGCGTCGCTCCAGAACGGCTGGAGCCAGGTCAGCCGCTCGCCGACGCCGGGCCGTCCGCGGGCGACCTCGATGAAAAGGGCGAAGGACGAGAGGACGGACTCGGGGATGGTGCCGACGCGGATGGGGAAGCGGGCCGCCATTGCCTCGGCGGCGTCCCATTCGCCTGAGACGTAGTGGATGAGGAAGCGCATGAAGCGCAGGTCGGTGCCGTAGGTGCTCCAGCTGAGGCCGGTCTCGGCGGCCAGGGCGACGCCGCGGTCGGCGACCTCGGCGGCTTCTTCGAGGCGGCCGAGGTCGTAGTGGACGCGCGTGAGGTTGAACAGGGCGCGCAGGTCGATCGCGAGATGGCCCGAGGGGCGGGCGGCGGCCGTGGCGAACAGCTCTTCGGCGCGCGACCAGTCGCCGCGCAGCTCGGCGGCGGAGGCGAGGGTGACCAGGGCGCTGGCCTCGGCGTCGACCGCCCCGGCGGAGCGGGCGGCCTCCAGGGCGCGCAGGCCCATGGGCTCGACCTCGGCGTGGCGGTGGGTCCAGGCCAGGCAGCGGGCGAGGGTGGCAAGGGCGCGGGCCAGGACGACGGGCTCGGCGGCCATGGAGACGGCCGACTCGGCGGTGGTGATCGCCTCGTCGGGCTGGTACATCTCCCACAGGTAGTTGGCCAGGCGCTCGTAGGCCTCGGCGGAGGGCGGGACGGCGCGCAGGCGGACGATGGCGCCGTGGTTGTCGCCGCTGTCGGCGGCGGTGAGGGCGCTGCGCATGGCGATGGCGACGCGGGTCTCGCCCACGAGGCGTTCGGCGTCGTCGACGCGTTCCCACAGCTCGAGGACCTGGTCGTAGTGGCGGTGCGCCTCGGCGGGCGCGCCGAGGCGCTCGGCGAGCCTGCCCGCCTCGGCCGAGGCGGCGAGGGCTCCGGCGAGGTCGTGCCCGGCGAGGTGGTGGTGGGCGAGCTCGGCCGGCGAGGTGAGCCGCGCGGCGAAGGCGGCGTGCAGGCGGGTGCGCTCGCCCGGCAGCAGATCGGTGTAGACGGCCTCCTGCAGGAGCGCGTGGCGGAAGGCGTAGCCGTAGCCGTCGACGAGGAGCAGGCCGCGCGAGACGATCTCGCGCACGGCCTCCTCGAACTCGCCCACGGGCAGGCCCGAGACCTCGCGCAGCAGGGAGTCCTCGACCCGGCGCCCGGCCACGGCGGCGGCGCGCAGCACGCGCTGGCCCGGCTCGGACAGCACCTCGACGCGGGACATCAGCAGGCTGGCCAGGCCGTCGGGCAGGGTGTCGCCCTCGGCCACGGCGGCGAAGAGCTCCTCGGCGTAGAAGGGGTTGCCGTCGGCGCGGCTGACGATCTCGCCGAGCTCGCGGGCGTCGGTGTCGCCGAGCGAGGCCACGTAGTCGGACATCTCGTGCGGGCTGAGCGGGCGCAGCTCCACCGAGGAGACCGAGGGCAGGCGCTTGAGCTCGGCCAGCACGGGCCGGAGCGGATGGCGGCGGTGCAGGTCGTCGGTGCGGTAGGTGCCGACGACGCAGACCTGCTCGGACTGCAGCATGCGGCTGAGGAAGACCAGCAGGTCGCGGGTGGAGCGGTCGGCCCAGTGGAGGTCCTCGATCACGAAGACCACCGGCTGGATGTCGGCCAGCAGGCCGAGCAGCGAGCCGAACAGGCGCTGCTGGGTCAGCCCGGAGGACGGCGCCGCGGTGCTGCCGTCGCCGAGCAGGCTGCCGAGGATCGGCCGCGCCGCGACGGCGTCGGCGAGCTCGGGATCGCGCAGCGCGTCGGCCAGTGGAAGGTACGGCAGAGCGTCGCCGAGCTCGGCGCACTGCCCCACCATGACCTGGAACCCGCGCTTCCTCGCCTCCGCGAGGAGCTCGGTCGCCAGGCGGGTCTTGCCGATGCCGGCGTCGCCGCCTACGAGCGCCACGCCCGCCCTTCCCTCGGCGGCGCTTTCGAGCACGCGAACGAGGCCGCCCAGCTCAGCGGATCTCCCGATCAGTAGCCCGTTCACGTCGGCCACTATGCCATGGTCCGGCGACATTCCGATTGGACCGGGAAAGCCACCGCACATTGGACCCCATACCAGGACCAAATCCTTCCTAGCGTGGTGCGCATGCTCCTCTTCCTCGCCGCCTCGCTCACGCTGGTCCTCATCCCTGGACCCAACCACCTCTACATCGCCGCGCGCGGACTCGCCCAGGGCAGGGCGGCGGGCTTGGCGAGCGCGTTCGGGGTGGAGGCCGGGACGCTCGTGCACATCGTCGCGGCGGCGGGCGGGCTGTCGTACCTGATCGCGCAGTCGGCCACGCTGTTCGGGGTGGTGAAGTGGGCGGGGGTGGCGTACCTGGTGTATCTCGGGGTGCGCACGCTGACCAGCAAGGACGAGCTCACCACCCGTACGGCGCAGCCGCAGCCGCTGCGGAAGGTGTTCCTCGAAGGCGTGCTGGTGAACGTGCTGAACCCGAAGGTCATCCTGTTCTTCCTCGCGCTGCTCCCGCAGTTCGTCGATCCGAAGGCGGGCTCCCCCGCGACGCAGATCGCGCTGTTCGGCGCGACGCTGCTGGTGCTGGGGCTGCTGTCGGACATCGTGTACGCGTTCATGGCGGGGGCGCTGAGCGGACGGCTGGCCAAGCGGGCGAAGCAGGTGCGCTACTTCAGCGGCATCGTCTACCTGGGGCTCGGCATCGCCACCGCCTTCACCGGCCGCCGCGCCGCCTGAACAAAAGGCCGCGCCGCCTGAACAAAGGCCGCGCCTCCTGCTCAAAAGCCGCACTCCTCAGCAAACGCCGCCCTCTGCGCGAAAACCCGCCACGCAACGGTGCGTTGCTAGCATCGCCCGTATGGCACCACGCAAGCAGCGGGAGATCTTCGACGCCACCCTCACTCTGCTCGCGCGACGCGGCTACGAGAGCCTCACCATCGAGGGCGTCGCCGAGCTCTCGGGTGTCAACAAGACCACCATCTACCGCTGGTGGCCCTCAAAGCCCGCGCTGCTCGCCGCCGCGCTGGTGGAGGCCGACGCGCTGGCCCTGGACCCGCCCGACACCGGCTCGCTGCGCGGCGACCTGGAGGCGCTGGTGGACGGGATGATCGCGCTGCTGACCCGCCCGCCGTCCAGTGAGATCGTGGTGGCCGCGCTGGGCGCCGCCGTCCACCACGCCGAACTGAACATCGGCGGCTTCTTCGCCGACAGGTTCGCGCGCGAGCAGGAGATCTTCGATCGGGCGCGGGCCAGTGGCGAGCTGGCCGCGACAGCCGATCCCATGACGATCGTCGACCTGCTGGCCGGGGCGGTGTGGGTGCGGGCGGTCTTCAGGGGGCTGCCGGTGGAGCCCGGGTTTGCCAGGCGGGCCGTCTCGGCGGTGCTCGACGGGGTGGGCAGCGGCGCGACGGGGTGACACGCTGGCGCGGTGACCCGACGTCTGCTCGTGGCCCTGCTCCCGGCCCTGCTCCTGGCCGCGCTCACCGCCACCGCCTGCGCGACCACCCCGCCACCGGTCGTGGCCACCGGCTCGGCCGGGCGAACGGCGAGCGTCCCGAGCACGCGGCCGGGCGGGCTCGCCGTCCTCGACGAGAAGCGGACCGGGCGGCTGGTCAGGCTCACCGTCGACTCCCCCGCGCTCAGGGCCACCGCCACGGTCGAGCTCCTGCTGCCGGCCGCGTGGCGGCCGGGCACCCGCTGGCCCGTCCTCTACCTCCTGGACGGCTGCTGCCGGCGCGCCGGCCCCGCCTGGGTGAGCGACGGCCGCGCCGACGAGGTCACCGAGGACGCCCCGGTCATCGTCGTCATGCCGGAGGCCGGCTACGCGGGCTTCTACAGTGACTGGCGGGACGGCCCGCAGTGGAAGACCTTCCACCTGACCGAGCTGCGCCGGCTGGTCGAGGAGCGCTACGGCGCCACCGGCAGGCGGGCCATCGCGGGACTGTCCATGGGCGGCTTCGGCGCGCTCTCCTACGCCGCCCGCCACCCCGGCCTGTTCAGGGCCGCCGCCTCCTTCTCCGGCCTGGTCGACGTCAGCCGCGAGGACGTCGAGTACCTCACCGGCCAGTCGGGCGACGACCCCGGCAAGCTCTGGGGCGACGACCTCGCCGCGCACAACCCCACCGCGCTGGTGGACAGGCTCAGGGACATTCCTGTCTACGTCTCGTGCGGCAACGGCGAGCCTGGACCGCTCGATGCCCGGAACACCCCAGGGACGGCGGCGAGGCCTTCATCGAGGCCGAGAACCGCGCCTTCGTCAAGGCGGCCAGGGCGGCGGGGGTGAAGGTCACCGCGCGCCTCTACGGCCCCGGCACGCACCGCTGGCCGTACTGGACGAGGGAGTTGGAGCGCGCGCTGCCGATGCTGCTCGAGAGCCTCAGCTGAGCGCGGCGGCGATGCGGTCCAGGGTCGGGTACGGCACCAGGCCGTAGGCGTAGAAGTCGACGGCCGCGGCGCCCGCCGCCCTGGCCCCCCGCACCTTCGCGACGAGCCTGTCGGTGGTGTCGCTGTCGGGGTGGCCGGGGCGCACGACGGCCCGCACCTCGCGGTCCTTGCCGACCGAGCGCAGGTAGGCGGCCACGTCGTCGGCCACCCTCGCCGCGTCGCGGGCGTAGGCGAGGACGCCGAACGAGGGCACGAGATCGCCGAGTGCGACCAGGTCGACGCCCAGCTGCCAGGCGTCGTGCGCGGCCAGCCCCGGGGAGGGCAGGCCGTGCTTGTAGCCCTTGACCGCGCCGGTGGCGTCGATGAAGGTGAGCTGCGAGCCCTCGGCCGAGACCGCGGCGGACACCTCCGAGACCAGCGAGGTGACGGTCTCGGAGCGGGCGCGGGCGTAGTTGACGACGTCGGGGCCCGCGTAGGCGGTCAGCGCCGCCCTGGTCACCTCGCCCTGGGCGGGCTGCTCGCCGTCGAGCACCGCCCCGACGATGCGCGAGCACTCGTCGCGCGCGATCTCGGCGTTGACACCCAGGTCAGCGGCCCTGCGCATGCAGAAGTCGCAGAAGCACAGCGCCATGAGATAGGCGTCCATAGGGCCGAGCGGGACGAACGAGCGCTCGGCCTTGAGCGGGCGGTAGTGCAGCGACTCGGCCACGACGCTGTCGGCGCCCAGCCTGGCCACCGCCCTGGCCAGCGCGACGGCGTAGAGCCGTACGTCGGGGTGGGCGGGGCACAGGTCGGTGGGGTAGCCCCTGTCGCCGAAGCAGTTGCGGACGGTCACGTCGGGATGCGCGACGCCGATGGCCTCGTTGCGCAGGAACACCGTCCAGCCGTGGAACTTCATGCGCCGCGCCGAGCAGGCCTCGCGAAACCCGTCGAGCACGTCGAGATGGCCGGGGGCGGGCAGCAGGCGCAGCTCGCCGAACAGGTCGCCGGGCAGGGGGAAGTGCGCTCCGTCGTGCCGCAGGGTGAGCTTGGACAGCCCGTGGGGAGTGACGTCGCGGGTGCCGTGGTGGACGACGCCGACGGTCACGCCGCCCACGCCGTACCCGCGGATCCTGTCGAGCACCTTCTCCATGCCTTCGCTGCGCAGGTCCTCGGCGAAGACGTACACGGAACTGTCCACAGGCGAACCCTACGCGCTCTTGTGCGCCACGAAGTCGATCTCCACGAGGATGCCCATCAGCTCCGAGCCGACCGTGGTCCTGACGGGGTACGGCTCGGTGAAGTAGGACTTGTAGACCTCGTTGTAGCCGGGGAAGTCGCGCGTGAGGTGCTGGAGGTGGACGGTCGACTTCACCACGTCGTCGAAGGTGAGGCCGTGGGCGGCAAGGATCGCGCCGAGGTTCTTCATGACCTGGTGGGTCTGGGTCTCGATGTCGTCGCCGACGATCTGGCCGGTCCGCGGGTCGAGCGGGCCCATGCCGGAGGTGTAGACGAAGTCGCCGACCACGAGGCCCTGCGAGTAGGCGCCGACGGGGGCGGCGCCTTCGGTGGTCCTGAGTTCCTTCTTCACCGGATCTCCTAGAAGTGGGTGTTGATGGTTCCGACAACGGTGTAGTCAGCGTCGACCAGCGGCAGCACCCGCCACTTGTCGAAGGCGGTGCACGGGTGGGAGATGCCGAAGGCGACCAGCTCGCCCACCTCGAGCGCGCCCCGCACGATCGTGTGCTGGTCCTGCGTCTTCAGCACGGTCAGGCCCGCCCGCCTGGGGATCGGCAGGCCCTCGTCGAACGGGACGTCGCGCTTGCCCATGCCGATGATCGCCAGGTCGGGCTCGGGCGTCGACAGCACGTGCGCCCAGATCTCGAAGGCGGGCTCGAGCGAGCCCTCGATGCGGTTGAAGGGGGTGCGCTCGCGGTAGTAGCCGTCGTCGTGGGAGACGTACGCGCCGCTGCGCAGGATGATCGTGGCCTGGGTGGCGACCAGCTCGCGCCCGACGACGTCGAACCACTGGCTGCCGCCGACGGTGAGGATCTGCGCGCGCAGGTGATCGACGGCGTTCTGCAGCGTGATCAGGTACTTCCTGACCTCGTTGGCGCTCGGCAGCGCCCCCTCGTACCCGGCCACGCCCGCCAGTTCGACGCCGTCGGCACGGCGCACGTACTCCGCCAGGTCCAGCAGGTCCGAGAACTTCCGGCAGCCGGCTCGGCCGCCCTCGTGCCCCATCTCCACCAGCACCGGGAACGGCCGCGCGCCCGCGCGCTCCGCGAGCAGGTCCACCCCCGCGCGCGAGTCGACGAAGCTCAGGAACTCGAAGGACGGGTCGGCGGCCAGCTCCGCCGCGGCCCAGTCGAGCCCGGTGGGGTCCACGACCTGGTTGGCGACCATGATGCGGGAGACGCCGAAGCCGCGCACGGTCATCGCCTGGCTCGGCGTCGCGACCGTCAGCCCCCACGCGCCCGCCTCGAGCTGCCTCCTGGAGATCTCGGGAGACATGTGGGTCTTGGCGTGGGGCGCGAAGAGCATGCCGTGGTCGCGGGTGAAGGCGGCCATGGTGGCGATGTTGTGCTCGAGCGCGTCGCGCTTCACGACCATCAGCGGGAAGGTGAACGCCGCACCGAACACTGACTGTCCAAGAATGTCCGCGCCTGACCGAATCCCTTTCACCACACCGACCCTATCCGGCACGCGCTCACGCGGTGGGGCGGAGGGCACGGCCGGGAGTGCGGCCGGTCAGCGCGCCGCCGGACAGCACGCGCACCCCCGACACCAGCACCTCGGAGATCCCCGTCGCCGGGGTGCGCGGCGCGGCGTAGGTGGCCAGGTCGGCCACCGTCGCGGGGTCCACCACGACCACGTCCGCCGCGAACCCCGGACGCAGCAGGCCGCGGTCGCCCAGCCCGAAGCGCCTCGCGGGATGCGAGGCCAGGTGCACGACCGCCTGCTCCCACGTCCAGTCGCCCAGCTCGCGCACGTGTGTGCCGAGGAACCTGGCGAACGCGCCCCAGCCGCGCGGATGCGGGTGCCCGCCCACGTAGATACCGTCGGAGCCACCGGTGTGCGCGGGGTGGCGCAGCACGCGCCGCACCGACTCCTCGCCCTCCGGCCCCTCGTCGGGACGGCCCACCACGCAGCCCGCCTCCAGCCTGGTGTCGACCAGCAGCCTGCGGCAGAACTCCGAGGGCGAGACGCCCTTGCGGGCCGCGGCCTCGACGATGGTCAGCCCCTCGGCCCACTCCTCGCCCGGCGCGTGCGAGACGGTCAGCCGGGGCCACAGGTCGTGCAGCGTGGGCCACCAGTCGGCGAGCGAGGGTGATTCGAGCACGTCGAGCGCCCTGTCGACCTCGGCGGCGGGCACCTGGGGCGGCAGCACGATCATCGCGAGGATGGTGCTGCCGCGCAGGTAGGGATAGGTGTCGAAGCTCAGGTCCACGTCGTCGGCCAGCGCCGACTCCACCAGCGGCAGCAGCACGTCGGCGGGCCCGTGCAGGTGGGAGACGTGCATGGCGGCGCCGGACGCCTTGGCGATCTCCACCACCTCGGCCATCCCGACCCCCGCGCCGGTGCCGTAGGCGCGCATGTGGGTGACGTACGGCAGTGCGCCCAGCGGCCTGCACAGCGCCGCGAGCTCCGCGGCGGAGGCGTTGCGCCCCGGTAGGTACTCGAGGCCGCTCGACAGCCCGACCGCGCCCTCGGCCAGGCCCTTCTCGACGTGGGCGAGCATCGAGGCCAGCTCGCCCCGCGAGGCGTCGGCGGGAGAGGCGCCCATCACGTCGTAGCGGATGGTGCCGTGCGGGAGCAGGTAGGCGGTGTTGAGCGCGGTCGCCCTGTCGTATCCGGCCAGCAGGTCGGCGACGCCGGTCGCGCCCTCGAGAAAGGGGTGCACGCCGTTGACCGCGGCGAAGTAGCGGGTCGCGTAGCCGACGGTCGCCGCCGAGCCCGGCGCGAAGGACAGGCCGTCCTGGCCGAGGACGAACGTGGTCACCCCCTGCCGCAGCGCCGCCAGCTGCACCTCGGGGTCGAACACCAGGGCGTCGCCGTGGGCGTGGCAGTCGATGAACCCCGGCGTGACGAAGCGCCCCGACGCGTCGATCACCTGCGCCGTCTCGGCCCCTTCGAGCCGTCCGACCGCTTTGATCCGCTCCCCGGTGATCCCGATGTCCGCCCTGAACGCCGGAGCCCCGGTGCCGTCGAGCACCCGCCCGCCACTGATGACCACGTCGAACGTCACACGGAGATTCAACCACTGGCGCGCTCCGGCGTCGCCGCCACCGGCGGCGACCCCGCGAAGATCGCCGCCAGCTACCGTCTGGACGGCAGGCCACTGGAGAAGGGGCCCTACGCCGCCGCGACCGTCACGCTGCAGTCCGTGATCACCGTGACCGGCGACCACTGGGTGCCGTGACCGCTCACTCCGACCGGGAGAAGCTCCGCTCGCAGCTCGGCTGCGGCACGACCGGGTGCACGGCGAGCAGATCGCGGGCCTGCGACCGGGCCAGGTTCCAGCCGTTCCACGAGTCGGGCCGGTCCAGACCGTTGGCCTTCACCACGTCGGCCAGGACGCAGCTGCGCAGCGGCTCGGGCAGCCTGTCCAGCTCGGGGACCGCCTCGGCGCCGAGGTCGCCGACGTAGTCCTGGTCGATCCGCTCCACGCCCCTGATGTCGACCTGCGTTCTGGCGACCTGGAGGTCGGGGTTCCAGACGGCGAACGACAGCAGGCCGGCGCCGGTCAGCAGGACGACCGTCCTGGGCAGCCATGCCGCGCCGCGCCCTGCCAGCCGTACGGCGCCCGCCACCAGGACCGTCGCGAACACCGCGCCGAGCCACCAGATGGTCGCGGCGACGGAGGCGCGCAGGCGCGACAGGCCGTAGGCGTCGGTGTAGAGGTCGAGGCGGTGCATCGCCGAGGCCAGGATGACCAGGGTGAAGGCGCACAGCACGCCCAGCAGGATCGCCAGCGCCCAGCGGTCGCCGCGCTCGGCCTTCACCACGCTGGTGGCCACGGCGACGATGCCGAGCACGAACACGCTGACCACCATGAGCTGGAAGAAGCCCTGCCTGGCGTAGTCGGCGTAGGTGAGCCCCGTGGTGCGCATCACCCAGGCGCTGCTCCCGAACAGCGCGGTGACCTGGACCGCGACGAAGGCGGCGAACAGCAGGTTCAGGCCGGTCAGCGGCACCGCCCAGAGGCTGCGGTTCAGGCGCGTCCTGAACGAGGGGCTGACGGGGTCGGAGACCGGGCGCAGCGCCACCAGCACCGCCGCGGCCGCCAGCGCCACGAACAGCACGAAGACGAAGATCCGCAACGGCAGCGCGCCGGCCCAGTCGGCGGCGGAGAACACGCGGCTGAGGAAGGTGGCGAAGACCTTGTCCGCCGAGGCGAACAGGATCCCGAAGAACATCAGCAGGACGGCGGTGATGCCGAGCCCCGCCAGCAGCGGCAGGAGGCGCCGCCGTCCCGCATACGTCTTCACCGGGCCGGCGAGGAACCACGGGACGGGAAGCAGCGCGAGCACGACCGAGATGCCGCCCCTGATCAGCGCCAGCCAGCCGCGCCCCGCGCCCGAGACGGCCAGCGCGCCCAGACAGAAGGCGCCGGCCAGCAGCGGGACGACCAGCCAGTCCGCGTCCCTGACCGCGACCATCGCCACCAGTCCGTAGGCGATCAGCGCGTAGGCGGCGGTCCACCGGGTGGCCCTGGGCAGCGCCGCGGGCAGCGTGGCCGCGCCCAGCACCAGGGCGACCAGCGCGATGCCCAGGCCCGCGCTGGCGTACGGCAGCGCGACGGCGGCGAACACGCCCACCCCGAGAACGGCCGGCAGCAGCCAGCGCGGCGAGTCTGGCACCTCGGGACGGGGGAAGAGCGGCGGCGGCACGTAAGGCGGCGCGGGCGGCCGCGGCCCCTGCGGCGGCTGGAGATGCGTGCCGCCGGGACCGGCCGTCTCGCGGGTCCGGGAGGCGGCCTCAGCGGTGCCCGCCCTCAGAACGGGAGTCGGCGGATAGGGCGCCTGCTGGGGGGACGCCGGCGGGTAAGGCGCCTGCTGATAAGGAGCCGGCTGGTAAGGGACGGCCTGCGGCCGGCCCGCCCCGATGGCCGAGCCGATGGCGGCCCCGCCCGCGCTGAAGGTCAGCATGATGATGACGCCGGCCGCGGCGCCGAAGAACAGCCCGATGAAGAAGGCCAGGAAGAGCCCGATGAGGAAGCCGACCGCGAGCCCGACCAGGGTCCACAGCATCACCGCGCCCCTCGCCACGCCCGCGGGCTGCGGCGGCGGCGCCAGGTGGCCGGGGTGCCGCTGAGGCGCCTGGACGTCCTCGCGCGCGAGTTCCTCGGGCGGCGGCGCGGCCGTTTCCCGCTCCCCCGGTTCGGCGACCGCCGCCTCCGAGACCTCCGCGACCTCGGCGGCCTCCCCGCCCTCGGCGGCATCGGTGATCTCGGCGGCCCGAGGGGGACCCGTCACCCCTAGCCGCGCCATGTCCGGTTCCATCGTGATCCTCTCTGGAAGGTCGACGATCATGCGGCACCCCGCGCCGTCGTCGATGCGAATGGATCCACCGTGCAGTTCGACGATCTCTTTCACGATCGCCAGGCCGAGCCCCGATCCGCCGGCGTCGGCCGCACGCGCCGAGTCCAGCCGGGAGAACCGCTCGAAGACCCGTGTCCTGGCGGCCGGGGGGATTCCAGGGCCGCTGTCGGCCACCATAAGCCGCACCCCCTGGCCCGCGGCCGCGGCGGAGAGCGTCACCACGCCCGCGCGCGGGCTGTGCCGTACGGCGTTGTCGAGCAGGTTGGCCAGCACCTGCGCGAGCAGGTCAGGATCGGCGCTCGCCACCAGCCCCTGCGCGCAGGTGTAGGTGATCGTCACGTCGTCCCTGGCCAGGGCCGCCTCGCGGGCGGCCTGCTGGAGCAGCGGCTCCAGCGTGACCGGCTCGGCCTCCAGATGGCGGACCCCCGAGTCGAGGCGCGACAGGTCGAGGAGCTGGGCGACCAGGCGGCCGAGGCGCTCGGTCTGGGCCAGCGCCGTCCCCATGGTGACGGGATCGGCGGCCGAGACGCCGTCGACCACGTTCTCCAGCACCGCGCGCAGCCCCGTGATCGGGGTGCGCAGCTCGTGGGAGACGTTGGCGACCAGCTCGCGGCGCTGCCTGTCGACCTCGCCGAGGTCGGCGGCCATCGCGTTGAACGCCCTGGCCAGCTCCCCCACCTCGTCCCGCGACGAGGCGCGCACCCGCAGCGTGTAGTGGCCCTTGGCGATGACCTGGGCGGCCGAGGCGAGCTGGCGCAGCGGCTTGGTCATGCCGTGCGCGAGCACCTGCACCATGATCAGCGCGAGGATGCTCGCGACCGCGATCCTGACCTCTCGCGAGGCGCCCGCGTTGAGCCCGACCTCGTTGACCACGAAGGCGGTGCCCACCGCCAGGACGATGACGATGCCCAGCTTGACCTTGATGCGGCCGAGGAAGTCGAGCGGCCTCATCGGCGCACCAGCGCGTAGCCTACGCCGTGCACGGTGCGGACCACGTCGGGGCCGAGCTTGCGGCGCAGCGCCCGTACGTGGCTGTCCACGGTCCTGGTCGCCGCCGCCTCGGAGAAGCCCCAGACGTCCGACAGCAGCCTCTCGCGCTCGAAGACCTGTCCAGGCCGCTCGGCGAGCCGGCGCAGCAGGTCGAACTCGGTGCGGGTGAGCTGCGCCTCCGTGCCGCGCACGAAGACCCTGCGGGCGGCGGTGTCGATCTCGACCTCGCCCACCCTGACCACGGTGTCCTCGACGGCCAGCTGCGCCGCCCGCTCCACCCTCCGCAGCAGCGCGTGGATCCTGGCGACCAGCTCGCGCATGCTGAACGGCTTGGCGAGGTAGTCGTCCGCGCCCACGCCGAGGCCGACGAGCACGTCGGTCTCCTCGCCGAGCGCGGTCAGCATCAGCACGGGCACCGGCCTGGCCGCCTGCATCCTGCGGCACACCTCCAGGCCGTCGAGCCCGGGCAGCAGCCGGTCGAGGATCACCAGGTCGGGCTCGGCCCTGCCGTAGGCGACGAGCGCCGCCTCGCCGTCGCTCGCGACGCGCACGTCGAAGCCCTCCGCTGCCAGCCTGTTCCGTACGGCCAGCGCGATCGTCTCGTCATCCTCGACCACGAGGATCCGTCGCTGATCTGCCACGGACCGAAGCCTAGAAGGGGCGTGTGCAGAGGACACTGCCGTAGTCGTGCATATTTGGTGCACATGGACATCTCGGCGTATCTGCGCAGGCTCGGACTCGAGGCCGCCCCTCCTTCACTCGACCTGCTGAAGGCGCTGCACGTCGCGCACATCGAGCGCGTGCCGTACGAGGCGCTGGAGATCTGGCTCGGCCGGCCGACCACCGTCGATCCGGCCGAGTCGGCCGCGCGGATCGCGCGCGGACGCGGCGGCTACTGCTTCCACCTCAACGGCGCCTTCTCCCTGCTGCTGGAGTCGCTCGGCTACCAGGTGACCAGGCACGTCGGCGGGGTGCACAGCCACGGGGCCGAGCCCGCGATCACCGCCAACCACCTGGCTCTCACCGTGCGCCTCCCCGAGGGCGACTGGCTGGTGGACCTGGGGCTCGGCGACGCCCTCCACGAGCCGCTCCCCCTGGCCGAGGGCCGCTACCGCCAGGGACCCTTCGAGTACGGCCTGCGCCCCTCGACCGTCGCCCCCGGCGGCTGGCACTTCGACCACGACCCGCGCGGCTCCTTCGCCGGCATGGACTTCGGCATGGAGCCGGCCCACATGTCGGCCTTCGAGCAGATGCACGGGCACCTGACGACCTCTCCCGAGTCCGGATTCGTCAGGGTCGCCACCGTGGCACGCCGCGACGCCACGGGTGTCGACATCATGCGCGGGCTCGTCCTCACCCGGGTCGAGGCCGAGACCGGCGCCACGACCATGGAGACCTCAGCCGACTACTTCCAGGCGCTCGACGACGTCTTCGGCCTGAGGTTCGACGCCGGCGAGCGGGCGCTGCTCTGGGACAAGGTGTCCAGGGCTCACGCGGCCTGGACGGCCTCGGCGAGCACCTCGTCCACGGGCGACGCCTTGACCCCGAGCACCTCCTCGGTCTCGGAGTAGTCCACCACGTAGGGCAGCCCCGGCGTGTGCAGGACCTCTCCCAGCTCGGCCCAGAACGGGTCGGTGAACGCGAGCAGCGCGAGATCCCTCTCCGTCATCGGTTCGAGCCTCGGCGCGGGCGCGCCCGCGACGTCGGCCAGCCTGGTCGCCAGCGCGCGCACCGAGAGCGTCGTCACAGGCACGTGCCACGCTCGGCCCCACACCCGGTCATCCCTGGTGGCGGCGACCAGCGTGCGGGCGACGTCGCCGATGGCCGCGTAGCTGTGCGACACGTCCAGCTCCTGGGGGACGAGGGCGAGCGCACCCGAGAGCACCTGCGGCTGGACCAGGAGGCTGAACTCCGACACCACGTCCCTGCCGTAGAACTGGGCCGCGCGCACCTCGGTCACCCGCGCGCCCGACGCCAGCGCCTCCTCCCACATCGCCGCCCTGACCCTGCCCTTGGGACCCTTGGCCAGCAGCGGCAGGTCGGGGGTGATGGGGCCGTCCACGAGGCCGTAGCCGTACAGGTTGCCGAGCATCACGTACCGCGTGCCCGTCCGCTTCACCGCCGCCAGCAGCGAACCGGCCAGCGGCGGGAACTCCTTGGGCCACAGGTGGTAGGCGGGGGCGGCACAGTTGATCAGTGTGTCGGCGCCCTCGAGGAGCCTGGTCAGCTCGGGGGTGTCGGTCGCGTCCGCCGCGACCCTCTCGATCAGCGGGTGCTCGGGTCCCGCTCCCTTGCGGCTGATCAGGCGCACCCGCTCGCCGTCCGCGGCGAGCAGCATGGCCGTACGGCTGGCGGTCGCCCCAGCACCCGTGATCACATGAAATTTCTGCATATCGCCACCCTGGCTTTCCGTCAGAGCATGCGATAGTGGCCTGAATGCCAACCATCCGGAGGATCTGGCCATGCATCGGATCGCGGTCGTCATCACCCCGCCCGTCATGAGCTTCGACGTGTCGATCCCGCACATGGTCTTCCAGAACGTGCCCGGTTACGAGATCGGGGTCTGCACCGCCGTACCGGGGCGGCTCGACACCATCGGCGGCCCGCAGATCCACGTCCCTGACGGGCTCGACCTGGTGAAGGGCGCCGACACGGTGATGGCCGTCGGCAGCGGAGGCGAGGACGCCCACCCCGACACCCTCGACGCCCTCCGCGCCGCCCACGCCGCAGGGGCGCGCGTCGCCTCCCTGTGCACCGGCGCCTTCGTGCTCGCCCAGGCCGGACTCCTCGACGGCCGCGCCGCCACGACCCACTGGGGGCTGACCGGCGACCTAGCCCGCCGCCACCCGTCCGTCGACGTCCGCCCCGACGTCCTCTACGTCGAGGACGACGGTGTCTTCACCTCCGCGGGCGCCGCCGCCGCCATCGACCTGTGCCTCCACCTGGTGCGGCGCGACTTCGGCGCCGCCGCCGCCAACGCCGCCGCCAGACTCGCCGTCGTCTCCCCCGTACGGCCCGGCGGCCAGGCCCAGTTCATCGAGACGCCGCTCCCTCCGGAACGCGGCACCTCGCTGGCCGCCACCCGTGCGTGGGCGCTCTCCCAGCTCGACAGGCCGCTGACGCTCAAGGACCTGGCCGCCCACGCCAGCACCAGCGTCCGCACCCTGACCAGGCGCTTCCACGCCGAGACCGGGCTCAGCCCACTGCAGTGGCTGCTCCACCAGCGCGTCGACCGCGCCCGCGAGCTCCTGGAGACCACGGACCTGCCCATGGACCAGGTCGCCGGGCGCAGCGGCCTCGGCAGCGCCGACTCCCTGCGCAAACACCTCACCACCAGGGCGGGCCTGACCCCGACCGCCTACCGCGCCACCTTCACCCGCCAGCGATGATGGTGGCAATTCATCACAAACCGCTATCGTGCTGTCTCGCTGCACGCGGTTGGACGGAGAAATCACCATGAACGGCCAACGCCGGCTGGCCGGACGCTATCGGCTGCTGAACACCCTGGGCACCGGGTCGCTCTGGCTCGCCGCCGACGACCTCATGCGCCGCGACGTCGGGATCAGAGAGGTACGACTCCCGCCGGACCCCGCATCCCGCAGAGACCTGTGCGGCGCGGTCGGGCGCGAGGTCGGCCTGGTCACCGGACTCGGCCACGCCTCGATCGAGGCCGTCCACGAGGTGATCGTCGAGGACGGCCGTCCCTGGCTGGTCGTCGACCTTCCCCAGGGTCCCTCCCTCGAGCAGACCGTCCTCGAACGCCATCCCCTTCCCCCTGTGCAGGTCGCCCGCATCGCGGTGCACCTGCTCGCGGCGCTGCGCGCGGCGCACAGGGTGGGGGTCGTCCACGGCGACATCCAGCCGTCCACCGTCATCCTCACGCCCACGGGACGGGCCGTGCTGACGGGGTTCGGCGTCTCCACCCCGTTCCGGCCGCCGGGCGTGGGCCCTGCGGCCGACCTGTGGTCGCTGGCCGCGACGCTGCACTTCGGCCTCGAGGGCCGCCCTCCGCAGCCGGGCCAGCCGATCGGCGGACCGCTCGGCCCCCTTCTGACCGACATGCTCCACCCCGACCCGGCGGCCCGCCCAACGGTCGAAGCAGTCGCCACCGCCTTCGCCGACCTCGCCCAACCCGCCGCC
Organism: Nonomuraea africana; assembly: GCF_014873535.1. Classification (NCBI taxonomy): domain Bacteria; kingdom Bacillati; phylum Actinomycetota; class Actinomycetes; order Streptosporangiales; family Streptosporangiaceae; genus Nonomuraea; species Nonomuraea africana. Next base: position 8,945,343 of record NZ_JADBEF010000001.1, on the reverse strand, counting down.
CTGCCCTCCTCATCCACCGAACCGCCCCTCCCGAGCCCCTCCCCCGAGCCGCCTTCCCCCTGGACCGCCCAGAGCGGCCCCTCCCCCGAGCCGCCTTCCTCCTGGACCCCTCAGAGCGGCACCTCCCCCGAGTCACCCTCGTCCGGGGCTCCCCAGAGCGGCTCCTCCACCGAGCCTCCCTCGTCCTGGTCCCCGCTGAGCGAGCCGTCCCGTGGCGGGGCGTCTCCCGACGAGCCGCCCTTCGCGGGTCCCTCCAACGGACCTTTCACCGAGCCGCTTCTCTCCGGGCCTTCCTCCGATGGCCCTTTCGCGAAGCCTGGCGGTCCGTCCGCCGCCGCGGGGCCGGTGGCCGGGCAGCCCTCGTGGGAGCCCTCCCCTGATACCGGCGCCCCCGCCTCGGCCCCGCCGCCGCCCTCGTGGGAGCCCACGCCCATCTCCGCGACACCTCCGTCGGAGTCGTACGGCGTGCCGCTGTCCTGGGAGCCCCTGCCGGTTCCCGATGCCCCGACGTTCACCCCCGCCCGCCCGGTCGTGCCCCCCGCCACCGACCACTCACCGACGGACGACCGGCTCACGGAAGCGGCCCCCTATGCCTGGGACGACGCGTCCCCGTCAGCCGCGTCGCCACCACCGGACGAACCGGACGCCGAGGCCACCCAGCGAACCCCCCTCCCAGCGCCCCTCTCCGAAGAGAGGGACCTCGCTCAGGAGGTCGCGGCCCGGGAGGACACCAGCCCCCTCCCCACCAACCAGAGCCTGACCTTCGACGCGGCATCCGACCTCGATCCTGATGCCTCAGGCCCCGGAGCAGCGCCGCTGGACGCCGAGGGCCCCGCAACCGACCCGGAAATCACCCCGCCCTGGGACCCCACTCCAGGCCAGGAACCCGCAACACCCGCCCCCAAGGCAGGACAGGAAGACGCCACCCCAACCTGGGACGCAAGCACGCCACCGCAGGCGACCGCGACACCAGCCCCGGACGCCGGGACGCACCCGCCGGACTCCGAAATGCCATGGCCAACGGGCGCGGCCCCGGAGCCGGGCACAGGGATGCCCGCGCCAGGGGGCGCCATTCCGGAGCCAGGCATGTGGATGCAGGGGCCGGAAGGCGCGATGCCGTGGCCGGATGCCCCCATGCCAGCCTCCGGGTCGGTGATGCCCGAGCAGGGGGGGCAGCCTTGGGAACCCGTGGGCAGCGGGCCCATCCCCACGGGTATGCCGGGCCATGCCGGTGTGCCCGGGCCCGCCGGTGCGCCGGGACCTGCAGGCGTACCCGGACCTCCGGGCGGGCCGGCTCCCATGGGCGGCCCCGTTCCGGCGGGTGGCCCCGGTCCCGTGGGTGGCCCCGGGCCCGTGGGCGGGCCATTGGGGCCGGGGGTGTCGTATCCGGCTGGTGGGGGTGCTTCCGCTGCCGGTCAGGGGGAGCGGCCTTCGCTCTTGCGTCGGGTCCTACGGCGGGGTGGCAAACAGGGTGCCCAGGCCGTTCCGCCGACTCCACCGCACCCTGCCGCACCGCCCCCCTCGTGGGGACCGCACCCAGCCGTACCCCCCATGGCGGGAACACCTTGGCCACATGGCGCGCCACCACCTCCCGGCACGCCCCCGCTTCCCGGCACAACCCCGCCGCCTGGGATGCCCCCGCTCCACGGGATGCCGCCGCCACCCCCTGGGGCACCACCGGCCAACGGGCTGCCCTGGGCTCCTGACATGCCGCAACCCAACGCCATGCACGCGGCTCCCGAAATGGGACCGTCCAACGCGATGCACCCGGCGCCCGATCTGGCGCCGCCTGCTGGAATGCCGCCGGCACCGGGGATCCAGCTACCGCTCGGCGCGCCAGCGGTCCTCGGAGCGCCGCCGTCCGATGGATCGGCGACGTACTCTGACGCGCCGCACCACAGGGCCGGGGAGCCGGAGGCGGGTGCCGCGTCCGGTCCGTGGGCTGAGCCTGCGCCCCAGGGAACATCCCCCGACGCCTGGGGACCGCCGCCAGGAAGCGGCCCTCAGCAACCGTGGGGCCCGCCCCCAGGGAGCGGCCCGCAACAGCCGTGGGGACCACCTCCAGGGAGTGACCCTCAGCAGGACTGGGCACCGCCTCCTGGAAGTGGCCCTCAGCGGCCATCGTCGCCGCCCCTTGGGAACGACGGCCCGCACCCATGGGGACCGCCGCCTGCCCAGGACTCCGCTGGTGGATGGGCGCCGCCCGCCAGCGCGCCCGGCTCCGAACCTCCCGCAGTGTCGCAACCGTGGACGCCCAGTCCCGAAGGGTGGGGAGCGCCCCCGGATCAGGTAGCACAGCCTTGGGTGCCCGGCCCTGAAGGGTGGGGAGCCCCTGCGGGCCAGCCGCCACAACCGGGTCCAACCGACTCGAACGGATGGGGAGCCCCTGCGGACCAGCCACCGCAGCCCGGTCCAACCGACCCGAATGGATGGGGAGCCCCTGCGGACCAGCCACCGCAGCCCGGTCCAACCGACCCGAATGGATGGGGAGCCCCTGCGGGTCCGCCGCCACACTCGGGTCCATCCGAAGCACATGGTTGGGGGCCGCCGTCAGGGCAAGCGCCGCAGCCGGGTTCACCTGACCCGCACGGTTGGAGACCGGTGCCAGGGCACGTGTCGCAGCCGGGTCCGCTCGACCCCCACGGTTGGGGGCCGCCGCCAGGGCAGGCGGCGCAGCCATGGGCTCCCGCCGCCGATGGGTGGGGAGCGCCGGTGGTGCCGGTGGCTCAGTCGTGGGAGATCGGGGTCGACGCTGCCCCGCCCGTGCTGGCCGCGGAGCACGGAGAACCCGAGCCGGCCCCCATCGTGGAGACGACGGCACCGTTCAGGCGTCCGGCGTACAGCGGTCCCCTGGTGCTCACCCCTCCCGCCGAAGAGCGGGAGACCGCCGCCAGAGTCCCCGACAAGCCGGTGCGGACCCTGGACCAGATGCTGGCCGAGGACGGCTTGCTGACGCCGGAGGGCGCCGCCCGTCTGGGGCTGGCCGTGCTGGATCGACTGGAGTCCGTGCACGGCGTGGGCGGGCAGCACGGGGACCTGCGTCCGGGCAGCATTCTGGTCGGAGGGGACGGACAGGTGACGCTGGCCGATCCGTCAGCTGCGCCGGAGCTCTCGCCCTACACCGCGCCCGAGGGTGGCGTCGGGCCCGCGGCGGATCTGTGGTCGTTGGGCGCCACGCTGTTCACGGCCGTCGAAGGGCGTCCTCCCGCGCCGGGTGCGCCGCTGACGAGGGCGGGGGTGCTGGCTCCCGTGCTGTTCCGCCTGCTGTCAGGGGTTCCGGCCCAGCGGCTCACGGGCGATGAACTGCGCCTGGACCTGCGGACGATCGCCAACGAGCCCAGCCACCCCTCCCCTGGGGGCCGATGACCGCCACGACTCGCCGCCACGAAGACCCAAGGTCTCGTCCTGAGCGGGCTTGACGAGCGCACCGAAGCCCACCACGATCCCCCCAAACGGTGCCGGAACAGCAGCCGGCACCGCCATCAGGCTATGCCGCCATGAGCTGACTCGACCTTTCCGACCGCCCGTACCTGCAGGTTCAGATTGTTCTGAGTGCTTCGGTGGGTTGCATGCGGGCGGCGCGGAGGGCGGGGAGGAGTCCGGCGACGGCGCCGATGGCGATGGCGGCGCCGAGTCCGCCTCCCCAGGCCAGTAGTGGCACCACGGTGGCCCACCCTTTGAGGTGGGCGTAGATGGTGGTGGCCAGGACGCCGAGGGCCACGCCGAGTGCGCCGCCGAGCGCGGCCAGCAGGATCGCCTCCGCGAAGAACTGCAGGCGGATAGTGCCCTTGGTGGCGCCGAGGGCGCGGCGCAGGCCGATCTCGGAGCGGCGTTCCAGGACGGAGATGACCATGGTGTTGGCCACGCCGATGCCGCCGACGAGCAGGGCGACCGCGCCGAGGCCGAGGAACAGGCCGTTGAGCGCGGATTGGGCGGCGGCGCGGGCCACCAGGGCGGCCGAGGGCCGACTCACGCTGACCTCGCTCGCCGCCTGCGGGTTGGCGGTCGCGGCCAACACCTTCTGCACGTGCTGCACCTGGTCGGTCTGGGCCCGCACGTAGACCATGGACGGATGGCCGTCGAAGTGCAGGTACTTCTGCGCGGCCGGGTACCCGACCAGCACCGAGGAGTCGATCTCGGGCGTCAGCGTGGCCGGGTTCAGTACGCCCGCGACGTAGAACCACTGCCCGCCGACCCAGATGCGCGCGCCGGCATGGATCTTCGCGATGCCCAGCCGGGCGGCGGCGGCCGACCCGAGCACCGCGACCGGCTGCTCGGCGGTCGCCGCGTTGAGGTACCGGCCCTGGGCGACGGTGGTGCGCACGGCCGCGGGCAGGTTCAGGCTGACGGCGTTGACCGTCAGAGCGTTGGTGTTGAAGCTGGGGATATACGGACTGCGGTACGCGTTCACAGCTGTTTTGCCGGTGTGCTCCACCATCTCCACCGGGCCTATCCGGGCGATCATTCCCGGCGCCTGCATGGGGAGCTTGGCATCCCCGCCGCCCAAGGTCTGGCCAGGGGCGACCTTGAGGAGGTTGGTGCCGAGTTTGTCGATTTCGGCCAGCAGTCCGGCCTGGGAGGAGGCGGACAGGCCGAGCACGGCGACCATGGCGGCGACGCCGATGGCGATACCCAACGCGGACAGGGCGGAGCGGGTACGGCGGGTGCGCAAGCCGACGCCGGCGGTGCGGGCCAGGTCGGCCGGGTGCAGCCGGCCGGGGACCTTGATGGTCATGGCAGCCGCCTTTCCAGCGAGACGTCGGCGATGATGTGACCGTCGAGCACCTCGATGCGGCGGGGCAGTTGGGCGGCCAGTTCTCGATCGTGGGTGATCATGATGATGGTGGCGCCCTCGGCGTTGAGCTCGTTGAGCAGCTTGAAGATGGCGGCGCCGGAGACGCTGTCGAGGTTGCCGGTGGGCTCGTCGGCCAGCACGATCGCCGGGGTGCCGACCAGCGCGCGGGCGATCGCCACGCGTTGGCGTTCGCCGCCGGACAGCTCCGGCGGGCGATGGTCGAGGCGGTGGCCGAGCCCCACTCGTTCCAGCGCGTCGGCCGCCGCTCGCATCCGGGCCCGGTGGCGAGTGCCCGAATACAGCAGGCCGTCGGCCACGTTCTCCAGCGCGGTGGCGTGCTGGGCCAGGTAGAACTGCTGGAAGACGAACCCGATCCGGTTGGCCCGCAGCCCGGCCAGTGCCCGGTCGGACATGCGCGCCACGTCGTCGCCGACGATGCGGACCGTTCCCGAGGTAGGCCGGTCCAGGGTGCCCATCACCTGCAGCAGGGTCGACTTGCCCGAACCCGACGGGCCCACGATCGCCACCAGTTCGCCCCGCCGTACCGAAAAGCTGGCCTCTTCCAGCGCGATCACCGGGGAGGCGCCGGGGTAGATCTTGGTGACCGCGTCCAGTTGCAGTACCGGCTCACCGCTCATGTGGCCGGCACCACGATGTTCTGGCCGGCTGCCAGGCCGTTGCCGCTGACCTCGACCTTGCCCGCGCTGTCGTCGAAGAGCCCGGTCTTGATCGGAATCAGCCGGTGTTCGCCGCCAGGCTCGACGACCTCGACCGCGTACCCGCCACCGGCCAGCGCCAGGAGCGCGTTCACCGGCACCGCCAACACATCCTTCACCGTGTCGGACACGATGGACACCTGCACCGGCGCCTGATCCAGCCGACCCGTCGCCTTCGGCCGCAACGGTCTGATCCGTACGTCGATGGTGGTGCTGTTGTCCGCCTTGGTGGCCACCTTGCCCACCGACGAGACCACTCCCGGAGTGGACTTGCCGGTCGGCAGCGAAATGGTGACCCTGTCGCCGACCGCCACCTGCGACTGCTGGCCGGCGTTCAACATGACGCTCACTTCCCGGCGGGTCGAGGAGGTCCGCACCACGACCGATCCGGCCGTCGTCATACCCCCGTGGACCGCGATGACCTTGGTGACCCTGATCTTCTTGGCCGGGACGAACACAACGTGGCCGAGAGTCAGGGTCCCGGTCTCGGAGAGCCCAGCGGCCTCCTGCAGCTCTTTGACCGCGTAGTAGGTCTGCCTGCCGAAGTAGGTGGAATCCGGGTCGATCTCATCCTTGGCGGCATGGCCGAGAGCGACCAGCGCAGCGTTGAGCTGACGGACGTCGGCGCCCTCCATCCCCCAGGACAGGTCCCGGTAGATCGGAACCGCACCGTACAGCAGGACCACCGGCTTGCCGTCCACCCGATAGAGCGTCCTGCCCTGGACGACCACCTGGCCCACGGCGGGCAGTTTCGTGACCGTGCCACTGGCCTTGTTGACCACCTGGTAGTCGCCGGCGTAACCGAGTGTCCCGTTCTCCAGGGTCCGGGCGGACAGGGCACCCTTGGTCACCTGCGCCAACCCGGTGGGCGCGGCACTCTGGGCGGGCGTGCCCTTCGCCTCAGCTCCGAACGGATCGGCCACGACGAATCCCACGCCCGCCGAGACCACGATCCCCACGACGACGGCCGCCATCAGTCCGCGCCGGCCGGCACTCACGAGTCGCCTCCCGGTCCCGTCTTCGCGATGTTCTGCGGCTGGTACTTCGCGCAGGCGGCCTCCGCCTTCTTGAACTGCGGCGACATGGGGTCGATGCCCTGGGGGAGCTTGAAGCCGCCGTTCCCCGCGGGATCGGGGAACTGCGACACGCCGTTGTCACGCATGCACTTGGCGTACTTGAGCTTGTCCGCCGAGGACCACTGATCCTCAGGCGACTTCACCTCGGGTGTGCCAGGCATGAACTGCTTGCAGTGACTCTCCGCCTCCTTGAACTCCGGAGAGGTGGGGTTGATGGAGTCGCCCTGCCCGAACGCGAGGACACCTCCAGGTTTCGGGTCGGGGAAGTCCGGCAGGCCGTTCTGGCGCATGCACTTGGCGTAGGCCAGCAGGTCGCCATTCCCTGTGGCGGCCTGCGTGGCGGTGGGCGCCGAGCCGGCCTGGGGCGCCACGGACGCCACGGTCCTGCCCGGTCCTTCGCTGCTCCCGCAGGCCGTGGCGGCCAATGCGACAGTCGTCAGCAGGACGGCCATCGCAAGAGTCCGGCGCCCCTGGCCACGGTTGGTGATGCCATGCATTTCGGTCTCCATCATGTCGAATTCGGCTGTGAGGTCGTTTCCTACGACGCCACGGGCACCCCGTCGCAACCTCGGCCGATTCGGCCAGTGGTGAAGTACCGCAGCAGCTCGGCGGTGCAGTCGGACTGCGGAACCTTGGTGACCGAACCGTGCAGGTCGTCGTCGACGGTGAAGAGCGTGCCGCCGACGGCGGTACGCATCTGCTTCGTCCACTCATAGGGGGTGATGACTTCGTGGCGGTGCCCGACCAGCACCAGCGATCCTCCGGTACGGCGGAGCGGCGTTTCCTGCACCGGCAGTGGCCACCCGGCGCACTGGACGGAGAACCTGGCGCCGCGGCCGGTCACCGGGTGCTCCTCGAGGTTGCGCTGGTAGGCGGCCCAGGCGGCGGAGAAGCCGAGCCTGCTGGGGTCCTCGTTGCAGGCGACGCCCTGTCTCATCGTGGTGTTCTGGATTTCCGGTGCGCCAGGTGGCATGCGCGTTCCGGTGTTGTTGAAGATCTCCTTGATGGCGGGCGGCGCGGTGGTGCCGGTGACGTCGCGCAGCTGCGCGAGCGCCTTGCCGGCCCTGCCCCAGTCGGGCGAGTTCTGGCTGGCCAGCATGGACACCACGCCGCCGTCGATGGGCATGGGCAGGTCAGTGAAGGTCTTGGGCTCGGCGTCGTAGGCGCGCAGCAGCGCCAGAATCGCCGCTCGCACCTGCTTCTGCGTGCTGCCGAAGCCGTAGGTGTCGTGGCGCTCGGCCAGCCACGCCGCCATGCGCGAGAAGTTCCGCTCGGCCGCCGCCGCGCTGGCGACCGTGTACTCGTCCTGGCGGTAGCGCGGGCCCATCACGCTGTCCAGGAACATGCGCCCGACATTGCCGGGGAAGAGGCTGCGGTAGACGACGCCGAGCCGGGTGCCCCATGACACGCCGATGAAGTTCAGCGTGCGCTCGCCCAGCCCGATGCGCACCCGGTCGACGTCGCGGGCCACGTTCGCGGTGGTGAGCCGGCCGAGGAAGTCCCGATCGGAGCGCCCGCAGGCGATGTTGGCGGCCACCTCGCCGTCGTACATGCGCTTCGCCGCCTCCCTGGTCAGCGGTCCCGCCTTCTCTCCACCCGGGTCGCGGGTGGTCGCTTTCCCTTCCGCGCCGGTCGGCTTCTGCTGCCCGGGGGCCGGACAACTGACCTTGGTGCTGTAGCCGACGCCGCGGGGATCGAACCCGATCAGGTCGTAACGGTCGTTGAGCCGCCGGCCCTGCTCGCCGCGCAGGATGAGGTCAAGGGGCATGAGATATCCGCTGACGCCAGGACCGCCCGGATTGAGGAAGATGCTGCCCAGCCGGCGCGCCCGGTCCACGGCCTCGAGCCGGAGGAGCGCGACAGTGATCTGCCGGCCGTTCGGCTGGCGATAGTCCAGCGGCACCTTGGCCGTCCCGCATTCGGCCCGCTTCATCAGGGCGCGGAACCGCGACATCTGCTGCCCGGTGAGACCGCGGGCCTCCAGCACCTCGTCGGAGTAGGCGGGACAGGCGTGCCACGCGACCGCGGAGTCCGCCGCGGTGGCGGTGGGCAGGCCGGCGACCAGCGACGCCAATGCGATGGTGACCACGGCGGCCGATCGGCTCGCCTGGAGTCCACGTTGAGTCATGTGATCACTGTGCTGGCGGCCGATCTGCACCCGCGTCCGTCTCCAGACCCACAGTCGGGTCTGTCGCGAGATGTATCCCGGCCCCTCAGGATCTGTCTTCCGACAGATGCGGCCGCACCTGGCCGGGCCGTAGGCTCACCCCGTTATGACACAGCAGTCGGCACGCGCCCTCCACGCCTGGTCACGCCGGCCGGCATCGCGGGACGCGACGCTGGCCTCCGCGCTGCTCGCCGTCTGCGTGCTGGTCAACGACCCGAACACCATCGTGCGCCAGTTGGTCGGCAACTCGGCCGACGACGGGCAGATCGCACTGTGGTGGGTCGCCACGGTGTGCGCTGTGGGGGCGGTCGCGCTGCGTCGCCGCCGGCCGTTGCCGATGCTCGTCGTGTGCGCGCTGGCCAGCGCGGCCCACGTGGCGCAGGCCGTACCTCTCATGATCATCGACCTGGCCGTGCCGATCCTGCTGTACACCATCGCCGCCCGCCACCGCTGGGCCGTCTCACTGGCCGCGCTGGCCGCGCTGCTGCTGCTGGCCACCGGCTGGAGCCTGCAGTACGCGCTCCACGCACGCCTGCCACCGGAGGTGCCGCACACCCTCCACGCGGTCACCACCGTCCCCACCGTGCCGGGCTCATCCCAACCTGGCGGGAACGCCATGGTCCGCCAAAGCGCCTGGGCCAACGCATGGAGCGGCCTGCCCGTGCTCGGCTCCATCCTGGCCGCCGCCTGGGCGATCGGCTCCAGCACCCGCAACCGGCGCGCCTATCTCGACCAGCTGCACGCCCGCGCCCAAGACCTTGAACGCGAACGCGATCAACAGGCGGCATTGGCGGTGGCCGCCGAACGCGGCCGCATCAGCCGGGAACTCCACGACGTCGTGGCACACGGCCTCTCCATTATGGTGATCCAGGCACAGGGCGGCGACGCCGCGCTGGATCATCGCCCCGCCGACACCCGGGCCGCCCTGGAGACGATCATCAAAACCGGACGCAGCTCTCTGGCCGACATGCGCAGTGTGCTCACCGCGGTCGGCGAAGTCGACGACGCCTGGCACCCGCAGCCCGGGCTCGGGCAACTGTCCGCCCTGCTCACCGAGGTCAGAAAGGCAGGTACGGCAGTGCGGCTACAAATCGAAGGCGCCCCCATGGCGCTGCCGTCCACCGCTGACCTGTCGGCCTACCGCATCGTGCAAGAAGCGCTCACCAACACCATCAAACACGCCGGCACCGGCGCGAAAGCCGAAGTCACCCTCTCCTACCACCCGACAGAGGTCAGGATCGAGGTCAGCGACAACGGGCACAGCACGACCACCACCCCCGACGGCGGCAACGGCCTGCGCGGCATGCGCGAACGCGCCAAGCTCCTCGGCGGCAGCCTCACCGCCGGCCCCAGACCCCACGGCGGATTCACCGTGCGGGCGGCGCTGCCCATCCGACACGACACATGATTCGCATCCTCCTCGCCGACGACCAGGCCCTGGTCCGCACCGGCTTCCGGATGATCCTGGAGAACGCGCCGGACATGCAGGTGATCGGCGAGGCGAACGACGGCGCCCAGGCCGCGGCGATGGCCCTCCAACTGCGACCCGACGTCGTGCTGATGGACGTCCGCATGCCCGACGTCGACGGCGTCGAGGCCACCCGCCGCATCTGCGCCGGCGACACTGCCGGCCGCACCAGGGTCCTCATCCTGACCACCTTCGACCTCGACGAGTACGTCTACGCCGCCCTGCAGGCCGGGGCCGGCGGGTTCCTGCTCAAGGACACCCTCGCCGCCGACCTGCTCTCGGCCATCCGCGTGGTGGCCCGCGGCGACGCCGTCGTGGCGCCCAGCGTGACCCGCCGACTCCTTGAACGCCACGTCGGCACCGCGTCCGCTCAACCCACCCCCACCGCGGACCTGGACGTCTTGACCGAACGCGAACGCGAAGTGCTGGCGCTCATCGCGCGCGGCCTGTCCAACACCGAGATCGCCGCCCGCCTCCACCTGTCGGAAGGCACCGTCAAGACCCACGTCAGCCGGGTGCTGTCCAAACTCGGCGTACGCGATCGGGTGCAGGCCGTCGTACAGGCCTACGAGTGCGGCCTGGTCCGACCGGGAACCGTCGAGTGAGGCGCCTGTCTCGAAGGGGCGCCGTGACGGCGGGACGGTGGGCGCACGAGGAGCGTCCCCTGGGCGGGCGGTGACCGGTGACCACGGAGGCGCCCTACCCCGCGACAGCCGTACGGCAGGCGAAATGAGATATATCGCGGATGGAACCGCGCGGGGGCTGCCGATCGTTGAACGGACGACGCAGAATGTGGAGAGGCGGGGCACGGGCTCCGCGTTCGGAGGGATGTTGAGGATGTCGCCCGTCCAGAAGTACGCCATAGGCGCCGGCGTGGCCGTGCTGCTGTCGTGGATCTTCCTGCCCGGCTGGCTCACCCTGCTGGTGGTGCTCGGCGTGGTCGCCGCCCCGGTGGTCGGCTACATGATGCTCGACCCCTCGCAGCGTGAGCGCCTCAAGAGGGCCCGCCGCCGCGGGATCGGCAGCTAGACGTCAGGGGGCGCGGGAGGCCGTCAGGCCGCGATGGTCTCCTGCACCCTGGCCGTCACCTTGCGCTCGATGACGAACGACAGCAGCGGCACCGTGCCGGCCAGCATGACGCCGAGCATGTAGCCCCAGGTCCAGCGCGCCTTCATGCCGAGGTTCAGCACCGCGATCAGGTAAAGCATGTAGAGGAACCCGTGGATCGGCGAGACGATCTTGGAGGGCTCCGGGATGTCGAAACCGTACCTGAGCACGATGGCCGCGCACAGGATGAGCAGCATGGTGCCGACGATGTACGCGAGGACCCGGAAGGGCTTGAGAGCGGACTCCACGATCATCAACCTTCTAGAAGGACTTCGGGGGACTTGCTGGCGGACGAGGAACGTACGGCGTCGCGGACGAAGTGGAACCACATGAACACGGCGAACCCCGCGAAGATCCACCAGTTGGCCGCGTAGGCCAGGTTGCGCCAGGTGAGCGTGCCGCCCGTGACGGGTGGCGCCACCTTGACGGGGGTCAGGCCGGGGGTCCGCGCGACCACGAACCCGTTGCGCACCTTCTCCCCTCGCCACAGGTTGATCAGCTCGGCGGTGGAGACCGTCTGCACCTGCCCGGCGGGCACGCCCCCCGCCCTGCGCTGGACGCTGTCGGTGCCCTCGGGCGCCCGCAGCCGTCCGCTCACCGTCACCTGCCCAGGTGGTACGGCGGTGCCGGGGTCGTCGGCCTCGGCCACCCAGCCCCGCACGACCGGCATCACCGTGTCGTCGGGCAGCACGAGCGGAGTGAGCACCCAGTAGCCCTGGCCTCTGGAGACGTTGCCCCCGGGAGCGGCCACGTCGGGCCTGCGGTCGGCGACGAGCAGCTGCCTGGCCGAGTCGTAGGTGCCTGTCGCGGTGACCTGCCGTCCGACCGAGGGACCCTCGATCTGGGCGCCGACCCTGCTGAGCGTCTCCACGGCGACCGGCGCGGGATCGACGGCGCTCTGCGGCTTGCCCGACTCCTCGAACACGCCGAGCTGCCAGCGGCCGAGCAGGATGAAGGACACCAGAACCCCGATCGCGAGCAGGTGCATCCCCAACATGCGAGGGGCGAGCAGGGTTCTGAGCATGGATTCACGGTATCCGGCCACCCCGCCGGTCCGATAATCGAGTGGCCTCGCCGAGTCATGCCAAATGGTGCAAATCCACCAGCTGATCCGGCTAGAGTGCAACGCATGTCTGACCAGCACATCGATCCCGCGGGGAACACTCAGCAGTTCCGCGCGTTCGCCGAGCGGTCCGAGCAGGAGTCCGCGGCCCCGCCGAAGCGCTCGGCCGCCCTACCGATCATCGCCGTGGTCCTCGCGATCGCGATCGTCGGCGTGGTCGCCTACCTGCTCCTGGTCTAGCGCCCAGGAGCTCCCCCACCCGCCGCTCGACGAGGTCGCGGCGGGTGTTCGTCGTACCCGAAGACGCGCCCCGCGCCGGGTGTCCGTCGTACCCGGAGACGCGCCCCGCGCTGGGTGTTCGTCGTACCTGAAAACGCGCCCCGCGCCGATCTCCGCCGCCCCGCTATCCCCCGCTACGCGGCACGGGCCCTCGCCCCCCTCGCGAGCCAGACGCGCGAGCGCGAGCCACCACATCGAGTACGGCATGCCCCCAAAGAGCGCCGTGGGGCTGCCTCGCCATGCCTGACTTCGAGAGCCGCGGCGGCTGACCCCTGGACCTCACCAGGGAGTGCTAGCTACATTGGACTTTGTGTCCAATAAAGTCGACCTGGACAGGTTCCGCGAGTTGCAGCGACTCGCCTACCGCGGCGCCGAGCACGTCGCCTCCCGGCTCGAACCCGGCGTGACCGAGCGCATGGCGGCCGCCGCGCTGCGCAGGTGGCTGGAGCGCCACGGCGTCGACGACTGGTTCCACGTCCCGTTCGCCTGGTTCGGCAACCGCACCGCCTTCCGCCGTTTCCGCTTCCCCACGCAGTTCCTGCCGACCAACACCCGCCTCGCGGACGGCATGCCGTACGTGCTGGACGCCGCGCCCGTGATGGACGGCTACGTCGCCGACATCGGTTACGCGGGCCGCCTGGGCCCGAACCCCACCTGGGACCGGCTGGACAGGGATCTGTCCGTCCACCGCGCGACGATCCTCGACCTGGTACGGCAGCGGCGCACGTTCAGCGACATCTACCGCGAGGTCGACGACCTGATCAGGCGTCAGGGTCACACCAACAGGCACCAGGTCTACCCCGGCAGGGTGATCGGCCACCAGGTGGCGCGGATCCGCCTGGGCGGCCCTCGCTTCGTCGTCTTCGACTCCTTCGGCGTCCGGACGCTCAGGACCGTCGGCAGGGAGCTGATCAAGGAGCGGCTCGAGGGCCGCTCGCCGCTCTGGGCGGGCGGCGCGGCCTCGGCCCATCCGCCCACTCCCGGGCTGTGGGCGGTCGAGCCCCACCTCGGCACGGACGGCGACCGCGTGGGAGCCAAGTTCGAGGAGATCCTGGTCGTCACCGAGAACGACGCGTTCTGGCTCGACGACGACCTGCCCCATGTCCACCGCTGGAGGTCGGCGTGATCCAGCCGCGCAGGGTGCGCTTCTCGTGGGAGGAGACGCCGCTCCACTGGGTGCCGGGCGACCCCTTCACCACCCACCTGATCAACGTGCTGCACCTGCTGTTACCCGCGGGCGAGCGCTGGTTCGTGCACGTCTTCAAGCAGGCGCTGCCGTACGTCACGGACGAGAAACTGAAGGCCGAGGTCAAGGGGTTCATGGGGCAGGAGGGCACGCACGCCGTGGCCCACCAGCGCGTCCTCGAGCACATGAAGGAGCAGGGCCTCGACCCCACGCCCTACGTCGAGAACGTCGAGTGGCTCTTCGAGCGCATGCTCGGCGACCACACGATGCCGCCGATGGCCAGGCGGTACTGGCTCAACGAGCGGCTGGCGATCATCGCGGCGATCGAGCACTACACCGCGGTCCTCGGCGACTGGATCCTGCACGCGAAGCCGCTGGACGAGGCGGGCGCCGACCCGGTGATGATGGACCTGCTGCGCTGGCACGGCGCCGAGGAGGTCGAGCACCGCAGCGTCGCCTTCGACCTGTACGACCACCTCGACGGCTCCTACGCGCGCAGGGCGCGCACGATGCTGATGGCCGGCCCCGCCATGATCTTCCTGCTCAAGCGGGGGGCGGGGTTCCTGCTGGCCAACGACCCGGTCGTGGCGGGTCGCCTCACGGCCAAGTGGACCCACTTCTTCCGCCGGTCGCGCCAGGGCAGGGTGCCGACCATGCGCAGCCTGGCCATGGCCGTGCCCCGCTACCTGCGCCCCGGTTTCCACCCCAGCCACGAGGGCGACCTCGAGGCCGCCCTCGACTACATCGCGATCTCCCCCGCGCACGCCGAGTTCGAGTCCTACAGGAGGGCCCGTGGAAACCAGTGACAAGCCGGGAATTGTCATCATCGGTTCTGGCTTCGCCGGGATCGGCATGGCGATCAAGCTGAAGGAGGCCGGCTACCACGACTTCGTCATCCTGGAGAAGGCCGAGGACCTGGGCGGCACCTGGCGCGACAACACCTACCCCGGGTGCGCCTGCGACGTCCCCTCGCACATGTACTCCTACTCCTTCGAGCTCAACCCCGGCTGGTCACGGATGTTCTCCCCTCAGGAGGAGATCTGGGAGTACCTGCGAGCGTGCGGGTGGAAGTACGGCATCGACTCCCATATTCGATACGGCAGGCACGTCGTGAGCCTCGAATACCTCGGCCGCGAATGGGAGATCACCACGGCGGACGGCGAGACCATGCGGGCCAACGCGGTGATCTCCGCCATCGGCGCCCTCCACATCCCGAAATTTCCGGAGATCGAGGGGCGGTTTGCCGGGCCCTCGTTCCACTCCGCCGAGTGGGACCACACGGTCGACCTCAAGGGCAAGCGTGTCGCGGTCATCGGCACCGGCGCCTCGGCCATCCAGTTCGTCCCCCGGATCGCCACCGAGGCCGCCCACCTCACGCTCTTCCAGCGCACGCCGCCGTGGATCCACCCCAAGCCCGACTTCGCCGTCCCCCCGGTCATGCGCCAGGCGCTCAGGCTGCCCGGAGCCTCCCGGACGCTGCGCAACGGCATCTACTGGGCTTTGGAGACCAGGGCGCTGGGCTTCGCGGTCGACCCGCGGCTGATGAAGGTGCACGAACTCGTGGCCCTGCGGCATCTCGAACGCCAGGTCCCCGACCCGGAACTGCGCCGAAAGCTCACCCCCGACTACACGATCGGCTGCAAGCGCATCCTCATCTCCAGCGACTACTATCCGGCCCTGACCAGGGAGAACGTCTCGCTCGTCACCGACGGGATCGCCGAGCTGCGCGAGCACGCCGTCGTCGACGCGACGGCCCGGGAACACCCCGCCGACGTGGTGATCTACGGAACCGGCTTCAAGGTGACCGATGCCCTGCAGGAGCAGCGGATCGTCGGCAGGGAAGGGCTGAAGATCCAGGACGCCTGGCAGGACGGCATCGAGGCCTACTACGGCATCGCCACCGCGGGCTTCCCGAACCTGTTCTTCCTGCTGGGCCCCAACACGGGGCTCGGTCACAACTCGGTCGTCTTCATGATCGAGTCGCAGGTCCGCTACGTGATGGACTGCCTGCGCCTGCTCTCGAGGACGGGCGCGAGGGCGATCGACGTCAGGCCCGAGCGGCAGCGGGCCTTCAACGAGCGGCTGCAGGAGCGGCTGAACCGGCTGGTCTGGACGGAGGGCGGCTGCCGTTCCTGGTATCTGGACGAGCACGGCGTCAACAGGACGACCTGGCCGGGCTTCACCTTCGAGTACTGGGCGCGTACCAGGAAGATGAAGCCCGACGCGTTCGAGCTGATCTACTAGCGGCAGGGCGACGAGTTAGCGAGGTCTCACCACCAAGGCGCTGCCGCCGCCGCGCCGTACCGGCTCGGCCACGGCCTGGATCCGGCCTCTGCCGACGAACTCCAGAGCGGTCGCTGCGCCGATCTCGGGGTTCGGCGCGAAGAGGTGACCCCTGGCTCCCAGCTCGGCCCCGTAGGTCTGGATGAAGCCCGGCTCGGCCTGGGTCTGCTCGGTGTTGCGCTGCGTCGCCCTCGGGGCGGCCAGCGCCTCCGGCAGCGGCATGCCGAGCTCGTAGCGGTTGACCATGATCTGCAGCACGGTCGTGATGATCGTGGAGCCGCCGGGTGACCCCACGGCCAGCACCGGCCTGCCGTGCTCGAGCACGATGGTCGGGGCCATGGACGAGCGGGGACGCTTGCCGGGAGCCGGCAGGTTCGGGTCGCCGGGAGCCGGCCCGAAGGTGAAGTCGGTCAGCTCGTTGTTGAGCAGGACGCCCCTGCCGGGCACCACGATGCCGTTGCCGCCCGTCGACTCGATCGTCAGGTTGTAGGCGAGGACGTTGCCCCAGCGGTCGGCGACGACCAGGTGGGTGGTCTCCGGGCCCTCCTCGGCGGGCGAGGGGGCGGGCTCGCCCAAGGGTTGCCCGCAGTCGGAGTAGCTGCCGTCGGGCTCGCCCGGCGCCGCCGGGTGCGCCATCGCCCGCTCTCCCACCAGGCAGGCCCGCTCCTTGGCGAAGCCGTCGCTGAGCAGCTCGGCCATCGGCACGTTGGGGATGTCGCCGACGTACTTGCCCCTGTCGGCGAAGGCCAGGCGGGAGGCTTCCAGGTACTCGTGCATGCCGACGTTCGGCAGCGCCTCGAGGATGTTGAGCGCCTCGCCGACCGTGGAGCCGCCGGAGGAGGGGATCGGCATGCCGTACACCTGCATGCCCTTGTAGTCGACGCGGGTCGGCTCGCGCAGCAACGCCCGGTAGGCGGTCAGGTCGGAGAGCTCCATCAGGCCGGGACGCACGTTGCGCGTCGCGCCCGGCGTGATCGGCGGGTTCTTGACCGTCCTGACGATCTCCTGGCCGAGCCGCCCGCCGTAGAGCCACTCGCCGCCGCGCCTGCCCAGCTCGTGGTAGGTGTCGGCGAGCTCCGGATTCTTGAACACCGAGCCGACCGGCGGCGGCGCGCCGTTCGGCAGGTAGAGCTTGGCGGTGGAGGCGATGTCCTTGAACCTGGCGGCGTTCGCCGCGGTCTGGTCGTGGAAGGTCTGGTCGACCACGAAGCCCTTCCGCGCGACCTCGATCGCGGGCTTCAGCGCCTCACGCAGGCTGATCGTGCCGAATGTGCGCAGCGCGAGCTCCCACTGGGCGACCGCACCCGGCACCCCCGCCGACAGGCCGCTGGTGACGGCCTCCGCGAACGGGATCCCCTCGAGGGAGGTCGGCGTCATCGCGGAGGGCGCGGTCTCACGACCGTCGATGGAGTGGACCTTGCCGCGTCTGGCGTCGTAGTAGACCATGAAGCCGCCTCCGGCCAGGCCCGCGGAGTACGGCTCGGTGACGCCCAGCACCGCGCCCGCCGCCACGGCGGCGTCCATGGCGTTGCCGCCCTTCTGGAGTACGGCCAGCGCGGCCTTGCTGGCGTCGAGGTCGACGGTCGCCACCGCGCCGCCGTACCCCTCGGCGACGGGCTGCTTCTGCGCGGGCGGTGGCTTGTGCTCGGCTGCCACGGGCGCGAGGGGCGCCATGACGAGCAGCGGTGTGACGGCGACGAGAGCGAGGATGTGTCGGCGCATGATCCCAAGAATGAACCCGATACGCCTGTCGCGGTAGGGCCCCCTGCGACACGGGAAGGATGTGCGGGTCTGGTGGGGTCGTCTAGCGTGGACGCGTGCGCAAGACCCCTTACCTCGCCCTGGTGGTCGCCGTGTTCCAGGTGATCGCCTCACAGGGGGCGGGCTACAACCAGCCGGACCGCCTTCCGGTCGACGCCCTCGGTGTCGTGCTGCTGCTCGTCGGGCCGGTGGCGATGCTGACGACGCGCCGCTTCCCGATCACCTCGCTGGCCGCCACACTCATGGCGACCTGCGCCTACGTGGCCGTCGGCTACCCGTACGGACCTGTCTTCCTGAGCCCGATCATCCTGCTCTTCCAGACCGTCTCCCAGGGTCGCAGGAAGGTGGCGTGGATCGCCTCGGCGCTCACCGCCGCGTACTTCCTCGTCTACTCCACTTGGCTGGTGGCCTCGCCGTCGCCCGGCTCCTGGCACATCCTGGCGATCGTCGCCGTCATGCTGCTGATCCTCGCCGCCGGGGAGATGGCGCGATACCGGCGCGAAGGGCGGGCCGAGCACGCACGGGTGGCCGAGGAGGAGTCGCGCCGCCAGGCCAGCGAGGAGCGCCTGACCATGGCGCAGGAGCTGCACGACGTGCTGGCGCACAACATCTCACTGATCCACGTGCAGGCCTCCACGGCGCTGCACCTCATCGACGACGACCCCTCGCAGGCCCGCAGCGCGCTCACCACGATCAAGGCCGCCTCCAAGGAGGTGCTCGGCGAGCTGCGCTCGGTGCTGAACGTGCTGCGCGAGGGCGCGCCCCGCTCGCCCACCGCGGGCCTCGACCGCCTCGGCGACCTGGTCGAGCGGTCCGGCCTGGACGTGTCGCTCAAGCAGGTCGGCTCGAGGCCGCTGCCTGCGCAGGTCGAGCGGGCGGCCTACCGCATCGTGCAGGAGTCGCTCACCAACGCCGCCCGGCACGCGCCCGGATCCCGCGTCAGCGTGCGGCTGGAGTACCTGCCGGGCGAACTGGTCATCACGGTCGGCGACACCGGGCCCGCCACGCCTGCCGTCCTGTCCGAGGAGGGCAGCGGCAACGGGATCCCCGGCATGCGCGAGCGGGCCGCCGCGCTGGGCGGCACGCTGGTCGCAGGCCCGTCTGGGGCCGGGTTCAAGGTCGAGGCCAGGCTGCCACTACCGGAGGAGACGGAATGATCAAGGTGCTGCTGGCGGACGACCAGGCGCTGGTGCGGGCGGGCTTCAGGGCGCTGCTCGACGCGCAGCCCGACATGACCGTCGTGGCCGAGGCCGCCGACGGGGCGCAGGCCGTACGGCTGGCGGGCACGACCGCGCCCGACGTCGTGCTGATGGACATCCGCATGCCCGGCACCGACGGTCTCACCGCGACCAGGCAGATGCCCGCGGGGCCGCGGATCATCATCCTGACCACCTTCGAGCTGGACGAATACGTCTTCGAGGCGCTGCGCGGCGGCGCCAGCGGGTTCCTGGTGAAGGACACCGAGCCGGCCGAGCTGATCCAGGCGGTGCGCGTGGTGGCCGCTGGCGAGGCGCTGCTGTCCCCTTCGGTGACCAGGCGGCTGATCGCAGAGTACGCCACCAGGGCCAAGGAGCCGATGTCGAGCGACGGTCTCGAGCTGCTGACCGAGCGCGAGCGCGAGGTGCTGGCCCTGGTCGGCACCGGGATGACCAACGACGAGATCGCGGCCAGGCTCTTCATGTCACCCGCCACGGCCAAGACGCACGTGAGCAGGGCGATGATGAAGCTGCACGCACGGGACCGCGCCCAGCTCGTGGTCATCGCCTACGAGTCGGGCCTGGTCAAGCCCGGCTGGCTCTGAACCCACCCGGCGGGCGGGGTGTAGGTCGTCGGTGCTCAAGTCCTAAACCCGCCCACCGGTGAAAGAACTGTTACTGGCCGCTTTCGGAGCGTGAGAATACCGTGCAGGTAAAGACTACTTCGAGAGTGGGGAATCGAATGCAGTCGATCGCCCGTTTCTGCGGCAACTGCAGCTGCGGCTGCCCTGAGCTCTTCGTCGACCGGTCGGCGCCCGAAGAACGCCAGGTGGTCATCACCGACGACTTCGGTCAGCGGGTCGAGATGAGCCTCGACCAGTTCGGCTCGATCGTCGAGGCGGCCAAGAACGGTTCACTGGACGATCTGGCGCTCGTTCACTGAGCGTGGAGCCGGTCGCCCTGTTCGCCAGCGGGATCGCCGCCGGCCTGGTGGCGGGAACCGCTTCGTGTACGGCGGTGCAGGGCAGCCTGCTGTTCGGCCTGTCCGGAACGCCACGGGTGGTGGCGCAGTTCCTGGCCGGCCGCCTGGCCTCCTACATCACGGCGGGAGCGGTGCTCGGCACGCTCGGCTCGATGGTCAGGCTCCCCGCACCCGTCAGGGCCGGGATGCTGGTCGCGGCGGGGATCATGGTGATCTTCTTCGCCCGGCGGATGTTCCGCCACCGACACTGCGAGCCGCGACCGCCCTCGCGCCGCCTGAAGGCCCCACTCCTCGGCGCCGCGACCATTCTGCTGCCCTGCGGGGTGACGCTGAGCATGGAGATGCTGGCAGTCACCTCGGCGTCGGCGCCCGGCGGCGCCGCCGTGATGGGCGGGTTCGTGGTGGGCACCGCCCCCGCGTTCGCCCTGCTGGGGTTCGTCCTGCGGCGGGTTTCCCAGAGCAGGCTGGCCGCTTTCGCCGGGGTCGCGGCAGTGGCGGTGGGTCTGTGGACGATCGCCGCAGGGCTGACCCTGGGCGGCTGGTGGCCGCAGGTGACGACGCCCGCCGCCGCGACGGCCAGGGCCGGCCCAGGAGGGGTGCAGCTGCTGACGATCTGGGCGACCGAGCGCGGCTACCGGCCCGGGATCTCGCAGGCCAAGGCCGGGATCCCGGTCGAGGTGGACTTCCGCGCGGGGCGGGACGCCACCTGCGCCACCCACCTCACGATCGACGGCCGAGATGTGGATCTCCCCGCCACCGTCCGCCTCCCCGCCCAGCCTCCCGGTCAGCTGAGGTATGTCTGCGCTATGGGGATGTTCACCGGATTCATCACATTCCGCTGAACAGGTCGCCCCCATTACTGCCGCGATTACGTTCCGCAATCGTCCGATCACATGTCACCCTGTCGCAATGACGTGGTGGCAGAACGAGCAGGAAGTGGCGGCGCCAGCCGTTCCGGCGCCCCGCTCAGGAGACGAGCCGGAGCTTCTCGTCGCCGCCCAGCACGGCGACGCCCAGGCCGCGCACCGGCTGGGCAAGCTCTACGCCCAGCGCGGCGACCGTTCGGCCGCCAGGCACTGGTGGGAGCGGGCCGCGTCGGGCGGCAACATCGACAGCGCCTACAACCTGGGCGTCTGGCACGAGAAGCACGGCACGCTGGAGGAGGCCGTCCGCTGGTACGAGCTGGCGGCGGGCACCGGTGACGCCGAGGCCGCGGTCAACCTCGCGACCCTGCTGCTGGAGCAGCGCGGCGACATCGAGGCGGCCCGCCGGTGGTTCGAGAGCGCGGCCCACGCGGGGTCCAGGTCGGCCGCCAGGCGCCTGGCGCTGATCTGCGAGGACGCGGGCGAGCTGCCCTTCGCGCGCGAGTGGCACCGCAGGGCCGCCGCCGACGGCGACGTCGCCTCCGCCCACGATCTGGGATTCCTGTCCTACCAGATGGGCGAGGAGGAGGAGACGGTCCGCTGCTGGGAGTACGCCGCGCGCGGCGGCCACGCCGAGGCCGCCTACCATCTGGGCCTGTTCCTGCAGGCCGGTCGCGATCCCGAGGGCGCCGAGGCCTACTACCGGCTCGCCGCCAAGAGCGAGCATCCTGGCGCGGCCTCCCAGCTCGGCGGCATCGCGCTCTCCCGCCGAGATCTACGAACGGCACGGGCCTGGTTCGAGCGGGCGGCGGTGGCCGGGCGTCTCGACGACCAGCGGATGGCGGGCTTCGTCTGCGTCGAGCTGTCCGACTCGCAGGGGGCCAGCCACTGGTTCGGCAGGGCGGCGGCCAGCGGCGACGCCGAGTCGGCCTTCAACTTCGGGCTGCTGCTCATCGCGGAGCTGGGCGACCTGCAGGGTGGGCAGCACTGGTTCAGGCAGGCGGCGCTGGCCGGGCATCACCGGGCGGCGATGGAGCTGGGCGGGCTGCTGTCGGCCACGGGGCAGCCCCACGAGGCGGAGAAGTGGCTGGCCGATCCGCCGCCGCCCACCTGGGATCGGCTGGCCGAGCCGGAGCTGTCGGCGCGGGCCGAGCTGGCCGCCGCGGCCACGGGACGCAGGGGCGGGGTGACGCTGAGGGTACGGGATCTCACGGAGATCCTCGGCACGTGGGACCTGCTCACCAGGCCCTTGCGCGACCACGCGGACGTGGTGGTGTGGCTGGTGGAGCGCAGCGGGCTGCACGCGTCGGCGGTGGAGCACCTGGCCGCGGTGCGGACGACGATCCTGCGGCCCGGCACGTCACCGTGGCCGACGCCGTCGGAGGTGGAGCACGTGCTGGCCACGGCTCGGGAGCTCCGTCAGCGGCTGGGCGCCCGCTGACAGATCCGGCGGAAGACGGATTCCCGCAGCGCGGGGGCTGGAAGGCCGGGCACACCTTCGCGTCACGACGGTCAGCCGGTGAGCTGGAGGGGCGTCTCCCTGGACGGGGGCGCGCCGGTGACCTGGGTGGGCGTTTCTCCGCTGTGCCGTACGAAAGGTGAGAACGCCCGCCGGTGATCGCCGGCGGGCGTTCTCAGGGGGACCGTCAGGCGGCCAGGACGTCGGCCACCGGCACGTACGGCAGGCCGAGCGCCTGCGCGACCGGCTCGTTGGTGAGCTGGCCCGCGTGGGTGTTGAGGCCGAGGGCGAGCGCGTTGTCCGCCTTCAGCGCCTCCTTCCACCCGAGGTTGGCGAGCTTGACCGCGTACGGCAGCGTCGCGTTGGTCAGCGCGTAGGTCGAGGTGTTGGCCACCGACCCCGGCATGTTCGCCACGCAGTAGAAGATCGAGTTGTGCACCTGGTAGGTGGGCTCGGCGTGCGTGGTCGGACGGGAGTCCTCGAAGCAGCCGCCCTGGTCGATGGCGATGTCGACGAGCACGGAGCCCGGCTTCATGCGGGAGACCAGGTCGTTGGAGACCAGCGTCGGGGCCTTGGCGCCGGGGATCAGCACCGCGCCGATGACCAGGTCGGCCTTCAGGACCTCCTGCTCGATGGCGTAGGACGTCGAGACGAGGGTCTTGAGGCGGCCCTGGTAGATCGCGTCGATGAAGCGCAGGCGGTCGATGTTGGTGTCGAGGACGGTGACGTCCGCGCCCATGCCGACCGCGATCTGCGCCGCGTTCAGGCCCGAGACGCCGCCGCCGATGACGACGACCTTCGCGGGGGCGACGCCGGGGACGCCGCCGGGCAGCACGCCGCGCCCGCCGTTGAAGCGCATGAGGTTGTAGGCGCCGACCTGCGGGGCCAGGCGGCCCGCGACCTCCGACATCGGAGCCAGCAGCGGCAGCGTGTTGCCGACCTGGACCGTCTCGTAGGCGATGCCGGTGGTGCCCGCGGAGAGCAGCGCGTTCGCGCACTCCTTGCCCGCGGCCAGGTGCAGGTAGGTGAAGAGCACCAGGTCCTCGCGCATGCGGTGGTACTCCTCGGCGATGGGCTCCTTGACCTTGAGCACCATCTCCGACTCGCCCCACACCGCGTCGGCGGTGTCGAGGATCTTGGCGCCGGCGGCCAGGTACTCCTCGTCGGGGATGTGCGACCCGAGACCGGCGCCCCGCTGCACGTGGACGTCGTGGCCGCCTCGAACCAGCTCGTGAACGCCGGCCGGGGTGGCGGCGACGCGGTACTCGTGGTTCTTCACCTCGGCGGGAACGCCGATCTTCATGGGGGTGATCCTTTCGTGGAGTTAAAGGAGGTTCAGGCCTTCGACCAGGACGTTCCGGATGATCGACTCGATCTCGTCGAACTCCTTCTGTCCTGCGATGAGCGGCGGCGCGAGCTGGATGACCGGGTCGCCGCGGTCGTCTGCACGGCAGTACAGACCGTTGGAGTAGAGCGCGTTGGACAGGTATCCGCGGATGAGCCGCTCGGACTCCTCGGCGCTGAAGGTCTCCTTCGTCGCCTTGTCCTTGACCAGCTCGATGCCCCAGAAGTAGCCGGAGCCGCGGACGTCGCCGACGATCGGCAGGTCCTTCAGCCTCTCCAGTGTGCTCTTGAACGCGCCCTCGTTGCGGGAGACGTGGCCGAGCAGGTCCTCACGCTCGAAGATGTCGAGGTTGGCCAGCGCGACCGCGGCGGAGACGGGGTGCCCGCCGAAGGTGTAGCCGTGGGCGAACATCTCCGCGCCGTCCTTGAACGGCTCGAACAGCCGGTCGTGCGCGATCATCGCGCCGAGCGGCGAGTAACCGGAGGTGAGGCCCTTGGCCGAGGTGATGATGTCGGGCGTGTAGTCGAACTTCTGTCCGCCGAACATCGTGCCGAGCCTGCCGTACGCGCAGATGACCTCGTCGGAGACGAGGAGCACGTCGTACTCGTCGCAGATCTCGCGTAGCCGCTGGAAGTATCCGGGCGGCGGCGGGAAACAGCCACCGGCGTTCTGCACCGGCTCGACGAAGACGGCCGCGACGGTGTCGGGGCCCTCCATCTCGATGGCCTGGGCGACGCGGTCGGCGGCCCACAGGCCGAACTGCTCGGGCGTCATGCCCTTCACACCGGAGATCTCGTCGGCGCGGTAGTGGTTGGTGTTCGGCACGCGGATGGAGCCGGGCACGAGCGGCTCGAACATCTGCTTGAACGCCGGGATACCGGTGATCGACAGGGCGCCCTGCGGGGTACCGTGGTAGGCGATCTGGCGGCTGATGACCTTGTGCTTGAGCGGCTTGCCCGTGACCTTGTAGTACTGCTTGGCCAGCTTCCACGCGGTCTCGACCGCCTCGCCTCCACCGGTGGTGAAGAAGACGCGGTTCAGGTCGCCGGGGGCCTCCTGGGCGAGCCGGTGCGCGAGCTCGGCCGCCTTGGGGTGGGCGTAGGACCACAGTGGGAAGAAGGCCAGCTCCTGGGCCTGCTTGGCGGCCGCCTCGGCCAGCTCCTGACGCCCGTGGCCCACCTGGACGACGAACAGACCAGCGAGGCCGTCTAGGTATCGCTTGCCGTGGATGTCGTAGATGTAGGCACCCTCACCTCTGACGATGGTGGGGATCTCGTTGTCCTTGTACGAGCTGTGTCTGGTGAAGTGCAACCACAGGTTGTCCTGAGCGGCCTTCAGCACGTCGTTTTCGGGCTGCGTCATCGCTATCTTCCCTCGTGTCTGAACTCCTCACAGTGTGCATGCTCACATGGGAACTTGCCAAGCGAAAGCGTGGCAGCACTATGCAAGAAATCCGGGATCCGCAGAACCCCTATGTAATCTCGACGAAATCCGCAGCGCCTGTCATCCTCGTTTCCACCCTGCGGAACCTTCTGTGATGCAATGAGGCGTTACTGTCGAGAACGACCCGGGGGAAGACCCGTGACTCCTGACCAGCTAGAGAGCGCCGTTGCAGCGGGGATGCCCCAGGCGATCGAGGACCTGAAGCGGCTCGCCTCCATTCCCTCCGTGGCCTTCCCCGGCCACCCTGAGGAACCCGTCATGGCCGCCGCGGCCGTGACGGAGGAGCTCCTGCGCAGCGCAGGCCTGGCGCGCGTGCAGCAGATCCCGGTGGAGGGCAGCTTCCCCGCCGTCTTCGGCGACGCCCCCGCGCCGCCCGGCGCGCCCACCGTGCTCCTGTACGCGCACTACGACGTCCAGCCCGCGGGTGACCCCGCGGCCTGGCGCACCCCGCCCTTCGACCCCACCCTGATCGACGGCAACCTGTACGGCAGGGGCACCGCGGACGACAAGTCGGGCATCATCTCCCACATCGCCGCGCTGCGCGCCTTCCAGGGCCGCTTCCCCGTGGGCATCAAGGTGCTCATCGAGGGCCAGGAGGAGTACGCGGGCGAGCGCCTGGAGGCCTTCGTCGAGCGCAACCCCGAACTGCTCCGCGCCGACGCGATCATCGTGGCCGACACGGGCAATCCGAAGCTGGGCGACCCCGCCGTCACCACCTCGCTGCGCGGCATGGCCGGCTTCACCATCGAGATCCGCACCCTGCGCGACTCCGTGCACAGCGGCTCCTTCGGCGGCGCCGCCCCCGACGCGCTGGCCGCGCTCATGCGCATGCTCACCTCGCTGCACGACGACAACGGCGACATCAGGGTCCCGGGGCTGCCGCGCGGCAGCTTCCTCGGCACCGGTCCCTCCGAGGAGGAGTTCAGGAATACGGCGGGCGTCCTCGACGGCGTCTCCCTCGTCGGCTCCGGCTCCCTCGCCGACCGCCTCTGGTCCTCCTACGCGATCACCGTGACGGGCCTCGACGTGCCCACGGTGTCGGGCGCGATCAACGCCGTCCAGGCGGTGGCCAGGGCCAGGGTGACCGTCAGGATCCCGCCGGCGGGCGACCCCAAGACGACGCTCGACGCCATCATCGACTTCCTCCGCCAGGTCGCGCCCTGGGGCGTCCAGGTCTCCTTCGGCGACTTCGTCGTCGGCTCCGGCTTCCAGGCCGACTCGGGCGGCCGCGGCCGTTCGGCGCTCAACAGGGCGATGGAGCGCGCCTTCGGCCGCGCACCGCGCGACGTGGGCGCGGGCGGCTCGATCCCGCTGGTGAACACGCTGCTGAAGCAGTTCCCCCTGGCGGAGATCCTGCTGTTCGGCGCGGAGGACGAGGACGCGGCGATCCACGCTCCGAACGAGCGGGTGAACCTGGAGGAGCTGCGCCGCGTGGCCACCACCGAGGCCCTCTTCCTGGCCGAGTACGGCGCCCCCTCCGCCCTGGGCGTCTAATCACTTCGACCGCATGGGCCGCACCGGGGGCGCGCTTCGCGCGTAGGGGCTCGGGCTCCCCTCATGGGGGAGCCGAGCTCCCCCCATCCCCCTCGCCGGCGGAATGGTTAGTGCGGAAATTCGGTGGACAGGTGGTGCTGGGGCCGGTGGGATGAGGGCTCGTCGTCCAGGCGAGGAGCGCGCATGTCCACACCCGATCCCACCATCGATGACGCCCTCGTGCGCCGGTTGCTCGCCGCTCAGTTCCCCGAGTGGGCGGAGCTCCCCCTCGCGCCGGTCCCGCTCTCCGGGATGGACAACGCGACGTTCAGGCTCGGCGAGGACATGTCCGTACGGCTGCCCCGCTACGCGCGCTGGGTCGGGCAGGTGGAGAGGGAGCACCGGTGGCTGCCCAAGCTGGCCCCGCACCTGCCGCTGCCCGTCTCCGAGCCGCTCGCCATGGGCCGGCCGGGCGAGGGCTATCCCTATCCGTGGTCGGTCTACCGCTGGCTCGAGGGCGAGACCGCGACGACCGAGGGCCTCGCCGATCCGGTCCGGACGGCGATCGAGCTCGCCGGGTTCGTCGCCGCCCTGCAGGCGATCGACCCCACGGGCGGGCCTGGTCCCGAGTGGAGCAACGCCTTCCGCGGCGTGCCCATGGGAGACGAGCGCGACTCGCTGGCCTCCGAGGCGCGTGTCCGTCCGAAGATCGCGGCGTTGAAGGGGCTGGTCGACACCGACGCGGTGACGGCCGTGTGGGAGGCGGCGCTGGCGGCGCCCGCGTGGGAGGGGCCGCCGGTGTGGGTTCACGGCGACCTCGCGACGGGGAACCTCCTGTCCGTCGACGGCCGGCTGAGCGCCGTCATCGACTTCGGGACGCTGGCCGTGGGCGACCCCGCGTGCGATCTGCTGCCGGCGTGGAAGTTCCTGCCCTCGGGGGCGCGGGACGTCTTCCGTGCGGAGCTCGGCGTCGACGACGCGACGTGGGCGCGTGGGCGCGGGTGGGGGCTGGCGGCGTCCCTGCCCGTCCCCGACGACCCCTTCTACGCCGACCCGGCCCGCGTGACCACCGCCCTCCGCCACCTCGACGCCCTCATCGCCGACCTGGACTGAGCCACCGGACCCATGAGGACGACGAAGGCAGGGTGACCGCGAAGGCGGAGCGCCACTCTCGGGGCTTCCTCTCCCCGTGCGGACGGGCGTCGAAAGCGGGCCAGTGGGCACGACCGCGACAGGGACAGCAAGTGGTCTGGTGGTTTTCCGGAAGAGTGGCCGTGGTGGAGGGGGCCACTTCTCTCTAGATTGGCGCGCATGATCTCCATCGACAGGCTCCTCCCCTCCGACCGTCCCGCGTGGGAGGAGCTCTTCCGCGCCTACATCGACTTCTACCAGCGCACCGAGCCCGACGAGATGTACGTGGCGGCCTGGCGGGAGTTCGAGAAGGACGACAGGATGCACGCGCTCGGCGCGAAGGTGGACGGCAAGCTGGTCGGGATCACCCACTTCCTCTTCCACCCCAGCACCTCCGCCCCCGACCGGGACGTCTGCTACCTGCAGGACCTCTTCACCGCCGAGGAGGCGCGCGGCCGCGGCGTCGCCCGTGCGCTGATCGAGGCCGTGACCGAGGAGGCGGGGCGGCGCGGGTGCGGTCGCGTGTACTGGAACACGCACGAGTCCAACGCGACCGCGCGCCGGCTCTACGACCGGGTGGCCCAGAACAAGGGCTTCATCAGGTATCAGATCGAGCTGCCATAGACGGAGGGAAGCCGCCCGTGGCGATGGGTCCCCAGGTGTCGATGTGGATGCGGATCAGCGACTTGTCCTGGCGGCGCATCGCCTCGCGGTACTCCTCCCAGTCGGGATGCTCGCCCGAGATGCACCGGTAGTACTCCACCAGCGGTTCCAGCGCCTCGGGCATGTCCAGGACCTCGGCCCTGCCGTCGACCTGGACGTAGGGTCCGTTCCACTCCTCGGACAGCACGCAGATGGACACCCGCTCGTCGCGTCGGGCGTTGCGGGACTTGGCACGCGAGGGGTAGGTGGAGACGACGATCCGGCCCTCGCCGTCAACACCGCACGTGACGGGTGAGAGCTGCGGGCGCCCTGTCGAGCGGGTGGTGCTCAGCAGGCCGCGGTGCCTCGTACGCAGGAACTCGAGCAGTTCGGGCAGCGACACCCGACGGGCGGTGGCGATCGTTGGCGACATGCCCCCAGCCTTCCAGAAGCCCACCGCCGTCCAGAAAACCCCTCCAGTACCGACCGTGGTGAGGGTCACCCCGTCCGGTCACACGCCGGAACTCCTCATGCGCTAGCTTTTGTACTGACTGGTCAGTTCTAAAGAGGAGTCGTGGTGATCGTCGCGAAAGGTCTCTCGGTGGAGGGGGTGTTCGGCGACGTCACGATCGACGCCGCGCAGAACACGCTCACCGTGGTCGCGGGCCCGACCGGCAGCGGCCGGACGAGCCTGCTGCTCACCCTCTCCGGCCGGATGAAGCCGACGAAGGGCACGCTGCAGGTCGCCGGCCACAGCAAGCCGAGGGCGATCCGCAAGGTCGCCGCCCTGGCGCTGGTGGACGGGGTGACCGACCTCGACAGAGCACTGACCGTCAAGGAGCACCTGCACGAGCGGCGCCGCAGGGGGCGGCACGCCGAGGCCCTCGAGGGGGCGGGCCTCGACGTGGACCAGCGCACGCTCGTGCGGGAGCTCGACAGGGAGCGGCAGGTACGGCTCGGCGTCGCCCTGGCGCTGCTCGACTCCCCCGCCCTGATCGTCGCCGACAACATCGACGCGGGGCTGCCGCCCGAGCACCGCCTCGCGCTCTGGGACCTGCTCAGGAGCCTGGACACGACCGTCGTCGCCTCCTGCGTGACGCCTCCCGCCCGCTACGACCACCTCGTGGAGCTGTGAGATGAAGGAGTTGCGCCGGTTCTCGCGGTCGCGGCTGACCAGAGCGGCGATCGCGGCCGTGGTGATGTTGCCGCTGCTGTACGCGGGCCTGTACCTCTGGTCGTTCTGGGATCCGCAGGGGCACCTCGACAGGGTGCCCGTCGCCCTGGTCATGGAGGACCGCCCGGCCACGGCCGACGGCAAGAAACTGCACGCGGGCCAGGACCTCGCCGAGGAGCTGAGGGAGCGCGAGGTCTTCGACTGGCACGCGGCCACCCCCGAGCAGGCCGCCGACGGCGTGCGTGACGGCAGCTACTACCTGTCGCTGACCATCCCCTCCGACTTCAGCTCGCGGCTGGCCTCGCCCTCGAAGGACGGCACGCCCTCCCCCGCCGAGCTCGGCGTGGAGGTGGACACCGGCCGTTCCTACATCATGAGCTCGATCTCCGACGCGGTCTTCAACGAGGTCAGGGCGGCCGCCGCGCAGACGGCCGTGCGCGACTACCTCGACCAGGTCTTCGTCTCGATCGGCGACATGCACGACAAGACCACCGAGGCGGCCGACGGCGCGGATGAGCTGCACAAGGGCGCCAACAAGATCGACAAGGGCCTGGGCCGGACCGAGGACGCCACCCAGCAGCTGTCGGCGGGCCTCGGGCAGACCAGGAACGGCGCCCAGCAGCTCACCGTGGGCCTGGGCAGCGCGAACACCGCGACGGGCAAGCTCGCCGCCGGCTCGGCCAAGGTGACCAACGGG
Organism: Nonomuraea africana; assembly: GCF_014873535.1. Classification (NCBI taxonomy): domain Bacteria; kingdom Bacillati; phylum Actinomycetota; class Actinomycetes; order Streptosporangiales; family Streptosporangiaceae; genus Nonomuraea; species Nonomuraea africana. The sequence continues at coordinate 8,915,037 of NZ_JADBEF010000001.1, read as the reverse complement.
CTCATCACCGCGCAGGACGGCCTCGTCCAGCTCAGCACGGGCCTGGCCAAGCTGGGCGAGGGGTCGGCGAAGGTCGCGGCGGGCAACAAGCAGGTCTACGACCAGGTGCACGCCAACACGGGCAGGGTCAACGCCGCGGCCGACACCTACGTCCCCGTGCTGGAGGAGTGGGGACCGAAGGTGGGCGAGGCCGCCGACCACCTCGCCGACGGCCTGGACGCGATCGCCGACGGGCTCGGCGCGGAGACGGGCCAGGGGCCTGGTTCGGGGGCCGCCGCGAGGATCGGCGCGAAGCTGGACAGGGTGAGCGGAGCGGCCACCGAGGCGGCCGACCGGGCGCAGGCCGTCCAGGACTATCTGGAGAGCAACCCCGACGCCGACCCCGAGCTGCGCAGGATGGCGCGCGCCGCCGTCTCCTCCGCGCAGTCGGCGGCCTCGTCCGCGCAGTCGGCCGCCGACGAGGCGGGCGCGCTGGGCGAGGGAGGTTCCGGCACCAGCCCGCAGACCAGGCAGTCCATCGCGGAGCTGCAGCGCGAGGCCAGGCAGCTGGCCGCGAACGCGCGCAAGGTGGCCGAGGCGGCGCCCAAGGTCGGGCCGCAGGTCGCGGCCCTGCGCGACCAGTACAACGCGCTGGACGCGGGTCTGGCCCAGCTGGCCGACGGCGCGGCCCAGGTCCACGCGGGCGTCACCAAGTCGGGGACGGCCGTGGGCAGGCTGGAGAACGGCGTCGGCAAGCTGGCCGACGGCTCCCAGCAGGTCACCGACGGGCTCGGCAAGCTGGGCGGCGGCCTGGTGAAGCTCACCGACGGCGCGACTCGGCTGCGCACCGGCGTCGGCAGGCTGAGCGACGGCGCCGACCAGCTGCACACCGGCGTCGGCAAGCTGCACGACGGTTCGGGCAAGATCAGCGACGGCTCGAAGGAGCTGGCGGACGGGCTGTCCGACGGCGCCGAGCAGATCCCCGACTACAGCCGGTCCGAGCGCGACGGGCGCACGGACATGATGAGCGACCCGGTCCGGCTGGCCACATCCGTGGACAACGAGGTGCCCAACTACGGCACCGGCTTCGCCCCGTTCTTCGTGCCGCTGGCGCTCTGGGTCGGCGCGATGATCGTCTACATGGTGCTGCGCCCGCTCAACCCGCGCCTTCTCGCCGGTACGGCGGGCGCCCTGCGGATCGCGTTCTCCGGCTGGATCCCCGCCATGGCGCTGGGCGCGGCGCAGGTCGGCGTGCTGCTCGCCGTCCTCAGGTTCGCTCTGGGGCTGGAGGCCGCGCACTGGGCCGGCGTGGTGGGGCTGCTGCTGCTGACGGCGGCGGCGTTCATGGCGATCGTCCAGGCGGTCAACGCGCTGCTCGGCGCGCCGGGCAGGGTGGCGGCGCTGGCCCTGCTGATGCTCCAGCTCACCTCGGCGGCGGGCACCTACCCGATCGAGACCTCGCCCGGCTTCTTCCAGACGATCTCGCCGTGGCTGCCGATGAGCTGGGTGGTCTCGGCACTGCGCAGGCTGATCAGTGGCGGCGATCTCACGGTCGTGTGGCAGGCTTGCGGCGTGCTCACCCTGTTCCTGCTCCTCGGTCTCGCGCTCACCGTGCTCGCGGTGCACAAGGGGCGCACCTGGTCGGTCAAGCGCCTGCACCCGGAGCTGTCGCTGTGAGCAGGGCGGAGACCCGCTCGAAGGTGTTCGCCGCGGCGATCGACCTGATCGCCGAGCAGGGCTACACGGCCACCACCGTCGACGCGATCGCCGAGCGCGCCGGGGTGGCCAAGGGCACCGTCTTCTACAACTTCGGCAGCAAGGAGGCGCTGTTCACCGCGCTGCTCGAGCACAGCATCGAGCGGCTGGCGCAGGCGCTGCGCGAGGCTGCCGTTGGCGACAGCGCGCTGGCCGCGCTCGACGCCACGGTCCTCGGCCAGCTGAGGTTCTTCGAGGAGTACGGCGCCTTCGCCAGGGTGCTGCTGGCCGAGATGTGGCGCACGGCCTGGCAGGAGGCGGTCGCCAAGCTCAGGGCCGAGGCGCTGGGCGTCTACTCGGACGTCCTGCGCCGGGCCGTGGCGGAGGGCGTCGCGAGGGAGGACCTCGACACCGACACCGCGGCGACGGCGATCTTCGGCATGGTGCTGACGGTAGCCATCGAGCGGCGTGCGCTCCATCCGGACCGGCCGCTGGAGCGCACGCACGGGACACTCGTCGAACTGCTGCACGGCCGCCTGCGCTGAGCCTCGCTCACGCGCGCGTCGGCGCCAGTACGGGCAGGTCGTAGACGCGGCGCACGCTCGTCCCCAGGGCGCTCAGGTCGGCGCCGTAGACGTGGAACGAGATGCCGATCTCGTCGCTGGTGTTGCGCACCTTGTGGATGTCTCCTGGCGGCGCGAACCCGGAGACGTCGCCGGGCGGGTTGTCGGCGTGGCCGATCTCGACCAGGTGGTCGCCCATGTCGCGGTAGAGGGTCTCGTACTCGTTCCCGCTGAGCACGCCGAACGCGCACCACGCCACGTGGTCGTGGATCACCGTCTCGTGGCCGGGCCGCCACACCACGGTCACGATCGAGAAGTCCTTCTCCGCGTGGCGCACGGTGGAGACGTAGTGGTCGGGGTGGCCGCGGCGCTCCTCGGCGGTCAGCAGGTCGGGGCCCGGCAGGTCGGTTCTCATCAGGTCGGCGACGGCGAACGCGGTGTGCTTCGGGTCGAGCCGCTCGGCGACGATGGCCCTGATTCCTCGGATCAGCTTGTCCATGTCTCCACGCTGCTCCATCTGCATCAATAGGTCCAACAGAAGTTTTTTGGCATATTTATCAACATGCTTGATGTCTCACGGCTACGAGTCCTGCTCGCCGTGTCCCGCACCGGCTCGCTCACCGCGGCCGCCAAGGCGCTGCACTACTCGCAGCCCTCGATCAGCCATCACCTGGCCAGGCTGGAGGCCGAGACGGGGGCCAAGCTGATCGAACGCGTCGGCCGCGGCATCCGCCTCACCGAGGCGGGCAAGCTGCTCGCCGATCGGGCCGAGGAGATCGTCGGCCGCGTCGACGCCGCCGCGGAGGAGCTGGCCGCGCACGTCGGCCTGCGCTCGGGCCGCGTGCGGCTGGCCGCCTTCCCCTCTGCGCTCGGCACGTTCATCCCCACCGCCGCGGCCCGCCTGGCCACCACCCATCCCGGCCTCCGGCTCACGCTCACCGAGACCGAGCCGCCGGAGGCGCTCAGGCTGCTGCGGGCGGGCAGGGTGGACGTCGCGGTGATCTTCAGGTACGACGACACGGCGCCCGAGGAGCCGGGGACCGGCATGACCCACCTGCTGGACGACCCGAGCTATCTGGTGACGCTCGACGGCCCCGCCGCACTGGCCGCGCACGCGGACTCACGGTGGATCGGGGGCTGCGACCGGTGCAGGAGCCACCTGCTCGAGCTGTGCGCCGAGGCCGGGTTCGAGCCGTCGATCTCCTTCACCAGCGACGACATCGTGGCCGTGCAGGCGCTGGTGGCGGCGGGGATGGGGGTGACCGTCCTGCCTGGGCTGGCGCTGCGCGCGCACCGGCACCAGGGGGTGTCGGTGACGGAGATCCCGGACTCCACCCGCCATGTCTACGCGGCCACCTACGGCGCCCCGCCACTGCCGCCCGCCACCGCCGCGCTGCTGGACGCCCTCCAGGTGTCCATCAGGTGATAATGCGTTGTCCTGGAGGAAGGCGGCTTCCTACTATGAAGCATGCCGGACTTCGCGACACTCGCCGTCTTCTGCGCGGCCACCATGGCCCTCCTCCTCGTGCCGGGACCCGCCGTGGTCTTCATCGTCACCAGGAGCGTCGCGCAAGGCAGGGCCACCGGGCTCGTGTCGGTGCTCGGCATCCACACCGGATCCATCGTCCACGTGGCCGCCGCCGCGCTCGGCGTGAGCGCGCTGCTGGCCGCCAGCGCGACGGCCTTCACCGTCGTCAAGTGGCTCGGCGTCGCCTACCTCGTCTGGCTCGGCGTCCGCAAGCTCATGGCGGGGCCCGGCGAGGCCGAGACCGCCACGCTGGTGACCCACTCGCGCTCGCGGGTGTTCTGGGAGGGGTTCGTGGTCAACGTGCTCAACCCCAAGACCGCGATCTTCTTCCTCGCCTTCCTGCCGCAGTTCGTGCAGCCGTCGGCCGGGCCCGTCGCGCCGCAGATCATCGTGCTCGGCCTGATCTGGATGGCCCTCGGGATCGCCAGCGACGGCGCGTACGCCCTGCTCGCCTCGGCCCTGTCGGGACGGCTGCGCCGCTCGGTCCGCGCCCGCCGCCGTCTCGACGTCGGCAGCGGCGTGGTCTACCTCGGCCTCGGCGCCGCCGCCGCGTTCACCGGCGAGCCCGCCAAGGCCTGACCGCCGGTCTAGCCCTGGGCCTCGGCCTGCTCCCTGGCCCAGCGGTAGTCCGCCTTGCCCGCGGGCGAGCGCACCATCTCGTCGACGAACGCGTAGGTCCTGGGCACCTTGTATCCCGACAGGCTGTTCCTGCAGTGGGTGTCCAGCTCCTCCGGCGTGACCCGCACCCCCTTGCGCGCCTCGACCACCGCCGCCACCCGGGTGCCCCACCTGTCGTCGGGCACCCCTGTCACCACCGCGTCGAACACCGCCGGATGGCCCTTGAGCACCGCCTCGACCTCCTCGGGGAAGACCTTCTCCCCTCCGGTGTTGATGCACTGCGACCCGCGCCCGAACACGCTGATGGTGCCGTCCTCCGCCACGGTGGCCAGGTCGCCCGTGAGCAGCCAGCGCGTCCCCTGCGCGTCGGTGACGAACGTGCGCGCGGTCTTCTCCGGGTCGTTGTAGTAGCCGAACGCGATCCGGCCCGCCTTGGCCACCGTGCCGAGCACGCCGGGCTTGACCGGCTCCAGCCGTTCGTCCAGCACCGCCAGCCTGGCCGTGGAGTTCGCGTTGGGCTGGTAGCGCAGGCCCTTCTCCGGCGAGGAGCCCGCCACCCCCGAGGCGGTGAAGCCCGACTCCGTCGAGCCGAAGTTGTCCAGGATCATCGTGTTCGGCAGCAGCTCCTGCAGGCGGTCCCTGACCGCGCCGGTGAGGATGGCGCCCGTCGAGCTGATCACGAACAGCGACCCGAGGTCGTAGTCGCCCACGGCGATCTCGTCGGCCAGCGGGCGCGCCATGGCGTCGCCGGTGATGTTCATCGAGACGACCTTCTCCCTCTCGACGGCCCTCAGCACCTCGGCGGCGTCGAAGCGGCGAACGTAGACCATCGTGGCCCCCATCCACCAGGCGATGAACGTGGCCATCTGCGTCGCCCCGTGCATCAGCGGCGCGACGGCCATCATGACCATGGGGTTGGCCTTGGCCGCCTCCTCGATCACCTGCTCTGGGCTCTCGCGCGGCTCGCCGTACGGGTTGCCGCCGCCGAAGCCCATGAACAGGTCCTCAGAGTGCCACATCACGCCCTTCGGCATGCCGGTGGTGCCGCCGGTGTAGATGATGTAGACGTCCTGCCCCGACCTCGGCTCGAAGCCACGCGTGCCGGGCTGGTTCTCCAGCGCCTTCTCGTACGGCACCGCCGCCGCGATGGCCGAGGCGCCGCCCACGGCGACGAGGTGGCGCAACTCTGGCGCCCGGGGCGCGACGGCCGCCACCCTGTCGTCGAACTCCACGTCGTAGACCAGGGCGACGATGCGGGAGTCGGTGTAGAGGTAGAGCAGCTCGGCCTCGACGTAGCGGTAGTTGACGTTGACCGGCACCGCCCTGAGCTTGAGCGTGGCCAGGATGGCGGCGATGTACTCGATGCCGTTGTAGAGCTGCATGCCGACGTGGTCGCCCGGCCCCACGCCCTGCTCCCGCAGGTGATGGGCGAGCCGGTTGGCGTGCGCGTCGAGTTCGGCGTAGGTGAGCCGCCGCTCCCCGCAGATCACCGCGACGCGGTCCCCGATGGCGTCGGCGAGTCCCTCGAACAGGTCGGCGTGGTTGAACTCCATCGGGGCCCTCCTCAGGGTTTGTCGCTGCCGACGATCCACATCGCGAAGAACTGGGCGCCGCCGCCGTACGCGTGGCCGAGCGCGCGGCGGGCGCCGTCGACCTGGTGCTCCCCCGCCATCCCCCGCACCTGGAGCGCCGCCTCGGCGAAGCGGATGAGGCCCGACGCGCCGATGGGGTTGGAGGAGAGCACGCCGCCCGAGGCGTTCCACGGGATGTCCCCCTCGAGGGCGGTGGCGCCCGACTCGGTCAGCTTCCAGCCCTCGCCTTCGGCGGCGAACCCCAGGTTCTCCAGCCACATCGGCTCGTACCAGGAGAAGGGCACGTAGACCTCGGCGACGTCGAGGTCCCTGCGCGGGTCGGCGATGCCCGCCTGTCGGTAGACGTCGGCCGCGCAGTCCTTGCCGCCCTGCGGGTTCACGGTGTCGCGGCCCGCGCGGAAGATGGGTTCGGAGCGCATCGCCGTACCGTGGACCCAGGCGGGCCTGCCGGTGACCGCCTGCTCGGAGGAGAGCACCATCGCGCACGCGCCGTCGGAGGACGGGCAGGTCTCCAGGTAGCGGATGGGCTCCCACAGCATGGGCGTGGACTCGACCATCTCGCGGCTGATCCCGGGGATCTTCAGGTGGGCGTAGGGGTTCTTGAGCGCGTTCTGCCGGTCCTTGACCGCGACGAGCGTGCCGATGTGGTCGGGGGCGCCCGTCCTTCGCATGTACTCCCTGATGTGGGGGGCGAAGTAGCCGCCCGCGCCCACCACCAGCGAGGCGTTGAACGGCAGGTGGGTCGACAGGGCCCAGGTGGCGTTCGACTCCGACTGCTTCTCGAAGGCCACGACGAGGACCCGCTCGTGCACCCCCGCCTGGATGAGCGACGCGCCGACCAGCGCGGTCGACCCGCCGACGCTGCCCGCGGTGTGGACGCGCATCATCGGCTTGCCGGCCGCGCCGAGGGCGTCGGCGAGGTAGGACTCGGGCATCATCACGCCCTCGAACAGGTCGGGGGCCTTGCCGATGACGACCGCGTCGATGTCCTTGAACGTCAGCCCCGCGTCGTCCAGCGCCCTGAGCGCGGCCTCGCGCACGAGCCCCGCGATGGAGACGTCCCTGCGCTTGGTGGTGTAGTGCGTCTGCCCGACGCCGATCACCGCGCAGCGGTTGCCCATCATGCCTCCAGTACGGTGACGAGGTTGTGCTGCAGGCACGGGCCGCTGGCGGCGTGCCCCACGGTACGGCGGGCGGCCCCGTCGAGGATGCGCTGGGCGGCTTCGCCGATCCTGATGAGCCCCGTGGCCATGACCGGGTTGGCGGCCAGCGCCCCGCCGCTCGGATTGATCACAGTGTCCTCGGGGAGCTCGAGCGCCTCGCGCAGGATGAGTTCCTCGTGGCTGAAGCAGGCATGCAGTTCGGCGAGGTCGACGGGAGCCTTGCCGACCCCCGCCGCGCGGGCGGCGTCGGCGGCGGAGGCCGACCGGGTGAGGTCACGCATGCCGAGGTAGTGGGGCTCGATGCGATGCGCGATGCCCCTGATGTAGGCGGGGTTCGCGGTGATCTCTCTGGCGAGGTCGCCCGCCGCGAGCACCACCGCCGCGGCCCCGTCGGTGATGGGCGCGATGTCCCATTCCTTCAGCGGCTCCACGACCGAGCGGCCCCCCTCCAGCGGCAGGTCGAAGGCGTAGGGATTGGCTCTGCCGTCCTCGCGGCTGCGCCTGGCGACGGCGTCGAGCGCCGCCCTCGGCGCGCCGAGCGCACCGGCCTGGAGCGCGGCGAAGGAGAGCTGGTCGAGTCCCAGGGGCTCCAGGTAGTAGGGATCGAGCTGCAGCGTCATGATCGTGCGCAGGTCGCCGAGCGACGACTTGCCGAACCCGTAGACCAGGGCGGTGTCGACGTCGCCGTGCTGCAGGCGCACCCACGCCTCGTAGAGCGCCCACGCCCCGTCCATCTCCACGTGCGACTCGGAGATGGGCGGCCAGGCGCCCAGCGCGTCGAGGGCGGAGACGAACGAGAAGGGCGCGCCGGCGAGGTAGTCGCACGAGCCCGAGCAGGTGAACCCGAAGGTCGACAGCCCCGACTTCTCCTTGACCGCCCTGATGACGGGGGCGATCAGCTCGGGCTCGGACAGGCCCGTGTCGTGCGCGGTGTGCTCGGTCTGGGCGAAGGCGACGACGGCTACCTCGCGCATCACAGCTCCACGTCCGGCTCGCCCGTGGGGGTGAACCACCTGATGTTGGTCATCGAGAGCGTTCTCTCCTCGGGCGGGACCCACTCGGCGCGCACCCGCATGCCCTGCCGCACCTCGTGCGCGGGCACCCCGCCCACCAGGGCGATCAACGGGATGTCGGCTCCGTCGAGCAGGATGTAGGCGGAGACGAAGGGCACCTCGGGGGCGCGCGGATCGGGCAGGTTGTTGATCGCGAAGGTGGTGACGGTGCCGGTGTCGGGCAGCGCGACCTCCTCGGAGATCGGATTGCCGCACTCGGGACACGACAGGCGATAGGGCACGTAGACCTTCTCGCAGGTGGCGCAGCGGCAGCCGATGAAGATCCCGTCCCGCACGCCCTCCAGGAACCGGGTCAGCGAGGGGCTGGCGGTGAGCCTGTACCGGGTGCTGACCGGCGAGACGATCTTCGTCACCTCGGGGACGAAGTGCGAGATATCGGTGATGTGGCCGCTGCGCTCGGCCCGCCAGACGGGGCGCACCCTGGCACCCTGCGGCAGGGCCTTGGGACTGCCCGCGTCGACGGCGTGCACCAGAGCGGTGTCGGCGCCGTCGAGCCTGATCAGCGCCCAGGCGAAGGGGCGGTCCAGCGGGTGGCTCTCGCGCGGCTCGTGGACCCATGCCGTCGCGGTGACCGTACCCGCCGGGCCGACCTCGACCCACTCGTCGGTGACCGGCTCGCCCGTCGCCGGGTCGTACTCCAGGGGCGGGACCAGTGTTCTGCCCTCGGTGGTGCGGACGCCCATGAGCCGCCCGTCGCGTAACTCGGTCAGGAAGCGGCCGATGACCGGCCCCGTCGTCCTGGTGTAGCCGCCGGGGAACTCCAGGACGTGATCTGCGGTCAGCTCTTTTGAAACCGGGTCAGATGGCACGGTCGCGGCCCTCCCAGTACGGCGCGCGCAGCTTGCGTTTGAGCAGCTTGCCGTTCGGCTCGCGCGGCATCTCCTCGATGAAGTCGATCGACTTGGGCCACTTCATCCTGGCCAGCCGCCCGTCCAGCGAGGCCAGGATCTCGGCGGCCAGGTCGGGGCCGGGGGTGACGCCCTGCGCGGGCTCGACCACGGCCTTGATCTGCTCGCCCCACTCCTCGTCGGGGATGCCGAACACGGCCACGTCCGCCACCTTGGGGTGGACCATGATCTCGTTCTCGATCTCCGCGGGGTAGATGTTCGCCCCGCCCGAGATGATCAGGTCGGCCTTGCGGTCGCAGAGGAAGAGGAAGCCGTCCTCGTCGAGATAGCCGATGTCGCCGACGGTGAAGAAGTCCTTGAGCCGGCTCGCCGCGGTCTTGGCCGGATCGCCCTTGTACTCGAAGGCGACGCCCATCATCTTCATGTAGATCGTGCCCGGCGTGCCGGTCGGAACGGGCTCGCCCTCGTCGTCCACGATCAGCAGCTCGCTGATCGGCCAGGCGGTGCCGACCGTGCCGGGGTGCTTCTTCCAGCCATCAGGGGTGGCGATCGTGCCGCCGCCCTCGGTGGCCGCGTAGTACTCGTAGATGCAGTCGCCCCACCACTCGAACATCGCCCATTTCACCGGAACGGGACAGGGCGCGGCGGCGTGGATCATCCACCGGAGCGAGGACAGGTCGTACTTGGCGCGGGTCTCTTCGGGCAGCGCCAGCAGGCGCTTGAAATGCGTCGGCACGAGGTGTGAGTTGGTGACGTGGTAGCGCTCGATGAGGCGCAGGGTCTCCTCCGCGTCCCACTTGTCCATGTAGATGAGCGTGTGCCCCATGTGCAGCGCCGTGCCGCCGAACTGGGTGACGGCGGTGTGGTAGTTCGGCGAGGTGACCAGGTGCGCGTTGGGCCTGTCCGGGGTGATGCCGAACAGGGAGAGCAGGAAGGTCATCAGCTCGGCGCCGTCGTCGGGGTCGAGGCCGGACAGCTTGCGCCTGACGCCCTTCGGCTTGCCGGTGGTGCCGGAGGTGTAGTGCATGGTGGCGCCGGCCGTACGGTCCGGCGGCGCGGAGGTGGGGCGGCCGTCCGTCAGCTCCGCCACCGGACGGAAGCCCGGGAGCTCACCGAAGGAGAAGGACGCGCCCGCCACCAGCGGTTCGGCGTCGGCGAAACGGGAGTGCGCGAAGAACGCCTTGGCCTCGCTGTCGGCCACGATGTAGGCGATCTCCGGCGCGGCCAGGTGCCAGTTGATCGGCGTGTAGTACCAGCCCGCCTGCAGGGCCGCGAGATAGAGGACCAGGCCGTCCACGCCGTTCGGCACCAGGCCGCAGATGCCGTCGCCCTGCCGGAGGCCGAGCTCGCGCAGGCCGTGGACGAGCTGATTGGCCCTGGCGAGCAGATCGCCCGCGCGGTGTTCGGTGCCGTCGGGGTCGACCGCGGCGATCCACTCGGGATCGGCCTGCGCCAGCCTCCAGAAACCGAGCGTGCCCATGGGGACTCCCTCGAACCAGGCAAACGAGAACCTGTTCTCGTTTGCCTGGCAGACTAACCCGGACGACGAGCCCTAGCAAGCGCTTGATTTTGAGTCACGCAAGTCTCTTATGAGCGGTTTGATCTATTTGGTAGAGACTTGGCAAAGAACATCGCTTTATATCCGCTTTTAGGTTCTTTGACCTTTTTGCCGCGAGATGATGTTCCGCGCGAGACGGCGTGTTCCCGAGCCGGGGGTCTCCTGAACCCCGCGCCGTCTCGGTGATTGGGAGATCATGCGCTTCGACAAGTCCCTTGCGGTGGCCGGCGCCGGCGCGGCCTTCCTCGGCCGTCGCAGGGCCGACGACCAGGTCTGATCCACCTTCTGAGGGGTACGGCCCGCGGGCCGTACCCCTCGTCGGACGTTAGGGGGCAACATGAGCACCAGAAACACCCTGGCCATGGGCGGAGCGGCGGTCCTGCTGTTCAGCGGCGGCCTGGCCGTCGCGGGGTCGCTGCGCGGCGAGCCCGCGCCCGCGCACGCGCGGACCGTCGTCGCTTCGCCGATCGGCGCGGCCCACGAGCGGCCTGTCTTCTCCCAGGCGACCGCCGCGCTGCCGAGGTCGGAGCCGGTCAGCCTGTCGATCCCGGAGATCGGCGTCAAGGACGCCCCGATCGAGCCGGTCGGGCTCAACCCCGACCAGACCGTCGAGGTGCCGCCGTTGAGCGAGCCCGGACTGGTCGGCTGGTACTCGCATCGGCCCACGCCCGGCGAGAAGGGCCCCGCGGTGCTGCTCGGCCACGTCGACGGGTACGGCAAGCCCGCCGTCTTCCACCGGGCGCACACGCTGAAGCCGGGCGACACGCTCACGGTGAAGCGGAAGGACGCGTCGGTGGCCACGTTCACGGTCGACTCGCTGGAGCAGGCCGACAAGGACGCCTTCCCGACGGAGAGGGTCTACGGCGCGACGGACTCGGCCGAACTACGCCTGGTGACCTGCGGCGGCGCCTTCGACCCGACCACCGGCCACTACGAGGACAACATCATCATCTACGCCCACCTGACCCCGCCCACGTGACCATGGGATCTCGCCATCTGGGCGGTCGTGCGATCTCGGGACTCGCGTGATCTCCGGGCTCGCGTGATCTGCAGGGCTCGCGTGATCTGGGGGCTCAGGTCTTGGGGTTGGCGTGGTCTTGGGGTTGGCGGGTTCTCCCGTTACGGCAAGCCGGTTTCGCGCCTCCGCGGGCGCGTGGTCCCGTCCGCCGGAGGCGCGTCCCCAGCGGGACTCCGGCCGGCCGCCGCTACGGCGACTGTGAAACCTCACTTCCCCCACGCCCCTCCCGCCTGAGAGGATCGCACTAGCAAGCGCTTGGTTCACACCCTGTGGAGGCCGTCGTGGAAGTCCTTCCGATCAGCACCCCCCACTGCCGTGTCGAACGCGACGGCCACGTCGTGATCGTCACCATGGACCGGCCAGAGGCCAAGAACGCCCTCTCCTCCGACATGCTCGTCGGCCTGGCCTCGGCCTGGGCCTACGTGTCCGAGCAGCCGGACGTCCGCGTCGCCATCCTGACCGGCGCCGGCGGCACCTTCTGCGCCGGCGCGGACCTCAAGGCCATGGGCACGCCCTCCACCGACCCCGAGGTCCAGGCCAGGGCCGCCGCCATCGCCAACTTCCACTGGAAGGGCCTGCTGCGCGAGGACCTGCCCACCAAGCCGATCGTCTGCGCCGCCGAGGGGTACGCGGTCGCCGGGGGCACCGAGCTGCTCGTCGGCACCGACCTGCGCGTGGTGGGAGAGTCGGCGACGCTCGGACTGTTCGAGGCCAAGCGGGCCCTGTTCCCCATGGGCGGCAGCGCCATCCGGCTGCCCCGCCAGATCCCCTACTGCCACGCCATGGACCTGCTCCTCACCGGACGTTCGGTCACGGCCGCGGAGGCGCTGGCGATGGGGCTGGTCAACAGGGTCGTCCCGGACGGCCAGGCACTGGCGGTGGCGCGCGAGCTCGCCGACGACATCGCGGCCTCGGGTCCGCTGGCCGTCCAGGCGATCCTGCGCACCTACCGCGACACCCTCGGCCTGCCCGAGCCGGAGGCGCTGAAGGTCTCCGACGAGTACGGCTGGCCGGTGATCGGCTCCGAGGACGCCAAGGAGGGCTCAAGGGCCTTCAGAGAGAAGCGCCCCGCCCGCTACCACGGCCACTGATGACGCAGCCCCCGCGAGACACAGAGAGCGATGATGGGGCTGCGATGAAAATCATCACTCAGCGGGAGTTCCGCAACAGAAGGACTCAAGGGGCTGGCCTCGATCGACATCGAGAGTTACGCCTGAACTCACGACTCCGTGATGCCGCCCAGGCGTTCGACGGCCTCGATATACTCCTCCACCATCTCGAACACCACGGCGCGTGCGCTCTTGACCTGGTTCATCGTCCCGATGATCTGCCCCGCCGGGAAGGTCGCCAGCTCGGCGGCGTCCGAGCGGCCGATGCGCCGCAGCGCGCCGGACACCAGCATGAACTGCAGCGGCATCGGCAGCGTGCCGGGCGAGTCGGCGGCCTCCCACGCGTCGGTCCACTCGTTCTTGAGCAGGCGGGCGGGCTTGCCCGTCCAACTGCGCGAGCGGACGGTGTCACGGGAGGTCGCCGCCAGGATGCGCGCCTTGGCCAGCTCAGGCGTGTCGGCCTCTTCGACGGTCAGCCAGATCGAGCCCGTCCAGACGCCCTCGGCGCCCAGCGCCATGCCCGCCGCCATCTGCCTGCCGCCGCCGATGCCGCCCGCCGCCAGCACGGGCACGTCCACGGCGTCGACGACCTGCGGGATCAGCACCATCGTGGAGATCTCGCCGGTGTGCCCGCCCGCCTCCGTGCCCTGGGCGACGACCACGTCCACCCCGACTTCGACCTGTTTCACGGCGTGGCGCGGGGTGGAGGCCAGTGCCGCCACCTTGACGCCCTTGGCGTGCGCCAGCTCGACGACGTCGGCGGGGGGCGGGCCGAGGGCGTTGGCCAGCAGCGCGATCGGGTGCCGCAGCGCCACCTCGACCTGCGGCCTGGCGGTGGCGTCGGTCCAGCCGAGCAGCACCTTGCCGGGGTCGGCGTCGTCGGACAGCCGGGGCACGCCGTGACTGGCCAGCAGGTCCTCGACGAACTTCCGGTGCCCCTCGGGGATCATCCCCTGCAGGCGGGAGACCAGTTCCTCGGGCGCGAAGTCGGCTCCCTCGTAGGAGGCGGGCATGACCACGTCGACGCCGTACGGCCTGCCGTCCACGTGGTCGTCGATCCACTTGAGCTCCATCTCGAGCTCCCCAGGGGTGAAGTAGAGGGCGCCGAGGACGCCCATCCCGCCAGCGCGGCTGACTGCCGCGACGACGTCCCTGCAGTGGCTGAAGGCGAAGATCGGCAACTCGATGCCGAACATGTCGGTCACTCGTGTCCGCATGGCCCGACGATACGATCGCGCCCGGCCAAACTGCAACGTGTTCTACTCTAGAATCCTTCGTCGGTCGGGCGATCCAGGGGCGCCCGCGCGGACGCCATCAAGCACCAGCTGCCGAGGCCGGCTGCTCCCAAAGGCCCGGTCGAGAACTGGCGTCCCGGCACCTTCCTCATCACTGCGGCCGACATGCCCGACCACGCCCTGAGGCATCGTCCGCACGAGGCCCTGCGCGTCCAGCCCATAGGGTTCTCGCATGTCTGAAAGTCTCCGCCTTGCACCTATTACCCCCGCCAACATCGAGATGGCTCTCGCCGTGAAAGTCCACCCCGACCAAGAGCGCTTCGTCTCACCGGTGGCGAAGTCGCTGGCCGAGGCTTACGTTCATCCAGAGGTGGCCTGGCCACGCCTCATCGTCGACGGCGACCATTCCGTGGGCTTCCTCATGGCCTTCCTCGATATCGACTGGGACGGCAAGGGGATCGACTTCCGGTCCGGCTTGTGGCGGCTCAATGTGACCCCCGACGCGCAGGGACGTGGGGTCGGTCGCTTCGCCGTCGAATCAGTGGCCGCTGAAGTCAGGCGGCGCGGTGGCACGCGGATGTATGTCACGTGGGAGCCGGGGGAGGATGGGCCTGCGGGCTTCTACCGGAAGCTCGGATTCCAGCCCACAGGTGAAGAGAGCGGAGGCCAGACGGTCGGGGTGCTGGATCTGACGAATCCCTCGTAACGGCGAGCACCGTGGTTCGTCGATCCTGCTCGAGCATCTACGGCGCGCATTCGTACCGGCCGACAAGATGGGCACTGGTGCGCGGCAATTCGCCGAGTACCAGCCGTTCACCTCGATCATCGAAACCCTGCGCGGGCTGCTGACCGGCGCGCCGTCGGCGAGCTCGACCATCACGGCGATCGCCTGGTGCGTGGGGCTCGCGCTGATCGGCTACCTGTGGGCGCGCGCGACGTTCACGAAGCGAGCGTGATCTCGGCCAGCTCACGCCAATCCCGCTCCCGGCCGGCACGGGTCGCCTCAGTGAACACGGTTTCACCGAGGCGATCTCGCGTTTCCGCTGTGATCCTGGAAAAGTCCGGCTGCGAACGATCCGGCGTACCGCGCACGCCGTCGCTTGCCGCGAGCAGTTGCACGGCCTGCTCGTCCTGTCCCTGGCGTAGCGCGAGATCCGCGATCCCGATCAACACCTCGGCGATCAGCGGTGGATACGTCGTCGCCACAGCCGCGCGGAACGCCTCGGTCCGATGCGCGCGGGCCTTGTCGAGATCCTCGGTGAGGTAGCCGTACAGATCCATGGTCCTGGCGCGGGCCAATTCGCTGAGTTCCTCGTTGCCGGGCATCGCCCGCACCGTGGCCAGGTGCTGGTGTGCCTTGTCCGGCTCGCCGCGCCAGCGCGCCAGCTGCGCCTTCGAAAGCTCCAGCTCGGCAAGCGTGTCCGGCCAGGCGATCCCGTCCGCGTACCGCTGCGCTTCTGCCATGGCGGACGTGCTCGATCGCTCATCGCCGAGTAGCCAGTACAGCTGAGCCTGCCGCGCCCGCAGGACGACCACGTCCTCGGTCGCGCCCACCTCGGTCAGCGCCACAGCCGCCTCTTCGTAGTGCTCACACGCGCGTGCCAACTCGCCGCGCATGGCGAGCCGATCGGCCAGGAAGGTCAGCGCCAACGAGATCCCCCACCGGTCACCCAGCGTGCGGAACTCGCCAAGGGCGATGTCGGCGTCGATGTCCACGTCGGTCTCGTCGCCGCCGAGCGTGAGCCGCAGTCGGCCACGAGTGAGCCTGGCCTGCGCGCGCACCCACGGATCGTCGTCGGCGATGAGCGGCTCGAACGCGGGCAGGAACCCCGTCGGCTCCTGCAGCATCCGCTCCAGCGGCGCGACGAACCCGAGCAGCGGGTTGCGATACCCGCTGCGCTGGATGAACCGGTGCGCCTCCTGGATCCACTCCCGCGCCTGGTACTGATCGCGGCCGGGCCCGGAGGTCACGAATATGGTCACGATGGCGTACGCCATCGCCCGCGTCTCATCGGAGACCTCACCGGGCAGCGAGGCCGCCGCGATGCTCAACTCGGTGCCCTCGGTCCTGTGCCCGCTGAGGAAGTAGTACCAGCCCACGGCCGCGACGAGCCGCATCGCCTCCTGGGCCCATCCCTCGGCGATCGCCCCGCGCAGGGCCGCACTGATGTTGTCGTGCTCGGCCTCGAGCGTGGCCAGCCATTCCAACTGCTCGGCCCGACGCAGGTACGGCTCGGCCGTCTCGGCCAACTCGGTGAAGTAGGCAAGGTGCGCCCGGCGCGCCGGCTCGCTCTCCCCGGCTTCGGCCAGCCGGTGTCCCGCGTACTCCCTGATGGTGTTGAGCATCCGGTAGCGCGGCGTGTCCTCGCCGTCGGCGAGCAGCAGCGACTTCTCGATCAACGCCGTCAGCAGGTCGAGCACCTGCTCCCCGGCGAATGCCTCGTCCCCGCACACCCGTTCTGCCGCTTCCAGGCTCGCCCCGCCGGAGAACACCGACAACCGCCGCAGCACGCCACGTTCGGCCTCGGTCAACAGCTCCCAGCTCCAGTCCACGACCGCGCGCAGCGTCTTGTGCCGGGAAAGCGCCGTACGGCTCCCGCTGGTCAACAGCCGGAAGCGGTCATCGAGCCGACGCGCCAACTGATCGACGGACATGGTGCGCAGTCGTGCCGCGGCCAGTTCGATCGCCAGCGGCATCCCGTCGAGCGCCCGGCAGATCCGCGCCATGGCCGACAAGGTGTGCGCGTCGGAGCCGATGTCCTTGCGCACCAGACCCGCGCGGTCCCGCAGCAACCGCACCGCTGGCGAGGACCCGACCTCGGCGGGGTCCGCTCCCTTCGCGGGCAGCGCGAGTGGCTCGACCTGCCACAGCACCTCCCCGGTGATACCGAGCGGTTCCCTGCTCGTGGCCAGAACCCGCAGCCTCCGGCACTCCCCCAGAAGCCGATCCGCGAATGCCGCTGCCGCCTCGATCACGTGCTCGCAGTTGTCCAGGATCAGCAAGATCGCGCGCTCCCGGAGCGCGGCGATGAGCCGATCCATCGGTTCCCCACCCCGCGCGTCACCGAGCAGTGCCTGGTCACGCAGGCCGATCGCGGTAAGGGCGGCCTGCGCCAGCTCACCGCCTGCCTGCACCGCGGCCAGTTCGACCAGCCAGGCCCCATCCGGCAGTTCGGCGAGCATCGTCCGCGCGGCCTCCGTGGCCAGCCTTGTCTTGCCGGAGCCACCCGCCCCCGTCAAGGTGACCAGCCGGTGATTGATGGCCAGACCGGCGACCGCGCCGACGTCACCGTCCTTGCCGACGAAACTCGTCAGCTCGGCGCGCAGGTTCGTCCTGCGGTTCTCCGCCCGTTCGCCCAGCTCGCCCCGCAGCAACGCGGTGTGCAGCGCGGAAAGCTCGGCCGACGGATCGGTGCCCAGCTCCTCAGCGAGCAGCTCGCGTGTCCGCTGGAAGAGGGTCAATGCCTCATTCCCACGCCCCGCCTCGGCGAGCGCTCGCATCAAGGCCGCCACGAACCCCTCCCGCAGTGGATACGCGGCGACCAGCTCGGTCAGCTCGGAGACCAGCTCCGAGCCACGGCCGAGGCGAATGTCCGCATCCACCCGATCCCCGAGCGCGGCGACGTGGAGTTCGTCCAGACGTGCGACAGCGGCGTCGAACGCATCGCTGTCTCGCAGTGCGATGTCCGCCATGGCCGTACCGCGCCACAATGCCAAGGCCGAGCGCAGCAGATCCGCCCGCGCCGCAGGCTCGGCGGCACGGGCCTGGCCGACCAGGTGCTCGAACCGGCACACGTCCACGGCGTCAGGAGCCACGGCCAGCCGGTAGCCGCCGGACTCCGCCTCGATCACACCGTCCGGCAACACCCTGCGCAGCCTGGACACCAACGCCTGCACGGCATTCACTTCGTCCGCGGGCGGCCGTTGCCCCCAAATCCAGTCCACCAGCCTCGCACGCGTGACGATCCGGCCAGGTTCGAGGGCGAGTGCGGCCAGCAGCGCGCGCAGCCGAATCCCAGGAACCTCCACCACGGCCCCATCGCGGTTCCTGACCTCGAACGGTCCGAGCAATCCGACTCTCACATCAGTCATTGTGCCGAACCGTGGCGACGTCCCGAGCCGGTTGCTGGGCTGGTTGGCTTCGGCCTCGGCGCGGTCGAGCTCTCCTTGGCGATCACGACGCTGACCATGGGGGTGTCGATGGTGCCGGGGCAGACGGCGTTGATGCGGATGTTGCGCGGGGCGTATTCGAGGACGGCGCCGCTGGTCAGGCTGATGACTCCGTGTTTGGAGGCGGGATAGGAGGCACGGCCGGGGGATGCCGAAACGAGCCCGCCGAGGGAGGAGCGGTCGGCTCCGCTGCCTTGTGCGCGCATGTGCCGCAGTTCGTGCTTCATGCCGGCCCGGACACCGCGCAGGCTGAAGGCGTTGACGCGTTCGAACCTGTCGGCGGGTTCGTCGGCGGCATCGCTGGGCGGAATCTGGATGCCCGCGTTGTTGCAGAGGGTCGCCGTAGCATCCGCCGAATATCCCACACGTTCGCCTGACCAGCGAGATGCGGTGTCGTGTCAGCGGCCGCGTCAGCACGGCGACGGCCCGGTATCAGAGCGGTCGGCGATGGTGGATGCCATGAACGGTTCAGCCATTGCGGCCTCGGGCGGGCACCACCAGGACCCGCGTTCCACCATCCGTCCGTTCAATCGAATTTCGTAACAGATTCAAAGGAGCACGCCACCATGTCCATCACCCTTACCGACCAGGACAAGCTCACCCTGCGGACCGCGGCGTGGGGCGCCGTCTCGCTGATGTCCGCCGCTGGTGCCGCCGGCTCGGCCCACAAGGTCGCCACCCACGGCTCCATCGCCCTGACCTCCTCGACCGGTCTGGTCGGGCACGTGGTCACCAAGGCGCCCAAGGGCGTGAAGTACGGCAAGTCCGTGGCCGAACTCGCCGACCAGGTGCTGCCGGCCCTGACGGCGGCCATGAGCCTGCTCAAGAAGCAGGCTCCGGCAGAGGCCGACAACTTCCGCAGCACCGTCATCGTCGCCATCGAAGCAGCCGCCCGGACCCACCAGGGCGAGCCCAGCCCCACCATGGCGGAGATGGCCCGCAAGATCACCGGAGCCCTCGACGCCGCCGGGCCCGGGCACGCGACCTCGTCCTGAACGCCGCTCACAAGATCCAGCCGGGCACGGACGCCGGACAGCCGTCAAGCCGGGCCTTCATCGCGAAGGCCCGGCTTGATGAGAAGGCCTTACTTGCCGGGCTCAGGGTCCCTGGGCAGGCCGAGCATGCGCTCGCCGATGATGTTGAGCTGCACCTCCGTCGTGCCGCCGTAGATGGTCATCGCCCTGGTCGCCAGCACCGCCCTGTTCCAGTAGCCGGCGTCGCCCAGCTTCATGTCGGCCGCCACCACGGCCGCGGCGCCGAGCAGGTCGACGGCCGTCTCCGACACGTGCTGGGCGTGCGAGGTCGACAGCAGCTTCCGCACCGAGGCGTCCGCCCCCGGCTCGGCACCCGCGAGTTGCTTGAGCGTCACCCGCAGCGACAGCGCGTTGATCGAGTGCCCCTCGCAGACGACCGCGGCCACGGCCTGCTCCTCCGCCGGGGTGAGCGGCCTGCCCAGCCGCGACACCAGCCCGAGCAGGTCGGGCACCGAGGCTCCGGTGCCGCCCGAGCCCGACGAGAGCGACACGCGCTCGTTCGACAGCGTGTTGCGGGCCACCTTCCAGCCCTCGCCCACCTGCCCGACGACCAGCGAGTCGGGCACGAAGACGTCGTCGAGGAAGACCTCGTTGAAGAGGTTCTCCCCGGTCATCTCGGTCAGCGGCCTGACCGTCACCCCCGGCGACTTCATGTCGACGAGGAAGTAGGTGATGCCCTCGTGCTTGGAGCCGGCGGAGGAGTTGCGCGCGATGCAGATGCCCCACTCGGCGACGTGCGCGACGGAGGTCCAGATCTTCTGGCCCGACAGCGTCCAGCCGCCCTCGACCCGCGTGGCCTTCATCTGCAGCGAGGCCAGGTCGGAGCCCGCGCCCGGCTCGGAGAACAGCTGGCACCAGATCGTCTCGCCGCTGAGCGTCTTGGGCAGGAAGCGCTCCTGCTGCTCTCGCGTGCCGTAGGCGACGATGGAGGGCACCACCCAGGCACCGATGATCATGTTGGGGGTCTTGACGCCCGCGGCCTTGAGCTCCTGCTGGATGAGCACCTGCTCCAACGGGCCCGCGTCGCGCCCCCACGGCTTGGGCAGGTGGGGCATCACGAATCCGCGGTCGGCCAGCGCCCGCTTCTGCTCGGCCCCCGAGAGCTGGGCGATCTCGGCGATCTCGGCGGCGATCGACGAGCGCAGCTCGGCGGCCGAGTCGGGCAGGTCGATCTCCATCGGCCGCTGCACGCCCGCCAGGGCGTGGGCGGCGACCTCGGCCGCACACGAGGACGACGAGCCGAGCAGCGCCCTGAGGGTGAGCGCCCGGCGGTAGTAGAGGTGCGCGTCGTGCTCGTAGGTGTAGCCGATGCCGCCGAAGGTCTGGATGGCGTCCTTGGCGCACTGCACGGCGGCGTCGGGCGCCATCACGCCGGCGATCGCCGCGGCGTAGGCGAGTTCGTCGCCGGCGGCCCTGGTGGCGTCCCACACCGTGGCCCGCGCCTGCTCCAGGGCCACGAGCATGCGCGACAGCTTGTGCTTGATGCCCTGGAACTGCCCGATCGGGCGCCCGAACTGCTCCCGCACCTTCGCGTAGTCGGCGGCCGCCCGCACGCACCAGGCCGCCAGCCCGGTCGCCTCCGCGCCCAGGATGATCGCCGCGAGGTGCTTCACGTCGACCTCGCCGAGGACCCTGCCCTCGGGTACGGTCACCGCGTCGAGCGTCACCTTGGCCACGGCCCTGGTGAGGTCGAGCGACCTGACCTCCTCGATCTGGACCTGTGAGGCGTCGACGGCCACCCAGGCGCCGCCGAAGGGCAGCACGAGCACGTCGGCCATCGCGCCGCCGAGCACGGGCTGCGCCGTACCGGAGAGGGCGAACGAGTCGCCGGTCAGGTCGGCCGACAGGGCGACCGCGGCGGTCAGCGAGCCGTCGGCGAGCCCGGGCAGCAGCTCGGCGCGCGCCTTGTCGGAGCCCGAGGCGGCGATGACCGCGGAGGCCAGCACGGTCGGCACGAACGGGCCCGGAGCCATGCGCTCGGCCAGCGCCTCGACGGCCACGGCCGCCTCCAGCAGGCCGTACCCGGAGCCACCGAACTCCTCGGGCAGGTGCAGGCCCAGCAGGCCCTGGTCGGCCAGGCCCGCCCAGAACGGCGGACGCCCGCCCTCGAAGGCGCGCACGACCTCGGCGGAGATGTTGCGCTCCGCCCAGCCTGCCACCGACTCGCGGAGCGCCTCGTGCTCCTCGCTCAACCCGATCGCCATCACATGCCTCCTATGGTTTCCCAGAACCATATTCTAGAGGATGCTTCTACGACGAACGTAGCCTCTTCACCAGAGAGTTCAGGTCGCGCCAGTGGCCCTTGCCGCTCTCCGGAATCGTGGCGAGCAGCATCGCGGGCTTCTTCTTGCCCGAGTCGACCACCGCGGCCAGCGCCTGCGACGACTGGCGCTTGCCGCCGAAGGTGTAGTCGACCCTGAAGCCGACGATCCAGCCCTTGCCCACGGCGAGCTTCTGCGAGCCGGTCCAGGTGACCGTGCCGCCCTCGGGGTGCTGGCTGCGCAGCGACCACCGGGCCGCTCTGACGGCCAGCTCCCGGTAGTCGGCGAGCGAGGAGGGCTTGTCGGCCGCGATCGGGAGCGGCGCCGAGGCGATCATCGTGTGCGGGAGCGCCACCTTGCCGGCCCGCTGGGCGATCACGAAGGGCGGGAACGACTTGGGCGACCACGGCTTGCCGAGCTTGGGATAGGTGAGGCCGGTTCGCTTGTCCTCGATCTTCCCGACGACCTTGCTGGCCTTGCCCGGCAGCACGGGGAAGGCCAGGCTCTCCGGCGCGGGCGTCAGCACCAGCTCGTCGGCCGTCGAGCTGGGCGCGGGCGCGGCGGGCGGGGAGACCTCGGCCAGCTGCGGCTCGACGGCGTCCGGCTGGTCGCCGGAGAACAGCGCGAAGATCAGGACCACCGCGAGCACGGTGGCGACCACCGCGGCCACGAGGTAGACGAGCTTGATCGGCACGTCACCCAGGCTCGCGATCAGCCTGGCGATCATCCCCCTGCGCGGCGGCGCGGGCGGTGGGCGGAACGGGCCCGCCGACGGCGGCTTGGGAACCCGCATCGTCTGGTCGGCGGAGGAGACCTCCACCCGCTGGAAGGGGGTGGTGGGCGCGTCATAGGAGGGTTGATACGGCTCCTGTCCCTGATTGTGCGCCATGGCCTTGAGGCTACGTGATTCATGCTCTTCCTTGGACAGAATGTCATTCTGTATGGTCGCCCGCATGAGGGGCTTCTACGAGATCGCCGCAGCCGAACCGGACCGTCCCGCCGTGCTCGGGGAGGGCGGCCTCAACTACGGCGAGCTGCTCATCCGCGCCAACAGGCTCTCGCACGCGCTGATCGAGGGCGGGGTCGGGCAGGGCGACGCGGTGGTGACCGTGCTGCGCAACGGCCCCGAGGCGCTGGCCATGATGCTCGCGACCTACCAGATCGGCGCCTACCACGTCCCGGTGAACTGGCACTTCACCGAGGAGGAGATCGCCTACATCGCGGCCGACTGCCGCGCGAAGGTCGTCCTCGACGAGCCCATGTGGGTGGACGATCAGCCTTCGGACGCGCCGCCGCACCGGCGCGCGGGCTCCATGATGCTCTACACCTCGGGCACCACGGGCAGGCCCAAGGGCGTCCGGCGGCGCCTGCTCGACCTGCCGCCCGAGGAGCTCTACCCGATCCTGATGCGCAAGAGCTGGAGGCACTTCGGGCTGCCGTTCGGCGGGGTGCACCTGGTGTGCTCGCAGCTCTACCACTCCGCCCCGTACGGCCAGGCGATGATGGCGCTCAACCTCGGTCACGCGATCATCGCCCCGGAGAGGTTCGACGCCGTCGGCACGCTGGAGCTGATCGAGCGCCATCGGGTGACGAACGCCTTCATGGTGCCGACGATGTTCCACCGGCTGCTGGCCGTGCCGGACAGGGAGCGCTACGACCTGTCCTCGCTCACCCACCTCTTCCACGGCGCCGCGCCGTGCCCGCCCGCCACCAAGCAGGCGATGATCGACTGGCTGGGCCCCGTGCTGTGGGAGTACTACGGCTCGACGGAGGCGGCCGTGGCCACCATGGTCTCGTCGCAGGAGTGGCTGGCCAAGCCCGGCACGGTGGGGCGGGCGCTGGACGGCATGTCCTTCACGATCGTCGCCGACGACGGCATGGAGGCCGCCCCCGGCGAGCCCGGACTGGTCTACATCGGCGGCGTCAACCGCTTCGAGTACCACGGCGACCCGGGCAAGACCGCCGCGGCGATGCGTGGGCGTGACTACACCCCCGGCGACATCGGCTACCTCGACGAGGACGGCTACCTGTTCCTGCTGGACCGCAGGACCGACCTGATCATCTCGGGCGGGGTCAACATCTATCCGGCCGAGATCGAGGCCGTCCTGATGGGGCATCGGGCCGTCGCCGACGTGGCGGTCATCGGCGTGCCCGACGAGGAGTGGGGTCACCGGATCGTGGCGCTGGTGCAGCCGGCCGACGGCTTCGTCCCCGGCGACGAGTTGACCGCCGAGCTGCTGCGGCACTGCGCGCCTCGGCTGGCCAAGCTGAAGCATCCGCGGGTGGTGGAATATCGCGCACGACTGCCGCGCACTCCGACGGGCAAGCTGAGCAGGCGGGATGTCAGGGACGGGTATCTTTCGGGCTGACGAGGGAAGATAACCGCGCATGAGGATGATCGTCGCGGGTGTCTGTACCGCAGCTTTGCTCATCTCCGGCTGCTCGGGTTCCATCTCCAGGGCGACTCCTCCGGTGACGACCCCCGCGCCCGCCACGACGGCCGCGGCGACCGGGGCCACGACGTCCGCGCGCGCGCTGGAGGCCGAGTACGAGAGGGTCATCCAGGACGTGCTGCCGTCGATCGTGCAGATCACGACCAAGGTGGGTGTCGGCTCGGGCATCGTCTACGACTCGGCGGGGCACATCGTGACCAACGCGCACGTGGTGGGCGAGGCGACCGAGATGCAGGTCACGCTCGCCACCGGCGGCAGGGCACGGCCCGCGCGACTGGTGTCCTCCTTCCCCGCCGGCGACCTCGCGGTGATCAAGGTGATGGACCCCAGCGGCCTCGAGCCCGCCAGATTCGGCGACTCCGGCAAGCTGAGGGTCGGCCAGATCGTGCTCGCGATGGGCAACCCGCTCGGCCTGTCCGGCAGCGTCACCAACGGCATCGTGTCGGCGCTGGGCCGTACGGTCACCGAGCCCGAGGGCCCCGGCGGCGCTCCCGGCGCGACCCTCACCAACGCCATCCAGACCTCCGCCGCCATCAATCCCGGTAACAGCGGCGGCGCGCTGGTCGACCTGTCGGGGCAGGTGATCGGCATCCCGACGCTCGCCGCCGTCGACCCAGGACTCGGCGGAGCGGCGGCGCCCGGCATAGGGTTCGCCATCCCCAGCAACACCGCCACCGACATCGCCGCGCAGATCGTGAAAGACGGGAGGGTCACCAACTCCCGCAAGGCGGCGCTCGGCATCGCCGGCCGCACGGTGATCGGCCCGACGGGCTCCTCCGTCGGCGTCGGCATCGTCACCGTCACCAGAGGAGGCGGCGCGGACCAGGCGGGCATCGCGCCCGGCGACGTGATCATCTCGGTGAACGGCACCGCCACCCCGAGCATGTCCGCGCTGTCGGAGGTGCTGGCCGGCCTGAAGCCGGGCGACCAGGCCAAGGTCGAGGTGACGAAACCGGACGGCACCACCAGCACGGTCACCGTCACGCTGGGCGAGCTCGACGCCTAGACCTCAGGAGACGGGCACGTCGGTGAAGACGCCCAGCGTGCGCAGGTCGACGTTGACCTTCGTGACGTCGGCGGGCGGCGCGGCGAAGGTGGCGTGCAGGGGCAGTTCCTCGCCGGGCTCGGTGAAGACGTCGTAGTCCGAGCACACGCACTTGGCGCTGGGGTACTTGCCGGTGTAGGCGACGCGGTAGCGCTTGCCGTTGGCCGAGTCGACGAGGCTGACCCCGCCTACCGTCAGACCCAGCCCGAGGGGAGTGTCACCCAGGCTCGAGGTCATCTCCCACCTGGTCTCGCCCTTGTTGGTGACGGTCCAGGTGAGCGTGGCCACCCTGCCCTGCCGCCGGAGCCCGGTGATCTGCACGAGCAGGTCGGCCCCGCCCGCCTTCACCTCACGGCCGGCGATGACCTCGGTCTGCTCCGGCGGCGCGCTCTGCCCGGCCGCGACCGTGGGGGCGGCACTTTCCCGCGTGGCGTCGCTCTGCTGGGCGGTCGCCTGCTGCGGCTGCTTCTCCTCGCCGCCCGAGGCGAGCTGGGCGGGCAGCATGCCACAGCCGGTCAACCCGGCGACCAGGGTCAGTGTCAGCGCGATCTGCTTGCGCATGCTCATTCCTTGACGTTGAAGATGATCTCGACGCGGCGGTTCTTGGCCCTGTTGTAGTCACTGGGCCTGCCGTCCACGAGGTTGGGCAGTTTGGGCTTGGTCTCGCCGAAACCGGCGGCCTCGAAGGTGACCGCACCGGCCTCCAACTGCTGCAGGGCCTGCTGGACGGCGCGGGCCCGCTTCAGCGAGAGCGCCTGGTTGTAGGCGTCGGCGCCCTGGTCGTCGGTGTGGCCCTCGATCTTCACCACGCCGCCCGCGGACTCGGCCTTGATCTTCTCGGCCACCTGCCCGAGCCGCTGCCGGGCCTTGGCGGTCAGCACCCACTTGTCCACGGCGAACAGCACGTCGCTGGTCAGCGCGACGGTGACCTCCTCGCCCGTCCTGGACTCGCTCTGCGCGCCGTCCATGGACTCGACCTCGGCGATGATGTCCTCGACGGGAAGCACCAGGTCCTCCACCGTGTAGGTGGCGTCCTGCGGCGTCCCGGGATCGGTCAGCGCGGACACCGACAGCACCGCCGCCAGCGCCAGCTCAGGAAACGGGGACATCGGGGAACACTCCGAGGTTGGGGAACTCGACGGTGACCGTGGAGACGTCGGCGGGCGGCGCGCCGTATACGGCGTACATCTCCAGCGCGCCGCCGCTCTTGATGTACTGGTTCACCCGGCTGCACACGCACCGGGCGTCGTCGCCCGTGCCGTTGCGGGCCACGCGGTACCGCTTGCCGTTGACGGGGTCGATCAGCGAGACCCCCGCGACCGTGAAGTCGAGGGTGCCGGTGCCCAGGTGGGGGCCGACGTAGTACTGCTCGCCCGAAGGGCCGAGGTTGCGGACCGTCCAGGTGAGCGTCGCGAGCCTGCCTTGGCGCTTGAGCCCCGTGATGTCGACGCGCAGGCTGTTCTCGTTGTGCTCCACCTCGCGGCTGGCGATGGCCTGGAGCTTCTCGGCGGGCGGGGCGGAGACCGAGGCGGAGGCGGGTGGAGCGCTGGTCGGCGGGCTCTTCTCGGTGGTGGACTGACCGGTGACGGACTGCTCGGTCTGCATCGGCTGCTTCTCCTCGCCGCCCGAGGCCAGTTGGGAGGGCAGCATCCCGCAACCGGTCGACGCCATGGCCAGCAACGCCGCCACGGCCAGCTTTCTTCGCATCCTGCCTTACCTCTTGCGGTCGGGGGTTTCGATGAGCCTCACCCTAGGAGCGTGATGTTCAGGATCCGTATAGCCCGCTGTTATCGCAGGCCACGACGGCGACGCGCCTCCCGCGCGAGCTCCTGCGCCTCGGCGAGGCCACGCCTGTCACCGAGAGCGTCAAACTCTCCCATAGTGCCTGCAACCGCATCAATAGCACCATCAATCTCATCCAGGTCGAGGGACGCGGCGGCGATCGCCAGCATCGCCCTGGCCCGGCCCCTCCTGTCGCCGTGCGACTCGAACGCGGCCAGCGCCTCCCCTGCCGCCGTCCTGGCGGCCTCCGGCCGTCCCTCCGCCCTGGCCACCTGCGCCAGCAGCAGCGCCGCCGCGGCCGCGGGCAGCACGTCGCCCAGCCTCCTGCTCAGCCCCGCCGCTCGCTCCGCCAGTTGCCGCGCCTCCTTGGTCCTGCGCCCGGCCAGGGACAGGGCCGCGAGGTCGAGGAGGGTGGCCGCCTCACCGCGCGGGTCGCCCAGCTGCCGGTAGAGCTCGAGCGCGCGACGCGACAGCTCCCCGTCGCCGCGCAGCTCTCCCAGCGCGCGCAGCGCGTCGGCGGCTCCCCGCGGGTCAGCACCCCTCAGGTCAGCGCCTTTCAGGTCGGCGGCCCTCAGGTCGGCGCGTCTCGGGTCGGCACCCCTCAGGTCGACGCGTCTCGGGTCGGCGGCGCCTCTGGGGTCGGCGCCGAAGGCCGCCAGGCACTCGGTGAAGCAGCGCTCGGCGTCGGGCAGGCGGTCCTGCGCCCGGTACACCAGCCCCAGCCTGAACGTCGTGCGCGCCACCTCGCCCTGCTCGGTCAGCGGCAGCGCCGCGCGCAACGCCTCGGCCGCCTCCTCCAGCCGGCCTTCGGCGCGGTGCAGGTCGGCCAGCGAGCGCAGCAGCAGCGCCTCGCCGTGCCGGTGTCCCGCCCGCCTCGCGGCATCCAGACCGAGCGCGGCCGTCGTCCGCCAGTCGTCGTGGTAGGCGCCCAGCTCGAACAGCGGCGTCAGGTAGAAGGCCAGCCGCCATGCGGCCTCGTCCAGGCGGGCCCGGTGCAGATCCGCGACGGTGGCGACCATGAACGAGCGCTCGGCGGCCAGCCAGCGCGCCGACTCCGCCAGGCGGGCGGTGGCGAGGTCGCGCTCCACCGTGTGCGAGAGCGTCAGGCCCGAGCCTGGCTCGGCGGGCAGCATCAGCTCCCTGGCCCTGCGCGCCCGGTCGAGGATCTCCCCCGCAGCTCCCGCCAGGACGGCGGCGGCCGGGCCCTCCTCCTCGGCGAGCCGCTCGGCGGCGTACAGGCGGGTCAGGTCGTGCCAGCCGTACCTGTCGAGGCCGCGTTCCTGGAGCAGCCCCGCCTCGGCCAGGGACTCCATGATCCGGCCGCCTTCGGGCCCCACGAGGGCGGCGGCGATCCAGGGCGCGAAGTCGGGGGAGGACAGCGCGCCGAGGCGGCGCAGCAGCAGGCGTTCGTCGCCGGACAGCGCCCGGTAGCCGAGCGCCAGGCTGGAGCGGACGGCCAGGTCTCCCGCGCTGAGCTCGTCGAGCCTGCTCCGCTCGTCGCCCAGCCGGTCGGCCAGGTGCTCGAGCGTCCATCCTCGCCGCCGGGCCAGGCGGGAGCCCGCGATGCGCAACGCCAGGGGCAGCGCCCCGCACAGCCGGACGATGCGCAGGGCCTGGCCTGGCTCGGCGGCGACCCGGCCGGCGCCGACGATCCTGGCCAGCATCGCCACCGTCTCCTCCGCCTCGAGCACGTCGAGCGGGTAGGCGCGGGCCGCCTCGAGTCCGAACAGCGGTGACCTGCTCGTCACCAGCGTCAAGGAGCCCGCGCCCGTGGGCAGCAGCGGGCGCACCTGCGCCTCGCTCGTGGCGTCGTCGAGCACGACGAGCACCCGCCGGTCCGCCACCAGGCTGCGGTAGAGGCGCACGCGCTCGTCGAGCGACGCGGGCACCGCGCCGTCGGGACAGCCGAGCGAGCGCAGCAGGTCCTCCAACACCGCTCCCGGCGTCCTGTCGCGCAGCGAGGCGTGCAGCCTGCCGTCGGGGAGGTCGAGCCCCCGCGCCGCGTGGATCGCGAGCGCGCTCTTGCCCGCGCCTGCGGGGCCGTACAGCACCAGGTGGACGGGGGCCGCGTCGGGCGCGGGCAGCGCCGCCCTGATCCAGCCGAGCGCCGCCTGCCTGCCGGTGAAGTCGGCGATGTCGGGCGGCGTCTCGTTGGGCACCCTTCGCGGCGACTCCTCGGCCAGCGCCCGCTCGTGGGCCTCGCGTAGCTCGGGGCCTGGTTCGAGGCCGAGCTCGGCCACCAGCGTGCCGCGCGCCTCCTCGTAGGCGGCCAGCGCCTCCGACCTGCGGCCCGCCTGGATGAGGGCGAGCATCAGCTGCGCCCACGCCCTTTCCCGCAACGGGTAGGCGGACACCAGCGCGCGCAGCTCACCGATCACCTCGGCGCCCCTGCCCAGCTCCAGGTCGAGCGCGACCCGCTCCTCCAGCGCGGCCAGCCGCAGCTCCTCCAGCGGCACGGCATGCGCCCGCCGCAGCTCGCCGTCGATCCCGTCGAGCGCCCGGCCCCTCCAGAGCCCGAGCGCCTGCCCCAGCATCTCGGCGGCCGCCCTGGCCCGTCCCGCGTCCCTGGCCCTGCGCGCCTGCGCGACCAGGCGCTCGAACCTGTGCGCGTCCACCTCGTCGGGGTCGACCGCCAGCAGGTAGCCGCCGGGCACGGTCCTGATGCCCTCGACGATCTTGCGGAGCGCGCTGACGTACACCCTGAGCACCGCCTCCGCCGAGGCGGGCGGCTCGGCGCCCCACACCGCCGCCACCAGACGGTCGTGGGTGACCGTCCGGCCCGCGTTCATGAGCAGCGCGACCAGCAGCGCGCGATGCTTGGCGGGCCCGGGAGTCACCTCCGTGGCCCCGTCCAGCACCAGCAGCGGGCCCAGCACCCCGAACCGCACGCTCATCCCCTGGCGGCCTGGACGGTGAACGAGCTGAACCTGACGCCGACCGGCTTCTCGGCGTCGGGAGCGGCGAAGACGCCGCTGGACCCGGGTCCGAGCGGGGCCCGGGTGTCGGACACCATGCCGACGTACCGCTCGTCCACCCACAGCCGCAGGACGGTCTTCGCCCCGTCGCTCCTGCACTCGGCGACGATGCGGCGATCCGCTGTCCGCTCCCTGGCGATCCTGTCCAGCAGCAGGGTGCCCGTCCCCGAACCGCGCTTGGTGATGGTCGCCCGGCCCTCGCTGGTGACCGCGAACTCGTAGCGCTGGCCGCCGCTCCCGCCTCTGCACCAGACGCCGAACTCGCCCGTGCCGGCGATCCGCCGGCCCCTGGCGACGACCACCGCCCCACTCGCGGGCTCGGACGTGACGGGGGCCGACCGCCACAGCCGCCAGCCGGGGTTCGCGGTGAGCTCGTAGCCCTCGTCGGACTGCTCGGCCGTGCCTCCCGCGGTGCTGCCCGTCTCCCACGAGTCGGCGAAGTCCGCCCGGTACGGCCACTCGGTCGGCGACGGCCGAAACGCCAGCACGCCCGCCACAGTCACCGCCGTGACCAGCGCGAGCGCCCCTGCCGCCCACGACCACCAGCGCCTGGCCCCGCCCTTCGCCGGCGCCGTGGGGCTGTCCTGGTGGTGCGGCCGAGGCGGCTCCGCCTGCCCTCCTGACCCGGGGGCGACCGGCCGAACGGGGCCCGACCAGGTGCGCTCGACGACCATGGTGGCCGTCTCCGGGGTCGGCCGGCCGCCGACCAGCTCGGCCAGCAGCTGCTGGGGCGTGGGCCTGCGAGCCGGGTCCTTGGCCATCGCCCACTCGACGATGCCCCGCATCCGTTGGTCGAGCCCGTCGAGCTGGGGGCCGTCGTTGACGATCCGGTACAGCACCTCGGCCGGCGCGCCGCCGCCGAACGGCAACCGCCCCGTCCCCGCGTAGGCGATCACGCCGCCCCATGCGAAGACGTCGGCGGACGGCCCCAGCGGCTCACCTCTCACCTGCTCGGGCGCCATGAAGGCGGGGGTGCCGAGGATCGCCTGGCTGGCCAGGCTGTCGGCGCCGACGAGCTGCGCGATGCCGAAGTCGATCACGCGTGGGCCGAGCGGCGACAGCAGCACGTTCGAGGGCTTGAGGTCGCGATGGATCACGCCCGCGCCGTGGATCGCCGACAGCGCGGTGGCGATCCCCACGGCCAGCGACTCCAGGTTGCCGCCGGTGAAGGCGCCCTGCTCCCTGACGGCGTGCGCCAGGTCAGGGCCCTTGACGTATTCCGTGACCAGGTAGGCCACCTCGCCGGAGATCCCGGCGTCCAGCACGGGGGCGGTGCAGAACCTGGCCACCCGCCGCGCCGCGTCCACCTCGCGGGAGAAGCGCCGCTGGAAGGCGGGGTCGCGGGCCAGCGAAGGATGGATCACCTTGACCGCGGCCAGGCCTCCCGTCGGGGTCGAGGCGAGGTGCACCTCACCCATCCCGCCGCGTCCGAGCACCCGGAGCAGTGTGTATCCGCCGAGCGTCCGATCGGTCATAGCAGCTCCGCCAGCTCTTCCCTGGACAGCGCCGTCCCCCTGGCGTACGCCTCGGCGAAGCCCTGCTCCCCCAGCGCGGCCCTCGCCCGCTCGACCACCCGCGCGACGTCCAGGTCGCCCGGCAGCGTCATGCCGCGCAGCCCCTTCCCCACGCCGAGCAGCAGCGCGGCCCGGTCGTGCGCGCCCCGCAGGGAGAAGACGCCGGCCAGTCCCTCGGCCACGCTCGCCAGCACCGGCAGGCTCTGCACGTGCAGCGCCGCCGCGAACGCCGCCTCCTGCCTGGCGGCGGCCCGCTCGACCTCGCCCTCGGCCGCGTCGATCCAGCCCAGCGCGACCCCGATCTGCACGGCGGTCAGCGACTCGCCGAACGACCCGCTCGACTCCCTCGCCAACACCTCCTCGTAGCGGTGGCGGGCCTCCTCCAGGTCGCCGCGCAGCCTCGCGACCTCGGCCAGACCGCAGCTGGCCCTGGTGGTGCCCTCCAGCGCGCCGACCCTGCGGGCCAGCTCGGCGGCCCGCTCGTAGTCGGCCCAGGCCTGGTCGAGGTCGCCGAGCAGCAGCTCGCCCTCGCCTCGCTGGCACAGCAGGTCGGCGATGTCCTCCTGCGCGCCGAGCTCGCCCACCAGGCGCAGCGCCTCCTCGATCAGCTCGGTGAAGCGCTCCCTCTCACCGCGCCACGCCGCCACCCTGACCAGCTCCGACAGCGCCATGGCCATGCCGAGCCGCTCGCCGAGAGAGCGGAAGTAGTCGAGCGCGCGCGAGAACTCCCGCTCGATCCCCGCGACGTCGCCCTCCATCAGGTAGCAGAGGAAGCCCCTGCCGACGTGGTCGAGACCCCTGATCCAAGGGTCGTCGCTGGCCATGACGCGCTCCATCATCACCGCGAGGAATCCGTCGTCGATGGAGGGCCCGACGAAGCTGCCCCAGAAGTAGGTGAGTTGCGGGCGGTCCGAGACCAGGTCCATGGCGCGCATCAGCCGCTTGGCGGTCTCCAGGTGGACGCCGCCCTCGGCCGAGCTGGCCACGCAGATGGCGTACTCCCCCTCCAGCCCCTCGGGCACGTCCGGGCCCAGCGCGGCGAGCAGCGTGCGGGCGGGCCGCACGCCGATGCCGCGCCGTCCGCGCAGCCACCAGTATGTGGACAGGTCGGCGAAGATCCGCAGCGCCATGGCGTGGTCGGCGCCGACGGCCCAGCCCAGCGCGGCGAGCAGGTTGTCGTGCTCGGGGTCGAGCCGCGCCGCCCACTCCAGCTGCTCGGCGCGCAGCAGGTGGGGAGCGGCTTCCCGCAGCAGGGCGAGGTAGTGGCCGGCGTGGGCGCGGTGGTAGGTCTCGACCTCTCCCGCCTCTTCCAGCCGTTCGGCGCAGAAGGCGCGGATCGTCTGCAGCATTCTGTAGCGGTCGCCGACGATCTCGACCAGCGACTTGTCCGCCAGGCTGGTAAGCAGCTCGACCGCGTCGGGTGTGCCGCAGACCCGCTCGACCGCCTCGATGCCCGCTCCGCCCGCGAACACCGTGAGCCGTCTGGCCAGCCGCTGCTCCTGCTCGTCCAGCAGGCTCCAGCTCCACTCGACCACGGCGCGCAGCGTGCGGTGCCTGGGCTGGGCCGTACGGCTGCCGCGCGACAGCAACCCGAGCCCGTCCTCCAGCCTGGCGGCGACCTCGGCCACCGGGAGCGAGCGGAGCCTGGCGGCGGCCAGCTCGATCGCCAGCGGCAGCCCGTCGAGCGCCCGGCAGATCCGCTGGACGTCGGCGAGGTTGCGCTCGTCCACCGCGAACCCGGGCCGGACGGCGGCCGCCCTGTCCTCGAACAGCCGGACGGCGAGCGAGCCGGGCAGCGGGGGCACCGGCCAGATGCTCTCGCCGGTGATGCCCAGCGCCTCCCTGCTGGTGGCCAGCACGCGTAGGTCGGGGCAGGCGCTGAGGAGCCGGTGCGCGAGCTCGGCCGCCGCCGCCACGACGTGCTCGCAGTTGTCCAGGACGAGCAGCATCCGTCGTCCCGCCAGCGCGGCGACCAGCCGGTCGGCAGGATCGGGCTCGTCCGGCCCGACGCGCAGGCCCAGCTTGGTGAGCACGGCCTGGGCGACGTCCCCGCCCTCGGCCAGGCCGTCCAGCTCGGCCAGGCCGACCTCCCCCGGCACGGCGGCCGCCGCCTCCAGGGCGAGCCGCGTCTTGCCCGCGCCGCCCGGCCCCGTCAGCGTGACGAGCCTGGCCCGCTCCAGCAGGCGGCCGACCTGGTCCAGGTCGTCCTGCCTGCCGACGAAGCTGGTGAGCTGCGCCGGCAGCGCCGTCCCGCCGCCGGCCGCCATGCCGGGGGTGCCGGGCCGAGCCGGGGCCGTGGGCGCGTGGAGCTCGCCGCGCAGCGCCGCCAGGTGGATCTCCTTCAGCTCGGGCGACGGGTCGACGCCCAGCTCGTCGGCGAGCGTCCGGCGGGCGTCCTCGAAAGCGGTCAGCGCCTCCGCCTGGCGCCCGCTGGCGTACAGCGCCCTGATGAGCTGGCCGCGCAGCCGCTCCCTGACCGGGTGCGCCGCCACCAGCCGCTGCAACTCGGTCACCAGCTCGCGGTGCCTGCCCAGCTCGAGGTCCGCCTCGAGGCGGTCCTCCGTGACGTCGATCCTGAGCTCCTCCAGCCGCGCCGCCTGCGCGGCGGCGAACGGCGCCTCCCGCACGTCGGCCAGCGCGGGTCCGCGCCAGAGCGCCAGCGCCTGTCCGAGCAGCTCCGAGCGGACGGCGGGCGCGCCGGCGGCCCTGCCCTCGCGGGCCAGGCGCTCGAAACGGTGCGCGTCGACCTCCTCGCCGTCGACCACGAGCCGGTATCCGGCGGGGTGGAACTCGACGGCGGTGTCGAGGTTCCTGCGCAGCCTGGAGATCTGCGACTGCAGCGCGTTGCTCTCGCCCGTCACGGGCCGCTCGCCGTAGAGACCCTCGATGAGCCGCTCCGTGGGCACGATCCGGCCCGCGTCGAGGGCCAGGAGCGCGAGCAGGGCGCGCAGGCGGGTGCCGCCGACCGCGATCGGGCCGCCGTCCGCCCTGAACGCCTCGACGGGGCCGAGGAGACCGAAGCGCATCACATGACCCTGCGCAGGAAGTCGTTGGCGAACTTGCCCTGCGGGTCGAAGGCTCCGACGAGCTCGCGGAAGTCGGCCATCCGCGCGTAGGGGGCGACCGCGGTGAACAGCTTGCCCCAGTGCGGCCTGGCCTCGTACGGCTCCAG
The DNA here is from genome assembly GCF_014873535.1 of Nonomuraea africana. Taxonomy (NCBI): domain Bacteria; kingdom Bacillati; phylum Actinomycetota; class Actinomycetes; order Streptosporangiales; family Streptosporangiaceae; genus Nonomuraea; species Nonomuraea africana. The sequence continues at coordinate 8,880,652 of NZ_JADBEF010000001.1, read as the reverse complement.
CGCCCGCGTCACCGTCTCGATCACCGGCAGCACCCTGGAGACGTCCTTGATCCAGGTGAAGTGGAACCCGGCCACGTCCTGGCCGTAGGCGGGGCTCAGCCACAGGTCGTCGGCGGCGACGGTCCTGATCTCCGAGATCTGCAGGACGGGCGCGAGGACGGCGCGGATCCCGTGGAGCGCGCGTAGCGCGGCGACCGTGTGCCGGCGTGGCAGCAGGAACTCCGACTGCAGTTCCTGGCCCGCGCTCGGGGTGAACTCGGGACGGAAGTGCGGCAGCCGCTCGTGCCACGGCCCCGGGACGCCGAGCTGTTCGGTGCAGGGCTCCGGTGACGCGCCCGGGATGGGATGGCGCGGCCCGTCGGCGGGGCGGGCCCCGAACAGATCGGGCGCCTCGTCAGAGACCCGCTTCACCCACACCTGGTCGACCACGGGCCGTCGCCACCCGGTGAACAGGCTCACGCTGTAACCGCTGCCGAACACCTCGTCGACGTGGTCGTCCAGCACCTCCAGCGGCAGGTCCTCGAAGACGTACTGGCGCACCTCGAAGGCGGGCACCAGCTCCAGCGTCAGGCTCACCGCGACGCCCAGCGCCCCGAGCCCGACCACCGCGCCGGACAGGCGCGGGTCGTCCGCGGTCAGCGTCACCAGGTCGCCCTCGGCCGTGACGAGCTCCATGGCGCGGACCGCCGTGGCGAGGTTGCCGTTGCCGTCGCCCGACCCGTGCGTGGCCGTGGCCACCGAGCCCGCGACCGTGATGTGCGGCAGCGAGGCCAGGTTGCGCAGCGCGAAACCGGCCTGGTGCAGGCGCGGCGCCAGCTCGGCGTACCGTACGGCGCCGCCCACCCGCACGGTGGACCCGTCGAGCTCGACCGTGCGCGGCAGGGCGTCGAGCGAGACGAGCGCGCCCCTGGTGTCGACGACGTCGCTGAAGGAGTGGCCGCTGCCGATCGCGCGCACCGACGGCGAGCGCGCCACGAGCACGCGCAACTCCTCGACCGAGGCCGGGCGGTACACGTCAGAGGCGTGGAAGGCGAGATTACCCGCCCAGTTGGTCACGATCGCGGCCATAGGCCGTTGATGCTACCGAATCACGGCGTATGTGCCCTGCCGGTGTGCCAGGCCCAGGCCGCGATGCCGACCCTGTTCTTCACACCCAGCTTGCGCTGGATGCTGGCGATGTGGTTCTTGACCGTGCCCGGGGACAGGAACAGCTCCTCGGCGATCTCGGCGTTGGTCTTGGCCTGGGCGACGAGGCGGACGACGTCGTCCTCGCGCTCGGTGAGCCCGGCCTCCCGCGGCCCGTCCCGCACGGCGCTCTCGCGCAGCAGCCCGACCGTGAGCTGCGGGCTGATCAGCATGTCGCCGCTCATCGCCGCCCGCACGGCCTCGACGAGCAGCGTGGGACCCGACCGCTTGAGCACGAACCCCGAGGCCCCGTGCCGCAGCGCGGCCCGCACGTAGTCCTCCTGCCCGAACGTGGTGACGACCACGACGTGGATGCCGGTCTCGGCCAGCGCCCGCGTCACCTCGATGCCATCGGCCTTCGGCATCCTGATGTCGGCGAGCACCACGTCGGGACGCACCTGGAGCGCGGTCTCGATGGCCGAGAGCCCGTCGGCCGCCTCGGCGACGACGGTCATGTCGGGCTGGGCGTCGAGGATGAGCCGGAACGCGCCGCGGATGCCTTCCTGGTCGTCGGCGATGAGGATGCGGGTGGACACGCCGTTCATGGTGCCAGAGGCAGCCGCGCCACCAGCGTCCACCCTCCCTCGGCCGGCGACGCCCGCAGCCGCCCGCCCATCGACTCCGCCTGCGCGGTCAGCGAGGGCAGCCCGAATCCGCCGCGTCCCGACTCCCGCGTGCCGCCGCCTCCGTCGTCGTCCACGCTCACCTCGAGCATCCCGCCCTCGTCCCTCACCGCGACCTCCACCAGCGTCGCCTCGGGAGCGTGGCGGCGCACGTTGGTCAACGCCTCCACCACGATCCGGTACGCCAAGGCGGCCGTCTCCTCGGGCACGTCGAGCCGCTCGTCCACGGACAGCTCGACGCGGGCCGGCCCGGCCGAGGAGAACCTGGCGGCCAGCTCGGCCAGCCCTTCCAACCCCGGACCCGCGTGGAGCTCCAGCACCGTGCGATCCAGCGTCGCCATCGCGCGCAGCCCCGCCTGCTCGATCCGCTGGAGCGCCGCCAGCGCCTGCGCCCGGCTGCCGACGCTGTCGCCGACGCCGACCACCTGACCCGCCTGGGCCTGCGCCACCATCTCGCTGACGTCGTGGGCGACGAAGTCGTGCAGGTCCCTGGCCAGCCGCAGCCGCTGCGCGGCGCGCTCGTCCCGCACCGCCCGCACCCGCCGCGTGTCGAGAGAGCGCAGGTAGCCGCCGACCCCGACGGCGGCCAGCACACCGAGCGCCCAGAAGGCGCACATGCCGATCCCCTCCAGCGGCGAGGCGGGCATGACGTACCTCAGCAGCCACGTCGAGGCCGCCACCCCGCCCAGCACCCCCGCGGGCACGGCCTGCCGTACCGGGGACCACCTGGCCATCAGGCCGAGCAGCGCGATCAACGTGAGACTCTCCACCAGCCCCCACAGGTCCTCGCCCCTGCGCGGCCCGGCGCTCACGAACGAGAGCGTCACCACGAGGGAGACGACGGCCGCCAGGCTCACCGCCGCCGGCAGGTGGGCGCGACCGCGCTCCCTCCTGCCGACCACCCACGCCAGCGCCGCCACGGCGGCCACCATCCCGAAGCTGCCGATGTTCACCGCAGCCACGATACGGACATGCCGAACGGCACGGGCAACGTCCTCCGGAGCCGCCACAACCTGCCGAACGGCACATGGCCCGCGACCCCCGCCCCGCCCGAGGCTGAAGGCATGACAACGATCATCTCGAGGGCCGGGCACGCGGCGGTCGCCTGGTCGGCCGGCTACACGGTGACCGGCGTGGCCTGGGCGCTCGGCGCTCCCGGCTTCCCCTGGGGCGCGAGCGATCCCGACCCCGACGGCGTGCTCTCCATCCTCGCGGGGCTCTCCCCCGACCCTGGCGGCTGGTGGGTGGCCGCCTTCGGCCTCCTCTGCGCGGTCACCGCACTGGCGCTCGCGACGGGCGGCCGCGCCGTCCAGCGGGCCGCCGTGTTCGCCGCGTGGCCGCTGGCGGCCTTCCTCGCCGTGGTGATCCCCGACTCCCGCCTCATGATGGGCGTCGCCTACACGCCGCTGATGACGGTCGCGATCTTCCTCGACGGGCCGTGGGGGCAGATCGGGCTGGGCGACGTCTGGCCATGGCCGGTGCTCAACCAGCTGCTGTGCGTGCTCGGCGGCGTCCTGCTGGCGGGGGCCGCGCTGAACGCCCAGCGCCGCCGCCGCGACGCGTGCGGCTCGTGCGGGCGCGCCGACGAGGACACCGGCTGGACCACTCCCGCCTCGGCCGCCCGCTGGGGACGCGTGGCCGTCGCCGTCGCCGTCGTGACGCCGCTGATCTACTGTGCCACCCGGTGGGCCTGGGCGCTGAACATCCCGCTGGGGGTGAGCCAGGACTTCCTCGACCAGGGCGACAAGGAGGCTCCCGGCATCTGGCTGGCAGGCGCCTACCTGGCCACCTTCGGCGCCCTCGGCGGCGTGCTCACCCTCGGGCTGGTCCAGCGCTGGGGCGAGATCTTCCCCCGCTGGATCCCCTGGTTGCGCGGCAGGCGGGTCCCTCCGCCGCTGGCCATCGTCCCCGCCACCCTCGTCGCGATCATCATCACGGTCGCCGGCCTGACCTACCTGCGGCGGGCGCTGGCAGGGGCGTTCGATGTCGCCGAGTGGGGCGCCTGGCTGCCCGAGTGCTTCTGGCCCCTCTGGGGCGCCGCCCTGGCCGCCGCGGCCCTCGCCTACCACCTGCGCAGACGCGGGCGCTGCGCCCGCTGCCTGCGTGGCGGGAACTAGCCCATGACATGCGAAAGGCCGGTGTCACAGACGTGACACCGGCCTTCGCCGATCGGTGGAGGTGGCGGGAATCGAACCCGCGTCCTTCAACCCCAAGGCAGGGCTTCTCCGGGCGCAGCCTGCTTAACGTTTTCTCAGCCCCGGCACTCACGCAGGCGTGTTGCCGACAGGCTCAGCCACTGTTTGATTTCCCGCTCTCCCCCGTGGCCGGGTCGAGCGGTGGAGCCTTCTAACGATGCCAGGTCCCGGGCCGAAGGCATGCCCGGGCTGACAGAGGTTTCGCTACTTAGGCAGCGAGAGCCAGGGAACCCTGGCTGACCTCAGTGCGCTTGGAGTTGGCACTTATTGGTTTGCGGTCACAGGATTAACGAGGTTATGTCCGCAGTCCTCGGCCCGCTTCACCTGACTTGCAAAGTCGAAGTCGAAACCGATCACCCCCTGTGCAGTTGTCAACACGGCCGCGAACGGCCGAGCAAGATGACGATACATGTGACAACACGGGGAACGCCAACCGAATTCCCTGCCCTCTTCGGAGAACCCGTCACCTGGCGGAACACGGCGAACCCCCGGAGACGCGGCAAGACGGCGCACGTCTCCGGGGGCGACCGGCAGGGTCACGCCGGTCCGGACGGCAGGACTTCCCCCGAGATGAAGTCCTGAACTCATCACGGCGACCAGGTCCGCAACCCCCCGAGCGGGCCCGGTCACTTAGGAAGACGCAGATCCGGCCGCCAATGGTTGCTCAGCGTGAGGAAGTTTTCACGCAGGGTCACGCACGGCCGCGAAGAAGCGGCCCGCGTAGGCCGCGGGGTCGGCGTTCTCGGCCAGGACGGCCACCGCCACATCCCCCTGCCAGCCGACGAACCACGCCTGGTTCTTGCTCTTGCCCGTCACGGGAGCGGCGATCCCGTGGACCGGCTCACCACCCGCGGCCGCCGCGCCGGCCGTGCCCGAACGGACGCCTGAGCGCATCATCGCCCGCAGCACCGGCAGCACCTTGGCGTCGAGCGCCACGGGAGCGGGCGGCGTGGTGGGCAGCACCTCAGCGGCGGGATCGGGCGTCGGCGGCTTGGTGACCAGCAGTGGCGGATGCCAGGTGCCGGAGGCGACGGCCCCCGCCACCAGCGCCATCGCCAGCGGGCTCACCTCGACGTTCTGCCCGGCGATGGCCTTGGCCTTGTCGGCGTCGCTGTCGAGGTCGCCCACCTTGCCGCTGAAGGAGTTCAGCGGCAGCTTCCACGGCTTGCCGATGCCGAGGTCGGCCGCGCTCTTGTCCAGGTCGTCGCCGCTGACCCTGCGCGCCAGCGCGGCCAGCGCCGTCACGCAGCTGCGGGCGAAGCTGCTCTGGAAGCTCTGGGTGCCGCCGGCGGTCAGGCCCGTCTGCTCGAACCTGGCCCCGCCGACCGTACGCTCCGCCGGGCAGGCCAGCCGCTGGCTCGGCTTGACGCCTTTTCTCAGTAGCGCCTCGGCCGCGATGATCGAGAAGGCGTTGCCCGCTGGATACTTGCCCGCCAGCGCCTTGTCCTCCTTGACGTTGTCCGAAGCGCTCACCGCCAGCACCTCACCCGTCGACGCCTTGACCGCGACCATCACGGCGGAGCGGGTGCCGGCCAGCGCGGTCTCCGACGCGGCCTGGATCGAGCTGTCGATCGTGGTCTCGACCGGCGCGTTGGGCCGGCCAGGCCACTTCTTCAGCTCGGCGACCTGCTCGCCCGTCTTGAGGTCGAGCGTGATCACCGAGGTCTGGGTGGATCCGGTCAGGTGGTCCTGGTAGGCCTTCTGCAGGCCGGACAGGCCGACGGAGTCGCCCGCCCGCTGCGGGCCGCCGAGCTCCTGCTCGCTCTCGGCGGTCAGGGCGCTCACCCTGCCCACGATCTGCTCGGGCGGCGCCGGCGCGACGGGCTGCTTCTGCTCGTCGATGGTCACGCCGGGGATGTCGTCGAGCTTGGACTTGAGCGAGGCGTACTTGCGCCAGCCGAAGGTGACGAGCGGCACGAACGTGCGGGGCGGCGCCGACCTGATGCGGCTCAGCAGCCGGTCCTGGGCGAACCCGGTGAGCGCGGCGAGTTGCTCGCCCACCTTCTCGGCGTTGTCGCCGAGGGTGGCAGGGGTCACGCCGGCCACGTAGAGGGTGGTGTCGGCCTGCAGCGGCTCACCCGTGCGGTCGAGCACCGGCCGGCGCACCTCGGGCTTGGGATCGACCGCGAAGCGCTGACCCTCCTTCAGCTGCGGATGGATGACGCTCGGCGACCACCGCACTTTCCACACCCCGTCGACCAGGTGGAGCGGCAGCCTGCTGGTGTACTCCCAGAGCGAGTTGTTCTCGCCCAGGTCGACCTCGGCATCGAAGTCGGCGATCGACTCGCCGCCGTTCTCCGTCAGGCTCCTGATGTGGAAGCGGAAGGAGGCCGCGTCGAGGTGGACGCGGGCGTCGTGCAGCGCCTTGCGTACCACGGCGGGATCACCGTCGGTACGGCCGGCAGCCAGGTCGTAGTCGCCTGACTGCCAGCCGACGAGGAAGTCGCGCACCGCCTCGTGCGCGGACGGCTCCTCGAAACAGCCGGTCAGCGTCGTGCCCGCGACCGCCATCGTGGCGGCAACGGCCAGGACCCTGCGAGCGCGAGCCCTCATCGGGCGCGATGGCGGATCGCCCGCGCCATCTCCCGCTTGTCCTGCTGCTCCTTCAGCGTCTGCCGCTTGTCCCAGTCCTTCTTACCGCGCGCGAGACCGATCTCGATCTTGGCCCTGCCGTCCTTGAAGTAGAGCGACAGCGGCACGATCGTCAGCCCGCCCTCCTTGACCTTGGCGGCGAGCTTGTCGATCTCCTTGCGGTTGAGCAGGAGCTTGCGCTTGCGGCGGGCGGCGTGGTTCGTCCACGTCCCCTGGGAGTATTCGGGGATGAAGACGTTGAGCAGCCACGCCTCGCCGTCGTCGATGGAGGCGTAGCCGTCGACCAGCGACGCCTTGCCCGCCCGCAACGACTTCACCTCGGTGCCCTGCAGCACCAGACCCGCCTCGAAGGTTTCGTCGACGTTGTAGTCGTGGCGGGCACGCTTGTTCTGGGCGATGAGCTTGCGCCCGGTCTCACGTGGCATGCTTCGACCTTACCCGGGTTCGTCAGACCCGCAGGTAACGGCGGAGCGTCACGAACGACGCGAGCACACAGATCACCACGCCGATCACCATGGTGAGCGTGATGACCCAGGCCACGTCGTTCCATCCGAGCTGGCTGTTGGCGGCGAACGCCGAGGTGGTCCCCTCGAACAGGAAGACCTTCGCGACGATCAGCATGACCGCGGAGACCACACCGCCGATCAGACCGGCGATCATGCCCTCCATCACGAACGGCAGTTGGATGTAGAGGTTGGAGGCGCCGACCAGCCGCATGATGCCCGTCTCCCTGCGCCGGTTGAACGCCGAGAGCCTGACGGTGTTGCCGATCAGCAGGATCGCCGCCAGGACCAGGATCAGCGCCACGGCCAGCGCCGCGTAGCGGAGCTTCTCCAGCATCCCGAAGAAGTTCTCCAGCTGGGCCCGTTGGTCGATGACCGTGGAGACGCCCTTCATGCCGTTGGCGGCGGTGATGACGTCCTGGTACTCGTCGGGGTTCTTCAGCTTGACGCGGAACGACTCCGGCATGTCCTTGACGTCGACGACCTGCGCCAGGATCGAGTTGGCCGACTGCGCCTTCTTGAAGTTGTCGAAGGCCATCGCCTGGTTCTCGTGGAAGACCTTCTCGACCTGGGGCAGACCCTCCAGCTGCTGCTGGAGCTGAGCGCGCTCGGCGTCGCTGACCCCCTTGGGGGAGGCCTTGCACTTTTCGAAGGGAGAGTCCTTCTTGCACAGGTAGACCGAGACCTCGACCTTGTCGGACCAGAAGTCCTTCATCAGGCCGACCTGGGCGTTGATCATCAACCCGACGCCCAGCAGGGCCATGGCGACAGCCACGGTGACGATTACCGCGATCGTCATGGTCAGGTTGCGACGGAGGCCGATCCAGACCTCGGAGAGGATGAAGTTCGCCCGCATGTTCTGCCTATAACTCCTGTTAGTACGCCTGGCCGTAGACGCCACGCGACTGGTCGCGGACGATCTTTCCGTCCTCCAGCTCCACGACCCGCTTGCGCATGGAGTCGACGATGGCGGCGTCGTGCGTGGCCATGACGACAGTGGTGCCGGTCCTGTTGATCCTGTCGAGCACCTTCATGATGCCGATGCTCGTGGCGGGGTCGATGTTTCCTGTCGGCTCGTCGGCCAGCAGGATCATCGGCCTGTTCACGAACGCGCGGGCCATCGCGACCCGCTGCTGCTCGCCACCTGACAGCTCGTCGGGCATGCGGTGTGCCTTGCCCTCAAGACCGACCAGCTCGATGACCTCGGGCACGACCTTGCGGATGAACCGCCTGGGCTTGCCGATGACCTCGAGAGCGAACGCCACGTTCTCGTAGACGTTCTTGTTGGGGAGCAGCCTGAAGTCCTGGAACACGCAGCCGATGCGGCGGCGCAGGTGCGGCACCTTGAAGTTGGACAGCTTCCCGAGATCCTTGCCGGCGACATGGATCGCACCGGAGTTGGGCCTCTCCTCCTTGAGGATCAGCCGCAGGAAGGTGGACTTCCCGGATCCCGAGGGACCGACGAGGAACACGAACTCGCCCTTGTCCACGTCTACAGACACGTGGTCGAGAGCGGGCCTGTTCTGGTTCGCGTAGACCTTGGTGACATTATCGAAATGGATCACGAGCGCATCACGACGTGCCAGTCTAGGGGTCGGGACGGAAGCGAGGGTGGCACATGCCCACTTCCCACCGCCCGCCAGCGGGGACGCCCATCTTTACTGATGATCGACGTTCCGCTTGGCTGCAGGACAGTCTAGGGGGAAGACTGGCATGGAACGTCCATAACGGAAACAAAACGATTCTGTTGCCTGAGAACCGTCTACAGTGGAGGGTGACATGAGTTGCGAACACCTCGTCTGCGCCCAGTGCGCCCACCCGGTCATCGAGGGTCGCTGCGCGCTGTGCCGCGCCAACCGTGAGCGTATGCACGTGCACGGGATCTCTCCGATGCTGATCCTCGCCGCCCTGATCGCCCTCCTCTTCCTCTCCCTGGCGATCCAGCACCTGCTTTGATCATCTTTTTGTACGGCAGGCCAGGTCTCGGCCACCGCTGGTCATCGGTTGCCGTCCGTCTCTCACGCGTCCTCCAGCAGGACTTCGGCTGAGCGCCGCCACGTCGTCCGTTCTGCCCCTGGGTGGTCTGCCCGTCACCGTTCACCGGTCACCCGCCGTTGGGCGCCGCCGAAGACCCTCAGCCCGCGCCTCCACACCCGAAGTTCCTGGGCCCGCATCCCACGCCAGAAGCGCACTCTCTCGAGGAGCCCGCCAGGGCGCAGCCGAAGCGCGGCCACGCCCGGAGAGCCCCAGCCCGCGTCTCACCCGTCAGGAGTGCGCCCCTCGAGGCGCGCCCCCGTGTGCCGTCGTGCCGTGGTGCGTTATTCCGCCGACTCCTGGCGGCGCATCCAGCGGATCTCGCTCTCGATGAAGCCGTCGAGGTCGCCGTCGAGGACCGCGGTCGGGTTGCCGGCCTCGTGTGCCGTGCGCAGGTCCTTCACGATCTGGTAGGGGTGCAGCACGTAGTTGCGGATCTGCGTGCCCCACGACGTGGTCGAGGCGCCGCGCAGCTCCGACATCTTCTCCGCCTCCTCCTGCCGCTTGCGCTCGAGCAGCTTGGCCTGCAGGACGTTCATCGCCGAGGCGCGGTTCTGCAGCTGGGAGCGCTCGTTCTGGCAGGAGACCACGATGCCGGTCGGGATGTGGGTGATGCGCACCGCCGAGTCGGTGGTGTTGACGCCCTGGCCGCCGGGGCCGCTGGAGCGGTAGACGTCGACGCGCAGGTCGTCCTCGTTGATGTCGATGTGGTCGGTCTGCTCGACGACCGGCACGATGTCGACGCCCGCGAACGAGGTCTGGCGGCGGCCCTGGTTGTCGAAGGGGCTGATGCGGACCAGGCGGTGGGTGCCGTGCTCGCCGCGCAGCGTGCCGTAGGCGTAGGGCGCCTTCACGGCGAAGGTGGCGGACTTGATGCCGGCCTCTTCGGCGTAGGAGGTGTCGTAGACCTCGGTGGAGTAGCCCTTGCGCTCGGCCCAGCGCAGGTACATGCGCAGCAGCATCTCGGCCCAGTCGGCCGCGTCGACGCCACCGGCCTGGGAGTTGATGGTGACGAGCGCCTCGCGGGCGTCGTACTCGCCCGACAGCAGGGTGCGGACCTCCATCGCGCCGATGTCGGAGCGCAGCGCCGCCAGCTCCTTGTCGGCCTCCACCCTCGTGTCGGCGTCGTCCTCCTCGGCGGCCAGCTCGAACAGGACCGTCAGGTCGTCGAGCCTGCGCCCCAGCGCCTCGACGCGGTTGAGCTCGCCCTGCAGGTGGGAGAGTTTGCTGGTGACCTTCTGCGCCTGGTCGGGGTCGTCCCACAGATCAGGTGCGGCGACCTGCTGCTCCAGCTCCTCGATCTGCTTGCGCATGGAGTCGAGGTCGAGAACGTCCTGAATGCTCCGCAGGGTGCCCGCGAGCGCGCTGATCTCTTCTGCCGGATCGATGTCTGCCACGTCTACCAAGGGTACGCGACCTGCGCGCACCCCATAACATGGCGACGTGCGTGCATACGGGGGGCTGCGGTCGTTGGCTCTCGCCGCCGGTCTGCTGGCCGCGGCGACGGCCTGTTCTGGATCTGGCGAACCGACCCCCTCTCCGGTCGCGGCGACCACCTCCGCGACCGTCACCCCGACGGTTCCGTCCGTCGCCCCCGGGGTCTCGCTGAGCGAGGCGGCCAACGCCTTCTCCGAGTACACCCTCACCGACGACGTGCTCCGCGCGGCGGGTGACCGGCGGCTGGGCAAGGAGCTCGCCCGCGACGGCCGGGTCGACCTCACCGCGGCGGACTTCGCGTCGACCGACGATCGTCCTCCCCGCCACACCTGGGGCACACCCACCTTCCTGGTGCCCCGCCTGCGTCCCGACGAGCCGCTGTGGTTCTCCGTCGTGGTCCCCCGCGACGACCGCACCGCCGTCCTCACCTTCGCCAAGGGGACCGACTGGCGGCTGAGCGCGCTCTCCGTCCTCCTGCCGGGCGAGCGGCTGCCCGAGGTGAAGCACGACGCCGCGGGCTACGCGGAGGCCGTCGGCGCCGACGACAAGGGCGTGCAGATCAGCCCTCGCTACATCGCCCCGCTCCACGCCACCATCGCCGAGCGCGGCCCCGCCGGCATCGCCGCGGGGCTGATCGCACCTGGCCCCTACACCACCGAGACCGCCGCGGAGATCGCCGACAACCGCACCGCGTTCAGGAAGGAGGGCTTCAGCTACGACTCGATCTTCAGCGCGGCCGACTACCCCGTCTACGCGCTGCGCACGGTCGACGGCGGCGCGCTCGTGCAGTACTCCCTGCTCAGGACGACCTCGATGGCCAGCGTGGTGTCCATCAGCCCGTTCCTGCCGGTCCCGCCCGAAGGGCGCTGGGCCCTGGGCAAGGACCAGTACAGGGACAACATGAAGATCTACGAGACGCACCAGTACGTCGCCACGGTCCCGCCCGCCTCGGCGGCCACGGTGATCGCCTACGACGGCTCCATCACCAAGGCCAGCGGCGAGTAACCCGCGCGGCTGATCAGGCTTGGCGCGCTGACGCGACATAGGCTAGTCAAAGTTGAATAGAAAGGAGTGCGTGGATGTCGGCGATCCGGTTGCTGGTTCTGGGCGCGGTGCGGCTGCACGGGCGGGCCCACGGCTATCAGGTGCGCAACGACCTCGAGTTCTGGGGCGCCGACGAGTGGTCGAACACCAAACCCGGTTCGATCTACCACGCGCTGAAGCAGATGGCGAAGCAGGGATTCCTGCACGCCTACGAGACGGCGCCCAGCACGGCCGGCGGCCCGCCGAGAACCGAGTACGAGGTCACGGAGAAGGGCACCGCCGAGTACTTCACGCTGCTGCGCGAGGCGCTCACCACGCGCGACAAGATGGATCTGCTCTCGGCCGGCATCGGCTTCATCGTCGACCTGCCGCGGGAGGAGGCCGTCGCCCTGCTGAAGCAGCGTCTCAAGGGCCTCGAGGAGTGGCGGCGGTCGGTGACCGAGCACTACAGGCCGGAGGACGGCCCTGGGCAGTGGGGGCACATCGGCGAGATCATGCACATGTGGGTGCACTCGTCAGATGTCGGCGCGGAGTGGACGCGTGGGCTGATCGAGCGGATCGAGGGCGGGGCGTACGTCTTCGCCGATGAGGGTGGCGACCGGTTCGCGGGGGTGCTCGCCGAGGAGCACGAGCACCCGCGGGAGGCCTGATCTCACCGGACCGGAACCGGGCGGGCCGGCCGCCCGGTATCGGGGCCGACGGCCGGCTCAGCGGCTGAGTCCGCGGAAGCGGGCCGCCGCCAGAGGGAAGGCGATCGCGAGCAGGAGGAGGGGCCACGCCACGGCCAGCAGGTGGGCGTGCTGCGCGGCCCAGGAGGCGCCCGCCACGCCGGGGTTGCCGAACAGGTCGCGTACCGCGGTGGCGGAGGCCGTCATCGGGTTCCATTCGGCGATCGCCCCGAGCCAGCCGGGCATGAACTCGGGCGAGGCGAAGGCGCTGGAGCTGAAGGCGACGGGCCAGACGAGGATCTGCACGGCCATGATCAGTTCGGGCCTGCCGACGATCAGCCCAAGCCAGATGCCGCACCACAGCATCGCGAAGCGCAGCAGGAGCAGCAGACCGACCGCGCCGAGGGCCGCGGCGAAGGAGCCGTGCCAGCGCCAGCCGATCGCGAGGCCGGCGCCGATCACGATCAGCACGCTGACCACCGATTCGAGCATGTCCGCGAGGCTGCGGCCGACCAGGACCGCCGACGGCGCCATGGGCATGGAGCGGAAGCGGTCGATGACGCCCTTGTTGAGGTCCTGGGTGATCGCGGTCATCGTGCCTTCAAGACCGAAGGCCATGGTGAGCACGAGCATGCCGGGAACCAGGAACTCCTTGTAGTCGCCGCCCCCGGCGACCCGCATGCCGCCGCCGATGAAGTAGGCGAACATCACCAGCATCATCACCGGGAAGGTCAGGCCGATCGCCACCCGCGCGGGCTGGCGCGCCCAGCGGGCCAGCTCACGCCGCGTCATGGTCCAGGAGTCGGCCAGCCACCAGCCGGCGCCCCCTCCGGTGGGCCGCGCCGGCACCGCGGTCGTCGTCATGCGGACTCCTCCTCGTGGTCGCCGCCGGTCAACTGCATGAACACCTCGTCCAGAGTCGGGCGCCGCACCGCCAGGTCCTCGACCTCGATGCCGGCGTCCTCCAGCGTGCGCACGACGCGGGTCAGCGCGCCCATCCGGTCGGCGACCGGCGCGCTGACCCTGCGGCCGTCCTCGTCGCGGTCCACCGCCCCGACGCCGGGGATCCCGGCCAGCACGGCGGCCGCGGCCGCCACCTGTCCCGCGTCGTGCACGACCACCTCGATCCGGTCGCCGCCCACCTTCGCCTTGAGCTCGTCGGCGGTGCCGTCGGCGATCACCCGGCCGCTGTCGATCAGCGAGATCCGGTCGGCGAGCTGGTCGGCCTCCTCCAGGTACTGGGTGGTCAGCAGGACGGTCGTGCCGCCCCCGACCAGCGAGCGCACCGCGTTCCACACCTCGGTACGGCCCCGCGGGTCCAGGCCCGCGGTCGGCTCGTCCAGGAACAGGATCTGCGGGTGGATAATGAGCGAGACCGCCAGGTCGAGACGGCGCCGCATGCCGCCGCTGTAGGCCTTGACGGGTTTGCGGCCGGTGTCGGCGAGACCGAACCGCTCCAGCAGCTCGCCGGCCCGAGCGGCCGCCCGGCGCGCGCCGAGGTGGTGGAGGCGGCCGAACAGCTCGAGGTTCTGCCGGCCCGACAGGTCCTCGTCCAGCGCGGCGGCCTGTCCGAGCAGTCCGATCCGCCTGCGCACCTCGTCCGGGTGCCGGGCGACGTCGATCCCGGCCACCTGCGCCCGCCCGCCCTCCACCCGCAGCAGGGTGGCGAGGGTGCGGACGAACGTCGTCTTGCCGGCGCCGTTGGGGCCGAGCACGCCGTGCACCGTGCCGCTCGGCACAGTCATGTTCAGGCCGTTCAGGGCCTTCTTCGCGCCGTAGGTCTTCCGGAGTCCTTCCGCGATGATCGCTTGCTCCCGACCTGCCACACACCCTCCCGGGACTAGTGGTCAAATTTGACTACTGGGCATTCAGGCTAGCCCTCCCCGCGCTACTGGTCAAACTTGAATAGCTAGGCCCCGGAAACCCGGGACGCGGGTGGTGCGTCCCGGGCGGCGGCTCGTTACCGCTCCGTGTGGGGCAGGTTGCTGGTGGCGACCAGGGTGCGGATCGCGCGGAGGGCCACCGACAGCGTCGCGAGGTCGAAGTTGTCGCTCTCCCAGATCTCCGACAGCGTCTGGCGGGCCCTGGAGACCGCCGCCGAGTTGCCCTCGGTCCACGTGGCCAGCCGCTCCTCCGGCGAGCTCCCCGGCGAGCTGTGGGCCAGCACGTCACGCGTGAGCGAGGCGTGCGCCGAGTAGAGGTCGTCGCGCAGCGACGAGCGCGCCATGGAGTTCCAGCGGTTGTCGCGCGGCAGCGCGATGACGCGCTCCCGCAGCCTCGCGAGCTGGAGCCGGTCGGCGAGGTCGAAGTAGACCTCGGCGACCTCGTTGACCGGACGGCCCGTGAGCGAGGAGATCTCCACCAGGTCGAAGGTGGAGTAGGCGGGCACCATGGCCGCGGCCCGCTCGGCCAGCTCCGCGGGCACGCCACGGGCGATGAAGCTGTCGCGACGGTCCTCGTAGGCGGCCAGGTCGGGCCCGGTCAGCATCTTCGGCAGGTGGGTGAGCAGGCCGTTGACGCCCTTCACGAAGAAGCTCACCGATCCGGCCAGATCGAGCGGCGGGCGCCGGTTGCCGAGCAGCCAGCGGGTGCCCCGTTCGGCCAGCTTGCGCGACTCCAGCAGCATGGCGAGCTGGGTGCGGGTGTCGACCTTGTTGTCCAGGGACTCCACGCCCTTGGTGAAGCTGGGCAGGTCGAAGACCTCCCTGGTGACCAGGTAGGCCCGCGCGATGTCCTGGGAGGAGGCGCCGGTCTCCTCGCCGAAGCGGAACATGAACGTGGTGCCCGTGGAGTTGACGAGCTCGTTCACCACGCAGGTGGTGATGATCTCGCGGCGCAGCGGGTGGGCGTCCATGTAGGTGCGGAAGCGCTCGCGCAGGGCCGAGGGGAAGTAGGACACCAGCCAGGAGGCCAGGTACGGGTCGTCCGGCAGGTCGGAGCCGAGCACCTCGGCGTCGACCACCAGCTTGGTGTAGGCCAGCAGGACGGAGAACTCGGGCGCGGTCAGCCCGATGCCCGCCTGACGGCGCTCGGCGAGCGTCTTGTCCGACGGCAGGAACTCCAGATCCCTGTTGACCAGCCCCTCGCGTTCGAGGCGGCGCAGGTACCGGGCGTGGATGTGGAGCATCTCCGGCGCCTGCGCGCGGGCCGCGGCGAGCACCACGTTCTGCGCGTAGTTGTCGCGCAGCACCAGGTCGGCGACCTCGTCGGTCATGGAGGTGAAGACCTGGTTGCGCTGCTTGTCGGTGAGCTCGCCGTCGCGGACCACCTGGTCGAGCAGGATCTTGATGTTCACCTCGTGGTCGGAGGTGTCGACGCCTGCCGAGTTGTCGATGAAGTCGGTGTTGACCAGCCCGCCGTTCAGCGCGAACTCGATGCGGGCCAGCTGGGTGAAGCCCAGGTTGCCGCCCTCGCCGATCACCTTGCAGCGCAGGTCGGCCGCGTTGACGCGCAGCGCGTCGTTGGCCTTGTCACCGACGTCGGCGTTGGACTCGGACGAGGCCTTGACGTAGGTGCCGATGCCGCCGTTCCAGAGCAGGTCGACGGGTGCGCGCAGGATGGCGCTGATCAGCTCGTTGGGCTGCAGTGCCGTGACGTCGGCCGAGATCCCCAGGGCGGCCCGCATCTGCGGCGTGATCGGGATCGACTTGGCGGCGCGCGAGAAGACGCCGCCGCCGGCGGAGATCAGGTCCGGCGCGTAGTCGGCCCACGAGCTGCGCGGCAGCGCGAACAGCCGCTGCCGCTCGGCGAAGGAGGCGCTCGCGTCGGGGTCGGGGTCGACGAAGATGTGGCGGTGGTCGAAGGCGGCGACCAGGCGGATGTGCTGCGACAGCAGCATGCCGTTGCCGAACACGTCACCCGACATGTCGCCGATGCCGGCCACGGTGAAGTCCGTGGCCTGGACGTCGACGCCGATCGTGCGGAAGTGGTACTTCACCGACTCCCACGCGCCGCGGGCGGTGATGCCCATCGCCTTGTGGTCGTAGCCGATGGAGCCGCCCGAGGCGAAGGCGTCGCCCAGCCAGAAGCCGTACTCCTTGGAGACGCTGTTGGCGATGTCGGAGAAGGTCGCGGTGCCCTTGTCGGCCGCGACGACGAGGTAGGTGTCGTCGCCGTCGTGCCGTACGACGTCCTTGGGCGGCACCACGCGGCCGTCGACCAGGTTGTCGGTGAGGTCGAGCAGGCCGGAGATGAACATCCGGTAGCAGGCGACGCCCTCGGCCATGACCTCCTCGCGGCTGCCGGAGGCAGGCGGGCGCTTCACCACGAAGCCGCCCTTCGAGCCGGTCGGCACGATGACGGTGTTCTTCACCATCTGCGCCTTGACCAGCCCGAGGATCTCGGTGCGGAAGTCCTCCATGCGGTCCGACCAGCGCAGGCCGCCGCGCGCCACCTTGCCGAAGCGCAGGTGCACGCCCTCGACCCGCGGTGAGTACACGAAGATCTCGTAGCGCGGGCGGGGCAGCGGCAGCACGCTGATCGCCTGCGGGTCGAACTTCAGCGAGATGTACGGCTTGCGCCGCCCGTCCGCCCCGAGCTGGTAGTAGTTCGTCCGCAGCGTCGCCTGGATCATCTCCAGGTAGGCCCGCAGGATCCGGTCCTCGTCGAGCGAGGCGACCTCGTCGAGCGCGCCGAGGATCTCCTCGTTGAGCGCCTCGCCCAGGTCGGCGCGCAGCTCGTCGGAGCGCCTCGGGTCGAGCCTGGCCTCGAACAGCCGCACCAGCAGCCGCGACAGCCGGACGTTGCCGAGCAGCACCCGCTCCATGTAGCGCTGGCTGAAGGTGCTGCCCGCCTGGCGCAGGTACTTGGCGTAGACCCGCAGGATCTCCACCTGCTCCCAGGTCAGCCCGGCGGCCAGGACGAGAGCGTTGAAGTTGTCGGCCTGCACCTCGCCGGTCCACAGCGCGCCGAGCGCCTCCTGGAAGAGCCGCTTGAAGTCGTTGCGGTCGACCTCGGCCGACGGCGTGTAGCGCAGCCCGAAGTCGTAGATCCAGGCGTTCTTGGTGCCGGGGTCGTTGTCGCGGTCGATCTCGTACGGCCGCTCGTCCACGACCTCGACGCCGAGCCGCTGGATGAGCGGCAGCACGTGGGACAGCGAGATCGGCGAGTCGAGCTTGTAGATCTTCAGCCGCCGCTCCCCCTCGGCGGCGTCGTACGGCTCGTAGAGGTTGATGCCGATCTCGTCCGCGCCCTTGCCGATCAGTTCCTCCAGGCGGCGCAGGTCGACCACGGCCACCTTGGGCGGGAAGTCGGCCTTGTACCCCTCGGGGAAGGCCGACTGGTAGCGCCGGACGAGCGCGGGGCTCTCCTCCTCCGTGGCCATCTCGCCGATCGCGGCGGCCAGGTCGTCCTCCCACGACCTGGTGACCGCGGCGAGGCGGGCCTCCAGCTCGTCGACGTCGACGCCGTGCTGGGGCAGCGGCTTGCCGCGCTCGCCCCTGACGACCACGTGCAGCCGGGCCAGCGTCGACTCGCCGATCATCGCGCTGTAGTCGAGCGAGGTGCCGCCGAGGGCCTTGAGCAGGATGTCCTGCATCTTCAGCCGGATCTTGGTGGTGTAGCGGTCGCGCGGCAGGTAGACCAGGCAGGAGATGTAGCGGCCGTAGTCGTCGCGGCGCAGGAACAGCTTGACCTTCTTGCGCTCGCGCAGCCGCAGCACGCCGAGCGCGATCGGCACCAGCTCGTCCACCGGCGTCTGGAACAGCTCGCCGCGCGGGTAGGTCTCGAGGATCTCGATCAGATCCTTGCCGTCGTGGCTCTCGGCGGTCAGCCCCGCCTGGTCGAGCACCTCGGCGAGCTTGCGCCGCACCACGGGGATCCTGGAGATCGACTCGTTGTAGGCGACGTGGGTGAACAGGCCGAGGAAGCGCCGCTCACCGATCACCTCGCCCTCCGGCGAGAACATCTTGACCCCGACGTAGTCGAGGTAGGCCGGCCGGTGCACGGTCGCGCGCGAGTTGGCCTTGGTGATGATCAGCAGCTGCTTCTCCCTGGCCTTGGCCCGCACCTCGGGCGGCAGCGAGGAGAAGCTCTCCGAGCCTGGCTTGTCGGCGCGCAG
This sequence comes from Nonomuraea africana, assembly GCF_014873535.1. NCBI lineage: Bacteria > Bacillati > Actinomycetota > Actinomycetes > Streptosporangiales > Streptosporangiaceae > Nonomuraea > Nonomuraea africana. Next base: position 8,862,313 of record NZ_JADBEF010000001.1, on the reverse strand, counting down.
GATGCCGAGCGCCGCGCCCGGCACACCGCGCAGCACGTCACCCTCCTCGCTCTCCTCCAGCAGGTACTCCCTGTAGCCGAGGAAGGTGAAGTGCCCGTCGGCCAGCCAGCGCAGCAGGTCGAGGCTGTCCTCGACCTCCGCGGGCTCCAGCGGCGGCGGGTTCATCGACAGGTCCTCAGCGGTCTGTACGGCAAGCGCCCGCATCTTGGCGAAGTCCTCGACCGCGTGCCGCACGTCGGACAGCACCCGCTGCAGGTCGGTCTCGACCGACCGGAGCACCGCGGGATCGGCCTGCCGGTCGACCTCGATGTGTATCCACGACTCGACCAGCATCATCCCCGTGATGTCCTCTTGTTCACGGCTGAGGATCCGGCCGGTCATGTCGCGGCGCAGCCGAATCTGCGGGTGGACGATCAGATGGATGCCGATGCCGTGCCTGTCGAGCTCCATCGTCACCGAGTCGACCAGGAAGGGCATGTCGTCGGTGACCACCTCGATGACGGAGTGGCCCGGGTCCCAGCCGTGCTCATCGGCAGTGGGCGTGTACGCCCTCACCACCGCCCTGCCCTGCGGGCGCACCTCGGCCAGCTGCCGGTGCGACATCGCGGGGCCGTACACGTCCACGGGATCGCGGTCGAGGAGGTCCTCGGCCGCGACGTGCCGGTAGTAGACGCGCAGGTAGGCCAGAGCCTCCTCGGGGCTCGCGTGGTCGCTGCCCGTGGCGCCGATCCGCGCCGCGTTCTGGAGCAACTCGTCCTTGGCCTCGTCGAGCGGCATGTCGCTCTCACTCCTTTGTGAGGGTTTGCCATATTGGATGCTGGTCACAGCCAGCCTCTTAGTTCCCACAGCAGGGGGAAGTAGTGCAGGTGCGTGCGTTCCCTGAGGTACGGCGCGCCCGTCGAGCCGCCGGTGCCCGACTTGGTGCCGATCTGCCGTTCGACCATCTGCACGTGACGCATCCGCCACAGGGCGCACGTCTCGTCGTGCGTCAGCAGATCTTCGGCCAGTTGCCACAGGTCGTCGTACGCCCCGCGGTCCCTCGCCACGGCCAGCAGCGAGGTCATGATCTCGTCGTCTGAGATCGGGAGGCCACGCTGAGAGAGGGCGGTGAGATAAGCATCCCACAGGGTTGGCTCCTCCAGACGCCTGCGCAGGCTGGCGAGTTCGTCCTCGCTGGCGTTGCGCACGCGGTGGAGATAGCGGGGGTCCTTGGCTCCCGACAGGAACTCCAGCTCGCGGAACTGCACCGACTGGAAGCCGCTGGCGGGCGCCAGCTTCGCGCGGAACTCGAGGAAGTCCTGGGGAGTCATCGTCTCCAGCACCTCCACCTGCTGGACGAGCACGCGTTCGACCGCGTGGACGCGCCTGAACAGGTGCCTGGCCTTCCACAGCTCACCGGCGGCCATCGCCTCGCGGGCGCTCTCCAGCTCGTGGAGCAGCAGCTTGAACCACAGCTCGTAGACCTGGTGGACGGTGATGAACAGCAACTCGTCGGGCGCCGAGGACTCGGGCTCCTGCTGGGCGAGCAGTTGCGGCAGGCGGAGATAACCGCCATAAGAAAGGCGGGCACCTTCCTCGCCGAAACGTCGGTCGGGAGGCATGGCTCCTGTCCCCACCACCGGGCACCTCCCCCAATAGCCCGGTCCTCGTTGACCGGACGTACCCGATATCACCCGAAAAGCACACGTACGTCAACGTGACATGGAGATCGGGGGGTCGTCATCCTCTGACGCCGAGGTCTGGAGCTTGAGGTCGTCGAGAAGGGCGGGCACCTCCTGGAGCTCCTTGAGCTCGCTCTGGCACCGCTCGCACGAGTCGAGGTGGCGTTCGAACGCCTGGAGGTCGGCCTCGTCGAGGACTCCGAGCACGTAGGCAGCCACCTCAGGATGCATCAGCCGGCAACCCCCTTGTCCCGCAGCAGCCCACGCAGAGCCCTGATCCCGTAGTAGAGCCTGGACTTCACCGTGCCCGGCGGGATCCCCAGAATCTCCGCCGCCTCACCAATCGTACGGTCCCTGAGATAAGTCTGCTCGATGACTTCGCGGTGTTCCCGCGACAGGCTTCGCAGGGCGTCGGCGACGACGATCGCCGACAACGCCCGATCACAGCCGTCGGGGACGGGGACGGTGTCCGCCTCGGGCGGCTCGACCTCACGCGGCCGGGCACTCCTTCGGCGTCTGCCGTCGATCACGATGCGGCGGGCCACGGTCAGCAGCCACGCCCAGACAAGGCCGGGCTCCCACTGCAGTCGGTCGGAATGACGCCAGGCCCTGACCATCGTCTCCTGCACGACATCCTCGGCCCACTGCAGATCGTTGCCTGTGGTCTTGCGCACGTGGCGGAGCAAAGGCCCGCCGAACTGCTCATAGAGCGCCTGTATTCGGTGCTCCATGTCGTCGAGGTGACCTAGCACGGGGCACATCTTTACACCTTCGTTATCGGCTCGGCAGTCACTCCGATAACTCCAGTCATTTCTGACTATCTCGTTACTTGCCGTGAACCTCGCCACTCACGGCCGCGTACCTCCGACCATGCGCAGGCTTCTGTCCGGAGAGGTGCTCCTGCTCGGCGGCTTCCTCGTGGCGGCCGCGGTCACGGTGCTGCTGGTCCTGCCAGGACCGGTCGCCGTGCCCTCCACGGCCGCCCCGACCACCTCCGACCAGGATCTCCTGATCAAGGTACGGCAGGCGGGCCTCTGGGAGATCCCCACCGGCCAGCAGGCCCAGCAACGCGCGCTCAGCCGGCGCGTCAAGGAGGTCGGCAGGCACCTGGTCGAGGACCACCTCAAGCTCGATGAGGAGGTGATCGCGGTCGCCTCCCGCCTCGGCGTGGTCCTGCCCAGCCAGCCCACGGCCGACCAGCAGCGCTGGATGGCCCAGCTGTCGACCAAGAGCGGCGCCGCCTACGACAGGGACTTCGCCAACCTGCTGAGGGCCGCGCACGGCAAGGTCTTCAGCGTGATCGCGCTGGTCAGGGCGGGCACCCGCAACGACGAGATCAGAAGGTTCGCCCAGAAGGCCAACGCGTTCGTGCTCAGGCACATGACGCTGCTGGAGAGCACGGGGCTGGTCGACTACGACGCGCTGCCCGAGCCTCCGGCCCCTTCCCCCGCCCCCGCGGCGGCCGATTCAAGGAGAGAGAACCAGTGATCGCATCCAGACGGTTGGCCGCGGCCATGTCGTCGCTGGCCCTGGTGGCCGGCGGCATGGTGTCCGCGGCCGTCATCACCGCCGCTCCCGCCCTCGCCGACCACTGCGACCCCGCGGGACACCCCGCACAGGGCCCGCCGTCCCAGGGCGGTGGGGCGCTCGCCGCACCGATCGACCCGCGGCGAACGGTCACCCCCCGGAACACCGCCTCCCCTCGGAACACCGGCGCTCCTCGGGATCAAGGCGTCCAACAGGATCCGGCCGACCCGCGCGATCCCGGCGACCGGCAGCGTCCAGCGGATCCGCAGGATCCCCGCGACCGGCAGGAGCCCGGCGACCCGGCGAACACCGGCGACCCGCAAGACCCGGGCAACCCCCGGAACCCCGGCAGCCCGCAGAACCCCGGCGACCCGCAGAACCCCGGCGACCCTCGGGATCCCGGGCGGCCCGAGGGGCGGCCGAGCGAGTCGGGGCAGCCGGGTGACGGCCGGCGGGCCCGTCCCACCGGATCGCCCTCCCCCTCCGCCACCCAGGACGACGACTGCGCGGACCTCGGCCCGTTCGTCACCGACTTCGTCGACATCCGCGGCGTCCAGCCCGGCGGCGACCTCCTGGCCGGTCTCACGTCGGGATCAAGGGGCACGTTCGTCTCGAGGTGCGGCACCAACGGCAACCGCCACAACAATCCCGACAACTTCATCGTCGCCCCCGGCGTCTCCAACGGCGCCCACCACCTGCACGACTACGTGGGCAACCTGTCCACCGACGCCTTCTCCACCGACCAGTCCCTCGCCGCGGCGGGCACCACGTGCAGGTTCGGCGACAGGTCCACCTACTTCTGGCCCGTGCTGAGGAACAGGAAGGTCGACGCCAACCTCGGCGACCCCGACGGCAACGTCGGCCAGGTGCTGCGTCCCCGCCAGGCGATCATGCAGTTCCGCGGCAACGCCGCCGGCAGGGTGAGCGAGATGCCGCGCTTCCTCAGAATGATCACCGGCGACGCCAAGGCGGCCACCAACGGAGGCGCCAACGCCCGCGCCGCGTGGACGTGCACCGGCTTCACCGACCGCGTCACCACGAAGTACCCGCTGTGCCCGCGAGGCAGCCTCGTGGTCAGGGTCCTGGACTTCCCCAGCTGCTGGGACGGCAGGAACACCGACAGCGCCAACCACCGCACGCACGTGGTCTTCCCCGGCCAGGGCGGCGGCTGCCCGCAGGGCACGCGGGCGATCCCGCAGCTGCGGATGATCCTCACCTACAGCGTCCCCCAGGGCCCCTCCTACGCCGTCGACGCCTTCCCCGAGCAGCTGCACAACCCGGTCACCGACCACGCGGACTTCGCCAACGTCATGCCCGACAGGCTGATGTCCTTCGTCGTCGGCTGCGTCAACCGCGGCCGCCGCTGCTGACGGCGCCGCTGCCACCCCCTCCCCCGCGCAGCACACCTCACCCAGCCGACCTCGGGAGGGAATTCGATGCTCCACAGAAAGCAGCCGCGCCACGCGGGCCTCGACACCAGGCAGCTGCGCCTGGGGGCCACCGCGTCGGTGACGGCGCTGATCCTGTCGGCCGTCGCGCTGGCCCGCACCGAGCGCGGGCTGCGTCTGCTGAACGACGGCCTGGCCTTCCTCGACTTCTACGCCGGCGTGTTCGCCCTGGTCACGCTGACACTCACGGTCGCTCTCGGGCTGGTCACCACCGAGCGGGTCTTCCTGTCCGTCCCGAACAGGGTCCGCTGCCAGCTCCTCCACCGGGCCGCCGCGGCGTCGGGTATCGGCTTCCTGCTCCTGCACGCCGTGCTGAGCACGCCGTCGCCGACCGGCCTGGGCGCGCTCGCCCTCTTCGCGCTCGCCGCGGTGACGGGGGTGACGCGCGGCTGGTTCGCCCACATCAGCAGGCCGTGGCTGTGGCGGGCGATGCACGGCGCCGCCTACCTGGCCTGGCCCGTCGCCATCCTGCACGGCCTGACCGCGGGCCGGGCCCCCGCGGGATGGGTGGTCTGGTCCTACGTCGTCTGCCTCGCGGCGGTGCTGTCGGCGCTGCTCGTCAGGGCGGTCGCGACGCTGCGCAGGCCGCCCGCCGTCCCAGAGGTAGTGACGGAGCCGGTGGTCCTCGGCGAGCTGCTCAGCCTCGACGACCTGCGCAGAAGGAGGGCGGGATGATCCCGCACCGGGTGCCGCGCGTGCTGCGGCTCGCGCCGGCCAGGCTCACGGCGGGGCTCGACCACTGCCGGCGCCTCGATCTGCCCGCGCACCGGGCGTTGCACGGCGAGCCCGCGTGCAGGGAGCTGGACGCATTGGTCGAGCTGGCCGAGGAGGTGGATCTGCGCGGGCGCGGCGGGGCCGCCTTCCCCTTCGCGCGCAAGCTGCGCGCGGTGGCGCCCGGAGAGCGCGTGGTGCTGGTCAACGGCGTGGAGGGCGAGCCCGCCAGCGCCAAGGACGAGATGCTGCTGGTCCGCACCCCTCATCTGGTGCTGGACGGCGCGCTGCTGGCCGCCGAGGCGCTGCGGGCCCGCGAGGTGGTGATCGCGACCGCGGAAGGGGAGGTGGCGCAGGCCTCCATGGCCGCCGCGCTGGAGGAGCGCCGCGCCGCGACCGTCTCAGGAGCCGCCGAGAGGTACGGCGGGCGGATGCGCGTCGTCGGCCTGCCCGAGCGCTTCATCACCGGCGAGGGCGGCGCGCTCGTCCGGGGGGTGAACGGGCTCGACGCCGTCCCGCCCGGACGCAGGCGCAGGGCGGCGGAGGAGGGCGTCGACGGGCTGCCCACGCTGCTGTCGAACGCCGAGACCTTCGCCCAGCTGGCCACCCTCGCCGAACTCGGCCCGGCCGGATACGCCGAGGTGGGCACGGCCCGCGAGCCGGGCACCGTCCTGCTCACCGTGGGCGGCGAGGCAGTGGTCGAGGTGATGACGGGAGTGCCGCTGGCCACCGTGCTGGAGGAGTGCGGGCTCGATCCGGGCGAGGGCGTGCTGGTCGGCGGCTACCACGGCGCCTGGCTGAGCGCGGGGGCCGCGGCGACGGCCGTCGTCTCGCGCGAAGGGATGCGCCTGGCTGGAGGGCTTCTGGGCGCGGGGATCGTGGCGCCCCTGCCCCCGACCACCTGCCCGCTGGGCGAGGTCGCCAGGGTCGTCGCCTACCTCGCCGCGCAGTCCTCGGGGCAGTGCGGCCCCTGCCGTCTCGGGCTGCCCGAGGTGGCCAGGGCGCTGAGCGCGCTGGCCGAGGGCGCGGGCGGCGCCGATGACGTACGGCGGGCCGTACGGTCCGTGGAACGCAGGGGCGCCTGCTTCCACCCCGACGGGACGGCGAGGTTCGTGCTGTCGGCGCTGGACGCCTTCGCCGGCGACCTGGCGGCACACGAACGGCGCGGCTCGTGCGGGCGTCCGGTCAGGGGTGCGCTTCCTCTGCCCGAGCCGGAGGAGGAGCCGCGCTACCGGCTCGACGTCGACTGGACCCGCTGCCAGGGGCACGGCCTGTGCGCGCACCTGCTGCCCGAGTTCGTGGACCTGGACGAGCACGGCTACCCGTCCTTTCGCGAGGTGCCCGGCTGGATGGAGAGGGAGGCTCGCCGCGCGGTCGAGATGTGTCCCGCGCTCGCGCTGCGCCTGGCGTCGAGCGGGTGACCGGAATGTGACCAACCAGGCGGTCCTCTCAGACGTCTCACCCTTCGGTTCCACGATGTGAGGGAGTCGACCATGGAGCGCCGCAGCTTCCTGCTCACCGCCGCGCTGAGCGGGTTCGGCGGTTCGTCCGCGCTGAGCGGGCCCAGTCGTCCATCCACGCTGAGCGGGCCCCGAGGTTCGTCCGCGCCCGACTGGGCGGGACTCAGCCGGGGGCTGGACGGCACGCTCGTCCGGCCAGGTCAGGCCGGGTACGACGCCGCCCGCCGCCTCTACAATCCGACCTTCGACACCATCAGGCCGCGCGGCGTCGCCTACTGCGCCACCGCCCAGGACGTCGTGGAGTGCCTGGCCTTCGCCCGCAGGGAGCGCGTCCCTGTCACCTCCCGCTCCGGCGGCCACTCCTACGCCGGCTGGTCGACCGGTCCTGGCCTGGTCGTCGACGTGTCACGGATGAACGCGGTCACCTACCGCGCGGGCAGGGCCACCGTCGGCGCCGGCGCCAAGCTGATCGACGTCTACGACCGGCTGATCGCGAACGGCGTCAGCATCCCCGCCGGCACCTGTCCCACCGTCGGCGTCGCCGGCCTGACACTGGGCGGCGGGCTCGGCGTGGTCTCCAGGAAGTACGGCCTCACCTGCGACGCCCTGGAGTCCGTGCGCCTCGTCACCGCCGACGGGCGGGTGCTGACCTGCGACGAGAACAACCACCGCGACCTGTTCTGGGCCTGCAGGGGCGGGGGCGGCGGCAACTTCGGCGTCGCGCTGTCCTTCACCTTCCGCACCCACGCCGCCAGGGACGTCACGGTCTTCTTCCTGCACTGGCCGTGGTCGAAGGCGGCCGCGGTGGTGCGGGCGTGGCAGGCGTGGGCGCCGTCCGCGCCCGACGCCCTGTGGGCCAACCTCCACCTCACGCGCAGCGCGAGCGGCCTCGACGTGCAGGTGGGCGGCCTCTACCTGGGCGGCAGGACGGCCTGCGCCAAGCTGCTCGACGGGCTGGTGAAGACGGCGGGCGCGCCGTCGTCGAGGTACACCATGGAACGCTCCCACCGCGCGGCCATGATGATCATGGCGGGCTGCTCGGGCAAGACGGTGGCGCAGTGCCGCCGGATGCCGCGCGAGGCGTTCGTCGCCTCGTCGCACCTCGGCTACGCGAAGCTGTCCGACGCGGCGGTCAAGGAGCTGGTGGCCAGGGTCGCCCGTCCCGGCGGGCACGCGGTGCTGCTGGACGCGATGGGTGGGGCGATCAGCCGCGTACGGCCGGACGCGACGGCCTTCCCGCACCGGCAGGCGCTGTTCAGCGTGCAGTACTACGCCGACGGGGCGGACAGGGGCTGGCTGCGCGGCGTGCGAGGGGCGATGGAACCGCATCTCGGGGGGCACGCGTACGTGAACTACATCGACCCGGACATCACGCGGTGGCGGCAGGCCTACTACGGCGCCAACGCGGCCAGGCTGTCGGCGGTGAAGGCGGCCTACGACCCAGGACGGCTGTTCCGGCTGCCGCAGGGGGTGTGAAAACTCGTCGCGCGCGGCGGTGCTGAGCAGGAACAATGGGCGGCATGCGGAATTTGCCGATCTTCGACCTGTCCGTCCACACGCCCCGTCTGGAGCTGCGCCTGCCGAGCCTCGCGCAGCTCGACGAGCTGGGAGACAGGGCCGCGGAGGGCATCCACGAGGAGGGCTTCATGCCGTTCCTCTTCCCGTGGTCCGACGTGCCGCCGGCCGAACGCGCCCGCGCCACGGTCCAGTACCAGTTCCGCATGTGGGGCGCCTGGACACCCGAGTCGTGGGCGGCCGAGTTCGTGGTGCTGCTCGACGGTCAGGCCGTCGGGATCCAGAGCGTCTCGGGCAAGGACTTCGGCGTCACCCGTGAGGTCGGGACCGGGTCGTGGATCGGCAGGCGCTTCCAGGGGCAGGGCATCGGCACGGAGATGCGGCGCGCGGTGCTGCACTTCGCCTTCGAGGGGCTGGGCGCCGAGTGGGCGGTCACGTCAGCGTTCGAGGACAACCTCGCCTCACTGGGGGTGACGCGGAAGCTGGGCTATCTGGAGGACGGGGTCGAGATCGACAACCGCCAGGGCAAGCAGGTCACGAGGCGGCGCTTCAGGATGTCCCGCGCCGACTTCACCCCCGCGACCGACATCGAGATCCGCGGCCTCGACACCTGCCGCCCCCTCTTCGACCCCACCACGACCTGAAGCCCACAGAAGAACGCCCACCCTCACCACTGGGCGACCCTCCGAAGGAGGCCAGCCGTCGACAGACCAGGCGGGTCCTCCGGAGGTCGCCCGCGGATACCTCGCGAAGAGACGTCCGCCGTCCCCACCGGAGAAACGCCCGCCGTCACCAGCGGGCGGATCTTCGAAGAAGTCCTCGGGGAGGGGTCAGGGCCGGAAGTGGTCGAGGACTTCGGGGTTGGCCATCGCGTCGCGGTTGGCCGCCTGCTCGACCGGCGTGCCCAGCAGGATCTTCCGCACCGGCACCTCCAGCTTCTTGCCCGACAGCGTCCGGGGGATCCCCGGCACCGCGATGATCTCGTTCGGCACGTGCCGGGGCGACAGCTCCTCCCGCAGCGCCGCCTTCAGTCGCGCCTCCAGCTCAGGCGTGACGTCCCCGTCGACGAGGGTGACGTACAGCAGCAGCCGCCCCTCCTGCCCGAGCTGCCCCGTGTCGATCACCAGGCTGTCGGCGATCTCGGGGAAGCGCTCGACGACCCGGTAGAACTCGCTGGTCCCCATCCGCACCCCGCCGCGGTTCAGCGTCGAGTCGGACCTGCCGTAGATCACGCAGCTGCCGTCCTGCTCGATCTTGATCCAGTCGCCGTGCCGCCACACTCCCGGGTACACGTCGAAGTAGCTGTCGCGATACCGCTCGCCCGAAGGGTCGTTCCAGAACATCACCGGCATGGACGGCATCGGCTGGGTCAGCACCAGCTCCCCCACCTCGCCGATCACCGGCTTGCCCGAGGGGTCGAAGGCCTCCACCCGCGCGCCCAGCGACCTGCACGGGATGACGCCCGCGCGGATCGGGTGCAGCGGCGTGGCCCCGACGAAGCCCGTGCACACGTCGGTGCCGCCGGAGAACGACCCGACGGGCACCCCCGGCAGCGCCTCGGCCAGCCACGCGAACCCCTCGGGCGGCAGCGGCGACCCCGTCGACCCGACACCCTTCAGCGAGGACAGCCCCATGGGCCGGGTGCCCGCCTTCATGCACGAGACGATGTACGGCGCGCCCGTCCCGAAGTACGTCACGCCCTCGTCCGCCGCGATGCCCCACAGGTCGGCCGGCGCCCCGTCGTAGAGCACGACGGTGGAGCCGACCAGCAGCCCGCCGACGAGGTAGTTCCACATCATCCAGCCGGTGGTGGTGTACCAGAAGAACACATCGCCCTCACCCAGGTCCTGGTGGAAGGAGAGCGACTTGAGGTGTTCGAGCACCACACCGCCGTGCCCGTGAACGATCGGCTTGGGTAGTCCCGTGGTCCCGCTGGAGTAGAGGATCCACAGCGGATGGTCGAAGGGCACCCGCTCGAACTCCAGCGGCCCCTCCTCCGCCCTCAGCCCCTCCCAGCCGATCACCTCGCCGTGCGGCAGCGCGGCCGCGTGCGACGGGGCCGGCGCGGCCTGCTGGGGCGGCAGCCCCTCCTCGGCCGCGACGAGGTAGGGGATCCACACGGTGGCGCGCAGCGTCGGCAGCGCGGCGGCGATGTCGCCCACGGCCGCCGACCTGTCGAAGGTCTTGCCGCCGTAGCGGTAGCCGTCCACCGCGATCAGGACTTTGGGCTCGATCTGCGTGAAACGGTCCACGATGCTGGGAACCCCGAAATCGGGAGATCCGGCCGACCAGATCGCGCCCAGGGAGGCGGTCGCGAGGAAGGCGATGAGCGCCTCGGGGATGTTCGGCAGGTAGCCCGCGACCCTGTCGCCCCTGCCCACCCCCAGCTTGACCAGGCCGGTTCTGACCCGGGCGACCTCCTCGCGGAGCTCGGGCATGGTGATGACGCGGCGCGGTCCCTCCTCCGAGTGGAAGATCACGGCCGGGCCGTCGGCGCGGCGAAGCGCGTTTTCGGCATAGTTCAGTGAACTGCCGGTGAACCATTCGACGCCGGGCATCGTCCCAGTCATGACGGGCCCGTCACCACGTTCACCGATCACGCCGAAGTAGTCCCAAACAGACGTCCAGAACGCCGCGGGGTCATCGACGGACCACTGCCACGCGTCCTGGTAGTCCGCACGCCCGACACTCGCGAGATAGCGAGTGATCTTGGCGTTCTCCACCACGGAAGAGGTCGGCTCCCACAGCAGTTCACCTTCAGCAACCATGTGTCCCATCCTGTCGCCGCCCGAACGGAAAGTCATCATCGCCGCCCACACAACCCCCTACCCGCGTAGGTGGTCCACAGCCATACGGGCGGCCGTCCCGATCACCGCGTCGGCGCGCGGCTGGTTGAGCGCGGGACTGAAGGAACGGGTGAAGACGGCCACCGCGTACCGTCCGCCGTCGGGGTATTCCACCACGCCCGCCTCGGCGCGCAGCGTGGGGAGCGTGCCGGTCTTGCCGCTGACCGCGACGTCGTCGTAGGGGAAGCCCGACGACAGCCGGTGCGGCCACACCTGCAGCCCGAGCAGTCGCCGCATCCACGCGCACTGCTCGGCCGAGGCGGCCTCGTCCCGCCAGATCAGGCCGAGCAGTTCGGTCGTCTCGCGCGGCGTGCTCCTGTTGCTGCGGCCCGGGTCGAGCGCCCGCAGCATCGCCAGCACCTCGGGATCGACCACCGGCCACTCGCCGCCGGAGTCCTCCCTGATCGTGGTGAGCAGCCCCGCGCAGTCGTGGACCACCCTCGTCACCCCGAGCCCGAACCCGTCGAGCATCGCGTTGACCCGCTCCAGGCCGACCCTGCCGGCGAGCACGTCGGCCGAGGTGTTGTCGCTCACCGCGATCATCAGGTACGCCAGGTCGCGCAGCGACATCGTGACGGCGTCCAGCATCGCGCCGATGCCCGTGTCGCCGAAGCTGCGCTCCGTGACGGTCACCCGCTCGCGTGGATCGAGCTCGCCCGCGTCGACCTGGCGGGCGAACTCCACCAGCAGCGGGAGCTTGAACACCGACGCCGTCGGCACCGGCTCGTCGGCCAGGTGCGACACCTCGGCGCCGCTGTCGAGGTCGGTCGCGTGCAGCCAGCCCGCCACGCCCGCCCGCCGGAAGACGTCGTCGAGGTTCATGCCAGGAAACCCATCGCGGGCCGCCGCCTGACCTGCCGCGCGAGCGCGGCCCCTTCCTCGGTCATCCCGGCACTCTCCTTCAACGTCCGTACGGCTGCCGCCGCGAAAGCCATCACCTCCGGCGTCTCGGCCCGCCACGCCGTCGACACCCGCCAGGCCAGCGGCGAGCCGAGCAGCGGACGCCAGACCACGCCCGGCAGCGACACCTCGGCGCCGAACGCCACGGCCGAACCGGCGAGCACCAGCCCGAGACCGATCCCATGATGCACCTCGACGGGAACGAAGCCGTTCCTGCGACAGTCCGAAAGGGTCTCGGCGTGCGCGCCGGGCTCGCCGTCCTGCGGAAAGAGCAGCAGCTCGCGACCGGCCAGGTCCTGCAGGTGGACGCTGGAGGCGGCGGCCAGCGGGTCCGTCTCGGCCAGCAGCACGCCGGGCGTCTGCACGAGCACCTGGCCGAAGCGCAGCCCTGGAGCGGTGACGGGGTGACGGACCACGCCCACGTCGATCACGCCCTCGCTGAGCGCGCTCACCTGGTCGGCCGTCCACATCTCGGCGGGGGCCAGTCGCAGCCCCTGGTTCTCCTCGCGGAAGCGGGCCACCAGGGCGGCGATGGTTCTGGCGCCCAGGTCGGGTGGGAGCGCCACCTTGAGCGTGCGGGCCTCGCCGTGCCGTACCAGCTCGCGGAGTCTTTCGACGCGGGCGACGACCTCGCGCGCCTCGGGCAGCAACAGCCGGCCCGCCTCGGTGAGCCGCACCTGCCGGGCCGAGCGGTCGAAGAGCCTGGCGCCCAGCTCCTCCTCCAGGCGCTTGATGCGCTGGCTGAGCGGGGGCTGGGCCATGCCGAGCCGGATGGCCGCGTTGCCGAAATGCCGTTCTTCGGCGACCACCGTGAAGTAGTAGAGGTGCCGAACCAGGTCCATGACCAGGGATCATATCCGTTTTCACATGTAATGGGGTCTGATATCCGTATTGGACAGCTTCTGGTCGCTTCTGGTCTGCTCACCGCATGCACGAACTCAGCAACCTCAGGTCGGAGCGCAGGCGCAGGAGGAAGTGGCCGCTGGTCACTGCGGGGATCCTGGTGCCGGCCCTCGTCGCGGGCGGCGTGATCTGGGTGACGCGCACACAGGGTTCACCCGAGGCCACCGCCGAGGCGTTCCTCTCGGCCTGGTCCCGCCAGGACTACGCGGCGATGAAGGCGCTCGTCAACGAACCGCCCGCCACCTTCACAGGCACCTACCAGCGCTTCTTCAAGGACCTCCGCGTCACCTCAGCCGCCTTCGAGGTCGGCGAGCCCCGTCAGGAGAACGAGGAGGGCAGGATCGTCCCCTTCACCGCCGAGCTGCGCGGCGCCGTCGACTGGACCTACGAGGGCCGCCTCGCCGTCGGCGAATGGGACGGCGCGTGGAAGGTCGCCTGGTCGACCACGGCCGTCCACCCCGACCTCGGGCACGACGACGCCTTCAAGGTCGTCACCTCCGAGCCCGAGACCGCCGCCATCACCGCCGCCGACGGCGCCCGCATCGACGGCACCGACGCGCCGGGCTCGGTCCAGCAGCTCGTCGAGGGACTCAAGGAGACCTACAAGGACCGCATCACCGGCAGCTCGTCCACCAAGCTCAACCGCTACCAGGACGGCAAGTTCGTCGACACCGTCGCGGAGAAGGGCCCCACCCAGGGCAAGCCGCTCCAGACCACCATCGACCTGCGCGTCCACCGGGCAGGGGCCGAAGCGCTCGAGAACGTCTCCAAGCCGGCCGCGCTCGTGGCGCTGCGCCCCTCGACCGGCGAGATCCTGGCCGTGGTCAACAAGCCCGGCGGCTTCAACCGCGCCCTCCTCGGCGCCTACCCCCCGGGCTCGACCTTCAAGGTCGTCACCGCCTCCGCCCTGGTCGCCGACGGCCTCGAGCCCGACAAGACCGTGCACTGCCCGCCCGAGCAGAACATCGGCGGCTTCCCCTTCCACAACGCCGGATTCCACGACTACGGCACCTTGCCGTTCAGGGACGCGTTCGCGCACTCCTGCAACACCACCTTCGGGGCGATGGCGGTGTCGTCCCTCAAGGGGGGACGGCTCGGCGAGGTCGCGGCCAGCTTCGGCTTCGGCGCGCCGCTCATGCCGGGCGTGCCCGCCGTACGGGCCGAATTCCCCGCGCCCAAGGACGACACCGACCTCGCCTCCGCCTCCATCGGACAGGGCCGCGTGCTGGCCAGCCCGCTCAGCATGGCCGCCGTCGCCGCCGCCATCGCCAACGGCACCTGGCGCCCGCCCAGGCTCGTCCCGGCCGACCTGGTCCCGGCGGGCGGCTCGGCTCCCCGCAGGCTCGAACCCTCCGTGGTCCGCGCGCTGCGCAACCTGATGCCCGCGGTGATCAGCGAGGGCACCGCCCATGCCGTACGGTTCCCCACGGGATCGGCGGGGAAGACGGGCACGGCGGAGTACGGCTCGGGCAAGGAACCACCCGCGCACTCGTGGTTCGTGGGCTACCACGGCGACCTGGCCTTCTCGGTGATCGTGGAGGGCGGCGGCGCGGGTTCGGCGGTGGCGGCCCCCATCGCGGCCCGCTTCCTCCAGAACCTGGGCTGAAAAGGGCCGCACAGTCGGGCGCTACGCGCCTTGGGGATTCGGGCTGTTTCTTCCAGTCGGGCCACGACCCCTGAAGGACCTCGCTCCACTCGGACGCCCACCCACAAGCGAGGGCTCCGCCCTCGCGCCTTCCTCTGGCACATTCCTGAGCCGATGGGTCGTAGCGAGGGAGAATGGACGACAGGAAGAACAGCTGATTTCCCGGCCGATCCCGCAGAGGGACCTGTCTCTCATAGATACCGGGCTGGACCTTGGCTGTAGTCGCGGCTATTCGATGGTGACCGCTGAGGCATCAGCGCCAAGCGCCTACCCGGATCATCAGACCACCGACCGGCAAGTTGCCAACTGTTGGAACATTGTGTGAATCAACCTCCAGTGGCTCACCGTGTTCGGGCGAAAGCAATATGCGACAGAACCTCAGCCCATAGCATCAACGCTATGACCTGGGGTACCGTAGAGCTGGAACCGGAAGTTCGGAAGTGGCTTCAAGACCTTCCTGCGGCGTCGTTTGCGAGAGTGGCGTTCTATGTCGATCTGTTGGCGGCTGAGGGTCCCCTGCTGGGAGAGCCCTACACGAAGCAGCTCGACGGCAAACTTCGGGAGCTGCGGTTCCACCTGGACGAATTCGCTGTGCGAATCACCTACTGGATCGCGCCTCACCGCAGGATCGTGCTCTTGACCGTATTCCACAAGACGCGGCCACGCGACGATCGTGAAGTGGAGCGGGCTCGGCGAGCCATGCGGCGCTGTGTCGAGCTGGCGCACACCATCGACGAGGAAGAAGAAGCGCTATGAGCGAGCGAGAAGGCTGGCGGGAGCTCAGGGATCGCCGGATGACCGAACCAGGTGCGGCTGAGGCCTACGAAGCCACGCGTCTCGCCTACGAACTGGGGCGGACCGTCCGGGCAATGCGCGAGGGGCGCGGCTGGAGCCAGAATGACCTGGCCCGCGAGGCGGCCATGACGCAGTCGGCAGTGGCGCGGTTCGAGGCGGGTGGGACGATCCCTACCTTGCCGGTGCTCGAGCGCCTGGCACGTGCCTTGGATGCGCACGTCGAGGTCCGTCTGACGCCGCGGGCTCCCGCCGCTTGACCAATGACGGTGTTCGCGGCCGTGAACGGCGTGCAGTACCGCTGCTCGGTCCTGCCTGAGCCACCTGCAGCAGCGTCGCCTTGGGTAGACCTCGCTGCAGCTGCCCAACGTCGTGGCCTCCTGGAGAGGCAACCGGATTTCGGATGTGGGCCTGTGGCTCCCTGGGAGTTGCGCAAACTGCAAGCCATGTTTCAGGTTATGAAACAACCTGTACTGCTCCCCCTCCTACGCTCGCCCTTTCGATCATGGAGATCGCGGCAAAGGTGATCGATCAGATGCAACCGTCCCGACCTCGGCTCAGTGCCCTTTCGCGATCAGCTCAGACAGCTGATTGCCAGATGCCGACTCGGACGAAATGGAGCAGTGGGTCGGGGGGGACCGCGCGGGACGACTGGGAGGCGTTGGGTCGTATCCCTACGAGGACCTCGCCCGTCGTTTCATGACATCCTCGCCCCACTGCTCCGACGTCGTGCTGCGCGGTCTCCCCACGGCGCAGCGCGAGGGCGGAGCCCTCGCTTGCCGGGGAGCGGCCGAGCGGAGCGAGGGCCTTCAGGGGTCGGGGCTCCGGCCCGACTGGAAGAACAGCCCGAACCCCCAGGCGCGAAGCGCCCCACCGTGAGGCCCTTTGCGATGGGTTAGCCGGCCTTGCGGTCGACCGGGGAGGTGAGGCCGGCCACGGCGGCCACGACCTCCGAGGCGTTCGACAGGTCCGGGAGCACCACGTCCGCTCCCGCCTCGCGGAGCTCCGCCGCCGTCGAGCGGCCCGACGCCACCGCCACCATCGCCGCGCCGCCGATGCGCGCGGCCTGGACGTCGCGGGTGGAGTCGCCGATCAGGACGGTGTTCGCGGCCGTGAACGGCGTGCCGTACCGCTGCCTGGCCCGGCCCTGGGCCACCTGCAGCAGCGTCGCCTTGGGGTAGACCTCCTCGCCGTAGCCGCCTAAGTCGAACTGGACGTACTTGTCCAGGCCGAACGCCTGGAGCTTGTGCACCGCGTTGCCCTTGATCGTGCCCGTGAGCACCGACTGGACGACGCCGTCGAGCCTCGACACCGCCTTCAGCGCGTCCTTGGCGCCGGGGAGCATCCGGCCCTCCTTGGCCAGCCGCTTGCGCCGGTCGGCGAAGGCGACGGCGAGCGCGGCGAGGAACCTGGGCAGGTGGTCGTCCTCGGCGACGATCCCGTTGACGGCGAGCGTCTCGAAGACGATCTCCGAGTCGGGCCGCCCCATGGCGGGGGCGAGTTTGACCAGCGGCCGCCCCGTGACCCGCCGGAAGGCCTCGGCGTAGGCGTCCCTGGTGACGATCGCGACGTCGACCAGGGTCAGGTCGACGTTCCAGAGCACGAGACGGTTGATGGCGTCCTCCCTCAGAAGTACGCCGCCAGAGTACGGCTAGCTGGCGCGATGCATAAGCGGGCGGGGCGATTTAGGCATGATTGAGCGCTTCGGCCAGCGTGTCGACGACCGGCCACCCCGTCGCCTCCAGCGCCTCGCGCGGCGTCATCCCACCCGTGTAGAGCACCGCCCTCGCCCCCACGTAAGTGGCCGCCACCCCGTCGTCGACGCTGTCGCCGATCACCAGGACCTGCGCGGGGTCGACGCTGAGCGCGGCGATGTGGGTGGCCATGTGCTCGGCCTTCTCCCCGCCCGTCGTTCCCGTCAGTCCGTCGACCCTGGAGAAGTGGCCGTCGATGCCGAAGGAGGTGATCGTGGGGACCAGGTGGTCGTGCGGGGCCATCGAGCACAGCGACTGGGTACCCGTCCAGCTCTTGAGCGAGTACTCCGCGTCGGGCGCGAGGCCGCAGGCCGCCATGAGCCGGAAGTAGTTGTCGTGGAAGCCCCTGTCGAGCTCCTCCCACTCGCCCTCCATCAGCGCCCGGCCGAGCATGCGCTCGTAGGCCAGCCACACCGGGCGGGTGTAGACGGCCCTGAACCCGTCGGCGGTGAGACCCGGCAGGCCGTACGGCTTGAACACCTCGTTGGTGGCGCCCACGACGGCGTCGATGTCGTGAAAGAGAGTTCCGTTCCAGTCCCACACGATGTGTTGCGTCATGTCGTCCATTGTCCGGTCTGGATAAGGCCGAGGGCGAACCGATATCGCGCCGGCTCAGCCGAGGAGGTCGGGGATCTCCTGAGTGGCGTACCACATCAGCTCGTGCGCCTCGGCGCCGTCGACGGTGAACCTGGCGTCGGCGTCGCCGCCGTCCGCGGCGGGCAGCGCGACGATGGCGGCCTCGACGTCCTCGGCCGCTTCGCCGTCGTCGATGTGGACGGCGGCGACCTTGGCCATCGGCACCGACTCCGCCACCCGTACCCTCGCCCGCTCCTCCAGGTCGACGCCCATGGAGAGGACGGCCTCCGGCACCTCGACCGCTATGACCACGCGGCGGGGGGCGGCGGCGACGCCGTCGGCCCGGTCGGCGGCGAGCATGCGCAGCGAGGCGCGGGCCGCCTCGGTCAGCGCCACGTACTCCAGCTCCTCGGTGTCGCCTGAGGCGTACCACTCGGTCAGCGCGGGGGTGACCGCGTAGCCGGTCAGCGGGGCTGGACCGAGCTCTCCCTCGGCCGCCGCGCGGGCCAGCGCGGGAAGGGTGCTCGGCAGGTATACGCGCATCGGGAACCTTTCACGACGGTCAGGGGAACCATCATCGCAGGGGGATGCGCAGCAGCGTCTCCAGCTCGGCGATGGTCGTGTCAGGGTCGACGTGGTGGATGGCGGCGATCCCCAGCTCACGCGCCGCGGCGATGTTGACCTCGATGTCGTCGATGAAGACGCACTCGGGCCCGGACAGCCCGATGAGGCCGAGGGCGTGCTGGAAGATGCGCGGCTCGGGCTTGCGCATGCCGATCTCGCCGGAGATGACGACGGCGTCGAAGATCTCGTCCCAGCCGTCGCGCGGGTACTCGTTGGCCCACGAGTTGGAGAGCAGGCAGGTCTTGACGCCTGCCGTACGGGCCTTGAGCAGCATGTCGTACATCGCGTCGACCCGCTGGAAGCCCAGGAACATCCGGCCGAGCAGTCCCTCGGCGATCGGCGGCGTGCCGTCGACGGTGCGCAGCCTGGCGGCGAGGTCGCGCTCGAACTCGGCGGCGGTGATCTCGCCGCGCTCGAGGGCGTGGACGGCGCTCTCCTGGCGGAGCAGTTCGCGCATGACCGTGCGGTAGTGCTCGCCGTCGAGACGGTCGGCCGCGATCCAGGTGGCGACGGCCTCCGACATGCTCGTGGTGAGCACGCCACCCCAGTCGATCAGGACTCCCTTGACCATGGGGTGCAGCCTATATCCCCTGAATGGAGCTGGTTTCCCTCGATACGGTGACTTTCCGGAAAGCACGCCGACCGCGGGACCAGCTAGCGGGCGGCGCGCTCGATCCTGGCCGCCAGCCTGCGGTGCTCGGCCGAGCGCAGCACCTCGGCGGCCTGCGCGGCCGAGGCGACGGGGGCCGCCTTGAGGAAGCCGCGCTTCTGGCGCAGCTCGAGGAGCCTGGTCACCGACTGGTCGAGGCGCTGCTGCGAGATGCGGCCCGACTTCACCGCCGCCAGCACCGCGCCGTAGGCCTTGGGGAGGCTGGGCGGCATGAGCAGCAGGTCGGCGCCCGCGAGCACGGCCCGCACGGCGACCTCGCCGTCGCTGTACTTCTTCCGCACGCCCTCCATGTTGAGCGCGTCGGTCGAGACGACGCCGTCGAAGCCGAGCTTGTCGCGCAGCAGCCCGGTCAGGATCGGCTTGGACAGCGTGGCGGGCTCGCCCGAGGAGTCGAGCTTGGGCATGACGATGTGCGCGCTCATGACCGCGTCGACGTTGGCGCCGATCGCCGCCTTGAACGGCGGGGCGTCCATCGTCGCCCACTGCGCCCTGGTGTGTTTGATCACCGGCAGGCCGGTGTGGCTGTCGGTCCTGGTGTCGCCGTGTCCGGGGAAGTGCTTGGCCGTGGCGGCGACACCGGCGTCGTGGAAGCCCTTCACCGACGCGGCGACCATCTGGGCGACGCGCGAGGGGTTGTCGCCGAAGGCGCGCTTGCCGATGACCGGGTTCCTGGGATCGATGTTGACGTCGGCCACGGGCGCGAAGTCGAGGTTGACGCCGAGCGCCTTCAGCTCGGCCCCGGTGGCCTTCGCCGCCTCGCGGGCGAGCCCGGTGTCGCGGGTGGCGCCGACGACGGAGGCGCCGGGGAGATCCGTGACCAGCGCGGACATCCGCGAGACCAGGCCGTTCTCCTGGTCGGTGCCGATCAGGAGCGGCACGCTCTTCGACGCCTTCTGCAGGCCGTTGGTCAGCGAGACGACCTGGGGGACGCTCTTGATGTTGCCGGGGAAGAGGATCACCCCGCCGAGGTGGTACTTGGCGATCACCTTCGCGGGCGTGCTGGCGCCGAACGCGCTCTGGTTGCCCTCGGCGGCGCTGTCGGCGGAGGTGCCGTGCAGGACGGGCATGAACAGCTGGCCGACCTTCTCCTCCACGCTCATCGCCGCCAGCGCCTGCCGTACGGTGTCGGGGCGGGTGCTCGCGGCCGCGGGCGGGGGCGACGCGGGGACGGACGAGGCGGGCTTGGCTGAGGCGGGGGGCGCGACGGAGGTCGCGGATCCCGCCGCGGAACCCACGCTTCCTGACGCCCCTCCGCAGGCCACCAGGGTGCTGGTCGCGATCATCAGGACGCCTGCACTGCGGATGCCTCGAACCATGCCCTCCAAGCTATCGGCCGTATCGGGGTGTTGCGGCCGACTCGACGCTCATCCGGCGGCTACAGGCCGAGTGCGTCCAGCCCGGGAAGAGCCGCGCGAGCCGCCGCCCGCGCCCCCGCCGCCGTGCTCTGCGCCCTGGCGTCCGCGGCCGCGGCCCTGCACTGCGCCAGCGTGTGCCCCGCCAGCCCGGCCCGTACGGCAGGCAGCGCGGGAGCGCTCATCGACAGCGTCGCCACACCCAGCCCGACCAGCACGCACGCCAGCACGGGATCGGCCGCCGCCTCGCCGCACACCCCGCAGGGCGTGCCGTGCTCGCCCACCGCCGCGGCGATCAGGTCGAGCAGCGCGGGCTGCCAGGCGTCCTGCAGCGCGCTCAACGCGCCCACCTGGCGGTCGGCCGCGAACGTGTACTGCGCCAGGTCGTTGGTGCCGATCGAGAAGAAGTCCACGGCCGCGGCCAGATCCCGCGCGCGCAGTGCCGCCGCGGGAATCTCGATCATCACGCCGGCCGAATGCAGCCCCCTGGCCCTGCACGCCTCGGTGAACCAGGTCGCCTCCTCCACCGTGGCCACCATCGGTGCCATCACCTGCAGCTCGGCGGGCAGCCCCACGGCCGCTCGCGCCAGCGCGTCGAGCTGCTCGGCCATCACCTCGGGATGCGCTCTGAACAGCCGCAGGCCCCGCTCGCCGAGCGCCGGGTTCGGCTCCTCGCCCTGGTGCGGCAGGAACGCCAGCGGCTTGTCGGCGCCCGCGTCGAGCGTGCGGACCACGACCTTTCCGCGGGGGAAGGCCTCCAGCACGGCGCGGTAGGCCGTCTCCTGCTCGGCCCCCGTCGGCGGCTGCCTCCTGTCGAGGAAGAGGAACTCCGTGCGGTAGAGCCCGACGCCCTCCGCGCCGTGCTCCAGCGCCCCCTTCACCTCGCCCGGCCCGCCGATGTTGGCCAGCAGCGGCACGGCGTGCCCGTCGGAGGTCCCGCCGGGACCCGTCGCAGCCCCGATCGCCCGGTCCCTCGCCGCCGCGCGCCGGCGGGCCTCGGCCACCTCCCGCTCGCCGGGATCGACGGTGACCGTGCCGGCCGCGCCGTCCACCAGCACGCGGACACCGGGCGTCAGCGTTGTCGCGCCGCGCGCCGCCACCACCGCGGGCACGCCCATCGCCCGCGCCAGGATCGCGGTGTGGCTGGTCGGGCCGCCCTCCTCCGTCACGAAGGCGGCCACGACTTCCTTGGACAGCAGCGCCGTGTCGGCGGGCGCCAGATCCCTCGCCACCAGCACGTACGGCTCGGCCGCCACATCCGGCACGCCGGGCATCGGCCGCCCGGTCAGCACGGCGATCGTGCGGTCCCTGATGTCGTCGAGGTCGGCGGCCCGCTCGCCCAGATAGCCGCCCGCCGAGGTCAGCAGGTCGCGGTAGGTGCCGAACGACTCGTAGACCGCCCTGGCCGCGGCCGTGCCCTGATCGATCAGCGCGTCGACGCCCACGGCCAGGCCGGGGTCGCGGGCCATCATCGCCTGGGCGGCGAGCACGTCCTTGGCCTCGCCGCCGGCCCTGATGCCACGCGCCTCCAGGTCGCTCGCGACCTTCTCCAGCGCGGCGTGCGCCCGCGCCTTCTCCTGATCCGCGTCGCCCGTGTAGGTGGCGCCCTCGGGGGGTTCGGGCACCGAAGCGATCAGCACGTAGACGGGGCCGTGCCCGATACCCGGGCTCACCCCCACCCCCGCGACGGTCATGGCGCCGATGCGATCGCGGCGAGCTCGTCGAGCAGTTCCTCCGCGCCCTCACCCTCGGCCCTGATCACAACCGTCTCGCCCTGGCGCACGTCGAGCCCCATCACCATGAGGATGCTCTTGGCGTTGACGGGCTCGCCGCCCGGCTTGGCCACGGTGACGTCGATGCTCGCCTTCGCCGCCGCCTGCACGAACGTCGCCGCCGGTCGGGCGTGCAGGCCGACCTCCGCCTCGACGGTCACCTTGCGCTCGGCCATTGGGGATCCTCCTAGTGTGCCGGTCCAGACCAGCTGGACTCAGGAAAACGGGGGCCAGCCGACCGCGGTCAGATCAGCGACCACGAGGTCGGCGTCGGCCAGGTCCTCGCCGGCGTGGGTGGTGGCCACTCCCACGCACTTCATACCCGCCGCTTTCGCCGCGGATATCCCCGCCACCGAGTCCTCGAAGACTACGCAATCATCAGGTTTCACCCTCAGCCGGGCGGCGGCCAGGAGGAACCCCGCGGGGTCGGGCTTGCCGACCTCCACGTCCTCCGCCGTCACGAGCACCTCGAACAGGTGCCTGACCCCGACCTGGTCGAGACGCGTCTCCGCCCACTCGCGGCGGGCGGAGGTCACCAGGCCGATGCGCGAGCCGTACGCGGAGACCTTGCGGACCAGTTCGGCGGCCCCCGGAACGGGGGCGACATCGGGCAGGTCAGGATGGTCGTCATAGCTGAACACCTCGGCGATCAGCTGCTCCACGTCGTGGCCGGGGAAGATCTCAGGGAGCACGTCACGGCCCCTGCGCCCCATGAAAACGGCCACGTCGTGGTCGAGGTCGTGGTTGTCGAGCAGCATCTGCCAGATCACCCTGTTGCGCCGCTCGGTGTCGATCAGCGTGCCGTCGAGGTCGAACAGGGCCACGGCACGCACCCGTCCCCGCTTCGGATCTACGCCCATTGGAAGAGCTCGTCCCCCACGTGGACGGGTCCGTGAGCCATCTCGGTCACCGACTCCGCCCTGGCGTCGAGCGCCACCACCGGGCAGACGGGCGAGCGCCCGCCCGCCTCGATCACGGCGGGGTCCCACGCCACGACCGGCTGGCCCGCGCTGACCCTGTCGCCTTCGGCCGCCAGCAGCCTGAAGCCCTCGCCCTTGAGCTGGACCGTGTCGATGCCCAGGTGGACCAGCACGCCCCTGCCGTCGTCCCCCACGATGACGTAGGCGTGCGGATGCAGCTTCATGATCTTCCCGTCGATCGGCGCCACAGCCTTTCCCGGCCCCCGCTCCGGATCGATCGCCGTTCCCGGCCCCACCATGCCCGCCGAGAACACCGGATCGGGCACGGCGCCCAGCCCGACCGCGGCCCCGTCAACCGGGGCGAGAACGCTGGTCATTGGTCCCCCCTGCAGCAGAGCGCCGGCGGCGGGGGGACCCCGCCGCCGGCGCTCTAGCCGATGATGTCCTCGATGTCGCTGGCGATCGTGTCGGCCTCGGGACCGACCACGACCTGGACGACGTTGCCCGCGGCCATCACCCCGTGAGCCCCTGCGGCCTTGAGCGCCGCCTGGTCGACCTTGGAGGCATCGTGCACCTCGGTGCGCAGCCGCGTGATGCACGGCTCTATCTCGATGATGTTGGCCGCACCACCGAGCCCGGCGATGATCGCGTTCGCGTCCGCCGCCATGTGGTCCTCCCTCGTCGTTACGTCTCTGTGACCAGGCTAAACGATCGTGGGCGATCAGTCGGTCTGGGTCACCTTGTTGAGGCCGCGCGGCGCGTCAGGGTCGATGCCGAGCCGCCGGGCGAGGGCCTCGGTGAGCAGCTGACCCGGGACGATCAGGCCCATCGGGGCGACCCATTCGGGCAGGTCGGGGCCGTTCAGCGCGGCCGTACCCGCCTTGGCCAGCGCCGCGCCGCCGCCCACCGTGAAGGCCGCCGCGCCGGCGCCGACCACGCGCTCGGCCAGCGCGACCGTGCCGGCCAGCGTCGGGCTGTTCTCCGCCGCGACCAGCAGCGCGGGGGTGTCCTCGTCGACCACGGCGATCGGGCCGTGCAGCAGATCGGCGTACGAGAGGCCCATGGCGTGCAGGTAGCAGGCCTCTTTGAGCTTCAGCGCGGTCTCCAGCGCGGTGGAGAAGGCCAGGCCGCGGCCCGAGACGACCACACCGTGCTTGTCGGCCAGCCCCTCGACGACCGCGTCGAGGTCGCCCGGCTCGGCGATCAGCTTCTCGACCGCGTCGGGCACCCGCTGCAGGTCGGCGGCGTCCACGTCGGCGCCGAGGCCCAGCGCGAGCACGGCCAGCGCCGCCAGCTGCGTGGTGTAGGTCTTGGTGGCGGGGACCGCCTTCTCCTCGCCGGCGAGCGTGACCAGCGCGAGGTCGGCCGCCTGGGCCAGCGGGCTGTCCTCGCCGCCGTTGGTGATGCCGACGGTCCTGGCGCCGCACTCCTTGGCCCAGGTCAGCGTCTCGACGATCTCCTCGGTCTTGCCGGACTGGGAGATCGCCACGGCCAGCACGCCGTCGAGGTCGAGCTTGCGCCTGTAGGTGGTGGCGATGGAGGGGGCGGCCAGCGCCGACAGGCGGCCCGCGTGCGATTCCACCAGGTAGCGGCCGTAGACTGCGGCGTTGTCGGAGGTTCCGCGCGCGATGAACAGCAGCTGCCGGGTCTGCTCGCCGAGCGCCTTGACCTCGCCGACTCGGGGGAGCAAGGAGTCCAGGGTGGCCCGCAGCGCGGCCGGCTGCTCGGCGATCTCGCTGCGCATTCTCGTGGTCATCTTGTCCCCATCGCTTGACTCCTATTTCCGGCATGTGGTCTAGTCCGGACTAGACCAGTACGAACCATAGCTCATCAGCCAAGGTCAGATCGAGGGGAGGATCCGTGGCGCATATCGATCCGGACAGCCCGGTGCCCAAGTACTTCCAGCTCCGCGAGATCCTGCTGGATCTCATAGACAGCAACGAGCTCAGCATCGGCGCGGCGATCCCGTCCGAGCGCGAGCTCTGCCAGCGCTTCGGCCTGTCGCGGATGACCGTCCGCCAGGCCGTCGACCATCTGGTCTCCGAAGGACGCCTGCACCGGGTGCCGGGCAAGGGGACGTTCGTCGCCAGGCCGAAGATCGAGCTGGCCCTCCAGCTCACCTCCTTCACCAACGACATGCGCGCCCGGGGCCTCGAACCCGGCTCGCGCGACCTCGACAGACGCATCGTGCGCGCGAGCGCGCACCTGGCCAAGGAGCTGGGGATCCAGCCGGGAGAGGAGGTGCACTTCATCGAGCGGCTGCGGACCGCCGACGGTGAACCGCTGTCGATCGAGCGCGCGCACATCCCCGTCTCCCTGGCGCCCGACCTGGCCGACCACGACCTCACGGGGCGCTCGCTGTACCAGTTGCTCGAGCAGCGCTACGGGATCGTCATGGACGCGGGCGAGCTGACCATCGACGGCGGCCTCGCCGATCCCAGCGACGCCGACCTGCTGAAGCTGCCGCGCGGAGGGGCGGTGCTGCTGTTGCAGCGACGCTCGTTCGCGGGTGGGGTCTGCGCCGAACTCGGGGTCTCCACCTACCGGGCCGATCGGTACCAGTTGCGCACCATGCTGGAGATTCCTACCCGTCGCGGCTGACCGGTCTGCGCGGGTACGGCATGCTACGTGCTACGCCACGACCCCGTTCCCCTTCCCCCCGACCATCCGGAGGAACGACCGGTGAACGACTCCGCCGCGATCCCTTCGCCGTTCGCCCGCGTCATGGCCGTGCTCCAGCGCCTGGGCCGCTCGCTCATGCTGCCCATCGCGGCCCTTCCCGCCGCGGCGCTGTTATTGCGCGTCGGCCAGCCCGACATGCTCGGCTCCAACGGCGCCGACCCCGGCGGTCTGGCCGACGTGGCCGGTTTCACCTGGATGACGCACGTCGCCGCGGTGCTCGGCGCCGCTGGAGAGGCCCTGCTGGAGAACCTGCCGCTGCTGTTCGCGGTCGGGGTGGCGATCGGGTTCGCCCGCAAGGGGGACGGCTCGACCGCGCTGGCGGCCGTGGTGGGCTACCTCGTCTTCGACCGCGTCAGCAAGGTCATGTTCTTCGACTCGGCGATCCGCGACACGGTCCTGATCCGCCAGGCCGAGGACCAGGGGGTCACCGAGGTCGTCAACTACGGCATCCAGAACCCGACCAAGGTGCTCGGCGGCATCCTGATCGGCCTGGTGACCGCGATCCTCTGGCAGCGTTTCCACCGCATCAAGCTGCCGTCGTGGCTGGCCTTCTTCGGCGGCCGCCGCTTCGTGCCCATCGTCACCTCCATCGCGGCCCTGGTGCTGGGCGTGCTGATCGGCTGGATCTGGCCGGTGCTCGGCGGCTGGATCGGCGAGGCGGGCAAGGCGCTGGCCGACGCGGGGGCCGTGGGGACGGGCCTGTACGGGTTCTTCAACCGCCTGCTCGTGCCGCTCGGCCTGCACCACTTCGTCAACTCGATCGTCTGGTACGTCGTCCCCGAGTGCCAGGTCGGCGGGCGCACCCTGGCCGGCGACTGGAACTGCTACTTCGGCGGCGACCCGAACGCGGGCGAGTTCATGGCCGGCTTCTTCCCGATCATGATGTTCGCCCTGCCCGCCGCCGCCCTGGCCATCTGGCGCGCGGCCCTGCCGGGCAAGCGGAAGGCCGTGGGCGGCATCATGCTCTCGGCCGCGCTGGCCTCCTTCGTCACGGGCATCACCGAGCCGATCGAGTTCGCGTTCCTGTTCGTCGCTCCGGTGCTGCTGGTGGCGCACGCCGTCCTCACCGGCATCGCGATGGCGGTGACCACGCTGATCGGCGGACAGCTCGGCTTCGGCTTCTCGGCGGGGCTGCTCGACATGCTGCTGAACGCGAGCAAGTCCAACACGCACAACCTCGTGGGCATCCTGGTCGTCGGGGTGATCTACGGCGCGGTGTACTACGTCGTGTTCAGCTTCCTGATCAGGCGGCTGAACATCATGACCCCGGGACGGGAGCCCGAGGTGGACGTCGACTCCGGCGAGAGCGCCGCCCCCGCCAAACCCGCCACCGGCTGACCCGGCCCCGCCAAGCCCGCGTTTCCCCAGGACAGCGCGTGGTAGATATCCGGCATCCCCCGTGAGCAGCTGCCGGGGGAGTCGGGATGAGCGCAACGGCCGCCGAGGGCGGCGCATCGTTCTGGTCGTCGGCGTTCGCCGTGCTGCAGCGCATCGGCCGGTCGCTGATGATGCCCATCGCGGTCCTGCCCGCCGCCGGTCTGCTGCTCAGGTTCGGCCAGGACGACCTGCTCGGCCGTACCGACAACGCCTTCCTCGACAAGGTGGCCTCGATCTTCGCCGCCGCCGGGGGCGCGCTCTTCGACAACCTGCCGCTGCTGTTCGCGATCGGTGTGGCCATCGGGTTCGCCAAGAAGGCGGACGGCTCGACCGCGCTCGCCGCCCTCGTCGGCTACCTCGTCTTCGACCAGGTCACCAGGCGGATGTTCTTCGACTCCACCAGCGAAGCGGTCAAGACGAAGGTCACCCTCACCCTGCAGGACGGCTCGGCGGTCATCAACCAGGCGGCCTCCGCCCAGCCGACAGGGGTGCTGGGCGGCATCATGATCGGCCTGGTGGCCGCCGTGCTGTGGCAGCGCTACTACCGGATCAAGCTTCCCAGCTGGCTCGCCTTCTTCGGCGGCAGGCGCTTCGTCCCGATCGTCACCGCCGTTGCGGCGCTCGCCCTCGGCGTGCTCTTCGGGCTCATCTGGCCGCCCATCGGCACCGCGCTCACCAGCTTCGGCGACTGGCTGGCCACCCACGCCGCGCTCGGCGCCGGCGTCTACGGCGTGGCCAACCGGCTCCTGATCCCCCTGGGCCTGCACCACTTCGTCAACTCGATCGTCTGGACCGTCATCCCCGAGTGCACCGTCAACGGCGTGCACGCGGCGGGCGACCTCAAGTGCTACGCGATCGGCCAGGACGGCGCGGGCATCTTCATGACCGGCTTCTATCCCGTGCTGATGTTCGGCATCCCCGGCGCCGCGCTGGCGATCTGGCGGGCGGCCCCGCGGCACAAGCGCGCGGCGGTGGGCTCCATCATGATGGGCGGCGCGCTGACCGCGTTCGTCACGGGGATCACCGAGCCGGTGGAGTTCGCGTTCATCTTCGTCGCGCCGATGCTGTTCGTCGTCCACGCGCTGCTCACGGGCGCGTCGATGGCGCTGCTCGCGACGCTGGACACCCGGCTCGGCTTCAACTTCTCCGCGGGCGTCATCGACATGCTGCTCAACGCCACCAAGTCCAACACGCACGGGCTGGTGCTGATCATCCTGATCGGGCTGGCCTACTTCGTCCTGTACTACCTGCTGTTCAGCTTCCTGATCCGCAGGTTCGACATCCTCACTCCCGGGCGGGAGCCCGACGACGACACCACCCCCAGCACCTCTGGGGCCGGACCGGCGTGACGGGGCCTGCCGTACGGGCGGGAAATGAACCGTCCGGAAAGGATTCGGCGCGGCCCTCGAGCGGCGAGCGCTCGCCTGAATACGGGAAGAGCTGGGCGCCAACCGATCCAACTTCGCGCGATCTTCTTCGTTGATCGCCGCAAAAGGCCGCAGGGCAGCGCGAAGTTGGCGGGCGAAGTATCTGGGCGTGGGACCGAAAACTCCTTATAGCGATGTTCTCCCCCATGAGGCTGGAGGTTTCATGCCATCCCGGCTGCGCCCCGTTTCGCTGCCCCACGTCACCCTCACTCCCGTCCCCGACCCGCCGTACGACGGGGACCGTCGCGTCTCCGCGGCCACCACCGACGGCGCCCTCGCCCTCGCGCCCGCCCAACCGAGCCCGCTGGTCTGGGGGCCGCCCGGATCCATCCCCGACGAGCGCCACCTGCGCCACCTCGGCCAGGCGCTCGCCGAGGTCCTCACCGGCCGCCGCCCGCCCGAGACGGTCGCCGACCGTCTCGCCGACCGCGCCTACGCCGAGCTCGTCCGCGCGGGACGGATGATCAGAACCGCCAGCCGCCCGCTCGTCGGCCGCCCGCACGTCACGCAGCCCAAGGAAGGGGCGGTCGAGATGTGCCTGCTCGTGCACTGCGGCGAGCGCCATCACGTCCTGGCCGTCCGCCTCGAACGCCGCGGCGTCCAGTGGGTCTGCACCGACTTCGAGACCGCCTGACCGCGCCTTCACCGGACGGCGACGCACCCGGGCCATCGCAAGGGGTTGACTGCCTTGCAACATGTGCGTAACCATCCCACATACCGCAAATCTCATGCAATGGAGACAGGGTGGCTTCCGATCAGAGCAATAATCAGAGCGTGGAACGGGCGATCTCCGTCCTGCGGGTGTTCCTGAGCGGCCGGCCCGAGCTGCGCGTGTCGGATGTCGCCAAGGCCACGGGGCTCGGCACCTCGACCGCCTCACGGCTGCTGGCCACGCTGGAGACTCTGGAGTTCGTCGAACGCGACGAGCTCAGCGGCCTGTACCGCCTGGGCACCGCGCCGATCACGCTCGGCGGGGTCGCGCTCAACCAGAACCCCGTGCACCGCGAGGCCCGCCAGGTGGCGCAGGACCTCGCGGCCGCCCTGGGGCTCGGCGTGAACGTGGCGATCCGGCGCGGCGACTCCATGTTCTACCTGCTGAACTTCGAGGGCAGGCTGGCGCCCAGGTCGTTCGTGCTGACCGGTCAGCGCAAGCCGCTGTACGCCACGGGCATCGGCAAGTGCCTGCTGCTCGGCCTGAGCGCGCAGGAGCGTCGCGAACTGCTGCCCGAGTCCTCGATGCAGCCGTTCACGCCGCGGACGGTCCCCACCCACGACCGGCTCGACGAGGAACTGGCCGCGGTGCTCGGCCGGGGCTACGCCAGCGAGGTCGAGGAGCTGGCGTTCGGCCGCGCGTGCGTCGCCGCGCCGATCCGCGACCAGGCCCGCGCGGTCGTCGCGGCGATCTCCATCTCCGGTCCGCTGTCGGCGATGGACCTGCCCGCCAGAGAGGCGGAGCTGGCCCGCACGGTCATCGAGACGGCCGACTCCATCAGCATCGGCCTGGGCTACGTCGGCCCCGTCCACGCCTTCGCCGCGAGCCCGGCATGAACACCAGGAAGCTGTCCGACGGGCAGTTCGCCTGGCTGCTGATGATCCCGGGGCTCGCGCTGTTCCTCGCGATCATCGCCTATCCGCTGGCGTCGGCGCTGGTCACCGGGTTCTTCGAGCAGAGCCTCGTCCGCCCTGGCCGTGCCTTCGCCGGTCTCTCCAACTTCGCCGACGTGCTCGGCGGCGACTTCTGGCCGGTGCTGCGCAACACGCTGGTGTTCACGATCGGCGCCACGCTCATCCCCTTCGTGATCGGCTACGCGCTGGCCCTGGCCCTCAACTCGGGCATCAGGGGCAGCGGATTCCTGCGCGGCCTGTTCCTCTTTCCCTGGGTGATCCCCGGCGTCGTGGTGTCCTTCCTCTGGCTGTGGATCTTCAACGCCAACTACGGCGTGCTCAACGGCGTGCTGATGGAGCTCGGGTTCATCGAGACGACGGTGTCGTGGCTCGGCCAGCCGGTCACGGCGATGATCGCGGTGATCGTCACCAAGACCTGGGCCAGCTTCCCCTGGATGATGGTGATGCTGCTGGCGGGCCTGCAGACGATGCCGAAGGAACTGCACGAGGCGGCCTCGGTCGACGGGGCGGGCGCCGTCCGCAGGTTCAGGTCGGTCACGCTGCCGCACATGAAGGGCATCGCGGGCATCGTGCTGCTGCTGGAGTTCATCTGGAACTTCCAGCACTTCGACACGATCTACGTGCTCACCGGCGGCGGGCCCGCGGGCGCCACCAAGACGTTCGCCGTGGCGGTCTACGACACCGCCTTCAAGGGCTTCGACCTGGGTCACGCCACCGCGCTCGGCGGGCTGTGGATGCTGCTGCTGCTCGTGCTCGTGGCCTTCTACCTGCGACGCGAGACGAAGGAGCGCTCATGACCGCGACCCTGACCAGGACGGCCACCGTGTCGCGGCGCCAGGTGAAGGCGCGGCGCAGGCCCGACCAGGTCCGCTCGCGCCTGGCCGCGTGGATCGCGGTCGTCCTCATCGGCCTGTTCGGCATGCTGCCCGTCTACTGGCTGGTCGCGACCGCGTTCACGCCCGACGACCGGGCCTTCAGCTTCCCGCCCTCGCTGTTCCCCACCGAGATCACCTTCGACCACTTCGCCAACCTCGCCGAAAATGAGCAGCTGTTCGGTTACCTGGTGAACAGCGTGATCGTCTCGGTGGTCACGGCCGTGCTCAGCGTGGTCATCTCCGCGTACATGGCCTACGCCTTCTCCAAGTTCCGCTACCGGGGCCGCAAGTCGCTCATGCACCTGGTGCTGGCCTCGCAGATGTTCCCTCAGGCACTGCTGCTGGTCACGCTCTACGCCGTGTTCAGCGCCTCGGGGCTGCTGGGCAGCTACACGGCGCTGATCCTCTCGTTCACCACGTTCACGCTGCCGCTGTGCGTGTGGATGCTCAAGGGGATCTTCGACACGGTCCCCAGCTCGCTGATGGAGGCCGCGGCGATCGACGGGGCCTCCCGGTTGCGCACGCTGCACCAGATCGCGCTGCCGCTGGCCGCTCCCGGCCTGGTGGCGGCCGGACTGTTCGCCTTCGTCAGGGCGTGGAACGACTTCGTCTTCGCCCTCACCCTGACCGACCCCGACCGCCAGACGCTGCCGCCCGGCCTCGTGCACACCTACCTCGGGGAGTTCCAAACCGCCTGGCCAGACCTCATGGCCGCGTCCTTCGTCGTCTCCCTCCCTGTCATCGCCGCGTTCATGTTCCTGCAGCGATACCTGGTCGGCGGGCTCACGGCGGGCGCGGTCAAGGGCTGACCCCCACCCCTCTCCTGGAGAAACCATGACAACGATGAACCGCAGGGACGCCCTGCGGATGCTCGGACTGTCCACCCTCGGCGCGACCGTCCTGGCGGCCTGCGCCCCCGACGCCTCCGGCGGCGGCGCGCCCAAGGGCGACACCGCGGCCAAGACCTTCGGCTTCACCTCGTGGTCGCTGAACGAGGAGGCGCAGAAGGGCGCCGTGCAGGCCATCGTGGACGCCTACGCGACGGCCGGGAAGGTGAAGGTCAACACCGCCTCCTTCCCCTACAACGAGTACCTCAACCAGGTGACGCTCAAGCTGCGCGGCGGCCAGATCTCGGGGGCCGTCCAGCTCGACATCTCCTGGCTCGGCGCCCTGGCCGCCATGGGCAGGCTCAGGGATCTCTCGCCCGAGGCCGCCAAGGGCGGCTACACCGAGGTGGCCCGCTCCAGCGGCCAGTTCGGCGGCAAGCAGCTCGGACTGCCCTGGACGACCGGCTCCATCGGCCTCATCGCCAACACCGAGCTGCTGGAGAAGGCCGGGGTGGACGGCCTGCCCTCGACGATCGAGGAGTTCGAGGCGGCGCTGGAGAAGGTCGGAAAGCTCGGCGGCGGCGTGGTGCCGTACGCGGCGGCGACCAAGGCGGCCCAACTCAAGGACATCCTGCCGTGGATGCAGACGTTCGGCAGCCCGCTGCTGAACGGCGACGAGATCGCGGTCGGCGACGACGCCTCCGTCGCCGCCGTCGAGTGGTACAAGAAGCTGCACGACGCCAAGCTCATCGCTCCCGACGTCGACCGCTTCGACGCCCGCGCGCTGTTCGCCCAGGGCAAGGCGGCCTTCTACGACGACGCGATCATCGCGCGCGGCGTGGTGTCCAGCCAGGCGCCCGACAAGACGCTGACCGAGAAGATGGCGCCGCTGGCCAGGCCGGTGCTGAAGGCCGGCGACACGCCGCGGGCGCTGCTGTGGGGCCACGTGATCGTGGTGGTGGACGGCGAGGGCGCCGACGCCGCCGCCGACTTCGCCTCCTTCGCCACCTCCGACACCGCGACCGTGGCCGGCTTCTTCGAGAAGGTGAAGCTGCCACCGACCACCACCGCGGGCCTCGCCGATCCGAAGGTCGCGGGCGACACCTTCACCACCGAGTGGACCGAGAAGATCACCAAGACGGCCTCGCCGAACCCGTTCTGGCGTTACGCCGGTTACGCGCAGATCGAGAGCACGATCGCCGAGCAGGTGCAGGCCGTCCTGGTCGGGCAGTCGTCGGCCAAGGAGGCGCTGGCCAAGGCGGCCGAGACCGCCAAGGGCCTGCAGAAGTAGCCCTTCTCCGGAAGGAGCCCTTCTCCGGAAGGAGCCCTTCTCCGGAAGGAGCCCTTCTCCGGAAGGAGCCCTTCTCCGGAAGGAGCCCTTCTCCGGAAGGAGCCCTTCTCCGGAAGGAGCCCTTCTCCGGAAGGAGCCCTTCTCCGGAAGGAGCCCTTTATCTGGAGGCCGCCCGGTAGGGGGCGGGTCCACGCGGAACGGCCATTCCGCGCGGACCCCCGTGTCCTCCCGGGCGGCTCCCGGCACTCCCTGCCAGCCATGACAGAGGTGTTCCCGCTCCATGGTCGCATGCCATGCCTGACGGGCGCCTCGGTTCCGCATGACCCCCCGCTCACCGACACCGTGAGGAAGCGCATGCCCATCCTGTCCAGAAGGCCGGCCGTCACCGTGGCGGCCGTGCTGCTCGCCCTGACCTGCCTCGCCGCCCCCGCGGAGGCCGGCGACGAGCCCTCCCCCGCCAGGCCCGTGCCCGCGATCGAGCGCCTGCCGTACGAGGTGGACCCCTCCAACCAGGCCGGCTGGTGGCGTCCGCTCGACTCCTTCCAGGGCGTCTCCTACGTCGCCTACAACGCGCCCGCCAGTACGGCGGGCCAGCACGAGGTGCACCTCGCCTCCAGAGCGGCGGACGGGACGTGGACCACCGCCTGCCTGCCCGCCGCCTCGGGCGGCTGCGTCACCTACGGCGACGACATCGGCCACAACCAGCCCTCGATCGTCGTGGACGGCGACGGGCGCATCCACGCGTTCGTGTCGATGCACAACCACCGCTGGCGGTACTACCAGAGCACCAGGGCCGGTGACGTGACCTCGATGGCCGAGGCCGCGGCGCAGCTGCCCGACAGGGACCTGTTCTTCACCTATCCCGTGACCGTGCGCGGCACGGACGGCGACGCCTACGTGCTGGCCAGGGCCGACCAGGACGCCCAGCGCACCCGCAGCGGGAGGCTCTACCGCTTCGACACCGCTACCGACACCTGGAGCAGGGCGGCCGTCGTCGCATCCGCCCGCGACCACGCCTTCTACCCCGACGACCTCCAGGTCGACGGCCTCGGCCGGGTGCACGTGCTGTGGGAGTGGGGCCCCTGGCCCTCCACCGCGCTGCGCCACCTGGGCTCCTACGCCGTCTACGACCCCGCCGACGGCTCCTTCCGCGACGCCGCAGGCGACCCCGTGACCGTTCCCGTCGGGCCCGACGCGGGCGCCCCGATCGTCTACCAGCCCTTCGCCGAGGGCGAGACGGTCCACTCGCCGAGCCCCGCCGTACAGACCGCCAAACTCGCCGTGGACGGCCAGGGCCTGCGCGGCATCGCCTATCGCTACCGCCCCGGGAGCCAGGGGGGCACCTTCGCCGGCTTCGACGTGCGCCATGCCACCTGGAACGGGTCGGCGTGGACGCTGGAGACCGTGGTCCGCAACGGCGACGGCGGCTTCCCCGTCGACAACTCCGCCACGATCGGCGTCACCCACGCCGGACCCAGCACCCGTATCTACTTCGTCGCCGAGGCGGGCGGCTGCGGCGGCGTCAGGAGCCAGGCCGTCATGGCGGAGCGCGCGGCGGGACAGGGCACCTGGGCGTTCAGCACGCTCGGCGAGGTGCGGCAGGGGTTGCAGCGGCTCCGCGCCGAGGACGGACGGCGCGGCACCGACCTCCTCTACCTGACCGCGCCGTACGAGGGGGCGCTCTGGCACGCGACCGTGCCCCGCGCGGCCAGGCCCGGTGTCGGCGAGCCGTTCGCGGCGATCGCCGAGCGGCTGTCCAGGACCACCGCTTCGGGGGTCAATGTCGCGTTGAACGCCACCGTCACCGCCTCCTCCTCACTGCGCGCGGGCACGGAGGGCGCCAAGGCGGTCGACGGGCTCTGCGCCGACGACAGCCGCTGGATCTCCGCCCAGGACGACGCCACGCCGGCCATCACCGTCGACTACGGGCGTCAGGTCCCGGTGCACGAGGTGGTGGTCCACAGCGGGTACAGCAGGGCCGCCACGGCCGGCAGCGACGTGCTGCGCGACTTCACGGTCGAGGCGCACACGGCGGAGGGCTGGCGTGAGCTCGGCCGGATCGCCGGCAACACCTCGGGCCGGGTGGCCGTTCCTGGAGGTGGCGTCACCGCCGACCAGGTGCGGCTGCTGATCACCGACCCGTCCGGCAACGAGCTCGACGTGGCCCGCGTGTACGAGATCGAGGTCCGCACCCTCACCTGACCTTCCCCTGGCCGCGCGGATCTTCCCCGTTCCTCCGCGCGGCCCTTCCCACCCTCGACGACACCCGCAATCCGGGGCACGCCCCCACCCGGTGTCACCTCCGCCGGAAGCACGCCCGCACGCCCCCACGGCCCCGGACGCCGTCAGCCCATCCCCTCCACCCGAAATCCCACGGCCACCGAACGCCGCCGCACGCCGTCAGCCCATTCGTTCCACCCGAAATCCCACGGCCACCGGTTGCCGACGCGCGCCCTCACCCCATGCCCTCCTCCGAATCGCGGAGCACCCGCGCACGCCGTCCTCCATTTCCCTCCCAGAAGACGACGAAAGCCCCGCCCCGGGAACCGGGAACGGGGCTTTCGGGTGTGGCGGTTATGCCTCGACGTGCTTGGGGTCGCCGTGGCAGCGCTTGTACTTCTTGCCGGAGCCGCACGGGCATGGCGCGTTGCGCTCCACGTTGCCGTAGGCGGCGCGCTCGGCGGCGGTGGTGCGGACGCTGGTGTGCTCGACCTCGCCGCCCTCACCGGGAGCGGTGTACTCCAGCTGGGCCGGACGCTCGGGTCCGCGCAGCCCGCGGGCGATGATCGACCGGGTCTCCGCGACCTCCGCGGACTCCTCGACGATCGGGTTCTCCTGCACCTCGACCTCGAGGTTGAACAGGTAGCCGACCGACTCCTCCTTGATGCCGTCGAGCATCGCGGAGAACATCTCGAAGCCCTCGCGCTGGTACTCGATCAGCGGGTCGCGCTGCGCCATCGCGCGCAGCCCGATGCCCTCCTGGAGGTAGTCCATCTCGTAGAGGTGCTCGCGCCACTTGCGGTCGAGGACCGACAGGATGACGCGCCGCTCCAGCTCGCGCATGGCCTCGGAGCCGAGCTCCTCCTCGCGCCGGTCGTAGGCGGCCAGGGCGTCGGCGATGACCTTCTCGTTGAGCAGCTCGGCGGACAGTTCCTCGCGGCCGCCGGCCTCCTCGATGACGTCCTCGAGCTTGAGCGAGATCGGGTAGAGCTCGCCGAACGCCTTCCACAGCTTGTCGAGGTCCCATTCCTCGGAGAAGCCCTCGGCGGTGGCGGCGGAGACGTACTCCTTGATCACGTCGGTGACGAAGCCGCGGACCTGCTCGTGCAGGTCGGCGCCCTCCAGCACGCGGTGGCGCTCGGCGTAGATCACCTTGCGCTGCCGGTTCATGACCTCGTCGTACTTCAGAACGTTCTTGCGGATCTCGAAGTTCTGCTGCTCGACCTGGTGCTGCGCGGAGGCGACGGCCTTGGTGACGATGCCCGACTCGATCGGCTGGTCGTCGGGGATGTTCATCCTGACCATGATCGATTCGACCCGCGGCGAGTTGAACAGGCGCATCAGGTCGTCGCCGAGCGAGAGGTAGAAGCGCGACTCACCCGGGTCGCCCTGACGGCCGGAACGGCCGCGCAGCTGGTTGTCGATGCGCCGCGACTCGTGGCGCTCGGTGCCGAGGACGTAGAGCCCACCGAGGCCGGTGACCTCCTCGTGCTCGGCCTTGACCGCCTGCTTGGCCTTCTCCAGCGCCTCGGGCCAGGCCTTGTCGTACTCTTCGGGCGTCTCGATCGGGTCGAGGCCGCGCTGGCGCAGCTCGATGTCGGCGCGGAACTCGGGGCTGCCGCCGAGCATGATGTCGGTGCCGCGGCCCGCCATGTTGGTGGCCACCGTCACGGCGTGCTTGCGGCCCGCCTCGGCGACGATCGCCGCCTCACGCGCGTGGTTCTTGGCGTTGAGCACCTCGTGCTTGACGCCCCTGCGGGTCAGCAGCTTCGACAGCCGCTCGGACTTCTCGACCGAGGTGGTGCCGACGAGGACCGGCTGGCCGATCTCGTAGCGCTCGACGATGTCGTCGACGACCGCGTGGAACTTGGCGTCCTCGGTCCGGTAGATCAGGTCGGACTGGTCCTTGCGGATCATCGGCCTGTTGGTCGGGATCGGGACGACGCCGAGCTTGTAGGTCTGGTGGAACTCGTTGGCCTCGGTGACCGCGGTGCCGGTCATGCCGGACAGCTTGGTGTAGAGGCGGAAGTAGTTCTGGAGGGTGATCGTGGCGAGCGTCTGGTTCTCGTCCTTGATCTTCACCCCCTCCTTGGCCTCGATGGCCTGGTGCATGCCCTCGTTGTAGCGGCGCCCGTGCAGGACTCGACCGGTGAACTCGTCGACGATCAGGACCTCGCCGTCGGCGACGATGTAGTCCTTGTCCTTCTTGTAGAGCTCCTTGGCCTTCAACGCGTTGTTGAGGTAGCCGACCAGGTGGGTGTGCTCGGGCTTGTAGAGGTTGTCGATGCCGAGCCAGTCCTCGACCTTCTCCACACCGGCCTCGAGGATGCCGACCGTGCGCTTCTTCTCGTCGACGACGTAGTCGCCGGTGCTGGGCTCGCCGGGCGTCTTGGCCTCGACGCCCTTGCGGAGGCGCGGCACGATCTTGGCGAACTCGGTGTACCACTTGCCCGACTGCTCGCCGGGGCCCGAGATGATCAGCGGGGTACGGGCCTCGTCGATGAGGATGGAGTCGACCTCGTCCACGATCGCGAAGTTGTGGCCGCGCTGGACGCACTCCTCCAGCGACCACGCCATGTTGTCGCGGAGGTAGTCGAAGCCGAACTCGTTGTTCGTCCCGTACGTGATGTCGGCGTTGTACATCTTGCGGCGCTCGGCCGGGTCCTGCCCCGCGAGGATCATCCCGACCTCGAGACCGAGGAAGCGGTGGATGCGGCCCATGTTCTCGGCGCCGACCTTGACCAGATAGTCGTTGGTCGTGATGACGTGGACGCCCTTGCCCGAGATGGCGTTGAGGTAGGAGGGAAGAGTAGCGGTCAGGGTCTTGCCCTCACCGGTCTTCATCTCCGAGATGTTGCCCAGATGAAGGTTGGCGCCGCCCATGATCTGGACGTCGAAGGGACGCTGTCCCAGCACGCGGCGCGCAGCCTCGCGGACCGTCGCGAACGCCTCGGGGAGCAGGTCGTCGAGCGACTCGCCATCGGCGTGTCGCTGCTTGAACTCATCCGTGAGCGCGCGCAACTCCGCGTCGGACAGGCTCTTGAAGTCGTCCTCGATGGAGTTGACCTGGACGGCGATCCGATTGAGCTTGCGCAGGATCTTGTTCTCGCCGGCGCGCAGAATCTTGTCGAGAATGGCTGGCACTTTGTGTAAAGCTCCTCGCAGGTCTACCCCGGCGGCCGCCAGGAGGAGAGGCTGAGACAAACTTCCCCGTTGCCATCGTAGGCCGTTCTGCCACCAGACACAGCCACCGCGCTGGGGAGGCCGCAGTCATCGTCTGGGAGAATGGTCTTTCGGCAGAGCGTATGCCGATCTAGACCGATCTCGCACCATTGACATGGCAGGGCGGGAAACACCTTCAGGAGGGATAGGCCATGGCAGATGGTCACAACCTAGGCAACCACGGTGGGCGTGCGTCGTCGTGGCTGGCGGTCACCGTCATCTTCGCCGGGTTCATCGTGGGCGGCGTCGGCCTGACGATGGCCAACTGGCTGATCATCTGGATCGGCGTAGGGGTGATCGCCCTGGGCGGGATCCTCGCCCTCGTCTTCGACATCTTCTCCGACGTCGTCATCGACGCGCCGCGCGCGGGCATGCGCGCCGAGGACCATCGCTGACGAGATTCTCCCCCGGTGGCGGGCGCCCGGGCACCCACCACGCCCGCCCCGCCACCACAGTTCGTGGGCACAAAAACCTGGCACCCCAGCCCGAACGGCCGGACCCGCCATCCTCTCTGCACCCCCTTCTCTGAGAGTCCGCGCCACAAGGCTCCCGCTCGAGAACCCCGGCGCCCCGGTAACCCCCTCCTCTCGTACGGCCGGCCGTTTTCTGTCGGTGCTCGCGGTTACGATGCCCGGCATGCTGTGCCGTACGGAATCCGTGACATGACCGAGTTGAGTGCCGATGACGCGCGCAGGCTGATCCTGCGCGCCCAGGGCTTCATGGGTGCCGACGTCCGCCGTGGTGGAGTGCAGGGCATGCTCCGCAGGCTGGGCGCCGTCCAACTCGACACCGTCTCCGTCCTCGCCCGCTCGCACGAACTGGTCGCCTACGGCAGGCTCGGCGCCGTCGGCAGGGAGACGATCGAGCGCGCCTACTGGCACAACCCGGCCCGCAGCTTCGAGTACTGGTGTCACGCCGCCTGCATCCTCCCCATCGAGCACTGGCCGCTCTACGACTTCCGCCGCCGCGCCTACCGCGCGAGGAAGCAGCGCTGGCACGAGGTCCCTGCCGACTACGAGAAGGTGCTCCACCAGGTGCGCGACAGCGGCCCGGTGACCACCTCCGACATCGGCGGCGCCAAGAAGAGCGCCGAGTGGTGGGACTGGTCCGACTCCAAGATCGCGCTGGAGTGGCTGCTCGACATCGGCGAGCTCGTCTGCACCCAGCGCATCGGCTGGCGCAGGGTCTACGACCTGGCCGAACGCGCCGTCCCCGCCGACGTGCTCGGCGTGGAGCTCACCGACGAGGAGTGCGTCGTACGGCTGGCCCGCATCGCGGGTGCCGCCCTCGGTGTGGCCACGCGCGGCGATCTGATCGACTTCCTCAGGCTCAAGGGCCCCTACGCCGCGATGCTCGACGAGGCCCTGGCCAGCGGTGCTGCCGGACTCGTCCCGGTGCACGTGGCCGGCTGGCCGACAGCCAAGCCTTCTCGCCGCACAGCCGCCACGCCTCCGACGGCATCATCCACCTCCATTGCCACATCCTCCGGCTCCGCGGCTCCGGGCTCCATCCCCTCGGACACCGCATCTCGGGGCTCCATCCTCCCGGCCGCATCCTCGGGCTCCGTTGGCTCGAGCTCTGTTTTCTCGGCCTCCGCGACTCCGGGCACCGTCGAGTCGGGCTCCGCTGGCTCGGGCTCGGTTACTTCCGGTTCCGTGGCCGTCACCTCTGGTTCCGTTGTTTCGGGAGCCGTGTCCTCCGGCTTGGAACCTCTCAGCGCCGAGCCCCTTGACGCTGCGGCCTCCGACTCCGTGCTCTCCAACTCCCTACTTTCCGGCTCGGGGACCTCCGGGTCCCAAGTCTCTGGGTCCGGCGGCTCGGGGTCCGCTGTCTCCGGGTCCGGGGACTCGGGGTCCGGGGTTTCCAGGTCCTCACTCTCGGGGTTCGGGGTCTCCGGGCGGGGTTCCTTGGGCTCCGGTGGGGTCGGCTTGCCCGCGGTTTCGGGGCGGGTGCCGAACGCCTGGGCGGATCCCGAGGCGCTGGCGTCGGTTCCACGCGGACGGCATCGCACCACGCTGGTCTCGCCGTTCGACTCGCTCATCTGGCACAGGGGCCGGACCTCGCGAATCTTCGATTTCGACTACCAGCTGGAGCTGTACGTCCCCAAGGCGAAGCGCGTCCACGGCTACTTCACGATGCCGGTCCTCGCGGGCGGCAGGCTGATCGGCAGGGTCGATCCCGCGCGTGAGGGGTCCACCTTCGTGGCCAGGCATGTGTCGTTCGAGTCGTCCGTGGTGCGTTCGGCCGACATCGCGGCGGTGCTGGAGGCGCTCTGGTCGGCGGCGAGCTGGGTGGGCTGCACCGACGTACGGGTCGAGCGGGTCACCCCCGAGGCTCACACCCGCCCGCTCCTCGACGCGCTGTCCCAGGGGCCCTCGGACCTCCGGTGACCCTGCGCATGGTCGTCGGCACCGCGCTGAACCTGCGAGGACAGTCCATAGAGGGCGCCGAGGCGTTGTACCCGGCCTGGGACCTGAGACGCCCTCGGCGTTGCGCCCTCGCCTGAGACCTGGGACGCCCTCGGCGTTGTAACCCTGCCTGAGACCTGGGACGCCCTCGGCGTTGTAACCCTGCCTGAGACCTGGGACGCCCTCGGCGTTGCACCCCCGCCTCCAGAGGACTTCGGGCCGCCGACTCCGTCCCGGGCCGAGGTCCTCCGAGGGCTCGACTCGCGCCTCTACGCGTGAAGCGACGCGTCCTCATCCAAGCTGCCCAGGTTGTCGGAACGCGATCGCCGCGCCGCTGCGGTTCTCCCCGAGACAGCCGCTGTCAGGTGATCTCCAGCATGCGTTCCCGGACGGCGTAGACCACGGCCTCCATCCTCGAATGCAGCTGCAGCTTGTCGAGGATGTTGCGGACGTGGTTCTTCACCGTGTTCTCCGAGATGAACAGCTGTTTGGCGATCTCCCGGTTGTTCATCCCCTTCGCCACCAGCCGCAGCACCTCCATCTCCCGGTCCGTCAGTCGCGGAACGGGCAGCTGGGGTGGCCGTTCGGCCTCCTTGCGGCTCATGTTGGCGAACTCGGTGATGAGCTTCGCCGCCATCGCGGGGTTGATGAGGGACTGACCCTCGTACACCCCCCGCACCGCGTCGGGCACCTCGTCGATCTGGACGTCCTTCAGCAGATAACCGGTCGCCCCTGCCTTGATCGCCTCGAAGAGGTCCTCCTCCTCGTCGCTGACCGTCAGCATGATGATCCTGGTGCTCGGCACCGACGCCTTGATGCCGCCGGTCGCCTCGATGCCGCCCTGTCTGGGCATGCGAACATCCATCAGGACGACGTCGGGGAGGAGACGATCGGCAAGCTCGACCGCCTCCTGCCCGTCGCTCGCCTCGCCGACCACCTCGATGTCCTCCTCGGCCGCCAAAGCCAGCGCGAGGCTGCGCCTGATCAGCTCGTGATCGTCAACGATCATCACGCGGATCGGGTCGCTCATGCGGCCTCCTCGGGGGACCGCATCTGCCTGATGGCTCGCTCGCTCACGTGGCCGGGGCGCGCCGCCTCGACTCGCTCGCTGCGCTCGCTCACGTCTCCTCCTCGTGGGGGGCCAGAGCCGTTGAACCGCCATGATGCCAGGGTTTTGCGGTCCTGGGGTGGTCGAGAGGATCTTGTTTACGTCATTACGGCTCGACGAGCCGCAACACGCCGTAGTTGTAGCCGCGCCGACTGTAGACGACGCTCGGCTGGCCGCTCTCCTTGTCACGGAACAGGTAGAAGTCGTGACCGACCAGTTCCATCTCGAGAAGGGCCTGGTCAATGGTCATCGGCTCGGCTTTGTGGAACTTCTCCCGGACGACGCAGGGGCCTTCGCCGTCCATCTCGATGGGAACGATGTCGTCGTAGGCCTTGTCGTCGGGGAGGATGTCCTCCTCCTCCGGCTCCGCCTGCGCGGGAGCGGCGGCGGCCTGCGGTGTCGTGTCGTAGACGTCGGCCAGCGCCGCCGTCAGCTCGGCCACGGAAGGGGTCGCGTGGTTGCCGTGATGAACCTTGCGCCGGTCCGCGATCCGCCTGAGGCGGCCTTCGAGCTTGTCGAGTGCGAGGTCGAGGGCGGCGAATCGGTCGTCGGCCGAGGCCTCGGCGCGAACGGCGGGTCCTCGTGAGTGAATGGTGAGCTCGACGCGCTCGCGCTGATCTGCGAGACGGGGGTTGCGCTCCTTCGACACCTCCACATCGACTCGAATGAGCTTGTTGTCCAGACGCTCGATCCTGGCCAGCTTGGTCGTCACGTGGTCCCGGAACCGGTCACTCACTCCTGTGTGCCGTCCCTTGACGATGATGTCCATGCAACAGCCCCCCTTCGTCTAACGACTGAGACAGAGCGCCCGACGATGTGCCTGCCGGGCGAGGTCTAGTTCCACCGTTACCCTCTTTCGACACGTCATCACCAGCGGCTCCAGTGGCACCCGCTCGGCCGACCTGGTCTTCGACCCCACAATCGCCTGCTGAGAGGTTCGCAGCTCTTTGCCACTACTGCCCTTCTCTTCTGGTCGGGGGACATCTGGACCCCCGGGAAGGCAGGACTTACTCCTAAGCCGCACCGTGATCAGTCGACAAAGAGTCGCCTTACGTGGACCGTTTCGCCTGCGGCTGGCATCGGCTAGCAGAGCCGGGAGCCCCGACCCTGCGCAACCACGGACCCGAACGGGTGCCATGTCAGAACGCTATCCGCATCCCGTCCGAATGTCAGCCTGGGGATCGCCTAAAAGATCACTTTGCGTGATTTTCCAAGCTCGAACGAGGGGTAACAGATGTCCGCATTAGCGACTGAATACCCTTTGCAGACGGGCCTGCCGAGCCCGATGAGCTGCGCGCGAGGAAGAGAGATGTAGCGAAGCGGGGAGGCTGGAGACTTGGCGTCGTCTTTACTCTCAGTCACCTCAACGAATCCTGGTTTTTCCGGCGTGTCGCGGCGATGGTCACCGCGACGTTCACGACCGCCCCCGCCGCCCGCACCGCCCTGGCCGCCTCGGCCAGTGTCGCGCCGGTCGTGACGACGTCGTCCACAAGGACCACAGGCGCCCCTGAGCGGCCATTCAGGGGCGCGCGGCCCGCCTGCGCGACTCGTAGGGAGGACTCGAGATTGGCGACCCTCTGCGCGGCGCTGAGCCCC
This sequence comes from Nonomuraea africana, assembly GCF_014873535.1. Taxonomy (NCBI): domain Bacteria; kingdom Bacillati; phylum Actinomycetota; class Actinomycetes; order Streptosporangiales; family Streptosporangiaceae; genus Nonomuraea; species Nonomuraea africana. The sequence goes on along the minus strand of NZ_JADBEF010000001.1, from coordinate 8,818,578 downwards.
GCCTGGTCCGCCACTCTCCGGTGCTGCCTGAGATCGGTGCGGAGGGTGACCGCCCTGCCCAGCGTCGCCAGCTGCCGTACGGCGAGCGCGGCCAGCCGCCCCACCGGGTCGTGCCCTCTCGCGCGTACGGCCCGCCTGGCGCTCGGCACCGGCACGACGACGAAGGCTCCCCGGGGCATGGCGGTGACGATGGTGAAGGCCAGCGCCTGGGCTAACGGGACGGCGAGAGCCGTACGGCCGCGCTCCTTGTAGTGGAGGATCGCCTCGCGGGCCGCGCCCTCGTAGAGCGCCGCCGACCAGCAGACGGGCAGCCCTTCGGGGCCGGGGACCGGTGTCCTGACGGCGGGGGCGACGACCAGGCACGCGTCGCACAGCAGCGCGCCGCGGGCGGCGCAGCCAACGCATCGGACGGGGAGGAGGAGGTCGAGCACGCGTGCCAGGATGCCCGGCCCCACCGACAGAACCGCACCGCCCACAAGACCCGGCCAAGGGCGTGCGAGGTCAACGCCGGGAACCACACGAGGGAACAAGGCGCGAGATGAAGCCAGGCGGGGCTTGCCGGGGGCACGAGGCGGGGGCAATCGCCCGAGGGAACGAACGCGCGAGGCGGGGCAGTCGCCCGAGGGGGTGAACGCGCGATGGGGGTGACGCGCGATGTGGCAGCGAATGCGCGGGAGAGGCGGGAAAGCCGCCAGGTGAAGCCGCAGAGGAGGTCAGTCGAGGGGGAAGGTGGGGTAGAGGGTGCCCGGCTGGGCCTTGGTGTCGACCCACTTGTCCTGCACGAGCTCCAGCACCTTGCCGCCCCCGTCCTTGTCGGCGTCGGTGCCCGCCACCAGCCGGTCGTTCAACGCCGTGATGGACGTGGTGTGCTCGTGGGCCGGAAGTTGCCGCACCGCGCCGTTGCTGATGTCGATCTCGGAGAGGGTGCGGTCCGAGTTGCTGCTCCCCAGCGCGAGCAGGTGCTCGGAGTCGCGCCAGGCGAGGTCCTTGATCTCCTCGGTGTCTCCCGCCGTCAGCAACGTCTGGAAGTGGTCGAGCTTGTCGCCGGTGATGACGCCGACCATGACGGAGACGCCCTTGCCGTCGGCCACGATGGCGGCCACCCTGGTGCCGTCCCTCGCGACCTTGAAGGCCTTGACCTGCTTGCCGTTCAGCTCGGGGGCGGCGATGCGCGTCACCGGCTGGTCCAGGGCCGACATGTCGTAGCGCAGGACGTAGGAGGTCTGCGCGTCGATCCTGTCGACGGTCCAGAGCGTGCCGTTCCAGTTCCAGCTGGGGGCGGTCAGGTCGGTGCCCTTGATGGCCTCCTCCCACTGCCCGTCGCCGGCGAGGCGGTTGATCCAGATGCTGCGCCCGTCGCTCTTGAGCGCGGCCACGTACTCCGTCGGGTCGCCCTCGCGCGGCCCCGGCGTGCCGGTGATCGCGGGCTCCTTGTAGACGTCGCCCAGCTGGCCGACGGGCCCGGGGAAGGCGATGCCCGCGCCGTTCTCTCCGAGCCGCATCAGCTGGCCGTTCTGGACGAAGTAGACCTTGCTCTCGGGCGAGCGCAGCCACGCGTCGGTCTGCTTGGGAGCGATCGTCAGCGGGCCCGACTCGAAGAAGGACTCGCCGTTGAGCCGCACCTCGATGGTGCGTCCCTTGGTCAGGTCCCGCAGGCTCCACTGCAGCTGCCGCATCAGCGCCTCGACGGGCGCGGGCTGGGCCTTGAACTGGCCCTCGAGCCTGACCACGACGGTCTCGTCGCCCGGATCGATCCGGTCGAGGCTGATGCCCTCGAACGCGGTGGAGACCGCGCCCTCGAGCGACTCGCTGGGCCCTTCGAGCAGCCGGTCGACGATCGTCTCCGCGAGCGACCTGCGCGGGTTGACGGGCAGCCACACGTGGTCGACGACGGGGATGGCCATGGGGTTGTCGAGCGAGCCCGAGCCGCTGAGGAAGTAGACGTCGGCCGGTGCGTACGCCCTGCGCACGTCGGCCGCGGTCAGGAGCGTCAGCCCGTTGCTGAGCATGGAGACGCGGTAGCCCTGCGGCGTCTTGGCGACGGGGATGTTCAGGATGAACTTCTCCCGCTTGGGCTCGTACCAGCCGTCGTCGTGGATGATCGCGATCTGGGTGGCCTCGATCTGGACGACGCCCTCGCGCACCTCCTTGACGGAGGGGTTGTCGTCCACCACGGTGACCGACTCGCCCGGCTTCCAGGCCTGCTTGGCCGCGGGGGTGAGGTACTCCCGCAGGATCTTCTGCTCGACGTCGTCGAAGCTGGCCATCGCCGCGAGGAGACCCTCGACGGTCTGCGTCGCCGTCCAGTCGGGGTGGGGCGACGTGGCGACCATGCGCTGGAACGGCTTGGTCATCGAGTCCGCCGCGTCGGCGGGCCTGGCCAGCTCGGGCGGCCCGCCCACAGAGATCACCGAACAGGCGGACCCGCCGCAGGCCACGCTGGCCGCGAGCATGAGAACGCCGAACTTCCTACTCCGCATGGAGCACCCCCTCCCCCGCCGCCGGTGCGAGCACCGGCGTGATGTGCCCGCGCCAGGTCCGCCGCATTTCCACCTCCGGCGGCACGAGCGACAGCGGCGACCCCTTGAGCACGGCCCCCGCCGTGCGGGGCAGGGTGAGCCTGAACTGCGACCCCTCCCCAGGCGCTCCCCACGCCTGCAGCCAGCCTCCGTGCAACATGGCGTCCTCGCGGGAGATCGCCAGCCCGAGCCCGGTTCCGCCGATCGTGCGCGCCCGCGAGGGATCCGCCCTCCAGAACCGGTCGAAGACCATCTGCTCCTCGCCCGGCTTCAGACCGACCCCGTGATCCCGTACGGCCACGGCCGCGGCGTCACGGTCGGCCCCCACCGTCACCACGATCTCGCGCCCCTCACCGTGCTCGATCGCGTTGAACAGCAGGTTGCGCAGGATCCGTTCCACCCTTCGACTGTCGATCTCGGCCATGCACGGCTCGCTCGGCAGCCGCAGCTCGAAGCGGGTGCCGTGCCGTTCGGCCAGCGCCTCGGAGTCGCCCACCGCGCGCAGCACGACGTCGCGCACGTCGGTGGAGTCGAGGTCGAGCGTGGCCGCGCCGGCGTCGTAGCGGCTGATCTCCAGCAGGTCGGCCAGCATCGACTCGAACCGCTCCAGCTGGGCCTGCATCAGCTCGGCCGAGCGCGCGGCCATCGGCTCGAAGTCTTCGCGCGCGTCGTAGAGCAGGTCGGCGGCCATGCGCACGGTGGTGAGCGGGGTTCGCAGCTCGTGCGAGACGTCGGAGACGAACTGCCGCTGCACCTGCGACAGCTCCTCCAGCTGGTGGATCTTGAGCGCCAGGTTGGCGGCCATCTCGTTGAAGGAGGTGGCCAGGCGCGCGAGGTCGTCCTCGCCGCGGACCTTGAGCCGCTCGTCGAGCCGTCCGGAGGCCAGGCGCTCCGCCGCCTGGCGGGCCAGCCGTACGGGGGTCACGACCTGGCGGGTGACCAGGGAGGCGATGGCGCCGAGCAGCAGCACCAGGCCGATGCCGACGACCACCAGCACCTGGCGGACCGTGGACAGCATCTCCTCCTCGCCGGTGAGCGGGAAGAAGTGGTAGACCTCGTAGCCGTTCTGGACGAAGGCGCCGACCACGAGGGTCAGCTCGGGCTCGCCGCCCGCGGCGAACTTGATGCGCTTCCTGACCTGCTGCGGTTCGTTGAGCACGCCCTTGTCGCGCTTCATCTGCAGCTTCGCGCGCAGGTCGGCGGGCACGTCGACGGGCAGCACCCGGCCCGTGGCCCGCGACCCGCCCGGCTCGGTCGGGTTGAGCACGAGCAGCTGGTAGCGCTTCTGCCAGCCGCTCTCACCGGTGCCGATGATGTCGTAGAGGGCCTGGTCGAGCGGGTCTTCGGTGACCGAGGGACTGCCGTCGGCGGGCTTGTCGCGCGCGGCGGGCTCCTGGTTGAGCGCGGCCACGATGGCGACTCTGTCGGCCGTGGCGTCGGTGACTGCGGCCTGGGTGCGGCTGTCGACGACCGAGGTGTTGATCTGGTCGACCAGGAAGACGCCGAGGACCGCGACCACGGTCACCGAGATCACCAGCGTGCTGGTGATGACCTGGAGCTGGAGCGAGCGCCGCCAGGTGTGGCGGACCATCCCCGCCGCGCGTCTGGCCCGCCGCCGGACGCCGCCCAGAATCTGGCGGATCGTCCTGCGACGTTGCCTGCTCTTCGACGGGAACATGAGAAAGGAAAGGCTCAGGCCGGGCCGGCTTTGTAACCCACGCCACGGACCGTGACCACGATCTCCGGGTGCTCGGGGTCCTTCTCGATCTTGGCGCGCAGCCGCTGGACGTGCACGTTGACCAGGCGGGTGTCGGCCGCGTGGCGGTAACCCCAGACCTGCTCGAGGAGCACCTCTCGGGTGAAGACCTGGCGCGGCTTGCGGGCCAGCGCGACGAGCAGGTCGAACTCGAGCGGGGTGAGGTTGATGGTCTCCTCGCCGCGCTTGACCGAGTGGCCCGCGACGTCGATGGTGATGTCGCCGATCTGCAGGATCTCGGGGGTCGGCTCGTCGGTACGGCGCAGCCGGGCCCGCACCCTGGCCACGAGCTCCTTGGGCTTGAACGGCTTGACGATGTAGTCGTCGGCGCCCGACTCGAGGCCGAGCACGACGTCGATCGTGTCGCTCTTGGCGGTGAGCATGACGATGGGCACCCCCGACTCCGCCCTGATCCTGCGCGCCACGTCGATGCCGTCCGCCCCCGGCAGCATCAGGTCGAGCAGAACCAGATCCGGGCGCGTATCCCGGAACGCGTCGAGGGCCTTGTCGCCGTCGGAGACGAAGGATGGTTCGAAACCTTCACCCCTCAGCACGATGCCGAGCATCTCGGCGAGAGCGGCGTCGTCGTCGACGACCAGCACGCGTCCTTTCATGGCCCCTCATTCGTTCTACGCATTGTGGGACATACCCGCACGGTTGCTGAAGGTTACCCTTGCCAGGCTCCTGACATAACCATCAGACCATCGAAAGCCGAATTTTAGACTCCCCTGCACCGCCCGCAATCTCAGTGTGCAAGACAATCGCGTGTTTCGACCATCCCCGTACTCCGACTACACCAATGAGTCGCCCACCGTGCCAGGATTGGTATATGTCAGACGGTCACGAGACGCCGCCCGGCTGGTCGGCTGAGCAGCCTCCGCCCTACCGGGCCCCCGGATCCCCCTACAGCGGCGGTCCGCACCCGTCAGCGTGGCAGCAACCTGTTCCGCCCCAGCCCCCCTACGGCCAGCAGGGCTACGGCTACGTCCCGCCGCCCGCGCTGCGGCCGGGAATCATCCCGCTGCGCCCGCTCGGCCTCGGCGACATCTACGACGGCACCATCAAGCTCATCAGGTCCAACCCCAAAGCGGTGCTCGGCCTGTCGGCGATCGTGGCGGCCATCGCCGCGGTGCCGGTCTCGATCGGGCAGGCGCTGAACCTCAGCGCCATCGGCGGCAGCCTGACCAACCCGACGGCCGACCCGACGGCGCTGGAGAGCGGGGCCGTCGCCCAGTACGTGCCGACGGCCATCTCGTCGGTGGTCAGCCTGGCGGCGGTCACGATCCTGACCGGCATCCTCATCAGAATCCTCGGCAGGGCCGTCTTCGGCGGGAAGATCACCGCGGGCGAGGCCTGGCGGCTGGTCTCCGCGCGGGTGCCCGCGCTGTTCGGGGTGGCCTTCATCGTCATCGGGCTCCTCCTGCTGCCGCTCATCCCGCTCGTGTTGGTCGTCATCGCCGTCGCGTCGGGCGGGCAGGCGGGGCCGGCGGTCGGCCTCGGCCTGCTCTTCGTGTTCGCCTACATCGCCTACGCGCTGGTCGTCAACACGCGCTTCGCCTTCGCCGCTCCCATCGTGGTGCTGGAGGGGCTCGGCCCCGTGCAGGCGATGCGCCGCTCGTGGCGGCTGGTGACCGGCGACTTCTGGCGGGTGTTCGGCATCCTCCTGCTCACCACGGTCATCGCCTCGGTGGTCAGCATGATCATCAGCTTCCCCTTCGGGCTCATCGCCGGCGTGGTGAGCGTGCTGAGCGGCGGGTCGACAGGCGCGACCGTCGCGGTCGCCGTGGTCCTCGCCATCGGCACCACGCTCGGCGCGATGCTCACCTACCCGCTCCAGGCGGGCGTGGCGGGGCTGCTCTACACCGACAGGCGGATGCGCAGCGAGGCCTTCGACCTGGTCCTGCAGACCGCCGCCCTCGAACAGCAGCGGCAGGGCTGGGTGCACGCCACGGCCGACGAGCTCTGGCATCCGTCGAACGCCCGCAGGCCGTGACCCCTCTGGGACGTGAGGAGGCGCAGCGCAGGGCGGCCGAGGAGCTGGCCAAGCCGGGCTACGCCCGCGAGTCGCTGCTCGACCGGCTCTACCGCACCTTCCAGCAGCTCCTCGGCGACCTGATCGACTTCGCCCCCGGCGGCAGCCCCGTCGGCGCGCTCCTCGCCGCGCTGCTGCTCGTCCTGGTCGTCGTCGTGCTCGTCACGGTGCCGGCCTGGCTGGCGCGCAGGTCGGCCCGCGCCAGGACGGCCGTGCCCGGCGACCTGTTCGGCGGCAGGGCGATGATCGCCGCCGAGCACCGGCAGGCGGCCGAACGGCTGGCGGCGGAGGGCCGCTGGGCCGAGGCCGTCCAGGAACGGCTCCGCGCGATCGCCCGCGACCTGCAGGACAGGGCGCTGATCGACGGCCTGCCCGGCAAGACCGCCGACGAGCTGGCCGCGGAGGCGGGCAGGTCGCTGCCGCCCTTCGCCGAGGAGCTGGCCGCGGCGGCGCGCGCCTTCGACGACGTCACCTACGGCGGCGTGCCGGGAAGTCCCGCCGCGTACGCGATGCTGCGCGACCTCGACGAACGGCTCCGCCTGGCCAGGCCGGTGGCGCTGTGAGCGTCTCGACCTCTCCCACGGCGGCGGGCCTGTGGCGGCGGAGCAGGGCGACCGTGGCGGTCGCGCTGCTCGTCGTGGCGACCGCGGTGTTCGGCGCGCTGCTCGCCGGCGGCGATCAGGGCCGCTACCTCGACCCCGACGACACCTCGCTGCGCGGCTCGAGGGCGCTGGCCGAGCTGCTGCGCGACAGGGGCGTGCGCGTCGACAGGGTGGACTCGGTGGCCACCGCCGAGTCCCTGGCCCGTGAAGGCGACCGTCTCCTGCTGGTCGGCGCGCCGTGGAACGGCGACTACAGCGAGGCCGAACGGCTCGCCGACATCTCCGGCGACCTCGTGGTCGTGGGCGACCAGCCGTACCTCGACGTGCTGGCCCCCGCCGTCGAGCACGACGGGCAGGCGCGCCTGCGCTCGCGCGAGCCCGGCTGCCGCCTGCCCGCCGCCCGCGCCGCGGGCAGCGCCTACCTGGGCGGTCTGACCTTCAAGGCGAGCGGTGACTCCTGCTACGCGGGCTCCCTCGCGGTGGCCGGTACGGTCACCGTGCTCGGCAGCGGTGAGTTCATGACCAACCAGCGCCTGGCCGAGGACGGCAACGCCGCGCTCGCGCTGAACCTGCTCGGCTCCCGCAAGGCCGTCACCTGGCTGGTGCCCGCGCCGCCGCGGCCTGGCGACGACCAGCTGGCGGGCCCGGGAGGCAGGAGCATCGGGGAGCTCATGCCCGACAACGTTCCGTGGGCGGTGCTCATGGCCGCCATCGCGGTCGTGGTGGTCGCGCTCTGGCAGGGCAGGCGGCTCGGGCCCGTGGTGGCCGAGCGGCTGCCCGTGGTGGTCAGGGCGGCCGAGACCGTGGAGGGCAGAGGACGGCTCTACCGCGCCCGCAGGGCCCGCGTCCAGGCCGCGGAGGCGCTGCGTGGCGGCGCCCTCGACCGGCTGACGCCCCGGCTGGGGCTGGGCGGGCAGCCTGGTGCCGACGAGGTCGTGGCGGCGCTCGCCGCACGCACGGGGCTGGAACCGGGCCACCTCGGCGCCGCGCTGTACGGCCCGCCCCCGGCCGACGACGCGGGTCTCGTGGCCCTGGCCGGATACTTGGACGAGATCGAGAGGCAGGTTCGTGAACACTGAGGAGACCACCCGCGTCGCGGGGCGCGGTGACATGGCGCGCGAGGCGCTCGGCGCGTTGCGCGCCGAGGTGGCCAAGGCCGTGGTGGGCCAGGACGCGGTCGTGACAGGGCTGGTCATCGCGCTGCTGTGCAGGGGGCACGTGCTCCTGGAGGGCGTGCCGGGCGTGGCCAAGACGCTGATGGTCCGCACGCTGTCGGCGGCGCTGTCCCTCGACTTCAAGCGGGTGCAGTTCACGCCCGACCTGATGCCGGGCGACGTGACGGGCTCGCTGATCTACGACGCGAAGACCGCGGAGTTCGACTTCCGCGAAGGACCGGTCTTCACCAACCTGCTGCTCGCCGACGAGATCAACCGCACGCCGCCGAAGACACAGGCGGCGCTGCTGGAGGCGATGGAGGAGCGCCAGGTCAGTGTCGAAGGCGATGCCAGGCCGCTGCCCGACCCGTTCGTGGTGTGCGCGACGCAGAACCCGGTGGAGTACGAGGGCACCTACCAGCTGCCCGAGGCGCAGCTCGACAGGTTCCTGCTGAAGCTGACCGTGCCGCTGCCGCCGCGCGACCAGGAGATCGCGGTGCTCGAACGGCACGCGCGCGGCTTCGATCCGCGCGACCTGACGCAGGTGAAGCCGGTTGCCTCGGCCGACGACCTGGCCGCGGGGCGCGAGGCCGTGGCCGCCGTGCACGTGGCACCCGAGGTGCTCGGTTACATCGTCGACCTGGCCAGGGCGACCAGGCAGTCGCCCTCGCTCCAGCTGGGCGTCTCGCCGCGTGGCGCGACGGCGCTGCTGGCCGCCTCCAGGGCGTGGGCGTGGCTGTCGGGCCGCACGTACGTGACACCCGACGACGTGAAGGCGCTGGCCAGGCCCGCGCTGCGGCACCGGATCCAGCTGCGGCCCGAGGCCGAGCTCGAGGGCGCGACCACGGACGGCCTGCTCGACGGCATCCTGGCGGCCGTGCCGGTTCCCCGCTGATGGCGCTGACCGGGCGGGCGGGGCTGGTCGCGGCCCTGTGGATCGTGGTGGTGCTGTTCGTGCCGCAGCCCGGCTACGCGGTGCTCGCGGGCTGCCTGCTGCTGGCCGCCGCCATCGTGGTGGACCTGCTGTTCGCGGGGTCGGTGCGACCGCTGCGGTTCACCCGCTCAGGGGCCGCCTCGGTACGGCTGGGCGAGACGGCCACGGTCGAGCTGGTCGTGGAGAATCCCGGTCCTCGGCGGGTGCGCGGTGTGCTGCGCGACGCGTGGCAGCCCTCGGCCGGGCTGTCGCCCAGGACGGTGCCCATCGACGTGCCTGCGGGCGAGCGGCGCCGGCTGGTGTTCGAGCTGAAGCCCACGCGGCGCGGGGACAGGTCGTCGGAGGCGGTCACCGTACGGGCCTTCGGGCCTCTCGGGCTGGCCGCGCGTCAGGGCGGCCACAGCGTGCCGTGGACGGTGCGGGTGCTGCCGCCCTTCCTGTCCCGCAAGCACCTCCCCTCGCGCCTGTCGCGGCTGCGGGAGCTCGAGGGCAACCATCCCGCGCTGGTCAGAGGGCAGGGCACGGAGTTCGACTCGCTGCGGGAGTACGTGGTGGGCGACGACGTGCGCTCCATCGACTGGCGTGCCACGGCCCGCCGCAACGACGTGGTGGTGCGGACCTGGCGGCCCGAGAGGGACCGGCGCGTGCTGATCGTGCTCGACACGGGGCGCACGTCCGCGGGGCGCGTGGGAACGGGATGGCCCAGGCTGGACTGGTCCATGGACGCCGCGTTGCTGCTGGCCGCGCTCGCCGCCAAGGCCGGTGACCAGGTCGACTTCCTCGCCTACGACAGGGCGGTGCGCGCCTGGGTGTCGGGCGCCTCGCGCACCGAGCTGCTGTCGGCGCTGGTGAACGTCATGGCGCCGGTCGAGGCCTCGCTGGTCGAGTCCGACGCGCCGGGTATGGCGGCCGCGATCCTGGCCAGGGCCAAGCGCAGGGCGCTGGTGATCCTGCTGACCGACCTCAACTCCGCGGCCCTCGAGGAGGGGCTGCTGCCGGTGCTGCCCCAGCTGTCGTCGCGGCACCTGCTGCTGGTGGCCGGCGTCTCCGACCCGCTGGTCGCGGCCATGGCGGCGGGCAGGGGGACGGCGGAGCAGGTCTACGACGCCGCGGCGGCCGAGCGCTCCGTCGCCGAGCGCAGGCGCATCACCGCTCGGCTGCGCGGGCACGGCGTCGAGGTCGTGGACGCGCTGCCCGAGGACTTCGCGCCCGCGCTCGCCGACGCGTACCTGGCGCTGAAGGCCGCGGGGCGGCTCTAGTTCGTCGGCACCACGTCGGGCGCCCTTTCGAGGTCGCCCGTCTCGCCCTCTCGGTAGGCCTTCCTGCCGAAGTGGACGACATAGGCGATGAAGGCCACCTCGGCGATCACCCCGATGCTCAGGCGCGCCCATGTCGGCAGCCCCGAGGGCGTGACGAGCGCCTCGATCAGGCCGGACACGAACAGCACCAGGACCAGCCCGATCGCCACGCTGATGACCGCCCTGCCCTGCTCGGCCAGCGCGTCGACCCTGCGGCGCGGCCCTGGCACGATGACCGTCCAGCCGAGCCGCATGCCGACCGCCGCGGCCAGGAAGACCGCCGTGAGCTCCAGCAGGCCGTGCGGCAGGATCAGGCCGAAGAAGATGTCGAGCTTGTCGCGCGACGCCATCAGACCGCCGGAGACGCCCACGTTGGCGGCGTTCTGGAACAGGATCCAGGGGATCGGCAGGCCCAGGAAGATCGCGAACACGATGACCTGCATGGAGAGCCAGGCGTTGTTGATCCACACCCTGCTGGCGAACGAGGCGGCCGGGTTCTCCGAGTAGTAGTCGGCGAAGTCGTGCTCGACCAGCTGCCTGATCTCCTCCGGGGTGCCCACGGCGGCCTGGACCTCGGGGTTGCCCGCCACCCACGCGCCCATGATCCACGAGACCGCCACAAAGGCCAGGGCGCTGATCAGCCACCACCACCGGGCGCGGTAGGCCACGACGGGGAACGACACGGTGAAGAACCTGACGACATCGCGCCACGCGGGCGCGTGCGCGCCGGTCACCGCCGAGCGCGCTCTCGCCACCAGCGCGGACAGCCTGCCGACGAGGACCGCGTCCTGCGTGCCCGAGCGCACGATGGACAGGTGGGTCGAGACGCGCTGGTAGAGCTCGACCAGCTCGTCGACCTCCGCGCCCGTCAGCGACCTGCGCCGCCGTACCAGGTGGTCGAGTCGATCCCACGCGGGGCGGTGCGCGGCGACGAAGGCGTCAATGTCCACCGGGACATTCTGGCACTAGGCTCCCCTTATGTCCGAGGTGGTAACAGGCGACGCGGTCGTCGTCGAGGTCAGGGTGGCCCAGCCGCCCATCCGAGCCGTAGCGCTGATGATCGACATGCTCGTGCAGGTCGTGCTGATGGTCGGCGTCTTCCTCGCGGTCGGCTACTCCTCGGTCATCTCCGATCCCGCCCTGGCCGCCGCGGTGTCGATCCTGATCAGCGTGCTGGTGATAGCCGGCTATCCCGTCATCTTCGAGACGGCGACGCGGGGGCGCAGCCTCGGCAAGCTGGCCCTCGGACTGCGGGTCGTGAGCGACGACGGCGGCCCCGAACGGTTCAGGCAGGCGCTGTTCAGGGGGCTGGCGGGGGTGCTGGAATTCTGGACCTTCTTCGGCGCGCCCGCGCTCATCGCCTCGCTGATCTCGCAGCGCGGCAAGCGGCTGGGTGACGTGTTCGCGGGGACGATCGTGATCTCCGAGCGGGGGCCGAGCGGGATGTCCCAGCCCGTGATGATGCCTCCCGCTCTCGAGGGATGGGCTCGCACGCTGGAGCTCTCGCAGCTGCCCGCAGAGGTGGCAGGGGCGGCCCGGCAGTACCTGATGCGGTGGCACGACCTGTCGCCCGCCGTCCAGCACGAGATGGGGGTGCGCATCGCCACGCAGGTGGCGGCGTACGTGACGCCCCCGCCGCCGCCCGGGGTGCCCGCACACGCCTATCTGAGCGCGGTGCTGGCCGAGCGCCGGCGGCGGGACCAGGCACGTTATCCACAGGCCGGGCCCGGCCACGGCGTTCGTCCACAGGCCGGGCCACACCCCCCACCCGCGCCGTACGGCCGGCCGTACGCTCAGCCCCATGCCCCGCAGGCCGCTCCCCCACAGCCTTCCCCGCAGCAGCCGGCTCCGCCGGCCTCCGCCCCGCGCACCACGCCGGGCGGGTTCGCGCCTCCACAGTGAGCCGCGCGCCGCCCGCTTCGAGGCGGCGCGCGGTCCTACGTCAGAACGGCAGCTGCGTCTGGGTGTTCAGGACGCTCAGCCGCACCTTGGCCGCGGGGTCCGTCAGCTTGTCGGAGATCCGCAGCACGTCGAAGCCCTGCTGGATGTCGCTGCTGTAGATGTGGCCGTTGTAGTAGTACGCCGACCACGACCCCGCGATGTTGCGCGGCTTCAGCGGGCCCCTGTCGAAGTAGCCGATCTCCTTGGGCGCCGCGGAGTCGGTGAAGTCCCAGATCGAGACCCCGCCCTGGTACCACGCCTGCACCATGATGTCCTTGCCCTTGACCGGGATCAGCGAGCCGTTGTGCGCGACGCAGTTCTCCGACGACTGCTGGTGCCTGCCGATCTTGTAGTAGGCCTTGTGCACCAGTTCGCCGTCCACGATGTCGAAGATGGCGTCCGCGCCCCGCTCGGGCCCGATCGTCGCGTTGCAGGTGGCCGACGCGCCGCCGCCGAGCTCGTCGGTGAAGACCACCTTCGTTCCCGCGTTGTTGAAGGTCGCCGAGTGCCAGAAGGCGAAGTTCTCGTCGGTCACGGTCGCGGTGACCTTGGGCCGCTCGCGGTCGGAGATGTCCATCAGCACGCCGTCACCCATGCAGGCGCCCGCGGCCAGGTTCTTGGAGGGGTAGACCGTGATGTCGTGGCAGCCGCTGGTGGGCAGGAGCAGGCCGCTCTGCTGCTCGTTGCCGCCCTCGGGGAAGAGCACGGGCCGCGAGACGACCTTCGCGTCCGTCGGCTTGTTCAGCGGCACCTTGACGATTGAGATGCGGTCGTGCGGCGGCTTGCACTCGGGGTAGATGTCCGCCGGCATGTACGACGAGACATACAGGTAGACCGACTTGCCCGACTTGTCCGGCACGAGGGTGTGCGTGTGCGACCCGCAGGCCGTCTCGACCGCCTTGATGTACTTCGGCCGCGCCTTGTCGCTGATGTCGAAGATCCTGATGCCCTCCCACGACTTCTTGCTCGTGGGCGAGCCGTAGTCGCTCTTGCAGGAGTCGTCGTCGCGCGGATCGTCGACCGACAGGAAGAGCAGGTCGCCCTTGACCGAGATGTCGTTCTGCGCGCCCTCGCAGGCCACCTGGCTGACCGCCTTGGGCTGCGCCGGATTCTTGATGTCGTAGATCGTGAAACCGTTGTAGTTGCCCTGGTAGGCGTAGTCGCCCTGGAAGGCCAGGTCCGAGTTGAACGCGTCCGGGCCGGTGAACGCGCCCTTCTTGGGCAGGTTCGCCACGTGCTCGACGTTGGCGCTCTTGAGAATCTTGTCGGCTGACTCCGCCTGTGCCGGCATCGTGGCCGCCACAAGAGTCAGGGCCGTACCAGCCAGCACGAGCACACGGCCGAGTCTGGACGCCACCGGGGACCTCCTGTCGAGATAATGATCAGACTCGACCCACTATGTCACCACGTGTCACCTGGCATGCCGCCCGATACCCACTCGATACGCCTGCCCTACTTGACCTTCTTGTACGTAAGGTCGAAATCATGCTCCCATGACGTTCCGTCACGGGACAGCTCCCAGGCGCAGGCGATGGTCGCGCCGTCCTCGCTGAGGGTACCGGTGAACCGCTGGTGGAAGCCGGGCGCCGCACGCCAGATCCGCCACACGCCGTCGTCGAAGGTCATCCGGTAGACGCGGTGGACGCCTCGGCTGTCGGCGTAGAGCATGGTGAACTCCTCCGACGCGTCGTCCAGCCCGATGATCGCGGTGACCGGGAACGGCCAGTTGGCCCGCCATTCCGGCGGGGTGTCCTCGGCGAGGTCGGCGTCCGTGCGCTGGACCAGGAAGCCGCCGTCCGCCGTCCACTCCATCACGGCTCTGCCACCGGCGGTGGGCTGGGGGTCGAGGGCCACCCAGATCTCCCATTCGCCGACGAGGGCATCCAGTCGCTGGAGGGTGGGGTGAGGTTCGCGCATCGTTCGCTCTCCCTTCGTTCCCCCCATTGACACCTCTCGCCACCCCGCTGTCGACCCCTCGACTCCCCTATGGGCCCCACCGCGGGCGGGAGGCGACCCGAAGGGGAAGGGCACCCGGCGACGGGTCTCCGCTGTCCGCAGGTCTCCGTTGCGCCAGGCCGCCTTGGCGGGTGACCCCGCGTAAGAGGTCGCCTTGGCGGGATACCCCTGGTGACAGGTCTCTGTGGAGGGAGGCCATTCGGAAGAAGATCTCAACCGGTGTCCTGAGAGCCGGAAGTCCCGGAGCGCTTCTCGGAAGGCTCTCCTGAGAGCACCTCGCGGGAGAAGCTTCGTGGGAGCGCTTCAGGGGGCGGTTCCCAAGCAGAGCGCCCGGGCGGGAGCGCCCGGGCCCGTCTCAAGCGAAAGCGGGCATCTCCGTGATGGAGATGCCCGCTCTCAGGTGCCGCTAGCGGCCGTGTTCGGGGTACGAAGGTTGCGTCTGGGCGTTCAGGATGTCGAACTTGACACTGTTGGCCTGGTTGGTGCGGGGATCGTTGATGCGCAGCACATCCAGGCCGAGGTTGAAGTCGGACCCGTAGATGTAGCCGTTGTAGTAGTAGGCCGACCAGAACCCGCCACTCAGCGCCGGAGCGGTGTTGTCAGGACCCCGCTCGAAGTAAGCGATCTCCTCGGGACGCGACGAGTCGGTGAAGTCCACGACGGAGATGCCGCCCTGGTACCACGCCTGCACCATGATGTCGCGGCCCTTGACCGGGATCAGCGAGCCGTTGTGTGCGACGCAGTTCTCGGTGTCCGCCTGGTGACGGGCGATCTTGAAGTAGCTGCGGAACTGGAGCTGCCCGCCGACGAGGTCGTAGTAGGCGTTGGCGCCGCGGTTCGGGCCGATGGCCGCGTTGCAGGTGGCGCGGGAGCCGCCGCCGAGCTCGTCGGTGAAGATGACCTTGGTCCCGGCGTTGTTGAACGTCGCCGAGTGCCAGAAGGCGAAGTTCACCTCGTCGCGGACCGTGGTGGTGACCACGGGACGCTCGCGGTCGGAGATGTCCATCAGGATGCCCTCGCCCATGCAGGCTCCGGCGGCGATGTCCTTCTCCGGGTAGGCGGTGATGTCGTGGCAGCCGGAGGTGGCGGACTTGCCGTTCGGGTACGGCAGCGGCACACCGGCGAAGCCGCCGTCGTCGGCCACGCCGTCGCCGTTGGTGTCACGGGTGGGCGGGAACAGCACCGGCGTGCTCAGGACGGTGGCCCCGGCGGGGTTGTCCAGCGGCACCTTGACGATCGAGATCAGGTCGTGCGGCGACCGGCAGTCGGGGAAGTCCAGCGAGGGGCCGTAGGAGGAGATGTAGAGGTAGACGTGCTTGGCGGCGTCGGCGCCCTTGCCCGGCACGATGGTGTGGGTGTGGGAGCCGCAGTTGGTCTCGACGGACTTGACGTAGACCGGGTTGGTCTTGTCCTTGACGTCGAAGATGCGGATGCCCTCCCACGATTCCTTGATCCGCGCGCTCTGGGGCGCACTGGAGCAGGAGTCGTTGTTCCTGGAGGAGTCGACGGAGCCGAAGAGCAGGTCACCGTAGACGGAGACGTCCATCTGACCGCCGGGGCAGACCACGCTGCTGACGAGCGAGGTGCGCTTCGGGTGCTTGATGTCGTAGATGGAGAAGCCGTAGTAGTTGCCGACGTAGGCGTAGTCGCCCTGGAAGGCCATGTCGGTGTGGATGTCGGCGAGCGCGGCGGGCTTGGGCACGTTGGTGACGTGCTCAATGTTCGGGCTCATGACGATCTCGCCGGGTGCGGGGATGTCACTGGCCTGGGCCGGCACTGTGGTCATCGCTAACGCGACGGCTGTTCCTAGCAGGACGAGGGCTCTGCGGGGGGTGAACACTCAGGTGCCTCCGATAAGGGGGACATAAATGTAAAAATGGTGACGCTCCCTTTGACTCTCAGCTAGCACGCAATATGTCAAATGTTATTGCTGGCTGCCGTCTATCGAATGATCAAGGTTCTGGTTTACAGTTCGCTCTCTCGACTCACGGAGGTCAGGTGCGCGCCGCGCTCGTTGTCATCACCTGTACGGTGGTCGCCCTCGCGGGCTGTAGCGGAGACAGCAAGCCCGCCGCCGCGCCCAAGGACGGCTCGACGGCGCCGGTGATCGCGCCGGGCAGGCCGGGCGAGGCCGCCAGGACGCTGTCACCCGGCGAGGCCGCCACGGCGGTGCCCTCCCCCACGGCGAACGCGGTGGACGTGACGTTCATGCAGGACATGATCATCCACCACCGCCAGGCGCTCGACATGGCGATCCTCGCGCCGACCAGGGCCAAGTCGGAGAAGCTGAAGGGGCTGGCGGCTCGCATCAAGGACGCGCAGGGCCCCGAGATCCAGTACATGACCACCTGGCTCCAGGAGCAGGGCCAGAAGGTGCCCGAACACCACGCGGCGCACGACGGGATGCCGGGCATGGCGACGCCCGAGCAGTTGGCCGCGCTCAAGGCGGCGACGGGTGTGGAGTTCGACCGGCTCTTCCTCAGCCTGATGATCGCTCATCACCAGGGGGCGATCACGATGGCGACCAAGGTGATCGGCGACGGCTCCCACCAGCGGATCTCCGAACTCGCCGCCGACATCGGCGTCGAGCAGACGGCAGAGATCCGCCGCATGCAGGAAATGCAGGCCGCCCTGTAGCCGGCCCCGCAGTCCGGCACCGACCCTCACGTTGACAGCCGGGCCGATGCTCGTGGCCGGGCGGACGCCGGCCGGGGTTGAAGGGATGGTGGGGGCGACTGCCTGGGTGGGAGCCGCCCCCACGGGGTCAGTGACCGCGTTCGCGGTACCTGGACTGGGTCTGGACGTTCAGCTGGTCGAACTTCACGCCTCTCGCCTGGTTGACGCGCGGGTCGTCGACCCTGAACACGTCGAACCCGCGGAAGATCTCGCTGCCGAAGATGTAGCCGTTGTAGTAGTACGCCGACCAGAAGCCACCGAGCCGGAGTTGGGTGTCCGAGATCGGGCCGCGGTCGAAGAAGGCGATCTCCTGCGGGTGGGCCGAGTCGGTGAAGTCCCAGACCGACAGTCCGCCCTGGTACCAGGCCTGGACCATGATGTCCTTGCCCTTGACCGGGATCAGCGAGCCGTTGTGCGCGACGCAGTTCTCGGTGCTCGTCTGGATCCTGGAGATCTTGTAGTAGCTCTTGAAGACGAGCTTGTCGTCGACGATGTCGAGGATCGCGTCGGCACCCCTGGTCGGGCCCTCGGCCGCGGTGCAGCGGGCCTGGGTGCCACCGCCGAGCTCGTCGGTGAAGACCACCTTGGTTCCGGCGTTGTTGAAGGTCGCCGAGTGCCAGAACGCGAAGTTCGTGTCCCTGACCGTGTCGATGACCTTGGGATTCTCCCGGTCGGAGATGTCCATGAGCACACCGTCGCCCATGCAGGCGCCCGCGGCGAGGTCCTTCTCGGCGTAGACGGTGATGTCGTGGCAGCCGCTGGTGTCCGCGAGCAGGTTCGGCTGCTGGGTCCTGTCGTTGCCGCCGCCAGGGAAGATCACCGGCATGTTGACCACGGCGGCCGCGGTCGGGTTGCGAACGGGAACCTTGACGACCGAGATGCGGTCGTGCGGCGGCTGGCAGTCGGGGAAGTTCGCAGAGGGGAAGTAGGAGGAGACGTAGACGTAGAAGGCGTCACGCGACTTGCCGGGCACCAGCGTGTGGGTGTGCGAGCCGCAGTTCGTCTCGACCGACTTGACGTACTTCGGGTTGGCCTTGTCGCTGACGTCGAAGATCCGCAGGCCCTCCCACGAGCTCTTCTCCCTCGGCGACTGAGCCGTGCCGGCGCAGGAGTCGTCCTTCATCGAGTCGTCGACGGAGGTGACGAGGATGTCGCCGTAGATGGTGACGTCCATCTGACCGCCGGGGCAGCTGACCGTGCTGACCAGCTTGGGGCGCTTCGGGTGCTTGATGTCGTAGATCGAGAAGCCGGTGTAGCTGCCCACGTAGGCGTAGTCGCCCTGGAAGGCGATGTCGGTATTGATCTGCACACCGGTGGGCAGATCGAGGTGGGCTTCGTGCCGGATGTTGTCACTCTTGGTGACCTCATCGGCGGCCGAGGCGGGGACAGGGGCCATGGCGATCGCCACCACGATCCCTGCGAGGAGGGAGGATAAGCCACGCAATCTCATGGAGCCTCCAGAGACGGAAATGCCCTGGATTATCCATGTCGTTCAGCGATCAACCAAGTGATTGTCCGGGAACTGTCACACGAAAACCAGCGGCCCCGATGTCAGGAGCCTGTGCGCCAGGAATGGAGGTAGTCCTCCTGGTCCGCTGTCAGCTGGTCGATCTCGATGCCCGTCGCCGCC
This sequence comes from Nonomuraea africana, assembly GCF_014873535.1. NCBI lineage: Bacteria > Bacillati > Actinomycetota > Actinomycetes > Streptosporangiales > Streptosporangiaceae > Nonomuraea > Nonomuraea africana. Next base: position 8,800,080 of record NZ_JADBEF010000001.1, on the reverse strand, counting down.
AGCTTCAGCCTGGCCACCTCGACGTCGATGTTCTCGGGAACGTCATACACCCCGGGCGCCAGGTTCAGGCGCTCGGTGGCCAGCCAGGCGACGGCGAGGGCCTGGGCGGAGAAGGACATGTCCATGACGGCGGCGGGGTGCCCCTCGGCCGCCGTCAGGTTGACCAGGCGGCCCTCGGCCAGCAGGAGCAGGCGGCGGCCGTCGGCGAGCACGTACTCGTCGGTGTTGGGCCGCACGGCCTGGTTCAGTGAGACGGCCAGCTCGTCCAGGGCCCGGACGTCGATCTCGACGTCGAAGTGCCCGGCGTTGGCCAGGATCGCGCCGTCCTTCATGAGCGTCAGGTGCTCGGCCCTGATGACGTCGCGGTTGCCGGTGACCGTGATGAACAGGTCGCCGACCTGCGCGGCCGACTCCATCTGCCGCACCTCATAGCCCTGCAGGGAGGCGTCGAGCGCCTTGACGGGGTCGATCTCGGTGACGATCACACGGGCGCCCAGCCCCTTGGCCCGTTCGGCGACGCCGCGCCCGCAGTAGCCGAACCCCGCGACGACCACGGTGCGCCCCGCGAGCATGATGTTGGTGGCGCGCATGATGCCGTCGAGCGTGGACTGTCCTGTGCCGTATCTGTTGTCGAACATCCGCTTCGTTCGCGTGTCGTTGACCGCGACGACGGGGAAGCGCAGCGCGCCCTCCGCGGCCATCTGACGCAGCCGGATGATGCCGGTGGTCGTCTCCTCGCAGCCGCCGCTCACGCCGTCGAGCAGGTCGGTGCGCTCGGTGTGCAGGATGTTGACCAGGTCACAGCCGTCGTCGAGCACGAGGTCGGGGGCGAGGTCGAGCGCCTGGTGGATGTGGCGGTAGTAGGTCGCCCGGTCGACGCCCGCACGCGCGTGGACCGCGATGCCGTAGGTCCTGAGCGCCTCGGCGACGTCGTCCTGGGTGGAGAGCGGGTTGGACGCGGCCAGCGCGATCTCCGCGCCCCCGGCCTTGAGCGCACCCATCAGAACGGCGGTCTCAGCGGTGACGTGCAGGCACGCGGCGATCCTGAGCCCCTCCAGCGGGCGCTCCCTGGCGAACCGCTCCCCGATCGCCGTCACCACCGGCATCCCCCGCCCCGCCCAGGCGATCCTCCGCTCTCCCACCGTAACTCCTTCATGATTTTTTACGGCACAGCCAGGTCAAGCCCACCGTGGTCACCGCTGACCGTCAGTCCATCACGCCACTCCAGCAGGACTCCGGCCACCCACCGTCACGTCGCCCCCACAACCGACCCCCCAGACCCCGACCCGAACCGACCAACCGAACCCGATCTCCCACTCGCCAAGCCCCCGAGATCCGGCCCCAAGGTCTCACGGGGCCCAAGGTCTCCCGGGAAAGGGCCACAAGAACCGAAGCGACACGGGCCGCGGTCCTGGACACGCCGTCCTGGGACACGCAGTCCTGGGACACGCAGTCCTGGGACACGCGGTCCTGGGACACGCGGCCCAGAAGGCCAGCGTCTCGAGGATCGAGTCTCTCAGTCTCGAAGACCTATCGGGTCTACGGGTGTCGTGACGGCGGGAACCGAAGTCCTGCTGGGTGGAGCGCCTGCTGCGGACGGGACCACGTGACCGCGGAGGCGCCACACCCGGCTTGCCGTACGAGATGAAAGACCGGCAGAGACGGAGAGATGAGAGACCGGCGGATACGGAGAAGATGGGCGGATACGGAGTAGGTGGATGGATACGGAGAGACGGCAGGCGCCAGATAGAGGCACCCGCCGTCCGGTCCCGGATCAGTACCGGTAGTGCTCCGGCTTGTACGGGCCCTCGACGTTGACGCCGATGTACTCCGCCTGCGCCTTGGTCAGCGTGGTGAGCTTGACGCCCAGCGCGTCGAGGTGGAGGCGGGCGACCTTCTCGTCCAGGTGCTTGGGCAGCGTGTAGACGCCGATCGGGTACTCCTCGGTCTTGGTGAAGAGCTCGATCTGCGCGATCACCTGGTTGGTGAAGGAGTTCGACATGACGAACGACGGGTGGCCGGTGGCGCAGCCCAGGTTCATCAGGCGGCCCTCGGCCAGCACCAGGATGGAGTGGCCGTCGGGGAAGACCCACTCGTCGACCTGCGGCTTGATGTTGTTCCTGACGATGCCGGGCGTCTTCGTCAGGCCGGCCATGTCGATCTCGTTGTCGAAGTGGCCGATGTTGGACACGATCGCCTGGTGCTTCATCTTGGCCATGTGGTCGGCCGTGATGATGTCGAAGTTGCCGGTCGTGGTCACGAAGATGTCGGCGATGCCGACGACCTCCTCCAGGGTGGTGACCTGGAAGCCGTCCATGGCCGCCTGCAGCGCGCAGATCGGGTCGATCTCGGTGACGATGACGCGGGCGCCCTGGCCGCGCAGCGCGTCGGCGCAGCCCTTGCCGACGTCGCCGTAACCGCAGACCACGGCCACCTTGCCGCCGATGAGCACGTCGGTGGCGCGGTTGAGGCCGTCGATGACCGAGTGGCGGCAGCCGTACTTGTTGTCGAACTTCGACTTGGTCACCGAGTCGTTGACGTTGATCGCGGGGAACAGCAGCGTGCCGCTCTTGAACATCTCGTAGAGACGGTGGACCCCGGTGGTGGTCTCCTCTGTCACGCCCTTGATCTGCTCGGCGATCTTCGTCCACTTCTTCTGCTCACCGACCGTGCGGGTGAGCAGGTCGATGATGACGTGCCACTCCTCGGGGTCGTTCTCGGTGGCGGAGGGGACGGCGCCGGCCTTCTCGTACTCGGCGCCCTTGTGGACCAGGAGCGTGGCGTCGCCGCCGTCGTCGAGGATCATGTTGGGGCCCTCGCCGCCCGGCCAGGTGAGCGCCTGCTCGGTGCACCACCAGTACTCCTCCAGCGTCTCGCCCTTCCAGGCGAAGACGGGGACGCCCTGGGGGTTGTCCACGGTGCCGTTGGGGCCGACGGCGACGGCGGCGGCCGCGTGGTCCTGGGTGGAGAAGATGTTGCAGCTGACCCAGCGGACCTCGGCGCCGAGCGCGACGAGCGTCTCGATGAGGACGGCGGTCTGGATCGTCATGTGCAGCGAGCCCATGATCTTCGCGCCGCGGAGGGGCTGGGAGGCCGCGTACTCCTTGCGAACCGCCATGAGGCCGGGCATCTCGTGCTCGGCGAGCCGGATCTCCTTGCGGCCGAAGTCGGCAAGTGAAAGGTCGGCGACCTTGAAGTCCATCTGTTTACCCCTCGCGAAACGAAGTTGTCGCCGTCGAGTCTAGGTGGGCCTGTTTCGTGTCGCATCCCGAGGGGGCTGAATCTTCCATAAGAATGTAAGGATGCGCATCACAGAGGCCGCCAGGCGGTTGGGGATGTCCCCTCGCATGCTCCGCTACCGGGAGGCGCTCGGGCTCCTGCCGCCGGTCAGGGAGCGCGGGGCGCACCGCAGGTTCAGCGAGGACGACCTGGCGGCGGTGGCCCAGGCCGTCGAGGTCGAGCGGCGGTTCGACGTCTCCCCTGCCGAGCTGGCCTTCGCGCTGCGCGCGCTGAGTGAGCCGGGGGTGGCGCAGGCCGTACGGGATCTGGGGTTGCGGATCGGCCGGCTGCAGGCGCCCAGGCGCGCCCTCGACTTCGAGAAGGAGAAGGCGCTGCGATTGCTGCAAACCCGAGGCCCCCGCAGGCCGTCAAACGGAGTATGAAAGAGCTCATCCTCGCCACCGCCCTCGCTCTGACGCCCGCCACCGCCACCGGCCCCATCGTGAAGGTCTACTTCTCCGCGGACCTCGGCATCCCCGGCAAGGTCGTCGCCGTCAGCAGGAAGGCCCCCGACAGCGGGGTCGCCACGTTCGCCATCAAGCAGCTCATCAAGGGCCCGACCAAGGCCGAGCGCAAGCGCGGGCTGCACTCGGAGCTCGGCCGTCAGATCAAGGGCAGGTCGGACTGCGGCGCCGACTTCCAGCTGAAGATCAAGCACGGCACCGCGACGCTGCGCTTCTGCCGCACCGTGATGGGGCTCGGCGTCGGCGGCGACGCCCGCATCCTGCACACGATCGACAGGACGCTACGTCAGTTCGCCACCGTGAAGAAGGTCGTCACGCTGGACAAGGGTGGCCGGTGCCTGTTCGACCAGACCGACGCGGGCACGTCCTGCATCACCGGCCACGAGTAGGGCTACTTGGCGGGGTTACTTGATGGTGGCCCGGTCGAGGTCGGGCTCCAGGTAGATGACCCGCGCGATCGGGACCGCGGTGCGGATGCGCTGCTCGGCCTCGTCGATGCCGCGGGCCACGTCGGCCGCCGTGTCGTCGTGGTCGACGGCGATCTTCGCGGCCACCAGCAGCTCCTCGGGGCCGAGGTGCAGCGTGCGCATGTGGATGACGCGCGACACCTCGGGCGACCCTTCGAGCGCAGTCCTGATCTGCGTCTCGACGTCGGGCGAGGCGCCCTCGCCCAGCAGCAGCGACTTGGTCTCGATGGCCAGGATGATCGCGATGACCGCGAGCAGGACACCGATCATCAGGGTGCCGATGCCGTCCCAGAGGCCGTCGCCGGTGACCACGGCCATGGTGACGCCGAACAGCGCGAAGATCAGGCCGAGCAGCGCGCCCAGGTCCTCCAGCAGCACCACGGGGAGCTCCGGCGACTTGGCGTGGCGGACGAAGGCCACCCAGCTCTGCTTGCCGCGGACGTGGTTCGACTCCTTGATCGCGGTCCTGAAGGAGAAGATCTCGGCGATGATCGCGAAGATCAGCACGCTGAACGCCCACTGGGGCGATTCGACGTCACCCCTTACCTCGATCTTGTGGATGCCCTCGTAGATCGAGAACACCGCGCCGACCGTGAACAGCACGACCGCGACGACGAAGGCGTAGAAGTAACGCTCGCGACCGTAGCCGAACGGGTGCTCCTTCGTGCGCGCCCGCTGGGCACGCTTGCCGCCGAGCAGCAGCAGCGCCTGGTTGCCCGAGTCGGCGACCGAGTGGATCGACTCGGCCAGCATCGAGGACGAGGCGGTGAACAGGAAGGCGACGAACTTCGCGACGGCGATCGCGAGATTCGCCGTCAATGCCGCAATGATCGCTTTGGTTCCGCCACTCGCGCTCAACGTATATCTCCACTCATGCCACTGAAATCCCGGAAATGGGATCTTATTGGGAAATTCTGGCCTGTAGCTCTGTGATCGCCGCCACTGGGGTCGGATCGACGCCATACCCCAGCGCGAGATAGACACTCGCGTAGTCGCCGAGCTCGATCAGCGTGGCCAGCCGTTCGAGCGGATGCGCGCCTTCGGCGACCAGCTCGGTGACCGGCACGCCGCGATCGTGGGCGATGCCGAGCAGCTCGAGAGGCCGTTCGTCGGACTCGCGGAGTAGGACCAGCCGGACCGTGCGCGCCGCGGTGTCGGCGAAGATGTCGCGCTCGGCCAGCGGTCCCTCGACCACGGCCAGCTGGTTGTGTCCCGCCTCGGGAAGCGCGCCCCACATGGCCGGGTACTTGGCGTTCTCGTGCAGCTGCAGGGCCAGCCGGTGCGCCGCGATCGCGGTCAGCGACGTGGCGCCCCAGAGCACCGGCACGCTCTCGGCCAGCTCCATGGCCAGCGCCTTGCCCGGGTTGACGAACGACTCGCTCGTCGGACGGCACCGGTGCGCCATCTCCTCCAGCCCCTTGGCGACGTCCTCGAACAGGTCGGGACCCGCCTTGATCAGCCCGAGCGCGTCCGCCGCCGCGACGAGCGGCACCGCCAGGCCCCACAGGTTGGCCCGCGACGGCCCGGTCGGCTCCACGGGGACGAACAGCGCGGAGGCCTGCGTGGCGATGGCGTGCAGCGGTGAGTCCGGTGCCGTGACGGCGAGCAGCGAGGAGCCCCGCCGTGCGGCCTCCGTCGCCACCGACAGCGTCTCGGCCGTGCGCCCCGACGACGACACTGCCATGACCAGGTCGGTGGCGCCCACCCAGCCGGGCAGGCGGCCCGAGCGCACGGTGACGACGGGGAGCGGCGCGCCGTACCCGCACAGCACCGCCAGGATGTCTCCCGCGAGCGCGGCCGCGCCCATGCCCGCGACCACGATCGCGCGCGGCCTGCCCTCCTGGGCCAGCCGCGCGACGCCCGACTCGCCGGCGTTGCGATGAGCGGTGCGCACCTGGGCGGCGGCCGAGGCGACCGCGGGCAGCATCGCGCCGGGGTCACCCGCGGACAGCTGGGCCTGGTCGTCGAGTCGCTCGGGCTCCCAGGTCACGGCTTCCTTGCCTCGTCCACGAGCAGGACCGGGATGTCGTCCCTGACCGGGTAGACGAGGCCGCAGCCGGTGCAGGCCAGTTCCTCGGCGTCGACCTCCGCGCGAAGCGGGGACTTGCACGCCGGGCACGCCAGGATCTCCAGCAGCCAGTTGTCGATCTTCACTGTTCAGCTCCTCACGGCAGCGAGGACTTCGTCCCTGATCGCTGCCATCTGGCTCTCGTCGGCCGCCTCGGCGTTCAGCCTGAGCAGCGGCTCGGTGTTGGACGGACGGAGATTGAACCACCAGCCTGACCCCGTCACGGTCAGGCCGTCGAGCTCGTCGACCTCGCCGCGACCCGCAAACTGCTCGCGCACTCTCAGCAGGGCCTCCCGCTGGTCCGCGACGGTGCTGTTGATCTCGCCGCTCTCGGTGTAGCGCGCGTACGGCGCCAGCACCCGCGACAGCGGCCGATCCTGCTCGCCGAGGGCGGCCAGCACGTGCAGCGCGGCCAGCATGCCCGAGTCGGCGAACCAGAAGTCGCGGAAGTAGTAGTGGGCGGAGTGCTCCCCGCCGAAGACCGCGCCCGTGCGGGCCATCTCGGCCTTGATGAAGGAGTGGCCGACCCTGGTGCGCAGCGGCACGCCGCCGTGCTCGGCGATGATCTCCGGGACGGCGCGCGAGGTGATCAGGTTGTGGATGACGGTCGAGCCCGGGTGCTTGGCCAGCTCGCGCGCGGCCACCAGAGCGGTGATCGTGGACGGCGAGACCGACTCGCCGCGCTCGTCGATCACCCAGCACCTGTCGGCGTCGCCGTCGAAGGCGAGCCCCAGGTCGGCGCCGCCCTCGAGTACGGCCCGCTGCAGGTCGCGCAGGTTCTCCGGCTCGATCGGGTTGGCCTCGTGGTTCGGGAAGGTGCCGTCGAGCTCGAAGTAGAGCGGCGTCACCTCGATCGGCAGGCCCGCGAAGACGGCGGGGACGGTGTGACCGCCCATCGCGTTGCCCGCGTCGACGACCACCCGCAGCGGCCTGACGCCCGACAGGTCGACCAGCGTGCGCAGGTGCTCGGCGTAGCCGCTGAGCAGGTCTTTCTCGATCCTGCTGCCTGCCTTCTTGGCGGGGATGCCGTTCTTCAGGTAGGCGGCGGCCTGGTCGCGGACGGCGGTGAGCCCGGTGTCGGCGCCGACCGGCACGGCGCCCGCGTGGCACATCTTCATGCCGTTGTAGCGGGCGGGGTTGTGGCTGGCGGTGAACATCACGCCCGGCAGGTCGAGGCTGCCGCTGGCGTAGTAGAGCAGGTCGGTGGAGCCGAGCCCGGCGTCGATCACGTCGACGCCCCTGCTGGTCGCACCGCGGATGAACGCGTCGGCCAGCGCGCGCGAGGAGACGCGCATGTCGTGGGCGAGGACGGCCTGCGTCGCGCCCGTCACGTCCGCGAACGCCGCCCCCACGGCCTCGGCGGTCTCCTCGTCTAGCTCCTCAGGCACCACGCCGCGCACGTCGTACGCCTTGAAGATCTTGGAGAGATCGCCCACTCGCCCGTCCCTTTGGTCGCCTGTCTGACTGAGACGAGCCTACTAGCGGTCGCGGTGGGGTTGCGCGGAGCGAAGGACCCGCAGATGACCCCGGCGGCCGACCTCGACGCCCTGCCCGACCGGCTCGGTGCCGCCGGACGGCGCGGGGCGGGCCGCCTCGCGGACGGCGTTGGCCAACGCCTCGAGATCGTCGGTGCTCGGGCTGCCGCCGTCCGTCGGCAGGCGGACGACCTCCCAGCCTCGGGGGGCGGTCAGCCGTTCGGCGTGTTCGGCGCACAGGTCATAGCAATGTGGCTCGGCGTACGTCGCCAGTGGGCCGAGAACCGCGGTCGAGTCGGCGTATACGTACGTGAGCGTGAAGACGGCAGGCTGACTGCAAGCAGTGCGGGAACAGCGGCGGACGGGGCTCACGGAGGGACCGTATCCGGTAAGAGTGCGAGGCGCCACTACCTGAGCGCTCTTAACGAGCGTGTCGCCACAATTCGGACACCTGTCACAGCGTTTACACCCACCTGTACCGATGGTGGCCCTGATTAGGTGTGTCCGAAAGCTTAAGCTTGAGTGGTGACACCGACGCGTGGTCCCCGGCGGCGTGACCGCCATGGTCGCGGGCTTCGCGGTCCGCTGGCTCCCTCCTACGTCCCCATCGCCCGCTCGCGCAGTGAGCGGTTCGACGACCTGGTCCTCGACGCGGTCGACCGGCTCAAGCCGCAGTGGGGCAAGCAGCTGGCGGCCGTGGAGTTCGCCGTGGAGGAGGTGCCTCCGGTCAGCGAGCTCGGCGACGGCCCCGGACGGCTCGGCACGGAGCCGATCCCGTTCGGCAGGGCCGACACCGCCTCGGGCGCCGATCCCGCCTCGGTGGTGATCTACCGGCGCCCGCTGGAGGCTCGGGCCCGCGACCGCGACATGCTGGGGGCGCTCGTCCACGACACCGTGGTCGAGCAGGTGGCCACGCTGCTCGGCCTCTCGCCCGAGACGGTCGACCCCGGCTACGACGAACGCGGCTGAGGCCGCCGCGACCACCGCCGGGGGCGCCGCGCCGTCATGGCAGCACGACGGCGGGGTCGTCGGTGTAGGTGGGCAGCATCGTCCAGATCCGCCCCTGCGACAGCGGCTGGGCGGTGATCAGCGTTCCGCTCTTGAGCCGGTCCCGTGTCACCCGCCCGCCGTAGACCTCCCCCGACACGGGCGTCACCACCACTCCCGTGCCCGCCTTCACCTTCACGACCTTGGTGCGCGAGGCGGGGATGTCCACGGTGGCCGTGCCCACCCGCACCCGGCCGGGACCACCCACGGCCGTGAGCACCAGCGACGACCCCTTGCCGTTGTCGGCGACGGCGGCGCCCAGCTCCAGGGAGGGCGTTCCCGCGCTGAAGGCCACGTCCACCGAGGTGGAGATCACCATCCCGGCCACCACCGGCACGTCCGAAACCAGCTCGATCGCGGCCGCCTGCTCGTCGAGCCCCTTGGTCAGGTCCATGACGGCCACGCTTCCCGCGATCACATCGAGCGTTTCACGCCCCTTCATCGCATAACTGCCGTCCGTGGTCACCGCCCGGACCTGAACCGTGGCGTCCGCCGTTCCGGGCGCGGCCACCAGGAGCTCCCTCTTGCCCTCCCCTGAGGGGATGCCCGGCACCACCACCCGCGTGGCCGGGGGAGCCGCGGCGGGCAGCCAGTCCACGCCTCGCCCGTCCATCACCGCTTTCGCCGCCACCGCGAGCCTGCCGCCGCTCGTCGTCACGCCCACCGCGACCACGGTCGCCGACGGGGCCAGCTCGTGCAGGTCGAGTTCGAGATGCGCGCCCGGTTTCACGGTGATCCCCCGCCCCGCGTCGCTGGGCACCGGCCCCTCCGCCGAGTACACCGCCACGTCGGCCAGCGCGGGCGCGGCGTCGGCGTTGGTCAGATGCAGCTTCACCTCGGCGGCGGTGGGGCCAGGACCGACCAGCCAGGTGGTCCCCGCGGGCTCGGTGCACCGCACCCCGGCCAGACCGCGCGAGCGGCCCTTGACCGTCTTCGTGCCGAACGACGCCTCCAGGCCGCGCGCCGCCGTCCCCGTGGCCTTCACCACGACGGGGTCGTCGCCCTTCACCTTGGCGCGCCAGAGCTTGCCCGGCTCCTTCACCTGGGTGGATCCGACCGCGACCGCGCCCTCGCTCTGGGCGCTCAGCACGGCGACCTCGGCGCCGCGCGGGGCGGGGCAGACGGCGACCACGGACTCCACGGCGACCTTCTGCGGGCCCTTCGCGGGTGGTGGCGCCGGTGCCGGACGTGTCAGGAAGGCCACGCCGTACAGCGCGCCGAGCGCGATCAGGACCAGCACCACGAGGCCGAACCTGTTCTCCACGAACCCCTTCATCAGGCCACCGCCACCACGAGCGGATCGGCCGTGCGGGCGCCGGGCGCGGCCAGCACGAGCACCAGCGCGGTGAGCGCGGCCTGCGCCCACAGCATGGGCAGGCGCAACGGATCCTCCGGCGGCGCCCGCACCCGGGCGGGCGGCTCGACCAGCCGCCACACTCCTTCCCGCTCCGTCAGGCTCAGGTGGGTGAGCTGCGGCTGGGAGTCCAGCGCCTTGGCGACCTCGGGCGCGGGTTCGGCCACGGCGACGTGGGAGATCCCGAGGGCCGCCAGCGTGGCGGCGTCGGTGCCACCGCGCCCCGCGACCAGGCCCGCCGCCGCCCGCGCCACCCGGTCACGGACCTGCTCCCGCACGGGGAGCTCCGCCTCCCCCAGCAACGGCGTACGGCGGTGCAGCACGGTGAAGGACTCGCCGCGCAGCAGCAGCGTCCTGGTCCCCTCGGCGAGCGCGGGCATCGGGTCGGGCGTCGAGCCGCTCAGCGGGCCGCGCGTGCCCGAGGCGATCCAGAAGGCGGCGGCCAGCACCGGCGTGCTGAAGGCGACCGCGACCACGACCACCGCGACCAGCCTGCGCAGCCCTCCGGCCGCGCGCAGTTCGGCCAGCCGGTGCGCGGTCAACGCGACCAGCACCAGCAGTCCGGTGGCGGCGAGGGCCAGCGGGATGCCGGGCCACGCCCTGGCCGCCTCGCCTCCGGCCGCCGACGTGACGGTCACCCGGCTGACCAGGATCGCGACGAGCACGCCGTACACGGCGATGCCCCAGCCGATGGCGACGATCATGCGCTGGCGGCGGAACAGCAGGGCGGCCAGCGCGGTCGCGATGAGCCCCGCCGTGACCCAGAACGGCGGCAGCCCCGGACCTCCGGGGCTGAACGTCAGCAGGGCGTGCGGCGGCAGCGCCGGATCGATCAGCGACGACCGGTGCAGCCCGGCCTCCAGCAGCAGCTGGCCCGGATGGTCGGCGAAACCGCGCAGCCAGGGGAAGAGCAGCACCGGCGGGACGGCCAGCGCCGTGGCCAGCTGCCGTACCCGGCCGAAGGCGATCATCGCGAGCACGCCGAGCACCGCCAGCAGCACGTAGACCAGCGGCGCGAACGCCGTGCCCACGGCCAGCAGCAGCCCGAGCCCCCACCCCGCGCGGCGGGCGCGGCGGGGCTCGGCCGACAGCAGCTGCACGCCGAGGCCCGCGTAGACGGGCAGCAGCACGAAGACCACCGCGGTGCCGAGCCGGCCCGCGGCGATGGCGCCGGTGGCCACGGGCAGCAGCGCGTAGCCGGCCGCCAGCCAGATCCTGGCGGGAACGGCGGGGATGATCCGCCGGGTGGCGAGGTAGGCCGAGGCGCCCGCGAGCGGCACCGAGCCGAGCAGCAGCACCGAGACCGCCAGCCAGGTCTTGCCGAGGAACAGCGTGGACACGGCGGCGACGACCGCCACGTACGGCGGCGCCCACGCGCTCGACCCGAGGCCCGTGTCGTGGAAGCCCTCCAGGTAAAAGCGCCACAGGTCGGCGGCCCCGCCGACGACGGGCACCAGCGCGCCGCCGCCGAGCAGCGAGCCGCCGAGCACGTTCCGCTCGGCGACGAGCGCGATCACGGTCAGCGCGAGTGTGAGGAGCACGCCGGGACGGCTGAGGAAGCGCCGCAGGAATCCGGAGTCGTCCAGGACGATCTCGTCCTCCTCGCTCGGCGGCGCCACGACGGCGTGGTGCCGGCCGGCCGACTCCACGGGGCCCTCACCCGCGAGGAAGCCCTGCACCAGATCGGTCAGGCGGCGGTAGGCGGCTCCGCGCGGCGTCAACAGCTTCTTTATCGCGAAATATCCCTGTTTTCGGCCGGGTTTGCGAGCACGTCGGGCCTTGATCAGCCGCCCTGGGTGCAGCAGCACCGAGCCGAGCGCCGCCACCTCGTCGTAGGCGTTGGCCGGCTGCTTCGCCACGACGAACAGCAGGGTGGCGACCACCGAGCCGAGCACGTTGCGCACCAGCGCCCACAGCATCGCGGCGAACGGCAGGTTCGCCATGACGACGAACATCGCGTTGCGCCGGTCGAGCCGTCGCGGGTGGTCGCCGCTGGCGGTGATGCGCCGCCTCCTGCGCGCGGCCGCCTCGGCGTGGTAGGCCACCGCCCGCCTGACGTTGACGACGCGATGACCCGCGTTGCGGACCCGCCAGCACAGGTCGAGGTCGTCGCGGAACAGTTCGAGAGCCGGGTCGATGCCGCCGACCGCCGCCCACACGTCACGGCGGACGAGCATGCCCGCCGACGAGACCGACAGCACGTCGCGGTCGCCGTCGTACTGGCCCTGGTCGTACTCGCGCGGCTCCAGCCCCGTGTCGCGCCGGCCCGAGCGGTCGACGGTGACGCCGACCTCCACCAGCAGCCTGCGGTCCATCCAGTCGCGCAGTTTCGGGCCGAGCACCGCCGCCTTGGGGTCGCGCTCGGCGGCCATCAGCAGATGCCGGAGCGCGTGCGGGTCGGGCGCGCAGTCGTCGTGGAGCAGCCAGATCCACTCGCCCGGCGCCGCCTCCAGCTTCCCGAGGACCTCGGCGACCGCCGCGCCGAAGCCGGTCGAGCGGGGAAGGCGCAGCACGTTGCCCGCGCCCAGCGCGCGTTCGAGCAGGTCGGCGGAGCCGTCGCGGCTGCCGTTGTCGGCGCCGACCACCCGGTCGGCGGGGCGGCTCTGGCCGAGCACCCCGCTCAGCGTCTCACCCAGCCAGCGGGCGCCGTCGTGGGCCACGACGATGGCGGTGACGAGGGGTGCGGACATCGGCGCGGCTCCAACCAGGGGGATGATCAGCGCCGGACACCATAACAGTCGAAAGGGTCACGCGGCAGACACCGACCGCCGCGTGACCCTGGTGAATATTCGTTAGACGGCCTGCTTCTTGATCCTCCGGCGCTCCCGCTCGGACAGCCCACCCCAGATGCCGAACCGCTCGTCGTGCTCGAGTGCGTATTCAAGACACTCGGCCCGAACCTCGCAGGAACGGCACACCTTCTTGGCCTCTCTGGTGGAGCCACCCTTCTCCGGGAAGAACGCCTCAGGGTCAGTCTGCGCGCACAGTGCGCGCTCCTGCCAGCCGAGTTCTTCAGCGTCAAGCTGTTCCTGTGCGATGACCACCAACTCGGTCACTGCACACCTCCCTGCCGCCCGCCCGCAATGGAGCCCCCCATGGACGCCTCCTTAGATACCCACCCTGGAGGCGTAACAACATGGCTGTAATTACACGCGCGTGCCGTAGGTGACGTCAAGCGGCATGCCGGTATCCGGGGAAAGACCACCTCGCCCCGGTGTGCTTGCCATGCGCTGTCGGGACCGGCCGAAACCGGAATCCATGGCCTTGACGTGACTTGATCAACGCTGTCAGCGGTCGGAACCGTACCAGGGCGGGCTTGACGCCCGCCCAGGGCCCACCTTCTCTCTATCCCGTACTGACCGAAGCCTTACCTGCGCGGATCGTTCGGCGTGTAGATCGCCGTCGGGTCGATGGGGTCGTCACCGGGGCGGTAGCCGCTCTGGTCGAACCTGATCGTCGAGTCCGCGGGCGGCGCCTGCTGGTAGGCGGGCGCGGGCGGGGTCTGCGGGTGGCCGAACGGATCATCGTACGGCTGCTGGTACGGCTGGGCCGGGTCGAAGTGCAGCTGCGGATGGGTGCCCGCGGTCGACTGCTGGTAGGTCTCGGCCTGCTGGTAGGCGTGCAGCATCTGCTGCGAGCGCGGGTCGACCGGCGGGTCGGGCTCGCCGTAGGCGGGCGGGGCCTGCTGGGCGTACTCCTGGCCCGAGTAGCCGGTGAACGGGCTGCCACCCTGTGGCTCGAAGGCGGGCGGCTGCTCGTAGTAGGGCTGCTGGGGCTCCTGCTGCTGGTACGCCCCCGCGTCTGCCTGCTGGTACGGCGAGCCCTGGCCCGCGTCCTGCTGCTGGTACGGCGCGCCGGGCGCGGTGTCGGCCGGCTGGTAGGACGGCTCATAGGCGTTCGGCGAGCTGTGCGACGGCGTGTAGGCGTTGGGCAGGCTGTCGGCCGGGACGTACGGCGCGGGCTGGTACTCCTGCGCCGGCGCGTACCCCGTGGTCGGCAGGGTCTCCGACGGCGTGTAGCCGCTTGGCTCCTGCGGCGCGTAGGGGTTCGGCTCGGCGGCGTATGCGCTCTGCAGCGTCTCGGTGGGGGCGTAGGCGGGGGGCTGCGGCTCGGGCGCCGGGGGCAGGGCCGGCCGCTCGTGCCTGGGCGGCTGGTACGCCTCCTGCTGCACGGGCTGCTGCTGGGGCTGGGCCGCCTGGGCTTGAGATCCGTGTGCCTGGGACCCGTGGGGCTGAGCTCCGTGGGCCTGCGGCGCGTGTCCCTGAGCGGCCTGCTGACCCTGCTGGCCCGGCTGAGGGGCCTGGTAGGACTCCTGGCCGTAGCCCTGCTGCTCGTAACCCTGCGGAGCCTGGCTGGGGGCCTGCGGCTCGTAGCCCCGCTGGTCGTAGCCCTGCTGGTCGTAGCCCTGCTGGTCGAAGGTCGGCTGGTCGAAGGTCGGCTGCCGGTCGTAGCCCGGCTGCTCGTAACCCGGCTGGCCGCCGTAGCTCGGCGGCTGCTGCGCGTAGCCCGGCTGGGCCTGGCTCGGCGCCTGCTGGCCGTACTGCGGCTGGGCGGGCGGCTGCTGCGCGGGCGGCTGCTGGCCGTACGGCTGGCCGCCCGTGGGCGGCTGCTGGACCGGCGGCTGCTGGGCGTAGCCCTGCTGGGGGTACTGCTGGCCGTACCCGCCGAACGCGGGGGCGGCGGGGCGCGGGGTGATCACCTGCGGCAGCAGGTAGACCAGTGCGAGCGCGGTGAGCGCCAGGGTCGGCACGCCCTGCAGCACGAAGCCGAGCAGGCTCATGAAGCCCATCCCGGAGAACAGCCCCAGGAGCAGCGCGATCGCGCCGAAGAATGCGCCGACGGCCAGCGTGCCCGCCGCGCCGTAGGCGATCGTCTTCGCCTTGGCCGTCGGGTCGCCGAGCTTCGTGACCAGCACGACGGCGCCCACGGCGAGCGCGGCGGCGACCGGACTGGTCAGCTCACCCTGCACCAGGCGCGCACGCACCAGCAGCGACGTCATCGTCCCCGACTCCGCGACCAGCATCTGCAAGAGCGCGATGAGAACGTTTCCCGCCGCGACCGCAAGCATGATCCATGCAGCCGGCTCTCTCAGCCGGCTGACGTCTATTTTGCTCACTCGTTACCCCCAGCTGGTGGCTTACCACCCGAGGGGAGTTTGCCACATACCTGACTTAGGTGGCGGGAGTCCCAGCAAGCTCATCTATCCCAATAGTCCCCGATCAGCTCTAATACACCGAAATTTCGAGACAACAGGAACGGAAGGCTGCCTCTCCAGACAGCTTGTCGGAGGCGGGTGGAAGACTGGCCGCATGCGTATCGTGTCCCTAGCCGGCGGCATCGGCGGAGCCCGCTTCCTGCGCGGCCTGCGTGCCGCCGCCCCCGACGCCGAGATCACCGTCATCGGCAACACCGGTGACGACATCACCCTCTTCGGCCTGCGGGTCTGTCCCGACCTCGACACCGTGATGTACACCCTCGGCGGCGGCATCAACGAGGAACAGGGCTGGGGGCGGGAGAAGGAGACGCACGTCGTCAAGGAGGAGCTGGCCGCCTACGGCGTCGAGCCGCAGTGGTTCGGCCTCGGCGACCGCGACTTCGCCACCCACATCGTGCGCTCCCAGATGCTCGAGGCGGGCTACCCGCTCTCCCAGATCACCGAGGCCCTGTGCGCCCGCTGGCAGCCGGGCGTGCGGCTGCTGCCGATGAGCGACGACCGCTGCGAGACCCACGTCGTCATCACCGACGACCAGGGCCGCCGCGCCGTCCACTTCCAGGAGTGGTGGGTGCGCCTGCGCGCCTCGGTCCCCGCCGAGTCCATCGCGCTCGTCGGCGCCGACGCCGCCGCTCCCGCCCCCGGTGTGCTGGAGGCCATCGAGGCCGCCGACTTCGTGATCCTGCCGCCGTCCAACCCGGTGGTGAGCATCGGCACCATCCTGCAGATCCCCGGCATCCGCGAGGCGCTGCTCGGCAAGACCGTCGTCGGCGTCTCCCCCATCATCGGGGGCGCGCCCGTCCGCGGCATGGCCGACGCGTGCCTGACGGCGATCGGCGTGGAGACCAGCGCCCAGGCGGTGCTGTCCCTCTACGGGTCCGACCTGATCGACGGCTGGCTCGTCGCTCCCGAGGACTCCTCGGTCGCGCTCGAGGGCGTGCGGGTGGCGGCCCGCCCGCTGCTCATGAGCGACCCCGACGCGACCACCGAACTGGCCCGCGCCGCCCTCACCCTGGCCCAGGAGCTCGCCCGATGACCCGCGCCGGTTCCGCGCCGCTCCAGGGATTCCAGGTGTTCGGGATCCACGGCATCGGGGAGGTCCGCCCCGGTGACGACCTCGCCGCGCTCCTGAAGGCCGCGCTCCCGCCCGGCGAGGAGCTGCGCGACGGCGACATCCTGGTCATCACCTCCAAGATCGTCAGCAAGGCCGAGGGGCGCGTCCGGGAGGGCGCCGACCGCACCGACGCCATCGCCGAGGAGACCGAACGCGTCGTCGCCAGGCGCGGCGACACCGTCATCTCCCAGACCCGCCACGGCTTCGTCATGGCCGCGGCGGGCGTCGACGCCTCCAACACCGAGCCCGGCACCGTGCTGCTGCTGCCCGACGACTCCGACGCGTCGGCCCGCCGCATCAGGGCGGCGCTCGGGGGGCACGTCGGCGTCATCATCTCCGACACCTTCGGCCGCCCATGGCGCCACGGCCTCACCGACGTCGCCATCGGCGCCGCCGGAGTGCGGCCGCTCGAAGACTTCAGGGGCGGCTCCGACACCCACGGCAACCCGCTCAACGCCACCGTCACCGCGCTGATCGACGAGATCGCCGCGGCGGCCGAGCTGGTCAAGGGCAAGCTCGACGGCGTCCCCATCGCGGTCGTCCGCGGGCTCGGGCACCTGGTCACCGCCGACGACGGGCCGGGCGTCAGGCCGCTCATCCGCCCCGCCGACGATGACCTGTTCCGCTACGGCTCGCGCGACGTGGTCTTCGCCCGCCGTACGATCAGGCAGTTCTCCGCCGACCCCGTCGACCCCGAGGCCGTACGGCGGGCGGTGGCGGCGGGCATCGCGGCCCCCGCGCCGCACCACACCACGCCGTGGCGGTTCGTCCTGGTGGAGTCGGCGGCCACGCGGCTGCGGCTGGTCGACGCCATGCGCGAGGCCTGGATCGCCGACCTGCGCGGCGACGGGTTCAGCGAGGAGTCGATCGCCAAGCGGATCCGCCGCGGCGACGTCCTGCGCGAGGCGCCGTACCTCGTGGTGCCGTGCCTGGTCATGGAGGGCTCCCACACCTACCGCGACGATCGGCGCAACGCCTCCGAGCGCGAGATGTTCGTGGTGGCCATGGGGGCGGGGGTGGAGAACTTCCTGGTCCAGCTGGCCGTGGAGGGGCTCGGGTCGGCGTGGGTGTCGTCCACGATGTTCTGCCGTCCGGTGGTCAGGGAGGTGCTCGACCTGCCCGGCTCGTGGGACCCGATGGGCTGCGTCGCCGTCGGCCACGCCGCCGCCCCGCCCCGCGACCGGGCCCCCCGCGACGCCGCCGACTTCATCGTGTCCCGCTGACGACCGGGTGCCCGCCGCCGGACGGCAGGTACCCGGCTCACCTGGGCGCAGCCTCCGCCTCGCCCTGCGGCACCACCCATTCGGTCGGCTGCTGCGTGATCTCGGCGATCGTCTCGAAATCACGGTCGTAGTGCAGCACGGTAAGCTCCCATGCCTCTGCGGTGACCGCGATGAGCAAGTCGGCGATCGACGGTCCCCGGTGCCTCCCACTCTTCGCCAGCGACTCCTGAATCTCGCGAGCGCGCTGCCAGCCCCTGTCAGGAATCGGCATCCAGGGAAATCCGGCGTCGAGCTGATCCTTGATCTCCTGGTAGTCGACCGGACTGCGAGCGGAGTAGAGCATTTCGAGCTGAGTCGGCGCGCAGATCGACACCAGCCCCCTGGTGATCAGAGGCGCTAGCCGCGCCTTCACCGGGGGCAGGTGAAGCCGCGCCAAGGCGCTTTTGTCACCGAGGTATGGCGTCACTTCCACATCGCCTCCTCGGTCGCCGGGTCCAACAGGTCCGCGAAGGCACCGGAGGCGGCCAATTCGATGAACCTCTCCCGAGCTCGCTCCGCGATCACATGCTGGAGGGCCGCGTCAACGGTGCTGCGGAGGCTGTCCGTGCCAAGAATGGCCTGTGCTTTCGCCGCCTTGGTCGCATCGATGTCAATCGTGGTTTTCGCCATTGAGGCCTCCCTCACCGCACTCGCTGGATATCCAGCATACGCATTTCTGTATTCTCGAACACGTGAATGCCGGATATCCAGTCGGCGGTCAGACGACCGGGAGGGTGCGGCGGACGCTGCGGCAGACGCCGTCGCTGGCCGCCGACGCCGCCAGCCGCTCGGCCGACGGCGTGCCGTACTCCGTGGTGCGCTGCCGGAGCGGACGCCCCGTCGGCGCGACCATCTCGGCGATCTCCGAGATGGTCTTGTACGAGCCGTTCTCCGACCCCGCCATGCGGCTGATCGTCTCCTCCATCAGCGTGCCGCCGAGGTCGTTCACCCCGCCCTGGAGCACCTGGCGGCACAGGTCGTCGCGGAGCTTCACCCACGAGCACTGGATGTTGCCGATCGCGCCGTGCAGCAGGATGCGCGCCAGCGCGTGCACCGCCCGGTTCTCCCGCGCGGTCGGCCCGGGACGGGCGACGCCCGCCAGGTAGATGGGCGCGCTGTTATGGACGAACGGCAGCAGCACGAACTCCGAGAAGCCGCCCGTCCGCTCCTGCAGCCGCCTGATCAGCTTGATGTGCTGCACCCAGTGCAAATGGGTGTCGACGTGCCCGTACATCATGGTCGAGGTCGTCGGGATGCCCACGCGGTGCGCGGTGGTGATGACGTCGATCCATTCGCGGGTGGGCAGCTTGCCCTTGGTCAGCACCCAGCGCACGTCGTCGTCGAGGATCTCGGCGGCGGTGCCGGGCAGGGAGTCCACCCCCGCCTCCTTGGCCGCGGTCAGCCAGTCCTCGATGGACAGGTTCGTCCGGCTCGCGCCGTTGATGACCTCCATGGGAGAGAAGGCGTGGACGTGCATGTCGGGCGTCCTGGCCTTCACCGCGCGGGCGAGGTCGAAGTAGGCGGTGCCCGGCAGGTCGGGATGGATGCCGCCCTGCATGCACACCTCGGTCGCCCCCGCCTCCCAGCCTTCCTGTGCGCGGTCGGCGACCTGGTCGAGGGAGAGGGTGTAGGCGTCGGCGTCGGTCCTGCGCTGGGCGAAGGCGCAGAACCTGCAGCCCGTGTAGCAGACGTTGGTGAAGTTGATGTTGCGGTTGACGACGTAGGTGACGTCGTCGCCGACGGTCTCGCGCCTGAGGTGGTCGGCCAGGCGGGCGAGCTCCTCCAGCGCGTCGCCGTCCGCGCCGAGCAACGCGACGGCCTGCGCGTCGGTGAGGCTCGCGGGAGCGCGCTCGGCCTGTCGGAGGGCCTCGGCGACGTCCCCCATGACGCCGACGCCGGGGGGCTGGGTCAGCGGCGACCCACCGGCCCCACCGGAGAAGGCGGGCGCCTCCTGGGAACCGGCCGCCGTGGGAAAGGCGGGCGCCTCCTGTGAGCCGGCCGTCGTGGAAGAGGCGGGCGTCTCCTGCGGGGAGCCGTCCGCGAGAAGGCCGCCGGCCGTCGCGGGCGTGGCGAGGCGGTCGCGCAGGGCCTCCCAGTCGCCGTAGACGTTGTCGAAGTCGTCGCGCCTGTCGTTCGTCCGTCCCGAGGTGTCGACCTCGACGTGCAGGTCCGTACGGCCGGCCGCGGCGAACCCGCCGTCGGGCTCCTGCCAGGGCCGTCCCACGAGCGGCGCGTCCTCGAGGGCGAGGCCCGTCGCGGGGTCGGCCAGCGCCTCCACGTGCGCGAACAGCCTGGGGTCGAGCCAGGGCTCCCCCGCCAGCACGTACTCGGGGTAGATCGTCAGCCGCTCCCTCAGGACGAAGCCCGCCTCGGCCGTACGGGCGGCGAGCTCGTCGATGTGCGGCCAGGGACGCTCGGGGTTGACGTGGTCAGGCGTGAGCGGCGACACCCCGCCCCAGTCGTCGATCCCGGCCCTGATCATCAGGGCGTACTCGGAGTCGACCAGGTTGGGCGGCGCCTGGACCCGCATCTTGGGCCCGAGCACCAGCCGGGTGACGGCGATCGTGGCGGCCAGCTCCTGGAGGGAGGCGTCGGGCAGGCCGCGCATCGCGGTGTCCTGCTTGGCGCGGAAGTTCTGGACGATGACCTCCTGGATGCCACCGTACTCGCGGGCCACCCGCCGGATCGCGAAGATCGACTCGGCCCTGTCCTCGATGGTCTCGCCGATGCCGATCAGGATGCCGGTGGTGAAGGGCACGTTGGAGCGCCCAGCGTCCTCCAGGACGCGCAGCCGTACGGCGGGGTCCTTGTCGGGCGAGCCGTAGTGTGCCGCGCCCTTGGTCTCGAACAGGGCCCGCGAGGTGGTCTCCAGCATCATCCCCATGGACGGCGCGACCGGCTTGAGCCGCTGGAAGTCGCGCCAGGACAGCACGCCGGGGTTGAGGTGGGGCAGCAGGCCCGTCTCCTCCAGCACCCTGATCGCCATCGCCCGCACATAGGAGAGCGTGTCGTCGTAGCCGTGCGCGTCCAGCCACGTGCGGGCCTGGTGCCAGCGGTCCTCGGGCCGGTCGCCGAGCGTGAACAGCGCCTCCTTGCACCCCATCGCCGCGCCCTGCCTGGCGATCTCCAGCACCTCGTCGGGACCGAGGAAGGCGTCGGGCAGCCTGCCGGGCGCGGTGGCGAACGTGCAGTAGCCACACCGGTCCCTGCACAGCCTGGTCAGCGGGATGAAGACCTTCTTGCTGTAGGTGATGACACCGTTGCGACCGTTGGCGTCACGCACGCGTGACGCGTGGTCCAGCAGGGCGTCGAGGTGCTCGTCCCTCGCCTGGAGCAGCACGGTGGCCTCGGTGACGTCGAGAGCCTTGCCGTCACGGGCCCTGGCGAGGGCCCGGCGGAGGGCGGAATCGCTGACATGGGTCATACCGGCACATTAGCTGTTAAGCGCAGCTGAAGAGTGACCCGTAGAAAGTCTCGATAGACGTAAATAGATGCAAGGGAAGACAATAGAGGGGAGCAAAGGAGCACAACATGTCCTGGATCTTCGTTCTCAGCCTGATCGCCGTCCTCGCCTTCCTCGGCCCGTTCTTCGGCACCGACTCCCGCGACGGCAGGGACTGGTGGAAGTCGCCGTTCAGAAGGAACGGTAGTCACGGGCGGACAGCCTAGGCCCGCGTGCGGGCGGCCTCAGCCCAGTGAGACCGACCAGCACGCAGGCCCGGTGCCGATGCCCTCGGTACGGCTCCAGCAGCCGCATCATCTCCGCGTCGTCGGCCTTCTCACCGGTCAAGGCCCAGCCCACGATCTTGGCCAGGTGGAAGTCCCCGACGCTCACCGCGTCCGCGTCGCCGAAGCAGCGCTGCCGAACCTCCGCCGACGTCCACACCCCGATGCCGGGCAACGCCCGCAGCAGGCGGTCAAGCGAGGCGGAGTCGGCCGCGGCCTCCAGCTTGGCCGCGTGCCAGGCGGCCGTCGCGATCGTCCTGGCGCGCACGGCCTCCGCGCCCGCCCGGTGCCAGTCCCAGGCGGGGATCTGCCGCCACACCTCGGGCTCCGGCATCACCTTCATGCCCTCGGGCGCGGGCCCAGGGGCCTGCGTGCCGTACTTGCGCAGCAGGTGGCGCCACGCGCGCCACGCCTCGCGGCCGACCACCTTCTGCTCGAGGACGGCGGGCACGAGCGCCTCGAACACCAGCCCGCTCCTGCCGATCCTCGGCACGCCGAACCCCTTGAGCACCTCGTGGTGCACGACGAAGCCCGAGACGTCGTCGTCGGCCCCGACCAGCCCGGGCAGCGAGTCGAGCAGCCAGGTCGCCCCGGCGCCCCACGCCTGCCCGCCGTGCCTGGTGACGCGGAGCGTGCCTGGCCCATCGGGCGTGCGGCTGGTCATCCAGATCGCGCCGTCGCCGGTGCGCTGCCAGGTCGGGTCGTGGCCGCCGTGCCGATGCGGACCCAGCAGCGCGACCAGGTCGGCGGGCATGTCGTAACGGCGCTCACGCACGTGTCCAGTCTGCCCGCCGTACCGCATGGCCGGGTCAGGCGTCGCTGGAGAAGCGCACGGCGCACTCGGGCAGGACCACGCCGGGCCACACCCGCGCGCCCGCCTTCAGCTCGTTGCCCGCGCCGACGGTCGCGCCGTCGCCGATCACCGCGTCGCGCACGACGGCGCCCTTCGAGATCCTGGCGCCGAGACCGATGAGGGAGTCGACCACGGTCGCGCCCGATTCGATCACGCAGCCGTCGCCCAGCACGCTGCCGCTCACCGAGGCCTCCGCCTCGACCACGGCCCGCACGCCGACCACCGAGCCGCCGGTGACCTTGGCCTCCGGCGAGACGACGGCCCCCTCCAGCGACAGGGACTCGCCGGGCGGACCGGGGAGCGCGGGCGAGCTCAGCCTGCCCAGCACCAGGTCGCGCGAGCCCTTGACGAAGGCGGCGGGGGTGCCGACGTCGAGCCAGTAGCTGCTGTCGGCGTAGCCGAGCACCAGCGCGCCCGACTCGATCAGCGCGGGGAACGTCTCGCGCTCGACCGACACGACCTGCCCCGCGGGGATCTCGTCGATCACCGAGCGGGTGAAGACGTAGCATCCGGCGTTGATGCGGTTGGTCACGGGATGGGGAGTCTTCTCCAGGAACGCGGTCACCCGCCCCGACTCGTCGGTCGGCACGCAGCCGAACCGCGTCGGATCCTCCACCTCGGTCAGGTGCAGTGTGACCGCGGCCTCGCGATCGACGTGCTGCCTGACCTGGTCGCCGATGTCGTGCCCCGAGAGGATGTCACCGTTGAGGATCAGCACGGGGTCGCCGGGGCCCGCGGTCAGCGCCTGCGCCGCGTTGCGGATCGCCCCGCCCGTGCCGAGCGGTGTCTCCTCGGTCATGTAGACCAGCTCGAGACCCATCGAGGATCCGTCGCCGAAGACCGGCTCGAACATCGAGGCCTTGTAGGAGGTGGCGAACACGATGCGCCGCACCCCGAACGAACGGGCCTGCGCGAGCTGGTGGGCCAGGAAGGGAACCCCGGCCGTGGGCAGCAGCGGCTTGGGCGTGCCCAGTGTCAGCGGACGCAGGCGCGTGCCCTGGCCTCCGACCAGGAGAATCGCCTCGAGGTCTGGCAAAGAGCTCTCCATCACCCCGTGAGGTTACCCAACTATTCGATCGCGCGTTGATAGGACAGCAGATGAGCCTGCGCGGAGGCGTCCCAGCTGAACTCCTTGGCCCGCGCGAGACCCGCCGTGGCCAGCCGCTCCCGCCGGTCGGGCGCGGCCAGCAGCTGACCGAGCGCGGCGGCGATGCTGTCGGGGTCGGGCTCGGTGTAGGCCACCGCGTCGCCGCCCACCTCGGGCAGGGAGGTGCGGTGCGTGGTCAGCACGGGGGCGCCGCAGGCCATCGCCTCCAGCACCGGCAGGCCGAAGCCCTCACCCCGCGAGGGGAAGGCCACCACCAGCGCGCCGCCCAGGAAACCGGGCAGGTCGGCGTAGGACAGGTAGCCGGGACGCACCACCTTCACCGTGGCCTCGACCTCGCTGACGGCCGCGTCGACGTCGTCCTCGTGGATGCCGCCGACGATGACCAGCGCCGGCGGGTCCTGGAGGTGCTCGACCGCCCTGGCGAAGCCCCTGATCAGGTTCGGCACGTTCTTGCGCGGCTCCAGCGCGCCGAGGAAGGCGACGTACGGCTGGCCGTGCAGGGCCAGCCGGTCGGCCACCCTCCTGCTCTCCGCCTCGCTCGGCGCGTGGAAGATCCCGTGGTCGACGCCGTGGTAGGCGACGTCGATCCTGGTCGGATCGGCGGACAGCACCCTGATCAGCTCGTCCCTCGTCGCCTTGGACGGCACGATCACCCGCCGCGCGTGCCGTACGGCGGTGCGGGTGGCCGACCTGAAGAACGACGCGTTGACCGTGGCGAGCTGGTCCTGCTCGGTGAACCAGGTGACGTCGTGGACGGTCACCACGGTGGGCAGGCCCGACCGCAGCGGCATGGAGTAGTGGGGAGCGTGGATCACCTGCGCGCCCACGCGCTGGGCGATCACCGGCAGGCTGGTCTGCTCCCACGCCAGCCTGGCCGATCTGTTGGTGATGGACACAGGCCCCTGCACCACCCTCGCCGAGGGGGCGAGCCTGCCGTACCTGTCCGCGTCCGCCCGCTGGCAGACCACACTCACATCGGCGCCGGCCCGGTGGAGCCCACCGACCAGCCCATCGACATACCGGTTGAGCGCGCCACGGTCGGCGGGTACCGCGGCCGCGTCGATGAGCACTCGAGGCATCACGAAAGATCCCTCCCCTGAAGACCCTCGTCTGATCCAACCCTACGACCCGGTGCGGCAAATCACACGGGATTGCGGTCCACTGTGGCTCTCGCGGCGGCTCCGGCCGCGGCGGCGCAGATCAGATCGGCCAGGATGATCACCATCCGGGAGCACAGCGCGAGGGCGATCGCCGAGCCGCGATCGAGGACCGGCGACATCACCGCCACCATGGCGGCCTCGCGCACCCCCGCGCCCGCGGGCACGACGAACGTCATGATGCCGAGGGACCACGTCAGCGCGAACGCGCCGATGGCGAACAGCAGCCCGCCCGTGGCGCCCATGTCGCCGGCCAGGAGGAACAGGTGCACGCCGTAGGCGCTCCAGCCGGCCAGCGCCCACGCCAGCGCCGTCAGCATGCCCCTGCGGCTGAGCGGCCTTTCGAGTGGTTCCCGCCGGAGCCTGCGCAGGCCGAAGCCGATCACCGCGTTGATCACCTTCGGCTCCAGGAGCACCAGGAGCACGGGGATGAGCAGCAGCGCCCAGCCGAAGCGGTCCCAGCCGAGCGTGACCAGCGTGACGAGCAGCCCGGTGGCCAGCTGGATCGGCATCATCAAGAAGAAGGCCGCCGCGCTGCGCGGGCGCGGCACGCCGAGGTCCTTGCCCATCTCCATCTGGGCGAGGACCGGCCACACCGCGCCGGGGATGTACTTGCCGAGCTGGCCGACGAAGAACACCTTCGCCGCGGCTCGCAGCGGCAGCGGCGAGCCCAGGTCGGCCAGAAGTGTCCGCCACGTCATCATGGCGGCCAGCAGCGCGCCGACCACCGAGACCAGCGAGCCCGCCAGCATCGGCCAGGTCAGCCTGGCGAACCCGGCGACGACCGCGTCCCACTGCGAGGCGACGACCCAGGCGCCGAACCCGAGCGCGACCAGCAGGAAGCCGAGCCGTACCGCCTTCTTCACAGCCGCTCCGGCGGCTGCGGCAGCGCGGCCCCCGCGGGTGTGCGCGGCCGCTTGGTGGCCACCCACAGGTAGGTCGGCACCAGCGGCAGCATCAGCTTGAGCACGGCCCGCGGCGTGCGGGCCAGCACCGCCTGCGCGATCCTGCCGAGGAGGCCGGGGAACAGCTCGCCGCCGGCGAACGCCGTGGGCGTGGCGAGCACCGGGAAGGTGTAGTCCCACACGTAGAAGGCGCGGGTCATCTTCCGTAGCCCCCGCCTGGTGCGGAAGCGCTCGTAGTAGTGGTCGGCCCGGCCGAAGGCGCGCACGTAGCGGTCGGCGAGCGGGGCGGGCAGGTACGACAGGAACGGCAGCTTGTAGTGCGGCTCCATGATGCCGAGCTTGTTGCCCAGGCCCAGGTAGAGGACGCCGTCCTCGGACAGCACCCGGTGCATCTCGGCGACGACCGCGTCGGGGTCGACGACGTGCTCGTAGATGTGGTTGAAGACCAGCACGTCGACGGAGGAGTCGGGGAAGGGCAGTGCGGTGCCGTCGCCGCAGATGAAGGCGACCCGCTTGCCGAAGCGGTCCGCGGCCTTGCGCAGGCCCGGCACGTCGATGTCGATGCCGAGCGTGTGCGCCGCGCCGGCGGCGGCGAGCTCGTCGGCGATGAACCCGGCCGAGCAGCCGACGTCGCCCACGGTCAGCCCCCCGAGCGGCCCGTGGAAGTGCTCGAGGACTGCGATGATCTTGGCGGCCTTGCGCCTGCGCTTGGCTTCGTCGAGCATCGCCGGCTGAAACTCGGAGTACTCGAGCTGCTTCTCCTTCACCACGTCCCCGATCCTCTCAGGCTCGAAGGAGTGTGTCGGCGTACGTGCGCCAGAACGGCTCGGGATCGACGGCCTGGACGCCCGCCCTCAGCCGCTCGGGATCCTCGTAGAACCGCTCGATCGCCTTGCGCAGCGCCTCGACGTCCTCGGGCTCGACCAGCAGGCCGTCGACGCCGTCGCGGACGTTGTCGGCCAGCGCGCCGACCCTGGTGGCGATCACCGGCACCCCGTGCTCGTGGCCGAGCCACACGTTCTGGCTGGCCGTGGCGTTCCGGTACGGCAGGACGAGCGCGTCGGCCCGCGCGAACAGGCCGGGCACGTCGTCGGCGGCGACGTAGCCGGGCCGGAGCTCCACCCGGTCGCCGATGCCCAGCTCGGCGATCAGCGCCCTGGTGTCTTCGAGCCCGCCCCAGAACTCCCCCGCCACGGTCAGCGAGACGCCCTCGGGCAGCGCCCTGAGCAACAGGTCGAGCCCCTTGTACGGCCGGACGATGCCGAAGAAGAGCAGCCTGTGGTGGATCCCCTCGGCTCTGTCCTGGCTCCTGGCGGGCAGGTGCGGAGGCAGCGCCGCGGTGCTGGTCGGCCTGTTCGTCAGTGTCCTGGCCAGACCGGCCTGCTGCTCGGAGTGGGTCAGCACGCCGTCGACCCGCTTGAGCAGCGCCTTCATCAGCGGCTCGTCCCATGGCTTGCGCTCGTGGGGCAGGACGTTGTGGCAGAGCGCGATCGTCCTGGTCCTGCGGCCGAGGCCGAACAGGATGCCGAGGTAGGCGGGGACCTGCACCGGGCTGAGCACCGCCAGGATCACCAGGTCGGCGCTCCTGAGCCGCCGCCCAGCCGCGACCCAGCCGTCGGGCCTGCGCCAGTCGAGCCGCCTGTGCGTCTTCGGGTACGGCTCGCCCTCGGGGACGTCGATCGTCTGCTGCCCCGGGTAGAGGAAGGAGGGGTACTGCGCCTTCCACGACTCGATCACCACGTCGTGGCCCTGCGCGGCCAGGCGATGGGCCAGCTCGGTGGTGTGCTGGGCGCCGCCACCCTTGTACGGGTAGGTCGGGCCGACGATCGCGATCCTCATTCGCCGCGCGACCTCACGATCAGGTCGGCGAGCAACGCCACCGATCCGATCAGCATGCCGGACAGCACGATCATGATGGTGTTCGTCGGGATGTAGAAGGGCGTGCGCACCATGTCGTAGACGAACTTGACGAACCCGATGCCCACCAGCCAGAGGGCGGGCGGCATGAGCACCTTGAGCGGGTTGAAGTACATGACCATCCGCAGCACCTGCAGGATGTAGCGGTAGGCGTCGCTGACGAAGCTGAACTTCGACTTGCCGGCCCGCTTGGCGTACTCGATCGGCAGGTAGTAGACGTCGTGCTGGTTCGACAGGAACGACAGCGTGATCGTCGTGACGCACGAGAACCCGGGCGGCAGCAGCCTGAGGTACGGCTTGGCCACCGACTTGCGGAAGGCCCGCAACCCCGAGTTGAGGTCGGGGATCCTCTGCCCCGCCAGCTTCTCCGCGATCTTGCGGATCACCCACTTGGCGGGCACCCTGAGGATCTTGTGCGAGCCCTCCTCGGTGGTGCGCGCGCCGACCACCTGGTCGACCGTCTGGTCCTTCTCCAGGATCTGGACCAGCTCGGGGATGCGCTCGTTCGGGTAGGTCATGTCCGCGTCGGTCCACACGACGATCTCGCCGCGCGCCTCCTGCGTGCCGATCCTGCGGACGGTGCCCGAGCCGCCGTTGCGGTGGAAGGCGCGGATGCGCATGTGGGGGAAGCGCGGCGCGGCCTCCTCGAGCCTGGCCAGCGTCTCGTCGGTGGAGCAGTCGTCGACGGCCACCAGTTCGTAGGTGTAGCCGCTCGAGTCCATCGCCTTGGTGATGCGTTCGACCTCGTCAAGAACGTGATCCTGCTCGTTGTAGCAGGGCAGGACAATCGTGACGTACGGCGTAGCTTCCACGGCGGATCCAGTCTTGGGGGGCTCAAGCGTGCTCACGTGGGACGAGGGTACCCTTCCCTGTCACGCCTCGGTTCCACTCGGTCAATTCAGGCCGGTCGTGTCATCCAGACGTTGACCACCAGGCGCCAGGCGCCGTCGGGGGGCGCGACCAGGGAGCGTTCGTCCTGGCGGGTGTCGAGGGCGACCACGTGGCGCGGCGTGCCGTACGGGGTGAGCTGGCCGGACTCGGCGGCCAGCAGCACGGGTGCGCGCCCCGCCTTCCTGATCTTCTCGATGAGACGGCGGACGGCGACCGGGGACGGGGTGTCGGCCGACGATCTGCGCACCTGGGCCGTGGGCACCCCGCAGGTGCCGCGCACGACCTGGGAGAAGCGGTCGGCGGTGACGCGTTCGACGATCAGCACGGAGGCGTCGGAGGGGATGCTCTCGCACAGGCGCTCGACGGCGGCGCGCTCCCCTCGCTCGATCGGGGTGAAGGCGATGCCGATGGAGGTGACGGCCACCGGCGCCAGGACCAGCACGACGGCGGCGGCGCCGAACCAGCGCGTGCCGTGGCCGCGGCGGCCGAGCCGGTCACGGCACCACGCCAGCCCCCAGACGGCCAGCATGATCAGCCCGGGGATGACGACGGGCACCAGGCGGCGCGAGGCCCACGGGTGGTCGGGGGTGATCTCGGGCCTGAGCAGGGTGGTGACCGTGGTCCAGCCGATGATCGCCAGCGGGAGCAGCCACTCGAAGGAGGACCCGTCGCGCAGCCGCCTGACCAGCACCGCCGCGGCGAGTGTGGCGAACACCACAACGGGCACGCCGACGTACCAGATCACCCAGTAGAGGGAGTCCTCGAAGTAGAGGCGGGTGCCGTCGATGGGCAGCCCGTTGTTCTTCTGCGTCGCCACGAGGAACTCGAAGGTCCGCCAGTCTCCGGGCGTGTTGGGCGTGCGGCGGACGGTCTGGACCCACGGGCGTACGGCGAGGCCGAGCATGACCAGCACGACCAGGCCCGCGCCGACCTCGGGCAGCCATCTGGGCGGGCGCAGCCGGGACAGGCGGCCCGCCAGTGCGGTGCCGACGGCCGTCAGCACCAGCACCGCGACGGAGATCAGCAGCAGCGGCCGCACCGAGTTCGAAAGATCCGCGAGGTAGGGTCCGGCGAACGTCCGCGCGGCCACGAGCCCGAGCCCCACGCCGACGGCCAGCCCCGCCAGCAGCGAGAAGCCGCGGCGCAGCGCGATCAGCAGCCCGGCGAAGGCCAGGACGGGCAGGACGTCGCGCAGCGCGTCGATGCGCACCAGCACGGCCAGCCCGAACACCAGCCCCGCCAGTGCGCTGTCCCATCGGCCCCTGGCGTCGTGGAGGAGGGCGATGCCGCCGAAGATCAGGATCAGCGACGGGATCTCGCTGAACGTGGCGCGAGAGGTGTAGAGGATGGGCAGGCTGATCGCGAAGGCCAGCGCCGCGAGCACGGCCCAGCGGGCTCCCACCAGCCTCGCGACCGCGCCCGCCAGCACCAGCGTGGCCAGCGCGCCGAGCACCGGCGGGGTGAACAGCAGCCCGCCCAGCCACTCCCCCGCCGCGAACAGCATCGGCGGGCCCGGCAGGAACTGCGGCACCACGGCGCCCGGGGCGTCGTAGAAGCCGATGCTGTCGAACCGCAGCGCGGGATCGGCGCCGCCGAACGCCTCGGCCTGCTGCGGGACGGGCAGGGAGCCGTTCCTGGCGATCCAGATCGCGTACTGCGCGTAGGTGGCGGGATCGCGGCGGACGATGAGCTGCTCGCTGTGCAGGATCGCGTTGCCGACCAGCGAGAGCAGCGCGACGCCGAACACGCCGCCCACCTGCCTCGCCGTGGCGTCGAGGTCGGGCATCCGGG
This sequence comes from Nonomuraea africana, assembly GCF_014873535.1. Classification (NCBI taxonomy): domain Bacteria; kingdom Bacillati; phylum Actinomycetota; class Actinomycetes; order Streptosporangiales; family Streptosporangiaceae; genus Nonomuraea; species Nonomuraea africana. The sequence continues at coordinate 8,769,990 of NZ_JADBEF010000001.1, read as the reverse complement.
TGAGCGCCACCTTGCCCAGCACCACCAGGACGGCCCCCGCCAGGACCGTCACGGGGAACGGCTTGAACCACCCAGCCAGCAGCAGCGGCAGCCCGGCGAGGAGCCAGGCGGCCACCGCGAGCGCGGGCAGCACGGTGGCGACGGCGAGCACCCTGCCCGCCGACGGCCTGCGTGAGTGATCGGGCCATGCGAGCGTCATCGGTGATCGCGAGAGTACCCAACGCCGACCACCGGTGGGGCGCGGCCCGGCCGGTGGAAGCCGGTAGCGTACGGCAGGCGTCGGGCTGCGCCCGGCCATGGCCGGAGCATCGGGACGGGGAGGGCACGCGGGTGGAAGCCGGGCGGTCGGCCTGGGTGCGGCGGCAGGTGCGGCGGCACCGCTGGTTCCTCGGCGTGTTCGGGGTCGGCGCCCTGCTCAGGGTGATCACCATGCTGGGCTACCGGCCCGCGCTGTGGTTCCCCGACTCCTACACCTACATCGTCACCGTCTTCCACCTGCGTCCCGATCTGGTGCGGCCCGCGGGCTACTCCTTCTTCCTCAAGCTGCTGCAGCCGTTCCAGAGCTTCGCCGCCGTCACCGCCGTCCAGCACCTGCTCGGCCTGGCCACCGGCGTGCTGGTCTACCTCGCGGCCCGAAGAGTGCCGAAGTGGGCCGCGACGCTGGCCGCCGCGCCCGTGCTGCTCGACGCCTACCAGATCGAGCTCGAGCACCTGCTGATCTCCGACGCCCTGTTCACCTTCCTGGTCGTCGCCGCGGTGGTGCTCGCCGTCCGCAGGGACCTCACCTGGCGTACGGCGCTGGCCATCGGCCTGCTGCTCGCCTGCGCCTCCCTGACCAGGACGGTCGGCCAGCCGCTCATCGTCGTGCTGTGCGCCTGGCTGCTGCTGCGCAGGCGGATCGCGCTGGCCGGCGTCACGGCGGCGGCCGCGCTCCTGCCGGTGCTCGCCTACGGCCTCTGGTTCCACGCGACCTACGACAGGGTCGGCATCGTCGGCGCGAACGGCGTCTTCCTCTACGCCCGCACGATGTCCTTCGCCGACTGCGCGGCGATGGACCCGCCCCCCGACCTGGCGGTGCTGTGCGATCCGCGCCCGCCCGAGGCCCGGCCGCCTTCGCAGGAGTACATCTGGGCCAAGGACGCGCCGCTGGTGAAGCTGCCCGGCATCACCTTCTCCGAGGCCAACGACGACCTGGCCGGCAGGTTCGCGATGCTGGCCATCCGCAGCCAGCCGCTCGACTATCTCGGCTCGGCGCTGTCGGAGCTGGTGCGCACCTTCACACTGGGCCGGCCCGTCTACCCTGACGCGGAAATCTACGCTTACTACGAGTTTCCTGTGAACCCACCTCCGCCGCCCGGCCGATATCCCGCCCAGGTCGGCGCGCAATTCGCACATAAATACGAAAACGGCCCCATTGGCACCGCCATCGTGGAGCCGTACGCGGGGTGGCTGCGCGCCTACCAAAGCGTCGTCCGCATGCCCGGAGCGGTCCTCCTGGTGCTGCTGATCGTGCCGCCCGCCGTGGCGATCAGGCGCAGGAGCTACCAGGGCGCCTGGCTGCTGCCCTGGTCGACGGCGTGGGTGCTGCTGATCGTGCCGCCCGCGGTGGCCGAGTTCGACTACCGCTACACGCTGCCCGCCATGCCACTGGCATGCCTGGCGGCGGCGCTTTCCACAAGGCGCGTAACGTAAAGTTTTTGGCGACTACATTCCATGAAATGTCCGAATCTGAGTATGCTCTGGGACGGGATCATCACGCCCGGGTCACGGCCTTTTGAGTCGGTCATGGCTTCGGCAACGCTTACGGTGTCCTAGTCTCGTGGCGCGATGAGCGATCGACCGAGCCGGCACGACGCGGGCTCCGAATCTCCGGACGAGGAGGCCGTTGTGCGCAGGAAGCCCACCACGGACTCCCCACCTCCGGGCGAGGAGATCGTATGAGCAACCACAGGAGCGCCGACGTCCAGGATCGCCTGGTCGCGCCGGCCACCCCCGGTTATCGGTCCTCCCGCAGGGCAGGCGCCTCCCCACCCCCGCCGCCCCCTCCGGAGGAGCCCCGCGGCCGCAGGAGCGGCGACGGCGGACGCAGGAAGCTGAGCGGCCTGGCCTGGACGAGCATCGCGCTGACCGGCCTGATGGTCGCGGGCTCGCTGACCGGCTACACGATCTACCGCAGCGCGCTGGCCGGCTTCGGCCAGAACGACCCGGACACGAAGATCCGCAACCCCAGGCCCGCGAACATCACCGGCGCGCTCAACGTGCTGATCGTCGGCTCCGACACGCGTCACGGCGAGGGCAACGCCAGGTACGGCCAGGCCGCCGCCAGGATCGACTCGGGCAAGCGCACCGACACGATGATCCTCATGCACATCTCCCCCACCAGGGACAAGGCGCAGCTCATCAGCTTCCCCCGCGACTCGATGGTCCAGATCCCGCAGTGCGAGGCCGAGAAGAGCAAGACGGTTCTCCCGGCCACCCGCGACATGATCAACTCGGCCTACAACCGCGGCGGCATCGCCTGCACCATCACCACGATCGAGACGCTGACCAACATTCGCATCGATCACAACGTCGAGGTCGACTTCAACGGCTTCAAGGCCATCGTCGACGAGCTCCATGGCATCGAGGTCTGCCTGAACAGCCCGGTCGACGACAAGAAGGCCAAGCTCAAACTGCCCCGCGGCAGGTCGACGCTGAACGGCGAACAGGCCCTCGGCTACGTCCGCCTGCGCGCCTACGGCAACCACAGCGACCTCGAGCGCATCAAGCGCCAGCAGCTCTTCGCCAGCCAGGTCGTCAAGAAGATCACCACCGGCGGCGTCCTGTCCAATCCGCCCAAGCTGATCGGCCTGATCCAGGCGGCCTCCTCTTCGGTCACCATGGACAAGAAGCTGGCCAACGACCCCAACAAGCTCCTGGAGATCGCCCAGAGCGCCAGGTCGCTGACCGCGAGCAAGGTGCAGTTCTACACGGTTCCCGTCCTACCCGACCCCACCGACCCGAACAGGGTCATCTGGGACCCGGTCCGCGCGCCCAAGCTCTTCGAGGCCATCAGGAACGACACCGCGTTGCCCGAGCCCACGCCCACGGCCAAGAAGTTCGTGCCCAAGGTCGAACAGGTCAAGGTCCAGGTGATCAACGGCACGACCACGCAGGGCAAGGCGGGCGAGGTTGCCCAGCAGCTGACCGAGCTCGGATTCAACGTGGTCGGCACCGGCAACGCCCTGACCCCCGAGGGCACCAGTCAGCCCAAGACCCAGCTGCTGTACGGCAAGCGCGACACCACCGGCCCCGACTACGCCGGCGTGCTCGCCTCGAAGCTGTCGGGCACCAAGCGCCCCTCCACCAAGGGCAAGGTCAAGGTCACCAACCCGGCGGCTTTCACCGGGAGCGGCACCACCCAGACCGTCGCGGACAAGGGCGCCGACAAGACTCCCGTGATCCAGTTGCTGATCGGCGACGACTTCACGGGCGTCCGCACCGAGATCCCCGAGTCCATCAAGGAGACCGGCATCTCCGCCGACACCAAGAACATCTGCGCCTGACGGAGTGCCCGTCATGAGCGGTTCTTGACTGATTTCGGCGGAGTCGGTCAACCTCCAGATTCCCTGTGGATTACGGCCGTTTCTCCAGTCTCCCCCGCGACATCGGCCCCGCTGGACGTTAGGGTTGTCAGAATCGCCCACGCGAGTCGGCGCCTTGCCAGGCGTGTGCAAGCCGCCCTCGCCGGCGTGGCTCCGACCCCCGGCCCCGATAGATAGCTGAGCGTCTCGCCCGTGAGTGACACCCGATCGTCCTTCCCGGTCTCGGCCCCCAGGAGCAACGGCGCCCATGGCGCCGCCCCTGAAGCGCCACCTGCCGAGACGGAGAGGGTGAACACCCCGTGGCCGCAGGCCGCCCCGCCCCCGCAGGGGTGGGGACAGCAGGCGCAGGACGCCTCCTTCTGGGGCACGGCGGCCACCGAGGACCGCTCCGACGACCGCCCCGAGCCCGAACTCGACGAAGAGCCCAAAGCCGCGCCGCGCAGGCGCGAGCCGTACCTCGACAACGTCAAGTTCCTGCTGATCGCGCTCGTGGTCGTGGGGCACTCGCTGGTCCCCACGCTCAACGCCGACTCCTCCAAAGCGCTCTACATCTTCATCTACACCTTCCACATGCCGCTGTTCGTCATCGTGAGCGGCTACCTGTCCAGGAACTTCTGGAACTCCAACGCCAAGACGAACAAGCTCGTCGACACCTTCGTCGTGCCGTACGTGATCGTGGAGGTCGGCTACGCCGCGCTGCGCTTCTCCCTCGGGCAGAAGTGGAGCCTCACGATCATCGACCCGGCGTGGCTCAACTGGTATCTGCTCGCCCTGCTGTTCTGGCGGCTGTCCACCCCGGTGTGGAAGCGGATGAAGCAGCCCATCCCCGTGGCGATCGCCATCTACCTGTTCGCCGGGTTCTCGCAGATCTCCGGCGACTTCAGCATGGACCGCTTCTTCGGCCTGCTGCCGTTCTTCGTGATCGGCCTGGTCATGCAGCCCGAGCACTTCGAGATGCTCAACCGCACCTGGGTGAAGATCCTCGCGGGCGTGACGCTGGCGGGGGCGGCGGGCGTGGCGGTCTATCTCGGCCTGGGCAAGTGGTCGCTCAAGCCCTTCTACTTCAAGCACAGCTTCCAGGACATGGACCTGTCCTGGTACATGGGCCTCGGGCTGAAGATGGCGCTGCTGATCGCCTCGCTGGCGATGTGCTTCGCCTTCCTGGCGCTGGTGCCGCGCGGCGAGACCTGGTACACCGACCTCGGCACCCGCACCCTCTACGCCTACCTCCTTCACGGCATCCCCGTCCTGATCGCCAAGGAGCAGGGCTGGCTCGACCTGCCCTGGCTGCACGGCCCGCTGGGCGTGCTGGCGATCAGCGCCAGCTGCTTCGCCCTGGCGATCGTGCTGTGCCTGCCCGAGACCCGCACGGTCTTCAAGTGGGTGCTCGAACCGCGCCTGACCTGGCTCTACCGGCGTCCTTCGGGAAGTTAAACGGCAGTTACCCCCACATTCACGCAGGTGATGGCATAGGCGCGCACCATCGCCTATATGCGCGTTTGCGTCGCAACAACCCTCCATCATCCCGAGGACGCCCGGATCATGCACCGGCAGATCAGGGCGCTGCTCGACGCGGGCCACGAGGTGACCTACGTCGCTCCTTTCACCCACTTCAACGTGACACCCATTCCGCCGATCACCGCGATCGACGTTCGCAAGGGCGGCAGGGCGCGGACGGCGCTGCGCCGCGGCGTCAAGGACGCCGACCTGCTGATCCTGCACGAGGCCGAGCTGCTGCTCGCCCTCCCGTTCCGGCACCCGCCCGTCGTGCTCGACGTGCGCGACGAGGCCAGGGGCGCGCTCGGCCGCAGGCTCGTGGCCAGGGCCGAACGGCTGCACCGCGTCCTCGAGCCCGCTGCGGCCGAGGCCACCCAGGTCGCCGACGCCCCGCTGCCCGCGGGCGACACCCGTGTCGTGCACATCGGCAGGCTGACGACCGCCAAGGGCGTCAACGAGCTGGTCGAGCTGGCGCGGCGGCTGGTGCCGTACGGGATCAGGCTCGATCTGATCGGCGCGGCCGACAGGGAGGTCAGGCCGATCCTGCGGGACGCCCAGCGGGTGGGGCTGCTCGACTGGTTCGGTTACGTCCCCAACAGGCACGCCCTGCGCATGGCCGAGGGCGCGCTGGCGGGGGTGTGCCTGTGGCGGGAGCCGTCGTCCAGGCCACCCACCAAGGTCCTCGACTACATGGGGCGGGGGGTGCCCGTCGTCACCACCCCTGCCGCCGCCGCGCTGGTGGAGGAGGCGGGGTGCGGGTCCGTCGTGCCGTACGGGGACGTGGAGGCGACTCTGGGCGCCGTCCTGGATCTCAGGGAGGACCCGGTACGGCGGGCGGCGCTGGCCGCCAAGGGCCACTCACTCGCCCGCCTGCGCCACCACTGGCCCGACCAGGCCGCCTCGTTCACCGCGCGCCTGGAGACGTGGGCGGGGGTAGCCCACGAACTGGCCGTCTGACGTGGCTCACGGCCGCTCGAGATCGTAGGTGACGTCGGCCACCCTGATGGTCTTGATGTCGGGATCGTCGATGAGCTTGCGGAGATCGCCCACCGTTCGGCTCGTCACGAAGGCATAGGTCAGCCCGTCGGCCGCGCTCTTCTTCAGCCTGGCGAGGTCAAGACCGAACTGCCTCAGGTTGTGCTCGTCATGGGCGCGCAGCGAGGCCACCCAGGCGCGGAAGCTCGCCAGGTTGTCGTCCTGGTCGAAGGCGGCCCCGATCTGGTGAGCGCTCCAGGTGATAGGCGTGGATCTCGGCCTGTTCTCGTAGACGACCCGCTCCGGGTACAGATCGGTCCTCTTCCGGAAGGCGGCGAACTCCGTCTCCTTGAGCGGCCTGCTCAGCTCCACGACCGTCAGTGCGGTCAGCCCCTCGGGCAGCCTGGCGAGGACCTGGCGCATGTCCTGCTTGGGCTGGTTGCCCGTGCCGACGTCGTAGAGGCCGTAGGTGAGCCTGGTCTCGGTCGCATAACCGAGCGGGGGTGACTGCACCCTGCCGAAGAAGTCCTGCTCCACGCGCAGTGTCTGGACCGCGGCCCCGGCGAAGAAGCCTCCCCTCGCCTGCAGGGGGCTGACGTGGACGGAGAAGGACATCCCGGTCAGCGAGATATCACAGCACTCCTTCTCACCGATCACGTAGCCGGGGTTGGCCACCTGCAGGGCCGTGCCCAGCACGTCCACCATCCGCCGCTCCCTGTTGCCGCGCTCCTGGATCAGGCGGGAGCCGAACACGACGGCCAGCGACACGACGAGCAGCACGGCGAGCACGGCCGTGGCCGTGCGCAGGATGCCGAGCCGTACGGCCCGCCTGGTCCTCTTGGGGTCGAACTCGGGGATCAAATGCTGCTCCCGTACATCTCGGCGAAGGCCTTGCGGGCCCGCCAGGCGGCGGTCTTGACGGAGGAGGGCGAGCGGCCGGTCATCGCGGCCACCTCCACGAGGGAGAACCCTTCGTAGTAGACGAGCGTGAGGAGCTCTCGGTGCTGAGGGGGCAGCCGCGCGAGCGCGTCCCTGACGTCGAGGCCCGCCACGTCCATCGCGGGCACGCCCAGCTCGTCGGGGTCGGGCAGGGGCAGCTCCGTACGGCGGCGCCGTACGTGGTCGATGAGGACGTTCCTGGCGATCGCCAGCAGCCAGGCGGCGGGGCTGCCGCCGCGGTGGCCGAGAAACGCCCTGGTGGCCTTGACGAACGTCTCCTGGGCGAGGTCCTCGGCCAGGTGGGGATCGCGGGTGCGGCGCAGGAGATAGCCGCACACGAGCGGCCAGTGCTCGCGATACAACTCCTCGATGATGCTCGCCTCCGCGTGGTTTCGGCAGTCACATCATCTGGAGACGTGGACGGCGGCGCGATGGTCACATGTACTGGAGGCATGGCTTCGCATCTGATCCAAGGCCGGACGATCACCATGCCCGTGCGGGTGACCGACGCCACCGTCTGCAGCGCCACGTATGCCGTCAGCGCGGACGCCGCCCGCGCGGTGATCGCCTACTCGGGCCTCGACGTGGCCGAGGTCCTGCCCGGCAGGGCCGTCTGCACGCTGGTGTTCGTCGAGTACCGTGACAGCGATCTCGATTCCTACCACGAGTTCGGTGTCACCTTCCTGGTCAGGCCGCCGGGCAGTCCCCGCCCGCGGGCCTCAGGGCCGGCCACGCTGAGGAACGCGGGCGCGTTCGTGCACTGGCTGCCGGTGGACCAGGGTTTCACGCTGGAGGCGGGGCGCACGCTCTGGGGCTTCCCCAAGGAGCTGGCCGACATCGAGCTGCGGCTGTCGTCGCCGTACAAGCGCTGCATCCTGCGCAAGGACGGCCGGCTGGTGGTGGACATGCTCGTCAAGCCAGGGATGCCGGTGGGCGGCGCGGCGGCGGCGACCCCGCTGACCGCCTACACCCATCTGGATGGCGTCACCAGGCGTGTCCCCGCCAAGATGTGGGCGCGCGGAATGCGGGTGCGCCCGGGAGGGGCGCTGATTCGCCTGGGCAACCATCCGGTCGCCAAGGAGCTCAGCGAGCTGGGCCTGCCCAAGCGGGCGCTGATGTCCACATCGCTGCGCGCGTCCATGACCTTCGGTGCGGCGGAAGTCGTGTGATCACACGATCGGCGGACGGCCCAGCTTCACCATGCGCCACGCGGTGCGCCAGGCCATCGGCCTGCGCTCGCCCGCGGGGGTGCGCAGCCCTTCGACGAAGCCCTGGAACCACGCCTTGATGGCCACGCCCGAGCGGCGCTCGCGCACCAGCGTCAGCACCACCCAGTCGAGCAGGTAGAGCCCGGCCAGCGGCCACGGCAGGTTGCGGCGCGCCAGCCACACCCTGTTGCGGGCGTTGAGCCGGTAGAACTCCGCGTGCCTGGTCGGCGGCACCTGCGGGTGGTACATGACGGTCTCGGCGTCGTACTCGATGCGGTAGCCCTCGCCCAGCAGCCGCCAGGCCAGGTCAGTCTCCTCGTGCGCGTAGAAGAACCGCTCGGGCAACCCGCCGACCTGGAGGAAGGCCGACCTGCGGATCGCGGAGGCGCCGCCGAGGAACGTGGTGACGGGTGAGGAACGCTCGGGGTCGCCCGCGCGAAGGCGCGGCACGTGGCGGCGCTGTCCGATGCCGCCGTCGGGGTCCATGACCCGGAAGGAGATGACGGCGAGGTCGGGCTCGGTGGCGAAACGGTCGCGCACGTGCGCGACGACCTTCTGGTTGGCGTACCAGCCGTCGTCGTCGAGGAACAGGACGACGTCGCCGGAGCACTCCTCGACCCCGCGGTTACGGCCTGCGGGAATGCCGGTGTTGTGGGCCAGCCGTACGGTTTTCACGGACGCCGCAGAGCCGTCGGGCGGTGTCGCCGTCACCTCGGGAACGTCGGCCCCGTTGCCCACGATCACCACCTCGACGTCGCCGTCGACCTGGTTGAGCGCGGACTCGACCGCCCGGTTGAGCTCGGCGACCCGGTTGCCCATGGTGAGGATGACGCACGAGATCTTCAACGGGTCATCGCCTGGACGCGTCGAGAGCACGAGCGGAGCATTCTTTCATGATCACCGAGTCTGCTGGGGTATGCCATATCCGGATAGGTGAAGACAAGAGTATCGGAACCGTCAGTGAACCCCCACCGAACAGCGGGCGTCTGATCAATTCGACGGGTGCGGCGCCCCGACGGTTCCGAATCACGCTAGCCGCCTGGAGGCCAGGATGCTCACCAGATGGAGGATCATTTGAAGTCCGGCCGCCGCGACGCAGGCCACGACGAGCACCTTCGAGGCGGTGAGGTCGCCGAGGGCCAGATCGATCACCGCCGCGACCAGCGCGAGCAGTGACAGCTCGATCGGCTGCACGATCCGGTGGAACTTCGTCGCGCCCAGCACCCGCCGTCCCAGCCCGAGCAGGCCGGAGCGGAGCTGCCCCGCGGAGGCCTCGGTGGCGGCCTGCAGACCGCCCTTGGCCCGCGCCACGTCCACGAGATCGGTCTCGGCCTTGATGAGGATCGCGCCGAGCGCGGCGGCGAACCCCAGCACGGTGTACCAGTCGGGCAGGACGCTCGACGCCCTCCAGCCGAGGCCCGCCAGCAGCGCGGCCTCGGTGAAGTAGGCGCCGACCCTGTCGAGATAGACGCCGGTCAGCGAGGTCTTGCCGGTCCAGCGGGCCAGCTCGCCGTCGGAGCAGTCGAGGAGCAGGTAGACCTGGACGAGCAGGGCGGCGCCCACGGCGGCCCACAGCCCGGGCAGCGCGAGCGCCACACCCGCCGCGACGCCGGCCGCCGTCATCACCCAGGTCAGCTGGTTGGGCGTGACCGACGTCCTGGTCAACAGCCAGGTGACGCGGAGAGAGAGCCTGCGCATGTAGAGCACGCCGGCCCAGTGCTCGCCGTTCCTGCGCTCCAGGTGGCCGGCGGGCTGGGCGACCGCCCGCAGCTCAGCTACCGAAGGCCCGGACATAGCTCTCCACCCGATCGCGAACCTCTGACTCCGACAGCCGCAGGTGCTCGAGGATCGTGTAGCGACCTGGACGGGTGGAGGGCGCCAGCATGACGGCCTCGGTGAACTGCTCCACGCTCAGACCGATGTCGCCCGGCGTGACAGGAAGCTGGTGCTGCCTCAGGCAGTCGACCACCTGCGCCAGCCTGGCCTCGTCCTCCCTGAGGAAGAAACAGAAGGCGGCACCGATCCCGGCGAGCTCGCCATGGTTGGACGTGCCGGGGAAGAGCTGATCCACGGCATGAAGGATCTCATGATCTCCGCCACTGGAGGGACGCGAGGAGCCCGCGATCACCATGGACATCCCCGACAGGATCAGCGATTCGGCGAGAACGGTCAGGAACGCGTCGGATTCGATCGAATCCCTGCGGCCGATCAGCGCCTCGGCCGAGGTGCGCGCCATCGAGCAGGCCAGGCCGTCGATCGGCTCGCCCCGCTCGACGTTGGCCAGCTGCCAGTCCTCGATCGCCGACAGGTTGCTCACCACGTCGCCCACGCCCGACCTGACGAGCGCGTCGGGCGCGGTGTGCACGAAGTCGAGGTCGACGAGGATGGCCAGCGGCATCGGCACCCCGAAGGAGCCCTTGCCGCCCTCGTAGACCAGCGAGGCGGTCGGCGAGCAGATGCCGTCGTGGGAGAGGTTGGTGGCCACGGCCACCATGGGGATCCCGGCCAGGGAGGCGGCGTACTTGGTGGCGTCGATCGTGCGGCCGCCGCCCACCCCGACGACCACCTCGTAGGCACCCTTGCGCAGGTCGGCGCCGAGCGAGACGGCGGCGTCGACCGAGCCGTCGGCGACGCGGAACACCTCCGCCTCGGAGAGGGTCAGCGCGATGAGACCCTCGATGTGGTCGCCCTGTCCAGGGCCGACCGCCACGGCGACCCGGCCTGAGGTGGCCACCCTGCTGTCGGCCAGCAGCGCGCCGAGCTGCGCGACCGCGCCCCGCCGTACCTCCATGGTCAGGGGGGCGGGCAGCATCCTCGCTAGAAGCGGCATCTAGCCTCCCCTAGTAACGGGCGGCGATGTCGCGGGCCTTGTTCAGGTCGTCGTGGTTGTCGACCTCGACCCACTCGACCTTGCCGATCGGCGCGACGTGGATCTGCTCGCCGCGCTCGACCAGCTCCTGGTAGCCGTCCTCGTAGTAGAGCTGAGGATCGCGCTCGAAGGTGGCCTGCAGGGCGTCGGCCAGCTTCTGGGCGGCGCCGGGTCGGATGAGGGTCGCGCCGATGTACTCGCCGTAGGCGTCGGCGGGGTCCATCAGCTTGGTGATGCGCTGGAGCGAGCCGTCGCGCAGCGTCACCTTCATCTCCTCGTCGGCGAGCGTCTTGACGTCGTCGACGGCGAGCAGGATGTCGCTGGTGGCCGGAGCCGACAGCAGCGTCTCCTCCACCGAGACGGGGTGCACGGTGTCGCCGTTGACCAGCAGCGCGCCCTGCGCGAAGTGGTCGCGCGCGCACCACAGGGAGTAGGCGTTGTTCCACTCCTCGGCCTTGTCGTTGTGCACGAGCTCGATCTTCACGCCGTAACGCCGTTCGAAGTCGGCCTTGCGCTCGTGTACGGCCTGTGCCGCGTATCCGACCACGATCACCACGTCACGCAGGTCCACCGCGGCGAGGTTGCGCAGCGAGATGTCCATGATCGTGGTTTCTCCGTCGACCGGCACGAGCGCCTTGGGCAGCGTGTCGGTGTACGGCCGCAGGCGTCGTCCGGCCCCGGCGGCCAGCACCATTCCCAGCAACGTGCACTCCTCAGTCGAGCATGACTACGTAAGACCCCAAAGGTTAGTTGCCTGGAGGCCCTGATCGTGTAATCCGGAGCGAAGGAGCTCGGCGGGAGTGAGCGAGGTTCAACCCAATGCCAACGAGCGCCGAGCGGTCGCGACCCTCACACACAGCGCGAAGGAGCTCGGCGGGAGTGAGCGAGGTTCAACCCAATGCCAACGAGCGCCGAGCGGTCGCGACCCTCACACACAGCGCGAAGGAGCTCGGCGGGAGTGAGCGAGGTTCAACCCGATCCCAACGAGCGCCGAGCGGTCGCGACCCTCAGACACAGCGCGAAGGAGCTCGGCGGGAGTGAGCGAGGTTCAACCCAATGCCAACGAGCGCCGAAGCGGTCGCGACCCTCAAACACACCCTTAGTGGGCGTTTAATCCTGGGAGGTGATGTAGGTCCCAGTACGTCCCTCCGTCTGACCGCCCAATTTGCGCGCTTTCGGCGCATGTCGGCGTGGCGATGTCGATGAGAAGCTCGCAGAGCGCCGACCTCATCCAGGAAAGTCCTGTCTCATCCCAAGATGCCGAGCATGTCACGGTATGTGATTGAAAGCTGACACTCAGGACTGGGCGGCACATGCAATCTGCGATACGCCAGAAGCATGGCCGAGCAGCGACCGTACCCCAGCGACCTGTCCGACGCACGATGGGCGCTCATCGAACCAGTGCTGAGCGCCTGGCGCGCCGACCGCCGCGGCACAGGCCTCGACATCGGCCGCCCCTGCGAGCACGACCTGCGCGCCATCCTGAACGCCATCCTCTACGTCGACCGCACCGGCATCCCCTGGCGCTACCTGCCGCACGAGTACCCACCCTGGCAGACCGTCTACGGCTACTTCGCCCACTGGCAGAAAGACGGGGTCTTCACCCAGCTCACCGGCCTGCTCCGGCGATTAGTGCGCACCGCCGAAGGCCGCGATCCCGAACCGAGCGCCTGCATCATCGACGCTCAGAGCGTCAAGACCTCCGCCAACGCGCCCGCGGCCAGCCAGGGCTACGACGCCGGCAAGAAGATCGCCGGCCGCAAACGCAGCATCGTCACCGACACCCTCGGCCTGCTACTCGCCGTGCTGGTCACCGCCGCCGGCGTCTCCGACGGCGCCGCCGGACTGCCCCTGCTGACCCAGGTCGCCGAAGACCACCCGACCATCACCAAGGCCTGGGCCGACAGCGCCTACCGCACCAAGGTCATCGAAGGCGGCGCCGCCCTCGGCATCGACGTCGAAGTCGTCCGCCGCGACCCTGCCACCAGGGGCTTCACCGCCCTGCCCCGCCGCTGGGTCGCCGAACGGACCCTCGGCTGGCTCATGCTCCACCGCCGACTGGTCCGCGACTACGAGGCCCTGCCCGCTCGATCCGAAGCCATGATTCACATCGCCATGATCGATCTGATGACCCGCCGCCTCGCCCGCGAATCCACCCCAACCTGGCGAGGCACCTGAAACACCGATCAGACGGAACTCACAGGATCAAACGCCCACTTAGTCGGGAGTTCCCATTTCGGCTGCATCCACCCCGGAGCGGGGCGCGGCCAGCCAGCACGTCAGTGATTCCCAGCCGAACAGGCACCACAGATAGACGGCCAGCAGCACGCACATGGCGGTCATCTGGCCGATGATCACTCCGACCGCCACGGCCAGCATCCGCCCGTCCCAGCCGAGCCCCGCGGTGGCCAGCAACGGCGGCGGGTAGACGCGCTGCCTGATCCGGTAGACCAGGTCGTAGTGATGGAAGGCCATCGCGCCGAGCAGCGCGAAGATGAGCACCGGGTGCAGGTCGTGGCCGAAACAGACGGCCGCGACGAAGACGTACTCGGTCATCCGCAGGATCGGGGGTACCAGCCAGTCGAGCCTGCCGTCGTGCGGGTGCGAGCTGCCGGGGCCGGCCAGCAGCAGCGTCACGGCGGGCGCGAACACCGCGAGCCCGTCGGTGCCGCCCACGCCGACCAGGAGCAGGATGCCGGTGACGAACGCTCCGGCGATCGCCGGAGGCAGCGGCGGCAGCTGGCCCGCCACGAGCGCGCCCATGCCGCGCGAGAGCGGCCCGTCGTCGCGGTAGGCGACCACGGTGCTGCGCGGAACGGGCACCATGTGCACGGAGATCATGCGGTGGACCTCGCGATCCTGCCGACGAGTTGGTAGAGGAGGGCGAGACCACCCCAGGCCAGCAACGCCATGAAGGTCACCTTGGCGTTGAAGAGCGCGGCGGTGAGCGCGATCAGCGCCATCCGCTCGCCGATCGGCAGCACGACCGCCTTCTTCACCCATCGGGTGAGCTTCTCGCGCTCCAGCCGCTGCGCGAGCCCGAGCACCCCCTGCCGAGGTACGGCGACGCGGCCCACGTCCACCGACTCCAGCAGCGACCTCGGCGGCCTGGCCCACGCGGCGCCGACGCGCCTGGCGTCGGACATGCCGCCCTTGAAGGAGAAGTCGACCATGTGCCTGAGCATCTGGAGGATCATCGCCGCCACGGCCAGCCGCCAGATCCCCTCGGGCCCTCCGTTGCCGGCGTCGAGCCCCGCGGAGTAGCCGAGGGCGAGACCGACGTAGACGACGTACTCCTTCAGCCGGTCGGCCATCGCGTCGACCCACGCGCCGAGCCGCGAGAACGTGCGGGTGTAGCGGGCGAGCTGGCCGTCCACGCAGTCGAGCACGAACGACAGCAGCAGCAGCGCGGCGCCGAGGATCTGGGCGCCCCTGGTGCCCTCCGAGAACCACACCGCCGCCAGCACCGCCAGGGCGACGGAGATGCCGGTCACCGCGTTGGGCGTGAGCTTCAGCTTCGCGGCCAGGCGGACCAGATGGGGCGACCACGAGCTGACGAAGAAGGTGGTGAAGAAGCCGTCGTCGGCCTTGACCGCGCTGTCGAGCCGTACCTTGGCCTCGTCGACGTCGGACAGGCGGGTCACGGCCAGGTCCGCGGCGGACTGGGCGGTGACCCTGTCGGCGTGCAGCGGCCCGAGCCGCGCGGCGCGCACGCTCACCCCTGAGCGCACGAGGCCGACCAGCAGCAGGTCGATCGCCTCGATCGGGGTGACGGGGCCGAGGCGGCCGGTGTCGGCCAGCTCGGCCAGTTCGTCGGCGATGTCCGCCAGGGTGCCGAGGTCGGCCTCGCCGACCTGCAGGACGCCTCTGAAGGTGGCGTTGGCCTCGGGCACCACATGGTAGGAGCTGCCGGCCGCCAGGACCCTGCCGCGCGCGATCCTGACGGGCGGGCGCAGCGGCCCGACCGTGGCGTCGGTGCTCACCAGCGCGCCGGTGTTGCGGGACGGGTGCTCCACGAGCACCGCCAGCGCCTCGGTGTGCGCGATGAGGTCGGCCGGCAGGAGGACGACCGGGCCCGTGGAGATACGCGCGATCTTGGCCACGCCGCGCAGGTCGGCGCCCAGGCCACCGCCCTGCGGCACCACGTGCACGTCGCGCACGGGTAGCATCAGCAGCTGGTCGTTGATCCGGTCGAGCAGGGTGCCGTCCGCGCACGACAGCCGGGCGGCCGGGGTCGTGGCGAGCACGACGGCCGCCGCCGTGAGGCCCTCTCGGGTGGTGGTGGTGGATTCTGGCACGCGCGGTTCTCCTTCGGATACGAGGAGTGCGTTGCCCAGCGTAGCGACCCGTTGACCGCAAATCACGAGGACGTGGCCGCGACGCGCGAGACCATTACCCTCTTTTGTATGGAATCTCGGCTGCGCACCGTGGGAGTGCTCCTCGCCGGGGGCGTCGGTCGGCGTGTCGGGCTCGGCACCCCGAAGCAGCTCATCAGGATCGCCGGCCGGTCGATCATCGAGCACACCCTCGCCCTGTTCGACGCCGCGCCCGAGATCGACGAGATCGTCGTGCTGATGACCCCCGGCTTCACCGCCGAGGTCGCCGAGCTGGTCGCCGCGCGCGGCTTCGGCAAGGTGAGCCAGGTGCTCGAAGGCGGCGCCACCCGCTCGGAGACCACGTGGCGGGCGCTACGCGCGCTCGGCTCCGACGAGTGCGACGTGCTCCTGCACGACGCCGTACGGCCGCTGCTGGAGCCCCGGATCATCACGGAGTGTGTCGAGGCGCTGAAGGAGGCGCGCGCGGTCGAGGTCGCCATCCCGAGCTCCGACACGATCGTCGTGACGGCGCCGGGGCCGGGCGGCGAGGTCGTCCAGGAGATCCCCGACCGGGCGCGGCTGCGTCGTGTCCAGACGCCGCAGGGCTTCAGGCTCTCGGTGATCCGTGAGGCGTACGAGCGGGCCTTCGCCGACCCTGACTTCGCCCGCCGGCCGGCCACCGACGACTGCGGCGTGGTGCTGCGGTACCTGCCCGAGGTGCCGATCGTGATCGTGCCCGGCAGCGAGCGCAACATCAAGGTCACCCACCCCGTCGACGTGCACATCGCCGACGCGCTCTTCCAGCTGGCCGCCTCGACGGCGCCGGCGGCCTCCCCCGCCGCCCGCCGCGAGGCGTTCGACGGCAGGAGCGTGGTCGTCTTCGGCGACGCCGCCGGGATCGGCGCGGCGGTGGCCGAGCTCGCCCGCGGGCACGGCGCCGTCGTGCGCTCCTTCTCCCGCTCGGTGGACGGCGTGCGGGTGGAGGACCCCGCCTCCGTCGCGAAGGCGCTGGCCGAGGTGGGCCGCGTCGACCACGTGGTGTACGCGGCCGAGGCGCCGCACGCGGGCAGGCTGGCGGAGGTCTCGGAGGCGGCGGTCGCCGACGTCGTCAACGTCAACGTGCTCGGGCCGGTGACCGTGGCGCGCGCGGCCCACCCCTATCTGAGGGAGACGGGCGGCGGGTTGCTGTTCTACGCCGCGCCGGGTCCCGGGAGCGGGGGCCACGGGCTGCACTCGGCGACCAGGGCCGCCGTCGCCGAACTCACGCGGGCGCTGGCCGACGAGTGGGCGGGCGAGGGCATCAGGGCGAACTGCGTCAGTCCCCGCCGTCCGGGATCGCCGGTGGTCGCCGCCACGACATCCGTCGACCTGCTGGCCTCGGGCCTGACGGGCCAGGTCGTCGACGTCCTCGCCACGACGAGTGACCCGGCCCCGTGATCACGGGGCCGGGCCAGGAGGTGGTCGGGAGGTCAGCGCTGGGTCGGGAGGTCAGCGCTGGGGTCGGGAGAGCTTGCGCGGGCTGGTGAGGAAGCCCCAGCCCCACGACAGGTGCATGGTGGCGTAGACGAACGGCAGCGCGAACCTGGCCCGTGCGGGCAGCCCGCTGCCGGTCAGCACCGAGCCGCCGGTGATCGCCAGCATGTACCCGCCGGGGACGATCAGCGCGAGCGGGAAGAACGGCGAGACCAGCAAGCCCGCCACGATCGCGACGACGACGGCCGGCGGCGCGAGGTAGCGCAGGTTGATCGTGCCCTCGTGGGTGCGCGCCACGACGCGCCGCCACCTGCCGTAGTGGAAGTACTGCTTGGCCAGGGCTCTGAGGTTGGGCCTCGGCCGGTAGGTGACGCGCATCCTGGGCTGGAACCACACCAGGCCGCCGCTCTCGCGGATGCGGTGGTTCATCTCCCAGTCTTGGGCGCGCTGGAAGTGCTCGTCGTAGCCGCCGACCCGCTTCAGGGCCGAGCGCCTGAACACGCCCAGGTAGACGGTGTCGGCGGGGCCCGCCGTGCCGCCCACGTGGAAGGCGGCCGAGCCGACGCCGATCTTGGAGGTCATCGCGCGGGCGACGGCCTGCTCGAAGGCGGTGACGCCCTCGGCCGCCATGACGCCGCCGACGTTGTCGGCTCCGGTCTCCTCCAGCGTCTCGACCGCCACCCTGAGGTAGTCGTCGGGGAGCATGGCATGCCCGTCGACCCTGGCGATGATCTCGTGGCGGGAGGCGCCGATGGCGGCGTTGAGCGCGTTGGGGGTGCGTCCCGTCGGGTTGGCCACCACGGTCACCCTGGGGTCCGCCGCCGCGATCGCGTCGGCCACCTCCTGGGTGCGGTCGCGTGAGGGTCCGACGGCGAGCACGACTTCGATGGGGCCTGGGTAGGCCTGGGCGAGGATCTGGTCGACGGCCTCGCGCAGGTGCCGTTCCTCGTTGAGGATCGGCATCACGACGGAGATCGCCGGCCAGGCGCGCGTCTGTGGGAACGCGGGCTGCGCGGGCGAGTCGGGGAACTGCTTCATGGCGGGCCTCACGCTACTGTACGACGAGGGGAGGAGAGCAATCCCTGCGGTGTTTGGAGGGGTGCCTTGGAGGAGGATGACGCGGCTGTTGCCGTGGGCGGTGACGCTCCTGGGAGCGTCAGGCTCGCCGGACGCCGACCTCCGCGTAAACCCGGCAGGGGGGCGAGGGCGAGGCGGCGCAACCTGATCCTCGCCGGCTCCATGTCGGCGCTCGTCCTGGCTGGCACCGGCTGGGTGTGGGCCACGCCGCAGAAGATCGGCTCGGTCGACGCCGGGCTGGGCGGCACCGAGCAGGCGCCCTCGGGGCCGATGAACATCCTGCTGGTCGGCGTCGACAAGCGCGACGACCTCACCCGCAAGGAGCAGAACCGGCTCAAGCTCGGCCGTGAGACCGGCGAGCGGACCGACACGATGATGCTGATCCATCTGTCGGCCGACCACCGCAAGGTGACCGTGGTCAGCCTGCCGCGCGACACCTGGACGACCATTCCCGGCAAGGGCCAGCACAAGATCAACTCCGCATACCAGTTCGGCGGCGCCAAGCTGGCCCGCCAGACCGTGCAGCAGGCGACGGGGCTGCCGATCACCAGGTACATCGAGGTGAACGTCCTCGGCTTCGTCAACGTGGTCGACCGGCTCGGCGGGGTGACCGTCTGCACGCCCGTGCCCATCAACGACCCCAAGACGGGGCTCAACCTCGCCGCCGGCACCCACCAGCTCGACGGCGCCAGAGCGCTCGGCTACGCCCGCACCAGGGCGACCGCCCGCTCCGACCTCGACCGCATCGACCGCCAGCAGCAGGTCATCTCGGCGATGCTGAGCAAGGCGCTGTCCAACCCGGCAAACCTGATCTCCTTCGTCAACTCCTCGCTCGCCACGATCAAGGTGGACCCCGACGACGGGCTCGTGCCGCTGGTCGAGCAGCTCAAGGACGTCTCGCTCGACGACGTGAAGTTCGCCAGCGTGCCGCTGACCGACGTCGACTTCAAGACGCCGACCGGCGAGTCGGCCGTGCTCTGGGACAAGGAGCGGGCCGCCGACCTGTTCCGGCGCATCGGCGCCGACCAGGACCTCGCCAAGCCGGCTCCGAAGCCGTCGGTCCTGCCCACGCAGTCCGTCAGGTCCGTGCCGCCCGACCAGATCAAGGTCAAGGTGCTCAACGGCACGCTCATCACCGGGCTCGGCGCGCGCACCAAGGCGGGGCTGCTCGCCGCCGGGTTCAAGGTGCCGGGCGTACCCGGCAACACCACGCGGAAGGACTTCGCGAAGACCGTCGTGCGCTACGGCGAGGGCATGGAGAACGCCGCGAAGACCGTGGCCGCCGCGATCCCCGGGGCCGAGCTGAAGCAGACCGGCGTCGACGGCATCGAGGTGGTCGTGGGCCAGGACCAGCCGAAGGTGCGCAAGCCGAAGTCGGCCGCCACGCCGTCCGCCTCCCCTTCCCCGCAGATCACACCCACCACCCGAACGGCGAGTCAGAACATCTGCAAGAAAGCCGGATAATACGGCGTTCTATGGGCAGTTTCTTACCATGGTGGTCAGGTCGTGGACGGATGGTCGGTTCGCTCTAGTCCAAGCAGTCGGTGACCTGGATCTGGCGGCCGTCCCCCGCCTGCGCGAGGAGCTCGACCGGGTCCTGGCGCCCATGCGCGGTCCGCAGCTGGCCATCGACCTGACCGAGGTGCCGTTCTGCGACTCCGTGGGCCTGGGCCTGCTGGTCTCGACGCTGACCAGGATCAAGGACCTGCACGGCAGGCTCATCCTGGTGGTCGGCCCAGGGATGATCCACCACCTTCTGGCGATCACGAACCTCGACCGCCACTTCGAGCTCAGCGACTCCGTCGACGGCGCGCGCCAGGCGCTGGCCGCCTGACCCCCGCCGCGCGGGCGTGATCTCCATCCGCCAGGATGGTGGACGCGTCGACACTGGAGGGGTCCCGATGAGACTTGGCGTGATGTTCGACCGCGACCTGCCGCCCGAGCGGCTGATCCCGTTCGCGCGTGCGCTCGACTCGAAGGTCGACGACCTCTGGGTGGTCGAGGATCTCGGCTGGACCGGCGGCCTCACCTCGGCGGCCGCCGCGCTCGCGGCCACCTCGGCGCTGCGGGTCGGCCTGGGCATCGCGCCCGCGCCGCTGCGCAACCCGATGCTGCTGGCCATGGAGTTCGCCAACCTGGCCAGGCTCTTCCCTTCGCGCTTCGTCGGCGGCGTCGGGCACGGCGTGCAGGAGTGGATGCGCCAGGTCGGCGCCGCCGCGACGTCCCCCCTGACGCTGCTGGAGGAGACGATCACGTCGGTGCGGGCGCTGCTGCGCGGCGAGACGGTGACGAACGACCGGCTCGACGGCGTGCGGCTGGTGCACCCGCCGGCGGTCGTCCCGCCGGTCGTGGCGGGGGTGAAGGGCCCTCGCTCGCTGGCCGTGTCGGGCAGGGTGGCGCAGGGCACGATCCTGCCCGAGGGTTTCGGCCCGGCCGCCATCGCCCCGGCGCTTGAGCGGATCTCGCCTGCGGGCGAGCACGAGCTGATCGTCTTCGCGTTCCTGTGCGTCGGCGACACCGCGGAGTTGGCGGGGCCGAAGGTGGGCGCGGCGCGGTTCCTGTCGGTCGACCCGGCCGAGGTGTTCGCCGCCGAGGGCACGCCCGCGCAGGCGGCCGCGGCCGTCAAGGCGCTCTGGGCCGCCGGCGCGGGCACCGTCGTGCTGCGCCCCGTCGGCGACGACCCGCTCGCCCACGTCGAGGGGCTGCTGTCCGCCCTGTGATCGCTCTGGACGATCGGCCGATGGCAGATCGTCCGGATGGCCGATAGCACCGGCGGAGATCGGCGACACGATCGCTGCCATGAAGCGGATGACGGCACTGGCCGCGGCGGGGCTGATCAGCCTGAGCGCCTGCGGTTTCCAGCTCGACAGGACCGAGCGGCACGAGGCCCGGACCTTCCCGCTCGGCGGGACGTCCCTGACGATCACCTCCAGGGTGGGCGACCTGCGCGTGGTCCCCGGCGACGCCTCGGGGGTGAAGGTGGAGCGCTGGCTGCAGGGCACCGCCGGAGAACCCGGCAAGTCGCAGTGGACGCTCGAGAACGGCAGGCTGGCGCTCAGTACCGACTGCACGGTCTTCTTCGGCTCCTGCGGCGCCCGTTACACCGTCCACCTGCCGCCGGGGGTGGCGCTCGTGGTGGAGGGCGGCGACGAGCGGGTGTCGCTCTCCCGGCTGCCGCAGGACGTCTCGGTCTCCACCACCGGCGGCGACATCACCGCCGAGGGACTCTCCGGCACGCTGCGCCTGCGCACGCACGAGGGGACGATCAGGTCGCGTGCCACCCGCTCGGCCGACGTCAGGGCGCGCTCGCGCGACGGCGACATCTCGGTCGGCTTCGCCGCGCCGCCCGGCAAGGTGGACACGCAGTCGCGCGCGGGAGGAGTGGTGGTGTCCGTGCCCGAGGGCGAGTACGGGATCACCGTGGTGAGCCGCAACGGCCGCTCTCGCACGGAGATCAAGGACGCGGGCGACGGCAGCGCGAGGACGATCGTCGCGCGGAGCGAGGACGGAGACGTGCGCGTCACGAGAACGTAGGCCGCCCCGGCGCGTCTGACCTCCGCCTTCGCGGGGCCGGGGCGGAGCGATGGGCGCCGCGCGGTGCCTGGTACCTTCGCGCAGTCTCGACGTTGCGCCAGGGGGAGCCAGATGGTGGAGATCCGACCGTTCCAGCCCTACGACCTGCCCGGGATGTATCGGGTGTGCCTTCAGACGGGCGACTCCGGCAAGGACGCCACCGCGCTCTACCGCGACCCCGACCTGCTCGCGCACATCTACGCCGGGCCGTACCCCGTCGCCGATCCCGGGCTCAGCTTCGTCGCCGTGGACCAGCGGGGCGTCCTCGGCTACATCATCGCCACCGCCGACACCCTGGCGTTCGAGCACTGGATGGAGGAGCACTGGTGGCCGGGGCTGCGTGCGCGCTATCCCCTCGCGATGGCCGCCGACCCGGGCGACGGCACCCAGGACTGGTGGTGCGTGGAGCGCATCCACCGCGCCGGACCCACCCCCGACGAGCTCTACGACCGCTTTCCCGCCCACCTGCACATCGACATCCTGCCCAGAGGGCAGGGCGCAGGGCTGGGCAGGCAGCTCATGAAGACACTGCTCGAGGCCCTGCGCGTACGGCGGGTGCCCGGCGTGCACCTGGGCGTCGGAGCGGGCAACCCAGGGGCGTTCGCGTTCTATCGCGCGATGGGCTTCTCCGTGGTTCGTCCCGACACCTGGGGCTCCACTATGGCTTTGTCTATTCTGGACGTGTAGTATCCAGATTATGCGGATGAGCGAGGGCGTCGAGTGGGCGCTCCACAGCTGCCTCAACCTCTCGTGGATCGAGACCGGTGAGGCGATGACGGCGGCCAGGCTGGCGGCCTTCTACGACCTGCCGGCCGCCTACCTCAACAAGCAGCTCCAGGCTCTGGCCAGAGCCGGGATCCTCGCCTCGACCCCGGGGCCGCGGGGCGGCTTCCGGCTGGCCCGCCCCCTCGACCGCATCACGCTGATGGACGTCGTGACGGCGATCGAGGGAGCCGAGGAGGCGTTCAGGTGCGAGCAGATCCTCAGGGCAGGTCCCGGCGGCGGCCCGCACGTCGACTACAGGGAGAGCTGCGTGATCTCCCAGACGATGCGCAGGGCGGAGCTGACCTGGCGGCGCGAGCTGGCCGGGCAGACGCTGGCCGACATCAGGGACACCGTCGAGAGCCGGTTCCCCGGAACACCCGACAGCACCCGCGCGTGGTTCGCGCGGACCTGATCAGTCCATGGCGGAATTCTGGATATCTCGGATGGAGAATAAATTGATTTTCCTGGAGACGAAGGCTTCGAGCAGGCCGTCACCCCGTGGAACCTCGCCGTGAAGCAGCCCGTGCGGGCCGTCGCCGAGGCGCACTCGGTCGACGACGTCGTCGACGTGGTCCGGCTGGCGGGCAAGGAGGGGCTGGCCGTGACGGCGCAGCCCAGTGGGCACGGCGCGAGCGGCGACGTCGCCGACACCATCCTGCTGCGCACCCACGGGCTCACCACGCTCGAGATCGACCCCGTCGCCAAGGTCGCGCGCGTCGGCGCTGGAGTCAGGTGGGGCCGGCTACAGGCCGCGGCCGCCGCGCACGGACTGACCGGGCTTCCGGGCAGCTCCCCCGTGGTCACCGTCACCGGCTACACGCTGGGCGGCGGCCTGTCCTGGTTCTCCCGCAAGCACGGCTTCGCCTCCTCCAGCGTGCGCTCCTTCGACATCGTCGACGCCGAGGGCAACCGCTCGGTGGTCACCCGCGACGACGAGCTCTTCTGGGCCCTGCGCGGCGGTGGCGGCGACTTCGCGCTGGTGACGGCGATGGAGCTCGACCTCCACCCGCTGCCCGACCTGTACGGCGGGCGCGTCCTGTGGCCCGCCACCCGCGCCCCCGAGGTGCTCGAAGCGTTCAAGGAGATCACCGCGACGGCCCCCGACGAGCTGACCGTCTGGTTCGACCTGCTGAGGTTCCCCGGCTCGCCGCCGTTCGTCGCCGTGGACTCCACCTACCTCGGCAAGGACGCGAGCGGGTTCCTCGCGCCGCTGGACCGGATAGGCGGCGCGCTGTCCGACACCAGGGCCCCGATGCCGCTCACCGCGCTCGGTGACATCACCGGCGAGCCCACCGACCCGGGGCCCGGCGCGTCCAAGGCCCAGCTGCTCGACGGGCTCGACGGGATCCTGGAGCGGGTCATGCCCATCGACCCGCTGATCAGCGTGCAGATCAGGCACCTGGGCGGCGCGCTGGCCAGGCCGTCCGACAGCGCCGCAGGCCAGGTGGCCGAGCCGTACCTGCTCTATATGTTCGGCCTGCCCGGCGCCGAGGACCGACAGCGGGAGATCGCCGACGGCGGGCGCAAGCCGTTCACCTTCCTGGCGCCCGGTGAGAGCGCGGCGGCGGCCTTCCCCGCGGCGACGCTGGAGCGGCTGCGGGACATCAAGCGCCGGCACGACCCGGCGAACGTGTTCCGCAGCAACTACCCCGTCCTGGCCGGGTGATCGCCCGGGGCGTCCGGTCAGCGGTGGAGCGCGCCGGGACGCAGCGCCCTGGCGAGGATCGGGCGGGCGAGCCTGGCCACCAGGCTCGCGCCGAGCACCCCGATCCCCGCCATGGCCCCGGCCAGCCCGAGGGTGAGGGGCAGGCCGGTCCAGGGAAAGACGTCCGCGACCGCCAGCACGACGACCAGCACGCCGGCCGCCGCCGCCACGGCGCACACCGGCGTCGCGGCGATCCGCGCCTGCCTGGTCAGCACCCGCCCGAGAGCGTCGTCGAGCGCTCCGGCGGCCGACAGCGCCGCGAACGAGCGCCGGTGGTCCAGCAGCTCCTCGGCCTGGTGGACCACCAGCGCGCCCGCCGAGGTGACCAGCGCGACCAGCAGGGCCAGGTAGACCAGCCCGTAGCCCGCCGCCTCGGAGGCGCTCATGCCCTCCAGGAGACCACGCGTCTGCTGCGCGGCCACGGCGGCGCCGAAGAACACCGTCAGACCGACCACCGACAGCGTGCGCGCCCACGCCCTCGGGTCGGCCTCGACCAGGCGGGCGGCGAGCAGCGCCTCGGCGGTGCCCGCCCTGCGGCCGGCGCGTCCGGCCGACGCCCTGATCAGCCAGGTCGCGGCGAGCGTCAGCCCGAACACCAGCAGCACCCCTCCCGCCGCGATCAGCACGGACGAGACCAGCCAATGGCCCAGGGCGATGCCGGCCGGGATCAGCCCGGCGCCCAGCAGGACGAGCGCCAGGTCGAGGGCGCGCGGCTGCCTCAGCCTGGCCCGCCGTGCCAGGCCGAGGGGGGAGGCGATCACGTGGCGCCCGGCGAGCAGGCCCGACAGCACCCCGCCGAGCACCACGACAGGCGGCGCGACCAGCGTCCACCACGGGCTGACGCCGAGCATCACGGCGAAGGCCAGCGCCGCCGCGCCGCCGGGCAGCGCCCCCACCGCGGAGTGCCTGCCGCTCTCGCGCGCGGCGATCAGCCGCACCTGGCCGGGTGTGGCGCCCGCCAGGCGCAGCGCCGCGAGCCGTCGCTCGCCCGTGGCCTGGGCCAGGCGGCTGACCTGGTGGACGAAGGCCGCGGCCGGCACGGCCAGCAGGGCCAGGGCCAGCGCGGCGATCAGCGGCCCGTCGGAGCGCGCGACCAGCACGCCCTCGACGCGGTACGGCGTGCCGAGATCCAGCAGCGCGACGGCCGCGCCGAGCAGCAGGGTGGCGAGCGCCGCCCCCGCGCTCATCAGGCGCCCCCTACCCGCCGGTCGCGCGTTCCCGCTGCCGCTCATCCGGCCACCTGCCCGTCACGAAGCGCGATCTCCCTGTCGGCGTAGGAGGCCACGCGGTTGTCGTGGGTCACGATCACGAGCGCCGCTTGGGCGGCTGCCGCCGTGCGGACCAGCTCCTTCATCACCTGCTCGCCCGCCAGCGAGTCGAGCGCCCCCGTCGGCTCGTCGGCGAACACCACCTTCGGGCCGGTCACCAGCGCCCGCGCCACGGCCACCCGCTGCAGCTGACCCCCCGACAGCTCCCCCGGCACCTGCTCCGCGCAGTCGGCGACGCCGAGCCGCTCCAGCGCCGCCATGGCGTTCCGCAGCGACTCCTGCCGGGCGTGCCCGCCGAACAGCAGCGGCAGGGCCACGTTCTCCACCGCGCTCAGCTCGGGCACCAGCTCGCCGTGCTGGAAGACGATCCCGAAGCTCTCCCTTCTCAGCCGGGTACGGTCCGCGTCACCGAGACTGTCGACCCGCCGTCCCGCGAACATCACCTCGCCGGCCTCCGGACGGATGATCCCCGCCAGGCAGTGCAGCAGCGTCGACTTGCCCGACCCGCTCGGCCCGGTGATCGCGACGATCTCCCCTTCGCCGATCGACAGCGAGACCCCCTCCAGGGCCGTCGTCCTGCCGAACGACTTGCGCAACGCGCGCGCTTCAAGCATCGATCTCCTCCTTCAGGTCGGCCAGCCTGGCGATGGCCGTCTCGATCCAGCGCAGGTCCGCGTCGAGGTGCTGCAGCGCGTAGTCGGCGGCCAGCACCTGCGCCGGCGTGCCGTCCGCCTTCTGGCCCGTCAGCTCCCTCATCCGGGCCAGGTGCGCCGCGCGCTGCCTGAGCAGGTAGCCGTCGGCGCCGCCGCCCGCCAGCGTCGCGACGACCACGCGCGCGAACAGCGGGCTGGACACGTACGGCGCGGGCGGCTCGAGCTGCTCCAGCCAGCTGGCCAGCTCCGCCCTGCCCTTGTCGGTGATCGCGTAGGCGGTCCGCTCGGGACCGCCCTCCTGTACGGTCTCGGCCACCTCGGCGAAGCCGTCGCGTTCGAGACGCTGGAGCGTGGCGTAGACCTGGCCGTAGGCGAGGGGACGAGAGCCGGGAAGGCGGTGATCGTGCTCCCTCTTGAGCTCATAGCCGTGTTTGGGGCGCTCGGTGAGGAGGCCCAGCAGGACATGCCCGGTTGACATGATCGCGACTATACACTCGATGTATTCATCGAGCGAATAGTTGAGAAATATCGGAAGCGGCGCGGGAGCTCCCTCCCCTACCCTCAGCGGCATGGAGGACCGCGAGCTGTTGAACGTCGTGGACGTCGAAGCAACCTGCTGGGACGGCCAGCCACCGCCGGGAGCGGTCAGCGAGATCATCGAAATCGGCCTGACAGTCGTCGACCTGCACGCGGGCGAGCGGGTCGCCCGCCACAGCATCCTCGTACGTACGGCCTGCCCGCTCCACCGTCAGCGCCTTCTGCACGGAACTGACCGGTCTGACGCAGGAGGAGGTGGACACGGGCGTCGGCTTCGCCGAGGCCTGCCGCCTGCTCGCGGCCGAGCACGGCGCGGGGACGCGGCCGTGGGCGAGCTGGGGCGACTACGACCGCCACCAGTTCACCCGCCAGTGTCAGGCGACCGGTGTCCCTTACCCCTTCGGCCGGCGGCACACGAACGTGAAGGCGGTGTTCACCGAGGCATACGAGCTGAGGAAGCGCCCGGGGATGGCGCGGGCCTTGGAGGTGGCGGGCCTTCCGTTGGAGGGACGGCATCACCGTGGAGAGGACGACGCGTGGAACATCGCCGCCCTCACCCTTCACCTGGTGTCTCTCGACCCACGGCACGCGCATCGGCTGACAGCCGCGTCGGCGTGAGTCAGGCGTCGCGCCGTCGCAGCAGCAGCCCGCCGCCCAGCAGTGCGACGGTGGCCCAGGCGGCGAGCACGCCGAGGCCCGCCCACGGGCCGAGGGGCAGACTGGAGAGATGGGTGGTCGCCTGGATGGCGAGCCCCGCGTTCATCGGCGAGATCCGCCACAGGAGTCGCTGCCAGTCCGGGTCGGCGACCATGAAGGGCAGGATCGAGAAGACGTAGAGCAGGCCGAACACGACCCCGAGGGCCGTGGCGGAGTCCCTGACGGCGGTGGCGACGCCGAGACCGAGCAGGGCGACCAGCGCAAGGTACAGAACCGAGCCGCAGGCCGCGCGCAGGGTCGGCCCGTCGGCCAGGGACAGCAGCGCCTGGCCGTGCGCGGGGACGAACCCGTTGCCCGGCAGGATGAGCCGCCCCGCCAGCACGCACCCGAGCACGGCGGCGGTCCCCGCCGCCAACGTCAGGCCGGTGAGGATGGCCGCCTTGGCCGCCAGGACCGTGGTACGGCGCGGCATCGCCGTCAGGGTGGTGCGGATCAGGCCGGTGCCGTACTCACCGCTGATCGTCAGGACGCCCATGATGGCGGCGACCGCCTGGCCCAGCTGGACCCCGATGAGGCTGAGCTTGGGCACGTCGTGGTCGCAGCCCGCCGGCGGGCAGGACACGGTCGCGGCCGCCGCGGCGCTCGCCGCCGTGGTCAGCACCACGAGGGCGAGCAGCAGCCACCCCGTCCCCGTCGTGGTGCGCAGTTTTGTCCACTCCGCGTGCAGTTCCCGTCTCACGCGTCCCTCCGGCGTAGCCGGACGACGGCCAGGCCGAGGGCGATCGCGGCGTAGGCGGCGAACACGGCCAGGCCTGCCCATGGCGGCAGCGGGTAGGAGCCGCCCGCCGGCGCGTGGTCGCCGGTCATGTGCGGGTACTCCGGGATGCTCTGCTGGATCGCGAACCCCGCGGCCGGGGTGAGCCGCAGCAGCCACTGCGCCGCGCCGAGAGGCAGCACGGACGAGGTCGCCAGGAGGTAGGGCAGCAGGATCAGCGCGATGGCGGTGGTGACCGCCGCGGCGCCGCGCCGGAACAGGGCGCCGAGGGCGAGGGCGAGGACGGCGCCGACCGCGAGCAGCGCCGCGAAGCCGACCACCACGCGCAGCTCGGTGAGCGAACTCACCGGCAGGATGACGTTGCCGTTGGCGCGCAGGATCCGGGAGGCCACCGGGACCACGACAGCGGCGGCCGCCAGCCCCGCCACGAAGGTCACCGCGGCGATCACGACGGCTTTGGCCGCCAGAACACGGCCGCGCCGGGGGCTCGCGAGCAGGGTGGTGCGGATCAGTCCCCGCCGGTACTCGGCGGTGATGAACAGCACCGCGACGACGATCACCACGATCAGCCCCGCCGCCGTGCCGGTGAGGGTGTTCTCGATGCGCTGCCCCTCCACGTGCGGCGCGATGTCGCCGACCCCTGTCACGGTGAACGTGCCGCCGGACTGCTTGAACCGGCCGGGATGGTGGATCGTCCCGTCAAGGTTCCTGGTGGCCCCCACATCGTCGTGACTCCAGGCGCCGCCGGCCTCGCCTCGCAGGCTGACGTGGTCGAAGTCCGCGGTGGCCTCGGCGAAGCGGCACTGCCCGACGCTCCCGCCGAAATCGCCCCGCGCCATCCGCAGGTCGCACGGAGAGGTGGCGAAGAGCCCGATCTCGACCCTGGTCCCCAACCCGGCCAGCCGCACCGTGCCGACCGTGGTCCACCGCGCGCCGTCGGCCGATTCGTAGCCGGTGAGGGTGTCGCCCGAGCGGGTCAGCCGCAGCCAGCGCGGGGCCTCCCTCGAGACGCCGCCCGGGCGTCCGGCCAGGTCGTGGACGTAGTTGTGCTGCATCCGCACCCCGTGCCGACCCGTGACCATCAGCGCCGCGTAGGGGGAGCCCTGCCGCATGCCGTCCTTGACGATGACCCCGGCCTTCGCCCACGGCACGACCCCGGCGGTGACCCGCCTGACCCCAGGGGTGAGGTCGGGCAGCCGGATCTCGCCGGTCATCGAGGTCACGCGGACGGTGATGCCGCCGTCTCCCTCCAGCGTCCGGTGCACGAAGTAGAACCTGTCGCTGACCGCCTGGCCCTCCGGCCCCCGCGGCGGTTCGGGGCAGTCGACCTCGACCGGGCCCTTGCTGCACGACGCGTGGCTGCCCGACGCCGAGAACAGCCCGAGCAGCACGATCACCAGCGACGCGACCACCGCGCCGATCACCCAGCTGCGGACCGTGCGGAACTTGGTCCACTCCGCGCGCACCAGGCGGGCGAAGCCGTCGCGCCTGGTCATCGCGCCGCCTCCTGGCCCGTGGTGGCGCGGTACTCGACCGCGTTCCTGGTGAGCTCCATGTAGGCCTCCTCCAGCGTCGCGCGATGGGCCGTCACCTCGGAGAACGGCACCGCGTACCGGCCGAGGAGCTGCACCACCGTCTCGGCCGCCAGCCCGGACACGGTGAGCGTGTCGCGATCGACGGCCGTCACCCTGGCCCCGGCTTGCTCCAGCACCCGCACCGCCTCCGGCTGGGCCGTGGTGCGCAGCGTCACCCGGTCGCCGGACACCGCGGACAGCAGCTCCGCCACGCTGGTGTCGGCGATGACCCTGCCGCGGCCGACCACCACCACGTGGGCGGCGGTGTCCTGCAGCTCGCTCATCAGATGGCTGGACACCAGCACGGCACGCCCCTGACCGGCCAGCTCGGCCAGGAATTCGCGCATCCACACGATGCCGTCGGGGTCCAGGCCGTTGAACGGCTCGTCCAGAATGATCACCGGTGGGTCGCCGAGCAGCGCGGCGGCGATCCCGAGCCGCTGCCGCATGCCCAGGGAGAAGCCGCCCGCCCTCCGCCGGGCCGCCGACCGCAGCCCGGCCAGCTCGATCACCTCGTCGACCCGCCCGGCCGTCAACCCCTGGGAGTGGGCCAGCCACAGCAGGTGGTTGCGAGCGGACCGGCTCGGTTGCAGCGCCCCGGCGTCCAGCAGCGCCCCGACGTGCCGCAGCGGGCTGCGCAGGCTACGGTACGGCTGCCCGCCGATCAGCGCGCTGCCCGAGTCGGCGGCGTCCAGCCCGAGGATCACCCGCATCGTGGTGGACTTTCCCGCGCCGTTGGGCCCGACGAAGCCGGTGACCTGCCCCGGCTCCACCCTGAACGACATCCCGTCCAGCGCGACGGTCGGCCCGAAACGTTTGCGCAGGCCGTTGACTTCGATGGTTGCTCGCATGCGGTCAGTTGTAGGGACAGGCCCCTAACGTGGGCCGAACGGCGGCCGTCATGTCGTTGTTAGGTCCCGCACGGCATCCTGGAGGCCGGCACGGAACGGGAGAAACCGATGAGACTGCGACGCCTGGCACTGCCGGCCCGCACCGTACGGCTGCGATTCACCGCCCTGTACGGTGTCCTGTTCCTGCTGTCCGGCGCGGCGCTGCTGGTCATCACCAACCTCGTGAGTCTGGGCTCGACGCGGATCAGTGAGGTCGCGCCCACGGGCGACCTTCTCGCCCAGAACTCGTCGCTCGCGGCCGCCCATGAGCGCATCTCCCTTCTCGAGGGGCAGTTGGCCGGTGCGCGGGAGACCCAGTCACACCAGCTCCTGGTCGGCTCGGCGGTGGCGCTCGCCGTCATGGCGCTGGTGTCGATCGTGCTGGGCCGGATCATCGCGGGCCGGGTGCTGCGCCCGTTGCGGACGATCACGGCGGCCACGCGCCGGATCTCCGCCGACAACCTGCACGAAAGGCTGGCCGTACCCGGCCCCGCAGACGAGGTGAAGGACCTCGCCGACACCATCGACGAGCTGCTCGAACGTCTGGAGAGCTCCTTCGCCGCGCAGCGCAGGTTCGTCGCCAACGCCTCACACGAGCTGCGCACACCGCTGGCGACCATGCGGGCGTCCCTGGACGTCGCCGTGGCCAAGCCCGAGCCCGTACCCCCGCAGACGGTCGCGCTCGCCGACCGGCTCCGCACCGAGCTCGACCAGGTCGACCGGTTGTTGGAAGGGTTTCTCGTGCTCGCCCGCACCCAGCACGGCGCCCTTTCCGACCGCGCGAGGATCTCGCTCGGCCACACGGTGTCCGCCGCTCTGGAGGCCCGGGCCGCCGACATCGTGGCCAAGGGCCTGACCGTCCACTCCGACGACCTCAGCGACAGCGCGTGGACCAGGGGCAGCCGGACGCTCCTGTCCCGCATGGCCGACAACGTGATCGACAACGCGATCACGCACAACCACGAGGGCGGCTGGATCAGGGTCGCCGCCACCCTCGACGGCGAGAGCGCGCTTCTCGTCGTGGAGACCGGCGGGCGCGTCCTCGATCAGGAGCAGGTCGCCCGGCTGGCCCAGCCGTTCCAGCGGCTCGGCGCGGACCGCACCGGCTCCGGCGACGGCTCCGGACTCGGCCTGTCCATCGTCGCGGCCATCGCCTCCGCACACGGCGGCGGCCTCGACCTCCAGGCCAGGCCCGAAGGCGGGCTCCGGGTCGCCATCACGCTGCCGCCGGTCGCCGCGCGGGCAGGAGTGCCGGCGTGAGGGTGCTGGTGGTCGAGGACGCCCGCGCGCTCGCCGAGGTGCTGGCCGAGGGCCTGCGCGACCAGGGCATGGCCGTGGACCTGGCGCACGACGGCCTGGAAGCCGCGGCCAAGCTCGACGTCAACGCCTACGACGTGGTCGTCCTCGACCGCGATCTGCCCGGGATCCACGGCGACACCCTCTGCCAGATGATCACCGAGCGCGACGACCGCGTGATGGTCCTGATGCTGACCGCGGCGGGCTCCCCCGGCGACCGCGTCAGCGGCCTGTCCCTGGGGGCCGACGACTACCTCGCCAAGCCCTTCCACTTCCCCGAACTGGTCCTCCGCATCCGCTCCCTGGCCCGCCGCCAGCCCTCCGTCCGCGCCCGCACCCTGCGCGCCGCGGGCATCGAACTCGACCCCCTGCGCCGTACGGTCACCCGCGACGGCCGCCGGCTGGACCTGTCGGTCAAGGAGTTCGCCCTCCTGGAAGCGCTCCTGCGGGCCACCCCGGCCTTCCTCAGCACCGAGGACCTCCTCGAACAGGTCTGGGACGAACACGCGGATCCGCTCACCAACACGGTCACCGTCACGATCGGCCGCCTCCGCCGCAAACTCGGCGACCCGCCGATCATCGCCACCACGCCGGGCGTCGGCTACCGCATCACCGAGTAGCCATCGAAACCCGGAGGTCTCCATCACCGCCCATACGGGTCCCATGCACCGGCCCCCAGCGCCTCGGCGACGCCATCCGTTCGCGGCCATCTTCGTGATCATCAACAGGTCGCCTGATACCGACGGCCGAAGGCAGACACCGATGTCAGTGACCGTCCGGTGGGCGTCGAACGGCATCCGTCCGCCGCCTCACCAGGCGAGGTGGAGTGCCTCGGGAGAGCGGTGGATGAGCGTGGGGGCCATGGTGACGTCGGTGCGGGCCAGGCACAGGCCGGGAAGTTCGCGGATCAGGATTTCCAGGGTGATCCGCACCTGCTCCTTGGCCAGTTGCGAGCCGGGGCAGCCGTGGGGTCCGTGCCCGAACGACACGTGGCGGAGGGCCGGTCGGGAGATGTCGAACTCGTCCGGACGCTCGTGGGCGTCCGCGTCACGGCCGGCCGAGGCGAAGGAGACGAAGACCACGTCGTCCTCGTGCAGTTCGGTACCGCTCAGCGAAACGCCCGTGGTGACCGTACGGCGAAAGCCCTGGATGGGCGCCTCGAACCGGGCCGCCTCCTCGATGGCCGCGGGGATGAGCTGCGGCTGCTCGCAGAGCAGCTCCCACTGGCGGCGGTCGCGCAGCAGGTTCAGCACCACCGTGCCGAGCAGCGCGGTCGCGGTCAGGTGGCCGGCCAGCAGGAAGTTCTGGAGGTTGGAGACGATCTCCTTGCGCTGGTCGAGCGTGAGCTCCTCGGATCCGGGCGCCAGATCCCTGACCATCTCCGTGATCAGGTCGTCCCGCGGGTCCTTCCGGCGCGCGCGAGCGTAGCCGTCGAGCAGGTGCTGCAGGGCCACGATGTCCTTGGCCGCCGCGACCTGCTCGGCCTCCGTCAGCTCGGTGAACAGCAGGTCCTCCGCCCGCTGCGCGCCGTGGATCGCGCGGGGAGTGTCGGTGGGATCAAGGCCGATCAGGTGACCGATCACGTCAGCGGGCAACGGCTTGGCGTAGGCCGCCATCCACTCGACCTGGCCGTCGCCGAGGAAGGAGCCGATGAGCGCTTCGGCCCGTGCGGTGACGAACGGGAGCGCGGCGACGACCCTCGCCGGGGACAGCCCGCGGGTGAGGGGCCGGCGCAGGCGCCGGTGCGCGTCACCATCGGCGGTGAGCACCGCCTGCACTCCCCCGAACCCCTTGACCAGCTCAGAGAGCGCGGCCCTGCCGGGCAGGTAGTCGGGCCTGAGCGCACGCGCCGAGGAGAACTGCTCGGGCTTCCTGAGCACCTCGCGTACGTCTTCGTGCCTGCTGACCAGCCAGGCGTCCAGCTCGGGCAGAAAGGTGAGACCACGCGTCCTGCGGGCCTCGGCGTAGACGGGGTACGGGTCACGGTAGAAAGCCTGTGGGTTCACGTGCCTATGGTTGCGGCTGAGACACAGCGGGACAAGATCTGAAATGACCGATCACATCGGGTGATTGCGCCACGTTCGGACTGGCCCGTGGGCGGGGTCGGCGGGCACGGGCCGCGGAGGACCGTTCCTCCTACAGTCTCACCGTGGTCCCCCGCGCCGCCGAGGTGACGACGTCGGGATGAGCACCTCGGCTGGAGCGCCCTGGCCGGGAGGCACCGTGACCTCGGCCGGCGTCCGGGCCTATCGCTGGGTGGACGAGCAGGTCTTCCCTGCTGCACCACTCGCGCATCGGCCGGGAGATCCGCGCCGACATCCACGAAGCCTTCCTCACCCTCGGCTGCGCACTCATCTGCCGGCGCCGACTCAACTCATTGCGTCAGCAGCTCTTAGGACTTACTCGTCGGGGGACGCGCGCCTTACGCCTCGATATTTCGACTTACGTCCCAAAGAGTATGACAAATAGCCCCTTCGCCCCTTTTGGAATGACCCATCGCCACAGATTACCAAATAGACGTTTTCCCTTTTGCGTGATGCCCGCCCCGCTCAGCCTCGCCATGCCGCAGCACCCTTAAAGGACGCGAGGAGGGATGGGAAAAGAGCCGATCAAGCGCCTCTCATGAATCACTCGCAGCCGAGAGTGGGCGCTTGATGCGCCGTCCCACCTGGTCAGCCGAAAGAGAACGCGATGGCACCCGGCCTGGAGAAGGCGCGGATACATGGGTGGAAAATCCAACTAGTCAAGCAAGACGCAGGTTGCACAAAGAAGCGGGTAATGTCCGTTTATCCGATGATGGACGGGATATCTACGTTGCGCGCAAGATAATCCTTCAGGGTTACAAAGGGCGTTTTCCAGCTATTTGGCAAATAGCCATGCTGGTGCAAATCGAGTCTTTTCACGGGGGAATCGAGCAATGAGCAAACTCAAGGGTGTCGTCACAACGGCCGCCGTCTGCTGCGTTCTGAGCGCCGGCACTGGGGGCCTTGGCGCCGCGACGGCAGCCACCGCCGCCAGCGCGAGCACCGCCTCCAGCACCAGCTGGAGCGGCTGCGGTCACGGCGGCTGCGGTCACGGCTGGGGCAGGCACCTGTTCCACCGGTTCAACAGGCAGCTACAGAAGCAGCGTCAGTTCCAGAAGCAGCTGCAGAAGCAGATGCAAAGCCAGTCGCAGAACCTGCACCAGAACGTCAACGTCCATCTGAACACCTCTTCCGACTCGCGCAGCAGCGCCGACGCCAAGCAGCGCGCCGAGGCGGAAGCCAAGCAGCGTGCCGAGGCGGACGCCAGGCAGCGCGCTGACGCCGACGCGCGCAACGACGCAGAGGCGCGCAACCGGGCCGACGCCGACGCTGACGCCGACGCCAAGGCGCGCAACGACGCAGAGGCGCGCAACCGCGCTGACGTCGACGTCGACGCCGACGCCGACGCCGACGCCAAGCAGCGTGCCGACGCCGACGCGCGCAACCTCGCCGACGCCGAGGCTGAGGCCGAGGCCAAGCAGCGTGCCGACGTCGACGCCGACGCCGACGCCGACGCCAAGCAGCGTGCCGACGCCGACGCGTACGACTGGGTAGACCTCCACAACAAGAAGCCGGTCAAGCACGACTGGCTCGACTCCGACGGCAAGCACCACGACCACTGGACCGACCCCCACAACAAGAAGCCGG
Source organism: Nonomuraea africana (assembly GCF_014873535.1). NCBI lineage: Bacteria > Bacillati > Actinomycetota > Actinomycetes > Streptosporangiales > Streptosporangiaceae > Nonomuraea > Nonomuraea africana. Next base: position 8,734,688 of record NZ_JADBEF010000001.1, on the reverse strand, counting down.
TCAAGCACGACTGGTTCGACACCCTCACCGGGCACCACGACCACTGGGCCGACACCGACGGCAAGCACCACGACCACTGGACCGACCCCCACAACAAGAAGCCGGTCAAGCACGACTGGCTCGACTCCGACGGCAAGCACCACGACCACTGGACCGACCCCCACAACAAGAAGCCGGTCAAGCACGACTGGCTCGACTCCGACGGCAAGCACCACGACCACTGGACCGACCCCCACAACAAGAAGCCGGTCAAGCACGACTGGTTCGACTCCGACGGCAAGCACCACGACCACTGGACCGACCCCCACAACAAGAAGCCGGTCAAGCACGACTGGTTCGACTCCGACGGCAAGCACCACGACCACTGGACCGACCCCCACAACAAGAAGCCGGTCAAGCACGACTGGTTCGACACCCTCACCGGGCACCACGACCACTGGGCCGACACCGACGGCAAGCACCACGACCACTGGACCGACCCCCACAACAAGAAGCCGGTCAAGCACGACTGGCTCGACTCCGACGGCAAGCACCACGACCACTGGACCGACCCCCACAACAAGAAGCCGGTCAAGCACGACTGGCTCGACTCCGACGGCAAGCACCACGACCACTGGGCCGACCCCCACAACAAGAAGCCGGTCAAGCACGACTGGTTCGACACCCTCACCGGGCACCACGACCACTGGGCCGACACCGACGGCAAGCACCACGACCGCAACTGGGCCGACACCGACGGCATGCACTACGACCACAGCTAGGCGAACACCGACGGCAGGAAGCCGGTCAGGTACGAGGCCAGGAACAAGTTTGAGCAGGAGCTGCGCAACAAGCAGCTCGAGGTGGAGCTAGGACGGAAGCTCGACACCACGCTCGCAAACGTTCTGATCCAAGACCGGAAACCAGGTAGCCGCCTGCTGTGCGGCGGCGGAGGGCTGATCTCCCGATCATCCAGCTTGCCCTTGATGATCCGTCCCGCCCGCCGCGGCTGGAAGAGCCCCAGCAGGCGGCGGCCGTCGCCGGCGGAATCCGGGGAGCAGCCGGCGGGACCGTCGCGATGAAACCTGAGGGGCCGAGCGGACACGCGTCCGCCCGGCCCCTTTCGACATCTGGAACGGCTGGATCACCCAGATCGCCGCGATCATCGGTGCCGTGCGTTTCACGGCCTGGCATCCCGGCGTCGTGCGGGCGCGTGCCCGCGGTCATCGGCGGGGACGGCTCGCTGAGCTACGCGCGACCCTCGGGAACCGCGAGCTCGCCGAGGAGCGACCAGTCCTGCTGCGGCACCTCCGCGTTCACGATCCGCGGCGTCTCCACCAGGTATCCGGGAAGCGTCCGCTGCGCCTCCCTGAAGTGCTCGGACTGGACGTGGGCGGCGCCTGCCTCGCCATCGCGGAACGCCTCGACCAGGACGTACTCGTCGGGCCTCTCGACGCTGCGCGACCAGTCGAACCACAGGCACCCTGGCTCGCCGCGGGTGGCCCTGGTGAACTCGTCCGTGATCTCGGGCCACGTGTCGGCGTGCTCCGGCCGTACGTGGAACTTCGCGGTGATGAAGATCATTTTTGCTCGCTCCTTCAAGCTCGGAACCTGCCCCACGACACCCAGCGTGACGAGGCTAGCGCCCGCCCTACCGTGATCGTCAGCGGCTCGCTCGGCGAGCGGCCCCTGGACGCTTGACGGCAGCTCCCGATGGGCGAGACGAGCAACGCTGGAGCGTGGCCGAAGCGGAGGCAGGCGACCCGGTTCGTCCGCTACGGTCATCCCGGGCGTATCCGCCCACACCTCACGTTGGGAGCGCACGATGGACGTACTCCGGACGCTGGCACTGATCGCCGCGACGCTTTCGATGGGAATGGTCTCCAGCGTGTTCGCCCTCTACGCGCACACCGTCATGCCAGGACTCAAGCGGACCGACGATCGCACCTTCGTCGGGGCGTTCCAGGCGCTCGACCGGGCGATCATCAATCCGTGGTTCATCGGCGGCGGCTTCCTCGGCGCCCTGCTGTTCACCATCGCCGCCGCGGCGACGCAGCTCGGCAGGCCCGCCTTCCTGTGGATCCTCGTCGCCCTCGTGCTGTACGCCGTCACCTTCGTCATCACGATCGCCATCAACGTGCCGCGCAACGACGCGATCAAGGCGGCGGGGGATCCTGACCGGATCGACGTGGCCGCCGTCCGTCAGCGGTTCGACGAGGCCAGGTGGGCCAGGTTCAACCTGGTCCGCGTGTTCACCAGCGTCCCCGCCTTCGCGCTGTTGGTCTGGGCGCTCGTCCTGCACGGCCAGTCGTCGGTCTGACGGCCGCCCTCGGGTGGACGGCCGCGGCGTCCTCGACCGTCCACCCGGGTGTGTCACGGCGCGCCGGCGAGGTCGTCGGCGGCGATGTAGCCGAAGGTCATCGCGGGACCGAGCGTCGAGCCCGCTCCCGCGTAGCTGTGGCCCATCACCGCCCCGCTCGCGTTGCCCGCGGCGTACAGGCCGGGAATGACGGACCCATCCGCGCGCAGCACGCGCGCCCGCGCGTCCGTGCGCAGCCCGCCCTTGGTGCCCAGGTCCCCTGGGACGATCTTGAGGGCGTAGTACGGCGGCAGCAACAGCGGCGCCAGGCAGGAGTTCGGGCGGACGGCGGGGTCGGTGTAGTAGTGGTCGTAGGCGCTGTCGCCGCGGTGGAAGTCCAGGTCCTTGCCCGTCAGCGCGAAGCCGTTGAACCTGGTGACCGTCTGGCGCAGCGCCGCGGAGGGGACGCCGATCTTCGCCGCCAGATCGCCGATCGTCCACGCCTTGTGGACGGCTCCCGCGGCGTACCAGGAGTCGGGGAACGGCAGCGTCGGCGCGATGTCCTTGAACAGGTACCTGTTGCGGTAGTTCTGGTCCACGATCAGCCAGCAGGGGATGTGCGGCCCGCTGGCGTTGCGGTCGTACATGACGTGCACGACGTCGCTGTACGGCGCGCCCTCGTTGACGAACCGCACGCCGTCCCCGTTGACCAGGATGCCGCCCGGCAGCGTGCGCTCGGCCAGGCAGAAGTACGGCTCGCCGGGCAGCGGGATCGCCGGGCCCCACCAGGCGTCGTCCATCAGGTCGAGGGCGGCTCCGGCGCGGCGGCCCGCTCTGATGCCGTCTCCGGTGTTCTCCTGGGCGCCGACCGTCCAGTCCGTCCCGATGGGCTGCCGCTGGAACTCCGTGCGCATGGCCACGTCGTGCTCGAAGCCGCCCGAGCCGACGATGACGCCGCGCGCGGCCCTGACCAGCACCTGCCCGCCGTTCTGCGACACGACCACGCCCGTGGCCCTGCCGCTCTCGTCGAACCGCAGGTCCAGCAGCGGGGTGTTCAGCCGCACCGGCACCCCGGCGGCCAGCAGACCCGCGCGCAGCCCGCCGGCCAGCGCCTGGCCCATCGTCAGGGGGATCTCCCCGCGCAGGGCAGCGGCCGTGTACCTGGCCACGCACTCGGCGGAGACGGCCGCACCCTTGAGGTTGACGGCGGCGAGGGTGAGCCACTTGTAGTCGGCGCTGAACACGACGAGCCCTGCGGGCGTGGGGATGTAGGCGGGGTTGAGACGGGCCAGCTCAGTGCCGAGGACCCTGCCGTCGAGCTGGTCGGGCTCGATGGAGCGGCCGTTCGGCATCCCGCCCCGCAGCTCCGGATAGTAGTCGGAGTAGCCCTCCATCCAGCGGAAGCGCAGGGGGCTGTTCCGCATCACGAACGAGATCATCGCGGGGCCGTGGCCCAGGAACGCGGCCTGCCGGTCGGCGGGCACCCCGCCGCCCACGACGGCCGCGAGGTAGGCGGCCGCCTTCGCGGGCGTGTCGGGGACGCCCGCGGCCAGGATGACCTCGTTGTTCGGGATCCAGATGCCCGCTCCCGAGCGGGCCGCCGAGCCGCCGAACGTGGGCGCCTTCTCGATCACCACGGTCCGCAGCCCGCGCTTGGCCGCCCGCAGCGCCGCCGTCATGCCCGCCGCGCCGGAGCCCACCACGACGACGTCGTAGTCCTCGACGGCCGCGTAGGCGGTGCCGCCGAGTCCACCCAGGACGCCGGTGGTGAGGACGGCTCCGGCCGCCCCGCGTAACACCTGCCGTCTGGTGTGCCTTGGCAGGGGCGTCGGCTGGGGGTTCTGGTCCGCGGGCATGGCGCATCCCTTCGACGTGAGGCTGACCTGTGACCGGCACTTCGCCTGGCGGCGAACGAAGCATGCGCTTGGTTGGTAAGCCTGTCAACGGGAGCGAAGGCGAATACGGGTTAGGTCCTCGTACACCCTGATCGTCTGAGCGGCGCCTGACTAAACCTCCCTCGCAAGCGACTCCTTGAGCGCGTTGTCGATGAACTTCGTGTCCACCGGGTTGAGTCCGCCTCCGGCGAAGTGCCCCCACGAGCCGGGAATGATCCGCAGTTCCGCGTTGGGCATGTGGGCGACCTCCCACTCGTTGTCCTCGGGCGGGAAGTAGAGATCCTGCTGGGCCGGCATGACGATAGCCGGCGCGCGGATCGCGGCCAGTGCCTCCTCCACGCCGCCGAAACCCGGGGTCTTGCCGATGTCGGCGTTCTGCCAGGTCCACAGCATGGCAAGGAGGTTGTTCGCGTCGCGCTTGATGAACAGCCCCTCCCAGAAGCCGACGAGGAAGTCCTCCAGGGAGCCGTAGCGGAGCGGCTCGCGCTCGTAGGTCTTCTCCCGGTAGAACTGCTGGGAGAAGCCCCAGCCCGCGTAGACGCGGGCCATCGCCCGCAGTCCGACCCCCGGCTGCTCGCGGTACCAGCCGTTGTTCCACCCTGCGTCGGCGGTGAGCGCGGCCTTGACGCCCTCAAGGAAGACGATGTTGTGAATGCTGGTCTTCGCCGCGCCGCAGAAGGGGAGTATCCGCCGGACCATCTCGGGGTAACTGACCGCCCACTGATAGCTCTGCCCGGCCCCCATCGACCAGCCCGTGACGAGTTCCAGGCGCTCAATGCCGAACCGCTCGGTGATGAGACGGTGCTGGACCCGGACGTTGTCGTACATCGTCACGTTGGGGAACCGTGCCCCGTCGTGCGGCGGCGGAGTGTTGCTCGGCGACGACGAGAGCCCGTTGCCAAGCATGTTGGGGATGACGATGAAGTATCTCGACGGATCGAGCGCCATGCCCTCGCCGATGAGCCATTCGTTGTCATAGTGCTGGCCCGAGTACCACGTCGGATAGACGATCGCGTTGCTCTTGTCAGCGTTGAGCTCGCCGTAGGACTTGTAAGCCAGCTTGGCATCGCGCAGTGTGGCGCCGCTTTGCAGCTGCATGTCGCCCTGTTCGAAGATGTCGTAATCCATCGAGGTCTCCTTGCCGATCGCCGATCTCGACACCCCATTCCTCCGGCCGCAGTTTCACAGTAATCCTGTCCGACGGACGAACGACAGGGCGTCAGAGCGAGCAGGGTGACCGTGAACGTGGACGCGCGCCGGCCGGCTACCAGTTCGAACAAGCGGCCGACTGATCACTCAGCAAAGGGGCCGGGCTCTGGCTGCTCGGGCGTCAGCCGCCTGTGTGGTCCTGCTCCTCCCGCCCATGGTCAACGTGGCCCGCGGCCACTCGCTGTGGATCACCCCCACGTGCCGATCGAGTGGCTGATCCGCCGGGTGGGAGACGTCCCGGTGATGCTCTGGTGGGTCTTCGAGTTCTTCGTCGGGATCGGCGGGCTGGCGATTGTGGCGCTGGTCGCGACTCACAAAGGGACCGGGCTCGCTGTGAGATTCGCCGTGGGCGCCCTGCTGACCACCGCCATGGTCGGGGTCGTCGCCGTGGCCCTGTTCGGAAGCGCTCCGGGGGGTGCCTCCGGCTTCCGGCTCGGGCGCGTAGGTCCCGACGGCCCGGTCGACGACTGGCTCATCGACATGCCGCCCGACACCGCCTTGAGCTTCTTCGCGCGGAACGAGGCCGTCTCCCCGCTGTGGTTGATAGCGCGGAACCCGGCCCCCTCACCGCACGGAACCGGGTCTCCGCAGCTCATCCCCTACTTGAGGAGCTGACGAGCCATCACCATGCGCTGGATCTGGTTGGTGCCCTCGTAGATTTGGGTGATCTTGGCGTCGCGCATCATGCGCTCTACAGGGAACTCCCGCGTGTAGCCGTACCCGCCCAGCAACTGCACCGCGTCCGTGGTGATCTCCATCGCCGCGTCCGACGCCGCGCACTTCGCCGCGCTGGACAGGAACGTCAGGTCCTTCTGCGGCTGGCCGTGCATCGCCAGTTCCGATTTGGCGGCCGCGTGGTAGGTGAGCTGGCGCGCCGCCTCCAGCTTCATGCCCATGTCGGCGATCATGAACTGCAGACCCTGGAAGTCGGCGATGGGCTTGCCGAACTGCTTGCGCTCCTTGACGTACCCGATGGCGTAGTCGAGGGCGCCCTGGGCGATGCCGAGGGCCTGGGCGGCGATGGTGATACGGGTGTGGTCGAGGGTGGCGAGGGCGGTCTTGAAGCCGGTGCCGGGCTCGCCGATCATGCGGGAGGCCGGGATGCGGACGTCCTCGAGGATGACCTGCCTGGTGGGAGAGGCCTTGATGCCGAGCTTCTTCTCCTTGGGACCGAAGGAGACGCCGTCGTCGGACTTCTCGACGACGAAGGCGGAGATGCCGCGCGCCCCAGCGGAGGGGTCGGTGACGGCCATGACCGTGTAGTACTCGGAGACACCCGCGTTGGTGATCCACATCTTGACGCCGTTGAGGACGTAGTGGTCGCCGTCGAGGACCGCGCGGGTCTTCATGGCGGCGGCGTCGGAGCCGGCCTCGGGCTCGGAGAGCGCGTAGGAGAACATCGCCTCGCCGGAGGCGACGCGGGGCAGGTAGCGCTCCTTCAGCTCAGCGGAGGCGGACAGCAGCAGGGGAACCGTGCCGAGCTTGTTGACGGCCGGAATCAGGGAGGAGGAGGCGCAGGCGCGGGCCACCTCCTCGATGACGATGACCGCGGCGAGCGCGTCGGCTCCCGCACCGCCGTACTCCTCGGGGACGTGGATCGCGTGCAGGTCAGCGGCCACGAGCGCCTTGTAGACGTCCCACGGGAACTCCTCGCGCTCGTCGGCCTCGGCGGCACGAGGCGCGATCTTCTCATCGGCGAGGGCACGGACGGTCTCGCGGAGCATCTCGTGCTCCTCGGTGAGGGCGTAGGTCATAGCTGAATACTAGGACGTCCAAGCATCTTGTTACCAGCCGGTACGATTCGCCGGTTTACGCAGGTGGCACAGTGGAAGTGACGGGGACCGGTAACATGCCTTGGCGATGAAAGGAGCTCACTCGTGCCATATCGCCTAACGGTGATCGGAACCGGGTATCTGGGCATCACCCACGCGGCCTGCATGGCGGACCTGGGGTTCGAAGTCCTCGGACTCGACATCGATGTCGACAAGATCCGTCGCTTGCAGAACGGTGAGCTGCCGATCCACGAACCCGGCCTGGAAGAGATCCTGAGGCGAGGGCTCGGGTCCGGGCGTCTGCGTTTCACCACCTCCTACGAGGAGGCGGCCGCGTTCGGCGACATCCATTTCCTGTGCCTGGGCACGCCGCAGAAGCACGGTGAGTACGCGGCCGACGTCTCCTACCTCGACGCGGCCGTCGAGTCGCTGGCGCCGTACCTCGACAGAGACTGTCTGGTGGTGGGCAAGTCGACGGTTCCCGTCGGCACCGCGGCCCGCCTGGCGGCCAAGCTCGCCCGCCTCGCGCCGGTCAACGCGGGGGCCGAGCTGGCGTGGAACCCCGAGTTCCTGCGCGAGGGCTTCGCCGTGCAGGACACGCTCAACCCTGACCGCATCGTGATCGGCGTCGCCTCCGAGCAGGCGGAGAAGATCCTGCGCGAGGTCTACGAGCCGCTCGGCGAGGTGCCGATGGTGGTGACCGACTATCCGACCTCCGAGCTGGTCAAGTCCGCGGCGAACGCCTTCCTGGCGACCAAGATCTCCTTCATCAACGCGATGGCCGAGGTCTGTGAGGCTTCTCACGCCGACGTGCAGCAGCTGTCCAAGGCGCTGTCGTTCGACGACCGCATCGGCGGCCGTTTTCTCAACCCCGGCCTCGGGTTCGGCGGCGGCTGCCTGCCCAAGGACATCCGCGCGTTCATGGCACGGGCCGGTGAGCTGGGCGCCGACCAGGCGCTGACGTTCCTGCGCGAGGTCGACGCGATCAACATGCGCCGCCGCGCGCGCATGGTCGACCTGGCCCGCGAGCTGGCGGGCGGCTCCTTCCGCGGCTGCACCGTGGGCGTGCTGGGCGCGGCGTTCAAGCCGAACTCCGACGACATCCGCGACTCCCCCGCTCTCGACGTGGCCGTGACCATCGGGGAGCAGGGCGGCCAGGTCACGGTGTATGACCCGATAGCGCTCGACAACGCCCGCAAGGCGCACCCCGAGCTGTCCTACGGCGACTCCGCCCTCGACGCGGTGCGTGGCGCGCACGTGGTGCTGCTGCTCACCGAGTGGAAGGAGTTCATCGACCTCGACCCCGAGGTGCTCGGCGCGGCGGTGGCGACCAGGAAGATCGTCGACGGCCGCAACGCGCTCGACGCGGAGACCTGGCGCGCGGCCGGCTGGCACTACCGCGCCCTCGGCCGCCCGTAGCCGCCCCCATTCTGCGGGCGCCCCGATTGTGGGGGCGCCCCATTGTGCGGGCGCCTACGGCCGCCCGTGGCCGCTCCCGAAACCCCCACCCCGTACGGCAAGCCACCCCCGGCCACCGCGGTCACGTGGCCGGGCCCCGTCCATCACGCCACTCGAGCAGAACTTCGGCGGGCCGCCGTCACGTCGCCCCTACCCGGCCCTACGGTTATCGCAGACATCGACAAACGACAAACCGTCGTTCCCAGGGGGCGTGACATGGCCAACTGGGCGGGCTGGTGGGCGTCGCCGTCCTGGCGCCGGCGCAGGTGTTCAGGCACGGCGTCAGGCAGACCCGCCCAGCGAGAGGCCCGCGGAAGAGCCGACCGTAGAAGATCCTCAGGGCGCTACTGGCGCAGTGCCGCCGCCTCGGCCCTCAGCTTTTCGCCCTTGGCGTGGGCCTGGTCGCGCAGCGACTCCTGGAAGGCCTCCAGCTTCGCGCGCAGTCCCTCGTCCGAGGCGGCCAGGATGCGGACCGCCAGCAGGCCCGCGTTGCGCGCCCCGCCCACCGCGACCGTCGCCACCGGGATGCCCGCGGGCATCTGCACGATCGACAGCAGCGAGTCGAGACCGTCGAGGTACTTCAGCGGCACCGGCACCCCGATCACCGGCAGCGTGGTGACCGAGGCCAGCATGCCCGGGAGATGCGCCGCGCCACCCGCGCCCGCGATGATCACCTTGAGGCCGCGGGAGGCGGCCTGCCTGCCGTACTCGATCATCTCGGTCGGCATCCGGTGCGCGGACATCACATCGGCCTCGAACGGGAGACCGAACTCCGCGACCGCCTCCGCCGCCAGCCTCATCACCGGCCAGTCGGAATCGCTTCCCATGACGATGCCGATGCTCATGTGTACTCCCCTGTGGTGAGGTAGACGGCGGCGTGCCTGGCCCGGGCCCTGGTGTCGTCGAGGTCGGCGCCGAGAGCGGTCACGTGGCCGATCTTCCGGCCCGGCCGCACCTCCTTGCCGTAGAAGTGCACCTTGACGCCGGGGTCGTGGGCCATCACGTGCTCGTAGCGCTTGAAGATGGCGGGGTCGTCCCCGCCGAGCAGGTTGGCCATGACGACGTAGGGCGCGGCCATGGACGGCGAGCCGAGCGGCAGGTCGAGCACGGCCCGCAGGTGCTGCTCGAACTGGGAGGTGCGGGCGCCCTCGATGGTCCAGTGACCGCTGTTGTGGGGACGCATGGCCAGCTCGTTGACCACGAGCCCATGGGCGGTCTCGAACATCTCCACGGCCAGCAGCCCCGTCACCCCCAGCTCGTTGGCGATCTTCAGGGCGATGCGCTGCGCCTGGGCGGCGTCCTCGGGGTCGAGGCCGGGCGCGGGGGCCAGGACCTCGACGCAGATGCCGTTCTCCTGGACGGTCTCGACGACCGGGTAGCTGACACCCTGCCCGTGCGGCGAGCGGGCGACCAGCACGGCCAGCTCGCGCTCGAACGGGACGAACGCCTCGGCCAGCAGCGGGACACCAGTCGCGACCACCTCGGCGGCCTCGTTCTCGTCGTCGCACACCCACACGCCGCGGCCGTCGTAGCCGCCCCTGACCGCCTTGAGCACGACGGGCCAGCCGTTCCGCGCCGCGAACTCCGCGACGTCGGCGACCGTGTCGACGGTGCGCCACGCGGGGCAGGGCGCGCCGATCTCGGTGAGCCTCCTGCGCATCTCCGCCTTGTCCTGCGCGTGGACGAGGGCGTCGGCGCCGGGGTGCACCTGGATCCCCTCGTCGGCCATGGCCTTGATGTGCTCGGTCGGCACGTGCTCGTGGTCGAAGGTGACGGCGTCACAGCCCGTCGCGAACTCGCGCAGGACGGACAGGTCACGGTAGTCGCCGAGGTGCGTGTCGACGATCACCTTCGCCGCGCTCTCGTCCGGCGAGTTGGCCAGGACCCGCAGCTCGAGGCCGAGCGGGATCGCGGCCTGCTGCATCATGCGGGCCAACTGGCCCGCGCCGACGACGCCCACAACGGGCCCGACATGGGAAGAGGGGCTGCTCACGTGCCCGAAGCATACCCTCCCCCAGGACACCAGCATGTCGCGACGGTCAGGTGGTCAGATCCGCGATCGCGCGTCGCAGGGCGACGGTCGTCAGGCGGTTCTTCGAGCTGATCTCGCTGGCCAGGACGACGAGCTCGGTGCCGGTCAGCGTGGCCGGTTGGCTCTCGCCGGTGAACTCCTTCACCTGCGCCCTGCCGTACGGCGGGCGGCTGAGCGCGGCGCGGCCCGCGCCGGGGCGGTGGCGGGAGACGAGACGGAGGCTGTGGAAGACCAGCATCGACCCGTTCGACAACGCCAGCGCGCGGAACGGGCCGCCGAAGAGCTCGACGTCGACGCTCACGCGGTCGGGACGGGCCGTGGCCGGACGGCCGACGAGCTCGTCGCGCAGGTCGGCGATGGCGTCGCCCGGTGGGAAGGCGATGCCGCTCACTCCCGCGGTGTCGGTGAGGTAGGTGAGGTGGCGCTGGGGGACCAGCTTGGCGCGCCGGGCCGTACTGGCGGACGCGGACGCGCCGTCGGCGCGCTCGGGCGCCTCGCCGAGGATCCGCAGCGGCCCCGCGGCCAGGCGCCAGTTGCGGTCGTAGACGAACAGGAAGTACGTGGGCTCCGGCCGGCGCGCCAGCACGGCGAACCAGTCGGGGGCTTCGGGCAGCAGGTATTCGAGGTCGGTGTAGCCGGTCAGGGCTGGGCGGCCGTTCCGGGTCACCTCACAGGCACGACCGCCCAGCGCATTCTCCGCCCACGCGGTGAGGCGGTCGACGGCCGCGCAGTCCCGGTCCTCCCAGGCCTGGGCGAGCTCGCCGAGCAGGTCGAACGCCTTCTCCGCCACTGCTCGCTCCACCCGGTGCGCGGATGCGGGTGGCGACGGCGGCTCCTTCGGCTCCTCCGCACGGCTGCTCGCGACTCCACAGCCGGTCACCATGGTCGCCATGGACAGGCTGGTCAGAAGTGCGAACAGTCGACGCTTCACGGGTGGTTCCCCAGGGTGACGGCCGTCTCTCGCGGGCATGGAGCCGCGATCTGGGCGTCAGCGTAGTGGGCGCCGATCCAGCTTTCCCGTCATAAGACGATATTTCTAGAATTGTTCTTTGTGAATGGATGATGAGCCGCTCCAGTCGCTTTGCGGAACCTTCGCACCCGGGGATGGGCGCCGGCCGCTAACCTGGTGAGGTCGGCCCCGGCCCGCGGGTGGCAGGAGAACCGGAAAGGACCGTGCAGGAGACGTGGAGTTCTTCAGACGCGCCTACCACCGGTTCGTTCATCTGATCCATGAGCTGGCCAAGTTCGGCACGATCGGCGGCATCGCCTTCGTGATCGACTTCGGGGCCACCAACCTCTTCCGCTTCGGCATCGGCCTGGGCCCGCTCATCTCGACGGCCCTGGCCACGGTCATCTCGGCCACCTTCGCCTACGTCGGCAACCGGTTCTGGACCTTCCGCAACCGCGAGCAGAGCGGGCTGGCCCGCGAATACCTCCTGTTCTTCCTGCTGAACGGCATCGGCCTGCTGATCAGCCTGATCGTCATCGGGTTCACGACGTACACGCTGGGGCTGCACGACGCGCTGAGCTTCAACATCGCCAAGATCATCGGTGTCGGGCTCGGCACGCTGTTCCGGTTCTGGTCGTACAAGAAGTGGGTGTTCCTGGCGCCGGAGGAGCCGCCGGTCGAGCCGGTCACGGGCCTGCCCGAGCCCGCCTCGCCCCGGCGGTAGCCGCCTACGGCGCGGTCACCGTGTGGCGGTGCAGGCGCTCGTTGGTCTTGTAGTAGAGGTCGCCGAACCTGTCGGCCGTGAGCCCCTCCATGCCGGGGACGGTCAGCAGCACGGTCAGCGCCTTCGTCGACCTGTTGATCCGGAAGATCTGGTCGCCCACCGTGCCGTAGACGTGGCCGGGATCCTTGTCCACGGTGAGCAGGACACCGTCGCGCCAGGCCAGTCCCGGCCTGGCCGCGTAGTCGGGGTCGGCGAAGAGCCGCGTCACCGTGATGGCGTCGGGACGGGCGGGATCCAGTGTGAACAGCGAGCCGCCCGCCAGGCCCCAGAGCCTGCCGTCCACCTCGGTGAGGGCGGTGACGGCCTTGGGCTCCGTCAGCGGGAGCGGGTGGGGCCGCACCTCGCCGGTCGCGGGGTCGTAGGAGAACAGCGTGGCCGACGCCCCCGGCGCGTAGACGGGATTGACGCCCAGGGCGCCCCTGGTGGAGGTGCCGCCGAAGAGCTTGCCGCCGGCGAAGGCCAGCGAGACGACGGCCTGGTCGCGCACGACGCAGAGGGTCCGGCCCGCCGTGCCCTCCTTCCAGACGGTGAGGGCGCCGCTGCGCTTGCCGTACTTCGGGACGGTGCCCATGTAGATCGTGCCGTCGGGGCCGCCGGCGAGCGCGTAGGGACGGTCCTGCGGCGGCGGCCCCTTGCCCGGCTCGCAGTCGTCGGCCTTGCTGCCCGCCGCGCCAGCCGTGTACCTGAGCGTGGGCGGCCAGGGCCCGGCGGGGTCGTGGCTGTAGAGCTTGGCCGACGGATAGACGCCGAGGTAGAGCCGGCCGTCGTGGGAGAGCAGGCTGTCGGTCTGGCTGATGCCGGTGAGCGTGGGCGTGTCGGGGGTGGAGTCGTCGGCGTCTCCGCGCAACGGGTCGTAGACGCCGGTGCCGCCGGTGAGGTAGCCGCCGGTGTAGATCCGGCCATCGGGTCCGGCGCCGAGCGCGTTGATCGCGGCGGGCAGGACGGGCGTGTCGCGCACGACCCTGCTGCTCCACTGGCCCGTCGCGGGCGCGTACGTGAAGATCCTGGTGCCGTCCTCGGCCGCGCCGAGGCCGGTAAGCGTGCCGTTCAGCCAGGTGTAGCCGGTGATGTCCAGCCCCGGCCGTACGGCGGTGGCCTGCAGGGACCTGGCCGCGAGGTCGTAGGAGTGCAGCACGCCCTCCTTGACCAGCCAGACCTTGCCGTCGCGTGCGGGTGAGTGGTGCAGGTCCACGTCGGTGATGGTGGCGTCGGTGACGGCGCGGTGGGAGCCGTCGGTGTTGCGTACGATCTCGAGCACGAGCAGCGTGCGGTCGATCCAGGCGAACAGCCTGCCTCCGGTCCAGGTGAGCCCGCCGACCATGGAGTTGTGCGCGTAGGCGGCGGGCAGCAGGCTGTCCACCCGTCCCGTGACGTTGTCGAACCTGACGAGCGAGGCGTTGGTGCCGGTGCCGAGGTAGGTGGCGTTGGCGGCGGGGTCGTGGGCGAGGCTGCGCACGTACTCCGCGCCGGCCACGATGGGGACCTGGCCGATCGTGGTGAAAGCGCCGCGGTCGTACGTGAAGTAGCGGCCGTCGTTGTAGGTGCCGCCGTACACCTTTCCGCCCGCTCCCGGCTCCAGGTCCCAGATGAAGGAGTAGCCGCCCTCCGCCCTGCCGAGGTCGGTCACCGTCGTCTGGCCCGGCACGTGCCTGTAGAGCTTGGAGTTGGGATAGGTGCCCAGGTAGACGCTGCCGTCGGTGGCCGTGGCCGCCGCCCAGCCACCGACCGTGGGCGTGCCAGCGGTGTCGGGGATGACGATGCTCGCCTGCACCGTCTCGGTCGCCAGGTCGATCACCGCCAGCCTGGGGTTGGTGTCGGCGGTTCCGGTGTAGACGGCGTAGGCCCGGCCGCCGGCGAACGTGGTGGCGTTGGGCACGCTGCTCTCGATCTGCACGCCGAGGTCGGTCACCTCTTTGGTGATCAGAACTTCGTCCCAGTAGGCGGTGCCGACGTTGGCCACGCCCGAGTAGATGAGCGCCGAGACCGTCATCGTGCCCGCGGGTGCGATGCCCGAGGCCGTGACGTCGTTCCATCGCCGTCCCGAGACCGACGCGCTCGCGCTGCCGAGGAGCTGTCCCGACGAGCCCCTGAACCTCAGGTAGAGGTCGGCGGCGCCGCTTTCGGCCCAGACCGTTGCCCGGGCGGTGTAGCGCGTGCCCGCCGTGGCGGGCAGTCCGGGCAGGCTCTCCCTGCCGTACGCCTGCGCGGGCTCGGTGTCGCCGACGCGCGCGGTGGTACGGCCCTCCCAGACCGTCGCGGTGACGCCGCCCGGGCTGTGCGAGCCGCTCCAGCCGGTCAGTCCTTCGTCGAAGCCGGCGTTGGCGATGCGCAGGTCGGCGGCGTGCGCCGGGGTGAGCGGAACGGCGAGCAGGGTGGCTGACAGTGCTCCAGCGAGCAGCCTTCGTAACGGGGTCAACCGGCCGCACCTCCCGAGGGGCGCTCAATCATGCTCGATTATGGCCCTGACCGTAAACCTTCGCGCGTAACCCGTCAATGGCCTGCCGAGCGGACCCTCATGCGGGGCCGGTGACCACGCGGCGGCCGGGCACTTCGGCGGGGCGCAGGAAGATCGCGAAGACCGCGGGACGGCGGCGCACGAGCTCGAGCCGCCCGCCGTCGGCGGCGGCCAGCGCCCTGGCGAGCGTGAGCCCGAGGCCCGTGCCGCCACCACCGCTCACGTTGCGCTCGAAGACCTTGGGCGCGATCTCGTCGGAGATCCCCGGGCCTTCGTCGGCGACCTCGATGACGATGTAGTTGTCACTGCTGCTGGTGGAGACGGAGACGGCGCCGCCGCCGTGCTGGATGGAGTTCTCCAGGAGCGAGGCGACGACCTGGCCCAGTCCGCCACCGGTGGCCAGCGCCTTGAGACCTCTGGTGCCGCCGAGGGAGACCGAGCGACCCGCCCTGCGGAAGGCCGGTTCCCACTCGGTGACCTGCTGGATCAGGACCTCGTCGACGGAGATGGGCTCCGCCTGCGCGATGCGCTGGCGGCGGGCGGCGGCCAGGAGTTCGTCGATGACCGCGGTGAGGCGTTCGGCCTGGACGATGGCGGCCTCGCCCTCCTCGCGGACGACGGCGGGTTCGTCGGAGGCGGCGACGATCTCCTCCAGGCGCATGGTGAGCCCGGTGAGGGGGGTGCGCAGCTGGTGGGAGGCGTCCGTGGCGAACTCACGCTCGCGCGTGATCAGGTCGGAGATGCGCGCGGCGCTGCGGTCGAGGACCTCGGCCACGCGGTCGAGTTCGGGGATGCCGTAGCGGTGTTTGCTGGGCCGGGCGTCTCCCGAGCCCAGCCGCTCAGCGATCTTGGCCAGGTCCTGCAGCGGCAGGGTGAGCCGACGGGACTGCACGATGGCCAGTCCCACCGCGACCGCGAGAGCCGCGGCGGCCAGGGCCACGATGAGGAGCAGGCGAGCGCGGACGTCCTGCTCCACCTGCGCCTTGTCGCGGCTCACCCTGACATAGATGCCGCTGTCCGACTTGGCCTCCTCGTGCATGGAGTGGCCGGACTGCGGTGACGTGCCGACGACGGTCGCCGTCGGCGGGTTGCCGTTGACGTAGATCTGGATGTACCTGTCGGGATACTTCTGCTCCAGCTGCTGCGGATCGAGCGGCGTCTCCTGGATACGGGCGTATTCCACCTCGCCCACCAGACGGGTCGCCTCGGCCCTCAGCTGCTGATTGGCGTCCTCGACGATCAGCCGGCTGACCACCACGCCCAATGGCACCCCGAGCAGAAGTACGGCTATGGCCGCGACGACCAGGGTGGAGGAGAGTAGGCGGCGGCGCACGACCTACTCTCGCTCGAACCTGAAGCCGACTCCCCTGACGGTCGTGATGTAGCGCGGCTTGGCGGCGTCGTCGCCGAGCTTTCGCCGTAGCCAGGAGATGTGCATGTCAAGTGTCTTGGTGGAACCCCACCAGTTGGTGTCCCAGACCTCGCGCATGATCTGCTCGCGCGTGACGACCTTCCCCGCGTCCCGCACGAGGACGCGTAGCAGGTCGAACTCCTTGGTCGTCAGGTGCAGCTCCTTCTCGCCCATCCACGCGCGACGGGAGTCGGCGTCGATGCGCACGCCCTGGACGACAGGGGTCTCTGAGGTGCCGCGCCGCAGCAGGGCTCGGACACGGGCGAGCAGCTCCGCCAGGCGGAACGGCTTGGTGACGTAGTCGTCGGCGCCGGCGTCGAGACCGACGACGGTGTCGACTTCGTCGACGCGAGCGGTGAGGATGAGCACCGGAGTGCCGTGGCCCTCGGCCCGAATCCGGCGGGCGACCTCGAGGCCGTCCATCTCCGGCAGGCCAAGGTCGAGAACGATGAGGTCGATGCCCCCCGACAGAGCCCTCTCGAGGGCCTGCGGGCCGTCGGGGCTCACCTCAACCTGATAGCCCTCGCGGCGCAGGGCGCGCGCGAGCGGCTCGGAAATCGAGGTGTCATCCTCGGCGAGAAGTACGCAGGTCATGAAGCGATCGTAGGACCTTAGGCGATCGTTTCCCGGGCGCAGCGCGCGGTTTGACTCGCGTTTGACCTATCTATTGACCTGGGCAAACGCTGATAAATGACGGATAGTCGGGGTTTAATGCCCCACGCCTTCCGCTGACGCCCGCGTTCGTTCTTCCCTCGCGTACGGCAAGCAACTCTCGCGCCTGCGCGATCATGAAGTCGCGCGCGACGCGACACGCGTCGGCGTGCCGTCCCGATTGGTCCCGACATGGGAACGCCCGCCGGAGCAGATGTCACGGCGGGCGGCCAGAGAGAGATCAGTCGGACGGGGGCTCGGCGTAGCGAGCAAGGTAGAGCTGCTCGCCCAGGCTCTGGATGAGCCCCAGTTCGGTTTCCAGATAGTCGATGTGATGCTCCTCGTCGGCGAGGATGTCCTCGAACAGGCGCGCCGAGGTCGTGTCGCCCTTCTCGCGCATCAGCTTGATGCCAGGCTTGAGCCGGTTCACGACGCCCAGCTCCACCTCGAGGTCGGCGCGCAGCTGCTCCTCCACGGTCTGGCCGATGTGGAGGGTGCCGAGCCGCTGGTAGTTGGGCAGCCCCTCGAGGAACAGGATGCGGTCGGTGAGCCGCTCGGCGTGGCGCATCTCGTCGATCGACTCTTCGCGAGTGTGCTTGGCCAGCCTGGTGTAGCCCCAGTTCTCCTGCATCTTGGCGTGCAGGAAGTACTGGTTGATAGCGGTGAGCTCCGCGGTCAGCTGCTCGTTGAGCAACTCGATGATCTGCTTGTCGCCCTGCATTGAACGGGCCCCTTGTGCTATGCGGTCGGAATCAGGTCCTCAGACCGTTTCAGGATCGCACAGATCTTCCTGACGCAAGAAGCGCAGTCGCTACCGGCTCCCGTGGTGTCGCGGATCTGCCGTGCGCTCTTCGCGCCCGCAGTGATGCAGTCGTGGACCTCGTTCTCGGTCACTGCACGACACACGCATACGTACATCGGGGGAAAAGCCTCTCACGGGTTGGGAACACGCCTTTGGTTAGGCACACCTAAGATAACCCACTTTGGTAAGGCTTGCCTACGTGTGGTGCGACACAGGCATAAATCCCCCATGACAGGACATTGCTCCCGCCGGGAAGGTTCCGCTACGTGGTCAGGTGGGAACTCTCCGCGCCGATGGTCGTGGAGTCGCCGTGGCCGGTGTGGACGACGGTCTCGGCGGGCAGCGGCAGCAGCCGCGTCCTGATCGACTCGAGCAGCGTCTCCTTCGACGAGAACGACCTGCCGGTCGCGCCGGGCCCGCCGGAGAAGAGCGTGTCACCGGTGAAGACCACACCCAGCTCGGGGGCGTGCAGGCACACCGCGCCGGGCGCGTGACCCGGCGTGTGGATCACCCGCAGCTCGATCCCGCCGACCTTGAGCGACGCCCCGTCCTCCAGCGGCGTGTAGGGCACGGCGTCGCCGTAGTGCATCTCCCAGAGCACCTGGTCGGCTGGGTGCAGCAGGATGGGCGCCCCGGTCAGCTCGGCCAGCGGGGCGGCGGCGTTGATGTGGTCGTTGTGCGCGTGCGTGCAGACGATCGCGGAGACGCTCCTGCCGCCGACGCGCTCGGCGATCTTCTCGGCGGAGTGCGCGGCGTCGATGACGATCACCGAGCGGGCGTCGCCGACCAGCCACACGTTGTTGTCGACCTCCCACGTGCCGCCGTCGAGCGAGAAGGTCCCCGAGGTGATGACCCTGTCGATCAGGATGCCCGAGCCTGACGGCTCGCGCCTCCTGATCGAGTTGTCGCTGTGCTTACTGGTTCCCTCGCTTCGCTCACTCACAGGACCACCACCGAGCGCAGGACCTCGCCGCGGTGCATGCGGGCGAAGGCGTCCTCGACCTGGTCGAGGGCGATCTTCTCCGAGACGAACCGCTCGAGCGGGAGCCGTCCCCGCAGGAACAGGTCGATCAGCATGGGGAAGTCGCGGGAGGGCAGGCAGTCGCCGTACCAGGAGGACTTGAGCGCGCCGCCGCGCCCGAAGACGTCGAGCAGCGGCAGCTCCAGCGTCATCTCGGGGGTCGGCACGCCGACCAGCACGACGGTGCCGGCCAGGTCGCGGGCGTAGAAGGCCTGCCTGTAGGTCTCCGGCCGGCCGACGGCCTCGATGACGACGTCGGCGCCGAAGCCACCCGTCAGGTCGCGGATGACCTCGACCGGGTCGGCCTGCGCGGAGTTCACCTTGTCGGTCGCGCCGAAGTCGCGGGCCCACGCGAGCTTGCGGTCGTCGACGTCCACCGCGATGATCTTCGCGGCGCCGGCGAGCGAGGCGCCGAGGATGGCCGCGTCGCCGACGCCGCCGCAGCCGATGACGGCCACGGTGTCGCCGCGCGAGACGTTGCCCGTGTTGAGCGCGGCGCCGAGCCCGGCCATCACGCCGCACCCGAGCAGGCCCGCCACCTCGGGCGGCGCATCGGCCGAGACCTTGGTGCACTGCCCCGCGGCGACCAGCGTCTTCTCGGCGAACGCGCCGATGCCCAGGGCGGGGCTGAGCTCGGTGCCGTCGGCGAGCGTCATCTTCTGCGCGGCGTTGTGCGTGGCGAAGCAGTACCAGGGGCGCCCGCGCAGGCAGGCCCGGCAGGCGCCGCACACCGCGCGCCAGTTGAGGATCACGTAGTCGCCCGGCGCGAGGTCCTTCACCCCCTCGCCGACCGCCTCGACGACACCCGCCGCCTCGTGTCCGAGCAGGAAGGGGAAGTCGTCGTTGATCCCGCCCTCGCGGTAGTGGAGATCGGTATGGCAGACCCCGCAGGCCTTCACGTTGACGACCGCTTCACCTGGGCCTGGATCCGGCACGAGAACGGTCTCGGTGGAGACCGGCTGACCCTTGCCACGAGCTATGACGCCTTGCACTTCGTACGGCATGCCGTTCATCATCTGCTCAAGGCGATGATCGCCGCAAGACATACGGCTGCACCACGCCGAGTCCTCTAGCTGGCCTTCGACGAATTTTGTGCAGATCGAAGCCCTCTTCGGCGAGCCCTTCGGCGAGATCGGCGTCGACCACGATGGTTCCAGGCCTGGCGATGGCGGTCAGCCGCGCCGCCAGGTTGACGGTGGTGCCGAAGACGTCTCCCATCATCGGCAGCACGGGGCCGTAGGCCATGCCGATGCGCAGCTCGCCGGTCTCGACGAGGTCGAGCGCGATCCGCGCGGCCTGCGCCCTGCTGGGCGCGGTGAACAGCACCTCGTCGCCCAGCGTCTTGACCAGCCTGGCGCCGTGGACGGCGACGACGTCGGCGGCGCGCGACTCGAACCCCTCCACCAGCTCGGCCAGCTCCCGCTCCGACAACTCCCTGGATCTTCTGGTGAAGGAGACGAGATCGGCGAACCCCACGGCGAGGGAGACGCGGGTGGGCACGAGGTCGTCGTTGATGTCGGCGATCGCCAGCAGCCGGGTGCCCGCCGCGGCCAGCTGGGCCCGCCAGACGTGGATGAGCACGTGCTCGAAGTCGGGAAGAAGCTGCTGCGAGGTCTCCAGGATCCGGGCGAGGTCGGCGTCGGAGGGCTGTACGTCGGGCGGCAGCATCGCGCCGACCATGATCTCGGCCTGCCACTGGGCGAGCCTGGCGGTGGTCTGGCCGAGCGCCCTGGCCATGCGGATGACCGTGGGCTCGTCCATCAGCCCGCTGTCGAGCATCTTGCGCACCCGCCGCAGCGCGGCCACGTCGGCGTCGCTGAAGGCCACCGCGTCGTCGGCGAGCGTGGCGAAGCCGAGGGCCCGCCAGATCCGCTCGGCGAGCTCCTGCGACACGCCCGCCCGCGCGGCCACCTCTCCCCTGGTGTGGTGGGCGGGGGTGCCGACCAGCAGCCGCTCGATCTCCTCGGCCGTCGGCCTCATGCTGGGGAGACTACCTTCCGTCGACGACACCGTCGGAGACGTCCTCCACCGCTCGGAACAGGTCGGCCCGCACGTCCTGGATCTTCGGGATGTCGCGGAGCGCGAGCTGCCCCTGGTCGCTGGCCGACTCGACGGTCAGCGTGCCGCAGCCCAGCATGCGCTCGGCGAACGACTGGTCGGAGCTGACCGAGTTGACCTTGGTGAGGGGGATCTCGTCGGTCGACTTGTTCAGCACGCCCGTGCTGATGGTGAAGCGGTGCGTGGTGAGCACGTAGCCGGTGTTCTTCCACTGCAGGTAGGGGATGAACGACCAGATCGTCAGCAGGATGACCGCGATCACGACGGCCGCGGCCCTGCCGTAGAAGGCGTACTCCCAGTCACCCGGGATGAGGTACAGCGCGACGCCGGTCGCGGCGACGATGAGGACGAGCGCGACGGCGGGGCCGATGAGCCGCTTCCAGTGCGGGTTGAACGACCTGATGCGCCGTTCGCCCTGGGTCAGGTGATGATCCGGGAGAGTCATGGCTGAAATCGTGGCACGGAGGCCGGGCGAACGCCACGAAGAAGGGCGAACGCGAGATGTCAGGGCGTGTAGAAGGCGATCGTGTTCTTCGCCGCGGCGGCGGCCTGCTCGGCGGTGGCCCCCGCGTTTTCGTGCGCCTGGCCCCGACGATGTCTCTCACGGGGACTCCTCTGTTGGCTCCTGCGTGCGTGCTCGCCTGCCGCGAGCCAGCTCCGTTTCCAGGGCGTCGAGCCGCTGGTCCCAGAACCGGCGGAAGCGCTCCATCCACTGGTCGACCTCGCGCAGCGGGGCCGCCTCGACGGTGTAGAGCCGCTTGGCGCCCGCGGACGCTGGCGAACCCGTTGTCGCGGAGCACCCGCAGGTGCTGCGAGACGGCCGGCTGGGAGATCCCGCCCGTCAGGAAGCGGGGCGGACGTGGACCACGTCGCCCGCGCTGAGCGTCCTGCCGCCGACCTGGAGATGCCCCTCCGCGTCGACGCCGGTGGCCGTGCCCGTCAGGATGCGGTCGCCGGGCAGCTCCACCCGTACCTCGCGGCCGATGGTGGCGCTGGAGGCCTGGTAGGCGGCGCGCAGCCCGCAGGCGTCCGCGTCGCCGCCGGCGCTCTGCCAGTCGCGGTAGTGGCTCTCGATCTCCCTGAGGATGGCCCGGATCAGCGGGTCACGGTCGGTGCCGTGCGCGCGCTCGTCCATGGAACCCGGCTGCCCCTCCCCACCTTCCGCGGGCTCCTCGTGTTCCGCCCTGTCGCTCTTCGCGCTGTCACTCTTGGCCCTGTCGCCGAGCTCGATCGCGATCGAGGTGGCGGTGCCGACGGGCAGCTCGTCGGCGCGGAGCGAGACGTTCAACCCCATCCCGACCACGACCGCGCCGGTCTCGACCCGCTCGGCCAGGATCCCGGCGAGCTTCCGCTCGCCGACGAGCAGGTCGTTCGGCCACTTCAGCCGGACGTCGACCCCGGCGACCCGCCGTACGGCGGAGGCCGCCGCCACGCCGAACAGCAGCGGCAGCCAGCCCTGCCTGAGCTGCGGCACGTCGGGACGCAGCAGCACGGAGAAGGTCAGCCCGGAGCGAGGCGGCGCGTTCCAGACCCTGCCGAGCCTGCCGCGTCCGGCGAGCTGCGTCTCCGCGATCAGCACCGCCCCCTCCCGCTCGCCCGACTTGGCCCGCTCGGCGAGGTCGGCGTTGGTGGAGCCGGCGCGGTCCACGACGGTGACACCCGACCACAGGCCGCCGGGTCTGACCAGCGCACGGTTGAGCGCCGCCTCGCTCAGCGGCGGGCGGTCGAGGTCGGTGAAGGGCGATTCGGACACCTGTCCATCCTCTCTCAGAAAGGGACCGCCCCGCGCGCCCGCCGCCGCCCTTCCCTCCAAAGAAACCCCCGCCATCGCAGAGGGGCGGAGAGCGGACGTTCAGCGGCAAGGTCCGGGCAACCTGCAGATCCACTGGCCGAGGGGAACGCCCTTCTGGACGAGTCCCGCCGCTCCCCGGAGGCCCACATTCCCCGACTACAACGCCGTCGTCACGCTGAGCAGGGCCGGTGAGGAGGGTGAGACGCGAGCCGTAGGCTACGAGAGGTGACCACCCCAACCACCCGGGCGCGCATCACCGAGATCACCGGAAATGTCGTCCGAGAACGCCGGGACCACCTCGCCACCGAGGAGCCCCTCGAGATCCGGCTCACCGGCGCCGGCGCGCGCGACCGCAGGACCGTGGCGATCACCATGCGCACCCCGGGACACGACTTCGAGCTGGCGGCGGGCTTCCTCCACGGCGAGGGGATCGCGGGGCCCGGACACATCAGGGCCATCGGCTACTGCACCGACGAGGACGTCGCGCCGGAGGCGCGCTACAACACCGTCACGGTCGCGCTGGACGGCCCGATCCCCGACCTGCCGACCCTTGACAGGCACTTCCTCACCTCCAGCGCCTGCGGCGTCTGCGGCTCGGCCAGCCTGGACGTGCTCCGCGACCGGTGCGCGCCCGTTCCGGCCGGCGCGCTCAGGCTCTCCCCCAAGACGCTGTACGGCCTGCCGTCCAGGTTGAGGGCGGCCCAGGGCGTCTTCGGCAAGACGGGCGGCCTGCACGCGGCCGGCCTGTTCACCGGTGACGGCGACCTGCTCGCGGCGCGGGAGGACGTCGGCAGGCACAACGCCGTGGACAAGCTCGTCGGCTGGGCCTCGATGAACCAGCTGCTGCCCCTGCGCGACCACGTGCTGATGGTCAGCGGCAGGGCCAGCTACGAGATCATGCAGAAGGCCCTGGCGGCCGGGGTTCCCGCGGTGTGCGCGGTGTCGGCGCCGTCGTCGCTGGCGGTGGAGCTGGCGAGGGAGTTCGGGATGACCCTCGTCGGGTTCCTGCGCGAGGAGCGCTGCAACGTCTACGCGGGCATGGAGCGCATCACCGCTTAGCGAGCGATCGACATTGTCTCTTCAACCGGAAGATCGCGTCATGTATCTTCGGGGAGTCATCGAAGAAAAGTTTCATGTGAGGAGAGGCAGTGGGCAAGAAGCTTCACGCACTGGTTTTGCCGATGGCAGCTGTCGCGCTATCCGTCCTCCCGACCACTCCCGCCCAGGCCACCACCGGCTACGACCGATGCCACGAGGGCTACTACTGCATGTTCTCCGGCCTCGACGGCACGGGCGACATCATCGAGATCCAGGTCAGCACGCCGGACCTCGCGGTGTTGAACATGGACGACAGGGCCAAGTCCGACTGGAACAGGACCGACTTCGTCATCCACCTCTACTCCGAGGCCAACTACGAGGGCTGCACGGCAGGCACCAGCCCCCGCGGCAAGGGCAACTTCTTCAGCACCTACCGCGACTTCTTCAGCTCGGTCCGCATCGGCGGCCCGAACGGCCCCTCCTGCGGCACCACCGACCCCGAGTTCCGGGTCAAGGCCCACGCCTGACCTGAGCGCCGAACGGCCCGGCATCGCACTGGCGGTGCCGGGCCTTTTTTCGGGTCAAGCTATGGAATGAAGCATTCCGTTCTGCTATTCTGGAACAGAACAAACCGTTCCGATTCAGGAGGCCAGCGGTGACCGTCCTCGACACCCGCCCCACGGTGGCGACCCCCCAGCAGCCAGTCGCCTACCGGTGGCGCTGGCCCGCACTGTTCGTCATCCTCGCCGGCTCCGTGATGGAGCTGCTCGACGCCACCGTCACCCACATCGCGGGCCCGACCATGCGGGCCGACCTCGGCGGTGGCACCTCGCTGATCCAGTGGCTCGGCGCCGCCTACACGCTGGCCATGACCGCGGGCCTGCTGACCGGCGGCAGGCTCGGCGACATCGTCGGCCGTAAGCGGATGTTCCTCATCGGCGTCATCGGCTTCACGATCGGCTCGCTGTTCTGCGCCGTCGCCGTCTCACCCGAGACGATGATCGCCGCCAGGGTCGCGCAGGGCCTGTTCGGCGCGGCGATGATCCCGCAGGGGCTCGGGCTGATGAAGGAGATGTTCCCGCCGAAGGAGCTACAGGCGGCGTTCGGGCTGTTCGGCCCGGTCATGGGCCTGTCGGCGATCGGCGGCCCCATCCTGGCGGGCTGGCTGGTCAGCGCCGACCTGTTCGGCACCGGCTGGCGGATGATCTTTCTGATCAACCTCCCGATCGGCGTGGCGGCGGTGCTCGCGGCGGTGCGCTTCCTGCCCTCCTCGCCGCCCGCCGGCGGCGTCCGGCTCGACCTGCCTGGGGCCGCCCTCGCCTCCCTCGGCACCGTTCTGATCGTCTTCCCGCTGGTCCAGGGCGGCGAGCACGGCTGGCCGCTCTGGTCGTTCGCGATGATGGCCGCCTCGGCCGTGACCTTCGCCTGCTTCGTCGGCTACGAGAAGCGCCGTGACCGCGACCCGCTGATCGCCCCCTCGCTGTTCCGCAAGCCCGCGTTCGTCTCCGGCCTGGCCGTCGGCGCCATCTACTTCGCCGCGTTCGGGGGCGTGCTGCTGGTGATCGGCCTCTACACCCAGCTCGGTCTCGGCTACTCGCCGCTGAAGGCGGCGCTGACCGGCGTGCCGTCCTCGATCGGGATGATCGCCGGCATGGGCGTCGCGCAGGCCACGCAGAAGCACGGCCGCAGGGTCCTGCTGGCCGGAGCGGTCGTCATGGGCCTGGCGGTGCTCGCCCTCCTCGTCGTCGCCGAGCAGGGCGTGACGCCGTGGCAGCTCGCCCCCGCGCTCGCCGTCGTCGGCCTCGGCAGCGGGCTGATCATGGGCCCCTACTTCAGCATCGTGATGGCCGCGGTCGATCCCCGGGAGACCGGTTCGGCCTCCGGCACGCTCACCGCGATCCAGCAGGTCGGCAACGCGCTCGGCCTGGCCGTCCTCGGCACCGTCTACTTCGGCACCGGAAGCGTGGAGATCACCCTCGCCGTGGCCGCCGCGATGGTGGCGGCGACCTTCGTGGTCGGGCTGATGCTGCCCAGGCACGGCCGTACCGACGCCGACCTCGTACACTGACCGCTCGTCGCGCCTCCTGGGGTTAACCGGGACGGCGGGCTCGTCGGCGAACCCCTACCACGAGAACGCGCACGACCCCTCCGCGTGGGCGTCCAAGGAGCCCAGCACCGTGCCGATGGGCGTGGCCCCGGCCCTGTGCGGCGGCCTTCGAAGACCCCGGAACACCGATCCCCGGTGGGCCGGGGTCTTCGTCTGCCGGAAGCAGCGACTTTGGTCGGATGCGGGAGCGTCCGAAGATCGATGTGGGCGGCGGCGCCGATCTCTAGCGTCGAGGGCATGACGCAGACCCAGGCTCCTCCAGCCAGGCGCATCCACGAGATCGACGCCGTCAGGGGCTTCGCGCTCGGGGGCATCCTGGTGGCGAACATCGGCTTCTTCGCCGACCCCGGCTACGCCACGGGCGGCGGCACGCTGCCCATCACCGAGGGCCCGGTCGCCCTCGTGGTCAGCACGCTCGTACTGACCAAGTTCTACGTCATCTTCTCCTTCCTGTTCGGCTACTCCTTCACCCTGCAGATGCGCTCGTGGGGCGACAGGGTGAAGGGAAGGATGCTGCGCCGCTGCCTCGGCCTGTTCACGCTGGGCGTGCTGCAGGGCTTCCTGCTGTGGATCGGCGACATCCTCACCCTCTACGCTGCGCTCGGCCTGATCCTGCTGGCCATGCGGAACGTCAGGCCGAAGACCGCCGTCGTGACCGGCTCGGTGATCATCGGCGTCATGTCGCTGCTGTGGCTCTCCCTCGCGGCGCTGACGCTGCTCGACCCGAGCGCCGGCGCGACCCCTGCGATCGATCCGGCCGCCGCCGCGCGGGCCCAGGCGCTGGTGACCGGGAGCCCGCTGGACTTCCTCACCTACCAGGCGGAGACCTACCCGGGGCTGGCGTTGTTCGTCTGGCTCGGCCAGGGCCCGATGGCGATGGCGCTGTTCCTGTTCGGGCTGGCCGCGGGCAAGTCGCGGCTGTTCGAGGAGCCCGAGCGCTGGGCGCACCTGGTCCCCCGCGTCCAGGCACTGGGGTTCGGGATCGGGCTGCCCGCCGCCGTCTTCTTCACCTGGTCGATCAGCGCCTCCGGCAGCTGGGAACTGGTCGGGATGGCGGTCACCAACGTGGCCTCGCCACTGCTGGCCGCCGCCTACGTGGTCACGCTGCTCCAGGTGGTCAGGCGGGTGCCCGCGGTCGGCGCGGCGCTCTCACCCGCGGGCAGGTCCGCCGCCTCCAACTACATCGGCCAGTCGGTGCTGATGTGCCTGGTCTTCACCGGGTACGGCCTGGCGCTGGCGGGCAGCCTGTCGCCCCTCGCGGTGATGGGCGTGGCCGCGCTGATCTACACGCTCCTGCTGGCGCTGAGCGCGTGGTGGATGCGCGGCCACCGCTACGGCCCGATCGAGTACGGCCTGCGCCGCTTCACAAATCTTTCCGCATGAAGACCACGTCGCGCTCGCCGATCGGCTCCCGCGAGGTGATCGTGTAGCCGAGCCGTTCGTAGAGCGCGATGTTGACCTTCATCATGGCGTTGGTGATGAGCCGCAGGGCGGGCAGCCCGAGCGCCGCCGCCCGCTCCTCGGCGAAGGCCAGCAGCTGCCTGCCGAGGCCCTGCCCGTGCTGGTCGGGCCGGACCGCCACGTTGTCGACGTACAGCACACCCTCTTCGGGCACGAGCACGATCAGCCCGCGCAGGTCGTCGAGGACGAAGATGTGCCCGGCGGCCAGGTGCGCCGGATAGTCGTCGTCCATGGGCTTGGGGCGGATGCCGATCAGTTCCGCCCATGGCTGGTAGGCCGCCGCGACGATCTTCTCGATCACCGGCAGGTCCTCGGCGCGTGCGGGGCGGATCAACCGGTGTTCTGCAATCCGGCGGCGACGCCGTTGACCGACAGCAGCAGCAACGTGGACAGCCTCTCTCGCTCGGCCTCCGACAGGTCTTCCGTGGTCCGCAGCGCGGTCAGCGCGCGCAGCTGCAGGTGGGAGAGGGCGTCGACGTAGGGGTCGCGCAGCTGGACGGCCCGCGAGAGCACCTTCCTGTTCTCCAGCAGCCTGGAGTGCCCGGTGACCGAGAGCACCAGACGGCGGGTCCTGTCGTACTCCTCCAGCACCTGCGCCTCGAAGTCGGGACGCCCGCCGAGCGCGAGGTAGCGCGCGGCGATCGAGCGGTCGGTCTTGGCCAGCGACATCTCGACATTGTCGAGCAGCGAGGCGAACAGCGGCCATTCGCGGTAGGCGGCCCGCAGTTCGGTGACGTCCTCGACGGAGGCGAGGCCGCTGCCCAGGCCGTACCAGCCGGGCAGGTTGACCCGCGTCTGCGCCCACGCGAACACCCACGGGATGGCCCGCAGGTCGTCGAGGGAGCGCGGCGCGCCGAGGCCGCGCCGCGCGGGGCGGGAGCCGAGGCGCAACGAGCCGATCTCCTCCAGCGGGCTGACCAGCGCGAACCACTCGGGGAAGCCCTTGGCCTCGGTGAGCGCGCGGTAGGCCCGCTCGGAGGCGGCGGCCACCTGGGAGGCCAGCGCGCGGAAGCGGGCGGCCGCGGCGGCGGTGCGCTCGCCGACGGTCGGGGAGGAGGCCAGCAGCACCGCGTTGGAGACCTGCTCCATGTGCCGCCGGGCGATGGCCTGGTGTCCGTAGCGGGCGAAGATGACCTCGCCCTGCTCGGTGACCTTGAAGCGGCCCGCGACGCTGCCGGGGGCCTGGGCGAGCACGGCCCGGTTCGCCGGGCCGCCGCCCCTGCCGAGC
Organism: Nonomuraea africana; assembly: GCF_014873535.1. Lineage (NCBI taxonomy): Bacteria > Bacillati > Actinomycetota > Actinomycetes > Streptosporangiales > Streptosporangiaceae > Nonomuraea > Nonomuraea africana. The sequence continues at coordinate 8,706,287 of NZ_JADBEF010000001.1, read as the reverse complement.
GCGCCGCCCCTGCCGTGGAAGAGGCGGAGCTTGACGTCGTTGGCCAGGGCCCAGGCGGTCAGCCGCTCCTGCGCCTCGTACAGCTTGAGTGTCGCGGCGGCGGGCCCGAGCTCCTTGGCGGAGTCGGAGTAGCCGAGCATGACCTCCACCCGGCGGTCGTTGCCGGCCAGGCGGCGCTGCACCTCGGGCAGCTTCAGCATGCCCGCGAGCACGTCGGCGGAGTTGTCGAGGTCCTGGCCCGACTCGAACAGCGGCACCACGTCGAGCACGGGCGCGCGGTCGCCGAGCGCGTGGGCGGCCAGCTCGTAGACCGCGGCGACGTCCTCGGCGGTGCGGGTGAAGGAGACGACGTAGCGGGAGCAGGCGGTGACGCCGAAACGCTCCTGGATCCAGGCGATCACCCGGATCGTGGCCAGCACCTCCTCGGTGCGCTCCGACAGCGCCCCACCCGCGCGGATCTCCTCCAGCGCGGCGGCGTGGACCTGGGAGTGCTGGCGCACCTCCAGCTCGGCCAGGTGGAAGCCGAACGTCTCGACCTGCCAGACGAGGTGCTGCAGCTCGCCGTAGGCCTGACGGACGGCCCCCGCCGCGGCCAGTGAGTCCTGTGCGAGCCGCAGGTCGGCCAGCAGGTCGGCGGGCGCGAGGTAGGCCAGGTCGAGGTCGCGGCGGCGGGTGGCGCCGATGCGCGCGGCGACGTACAGCAGCCACTGCCGGTGCGGCTCGGACGGCGAGCGGGTGGCCAGTTCGGAGACCAGGTCGGGGCTGGCGTCCTGGGCTTCGGCCAGCGCCCTGCGCAGCGCGGGCGACGGCGGGGTGTACTGGGAGGCCGCGGTGAGCGTGCGGGCGATGCGCGTGGTGGCGGTCTCCAGCGCGGTCAGCACGTGCTCGGCCTGGATCAGGACGGCCTCGCGGGTGACCTTGGCCGTGACGTTGGGATTGCCGTCGCGGTCGCCGCCGATCCAGCTGCCGTAGCGGATGAACGGCCTGGCCAGCGGGGGCCTGGTGCCGCTGCCCTCGTCGAGCGCGGCGTCGAGCGAGCGGTAGACCTGCGGCACCACGCGGAAGAGCGTCTCGTCGAAGGCGGCCATGGCGGTGCGCACCTCGTCGAGCGGGTCGAGCTTGGTGTTGCGCAGCTGGGCCGTACGCCAGAGGAGGTCGATCTCCTCCAGCAGGCGGCGCCGGCTCTCGGCGCGCTCGGAGGCGCCGCGCCCCTGGGCGGTGTACTCGGTGAGCTGGCCGCTGATGCGCTGGATCGCGGTGACGACGGCGCGCCTGCGCGCCTCCGTCGGGTGCGCGGTCAGCACGGGGTGCAGCTCCAGGCCCTGGACCAGCTCGGCGACGCGCTCCCTGCCCAGCTCCTCGACGGCGGAGGCGAGCGACTCGCGCTGGACGGCGTCGCCCGCGTCACGGTCGCGCAGGGTGCGGATGCGGTAGTGCTCCTCGGCGAGGTTGGCCAGGTGGAAGTAACAGGTGAAGGCGCGGGCGATCTGCACCGCCCTGTCGATCTCCCACGCGCTCACCATCTCCGCGACCTCATCAGCGGACACCTCCCCACGTCTCGCGCCGATGACGGCTTTGCGCAGGCGTTCGACGTCCTCCAGGAGATCGGGACCGCCCTGCTCGGCGATCACCTGTCCGAGCAGCTCGCCGAGCAGCCGCACGTCGCGGCGGAGCTCGTCGGGCATCTCGCTGACGGCGCTGTGGCGCGGGATGGCCTGGTCAATCATGCTTCGCACGATATCCACTCGACCTGAACGACTGGAGACCGGTCTCAACCAGTGGACTAGACCATTACGTGGGCTTGGAGACCGCGGAGAGAAGCTCGGGCAGCCGTGGGTAGCCCACCTTGCCCGCCAGCACCCTGCCACCCCACGCGACCGCCAGCCCGTACGGCAGCGCCACCGCGCTCAGCCAGGCAAAGCCGAGCAGCACGGGCAGCGCCACTGGCAGCGCGAGCAGCGCGGTGACGATCAGGGCGCCGAAGGAGGCGACGAAGGCGACCCCGCCCTGCCCCGGCGCCGCGCCGGTGAAGGCGTTGAGCCGGTCGGGCACCGTGTAGGGGACGAGCACGCTGGTGAGCGCGCCGACGCCGAGCCCGATGCCGAGCACGCCCCACGCGGTCAGCACCGCCGGCAGCACCCAGGCGAGGGTGCCGGCGAACAGGCCGCCGAGCACGCTGAGCAGGATCAGCAGGGGAACCGCGATGATCGCCACGCCCAGGTGCCGTCCCGCCACGTCGCCGCGCAGGTCCCGGTCGTTTCCGTAGACGACGGCGTTCATCCACAGGGAGCGGCCGTCGATGCCGAAGATGTTGCACTGCTGCATGCCGATCATCAGTGCGCCGAGGCAGGCCGGGCCGATCGCCACGCCCGGACCCGAGCCCGCGCCCTGCCCGTTCATGGAGAAGGCCAGCACTCCCGTCACCGCGATGGAGGCGAACCAGCCGACCCTGCCCCTGGGGTCGCGGCGGGCGTACTTCAGCTCCTTGCCCACCACGGCAGCGACCCTGCCGTCGGGCAGGAACCTGTCGATCAGGCCACTGGACCTGCGCACCGAGGCGGCCTGGGTGGAGGCGTCGGTGGTGACCAGCGCCCTGCCGAGCGCCTTGATCCATAGCCAGCCGAGCGCCAGGACGAGCAGGGCGAGCGCCGCCAGCTCCAGCACGCCGGTCAGCCCGCCGTCGCTGATGGCGTGGGCGGCCCAGCCGGGCGGGGTCCAGCGCAGTACGGCGGCGAGGCTGCTCAGCAGGGCGAGGGGGTCGCCGGACAGGCCGCGGTTGACGATGAGATTGGGCAGCTGCGCCATCAGCACGAACACGATGACGCCGACGGCCAGCAGGTCACGGCCCCTGCGCGAGCGCAGCAGCCCCGACAGCGCGGTCGTGATCAGCCTGGAGGTGACGATGCAGAGCGCGAACTGCAGGAGCACCGCGACGACGCCGAGCAGCACGCCGCCGGCTCCTCTGGCCAGCCCCGCCAGCGCGCCCGCGGTCACCAGGAGCGAGGCGATCGGCCAGACGCCGGTGACCGAGGCGGCGAACATCCCCGCCGCCAGCTGACGCGTGCGCAGCGGGAAGAGGGCGAGTTTCGCCGGGTCGAGCGTGTCGTCGACGCCGAAGGCCAGCAGCGGGACGGTCGCCCAGAAGACCAGCAGCCCGGTGAAGGCGATCACGCCGACGTCGGCCGCCACCTGCGGGGGAGCCATCCTGAGCAGCGCGAGGAGCAGGAAGCCCGCCGCCGCCACGAGGAGCGCGGCCAGCACGGAGAAGACGAAGCCGAGGATGCGCTGGGCGTCGCCGCGCAGCCCACCGGAGATCAGCCTGAGCTTCAGTGCGACGAAGAGCCCAACCACGTCAGCCCCTCCTCTCCGCCCTGGCGAACGCCGACGAGGTCGAGGAAGGCCTGGTTGAGGCTGCGTCCCGCGCGCACCTCGTCGATCGGGCCCTGCGCGACGATGTGGCCGCCGCTCATCACCGACACCCAGTCGCACAGCCGCTCGACCAGGTCCATGACGTGGCTGGAGAAGATGACGGTGGACCCTGAGGCGGTGTAGCGCTGGAGCACCTCGGTGAGGGTGTTGGCGCTGACCGGGTCGACGCCCTCGAAGGGCTCGTCGAGGAAGAGGACGGCGGGGTTGTGCAGCAGCGCGGCGGCCAGGCCGATCTTCTTGCGCATGCCGGTGGAGTAGTCGACGACGAGCTTGTCGGCCGCGGCGACCAGGTCCATGACGCGCAGCAGTTCTTCGGCGCGCTGCTCGACCTCGGTCTTGGGGATGCCGCGCAGGCGGCCGTTGTAGTGGAGCAGCTCGCGGCCCGACAGCCGCTCGAACAGGCGCAGCCCCTCGGGCAGCACCCCGATGCGGGCCTTGACCTGGACCGGATCGCGCCAGACGTCGACGCCGCCGACCTGGGCCAGCCCGCCGTCGGGGCGGAGCAGTCCGGTGATCATGCTGAGCGTGGTCGTCTTGCCCGCGCCGTTGGGACCGACCAGCCCCGCGAAACTGCCCGCGGGAACCGTGAAATCGACCCCTGCCACCGCCACCTGCTGGCCGAACCGCTTGAACAGGCCTTCTGTGCGCACCGCCTCCGTCATGCCCCCTAGTCTGGTGCCTGTCCGACAGCGCCGCGCACATCCCCTTTAGTCTTACGGCATGAGCGCTGCACTGCCGTCGGAGCCCCCCGAGATCGACATCCACACCACCGCTGGCAAGATCGCCGACTTCGAGCGACGGCAGGACGAGGCCGCCCATGCGGGCTCGGCCCGTGCGGTGGAGAAGCAGCACGCCAAGGGCAAGATGACCGCCCGCGAGCGGCTGGACGCCTTCCTCGACGAGGGCTCCTTCGTCGAGTTCGACGAGTTCGCCCGCCACCGCGCCACGGCGTTCGGCATCGAGAACAACCGGCCCTACGGCGACGGCGTGGTGACCGGGCACGGCACCGTGGACGGCAGGCCCGTCGCCGTCTTCAGCCAGGACTTCACGGTCTTCGGCGGCTCGCTCGGCGAGGTCTACGGCGAGAAGATCGTCAAGGTCATGGACCACGCGCTCAAGGTCGGCTGCCCGATCGTCGGCATCAACGACGGCGGCGGCGCCCGGATCCAGGAGGGCGTGGTCGCCCTCGGCCTGTTCGCCGAGATCTTCAAGCGCAACGTGCACGCCTCCGGCGTGATCCCGCAGATCTCGCTGGTCATGGGCCCGTGCGCGGGCGGGGCGGTCTACTCCCCCGCGCTGACCGACTTCATCTTGATGGTGCAGGAGAAGTCGCACATGTTCATCACCGGGCCCGATGTGATCAAGACCGTCACCGGCGAAGAGGTGAGCTTCGAGGAGCTCGGCGGCGCCCACACCCACAACTCCAGGTCGGGCGTCGCGCACTACGAGGCCGCCGACGAGGCCGACTGCCTCGAGTTCGCCAAGGCCCTGCTGTCCTACCTGCCCTCCAACAACCTGGACGAGGCGCCGGTCTACGAGTCCGACCCCGAGCTGACCGTCACCGACGAGGACCGCGAGCTCGACACGCTGATCCCCGACTCGCCCAACCAGCCGTACGAGATGCGCACGGTCGTCGAGCACGTTCTCGACGACGGAGAGTTCCTGGAGGTCCACGCCCAGTTCGCGCCGAACCTCGTGGTCGGATTCGGCAGGGTCGAAGGACGGTCGGTGGGCATCGTGGCCAACCAGCCGATGAGTTTCGCCGGAACTCTCGATATTGCCGCGTCCGAAAAGGCGGCCAGATTTGTACGCACTTGTGATGCTTTCAATATCCCGGTGTTGACATTTGTCGATGTACCGGGATTCCTTCCCGGCACCGACCAGGAATGGAACGGAATCATCAGGCGCGGCGCCAAGCTGCTCTACGCCTACGCCGAGGCCACCGTCCCGCTGGTCACCGTCATCACCCGCAAGGCGTACGGCGGCGCCTACGACGTCATGGGCTCCAAGCACCTCGGCGCCGACATCAACCTCGCATGGCCGACCGCCCAGATCGCGGTCATGGGGGCGCAGGGCGCGGTCAACATCCTCTACCGGCGTGAGCTGGCCGCGGCCGACGATCCCGACGCCGAGCGGGCCAGGCTGGTCACCGAGTACGAGGACACGCTGGCCAATCCCTTCCTGGCCGCCGAGCGCGGGTACGTCGACGCGGTGATCAGGCCGTCCGACACCAGGGTGCAGATCGTCAGGGCGCTGCGCGCGCTGCGGAACAAGAGAGCCACGCTGCCCGCGAAGAAGCATGGGAACATCCCGCTATGACGCCTCATCTGCGAATTGTTCGGGGCGATGCGACTCCTGAGGAGATCGCGGCTCTTGTGGCGGTTCTGGCCTCCCGACACGCCGAAGCCGAGCGACCCGCCGCGCCGAAGAACGAATCATGGCGAAACCCGGCCAGGAGCATGCGTAAACCGCTCGTACCTGGGAAGTCGGCGTGGCGAAACAGCGCTCTACCGTAGAGGATCCTGAGAATCGGGTGTCAAGTTCCCCGGGAGTTGGGACTATCTAGAAAAGTAGGCGTATATAGTCAGCCGATCAACGAGCACCGCGGCCTGGAGGACGACATGGCCATCCCAGACCTCACGCCGCACCCTGTCGCGGCGAAGTACGCCGTCCTTGTGGATGTCGGATATCTCTATGCCGCCGCAGGTGAAGTACTGCTCGGCGCCAAGGAGCGCAAGGAATACCGGGTTGCCGCCGATGAGCTCATCCAATCGCTACAGAAGCATGCAGAACAACGCATTTCCGGCGAGCTCCTGCGGATCTATTGGTATGACGCCGCCCGTGACCGTGTGCCCACCGTCGACCAGCGAGTCATCGCCCAGCTGCCCTGGGTGAAAGTCCGCCTTGGCAACCTCAACGCGCGTGGCCAGCAGAAGGGCGTGGACGCCCAGATCAGGAGTGATCTCGAGGCGCTGGCCAGGCACCACGCGGTGACCGACACGATCCTGCTGGCGGGCGATGAGGACATGGTGCCCGCCGTTGAGGCGGCCCAGGCGTACGGCGTGCGGATCCATCTGTGGGGCGTCGAGCCGCCCTACGGCACCAACCAGGCCGAGCGCCTGGTGTGGGAGTCCGACACCGTGGAGGTCCTGTCCGCTGATTTCCTGAGGCCCTTCTTCAGCCGTGCCCCGCAGCCCGTGACGGTGGTGCCGCCGGTGACGGCGCCGTCGCCCGCCCAGGTGTTCGCGGGGCGCACCGCCGCCCCCAAGCCGCACGTCAAGCCGGGTCAGGTGGCCAAGCTCGGGCCCTCGCGCCCGCGGGTGGAGGACGTCGGCGAGCACGTGGCGCAGAAGTGGATACTCACCCGTGGCCGCGACAACATCAGGGACCTGCTGCCCGGCCCGATCCTGCCGACGGTCATCGACACGGAGCTGCTCATCGAGGCGGAGAAGGAGCTCGGGCACTCGCTGCGGCCCTTCCCCGAGGCGCGGGTGTGGCTGCGCGACGGGTTCTGGGCACGCGTCTACCGCGAGTTCGACCTGGGGGTGGGGGTCTCCTCCAAGTAGGGGGTGGCGAACTCCTTCACGAAGCGCTCCTCGCCGAGCGCGGCCACCGCGGCGGCGGTGATCCGGTCGACGTCGCCGCGCTCCGCGGGTGGCAGCGGCGCGCCCAGTGACCGCCTGATCTCGTCGGCCGCGCCCAGCAGGCGGGCCGCCTCGACGGCGCGTCCCGCGGCGGCGTGCGCTCCGGCCAGCCCCTCGTAGGCGAGCGCGACCGCGCGGGGACCGCCCGACTCACGGGCCTCCCGCAGGCCCTCGAGGTGCAGCGCGAGCGCAGCCTCAGCGTCGCCGCGCAGCTCGGCGACGAAGCCGAGCTCGGCCAGGATCAGCGCCGTGGCGATGGCCGCGTTCAGCTCGCGGTCCCACTCCAGCCACGTGCGCAGGAGCGCCTCCGCGACGTCCAGCCTGCCCTGGCGGCGGGCGCTGAGAGCCAGGCCGAGCGAGGCGTACTCCTGGCCGATCGTGTAGCCCTGCTCGCGGGCCAGCCTGGCGGCCTTCTCGTGCAGCTCGTCGGCCTGGGCGAAGTCGCCTTCGAGCAGCGCGATCCGGCCCAGCTCCGACAGCTTGTCGGCCACCTCGCTGTGCAGGCCGAGCTCCTCGGCCATGCGCAGGCCCTCGCGGTGCAGCCGCGCGGCGCTCTCGTAGTCGCCCACGATCTCGGCGTGCGCGCCGAGGCCGAGGGTGGCGTGCAGCTGGCCCCACCGGTCGCCCAGCGTGGTGAACAGCGCCATGCTCTGCGTGCCGTACTCGTGGAGCGCGGTCAGGTCGCCGCGCAGCAGCGCCTGCCTGGAGCGGGTGCTGAGGGCGGCGGCGGTGCCCCAGTCGTCGCCGAGCGTGCGGAACAGCTCCAGGACGCGTTCGGCCTGCTCCTCGCCCGCCTGCGTGTCGCCGACACCGAGCCTGGCCAGCGAGAGGAACCACTCGGCTCTGGCCCGTCCGGCGAGGCCCTCGAGGTCGTCGGGCCGCGTGGCGGGGTCGGTGTGGTCGAGCACCTCGCCCATGCGCAGGGCGTAGGCGGCCAGCCAGGTGGCGGCCGTGCCCGCGGCGTCCTCGTCTCCACCGGCCGCGAGGGCGGCGGCGAGGGCCCTGCGGCCCTCGCCGAGGCGTCCGCGCAGCACCCAGTACCAGGCCAGCGCGTTGACCAGGCGCAGCGCGGCACTCCCCGCACCCGCGTGGCGGACGGCGGCGCCGAGGGCGGCGCGCAGGTTGGCGCTCTCGGCGTCCAGCCTGGCCAGCCACTCGCGCTGCTCGGGCCCCCGCAGGTACGGCTCGGCCGAGACGGCCAGCTCGGTGAAGTGGCGCAGATGCCGCCGCTCGACCTCCTCCAGCTCGCCCGCCTCCACCAGGCGCTCGCGGCAGTAGGCGGCGACCGATTCGAGCAGCTGGTAGCGCGGCTCCGCGCCGGTGGTGACCGTCACCAGGGAGTGGTCGACCAGGCCCGCCATGAGATCCATGACGTCGAGCCGCCCGTCGCCGCAGACGGCCTCGGCGGCGCGCAAGGTGCAGCCGCCGGCGTGGACGGCGAGCCTGCGCAGCACCGTCCGCTCGTCGTCGCCGAGCAGCTCCCAGCTCCAGTCGATGACCGCGCGCAGCGTGCGCTGCCTGGCGGGCGCGTCGCTCGCACCGGTGGCCAGGACCTTGAACCCGTCGAGCGTGCCCTGCGGCGAGGCGCCCTCGGCGGCGTCTTGAGGGTGGGCGGCCCGGGGAGAGCGCGGGGCGTTCTGAGAGCGGGCGCCCTCGGGAGGGCGCGGAGCGTCCTGAGGGAGGGCGCCGAGGCGGGCGGCGAGCTCGTGGACGCCGAGCGCGCGGACCCTGGTGGCGGCCAGCTCCAGCGCCAGCGGGATGCCGTCGAGCCGCGCGCAGATCGCCGCGACCGTCGCCTCATTGCCCGCGTCCACGGCGAACCCCGGCGTGCGGGCCGTGGCCCGCGCCTCGAACAGCCGCACCGCGCTCGGCACCGGCAGCGGCGGCACCTGCCACAGCCGCTCGCCCGCGACCCCGAGCGGCCGCCTGCTGGTGGCCATGATCCGCAGCTCGGGGACGGCCCGTAGCAGCGCGCCCGCCAGCTCGGCCACCGGGGCCAGCACGTGCTCGCAGTTGTCGAGGACGAGCAGCGCCCGCTTGCCGCGCATCGTCTCGGCCAGGCTGAGCGCGCCGCTCTCGTCGCGGATGCCGAGCACGGCCGCCACCGCCTCCGCGACCTCCTGCGCCGAGCAGTCGAACAGGTCGCTCTCGAGGCGGGAGGGCAGGGCCCCCAGCTCGACGAGCCACGCGCCGTCGGGGAAGGAGTCCGCGAGACGTCTGGCGGCCTCCAGCGCGAGGCTGGTCTTGCCCACCCCGCCCGGTCCGGTCAGCGTGACCAGGCGGCCCGAGCCGAGCAGCGCGGTCACCTCGCCGACCGCCTCCGCGCGGCCGATCAGGTCGCTCATCGGCGCGGGCAGGTTGCCCGGCGGAGGCGCCGCGGGGCCCGCCTCCAGCGCGGGATCCTGCCGCAGCATCGCCTCGTGGAGCGCGGCCAGCTCGCGGCCTGGATCGACACCCAGCTCGTCGGCCAGGCGCTCGCGCAGGTCGCGGTAGCCGTCCAGGGCCTCGCTCTGCCGTCCGGACCGGTAGAGAGCGCGCAGGTGGACCGCGCGTAGCCGCTCCCGCAGCGGGTGGCGGGCCACCAGGTCGCCGAGCTCGCCGGCGAGCACGGCGTGCTCGCCGAGCTCCAGCCGGGCCTCCGCCTGCTCCTCCATCGCCGTCAGGCGCAGCTCGTCCAGGCGCGCGATCTCGGCCGCGGCGAACTCCTCGTCGGCGAACTCGATCAGCGCGGGGCCCCGCCACAGGGCGAGCGCGTCGCCCAGCAGGTCGGCGCGGGCGCGCGGGGTGCCCGCCGTACGGGCGGCCGCGACGAGCGCCTGGAAGCGCCCGACGTCGAGCGCGTCGGGCGGGACGTCCAGCAGGTAGCCGGGCGCGCGCGAGACCACCAGGCGCCGCGCGCCCTCCTCGGCGTCCTCCAGCGCCCGCCGCAGCTGCGAGACCCTCGTCTGGAGCGACGCGGCGGGGTTGGTGGGCAGGCTGCCGCTCCACAGGTGGTCGATCAGCCTGTCGGCCGGCACCACCCGCCCCGCCTGCACGATCAGCTCGGCCAGCAGGCCCCGCACCTTGACCTCGGGGATCCGCACCGGCCTGCCCTCTGACGTCCATACGGCCAGCGGACCGAGCACCCCGAATCGCATGGCGCAAACAGTATCCAAAGCGGATCCGAAGCGTTTCTGGAGTCCTCCCCTGCACGGTGTGGGACATGCGACTCGCGTTCATCATCGGCGGCGGCGCCGACGGCCTGGAGGTGGCCGAATGGCTGTCCGGCCGCGCCTGTCACCGCGGCTTCGAGGTCGACCTGCTCGACCTCGCGGCGGCGGGGCTGCCCGAGGTGTGCTCGTACGAGGTGCCGACTCCGCCGGCCGTCCAGGACCTGGCGCCCTGGCTGGCGGCGGCGGACGCCTTCGTGCTGGTGGTCCCCGAGTGCCTGCCCCCGTCCCTCGCCGACTGGTGCGCGCCGCAGTGGCGGGCGCGGTCCGCCGCATTCGCCGGCAGGCAGGACGCCACAGAGGCGGTCGGGCGCCTGCGGCCCTTCTTCGCGACGACCGTCGCGGAGGTCATCAGGTACGGCCGGCCCCGCTCGGCCGACCGCGTGCTGTCCCTTCTGAAGAGAGAGAACTGATCATGACTGCGCACCCCCGTGCGGGAGCCAGGGAGTGGCTCGGCCTGACCGTCCTGCTCCTGCCCACCGTCCTGCTGTTCCTGGCGATGACCGTGCTGTTCCTCGCCACCCCCCACATCGCGGCCGACCTGCAGCCGAGCGGCGCCCAGCTGTTGTGGATCAATGACATCTACGGGTTCATGATGGCCGGGCTGCTGGTGGCCATGGGGACCGTCGGTGACCGGATCGGGCGGCGCAAGGTGCTGCTGTTCGGCGCCGCCGCCTTCGGTGTGGCCTCGGTGGCGGCGGCGTTCGCGCCGGGCGCCGACCTGCTGATCGCCGCTCGCGCGGTGATGGGGGTCGGCGCGGCGGCCGTCATGCCGTCCACGCTCTCGCTGATCAGCAACATGTTCCGCGACGATCGCCAGCGGGCCAGCGCGATCGGCATGTGGGCGGCCTCGATCTCGGTCGGCGTGGCCGTCGGCCCGCTGGTCGGCGGGCTGCTGCTGGAGTCGTTCTGGTGGGGCGCGGCGCTGCTGGCCGGCGTGCCGGTCATGGCGCTGGTGCTGATCGCGGCGCCCGCGCTGGTGCCCGAGTACCGGGCGCCCCAGTCGGGCGGCCTGGACGTGCTGAGCGTGCTGCTGTCCATGGCGACCCTGCTGCCCATCGTCTACGGCGTCAAGGAACTGGCCAAGAGCGGCCTGTCGGTGCTCTCCGTGGCGGCGATCGTCGCCGGTCTGGTGCTCGGCACGCTGTTCGTCCGCCGCCAGCTGCGCCTGGAGCAGCCGCTGCTCGACGTACGGCTGTTCGCCAACCGCACCTTCAGCGGCGCGCTCGGCGTCTTCCTGCTCTCGGCGATCGCGCTGGGCGGCGTCTACCTCCTCTTCACGCAGTACCTCCAGCTGGTGGCCGGGCTGTCGCCGCTGGAGTCGGGCCTCTGGATCCTACCCGCGGCGCTCATGCTGGTCGCGGTCTCCACGTTCTCGCCTGCGGTGGCCCGCAGGGTACGGCCCGCGTACGTGGTCGCGGCGGGATCGGTGCTGTCCGTGGCGGGCTACGTGGTGCTGACCCAGGTGGGCAGCGTGTCGGGACTGCCGCTGCTGCTGACCGGGTTCTACATCCTCTACCCGGGCATCGCCCCGACGATGGCGCTGACCACGAACCTGGTGATCGCCGCCGCGCCGCAGGAGAAGGCCGGCGCCGCCTCGGCGGTGAACACCACGGCCAGCGACCTGGGCGTCTCGCTCGGCATCGCGCTGCTCGGCACCATCGGGACGGTCGTCTACCGGGCCGCGATGCCCGCGGGCTCGGCCGAAACGCTGGCGGGGGAGCTCGCGGTCGCCGAGGGGCTGCCCGCGGCGCAGGGCGAGGCGCTGGTCGCGGCGGCGCGGTCGGCCTTCACCGACGGGCTGAACGTGGCGTCGGGGGTCGCGGCGGTGCTGACGGCGGTGGCCGCGCTGCTGGCCGTGACCCTGCTGCGGCGGGTGCCGCCGACGGGGGCGCCCGCTCCCGCGGCGGCCGAGCGGGAGGAGGCGCTGAGCGCCGTCTGAGAGACCACCCCAGCCGGAGCCGGAGGACACGGCCGCGCAACCCCGCGCACCGGGCCCCGGCTGGGGCCATTTCATCGGGACCCACCCCACTCGAAAACCTGTGAGCTGGCACGCCCTCCCTCCGAGAGACCCCGGCCGAAGTCAACGGCCGGGGTCTTTCGGATGGCGCCACCGGAAGAACCCCGTGCGGCCTCCCTCTACCCCCGAGAGACCCTGGCCGAAGTCGACGGCTGAGGTCCTTCGGGGTAGGGCCGCCGAAAGGCCCAGGTGGGGTCAGGGTGGGTTGAGGAGGATTTCGGCGACGGCCGTGCGGGCGTAGAGGACGTAGCGCCCGGTGCGGTGGGAGCTGCACAGGCCCGCTCTCCTGAGGGCCGTCAGGTGCTGGTTGGCGCCCGGTTCCGACAGGCCCGCGCGCAGCGCCAGGTCCTTGGTCGAGGCGGGCTGGTCGAGTTCGGCCAGCAGGCGGGCGCGCGTCGGCCCCAGGACGGCGGCCAGCGCGGCGGGCGGGTCCCTCCGCTCGCGCTCCCACAGAGTGGCGACCCCGCGCGGCGGGTAGCGGAGCGTGGGCTGGAAGGGCGGCACCGTGATCGAGAAGATCCGCGGCCAGGCGAAGACCGACGGCACCAGGAGCAGGCCCCTGCCGTCCAGCGGCCGCACCCCGTCGCACAACCGGTGGGCCAGCCGCAACCGCTCCCCCTGCCAGCTGACATTGGCGTCCAGGTCGGCGAGCATCCGGTGCACGCCGCCCTCGGCCAGGATGCGGGCCCGGTAGAGCAGGTCGCCCTCCATGAGGGTGCGGATGCGCGGCCAGTACGGCTCGATCGCGGCCGCCCAGTACGCCCTCACCTGGTCGGCCAGCCGTTCGAGCCCGCCCGCGGGGTCGTCGTAGAGGGCGCGCAGCCGAGGTGTACGGGCACCACCCCACGCGTCGAGCTCGGCGCGCACGTCGCCGGCGCGGGAGAGCATGCCCGCCAGCTCCAGCTCCAGGTCGGGCAGCGACGTGGTCGGCGGCGGGGCGATGAAGCAGACCAGCGAGATCGTCGGCATCGGGACCAGGTCGGACAGCAGCCGCCAGTCGACCCCGGCCAGTCGGCGGCGCACCTGCTCGGCCCATGGACGGTTGACGCCCACGGGCTCCTTGACGACGCGGACGCTGGCCACCACCTCCCACAACGGAGAGATCGCGAACCGCGTGTTGGCGATGTCCTGGACGGTGAAGGTCAGGTCGATTAGCTCTCTCCTTAATCCATCGCCATTATCGCCCGGCGGCGGCATCTTTCCCGACATGGATCGTGATTTCCGGCGACTGTACGTGGCCGCCTTCGGCAGCCAGTTCGGCACGCAGCTGTCCCACGTGGCGCTCCCCCTGCTCGCGGTGACCGCGCTGGACGCGGGCCCGGGCGAGGTGGGCCTGCTCAGCTCACTGGCGACGCTGACCGTGCTGTTCGTGGGGCTGCCCGCGGGAGTCTGGGTCGACAGGGTACGGCGGCGCCCCGTCATGGTGGCGACGGACGTGCTGCGCGCGGTGGCGATGGCGTCGGTCACGGCCGCCTGGTGGCTGGACGCGCTGACGATGCCGCAGCTGTACCTGGTCGCGATCGTCTCGGGCGTCGGCACGCTCTTCTTCGACGTGGCCGCGCACAGCCTGGTCCCCTCGCTGGTGGGCAGGGACCGGCTGACCGCCGCCAACTCCCTGCTCGTCGGGACGAACTCGGCGATGTACGTCACGGGCCGCAGCGTGTCGGGGGTGCTCACCCAGGTGCTCGGCGCGCCGCTGGTGCTGCTGCTCGACGCCGTCACGTACGCGTGGTCGGCGCTGTGGCTGCGCGGGATCCGGGCGGTCGAGAGCCCGCCCGCCGTACGGGAGCCGATCGGACGGCAGTTGCGCGAAGGGCTGCGATTCCTGTTCGGCAACAGGGTGCTGGTGGCCATCGCCGTGCAGGGCGCGATGGCGAACCTTGGTTTTCCGCTGGCCACCGTGCTGCTGCCGGTGCTGCTGGTGCGGGAGTTGGCCTTCCCCGAGTGGGTGTTCGGCGCTTACCTGGCCGCGAGCGGGGTGGGGGCGCTGGTGGGTTCCGCGTGCGCGCACCTGATGGCCAGGTGGCTGGGTCAGGGCGGCGCGGTGTGGCTGCTCAGCCTGGCGACGGCGCCCTTCGGGCTGCTGGTGCCGCTGCTCGACCACGGGATCGGGATCTGGCTGGCGGCGGCTGGCCCCTTCGTCCAGTCGGCGCGGACGGGCGTGAACAACGTCCTGCTCGTCAGCTTCCGCCAGCAGATCACGCCCGACCACATACTGGGCGGATGACCTCGATCATGCAGGTGATCCTCCTGACTCCTCCACTCCCTGAAGGGAGCGGCTTCTCGCTTCCCTCAGCCGAGGTAGGCGACGGACAAGCCCTGCCCGTTTCGAACAAAGAAACTATAGCAGCGAAGCAATTCCCCTGCGGGTAAACCCAGCGATCCTCGCGCTAGACATGATGGCGATGTCGTGGGTGCCGATCTTCACGGTGAGGTCCGAAATCCGCCAGTTGGGACTTCCGGCCAGGCGATAGCGTCAAGGGCATGGAAACGTTGGATTTCGACGCCTGCTACCGCGCGGTGTCCGCGCGCGACGCCAGGTTCGACGGGCGCTTCTACACGGCGGTGAAGACGACGCGCATCTACTGCAGGCCGATCTGCCCCGCCCGCACTCCCTCCTCGCGCAACGTGCGCTTCTACCGGCACGCGGCCTCCGCCGAGGCGGCGGGGTTCCGGCCGTGCAAGCGGTGCCGTCCCGAGCTGTCGCCCGGCGACCCCGGCTGGGACGTGCGGGGCGACCTGGTGGGCAGGGCGCTGCGGCTGATCGACGACGGCGCGGCCGACGAGCGCGGCGTGGCGGGGCTGGCCGCCAGGCTGCACATCACCGAGCGGCACCTGCACCGGTTGTTCGTCGCCGAGCTCGGCGTCGGGCCGCTGGCGGTGGCGCGGACCAAGCGGCTGCTGCTGGCCAAGCAGCTGCTGACGGAGACCGCGCTGCCGGTGACCGACGTGGCGTTCGCCTCGGGGTTCGGCAGCGTCCGGCAGTTCAACGCGGCCATGCAGTCGACCTACGGCTTCACGCCCTCGGAGATGCGCGCCACCGCGCACCGGCCGGGGGCGCCCGCGGCGCTCAGGCTCAGGCTGAACTGGCGGCAGCCGTACGACGTGGAGGGGTTGTTCGCCTTCCTCGCTGCGCGCGCGATCCCCGGCCTGGAGAGCGTGGACGGCGGGTCGTACACGCGGGTGCTCCCCGGCGGTCGGATCACGTTGACGCCCGCGCAGGGGCACATCGTGCTCGAGGCCTCCCTCGACGACACGCGGCAGCTGGCCAGGGTCGTGGCGCGCTGCCGCAGGCTGCTCGACCTCGACGCCGATCCCGCCGCGATCAGCGAGGCGCTCGGATCGACGTCGCTGGCGCCGCTGGTGGCGGCGCGGCCGGGGCTGCGCGTGCCCGGCGCCTTCGACGGGTTCGAGCTGGCCGTGCGCGCGGTCGTCGGCCAGCAGATCTCCGTGGCGGGCGCCAGGACGCTCCTCGGCCGGATCGTGACCAGGGCGGGCGGGTTCCCGACCGCCGAGGAGATGGCCGAGATGGACCTCTCGGCGCTCGGCCTGACCAACCGGCGGGTGACCACGCTGCGCGACCTGGCGGTCCGCGTCGCCTCGGGCGAGATCGACCTCGACGGCGGGCAGGACCCGGCCGAGGCGGTCGCCGCCCTGCTCAGAGTGCCCGGCATCGGCCCGTGGACGGCCGGCTACATCTCGCTGCGCGCGCTGCGCGACCCCGACGCGTGGCCGTCAGGCGACCTCGTCCTGGTCAAACGCATGGCCGCGCTCGCCATCCCGCAGGATCACCTCGAGCGGTGGCGGCCCTGGCGGGCCTACGCCGCCCTTCACCTCTGGAGTTCCTCATGATCGACGCTCAGATCCTCCCGACCCCGATCGGCCCGCTGTCCCTGCTGGCCCATGAGGGGGTGATCGTGGCCGCGGGCTTCACGCCCGACCCCGCGCAGATGTTCGCCCGGCTCACTCCCCAGCTGCAGGCCCTCGGCCTCGACGTCGTCGAGGACCTCGGCGCCCCGGCCGAGGCCGTCCGCGCCTACCTGGCGGGCGACCTCGACGCCCTCGACGACGTGCCCGTCGAGCAGCCGGGCTCCCCCACCCGCAAGCGGCTGCACCAGGCGCTGCGCGAGGTCAAGGCGGGGACCACCGTGTCGTACGCGGAGCTGGCCGAGCGGGCGGGGATGCCGAGGACCGCGGCCAGGGCGGCGGGGGCGGCCTGCGCGCAGAACCTGATCGCGCCGTTCGTGCCCTGCCACCGGGTGCTGCCCAGCACCGGTGGCTTCGGCGGCTACTACTACGGGGTTCCGGTCAAGGAGTGGCTGCTGGGGCACGAGGCGTCCTGACGGCTACCAGTCGCCGCCCTCGTCGTCACTCTCGAAGATCTCCTCGACGGCCTCGCCCAGGACCAGCCCGCCGACCATGCCGGCCGCGCCCGCGGCCACCACGCCTCCTATGCCGGAGCCGTGATGGCCGCGGTGGTCGTGGTGACCATGTGAGGCGGGGGCGAGACGGTCGAGCCAGGTATCGATCTCGGCATCCCAGTCGGTGCGCATGGCCTCGTCGTGAGTGACGTGGAAGCGGCCGATAGCGTCTCCGGACCGGCCGTCGGCCTCCAGGACGATCTCCAGGCCGCCCTGGTCCGCGACGAAGGTGAGCTCGATCTCGCCGCCCGGCCCGTAGAACTCGATCTCCTGGTAGAACGGCAGCTCCTGGCGCACGCCGTGGATCTGGCCCGCCTCCAGGTCGGCCGACCTGAACTGGTAACCGAGCCGCGGGAAGGCCTCGAGGACGCGCAGCTGTGAGGGCAGCGGCTCGACCGCGACCGGGTCGAGGTCGCCCTTGTCGACGGCCTTGGCGATGGCCAGCTCGGTGCGCACGCCCACGGCCATGCCGGTCAGCCGCTGCCCGCTCACCTCGCTGATCGGCGTCTCCCACGGCACGCCGAAGCTGAAGGTGACGACCCGGTCCTCGCCCTCGCGCAGGACGAAGGGGCCGGAGACCGGCGCACGGAAGAACTCGCGCAGCCCCCCGCTCTCGCCTTCGGCGTGCTCGATCTCGACCCTGGCGACCAGCCCGAGCGTGATGTGCTCGATGTCGGCGTCGAAGTCGCCGCCCTTGAGCCGCACCTCACCCGCCAAGAGCCCTCCCGGCTGGATCCGCGGGGTGGCGAGGACGGTGTCCACGGTGGGCGCGCCGACGCCCAAGGCACCCAGCATCCGCTTGAAGACCACGGCTTGTTCTCCCTGTCGCGTCGATATGAGTCAGCCTCCCGCTAAACGATCAATGGTAGAGGCCGGTTCCTGACCTGGGGCGAGAACCGCGCACCCGGATCGCGACGTAGGCTGGCGCACGGACCTGGCGCTGGTCGTGGACGTCCCAGCGGCCTTCGGCGCTGAAACGGAGAGACTCGTTGACCATCTATCCGGCCAGGTCGCTGGTCATCCTCACCGGGTTGCCGGGGGCGGGCAAGACGACGCTGCTGCGCCGTCTCTACGACCTCGACGGCACCGAGAGCGCACCGGTCACCGTGGGCGCGGTGACGGTGATCGACTCCCAGCAGTCGCGCAGCCGGTGGGCGGGCGGGCCGCGATGGGCGCCCAAACCGGTGCGCACCGGCCTGGTGTTCGCCACCCACGTGTGGCGCATCAGGAACGGGGTGCGCGCGGGCGGTCCCGTGATCGCCCACAACCGGGGCTGCGGGCCCGTCGTGCTGCGCGCCTTCGCGTGGCTGGCCCGCCGTCACGGCGCCCAGCTGCACCTGCTGTTGCTCGACGCGCCCCCCGAGGTCGCGCTGGCCGGGCAGTACGCCAGGGGCAGGGTCGCCGCGCCGACCACCTTCACCCGACACCAGCGCCACTGGCGCGCACTGCTCGTACGGGTGCGGGCGGGCGATCCGACGCCCGCCAGGAGCGCCCGCGTGCTGGACCGCGCCGACGCCGACCGGCTGGAGGTCATCCGCTTCGGCGATCACCGGGGGCTGGCGGTACCCGGCGGCTGACGGCTGCCGTTGGCCGCGGCGAGCGCGTCGGGCTCCTCGTCGCGCGACAGCAGCCGGTCGAGCTTGGCGTGCAGCGCGGCGAGGTCCTGCTGGACGGCCTTCAGCTCGGCCTGCGTCTGCGTCTCGGCGGGCGAGGCCTCGGTGTCGTTCATGGCGTTGACCACGACGGCGATGAAGAGGTTCAGCGCGACGAAGGTCGACATCAGGATGTAGGCGATGAAGAAGACCCACGCCCACGGCTTCACCGTCATCACCTCCTGCGCCACGTTGCCCCAGTCGTCGCCCGTCATGATCTGGAACAGCGTGAACAGCGAGCGCGGCAGCTCGTCGAAGCGCTCGGGCACGATCTCGCCGAAGAGCTTGGTGGCGATCACCGCGGCTATGTAGATCATCAGCACCAGCAGGCCGATGATGGAGGCCATCCCCGGCACCGCCGCGAGCAGCGCGTTGACGACGCGCCGCATGCTCGGCACCGCCGACACCAGGCGCAGCGCCCGCAGGATGCGCAGCGCCCTGAGCACCGAGGTGGGGCCCGAGGCGGGCACCAGCGCGACCGCCACGATCACGGCGTCGAACCAGTTCCACGGATCGCTGAAGAACGACCGGCGGTAGGCGTACAGGCGGGCGGCGATCTCGACGGTGAAGACGGTGAGCGCGATCCTGTCGACCGCGTGCAGGAACCCGCCGGCCCGCTGCATCAGGTAGGAGCTGGTCTCGCAGCCGATGGTGACGGCGTTGACCACGATGACGAGGATGATCGCCCGCTGGACGAGCCGGGTCTCGATGATCGTACGAACGCGCTCTTGCCGCGACAACCGAACCGCTCCCGGATGGTCAGAGGAGAACGAACGATGATCATCGTAGCGATCGGGAGGATTCGGTCAGGTTCAGCCGCCCCAGGTGTTCAGCGCGACGTAAGCCGCCCGCCACTCGTCGCGGTAGGCCGTGCGGATGTGCTCAGGCATGCGGCCCAGGATGAGCGCGACCCGCTCGTCGCTCGCCTCGTCCAGCACCCAGGGCAGGTAGCGTGACGCGTCGGGCCCGATGCGCCTGCTGTGCTCCTGGCCGAAGCGCCGCCACTCCTCCTCGGTGACGCTCAGGTCGATCACTCCGAGCGCCTCGCGTTCCTCGTGGCCCAGGTGGCCGCCGAGCACGGTCGCCAGGCTGTCGGCCAGGCCACCGAGCCGTTCGTGGCCGGTGTCGGGGTCGGCCAGCGCCACGTCGAAGGAGGCGAGCAGCGGGTCGATGAGCGCGTGTTCGGACTCCATGGCCGCCAGCAGCGCCAGCTCGTCGGGGCGCCCGGCCAGGGTGCGCTCCATCGCGGGCCACAGCAGGTCGTCCTCGGTGGTGTGGTGGACCCGCAGGTAGCTCTTGAACAGCTCCCAGCCCAGCGCCGCGCCGAGCAGGCGCCGGGGGTCGTCGTCGAGGCGGGCGGTCAGCTTGGCGACGCGCTCCACGTCACGCCTGAGCGCGTCGTGCACCGCGAACATCATCGTCATGTCGAGTCGGTAGGTCATGCGAGGAAGGTAAAGCCTCATAGTTCCAACTGTCAACACTCCAACTATCAACATGCTGATATGATCGCCTCGTGAGCCTGTCCGAACTGATCCAGCTCTCGCTCGGCAACCTGGTGCGCCAGGCGTTCACCCTGTTCGCGGGCGCCTCGCGCTCGCGGGAGTTCGTGGCGCTCGACGTCCTGGCCGACCAGGACGGCCTCTCGCAACAGGACCTGTCCGAGCGGCTCGGCCTCAACAGGACGCTCATGGTGCGCCTCATCGACACGCTCGAGGAGGCCGGCCACGTCACGAGAACCCGCAACCCGCTCAACCGCCGCTCCTACGTGCTGCGCCTGACCGACAGCGGCCACCAGGCGCTCGGCGAGATGAGGAAGGCGGCCGCCGCCCACGACGCCCAGGTCACCGCCGTGCTGACCCCGGACGAGCGGCGACGGCTCAACGAACTGCTCGGCACGCTGCTTCCCGAGCCGTCGCCGCTCCAGAGCACCGAGCACCTGGTCTCCCAGGCGCACTACCGGCTGCGCAGGCTCGGCGACGCGCTGCTGGCGGGGACCGGACTGCGCACCAGGCACTTCGGGCCGCTGGCCGGGCTCGACGCGCTGGCGCCCTGCCCGCAGCAGCAGCTCGCCCGGTACCTCAGGATCACCGAGCCCGCCGCTGCCGAGGTGGTCGAGGAACTGGTCCAGGCGGGCCTCGTGGTCAGGGGACGCGACCCGCACGACCGCCGCCGCTACGCCCTGGAGCTCACCGACCTCGGAAGGGAGCGACTGAAGGAGCTCAGCGAGGTGCAGGTTACCCTCCAGGCCCAGGTCCGCGAGCTGCTCGGCGGCCCCGAAGCCGAGCGCGAGCTGCGCGAGCTGCTGAGGAAGCTGGTCGGCTGAGCGGTCAGGGCCGCCTGACCGTGCTCTGCACCTCTCCCACCGGCACGTCGCGGGTGGCGCCCACCTCGACCGGGTCGTAGGCGAAGGGCACCACGTCGTCCTCCACCTCGACGGGCCAGACGGTGGTGACCGTCAGCACGTACACCTCGCGCGGCTGGTCGATCGAGGCGCGCAGGTACCGCACGCCGCAGGTGAACTCCGCGCCCTTCCGGTACGGCAGGCCCGACGCCCCGCACTCCTCACGCACCTCGGCCCGGTCGGCCGACGTGCCCGCGTCGATCTTTATGTCCTCCAGGGACGCGGTGACGGTCGCGCTCATGATGCCGGGGATCGAGGCGGTGACCGAGCGCGTGGTCTCTCCCACGCCCTCGAGCCACACCCAGGTCGGCAGGTTGACGTAGCTCTTGACGTCCGGGTTCAGCTTGATCCGCGGCTCGGGCACGGTCAGCGCCGCGCGGGCGATCTCCACCAGCTCGGCGAGCGTGATGCCGGCGGGCGGCGTGGTGCCCGGCGGCACCCACACGAACTGGTCGAGCCCGCCCCAGCAGGCCCTGCCCCTCGCGTCGGCCTCGTTGTAGGCGGGGGTCCACCACCGGCCCGGCTTGCCGATCTTGTCCTTGAACTGCTTGAGGAAGGTCTGGAACTGCTCCTCGGTGCCGTCGGGATGCATCCTGAACCAGTACGCCCTGACCTCCTCCTGGGTCCTGAGCATCTGGGAGGCGTCGGGGCCCGGCTCGTACCAGCAGGGGCGTTTCAGCTGGTAGCCGTCGGCCTTGCCGCCCTTCGCGCCGTTGCCGGTGATCACGATCTTGGAGTTCTCGAGGCGGACGCCCGCCGTACGGCCGTCCTGGAAGCCGTCGCCGCGCGGGCCGCCCGGATCGAGCAGCAGCAGGCCCGCGGCGGCGACCGAGAGGAGACGGTTCATCGTGCGCACCCTTCCTTGCCGTGTCTGAAGTCCTTGACCCGCCAGATCCCGTCGTCGCCCCTGCTCAGGATCATGGCCTGCAGGTAGGCGGCCCGGGTCCACCCCGGCTGGTCCGGTACGGCGACGCCGCCCCTGCCCGACAGCAGGCGCAGGCGGGTCTCGTCGACGCAGGCGCTGACCTCGGCGCCGCCGTCCATGACGGCCGTGACGTTCATCGCGAAGACCCGCGCGGTGCCGCGCACCGACCTGTCCTCGAAGCCGCGCACCCAGCCGATCGCCGCGCGCCCGCCCGGATCGGCCACCCTTTCGAGGTAGGACTCGTCGCCGGTGACGACGGCCCGCCACATGCCCGCGTAGATGTCGGTGAACGCCTTCAGCAGCTCGGCGTGCCGCGGATCGGTGATCACCGGCCGTTCCACCAGCACCTTCGTCTTCGGCCCCACCACGATGGTCTCCGTCACCGCGGGGCTGGTAGCCGTCGTGGGAGCGGCCGCCGCCTTGCGGGGGGTGAAGGGCCGATCGGCGCCCGCGTCCGCGCAACCCGCCCCGAGCAGGGCGACGGCGACCACCGGCGCGATCAGTCCTGGTATCTGTCTCTTCTCGGTACGCATCATGCCGACGACTCCCTGACCACGTGGATCCGCCACGACGGCAGCAGCTCGTCGATGAGCGCCTCGGTCTCGGAGGCCATCCCCCCGCCGTACGGGTGCGAGGCCGATCTGCGGGTCAGGCCCTCGACGACGGCGCGCAGCCGTACCTGGTCACCTGTGGCGTGGGTGGCGCGCAGCAGGTCGCGCCAGAGCCCCTCGTCGTCGGCAGCGAGCAGCAGGCCCGCGCGGACGGCGGCCACCGCGGCGTCCGCCTCGCCGTGCGCCAGCCTGATCTCGCACAGCCGGTGGGCGGCGTCGGCGACGGCCGCCGCCACGTCGTACTCCAGCTCGTCGGCCGCCAGCCACGCGTACCTGCCGGGCGGCCTGCCCGCCAGCAGCGGCCCCCGGACGAGGCCGAGCGCCCGCTCCAGGAGGACGGCTCTCGCGGTCTCGTCGCCGTGCGAGCGGCGCACCAGCTCGCGGAAGAGGGTCCAGTCGGTGCGCACTCCCGGGCCGAGCGTGAGCCGTCCCGCGTCGTCGGTGCGCAGGTGCTCCTCGCCGAGCCAGTGCGCGACCCGCGCGATCGTGGCGTCACGGACCAGCGCCTGCACGCCGCGCGGCCACAGCACGCCGCCGAGCACGACGGGGTGGACGCCGCCCGGGTGCGTGGCCAGATACACCACGAGCTCGGTGGCCAGCTCCATCCGCCCCTCCTCCATCGCCTCGGGGCCGACGACCTCGATCGGGCCGAGCAGCCTGACCTCGACGGCGGGCGGGTGGAGCTCCTCCAGGGGCTCGGGGTCGGGCATGGCCTCGCCCTCGTGGCGCTCCGCCGTACCGAACAGGTCCACGAGGGCCTGGTAGTGGCGGCGGGGCAGCAGTTGCGCGGTCACCTCGAAGCCCAGCTCCGGGATGCGCGCGCGGCCCTCCTCGGTGATCTCCATGGTCCAGGTGGCGTGCGGCACCTCGCCCGTGACCACGAACCCCGCGGTGTCCCTGCGGGCCAGCAGCGCCAGCCTGCGGGCCTCCTCCTGGGTGGGGGCGACGGCGCTGAGCAGGTAGTGCGCCCGCCGCGAGTGGCCGTTGACCCGCCCGGTCAGCACCTCCTGGCGAGGGGCGGCGCCCTCCTCCAGCTCCGGCAGCACCTCCGACAGGCTGCCGACGGACCTGACCCGTTCGGGCGCGATGGCGGTCAGCTCCTCGCCGAACCCGACCAGCGTCACCCGCATCTCGTCCGACCACCTGTTGGTGGCCAGCTCGACGGCCAGCGCGGCGAGGGCCGCGGTGGTGTGGGGGCCGCGGATGTTGATCAGTCCGTGGGCGGCCTCCAGGTCGACGAGGACGCGGCCACCGCCGTCGGTGCCCAGCGAGACCAGCCCCGGGTACGGCGCGCCGCCCGTCTGCTCCTCCAGGAGCCTGCCCTCGTGCGCGGCCAGCCGCCAGACCTGCCCGCCGTCCTGCGCCTCCCACGGCTCGGGCGCGTCCGGGCTGGGGGGATGGATCCACAGATCGAGGGTCCTGGCGGACAGGTGCGCGGCGTAGACGGTGGGCGGGACCCGGTTCTGGGCGGCCAGTGCGGAACCGAGGAGACGCAGACCGGTGTCGAGCATGCGGGCGCCCGGGGCGTCGGCGCCGAGGCGGAGCGCCACTTCGGCCAGGGCGGCGTCGTCGCGGGGGCGGGAGATGCGGTGGCCGAAGGCGCGGTGCCAGAGCTGACGGCGACGCTTGCCGCCCAGGGCGACGAGAAGGCCTGCGGCGGCCAGCGAGGCCCCGCCGAGGTAGTCGACCAGATCCAACCCCGGACTCTGCTCCGCCTGCCGGTCTTCCTCCGCCCGCTCCGCTTCCTTGGCCCGCTCTGCTCTCTCGGCCTGTTCTGCTTTGTTGGCCTGTTCTGCTTCCTTGGGCCGCTCCGCTTCCGTGGCCTGTTCTGCTTCCCTGGCCCGCTCTGCTCTCTCGGCCTGTTCTGCTTTGTTGGCCTGTTCTGCTTCCTTGGGCCGCTCCGCTTCCGTGGCCTGTTCTGCTTCCCTGGCCCGCTCTGCTCTCTCGGCCTGTTCTGCTTTGTTGGCCTGTTCTGCTTCCTTGGGCCGCTCCGCTTCCGTGGCCTGTTCTGCTTCCCTGGCCCGCTCTGCTTCCTTGGCGCGCTCCGCTTCCTTCCCCTCCGCCGCTTCCTTGGCCTGCGCTGCCTCCCTCGCCTGGCTGTCTTCCGTTCGTCCTGCCTGCCCGGCCTCTCCTGTCTCCTTGCCTGGCCGGGGCCCTGCCTCCCGGCCCTCGCCCGGCACGGCTTCCCGCCCGTGTGCGTTCGTCACTGACTCGCCGCGGTTCCCCTCGCCCGGCTGAGCGTCCCGCTGCTCCTGGTGCGAGTCCTCCTGGGCGGGAGGCGCCGGGGTCTCTCTGCCGCGGGAGGGACCGGGCTCCTGACCCGCTCGCGCGTCACCCTCCACCACCTGCTCGGGCGGCCCGGGGTGCTCCTTGAGCGTCTTCTCCCTCGGCTGTCCCGCCGGGACGACGTGCACGTTGACCGCGTCGTCCGGCATGTCGAGCACCCATCCCGGCCTGATCAGATCAGCCATGCGCAGGCGGGCGCCGTCCGGCTGCTCCTTGTACTGGTTCAGCCGGAAGATTTCCGGATATCTCCGCCCATCGCCCAGACACTTCTCCGCGATCTCCCACAAGCTCTCGTGATGCCTGCCGTGCGGCGGCTGCACGGTGTAGACCTTCTTCGCCTTGTAGACCGTCGCCTCCTCCACGACGACCGGCGCCGCATAGGCCACCGTGGTCATCGAGGGACGCTCGGGCGGCGCGGACCACGCGGCGACCGGCACGGCCACCGCCCCCGCCGTGAACAGCAGCAACACCGCCGACACCAGCCGGTTCGCCAGCGCCTGGGTCGCCCCCGACAACGGGACGCGTGCGGGCATGCCCACCCGACGGATACCGCCGTACACCTCGACGATCACGCACACGAACAGCTGCAACCAGGCCAGCCAGACCAGCAGCACCATGATCGCCACAACCGTGCTCGCACCGACGCTGCTGGTCAGCAGGTTGATGTCGAGCAGTTCGGGCGAGATCGGCGGCCCGGCCAGCGTCAGAAGCGCATAGGGCACCCCACCCACGAGCGCCACCAACACGACGAGCGCCCCGAGCCCCGCGAGGATGTCACCGGGTGTACGCCTGGCCGGAATCCGCACCGGAACCGCCACAGGGCGCCTTCCCACCCGCCCACTCCCCCCACCACGCCCAACGCCACCTTCACCTGCACCCCGCCCAGCGACACCCTCAGCCGCGCGCCACCCCACATCACCGTCGGCCACGCGCCCCCTCGCGCTTTCACCGGTGCCACGCCTCACACCACCTCCAGCCCCGCCCCGCCCCACGCCACCTTCAGCCACAGTCCGCTCCAGGTCGCCGCCAACCACGCCCCGCCCCACGGCGCCCTCGTCCAGGCCCCGCCTCACGACCCCTTCTGCACCGCCACGACTCGGGGCACCTTCAACCACACGTCGCCCGAGGTCGCCGCCAGCCACACCCCGCCTCACCGCGCCGTCATCCGCGCTACGTCTCTCGACACCTTCAGCCGCACTCCGCCCTATGGCGCCCTCATCCAGGGCACGCCTCACGGCTCCCTTGGCCTCGCTCCATCCCACGGCGCCCTCATCGCCCCCTGGGTGGCCTGCTTTGGTGGCCGGACGGTCTCGGGTGGCTTCGGCGGTGAATGCGGGCGGGTTCGGGCCTGCCGTACCTTCTGGGTGGTCTGGTCGGGTGGCGGGACGGTATGGGGTGGTTTTGGGGCGTGCGGGTGTGTTCGGGCCTGCCGTACTGGCTGGTGGACGGGCCGGATCGTCCGGGCGTGCGGGCTCTCGGGTCGGCATCGCCTCTCCCTCCTTCGCATCAAGCGTCGTCACCCGCGACCCGTGCGGCCAGCGAGTGACGAGATTCGGTCTGGTTCAGCGGGCGTCGGGCGCGGCGGTGGCCTGTCCTTCCATCTCCGCGCCGGGAAAGCCCAGCGCGCCGAGGAAGAACGCCTTCCAGCTCACCCGGACCCAGACCGTCACCTGGGTCTGCGCGTCGCCGACCCGGCAGTCGGCGGCCTTGACTTCGCTGGGTGAGTAAGCACTTACGATCTCCTCGGCGCGGGCGCACACCTCCTCCTGGCCCAGCAGGCGGGCCTGGCCGCTCTGGCGCAGGTACTCCACGTCGATCCGGTCCGCACCCGCCCGTGCCGCCTGCTCGGCCACGTCGGCGGCCCGCAATCTCGCGTTGATGGCGGCGCCGCCGTCCACGAGCAGGCCGGCGAGCAGGAACACGACGACGGAGAACAACACCGTGAATACCGACATCGACCCACGCTCATGGACTCCGCCCGCCGAAACCGCTCCCATTGGCCTGCGCCCTCGCCTCGCACGCACGATCGGTCGGTTTACGCCCAATCGGCTTCGGGGAGCAGCGTTGATCGGTCGGTTCTCGTTCGATTGACCCGGGGGAGCCGCTTCGGTCGGCTGGTGCTGCGTCGATCGACCCCAGGACCCCGCTTCGGTCGGCTGGTGGTGGTTCAATCGACTCTCCGGAACTGCTCCAGGGGGACGACCGACATGCCGGTCATCTGTTTGGTCGCGCCGAATCCCAGGAAGTCCAGGTTCAGCTCGCAGGTCACTTCCGCCCTGACCTGGCCGCCCTCCTGCCACGCCGTCCCCTCCAGCGAGATCTGCGGCGCGGCGCACTGCCCTTCCAGCGCCGCCTTCGCGCTCGCCTCCGCCGCTCCCTCCGCGCCGTCGAGCGTGCGCTGGACCGAGGCGGCCCTGGCGGCGTCCCTGGCCGCGCCGTTCACCTCGCCCTGCGCCTCGACCAGCCGTCCCGCACCTACGAGGAACAACAGGAACAGCAGAAAGACCGGCGCCAGCAGCACGGTCTCCACGGCCATCGAGCCCCTGTCGGCGTTCACCCGATCCTCCGAAGGGGGCAAGACTTCCTGCACCGCACCAGCACGAACCTGGTCCGCAAGGCGGACACCATCGTGATCGAAGACCTCGCGGTCAAGAACATGGTCAAGAACCGCAGCCTCGCCCGCGCCATCTCCGATGCCGGTTGGGGCGAGTTCCGGCGTCAACTCGAGTACAAGTGCGAGCGAGCCGGACGTCGGCTGGTCGTGATCGACCGCTGGTACCCGTCCTCCAAGACCTGCTCGTCCTGCGGATACCTGCTGTCCCAGCTGAGTCTTTCCACCCAGCACTGGACGTGTCCGGGCTGCCGCACCCGGCATGACCGGGATATGAACGCGGCGAAGAACATTCTTGCGGCTGGTCGAGCCGTAGCCAGACAGAACTCTGGCGATGTCTGTGGAGCTGGTGTCAGTCGGCAAGGGTCCTCCCTTCCGCAGTCGGCTATGAAGCAGAAACCCCGCGCCGTGAGGCGTGTCGCGTAAGCGGCGTCGCGGCCGTAGGCCGTACGGGAATCCCCCTCCTTGATGAGAGGGAGCAGTCAATGGCAGTCGTCGCCTCCGTCGTCGTTGTCGGGACGGAAGCACTCCACGGGCCCGCCCGACGTGGCCGTGATCGTGAAGGTCAGGTCGGGGAGCAGCGGGATCACCTGCACGGCGCTGCCCGTCACCGTCACCCAGCGTTCGTCGGCCCCTTTGGGTACGGCTGTCGCGGCGGCGCCGTCGAGGATGCGCGGGCCGATGGCTCTGGCGACGTCTTCGGCCCTGGAGACGGCCTCGTCCTGCCAGCTCGTCGAATCGAAGGGGGCCGATCTGGCGATCCTGGCGCCCTCCCTGGCGGCGGCGTCGGCGACCTGGCGTCCGTGGAACCACAGCGCCACCTGGACGATCAGCAGGACGACGGCGAGCACGATCGGCATGATCATCGCGAGTTCGACGACCGTGGCGCCGCGGTCCCCCCTTCCCGAGTGAGCCGAGCTGCGGGGATGCCTTTTCGGGAGGCCCCCGCCACGAACGGGCCGGCGTCCCTTAGAGGCGGGGCAGCGTCGAGACAGAAGGTGGGCAGGCCGACGCTGCCAGATAGGCCCGCCGCCTTCAAGAGTGGGCGCGGGCCCCTCGAACGTGGGCCAGTGACCCTCGAGGATGGGCGCGGGTCCCTCGAGCGTGGGCGCGGGTCCCTCGAGGATGGACTCGGGCCTCTCGAGTGGACTCCACTCGCGAGGGCGCGGGATCCCGGAGAGGGAGGGGGGACGGGAAAGGGTCACTCGTTGCCGCCGCCCGAGCCGCCGCCTCCGCCGAAGCTGTTCTGGAGGTCGCTCTGCTTCTGCTCCACGAGCGTCTTGATCAGTGTCGCGAGCCCCAGCGCCACCCCCGCGATGATCGCGGTGATGATCACCCACTCGACGGCGGAGGCCCCGCGGGAGGGCGCGGTGCGGGCGCGGTGTACGCGGACCCCGAGGTAGGCGGTCAGGTACACGATCCACGGATGGTTCATCACGACCCCAACATCTTCATAGCGGCGGGAAAACTGAGAAAGATCACGAACCCGGCGCACAGCAGGAGCTGGGCGACGAGCATGGACTGGGACCGCTCCCCCGCCCGTCCCTCGATCTCGGCGAGTTCGCGGCGGCGGAGGGTGGCGGCGCGGGCGGTCAGCGAGGCGCGGACCTTCGCGCCGTCGTCGGCCACCAGCCCGAGAGCGGCGGACAGGTCGCGCAGCTCGTCGACGTTGATCTCCTCGCCGAGCTGGCCGAGCGCCTGCCACGGGGTGATGCCGACGATCCTGGCCCCGCTGAGCGCCTCGCGGATGCGGGACATCGCCCAGTTCGGGGAGTCGCCGCTGACCGATACGGCCATCATGAGCGCCTCGGGGACGCCCCTGCCGCCCGCGAGGTTCATGGAGACCAGGTCGAGGAAGGCGCCCACCACGTGCCGGAAGTCGCGCCGCTTGGCCGCCGCGTCGCGCCTGATCTGCAGGTCGGGCAGGACGAAGAACAGCAGCGACACGGCCAGCGCCGCCCAGAACGGGATGGTCAGCGACACCCCCCACTCCATGAGCACCAGCCATCCGACCAGGACGGGAAAGGCGAGCAGCCCACCGGCGGCCAGCAGCGCCTTGGTGGCCAGGAAGCCCTCGAACGAGCGTCCGACCAGCGCCAGATCGGCTCTGATCGAGCGGACCTCCCAGCCCCTGGCGGCGTAGAGTCTGGCCAGGCGGATCCCGAGACCGCGTCTGAACGCGCCGACCTCCTCGTCGGGGAGCACGAGCCGGAGCCCGGGGGCGTCGGTGTCCTCCCTGGCGGCGTCGAGCGCGACGAGGCGGGCGACGAGCCCGGGCCTGGCCGGGAAGAGCGCCCGCATCAGGAGGAACACCCCCAGCCCGAGCACCCCTCCGGCCAGCACTC
The DNA here is from genome assembly GCF_014873535.1 of Nonomuraea africana. NCBI lineage: Bacteria > Bacillati > Actinomycetota > Actinomycetes > Streptosporangiales > Streptosporangiaceae > Nonomuraea > Nonomuraea africana. The sequence goes on along the minus strand of NZ_JADBEF010000001.1, from coordinate 8,676,733 downwards.
CCTCAACCATGGGCACCTCCCGTGGGTGGGTCGACGCCGAGCAACCTGGTCGGTTTGTCGAAGCGGGCCAGCCTGCGCATCCAGGCGAACCCGGCGCCGAACAGTCCCGCCACCACCACCAGGACGGCCTGTCCGAGCAGCGACCGGTACTCGGCCACGTAGGAGGGATTGAAGACGACCAGCGCCGCCGCGAAACCGAGCGCGGTGAGCACGACGATCTGCACCGATCGGCGGGTGGAGCGGCGCTCGGCTTCGACCCGGCGACGCATGTCGAGCTCCTCGCGCGCCGAGACCGCGAGGGCGCCCAGCACGTCTCGCAGCCCGGGCCCGCGCAGCCTCGAGTTGAGGATCAGCGCGGCGATGACCAGATCGGCCGAAGGGTCGTCGAGCTCGTCGGCGAACAGCCGCAGCGCGTCGGGCAGCGCCATCCGCGTGTGCAGGCGGTCGACCATGGCGCGCAGGTGCGGGCGGAGCATGGGCGCCGCGGCCCTGATCGAGGAGGGAATGGCCTGCTCCAGGCCCGCGGCTCCGGCGATGGTGTCGCGCAGCGACTCGGTCCAGGCGGCCAGCCCCTCGAGGCGGACCATGGCGGCGCGTTCCGAGGCTGCCCCGCCCGACAGTCCTCGCCAGGCGAAGACGAGCAGCGCCGCGCCACCGGCCATCACCGGCCACTGCGTCACCGCGAGGATCACCGTGGCCAGGATCGCCGCGACGGCCGTACGGGTCGACAGGGTGCGCACCAGGTGGCGGGGCGCGGATCGGGGGCGCGGGCGCACGCCGTACAAGGAGAGAACGAGGAGGAACAGGCCGCCGCCGACGGCGGCGCCGGACAGCAGGGCCAGGGGATCGATGCCGATCATCACCAGGCTCCGGGGGCGTAGCCGTGCGGGGCGAGCTCGTCGAGGCAGGAGACGGGCGCGTGCGGTACGGCGGTGCCGTCGGGCCCCGGCGCGAAGATCTCGCTGGACAGGACGCGCCCGTCGACCCCGTTCACCTCGCGCACGCTCGACACGAAGCGCCGCAGGGTGCCGCCCGCCGCGTAGTCGTTGCGCTTCTCGATGAAGACCACGAAGTCGATGGCGCCCGCGATGAGCATGTGGGTGGCGTCGATGGGCAGCCGCTCGGCGGCCTGGAGCGCGTAGGTGGAGATGCGGTTGAAGACCTCCATGCTGGAGTTGGCGTGGATGGTGGACAGGGAGCCGTCGTTGCCCTGGGTCATCGCGTTCAGCATGGTGACGATCTCGTCGCCGAGCACCTCGCCGACGATCACCCGCGACGGGTTCATGCGGAGGGATCGGCGTACCAGCTCGGCCATGGTGATCTCGCCCTGGCCCTCGGAGTTGGGCAGGCGCTGCTCGAAGGCGACGACGTTCGGGTGGAGCTCAGGGAACTGGTCGAGGCCGAGTTCGAGCGCGCGCTCGACGGTGATCAGCCGTTCGTGGGCGGGGATCTCGTTGGCCAGCGCCCGCAGCAGCGTGGTCTTGCCCGCGTTGGTGGACCCGGCGATCATGATGTTCTTGCGGGCGGCGACGGCGGCGGTGAGGAAGCGCCCGACCAGCGGGGTGAGCGTGCCGTTGCCCACGAGGTCGGACAGGAACACCTTGCCGAGCCTGGCCCTGCGGATCGAGACGGCGGGCCGTACGGTCACGTCCATGACGGCCGACAGCCGTGAGCCGTCGGGCAGGCGCAGGTCGAGCTGCGGGTTGGCGGTGTCGAACGGCCTGCTGGACAGGCCCGAGTAGGCGGCCAGGATCTGGATGAGCTCGATCAGCTCCTCGTCGGACTCGGCGACGGGCTCGTGGGTGAGCTCCTGGCCGTCGGCGTAGCTGACGAACACACGATCACAGCCGTTGATGTCGATGTTCTCGACCTCGTCGTCGTCGAGCAGCGGCTGGAGGCGGCCGACGCCGAACAGCGCGGCGTGGATCCCGGCCGCGAGCGCCTCCTCCTCTTCCAGCGTGGGCGGGGTACGGCCGGAGCCGATCTCGCCGCGCGCGAACTCCTCGAGCACCTGGGAGATCAGCGCGCGGGCGAACTGCCGCTCGTCCTCGCCCGTCATGGCGGGCATGCCGTTGGCCTGGTCGAGGCGGCGCTGGTGGGCCAGGCGGTCGCCGACCTCCTGGCGGAACCGCTTCACCAGCGAGTGGTCGATGGTCATGGCACCCTCACCTGGGCGGAGAGCCGCCCCGCCAGCTCGCGGGCCGTACGGATGAGCAGGGAGCGGTCGAGCCGGCCGCCCCACTGGCCGCGCAGCAGCTCGGCGCCCTTGGGGTCGTGCGCGAGCCCGGCCACGAACGCCGCCTGGCCGCCCACGATCCTGCGGACCTCGTCGATGGAGGCGCGGTAGGTGCGCGGGTCGGCGATCACGACCACGCCGACCTGCGGGCCCTTGGGCACGATGGGGAGGCGTTCGCGCAGGTGGGCGACGTGGTCGAGGCTCGCGCGGGTGAACAGCACGAGCAGCTCGGCCTCGGCGACCAGCTCGCCCGTCTGCGGGTGCGCGCCCAGCCTGCCGCAGTCGGCCAGCACGTCGGCGTGCGGCAGCGCGGACAGCGCCCGCCCGAGCGGCCCCCACATCCAGCTCAGGCCCGCGGCCTGCTCGCCGTGGGTGAGCCCGGCGAGCACGTCGAGGCCACCGATGATCTTCTGCGTGTGCTCGTGGATCTGCCCGGGCTCCAGCCCTCGCCTGGCGGTCGCGCCCAGCGTGAGCAGCCCCCTGCCGGGGTTCAGCATGCCGCCGTCGGCGGCGGGCAGCCGATAGGCCAGGTCGCCGCCCGCCGGGTCGCACTCGGCGAGGAGGACGGCACGCGGCCAGACGGCGCCGAGCGCGGTCGCCGCGGTGGTGACGCCCGGCGCCCCCTTGTCGGCGGCCAGCACGATCAGCGCCACGTCAGCGCGCTCCCGGCAGCTCGGCCACCGCGATCTCGCCGCTGGAGGCGTAGGCGGCGACCTGCGGCGAGATGGTGGAGTCGACGATGACGGTGATCAGCCCCGCCGAGCCCGTCCTGGTCGGCTCGCCCACGATGTGCACCAGGGCGTTGGGCGCAAGCACCCTGCTCTGCCCGCCGGACGAGCGTCCCGGCACGTGGATGACCTGCACCCGGTCGCCCTCCCTGAGCCCTGCGGGCGCCTGGCCCGGCTTGAGCGCGAGCCCGACCTTGGCCTTGCCGGGACCGAGCTCCTCGCTCGCGGTCACGGTCATCTCGTCGGTGAGCAGGGTGCCGGGAAGAATGGTCGCCGCGGCGTAGGTCTCGACCACGGCGAACCGCTCCGACCACGCCACGAAGGCGACGCCGGTATCGGCTATCTGCACCTCTTCCAGTGCGTTGGGGGAGATCTTCTGACCCACCCCGATCTGTTGCACCACTCTGATCGCGGAAATGCGGTCGCCGCTGCGCATGACGAGCAGCGTGGTCGCCAGCGCGCCACCGAGAATGAGGAGAACGGCCAGCGCGGCGAGCGCGGGTTTGCGCTCGCGCGGGGGCACGGGAAGCTTGCGTGAGGTGCTGCTGGAGAGCACGCCTGCGGGTCCCGCCGAGTTCACGGCAGGCTTTTCGCTGGTCCTCATAGGTGGGGGGCTCCCATGATGAATTTGCGGGAATTCAGGCCATTATGTGCATCTGATGACGCGGGACGGGGCCCAAATACGAGGACCAATGCTCCTTTCGCAGGTAGGAGCCTGTCAACCAGACCGGTTAATTAAAGCGGCTTGAATTGACGGCGTATTTGGTGATAGCGACCACATTGGTCACAGAATTCACAGAGTTGTCACCTGAACCTGTTCAAACTGTGGGATGCTTGGGACATGGCCAGGCACAACGGGCGCTTCTCCCGGTTCCGCCGTCGCTGGGTCGCGCGCCTCGCCGCGGCCCCCGCCACCTCGTGGATGGTCGGCAGGCTGCACAGGGCGGCGGCGAATCTGGTGGAGGTCACCGCCGAGGTGAACGCCTACGCGGGGCTGCTGGAGGAGAAGGCCGAGGAGCTGCGCGACCGCACGATGGAAGCGGGTCGCCGGCCCCCTCCCTGATGCCGGTGTCGTCATCCGGGCGGCGGGCGCGGCGGGCACGCGTTAGCGTGGCGGCCGGTCCGACCCCGAGGAGCGGCACATGCGGATCATGCTCACCGTGCTCGACCAGCACGGCGACCGTGACGTCGTGATCGAGGGCGACGCGGGCACGACGGTCGCCAGGGTGGCCGAGGCGCTGGCGGGCCCGCCGGAGGAGCCGCTGGCCAAGGTGGTCCGCCTGTCCAGGAACCGGGCCCCGTACGGCCTGGGCGGCGCCGAGCCCCGCGTCCCGCGGCAGCGCGGCGAGACGCGCGTGTCCACCGGCGGGCACCGCGATCACGTCCGACCGGCCGACACCCTCGCGGCCGCCTCCGGCCTGGGGTTCGACGGGCCGACGGTGTGGCGCGACGGCCGTCCCGTCGATCCGCGGGCCCCGGTCCGAGCGGTCCTGCGCAACGGCGACAGGATCACCCTGCGCCCCGGCCTCGCGAGCCTCACCGTGGTCGCCGAGCCGGGCGGCGTGGCCGAGGTGCGCGTGGTGGGCGGCCCGCAGGCGGGCTCGGTGCACCGCCTCGGCCTGGGCGTCCACGTGATCGGCGCCGACCCGACCTGCGCGATCGCCGTCCAGGACCCCTCGCTGGCGGCCCAGGCCGCGATCCTCCGCGTGACCCCCGACTCGATCAACGTCGAGCCCCCGCCGCGGAAGCCGCAGGAGCCCCCGCGCAGGAAGGCCAAGGGCAGGTACGCCGAGGAGCTCGACGAGCTGGCGCTGAGGGACACGCCGCCCATGGGCGAGCCGCCCGAGATCACCCTGGACGGCGAGCCGGTCACCGGGCCCGCCGACTGGCCCGAGCACGCCCTGCTGGCCGCGGGCTCCTCGCTCTTCACGCTGACCGCGATCGAACCCGCCGACGCTCACCTGGCCCCGCATCCCGACGGCGGGCTCGCCTACAACCGCCCGCCCAGGCTGCGCCGTCCCGACACCGCGCGCAGGTTCGGGGTGCCCCAGGAACCCAGGCGGGCCGAGACGATGCGGCTGCAGTTGCTCGCCGCCCTGCTGCCCGCGGTGCTCGGCGTGACGATGATGCTGGTCACCGGGCAGTGGTACTACCTGCTCATCGCGCTCATGACCCCGCTCATCATGCTCGGCCAGTGGTGGAGCGACCGGCGGCACGGACGCAGGCAGCACAAGCGCTCCGTCCGGCAGTACAAGGAGGATCTCGCGGCCTTCCGTGAGGAGGTCGAGGAGGCCAGGAGGAACGACGAGCGGGCCCGCAGGGCCGCCGCCCCCGATCCCGCCGAGGTGCTGCTCACCGCGACGGGGCCGCGCAGGCGGCTGTGGGAGCGCAGGATCCACGACGCCGACGCGCTCAGGCTGCGGGTCGGTCTCGCCGACCTGCCCGCCGACCTGGAGTTCGACCAGCCGTACGAGAGCCCTGTCTGCAGGAAGGTGCCCGTGGCGCTGCCGATGCGACGCCTCGGCGTCGCGGGCGTCACGGGCGCGCGCGAGGTGACGGCGGCCCTGGTGAGCTGGATGATCGCCCAGGCGGCCGCGCTGCACAGCCCTCGCGACCTGGCCATCGTGGTGATCTCGGCGAGCGCCGACGCCGAGGAGCGGTGGGGCTGGACTCGCTGGCTGCCGCACTGCGCGCCCCACGGCGGTGAAGACTGCGTGGTGCTGGTGGGTGCCGATCCGGAGGCGGCGGCCCGGCGGGTGGCGGAGCTGACCGCGCTGATCGACGAGCGGCTCAACACCTCGATCCCCGACTTCGGCAAGGTCCCGACCGGCTGGGACGACCTGGGCGGCCCCGAGACCGACAAGCGGCCCTCCTACGACGAGCGCCCCTACGACGTGCTGGTCGTGCTCGACGGCGCGCAGGTGCTGCGCGGCCTGCAGGGGATGCCGCAGGTGCTGCGGCAGGGCCCGCGCGCGGGCGTCTACACGCTGGCGGTGGACGAGGAGCAGCGGCTGCTGCCCGAGGAGTGCGAGACCGTGGCCGCCTGCGGCCTCGACGGGCAGGTACGGCTGCGCGGCGGCGGCCTCGACACGCTCGGCCCCGCGCTGACCGACCAGGTGCCGAACGAGTGGTGCGAGCGTCTGGCCAGGGCGCTCTCCCCGCTGCGCGACGTCTCCCGCGACGACCCGAACGGCAGCCTGCCCGAGGCGGTGCGCCTGCTCGACCTGCTGCACCCGCCGGTCCGGTGGGAGGGGCCGACCACCGAGGTCCTGCTGGGCGTCGGCCCCGAGGGCCCGTTCACCGTCGACCTGGCCAAGGACGGCCCGCACGCCCTGATCGCGGGCACGACCGGCGCGGGCAAGTCGGAGCTGCTCCAGACGATGATCTGCGCGCTCGCCGCCCGCAACCGGCCCGACCAGCTGACCTTCGTGCTGATCGACTACAAGGGCGGCGCCGCCTTCAAGGACTGCGCGCGCCTGCCGCACACCGTGGGCATGGTCAGCGACCTCGACGGCCACCTGACCCAGCGGGCGCTGACCTCGCTGGCCGCCGAGATCAGGCGCAGGGAACGGCTGCTCCTCGACGCGGACGCCAAGGACATCGACGACTACCCTGGCACGCTGCCCCGCCTGGTGCTGATCATCGACGAGTTCGCCGCGCTGGTCGCCGAGCTGCCCGACTTCGTGGCCGGCCTGGTCGACATCGCGCGCAGGGGCCGCTCGCTCGGCATCCACCTGATCCTGGCCACGCAGCGGCCCGCGGGCGTGGTGACCGCCGACATCCAGGCCAACACCTCGCTGCGGATCGCGCTCAGGGTGACAGAGGCCGCCGAGTCGGCCGACGTCATCGGCATCCCCGACGCGGCGCACATCTCCAAGGCGACGCCCGGCCGGTGCTACGTGAAGCACGTGGCGGTGCAGGCGGCCCGGGTGGGCGGCCGCGCGCCGGGCGACGCGCAGGCGCAGCCGCGCGCGGTGGAGCTCGGGTGGAGCGCGCTGGGCAGGCCGCTGCCGTCCGCGCCCGAGCCTCTCGACGGCCTGGCGGTCACCGACCTGGCGATCCTGGCCGACACGATCGCAGCGGCGGCGGAGCGGGCCGACGTTCCCGAGCAGCCGAGCCCGTGGCTGCCGCCGCTGCCCGCGCGGGTGGTCGTGGCCGAGCCCCGGGGCCTCGAGTTCGGGGTGACCGACCTGCCGTGGGCGCAGGAGCGGCGGCCGCTCGCGCTCGACCTGGAGCGCGGCGGCCATCTGCTCATCGCGGGCGCGGCGCGCAGCGGCAGGTCCACCGCGCTGCGCACGATCGCGGGCGCCATCGCCGCCACCGAGTCGCCCGCCGACGTGCACCTGCACGTCATTGACTGCGGCTCGGGCGCGATGCTGCCGCTGGTCGCGCTCCCGCACTGCGGTGCGGTCGTCACCCGCGACCAGCTCGACCGGGTCGAACGGCTGCTCGCCAGGTTGCGCGAGGAGGTGGGCCGCAGGCAGCAACTGCTGGCCGAGGCGGGGCACGCCTCGCTGGCCGAGTACCGCGCGGCGGGACACCGGCTGCCGTGGCTGGTGCTCATGGTCGACAGGTGGGAGGGATACGTCGCGGCGTTCGAGGGCTACGACTACGGCAGGCTCACCGAGGCACTGCTCCAGCTGCTGCGCGAGGGACCGGCCGTCGGCCTGCGCGCGGTGGTGACCGGCGACCGCTCGGCGCTGCTCGGCCAGGTGTCCACCGTCTTCGACGAGCGGCTGATCCTGCGGCTGGCCGACCCCGCCGACTACGGGCTCGCCGGGCTGCCGGTCAAGGACCTGCCCGCCGCCATGCCACCAGGCCGCGCCCTGTCGGCGGGCGAGCACGGCGTCGTGGAGAGCCAGATCGCCCTGCTCGCCCCCGACCCGTCCGGCCCCACCCAGGTGGCCGCGCTGCAGGCGCTGGCCCGCTCCCGCGAGGCGGAGGGCGAGGCTCCGCTGCGGGTCGACGCCCTGCCGATGCGCGTCACCGCCGCCCAAGCGCTCGAGCTGGGCCCGCCCGGCGGCGGGCCGCTGTGGGCGCTGCTCGGCGTCGGGGGCGACGCGCTGGCCCCCGTGGGCGTGGACCTGCTCGCCCACGGCCCCGGCGCGGTCATCGCGGGCCCTCCCCGGTCGGGCCGCTCGTCCGCGCTGCTCACCGCGGCGCGCTCGCTTATCTCCGCGGGCACGCCCGTGGTCGCCGTCGTCCCCCGCCGCAGCCCGCTGCGCGAGCTGGAGGGCGCGCTGGCCGTCCTGGACGGCAACGGCACGGGGCTGCGCGAGCTGCTGGAAGGGCGCGAGCGCTACGTCGTCGTCGTGGACGACGCGGAGCTGATCAACCCCGACGCCCCGCTCGGCGCGCTGCTGGAGGAGACGCTCAGAACCGGCAGGGACGGCGAGCACGGGCTGATCGTCGCGGGCTCGACCGGCGACCTGTCCACCGCCTACCGGGGCTTCGTCGCCGAGACGCGCAAATCGCGCACCGGGCTGCTGCTGTCGGTGCAGAGCCCCGCCGACGGGGACCTGTTCACCGTGCGGTTGCCGAGGGGCGCGGTGGGCGGCCCGCCGGGCAGGGGGCTGCTGGTGACGACGGGCACCGTGACACCGATCCAGGCGGCGCTGCCCGGCTAACCTGTCCTGCATGCAGACCAGGAAGGATCTTTACCAGGCGCACCGGCTGATGCAGCAGCGCCTGGGCATGGCCCTGCTGCAGGCGGAGCCCGACGTGCCGGAGTCCCCCATGCGGCGCCAGAACATCGCGATGTTCTGCGGGATCCTGCTCGCCGTCCTGGTGATGGCGGTCTTCGGCATCTGGGGGCTGGTCAAGCCGGGCGGAGCCACCAAGCTCACCGAGGCGGGGCAGCTCCTGGTCGAGGAGGAGAGCGGCGCCCTCTACGTCTACAGCCAGCAGGAGCGCAAGCTGCTGCCGGTCAGCAACTACGTCTCGGCCAGGCTGCTGCTCGACGCCGCCGAGATCAAGGTGCGCAACGTCTCGGCCGCCTCGCTCGACGACTTCGCCCGAGGGCCGCTGGTGGGCATTCCGGGGGCGCCCAACTCGCTGCCGAAGCGCGACAAGCTGGTCAAGGCGCCGTGGTCGGTCTGCGTCGTGGAGGGCGACGACCCCTCGGTGGGCCGCAGGGCGTACACCACGCTGGTCGGCGGCACCGAGCTCGGCGGCACGCCGGTCGGGGAGGGGGCGATGGTCGTCAACGACGGCCACCAGAACTGGGTCATCTGGGCCGACCGCCGGATGAAGGTCTCCCCCGCGGGGGTGCGCACGCTCGGCGTCCAGCCCAGGAAGGTGCCTCCTGCCTGGCTCAACGCCATCCCGCCCGGCCGCGACTTCGCCGCGCCCCCCGTGCCGCGGCGCGGACAGAAGGTCAGGGGAAGCGACGGCAAGGTCGCCGCGGTCGTCGGCCAGGTGTTCACCGTGCCCCCGCTCCCCGGTGGAGAGGCGCGCTGGTACGTGCTGCTCGCCGACGGGTTCGCGCCAATCTCCGAAACGCAGGCCAGGCTCCTGCTGGAGGACTCGGCCAGCAAGAGGGCGTACGGCACGCGCAAGGTCCTGCCCATCACGACCGACGCGGCCTCGGTGAACGCCTCCCCCTCCGCGCAGCGGCCGATCGAGAACAACGGCATGCCCGCGACGATGCCCAAGGTGATCAATCCGCCGCTCTCCGCGCCGCTGTGCGCGGTCTACGCCGACACGCTGAAGGGCTCGGTCTCGGCCAGGCTGACCACGGGCAGCCGCGTCCCGCTGGCCCCTCCCAAGACCCCCGCCGACCCCGAGCACTTCGACCAGGTGCTGCTGCCGCACGGCTCGGCGGCGGTCGCGGGCCTGCTGCCGGGCGAGAAGCAGCTCGGTTCGGTCACCCAGTTCTTCCTGATCACCGACCAGGGCCGCAGGTTCCCCCTCCAGTCGGGCGCCCAGCTGGCCACCTTCGGCTACGAGGCGACCGATGTGGCGCCGATCCCCTCGTCGATCCTGCACCTGATTCCGGAGGGGCCGAAACTCGACCCTGCCGCCGCCCTCAAACCTGTCGCCCTTAACTAGACCTTAATGGACCGGAAATATTAAGGTCTTGACTCACTCGGTCAGCGGCAAAGGGGGTCCCGAGTGAGCGATCTGAAGGCCAGCGGGAAAGACCTGCGTAGGGCCATGGAGACGTGTGGCGACCAGGCGGACGACGTGGCGGCCATGGCGACGAGGTTCGCGCCCGCGAAGCTCGGCAGGAGCGATTTCGGTCTCGCCCCCGGCACCGATGATCTGTCCGCAAGCTACGTGGACGGCACGCCCGAAACCAGCGGCATGGGCCGTTACGAGGCGATCGCCGGTTACCTCTTCGACCTCCAGACCGCTCTGGCCTACCTCTCCGAGGCCTTCGAGCTGAGCGCGCGCAACTACCAGACCGGCCACGACGCCAGCGCCCTCAGGCCCACCTCATGAGCCAGCCGGAGGCGGAGACCCGCGACCCGAGCCTGCTGCCGTGGAAGTGGAACTGGAACCCCACGGAGTGGGGCTGGAACGTCAACACCGACCTCGGCAGCGCGTTCAACCCGCAGCCGTTGATCGACACCATCGTCGCTCTGGCCAGGGCGCTGCCCACGCTCTTCGGCGGCGACGGCACGGAGGAGCGGCTCAGGGCCGCCGCCAACGCGCACCGGCGGCTGGGTGAGGAGCTCAAGACCCTCGAGCAGGCGATCGACGGCCCCATGGACAGCATCCTGAAGTCGTGGAAGGGCCCGGCCGCCGACCGGTTCCGCGAGCTGTGGGGCGGCATCGTCGACAGGAACAACCGCCACGCGCTCACGGCGAACTGCACCGGATGCGCCACGGTGCTCGACGCGGTCGCCGAGTCCGCCAGGCTGACGAAGCAGGCGCTGAGGGAGATCATCGAGGCGGCCCTGATCTGGGCCGGCCTCTTCTACGCCCTCAGGATGGCGGCCTTCCTCGGCGCCAGGCTCGTCGCGACCGCCGCCTTCGCCCGTGCCGCCCAGCTCGTCACCATGGGCATCCAGTTGCTGGCCAGGGTCGGCACCCTGTTCAGGTCAATGGCGGGCATCCTGCGGTCGCTCCCCCTGATCGGCAGGCTGAAGATGCCCGGACGGCTCACCGCGCTCGCCGGCAGGGCGGGCGCCTCGGTGCGCACCGGCCTGGCCCGCCCGTTCGACGCCGAGTTCCTCGCGGGGCTCAGCAAGGCCTCCTTCGCCAAGTACGCCAAGACCTCGGGCTGGGTGTGGGCGGGCGTGCTGGGCACGCAGATGACCGCGCAGGTGCTCAGAGGCAACAGCTTCTTCAACCTGAGCCCCTCCTCCATCGTGCAGTCGATGCGGATCTCCACGGGCGCGACGCTGGCCGGCACCTTCGCCCCCATCGGCGGCGTGTTCTGGAAGGGCGGCCTGCAGGGTGGCGTGGCCGCGACCTGGGGCGCGAGCACCGTGAAGACCGGCATGGCGGTCGCGGAGGGCGGCTTCGCCTTCGCCCAGTTCGTCGCCGTCCGCAACTGGGCGATCTCGAAGGCGAAGTGGGAGACGCAGCACAAGTGGCTGAAGGGCGACGGCCAGAAGCAGGTGCTCGGCTTCGCCCCCACGTCGGTCTTCAGGGTGTGGCGGCCCCTGCACACGAACGAGGTGCCTGAGCTGCCCCCGTACCAGGCGCCACAGGCGCAGCGGGTCGGCATCTGGCCCTACCAGGGCGGCTCGCTACAGGAGATGGCCGCCAAGGTGTACGGCGACGCGAGCCGCTGGCAGGAGATCTACGACTTCAACCGCGACCTCATCGGCCCCGACCCCAAGAAGATCAAACCCGGAACGCTGCTGACCTATCCCCTGCCCGACTAGGACAGGCCAGGGATCAGGTTGCTGAAGCTCCCGCCGATCTTCTTGTCGGGCAGACCGAGGTCGGGGGCCTTCTTGATCGTCAGCTCCTGCTGGTCCCAGACGGCCTGGGCCTTGGTGAAGTTGGGCGACTCGCCCTTGACGGCCTGCATGCCGGGGAACTTGGCGCTCATGCCGGCCGCGGCGTAGCCGATGCCGCCCATCAGGAGGGTGAGCCGGAACGTCAGCTTGGCGACGGTCCTGACCAGGGTGCTGACGATGTTGTAGAGCTTGGACGCCTGTGTGTTGGCCTGCACCTGGGCCGCCACCGCCGTCTGAGGCGTGATGCTCATGGCGGTGGCGAACACGGCCAGTGCGACCACGAACGTGGCGATCGCCAGAAGCACCAGGGCATAAGTCTTGAAGACGTTCGAGCCGGACAGCATGCTGCCCTTCATGCCCTTGCGCAGCTCCCCCAGGTGCTCGAGTTCGCTGTCGAACTCCTGGGCGAGCTTCTTGAACGCCGTGAAAGAGCCGCCCTTCCAGTCCTCCTTCGACTCCGCGGCAGCCAGCAGACTGCGTAGGTCGGCGCGGAGAAGGGCGATGTCGTCCTGCACCGCCATCGGCGGGCGCCACTCCACCGGCTCAGGTTTCGTCACGAACGGCCCTGCCGCCTTGCGCGGTCCGGGGGTGTTGTCGCCCCAGGCCTCGCCCACGCGGACCATGGTGTCGGGATCGGACACCGCCGCCCAGAACAGCGGGATCAGCGGCGCGGCCGCGGGGAGTCGGAGCGATGCCGCCGTGACCATCTCGGCGGCGAGCCTGAAGGTGGCCTGCCAGTCCACGGTCTACTCCTTGCCGAGGACGGCCGGCGCGATGTCCTGGTCGTCGTCCTCATAGTCCGTTGGGTCTCCCTTGAGGAGATCCGACCCGTCCTTGTCCTTCTTCTGATCCGCCGGGCTCCCGCCCATGCCGGGAGCGAACGGGTACATCGGCGCGCCGCCGGCGCCCAGCCCGCGCGCGCCCGCGCCGGCTCCCCCGAGCCCGGGGACCGCTCCCGCGCCACCCGAGCCGAAGGCGCTCCCGCCCCCGGTCCTCGGGTCGGGAAGGCTGGTCGTGGGCTGGTTCGTGTTCGGCTGGGGAAGCGTCCTGGCGGTGAGATCCTGACCCGAGAGCTTGGGGTCGTATCCCGAGAGCTTGCTCTCGATCGGGTTGGTCAGCTTCTTGTCCAGATCACTGGTGTCGGGCAGCTTCGAGTCCGGCAGCTTGGAATCGGGGAGCTGCGAGTCGGGCAGCTTCGAGTCGGGGAGGCTGCTGTCGGGCAGCTTCGAGTCAGGAAGCTTCGAGTCCGGCAGCTTGGAATCGGGGAGCTGCGAGTCGGGCAGCTTCGAGTCGGGGAGGCTGCTGTCGGGCAGCTTCGAGTCAGGAAGCTTCGAGTCCGGCAGCTTGGAATCGGGCAGGCCGAGCCCTTTGGTGTCGGGCCCGCCGAACTTGGGCGTCTTCATGCCGCCCATCTGGGGGGTCTTCATGCCACCCAGCTGGGGCGTCTTGCCGCCGCCCTTCTCGTCACCCTTGGTCTTGCTGGCATCGTCGGCCAGTTGCGTGTAGTCGGCCGCCGCGCCGAGTGCGGTGCGCCACGACTCCAGCACGTCCTTGCCCTTGGCCAGCGCGTCCGCCGTACTGTCGCGCACGCCGTTGTGCGCTCCCACCACGCCGTAACCGATGGCGCCGAACGTCAGGCCGGGCAGGTCGATGCCCTGTGTCTTCTTGCTCAGCGCGGTCAGGTCGTCGCTGTGGCCGGCGAGATCCTTGCCCAGCTGCCGGACAGGAGCGGTACGCATCTGAAACTCGGGGTCGCGCTGCTTCGGATGCTCGGGACCGGTGGGGATCGTCGGCAGGCCAAAGGGATCAGTCACAAGGTCACATTACGGGCGTCATGCCCGTGATTCCAGCGAGATCCGCAAATACGCGCCTTGAGCTGCATATATAGCTAATCCATGAAAATGTAATCAAAGCTTAACCTGAAGTCAGGTCAGCTGTGTGACGCCTGATCATTACTGTGATTCGGGAGTACCCGGATCACCTGGAGGTGACATGGCCGATCAGGCACAAGCAAGTCGGGCTGACCTAGAGCAAGCGATCTCGCGGATCATGCAGTCCCAGACCAACATTCTGGCGATCCAGCGCAAGCTCGACGGCGCCAACCAGGACCTGCACGCCCACTGGGTGGGTGGGTCTCGCGAGGCCTTCGTGCGCGTGGCCAAGGCCTGGCACGAGCGGCTGGACGTCATCCTCAAGAGCCTGACCCAGCTCGCGGAGTCGATCCAGGCCAACAACAAGAACTACGACCTCTTCAACGCGCAGGAAGAGGCGCGGTTCAACAGGATCGCGGCGATGATCGACGCCGACGTCACGTTTCCCTCGAACAGGTAGGTCCTGATGGCTGATCACGACATCTTCGACGTCACCAAGATCAACTACTCCGGTCTCGACGCCGGTGAGGTGGCCTTCGGCAACGCGTTCAAGGAGCTCGTCGCCGAGCTCGAGGACCTGGAGAACCAGCTCTCCGCCAAGACGGCGATCTGGCAGGGTGCCGCCAAGACCGCCTACGAGACCGCCCGCGCCACCTGGCAGACGGGCGCCAAGGACCTGGCGGACGTCGTCCAGCTGCTGTCCCAGAACATCAACATCACGAACATGAACATGCGGGACGTCGAGCGCATCAACACCGCGATGTTCGACGGTAAGTAAGCCGTGGGCAGCGACGGCGGGCTCGAGCTCAGCCGCCAGGCGATCAGGAACGCCAGGCGCGACCTCGACGAGTTGCTCGACCTGTTCGTGCCCGGCGCGACCTCGTACGACGTGGACCCTGTGGCCTTTCCCGAGAAGGGCCCGGTCCGCGCTCTGGCAGCCGACCACGAGGCGATGGGGGGGTTCTGGGCGGCCGCGATGGGGATGCGGACCAGCTTCACGCAGGCGGAGGCGGCGGTCGCCGGCTCCTACGTGAGCTTGTCCAGGACGCTTGCCGCGACGATCCAGCTGCTCGACACGGCGCTGACCAACGTCGACACCGGTGAGCAGAAGAGCGCCGAGCACGCCAGCAGGGCCAAGGTCTGAGATGGCCACATACACCTCGCCCATCAAGGCGCGGATCGAGGACACGAGTTCCGAAGAGCTGCCGCTCGACATGTTGCGAGAGGCGATCAAGAACACGAAGCCCGATCTGGTCAGGGCCGCGGCCGAGGAGTTCGCGGCCATCGGGGTCAAGCTCGACACGATGATCGAGATCCTCGACACGCACCTGAAGGCGCTCGACAAGTCGTGGACGGTGGGCGAGGACGCCAAGCAGGTGAAGGCCCAGCTGCGCCGCCTGCGCGACTCGGCCGCCAGCGTCAGGGAGTCGATCTCGGACGGCGACAAGAGCAGGTGCGCGACGCGCGGCATCGGCCCCGCGCTGGCCGCCTACTCGGACACGCTCAGGGCCTTCAGGGGCGACCCGCCGGACAAGGCGGGCAGCGACATCTCGACGCTGGAAGCAGCCGGCCAGTGGGGTATGGGCGGCGCGGGCATCGGCTTCATGGTCGGCGGACCGCCCGGCGCGGTCATCGGTGGTGTCATCGGCACGATCGCGGGCGGCATCACCTCTCTCTTCAGCGACGTGCCCTTCCTCAACATGGTCGGCGAGAGCAAGCAGGAGAAGGAGCAGAAGGCGGCCAACAAGTTCCTGCGGGAGCTGACCAAGGCCACCGTCGAGACGGCGCACTGGCGCTTCCCCGAGTCGCTGAAGACCGATATCCCGCAGTTCACCGTGCCCCAGGTGAAGGTGAAGGACCTCCAGGCGCCCGGCGGGGTCGGCCCCGGCGGTCTGCCCGGCCTGTCCACGAAGGCCTACGACCCCACGCTCGGCAAGGGGCCCGACGGCCTCGATGGTTCCGGCCTCGACGGGCTGGGCGAGTTCGACGGTGACGGGCCGGACGGCTCCGATGTCGACGACATCGACCTGGACGGCCGGGCCCCCGACGGTTCGGACCTCGGCGGCGGCGTGACCGGCTCGGGGCCCGACGGCAAGATCCAGACCGTGGATCCCGGCGCCGGCGACATCGACGGCGACCCCGGCAGCGTCGACGGATCGTCGCCGCCCGACGGCGCGGACGTGAAGGGCGCGGGCTTCGACGGCAAGGGCGGGAACACCAGCCTCGCCGGCTACGACCCGTCCATGTCCCAGGTCGGCGACGGCACCACGCCCTTCGGGACCACGGGCACGGGCTCCTCCTCCGGCGGCAGCGGCTCCTCCGGGGGAACCAGTGGTGGCGCGGCGGGAGTCGTACAAGGAGCGGGCGCCGGCGTGCGCGCCTCCGCGAGCGGCGGCACACCCGGCATCTACCCGCCCCCGGCCTCCGGCTCGAAGACCGAGCAGAAGGAGCGCGACAGGACCACCTGGCTATTGGAGGACGACGACCTGTTCTCCAGTGACGCCAAGGTCACCATCCATCGCATCGACGACGTGTCGAAGGACAGGGCATGAAGGAAGACGTCGGAGGCACGCCTCCGCCGGAGGTGGAGCTCACCCCCAACTGGGAGGGGCTCGACCCCGACGTCGAGCGCTACCTCGAGCACGACTCGGTCAGGGACGCGGCCCGGGGACTACGCAAGGAGCTGAGCGACTTCGAGGGCGCCGCTCCCGGCGGCGGCAGCGCGACCTGGACGGGGACCGGCACGTTCACCCAGTTCGAGGTCCTCGGCAACGTGGGGCCGAGGGAGACCGGCGCGTGGGAGACGGCCACGTACTTCGGTGAGAACATCGCCCAGGCGTACGAGGTCATGTTCACCAAGTACAAGGAACTGGTCGGCAGGATCGAGGTGCTGGGCATCGCCATCGAGAAGGCCGTGGACAACACCGACCAGGGTCACAAGGACAGCAGCGCCTGAGGAGGGCACCATGGGCACCTGGGCGCCTATCAAGATCTATTCAACTTTCCCCGGTTGCGTGGTCGACGAGAAGCTGACATACGCGCAGATCAAGGCATTTCTCGACAACACGGACCCGGCGAGCCTTGCGCGCGCCAGCGAGGAGTTCCTCTCCGCCGCCACGAAACTCGACGCGGAGACGGGGCTTCAGGCCAGGGTGATGCGCGCGCACCGGGCGTTGCTGACGTCCTGGCACGGCAAGGACGCCGCGGACGCGCAGAAGACGCTGAGGTCGTTGCACTCCACAGCCGCGGCCCTGCACAAGGCGTTGAAGGACACCGGCACCCAGCTCAAGCAGTACTCCGAGGTGCTGGAGCGCTACAAGAGCAACGTGCCGGGCGGCTACGTCGACCTCAGTGCCAACCAGAACAGTTTGACCAGCGACGCCAACACCTACGGCCTGAAGCTGCCCACCCCCTCGCCCTCTCCCAGCGAGATCACCCCCAAGTCGAACCCGATCGGGGACATCCTCGCCAGGGAGCACCTGCGTAAGCTCAACGCGGAGATCGAGAAGATCAACGCCAAGCTGCCCGAGGGCCTGGCGTGGGATCTTCCCAAGATCACCCCCCTCGACTACACGGGCGGGCGCAAGGCCGGCAAGGTCACCGTCAGCGACTCCGACACGCCCAACACCTCGTCGCAGACGTGGAACGGGGGCTCGTCGTCCGGTGGCCAGGGCTCGTCCGGTGGCGGCCAGGGCTCAACCGGCGCGGGAACCGGCGGGTCGAGCGGGTCTGGATCGGGCGGATCCGGATCGGGCGGCCAGGAGCAGAACCCGGGCGGCGACTCGCGGCCGCAGGACCCCACGCCTCAGGATCCCGATCCGCAGGACCCCAAGCCGCAGGACCCGACGCCGGAGCAGCCGGCGCCGCAGGAGCCCTCTCCGCAGGAACCGGCGCCGGAGCAGCCGGGCCAGGGCGACGGCGACACCTCACAGAACCCCCGCGACCCGCAGACCACCCCTCCGGTGATCGGCGGCGACACCGGCACCGACCTCGCCGACGGAACGCCCACGCCGACCACGACGGTGCCCACGCACACCACCCCGACGACGGCCGACATGCTCGGCACGAACACGCCGCGCACCACGACGCCCGTCACGCCCTTCTCCATGGGCACGGACGGCGTGATCGGCAAGGAGAGCGTCCCGTTCGGCTACGGCGCCCCTGGCGGCGCTGCGGCGTCGGGCGCTCCCAGCGTGCTGCGCGGAGCAGGGCCGACGGGCTCGGGGATGTACCCCTACGTGCCCGGCATGGGAGCGAGCCCCGCCGGAGAGTCCAGCGGAGAGCGGCCCCGGGAGATCTACGATCCCGAGGGCGACGCCTTCGGGATCAGGATCGAAGGGACCAGTCCCGACTGCATCTGCTGAACGGCATCGGCCGCGGGCTCAGAGATCGAGCCTGCGGCTGATGCGGTCCAGTTCGCCCATCACGTCCTCGAAGGTCCGGTCGAAGGCCGCACGCGCCTGCCTGATGTCGTGCATCGAGCCTTCGGGGTCGGCGGCGTACCGCATGGGGTTGTCCTCGCCGAACACCTCGCCCATGACCTCGTTGAGCCCGCGCTGCAGGTCGGCCGCCGCGGCCGCGACGGTCTCCTTGATCAGCTCGGCGAGCTCGCCCGAGCTCAGCCGCATCGCCTTGGGGTGGAGCTGGAGCTCGCGCATACCCTCGCTGGTGTACTCCACGGTGACCAGGCCGTCGTCGTCGGAGGCCCGGCCGACCAGCGCGGTCAGTTTCTCCTGCATCTCCTCCACCCGGGCCATCTGGGCGTCGGCGCCCTTGATGAGCTTCTCGACGTCGATGCCGCCGAAGTTCCCCTCGCTCATTCTCGCTCCATCCATCACATTCGCCGCAGCAACGCCTCAACCTAGCCGCGGCGGATGAAACCCCGCAATCACCGCGTCACTTCTCGCGCTTCGGCGCCACCCAGTCGAAGTTCTGGTGGCCGGGCGGCAGGGCGCCGGGCTTCATCGTCCCTGAAGCTCGGGTACTGGTCAGGGCCGCTCCGGACGACCACGAGCGGCGCGCCCGCGACCTGCTCGCCCTGCCGCTGGGGAACGACACCAGCTCGGAGTCGATCCGGCGCGAGTTCGACGACCTCCGGGACTCCTACCTCAGGGAGAACGCCGACCGGATCGACCGCATGCGACGCCTGGCCTGGGACCCGTCAGCCTGACAGGCCGCGGATCCAGGAGTAGACATCCAGCACGCCGAGCGCGAGCGGGAACAGTGCGACGATCAGCATGACGTCCACGATGTCGCCCGCTCTGCCCCAGAACGGCGAAGGCCGTCCCGTCGGCAGCCACAGCCCGAGGCCGAGCAGGACCATCGCCGTCCACAGCAGCCCGACCACCACGGCGACGGCGCCGACGGTCCCCGCCCCGACGCTCTGGGCCACGGCGGGCGCCACGAGCCCCGCCAGGCCCGTGAGGATCAGCCAGAGGCGCTGGCCGAAGCCGTGGAAGACGCGGGCGCGCAGGACGAGCGTCAGCGAGAGCGTGACGGCCATCGAGATGGCGACCCAGCCGCCCTCGGCCACGAGGAGGGCCAGGGCGCCGAGAGCCACCAGGGCGATCGCGATGACCATCCCCGTCGCGTAGCGGCGTGCCTGGTCGGTGCGCTCCAGCACCGAGGCGCTGTCGAGGATCTGGTTGTCGGCGCGTAGTTCCTCGGCGTTGGTGGGCAGCGCGGGCAGCGGCACCCTGGCCATCCTGAACGACAGGGTGGGGATGAGCGGGCTGAAGGCCATCAGGACGGTGACCGCCACCGCCGCCGTTCCGGCCGGCGACGCGCCGAAGACCATCACGAGGGCCGCGGCGATCGCGCCCGCGACGGAGGCGGTCGCCGTGCCGAGGAAGCCCGCGACGCCGCCGGCGATGACCGCGCCGCCGATCGTGGCGGCCAGCGCCGTACAGGCGAGCCCGGCCAGCAGGTGCGGCGCGCCGAGGCCCGCCCCCGGCGCGAACAGTCCGGCCAGGAAGGCGTACGGCAGCGCGGAGTAGCCGATCATGGCGCCCGCGGAGGCGTCGCCGACCGCCCTGGACAGCGCCGCGCCCGCCACCAGCAGCAGCACCGTGAGCACGCCCGACACCAGGGCCAGGCCCGTCCGCGGGCCGTCCGCCAGCGTGAGCGCGAGCGCGCCCATGCCGAGCAGCACGGCCGCCGCGCCCGCGCCCATCGCCCTGGTGTGGTGCGACTCCCACTTGCCGGAGCCGTCCTTGACCCCCGTGGCCACCACGTCGGCCACGTCGTCGAAGAGCGCCGGCGGCAGCGCCGCCTCGCGCGGCCGCAGGTACAGCACCTCGCCGTCGAGCACGCCCAGCGCGCCCAGGCTCAGGCCCAGGTCGAAGGGGGCGCCACCGAGCCGCTGGAGCACCCAGCCCGGCGCCGCGGAGGACTCGCCGCCCGCCTCGCCCACGGCGCGCAGCAGGCCCGGCAGCACGTGCGGCAGCGGGATGTCGGCGGGCAGCGCCAGGTCCGCACGCCTGCGTGGCGCGACGATCGTGACGTGGCAGAGCGGAGACAGGGGCGCGTGGATCTGCGGGAGCGCGCCTTGCTGCATCGGCGGATGCGCGATCGAAGTCACGTTCCCGACGATAACGGCATCTGGTAATAAAGTGGTTCCTGTGACAGGAGGGTTGTCCGGCCAGTGAGCATCGTCGTCGTGCGCCGCCCCGAGCGCCGCCCCAGCCCCAAGCCTCCACGCGGGGAGATCCTGCTGGAGTCTCCGCCCGAGATTCCCGAGGTGGAGCCGGCGGGCATGATGGGCGTGCTCACGTACGTCCCGATGCTGGCGGGCGCGGGCGCCATGGGACTGATGTTCACCGCGGGCGGCAACTCCAGCCCGCTCATGTACGTGGCCAGCGGCCTGTTCGGTGTCTCCATGCTCGGCATGACGATCGGGCAGATGGGCCGCAACGCGGGCGAGCGCAAGAACCGTCTCAACGGCCTGCGCCGCGACTATTTTCGCTACCTGTCACAGATCAGGCGCAAGGTCCGCAAGGCGGCCGTCCAGCAGCGTGAGGCGCTGGAGTGGAGCGGCCCCGCCCCTGACACGCTGTGGTGGGTGGCCATGGGGCCGCGCCTGTGGGAGCGCAGGCCGCGGGACGAGGACTTCGGCACCGTACGGCTCGGCACCGGTGTGCAGAAGCTCGCCGTGCAGCTCGTCCCCCCGGACTCCAAGCCGGTCGAGGACCTCGACGCCCTGTCGGCCGGCGCGCTGCGCAGGTTCGTCAGAGCCCACTCCACCGTGTCGGAACTGCCCGTCGCGGTGGCGCTCAACTCCTTCGCCAGGATTCACCTGGGCGGCGACACGGCCGCCGTCCGCGACCTGGTCAAGGCGATGATCGCCCAGCTCGTCGTCTTCCACTCCCCCGACGACATGCGGATCATGATCTGCGCGTCGAAGGATTCGATGCCGCAGTGGGACTGGGTCAAGTGGCTCCCCCACGCCCTCCACCCCGAGCAGAGCGACGCCGCGGGCCAGGTCAGGCTCATGGCCGAGAACCTCGGCCAGCTCGACCAGCTCGTCGGCGAGGAGCTGAAGGAGCGGGCCAGGTTCAAGCCGGGCGCGGCGGCCGAGGCGCTGCCGTACCACGTGGTGATCGTCGACGGCGGGCACGTCCCGCACGACTCGCAGCTCGGCATGGACGCCATCCAGGGCGTGACCGTGATCGACCTGTCCGGCGCGACCGGCGCCGTCGAGGAGCGCAGCACGCTGCGCCTGGACATCCAGCCCGACGGCTTCCACATGGTCAAGATCGACCATGCGGGGAAGCGCTCGACCAACAGACTCGGCGACCCCGACTTCCTCAACTACCTGCGCGCGGAGGGCCTGGCCAGGCAGCTCGCGCCGCTGCGCGCCTCCGCGGTCAGCGGGGGCGAGACGCAGGACGTGCTCGGCGCCAACACCTCGCTGACCGACCTGCTGGGCGTGGGCGATCCCGCCCGGCTGGATCCCTCGATGACCTGGCTGCCGCGCGCGGGCCGCAACAGGCTCAGGGTCCCCATCGGCCTCGGCGCCGACGGGCGCGTGGTCGAGCTCGACATCAAGGAGTCCGCCCAGGGCGGCATGGGCCCGCACGGCCTGGTCATCGGCGCGACGGGTTCGGGCAAGAGCGAGCTGCTCCGCACGCTGGTCCTCGGCCTGGCCATGACGCACTCCTCGGAGATCCTCAACTTCGTCCTCGTCGACTTCAAGGGCGGCGCGACCTTCCTCGGCCTGGACAACCTCTCGCACGTCTCCGCGGTCATCACCAACCTCGAGGACGAGCTGCCGCTGGTCGACCGCATGCACGACGCCCTGCACGGCGAGATGGTGCGCAGGCAGGAGCTGCTGCGCGCGGCCGGCAACTACGCCTCGCTGCGCGACTACGAACGCGCCCGCGAGCAGGGCGCCGACCTCGCCCCGATGCCCACGCTCTTCGTCGTGCTCGACGAGTTCAGCGAGCTGCTGACGGCCAAGCCCGAGTTCATCGAGCTGTTCGTGATGATCGGCCGCCTCGGCCGTTCGCTGGGCGTGCACCTGCTGCTGGCCTCGCAGCGCCTCGAGGAGGGCAGGCTGCGCGGCCTCGACACCCACCTGTCGTACCGGATCGGCCTGCGCACGTTCTCCGCCATGGAGAGCAGGGTCGTGCTCGGCGTGGCCGACGCCTACGAGCTGCCCTCCGCGCCCGGCAACGGCTACCTCAAGTTCGACACCACCGGGATGACCCGCTTCAAGGCCGCCTACGTCTCGGGCGCGTACCACGCCGACCCGGCCCAGGCCGCCGCGCAGGACGGCGGCGCCCCCTCGCACCAGGTCGTGGAGTACGGCCCCGCCTACTCCCCCGTCCCCGAGCCCGACGAGCCCATGGCCATCGCCCCTGTCGAGGAGGAGACCGGCGCGAACCAGCGCAGCCTCCTCGACGTGGTCGTCGCGCGGCTGGAGGGCGCCGGACCCCCCGCGCACCGCATCTGGCTGCCGCCGCTGGCCGAGCCGCCCACTCTCGCGCACCTGCTCCCTCCGCTGTCGGTCACCCCCGAGTACGGCCTGTCCACGACGGGCTGGACGGGCAGGGGCCGGCTGCACGCCGTCGTCGGCGTCATCGACAAGCCCTTCGAGCAGCGCCGCGACCCGCTGTGGCTGGACCTGTCGGGCGGCGGCGGCCACGTGGGCATCGCGGGCGGCACCCAGAGCGGCAAGAGCACCGCGCTGCGCACGCTCGTCACCAGCATGGCGCTCATGCACACCCCGCAGGAGGCGCAGTTCTACTGCCTCGACTTCGGCGGCGGCGCGCTCGCCTCCCTGGAGCCGCTGCCGCACGTGGGCGGCGTGGCCACCCGCCTGGACGGCGACCGCGTCCGCCGTACGGTGGCCGAGATCGCCTCCATCCTCGAGCAGCGCGAGCGGGAGTTCGCCGAGCAGGGCATCGAGTCGATCGTCAGCTACCGCCGGATGCTGTCGGAGGGCGCCATCGAGGGCGACGGCTGGGGCGACGTCTTCCTGGTCGTGGACGGCTGGCTGACGCTGCGCCAGGAGTTCGAGAACCTCGAGCCCGTCGTCACCGACCTGGCCGCCCGCGGCCTCGGTTACGGCATCCACATCGTCGCGGCCACCAACAAGTGGTCGGAGTTCAGGCCGGGCATCCGCGACCTGTTCGCCACCAGGGTCGAGCTGAAGCTCGGCGACGCCTACGAGTCGGAGGTCAACAGGAAGAAGGCGCTCGCGGTGCCCGAGGGCGTGCCAGGACGCGGCCTCACCAAGGACGGCCTGCACTTCCTGACCGCGCTGCCCAGGATCGACGGCGTGCAGACCTCTGACGACCTGGCCGTGGGGGTGCGCGGGCTCGTGCACGCCATCAGGGACTCATGGCAGGGCAGGCCCGCTCCCGCGATCAGGTTGCTGCCCGCGATCCTGCCCGCGCACACGCTGCCCCGTCCTGAGGAGACCGGTCCGCGCGTCGTCCCGATCGGCATCGACGAGGCCACGCTCTCTCCCGTCATGCTCGACTTCGAGGCCGACCCCCACTTCATCGTGGTGGGCGACAACGAGAGCGGGAAGTCCAACCTGCTGCGCCTCATCGCCGAGGGGCTGGTCGCCAGGCTCACCCCCGGCGAGGCCAGGATGATCGTGATCGACTACCGCAGGTCGCTGCTCGACTCCGCGGTGACCGACCACCGCATCGGCTACGCCGCCTCCAGCGCGGCGGCCGCCGACCTCATCAAGGACACCCGCGACGCGCTGGTCAACCGCCTGCCTCCGGCCGACCTGACGCCCGAGCAGCTGCGCGAGCGCAGCTGGTGGAAGGGCGCCGACCTCTACATCTTCGTCGACGACTACGACCTGGTCGCCACCTCGGGCAACCCGCTCGGCCCGCTGGTCGAGCTGCTGCCCCAGGCCCGCGACATCGGCCTGCACCTGGTCATGTCGCGGCAGATGGGCGGCGCGAGCAGGGCCATGTTCGACCCCGTCATCCAGCGGCTGAAGGACATGGCCACCCCCGCGGTGATCCTGTCCGGCAACAAGGACGAGGGTTACCTGTTCGGCAACGTCCGGCCGCACCCGCTGCCGCCCGGCCGCGGCTACTACGTCGACCGCCGCTTCGGCGCCCGCCTCTCCCAGACCGCCTACCTGACCGCTGAGGAATGATCTCGTGGATCTCCACTTCGAGGCACTCGACAAGTGCCGCTCCGACGCGCTCAAGGCCGCGGGGCAGTACGAGAGCGTCGACACCGCCATGCCCGTGAAGGCGAGCACGCCGACCGACTCCACGAACTTCGGCAAGGTCGGCGGCGCGGGCGGGCTGGCCGAGGCCGTCGACGCCGCGTGGAGCACGCTGTCGGACGAGCTCGGTCATGCGAAGAAGAAGCTCGGCGGCGTCGAAACGGCTCTGGACACCGTCATGGACAACGTGCGCGCGGCGCACAAGGCGACCTCGTGAGCTCCAAGGAGCGGCTGGAGGGCCTGCTGCGCGAGGTCAGCGGCAACCCCGACGGCATCCGCGACATCACGGCCGACTGGCGCTCGGCCGCGGGCGACGTCGCCGAGTTCGGCGCAGGTGTGGGCGCCGCCGTCCGCAACGTGGACGCCGCCTGGCACGGCAGCTCGGCCAACTCCTTCGTCTCCTACATGAGCGGGTATGGCAGAGCGGCCGACGGCCTGCACGACGCCCTTGCCGCCTGCGCGAACGCGCTCGACGCGGTGGCGACCGCGCTGGCCGACGCCAAGCCCAAGGTCCAGGCACTGCTGGACAGCGCGGCCACGGCGGTGACCGACTACGGCAAGCAGAACCCCGACGCCACATCCCAGCAGAAGGCGGCCGAGTCGGAGAAGATCTACGCGGCCAAGGCCGACACCGCCGAGGGGCACGTGCGCAAGGTCCGCACGGCGGTGAAGGACGCTAAGACGGCCGTCGACAAGCTCGGAGCCGACTACAAGAACGGCCGCGACACCTTCGCGGCCATCAGGGAGGCCGCCGCCCAGCCGTTCGTTCCCGAGCCGGGAAAGAAGATCGCGGGCTGGGAGCGCACCCCCGGCTACGGGGTGCGCGGGGAGGGCGGCGGCCCCGGCGGTTCCGGCGGCGGCTTCGGCGGCTACGGCCCCAGCGGGCCGCCCCCGGCTGCCGGTGGCGGCCCCGCGCCGACGGGGAAGATCAAGGAGTGGATCGAGCAGGCGACCGCGATCCTGGCCGAACAGGGCTACCCCGTCTCCAAGATGAACGCCAGCGACATCTGGATGATCATTCAGCACGAGTCGGGTGGCAATCCGCACGCCATCAACAACTGGGACTCCAACGCCGCCGCGGGCATCCCGTCCAAGGGCTTGATGCAGACCATCGACCCGACCTTCAACCGCTGGGCGCTGCCAGGGCACAAGGACATCTGGAACCCGGTGGACAACATCATCGCCGGGGTCCGCTACGCCATCGAGCGCTACGGCTCGGTCTCCGAGGTGCCCGGCGTGGTCGGCATGAAGACGGGCAGCGGCTACCGGGGGTACTGATCAGCCGCCGCAGGTCACCTCACGAAGCGCCAGCCGGGCGGGAAGATCAGCGCCCGGAGGCCGTGGCCCTCCAGCTTGGACGCCCACTGTTCCGGCGTGGCCGCGAGCTCCTCCTCGCCCTTGATCACGTTCTCCGTGGGCGTGTAGCCGTAGGCGGAGCCCATGAGCCTGGCCGTGAGCTCGCTTCCACGGCTGGCGGGCCCTGGCAGGCCGAGCTTCGCGAGGTCGTAGCCGACGATGTAGCCGGTGTTGGCGCCGACGATGACCCCGAAGTCCTCGGCGTTCTCCTTGACTCCGCCTACGGGCACGCCCCACGCCGCCTTGCTCGTCGCGCTCGCGGTGACCGAGCCCGCCGCGTAGGCCGCGCCGTCGATCAGCGCGTAGTTGATCGTCGTCAGCAGGTAGGTGGGGAAGGCCATGCGCAGGATCTGGACCGCCTTCAGCGCGAAGAGGCTCTTCAGCGCCTGGGCGAGCTTGGCCAGCCGGGCGATCTGCAGCGCGGCCCACGCCTTGGCCACGGCGTACAGGGCCGTGGTGAGCGGCTGGAAGGCGACCACCCACAGCACCTGCATGATGGCGTCGTCGATCTCCGCCAGTCGCTTGCGCACCTCCTCGACGAGGGCGGCGTAGGCGTCGCAGCCCGTCGCGATGACCCTGCAGTCCTTGGCGAACGCCGGAGGGAACAGGGCGATCCTCTCGGTGTAGAGCTTCTTGAAGGCGTCGACGGCCGCCCCGCCGTTGTGCTCCCACACCGACGCCGCGGCCTTGTCGGCCAGGTCGGCGATGCCGCCCTCGGGCTTGGCCCCGCCGTCGAGGTCGTCGGCGAGCTTCCTGAAGATCTCGGCCGCCTTGCGGAGCTGATCTGGGGGGATCTCGGGGGCCGTGACGCCCGCGTAGATCCGCAGCAGGATCATCGAGCCCGCCCCCGCGGCCAGGGCGATGGTCAGCAGGCGGTAGGGCGCCATCGGGTTGGCCATCTTGAGCAGGCCGTTCTTCCCGATGGACGGGTCGAACCCCGCCGCCGCCATCAGGAACCCTGCTTCGGCGGCCAGGAGTAGATCGGCAGGTCCTCGACCTTGAGGTCGTCCGCGATCCCCCAGTCGACGGTGGCGACGTTCTGCGAGATCGCGCGCAGCCCGTCGCCGACGTCCTCGTAGACCTCGGCGAACTGGCCGATGAGCTCGATCATCTCGTCTCTCTTCGGCGTGAACCACTCGACGAAGGCCTTGTCGACCTCCTCGTCGGTGGACCAGCCGCCGAGCCCGCGCAGCGCCTCAGCGGCCATGCGCACCGCGGCCCGGATGTCGGAGCCCGCGTCGTCAAAAGCGGGAGCCGCCCGTTTCCTCAGCTGGTGGTGGTCGACTTGCTGAGGGGGCGGCTCCGCCATGACTCACTCCCGTTCGTCCCGGATGCGATCATGTTGCGGCAGGGACATTACGGTCGTGCGGATTATCCGTTACGTTCGCGTATAGCCATTGTTCATCCGCAGTTGGCCCATCCCGCGCTCGTGCTCCCCGAGCCCGCGCTGCCGGAGTACTTCACGCACTTGCCCTTGGCGGGCAGGTAGACGGGACCCGCGTAGTACTTGAAGTTGCCGCTGTCGGTCTTGGAGCCGCCACCCTGAACCTCGAGCGTCGCGCTGACCGGGGTCTCCTGGCCGATGTTGGAGGTCTTCATGGTGACGACGCAGTTCTGACCCGCGCCGCTGTTGTAGAGCTGGTAGGTCGTGCCACCGCTGAAGGAGCTCTGGCGCTGCACGTAGTACCCCGAGCCGCACACCTCGGTGGCGGTGTGGGGGTTCTTCTGCTCCGCCGGGGGCGGCGGCGCGGTGGTCTTGGTCGGGGTGGGCGCCGGCTTCGGCGTCGTCTTGGTGGGAGTCGGTGTGGGCTTGGCCGTCGTCTTCGTCGGCGTCGGCTTGGGCTCCGCCGTCGTCTTCGTCGGCGTCGGCTTGGGCTCCTCAGTGGGCTTCTCGGAGGGCTTCTCGGAGGGCTTCTGCGTGGGAGTCGGCTCCGGGGTGGGAGTGGGCTCCGGGGTCGGAGTGGGCTCCTCGGTGGGCTTCTCCTTCTCCTTGGGCTTCTCCGTCGGCTTCTCGGAGGGCTTCTCCGTTGGCTCGTCCGACTTCTTCTCCGAGGCGCTCTCCGACGGCTTGGCCGTCGACGAGACCGTCACCGTCGCGGTGGGCTGCGCCACCTGCGGCTGCGTGCTGGGCACCGCGATCGACTGCGTCGGCAGGGGCGCCGAGGTGAGCTCCGGCACCTGTGGGCTGTCGGTCGTCCACTCGCTCGGCAGCACCAGCGGCCCCACTCCCGCGTCGTCGGCACCGGCCGACGTGGTGGCCCATGGCACGGTCACCGTCGTCGTGGGCTGCGGGAGCGGCTGCGCGTCACCGGCGGCGCCCACGGGCGCGTCGGTCGAGACGGCCGGCGACTCGGCCACCTTGCCCTCGGCGGCGGCGGGGCTGAGGTTCCCCACGGTGGTGTACTGGCTCGCGCCCCACAGCCCGAGGCCCGACATCAGCGCGACGACGCCGACACCCGCCACCAGCCCGAGGGGGAAGGACCTGCGGCGCGGGCTGCCCTGCGGCTGGGCCTGCGCTTGCCACACCTGCTGCGGCTCGCGCGGAGGAGGCAGCTGCCCCTGGCGGGGCTGGCCCGGCGGTCCCCACGCGGGCTGCGGGGTGACCCAGTCGGGCAGCCTCGGCGGCAGCTGGGCGTGCGGCGTCTGCACGGGAACGCCCTCGATGGGCGGCCCGACGTGGCCCGCCTGCGGCGGCACCGCCAGCTCGCCGGGACCGACCTGGGGCGGCACCATGACCGCGGTCTGCTGCGCCGCGCCCGGATCGCCGGCCGCGACCAGCTTGTCGGCGCTCTTGTCGCCGAGCAGCTGCAGCAGCGCGGTGTACGTGGTGGGCCGCTGGCCGACGTCCTTGGCCAGCGCCGCGACGACCACCTTGCGCAGGGGCTGCTCGAGGTCGCCCACGTCGGGCTTCTCGTTGAGCACGGCCTCACGGTCGTGGCCGAACGGCGGCTGTCCCGAGGCCGCGAAGACGACGGTGGCCGCCCAGCTGAAGATGTCGGCGTACGGCCCATGCTGCAGCCCGTTGAGCTGCTCGGGGGCGCGGTAGCCCATCTCGCCCTCGGGCTCGCCCGCGCCCGCGTCCGTCACCCTGGGGCCGTCGGCGCCGAGGATCACGTTGTACGGCGTCAGCCCCCGGTGCGACAGGCCCTTCAGGTGGATCGCGGTCAGCGCGGTGAGGATGCCGACCGCGGCGCGCTCCAGCGCGTCGCCCTCCAGGGGGCCGTCCGCCTCGACCGTCTCGGCGAGGCTGCGGCCCTCCACGTGCTCCCTGACGAGGTACGGCCTGCCGTCCACCAGCCCGGCGTCCAGCGTCCGCGCCACGTACGAGCTCGACACCCGCTTGGCCGACCGCAGCTGGTCGACGATCTCCTCACCGGCGTCGGTGAAGACCTTGATGGCGCGTACGGGACCGTCGTCGGACTCCTGGCCCAGGTAGACCACGCCCCGCGGTCCCTCGCCCACGCGCCCGAGAATCGAGTACTCGCCTACTTGCTCGGGATCGCCCGGACGCAGGGGGTGCATCTCAGTCCTTTCACACCACAGTGCAAGATCTCGGCATATTCAACCAAATCCGCACCATCCGTAACATGGGTTTCTGACACTTCATCGTCAGGACATCGTCAGTTCGCCCTGCCGGCCCGCCATCCCCTGCGCCGCCCCATCGGCACCAGCATCCGCGCGGCCACCACGATCCCGATCCCGGCCAGCGCGCCGCCGGCCACGATGAGGCCGAGCGAGATCGCGTGCTCGTTCACGGGCGGCACCTTGCTCACGACGCCCGCGGGCAGCGCGGAGGGAAGGGGCGGAGCCAGCGCGGGGCCGTTCTCCGAGGGCAGGATCGCGGTGACGGCGAGAAGGGGGTTCACCATGCCCGCGCCCGTTCCCTGGCCCGACGCGCCGTCCGCGGTGAGCATGATCCGCCGCTTCACCTGTGCCTGGTCGAGGCCGGGGAAGCGCGCGCGGACCAGCGCCGCCACCCCCGCGACGTACGGCGCGGCGTAACTGGTGCCTTCGAGGTCGGTGGCGAAGGACTTGCCTGTCCAGGTGCTGGTGATGGTCCCGCCGGGGCCGAGGACGGAGACCTGTCCCGCGGCATTGGAGAAGCTCGTGAGCCTGCCGTCCGGTCCCGCCGAACCCACCGAGATCACCCCCTCGTAGCTCGCGGGGTAGGCGGGAGCCGGGGTGCCGTCCTCCTTCTTGACGTTGCCTGCCGCGGCGACCACCACCACGTTGTTGGCCAGCGCGTAGGCGACGGCGGCCCTGATCCTGGGATCGTCCGCCTCCATCTCGATGGAGAGGTTGATCACGTCGGACTTGAGGTCGGTGGCGGTCTTGATGGCCTTGGCGAGGAGCTCGGGGTTGCCTTTCCGCTCCTCGTTGGTCTGCTTGAACGACAGGAGCCGGACGCCGGGGGCCACACCGTGGAACGCCACGCCCTTGAGGTGCTGGGCCGCGATGATGCCGGCGACCGCGGTTCCGTGGCCGATGCAGTCGCGGTAGCCGGTGCCGGTGAGATCGGCCTTGCCCGCGACGCGCAGCGAGGGGTGCGTCAGATCCACGCCGCTGTCGATGACGGCGACCGTCACGCCCTCGCCCCGCGTGATGGGCCACACCCGTTTGGGGTCGAGCCTGCGCTGCGCCCATGGCTCGGCGACGGCCAGCGTGCCTCTGGGCGGGTCGCAGACCTCCGGCGCCCGCACGGCCGCCGCGGGAGCGGTCAAGACCTGCGTTGCCAGCATCCCTGCCAGCAGTCCCCGAACGATCACGGCCCCAGAGCCTAGCTTGCCCCTTTTGCCGGACTAAAGCCCTCCGGACCCGGTACCCGCCCAGATCGCCCTTCCCCCAGAGAGATCCGGCCGGATCCCCTCACCAATGAACCCAGCCCGGCATCTGAGGGCGCGAGCCAGATCACCCCCCAGAAAACCCAGCCCGGCACCCACGGAGGGAGCGAGCCAGATCTCTCCCCAAAAGACGCCAGCCCGGCACCTACGGAGGGGCCGGGCTGGGAGGAATGAGGCGTCAGCGGGTGGCCGACTCGATGTTGCCCCGATAGGTGTTGATCACCCGAGCCGCCTCCTGCAGCTCCTCCGCCATCCGCTGGAAGGAGGCCCGGTAGCTCTGCCACGCGCCGCCGAACCGGTCGGCCCCCGGCCCGGTCCACGCGGTGCCGACCTTGGCCGCCTCACGATCCAGCGCCGCCATGGTGCTGCGCACCGCCTCGGCCTGCTGGGTGAACTGGGTGGCCATCTGCTGCATCTCCGCAGGGTTGCCACCGAGCAAGTTGTGCGTCATGCGCTCCTCCAGATTCGACCGACGGGCGCCCTCACGATAGGCAGGCAACCCCGCCGTCGCCCCGGGTTATGCCGAGCGGCTATGGTCCTCCAGAGGATTGTTCGGATAAAGGGGGACAAGCATGCGCGAGGTTGTGGTCACCGGCGGAGGAACCGGCATCGGCTACGCCATCGCCGCCGCGTTCGCCGCACAGGGCGACAAGGTCACCATCACCGGCCGCCGTGAGCAGGTCCTGAAGGACGCCGCGGAACGGCTCGGCGCGTCCTACGCCGTCTTCAACGCCGCCAGCCCCGTCGCCGTGCAGGAGGCGCTCACCCTGCTGCCCAGGACGGTCGACGTGCTGGTCAACAACGCGGGCGGCAACACCAACCTCGAACGCGGCAAGCCTCAGGACGAGGACCTGATGGACGTCGCCGAGGCCTGGTGGGCCAACCTCAACGCCAACCTGATGTCGGCCGTCCTGGTCACCACCGCGCTCCTGCCGCGCCTGGCCAAGGGCGGCAGGATCGTCTCCATCGGCTCCATCGCCGCGCGGGGCACCGGTTCGGGCTCGTACGGCGCCGCCAAGGCCGCCATGGAGTCGTGGACCGCCGATCTGGCGGCCGAGCTCGGCTCCAGGGCGACGGCCAACGTCGTGGCGCCCGGCCTCGTCGTCGACACCGAGTTCTTCCGCGGCCGCCTCACGCCCGAGGGCGTCAAGCACCGCGTCGAGAGCACCCGCAACGGCCGCGCCGGCACGCCCGACGACATCGCCGAAACCGTCCTCTTCCTCGCCTCCCCCGGTGCGGGTCATCTCACGGGGCAGGTCCTCCACGTGAACGGCGGCGCCTACCTCGGCAGGTGACCGCCCTAGACTCCTTTGCAGACCTGGTCGAGAAGGGAAAGACGTCGGTGCGGAAAGTTCTGATCGCCAATCGTGGCGAGATCGCCGTGCGGATCGCCAGGGCGTGCGAGGACGCGGGGATCGCCAGCGTCGCCGTCTACGCCGAGCAGGATCTCGACGCGCTCCACGTCAAGGTCGCCGGTGAGGCCCACGCGCTCGGCGGCCGCTCGCCCGCCGAGACCTACCTCGACATCGCCAAGCTGCTGCGGATCGCCGCCGAGACCGGGGCCGACGCCGTCCATCCCGGGTACGGCTTCCTCGCCGAGAACGCCGACTTCGCCCAGGCCGTCATCGACGCGGGCCTGACCTGGATCGGCCCGCCGCCCTCCGCCATCGCCGCGCTCGGCGACAAGGTCCAGGCCAGGCACATCGCGCAGAAGGTCGGCGCGCCCCTGGTCGCGGGCACCAAGGACCCGGTCTCGGGCGTCGAGGAGGTGCTCGCCTTCGCGCGCGAGCACGGGCTGCCCATCGCGATCAAGGCCGCGTACGGCGGCGGCGGGCGCGGCATCAAGGTCGCCAGGACGCTCGAGGAGGTTCCCGACCTCTACGAGTCGGCGGTGCGCGAGGCCGTCACCGCCTTCGGCCGCGGCGAGTGCTTCGTCGAGCGCTACCTCGACCGCCCCCGCCACGTCGAGACCCAGTGCCTGGCCGACACGCATGGCAACGTGGTCGTGGTCAGCACCCGCGACTGCTCGCTGCAGCGCCGCCACCAGAAGCTCGTGGAGGAGGCGCCCGCCCCCTTCCTCACACCCGAGCAGGTCGAGACCCTCTACACCAGCTCCAAGGCCATCCTGCGCGAGGCGGGCTACGTCGGCGCGGGCACCTGCGAGTTCCTCGTCGGCCAGGACGGCACGATCTCCTTCCTCGAGGTCAACACCCGCCTGCAGGTCGAGCACCCGGTCACGGAGGAGGTCGCGGGCGTCGACCTGGTGCGCGAGATGTTCCGCGTCGCCGACGGCGAGCCGCTCGGCTACGACGACCCGCCGCTGCGCGGCCACTCCATCGAGTTCCGGATCAACGCCGAGGACCCGGGCAGGAACTTCCTGCCCGCTCCCGGCACCCTGACCGTGATGCGCGCCCCCTCGGGCCCCGGCGTACGGCTCGACTCCGGCTACGAGGAGGGGATGACCGTCCCCCAGACCTTCGACTCGCTGGTCGCCAAGCTCATCGTCACCGGACGCACCCGCACCGAGGCGCTCGAACGCTCCCGCAGGGCGCTGGCCGAGTTCGAGATCGACGGCATGCCGACGGTGCTGCCCTTCCACCGGGCCGTGGCCGGCGACCCCGCCTTCACCGCCGAGCCGTTCGCCGTCCACACCCGGTGGATCGAGACGGAGTGGGCGGGCGGCGTCCCGCCGTACACGGGGGGCGTGGAGTCCGGTGAGCCCTCCGCCAGGGAGAGCGTGACCGTCGAGGTCGGCGGCAAGCGTCTGGAAGTCGTGCTCCCCGCCGGGTTCGCCGCGGCGGCGCCCAAGCCGGCGGCCGGCAGGCCGTCCCGCAGGAAGGCGGGCGCCGCCAAGAAGGCGGCGGCCGGTGGCGACGCGCTGGTCAGCCCCATGCAGGGCACGATCGTCAAGGTCGTGGTCGCCGACGGCGACACGGTGGCCGAGGGGGACACGATCGTCGTGCTCGAGGCGATGAAGATGGAGCAGCCGCTGACCGCGCACAAGGCGGGCACCGTCACGGGCCTGGTGGCGACCGTGGGACAGACCGTCACATCAGGGGCGGCCATCTGCGAGATCAAGGACGCCTAGCGGGTAGGTTCGGAGACGAGGAACTCTGCCAACCGCTCATTCGTCCTAAAGGACGAAGGAGGCTTGCTGCCAATGACCCATCCGCTGCGCCGGACGACGGCCGCGATCGCGGCTCTGATCGCCGGTCTGTTCGCCGTTTTCGCGCTTTCGCCCGCCGCGCACGCCGCGGCCCCACCCGACGTCAACACCGTGGTCACGACCTGGAAGGGCGGGGACCCGCTCTTCGTGCAGTCAGGCTCGCCGCTCACCTCCGATGAGCAGTCCGGCATCCGCGACGCGCTCAAGGGCGCCGACAACAAGATCTACGCCGTGGCACTGCCCGACAACACGGTGCAGGAGTCGGAGCTGGGCACCTACTTCTCCTCGCTGGGCAAGGCCCTCGACGCGGCCGGCCGCCCGATGGCCACCATCGCGGTCATCGACGGCAAGAGCCTGTTCGCCGCCTCCAGCCAGGTGAAGCAGTCCCTCGTGACCCGGATCGTCAACCTCTCCGTCAACGCCAACTCCGGCGACATCGTGGCGGGCATGGAGGACTTCACCAACCGCATCGACCTGGCGGCCGCGGGCAAGCGTTCGGCCCTCGACACCGGCAGCACCGCGGGCAGCGAGGGCTCCGGCACCGGCGCGCTGGTGGGCCTCGGCGTGCTGGCCCTGGTCGGCGGTGGCGGCTACTTCCTCTACTCCAAGAACAAGAAGAAGAAGCTGGAGGAGCGGCGCCTCGCCGAGCTCACCGCGGTCAAGACCACGGTGGAGGAGGACGTCACCAAGTTCGGTGAGGAGATCACCGCGCTCGACAGCGACGTCAGGCTCGCGGGCGCAGGCGGTCAGAACATCACCGAGTGGCAGACCGCCCTCGACTCCTACGAGAAGGCCAAGGAGCAGCTGGTCACCGTGCAGCAGGCCGAGCAGGTCCGCGACGTCACCACGACGCTCGAGGACGGCCGCTACGCGCTGGCCGTGGTGAAGGCCAGGGTCAACAACGAGCCCATCCCCGAGCGGCGGGCGCCCTGCTTCTTCAACCCGCAGCACGGTCCTTCGGTGCGCGACGTGCGCTGGGCCCCGGCCGGCGGCGCGCCCCGCGAGGTGCCCGCCTGCGCGGCCGACGCCATGGCGGTGGAGGGCGGCTACGACCCGGAGACCCGCCAGGTCATGGTCAACGGCCAGTACCGCCCGTACTACGACGCGGGACCGGCCTACCAGCCCTACGCCTACGGCTACTACGGCGGCTTCGGCGACGTCATGACCATGATGTTCGTCGGCACCATGATGGGCAGCATGCTCGGCGGCGGCTTCGGCATGGGCGGCTACGGCGCCGGCTACTCCGACGCGGGCGCGGGCGACTTCGGCGGCGGCGACATGGGCGGTGGCGGTGGCTGGGGCGACTTCGGCGGCGGCGGCGACTTCGGCGGTGGTGACTTCGGCGGCGGTGACTGGTAACCACCCCTGCCTCCGGTCCTGAACGGACGGGCCCCGGTGAGCTTCTCACCGGGGCCTTTCCGCGTTCCACGGCACACAGCTGTGACTCCTGGGGACCGTGTGGCCCCCGGGGCTTTGTAAGCTGAAGGTCAAGCAACCGCCTGGCGGACCCATGGGGCCGGTGGCAAGGAGGCCCCGTTGCGCCGTTCGATCTCCTTAGCGCTCGTCACCGCCCTCATGGCGCTGCCCGTGGTGGTGGCCGCGCCGTCCGCGCACGCTCATGCGGGCCCGTGCCGGGCCGCCGACCGGGCGAACCTTCGCGGCGCCGACTTCAGCAAGGGACGCAGGCTGCCTTCCTCCCTGCGCTGCGCCGACCTGACCGGCGCGACGTTCGACGGCGTCGACCTCACCCAGAAGGACCTGACCGGCGCGATCCTGCGCGAGGCCTCGATGCGGCAGACCGACCTCGGGCAGGCCGTCGCGAAGTACGTCGACTTCAGGGAGGCCGATCTGCGCGGCGCCGATCTCGGGCAGATGCACGGCGACTACGCCGACCTGCGCGGCGCCGACCTCGTCGACGTCGGCGCGACGCAGGTGCGCTTTCCCCGGGCGAACCTCAG
Organism: Nonomuraea africana; assembly: GCF_014873535.1. NCBI lineage: Bacteria > Bacillati > Actinomycetota > Actinomycetes > Streptosporangiales > Streptosporangiaceae > Nonomuraea > Nonomuraea africana. The sequence continues at coordinate 8,640,963 of NZ_JADBEF010000001.1, read as the reverse complement.
CGGCGCCAAGCTCACCAGGGCCTACCTCGGCCAGGCGGACCTCACGCTCGCCAAGCTCGTCGGCGCCGATCTCGTCGACGCCAAGCTCGGCCAGGCCAAGGCGCGCAGGGCCGACTTCACCAGGGCCAAGCTGCACGAGGCCGAGCTGATCTCGATCGAGGCTCCCCACGCGCTCTTCCGCGACGCGGACCTGCGGGAGGTGCGGTTCAGCTCCGCGGAGATGGACGGAGCCGAGCTCGCCGGCGCCAACGTCCATGACGCCGACTTCACCTTCGCCGACGATCTCGACCTGACCGGCGCGCGCGGCACGCCGAAGAACGTCCCCGACGACGCGAAGGGCTTCGCCACACCCACGCCTTCGCCCAGCGCGAGGGCGGAGCGTCCGGCCGCGTTCGACCCGCCGTCCACACCCGCGGGCGGTCCCGTGGTCTCTCTCGGGCTGGTCCTGGTGGTCGTCGGATCGCTCGGCCTGCTCGTCACGCTCGCCCTGTGGGCCGCGGCGGCCCGCCGTCCAGGGCCCTACCGCGCCTGAGCGCGGAGTCACCCGACGGCGCCTGAGCGCGCAGCCCGTCGGACCGCGCCCGCGCGCGGGGGCGTCAGATGCCGATGGCGGCGGTCGGCTGCATCAGGCGGCGCGCCGCCTCCGTGATGGATCCGGACAGCGACGGGTACACCGCGAACGTGTGGGCCAGTTGGTCGACCGTGAGCCGCTGCTGCACCGCGACCGACACGGCGAGGATGAGCTCGGAGGCCCTGGGGGCCACGACGACGCCGCCGAGCACGATGCCGGTGTGCGGGCGGCAGAAGAGCTTGATGAAGCCGTCGTTGAACCCCTGCATCTTCGCCCTGGCGTTGGTCGACAGCGGCAGCTTGACGACGTTCGCCTCGATCTCGCCCGCCTCGATCTGCTTCTGCGACACGCCGACGGCGGCGATCTCGGGGTCGGTGAAGATGGTGGAGGCGACGGTCGCGAGCCGCAGCGGCTGGACGGCCTCGCCGAGCGCGTGCCAGACGGCGATGCGGCCCTGCATGGCGGCGACGGAGGCGAGCATGAGCACGCCCGTGCAGTCGCCCGCGGCGTAGACGCCGGGAGCCGAGGTGCGCGACACCTTGTCGACCTGGATGAACCCGCCCCTGTCGAGGGTCACGCCGGCCTCCTCGAGGCCGAGGCCCGAGGTGTTGGGGACCATGCCGACCGTCATCAGCGCGTGGGAGCCCTCGGCGGTGCGGCCGTCCTCCAGGGTCACCACGACCCCGTCGGCGGTGCGCTTGACGGAGGCGGCGCGCGAGCGGCCCATGACGTTCATGCCGCGGCGCCGGTAGACCTCTTCGAGCACCTCGGCGGCGTCGGCGTCCTCGTTGGGCATCATGCGGTCGCGGGAGGACACCAGTGTGACCTCGGACCCGAGCGAGCGGTAGGCGCCGGCGAACTCGGCCCCCGTCACACCCGAGCCGATCACGATGAGGTGCTCGGGCAGCTCGTCGAGGTCGTAGAGGTGCCGCCAGGTGAGGATGCGCTCGCCGTCGGGCTCGGCGCCCGGCAGGATGCGCGGCGTGGCGCCGGTGGCGACTATGACGACGTCCGCCCTGATGGTCCGGTCGCCGGCCCTGACCACCTGCGGGTCGACCAGCCGGCCGCGGGCCTTGATGATCTCGACGCCCTCGGCCGCGACCCGCGCGCCGATGTCGGCGGACTGCGCCTGGGCCAGCTCCTTCACCCGCTTGTTGACCAGGGGCATGTCGACCTCGGCCGACCCCACGTCGCGGTCGGCCCCGCCGGAGTAGTGCACGCCGAGCGAGGGCGCGTCGAGCAACGCCTGCTTGCGGACCGAGGTCGCGATCATCGTCTTGGACGGCACGCAGTCGGTCAGGACGCAGGCGCCGCCCGGACCGTCCTCCTCGACCATCGTGACCTGCGCGCCCAGTTGCGCGGCCACCAGAGCCGCCTCGTAGCCGCCTGGTCCGCCACCGATGATCACGATCCTAGTCACGTGTCCCATTGTCCCGCATATGGAGACGTGACAACGAACCGGTTCCCGCCCAAGGGCTTCGAACCGACGACCGCGCTCCCAGGCGTGGCAGGATGGCGCGGTGGTGAGCACCACATGGCGAGGAGAGTGAGATGGGACGACTTCCTGATTCTCCGCAGAATACGGGCGGAACCAGGCTTTATGCGGCCTATGGCTCGAACATGGATCCCAAGCAGATGGCCATGCGCGCTCCTCACTCCCCCGTGCGGGGCGTGGGCTGGCTGCAGGGCTGGCGCCTGACGTTCTGTGGTGAGGGCGCTCGCGGGGAGGGTGCGCTGGCCTCCATCGTGGAGGAGCCGGACCATCAGGTGTTCGTCGTGCTCTACGACGTGCCCGAGTGGGATGAGGCCTCCCTCGACCAGTGGGAGGGCGCCAGCCGCGGCGTCTACCACAAGGTACGGCTGCGCGTGCAGACGCTCGACGGCGAGGTCCTCGCCTGGTTCTACGTCCTCGACAGCTACGAGGGCGGCCTGCCGTCCGCGAGCTACCTGGGCAGCCTGGCCGACGCCGCGGAGATGGCGGGCGCTCCCGACGACTACGTGAAGAACCTGCGCGGCCGTCCCTGCAAGTCGGACGGCACCTGACCGGGCGGCGCCGCGCCCGGCGAAGGGTGCGCCCGGCGACGGCCGGGCGCACCGTGATCAGCTCAGCGGCTGGTCCTTGGTCTCCTTCAGCGCGAAGACGTAGACCAGCGTGGAGACCAGCGCCAGCGCCGACATGTACCAGGGGAAGAGCCCCGAGTTGCCGGCGTCCTTCAGCGCGGTGCCGATCAGCGGCGCCGTGCCACCGAAGATGGCGACGGTCAGCGAGTACGGGAAGCCCGCACCCGACGCCCGCACCCTGGTCGGGAAGAGCTCGGAGTTCACCGCCGCGGAGATCGAGGTGAAGCAGCCGAGGAAGACCATGCCGATCATCTGGATGATCAGCAGGCTGGCGAAGCTGTTGGACAGCGCGCCGAGCATCGGCACCGGCAGCAGCGTGAAGGCCAGGCCGAAGGCGATCAGCATGGGCCTGCGGCCGACCCGGTCCGACAGCATGCCGAGCAGCGGCTGCAGCACCATGAAGAACAGCAGCGAGATGGTGCCGACCTGCAGCGACATCGCGGGGTCGAAGCCGACGTTCTGCTGGGCGTAGGTCGGCAGGAACGTCGTCCAGGTGTAGTAGGCGACGGTGCCGGCCACGGTGATGCCGACGATCATGGCCGCCTTGGTCGGGTAGCGGACCAGGAACTCGAAGAGCTTCGGCCGCTCGGCCTTGCCCTCCTGGATCTCCTGCGACACGGCTGACGTCTCGTCGGCGCCCTTGCGGATCCACAGGCCCACCAGGCTGATCACCGCGCCGATGACGAACGGGATGCGCCAGCCGTACGAGTTCATGTCGGCCTTGGACAGCATCGTGGCCAGCAGGGCGGCCAGGCCCGAGGCGAGGAGCTGGCCGATGGTCGTGCTGACGTACTGGAAGCTCGAGAACAGGCCCCTGCGGCCGGGAGGGGCCGACTCCACCAGGAAGGTGGTGGCGGCGGCGAACTCGCCGCCGACCGACAGGCCCTGGATGAGCCTGGCGAGCGTCAGGATGATCGGGGCCAGCACACCCGCGGCGGCATAGGTCGGGGTGACGGCCAGCAGCAGCGAGCCCGCGCCCATGAGGATGATGGTGAACGTCATGGCGGCCTTGCGGCCGAACCTGTCGGCGAAGGAGCCGACCAGGAGTCCGCCGAGCGGCCGCATGAAGAAGCCCACCGCGAAGATGGCGAAGGCGCTCAGCACGGGGACGAGGGGGTTGTCGTTCTCGGGGAAGACCTGGCTGGAGAAGTAGACGGCCAGGAACGAATACGCGTACCAGTCGTACCACTCGACGACGTTGCCGACGCTTGCTGCCAAAAGCTGGCGGCCCCGACTTCGGGGGATGCCGAGCGGCGAGCTGGTGATTGCCACCAGGGGGCTCCTTTGCTTCGGGGTGCGGAGATGGCTTACTGTGCATGCGGACGACCGAAACAGTCAAATGTCTGTTCATAAATTTACAAACCCGACATGGAGTCAGCCCCACGTGGACGTTCTCGGCCGGCGGCTGGTCGCCGCGCTGCAGGTCAACCCCCGCGCGTCGTGGGGCGAGATCGGCCGGGCCGTGGGCGAGCACGAACGCACGGTCGCCAGGCGGCTCCAGCGACTGATCGGCGACGGCGCGGTGCAGGTCACCGCCATCTACGACGACCTGCGCTCCGGGCACGGCAGCCCGGTCCACCTGCACGTCCAGGTCCGGGCGGGCACCGCGGCGAGGGTGGCCGACGCGCTGGCCTCCAGGTCCGACACCCGCTCGGTCTACTCGGTGACCGGCGCGGCCGATATCGGCGCCGAGCTGGTGGCCCCCAGCAGGGCCGCGCTGCACGAGATCCTCAACGTCGAGGTGCACGGCATCGACGGCGTCGCCGGCACGCAGACGCAGGTGGTGCTGCACACTTTCCGCACGGTGGCCGAGTGGCACGCGCCGTACCTCACCGACGAGGAGGTCGCGCTCCTGAGCCCGCCACGGCCCGACGTCACCCTCCCCGACCAGGACGGCCTGTCACCGCTGGAGAGCGAGGTCGCCGAGCTGCTCGTCGCCGACGGCAGGATCGGCTTCACCTCGATCGCCGAACGGACCGGCATCTCGGTGCCCACCGCCAGGCGCAGGGTGGCCTCGCTGCTGGAGCGGCGGGTGCTGCTGCTGCGCGCCGAGGTCGAGCCCTCGCTGCTCGGCCTCGACGTCGAGGCGCAGCTGTGGCTGCGGGTCCGCCCCCACGGCCTCGACCAGGTCGGTGAGACCCTCAAGAGGCATCCGGGTGTGCGCTACTGTGCGGCCACCTCGGGCACCTACACCATGCTGGTCCAGGTGGCGGTCGCCCACGAGGCCGACCTCTACCGCTTCCTGACCGAGGTCGTCGGTCCGCTGGACGACGTGACCGATGTCAACGTCACCCTCATCACCCGGGCCTACAAGCGCGGGTTCCTACGCAAGGAGCATTCATGACCCCTGCCGAACTGGAAGTCGCCGAGCTCTGCGCCGAGCTGATCCGGGTGGACAGCAGCAACTACGGCGACGGCAGCGGCCCCGGCGAGCGCGCCGCCGCCGAGGTCGTCATGGCGCGGCTGGCCGAGGTCGGCGTCGAGGCGCACTACAGCGAGAGCGCCCCCGGCAGGGGCAACGTGGTGACCAGGATCGAGGGCAGCGACCCCTCGCTTCCCGCGCTGCTGGTCCACGGCCACCTGGACGTGGTTCCCGCCAACGCGGCCGACTGGAGCGTGGACCCGTTCGCGGGCGAGATCCGCGACGGCTACATCTGGGGCCGGGGCGCGGTCGACATGAAGGACATGGACGCGATGATGCTCGCGGTCCTGCGCCAGATGGTCCGCGAGGGCAAGCGGCCGCGCCGCGACCTCGTGTTCGCGTGGGTGGCCGACGAGGAGGCCGGCGGCGTCTACGGCGCCAAGTACCTCACCGCCAACCACCGTGACCTGTTCGACGGCGTGACCGAGTCGATCAGCGAGGTCGGCGGCTACTCCCTCGAGGTCGATCCCGCCCTGCGCCTCTACCTCATCGAGACCGCGCAGAAGGGCCTGTCCTGGATGCGCCTGGTCGCCGACGGCACGGCCGGCCACGGCTCGATGCTCAACTCCAGCAACGCCGTGACCGAGGTGGCCAAGGCCGTGGCGCGCCTGGGCGCCCACGAGTGGCCGCTGACGCTCACGCCCACGGTGCGGCAGTTCCTCGCCGAGGTGTCGGACGCCTTCGGCCTGCCCTTCGACCCCGAGAACCCGGCCCCCGTGCTGGAGAAGCTGGGCCCGCTGGTCCGCTTCGTCGGCGCGACGCTGAGCCACACGACCAACCCGACCATGCTGAGCGCCGGGTACAAGGCCAACGTCATCCCCGGGCAGGCCGAGGCGGTCGTGGACGGGCGCTTCCTGCCCGGCTACGAGGAGGACTTCTTCAAGACCGTCGACGAGCTGCTCGGCCCGAACGTGCGCCGCGAGTTCGTGCAGCACGACATCGCGCTGGAGACGACGTTCGACGGCGCGCTGGTCGAGTCGATGATCGCGGCGCTGAAGGCGGAGGACCCGACGGCGCGGGCGGTGCCGTACTGCATGTCGGGCGGCACCGACAACAAGACCTTCTTCGCCGACCTCGGGGTGCGCGGGTTCGGGTTCGTCCCGCTGCGCCTGCCCAAGGACATGGACTTCGCGGGAATGTTCCACGGAGTGGACGAGCGGGTGCCGGTCGAGGCCCTGCAGTTCGGCGTGCGGGTCCTCGACAGGCTGCTCCTAAACTACTGAGATGACCTATGTTCAGGCCCAGGAGGCCGCCGCCGCCCTGAGGAAGGCCACCGACCTCGACGTCTTCGACGTGGCGCTCGTGATGGGGTCGGGCTGGGTGCCCGCGGCCGACGCGATCGGCGACCTGCTCGTCGAGCTGCCGGTGACCGAGCTGCCGGGGTTCAACCCGCCTGCGGTGGCGGGCCACGCGGGGAGGATCCGCGTCGTACGCACTTCCTCGGGACGGCATGCGCTGATCTTCCTGGGCCGCACCCATCTGTACGAAGGGCTCGGCGTCGGGCCGGTGGTCCACGGCGTGCGCACGGCGATCGCGGCGGGCGTGCGCACGGTCGTGCTGACCAACGCGGCGGGCGGGCTGCGCCCCGAGACGCAGAACGTCGGCGACCCCGTGCTGATCAGCGACCACATCAACCTGACCGGCGCCAACCCGCTGACCGGCGCCACCTTCATCGACCTCACCGAGGTCTACTCCAAGCGGCTGCGCGCCCTCGCCAAGCAGGTGGACCCGTCGCTGACCGAGGGCGTCTACGTGGCCTTCCGCGGCCCGACCTACGAGACGCCCGCCGAGATCCGCATGCTGCGCACGCTCGGCGGCGACATGGTCGGCATGTCCACGGTCCTCGAGGCCATCGCGGCCCGGGAGGGCGGCGCCGAGGTGCTCGGCATCTCGCTGGTCACCAACCCCGGCGCGGGCCTGGTCGGCGCCCCGCTCAACCACGAGGAGGTCCTCGAGGTCGGCCGCGCGACGGCCACCAGGATGGGCACCCTCCTCGCCAAGGTGGTCGACCGGCTATGAGCGCAGGAGCTCGCGGGGAGAGCGCCGCGATCACGGGCTCGCGGGAGCTCGCGCTCGCCTGGCTGGCCCAGGATCCCGACCCCGACACCAGGGCGGAGCTCTCCGCGCTCCTCGACGACCCCGACGCGCTCCAGGAGCGCTTCGGAGCCAAGCTGGAGTTCGGTACGGCGGGCCTGCGCGGCGAACTCGGCGCGGGCCCCAACCGCATGAACCGCGTCACCGTCATGCGGGCGGCCGCCGGCCTGGCCGAGGTGCTCGGCCCCGGCATGCACGTGGTGATCGGCTACGACGCCCGGCACAAGTCGGACGTCTTCGCTCGCGACACCGCCGCCGTCCTCGCGGGAGCGGGCCTGCGCGCCTCGATCCTGCCCGAGCCGCTGCCGACCCCGGTGCTCGCCTTCGCCGTCCGGCATCTCGGAGCCGCCGCGGGCGTCACGGTGACCGCCAGCCACAACCCACCCCGCGACAACGGCTACAAGGTCTACTGGGGCGACGGCTCGCAGATCGTGCCGCCCGTCGACGGCCAGATCTCGGCCGCCATCGACGCGGCGGGCCCCGTCGACGCGCTCCCCCTCGGCTCGTTCGAGGTGCTCGACTCCGCCATCGTCGCCGACTACCTGGAGGCGGTCACGCTGCTGCCCCTGGGCGAGGCGCGCGACCTGCGCGTGGCCTACACGCCGCTTCACGGCGTCGGCGCGACGGTCTTCGAGACGGCCATGCGGAAGGCCGGCTTCCCCGCCCCCGTCATGGTCGAGGAGCAGCGCGAGCCCGACCCCGACTTCCCGACCGTGGCCTTCCCCAACCCCGAGGAGCCGGGCGCGATGGATCTCGCGCTGGCTCTGGCCGCCAAGGTCGAGGCCGACCTCGTGCTGGCCAACGACCCCGACGCCGACAGGTGCGCCGTGGGCGTCCCGCTGGGCGACGGGACCTTCAGGATGCTGACGGGTGACGAGGTCGGCGCGCTGCTCGGCGAGCACGTGATCGCCCACACCTCCGGTGACAGGCTGGTGGCCACCACGATCGTCTCCTCGTCCCTGCTCGGCCGCGTCGCCCAGGCGTACGGCGTGCGGCACGCCGAGACGCTCACCGGCTTCAAGTGGATCATGCGAGCCGGCGAGGGCCTGATCTACGGCTACGAGGAGGCGCTCGGCTACAGCGTCGGCGGCGCGCACGGCCTGCCGGTCCACGACAAGGACGGCATCGGCGCCGCACTCACCGTCGCGGGCATCGCCGCGGCGGCGAAGCTCGACGGCCGCACCCTCCTCGACCTCCTGGACGACCAGGCCAGACGCCACGGACTGCACGCCACCTCGCAGCTGTCCTTTCGCGTGGCGGACCTGACGCTGATCTCCGCCGCCATGGCGAGGCTGCGGGCGACGCCGCCCGCGACCCTGGGCGGCAGGAACGTCGAGGCGTGGGACGACCTGGCCGAGGGTGACGGCGGGCTGCCGCCGACCGACGGCCTGCGCTACCGCCTGGCGGGCGGCGCGCGGGTCGTGGTGCGCCCTTCGGGCACCGAGCCCAAGCTCAAGTGCTACCTGGAGGTCGTCGTCCCGGTGACCGGAGAGGTGGCCGAGGCCCGTGCCGTCGCCGCCGCCGGCCTCGACGCGCTCAAGGCCGATCTCGGCGCGGCCCTCGGGCTCTGACCTCAGGCGCTCGCGATCTCGATCTGCAGCTCGTGCACCCACTCGCTCATGTCGGGCGGGCAGTGCAGGGAGACCTCGCGGGCCAGGCCGAGCGCCCGGTAGCCGTTCTCCTCGATCCAGTGGGCCAGTGTCTGGAACGTCGGCCCGACGTTCTCCATCGACCCCCGGTGGATGATGGTCGCCGCGGCCTCGATGCCGGGCAGGTCCACGACCTCGAAGTCGTGGACCTGGCCCGCGTCCGTGTCGAGGTTGACCGGGAACGTGGCGTGCACCAGCACCGTGCCGTCGTCCTCCGGCAGGTAGTAGGCGATGCCCGGCCCCTGCATCGGCACGCCCGCCGCGCCCAGCCTCTCGCAGATCCGCTGGTAGAGCGGCTGGATGACCGGGCTGATGTCCTCGGTGTCGTAGCTGGCCGCCCTCGCGCTGAGCTGGGCGACCCTGACCGGTGCGACCTTCTTGACCACGACTTCGGCGTCTTCCATGTAACCCTCCCGCTCGATCGTCCGGAGCCGTGCCTCCACCCCTCTCAACCTGGCCAGGTCGGCGGTGATCCGCGCCTCCAGCTGGGCGCGGCGCAGCCGTACCATGCCGTGCAGTTCCTCGGCGCTGACCTTGTCGTCGAGGATCGCGCCCACCTGGTCGAGGGTGAAGCCGAGATCCTTGAGCGCGACGACGCGGTTGAGCCTGGCCAGCTGTCCCGCCTGGTAGGAGCGGTAGCCGGTGACGGGGTCGATGTGGGCGGGGCGAAGCAGGCCAATGGCGTCGTAGTGGCGCAACATGCGCACCGACACCAGGCCCAGCCTGGCGAAGTCTCCGATACTGAACATGACTCCTCCAGGTCTACGGCCTCACACGGTGTCAGGGTCAACACCGCCGCCCCCGAGGCCAGCTCGTCAGGCGACGATGGCGACCACCACGAGGGCCAGCGCCGCGGCGCAGGCCGCGAGGGCGTCGGGCGCCCAGCTGACGCGGACGTCGCCCGGCTGCTCACGGCGGCGCTTGGCGTTCTCCGCTCGTTCGGTGATCTGCTCGGCCACCCAGTCGGCGTGCGTCTTGCCCGCCATCGCCTCCTGCGCCGCCCGCTCACCCTTGGACAGCGTCGGCTCGGTCGGGTAGCGGCCGCGCTGGGAGCGGGGGTGGCCGCGGCGGTTCGCCCTGGCGCGCTCGCGCGCCGAGGCCTGGGGTGTCCAGGCCCGCAGGACCCGGTCCCCGTGCGAGATGTTGATCGTGTGCGACACCTGCACGTCGTCGACCGACGCCCACGGCAGGAACGTGGTCCGCAACGGGTTGCGCACGCGCAGCCCGTCGTCGGCGACCACGGTGGCGGGGCGCAGCGCCGTGATGTAGACCAGCGCGGTCAGCACGCCCAGGACCGCCCCCGCCACCAGCGACGCCTTGCCGCTGTAGCGGAGGGTCAGGTCGAAGACGTTGAACACCACGAAGGCCACCCAGATCCAGCCGAGGACGAAGGCGGTCGACGCGCGGAAGGTCTGCTTCATGCCTGCCACTTGAGCTGCGCGAACCCGGGTTTGATCACGCCGTTGATGAGCGCGAGACGCTCGTCGAAGGGGATGAACGCCGACTTCATCGCGTTCACCGTGAACCACTGCAGGTCGTCCCAGCCGTAGTCGAAGGCCTCGACCAGCTTGGCGAACTCCTCGGTCACGCTCGTGGAGCTCATGAGCCTGTTGTCGGTGTTGACCGTCACCCTGAAGTGCAGGCGGCGCAGCAGCCCGATCGGGTGCTCGGCGATCGAGGGGGCGGCCCCCGTCTGCAGGTTGGAGGTCGGGCACATCTCCAGGGGGATGCGCTTGTCACGGACGTAGGCCGCGAGCCTGCCGAGCTTGGTGGACCCGTCGTCCGCCGCGGAGATGTCGTCGATGATGCGCACGCCGTGCCCGAGCCGGTCGGCGCCGCACCACTGGATGGCCTGCCAGATCGACGGCAGCCCGAACGCCTCGCCCGCGTGGATGGTGAAGTGCGCGTTCTCCCTCTGGAGGTACTCGAACGCGTCGAGGTGCCTGGTGGGCGGGTAGCCCGCCTCGGCGCCGGCGATGTCGAAGCCGACCACGCCGACGTCCCTGTAGCGTACGGCCAGCTCCGCGATCTCCATGGAGCGCGCCTGGTGCCGCATGGCGGTGAGCAGCGTGCCCACCTTGATGCCGGGCACCTGGCCGAACCCCTCCAACACCGCTTCCACGACCTGGTCGAGGCTGAGGCCCGTGGTGGTGTGCTGCTCGGGGGCGTACCGCACCTCGGCGTAGACGACGCCGTCGGCGGCCAGGTCTTCGGCGCACTCGGCGGCCACCCTGACCAGGGACTCGCGCGTCTGCATGACACCGACGGTGTGGTCGAAGGTCTCCAGGTACCGCACGAGCGACCCAGAGTCGGAGGCCTCCTCGAACCACTGCCTGAGGTTGTCGGGGTCGGTCGTGGGCAGCCGGTCGTAGCCCGTCTCGCGGGCCAGATCGACGATCGTCTCCGCCCGCAGACCACCGTCGAGATGGTCGTGGAGCAGCACCTTCGGCGCCCGGCGGATCTCGTCAGGAGTGGGTCGCTGGCTCATCTCGTCATCCTACCGCCACCAGCAAAAACATCGATCTTGCAAAGACTGCCAGAAACCCGCGCCGATTCTCGTGGCGCCTGTCGATGCGAGCCACCCCAGTTCGGCGGGGCGGGCGTGTCGGAGGTGCTCGCGTGATTCGCGGCCCCCGGTCTACCAGGGTTCGGGGTCGCGGTTGGCGGTGTCGGGGGAGAACGCCGGCAGGCAGACCGCGACGTACTCGGCGCCCTCGGGGCCCACGCTGTAGCGGATCTTCTCCCCCGGCTCCGAGACGAACGACTGCCCGGCCGAGACCTCGGTCGTCCCCTCGGCGTGCTCGATCACGACGCTTCCGCGCAGCACCACCGTGTACTCGGTGAACTCCGGCGTCTGCGCGGGCTCCTCCCAGCCGGGCGGCGCCGTCATGTGCGCGATGGAGACCGCCTCGTCGCCGCTGTTCACGCGGCCGATGTGTTCGTCGATGACCTTGCCGCCCGGGACCGGGATCCGGGTCGCTCCCTCGATCTTTCTCACCACGTGTTCAGTGTGCCACGTCGACCACGAGGCGGTCGGGAGAGGTCAGCTTCGCCACCGAGAACGGCGCCCGGTGGTCGAGCACGAGGCCGATGCCGACCACACCCTCGAAGTCGCCCGTCTTCACGACGTTCTGCACGTTCCCGAGACCGGCCTGGAAGATCGGGCCGCCGGTCCACGTGGGCTTGCCCTCGTCGGTGTGCGCGTTGGCTGGCTTGAGCGTGACCTGAAGGTAGGCGCCACCCCGCACGTCGATCGGTTCGCCCGAGCCGTCCTGGATGAGCTCGTCCACCCATCTGACGCTGTAGCCGGTGACGTCGCCGTCGAGGTCGATCACCACCCTGTCGAGGGGGCCGTGGTCGGCGAACCTGACCGCCTTGACCAGGACGGGCTCGCCCGGATCACCCTCGACCTCGACATCCTTGGTGTTCGTCGGGACCGGGAGGGCCGGGCTGGCCGGATCTGTGGGCGACGACGTGCCGTCCGGACTCGGGCTCGTCCCACGAGGGCTCGCGCCGGTCATGCCGGCTCCGGTCGTGCCCGCACCGCCAGGCGACGAGCCGGCCCCGCCGGGGGCCTGGCCAGGACCGCAGGCCACCAGGACGGCGAGGCAACCCACGATGGCGCCGACGCGCGAAAGCCGCATACCCCATTGCTTCCCTGCCCGCAGTGGCCCAAGCGCCCGACCTCCGCGCCATGCCGAACCGGCCTGCGAAAGGCCACACACGAGGACGCACAGACCACATGCGCCCGCGCACGCGAGGCTGCACGGCCGTACGGACCGATGACACGCGGAGACGCCGGCCTCCCCGGCAGGGAGACCGGCGCCTCGACGGTGGATCAGACCGTCTCGAAGACCTTGACGTCTTCGCGCTCGACCGCGGGAGCCTTGCGGAAGTTCAGGCCCGTCGCCGACACCAGCAGCCCGACCACCGCCAGGATCAGCGGGACCATGATCGAGCTCTTGAGCGAGTCGATGGTGATGGCGCCCTCCCCGCCGGAGGTCAGCACCGCGGTGACCACGGCCAGCACGACCGCGCCGCCGACCTGGCCGGAGGTGTTGAGCATCCCCGAGGCCAGACCCTGCTCGTCGTCGTGCACACCGTTGGTGGCCTGGATGTTGAGCGAGGGGAAGGACAGCGCGAACGCGATGCCCAGCAGGACCATGCCGGGAAGGACCAGGCCGCCGAGGCTCGGGTTCTCGTCGATGCCGAGGAAGAAGGCGTAGCCGCCGGCCAGCGCCGTCGCGCCGATCACGATGAGCCTGGCGGTGCCGAACCTGTCGGCGAGGTCGCCCATCTTGGTCGAGGTGATCGCGACGAGCAGGCCCGCGGGCAGGAAGGCGAGCGCCGTCTGCAGCGCCGACCAGTGGAGCAGGTTCTGGAAGTACTGCATGGCCGCGAACTGGAATCCGATGTAGGAGCCCATCAGGATGACCAGGCCCAGGTTGGCCCGGACGATCGGGGCCGAACGCAGCAGGCCGAGCCGTACGAGCGGGTGCTTGACCCTGAGCTCGGCGAAGACGAACAGGCCGAGCAGCGCGAACGAGAGCACCAGTGAGCCGATGGTGCGCGCCGACAGCCAGCCCACCTCGGGCGCGGTGACAACGGTGAAGACGAGCAGCAGCATCGAGGCGGTGATGAGGACGGCGCCGATCAGGTCGTAGCCCCCTTCGACCCGCTCCTCCTTCACCTTGGGCAGCACCTTGAGCGCGGCGACCAGCGCGATGATCGCGACGGGCACCGGCATCAGGAAGGTCCAGCGCCAGCCCAGCTCGGTCAGCAGGCCGGACAGCACCAGTCCGAGCGAGAAGCCGCTGGCCCCCGAGGCGGTGAAGATGCTCAGCGCCTTGTTGCGAGCGGGACCTTCGGCAAAGGTCGTCGTGATGATCGACAAAGCGGCAGGCGCGGTGAAGGCCGCGGCCATGCCCTTCACAAAGCGGGCGGCGATCAGCAACGTGCCGTCGTCCACGATGCCGCCGATCAGCGAGGCGGCGGCGAAGACTGCCAGCGCGACCAGGAAGACCCTGCGTCGGCCGAGCAGGTCGGCGGTCCTGCCCCCGAGTAGCAGAAGACCGCCGTATCCCAGCACGTAGCCGCTGACCACCCACTGCAGGGAAGAAGGAGAAAGGCCCAGGTCCGCCTGGATGGAGGGCAGCGCGACACCGACCATCGACACGTCGAGGGCGTCAAGGAACATCACAGCTGAGAGCACGACGAGCGCGCCCCATCGAGCAGAAGTGGAGGACATGAGGACAGAGACTACATGCATCTACATTTAATGCAACAGAATTTAATGTCGTTGCATGGGAGTTAACCGGATGGTATTCTCCGCGACATGAACGAGGAGGCCGTGGTCGCGGCCTGGCACGAGGTGCTGGCCAAACACGCGAAGACACTGTGCGCGCTGGAGCGGGAGCTCGGCGACAAGCACGATCTCGGGGTCAGCGAGTTCGAGGTGCTCGACCGCATCGTCGCCAGTGAGTGCAGGAAGTTCCGGGTGCAGGAGCTCGCCGACGAGGTGCACCTGAGCCAGAGCGCACTGTCCCGCGTCGTCGCCCGCCTGGAGAAGAGCGGGCTGGTCACGCGCGGGGTGTGCGACCTCGACCGCAGGGGCGTGTTCGTCTGCATCACCGACGAGGGCCGCGCCCGCCACGCCGCCGCCCGCCCCACCCACCGCGCCGTCCTCTCCTCCGTCTTCGCCCCCATCCCCGTCTGATCCTCCTCCTTCGCTCCCGTCTCAGCTGTCTTCTTCACGCGGGCGCGGAGCTTTCCGCCGTCCATCCCGTACGGCAAGCCCGCCTGGCGCCTCCGCCGATCACAGGGTCCCCTCCGCCGCGGGCGCTCCCCCAGCAGGACTCCGGTTGCCCGCCGTCACGGCGTCCGTTTTCGTCAACCCCAAAGTCACCGTGAATCGCGGAAGCTTCCTTTCCGCGATGCTTCCTACTGTTGCTTCTGACACCACAGACAGCGCTTAGGGAGCACGCCATGACCTTTCTCGTGACCGGGGCCACCGGGACCGTCGGCCGCCACATCGTCAGCCACCTCGTCGAGGCCGGACACCAGGTGCGCGCCCTCACCCGCGACCCCGCGAAGGCCGTCTTCCCCGAGGGCGTCGAGGTCGTCGCCGGTGACCTCACCGTGACGGACACCCTTGCGGCGGCCTTCGACGGCGTGACCGCCGCCCACCTGATCACCTTCGGCGGTGACGACTACGCGCCGCTGTCCAACGGCCAGGAGATCGTCGATCTGGCCGTCAAGGCGGGCGTGCGCAGGGTCACCGTGCTGGGCGGCTGGGACGAGAGCACGCTGGAGCCCGCGCTCAAGGCGAGCGAGCTGGAGTGGACGTTCGTGCACCCGACGGAGTTCATGAGCAACGCGCTCCAGTGGGCCGATGCCGTACGCGCCGAGGGGGTCGTCCGCGAGCCGTTCGGCGACGCGACCACGGCGATGGTGCACGAGGCCGACATCGCCGCCGTCGCGGCCACCGCACTGGTGGAGGACGGCCACCACGGCAGGACGTACGGCCTCACCGGGCCCGAGCGGCTGACCACCCGCGACAAGGTGCGAATCATCGGCGAGGCGCTCGGCAGGCCGGTCGAGTTCGTCGAGCTCACCGAGGACGAGGCGCGGGCGCGGATGGCGGCCGAGGGACAGCCGCAGGAGCTGATCGACTTCATGATCGACGTCTTCGGCAACGTCCCCGAGGAGCCGAACACCGTCAACTCGGTGGTCCAGGACGTCACCGGGCGCGCGCCGCGCTCCTTCGCCCAGTGGGCCCGGGAGAACGTCGCCGCCTTCCGCTGACCCGCCGGCCGGGAACAGGTCCGTCCTCCAGTATGGTCATGACACGCTGATCACAAAGGAGGACGGATGGGCGGGATCCTGGGAACCGTGGCGGTGGTGCGTCGCTACCCTGTGAAGGGCCTGCTGGGCCAGGACGTCGACGCGAGTGACGTCACCACGTCCGGTCTCGCCGGTGACAGGGGCCTGGCCCTGGTCGACGCCGAGACCGGCAAGGTCGCCAGTCCCAAGAACCCGCGCGTCTGGCGCGGCATGCTCGCCCTCAGCGCCGCGATCGAGCCCGGCGGGGTCCGCGTGATCCTGCCGGACGGCGAGAGTGTCCGCGCCGACGATCCAGGCGTGGACGAGGCGCTCTCGCGCGCCCTCGGCAGGAAGGTGACGCTCACCGCGACCCCGCCGGAGCGGGCGGCACTGGATCGGGCGGTGCCGGAGGAGGTGCTCAGCGAGGGCCTCACGGCCCGCGTGGCCGTCGAGGAGACCGTGCTGGGCGCGGGTGCCCCGCCGGGTACGTTCTTCGACTACGCGCCGCTGCACCTCGTGACCACCTCGGCGATCGAGGCCGTGGGTGTGGAGGCGGTGCGCTACCGTCCCAACCTCGTCATCAGGACGGCCGGCGAAGGGTACGTCGAGAACGGGTGGGCGGGCGCGGAGGTCGCGGTCGGCGACGAGGTCGTGCTGCGGGTGACCGTGCCGACGCCGCGCTGCGCGGTCCCCACGCTGGAGCACGGCTCGCTGCCCCGCGACACCTCGGCCCTGCGCATGCCCGCGGCGCACAACATGGTCGAGCCCATGCCCGGTTTCGGCCCACGTCCGTGTGTGGGCGTCTACGCCGAGGTGCTCCGCCCCGGTCGCGTCACGACAGGCGACACCGTCCGCCTCGTGCACTGACGTCGGCGAGCGTCGCCGCCCGCTTCCTGGACCGACGCCAGCGCTGCTTTGGAGGCGGACGGCGCCCGTGGTCAGGCGGTGACGCGCTCGATCACCAGTGGCAGCAGCGCGGGGTCGCTCGCGGGGCCGACCTCGTAGGCGCCGTCCAGTGCCGCCAGGGCCCGGTCGAACCGGGCGGTCTCGTCGGTGTGCAGGGTCATCAGCGGCTGCCCCTCCCGCACCAGGTCACCCGGTTTGGCGTGCAGCGTGACGCCCGCGCCGAACGACACGGGGTCCTCCTTGCGCGCCCGTCCGGCGCCGAGGCGCCAGGCCGCGAGCCCGACGCCGTAGGCGTCCAGCCGGGTGAGCACACCCGAGGCGGGGCAGGAGACGGTCATCGTCTCCGCCGCCCTGGGCAGGACGCCGTCGGGGTCCCCGCCCTGGGCGGAGATCATCCTGCGCCAGGCGTCCATGGCCGAGCCGTCCTTCAGCGCCTCGGCGGGGTCCTTGCCCGAGACTCCCGCGGCGTCGAGCATCTCCCTCGCCAGCCGTACGGTCAGCTCCACCACGTCGGCGGGACCGCCACCGGCGAGGACCTCGACCGACTCGGCGACCTCGAGGGCGTTGCCCACGGCCAGTCCCAGTGGCCGGTCCATCGCCGTCAGCAGGGCGACGGTCCTGACCCCCGCGTCGGTGCCGAGCGCCACCATCGTGGTGGCCAGCTCCCTGGCGTGCGCGACGTCCTTCATGAACGCGCCCGAGCCGACCTTCACGTCGAGGACCAGCGAGCCGGTCCCCTCGGCGATCTTCTTGGACATGATCGAGGAGGCGATCAGCGGGATCGACTCGACGGTGCCCGTGACGTCGCGCAGGGCGTACAGCTTCTTGTCGGCGGGCGCGAGACCCGAGCCCGCGGCGCAGACGACGGCGCCCGCGCCGCGCAGGACCGAGAGCATCTCGTCGTTGGACAGTGAGGCCCGCCAGCCGGGGATGGACTCCAGCTTGTCCAGCGTGCCGCCGGTGTGGCCGAGGCCACGCCCCGACAGCTGGGGGACGTAGGCGCCGCAGGCCGCCACCAGCGGGGCCAGCGGCAGCGTGATCTTGTCGCCGACGCCGCCCGTGGAGTGCTTGTCCGCGGTGGGCCGGTCGAGCATCGACCAGTCCATGCGCTCGCCCGTGCGGATCATCGCCTGGGTCCAGTCGGCGATCTCGCGCCGGTCCATGCCGTTCAGCAGGATCGCCATGGCCAGCGCGGACATCTGCTCGTCGGCGACCTCGCCGCGGGTGTAGGCGTCGATCACCCAGTCGATCTGCTCGGTGCTGAGCGCGCCCTTGCCGCGCTTGGTGACGATGACCTCGATGACGTCCATGCTCACGCTCCTCGGGAGAGGTCGTCGGGGCCGAAGGCGTACGGCAGGATCTCGGCCATCCGCCTGGGCCCGTCGGGCGTCTCCACCAGCAGGTCCTCGCCGCCGAACTCGAAGAGCAGCTGGCGGCAGCGTCCGCACGGCATGAGCAGCTCGCCGTGGCCGTCCACGCAGGTGAAGGCCACCAGGCGGCCACCGCCCGAGGCGTGCAGCGCCGAGACGAGACCGCACTCGGCGCACAGGCCGAGACCGTAGGAGGCGTTCTCCACGTTGCAGCCGGTGACGACGCGCCCGTCGTCGACCAGGGCGGCGGCGCCCACGGGGAACTTGGAGTAGGGCGCGTAGGCGTGCTGCATGGCCTGCGCGGCCTGGTCGCGAAGGGCGTCCCAGTCGATGCTCAATGCTGCTCCCCGCGGCGGTAGCGCACGCCGTCGGCCTTGGGCATCCGCAGGTGCTGCGAGGCGACCAGGAGGACCAGGAGCGTCAGGACGTGCGGGGTGATGTAGACGAACTCGTTCGGCAGCCGGTCGACGGTCATCCACAGCCACAGCAGGACGACCACGCCCATGGCGGCGAACGCCATGACGGTGTAGTCCCTGGCCCCGACCAGGGCTGCGGCCGTCGTCTCACGCGACGACGACAGCAGCTGCCTGATCCTGTTGCCCACGTAGAGCAGCAGCAGGATCGCGCCGAACAGGAAGAAGCTGGTCACGGCGGCGGAGCTGCGCAGTTGCAGGCCGTCGGCGTAGCCGAACAGCGAGGCGCCCGCGGCGAGGCCGCCGGGACGCCAGTTGCCGAAGATCATGGCGGCCAGACCGATGAAGCCTCGTCCGCCGGTCTGGCCCTCGACGTACTTGGTGGTGACGAAGACCAGGAACACGCCGCCGAGCCCGGCCAGCGCGCCGGAGATGACGGTCGCGACGTACTTGGTGAGGTAGACGTTGACGCCCAGCGACTCGGCCGCCCACGGGTTCTCGCCCGCCGAGCGCAGCCTCAGGCCGAACGCGGTGTGCCACAGCACGAAGTAGCTCAGCGGGATCAGCGCCACGGCCAGGATGACCAGGACGTCCACGTTGTGGGTCAGGCCGCGCAGGATGCCGGCGACGTCGGAGACCAGGAACCAGTGCGTGCTCTCCAGGCGGCCGAGCAGGTCGGGTCCCGAGGAGAAGAACGGCAGGCTGACCTGTGGCGCCTTGGACGACAGCGCGGGCGAGGTGGTGATGCCCGCCCCCGCCTCGGCGGCCCGGCTGCCCTCGGCGTACAGCACCTCGGACAGGAACCTGGTGACGCCTGGCCCGAGCAGGTTGATGGCGACGCCGCTGATGATGTGGTCGACGCCGAAGCCGACGGTGGCGATGGCGTGCAGCAGACCGCCGATCGCGCCCGCGGCGAGCCCTGCCACCAGCGCGGCGGGCCAGCCCCACTGGTAGCCGGCCCAGCCGGCGAACCAGGTGCCGAGCACCATCATGCCCTCGAGGCCGATGTTGACGACGCCGGCCCGCTCGGCCCACAGCCCGCCCAGACCGGCCAGACCGATGGGCACGGCCAGCAGCAGCGCGGCCTGGAAGGTGCCGGAGGAGGTGATGTCGACCTTCCCCGTGACGACCCTGACCAGGGCCAGCACCAGGATCAGCACCGCGACGACGATGAGCGTCAGGTGGTACTTCCTGACCCTGCGAGCAGCGAGAACGCTCATGCGGCCACCTCTACGCGGTTGGTCGTGGCGAGCTGGCGCGCGGCACGACGTTCCTCCTGGCGCAGCGCCATCCTGCTGGTGATCTCGTTGGCGATGACCACGAGCAGCACGATCGTGCCCTGCATGATCATGATGACCGAGGGCGGCACGTCGGCGAACTGCAGCGGCCCCTGCGCCCGGTCGAGGAAGCCGAACAGCAGCGCGGCGACCGCGATGCCGACCGGCTTGTTACGGCCCAGCAGCGCCACCGCGATGCCGAGGAAGCCGAGGCCCGCCGTGAAGCTCGTGCCGTAGTTGTGGGTGCGGCCGAGGATCTCCGGCAGTCCGATCAGACCGGCGATCGCGCCCGAGAGCACCATCGCGGAGATGACCATCTTCTTCGGCCTGACGCCCGAGGCGAGCGCGGCGATGGAGTTGAGCCCGCTGGCCTTGACGTCGAAGCCGAAGCGGGTGCGCTCGAGCACCACCCACAGCACGATGCCGAGCACGACCGCCAC
The DNA here is from genome assembly GCF_014873535.1 of Nonomuraea africana. Taxonomy (NCBI): domain Bacteria; kingdom Bacillati; phylum Actinomycetota; class Actinomycetes; order Streptosporangiales; family Streptosporangiaceae; genus Nonomuraea; species Nonomuraea africana. The sequence goes on along the minus strand of NZ_JADBEF010000001.1, from coordinate 8,620,878 downwards.
GCCGAGGAAGCCCCACAGGCCCGCGCCGCGCGGGGCCGGCAGGCCGAACATCGTGAACAGGAAGTTGAAGTTGGGGAACCAGCCCGTCTCGGGGATGTCGGCGGTCGTGACCGTCAGCTGCCCCTCGGGCCTGGGCCCCTGGAACGGGCCGCGCAGCAGGAAGGCGGTGAGGTTGATCGCGATGTAGTTGAGCATGATGGTCGCGATGACCTCGTTGACGCCCCTGCCGACCTTCATGAGGGCGGGGATCAGCGCGTAGAGCCCGCCGACGGCCGCCGCCACGATGATGATGACCGCGATCTGGATCGGCGCGGGAGCGGTGAAGGTCGCGCCCACGTAGGCGGCGCAGATGGCCGCGATGCGGTACTGGCCCTCGACGCCGATGTTGAAGAGGTTCATCCGGAAGCCGACGGCCACCGCCAGACCGGCGATGAACAGGGGCACGGCCCTGTTGATCACGGTCGCGACGCCGCTGACCACGGTGATGGGAGTCGAGCCGAAGTCGAAGAACGCCGCGAACGCGGCGACGGGATCGGCTCCCGCCGCGAGAATCGCCACGCTGGAGATCGCCAGCGCGAGCACGATGGCGACGACCGCGCCGCCCACCGTCAGCAGCAGGCGATTGAGCCCTGCGGGCATCATGACCCTTCCTCGGTGATGGCGCCTGTCATGTAGCCGCCGAGCTGCTCGGGACTGACGTGCGCGGGGTCGAGCTTCGACACCAGCCTGCCCCTGAAGATCACATAGAGCGTGTCCGACAGGCCGATCAGCTCGTCCAGGTCCGCCGAGATCAGCAGCACGGCCAGGCCCGCGGCCCTGGCCTCGCGCAGGTGGTCCCAGATGGCCGCCTGGGCGCCGACGTCCACGCCTCTGGTCGGGTGGGCGGCGATGAGGAACGACGGCTCGCCGCTCATCTCCCTGCCGACGATCAGCTTCTGCTGGTTGCCGCCCGACAGGGCCAGCGCCAGCGTCTCGACGCTCGGCGTGCGCACGTCGTAGTCCTTGACGATGCGCTCGGTGTCGGCCTTCGAGGCCTTCCTGTCGATCCAGATGCCCTTGCGCGCGGGCTTCCTGGTCTGGTGGCCGAGCACCCGGTTCTCCCAGAGCGACGCTTCCAGCAGCAGGCCCTGGCGGTGCCGGTCCTCGGGGATGTAGCCGATGCCCGCCTCGCGGCGCCTGAGCGTGGTCCACTCACTGATGTCCTCGGCGCCGAGCGTGATCCGGCCGTGCGCCTGGCGCATGCCCATGATCGCCTCGATCAGCTCGGACTGGCCGTTGCCCTCGACGCCCGCGATGCCGACGATCTCGCCCTTGCGGATCTCGAAGGAGACGTCGTCGAGCAGGAGACGCCTGCCGCTGAGGAACTCGCGCAGGTCGGCACCACGGGGCAGCGGCCGGAAGCCCTCGGCCTCCATGGTGAGGCCCTCGACGCGGAGCTCGACCGTGTCGGTGACCGTGGACTCGCGCGTCTCGGGGGTGGGCAGCTCGGTGCCGACCATCATCTCCGCCAACTGGCGGGCGCTGGTGACCTGGCTACGGGGCACGGTCGCGACCGTGGTGCCGCGACGGATCACGGTGATCTCGTCGGCGATGCTGAGCACCTCGTCGAGCTTGTGAGAGATGAAGATGACCGTCAGGCCCTCGGCCTTGAGCTCGCGCAGGTTCTCGAAGAGCTCGTCGACCTCCTGCGGCACGAGCACCGCGGTCGGCTCGTCGAGGATGAGGATGCGGGCGCCCCGGTAGAGGACCTTGAGGATCTCCACCCGCTGGCGGTCGCCGACGCCGAGATCCTCGACCAGCCGGTCGGGATCGACGCGCAGGCCGTGTGCCTCGGCCAGCTCGCTGATGCGCCTGCGCGCGCCTGCCACGTCGAGACGGCCGCCGGACCTCGGCTCCGCGCCGAGAACGATGTTCTCCAGCACGGTGAGGTTGTCGGCGAGCATGAAGTGCTGGTGCACCATGCCGATGCCGGTCGCGATGGCGTCGCTCGGCGTGCGGAAGCTGACATCGTTGCCGTTCACCCTGATCTGGCCCTCGTCCGGCTTCTGCATGCCGTACAGGATCTTCATCAGGGTGGACTTGCCCGCGCCGTTCTCACCGCAGATGGCGTGAACGGTGCCTGCCTGGATGGTGATGCGGATGTCATGGTTGGCGACGACGCCGGGAAAGCGCTTGGTGATGCCCTCCAGCTCGACGGCGGGTTTCGCCGGGGCGAGGGTGTCCGAGCTCATACGGTCTCCTGGAGAGCCGGGATAGAGCGAAGGCCCGGGGGGAGCGCCCCCGGGCCCTCAATGTCCTCTTGGGTGTCTACCCAGATTACGGCTTGCTCGGAACGGTGATCTCGCCGTCCACGATCTTCTTCTTCGCGGCGTCGATCTGCTCCTTGATGTCGTCGATCTCGCCACCGGTGGTGGACAGGCCGACACCGTCGACCTTGAGGTCGTAGACGTCGTTCTTGCCGCCCTTGGCGCCGCCCTGGAAGGCCTTGATGAACTCGAACACGCCGACGTCGACGCGCTTGATCATCGAGGTCATGATGACCGCCTGGAGGTCGGCCTCCTTGACCGTCAGACGCTGGTCGGAGTCGACGCCGATGGCCTGCTTCTTGGCCGCGGCCGCGGCCTGGAAGACACCGGTGCCGGAGTCGCCGGCGGCCTGGTAGACGATGTCCGCGCCGTCCTGGTACATCTTCTCGGCCGCGATCTTGCCCTTGTCGGGGGCCTTGAAGCCGCTGAAGTCACCGTCGGGGGTGAGGTACTTGACGTCGACCTTGGTGTCGGGCTTGGTGGCCTTGACACCGGCGGAGAAGCCCGCCTCGAACTTCTTGATCAGGTCGTTCTCGACACCGCCGACGAAGCCGACGTGGCCGGCCTTGCTCTTCAGCGCGGCCGCGACGCCCGCCAGGTAGGAGCCCTGCTCCTCGGCGAACAGCAGACCGGTCACGTTCGGGGCGTTGGAGGCGGAGTCGACGACCGCGAACTCGATGTCCGGGTACTCCTGGGCCGCCTTCTTGATGTCCTCGCCGTAGGCGAAGCCGACACCGATGATGGGGTTGTAGCCCGCCTCGGCCAGCTGGCGGAGCAGCTCACCGCGGTTGGAGCCGTCGCCCGCGGGGCTGAGCTCCTTGATGTCGGCGCCGAGCTCCTTCTGAGCCTGCTCGAGACCCGCGTAGGCGGCGTCGTTGAAGGACTTGTCACCCCGGCCGCCGACGTCGAAGGCGAGTCCGACCTTCAGCCCGCTGGCCTTCGCCGGCTCGCTGCCGGCACCCGCGCTGGGAGCCGCTGAACTGGTCGCGCCCGTGCTGCCGCCACCACCACATGCCGCGGCCGCCATGAGCATGGCACCAGCGACGGTGCCGACCGCAATCTTGCCGAATCGCTTGCTGAGCAAGGCGACTCCTTCCATTTCCCCGCCGTCCAACCTTCATCGCACGCGCGAAGAAACGCACGGCAACCCTGCACGGAAGATAGTTGTTTGGCCAGGACAGACCAAACCGGCACACAGGTCCGCAACCGCTCCGTTATCGACATCAGTCGCGTCTGTGACCTGGGAGCGGCGTGGAGGTGCCCTGACCTGCAGCTTATGTGCTGGGTATAGCCGCCTCAACACGGCTTTACCGAAGTTTGCCCCAAGTCAAGATCTTGCCGTCAAGCCGAAGATTTCGTTGTATGGCTAGAAATTTCACATACCACCGGGAGTACCCCTCATGCGCATGCTCGTCATCCCGCTGACCGCCGCGTTACTCGCGGCAGCGGGAGCCGGCCCCGCCTTATCCGCCACCCCCACAGGCCCGACCCAGCCCATCTACTCCCGCGCCGACGCGATCAAGCAGACGGTGTACGTGGAGGTCGAGGGCGTCGACAGCGACCGCGACGGCAAGAACGACAGGGTCGCGGCCGACTTCCTGCGCCCCAAGGAGACCGAGACGGGGCTCAAGGTCCCGATCATCATGGAGTCGAGCCCCTACTACGCGGGCATCGACGGCAGCATCCCCAACCACAAGGTGGACGTCGACGAGAACGGCAACCCGCTGCCCGGCCTGCTCGCCGCTGAGACCAAGGCCGCGGTCGAGACCTTCCCCGGCTACTACGACAACTACTTCGTCCCCCGCGGCTACGCCGTGGCCAGGGTGGAGAGCCTCGGCAGCGGCAGGTCCACCGGCTGCCCGACCGTCGGCGACGCGCAGGAGAGCGCCGGCCCCAAGGCCGTCATCGACTGGCTGAACGGCAGAGCCAAGGGCTTCGACGCCGCGGGCAACCCCGTCAGCGCCTCCTGGTCCACCGGCAGCGTCGGCATGATCGGCGTCTCCTACAACGGCACGCTGCCCAACCAGGTCGCCGCCACCGGCGTCGAAGGACTCAAGACGATCGTCCCGATCGCCGCGATCTCCTCGTGGTACGACTACTACCGCGCCAACGGCGGCGTCCTCGCGCCCGGCGGCTACCAGGGCGAGGACGTCGACGTCATGGCCAAGGCCGTCCTCACCCGAGCGGGCAAGGAGATCTGCGCCCCGGTGATGGACGAGTTCACCGCCACCCAGGACCGCATCAGCGGCGACTACAGCGACTTCTGGGCCGCCCGCGACTTCCTCGTCAACGTGGACAAGGTCAAGGCGAGCGTCTTCCTCGTCCACGGGCTCAACGACTGGAACGTCAAGACCAAGCAGGCCGCCCAGTGGTGGGAGGCGCTCAGCCGGCGCGACGTCCCCCGCAAGATCTGGCTGCACCAGGGCGGGCACTCCGACCCGTTCAACGTCAGGACCGTGGAGTGGCTGCGCCAGCTGCACGGCTGGTTCGACCACTGGCTCCACGGCATCGACACCGGCATCATGACCGAGCCGCAGGCCGACGTGGAGATCGGGCCGGGCCAGTGGGGCCGGCACGCCTCCTGGCCGCTGCCCGGCGCCCGTGACGTCAGGCTCTGGCTGGGCTCGTCGTCCCAGCTCGGCCTCCTGCCCAGCCCGCACTCCTCCCGCGAGTCCTTCGTCGACCAGAACACCCGCACCGCCGAGCAGCTGGTCGAGTCGGCTCCCTCGGCCGACCCGAACCGCCTGGCCTACCTGACCTCCGCCCTGCCGACGGATGTGCGGATCTCCGGCACGCCCAGCGTCTCGGTGCGGGCCTCACTGAAGGACGGCGCCTCGCCGTACCTGACGGCGCTGCTGGTGGACTACGGCACCGACACCCGGGCCAACGGACGCCTGGTGAACACCGGCCAGACGTACTGCTACGGGCAGGCGGTGCCGGGCGAGAGCGGCTGCACGTTCCTGTACCGGCATGGGACGGTGTCGGCGCCTTACAAGATCGTCTCGCGCGGCTGGCTCGACGTGCGCAACCGCCACAAGGCCGACAAGACGCAGCCGATCAAGGCGGGGAAGGCGTACACGTTCCGCTGGGACTTCCAGGCGCAGGACTACGTGTTCAAGAAGGGACACAAGATCGGCCTGGTGCTGATCTCGACGGACTACGACTACACGCTGCGGTATCCGGCGGGGACGAAGGTGGAGGTCACTCCTGGCCTCTCGTCCCTGGAACTGCCGATCGTCTTCGGCCGCGTCTCCTAACGGCTTCCGCACGGCCCACACAGGCATGGGCCTCACTTCGCGCAACGGGCTCGGGCTCCTCCTACGGGGGGAGCCCAGCTCCCCCGCGCCCCCTCGCAGGGGACTTCCGTCCCCCTGACCCCCGGTCGTCACGCACGTCCAACCCATAAGTCGCCGGACATTTCGCCGCCAGACGGTCATACCGCTCACCGCGCTTGGCATGCTCGGCCAGGGGCGGATCAACATCGATCACGAGGCACACCTTGTCGCTCTTCGCCTCTCGGGAACTGATCCATCGGACGCGAGCGGTGGTGCGTCCGCAGGCTTGAGAGATGGACTGGGCGCGCGTCTTGACAGAGTCTCTGGGCCTCGCGCGCGCCCCTCGTCGTGGCGCTCTCCGTACGATTCAGGGCTCGTCCACGGAGTCACTCGTGAGGCCGTTTTGCCAGGCCCAGGAGGCGATCTGGACTCGGTTGCGTAGGCCGAGCTTGGCTTGGACGCCGGCGATGTGGCCCTTCACCGTGCTGAGCGAGATGAACAGCTCGCCGGCGATCTCCCGGTTGGTGCGGCCCCTGGCGATGGCCTGAACGACCTCGATCTCCCGTGCCGACAGCAGCCGCCCGGGGCGATGGGCGGGCGCCGGCCCCGCGGCCGTCACATGCCGCAGCAGCCGCAGCGTGATCGACGGTGAGATCAGTGCGTCCCCCGCGCTCGCCGCGCGCACGGCCTCCACCAGCAGGGCCGGTCCCGCGTCCTTGAGCACGAAGCCGACGGCGCCGCCGCGCAACGCACCGTAGACGTACTCGTCCAGGTCGAAGGTGGTGACCACGACGACCCGGAGCGGGGCGAGCACGCCGGGCCCGGCCAGGGCGCGGGTGACCTCGACGCCGTCCATACGGGGCATCTGAACGTCGACCAGGCACACGTCCGGGCGCAGCCGACGGGCCAGGGCGACCGCCTCGTCGCCGTCGGCGGCCTCGGCGACGACCTCGATGTCGGGCTGGTCCTCGAGGATGACCCGGAGGCTGGCGCGGACCATCGCCTGGTCGTCGGCCAGCAGGACGCTGATGGTCATCGACGCTCCCGCGCGGGCAGGGGCAAGGTCGCGCGTACGGACCAGCCGCCACCTTGACGCGGTCCGGCGTCCAGCGTGCCGCCCAGGGCCTCCAGTCGCTCCCGCATGCCGAGCAGGCCGTACCCGCGGCGGTGGTGGTGCCGCGCGGCGACGGGCGGGGCGTCGTCGGCGACCTCGACCGTGACGGTGTCGCGGTCGAGGGCGACAGTGACGGTGACGGTGACGTCGACGGTGCGGGCGTGCGGGGCGTGGCGGGAGACGTTGATCAGCGCCTCCCGCACGACCCGGTAGACGGTGGTGGTCACCTCGGGCGGCCAGGCCGGCTCGTTGTCGCCGTCGGGCAGGCGCAGGCGCACCTCGGGGCCGTCGAAGCGCTCGATCAGGTCGCTGAGGCGTTCGGGGCCGAGCGCGAGGGTCGCCCCCTCGGCCTCGCGCAGCAGGCCGACGAGGCGGCGCATGGCGGCCAGCGCGTCGGAGCCGGCGCTCTCGATGCCGGACAGCGCGCCGCCCAGCCGATCGGGCTGCTTGCGGACGAGGACCTGGCCGGCCTGGGCCTGGAGCACGATGCCCGTGATGTGGTGGGCGACGACGTCGTGCAGCTCCCTGGCGAGCTGGAGGCGCTCGTGGCGGCGTACGGCGTCGGCCATGGTGCGGCGGCGGACGGCGAGCACCTGCCCACTCACGCCGAACGCGACCCCGGCCAGCCATCCGCCGAGGTTCAGCGTCGTCACGGACGGGACGGCGGAGCCGGCCGAATGGGCGGTGAGCAGGCTGCCGAGGGCCACCGCGAGCCCACCGGCCGCGACGGCGTAGGCCGCCAGGCCAGGGAGCGCCCTGACCGCCGAGCCGACCAGCACCGACAGGCCCAGGGCCATGGCGGGGCCCGGCTCGGCGGGCAGTTCGGCGAACCGGCTCGCCAGGACGGCCGCCGCCGCGACGGCCAGCCCCGCCACCGCCGCCCACGCCCGCCCCCGGCGGCGCGCCAGGGCCAGCCCGCACACCAGGGCGCCGGCGGCGCAGCCGAACTGCCAGTAGCCGCCGCCCCAGCTGTCCGAGATCCGGTACGCCCAGAAGGCGAGCAGCCCGGCGAACGCCGCCGCGAGCCCGGTGTCGGCCGCGACGCGGACACCCCTGATGGCCACCACGTCGGGACGCGCGGCCAGCCGATCCCGGACGTTCACGCCGTTCACGCTAGGAGGTCGGCCACCCCCGGGTGAATCAGCCGAAAGTACGGTCTCCACGGCCACAACCCTGCTTTCGACCTGTGCCGCCCCTCCGGGCCTGATCCGCAGGATGTGGCCTCATGTCACATGAAGACTTCCGCCCCGCGCCTGCTCCGACCAGCTCTCCCGGCGGTCACCGGCGCGGGGACGACGCCCCCGCCCGCCCCCGTATCGCCGCGCTCGACGTGGTGCGCGGATTCGCGCTGTGCGGCATCCTCCTGGCCAACGTCGGGCCGATCTCCAACGCCGGCGACGCCGTGAAGGCCGTGGCACCCGGCACGGGCGGTGACTGGCTCGGGTTGCTGGTGGCGCAGCGCTTCTTCCCCATCTTCTCCCTGCTGTTCGGCGTCGGCTTCTCGCTGCTGCTGGAGTCCGCCGGGCAAGGCGTGCCCCGGCCGCGGCTGCTCCTGCTGCGCCGGCTCCTGATGCTGCTCGCCATCGGCCTGGCCCACATGTTCCTGCTGTGGCGGGGCGACATCCTCACCGTCTACGCCATCGTCGGCCTGTCGGTGCTGCTGCCCTCGACCTGGCTGCCGCGTTGGGCCGTGGCCGGGCTGGCCGCGGTGCTGATCGCGACGTCACTGATCATCCAGGGCGGGCACTACTCGCTGGTCCCCGGCCTGTTCCTGCTGGGCTCGGCGCTGACCAGGTACGGCGTGATCGGCCGGATCGACCGCTCCACCTGGGTGCCGGCCGTCCTGTGCCTGGCCTTCGCGGTGGCGGCGGTGCCGTTCCTGTGGACTCAGGACGGCACGGGCGACTCGCCGGCGTTCAGCGTGGCCGGGTTGCTGCTGGCCGGCGCATACATCTGCGCCATGCTGGTCCTGCTCAGGACGCCGCTGCGGGCGCTGCTGCAGGCGGTCTTCGCGCCGCTGGGCCGGATGGCGCTGACCAACTACCTGACCGCGACGCTCCTCGTCCTGGTGGCCGCCCGCGTCGTCGGCGGCTCCCCTGCCACCTGGCCCACGACGACGGTGCTCATGATCGCCGGGCCGATCCTCGCCGTCCAGTGGCTGTGGTCCACGCTCTGGCTGCGGCGCTACCGCCAGGGGCCGCTCGAATGGCTCTGGCGCTGGGCCACCTGGGCCCGCCGCCCACCCCTGCGCGCCTCCCGCTGACCCGGTTCATCGAACGTCCGAGATTGACGCGGTCTCGGAACCAGACCGATCACGGCCGCCGCACAATCAGGCCGTCGGCCTGAAGAAACGGCATCGGGTATCTCGGCTGGCCGCGTTCATCGCTGCCCATCAGTCGGGGCGTATCTGTCACGTGGCGAAGTACCAGAACAGGCCTGCCGCTCCTTCGGAGAGCTCCTGGTAGCCCTGTAAGACCCGTCGGTCAATCTAGGTGTGCGCCTGGTAGACGGCTACGGACGGTAGGCGTCTCGACGGTGTTTGATCGTCTGGATCGCCACGGTCTGCTTGTCCTCGTCGATGCGGTAGACGATGAGATACGTCCCTCGCCTGGCGACGTGCAATCCGTCGTATGGCTCTTGGAGAGGTTTGCCGACCCGCCATGGATCGCGTGCGATGGCGCCGGTTATCAGCTCCCAGGCCGCCGCCGCCACGGACTCGGGGAGACCGGAGGTGAGCGCGCGGCGGGCCGGCGGGTCCAGGAGAATGGTGTAGCGGTCGCTCACGCGCTTGCCTTGCCGAGGCGGGCAGCCATGATGGCAGACATCTCCTCCTCGGTGGTCACGTCGCCTCGCGCCTCGGCGGCCGCGGCTTCGACCAGGTCAGCACGCATTTCCGGATCGGCGAGGATCTCCAGCGTCTCCTGCAGAGATTCCCATTCCGCCACGGACACAATGACGGCATGCGGTCGCCCGTTCCGGGTAAGCGTGAAGTGATCATGCTCGCGAGCGGCCCTGTCGGCAAGCTCTGTGAGCCGGTCCTTCGCTTCGCTGATTGGAATGATCTCCATATATCCACGTTACCGCTCTGGCCTGAATATCGGCCAAGGCTCCGGCTACTACTGGGCATTTATGCAGAGATGCTTGCAAGTGATGTGCCCACCAGATTTGGACCTCGAAGTACCTGTCCATTGGACGTGCACGACGACCGGGGGTCGGGGGGACGGCAGTCCCCTGCGAAGGGGCTCGGGGGAGCTGGGCTCCCCCGTAAGAGGCTCATGCCGGTGAGACGGGTCAGATGAGTTCGGGCAACGGTGCGGCGACCTGGCCGGGACGGTTTCCCTCCCACAGGGCCGTCAGCGCCGTCGCCGCCATGAAGCGCACCCCGTGCCCGATGGCGCTCTCGTCCACGTCGAACGCGCCCTGGTGGATGTCGAAGTCGAGGCCGCCGGGCGACCTGGTGCCCAGGCGGGCGAAGGCGCCGGGGATCGACTCGAGGTACCAGGCGAAGTCTTCGCCGCCGAGCGACTGCTGGGTGGGGACCACCGCGCCGGTGCCGAGGGCGCGCTCGGCGGCCTCGGCGAGCATCTGGACGCTGTCCTCGTCGTTGACGACCGGCGGGACGCCCCTGCTGTAGTCCATGGTCGCCTCGACGCCGTACGCGCCGGCGACGGACTCCAGCAGCGCCTTGATGAGGTCGGGGGCGGCGTGCCAGGCCGCCTCGTCCAGGCAGCGGACGGTGCCCTCGGCGATGCCGTCGTCGGGGATGGCGTTGGCGGCCGTGCCCGCCTCCACGCGGCCCCACACCAGCGACAGCGACGAGCGGGGGTCGACCCTGCGGGAGAGCGCCGCGGGCAGCTCGGTGAGGATCTTGGCGAGGGCGAAGACCAGGTCGGCGGTGAGGTGCGGGCGGGCCGTGTGGCCGCCGGGGCCGCTGACCCTGATGGCGAGCTTGTCGCAGGCCGAGGTGATGGGGCCGGCCTTGAGCCCGACCTGGCCGACGTCGACCTTGGGGTCGCAGTGCAGGCCGAAGATGCGGTCGACGCCGCTGATGCCGCCGTGGGCCATGACCTCGAGCGCGCCGCCCGGCAGTTCCTCGGCGGGCTGGAAGAGCAGGCGCACCCGGCCCGGCAGCAGGCCCTCACGTGCCTGCCTGGCCAGGAACATCGCGGTGCCGAGCAGGATCGCGGTGTGCACGTCGTGTCCGCAGGCGTGGCAGACGCCGTGCACGGTCGAGCGGTACGGCACGTCCTTCTCGTCGGGCAGGGCCAGCGCGTCGATGTCGGCGCGCAGCGCGATGGTCGGGCCGTCGCCGCTGCCGACCTCGCAGATCAGGCCGGTGCCACGCGGGAGCACGGAAGGGTGGAGGCCGAGCGCGGTCAGCCGGTCGGCGATCTTCTGGGTCGTGCGGTACTCGGCGAAGGCGAGCTCAGGGTGCATGTGCAGGTCGCGGCGGAAGGCCACCAAACCCTGCTCGTTCTCCGCCAGGAACGCGTCGAGTTCCCCCCGTAGCTCACGTCCCCGCATTGCTCACCGTCCCGTCACGTGCGACAGCGCCGTCGCACGGCTCATTGCGCCGTCTTTCCTTGTGCGATCACTCGATTCAGCCGCCCGGTCGGGGAAGCTGCCCGGTGAAGCGAATGCCACACACCCGCGTGTACCGGTGTCAGAGATCAGCGGGGTCGGCCATAAGCCCGATGGCGATGCCATCGACTGTATCTCCCCTGCCGCCCCTCTCGCGGACAACTACACCAAAAGTTGGGCTGCGGCATGCCCGTAACCGCAGGTCGTCACAGTACGTGAACGGTTACGTGGTCCGGAAATAGTCACATCGGATCATTAAATTGTCACCCGATGTTGCTACCCCCAAACGTTGGCCCCGTTCCAAATCCTGTCACCTCCGGTCCTGGTCATCACACTGCGGCGATGCATGTAAGTGAGAAGAATGCGTGTTTCACTCACTATATGATCACTAATATCCCGTTCGGGGAGAAGCATGCACGGTTGAGCATCTTCGAGCCGAGTGAGGGGACCCTGGTGGTCGTACCCTCGCTCTCCCTGCCGCAGGATGAGCTCCGCCGCATCAAGGCAGCAAGGTGCTACGAGGAGCGCCTGCTCTTCCTCCTGCTGACCCTGCGCGCGCCGAGGGTCTCGGTGGTCTACCTCTCCTCGACGCCGGTCCATCAGGAGATCGTCGACTACTACTTCAGCTTCCTCCCCGATCAGGACGACGCGGCCAGGCGGCTGCACCTGATCACGGTCGACGACCCCGACAGCCAGCCGCTGACGAGGACGGTGCTCGACCGACCCGACGTGGTCGAGCGGATACGGTCGGTCATCGGGGACGACGCGTGGCTGGTGCCGTTCGTGATGAGCGACCTGGAGGAGGAGCTCGCCACGTCACTGAACGTCCCCATCTACGGCCCGGCCATGTCGCTGGCCTACTACGGCTCCAAGAGCGGGGCCCGCGAGATCGGCACCGAGGCGGGCGTGCCCATGGCGCGCGGATTCGGCGACCTCTACACGATGGCGCAGATCGAGGACGCGGTGCTGTCGCTGCCGGGCGAGCGGGTCATGGTCAAGCTGAACGACGGCTACTCCGGCCTGGGCAACGCGATCGTGCCCAAGCACGACTGGAGCGGCACCGAGTTCTCCGCGGGCGCGGACGAGACCTGGACCGGCTTCGCCGCGAAGCTCGCCGAGCGGGGCGGGGTGGTCGAGGAGTTCATCGAGCACCGCCCGCTCTACTACCCCAGCGCGCTGGCCAGGATCACCCCCGGCGGCCACCACGACGTCGTCGCCACCCACGACCAGGTCCTCGACGGGCCCGTCTACCAGGGCTGCACCTTTCCCGCCAGGCCGGAGTACCGCGCCGAGGTCGCCGCGTCGGCCGAGAAGATCGCCGGGTTACTCGCCAAGCGCGGGGTGGTGGGCCTGTTCGGCATGGATTTCTTCGCGATGAAGACGGACGCGGGCTACGCGGCGCTGCTGTGCGAGGTGAACCTGCGCATCGGCGGCACCACGCATCCCTTCGGCGCCACGCTGCTCACCACGGACGCATCCTACGACCCCGGCACGGGGCTGCTGATGAGCGGGGGCCGGCCGAAGTACTACACGGCGACGGACAACTGCTCGGCCGGCTGCCTGGAGGGCCGTACGCCAGGCGAGGTGGTGAAGCTCGTCGACGGGCTCGGCCTCGGCTTCGACCACGTACGGAAGACCGGCAACGTGCTGCACCTGCTCGGCGCCATCCCCGAGCACGGCAAGCTGGGCTTCACCACGATCGGCGACTCCAGGGAGGAGGCCGACGAACTGCACCTGATCACTCGCCGCGCGCTCTGTGGCGGTTGAGACCTCGCCATCCGATCAGCGCCAGTGCCACGCCCAGCACGACGTTGACCGCGATGAGTATGCCGTGGACCATGTAGAAACCGGTCGAATGCCCATCGGCGAGGTTGAATCCAAGGTTGATCCATTCGAACACCATGAACGCGCCAATGACGATCAGGAATCCGGCGATCTTTCTCGACATGCTCATCTCTCAGTTTCCGGGCGGGTAGTGACGCCTCATGCGCTATGTGACGAAGCTACGCTGAGGTCGCTATGGGGATGAAACTGGTGCCGGTCGCGGCACTCCTTGCCGCGGTCGCCCTGGCCGGGCCCGCCTTCGCCGAACCGCCTGCCGTACCGGTGCTGGGGGGTGATCAGCTGGCGAGCAAGGGCCTGGTGGCGCCCGCGGGCGTGAAGGCGCCGCCGAAGACCAAGGCCACGTCCTTCGTGATCGCCGACGCCGGGACCGGGCAGGTGCTCGCGGCCAAGAACGCGCACGGCCGCTTCCTGCCCGCCAGCACGCTGAAGGCGCTCACCGCGCTCAGCCTCATTCCCAAGCTCGACAAGAACCTCAAGGTCAGGCCCAGCAGGACGGCCGTCAACCAGGAGGGCAGCGCGGTCGGGCTGTCGGTCAAGACCACCTACAAGGTCGACGACCTGTTCAAGGCGCTCATGCTCACCTCGGGCAACGACGCGGCGATGGCGCTGGCCGAGGCGAACGGCGGGCTGGCGACGACGCTCGCCGACATGAACGCCGAGGCCAAGCGCCTGCAGGCCAACGACACGGTGGCCAAGACGCCGAGCGGCCTGGACAAGCCGGGGCAGAGCAGCTCTGCCTACGACCTGGCGCTCATCGCCCGCGCGGGCCTGGCCAACCCCGAATTCCGCCGGTACGTCAGCCTCAAGTCCTCGCGCTTCCCCGCGCCGAAGGGCTACTACGAGATCGGCAACCACAACAAGCTGCTGTGGCGCTACAAGGGCATGGTCGGCGTCAAGAACGGCTGGACCTCCAAGGCCCTCGGCAGCTTCGTCGGCGCGGCCACCCGCGACGGACACACGATCATCGTGGCGATCATGCGGCACGAGGGCTACTTCTGGGAGGAGGTCGAGGACCTGCTCAACTGGGGGTTCGCGACGCGGGGGAAGGCCACTCCGGTGGGCCGGCTGGTGGACCCGCTGCCCGCCCAGCCCGTCACCGCGGAGGTGGCGGCCACGGCGACGCCGTCGGCCGCCCCACCCCGGAGCGCGCCGGTGCTCGACGCGGCCGCCGCCGCACAGACCGGCACCAGCCGCGCGGTCGGCTCCGCGGTCGTCGGCGTGGGCCTGCTCGGCGGCCTCGGCTGGCTCCTGTACGGCATCCGCAGGCGCAGGGCGCGCAGGCAGGCCTTGGATCAGTAGCTCCTGTCGGACGGCAGAGGCGTCGGGGCGGGCGGCGGGGTGAGGCCGGAGGTGGCGGTCCACGCGGCGACGTAGAGCGTGAGCCGCGCGGAGAAGTTGATCCACAGCAGCAACCCCGCCGTCACGGCGAAGGTGCCGTAGACGGGATTGCTCAGCGTGGTCGCCAGCAGCAGGGTGGCCACCTGTTTCAGCACCCCGAACCCGATGGCTCCCAGCAGCGCTCCCCTGGCCAGCGTCCTGAACGGGCGGGTGGGCCTGGCCACCCAGCCCAGCACGATCAGGAACATGACCCAGTCGGCGCCGACGCTGCCCAGCAGGCCGACGGCGCCCAGCGTGAGCTTGGCGCCCAGGGAGGTCTCGACGCCGAGGAATGCGGCCACGGTCGTGGTCGCCTGCGTGGCGAAGCCACCGACCAGCGCCGAGACGACCATCGTCACCCCCAGCATGATCAGCGTGGCCAGGTCGCGCAGCTTGCCGAGGACGAAGTTGAGCGGCGGCGTGGTCGCCATCGAGATCTCGCGCAGGGCGCCGCGCAGCGCGTCGATCGCGCCCATCCCCGCGTACAGCAGACCGACCAGGCCGATCACGCCCGCGCTCGTCCTGGCCTTGGCGATCTGGTCGAGGTTGAGCTGGTCGACGAGGCCGGGCAGCTGCTCTGCGATGGACTTCCTGAGCGCCTCGGAGAGTTCGGGACGCTCGGTCAGGACGTAGCCGAAGACCGCGAAGGCCAGCGCGATGATCGGGAAGAGCGACAGGAACGCGAAGTACGTCACCGCTCCCGCGAGCCTGTCGCCGTTCTGCAGTTGGTAGCGCTGGACCGTCCTGAGCACGTGGTCGACCAGATGCCAGCGCACTCTCGACCGTTCGGTCGTGCGGCTGATCCATTCCTTGACCGCGCCGATCCGCTCGGCCCATGTGCCCATGAGGAATGCTTCTACCCGATCTCCAGCGGATCGTCACGCGTCAGCCTGTGTCGAGCGGGCGGCGGCCGTACGGGAGAGACGGTCAGAAGGCGCGCGGCAGGAAACCCACGCGCTCGCGGACCTGGGCCATGGTCTCGCGGGCGACCGCGCCCGCGCGCTCGGCGCCGATGGCCAGCAGCCGGTCGAGCTCGGCCTCGTCGGCGAGCAGCTTCTCCGTGCGCTCCCTGATCGGCGCGAACGCCTCCACCACGATCTCGGCGACGTCCTTCTTGAACGTGCCGTAGCCCTGGCCCTCGTAACGCGCGACCAGGTCGGCGATCGGCGTGCCGGTCAGCGCGGACTGGATGCGCAGCAGGTTGGAGATGCCGGGCTTGTTCTCCTCGTCGAACAGCACCTCGGTGCCCGTGTCGGTCACCGCGCGCATGATCTTCTTGCGCAGCGGCCCCGGCTGCTCCAGCACGTCGAGGATGCCGGCGGGCGAGGAGGAGGACTTGGACATCTTCGCCGACGGGTCCTGAAGATCGGTGATCTTCTCGACCTCCTTGAGGATGTGCGGCTGCGGGAGGGTGAAGGTGTCGCCGAAGCGGTGGTTGAAGCGCTGGGCGAGGTCGCGGGTCAGCTCGAGGTGCTGCTTCTGGTCGGCGCCGACCGGCACGCTGTCGGCCTGGTAGAGCAGGATGTCGGCGGCCTGCAGGATCGGGTAGGTGAACAGCCCGACGCTGGCGGCGCTCTCGCCGTATTTGGCCGACTTGTCCTTGAACTGGGTCATGCGGGCCGCCTCGCCCATGCCGGTGAGGCAGTTCAGCACCCAGGCCAGCTCGGTGTGCTCGCGCACGTGCGACTGCACGAAGACGGTGGCGCGCTCGGGGTCGAGCCCGGTGGCGAACAGCTGCGCGGCGGCCACGCGGGAGCGGCGGCGCAGGTCGGCGGGGTCGGTGGGCACGGTGATCGCGTGCAGGTCGACCACGCAGTAGAAGGCGTCGTGCGTATCCTGCAGCGTGACCCACTGACGGACCGCACCCAGGTAGTTGCCCAGGTGGAAGGAGTCCGCTGTGGGCTGGATGCCGGAGAGTACGCGAGGTCTGGCCATAGCCCGCAATTGTGTCAGGAATCCGGCTCGGGCGGCGACTCGATCACAGTCCGGCGTTTCACCCTGATCCTGGAGATTCTGCGCCCGTCGAGCTCGGTCACCGTGAGGTCGAAGCCGGGAATCTCGATCTTCTCGCTGACCGCGGCCAGGTGGCCGAGCCCCGCCATCACGAAGCCGCCGAGCGTCTCGTAGGGGCCGTCGGGCAGGCGGATGCCGGTCTGGGCGGCGAAGTCGTTGAGGTTGGTCAGTCCGTCGATCTCGATCTCGCCCGCCGGCAGCGGGACGGGCGGCTCCTCGATGTCGTACTCGTCCCTGATGTCGCCGATCAGCTCCTCGACCAGGTCCTCCATGGTGACGATGCCCGCCGTGCCGCCGTACTCGTCGACGACGATGGCCAGGTGATGTCCCTCGTCGCGCATCTCCGACAGCGTGGTGAGCACGCGCTTGGAGGCGGGCACGAACTTGACGGGCCGGATCGGTACGAGCTGGCTGATCGGCTCGATCTGCCCGGTGAGCACGGGGTCGAGCAGGTCCCTGACATGGACGAAGCCCGCGATCTCGTCGTAGGAGCCGCGATGGACGGGGAAGCGGGAGTGCGGCATCGTCGCGGCCAGCACGGCGGCCTCGGCCAGCGGCGTCTCGGCATCCATGAACTCCACCTCGGTGCGCGGCAGCATCACCTCGCGCAGCTGGCGCTTGCCGGCCGAGAACACCTCGGCGATGAGGTGCCGCTCGTCGGCGGTCAGGTCGGTGTGGCCGACGACCATGTCCCGCAGCTCCTCGGTGGTCATCTCCTCCCTGTCGGCGTGGGGGTTGCCGCCGAGCAGCCTGACGACGCCGTCGGTGGACTTCGACAGGGCCCAGATGACCGGCCTGGACAGACTGGCCAACCGGTCAAGGAAGGGCGCGACGACCAGGGAGAGCCCCTCGGCCCGCTGCCTGGCCAGGCGCTTGGGCGCCAGCTCGCCGAGCACCAGCGACATGTAGGAGATGACCAGCGTCACCAGGACCAGCGCGGCGGGCTGGGCGAAACCTTCAGGAAGCCCCCAGCGCACGAGGGTAGGTTCGAACTCGCCGGCCAGCCGGTCGGCGCCGAAGGCGGCCGACAGCATGGTGGCCACCGTGACACCGATCTGCACCGCCGACAGAAAACGATTTGGGTCCTGGGCCAGCTTCGCGACCCTGGCACCTCTGCGTCCTCGCTGTTCGAGCTTGCGGATCTGGCTCTCCCGCAGGGAGACCAAGGCCATCTCGGCCGCCGCGAAGAAGCCGCCGATCAGGATGAAGAGCAGGACGATGGCGCTATTGGCCGCAACGCTGTTCAACGCAGTGCTTTCGACGTAGTGGTCTGCCAGCGTACCCGGCTCGATCGGGTGGGGCCGAGTATGCTGGAGTCGTACATAATCAAACATGAACAAACAGAGGTGAACATGAAGCTTCTCGTCACGGGAGGCGCCGGCTACGTCGGCAGCGTCGTCGCCGCCCAGCTCGTCGAGGCGGGGCACGAGGTGACCGTCCTTGACGACCTGTCCACCGGGCACGCCGACGCCGTTCCCGACGGCGCGCGCTTCGTCAACAGATCTATCACCGATGTCGGCGACGCGCTCGACGGCGTGGAGGGCGTGCTCCACTTCGCCGCCAAGTCACTGGTCGGCGAGTCGGTGGAGCAGCCGGGGCTTTACTGGGCCCACAACCTCGGCGGCACGCTGGCCCTGCTCGACGCGATGCGCTCGCACGGCGTGTCGCGCATCGTCTTCTCCTCCACGGCCGCGACGTACGGCGAGCCCGAGCGCTCACCCATCCTCGAGAGCGACCCGACCCGCCCGACCAACCCCTACGGCGCCTCCAAGCTCGCCGTCGACACCGCGCTGACCGCCTACGCGGGGCTGCACGGCCTGGGCGCCGTGAGCATGCGCTACTTCAACGTCGCGGGCGCCTACACCGCCGCCGACGGCCGTGTCTACCGCGAGCGGCACACCGTCGAGACGCACCTCATCCCCAACGTCCTCAAGGTCGCCACTGGCGAGCGCGAGTCGGTCAGCGTCTTCGGCACCGACTACCCGACGGCCGACGGCACCTGTGTGCGCGACTACATCCACGTCGCGGACCTGGCCCGCGCGCACCTGCTCGCGCTGTCCGCCTGCGCCCAGGGCGAGCACAAGATCTACAACCTGGGGAGCGGCACCGGCTTCTCGGTGCGCGAGGTGATCGAGGTCTGCCGCGAGATCACCGGACACCCGATTCCCGCCGTGGTCGGCCCCCGCCGCGCCGGCGACCCCGCCGTGCTGGTCGCCTCGTCCGACAAGATCCAGCATGAGCTGGGGTGGAAGGCCGAGCGCGCCTCGATCCGCGACATCGTGGCGGATGCCTGGAATGCGCTCACTCGGTAAGCCAAAATGTGCTGAGATAGCGAAATGTGAGGACCTTTTCACAGAAGGTGTTGTTCGCTCTCGCGATCGTGCTCGGGTGCAGTCTGACCGCCGCCGGGGTGGTGTTCGCCACGACGGAGCCCACCTCGGCCACTCAGCAGGCTCCCACCTGCGCGCCCAGAGCCAGCTGAACGCCACGACTACCGGACGGAGAGGCGCATGCTGGCCTGGTTGTCGGCCGGACGGCGATCACCCACCTGCGACGACCGCACCACGGCCAGCGTCTTCACCGGCCTGCGCGGGGCGCGGAAGGCGAGAGTGAACCGCACCTTCCGCCCCGCCTCCACCCGGCGCAGCGCGCACACCACCTGACCGGCACTCGTGTCGCACCTGGCACCCTCGGCCGACAGCAGGCGCGCGCCGTCCGTCGTGAACGAGACCTGGGCGTCGCGCACCGGACGCGGGCCGCGGTTGCGGACCGTGGCCGCCATCGACAGGCCCGCTCCCCGCTTCGGCCTGCCCCTGAGCCGCACGCCCAGGTCCGCGCCGGGGGCCACGCCGGTGTCGAGGGTCACGACGTTGTCCAGCGGGTCGGGGTCCTCGACCGCCGAGGAGATGGTCGCCAGCAGCCGCAGCGGACCCCTCGCACCCGGCCTGACGATCCCGTTGATCGTCACCCCGCCGGTCCCTCCGGCGATCACGTCCGTGTCCGAGGGGCAGACCACCTCGCTGACCGTACGGCCAGGGCGGCACGTCGCCACGTCCACGCCCAGGATGTCCACCTCGGCCGGGACGTTCACCTTCAGCACCGGAAGCACCGCGTCCCCCGGACCGTCGTTGCGCACCTGGACCCGGTAGCTGATCAGCTGGCCGGGCTGGGCGGTGGACGGGCCGGCCGACACGGTCACGGACAGATCGGCCCTGCCCCCTCCCCCGTCGGCCCGCACGGCCATCGGGCCGCTCAGGACCACCACGCCGACCAGGCCGGCGAGCACCCTCACCGGAACGCATCCCATGCCCACCAGTCCCCCGTCACCTCGATTCAGGGCGCCCATTCTGCCGCCCTGACCTGGGCAAACCCCTCCACCGACACGCGCGTCCGCTAGGTGGCTTCGGGGCCGGACCAGACGTCCTCGACGTATCTGCCCGAGGCGATGAGCCCCTCCAGCCAGGCCTCGCCCCGCTCGGCGTCGCCGCCCGTCGCCGCCCGGTGGACGCCCACGAAGGCCGCGCGCACGCCGGGCGCCATGTGCCGGCCGTCGCCGCAGACGTAGACGCGGGCGCCGTCGCTCAGCGCCTGCCACACCTCCGCGGACTCGCGCAGGATGCGGTCCTGGACGAAGTGCACGCCGTCGACCGGCGCCTTGGAGAAGGCGGGCCGCATGCTGACCACGCCCGCCGACTCGGCCGCCTCCAGCTCCGCGCGGTGGAGGTAGTCCACGTCCGGGTCGTCGCAGCCGAAGTAGCACAGCAGCGTGCCCGACGCCCCGCGGTGCAGCCGGTCCCGGATGACGCCGCGGAAGGGGGCCAGCCCCGTCCCCGCGGCGACCAGGATCGCGGGCGCGCTCTCGTCCTCCAGCAGCCGGTACGGCTCGGGCCCCGGCAGCACTCTGGCGTGCAGCACGTCGCCCTCGCGCGTCGCCGCCAGGTACGCGGAGGCGATGCCGTCCGCGAGCGGCGAGACCATCAGGTCGACCGTGCCCGGCTCGGCCAGCGCGGAGGAGGAGACGGAGTAGGTGCGCGGCCGGAGCATCGTGGCCAGGTCGAGGTAGCGGGCGAAGGGCAGGTCGCAGGCCGCGTACTCGGCCAGCAGATCGAGCACGCCGCGCCCGCCGTGCTCCCCCGCGGCCAGCGCGCGCCGCTGGTGGGGGCACGAGGTGTGCTCGGCCAGGACCGCCACCTGCTCGGGCGTGGCGGGCCCGCGCAGGTCGAGGACCTCCGTCAGCAGCCGGCGAATCGTCAGGGGCTCGTCGACGGGCAGCCGCGTGTGCCGGCTCGCCCTGATCCTGACGGTCCTGTCGAGATCAAGCCCGAAGCGTACGGCGGCCGCTTCCACCAGGTGCGGGGGGTTCTGCGGCAGGAGCGCGAAGTGGTCGCCGGTCCGGTAGGCGACGCCGTCGGGCAGCGCGAGGCGCAGATGGAGCTTCGGGCGGCCGAGCGGGGCCAGGTCCTCGGCGGCGAGCACCCGCATGGGCAGCACGCCGTACGCCTCCGACCGCCAGTCCGCGACCTCCTCGACGCTGTGCATCGGCCGCCCCTCGTCGTCGGGCTCGGCACCGCCGTACTCCTCCAGGAGCCTGCGCCACAGGCCGCCCGCCCAGCGGTCGACCGCTCCCGCGAAGTCACCCGAGACGTCCGCGACCCCCCGCTCCACCAGCGGTACGGCTCCCGCCGCCCGGAGGCGGTCGTCGACCAGCGTCGGGATGCGCTGGTAGGTGGCCGACCAGTTGCGGTCGCCCACGCCGAGCAGCGCGTAGCGCACGCCGTCCAGCGAGCCGGGCTCCAGGCCGGTCAGCCACTCCACGAACGCGCCCGCGTCGTCGGTCGGCCTGCCGTTGTAAGAGGCGGTCACGATCACGACGGGCTCACCCGTGGCCGGCAGCCCGCCCTTCGCCTGGTCGAGCGAGGCGACGGTGGCGCCGAAGCCGTACGCGCGGCCCTGTCCGGCCAGGTCGTGGGTGATTCCCGCGCAGGTTCCCATCGTGGAGCCGTGCAGCACGGTGATCGCCGTCCCCGTCGCGACCTTCCCCTGCGGCGCGCCGGTGTCCACGTCCTCAGACGCGGCTCGCCTGGGCGCGGGGGTGCGCGGGGCGACGCGGAGGGTGAACCCGTCGGGCTTGAGGGTGAGCGTCTCCTTGATGGCGAGCTGGTAGTCGTCGTGGTCGACGAGGCGGAAGCGGTGGACCAGGAGCGCGAGCACCAGCGTGGCCTCGTGCAACGCGAACTGCCTGCCGATGCAGGCGCGCTCGCCGCTGCCGAACGCCTTGAACGCGTGGACCGGCCTGGCGTCCTCTCGCTCGGGCGCGAACCGCTCGGGATCGAAGAGCTCGACGTTGTCGCCCCACGCGGGATCGCGGTGCAGCTGCGAGGTGAGCACCATCAGCGTCTCGCCCTTGCGCACCTCGTAGCGCCCGCCGATGACGGTGTCGGCCAGCGGCTCCACGGCGAAGGCGGGCGCGGTGGGGAACAGTCGCAGGCTCTCCATGATCACCTGCCGGATGTAGCGCAGCTTGCCCACGTCGCCGAAGCCGGGGTCAGGTTCGGAGTCCCCCCAGAGCGCGTCCACCTCCTCCTGCGCCCTGGCCAGCGCGGCCGGGTGCTTGGCCAGGTTGTAGAGCGCGAACGACAACGCCCCGCTGGTGGTCTCGTGCCCCGCGACCAGGAAGGTGATCACCTGGTGGCGCACGTTGAGGTCGTCCAGGGGATCCGCCGAGTTCAGCATGCGGCCGAGCAGGTCGTCGGTACGCCGGTCCCCCGTCGCCCTGCGGCGCCTGATCAGCTCGTCCACGAGCTCGCTCATGTACGCCAGGTCGGCCTTGTACCGCGCGGTGCGCCTGGCGTACAGGAAGCCGAGGCCGGGGACGAACGTCGCCTTGGCCTGGGCGTAGGCGAGGGCTCTGACCAGTGCCTCGACGAAGGGATGCGGCTCGTCGCTCTCGAAGGAGGCGAAGTCGTAGTCGAAGCCGCACAGCCCGATCGTGTCCAGCGTGAGCCTCGTCATGTCGGCGGCGACGTCGACCGGGGTGTCGCCGGCCCGTTCCCACTTCGCCAGCAGCCCTCTGGCCACCTGCTTCATCCTCTCGTGGTAGCCGCGCATGGCCCCGAGCGAGAACGACGGCAGCAGGATGTCGTGGGCCTTCCGCCAGTTCGGTTCGTCGTTGTAGGCGGTGAACAGCCCGTCGCCGCCGAGCTCCCGCAGGTTGACCAGGTCGTCGTGGACGTTCTTGCGGAACCTGGACTCGTCGCAGAGCTCGGAGACCAGGTCGAGGCCGGAGACGAACGTCATCTCCCGGCCGAAGAAGTCGATCCGGTAGATGGGACCCCATGCGCGGGCCAGCCGCAGGAGGTAGGCGACCGGCCGGTCCACCGGGATGCTCAGCCCGTGGCCGACCAGCGGCAGACCGGGCGGAGAGGGCAGCTTCATCGTCATACCGCGGAGGCTAGCCGAGACTTTGTCGTTCGACAAAGTCGCTCGAAACAGTCTGGCGACGGTAAGCTGGCCGCCATGCCCCACGTCTCCGCCGCCGAACGGCGTCCCCAGCTCGTCGAAGCCGCCATCGACCTCATGGCGCGAGAGGGGGTGGCGGCTGGCAGCACCAGGGCGGTCGCCGCCGAACTGGGCGTGGCGCAGGCGACCGTGCACTACACGTTCGGCTCCAAGCAGGAGCTCTACCGCGCGGTCCTGGAGGAGCTCACGCGCGCGCTGGTCGAGCAGGTGGCGGCGGCCACCCCGGCCGAGGCGGGCTTCGAGGAGACGTTCGACGCCGTGGTCGAGGCGCTCTGGCACACCGTCCAGGCGCAGCCGCGGCGGTACCTGCTGCTCATGGAGCTGCACACCCACGCCCTGCGCGACCCTTACCTGCGTGAGGTCGTCGTGGGGTACGTCAGGGGCCTGGACGAACTGGCGTCACAGCTGGTCGCGGACGCCGGCGCCCGCACGGGACAGCACCTCGCCCAGCCGCCCCTCACGGTGGCCAGGTTCTTCCTGTCCGCCTTCGACGGCATCGTGCTGCGCTTCCTGACCGACGACGACGCCGAGAGCGCCGCGACCGCCCTCCGCCGGCTCCGGCAGGCGGCCCTCGCCCTGGCCACCTCGCCTTGACAACTGTTCCGCCGCGACGCCCGGCCTGCGGCGACGGTGGACGTGCCACGAAACGCCTGGACGCGGTGTGGGATGCGATGGGCCACGGTCGGGCCGTCCTACCGCCGCGTGGACCGTCCCCAATGCACGAAGGCGAGGCCCATGCCGGGATGGGCCTCGCCTGCCGTACCGAAGAAGCTAGATCAGGCCGAGCTCGCGGACCGCGTCGCGCTCCTCGATCAGCTCGGCGACCGAGGCGTCGATGCGCTCGCGGGAGAACGCGTCGATCTCCAGCCCCTGGATGATCTCCCACTTGCCGTCCACCGAGCGGACCGGGAAGGAGGAGATGAGGCCCTCGGGCACGCCGTAGGAGCCGTCGGACGGAATCGCCGCGGAGGTCCAGTCGGTGCCGTTGATCCAGTCGTGGACATGGTCGATGGCCGCGTTCGCCGCGGAGGCGGCCGAGGAGGCACCACGGGCCTCGATGATCGCCGCGCCGCGCTTGGCGACGGTCGGGATGAACGTGTCGCGCAGCCACTCGGGGTCGACCTGCTCGGCGGCGACCTTCCCGCCGACCTCGGCGTGGAACAGGTCGGGGTACTGGGTGGCCGAGTGGTTGCCCCAGATCGTCATGTTCTTGATCTCGGTGACCGGCACCTGCAGCTTGGCGGCCAGCTGCGACAGGGCGCGGTTGTGGTCGAGGCGGGTCATCGCGGTGAAGCGCTCGGCGGGCACGTCGGGCGCGTGCTGCTGGGCGATGAGCGCGTTGGTGTTGGCCGGGTTGCCGACGACCAGGACCCTGATGTCGTCGGCGGCGTGGTCGTTGATCGCCTTGCCCTGCGGGCCGAAGATGCCGCCGTTGGCGCCGAGCAGGTCGCCGCGCTCCATGCCGGCCTTGCGCGGCATGGCGCCGACCAGCAGGGCGACGTTGGCGCCATTGAAGGCGACGTTGGGGTCGTCGGTGATCTCGATGCCGGACAGCAGCGGGAAGGCGCAGTCGTCGAGCTCCATCGCGGTGCCCTCGGCCGCCTTCACCGCCTGCGGGATCTCCAGCAGGCTCAGCTTGACCGGGACGTCTGCGCCGAGCAGCTGGCCCGAAGCGATGCGGAACAGCAGGGCATAACCGATCTGTCCGGCAGCTCCGGTGACGGTTACCTTGACGGGCGCGGCCATGGCCTTCCCCTAACTCAGAAGAATCGAATCGTGACGTCTGGATGTTACTCGCTCGTCATCGACAGGCTTCCATCACGGGTACCTTCAGATCCGCCCTGAACTCAACATTGCCAAAATGAGTGGCGACGAGCTGCGCGATCACGTTGTTCGCGATGAGGTCGGAGATCGCGCCCTTGACCGCCTCGCAGCCGCGCAGGTCGCCCTTCCTGATGCCGACGGCGTAGCGCTCGTCGCTCAGCGTCGCGGGCAGGATGCGGTAGCGGGCGTTCTCCCTGTTGGCGAAGCCGGCCAGCAGCAGGTCGTCGCCCGCCACCGCGTCGACCTTGCCCGCGGCGAGCTTCCTGATGCAGTCGGCGTAGTTGCTGGCGGTGACGGTGACCATGTCGACCATCTTCTGCACCTTGCCGACCGCGGTGCTGCGCTGGTCGCACAGCTTGCGGCCCTTGAGATCGGCGGGCTTGGCGATCTTGCTGTCTCCGTCGCGCACCAGCACGGCCTGATGGGCCACGATGTACGGCCCGGCGAACTGCACGTCGCTGTCGTCGATGGAGTAGGTCGCCACCACGAGGTCGACCCGTCCGCCGGCAAGCGCGTCGTCTCGTTCGTCCCTGGGGAGGACGACGAAGGTGATGCCGCTCTCCGCGACGCCGAGCGCCTTCGCGACGCGCTTGGCCACGTCGATGTCGAGGCCGGAGAAGGACCCCTCGGTGGCCTCGTAGCCGACCCCGGGGACGTCGCCCCGCACCCCGATCGTGAGCCTGCCCGTGGCCGCCGCCCTGTCGACGACCGAGTCGCCGGTGGGGGCCGGGTCGGGGCCGCGCTCGCTGCCGAACGCGACGGGCCAGCCGTACTGCATGGCCGCCACCGCGAGCGCGGCGACCAGGAGCAGGGCCACGACCAGCGCCACCCACGGGGTCACCGGTTTGCGCCGCCGCGCCGCAGGCGCGGCGGGCGGCGGCTGGGTCATGAACCCCGGCCCGGACACGGGCTGCTGAGCGGGCACAGGATGCTGACCGGAGACGGGGTGCTGACCGGAGACGGGGTGCTGACCGGAGACATGCTGCTGACCGGAAACGGGATGCTGACCGGAGACGGGATGCTGACCGGACACATGCTGCTGCACGGGCCCGGGCTGCGGAGCCCGGGTGGGGTGCGAGGCCGTCGTGGGTCGCCGGGCGGGCGGCCTGGTCGACGACTGCGTGGCGGACGCCTCGGCGACGGTCGTGGGGAGGCGCGCCATCGGCGTGGTGTCGTCGCTGGCGATCTTCACGCCTTCGCTGAGCACCGCCGTGGAGGCGCTCGCCGTACGGGCGGGGTGCCCGAGCAGGCGCAGCAGGATCTCGTCGGCCGAGGGCCGCGCGCGGGGGTCCTTGGCCAGCGCGGCGGCCGCCACGCCGCGCAGCGGCTCGGGCAGCGTGCTGACGTCGACCTCGTGGTTGAGGATGCGGTTGAGCACGACCGCGATCGAGTTGCCCTCGAAGACGGTCACGCCCGTCGCCGCGTAGGCGATCGTCGCGCCCCAGGCGAACACGTCGGTGTAGGGCCCGATGTCGTCGCCAGCGATCTGCTCGGGCGCCATGTAGGCGGGCGTGCCGATCGCCCTGCTGGTGATCGTGCCCGTCGAGTCGATGATCCGCGCGATCCCGAAGTCGACCACCCGGGGCCCGTCGGCCGCGATGAGCACGTTGTCAGGCTTGAAGTCGCGATGGATGATCGAGGCCTGGTGGATCGCGGTCAGCGCGGTCGCCGTGCCGATCGCCAGCCGCTCCAGCGCCTGGCCGGTCAGCGGGCCGTCGCTCTCGACGATGTCCCTGAGCGAGAGGCCGTCGATGTACTCGCTGGCGATGTACGGCGTGTTGCCCTCGAGATCCGCCTCGACCACGCGGGCCGTGCAGAACGAGGCCACCCGCTGGGCGGCCTTGAGCTCCCTCGCGAAGCGTGACCTGGCAGTCGTGTCGCCACTGAACTTCACGTGCAGCAACTTGATCGCCGCACGCTCCCCCTGGTTGTCGGTCCCCAGGTAGACGATCCCCTGACCGCCCTCCCCGATGCGCCCGGACAGCGTGAACGAGCCCAGCTGGCTGGGATCGCCCGCCATCAACGGCGCGATCTGCGGCATGCGTCATCCCCACGTTGGCTTCGGCCTGACGACGAAAACTTTACGACGCTCAGGATCCTCTCAGGGAACCGTTAACCGTTCGTGACGTCACAGTTGGTGGTCGCACGCCGCGCTGATCGCGCGGTCCTGCCACGCCCCGCCTGGTCGCTGTCATCGCGCGCGTCAACGGTCACGGGCCTCTCGTCATCGGGGCTACAGAATGACATTCTGGAGCTCATGTACGACATCGTGCTGTTCGGAGCGAGCGGGTTCACCGGTGCGCTCACGGCGGAGTATCTCGCCGAGGCCGTCCCGCCCGGTTGCCGCTGGGCGCTGGCCGGGCGTAACCGTGCCAAGCTCGAGGCGCTCGGTCACGACGTCCCTCTCCTGCACGCCGACGTCACCGACCCCGCCTCCCTCGCCGCCGTCGCCGAGCAGGCGCGCGTGGTCGCCACCACCGTCGGCCCCTACATCAGGTACGGCGAGCCGCTCGTCAAGGCGTGCGCGCGGGCCGGCACGCACTACGTCGACCTGACGGGCGAGCCCGAGTTCGTCGACCGGATGTTCGTCCGCTACGACGGCATGGCCAGGAGCACCGGCGCGAAGATCGTGCACGCCTGCGGCTTCGACTCCATCCCCTACGACCTCGGTGTCCTCTACACCGTCAACCAGCTGCCCCGTGGCGTCCCGCTGCGGATCAGCGGCTTCGTCAGGAGCAACGGCAGGGCCTCGGGCGGCACCGTCCACTCGGCGGTGACCGCGCTGTCCAGGGTCAGGCAGATGGCCGAGGCGGGCACGCAGCGGCGGTCGGCCGAGATCCGTCCGAAGGACCGCAGGATCAGCTCCCGGCCGGGCGGCCTGCGGTACGTCGGCGGATGGGCGCTGCCCATGCCCACGATCGACCACCAGATCGTCGCCCGCTCGGCCCGCGCCCTCGATCGCTACGGGCCCGACTTCGCCTACCGCCAGCACTTCGCGGTCAGGCGGCTGCCCACGGCGCTGGGCCTGGCGGCGGGGGCGGGGGCGCTGGCCGTCCTGGCTCAGGTTCCCCCGGCCCGCGGCTGGCTGATCGGCAGGATCGGCGCGGGCGAAGGGCCGACGCCGGAACAGCGGGAGAAGAGCTGGTTCACCGTCACCTTCCTCGGCGAGGGCGGCGGGGAGCGCGTCGTCACCGAGGTCTCGGGAGGCGATCCCGGTTACGGCGAGACGGCCAAGATGCTCGCCGAGTCGGCGCTCTGCCTCGCCTTCGACAACGTGCCCGAGGTCGCGGGCCAGCTCACGACCGCCGTCGCGATGGGACAGCCGCTCATCGACCGCCTCCACCGCGCGGGCCTCACGTTCGGCACCCGCCGAGGCTGACGTTTCGCCAGGGCTCCTCGTGCGCCGGGTCGGCAGCGAACTGGGTCTTGCCTTCGAAAAAACGGTGTGACATGTTACACATCACGTAGCCCATCGCGGCCAGCCGGATGTTCGGGGGCCCGGCCCTACCGCGCTCCATCCCCCAGGAGTGGCGATGAGAATCGCGAAATCCCTGCTGAAGGCGGCTGCCGTCGCCCTGGCGCTCGGTCTGGGAGCGGGCGGCCTCGCCCCCGCCTCCTATGCCGACTCCGTCGAGTTATCCGCGGCGGCCCCGCCCTCCGCGGTCGCCGCCAAGACCGAGGCCACGGTCACCGCGTCCGCCGAAACCCCCGCAGTCGCCGAAGCCCCCGCACTCGCCGCGCGCGCCGAGGCCGCCGGGGCGACGCCAGGCCGGCCCCCGTCTGGCGAGGAGCCGCCGCCCGCGGGTGACGCCACGGCCGCCAGCCCGCACCGGCAGGCCGAGCCGCTGCGCGCCACCGAGCTGCCGCCGCTGGCCGAACCCCACGAAGAGACCAGGCGCGACTACCACGACCCCGCCGCGCTGAAGCCCACCCGCCCGCGTCCCTCCGCCCGTTCGCCGAAAGCGGCGGCCTGCGACGTCACCGTCTTCACCACCAGGACGGGCGACGCGCTCGTGGCGGCGATCAAGGCGGCGCCGGTGTCGTGCGTCAACACGCTGTTCGCGCTGACGGGCGCCGACGCCCACGGCGCCTTCCGCGAGTCGCAAATGATCACCGTCGCGAACGCCCTGCGAAGCGCCGCCCCCTCCTACCCCGGCGACAACTCCACCTCCGCCGGCCAGGTCCTGCTCTACCTGCGCGCCGGCTATTACGTGCAGTGGTACAACCGGGACGCGGTCGGGCCGTACACCGAGAACCTGCAGGTCCCCGTGCGGGCGGGGCTCGACGCCTTCTTCGCCGCGCCCGCCTCCAGGACCGTCTCCGACGCCAACGGAGAGGTGCTCACCGAGGCGGTCATCCTGACCGCCAGCTCCGGAGAGAACGCCCGCTACATCCCGGTCATGAAGCGCCTGCTCGACTCCTACGACAGCGCCCACAACGCCTCCTGGTGGATGCGCAACGCCGTCTACGAGGCCTTCAACACGATCTTCCGCGGCCACTGGCGGCCCGACTTCGTCGCAGCCGTCGCCGCCGACCACGGCCTGCTCCACTCCCTCAGGGCCTTTGCCGAGAACCATCTGGACCTGCTCGGCACCGACTCGGCCTTCATGACCGTCAACGCCGGGCGGGAGCTGGCCAGGTTCCTGAGCCACGCCGAGCTGGTCGCGACCGTCAGGCCGATGGTGAAGGCCATGCTCGAGGAGTACTCGATCACCGGCAGGACCGCCCCGCTCTGGATCGGCATCGCGGACGTGACCTTCGACAGCGTGCCCGCCGACTGCGCCTTCTACGACGTGTGCGACCTGCCCGCCAAACTGAAGGCCGTGGCCCTGCCGCTCACCCACACCTGCGGCCCGGCCCTGCGCATCCTGGCCCAGGACATGACCGCCGCGCAGTTCGCCACGACCTGCGCGAGCCTGGCGAACCAGGACGCCTTCTTCCACGACCTGGTCGACTCCGGCGGCCGGCCCGTCGCCGGCGACGGCAACGCGACGCTGGAGGTGGTCGTCTTCGACTCCAGCGCCGACTACCGCACCTACGCGGGCCCGATCTACGGCATCGACACCAACAACGGCGGCATGTACCTCGAGGGCGACCCGGCCGCGGCGGGCAACCAGGCGCGGTTCATCGCCTACGAGGCGACGTGGGAGCGCCCGGACTTCGCGGTGTGGAACCTCAACCACGAATACACGCACTACCTCGACGGCCGCTTCGACCTGCACGGGAACTTCGGCTCGCCGACCACGCCCGTCGTGTGGTGGAGCGAGGGGCTGGCCGAGTACGTCTCGTGGTCCTACCGCGGCCTGCCCAACACCACCGCCTACACCGAGGCCGCCAAACACAGCCACACACTGCGCGAGCTCTTCGACACCGCCTACGGCCAGGGCGAGAACCGCATCTACGTCTGGGGCTACCTCGCCGTACGCTACATGCTCGAACGGCAGCGCGCCGAGGTCGCCACGCTGCTCGGCCACTACAGGACGGGAGACTGGAGCGCCGCGGGCGGCCTGCTGAGGTCGCTGGATCACGAGGCCGACTGGCGCGCCTGGCTGACCGCGTGCGCGGCGGGCGCCTGCGCCGAACCGCCCGCCCTGCCCGACTGTCCAGGCGACGACCCGCGTCGCATGGGCGAGGACTGCAAGCGCACCGGCATCGGACACACCGTCCAGAACTACGCCTACTTCTACCTGTGGATCCCGCCGGGCGTGACGAGGCTCAAGGTCACCTCCTCGGGCGGCACGGGCAACGCCGACCTGTACGTCAAGAGGGCGGGATGGGCGACCGCCACCTCCTATGACGCCAAGTCCACGGGTCCTGGCACCGCGGAGAGCCTGGTGGCCGACGTCCAGCCGAACAGCTGGAACCACGTCAGCCTGTACGGCGTGACGAACTTCAGCGGCGTCACGCTGACCACCGAGTACTGACGCTCGCGAACGGGCGCGCCTGGGGTCTTCCCGGCGCGCCCGGTCAACCTCATATGAACGTTCATATCCCCCTGTTCTCCCCTGGAGAACAGCCGTCCGCCGATGTGGTTCACCAGGTCGACCTGCTGCTGAACCCCGCGGAGAGCTCGATCGTCCTGGGCAGGATCCAGTACGGCAGGTCTAGTACGGCAGGGCGCGCGCGGCGAAGTGCTTGCGCAGGAAGGGCGCCTTGAACTTCGGGTAGGCGACCGTCTGCGGGTCGCCGTCGGAGGTGTAGCGCTGGTCGGCGTTCTGGTTGAGCCAGTCGAGCCACGCCGTCGAGCAGAACTGCGCGCAGTCGCCCTTCTTGTCCATCGCCCTGATCCTCGGGATGCCGAGCGGGTCGAAGTTCTTGTTGAACGGCGCGGGCGCGGGCGTGTATCCGGCGAGGAACACCCCCGCGTGGTTGTAGGTGACCCCGCCGCTCTTGCCGGTGCGCGCCCAGTCCTTCTTGCGCGGCTGGTTGCCGTACGGCAGCGCGAGCGTGGCGGGCGGCGGCCCGTCGAGCGCGGTGATCAACTTGTGGCCGGCGGCGATCTCCTCGACCACGGCCTTCTGCGGCTTGCCCGCCAGGTTGAGGTGATCGCGGGTGTGGTTGCCGATGTCGAAGCCGTTCTGCTTCAGCCACAGCACCATCTGCGCCTGCTCTTCAAGCGTGGACTTGCCGAACATGTCGCGGGTCACGTAGAAGGTCCCGACGGCACGGAATCCCGGGTTGCGCTTGGCGACGTCCTGCAGGATCTGGACGGCGGTGCCCTGCTTGGGCTGGCCGAGCTCGTCCAGCGTGAGCTGGGAGGGGGAGGAGTCGTCGAAGGTCAGCACGACGGCGTGCTTGCCCGCCGGGATGTCGATCTTACCCATGGCGTACTCGGCGGCGGTCACCGGCACGTAGCCGTCCTTGACCAGGCGCTCGAGGTCGGCCCTGAACTGCGCGGGGGTGCGGTCGTCCTGGGTGGTGGGCTTGTCGACCACCCGATGGAACATGATCACGGGAACCTGGCCGAGCTCGTTGGCCTTCACCTTGGCCGCGGCCGCGACCTTGGCGGCCTTCGCCTGCCGGAGCACCGCCGCATTGTCCACCTGCGGCTTGGCGACCGTGGTGTCGCTCCCCCCGCCGCCACAACCGGCGGCCAACGCGCCGATCGCTACCAGTCCCGCACCCAGCACCCGCATGACAACCCCCGAAGATCGACTACGGAGTGCTCTTACCCGAATACGGGGCGTGAATGACCCTTGCTCGGGTATGAAATCCGCCAGGAGGTGTCACGTCACCGGTTCACGGACGACAGGCGAGCAGCATGGGTACCCGCGAGTGCTTCTCGACGAGAGCGCCGAGCGGGGCGGAGAGGTAGCCGAGCATGCGAAGGACGGATCGGTGGTCGGCTTCGAGATGACGATGGTAGATCGGCCGATGATGGGCGATCCGGTTACGGAAGAGCCGAAGGGATTCCAACTCACGGTGCAGCCGTAGCCTTCTACGGTCGGTGTATCCCGGCAGCGCGCGTCTCAGCCCCCCGTACCAGAGAGGATGCTCGTAGGCCGGCCCGAACAGCGCGACCCAGAACCCGAAAGGCAGTCTCGCCACCACGTCATCCGGTGTCCACGAGGTCGTGAAGCGGTCGAGCTTGTCCTCCACCGTGGCGATCATGTCCGCGCCCGCATGGTGGAGCGTGAGGGTCGACCACCAGTCGACGCGACCGAGTTGCTCCTGAAGCCGGTGATGGACGGCGTTGCGCAGCCCCACCTCGACGAACTGGAGAGCTTCGTAGAAGGCGCTCGAAATCTCGGTGTTCCAGCAGTGAAGGCGCAGCGCCGCCTCCCGATCCCCATGGCGGGCCGCGTGATACTCGGCCAGCCTTGCCGCCGAGAACCAGGCGATCTCTGGAGACATGCGCTTCTCCTTTCGCAATTGTTCCACTACACTGGGTCACGTAAGCCCCGGACAAGCTTCCACCGCAAGGTGCGCCCCGGGGCACTGCTTTTTTCGGAGCACTTCCGCGAACTCCGAGTAGCGATCACTTTACTCTGCGTTGACCTCTCACGCATGCGAAAGGGCCGCCCGTGGGCGGCCCTCAAGCGGAGAAGACGGTCAGGCCATCTTCTTCTTCAGGTTCTCGTCCAGCGCCGCCAGGAAGTCCTGGGTGGTGAGCCACTTGGCGTCGCCGCCGACCAGGAGGGCCAGGTCCTTCGTCATCTGACCGCTCTCGACGGTCTCGACGCAGACCTGCTCCAGCTTCTCGGCGAAGTCGCTCACCGCGGGGGTGTTGTCGAGCTTGCCGCGGTGCTGCAGGCCACGGGTCCACGCGAAGATCGAGGCGATCGGGTTCGTGGAGGTGGGGTTGCCCTTCTGGTGCTCGCGGTAGTGACGGGTCACCGTGCCGTGAGCGGCCTCGGCCTCGACGGTCCGGCCGTCGGGGGTCATGAGGACGGAGGTCATGAGACCCAGCGAGCCGAAGCCCTGCGCGACGGTGTCGGACTGGACGTCGCCGTCGTAGTTCTTGGCCGCCCAGACGTAGCCGCCCTCCCACTTCATGGCCGCGGCGACCATGTCGTCGATGAGGCGGTGCTCGTAGGTGAGCCCCGCGGCCTCGAAGTCGGCCTTGAACTCGGCCTCGAAGACCTCCGCGAAGATGTCCTTGAAGCGGCCGTCATAGGCCTTCAGGATCGTGTTCTTCGTGGACAGGTAGACGGGGTAGCCGCGGTCGAGGCCGTAGCGCATCGAGGCGCGGGCGAAGTCGCGGATCGACTCGTCCAGGTTGTACATCGCCATGGCGATGCCGGGGCCGGGGAAGTCGTACACGTCGAGCTCGATCGGCTCGGAGCCGTCCTTCGGCGTGTAGGTGAGGGTCAGCGTGCCCTCGCCGGGAATCTTCAGGTCGGTGGCGCGGTACTGGTCGCCGAAGGCGTGACGACCGACGACGATCGGCTTGGTCCAGCCCGGCACCAGGCGCGGCACGTTCGACATGATGATCGGCTCGCGGAAGATGACACCGCCGAGGATGTTACGGATGGTCCCATTCGGGGACTTCCACATCTTCTTGAGGCCGAACTCCTCCACCCTGGCCTCGTCCGGGGTGATGGTCGCGCACTTGACGCCCACCCCGTACTTCTTGATGGCGTTGGCGGCGTCGATGGTGACCTGGTCGTCGGTGGCGTCGCGGTGCTCGATGCCGAGGTCGTAGTACTTCAGATCGACGTCGAGGTAGGGAAGGATCAGCTGGTCCTTGATGAACTGCCAGATGATCCGGGTCATCTCGTCGCCGTCAAGCTCGACGACGGGGCCCTCTACCTTGATCTTGGGCATGCGTATGGTTCCCCTTCGTGAAAATATGGGTTGAGGTTATCTGAGGCGTGGTCACTGCCCGAAAAGGGCCAGGAGTCTCGCCTTCAGGTCGGGGTACTCCAGGAACAGCGCGGTGACGACCAGCGCGGCTCCGAGCACCGCCAGGGTGGGGACATCGATGTTCTTCGCTCGTACGGCAAGCGCCCCGCCGTACCCTGCGAAGCGGACCGCGGCCGCGACCAGGAACACCGCTCCCAGCGCGAACCCGCCCCATTCGGTGTCGACCAGGAAGATCGCGAGCACGCCAAGAGCCGCACCCGCCAGTACCAGCGGGTACGGCCCCCAACGCTCACCGCTCGGGCTCATGTCCACATTCGCCGAACGCTCCGGCCCGGCTCATCTCTCGTGCTGATGGTCGCGTTCGCGCGGGCCTCCGTTGGCATCGACGGCCTCGCTCTCTCCGACCCGGCTCATCGCTCGTCAATAGGCTTCCACTTCTGGTCACGCTCCCCGATGTACTCACTGTCCGGGCGGATCAGGCGGTTGTCCGCGTGCTGCTCGATCACGTGCGCGGTCCATCCGGACATGCGGCTGATCGAGAAGACCGGCGTGAACAGATCGGTCGGGATGCCAAGGTAGTGGTAGACGGTGGCGGCGTAGAAGTCAACGTTCGGATAGAGGCCCTTCGTCTCGAAGACGACCTCCTCCATCTCCTTCGACATCCGGTAGTAGGTGTCGTCGCCCGACGCCGTGGCCAGTTCCTCGGACATCCTGCGAAGGTGCGTCGCGCGCGGGTCCTCGGTCTTGTAGACGCGGTGGCCGAAGCCCATGATCTTCTCGCCCGCGGCCAGCTTGTCGCGTACCGACTGGGCCACCTGCGACGGGTCGAGCGACTCCAGCGTCTTCATGACCTGCTCGTTCGCGCCGCCGTGCAGCGGGCCCTTCAGCGTGCCGATCGCGGCGACGATGGCCGAGTGCATGTCGGACAGGGTCGCGGCGCAGACACGGGCGGCGAACGTGGAGGCGTTCATCGTGTGGTCTGCGTGCAGGACCAGGCAGGCGTCGAAGATCTCGACCTGGCGCGCGGTGGGATGCTCTCCGGTGACCTGGAGGAGGAAGTTGCCCGCGATGCTGAGGTCGGGGTCGGGCTCGGGCAGACTGCCGCCGGTGCGCGCGGCGTGGTAGCGGGCGACCAGGACCGGCTGCTGGGCGGTCAGGCGGGCGGCCTTGCGCAGGTCGGCCTCGGCCTCGATGGAATCCCTGTCGGGATCGTCGGCGCTGGCGAGGGAGACGAGCGTGCGCAGCCCCTCCATCGGTTTCTGCTTCTCGGCCACCTCGGAGATGTTGGCCGAGACCAGGACGCCCAGCTCGCGTCCGCTGACGAGTTCGGCGCCGTAGGCGGCCAGCTCGTCGCGGGTGGGCAGCTTCCCCCGCTGCAACAGGTGGGCGGTCTCTTCGAACGTCGCGCGGCCCGCCAGGTCATGGATGTCATATCCACGGTAGAAGAGGCGACCGGCCTTCCCGTCGATGTCGCTCAGCGCTGTGGACGCGGCGACGACATCGGCCAGGCCTTTTGTGGGCTTGTCCGCCATGTGTGTTTCCTCCGCTTATCTTCGCCCGAAGTCTACCCGTGAGCAGGTAAAACCGGCCGCAGAGGTCCAGACCAATTTCACGCCGGATTCTCCTTATGGCAAAGGCGATTCCGCATCCCTTCGTCTGGGTAAGCCGGAGCTGTAGTAACAGTAACGGCGGGCTACCTGGGGAGGAACTGCCGTGGAGGGGCCCTTCATACGCATCGAGGACACTGGCGAGGTGGTCCCGTTGCGTCCAGAGATCACGACTGTGGGAAGGGGCCGCGGTGTCGACATCCGGCTGACCGACCCGAGCGTGTCTCGGCTCCACGCTGAGTTCGTACGGCGCGGACCGTACCTGTATGTCGTTGACCTGGGTCTGTCCCGCAACGGCACGCGGGTGAACGGGAGGCCGATCGCCCGGAGGGTCCTTGACGACGGCGACGTCGTCTCCTTCGGCGCGGCGCGCGGGCGCATCGGCGGAGTGCCGCGCGAAGACTTCACACCCGAGGTCGAGCTGCGCAGGGCCGCCGCGCCCGAGCTGACCAGGCGAGAGGTCGACGTGCTCACGTCGCTGTGCCGGCCGGCGCTCTCGGACGAGGCGTTCGTCGCCCCCGCGACGGCCCGCGAGATCGCCGACGACCTGGTCGTGACCGAGGCGGCGGTGAAACAGCACCTGCTCAGGCTCTACCAGAAGTTCAGGATCCCCGAGGGCACCAACCGCCGCACGCGGCTGGCCAACGAGGTCGTGGCGCTGGGCCTGGTCAGGCCGACGCCGGTGGTGCCGCCGCAGCGTTCTGGAACGTCCCAGGAGAGCCAGCCGGCGGGTCGCCGAGCTTCCTGACCCGAACGGCGACCGGTGCTTCGGCGAGGGGTTCCGGCAGCCTGAGTGGTCCGGATCCCGGGGTGATGGTGCCGAGCACGCGCGGGCCCGACGCGCCCGTGCAGCTCGGCACCGTGGCCGGCAGGCCGTGCGCGGTCAGCCAGCCGAACAGGGAGAACGCGATGGCCTCCTTGGCGTCCGAGGGGATGCCGAGGGCGTCACTGGGCACCAGCTCGGCCTTCGTCATGGCGGCGAGCATCCGCATCAGGGTCGGGTTGCGCACGCCGCCGCCCGACACGATGACGGTGTCGAGCCGGTGCCTGTCGATCTCGTCGGCGACCGTTCTGGCGGTCAGCGCGGTCAACGTCGCCACGAGATCGGCCTTCGGCAGGTCCGAGGTGACGTAGCCGGGCGTGAACAGCTCCTTGCCGGTGGTCTTGGGCGGTTCCTCGCGGTAGTACGGCTCGGCCAGGAGCTCCGCCAGCAGCTTCTCGTCGACCGTGCCCGCCGCCGCCAGCGCGCCGTCCCTGTCGTACGGCGCAGCCGCCGCGTCGATCAGCGCGCACGCCGGGCCCGTGTCGTAGGCGACCTCCGGCGTGGTGAGGTTGGCGATGCCGCCCAGGTTGAGCGCCCCGCCCCTGCCTCGCAGCCCCCCGATGAGCAGCTGGTCGAGGTAGGAGACCAGGGGCGCGCCCTGTCCGCCCGCCGCCACGTCGCGCACGCGCAGATCCGACACCACGGGCAGGCCGGTGCGTTCGGCGATCCACGCGGGCTGGCCGAGCTGGAGCGTTCCGCGCACCCGGCCGTCGGCGACCCAGTGGAAGAGGGTCTGGCCGTGCGAGCAGACGAGGTCGGCCGCGCCCGCCGAGTGCGCCGCGTCGGCGAAGGCCTGGCCGATGAGCGTGTCGAGCGCGCAGACCTCGCCCATGGAGACCTGGGCGGGCGGGAGGGCGGCCAGGAGGCGGGCTCTCAGCTCGGCCGGGTACGGCGTCTCGCCGGTGTGGACGATCACCCCGGTGAGCGTGCCGTCCTCCATCGACCAGTCGACGATCGCGCTGTCGATGCCGTCGTGGGAGGTGCCGGACATCAAGCCGAGAACCCGCATGAGGACCTACCTGACCTGTCGCCCGCGGCTGGGACGGCTGGTCCTGCTGACCCGGTCGACCGCCACCGCGTAGTAGTGGTCACCCTTCTTACCGTCGGGGTCGGTCCAGGTCACGTGCTTGTCCGCGGGCACGACGGCGACCAGGTGGCGGGCGTCGTCGAAGGAGCCGAGCCTTTCGGACGACCTGAAGATCGCGTAGTTGAACGGCACGTCGTGACCGTGCGCGACGATCTTGACCTCCACACCGCCCTCTCCGAGCAGCGCGTGCGCGAGCACGGGACGGCTGGGCCCGCGGCCGTCGGCCAGCCTCGGCAGCAGGGGCGCGAGCGCGGGCCGCTGGTAGTGGTCGCGCACCGCCGTGCTGATCGAGCCGATGCGGTCGACGCGCAGGTCGTTGGCGTTGTACCAGATGTCGCCGCCGATCTGCGGGTGCGACCTGTTGAGCGTGAGGTGCCTGGACAGCTCGGCGGGGTCCTGCCACTCCTTGGCCTGGGCGGGGTCGCCGGCCTTGTAGGCGGCCTGGCCGATCCACAGCATGGTGCCGGTGCCGTCGGCCACGTTCGACCACCACGGGACGAGCTTGGAGTAGTCGGCGGGTGGCTGGCCGATGTACCAGTAGAGCTGGGGCGCGATGTAGTCGAGCCAGCCCTTCTTGACCCAGCCGCGGGTGTCGGCGTGCAGGTTGTCGTAGGACTGCCCGCCGTTGGTCTCGGAGCCGAGCGGGTCGCTGGCCTTGTTGCGCCAGATGCCCGAAGGGCTGATGCCCCACGCCACCTCGGGCTTGGCCTCGCGCACCCGCTGCTGCATCTCCGAGACCATCAGGTCGACGTTGTGCCGCCGCCAGGAGGCCAGGTCGGGGAAGCCCGCGCCGTACTGGGCGAAGGTGGCGGCGTCGTTGAAGGCCGTCGTGTTGGTCGGGTAGAAGTAGTCGTCGAAGTGCAGGCCGTCGATGTCGTAGCGGGTGAGCGCGTCGAGCATCGCGTCCTGGCAGAACTTCCGCACCTCGGGCAGGCCCGGGTTGTAGTAGAGCTTGCCGCCGAACGGCAGGATCCACTCGGGGTGCTGCCTGCCCGGGTGGGAGGGGTGCAGCTTCGAGGGGTCGGCCTGCATGGAGACCCGGTAGGGGTTGAACCACGCGTGGAAGGTGAGCCCC
The DNA here is from genome assembly GCF_014873535.1 of Nonomuraea africana. Lineage (NCBI taxonomy): Bacteria > Bacillati > Actinomycetota > Actinomycetes > Streptosporangiales > Streptosporangiaceae > Nonomuraea > Nonomuraea africana. The sequence goes on along the minus strand of NZ_JADBEF010000001.1, from coordinate 8,582,126 downwards.
CGCTTGTGCGTCTCCTCCACGGCGAAACCGAGCGGGTCGTAACCGGGGTCCTGCCCCTGGACACCGGTCAGGTATTGCGACCACGGCTCGTACGGCGACGGCCAGAAGGCGTCAGCCGTGGGCCTGATCTGCACGAACACCGAGTTGAGCTTGCGCGAGACCGCCAGGTCGAGCCACGCGAGATACTCCGCCTTCTGCTGGTCGGCGCTCAGCCCCGGCTTCGACGGCCAGTTGATGTTGACGACGGAGGCGATCCACATGCCGCGCATCTGGCGCAGCGGTGGCACGTAGTCGGGCTCGGCGAAAGCGGGAAGCGGGACGACCGAAGCGGCCGCGGCGAGGGCGAGACCCTTCAGGACGGTCCTTCTAGTGGGCATGGGGGGCGCCTCTCGGGGGAGGTGGTTGTGTTCGAGGGCGACGATGGCAGAAAATTACCTTCAGATCAATAATCGTGAAGGAAAATGCCGCCATGAGCAGGCGTCGCCGTCTGGCCATGAGGCCGAAGAAGGAGGTCTCGTGACCGACCTGTACCGACTCGCCATGGCGGTCCTGCAGCCCGGGTTCGAGGGCGTCACCGCCCCCGACTGGATGCGGAAGGCGGTGGCCGACGGCCTGGGCGGCGCGGTGCTCTTCGCCCGCAACGTCTCGCCGGGCACCGCCGAGCTGGTGGCCGGGCTGCGCGCGGAGAACCCGGGCGTGGTGATCGCCATCGACGAGGAAGGCGGTGTCGTCACCAGGCTGGAGGCCCGCGAGGGCAGCTCCTTCCCCGGTAACAGGGCCCTCGGCGTGGTCGACGACGTGGCGCTGACCGAGCGGGTGGGCCGCCAGATCGGGCGGCTCCTCGCCGAGGCGGACATCACGCTCAATTACGCGCCCTCCGTCGACGTCAACTCCAACCCGGCCAACCCGGTGATCGGCATCCGCTCCTTCGGCCCGACGGCCGACCTGGTCGCGCGCCACTCCGTGGCCTACATCAAGGGGGTGCAGGCCGCGGGCGTGGCGGCCTGCGCCAAGCACTTCCCCGGGCACGGCGACACCGTCGCCGACTCGCATCTGGAGCTGCCCACCGTGCACGCCTCCTTCGACCAGCTGCGGGCCCGTGACCTGCCGCCCTTCGAGGCCGCGATCAAGGCGGGCGTCCGGGCGGTCATGTCGGGGCACCTGCTGATCCCGGCGCTCGACCCGGCGGGGCCGGCGACGCTGAGCCGTACCATCCTGACCGGGTTGCTCCGCGAGGAGCTGGGCTTCGACGGGATGGTGGTCACCGACGCGATCGAGATGAAGGCCGTCGCAGCGATGTACTCTCCCGGCGAGATCGCGGTGCGCGCGCTCAGCGCGGGCGTGGACGCGATCTGCGCGGGACTGCTCACCGAGCAGGGTCTGTACGAGATCCGCGACGCGATCGTGGCGGCCGTCCGCGACGGATCGCTGCCTGAGGAGCGCCTGGCCGAGGCCGCGGGAAGGGTCGCGGCCCTCTCCGAGTGGCACGCCGCGCGGCGGGCGAACGTGGCGGCCGACGACGAGGCGGGGATCGAGGCGGCCCGCAGGGCACTCACCGTCACGGGCACGGCCAGGCTGACCGGCGCGCCGCTGGTCGTGGAGGTCAACACGCGGCACAACCAGGCGATCGACCCCGACACGCCCACCGGCCTGGCCGCCGCGCTCGGCGAGCTGCTGCCCGGCACCACGCGCGTCGGCAGGCTCCCCGCCGAGCTCGACGACCGGCCCCTGGTGCTGGTCATCCACGACGCGGCGCGGCACCCGTGGGTGCGGGAGACGGTGGCCGAGGCCGTACGGCGCCGCCCCGACGTGATCGTCGTGGAGACGGGCATCCCCGCCGAGCCCGTGGGGGCCACCTATGTCGCCACGAACGGCATCTCCAAGGTCTCGGCGCAGGCGGCCGCCGAATGGCTGACCCGATGAACGAGCCCGTGAACCCGGTCTCGCAGGTGCGGGCGGTGCTCCCGTCCCTCACGCCCGCGGCCCAGGCCATCGCCAAGATCATCCTGGACGATCCGGGCGTGGTGGTGCGCAGCACGATCACCGAGTTCAGCGCGGTCTCGGGCACCAGTGAGGCGACGATCGTGCGCACCGCCCGGGCGCTCGGCTATTCCGGCTACTCCCAGCTGCGCTTCGCGCTGGCGGGCGCGGTGGCAAGGGAGACGCCCGAGCGGCTGGTGCCCGGCGACCTCGGTCCCGACGACCCGCTCACCGACGTGATCGCCAAGGTGACCAGGGCGGAGGTCGACGCGCTGTCCGACACCGCCGAGCAGCTCGTGCCCGAGCAGCTGGGTGAGGTGGTGGCGGCGATCGCCACCGCGCGCAGGATCAACGTCTACGGCGTCGGCGCCTCGGGTCTGGTGGCGGCCGACCTGGCGCACAAGCTCATGCGCATCGGCCTGTCCAGCCACCCCTTCAGCGACGCGCACCTCGCGCTGACCAGCGCCGCGCTGCTGCGTGAGGGGGATGTGGTGGTGGCAGTGAGCTGCTCGGGCGAGACCACCGACGTGATCGTGCCGACCAGGACGGCCAAGGAGTCGGGCGCGCTGGCGGTGGCGATCACCAACAACCCGCGCTCGTCGCTGGCCCAGGTGGCCGACCACGTGCTGGTGTCGGCGGGACGGGAGACCGCCTTCCGCCCCGGCGCGCTGGCCAGCAGGATCAGCCAGTTGCTGATCGTGGACTGCATCTTCGTCGGACTCGCGCAGCGCACCTTCGACAGTTCGGAGACGGCCCTGCGCGCGACCAGGGATGCGCTCAAGGTTTTCCGGACCCGATGAAGGAAATTTTCATCTATAGTCAGAGCTGATTAGATTTTCGCCATTCCACGGGGGAATCATGTTGCGCGATCTCGTCACCGAGCAGCAGCTGCCCGGCCTCGACGACCTCGACGGGCTCAGCACGCTCGATCTGGTCAGGCGCATGGGCGAGCAGGACGCCCTGGTCCCCGCCGCGGTCGCGGGGCAGTCGGCGCAGATCGCCGCCGCCGTGGACGCCGTCTCGGCGCGGATGCGGGACGGCGGCAGGCTCATCTACCTCGGCGCCGGCACGGCGGGCCGCATCGGCATGCTGGACGCCAGCGAGTGCGGCCCCACCTTCGGCACGACGCCCGAGGAGGTCTTCGCACTGATCGCCGGGGGGCCTTCGGCGTTCGCGGTGGCCGTCGAAGGGGCGGAGGACTCCGCCGAGCTGGCCGTCTCCGACCTGACGAAGGTGTCGCTGTCGGCGGCCGACGCTGTGGTCGGCATCTCGGCCAGCGGGCGCACGCCGTACGCGGTGGGCGGGGTGCGGCACGCCAGGGCCATGGGCGTGATGACGGTCGGGGTCGCCTGCAACGCGGGCTCGCCGCTGGGCGCGGCGGCCGAGATCGCCATCGAGGTGGTGGTGGGGCCCGAGTTCCTGACCGGCTCGACCCGGCTCAAGGCGGGGACGGCGCAGAAGCTGGTCTGCAACATGATCTCGACGCTGACGATGGTCAGGCTGGGGCGCACGCACGGGAACCTGATGACGCACCTGGTGGCCTCGAACGAAAAGCTGTGGGCGCGGGCGCACGACCTGGTCTCGTCGATCACGGGGCTGCCGGACGCGGAGGTCGAACCGGCCCTCCAGACGGCCGAGGGGTCGGTGCCTACCGCGGTCATCATGCTCCTCACCGGCGCCGACCCCACCCAGGCGCGCGCTGCCCTCGCCCGGTCCTCCGGCAACCTCCGGTCGGCGCTGCGATCGTTTTGATGCTGTACGGCTACCAGCCGCCCTACGCGCCTCCGTCGGTCACCGGTGACCGTCCCTCACGGGCGCGTACCCAGCAGGACTTCGCCCCCCGCCGCAACGGCGCCCGTCTGGCCGATTGGACGGGAAAAACCACCCCAGTCACACAGGCCCGCAGGATGCCTTCACTTCACCGCGTCCCCTGAGAAGCGCACCCCGTGATCACGGACAGCGGGGCGGCCACCCTCACCCGGTGACCGCCTCCCCCGCTGTGCCCCTAGGAACCCGTCAGGGAGCGTTCGGCGGCCTCTACCACGTTGGAGAGGAGGAGGGCGCGGGTCATCGGGCCCACGCCGCCGGGGTTCGGGGTGAGGAAGCCCGCCACACCGGCCACGTCCGCCGCCACGTCGCCGGCGATCTTGCCGTCCACCCGCGACACGCCCACGTCGAGCACCGCGGCGCCCGGCTTGACCATGTCGGCCGTGATGAGCCCGGGAACGCCGGCCGCAGCGACCACCACGTCCGCGCGGCGCACGTGCCAGGCCAGGTCGGCGGTGCCCGTGTGGCAGAGGGTCACGGTGGCGTTCTCGCTGCGGCGGGTCAGGAGCAGGCCGAGCGAGCGCCCCACCGTGATGCCGCGGCCGACCACGACGACGTCGGCGCCCTTCAGCGGCACGCCGTACTCCTGGAGCAGCAGCACGATGCCGTGCGGCGTGCAGGGCAGCGGAGCGTCGACCATGTGCACCAGGCGGCCGAGGTTGACCGGGTGCAGGCCGTCGGCGTCCTTGGCCGGGTCCATGCGCTCGAGCAGGGCCATGGTGTCGAGGTGCTTGGGCAGCGGGAGCTGCACGATGTAGCCGGTGCACGCGGGCGAGGCGTTGAGCTCGTCGAGAGCCGCCTCGACGTCGGCCTGGGAGGCGTTGTCGGGCAGGTCGACGCGGATGGAGGCGATGCCGACCTCCGCGCAGTCGCGGTGCTTGCCCGCGACGTAGATCTGGCTGCCGGGGTCGTCGCCGACCAGCACGGTGCCGAGCCCGGGAACCACGCCCCGCTCCTTGAGCGCGGCCACCCGCGCGGTGAGGTCCGCCTTGATCTTGGCCGCGGTCGCCTTGCCGTCGAGTTTCACTGCACTCATGTCCCCCATCCTTCCAGAACGTCCCGGTGCGCAGGTCGCTACGCTGGCCCGTGCACGAGAAAAGGACGGAAGGGGCAAAGGTGGATCTGGCCGCGCGGGGAGCGGAGTTCGCCGAGTTCTGGCGCGAGCGGCACCTGTGCACGCTGACCACGGTCCGTCCGGACGGCACCCCTCATGTGGTGCCGGTGGGCGCGACGCTCGACCTGGAGGCGGGGATCGCCAGGGTCATCACGTCGGGGACCTCCCACAAGGCTCGCCTGATCGCCCACGGCGCGCGGGTCGCGCTCTGCCAGGTCGACGGGCGGCGGTGGTCGACGCTCGAAGGCACGGCCGTGCTGCGCGCCGAGCCCGACCAGGTCGCCGACGCCGAGGCCCGCTACGCCGCCCGCTACAAGCCGCCGCGGCCGAACCCGGCCCGCGTGGTCATCGAGATCACGATCACGAACACCCTGGGCAACGTGTGATCACGGTCGTCGGCGTCGGGGCCGACGGCTGGGCAGGACTGTCCCCCGCCGCCAGGCAGGCGATCTCCGAGGCGGCCGTGCTGGTCGGCTCGGCCCGCCAGCTCGACCTCGTCCCCGCAGGGGGCGCGCGGAAGGTGCGCTGGCCCTCGCCGCTCCTGCCCGCCCTTCCCGCGCTGGTCTCCGAGCCCGGCACCTGCGTGCTGGCCAGCGGGGATCCGATGTTCTTCGGGATCGGCGCGACACTGGCCAGGACGGTCGGCCCGGAGAACCTGCGGATCCTGCCGCATCCCTCCAGCCTGTCGCTGGCCTGCGCCCGGCTGGCCTGGCCCGTCGAGGAGACGCCTGTCGTCAGCCTGGTCGGCCGTCCGCTCGACGCGCTGCGCGCCGCCGTCCTGCCCGGGCGGAGGGTGCTGGTGCTGACGGCGGACGGAGCGGGCCCCGCCCTGGTGGCGGAGCTGCTGAGAGAGCACGGCTACGGCGCGAGCGTCATGCACGTGCTGTCGCGGCTCGGCTCGGCCGACGAGTCGCGGGTGACGGGCACCGCCGCCTCGTGGGCGGCGGAGGCCGGCGAGTTGAACGTGGTCGCGATCGAGTGCGTGGCCGATCCGGGGACCGTGCCGCTGCCGCCGGTGCCGGGGCTGCCGGACGCCGCGTTCGAGCACGACGGGCAGCTCACCAAGCGCGAGGTGCGCGCGGTCAGCCTGGCGCGGCTGGCCCCGCTGCCCGGCCAGTTGCTGTGGGACGTCGGCGCGGGCGCGGGCAGCGTCGCGATCGAGTGGATGCGCACCCATCCGTCCTGCCGGGCGATCGCCGTGGAGAGCCGCCAGGACCGCGCGGACCGGATCGGCCGCAACGCCGCCGCGCTCGGCGTGCCGGGGCTGCGGGTGGTCACCGGCAGGGCGCCCGGCGCGCTGGAGGGGCTGCCGACGCCGTCGGCGGTGTTCGTCGGCGGTGGCGCGACCGTCCCCGGGCTGCTCGAGACCTGCTGGGCTGCCCTGCCGCCGGGCGGCAGGCTGGTGGCCAACGCCGTCACGCTGGAGTCGGAGTCCGTCCTGACCGGCTGGTACGGCAGGCACGGCGGCGACCTGGTCCGCCTGGCGGTCAGCAGGTCCGCCCCCGTGGGCGGCTTCACCGGATGGAAGAGCATGATGCCGGTGACCATCTGGACAGCGACCAAGGAGAGCGGCACGTGACCGTCCACTTCATCGGCGCGGGCCCCGGCGCCGCCGACCTGATCACGCTGCGCGGCCTCCGGCTGATCGAGGCGTCTCCCGTGTGCCTCTACGCGGGCTCGCTGGTCCCCGTCGAGCTGCTGGAGTCGTGCCCGCCGGGCGCCCGCCTGGTCGACACGGCCGACCTCACGCTCGACGAGATCGTCGCCGAGCTGGCCGCCGCGCACGCCCAGGGGCTGGACGTGGCCAGGCTGCACTCTGGCGACCCCTCGGTGTTCAGCGCCATGGCCGAGCAGATGCGCAGGCTGGACGCGATCGGCGTGCCGTACGAGGTGGTGCCGGGGGTGCCCGCGTTCGCCGCGGCGGCGGCGACGCTGGGCAGGGAGCTGACCGTGCCGGGCGTCGGGCAGACGATCATCCTCACCCGCACCTCGGCGCGGGCCACCCCGATGCCGCCCGGCGAGGACCTGACGACGCTCTCGGCGAGCGGGGCCACGATGGTGCTGCACCTGGCGGTCCAGCGGATCGCGCAGGTGGCCGAGGAGCTCGTGCCCGGTTACGGGGCCGACTGTCCCGTGGCGGTGGTGGCCAGGGCGAGCCGCGAGGACGAGCTGGTCATCAGGGGCACGCTCGCGGACATCGCCGCCAAGGTGGCCGCGGCGGGCGTGGTCAGGACCGCAGTGATCGTCGTGGGCAGGGTGCTGACCGCGACGCAGTTCCCCGACAGCCACCTCTACTCCGCCGAGCGATGCCGTCAGCCGTGACGGCCCACGATCACCCCGGCCCTGTCGATCACCACGACGTCCACCTCGACGGGCGCGCCGCGCAGCACGCCGACGGCGGTGGCGTGGGCCCGCTCGGCCACCAGGTCGCCCAGCGGCTCGCCCGCCTCCTGGGCCAGGCGCAGCGCGTGCAGCGCGGTGTTGGCGCCGCGGATGCGCTCGGCCAGCTCCGCCGAGCCGACCAGCCCGGCCAGCAGGCCCAGGTTGACCTGCGACCGACCCGAGTGCAGGTCGAGATGGCCGTCGGCGAGCTTGGACAGCTTGCCCACGCCGCCCGCGATCGTCAGCCTGGGCACGGGGTGGCGGCGCAGGTACTTCAGCACCGCGCCCGCGAAGTCGCCCATGTCGAGCAGCGCGTCCTCGGGCAGGCCGTACAGCTCGGCGGCCACCTTCTCCGAAGTGCTGCCGGTGCACCCCGCCACGTGCGTACGGCCCGCGGCGACGGCCACGTCCACGCCCCTGCGGATGCTGTCGATCCAGGCCGAGCACGAGTACGGCACGACGATGCCCGTCGTCCCGAGGATCGACAGGCCGCCCAGGATGCCGAGCCGCGGATTCCAGGTGCGCCTGGCCAGCTCCTCGCCGTGCTCGACGGAGATCTCCACGATGACGTCGCCGTGGCCGCCGATGGCCGCGATGTGCTCGGTCATCATGCGGCGGGGCACCGGGTTGATGGCGGGCTCCCCCACGTCCAGGGGCAGGCCGGGCTTGGTGACCGTGCCGACGCCCCGGCCCGCCGCGAACGTGATCCCGGTGCCGGGGGCGGCCTGCCGTACGGTCGAGGTGATCAGTGCGCCGTGCGTCACGTCGGGGTCGTCGCCCGCGTCCTTGACCACCGAGGCGGCGGCGTAGCCGTCGCCGAGCGACTCCCTGGCCAGCGCGAACGCGGGACGCTGGCCCTTGGGCAGGGTGATCGTCACCGGGTCGGGGAAGTCGCCGGTGAGCAGCGCGGTGTAGGCCGCCGCCGTCGCGGCGGTCGCGCAGGCGCCGGTGGTCCAGCCGTGGCGCAGTGGCGTGGTCATGGTTCGAGGATGGAGGACGGGTGCGGCGGGTTCTGATCCTGGGTGGCACGGCCGAGGCGCGGGCGCTGGCGGCCGAGCTCTCCGGACGGGTCCACGTGGTGTCGTCGCTGGCGGGACGGGTGCGCGATCCCCGGCTGCCGGTGGGCGAGGTCCACGTGGGCGGGTTCGGCGGGGCTTCCGGTCTGGCGGCGTGGCTGTCCGCCGAGCGGATCGACGCAGTGGTGGACGCCACGCATCCCTTCGCGGCCCGCATGACCGCCTCGGCGGTGGAAGCCTGCCGTACCACCGGGACGCCCTTGCTGGTGCTGCGGCGGCCCGGATGGCCGCCCAGGCCGGGGTGGCGGCTGGTCGGCTCGCTGGAGGCGGCCGCGCGGGTGCTGCCCTCGGTGGGGAGCAGGGTGTTCCTCACGACGGGACGGCGGAGCATGCCGGTGTTCGCCGGGCTGACCGACCTGTGGTTCCTGGCGAGGTCGGTCGATCCGCCAGAGCCCCCCATTCCCGGAAATTTCCGGATACTTCTGGCGCGCGGGCCGTACACGGTCGAGGGTGAGGGGGAGCTGATCCGCGCGCACGGGCTCGACGTGCTGGTCACCAAGGACAGCGGCGGCTCGCTGACCGTCGCCAAGCTCGACGCCTTCGAGGAGGCGGGACTGCCGGTGATCGTGGTCCGCAGACCACCGCTCCCCGAGGGCCCGGTGGCCGTGGAGTCCGTGGCCGCCGCCGCGGCGTGGGTCCACGCGGTGTAGCGGGTTCCTGGAGTTCACGCCGGGTGGCGCCTCGGGGTTCCTGGGCTTCACGCCGGGTGGCATCTCGGGATCTCGGGGGTTCACGCCGGGTAGCGACGCGGGGTGTAGACGGTGCCGCCGTCCGTCGCGCGGGTGGTGGAGGAGCCGATGATGAGCAGGCAGCGCATGTCCACCTGCGCGGGGTCCAGCTCGCCGAGCGTGGTGACGGTGATCGTCTCCTGCGGGCCGCCGACGTCGCGGCCGATCACCACGGGAGTGCCCGCGTCGCGGTGCTCCAGGAGCAGGTCGCGGGCGGCGCCCACCTGCCAGGTACGGCTGCGCGAGGCCGGGTTGTAGATCGCCAGCACCAGGTCCACCTTCGCGGCGGCCCTCAGCCGGTCGGCCACCACCTCCCACGGCTTGAGCAGGTCCGACAGGGAGATGACGCAGTAGTCGTGACCGAGCGGCGCGCCCGCCCTGCTCGCCACGGCGTGCGCGGCCGTCAGCCCGGGGACGATCCGCACCGGGACGCCGGGGAAGTCCTCGGCCGCCTCCAGCACGGCGCTCGCCATCGCGAACACGCCGGGGTCGCCCGAGGAGACGACGGCCACCCTGCGGCCTTCGCCGGCGAGCGACAGGGCGTGCGCCGCGCGCTCCGCCTCGACCCTGTTGTCGGTACGGTGGCGCAGCTGACCCGGCCGCCGCGGCACCCTGTCCACGTAGGGGCCGTAACCGACCAGATCGGTCGCCTCGGCCAGCACCTGCCGGGCCTCGGGGGTGAGCCACTGCTCGCCGGCGGGCCCGAGCCCGACCACCGCCACCCCTTCCCACGTGCTCTCTCCCTGCGGCTCCCGCGGTTCGTCGCGGCGGCTACCGCTGGGGAGCAGCGCCAGGGAGAAGTAGGGCACGCCGGCCGGGTCCACGTCCTTGAGCCGCTCGATCCGCTGGCTGGCCGTGGTGGCGCGCTCGACGTACCAGGCCTCGTCGAGACGCCCGGCCTCCGCCAGCGCGTCCCTGACCTTCTCGAAGGTCCGCCCCAGCTTGAGCACCGCCACCGAGTCCGCGTTCCTCAGCTTCTCGGTGATGACCTCCGCCGGAAGCGTGCCGGGCAGTACGGTCAGCGTCTCCTCGTGCTCCACCAGCGGACGCCCCAGCACCGCGGCCGCCCCCGCCACCGACGTGACCCCCGGCACCACCTCGGTCTCGTAGCGGTGCGCCAGCCGCTTGTGCATGTGCATGTAGGAGCCGTAGAAGAGCGGGTCACCCTCGCACAGCACCACCACGTCCCTGCCCGCGTCGAGGTGCGCCGCCAGCCGGTCGGCGCACTCGGCGTAGAAGTCGTCGAGCGCGCCCTGGTAGCCGCCGGGGTGGTCGGTGGTCTCCGTGGTCAGCGGATACTTCAGCAGTTCCTCGGCCTGACCCTCCCGCATGTACGGCAGCGCGATCGACCGCGCGATGCTCCTGCCGTGCCTGGCGCTGTGATAGGCGATCACGTCGGCCTGGCCGATCAGCCTGGCCGCCTTCACCGTCACCAGCTCGGGATCGCCAGGACCCAGGCCCACGCCGTACAGCCGTCCCGCCACCATGTTCATTCTCGCTCACTGGCGATCGCGTTGACCGCGGCCGCCGCCATCGCACTGCCGCCCCTGCGGCCGTGCACCACCAGATACTCCAGGCCGCTGCTCGCCAGGGCCTGCTTGGACTCGGCCGCGCCGATGAAGCCCACGGGGATGCCGAGCACCGCCGCGGGCCTTCCCACACCCTCCTCGACCAGTTCGAGCAGCCTGAACAGGGCCGTCGGCGCGTTGCCCACCGCGACCACCGCGCCGTCGATCCTGTCGCGCCACAGCTCCAGCGCCGCCGCGCTGCGCGTGGTCCCCATGCTCTCCGCCAGCGCGGGGACCCTCGGGTCGCCGAGCGCGCAGACCACCTCGTTGTCGCGCGGCAGGCGGCTCCTGGTCACGCCCGAGGCGACCATCATCGCGTCGCAGAGGATGGGCGCGCCGTCCAGCAGCGCCCGCCTGGCGTCGGCGACGACCTTCCCCGAGTAGCCGAGATCGGCCACCAGGTCGGTCATGCCGCAGGCGTGGATCATGCGAACGGCCACCTGCGCGACGTCCTGCGGCAGACCGCTCAGATCGGACTCCGCACGGATGGTGGCGAACGAACGCCGGTAGATCTCGGCGCCGTCACGGATGTAGTCGCTCACATGTCCCCTCTGGTCTCTGTCTTCTCTGTCTTCCTGCCATGGCCGACCCGGTAGCCGGTCGGGGTGGCGACCACGTCGACGACCTCCCCCTTCGGACGCCCGCACCGCCGCTCGCACCCGGCCCAGTGCACGAGGACACCGTCGGGGACAGCGGGCGTGGACAGCTCTCCGGTGCCCGCCGCCCATCGCCTGGCATCGCCTTGGACGTCGGCGAGCGACTTGGCGCACCCCGGACGCCCGGTACAGGCGCTGAGCCCCGCCCAGGCAGTGCCGGACCCGGTGACCAGTCCCATCCGGGTGAGCTCGTCGGCGACCCGCCCGACGTCCTCGGGACGGAGGTCGGGAAGGACGGCCGTCCGCCAGGGCGTGATCCGCACCTCACCGGCCACGTCGGCGAGCGCCACGGCCTGGTCCGCGGAGAGCCGTCCCAGCGGGACCACCACCTCCAAGGCGACCCGCCCGTCCCGCTGCGGGACCACCCTCGCGTCCGGCACCCATGGGCCCGCGATCTCTCGGGAGGGACGGCCCGATGACACGCCCTCGTCCTTCGATGCAGCCGGCCCACCGTGGAGCAGGCGGGAAGCGAGCAGGGCGGGGCCGTCGGGAAGGTCACTGACGCGCCAGGCCGTGCCACCGGACAGCTCGAGGAAGGCCGAGGCGGCCGCGAGCATTGACGGGACCACCTCGTCCACGAGCACCGGGATTCCGGCCGTCGCCCCGCCGAGGTGGAGGAGGCCGTCGGAGGGCGAGGTGGCCAGGAAGGTCACGTCGGCGCCGATGGAGAGCACGTCGCCCGTGCCGTCGTCCAGCGCGAAGAGGAACCGGCCCGACAGCCCGGCCAGCTCCGAACTCGCGCACAACCCCCGGTCCAAGGCGGTGACCAGCGGACGCACGTCCATCAGAGACGAGTCCACCCGCCCGGCGAGCGGCGAGGCGAGGATGTTGCGCACCCGCTCGTGCGTCTCCGACGGCAGCAGCCCCACTGCGGCGATCCGAGCGGGGAACGCCCCCGCTTCCGTTGCCGATGGAGCGGGGGTGGAGGGGAGGCCTCTGAGCTGGACGTTGGCGCGGGAGGTCAGTTCGATGACGCCCGAGCCCAGCTCGGCGGAGCAGGCGGCCACCTCTCGCAGCTGGGTCGCGGACAGCGCGCCGCCCGGGATGCGGATGCGGGCGAGGGCGCCGTCTGCGGCGGTGTGGACCTGTAGCGCCCCCGGACAGGCGTCAGGGCGCACATGTCCGTAAAAGTCGGCTATGTCCACGGGGAGGATGGTAACCCGTTCAAAACCCTCTAGGCTGATCGCAGACGAGGGCGAACGGAGGAAGCCGGTGTGATGCCGGCGCGGTCCCGCCACTGTAACCGGGGAGCGAACCCCACCACAGGCCACTGTCCGGCAACGGACGGGAAGGCCGGGGTGAGCGTCGATCCGGAAGCCAGGAGACTCCCGCTCTCGTGACACCCGCGACCGGGGCGAGGACCCCGAGGGAGGAGTTCCGCCGTGCCCGAGGCGACCCCCGAAACCCCGTCACAGGCGACCTCTGGTGCCCAGACGGTGGTGCTGTTGCTCTCCACCTCCGACACCGACCTGCTGAGCGCCAGGGCGAGTGGCGCCGCGTACCGGCTGGGGAACCCCGCACGGCTGACCCCCGAGGAGCTGCCCGCGCTGGTCGAAGGCGTCGACCTGGTGGTGGTGCGGCTGCTCGGCGGGCGCAGGGCGTGGGAGGAGGGCCTCGACCGGCTGCTCGCGGGTCCCAGGCCGGTGGTGGTGCTGGGCGGGGAGCAGGCGCCTGACGCCGAACTGATGGAGCTGTCCACCGTCAGCGGCGGCACGTGTGCCGAGGCGCACGCCTACCTCGCCCACGGCGGCCCCGGCAACCTGGCCGAGCTGCACGCCTTCCTGTCGGACACGGTGCTGCTGACCGGGCACGGGTTCGCCGCCCCCGAGCCGACCCCCACCTGGGGACTGCTCGGCGAAGGGCCGGCGGCCGGCGACGGGCGGCCCGTGGTGGGGGTGCTCTACTACCGGGCGCATCATCTGGCGGGAAACACCGCGTTCGTCCGCACTCTCTGCGAGGCGATCGAGGAGGCGGGCGGGCGCGCGCTGCCCGTCTTCTGTTCCTCGTTGCGTACGGCCGAGCCCGAACTGCTCTCCGTGCTGGGGCAGGCCGACGCGCTGGTGGTGACCGTCCTGGCCGCCGGGGGCAGCAGGCCGGCGACCGCGGGAGCCGGTGGCGACGACGCCGCGTGGGACGTCGGCGCGCTGGCCGACCTCGACATCCCCATCCTGCAGGGCCTCTGCCTGACCACGAGCAGGCAGGCGTGGGAGGAGAACGACGACGGCCTGTCCCCGCTGGACGCGGCCTCGCAGGTGGCGATCCCCGAGTTCGACGGGCGGATCATCACGGTGCCGTTCTCGTTCAAGGAGGTGGACGAGGACGGCCTGACCGTCTACGCGGCCGATCCCGAGCGCACGGCCCGCGTGGCGGGCATCGCCGTACGGCATGCGAAACTCAGGCACGTCCCGAACGCGAGCAAGAAGCTCGTGGTGATGCTGTCGGCCTACCCGACCAAGCACGCGAGGATCGGCAACGCGGTCGGCCTCGACACCCCCGCGAGCACCGTGAAGCTGCTGGCCAGGCTGGCGGAGGCGGGCTACGACCTGGGCGAGGGCCTGCCCGGCGTGGCCGACCAGGACGGCGACGCGCTGATCCACGCGCTCATCGCGGCGGGCGGGCAGGACCAGGAGTGGCTGACGGAGGAGCAGCTGGCCGCCAACCCGGTGCGCATCCCGTCCGCCACCTACCTGGAGTGGTACGGCACGCTCCCCGAGGAACTGCGCGAGGCGATGGAGCGGCACTGGGGCCCGCCGCCCGGCGAGCTGTTCACGCACGAGGGCGACATCGTGCTGGCCGCGCTCAGGGCGGGCAACGTCGTGGTGATGGTGCAGCCGCCGCGCGGCTTCGGCGAGAACCCGATCGCGATCTACCATGACCCCGACCTGCCGCCCAGCCACCACTACCTGGCCGCCTACCGGTGGCTGTCGGCGGAGTTCGGCGCGCACGCGATGGTGCACGTCGGCAAGCACGGGAACCTGGAGTGGCTGCCTGGCAAGTCGGCGGGGCTGTCGGCCGCGTGCGGTCCCGACGCGGCGCTGGGCGATCTGCCGCTGGTCTACCCGTTCCTGGTGAACGACCCGGGCGAGGGGACGCAGGCCAAGCGCAGGGCGCACGCCGTCCTGGTGGACCACATGGTGCCGCCGATGGCCCGCGCGGAGACGTACGGGGACATCGCCAGGCTGGAGCAGCTCCTCGACGAGCACGCCTCGATCGCGGCGATGGACCCCGCGAAGCTGCCCGCGATCAGGGCACAGATCTGGACGCTGATCCAGGCCGCCAGGCTCGACCACGATCTCGGGCTGGCCGATCGGCCGCACGACGCGGAGTTCGACGACTTCCTGCTGCACGTGGACGGCTGGCTGTGCGAGGTGAAGGACGCGCAGATCCGCGACGGCCTGCACGTGCTGGGGTCCGCGCCCGCGGGTCCGGTGCGGGTGGACCTGGTGCTGGCGATGCTGCGCGCCCGCCAGATGTGGGCGGGCGCGCAGACGCTGCCGGGGCTCAGGGAGGCGCTGGGCCTGGCCGAGGACGGCACCGCGGGCCTGGCGGACGTGGACGCCGCGGAGGGGACGGCCAGGGCACTGGTCGAGGGCATGGAGGCCAGGGGCTGGGACCCCGCCGCGGCCGCCGAGGTGACCGAATCGGTCCTCGGTACGACAGAGCCGGCTGACCTCTCCGAACGTGACCCCGCCCTCGACGGGGAGCCGGGGGCCGGGTGGGAGATGGTGACGCGGATCCTGGAGTTCGCCGCCACCGAGGTCGTCCCCAGGCTCGCCAGGACGACCGACGAGATCGACCACCTCCTGCACGCGCTCGACGGCGGCTACGTCCCCGCGGGACCGAGCGGCTCCCCCCTGCGCGGCCTGATCAACGTCCTCCCGACCGGCAGGAACTTCTACTCGGTCGACCCGAGGGCGGTGCCGAGCAGGCTCGCCTGGGAGACGGGCCAGGCGATGGCCGAGTCGCTGCTGGCCCGCTACCGCGCAGAGACGGGCGAGTGGCCCACCTCGGTGGGATTGTCGGTCTGGGGCACCAGCGCGATGCGCACGGCGGGCGACGACGTGGCCGAGGTCCTCGCGCTGCTCGGTGTGCGCCCGGTCTGGGACGAGGCGTCGAGGCGGGTCACCCGGCTGGAGCCCGTGCCGCTGGAGGAGCTCGGCCGCCCGCGCATCGACGTGACGGTCCGCATCAGCGGCTTCTTCCGCGACGCCTTCCCGCACGTGGTGGCCCTGCTGGACGACGCGGTGCGCATGGTGGCCGCCCTGGAGGAGCCGGACGAGGACAACCACGTCCGCGCCCACGTGACCGCCGACCTGGCCGGGCACGGCGACGAGCGCAGGGCCACGATGCGCGTCTTCGGCTCGCGCCCCGGCGCGTACGGCGCGGGCCTGCTCCCCCTCATCGACAGCCGCAACTGGCGCGACGACGCCGACCTGGCCGAGGTGTACGCGGTGTGGGGCGGCTTCGCCTACGGCCGCGACCTGGACGGCGTGCCCGCCCGCCAGGACATGGAGAGCGCCTACCGCCGTATCGCGGTCGCCGCGAAGAACATCGACACCCGCGAGCACGACATCGCCGACTCCGACGACTACTTCCAGTACCACGGCGGGATGGTGGCCACCGTACGGGCGCTGACCGGACGCGCGCCCGCGGCCTACGTCGGTGACAGCACCCGCCCCGACGCCGTGCGGACGCGCACGCTCTCGGAGGAGACCTCGCGGATCTTCAGGGCGCGGGTGGTGAACCCGAACTGGCTGGCCGCGATGCGCCGCCACGGCTACAAGGGCGCCTTCGAGCTGGCCGCGACCGTCGACTACCTGTTCGGCTACGACGCGACCACCGGTGTCATCGCCGACTGGATGTACGACAAGCTCACCCAGGCGTACGTGCTCGACCCCGAGAACAGGGAGTTCATGGAGCGGTCGAACCCGTGGGCGCTGCACGGGATCGCCGAGCGCCTGCTGGAGGCGGCCGAGCGCGGGATGTGGGCGCACCCGGACCCCGACGTGCTGCGCGACCTGCAGGAGGCCTATCTCAAGGCGGAGGGCGACCTGGAGGACGACACCAGCCGCTGAGCGGCGCTCGGCGTGCCCGCCCAGTGGAGGTGCAGGTAGGAGGCGGTCAGGAGCGGGTCGCCGTGGCCGTCTCCGCCGCCCTCCCACCGGAAGAGCGGCTCGCCCGCCGTGGTCACGGCCGTCCGGTGGAACTCGTGCCCCCGGTACGGCTCGCCCGCGCGGGTGAGCAGCGAGTCGCGGGTGGCGACGGCGTCGCGGTAGCCGAGGGTGAGCCTGGGCGTCATCTCCGCCTTGGCCGCGATCCTTCCGCACATGGTGTGGTCGTCGAGGCTCTCGCACAGGTAGAGCAGTCCCGCGCACTCGGCGGCGACCGGTCCTCGGAAGGCCGCGATCTGACGCTTGAGCGGCACGTTCGCGGCCAGGTCGGCGGCGTACATCTCGGGGAAGCCGCCGCCGATCACGACGCCCGCCGTCCCCTCCGGCAACGCCTCGTCGCGCAGCGGATCGAAGGTCGCCACCTCGGCCCCTGCCGCCTGGAGGAGCTCGGCGTGCTCGGCGTACCCGAAGGTGAACGCCGCGCCTCCGGCGATCGCGACCACCGGCCCGCTGTCGCGACCGCCTCGCGGAGCACCCGCGGAGGTCTCCGCCCGGCTGCCCTCGGGCCTGCGCCGCGAAGCCTCGGGCATGCGCCCCGCAGGAGTCGCCAGCGCCTCGCCGGGGCTCCACGGCTGTTCGAGCAGCGCGGGAGCCGTTCGCGCCAGCCGTACCAGCGCCTCCAGGTCGCACGAGCGGGCCACCAGCTCACCCAGTCTCTCCACCGCCGCCACCGCCTCCGCCTCGCGTTCGGCGGCGGGGATCAGCCCCAGGTGGCGGGAGGGGGTGGAGACCGCGTCGTCGCGCCGCAGCGCGCCCAGGACCCGTACCCCCGCCGCGTCCAGGGCCGAACGGCACAGCTCCTCGTGCCGGTCGGAGCCCACCCGGTTGAGGATGACGCCGCCCACCCGCACCCGAGGGTCGAAGGTGGCGAAACCGTGCACGACGGCCGCCACCGACCGGCTCTGGCGGGCCGCGTCCACCACGAGCACGACAGGGGCGTCCAGCAGCCTGGCGACGTGCGCGGTCGAGGCGAAGTCCGTGTCGCCCCTGCCGTCGAACAGGCCCATCACGCCCTCGACCACGGCGAGGTCCGCGTCGCGGGCGCCGTGCAGGAACAGCGGCCCGACCGCCGACTCGCCGGTCAGCCACGGGTCGAGGTTGCGGCCAGGCCGTCCGGTGGCCAGCGCGTGGTAGCCGGGATCGATGTAGTCGGGGCCCACCTTGTGCGGCGACACCCGCAGCCCGCGCGTCCGCAGCGCCGCCATGAGCCCGGTCGCCACGGTCGTCTTGCCGCTGCCCGACGCAGGCGCGGCGATCACCAGGCGCGGGACTACCACTCGATGCCCTTCTGCCCCTTCTGGCCCGCGTCCATGGGGTGCTTGACCTTGCCCATCTCCGTCACCAGATCGGCCGCCGAGAGCAGCTTCTCCGGCGCCTCCCTGCCGGTGATCACGACGTGCTGGTGTCCCGTACGGCCCGCGAGCGTCTCCACCACCTCGTCCAGGTCCAGCCAGCCCCACTTGAGCGGGTAGGTGAACTCGTCGAGCACGTAGAACCGGTACGCCTCGGCCGCCAGGTCGCGCTTGATCTGCTCCCAGCCTTCGCGCGCGTCGGCGGCGTGGTCGTCCTCGCTGCCGGGACGCTGGATCCACGACCAGCCCTCGCCCATCTTGTGCCAGGTCACCGGGCCGCCCTCGGCCGAGTCGCCCAGCACGCGCAGCGCCCGCTCCTCGCCGATGCGCCACTTGGCCGACTTCACGAACTGGAACACCCCGATCGGCCAGCCCTGGTTCCACGCGCGCAGCGCCATCCCGAACGCAGCCGTGGACTTGCCTTTGCCGGGGCCCGTGTGGACGATCAGCAACGGCCTGTTCCTGCGCTGGCGGGTGGTGAGGCCGTCGTCGGGGACGCGCTCCGGCTTGCCCTGCGGCATGTCAACCGGCCTTCCTGTAGTCGCGGATGAGGTCGTCCATCCCGTCGAGCGGGATGAGGTGGGCGCGCAACCTGGCGGCCAGGCGTCCGGCCAGGCCCAGCCGTACGGGGCCGCTCTCGCAGTCGACGACGACGCCGGCCGTACCGGTGAGCAGGGCGGCGGCGCGCTCCACGTCGCCTCCGGCGGTGGCACGCCCGTCGGTCACCACCACCAGCAGCGGCCTGCGGTCGGGGTCGCGCAGGCGCTCCACCCGCAGCACCTCCGCCGCGCGGGCCAGGCCCGCCGCGAGGGGGGTGCGCCCGCCGGTGGGCAGCGCGCGCAGCCGCGCCGCGCCCGCCTCGACCGACGAGGTCGGCGGCAGCGCCACCTCGGCGGTCGTGCCCCTGAAGGTGACCAGGCCGACCTTGTCGCGCCGCTGGTAGGCGTCGAGCAGCAGGCTCAGGACGGCGGTCTTGACGGTGGTCATCCGCTTGCGCGCGGCCATCGAGCCGCTGGCGTCGACGACGAAGAGCACGAGATTGCCCTCCCTGCCCTCCTTCACCGCTTCGCGCAGGTCTTCATCACGGAGGAGCAGGCCGGGACCCGTGCGTCCGCGCCGCCACTGGTGCGGCGCGGCGGCGGCGACCGTGGCGGTGAGGTGGAGCGAGCGGAGCTGTCCCTCGGGGGTGCGCGCGCCCGTGGTGCGGCCGTGCGGGGTGCGCGCCCTCGACCGCCGCCCGGACGCGCCGTGGCCGAGTCCCGGCACCTTCAACCACGGCACCCGGTACGGCGCCGCCACCCCGGCCACCTGGAGCGGCCCTTCCCCGCCGGCGGAGGCCCGCTCGGGAGATCCACGGCCCTCGCCGGTGGAGGCGTCAGGTGACGCGCCACCGTCAGCGCCCGCCTCGCCGGAGCCACGCCGTGAGTCCGCACCACCGGGAGCGCCGTCGGGAGCGCCGGGGGCATCCGCGCCTTCAGCGCCTTGGGTCCCATCGGAGCGCCCTGAGCTTCCGGAAGGCCCGTCATAGGAGCCGTCCGGGTTGTCGGGGCCGCCAGGGCCGTCGTCGTCGGGATCCTCGTCGGGGTCCTGGTGGGCGGGGTCCTCGTCGTCGGAGGTCCTGGACAGCAGCTCCTCCAGCAGCTCCTCGTCCAGCCCCGGCGCGTCGAACGGGTCGCGCCTGCGGCGGTGCGGGAGCGACAGCCTGGCCGCCACCCGCACGTCCTCCGTGGTCACCACCGCCGACCCGCGCCACGCCGCGTGCGCGACCGCCGCGTGCGCCGTGACCAGGTCGGCCCGCAGGCCGTCCACCTCGAAGGCCGCGCACACCTCCGCGATCTGCCGCAGCCTCGCGTCGGGCAGCTCCACCGCCGCCAGCCGCTCCCTCGCCGCCGCGATCCCCCTGGCCAGCGCCGCCTCCTGCGCGGTCCACCCGGCGGCGAACCCCTCGGGGTCGCCGTCGTGGGCCATGCGCCGCCGTACCACCTCGGCCCGCTCCGCGGGATCGCGCGAGGCCCGCACCTCCACGGTCAGCCCGAAGCGGTCGAGCAGCTGCGGACGGAGCTCGCCCTCCTCCGGGTTCATGGTGCCGACCAGCAGGAACCTGGCCGCGTGCCGCACGGAGACGGCCTCGCGCTCGACGTAGCAGGTGCCGAGCGCCGCCGCGTCGAGCAGCAGGTCCACGAGGTGGTCGTGCAGGAGGTTGACCTCGTCCACGTAGAGGACGCCGCGGTGCGCGGCGGCCAGCAGACCGGGCTCGAACGCCTTGACCCCCTCCGTCAGCGCCCGCTCCAGGTCTAGCGAGCCCACCAGGCGGTCCTCCGACGCGCCCACCGGCAGCTCCACCAGTGCGGCGGCTCTGCTGACGATCTGCTCGCCCGGCTCGTGCGGCCCGTCGGGACACTGCGGGTCGGGCAGCGAGGGGTCGCAGGCGAAGCGGCACCCGGCCAGCACGTCCACGGCGGGCAGCTGGGCGGCGAGCGCTCTGACGATGGTCGACTTGGCCGTGCCCTTCTCGCCCCTGACGAGCACGCCGCCCACGCGGGGCGAGACGGCGTTGAGCACCAGCGCCAGCTTCAGATCGTCGAGTCCGACGACGGCGCTGAAGGGATAGGTCACGAGGCGGCCTTTCGGTTGACGTAGCCGATCCGCCATCCCTCTCGGGCAGCGGACACCTGTGTGAGGGAGAGGGGCGCGAGGTCGAAAGGCGTGGGATCGGCCCCGAGCGCGTGGCCGAGCGCGGCCCTGATGACGCCTACATCACAGACGGCGACCACCCTCCCCTTGCCGCCGCTTCTCCCCGCGTACTCGCCACCGCTTTCGCGGAGGCCGTCCAGCCAGCGCGCGACCCGCGCCGCGGCGCCGGTGCGTGACTCGCCGCCGTGCGGCGCCGCCCCCGGATCGGCGAGCCAGCGCGCGAAGGACTCCGGCTCCGCCACGGCCACCTCCTCGTACGGCATGCCGCGCCACCGACCGTGGTCCTGCTCGGCCAGCGCCGCCACGACCACGGGCGCGAAGCCCATCGCCACGGCGGTCTCCCACGCCGCCCGCGCGGGCGACACGAACGCGACCCCCGCGTCGGCGGACCCGAGTGAGGCCGCGAGGCGCGCCGCCGCCTCCAGGCTCGAAGGGTCGGCGGGCTCCTCCCCCGAGGGGAAGCGCGCGCCGCGCATCGCGGGTGTCGAGGCGTGCCGGACGAACAGCACGCCGGTCAGCTGACCCGCGCCTTCGCGCGCTCGCCCGCCACCGCGAACAGCGCGCCGAAGGCCGCCCAGAAGACCAGCTGGGTGCCGAGGGAGGCGACCCTGAAGTCCCAGAGCAGCGACGCGGGAAAGCCCGCGGGCACCTCGTCCACCGTGGGCAGCAGCGCCCACGCCGCCACCACGGGAACCAGGAAGCACACCCCGCCGACCAGTGCCCTGGCCCACGTCTCCCGCACCGTGACCCTGCGCGTGGCGGCGACGCCGATCGCGACGGAGGCGAGTCCGACGACGACCATCACGACGTAGAGCAGGGTCCTGGCGTTGATGGTCGCCGGATCGCCCACCGCGGGCGGGTTGGCCGGGTACTTCAGGAACGGGATGAGGACGATGGCGGCGAAGGCGGTCGCGGCGGCGGCGACCGCCAGCAGGGGCTCCGACCTGGGACCCACGCGGCCGCGCAGTCCGGCGAAGGCGAGGGCGAACACGCCGCCCACCGCCACGCCGTACAGGCCGGTCGCGAGGAAGAGCCCGGCCCGCTGCACCGGCCTGCTGACCACGGCCTCATCGCCGTGACCGTGCCCCTCCGAGGCGCCCTCGCCATGGTCGTGACCGGGCTCGCCGGAAGCGTGACCGGTCGGCGCGGCCTCCTCCAGCGCGATGGCGCTGTCGACGTGCGGCTCGCCGAGGAAGAAGGCGAAGGCACCGGCGACGAGCCCCGCGAGCAGCCCGACGAGCAGTCCCCTGACCAGCAGGGTCTTGATCACGGCCAGGCCTCAGTGGCAGGGCACGCCGAGCAGGTGACGCCCGTCGTGCATCAGCTCGTGCAGGAACGTGCCGGTCTGCGAGATCGCGCCGTTGTCCATCAGGACGAGGTACGCGAGCAGCATCAGAACGGGCACGGCCAGCAGCCAGCGCGCAAGACGGTGCAGCGGAATGGGGTTGACAGACGTGGACAGACCACTCATGTAGAGCCTCCTCAGGGATGACGCGTCCCGCTAGGTGAGGTCGCAGCGGTCAGGTGACCTGGCTCCCGGGGTTGTGGCCCCGGATACAGTGGCGCGTCCGCACCGGCATCTCACCGGATTTCCCCTGATTCGCCGCGAAATCTACCGGAACGTATCTCTTCCTCCGGATCTCGTCAACATCGGCGGCCCTTATGACAACGTTGCCATTGATCTTCCGAAGACCTAGGGTGACGGCGACAGCGCCCCGCCCCCGAGGGAGAGTCCGTGCCCGTACGCCTGTTGTCAGCCGAGTCGACCGACCTGTTCGTGGGGACGGAGGCGCAGCCTCATCAGGTGCTGAAAGTCACCGCCGAGCAGGGCGAACGCGACGCCGAGGTGGTGGTGCGCGGCGAGGGTGTGGCGGGCCGCGCGGTGGTGCCGGAGGGAAGCGCGACCGTCGTCGTCGAGGTCCCGCTGGCGGTGAGCGCCCCCGTGGGAGCGGTGGTGCCGTGCGCCGTGTCGGCGGGTGACAGTTCGCTCACCGTGGACGTCACCGTCGAGGAGCCCGGCTGGACGATGCACATGGTGTCGCACTTCCACTACGACCCCGTGTGGTGGAACACGCAGGCGGCCTACACCAGCCCGTGGGAGTTCCTCTCCGGCGATTCAACCACCAGGCCGCTGTGGGAACGCAACGCGTTCGCGCTGGTCGAGGCGCATCTGGCGCTGGCCGACCGCGACCCCGACTACAAATTCGTGCTCGCCGAGATCGACTATCTCAAGCCGTTCTTCGACCTCCACCCCGAGCGCAGGGCCGACCTGCGCCGCCTCATGGCCGAGGGCAGGGTCGAGCTGATGGGCGGCACCTACAACGAACCCAACACCAACCTGACCGGCGCCGAGACCACGATCCGCAACATCGTGTACGGCATCGGCTACCAGCGCGACATCCTCGGCGGCGTGCCGCGCACCGCCTGGCAGCTCGACGCGTTCGGCCACGACCCGCAGTTCCCCGGCTACCTCGCCGCGGCGGGCCTGACCGGCAGCGCGTGGGCGCGCGGGCCCTTCCACCAGTGGGGCCCGATCAACAAGAACTTCAGGGAGGCGCACAACGACGCCACCCTGATGCAGTTCCCGAGCGAGTTCGAGTGGATCTCGCCCTCGGGGCTCGGCGTCGTGACCCACTACATGCCCGCCCACTACTCGGCGGGCTGGTGGATGGATTCCTCCGCGACCCTGGAGGAGGCGAGCCAGGCCGTCTACGAGCTGTTCAGGGCGCTGAAACCGGTCGCGGCCACCAGGAACGTCCTGCTGCCCGTCGGCACCGACTACACCCCGCCGAACAAGTGGGTCACCGAGATCCACCGGTCGTGGGCGGAGCGCTACGTCTGGCCGAGGTTCGTGTGCGCCGTGCCGCACGACTTCTTCGCCGCGGTGTGCGCCGAGACCGGCGCCTTCAGCCCGCAGACGCGCGACATGAACCCGGTCTACACCGGCAAGGACGTCTCGTACATCGACACCAAGCAGGCCCAGCGGGCCGCCGAGGTCGCGGCGCTCGACGCCGAACGGCTCTCCGCCTTCGCGTCCCTGCTCGGCCTCGGCCGCTACCCGCACGTGGCGCTGGACAAGGTGTGGCGGCAGCTGGCCTACGGCGCCCACCACGACGCGATCACCGGCTCCGAGTCCGACCAGGTCTACCTCGACCTGCTCACCGGCTGGCGCGAGGCGTACGACCTGGCCGCGGACGCCCGCGACAGGGCGCTCGACGCGCTCGTGTCGCGGATCGAGGCGGACGGCCGCGCCGTGGTCGTCACCAACACGCTCTCCTTCGCCCGCGACGGCCTGGTCCGCGTCCGGCTGGAGCCGGGCCTGCGGGTCGACGCCCCTTCGGTCACCGAGGACGGCACGCAGGTCTTCCTGGCGAAGGACGTGCCGTCACTCGGCTGGAAGACCTACCCGATCGTCGAGGGCGCGGCCGAGAGCTGGACCGCCGTCGAGGGCCACACGATCGAGAACGACCTCTGGCGCCTCACCGCCGACCCCACCCGAGGTGGCGCCCTGACCTCCGTCCTGCGCGACGGGCGCGAGCTCCTCACCGGGCTCGGCAACGAGCTCCGCCTCTACGACGAGTACGCACAGCACCCCGACATGGGCGAAGGTCCCTGGCACCTGATGCCCACCGGCCGGGTCGCCGCCTCGGGCGACACCACCGCCACGGTCAGGGCCGAGACCAGCCCGCTCGGCAGCCGCCTGGTCGTCACCGGCGCACTCGGCGAGCTGACCTACGAGCAGACCGTCACCCTGGTCGCCGACCGGGTCGAGTTCGCCACCCGCGTCCTCGACTACTCGGGGGCCGACCGGCTGCTTCGCGTGCGCTTCCCCGCCCATGTCCCCGGCGCGCTGCCCGTCTCCGACGTGGCGGGCGCGGTCGTGGGCAGGGGCTTCGCGCTGCCGGACGCCGACGCCGCCGAGCACCCGTGGACGCTGGACAACCCGGCCAACACGTGGTTCGGCCTGTCCTCCACCGCCAGGGTGGATCTCGGCGCGGCAGGCGCGCGGGCGATCGGCGTCGCGGAGATCGTCGTCGCCTCGGCCACCGCGGCGCCCGAGGCCCGCGACCTGGTCGTGGCGCTGGCCAGGGTGGGCGTCACCGCGACCACCTCGACGGCCTCCGGCGCCAGGTACGGCTGGCTCGACGTCGACTCCAACCTGCCCGACGTGCGGATCGTCCTCGGCGGACCCGACGAGAACCCGCTGGCCGCCGAGCTGCTCGCGCGCAGCGACCCCGCCTACCTCGACGCGCTCAAGTCGGGCGCGACCCGGGTGTGGGTGCCCGCGGAGCGGCCGCTCGCCGAGGTCTGGCAGCCCAGCGCCGACCTGCGCGACCTGCGGGCCCTGCCCGCGCTGATCGTGGCCGACCCCGGCGACCCGCTGCTGGACGGCACGGTCATCCGCGCCACCTGCCCGCTGGGCGAGGAGGTCCTGGAGGACAGGACGGTCGCGCTGCTCACCTACGGCCTGCCGGGCTTCGCCGTCGATCCGTCGGGAGCGCTGCACCTGTCGCTGATGCGGTCGTGCACGGGATGGCCCTCGGGGGTGTGGGTGGATCCGCCGCGCCGTACGACGCCTGACGGGTCGGGTTTCCAACTCCAGCACTGGACGCACGAGTTCTCCTACGCGCTGGTCGCCGGAATCGGCGACTGGCGCGCGCTCACGCTGCCCGCGGCCGGACAGGAGTTCATCACCCCGCTGCTGCCCCGCCTGGTCGCCGCACAGGACGGTGACCTGCCGTCCACGCACTCGCTGCTGCGCGCGGACCCGCCGCGTGAGGTGCTGTTCAGCGCGGTCAAGGCCGCGGGGAACCCGCTGGCCCACGGCACGACGACGCCCGGCGACGGGGTGACGATCAGGCTCGCCGAGTCCACGGGCCTGGGCACGACCGCCGCACTGCACTCGCCCGTACTCGACCTCGACGGCCTGGTCCGCTCGGACCTGCTCGAGGCGCGGGCCGAGCGGGGCGGCCTGGAGCTCGCGGGCTCCGAGGTCGCCACCTTCCTGGCCGCCGCGCCGCTCGACGCGGAGGGCGAGGAGCTGGGCGGGACCGCCGAGATCGCCCAGCCGGTCTACAGCCGCTACTGGCTCCACAACAAGGGCCCCGCGCCGCTCGGCTACCTGCCCGTGAGCATCGCCGCCGCGCCCGGACTGGTCACCTCCCACCAGCCGTTCGAGGTGGACGTCGTGCTCTCCTCCCACCTGGTGGACACCGCCCACGAAGGCGTGGTCACCGTGGAGCTCCCCGACGGCTGGAGCGCCACCCCCGCCACTCGTGTCTTCCGCCTCGAACCCGGCGGCCACGTCCGCTTCCCCGTCACCGTCACCCCAGACCCCGGCGCGGGGAGCGGCCTGCACTTCGTCGCGGTGCGCACGCGGGTCGGCGAGCAGCTCGTCGAGGACGTCGTCACCGTCGCCCTCGGCGACGCCCCCGAACTGCCCGCGCCGATCACGACCGTCCCCGAGGACGGCGTCGCCGCCCAGGGCGCCGCCACCGAGACCGCCCTGCCCACGGGGCTGTCCGTCACTCCCGTCACCGAGTCGCTCGCCCTGTGCCCCGGTGACACGACCGCCCTGATCGTACGGCTGGCGAACACCACCGCGGGGACCATCCGCGGCGAGGCGCAGCTGGCCTCCCCCTGGGGCACGTGGGAGCTGCTCCCCTCGGTCATCCAGGGGTTCACCGTCGCGCCCGGCGCCGAGGTGGAGGTCTCCTTCCCCGTCACGGTCCCGGCCGACGCGCCCGAGATCCGCTCGTGGGCGCTGGCCAAGGTCATGTGGTTCGGCCGCTGCCAGTACGCTCCCGCCGTTCCCCTGGAGGTCGCCCGATGATCGGGCTCGTCGACGGGCAGACCGTCCCCCACGACGTCCTCGACGCCCGCCTGCGCGAGCTGAGGGAGGGTCCGCTCCACGCGGCCCTCCCCGTCCCCGGCAGCTCGGAGGCGCGCCAGATGGCCCGCTGGGTCACCCAGGTGATCCTGACCGAGGTGCTGTGCGAGCGCGAGGCGCTGGCCAGGGGGCTGACCCCGCTGGAAGGCCCCCCGCTCGACCGGCTCGCCGCCGTCGAGCTGGGCTCCATCAACGCCGCCGCCTACAACGGCAGCCCGTGGGTGCGCGCGGTCTACCAGGCCGTGACCGCCTCGGCGCGGGTGCCGTCCGCCTGGTCGGCCGCCCCTCCGGCGCCCACCCCAACCCTCCACCTGGTACGGCACGCGCTCTTCG
Source organism: Nonomuraea africana (assembly GCF_014873535.1). Lineage (NCBI taxonomy): Bacteria > Bacillati > Actinomycetota > Actinomycetes > Streptosporangiales > Streptosporangiaceae > Nonomuraea > Nonomuraea africana. The sequence continues at coordinate 8,555,355 of NZ_JADBEF010000001.1, read as the reverse complement.
CCGACCGGGCGGCCGCGACGGCCGCGACGCCAGACGACCTGGAGCCGCTCGGCGCGATCCCGCTCGGGTCGCTGCCGACCATGATCGCGGAGGCGCTGCGCGACCGGCCGTACGGCACGCTCGCCGGGCCCGTCCGTGACGCCCTCGGCTGGCACGTCGCCATCGCCCATGCCGTCGGCGACCCCGACACCGATACCGACACTGACGCCCTAGCCGACGCCGACTCCCTCACCCAGCCCGAGAGCACACCGCAGCCACCCCGGCCACCGATGGCACCGCAAGCGTCGCAGCTCCCGCTGGACCGCCACGCGCCGCAGGCCCCGATGGACGGGCAGCCGTCGCAGGCCCCATCAGTCGCGGCCCCATCGGTCGCGGCTTCGTTGGTCGCCGCTGCCGCGAGGCGGGTCTTCGTCCAATGGCTCGATGTGCAGCGCGCCACTCGCGTGCGGCTCGTCCACGGCCTCGAACATCCTGGCGACCCCCGCCAGCCCGACAACCACCACAAGCACTGATGACTCACGTACTCGCCATTGACATCGGCGGCACCAAGCTCGCCGCGGCCCTCGTCGACCGTGCGGGGACCGTCCTGCGGTCAGCCACCGTGCCCACCCCGCGCGAGGACGTCTTCGGCGCCCTCGCCCGTCTCGTCACCGGGGTCGTCGCCGACGGCCCCGCCCCTGTCGCGGTCGGCATCGGCTGCGCGGGGCCGCTCAACCTCGCCTCCGGCACGGTGAGCCCCGTCAACATCACCACGTGGCGCGACTTCCCGCTGCGCGAGCGGGTGCGGGAGCTGACCGGCCTGCCCACCGTGCTCGCGGGCGACGCTCAGTGCTTCGCGCTGGGCGAGCACTGGCTGGGCATGGCCGAAGAGAGCCCGTCCATGCTGGGCATCGTCGTGTCCACCGGGATCGGCGGCGGCCTGGTGATCGGCGGCGCGCCGCTCCTCGGCCCCACCGGAAACGCCGGGCATGTCGGCCACATGACCGTCAACCCCGATGGCGACCCGTGCCCCTGCGGCAGCAGGGGATGTGTCGAGAGCTACGCCAGCGGACCCAACCTGGTCCGCTGGGCCCTCGCCAACGGCTGGACGCCGAACCCCTCGCCCGACGACTCGACGGCGGGCCCCGAGGCGAGCCGCTCGCCCGACGGCGCCATGCTGGCCAAGGACGCCGCCTCGGGGCACCCCGTGGCCCTGGCCGCCTTCGAACGGGGCGCCCGCGCGCTGGCCGCGATGATCGTCTCGACGGCCGCGGCCACCGAGGTCACGCACGTGGTGATCGGCGGCGGCGTGGCCAACGCCGGCCCCGTCCTCTTCGACCCGCTGGAGCGGGCGATGGACGAGCTGGCGGGCTTCGCGTTCGTCAGGGCCGTCGAGATCCGCCGCTCCAAGCTGGGAGTCCAGGCCGCGCTCGCGGGAGCCGCCAAGCTGGCCTGGTCACGTGGAGCGACTACTGCCGCTCCGCCGCCTGGGCCTCACGACGCTCGATGATCCGCCGGGTGTAGGGAATGACTTCCACGATCTTCGCCCCGAGGAAGGCGCCCGCGAACGCGAGCAGGATGAGAACGAAGGGGCTCGAGGAGATCCCATTCATGGTCACGAAAACCTGCAGCATCGCATCGAAAATCGGCATATGCGGACTCCGGGGGAGAATCAGGCGGTAAAGCACTCACTTTAACCGCCGCCTACGGATGGTCGGAGCGCTTTACCGAAGGTCCGCAGAAAGCCTCGGCCTTCAACTTCAGGCCGGGGATGAATGCGGTCCCCGTCAGGGGATAGCCCGCCGGTAGACGGGGCAGCCCGGAGCGCGGACCCGGGACGGTCACGTTGGTCGGCGCTGTTGTTCGGTGTAGGCCTTGATGACAGCCAGTGAGGCTCCGCCGCAGGAGGCGGCGAAGTAGCTGGGTGACCAGAAGTGGCCGTGCATGATGGCCGGGTTGACACGGCCGGTGAACTCCTTGCGCACGTAGAGCGAGGAGACGCCCTTGAGCGAGTTGACGAGCTTGGAGACCGCCATCTTGGGCGGATAGTGGACCAGGAGGTGGACGTGGTCGTCTTCTCCGTTGAACTCGCGCAGTTCGGCCTCGAAGCCGTCTCACACCTCGATCATGATTTCTTCGCAGCGGCGCAGCATCTCCTCGTTGAACACATTCCGCCGATACTTGGCCACAAAGACCAGATGGGCGTGCATCGCGGAAACCACGTGTCTGCCGTGCCGGTATTCGTCTGACACGGTCACAGGCCAGACGATAACGTGTTCGAGTTCGTGGGACGTCAGGTGCCGTGAGGGGGTGGTGTTCGGTGAAGCTGCGCTACAACTACCGGCTGTATCCGGACCCGCCCCAGCGGGAGTCGCTGGCCCGGACGTTCGGGTGTGTCCGCGCGGTGTGGAACGACGCGCTCGCACGGCGCAAAGCCGCCTGGAAGGCCGGCCGGACACGGATCAGCGGCACGCAGTTGCAGAAGATCTGCATCACCGCCGCGAAGCGGACCCCTCAGCGGGAGTGGCTGGGTCAGGTGTCCCCGGTGCCGTTGCAGCAGTCACTGCGGGACCTGGATGCGGCATACAAGAACTTCTTCGACTCGGTGTCGGGCAAGCGGAAAGGCCCGAAGATGGGTCTGCCCGCGTTCAAATCCCGCCATGATCCCCGCCAGTCGGCCCGGTTCAACACCAACGCGTTCAAGCTCCCCTCCGGAGGCGCTCTGTATCTTGCGAAGATCGGCGAGATCGAGGTCCGGTGGTCGCGCGAGCTACCCGCTCCACCGTCCAGCGTGACGGTCATCAAGGACGCCGCGGGCCGATACTTCGCCTCGTTCGTCATCGACGTGCCAGACGACAGCCAGACCCTTCCCGCGACGGAGGCGGAGACGGGGATCGACGTGGGGCTGACCCACTACGCGGTGACCTCCGAGGGCGAGAAGATCGCGAATCCGAAGTGGTTGCGCCGCCGGGAGCGCAAGCTCAAGAAACCCCAGCGTGCCCTGTCGCGCAAGCAGAAGGGGAGCGCCAACCGCACCAAGGCCCGGATCGAAGTCGCCCGTCAGCATGCCTTCGCCGACGCCCGCCGAGACTTCCTCCACCAGACCAGCACCACACTGCTCCGCGAGAATCAAGCAGTGCATGTGGAAAGTCTGGCCGTGCGGGGTCTGGCACGGGGCATGCTCGCCAAGAGCGTCAACGACGCCGCCTGGGGCGCGTTCCTGCGGCTCCTGGAAGGCAAAGCAGCCCGGTACGGGCGCGAGTTCATCACCATTGATCGCTGGTATCCCTCCTCCCAGTTGTGTCCTTGCTGCGGCTGGAAGATCGGGAGACTCGCCCTAGACGTCCGTGAATGGGACTGCCCCTGCTGTGGCGAGCACCACGACCGCGACATCGCGGCCGCGCTCAACATCCTGGCCGAAGGCATCCGCCTTCGGTCCCTGAACGACGTGGCCGCCGGGCTGGCGGACACCCGAAACGACTGTGAAGGGCAGGTAAGACCAGGCACGGCAATCCCGAGCCTGGCACCGCCCGAAACCTCCACCGCTCAAGCGGCGTAGAAGCAGCAGTAACCACCCCGTCGCGAGGCGGGAGAATCCCCGTCATTCATGGCGGGGAGAAGCCAAACCTCCCTCTTCCGCCACTTTTCCTGCCCCCGGCACGACTACCGCCCCATGCCGGGGCGGTAGCCGTACAGGAGGTCAGTGGAAGAAGTGGCGGGTGCCGGTGAAGTAGAGGGTCACTCCCGCCTTCTGGCAGGCCGCGATGACCTCGTCGTCCCTGATCGAGCCGCCGGGCTCGACGATGGCCCGCACGCCCGCCTGGATGAGCACCTCGGGCCCGTCGGCGAAGGGGAAGAAGGCGTCGGAGGCGGCCACCGACCCCGCCGCCCGCTCGCCCGCCCGGGTGACCGCGAGGCGGCAGGAGTCGACGCGGTTGACCTGTCCCATGCCGACGCCGACCGTCGCCCCACCGGAGGCCAGCACGATCGCGTTGGACTTCACCGAACGGGAGGCCCGCCAGGCGAAGTCGAGCTCCGCCAGGAGCTCGGCCGAGGCGGGCTCGCCCGTCTTGAGCTCCCACGCGGCGGGCGCGTCGCCCGGCGCGTCGATCCTGTCGGCCGTCTGCACCAGCAGGCCGCCGTCGATCCTGCGGAACTCGCTGCGGTTGGCCGGCCGGTCCGGGCAGCGCAGGAGGCGGAGGTTCTTCTTCTGGGTGAGGACGGCCAGCGCCTCCGCGGCGAACGAGGGAGCCACCACGACCTCGGTGAACACCTCGGCGATCTGCTCGGCCAGCTCGACGCTCACCTCACCGTTGACCGCGATGACGCCGCCGTAGGCCGACACGGGGTCGCAGGCGTGCGCCTTGCGGTGCGCCTCGGCGACGTCGGCGCCGACCGCGATGCCGCACGGGTTCTGGTGCTTGATGATCGAGACACACGGGCCGTCGAAGTCCCATGCGGCGCGCCACGCGGCGTCGGCGTCGAGGTAGTTGTTGTAGGACATCTCCTTGCCGTGCAGCTGCTCGGCGTTGGCGAGCCCGCCGCTCTCCGAGACGAGCAGCGCGGCCCGCTGGTGCGGGTTCTCGCCGTAGCGCAGGACGCTCTTGAGCTGCCCCGCCGCGCCGCTGAACTGGTTGTCGCCGGTGTACGTCGAGGAGAACCAGTTGGCCACGGCCACGTCGTAGGCGGCGGTGTGCGCGTAGGCGTGGCCCGCCAGGCGCTTGCGCTCGTCGAGGGTGAACCCGCCCTCCTCCAGCGCCTTGAAGATCTCGCCGTAGGAGCCGGTGTCGATGACGACCGCGCAGGTGGCGTGGTTCTTGGCGGCGCCGCGGATCATGGCGGGCCCGCCGATGTCGATCTGCTCGACGCACTCGGCGTCGGAGGCGCCGGAGGCCACCGTCTGCTGGAACGGGTAGAGGTTGACGACCACGAGCTGGAACGGGTCGATCTCCAGCTCCTCGAGCTGGGTGACGTGGTGCGGCTTGGTGAGGTCGGCCAGCAGGCCCGCGTGGACGCGCGGGTGGAGCGTCTTCACCCTGCCGTCGAGGCACTCGGGGAACCCGGTCAGCTGCTCGACCTTGGTGACGGGCACGCCGTACGACGCGATGGCCGCCGCGGTGCCGCCGGTCGACACGATCTCCACCCCCGCGGCGTCGAGCGCGCGGGCCAGCTCCTCGAGCCCGGACTTGTCGTACACCGCGATCAACGCGCGCCGGATGGCAATGCGCTCGGTCACTTCTTCATTCCTCCAGATCCGAGGCGGACGGTACGGCCGGTCATGGTCCAGCCCTCGCGGACCATCCGGCCGACAGTGTCGACGAGCAGCCCTCGTTCGACGGTCTTGATGCGCTCGTGCAGTTGGTGCTCGTCGTCTCCGTCGAAGACGCGCACCGCCTCCTGAGCGACGATGGGCCCGGTGTCGACGCCTGCGTCGGCCAGCATGACCGTGCAGCCGGTGACCTTGACGCCGTGGGCCAGGGCGTCACGCACGCCGTGCGCGCCGGGGAAGGAGGGCAGCAGCGCGGGATGGGTGTTGAGCACGGGGAAGGCCTCGAGAGTGGGCGCTCCGATGAGCTTCATGAATCCGGCCGCGACCACCAGGTCGGGCTCGTACGCGGCGATCCGCGCCGCTAGGGCGGTGTCCCAGTCGGCGCGGGAGCCGTACGAGGAGAGCTTCTCCACGAACGTCGGCACGCCCGCGCGCTCCGCCCTGGCCAGGCCCTCGATGTCGTCGCGATCGGCGCCCACCGCCACGACCTCTGCTCCGTAGGACGGATCTGCAACGGCATCCAGAAGGGCCTGTAGGTTGGTTCCAGAGCCGGAGACGAGAACCACAAGCCGACCTGCCTGGGACACAGGCGCACTCCATTCACATGCTTGGGTGGGGCTGCCAGGGTATCTGTTTCTCGTCCGGCAACGTTGAGGAGGTCAGGTGACGACACCGGTGCAGGCACCGGGCAGCCAGCAGCTCGCGGAGTCGGCGGGCCGCAAGGCCATATGGTTGTCCATCGCGGCGCTGGCCATGACGTTCATGCTCCCGCTCGCGGGGCTGGTCATGGCGATCTTCGCGCTCGTCGCGGGGATCCGCGCGCTGCCGATCCTGCGCGCCGCGGGACGGTCTGCGGGCGTGGCGGTGGGCGGCATCGTGGTCTCCTCGCTCGCGCTGATGCTCTCGGCGGGCGCCACGGCCATGCAGCTCTACCTCATGGACGAATACTCCGCCTACCAGGAGTGCATGAGGGGCGCGGGCACGGTGGCCGCCAAGGAGGTCTGCTTCTCGCAGTTCAGGGACGCGGCCGCGGCCAAGCTGCCACCCGGCGTGATCGACATGCTGGGCTCGGTGCAGCCCTAGCCGTACGGCCTAGTCGTCGCGGTCCCAGGCGTAGGGGTCGAGGTAGATGACGTGGCCGCCGCGATCGTCCGACTCGTCGACGATGTCGCGGCGGGGCTGCCTGGGGGGTTCGGCGCGGCGCGAGCCGGTCTGCGACAGCGATTCGGCGGCCGCTGAGGCGTGCTCGTCCTGCCAGTCGTCGCGGATCACCGGGATCGGCTGGGTGTCGGCCTCCGTGGCGTCCATCCAGTGTCCCGGCAGCGCCTTGCCCTCGGGCTCGGCGAGGCCGACCTTGCTCGCCGCCTTCGCGATCACCGCGCCCGCCTTGCGGGCGCTGTTCAGCTTGCGGGCGATCGGCCCGCGGCCGCGCGCGCCCTGGTAGAGCAGCCACCAGTTCGCGAGGCCCGCCGAGATGCCGGCGGCGACGCCCACCTCCAGGCAGACCGACAGCGCCACCTCCCACGGCGAAGGGCCGACGGCCGCCAGCCTGGCCCCGCCGATCGGCCCGCCCGACAGCGCGGCGAGCAGCCCCGCCGCGAGCCCGGTCGTGACGCCGGTGACGAACCCCCAGAGCGGCGCCGCCTCGTACGACGGCGAGGGTGCGATCCTGACGACCACGACGCCCGCCGCGGCGCCCGCCGCGAACGGCAGCGCGATGACCGCCATCATCAGCGCGGGCGCGGGACCGCTCTCGGGCAGCGCGCCGAGCAGCGGCAGCGTCGGCACGTAGCCGAGCTGCACCCCGGTGGGCGCGACCAGCGTGCCGGTGCCCACCGCGAAGCCGGGTCCCGCGATGTAGGACATGCCCCAGATGACGGCGTTGAGCAGGTACAGACCCTGGACCAGCAGGAGGAGCAGCCCGCCGACGAACCCGGGGGCCAGGGCGTTCGTCAGCTCGCGCACCTGCCCGAAGTTGACCACCACGGCGACCAGCACCAGCACCAGCCCCGCCACCAGCAGCAGCGCGACGGCGACGGCCGTGCCGACCGTGACGGCCCGCACCCGCTCGGGCAGCAGCCGCAGCATCGAACGCCATGACCCGATGGTCCGCGCGGTGGCCAGCATCCCCGCCAGGAACGCCAGCACGAAGTGGCTGAGCAGCGCCTCGCCGATGAACGGCTGGGTGATCTCGTTCCGCGCCACCAGCGCGATCAACCCCGCCAGCAGCGCGTACGGCGCGGCCAGCGAGATCCCCGCCTGCGCCACCAGTACCAGCTGCGCGCGACGACGGGCGTTGGCCTGCTCCTTGGGGCTGTTCTTCGGCAGCCTGGCGGGCAGCCGCAGCCGGAGGTCGGCATCGCGCGCCATCCACCGCGCCGCCCGGTAGAGCAGCACGGCGGGCAGCACCATGAGCCCCAGCGGCAGCAGCCCGAGCTGCCCTCCCGGCCAGGAGAAGCCGGCGTGGTGCGCGGCCAGCCAGATCTGCGCCGCCGTGCGGAACACGCCAGGCAGCCCCGCACCGAGCGCGCCCCTGGGCGCCGCGATCCAGCCGACCAGCGTGAGCGTGATGAGGACGGCCAGCCCGACGCCCAGAGTGGCGGCCGCCGCGAGCATCCCCGAGACGGGCAGCGGCCGCCTCGTCTCGTCATCGTCACCGGAGATCTTGCTGAGCACAGTCCGGGGGGCTGTCCGGAGTTGGTCGAGAAGGGCCGTCACAGTGCTCGATGTTCTCAAGTTTTCAGTCAAGAACCCCGCAGCCGCGCCGGATCTCGCCCATGATCCTGTACACGGGCACCGCCCTGCCCACGCCATCCGCAGGCGGAGAGCTCCGCGAGAACGGCGGCCGGAAAGATCGAAGAAGCCGGCCAAGAACCCTGACGTGACGGCGGGCACCGGAGTCGGCTCGAGTGCCGTGAAAGACGGAACGGCCACCAGGTGACCCCGGTGGCCGTTCCGTGCTACGCCGTAAAGGTAAAAGAATGGAGATCTAGCGGGACTGCATGATCTCGCGCATGAGGCGGGCGGTCTCGGAGGGGGTCTTGCCGACGCGGACGCCGACCTTCTCCAGGGCCTCCTTCTTCGCCTGCGCCGTGCCCGCGGAGCCGGACACGATCGCGCCCGCGTGGCCCATCGTCTTGCCCTCCGGGGCGGTGAAGCCCGCCACGTAGGCCACGACCGGCTTGGTCACGTGCTGCTCGATGTAGGCGGCGGCCCGCTCCTCGGCGTCGCCGCCGATCTCACCGATCATCACGATCGCGTCGGTGCCGGGGTCCTCCTGGAAGGCCTGCAGCGCGTCGATGTGCGTGGTGCCGATGACGGGGTCGCCACCGATGCCGACGGCGGTCGAGAAGCCGAAGTCACGCAGCTCGTACATGAGCTGGTAGGTCAGCGTGCCCGACTTCGACACCAGGCCGATGCGGCCGGCGGTGGTGATGTCGGCCGGGATGATGCCGGCGTTGGAAGCGCCGGGCGAGGCGATGCCAGGGCAGTTCGGACCGATGACGCGGGTCTTGTTGCCCTTGGAGACGGCGTAGGCCCAGAAGGCCGTCGTGTCGTGGACCGGCACGCCCTCGGTGATGACGACGCAGAGCGGGATGCCCGCGTCGATCGCCTCGATGACCGCGTCCTTGGTGAAGGCCGGGGGCACGAAGACGACGGAGACGTCGGCTCCGGTCTGCTCCATGGCCTCCTTGACGGTGCCGAAGACCGGCAGGTCGAGGTGGGTGGTGCCGGCCTTGCGGGCGTTGACGCCGCCGACGACCCTGGCGCCGGAGGCGAGCATGCGCTTGGCGTGCTTGGTGCCCTCGCCGCCGGTCATGCCCTGAACAATGATCTTGCTGTTCTCGGTCAGCCAGATAGCCATTACGCACCTACCGCAGCGAGTTCGGCGGCACGCTTGGCCGCGTCGTCCATCGTGTCAACCAGCTCGACGCCCTTGAGCCCGGCGTCGCGCAGGATCTGGCGCCCCAGGAGGGCGTTGTTGCCGTCGAGGCGGACGACCAGCGGACGGGTCACGGCCTCGCCGCGCTCATCCAGCAGCTTGAACGCCGAGACGATGCCGTTGGCGACCGCGTCGCAGGCGGTGATGCCGCCGAAGACGTTCACGAAGATCGACTTCACGGCGGGGTCGGAGATGATGATCTCCAGGCCCGCGGCCATGACCTCGGCGCTGGCGCCGCCGCCGATGTCGAGGAAGTTGGCCGGCTTGGGCTTGCCGGGGAAGGCCTCGCCCGCGTAGGCGACCACGTCGAGCGTGGACATGACCAGGCCCGCGCCGTTGCCGATGATGCCGACGTTGCCGTCGAGCTTGACGTAGTTGAGGTCCTTCTCCTTGGCCGCGGCCTCGAGCGGGTCCTCGGCCGCCTTGTCCTCGAAGGCGGCGTGATCGGCCTGGCGGAACGTGGCGTTGTCGTCCAGCGTGACCTTGCCGTCGAGCGCCTTGACCTGGCCGTCGGCCGACAGGATCATCGGGTTGACCTCGACGAGCGACGCGTCCTCGTCGACGAAGCAGCACCACAGCTTCTCGATGAGTTCGGCCGCGCCGTCCAGGGCCTTCTCGGGAAGACCGCCCGCGACGGCGATCTCACGCGCCTTGGCGCGGTCGATGCCGGTCAGCGCCGAGACCGGCACCTTGGCGACCTTCTCCGGCGTGCTGTGCGCGACCTCTTCGATGTCCATGCCACCGGCCGCGGAGCAGATGGCGAGGAAGGTGCGGTTCGCGCGGTCGAGCAGGAAGGAGAAGTAGTACTCCTCCGCGATCGCGCTCGCCTCCTCCACCAGCACCTTGTGGACCGTGTGGCCCTTGATGTCCATGCCGAGGATGTCGGTGGCCTTCGCCACGGCGTCGGCTGCGTCGTCGGCGACCTTGACGCCACCGGCCTTGCCGCGACCCCCGGTCTTGACCTGGGCCTTGACGACAACGCGGCCGGTCAGCTGCTCGGCAGCCGCGCGCACCTCCTCCACGGTGTGCGCGACGATGCCACGCGGCACCGGGATGCCGTAGTCCGCGAAGAGCTCCTTCGCCTGATGTTCGAACAGGTCCACGAGGGTCCGTCCTTCTCCTTGGTCGCTGATGTACGACGGCCCGGGCCCACCCCGTGTGCCGGGCGTTTCCGCCAAGGAAGCCTAGTCCCAAGCTTGAGCTGCCCAGGTCATCGGGTCACTGATATCTCTTGCCAGCTACACCAGTGTGCGGTAAATCGCCCGATTGTCCCCTTATGGATCTAGGATGGCCCGCACATCTGACCGAAGGGGCACACACCACCATGAGGCGTTTGATCGCCGCCACCGCACTCACGGTATCCGTAGTCGCGGTCGCCACCCCCGCTTTCGCATACTCGGCCCCCGCCTCGGCGCCGAAGAACCCGGTCGAGGCACTCAAGAAGCAGTTCGTCGCCGGCCACGGCGTCCGGGTCTCCGAGACCTCCCGCATGTACGCCGACGGCAAGTCCGCGGGGCCCGTCGGCCGGATGACCGGCGTGCTGGAGTTCGGCAAGTCCGGTGTCGTCTCCTCCGACCTCACCAGGCGCAGCAAGGGCATCGACGTCAAGCCCGACGACGAGCTCGCCTCCCTGTTCAGCCCCACCCGGTACATCAGCGTCAAGGGCCAGACGTACGCCAAGGGCGGCATCTACGCCCAGGACCTGCCCGAGGGCAAGAAGTGGGTGCGGCTCCCCGGCACGCCCGAGGCCAGCATGTCCGGCAGCCAGGTGATCAACGTCTTCGACCCCTCGGTGCTCAAGACGATCCTGAAGGGTGCCAAGAGCGTGCGCGGCGGCGTCCACAAGGGCGCCATCACGCTCAGCGACCTGAGCAAGGCCTCCGGCGGCGGCCCGATGCCGGGCAAGTTCGGCAAGGTCAAGGTCGACTACGCGGTCACCCTGAACTCCAAGCAGCTCGTCACCCGGGTGACCAGCGCGGTGAAGATGGACTTCGGGGTGCTGGGCGTCATGAGCATGACCGCCGACACGAAGTACACGGCGTGGGGCAGCAAGGTCTCGATCGTGGCCCCGCCCGAGGACGAGGTGGTCGACGCCGCCGACCTCGGCACCGACGTCCCCGACCTCCCCAGCGTCCTCAACGAGGCCGCCCAGTAGCTCCTGTACGGCCCGGCGCCCCCGCGCCGGGCCTCCCGTTTGGAGTAGTTCGCGCAGCGGGTCTCTCGCCCAAGGCAGGAACTCCCTGGCGGCACCTCCCCAAAGGCGTCTCCTGAGAACTCGCGCCTACCAAGACCTCATTCCCGCCCCTTCCCACCTCGCCGCCGAGCTTCCCGGCTGGGGCGCCAAGGACATCCCCGGCCTGGGCGCCAAGGCAGACCATCGTCGGCGCCTGGCGGGAGCCTGGTGACACCTTGCCGAACCCTCCCCGCTACGAGGTCCCGGCCATGGGCGTTCTGCACCGAAATTTCACGAACTGTGTGCGCGGGCTCCCGATATTCGTGATCTCTGCCTGGCACGCTCATGATCGATACAGCCTCGTGATGTGCGCTTGGCAAGATTCTCCTCCCCCTCCAAAACCATGAAGGAAATCGCATGAAGCGGATCATCATCGGCCTCGCCCTCACCACGGGCGTGGCGCTCGTCGGCGCCGCTCCGGCGCAGGCGGCGCCCAAGGCCGACCCCGTCAAGGCGCTGAAGGCGCAGTTCACTCCCGGCAAGGGCGTCACGTTCTCCTCCGTCGTCCGGATGGGCGGCTCGGGCGAGACGCTGATCACCACCAGGGAGAACGGCACGATCGGCTTCGACAAGAGCGGCCCCGCCGCCTCTGACATCACGTTCAAGATGCAGCTCGACCCCACCCTCAAGGCGCTGCTCGAGGAGGAGGACCAGGCCTCGTTCGCGGTGCTGGCCAAGCCCACTCGGACGATCAGCGTCAAGGGCAAGACCTACGTCTCCGGCAGCATGGTGGCCCAAGTGCTGCCCGAGGGTAAGACGTGGGTGCGGTACACGGGCGCCGCCAGCACCAACCGCGGCGAGGGAGCCTTCCTCGACGTCTTCGAGCCGGCCACGCTCAAGACGCTCGTGGCCGGCGCCTCCTCCTACCGCAACGGTGTGGCGAAGGGCACGATCAGCACCGCGAAGCTCCGCTCGGTCTCGCGCACCTTCCGCTCGGGCGGCGACTCCATCGGTGCCAAGAAGATCACCTGGGCGCTCTGGATCAACGCCAAGGGCCAGGTGACCAGGGTCAGCGCCAAGATGGCCGTCCCGATGCGCGGCGTGACCCTCGAGATGACCCAGGACTCCAGGTTCAGCGGATGGGGCGCCAAGGTCGCCATCAGCGCTCCTCCGTCCGCCCAGGTGGTCGACTCCAAGGACCTGGGTGAGGACGCGCCGACCCCCGGCCTGCCCGACGTCCTCAACGAGGTCAAGCAGTAGTAGCCAGCCGACAAAGCGGGCGTCACGCATTCCCTGCGTGGCGCCCGCCCGGTCTGCGACGTCGCCGAGCCGGTGCACGTGATCGTCACCGAAGGGACGGCACGCATTTCCGGGATGCGGGCTCACTCGCCCGCGAGCACGTCCAGCGCGCGCCAGCCTCGCGCCTCCTCGAGAAATGATCGATATCGCATGAAGCACGTCGCCATCGGCCTCGCCCTGACCACCGGCGTGGCGCTGATCACGGCCGTCCCCGCACAGGCCGCCCCCAAGGCCGACCCGGTCAAGGCACTGATCGCGCAGCTAGTGCCGGGCAAGGGCGTCAGGATGTCCGAAACGAGGAAGAGCGCCAAGAACGGCAAGACATATGCCATCGCGCACGAGAAGGGAAAGATCGCCTTCTCCCGTCGAGGAATCGCCGCGACGGACAAGAGCGAGAAGATCCGTCCGCTCCGGAAGATGGACGCCGACGAGGCCGCCTTCTTCCAGCCCAGCCGCGAGATCGTGGTCGGCAAGACCGTCTACCGCAGCGGAGGCATCTGGACGGACGAGCTCCCCGATGGCAAGAGATGGCTCCGCATCAAGGGTTTCGGTCCTTCCTCGAGCAACTCTCCCATCGAGGTCCTCGATCCGCAGCACCTGCGCGTTCTGCTCGCACATGCCACCTTCCGGCGCGACGGCACGGCCGGCGGCGTGACGACGACCTGCCGGCTGGAGGGGCTTGCCGAGGCGAACTGTCCGTACAAGGACTTCCCGAAGATCTCCTGGACGCTCTGGTTCGACTCGAGAGGGCTGGTCACGCGTCTGGTCTCGAGGCATGTCGTCCACGACACCGCGCTGAGCGCGCACGTCGACGTTCGCTACACCGGCTGGGGTTCCACGGTCGTCATCGACCCGCCGCCCGCCGACCAGGTGTGGGACCCCCAGGAGGAAGCGGACACGCCGGCCGACCCCCTCGATGAGAGCACCTCGTAACAGACACCGAAGTCCCCCTTCCCTCTACCACCCCCGCACTTCGAGGACCCCCCATGAAGCCACTCCTCATCGCGCTCGCCCTCGCCACCGCCGTCCCGACCCAGCCCGCGCCCAAGCCCGATCCCGTCAAGGCGCTCAAGGCGCAGGTCGTGCCCGGCCGAGGTGTCACCGTCTCCGTGGTCACCCGCATGTCGGGCGACGGCAAGCACTTCCTCACCGCCAGGACCACGAGGGTCGCCGGGTTCCGCAAGGGATGGCGCGTGGACGTCGACGACTCGACCTCGCTCTACACGCCGCTCAAGAGCGAGCTCATCGAAGACGACCTCCGCTTTCCGACGCTGCTCATCAGGGCCAAGGGCAAGAGCTACACCTCGGGCGGCCGGCTGATCGGCAGGCTCCCGCTGGACAAGAAGTGGGTGTACACCGACTATCGCGAGGAAAGTTTCGCGGATTTCGGGGTCGACCTCTTCCACCCCGGCACGCTGGAGGCGCTGCTCGCCACCGCCTCGTCCGTCACCCCCCGCACCGCCAAGGGCTCCATTCGCGTCTCCAAGATCCCTGGCCTCCCCTTGGGCGGAAGGCCGGGAAGCGACCCGAAGCTGGCGTGGGCGCTCTGGTTCGACGCCAAGGGCCGGGTCACCCGCCTTGCCACCAGGCTCTCGCACAAAACGAACGACGACATGATGCTGGGCATCAACTCGGACCAGCGCTTCACGGGCTGGGGCGCCAGGGTCACCGTCGAGCCGCCGCCCGCGGACCTGGTCATGTCGCAGGACGACCTTCCCGAGCTCGAACTCCCCGGTGAGGCGGCCATGAAGCTCACCGAAGCGCTTCCGAAGGAACACTGAAGTCCGGGGCTGCACGATGACGCCATGAACGCAGACGTCACCGACAGCCCCGACCTCTCGGTCGCCGAACACGTCCGCCGCTACCTCGACTCCGGCGGCGAGGACGGCTTCCTCGAAGGCGGCGTGACCAACCTCGTCCTCACCACCGTGGGCAGGAAGAGCGGCACGCGCCGCCGTACCGGAGTGTTCTTCGGCCAGGACGGCGAGCGCTACATCCTGGTGGCCTCGGGCAGCGTCCCGGGCGCCCCCGGGTTGCCGAACTGGTACCTGAACCTGCGCGCGAACCCCGAGGCCGAGGTGCAGGTCCGCGCCGAGCGGTTCGCCGTGCGCGCCCGCACCGCCCAGGGCGCCGAGCGCAACAGGCTGTGGCGGCTGATGACCTCCGTGGCCCCCGTCTACCGGCGCTACGCGGCGCTGGCCAGGCAGGAGATCCCCGTCGTCGTCCTGGAAAGGGTCTGAGCGCCGTGGCCGCGCACAGGGTCGCCGCGTTCTCGGCGATCAGACAGGACTTCGAGGACATCGTCGGCGACGTGGTGTACGCCACCATGACCACCGTCGACGCCAAGGGCAGGCCGCGCTCGCGGGTGCTGCTGCCGATCTGGGAGATGACCGGCGACAGCCCCGTGGGCTGGCTGGCCACCTTCGACACCCCGGTGAAGCGGGCGCATCTGGCCGGCAATCCGCACGCCACCTTCTCCTACTGGAGCCCCGCGCAGAACACCGTGGCCGTCGACACCGTGGCCAGGTGGGAGACCGACGAGGCGGTGAAGAAGGCGGTGTGGGAGCTCTACCGGCAGGGCAGCCCGCCGGGCGTCGGCTACGACCCCCAGTCCTACTGGCGGCGGGGGCCGGAAGACCCCGGCTACCACCTCTTGCGCATGGACCCGTGGCGGATCCAGGTGTTGCGTGGCAGGGACCTGGCGACCGGCCGCCCTTCCAGGATCTGGGTGGCTCCGCCGCAGGAAGATCGCCGTCCGTAGGATGCTGCGGGTGAAAAGCATGATCATGGCCGTCGTCCTGGTGGCCGCCCCCGCCCATGCGACGCCCCCCGATCCGGTCAGCGCGCTGAAGGGCAAGGTCACCGCCGGCCGCGGCTTCGCGGTCAAGGAGCAGACCGCCCTGCTCTCGAAGACCGGCGCGAAGGTGCTGCAGCGCGAGCTACTCCGGCTGGGGCGGCGCCGTCACGGTGACGCCACCGCCCGCGAGCCAGGTCAGCAAGACGATCAACTGGGACTAGAGCGTGTCCCGTGGATCATAGGACAGGGTCACGGAGCCAGATCCTGATCGAGGCGACGTCGATGGTGCCCTCGTAGATGCGTTCGCGCTTGTCGGTGCGAAGGGCCACCGCGCGGTGGCCCTTGAGCTTGTTGACGCACCGCTCGGCGGTATTGCGCTCCTTGTACCGCTCGGCGTCGAAGCCGGGCGGTCGCCCGCCCTTACGCCCCCGGTTGAGTCGGTTGGCCTGCTGATCCTTCTTGATCGGGATGACCGCCTGGATGCCGCGTCGGCGCAGGTAGGAGCGATTGGCGCGCGAGGAGTAGGCCTTGTCGGCCAGCACACGTATCGGACGCCGGCGAGGACGGCCCAGACCGCGACGCCGGATGCGCACCCGCTCCAGGATGCGCCGGAAGTACGGGCTATCGCCGTGCTGACCGGGGCTGATGATCCGGGCGATCGGCCGGCAGCGCCGGTCGGCGACCAGGTGAATCTTCGTGCTCCACCCGCCCCGTGAGCGGCCCAGCGCCTCCCGGCCCGTGCCCGGTTTGTGATCTACGCCGTCCCCTTTGACGGGATGTCGGCGGGCGGCTCACGACGAGCTCCGGCGGCATGCTGATGAGCGCGCGCCACAGTGGAATCCACACTCACCGTCCAGTCCTCCCCCTCGGCCTCATCGCATCCAGCGCGCAGCCCGTCCAGGATCTTCTCCCAGGTGCCATCCATCGACCAGCGGCGATGCCGGTTGTAGACGGTCTTCCAGTTCCCGTACCAGGGCGGCAGGTCACGCCAGGTGATGTTGGTCCGGACCCGGAAGAAGACCCCGTTGATGACCGTTCGGTGATCGGCCCATCGGCCGCCCTGCCGCGGGTTGACCGGCAGCAGCGGCGCCAGCCGTTCCCACTCGGCATCGGTCAGATCATGACGCTTCAGGCGATCTTCCACTGGACTGATCTACACCAAACCACCATCAAAGATCCACGGGACACGCCCTAGGCGGACCCGTTTCCTAGAGCTTCTCCAGCGGAGCGTAGGCGAGGAGCAGGGTCTTTTCGCCGCCGCTGCCGAAGTCGATCTTCACCTTGGTCTTCTCCGCCACGCCGTCCACCGACACGACCGTGCCCAGCCCGAAGGCGTCGTGCGTGACCCGGTCACCCGGCGTGAGCGAGGGCAGCTGCTTGCCGCCCGGACGGCGCGCGGCGGGCGCGGGGGCCTCCTTGCGCGTCGTGGCCGCGCTCCACGCCGACTTCTCGGGGTCGGTGCGCCACTCGATGAGCTTGGCCGGCACCTCGTTGACGAAGCGCGAGGCGGGGTTGAACGACGGCGAGCCCCACGAGCTGCGCACCGCGGCCCTGGTGAGGTAGAGGCGCTTCTCGGCGCGGGTGATGCCGACGTAGGCCAGACGGCGCTCCTCCTCCAGCTCCTTCGGCTCGCCCAGCGAGCGGATGTGCGGGAAGACGCCGTCCTCCATCGCGGTGAGGAAGACGACGGGGAACTCGAGGCCCTTGGCGGTGTGGAGGGTCATCAGCGTCACCACGCCCTGGCCGCCGTCGCCCTCGGGGATCTGGTCGGCGTCGGCCACCAGCGAGACCTGCTCGAGGAACTCCACCAGCGTGCCCTCGGGGTTGGCCTCCTCGAACTCGGAGGCGACCGAGATGAGCTCGTTGAGGTTCTCGAGGCGCGACTCGTCCTGCGGGTCTTCGGAGGCCTCCAGCTCGGCGCGGTAGCCGGTCGACACCAGGATCTCCTCGGCCAGCGCCGACGGCGGCACGCCCTCGGCCTTGCCGATCAGGTCGTCGATCATCGCGACGAACTCGCGGATGGCGTTGAGCGACCTGGTCGCCATGCCGTACGCCTCCTCCGCCCTGCGCAGCGCCTCCCAGAAGGAGATGCGCTCACGCGAGGAAAGCGCCTCGACCAGCGCCTCGGCGCGGTCGCCGATGCCGCGCTTGGGCACGTTGAGGATGCGCCGCAGGGAGACCACGTCGTTGGGGTTGGCCAGCACCCGCAGGTAGGCCAGCAGGTCCTTGACCTCCTTGCGCTCGTAGAAGCGCACGCCCCCGACTACCTTGTACGGCAGGCCGGTGCGGATGAAGATCTCCTCGAACACGCGGGAGGCGGCGTTGGTGCGGTAGAAGACCGCCACGTCGCCGGGGCGCACGCCCTCCTCGTCGGTGAGCTTGTCGACCTCCTGGGCGACGAACATCGCCTCGTCGTGCTCGTTGTCGGCGACGTAGCCAACGATCTTCGGCCCGTCGCCCTGGTCGGACCAGAGGTTCTTCGGCTTGCGCGACTCGTTGCGCGAGATGACCGAGTTGGCGGCGGCCAGGATGTTCTGGGTGGAGCGGTAGTTCTGCTCGAGCAGGATCGTGCGCGCGTCGGGGTAGTCGCGCTCGAACTCGAGGATGTTGCGGATCGTCGCGCCGCGGAAGGCGTAGATCGACTGGTCGGCGTCACCGACGACGCACAGTTCGGACTGGTCGGCCCCGGACCGCACGGGCTCGCCGTCGACGGTGGTCAGCTGTGGCCGCCCGACCAGCTCCCTGATCAGGATGTACTGGGCGTGGTTGGTGTCCTGGTACTCGTCGACCATCACGTGCCTGAAGCGCATGCGGTAGTGCTCGGCCACCTCGGGAAAGAGCTGGAACAGCACCACCGTGTTCATGATGATGTCGTCGAAGTCCATTGCGCCGGACTCGGTCAGCTTGAGCTGGTAGGCCTTGTAGGCCTGCGCGAGCGTCTTCTCGAGGTGCGAGCCCGCCCTGTCGATGGCGCTCTCGTAGTCGATCAGCTCGTTCTTGAAGTTGCTGACCTGGGCGGAGAACGAGCGCGGCGGGTAGCGCTTGGGGTCGAGGTCCATCTCGCGGCAGACCATCGCCATGAGCCGCTGGGAGTCGGCCTGGTCGTAGATGGAGAAGCTGGAGGGATAGCCGAGCCGCTTGGCCTCCTTGCGCAGGATGCGCATGCAGGCGCTGTGGAAGGTCATCACCCACATGGCCTTGGAGCGGGGGCCGATCAGCCGGTCGACGCGCTCCTTCATCTCCTTGGCGGCCTTGTTGGTGAAGGTGATCGCGAGGATCTCGCCGGGATGGACCTCGCGCTCGGCCAGGAGATAGGCGATGCGGTGGGTGAGCACCCGAGTCTTGCCTGAACCCGCCCCCGCGACGATGAGCAGCGGGCTGCCGTGATGGATCACGGCCTCGCGCTGCTGCGGGTTGAGGCCGTCGAGCAAGGGGTGGTCAACAGAGACTTGGGTGGGCACGGACCTAGGTTAAAGCGCGCCACCGACAAACGCGTCCAGGAATGCCCCGCAGCCTTGTCTGGTTCCGAGAACGAGCCCCCTTCGTAAAGGAGAGACCATGGAGATCGCCCGAGTTCTGGTGGTGACCGCGCACCCCGACGACGTCGACTTCGGCGCCGCCGGCACGATCGCGCAGTTCGTCGACAAGGGCGTCGAGGTGACCTACCTGCTCGTCACCTCAGGCGACGCGGGAGGCAACGAACGTGAGGTCGACGGAGAGGGCATGGCCGAGCTGCGCAGGGCCGAGCAGGCCGCGGCCGCCAAGGCGGTCGGCGTCACCGACGTGCGGTTCCTGTCCGGCTACCGCGACGGCAGGGTGGAGCCCACCATCGAGCTGCGGCGCGACATCGCCAGGGTGATCCGTCAGGTGCGTCCCGACGTGGTGATCACCAGCACTCCTGAGCGCAACTACCAGTTCATCGGCCCCAGCCACCCCGACCACCGCGCGGTCGGCGCCGCCACGCTCGACGCCGTCTACCCCGACGCGCGCAACCCCTACGCCTACGCCGAGCTGGCCGACCTGGAGGCGTGGACGGTCAGCGAGGTCTGGCTGATCGGCGGCACGGACCCCAACCACTTCGTGGACATCACTGACCAGATCGACCGCAAGATCACCGCGCTGGCCGCCCACGTGAGCCAGGTCGGCCACCGCGAGGGATTCGAGGACTTCGTCCGCGAGCGCTGGTCGGGCATCGCGCTGAAGGCGGGCTACGGCGAGGGCCGCTACGCCGAGGCGTTCCAGGTCGTCCCCACCGCCTGAGACGGGTCTCCCTGTAGAACTTCCGCATGGGACTCACGCTCACCCCCGCGCTCGCCGTCGTCGTCGTCCTGCTCGCCGTCGCGGGGGCGGCCGTGGCGTGGCTGGGTGAGCTGGGGCACGCCCGCGCCGTCCTGACCGCGAGCCTGCGAGCCACCGTCCAGCTGGGCGCCGTCTCGCTGGTGATCGCCTGGGTCCTCGGCGCGCCGCCGGGCGTCGCCGCCTTCCTGCTCGTCATGTACGGCGTCGCCACCGTCACCGCGGGCCGCAGGATCACCAAGGACCGCCCGTGGCCCGCCGCCCTGCCCATCGCCGCGGGCACGCTGCCGGTGCTGCTGGCGCTGTTCGGCAGCGGCGTGGCCCCCATGCGGGGCGTCACCCTCATCCCGATCGCGGGGATCCTGCTCGGCGGCTGCCTGACGGCCACCGCCCTGGCGGGCCGGCGCGCCGTCGACGAGCTGCGCCAGCGCAGGGGCGAGGTCGAGGCCGCGCTCGCCCTCGGCCTCCTCGACAGGGACGCCAACCTGGAGATCTGCCGCCCCGCCGCCGCCCAGGCGCTGGTCCCCGCGCTCGACCAGACCAGGACCGTCGGCCTGGTCACGCTGCCAGGCGCGTTCGTGGGCATGCTGCTGGGCGGCGCGTCGCCGCTCCAGGCGGGCGTGGTTCAGCTCGTCGTGCTCGTGGGACTGCTCGCGGCCGAGGCGATCGCGGTGCTCGTCACGGTCGAGCTGGTGGCGCGGGGGCGATTCGGGCGAACAGGTACCCCAGCGAGTTAGTCGCCAGATGCAGCAGTGAAGGGGCCAGCAGCCCGCCGTGCCGGCGCAGCTCGCAGAACAGCACGCCCGCCGCCGTGGTGGAGAGCACGCCGCCCACCACGACCTTGGTGACGTCCGTGCTGCCCGCGGTCAGCTCGCCGAGCGCGGGGTTGGCGCGGGCCATCTCCATCGCGGGGAGGATGTGCCAGAGCCCGAACAGCGCCGACGAGATCGCCGTGGCCGCCGCCGTGCCGTGGGCGCGGCGGAGCATGCCGTACAGGGCGCCCCTGAAGCCGACCTCCTCGAGCAGGACCGTGCCCACGGGCACCTGCAGCAGCGCCGCCTCCAGCACCTCCGCCCTGGACAGCGACAGCGCGCGCTCGTCGTGGAAGAACCGCCGGGTCTGCGGGATGGCGACACCCGCGCTGTAGCCGGCGGCCACGGTCGCGGCCAGGGCGGCGCCCGCCTTCGCGCCCTTCCGCCCGCGGGTGAAGCCCATCTCCTCCCACGACAGCCCCGACCGGCGGGCCATCGCGACGAGCGCGCCGGTGGCCGCGGCCGAGGTGAGCGGCGCGAGCCTGGGGGCTAGGCGGTTGTTGACGACATTGGCCGCGACGAGCACGGCGAGGGAGCGAAGCAGCACCCCTTGAGGCTATGCGCTGCGCTGCCGCCATCCGGCGGGAAAGCGCAGCCGCCTGCGTTCGTCGGGGGTGAGCCCGCCCCAGATCCCCTCCGACTCCCCCGACCGCACCGCGTAGGCCCTGCAGTCGTCGAGCACCTGGCAGCCCGAGCAGACCGCCTTGGCCCGCGCCTCCTGGGCGGGGGAGGGCGCGGGAGGAAAGAAGAGGTCGGGGTCGCTGGTCCTGCAGGCTCCCCGCCGCAGCCAGCTGATCTCTCTGACGTTCCCCATTGGCATGCGCCCAAGCTAGACCGCCGCGCCGGTGGCCCGCATCACCCTTGCGGCGTACATGCTCCTACACCCTCGTTGTATCCGGTCGCGAACGCCTGCTGCCGCTGGGCCGCCGTGCCGTGCGCGTCGGGCCTGAACCAGTCGTCGCTCGGGTCGCCCGCGGCCTCCAGGTTGAGCAGGAGCTCGGTGTCGTCGCCCTCCTCGGCCTGCAGCACGCCCGCGCGCACCAGCCCAGCCAGCGCGCCTCCCGCGAAGCAGTCCGCCTGGAGCTCCCGCTGCACGTTGAGCGCGAACTCCGTGCCGAGCTGCGCCTGGACGGCATGCCCGATCTCGTGCGGGATGATCAGATAGGTGGAGCCGTCGCCCATCTCGTTCCAGAAGGCCGCCATCCAGTCCACGTCGTAGGCGATGAAGTGCCCGTCGGAGCAGTAGAAGGCGTTGTTGGGCACGGCGGGCTCGCCTCCGCACGAGGGCCCGTCGTCGCCCCTGTAGGCGACGAACTCCGTGACCGGCTCGTACGTACGGCCGAGCGCCTCGAACTGCGCCTTCCAGAACGCCTCGGTGTGGACCCTCGCCAGCTGCACGTCCTCTTCGAAGGTGTCGCCCTCGAGCCCACGGGTGGAGGTGGCGGGCCCGCCGCACGCGGTGAGCAGGACGACCAGCGACGCGGCGAGGAATCGGCGGAGGGTCATCCCTCCATCCTGCCCGGGAGAGTCGGGACACGCGCCCCGGGACGGGGCCCCGCGATGGTGGGACGATCGGCACATGATCCGAGTTCTCATCGTCGACGACCACCCGGTCTTCCGGTCAGGGCTGCGCGGTTTGCTGTCCGCGCTCGACATCGAGGTCGCCGGTGAGGCGAAGGACGGCGCCGAGGCCGTACGGCTGGCGGCCGAGCTCCAGCCGGACGTCGTGGTCATGGACCTGCACATGCCCGGCGGCAACGGCGTGGACGCCACGCGCACGATCACCAGGGTGAGTCCCAGGATCGGGGTGCTGGTGCTGACGATGTTCCACGACGACGACTCGGTGTTCGCCGCGATCAGGGCGGGCGCCAGGGGCTACCTGCTGAAGGAGGCGGGCGTGGAGGAGATCTCCCGGGCCGTGCAGGCCGTCGCCGCGGGTGAGGCGATCTACGGCCCGGGGATCGCCAGGCGGGTGCTCGGTTTCTTCGCGGGAATGGCCGAGCCCGCGCGCACGGCCTTCCCCGAGCTCACCGAGCGGGAGCGGGAGGTCCTGGAGCTGATCGCCCAGGGCCGCAACAACAACGAGATCGCCTCGATCCTGTTCCTCAGCTCCAAGACCATCAGGAACCACGTGTCGAACATCTTCATGAAGCTGCACGTGGCCGACCGCGCCCAGGCCATCATCCGCGCCCGGGAGGCCGGCCTCGGCTGACTCCCCCCTCTGCCCCTACGCCCTGGCCCACCGGTGGGCGGTCCCCTGGAGACGCATACCCCCAGAGGGGTCAGAGGTCCCAGGTGTGGACGGGTTCGTTGGTGTGCATGCGTTCGATGTAGGCCAGCGTCATCCTGCGCAGCGCCTCCCGACGCTCCCCTCCGATGGCCTCGGTGGCCTCCACCTGCCACGTGGCGCCCGTCCTGCCCGTCAGGCAGCGACCCTGGATCACCCCGAGGAGCCGGTCGGCGACGGCTCCGTCGACCCTCCACAGCGCCAGTCCCTCGGCCGCCATCGGCAGCAGCCTGCGCAGGACCAGCTCGGCCGCGGGCACCTCGCCGAGTCCAGGCCAGTACAGCCGCGCCTCGATCCCGTGCCGCGCCGCGCTCGACAGGTTCTCCTCGGCCGTGCTGAAGGACATCTGGCTCCAGACCGGCCGCTCGGCGTGCGGAAGCACCCGCATGAGCCCGTAGTAGAAGGCCGCGTTGGCCGCGATGTCCAGCACCGAGGGCCCCGCGGGCAGGACGCGGTTCTCCACGCGCAGGTGCGGGGTGCCGTCGACGACCGCGTACACCGGCCGGTTCCACCGGTAGACGGTGCCGTTGTGCAGGGTCAGCTCGTCCAGCGAGGGGATCCGCCCGGCCGCCAGCTCGGCGGCGGGGTCCTCGTCCGAGCACAGAGGGAGCAGCGCGGGGAAGTAGCGGACGTTCTCCTCGAACAGGTCGAAGACGCTGGTGATCCAGCGCTCGCCGAACCACACGCGCGGCCGTACCCCCTGTGACTTGAGCTCTGTCGGGCGGGTGTCGGTGGCCTGCTCGAACAGCGCGATCCTGGTCTCCCTGTGCAGCTCCCTGCCGAACAGGTACGGCGAGTTGGCCGCGATGGCGACCTGGGGGCCGGCGATGGCCTGCGCGGCGTTCCAGTGGGCGGCGAACGCCTCGGGGCTGACCTGGAGGTGCAGCTGGACGCTGGTGCAGGCGGCCTCGGGGGTGATGCTGTCGGCGTAGGTGTCGAGCCGTTCGACGCCCTCGATGCACAGGTGCAGGTCCTCCCCCCTGGCGGCGAAGATCTGCTCGTTGAGCAGCTTGTAGCGGGGGTTGGCCGACAGCGTGCCCTCGTGGGTGTCCTCCTGCCTGAGCGTCGGCAGGATGCCGATCAGGACCAGGTGGCCGCCCTCGGAGCGGGCGCGCTCCTCGGCGTGGTTGAGCCGCGCGCGCACCGACTCCTCGAGGCGCAGCGCGCCGTCGCCGTCCAGGCCCTGCGGCGCGATGTTGATCTCGAGGTTGAACTGGCCGAGCTCGGTCGCCCAGTCGGGCTGGGCGATGGCGGCCAGCACCTCGGCGTTGCGCATGGCGGGGTCGCCCCTCGCGTCGACCAGGTTGAGCTCGATCTCCAGCCCGGCCAGCGGCCGATCGAATTCGAAGCGGGACTCCCGCAGCATCTGCGCGAAGACGTCCAGATTGCGCCGGACCTTGTCCCGATAGTTCCGGCGGTCGTCCCGGCTGAAGGCGACGACTGGTACGTCTCTGCCCATACCTGGGAATGTCGCACGCGACTAGGAGACCTTCAAGGACAGACCGTCCACGACCTCCCCAAAATCCTCCACATTCCGGCCGGGCCGGTCACACCAGGCGGCGGGCGGTGGCCCAGCGGGACAGCTCGTGCCTGTTGGACAGCTGGAGCTTGCGCAGCACCGAGGACACGTGCGTCTCCACGGTCTTGACCGAGATGAACAGCTCCTTGGCGATCTCCTTGTAGGCGTAGCCGCGCGCGATCAGGCGCAGCACCTCGCGCTCGCGCTGCGTCAGCGAGTCGAGCTCGGGGTCGATGGAGGGCGCCTCGGTCGAGGCGAACGCGTCGAGCACGAACCCCGCCAGCCGCGGGGAGAAGACCGCGTCGCCGTCGGCCACCCTGCGGATCGCGTCGGTCAGCTCGCGGCCGCTGATGTTCTTGGTGACGTAACCGCGGGCGCCGCCCCTGATCACGCCGATCACGTCCTCGGCGGCGTCGGAGACCGACAGCGCGAGGAAGCGCACCTGCGAGCCCGCGCCGAGCACGCGGCGCAGCACCTCCTGGCCGCCGCCCCCCGGCATGTGGACGTCGAGCAGCACGACGTCCGGTTCGAGCGTGGCGATCGCCTTCACCGCCGACTCGACGTCCTCGGCCTCGCCTACGACCTGGATCGAGTCGCCCAGCTCGGCGCGCACGCCCGATCGGAACAGCCGATGGTCATCGACGATCAGCACGCGAATCATTTCTCCACCTTCATCGTCAACATCACTTCCGTGCCCTCACCGGGCTCGGTACGCACCCTGGCGCTGCCGCCGTGGCGTTCCATCCTTCCGATGATGGACTCCCTGATCCCCATCCGGTCCAGGGGTACCTCATCCAGATCGAAGCCCTTGCCCCGATCCTTCACGAAAATGGTGACTTCTTCACCCTCGACCTCCGCATAGACGGAGATGACCGGGCTCTCGGAGTATTTCGCCGCGTTGACCATCGCCTGCCGCGACGCGTTGAGCATCGCCCCGAGCCTGCCGCCCGAGTCGAGCTCGGTGTCGCCCACGCAGACGACCTCGATGGGCACGCCGTGCGCGTCCTCCTCCTCCGCCGCGATCCGCCGTACGGCCGCGGCGAGCGTGGCGTCGGCGTCCTGCGCGGGCTGGTACAGCCAGTTGCGCAGCTCCCGCTCCTGGGAGCGGGCCAGCCTGGTGACCTCGCGGGGATCGTGCGCCACCCGCTGGATGAGCGTGAGCGTGTGCAGCACGGAGTCGTGCACCATCGCGGCGACCTCGGCCCGCTCCTCCTGCCTGATGCGCTCGCGCCGTTCGAGTTGCAGCTCCTTCCACAGGCCCGCGAGCCAGGGCGCCGCGATGACCGCGATGCCGCCGACCACCACCGCGGTGAACAGCAGCCCCGTCCTGGCCTCGCGCAGCTGACCCTCCGCGACGAGGAAGCCGATCGCGCCGACCACCACGAGCACCACGCCGAGCAGCGTGCGCACGCGGTTCTGGCGCATGCCCTTGGTGGCGTCGCTGACCCAGCCCTTGCGCCGTTCGGGGTCGGCCTGTTGCCAGAGGATGAGCGCGCCGATCCCGCCGACGGCGAACGGCAGCATGCCGATGCCGCCCTGGGAGGCGCCGGTGAGCCAGCCGAAGGCGAACAGCGCCACGCCGATCGCGGTGAAGGCGGCCAGCTGGCTCCAGTCGCGAGTGGGCGGCGCCCCCTCCGCCTGCCTGCGCGGCGTGATCATCCACAGCACGGCGTAGGCGACGATGCCCACGCCGTCCACGACGCTGAGCAGGACGAAGCTCAGCCGGATCACGATCGGATCCAGCTTGAGCTGGGCGGCGAGCCCCTGGGCGACGCCGCCGACCAGCCGTCCCTCCATGGAACGGGTCAGCCGGGGAAAGGGCGCGTCGTCTGTCTCGCGCAGAGTCTGTTGGTCAGCCATAACATGGCCATAGTCACACGTCGCGGGCGTGCCGGACATCAGGGAGCGGCCCCAGGGTCGCCTCAGGGGAGTCCCGGATGCGCATCCTGGCCGTCCACGCCACGATGGTGCCATGACCGAAGCACCGCCCACCGACCAGGCAGCCCCACCTCGGGTGCTCAAGCGCAGCGCCGAGGGCCGGATGGTCACTGGTGTGTGCGCGGGGCTCGGCCGCTATACGCGGATCGATCCGGTGGTCTACCGCATCGGATTCGCCATGCTCGTGCTCGGCTCCGGCATCGGCCTGTTCCTCTACATCGCGGCCTACCTGCTCATGAAGGAGACCAACGGCCGCCCGGGCCACGTCGAGACGTGGACCAGGCGCGACTTCGACGCCGAGACCGTGTTCGCGCTGCTGACCGGCGTCGCGGGCTTCGGCCTCATCATCAATGTGGTCACGGTGTGGCTCGGCACGCCCACGCTGGTGGTCGCCACGCTGATGGCGATCACGCTGCTGACCGCGCACGCCCGCGGGGTCGACCTGCCGGCGCTCGCCCGCTCGCTGCCGGAGCGGCTCAACAGGAGAACCGAGCCCATCGCGCCGGAGGCGGTAGTCCCCGACCCGATGCCGGTCCGGCCCCAGCCGCCCGCCGTCCGCAGGGAGGCGGCTCCCGTACGGCACGAGCCGCCCGCCGTCCACCACGAGCCTTACCCCGGGCCCCACCCAGAGCCCCACCTGGAGCCCCGGGTGCCGGGCCCCGCCGCCGCGGGCGCGGAGCAGCCCGCCGCCGAGACGGCCGCCTTCAGAACTCCCGCGCCTCCCGAGGCTCCCGAGGTGTCGAAGATGCCCGAGGCCGCCGAGGCGCCCACGAAGGAGAACGAGGCGCCCACGATGGTGAACCAGGCGCCGCCGTTCCGGCCCCAGCCCGCGCCGCCCGCCTACTCCTCCGGCGCGCCGTTCGCGCCGCACGGCCCCTACCGGCCGCTCGACCCCCGCCGGCGGGCCGGGTACTCGCCCTACGACCTGAGCCACTACGGCGAGCAGGTCCCCACTCCGCGCCCCAGGCGACGCAGGTCGTTCACCGGCGCCGTCACCGTCCTGCTCGCAATGATCGTTGGAGGGATCGTCGTGGCGGCCCAAGCCACCTCTGGATCCGCCACCCCCAGCCTCACCGCCGTGGGTGGTGCCATGCTCATCACCGTCGGCGCAGGGCTGCTGGTGGCCACCTGGTTCGGCAGGGGGGCCGGGCTCGTCGCGCTGGGCACCGTCCTGGCCCTGGTCATCGCGGCGGGCCTGATGTTCGGCCACCTGCCGAAACAGATCGGCACCTACACGTGGACCCCGACGAGCGTGGCCGAGGCCGACCGTACCTACGAGGTGGGCATCGGCGACGGCACGCTCGATCTGACAGAGCTGGAGCTCCCGCCAGGAGGAAAAGTCTCCTTCAAGGCCAGGCTCTCGGTCGGCGAGCTCGTGGTCATCGTGCCGCCGACGGCGCGGGTCGAGGTGCACGCGACCTCGAGGGTGGGCGACATCTCCATCGGCCAGTCGGTGGAGGGCGGCACCGACCTCGTGGTGAACAAGGTGCTCGAGCCGGAGGTCCGGCCCGAGGGCGCGGTCCCCACGATCGTGCTGAACCTCAAGGGCGGCGTCGGCGACCTGGGGGTGCGCGTTGGCGCGTGAGGTGAACACCCAGCAGCAGCAGCGGCTGCTGCACAGGACCGACTGGATGGCCCTGCTCAGCGGCATCCTGTTCGTCGTGCTCGGCATCCTGCTGGTGACCGGCGTGATCCGTGACGCGCTGCTGCTGTCGGCGCTGGTCGTCGGCGGGCTGGGACTCGCGGGCGTGACCGCCGTCGTCGCGAGGTCCATCAGGCGCTTGTGACCGGCCGTTTCGTAGGCGTACGTTCCAATTATCCCCGCTATCGAGGGAGGACGTATGCCACGAATCGCCGTCACCGTCGACGGAATCCGCTACGAGGAGGACGTGGAGCCCAGGCTCCTTCTCGTCCACCTTCTCCGAGATCGGCTGGGCAAGACCGGCACCCCCGTAGGATGCGACACCAGCAACTGCGGCGCCTGCACGGTCATGCTCGATGGGAAGAGCGTGAAGAGCTGCTCCGTGCTGGCCGTACAGGCCGACGGCAGCGACGTCGTCACGGTCGAGGGCCTGTCGGCCAACGGGGACATGCACCCCATGCAGCGCGCCTTCCACGAGGAGCACGCGCTCCAGTGCGGCTACTGCACGCCCGGCATGGTCATGGCCGCGATCGACCTGCTCAGGGAGGATCCTGACCCGTCCGAGGAGGCCATCAGGAAGGGCCTGGAGGGCAACCTCTGCAGATGCACGGGCTACTGCAACATCGTCAGAGCGGTACGGCGGGGGGCGCAGAGCATGGGGCAGGCGGTGACGACGCCATGACCGAAGAACTCGACGCGGGCCTGGTGGCCCAGCAGATCGCCGAGAGCGGGCAGGTGTCCGAGCCCGAGGGCAAGCGCGAGGTCGGCAAGGCCCGCCGGCGCAAGGAGGACTCCAGGCTGCTGACCGGGCGCACCACCTGGACCGA
Organism: Nonomuraea africana; assembly: GCF_014873535.1. Taxonomy (NCBI): domain Bacteria; kingdom Bacillati; phylum Actinomycetota; class Actinomycetes; order Streptosporangiales; family Streptosporangiaceae; genus Nonomuraea; species Nonomuraea africana. The sequence continues at coordinate 8,526,574 of NZ_JADBEF010000001.1, read as the reverse complement.
CAACATCCAGCTCCCCGGGCTGCTACACGTCGCCTTCAAGCGCAGCCCGATGGCGCACGCGCGCATCGCAGGCGTCGACGTCTCGGCCGCGCGCGACATGCCGGGCGTGGTGGCCGTCTTCAGCGGCCAGGACGTCGCCGACGAGCAGGGCAGCCTGCCGTGCGCGTGGCCGGTGAGCGACGACATCGTCATCCCCGACCACCCGCCGATGGCCGTGAGCGAGGTGCGCTACCCCGGTGAGGCGGTCGCCTGCGTGGTCGCCACCGACCGCTACCTGGCGGCCGACGCGCTGGACGCGATCGACGTCGACTACGAGCCGCTGCCTCCCGTCCTGGACATGACCGAGGCGCTCACCGAGGCCAGCCCGAAGGTGCACGAGAGCGGCAACCGGGCCTTCACCTGGAACTTCGCCCAGGGGGACATCGAGGCAGCCTTCAGGGACGCGCCGGTGCTCATCGACCGCACCTACGTTCAGCAGCGCCTGATCCCGACCGCGATGGAGCCGAGGGCGGTCACCGCCACGACCGACGGCGAGAGCTTCACGCTGTGGTCCTCGACGCAGATCCCGCACGTGCTGCGCGTGATGCTGGCGCTGACCACCGGCATCCCCGAGCACCGGCTGCGTGTGATCGCCCCCGATGTGGGCGGCGGGTTCGGCTCGAAGCTGCAGGTCACCGCCGAGGAGGTGCTCTGCCTGCTGCTCACCAGAAGGCTCGGCAAGCCGGTCAAGTGGACCGAGTCGCGCTCGGAGGGCAACCTGACCGTGCACCACGGCCGCGACCAGATCCAGCACATCGCGCTGGCGGCCGAGGCCGACGGGCGCATCAGGGGCCTGAAGGTCGAACTGCTCGCCGACATGGGCGCCTACCTCATGCTGGTCACGCCGGGCGTGCCGCTGCTCGGGGCCTTCATGTTCAACGGCATCTACAAGATGGACGCCTACAGCTTCGACTGCACGGGCGTCTTCACCACCAAGATGCCGACCGACGCCTACCGGGGCGCCGGCCGTCCCGAGGCGACCTACGCCATCGAGCGCGTCATGGACGAGCTCGCGGCCGAGCTGAACCTCGACCCGATCGAGGTGCGCAGGCGCAACTGGATCAGGCACGAGGAGTTCCCGTACACCACGGTCGCGGGGCTCACCTACGACTCGGGCAACTACGAGGCGGCCACGGAGAAGGCGCTGTCACTGTTCGGCTACGACAAGCTGCGCGCCGAGCAGTCCGACCGGCGCGACAGGGGCGAACCCGTCCAGCTCGGCATCGGCGTCAGCACCTACACCGAGATGTGCGGCCTCGCGCCCAGCAGGGTGCTCGGCTCGCTCAGCTACGGCGCGGGCGGCTGGGAGCACGGCTCGGTGCGCATGCTGCCCACGGGCAAGGTCGAGGTCGTCACCGGCACGTCGCCGCACGGGCAGGGCCACGAGACCGCGTGGAGCCAGATCGTGGCCGACGCGCTGGGCGTGCCGTTCGACGACATCGCGGTCGTCCACGGCGACACCGCGATCTCGCACAAGGGCATGGACACCTACGGCTCGCGCTCGCTGGTCGTCGGCGGCATGGCCGTCCTGCAGGCGTGCGAGAAGGTGAAGGAGAAGGCGAGGAAGCTGGCCGCGCACATGCTGGAGTGCTCGCCGGACGATCTCGAGTTCGTCGAGGGCACGTTCAGGGTCAAGGGGACCGGGTCGAGCAAGACGATCCAGGAGCTGGCGCTGGCCGCCTTCGCCGCGCACGACCTGCCCGAAGGGGTGGAGCCGAGGCTCGACGCCGACGCCACGTTCGATCCGGAGAACTTCTCCTTCCCGCACGGCACCCACCTGTGCGCGATCGAGGTCGACACCGAGACGGGCATGGCGAGGATCCGCAAGTATGTCGCGGTGGACGACGTCGGCCACGTCGTCAACCCGCTGATCGTCGAGGGCCAGGTGCACGGCGGACTCGCCCAGGGCATCGCGCAGGCCCTGTACGAGGAGGCCGTCCACGACGCCGAGGGCAACCTGCTCACGACGACGATGGCCGACTACCTGCTTCCCTCGGCCGCCGATCTGCCCGACTTCGTCACCGACAGGACGGAGACGCCCGCGACCTCGAACCCGCTCGGCGTCAAGGGCGTCGGGGAGGCGGGCACCATCGCCTCCACCCCGGCCGTCGTCAACGCCATCGTGGACGCCCTGCGCCCGCACGGCGTCCACGACATCCAGATGCCCTGCACGCCCGAACGGATCTGGAGGGCCATCCGATGATCCCGGCCCAGTTCGACTACCTCAGGCCAGGCTCGCTGCAGGAGGCCGGCGAGGCGCTGGCCGCCGACGAGGAGGCGAAGGTGCTGGCCGGCGGCCAGTCCCTGCTGCCGCTGCTGCGCCTGCGCCTGGCCTACCCCTCGCTGCTGGTCGACGTCAGCCGCCTCGGCGAGCTGACCGGCATCCGCGACGAGGGCGACCACGTCTTCATCGGCGCGACGGCCACCCTCGACGAGGTCCTGCGCTCGCCGATGGTCACCTCCGGCTGCCCGCTCGTGGCCCTGGCCGCCGCCACCGTCGCCGACCCCGCCGTACGGCACCGCGGCACCTTCGGCGGCTCGCTGTCGCACGCCGACCCCGCGGGGGACCTGCCCGCCGTGGCACTCGCGCTGGACTGCGTGATGGTCACCTCCACCAGGCAGATCCCCGCGGCCGACTTCTTCGTCGACTACCTGGAGACGGCACTGGAGCCGGGGGAGATCCTGGTGGGAGTGCGGGTGCCCAAGCTCGGACCCGGCTGGGGCTTCCACTACGAGAAGTTCCATCGCACCGCGCAGTCCTGGGCGATCGTCGGTGTGGCGGCGGCGGTCCGCCGCGACAACGGCACGATCCAGGAGGCCAGGATCGGGCTCACCAACATGGGCCCGACTCCCCTGCGGGCGCACGCGACCGAGGCCGCGCTGCAGGGGGCCGAACTCGGCGAGGCGGCGCGGCAGGCATGCGCCGAGGCGGCAGAGGGCACCTCGCCCACCGCCGATCTGCACGCCCAGCCCGACTACCGCAGGCACCTGGCCCAGGTGCTGACCCACAGGGCGGTGACCGCCGCGGCCGGCCGGCCCTGACGTCGTGTGGGCGTCCCTTCGGGGACGCCCACAACACGGGGTAGCCAGCGGGTGTCCCAAGGACGACGCTGAGACCACAGACAGGTGGAAGGAGCGGATCAATGGCGATGCGGTTCGAGCACGAGTTCACCGTCCCTGTCCCGATCGAGCAGGCGTGGGCGGCGCTGCTCGACGTCGAGCGGGTGGCCCCGTGCCTGCCGGGGGCGACGCTCGACATCGTCGAAGGGGAGGAGTTCACCGGCCGGATGAAGGTGAAGGTCGGCCCGATCACCGTCACCTACAAGGGCACGGCCCGGTTCGAGGACGTCGACAAGGACGCCTACACCCTCACCCTCAACGCCTCGGGCAAGGAGGCCCGCGGCTCGGGCACGGCCAGCGCGACGGTCACGGCGCGCCTGCTCCCCGCCGACGACGCGACCGCCGTGAGCGTGGAGACGGCGTTCAACGTCACGGGCAGGCCCGCGCAGTTCGGCAGGGGCGTCATGGCCGAGGTGGGCGGCAAGCTCATCGACAGGTTCGCCGAGAATCTGGCGGGGCTGCTGGGCGAGAGCCAGTCCGAGGAGCGCCATCTCGCCGCGGTGCCCGAACTCGACGAGGAGGAGGACGTCAGGCCGAGCGGCACCCTGCGCACCTCGCGGACGCCCGACGAGGAGGCGCTCGACCTCCTGGAGATCGCCGGCACACCGCTGCTCAAACGGGTGGCCCCGATCGCCGGCGCGATTGCTGGTCTTCTGTTCCTTGTGTGGCTGATCAGGCGAATCATCCGGTAAAAAGCCACTCAAGTCGGGACACATCATCACTCCTGAGGGAATGTCTGCCTTCGAGTGTCGAGATCTCGGGGGAGAACAGGCATGCCGGAGTGCACCGTTGTCGTGATCGTCTACAACGACGCAGACCGCCTGCCCAGGGCCGTCCGTTCCGTGCTCGGCCAGACGCTGCGCGACCTCGAAGTGATCATCTGCGACGACGCGAGCACCGACGACACCCCGAGGGTCGCCGGGGAGCTCATACGCGCCGATCCCCGCGTGCGCTACGTGCGGCGGGAGGTGAACTCCGGTGGGTGCGGCGCGCCGCGCAACGACGGGCTCGACGCGGCGCTGTCGCCGTACATCCTGTTCCTGGACAGTGACGACACCCTGCCCAGGCATGCGTGCAAGAGCCTGCTGACCGAGATCGAGCGGACGGGGGCCGACTTCGTCTCGGGGCAGATCTCCAGGGTGTTCGAACCGAGCGGGCGGCAGCAGCGTTACTACCCGCAGCTGTTCAGGAAGCGCAGGGTGGTCGAGGGGATCCGCGAGGAGCCCGAGCTCTTCCTCGACTGCTTCTGCACCAACAAGCTGTTCGACGTGCGCTTCCTGCGCCGCAACGCGCTGCGCTTCCCCGAGGACATCCTCTACGAGGACCACGTCTTCGCCGCCGGCATGTACGCCGTGGCCCGGCGGTTCGCGGTGGTGCCGTGGGTGGTCTACCACTGGCACAGGGAGCCCGCGGCCGGCTCGATCTCGCTGAGCATCAAGGAGATGGTCAACGTCCGCCACCGGGTGGAGGCGGCGAAGCGGAGCGACGACATCCTGCGCGCGCACGGGCTGGCCGACCTCGTCCCCCACAGGCAGCGCCGCTTCCTGCGCCAGGACCTGCGGGTCTACCTCAACCCGATGCCCTCGCGCGACCTGCTCTGGGCCAAGGAGTTCGCCTCGGTCGTCCGGCCGTACCTGGAGCGGATTCCCGAGGAGGTGATGGAGCGGATCGACCCGATGGTCAAGGTGTGCTGCCACCTGATCCGCTCGGACCGGATCGAGGACCTCCGGGTGGCGGCCAGGTCGCTGAACGGGCCCATGGCGCCCCCGCGCGAGGCGATCATGTGCGAGGGGCGCACCTACTGGGGCAGCACGGCCGCCCCCGGCACGGACATCACCAGGTTGCGCATGGCGGAGCTGCCCTACACCGCCTCCAGGTTGCGGCACGAGGTGGTCGCGATCACCGGCGCGGGCACGCGCCTGCGGCTGGCGGTGCGCACCTACGACCCTTTCGGCGTGCTGAGCGAGTGGACCGCCGCCCTCAGGTGCGGCGGTCTCAGCGTGCCGATGGAGGTACGACCCTCGCCCGACGGCGGCTACGAGAGCGAGGTCACCGTCGACCTGGCGCGGCTGCGCGGCCGCTGCCATCCGCGCATCGCGTTCACCAGGCCCGACGGGCTGACCACCACCGACCAGTTGCTGGCCGACCCCACCATGGAAGCGATCGAGCTGGGCCACGTGCGGGTCACCGCCGAGGGCACGGCGGGGGTGCTGCGGCTGAGCCCCAGGCCCACCGCGAAGGCGGTCCTGGCCAGGGTCAAGCGCGCCGCGTTCAGGCGGCTGAGCACACCGCGGATCAAGCTGAACGTGTACAAGGCGTTGATCAGGGTAGTGCCGCCGCGCAAGGATCTCGCGCTGTTCGAGGCCGACTGCGGTAAGGGATACACCGGCAGTCCGCGCGCCGTCTACGAGGAGATACGGCGACGCGGGCTGCCGGTGAGCGCGGTCTGGTCGGTCGCGCGGGGACGCGCCGCCTTCCCCAGGGACGCCACGCTGGTACGGCGGGGCAGCTGGCGCTACGTCTGGACCATGGCCCGCGCCGGCATCTGGGTCGACAGCCACGGCTTCCCCCTCGACTACCCCAAGCCACGCGGCACCCGCTACCTGCAGACCTGGCACGGCCAGGGCATCAAGTCGATCGGCTTCGACGCCCCCGACCTACGCGCCGATTTCCCCGGCCCGCGCGAGCAGTGGCGCAGGGCGGTCGCCAGGTGGGACGCGCTGATCTCGCCCAGCGCCGAGTTCTCCCGCTACTTCGTGCCCGCCCTCGGCTACACGGGCCCGGTCCTGCGGTACGGCTCGCCGCGCTGCGACGCGCTCGTGCACGGCAGCCCCCCGTCCGGCCTGCGCGAGCGCCTGGAGATCCCGCCGGACCGGCGGATCCTCCTCTACGCCCCCACCTACCGCGACGGCGCCAAGAGCTCGGGCATCTCGGTGCGGGTGGACCTGGAGGCGCTGGCCGAGGCGCTGGCCGACGAGTGGGTGCTGCTGCTGCGCACCCATCCGGTCGAACGCTTCAGGGTGCCCCAGCACGTTCGGCACTTCGTGCGGCCGGTGGGGTCGTACTCCGAGATCAACGACCTGATGCTGCTCTCCGACGCGCTGCTGACGGACTACTCCTCCGTCATGTGCGACTACGCGGTGACCGGCAAGCCGATGCTGTTCTTCATCGACGACTGGGACGAGTACCGGCTGACCGAGCGCGGCGTCAACACCGACCTGCCCTCGATCGCGCCCGGCCCCTGCGTCACCACCGACGCCGAGCTGATCGAGTGCCTGCGGAACCTGCCTGCCGTCCACGCCTCCTTCGCCGGCAAGTACGCCGCCTTCCGCGCGTTGTGGTGCGCGGACGAGCGCGGCGACGCCTCCGCGAAGGTCGTGGCGGACTTCTTCGGCGCGCCGCTGGCCGCCGGCGTCCCCGAGCGACCCGTCCTGCGGGGAGTGCCGTGAGGGGGTCGCTGGTCTTCGCGTGTATGGACGCCGACACCCTCGGCGGGATCCAGCGGGTCACCCACACCCTCGCCCAGGGACTGGCGGGCCGCGGCTACGACGTGCACGTGGTGGGCCTGCACAGGGCGGCCGACCCGTTCCGCTACGTCTCGCGGCCGCTGTACCGGCGGCATGTGATCAACAGGTCCGCGCGGCGCTCCCGCTTCGAGAAGCGCCGGCTGGACAGGGTGCTCGGGCGGATCGGGCCCGGCTTCGCCGTCCTCACCTCACCCGGGGTGGTGACGCGTCTGTCCGGGCGGCTGCCCGGCAGGATGCGGCTGATCGGGCAGTATCACGGCTCCTACGAGCACGCCCGCATGTGCTCGCACCTGGGCGCCATCAGGAGACACTACGGCGCGCTCGACCAGGCGGTCTTCCTCAGCGAGGACGACGCGTGGCTGTTCTCGGAGCACGCGCTGCTGCCCAACACCTGGAGCCTGCCGAACCCGCTGACGCTCTGGCCCGACGCCGTCTCCTCCCTGGAGGCTCCCCGGGTACTGGGCGTGGGGAGACTGGCGGGGGTCAAGCGGTTCGACCGGCTGATCAGCGCCTTCGCCATGGCCTCGGCCGCACCGTGGGAGCTCCACCTGATCGGCGACGGCCCGGAGGAGGAGCGGCTGCGCTCGCACGCCGCGCGGGAGGGCGTCGGGGACCGGGTGGTGTTCAGGGGGCGGCTGCCCGCCGCCGCGATGACGCGGGAGTACCGGTCCGCGTCGATCCTCGCGCTGTCGAGCGAGCACGAGGGACTGCCGCTGGTGATGCTGGAGGCGGCCGCGCACGGGCTGCCCTCCGTCGCCTTCGACGTATCGGGCGGGGTGCGCGCCACCGGCGGGCTGCTGGCCCCGCCCGGTGACGTGGCCGCCTTCGCCGACAGGCTCGGCGAGCTGATGCGGTCGGCCGACGAGCGGCGGCGCCTGGGCGCCGCCGCTCGGGCCAGGACCGAGGCGTTCGGGCTCGAACACGTCCTCGACCGCTGGGAACAGCTCTTCGCTCACATGACGCGCTGAGGCAGCTCCGACTCGATGCGCTGCTGCGGGAGTCCGGCCACCGCGCGCTGACCAGAGGTCAGCAGCGCCGCCACCGGGCCGGGCTCGCGCAGCCTGATGAAACGGTCGCGCATGTGCTTGCGCAGCCGCGCCCTGCGCCGCTTCTGTACGGTCTTCTGGAAGGTCAGCAGGTGCTCCTTGGCCGGCTTCGGCGCGCCAGAGAGCTCGTAGCCGAGGTCCTCAAGCCTCTCACCGAGCACCTGCTCGGCCAGCCTGATCTCCCAGGCGTCCAGCCGGTTGGCCCAACTGCCCACCCGTGCCTTGGTGACCTCGCCGTGCGTGTTGCTGTGCCACACCTTGTGGACGGGCACGGCGACGCTGGCCACCTCATGCGGTGAGCACATCGCGGGCTCGAAGTCCTCTTCGAGGAAGTAACAGAGCTTCTTCAGCTCCGTCGCGGGGTCATCGGTCAGGTCCTCGTAGCGCAGCTCGTAGTAGCTGTCCTCCGGCATGATCTTGCGCAGCCTCCGGCCGGCGTCGATCGCCTCCGCCCAGATGGACATCGCGTGGAAGGAGTCGTGCGTGAACCACGGCATCTCCTTCAGCGAGGAGACGCAGTCGCGGCCGTCCCTGATCAGGTGCACGAACTGCGCGTCAGGGAACAGCCTGACCAGTATGTCCACCTGCTTGACGTAACTTGGGCGCTTGTCGCCCCACCTGGCCTTGCCGAAGCGGTCGGCGTACATCTTGAACGCGGTGCCGATCACCGAGCCGAGCGAGCCGGGCCCGTCGACCGCCTGCCTGATGAACTCGTCCTTGTCAACGCCCAGCTCACGGAACTTCGTTCGCTCGCCAGTCATCCACTCGGCCAGCGCGAGACGCCTGCTGGCCAGCCGCATGTCGCCGAAGGTGCGACGCTTGTTGTATGCGGACCCGACGAACCTGGTCTCTGGCGGCACCGCGATCCTCGAGTGCGAGTGAAGCATCAGCTGCAGCAGCGTGGTGCCCGAACGTGGACAGCCAACGACGAATACCGGCCTGTCAGACATTTGGTGAACCCCCGATTGGCGCGTGCTCTCGGCTCTTCTCCGGCTTGGGGACCGCGCTGTAGCTGCGGGTGAAGAGCCACATCCGATAGATAAGGAAGATCTCGTTGGCCACGAACAGGACGCTTATGACCGACGTGACAGGGATGAGTGCCGCCTGCCCCAGCAGCGGCGCGATGACGAAGACCGCCGCGTGGAACTCGATGCCGCTGATCAGGTGCGTTCTGACCCTCCGCCTGGCGAGGGCCTTGTTGAACCTGCGCAGCAGCCGACGCCGCGACTTGCGGGACCGCGGCGGCCGCGAAGGTTGTGCCGCCACAGGGTGCGACCGCACGGTCAGCGCCCCCAGCTGGTGCGGCACCGGCGAGTGCGAGAACGACTGGTGCGGCAGTGGCTCATGTGGTCCCGGCGGGGGCGGCGTCCTGGCGGCGTTGGCTTCCCTGATCGCATCCCTGACCCGCTTCATCTGCGGCGCGTTGACGTACCTGAAAAGGTCGAGTACGACCACGGCGACGCCGAGCACGATGAAGTCGACGTTCCCCGTCGCCGCGTACTGTCCGTAGGCCAGCCCGGTGGCACAGCACAACTCCCTGATCCGGTCACCCATGAAGTCGAGCCACAGGCCGAACGGCGTCCCCGTGCCCTTGAGGCGGGCGATCTTGCCGTCGACACAGTCGACCATGAAGCTCAGGTAGAACAGCACCGCCCCCGCGGCGAGCTGACCGGCCGCCAGGCACCCTGCGGACGCCATGCCGAGAACCAGCGAGAAGACCGTGATCGCGTTCGGCGTGATGTTCGTTCGGTTCCCGACGAGCAAAGCGGCCCGGCAGGCGACCGGGTCGACGAAGTACACGGTCCACCAGGAGTCTCTCCGCTTGCATGTCGCGTAGACGTCATCGAGCGAGTAGGTCCTCATGGGTACCAGCATGACGACACAACGTTGTTCTTCGATTACTCTCTGGAACTACTGGAGAATGTTCATGCCGCTTCTTGACCAACCGGGCACGGACCATAGCCAAGGTAGATCGCCTATCAGAGGATTCCGGTCGAGAGAATGCGATCGACCACCCTCCGCGTGGCCTTTCCGTCGTCGTGGGGGCAGTACGTGCGCAGGAACGACGCGTACCTGCCGGCGAAGGCGTCCGCGGTCTCCGGCAGGCCGGCGATGGCCTCGATCACCTGATCCGACTCCTCCAGGATCGGCCCGGGAACCGTCGCCTCGAAGTCGAGATAGAAGCCGCGCGCATCGTCCCGGTAGTTTTGGAGATCGTAGGCAAAGAAAATCATCGGCCGGCCCGTGTTGGCGTAATCGAACATCGCCGAGGAGTAGTCGGTGACCAGGACGTCGGAGATCAGGTACAGCTCGGCGATGTCCGGGTAGTGCGTGACGTCGATCGCGAAGTTCCCCTTGGGGAAGGAGGGCCGGTCGGTCACCAGATAGTGGGCGCGCACGAGAATGACGTGGTCCTCCCCCAGCGCCTGCCTGGCGCGCTCCAGGTCGAGCTCCAGGTGGAAGAGCCGCTTGCCGGCGCTGACGTGCTGGTCGTCGCGCCAGGTGGGCGCGTAGAGCACCACCTTCTTGCCGGGCTCGATGCCGAGACTTCTGCGCACGGCCGCCGCCCGCTCGTCGCGGTCGGCCGCCCGGAACAGGTCGTTGCGCGGATAGCCGACCTCCAGGACCTCGCCCCGGTAGTCGTAGGCGCGGCGCATGATGCCCGTGGCGAAGGCGCTGGGAGAGACCAGGAAGTCCCACAGCGGCACGTCGTTCTTGATCCACCTGAAGGACTCGGCCCGCCTGAACGGCGTGACCTTCAGGTCGTAGCCAAGCTTCTTGAGCGGGGTCCCGTGCCAGGTCTGCAGGTAGAGCTGGCCGTCCGGCTTAGCCTCGAGGTCCCGCTGCGACCAGTTGCTGACGACGAGGCCCGCGGAGCTGCGGACCTCGTGATGGCGGCGGGAGCCCTTCATGACGACCTCGGCGCCCTCGGGCGGGGCGAACTGGCCGTCCCTGGAGACCCACACCAGCTCGGCGCCCACGTCCCTGCGGCGCAGTTCCTCGAAGACGGCCCTGGGGTTGCAGGAGTACTGCCTTCCCTCGTAGCTGTGGAAGAGCACGAGGTCGCGCTTCAGCGGCCGGGCCGCGGTCCCCTCGCGCAGCACGCGCTGGGCGTACTTGCCGCGCTCGCCGGGACCCAGCGCCACGCGTGAGCGCACCGCGAGCGTGTCTCCCTCCTGCGAGGTCACGGAGAAGGTGTGCGATCCGGCCACGTGCCACTCCGACAGCGTGCCGAGCGTCGCGTGCCCCACTCTGAGCGGGACGGCTCCGTCCTCGACCTCCATGAGGACGTCCCAGAGCCCGGTCGCCAGCGGGAGCTCGCCGCCCTGCGACGGCAGCGCCGCCACAGGCAGCCGCGCGTGGAAGCGCGCGCCCCGCCATACCAGCGGCACCGACCTGGTCGCCGTCGAACGGCGGCGGCGGACCACCAACCTCGACGGGCGTGCGTCCCGTGCGTGCTCACCGGACAGGACGAGGCCGCCCCCCTCGTCCCATTCGAGCTCGTCGACGACCGGGCGCGCGTCACGCCATGTGGCGTACAGGAAGCCGTGGCGGGTGCACTCCAGCGCCAGCTCGGCGCCTGAGGGCGCGATCCATCGCGCCGCCAGCCCGTCGGAACCGGCCAGGCGGGAGCTCGCGCCGCCGCCCGCCACGACGATCTCCCAGGTCGGCGCGTCGCCGCGCGGGTGCCGCAGCAGCGACTCGTAGGGGATCACGACGTCGAAGGCGCCCTCGGCGTCCAGCTCGACGGGGAACCTCAGGTCGCCGGCGCCGCGCACGGTGACCTCGGCCGTACTGCCGGGGCGCGACCCGATCCGGCAGCTCAGCTCGAATCCCGACGCGCCCGCCACGACCCGCTCCACCCGGGCCACCGGGGTGTTCACCCTGATCTGGAAGCGCTGTCCGCCCTTCGGTGGCACGCGCAGCCGCAGCTCGTTGTCCATCCACACGTCGAGATAGCCGTGGACGGGTCCCGGCACGCGGTTCACCCGCTTGAGCCCGTGCGACTCGACCGTGACCCACAGGTCCCAGTTGCCCGGCTTGCGGAGCAGCCCTTCGCCGCAGTCGATCCGCGTGGTGAAGCCCGACCAGTCGTAGCAGACCGCGGCGTGCCCCGCCTTGGCCGTCACGTCGGGGCGGGCGACCCGCTCGATCGCCAGCGGGATCGCGTCGTTGGTCTTCGCGTTGCGCAGCTCGACCTCGATCTTCGCGGACTCGGGAGCGGCCATCTCCAGCCGGTCGATGTAGGCGTGCCCCTCGATCGTCAGCCTGCCCGACTCCCAGGCGACCCTGTCGACCTTGGCCTGCAGCTCCAGCTCCTCGTCGACCTCGTAGAGGTCGATCGGCACCTTTACCTTGGAGTCGCCGAAGAAGGGATAGGTGAGGTACAACCGCGGGCGGAGGAGGCCCTTGCGCACCGCCTTCACCGTCGGCAGGTCGTCGCGCTCCAGGGCGAAGACCTCGCAGAGCTCGTCGACCCTGCGGTGCCGCGCCAGGTACAGCTTGAGCCGGTCGCCGACGGGCAGCGACTTGAGCAGGCGCAGGTCGGCGGCGGCGAGGAAGGTCTGTATCCGGTCGAGCGCCACCTCACGCTCGTCCTGCTCCATGGAGGTGACCGCCTCCACCGCCATCTTCAGGTCCGTCTCGAGCACCTGCGCGTCCAGCTCGGGGAGGAGCTCGGGGAGATGGGCGGACACGACCGACCGCAGCTCGCCCAGCGCCTCGAAGCGGGCCAGCAGGTTGGGGAGCTCCTCGCGGTTCTGGGTGGTGGACGGCTCTCCGCGGCCGCGCTCGCGCCGGCGCCACAGGTAGACGACGTCGTCGACGACGTCAACCGCGCCGGCGTGCACGTGGGCCGCCACGGCCAGCGCGACGTCCTCGTAGATCCCGGCGGGGAAGCGGAAGCCCCTGGACTCCCAGAACGAGCGGCGGTACACCTTGTTCCACACGGTGCGGTCCCGCAGGAGCTGCGGATGGTGGCGCAGGTGGGTGCGCTTCTCCGCTGGAGGCAGCGCCTTGTCGTGCAGCGACGAGGGCACCTCCTGGCCGGAGGAGAGACGGCGCACGCCTCCGCACGCGAGATCCGAGCCGCTGCTCTCGAGGGATTCGACCAACGCCGCGTAGGCGCCACGCCGCACGATGTCGTCGCCGTCGGCGAACGCCAGGTACGTTCCGCCGATCCGGTCGAGGCCCGTGTTGCGGGCGAGGCCGGGACCGCGGTTCTCCTGCTGGATCAGCCGGAACCGGCCGTCCCTCTCCACCCACGCCTTGGCGATGACCGCGCTGTTGTCGGTGGATCCGTCGTCGACCAGGAAGACCTCGAGGTCGGACAGCGTCTGTGTGGCGATCGACTCCAGACATTCATCGAGATAGTGCTCCACGTTGTAGAAGGGCACAACGACGCTCAAGATCGCGGACATGCGAACGCTCCCTCACAAATGACATGACTACTGCGGATAGAGCCGGTCGATCCGGTGGTAGGCGGCCACCGAGTTACTGATCCAGGTATGCGCCGGCGGCACGAGGAACGGCTCGCTGAGCGAGGCGATCTGCAGCGGCCGGTAGGGGACGATCCGCTGCCCCTGGTCGCGCAGCCGCTCGATCCTGGCGGCCTGCAGGTCCCACGCGACGGACCTGACGATCATCTTCCTGCCCAGACGCCGCAGGTCCTCCGCGTAGTCGGCCACCGCGGCGACGAGCAGCACAGAGCACGCCGCGGCCGTCACCGCGCGCCGTACGCTCTGGCGCCACATGACGGTCGCGAGGAGGACGCCGTACCAGACGCCCGCGAGCTGGAGCACGAACGTGAAGTTGAGCCACGCCCGGTAGGGGACCCAGCCGGGGTCCGGACCGTACCCGAACCGGAGGGCGTACTGCACGGCGAACGCCGAACCCACGACCGCGAGCGCCGGGCACAGCACGAGCCACGCCAGCCGCGAGGCGGTGACGCGCAGTTCCACCCGGACCACGAGACCCACCAGCAGGCCCACCGCCACGGCGGCCAGCGGCGCGGAGTTCACCAGCACCTGGCGCAGCGCCGCCGCCGCCATGGTGGCCGCGTCCTGGAAGACCTCCAGGGCGAAGGGGCTCTCGTCCCTGCGCCGCTTCGCGCCCGCCGGGGTGGTCCAGATGACGGCCAGGCCCGCGCAGAGGCCCGCGTTGAGACATGCCATGAAGGTGAGCAGGAGTGACCTGCCGCGCCGGACGAGCACGTAGGTGACGGCCGACAGCGCCCCCAGGACGAGCCCGACCAGTGTGATCGACTCGCTCACCGTCCCGAGGAAGAGCCCTCCGGCCAGGCCGGTCACGTTGGCGGCGATCCTGGCCCTGCGGGTCCGTGCCGCCAGCGCCATGCCGCACATGGCGATGAGCAGGATCGGCGGGATGGTGTGGGTGATCACCCCTGGCGCCCAGTAGAGGGTCTGGTAGGCGCGCGGCTGGTCCATCAGGATGATCGCCGCGGCTCCGAGGCCCAGCAGGACCGGCGCCGTCGCACCGCGCGCGCCCAGCTGCTTCGCCACCCCGTGCGACAGCAGGCCCACGGCGGCGGCGAGGCCGGCGTAGGACAGCAGGCCGATCGAGCGCATCCCGAGCTCGGGCTCGAAGTAGACCAGTCCGGCGAGGAAGGCATTCCCCACCCGCCCGGTGAGGTTCGTGTGGAAGATGGCGATGATGCCCGGCAGGCCGCCCTCCCTGGTGAAGGTGGCCAGGCGGTAGTCGTCGGAGGCGGGCCTGACGAACAGCCCGAAGAAGGCGACCACGCCGCCGAAGGCGACGAACAGCCCGGCGACCACCCAGGCGACGGCCTCCAGCCGCAGGCCGCGGATCCGTCGAACGAGCACGAGGTTCACGGACGTCCCCCCGAAGACCTGAACACCCAGCGGTCCAGGAGCGTGAAACGCAGGATCGCCATGGCGATGGAGACCGCCAGCAGGATCCCGCCCTCCGCGAGGCGCGGCAGCTCAGGCCATTCGTGCAGGGCGAGGCCGACGGACCCGGTGGTCACGGCGTAGGTGAGGAAGAACAGCAGCGCCGCCCGCAGGTGCATGACCACGCGGTGGCCGCCGGGCCGGTTGAAGGTCCATCTGCGGTTCGCCTCGGTGTTGGCCAGGGACGTCAGGGCCAGCGCGACCAGGTTCGCCAGGCCTGGCCCCGCCATCTGGCGGGCGGTGAGATACAGCAGCATGTGCACGACCGTCGAGGCCAGGCCGACCAGCGCGAACAGCGTGACCTTTCGCAGGGTCTCGAGTCTGGGGACCGGCAGGGCCGCGTCAGGATGGGCGGGACGCAGCTCCGGGATCGGCGGAACCTCCGCCCAGGCCGCGCCCGTGGCCATCGCCCGCGAGACCCTGACCAGGCCGCGCACGTCCTCCGCCGCCGTCCGCCAGACGTTGACCCGTGTGTCGGCGTCCTCCACCCAGTCGACGGGCACCTCGCGGATGCGCACGCCGTTGTACTGCGCCACCAGCAGGAGCTCGGTGTCGAAGAACCAGCCCGTGTCGGCGACCCTGTCGAGGACGGGGCGGATCACCTCCGCCTTCGCCGCCTTGAACCCACAGGTGGCGTCGCTGAACCTGGCCGAGAACCCGACCCGGAGCACGCCGTTGTACATCCGGGAGATCAGCTCCCGCTTCAGCCCGCGCCGGATCCTGGCCCCGTGGCCGAGTCGCGTGCCGATGGCGATCTCGCAGTGCCCCGAGGCCACGGCCGCCACCAGCGGCAGCAGGCCGCGCAGGTCCGTGGAGAGGTCCACGTCCATGAAGACCAGCACGTCGGCGGGGCTGGCCGTCCACGCCGCCTTGATCGCCGCGCCCTTTCCGCGCTCCCCCAGCCGCATCGCGTGAATTCCGGGAACCGTGTCGGCGAATTCCTGGCACAATTTCCAGGTGCCGTCCGTGCTGCCGTTGTCGACGATGGTGATACGCCAGCCGGCGGGGAAATAGGAAGTCAGAAACGAGTGGACAGTGCGAACGCAGCCGGGCAGCGCCCGCTCCTCGTTCAGAACCGGAATGACGACATCCACGAAAACCAGGTCCGCGAACGGCTGGTCCGGCTTCGCTTCGCGGACCGGTGAAACCATGTTCATCGGTGATCCTCGTTTCGGGCCTCAGTGCGAGCGCGCTTCGACCATCAAGGAGACTCCGGGCAGTCGGCCGACCGGAAGAAAGCGTTCCGACCGCACGATCGCGCCGAGCAGGCCGTTCACCAACGGCGACAATTCCTCCAGATCACAGCCGGTGGACCTGCGCCGGCGCCAACGGGCGACCGGCCTCAGCAACACGTTCCAACTCCACATCCGCTCGATCGTCAGACCGGCGTCGACCAAGAGCGTCGTGAGGGAGTCCCGGGTGTAGCGGCGTTCGTGCCCCAGCGCGACATCGTGTGCCGACCACAGGCGCATGTCGCAGGGCACGGCTATCAACGCCGTGCCGCCTGACCTCAGCACCCTGTTGATCTCACCCGCCGCCGCCGCGTCGTCGTCGATGTGCTCGAGCACGTCGAAAGCGACGACGAGGTCGAACTCGTCCGAGGGCAGCGGCAGGCTCCTGATGTCCCCCCACATGGCGTCGACGCCCCGGCCACGGGCGTGGTCGACCGCCACCTCCGAGTAGTCCACCGCCAGGGCCCGCCAACCGTGCTCGACCAGGACCCGCGTGTTGCCACCCGCCGCCGCTCCGAGGTCCACCGCGCAACCGGGCGTGCCGAGACGGCGCACGCGCCGAGCGAGAATGGCACGTCGTTCGCGATACCACCAATTGTGGTCTTCCAAGCGCATTGCCCGGTCTATTTCGACGGCGTCCATTCTCGCTCCCTATGGTCGGCACTCGTTTTCGATATTGTTGTCGCTTCATGGACCCCGGACATGGGATTGAACAGCAACAGGGAGCAACCGAACGGGATCTTTACCAAGCCGGGCTTGTCAGTAAAGGCGGAGAAAACGAGCCCATCGTCAGGATGGCAAGGAGCTGCTTCTGCGCGATTCAGCGCGAAGCATCCGGTCCGCGTCGAACCGAAGCATGGCGACCTCCTCCGCCAGCGTGCGGGTCCGTTCCTCCAGCCGCCCGACCTCGGAGCTGAGTTGCACGTTGACCGCCAGCAGCAACAGACTCCCGCCGAAGAACAGCAGGTTGGAAGGGACCTGGACGCCGGTGACGTCCGCGGCCCACTCCAGCAGCCCCGGCATGACGGCGATCAACACCATCACCGCGGAGAGCAGCATCCAGAAGACGGCGTACTTCTCACGCAGCTTCCGCCTGCGCAGCATTTCGAAGATGACCGTCATGGTGACGGCCGCCCCGAGCACTCCCAGCGTGTAGGCGCTCACGCGCGGACTCCTTCCGACGCCGTCTCGACCGGCTCCCAACGTCTGACCAGCGCGAGCCCCAGCGCGACCGCGACCCTGGCCAGGTAGACCAGTGATCTGGCCGTGCTCTGGCTGGCCCGCCCCTCGCGCCTGGCGCGCATGACGACGGGGACCTGCCGAACGACACAGTTCGATCGCAGCGCGATGACCAGCGACTCGACCGTGTCCCCCAGATACTCCACCGGGTAGTGCGTGGCGAACACCGCGATCGCCCTGGCGTTGCACGCCCGAAAGCCGCTGGTCACGTCGGTCATGCGAGTCCCCGCGAGCACCGAGAGGACCTTGGCGAGCAGCCACATGGCCACCCTGCGCGGCAGGCCGGCCGAACTGTACGTCCCGGTCCCGGCGAAACGGGCGCCGATCGCCACGTCGGCCCGCTCCAGCAGCTCGATGAGGGCGGGGACGTAGGCCGTGTCGTGCTGCCCGTCGGCGTCCACCTGAACCGCCACGGTGTAGCCGCGCTCACGCGCGTACCTGTAGCCGGCTCGCATCGCGCCGCCCACCCCGAGGTTGTACGGCAGACGCAGCACCGCCGCGCCGGCCGCCGCGGCGACGGCGCCGGTCGCGTCGCTCGATCCGTCGTCCACCACCAGCACGTCATGCTCAGGACAGGTGGTGCGCAGCTCATCGAGCACCTTGGTGATCGACAGCGCCTCGTTGAGCGCCGGGATGATGATGAGGACCCGTCTCTTCATGACGCCTCCCGACCGCGCAGACGCCCCGCCAGGGCGGCCACCAGGAGCGGGACCAGCATCATGCCGACCATCATCGGGGCGGCCATGTACCTGAACAGCTGCGCGGGAATGGCGAGCATCACACCGAGCTGCTGCCCGGCGACGATGCCCGCGAGCGCCAGCAGTGCCGGCCTGCGCGTGGCCCACGCCGCCGCGATGACCGCTGCATAGGCGACGTAGCACCAGGTGGCACCACGCCAGAAGATCCACTCCACCTGCCTGGTGTACGTCACGTCCCTGGCGAACGCGGCCACGTTGTGCAGAGTGTCGGACAAGGGCCTGGTCGTGAGGATGTCCCTGTTCCGTCCCTCAGGAAACGGTTTCCCGCCCATGCTCCAACCGAACAGGTCGTCGGGCACCCTGGACCAGCCGATGAGGAGCCGCTCCTCCGGAACCTCGGGGAAGACCTTCCACGCCACCGACCCACGGCACAACCGGGCCCCTGCCACCTCGGCGGGCACCCGTTTCAGCAGATCGGCCCAGAGCCCGACGAGCTCGCGATGGAGCCGGTCCGACCTCGCCACGTCGAACCCTCTGCTCAGGGTGGGGTCCGCGTTGTAACACGTCGCGTTGTCACGCCAATGCTCGAGAGGCGCCACGCGCCGCATGAGGTCCAGCTCCTTGGCCCCGAAGATCTCCGGACGGGCGGCATAGGTGACCGCGATGTCGGAGTACGCCGTGGCATAGGTGAGCCATGGCCTGACCGGCTCTATCCCCATGGCGGGATAGACGAACGCCGAGGCGAGGAACGACAGGGACACCGGCACGGCCCCCGCGAGCGCCACCCTCACCCTGGCGCCGGGAAGCAGCACCACGACGATGACGAAGCCGATCAGCACGAAGACGAACGCGTTGTTCCGCAGGAGCACCAGCGCGAGTGTCTCGGCCGCGAGGCCCACTGCGAGCGCGGTCGAGCGCCTGCGCCGCACGAGAAGCGCCACGGTGGCGGTCATCGCCACGAGGCAGAGCGCGAAAGGCACGTCCTTCCACACCGTGACCACGAACGTGCCCGTCGCCGGCAGCGCGGCCACCACGACCGCGGCGGCGGCGCACCACCGGCCTGGCACCCCCAGATCCCTGATCGCCACCGCCATCAGGGAGAGAGTCGCGGCCGCCAGTGCCCCCTGGGTCAGGGTGAGGGCGGCGAGATCTCCGGTGGTCGCGATGGACGCCCATACGAGGGCGTTGTAGAGGACCGAGTGGTCGGCCCGCCACGACCCTGACGTGACCTGCCACACGATGGTCACTGAGTCCCAGCTCATCAACCCCGGATAACAGGCGGCCCACCAGATCGCGTAGACGGACATGCATGCGGTGAACACCACCACCGGCATCCGGCGGCGTCCGCGCGGCATCATCTTTCGCCACCGGGTCGGCGTGACGCTCGCCTCGTCGATCCGTCGCAGCGTCACGGCCATCAGATGTCTCCCCACACACGCCGAACCACGCGCTCGGTGGCCGCCCCGTCGTCGAGCGGACAGAAGCGGGCGGTGAAGGCCGCGTGCGACGACGCGTAGGCCTCGGCGGTCCTGTCCAGTGCCGCCAGGGCCTCGACCACCTCCTCCGACCTCCGCAACAGCGGCCCTGGCGCGCACTCCGCCAGATCGAAGGAGAAGCCTCTGAGCTCATCCCTGTAGCGCTCAAGGTCATAGGTGAACAGCAGGATCGGCTTGCCGGTGACCGCGAAGTCGAACATCGCCGAGGAGTAGTCGGTGACCAGCACGTCGGCCACCAGGTAGAGGTCGGCGACGTCCGGGTAGCGGCTGACGTCGATGGTGAACCCGTCGTCTCGCGGCAGCCGCGCGGAGACGTTGCTGTGGCCGCGTACCAGCACGACGTGGTCGGCTCCGAGTGCCGAGCGGGCGTGTGCCAGATCCAGCTTCAGGTCGAAGCGGTAGCGGCCGTGAACGTGGTCGTCGTCGCGCCAGGTCGGCGCGTACAGCACCACCCGCGTTCCGTCCGGCACGCCCAGGCGCCGGCGCGCCTCGAGGGCGCGCTGCTCCCTGTCCGGGGCCAGGAGGAGATCATTGCGCGGATAGCCCGTCTCCAGTATCTCTCCCTCGTACCGGAAGGCCCTGCGGAAGACGGGCGTGCTGAAGGGGTTGGGCGAGATGAGGAAATCCCACTGCGCCACGTCCGCCGCGAACCGATCGAGATAGGCGGCTCCCTCGAGACTGTGCACCTTCTCCATGTCGAAGCCGATGCGCTTGAGCGGAGTCCCGTGCCAGGTCTGCAGATAGATCTGGCCCTTCCGCTTGCGGTACCAGCGCGGCTGTGTGCTGTTGGCGACCACGTGCCTGGCCCGCGCCAATGCCTCGTAGTGCGCCTCGCTGTCCCGCACCACGCATCTGCCGCCCTCAGGTGTCTCGAAGCGGCCTTCTCTGCGCACCCATACCAGGTCGAGGCCGCTGTCCCTGAGCCGCTCGAAGATCGCCCTGGGGCTGTCCGAGCACTGTTTGCCCTCCCAGCTGTCGAAGACCACGCTGTCCGAGGTCGGCTGACGGCGTAGCTTCGGGTAGATCTCCCGCTCCAGCCTGCGCCGCGCGTAGCGTCCTTCTTCCCGCTCTCCCTCCGCCTGCCGTACGGCCAGGCGCAGGACGCCGTTCCCGGAGCGCAGCGGCGTGAACCTGAGCTCGCCGCGGTCGAGGGCGGCGGCGGGCGGGCAGTCCATGAGCACCGGGAAGCCGTCGCCGGCCACCAGGTCCCACGTGCCTGCCGCCAACGGCGCGGCAGCGGCGGCCCCCGGCATGGTGACGGGATCGAGCACGGCGCGAAAGGTGGTGCCGGTCCAGGCCGCGACGACCGTGTGAGCGTCCTGCTCGGGCAGCCGCCTGAGTTCCAGCGGGCAGGGCCCCTCGACGCGGCCGCCATCCAGGACGAGCTCCCCCGCCGGCGACCACGCGACGTGCGTGACATAGGGAAGGCATGGGCGCACGGTCAGCGCCGCATCGCCGTACCGGGTAGGGGCCAGCACCGCCTCACCCTGGCCGGCGCGCGCTCTGACCGGCTGGAGGTCATCGGCCGCGAGCCGGAACCGGCCGTCCTCTGTGATCACGGAGAGCGCCCACTCGGTCTGCTCACCCGCCCAGAGCATCGTGTCGATCACCTGGCCTCGGGGCTCCTCCGCCAGCTGGTCAGTGGGGAGCAGGGCATGGAAATCCCAGTGTCTGCCGTCAGTCGCGACTCCCTCCACTGCCGCCTCCACTGCCAGGCCGTCCCTGCGCCGTGTGGCGACCACGCCGATGGGCGGCGAACCGGCTCTGATCCAACCCTTGAGGCGGAGCTCTCCCTCCTCGTACCGGCACGAGACCAGCACGGTCCGCGGCTTGCGCACGCGGACCTGGAAGCGGCCGCTCTCGGTGAACAGGGGGCGGATCCAGCGACGTCCCTGAAGCCCCTTGACCGGCGGGAGTCCCTCTCCCCGCAGCGGTCCTTCCCTGCACAGACCGCCACTCCCGACGGCCACGCATAGCTCCCATACGGCCGGCATCCACCGGTTGCCGCTCTTGAGGGCCGTGGAGGGCAGCTCGGCCCGGAACCCTGACCCGTCATAGGAGACGGCCGACTGCCGCGAGGCCGCGGTGACGTCGGGACGGCGGGTCCGCCGGCAGTCGAGCGGGAGCCGTTCGTCCGTTCTGGTGTTGCGGAGCCAGACCTGCAGGTCGTCCTGCTCTCCCATGGGCAGACGATCGATGTGGGCGTGTCCCTCGATGACCATGACGTCGTCCCGCCAGGTGACCGCGTCGACCTTGCCGCGCAGCGAGAGATCGTCTTCGGCTCTGAACAGCTCCTCCGGCAGCTTCGCTCCAGGGAAGAGCACGTCGTGGTAAAGACGTCGGCGCAGACGTCCTCTGCTGACCACCACGGCGGGCTCGCCGCGTTCCTTCTCCGCCTGCAGCGCCTTGACCAGGGCAGGGAGGTCACGTCGTGCGGCAAGAGCGCACTTGAGCCGGTAGGAGGGGCCGAGTTCGCCGTAGGCCTCGGGCGCCATCCGATCGAGGTAGTCGGCGACCAGAGCGAGCAGCTGCGCGCGTCCGTCGTCATCGGCCGACAGGAGCGCCTCCATGGCCAGCCGGAACTCCGCCTGGACGACGGTCTTGTGAAAGGGGGTCGCCAGTTCGGGCGCTTCGCGCTCGAAGAAGTCGGTCACCGGTTGGAGCTGCGCGATGCGGCTCGCCAGGTGGGCCGGCTCGTGCTTGCGCTGGGTGATGGACGGCTCGCCGCCCTCTCGGACGCGGTAGTAGTAGACGACCTCGGGTACGACGTCGACCGCGCACGCCTTGACGTGTGCCGGCACCGTCACCGGAACGTCCTCGTACAGACCTGCGGGGAAGGCGAACCCTTGGGCGTCCCAGAAGGACCGGCGGAACACCTTGTTCCACGCCGACCTGTCCCAGAGCAGCCGGTGATCCTGACGGACGTGCGTACCTGGCCGGTCGGTCGCGTACAGACGGGCGGGCAGCCACGAAGGCCTGACCCCCATGGCCCCGAAGGTCCGCACGTCACCGGTGGCGAAATCGGATCCCGTCCGGTCCAGCGACGCGACCATCAGCTCGTACGCCTGGGGCGGCAACACGTCATCGCTGTCGGCGAAGCAGAGGTACTCACCGCGGGCGTGCGTCACGCCCCTGTTGCGTGCGGGCCCCAGCCCCCGGTTCTCCTGCTGGATCAGGTGGAACCGGGAGTCACGAGCGGCGAACTCCTTGGCGATGACCGCGCAACCGTCGGGTGATCCGTCGTCCACCATGATGACTTCCAGATCGGCAAGGGTCTGGCGAGCCAGTGAGGCTAGGCACTCGGAGATGTATCGCTCCACGTTGTGGAACGGCACGACGATGCTGATCTTGAGAGATGCCATGACGCCAGCATCCCGACCACGTCCGTGAACTGGAGAGTGCATCACCATCACCTTTGGCCGTCATGGGACAGCCTTTACGGCGAGTTCAGGTTTCCTCAGCGCGATCACCGTGCCGTGAGGCAGGTCCTGGCGAACCAGGAAGAATCTGGTGTCGAACTGGCCTGGATCGAAGGCGACGTCGAGCCACGTCCACCGCGACCCCGACCGGCGGAGAACGAACAGGTCGATCGGCCCGAACCGGGTCGCGGCCGCCCTGGCCGCGAACGCTCGCGCATCCCGGGTCTGGGCCAGCAGGCGCACCTCCGCGTGCCTGTCATCCCAGCGGACCAGGCTGTTGGCCGAGGTGCGGTCCACTCCCACGTATCCCGGCCAGGGCAGGTAGGAGAAGAGCCGCTCGTCGTAGGAGAGCGTGAGTGGTCGCTCCTGTCCCCAGCCGCGCACCGTCCTGCTGATGTCCAGGACGGGGAACCGGCTCGTCCGTCCTTCCTCCGGCCCGTAGGGCGGATACTGCCCCGAAGGCAACGGCTCCTGGTGGGCCACCACCGCTTCGTTGGGTGCGCCGCCCAGATAGGTCCACCTGTTCTGCCAGTCGCGCCTCATGTTCGGCGACCAGCGGTCGGCGTAGGCCGTCCCTGCCGCCAGGGCCACCACCAGCAGGGCGCACATGCCCGAGCCTGGCCTGCCGAAAGCGGGACCGCCGGCGCGGGCGACCGTCCTGGCCACCGCGGCGACGGTCAGCACTCCGGCGGCGGCGAGCACAGGACTGGCGATGCGGACCACATAGTGCATCTGGCGGCCTCCGCCGTCCTGCAGGAAGCCGATGCCCATCACCGCGTAGTAGGCGTAGGCGCCGACCACCAGCATGATCACCGGGGCCGCCCAGAACGCGGTCAGCCGGTACCACACCGCCCCGAACAGTCCGGTCAGCTGGAGCAGGCCGATGAGCGTCAGCTGGAGAAACGGGAACTGCCCATCGGCGATGGCCGTGTTCACCCAGGCCATGGCGGTCGCCTGGCCGCCCTCCGCCAGCAGGACCGACGCATACGGCACCAGGAACCACGACGACACGATCAGCGCGACGGCCAGCACCCCGGCGCAGTGTGACAGGTATCGCCGCCGGCTCGCCGCCGACCACAGGTTCACGCCGACGATCAGCAGGAGACCGATCCCCGCATACATGAAGTAGCCCTGGTACAGCAGGATCAGGCCGCCACCGATCAGTCCGCTCCACGCCCAGTGCATCCGCCAGGGCGACCGGGTGACGAATGACGCGATGACCCAGGGCGTGAAGACGGCGGCGGCGAGTACGGCGAAAGGCTTGAGCGGCTCTCCGTAGGCCACGATGCCGAAGGCGGCTATGGCCAGCGCGGCACCGCTCGGCACCAGCATGCGCCACAGCAGGAAGGCGGCGAGAACCGCGAGCGACACGGTGATGACCTCCGCGTCACCCAGCAGGCGCCACGCGGGTATGCCGGTGACCGCGGCCGACCGCCCGATGATCCAGTGGTAGAGGGGCGGATACTCGCTCGGAAGACTGGTGACGAAATGGTCGGTGCTGGCGGAGGTCGTGGCATAGCGGGTGGCCATCGCCGACATGCGCTGCATGTCGCCCACCAGTCCGGCGAATCCGAAGGGCGTTCCGTGGAGCGACGTCCAGAGCACCATCGCGATCCAGGCGGAATAGACGCCCGCGCCACAGCAGATCACCAGGTCGATGCCCCTGCGCCGCCCACGGAAGATCAGCGCTGCGCCTGACAGCACGGCGGCGGCGATCAGCCCTGCCACTGCCGGCGCGGCGGCTCCCCGCACCGTGAAGGGGTTCAGGTCGAAGAACTTCGGGAGGAAGAAGGCGAGCGGCAGCATGGCGGCCCAGCACAGCACCGCGCACGTGGCGCCGTACAGCTTCGCGTTCGCCTTCAGCCGCGGCCGGCGCACCGGCGGTGAAACGGCCGAAACGCTCGCGCCAACGAGATCAACCATCACGCTCCACGGGTGTTTCCTCGAAGGAGTCCACAACGCAGTCGAGTGTTCAGCACACCCCTCAAAGGAACGGCCAAACCGCGTTCAGTGATCGCTAAACACGCACCCCGCGGAAGACCCAGGAGCGGCAGAGCAGGAAGTTGACTCCGGCAGAACACCCCACCGCGGTCGTCTTGGCCAGCAGGAAGTGCAGGCCGAGCCACGCCAGCCCGAGAACGAGCGCCAGTGTCAGGGCGTAGCTGATCGTCCCGAGCAGCAGATAGCGGCCGAACTGCGCGCCCAGGCGCCCATGGCCGCCGGCGAAGCTGAACCTGCGGTTGAGCGCGAAGTTCGCGACGAAGGCCGTGGCGAAGGCGGCCGTCGTGGCGGCCGCCAGCCCGACGTCCAGCACCCGGTGCAACAGCACGAGGACTCCGGCGTCCACCGCGTAGCTGGTCAGCCCGACCGCGACGTAGATGACCGCGCTACGGGTGACGGGCATCCGATTCGCCGCCGGCCTGGAGCGGACCTCGGTCATCCGAAGATCCGATCCACCGCGCGCGCGGCCGCATGACCGTCGTCCAACGCGCAGAAGGTGTTCGCGAACGCGTCGTAGCGCGCCTCCGCGCGGCGCACCGCGGAGACGACCTCCGCCGTAGTCGAGACGACCGGCCCAGGCGCCTCCGACTCGTAGTCGAGATAGAGACCTCGCAGCCGGTCGCGGTAGCGGGGCAGGTCGTCAGCGAAGAAGATCATCGGCTTGCCTGTCACCGCGAAGTCGAACGCGATGCCCGAGTAGTCCGTGACGAGCACGTCCGCGAGCGCCAGCGCCTCTTCCGGGTGCTGGTAGCCGCTGACGTCGAGGACGAATCCGCCATGGTTGGGCGCCGGAACGCCACAGGCCACCCATGGATGGGCGCTCACGAGAAGGACGTGGTCGTCTCCGAGTCGCGCACGCATCAGCTCCAGGTCCAACCGGAACCTCATACGGGGGTGCCCACCGCGACCGATTTCGTCTTCCCGCCAGGTCGGGGCGTACAGCACCACTCGCTTGTCCGGCGCTATCCCGAGCACCTTCCTGAGGGCCGGATCCGGTGCGGACAGCAGCCTGTCGTTCGCGGGGCGGCCGATCTCGGCGATCTCCCCTGTGTATCCGAGCGCCCGCCGGAAGATCTCGGTGCTGAACCGGTTGGCCGACAGAAGGAGGTCCCAGTGGCCGACGTCGCGGTCGTCCACACCCGCCTGCTCCTCCAGGACCAACCTGGCGGGGGCGAGGATGTCATCGCCGAGGCTCTTCATCGGCGTTCCGTGCCAGGTCTGCACATACATCTGGCCACCGCGCTTGACGTACCAGTCGGGAGCGCTGCAGTTGGTCACGATATGCGACGCCGCGGCCAGCGCCTCGCAGTGCTCTGGACTGTTCCTGACGACCACCCTCGCACCGTCGGGCGGGCTGAACTGCCCGTCGCGCGTCACCCACACGCATTCCCGACCGGCGTCTCTCGACCGAAGCTCGTGGAAGATCGCGCGTGGGCTGTCGGAGCACCGCCTGCCGTGCCAGGACTCGAAGACGACCAGGTCCTCCTGGGGTCGCAGGCGAAGGCGCGGGTAGTCACGCTCCACCGCGCGACGGCCCGCCGCCTGGCTCACCGCTGGGGCAAGCCCGACCTGGAGGTCGACGTGGGACGGGCCGGTCCGCCTCAACCACACCTCGTGCATGCCCGTCCGCATCGCCTCGGCCCTTGGCAGCCTCGTGGCGAATCTCAGCCGTACCGGCCCCTCGGCGGTGAGTGCCAGGAAGCGCCATCTGCCGGTGGCAAGGGGAAGCCGGGCTCCGTGGACGGGCATGGCCCCCGGGCTGATGTCGACGGTGAAACGGCCGTCGCCCATCGTGGCCGTGAGTTCGTGAACGCCGCCTCCGGTGGCTCGGACGAGCCGGAAACCCTTGGGCTCGGCGTCTTCGGCATAGCGGCCCGCGAGCCTGAGTCCGCCCTCCTCCAACCACTCGACCGTGGTGACGGACGGCACGGCCGCGTGGTTGGCCACACCGACTGTGCCGGCGGGGCCCGCCACGACGGCGCGCTCGCCGTACGGGGTACGGCATGCCAGATGACCCAGCTTGGCGGGGGCGTAGATCTTGATGCGTTTACCGCCGGCCTCCAGACCGAGCATTCCCTCAGCCGCGAGGGTGTGCGGAACGACCACGTGGAAGGTGGCCGCGTTCCTCTCCACCGGCACGGGGAGGCTTTCGGCGCCCACCGTCAGGCGGCACGTGGAGATCCCCTTCGCCACCCGCCCCCACAACGCCAGCCCGTCCTCGCGGACCTCCCCACGATCCAGGACGGCCTTGACGGTGCGCGAGGTCACCCGCAGGCCCGAACGCGTGGGAGCGAACTCGACCCTGACCCGCCACCCGCGCCAGAGCACGACGGCGCAGGCGGCGGCGTGCCGCGGGCCGACCGTGAGTGGTCCCTCCTTCGTGACCGACCCATTGGTGACCTCCGCTCTGATCTCCCACGTGCCAGGCGGGGACAGCCACTCCACTGGCATGCGCGCCTCGAATCCGCACGGCTCGTACCAGGTCCTGTCCGGGCCTGTCACAGCGCAGATGTCGGGTCGGGACACGGTGCGCACCTGCAGGTCGATCGCCGACCCCTCGGCGGAGTTCAGCCGAATCGCGATCGAGGACTTCCGCGCGTCCAGCTCGCGGAGGTAAGCGTGCCCCGTGATCACCAGTTGGCCGTCGGCTTCTCTGACCCTCTCGGCCTTGGCCACCAGCGTCACCTGGTCGTCGCTGACATGGAACAGCCGCTTCGGCAAGGATCGGCGGTGACGGAGAGGATGATCGGCGTAGCGCCGGAGGACGCGGCGTGAAACGGCGAACCGGCGTCCGGTTCTACGATCGACGAGCACGTCGACCAGCTCGTCCGCCATGCCGACGGAGGCGAGGTGGTAGGCGAGCCGGCAGAGCCAGGGCAGTCGGGCGAGCACTCCGTCGGGAATCTCGGAGACGAGCCCGCCCACTCTCTCGACGAAGCGGCGCCGATAGTCCTCCCCCGCCTGCTCGAACAGCTCGAGGAACGGCATGAGATCGCTGCGGAGCACCTGCTCGTCGTAGGCGGCCAGCAGCGCCGGGCGTTCGCGGCGCAGGAAGGCGCGAACCGTCGCGATGGACGCCACCCTGTCCTCGATATGGCCTGGTTCCAGCCGGCTTTGCGTGATCGACCGATCGCCCGCGTCACGCTGCCGCCAGTGGTAGACCACCTCCTCCAGCACGTCGACACCGCGGGCCAGCACATGCGCGGGGAGCGCGACGGGGATGTCCTCGTACAGGCCCGAGGGAAAGGTGAGCGCGCTGCGATCCCAGAAGTCTCGGCGGTAGACCTTGTTCCAGACCGTCCTGTCCGTCAACAGTCCGGGTCTGTGACTCACATGCGTGCGCTCGGCCGCCATGGCGAACAGGTCGGCGTGCATGGGCGACGGCCACGAACCGTAGGAGTCGAAGCAGCGCACGTTGCCGCAGGACAGGTCGGAGCCCGTCCGGTCGAGGCTCCCCGCCAACAGGTCGTAGGCACGTGGCGGCACGACGTCGTCACCGTCGGCGAAGGCGAGCAGCCGGCCGGCGGCCTCCGCGATGCCTCTGTTCCTGGCCGGGCCCGGGCCTTGTTGGTCCTGCCGGATGAGACGGAAACGGGAGTCGTCCGCGGCGAACTCCTTGACGACCACGTCGCCGCCATCCGTGGAGCCGTCGTCGACGCAGATGACTTCAAGATCGGTCAAGGTCTGTGCGGCCAGCGAAGAAAGGCACGCCGGCAGATAATGCGCGACATTGTGGAAGGGGACGACGACGCTGAGTTCCGGGCCCATTGACGTTACCTTCTTAGCGATTGACGGAGTGTCCAGCATGCCCACGGCCCTGCTACGACCACCGAACGGCGACCACACGCATAGCCGAAGTTGACCCCTGCGTGACCCAAGGGATGGCCCCGCATTGTGGGACGCTGGCCCTACCAGGACTAAGAGAGGCGGATCATGGCGTTTCGTGGTGTGGTCGTGACAGGCATGACGGCGGCCGTGGTGCTCATGGCGCTCCCCGCGCAGGCGGCACCCACGTGCGCCAAGGTCAAATGCATCGCCCTCACCTTCGACGACGGCCCGGGAACCGAGACGGGAGCGCTGCTGTCCCTCTTCAGGAAAGAGCGCGTGAAAGCCACCTTCTTCCTCGTCGGCAAGCACGTCGAACGACGCCCCGCCCTGGTGAAGCGCATGGCTCGCGAAGGCCATGAGATCGGCAACCACTCGTGGTCCCATGCGAGTCTTCCCACGCTCTTCGACGAACAGGTCACCCAGGAGTTGCTGACCACCCAGGAAGCCATCGCGAGCGTCACCGGCAGGCCGCCGCGCCTGTTCCGCCCGCCGTACGGGCACACCGACGATCGGGTTCTCGGGCTGGCGAAGGATGCCGGGCTGGCGCAGGTGTTGTGGAGCGGAACCACTCTCGACTGGAAGCTTCGCGACCAGAAGAAGATCAAAGCCGTGATCCTGAAGCTCGCCAGACGCGACGGCGTCATCCTCATGCACGACACCGTCCCGCAGACGGTTCAGGTGATGCCGGAGGTCATCGAGGAGCTCAAGAAGCGCGGCTATCACCTGGTCACCGTCTCCACCCTGCTGAGAGGACGGCGCCTGGCCGCAGGAGAGAGCTACCCGGCGGCACCCTGACCGGGCCGCGACTCCCTGAAGTCTCCTCACACCGAGTGTCCGTATAGTCCCGGCAGCCGGTGAATAGGTTCACCAAGCTTGTTCCAGCACAGGTGAAAGAACCGGATTTCGCGCGCGCCCGCCTGCACTATCGATCGGGTCTGGCCCGCGGCAGAAGGGCGCTCGACGCGCCCCTGGTCAGCTGACGCCGCAGCGGTGACCCCGTGCACTCACTGAACCGGAGACCTCTCGTGGACTACACACCTGTCGTGATCGCAGGAGCGGGACCGGCCGGTCTTACCGCCGCCTACGAGCTGCGAAGGCGCGGCGTGGAGTGCACGGTCTTCGAAGCCGACGCGGTCGTCGGTGGCATCAGCAGGACCGCGCAGCGCGACGGCTGGCGGTTCGACATCGGCGGACACCGCTTCTTCACCAAGGTGCGGCGCGTAGAGGCGTTCTGGAACGAGATCCTCGATGACGACGACTTCCTGCTGCGTCCTCGGATGAGCCGGATCTACTACAAGGGCAACTTCTACGACTACCCGTTGAAGGCGGCCAACGCCCTCAAGAACCTTGGGATCTACGAGTCCTTCCGCTGCGTGGGCTCGTACGCCTGGGCGAGGCTGCGTCCGCCCGCGGACCAGTCCACGTTCGAGGGCTGGGTGGCCGCCCGGTTCGGATGGCGGCTCTACGGCATCTTCTTCAAGACCTACACCGAGAAGGTGTGGGGCGTACCGGCCACGTCGATCCAGGCGGACTGGGCCGCCCAACGGATCAAGAACCTCTCGTTGGGCAGGGCCATCCTCAACGCGCTGATGCCCCGGCGGAACCAGAAGGAGATCACCAGTCTCATCGAGGAGTTCCGCTACCCGAAGTACGGTCCTGGCATGATGTGGGAGGCCTGCGCCGACAAGCTCGGCTCCGCCGTCCGGCTCAACACCAGGGTGGAGCGCATCAGCCGGGGGCCGCGCGGCCTCAGTGTCACGGTCCGGTCGGGCGGCCAGGCCAGGACGGTCGACTGCCAGAACCTCATCTCGACCATGCCGATGAACCACCTGATCCAGGCTCTCGACACCGGCGTACCCGACGCCGTGGCCGAGGCGTCGGCGAAACTCAAGTTCCGCGATTTCCTCACGATCGCCCTGGTGGTGCCGGAGAAGTACTCCTTCCCCGACAATTGGATCTACATCCACTCCCCCGAGGTGCGGCTGGGCCGCGTGCAGAACTACGGCTCCTGGTCGCCGCACCTGGTTCAGGCCGGCCGGACCTGTCTTGGGCTGGAGTACTTCGTCAACGAGGGCGACGACCTGTGGGAGAGCGCTGACCACGAACTCGTACGGTTCGGCACCGAGGAGCTGGAGCGGCTCGGGCTGGTCCACCCGGGTGCGGTTCAGCAGGGATACGTTGTCCGGATGCCCAAGGCCTATCCCGTCTACGACGCCGACTACGCCGGCAGCGTTGAGACGCTGCGGAAGTACCTCGAGGTCGAGTGGCCGGAGATTCACCCAGTCGGCCGCAACGGTATGCATCGGTACAACAACCAGGATCACTCCATGCTGACGGCGATGCTGACGGTCGAGAACATCGTCCACGACGCCCAGCACGACATCTGGTCGGTCAACGTCGAGGCGGAGTACCACGAAGAGGGATCGGACGGCCGTGGAACGGGACGCTCGGCACCCGTGTTCGCCGGCCCAGGCGCTCGCCGTTCATGACGCGCACCGGCCTCTAGGCAGCGCTGTCCACAGGATTTCGGTCCCTGGGCCTACCGGTGAGAAGACCGTTTTGCACTGATCCACGCGCACCTGAAATATAGCCCGTGTGACGGTCGAACGGTCCACAGCGCGGACATTCCTCTTCATCCAGGTCGTGCTCCTGTTGTGGTGGGCCGCCTTCTATCCTGGACTGTTCAGCCGTGACTCCGCGCTCTATCTGACCCACACCCTCGAAGGGCCATGGGTCAGCGATCACTCGGTCCTCTACGACGCGCTGCTGTGGCTGAGCGTGAAGGCCACGGGCGAGGTCAGCCCCGTGACGTTCCTGCAGACGACGGCCATGGCCGCGGCCGTCGCCTTACTCGCCCAGGAGCTCAAGCGGCTCGGCGCGCCGCGGGTGCCGACGACGATCGCCGCTGTCCTGCTCCCTTTCGCTCCGCCGTTCGGGGCGTTCGCGGTGACGTTCTGGAAGGACGTGCCGTTCACCGCGTGCGTCATCGGCATCACCGCGGTGATCGCACGCATCGCCAAGAACAGGGGCCCGACCAGGGGGACGCTGATCGGGCTCGGCGCGGTCATGCTGGGCGCGGGCCTGTTCAGGGCCAACGGGTTCCTGGTGGTGGCGATCACCGTGATCGTGCTGGTGATCATCGGGAAGGGCGCGAGGGCGCGGCTGGCCGTGACGGGCCTGGTCGCGGCGGGCGTGCCCGTGCTGCTGACCAACCTGATCCTCCCGCAGGTCGGGATCGTGCCGCCGTCGCGCACGTTCGTCTACCACACCGCCTACGGCGACATCGCGGTGGCGTGGAAGGAGCGCACGGACCTGTTCACCACGCAGGACGTGGCGCTGATGGCCGAGATCGCGCCGCTGGACCGGTGGTGGCGGGGCGCCAACTGCAACACGATCAACCCGCTGATCTGGCGGGAGGACTTCGACTGGCGGCGGGCCGACGAGTTGAGCCCGCAGGTGATGGCGCTCTGGCAGCGGCTTCTGATCGAGGCGCCGGACCAGGTGATCAAGACTCGGCTGTGCAGGGGCGCCATCGCCTGGCGCCCTGGAGCCGACCGCTGGTCGGAGGGCGGCGAGACCTACCATTTCTCCCACCGGTGGTTCACGTGGGAGTACGTCGGCCCGTACGCGATCGAGCGCCATCCCGAGTACGAGAGCTTCAACCTGCGCCCGCTGTCGCAGCCGCTCAACGACCTCGCCAACGAATGGCTGTGGGCCTCCTACGAGCCCGACCTCGACTGGCTGGTCTGGCGCGGACCGATCTGGTGCTACGCCTCCTACCTGGCGCTGGGGGTGGCGGCGTGGCTGCGGGGCAACCGGTGGGTGTTCGCGATCGCGGCGGCGATGCTCGGCCAGCAGGCGGCGGTGCTCGCCAACATCTCCGCCCAGGACTTCCGCTACATGGCCTCGCCGATCTTCATCGGTTTCCTCATGCTCCCTCTGCTCGTCCGCTTCTGGCGCGCGGGGCGCGGGTAAACTTCGCGGAATGACCCGACGGCTGGCGTGGCTCGACGCCCTGCGTGGCGTGGGCGCGACAGCCGTCCTCGTCGAGCACCTCAACTACCACTTCCTCGACTGGCTGCGGCCGCGCTGGATGAACCTCGGCATCTACGGAGTGCTGGTGTTCTTCCTCGTCAGCGGCTACATCATCCCCGCCTCGCTGGAGCGCAGGGGCGAGATCAAGGCGTTCTGGATCAGCAGGGTGTTCCGCCTCTACCCGCTCTACCTGCTGGTCATCGTGATCACGCTGGCGCTGGCGCCCCTGCTGCCGCTGCGCGGCGACGCCGACGTCTTCGCCCACCTCACGATGCTCATGGAGGTCACGGGCTCGGCGGGCCTGGTCGAGCCGATGTGGACGCTCTCCTACGAGATGGTCTTCTACCTGCTGGTCACGGGCCTGTTCGTGGCCGGGGTGCACCGGCGCAGCGGGCTGTTCGCGCTGGCGTTCGCGGCGCTGGCCACACTGGTGGCCTTCACGATGCCGCGCGAGGGCCACCTGCTCGACGGCCCGTGGGCGCCGCTCGTGGTGCTGGCCGTGGTCGCGGCGGGCCTCAGCGGCGTGCTGTACGGCTCTCGCTCCCTGCGGCTGGCGGGCGGGGTGACGCTGGCCGTCCTGGCCGTCGGGCTCATCTGGATCGGCAGCAGGGAGACCTGGCAGGGCGCGATGATCCTGTCGGTGATGTTCACCGGCACCGCGATCCACCGCTGGCAGCACGGCCAGAGCTCGGGCCTGTGGCCGGTGGCGGGGGTGGCGGCGCTGATCGTGCTGGTGCCGTTCCTCAAGCCGGTGACCTTCAACGGCCTCACCAACCTGGCCACGATGGGCCTGGCCGCGGCCACCTTCGCGGTGTTCTTCGCGCTGCGCGAGCGGGCCCTGCCGCGGGTGCTGGCCTGGCTCGGCCTGATCAGCTACTCGGTCTACCTCGTGCACGTACCGCTGCTCAAGCTGGCGCTGCTGATCTTCGGCGACACCAGGCTGCTGCCGTGGCCCGCCCAGCTCGGCCTCGGCCTCGCGCTGCTGGCGCTCATCCTCGGCGCGAGCCGGCTCACCCACCGCTTCGTGGAACTGCCCGCCCAGCGGTACGGCAGGCGGCTGGCCGCCAGGTCAGTGGGTGGCGTCGTAGAGCTCCCTCGACCGCGCGACACGAGCACTGTGTCGTCGTGACCAGTCGGTGAGCGTCAGTCCCGCAAAGGGCTTGACCCCCGCAGTCGATTGGCTACTATAAGTAATGCGCAGCCCACTAGGGCTGCGAAGTGGGGCCGGGTTTTTCCGCCGGATGGCGGGCGCCCGGCCTTTGCGCTTTCCGCTTGACTGCCGCAGTCGGTCGATTACACTCGGTTATGCGCAGCCCACTAGGGCTGCGAAGTGAGGCCGGGTTTTCCGCCGCATGACGGGCGCCCGGCCTTTGCGCTGTCAAGACGCGGTCAGCTCGGACGAGAGCTCCACCAGCCCGTCCAGCGCCTTGAGATAACGCTCCTCCCCTCTCGCGAGTTGCGCTGCGGCGGCACCCACCACGATGTCAGCCACCCACAGCAGAGGCATCGCACTGGACGACGCGTGCGCGAAGGTGAAGCGCTGAGGGCGTCCCGCGAACGCCGATAGCACCTTCCTGTCGGTCCGGTTCTGCCGATCCTCACGCCGGTCGATGACCAGGTGACCGACACCCGGGGCAAGCTCGAGCGCCGCCCAGCCCAGCGCCCGAGCCCGCGCGGCCTCCTGGCGCATCGACCTCAAGGGACGCGACGGCCCGCACGAGGGCGTCGCGCACCGAGCCACTCTCCTTGCCCCAATGTGGTCGCTGACCGGTGGGTATGCAGGCGGTCAGCAGGTCGCGCGCCTCGCCCTCCAATGAGGGGTGCGCGCGCACCACGGCGATGAGATAGAGGCCGTGTCTGTCGTGGATCGACTCGTCGATGTAGCCGAAACGCAAAGGGGGAGTCACGGAATGCGATTATTCCGTGACTCCCCGCTAAGTGATGGCTACTCCCACTCGATCGTGCCGGGCGGCTTGCTGGTCACGTCGACCACCACCCTGTTGACCTCTCGCACCTCGTTGGTGATGCGCGTCGAGATGCGCGACAGCACGTCGTAGGGCACGCGCGCCCAGTCCGCCGTCATCGCGTCCTCCGAGGTCACCGGGCGCAGCACCACCGGGTGACCGTACGTGCGGCCGTCGCCCTGGACGCCGACCGAGCGGACGTCGGCCAGCAGCACCACCGGGCACTGCCAGATCTCGCGGTCGAGCCCCGCCCTGGACAGCTCCTCGCGGGCGATCGCGTCGGCCTCGCGCAGGATGTCGAGGCGGTCCTGGGTGACCGAGCCGATGATGCGGATGCCGAGCCCAGGACCGGGGAACGGCTGGCGCCACACCATCGCGGACGGCAGGCCGAGCTCCTCGCCCGCCCTGCGCACCTCGTCCTTGAACAGCGTGCGCAGTGGCTCGACCAGCGAGAACTGCAGGTCTTCGGGCAGGCCGCCGACGTTGTGGTGCGACTTGATGTTCGCGGTGCCGGTGCCGCCGCCCGACTCGACGACGTCGGGGTAGAGGGTGCCCTGGACCAGGAAGTCGACGGGGCCCTCAGACATGATGGCGCGCTGCTCGTCCTCGAAGACGCGGATGAACTCACGGCCGATGATCTTGCGCTTCTCCTCGGGGTCGGTGACCCCGTCGAGCGCCTTGAGGAAGCGGTCGGCGGCGTCGACCACACGGAGCTTGACGCCGGTGACGGCGACGAAGTCGCGCTCGACCTGCTCGGCCTCGCCCTTGCGCAGCAGGCCGTGGTCGACGAAGACACAGGTCAGCCGGTCGCCGATGGCACGCTGGACGATCGCGGCCGCGACGGCGGAGTCGACGCCTCCCGACAGCGCGCAGATCGCGCGGCCCTCGGGGCCGATCTGCTGCTGGACGGCGGCGACGGCGTCCTCGACGATGTTGAGCATCGTCCACGAGGGGCGGCAGCCCGCCGCGTCGAGGAAGTGCTTCAGCACGGCCTGGCCGTGCTCGGAGTGGAGCACCTCGGGGTGGAACTGCACGCCGTACAGGCCCTTGCCGGGGTGTTCGAAGGCGGCGACGGGCGTCTCGTCGGTGGCGGCGGTGACGGCGAAGCCCTCGGGCGCCGCGGCGACGCTGTCGCCGTGGGACATCCAGACGGTCTGCTTGGCGGGCAGCCCGGAGAACAGCACGCCCTCCATACCGACGCGCAGCTCGGTGCCGCCGTACTCGGCGACGCCGGTGCGGGCCACCTCCCCGCCGAGAGTCTGGGCCATGGCCTGGAAGCCGTAGCAGATGCCGAAGGTCGGCACCCCGGTCTCGAACAGGCCATGCGGCACGGCGGGAGCGCCCTCGGCGTAGACCGAGGAAGGGCCGCCGGACAGGATGATCGCCTTCGGCTTCTTGGCCAGCATCTCCTCGACCGGCATCGTCGAGGGGACGATCTCGGAGTAGACGTGGCACTCGCGCACTCGCCTGGCGATGAGCTGTGCGTATTGCGCACCGAAGTCGACCACGAGCACTGTGTCGAATTCAGACACCGAGAGAACCCCCAAGCAGGTGAATGCGGTGCTCCCAGTGTATCCGGCCCGCTAGGGGCGGGGTTCGCCGTCCGGCGGCTCCGGCAACAGGCCCGCCAGCAGCGCGGCCGTCTGCTCCCGCAGGCGCTCCTCGTAGCCCGGATGGGTGAGGACGAGGAAGCGCTCCTGCCTGATGG
Organism: Nonomuraea africana; assembly: GCF_014873535.1. Lineage (NCBI taxonomy): Bacteria > Bacillati > Actinomycetota > Actinomycetes > Streptosporangiales > Streptosporangiaceae > Nonomuraea > Nonomuraea africana. Next base: position 8,490,293 of record NZ_JADBEF010000001.1, on the reverse strand, counting down.
CGTCGACGGCCGCGTCGGCGACCTCGGCGGGCTCCATGCCCTTCTCCAGCATCCCGTCGAGCCACTCCTGGGAGGTGAGGTCGTCGCGGGTGCGGGCCACGATCAGGTCGGCGGGCCGTACGCGCTCGGAGCGGTTGATGCCGGTGCGCACCCCTCCCGGGCACAGCGCGCTCACGCGCAGCTTGGAGCCGATCTGCGCGAGATCGAGGGCGAGGGACTGCGAGGCGGCGAGGGCGGCGTACTTGGAGACCGCCTGCCCGCCCGTGTTGGCGCCCGCGAACAGCCCCGCGACGGAGACGGTGTTGACGATGTGCCCCTCGGTGTCCTGCTCGATCATCCGCGGCACGAACTCGCGGATGCCGTGCAGCACGCCCCAGACGTTGACGCCGAGCAGCCAGGCGACGTCCTCCTCGGTGCGGGTCCAGATCCGGCCGCCCTGGAAGACGCCCGCGTTGTTGCAGAGCACGTGCACCGCGCCGAGCTCGCCGAAGGCCCGGTTCGCCAGATGCTGGACGGCGGGCGCGTCGGAGACGTCGGTGATCTGCGTGAGCACCGTGACCCCCGAGATCATCGCGGCCGTCTGGGACAGGCCGCGCGGATCGACGTCGGCGAGCATCAGCGACATGCCCTCCGCCGCGAGCCGTACCGCCAGCGCCCTGCCGATCCCGCTCGAGGCGCCCGTCACCACCGCGACCTTGCCGGAGAGCTCCCGCACCGTCCCTCCCTAGCGCTCGCTTGAATCTGACGTTAGCGTGATCCGCGTCGCGTGGAAAGGACACGAATGAGCGCGGTAATCGTTACCGGCGGCGCCTCGGGCATCGGCAGGGCGTGCGCCATCGCGCTGGCGGCGGCCGGGCGGCCCGTGGCGATCTGGGATCTCGACGGCCCCGCGGCCAAGAAGGTGGCCATGGAGACGGCCGCCACAGCCATCGGGTTACGGGTCGACGTCACCGACTCCGCCGCCTTCGAGCCGGCGATCGCGGCCACCCGCGACGCGCTCGGCCCGATCGGCGGGCTCGTCCACGCGGCGGGCGTCGCCCATCCCATGGCCGTCTCCGACCTCACCGAGCAGGCGTGGGACTTCGTCCTCGACGTCAACCTGCGCGCCCAGGCCCTGCTGACCAGGGCGCTCCTCCCCCACCTGCGCGAGGTCGAGGGCGCCGCGATCGTCGGGATCTCGTCGATCGAGGGCCTGGTGGGCCAGGCGTTCATCCCCGCCTACTGCGCCTCGAAGGCGGGCCTGCTCGGCCTCACCAGATCGATGGCGCACGAGCTCGCCCCCATCAGGGTGAACGCGGTCTGTCCCGGCTACATCGACACCCCTCTGCTGGCCAGGGCGGCGGGGGAGCTCGTCGAGGTCTTCAAGGGCAGGGCGCTGGCCAACAGGCTCGGCAGGCCGGAGGAGGTGGCGGCCGCGGTGCGGTTCCTGATGAGCGACGAGGCCTCCTTCGTCACCGGCACCCATCTGGTGGTGGACGGCGGCGCCACCGCCGTCGACCGCTAGCGCGGCCCGCCGCCCGGAATGAAATACTCCTCCTTCCTCGTCGTCTCGGCCAAGGAGAGTCGTGTGACGGATCGCCCCGCCCCGCCGTCGATGATCTCAGGGCAACGCACGAGGCTGATCGTGGTGGCCTGCGCCGGTGCGCTGGGCATGGCGGCGCTCGGGTTCTTCGGCCTCATCGAGATCGGGTGGTCCGGCGTCTGCGGGGGCGCGACCTGTCCTTCGGCGTGGAAGGTCGGGTTCCTGGGCGGGACGGTCGTCCTGGTTCCCGCCGCCGCCACGCTCTTCGCCTTTCACTGCTGCTCGTTCTCCTTGACCGGGCCCCTCCGCAAGCTGCTCACGCGTCAAGCGCTGGGGTTCCTGGTCGCGGGGGTCGTATGGTCGGCGGCAATGGGAATACTGAGCAACGTCTAGTCATGCAGATGTGCATGCTGGGCCTCGCGACCAGGCGGCGGCCGGTCAGGTGGAGCCCCTGCGGATGAGCTGGAGAGTCCAGAGGTCGACGTCGTCGCAGGGCATCCCGCGAACGAGCCGGTCGATCAGCGTGGCCGTCCTGGCCGGCGCCGCCGACAGGTCCGGCCGCACCGTGCTCAGTCTCGGCCGGGTCAGCCGTGAGATCGGCAGGTCGTCGCAGCCGATCACCGCCACGTCGCCGGGCACCTCCATCCCCGCGTCGTGGAAGGCCGCGAGCAGCAGCATCGCGTACTCGTCGTTGTAGGCGAACACGCCCTCGCCGCCCGCGAGGCTCGCCGCGAACGCGGCCGCCGCACCCTCGTCGAAGGCCAGGTCGACGGCCGTGACCGGCACGCCGGCCGACCGCGCGCCGCGCAGCCTGGCCAGGCCCATCTCCCTGAGCCCCTCCTCTCGGGGGACCACCGCCACGATCCGCTCGCGGCCCCGTTCCAGCAGGTGCCGTACGGCCAGCGCGCCCACCCCCTCGTGGTCGGTGCGCAGCGAGGGGACGCCCGCCACCGGCGCGAGTCCCATCCCGATGATCGCCCTGACCCCCGCAGCCCTGAGCACCTCGATGCCCGCCCTGGTCAGCCTGCTGGTGTCGGCCACCACGGCGGCGGGCCTGAGCTCGGCCCACGCCTTGGCGGCCGCGACGCCCTTCGTGCGGCGGGCGCCGTACTGGACCATGGTGTAGCCGCGCCCGCCCAGCTCCCTGTCGAGCTCCTCGAGCAGGCCGGTCGCCAGCGGTCCCTGCGGTATGTCGGGCACGGCGAGCAGCACCACGCCGCTGCTGCCGGTGCGCAGCGTGCGCGCGCCCGCGTGCGGCACGTAGCCGAGCCGCTCGGCCGCGTCGCGGACGCGGGCTCTGGTCTCCTCGCTGATCCGGCTGCCCGGCCGGTCGTTGAGCACGTAGGAGACGGTGGCCTGGGAGACGCCGGCCGCTCTGGCGACGTCCATGCTCGTGGCGGGCCTGTTGCCGCTCATCACATCCAGAACATTCCTCTTGTCAGCTTCGGTCCCTTGATGCTATCCACTGCTTATACGTATAAGCACCCCCCTCAAGTCAGGAGTCGCCATGGTCCCCACCACTGGCGTCCGGCGGGACGGCCTGCCGAAGCTGCTCACCGTCCTCGGCGCGAGCAACGCCGTCATGTACGCCCTCTACCTGGGCGTCGGCGGCCTGCTGGTGCAGACCCAGATCGCCGAGATCGACCCGGCCGACAAGGTCGCCAACGTGGGCCTGGTCGCGGGCGTCAGCGCCGTCTTCGCGACGGTCTTCAACCCGATCGGGGGCATGCTCTCCGACCGGACCACCCGCTCGCGCTGGGGCAGGCGCAACCCGTGGATCCTCGGCGGCGCGATCGCCGCGCTGGCCACGATGCTGCTGATGAGCCAGGTCTCGACCATCCCGATGATCCTGCTCGGCTGGTCGCTGGCCCAGGCCATGATGAACCTCTACCAGGCCGCGCTCACCGCGATCATCCCCGACCGCGTGCCGGAGCAGCGCAGGGGCACCGCCTCGGCCGTCCTGGGCGTCGCCACCTCCGTCGGCATCGTCTTCGGCACCCAGATCGCGGTCTTCTTCGTCGGCAACGTCTCTCTCGGCTACCTGGTGTACGGCTCGGCGGTCGTGCTCGGTGCCCTCCTGGTCGTCTCGCTCACCCACGACCCGCGCCCCGGCGAGTACGAGGTGACGGTGCGGCCCAAGCGGTCGATCGCCGACTTCCTCTCCGCGCTGGGGCACCGCGACTTCCTGTGGGTCTTCATCGGGCGCAGCCTGATGGTGCTCGGCTACTTCATGGTCCTGATGTTCATGCTCTTCATCTTCCAGGACCACATCGGCATCCCGAAGGACGAGGCGCCGCAGGCGGTGGCCACCGCGACGCTCGTCTCCACGATCTGCGCCGTGCTGGCGACCGTGGTGTGCGGGCCGCTGTCGGACCGGCTCGACCGGCGCAAGCTCTTCGTCACCGTCGCGGGCGTCGTCACCGCGCTGTCGATGGTGCTGCCGCTGCTGTGGCCGAGCTGGACCTCGATGCTGATCTACAGCGCCATCCACGGCGCCGCCTTCGGCGCCTACGGCGCCGTGGACATCGCCATCGTCACCCTCGTCCTGCCCAGCAAGGACGACGCCGCCCGCGACATGGGCATCCTCAGCATCGCGAACGCGGGGCCACAGATGGTCGCCCCGTTCATCGCCTCGGGCATCATCGGGCTGGGCGGATACAGCGCGCTGTGGCTCGTGGCCATCGTCATCTCACTCATCGGGGCGGTCGCCGTACTGCCCGTCAAGGGAGTCAGGTAAATGCAGCTGCACACGCGTGAATGGGGCACAGGCGACAAGGTCGCGGTGCTGATCCACGGCATCATGGCCGGCTCGGAGTGCTGGTGGCGGGTCGGGCCCGCGCTCGCCGAGCGCGGCTACCGGGTGGTCGCGGTCGACCTGCCAGGGCACGGCGCCTCGCCCAGGGCGGAGAGCTATCCGGTGGAGCTCATGGCCTCGTCCGTGCTGGAGTCGGTGCCCTCCTCCCCCGCGCTGGCGATCGGGCACTCGCTCGGCGGTCTCACGCTGGCCGCCGCCGTCGACCGGCTCGCGCCCGGCAGGGCCGTCTACTCCGATCCCGCCTTCAGACTGTCCGTGCTGGAGGGCGGCGTGGCCATGACCGACGGCTTCGCGGCGGCCAAGGACTGGACGGCCGAGCAGATCGCGGCCATGCACCCCGGCTTCTCCGCCGAGGAGGTGGCGGTCGAGGTGGAGATGCTGAAGGGCTGGGACCCGCAGACCGCGCTCTCCCTCAGCAAGATCGTCGGGACCGACTTCACGCCCTCGACCGCCGTGCCGTCACTGGTGCAGATCGCCGACCCGAGCTTCCTCGTCGCCCCCGCCTTCGCCGAGGAGCTGAAGGAGAGAGGCTTCGAGGTGCGCGTCGTGAAGGGCGCCGAGCACACCATCCACCGCCACCTGTTCGAGGACTTCCTGAGCGGCCTGAACGGATATATCTAGACGCATGACGATCCGCATCACCACCCTGGCCGAGCGTCCCGACCTGGTCGAGCCGTTGTGGCAGATGACCCACTCGTGGCCTGAGTTCATGCTCAACGACCCGGTCGCCGGGCTCTACTTCAACAGTGACATCGCCACCGACTTCGGTGAATACCTCCTGGTGGCGGTGGACGAGGAGGGCGCCGTCGCGGCCAGGGCGTGCTCGATCCCCTTCGAGCGGCCCGAAGGCGACCTGCCCGACGACGGATGGGACGCGGTGGTGCGATGGGGCGCGGCCACCCGCAGGAGGGGTGGCCGCGCCGATGCGATCTCGGCGCTCGACATCACCATCAGGGACGACCTGCGGGGCAGCGGGATGTCGGGCAGGATGCTGACGGCGATGCGGGAGAACGCCGCGCGGCTGGGATTCAGCGAACTGCTCGCGCCCGTGCGGCCGAACCAGAAGCACCTGGAGCCGCGCGTCCCGATGGCGGAGTACGCCTTCAGGACGCGCGACGACGGCCTGCCGTACGACGCATGGCTGCGGGTGCACGTGCGGGCCGGGGCGAAGATCCTCAAGGTGGCGCCGAGGTCGATGGTGGTGCCGGGCACGCTGGCCGAATGGCGGCGGTGGACCGGCCTGCCCTTCGACGTCTCGGGCCGGGTGGAGGTCCCCGGCGCGCTGGTAGCCGTCCACGTGGACGTCGACCAGGACCACGCCGTCTACGTGGAGCCGAACGTGTGGGTCAGCCACCCACTGTGATCTGCTCGCCCGGCTTGAGCAGGCGCAGCCGATCGGACAGCCCGGCCCGCTCGAAGGCCTCCTCGAGCGTCGAGCGGCCCTGGGTGAAGTGCGCCCAGTGCTCGGAGTGGAGCGGGACGACCTCGCGCACCTCGAGGATCCGCGCGGCCTCGCCCGTGGGGTACTCCACCAGCGGGGTCGGCTCGCCTGGCTCGTCCAGCACGGCCAGCGCCCAGTCCGTCCAGCTCATGACAGCACCTTCAGCCTGAGCGCACCCGGAGCCGCCTCGGGAACCGCGGGCCGCGCGGGGGCGATCGGCGAGAGCTTCACGTAGGCGGCGCCCTGGGCGGGACGGGGGTCGGGCTCGCCCGCGTTGGGCCAGAACGACATCGCCCGCTCGGCCAGCGCGGTGATGGTGAGCGAGGGGTTGACGCCGAGGTTGGCCGAGACCGCCGAGCCGTCGACGACGTGCAGCCCGTCGTAGCCGTACATCCGGTGGTAGGGGTCGATGACGCCGCTGCCGGGGGAGTCGCCGATGGCGCAGCCGCCGAGGAAGTGCGCGGTGGCCGGGGTGTCGAACAGGTCGAGCCACGAGCCGCCCGGCACGCCGCCGATCTCCTCGGCGGCGTGCCGGACGGCCTCGTGCCCCGCGGGGATCCAGGTCGGGTTGGCGCCGCCCTCGCTGCGCAGGCCGAGCGGCGACCTCCTGGTCGTGATGGCGGCGCCGTCGGCCTGCATGACCAGGGCGATGAGGGTCCGCTCCGACCAGCGGCGCAGGTTCAGCAGGCGCAACGCGGTCAGCGGGTCGCGGGCCACCTGGCGGGCGAACCCCCGCCACCGCGAGCCGTCGCCGTCGACCAGCAGCGTGCGCAGCAGGCCCATGGCGTTGGAGCCGTCGCCGTAGCGGACCGGCTCGATGTGGGTCCGCGCGTCGGGGTGGATCGAGGAGGTGATCGCGACACCGCGGTTGAGCTTGTCTCCGCCGGCGGAGAGCCGCTCGAAGCCGAGCAGCGCCTCGGAGTTGGTACGGGTCATCGCGCCCAGCCGCGGGGAGATCCCCGGCAGCGTGGTCGCCTTCAGCCGGTGCAGGAGGCGCTGGGTGCCGTAGGTGCCCGCGGCGAAGACCACCTGCCTCGCCCTGAACGTACGGCGCCGCCACGGCGCCCCCGTACGGTGCGCGCCGACCAGGTAGCCGTCGCCGTCGGGCCGGACGGAGACGACCGTGCACTCGGCATAGACCTTCGCCCCCGCCCGCTCGGCCAGGTAGAGGTAGTTCTTCGTCAGCATGTTCTTGGCGTTGTGGCGGCAGCCGGTCATGCACTCGCCGCACTCGACGCAGCCGTCGCGCGGCGGGCCCACCCCGCCGAAGTACGGGTCCTCGCCGTTCTTCCCGAAGTACACGCCGACGGGGGCCGGCCTGAAGGTGTCGGCGACGCCCATGCGCGCGGCGACCTTCCGCATGACCTCGTCCGCGCGGGTCACCGTCGGGTTCACGACCACGCCGAGCATGCGCCTGGCCTGGTCGTAGTAGGGCGCGAGCTCGGCCTTCCAGTCGGTGATCCCCGCCCACTGCGGGTCGCGGAAGAACGGCTCGAGCGGCTCGTAGAGCGTGTTGGCGTAGACGAGCGAACCGCCGCCCACGCCCGCGCCCGCCAGCACCATGACCCTGGTGCCCTTCGGCCCGCCGAGCACGTGGATGCGCTGGATGCCCTTGAGGCCGAGCCAGGGCGCCCACAGGAAGTCGCGCACCCGCCACGAGGTCGCCGGCAGCGTCGACTCGTCGAACCTGCGGCCCGCCTCCAGGACGCCGACCTTGTACCCCTTCTCGGCCAGCCGCAGGGCCGAGACGCTGCCACCGAACCCGGAGCCGATGACCAGGACGTCGAAGCTCACTTCAGCCGCAGCTTCCTCATCGTCTTGAGCAGACCCGCCAGCACGTCGGCGTACTTCTCGTACGGCATGCCCATCGGCGGGTCGAAGCCGAGCCAGGACGCCTGGCTGGCGATGTTCTGCACCTCGGTGAACTTCAGCAGGCCCTCGACGCCGTGCCTGCGGCCGAGGCCCGAGGCCTTCATGCCGCCCATGGGCGCGTCGTAGGAGGCGTAGGCCGAGCCGTACCCCTCGTTGATGTTGACCGTGCCCGCCTTGACGCGCGCGGCCAACGCCCGCCCCCTCGCCGGGTTGCCCGTCCAGACCGAGGCGTTGAGCCCGTAGATGGTGTCGTTGGCCAGCGCCAGGACCTCCTCCTCGGTGGAGTACGGGTACAGGCTGACGACCGGGCCGAAGGTCTCGTTGCGGCACAGCGCCATGTCCTCGGTGACGCCTGTCAGCACGGTCGGCTCGTAGAACAGCGGGCCGAGGTCGGGACGGGCCCGGCCGCCGGTCACCACCTTCGCGCCCTTGTCCACGGCCTCGGTGACGTGCGCGACGACGGCGTCGAGCTGACGCCGGGAGGTCAGCGAGCCCATCTGGACCGACCAGTCGTGGCCGGCGCCGAGCTTCATCGCCTCCACCTGGCGCACCAGGCGTTCGGCGAAGGCGTCGAAGACCGATTCGTGCACGTACAGCCGCTCGATGGAGAGGCACAGCTGGCCCGCGTTGGTGAAGCAGGCGCGGATGGCGCCCTGGGCGGCCACGTCGAGGTCGGCGTCGTCCAGCACGATCATCGGGTTCTTGCCGCCGAGCTCCAGCGAGCAGCCGATGAGCCGCTTGGCCGCCTCCTCGGCGATCTTGCGTCCGGCCTTCGTGGAGCCGGTGAAGGCGACGTAGTCGGCGCCGTCCATGAGCGCGTCGCTGATGTCGGCGGGCTCGCCCAGCACGACCTGCCAGATCTCGCGCGGCATCCCGAGCTCCACCAGCAGGTCGATCGTCCACAGCGTGGACTGCGAGGTCTGGGTGTCGGGCTTGTGGACGACCGCGTTCCCCGCCAGCAGCGCCGGCACGACGTCGCTCACGCCCAGCGCGAGCGGGTAGTTCCACGGCGAGATCAGCGCGACCACGCCCTTGGGATGGCGCAGCTCGACCACCCGCGTGGCCACGGGGAAGATGCCTTTGCGCGCCTTCGGGGCGAGCAGCCCCGCCGCGCGACGGGCGTAGTAGAGCGCGCAGCCCGCGACGTCGAGCACCTCCTCGAAGGCGTGCCTGCGGGCCTTGCCCGTCTCGCTCTGGACGATGTCGAGGATCTCCGCGCGCCGGTCGAGGATCGCGTCGTGCAGGCGGAGGAACGGCCTGGCCCGCTCGGCGGCGGGCAGCGCGGCCCACGCCTCCTGGGCGGCACGCGCCCGCTCGTGGGCCGCGCGGACGTCGTCGGCCGTGGAGACCGGCATCGCGGCCAGTGGTTCGCCGGTGAAGGGATCGATGATCTCCTGCGTGCTCCCGCTGGAGACGACGTGACTCAGGCTGTGCGGCATATCTGGAAGAATATTCGGTGGTTCAAGCTTGTGGCGGCGCGCGACAATGTCAGATATGCCGTCCTACGATCCGCTCAGGTCAGGAGACCCGGCAAGTCTCGGTGACTACAGGCTCGTCGGCAGGCTCGGCGACGGCAGCCAGGGTGTCGTCTACCTCGCCACCGACGGCACTGGTGGGCGTGTCGCGATCAAGTGGCTGCGTTTCGGCGACCCCGTCAACACCGAGAGGTTCCTGCGCGAGGTCAGGGTCGCGCAGCAGGTCGCGCCCTTCTGCACCGCGCAGGTCCTCGCCACGGGTGCGCAGGACGACCGGCCGTACATCGTCAGCGAGTACATCGAGGGCCCCACCCTGCAGCGCGTCGTCCAGGCGCAGGGCCCGATCACCGGGACCGCCCTGCACCGCCTCGCGATCGGCACCGTCACCGCGCTGGCGGCGATCCACCAGTCGGGCATCGTGCACCGCGACTTCAAACCGGCCAACGTCATCATCGCCGCCGACGGGGCCAGGGTGATCGACTTCGGCATCGCCAGAGCGCTCGACGCCACCTCCACGATCAGTTCCTCGCCGGTGGGGACACCGTCGTTCATGGCTCCCGAACAGCTCCTCGGAGACGCGGTCGGCGCGGCCGCCGACCTGTTCGCCTGGGCCAGCACCATCGCCTACGCCGCCTCGGGCAGGGCGCCGTTCGGCAGCGACACGATGCCCGCGGTGATCAACAGGGTGCTCAACGCGCAACCCGACGTCTCGGGTCTCGACGAGCCGCTGCACGGGGCGGTGCACGCCTGCCTGTCCAAGGACCCCTCCCGGCGGCCCACCGCCGGGCAGGTCATCATGGAGCTGCTGCAGCACCCGGTGACCCCTGGTGCCATGCTGCGGGAGGCCGCCGCCGCCTCCATGGTGGAATCCACCCGCGTCTTCCCCCACCATGGCGCCCATCGCCTCCAGACCGCAGGGGCGAGCGGCCCGCCACCGGGAATCCGGCACGGCAGGGCTCCCCCCGCCACCCCACCCCAGGTGACGGGTCCGACGCCGCCCAGGAAGAGCAGGAAGGGCCTGATCGCCGGACTCGCGGCGGGGCTCACCGCGCTGCTCCTCGTCGTGGTGGCCGTCGCCGTGCCGTGGCAGCGCATCTTCGACCGGGGTGTGCCCGCGGCGTCGCCCTCGCCGTCCGGACCGGCCGAGCCCACACAGGGCCTGGTCACGCAGCGGCCGCTGGGCACGCAGGCCACTCTCTACGAGCGCCCCGACGATCCGATCAGGCTCACCTCCTACGACGTCGACAAGAACTCCACGGAGTGGGTGCACTACACCAGGGACACGCTGACGGGCCCGTTCCGCCGCTACGGCGACAACGCGAAGAGCCTGCTCTCCCCCGACGGCCGTCTTCTCGCGGGCCACGGCGAGAACTACACCTCCGACCGCTACGACTTCATCGAGATCACCGACACGAGGACCGGCAGGAAGAGGACGTCCGTCAAGACCGTCAAGGAGCCGCTGGTCAGCAACATCAGCGGCTGGTCGAAGGACAGCTCGAAGATCCTGCTCAACATCGACCAGCTGAAGGGCAAGGACTGGCTCAACCTGGGCTTCATCATCGTCGACGTGGCGACGGGGAAGGCGAGCGTGGTCAAGGTGGCCGGCAGGAAGGACGGCTCTTTCGGATGGGACGGCCAGACCACGGGCGTGGTCAGCCTCTACGGCTCCGACCTGCGCTTCTTCGGCGCCGCCGGCAACAAGCTGCGCGACGCCGGCAACGTCGGCGAACTACCCGTCGGCGCCCCGGACATCTTCTCCCCCTCGGGCAGGTCGTTCGCCACGAAGTGCCCGGAAGGCGACGACGGCCAACTGTGCGTGTGGGACGGCGAGTCGGGAAAACGGCTGCGCAGCATCACCACCTTCTGCGACAAGCTCCTCGGCTGGTACGACGAGACCCATCTGTACTGCTGGGAGAGCGGCAACGCCGCCAAGGCCCGTGTCGTGGTGGTCGACTTCTCCGGCAAGGAGGTCCGCACCCTGCTCGACATCCCCAGCGCCGAGGGGTTCGGCCCAAACTTTACGAGAGCACCATGAACCGTTCGGAGCGGGCGCCCGTGTAGGGGGCATGAAGACGCTGATCCGGACGGCACTGACCGCCGCGGCCCTCGCGACGGCGACCGCCGCCTGCACCTCATCCGTCGTCGCGCCCCCGGCCGCCGCGCCGCTCGACCTGAGCGACGTGAAGCTGGTCTCCTACAGCGGGTGCGACGAGATGCTCTCCGGGTTGCGCGAGAACACCGCGAAGAGCGTCACGGCATGGGGGCTCGGCGGCCCTCCGATCATGTACATGGAGCGCGCGGACGTGGCCGGAAAGGCCGTGCCCCAGGCGACCCAGGACAGCGGCGCGGCGGAGCACTCGACGACGAACGTGCACGAGCAGGGCGTCGACGAGCCCGACCTGGTCAAGACCGACGGCAAGCGGGTCATCACCGTCAGCCAGGGCAAGCTCCGCGTCATCGACGCGGCGACCAGGAAGATCACCGGCACGCTCGAGCTGGCCAAGGAGAACTGGGTCGCGGGCGATCTGCTGGTGTCGGGCGACCGGGCGCTCGTGCTGTTCAACGGCGGCGGCATCCCCCTCGGCGCGGTCGCCAAGCGCGCCTTCGCGCCCACCGGCGGCCCGCAGTACGCGCTCGTGGACCTCGCGGGCGAGGGCGGGCCGAAGCTGCTCGGCACCATCGAGCCGCGCGGCATGCACGTGGACGCCCGCCTGGTGGGCTCGACCGTACGGCTGGTCGTGCGCAGCCAGCCCGACATCACCTTCCCCCAGCCCCGCGAGGACGTGCCCGAGTCCGAGCGCCTCAAGGTCAACCAGGCGGTCGTACGGCAGGCGCCCATCGCCGCCTGGCTGCCGAAGTTCACGATCACCGACGCGTCGGGCGCGTCCCGCGACGAGTCGGTGAAGTGCGAGCGGGTCAGCCACCCCGAGAGTTACACGGGGACGTCGCTGCTGACCGTGCACTCCATCGACCTGACGCAGGACCTGTCGGCCGCGGCGGCCAACCCGATCAGCGTGGCGGCCGACGGCGACACGGTCTACGGCACCGGCACCAGCCTCTACGTGACCAGCAACCCGCGCTGGTGGTTCCCGATCCCGGTCGAGCCGCCGGTGATGGACACCCCCGTGGAGCCCGCCCCCTCGGCCACCGCCTCGGCCCCTCCCGCCTCCACCTCCTCCTCGGGTGCGGGTGTGGCGCCCGCCGAGGAGCCGACCTCGTCGGCGCCGTCCACCATCGTCACCCCCGAGCCGACCACGTCCCCCGTCGTCCCGCCGGAGGAGACCGAGGTCCACCGCTTCGACATCAGCCAGGCGGGCGCGCCGAAGTATCTCGCCTCCGGCAAGGTCCCCGGCCGGCTGCTGAACCAGTACGCGATGTCGGAGCACGAGGGCAACCTGCGCATCGCCACCACGCTCGCCGACCAGAAGACCAGCTCCAGCGCCGTCTACGTGCTGCGCGCCGACACTCTCGCCAAGCTCGGCGAGGTCGGCGGCCTGGGCAAGGACGAGCGCATCTACTCGGTCCGCTTCATCGGCCCCGTCGGCTACGTCGTGACCTTCCGGCAGGTGGACCCGCTCTACACGCTCGACCTGCGCGACCCCGCCGCGCCGAAGGTGACGGGCGAGCTCAAGATCACCGGCTACTCGGCCTATCTCCACCCCGCGGGCGACGGCCGCCTCATCGGGCTCGGCCAGGAGGCCAGCGAGAAGGGCAGGACGCTCGGCACCCAGGTCTCCCTGTTCGACGTCAGCGACCCGGCCGCCCCCAAGCGGCTGTCGCAGCTGTTCCAGAAGGACTCGGGCTCGGAGGCCGAGTGGGACCCGCACGCGTTCCTGTACTGGCCCAAGACCGGCTCCGCCGTCATCCCCGTGAGCAGCTACCGCGAGGGGCAGCCCGACTCGGGGGCGATGGTGCTGAAGATCTCCGACACCGAGGTCACCAAGGTCGGCACCATCACGCACCCGAAGATCAAGGAGGGCGACCACAGCTACCAGCCCGGCATCCAGCGCTCGCTGGTGATCGGCGACTCGCTGTGGACGGTGTCGCAGGCGGGCATCAAGGTCAACGACCTGAACACGCTGGACGAGCAGTCCTGGATCCCGCTCAGCGAGCGATGACCAGGGGTCACGGCCCTGACGGCGGACCGTCGGGGCCGTGACGCTCAGGACGGCAGGGCGACGGGGACGATCTCGGGGGCGCCCAGGCGGATCGCGTCGGCCTCCTGGTCGGTGTCCTGCTCCTGGGACAGCCGCTCGGCCTCCACCCGCTTGGTGAAGTACTCGACCTCCCTCTTCACCTGGTCGCCGTCCCACTCCAGCGGCCCGGCCAGCAGCTCGGCGGCCTCCTGCGCCACGGCGAGCCCCCGGTGGAAGGTCTCGATCGAGATGTGGGTGCGCCTGGTCAGCACGTCGTTGAGATGGCGCGCGCCCTCGTGGCTGGCCGCGTAGACGATCTCCGCGCGGAGGTAGTCGTCGGCCCCGTTGAGCGGACGGGCCAGCGAGCGGTCCGCCTCGATCAGCTCGAGCACCTCCTCGATGAGCGAGCCGTACCGCTGGAGCAGGTGCTCGATGCGCGCCACGTGCAGCCCGGAACTGTGCGCCAGGCGGTGACGGGCGTTCCACAGCGCCTGGTAGCCCTCGGCCCCCGCCAGCGGGATCCGGTCGGTGCACGAGTGGGGCACGCGCTGGTCCAGCCCGTGCGCCACGGCGTCCACCGCGTCCCTGGCCATCACCCGGTACGTGGTGTACTTGCCGCCGGCGATCATCACCAGGCCGGGCACCGGATGCGCCACCACGTGCTCGCGCGACAGCTTGGAGGTCTCCTCCGACTCGCCCGACAGCAGCGGCCGCAGCCCCGCGTAGACGCCCTCGACGTCGTCCCTGGTCAGCGGCACCGAGAGCACCGCGTTGACGTGGTCGAGCAGGTAGTCGATGTCGACCCTGGAGGCGGCCGGATGGGCCTTGTCGAGGGTCCACTCGGTGTCGGTGGTGCCGATGATCCAGTGCCTGCCCCAGGGGATCACGAAGAGCACGGACTTCTCGGTGCGCAGGATGATCCCGGTGAGGGAGTGGATACGGTCGCGCGGCACCACCAGGTGGATGCCCTTGGAGGCGCGGACGTGGATCTGCCCCCGCCCGCCGACCAGCTCCTGGATGTCGTCGGTCCAGACGCCCGTGGCGTTGACGACCTGCCTGGCCCTGATCTCGACCTCGGTGGAGTTCTCCAGGTCGCGCACCCGCACCCCGGTGACCCGCTCGCCCTCGCGCAGGAAGCCGACCACCTGGGCGCGCTGTGCCACACAGGCGCCGTAGGCGGCCGCGGTGCGGAGCATGGTCATCACGTAGCGGGCGTCGTCGACCTGGGCGTCCCAGTACTGCACGGCGCCGGTGAAGGCGGTCCGCTTCAGCGCGGGGGCCAGCCGCAGCGCCCTGCTCCTCGACAGGTGGCGGTGTCCCGGCACTCCTCTGGACAGCCTCGACGCGAAGCCGAGCGTGTCGTAGAGCGCCACCCCCGCCCCGACGTAGGGCCGTTCCCAGCCGTAATGGGTCATCGGGAAGAGGAACGGCACCGGCCGTACGAGGTGGGGGGCGATCCGCTGGAGGAGCAGCGCGCGCTCCTGCAGCGCCTCCCTGACGAGTTCGAAGTTGAGTTGCTCCAGGTAGCGCAGACCGCCGTGGATCAGTTTGGACGAGCGAGAGGAGGTGCCCGAGGCGAAGTCGCGCGCCTCGACCAGCCCTACGGACAGGCCACGGGTGACCGCGTCGAGCGCGATTCCCGCGCCGACGACGCCGCCGCCCACGACGACCACGTCCAGCTCTCGTTCCGCCATGGCGGCCAGCGCGGCCGATCTCTCGGCGGGACCGAGCCGGGCGGATCCGATATTCGCCGTCATGACTCCGAACGTACCCGCTTTCGGACGGCACGCCTCACGCGCGGATCACCTTCACGCCTGCCTCGGTGAGCTGTCCCGCGCGCTCGTCCGACAGCTGCTCGTCGGTCACGAGCGTGTCGATCCGGTCGATCGGGCAGATTCTGGCGAAGGCGCGCCTGCCCACCTTGGAGGAGTCGGCCACCACGATGACCTGGCTGGCCCTGCTGATGAGCAGGTTGTTGACCGAGGCCTCCCCCTCGTGGTGCGCCGAGGCGCCGAGCTCGACGTCGATCGCGTCGACGCCGAGGAAGGCCACGTCGAGCGTCACCTGCTCGAGCACGCCGCCCGCCAGCGGCCCGATGAGCTCGTACGACTGCTGCCTGGCCACGCCGCCGGTCACGACGATCTTCACGTGCTGGCGGACGGTGAGCTCGGCGGCGATGTTGAGCGCGTTGGTGACGATGGTGAACCCGGCCTCGAGCGTGGAGCGGGTGGCGAGGGTGCGGGCCAGTTCGGAGGTCGTGGTGCCGCCGTTCATGCCGACCACCGCCCCCGGCGAGACCAGCTCGGCGGCCGCCGCGGCGATGCGGTGCTTCTCGTCCGCGTGCCTCGCCGTCTTGTAGCGCAACGGCAGGTCGTAGCTGACACTCTGCGCGACCGCGCCCCCGCGCGTGCGCATGAGCATCTGCTGCTGGGCCAGTTGATCGAAGTCGCGGCGGATCGTCGCGGTGGAGACGTCGAGCGCTTCGGCAGCCTCCTCGACCGAGAGCCGTCCTTCCTGCGCGAGCAGCTCGAGAATCGAGTTCCATCGGTCATAACGGCTCATGAAGGCAAGCCTGACACAACCGGGGACCGCACGACCAGCACTGCACACTCATGCTCTGTTCTGATATAAAAAGAGCAGAAACAATCACAATCGGGAGGAAAGCCTTGACCACCCACACGGAGGCCGAGATCGCGTCCCAGCCGAGTTGCTGGCAACGCGCCGTCGCGCACATCCCGGCCGACGCCCTGCCCCAGCCGGGCGAGCGGGTCGCCGTCATCGGCTGTGGCACCTCCTGGTTCATCGCGATGGCCTACGCCACGCTGCGTGAGCAGGCGGGGCTCGGCGAGACCGACGCCTTCGCCGCGTCCGAGGCGCCGCTGGGCCGCTCCTACGACAGGGTGCTCGCGCTGACCCGCTCCGGCACCACCACCGAGGTCCTCGACCTGCTCGGCAAGGTCGACGCGAAGACCACGGCCATCACCGCGGACCCGAACACCCCCGTCATGACTCTGGCCGACCACGTCGTCGTGCTCGACTACGCCGACGAGCGGTCGGTCGTGCAGACCCGCTTCGCCACCACCCAGCTCGCGCTGCTGCGCGCCAGCCTCGGCGAGGACCTCACCCAGGCCATCGCCGACGCCACCGAGGCCGTCTCCGCGCCGCTGCCCGCCGAGCTGGTCGAGGCCGAGCAGTTCAGCTTCCTCGGCGCCGGCTGGTCGGTCGGTCTCGCCCAGGAGGCCGCGCTGAAGATGCGCGAGGCCTCGCGGTCGTGGACCGAGGCCTACCCCGCGATGGAGTACCGCCACGGCCCGATCAGCATCGCCGGGCCCGGACGCGTCACCTGGATGCTCGGCACCGCGCCCGAGGGCCTGCGTGAGCAGGTCGAGGCGACCGGCGGCACGTTCTTCGAGACCTCGCTCGACCCGATGGCCGAGCTGATCCGCGCCCAGCGGGTGGCCGTCGCGCGCGCCTTCGCCCGCGGGCTCGACCCCGACGAGCCGATGCACCTCACGCGATCTGTGATTCTTTCTCCATGAGCCTTACTCTCGCCGACGCCCGTATCGCGACCCCCGAGGGAGTTCACGACGGGTGGCTGACCATCGAAGACGGCCGCATCACGCATGTGGGCCACGGACCCGCCCCCCGAACGGGCCACAGCCTGGCCGGACGACTCGTCGTCCCGGGCTTCGTCGACATCCACAACCATGGCGGCGCGGGCGGGTCCTTTCCGACTGGTGAGCAGGACAAGGCGCGCGACGCGGTCGCGCTCCACGAGAGGCACGGCACCACCACGATGGTCGCCAGCCTGGTGACGGGGTCGGTCGAGGACATCGCCTCGGCCACCGCCTCCCTCGCCGAGCTGTGCGACGAGGGGCTCCTCGCCGGCATCCACTTCGAGGGTCCCTACATCTCCAAGGCGCGCTGCGGCGCGCACGACCCCAGGCTGCTGCGCGAGCCCGACCCCAAGGAGTTCGGCGAGCTGGTCAAGGCCGGGCGCGGGCACGTGCGCATGCTGACCATCGCCGCCGAGCTGCCCGGCGCGCTCGACACCATCCGTACGGCGGCCGCCGAAGGCGTCATCGCCGCCCTCGGCCACAGCGACGCCACCTACGACCAGACGATCGCCGGCATCGAAGCGGGCGCGCGGGTCGCCACCCACCTCTACAACGCGCTGCCCCCGCTCGGCCACCGCACGCCCGGCCCCATCGCGGCCCTACTGGAGGACGAGCGCGTCACGATCGAGCTGATCAACGACGGCGTGCACGTCCACCCCGCCATGCTGCGCCTGGCCTACACGGTCGCGGGGCCCGAGCGCACGGTGCTGATCACCGACGCGATGGCCGCCACGGGCATGGGCGACGGCACGTACGTGCTCGGCTCGATGGAGGTCAGCGTCAGGGACGGCGTCGCCCGCCTGGTCGAGGGCGGCTCGATCGCCGGCAGCACGCTGACCATGGACGTCGCCTTCCGCCGCGCCGTCCGGGAGGTCGGGTTCTCGATCGCGGAGGCGGTCGAGGTGTCCTCGCTCACCCCCGCCCGCGTGCTGGGCCTCGAGGACCGGATCGGCTCGATCGCCGCGGGCAAGGTGGCCGACCTGGTTGTCATGAACGACTCTCTCGAGGTCGCCGGCGTCATGCGGCGCGGCGCCTGGATCACGGAGCCCTGATGATCCTCACCGTCACGCTCAACGCCGCCCTCGACGTCACCTACCAGGTGCCCGACGCCGACTGGGACGGGGTGAACCGCGTCTCCGCGGTGCACAGGCGTGCCGGTGGCAAGGGTGTCAACGTCGCGCGGGTGCTCGCCGCCCTCGGCCGTGAGGTCGTGGTGGCGGGCCTCGTGGGCGGACCCACGGGCCAGGCCGTCCAGGCCGATCTCGACGCGGCGGGACTGCCCTCCGCCCTCACCCCCATCAGCGGCGACTCCCGCACCACGCTGGTGATCCACTCGACCACCACCGCGCTCTTCAACGAGCCGGGGCCCGTCGTGACCGCCGACGAGCTCGACCGCTTCGTCGCCGACTTCGCCCGCCTGGCCAAGGGGGCCGAGGCCGTCGTCATCTCCGGCAGCCTCCCCCGAGGCGTCCCCGCCGACTTCTACGCCACGCTCGCCGCCATGGCCGGCGTCCCCGCGATCGTCGACGCCGACGGCGAACCGCTCCGCCACGCGCCCAAGGGCAGGCCCGCGATCGTCAAGCCCAACAAGGAGGAGCTCGCCCGCGCCTTCCCCGGCGGGGGCGCCGAGGAGCTCATGGCCCAGGGCGCCGGGGCGGTCGTCGTCTCGATGGGCGAGGAAGGGCTGCACGCCATCACCCCTTCAGGAGTCTTCCGCGCGCGCATGCCGTACCGGGTGGAGGGGAACCCGACGGGTGCGGGCGACGCGCTGGTCGCCGGGCTGGCGCTCGGCCTGGCCGAGGGCACGCCCTGGCCCGAACGGCTGCGCAGGGCCGCCGCGCTGGGCGCCGCCGCCGTCGCCGCGCCCGTGGCGGGCGACTTCGACCGTGACGTGTTCGACGCCATCCACCCTCAGATCGTCATCGCTTAAGGAGCACCATGCCTCTCGTCGGCATCGCCGAGATCGTCCACAGCGCGAAGGCAGGAGTCGGCGCGTTCAACGTGATCCAGCTGGAGCACGCCACCGCCATCGTCGCGGGCGCCGAGGCGGCGGGCGCCCCCGTGGTGCTGCAGATCAGTGAGAACGCGGTCCGCTACCACGGCGCGCTCGAGCCCGTCGCGCTCGCCACGCTGGCCGTCGCCAGGCGCGCGGCCGTGCCCGTCGCCGTGCACCTCGACCACGCCACCGACAGGGCCCTCGTCGAGGAGGCCGTCTCCCTGGGCCTCGGCTCCGTCATGTTCGACGCCTCCGCGCTGCCCGACGAGGAGAACGTCGCCGCCACGGCCGAGGTCGTCGCCCACTGCCACGCGAACGGCGTGTGGGTGGAGGCCGAGCTGGGCGAGGTCGGCGGCAAGGACGGTGTGCACGCCCCCGGGGCCCGTACCAAGCCGCACGAGGCCGTCGACTACGTCGCCCGCACCGGCGTGGACGCGCTCGCGGTCGCCGTCGGCACCTCGCACGCGATGACCACCAAGGACGCCGTGCTCGACCTGGCGCTGATCGCGGAGCTGGCCGCCGCGGTGCCGGTGCCGCTGGTGCTGCACGGCTCCTCCGGCGTCTCCGACGACAACCTGCGCGACGCCGTACGGCACGGCATGAAGAAGATCAACATCGCCACGCACCTCAACAAGGCGTTCACCGGCGCGGTCCGCGAGTACCTGGCCGCCGACCCCAAGGTGGTCGACTCCCGCAAGTACCTCAGGGCCGGACGCGACGCGGTGGCCCGCGAGGTCACCCACCTGCTCGGCGTCCTGGGCTGAACCGCGGAGCCCTGCCGTACGTGTGAGCGGGTATGCGCCTGCTCACCTTCCTCGCCGTCCTCGCCGGTTTCCTCCTGGTGCCGGCGGGCACGGCCTGCGCCTGCAGCTGCGTGCCCTTCGAGCCCCGCGCGGCGGTGGGCAACGCGGCCTCGGTGTTCACGGGGACGGTCACCGGCCTGCGGCAGCTCCCTGGCTCGCCGCTCGGGCCGACGCCGCCCTTCGTGGTGACGTTCGCGGTGGACCAGATCTACAAGGGTGAGCGGCAGGCCACGGTCGAGGTGGCGACCAACGCCGACTCGGCCTCCTGCGGCTACCGGTTCGCGCAGGGGGCGCGCTACCTCGTGTTCGCCTCCGACGGGCCGATGGGCAGCGGGCTGTTCTCGACGGATCCCGGCACCACGCTGTACTCCTCGCTCTGCTCGGGGAACGTGGCGCTCAGGCCGGGGAGCGGTCCCCTGCGCAGGGGCGACGAGGCCGCGTCGCCGGAGTTCGCGGGGCAGTCCCTCACGAAGGAGCTGCTCACCGTCCTCGGCCGCCCGGCGCCCGCTGTGTCGCCCAGCGGGTCCCCCGCGGCGTCCCCCGCGGTGTCTCCCGCGGCGGCGGAGGCCATGCGGGAGCGCGGCCCGGCCTGGGGGCCGGTCATGAGCGGCGCGGTCCTGCTGGCGGGGGCCGCAGCGGTGGCGTGGCTCTCGGCGAGGCCGAGGGCGAAGCGAAAGCGCACCCGCTGACCTGCGCCCTGTCAGTCGTCCAGCTGTCAGTCGTCCAGCGCTCGCAGCACCCGCTCGACCTGCCGTCCGAACGTGCCCGGCGGGTTGCGCGGGCCCTCGCCCGACAGCAGGAACAGCCACGTCAACGCCTGCAGCCTGCGGCACTCGCGCACCCTGGCCGCCTCGTCGCGGTCGAGTTCGACCCAGGCCGTGACATCGACCTCGCCGTCTACCCAGGCCGACACGTGCTCGGCCGCCTCGGCGAGTTCGAAGGCCCGGTCGCTGCGGCCCGAGTCCTCGAAGTCCACGATCCGCACGCGCGTGCCGTCCCAGAGGAAGTTGGCCAGGTTGCCGTCTCCCGCGCCGAAGGCGGGTCGCGCGCCTGCGGGACCCGGCCGCCAGCCGTCCAGCCACCTGGCGCCCTCCCTCACCGCGAGGTCGGCGAGCGAGCCCCTGGGCCGCCACCGGGCGCACCACTCGCGCACCTGCGCGGACAGTTGGGCTGCCTGCCATGGCCGCTCGGGCACGCCGGCGAGGATCCGGGCGGGCACCGCCTCGTGCAGCCTCGCGAGCGCCTCTGCCAGGCCCTCCAGATGCGGCGGGCCGAGTGTCAGACCCCGCAACGGCGTCCCTTCCAACCGCGACATCACCACCACGCCGGGCTCGAAGGCGATCGGCTCGGGCGTGAGTCCCGGCGCGTGCTCGGCCAGCAGGGACAGCGCGCGCCACTCGCGCTCGGCTCCCCCCGCCTTCCCGTCGACGAAGCGCTTGGTGACCACGTCGCCGTCCACCGCAACCACGTGCGTGCCCTGAAGATCGGCCATCACGGTCGTGGAGTCTACGAGCTGGGCATGAGCCGTTCGACCGCCCGCGTCACGAGCTCCTCGCTCTCCTCGGGGCTGAACACGTCGGGCAGCGTGAGCCGCTCCACGATCAGCCAGTTCATCGCCAGGTAGAGCAGCTTCACCATGGTCGCGTCGCCCGGCAGGCCCGACTCCAGGTGGTAGCGGACGTTCGCCTCGACATCGGCCCTGATGCGCTCCGTCAGGACGGCCCGCAGCGCGGCCCGCCGCGTCGCCTCCAGCCTCAGCTCCAGCAGGGCGAGATAGCCGATGTCGTAGGCGGTGATCCTGGCCACCAGCTCCCGCATCAGCTCGACGGTCCTGCCCTGGTCGCGGGGCCCCTTCAGGCTCAGCTCCATCGTGGCCTCGTCGGGCTGCAGCCGCTCGTAGATCCGGCCGCCCGCCTGGGTGAGCAGATCGTCGCGGTTGGCGAAGTAGTTGGACGCGGTGCCCGTCGGCACGCCCGCCCTCGACGAGGGCATCACCAGCCCGTACAGCCCGCTGCGGCAGTACGTGCTCTCCACGACGCTGCCCGACAGCACCGACCCCGAGGTCGAGATCGTCAGGGGCGAGCCGCTGGAGCTGGTGCGGCGGCTGAAGAAGGAGGAGGGCATGGACATCTACCTGGCCGGCGGCGGCCGGCTGGCCGCGGCGGTCCTGCCGGAGATCGACGAGCTGATCATCAAGCACTACCCGGTGGTCGCGGGCACGGGCGTCCCCGCCTTCTCCGGGGAGTTCAGGCCCACGCTGTTCATCCCGACCACGTCCGAGACCTTCAGCAACGGGGCGCGGGTCACGTGGTACGCCAGGACGTGAGAGCGCCCCTGAACGGCGGCGCCCCGGCAGACGACGAGACCCGCACCGCCGTACGGCGGTGCGGGTCTCGTGTGTGATCGGGAGGGTCAGCGCTGGACCGGCGCCACGACCACCTCGACGCGCTGGAACTCCTTGATGTCGGAGTAGCCCGTGGAGGCCATCGTCCGCTTGAGCGCGCCCATCAGGTTCATCGAGCCGTCGGCCACACTGGAGGGCCCGTGCAGGATCTGCTCCAGGGTGCCGACCGTGCCGAACTCCACGCGACGCCCGCGCGGGAGGTCGGGGTGGTGCGCCTCCGAACCCCAGTGGAAGCCGTGTCCAGGCGCCTCGGCCGCCCTGGCCAGCGGCGAGCCGACCATCACCGCGTCGGCGCCGCAGGCTATGGCCTTGGCGATGTCGCCCGAGGTGCCCATGCCGCCGTCGGCGATCACGTGGACGTACCTGCCGCCCGACTCGTCGAGGTAGTCGCGGCGGGCCGCCGCGACGTCGGAGATCGCCGTGGCCATCGGCACCGCGACGCCGAGCACGTTGCGCGTGGTGTGCGAGGCCCCGCCGCCGAAGCCCACCAGCACGCCCGCGGCGCCGGTGCGCATCAGGTGCAGCGCGGCGGTGTAGGTGGCGCAGCCGCCGACGATCACCGGCACGTCGAGCTCGTAGATGAACTGCTTGAGGTTCAGCGGTTCGGCCTTGCTCGAGACGTGCTCGGCCGAGACCGTGGTGCCGCGGATGACGAAGATGTCGACGCCCGCGTCGATGACCGCCTTGTGGAACTGCACGGTGCGCTGCGGCGACAGGCGGACCGCGGTGGTCACGCCGGCGTCGCGGATCTCGTGGATCCTGCGCCCGATCAGCTCCTCCTTGATCGGGGCCGTGTAGATCTCCTGGAGCCTGCGCGTGGCCGCCTCGATGTCGAGGGAGGCACACTCCTCGAGGAGCGGCCTGGGGTCCTCGTAGCGCGTCCAGAGGCCCTCCAGGTCGAGCGGCGCGAGACCGCCGAGCTTGCCGATCGCGATCGCCGTCGCGGGCGACACGACGCTGTCCATGGGCGCGACCACGACGGGCAGCTCGAACCGGTAGGCGTCGATCTGCCAGGTGATCGAGACCTCCTCCGGGTCGCGCGTGCGCCGAGACGGCACCAGGCCGATCTCGTCGAGCGCGTAGGCACGGCGGCCGGTCTTGCCGCGGCCGATCTCCACCTGAGTCATCAAAAAATTACCTTCTGTGATAGTTCGGAGCTTCGACCGTCATCTGGATGTCGTGCGGGTGGCTCTCCTTGAGGCCGGCCGAGGTGATCGGCATGAGCTGGCTGCGCTCGTGCATCTCGGAGATCGTGCGGCATCCTGCGTACCACATGCCCTGGTGGAGGCCGCCGACGAGCTGGTAGGTGACGGCGGAGACGGGGCCGCGGTAGGGCACCTGGCCCTCGATGCCCTCGGGGATGTACTTGTCCTCGGAGCTGACCTCGTCCTGGCCGTAGCGGTCCTTGCTGAAGGAGGTGCCGCCGCGCTCGCGGTTGCGGACCGCGCCGAGCGAGCCCATGCCCCGGTAGGACTTGAACTGCTTGCCGTTGATGAAGATCAGGTCGCCGGGCGACTCCTCGCACCCGGCCAGCAGCGAGCCGAGCATGACCGTGTCGGCCCCCGCCGCGATCGCCTTGACGATGTCGCCCGAGTACTGCAGGCCGCCGTCGCCGATCAGCGGGACGCCCGCGGGACCGCAGGCCAGCGCCGCCTGGTGGATGGCGGTGATCTGCGGCGCGCCCACGCCCGCGACCACGCGGGTGGTGCAGATCGAGCCGGGGCCCACCCCGACCTTGACGGCGTCGGCGCCCGCGTCGATCAGCAACTGCGCGCCCGCGCGGGTCGCGACGTTGCCGCCGATCACGTCGATGCCCTGGCTGTTCGCCTTGACCTTGGCGATCATGTCGCCGACGCCCTTGGAGTCGCCGTGGGCGGTGTCGACGATGATGACGTCGACGCCCGCGTCGATGAGGGCCTGCGCGCGCTGCTCGGCGTCGCCCGCCACGCCGATGGCCGCGCCCACGATCAGGCGGCCGTCGGCGTCCTTGGTGGACAGCGGGTACTGCTCGCTCTTGGTGAAGTCCTTGATGGTGATGAGGCCGCGCAGCCTGCCCTGGCCGTCGACGAGCGGCAGCTTCTCGATCTTGTTCGCCTTGAGCAGCGCGAACGCGTCGTCGCGCGAGACCCCGACCGGCGCGGTGACCAGCGGCATGGCGGTCATGACCTCACGCACGGTGCGGCTCTGGTCGCTCTCGTAGCGCATGTCACGGTTGGTGACGATGCCGAGGAGCACGCCGTCGGCGTCGGTGACGGGGGCTCCGGAGATGCGGTAGGCGGCGCACAGCCGCTCGACGTCGGCGAGAGTGTCGTCGGGCGAGCAGGTCACCGGATTGGTGACCATGCCGGCCTCGGAGCGCTTCACCAGGTCGGCCTGCTGGGCCTGCTCCTCGATGGACAGGTTGCGGTGCAGGATGCCGATGCCGCCCTGGCGGGCCATCGCCACCGCCATGCGCGCCTCGGTCACGGTGTCCATCGCGGCGGAGACCAGCGGGATGGACAGGGTGATGCCCCGTGAGAGCCGTGTCGCCGTGCTCGCGTCACCCGGCTGCATGTCCGAATAGGCGGGAACGAGCAACACGTCGTCGAACGTGAGCCCCGTTTCAGTGAATTTGGACATGCCGTGACCCCTCCAGCCGCCATCCCTGCTTGTCGCAGCAAGTTTAGTGGGTGCGGCCAAAAGGATCAGGGCGGGTCTGGAGGACGATGACCCCCACGGTCCGTCGTCCTCCAGGCATCGAAGTGCCGAGGAACCGGGACGGTCGGTGATCCGTCCCGGTTCCCCGGCCACCGGCAGCCTCGGGTGAGGCGCGGAATGCCACCGAACCCCCCTCCGCGTCCTAGTGGCGGCGCTGCTCGCTCCAAAGGGTGCCGACGCTGGGTTAATGCTGCGTTACCCCGTGGCACACCGCAATGTTCAAACGTGCAATTGCACGAAGTTGCACCGCCTGCGGAGGAGTCGGCGCAAGGACGGGACAGGGCCCTGCCGCCGGGTTATTCTCGCGGCACGCCCGTGTCCCCTCTACGGAGCACAGCACATGCGCAACGACTCCAGCACCATGCCCGACCCGCTCGAGACCCTCGGCCTCGATCCGGCACAGACCGCGCTGTACACGGCGGTGCTGAGACTGCACAGGGCCACCTTGAGCGAGCTCGCGGCGGCCATGGACGGCCCGATCGACACCGTCGGCAGGCAACTCGACGATCTCGTCCGGCTGGGCGTCGTCGATGAGCAGTCAGGCCACTACCTCGCCCGCCATCCCGCGGCCGCGCTCGGCAGGCTGATCGCCGAACGCCTCGACCTGCTGGCCGAGGAGAGCCGCCGCATCGACTCCGCGCTCGGCTCCATCCGCCACCTCATCCGCGACTACGACGCCGGGCGCGACTACCAGAGCGGCCCGTTCACCGTCGAGCAGGTCAGCGGCGCCGACATCCTCTACGAGAGCGTCGTCGGCATCGCCGTGCAGTCGCCCACGCCCATGGATCTGCTCACCGCGATCCCCGACGAGCGAACCATGATCGACTTCGCCAGGAAGTTCGCCGACCCGTGGGTCGACGCGCAGCGGCGCGGCCTGCTGGCGCTGCGCGCGATCATCCCGGTGGCGACGCTGCCGCTGCCCGGGGTGCGCGACCAGCTCAGCCGCCTGATCGAGACCGGCGGTCAGGTCCGCACCCTCGACAGGGTGCCGAGCTGGTTCATGACCGCGGGCGCGGGAGTGGCGGGCCTGCCCGCCACCTGGGGCGGCAACCTGCCCGACCACGCCTACAACTTCTACGTCGTACGGGCGCCCATCGTCGTCGGCGTGCTGCACTCGCTGTTCGAGGAGTTGTGGGCGAGGGCGATGCCGCTGCCGTGGGGGCGCAAGGCCGACGGGGTGGTGCAGGTGCTGCGGCTGGCCGCGCAGGGCATGTGCGACGACTCCATCGCGCGGCACCTCGGGGTGTCGGTGCGCACGGTCCGCGCCAGGTTCGCCGACGCCATGGCCGAGTTGGGCGCGCAGTCGCGCTTCCACGCCGGGGTGGAGGCCGCCCGCAGAGGATGGCTCACGTAGAGCGCCCCATCAGTCATATGGTGGGAAGGTGCTGGAAGACGTGCCACCGGACCCGTTCGCGGACGACCCGAACGACCCCAGCTCGGCGCTGGGCGACCTCGACGACGCCGAACCGCTGACCGCTGCCGAACGCGACGAGGCCATCACCGACCTCGCCGACGTCGAGGTCTTCCGCTCGCTGCTGGAGCCCCAGGGGGTGCTCGGCCTCGTTCTCGACTGCCCCGAATGCTCCGAGCAGCACTTCTTCGACTGGGAGCTGCTGCGCGGCAACCTCCGCCAGATGATCGAGAACGGCCAGCCGCAGGTGCACGAACCGGCCTTCCACCCCGACCCGTCCGACTACGTGAGCTGGGAGTACGCCAGAGGCTACGTCGACGGTGTCATCGACACCGAGGAACGGCACTGACTGACGTCCTCGACCAGCGCCGCCAGCAGCCTGGCCGCCTGATCCCACGCGGGCGGCGCCTCACCCCGTGACAGGGCGTCGAGAAGCGCGTCGCTCTCCTCCTCGGTCAAGCGATCGACTCCAGCTCGGCCATCTGCCGCAACCTGGCCAGGGCCCGATGCTGGGCGACCCGAACCGCTCCTGGTGACATGCCGAGTACATTACCGGTCTCCTCGGCCGACAGCCCTGATACCACCCGCAACAGCAGCAACTCGCGCTGGTTGTCGGGCAGCCTCGACAGCAGCCTGCGGGCCTGCTCCACCTCGATGTAGCGGACCACCGTCTCCTCGGGACCCGGCCCGTCGTCGGGCCCGTCGGGCAGATCCTGCGTGGGTACGGCCGAGCGCACCGAACTGCGCAGCGCGTCGGCGACCTTGTGCGAGGCGATCCCGAACACGAACGAGGCGAACGGCCGCCCCATATCGCGATAGCGCGGCAGTGCGGACAGAACGGCGATGCACACTTCCTGCGCCACATCATCTGCAATGTGATATTGCCCTGAAACCCTGCCGAGGCGCGCCCGGCAATAGCGCACCACCATCGGGCGGAGCTCCCCGAGCAGAGATTCGATCGCACTGCGATCCCCCTGGACGGCGAGGCTCGTCAGTTCCCGAAGGTCGGACTCATCCGATCGTGCCGGAAGTCTCGACGCTAGCCTTACCCCAATTTTGGCGTCGGCGACGCTTCCCTCGCTCACGTTAGGCATGATGCCCGCACTGATCCTGCATGTCGTCATAGCGAACGGCTACGGATTGGTCACATTGAGGGGACGATAACGGGGCGTAATCGAATGACGACACTAAGCCTTTCGGGGTGACACAATATTTCACGCGATTAGCCGAAATGCACGATACTTGTCAGACTCCTGGACGCTTTACGAACGCGTTCGGTTTACCGGAATAAGGCCACTTTCCGGACACCTTGCCCTTCTTTGCCCGCGCGTCTCCCCCGTCACAACGGATCGTCCACTCCCCCATGGCACGCCGCCGCCCCTGGCACCGCCAACCAGGAGCTCCCGCCTCACTCATCGAACAGAGCTCATCCGGCGTGGATGAGCTCACCTCACCCGCCATGTGGGAGAACCTGCCTCATCCGCCACAGGCTGCGCACCGGCCCACTTCGCCCGAGCTCATTCCACCGCCAAGCGGGGGCCGGCCGCCCAGAGGGGCTCATCGCTAGTGCAGAGGGAACGGAAGGCCGCGCTCTGCTGCGGGTCTGGCGCCGTGGATGCGTCGCTCCTCCTCGGTGATCGCCACATCGTTGATGCTGGCCTCGCGCCGCCGCATCAGCCCCTCGGCGTCGAACTCCCACAACTCGTTGCCGTAGCTGCGCCACCACTGCCCCGCGGCATTACGCCACTCGTACTGGAACCGCACCGCGATCCTGTCGTCGCCGAACGCCCAGAGCTCCTTGCGCAGGGCGTAGTCCAGCTCCCTGGCCCACTTCTCGGTCAGGAACCGTTCGATCTCGGCTCTCCCCGTGACGAACACGTCGCGGTTGCGCCAGACGGAGTCGGGCGTGTAAGCCAGCGCCACCGCGCGGGGTCGCGGGTGTTCCACGCGTCCTCGGCGGCCTGGACCTTGGCCAGCGCGTCGGTCTCCGTGAAGGGCGGAACAGGCGGACGAGACATGACGAACCTCCAGTGCGAAACAGGTGGCTGGGACTTGATGAACCCTCGGCGCCTGACGAACCTCCGGCGCGGAACAAGGGGACGAGACTCGATGAACCTCCGGCGCGGCTGACGAACCCCGGTGGACGGGACCAGGCGACCCTCCGATGCCGAACCGAACAGGTAGACGCGACGGGAGTGGTCTAACAGCAGCGGCCCCGCCACCTCGCGAACCAGCGCGGTCGCCTCGCGCGCCATACGGCTGTCGGGGATCTCGATCCCAGCGATGCGTCCGTCATGCGTCCAGGTCTGAGGGGAGACCTGCCTGAGAGGCACCGGCATGAGACGGACCTGCCCAGGGGCCGGCCACGCACCCACGGTGGCCTTACGTTGGCTTGCCGTACGAAACAAAACGAAAAGGCCCGCGCACGACGGCGCGGGCCTTTCAGAGACCGATCTAGTGGCCGTGGCCGTGACCGTGGCCGTGGCCGCCGGCGGCCGGGGCCTCCTCCTCGGGCTTGTCCACCACGAGGACCTCGGTCGTGAGCAGCATGCCGGCGATGGACGCGGCGTTCTGCACGGCCGAGCGGGTGACCTTGACCGGGTCGATGACGCCCTGCGCCACCAGGTCGCCGTACTCGCCGGTCGCGGCGTTGAAGCCGTGGCCGACGGGCAGCTCGGAGACCTTGTGGGTGACGACGTAGCCCTCGAGGCCCGCGTTCTCGGCGATCCAGCGGGCCGGCTCGGCGAGCGCCCTGCGGACGACACCCACACCAGTGGCCTCGTCACCGGTCAGGCCCAGGTTGTCCAGGTCCTTGGAGACGTGGATCAGCGCGGAGCCACCGCCGGAGACGATGCCCTCCTCGATCGCGGCGCGGGTCGCGGAGATCGCGTCCTCGAGGCGGTGCTTCTTCTCCTTGAGCTCCACCTCGGTGGCCGCGCCGACGCGCAGCACGCAGACGCCGCCCGACAGCTTCGCGAGGCGCTCCTGGAGCTTCTCGCGGTCCCAGTCGGAGTCGGACTGCTCGATGGCGAGCTTGATCTCCTTGACGCGGTCCTCGATCGCCTGCGCGTCGCCGGCGCCGTCCACGATCGTGGTGGCGTCCTTGGTGACGACGATGCGGCGGGCGGTGCCGAGCACCTCGAGGCCGACCTGGTCGAGCTTGAGGCCGATCTCCTCGCTGACGACCTGGCCGTTGGTCAGGATCGCGATGTCCTGCAGCATGGCCTTGCGGCGGTCACCGAAGCCGGGCGCCTTGACGGCGACCGAGGTGAAGGTGCCGCGGATCTTGTTGGTCACCAGGACGGCCAGGGCCTCGCCCTCGACGTCCTCGGCGATGACCAGCAGCTGCTTCTTGGTCTGGGCGACCTTCTCGAGCAGCGGCAGGAAGTCGGCGATGGAGGCGATCTTGCCCTGGTGGATCAGGATGTAGGGGTCCTCGAGGACCGACTCCATCCGCTCCGGGTCGGTGACCATGTAGGCCGACAGGTAACCCTTGTCGAACTGCAGGCCCTCGGTGAACTCGAGCTCCATGCCCATGGCGTTGGACTCTTCGACGGTGATGACACCGTCCTTGCCCACCTTGTCGAACGCCTCGGCGATCAGCTCGCCGATCTTGGCGTCCTGAGCGGAGATCGTCGCGACATTGGCGATCTCCTTCTTGTCCTCGACCGGCCTGGCGGAGGCCAGCAGCTTCTCGCTGACGGCCTTGGCGGCCAGGTCGATGCCGCGCTTGAGCGACAGCGGGGAAGCGCCCGCCGCCACGTTGCGCAGACCCTCGCGGACCATCGCCTGAGCGAGGACGGTCGCGGTGGTGGTGCCGTCACCGGCGACGTCGTTGGTCTTGGTCGCCACTTCCTTGGCGAGCTGCGCGCCGAGGTTCTCGTACGGCGCCTCCAGCTCGACCTCGCGGGCGATGGTGACACCGTCGTTGGTGATCGTCGGCGCACCGAACTTCTTGTCGATGACCACGTTGCGGCCGCGCGGGCCCAGGGTCACCTTCACTGCGTCCGCGAGGGCGTTGACGCCACGCTCGAGAGCGCGCCGTGCGTCCTCTTCGAACTCCAGGATCTTCGGCATGGGAAAGTCCTCTCAGCGTAGAAAGCCCCGGGCACTTGCGGGCCCGGGGCTTTCTCACGGCTTACTTCTCGATGATGGCGAGAACGTCACGGGCGGAGAGCACGAGGTACTCCTCGCCGCCGTACTTGACCTCGGTGCCGCCGTACTTGCTGTAGAGGACGATGTCGCCCTCGCTGACGTCGAGCGGAATCCGCTTGTCGCCGTCCTCGTCCCAGTTGCCGGGGCCCACCGCGAGGACCTTGCCCTCCTGCGGCTTCTCCTTGGCGGTGTCCGGGATGACCAGGCCGGAAGCGGTGGTCTGCTCGGCCTCAAGCGGCTGGACCACAATGCGGTCGCCGAGCGGCTTAACGGGAACCTTAGTGGCGGTCGTCACGATCGGACCTCCCCTTCAGATTTGAATGATCTAGAAGAGGCGACCAGCTGGGCCTGCCGTCGCGGGTGTCAGACCTGCCTCGTCGCACGTTGGCACTCTCGGTATGAGAGTGCCAAAACGAAACAGTATGCAAGCGGGCCCTGCCCGTCAACACGAACCGCTCCGCTCCGCTTAGAGCGTGACGCGGAAGCCGTCGGAGCGGCCCGACAAAAGGCCCGTACGACCCCGTATCCACCCCGCCCACGCGCCGGCCGGGCGCGAACGGCTCGCCGAGCGTGGCCGCCCGCTCCGCCCGGGCCTGCACTAACGTCGTACGGCGTGGACCACGACGCCTTCCTCGCCCTCCTGACGCCCCGCGGGCAGCGAGCCCTCGCCGAAGCCGTCGAGCTGATGGGCGCCGACCCCGTCGTGGCCGCGACCCGCATGCGCAAGAGCCACGACGCCGCCCTCACCTCGGCCGCCCTCACCCAGGCCACGCTCCGCGAACGGGCCGTGGCGAAGTTCGGCGACGACGCGGCCTCGATGTACTTCACCTCTCACGGCGTCGAGCAGGCCACCCGCCGCGAGGTCGCCGAGCACCGCGCCGCCCGCTTCCGCCCCGGACAGCGCGTCATCGACGTGTGCTGCGGCATCGGCGGTGACCTGATCGCCCTGGCCAGAGCCGGCTGCCAGGTCGACGCCGTCGACGCCGACCCGCTGACGGTCGCCGTCGCGCGCGCCAACATCGACGCGCTGGGGCTGTCAGACCTGGCCACCGTCCGTACGGCCGACGCCGCGACCGTGGACCCCTCCGGCTACGACGTCCTGTTCGCCGATCCCGCCCGCCGTACGGCCAGGGGCAGGACCTTCGATCCCAACGCCTACTCGCCGCCGTGGCCCGTGGTCCTCGACCTGCTCGGCAGGGCTCCAGCCGCCTGCCTCAAGGTGGCGCCCGGCATCCCGTACGAGTTCATCCCCGAGGGCGCCGAGGCGGAGTGGGTCTCCCACAGGGGAGAGGTCAAGGAGGCCGTCGTCTGGACCGGCCGCCTCTCGGGCGGCGCGGGCCTCAGGAGGGCGACGCTCCTGCCTGGCGGGAGCACGCTCACCCCCACGGGCGCCGAGGCCCGTGTCGGCCCGCTGGGGCGCTTCGTCTACGAACCCGACGGCGCGGCCATCCGCGCCCACCTGGTGGCCGAGGTGGCAGAAAGGGTCGGCGGGCGCCTCGCCGACCCGCTGATCGCCTACATCACCGGCGACGATCCGCTCGACACCGAATGGGCCTCCAGGTACGAGGTGCACGAAGCCATGCCGTTTTCCGTCAAACGCCTGCGAGCCGCCCTCCGCGCACGCCAGGTCGGAAATGCGACTATCAAGAAACGCGCCTCCGCGGTCGACATCGAGCGTTTGCGGCGTGACCTGCGACTTTCCGGTGACAAATCCGCGGTCGTCATTCTGACCAGGATTATGGACCGCCCTTCCGCACTCATCTGTACCCCCTCTCGACCTGCGTAAATGACAAATCGGGGCGATACATCTATAACCACGATCTTTTAAAGTCAGCCCCGAAGGATCTTGATCGAGCTACTAGGGTGGCCGGGCGGGAGTTCTCCCCTAACGAATCTGAAAACCACACCGCTGCGCGGCAGACCGTCGGCGAGTGAAGGAGCTTTCGGTGGATCACTCCAACCACACCACCCTTCTCCAGGCAGGCAGCCAGACCGCCATCTCCGACAGGATGCGCGAGCTGCTCGCGCGTGCCGCCCAGGACCACGTCTACGAACAGCGCACCCAGGGCGCCGTGCTCGACGAGATCCGCCAGCGGCTTGAGGGCATGGAGTGGCTGCTGCGCGAGGTGCGCGAGCGCGAGCTCGGCGGCCTCAGCGGCACGCTCGAGACGGTGAGCGGCCGCCTGGACGACATCACCACCAGACCACCGTCCTGGGCCGAGGGCCTGGCCCAGCACGTCGAGGCGGTGCGCGACCACGTCGACGCCGTCGGCGAGCAGGTCGGCAACGTCGACGCGCGCGTCGAGTCGGTCAGCGAGCGGGTCAAGCCGGTGATCGAGCTGCCCAGCCTCTGGGCCGACGTGGGCACCGTGAGCGAGAGCGTCGACGAGGCGCTCAACCGGCTCCAGTCGGTCATCGAGAGCAGCGAGGGCATCTCCCAGCGCCTGGGCGACTTCGCGGGCAAGCTGAGCCAGCTCAACGCGAGCATGGAGGCCGCGGCCAACCGCTTCACCAGGCTCGACAAGTCGATGGCCGAGCTGACCGCCCGCACCGACCGCATCGAGACCGGGGTGAGCGCGCTGCCCGGGGCCCTCGACGCCAAGCTCAAGACCGTCGACGAGGCCATGACCGCCTCCACCGAGCTGCTGTCCGCCTCGATCGAGGAGGTCGGCGCCAAGCTCGGCGACACCGAGAGCCGGCTCGCGGGCCGGCTCGACGGCCTTGACAGCAGGGTCGACCGGGTCGACGGCCGCCTCATCGCCGTCGACGCCAGGCTCAACAGCGTCGACGGCCGCATCGAGACGGCCGATGGGTGCCTGGCCGACATCGACACCCGCCTCGACGGCGTCGACGGCCGCCTCGGCGGGCTCGACTCCCGCCTGGCCGGCCTCGACCAGCGGCTCGGCAGCGTCGACGGCCACCTCGGCCGGCACGACGATCGCTTCGACGGGCTCGACGGGCGCATCGACGGCCGCTTCACCGCGCTCGACGAGCGCATGGCGGGCACCGGCAGCCAGCTCAGCGAGACCGCCACCCGTGTCGAGGGCCGCTTCAACGACCTGGGCACCCACCTCGACATGCTCGAGGAGCGCCTGTCGGAGGTCGAGGAGCGCATCGTCACCCGCTTCGACGGCGTCGACGCCACGCTCACCGGCATGTCCACCACCGCCGACAAGGCCAATGAGCACCTCGAGGCCATCGACGACCGCGTGGAGGCCGTCAACCAGCGCGTCGGCCAGCTGCCCGTCACGCTGAGCATCAGCGAGCGCGTCGGCGAGCTGCTCGACACCCAGACGATCGCGCACGTCAAGCGCCTCGACGCCATCGACGAGCGGCTGACCGCCGCGGCGGCCGCTCTCGCCGACGCCGTCGCGGCCCGTCCCGACCGCGCCGAGCTGGCCGAGAGCGTCACCGGCATCGTCGAGCCCGCCACCACCGACCTCACCAAGCGGCTCGGAGCGCTGGAGGAGACCATGCTCGCCCTGGCCGAGGCGCTCCTGCGCCCCAGCCGCAACCCGAAGGACTAACCCCGAAGGGCCACCGCGCCCTGGAGAAGCGACCGCGATCCGGGGCGCCAACCTGGCTGTGAGTGGCTGGCCTGGATTGAGGGGCCGCCCTGGATCTCGGGGGTCGGCCTGAATTCGGGGGCGGGCCACTATCCGACGGAGAGGCCGCGCCCCAGAGGACCGGCCGCGACAAAGAAGAGGCTGTGGTCCAAGACGCGGCCGCGCTTCAAAGGGACCGTCTCCACCGGCGATCCGGGTCTGCTGCGCTCCGACGCGGCCGCGAGCCTGGCCACCCATCGCGTCGTCTGGGCGGCGGAGCGCGCCCGCCTGTCGGGCACGGTGGTCACCCTCTGAGGCACCACCGCACCCGAAAAAAGCCCGTCAGGAAGCGCCCCGCGTCAGCGGCTCAGGCGGAGGGTGACCAGTTCGAACGGCCGCAGCGCCAGGGCCACCGTGTTCCCCTCGCGCCGCGGCTGCGCGAGGGGCCGCTCCAGCAGGTCCGTCGCCGAGACGCCGGTGACGGGGAAGCCCGCGGTCAGCGTCGCCCTGGCCCTGCCGCCGTGCGCCTCGTGGAAGCGCACGATCACGTCGCCGCTCCCGTCGTCGGCCAGCTTGACGGCCGTCACGACGACCGCGTCGTTGTCGATCGTGACCAGCGGGGGGACCTCGGCGGCGCCGGGGACCCGCCGTTCGGGCAGGTTGACGAAGTAGCCCTCGCGGACCGCGTCGCCGATCGTCGCGCCGGGCACGAGCGCGTGGTGGAAGCGGTGCACGCCCTGGTCGGTCTCGGGGTCGGGGAAGCGCGGTGCGCGCAGCAGCGAGATCCTGAGCGTGGTGGTCGTGCCGGAGTCCTCGGCGCGGACCGTGCGCGTCACGTCGTGGCCGTAGGTCGAGTCGGTGACCAGCGCCACGCCCCAGCCGGGCTCCTCCATGTGCACGAAGCGGTGGTTGCACGCCTCGAACTTGGCGGCCTCCCAGCTCGTGTTGGTGTGGGTGGCGCGGTGGGCGTGGCCGTACTGGCTCTCCGAGGCGTAGCGCTCGGCGTGCACGTCGAGGGGGAAGGCCAGCTTGAGGAACTTCTCGGTCTCGTGCCAGTCGACCTCGGTCCTGATGTCGAGTCGTTTGCCGCTCAGGCTGAGCGACTGCACGGCCTTCGAGCTCCCGAAGGAGCGGACGACGCGGACCGAGCCCGGCTCGTCGCCGGGGGCGACCTCGTCGGCGTCCACGAGGTCGGTGACCGTGTTGCGGTAGAACTCGTCGACGTCCCAGGCGTCCCACATGTTGGGGAAGTCGGGGTGGATCTGCAGGAGGTTGGCCGCCCTGCCGGGAGCGACGGTCTCCCGCTCGGCCGCCAGGTCGTACGCCGACCTGACCAGGCCGTGCTCGTCGATCTCCACGCGGAGCAGGCCGTTGTCGAGCACGTAGCCGCCCCCGTCGCGAGGACGGAGGTCCGTGGCGCGCTCGGCGACGGCGGCCGAGGCGCCGCCCGCCGCGACGCCGTGGCGGGCGTGCGGGGCGGCGTTGAACACGAGCTGTCCGCCGGAGGAGGGGTCACCGGCCAGTGCGCGCTGCGCGGCGTCGATGACGCCGCCCAGCTCCGCCGCCACGGCCGCGTACGTCCTCTCGGCCTCGCGGTGCACCCAGGCGATGGACGAGCCGGGCAGGATGTCGTGGAACTGGTGCAGCAGCACCGTCTTCCAGATGCGGTCGAGCTGCTCGTAGGGGTAGGGGTGGCCGGTCCTGACGGCGGCGGTCGCGGCCCACAGCTCGGCCTCGCGCAGCAGCGACTCGCTGCGCCTGTTGCCCTGCTTGGTCTTGGCCTGGCTGGTGAGCGTGGCCCGGTGCAGCTCGAGGTAGAGCTCGCCGACCCACACGGGCGGGTTGGGGTACTCCGCCTCGGCCTTGGCGAAGAAGTCGGCGGGCGTCTCCCACGTGACGGTGGCCGAGCCCTCCAGGTCGCGCAGCCTGGCCGCCTTGGCGACCATCTCGCGGGTGGTGCCGCCGCCTCCGTCGCCCCAGCCGGTGGGTGCGAGGGAGTGCCGCGCGACGCCCTTGTCCTTGAAGTTGCGCGCCGCGTGGGCGATCTCGCTGCCCTTCATCGAGCAGTTGTAGGTGTCGACGGGCGGGAAGTGGGTGAAGATCCTGGTGCCGTCGATGCCCTCCCAGAGGAAGGTGTGGTGCGGGAACTTGTTGGTCTGGCTCCACGAGATCTTCTGGGTGAGCAGCCGCTTCGCTCCCGCGGCCTTGATGATCTGGGGCAGTCCGGCCGCGAAGCCGAACGTGTCGGGCAGCCACACCTCGTCGTTCTCGATGCCGAACTCGTCCAGGAAGAACCGCTTGCCGTGCACGAACTGCCTGGCCATCGCCTCGGAGCCGGGCATGTTCGTGTCGGACTCCACCCACATGCCGCCCGTCGGCACGAACCGCCCCGCGGCCACCGCCTTGGTCACCCTGGCCCAGACCTCGGGCCGGTGCTCCTTGACCCAGGCCCACTGCTGGGCCTGTGACATGGCGAAGACGAAGTCCGGCTCGTCCTCCAGCAGCGCGGTCATGTTGGACGTGGTGCGGGCCACCTTGCGGACGGTCTCGCGGAGCGGCCACAGCCAGGCCGAGTCGATGTGCGCGTGGCCGACGGCGCTGATGCGGTGCGCGGAGGGCTCCGCGGGCGTGGCCAGGACACCGGCGAGGTGCTCGCGGGCGGCGGCCGCGGTGCCGTTCACGTCCTGCAGGTCGACCGCGTCGAGCGCCCGCTCCACCGCGCGCAGGATCTCCCAGCGGCGCGCGCCCTCGACCGGCAGCTCGCGCATGAGCTCGCCCAGCACCTCCAGGTCGATCACCAGCTGCCACACGACCTCGTCGAAGACCGCCAGGTCCATGCGGGCCAGCCGGTACTGCGGCTCGGTGCCCGCCGTCTCCTTGTCGCCGAGCTTGGTCGGCAGGAAAGGGTGGTAGTCGAGGATGACGGGGTTGGACGCGGCCTCGACGTGCAGCCGCACCTCTTCCCCGCCCTCGACCGGCGCGCCCACGCGGACCCACTGGTTGCGCGGGTTGAGCCCCTTCACCGGGGTGCCGTCGGGACGGTAGACGAGCCCCTCGCACTGGAAGCCTGGCATGTTCTCGTCGAACCCGAGATCGAGGATCGCCTCGACGCTTCTGCCGGCCCACTCCACGGGCACCGTGCCCGTCACGGTGAACCAGCTGGTGCCCCAGGGAGCGCCCCACCTGTCGCCGACCGCGATCGGCTCGGGCACGGCCGCCAGCCCCTCGGCCACCGGCACCGGCTCGCCCGGCGCGTGCCAGACGGTCACCTCCAGCGGCACGGCCTCGGGGTACACGGCCGGGCGGATGCGCTCGTCGAGGACGCGCTTGAGACGGGCTTCGACCAGATTGCGGTCGTCATGCATCGAAGGACTCCCTGGTGATGTGAACGATCAACCCTTGATCGCGCCTTCCTCGACGCCCCTGAAGAAGAACCGCTGGAGTGCGGCGAACACGATCACGATCGGCAGGAAGGAGATCATCGTGCCGGCCGCGATGAGCCGGGGGTTGGCGCTGAACGTGCCGTTGAGGTACTGCAGGCCGACGGTGAGGGTGTAGTTCTCCGGATTGGTGAGGACGATCAGCGGCCACAGGAAATCATCCCAGGCGCCGATGAAGGCGAAGATCGTGATGACGCTGAGCATGCCGCGCACGTTCGGCAGCCCGATGTGGCGCAGCCGCTGCCAGGCCGTCGCGCCGTCGATGATGGCGGCCTCGTCCATCTCGGGGGGGATCGCCTGGAACGCCGTACGCATCAACAGCACGTTAAGCATCCCGATGGCGCCGGGCAATGCCACGCCCACAAGGGTGTCGGCCAGGCCGAGGCCGCGGACGGTGACGTACTGCGAGATGATCGTCACCTCGCCCGGCAACACGAGCGTGGCCAGGAACAGGCCCATCAGCAGCTTCGCGCCCCTGAAACGGAGCTTGGCCAGGGCGTATCCCGCGATGGTGGCGCCGACGGCGTTCCCCGCGACCACGATGACGGCCACGACGAGCGAGTTGGCGGCGTAGGACCAGACGGGGATGGTCTCGGCCACCTTGACGTAGTTGTCGAGCGTCGGGTGCTCGGGCAGGAAGGTCGGCGTCTGCGCGTAGATGTCCTCGTCCAGGCTCTTGAGCGAGGTGGACAGCTGCCAGAGGAACGGCGAGACGGTGATCGCCAGCACGACCAGGAGCAGCGTGTAGCGCAGCACCTTCTCGCCCGTGGTGATCGTGTTGAAGCCGCTGTGGCGCGCGGACTTGGCGTGTGCCGCCACCTCAGGCCGCCTTCCTGTTGAGCCGCAGGAGCAGGAGCATCGGGCCGATCGTGACGACGAGCAGGACGATGCTGAGCGCGGAGGCGTAGCCGAGATGGCCGGTGAAGCCCCGGCTGTACATCTGGATCAGCATCACGACCGACATGTCCCGGCCGCCAGGCCCTCCCGTGCCGTTGGAGAGCACGTACAGCTCGGAGAAGACCCTGAGGGCCGAGACCGACACCAGTACCGAGACCAGCAGCATCGTGTTGCGCACGCCAGGCACGGTGACGCTCCAGAACCTGCGCACGGGACCGGCGCCGTCGACCGCCGCCGCCTCGTGGAGTTCGCGCCTGACGTTCCCGAGGGCCGACAGATAGATGATCATGTAGTACCCGAGCCCCTTCCAGACGGTCAGGCTGATCGCGCTGAAGAGCAGCAGCCAGCGGTCGGTCAGGAAGGGGATCGGCGCGGCGATGACGCCGAGCCACTGGGCGAAGCCGTTCACCAGGCCGCGGTCGTTCAGCATCCAGCCCCAGATCAGCGCGACCACGACGGCCGAGGCAACGACAGGGGTGTAGAAGGCGGTGCGGAAGAACATGATGCCGGGCAGCTTCTTCTCCACCAGAACCGCGATCAGCAGCGGCAGCATCGTGAGCAGCGGCAGGCAGACCACCATGAACACGATGCTGTTGAGCAGCGCGTCGGCGAGTTGATCGTCGTTCAGCACCCGCGTGAAGTTCGCCAGGCCGGTGAAGCGCCCGCCGCCCAGCGGCTTGGCGTTCGTGAACGCCAGGACCACCGTGTTGATCGACGGCCAGATGTTGAACACGAACAGCCAGACCGCGGCGGGCGCCACCAACAGCCATGGAGTGAACCAGCGCCGATGGGTCATCAGTTCTGGAGGAGTTCGTCGCACTTGGCCACAGCGGCGTCGAGGGCCTCCTTGGAGGTGATCTCGCCGCTGATCGCGAGCGCGAACTGCTGCCTGATGAACTTGCTCATCGCGTCGGTGACCTCGACCGGCTGGAGCATCTTGGCCTGGGCGAGCGAGGCGAAGGCGATGACCTTGGCCTCACTGGCGTTGGTGCCGTCGCTCTTGCTGAAGAACGGGTCGTTCGCCGAGGCCTTGGTGCTCGGGAAGATGCTCACCAGGTGGGCGAAGGCCGCCTGGTTCTCGGGGCTGGTCACCCAGCGGGCCAGGGCGATCGCGGCGGGGGCGTTCTGGGTCTTCTTGGAGACCGACAGGCCCTGCACGTACAGCGGCGGCGTGCCCATCGCGGTCGACGGCACCACCTTGGGGGCGAGCGTCGGGTTGTCGGTGGCCAGGCTGGTGATGTGGTTGGCGCCGGCGGTCGTCCAGGCCACGGTGCCCTCGTTGAACAGCTTGGCGTTGCCCGCGTAGGTGTCGGTCAGCACGTCGCGGGGCAGCAGGCCCTCCTTGAAGGCGTCGCGGTACTTGTCGAGCAGCGCGGCGGCCTCGGGGGTGTTGAAGGTGAAGCTCTTGCCGTCGTCCGCCATGAGCTTCACTCCTTCCTTGAACAGGTCGCCCAGCTCGGGCCTGCGGCTCATCAGGTAGACCTTGCCGCCCGACTTCTCCTTGAGGATCCTGGCCTGGGCGACGAGCTCGTCGAAGGTGGTCGGCGGCTTCTTCGGGTCGAGGCCGTACTTGGTCATCAGCTCGGAGTTCCAGTAGTTGACGTCCGTGTTGAGGTACCACGGGTACCCGTAGACGCCCTGGAAGCCGGCGAACCTGTAGGCGTCGATGCCGCCCGCGACGTACTCGTCGGCGAGCTTCTGGTCGGTCTGGGAGACGTCGAGCAGCAGGCCCTGCTTCACCAGGGGGAGCGCGAAGTCGGGCGGCAGGTTGGTGACGTCGGGCAGGGTGCCGCCGGCGGCCTGGCTCAGCACCTTCTCGGAGTAGCCGTCGCCGGGCTGGTCGAGCCACTCGACCTCGACGCCCGGGTGCTTCTTCTCGAAGGCGTCGATGACGCCCTGCATGTAGTCGGTGAACTTCGGCTTCAGCGCCCACGTCTGCAGGCTGACCTTGCCCTTCACCTCCCCCGAGGCGTTCGCGCTCGGCGCCGCGGCCTCAGGCTCCTCCGCGCCCAGCCCGCAGCCCCCGGCTACCATCGTGGCCACGACGGCCAGTCCTGCCCAGTACCTTCGCATGA
The DNA here is from genome assembly GCF_014873535.1 of Nonomuraea africana. Lineage (NCBI taxonomy): Bacteria > Bacillati > Actinomycetota > Actinomycetes > Streptosporangiales > Streptosporangiaceae > Nonomuraea > Nonomuraea africana. The sequence goes on along the minus strand of NZ_JADBEF010000001.1, from coordinate 8,449,992 downwards.
CGCTCTCCTTCGGCACTAAACCGCTCTAGTTGCGGGACTATCCACCGGGCTAGACTCCCGTGTCAATAGTTGAGATGAACTCGTGAAGGAGCCAGCCGTGGGCCGTCCGACGATCGCCGACATCGCGGAGCGGGTCGGGGTGTCCAAGGGCGCGGTGTCGTTCGCGCTGAACGGGCGCCCAGGGGTGGGCGAGGCGACCAGGGCCCGCATCCTCCAGATGGCCAAGGAGATGAACTGGCGTCCGCACAGCGCCGCCAGGGCGCTGGGCGGCGCGCGGGCTGAGGCGGTCGGCCTGGTGATCGCCAGGCCGGCCAGCACGCTGGGCGTGGAGCCGTTCTTCGCGCAGCTGCTCTCGGGCCTGCAGGCCGGTCTGTCGGCGCAGTCGGTGGCAATGCACCTGCTGATCGTCGAGGACGTCGAGGCGGAGACGGAGATCTACCGCGACTGGGCCTCGGCGCACCGGGTCGACGGGTTCATCGTGGTCGACCTCAAGGTCCGCGACCCCCGGATCGAGGTGCTCGAGGAGCTGGGCGTGCCGACCGTGGTGCTGGGCGGCCCCGGCAGGCACGGCTCGCTGTCCAGCGTGTGGGCCGACGACAGGGAGGCGATGCTGTCGATCGTCGAGTACCTGGCGGCGCTCGGCCACCGGCGCATCGCCCACGTCGCCGGGCTGCCCGCGTTCCGGCACACCCAGCGCCGCATGCGCGCGCTGCGCGACTCCACCCGGCGGCTCGCGCTGGCCGACGCGGTGTCGGTGGCGACCGACTTCAGCGACTCCGAGGGCGCGGCCGCCACCAGGACGCTGCTGTCGCGCGGCACCAGGCCGACCGCCATCGTCTACGACAGCGACGTGATGGCGCTCGCCGGGCTGGGCGTCGCGGGCGAGATGGGCGTGCGGGTGCCCGACGAGCTGTCGATCGTGGCCTTCGACGACTCGGTGCTGACCCGCATCGCGCACCCCGCGATCACCGCGCTCTCGCGCGACACCTTCGCGCTGGGCGGCCAGGTCGCCGAGGTCATGCTGGCGTTGATCGCCGATCCCGAGGCCCGCCAGGACCTCAAGACGGCCACTCCCCGTCTGGTCGTCAGGCGCAGCACCGCGGCCCCAGGGACTTGGCAGGACGACTAAAGCGGTTTAGGGTCCGGGGAGATCGACTCACCGCTCGGAGGACGCGTGCCCCTGTCCCACCCCATCCGTTTCGGCGCCAACTACGTGCCTCCGGCAGGCTGGTTCTACAGCTGGCTCGACCCCTCGCCCGACGCCACCCGCCGCGACTTCGAGGACCTCGCGGGCATCGGGCTCGACCACGTCAGGGTGTTCCCGATCTGGCCGTGGATCCAGCCCAACCGCACGCTGATCAGGCAGCGCGGGATCGACGACCTGCTCGAACTGATCGACATCGCCGCCGAGTTCGACCTGTCCGTCGCCGTGGACCTGCTGCAGGGGCACCTGTCGAGCTTCGACTTCCTGCCGTCGTGGGTGCTGACCTGGCACGAGCGCAGCCTCTTCACCGACCCGGCCGTCCGCGACGGCATCGCCGTCTACGCCGACCGGCTCACCCGCGCCGTCGCCGAGCGCGACAACGTGTTCGCCGTCACGCTCGGCAACGAGGTCAACAACCTCTACCCGGCCAACCCGACCACGCCCGAGGCGTCCGCCCGCTGGGCGGCCGAGCTGATCGACGTGGTCCGCGCCGCCGCGCCCGGCCTGCTGGCCCTGCACTCGCTCTACGACGCCACCTGGTACGACCCGGCCCACCCCTTCCACCCGGCCGACAATGTCGACCTCGGCGACCTGACGACGGTCCACTCGTGGGTGTTCAACGGCGTCTCCGCCATCGACGGCCCGCTCGGGCCGGCCACCGTCACGCATGCCGACTACCTCGTCGAGCTGGCCGCCGCCACCTCGCTCGACCCGGCTCGCCCGGTCTGGTTGCAGGAGGTCGGCGCTCCCAGGCCGGACATCTCCGCGGCCGACGCCCCCGAGTTCGTCCGCGGTCTGCTCGACACCGTCACCACAAACCCCGCCCTGTGGGGCGTCACCTGGTGGTGCTCCCACGATCTCGACCGCGCGCTGGCCGACTTCCCCGACCGGGAGTACGACCTCGGCCTGTTCACCGTCGACCACCGGGCCAAGCCCGCGGCCGAGGAGCTGGCGGCGGTCATCAAGGAGCGCCGCCGTCCCGTCGTGAACAGGCCCGCGCTGGTGTGCGACGTCGACCTGAGGTCCGAGCCGGAGCGCAGGGCCGAGGTCGCGCCCGGCAGCGCCTTCCACACCGAGTGGGTACGGCTGCGCCGGTCCGGCCCGCTGGCCATCGTCACCGCCGGCCGCGCCGCCGACACCGGCCATCTCACAGCTCGGGGGATCACCACCGTCCTCACCACCCAGGCATGAGTGAAGGAGACCAGATGCGAAGGAAGCTGTTACCCCTGCTGTGCGGGGTGCTCACCGTGACGGCCCTCGTCGCCACCCCCGCGCAGGCCGTACCCAAGAAGGCCGCCGCCGGAGGCGACCAGCCCTACGCCTCCTACTGGCACCCGAACACGATCCTCGACTGGAACCCGGCGACCGACGCCGACGCCCGCTTCAACCGCTCGCGCGTCCCGCTGCGGCCGCGCGCGAGTGACCCCGCGCTGAAGGCGAACGCGAACGCCCGCGCGGGCGAGGGCCGCGTCGCCTCGCTGGTGTCGTTCGCCCCCACCTCGGCCAACCCCTCCCAGGGCGCCCTCGACCCGAACTACTACGCCTTCACCCACTGGCAGTACGTCGACACCCTGGTGTTCTGGGGCGGCTCGGCGAGCGAGGGCCTGATCCTCGCCCCCAACGCCACCGTGATCGACGCCGCCCACCGCAACGGCGTCAAGGTCTACGGCACCGTCTTCTTCCCGCCCACGGCGTACGGCGGGCAGATCCAGTGGGTCCACGACTTCGTCAAGAAGTCGGGCTCCTCCTACCCCGTCGCCGACAAGCTCGTCGAGGTCGCCCAGCACTACGGCTTCGACGGCTGGTTCATCAACCAGGAGACGGCCGGCGGCGACGCCGCGCTGGCGACCGAGCTGCGCTCGCTGATGAAGTACGCCAGGGCCAAGGGCCCCGTCGAGTTCATGTGGTACGACGCCATGACCGAGAGCGGCTCAATCTCCTGGCAGGACGCGCTCACCACGGCCAACGACGCCTTCCTGTCCGACCCCGCCAGGGTGTCCGACTCGATGTTCCTCGACTTCGGCTGGAGCGCGGGCAAGCTGCAGTCCTCCCGCGACCTGGCCCGCTCGCTCGGCCGCGACGAGCACGAGCTGTACGCCGGCATCGACACCGAGGCCAACGGCTACAACAGCAGCGTGCCGTGGGACGCGGTGTTCCCCTCGGGGCAGCCGCACGTCACCTCGCTGGGCATCTACCGCCCCGAGTGGACCTGGAAGTCGTCGACGAGCCCCGCCGACTTCCGCGCCAAGGACTCCCGCTACTGGGTGGGCGCCAACGCCGACCCGTCGAACACCTCGACCTCGTCGGCGTGGAAGGGCCTGGCCCACTACATCGCGGAGTCGACCCCCGTCACCGCGAAGCCGTTCGTGACCGGCTTCAACACCGGGCACGGCGACTTCTACAACGTCGGCGGCGTCCGCGTGCGCGACGGCGGCTGGAACAACCTGTCGGTCCAGGACGTGCCGCCCACCTATCAGTGGATCGTGTCGTCCACCGGCAGCAGGCTGACGCCCTCGATCGACTACGCCGACGCCTACGAGGGCGGCTCGTCGCTGCGCCTCACCGGCCGCCTCGACGCCGTCAACACGGTGCGGCTCTACCAGACCCGCCTGCCGGTGGCCGCCGACACCAAACTGTCCGTCGTGGTCAAGACGCCCGCCGCGGGCGCCACGAACCTGAAGGCGGCGGTCGCGTTCACCGACGCGCCGACCACCTTCACCACGCTGGACCTCGGCTCCACCAGCGGCACGGGCTGGGAGCGCAAGACCCTCGACCTGTCCGCCCACGCGGGCAAGACCATCGCGCAGCTCGGCCTGCAGGCCGCCGGCTCCTCCGCCTCCTACGACATCAGAGTGGGCCAGCTGGCCGTCTACGACGGCGCGGTCGACACCGTCGCCGCTCCGACGGGGCTGACCGTGCTCGGCGCCACCGACGTGTCCGCCACCCGCAAGTCGCTCCGCCTGGCCTGGACGACCGCCGGGCCGGCCCACCACTACGACGTGTACCGCCGCAACCCGGACGGCACCCGCACCTACCTGGGCGCCACGCCGAACGACGCCTACTTCGTTCCGCGGGTCGACAGGGTCGGCACCGAGACCACCACGACGATCGAGGTGGAGGCGGTCGGCGCCGAGTACGGCCGCTCGGCCCCCGCGACGACCACGATCTCCTGGTCGGGCACCCCGCCGACCGACGCCAACCTGGCGCTCAACCGCCCCGCCACCGCCTCCAGCCAGTGCAACGCGAACGAGGGGCCCGCCAAGGCCGTCAACGGCAGCGTGACGGGCGGCAACACCGACAAGTGGTGCGCGGTGACCGCGACCAAGTGGATGGAGGTCGATCTCGGTTCGGCCAGGCAGCTCAGCAGGTTCGTCGTCAAGCACGCCCAGGCGGGCGGGGAGTCGGCCGGCTGGAACACCCGTGACTTCACGATCCAGGTGCGCGCCGCCGCGTCCGATCCCTGGACCACGGCCGTGACCGTCACCGGCAACACCGCGGCCACGACCACGCACCCCGTCACGGCCACGGCCCGCCACGTCCGTCTGACGATCACCAAACCCACCCAGAACTCCGACCCCGCCGCCCGCATCTACGAATTCGAAGCCTGGGGCGCCACCCCGTAGCCGCCCTTGATCAGGGAAGGCCGGCGCAGTGGACCGCGCCGGCCTTCCCCGCGACATTGACCCTGGCGTCGCCACCCCTGATCATCGACGATGTGCCCCCGCGCCCAGCCGTCGCCGCGGCCTCGCTGATCGCCCTCACGCTCGTCAGCGCCTGCGGCGACCAGCCCTCCGTCGAACGTGTCTCGCTCGACTTACCCGTGTCATCCCCTGAGTCGAGCGCGACCTGGTCGCCCTTTCCGTCCGGGTCGCCTACCCCGCCTCCCCGGCTCGCGACGACGCTCACCTCCCCTGCCGTTCCGCCGTCATCCCCAGCGGATCTCCCACCGCCACAGCCCATGACGACGCGCCCCGCGCTGTCCCCGACGGGCCCGCCTCGCTTCGTCGTGACGGCGCGGGTGCCGATCGCCTACTTTCCGGAGAACTCCAAGACGGCGATCCAGACCCCGGTGCCGCCCGCCGTCCACGACGCCACGACCGGGGCCTTCATCGCCGACATCCGGCTGCCGGAGGGCGTGCGAAGTTCGTGGCAGCTCGTCGCCGCCGCACCCGACAACCGCACCTTCCTGCTCTCCGGATGGACCGGCCCGCACTCTGCTCTCCGGTTCTTCCGCGTCCGCCTGTCCGAGGACGGCCGGCCCGGGGAGCCCGAGCTCGTGCCGGGCTTCGAGGGCGAGGGGAACAACCCCGGCACCGCCCTCGCCCTGAGCCCCGACGCCACCAGGCTCGCCCACGCCGCTCCCGTCCTGGGAGGAGGAGCGAAGGTGACGGTGGTCGAGCTCGCCACCGGAGCGCGCCGCGACTGGACCACGCGGGCGTTCTCCATGGTGCTCGGCTTGGCCTGGGCGCCGGACGGGCAGCGGCTCGCGCTCGTGGCGGGCGGCCGGGAGGTGAGCGTCCTCGACACGACCCTGCCAGGGTCCGACCTGCTCGCCGCGACCCGCCTCGTGAAGCCACGCAAGGGGCTCCATCTACTCGAATCGGTGGCCTTCACTCCCGAAGGCGACGCGCTCGTCTACTCGGCGAACCACACCATCGAACGCCTCCCCCTTCATGAAGGAGCCGCGCCGGAGGTCCTGGCGAAGGTCACGCTGCCCCGTGACGCGTCGCTGGGCCTCCGGTTCAGTCTCGACGGCACCGGCAGATACCTGCTCCACACCCACGGCTGGCGCTTCCACCGGGTGGACCTGCACGACGGTTCGACCACCTCGATGCCGATCGAGGTCGCCGCCCATCCGGGCGAGGGCATGCTGCCCACCGCCGCCTGGTGATCGCGCCTAGACGTGGACCGTGGTGATCGGCAGCGAGGAGTCGGCCGGGATCTCCAGCGACGACGGTGCCACGCCCGCCGCGACCAGGTCGGACCCGAGTGTCGCCACCATCGCCCCGTTGTCCGTGCACAGGCCGGGGCGCGGCACGCGCAGCCGTACGCCCGCCTGGTCGCAGCGCTCCTGCGCCAGCGCCCGCAGCCGGGAGTTCGCCGCCACGCCGCCGCCGATGAGCAGGTCGTGCACGTCGTACCGCTTGCACGCCTGCAGCGCCTTGCGGGTCAGCACGTCCACGACCGCCTCCTGGAAGGAGGCGGCGACGTCGGGGACGTGGATCGACGCGCCCGACGCCTCCTTGGCCTCCACCCAGCGCGCCACCGCGGTCTTGAGCCCGGAGAAGGAGAAGTCGAAGGTGCCGTCGTCGATCTTGCCGCGCGGGAAGCCGATCGCCGCGCCGTCGCCCGACACGGCCGCCTTGTCGATGTGCGGCCCGCCGGGGAAGGGCAGCCCGAGGACCCTGGCCACCTTGTCGAAGGCCTCGCCCGCCGCGTCGTCGACCGTGGAGCCGAGCGAGATGACATCCTGCGCCACGTCGGGCACCAGCAGCAGGGACGAGTGGCCGCCCGAGACCAGCAGGGCGATGCACGGCTTGGGCAGCGGGCCGTGCTCGAGCTGGTCGACGGCGACGTGCGCGGCCAGGTGGTTGACGCCGTAGAGCGGCACGCCGAGCCCGAGGGAGTAGGCCTTCGCCGCGGCGACGCCCACCAGCAGCGCGCCCGCCAGGCCAGGCCCCGCCGTGACGGCGATCGCGTCGATGTCGGAGAGCTTCACCCCCGCGCCGGCCAGCGCCGTCTCGATGGTCGGCGTCATCGCCTCGAGGTGCGCCCTCGAAGCCACCTCGGGGACCACGCCGCCGAACCGCGCGTGCTCTTCCATGCTGGAGGCGATGGTGTTGGCCAGCAGTGTGTGGCCCCTGACGATGCCAATGCCGGTCTCGTCGCAGGACGTCTCGATGCCAAGGACCAGGGGTTCGTCAGCCATCCAGCTTCCTCTTCATCATGATCGCGTCAGTGCCGTCGTCGTAGTAGCGGCGGCGCACACCGATCTCCTCGAATCCGAACCGTTCGTAGACCGACCTGGCGCGCGGGTTGTCGGCGCGGACCTCGAGGAAGACCTCCACGGCTCCCCGCCGCCGCGCCTCCGCCAGCAGTTCGGTCAGCAGCGCGCCGCCCGTGCCCTGGCTCTGGCGCTCGGCCACCACCGCGATCGTCTGCACGTCGGCCTGGTCGGCGGCCACGGCCAGGCCCGCGTAGCCGATGATCTGCTCGTCCTCGACCGCGACGACGTAGTGCCTGGTGCGCGGCTGGTCGGCCAGCTCGCCGCGGAGCATCCCCTCGCTCCACGCGTCGAGAGGGAACGTCGCCCGCTCGATCGCCATGACCGCGGGCAGGTCGGCCTCGGTCATCTGCCTGAGCTTCACGCCGTCACCTTTTTCGGCGGCTTCGGCACCACCGCGTCGGGCCTGCGCAGGTAGATCGGCCTGGGCTCGTCCAGCGCGACGCCCGCCGCCAGCCGCTCCGCGGCCAGCGCCGCCATGAACCTGCCATAGGGGTACGGCGGCGCGTCCCTACCGCCGAGGAAGTCGGGATACAGCCCCGCGCCCGCCCCGACGACGGGCAGCCCCTGCACGGGCACGTCCGCGGGCCGGTCGACGAACGGGCCGGCCAGCCGGGTGCGCAGGTCGGCGTAGCGGGCCCAGAAGACCTCCTTGCGCCGGGCGTCGGTGGCCACGAGGAACTCCTCGGTGAGCCCGCTGCCGTAGGCGACGGCGTCGAGGCTGCAGATGCCGTACGCGGGCGCCCCCATCGCGGTGGACAGCGCCTGCGCGGTCATCAGCCCGACGCGCAGACCCGTGTAGGGGCCGGGGCCGGAGCCCGCGACGATCGCGGTGACGTCGCGCAACGCGGCGCCCGCCTCGCTCAGGACCTTCTCGATGGTGGGAACGAGCAGCTCACCGTGACGGCGGGCGTCGACGACCGTCGACTCTGCGAGCACCGAGGCGCCGTCGTGCAGCGCGGCGGTGACGGCGGGGGTTGCGGTATCAAAGGCCAGGACCAGCACGAATATTTAGCCTAGTGCGTCGCGGCGGGTGCTGCCCGACTACGGCCAACCCGTTCGGTGGCGCAGCCACTCCAGCGCCACCACGCCCTGCGCCCGCTGGAAGGCCCTGACCGTGGGCAGGCCCGGCGGGTCGGGCTGCCGGCCGTTCCTGACGAAGTAACCGGTCAGCGCCGCGAGCACCGCGGTCACGGCGGGGTCGGGGTCGTCGAAGAGGTCCTGCGGCGGCGGTCCGCCCTGCATCCGCACGGAGGGCAGCATGGCCACGATGTCGATCCACGGCGCGCCGACGCACGCCCACGGCCAGTCCACGACGTACACCTGGTCCTCGGTGAGCAGGAGGTTGTCGGCCCTGAGGTCGGCGTGCACGAGCGTGTCGCCCTCGGCCGCCGCCGCGAACCCCGACTCCAGCTCGGCCAGCGCGTCCAGGTGGCGCAGCGCCCACGGGTCGAGGCCCGTCTTGTCCTCCTCCAGCAGCAGCCGCCGCCAGCCGGTGAAGGAGTCCTTGTGCCGCTCGCCGAACGTCGGGGCCGCGACGGGCGATGGGGTGAGCGCGGCCGTCAGCTTGCCGATCGCGTCGAGGACCCGTCGCAGCTCGTCGTCGCGCCACGGCAGCGCGGGCCCGCGTCCCTCGATGTCCTCGAAGACCAGCGCCACCCAGTCGCCGGTGTCGAAGGAGGTGAGCAGTCTCGGCGCCGGGACCTCGGCCGGGAGGGTGCCCGCGATCCCCGCCTCCCATCGGTAGATCTTGATGGAGTCGGGGTTGGGCGAGCTGCCGCACGCCTTCACGAAGGCGCGCCTGCCGTTGCCGGTGCGCAGCCGTACGGCCGCCGCCGGGGAGAAACCGCCCGTCTGGGTGACCGCCTCGACCACGTCACCGCCGAGGAAGTCGGCGATCTGGCGGCGCAGCGCCTCGGGCACGTCCTCCCAGGGCAGGCGCACGCCCGCGGCGGGTGGGTAGATCTCGTCGCTCATCGGCCCATCATCGCGGTTCTCAGGCCAGTTTGATCGGCGAGGCGTAGACGATGACGTTGTCCTGGTACTCGTGCTTGGCGTAGTCGAAGTTCCCTCCGCAGGTCACCAGGCGCAGACCCGACTCGGTGTAGACCCGTTGCGCGGGGAAGCGCTCCTTGTCGACCTGCTCCACCGAGTCGACCCGGTACTCGGCCACCTTCCCGTCGCTGCGCGTCACCCTGACGACCTGCCCCTTGCGCAGCTGCCGCAGCTTGTAGAAGACGGCCGGCTCCGTCTTGGTGTCGACGTGCCCGATGATCACCGAGGCGCCCTCCTCCCCCGGCACCGCGCTGTGCTTGAACCACCCCGCCAGCTTCGGCTTCTCGTACGGCGGCAGCTCGACCTCCCCGCCCTTGGTCAGCCCGAGCTTCATCAGCGGCGCGTCGAGGTCGATGGCGGGGATGTCGATGCTCTCCGGCACGACGGAGGCCGGTGCGGCCTCCTCCTTCACCTGCAGCGTCCTGCCGAAGGCGACCAGCACGAGACCTGTGGCCGCCCCCGCGAGGACCACCCGTGACATCCGGGCCATGTCTAGCTACGGCGGCGCCGGAGCGCCAGGCCGATCCCACCGGCCAGTGCGAGAGCCAGCAGCACCCCCGCGGGAGCGAGCGGGAGGCCCGACTCGTCCTCGGCGTTCTTTGCGAAGGTGCCGCCGCCGCCCGCTCCCGGCGCCTTGGTCGGCACGACGGTCCTGGTCGACGTGGGCGTGGCGGTGGGGCCCGCGGCGACGACGCGCAGCGTGGCCCGGCCGGTGTCGTTGGTGCCGTCGCACTTGACGCTCACGGCGTAGCTGCCGCGCTTCACGGTGCTGGAGACCTGGGCGTCACCACGCACCCATGGCACGGGGGCAGGCGTGGCGGTCGTGGTGGGGGTGGCGGTCGGCGTGGGCGGCGGCACGGGGTCCAGCGGGACCGCGGCGAGGAAGGCCTTGGAGGTGGCGGTGCCGCTGTGCTCGGGCCCGTCGGTCGGCACCGGGCAGTTGGCCAGGATCCAGACCGTGGAGTTGTCGCCGGCGGTCACCCTGTCGGGGTTGAGCCTGACGTCGACGTTCTGCCTGGTCGTCGTCGCGGTCGCGGTCGCCGTGGCGGTGGCCGTCCCCGTCGCCGTGCTGGTCGCCGTCGTGGTGGCGGTACCGGTCGGCGTGCCGGTCTGCGCCTGCGCCGAGCACCCCGCCACCCCTAACAAGAGGAAGGCCCCCGCGTACGCGACTCGCCTGACCGTGAGCACCGCCGCACCCCACTTCGCCGTTTTCCCTCAGCATCCACCCGAATTGGACGCTGCACCCCACCTGATACCCAGAAAATCTGGGTGAACCCATGACCAAATGATCTCAGGCTTGACTCGGAGTTGGCGGAGTTTCGGTGTTAGACGGGATCAGACGGCGTGTCGGCCCAGCGTTCGCCCACGCCGCGCAGGGTCACCGTGCGCACGTCGTCGTCGCCCGATCGGCCGATGTGGACTTCGAGCCGCTCGTCGGACAGGCCCTCCACGAGCCCCTCGCCCCACTCGACGATGGTCACCGACTCCTCCAGCGAGGCGTCGAGGTCGAGGTCGTCGACCTCGAGGTCGCCGCCGAGCCGGTAGGCGTCGGCGTGCACCAGCGGCGGCCCCTCGACCAGCGAGGGGTGGACGCGGGCGATGACGAAGGTGGGCGAGGTGATGGGGCCGCGCACCTTGAGGCCCTCGGCGATGCCCTGGACCAGCGTGGTCTTCCCGGCGCCCAGCGGGCCCGACAGGATGACCAGGTCGCCGCCCCTGAGCGAGGCGGCCAACCGCACGCCCAGAGCGCGCATGTCCTCGGTCGTGGCGACGACGGTCACAGCTCCACCCTCTTCATCAGGTCGCGCAGGGCCTCGTTCACCACGGCGGGCCGTTCGAGCTGGATCAGGTGCGAGGTCTCGGGCACCTCGGTCAGCTGGGCCTTCGGCAGCGCCGCCGCGATCGCCCTGCTGTGCTCGGGCGGCGTCAGCCAGTCCTTCTCACCGACCAGGATCGCGGTGGGCACGTCGTCGAGGACCCCCAGCGCGGACAGCTTGTCGTGGTTCATCAGCGCGGGATAGAAGTCGGCGATCACCTCGGTCGGCGTCGAGCGGATCATGGACTCGACGAAGTCGACCACGGTCGGGCTGACGTTCTTCGAGTCGCCGAAACCGAAATGGCGCAGCACCAGGAAGGCCACGTCGTTGCCCACGTGCCGGGTCTTGTCGACCAGGGGGCCGCCTCTGCCCAGCACGGAGACGGTGGTGGGGGCCACCTTGTGCAGGCCCCTGGCCAGCAGGGCGGGCAGGCCGAGGGTGATCTCGGCGAGCTTGCCCGCGCTGGTGGCGACGAGCGCGACACCGCGGATCCGGTCGCCGAACAGCTCGGGATGGCTGTCGGCGAGCGCCATGATGGTCATGCCGCCCATCGAGTGGCCGACCAGCACGCACGGCCCCGGCACGAAGGTCTCGAGCACCTCGTAGAGGTCTTGGCCCAGCCGTTCGATCGAGCTGTCCTGGTCACCGTTGCGCTGCGACAGGCCGTGGGAGCGCTGGTCCCACAGCAGGACCCTGAAGTCTTCGCGCAGGTCGCGCCGCTGGTAGTGCCAGGAGTCGAGGTTGTGGGTGTAGCCGTGGCAGAACACGATCGTCACCGGCGCGTCTTCCGGGCCGTCGATCTCGATGTGGAGCGCCACCTCGTCGGAGGTGATGAGCGTGCGCTGCCTGCCCTTCAGCTCGCCGAACGGCTCGTCGGCCTCGGGGTCGGGGCGGAGCCTGATGCGGCCCACCGCGTAACGCTTGGCCAGCGCCACCGCCGCGACACCCGCCGAGGCGGCTCCGACGATCGCGCCCGCGATGCCGACCTTCTGCCGTCTCGTGGTCGTCATGCCTTCACCTCCTGGTACACCCTCGGCACGCGCGCGCCGATCCTCGTCACGATCTCATGCGTGATCGTGCCGAGATTGTCGGCCCACTCCTGACAGGTCGGCTCGCCGTGCGTGCCGGGGCCGAACAGGACGACCTCGTCGCCGTCGGCCAGCGGGTCGCCACCGACGTCGATCATGAACTGATCCATGCAGACCCGGCCGACCACCGGTCTGCGCCGGCCACCGGCCAGGACCTCGACGCGGCCCGTGGCGCTCCTGAGGATGCCGTCGGCGTAGCCGAGGGGGACCAGGCCGAGCGTGCACTCCCCTCGCGTGGTGTAGAGGTGGCCGTAGGAGACGCCCGCGCCGTCGGGCACCCGTTTGGCCAGCGCGATCCTCGCGGCCAGCGTCATCGCGGGGCGCAGGCCGAAGTCGCCCTGCTCGGGGATGGGGCTCAGGCCGTACATCGCGATGCCCGCTCTGACGAGGTCGTAGTGGGTGCTCGGCAGCGTCAGGATCGCCGCGGAGTTGGCCAGGTGCCTGATCACCTGGGAGCCCGCGACCCCCGCCTGCTCGGCCAGTTTCAGCGCGCTCTCGTAGGCGTCGATCTGCAGGTCGATCGAGGTGTGCCCGGGCAGGTCGGCGCAGGCGAAGTGGGACCAGAGCCCGACGACCTCCACCGCGCCCTCGGCCTGGAGCGCGGCCGCCTCGCGCAGCAGCCCCGGCCAGGCGGCCAGGGGCGCGCCGCCCCTGCTCATGCCCGTGTCGGCCTCGAGGTGCACCCGGGCCGTCCGGCCCGTACGGCGGGCCGCGGCGGCGATCTCCGCCAGCCTGCCCTCGTCGGAGACCGACAGCTCCAGGTCGGCCTCGAGCGCCTCCTCGAACGGCTCGCCCGGCGTCAGGATCCACGACAGGATCGGCACGGTGAAGCCCGCCGCCCGCAGCGCGAGCCCTTCCCTGACGTAGGCGGTGCCGAGCCTGCTCGCCCCGCCCTCCACGACCGCTCTCGAGGTGGCGGCCAGACCGTGCCCGTAGGCGTCGGCCTTGACCGCGCCCATCAGCTCGGCGCCGCCCGCCCGCTCCCTGAGGAGCCCGACGTTGTGCCTGATGGCGGCCAGGTCGACCCGTGCCTGCGCGGGCGTCGCCTCACGGAAGCTCATGTTTCCAGTTTGTCAGCTCCGCCGACCTCGTGAGCGTGATTCGCCTCTCAGCGCCCGCATCGCGAGCGGGATCGCGGCCGCGACGTCGGCGGCGGCAAGCGGCGCGCCGTCGGCGGCCATGCGTCCCGCCAGCCCGTGCAGGAAGGCGGCGCAGGCTCCCGCGTCGTAGGCGCCGAGCCCGCCGGCCAGCAGCGTTCCCCCCACGCCCGACAGCACGTCGCCGGTGCCGCCCGTGGCCAGCCACGGCGTTCCCGTCGTGTTGACCCTGACCGGCCGGTCCTGCTCGGCGATCACCGTCGTCGACCCCTTCAGCAGCACCGTGACGCCGAGCTCGGCGGCCGCCCTGCGGGCGTGCTCGAGCCGCGCCGCCGCCACCCTGTCGGCCGGCACGCCGAGCAGCCGCGACAGCTCGCCGGCGTGCGGGGTGATCAGCACCGGCGCGGTACGGCGCAGCAGCCCCCGTTCCCTCGTCACGATCGTGAGCGCGTCGGCGTCCACCAGGACCGGCACGTCGGTGGCCAGCACCCGGGCGAGCAGCTCGTGCGCCCAGTCGTCGGTGCCGAGCCCCGGGCCGACCACCCATGCCTGGACCCGTCCCACCCCCTCGATCGAGGGCCGCTCCAGCTCCGTGATCACCGCCTCCGGCCACCTGGCGCGCACCTGGCGCACGGGCGGTGCCGTACCCACGTAGCGGACCATCCCCGCGCCGGCCCGCAGCGCGCCGCCCACCGCGAGGACGGCGGCGCCCGTGTAGCGGTCGCTGCCCGCCGCGACGCCGACCACGCCCCTGCGGTACTTGTCGGACTCGGCGCCGGGCCGCGGCACCAGGTCGTCGACGTCCTCGGCGGTCAGCGCGGCCACGTCGGGATCGGGCAGGTAGGGGCCGAGCCCGATGTCGACGAGTTCGAGCGCGCCGACGTGGGCGGCGCCCGGATCGACGAGCAGGCCCGTCTTGACCGCGCCCATCGTGACCGTGAGATGCGCCCGCAGCGCGGGCCCCGCGACGCGTCCCGTGCTCGCGTCCACCCCGCTGGGCACGTCCACCGCGACCACCAGCGCCTGCGCGGCGTTCGCGCGGTTCGCCAGCGACGCGTACGGCTCCCGCAGCGCCCCCGTCGCGCCGATGCCCACGAGCCCGTCGACGATGAGGTCGACCTCGCCCATGTCGCCGGTGACGCGCCCGCCCGCCCGCAGGAAGGCTTCCAGGCCCTCCTCGTGCGTCCTGGAGCCCGCGAGCAGCGCCTCGACCCGCGCGCCCCGCCTCGCGAGACGTGCGCCCGCGTGGAGGGCGTCGCCGCCGTTGTCGCCGCTGCCGACGAGCAGGAGCACGCGCGAGCCGTACACCCTGCCGAGCAGGCCCGCGCAGACGACGGCGAGGCCGGTGGCCGCGCGCTGCATCAGCGTGCCCTCGGGCAGCGTGGCCATCAGCGCCAGCTCGGCGGCCCTGATCTGGTCGGCGGTGTAGGCGGTGCGCATGATCCGAAACTAACCTTCGGCGATCACGTAGGCCAGCGCGATGCCCCCGTCGTGGGTGAGCGAGAGGTGCCAGCGCTTCACCCCGAGCCCATAGGCCACCTCGGCGGCCTGACCGCTGATGTGGAGTTCGGGCCTGCCGTACTCGCCCGTGCGGACCTCCGCGTCGAGGTGGCTGAGACCGGGCGGGGCGCCGAGCGCCTTGGCCACGGCCTCCTTGGCGGCGAACCTGGCCGCCAGCGACTGGACCCCCAGTGTCCGCTCGGCCTCGGTGAACAGCCGCGAGCGCAGGCCGGGCGTGCGCGCCATGGTCGCTTCGAACCTGGCCACATCGACCACGTCGACACCAATGCCCAGAATCATCCACCCAGCGTAACGACGGTTAGAAGCCCCCTCGCTGCCACGGGCCCCAGATGGCGAACGACAGTCCCTTGCTGGACTGGATGTTGACGTACAGCGTGCGCCCGCCGGGGCCGAAGGTGGAGCCGGCGAACTCCGCGCCGGAGTCACCCGGCACCGGCTCGAGCCGCGTAAGACCGTCGCCCACCTTTGGGTGTGCGTGGGCAGTCGCCAGTGAAGCAGGAAGATCCGACCCGCGAGGGTGGGAATCCCCCGGATTTATCTGTGAGGAGGATGTCAACTGCGTGCCGTTGAGCGAGGGCGCGCTGCGCAGCACCTGGCCGTCCCTGGTCATCTGGAGCGTCGCCGTACCGCCTCCCGCCGCGACCCCTGCGGGAAACGGCGACGTTCCATCGGCCTTCCCTGGCGACCTTCACGTCACGTTTATCCCATGCCACCAAAGCGCCATATGTCAGAAATCGCCGACCCAGGAGGACTCCGAGGGTTACCCACTTTCCCGCATCGGTAATCCCAGGTGTTTGTCCACAGGCTGTGCATGACCCCCCGCATCCGAGCAAGGTCTTTCGGTCAATAGGCTTTCAGGGTGAACAACGGCTACGTGGAACTGAGCAGGGAGCAGTGGAGCGAGCTCCGCAAGAACACGCCCTTGACTCTCACCGCAGACGAGCTGGAAGACCTCCGTGGCGTCGACGACCCGATCGACCTGGCCGAGGTTACCGACATCTACCTCCCGTTGACCCGGTTGCTGAACCTCCACTTCACCGGGTCCAAGCAGCGCAGCAGCGTGCTGAGCGCCTTTCTCGGCAACGACGGGGAACGCGTGCCGTACATCCTGGGCATCGCGGGCAGCGTCGCGGTCGGCAAGTCGACCACGGCGCGGCTGCTCAGGACCCTCCTGACCAGATGGCCCGAGCACCCGAACGTCGCGCTGATCACCACCGACAGCTTCCTCTACCCCAACGAGGTGCTGGAGGCCAGGGGGATCATGCACCGCAAGGGCTTCCCCGAGAGCTACGACCGGCGGGCGCTGGTGCGGTTCGTGGCCGAGGTGAAGGCCGGCGGCGCCGAGGTGCACGCGCCCGTCTACTCCCACCTGGAGTACGACATCGTCCCCGGCGCGAGCCAGATCGTGAAGAAGCCCGACATCCTCATCATCGAGGGGCTGAACGTGCTGCAGCCCGCCCCGCCCGCCGCGCTCGCGGTCAACGACTACTTCGACTTCTCCATCTACGTGGACGCCAAGGTGGAGGACATCCGCAACTGGTACGTCCACCGCTTCCACCAGCTGCGCCGTACCGCCTTCGAGGACCCCAAGTCCTACTTCAAGCACATCGCCGAGCTCTCGGAGGAGGAGGCCACCGCCTTCGCGAGGAACGTGTGGCGCGACATCAACGAGCGCAACCTCGTCGAGAACATCCTGCCCACACGCGGGCGCGCGGGCCTGGTGCTGCAGAAGGGCGCCGACCACGCCATCAAGCGGGTACGGCTACGCCGGACCTGACCAGCTCCTCCGCCAGATAGGCCGCGAACCGGCCCTGGCACCCGAGATCGTCGATATCGGCGAACCAGCACGGCTCGCCCTCCTCATGGCAGCGGATCGTCATGGAGGGCAGCCTGCCGGAGGCTCGTCAACGCGCTGTCAACATCGAATGGACGACAATGGGCGCGTGCTGCATCTGCGACTCATCAGCCCCTCTCCCCGCACCGATGAAGTCGTCGGGATCCTGGAGAGCTGCACGGGCGTGACCAACATCGCCGTCGTCGAGGGCGCCGCCCGTGAGCCCCGCGGCGACCTGATCTTCTGCGACATGGCGCGCGAGGCCGCCAACGAGGTCATCGACAGGGTCAGGTGGCTCGAGCAGGAGGGCTCGATCGCGGTCGAGAACGTCGATCTGTCGATATCGCACGCCGCGGCCGAGGCCGAGGAACAGGCCCCCGGCGACGGCGACGACGCCGTGGTGTGGGCCGAGCTCGCTCAACGCGTCGACGACGACCTGCGCCTCACCTGGGCCTACCTGGCCTTCATCGCCATCGCCACCCAGCTCGCCGGCATCGGCGTCGTGACCAACTCGCTGGTGCTGATCGTCGGCGCGATGGTCCTCGGTCCCGAGTTCGGCGCGATCGCGGCCGCCTGCTTCGGCCTGCTGACCGGCCGCCTCCACCTGGTCGGCAGGGCGCTCAAGATCCTCGCGATTGGCTTCGCGGCCGGCATCGCGATCACCCTCGCCTGCGCGCTGGTCTCCCGAGGGCTCGGCTGGATCGACCAGAACTCCCTCGACATCGGCCACGACGAGGTCCAGTTCATCGTCAAGCCCGACAAGTGGTCCTTCATCGTCGCCCTGCTGGCCGGCGCGGCGGGCGTGCTGTCCATCACCGCCGGCAAGTCCTCCGCGCTGGTCGGCGTCTTCATCTCGGTCACCACGATCCCGGCCGCCGGGTACGCCGCCGTCGCGATGGCCCTCGGCAACTGGCCCGAGGTGGGCGGGTCGGCGCTGCAACTGTTCGTCAACATCGTGGGCATGGTCATCTCGGGCACGGCCGTTCTGTACCTCCAGCGCACGATCTGGCCCCATGGGATGAGCCACGGTTCGTCCGCGCGAACGAGGCCGCCTGGGGCTCTTCGCGGGTAGTGTCCGGATCATGCACATCCTCGCGACCGAGGGGCTGACCCAACGCTTCCCCACGGTGACCGCGCTGGACCAGCTCTCCGTCACGGTCGAAGCGGGCGTCACCGGCCTCGTGGGCGCCAACGGAGCGGGCAAGTCCACGCTGATCAAGATCCTGCTCGGCCTGCTGCCGCCCACGGCGGGCCGGGCCGAGGTGTTCGGCCTCGACGTCGTCACGCAGGGCCCGCAGATCCGCGGCCTCGTCGGCTACATGCCCGAGCACGACTGCCTGCCGCCCGACGTGTCCGCGACCGAACTGGTCGTCCACCTCGCGCAGATCTCCGGACTCCCCCGCACCGCCGCCCGTGAGCGCGCCGCCGACGTGCTGCGCCACGTCGGCCTGTACGAGGAGCGCTACCGCGCCATCGGCGGCTACTCCACCGGCATGAAGCAGCGCGTCAAGCTCGCGCAGGCGCTCGTCCACGACCCGCAGCTGGTCTTCCTCGACGAGCCGACCAACGGCCTCGACCCGCAGGGCCGCGACGAGATGCTCACGCTGATCAGGCGCATCGGCACCGAGTTCGGCATCAGCGTCCTGGTCACCTCCCACCTGCTCGGCGAGCTCGAACGCGTCTGCGACCACGTCATCGTCATCGACGGCGGCCGGCTGCTGCGTTCCAGCGCCATCACCGAGTTCACCCAGAGCACCCAGGTCCTCACCGTCGAGGTCGAGGAGGGCGCCGAGCCGCTGGCGGCCAGGCTGTCCGAGCTCGGGCAGTCCGTCACCGCGCACGGGCGCGGCCTCCTGGTGCAGGTCAGGGGCCCCGAGACCTACGACACCATCCGCGACGCGGTGTGCGACCTGGACCTGTGCCTCATCCGCCTCGAACAGGGCAGGCAGCGAATCGAGGACGTGTTCCGTGTCTGAGATCTACGACATCGGCTACCGCCACTACGAAGGGGTACGGCTGGGCCGCGCCCACACCGTACGCGCGCTGATCACCCAGAACCTGCGCAGCATCTTCGGCCTGGGCCGCAGGGCCCGCAGCAAGCTCATGCCGTTCCTGCTGGCCGCCTCCATGCTGCTGCTGCCGGTCGTCTCCATCGCGATGATGGCGATGCTCGGCCGCAACGAGATCGGCTACACCAACTACCCGGTCATCATGCAGGCCGTGATCGCGATCTTCCTGGCCGCGCAGTCGCCCACGATCACCGCGCCCGACTTGCGCTTCAAGGTGCTCCCGCTCTACCTGTCGCGGCCGGTCTCGACGCTCGACTACGTCGCCGCCAAGGTCGTGGCCATGAGCGCCGCGCTGTTCGCGCTGGTCGCCCTGCCGCTGACGGTGATGTACGTCGGCGAGCTCCTGGTCGACCCGCCGGGACCGCCGCACACCAAGGAGTACGTCGCCGGGCTCGTCGCCGCGCTGCTGCTCGCCCTGCTGCTGTCGACCTTCGGGCTCGCGCTGGCCTCCTTCACCCCGCGCCGCGGCCTCGGCGTCGCCTCCGTCATCGCGGTCTACCTGCTCGCCTCCGCCGTCTCGACCGTGCTGTTCGCGACCTTCGAGTCGATGGGACGCGCCGACGTGGCCGAGTGGTCGTGGCTGATCAACCCGTTCTTCCTGGTCGACTCGGTGCAGTCGGGGCTGTTCGGCACCGCGCCCGCCAACGGCTACTCCTACCCCAGCGGTGTGTTCTCGGCGATCGTGCTCGTCGCGCTCCTCGGCCTGAGCCTGACGGCGTTCATCCTCCGCTACCGGAAGGCGGCCTCCCGGTGAAGATCGAGCTATCCCAGGCCTCGCGCTGGTACGGCAACGTGGTGGCCGTCAACGACATCACCATGACCATCGGCCCCGGCGTCACCGGACTGCTCGGGCCCAACGGCGCCGGCAAGTCGACGCTGCTGCACATGATGGCCGGATTCCTGGCCGCCTCGGGCGGCACGGTCACCCTCGACGGCACGCCGACCTGGAAGAACCACCAGATCTACCGCCATATCGGGCTGGTGCCCGAGCGCGAGGGCGTCTACGGCTTCCTCACCGGCTGGCAGTTCGTGCTGTCGGCGGCCAGGCTGCACGGCCTGCCCGCGCCCGAGGACGCCGCCACCAAGGCGCTGGCCATGGTCGAGATGGAACCCGCGCGCGACCGCCGCGTCGAGACCTACTCCAAGGGCATGAAGCAGCGCGTCAAGGTCGCCGCCGCCCTCGTCCACGACCCCCAGGTGCTCCTGCTCGACGAGCCCTTCAACGGCATGGACCCCCGCCAGCGGATGCACCTCATGGACCTCATCAAGGCCATGGGCACCGCGGGCAAGACCATCCTGTTCAGCTCGCACATCCTGGAGGAGGTCGAGCGCGTCGCCCAGCACATCGAGGTCGTGGTGGCGGGCCGGCACGCCGCCTCCGGCGACTTCCGCGAGATCCGCAGGCTGATGACCGACCGGCCGCACCTGTTCAGGATCCGCTCCAGCGACGACAGGAAGCTGGCCGCCGCGCTGATCGCCGACCGTTCGGCGGGCGGCGTCACCCTCACACCCAACGGGCTGGAGGTCCAGGCGACGGAGTTCCGCCGCTTCGCCTGGCTGCTGCCGCGCGTCGCCCGGCACGAGGGCGTCCACCTGCACCAGGTCTCCCCCGCCGACGAGGACCTCGAGAGCGTCTTCGCCTACCTGATCACGAGGAGCTCGTAGTGAACGGCGTCGTAGCGGGCATCACCTACCGCGCGGTCCTCGGCCGCCGCCGCATCCTGCTGCTGATCCTGCTCCCGCTCGGCCTCGTGGGGCTCGCGGTGCTGCTGCGGCTGGTCGGCAGCGCGGACGAGCGCTCGGCCGTCACGCTCATGCAGAGCTTCGCCGTCGGCACCATGCTGCCGCTCCTCGGACTGATCGCGGGCACCGGCGTGATCGCGCCGGAGATCGACGACGGCACCGTGCTGCACCTGCTGTCCAAGCCGATCTCGCGGCCCGTCATCGCGCAGACCAAGTTCGCCGTCGCCGCCTCGCTGCTGGCCGTCTTCGCCGCCGTTCCGACCTTCGTGGCGGCGTGGCTCCTGGTCGGAGGGGAGTCGGGCATCGCCACCGGCTTCACCGTGGGCGCGCTGTCCGGGGGCGTCGCCTATGCCGCGCTCTTCCTGCTGCTGGGCGTGGTCACCAGGCACGCGGTCACCACCGGAATCATCTACGCGCTAGTGTGGGAGGGCCTGATCGGCAACTTCGTGTCCGGGGTCAGGCAGTTCTCCGTGCAGCAGTGGGCCCGGTCGATCGCCGACCAGATCAGCACCTCGCCGTTCCTGTCGACCGACGTGAAGCTGAGTTTCGCCGTACCCGCGCTGATCGTCGTCACGGTCGGCAGCGTGCTGTGGGCGGGCCAGCGCCTACGCGCCTTCTCCCTGACCGGCGACGAGTAACCCACCCCGGGCGGGGCCTCCCGACACCCGGGAAACCCAGGCCACCGCCCCACGTCGGTGGTCATCCGTGGGACGCCAGCCCGGGCCCTCCCGACACCCCAGAAAGCCCGTGGGACGCCAGCCCGGGCCCTCCCGATATCCCAGAAGAACCCCGGCCACCGCCCCACGTAGGTGTCATACGCCAGAGGGTCAGGAGGGGAAGTCCTTCGGGTCGACGCCGGAGGTCGTGGCGTTGCCGCCGATCGCCGGCTTGAGGGTCAGCGTCCAGATCGTCGCCGACCTCGAGGTCGTCCGGTACCTCAGCGAACTGTCGAAACGCCGATAGGTCGCGCTCCGCGTGAACCGCTTCTTGGAGGTGCTGAAGTGGGTCCCCGTCGTGTAGTAGACCCGGTAGGTCCCATCCACGACACCCTTGAGCGTCGCGTTCGACCGCGCCCGGATGTAGAAGCTCAGCGCCTTCTGCTTGCCTCTGACCAGCGTGACGACGGCGTCCCTCGTCGTGCCGTTCTTCACCTTGAGATGGCCCTCGCCGCCGCTGAGGCCCGCGTAGAGCACCCTGCCGTTGCCTGGTCTGGCCGCCGCCTCAGCGGCGGGCGCGGTGCCGAGAAGGAGGGCTGAGGCGAGAATCGCGCCCGCGAGCGCACGTAAGGAGATCACCCGGACAAATATAGAGAGGTACGGCACAAGCGTGCCGTACCTCTCCGAAAACCCTCAGACGCAGGCCGTGCGGACCACGTCCGCGAGCTGACCGGCGACCCTGCTGGCCTGCTCCTCCGAAGAGGCCTCGACCATCACCCTGATCATCGGCTCGGTGCCGCTGGGCCTGATGAGCACGCGGCCCGTCTCGCCCAGCTCCGCCTCGGCCGCGGCGACGGCCTCCGACAGTTGGGGCGCCGCCGCCTTGCCCCTGTCGACGTCCTTGACGTTGATCAGGATCTGCGGCAGCGCCGTCATCACCGAGGCGAGGTCGTGCAGCGACCTGCCCGACCTGGCCACCACCGACAGCAGGTGCAGCGAGGTCAGCAGGCCGTCACCCGTCGTCGCGTGGTCGAGCAGGATCACGTGGCCCGACTGCTCGCCGCCCAGGTTGTAGCCGTCGGCCTTCATCGCCTCCAGCACGTAGCGGTCGCCGACCGCGGTCTGGATGACGTTGATGCCCGCCTCGCGCATGGCCAGCTTGAAGCCCAGGTTGGACATCACGGTCGCCACCACGGTGTTCTTGGCCAGGCGACCCTCGGCGTGCATGGCCAGCGCCAGGATGGCCATGATCTGGTCGCCGTCGATCACCTCGCCCTTGTGGTCGACCGCGAGGCAGCGATCGGCGTCGCCGTCGTAGGCGATGCCGAGGTCGGCGCCGCGCGAGATGACGACCTGTTGCAGCTTGTCGAGGTGGGTGGAGCCGCAGCCCGCGTTGATGTTGAGCCCGTCGGGCCGCGCGCCGATGGCCTCGACCTGCGCGCCCGCGCGCAGCAGCGCCTCGGGCGCCACGACGCTGGCCGCGCCGTTGGCGCAGTCGACGACGATGTTGAGCCCGTCGAGCCTGCCCTCGACCGTGTCGAGCAGGTGCGAGATGTAGCGGTCGGCCTCGCCGTACGCCTCACGCACCCGGCCGACCCCCGAACCCACGGGACGGTCCCACCGCTCGCCGAGCCGGCGCTCGATCTCGTCCTCGACCGTGTCGGACAGCTTGAAGCCGCCACGGGCCACGAACTTGATGCCGTTGTCGGGCGCGGGGTTGTGCGAGGCCGAGAGCATGACGCCGAGATCGGCGCCGAGCGCGGCCGTGAGATGGGCGACGGCGGGGGTGGGCAGCACGCCGAGGCGCAGCACGTCCACCCCTGACGACGCGAGGCCGGCGACCACCGCGGCCTCCAGGAATTCACCTGAAGCGCGGGGGTCCCGGCCTACGACCGCCACGGGCCGCTTGTGGCCCGTGGCGGCGAAAGCGCCTGCATCGCCGAGGACGTGAGCCGCCGCGACCGAGAGGTCCATGGCGAGCTCGGCTGTGAGGTCGCGACCAGCGACCCCACGTACCCCGTCGGTGCCGAAAAGGCGCCCCAATTTAGCGCTTGCTGTACTGCGGAGCCTTGCGGGCCTTCTTGAGGCCGTACTTCTTCCGCTCCGTGGCGCGGGCGTCACGGGTGAGGAAGCCGGCCTTCTTCAGCGGCGGGCGGTTGGTCTCGACATCGAGGATCGCCAGCGCGCGGGACAGGCCCATGCGGAGGGCACCGGCCTGGCCGGTGACGCCGCCGCCGTCGATGCGGGCGATGACGTCGAAGGCCTCCTCGGCGCCGAGCACCACGAAGGGCTCGTTGACGATCTGCTGGTGGACCTTGTTGGGGAAGTAGGTGTCAAGCGAACGACCATTGATCGTCCACTTGCCGGTGCCGGGGACGATGCGCACGCGGGCGATCGCCTCCTTGCGGCGTCCGGTGCCGTACGAGTTGCCCGTGGTGACGGGCTTGCGCACGGGAGCGTCAGCGCTGGCAGCGGACTCGGTGGTGTACTCGGACGGGAACTCCTCGCTGGAGAAGTCCTCCTGCTCGGCCTCGATCACGGCCGTCTCGACACCGGTGGGCTCAGCCACGGTTCTCCTCTAAATCTTTCGCGAACTACTACTGGGCGATCTGGGTGATCTCGAACGGCACGGGCTGCTGGGCCGAGTGCGGGTGCTCGGACCCGGCGTAGACCTTCAGCTTCTTGGCCATCTTCCGGCCGAGAGCGTTCTTGGGGAGCATGCCCTTGACGGCCTTCTCGACGGCGCGGTCGGGCCGCTTCTCCATCAGCTCGCCGTAGGTCACGGAACGCAGACCGCCCGGGTAGCCCGAGTGGCGGTAGGCCTTCTTCTGCTCGAGCTTGTTGCCGCTCAGCGCAACCTTGTCGGCGTTGATGACGATGACGAAGTCACCGGTGTCGACGTGGTTGGCGAAGATCGGCTTGTGCTTACCGCGGAGCAGGGTCGCGACGTGGCTGGCCAGCCGGCCCAGCACCACGTCGGTAGCGTCGATGACGTACCACTGACGCTGGACGTCGGCGGGCTTCGGTGTGTACGTGCGCACGGTCGTAGCCTTCTTTAATAGCGTCTTCGGCGCTGTCGGATGCGACAGCTCTATGGTCGGTCGGTGCGGGCGCACGACAGCCCGGACCTTCCGTCTCCAGCAGATGGGAGATGACGCCGGACGCGCCGCGCATCGGTCACATACGGACCGACTCGCATACAACGAACGCTTAGGTTACCGCCACCCATGGACATGGGTCAAAACGAGCGGAGGCCACCGCGCCGTAGTCTACCTGCGGCACGGTTCTGTTTCGGTTCACGGCAGCCCCTTCTCGCGGAATATCTGACGTCCCTATCGTTGACTGCGGTATGTGGCAGACCCCTCACACCCGGCACCCCCAGCCGAGATCCCGGCGCCGGAACCTCCTGGGCCTGCTGGGCTGCCTGCTCGCCGTCCTGTTCGCGGGCGTGCTCATCGGCAGGCTCTCGGTCAGCCGCCTGGACGCCTCCGACCAGATCTACCTGAACAACACGGCGCCGCCCGCCACGCCCACGCTGTCGGCCTCTCCCGCTCGCTCGGCCTCTCCCTCGCCCTCGGCCAGGAAGTCGCGCGCCCAGGTGGAGAGCCGCGCGCGCCGCACCGCCAAGCCGTCGGCCACACCCTCGGCGGCGCCCCTGAAGCTGACCGAGGTCCCCGGTGAGGTGCCCGGCGACCCCACCCAGGTGCTCGGCTCGCCGCTGATCGAGGTCTCCTCCACGATGGCCACGCAGGTCGTCCAGCTCACCAACGCCGCCCGCGTCCGCAAGGGCTGCCGTCCGCTGCGGGTCGACAGGCGGCTGACCCGCTCGGCGCGCGCACACTCCCTGGAGATGGCCAGGACGGGATCGTTCTCCCACGACTCCCCCGACGGCGCCTCGCCGTGGAACCGGATGGAACGTGCCGGATACCGCGACGGCGCCGCCGAGAACATCGGCCGCGGCTACGTCACCGCCCGCGAGGCAGTGAGCGGCTGGATGGCCAGCCCCGAGCACCGCCGCAACCTCCTGCACTGCGGCTACCGCGCGATCGGGGTCGGCGTCGTCGCGGGTCCAGGAGGCCCCTGGTGGACGCAGGACTTCGGGTTTTCGTGACCTCGCCAACGGTCAAGCCCGGCTAATCTCGGCGCATGGGTTCCACCAAGAAGACCGAAGAGACCCCCTCCAAGCCGCGCAGCGCGATGTGGAGTCCCTATGACGAGGGCCCGCGCTCCAGGACGCCGCTGTGGTTCGCTCTCGGTGGCCTCGCCGTCCTGGGGGCGCTGGTGGCCGGTCTCGTGGTCATGTGGAACACGGAAGGCCCCGACCCCACCGCCGATCCCGCGGCCCGCGCGAGCGCGCCGCCCGTGGCGGCGCCCGTCGTGCCGTCCGACAAGTACGGCTACGCCTCCGCCCGCGAGACCGACCCGCAGACGCTCACGCAGAAGGAGCTCTTCCCGAAGAAGAAGTTCACCGTCGCCGGGCGCTCCTACGAAGTGACGATCATCAAGACGGACAAGAAGTGCGCCGACGCCGCCGAGGGCGACAAGCTCGACAAGGCACTCAAGTCCGGCAAGTGCACGCAGCTCCTCCGGGCCACCTTCAAGGACAAGGCCGGCAAGATCGTCGGCACGGTCGGCGTCGCCAACCTGGTCGACAGCAAGGCGGCGGCCAAGGTGGCCGCCTCCGTGCGCACCAAGGGCGAGAGCAAGCTCTTCGTCAAGCCGCTGGCGGGCACCGACGAGGTCACCAAGTTCATCGGCGCGGGCGAGGCCAGCGTCCACGTGGCCACGCACGGCCACTACGCGGTCATGCTCTACCTCCAGTTCAAGGACGGCCACAAGCCCGGCAAGAAGGACATCAAGCAGCTCTCGCAGGCCGGCGCCGACGTGACGCAGGCGACGGTCTATCGCGCGCTCGACTCACGTTCGCTCAGCGGCCGCCGCGCGAGCTGAAACCAGTCAGTCGCCCCTTAAGGCCACCAAAGCACCCCGCCGATCGGGGCGAGAACGCCCATACGGGCATGCCGATCTCCTGACTATGGTTAGGCTCCCCCTATGCGTGGCCAGGAATCTGGGTCTGAGCACGAGCGCGAGACGGACGGCTCGGCCGCACCGGCGACGCCACCTCCGAGTTTCGGCAGGCCGGCGGTGCGGACCGAGCCGAACGTCCCACCGGCCTACCCAGGGGGCTCCCACCCGTCGCACGGCGACGCGCTGGCCGAGCCCCCTTTCGCCGACTTCTCCGGGCCGGGCGCGGTGGGCGTACGACCCATCCCCGTCTTCCAGGGACCGCCGCCCGGCCTCCCCACACCGGAGCCCGCCCCCGACCTCCCCACCGGCTTCCCATCGCCGGGCACCGAGTACGGCCGGCCGAACGCCGAGTACGACCGGCAAAGCGCCGAGGCTTCCCCGCAGGGCATGGCCTCTCCCGCCCCTGGCGGCGGCGCTCCCTCATCGGGTGGCGAGTTCCCCGCGCCGAGTGGCGCCTTCCCCGGGGCGGGCGGCGAGTTCTCGCCGCACGGTGGCGGGCTCCCCCCGCAGGGCGGCGAACTCCCTGCGCAGGGTGCTGACGCGACGGCCGAGCACGCACGGCTGGGCCTGCCGCTGAGCGCCAGGCCGCTGCCGGCCTTTCCCGGCGTGCCCGCCGAGTCGTGGACGCAGTCCGCCCAGCCGTGGGAGCACGGCGCGGACGACCAGCCGTACGACTGGTTCTCCGACCCCGAACCGGACGCCGACCCGTCGCGGCCGACCCCCCAGCAGCCCGCTCCGCAGACACCGCAGCAGCCGAACGGACAGTGGGGTGCCACCACCCAGCCGCAGGGTCCACAGGACAGCGACTCCCCCTGGGCCCCCTCACCCGCATGGCAGCCAGCGGAGTCCCCGCAGGGCCAGTGGCAACCCGCGGAGGACGCGCAGCAGAAGTGGCAGGCCGCCAACAGCGGGCCGGACCAGGCGCAGCCCGCCGACAGCCCTCAGGAGCCGTGGCCGCAGGGGGTCGAGCCCGTCGTGCCCGGCGCGCCGCCCTGGCAGCCCCCTCCTGGCTTCACCGCCGCCGCCGCGGGGATGAAGGTCTGGCCCTCCCCGGACGACGCCCCCGCCATGCCGCCCTGGCCCGCCGCGACCGGCGAGCCCATCGACGCCCACGGTGACGACGAGCCGCTCGACCCCTCCATGACGGTCCCGTTCGGGCAGAGCGCCGAGCCGGGCGACGTCCCCGTGTGGCCCCCTGTGCCCGCGGACGAGGAGGCCGACGACCGCATCCCCGACCTGCCGTTCGACAGCTCGACCTGGGGACGTCCCAAGGACGGCGAGACCTCCGGCGACGTCCTCGACGACGCGCCTGCCGCGGGCGGCGGCGCTCCGCAGGAGCCCGCGCGCGCCGGCGACGAGAGCGCGTTCGCGCCCGGCGGCAAGCACGGCGACTCGCCGCAGGGGGGCGACGGCCCCGCCCGCTTCCACGGCGCCATCCCGCTCCCCGCCGCCGAATCGGCCCCCGCTCCGGGCGATGGCACGTTCCCACAGCCGGCCGTCCAAGCGCCCGGTGGGCAGCCGCCATCCGTCACCCCGGCGCAGGGACCGCCCACGCAGGGCACCACCGGATCACCGAACCTCCCGCCGAACGGACCACGAACCGGACCCCAGAGCGGACCCCAGAACGCGCCGCCAAGGGGACCTCAGAGCGGACCGCAAACCGGGCCGCAGAGCGGGCCGCCCATGGGCGCGTCCGGTCTGCACGTGGCCGAGCTGCCGACGCCACCGCACGGTGCGCCACCGGTGGCTCCCTTCGACCCCTTCGCCCCGATGCCCCCCGGCGGCCTCGTCCCGCCGCCCGCGCCCCCCGCCAAGGCGGGCAAGGGCAAGAAGGCCATGCTCGCCACCCTCGGCGTGCTGGTCCTCGCGGGCGTGGCCACCGGCGGCTTCTTCGCCTACAGATCGATGAACGCCGGCAGCCCCTCCGACGCGAGCTCGGGCCTCACCGCCCAGCCCTCGGTCTCGACCGGCCCGGGCGCGGTCACGGAGAGCAACTCGCTGCTCGACTCCGAGGGCAGCGACCCGGAGAAGATGTCGGTCAACGAGGCCTTCCCCGACAAGGAGGTCGAGGTCGGCGGCCGCGTCTACACGCGCGTCAAGGTCGACATGTCCGACGACTGCAAGCAGGCCGCCACCGGGCCCTTCGCCACGGCGCTGCAGGACCAGAAGTGCAGCCGGGTGCTGAGGGCCACCTACGTCGACAGCAAGAAGCGCTACGCGATCACCACGGGCATCGCCGTCCTGCCGACCAAGGAGGCGGCGGCCGCGGCCGACCAGGCGAAGGACCTCGGCAAGAACCTGTGGTTCCGTCCGCTGCCCGGCTCGGCGTCCAGCGGCGCCGACCGCGTGCACATCGCGGGCGGTTACGCCGCGGGCCTGCTGTGGGGCCGCTACATCGTCTTCAGCTACGCGACCTACGCCGACGGGCACACCCCGACCGCCAAGGAGAAGGGGCTGGGCACCGTCAGCGGCGCCTTCCGCGACCACACCTCGCTGGTGCTGGAGCGCAGGATCACTGAGTGAGCGTGCGGACCCGCCGCGTCGCGGCCGCCCTGGCGGCCAGCTCCTCGGGCGGCGGGTAGCCGACCTCCTCCAGGCACAGGCCGTGCGCGGGCGCCACGTGCACCCCCGAGTCCCGTACGGCTCCCGCCAGCACCCGCGCGGGCCACTCGCGCGGCCGCCTGCCGTCCCCCACGGCCAGCAGGCAGCCGACCAGCGCCCTGACCATCGAGTGGCAGAACGCGTCGGCCACGACGGTCGCTTCGAGAACGCCGTCGGGCTGCCGCACCCAGTCGAGCCGCTGGAGTTCCCTGATCGTGGTGGCGCCCTCGCGCCTCTTGCAGAAGGCGGCGAAGTCGTGCTCGCCGAGCAGGTGCGCGGCGCCCTCGATCATGGCCTCCAGGTCGAGGGGTCGCTGGTGCCACACGATCTCCCCGCGCCGCAGCGGGTCGACGCCCCCAGGCGCGTCGTGCACCCGGTAGACGTAGCGCCTGGAGAGCGCGGAGAAGCGGGCGTCGAAGCCCTCAGGAGCCACGCAGACGCGATGAACCCGCACATCCGGCGGCAGGACCCCGGCCAGCCTTCTCAGGAGCACAGGGAGCCGCTCGTCCACGCTCGCCGGCTGCGGGTCGCGCACCAGCTCGTCGAACGACGCCTCCGGCAGGTCCACGTGGGCGACCTGCCCTCGCGCGTGGACGCCGGCGTCCGTCCTGCCGGCCACGGTGAGAGAGACCGCCTCACCGAGCCGCAGGATCGTGCCCAGCGCGTCCTCCAACTCGCCCTGCACCGTGCGCCGCCCCGGCTGGCGGGCCCATCCTGAGAAGTCCGCGCCGTCGTAGCCGAGGTCGAGGCGGAGCCGTACCACGATCATCCTCCTGAAAAACGGGGAAGGCCCGGCACCCCGAGGGGTGCCGGGCCCGTGGGCCTGAGAGATCAGGCCTCGTCCTTCTTCGCCTCGGCGGGGGCCTCGGTGGCCTCCGCGTTCTCGGCGGACTCCTCGGTCGCGGCCTCGGCCTGAGCCTCGGTCGTCTCCTCGACGACCTCGTCAGCGGCCGGGGCGGCGGGCGCAGCGGCGGCGGCCGGAGCCGTGCGCGCGACGCTGACCTGGTTCAGAGCCTCGGTCACCAGCTCGATGACCGCCATGGGCGCGTTGTCGCCCTTACGGTTGCCGATCTTGGTGATGCGGGTGTAGCCACCGGGACGCTCGGCGAAGGTCGCCGCGATCTCGGTGAAGAGGTGGTGGACGACGCCCTTGTCCTTGACGACGGTCAGCACCTGGCGACGGTTGTGGATGTCGCCCTTCTTGGCCTTGGTGATCAGGCGCTCCGCCAGCGGGCGGACGCGCTTGGCCTTGGTCACGGTGGTGGTGATGCGGCCGTGGCGGAACAGGTCCGTGGCGAGGTTCGCCAGGATCAGCCGCTCGTGAGCCGGGCTGCCGCCAAGACGTGCACCCTTGGTGGGCTTGGGCATTGCGTTCTCCTTGAGAGTGAACCCGCCCCGGCCGTGTCAGGTACCGGAGTCGGGCCGCCAGGCCTTCCGCGAAAGGCCCGCGATAACCAGCTGCGTCCGGGCCGGGGAGAGCTCCCCCGCCCGTTGTCCCGTCGCCTGGCGCCCGGTCTCCCCGGCCCCCTGGCGTACGGCGTCCGCAGGGGATTGCTCCCCTGCGGACGGGCGAGGGACACAGGGCCCTCGCCCGAGTGGCCCGCGGGTCTCGTGGAGGACCCTCCCCGAGACCCCGGACCTGAGTCTGCTAGTACTGCTCGGTCTCGACGTACGCGCTGTCGTCGTCGTCGTAGCCGCCGCCGGCCACCGCGCTCGGGTCGAACCCGGGCGGGGAGTCCTTGAGCGCCAGCGACATCTCGTGCAGCTTCTGCTTGACCTCTTCGATCGACTTGGCGCCGAAATTCCTTATATCGAGCAGGTCCTGCTCGCTGCGGGCCACGAGCTCACCCACGGTGTGGATGCCCTCGCGCTTGAGGCAGTTGTAGGAACGGACCGTGAGGTTGAGCTCCTCGATCGGCAGCGCCAGGTCGGCGGCCAGAGCCGCGTCCGTCGGCGACGGGCCGATGTCGATGCCCTCGGCCTCGACGTTGAGCTCGCGCGCCAGGCCGAACAGCTCGACGAGGGTCTTGCCCGCCGAGGCCACCGCGTCGCGGGGCTTCATGGCGGCCTTGGTCTCGACGTCGAGGATCAGCCGGTCGAAGTCGGTGCGCTGCTCGACACGGGTCGCCTCGACCTTGTAGGTGACCTTGAGCACCGGCGAGTAGATCGAGTCGATCGGAATGCGACCGATCTCCTGGCCCGGCTGCTTGTTCTGCGCGGCGGAGACGTAGCCGCGACCGCGCTCGACGGTCAGCTCCATCTCCAGCTTCGCCTTGCCGTTCAGCGTGGCGATGCGCAGGTCGGGGTTGTGCACCTCGACACCGGCCGGAGGCGCGATGTCGGCGGCGGTGACCTCGCCGGGGCCCTGCTTGCGCAGGTACATCACGACGGGCTCGTCGTGCTCGGAGGAGACGACCAGCTCCTTGAGGTTCAGGATGATGTCGGTGACATCCTCCTTGACCCCGGGAACAGTCGAGAACTCGTGAAGCACTCCCTCGATGCGGATGCTCGTCACGGCCGCGCCCGGAATGGACGACAGCAGCGTGCGGCGCAGCGAGTTGCCGATGGTGTAGCCGAAGCCCGGCTCCAGCGGCTCGATGATGAACTTGGACCGGGTCTCGTCGATCGACTCTTCGAGAAGAGTCGGACGCTGAGCGATCAGCATGTCTTCGGGTCTCCCCTTGTCGTGCGGCGCCCGCTATATGACGCCACTCCGATGAACAGCCTAAATGGGGTACGGCACGCCGTACCCCATTCTTGCCCCGTGGCCAGGTAACCCCAGCCAAAGGGGAAGCTTTTGTCCGGCCCCGCGGACTCGAGCAGACCTCGAGCCCGCGACGTCGGGCTCCTGAGGCCTCCCGCGATCGCGGGTGGCTCTCAGGGTTGAGCTCTTACTTGGAGTAGAGCTCGACGATCAGCTGCTCCTGGACCTGGGTGTCGATCTGCTGGCGAACCGGCAGCTGGTGAACCAGGACGCGGAGCTTCTCCGGCACGACGCCCAGCCAGGCCGGGACCGTCTTGTCGCCCGCGGTCGCCTTGGCGACCTCGTAGGGCAGCAGGTTGGCGGCCTTCTCGCGGACCTCGACGATGTCGTGCTCACGCACGCGGTACGACGGGATGTCGACCTTCTTGCCGTTCACCAGGATGTGGCCGTGACGGACCTGCTGGCGAGCGGCGTCGCGCGACTGGGCGAAACCGGCGCGGTAGACCACGTTGTCGAGACGGCTCTCCAGGATCTGGAGGAGGTTCTCGCCGGTCTTGCCGCCCTTCTTGTTGGCTTCCTCGTAGTAGTTGCGGAACTGCTTCTCGAGGACGCCGTAGATGCGGCGGGTCTTCTGCTTCTCACGAAGCTGGAGCTGGTACTCAGACTCCTTGGGACGACCGCGACCGTGCTCACCCGGCGGGTAAGGACGGATTTCGATGGGGCACTTCGCGGACTCGCACTTGCTGCCCTTGAGGAAGAGCTTGGTCTTCTCGCGACGGCAGAGCTTGCAGTCCGCGCCCGTGTAACGAGCCATTTGTCACTATCTCCTGGGTGTCAGACGCGGCGGCGCTTCGGCGGACGGCAGCCGTTGTGCGGAACCGGGGTCACGTCCTGGATGGAGCCGACCTCGAGGCCCGTCGCCTGCAGCGAACGGATCGCGGTCTCGCGGCCGGAGCCGGGGCCCTTCACGAAGACGTCGACCTTGCGCATGCCGTGCTCCATGGCGCGGCGGGCGGCGTTCTCCGCAGCCATCTGCGCGGCGAACGGGGTGGACTTACGGGAGCCCTTGAAACCCACGTGGCCGGCGCTGGCCCAGGAGATCACGTTCCCGTTCGGGTCGGTGATCGAAACGATCGTGTTGTTGAACGTGCTCTTGATGTGGGCGTGCCCGTGAGCGACGTTCTTCTTTTCCTTGCGGCGCACCTTCTTGGGCGCACCCTGGCGGCTCTTAGGAGGCATTCTTTGCCTTCACTCCTGAGTTCATCGGTCCCGCGGCTACTGTGTAGAACGGTCGCACTCTCTGGGCCCTCGCTGGTTACGCGAGCTTCCGCTCTCGGGCCTGAGCGTTCGCCGCTCCGGGGACTACTTCTTACCGGGCTTCTTCTTACCGGCGACGGTCTTCTTCTTGCCCTTACGGGTACGCGCGTTGGTCTGGGTGCGCTGGCCGTGGACGGGAAGACCCTTCCGGTGCCGGATGCCCTGGTAGCAACCGATTTCGATCTTGCGACGGATGTCGGCCTGGACCTCGCGGCGCAGGTCACCCTCGATCTTGAAGTTCGCCTCGATGTAGTCACGCATCGGGACGAGCTCAGCGTCGCTCAGCTGGTGCACGCGAAGGTCACCGCTGACGCCGGTGGCCTGGAGGATCTCCTGGGCCCGGGTGCGGCCGATTCCGTAAATGTAGGTGAGAGCGATCTCCAGCCGCTTTTCGCGGGGGAGGTCGACGCCAACCAGGCGAGCCATGGTCGGGCATTCTCCTTCACTGTGGCGGAGGTCTGGCGCCCCACTCCCCTCCCCATGCCCGGGGTGAGGGCCTCGGCCTCCGACCGAGGGTGTCCCGCTCGAGAGCGGGTGTGAAGCGCGATTACCGGTTCAGGCTTCTCATGCGTCGAGCCCGCTCCCTCGAGGGGCGGACTCGGAAAAGCCTTGTGGCGACCTAGCCCTGGCGCTGCTTGTGGCGCAGGTTGTCGCAGATCACCATGACACGACCGTGCCGGCGGATCACCTTGCACTTGTCGCAGATCTTCTTAACGCTCGGCTTAACCTTCATAGTCCTTCGTGATTCCTCAGACGTTTTACTTGTATCGGTAGACGATCCGCCCACGACTGAGGTCGTAAGGGCTCAGTTCCACGACTACCCGGTCGTCCGGCAGGATTCGGATGTAGTGCATCCGCATCCGTCCGCTGATGTGGGCCAGGACCTTATGGCCGTTGTCGAGTTGCACCCTGAACATCGCGTTCGGGAGCGACTCAACCACAGTGCCCTCGATCTCGATGGCGCCGTCTTTCTTGGCCATGTCCCTCGCGTTTCACTGATCGGTCGTCTGAGGTTTCGGTTCACTAAGCAGCCGCGGCCATCCGCATCGAATGAGAGCGGCGGTCTGCAGGACCGCCAACACAGGATGGCCATAGTGAGCCGACTAAGGAGTGTACGACACCTGGGCGCGAAATGCGAAACGCATGCCAGGTGTCCTGACACAACCATGCTCTAGGCTACCTCAGGTCCGAGGCTGCGTACGCCGCTCGGAACACCGCGTGCACGATGAGGTTGTCGGTGTACGACCGGCGGATCCGGTCAAAAGCCCCACCGCAGGTCACCAGCACGAGCTTGCGCTCGCTCGTGGAGCCGTAGACCTCGTCGGCGGGGAAGCGCGACTTGGGAGTCCGCTCCATCCGCTCGACGGAGAACACCGCCACAGTACCGTCACCCCTGACCGCGGCGACCGTGTCGCCGACGCGCACGTCGGACAGTCTCGCGAAGACCGCGGGCCCCGTCGTGGTGTCGAGGTGCCCGGCGATGACCGCCGAGCCCCTCTCCCCAGGAGTGGGGCCACCGCCGTACCAGCCCGCGATGTTGGCGTGGTCCAGCGGAGGCACGGCGAGCTGGCCGTCGTCTCCCACCCCCAGCACCACGAGCGGCGCGCTCACCCCGACGCGCGGGATGAGCACGTGCGTCGGCTCGGATCTCGACAACTCCCCCGCCAGCGGCGTGGGCCACGGGTCGCGCACCGTCGACTCGCTGAAGAACGGCGGCACCCGCGCCACGGGACGGGGCGCCGCCGCCACCGGTGTCCGTGCCGCAGGACGCGGCGCTGCCTCGACCGGCATGCAGCCGGCCGCGGCCAGCAGCGTGACCGCGACGATGACGTGTCCACCCGGCCCCATCGGCCGCCGACACGCGGGGCCGGGCGGACACGTGCTCATGGGGCGCCGTCTCGCCCTGGACGACGCCTTCTCCTGACGAGGACCGCGCCGGTGCCCGCCACCGTCACGAGGACGGCGATCGCGCCGGCCAGCCACGGCGCTCTGGACGACTCCGATCCGGCCCGCTCCGCCGGATCGGACCCCAGCGCCAGCCCGCCGCCGCCGGTGTGCGGCCCGAAGGTCGGATGGCGCGCGTGCTGGATGACCCTGAAGTAGCCTGTCGCCTCCTCGTTCGCGCACCGCACCGCGACCGCGTACTGGCTCGGATACAGGCTGCGCGGGAGCGTGGTCGAGCCGTGCATCCGGCCGTTCTTGAGCGAGAGGAACACGCTGTATCCAGGGAAGGCCCTGGACACGGCCGACACGTTGGTGGACTTGAGGCAGGCGTTGGTGGTGATCGCCACCTGGCTGCCGGGCTTGGCGGGATTCGGCGTCATATAGACGTATTCCTCATCCCTGCCCGCCTGGTCCTGCGGTAGGGCTCCCGCCGCCAGCGTCCCGGTCGCCGCCGCCAGCAGCGTGACCCGCGCCAGCCGACCGGAATACCGCCCCAGGCCCATCGTCCCCCCAATGCGACGGTTTCCCTCGTCAAAGATCACCTACCCGGCCCGACTGCCGCCAACTACCACCAGCGGTAAAGACTGCGTCTATTGGCTGTCGTACCGGGACAGAGGAACAGCGAAGGCCCGCCGATGATCACTGTCACCGGCGGGCCTTCTACGTCAGAACCCCCCTGAAAAGCCCCTGGTCTAGTAGATGCGGTACTTCCCGCCGCAGTTGTCGAACTTGGAGTCGCCCCAGCAGGTGTAGGTGTAGATCTTCTTGATCCCCTTGGCACCCCACGAGCCGCTGTGCTTGCCGTCCCAGCCCTGGCTGAACTTGTACCAGTGGCCGCCCTTGTAGTACTCGAACCAGACGTAGCCCCGCTTGCCGCCGGGCTTGTCCACGCCGTACCAGTGCGTGTAGACCTTGCCGTGCGTCTGGTAGGACTTGCCGAAGGTGTAGGCCTTGCCGTCGCTGGAGAAGTACTTGCCCCAGCCGCTGGTCGAGGCGGCCGCCTCGGTGGTGGCGGCCTGGGCGGCCGGAGCGGCGGCGAGGCCGGTGGCGACCGAGCCGGCGAGGGCTGCCGCAACGAGAATCCTGCGCATTGTTTCCTCCTGTGAGTGATGTACGACTCACGTTAGGAAGAGCGCACCGGACCTTCCGCGCAGAAATCCACACAGTGCACTAGTGCACACAAAGCCCTACTTCTTGCCGCCGAAGATGGTGCTCACCAGCAACAGCGCGCCCCACGGCCCCGCCACCCACATCGGCCAGAAGTAGCCGCCGAAGTCGGTCAGCAGCCAGATCACCGAGGTGACCGCGACGGCGGAGGCCCACGCCGCCCAGGCGCCCTTCATGCCGGAGTGCAGACCGGCGGGGGCGGGGCTGGGCGCGGACACGCGCGCGGGCTGGGCGCGCAGATCGACCTCGGGCAGGTCCACGGTCACCTTGGCCAGCTCGCCGTAGGTCTTGCTCTGGTAGACCTGCTCGAGCCGTTCGTTGAACTCCTCGACCGTGATGCGTCCCTGCGCCGTGTGTTCGCGGAGGATGGCTGCCACCCGGTCGCGGTCGACGTCTGATGCACGCATTTCGGGGCTCTGCGCCATCCCCACCACTCCCGCGTCAGTTCAGCTGCGACAGGCGCTCTTTGCCCCCATCGAGGGCGGTTAGCACCCAAGGTCCATTATGTGTCACGGCGACGCTGTGCTCGAAGTGCGCGGAGGCCTTACCGTCGATCGTCACGACGGTCCAGTCGTCGTCCAGCACGCGGGTGCGCTGGGTGCCCAGGTTCACCATGGGCTCGATCGCCAGGCACATGCCCGCCTCGAGCACGGGACCGCGGCCCGGACGTCCGTGGTTGGCCACCCACGGGTCCATGTGCATCTCGGTGCCGATGCCGTGCCCGCCGTACTCCTGGGGGATGCCGTAGCGTCCCTGGGAGCGGACGTACTTCTCGACCTCGTAGCCGATGTCCGACAGGTGGCGGCCGACGGTCAGCGCGGCGATGCCGCGCCACATCGACTCCTCCGTCACCCGCATCAGCTCGGTGAGCGCGGGCGAGACCTCGCCCACCGGTACGGTCACCGCCGAGTCCCCGTGCCACCCGTCGAGGATCGCCCCGCAGTCGATGGAGATGATGTCGCCCTCGCGCAGCTTGCGCTCGGTCGAGGGGATGCCGTGGACCACCTCGTGGTTCACCGAGGCGCAGATGCTCGCCGGGAAACCCTGGTAGCCCTTGAAGGACGGGATCGCGCCCTCGTCCCTGATCGCCTTCTCCGCGATCGCGTCGAGGTCGAGCGGCGTCATGCCCGGCTCGACCGACCTCTTCAGCAGGTCCAGCGTGCGCCCGACCACCAGACCGGCCGCGCGCATCTTCTCCAGCTGCTCGGGCGACTTGATCTGGATTCCATGCCTGTTCTTCTTGAACAAGTTCGACACCCCCCAGGGTGGTTCAACGGGCGAACACCGGAGCCCAATTCCCCCATAGCGGGGCTGATGACGCAACAACGCCGACCCCGGTCATCTGGGGTCGGCGTCGTCGCTTCGTGCTAACCGGCGTACGGACGGATTTCCTTCATCGCGCGCTGGGTGATCTCCTCGACCGGGCCTGTCGCGTCGACCCCGATCAGGATGCCCTCGTCGGCGTAGAAGCGGATCAGCGGCGCGGTCTGCTGCTGGTAGACCTCCAGGCGGTGCCTGACGGTGTCTTCCTTGTCGTCGTCACGCTGGAAGAGCGTGCCGCCGCAGGCGTCGCAGACGTCGTCCTTCTTGTCGTCGAACTCGACGTGCCAGATGCGACCGCACTGGCTACAGGTGCGCCGCCCGGCCAGTCGCCGGACGACCTCCTCGTCGTCGACCACGAGCTCCAGGACCAGGTCGAGCTTCTGAACCCAGTCCTTGAGCATGTCGCGAAGGATCTCGGCCTGCGGGACGTTACGGGGGAACCCGTCGAGCAGGAAACCGTCCTGCGCGTCGTCCTCGGAGAGGCGGTCGCGGACCATGGCGATGGTGACCTCGTCGGGCACAAGGTCGCCGCGGTCCATGTAGGTCTTGGCGAGCTTGCCGAGCTCCGTGCCGCCCGAGACGTTGGCACGGAAGATGTCACCTGTCGAAATCTTCGGGATGGACAGGTTCGATGCGATGAACTGGGCCTGTGTCCCCTTACCCGCTCCGGGGGGCCCGACCAGAACGAGACGCACTACCGCAGGAAACCTTCGTAGTTGCGCTGCTGCAGCTGGCTCTCGATCTGCTTCACCGTGTCAAGGCCGACACCAACCATGATCAGGATGCTCGTCCCTCCGAACGGGAAGTTCTGGCTGGCTCCCGCGACCGCCAGTGCGACGATCGGCACCATCGAGATGAGACCGAGGTAGAGCGCACCGGGAGCGGTGAGACGGGTCAGAACGAAGTTCAGGTACTCGGCCGTGGGCCGACCCGGACGGATGCCCGGGATGAACCCACCGTACTTCTTCATGTTGTCGGCGACTTCAGCGGGGTTGAAGGTAATCGACACGTAGAAGTAGGTGAAGAACACGATGAGAAGGAAGAACGTGGCCATGTAGACCGGGGTGTCACCCGTGACCAGGTTCCGCGAGACCCACTCGACCACCGGGTTGATGTCCTCCGCCGTCGCGTTGGCGAACAGGGAGACCAGCAGCTGCGGGAGGTAGAGCAGCGACGAGGCGAAGATGACCGGGATGATGCCGGCCTGGTTCACCTTCAGCGGGATGTAGGTGGAGGTGCCGCCGTACATGCGCCTGCCGACCATGCGCTTGGCGTACTGCACGGGGACGCGACGCTGGGCCTGCTCGACGAAGACCACTGCGGCGATCATGAAGATGCCGACGACCATGACGATCGCGAAGGTGAACGGGTTCACGCGGTAGATGTTCAGCAGCTCCGACGGGAAGACCGCGACGACCTGCGTGAAGATGAGGATCGACATGCCGTTGCCGACGCCGCGGTCGGTGACGAGCTCACCCAGCCACATGATGACCGAGGTGCCGGCCGTCATGATGACGACCATCGTCACGATGCTGAACACGTTGTTGGGCTCGAGCAGCACCTGCTGGTTGCACTGCGGGAACAGCTGTCCCGAGCGCGCGAGAGCGATGAAGGCGGTCGACTGGAGGACGGCGAGACCGATCGTCAGATACCGCGTGTACTGCGTGATCTTCGTCTGTCCTGCCTGGCCCTCCTTCTTCAGGGCCTCGAGTCGTGGAATCACGACCACGAGCAGCTGAAGAATGATGCTCGCCGTGATGTAGGGCATGATGCCCAGCGCGAACACCGACAGCTTCAGCAGGGCGCCGCCGCTGAACAGCTGCACCATGCCGTAGATGTTGCCGGAGTCGCCAGCCTGGGCCTGGGCGAGACAGGCGCGAATGTTCTCGGTGTGAACACCCGGAGTCGGAAGAACCGAGCCGAGGCGGAACAGCGCGATGATGCCCAAGGTGAAGAGCAACTTCTTGCGCAGGTCCGGCGTCCGGAACGCCCGGGTAAACGCGGTCAGCACGGTCCCTCCAGCACGCCATGATGGCGGTATGGGTCTGCGATGGTGCGGGGATCAGCCATCTGAAGTCTCAAGGTCAGGCGAGCAGGACAGAAGCCTGCCGTCTCGCGAACTCTAACGCACTACAGGCACGGGGGCCCATTGTCAGAACCCCCGTGCCGCGTAATGCCACTTACAGCTCGGTAACAGACCCACCAGCAGCGGCGATCTTCTCCTTGGCGGAACCCGAGAAGGCGTGAGCCTGCACGTTCACCGCGACGGAGATCTCGCCGGTACCGAGGACCTTCACCGGCTGGTTCTTGCGAACAGCGCCCTTGGAGACCAGCGTCTCGACGGTGACATCGCCACCCTCGGGGAACAGCTCACCGATCTTGTCCAGGTTGACGACCTGGTAGGTCGTCTTGAACAGGGCGTTGGAGAAGCCCTTGAGCTTGGGCAGACGACGCTGCAGCGGGATCTGGCCACCCTCGAAACCGAGGGGAACCGTGGTCCGCGACGTCGTGCCCTTGGTGCCACGACCGGCCGTCTTGCCCTTGGACGCCTCGCCACGACCCTTGCGGACCTTGGCCTTGTTGGCGCCCTTGGCGGGACGCAGGTCGTGGATCTTCAGCGGAGCCTTGTCAGTCATGACTAGTCGACCTCTTCCACCTCGACGAGGTGCGTCACCACGGCGACCATCCCACGGATCTCGGGACGGTCCTCCTTGACGACGACATCGCCGATTCGCTTCAGGCCAAGCGAACGCAGCGAGTCACGCTGGTTCTGCTTGCCACCGATCTTCGAGCGAACCTGAGTGATCTTCAGGCGTGCCATGACTAGCTCACCGCCTTAGCCGCCGCAGCAGCCTCGGCGAGGCCCTCGGCGCGAGCCTTGAGCATCCTCGCGGGAGCGACGTCCTCGATCGCCAGGCCACGACGCGCCGCGATCGCCTCGGGCGTGGAGAGGCCCTTCAGCGCCGCCACGGTGGCGTGCACGATGTTGATGGGGTTGTCCGAGCCGAGCGACTTGGACAGGACGTCGTGGATACCGGCGCACTCCAGAACGGCGCGCACCGGACCACCGGCGATGACACCGGTACCAGCGGAGGCCGGACGAAGGAAGACGACGCCGGCCGCCTCCTCACCCTGCACGGTGTGCGGGATGGTGCCCTGGATGCGGGGGACGCGGAAGAAGTGCTTCTTCGCCTCCTCGACACCCTTGGCGATGGCCGCGGGGACTTCCTTGGCCTTGCCATAGCCGACGCCGACCAGGCCGTTGCCGTCACCGACGACAACCAGGGCGGTGAAGCTGAAGCGACGACCACCCTTCACGACCTTGGCCACTCGGTTGATCTTCACTACGCGCTCGATGTACGAGACGCCCTTGTCAGCGGCGCCACCGCGGCGATCGTCACGACGGTCACGCCGCTCGCCACCGGTGCCGCCACCGCGACGCGGAGCTGCAGCCATCAGTGGTTCCTCTTCTCAGTAGCCATTAGAACTCGAGCCCGCCTTCGCGAGCGCTGTCCGCGAGAGCCGCGATGCGACCCGCGTAGCGGTTACCGCCACGGTCGAAGACGACGGCGGTGATCCCGGCTTCCTTGGCCCGCTGAGCGAGGAGCTCGCCGACCTTCTTGGCCTTATCGGTCTTGTCGCCCTCGGCAGTGCGCAGGCTGGCGTCCATGGTGGAGGCGCTGACCAGCGTGTGGCCGACGGTGTCGTCCACGATCTGCACGAACAGGTGACGGGTCGAGCGGTTGACGACCAGGCGCGGACGCGCGGCCGTACCGACAACCTTCTTGCGGACGCGGCCGTGACGGCGGGCCCGCGAGACGGTGCGAGCAGCCGTGTGCTTGCTGTACGCAGTCTTGGGAGCCATGCCTACTTACCAGCCTTTCCGACCTTGCGGCGGATTACTTCGCCCTGGTAACGCACGCCCTTGCCCTTGTAGGGGTCAGGCTTGCGCAGCTTGCGGATGTTGGCGGCGACCTCGCCCACCTTCTGCTTGTCGATGCCGTCCACGTGGAACAGGGTCGGCTTCTCGACGCGGAAGGTGATGCCCTCGGGGGCATCGACGATCACCGGGTGGCTGAAGCCCAGAGCGAACTCCAGCTGCGTCGGGCCCTTGGCCGCGACGCGGTAACCGACACCGACGATCTCCAGGGTCTTGGAGTAGCCCTGGGTGACACCGGCCACCATGTTGGCGATCAGCGTCCGAGACAGACCGTGCAGAGCGCGGTTCTTGTTCTCGTCGTTCGGTCGAGCGACGGCGATGGTGCCGTCCTCTTCGCGAGCCACAGTGATGGGCTCGGCGACCTTGTGTGAAAGCGTGCCCTTCGGGCCCTTGACCTGGACATCCTGGCCGTCGATCGTGATGTCGACGCCGCTGGGCACAGGGATGGGCAGCCGTCCGATTCGCGACATGCTGTGTTCCTCCCCCCGCTACCAGACGTAGGCGAGGACTTCCCCGCCTACTCCACGCTTGCCAGCCTGCTTGTCGGTCATGAGACCGGCGGACGTCGAGATGATCGCGACGCCCAGCCCGCCCAGGACTCGAGGCAGGTTGTCCTTCTTCGCGTAAACACGCAGCCCGGGCTTGGAAACCCGGCGCAGCCCCGCGAGCGAACGCTCACGGCTCGGCCCGAACTTCAGCTCCACCACGAGGTTCTTTCCAACCTTGGCGTCCTCGACGGTCCAAGACTGGATGTAGCCCTCCTGCTGGAGGATCTCGGCGATGTGCGCCTTGATCTTCGAATACGGCATGGTCACGGAGTCGTGGTACGCCGAATTCGCGTTGCGCAGACGTGTCAGCATGTCTGCGATCGGGTCGGTCATCGTCATGGCCAACGGCCTTCCTCGCCGCGGTTTCCAGTCGGCCAAGCATTGCTCTGCCGGTGGACCTTCGGCGCGGTCATGGGCGCTTGGATCAGCGCCCGGTTGATATTTCTCGGTACGGCCAGCAGTACCGAGGGGCGGTCCGCAACGGGCCGCCCCTCAGGGTACCTACCAGCTGGACTTGGTGATGCCCGGCAGCTCGCCGCGGTGTGCCATCTCACGGAAGCACACGCGGCACAGGCCGAACTTCTTGTAGACGGCGCGCGGACGGCCGCAACGCGAGCAACGCGTGTAAGCGCGAACCTCGAACTTCTGCTTCCGCCCCGCCTTGGCGATCAGCGACTTCTTCGCCATGATCAGGCCTCCTTGAAGGGGAACCCGAGGAGCTTCAGCAGCGCCCGGCCCTCATCGTCGTTCTTCGCCGTGGTCACGACCGTGATGTCCATGCCTCGCGGCCGGTCGACCTTGTCCGGGTCGATCTCGTGGAACATGACCTGCTCGGTGAGACCGAAGGTGTAGTTGCCGTTGCCGTCGAACTGCTTGGGCGACAGGCCGCGGAAGTCCCTGATGCGGGGCAGCGCCAGCGAGAGCAGACGGTCGAGGAACTCCCACATGCGGTCGCCGCGCAGCGTGACGTGCGCGCCGATCGGCATGCCCTCACGCAGCTTGAACTGCGCGATGGACTTGCGGGCCCTGACGACCGCGGGCTTCTGGCCGGTGATCGTGGTGAGGTCACGGACAGCGCCCTCGATGAGCTTCGAGTCGCGAGCCGCCTCGCCGACACCCATGTTGACCTTGATCTTGGTCAGGCCGGGCACCAGCATGATGTTCTCGATGCCGAACTCCTCACGAAGCTTCGCGATGATCTCCTCGCGGTACTTCGTCTTGAGGCGCGGCGTCGGACGCTCGGTCTCAGTGGTCGTCGCAGTCATCAGTTGTCCTCACCCGACTCGTCGGCCTTCTTGTCGGCCTTCTTGGCAGGCTTCTCTTCATCCTTGAGCTTCTTGACGTTGCTCACGTGGATGGGAGCCTCCATGGTCTCGACGCCGCCCTGCTTGGCGCCGCGAGGACCGTTGAGGTTCTCCTTGGAGTGCTTCTTGATCATGTTGACGCCCTCGACCACCACGCGGTCCTCGCGCGGGTTCGTCGAGATCACACGACCCTTGGCACCCTTGTCCTTGCCGGCGATGACCTGAACCAGGTCACCCTTCTTCACGTGCAGCTTCGTCATCACAGCACCTCCGGCGCGAGCGAGATGATGCGCATGAACTTCTTGTCACGCAGCTCACGGCCCACCGGGCCGAAGATGCGGGTGCCGCGAGGGTCACCACTGTCCTTGATGATGACGGCGGCGTTCTCGTCGAAGCGGATGTAGGAGCCGTCGGGACGGCGGCGCTCCTTCACCGTACGGACGACGACGGCCTTGACCACGTCGCCCTTCTTCACACCAGTGCTGCCGGGAAGCGCGTCCTTCACCGTGGCGACGATGACGTCGCCGATTCCCGCGTAGCGCCGACCCGAGCCACCGAGAACGCGGATGCAGAGAATCTCCTTGGCACCCGTGTTGTCGGCGACCTTGAGTCGCGACTCCTGCTGGATCACGTCAACTCCTGTTGGTCTCCGCCGGTTCTCATCGCTGAGCCTGGCGGAACTCTGTGTGGTCTTGGTCCTCCGGCCACAACCCCCGAAGGGGCCGCACCGCAGGCGACGCGAGGGCGCACGCCCCCGCGTCCTTGGACACCGTCATGGGGGGTGTCTCCACCCCCCACGAGGCGCGCATCTATGCGGAAGACCTTACTTGGCCTTCTCAAGCACCTCGACGACACGCCAGCGCTTCGTGGCGGACAGCGGCCTGGTCTCCATGAGGAGAACGCGGTCGCCGACGCCACAGGTGTTGGCCTCGTCGTGCGCCTTGTACTTGGTCGTACGGCGGATGACCTTGCCGTACAGCGGGTGCTTCACGCGGTCCTCGACAGCGACGACGACGGTCTTGTCCATCTTGTCGCTGACGACCAGGCCCTCACGGGTCTTGCGGTAGTGCCGCGCGGTCTTCTCGGTTGCCTCAGACATCGCTCGTCTCCTTCTCGACCGTGACAATGCCGAGCTCGCGCTCACGCATCACGGTGTAGATACGGGCGATCTCGCGGCGGACGGCACGCAGCCGCCCGTGGCTCTCCAGCTGACCGGTCGCCGCCTGGAAGCGGAGGTTGAACAGCTCCTCCTTCGCCTCCTTCAGCTTCTGAACCAGGGTGTCCTGGTCCTCGAGCCGCAGCTCTCCGGCGGTCAGGCCCTTAGCCATCACGCCTCACCCACTTCACGCTTAACGATCTTGCACTTCATCGGCAGCTTGTGGATCGCGCGCGTCAGCGCCTCGCGAGCGATGGGCTCGGCGACGCCGGACAGCTCGAACATCACGCGCCCAGGCTTGACGTTCGCGATCCACCACTCCGGCGAACCCTTACCGGAACCCATGCGGGTCTCGGCGGGCTTCTTGGTGAGCGGACGGTCGGGGTAGATGTTGATCCACACCTTGCCACCACGCTTGATGTGGCGGGTCATGGCGATACGAGCCGACTCGATCTGGCGGTTGGTCACGTAGGAGTGCTCAACGGCCTGAATGCCGAACTCGCCGAACACAACCCTGGTGCCGCCCTTGGCGGCGCCACTGCGGTCGGGCCGGTGCTGCTTGCGGTGCTTGACCCTGCGAGGGATCAGCATGGTCAGCTCCCTTCAGCACCCGGCTGCGCAGCCGGGCCGGTCTCGGGGGCGGCCTGCGAAGCCGCCTCAGTCCTGGGGGCGCGGTCGCCGCGACCGGCGCCACCGCGGCGGGCGCCACCGGCGCCACCACCACGACGGGGACGGTCGCCGCCGCCGCCACCGCGA
Organism: Nonomuraea africana; assembly: GCF_014873535.1. Classification (NCBI taxonomy): domain Bacteria; kingdom Bacillati; phylum Actinomycetota; class Actinomycetes; order Streptosporangiales; family Streptosporangiaceae; genus Nonomuraea; species Nonomuraea africana. The sequence goes on along the minus strand of NZ_JADBEF010000001.1, from coordinate 8,405,116 downwards.
CGGTCGTCGCGGTCACGACGCTGGCCGGCACGAGCGCCGGCGGCAGCCGCCTCACGCTCGGCGCGGCTCGTCGGAGCCTCACCCTTGTAGATCCACACCTTCACGCCGATGCGGCCGAAGGTGGTGCGGGCCTCGTAGAAGCCGTAGTCGATGTCCGCGCGAAGCGTGTGCAGCGGCACACGACCCTCGCGGTAGAACTCCGACCTCGACATCTCGGCGCCGCCCAGACGACCCGAGCAGGCGACCCTGATGCCCTTGGCGCCGCTCTTCATGGCCGACTGCATCGCCTTGCGCATGGCGCGGCGGAACGAGACACGGCTGGAGAGCTGCTCGGCCACGCCCTGCGCGACGAGCTGGGCGTCGATCTCGGGGTTCTTGACCTCGAGAATGTTGAGCTGGACCTGCTTCTTGGTCAGCTTCTCCAGGTCGCCGCGGATGCGGTCGGCCTCGGCGCCGCGGCGACCGATGACGATGCCGGGACGCGCGGTGTGGATGTCGACCTGGACGCGGTCGGTCGTACGCTCGATCTCGACCTTGGAGATGCCGGCCCGCTCCATGCCCTTCTGCAGCATGCGACGGATCGCCACGTCCTCAGCGACGTACGACTTGTACAGCTTGTCGGCGTACCACCGGCTCTTGAAGTCGGTCGTGATGCCGAGGCGGAACCCGTGCGGGTTAACCTTCTGGCCCACTATCGGGTCCTTCCCTTCGGCTCGCGGGACTCCACGATCACGGTGATGTGGCTCGTCCGCTTGTTGATCCGATAGGCGCGACCCTGTGCACGCGGACGGAACCGCTTCAGCGTCGGGCCCTCGTCGACCCACGCGCGGCTCACGACGAGCGTCTGCGGGTCGAGCTTGAAGTTGTGCTCAGCGTTCGCCATCGCGCTCGAGAGCACCTTGTAAATCGGCTCGCTCGCCGCCTGGCTGGCGAACTGCAGCACGGCCTGCGCCTCCGAAGCGGGCAGCCCGCGAATAAGGTCCACCACGCGGCGGGCCTTCTGGGGCGTGACACGGACGAACCGCGCCTGAGCCCTGGCTTCCATCGCTTACTCCTCTGATGCTTCTGAAGGCGCTTACCGCCGGCTGCGGCGGTCTTCCTTGACGTGGCTACGGAAGGTCCGCGTGGGAGCGAACTCGCCGAGCTTGTGACCGATCATCGACTCGGTGACGAACACCGGGACGTGCTTGCGGCCGTCGTGAACGGCGATCGTGTGACCGAGCATGTCGGGCACGATCATGGAACGCCGCGACCACGTCTTGATGACGTTCTTGGTGCCCTTCTCGTTCTGGACGTCGACCTTCTTCTGAAGGTGGTCGTCCACGAAGGGACCCTTCTTAAGGCTACGTGGCATTTCGGCTGCTCCTACCGCTTCTTCCTCTTGGACCGACGGCGGATGATCAGCCTGTCGCTGGCCTTGTTCGCCTGACGGGTACGGCCCTCGGGCTTGCCCTTGGGGTTGACCGGGTGGCGACCACCGGAGGTCTTACCCTCACCACCACCGTGCGGGTGGTCGACGGGGTTCATGGCCACACCACGGACGGTCGGGCGCTTGCCCTTCCACCGCATACGGCCGGCCTTACCCCAGTTGATGTTGGCCTGCTCGGCGTTGCCGACCTGACCGACACTCGCGCGGCAGCGCACGTCGACCATGCGCATTTCGCCGGAGGGCATACGCAGCGTGGCGTACTGGCCCTCCTTCGCGAGCAGCTGGATCTGCGCGCCGGCGGACCGGCCGAGCTTGGCGCCGCCGCCCGGACGGAGCTCCACCGCGTGGATGAAGGTACCGGTCGGGATGTTGCGCAGCGGCAGGCAGTTGCCCGGCTTGATGTCGGCCGCGGGGCCGTTCTCGATCGAGTCGCCCTGCTTGAGGCCGGTCGGCGCGATGATGTAGCGCTTCTCACCGTCGGCGTAGTGCAGCAGAGCAATGTTGGCGGTGCGGTTGGGGTCGTACTCGATGTGAGCGACCTTCGCCGGAATGCCATCCTTGTCGTGCCTGCGGAAGTCGATGATCCGGTAGGCGCGCTTGTGACCGCCGCCCTGGTGGCGAGCGGTGACCCGGCCGTGGACGTTACGGCCACCCTTGCTGTGAAGGGGAGCAAGCAGCGACTTCTCCGGCGTGCTGCGGGTGATCTCGGAGAAGTCCGAGACACTCGAGCCGCGGCGACCCGGAGTCGTCGGCTTGTACTTACGGATGCCCATCTTTTTCGTTCATCCTTCGTCGGTTACATGGGTGAGCCCGCCACGCTTTCGCACGGCGGTCTCATCCCCCGCAAGCCGTACGGCTTGCGCTTACTTACGAGTCGGCTAGCCGATCTGACCGAAGATGTCGATCCGGTCGCCCTCGGCCAAGCTCACGATCGCGCGCTTGGTGTCGGGACGCTTGCCGAAACCGGCGCGGGTGCGCTTGCGCTTGCCCTGCCGGTTGATGGTGTTCACGCCGGTGACCTTGACCCCGAAGATCTGCTCAACAGCGATCTTGACCTGGGTCTTGTTCGCGGTCTTCTTCACCATGAACGTGTACTTGTTGTTCTCATCGATCAGGCCGTAGCTCTTCTCGGAGACAACGGGCTTGATGATGATGTCGCGCGGGTCGGTGACCCTCTCCAGCCGGCCCTTGGGCTTCTCGGAGGCGACCACCTGCGGGTCGGTGTTCTCCATCAGGCGTCTTCCTTCCCGCTCTTGCTCAGCCGCGCCACGACCTGGTCGTACGCTTCCTGCGTGAAGACCACGTCGTCGTGCACGAGCACGTCGTAGGTGTTCAGCTGCCCGGCGTCCAGCAGGTGGACCTCCGGAGCGTTGCGCAGGCTCAGCCAGGTGAGCTCGTCGGTCTCCTCGACCACGACCAGGACGGTCTTGGCGTCGGTGATCTTGCGCAGGGCCTCGAGGGCCGCCTTGGTCTTCGGGGTCTCCCCGGTGACCAGGCTGCTGACCACGTGCACGCGACCGCCGGTCGCCCTGTCGGACAGGGCGCCACGCAGGGCGGCGGCCTTCATCTTCTTGGGCGTCTTCTGCGAGTAGTCGCGCGGGAGGGGACCGTGAACGGTGCCACCGCCGGCGAACTGGGGAGCGCGGGTCGAGCCCTGACGGGCGCGGCCGGTGCCCTTCTGGCGGTACGGCTTCTTGCCACCGCCCCTGACCTCACCACGGGTCTTGGCCTTGTGGGTGCCCTGCCGGCGAGCGGCGAGCTGGGCCACGACGACCTGGTGGATCAGCGGAACATTGACCTTGGCGCCGAAGATGTCTTCGGGCAGGTCGACGGAGCCGGTCTTCGCGCCGCTGGCGTCGAGGACGTCAATGCTGGTCACTTGGCAGCCCCCTTCTTTGCAGCGGTGCGGACGAGGACCAGGCTGCCGTTGGCGCCGGGGATCGCACCCTTGATCAGGATGAGACCGTTCTCGGCGTCCACGGCGTGAACCTTGAGGCTCTGCACGGTGGTGCGGACGTTACCCATCCGACCGGCCATGCGGAGACCCTTGAATACGCGGCCAGGGGTGGCGCAGCCACCGATGGAACCCGGCGACCGGTGCTTGCGCTGCGTACCGTGCGACGCGCCCAGGCCCTTGAACCCGTGGCGCTTCATGACACCGGCGAAACCCTTGCCCTTGGACTTGCCAGTGACGTCCACGTACTGGCCGGCCTCGAAGGTGTCGGCCAGCAGCTCCTGGCCGAGGGTGTACTCGCTCGCGTCGTCGGTGCGGATCTCCGCGAAGTAACGGCGCGGGGTGATGTCGTGCTTACGCAGGTAGTCGCCGAGCGGCTTGTTGACCTTCCGGGGGTCGACCTGCCCGTAGCCGAGCTGAACGGCGGTGTAGCCGTCCTTGTCAGCGGTGCGGACCCGGGTCACCACGCACGGACCGGCCTCCACCACGGTCACCGGAACCATCCGGTTGTCCGCGTCGAAGACCTGGGTCATGCCGAGCTTCTTGCCCAGGACGCCCTTGATCGTCTTAGCCATGTCAGTGCGTTCCCTCAGAGCTTGATCGAAATGTCGACGCCGGCGGGGAGGTCGAGTCGCATGAGCGAGTCGACCGTCTTCGGCGTCGGGTCGATGATGTCAATCAGCCGCTTGTGCGTGCGCATCTCGAAGTGCTCGCGGCTGTCCTTGTACTTGTGCGGCGAGCGGATGACGCAGTACACGTTCTTCTCGGTCGGCAGCGGCACCGGGCCCGCGACCTTCGCGCCAGTCCGCGTCACCGTCTCGACGATCTTCTTGGCCGAGCTATCGATGACCTCGTGGTCATAGGCCTTAAGCCGGATGCGGATCTTCTGTCCCGCCATAGTGGCCTCGGTGTCCTTCGCTGTCGTCTGAAAAAGTATCGTGCGGCCTGTTGCCGCTGTAGTACGGGCGGAGACCGCCCGCTGACCCCACGTAGCAGACGTATTCGATCTGCCGTTTCTTCCGTGATCCGGCAGTTACTTCGGTCACGATGCCGAAGCGACTGCGAGATCACGGCCTTCTCGTGGAGCCGTGGTGGGAGCCGTGAGGCTCCCTTGCCTGGTTGGGCGGTCGATCCCCGGTGTGGGGAGCGACCGCCGCCCCAGTTGTCGTACTACTTGAGGATCTTCACCACGTTGCCGGCGCCGACCGTGCGGCCACCCTCGCGGATGGCGAACTTGAGGCCGTCCTCCATGGCGATGGGCTGGATCAGCTCAACGCGCATCTCGGTGTTGTCGCCCGGCATGACCATCTCGGTGCCCTCGGGGAGGTGCACGACACCGGTCACGTCAGTCGTACGGAAGTAGAACTGAGGACGGTAGTTGTTGAAGAACGGCGTGTGACGGCCGCCCTCGTCCTTGCTCAGGATGTAGACCTGGGCCTCGAACTCGGTGTGCGGGGTGGTCGTGCCCGGCTTGATGATGCACTGGCCGCGCTCGACGTCCTCGCGCTTGATGCCGCGGAGCAGCAGACCGACGTTGTCACCGGCCTGGCCCTCGTCGAGCAGCTTGCGGAACATCTCGACACCGGTGACCGTGGTGGTGGTCTTCTCGGTCTTGATGCCGATGATGTCGACGGTCTCGTTGACCTTGACGATGCCGCGCTCGATACGGCCGGTCACGACGGTGCCGCGGCCGGTGATCGAGAAGACGTCCTCGATCGGCATCAGGAACGGCTTGTCGACGGCGCGGGTGGGCTCCGGCACGCTCTCGTCGACAGCGGTCATCAGCTCGATGATGCTGTCGCCCCACTTCTGGTCGCCCTCGAGGGCCTTCAGAGCGGAGACGCGAACGACGGGCAGGTCGTCGCCGGGGAACTCCTGAGCCGAGAGCAGCTCACGGACCTCGAGCTCGACGAGCTCCAGGATCTCCTCGTCGTCGACCATGTCGGCCTTGTTGAGCGCCACGACGATGTAGGGGACGCCGACCTGGCGGGCCAGGAGGACGTGCTCCTTCGTCTGCGGCATCGGACCGTCGGTCGCCGCGACCACGAGGATCGCGCCGTCCATCTGAGCGGCACCGGTGATCATGTTCTTCACGTAGTCGGCGTGACCGGGGCAGTCCACGTGAGCGTAGTGGCGCTTCTCGGTCTGGTACTCGACGTGCGCGATGGAGATCGTGATGCCACGAGCCTTCTCCTCGGGCGCCTTGTCGATCTTGTCGAACGGCGTCGCCTCGTTAATCTCAGGGAAACGCTCGTGAAGCACCTTGGTGATCGCCGCGGTCAGAGTGGTCTTGCCGTGGTCGATGTGCCCAATGGTGCCGATGTTCACGTGCGGCTTAGTCCGCTCGAACTTGGCCTTAGCCACTGGTTCTCTCCTTAGAGAATCTGACTGACTTACTTCACACTCGGGCCCGGGTCTCCCCGAACCCCTGAACGGCGAGGCGACTCGTCGTCACCCCACCAGGGACCTGGGCTTGTGCGCCCTGATCCCGAAAGGTCCGGGGCACACGGCCCCGGACCGGCGGGACCAGGACTTATTCGCCCCGGGCCTTCGCGACGATCTCCTTGGCGATGCCCGGGGGCACCTCCGCGTAGGAGTCGAACTGCATGCTGTAGCTCGCGCGCCCCTGCGTCTTGCTACGCAGGTCTCCCACGTAGCCGAACATCTCCGACAGGGGTACGAGAGCCGCGATGACGCGGGCGCCAGCGCGCTCGTCCATCGACTGGATCTGCCCGCGGCGACCGTTGAGGTCTCCGATGACGTCACCCATGTAGTCCTCGGGCGTGGTGACCTCAACGGCCATCATCGGCTCGAGGAGCACAGCGTCGGCCTTGCGAGCGGCCTCCTTGAAGGCCATCGAGCCGGCGATCTTGAAGGCCATTTCCGAGGAGTCGACGTCGTGCGCCGCACCGTCGGTCAGCGTCACCTTCACGCCGACCATCGGGTAACCGGCCAGCACGCCGAACTCGGCGGCCTCCTGGGCGCCCGCGTCGACCGAGGGGATGTACTCCCTCGGGACACGACCACCCGAAACCTTGTTCTCGAACTCGTAACCGTCGTTGCCCTCGCCCAGCGGCTCCAGGTTGATGATGACCCGCGCGAACTGACCGGAACCACCGGTCTGCTTCTTGTGGGTGTAGTCAACCTTCTCCACCTTGCGGCGGATGGTCTCGCGGTAGGCGACCTGCGGGCGGCCGACGTTGGCCTCGACCTTGAACTCGCGACGCATACGGTCCACGAGGATCTCGAGGTGAAGCTCGCCCATGCCCCAGATGACCGTCTGACCGGTCTCCTCGTCGCGACGGACCTGGAAGGACGGGTCCTCCTCGGCCAGACGCTGGATGGCGGTGCCGAGCTTCTCCTGGTCGCCCTTGGTCTTGGGCTCGATCGCGACGTTGATGACCGGAGCCGGGAACGTCATCGACTCGAGCACGACCTGGTTCGACGGGTCGGAGAGCGTGTCACCCGTGGTGGTGTCCTTCAGACCCATCACGGCGACGATCTGACCAGCGTGCGCGGACGGGCGCTCCTCGCGCTTGTTCGCGTGCATCTGGTAGATCTTGCCGATCCGCTCCTTCTTGCCCTTCACCGAGTTGATGACCCCGGTGCCGGTCTCGAGCGTGCCCGAGTAGATGCGGATGTAGGTGAGACGACCCAGGTGCTGGTCACTCATGATCTTGAAGGCCAGCGCGGAGAAGGGCTCGCTGACGTCCGCGTGACGCTCGACGACCTCGTCCTCCTTGCCGACCGCGTGCCCCTTGAAGGCGGGGATGTCGGTCGGCGCGGGCAGGTAGGCCACGATCGCGTCGAGCAGGGGCTGAACGCCCTTGTTCTTGAACGCGGTGCCGGTGAGAACCGGGTTGATGGCGCTGGCCAGCGTGGCGCGGCGAATGGCCGCGACCAGCTGCTCCTCGGTGGGCTCAGTGCCCTCGAGGAAGAGCTCCATCAGCTCGTCGTCGTTCTCCGAGACGGTCTCGACCAGCTTCTCGCGCCACTCACGAGCCGCGTCGGCGTACTCGGCCGGGATGTCGACGGTGTCGTACATCTCGCCCTTGGCAGCCTCTTCGCTCCAGAGCAGACCCTTCATCTTCACCAGGTCGATGACGCCCTTGAAACCGGACTCGACGCCCCAGGGAAGCTGGATGACAGCCGGCGTCGCCGCCAGACGGCTGATCATCATGTCGACGCAACGGTGGAACTCCGCGCCGACGCGGTCCATCTTGTTCACGAAGCAGATGCGCGGCACGCCATAGCGGTCAGCCTGGCGCCACACCGTCTCCGACTGCGGCTCGACACCCGCGACACCGTCGAACACGGCGACGGCGCCGTCGAGGACGCGGAGCGAGCGCTCCACCTCGATGGTGAAGTCGACGTGACCGGGAGTGTCGATGATGTTGATGGTGTGGTCGAGCCACTCACAGGTCGTCGCGGCAGACGTGATCGTGATGCCGCGCTCCTGCTCCTGCTCCATCCAGTCCATGGTGGCAGCGCCCTCGTGGACTTCACCGATCTTGTAGTTGATGCCGGTGTAGAACAGGATGCGCTCGGTCGTCGTGGTCTTGCCCGCGTCGATGTGGGCCATGATCCCGATGTTGCGGATCTTGGCCAGGTCAAGAGCGGTCGTGGTGGCCACTTCTCTCGCGTCCTCGTCGTCTCGTCGAACCCGCTGTTACCAGCGGTAGTGGGCGAAGGCCTTGTTGGACTCGGCCATCTTGTGGGTGTCCTCGCGCTTCTTGACACTCGCCCCGAGGCCGTTGCTGGCGTCGAGGAGCTCGTTCATGAGGCGCTCGGTCATGGTCTTCTCGCGGCGGGCGCGGGAGTACTGCACCAGCCAACGCAGGGCCAGGGTGGTGCTGCGCGCGGCGCGCACCTCGACCGGGACCTGGTAGGTCGCGCCACCGACACGGCGGCTGCGGACCTCGAGGGTGGGCTTGACGTTGTCGAGGGCGCGCTTCAGCGTGACGACCGGGTCGTTGCCGGTCTTGTCCTTGCAGCCCTCGAGCGCCCCGTAGACGATCGACTGCGCGATGGAGCGCTTGCCGTCAAGGAGCACCTTGTTGATCAGAGCGGTCACCAGCGGCGAGCTGTAAACCGGGTCAGACATGAGCTGACGACGGCCAGGAGAACCCTTGCGAGGCATGGTTACTTCTCCCTCTTCGTGCCGTAGCGGCTGCGGGCCTGCTTGCGGTTACGGACGCCCTGCGTGTCGAGGGAGCCACGGATGATCTTGTAGCGAACACCCGGCAGGTCCTTCACACGACCGCCACGCACGAGCACGATGGAGTGCTCCTGCAGGTTGTGGCCCACACCGGGGATGTAAGCCGTGACTTCGATGCCGTTGGTGAGCCGCACACGGGCCACCTTGCGCAGAGCCGAGTTGGGCTTCTTGGGCGTCGTCGTGTAGACGCGCTGGCAAGTGCCGCGGCGCTGCGGGCTCCCCTTGAGGGCAGGAGTCTTGGTCTTGGTGACCTTGTCCTGCCGGCCCTTGCGGACCAACTGCTGAATAGTGGGCACTGCCACTCCGTTCGTGCCTTGGCCGGTAATACGTCAGGTCGTGCATTTCGCAGGTACTGCCGGTGTCATGACCTGCTGATTTTCCTCTTGCGCCGACCCACGCGGTCGGGCGTGTCGCGCTCTGTCGAGCCACCACCCGGCGCAATCGAACGCTGGAGAGAGACCATGCCGCGCAGCCTGTCGGAGCGCATGCATGAGGGCCCATGAACCCACGGGCACGAAGGGTAAGACTACCCAGCCCAGCGCAGCACGTCAAAACGACTGCGACCGGTCGCTGTCGGTGCGACCGTACATTCGTGCCGTGGCCTTATCAGACCCTGGTCCAGCTTACCCGCATCTCCCTAGTTGTCTGGCCCTTCTCCGTCACGCGTTTCCCCGCATCCTCTTTGCCAGAATTCACCCACCCGACACCCGACACTCAACGCCTCACCCCGCCCGACACTCTGACCGTGTGCACGGCTCGACGCCCTGACCGTGTGCACGGCTCGACGCCCTGACCGTGTGCACGGCTCGGCGCCCTGACCGTGTGCATGGCTCGGCGCTCAACGACTCGCTCTCTCGTCGGTGTCCTGGGGGCGTGCGTGTGATCGCGGCCCTTCGGCGGCCGGGGGTGGGTGCGCCGTAACGGACCCCAGCCCGCGCGCCCGGTGACGCGTATCCCTGGACAGACCCCGGCCACGCGCCGAGGGTGGCGGCAGGCTGAGCTTGCCGTACAGGCCCGGCACGACGGAACCAACGCGGAACCCCAGAGGGCCCGGCACGACGGAACCAACGCGGACGCCCGGGGGCACGCCTCTCGGAAAGCCGGCACGGACGCCGGGGGCTTTGTCTCTAAGGCGTGGGCGGGAAAAGGGGAACGCCCCGCGCCTTGCCGGAGCAAGGTGCGGGGCGTTCCCGGCAACCGATCGACTAGCGGTTGTACTGCCCGAAGTCGTACTCCTCCAGCGGCACGGCCTCGCCGCTGCCGGTGCCGAAGGTGTAGTCCGCGGCCGAACCGTCGTACCCGCCGACGGTGTACATCGCGGCCTTGGCCTCCTCGGTCGGCTCCACCCGGATGTTGCGGTACTGGGGCATGCCAGTTCCGGCCGGGATCAGCTTTCCGATGATGACGTTCTCCTTCAGGCCCAGGAGCGAGTCGGACTTGGCGTGGATCGCCGCGTCCGTCAGGACCCTGGTGGTCTCCTGGAAGGAGGCCGCCGACAGCCACGACTCGGTGGCGAGCGACGCCTTCGTGATGCCCATGAGGACCGGACGGCCGGAGGCGGGCGAGCCACCCTCGGCGACGGTCTCGCGGTTCATCTGCTCGAAGCGCGGACGCTCGACGAGCTCACCGGGCAGCAGGTCGGTCTCACCGGACTCGAGCACGTTGACGCGCTTGAGCATCTGCCGAACGATGATCTCGATGTGCTTGTCGTGGATCGACACACCCTGGGAGCGGTAGACCTGCTGGACCTCGGCGACCAGGTGCAGCTGCACCGCACGCGGGCCGAGGATGCGCAGGACCTCGTTCGGGTTGACCGCACCGGCGATGAGCTGGGTGCCCACCGAGACACGCTGGCCGTCCTGGATGAGCAGGCGCGAGCGCATCGAGACCGGGTAGGCGATCTCCTCCGAACCGTCGTCGGGGGTGATCACGATCTTCCTGGTCTTGTCGGTCTCGTCGATGCGAGCCCGGCCCTCTGCCTCGGAGATCGGGGCGACACCCTTGGGGATGCGCGCCTCGAAGAGCTCCTGGACACGGGGCAGACCGTGGGTGATGTCGGCGCCCGCCACACCACCGGTGTGGAAGGTACGCATCGTCAGCTGGGTGCCGGGCTCACCGATCGACTGGGCGGCGATGATGCCGACCGCCTCGCCGACGTCCACGAGCTTGCCGGTGGCCAGCGAGCGGCCGTAGCAGGTCGCGCAGACACCGATCTTGGCCTCGCAGACGAGCGCGCTGCGGGTGCGGACGGTCTCGATGCCGGCCTCGACCAGCGCCGTGACGTGGGTGTCGTTGATGTCGACACCCGCCGCGGCGATGACCTTGCCGTCGACCTCGACGTCCTCGGCCAGGATGCGGCCGTGCACGTTGGACTCGGCGTTCTCGGCCTTGACCAGGTTGCCCGCCGAGTCGCGCTCGCCGACGTGCAGCGGGACCGCACGGTCGGTGCCACAGTCGATCTCGCGCACGATGACGTCCTGCGCCACGTCCACCAGACGACGGGTCAGGTAACCCGAGTCGGCGGTACGGAGCGCGGTGTCGGCCAGACCCTTTCGCTGACCGTGGGTGGAGATGAAGTACTCCAGAACCGACAGGCCCTCACGGAAGGAGGCCTTGATCGGCCGCGGAATCGTCTCACCCTTGGTGTTGGACACCAGACCACGGATACCGGCGATCTGACGCACCTGCATCTTGTTACCGCGGGCGCCGGAGTTGACCATCATCCAGACCGGGTTCGTCGCGGGGAACGCGTTGACCATGTCGGTCTCGACGTCCGCCGTGGCGTGGGTCCAGATCTCGATGAGCTCCTGGCGGCGCTCCTCGTCGGTGATCAGACCGCGCTCGTACTCGCGCTGGACCTTGTCGGCCCTGCGCTCGTAGCTCTCCATGATGTCGGCCTTGTTGGGCGGCGCGACGACGTCGTCGATCGAGATCGTGACGCCGGAGCGGGTCGCCCAGCGGAAGCCGGCGTCCTTGAGCGCGTCGAGCGAGGTGGCGACGTCGACCTTGGGGTAGGTCTCGGCCAGCTCGTTGACGATCGCGGACAGCTGCTTCTTGCCCACCTGGAAGTTGACGAACGGGTAGTTGCTCGGCAGCGTCTGGTTGAACAGGCAGCGGCCGAAGGTCGTCTCCAGACGGATCGGGTCGCCCGCCTCCCAGCCTTCGGGAGCGGCCCAGCCGCGAGGCGGCTGGACGTCACCGGCGAGCCGGATCTGGATCTTGGCCTGGATCTCCAGCTCGCGCCGGTCGAAGGCCATCTGCGCCTCGGCCACCGAGCCGAACACGCGGCCCTCGCCGATCGCGCCGTCCTTCTGCGTGGTCAGCCAGTAGAGGCCGATGACCATGTCCTGGGTGGGCATCGTCACGGGCTTGCCGTCGGCCGGCTTGAGGATGTTGTTGGTCGAGAGCATCAGGATGCGAGCCTCGGCCTGGGCCTCAGCCGACAGCGGCAGGTGCACGGCCATCTGGTCGCCGTCGAAGTCCGCGTTGAACGCGGTGCAGACGAGCGGGTGGATCTGGATGGCCTTGCCCTCGACCAGCTGCGGCTCGAACGCCTGGATGCCCAGACGGTGCAGCGTGGGCGCGCGGTTGAGCAGCACGGGGTGCTCGGTGATGACCTCTTCGAGCACGTCCCACACGACGGGGCGGGCGCGCTCGACCATCCGCTTGGCCGACTTGATGTTCTGCGCGTGGTTGAGATCGACCAGGCGCTTCATCACGAACGGCTTGAACAGCTCCAGCGCCATCTGCTTGGGCAGACCGCACTGGTGCAGCTTCAGCTGCGGGCCGACGACGATGACCGAACGGCCCGAGTAGTCGACTCGCTTGCCCAGCAGGTTCTGGCGGAAGCGGCCCTGCTTGCCCTTCAGCATGTCGCTGAGGGACTTCAACGGACGGTTGCCGGGACCCGTGACGGGACGGCCACGACGGCCGTTGTCGAACAGCGAGTCGACGGCCTCCTGGAGCATCCGCTTCTCGTTGTTCACGATGATCTCGGGCGCGCCGAGATCGAGAAGTCGCTTGAGGCGGTTGTTCCTGTTGATGACCCTGCGGTACAGGTCGTTCAGGTCGGAGGTCGCGAACCTGCCACCGTCGAGCTGCACCATCGGGCGCAGGTCCGGCGGGATGACAGGGATGCAGTCGAGCACCATGCCGCGCGGCGAGTTGGTCGTGTTGAGGAACGCCGACACGACCTTGAGCCGCTTGAGGGCGCGGGCCTTCTTCTGGCCCTTGCCGCTGCGGATCGTCTCGCGCAGGTTCTCGGCCTCGGCGTCGAGGTCGAAGCTGATCAGGCGCTCCTGGATCGCCTGCGCGCCCATGCCGCCCTTGAAGTAGCGGCCGAAGCGGTCGCGCATCTCGCGGTAGAGCATCTCGTCGCCCTCGAGGTCCTGGACCTTGAGGTTCTTGAAACGGCTCCAGACCTCGTCGAGCCTGTCGAGCTCGCGCTGGGCCCTGTCGCGCAGCTGACGCATCTCGCGCTCGGCGCCCTCGCGGACCTTGCGGCGCTGGTCACCCTTGGCACCGGCGGCCTCGAGCTCGGCCAGGTCGCCCTCGAGCTTCTTCTGCCTGGCCTCGATGTCGGCGTCACGGCGCTGCTCGATGTGCTGCCGCTCGACGGAGATCTTCGCCTCGAGCGAGGGCAGGTCACGGTCACGCAGCTCGGTCTCGACGTGCGTGATCATGTAGGCCGCGAAGTAGATGACCTTCTCGAGGTCCTTCGGGGCCAGGTCGAGCAGGTAGCCAAGGCGCGAAGGAACGCCCTTGAAGTACCAGATGTGCGTGACGGGCGCGGCCAGCTCGATGTGGCCCATCCGCTCACGACGCACCTTGGCGCGAGTGACCTCGACGCCGCAGCGCTCACAGATGATGCCCTTGAAGCGGACGCGCTTGTACTTGCCGCAGTAGCACTCCCAGTCGCGGGTCGGGCCGAAGATCTTCTCGCAGAAGAGTCCGTCCTTTTCCGGCTTGAGAGTTCGGTAGTTGATGGTCTCGGGCTTCTTCACCTCGCCGTGGGACCACTGACGGATGTCGTCAGCGGTTGCGAGGCCGATCCGGAGCTCGTCGAAGAAGTTGACGTCCAGCATGTGCGATCTCCCCCTCAGACTTCTTCCACGCTGCTCGGCTCGCGCCGGGACAGATCGATACCGAGCTCCTCGGCGGCCCTGAAGACGTCCTCGTCGGTGTCACGCATCTCGATGGACATGCCGTCGCTGGAGAGCACCTCGACGTTCAGGCACAGCGACTGCATTTCCTTGATGAGGACCTTGAAGGACTCGGGAATGCCGGGCTCGGGAATGTTCTCGCCCTTGACGATGGCCTCGTAGACCTTGACTCGGCCGAGGACGTCGTCGGACTTGATGGTGAGCAGCTCCTGCAGGGCGTAGGCGGCGCCGTAGGCCTCGAGAGCCCACACCTCCATCTCGCCGAAACGCTGGCCACCGAACTGCGCCTTACCACCCAGTGGCTGCTGAGTGATCATGGAGTAAGGACCGGTCGAACGCGCGTGGATCTTGTCGTCGACCAGGTGCAGCAGCTTCAGGATGTAGATGTAGCCGACCGAGATCGGGTACGGGAACGGCTCGCCGGAGCGGCCGTCGAACAGCCGCGCCTTGCCGGTCTCCTGCACCATGCGGTCACCGTCGCGGTTGGCGATGGTGTTGCTGAGCAGGCCGACGATCTCCTCCTCGTGCGCGCCGTCGAACACCGGGGTGGCGACGTTGGTGCGCGGGGCGACCTCGCCGAAGCCCTTCTCGCGCAGCCTCTCGGCCCACGCCTCCTGGACACCGGTGATGTCCCAGCCCCTGGCCGCGATCCAGCCGAGGTGGGTCTCGAGCACCTGGCCGACGTTCATTCGGCCGGGCACGCCCAGCGGGTTGAGGATGATGTCGACCGGCGTGCCGTCCTCGAGGAAGGGCATGTCCTCGACCGGGAGGATCTTGGAGATGACACCCTTGTTGCCGTGACGGCCGGCCAGCTTGTCACCGTCGGTGATCTTACGCTTCTGGGCCACGTAGACGCGGACCAGCTCGTTGACGCCGGGAGGAAGCTCGTCGCCCTCCTCGCGGCTGAAGACGCGGACGCCGATGACCTTGCCGGACTCGCCGTGCGGCACCTTCAGCGAGGTGTCGCGGACCTCCCGCGCCTTCTCACCGAAGATCGCGCGCAGCAGCCGCTCCTCGGGGGTCAGCTCGGTCTCGCCCTTGGGCGTGACCTTGCCGACGAGGATGTCGCCGGGAACGACCTCGGCGCCGATGCGGATGATGCCGCGCTCGTCGAGGTCGGCCAGGACCTCCTCGGAGACGTTCGGGATGTCCCTGGTGATCTCCTCGGGACCCAGCTTGGTGTCACGGGCGTCGACCTCGTGCTCCTCGATGTGGATCGAGGAGAGGACGTCGTCCTGGACCAGCCGCTGGGACAGGATGATCGCGTCTTCGTAGTTGTGGCCCTCCCACGGCATGAACGCCACGAGGAGGTTCTTGCCGAGCGCCATCTCGCCCTGGTCGGTGCAGGGACCGTCGGCGATGACCTGGTTGACCTCGACCCTGTCGCCCTCGGCGACGATGGGCTTCTGGTTGAAGGAGGTGCCCTGGTTGGAGCGCTTGAACTTGGCGACCCGGTAGGTGGTGCGGGTGCCGTCGTCGTTCATGACGGTGACGTAGTCGGCGGAGACCTCCTCGACCACGCCGGCCTTCTCGGCGCTGATGACGTCGCCGGCGTCGGTCGCGGCACGGTACTCCATGCCGGTGCCGACCAGCGGCGCCTCGCTCTTCAGCAGGGGCACGGACTGCCTCTGCATGTTGGAGCCCATGAGCGCGCGGTTGGCGTCGTCGTGCTCCAGGAACGGGATCATCGCGGTCGCGACGGAGACCATCTGGCGGGCGGAGACGTCGACGTAGTCGACCTCCTCCGCACGCGCGAGCTCGGTCTCACCGCCCTTGGTGCGGACCAGGACGCGCGGCTCGGCGAAGGAGCCGTCGGGGTTGAGCTGCGTGTTGGCCTGCGCCTTGACGTAGCGGTCTTCCTCGTCGGCCGTGAGGTAGTCGATCTGCTCGGTCACCTTGCCGTCGACGACCTTGCGGTAAGGCGTCTCGACGAAGCCGAACGCGTTGATGCGTCCGTAGGAGGCCAGCGAGCCGATCAGACCGATGTTCGGGCCTTCAGGGGTCTCGATCGGGCACATCCGGCCGTAGTGGGACGGGTGCACGTCTCGAACCTCGAAGCCCGCCCGCTCACGCGACAGACCACCGGGGCCCAGCGCGGACAGACGCCGCTTGTGCGTCAGGCCGGCCAGCGGGTTGGTCTGGTCCATGAACTGCGACAGCTGCGACGTGCCGAAGAACTCCTTGATCGACGCCACGACCGGGCGAATGTTGATCAGGGTCTGCGGCGTGATCGCCTCGACGTCCTGCGTGGTCATGCGCTCGCGGACGACGCGCTCCATGCGGGCCAGGCCCAGGCGGACCTGGTTCTGGATGAGCTCGCCGACGCTGCGCAGACGGCGGTTGCCGAAGTGGTCGATGTCGTCGGTCTCGACGATGACCTCACGGCCCTCGGCGCCCGGCATCGACTCCTCGCCCGCGTGCAGCCTGACGATGTACTCGATGGTGGCGACGATGTCCTCTTCGGTCAGCGTGCCCTGAGTGATCTCGGCGTCGATCCCCAGCTTCTTGTTGATCTTGTAACGACCAACCTTGGCCAGGTCGTAACGCTTGGGGTTGAAGTAGAGGTTCTCCAGCAGGGTCTGCGCCGACTCCTTGGTCGGCGGCTCGCCCGGACGGAGCTTGCGGTAGATGTCGAGCAGGGCGTCATCCTGGCCGGCCGTGTGGTCCTTCTCCAGGGTGGCCCGCATCGACTCGTACTGACCGAAGCGCTCGAGGATCTGGTCGTTGGTCCATCCCAGTGCCTTGAGAAGCACGGTGACGGCCTGCTTGCGCTTGCGGTCGATGCGCACACCGACGCTGTCGCGCTTGTCGATCTCGAACTCGAGCCAGGCTCCCCTCGAGGGGATGACCCTGCAGCCGTAGAGGTCCTTGTCGGAGGTCTTGTCGACACTGCGGTCGAAGTAGACACCAGGGGACCTGACCAGCTGCGAGACCACGACACGCTCGGTGCCGTTGATGATGAAGGTGCCCTTCGGCGTCATGAGCGGGAAGTCGCCCATGAACACCGTCTGGCTCTTGATCTCACCAGTGGTGTTATTGATGAACTCCGCCGTCACGAACATGGGGGCGGAGAAGGTCATGTCCTTGTCTTTGCACTCATCGACTGAGTACTTGGGCGGCTCGAACCGGTGGTCGCGGAACGACAAGGACATGGTCCCCGAGAAGTCCTCAATGGGACTGATCTCTTCGAAGATCTCTTCGAGGCCCGACTGGGTCGGGACGTCCTTGCGCCCGGCCTGACGAGCCGCCTCTACCCGGGCCTTCCACTTCTCGTTGCCGAGCAACCAGTCGAAGGACTCGGTCTGCAGAGCGAGAAGGTCAGGAACTTCGAGGGGCTCCTGGATACGCGAAAAAGAGACGCGACGGGGACCGGCGGGTACGGCGGAGGCGTTGCGCGAGGCTGCCAACAGATGTCCTTCCGAGGGCTCGCGGCGGACTGACTACACGCACGCCAGACAACCTCGCAACGTGAGCAAGAGAAGCGGGTCGTCAAAGGGCAGCGCAAAGGGGCAGTGTAGCCGAACGGCACACGCCTGTCCACTTCGCTCTCGCTGCATGCTCCACGTTGTCCGCAGCATCGCCCGTCCGAGCGGAAACGTCAAGCCTGCGAGCCGGACTTTCGGCCAACTCAAAGCCTGGACGCTGGGATTTCTCCCCAAGGTGACAGCTCACTAGCCGACAGCCCCAAGACGATACCCGCGAGCCGGGGGCGCTAACGCTCTGTCACACCTGCGGCCGAACCCATGCTGCCGTGCGGTGGAACTGTGACTGAGGTACCCGCATCCAGAGCTTCGCCAAACCTGGATTTTGATAACAATTGAAAGTCGGGACATGCCCGGACATCATGCGCTACCGAGCAGCGTGGACAGATCGCCCACGAGCCATCGCGAACCATTCTTCACCATGACGAACCTGACCCGGTTCTGGATCACCTGCTGACGCGGCTCGGCGCTGCCCGGCGCCTGCTTGACCGTCCCCATGTTCACGAACAGCAGCACGGCCACCCGGTCAGGCGTGGCGCTCTCGACCGCGGCCCCCGCCACCGAGACCTCCTGCACGGTGCGCTGCTCGGTGACCCTGGGCACCAGCGAGGCGCGCAGCTCGCGGTAGCGCTCGGTCAGCTCGCCCGTCGTGAGGGCCTCGGCCCGTCTCAGATCCTCCTCGATCGTCCTGTGGTTGTAGGACAGCAGGTCGGGCGCCATCGCCAGAGCCGCGACCATCGCCTGCTCCCCCGACTCCCTGCCGCCGCGCAGGTCGTTGAGCTCGCCCAGCATCCGCACGGCGGTCCAACCCAGGAACGCCACCGCCACGGCCAGCACCGCCGCCACCGCGATCCTCACAGCACCTGCTCCGCTTTCGCGACCAGCCAGACGCCCTTGACCTTGGCCAGGTCCATGGACCACCGGAAGTAGCGGTCCTGGTCGGGGGTGCCCGAGCCCACCCAGTTGATGTGGGAGTCGGCGACGACCAGCACCTTGGCGGTGCCGTCGCCCATCGACACCACCCCCGCCGCCCGCACGGCGCCCGTCTGGACGACCTTGTTGGCGATCGTGGTCTCCTTGAGTTTGGGCGCGCCCGCAGAGTACTCGGCGAAGGCCGTCCCCGTGGAGGTGGCGAGGATCTTCTGGATGCTGGCGTCCGCGTCCTGGTAGTTGAGCGACAGCAGGTTCACCGCATGCGCCGAGGCCGCCGCCAGCGCCCCCCGGCGGTCGGCCGCCGCCGCCTCCTCGTCGCGCAGCTGCGCGCTCAGCCAGACGGCGAACCCCGCCACCAGCAGCAGGAGCGCCGCCAGCGCCACGGTCAGCCCGCGCAGCACGGTCACCGACCTGGAGGAGTCAGCTGTGCCTGCCATATCGCGGGATCATAACGCCCGGCCCGTTCCTCCAGGCCCTGAATGGACGGGCTGGGCAGCGGAGCGGGCGCGTGGCGGGCGCCCCTCACCCCGGGTCTCGCTGTCGTCCGGAGCCCTGCAGTAGGTGTGGAACCGGCCCCGCTTCACGCTCGTGTCCTGCGGGTATCTCGCGCCACCCGCGTGCCAGAGGGCTACTCCCGCGAGCGCAGGCCCCGAAGTGCAGCCCGTCGTCGTCGTCGATGACGGTGAAGGCCCCCGCCACCCCCGCCGGGTAGCCGAGGGCGACCTCGGCCTGCGTGCCGTACAGGGAGATCTCCTCCACGCGGCCGACGCGGACGCCGGCGACGCGCACGTCGTCGCTGCCAGCAGGCGCTCGCTATTGTTCGACATGCTCGGGACGTCGCGCAGCAGGCGGTCGATCCGGTCGCGCTCGCCGGTGACGGTCGTGCCGAGAGCGGCGCTGGCCATGGGGCCCAGTTGCAACCCCGCGGACGGCACGCGACTCGCCCAGCAGCCGCCGCACCTCCGCGCGGTAGCGGAGGGCCACGGGCAGCGCCTTCAGCGCCCGTAGGCGAACTCGCCCAGCCTGTTCACGCCGCCGCCGCGCTGATGAGGAAGTTCTCGGCGAAGAGGGCCATCGCCGAGAACACCACCGTCTGGTTGACCGCGTCGCCCACGCCCTTGGGCCTCCCCGCGGCGCTGAGGCCCTTGTAGGAGGCGATGAGCCCGGCTGTACACCCCGAGAAGACCAGCGCCTTGCCCTCGGCCGTCCACGGGGCCGACAGGCGCGCCAGCGCGCTGAACGACTGCAGGTAGGCGCCGGGCGAGCCGCCCTGGGCGAGCACGCTGAAGGAGTGGCCCGCCACCAGCCCGACCACCCTGACGAGGCCGTTGAGCAGCGGCGTCACCAGCGCGCACGCCGCGACGCGGGGGACCACGAGCCGGTGCAGCGGGTCGATGCCCAACACCCGCATCGCGTCGATCTCCTCGCGGATCACGCGCGCGCCGAGGTCGGCGCAGAGCGCGCTGCCGGCCGCGCCCGCGATCACGACCGAACTCGCTTCGCGCACGAGGGCGAGCACGGCCGTCCCACCGGTGAAGGACTGGGCGCCGAACTGGCGGATGAGGTTGCCGGACTGCAGCGCCGGCACCGCGCCGAACGGGATCGCGACCAGCGCGGTCGGCAGTTCGCTCACGCTGACGATGAACCACGCCTGCTGCAGGAACTCCCGCCGGTGGAACGGCCGCCTGAGCGCCGCCCTGGCGGTGTCACCTGCGTGCGCCACGAACCCGACCCATCACCGTGCGCACGCGAACGCGGAGAGTAGTCGCTCCAGGGCTGCGACCAGGGCGCTCGGCAGGTGGACATGGGTCAGTGCACGCCGTTCATGTGCGCGTTGACCAGCCGGGGGTACTCCTCCAGCCAGTTGCGGCCGCGCTCGTCGACGAAGGAGCCCTGCGGCGGGATCACCCCGTTGGCGGCCAGCCACGAGCCCGGCGCCTTCTGCGTGCGGCGGATCACGTTGCCGCTGGGCATCAGCTGCGGCGGGATGGGCGGCAGTGCGCCGGGGTCGTGGCCCAGCTGCGCCTCGGCCTCCAGCTCGGAGACGTCCTTCTCCTCCGACATGCCGATCGGGCCGTGCCTGCGGGCGTTGAGGAACTGCCTGACCACCGGCTCGTCGCTGGACAGCAGCATCTCGCGGGGGCCGAACATCACCAGCTCGCGCCTGAACAGCAGCCCGATGTCGTCGGGCACCGTGCGGGCGGTGTTGATGTCGTGGGTGACGATGAGGAAGGTCGCCTCGATCTCGGCGTTGAGGTCGACGATCAGCTGGTTGAGGTAGGAGGTGCGGACCGGGTCGAGGCCGGAGTCGGGCTCGTCGAACAGGATGATCTCGGGATCGAGCACGAGCGCCCTGGCCAGGCCCGCGCGCTTGCGCATGCCGCCCGAGATCTCGCCCGGCAGCTTGCTCTCGGCGCCGAGCAGGCCGACCAGCTCCATCTTCTCCATGACGATCTGGCGGATCTGCGTCTCGCTCTTCTTGGTGTGCTCGCGCAGCGGGAAGGCGATGTTGTCGTAGAGGCTGAGCGAGCCGAACAGCGCGCCGTCCTGGAAGAGCACGCCGAACAGCCTGCGCAGCTCGTAGAGCTTGTTCTCGCTGCAGTTGGCCAGGTCGTAGCCGTCGATCCAGATGTGACCGCGCTCGGGCCGCAGCAGGCCGACGAGGGTCTTGAGGAAGACGGACTTGCCGGTGCCGGAGGGGCCGAGCAGCACCGAGATCTCGCCGGCGGGGAGCGTCAGCGAGACGTCCTCCCAGATGACCTGCCTGCCGAACGACTTCGTCAGCCCATCGACCACGACCTCGACGCCCACTGGTCACCTTCCAGTCGCCGGTGGTAACGAGACGAACACTGTATCTACGCACGATCGTCGTAGGGAGCTTCCCGCGAATTGGACTCCATTCCAATAGTCCTCCGGGATTGTTACTGGCCGGTTATGTGCGGGAGCTCAGGGCCATACCGACGCTGACGCTCCAGGGGCACTCTGATCTTTGTCCTGCGGGCGGACGCGAAAAAGAGCGGAACCCACCCGGCACCAGGGTGGTGTTCCGCTCTTTTCAGAAGAGACGCGCCGTCTTACTTGACGGTGACGGTGGCGCCGGCGCCCTCGAGGGCAGCCTTGGCCTTCTCCGCCTGCTCCTTGTTGACCTTGGCGTCGAAGACAGGCTTCGGAGCGCCGTCGACCAGGTCCTTGGCCTCCTTCAGGCCGAGGGAGGTCAGCGCGCGGATCTCCTTGATGACCTGGATCTTCTTGTCGCCGGCGGCCTCGAGGATGACGTCGAACTCGTCCTGCTCCGCAGCCTCTTCAGCCGGAGCGGCGCCGACCGGGCCGGCGGCGGCAACGGCGACCGGGGCGGCAGCCTTGACGTCGAAGGTGTCCTCGAAGAGCTTCACGAACTCGGACAGCTCGAGGAGGGTCATCTCCTTGAACGCGTCGAGCAGCTCGTCGGTGCTGAGCTTCGCCATGATGTTTCCTCCGTATGGATCTTGCTAAGTGGTGAAACGGGACCGCGGTGAAGTTGCGGCAATCCCCGGTCTTACTCGCCAGCCTCTTCGCGCTTGGCGCGAAGGGCTTCGGCCAGCTGAGCCATGTTGGTGGGCAGCGCGGCGAACACGGCGGCAGCAGCGGACTGCTTCGCCTTCATCGCACCGGCCAGCTTCGCGAGGAGAACCTCACGGGACTCGAGGTCAGCGAGCTTGGTGATCTCAGCGGCGTCGAGGGCCTTGCCCTCCATGAAGCCGCCCTTGATCACCAGAAGGGGATTGGCCTTGGCGAAGTCACGCAGACCCTTCGCGGCCTCGACGACGTCGCCCGTGACGAAGGCAACGGCGGTCGGGCCGACCAGCAGGTCGTCGAGACCAGTCACGCCGGCCTCGGTGGCCGCGATCTTGGTCAGGGTGTTCTTCGCCACGGCGAACTTCGCGTTCCCACCGAGCGCAATACGCAGCTGCTTGAGCTGCGCGACGGTGAGACCGCGGTACTCGGTCAGAACGGCGGCGCTGCTGCCCTCGAACTCGCTCTTGAGCTCGGCAACCGCTGTCGCCTTATCCGCCCTCGCCATGGGCCTCCTTCCAGATGTGCCGCCGGCGAAGGTCTCTGAACATGAAACAAGCCCCGGCGCAGGCGCACGGGGCTCACCCATGTGGAATCCACACGGAAGAACTTCGCATCTCACCTACGCGGGCCGTCCACGATGTGGATCCTTCGGTCACCGGGCCTTGAGGCACCCAGCAACGACCGGCGGTCTTTGGCAAGCACCAGAATAGGGGGCGATTCGTCAAGATGCCAAATCGCCCCCCGCTGGAGTCAGTTTCCGCCGTGCTTGGGCAGGTCGCCCACCTGCTCGGCGGGCGGCGCGACGATGGAGACCGGCTCGTTGAAGCCCTTGAAGAACAGGTTGGCGTTGAACGTGGCGCCCTTCTCCGCGCCGGTCATCGCCAGCTTGCGCGGCAGGCCGTCCGCGCCGACCCAGATGTCGAACGTGACGTCCTTGAGCTCGGCCATGTGCTTCTTGGCCTGCTCCTGCTTGTCGGCGGGCAGTTGCTGCACGGCCGCGTCCACCGGGAACGTGCCGCTGTAGTGGGTGGTGTCGACGCCGCCCACGGCCTCGGTGCCGACCTGCTTGACGTTCTGGGAGGCGGTGACCAGCTTGGTGACGTTCGCCAGGTCGAACTGCTGGACCTGCTCGAGGTACCTGCTCGCGTCACCGCCGGCCGCCTCGTTCAGCGACACCTTGATCCACGGCTTGGTGGCGCCGAGCATCTGGTTCAGCGCCTCGACACGCAGGTAGACGTGGTCGCCCTGCAGTACGGCCCGCGCCCCGCCCGGCAGGCTCTTCCCGCCGAAGTTGGCGCTGTCGAGGGTCAGGTCGGCGGCGAGCTGGGGCTTGCTCTGGTAGATCATCCGCCCCTGGACCTTGCCCGAGCCCTCCTGCGGGTCCGTCACGTCCACGACGGCGTCCACGGTGTAGCTCGTGACCTCCTGTGTCTTCTGCGCGGCCTGCTCCAGGACCTCGGCGGCGGCCAGGTTCACCTGGATGGGCACCGCCCCGGACGCGGTCGCTCCTGTCGATCCACAACCGGCGACCGCGACCAGGGCGGCGGCGCCCGTCGCGACGGCGGCGAGAGTAATCCTGCGCTTCAGCATGATTCCGACACTACGTCGCCGAAGCCTTCCCGGCGCACAGGGATGACCCCGAGATAACCCTGAGTCCACTTCCTCCCTGTATATGTCTTTAATCCCATATGACAGCGAAAGACCCCCGCAGGAAGCCCTGCGGGGGTCTTTCGGAAGAGCGGGATCAGCCCTCGAGCTCGGCGGTCATCGCGCGAGTCACGTTGGGGTCGACCGGGACACCCGGACCCATCGTGGTGGAGAAGGTGACCTTCTTGACGTAACGCCCCTTGGCCGCGGACGGCTTGAGACGCAGCACCTCGTCAAGGGCCGCGGCGTAGTTCTCGATGAGCTGGCGCTCACCGAACGACGTCTTGCCGATGATGAAGTGCAGGTTCGCCTGACGGTCGGTGCGGAACTCGATCTTGCCGCCCTTGATCTCCGTCACGGCCTTGGCCACGTCCGGGGTCACGGTGCCGGTCTTCGGGTTCGGCATGAGACCACGCGGGCCGAGGACACGGCCCAGGCGGCCGACCTTGCCCATCAGGTCGGGGGTGGCGACGACGGCGTCGAACTCGTTGAGCCTGTTGCCCTTGGCGATGTCGTCGATGAGCTCGTCGGCGCCGATGATGTCGGCGCCGGCCTCGCGGGCAGCCTCGGCACGGTCACCGGTCGCGAAGACCAGGACCCGGGCGGTCTTACCGGTGCCGTGCGGGAGGTTGACCGTGCCGCGCACGATCTGGTCGGCCTTGCGAGGGTCGACACCCAGCCGCAGCGCCACCTCGACGGTGGCGTCGAACTTGGTGGTGGAGGTCGCCTTGGCCAGCTTCGCGGCCTCGGCGGGGGTGTAGAGCTTGTCGCGGTCGACCTGCGCCGACGCGTTCTTGTGCGCCTTGCTGCGCTTCACTTCTGTCTCCTCGGTGGAGTCTGTGGTCTCGGGCCAGCGCGTGGCCCTCCCACGGGACGAACGGAAAGGTCTTACTCGGCGACGGTGATGCCCATCGACCGGGCGGTGCCGGCGATGA
Organism: Nonomuraea africana; assembly: GCF_014873535.1. Taxonomy (NCBI): domain Bacteria; kingdom Bacillati; phylum Actinomycetota; class Actinomycetes; order Streptosporangiales; family Streptosporangiaceae; genus Nonomuraea; species Nonomuraea africana. The sequence continues at coordinate 8,380,801 of NZ_JADBEF010000001.1, read as the reverse complement.
TCTTCTCGGCGGCCTCGACGTCGTTGGCGTTGAGGTCGGGCATCTTCGTCTCGGCGATGCTGCGCAGCTGCTCGCGGCTCAGCTTGCCGACCTTGTCCTTGTGGGGAACCGCAGAGCCCTTGTCGAGACCGAGCGCCTTCTTGATCAGCTCAGGCGCCGGAGGCGTCTTCGTGATGAAGGTGAAGCTGCGGTCCTCGAAAATGGTGATCTCGACGGGGATGATGTTGCCCCGCTGGGCCTCGGTGGCAGCGTTGTACTGCTTCACGAAGTCCATGATGTTGACGCCGTGCGGACCGAGGGCGGTACCGACCGGCGGGGCGGGCGTGGCCTGGCCAGCGGGAAGCTGGACCTTGACCAGTGCCGCGATCTTCTTCTTCGGAGGCATGTGTCCTTCTCCGGGTCCTGATTGCGGTGCCGTCCACCCGCGGGTGCGGGCGGACATGTCGGAAGGCCGTCCTTCGCGAGGGACGGCCTGCCGAACGTCTTGACGACAGAAACGCGCGAGGGGCTCCGGCGGCTAGGGCACGCGCGGAGTCACACGTTCCTCATCGAGTGTATGCGAGCCTGTCAGATCTTCGAGACCTGGTTGAACGACAGCTCGACCGGGGTCTCGCGACCGAAGATCGACACCAGCACCTTGAGCTTCTGCGACTCGGGGCTGATCTCGCTGACCGAGGCGGGCAGCGTGGCGAACGGGCCGTCCATGACGGTGACCGACTCGCCGATCTCGAACTCGACCGTGGGGCCCGTGGCCGCCTTGGCGGTGGCCTTCTTGGCTTCCTCGGTCGGCTCGGGCGCCAGCAGCTTGGCGACCTCGTCGATGCTGAGCGGGCTCGGCTTGTTGGAGAGGCCGACGAAACCGGTCACGCCGGGCGTGTTGCGCACGGCGGCCCAGGACTCGTCTGTGAGGTCCATGCGCACCAGCACGTAGCCGGGCAGCACGCGCTCCTTGACCGGAACCTTCTTGCCGCTCTTGAACTCCTGGACGGTGTGCGTGGGCACCTCGACCTGGAAGATGTAGTCCTCCATGTTGAGCGACACGTTACGGCTCTCGATGTTGGACTTCACGCGGTTCTCGTAGCCGGCGTAGGAGTGGATGACGTACCACTCGCCGAGCTGGCCGCGCAGGGAGCGCTTGAACTCCTCGACGGGGTCGATGGCCTCGACCTCGTCCTCTTCCTCCTCGACGACGGCCACCGGAGCCTCGTCGGACTCCTCGACGTCGTCGGCGTCTTCGGCTTCCTCGACGTCGGTCTCCTCGACCTCGTCGATGGACTCCTCAGCGGCGACGTCGTCGTCCCACTCCTCGCGAGGGGTGTCTGAAGTCTCGGACACGGTGACTTTTCCTCTTTCGTCGAATCGAATGGTGGCCCGTCGGGCGTCACCCGGCCGGCGTGGCTCAGCTGCCGCCGAAGATCCGCAGGACGCCCTCCGTGAACAGGGCGTCAAGCCCCGACACGATCGCAACCATGATCAGAACGAATACCAGAACGACCGCGGTGTAGGTGATGAGATCCTTGCGCGTCGGCCAGATGACCTTACGCAGCTCGTTGACGACCTGCCGATAGAAAAGGGCAGGAGAAGTGCGCTTCGACTTCTTTTCGCCGCTCGGCTTGCCGGCGGTCTCGCTGTGCGTGTCGATCGCCACAGTCCTCACCTCTGTCGTATCCAACGCAGTTTACGCGGCGCGCTTGCACGCCTTGCTGCGCGGACCGCACTCAGCAGGGCACGAGGGACTCGAACCCCCAACCGCCGGTTTTGGAGACCGGTGCGCTACCAATTGCGCTAGTGCCCTATGTCGTCAACCACACTACATCGATTGACTTACTGCCCGGACCGATCGCCACAACGACATGCGGCGGCAGGACCAGGCGAAAGTGTACGGAAGAATGACCGCTACGTCGAACCAGAACCTGATCGCCCTGGTCACCGGGTAGTTGCCCGCATGGGCGTGTCGCCTCGTGCCACCATGTGAATATGTCCAGCCGCATCTCCGCACGCATCTCCGCGATCTCCGAGTCCGCCACCCTGGCCGTCGACGCCAAGGCGAAGGCCATGAAGGCCGCAGGCCGTCCGGTCATCGGCTTCGGCGCGGGCGAGCCCGACTTCCCCACGCCCGGCTACATCGTCGAGGCGGCGGTCGAGGCGGCGCACGACCCGCGCTTCCACAAGTACACGCCGGCGGGCGGCCTGCCCGAGCTGAAGCAGGCGATCGCCGACAAGACCCTGCGCGACTCCGGCTACCAGGTCGACGCCTCGCGGGTCCTGGTGACCAACGGCGGCAAGCAGGCGGTCTACCAGGCGTTCGCGACGCTGCTCGACCCCGGCGACGAGGTGCTGGTGGTCGCGCCCTACTGGACGACCTACCCCGAGGCGATCAAGCTGGCCGGCGGGGTGCAGGTCGACGTCGTCACCGACGAGACCACCGGCTACCTCGCCTCCGTCGAGCAGCTCGAGGCGGCCCGCACCGAGCGGACCAAGGTGCTGCTGTTCGTCTCGCCGTCCAACCCGACGGGCGCGGTCTACCCGCGCGAGCAGGTCGAGGCGATCGGCCGCTGGGCGGCAGGGCACGGCCTGTGGGTGGTCACCGACGAGATCTACGAGCACCTCGTGTACGGCGAGACCGAGTTCACCAGCATCGCCACCGCCGTGCCCGAGCTCGGCGACAAGGTCGTCATCCTGAACGGGGTCGCCAAGACCTACGCCATGACCGGCTGGCGGGTCGGCTGGCTCATCGGCCCCTCCGACGTGGTGAAGGCCGCGACCAACCTGCAGTCGCACGCCACCTCCAACGTCTGCAACGTCGCCCAGGTCGCCGCGCTGGCCGCGGTGAACGGCGACCTGTCGGCGGTGGCGCGGATGCGCGAGGCGTTCGACCGCCGCCGCAGGACCATGGTCAGGATGCTCAACGAGATCCCCGGCGTGGTCTGCCCCGAGCCGCAGGGCGCCTTCTACGTCTACCCGTCGGTGAAGGCGCTGCTCGGCAAGGAGCTGCGCGGCAGGCGCCCGCAGACCTCGGCCGAGCTGGCCGAGCTGATCCTCGAGGAGGCCGAGGTCGCCGTCGTGCCCGGTGAGGCTTTCGGCACTCCCGGCTACTTCCGCCTGTCCTACGCGCTGGGCGACGACGACCTGGTCGAGGGCGTCAGCCGCCTCCAGAAGCTCCTGTCCGAAGCCGTCTGACGCATCGCCCTGCTTCCAGAGACGCGGGCGCCGTGACGGCGGGAGGCGAAGTCCTGCTGGGCGCGCGCCCGCGAGGGACGGGACCACGCGGGAACGGAGGCGCCATGGCCGCTTGCCGTACGGGATGGATTGTCACCTGGAGGACGGCGGAGCGTGGACGGAGGCGGCCAGGGGGAGGAGGTCGGCGGAGAGTGCGTCGCTGACGCGGATCCAGGCGCCGGTGCCGGTGCGCTCGAGCCAGGCGATCATCATCCCGCCGCTCGGGTGCCTGCCCACCAGGGCGGGCTTGCCGCGGACGGTGGTCTCGCGCGGCGAGGCGAGAGCCGCGCGCTTGCGGTAGGTCTCCCAGTCGGCGGCGACGGTGCCGTGCTCCACCTGTACCTCGACGAAGTCCGAGCCCGCCGCGTAGCGGGCCCACCCGCCCTCGACGCCGGGCTCGGGCGAGATGGAGCCGCCTCCTGTGCGGCTGAGCCCGGCAGGCAGGTAGGTGAGCCAGAAGTTGTCGGCCACGACCGTGATGCCGGGCGAGGTGACGGTGGGGGTCGAAGGAGGCCTGGGGGCGAGGGTCGGGACGACCGTGACCGGTGGGGTCCTGCCGAATCCCGAGGAGAAGATGGCGATGATCGTGAGGACGGTCACCGCCAGGGCGGCGAGGGCGAGCGCGGCCCGCCATCGCCCGCCGTGGGCGGTGACCAACCCGTCAGGCGCCATACCCCATTAGATGCCCGCATTCCCCGCTCTGATCACTCCGCCGGGCGGATCCCTTCGGCGATCTTCTTCAGCTCGGTGGAGACCGCCTCGGCGCCGAGCTTCTTGGCCCTGACAGGGCTCATCAGCACCTCGACCGCGAGGTCGTCGCGCAGCTTGAAGCCGATGCTCCGAACGCTCGGCTCAAGCTCGGCCACGTAGGCCTGCCTGCCGCCGAGGTCGACGAGCTCGACACCGTCGCGCTTCAGGCGGGCCTCGATCTGCCTGCCCGCCTCACCCTCGTGAACCATGACCTGGATGCCATACTCGCCGGGGCGGCCGTCAGGAGTGTCGTAGCTGGTGGTGTAGCTGGTGTGGCCCTGTGCCTTCTTGTCGGACCAGCTGTTCGACCACTTGCTCCACACCAGCCCTTCGGGCAGGTAGCCGAGCGTGATGCCGCCGAACGTGCGGCCGTCGCCCAGATCGCCGAGCGCCTGGGGCGCCTCCTCCCTCAGGTAGAGCTTGACGGTCGAGCCCGAAGGCGCCTCCGTGCCCGGCTTCGGCTCCTGGCCGAAGACGTGCTCGTGCCCTGTCGACCTCTCGCCGACCAGACCGACCGCCCGCAGCGCCGCCTGCGCCTCGGCCAGCGTCATGTCGGTCAGGTCGGGCACCGTCACCTCGGTCACGATCTTCACGGTGATGGGCGCCTGGGCCACCACCGTGGAGCCCGAGCTCATCGACAGGACCATGGGAGCCCCCGCCGCCAGGGCGGCGGTCATGAGGGCCGCCCCCGCGACCCTGAATCTGATCACGTGCCTGCGGTGCCTCCTGCGCACGCTCTCGCCCATCGTGGACGGCGCGTGCACGTCGGCCACCCGGGCGGCCATCGCCTCGGCGAGCCCCTCTTCGACCTTCATACGAGCGCTCCTTCCTTCATGTTCTCGCGGATTCTGGCGAGCCCCCGCGCCGCCTGACTCTTGACCGTGCCGAGCGAGCAGCCGAGCGCCGCCGCCGTGGCCGACTCCGACAGGTCCTCCCAGTAGCGCAGCACCAGGACGGCCCGCATCCGTGCGGGCAGCCTGCGCAGCTCCGCCATGAGCGCGTCGCGCAGATCGAGGTCGGGCACCGCCGCCTCGGTCTCGGGCGGCCTGGCGAACGTGATCTCCTGAATGATCTTGCGGCGGCGGGCCGCGGAGATGGCCGCGTTCATGACGACCCTGCGCGCGTAGGCGTCGGGGTTGTCGTGCCTGATCCTCGGCCAGTGCCGATAGACCTTCTCCAGCGCGTGCTGGACGAGGTCCTCCGCGTCGTGCTGCGACGCCCCGCATACCAGGATCGCGGTGCGCAGCAGTGACGTGCTTCGGGCGGCCAGGAACTGATCGAAGGCCGCCTCATGTTCTTCCGTCATCAGCGAGGTCCCCTTTCGCCCCTCCCAACGCGTCAACCCACCGCGAGGTTGAGTGGCACCATATGGAAATGCCACGTCCCCTGGCCGAGCTGCCCAAGGCTCATCTGCACCTGCACTTCACCGGCTCGATGCGGCACTCGACGCTGATCGAACTGGCCAGGGAGCAGGGCCTGCACCTGCCCGACGCGCTTGAAGAGGACTGGCCGCCCCAGCTCCACGCGACCGACGAGCGGGGCTGGTTCAGGTTCCAGCGCCTGTACGACATCGCCAGGTCGGTGCTGAGGCGCGAGGAGGACATCTACCGGCTGGTGCGCGAGGCGGCCGAGGACGAGGCCGCCGAGGGCTCGGGCTGGCTGGAGATCCAGGTGGACCCCTCGGGGTTCGCCTCACGGTTCGGCGGGCTGACCACGACGCTGGAGCTGATGCTCGACGCCGTCGACCGGGCCGCCAAGGCGGCGGGCATCGGGATCGCGACCGTCGTGGCGGCGAACAGGACCAGGCACCCGCTCGACGCCAGGACACTGGCCAGGCTCGCCACGCAGTACGCCGGCAGGGGCGTGGTCGGGTTCGGGCTGTCCAACGACGAGCGCAGGGGGCGGGCGCGCGAGTTCGAGCACGCCTTCAGGATCGCCAGGCGGGCGGGGCTGCTGGCGGTGCCTCACGGAGGTGAGCTGCTCGGTCCCGAGAGCGTCGCGGAGTGCGTCGACGACCTCGACGCCGACAGGGTCGGACACGGCGTGCGGGCGGCGGAGTCGGCGCGGCTGATGGAGCGGCTGGCCGACCGGCAGATCTGCTGCGAGGTGTGCCCGACCTCCAACGTCGGGCTCGGCGTGGTCCCGGGGGCGGAGGACGTGCCGCTGCGCAGGCTGTTCGACGCCGGGGTGCCGATCGCGCTGGGCGCCGACGACCCGCTGCTGTTCGGGGCCAGGCTGCTGCCGCAGTACGAGCTGGCGCGCCACGTCTACGGCTTCAGCGACCAGGAGCTGGCCGAGCTGGCGCGGCAGTCGATCAGGTCGTCGGCCGCCCCCGAGTCGGTGCGCAAGGAGCTGTTGAAGGGCGTGGACGACTGGCTCGCCTCGCCCTCAGCGGAGTGAGGAGGCGATCTCCACGGCCCGCTGCTTGGCGGTGACCCCCTCGAGGCGGTGCGCGAGGTCGCCGTCGAACCAGATGAGGGTGGGGCCGGCCAGGCGCAAGGGAAGCTCGCTGCCGTCCTCCCTGCTGAGGCGGCTGAGCGTGTGCTCCTTCGCGATCCACCAGCCGTTGGCGCCGACGCTCTCCGGCCATGGCTCGCTCAGCTGCTTGACGAAGTAGGGGGTCAGCCCTTCGAACTGGTCGAGCCGGACGCCGTCCGCCCAGAACAGCGAGACGATCCTGTCGCCGTCGCTGACCGTGACGCGCTCGGGCTCGCCCAGCTCGGCCGGCACCTTGACGGGGAATCCGGCCAGCCGCCGCGCCTCGGCCAGCGAGACCTCCCGCTCCCCCGGCAGCGGGACGGCGGTGGCGGGCGGCGTGCCCGCCTCACCGACGCGCACCTCGATGCCCGCCAGCCGCAGGATGTGCACCACGGCGGCCCTGCCCTGCGGGGTGGCGGCGGTCAGCGCGACGACCACGATCGCGACGGCCGCGACGAGCCGCCACCTCCGCCGCCGCCGCACCGGCGGAGACGGCGCGGGCTCGGGCTCCTCGATGCGAGCCCGTACGGCCGCGGCCACCTCGGCCGGCGGCGGGACGCCGGGCAGGTCGACGAAGTCGGCGAGGGCCATGAGCTCGGCCTCGAGGTCGTCGTCAGGCGAGGTCACGTCCCACCTCCTCCCTCAGTCTGGCCAGTCCGCGATGCGTCCTCGACTTGACCGTGCCGACCGGCCAGTCGAGCACCTGAGCGGTCTCCTGCTCCGACAACTGCAAGAAGTACCTGCAGACCACCGCTTCCCGTTCCCGATCAGGCAGCCGGCGCACGGCGGCCAGCAGGCGCTCCCTGCGGTCGCCCGCGACAGCCGTCCCCTCGGGGTCGTCGGCGGCCTGGGTGGTGGCCATCGCGCCGAGCTTCTGCGTCAGCTCGGACCTGCGCCCCCTCGACCGGGTGAGGTTGTGGGTCTCGTTGGCGACGATCCGCAGCAGCCAGGGGCGGAACGGCGCGTCCTTCCTGAAGCCGGCCAAGTGCTTGAACGCCTTCACGAACGCTTCCTGCACCACGTCCTGCGCCTCGTCGCCGGCGCCGAGCATGGCGGCGGTGCGGTGCGCGAGTGCGCTGTAGCGGGCGACGAGCGCCTCGTAGGCGGACAGGTCGCCGTCAAGAGCGCGGGCTATCGCCTCGTCGTCATCCATGGGCGAGTCAGATTCCATCCCAAGGGAGGGCCTTCGCGGAAGGGTTTTCCGGCGCCGGTTCCGCGCGCCCTGGACGAGAAGCCCTTCGGGTGTGGGATTCACGCGTGAGCTCAGCGTAACGCGTCGAATACGGTCCGGAGTGCCCGTTCGCGAGTTCGACGGTTGGAGTGACCCGGCCACCGGGGCGGGCACTAGACTCAGCGGCACCGCATTCTTGGAGGAACAGCTCTCATGTCATCTGGGTACGACCGCGTGGTCCAGCCGGCGGCCGGCGACGAGGCTCTGGAAAACCACCTCGGCGGCGACGAGGCCAAGAACTACCGGCAGTACGAGTTCGACATGGTCGCACCCCACGTCGGCCGCTCCATGCTGGAGATCGGCTCGGGCCTCGGGCACTTCGCCGAGCAGTTCCTGCCCCGCCTCGACCGGCTCGTGGTGAGCGACTTCGACCCCTACTGCGTCGACCAGCTGCGCAAGCGGTTCGCCGACCGCTCCGACGTCGACGTGCTGCACTTCGCCCTCCCCGACGCGGTTCCGATGGAGGAGAAGGTCGACACCGTCGTCATGATGAACGTCCTCGAGCACATCGAGGAGGACGCCGAGGCCCTGCGCTCGCTGGCCCGCGTCGTGACGCCGGGCGGCCGGATCATCATCTGGGTTCCGGGCTACATGCAGCTCTACGGAGACTTCGACAAGAAGGTCGGCCACGTCCAGCGCTACACGCCGAAGACGCTGAGCAGCTCGGTGGCCAAGGCGGGCCTCGACATCGACGTGATCAAGCCGATCAACTTCCTGGGCGGCATCGCCTGGTGGGCGGCGGTCCGCCGGGGCGGCGTCGGCTACCCCGACCCCCGCCTGGTCAAGATCTACGACCGCACCGTGGTCCCCGCCACCCGCCTGATCGAACGCTTCATCCGTCCCCCCTTCGGACAAACCGTCTTCTGCGTCGCCCGCGTGCCCAACTAACCCGGTTCTCCGCCGCCCGTTTTCTCGGCCCAACCGACAAACCCCTCATAAGCCTGTACGGCAAACCCCTATAAGCCTGTACGGCAAAGCCACCCCACGGCCACCGGAGTCACCGGTGGCCGTCTGTCTTTCAGGCACACTCCAGCAGGACTCCGGTAACCAGCCGCAACGTCGCCCGTAAGACCAGCGAGGCGTAACGGAAGCACCCACGTCGACGCAGCCCGTAGAACCGAGGGGCGTAGTACGGGAGCACCCGCCACCGCAACGTCGCCCGTGAACCCGGCGGGGCGTAGCGCGAGACTTCCCCACCTGCGCCCACCCCGCCCGGCCCGGCACCGCCCCGCCACGCCCGGCAGCCCACCGGCCACGCCACGGACCGAAGCCGCCACGCCGACGATCCCGGCGTAACGCGACCCCGGCCACGTGCGCTCGTTTGCCGTGCCCCTGGACAGACCCCGGCCACGGGCGGAGGGTGGGCCTAACCGGGCCTGGCCGTACAGCACCAAAAAACAGGTCGGGCCCCGGGCTGGCCGTACAGCACCGAAAAACAGGTTGGGCCCCCGGGCTGGCCGTACAGCACCAAAAAGCAGGTGTCGATGGCGCGCGGGGGGAAGAACAGAATCGGGGAGCAGGCGGGAGGCGGTCATGACCGAGTACGCGCGGGCGCGAGAGGTCGCGGAGCAGGCCAGGCAGGTCGAGTGGGAGCGGCCGAGCTTCGGCAGGCAGCTCTTCCTCGGGGACTTCCGCCTCGACCTCGTCCACCCGATCCCCACGCTGGACGAGTCGGCCACCAAGAAGGGCGAGGAGTTCGTCAGGGCCCTCAGGAGGTTCCTCGACTCGCGGGTGGATCCCGCGCAGATCGAGCGGACCGCGGTCGTGCCCGACGAGGTGGTCAAGGGCCTGGCCGACCTGGGCGCGTTCGGCATCACGATCGAGGAGGAGTACGGCGGGCTCGGCCTGTCACACCTCTACTACAGCAAGGCGCTCATGCTCGTCGGCTCCTACTGTCCCGCGCTGTCCGCGCTGCTGTCGGCGCACCAGTCGATCGGGGTGCCGCAGCCGTTGCGGCTGTTCGGCACCGAGGAGCAGAAGCGCGAGTTCCTGCCGCGCTGCGCCCGAGGCGAGATCTCGGCGTTCCTGCTGACCGAGCCCGACGTGGGCTCCGACCCGGCGCGGCTGTCCACGACCGCGACCCTCGACGGGGACGAGTACGTGCTCGACGGGGTCAAGCTGTGGACGACCAACGGCGTGGTCGCCGACCTGCTCGTCGTGATGGCCAGGACCGGCCAGAAGATCAGCGCCTTCGTGGTCGAGGCGGGGTCGCCCGGCATCACGGTCCAGCGCCGCAACTCCTTCATGGGCCTGCGCGGGATCGAGAACGGGGTGACCCGGTTCGAGGGCGTCCGCGTCCCCGCGCGCAACAGGATCGGCCGCGAGGGCCAGGGCCTGAAGATCGCGCTCACCACGCTGAACACCGGTCGGCTGTCGCTGCCGGCCACCTGCGCGGGCAACGCCAAATGGGCGGTGAAGATCGCCCGTGAGTGGTGCAACGCGCGCGTGCAGTGGGGGCACCGGGTCGGCGAGCACGAGGCGGTGGCCACCAAGGTCGCGTTCATCGCGGCGACGGCCTACGCGCTGGAGGCGGTGTGCGACCTGTCGAGCAGGATGGCCGACGACGAGTCCAACGACATCAGGATCGAGGCCGCGCTCGCCAAGCTGTTCGCCAGCGAGATGGCCTGGCGGGTGGGCGACGAGCTGGTCCAGATCAGGGGCGGGCGCGGCTACGAGACGGCCGAGTCGCTGGCCGCGCGCGGCGAGCGCGGCGTGCCCGCCGAGCAGATCCTCCGCGACCTGCGCATCAACCGGATCTTCGAGGGCTCCTCGGAGATCATGCGGTTGCTGATCGCGAGGGAGGCCGTCGACGCGCACCTGTCCGTGGCCGGTGAGCTGATCGATCCGGGCGCCTCCCGGCAGGAGCGGGCGAGAGCGCTCAGGAGAGCCGGCGCCTTCTACGCCAAGTGGCTGCCGGGGCTGGTCGTCGGCGGGGGCACGCTGCCGGTCGCCTACGGCGACTTCGGGCCCTTGGCCCAGCACCTGCGCCACGTGGAGCGGACCAGCCGCAAGCTGGCCAGATCCACCTTCTACGCCATGTCGCGGTGGCAGGGCGGCCTGGAGCGTAAGCAAACCTTCCTCGGCAGGATCGTCGACATCGGCGCCGAGCTGTTCGCGATGACCGCGGTCTGCGTGCGGGCCGAGGAGGACTCTCGCGACCTCGGACGGCGCCCCATGGAGCTGGCCGACGTCTTCTGCCGCCAGGCCAGGATCAGGGTGGACACGCTGTTCGACAGGCTGTGGCACAACAGCGACGCCCATGACGCGAGGGTGGCGGGATACGTCCTCGACGGCCGCTACACCTTCGTGGAGGAGGGGATTCTCGACCCGTCCGTCGAGGGCCCGTGGATCGCCGCTCCGGCGGAAGGGGAGGACGTCCACCGGCACGTCCAATAGCGGCGGCGCGGCAGAGAACGACCACCTCGGCCGTGCCCCTCTCCGAGCAGGCGGCAGCTCTGGCGTGCAGGAGAACATCCGCTCTCAGCGGGTGGATAGGGTTGGTCTGCGGCGTTTGTAGTACTTCGCCGAGGGCGATCGTGAGGGGGACGGGTGGCGGAGTCGTTCGGCAGGTTGCTGCGGAGCTTGCGACACGCCGCCAAGCTGACGATCGAGGAGCTTTCCCACACGTCCGGCGTGAGCGTACGGGCCATCGGCGACATGGAGCGCGGAACCAGCCGGGGCCCGCAACGGCGCACCGTGGAGGCACTGGCCGAGGCGCTGCGGCTGGACGACGCGCAGCGGATGGCGCTGTCGGAGGCGGCACGGGCGGGACGACCGCGCCAGGAGGCCCCCGCGCCGGGAGCGTGTGAGCTGCCCCGCGGAGTGGGCGACTTCACCGGGCGGACACGGGAACTGCGTGCGCTGCGCGAACTGGCGGGTCGGACGGGAGACGAGCAGGCCGCCGTCGTGGCCGCCGTCTCCGGCGCCGCCGGCATCGGCAAGACAGCGCTGGCCGTGCGAGCCGCAGGGCAACTGGACGATCTGTTCCCCGACGGCCGCTTCTACCTGGACTTGCGCGGCATGGATCCGGTGCCACTGGACTCGGGGACGGCGCTGTCCCGGCTGCTCAAGGCCCTGGGCGTGGCCGAGCGGCGCGTCCCCGCCGACGAGGAGGACCGCGCAGGCCAATACCGGGCCCTGCTGCGCGAACGGCGGTGCCTGATCATCCTGGACAACGCGGCCCACGAAGGCCAGGTGCGTTCGCTGTTGCCCTCGGCCGGTCCGGTGATGACGCTGGTCACCAGCCGCAGGCCACTGGCAGGGCTGGAAGGCGTACACCAGCTCCCGCTGGCGCACCTGGCCGCGGAGGAGGCGGCCGCCCTCCTGCGCGCGATCGTGGGCGCGGAGCGCGCCGCGGCCGATCCGGACGGGGTGGCACAGGTGGCGAGCCTGTGCGGGAACCTGCCGCTGGCGCTGCGCATCGCCGGGAACCGGCTGCAGAGCAGGCCCGGCTGGACAGCAGGGCAACTGGCCGCACGCCTTGGCGACGAGGGACGGCGAGTGGAGTCCCTGTCCGCGGGAGACCTGTCCGTGGCCGCCGCCTTCGCGCTGTCGTACCGGCAGCTCTCCCTGCCGGCCCGGCAGAGCTTCCGCCGCCTGGCGCTGGCCGCGGCGCCGGAGTTCGGGGTGCCGATGACGGCGGTCCTGGCCGAGCTCGGCCGGGTCGAGGCCGAGGACGCCCTGGAGGAACTCGTCGACCTCGGCCTGCTGCAGTCGCCGTACGTGGGCCGCTACCGCTTCCACGACCTGGTACGGCTGTTCGCCCGCGCCCGGCTGTCCGAGGAGGAGCCCGTCCAGACCCAGCGGCAGGCCCGGCGGCGTATGGACGACTGGCTGCTCGAGGTCGCCACGATCGCCGGGCGCTGGTTCGAGCCGGACTACGGCGCCCCGCCGCCGGACTGGAGCTCCCTCGTCGAGCTGAACAGCTCGCAGCAGGCACAGGAGTGGCTCCAGACGGAGGGCGAGGCGTGGCTGGCGGCGCTGAGACAGGCCTTCCGCGTCGGCGAGCACGCGCGCGTCGTCGAGGTGGCCGAGGCCATGCACTGGTTCTCGGACCTGTGGATGCACTGGGGGCACTGGCCCGAGGTGTTCGACCTGTCCGCCAGGGCCGCCCGCGCCATGGGCGACCGCGGGCAGGAGGCGGTGCATCTCAACTACCTGTCCTGGGCGCAGACCTACTGCCAGGCTCGCTACGACGAGGCGGAGGCGACCGCCCTGCGCGCGCTGGAGCTGGCCCGCGACATCGGCGACGTGCGCCAGCAGGGCTGGTCGCTGATCTACGCCACCTGGTCGCTGTGGGCTCGCGACGACCAGCCGAGCAAGGAGAGCGGTCTGAGCTACACCCGGCAGGCGGCGGAGTGCTTCAAGCAGGCAGGGGACACGGAGGGCTACGCCCAGGCCATGACCAGCATGGGGCACTGCCTGCGCCGGCTCGGCCGGGTGGAGGAGTCCGTCCGGCACAACCTGGCCCTGGTGGACCGGCTGCGCGATCCCGCCTTCGGCGGCTCGCCCGCCATCGTCAACCAGGCCGTCGGCGCGACGCTGGATCTGGTGGGTGACGGCTACTCCGCCCTCGGACGCTGGCAGGAGGCCGCCGACCACTACCGCCAGGCGTTGCGGGAGATGCGGGAGCGCCCGATCAGCCGGGCCGTGGCGACGACACTGACCAGCCTGGGCAAGGCGCTGGTCCAGCTGGAGCAGGTCGAGCAGGCCCGCGAAGCGTTCCGTGAAGCCATGGAGCTGCACGAGGCCGCCGGTGACGCCGTCAGGGCGACCAGGGTGCTCGAGCTCCTCGAGCAGGTCGCCCGGTCAGGTGCCGTCACGCGTCCACAAAACGCTGGATGAACGTCAGGGCGGTGCCGCAGACCTCGCGCCAGCCGCCGTCGACGGTCAGCGAGTGCCCGCGGCCGGGCATCTCGAGGATCTCCGTCAGGTGGTGCTCGTTGCGGACCTGGCTCTCGTAGGAGGCGTGGGCGACGGCCCACGGGACGATGCGGTCCATCTCGCCTGACATGAGCAGCAGCGGGCCCCTGTCCTTCGCGGTGCGGTCGACCTCGGGCTCGCTCCACGGGTCGAAGGCGGCGGCTGCCTGGAGCGGCGGCACGCCCGGTGCGGGGACGGCGAACGTCTCGTACAAGCGCTCGGCCTCTGCCTCGTCGACGGCGTTGGCGAAGGCGTGGCGGAACTGGTCGTAGGTGAGCGGGACGGCGCTGCCGACGACGGCCGGATCGGCCGGCGCGCGGACGGGGGCGCGCGGAGGGGAGATCGGCAGCGGCAGCGCGCCCTGGAGGGGTGCGGGGCTGATGGCCACGGCGGCGCAGGCCAGGCCGCGCCCTGCGAGGATCTGCGCGAGCAGGCCGCCGGTGCAGTGGCCGACCACGGCGGGCCGGCGATCGAGCCCGCCGATCAGGTCCGCGAAGTGGCCGGCCACCTCGCCTGCCGTCCTGGCAGGCGCCGTCCCGGCAGGCGCCGTCCCGGCAGGCGCCGTCCTGGCAGGCGCGGCCCCGGCCGGCGGCGCGCTGGGCCAGGCCGGGGTGACGGGGGCGAATCCCGCCTCGGCGAACACCTGAGCCCAGCGCTCCCAGCTGGTGGGCAGCAGCCACAGGCCGTGGACGAAGACGACGGGGATCCGGCCGGTGAGGTTGGCGTGGCGTATCTGGGCGTGCTCGAAGCTGGAAGGCATGAATCCGTCCCGGGGTCGGGGGGTCGGCACGGGGGCCGCCGGACGTGGCGGCGGTCCCCGCACGGGTCAGGAGGACAGCCTCAGCTCGTGGCGAGGGCCTGCCGGAGCGTGCCGATGGCCAGCCCGATCGCCGACCCCGCCGCCTGGGTCTCGCGCAGGGCGTTGAGCATGACGAAGTCGTGGATGATCCCCAGGTAGCGCACGGCGGTCACGGGCACGCCGGCCGCGCGGAGCTTGTTCGCATACGCCTCGCCCTCGTCCCGCAGCACGTCCGCCTCGGCGGTGATGACCAGCGCCGGAGGCAGGCCGGTCAGCTCCTCGGTGGTGGCCCGCAGCGGGGAGGCGGTGATCTCGGCTCGCTGGGTCTCGTCGGTGGTGTACTGGTCCCAGAACCACCGCATGCCGTCCCTGCGCAGGAAGTAGCCCTCGGCGAACTGCTGGTAGGAGCCGGTGTCGAAGGACGCGTCGGTCACCGGGTAGAACAGCACCTGCTGCCGCAGCGTCACCCCGCCGCGCTGCTTGGCCATCAGTGTCAGCGCGGCGGCCATGTTGCCGCCGACGGAGTCGCCGGCCACCGCGACACGCGTGGCGTCCAGGCCCCTGGCCGCGCCCTCGGCGGTGATCCAATGCGCCACCGTCCAGTTCTGCTCGATCGCCACCGGATAGCGGTGCTCAGGCGACAGGTCGTACTCGGGGAAGACGACGGCGGCACCGGCGCCCACCGCCAGCTCACGTACCAGCCGGTCGTGAGTGTGGGCATTGCCGAAGACCCAGCCGGCGCCATGGATGTAAATGATCACGGGAAGGACGCCCGTGCTGCCCGCCGGCCGGACGATGCGGGCTCTGACCTCACCGGTCGGGCCACCGGTGATCGTCACCCACTCCTCGTCCACGGCGGGCTTGTCGATGGGGCCGGACTGGACGTCGTTCACGGTCTTGCGGCCCTCGTCCGGCGAGAGCTGGAAGAGATAGGGCGGCTGGGCGGTGGCCTCGGCGAAGGCTCGCGCGGCGGGTTCCAGGACAGGCTTGCTCATGATCGCTCCACATGGGTGAAAAGGCGGGGGCTTCGGCACAAGGGGGCGCCCGTTCACCGCACATCCAAGCAAGCGGCATCGGAAGAAGACGAGGCAGAAGCACAGGCAGAAGTACGCTTCCGCCTCGTCCGCCCGCACCGTGGCCTGTTTGGATCGCCGCTGAAACACCTGACACCCTGCCGAACAAGGAGCACTTCCATGACGGAAAGCACCATCCCGACAGTCGTCCTCGTGCACGGCGCGTTCGCCGACGCCGCCAGCTGGTCCGGCGTCATCGCCGAACTGCAGCAGCACGGCGTCCCCGTGGTGGCCCCGCCCAACCCGCTGCGCGGCCTGGCCTCCGACGCGGCGTACATCGCGTCCGTGGCGGCCCAGATCGACGGCCCCGTCGTGCTGGTCGGCCACTCCTATGGCGGTGCGATCATCACCGTGGCAGGCGCGACCGAGAACGTCGTCGGTCTCGTCTACGTCGCCGCCTACGTCCTCGAAGAGGGCGAGAGCCTCGGCGAGCTGCAGGGACGGTTCCCTGAGCCGCCGCTGGGGGCGAGCCTGCGGCAGGCTGTTTACCCGGTCGAGGGCGCCGAACCCGCCGTCGAGCTGACGATCGCTCCCGAGATGTTCCCTCAGGTCTTCGCTGCGGACGTACCCGGCGAGGTCACCAAGGTTCTGGCGGTGGCGCAGCGGCCGCTCGCCGCCGGGGCGTTCACCGAGACCGCGAGCACAGCGGCCTGGAAGACGAAGCCCTCATGGGCGGTCATCGCCGACGCCGACCAGGCGATCAACCCCGAGGTCCAGCGGTTCGGGGCCAAGCGGGCGGGGGCGGTCGGCGTCGAGGTCGCGGGCGCTTCGCACGCCGTCGCGGTGTCCCGGCCGAAGGAGGTCTCCGACGTGATCCGCGAGGCGGTCCGGGTCACCTCGGCCTGACCCGTCATCCTGGGCCGCCGCGTTTGGCTTCTTGACGGCGATCGAAGTTTGTAATTGATTGAAAGCCATCAATTACAATCACCTTCTAACAAGTCTTGACTCACCCGGTCTAGACCGGCTGCTCAGTGTTGTTTTCAAACCGATATGCGCCGGTATAGACCAGGTGATGAATCCCGCCCTACCCTGACGCAAACGCGTGGCGCTGACAGGCTCGCGCACCTCATCCCTGGGCGGGTTCCGCCGGCTGGTATGGACCAACGGCCCGTCCGACGAGAAGGCGGTATCTACGGTGAACATCAAGCTTGTGGGCGGCGCCGCTCTCGGCCTCGCCACCATGCTGGTCCTGTCCAGCTGTGGCGGCGGCGACGCCGCCAAGCCCGCGGACGGCGGAGCGACGGGGGCGGCGGCCGGCGGCGAGCAGGTCACGCTGAAGATGGTGGCCGCCGACTACGGCGACAACCCCACGGCCGACAACGCCGGCACGAAGTTCTGGAAGTCCGTGGTGGACGGCTTCCAGGCGGCCAACCCGAACATCAAGGTGGAGGTCCAGGTCATCTCCTGGAACGACATCGACAAGCAGGTCGCCACCATGGTCCAGAACGGCCAGGTGCCCGACATCCTGCAGACGGGTGACTACTCGGGCTTCGTCAAGGACGGCCTGCTCTACAAGACCGACGAGGTCCTCTCCCCCGAGGTCTCGAAGGACATGCTCACGAAGTTCGCCGATTTCGGCAAGGTCGACGGCACGTCGTACGGCATCCCGTTCGTCTCCTCGGCCCGCGCGCTCTTCTACAACAAGGAGCTGTTCGAGAAGGCCGGCATCGCCGAGCCGCCCAAGACCTGGGACGAGGTGAAAGCGGCCGCCGAGAAGCTGAAGGCCGCGGGCGTCAGCCAGCCCTTCGGTCTGCCGCTCGGCCAGGAGGAGGCCCAGGCCGAGTCCTTCCTGTGGATGCTCGGCAACGGCGGCGGCTACACCGACGCCTCCGGCAAGTGGACGATCAACTCCCCCGCCAACGTCGAGGCCTTCCAGTACGTCAAGGGCCTGGTCGACGCCGGCCTCACCACCCCGAACCCCGGCACCAAGGACCGCAAGACGGTCTGGGAGGACTTCGCCGCGGGCAAGGTCGGCATGGTCAACGGCGGCCCCATGTCGATCCCGATCTTCGACAAGGGCGCGGTGAACGGCAAGTACGCCGTGGCCCCGATCGCCGGCAAGACCGGACCGCTCGACACCACGCTGGGCGTCATGGACTGGATCATGGCGTTCAACAAGAACGGCCACGCCGCGGAGATCAAGAAGTTCTTCGACTACTTCTACACCGGCGACGCCACCCAGAAGATCGTCGACAACTACAAGCTGCTGCCCGTCACCAACGGCGGCATCGAGAAGCTGTCGGGCGACGAGAAGCTCAAGCCGTTCCTCGACGCGCTGCCCAACGCCAGCTTCTACCCCTTCAAGGACCCCAAGTGGTCCGAGGTGAACACCGCGATCAAGCAGACCATCGGCGGGGCCGTCAAGGACGACCCGGCGAAGGTGCTCGGTGATCTGCAGAAGGTCGCCGAGGGCAGCTGATCCTCGGGGCTCGGTACGGCCGGCGCCACGGCGGCGCCGGCCGTCACCTGACCACCCGCGCGCGCGCCCGAAGGCGTGCGACCGGTCGTGACCGGCCGCCACAGGCTCCCATCCCGCCGGCCCGGCGGTGAAGCCTGTTCGAACGTATGGACCATACCAAGAGAGGGGTTCCCGTGATGCGGAAAGCGCGGGGTCACCGCACCGCTCGGGACTTGACCGACCTCCCGCGCTCCCGGGATCTCCTGGGGAGCTCCGGATGAAGCGGCTGCGCGTCCTGGAGCCCCTGGCCTGGGTCGGACCCGCGGTGGTGCTGATCGCCCTGGTCGTCCTGTGGCCGGTCATCGAGATGGTTCGGACGTCGTTCCTGGAGGTCAGCCGGTTCGGCGTGGTCCGCGGCTGGAACGGTACCGACAACTACGACGAGCTCTTCGCCGAGACCGACTTCTGGCCGGTGATGCTGCGCAGCCTCATCTGGGTGGTCGCCGTCGTCGGCTTCACCGTGTTGATCTCGCTGGCCCTCGCCCAGCTGTTCAACCAGCGCTTCCCCGGGCGCAAGATCGCCCGGTGGGCGCTCATCGCCCCCTGGGCCGCCTCGGTGCTCATGACGTCGATCATCTTCAAGTGGATGCTCGACCCCGAGGTCGGCATCATCAACCTGATCAGGCGTGACCTCGGGCTGATCCCCGCGATGGGCGGCTCCGACGCCGACCAGCTCGGCCAGGCCGCCACCGCGTTCCCCTGGCTGATCTTCGTGGCGGTGTTCGTGTCGGTGCCGTTCACCACCTACGCGCTGCTGGCGGGCCTCGCCACGATCCCCTCGGACGTCTACGAGGCGGCCAAGATGGACGGCGCCTCGAAGTTCAGGACGTACTGGTCGATCACGCTGCCGCTGCTGCGGCCCGCGCTGACCGTCGCCGCCCTGATCAACGTGATGAACGTCTTCAACAGCTTCCCGATCATCTGGTCGATGACCCACGGCCAGCCCGGCTACTCCACCGCGACCTCGACCATCTTCATGTTCATCCTCAAGGGCTCGGACATCGGCGAGTCGGCGGCGATGTCGGTCGTGAACTTCGGCATGGTGATCATCCTCACCGCCATCTTCCTCAAGATCTCCAAGTGGAAGCAGGAGGTGGCGTGATGGCCCACTCCCGTACCGTCACGGGCGGCGCGATGCCGTCGCTCAAGAAGGTGGTCGTCGCGGCCTCGGCCTACGTGATCGCGTTCATCTTCCTCTTCCCCTACCTGGTCATGCTGCTCACCGCGCTGCGCCCGCAGAGCAGCCTGCGGGAGGCGGAATACTTCCCCTCGTCGTTCGAGTGGTCGAACCTGCTGAACTTCTGGACCGGCGGCCTGGCCGACAACCTCTTCGTGACGCTCAAGGTCGCGGCGGGCTCGACGCTGCTGGTGCTGCTGGTCGCGCTGCCCGCGGCCTACTACTCGGCCAGGCACAACTTCAGGGGCCGCACGGCCTTCCTGATCCTGGTGCTGATCACCCAGATGTTCCAGCCGACCGCGATGCTCGTCGGCATCTACCGCGAGTTCTACCAGTTCGGCCTGGTCGACTCGACGTGGTCGCTGATCCTGGTCAACGGCGGGTTCAACCTGGCCTTCGCGGTGTGGATCCTCAACGCCTACTTCGCCTCCATCCCGAGGGAGCTGGAGGAGGCGGCGTTCATGGACGGCAACGGGCGCTTCGGCGCGCTGTTCAGGATCACGCTGCCGCTGGCCATGCCCGGCGTCATCACCGCGCTGATCTTCACCTTCATCGCCGCGTGGAACGAGTTCGTGGTCGCGCTGACGCTGACCACCAGCCCGGAGAACCAGCCGCTGACGGTGGCGCTGAACTCCTTCATCGGACAGTACTCGGTGGACTGGCAGAACCTGTTCGCCGGTTCGGTGATCGCCACCCTCCCGGTGATCATCCTGTTCGCCCTGATCGAACGCAAGGTCGTCGGCGGCCTGACGGCCGGCTCGATCAAGTAGTGACACTCTTGGTAATGTCCTCCGCGATCCCTTAACGATCTCGGAGGACTCCTTGAAGCTGCGCACCATCGCCGCCGCCCTCGTCCTGGGCGCCGGCGTCCTGGTCGGTACGGCGAGCCCCGCGTCGGCCGCCACCTGTTCGGGTACCCACCTGGACAACTGGCCCATCACGGGCGGCTACATCGCCGTCTACTACAACTCCTCGACCGGCTACAACTGCGCGATGACGTACACCAACAGGCCCGGCGTCTCGCAGTACATCCGGGTGACCCTCTCAGCCATCGGCGGCTCGTCGAGGACGGACGCCCAGTACTACAAGTACTACGCGGGCCCCGTCAGCGTGTACGGCAAGGGCAAGTGCATCGAGGTCTACGGCCAGGTCGGCTACAGCAACCCCGTGGAGGGCTTCGGGCCTGCCTACTGCAGCTGAATTAATCCGTTGCGCGCCGTGCGGCTCCTGCCCTAACGTCTGAGCCATGCGCCTTTACCTTTGACTTCTCCCCGCCATAAATAAATGACGGGGATTCTCCCGCCTCGCGACGGGGAGTTTACTGCTGCCTCTACGCCGCGTGCGCGGTATAGGTTTCGGGCGGGGCCAGGGTCGGGATTGCCTTCCCTGGTCTTACCTGCCCTTCACAGTCGTTTTCGGTGTCCGCCAGCCCGGCGGCCACGTCGTGTGAGAACCTCAGGCGGATGCCTTCGGTGAGGATGTTGAGCGCGGCGGCGATATCGCGGTCGTGGTGTTCGCCACACGATTGACAGTCCCACTCGCGAACGTCCAGAGCGGGTTTCCCGATCTTCCACCCGCAGCACGGGCACAGCTGGGAGGACGGATACCAGCGGCCGATCTCGATGAACTCGCGCCCGTACCGGGCTGCCTTGCCCTCCAGCAGCCGCAGGAACGCCCCCCAGGAGGCGTCGTTCACGCTCTTGGCGAGCATGCCCCGCGCCAGGCCCCGCACGGCCAGCCCTTCCACATGCACCGCTTGGTTCTCACGGAGCAGTGTGGTGCTGGCCTGGTGCAGGAAGTCTCGGCGGGCGTCGGCGACTTTGGCGTGCTGACGCGCGAGCTTGATCCGGGCCTTGGCTCGGTTGGCGCTCCCCTTCTTCTTGCGCGACAGGGCCCGCTGGAGTTTCTTGAGCTTGCGTTCCCGGCGGCGCAGCCACTTCGGGTTCGCGATCTTCTCGCCATAGGACGTGACCGCGTAGTGGGTCAGACCGAGATCGATCCCGGCCTCGGTGTCTGCTTGCGGAAGCGTGTGGGCGTCGTCGTCGAGTTCGACGACGAAGGAGGCGAAATACCTTCCAGCCGCGTCCTTGACAACCGTCACGCTGGAAGGCGGAGCGGGAAGATCGCGCGACCACCGGACCGCGATCTCGCCGATCTTCGCAAGATACAGGGCGCCGCCTGCTCGCACCTTGAAGGCGTTGGTGGTGAACCTGGCCGACTGCCGCTGATCGTGGCGGGACTTGAACACGGGCAGGCCCATCTTCGGGCCCTTCCGTCTGCCCGACACCGACTCGAAGAAGTTCTTGTACGCCACGTCCAGGTCTCGTAGCGACTGCTGCAACGGCACCGGGGACACCTGCCCGAGCCATTCCCGCTCAACGGTCCGCTTCGCGGCGGTGATGCAGATCTTCTGCAACTCGACGCCGCCGATCCGCGTCCGGTCGGCCTTCCAGGCGGCTTTGCGCCGCGCGAGCGCGTCATTCCACACCGCGCGCACACAGCCGAACGTCCGGGCCAGCAGCTCCCGCTGGGGCGCGTCCGGGTACAGCCGGTAGTTGTAGCGCAGCTTCACCGAACACCACCCCCTCGCGACACCGACGTCCCAGAACTCGAACACAGTATCAACGGGTCTCTGACACCGTCAGACGAATACCGGAACGGCAGGCACGCAGTTTCCGTGATGCATGTGCATCGGATCTACGTGACCAAGTACGCAGAGAAACGTGGCAGACGCCGCAGATTCCTCGCCAGATGCCCAAGATGCCGCAGCGGCCCATCGCGCCGCCGCGCCGCATCCCACCCAAGGGCCGCCGACGCGGGCGGCGCTACCCCCTCCCGTGACGAAAAAGCCGCTCTCCGCGAACTGTTCGCGGGGAGCGGCTTCACTCACAGGCTGCGGCATCCTCGGGATGCGCCCATGGCGTGACCCCGTCAGAGGCGCTCGATGATCGTGACGTTGGCCTGGCCGCCGCCCTCGCACATCGTCTGCAGGCCGTAACGGCCGCCGGTGCGCTCGAGCTCGTTCAGCAGCTTGGTCATCAGGATCGCGCCGGTGCCGCCCAGCGGGTGGCCGAGGGCGATCGCGCCGCCGTTCGGATTGACCTTGGCGGGGTCGGCGCCGAGTTCGCGCATCCACGCCAGCGGCACCGGCGCGAACGCCTCGTTGATCTCCGTGACGTCGATGTCGTCGATCGACAGCCCGGCCTTCTTCAGCGCCTTCTGCGTCGCGGGGATCGGCGCCGTGAGCATGTAGACCGGGTCGTCGCCGGTGAGGGCCAGCTGGTGGATGCGGGCGCGCGGCGTGAGCCCGTGGTCGCGGACCGCCTGCTCGGAGGCGATGAGCAGCGCGCCGGAGCCGTCGGAGATCTGCGACGACGTGGCCGCGGTGATGACGCCGTCCTCCTTCAGCGTCTTGAGGCTCGCCATCTTCTCCAGGGTCGTGTCGGGGCGCGGGCCCTCGTCGTCCTCCACGCCGTTCACCGGGACGATCTGGTCCCTGAAGTAGCCGTTCGCGATCGCCTTGGCCGCCCTCTGGTGCGACTCGAAGGCGAACTTCTCCAGCTCCTCGCGGGTGAAGCCCCACTTCTGGCACATCAGCTCGGCGCCGCGGAACTGGGAGATCTCCTGCTTGCCGTACCGCTCGACCCACATCTCGCCGAACGGGAACGGCATGCCCTTCTCCAGGGCGGCCGTGATCGACGAGCCCATCGGGACGATGCTCATCGACTCGACGCCCGCGGCCACGACCAGGTCCTGGGTGCCGGACAGCACGCCCTGTGCGGCGAAGTGGATCGACTGCTGGGAAGAGCCGCACTGACGGTCGATCGTGACGCCCGCGGTCGTCTCGGGCAGGCCCGCGCTCAGCCAGGCGTTGCGCGCGATGTCCATGCTCTGGGGGCCGAACTGCATGACGCAGCCCATGATGACGTCCTCGACCGCCGCTGGGTCCACGCCGGTCCTGTCCATGAGCGCCTTGAGCGTGCGCGCGGCCAGGTCGGTGGGGTGGACGGTGGAAAGGCCGCCCTTCTTCTTACCGACGGGGGTACGGACCGCCCCGACGATGTATGCCTCTGCCACAGTGCCTCCCGGGTCAAAACCGAGCAACATTCGGTCAGTGAGAGGTTACAACAGAATGTTCCTCTGTGCCTGTGACAGTCGCCTCACCGCGTCGTCGCCGCGGGCCTCTCCCCGCCCATTCCGTCCGGCTCCCGCCGGTCTGCCCGTACGGCTCCCGCCCACCTTCCCGTACGGCTCCCGCCCACCTTCCCGTACGGCTCCCGCCCACCTTCCCGTACGGCTCCCGCCCACCTTCCCGTACGGCTCCCGCCCACCTTCCCGTACGGCTGCCGCCGGGCTGAGGCCACCGTGGGATGCCGGTTGCCGCCCGTCCATCACGCGTCCTCCAGCACGACTTCGGTTCCCGCCGTCACGTCGCCCCTTGAGACGGGCGACGTGACGGCGCCCGGCCGGAGTCGTGCTGGAGCGGCGTGATGGACGGGCGGTCAGGAGTGACCGCGGTGGGCTGGGGTGGGCTTGCCGTACGGGGAGGAACTGAGCCGCGGCGCGGCGGATCAGGAGCGGTGCGAGCCGGTCATCGTCGCGTAGACGATGATGTTGTCGGTGTAGTGCCCCGTGCTGCGGTTGTAGACGCCGCCGCAGGTGATCAGGTGCAGCTGGGCGTTGTCCTGGTCCCCGTACACCCGCTGGGTCGGGAACGTCGCCTTGCCCGCCTGCTCGACCCCGCCCACGGTGAACACCGCGGTGGTGCCGTCGCGCCGCTTCACCTCGATGACGTCGCCGTTGCGGATCTCGCCGAGCCGGCTGAACACCGCGCTTCGCGTCCGGGTGTCCTTGTGCCCCAGCATCACGGCGGGGCCCGCCTCGCCGGCCGTGGAGCCGTGCCGGTACCAGCCGACCAGGTTCGGGTTGTCGATCGGCGGGGTCTCGATCGCGCCCTTCCTGTCCACGCCCACCGACTTGACGGGCGCGTTGATGCCGAGCCGCTTGATGACGACCCTGATCGGGTTCGACGGCTGCATCGGCGGCGCGGGCACCACCTGCGGCAGCGGTGGGGGCGCCGTCGGCGGCGCCTGGAACAGCGCCTGCTTCGGCGCGGCCGACGGCAGCGCGTCCGGCTGGCTCGACAGCGACAGCGACTGCCGCCCCTCCGACAGGCCGTACTCCTCGGGGTTGAGCAGCATGAACACCAACCCCACGACCACGGTCAACACCCCGGCCACCGCGGCGAGGATCAGCGTGGACCGCAGCATCCTGCTGCCACGATCGTCATAGGGGCCGGGGTACTGCGGGTCGGGGTACTGCGCGGACACGGGGGTCAACCTCTGGAGAGGGTACGGCGACGCAGAACCAACCCACCGGCCGCGGCGGCGAGCACGATCAGCGAACCGGTGAGCACGAACATCCGCCCATCAGGCCCCATGTCCCCGCCACCACCGGTCTCGGCAGCACCCTTGGGCGTCTTGGTCACCTTGCCGTTACCGGCGCCGACGGGGGTCTGGGTGACGGTCGCGGTAACGGTCCGAGTGGGCTTGGGGCCGGTAGTGGTCGCAGAGGGCGAAGGCGAAGGCGACGGAGAGGTGCTCCCAGCGGTCACCTGGTACGTCCAGGCCTTGAGCTCGGTGGCGTTCTGCAAGGCGCACTCGATCGTCGAGGTGGTCGCAGCGGTGCCGATGGTGAAGTTACCCGGCTTCAGGCTCGCGGTGCCGACCGTGGTGGCCTTCGCCTTGAGCGTCACGCTCGGGAGCGTGATGTCCGCACCCGTGGTGGTGCCGGCGGATATGGCGCCTTCTCCGGTGAGAGTCGCCGACAACCCAGCGCCGCTGCCCGTGAAGCTCATGAAGAGCTTGTTGGTCCCAGTGAGGCCCGCCGCGGGAACCTTCAGCTTCTCTGCGTCGTCCTGGTTGGTCAGCCGCCAGGTGAGCGTGATCTCCTCGTTCGTCCTGGCGCTGGTCGGAGGAGTGAGCTCGAGCTTGATCTCGGGGTAGACGGGGTACTCGGTGTCGGTCGTGCTGCCGCTCTTGAGCGTGCAGTTGTACTCAGCGATGTCCGACGTGCCCGTTCCCGTGCCCGTCCCCTGCCCGATGGAGACCTCCATGCTGGAAGTCGAGGTCGTCGAGCATGAATGGACCTCGGTGGTGCTGTCACCCACGGTCAGCTTCAGGCTGCCAGCCTCCGTGGACGGTTTGATGTTGACCTTGCCGCCGGTCGTGCCAGTGACGGTGACGTTGCTGGTCACATCGGCCGTCGGAATGCTGACCTGACCGCTCGTGATGGTCCCGGCCTGCTGACCGACGAGGTCCGTGGCGGTCCCGCCCGTGACCACGAGCTTGCCGCTCACCTTGACCCGGCCTGCCGCCGTCGGGGCCTGCTTCAACGTCAGCTGGGGAATCGTCCACTTGACCGCGAGAGTGCCGCCTGCCGTCACAGGGTCAGGAGCGCTGAACCGGACCGTAAGTGACGACTCGTTGAAGGGCCCCCCGTTGCAGCTGTAGACAACATCCATTGTCTTGTCCACTGCCGCCGCCTCGGCGGGGCCGGCCAGACCGACTACCGACCCGACGAAGAGAGCCAGCGTTCCCGCGAGGCCCAGGGCGGAGGTCTTTAGGGCGAGGCGGCGCCGCGCCTTGGACTTCTGCACTGTCTCTCTCCGTTCCAAACAGCAAAGCGACCAACTGCAACTGGCGTAACAGGATTCCAGTCCTTGGTCACGGTTCGGTAGAGATCCTACGAACTGTCCCTGTGAATCGTCATCAAACTTGAAAAATCAGCCCAAATTTCCCCGCCCGTTACCCCTTCTTCTTGGACAGGGTGGCGTAGACGATGACGTTGTCGTCGTAGTGGCCGTTCGCGCCGACCATCCCACCGCAGGTGATCAACCGCAGCTGGGAGTTCGTCACGTTGCCGTACACGCGCTTGGTCGGGAAGGCCGACTTCTTCACCTGCTCGATCCCGCTCACCGTGAAGCGGGTGACCTTGCCGTCGGTCCGGTAGACGTAGATGAAGTCGCCCTTCGCGAGCTCCTTCAGTCGCCGGAACACCGCCGCGCCGCTCTTGGTGGTGACGTGCCCGTTGATGATCGCCGGGCCCTTCTCGCCGGGAACCGGGCTGAACCGGTACCAGCCGGTCAGGTTCGGCTTGCTCGTCGGCGGGGCCTGAAGCTCGCCCTTGGAGTCGACGGTCACCCCGCCGATCGGCGCGTTCACCTGGATCTTGGGGATGCGGATGCGCGTCGGCTTGGCCTTGACGGTGGTCTTGATCGGCGCCACGACCGCGCCGGCGGGAGCGGGCGGGGGCGCGGAGAGCACGGCGGGCGCCAGCGGCTTGTTGGGCCCGCCAGGACCCACGCTCGGCAGGACGAACGCATTGGCCACGTTGTACATGCCGACGGTCTCCTCGCCCTGTCCAGGCTGGGCCATCGGGACGGACCCGTCGGAGCCGTCGTCCACCGGCGTGATGAAGGCCAGCAGGCCCGCCATGATGGCCGCGACGCCGCCCAGCGACCCGGCGATCAGCAGCCCGGGAAGGGCCTTGTTCAGCAGCGACTTCTGCTCGGTCATGATCCGCCCCTCCCTCTAACGCCGGTTCCCGGCGTGCGTGGCGCGCCGCCGTCTCATTACGACCCCGCCCACCGCGCTCCCGAGGAGCAGCACGGACCCACCGGCCAGCAGCACGTACGGCTGCCGCGAAGCCTCGGGCGCCTCACCGGACGGCACGCCGCCGAAGGGCGTCTTCTTCACCTGCGCCGCGACGTAGTTGGTCGCGGTCGGCCCCGCCGACGGCTTGGGCGTGGCGGTGGGGGTGGTGGTGGCCACGTTGCCGTGAACCATGACGAGCTTGTCGGCCACCGTCTGGTCGTTGTTGTGGTGGTTGTTGTTGTTGCCGCCGTTGTTGTGGCCCGGCTGGCTGGTGGAGGTGCTCGGGGACGGCGTGGGCGTCGTGGGCGTCGGGTTCGGGGTGCTGGGCGTGCCGGACGGCGACGAGCCCGGCTTGTCCTTCACCGTCACCTCGACCGACACCGGAGCGCTCACGATCGTGCACGTGGCCCGGTGGAAGTTCTGGTTGTTCGGGGGAATCTTGGACGTGTCGGTGATCACCCTGAATGCGTCAAGCCACGCCTTCTTCGTGGAGGCGTTTGCGATCTTGATCTTGTGCTCGCCATACGGAAGATCGCGCACCTCCCACAGAGTGTGCCCGCCGTTGTGAACCTCGTTCACCGGGTCGCCGACCGCGTCTCGCGAGGGATCCGCGGTTCCTCGCGCCTCGCCATCAATCTCGATCGAGACCGGGCCGCCCTCATGGTCGCGAGGACCGATGTACTGCACGCCTGTGCCGATGAACTTCAGCTCCGCCCAGGCGTACTGCTTGGTGGTCTCGTGGTAGTCGTTGTGGATGTGCTTCTCGGACCCGGGACGGTTGATGATCGGGGTCCAGTCGCCGAGGCTGTAGTCGATCACATGGCCGTGGGGATTGTCGGTGTCGTTCCCATCGTTGACGTTCGCCTCGCCGCTCGGCGGCGCGAAGTCGACCACGATGTCCTTGGGCTCGATCCTGATCACGCCGGGCTTGTTGAGCAGCCCAGGGTCGGAGATCCCTGCAGGCAGCGGCAGCTCCTTGTCGAGCTGAAGTCCCTGCGTAATTGTGGTCGCACCCGTCGGCTGCAGGATGTTCTGCCAGCTGCCGGAGATCTGGACATTGCCCATGACGTTCATCTGGGCGCCGCCGACGTAGTAGCCGGGCGAGGTGAACCGGCTCGCATCCTTGTAGGCGAGCGACCACTTCAGGTCGAGCGCGCCGCCGACGACGAGGTCCGTCGCGAACGTCAACCGCGTCCGCAGCCGGACCGGCGCGTACTTCGCGATGCTGGCGGGACCGGTGCCCCTGCACTCGTAGTCGATGACCAGATCAGCCGGGGCCGCCGAGGCGGGAGCCGTCGGCAACAGTACGCAGGCGGCTGCGGCCAGCCCCACCGATCCGGCTGCTAAAGCGCTGCGCCACCGACCCACGGCACACTCCGATCTCCCATAAACCAAGAGGAGATCTTAAGCTTTCAACCACCTGCTACACAGGAGAAACGGCGCGACTACCGACACTTGTGATGAACCCGTGTCCCAGTGCCCCACTGCCTGCTGATCAGCATCGACCCGCCCGCGCACTCGAGGAACCCCTTCGCGCACGCGATGCGTCAAGGACGAAGGGCGTGAGCAGGCAACCTTGGCCTCGCCTGCGGTCTGGTGCACGTTCCCCCGCGCGGGCGGGCCGGTGTCGAGGTCAAGACACCGCGAACGCTCGCTCCCGCCGACGTGCACACCACCCAGTCGCGGACCGGCGCGGCCGGCTCCAACGCGCGACCCTGGCTCGATCATCGAGAACAGCCAGCGGCATCAGAAGGTCAACGTCTGTTCCTTGTCCAGGAGATCGTCCGGTGCGCGACCCACCGTAGAGACCGGCTCCGACAGTTTCCGCCTGCCGGGCCAATCAACAGAATTGTATTCTGTTGCCGTACCCCAGCATGGAGGCGACTGATGCAGCGAGACCTCTTCGAGGAGGAGCACCTGCTCTTCCGGGAGACCGTCCGAGAGTTCATGGCCCGCGAGGTCCTCCCCCACCACGCCCAGTGGGAGAAGGACGGCATAGTCCCGAGGGAGGTCTGGAAGAAGGCGGGCGAGGTCGGCATGTTCGGCTTCTCCGTGCCAGAGGAGTACGGCGGCGCCGGCATCACCGACTTCCGCTACAACGCGGTGATCGTCGAGGAGATCACCAGATCCGGCGCGTCGGGCCTGGGCTTCTCGCTGCACAACGACGTGATGGCGCCGTACCTCGTCGACCTCACCGACGACGAGCAGAAGCAGCGCTGGCTGCCCGGGTTCGTCACCGGCGAGCTGATCACCGCGATCGCCATGACGGAGCCGGGAGCCGGCAGCGACCTGCAGGGCATCAGGACCACCGCGGTGCGCGAGGGCGATCACTACGTGGTCAACGGCCAGAAGACGTTCATCACCAACGGCATCAACGCCGACCTCGTCGTGGTGGTGGCCAAGACCGACCCCGCGGCGGGGGCGAGGGGCACGACGCTGCTCGTCGTCGAGCGCGGCAAGGAGGGCTTCGCCAGGGGCCGGAACCTCGAGAAGATCGGCATGAAGGCGCAGGACACGGCCGAGCTGTTCTTCGAGAACGTCCGGGTGCCGGTGGCCAACAGGCTGGGCGCCGAGGACGGCCAGGGCTTCTTCCAGCTCATGAACAACCTGCCGCAGGAGCGCATGTCGATCGCGGTCGCGGCGGTCGCGGCGGCGGAGGCGGTGCTGGAGGAGACGATCGAGTACTGCAAGACCCGCCAGGCGTTCGGGCGCAACCTCGGCAGCTTCCAGAACACCAGGTTCGTGCTCGCCGAGCTCGCCACCGAGACCGAGATCGCCCGTCACTACGTCGACAAGTGCGTCGTCGCGCTCAACGCCAAGCAGCTGTCGGTCGTCGACGCGGCCAAGGCCAAGTGGTGGACCACCGAGCTGCAGAACAAGGTGATCGACCGCTGCCTGCAACTGCACGGCGGCTACGGCTACATGATGGAGTACCCGGTCGCCAAGGCCTGGGTGGACAGCAGGGTCCAGACGATCTACGGGGGCACCACGGAGATCATGAAGGAGATTATCGGCCGCTCCTTCGGCTTCTAGCCCATACTGGTCCATATGGACGGCGGCCTCATCCTCCTGGTCTTCCTGGCGTTGCTGTTCGCCTGGGCGCTCAACCGCGTGCGCAGTGCGCTGCGCCTCGGACCTGTCGGCTACGTCGGCGTGGTCGTCGTCTTCGTCATCGTCATGCTGGCGATCTGGGGTCAGACCCTTCGAGGATGACCCCGGCGACCAGCTCGGGATCGTCGCTCATGGGCACGTGCCCGCAGTCCGTGAGCAGCTTCACCCGCTGACCTGACCAGCGGGCCGCGCGGACGGCCTGCCGCCGGAGCAGCAGCCGGTCATGGGCGCCCCAGGCGATCGTGATCGGCGATTTCGGCGGCGCGGGCGGCAGCATCCCGGTGAAGGAGTCGAGCGTCTCGTCGAACCCGGACGAGGTGGCGAGGGCCTCGGTGGCGGCGGCCAGGGCGACGGAGCCGAGCCGTGAGGGGTGGGCGACGAGCAGGCCCGCCCCGAGGAACGTCACGGGTTCGGCGGCCAGCAGCCGCGACAGCGCCCCCGCTACGGCGGTCTCGGACTGGGCAGTCGCTTGGACGCGGCTCACGGCCGAGGCGCGCATGGCCCGCAGGACGCCCTGGCACCAGAGCAGCTCCGTCCTCGACCAGAACCCGGCCGGGGAGATCGCGGTGGCCGTACGGACCACACCGCGGGAGGCCAGCTCCAGCGCGATGTACCCGCCCAGAGAGTTCCCCGCCACGTGCGGCTCCCGCACGTCGAGCATGGCGCAGAACGACTCCACCGCATCGGCCAGCGACTCGGCCGTGTACGGCGTGCCCGCGGGCAACCCGGGTGACCTCCCGAACCCCGGCAGGTCGACGGCGATCACGTCACGCGAGGCGGCGAGGCGGTCCATGACCGGCAACCACGCCTGCCAGTGATGGCCGATGCCGTGCACGAGGATCAGCGGCGGGCCGCTACCACGCCGCTCGAAGGCCAGCTCCATGTCATCGAGTCAACCACTACCTGCTACGGGTGGGAATCTCGAACCAGACCGCTTTGCCTTCCTTGGTGGGTCGGGACCCCCAGCGCTTGGCGAGCTGGTCGACCAGGTAGAGCCCGCGGCCGCCCTCGTCGTTCTCCCCGGCGCTGCGGATGCGCGGCAGGCGCAGGTCCTGGTCGAACACCTCGACCCAGACCGACTCCTCGCCCCTGCGCAGCCTGAGCGTGAACTCCTTGTCGCCGACAAGCTCCTCCTCGAAGCCCGGCACGTCCCACGACTCCTCGAACGGCAGCGGCGGCCCCTCCACGACCAGCTCCCTGCGCGGGATGCTCGCGGTGGCGGCGTGCAGGACCACGTTCGTGACCACCTCGGAGACCAGCAGGCAGGCCAGCTCGGCGCGCTCGTCGGGCACGTTCCATCCGGCGAAGGCCTCACCGGCCATGCGCCTGGCCTCGCCCACCATGATCGGCTGGGCGGGGAAGGTCCGCTCCTCGACGTCGAGGTCGGCGGGGCTGGCTCGCAGCACCAGGATCGCCATGTCGTCGTCGATCTCGCCGGGCACCGCGCGGGTGGCGGTGTCGGCGATGCGCTCGACGTTCTCCTTGGTGCAGGCGGCCAGCTTCTCCTGCAGGATGGCCAGCGTCTCCTCGTCGGAGGGCATCCTGCCGCCGAAGTCGCGGCTCGGCCGCCGGTCGACGAGACCGTCGGTGTAGAGGACCAGCGCGGCGCCCGGCGGCAGCGTGCGGGTCTCCTCCTTGTAGACCAGGTCGGCGTGCATGCCCTTGGCGCGGACGCCGAGAGGCTGGCCGACCTCCTCGATGCTCATCTCCAGGCACTGGCCGTCGTGCAGCAGCAGCGGCGGCGCGTGCCCGGCGTTGGCGAAGGACAGCTGGCGCGACCAGGCGTCGTAGACGAGGTACTGGCAGGTGACGATGGGCGGCACGCTGATGTCGGCGCCCGACTCGTCCTGCTCGGGCGTGGCGATGATGCGCGTCCACTCGTCGAGCCTGGCCAGGATGTCGGCGGGCGGCTTGTCGTCCTGGGCGAAGGCGCGCAGGGCGGCGCGCAGCTGCCCCATGATGGCCGCCGCCTTGGCGCCGCGGCCCTCGACGTCGCCGATCACGATGCCGACCCGGCCCGCCGACAGCGGGATCACGTCGTACCAGTCGCCGCCGACCTGGGTCTGGATGCCCTGGCCGTGGGAGGCCAGCGGGGCCGCGGGGTAGTAGCGGACCGCGATGTCGAGGCCGTCGAGCGCGGGCAGCGCCCGCGGCAGCAGGTGCTTCTGGAAGGACTCGGCGGTGTGCCGCTCCTCCTCGAACAGCAGCGCGTTGTCGACGGCGAGCGCGACGCGGGTGGCGATGGCGCCGACGAAGTCGCGGTCGAAGGCGTCGTAGTGGGGGCTGCGCCGGTCGGTGAGGTTGGACAGGCCGAGGTACATCAGGCCGAGAGTCTCGCCGCGCACGCTCAGCGGCGCGACCACCGCGGAGGTCATGCCGATCTCGCCGCACAGGCGGGCGCTGCCCTCGTGGGGGCTCGGGAAGTTACTGGAGGAGAAGTCTTCCACCAGGATCGTCTCCTGGCGGCGCATCGCGGTGTCGGCGTAGTGGCCCGCCGGGTAGCGGATCTCGGCGCCCACCGGCTTCCACGTGTCGGGCGGCGGGCTCCAGCCCTGCACGTGCTGGGAGACCCTGCGCACGAGCCGCTCGCCCTCCATCAGCTCGATGAAGCAGTGGTCGGCGAACTGCGGCACCAGCATCTCGGCGACCCGCTTGAGCGTCTCCTCGACGTAGAGGGAGCCCGCCAGCCGCTCACCGATGCGTTCGAGCAGGCCGAAGCGGTCCTTCTCGCGCTCGTTGCTGCGCATGGCCTCGCGGGCGGTGATGACGATGCCCGTCACCGACCCCGAGTCGTGGCGCAGCGGCACGGCCTGGGCCCTGACGTAGATCATGGTGCCGTCGCCGCGCTTGACGTCGAAGGTGCCCTCCCACACGCCGCCCTTGAGCACATGCTTGGCCAGCTCGACGGCGAGCGGGTGGTCCTTCTCCATGATCCCGAGCGAGAGGACGGAGCCCTCCCGCACCGAGCCCTTGCCCTGGCGCCCGAACAGCTTCTCGGCGAACGGGTTCCAGTACAGGAGGTTGCTGAAGCGATCCGTCACCACGACGGCCATCTCCGCGTGGTCGAGAACCGCCGACGCCGACAAGAAATCGACCGCTTCCTGAGACAAATCCCCCCAACGCTTCATCCGGAGACCACTCCTCGGGGAGGCATGTGCGCAAAGCGAACCACGGGCGCTCCTGCAACAGTCGTGTCCGGGGAGTGGAGGGACTCCCATCTGGGATGCAACCAGGCAGCAGCGCCGTCGTCAGCGCTTGGAGACGAATACGTGCGCGGCGATCTCACGCGGGAGCTCCGCGGGAGTTTCTGTCGCGTCGTTATCACCTGTCACCCGCACACCGTCGTCGCTCGCCGCGAGCGTCACCTCGCGTCCGGGTTGTATCCCAACTTGCTTGAGTTTAAGCATCACAGCGGGATCGCTTTGCACTTGTTCGCTAATTCGACGCACGACAACGGGTACATCTCTGGGTCCTGCGAGGTCAGCCATGCACGGGAGGGTCTGCCACGCGTCACCCTGTGGCCCCTGCGCGCCGAGCTCCTCAAGACCTGGGATGGGGTTGCCATGGGGATCGACGGTCGGGTTGTCGAGCAGCTTCACCAGCCGCTCCTCCACCGACTCCGACATCACGTGCTCCCAGCGGCAGGCCTCGTTGTGCACCTCCTCCCACGGCAGGCCGATGACCTGGGTCAGCAGGCATTCGGCGAGGCGATGTTTGCGCATGACGCGCGTGGCGAGGGTGCGGCCGAGATCGGTCATCGCCAGATGGCGGTCGCCCTCCACCCTGACCAGCCCGTCGCGCTCCATGCGCGCCACGGTCTGGCTGACGGTGGGACCACTCTGCTGGAGCCGCTCCGCGATGCGCGCACGAAGGGGAACGATCCCCTCTTCCTCGAGTTCGTAGATCGTACGGAGGTACATCTCCGTCGTGTCGATCAAGCCGTGTGCGGTCAAGGCTCCTCCCGTCCTGAATGCTACGCCGGTCATGGGGCACAGAAGCCACAGAAACCCTAGTGGGAGAACGACCGACGATGGCATTGGACGGAAACACCGGAGCGGCTCGGTTCCTTCCCGAGCGGCTCACCCTGCCCGAGCTGCGGCGCGCCGCGGCTCACTGCGAGGGTTGCGATCTCTATCGCGACGCAACCCAGACCGTGTTCGGCGAGGGCCCGCCTGACGCCCGCTTCCTGATCGTCGGGGAGCAGCCCGGCGACCAGGAGGACCGCAAGGGCGCCCCGTTCGTGGGGCCCGCCGGCCGCATCCTGGACAAGGGGCTCGAGGAGGCCGGCATCAACAGGGAGGAGGTCTACGTCACCAACGCGGTGAAGCACTTCTCCTTCACGCTCAAGGGCAAGCGCAGGATCCACCAGAAGCCGACCGTCGCCGAGATCGAGGCCTGCCAGCCGTGGCTGAACGCCGAGCTCGCCCTGCTGAAGCCGGAGATGGTCGTGGTGCTCGGGGCGACGGCGGCGCGCGCCCTGCTGGGCGCGGCCTTCAGGGTCACCCAGCGCCGCGGCGAGGTGCTGGAGCTGGGCGAGGCGCTGGCCGTGGCGACCATCCACCCGTCGGCGATCCTGCGCGCCCCCGACCGCGACGAGACCTATCAGGGGTTCCTGTCCGACCTCAAGCTCGCCCGCCGCTCCTGTAGTTCCTGAAAGCCGGTACGGCGAGCCCGACCAGGAGGACGGCGACGGCGCAGGCGAGCCCGCCGCCCACCCACGCGCCCGACATCCCGACGGCCGTGGCGGTGGCTCCGGCACGCAGGTCGCCGAGGCGCGGCCCGCCCGCGACCACCACCATGAAGACGCCCTGCATCCGCCCGCGCATCTCGTCGGGCGCGTACAGCTGCAGGATCGACTGCCGCCAGACGGAGGAGACCACGTCGGCCACGCCGCCGACGGCCATGAACGCGACCACGAGCCACAGCTCGTGCGCCATTCCGGCGGCGGCCACCGCCAGGCCCCAGATCGCGATGACGACCACGAGGGCGACGCCCTGCCGCCTGACCCTGCCGACCCAGCCGGAGAACAGCGCGCCCGCCACCGAGCCGATCGCCATGGAGGAGACCAGCCAGCCCAGAGCCGTCATCGAGCCGCCGAAGCGCTCGGCGACCAGTTCAGGGAAGAGCGCCCTCGGCAGCGCGAAGACCATCGCGATGATGTCAACGACGAACGACATGAGCAGGACAGGACTGCCCATGATGAAGCGCAGCCCCTCCAGCACGGCCTTCGCTCCAGGACGGACCACCTCGCCGAGCGGCTGGAGCGCGGGCAGCCGGAGCGCGGCGTAGAGGCTCGCGGTGAACAGCACCGCGTCGACGGCGTAGGCGGCGCCGAACCCGCCGTTGGCGAGCACGACGCCGCCGAGCATCGGGCCGAAGACCGCGCCGATGCTGAAGACCAGCGAGTTGAGCGCGTTGGCGGCGGGCACTAGTTCGGGGGTGAGCAGCCTGGGGATGATCGCGCCTCTGGTGGAGGAGCTGATCGCGAAACCCGCCGCGCCCAGCGCGACGGCGGCGAGGAGGACGTGGACGTTGCCGAGCCCGACGAGCGCCTGGCCCAGGAGAATGATCGTGCCCGCCCACGCGACCACGCAGCCGACGACCAGCAGTTTGCGCCGGTCCATGGCGTCGGCGACCGCGCCGCCCCACAGCCCGAAGACCACCAGCGGGATCAGGTTGGCCAGCCCCAGCATGCCGACCCAGAAGGAGGAGTGGGTGAGGTCCCATACCTGCTGGCTGACCGCTACCACGGTCATTCCGAGGCCCACGTGCGAGACGGCCTGTCCGGTCCACAGGCGCCGGTAGGCGGCTACGCGCAGCGGCCGCGTGTCGACAACGAAATCCCCCAAAGCCATTCAAGGCACATTAGGGGGCAAGTCTCTCCAGGACCCAACCAGGGTGAACACGCCGGTAGCGCAGCCTGTCGTGCATGCGCTCCAGCTGGCCCTGCCAGAACTCCACCTCCGTGGGCAGCACGCGGAAACCGCCCCAGAAGTCGGGGACCGGCGGGTTCTCGGGCCACCGGGCGGCCAGCTCGGCGTAACGGGCGTCGAGCTCCTCCCTCGATCGCACGACGGCGGACTGGCGCGAGGCCCAGGCGGCGATGCGGGAGCCGTACGGCCTGGAGTTGAAGTAGGCGGCGGACTCCTCGTGCGACAGCCGGACCACGCCGCCCTCGACGCGGACCTGGCGGCGGATCGGATGCCAGGGGAACAGCAGCGAGGCACGGGCGTTCTCGGCGAGGTCACGGCCCTTGCGCGACTCGTAGTTGGTGAAGAAGACGAAGCCGTGCTGGTCGTAGCCCTTGAGCAGCACGGTGCGCGCGCTCGGCCGGCCGCCCGCCGACGCGGTGGCGACCACCATGGCGTTCGGTTCGGGCAGTCCTGCCTCCACCGCCTCCTGGAACCACCGGGTGAATTGCGTGATCGGATCGGCCGCGACGTCGGTTTCGAGCAACGGCTTGCCCTCATAGGTACGGCGGAGCCCCGCCAGCGATGTGGCATCCACGAGAAGGTATTCTTGCGCGCTTGGTGGCGATCCCACGCATTGCCCCCTACCAGCGGTGATGACGTTTCGGCGTGCCCGAAGACGAAGCACGCTCACGTAGGGGGTTAAATTGACCCGCCGGTATCTCGACATCAACAGAAGCGGACGAGCTCCGGGGATGCGAACACGCTCCGAGGCGGCCGCGACCATGAGTACGGATTGCCCACACGGCAAGAAAGGGAGGCGGCCGAGAATGTCCGACTTCAAACCCGGCCTCGAAGGCGTTGTGGCTTTCGAGACCGAGATCGCCGAACCGGACAAAGAGGGGGGCGCCCTTCGCTACCGGGGCGTCGACATCGAAGATCTGGTCGGCCGTGTCCCCTTCGGGCACGTCTGGGGTCTGCTCGTCGACAACAAGTTCCAGCCCGGTCTCCCGCCGGCTGAGCCGTACCCCATCCCTGTCCACTCCGGTGACATCCGCGTGGACGTGCAGAGCGCGCTGGCCATGCTGGCTCCGGCCTACGGCTTCAAGGCTCTGCTCGACATCGACGACGCGCAGGCTCGTGACGACCTCGCGCGCGCGTCGGTGATGGCCCTGTCGTTCGTGGCCCAGTCGGCGCGTGGCCTCGGCCTGCCGATGGTGCCGCAGAGCAGGGTCGACGAGGCCCAGTCCATCACCGAGCGGTTCATGGTCCGCTGGCGCGGCGAGCCCGACCCCAAGCACGTCAAGGCCATCGACGCCTACTGGACCTCCGCCGCCGAGCACGGCATGAACGCCTCCACGTTCACCGCCCGTGTCATCGCCTCCACCGGCGCCGACGTGGCCGCCGCGCTGTCCGGCGCGGTCGGTGCGATGTCGGGCCCGCTGCACGGTGGCGCTCCCGCCCGCGTGCTGCACATGATCGAGGGTGTCGAGAAGCTCGGCGACGCCAAGAAGTACGTCCAGAGCGAGCTCGACGCCGGCAACCGCCTCATGGGGTTCGGTCACCGCGTCTACCGCGCCGAGGACCCGCGCGCCCGCGTGCTGCGCCGCACCGCCAAGGAGCTCGACGCTCCCCGGTACGAGGTGGCCGCAGCGCTGGAGAAGGCCGCTCTCGAGGAGCTGCACGCGCGCAAGCCCGACCGGGTGCTGGCCACCAACGTGGAGTACTGGGCCGCCGTGGTCCTCGACTTCGCCGAGGTTCCCTCCCACATGTTCACCTCGATGTTCACCTGCGCCCGCACGGCCGGCTGGGCCGCGCACATCCTGGAGCAGAAGCGCACGGGCAGGCTGGTCCGCCCCAGCGCGAACTACGTGGGCCCCGCCACGCGTCCGCTGAGCGACGTTCCGGGCGCCGACGAGGTCGTCGGCACCATCTGACACCTCTTGGTAACGGCCCGCTGAGATCCGGCGGGCCGTTTCTCGTTCCCTTGGGGAGCAACGCCCCCAAGGCCGTGAATCTCACATGCGGACCCGGGACAAGCCACGCGAGACGGCTCAGTAGGCTTGGGCAGGTGGCTGACATCGTGATTCCCGCTGACATCAAGCCCGCCGACGGCCGCTTCGGCTGCGGGCCCTCGAAGGTCCGACCCGAGCAGCTGTCCGCGCTCGCCTCCTCAGGAGCGAGCGTGATGGGCACCTCCCATCGACAGAAGCCGGTCAAGAACCTGGTCGGCAGGGTCCGCTCCGGTCTCGCCGACCTGTTCTCGCTGCCCGAGGGCTACCAGGTCGTGCTCGGCAACGGCGGCACCACCGCGTTCTGGGACATCGCCGCCTTCGGGCTGGTGCGCGAGAAGTCGCAGCACCTGTCCTTCGGCGAGTTCTCGTCCAAGTTCGGCGCGGTCGTCAGCAAGGCGCCGTGGCTGGCCGACCCGACGATCATCAAGTCGGAGGTCGGCACCCACCCGGCGGCCGTGGCAGAGGAGGGCGTCGATGTCTACGCCCTCACCCACAACGAGACCTCGACCGGCGTCGCGATGCCGATCAGGCGGGTGGGCGGCGACGACGCGCTCGTCCTGGTCGACGCCACCTCGGGCGCCGGCGGCCTGCCCGTCGACATCGCCGAGACCGACGTCTACTACTTCGCCCCGCAGAAGAGCTTCGCCTCCGACGGCGGCCTGTGGATCGCGATCATGTCGCCGCGCGCGCTGGCCCGCGTCGAGGAGATCGCCGCGTCGGGCCGCTACGTGCCCGAGTTCTTCAGCCTGCCGATCGCGATCGACAACTCGGGCAAGGACCAGACCTACAACACCCCGTCGGTGGCGACGCTGTTCCTGCTGGCCGACCAGCTCGACTGGATGAACGGCAACGGCGGCCTCGCGTGGACCACCGCGCGCACCGCCGACTCCTCGCAGCGCCTCTACACCTGGGCCGAGAAGTCCTCGTTCGCCACGCCGTTCGCCGCCCCCGAGTTCCGCTCGCAGGTCGTCGGCACGATCGACTTCACCGACGCCGTCGACGCCGCCGCGGTGGCCAAGGTGCTGCGCGCCAACGGCATCGTCGACACCGAGCCCTACCGCAAGCTCGGCCGCAACCAGCTGCGCATCGCGATGTTCCCGGCGATCGAGCCCTCCGACGTCGAGGCGCTGACCACCTGCGTCGACTACGTGGTCGAGCGCCTCTAGCCGTCCTTCGCCCGGCGGGTCAGCTCGTCGAGCAACGCGAGCGCGTCCTCCAGCTCGACGCTCTGCGCGAACCTGGCCAGCACCGGCACTCTGTCGGTGCTGGCGGCGAGCGCCTCGAGCATCAGCTGGGTGACGTGCTCGTCTCGTGTGCGGGCCGCCGAGTAGCGGAAGGCGTTGCGGTACGGCCTGCGGGTCAGCAGCCCCTTGCGCAGCAGCCGCTCGGCCACCGTCTGCACGGTCGTGTACGCCAGCGGCCGGTCGGAACCCTCGTTGAGCGCGGCGAGCAGCTCGCGCACGAGCAGGGGGCGGCCGGAATCCCAGAGGACGTCCATGATCGCGCGTTCCAGGGACCCGAGGTTTGCCACGATCACCTCTCAAAGTCGGCAACATTGTTCCCCAAATCGGTCGACGCTGCCAGAGATCGGCCGACCACTGCGACAGGAGTGACACGAGTGACGTCCACCTTGGAGGAGCGTGCGGTACGCCGGCGGGGGCTCGGGTACGTGATGTTCGCCAGCCGGTGGCTGCAGGCGCCGCTGTACCTGGGGCTGATCGTGGCCCAGGGCGTCTACGTGTGGCAGTTCATGGTCGAGCTGTGGCACCTGATCCAGACGGTCTTCACCGGGCACGTGAGCGAGGCGACGATCAAGGCCTTCGGCGGCACCGGCTCCCTGCCGGGGCCCGAGGTGATCGTCATGCTGGCGGTGCTCGGGCTCATCGACGTCGTGATGATCTCCAACCTGCTGATCATGGTGATCGTCGGCGGCTACGAGACCTTCGTCTCGCGCATCGACCTCAAGGACCACCCCGACGAGCCCGAGTGGCTCTCGCATGTCAACGCCAACGTGCTCAAGGTGAAGCTGGGCACCGCGATCATCGGCATCTCCTCGGTGCACCTGCTGCAGACCTTCATCAGGGCCAGGGAGACGCCGACGCAGGCGATGCTGTGGCAGACGCTCATCCATCTGGCCTTCGTGGCGTCCGCGATCGGCCTGGCCTTCATCGACAGGCTGCTGTCGTCGTCACCCGCCGAGCGCACCCACGCGCCCGCCGTCCACTGACGCGTGGGCGCCGCTGAGCCGTCCGCTGAGGGCCCGGGAGCCGGGCCCTGTCCTTCGGGGAAGCGGGGAGCTCAGTAGGCCGGGTACGTCGGCGTGGCCAGCCGCTTACGGCGTAGCACCCACGCGGCCACCACACCGCCGATGAGACCGAACAGGTGGCCCTGCCACGAGATGCCCTCCTGGGTGGGCAGCAGGCCCCAGATCAGCGAGTAGTAGGCCACGGCCACCCCGAGACCCACCAGGATGTCGAGCGCGCGCCGGTCGAACAGGCCGCGCGCCACCACGAAGCCGAAGTAGCCGAAGACGAGGCCGCTCGCGCCCACGGTGGCGATGCCGGGAAGCGTGGCGAACCAGGTGCCGACGCCGCCGACCACCATGATGATCAAGGTCGCCCACAGGAACTTGCCGATTCCGCGGAAGGCGGCGAGGAAGCCGAGGACGAGCAGCGGCAGCGAGTTGGCCATCAGGTGTTCGAAGTTGGCGTGCAGGAAGGGCGCGAAGAGGATTCCGATCAGCCCGTCGGGCGACCAGGAGATGATGCCGAGCTCGGCGTCGAGGTCGCCAGGGGTGACGTAGTCGAAGACCTCGACGGCCCACATGGCCACCACCATGCCCCCCACCAGGAGCAGCGCGCCGAGCGCACCCTGCAGCAGGCCGCCCGCGCCACGCTTGACCGACTCGTAGGGGGAACTCATGGGCTCTCCTGCCGCCGAAGGTGGACCGTCTCCTTTTACGGTAATGCGGGGTTTCCCCTCCTCGGCGTAAAGAAACAGGCTCCTCCCGAGATCGGGAGGAGCCTGACGAGTGGGGCTACTCGCCCCGCCACTGGGGAGCGCGCTTCTCGGCGAAGGCCGCCGCGCCCTCCATCGCGTCCTTGGAGCCGAAGACCGGGTTGATGATCGGCCCCTGCTTCCTGAACATCTCCTCGATCGACCAGTCGGCCGACTCGATGATCACCTTCTTGGTCGCCGCGAGCGCCAGCGGGGCGTTCGCCGCGATCCTGCGCGCCAGTTCGAGCGCGCCGGCGAGCGCCTCGCCGGGTTCGGTGATCCGATTGACCAGACCCAGCTCGTACAGCCTGGAGGCCGGGTAGTGGTCACCGGTCAGGGCGATCTCCATGGCCACGTGGTACGGGATCCTGCGCGGCAGGCGCATGATGCCGCCCGCGCCCGCCACCAGGCCGCGCTTGGGCTCGGGAAGGCCGAACTTCGACTCCGCCGACGCCACGATCAGGTCGCACGACAGCGCCAGTTCGAAGCCGCCCGCGAGGGCGTAGCCCTCCACCGCCGCGATCAGCGGCTTCTTGGGCGGCGCCTCCGCGATGCCGCCGAAGCCCCTGCCCTCGATGACGGGGAAGTCGCCGGCCAGGAAGGCCTTCAGGTCCATGCCCGCGGAGAACGTGCCTCCCGCGCCGGTCAGGACGTAGGCCGAGACATCGGTGCGGGAGTCCAGGGAGTCCAGCGCCGCGGCGATCCCTCGCGCGACGGCGCCGTTCACGGCGTTGCGAGCCGACGGGCGGTTGATCGTGATCACCGCGACGCCGTCGGACTCCTCGATCAGAACCTCTTCTGCGGACACGCGCACCTCACTTACTTGGGCTGGAA
This sequence comes from Nonomuraea africana, assembly GCF_014873535.1. Lineage (NCBI taxonomy): Bacteria > Bacillati > Actinomycetota > Actinomycetes > Streptosporangiales > Streptosporangiaceae > Nonomuraea > Nonomuraea africana. Next base: position 8,339,173 of record NZ_JADBEF010000001.1, on the reverse strand, counting down.
GCGGATGCCGCCGTCGAAGCGGATGACCTCGGCGTTCATGTAGTCGTTCTCGACGAGCGCGCGCACCAGGTGGGCGAACTCGTCGGCGCGACCCATGCGCTTGGGGAAGACGACGGGGGCGACGAGCTTGGCCTTGAACTCCTCGGCGTTGCCGGAGAAGCCGTAGATCGGCGTGTCGATGATGCCGGGGCAGATCGTGTTGACCCGCACGCCGATCGCGGCCAGGTCGCGGGCGGCGGGCACGGTCATGCCCACGATGCCGCCCTTGGACGCGGAGTAGGCCAGCTGGCCGGTCTGGCCCTCCAGCGCGGCCACGGAGGCGGTGTTGATGACCACGCCGCGGTGCCCGTCCTCGGAGACGGGATCGGTCTTGGCGATGGCCGCCGCGCCGATGCGCATGAGGTTGAAGGTGCCGATCAGGTTGACCTCGATGACCTTGCGGTAGCTGGCGAGGCTGTGCGGAGCGCCCTCACGGTTGACGGTGCGCTCGGCCCAGCCGATGCCCGCACTGTTGACGATCACGCGTACCGGCTTGCCCGTGGCCACGGCCGCGTCGACGGCCGCCTGCACGTCGCCCTCGTCCGAGACGTCCGTCCTGACGAAGACTCCGCCGAGTTCGTCGGCGATCGACTTGCCGCGCTCCTCGTTGAGGTCGGCGATGACCACGGTCGCGCCCTGGCGGGCGAGCTCGCGGGCCGTGGCCTCGCCCAGCCCGCTGGCCCCGCCCGAGATGATTGCTACTGCTCCGTTGACGTCCATGCCACGGACCTTAACGCGAGAACCGAATGAAGTTCTACTCGGGGTGGGCCACTAATGGGAAACGCGCGCGCCAAGGTGTCGCCACGACGCCGTGGGGAGCCGGCGCCCGGCTCCCCTCAGATCGCGCCCACCGCCGTGTCGACGTCCGAATAGACCTTGATCCGCCGGTCGAGGCCGGTGGTGCGCAGGATGCGGGCCACCGGCGCCTGCGGCGCGGCGAGCGAGACGCCGCCGCCCTCGCCCGTCGCCAGCCGCCAGGCCTCGATGAGCACCGACAGCCCGCTGGAGTCCATGAACGACAGTGCCTGGAGATCGAGGACGAGCCGCGCGCCGTCCTGTTTGATCGCGTCGCGGACCTCGTCGCGGAGGAAGGGTGCGGTGAAGAGATCGAGCTCTCCCTCCACGGCCACCACCACGGCATCGCCCATGGCATGACGCGCCAGCCGCAGCTTCATCTGCCCTCCTCGATGAGCCACTGTACTTCGACATCCCCAGAGGGACGGCATGGACAAACTACGATCACCACTATGCAGGACGACCTTCGAGGCACCGGCGTCCGTCTGCCCGCCCCCTCGCTCAGCCCGATAAGGGCGGTCCTGCGCAGGATCGTCTACGCCTGCGCAGCGCTGGGCCTGGTGTTCCTGCTGGTCGCGCTGGATCTGGACGGCTACAAGGACAGCTACGACGGCAAGGTCTCGCTCCTCGACGCGCTCTACTACGCGACGGTGACGGTGTCGACGACAGGGTACGGGGACATCACCCCCGTGACCCCCCTCGCCAGGACCGTGAACATCCTCGCCGTCACACCGCTGCGCATCGTCTTCCTCGTCATCCTCGTGGGCACGACGCTGGAGGTCCTCACCCGGCGCACCCGCGAAATCTTCCTGATCGACCGATGGAGGTCCAGGTTGCGCGACCACACCGTGATCATCGGCTACGGCACCAAGGGCAGGGCCGCGATCCGCACGCTGCTGGAGAACGAGCGGGACAAGGAGTCGATCGTGGTCATCGACCCGCGCGCCGAGGCGATCGAGGAGGCCAACGCCGACGGCTTCGCGGGTGTGGTCGGCGACGCCACCAGGAGCGAGGTGCAGAACAGGGCGGGCGTGCGCCAGGCCAGCGAGATCATCGTGGCCACCCAGCGCGACGACACGACCGCGCTGGTCACGCTGACCGCCCGCCAGCTCAACAAGACCGCCACGATCGTGGCCGCGGTGCGCGAGGCGGAGAACGACCCTCTCGTCCGGCAGAGCGGCGCCGACGTCGTCATCACCTCCTCCGACGCGGCGGGCAGGATGCTGGGCGTGGCCACCCAGAGCCCCGCGGTCAGCGCTCTGATCGAGGACTTCCTGGCGTACGGCAAGGGCCTCGACCTGGCCGAGCGGCCCGTCCAGCCGCACGAGATCGGCAGGTCGCCCTCCCAGTGCGACGGCGTGGTCATCGCGGTCGTGCGCGACGGCCGGATCCTGACCTACGCCGACGAGGAGGTGTCCTCGATCAGGGAGGGCGACCGCCTGGTGGTCGTCAACGCCCCTCAGGGATAGCGAAGCCGTACGGCAGCTCGAGGCGGTGCGCGGCCAGCAGCTCGGGGTCGGCCAGCAGCGTCCCGGTGGGCCCGTCGGCGGCGATCACGCCGCCGGACAGGATCAGCGACCGCTCGCACAGCTCCAGCGCGTACGGCAGGTCGTGGGTGACCATCAACACGGTCACGTCGAGCGAGCGGAGGATCTCGGCCAGTTCCCTGCGCGCGGCGGGGTCGAGGTTGGACGACGGCTCGTCCAGCACCAGGATCTCGGGCTCCATGACCAGCACGGTGGCCACCGCCACCCGCCGCCGCTGGCCGAAGGACAGGTGGTGCGGCGGCCGGTCGGCGTGGTCGGCCATGCCCACCCTGTCGAGGGCGTTCTTGACCCTGCGCTCCAGCTCCTCGCCCTTGACGCCCATGTTGGCCGGGCCGAAGGCCACGTCGTCGCGGACGGTCGGCATGAACAGCTGGTCGTCGGGGTCCTGGAAGACCAGCCCGACCCGCTGCCTGATCTCCTTCAGCGTGTCCGGGCGCACCGATGTGCCCGCCACGCGTACCGTGCCGTGGCCTGCGGTGAGGATGCCGTTGAGGTGCATGACGAGCGTGGTCTTGCCGGCGCCGTTCGGTCCGAGCAGGGCGACGCGCTCGGACCTGCCGATCGTCAGGTCGACGCCGAACAGGGCCTGCGTGCCGTCCGGGTAGGCGTAGGCGAGCTCGCTCACCTCGAGGGAATTCACCACCATGACACTCCAAGAACGGCCAGCGCGGTGACCGGCAGGGCCAGCGCGACCACCCACTGCCGCCCTGATCCCGAAATTTCGTGAATAACGGGGAGGGATCCGTTGTATCCCCTGCTGAGCATAGCCAGGTGGACCCGCTCGCCCCGCTCGTAGGAGCGGATGAACAGCGCCCCCGCCGAGCGCGCGATCACCGGGATCTGCCGCACGTCACGCGCCACGAAGCCGCGCGACTCCCTGGCCACCCGCATCCGCCGCATCTCCTCCATGATCACGTCCAGGTAGCGGAGCATGAACATCGCGATCTGCACCAGCAGCGAGGGCAGCCTGAGCCGCTGCGCGCCCAGGAGGATCATCCGCGGCTCGGTCGTGGCCGCCAGCAGGATGGAGGCGACGACGCCGAGGGAGGCCTTGGCCAGGATGTTCCACGCCGCCCACAGCCCCTGCACGCTCAGCGAGAGCCCGAGCACGTCGGTCCGCTCCCCCAGCCCGATGAACGGGATCGCCACCGCGAACACGACGAACGGCACCTCGATCACCATCCGCCGCGCCACGTGGCCGAGCGGGACCCGTGCCACCACTGCCACGGCCGCCAGCAGGAGCGCGTAGCAGCCGAACGCCCAGAAGGACTCGCGCGGCGTGGCCACGACGACCACGGCGAACGCGAGCACCGCCACCAGCTTGCAGTGCGGCGGCAGCCGGTGGACCGGCGAGTCGCCCGGCCGGTAGAGCTGGTGGTGGTGTCCCGCGCCCATCTCTCAGACCTTGGCCCTGCTGCCCCTGCGGCGGGCGGCGTAGGCGACGGCCCCCGCCACCACCAGCGTGATGCCCACGCCGATCACGCCGGCGATGCCGACATGGATGCCGCCGACGTCGCCGTAGTCGGCCAGCACCCACGAGCCCAGCGGGTGCTCGGTCGCCTGGTCGAGGAAGCCCTTGTTCTCGGCGACCGCCTCCAGGCCGTCGGGGCTGGAGGAGGCGAAGAAAGAGACCACGCCCGCGAGCACGAGCGTCACGCCGATACCCCCGATCAGGAACGGCCTGACGCCGCCCGGGGCGGGTCCGACTGTGGAGGGCGCCTCGACGGTGGAGACCGTGCCGTCGGCGCCCTTCAGGACGAGCGGGGTGGCCAGGCCGCGCGCGCCGTACACCAGGTCGGGCCGTACTGCCAGCACCGCGCCGACGGTCGCGGTGGTGATGAGCGCCTCGCCGATGCCGATGAGCACGTGGACGCCGCCCATGGCCGCGGCCACGGCGGCGGTGTCGATGGGCGCGGTGCCGCCGACCGCGAACAGCAGCGCGAACACCAGCGCGGAGGCGGGCACCGAGACCAGCGCGGCCAGGAACGCGCCCGCGCTGACCCCCGCCTTGCTCTTGACCGCCCCGGTGACCAGGCGGAAGACGCCCCAGCCGACCAGCACGGTGACCACGCCCATGATCAGGACGTTGATGCCGAGCGCGGTGACGCCGCCGTCGGCGAAGAAGACGCACTGCACGAGCAGCACCACGGCCATGCACAGCACTCCTGTGTACGGCCCGACGAGTATCGCGGCCAGCGCGCCGCCGAGCAGGTGCCCGCTGGTGCCCGCCGCGACGGGGAAGTTGAGCATCTGGACGGCGAAGATGAAGGCCGCGACCAGACCGGCCATGGGCGCGGTGCGGTCGTCGAGCTCTCTCCTCGCGCCACGCAGGCAGACCGCCACCCCCGCGGCCGCGACGACACCGGCCGAAACGGAGGTAGCGGCATTGAAGAAGCCATCGGGTACGTGCACGACCAAGCCTCCATGAAGGGGATCAAACGTCCCTACTTTAGGTGATGGCCTTGCAACTGCATATATGTGGCAATTAGCCGAAGAATCGCCGAAGGACCGCGCGCGGCGTGATCTTACGGACGACCGTGCTCAACCTGCCCTTCCCTGACGTCGCGTAGGGCCTGACGCTGCTGCGCACGGGCCCGCGCCACCAGCTGCGCGGCTCGGCCACCGTGTCCGCGTCGGCCTCGATCCTGAAGCGCACGGGCGGGCCGCCCAGCTCCAGCTCCAGGTAGGCGTCCCAGGTGCCGGGCGCGAACCTGCCGATCGCGGGCCTGGAGGCGAACCTCCCGCCGGGCAGCGCCACGACCCGCTCGGTGCGTTCCCTGCCGGTGTGCCGCTCCCGCCAGACCAGCCGGCGTACGGCTCCCGCCTCGGGGACGCCGTCTCCGCCGACGGTGATCGCCCCGTCGATGACCAGCCGGTGCCCCAGCGCCCACCGGGTGCGGGTGAGGCGCACGGAGCCCGGCACGGTGAGCACGTGCCCTCCGACGTCGAGGCTCAGGTTGCCGTTGGACCTGGTGAAGTACGGCAGCGCGACCACGGCGCCGACCAGCCGGGGAGCCGGCCTGGTGATGCCGCTCTCCCTGGCGGCGCCCAACCGGCCCAGCCGGACCACGCCCTCGCACTCGACGGCGACGTGGAGGTCCCACACGCCCGACGTCAGCTCGGCGAGGTCGATCCTGGCGGTGAAGGAGTGCCCGTCGGTCTCGGCCTGCACGGCCACCTCGACCGGCTCCTCGTGTCTGGAGCGCAGCACCAGCGCGACGCCGCCCTGACTGTCCATGCCGTCGAGCGCGGCCTCGCCCTCGACGACCAGCCTCTCGCCCTCCCACCGCAGCCCGGTCAGGCGGCGCCGCACGGTCGCGGCCTCGATGTCGGCCAGCCGTACCAGCCGCTCGATGTCGCCGAGCGCCGCCAGACGCTGGCCGTCGGTCGTGGTCAGCCTTTCCATGACGCCAGGGGTCATCCACTCGTCGCACAGCGCGGCGACCTCCTGCGCGATCTCCTTGCGCCGCACCTCGTCGGCCTCCAGGAAGGGCGCGCCTAGCTGGGCGAAGATGTCGAGCCTGAAGTGGCGGCGGAGCAGGTGGTCGCGCAGCGGGCCAGGCTCGACGTGCTCGGCCATCAGCGCGATCGGATCCCTGATCATGGCCAGCCAGTCGAGCGGGTCGCGGCTGGAGGGCTGCTGCATGATGCTGCTGCCGTCGGGCCTGGCGACCAGGTGGTAGCAGTCGTAGTCGGCCACGACCGAGATGATCTTGGCGTGGCAGTAGGCGTGGACGCTGAAGTAGATGTCCTCGCCCACCAGCCGGTCCTCGGCGAACCTGATGCCGTGCCTGTCGAGCATCTCCCTGCGGAAGAGCTTGAAGCAGCTCAGGCTGTTGTAGACGGCGCTGGCGCCCAGCTCGACCCGGTCGGCGCCGGCCTGGAACATCGAGACGGGCGCACGCCGGCCGTGCCCGACGACCTTGCCGAGCACGATGTCGGAGCCGTTGCGGTCGGCGACGGCCAGCATGCGCTCCATCGCCTCGGGCCCGAGGTAGTCGTCGGCGTCGCAGAAGAAGACGTAGCGACCCGTGGCGTGCTCGAGGCCGAGGTTGCGCGGGCGGCCCGCGCCGACGGAGTGCTCCGTGCGCACGAGCTTGATCACGCCTCGGTGGTAGTGGGAGTAGAGGTCGAGGAGGTCGGCGCTGCCGTCGGTGGAGCCGTCGTCGACGACGACGATCTCCTTGTTCACCCGCTGCACGAGAGCGGAGGTCAGGCTGCGATCGAGAAATGCCCTGCAGTTGTGGACGGGGATGATGACGCTGACGTCGACACCGCCGCCATCGCGCCCCGTTGGTTGTTCAGCCACAGCCGCGCCCCTCAGCCGTCACGTTCCGCTTGCATTCCGCTTCAGTATGTGACGAGGCGTGGGCGTGGCGTGGCTGATCGGGCGTGTTCGTGCCCGTCCTTTTAGGACAGGCGACATATCCCCTAGCGGTGCAAATTTGCTGATTAAAAGGGGTGTGGCGGGAGCGATGAATTCCCCCCGGGCGTAGAGAATCATCCCCGCAGGGAACAGTGCCCTACCCCCGGCCCTTCCACGTGATCCGGAGGAGAGGATCGCGCGTCTACACTCAGGCAACCTTGACCGGGGAGGTGGCAGGAATGGGAACGGAACTCAGCCGTCAGACGACCGAGGATCCAGCCGTGCGCTCTGCCGAGCGCATCGTCTCCTCCGCACGACTGGGCGAGCTCTACGAGTGCTCGGCGCTGCTGCGCCGCACACGGCAGCGCGCCGAGGAAATCGTGAACGAGGCACGGGCCATGCTCGCGGAGGCCGAACTCTACGACGACCCCATCCGCGTGCTCGCGCTCAACGCCCAACTCGAGGAGGCACGTGCGGCCTACCGCAGAATTCTCCAGGCCTACACCACCATCTGCAGGAAGATCGCCGAGGAGCGGAGCGCCATCATCATGGCGGAGGTCAAGGGCGCCAGAGCCGTCGCGCAGGAGGGATTGTCAGGCGTGGCCTGACACATGGAAAGTCAGCGCCATCCAGCCAGGAACCTCGGGCGTTCACGCCCGAGAGGAATGGCTTCCCTGCGTAGGCTTGTTGTTACTCTTGGTGACGCGGTGACGGGATTGAACGCACCCGGCGTGCCGGGGAACGGCTCTGTGATCTGGTATCGGCATCGCAACGCGGCATGGCCTGCCATGTCGGGCAGTGAGTCACGCTGCCTTACGCGGCCCGAAACGTCGAATCCATCGACGGAGAGGAGCTGCAAGCTCGGTCGTTCACGACCGAGAAGCTGACGTAAACCGGTGTGGCGAGTGGGGCGTCTCATGATCAGGGAGGCCCACCATGCAGGTTCTCGATGGCCTCGCGGCGACCGACCTGACCGAGCTCAGGCTTGAGCTTCTGCTGGTCAGCGCGCTGCACGAGGAGGCCGATCGGCTGGCGGCCGAGTGAACGGGCTCCAGCTCCCCGGTGCGGCCGGGGAGCTGGAGCAGGGGGCTAGCGCAGGTCGGGCGGCAGCCGGCGCTTCTTCAGGGCCAGGTGCAGGTGGAGCCTGGTCAGACCGTCGTCGAGGTCGGCGCCGAGCGCGCCCGCGATGCGGCCGAGCCGATAGTAGAGCGTGGTCCTGTGCAGGTGCAGGCGGGTCGCGGTGCGCTGGGCGTTGCCGCCGAGGTCGAGGTAGGTCTCCAGGGTGTGGACCTGCTCGCCGTCCAGGGGGGCCAGCGGGTCGTCGGCCGCGCCGAGCAGCATCCGGTAGACCCCGAGCTCCGACCACGAGACGTGCCGGGGCAGGGCGGGGTCGCCCGCGGCCAGGTGGGCGGCGGCCAGCGCCTGGCGGTAGGCCTCGGGCGCGGCGTCGAGCCCCGCCGGGTCGCTGTAGCCCCGGATGACGCCCTCCTCGGGCGGCGCGCTCTCGGCCGGATGGCGCAGCAGGTAGGCCGCGTGGGAGTCGGTGACGAACCCGCCGATGGCGTTGCGCTCGCGCCGGGCCGAGCCGGGGAGCACGACGCACACCTGGACCAGCTGGGGAGGCAGCTTCTCCGCGCCCTGCCCGGTGGTGAGCAGGCGGCGGACCAGCGTGTCGAGGTCTTCGCGCCAGTCGGCCGCCAGGTCGCGGGCGGCCTCCTCGGCCAGCGCCAGCGCCTCGTCGTCCAGCGACTGGCCGGGGTCGAGCAGCCACAGGTGGCCCAGGCAGCGCCCGCCGTCCCTGATGGGCACGCAGACCCGCGCGCCCATGCCCAGCTCCGCGTTGGCGGGCACGCGCACGGCGGAGGTGGCGGCGGCGATGCCGTGCCGGTCCTGCCACAGCCGGACCTCGGGGGCGACCTGCCTGGACAGGATGGCGGCCACCCTCACCGGGTCGGCGTCGGCGTGCATGGAGCTGTAGGCGAGCAGGCGGCCCTCGGGGTCGTCGACCGAGACGCTCCGCTCGATGGCCGCCGCGAGTGCGTCGAGCCTTGCCTGCATCCGACAAGTGTAGGAGCGGGTCCCTTCATCCACACCATGCGCCCGCGCCGGGAGCCTGCCTACCCTGGCCACATGCTCGCTCCTCGCCCCTGGGTACCCGCCGCCGCCGAGGACCTGGTCCAACGCGGAGCGGCCGAGGTCTCAGCCCAGACCGCGCCGTCCACGCTGGCCGGGATCGAAAGACTCGCCGCCCGCAACCACGAGATCCACGACGTCGAGTGCGTCAACCTCAACCCCGCGGCCAACATCATGAACCCGCGCGCGGAGGCGCTGCTGTCGGCGAACCTCGGCACGCGGCCGTCGCTCGGCTATCCGGGCGACAAGTACGAGATGGGGCTCGAGGCGATCGAGCAGATCGAGATCATCGCCGCCGCCCTGGCCGCCGAGGTCTTCTCCGCCCGCTACGCCGAGGTCCGCGTCGGCTCGGGCGCGCTGGCCAACCTGTACGCCTTCATGGCCACCTGCCGTCCAGGTGACACGATCATCGCCCCGCCGCCCTCCATCGGCGGCCACGTCACCCACCACGCGGCGGGCGCGGCCGGCCTCTACGGCCTGACCACGGTGGACGCCCCGGTTGCCGCCGACGGCTACACCGTGGACGTCGCCGCCCTGCGCGAGCTGGCCGTCAGGGTCCGCCCCAAGCTGATCACCATCGGCGGCAGCCTCAACCCCTTCCCCCACCCGGTAACCGCCGTGCGCGAGGTCGCCGACGAGGTGGGCGCCCGGGTGCTCTTCGACGCCGCCCACGCCTGCGGGATGATCGCGGGCGGCGTCTGGCCGAACCCCCTCGCCTCGGGCGCCCACCTGATGACGATGAGCACCTACAAGAGCCTCGGCGGCCCCGCCGGCGGCCTCGTCGTCACCGACTCCGCCGAGCTCGCCGAGCGGCTCGACGCCATCGCCTACCCCGGCCTGACGGCCAACTTCGACGCGGGACGTACGGCGGCGCTGGCCGTCGCGCTGCTCGACTGGAAGGTCGCGGGCAAGGCCTACGCGGAGATGATGGTCGTCACCGCCCACCAGCTGGCCACCAGCCTGGAAGAGCTCGGCCTGCCGGTCTTCGGCGGCGGCACCAACTCCCACCAGTTCGCCCTGCTCGCCCCGGGCGGGGGGCAGGCGGCGGCCCGCCGGTTGCGCAGAGCCAACCTGCTGGCCTGCGGGATCGGCCTGCCCGTCGCTCCCGTGGACGGCGACGTCAACGGGCTGCGCCTGGGCACGCCGGAGGTGGCGCGGCTGGGCATGCAGGAGAGCGACATGCCGGTCCTGGCCTCGTTCATCGCCCGCGGCCTCGATCCCGCGGTGGACCCCGCGACCGTCGCCCCCGACGTGACGGCGTGGCGCGCTGGTTTCTCCGGCGTCCACTTCACCTGCTAGGACGGCTACACCCGCACCGCTCTCGCCGCGACGCCCGCCCTGCGCGGCAGCCCCACGGTGACGACCAGTCCACCTTCGGGGCGGGCGAGAGCGGTGACGGTGCCGCCGTGGGCGTCGACGATGGCCCTGACGATGGACAGGCCGAGCCCCGAGCCGCGTTCGGACTTGACGCGGTCGCCCGCCTGCCGCCTGAAGGGCTCGAACAGGTCGTCCACGTCGTACGGCGGGACCACCGGACCGGTGTTCTCCACGGTGATCACTGCGGCCTCGTTCTCGGTGGAGACCCGGACCCAGACCTCCCCCTCGCGCACGTTGTACTTGATCGCGTTCTCGATGAGGTTGAAGACGCACCTCTCCAGGAACAGCGGGTCGCCCTCGGTCATCGCGGGACCGAGGTCCTGGTGGATCGTGACGCGCCGCCTGCGGGGATGGAGCTCGGCCTGCTCCATCGCGGTGGCCACCACGTGGCGCAGCTCGACCGGCTTGCGGGCGGTGAGCTCCTGCTCCGACTGGGCGAGCAGCAGCAGGCCCTCGATCAGCCGTTCGTGGCGGGAGTTGGTGCCGAGCAGCGCCCTGGCCAGCGCCTTGAGGTCGGGAGAGGCCTCCGGCTCCTCCAGCGACACCTCGAGGACCGTGCGGTTGACCGCCAGCGGGGTGCGCAGCTCGTGCGAGGCGTTGGCGATGAACCTGCGCTGCGCGTCGAAGACCCTGTGCAGCCGGTCGAGCATCGCGTCGAAGGTGTCGGCCAGCCGCTTGATCTCGTCCTTGGGGCCCTCCAGGCCGATGCGCTCGTGCAGGTTGCTCTCCGAGAGCCGTTCCGCGGTCGCGGTGACCCTGTCGAGCGGGCGCAGCGCGCGGTCTGCCACCAGGTAGGCGACCACGACCGCGGTGATCCCGATGAGCACCATGATCATCAGGGAGGAGCGCAGCATCTCCTCCAGCACGCCGGCCGCCTTGTCGCCGACCGTCCGCTTGACCGCCACGTCGATCTGCTCCTTGGTCGGCAGCGCCCCCGCGGGACCGGTCTTGGTGTAGGCCATGACCATCTGTTTGCTCAGGGCGTTGGCCGTCAGGATGTAGGTGAACCAGAGCAGGACCGAGCCCGCCACGAAGAACAGCACGCCGTACAGCACGGTGAGTCGTGCCCGCAGCCCGAGCCTCACAGCCGGTATCCCTTCCCCGGCACGTTCTCCAGGACCGGCGGCGCGCCCAGCTTCCTGCGCAGCGAGGTCATGGTCACGCGCAGCACGCTGGTGTCGCCGTCGGCGAACTCGTCCCAGACGTCCCTGCGCAGGTCGGCGGAGCTGACCAGCTCGCCGTCGGCGCGCATCAGCTCCCGCAGCAGGTCGAACTCCTTGCGGCTCAGCGACAGCTCGCGGCCGTCCCTGGTGACCGTACGGCGGGCCGGGTCGAGCCTGATCCCGGCCCGCTCCAGCACCGGCGGCGCGGCCGGGGAGGTACGGCGGGCCAGTGTCCTGATCCGCGCCACCAGCTCGGCGAAGGCGAACGGCTTGACCAGGTAGTCGTCCGCGCCGAGCGACAACCCGTCGACCCGGTCGCGCACCTGCCCCGCGGCGGTCAGCATGAGGATCCTGGTCCTGCTGGTCAGCTCGCCGCAGACGTCGTCGCCGTGCACCTCCGGTAGGTCACGGTCGAGGACGACGACGTCGTAGTCGGTGTAGGAGGCCCGCTCCAGCGCCTCCTGGCCGTCATAGGCCACGTCGACGGCCATCGCGTGCAGCCTGAGGCCCCGCGCGACGGCGTCGGCCAGTTGTTCTTCGTCTTCGACGATCAGCACCCGCATAGCCATGAGAGTGCAGGAGCGACTGTTAGTCGTGAGTAAGCGCCTTATCCGGCTTTAGCGCCCGCTCCGGTGAAGTGTGCCGCATGAGAACACGACTGCTGCTGGCCTCGCTGCCGCTGCTCCTCCTCGCCGCCTGCGGCACCGACCAACCCACCACCGGCGTCGCGAGCGTGGCCGGAGAGGGCGCCGCCGCCGCCAAGCCGAGCCCCTCCGCCACCGTCGACAGGGCCGAGGCCCAGCTCAAGTTCGCGCAGTGCATGCGCGAGAACGGCGTCGACATGGCCGACCCCGACGCCACCGGCGGCATCCGCATCGAGTCGAAGAAGGGCGGCGCCGACAAGGGCCTCATGGACAAGGCCATGAAGGCCTGCAAGGAGCATCTCGACGGCGCGATCGGCGACAAGGCGGCCCAGGACCCGAAGCGCCGCGACCAGATGGTCAAGTTCGCCCAGTGCATGCGCGAGCACGGCGTCGACATGCCCGACCCGGGCGCCGACGGCATGATGAAGATGACCGCGCCCAAGGGCGGCGAGGCGAAGGTCAAGGCCGCCCAGGAGGCGTGCAAGGAGCTCGCGCCCGGCATGGCGAAGGGCGGATCGTGAGAAAGGGCATCCTCGCGGGCGCCTGCCTTCTGGCGGTCGCGGCAGCGGGGGCGGCGCTGGTCGGCTTCACCGACGGTGGCGGCACCGGCGCGGCCACGCAGAGCGCCGCCCCGGTGCCCGCCACGGCCGCCATCACCAGGCAGGACCTGGTCGACACCAAGACCGTGGACGGCTCGCTCACCTACTCGGGCGAGCGCCAGGTCGCCTCCGGCAGGGCCGGCACCGTCACCTGGGTGCCGGAGGAGGGCTCGATCATCAGGCGCGGCCGCTCACTGCTCACGATCGACCGCGAACCCCTCGTCCTGATGTACGGCAAGCTGCCCCTCTACCGGACCCTGGAACAGGGCGTCGACGACGGCCCCGACGTGGAGCAGCTGGAGCGCAACCTGAGGGCGCTCGGCTACGACGACTTCACCGTGGACGACCACTTCTCCTACGCCACCTACCTGGCCGTCCTCGAATGGCAGGAGGACAGGGGGTTGCCGGAGACCGGGCGGGTGGACGCCTCCCAGGTGGTGTTCCTTCCCTCCTCGGTCAGGGTGACCGAGGCCAAGACCGCCGTCGGCGCGAGAACCGACCCGGGCCGGCCGGCGCTGACCGTCAGCGGCCTGCGCAGGCTCGTCCACGTGGACCTCGACACCGGCGACCAGTCGCTGGCCAGGAAGGGCGCCAAGGTCGACGTCGAGCTGCCCGGCGGCGAAACGATGACCGGGAAGATCACCGAGGTCGGCACCGTGGCCAAGACCGCCCAGGACGGCACGACGATCGACGTCGACATCACGCTCAGCAAGACCCCGAAGACCAAGCTCGACCAGGCCCCTGTCGAGGTCGAGCTGGTCAGCGAGCGGAGCGAGGACGTGCTCGCCGTACCGGTGGAGGCGCTGCTCGCGCTGCGCGAGGGCGGCTTCGGCGTCGAGGTCGTGGAGGGCGCCCGCACCCGGCTGGTCCCCGTCAAGGTCGGCGCGTTCGGCGGCGGCATGGTCGAGATCACCGGCGAGGGCCTGGCCGAGGGCATGAAGGTCGGGGTGCCCGCGGAATGAACATCGTCGAGCTGCGCGGGGTCACCAAGACCTACAACGGGCACGTCCATGCGCTGCGCGGGGTGGATCTGACCATCTCCACGGGGGAGCTCCTGGCGATCATCGGCCCCTCCGGTTCGGGGAAGTCCACGATGCTCCACATGATCGGCACCCTCGACCGGCCGACCACGGGGACCGTGCGGATCGCCGGACACTCCGTTCTCGACCTGAACGACCGCCGGCTGTCCGCGTTGCGCGCTCGCCACCTCGGCTTCGTCTTCCAGCAGTTCCACCTCTCGCCGGGGGTGAGCGCCCTGGACAACGTGGCCGACGGGCTGCTCTACACCGGCACCCCGCTGCGCAAGCGGCGGGAGCGGGCCGCCGCGGCGCTGGATCGCGTGGGCCTCGGACACCGGCTCGACCACAAGCCGAACCAGATGTCGGGCGGCGAGCAGCAGCGCGTCGCCGTGGCCAGGGCAGTGGTCGGCGATCCTCCGCTGCTGCTGGCCGACGAGCCGACGGGCAACCTCGACTCGGCGGCGGGCGCCGAGGTCCTGAAGATCATCAAAGAGCTCCACGAGGGAGGCACCACGATCGCGATCATCACGCACGACAACGAGATCGCCGAATGGTGCCCTCGGCAGGTACGGGTCAGGGACGGGCTGGTGCTGTCATGAAGCCCGCCAGGCTGAGCCTCTCCGACGTCTTCAGGGTGGGCGCGTCAGGACTGCGCGCCCGTCCGACCAGGGTGATCCTCTCGGCGCTCGGGATCGCGATCGGCATCGCCACGATGATCGCGGTGATCGGGATCTCGTCGTCGTCACGGGAGGAGCTGCTCCGTCAGCTCGACAAGCTCGGCACCAACCTGCTGACGGTCTCGGCGGGCACCACCGTCTTCGGCGAGCCCGCCAAACTGCCCGTCGCCTCGGTCGACATGGTCTCGCGCATCGCACCCGTCACCTCGGCCTCCGCGACCGGCACCGTCGCGGCCACCGTACGGCGGACCGCCCACATCGACGAGGCGGTCACCGGCGGCATCACCGTCCAGGCGGCGACCGCCTCCCTGCTCACCACCCTGGAGGGCAGTGTGGCGAAGGGAACCTGGCTGAACGACGCCACCTCCCGCCAGCCCGCCGTCGTCCTCGGCGCCAGGGCCGCCGAGCGGCTGGGCATCACCCGCACGGGGGTGCGCGTCTGGATGGGCGGCCGGTGGTTCACCGTGATCGGGATTCTCGGCCCGATGCCGCTGGCCCCCGAGGTGGAGCGCTCGGCGCTCATCGGCTTCCCCGTCGCCGAGGAGGAGCTCGGCTTCGACGGCCACCCGACGACGATCTACGAGCGGTCGGACGAGGCGGCGGTGGAGGCGGTGCGCGACGTCCTGCCGCGCACGGTCAACCCGGAGAACCCCTCCGAGGTCGAGGTCAGCCGTCCGTCCGACGCGCTGGCCGCCAAGGCGGCGGCCGCGGGCGCGTTCACCAACCTGCTGCTGGGCCTCGGCGCCGTCGCGCTACTGGTCGGCGGCGTGGGGGTGGCCAACACCATGGTCATCTCGGTGCTGGAGCGCAGGAAGGAGATCGGACTGCGGCGCTCGCTCGGAGCCACGCGAGGGCAGGTGCGGGTCCAGTTCCTCTCCGAGTCGCTGCTGCTGTCGGCGCTGGGCGGGGTCGCGGGAGCGGTGCTGGGCGCCCTGGCCACCATCGGGTACGCGCTGTCGCAGAACTGGCCGCCCGTGGTGCCGCCGTGGTCGATCGGCGGCGCGGTCGGGGCCACGCTGGTCATCGGCACGGTGGCGGGGCTGTACCCGGCCATGCGGGCGGCCCGCCTGTCGCCGACGGTCGCGCTGTCGACGTCCTGACCGCGTCCTGACCGCGTCGTCCGGGCAGGGCGGCGGCATCGAACGGAGTCCCGATGCCGCCGCCCTGCCGCGCGACAGGACTACGGCATGCGCGGGATGATCCGGCCCTGGTCCACGAACGCGAGGAACACCTCGAAGGCCCCCAGCGACCACATCGCCGCCTGGTCGCGGCTCATCGCGATCTCCTCGCCGTCGTGGAGCACGATCTCGTACACGCCCGAGCGCACCCGCCAGGCCACCAGGACGTTCTCGTAGACGAGCAGGTCGAGCATCGCGGCGAGGCTGCGACCGTCGGCGGTGGACACGGTGCGACTCCCAGCTCCCTCGCCGTCCCCCCATTCTGCCTCGCCGACCGGCGGACCGGAACGCGTCGTCAGCGCTCCGCCCGCCCCCTGGCGCAGGAGTTCCCTGTCGAAGTGGACGTCGGCTACACCCTCCGCTTGACGCGCAGCAGGTACTCCTTGCGGTTGAGCGGGTTGCAGTCGGTCCGCCGCCTGCTCGGAACCGCTCCCGTGACCGGCCGGTAGTGGTCGAAGGCGCACTCCAGCTCACCCTCGCCACGCGTGAGCGCGGGCAGCTGCCGTTGCAGCCCGTGCACCATGGCCGCGGGGATCTCCCCTTCCAGCACGCAGGTCGAGCCCCTGATCTCCGAGCTCTGCGGTACGGCACGCAGCCGCGCCAGCGCGGCGACCACCTGCCCGAACGTGTCGGCGGGCAGCTCCATCGTGAAGCGGTGCATCGGCTCGTCCACCCTGGTGCGGGCCTGCCTGAGCGCGTCCATCAGCACCAGCGGCGTCAGGTCACGAAAGTCGCCCGCGGTGCTCGACATGGACTTGTCGAAGACGGCGTGGGCGTGGCTCTGCCGCGCCGCGTAACCGGAGTGCGTCATGGTGACCCTGCAGTCGGGGATCTCCCAGCCGTGGATCCCCTGCCGCAGCGTCACCCGCACGGTGTCCTCGACTGCCTTGAAGAACGTGGGCGGCATCGAACCCGGCTCCACCTCCAGGCCGAACTCCACTCCGGCGCCGACCGGAGCCGGCTCGACGCGCAGCCCCACTGTCGCGAGGAACGGGTTGTCGCCCCTGTGCATGACCTCGACCGCGGCGCCCGTGCCGACCAGCCGTTCGACACAGATGGTCGTCGTCTCGCGGAAGGTGACGTCGACGCGGAAGTCATCGGCCAGCGTGGCCTGGATGACCTCCTTCTGCACCTCGCCGTAGAGCGAGACGGCCACTTCCCGCCTGATCTCGTCCTGGCGCAGGTTGATCAGCGGGTCCTGCTCGGCGAGGTAGGACAGCGCGAGGTGCAGCGCCGCCCGGTCCCGGGGACGACGGGGGACGACCACGGTCTCCAGGGTCGGAGGAGCAAAGTAGCACCCCTCGCCGCCCCCACCAGGGCCGCTCCTCGGGGATCCAACCTCTCGGGCGGCGCCTTCTTGAAACCCGACCTCCCCGGACCCGAAACCTCTGGGCACTCCCTCCTCTCGGAGGGTGTTGAGCGTTTCCCTGGGAGCGCCGATCGGGTCGCCGATCCGGATGTCCGTGAGCCCCCAGAGCTTGCCGATCTGCCCGGCCACGACCGTCCCTCGCTGGACGGCCGAGCCGTGCTCGAAGACGCTGATCGAGGTGACCTTCCCCGCGCCGATCTGCTCCCTGACGGCAAGGGTGCCGGAGAACATCCGCACATAGGCGATCTTCTCCCCCGCCGAGCCCCGCTCGACCTTGAAGACGGTGCCGGAGAGGGGTCCGTCGGCGGCACCCTCGATCGCGGGCAGCAGCTCCCGTATACCGGAGATCAGCGCATCCACCCCGGCGCCGGTCATCGCCGAGCCGAAGAACACCGGATGCACCAGCGCCCGCCCGGTCTGCGCCGCCAGCTCGCGCCGGAGCACGCCGTACGACACCGTCGTCTCGTCATCGACGAAAGCGGCCAGAATCGCGTCATTCCGCTCGGCGAGCACCTCGGCCAGCCTCGCCGTGAACGCCACGTCGGCGGCGCCGTACGGCCGGAAATCGGAATCCCGCGTGCCCACATCGCACACCGATCCCATCGCAATGACGAATGGCGTGAGTTTCTCGGAAATCGCCTCCAGCACGCGTTCGTCCTGCGCGCCACCACGGTCGGTCTTGTTCACGAAGACGAGAGTGGGAATGCGCAGCCGCCGCAGCGTCCGCATCAGCACGCGGGTCTGCGCCTGCACCCCTTCGACGGCGGAGACGACCAGGACGGCGCCGTCGAGCACGTTGAGCACCCGCTCCACCTCGGCGATGAAGTCGGGATGCCCGGGGGTGTCGATCAGGTTGACGGTGACGCCGTCGACCTCGAACGACACGACGGCGGACTTGATGGTGATCCCGCGCTGCCGTTCCAGCGCCAGGGAATCGGTCTGGGTGTTGCCGTCATCGACGCTACCGACTTCGTCGATGACACCGGCGGCGTGGAGCAGCCGCTCGGTCAGGCTGGTCTTACCGGCGTCTACATGCGCCAAAATCCCCAAATTCAACGTGCTCACGGAGCGACATGTCCTCAAGATAGGTGGCATTTACCTTTTGGATGGACATGTAAGCCGTGCGCATTTCCGTCTCCCTGGTCGGCGACCTGTCTTGGCGAGTAGAACAGACGACCGGTCAGCCGAACAACTGATTTATGTCCGAAGACACCTGCCCCGGCCATCCACCGGCGGCCACCTCATCCGGCGCCGCCCTCCGGATGACCACTCAGGCCACCTACCGCGGCCCCCGTCCCACAGACCGCCTCTCCCCAACGCCCGCGGATGCCTTCCCCCGAACACCAGACGCCGCCGACAGACCCGTCCAAAGCGGCGAGCCGTCAGTCGATCGCCTGGTAGGCAGTGGTCCAGAAGTCCTTGTGGAGGCGGGGCGTGTCCAGGGAGTCCATCGCCTGCTGGGTCAGCAGGATCCCGGTGAGCCCCTCGGCCGGGTCGGCGTACGCCGTCGTGCCCAGGCCACCGTCCCACCCGAACTGACCCACGGACGCCAGGTCGCGGCGGTGGGTGCGGACCGCCACCCCGAAGCCGTAGCCGCCGTGCCTGCCGAAGTGGTCGCCGAACGCGTCCTTCTCGGCCTTCTGCTCCGGCGTCAGGTGGTCCATCGTCATCAGCTCGACCGTCGCGCGGGACAGGATGCGCTGCCCGCCGTACGTCCCCTTGTTCAGCAGCATCCGGTAGAACGCGTGATAGTCGTCCACCGTCGACACCAGCCCGTCGCCACCGGCCTCGAACACCGGCGGGCTGCTGTACTTCCCGCCGGCGGCCTCGTCCCACACCACCAGCCCGCCCGTCTCGGGGTCGTGCGCGTAGCTGGTCGGGAAGCGGTGGATCTTGTCCGCGGGCACGTGGAAGCCGGTGTCCTGCATCCCGAGCGGGCCGAAGAGCCGCTCCTTGAGGAACGTCTCCAGCGACTGGTCCGTCACCCTCCGGACGAGCACGCTGAGCACGTCGGAGCCGGTGTGGTACTGCCACAGCTGCCCCGGCTGGTACATCAGCGGAAGCTTGCCCAGCTTGCCGAGCCACTCGTCAGGCCCCGCCGTGTGCGCCGAGCCGTCGAGGCCCAGCTCGCGCATCGCGACCTGGATCGGGTATGTGTCCGGCGGCGCCAGCACCGCCCCGAACCCGAAGGTGAACGTCAGCAGGTCCCGTACGGTGATCGGCCGCAGCGCCGGCACGGTGTCATCCAGCGGGGCGTCGATCCGCGTCAGCACCCGGCGGTCCGCCAGCTCGGGCAGCCACTCGTCGACCGGGTCGTCCAGCCGCAGGCGGCACTCCTCGACGAGGATCATCACCGCCGTGGCCGTGATCGGCTTGCTCAGCGACGCCATCCGGAAGATCGTGTCGCGGCGCATCGGCTCGCCACCGCCGACGTGCAGCGTCCCCATGGCCTCGACGTGCGTCTCGTCTCCCCTGCCGACCAGGGCCACCAGCCCGGGAACCGCCCCGGAGTCCACATGGCCCGCCAGGACCTCGCGCATCCGGCGCAGTCCCGCCGCCGAGAGGCCGCCGATCTCCGTCCCGCCCCAGTGGCTCTTCGCTTCCCAGCTGCCCTTCATGCCCCAGCTCGCGACGTCCGACATGGTTTCTCCTCCAGATCCGCGTACAACGTCCTCTTGATGCGAACACTGTACGCAGAAGCCATTGCTGTACGCAAGCCGTACGCGTCTCGGAGGTAAGGGAGCGGCCCCGGGAGTGCTCTCACCGTGGGACACCGCTGTGGTCGCCCTACTGCTGCGGGCTGGGCGCCTTCTCGGCCTCTCGCACGCTCAATCCCTGCGTGTCCGAGTTGAGCAGGAGCTCGCCGAGTTGCCGTCTCTGCTCAGGGTTGAGCCGCACCGGCCACACCGCAGGCAGCACGAGAACGTCGCCGTTGGGCATGGCGACGATGTCAAGAGGAAGAGCGGGGGAAGAGATCACAGTAGGTCTACTGTCCCACGACAGGACGCTTTGCGAGCCGTCTTCGCGTCTTCCATACCTTCGTGTCTTCACCAACCGTGCGGGCCGCGCCCCTCCAGGAGATCGATCTGCCCTTCGCAGTCCCAGCCCCGCGGCACTCCCGTGATCCTGAGCGGCTTCCGCGGCACCAGCCCCAGCTTGGCCGCACACTCGGGCCCGATCCCGGCAGCCCGTGACTCCGGAGTGCGGAGCGTGTGCTTGCACGCTTCACAGCGCACCACGTGGTCGCGCACGGAGGGCTCGCTCAGATCGAAGAGTTCCATCTCACCTCACCCCGCGCAGGATCCACGACGGCGAGCGTAGTCGTCGGGTGCGACATTTCTCGGCCCCGACCGGCCGCCGCAGGGCCGTACGGCGCCTGGTGCTTTGATGGAAGAGAAGGCGTTTCCCGGCACCCAGCGGAGACGACGGAGGGTGTGACCATGGATCTGCTCCTGCGCCCAGGGACACGCGCTGATGCGGCCGACTGCGGAAGGATCTGTTTCGCGGCCTTCGACCGGATCGCCGCCGAGCACGGCTTCATCGGTGACATGCCCGACGTGGAGACCGCGACGGGGCTGGTGGACATGCTCCTGAACCACCCGGGCTTCTACAGCGTGACCGCGGAGCTGGACGGACGGATCGTCGGCAGCAACTTCCTCGATGAACGCTCGCGCGTCGTCGGCATCGGGCCGGTCACCGTCGACCCTGACTGCCAGAACCGCGGCGTCGGCCGTCGGCTCATGGAGGACGTCATGCGCCGGGCCACCGAGCGGCAGGCGCCGGGCATCAGGCTGCTGCAGTCGAGCTACCACTGCAGGTCGTTCGCCCTGTACGCCGGCATGGGCTTCGAGTTCCGCGAGACCCTGGCCTGCATGCAGGGCCCGCCGATCCGGCGCACCATCCCAGGCCACACGGTACGGCCGGCGACGGACGCGGACCTGGCCGCCTGCAACGAGCTGTGCTCGCGAGTCCACGGAGTCGATCGCGGCGGGGAGGTCAGCGACGCGCTCAAGCAGGGTACGGCCAGCGTCGTCGAGCACGACGGCCGCCTGACCGGCTACGCCACGGACCTGGCGTTCTTCGCCCACGCGGTCGGCGAGACCACCGAGGACCTCAAGGCGCTCATCGCCGCGGCCCCCGCCTTCGGCGGCCCTGGCATTCTCGTCCCGGCGAGCGACCACGCGCTGCTCCAGTGGTGCCTGGGCAACGGCCTCAAGATCACCCAGCTGATGACCCTGATGACCATCGGGCTCTACAACGATCCGGAGGGCGCATACCTGCCCAGCATCCTCTACTGAAGAGACCACCAGGCCGGTCCCGATCGCGCCCATCCACGAATTAGCAACCCACATTGACTAAGCGAGGATTAGTCAACTACGGTTGCTTGCATGCCCGCTGATGAGATTCCCGGTTCCAAAGATCCTGCCGATGGGCTGGCGGCCGTGGTGGCGTTGCGGCGCCTGGCCGATCAGTTGGAGGACTCCGCTGTCGAGCAGGCGATGCGAGCGGGCTGGAGCTGGCCGCAGGTCGCCGAGGCGCTCGGGGTCACGCGCCAAGCGGTGCACAAGAAGCACGCCAAGCGGCTCATCGCCGCTGACGTCACCCTGAGGAGGCGACAATGAGCGCATTCGACAAATACCTCCACTCCGTCATCACGCGGGGAACACATGAGGCCGTGGAGGACGGATCGGCGACGATCGAGGCACAGCATCTCCTGCTGGCGATCGCCGACCATGAAGGAACCGCCGCGCACGATGTGCTGACCTCGGTCGGGCTCGACCACCAGGCGATCCGCGAAGCGTTGGACAAGGAGTTCGAGCACAGCCTGAGCGCGGCGGGAGTGTCTCTCGCCGACTTCGACCTTCCCCGGCCGAGCAAGGACCCCACGCGTTCGGTGTCCATGGGCACCTCGGGCAAGCTCGCGCTCGAACGCGCCTTCGCCTCCGTCGCCCGCAAGAAGGACCTGCGCTCGGGGCATCTGCTGCTCGGGATCTTCCAGGCGGAGGTCGGCACCGTGCCACGCGCCCTCGCCCTGGCCGGCATCGACCGCGCCGACCTGATGGAGCGTGTACAGAGCACGCTCACGAACCACACCGATTAAGCCGTTCCCCTGAACACGACACGGGACGCGGCACTGACGCGTCCGAGCCTGACCTCGGAATCCGCCCTTCGCGACCCGCGAGCCGGCCCCGCTTTGCTGCGATCTTGGATTCCCTGCGGCGTGCGCACCCGGACCTTGGGCGCCGGCATTGCAGGCATCACCTTCCGCGCCACCGCTTTAAGACCCGACAGGGGGGCTCGCGATCAAGATGCTCGGTCACCGACATCGGCGAGGTATTCCGCACTCACGGCGCGCAGCTTGCTCCCCGCGACAAGAGCCTCGTCGAGAGTCAGGCTCGTTGAGTCGACCTCGACCAGCCGATGCCCGACCTTGGAGAAGAGCACCATCCGGCCGCTCGGCTTGTACCGCCAAAGCCAACGATCGGCCGCGAGCCGTACGCACCCGGGTTTGACATCCCGCACGTTCCACACCGAACACGCCCGGCGCGGATCCTCGTTGCCGGTGATACGGACGTACACGTCGGGTTCGCTCCCACGGTCCTTGGCGTAGGCGAGCTCCAGTACCTGGTCGGTGAGCGGCAACGCCCTGACCAGCCTGCGACCGGGGACGACAGCAGGCACCGCCAAGGGGAGGGACTCGCGGAGATGGGCGACGTACTCGTTCCGCAGTCGCCGCTCCTGCCTCTCCGCCCGCCGTTCCTGGATCGTCGCCGTCGTGACCACGCACGCGCACACCATTCCAGCGGCGATCACCCGTGGCACCAGTGACGTGGTGGCCGTCAACTGGGCGGCGCTCGCGTAGCTCACCACGGCGAGCGCGGCGAACTCGAGGAGAACCAGCCGCGGGCTCGGATGGGGCACAGCCAGCTCGGCCGCGCCGCTGAGCACCCACAACAGCATCGGCGCGAGCAACGCGGTGCGGAGCGGGTGCGCGATTCGAACGAGCCTCGCGAGCAGCCATCCCCCCGGGACGATCAGCACTATGGCCAGGGCCACGCCAGGCAGGGCCACGTAGCTGTCGAGATCCTCCTCATACAGGCGCGACACCGGATACCCGAGCCCAAGGCCCGCGGGCAACCCGACAACAGCTCCCCGGACAAGATCCTTAGCCATTGGTCAACAATGACACCAACCGATGCACGGCACCGCCGAACCGCCAAATACCGGCCCATGGGCGACACGAGACACCCGACGGGATTTCGACGGAGTTTCCTGACAAACGAGAAGCCCCTGAACAGGTCATCCCTGTTCAGGGGCCGCTCACGACAGAGCCGACGAGGTTCCTCGGCGGTCGCTTCATCTGGGGTCAGCGGACGTCCAGGCCGGCCGGCGTGGGCCGGCCTGGACGTCCTGATCAGACGAGGTCGAACCGGTCGAGGTTCATCACCTTGTCCCACGCCGCGACGAAGTCCTTCACGAACTTCTCCTTCGCGTCATCGCTCGCGTAGACCTCGGCGAGCGCGCGCAGCTCGGAGTTCGACCCGAAGACGAGGTCGGCCCGGCTGCCGGTCCACTTGACCTCGCCCGTGGCGGCGTCGCGACCCTCGAACTCGTTCGCGTCCTCGGACGTCGCCTTCCACGTCGTGCCCAGGTCGAGCAGGTTGACGAAGAAGTCGTTGGTCAGCGACCCGGGGGTCGTGGTGAAGACGCCGAGCGGCGACTGCTGGTAGGTCGCGCCCAGGACGCGGAGGCCACCGACGAGGGCCGTCATTTCGGGAGCGCTGAGGGTCAGCAGGTTCGCCCGGTCGATCAGCAGGTACTCGGCCGGCAGGCGGTTGCCCTTGCCGAGGTAGTTGCGGAAGCCGTCGGCGGCCGGCTCGAGCGCGGCGAACGACTCGACGTCGGTCTGCTCCTGCGACGCGTCCACGCGGCCCGGCGTGAAGGGAACCTCGACTTCGAAGCCGGCGTCCTTGGCGGCCTGCTCGACGGCAGCACCACCGGCGAGCACGATCAGGTCGGCCAGCGAGACCTGCTTGCCGCCGGTCTGGGCGGCGTTGAAGGACTGCTGGATCCCCTCAAGGGTGCGCAGCACCGTCGCCAGCTGGTCGGGGTCGTTGACCTCCCACCCGCTCTGCGGCTCGAGGCGGATGCGCGCGCCGTTGGCGCCGCCGCGCTTGTCGCTGCCGCGGAAGGACGAGGCCGACGCCCACGCGGTGGACACGAGCTGGGACACCGACAGACCCGAGGCGAGGACCTGGCTCTTGAGGGCGGCGATGTCGGCGGCGTCGATGAGCTCGTGCGTCACCGCGGGGAGGGGGTCCTGCCACAGCAGCGTCTCGGCCGGGACCTCCGGGCCGAGGTAGCGCACGATCGGGCCCATGTCACGGTGGGTCAGCTTGAACCACGCCCGGGCGAAGGCGTCCGCGAGCTCGGCGGGGTGCTCGAGCCAGCGCCGCGTGATCTGCTCGTAGACCGGGTCGACGCGGAGCGCGAGGTCGGTCGTCAGCATCGTCGGGGCGTGGCGCTTCGACGGGTCGTGGGCGTCGGGTACGGTGCCCACTCCCGCGCCGTCCTTCGGCCGCCACTGGTGCGCGCCGGCGGGGCTCTTGAACAGCTCCCACTCGTAGCCGTAAAGGATCTCGAGGAAGCTGTTGTCCCAGGTGATCGGGGTGTTCGTCCAGATACCCTCGAGACCGCTGGTGATCGTGTCGGCGCCCTTGCCGGTGCCGAAGGTGTTCCTCCAGCCGAGGCCCTGATCCTCGATCGGGGCGGCCTCCGGGTCGGCGCCGACGTGGTCGGCCGGGCCCGCGCCGTGGGTCTTGCCGAAGGTGTGACCGCCCACGATCAGGGCGGCCGTCTCCTCGTCGTTCATCGCCATCCGGCGGAACGTCTCACGGATGTCGCGGGCCGCGGCGAGCGGGTCCGGGTTGCCGTTCGGGCCCTCCGGGTTGACGTAGATGAGGCCCATCTGCACCGCGGCGAGGGGGGTCTCGAGCTCCCGGTCGCCGGTGTAGCGCTCGTCGCCGAGCCAGGTGGTCTCGGGGCCCCAGTAGACGTCCTCGTCAGGCTCCCAGACGTCCGCGCGGCCGCCGCCGAAGCCGAAGGTCTTGAAGCCCATCGACTCCAGGGCGACGTTGCCGGTGAGGATCATGAGGTCGGCCCACGAGAGCTTCTGGCCGTACTTCTTCTTGACCGGCCACAGCAGGCGGCGAGCCTTGTCGAGGTTGCCGTTGTCCGGCCAGCTGTTGAGGGGGGCGAAGCGCTGCTGGCCGGCCCCGGCGCCGCCGCGGCCGTCGCTGATCCGGTACGTGCCCGCGCTGTGCCACGCCATCCGGATCATGAACGGGCCGTAGTGGCCGAAGTCGGCCGGCCACCAGTCCTGCGAGGTCGTCAGCACCTCGAGGATGTCCTGCTTCACGGCCGCGAGGTCGAGGGTCTTGAACGCCTCGGCGTAGTCGAACTCCTCGCCGAGAGGATTGGCCACGGCAGGGTTCTTGGCGAGGATCTTCAGGTTGAGCCGGTCCGGCCACCACCGGTGGTTTCCGCCGCCCTGAGTCGGGTGCGCGGCGCGCCCGTGCGCGACCGGGCAACCGGAGGCCTCCTCCGGCTTCGGGTCGGTGACGATTGCATCATGGTTCTCAGACATGGGAATCCTTTCGGACTATGCGGATCACCGTGCTCAGGCACTGTGGGAGGTGGAACAGTCGGGGCACAGGCCCCAATAGATGACCTCGGCCTCGTCGATCGAGAAGCCGCGGTCGTCGGAGGCGGTCAGGCAGGGGGCGTGGCCGACCGCACAGTCGACGTCGGCGACGGCCCCGCACGACCGGCACACGAGGTGGTGGTGGTTGTCCCCGACGCGTCCCTCGAACAGGGCGGGGCTGCCGGGCGGTTCGATGCGGCGGACGAGCCCCGCGGCGGCGAGCGCGTGGAGGGCCTCGTACACGGCTTGGAGGGAGATATGGCCTACGCGATCGCGCACCCCGGAGGCGATCGCCTCGACGCCGAGATGGTCACCGTCCCGAACGGTCTCGAGCAGCGCGACGCGCGCGGCCGTCACCCGCAGGCCGGCACCGCGCAGCTCCTCGGCGACGGTCGGAGTCCTGGATGCGGTCATGCCGCCAAACCTACCGTCATAAACACGAACGATACAAGAGAACGAATGGTACAAGTCTAGGCGACGCAGCTCACCAGCGACATGGAGAGACCTTGACCTCCTCCCTCAAGGCCGAAGCCTGGCCCCACCGAAGGAGAGCTGATGAAGACAGTCGACGACGACATGCGCATGATCCTGAAGAGCGCGCGGCTGTCCTTCGTGGCCACCGTGTGCCCCGACCGCTCGCCCGATCTCGCCCAAGGGCTCGACGCGGGTGTGCTGTGGAAGCTCGCCACAGGCTGCGGGTCGGCGTTCTCCATGCAGTTCCTGGACGACCGCCTCTACATCGTCACCACGGACGGCTCCCTCGCCTGCATCGACGCCGGCGAGGTGGCCATCGCCGCGGCCCGCGCGGGCAGCGTGCCGCAGCCGGTGGACGTCAAGGCGGCCGCGTCGCTGGAGGTGGTCGAGCCGTCCACCGCGCTGGAGACCGTGCTGGAGAGGGTGCTGGAGAGGGTGCTGGAGACCGACGGCGCGGGCGACGGCGTGGTGGTGGAGTGCGTCAAGGAGGGCGAGCGGCTGCGGGTCCGCGTGGTCAGCCCGGGCTACGAGTCATGGAACGTGCAGTTCCCCAAGACCGTCCGGGAGGCGGGTGCCCGCTACCTGGTCGACGGCGTGCGCTCCGCCGGGCGGGGCGGCTTCTACCGGGCGTACGGCGAGATCAGGCGGCTGCTCTGACCCCATCGGACCGTGACACACCAGGCGAAAGACCTGCGGCGGAGAAGCCGCAGGTCCTTTCAGCCTTGATCAGGCCCTTCCATTGGCGGCGCACCAGCCGGCCCACGTGGTGGCACCCTTGCCCAGCTGCTTGTTGTAGAAGGAGGTCCAGGAGTTCTCGCTCGGGCCAGGCGCCGTAGGAGCGGCCTTGAAGAGCGGGTAGGCGGCGTCGACCTCCGCACGCAGCCATGGCTCAAGGTCAAGGTAGGACGGCAGCGACCAGCTGCGGGCATGGTAGGTGAGCTGCCCGCGGACGTCGGTCTCCGGCAGGCACATGAACGGCGCCCACGGACTCGTCCTGGCCCAGCTGATCTTGGTCTTCATCGCGCCCCTGGGGACGGTGCCAGGAATCGTGCGGGCCGCGACCTCGCGGTCGTCGACGTAGAAGTCGAACATCTCCTGGGCCGCGTAGACGCCGTTCACCAGTCCGAACGGCTCGCCCAGCGTGGCCTTGAAGTCCGCGCGAACCGGGATGTCACTGGTCCACACCGTCTCGTCGTGCATCTGCCTTAGGGGCGGACCGACGTAGGAGGAAGTGACGTTGAACGGGCCGAAGTTCACCGCGTCGTTGTTGATGGGGACGACGGGGTAGGTCCGGAGGTCGATCGGGTTCTTCCACTCCCGCAGGATCTTCGTGGGGTCGGCGGGGTCGGTGTAGAAGACGATCTCACGGGAGAGCTGGTACAGCTGCGTGGTGCCGGGTACCCGGTACAGCCGTCGGATGTTGTAACCCTCGAGGTTGAACAGTTTCTGGCCATGGCGCAGCTGCGGGTCGTGGGCGTTGCCCTCGATGTTGGCGTAGACGGCTCCCGAAATCCGGAAGACCATGTCCCGCCCGTCCGGACGCCCATTGGTCTGCAGTGACAGCAGTCCGCTCTTGTCGGTAACCGTCCGGTAAACCGGCCCCGGAGATGTCGAATCATCCATCGCCTCGTCCGCCGACGCGCCGGGTACGGCGACGCACACCAACAGCGCGGCGAGGGCCGCGGACAAGGTCAAACCACGACGCTTGGACAAGAGTGCTCCTGCGATACAGAGGTGGTGACAGGGACAAATGTGATCATTTCAGCTCACGAGACCCGGCCTCAACCAGGCCTGGCGTTGACGAGGCTGTCACCAGAAGGGCGTCATTCCCGGTCATAAGCCCTTCGGAGGCTGTGGTCACCTCATGCGACCTGGGAGTATTCGCGCAGCAGGCCGCCGGGCCGGTCTCGTCGGGTGACCGTGACGTCGGCGTCGGGGCCGGCCTTCGGCGTCGCCGACCGTGAAGCCGACGGCCCAGGCGATCAAGGTGGCGAAACCGTGGGAGGTGAGGGCGCCCGGCACAGGTGGGCGTCTGCGGGAGGTCATGCTCGCCCAGCCCGTGACGGCTACCGGCTCTGGACAAGATGCCACTCGCGTGATCTGACAGAAGGAGTAAGAGCGCCGTCGATCACGAAGAGGAGCACCTGCGAATGAGCGATACGCCGCGACTGCACACCGCCGGCACCACCCTGCTGGACCGCGCCCGTGAGCTGCGCCCGCTGATCGAGCGGGAGGCGGCCAGGGCCGAGGCGCAGGGCAGGCTCACCACCCCCGTCGTGGACGCCCTGCACGAGGCAGGACTCTTCGGCATATGGGTGCCCACGACGCTGGGCGGCGCCGAGCTGTCCCCCAGGGAACTGATCGCCGTCTTCGAGGAGCTCTCCCACGCCGATCCCTCGACGGGCTGGGTCGTCATGGCCACCACCCTGGAGAACGGTACGGCCGGCGCCTACCTGGGCGACGAGGCCGTCGAACGGATCTTCAAGGGCCCGCGGATGCCCGTCTTCGCGGGCCAGGGCACCCGGCCGGGCACCGCCGTACGGGAAGACGGCGGTTTTCGCCTCAGCGGGCAGTGGAGTTTCGCCTCGGGCATGCCGCACGCCCAGTACGTCCACAGCCTGGGCGCCATCGAGGGCACCGACGAGACCCGGATCTTCATCACCGCGATCGAAGACGTCAAGATGCTCGGCAACTGGGACGTCCTGGGCCTGCGCGCGACGGGCAGCATCGACTACGCCATCGACGGCGCCTTCGTACCAGAGTCGCAAACGCATGTCTTCACCCAGAACGAGCCGCTGCGCGGCGGGGCGATCTACCGGCTCGGCGTGCTGGACCAGGCACTCATCTGCCACTCCGCCTGGGCGCTTGGTGTCGGCCGCCGGCTGCTCGACGAGCTGATCCGCTACGTCGGGACACGGGCCGAACGCCCCGGCCAGATCGCCGACAGTGACGCCTTCCACGCCGACTTCGCCCGTGCCGAGGCGAAGTTCCGCGCGGCCAAGGCCTTGGTGCACGAGACGTGGGACGACACGGAACGCACCCTGGACTCGGGCCGGTGGCTCGACGTACGCCAGGAGACGATGGTGCGGCTCGCGCTCAACCACGTCACGTCGACGGTCGCCGAGGTGGCCCGATTCGTCTACGCGTCGTGCGGCACCTCGGCGCTGCGCGACGGGCTGATCCAGCGGCTGTTCAGGGATGTCCACGCCGGTACCGCGCACATCACCTCGGGCCCACAGGTGCTTCAGGAATGCGGCCGCGAACTGGCCGGCCTGGCTCCGGAGGAGTCCTGGATACTCTTCGCCCTGAAGGCGTGAAGGCGGTGTTCAGAGCCGCGAACATCATGTGATCAGTCAGCCTGAATCCTGCGCCTAACCTGGTGGGGAAGGTGAGGAACCGCGATGACCGGACGCCATCGGGACGCCGCGCTTTCCCCCTCGGAGCAGGCGACCATGCGAGAACTGCTCGACGCCGCGTCGCCATGCTCGGTCGCGACCGGGACGAGATCGTCAAGTCCTCGGCGCTGACGGCCGCCGACGACGAGCACGACCCCGAGGCAACGTCCACGCCCCCTCGCCAGGCCGCACCCGGGACACCGTCGGGCGACCGGATCACCACCCCACGACGTACGCGGCCCGCCGGAGCAGCGGCTCGAGCGGTACGGCCTCGCGCGAGTCCTGCGCCCCGGACCCGGAGGGCGTTGCCCACGATGCCGCCCCCGGTCGTGGGTGAGGAGATCCATGGCGCGCACGTGCCCGTCCAGGACCACGCGGGCCGCCTTCCGGGGATCGAAACATGTCCTGATCAGCCGGGAATTGATGCCAATCGGACACTAAGGGGCCATACCCGCAGGCCAAAGAGGTTTGCTCGCACGTGCACTCACGGCAAACACACCACCCGGACACTGTCGACACAGGTTTGTCCTTAAGGCGGCGAATCAATGAATTGCCTGAGAAAGGTGTGAACAATGTGGTTGATACGATTCTTGGTAGTGATGTCGGTCCTGACGATCAGTTCTGCCGAGCGCACAGTCCCGGCGTCGCTTCTGGGACCCGGAGACGTCGAACCCGTCGGGCCCGGCGGGCGGTGGACGCTCACGTTCCAGGACGAATTCGATGGATCCGCTGTTGACGGGTCGAAGTGGCAGTTTCGCTCGACGGCCGAGTCCGACTGGTCCGACAAGCCGTACGGCACCGGTAATCCGAACAGCAAGCAACTGGAGTTCGACCAGCCCGGCAACTGCTCCGTGGCCGGCGGAGCGCTGACCATCACGGCCAGGCCCGACAGCGTCCGGTCCGAGTCCGGTCACCGGTACAGGTGGTCCAGCTGCCTGATCACCTCCAGCGGGCCCCAGGGCTACGCCTTCCGGTACGGGTACGTCGAGATCAGAGCGACGCTTCCCTCCCCTCGAGGATTCTGGCCGTCGTTCTGGACCTGGCAGGCGTCCGGCCAGAGGCAGCAGACCGAGACGGACGTCTTCGAGTACTTCTCCGACAACCACCGGCACCTGTATCTCTCCTGGCACTGGGACGGCGACAAGGGGTGCACCCACAAGCCGGACTTCGATCCGAGCGCGGGCATGCACGTCTACGGGGCCGACATCGGCGAGTCGGGGACGGACTTCTACATCGACGGGGTGAAGGCGTGCCACGCGGCGGGCTCGCCTCCGAGCGTGGTCAACCTGGTGGTGAGCAACTTTGTGTACGCCGAGGTTCCGCCCGCGCCGGAGTCGGTGGGGCACATGACGGTGGACTACGTCCGCGCATGGCAGAGATAGGAGCGCGTCCCGCCCACCTGCCGCCGCCCTGGTCGTCCCCTTGGGGACGGCCAGGGCGGCGGCGGGGTCAGGGGTCTCGAGGCTCACCGCACGAAGTGCCTCGATGGCCAGCAAGACACATCAACGGACAGATCAACAACGCCCTCGAATAGCTGACCTTGCCCCACCTCGGCCCCGGCCTCACTGCCGGGGCCTCCTGTTCGCCGCGTCCCCCGGCCGTTTCCCCCGCGGAGACTCCGCCGCCAGGTCGGGCGACGGGCTCGCCACATGTGGCCGATGAGCGAGCTCCTCCGCCATCGCCAGCCTTCACGGCGTTCTCGCCGACAGCGACACCGCTCAGGCCACGTATTGCCCAGCCGCCGGCTCGACGCGGTCAGGGGGTGGGGCTGGGCCGGGAGGTAGGACCTCGCCATGAGTAGTGAACGTTCTGCTCTTGCCCGATGACCCGGCCCGCCTGGTCGTAGGCGGTCACGGTGGCCGGTGGCGTGTCCACTATCTGCTCGGGTTTGAGCGTCCCTTCTCCGAGGTCTTCGGGAGCAGGAACCAATCCCGTGAGCATCCGTCCGAGGAAGAAGCCGTTGGCCAGCCGCGCGTCGGTACGCCGCCCGCCCTTCCAGACGATCTCCACCCGCTGCACGCGAGGGGTGACCCGCCCGGCGATGACCAGGTAGTAGTCGTTCTTCTGCTCACGATCAGGCCCCACGACATACGGGTGGTCATGGCTGTCATAGGCGTCCACGGTGAGATCTCCCGCCAAGCCGCTCAGGCTTCCAGGAGGCCGATAACCCCAGTAGGTGAACACCGGGGGCTGCGCCATGTCCTTCTGCTCGGCCGGTGTGCACAGGACGAATCCCGCGGTGCTCCCGACCAGCGCGGTGGAGCCCTTCTTGTCCCGGTATTCCACCAGCACGCGGAAGTCCTCGCGCCTGCCGTGCTCGGGAATCCGCAGGCCGGGGTCCATGTTGTGCACCGGGCCTCCTCCGGGCATGCAGTCGCGCACCAGCCGCAGTTGCTCAGGGGTGTTCCGCGGGAGCTCGGCGACCTGCGCGGCGATGTCCCCGCCTTCGTGCAAGGGAGACACGACGAAGACGCCGGCGACGAGTGCCGTGGCGGTCACGAGCCCGGCCAGCGACCAGGACAGCCGGCGGCGCCTCGACGCTCCGGCGCCCGCCCGGGTGGCGTAGGCGACCGGGTCGACCGGCTGGGCCTCGTCCGCCATCAGCCGTAGTTCCTCGGCGATCCGGCGTTCGTTGACGGGCATGTCAGGCCTCCAGGATGAGGTGTTCGCCGACCAGCTCGCGGAGCCGGGCGACCGCTTGATGGGTCTGGCTGCGGACGGTCCCCACCGAGCAGCCCATGATCTTTGCGACCTCCGACTCGGGCAGGTCCTCGTAGTAGCGCAAAACGAGGACCGCGCGTTTGCGCACCGGCAGGGCGCGCAACGCCTGCTGCAGTGTGAGACGGTTCTCGACCTCGTGAGTGCGGTCCTCGACCGGCTGCTCGGGAGGTGCGGGGACCACGCGTTCACGCCCCCAGCGCGGACTTCGCCAGCGGCCGACCTGCTCGTGGTACATCACCTTGCGCACGTACGCCTCGGGATTGCCGCGAATCCTCCGCCAGTGGCCCGCGGTCTTCATCAACGCTGTCTGTAAGAGATCCTCCGCGGCGTGCTGGTCGTTGGTCAGGACGTAGGCGAGCCTGATCAGGCTGTCCGATCGGCTGGCCACGAATACGGCGAACTCGTGTTGCTGGCTGGGTTGCAAGGCTCTCCTCGGGTCTCATCCGCGTAGATGCGGCCAAGACCGTGCATCTATGGCGTGAGCCTTCTGCACTTCAACGACCTGAGCGTCGGTGACTTCCCCAATCAGTGGGTTTGTCAGTCCGGGTGGCTACCTTGTCCCTACCCCTGAGCGCGTGAGGTAGCAGATCTGTCACTACCGTGCTCGCGTACTACGTAGACCCTTGCGAGGTATCGGCATGACCACGGAACGGAAGCTGACCTACGTCGGCGGCGGCTCAGCGAAGTTTTGGCAAGTGAGCCAGGATGACACCGAGCTGAGCATCCGGTACGGACGGCTTGGTGCAGCCGGTCAGACGCAGGTCAAGTCGTTCGCCTCCGCGGCCGCCGCGGCCGCCGCGGCCGACAAGCTGGTGGCCGAGAAGCTGCGCAAGGGCTACACCGAAGGCGACACATCTGCCGCGGAGGCGACGTCACCTGCGCCCAAAGCTTCGGCGCAGCTGTCCAGTACGGCGGCCGCCGGGGCTGTCGATGAGGATCTCTTCACGATGCCGACCAGTTGGGTGCGCAGCCTCCATCCGCGGCGGGGTGGCGTGCGGGTCACCGTGAAGCGGCTGGACGCAGACTCGCCGTCGAAGGTCGCCGCAACGCTGGACAAGTATCGGCAGGTGATCCTTGACTGCCTGGCGCTGTGCCCCGACCCGGAGATCGCCGCAGCGGGCGCGGCATACCTGGCAGGGGATCCGGCGAGCACCCCGCTGGGTGCCGCGACGGTCGCCGAAGTGTTGGGCGCGCACCTGGACTGGCAGGACTCGACGACGCTGCACGCGTTCGCTGAGGCCTGGTTGATAGAGCGCGGCCAGGTGTTCGCGGCGGTGGCGGTGGCCGAGCTGAGCTCGCTGAAATGTGGGGATGACCAGCACTACTACAGCAGCACGCAGCCCGCCCTGCCGATCCAGCGGCTCGCTGCGACGGATGGCCCCGGTCGCTGGTGGGGCTGGAACCGGGTGGAATTACCCATGCGGGTCCGGACCGCCATCGCGGCAGCGTCGGATGCCGAGTACGCCGAGGTAGTGGCCGCGCTGGCCGGATGTCGTGAAGGGGGGCCGCACCAACGAGTGGCCGCCTCCTACCTGGTCCCGACCGAGACCGATTGGGTGGAGGCGGATTGCGCCGAAGCTGCCCGGCTCAACCCGGGTCTCGCCAACGGCCTGGTCGCCGCGATCAGCACCCCGGACCAGGCGGCGCTGATCGCGAGTAACGTGTGGCTTTACTACGTGACACACTCTCTCGCCCTGCCGGCCACGGTCGTCGACGGCATGGGTGGCGCGGCTGTACCGGTGCTGGCCGGATGGCTCGACGACGCCCACGGTGCGGAAGATCAGCGGCGGCTGCTGGCGATGCTCGCCGAGTTGCCGACCGACGCGGCAATGCAGGCGCTGATCGACCGGGTCGAGCATAAGTACGGCCAGCCGGCGCTCCTGCGGGCAGCGGCCCGCTACCCACGCCGGGCGATGCGGCTGCTGGCCGCAGCCGGTGGCAAGGTCGTGGGCGACCTGCTGCGTGCCCACGTGCTGGCCCATCCCGACCTGGTGGACGAGGTGCTGGCGGACGTGAGCGGTGCCGCCGCGCAGAGGATCAGCGCCATCGCGACCACCGCGGCTGTCGCCACCGCGCCGCCTGAGGCCCTGCCCGAGGTGCTGGTCAGTCCGCCGTGGACACGTCGGCGTACGGCAAGCAAGCCGGTGGTGGTGAGCGATCTGGTGTGTGCGGACGAGCCGACGGTGGTGTGGGGGCCGGGCGAGCGGGATTCCTGGCGCTCCACCGGATCGGGGTGGAGCGATGGCTACCGTCGGGATTGGAAGCAGATCGCCACCAACATCGCCGATGCCCGGCAGGGCCGTAACGGCTGGTACGAGGAGGTGGCCCTGTTCGTGGCCGGGCCGGAGGAACTGGCCAGGCCGTTGATCGAGATGTGGCGCCCGCCCGATATGTGGGGTGCCTCGGACTGGATGCGGGCGGTGGTCGCCAGGTTCCAGCTGGCCGCGCTGCCCATGGCGGTCGACAGCGCCCGGAAGAATCCCGGGCCGATCGCTCCGGCGCTGCTCCCGTTCGCCAGCCCGGAGATCGCCGTGCTGATGGCGGAGTGGCTGACCCGGCTGAAGTCGGTGCGGGCCACCGCACTGGGCTGGCTGGCGCGGCATCCCGGTGCTGCCGCCCGGGCGCTGGTCCCGGCGGCGCTGGGCAAGCCCGGTCCGGCCCGCCGGCAGGCCGAGCAGGCATTGTCGGTGCTGGCCGCGGGCAGCAACCGCGATGCCGTGACGCAGGCTGCTGCGGGTCACGGCCCGGTCGCCGAGGCCGCGGTCGCCGACCTGCTCGCCGCCGACCCGCTCGACGCGCTGCCCAACAAGATGCCGGTGTTGCCCGAGTGGGCCGACCCCTCGATCTTGACGCCGATCCAGCTGCGCGGCGGTACCGGAGCGCTGTCGATCGAGGCCGCCCGCCATGTGTTGACGATGCTGGCGATCTCCCGGCCCGGTGACCCGTACTCCGGTATCGCCCTGGTCAAGGAGGCCTGCGACGGCCGCAGCCTCGCGGACTTCGGCTGGGCGTTGTTCCAGCGGTGGCAGGCGGTCGGGTATCCATCCAAGGAGAGCTGGATGATGGACGCTCTCGGGCTGCTCGGCGACGACGAGACCGTCCGGAGGCTGACACCGCTGATCCGAGCCTGGCCCGGTGAGGGCGGGCACGCCCGTGCGGTCACCGGCCTGGACATCCTGGCCGCTCTCGGGACCGAGGTCGCGCTGATGCACCTCCACGGAATCGCCGAGAAGGTCAAGTTCAGCGGGCTCAGGAACCGGGCTCAGCAGAAGATGGCCGAGGTTGCCGCGCAGCTGGGCCTGCAGCCCCAGGAGCTGGCCGACCGGCTGGTGCCGGACTTCGGCTTGGCCGCCGACGGCAGCCTGACCCTCGACTACGGCGGCAGGCAGTTCGTCGTCGGCTTCGACGAGCAGCTCAAGCCCTATGTCGTCGACGTCGGCGGCAAGCGGTTGAAGAGCCTGCCCAAGCCGGGTGCCAAGGACGACGCGGAGCTGGCGCCGGCGGCCTACCAGCGCTTTGCCGGGCTGAAGAAGGACGTCCGCACCGTGGCCGCCGACAACATCAGCCGGCTGGAGCAGGCGATGGTGCAGCAGCGACGCTGGAGCGTCGAGGAGTTCACGCGGCTGCTCGTCGGCCACCCGCTGCTGTGGCACATCGTGCGGCGCCTGGTGTGGGGCTACTACGACTCCTCGGGCAAGCTGCTCGGCGCGCTGCGGGTCGCCGAGGACCGCAGTTTCGCCGACGTCGAGGACGAGACGCTGACCTTGCCGGACGACGTGGCCATCGGGCTGGTACACCCGCTGGAACTGGGAGAGACGCTGAGCCCCTGGGCGGAGGTGTTCGCCGACTACGAGATCCTGCAGCCGTTCCCGCAGCTGGGTCGGGAGGTATACACCTCGGCCGAGGACTTCGACACAGAGCAGTTCGCCAAGATCCCGACCGGCCGGGTGCTCGGCCTGGAGCGGCGCGGCTGGCGGCGTGGCGATCCGCAGGATGCCGGTTGGCAGGGGTGGATCGAGCGGGACGTGCCCGGTGGCAAGACCGTCACGATCGGCCTCGATCCGGGCGTCGCCATCGGCTACATCGACGTGGAACCCGAACAGACCCTAGTGGTCTCCAAGCAGGACTTCGACGGCCTCGATCCCATCACCGCCTCCGAGATCATGCGAGACCTGCAGGAGCTCATCCGATGAACGACCACGTCCAGCGGCCTCCGGCCGAAGTGCGTTACGCCGACGAGCTGGCCCGGCTGCGTGACAGCGACGACGGTGACCGGCCGCCGGGCTGGGCGTTGAGCCTGCGAGCCGCCCGGCGCTTCGTCATCGGCGACGAGAGACTGGGCGTCAGCCGTAAGTTCGTCGGCGACCCGTCACTGATCGACCGTGCCCTGGTGACGCTCGCGACCAACCGTGGGCTGATGCTGGTCGGTGAGCCGGGCACGGCGAAGTCGCTGCTGTCGGAGCTGCTCGCCGCGGCGGTCAGCGGCACGTCGACGCTCACCATCCAGGGCGGTGCGGCCACCACCGAGGATCAGATCAAGTACTCGTGGAACTATGCGTTGCTGGTCGCCGAGGGGCCGTCGACTCGGTCGCTGGTGGCTGCTCCGCTGCTACGCGGCATGGCCGAGGGCAAGGTGGTGCGCTTCGAGGAGATCACCCGGTGCCCGCTTGAGGTGCAGGACTGCCTGCTGTCGCCGCTGTCGGACCGGGTGCTCGCGGTCCCGGAGCTGACCGGCCCGGAGGCGATGGTGTTCGCTCGGGAGGGCTTCACCGTCATCGCCACCGCCAACACCCGCGACCGTGGCGTCAACGAGATGAGCGCCGCGCTCAAGCGGCGCTTCAACTTCGAGACCGTCTTTCCGATCGCCGACTTCGACACCGAGCTGTCGCTGGTGGAGGCGGAGGCCACAGCGCTCCTGGAGCGCTCCGGAGTCGGCGCGCCGCCGCGACGCGATGTGCTGGAGGTTCTGGTCACCGCGTTCCGGGAGCTGCGCCAGGGACAGACCCTGCGGGGTGACGCCACCGACCGGTTGTCGGGGGTGATGAGCACCGCCGAGGCCGTCTCGGTCGCGCACGCCGTCGGGCTGCGCGGCTGGTTCCTGCGCGGCGAGCCTGGCACCGCGGCCGACTTGGTGTCGTGCCTGGCCGGCACGGCGGCCAAGGACAGTCCGGAGGATCTGGCCAAACTCCGCAGGTACCTGGAGCAGCAGGCCGCCGGGCGGCGCGGCGACCAGTGGCGGGACCTGTACGAGGCCCGTCACCTGCTGCCGGGCTGACGATGGCTGCCACCTTCCTCGGCGTGCGGCACCACAGCCCCGCCTGCGCACGGCTGGTCGCCGACACCATCACGGCGCTGCGGCCGGCGTACGTGCTGGTCGAGGGCCCGGCCGACATGAACCGCCGGCTCGAGGAGCTGATGCTGGGGCATAAGCTGCCGGTCGCGGTGTACACCAGTTACCGCGACGCCCAGCGCCGGCACGGCTCGTGGGCGCCGCTGTGCGAGTACTCCCCGGAGTGGACGGCGCTGACCGCGGGGCGCGCCGTCGGCGCCGAGCTGCGTTTCATTGACCTGCCCGCCTGGCACCCGGCGCTGGCCGAGGTGCGCAACCGCTACGCCGACGCCGAGGGCCGCTACGCCGAGGTTACCCAGCGGCTGTGCCGTACCTTCGCCGTCGACAATGTGGACGCGCTGTGGGACCACCTGTTCGAGATGGAGCCCGCCGACGGGCTGGCCGAACGGCTGGCCACCTACTTCGACCTGGTGCGCGGCGACGCGCAGCCCGGCCCTGACGACATGGCCCGCGAGGCGTACATGGCGCAGTGGATCCGGGCCGCGCTCGCCGACGCCGGCGACCGGCCGGTCGCCGTGGTCACCGGCGGCTTCCACCGCCCCGCACTGATCCGGCTGGCCGAGCAAGGCGACCGGACCTGGCCGGGGCTGCCGGAACCACCCGCCGACGCGGTCGTCGGCAGCTATCTGGTGCCGTACTCGTTCCGGCGGCTGGACGCCTTCGACGGCTACCAGTCGGGCATGCCGTCGCCGGGTTATTACCAGCACCTATGGGAGTCCGGTCCCCGCGCGGCCGCCCGCAAGCTCACCGAGGCGGTGACGGTACGGCTGCGCGCACGGCACCAGTCGGTGTCCACCGCGGACCTGATCGCCGCTCGGGCCACCGCGGACGGTCTGGCGCTGGTGCGTGGCCACCGGCATCCGGCCAGGGTCGACGTGCTGGACGGCCTGGCCAGTGCGCTGGTCAGCGAGGCGCTCGAGGCTCCGCTGCCCTGGGCGACCCGCGGCCGGATGCAGGCCGGCAGCCATCCCGTGATCGTGGAGATGGTTGCGGCGCTCAGCGGTGACCGGGTCGGCCGGCTGCACGCGTCGACTCCGCTGCCGCCGCTGGTCCACGCCGTTGTCGAGCAACTGAGCCGCTACGGGCTGGACGGCTCCGGCGAGGTACGCCTTGACCTTGGCAAGGAGGCCGACAGCGAGCGCAGCCGGCTGCTGCACCGGTTGCGAGTGCTGGCGATCCCCGGCCTGGTACGCGAATCCGGGCCGCACCCGGCAGGTGATCATGTGCTGGTCGAACAATGGACGCTGATCGAGTCCGACGACCGCCTGCCCGCCCTGATCGAGGCCGGCGGCTACGGAGTGGACCCGCAGGAGGCGGCGGCCGCCGCCCTCACCGAACGGATCACTGCCACGGCCGCGGACCTGGACCGGCTGGCCGACCTGCTCTTCGACGCGGCGCTGTGCGGCATCGGCGAGCTGACCGGGCAGGTGCTGGACGACCTGGCGCGGGCCGTCGGCGCGGCGGCCGACCTGGGATCGCTGGGCCGCACGCTCACCGTCGTCCTGGCGATGTGGCGCCACGACGGCCTATTCCACACCGGCCGCAGCACCACCCTGGGCGCGGTCATCGCGGCGGCCACCCGCCGGGCACTGTGGCTGGCCGAGGGCGTGCGCGGTGGCTCGGCACCGGCCGACCTCAAACGGATCAACGCCTTGATCGCCGTCCGCGACGCCCTGACCCACGCCGGGACGCCGCTCGGACTGGACACACCGGCGGCGCTGGGGGCCGCCGATCGGCTCGCCGCCTGTCACGAGGCGCCACCCGACCTGCGCGGCGCCTCGTTCGGACTGGGCTGGTCGCTGCGCGGTACGGCCGTCGCGGACCCCGCTCGGGCGGTACGCGGCACGTTCACCCCAGCGTCGGCGGGTGACTGGCTGGCCGGGCTGTTCGCGCTCGCCCGCGAGGAGGTGCTCCACACCCCCGGGATGCTGGAGCTGCTCGACGAGCTGGTGGGAGCGATGACCGACCACGACTTCCTGATCGCGCTGCCGGCGCTGCGCCAGGCGTTCGAATACTTCCCGCCCCGCGAACGGCACATCATCGCCACCCGCCTGGTCCAGCGGCGCACCGGCGGCGCCTCCGGATCGGACCTGATGCGGCTGGACGCGACACCGGCGCTGGTGGCGGCCGGCATGGCACTGGACGAGCGGGTCGACACGGCGCTGCGCCGGGAGGGACTGATCACGTCATGACCGACCCCATCCTCGAACGCTGGCGCCTGCTGCTCGGCGAACCCGGCCGCGCCTGCCTCGGCGGGCAGCAGCTCGACCCGCAGACAGCCGCCCGCGACGCGGCCATGGACTGGCTCTACGGCCGCGACGACGACCTGCGTCGGCGCGGCGTACGGCGTGGTGGCCCCCGCGAAGGCGGCTCGGGCGAATCGGCGCTGACCACCGTCGACTGGCTCGACGACATCACCCGGCTGTTCCCGAAGGAGACCGTCGAGCGGCTGCAACGTGACGCGGTCGAACGCTACGAGATCCATGACGTGGTGACCGACCCGACCGTGCTGGCGCGCATCGAACCCAACCCGGCGCTGCTCAAAGCGGTGCTGCGCACCAAGCACCTGATGAATCCGCAGGTGCTGCGGCTGGCCAGGCGGATCGTCGAGACGGTCGTCAGGCAGCTGATGGACAAACTCGCCACCGACGTGCGGACCGCGTTCTCCGGCACCAAGGCGCGACGCCCCGGCCGGCTGCGGCAGGCTCGCAACTTCGACCTGACCCGGACCATGCGTGCCAACCTCGGCCGCTACCAGCCCGACACCGGCAAGGTGGTGATCGAGACTCCGTACTTCTTCACCCGCACCCGCCGCCACCTCGAACAGTGGCAGGTGATCCTGCTCGTCGACCAGTCCGGGTCCATGGTCGACTCGGTGATCCACTCGGCGGTCACCGCGGCGTGCCTGTGGGGGCTGCCAGGCGTGCGCACCCACCTGGTCGCCTTCGACACCGAGGTCGTCGACCTGACCGCCGATGTCGACGATCCGGTGGAGCTGCTGATGAGGGTCCAGCTCGGCGGCGGCACCGACATCGCGCGCGCGGCGGCGTACGGCGCCGGCTTGGTCGACCAGCCACGGCGGGCGATCGTCGTGCTGATCTCCGACTTCTACGAGGGCGGCGATCCCCACCGGCTGGTGCGCATTGTGCGCGGCCTGGTCGAGCAGGGCACCAAGGTGCTGGGCCTGGCCGCTCTCGACGAGCAGGCCAATCCCGACTACGACCGGGTGCTGGCGCAGCGCCTGGCCGACGTCGGTGCGCACGTGGGCGCGATGACACCCGGCGAACTGGCATCCTTCGTCGCGGAGCACGTGGGCCGATGAGGACCGACCTGCTCGCGCTCACCGCCGACTCCCTCGCCGCGCTCACCAACCGCGGCCTGGTCAAACGCGCCGACAAGGAACTCGTCAGCGCCGCGCCGCAGCTGCGCACCGACGCCGACGGCACAGTGCACGGCGAGTTCCCCGACGGCCCGACCGCCAGCCTGCCCCCCGGCGGCCTCGACGCCGGCCGCTGCACCTGCGGCGCCACCGGCATCTGCCGCCACCTGATCGGCGTGGTCCTGGCCTACCAACGCGCCGACCAGCCGGCTGAGGAACGCCCGGCCGCCGCGCCGCCCGGGCCCTGGTCACCGGGGCAGGTGACCGACGACGAACTCACCGCCAGGATCGGCGCCCGCCTGATGGCCGCCGCCCGCCGTACCGAGCGGGCCGGATACACCGCCCGAATCCGCCGCGCCACCGCCGCCGACCCGGTGCCGCAGGTCGAACTCGCCACCGCGACCGTGCGCTTCCTGGTACCCGCCGACCTGGGGTTCGTGCACACCGACGCCGTCGCCGGCAGCCGCGACGACGTCATCGCCCTGGCGGTGTGGGCGTTCCGGGCCGCCGACGACAAGCATCCCGAAGCATCCGACGTGCAGGTCGACGTCGGCGGCGACATCGAAGCCGGCACCGGATCCGGGCTGGAGCGAGCGCTCGCGCTGGCCGGCACGGTTCTGCACGACGGTGCGACGCATCTCGGCCCGGGCCTCGAGGCCACCATCGCCGACGTGCAGCGTCACCTCGATGATGCCGGACTGCGCTGGCCGCTGCTGGCCGTCGGCGACCTCGCCGAGCAGCTGGCCTCCTACCGCGACCGCAGCGCCCACTACCGTCCCGAGCTGCTCGCGAGCCACATCGCCGAGCTGCACGCCCGCCACCGGGCGGTGATCCGGCCGAACGCCACCTTGCGCAGCAGCGTGCTGGGCACCGCCGAGGCCGCCGAGACACCCCTGCGCCGGGCACGCCTCGACAGCCTCGGCTGCCGGATCCGGACCCTCGGCGGACAGCGGATCGCCGAGGTGTACCTCGCCCACAGCGCCAGCGCCATGGTGCTCGTGCTCCGCCGTCACTGGGACGGCGACGCCGATGGCGCGACGCTGTCACGGCGGCGGATCGGCACGACCACGCTGGCCGTGCTCGCCGCCGGCAACCTCGTCACCGAATCCGCCGTCCGCAGCGCCAGCCGAACGGTGCGGCTGGCCACCGGGCGGATCGCCAAGAGCACCGTCAGCCCGTCACGGGGCGCCTGGGATGAACTGCCGCCACCACTGGTGGCAGTCGACTTCGCCACCCTCGCCCACGAACTCGACGCCCTCGCACCCCGGCCGATCCGCGCGCGGGTCGAAGCGGAGCTGGTCCGGGTCGTCGCCGTCGCCCGGGTGCAAGCCGTTACCTACGCCCCCGGCGACCAGCGTCTCGATGCCGTGATCATCGACCGTGCGGGTAATACCGCCACCGTCACCGCCACCCACACCAGCGCCGCCTCCGGGCGCCTCGACTCGCTGGCCGCCGTGCTCGCCGGCGAGGAAGGCGAGCTGCGTTTCGTCAGCGGCATCGTGCGGCGGACAGCCGGCAGCGTCATCATCGAACCGATCGGTCTGGCAGTCGGCGATCGGGTCGTCGTCCCCGACCTGCAGCCAACCGGCAGCGTCGCCAGCCTCACCGCCGCCGACGACACCCCGCGCGAACCGCTCGCCGCGGCTCTGATCGAGACCAGGGATCTTCTCGCCGAGGCGGTCCACCGCGGCCTGTGCCACCTGCCCCCGACGTACGGCGTCCGGCTGGCCACCGCGGCACAGCGGTTGACCGTGCTCGGACTGCACCGCGTCGCGCAGGCTGTCACGGCCTTCGCGACGATGCTGACCCGCGACCGTGACCAGGTGACCGAGCACGCCTGGGTCGACGCATACCTGCGCCTGGAAATCGCTCTTGACCTATGCTGACCGGCCCGACTTGCAGCGCCGCGTCCCGGCAAGCCGCGGCGCTGCATTCCGTCGAGGACCTGCAAGGGCCACCAAAACTGCTCAACCACTTCAGGCTCGTCATCGCCGGCGCTGGCTTCGTGTACGGCTCGCTCACTCCATGTTGGTGTGCCTGGCGCGCATCGCCTCGCGCGTGGCGCCGGTCAGCGTCCTGAGCTTCAGCACCATCACCTCGAACAGCACGAACAGCGCGCCTTCGTAGACCGAACCCATCGGCAGGACGGAGGTCTGCCTTTCGCCCTGATCGCTGGCCATGGTCTGCGCCGGGATCACGAGCGCGAAGTCGGCGAGCTTTGCCGCGCTGCTCTCAGGTTCAGCCGTCACCAGAAGGTTCGTCGCGCCCGCCGCCTTCGCCGTTTGCATCAGCGCCAGCACCGTGGATGTTTCGCCGGGACCGGAGGTGACGAGGAAAACGTCGCCGCGTCCCAGCGCCGACATGGTCATGTCGCCGACCACCGCAACCGGCAGGCCGAGATGGAAGAGGCGCATCGCAAAACCTTTGATCTGCAGCGCCTCCCGGCCGCAGCCATAGACGCCGATCGCTCTCGCGTCGGCGATCAACCGGCAGGCTGCATCGATGAGCCTTTCGTCCATCTTCGCGAGCACAGCGCCAAGCTCGTCGAGCGCGGCGCGAAAGAGGTTGTCGCTCATGACAGCTCCGCCATCAGGCCCTTGGTCTGGCGATAGAGATCCTTGAATACCCGATACTCCCGCTCATAGACGGCGCAGTTTTCCGGTCGGGCACGATCTGGCGCTCTTCAGGGTTCCAGCGAGGAATATCCCTCTTCGTCAATCGCCTACGGCGAGTGCCGCAACGGAGGCATCGCCATAGGAGGTGCCGACCGTCTTCTTGCAGACGGTTTATGGCAGGCCGGAAATGTCCGAAGTCGCTTGCGGCCAGACGCGATTTTTGGTGCCGCCGCCAACCGCGTCCCATCGGGGCCGGCGCCACTGCATGCGAGCCGTCGAGCGGCGATCCGATCGCAGGCCATGAGCCGCCGGGCCGGACTGCCGACCGCCGCAGTCAGGATGTGCCCGACCACACGCCCGAGGCGGCCACCCGCTTTGCGTCCTCCTCGAAGCGCCGCGGCGCGCGCCCGAGCACCCGGCTGACCCCGTCGGCCGGAACCGCCGTGTGTCCCTCCCGGTGCATGGCGAACATCGCGTCGAGCGCCGCGACCGCCGCCTCCGGATACCCCGACGCGGCCAGCTCGGCACGGTAGACCTCCGGCGTCAACTCGACGTAGTCGATACTCCTCCCCGCCGCCCCCGCGCTGATCTCGACCGCCGCCCTGAAGCTCAGCCCGCGCGGCCCCGACAGGTCGTACACCTGCCCGCTGTGGCCGCCGCGCGCCAGCACCTCCGCCGCCACGTCCGCGACATCCTCCACGTCGATGAACGGCTCAGGCGTCTCACCGATCGGCAGCGCGAGCCGCCCCGCGCGCAACGGCTCCAGCCACAGGTCCTCGTCGAAGTTCTGGTTGAAGTTGTTGGCACAGTTCAAGAATGTCCACGATCGTCCGTGGGTGCCTGAACATGCTGGTCACGCGCCTTGGTCGGACAATTCCAGTCCACACCCATCCATGATCGTCCGGGTCCGGTGATAGCAAAGCCATAGCCGCATCCGAGGCGTCAGCGAGTAGTGATCTCGAGATAGGGGACAGTCTTGGAGGAGAGGCCGCCGATAGCCACGCCTACTCCAGCGTTCTCGGCCAGCCCCACGCTGGCCGGCCCGCCGAGCTTCGGCTTGAGGTAGCCGGTGAGATTCAGCTTCACCCAGCCGCCGGCCTCATCCACCGGCGGGAACTCGCCGAGTTTGTTGCTCAGACGCGGGCGGGTGTCGAAGGTGACCCTGGAGGT
Organism: Nonomuraea africana; assembly: GCF_014873535.1. NCBI lineage: Bacteria > Bacillati > Actinomycetota > Actinomycetes > Streptosporangiales > Streptosporangiaceae > Nonomuraea > Nonomuraea africana. The sequence goes on along the minus strand of NZ_JADBEF010000001.1, from coordinate 8,294,459 downwards.
CCAGTCGTTCCCAAGGGCGTACGCGACAGCCCTTCCCTGGACGTCGCCGGCGTCCTCGACGCGCATGTGGGCGTGCAGCACGATGGAGGCGATCCGGGCAGGCTTGACCTTGACGGCGCCGAGGTCGAAGCGGAAGTAGGTCTCGCGGTAGTAGCCCGGGTTCCCGGTCTTGACCTTGCATTTCATGCAGGCGGCGTACGCGTCGCCGGAGTAGCCGCCTGCCCGGACCATATTGGTCATCGTGGCGGGCACGCGCAGCCTCCGGGGACCCGCCTTCGGCGAGGGGGAAGGGGTGGGCGTCGCCGAGGCCGCGATGCTGAGGGGGAGGGCGGCGACCCGCGACGCGCCGTTCATGGTCACCTTGACGGTGATGCGGACCCGGCCGGCGGCAAGCACGGTGACCTGGCCGTCGGGGCTGACGGTGGCCACGCGGGGATCGGCGCTGTGAAAGTCGAAGGCGGCTTTCGACAGGCTGGCCGCGCGCCCGTTGGACAGACGGCCGGTCACCTTCAGTTTGAAAGTCTGACCCGGAGTCTGGGCTTTCGCGTCCGTTGTCACGAACACCTTGGTGAGGGTGGGCTTCTTGGACCTCGCCGAGGGTTCAGCCGAACTCGGCGAAGGGGTAACAGGCTCGCGCCCGGTGGCCACGGGCTGCGGGGAAGAAGTGGTGGCGAGCACCGCCTTCGCGGCGGGTCCGCCGGTCAGGTTGACCGCGGCCACGGTGGCGACCACCGCGGTGAGCGCCGCAGCGGTCGCGAGAATCCATCGGCGGGACTTGCGGCGTGCGCTCGTGGGCGCCGTTACGGCAGGCCCAGCGCGAAGGGGAGGGGCCGCTGCCGGTGCGGGGGGCGTGACGGCGGCGGGAAGTGGTGCCGGAATGGCGGTCGCCGGTTCGGTCACCGGGAGCCCGAGAGCCCGCTGCACCTTCTGTAGCTCTTCGACGAAGGCCCAGGCGTTCTGCGGCCGCGCGTCCGGCTCCTTGGACATCGCCCGCTCAACGAGGGCACGCAGCGGAGCGGGGACGCCGGGCTCCGGCAGCGGGGGCAGCGGCTGCCTGAGCACCCTGAGCAGCAACGGGGCCACCCCGACATCGGCGGCGTCATAGTAGGCGGGACGCCCGGTCAGCAGCTGGTAGAGAGTCGACCCGAGCGCGTAGACGTCGGAGACGACGTTCTGGGGTAAGCCGTTGAGCACCTCAGGAGCGGCGTGGTGCGGAGTGAAGATGAGCGTGTTGGACGACAGCTGCCCGACGTCCAGCATGCGTGCCACGCCGAAGTCGGCCAGCGCCGGCTCGCCGTACTTGGACACGAGGATGTTCTGCGGCTTGATGTCGCCGTGAAAGACACCGGCATCATGCACGGCCGCCAGCGCGGCGGCGACCTTCACGCCGATCCGCAGCGCCTCGTTCGCTGGGAGCGCTCCTGCCGCGCGCAGTTGGGTGTAGAGACTCCCACCTTCGTGAAAGTCCATGACGATGTACGGCCGGCCGTTGGTGGTCGTGCCGGTGTCCAGCGCGGCCACGATGTTGGGGTGGTCGCTCAGCCGACCCATGACCTCCAATTCCCGCCGGAAGTTGCGCAGCGCACGCTCGTCGAGGTCGGCCACCGAGAGGATCTTCACGGCGACCACGCGGCCGACCCGCTCGTGCAGGGCGCGGTAGACCACAGCGAAACCACCCTGGCCCACAGGCTCGATGAGCCGGTACCCGGGAATGTGGTTTCGAAGATCCCCCAGTGTCACCCGACAGATACTGGCATATCGGGAAATCTTTGTCAGGGATCCAGGAGCTCCAGGCGACCCCAGCGGATCGGCTGCGGACCATGGCAGTGAATGGGCGACCAGTTCAGGGGCTATTTCCAACAGAGCCAACGTGGGAAATCGCACCCCAAGCCTTCTGTTTACAAGGGCAGGGCAAGATCCAAGTCCTAGGGCTATCGTACGGCTGTGACGCTCACCGATGCCGATGTGGCCGCTCTGCTCGCACCCGCCGGCCTCCACTTCATCAAGCGGATGAACCAAGAGGACGTCCGGCTGCCTCCGCTGCCACCGGGACACTCCGCCGCGAGTGCAGGCCCCGAGCACGGCCGGTTCGATTCCCACCCGGACGAAATAGCCGATGTCGACGACGCGGACATGCCTGACAAGGTCAATGCGGGCTGGTTCCGGATGGCAACTGAGCATGGGCTCTTCAACGATGACCGCGAGTTCCTGCTCTCAGTCTGCTATGCGAGATACTGGGAAACAGGCACCGGGGACGACGACATCGCGTGGGTTCAGGTACGCCTCCTCGATAAGTGGGATTTCGTCGCAAGTGAAGTAGAGCTGCTGCGAAGTTATATGGCGGAGCTGTCCACGGCACGCTTCGTGCCGGAGTTCACAATGGCGTCCCTCGACGGGTGGATGATGATGGACACCACTGTCTGGGGCAACGACACCGTCAGCACCATCGTCATTCGCCCCCACGACGACGGAAGAACACCCCGCGCGCCAGGCGTGTCGGTATGAGAGCCACGGCGCCATCAACCAGTGGCATGATCATCACCTGACATCCAGCCTGCCCATCGAGTGTCCTGCGGACCCCGCGCTCCCCGCACACGCGCCCTTCAGTTTTTTCGCACACGTGACAGGCGTTCGAGGTGTTCATGCGAATGACGCTGGGTCATCGGACCCTCCGCGGTTTCCGCGCTACGCCGACAAGACGGGACAAGGCGGTCGGATGTGACAACTTTGGGCGAAGACTCTTCATCTAACGCGCCGTGGACGCATTGATCGCGGGAGATCCGCAGCACATCGGGGATTACTGGCTGGCTGGACGCCTTGGTTCGGGCGGCCAGGGAGTCGTGTACGAGGCCTACGACCCCGAAGGACACAGGGTCGCCATCAAGGTGCTGCACGCGTCGGACGACGGCGGCAGCCGTGACCGCTTCGCCAAGGAGGCGACTGCGGCCGGCCGGGTGGCCTCGTTCTGCACGGCCCGGGTGCTCGCCACCGATCTGGAGGGCAGCAAGCCGTACATCGTCTCGGAGTACGTGGGGGGGCCGAGCTTGCGCAAGGCCGTGAACGAGGGCCGCAGGTTCACCGAGGACGACCTCCACCGGCTGGCGACGGCGATCGCCACCGCGTTGACCGCGATCCACGACGCGGGCGTCATCCACCGCGACCTTAAGCCGGACAACGTGCTGCTCGGCCCGGACGGCCCACGCGTGATCGACTTCGGCATCGCCCGTACCCTGGACATGTCGCTGACGAGGACGGGCGAGATCTCGGGCACGCCCAGCTACATGGCGCCCGAGGTGTTCATCGGGCAGCGCGCGGGGGCGCCCGCCGACGTGTTCGCGTGGGGTGCCGTCGTTGTGTTCGCCGCCACGGGGCAGGATCCGTTCAAGGCGGACAACCTGGGCGGCGTGATGCACCAGGTGCTGTCCTCCGCACCGGATCTGCGGGCGTTGCCGCCGCGGCTGGCCCAGCTGGTGGCGGCCGCGATGGCGAAGGATCCCGCCGCCAGGCCCGCGGCACGCGACCTGCTGCTCGCGCTGGTCAGCGGCAACGCCGCCGACACCAGAAGCCTGCTGGCGGCGGGCAGCCGCTCGGCGCAGGGCGTGCACGGGTCCGACCAAGGTGATCCGGCGCTCGGCACGATCGCGGAGGACGCCTACGCGGCACTCGCGCCAGAGGAGCGCGACCTGGCCGCCGAGGTGTTCCTGCGGATGGTGACCGTGGACGAGGACGGGTACGAGAGCGGGCGGTGGGCCTCGCGCGAGGAGCTGTACGGCGGGCGCCCAGAGCGCGAGGCGGCGGCGGTTCAGCGGATCCTGCGGGCGTTCTCGTACGTGGTGACCACGAAGGACACCTCGGTCGCCCTGTCCAGGCCCGCGCTGCTGAGGGCCTGGCCGCGGCTGCGCATGTGGGTGGACGCCGACCGCGATGGCCTGGCCGTACTGGGCCAGATCTCCGCGGCGGCACGGCGCTGGTCCGACAACGGCAGGCGGGACGGCGACCTGCTCCAGGGCAGCCGCCTGGAGCAGGCGCTCAGCTGGGCGGCGACCGGTCGCCGTCACGTGACGCTCACCCCCGCCGAGCGTGACTTCCTGCGGGCAGGCACAGAGCTGACCAGGAAGCGGACCCGCCGCAGAACGCTGACCACGATCGCACTGACCGGGCTGCTGGTTGTGGCCATGGTCGCCGGAGGGCTGGCCGTCTATCAGCAGCAGCAGGCCACCGAACAGCGCGACATCCTCACCGCCAAGCAGGTGGCGACGGAGGCCGACCGCATGCGCACGACCGACCCGGTCAAGGCGATGCTGCTGAGCGTGGCCGCCTGGCGGGTCTCACCGCAGTTGGAGGCCCGATCCAGTCTCATCGCCTCCCTGCAGCAGCAGGAGACGGCGGTCTTCCGCGATCCCTTGGTCAAGGGCCTTGCCCACCGCGCCCTCAGTTCTGACGGCCGCACACTCGTCAGCGTCAGCGAGGCCGGCGTGAACGTCTACGACGTCCGCACCGGCAAGCGCACCGGTGGCTGGGCCGGGCTGAGGCTGAAGGACGGGACTCCTCAGGAGCCGGCGCTCAACAAGAGCGGCCGCCTGCTCTCCCTGACGATCGGTTCAGAGCTCGGAGTCTGGGACCTCACCTCGGGAAAGCAACTGGTGCGGCGCTCCCTGGGGGAACGCGGCGGGTACAGCGCGATCTGGGGTGAGCACGAGTCGATCCTCACCGTGCTGTACCAGGGCGACATCGTCTACCTGTTGGACGTGGCGACCGGCAAGCAGTTCGGCAAGGCTCTCTACACGGACGGCGGCACGACGCCGTGGCAGCCTCCGCTCGTCGATCCGACAGGCAAACACCTGCTGCTGACGGGTGGACGCTTCGACGAGCTGGCGCTGCCGGGCTGGACCCGGGAGCGGCGCCTGGCGCCCTGCCGCATTCACGCGGACGTGGCGGCTTTCACCCCGGACGGCAAGACCATCGCCTGCGCGGCCGCCACGATCGCGCTCGTCGACGCGGCGACCGGTCGTGAACACAAACGGGGCGATGACGACTGGGCCTGCGACATCTGCACGAAATCCGGGGCCCAGCTGCGCTTCAGCCAGGACGGCGACTACCTGGCCGCCTTCGCCGCACGCGAGCTGCGCGTGTGGAAGGTCGCCGACCGGAAGCAGATCCTCACCTACCGGGCCGAGGACGAGCTGACCGACCTTCGGTTCGACCCCGACGGCAGGACCCTGCGCTACCTCTACGACAACATGGTCATCAGCCTCGACCTGTCGCCGAGAGCCGGCGCCACCCATGTCAGGAAGGGAGTGGCGAAACTCAGCCCCGGAGGACGGTGGGTGGCGATGGAGGATCCCGATCAGAACCGCCTCGGGCTCTGGGACCTGCGCGGCCGCAAGGAGGTGGCGACGTTCCCGCTCCGCGAATTCGGGGCATGGGGATTCGACCGGACCGGCACACGCATGCTCATCGCCGACCTCGCGAGCGTGCGGCTGATCGACCTCGCGACACATAAGAAGCTCTGGCAGCTCTCCACGCCCCACACGAACACGAACAACCCCGAACGTGTCGACTTCAGCCGGGACGGCAAGACGATCGCGCTCACGCTCCAGCCATCCTCCCAGGAGGGCAGCTTCCGGCTACTCGTGGTGGACACCGCCCGTGGGCGCGTCCTGCGCACGTTCAGCTCGCAGATCGGCGGCGGGCCGTACACGCCGGACGGGCGCCTCGCCTCGACTTTCGGAAGGTTCATAGACCTCACCACCGGCAAGCCGGTCGACGCGGCCTTCGACGTCGTACGCGGTGCCTCGGCAGTGGCCGTCAGCAGCCAGGGGCGGCTGGCGTTCAGCGCCGGTTCTGCCGGCCGCATCGCGATGTGGACGGTCCAGGGGCCGGTCCAGATCACGCCGGTCCTGCGCGGGACGACGGGTGAGATCACGGAACTGGCCTTCTCGACGAAGGGCGATCTGCTCGCCAGCGTGACCATGGAGGGCATCCTCCAGATCTGGGACGTCAACGCCATGCGGCGGCTCGGCGGCGCGTTCAACCTGCACGGCTCCCAGATCACCTCGCTCGCCTTCGGCCCGGACGGCTCCACCCTCTACGCCGCCGACTGGGGTTCCGTCTACAGGATCCCGATCGGTGCCGAGCGGATCGTCCAGGACGTGTGCCGCCGTGCCGGGCACACGCTCTCCCCGGCCGACTGGGCCGCCTTCCTCAAGGACGTGCCCTACCGCGACATCTGCCCGACCAGGCAGCCATAGTGAGCTGGTCTTGAATGCAAGGGTCACCACGAGGCGCATTGAGGGGCCACGGTGATTCCGGACAGCCGTCTTATGGGCGTAGCCTATGCGGCCGTTTGGGTTGAAAGGGACTCGTTGAGTACTTCCAGGGGTGGCCGGTAGCCGAGCGCCGAATGCAGGCGGCGGCGGTTGTAGAACCACGCGCGCCTCCACGACCTTCGCCACATCCACGCGACGACGCTGCTCCTGGCGGGAGTCCCCGTCCACGTCGTCGCGGCCCGCCTGGGTCACGCCGACCCAGCCATCACCCTCCGGGTCCATGCACACGTCATCCATGAGCAAGCGGCGACGGCCGCCGACGTGTTCGCGGACGCCGTCATGAACGCCGCCTGAAGATCCATGCCAGGCACGAGGGCTCCTCAAGCTCGGGAGGTCCCTCTTTCCTATTCTCCTGGCCACGCGGCGAGGATCTCGATACCAATCACTCGGCCGTTCTCGTCCAGGTCGAAGTTGACCATCGGGCTGTCCCCCGTGACCGTCCGCGCCACGCCACCGGGCGCGATCGGGCCCCGCAGGTAGATGTACGCGGCCCCCGCCTCGGGGTCGTAGGTCCACGTGCCGGGGTGCTCTTCCAGAGTCACGGAGTCTCCTGTTAGCAAGGCTGTTAGCAAGATTTCAAGATTGTCCTGGCAAATGAGAAGCCCCTGAACAGGTCTTCCCTGTTCAGGGGCTTCTCGCAACAGAGCCGACGTGGGGAATCGAACCCCAAACCTTCTGTTTACAAGACAGATGCTCTGCCGATTGAGCTACGTCGGCACGGCCCAACAGTCTAGACGCTACCGCCGCCGATGACGAGCGACCTCGTACAACGTCACCCCAGCCGCCACTCCCGCGTTCAGCGACTCCGCAGCCGCGTGCATCGGGATCCGGGCCACCACGTCACACTGCTCGCTCACCAACCGCGACAGCCCCTTGCCCTCGGACCCTACGACCACCACCAGGGGCTCCTGCAGGAGTTCCACCTCGTCGATGTCGACCCTGCCCGAGCCGTCCAGGCCGACCACGAACAGACCCGCCTCGCGGTACTCGCGCAGCGCGGCCGTCAGGTTGGCGGCGCGGGCGACGCGCAGGTTGGCGAGGGTGCCCGCCGACGTCTTCCAGGCGCCGCCCGTGACGCCGGCCGCCCTGCGGGAGGGGATGAGCAGGCCGTGCGCGCCGAACGCCGTGGCCGAGCGGGCGATGGCGCCCAGGTTGCGCGGGTCGGTCACGCCGTCGAGGGCGACGATCAGCGGCACCTCGGCGGCGTCGTGCGCGATCTCGACGAGCTCGGACGGATGCGCGTAGGAGTAGGCCGGGATCTGCAGCGCGATGCCCTGGTGGACGGCGCCCTCGGTGAGGCGGTCGAGCTTGTCGCGGCTGACCTCGAGCAGCGCGACGCCGTTGCCCGCGGCGACCTTGATGGCCTCGCGGACGCGGTCGTCGTTGTCGATGCGCTGGGCGACGTAGAGCGCGTTCGCCGGAACGCCTGCCAGGAGCGCCTCGAGGACCGGGTTGCGCCCGCCGATGTACTCGGGCGCGTCCTCGGACCGCTTCTGCCGTACCGGAGCCTTCGAGGAACCGCCGCCGCCCCGCTCCTCGCGCGCGATGCGCTCGCCGCGGGCCTTGTCCTTGTACCAGTGCCTCATGTGCGCAGGCGGAGTCGCGCCCTTGCCTTCCAGGGAACGGCGGACGTTGCCACCCGTGCCCTTGGCCGGTCCCTTCTTCTTGGAGGGCCTGCCCGACGCTCTTCCACCTGCTGCCATGTCACCAAGGGTACTAGCGGGTCAACTCCCATCGCGCCCCGTGCGGGGTGTCCTCGACGGTGATGCCCGCCGCGGTGAGTCCGTCCCTGATCGCGTCGGCGGCCGCGTAGTCCTTGCGCTGCCTGGCCAGGGCGCGCTGGTCGAGGGCCACCTGGACGAGCGCGTCGACCACCGGACGCAGCCCCGAGTCGCCCGTGCGCCACTGCTGGGAACGCGGGTCGAGGCCCAGCACGTCGAGCATGGTCTGCGTCTCGGCCAGCAGTCTGGCGACCGCCTCCTTGTCGCCGCGCGCGAGCGCCACGTTGCCCTCACGCACCACCTCGTGGACGACCGCGAGCGCCTGGGGCGTGCCCAGATCGTCGTCGAGGGCGTCGACGAAGGCCTGGGGCAGCGGCGCGTCGGCGTCGACGTCGTGGATGACCTCAGCCGCGCGTGTGACGAATCCCTCGATGCGCTGGTAGGCGGCGGCCGCTTCGAGCAGCGCCTCCTCGGAGAAGTCGATCGAGGAGCGGTAGTGCGGCGCGGCGAGGTAGTAGCGCAGCTCGACCGCCCTGACCCGCTGCAGCAGGTCGGGGATGAGCAGGGAGTTGCCGAGTGACTTGCTCATCTTCTCGGCGCCGATCTTGAGCATGCCGTTGTGCATCCAGTAGCGGGCGAACCCGTCGCCGGCGGCCTGCGACTGCGCGATCTCGTTCTCGTGGTGCGGGAAGATCAGGTCGAGCCCGCCGCCGTGGATGTCGAAGGTCGAGCCGAGGTACTTGGTGGCCATGGCCGAGCACTCGAGATGCCAGCCGGGACGGCCGGGACCCCACGGGGTCGGCCAGGTCGGCTCACCCGGCTTCTCCCCCTTCCACAGCGCGAAGTCGCGCGGGTCGCGCTTGCACGACTCGTCGTCGGTGTCGCCCGCGGCACGCATGTTCTCCAGCTTCTGGTTGGAGAGCTTTCCGTACTCGGAGGCGTAGGACTGGACGTTGAAGTAGACGTCGCCGCCCGAGGCGTAGGCGTGGCCGCGCTCGATCAGGCGCTGCATGAGCGTGATCATCTCGGGCACGTGCCCCGTGGCGCGCGGCTCGACGGTCGGGGGCAGGCAGCCGAGCGTGTCGTACGCCCAGGAGAAGGCCCGCTGGTTGCGCTCGGCGATGACGAACCACGGCACGCCCTCGGCCGCGGCCACCCGAATGATCTTGTCGTCGATGTCGGTCACGTTGCGGCAGAACGTCACGTCGTAGCCGGAACGCGTCATCCAGCGCCTGAGCACGTCGAAGTTGACACCGGAGCGGATGTGCCCGATGTGCGGAGGCGCCTGCACGGTGGCCCCACACAGGTAGATCGACGCCCGGCCGGCTTCGACCGGAACGAATTCACGGATGGCGCGCGTGCTGGTGTCGTATAGGTGCAGGCTCACGAACGCAAGGCTAATGCCTCACCCCGCTCTACAGGCCGAAGAATCAGCCCCGGAGCGTCACCTTCTCAGGTCGGATACGGACGATCAAGCGCTCGTTGCCCGCCTTCTCCTCCCATGCCTTGCCTGTGTACTTGTGCGAGAGCTCCTGTATCAGCTCGCCGTCGGGGTCGTCCTCCATGACCACACTGCCTCGCACCTCGGCGTACCTGTAGGGATTGCCGGGGTCGACGACCAGAATGCTGGCCCTGGGATCGCGCGCGAAATTGCGTGGCTTGCGGCGCCCCTTCACCGTGGAGAACAGGATGTCGTCTCCGTCGGTCCGCACCCACACCACGGTCGACTGCGGCCCGCCATCGGGATTGATGCTCGTCACTGTCGCGTAGTTCGCGGCGTCGAACAGCTTACGTACGTCCTCGTTCATGAACACCATTGTTCTGTAGGCTCGAAACGCCATGGACGTGACTCCCCCCTCCGCGCTGCGCCGCATCGGCATCGCGCTCGCCGGGCTCGCCGTCGCGGGCCTTACCGCCGCCGCCTGCGTGCTCTCCTTCGACGACCTGCGCGCCCTCGCCGTTCTCGGTACGGCCCGCGCCGACCTCGCCTACCTCTACCCGGCGGGCTTCGACGCCCTGCTGGCGGTCGCGCTGATCAGCGTGCTGCTGCTGCGCTCGGGACGGCTGCTCGTGCGCGCCCAGGCGGCCGTCGTGCTGGTGCTGCTCATCGTGGCCGCCGCCACCGTCAACGCGCTGGCCGCCACCGGCGGCCTCAGCCGCCTGCCCGTCCAGCGGGTGGCGGTGGGCGTGGCGGTCACGCCGTGGGTACTGCTGGCGGTGGCGCTGTGGCTGTGGCTGGTGCTGATCAAGCACGTGCAGACCCGCCACGAGCCCTCCGACGACCTGGCCGGTACGGCGGAGCGCGACATCGTGCCCTTCCGCGGACATCGTGACGCGCCTCCCCTGACCGGCACGGCCCAGCAGGAGCCCGAGCCGACTCCGGTGGTCGGGCCGACTCCCGCTCCCGAGACCCCGCCGATGTCACAGCTCCCCACGATCCCGGCGCCCACGATCCCGGTATCGGAGCGTGTCACGCGCTGGGAGTCGGGTCCGCACAAGAGGTCCGAGCCCGAACCGCACGCCGTCCCGGAACCCCGCCCCGACTCCGACTCCCTGAACCGGCCCGACGACCAGCAACCCCACCCAGCGGAACCACGCTCAACGGAAGCCCTCTCAACGGAAGCCCGCACGGAGGAGCCCCGCCCAGCGCAGGCCCATTCAGCGGAAGCCCGCGCGGAGGAGCCCGCAGCCGTGGAGGAGCCCGCGCCGGTGATCTGGGAGGCCCCAGCGGCCGACACGGCACCACACCGCATTCCCTCGACGCACCGGCACCCGCATCACGAGACGACGGAGCCGCCCACGGCAGCCGCCGCTCAGTCGCCCTCGCCCGAACCCGAGCTCCACGCAGAACCCACATACGAGCCCGCCGTGGAGCCGGGGTCCACGCCCCACGCGGACACCACAAACGAGCCCGCCCCGAAGCCGGGACCCGAGCTGAAGCCGGAACCCGAGGAGAGGCCGGGCCACGTGGAGCCGCCGGGGCATGAGGAGACGCCGGGGCCCGACTTGACGCCGAGGTCGGAGGAGGGGCTGGGCTTCGAGGAGAGGCCGGAGTCCGAGCCGAGGCAGACGTCGGAGCCGGTGCCGAGGTCCGAGCCGGAGCTGGGGCCGGGGGTTGTGCCCCATGCGGCGGGGCCCGCCCATGAGGCCGTGTCGGAGACCGAGAGGGAACGCGAGCCCGAGCCTGCTCGTCGGCGGCCCGTTCGCTGGGGGGATCTGCGCAGGACGGAGCCGGCCGACGTGCTCGTCCACCCCCGCCCCGACGCCAACCGCGACGCCGACACCCAGCCCGTCCGCGTCATCACCGACGCCACGCCGAGCCCCGCGCGCACCTTCGCCGCCGCCGACGCCCCCGACCCGGGCCACGGCCCCGAGGCGGCCGACGAGACCGAGCCCACGCACGGCCCTGCGGAGTCCACGCCGGAGCCCGCTCCCCAGCCCTTCGACGGACCCGCCGGGGAGTCCACCGAAGCGCAGGCCGCGCCGTACACCGACGCCCCCTCAGGACGCCTCCGCAGCACCCCACGCCCACCCGAGGAATGAAGCACCACCCCCGGCCCGCCCGAGGAGGAGCGGCACCGCCCGCCCAGGGAGGAGCGGCACCGCCCGCCCAGGGAGGAGCGGCACCCGCCCGCCCGAGGGGAGAGCCCTACCGGAGGGCGACAAAGGCCGAGGGATCAAGCAGCAGCGCCGAGCGCCCGAGACGGAGCAGCACCCCGCCCGCCCGAGGGACGGCGCAAAGAGGCCCCGATCCGGGTGGATGGCGCACCAGCCCCACCCGGATGATGGTGCAGCCCCACCCGGCGGATGGGAGCCACGGGCGAGGGATGAAAGCCTGATCTCGCGGCCACAGCGAGCCGACCCCCATCGCTGGAATCAGCCCAGTCGTGCGCGACCCGGAAAGTCCCCATACAGCACGATCGCCGGCGCGCCTGTGCGCGCCGGCGATCCGATGGCCTCAGGTCCCGTCTCGAGGGAACGCTGCGGGAAGTGACGGGACACGATCCCTTCCCGCAGGACAGTGACAGCCTCCGCCCCACCGCGCGAACACCCGACAGCGAGGTGAGAAGGAGGTCCGTTCAGACGCTCGTGCCGCGACGAAGACCCGCCACTATGCCTACGCCGACAATGGCCAGGACCACCTGCATGACCAGTTCTATCCAGTCGATGCCTGGAGTCGTCTGGACTCCGAGGACCTGGGCGAGGGCGGTGCCGATCAGTGCCGCCACGATGCCGACCACGATGGTCAGGATCCAGCCGATGGCCTGCCTGCCGGGAAGCAGTAGACGACCGATCGCGCCGATGACGGCCCCGATGACGATGGCACCGAGGATGGTTTCGATTGTCATGAGAACCTCCCCGTGAGAGTGAGATTTTCACTCCCCACGGGAGTCGATTACCCGTCTATCACGTGATTATCGCGAGTATGCCGAAAACGCAGGTCAACGCGTGCCTTTGCTCATCTGGGCGCGCGCGAGGATGAACACTCCGACGACCGCGAAGAGAATCTGGAGAACATGCTGTATCCAGTTGATGCCGGGCGTGTCGCTCACTCCGAGCAGGTACGCGACCAAGGTGCCGAGCAGGGAGCCGACGACACCGACGACCCACGTCATGGCGAGTGACATGTTCTGCTTGCCGGGCACGATGAGCCTCGCGATCGCGCCGATGATGATGCCGAAGACGATCGCGGAAATGATCGAGCCGATCATGTCAGACTCCCCCCGTGACGGTACCTGTCAGGAGGGTGACATACCCGGCGTCCTCCCAGGTTACGCATGCCAAGGGCGGCGGTCCGTACCGCGCCAGTGACGGACCGCCGCCCTCGGTGGCACGGCGGGCTAGGCACCACCCGCCGGGATTACCCCTCGCTAGATAGACGCGCCTGACGCGGGATCGGTTGACCTCGCGACGACGAGCGCGGTCGCGAACGCCGCGATGCCCTCGCCCCGCCCGGTAAGGCCGAGCCCGTCGGTCGTGGTCGCGCTGAGGCTCACCGGCGCGCCGACGGCCGCGCTCAACACCTTCTCCGCCTCGGTACGGCGGGGCGCCAGCTTGGGCCGGTTGCCGATCACCTGGATGGCCACGTTGCCGATGTCGAACCCGGCCGCGCGAACGACGCGGGCGGTCTCCTCGAGCAACGCGATGCCGGCGGCTCCGGCCCAGCGTGGATCGGACGTGCCGAACAGCCCGCCCAGGTCACCGAGACCCGCGGCGGACAGCAGCGCGTCGCAGGCCGCGTGAGCGGCCGCGTCGCCGTCGGAGTGGCCCTCGAGCCCTGTCTCGCCCGGCCAGTGGAGGCCGGCCAGGTTGAGCTCACGGCCAGATGCGAACGGGTGGACGTCGACTCCGACGCCCACCCGTGGGAGATTCGTGTTCAGGAGTTGAGAACCTCGTCGAGCAGGGCCTCGGCCTTGTCCTCGTTGGTCTTCTCCGCGAGAGCCAGCTCGCTCACCAGTATCTGGCGGGCCTTGGCCAGCATCCGCTTCTCGCCTGCCGACAGGCCGCGCTCGCGGTCACGACGCCACAGGTCGCGTACGACTTCGGCGACCTTGTTGACGTCGCCCGAAGCGAGCTTCTCAAGATTTGCCTTGTAGCGCCTCGACCAGTTGGTCGGCTCCTCGGTGTGGGGCATGCGCAGAACGTCGAAAACGCGCTCAAGGCCTTCCTGGCCGACGACATCGCGCACACCGACAAGTTCCGCGTTCTCCGCAGGCACCTGGACGGTAAGGTCGCCCTTGTCGACCTTGAGAACCAGGTAGGTCTTTTCCACACCCTTGATGGTCCGGGTCGTGATTTCTTCGATCCGTGCAGCCCCGTGGTGGGGGTAGACGACAGTGTCGCCGACCTGGAAAGTCATGTGACAAGTACCCCTTCCGCTGTACTCCAGGGTACCACGCGTCCACAGCCTCCCGGAACAGTGAAATCACCATAACTGCAGGTCAAAGGCGCATATTACCACTTGACAACCGTTCAACTCTGTGAATCACAGAGTCTGACATACCGAATGACCTGCGGGGGTGCGGATATGACCATGAAGGTGGATGGATAAGGTGGGCGCTGCCCCAACTCGCACGCGCGCCATAAGGAGAACCCGCCCGTGACCAGCCGTCGCTGGATTATCGCCGCCGCTGCGTTCCTTGCCGCACCGGTACTGGCCGGCTGCGCCGCCGGATTCGACGCCAACACCAACAAGCCCTATGCCCCGAACGAGGCCGCCGCACTCATCCAGGACGGCGCCTACGGCACGCGGGGCATCAAGATCCCCCAGGCTTTCGTGCTGGGCCCCGACTCGGGCGCCAAGCTCGCCCAGGGCGGGTCCGCGCCGGTCTACCTCCACCTCGTCAACACCAACGGCGCGGCCGACCAGCTCGTGGGGGTCGTCGCCGAGGGTCTGGGCAACGTGAAGCTGGCCGCCCCGATCGCGCTTCCCGTCAGCCAGGGCGTGAACACCGGCAAGCCGGCGCCGCAGATCATGATCGAGGGCCTCACCAAGGCGCTGAGCGGCGGCGAGAGCGTCAAGCTCAACCTGCAGTTCGCCAACGCGGGGTCGGTGCCGGTCACGGTGCCCGTCATCACCCGCAGCCGCGAGTTCAAGGACTACCCCATGGCTCCGGGCGCGACCCCCGCTCCCCCCACTCCGACGCCGTCCACCACCGCGCACGAGTCCGGCCACTGATCTTCGTGCCTTTCCTGTACGGCACAGCCTTCCCGGCGCCTCCGTCCCCGCAGGGTGCCGTCCGTCACGGGCGGGCACCCAGCGGGACTCCGGTCGCCCGCCGTCACGGCGAGACGTAAAACCCCCCGCATGGAAGAGACCTCACAAGGCGCGCCCTGGGGCCGCTGAAAGCCCCATAAGTCCCTGAGGCACTCCCGAACCCGAGAAGGCCCTTCGGAGCCCCCAAAAGGCCGTTCGAGGCCCAATGGGGCCGCGAGAAGGTCGCCCGTGAGGCCGCGGAGAAGGCCGATCGGGTCCCTGAGCACCTGAGAAGGTCACTGGGAGGCTCGGAAGGGCCGTTGAACAGCGAAACCCCGCCTGCCGTACAGCAGGCGGGGTTCTGGCTGTGGGGTCAGTCTTCGACGGGGTCGAACTTGTAGCCGAGTCCGCGCACGGTCAGGATGCAGCGGGGGTTGGACGGGTCGGCCTCGACCTTGGCGCGCAGCCGCTTGACGTGCACGTCGAGCGTCTTGGTGTCGCCCACGTAGTCGGCGCCCCAGACCCTGTCGATGAGCTGGCCGCGGGTCAGCACCCGGCCCGCGTTGCGCAGCAGCACCTCGAGCAGCTCGAACTCCTTCAGCGGCAGCTGCACCTGCTCGCCGCGCACGGCCACGATGTGCCTGTCCACGTCCATCCTGACGGGCCCGGCCGCCAGCACCGCCGACTCCAGCTCCTCCACCGTGTCCCCCTGGCGCCGCAGCACCGCGCGGATGCGGGCGACGAGCTCGCGGGAGGAGAACGGCTTGGTGACGTAGTCGTCGGCGCCCAGTTCGAGCCCGACCACCTTGTCGATCTCACTGTCCTTGGCGGTCAGCATGATGACGGGCACCTTGGAGCGCTGCCGCAGCGAGCGGCAGACCTCGGTGCCGGGCAGTCCGGGCAGCATCAGGTCGAGCAGCACCAGGTCGGCGCCGTTGCGGTCGAAGGTGTCGAGCGCCTCGGGGCCGGTCGTCGCGACCGAGACCTCGAACCCCTCCTTGCGCAACATGTAGGACAGGGCGTCGGAGAACGACTCCTCGTCCTCCACGACGAGAACGCGGGTCACGATCCCTCCTTAGTCGGGTTCGCGACCCGAAGCGAGCGGTGGTTCTTGATGGCTTCGCGCCGCTCAGCCATTGGCGGCCTCCAGGGGGCGTTGTACGGGTACGGCGGAGCCGCCGAACGCGGGAAGGCGGAGCGTGAACGTGGAGCCGGAACCCTCCTTGCTCCACACGCTCACCTCGCCCGCGTGCGCCACGGCGACGTGCTTGACGATGGCGAGGCCGAGGCCGGTGCCTCCGGTCGCGCGGGACCTGGCCGCGTCGACCCTGAAGAATCTCTCGAAGATGCGCTCCAGCGACTCCTCGGGGATGCCGATGCCCTGGTCGCTCACGCTGATCTCGACCGAGTCCCCCGCGGGTCTGGCGCTGACCACGACCCTGGTGTGCTCGGGGCTGTAGGCGATGGCGTTGTCGATGAGGTTGCGCAGCGCGGTGACGAGCAGCTCGTCGTCGCCCCAGATGCGCAGCCCCTCGGTGCCACCCGCGACCAGCGTGATGTCCTTGGCGAGGGCCTTGGTGTTGCAGTGGTCGATCGCGTCGTGGACGGCCTCGTCGATGGCGACCTGTCCAGGCGTGGGGATGGGCTCGGCGCCCTGGATCCTGGACAGCGTGATGAGGTCCTGCACCAGATACGTGAGCCGGGCCGCCTCGTGCTGCATCCTGCCCGCGAAGCGGGTGACCGCCTCGGGGTCGTCGGCCGCGTCCTGGATCGTCTCGGCGAGCAGGCTGAGCGCGCCCACCGGGGTCTTGAGCTCGTGGCTGACGTTGGCGACGAAGTCGCGGCGGACGGCCTCGACCCTGCGCCGCTCGGTCTGGTCCTCCGCGAGCACGAGCACCTGGCCGTGGGAGCCGAGGGGCGCCACGCGCACCGCGAAGTTGGTGACCTCCTGGCCGAACTTGTGTCCCGCGACGTCGATCTCGCTCTCGCGGATCTCGCCGTCCCGCCGTACCTGCCTGGCCAGTGCCAGGAGTTCGGCGGCCATCATCCGATCACCCTTCACTAAACCGAAGGCCCGCGCGGCCGAGCTGGCGCGCAGGACGCGGTCGTGCGCGTCCAGCACCACCGCGGAGGATGGCAGGACGGCCAGCACGGAGGCCACGCCCTGCGGAAGGGCGCCGGTCTCCGCGTCTTCGGCCGTGTCGGTCCTGCCCGGGATCTCGATCTGGTTCCGGTAGAAAAGGACAGCGACCGCCCCGACGACGAATCCGGCCAAAGCCGCAAAGCTCATGGCCATCTCACCCATGCGCATCCTTCCTGAGTCCTACGACTCGATGGTAGGTCGCCTTTTCCGCGTTACAGACCCCTCACCAGGGCATGAACGACCCCTTTCCCGGAAAGTTCATCTCGCGGTCGGGGTTCGTTCATCGCCGGACACGTACGGTGACGGCATGCGTGACGCCTACCACGAAGAACTCGATTCGCTGACGGACAAGCTGGTGGAAATGACCAGGCTTGTCCGCTCGGCCATCTCGAGGGCCACCACCGCCCTCCTTGACGCCGACCTGCCGCTGGCCGAGAGCGTCATCTCGCACGACGAGGAGATCGACCGGATCTTCGCGGACATCGAGGCCTCCATCTACGAGCTGATGGCCAGGCAGCAGCCGGTCGCCGTCGACCTGCGCATGGTCATCACCGCGCTGCGCATGGGCACCGACCTGGAGCGCATGGGTGACCTGGCCGAGCACGTGGCCAAGGTCGCGCGGCTGCGCCACCCCGAGTCGGCGATCCCGCCGGAGATCCGCTCCACGATCGTGCAGATGGGCCAGATCGCCGAGAACCTCATCACCAAGGCGGGCTCCTGCGTCGCCAGCCGTGACGTGGAGTCGGCGATGGAGCTCGAGCAGGACGACGACGCCATGGACAGGCTGCACCGGCGGCTGTTCAAGGAGATCCTGGACAAGGACTGGAAGCACGGCGTGGAGCCGGCCATCGACATCACGCTGATCGGCCGCTACTACGAGCGCTACGCCGACCACGCGGTCCGCGTCGCGCGTGACGTCGTCTACCTGGTCACCGGCTCCCGCCCGTCCTGAGGTCGCCGCACGGCTCCCGTCCGGGCCGAGGGGAGAGCCGGGCTCTCCCCTCTCCGCAGGCCCGCCCGGTCACCTGGGTCACTGCCTGCTGTTGAGGAAGGTCAGGACGGCGAGGACCCTGCGGCTGCCGCCGTCGGAGGGCGGCAGGCCGAGCTTGGCGAAGATGTTGCCTACGTGCTTGTGCACGGCGTTGTCCGTGACGAACAGCCGTTTGCCGATCTCGGTGTTCCCGAGACCCTGGGCCATCAGCGCGAGCACCTCGCGCTCGCGGTTGGTGAGCGAGTCGACGGCGGTCCCGCCGGCCATGAGCTGGGCGATGACCTCGGGGTCCATCACGGTCCCGCCGTCGGCGACCCTGCGCAGGTCGTCGACGAACGCGCCGACCCTGCTCACCCTGTCCTTCAGGAGGTAGCCGACTCCGCCCGAGCCGTCGGAGAGCAGTTCGCGCGCGTACACCTTCTCGACGTACTGCGACAGGACCAGCACCGGCAGGCCGGGATGGGCCTGCCTGATCTCCAGCGCCGCCCTGATCCCCTCGTCGCGGAAGCTCGGCGGCAGCCGTACGTCGGCGATCACGGCGTCGGGCCGGTGCTCGTCCACGGCCGCCATGAGCCCCGGCGCGTCGGTGACGACGGCGGCCACGTCGATGCCCTTGGTGCCCAGAAGCAGTTCGAGGCCCGCGGAGAGCAGGACGTTGTCCTCGGCGATCACGACGCGCATGGCAGCTCCACCGTGACCGCGGTGGGACCGCCCACCGGGCTGGCGACGAGCACCGTCCCGTCGAGCGCGGCCACCCTGCGCCGGATTCCGACCAGGCCGGTGCCGCGGCTCTCGTCGGCGCCGCCGAGCCCGTCGTCGGTGACCTCGATCAGCAACCTGCCACCTCGCCTGCTCATCCGCACCGTGACACGGGTCGCCCCACTGTGCTTGGCGGCGTTGGTGAGCGTCTCGGCCACGATGAAGTAGGCCGCCGCCTCGACGGCGGCAGGCAGCCTGCCGAGCTCGCCGAGGTCGAGCTCCGCCGGGATGGCCGAGCCCGCGGTCAGCGAGGCCAGCGCGCCCTCCAGCCCCCTGTCGGCCAGGATCGGCGGGTACATCGTGCGGATCACGTCACGCAGCTCCGTCATGGCCTCCTCCGTCCCCTCGTGGGCCTCCTGCAGCAGCTTGGCGAGCGCCCCCGAGTCGTCGGGCAGCGCCTCCCTCGCCACGCCCAGCCGCATCGCGATGGCCACGAGCCGCGCCTGGGTGCCGTCGTGCAGGTCACGCTCGATGCGGCGCAGCTCGGCGCCATGGGCGTCGAGCACGCCCGCGCGGCTCTCGGTCAGCACGCCGACCCGCTCGGCGAGCTGGTCCTCCGCCGACGGCTCCAGCGCCGCCAGGCACGCCCGGGCGTCCCACCGGGCCAGCCGCGGCACCGCCCACCAGGTGAGGGCGACGCCGAGGGCGAGCTGCAGAGCGCCCATGGGCAGCGCGCTCCCCCAGCTCGTCACGGGAATCCCCACCAGCAGACTGAGCGGTTCGTCGGCGGGGAACAGCCACCACAACGAGGCCGCGACCACGGCGCCCACCGTGAGGCCGACGCAGCAGAGCGCCGCCAGCCCGGCGGGCAGGCCCGTCGCGATGTGCCAGAGGACCCAGCGGACGTCGCGCCGGTTCTCCCCGTCGTCCAGCAGCTGACGCCACTGCGCGCGAACGCCCTTGGGCAGGGTCGCGTGCCGCGGCGCGACCGAGACGCCCAGCACCGCGGCCGCCCTGCGGCGGTGCCACTCGCCCCACAGCCGCAGGCCCGCCATTATCCGGGGGAACAGCATGAGCCCGACGCCCAGCGCCGTGGAGATCGCGCCGACCATCAGGAGCGGCAGGACGAGCATCGTCGCGAGCGCCGTCGGCAGGCCGATCAGGAGATATCGGCTACCGCGCCACACTTGGTCCCAACGTTCACGCATGCCACCCAGTGTGCTGGAGCGGGCGAACGGCACGCACTACAGCAGGCTCCACCTTCCCGCCGAGCGGCGCGTCAGCGTCCCTGGTTGGCGACGGCCTCGATGGCCGCCTTCGCCGCCGCGGGGTCGAGGTACTCGCCGCCGGGGACGAGCGGGCGGAAGTCCGCGTCGAGCTCGTAGCGCAGCGGGATCCCCGTGGGGATGTTCAGCCCGGCGATCTTCTCGTCGGAGATCCCGTCAAGGTGCTTGACCAGCGCGCGCAGCGAGTTGCCGTGCGCCACGACCAGCACGGTGCGGCCGGCCACCAGGTCGGGCACGATCGAGTCGTACCAGTAGGGCAGCATGCGGTGGACGACGTCCTTGAGGCACTCGGTCCTCGGCATCAGCTCCGACGGCAGCACCGCGTAGCGGGGGTCTGCTGCCTGGGAGTACTCGTCGTCGTCGGGGAGCGGCGGCGGGGGCACGTCGTAGGAGCGGCGCCACAGCATGAACTGCTCCTCGCCGAACTCCTCGCGCGTCTGGGCCTTGTTCTTGCCCTGCAGCGCGCCGTAGTGGCGCTCGTTCAGCCGCCACGAGCGGGTGACCGGCAGCCAGGCCAGGTCGGCCGCGTCGAGGGCCAGATTGGCGGTGCGGATCGCACGGGACAGCAGGCTGGTGTGCACCACGTCGGGCCTGATGCCGGCCTCGACCAGCAGTTCGCCACCCCTGCGGGCCTCGTCCTCACCCTTGGGTGACAGGGGGGCGTCCACCCAGCCGGTGAACAGGCCCTTGACATTCCATTCGCTCTCGCCGTGCCGTACGAGCACCAAAGTCGCCATGCGGACAAGCCTAGCGAGCGGGCTTGCGTGCCACACCACACAGGAAATACGGGGGCGAATCCCTGAACGGCATGAAGTCGGGGTTGTCCGAACGCCACTCGGGCAGGTTGACCACCCCCGGCTCGACGAGGTCGAGCCCGTCGAAGAGAGCGATGATCTCCGGTGAGCGGCGGGCGGTGAACTGCGCGGAGGCTCCCTGGTAGACGCGTTCGACGCCGGGCGCCGCCTCGGGCTGGACGTCGCTGCAGACGTGCGAGAGCGCCATGAAGCTGCCGGGCGCCAGCGCCGAGGTCAGCGTGGCCACGATGGGCCGGGGGTCGTCCTGGACGAAGTGCAGTATCGCCAGCATCAGCACGGCGACCGGCTGGGAGAGATCGAGGTGCTCGCCCGCGTCGGCGAGGACACGCGCGGGCTCACGCACGTCGCCGTCGATGATCCGGACCTGGGGGCTGTCCTCGAGCAGGGCGCGGGCGTGCGCGAGCACCTGCGGATCGTTGTCGACATAGACGACTTTCGCCGCGTCGCCCGCCACCTGATGGACGTTCTCCCGCGTCGGCAGCCCAGCGCCGATATCGAGGAACTGGGTGATGCCCTGGGCCCGGAGAAACCGGACGGCGCGCCCCAGAAAGCCGCGATTCTCCCTTACCCCGACGGGAATGTGCGGAACGATCTCCAGCACCTTCTCGGCCGCCGCACGATCGGCGGGGAAATTATCTTTACCGCCGAGATAATAGTCGTACATTCGCGCGACATTGGGGATATTCGGATCAAAGCTCACAGATCTTGATCTTACGCTAAATCCGGATAATGATCACCCCATGCGCGTGCTCGGCGTGGGAATCGCCCCAGGGTTCTCCAAGACCAACATGTGGGCCTGCTGGACGCTCGGGCTCATGGCCACGATGGTCATCTCCTTCCTGCCGACGGCCACGCCGTACCTGCTGGGCGGGGTGCTCGGCGTGCCCGCGGGCGCGCAGGGAAGGATGGTCGGCCTGCTCGGCTTCGCGGCCGAGCTGACGATGATCGCGAGCCTCGCGTGGTACGGCGCGCTCGCCGACCGGTACGGCCGGCGTCCCCTCGTGGTCGCGGGCTTCGTCCTGTGCGCGCTCGGCGCCGCGCTGTTCCCCTTCGCGGGCGACACGACCGTGCTGGTGGCCTTGCGCGTGGTGTTCGCGCTGGGTGCTGCGGCGCTCGGCGGGATGTTCGCCACGATCGCGATGGACTACGCGCGCGAGGACTCCCGCGGCAGGTCCTACGGCGTGCTGGGCGTCTTCTGCGGCCTCGGCGGGCTGGTGGCGGTGCTGGCGCTGGCCAGGCTGCCCAGGACGTTCGAGGCCCAGGGCATGAGCCCGGCCGCCGCCTCGCGGGTGTCCTTCCTCGCCGTGGCCGCCGGGCTGCTGGTGGCCGCCGTGGTGATGCGGTTCGCGCTCTCGCCCGCCAGAGTGAGCGTGAGCGCCATGCACGTGCCGCTCCCTCGCCTGGTGCGCGAGGGCGTGACCCTGTTCAGGGACCCGGGGGCGGCGCTGGCGTACGTGGCGGCGTTCGTGGCGAGGGCGGACCTGGCGGTGATCGCCGGGTTCATGTCCCTGTGGATCGTGGACCACGCGACGAGACAGGGCATGGGCGCCGCCGAGGCGCTGGCGAGAGCGGGGATGATCGTCGGCATCGCGCACACGATGGCACTGGTCTCCTCCCCCGTGCTCGGCTGGCTCGGCGACAGGGTGCGGCGGCAGAACCTCGTCATCGGCGCGCAGCTCGTGGCGGCGCTGTCCTATCTGTCGACACTGCTGATCAGCGACCCGCTCGGACCGGGGATGATCGTGGTGGCCATGCTGGTCGGCGTCGGGGAGATCGCGGGCATCAACACCGCGGGGCCGCTGCTGGCCCAGCAGGCGCCCGCGCGGATGCGCGGGTCGGCGTTCGGGGTGCAGGCGCTGATGGGCGCGCTGGGCATCATGTGCGTCTCGGCGCTGGGCGGCCTGCTCTACGACCACTGGCGCCCCGCCGCGCCGTTCGTGGTGTCGGGCGGGCTCGGACTGTGCGTGGTCGCCTTCGGGCTGGTGATCAGGAGGCGGGTGGTCCCGAACCCCGAGGCTACGACGGCGACCGATCAGGATCCGCGAAGCGCGCGAACGCCCGCAGGTTAGCCAGCGACTCCCCTCGCTTGGCCCGCCACTCCCACTCGCGCCTGATGGAGGAGGCGAAGCCGAGCTCCAACGCCCGGTCGAACCACTCGTCGGCGTAGGTGAGCACGCAGCCCAGCAGCCGGTCGATCTCCTCGTCGCCGACCGCGGCGAGCGGGACCCTGCCGACGAGGTAGACGTCGCCGACGGGGTCGACGGCGAAGTGCACGCCGTACATGCCGCCGTTCCTGCCCAGCAGCCACTTGTAGAACTCGGCGTGGTTCTCGTCGGGCCGGCGGCAGAAGAACGCCTCCACGTGCAGCGCCTGGTCACTGACGATGAGCCAGGTCATCGTGGCCAGCTTGTGCTGGCCGGGCAGGTTGACCAGGAACGCGCCGGGACGTGGCTCCTCGAAGGAGACCTCGGCGGCCTTGAGCGCGGCTTCGACCACATCCCTCATACGGCAAGCCTAGACATGTCGCGCAGGTGTGACACGGCGCCGCCGTAGACGTCCATCAGCCTGGCGGCCGTGGCCGACCAGCCGAACGCGTTGGCGTGCGCCCGCGCGCCCTCGGACAGCTGGTCCCGCCAGCGCGGCTCGGCGACGAACCTGCGCAGCACCCGCGCCCAGGTGCCGGGGTCGTGACCGTCCACCAGCACTCCCGAGACGCCGTCGCGCACCGCGGTGCGCAACCCGCCCACCGAGGCCGCGGCCACGGGGGTGCCGCACGCCTGCGACTCCAGCGCGACCAGGCCGAAGGACTCGCTGTAGGAGGGGACGACCGTCACGTCGGCCGCGCGGTACCAGTCGGCGAGCTCGTGCTGCGGAGCGGGCGGCACCAGCCGTACGACGTCGGAGATGCCGAGCTCGGCGGCCATCTCGGCGAGGATCGACGGGCGGGCGAGACCGTTGCCCGACGGGCCGCCGACGGCGGCGACCACCAGGCGTCCGCGCAGCGAGGGGTCCTCGATCAGCATCCTGGCGGCGGCGCGCAGCAGCACGTCGGGGGCCTTGAGCGGCTGGATCCTGCCCACGAACAGCAGCACGTGGGCGTGCTGCGGCAGGCCGAGCCGGCGGCGCGCGGCGCCCTGCGAGGCGGGCTGGAAGACGGTGAGGTTGACGCCGGGGTTGACCACGGCGACGTTGGCGGCGGGCGCGCCGTACAGGTCGATGAGCTCGCCCGCCTCGGCCTCGGTGTTGGCGACCAGGCGGTCGGCGACCTCCACGACCTGTTCCTCGCCGAGCACCCGCGCCTGGGGCTCGGGCTTGTCGTCCTCGGCGAGCAGCAGGTTCTTCACCTTGGCCATGGTGTGCATGGTGTGCACGAGCGGCACGCCCCAACGCTCCTTGGCCAGCCAGCCGACCTGGCCGGAGAGCCAGTAGTGGGAGTGGATGAGGTCGTAGTGGCCCGGCTCGTACATCGCCTCGGTGCGCAACACGCCGGACAGGAACGCGCACAGCTGTCCCGGCAGCTCGCGGCGGTCGAGCTCCTCGTAGGGGCCCGCGGTGACGTGCCTGACCAGCACGCCGGGGGCCAGCTCCGCCACGGGGGGCAGGTCGCGGGCCGTCTGCCTGGTGAAGATCTCTACTTCGACGCCGAGCTGGGCGAGCCGTTTGGCGGTCTCCACGATGTACACGTTCATCCCGCCGGCGTCACCGGTGCCCGGCTGGTCCAGCGGGGACGTGTGCATGCTCACCGTCGCGACCCTGTTGACGCGTCGCCTCACCAGACATCACCTCCGAAGGGGTTATAACTAGCCAGAACTTCCCGACATTCCCAACGCGAGATCAGCTCTTTACGTCCTGGCAGGATGGGCCCATGAAGAAGACGGCAGTGGTGACCGGTGCGAGCAGTGGAATCGGCGCGGCCACCGCGCGGCGGCTGGCCGCCGAGGGGTACGAGGTCGTGGCGGGCGCCAGGCGCAGGGACCGGCTCGAGAAACTGGCCGCCGAGGTGGACGGCATCACGCCCGTGACGCTCGACGTCACCTCCCAGGAGTCGGTCGACGCGCTGGCCGCCTCGCTGTCCCGCTGCGACGTGCTGATCAACAACGCGGGCGGCGCGATCGGGCTGGAGTCCGTGGCCGAGGGCCGCGTCGAGGACTGGCAGCGGATGTACGACACCAACGTGCTCGGCTCATTGAGGGTGACGCAGGCGCTGCTGCCGAAGCTGGTCGCCTCGGGCGACGGCGTGCTGCTGATGCTGACCTCGGTGGCGGGCCTGGTCTCCTACGAGGGCGGCGGCGGCTACTGCGCGGCCAAGCACGCGCAGACCTCGATGGTCGAGACGCTCAGGCTGGAGCTGGTCGGCCAGCCGGTGCGGATCATCGAGATCGCGCCGGGGATGGTGCAGACCGAGGAGTTCGCGCTCACCCGCTTCCGCGGCGACGCCGACGCGGCCTCGAGGATCTACGAGGGCGTGCCGGGCCCGCTGACGGCCGACGACGTGGCCGACGCGATCACCTGGAGCGTCACCAGGCCCGCGCACTTCAACGTCGACCGCATGGTCATCAGGCCGCGCGCCCAGGCCGCCCAGCACAAGGTGCACCGCGTCAGTGGCTAGACCGGTCGGCAGCGTCACCAGGGGCACGACCGGCGTCAACCGGCTGCGCAGGGCCGACCGGTGGCTGAGCGCCGTCCACGGCAGGCTGCTGCGGGCCGCCGACCGGCCCCTCGTGGTCGACCTGGGGTACGGCGCGTCCCACAGCACGACCCTCGAGCTGTTCACCAGGCTGCGCGCGGTCGCGGGCGACGTCGAGATGGTCGGCATCGAGATCGACCCCGCCAGGGTGGCGCTGGCCAGGCCGTACGAGAGGGAGGGGTTGTCCTTCGTCCTCGGCGGCTTCGAGCTGCCCGTCCCGCGCCCGCCGACCGTCGTCAGGGCCTTCAACGTGCTCAGGCAGTACGGCGAGGCGGAGGCGTGGGGCTACTGGGACCTGCTGCGCGGCAAGCTCGCACCGGGCGGGGTGCTGGTGGAGGGGACGTGCTCGGAGACCGGGCACCGGGCCGTCTGGGTCTGCCTCGACTCGGCGGGGCCGCGGACGCTGACGTTCTCGGCCCGGTTCAACGCCTTCGACCGGCCGTCGGAGCTGGCCGACCGGCTGCCGAAGACGCTCATCCACCGCAACGTGCCCGGCGAGCCGATCCACGCGTTCCTTCGCGACTTCGACAGGGCGTGGGCCGTCGCCGCCCCCTACGGCGCGCACGGCCTGCGCCAGCGGTGGCTGGCCGCGGTCGAGACCCTGGCGGACGGCTGGCCCCTCTACCGCACGGCGCCGCTGGGCGGGGCCGGACGCTGGCGGCTGGGCGAGCTGAGCCTCCCGTGGTCAGCAGTCGCGCCAACCTCGTAATCTGCCCCGTATGTTGCGATTTGTTGTTGAGCCCGAGGTGACGCCCGCCCTCTTCGACGACCTGCTGGACTGCTGGGTGGACGTGACCAACGCGGGAGGCGCGGTCGGATGGGTGCCGCCGGTGACGGCCGACGACATCAGGCAGGTCGCCACCGTGACCTTCGCCCGCTGCGGGGAGCGCGGCCCGGACAGCCTGGTGGCCGGCTTCGACGACGAGGGCAGGGTGGCCGCCTGGGCCGTCCTCGTCGCGAACTCGAACCCCTTGATGGCGCACTGGCGGACCGTGATGCGCGTGATGGTGCATCCGAAGCACCAGGGCAAGGGCTACGGCGCGGACCTCATGACGGCGGTCGGCGACGCGGGCGTGCGGCTGGGGCTCGAGTCGCTCCACCTGACCTGCAGAGGCGGGCTCGGGCTGGAGTCCTTTTACGCCGGGTGCGGCTACCAGGAGGTCGGCCGCATGCCCAGGGCCATCAGGGTGGCTCCCGGCGACGACCGCGACGAGGTGGCCATGGTGACGTTCCTTCGGGAGAGCGCGTGATGTCACTCTCATCTGCCTCCCGGATCCCAGCTCGACAGCCTGTAGTACTACGCTGATGAGTGTGAAGGGTCTTGGCGAGCTCGAACGCAGCATCATGGACATCCTCTGGGCGCAGAACACCCCGCTGACGGCGCGTGAGGTCGGCAGGCTCATCGAGGAAAGAGATCTGGCCCCCACCACCGTCATGACCGTTCTCGACCGGCTCACCCGCAAGGGGTTCCTCGACCGGACCCGCGACGGCCGGGCATGGCGCTACCAGCCGGCCGAGAGCCGCGACAGCTATGTCGCCGAGCTTATGCTGGAAGCCTTGGACATGACGGGTGACCGCTCGGCCGCCCTGACCCGCTTCGCCCAGGCCGTGTCCGGCCCCGAGGCGGAGCTCCTGCGCAGAGTCCTCACGGAGCTGGAGGAAGAGTGATCACGGCGGCGGCGTTGTCAGCGCTCGCCGCGGCATGCGCTCTGGGCGCCTGGCGCTTCACCACCGCGCGCTGGACCTCCCGCGCGCCCCGCCTGGCCATCGCGCTGTGGCAGTCGCTCGGCGTCGCATGGGGGCTGGCCAGCATCGGCGCGCTGCTCGCCTACGCCGTCACGCCGTACGACAGAGGTGTGATCCACGGCCTGGCCGCCTTCGCGGCGGGGCGCACGCCTGACGCCCGCTGGGACCTCTGGCACGCGCTCGCGATGATCGCGGGCCTGACCCTGCTGGCCGTGCTCGTGGCGGTGCTGCTGACCGCGGGAGTGCAGACGCTGCGCGCCCGCCGCCGCCACCGCCTGCTGCTCTCGCTGATCGCCCGCGAGGAGCCCGGCATGCCAGGCGTGCGGGTGCTCGACCACCCCGGCGCCGCCGCCTACTGCGTGCCCGGTCTCCGCTCCCACGTCGTGGTCAGCTCGGGCACCCTCGAACTGCTCTCGCACGACGAGCTGACCGCCGTGCTCGCCCACGAGGCCGCCCACGTCCGCGAGCGCCACGACCTGGTGCTGCTGCCCTTCGGCGCGCTGCGCAGGGCGCTTCCGTGGTCGAAGGTCGTCAGGGACGCGCAGGCGCAGGTCGAGCTGCTGGTGGAGATGGCCGCGGACGACCGCGCCCGCCGCTACTGCTCTCCGCGCCGCCTGGCCACCGCCCTGCTCCGCTTCGGTACGGCAGGAGCCGTCCCCACCCCGAGCGGCATGCTCGGCGTCGCCCAGTCGCAGGTCATGGCCAGGGTCGACCGGCTGATCAAGCCGGCCCCCGAGCTGCCGCGCTCCCGGCGCTACGGGCTGATCACGCTGAGTGTGACGTTGGCCACGTCCGCGCCGTTCCTCTGGGCGCTGCCTTTCTGACCTCATTGTTCGCCGCTTGCTCTTGTTAGCCGCCTGTTTGCAATTGCAAGCACGGCGAGGCAGACTAGAGGTATGGCACTACCCAAGGTCGGCTCGATCGGCGAATACATCCGCGAGCAGCGGCAGCAGGCGAAGATCTCGATGCGCCAGCTCGCGGCCGCGGCGGGGGTCTCCAACCCCTACCTCAGCCAGATCGAGCGTGGTCTGCGCAAGCCGAGCGCCGAGATCCTGAACCAGATCGCCAAAGGTCTGCACATCTCGTCCCAGGCGCTGTACGTGCAGGCAGGCCTCATCGAGGATCGCGAACCGCCCAGCGACGTGATCACCGCGATCAGGGGCGACAGCCTCATCACCGAGCGGCAACGCCAGGTGCTGATCGATATCTACGAGTCGTTCCGCAAGGAGAACCGCGCTGAGGACGAGCAGACCTCCCAGAATGCTCATCCCCAGCACGACTCCGGCACGGACGACGAGCAGCCGCTGCCCGAGGAATTTCTCGCCGCTCTTGAGCCCTTCGCGGCGACCTCGAACAACGGCACCGTCACCCAGGAAACCAAGGAAGGTTAACCCATGACGCTGGCCACCGAGGTCAAGAAGCTCACCGAGTCCAAGCCGTTCTACGCCGTCGCGGGCGCGGGCGACTTCGCCGTGGAGAAGCTGCGCGAGTTGCCCGAGCAGCTGCAGAAGCTGCAGTCGCGGCGCACCGACATCACCAAGGACCTGCCCGTGAAGGCGCGCGAGGTCCGCACCAAGGCCGAGGAGCTCGCCCGCGAGTTCCCCGAGAAGGCCCGTGTGTACGCCGACCAGCTCGGCAGCAAGGCCACCGAGTACTACGAGGAGTTCGCCAGCCGCGGCCGCAAGGTCGTCAGCAAGGCGAGCGGCGAGGCCGCGCTCGAGCTGGAGGAGGTCTCCGAGGCGGCCGAGCCGCCCGTGGCCACCCCGGTCAAGAGGAACACCCGCACCACGAAGGCCGGCACGAAGGCCTGACCGGAACACCCAAGGACCCTCGCCCCTCGCCGGGCGGGGGTTCTTGCGTGTCGACGGCCGCTCAACCCGGGGAAGCGGCCATGAGGCCGAGCATGCAGGACCACCGCTCTGCTCCCGCGAAGCGGCCAAAGGTGGAAATCCAGCTCATCGGGCGCCGTGACGGCGGGGACCGAAGTCCTGCTGGGCGGCGCGCCCTCGCCGGAGGGAAAGCGGCGATCACGGTGGTGCTCGGTTTGCTTGCCGTACAGGATGAGCGACCGGTTAGGGTGGGGGGCGACATTGCGGTAGTGGGCGGAGCGGACATGATCTCTTTTGGACTTGACCTCATCTTCGCGATCCTCGCGATCGTCGCGTTCGGCATGACCG
Organism: Nonomuraea africana; assembly: GCF_014873535.1. NCBI lineage: Bacteria > Bacillati > Actinomycetota > Actinomycetes > Streptosporangiales > Streptosporangiaceae > Nonomuraea > Nonomuraea africana. The sequence goes on along the minus strand of NZ_JADBEF010000001.1, from coordinate 8,265,168 downwards.
TGTGGGCGCTCATCCACGCGATCCGCACCCCCGCCAACGCGTTCGTCGCCGCGGGCAAGCTGCAGAAGAAGTGGTGGCTCCTGATCCTCGGCCTCGGCACGCTGTTCTCGTTCGCGACGGCCTGGGGCTATTTCGGCGCGAGCGGTCTGGCGCGGCTCAACATCTTCGCGATCGCCTCGGTCATCGCGGCGGGCGTCTACCTGGCCGATGTCAAGCCGGCTGTCACCGGAATGGGCAAGGGCGGCAATAACGGTCCTTACGGGCCTTGGTGACAGAGGAAACCATCTGTTAACGCTTCCGGAACAATGCTACGTTCGCGGGAGCGCTCCCACCCTGCGAGAGGGAGCGCTCGCCGCCGACCTGCTCGAGATCCTCGACCACCACCTCACCACCATCGAAACCGCCTTCCGCACGAACTGACCCACATGAGGGTCAGCAACTCCGGAGCGCGACAGCCCCTCGGCCCGCCACCCCACACGGGCCCGCCCGGCGTGAGATCTCCCGGCACGGCCGCCCGACAACCCGGCACGGGCCCCAGCACGCCCGCCACGGGACCGCCCGGCAAGGTCAGCTGGCATGGGGCCGCCAAGTACGGGCTGGCCATCACGGGGGCGGCCTGGCACGGCCCCGCCTGGCTCAAGTCCCCCGGCACGGAGCTGCCCGGCGCTGGACCGCCCCGCATATGGCCACGAGGCAAGAGGGCACCCAGCGCAGGGCCGCCCCAGCAAGAGGTGGCCCCGCATGAGGCCGCCCCGGCGGGAGGTCGGGGAGGTCGGCCCGTATGGGGGCGCCCGGCACAGACAGGGTCGTCCGCGCGTGGGTCGCCCGGCGCGGGTCACACGGGGGTGTTGTGTGGGGTGGCGCGGCTGATCGGCATCCAGGTGGGGGTGGGGCCGGTGGTCAGGAAGTCGGTGACCAATCTGGCGCACAGGTCCGGCTTCTCGTGCAGCAGCAGGTGGGACGTCCCAGGGACGATGGCCAGCTGCGCCTCGCGCAGGCCCCGGTACAACGCCACCGTGTGCTCCAAGGTCACGATGTCGTCGTCGGCGGCCACGACCAGCGTCGGGCAGGTGACGGCGCCCAGATCGGCGACCTCCAGTCCGGGCTCCTCGTCCACCGACCGGGCGATCTTGTCCACCACGACGGAGAAGTGGTCCGCGCCGTCGGGCGACACCTGAGCGTAGGCTTCGACCAGCTGCGGGGGCAGCGGGGCGCCGGCGACGGGCCGCAGGATCATGCCGTCCGGATGGAATCCGCCGCTGACCAGAACGAGCCTCTCGACCAGGTCAGGACGGCGCACGGCGACCCCCAACGCCACCATCGCGCCGGCGCTGTAGCCGGCCAACCGTACGGGCCCGTCGACGATCTTCTCCAGGAACGCGATGGTGTCCCGTGCCATCACCTCGACGGTGAGCGGTCCCGGCACGTCGGCGGTATGGCCGTGCCCCCGGCGTTCGGGCAGCAGGAGCCTGAACCGTCCGGCCAGCACGTCGAGGTTGCCCGTGAAGTCCCTGCTGTCGGTCAGGCCGCCATGGAGCAGCACCAGCGGCTCCCCTTCGCCGCGCTCGTCGAACCACATGCGCACGCCGTTCACGTCTACGTATTCGGCCATCGTGCCGCCGTTCCCTTCGTCTCCGGTGTCGATGAGTGTGTCCGCCGGTCATACGAAGCGGCGGGCGGAAACTCATCGGTCGCCGGGAAACCAGTTCCGGAACAGCGCTGTGGCCTCCTCGCCCGAAGGCAGGCCGAACACGGGGAACAGCCGCTCGGCGTTGAGGAAGGTCGTCACCTCGGCGACCAGACCACCCGAGAGCGTCAGGACGACGAGCGCGAACGGCTCGTGCCTGCCGTACGGGCCGGTGGGCAGGTACTGCCCGAACGCCGGCGACCCGTTGGCCACGGTCGGCACCAGGCGCGCGCCCTCGCACCGACGGCCCGCCGCGAGCAGCATCCCCCGGATCTCCTCGCGCCCGCGCAGCCACCACAGGAACGGGGGCATGGACATCGTGGCGTCCTCGTGCAGCAGCGAGACCAGGGTCTCGACGTCATACCGCTCGAAGGCGGCGCAGTACCGCTCCAGGAGCAGCCGCTGCTCCTGATCCATCGCCCGGTACGGCTCGGCGGCGGCGACGGGCACCGTCCTGAGCGTCGTCCTGGCGCGTTGCAGCGCGCTGGTGACCGACGCGACCGAGCTGTCCAGCAGCCGGGCGACCTCGTCCGCCTTCCAGCACAGGACGTCGCGCAGGATCAGCACCGCCCGTTGCCTGGGCGGCAGATGCTGCAGTGCGGCGACGAACGCCAGGCGGATCGTCTCGCGCCGCGCGGTCACCTCCGCGGGATCGCCGTCTTCGGATACGGCCCGGCTGTCCGGGATCGGCTGCACCCAGGCGCTCTCGGGAAGCGGTGGACCGAGGTCGGGACCGGGCCGTGCCGAAGGGCCGAGGTCCATCGCGCGGGCGCGCCGCTGCGCGCTCCGCAGCATGTCCAGGCAGACGTTGGTGGCGATGCTGTACATCCAGGTCCGCAGGGACGCCCGGTCCTCGTCGTACCGGTCCAGGCTGCGCCAGGCGCGCACGAGGGTCTCCTGCACGGCGTCCTCGGCCTCGAACGGGGAGCCCAGCATGCGGTAGCAGTAGGCGGTGAGCTCGACCCGGTGCTGCTCCAGCCCCGTCACGTCGGGCATGACCGCAACCCCTGCCATCCGCCGCCGGGGCATGACCGCAGCTCCCGCCATCCGCAGGCCCGGCCGACCTTCCCCGCCCTCCTCATGCAGGCGACCCTACCCGCCGGATTCCTCACAGCGGCACAACCCCTTCACGCCGCACGCCTCGCTTCGCCTCGCCCAACCGCCACCCCCTTATTCGCTAAGACGCACCCCACCCCGCCGCACCCACTCGGTGCGACGTCTCACCGCTGCACCACCCGGGCCCCGACCAGCCGCCACCTCTTCGCCCTGCCGCTCAGCTCGACGTCTCACCGCTTCGCCCGCCTCACGAGGCTGGCTCCCGCCATCCCGCGTGCCACGGCCACCCACCCGCCATGGGTCGGCCATCCGCCACCTCGGGAGTCTCGGCCATGCGTCAACGTGAGTCGGGCATCCGCGATCCCGCCTGGGGCGGCTGTCGTCATCGGGTATTGCTCTGGTGGGTCGGGGTGGATGGGCTGAAAGTTTCAGGTTCCCTCGATCGGGGTGGGTCGGTGTAGTCGCAGCATGGGCGCGGGATCGCGGGAAACGTCGGCGCAACCCCGCCGGCCGTTCGTTGACATCCACCTGGCGCGTCGCAGAATGAGAGCTGGGAGCGCTCCTACGACTGCCCTTCATCCCCCGCAGAGGAGCACCTCCGGCATGTCCACACCCCGCGCCCGCCGGCGCATGACCATTGCGGCGCTGGTCGTCATGGCCGCCAGCACCGCGACGATCACACCAGCGCACGCCGCCGTCGCCTGCGCCGTCCCCCGCGGGCTCGGGCGCCTGATCCGGTCTCGGGCGCCTGATCCGGGCGCCTGACCCGGGGCTTGGGCGCCTCACGCGGGTGCCGCCCGCAGGGCGTCGGTCAGCCAGCGGGCCAGCTTGGCGTGGCCGCCGAGCGTGGGGTGCACGCCGTCGGGCAGCAGCACCTCCGACCGCCTGCCGTCGATCCAGCGCTGCCCGAGCGGGTCGAGGAAGGCCACCCGCTCGCGCGCGGCGACCTCGGCCAGGGCGTCGCGCACCCGGTACGCCTGGGGCGGGGCCTCGCCGATCCAGATCGGGCCGACCATCACGATCCTGGTGTTCGGCCAGTAGCCCTTGACCGTCCAGACGAGCCTGGCGGCGGCCTGCCGTACCGTGGTGGCCGGCCACCTGCGGTCGTTGTGACCACCGGAGATGATCAGCAGGTCGGGAGCGGGGCGCCAGGCGAGCTCCGCCACGAACGACTGCTGGAAGGTGCGGCCCACCCGGCCCTCGCTGACGTAGCCCGTGCCGCCGGCGCCCGCGATCACCGGCTGCCAGCCGAGCTGCCTGGCGGTCTCGGTGGCGTAGGTCTCCCACGCGCGCACCGGCCCCGAGCCGACGGTGAAGCTGTCGCCGACGAACATCATCACCGGCGTCTGCTTCTGTGCCGCCTGCTGGACGGCGGGCACGCGGGCGACCGGCTTCGACGCGGCGGCGCCCTGACCTCCCATATGGCATCCCGCTATAGCAGGACATATCCCGAAAATCGTGGCGGCCGATGCGAGCAGACGACTCCGCAGCAAGCCGCGCATGACCACCTCGAGAGCTCTAGGCTGCCGACATGAGCTTCGATCTCCACGGGCGCACGCAGCGGCTCGAACTGTCCGACCAGAATCTCCGCGCCTTCGAGGCGGTCGTCCTGGAGTCGACGCCAGAGGGGATCGTCTTGAGCAAGTCGGCATTCTATCCAGGAGGCGGCGGCCAGCCAGCCGATCACGGAGTTCTCCTCTGGCAGGGGGTGGAAACCCGGATCGTCGGAGTACGCAAAGGCGACGATCTCCACCTGATCCCGGCGGAGGGCGACCCGATCCCGCCCGCGGGCACGGTCGTCGAGGCCGCGGTGGCCGACGAGCGGCGATCCGCGCTCATGCGCACCCACTCGGGGCTGCACGTGCTGTGCGGGGTGGTCTTCCGCGACTACGGCTCGCTCGTCACGGGCGGCAACATGGAGCCGTACTCCGCCCGGATGGACTTCAACCTGCCCGAGGTGCCGCCCGGCTTCAAGGAGGCGGTCGAGGACGCCTGCAACGCCGAGATCGCCGCCGACCGGCGCATCGACGTGCGTGTGCTGCCGCGCGCGGAGGCGTTCGCGATCCCCGACATCATCCGCACCGCCACCAACCTGGTGCCCGAGGACGTCGAGGACGTCCGCATCATCGACATCGTCGGCCTCGACACCCAGGCCGACGGCGGCACCCACGTCGCCTCGACCAAGCAGATCGGCCGGATCAAGGTGGCCAAGATCGAGAGCAAGGGCAAGGGCTTCCGCCGCCTCCGCATCACGATCTCCGACTGACTCCCGGCGAGCGCCGTCGATATCGACGGCGGCGCGAACACCGTCGGCGTCATCGTCGACGAGATCCTCGATGCCATCTTCGTCGAGGTCATCGAGGGGCTGCTGCGAGGAGGCCACGGGGGTCGCCGCCGTACCGGCTCGTCGTCTCCTCCGGTGAGGGTGTTGCACCCGCCGACGACGAGAAGCGCGATGAAGAGGAGGCAGCCACAACCTTTGACCTGATTACCTGGCACTCCAGCAGTCCTTCACTGACGTGTGGCGGCCTCGATCATCGTGGCCAGGCCGTCGAGCTGGAGTTTGAGTCCGAGCTCGAACAGCATGTCCAGGTCGAGGTCGTAGCCGTCGCCGACGCCCTCCAACATGGCCGCGAAAGCGGGGTGGTCCCCCGTGGCGACCAGCCTGCGCAGATCCGCCTCCTGGCTGTCCATCCACTCGTCCTCCGACAGGCCGGTGGCCGACTGCGCCTGGGTCTCGCGCTCGGCGTTGACCACCAGTCCCTGGATGGAGCTGTAGAACAGCACGTGCAGGTTGAGCCTGGTGACCGCGTCGAAGCCGAGGCCCTCCAGCGCGGCCAGCGCCTGCTCGGCGTGGACGGCCAGATGCGGAAGGACGACAGGACGGCTGAGCGGCGTGACCTGGGCGAGCCATGGATGGCGTCTGTGCAGGGTCCACAGCGTCCTTCCGACCAGCTCGAGCCGTGCCCGCCAGCCCTCGGGAAGCGGCGTCGGGTAGCCGAGCTCGGCGTAGGCGGCGTCGGCCATCAGCAGGATGAGATCGTCCTTGCCACCGACGTACTTGTAGGGCGACATGGGGGCGACGCCCAGCTTGGCGGCGATGCCGCGCATGGTCAGCGCGCCCAGCCCCTCGGCGTCGGCGAGCTCGATCGCGACCCGCACCACCCTCTCGCGCGACAGCGCCGTCTCCGGGGCCGGCTCGGGCGGCGGTTCGGTGGAGGGCGCGGCCACGACCGTGCCCACGCGCGGCCTGGCCCGGACGATCCCCTGCTGCTGGAGCGTGTTCATGGCCTTGGTGGCGGTCGCCAGGGCCACTCCCCACTGCCTGGCGACCTGCCTGACCGGCGGCAGCCGGTCACCCGGCTTCAGCTTGCCCGAGGCGACGCGGCGCTTGATGTCTTCGACGATGTCCAAATACGGTGACTGCACTAGTACACAATACATCGTACATTCAGAACATGACGAACATCCTGATCTCCGGTTCGAGCATCGCCGGCACCACTCTCGCCTACTGGCTGCGCCGCCACGGCTTCGATGTCACCGTTGTCGAGCGCGCCTCGGGTCTGCGCCCCGGCGGCCAGGCCATCGACGTGCGCGGCGCCGCGCTCACGGTCGCCGAGCGCATGGGCGTCCTCGACGAGATGCGCGCTGTGCGCACCACCTGGCGCGGCATGTCGATGCTCGACGGCGACGGCAACGAGATCATGCGCGACACCGAGGGCACCTACAGCGGCGGCCGGTTCGACAGCGGCGACGTGGAGCTGCTCAAGGAGGACCTCACCCGGATCATCCACGACCGCGCCCCGGGCGAGGTGGAGTACGTCTTCAACGACACGATCACCTCCATCGGCCAGGACGGCGAGGTCACCTTCGAGAACGGCCCGCCGCGCCGCTTCGACCTGGTGATCGGGGCCGACGGACTGCACTCCGCCGTGCGCCGCCTGACCTTCGGCGACGAATCGGCCTTCATCCACCACCTGGGGATGCACCTGTGCATCTTCACCATGGACAACGTCCTCGGCCTCGAGAACTGGCAGATCTGGCTCAGGGACGGCGACGCGGGCCTCGGCCTGTTCCCTGTGCGCGACAACACCCAGCTGAAGGTCAACCTGGGCTTCAGCGGCGACCGGCTCGACTACGACTACCGCGACCTCGACCAGCAGAAGCGGCTGGTCGCCGAGCGCTGCGGCGGCCTGCGGTGGGAGGCGCCCAAGCTGCTGGAGGCCATGTGGCAGGCGCCCGACTTCTACTTCGACTCGATGGCGCAGGTCAGGTTGGCGTCCTGGTCGAAGGGGCGGGTCGCGCTGGTCGGCGACGCGGGCTACTGCGCCTCGCCGCTGTCCGGCCAGGGAACCAGCCTGGCCATGGTCGGCGCCTACGTGCTGGCGGAGGAGCTGGGCAGGTCGGTGGAGGGGGCCTTCGACCGGTACGAGTCGCGCATGCGGCCCTTCGTCGAGGCCAACCAGGCCCTCGCGCTGGAGAACCCGGGAGGACCCGCCTCCGACGAGTCGGTCGCGAAGGCCAAGAACGCGATCGCCCTCTGACGCCCCGGTCAGAGGGAGCGGAACTGGCGGGTGGAGGAGATCGCGCCCGAGGTGGTGGTGGTGAAGGTGCGCATCGACCCGGCGAACTTCGACAGGTCCCACTCGGCGGGACCGTGGTACCAGTAGAGGTTGTCGGCCTGGCTCCCGTTTCCGGTGACCGAGGCCACCACCCGCGACCAGTGCTCGACCCCGTCGAAGATCACCGCGTACGGCAGGTAGCGGGAGAACAGCTCGACCCTGTGCTGCTCGGGCACGTTCCCGAGATCGCCCGCCAGGAGGTACTGGCGGAAGCCGAGCGTGTGGGCCAGGGCCGCCGAGCCCTTGGCGGTCTTGGCGGGCATCGACTGCCCGCCGATCGCCAGCGCGGCGCCGGCGATGATCAACGCGAGGCCGAGCAGGCCGTAGGTGGTGAACCAGGCCAGCGCCACGGTGGCCGCGACCCCGACCAGGCAGAGCACGACCCCGGCGGTGGTCCACCTGGTGCGCACGGCGTCGGGCCTGCGCGCGAACCAGCCCTGCCGTACGACGTCGGCGTAGAGGGCGTCGCGCACCTTGCCGAGGTGCGCGTGGAAGGCGCCGGACAGCTGCGAGAGCAGCACGCTGTCGCGGCCCTCGAAGATCGCGTCGTACAGCGCCCGCTCGTACGGCAGCAGCGAGGCGATCGGCGCGTTGGGCAGCCTGACCAGCACCCAGTCGGGCGCGTCGTAGGTCTGGCGGGGCTGCTCGTCGATGCGCAGGTAGCCGCGGACCGCCAGGTCGACGATGGTCGCCGTCACGTCGATCACGTCGGCCTGCTCGTCGATCAGCGTGCCGATCTGGCCGGGCCGTACGCCGTCGGGCGGGGTGAAGTGGCCGTCCTGGACGGCGGCGACCGCGCCCTGCTCGTGGCCGACCACGCGCGCGTCGCGTCCGCGGGTCCACCACAGCAGGCCCACCCCGCCCAGCAGTAGCACGAGCAGGCCCGCCAGCGCGCCGCCGGTGACGGTGTCGAGCGTGAACGCGCTCGCCATCGACCAGCGCCGTTCGAGGATCGGGGCGCCGCCGCTGGTGCCCTTCGGATAGCCCAGGACGACGGTCAGCGCTTGCCCCGCGTTGAGGCCCTGCTGCTCGAACTCGGCGCGCGCGCCGGTGTGGTCCATCGAGGCGGAGGTGCAGCCGATCGCCGACGTCAGATCGCCCGCGAAGCAGGAGAGGTTCTGGATCGCGGCCGGGCCGGAGACCTTGACCGTCGCCTTCGCCACCGGCGCGTTCCAGCCGCCGACGGCGAACCAGCGCAGTTCCTCCGTGCCGCCGACCTGCGTCACCGCGCCGGTGACGTCGTAGGAGACGGTGCCGTCGCCCTTCATGGTGAGCACGTCTCCGGCGAGCGTGCCGCCCTTGACGTTGGAGACGCGGTAGATCCGGTCGAAGTCGTCGTCGAAGCGGGTACGGGTGAGGAAGGTGCGTTCTATCGTGCCGCCCGCGCCACTGATCTTCTCGGTCACGTGCAGCACGCCGCCCTTGCCGAGCTCCAGCGTCACCTCGTCGGTGAGAGGCCCCGTGTTGAGAGGCGCCGTGGTGAGAGGCGCCGCCTGCGCGGCCAAAGGCATCGCTCCCATGAGGAGAGCGACCAAGGCGACCCTGATACCCGTCATGGCGGCAGATCGTAGCGGTTGGCACTGACCCCCTGAGTGGGTACAGCTCTGACCAGGGGGAATGCGAATGTTGCGGAGTTTGTCGGCGGACTGCGGCCTGAGGGCCTATGCGGGTGCGTCCGGACGCGGTTTCATCGGCGGTATGCCCCCGCCGGAGGTGTCCTGATGGCGCTGCCCTCCTACGAGCCGATGCTCGCCAAGGCGGGGTCGCTGCCGGCCAGGGGCGAGTGGTCCTACGAGATGAAGTGGGACGGGGTCAGGGCGCTGGCCTACATCGAGGACAAGGCGGTCAGGCTCGTCTCGCGCAACGGCAAGGACATCACCGTCGCCTACACCGAGCTGCGCATGCTGGGCGGCGCGGTGGGCGGGCACGACCTCGTGCTCGACGGGGAGATCGTCGCCTTCGACGAGGCGGGCAGGCCGTCCTTCGGCGCGCTGCAGCCGCGGATGCACCAGCGCAACCCCGCCAGGATCGCAGAGCTCGTCCGGTCGGTGCCCGTGACGTTCATGCTCTTCGACCTGCTGCACATCAACGCGGCCAGCGCGGTCGGCCTGCCGTACACCGACAGGAGGCGGTTGCTGGAGGAGACGGTCACGCCGGGCGCGCGCTGGCAGGTGCCCGTGTGGTTCCACGGCTCCGGCGAGGACGCGGTGGCCGCGAGCAAGTCGCTCGGTCTCGAAGGCGTGGTGGCCAAGCGGTTGGAGTCGCCCTACCGGCCGGGACAGCGCTCCGCCGACTGGACGAAGGTGAAGAACTTCACCATGCAGCAGGTCATCATCTGCGGCTGGAAGCCGGGCCAGGGACGGCGGTCGGGGATGATCGGGTCGCTGCTGCTCGGGGTGCACGACGCGAGCGGACGGCTGGTCTTCGCCGGGCACGTGGGCACCGGGTTCACCGAGCGCATGCTGGCCGACCTCGGCGACCGGCTGCGCCCGCTGGAACGGCCCGACCCGCCGATGGCGGGTGTGCCGCGCGAGCACGCCCGTGACGCGCGCTGGGTGCAGCCCGTGCTGGTCGGAGAGGTCCGCTACGCCGAGTGGACGCCCGACGGAAGTCTGAGGCATCCGTCGTGGCGCGGGCTGAGGGAGGACAAGGGGCCGGGCGAGGTGCGGATCGATCAGGCCTCGTGAAGGATCGGCCAGACCTCCACCTGGTCGGCGGGCAGTTCGGCGGCGAGCTCAAGGGCCCGCTCCTCGCTGTCGACGTCAAGGAGGTACCAGCTGGCCAGGTACTCCTTCGACTCCAGGTAGGGGCCGTCCGTGACGACGGGCGCGCCGGTCACGGTCCTGACCGTCTTCGCCTGGGCGGCGTCGGCCACGCCGTACGCGCCGAGCAACTCACCGCTCTCCTTGTGCTTGGTGGTGAAGGCGTCGAAGGCGGCGATCGTGGTCTGCCACTCCTCGGCGGGGATCGACTCCCAGAGCTCCTTGTTGCCATAAATAATCATCATGTACTTCATGTCGCCCACGATACTGAGGGCCGTGGACGGCTTCGCTGAACTCGAGCCGAGGCCGGGGCCGAGCGCGGCGTGCTGTCCTATGACACGCCCATCGCCGAGGTGCGGCCCGAGTTCGGCGCGACCATGACCGCCCGCGCGGGGGCCAGAATGGACGACGCGCTGATGGACGAAGTGGACGGGATTAGGCTGTCTCTTCCGAACGGCTGTGCGAGATGGCCCTGTTCGGCATGGTCGACCTCCTCGGCACGATCGTCTTCTCCGAATAGGTGGAAATGGACAGCATCCGGATCGTCGGCGCCCGCGAGCACAACCTCAAGGACGTCTCCCTCACCATCCCGAAGAACCAGATCACGGTGTTCACCGGCGTGTCAGGCTCGGGCAAGTCGTCCATCGTCTTCGACACCATCGCGGTGGAGGCGCAGCGGCAGCTCAACAGCACCTACTCCTGGTTCATCCGCAACCAGATGCCCAAGTACGAGCGGCCGCACGTCGACGTGATCGAGAACCTGACGACGCCGGTGATCGTCGATCAGAAGCCGATCGGCGGCAACGCCCGCTCCACGGTCGGCACGATCACCGACATCTACGGCATGATTCGCGCCCTGTTCGCCAGGGAGGGCGGCAGGCACGTCTCCGCCTACTCCTTCAACGCGCCCCAGGGCATGTGCACCACCTGCGACGGGCTCGGCCGGACCGTCCGCGCCGACGTCTCGCTCATGCTCGACCTGTCCAAGTCTCTGGACGAGGGCGCCATCCTGCTGCCGGGTTACAAGGTCGGCGGCACCGAGTGGCAGATGTACGGCAAGCACCCCGCGCTCGACCCCTCCCTCAGGCTCTCCGACTACTCGCAGGAGCAGATGGAGACCCTGCTGCACGGCAGCGGTGTCAAGATCGAGCTGACCATGAAGAACGGCACCTTCAGCGTCGAGTACGAGGGCCTGGTGGACCGCTTCACCAGGCGCGGCGTCACCCGTGACCTCAGCGCGCACAGCGAGAAGACCCGCGAGCAGGTGCAGCGCTTCCTCACCGAGGGCATCTGCCCCGACTGCGGCGGCGACCGCCTCAACCCCGAGGCGCTGGCGACGAAGATCGACGGCAGGTCCATCGCCGACTGGACCCGCATGCAGGTCACCGACCTGATCGAGGTGCTCGGCCCGGTCGAGGGCGCCGCCGCGGCGGGCGCCCGCGAGGCCCTGCAGCGAGTGGCCGACATCGGCCTCGGCTACCTCTCGCTCGACCGCGCCACCACCTCGCTGTCCGGCGGCGAGGGCCAGCGGCTGAAGATGGTCAGGCACCTGAGCTCCGCGCTCACCGGCCTGACCTACATCTTCGACGAGCCCAGCGTCGGCCTGCACCCCCGCGACGTCGGCCGCCTGAACAACCTGCTGAAGGCGCTGCGTGACAAGGGCAACACCGTCCTGGTCGTCGAGCACGACCCCGACGTGATCGCCATCGCCGACCACATCGTGGACGTGGGCCCCCGCGCGGGCGTTCACGGCGGTTCGATCGTCTACACCGGCTCGCTCGACGGGCTGCGGTCCGCCGACACCCTCACGGGCCGCGGCCTGCGCCGTTCCACCGAGGTCAAGCAGGCCGTACGGCAGGCCACCGGGTGGCTCCCGCTCAGCGACGCGTCCCTGCACAACCTGAAGAAGGTCTCGGTGGACCTGCCCACCGGCGTGCTGACCGCGATCACCGGGGTGGCGGGGTCGGGCAAGAGCTCGCTCATCTCCGGCGAGTTCATGACCGCCTACCCGTCCTCGATCTTCGTCGACCAGTCGGCGATCGCGGCCTCGTCCCGCTCCACCCCGGCCACCTTCCTCGACCTGATGGACCCCATCCGCAAGCTCTTCGCCAAGGCCAACGGCGTCGCCCCCGGGCTGTTCAGCTTCAACTCCACGGGCGCCTGCGAGGAGTGCCAGGGGCGCGGAGTGATCATCACCGAGGTCGCCTACATGGACCCGGTGACCACCCACTGCGAGAGCTGCGAGGGCCGCAGGTTCAAGGAGTCCGTGCTCGCCCACACCCTGCGCGGCAAGTCGATCGCGGACGTCCTCGAGCTCCCCGCGGACGAGGCCGTCTCGTTCTTCACCGAGCCCGCCCTCCTCTCGAAGCTGCGCTCCCTGATCGACGTCGGCCTCGACTACCTGACGCTCGGTCAGCCCCTGAGCAGCCTTTCCGGCGGCGAGCGGCAGCGGCTGAAGCTGGCGCTGCAGCTCCACCGCACGGGCAGCGTGTACGTCCTGGACGAGCCGACGACCGGACTGCACATGTCCGACGTCGACACGCTCCTGGCGCTGCTGGACCGGCTGGTCGACGCGGGCAACACGGTCATCGTGATCGAGCACAACCTCGACGTGATCCAGCACGCGGACTGGATCGTGGACCTCGGTCCCGAGGGCGGCAAGAACGGCGGTGAGATCGTCTTCACGGGCACCCCCGCCGAGCTGCTGGCCTCGACCGGCTCGCTCACCGGCGAGCACCTGCGCACCTACCGCGCCTGACGCCCTCGCCCCCGGCAGCGGCCCACGGTGCCGGGGGCGGCGATGGGTAGGTGCACAGGGCGAGTCCGAGGGGAGGGAGGACAGGGGCCGACATGGACGAGTCCACCGCGGGCGAGCTGTTGAGCGCGGCCCGCGCCGGTGACGACGACGCCTTCGGCCGTCTGGTCGGGCCGTTGCGCGACGAGTTGCGCGCGCACTGCTACCGGATGCTCGGCTCCGTCCATGACGCGGAGGACGCCGTACAGGACACCCTGGATCGGGCCTGGCGCCACCTGGCCCGGTTCGAGGACAGGGGCTCGATCCGGCCGTGGCTGTACACGATCGCGACGAACAGGTCGCTGACGCTCATCGAGCGGCGGGGGCGGCGCGAGCTGCCCACCGACCTGAGCCCGGAAGGCGCGCCGCTGGCCGAGGCGTCCTGGCTGGAGCCGTACCCTGACCGGCTGATGGGCTGGACGGCGGAGCTGAGCCCGGAGGCCCGCGTCGTGGCACGGGAGAGCGTGGAGCTCGCCTTCGTCGCCGCCCTGCAGCACCTGTCGGCCCTGCAGCGCGCCGTCCTGCTCCTGCGCGACGTCCTCGGCTTCGCCGCCCGCGAGGTCGCCGACCTGCTGGAGACCACCGTCGCGGCGGTCAACAGCGCGCTCCAACGGGCCAGGAAGACCCTCGCCGAGCTGCTCCCCGAGACCACCCAGCAGCAGACGCTCAAAACGCTCGGCGAGGCGGCGCAGCGGGAGCTGGCCCAGCGGTACATGACCGCATGGGAGGCCGGGGACGTCGACTCCATCGTCGCGATGCTGACGGAGGACGCGAAGTACTCGATGCCGCCGCTGACCGCCTGGTACGAGCGCCCCGACGGCATCCGCCGCTTCCTGGTCGAGGGGCCGTTGAAGGAGCGCTGGCGCTTCCTGCCGGCGCGGGCGAACGGGCAGCTCGCGTTCGGCACGTACATGTGGGACGAGCACCGGGCCCGCTATGTCCCGGCGGGGCTGGACCTGCTCGTCCTGCGCGGCACGAAGGTCGCCGAGGTGGTCTCGTTCCTGGACGCCGACTTCCCCGCGTTCGGCCTGCCGGCGGAGCTGACTTCGGCGAGCCGCGATGACTTTCCGGATCCGCGCGGGTTGTAGTCCTGAGGGAAACATCGACCCGGAAGGACTGAGCTACCGATGCGTAGTGACGACGAGCAGATCCGCACCCTGATCGAGCGCTGGGCCGAGGCGGTCCACCGCGGTGACCTGGACGGGGTTCTCGCGGACCACGCCAAGGACATCGTGATGTTCGACGTGCCGCCACCCTACGAGGGCGTCCGCGGCCTCGACGCCTATCGCCAGACGTGGCCGCCCTTCTTCCAGTGGCAGGAACAAGGCGCCTCGTTCGAGATCGAGTCGCTGGACGTCACCGCGGGTGACGACGTCGCCTTCGCCCACGCCCTGCTGCGGTGCGGCACCCAGGAGGAGTTCGCCGACAACCCGGAGAACCGGCTCCGGCTGACCCTCGGCCTGCGCAAGGAGAACGGCCGATGGGTCGTCGCCCACGAGCACCACTCGTTCCCGATCACCGACCAGGCCCCGGCCGCCGACGCCGACCAGGCCCCAGCCACCGGCACTGGCCAGGCTCCGGCCCCGGCCCCGGCCCCGACCGGGACGACGCCGCCGCCGAGCAGACCGGCCCGTCCGTGAGAACGCTCGGCCTCGTGCGGGGCGGGCACGAGGGCAGCTGACCGCGGCGCGAGCAGCCGGTTCCAGGCGGGGGGTCAGGGCGGCGAGGCCGGGCTGGGCCTGACCCCCGGCGCCGCTACGGGATGGCCAGGGCGACCGTCGGCGACAGGCGGGCGGCGCGCATGGCGGGGTAGATCCCGGCGACGGTGCCGATGACGAGCGCGGCCAGGATCGCCCCGCCGATCGCCCAGGGCGGCACGACGGGCGGCCAGCCCTGCGACAGCGCGTAGCCCGAGGCGGCCAGCGTGCCCGTGACCGATCCGGTGACCCCGCCCAGCGTGGACAGCAGCAACGACTCCGACAGGAACTGGACGCGCACCTGACCCCGCGTGGCCCCCAGGGAGCGACGCAGGCCGATCTCCCCTCGCCGCTCCAGCACGGAGATCACCATCGTGTTCGCCACACCGACCCCGCCGACCAGCAGCGCGACCGTGCCGAGACCGAGCAGCAGGTTCGTGAAGGCGCCCGCGGCGGCGGCCCTGGCGGCCAGCGCGTCGGAGGGCCTGCTGACGTCGACCTCGTTCGGCCGTTCCGGGTTGACCGTGCGCGGAAGCATCTCCCGCACGGCCGCCACCGCCTCCTCCGCCGAACGCTCGTAGATCGTCGTGGGGTGCCCGTCGAAGGACAGGAGCCGCTCGGCGACGGGGAAGCCGACGAGGGCCGAGCGTTCGATCTCCGGGGCCAGCGGCATCGGCCGCAGGACACCGATGACGGTGAACCAGCGCCCGCCCATCCACACCCGCACGCCGGTCCTGGTGACGCCCAGCCGCTCGGCGGCCACGGAGCCGAGCACGACGGCGGGTTGCCGTTCGGTGGCGGCGTTCAGCCAGGTTCCCTGCGAGACCCCGCCCTCCAGCGTGGTCAGCAGCTCGGTGGTCGTGGCCCGGACCGCGATGCCGCCGGTCACCGCCTCGGGGATGTGGTCGGTGCGTCGCACGGTGGTGTCGACGGCCCCGGTGGCCGAGGCCGTCCGGACCGCGCCGATGCGCTTGACCATGCCCAGCGCCGTGGTGGGCAGCTTGGCCTCCTTCCCGAAGACGGTCTGGCCGGGCGAGACGGTGAGCAGGTTGGTGCCGAGCCGGTCGAGCTGGCGCAGCAGCTGCTCGCGGGAGGAGGACGAGATGCCGATCACAGCGATCATGGTGGCGATGCCGATGGCGATCCCGAGCGCGGAGAGGATCACCCGGGCCGGGCGGGTCCTGAGCCCGGCCGCGCCGACCCGCAGCACGTCCGAGGGGCTGAGCCGGGAAGGCTTCAGGCGGCGGTCGCGTGTCACGTGCGTGCTCCCTTCGTGATCTCCGCGGGACGGCCGGCGCCGTCGCCCCTGTCGGAGACGATCCGGCCGTCGCGGACCCTGACCTGGCGGGGGCACCAGGCGGCGATCTCCGGGTCGTGCGTGATGATCGCGATCGTGGTGCCCCCTGCGTGCAGGTCGCGCAGCACCCGCAGCACCTCGGCCCCCGCCGTGGAGTCGAGGTTGCCGGTGGGCTCGTCGGCCAGCAGCAGCGGCGGATCACCGGCCACGGCGCGGGCCACCGCCACGCGCTGCTGCTCGCCTCCCGACAGCTGGTTGGGCCGGTGTCCCAGCCGGTGGCCGAGGCCGACCCGCTCGAGCGTGGCCGCCGCCCGCTCGCGCCTGACCCGCGGGGAGAGGCCGGTGTACAGCAGGCCGTCGGCCACGTTGTCCAGCGCGCTCACCCCGCGTGCCAGGTGGAACTGCTGGAAGACGAAGCCCAGCGTACGGCCGCGCAACGCCGACAGCTCGCGGTCGGACAGGTCGGCGATGTCGTACCCGGCGATGCGCACGGTGCCGGTGGAGGGCAGGTCCAGGGTGCCGATCAGGTGGAGCATCGTCGACTTGCCGGAACCCGACGGGCCGACGATGGCCAGCAGCTCGCCGCTCGCCACCGTCAGGTCCACCCCGCGCAGCGCCTGCACGTGGCCGTTGTAGACCTTGGTCACGTCGCGCAGCTCCACGACGGAGGGCGGGCTCATGCGGCGGGCACCCCGACCTTCATGCCTTCGCGGAGCCCGGCGCCGCTGATCTCCACCAGGCCGCCGCCGAACCCGCCGGTCCGCACCGTCACGAGGCGGGTGGCGGCGCCCTCGACGACCTCGACGCCGTACCCGCCCTCACGCAGCGCCAGCAGCGCCTCCACCGGTACGGCCAGCACGTTCCTGCGCCGTTCGCTCTCCATCTCCACCTCGACGGGCGCCTGGTCGAGCTTGGTCCTCGGGGACTCGTCCAGGGTGATGTCGACGTCGATGGTGGTGGCGCCGTCCTGTCCTGGCGCGGACTCGCTGCTCCTGGCCACCGCGCCCACCGAGGTGATCCGCCCGGTGGCGCGTTCGCCGCCGGGCAGTTCCACGGTGACCTTGGCGCCCTTCCTGGCCAGCGCCTGGTCGCCGGTGCCGAGATCCACGTGCACCAGGCGCCGGACGCCGCTGACCGTCAGGACCCGCTGGCCCGGCCTCGTCTTCACGCCGAGCGCCACCCGGGCGGCGGTGACGCGCGCCGCGGCGGGCAGGAAGACCACCTGGGCGGCGTCCACCTTGCCGGTGGCCGGCAGCCCCTGGTCGTCCTGCCACTGCTTGACCGCCAGGTGGGTGGCGTAGCTGAAGTGCTCGTCCACGGTCAGCCCGTCGCCGTGGCCGAGTGCCTGGAGGTTGCGTTCCAGCTGCTCGATGTCCGGGCCGTCCGAGATGCCCTGCCGCAGCTCCCGGTAGAGGGGCAGCTTGCCGTACATGAGGACGACGGGTCTGCGGTCCACTTTGAGGAGCGGGTGGCCGCGGCGGATCACCGCGCCCTCGGCGGCCACCCACGTGACCGTGCCCGAGACGTCGGGGTTCACGTCGCGCTCGCCGGAGTAGGTGAGCGAGCCGTCGACGGTCTTGGTGTCCACCAGATCCTGCCGGGTGATCGTCGCGGTCGGGGTGGGCGGTCTGCCGGGCGTCGCCGTGCTGGTCTCGCCACGGCCGAGCAGCGCCACCGCCGTGCAGGCGGCGGCCACTGTGAGCAGGCCCACGCCGATGAGTCCCTTCCTCATGACCGCTTCAGCGGGCCGGGCGCGAACTCGTTGCACGCCTCCTCGATTTTCTTGATCTTCTGCTCCGAGGTTCCCTGGGGCCACGAGAGCTCGACTCGTCCGTCGGGGCTCGGGTCGGGCATGTCAGCGCCGTTCTCGCGCATGCACTGAACCCACTTGAGCGTCTCGTCCAGCTTCTTCTGGTCGGGTTTCGTCTTGCCCGGGTCGCCGACCGCGGCCCGCAGGAACTGCTGGCACGCCTTCTGGGCCTTCTCGCTCTTCTGCTCCTCCCCCTTGCGGGTCTCGATCCTGATCCCGCCGCCCGGCTCCGGGTCGGGCATGTCGACGCCGTGCTCGCGCATGCACTGGGCGAACTTCAGCTCCGCCTCCCTCGGGTCAGTGGGAGCCGCGGACGAGGAGGCGGGTGCGGCCGTGCCGCCGTTCGCGCCGGCCACGCCGCCGCCCTCGGCGGGCGCCCCGCACGCGGTCAGCGCCAGTGCCATGGGCAGGGCCACCGCCCAGGTTCCCCGGTTTCGCATGCGCATTGTGTCGTCTCCTCCTGGTGTGGCCGGAAAGCTTCAGGGGGCCATGCAACGGCAGGGGTCGTTTCCCCTGCGTTTCCACCCGACGGCTAACGGTGAGGAAACGCGGCCTCCGCGACCATGGCCTGAGCGGCCCCTGGAAGGAGGCGACGGATGCGCGTGCTGGTGGTGGAGGACGAGGCGATGCTCGCCGACGCGATCGCGGAGTGGCTGCGGGAGGAGGCCCATGCCGTCGACGTCGCCTACGACGGCGCGTCCGCGCTGGAACGCGCCGCCGTCAACGACTACGACGTGGTCGTCCTGGACCGGGACCTGCCCGCCGTCCACGGCGACGACGTCTGCCGCGAGCTGGTCGAGGCGGGGTCGGCGGCGCGGGTGCTGATGCTCACCGCCGCCGCCGAGGTCACCGATCGCGTCAGCGGTCTCTGTCTCGGCGCCGACGACTATCTCACCAAGCCCTTCGCCTTCCTCGAGCTCGCCGCCCGCGTCCATGCCTTGGGGCGCCGCTCGCGCCCGGCGGCCCCGCCGGTGCTGCGCCGCGCGGGCATCACCCTGGACCCGGCGCGGCGCGAGGTGTTCCGCGACCACCGCTACGTGCCGCTGGCGAAGAAGGAGTTCGCCGTCCTGGCCGAGCTGCTGCGCGCCGACGGCGCGGCGGTCTCCGCCGAGCAGCTGCTGGAGAAGGTGTGGGACGAGCACACGGACCCGTTCACCGGGGCCGTCCGGCTCACCGTGCTCAAACTGCGCCGCAAGCTCGGCGACCCGCCCGTGGTCGAGACCGTCATCGGAGTGGGGTACCGCATCCCGTGAAGCCGCGTGGACCGCTGCCCCGCCGCGTCACCCTGCGCGCCCGGCTCACCCTGATCTACAGCGGCCTCTTCCTGGCCGCCGGGGTGGTGCTCCTCGGCGTCACGTACGCGCTGTTCACCCAGCAGCTCAACGGCTCCGGCCCCAAGGTCGACAGCCAGATCGTGCCGTCCGCCGCCCCGACCGGCGGGCCGCTGCACCAGGACATGTCCGTGGTGACCGAGGCCGGCGACCGGCTCACCGGCGCCACCGCCGAGAAGTGGCTGAAGGACCAGCAGGACACGCTGCGCGACGCCGCCGCCACCTCCCTCATCGCCCAGGGCGGGATCGCGCTCCTCGTCGTCGGCGGCGCCGCCGCGGGCGCCGGCTGGCTGGTCGCCGGGCGGGTGCTGGCCCCGCTGCACCGGGTCACCGAAACCGCCCGCCGCATCGCCGCCGCCCCCGCCGCCGACCGCGGCCTGCACGAGCGCATCGCCCTGGACGGTCCCGACGACGAGGTCAAGGACCTCGCCGACACCTTCGACACCATGGTGGAACGGCTCGACCGCTCCTTCGACGGGCAGCGCCTCTTCGTCGCCAACGCCTCGCACGAGCTGCGTACCCCGCTGACCCTGGGCCGCGCCCTGGTCGAGCTGGCCATGCACCGCAGGACGGCCTCGGAGGAGGTCAAGCAGCTCGGCGAGAACCTGCTGGAGATCAACTCCCGCCACGAGCGGCTCATCTCCGGGCTGCTGCTGCTCGCCCGCTCCGAGCACGAGATCACCGACAGGTCGCCGGTGGATCTCGCGGACGTGGTGGGCCACGTGGTCGTCCAGACCGAGCCGCAGGCGCGGGCGGCGGGGGTGACCGTGCGGGAGACGGCCGGCCCGGCGCCCACCACCGGCAACGGGCTGCTGCTGGAACGGCTGGTGCACAACCTGGTGGAGAACGGCATCAGGCACAACACCGGCGACGGCGCCGCCTGGGTGCGAGTGACCACCCGGACCGTGGCCGGCGACAGGGTGGAGCTCGAGGTGAGTAACACCGGGCCGGCCGTGCCACCGTACGAGATCTCGTCCCTGTTCGAACCGTTCCGCCGCCTCGGCGGCGACCGCCTCGTCACCGCCAAGGGCGCGGGCCTCGGCCTGTCCATCGTCCGCTCCATCGCGCACGCTCACGGCGGCGAGGTCACCGCCCGTCCTCGCGAGGGCGGCGGGATGACGGTGACGGTCACCCTGCCGCTGTGCCCTGAAGGCGGAGCGGCGGAGGCGGCCATGACGTGACCAGCCATGGGGGCCACCGGACAAATCGGTGGCCCGCACGGCGATCGGGGTGCGAGCCTGGCACCGTGGTTGACACCCTTTTCTCCGAAGACGAGCTCGCCGAGGCAGGGGCCGGCTCCGCAGCGAACGCCCCGTCAGCGCGGTGACTCGTCGCCTGGATCACCGGCGGATCAGGCCGCGCTCGACCGCCACGGTGACGGCGGCGGTGCGGGTGTCGACGCCGAGCTTGCCGTACACGTGGACCAGATGGGTCTTGACGGTCGCCTCGGTGATGAACAGCGACCTGGCGATCTCCTTGTTGCCCGCGCCCTTCGCCAGGAGCCCCAGGATCTCGATCTCCCTGGCGGTCATCGCCGGCCAGGGGTCGCGCATGCGGCGCATCATCCGCGTCGCCACCTTGGGCGACAGGACGGTCTCTCCCCTGGCGGCCGCCTTGATCGCGTGGAAGAGCTCCTCGGGCGGGCAGGCCTTGAGCACGTAGCCCGTGGCGCCCGCGTCGATGGCCCTGACGATGTCGGCGTCCGTCTCGTAGGTGGTCAGGACGAGCACCTGCGGGGCGTGCGGAAGGGCGCGGACCAGCCGGGTGGTCTCCACACCGTCGGGCCCCTCGCCGAGTTGCAGATCCATGAGCACCACGTCGGGCTCGCGCAGGGCGATGCCGCGCACCGCGTCCTGTGAGGTGGCCGCCTCGCCGACGATCTCCATGTCGGGCTCGCCACCGACCAGGGCGGCGATGCCTGCCCTGACGACGGGATGGTCGTCCACCAGGAAGAGCTTCATAGTGGGATCCTCGCAGCCACGGCCGTGCCCTCGCCCGGCACGCTCTCGACCACCAGCGTGCCACCCACCTCGGCCAGCCTGTCACGCATGCCGCGCAGGCCGTACCCCCGGCCGGGCCCGGGCGCGGCCTGGTCGAAGCCGACGCCGTCGTCGAACACGTCCAGCGTCACCTCGCCCTCCAGGTACGACAGGGTGACGACCACCCGGCTGGCGTGGGCGTGCTCGCGCGCGTTGGCGAGCGCCCCCTGCGCCACCCTCAGCAGGACGGCCTGCGTCCTGTCGTCGAGGGGGTACTCGGCCCCCTCCTGGCGGAAGTCGTCACAGAGCGCTTTGAGCGCGTCGGGCAGCGACCGTTCGGCGAGGTCGGCGGGGCCGAGGTCCCTGACGAACCGGCGGGCCTCCTCCAGGTTCTCGCCCGTCGCGGTCATCGCCTGCCGCAGGTAGGAGCGGGCGAGGGCGGGGTCGCCTTCCCATGCCCGGTCAGCGGCCTGCAGCAGAATGCGCTGGCTGGTCAGGCCCTGGGCCAAGGTGTCGTGGATCTCGCGGCTGAGCCGTTCGCGCTCCTCCAGGATGCCCGCGCGGCGCAGCTCCCAGAAGATCACCACGGTCATGGCCGCGACCGCGACGGGGGCGAGGATCTGGCTCGGGTCGAACCTGTCGGCCAGGTTGATCTGGGCGACGATCACCGCGACCGTCAGGACGGTCGCCGCCACAATCGTCAGCGGTGGCGAGAGCAGGCGCAGGCAGACGAAGAAGAGCGGGATCGCGCACCACGAGAACGACGGCGCCAGCTCGACCAGCACCAGCCAGAGCAGGAGCACCGCCACGAGCCACGCCAGCCGTCCGCGCTGGCCGAGCGGGCGCCAGAACACCACTCCGACGCCGTAGACCAGACCGACGACGCCCGCGAGGCCGACGTTGACCGCGCTCTCGGCGTTGAGGCCGTGCCTGACCAGCAGCCGCGAGGCGGAGGCGACGAGCAGGAGAAAGAAGCCCACGTGCATGGCGCGGTTCAGCCAGACGCGTTCCATCCGCTCCTCCTCTCCGCATCAACCAATCGGTTGACGTTCGGCTCAACCGATTTCTTCCCCCTGGTTCGACCGGTCGTGCGATGGCCGGAGCCGTCCGCGACGGCAGGGTGGAAGGCATGAACCTCACGAGCATCCGCATCCGCACCGCCGCCGCCACTCTCGCCGCGCTCGCCGTGGTCGGTGGCGTCACCGTCTCACAGACTCCGGCCATGGCCGACCCCGGCGCCCCCGCGGTCGTCCAGACGAACGTGCTGTCGGCCGACGCCGCCCTGAAGATCGCCGACGCTGTGCAGAAGGAGGCGGCCAAGCAGAAGCAGCGCGTGACCGTCGCGATCGTGGACCGCTCGGGCGCGACCAGGCTGATCCTCAAGGGGGACGGCGCGGGCCCGCAGACGGAGGAGTCCGCCCGGCGCAAGGCGTTCACCGCCGTGTCGTTCGGCCAGCCGACCAGCGCGCTGTCGAAGAACCAGGCGCTGGCCGCGATCCCCGGCACGCTGCTGCTGGCCGGTGGCATTCCGGTCGCCTCCGGTGGCAGCCCGATCGCGGGCATCGGGGTCGGCGGCGCGCCCTCGGGCGACATCGACGAGGCGCTCGCCCAGGCCGGTCTCAAGGCCGTGCAGGGCCAGCTCGGCTGATCCGCGATGTCCGGCCGCAGATTCCCGACGCGCAGGACCGTGCTGGTCGCCGCGCTCGCCGCCGCGCTCCCCTTCGCGGCGGCGGCCTGCGCGGGTCCGGCCGGTCCCGAGGGCGGGTCACCATCCACGCGACCGGGCATGAAAGGATCGATTGTGCTCAACAGCCAACTGCTCACAGCCGCCGCCGCGGGCGACACCGCCGCGGTGAGGGAGGCCGTCACCGAGGGCGCCGACCTGGAGGCGCGTGACAGCCAGCAACGCACCGCCCTGCTGCTGGCGAGCGCGGCGGACCACGTCGAGGTCGCGGAGATCCTGGTCGCCGCGGGCGCCGATCCCAACGCCCTCGACGCCCAGCACGACACCCCGTGGCTGGTCACCGGCGTGACGGGCAGTGTGGCCATGATGCGCGCGCTGCTGCCCGCGAGGCCCGATCTGACGATCACCAACCGCTACGGCGGCGTCTCGCTGATCCCGGCCTGTGAGCGCGGGCACGTCGACTACGTCCGCGAGGTGCTCAAGACCGGCATCGACGTCAACCACGTCAACAACCTGGGATGGACCGGGCTGCTGGAGGCGGTCATCCTGGGCGACGGCAGCGCGCCGTACCAGGAGATCGTCCGGCTGCTGCTGGCCGCGGGCGCCGACCCCGACCTGGCCGACTCCGACGGCGTGACCGCGTTGCGGCACGCCGAGCAGAGGGGCCAGCGGGAGATCGCCGAGATCCTACGACGCGCCTAGCCGTACCTCGCCGACCGGGCGCCCGCCGCCCAGCAGCGAACCGGTCGCCAGCTCGGCGAGCTCGGGAGCGTCCAGTCCGAGCGCCCGCAGCGCGGCCACGGTCACGGGGACGCGCGCGCGGGAGGAGCCGTCCTCGATCTTGACGGTGCCCGCCCTGCCGTCGGAGTAGGCGAAGGCGTCGAACGCCTCGGCCCCCGCCTTCACCATCAGCCCCGGGATGGCCCGCATCAGCCTGGCCTCGGGGCGGGTGGTGCCGGACGTCCACTCGGGGTGGGTGGTCATGGCCTCGTAGACACGCCGCTCGGGCGAGCCCGGCGCTCCCAGGGGGAAGGCGCGGAAGGCCCGCGTCACCCCGACCATCGAGACGAAGAACAGCGGGGCTCCGCAGCCGTCGATCCCGGTGGCGGCCACGCGCTCGCCGGTCAGCTCCTCCACGGTCTCCCTGAGCGCCCGTTGCAGCGGATGAGCCGGGTCCAGGTAGGTCTCCAGCGGCCAGCCGTTGATCACGCAGGTGGCGAGCATGGCCGAGTGCTTGCCGGAGCAGTTCATGAAGATCCGCGCCTTGCTGGTCACGGTCCTGTCGTCGGGATAGTCCTCGGGACACAGCAGCGCGCTCTCGTCGAGCCCGGCGCCCGCGAGGATCTTCCTGGCGCCGTCCACGTGGAACGGCTCGCCCGAGTGAGAGGCGCACGCCAGCGCGAGCAGCTCCCCGTCCAGGTCCAGCCCGTTGCGCAGCATGCCGAGCGCCTGCAGCGGCTTCATCGAGGAGCGCGGCGAGGCCAGCGCGTCCACGGCGCCGTGCATCAGCACGGGCTTCCCGTCCGCCGACACCGTCAGCATCCTCGCCCGGTGCGTGGACTCCACGAACCCGGAACGGACAACCTCCACAACAAGCGACATTTACCCTCCCTTTCGCCCCGAGTGTATTACCGCCCTACCGGGGCGTTCTGCCGGGAAGACCGGGTGCGCCACAATGGGGTCCCATGCGAGCAGTCGTTCAGCGGGTGAGCCACGCCTCCGTCGTCGTCGAGGGCCGAACCGTCGGCGCGATCGACCAGCCGGGCCTGATGGTCCTGGTCGGCGTCACGCACAGCGACACCCCCGCGGAGGCCCGCAAGCTGGCCGCGAAGCTGTGGGGGCTGCGCATTCTCGACGGCGAGAAGTCCTGCTCCGACATCGGCGCTCCCCTGCTGGTGATCAGCCAGTTCACGTTGTACGGCGACACGCGCAAGGGCCGCCGTCCCACCTGGCAGGCCGCGGCTCCCGGCCCGGTCGCCGAGCCGCTCGTGCAGGCCGTCATCGACGAGCTGCGGGCACTCGGCGCGCACGTCGAGACCGGCAGCTTCGGCGCCGAGATGAAGGTCTCGCTGCTGAACGACGGCCCGATCACGCTCGTCATCGATCTCTGACCTGGTAGGGCCAGCCTCACCTTTTTCCGGGATGATCGGCCCATTTCCCCACCCCTTCCCCGCTCTCTACCGTGGACGCATGACCATCTGGCAGCGGATCCGCGCCCACTGGGGAACGGCGACCTGGCTCCGCACGCTCCACGTGGCGACCGGCCTGCTCACCGGCCTGCTCTCAGGGGCGGTGATCGTGGCCCTGGTGGCCGCGTCGGTGCTGCTGGTCTGGACCGTGGCCGTCCCCGTGATCGCGGTCGCTCTGCTGTTCTGGACGCTGCCGCTCTTCACCGCCCTGCAGCGCTCCCGCTTCACCGCCCATCTCAACGTCCACATCCCCCCTCTGCCGCGCAGGGATTTCTCCCCGCACCCGCTCAAGTGGCTGGTCCCGCAGGCCAGAGCCCTGAGCACGTGGCGGCAGCTCGCCTACCACCTGCTGTGCCCGCTGCTCAACGGCCTGGGCTCCGTCGCCCTGCTGGTGACGTGGGGCGGCACCCTCGCCATGATCTTCCTGTCGGTACGTGCCTTCGACATCTCGCCCCGCCCTTGGCTCGGCATGTTGTTCGCGCTGATCGGCGTGGGACTCTTCCTCGCCGCGCCGCTGGTGGCGCGGGCGTTCACCTGGGTGGACGTCATCGCGGGCAAGGCCCTGCTCGGCCCGGCCCTCAGCGACGAGCTCGCCCAGCGGGTGGAGACGCTGCAGGAGAGCCGCGCCGAGGTCATCGACGCGGCGGACGCCGAGCGGCGGCGCATCGAGCGTGACCTCCACGACGGCACCCAGCAGCGCCTGGTCTGGCTCGCCATGAACCTCGGCATGGCTCGCGCCACCCTCACCGACCTGCCCGAACCCGCCCGCCAGGTGATCGCCCAGGCGCACGAGGAGTCCAAGCAGGCGCTCAAGGAGCTGCGCGACCTCGTCCGCGGGCTGCACCCCGCGGTCCTCACCGACGAGGGCCTGGACGCGGCCCTGTCCGGCCTCGCCGCCCGCGCCCCCTTTCCCGTACGGCTCAGCGTCGACGTCAGGCAGCGGGCCTCGGCCACGATCGAGGCGGTGGCGTTCTTCGTGGTCTCCGAGGCGCTCACCAACATCGCCAAGCACGCCGAGGCCACCGAGGCGACGATCACGGTCGTGCGCAGGGGCGACCGGTTGCGGCTCGCCGTACGAGATGACGGACGAGGAGGGGCCGCGCCCGAGCGCGGCACCGGTCTGCGCGGCCTCGCGCAGCGGGTCGGTTCGGTGGACGGCGAGCTGCGCATCGACAGCCCATCGGGCGGACCGACGACGATCGAAGTGGAGCTTCCATGCGAGTAGTGCTGGCCGAGGACTCCGTCCTGCTGAGAGAGGGCCTGACCTGGGTGCTCGGCTCGGCGGGCATGGAGGTCGTGGCCGCCGTGGGCGACGCCGAGGAGCTGCTGCGCGCGGTCGGCGAGCACCAGCCCGACCTGGTCGTCACCGACGTGCGCATGCCGCCCTCGCACCGGGACGAGGGACTGCGCGCCGCGCTGGTGCTGCGCAGGCAGCGCCCCGGGCTGCCGATCGTGGTGCTCTCCCAGTACGTCGAGGAGCGCTACGCCAGCCAGTTGCTGTCCACCGAGACCACCGGGGTCGGCTACCTGCTCAAGGACAGGGTGGCCGACGTCGCCGAGTTCGTGGAGGCGCTGCGCAGGGTGGCGGCGGGCGGCACCGCCCTCGACCCCGAGGTGGTCGCCCAGCTGCTGCTGCGCCGCCGGAGCGACCCGCTCGACCAGCTCACCCGCAGGGAGCACGAGGTGCTCGCCCTCATCGCCGAGGGCCGCTCGAACGGGGCCATCGCCGAGGCCCTGGTCGTGTCCGAGGGCGCGGTCGGCAAGCACATCAACAACATCTTCGCCAAGCTCGGACTGTCCGGCGCCGACGACAAGGACCATCGCAGGGTGCTGGCCGTCCTGCGCTTCCTGAAGGTCTGAGAGGAGCACGCATGCGCAGGGCCTGGCTCCTCGTGGGCGGAGTGTTCAGCCTGGTGTCGGTCGTCGGACTGGGATCGGCGTTCGGTTTCGGCATGGACCTGCCCGAGGACTCCGCCGACACCGCCCTCATCTCGTCCCGCTCGACCGAGACCACGGTGTCCGTCTACCGGATCGCGACCACCGAGCTGTTCGTCGACATGAAGGGCGAGGTGGACGTCAAGGTGGTCCCTGTCGCCGGGGGTGCGGGGCGGCTCACGATCGAGCGACGGCTCACGTGGAGCGACGGCGGACGCAACCACTCCGAGTCGTGGAACGGCAAGTGGCTCCGGGCGGAGGTCAGCTGCGCGGCGACGAACTGCGGCGGGCTCTACACGCTGACGGTGCCGGAGGGCGTCACGGTACATCTGGTCACCCGTCCCAGAACGCTCATCTGCCCCGCGCGGACATGTCTGGAGTAGATGCGACCAACCTTCCGGGCCGCTGACCTGTTTCTGCGCGGGTCTGCGCGACTCGTCTCCTTATCCTGTACGGCAAGCCACCTGGGCGCCTCCGTCGCAGCGTGGTTCCGTCCGCTGAAGGCGGCCACCCAGCAGGACTCCGGCTGACCGCCGCAACGGCGCCCGTGAAACCGGCGCCACGCCTCAGCGACACCCGGGGTCCGTAACGGCGGCCGGCCACGCGCTCCCGGTGAGGCGTATCCCTGGACAGACGCCGGCCCCGCACCTCGGGTGGCGCTGGGGTGGCTTGCCGTACGGGAACCTCTGGGTGACGCACGGGAGCGGCCTCCCCCGCAGAAACCCCGGGTGACACAGGAGAGCGGCTCCCCCTGAAGGGAGCTCGGGGTTAGCGGATTCTGCGGCGGAGGGCGGGGTCGATGGCGACGTTGCGGCCGGCGTCTGGGGGCACGATGACCTCCTGGGACGCCGCCACCCCGCCCGCCAGCAGCGGTGCGTCGACCGGCACCGTGCGCTTGACGAGCCCCAGCGCGATCGGGCCCAGCTCGTGGTGGCGGGCGGCGGAGCCGACGAAGCCCACCTCCTGCCCGTCGAGCAGCACCGGCGCCCCGTGGACGGGCAGCGTGTCGACGCTGCCGTCGAGGTGGAGGAAGACCAGCCGCCTCGGCGGGTGGCCCAGGTTGTGGACCCTGGCCACGGTCTCCTGCCCGCGATAGCAGCCCTTGGTCAGGTGGACGGCCGCGCCGATCCAGCCCACCTCGTGCGGGATCGTCTTGTGGTCGGTGTCGAGGCCGAGCCTCGGCCGGTGCCCCTCGATGCGCAGCGCCTCGTAGGCCCACAGCCCCGCCAGCGGCTTGCCCAGGTGGGTGTCGAGCTCGGCGCGCGGCACGAGGAAGTCCTCCGACGCGCCCGACAACACCGCGAGGTCGTCGGCCGCCGAGACCTCGACCCGCAGCATGAACCGCATCCTGTCGAGGTAGTCGATCAGCGACGCCGCGGTGCCCGGCTCGACATGGGCCAGGACGGCCGCGCCGTCGTCGACGAGCGTGAGGTGGTGCTCGACGCGCCCCTGCAGGTCGAGGATGAGGGTCTGGGTCCACTCACCGGGCTGCAGGGTGTCGAGCTTCTGCGAGGTGAGGTCGTTGAGCCATTTCAGCCGGTCGGCTCCGGCGATCCTGACGATCTCGCGGTTGCTGCGGTCGACGACCGCTTCGCCCTTCACCAGCGCGCGCTGTTCGGCGAAGAGGTCGCCGTAGTGGGCGGCGACGTCGGCGTCGGGGGCGTCGGCCGCGACGGCGCCAGGAAGATCGAGCAGAGGGCTACGCATGCCGTCAGGCTACCCGGCAGCCCCGACAGCGGCCGAAGACGGTCAGGTGACGGACGTCGGCGACGAAGCCCAACTCCTCCTCCAGCCCCTTCACCAGCCCGTCGGCCATCTCGGGACGTACCTCGCTGACCTCCCCGCACCCCCTGCACACCAGGTGGACGTGGTCGGCCTCGGCGGCCAAGTGGTAGGTGGGCGCGACGTGGTTGAGGTGCGTGTGGGTGACCATGCCGAGCTCTTCGAGCAGCTCGAGCGTGCGGTAGACGGTGGAGATGTTGACCCCGCGGGCGGTCTGCTGGACTTTGGCGCAGATCTCCTCGGGCGTGCCGTGCCCGAGCGCCTTGACCGCTTCGAGGACCAGCTGCCGTTGCGGAGTCACGCGGTAGCCCTTGGCGCGGAGCTCCTCGTGCCATGCGGTCTCGGTCATGTCCTGAGTCTACGGCCGACGAATAATCGCTTGCCCGTTACGGATGGGGCCGCATAGCTTTGAAACACGCGGAAAGGAGGTGGTCCGAACAATGGTGATTCATAGTTGGGCTAGCGAGGTGGCTGTCCGCTAGCGGCGGAACCATCCGGACCAGGTCTGGAGGTCTCACGCCGCAGAGGCGAAATTTGAGGCAGCCACCGGGGCTCCGAGCAGCTGGAGGACGGGGTCCATCCCCGTCTGTGGTCCATCCAGCCCGCCTGACGACAGGCGGAGCACGCTCGGGGCCCTTCCCATTTCCCGGGCCTTTCCGGTGGCCGTATACCAGGCTTGGTCCACTGCCGGAAGCCTGTGTTCCCGCGGCCCAATCGCCCCCTCAGGCCGAAGCCCACGCAGCTCGAAGCTCCGCCGAGCCCCCATTCGGCCGCAGCCTCGCAGAGCAGGAGTGCCCAATGGCCGAAGTCCACTCAGGGCCGATGCACTCGCAGGTTGAAGTCCCGCAGAGCCCGGGCTTTCGCGAGCTGGGGTTCTGCGGCTCTTCAGGGTGTCCGGTGGCAGGTGTCAGTGTTCGCCGCGCGCGGGGACGCCGAGTCTGGCGCAGGCCTCGTTGTAGAGGCGGACCACCGCCTGCCGTACCTGGGGACGTTCGGTCAGCGTCTCGCCCCACGGCACGCGCACCCGCTCCCCGCCGTCGATCGTGAACTCGATGGCCTCGGCGTCCACGTCGCTCGTCGTCGCGGTCGTCGCCTCGGGACGTCCGCCCAGGCCGCGCACGATCAGCAGGCCGTCCGCGGCGTGGTCGTCGTTCATGTGCCGCCTGATCGCCTCGACCACGTCGGGGGTGAAGGGAGTGCTCATGCGACCTTCTTCAGCTCGGCGGACATGTGCGAGGTCAGCGCGACACCCTCGGCGGCCATGTCGTAGGCCCACATGAGGTTGCCGTTGACCAGGCCGTAGAGGCGGTGTCCCGCGGTGTACTCCTTCGCGCTGGCGGTGCGCGCCACCACGTCGGTGCGAAGCTCGATCTTGTGGAACACCACCTCGCCGACGTAGATCTCGACGATGCCGGTGGGGTGCGTCAGGAGCACCTCGAGCTGGCGGTCGGGCTGCTGACGCCAGTAGCCGGTCTCGGTGGCCAGGGGACGCACCCGGTCACCGGCGTCGTCCAGCAGCCAGGTGCGACTGGTGTAGGTCAGGAACGGCTTGCCGTTGTGACCGAACTCGATCTCCTGACCGAAGTTGAAGCTCTCGATCGTCGGATAGCCGCCCACGCCCGCACCCTCCCACCTGCCGAGCAGCCAGGCGATCGGCTCGAGGTCGGGATGCACTTCAGGTTCTTCCATGTCACACAAGCGTAGGGCGTCCGAGGGGGTTGAGCGATGGGGAGCGCATCCATCCGAGATCAACAGCGACCGACCCCGTCAAAACCTCAGCCCACAGGGAGTCGGGAGGCTAGCGGGGGCGCAGGGATCTCGGAGGCAAGGATCTCGGAGGCAGGGATCTCGGAGGCTGGGATCTCGGAAGCAGGGATCTCGGAAGCAGGGATCTCGGAAGCAGGGGTTCGGCGGGGCCGAGGTATCGAGGCGGGGGTTGGGAGGTGGTTGGGTGCGGACGGGAAGAGTGGTTCGGTCTAGGCTGACGGCATGGCACGATCACTGGTGATCAAGGTGACTGCGGGGGCCGACGCCCCCGAGCGATGCAACCAGGCCTTCACGGTCGCGGCCGCCGCGCTGGCGAGCGGCGTTCCCGTCTCGTTGTGGCTGACGGGTGAAGCCTCCTGGTTCGCACTCCCCGGCAGAGCGAAGGAGTTCAGCCTGCCGCACGCCGCGCCGTTGGAGGACCTGCTCGACGCGGTGCTCGCGGCTGGACGCGTCACGGTCTGCACCCAGTGTGCCGCCCGGCGCGACATCACGGTGGACGACCTGATCGACGGGGTCCGGATCGCCGGCGCGCCCGCCTTCGTCGAGGAAGCCGTAGCCGAGGGCGCCCAAGCCCTCGTCTACTAAGCGTCCGTCGCTCGGTGTCTGTGCCGTGGCAAGCACAGGACGCGACCTTTCTTGTGCCGTGGCTGGCCTAGGACGCGGCCATTTCTGTGCCGTGGCTGGCCTAGGACGCGGCGATATCTGTGCCATGGCTGGCGCAGGACGCGACCATCCGGCCTTCCACCCCGTACGGCAAGCCACCCCAGCGCCACCCCAGGCGCGGGGCTGGCGTCTGTCCAGGGATACGCTCACCGAGAGCCGGTGGCCGACCACCGCTACGGACCCCGATCCCCACCTCGCTATGACGGCCTCGCGCTCCAGGTAGGCCACGGCGGCCCCTGAACACCGGCGAACGGGATCACAGGTGGAGATTCCGACTGCTCCAGCGCGAGCCCGAGCCCCATGAGCGCCGCCGCAGACCCCACGCCGCGCTGCCCTCCGCCCAGGTCGCCGCCGGTCCACCGCCCAGCCCTCACCCCGCCCGGCGCGCGGCCGCCCGCCCACGTAGCAGTCTCCGGCGAATGCGGGATTGGGGTGTCGGTTTTGGGGGCGCCGTAGCGGTGGCCAGCCGAAGTCCCGCTGGGCGGGCGCCTTCGGCGGACCGCACCACGCTGCGACGGAGGCGCCAGACAGGCATGCCGTACAGGACCAAGAAGAGAACCAGGCGCCAGACAGGCATGCCGTACAGGACCAAGAAGAGAAGCCCGGACCGACGGAAAGATGGCTAGCGGGGGGAGACTGCGTCGAGGCGTTCCTTGCGGAGGCGGTCGTACCAGGTGTCGTCGATCGGGGCGAGCGTGCTGCCCACCGCCCACCCCAGCAGCAGGTCGGCCAGTGCCGGGTTGCGGGCGAGTGCCGGGCCGTGGAGGTACGTGCCGACGACGTGTCCCGCGAAGCACCCCTCGAATCCGTCGCCGTTGCCCGTGCCGACGATCGTGCGGGACAGCGGCTTGACGCCGGGGCCCAGGTGGGTGACGCCCATGTGGTTCTCGAAGCCGGACAGCGTCGGCAGGCTGAGCGCGCTGTCGACCTCGGCCACCAGTTCGCCGACCGCGCGGGCGGGGCCGCGGGTGCTGGAGATGTCGAGCAGGCCGATGCCGTCGACCGGCTGGCCCTCCTCGCCGCCGAACGTGCTGCCCATGATCTGGTAGCCCGCGCACACCGCCAGCATGGCCGCGCCCCTGGCGATGGCGCGGTGCAGGCCGCCGTCCTTGCGCAGCCGCTGGGCCGCGAGGATCTGCGGCCGGTCCTCGCCGCCGCCGATCAGGTAGACGTCGCCGGTTTCGGGAACGGGGTCGGAGGAGCGGACGTGGATGGTCTCGACCTCGATCCCCCTGCGGCGGGCGCGCTGCTCGAGGACGAGCACGTTGCCCTGGTCGCCGTAGGTGCTGAGCAGGTCGGGGTAGATCCAGACCAGGCGCAGGGAGCTGTCAGACGGCACGGCCGAACTCCGATCGGATCTGCTGGAACGCGGTGTAGTTGGCGATCACGTCGAGCCGTCCCGGCGGGATCGCGTTGAACGCCTCGGTGAAGCTCTCACACAGCTGGAACGGCACGTCGGCCACGTCGAGCCGGAGCGCCAGGTCGAGGCGGCGCTCCCCGGTGACGTAGACGGGACGGCCGCGCAGGATGCGGTAGTCGACGTCCCACAGCCATGAGGTGTCGCGTCCGTCGGGGCCCTGGGCGTTGACCGACAGGATGATCGGCAGCGCGGGGTCGGAGACGTCGAACGCCTCCAGCCAGCCCGCCGGGTTCTTCGACAGCAGCAGCCGCGCGGCCCGCCCGTCACGCTGGACGGTGGTGTAGCGGCCCGCGACCGAGGTGACCTCGCGCAGCCTGGGCAGCGCCGACTGCACGTGCAGGCCGAACGCCTCGGCCACGGCCAGCGCCATCGCGCCGTTCGAGCGGTTGGCCAGGCCGGGCAGCTGGAGGTCGAGCACCCAGCGGTCACCCCTGGGGTCGATCACCGCGTCGTCGTCGAGGACCCAGTGGGGCTCGGGACGGTGGAAGGTGCACTCGCGGCACGCCCAGTCGGCGCCCTTCCGATCGAGCGGCCCGCCGCACTCGGGGCAGCTCCACGAGTCTTCCTTCCAGCGCTGCCCGCCGGCGACCCAGGTGACCTTGGCGGCGGTCGAGGCGCCCCAGGTGACCAGCGGGTCGTCGCAGTTGGCGATCACGTGGGTGGGCTTGCCCGACAGCGCCCTGCGCCACCTCTGGGCCAGCAGCCAGATCTCGGCGGCGCGGTCCATCTGGTCGCGGCTGAGGTTCATCAGGCACACGACGCTGGCGCCGGTGGTGTCGAGCACCTCGGGGAGGTACTTCTCGTCCACTTCGAGCACGCCGTACGGCGCGGCCTTGTTGGCCGACAGCGCGGACACGTGGCCGGCGGGCATGTTGGCGCCGAACGCGTTGGTGGCCACCTCGCCCAGCTCGGTCAGTGCCGAGGTGATGAGACGCGTGGTGGTGGTCTTGCCGTTGGTCGCGCTGACGAGCGCGAGCTTGCGGTCCCTGGCCAGCTGCTTGAGCAGGTCGGGCTCGAGCACCAGGCCGACGCGCCCGCCGATCACGGACCCGTCACCACGCCCGGTGACCCTCGACAAGGTGGCGGCGGTGCGCCCCAGGGCACTCGCGAGCTGGGCCCGCAGCGGAAGCTGGGTCATGCTGACCGATCCTAGTCGACCCGCGCGGGCCGCCACCCGCCCCGACGGCAACGCCTGCGCGGGTTCTCGAGAACGAACCACCCAGAACCCAGAAGATCGCCCCGAGAACGAGGGAGAGAACCAGGGCGGGAGGGACGAAACCCGACCGAACCCGAGGAACCGAGAGCCGCGGAGGCCCGAGAACCCACCGCACGGGAGGAGGGCCCGGAGCGCGAGGAGGACCGACCCCGAGGGCCCTCTCGCACCCCGTGGGCACTACCCCTGGTCGGCGAACGCGATCTCGGCGGGGCCGTCTCCGTCGAAGGGCAGGACGAAGCGGCGCGGCCATGACAGCACCCCTTCCAGCCAGCCCGCCCCCATCGTCTGCCCGACGTGCCTGATCCTGGCCGACTGCTCGATCCCGACGGCCACCGTGCCGATGTCGCGCTGGACGCCCGCGTTCTCGTCGTCGCCCAGGATGACCCGCCAGGCAAGCGCCCTGTTGTGGTCCATCTCCATCGACAGCGGGTGGTGGCGGAGCGCCCTGGCCCGGTGCCCGAGCAGGTCGGTGGTGTCGAGGGCGCCGCCGAACAGCGCGTACTCCATCGGCGGCGCGGGACTGCGCAGGTCGGGCGCGGGCCTGCCGTACGGGAAGAGCCTGTCGACCTCGTGCAGCCACCGCACCTGCGGGATGACCCACGAGGGCCCCGGACGTTCGCCGCCCGCCTCCACCGCGTCGAGCAGGCGCAGTGCCGAAGCGGCGGCCTGCTCGGTCAGCAGCGCGGGATCGAACCAGCTGCGCAGCGCCCAGGCCCGCCTGGTGACCGCGCGTTCGATGAGCGTGGCCAGCAGGCACTCCCTGCGTCGCGAGGGCAGCTCGGACCACGCGCCGGCCAGGTGGCGCGGCACACCGGGCAGCGGCCGGTTGCTGACGTAGGCGAGCACGACCGTGTCGCACCAGATGCGCAGCCACGCCCATGCGGGGTCGTCGGCCAGCAGGTCGGCCTCGCGCAGCTCCACCAGCGTGCAGGCCTGGCCCGTACGGCACTGCGCCCCGCACGCCGCCGAGCGCCTGCCCCTGATGGGCGGCGGCGGCCCGGCGATCGCCTTCTCCCTGTCCTCGCCGAGCGGCACCTGGATGCGCAGGGGCCGGTCCATCCCGTCGGCGAAGACGGCGGCGACCCCCGGCTGGAGCGAGACGACCTGGCGTGACTGCTCGTCGTTGAGGTTCATGGCCGCGCCGACCAGCGCCCTGTCGTCGGCGGCCGGCAGCCGGTGGACGACCTTCAGTGCCGTGTTCTTCACCACGTCGGAGATCAGCTTGGTGGGGATCTGCTCGGCCACGACCAGGCCCGAGCCGTATGCCCTGATCTCGGCGAGCATCCCGGCCAGCAGTTCGACGGCGTGGGTGGCGGCGCGCCCCGAGCCGCGGTCGCGCAGCAGCCGGTGCGCCTCCTCGATGACGATCACGTGCCGCAGCCCGCCGGCCCGCTCGCCGCGCGCCCGCATCCGCAGGTGCTCGACGATACGGATGATCAGCGTGCCCATGAGGAACGCCTTGTCCTCGTCGTTGGCCACGTCCTCGATGGCCAGCACGACGTTGCGCTGGAGCAGGCCGCCGATGTCGGCAGGGTGGCCGCCCTCGAAGAAGCGCCCGGCCGAGCCGACCCGCAGCGAGCGCAGGCGCAGCGAGATGAAGCCCTCGACGTCGGCCTGGACCTCGCGCCCGTAGCCGATCTCCTGGATGACGTCCATGGCGTGGTGCTGGAGCTGCTCCAGCGTCGGCACCGAGGGCGGCACCTTGGAACCCGGCACCGCGCCGCCGGTGACGACGTCCCACCCGTTGGCCTCGTAGACGCGCTGCAGCGCCATCGACATGATCTGCGGGAACGGCTCCTCGGCGTCGAAGGCGGCCATGAACAGCGCCCTGACCATGTCGATGTGCGCCTGCACGGGGTAGCCGGGCTCGGGTTCGAGCGGGTTCACGCTGAACGGCACGGCGTCGGGAGCGGACGGGTTGATCACGGTGACCGGCTCGGCGACGCGTCCCGCCATGGCGGCGTACTCCGACTTGGCGGGCTCGATGGCCAGCCAGGGGATCTTCGCGGCGCTGAGCTGCTCGAGCAGGTGCCTGACGGTCTGCGACTTGCCGGAGCCGGTCGCCCCGGTGACGAACGCGTGCCTGTTGAGCGTGGCGAGCGGCACCCCGAACGAGCCGACGGCCCGGTCCTGGCCGTCGAGGATGGCGCCGAGGGCCAGCTCGCCGGTGGCCTCCGACGTCACGTCGAAGAAGCCGGGGTCGAGCACCCGCACGCCGGGCACCTCGCGTCTGGGCAGGCCCGCCAGCGCGGCCAGCGCGCCCGCGGTCGCGGCGAAGGGCACCGCCGCGCCGTCGCCCGGGTCCTGCATGGTCGCGCCCAGCGCCTCGGTCAGCTCGCACGCGGCGGGCAGCGCGGTACGCAGCCGGTAGGGGTGGTGGCTCAGCTCGACCGAGCCGACCAGCACGGGCGCGATCTGCCGCAGGTCCTCCGGGGTGGCGGCGCCCGCCAGCACCCGCACGTTCCACAGCCCCGCCTCGCGGAAGGCGTCGAGTTCCTGCATGCGGCGTTCGGCCCGCTCGGCGTCGAACCTGGAGCGCTCGGAGGCGTCGCCGTACTGCCTGAGGACGTTGAGCTGGGTGCGCAGGTGCGCCACCTCGGCTTCGAGCAGGTCGGTGGGTTCGGCCACCACCAGCCAGGCGAACGGCCGCGACATCAGCGTGACCAGCGTCGACTCGAACAGGGTGGGCTCGGAGGGCGGGCTTTCGCGGCGGTCGTTCAGCGGCGGGGCCTGCCGTCCAGGGCACGGCACCCACACGAGGTCGCCGAGGTCGGTCAGGTAGTCGTCGGCCAGCCGCTCGCCCCTGGCGCCGCTGGGGAACAGCAGCGCCCCCCGCATCGGCCCCGCGTTGGTGATCAGCTCGAGGGGCGCGCCGCCGCCGCGCGACACCCACCCGATCGCGAAGGGCCGTCCGCGCTGCGCGGCGGACAGGACGGCGGGCAGCACGGTGACGAAGTCCCATTCCCCCGACGAGGCGCGGGCGGGCGCGGCGATCGACTGGATGCGGTACCACGGACCAATCAGCACGTCTTTACCTCCTGGGAGCTCTCACGAGAAACGCGCGCGAGCGTCGGAGGAGACGCACGTTCCTCCTGAGAAAGTCCGCCACTGATCAAGCCGTCATCCCGGATTTGGCCATCTCCTTACCCCTTCTTGCGCCAGTCGAGGCGGGGAGGGGGCGGTCCGAGGTTGGGCGGCGGTTCCTCGGAGTCGGCGGGCTCGTCCATGCCGAGCACCGCCTCACGGACCTGCTCCAGCTCGCCCAGCGTGGTCCTGGGGAAGGTGAGGATTGCGGGATTGGCGTCGGCCAGCCGTACTCTCCGGCCGTCGGCGGTGGCGTCCGTGACGATCACCGAGGTGGTGGGCAGCTGCTGGAGCTGGTGCGGCTCGACGAGGAACTCGCGCGAGCGCTGCAGGACCCGCTCCTTCTCGCCGATCTTGTCGGCGGTCCTGCCCCACTCGGTGGACTCGGTGATGTCCTCCTTGAGATCGGTGCTGCTGTCGCCGCGCTCCTCGACGCCCTCCTCGACCTGGTCGATCGTGGAGGTGTAGGGGGTTCCGTTGAGCCCGGCCACGGAGGCGCTGATCGTCTCGGTGAGCTGGGCGAGTTCGAGGCGGTGCTCGGTGCCGACGTGCTCGCTGGCCACCCTCGCGTCCTCGGCGTTGCCGAGCCGCATGAACGCCACGGCGGCGTGCCCTCGGCCCAGCCGCTCGCGCACGGTCGGCGTCAGCGACCTGTAGGTGAGCACCAGGCCGGTCCTCGACGTCTCGCAGGCGTCCATCAGCCGGTCGAGCACGTCGCCGCGCAGCTTGTCCGCGCCCGCGACGATGATCGTGTGGTACCAGGGCCGGTCGGAGGCGGGCGACTGGCGCAGGATGTGGGTGAGCGCCGTGGCCACGTACGTGCCGAGCACGCGGTTGCCGAACACGCCTGCCTGCCGGTCCATGCTCACCACCCGCAGGCGGGCGGGCGGCAGCCGTACGGCCTCGGTGCCCAGGGTCTCGAGCTTGCGCAGCTGTGACTCGAGCGCCCACGCCCGCTCGATGACCACCCTGTCGCTGACCCCGCGGCCGAACATGGTGCCGATGCGCTCCAGCTGCTCGGCGGTGATGAGCCCGTACTTGAGGTCATCGCGCGGGTCGCCCACCTGCGCCAGCGCCCGCAGCGCGGCCGTCACCTGGGCGATCGTGGCGTTCTCCCCCAGCACGTCGAGCACCCGCTCGAGGATCGCGTTGTCGAAGCTGAGGTCGCGGGTGGTGCGGTGCTCCTCGCTGACGCTCACCACGTGCGCCAGGACGTCGGCGAAGGCCTCGGGCTTGAGCGTCGCCCCGAGGTCGAGCTTCGGCAGGTCGACGGGCAGCACCCACACCAGCGGCTCGTCGCCGCCCCTGCGGGCCAGCTCGATCAGGTCTTTGGCGATGGCCCCCTCCGACAGGTCGAGCACGGTGAGGTGCCCTCCGCTGTAGAGGCGGGTCGCGCCGAGCAGCGTCACCAGCGCCGACCAGCCGGGCAGCGTGCCGCCCGCGACGTCGACCCGGTCGATCGCATCGGGTACGGCGACCGCGTACCAGGTCAGCTGCCTGTCGTGGCGGTCCTTGAGCTCCTGCCACGCGCGGTAGCGCTCGGCGTGCTCCTCCTGCGCCCTGAACAGCTCCTTGTCACGTTCCTGCCGGACGCGATCGTCCCTGGCCTGCTGTTCCTGCACGCGGTAGCGGACCGCCCTGTCGCCCTGCAGGACGGCGTAGCTGCAGATGGCGGCGACGCCTCCGGCCGCGACAAGGCCGATGATCGCGAACGACCACTTGAGCACGCCCGCGACGGCGGCCCCCAGGATGACCACGGCGAGCACCGCCATGAACGTCCTGAAGATCTTCACGGGCCGGTTGAGCAGGTCCTCCTGCATCCGCTCCCTGCGCACGAGCTCGGGATCGGGCTTGCTCTCCCGCTGGGGTTCCACGAAGGGCGAGGGACGTTTGGGCGGCGGCCCCGGATCTGGGTGCAGCAGGACGTACTGCCAGCCCAGGTAGATGCGATCCGCCTGCAGCTGCGCCTGCTCGGGATGCACGTCCGCCACGTGACCCTCCGGCCGCCCTATCTCGTTAGTAGTGCCCAAGCCTACGAGTTACACCGCCGGTTCCGGCAGGGTTCCCGGCAATTCACTCAGCAGATGGGAGCATTGCGGCGGATGGTGCAACTGTGACCTATTACCATCGTTGCCCATGACGGAACCCTCCTCTGGCGACAACAGACCACCACGCCCGGTTCTGGTGCCCGCGGTGGGTTTGGTCCTGGCCACGGGGATCGGCATCACCGCCCTCCTCGGCGGCCTGAACGATGCCCCCGACCCGAACCCGCCCGCGCTCAAGGTGGCAGCCGAGATCGACCAGGGCCAGTTCAAGACCCAGTTCGTGGAGGGCAGGGTGACCGTCGTGAAGCCCGACACCACGTTCGGCGACCCCAAGCGCTTCCTGGAGCTGGAAGTGAAGGTGACGAACACCGGCGAGGAGACCGCCGACAGCGGTTCGGCCTTCGCCTCCACGCTGCTGAAGATCACTCCTGAGATCAAGCCGAAGTCCGGCGTGATCTCGATCGTGCCCACCCAGAGCGGACCGAGCCGGCAGCTGCAGCCGGGGATTCCGACGAAGGTCCTGGTCCGATACGAGCTGGAGGCGGGCGTGAAGCCGCCGGAGAAGGTCACGATCGACGTTGGCAAGCGTGAGTACCTGAAGGGCGACTTCACTCCGGCCAGCGGCTGGGTGACGGCCAACGAGGAGAAGGACGAGAAGCAGGTTCCCGTCGTCCTGGGTCAGATCACCATCCCGGTGAAGCAGGGGGAAGGCGCATGACCGCCACCGAGCAGCGCAGGGCCGCGCCGCCACGCCAGTCGCGCAGGGCGCCGCGCAACGGCGGCGGCTCGAAGGTGCTGAACGCCGTGGTGGGCCTGGCCCTGGCGGGCGGCGCCATCGGCGTGCAGACGTTCATGCTCAGCGGCGGCGACCTCCAGGCCCCGCTGACCTACGTCGGCGCCGTCAAGGAGGACGTCGACGCGGGCCGCTTCTCCGCCAGAGTCGACTCGATCGCCTCGGCGAGGGCGATCGACACGGGGGACAAGACGATCGAGGCCGGCAAGGACCAGGTCTTCCTGGTGGTCCAGGCGTCGGCGACGGTTCCCAAGGAGCCGCTGCACCTGCTGCCCGCGGAGCTGCTCACCGGCGACGGCCAGCGCTTCGCGGCCACCGACAGGATCGAGAAGACCAAGACGCTCGCCAACCCGTGGATCCAGCCCGGCTGGTGGATATCGGGCCCCTTCGTGTTCGAGGTGCCCGCCGCCGCCCTTCCCGGTGCCCGTGCGGTCTTCTCCATCCCCACCAACATGCTGTACGGCGAGCCGCTCCCGCCCGAGGTCGAGGTGGACCTCGGGCTGGACGACACGGAGGCCCGGCGGCTCTTCACCGCGCCCGAGGACGTCTACCAGCTGGGGGACAAGCGATGACCGACTGGTTCTCCCCCGCCTCGGGGCAACGTCCCCAGCAGCCGCCCCAGCCCCCGCCGCCACTGCAGCACCGCCCCGTCCCGCCCGATCACCAGGTGTGGCCGCCGGTGGCGCCGACGCGCGAGCCCGCCGGCAGTTCCACGCAGCCGCTGCCCGCCGTACCGAGCGCGGGCCCCCTGCCGCGCAGGCAGCCCCACCCGTCAGGCCCGCCCGCGCCGCCCGGCCCGCCCACTGAGCCGCCCACAGGGCCGCCCACAGGGCCGCCCGCGCGGGAGGCGGCGGCCCAGCCGCCAAGACGCCCGCGCCTGCTGCTGCAGGGCGTCGGCGCGATCGTGGCGCTCGCCGTGGCCATCGGCGCGCCCACCTACGACCGGTACCTCCTGTACCAGGGCGGCCAGCCGAAGGATCGGGTCCACCTGGTCGCGGCGGGGCAGGGCATCACCTTCGAGCACGTCACGTGGAAGGTGACCTACGGGACCATGCCCGCGCCCCAGGGCAGCAGGCACAACACGCCGGACAAGCAGTGGCTCAAGATCGCCATCACGAGGACCGCCGAGGACAAGGACGGCGCCCAGCTGACCGGCCAGCCCGAGGTGCGGCTGAAGGACCGCGCGGGCCGGGCGTGGCAGTTGGAGACCCTGGAGGACACCGCGCCGAGCGATCACGTCGTGGGTGAGAGCTACGTGACGACGAAGGTCGCGGTCGTCCCCTCGGCCGTGGCCAAGGAGGTGGAGCTGGAGCTGCGCCCCAGCTCCTACCGCTCGGACACGCCGATCGAGGACCTGATGAAGTCCACCGAGGACGACAACGACGACGTTCTCAGGTTCCGTCGCTGACGGCCTGGCCGGTGAGCCTCGCCCTGGTGGCCGCGATGTCGAACGTCGCGGCCAGCAGGCACATCGTCAGCGTGGTCACCAGCAGGTCCTTGACGAAGGAGACCGGCTGACCGATGACGAGCCACCAGTACGGCGTCTCGGAGCCGATGAGCGTGCGCACGCCCCTGTCGGCGTAGTCGGCGCCGAGGCGCAGGGACACGTAGAGCAGGCACATCAGCCCGAAGAGCGGAGCGCCGCCCTTGACGACCAGCCTGAAGGTGTTGACCAGCGGGACCCACCGCTCCACGAAGCTGCCCGTGACGCGGTTGAAGGAGCGCTGGGTGAGGTCGTGCGACTGCTCCAGCCGGTCGACGCCCGCTTCGAGGCGGCGAACGCCGCGCACCGCCGTACGGGCCTCCTCGCTGAAGGCGCCGAAGACGAGGATCGCGATGGTCAGCCAGGTGAGCGGCACGATCAGCGCGTCCACCAGGTAGGGACGCACCTCGCCGACCGCGGCCCAGAAGGCCTCCCAGCCCGGCACGTTCTCCCTGGCCTGCTGCCACAGCTCGCCCGACTCGGCGACCACCTGCCGGTTCCCGACCCAGTCGGCGCGCAGCGAGGCGAGGGTCAGGGTGGCGTTCAGGCCGAAGAAGAAGAGCGCGAACTCCGACAGCGCGGACGCCACGCCCGCGGCTTTGCCCTCGCCGCGCTCGACCATGCGGTTGAAGAACCACCTGAGCCCCATCGCCACCAGCATCGAGGCCAGCGACACGCGCCAGTCGAGGTCGGCGAGGCCCATGCCGGCCGTGGTCTCGGCCTTCTTGCCTTCCGCCGCCGCGGCCAGGATCGGCTTGTAGAAGTTCTCGTCCTGGTTGTGCAGCCAGTCGAGCTGGATGAAGGCCTGGGCGTCGCGCCGGACGAAGTTCCACGTCAGGTAGATCGCGGCGAACGCGGGCGCGATCCTGTCGAGCGCCACCCAGAACCGCTCGCTCTCACCCCCTCGCGCGGCGGTCTCCCAGAGCGCGCCACGCAGGCTGTGGAGCATGCCCGCGGTGATCGCCATGGCGAGCATGACGACGAGCGTCATCACCGCGATGGTCGCGACGAGGCGGGCCTGGCGGTAGTCGCCATGGGAGATCTCGGTGCCCAGGTAGAGCAGGCCG
Organism: Nonomuraea africana; assembly: GCF_014873535.1. Classification (NCBI taxonomy): domain Bacteria; kingdom Bacillati; phylum Actinomycetota; class Actinomycetes; order Streptosporangiales; family Streptosporangiaceae; genus Nonomuraea; species Nonomuraea africana. Next base: position 8,223,005 of record NZ_JADBEF010000001.1, on the reverse strand, counting down.
AATCTGGCGGCCTCGCCCACCGAGAACCACATGATCAAGGGCAGCGCGCACTTGCCCGCGAGGCGTAGAGCGTGCACGGGCAGCGAGAACGGCGACGGCATCCGCTGGGCCGGTGTCGGCGCAGGTCGGGGCGGTGTCGCCACACCAGTCGATCCTGACATCTGGTGAATCGTAGCGTTACACGGTTAACACCGGGAATGCGAACCAGTAGTTGAGTGTTCAAACAACCCGTGAACGAGATCGAGCGCTACCGCTTCGCCGAGCGCCTCCTCGGGATGAAGGACCCGCTCGGCGCCCTGATGATGCTGGAGCCGCTGCTCGAGGAGCACGGCGACGACCACGGCCTGCAGGAGCTCGCCGCCCGCGCCTACTACCACTCTGCCCAGCTGGGCAGGGCGAGGGAGGCGCTGACGGCGCTGCTCGAGCGGGACCCCAGCGACCACTACGCCCGCTTCCTGCTCGGCAGGACGCTGGAGCGGTCGAGCCTGCTGACCGAGGCCCTGCCGCAGCTGCGCATGGCCGCCGCGATGCACGCCGACCCCGACTACGCGGAGTCGGTCGGCAGGGTGGAGCGCAAGCTGGCCGGCTGAGCCGGCCGTACCAGCAGGTGCATGAGGCCGCCGGCGACCAGGCCCCAGAACGCCGAGCCGACGCCTGCCCAGGTGACCCCCGAGGCGGTCACGACGAAGGTGACGACGGCGCCCTCCCTGCCGTCGGCCCGCGTGAAGGCCGACGACAGGGCGGCGCCGAGCGCGCCGAAGAGCGCGAGCCCGGCGACCGCCTCCACCAGGACGGGCGGCGACAGGAGCACGAGGGCGGCCGCCGCGCTGGAGCAGAGCCCGAGCCCGATCATGGAGACTCCCGCGGTGACGGAGGCGATCCAGCGGCGGGAGGGGTCGGGCGAGGCCTCCGGTGAGGCGGCCAGCGCCGCGGTGATGGCGGCCAGGTTGATCGCGTGCCCGCCGAAGGGCGCGCCCAGCGCGCTGGCCGCTCCCGTCGTCAGGAGAACGCCGCGCAGCGGCGGGCGGAAGCCGTAGCCGGACAGGACGGCCATGCCGGGCACGTTCTGGGCGGCCATGGTGACCAGGAACAGCGGCACCGCGATCCCGACGATCGAGGGAACGGTGAAGACCGGCACGGTGAGCTCGATCACCGGCGTGACGTCCAGGTCGGCCGGCCGCGAGGTCAGCGCGATGGCCACGATCGCGGTCAGCAGCGCGCCGGGCACCGCCCACGTGCGGGCGAACCGGAAGAGCAGCGCCCAGACCAGGATCACGGGACCGGCGAGGTACGGCACGTCGAGCATGGCGTGCACCGGCGCGAGACAGAGCTTGAGCAGGACACCGGCGAGCATCGCCGCCGCGATGGGCCCCGGGATCGCCGCGATGGCTCGGCCGAGCCACGGCACCAGCCCCGCGGCCATGATGAGCAGCCCGCACACCACGAAAGCGCCGACCGCCTCGGCGAACGACCCTCCGGCGGTCATCAGCAGCGCCGCACCCGGAGTCGACCAGGCGATGGCGATGGGCATCCGGTAACGGAGCCCGAGCGTGATGGAGACGACGCCGACCGCGACACACAGCACCAGCAGCCCTGAGGCCGCCTGAAGGTCGTCGGCCCCGACCCCGCGCAGCCCGGCGAGGACCACGGTGAACGAGCTGGCGAAGCCCACCAAGGCGGTCACCACACCGGCGACGATCGGGCGTGTCTGTTCCATATACGGAACACTAACAGATCCGGCAGGATGTCCCTCATGAGCGCGATCGACGGGGACCTGCGTGAGGTCGGCGCGAGGCTGCGCCGGATGCGCGAGGAGCGCGGCCTCTCGCTGTCGGAGCTGGCCCGGCGCGCGGGAGTGGGCAAGGCGACGCTGTCGGGCGTCGAGACGGGCACCCGCAACCCGACCCTCGACACCCTGTGGGCGATCACCGCGCAGCTCGGCGTGCCCATAGCGGCCGTTCTCGGCGCCACGACCGAGCCGGTGGTGATGCGCGGCGAGGCGGTGGTCGCCTCCCTGCTGGAGGTGTTCGAGGACGAGGGCGTCACCTACGAGCTCTACCGCATGCGCGTGCCGCCGGGCGCCACCCAGACCTCGCCCGCGCACCACGAGGGCGTGACCGAGCACATCACGGTCTTCACCGGCACGCTCCGCGCGGGCCCGCTCGACTCACCCCTGGTGGCCGGGCCGGGCGGCTACCTCACCTGGCGCTCGGACGTCCCGCACGGCTACGCGGCCGTCGGCGCCGAGGAGGTGCTCGCCTCGCTGCTCATCCGCTATCCCGCCACCAGCTGACCCTCGCTGACCAGCCACAGCCTTCCGTCGGCCAGCGCGCCGCGCAGGCCCTCCGTGGCCTCCTCCCCCGCCAGGGCGGGCAGCTCGGGCACGGCCAGCCCCGCGAACGCGATGGTCCTGCAGGGCCGCCACACGCCCGTCGCCACCAGCCGCCGTCCCATGCCCGTCCAGCCCTCCGGCTCGTCGGCCACCACCCAGAGGTCGGGATGTCCCGTGACCATCCGGCAGGCGGGCCGCAGCCACGACGCCGCCTCCGTCGGCCACGACACCACTTCTCCGACCTGCCCGCCCCTGGCCTCCCACGTCTCGACGAAGGAGCGCGCCCGCTCCAGCGAGGCCGCCGACCGCCCGTGGCCGACGTTCACCAGGAGCGGATGGTGCTGGCTCGCCAGCCGCACCACCGTGGTCAGCTCGGCGGTCAGCTCGGCGGTCAGCGCTGCGGTGGGCTCGGCGCTCACGCCGCCACCTCCCCCGGCCTGCACGTACGGCAGGCGCGGTAGCCCGCGGACTCCGCCTGCGCGACGCTGCGGAAGCCGTGCCGGTGCCTGGGCGTGATGCGCCTGGCGTTGTGGCAGGTGGGGAAGCACACGATGCCGGTGGTGTCGCTGGCCAGGTAGAAGACGTTCGCCTCCGCCAGCTCGCGCAGCCCGTCGAGGTCCACGCCCTCCTGCCTGAGCAGCCGCTCCTTGGCCGCGGCGCCGAAGACGTAGTCGCCCGCCGCGCCGTCCGACCTGACGACCCGGTGACAGGGGACGAGCAGCGGGACGGGGTTGCGGGCCAGGGCGGTGCCGACCGCGCGCACGGCCCCCGGCCTGCCGATCTGACGGGCGATCCAGGCGTAGGGCCGCACCTCGCCGCGCGGGATGCGCTGCGTGGCGGTCAGCACGTCACGCTGGAAGTCGCTCAGCTCTCGCAGGTCGAGCCGCAGCCCCGCGGCCTTCCCCTTGCGCAGCGCGGGCATCAGGCCCGCGGGCGGGCGGTCGCCGGGCAGCAGCGGCCTGCCGAAGCGGGCCCTGAACTCCGCGGCGAACCCGTCAGCCGCGGCGGGGTCGTCATAGTGGCGCAGGAAGGCCACGCCCTGGTCGGTGGCGGCCACGGACACCTCGCCCAGCGGTCCCTCCACGCGCACCCAGCGGGCGGCGATCCTGTCGAGCAGTCCCTCGGGGGCGTCGGCCACCAGGCCGGCGAGCCCGGAGAGCAACGGATCCTGGTTCATCGGGTCATCTCCCTCAGACGCTTGAGGCCCCGCGACACGTGCGACTTCACCGTGCCCTGCGGGAGACCGAGCACCGTGGCCACCTCGCTGACCGGCAGGTCGATGACATGCCTGAGCACCACCGCGGCGCGCTGGTCCTCGGGCAGCAGGCTCAGCAGCTCGGCCAGCTCGCCGCCGGTCTCGCGCCGCTCGGCCGCCGCCTCCACACCCTCGCCGGTGTCCATGGAGTCCACCGGCTCTTCCATCAGGTCGGGCGGCGGGTGGCGGACGCGGCTGCGGACGCAGTTGCGCCACACGTTCATGAGGATCGTCATCAGCCAGGGGCGCGGCTGCAGCGCGGCGATGCGCGCGCGATCGTAACCCGCCAACGCCCGGTAGGCGCGGAGGAACGCCTCCGCCGTCAGGTCCTCGGCGTCCGCCCACCGGCCGCTGAGCCGTAGCGCGGTCGAGAACGCCAGGCCGCGGTAGGCGCCGTACAACTCGGCGAACCCCGCGTCGAGGTCGTCGAGCAGCGCCTTCCTGACCGGGTCCAGGCAGTCGAGTTGGTTCACGTTCTCTTCAACACCGGCGCCCGCCGAATCGTTGCAGACCGACGCGGGAACGCCAGAAGGGGGTCGCGTCCTGGTGGACGCGACCCCCTTCCCGGTGTCTGGAGCGATCAGACCGTGACGGACAGCTGGGCGACCTCGCCCAGCTTGGCCTGCACGGGAACATCCCTGGTGACGCCGCCGCCCGCGATGATGCGGACGGTCCAGTCACCCGGGGCGGCGAAGAAGCGGAAGATGCCCTCGTCGGACACCACGACCTCGCCGGTGAACTCGCCCGAGTGGTCGAGCAGGCGGGCGTAGGCGGTGCCCGCGCCGGTCACCACACCCTGGATCACGGACTGGGTGGAGAGGTCGATTCCGGCGGGCAGCGCGACAGTCTGCTCCGGAGCGGCGCAACCCTGAGTCGAAACAGTCATTAGCGGGCCTCCCCCAGCTCGATCGGCACGCCCACGAGCGAGCCGTACTCGGTCCACGAACCGTCGTAGTTCTTCACATTGGCCTGGTCGAGGATCTCGTGCAGCACGAACCACGTGTGCGCGGACCGCTCGCCGATGCGGCAGTAGGCGATGGTGTCCTTGCCGAAGTCGACGCCGGCGCCGGCGTAGAGCTCCTTGAGCTCGTCGTCGGACTTGAAGGTGCCGTCGTCGTTGGCCGCCTTGGACCACGGGATGTTGCGAGCGGTGGGAATGTGCCCCGCGCGCTGCGCCTGCTCCTGCGGCAGGTGGGCCGGGGCCAGCAGCTTCCCGGTGAACTCGTCGGGCGAGCGCACGTCCACCAGGTTGAGCTTGCCGATCGCGTTGACGGCCTCGTCGCGGAAGGCGCGGATCGAGGTGTCCTGCTCCTTCGCGGTGTAGGTCGTCGCGGGGCGGGACTGAACGTCGGTCACCAGTTCGCGGGAGTCGAGCTCCCACTTCTTGCGGCCGCCGTCGAGCAGCTTCACGTTGGTGTGGCCGTAGAGCTTGAAGTACCAGTAGGCGTAGGCGGCGAACCAGTTGTTGTTGCCGCCGTACAGGACCACCAGGTCGTCGTTGGAGATGCCGCGCTCGGACAGCAGGGCCTCGAAGCCCGCCTTGTCCACGAAGTCGCGGCGGACGGGGTCCTGCAGGTCGGCCTTCCAGTCGATCCTGACGGCGTTGCGGATGTGGCCCTTGGCGTAGGCGCTGGTGTCCTCGTCGACCTCGACGAGCACGACACCGGGCGTGTCGAGGTTGGCCTCGACCCAGTCGGCATCCACCAGGGCGGCGGAGCGGCTCATTGCGGAACCTCCATGTTGGCAGCGGGCAGTAGACGGCGAATCATCAGGTACATCTCGCAGCCGAGGCAGAATCCGAAGGCTGCGTTGAGGAAGGCGGCGAGGAGAGCCGCGGCCGTCGCCCCGAGGGCGAGCGGCGTGATCCCCGCGATGAAACCGATCAGCCCCGCGACCGCGAAGGAAAGCCCCACCGCCTGCGCGAACCGCGGCGGGCGGGCGTCTTCCGTCTTCGTCGGCGGACTCCTGAAGAACACCTTGTACGGCGAGCGACCCGCCACACCGGCGGCGAACACCACCGCCTGGACGGCCAGCAGCCAGCCGCTCTCCGTCACCAGGACGAGAGCGAGGACCAGGGTGGTGACGGCCGCGCCGAGGCGCAGCACTCTAGGGTCGGCACGCATCGTGGGATGCTCCTGAAGGGTCGGATGGGGGCGGACCGGAATGTCCGCGCGAGACCGTCCTCAGGCAGCGCGACAGAGCGCGGTGGACACGCGGCAGAAATCAACCGCGCGCCGCTTCGTCAGCAGCTCTGTCGTGGGGTTCATGGCGACGACACTACCTGTCGTCTCGCCTTCTGTCACTTCTCGTCCGGCCTGTGAGACAGGACGCCACCGAGCGCCGCGATCACGTCGGCCTTCCTGGGCTGCCCCGATGCCCTTTTCACGACGTTTCCCGCGCCGTCCAGGACGAAGACGGTCGGTGTGCGCATGATGTCGAACTCGCGCACCAGGTCGAGCCGGGACTCGGCGTCGATCTCGACGTGCCGTACGCCCGGCACCAGCGCGGTCACGTCGGCGAGCACCCGGCGCGTCGCCCTGCAGGGCTGGCAGAACGCGGTGGAGAACTGCACGAGCGTCGCCCGCTCACCCAGCTCGTGGCCCAGCGCCTGAGCCGTCAGGCTCTGCCGCGCCTCGCGCAGCCTTCCGTCGCGGCGCAGCTTGACCACCCCGATCACCGTGCCGAGCGCCAGCGTCGCCAGCACCACCCACCAGCCTGTCATCGCCAGGTGCAACCGAGCGGGCGGCGGGATTCTTCCCCTACTTCGCCCGGACCCTGACCAGGACGTTGTCCTCGGCGTCCCTGATCTCGAAGGAGCGGATGGACTCCGGCGGCGTGCGGCTCTCCACGGAGAAGACCTCCGCGCCCGCCTCGTAGTGCGCGGCCTGGACGGTCCACGGCTCGGACGTCTCCTTGACGCCGTTCTTGCTCACCACGACGAGCCTGCACTTCGTGCCCGGCGGCACGCCTTCGAGCTGAACCTGCAGCGGCATGCCCGGCGACACCGTCACGGTGGCCTTGACCGGGTCCGCCTCCCCGGTGAAGGCCCGCCCCGGCTCGGCCTTCCTGAGATCGGCCGAGGCCGACGGAGACGCCTTCGTCGCGTCGGGCTGGTCCAGCTGCGCGGCGTCGCTCCGGTCCTGCTTCTGCGCCGGTTGCTCCGCGGGGGCTCGCTCCGCCGGAGCAGGGTCGTTCTGCGCGGTCGCCGCCGTCGGCTGCTGCGTGCGGTCCAGGAGCGTGGTCCACACCGTGCCGCCCACCGCGAGCGCCGCGACCGAGGCCGCCGCGACCAGCAGCAGGCGTCCGCGCCGATGCCGCTTGACCCGGTCGTTCAGCAGCCGGTCGAGCACCTCACGAGGAGGGCTCGCGACCAGCTCCACGTCCTTCTCCGACACCTTCGACAGGAACACGGGCAGCCCTTCGAGCTCCATCAGCTCGTCGGTGCACTCCATGCACGAGGCCAGGTGGACCTCGACATCCTGCGCCTCCTCGGCGTCGAGCGCGCCCAGCGTGTAGGCGCCCAGCGACAGCCGTACCTCCTCGCAGTTCACGGCGCCAGCCCCCGCTCTTCCAGGGCGAGCTTCAGCGCCCGCAGCGCGTAGTAGGTGCGTGACTTGACGGTGCCGGCAGGGATGCCGAGCGTCGCCGACGCCTCCTTCACCGATTGCCCCCGGTAGTAGACCTCCAGCAGCACCTCGCGGTGCTCGGGGCGCAGCGCGGCCAGCGCCTCCGCGACCGCCCACGACTCCACCGCCTTCTCCAGCTCGTCGTCGGCGGGAATGACCGCCAGCGCCTCGTCGCCCGCCTCCTGCGGCCTCGCCTTGCGCGCGCGGTGCTGGTCGACGACGAGGTTGCGGGCCACTGTGAACAGCCACGCCCTGATCGGCCGTCCGGAGATCGCCTCGGGATGGCGCCATGCCCGCAGCAGCGTCTCCTGCACGACATCCTCCGCTCGGCCAGGGTCCCCGGTCAGTCGCAGTACGTAACCGTAGAGCGGCCCCGCGTGCTCGTCGAAGAGGGTCCTGACGAGTTCCTCGTCGGCGGTGTCCGCTGGGCTCACCCCCTCATCACGTACGGCGGGCCTGTTCGGTTCGAAGTCAGCCACGGAGAGGTACGTCACTTGCCTCGGCGGTGATCTCCAGCCCGGCCGGGACGGTCTTCACGCCCGTCACCTTGACGTCGAACGGGAGCTTGCCCTTGAACGGGATCGTGTAGGTCAGGAAGCCCGCGGAGGTGGAGGGGATCCCGTTGACCTTGTCGGCGGTCAGCTTGATGCCGCCGTCGACCACCTCGACCCGCATCTCGGCGGTGAACTTCACCTTCGTCACGCCCAGGTTGACGTCGCCGGAGGCGGTGAGCCGGCCGCCGGTGCCGCCGATCTTCACTCCGCGCGGCGCGAACTTGTCCACGGTCGACCTGGAGACCGTCCCCTGGACGGTCACCTTCCCCGCGGTGATCTGGGCGCGGTTCTGGATGACGTCGGCCAGCGGGGCGGTCACGTCGTAGGCGGCGCCGCGCAGGTTCTCCACCTTGACGGTGTTGTAGGTCAGGGTGCCGAGGTCGAAGCGGACCTCCGGGTAGCGGCCCGCGATGGCCTGGGTGAGGAAGGGGATGCCCTCGATGGTGACGGTGGGAGTGCCCGAGAGGTCGGAGGCGGCGGCGATCCTGGTGGCGATGTCGCGCTGGACCCCTGCGACGGCCACCCGGTCCACGGCTACGAGAAGGACGATCAGCACGATCAGGAAAATGATCAGCTTGCGCATCGGGCTCCTTCAGGGGGAATGCCTGGCGCTACCTTATCCTCCGGCAAAGGGCGGAAGGATCTCCACGACCGCCCCTTCCGGCAGGCTCACCGCCGAATGCTCCCGCTTGCCGACCGGATCTCCGTTCACGAGGAAAGACGACCGGCGCACCACCCGCGCGAGCTCGTCACGATCAGCTGTGATTTTGGTCATGAGATCGCCCAGCGTGTCGGCCTCGAAGATCTCCTCCGCCACACCGGCCGCCTCCTTGGCCGCGGCCCAATAGCGAACTTTTCCAGTAGACATAGCCACCTCACAATCGATCCCGTTCCATTGTGCGGGTTCGTTAACGAAAATGTTTCGTGTGAACGCCTGTTCACCAGGTGGACGCGACCTGGGCGCTTCATTCACGTGGGTTATCCTCACCTACAGCGGGATCCGGGCGACGTAGCCCCCGGGTCCCACACGTGTTTGTACGGCACACCACGTACGGCAAACGCGGACGCCCCGAACAGAGGAGTCGAAATGAGCAACCTGCTCCTGCTGACCAACGCCCTCGAGCCGTCCGCCGAGGTGCTGCCTGCGCTGGGGCTGCTGCTGCACTCCGTCCGCGTCGCGCCCGCCGAGGCCTCGGCCCTGATCGACGCGCCACCCGCCGACGCCGTGCTGGTCGACGCCCGCCGCGAGCTGGTCCAGGCCAAGAGCCTGTGCAGGCTGATCAGGACCACTGGCATCGACTGCCCGCTGCTGGTGATCGTCACCGAGGGCGGTCTCGCGGGCATGACCGCCGAGTGGGGCGTCGACGACGTCCTGCTCGACAGCGCGGGCCCCGCCGAGGTGGAGGCCCGCCTGCGCATGGCCACCGGCCGGCTGTCCCTGGCGTCCGCCGACGAGGTCCCCGACGAGATCCGCAGCGGCGACCTGGCCATCGACGAGGCCACCTACACCGCCAGGCTGCGCGGTCGCGCCCTCGACCTGACGTTCAAGGAGTTCGAGCTGCTGAAGTACCTCGCCCAGCACCCGGGCAGGGTCTTCACCCGCGCCCAGCTGCTGCAGGAGGTCTGGGGCTACGACTACTTCGGCGGCACCCGCACCGTCGACGTGCACGTGCGGCGGCTGCGCGCCAAGCTCGGCCCCGAGTACGAGTCGCTGATCGGGACCGTCCGCAACGTCGGCTACCGCTTCGTGCCCGACCGCGGCAGCGCCGAGGCCGAGAACCACGTGCACGTCTGACGGTCCGTTCTATCCCAGGGTGACGCCTTCCAGCGGCACCAGCCGCATGCCCGCGCCGGTGTGGGCGAACTGGACGATCTCGGCGCGCGTGAGCTCCGCGAGCCCGACCCGCAGGCCCACCCGCTCGCCGCACCAGGCGACGATCTCCTCGGGCGCCGCCACGGGGGCCGCGAAGTGGACCACGCTGACGTACCAGATGTCGCGCTCCCAGCTCTCGAACGCGCTCGCCGCCCCCAGCTCGTGGGCGAAGCGCTTCTGCAGGGTCACCAGCGTGACGTCGGCGGGGGCTCCCCACACCAGCATCCCGCCCCGGTGCGCTGCCACCCCGCGCAGCTCGACCCTCACCGGCGGCAGCCCCTCGGCCGCCGCCGCCAGCGCCGCCCCGTAGTCGCCCCGCTCCCGAACCACCTGCCGGTACGGCTCCAGCGAGCGCAGCGTCAGGTGCAGCGCCGCCCTGTCGTGCACCCAGTGCCCCGCGCCCACCACCGGCCCCGCCTCGGCGGCCAGCTCAGCCAGCCGGTCGAGCACCTCGCCCTCGGGCCGCAGCACGGCCGCCGCGCCCCAGCGCGTGGCCCCCTCGACGGGAGGACGGTCGAAGGTGGCCCGTCCCTCGAGCAACGCCGCCCGGCCGGCAGCGCAGAAATCCATAAATCGCGACATTTGGCGGATTATGGCTCCTGTAGTTCGCCCTCCAAAAGGCCCGTGAGGATCATGTCGTGCCACTTGCCGTCACGGCGGAAGGACTCGCGCGCCCGCCCCTCCTCGACGAAGCCGACCTTCTCATAGACCCGCCGGGCGCCGGTGTTCGCGTCGGCCACCCAGAGCGTGATGCGGTGCAGTCGGACGCGCGTTCCGGTAAGCATGTCGAAAGTGGACCAGTGCCTGGTGAAGGCCCGCAACCGCATTGATCGCGGGCCTCTGCCGTCCAGGTCAGTCGACGACGGTGATGCGGTTGGTCGCGGGCGGCGCGACGGGGCTGTGCTTGCCCAGGTAGTCGACGAACGCGTCGATGTCCAGCGGGCCGCTCCACAGGTCGGTGCCGTTCTTCAGCTCGGCGAAGGCGTCACCGCCGCCGACGAGGAAGTTGTTCACCGCCACGCGGATCGACTGGGTGTCGGTGACCGCGACCCCGTCGATCTTCATGCCCGACACCTTGGAGCCCCAGGGAGCGCTCCTGCTGTAGGTGTAGGTGAAGTTCGACGACGGCTGCAGGATCTTGGTGAACGCCTGGTTGTTGGGGCCACCGACGAACTGCTGCTCGAGAACGGTCTTGAGCTGCGCGCCGGTCAGCGTGATCACCTGGGTGAGGTTGTTGAACGGCTGGACGGTGAACGCCTCGCCGTACGTCACGACGCCGTCGCCCTCGCCGGCGGACGAGCCCGCGTAGGTGAGGGGCGCGCGCACGCCGCCCGGGTTCATGAACGCGATCTGCGCGTTGCCACCGGTCCTGGTCGCCTCGAGCTGGCTGTCGGCGATCAGGTTGCCGAGCGGCATCTCCCCCGAGGCGGCGGCGCGGGTGCCGATCTCTTCGGTGATCTTGCCGACCTGCTTGTTCGCGATGTCGGCGCTGTAGCGCCGCCACTTGTCCACCAGGTCGCGGACCGGCACGTCCTCGGGGACGTCACGGGTGACGACGTGGTTGCCCGCCACGACCGAGGACCGCACCACGTCCTTGGTCCGCCGGTCGACCTGGAAGTCGATCTGCGTGACCACCCTGCCGAAGGAGGAGCCCTGCGTGTAGTAGCGCGGCTGGCCCGCGGGGTCGTTGGTCTTGCAGATGTAGGCCTGGTGCGAGTGACCGCTGATGACCAGGTCGACCTGCGGGTCGAGACCGCCGGCGATCCTCGAGCCGTTGCCCGGGGTGACCGAGCAGGCGCTCGGGTCCTGGCTCGGGGTGACCTGGTCACCCTCGTGGACCAGCACGACCTGGGCCTTGACGCCGCGCCGCGCCAGCATCTTCGACACCTTGTTGGCCGCGGCGACCTCCTCGGTGAACTTCAGGCCCTGGATGCCCTGGGAGGTGACGATGGTCGGGGTGGTGGCGGTCACCAGCCCGATGAAGCCGACCTTGACGCCGTTGATCTTCTTGATGAAGTACGGCGGGAGCGCGTACTTGTCGTTCTTCTCCTTCAGCACGTTGGCGCCGAGGAAGTCGAAGTCGGTGCCCTGCCACTCGCCGTCCTTGGAGCAGCCGTCGACGGGGTGGCAGCCGCCGTCCATAAGGCGCTGGAGCTCGTCGTAGCCCTCGTCGAACTCGTGGTTGCCCACGGCCGAGGCCTTCAGCCCCATCTGGCCGAGCACCTGGAGCGTCGGCTCGTCGTGGTAGGCGGCCGAGATCAGCGGAGAGGCGCCGATGAGGTCACCGGCGGCCACCAGCATGGTGTTGGCGTCGGTGCGCTGCTTGAGGTGCGTGGCCAGGTAGGCGGCGCCGCCCGCGATCGAGTACTTGCCGCCGACGATGCCGGTCAGCCTGCCGTCGGCGTCGACCAGCGGACCGTTGGGGTCGAGGATGCGGCTGCTGGATCCTGTCGGGGGCTCCAGGTTGCCGTGGAGGTCGTTGATCGTCAACAGGCGGACGGGCACCGTCCGCTCGGGCCTGGCCGCATCGGCAGGTCCCGCCACGAGCGTGATTCCGCCCATGGCGATGGCCCCCGCGAGAGCAAGCGGGAGTAAGGAGCGAGAGGTCATGCCTGCAGACGTTACGGAAGGAAACTATGCAGCAGACGTCCGAAAGGTAACGATTCGTCGGCCGACCCCATGGCGTTATTTGCCAGTCGGCAGCCTAGAGTTCGATCTATGACTGTGCGTGTGGTGGAGCGTGGACGGCTCGATGACCAGGAAATAGCCGAGGTGCTCGAGGTGGTCGAGGCGGCCACCGACGCCGACGGGGTCCGTCCGCTCAACGAGCACGTGATGCTGCACCTGCGCTACGGCGGCGACGAGCGGGCCCGCTCGCTGCTGCTCTACTCCGGCGCCGCGCTCGCCGGCTACGCGCACGTCGACCCCACGGACGAGGTCGAGGGCCCGAGCGGCGAACTGGTCATCCACCCGGCGTTCCGCCGCCAGGGGCATGGCAAGGCGCTGCTGCGTGCCGTACTGGAGGTGTCAGGAGGGTGGCTGCGGCTGTGGGCGCACGGCGACCACTCGGGGGCGGCGGCGCTGGCGGCGTCGGCGGGCTTCGCGCGGATGCGGTCGCTCTGGCAGATGCGCCGCTCCCTGTTCGCGCCCCTCGCGCCCTTCTCCCTGCCCGAGGGGGTACGGCTGCGCACGTTCGTGCCGGGCCAGGACGAGGAGGCGTGGCTCAAGGTGAACGCCGCCGCCTTCGCCCACCACCCCGAGCAGGGCGGATGGACGCTCGACGACGTGCGGCGGCGCGAGAGCGAGCCCTGGTTCGACCCGGCCGGGTTCTTCCTGGCCTACCGCGACGGGCGGCTCGTGGGCTTCCACTGGACGAAGATCCACGGATCCTCCTCGCAGGACCACGGTCACGAACCGCTCGGCGAGGTCTACGTCGTGGGGATCGACCCCTCGCAGCAGGGCACCGGCCTGGGTAAGGCGCTGACCCTGGCGGGCCTGCGCCACCTGCGCTCGCGTGGCCTCGCCCAGGCGATGCTCTACGTGGACGAGGCCAACACGGCGGCGATCAGGCTGTACGAGTCCCTCGGCTTCAACCGGTGGGACGTCGACGTGATGTACGCCGCTACTCGATCAGCCAGTGAAGGGTGTAGTACGACAGAGCGGCCACCAGCGCCGCCGCGGGAATCGTGAGGATCCACGCGGTCACGATGTTGCCCGCCACGCCCCACCGGACGGCCGAGAGCCGCTTGGTGGCGCCGACGCCCATGATCGCGCTGGTGATGGTGTGGGTGGTGGAGATGGGAGCGCCGAAGCCGATCGCCGCGACGTACAGCACGGTCGAGGCGGCGGACTCGGCGGCGAAGCCCTGCGGCGGGTCGAGGGCGATGATCCGCCGCCCCAGCGTGCGCATGATGCGCCAGCCACCGGCGTACGTTCCCAGCGAGATGGCGCCGGCCGCGGCCAGGATCACCCACTGCGGAATCGGGTCCGCCGGGGCGGCATAGCCGCCGACGACCAGCGCCAGGAAGATGACGCCCATGGTCTTCTGCGCGTCCTGCAGGCCGTGACCGAGCGCCATCGCGGCGGCCGAGACGGTCTGCGAGTAGCGGAAGCCCCTGTTGGCCTTTCCTGGTTGCGCGTTGCGGAAGATCCAATAGATTGCGATCATGATCGCGGCGGCGAGCGAGAACCCGACCATCGGGGACAGGATCATCGGGATGACGACCTTCTCCAGCACGCCGTCCCAGTGCACCAGGCTGGCCGAGGCCAGCGCCGCGCCCACCAGGCCGCCGATGAGCGCGTGACTGGAGGAGGAAGGCAGTCCGAAGTACCAGGTGACGAGGTTCCAGGTGATCGCGCCGATCAGCGCGGCCGCCACCACGACCAGGCCGTGGGTGCCCTGTGGCGCGTCGATGATCCCTTTGCCGACCGTCTGGGCGACCTGGGTGCCCAGGTGGGCGCCGATGAAGTTCATCCCGGCGGCCAGGAAGAGCGCCGCGCGCGGGGTCAGCGCGCGGGTCGAGACCGAGGTCGCGATGGCGTTCGCCGCGTCGTGGAAGCCGTTGGTGTAGTCGAAGACCAGTGACACGACCACCACGCCGATGACGAGGGCGAGCGTGAGGTCCACTTAGCTTTCCTTGACCGCGATCGACTCGACCGTGTTCGCCACGTGCTCGAAGGCGTCGGCGGCTTCCTCCAGGCGGTCGATGACCTCCTTCATCTTCATGACGGTGAGCGCGTCGTACTCACCGCTGAAGAGCTTGGCGAGGAGCTTCCGGTAGACCTGGTCGCCCTGGTTCTCCAGGCGGTTGACCTCGATCCAGTACTCGTTGAGGTTCTTCATCGACCGCAGTCGCGGCATGGCTTCGGCGGTCAGCTCGGCCGCCCGCTCCAGCACCTCCACCTGACGGACGACGTCCTTCGGCAGATGGTCGATCTGATACAGGACGATGAGGTCGGACGCCTCTTCCATGGCGTCCATCACATCGTCGAGGTTCGAGGCGAGGCGATAGATGTCCTCACGGTCGAAGGGCGTGATGAAGCTCTCGTTGAGCCGGTTCATGATCGCATGAGTGCGTTCGTCACCGGCGTGCTCGCAGGCGCGCATCTTCTCGGCCAGGGCTTCCCTGTCCGAGCCGTCGCTGATGATCTCCACCAGCAACCGTGATGCCGTGACCAGGTTGTTCGCCGAGTCGGCGAACAGGTCGTAGTAGCTGTCCTCACGAGGCGTGAGACGCAGGCGCACGTCGTTCTCCAGATGTGCGGGGATGGTCCGCAGAGAAGGGTACGGGTTACCAGCGGAAATGCGAACTTCATGGTGCGCACACCCACTCTTCTCCGTCTCGCTACCCCTCGTATGATCTGCAACACCGGGTTCGGGAGTACTTTGGAGGGTATTTTGCCTGTGGCCGCTTTGAGGGGGTTTGAACCCCTGATAAGGGGCTTGGGAGCGTGCGGTGCTGGGGTGGGGTTGTGACGCTGGAGGAGCGTCCGGCGCCCCCGACGACCACCGGGGTGCCAGATGGGCCTGCGGGTGCCGAGACGACCGCGCGGCCCGGCCATCCTCCGTTTCCCGGGCCCGCCTGCGATGCCGAGACGAGCATTCGGCCCCAGACGGGCCTGCGCCGCCCGAACAAGCATCCCGTCCGCCGGATGCGGCTGGCCGCCAGCCGAGCCCCGGCTACCGGATGAGCCTCTGGTGCTCAGACGAGCCCATGGCGGCTGCGCCGCTGACCGAAAGGAACCTGCGGCGCCCGGACAGGCTTCAGGTGCCCAGACGAACCTCCGATGGCCAACGAGCCTCAGGCGCCAGCCGAACCCTCGGCACCGAGATGGGCGTCCAGTTTCAGCTGAGCCCCTCTTTCAGATGAGCCCCGAGTCGTTCGAATGGCATCCGTTGTTCAGATGAGTATGTGCTCAGATGAGCTGGCGGTGCTCAGATGAGCCTGCGGTCTTCAGCTGAGCTAGCTGGCACTGCTCAGATGAGCTGCGGTGCTCGGATGAGCGTGCGGTGTTCAGATGAGCGTGCGGTGGAAGTTCCGGTAGGAGCGCGAGGGCGTCGGGCCGCGCTGACCCTGGTACCGCGAGCCGTACTTCGCCGAGCCGTACGGATGCTCGGCCGGAGAGCTCAGCCTGAACATGCACAGCTGCCCGATCTTCATCCCCGGCCACAGCTTGATCGGCAACGTGGCCACATTGGACAGCTCCAGCGTCACGTGACCGGAGAATCCGGGGTCGATGAACCCGGCCGTCGAGTGCGTCAGCAGACCGAGCCTGCCCAGGGAGCTCTTCCCCTCCAGACGGCTGGCCAGATCGTCGGGCAGCGAGATCACTTCGTACGTGCTCGCGAGCACGAACTCCCCCGGATGCAGGATGAAGGGCTCATCCCCCTCCGGCTCCACCTGACGGGTGAGGTCGGGCTGCTCCACGGCGGGATCGATGTGCGGGTAGCGGTGGTTCTCGAACACCCTGAAGTAGCGGTCGAGACGCACGTCGATGCTGGACGGTTGGATCATTGCCTTGTCGAACGGGTCGAGACTGACACGGCCGGACTCGATTTCGGCGAGGATGTCTCGGTCAGAAAGCAGCACGGAGAGCAACTTACCGTGTGCGACGGGGAAGTCGGCTGGGCCGGGGTTGCTGAAGTGGGCCGGATTTCCGCTACAGTGGTGGGCGCGGCGGTGGCCGATGCGGGTGTAGTTCAATGGCAGAACATCAGCTTCCCAAGCTGACAGCGCGGGTTCGATTCCCGTCACCCGCTCCAACGTTAAGGCCCAGGTAGGGAACATGGTCCCAACCCGGGCCTTGATCTTTTGTGGGCCTGTCTCCACTCGCGTGCCAGATTCGTGCCAGATCAGTTGATCTTGTTTGTCTAGCCCACCGGTTCCAGCACTCTGTCCATCCCCTGACGGGTGGGACGACGGCGACGGGACTATCAGGGCAGGGGGTGCTTGAGGTCACCCAGCAAACCCTCTTTCGCACATACATGCGGCCCCCTAATCTATCGCCAGACATAGCAGGCACAGCGATCACGACCGGGGATCAGTGGGGGTCTTGTACGACTACTACAGGGCGGCTGACAGGCAGGCCGCCATGGTCGAGCCGGACAAGGGCCGTGCCGGGTCCGCGAGTCCCGCTTTCGACGCTGTGGACGCCAAGGGGATTGATCCGGGAGTCATCCTTGGGCAACTCGTCGCCCTCATCAGGGATGAGCCATACGACTTGGATCTCATGCGGACCGTCAGCCTCTACCCACCACCGGAGGGCGGCCCTAAGTCTCTTGAGGAGTGGGAAGCGCTGCCGGAGGACTCGCCGTACAAGGAGGGGCCCTGTATTGAGGAGCTCCCCGCCGACGTACGCGACTCGCTGGCCAGCGTGCCTGACACCCAGTTGGCCGATCTTGCCGAACGGTGGGGGCAGATCGAAGAGTTCTTCGGCCGCCCTGATGAGGACTACCTGACGACACTGATAGTAGAGCTGAGAGATCTCGCCGAACGGGCGCAAGCAGAAGACCAGATGATCTATTGCTGGACGTGCGTATAGGCCCTGGACGTGCGTATAGGCCAGAGCCAGCTACGACTCACCCAGTTGCAGTTCGAGCTGCAGTTCCAGCTCGTTCAGGGGCGTTCCAGGCAGGTTACCCACCCTCAATGGTCTGCATAGGATCGCCCAGAACGGTCTCTAAGCGCGCTCTTAGGGCGTGTCCCGTGGATCTTTGATGGTGGTTTGGTGTAGATCAGTCCAGTGGAAGATCGCCTGAATCGTCATGATCTGACCGATGCCGAGTGGGAACGGCTGGCGCCGCTGCTGCCGGTCAACCCGCGGCAGGGCGGCCGATGGGCCGATCACCGAACGGTCATCAACGGGGTCTTCTTCCGGGTCCGGACCAACATCACCTGGCGTGACCTGCCGCCCTGGTACGGGAACTGGAAGACCGTCTACAACCGGCATCGCCGCTGGTCGATGGATGGCACCTGGGAGAAGATCCTGGACGGGCTGCGCGCTGGATGCGATGAGGCCGAGGGGGAGGACTGGACGGTGGGTGTGGATTCCACTGTGGCGCGCGCTCATCAGCATGCCGCCGGAGCTCGTCGTGAGCCGCCCGCCGACATCCCGTCAAAGGGGACGGCGTAGATCACAAACCGGGCACGGGCCGGGAGGCGCTGGGCCGCTCACGGGGCGGGTGGAGCACGAAGATTCACCTGGTCGCCGACCGGCGCTGCCGGCCGATCGCCCGGATCATCAGCCCCGGTCAGCACGGCGATAGCCCGTACTTCCGGCGCGTCCTGGAGCGGGTGCGCATCCGGCGTCGCGGTCTGGGCCGTCCTCGCCGGCGTCCGATGCGTGTGCTGGCCGACAAGGCCTACTCCTCGCGCGCCAATCGTGCCTACCTGCGCCGGCGCGGCATCCAGGCGGTCATCCCGATCAAGAAGGATCAGCAGGCCAACCGACTCAACCGGGGGCGTAAGGGCGGCCGACCGCCCGGCTTCGACGCCGAGCGGTACAAGGAGCGCAATACCGCCGAGCGGTGCGTCAACAAGCTCAAGGGCCACCGCGCGGTGGCCCTTCGCACCGACAAGCGCGAACGCATCTACGAGGGCACCATCGACGTCGCCTCGATCAGGATCTGGCTCCGTGACCCTGTCCTATGATCCACGGGACACGCTCTAGTCCGCGTATTGATCACTGTCGTCGATTGGCAGTGCGCGGCATGCACTTTCGATCTCTCCGGTTGCGATCATGTCTCGCACGGCATCGATCATTGAGACGAAGCCTGGTTCACGGATGATGATTAAGTCTGAGCACCAGAAGTACTGGCCGTTGAGGCATTCGCCCGTATCCCGCCAGCGGTCCATGATCCCAGAGACGACTCCGAGGGTCATGAAGGTGGCGTAGCGACGAGTACCGTCAGGAAGCGTGATGGTCGCGTCGGCCTGGTCGGCCGTCTCAGGATCGTGCCCCTCCCAGCGGGGGATCAGCATCTCGAAGCCGGAGTCACTAACGCGATAGAAAGGGCCGTCGATCTCGATCACATGGTGAGTCTGTCAGCCGTGCCCGTTGTGTGCCCGTTCGCAGATCGATCAGTGGGGAGTCACGGGGACTCGCGGTCACTCGACCGGCGTATGCCCAGTTCAGCGTTTCCCCTGCTCAGAGGCCATGATCTTGAAAGAGTTCCCAAGCTGACAGCGCGGGTTCGATTCCCGTCATCCGCTCCAGTATCTCAATGACGCTCGGTCACCATGACGGTCCCATCGGCAGTCCGTGGTCGTCCGCCGACGGCTAAGCTCGATGGCAGACGCCCCGCACCGGCTCGTTTGCCGAGTCTGAGCACCTGTCAGCGCAAGGAGGTAGCGGCATGACCGCTGAGCCACACGAACTGATCAGCGTTCGGGCGCCCGAGCAGATCGTGGAGTCGCTGAAGGTCGACCGGAGTCCACGTAACATCCGTGCTTGCCTTCCTCCTGCCGATCGCGACTACTTCGACGAGGACTTCCGGCGAGCCATGGCCAAGGCCACGGAGGAGCTGGACCTCGCACCTGTCAACGCCCTGCTCGCTCATTGGTGGCACATGGCCAGGATGAAGGCGACCGGGGAGTACGAAGAGGTTCTGGAACACGGTGCTCGCATCCAGGAGCAGATCGAACGCGGCGAGTACGTTCCGGGGAGACCGCTTCGGGAGGTTCTTGCCGAACGAGCATCCGAACTCGGCGTGAAGCTCGACCTTTAGATGTACACGGTCGGCAACAGCAAACAAGTAGACGAGCAGGTCGCGGCCCTTCCCGCCGAAGCGCTCGCAGCGTTCCACGAGGTGACCGTGTTTCTTCAAGTCGCGCCGTGGAACGGCAACCCTTTCATAAGAGAACGCCCCGACGCCCCAATGAGGACCCAGACGTTCGGTGATGGCGGTTCGGGCATGGTTACCTACCTGATCGTCGAGTACCGGCGTCTGGTGGAGATCATCCAAGTTGCTTGGTACGGCTGAGCGCCGCAGAAGACAGACGTGCCCGTTGCGTGCCCGTACGTAGAGCGATCAGCAGTGAGTCACGGGTACTCACGGTCACTCGACCGGCGTATGCCCAGGTCAGCATTTCCCAAGCTCAGACCGCGTGATCTTGAAAGAGTCAAGCTGACAACGCGGGTTCGATTCCCGTCACCCGCTCCAACTGCATCGACTTCGTGGTGGGGCGCGCTTCGCGCGTGAAGGCTCAGGCTGTGTTCTGTGGGGGGCGCGGCCGCCACACCCCGCTCCCCTACATCGGCTTCTCGATCCGGGGCGCTTCGCGCCTGAGGCTCAGGCTGCCCGACCGCCCTGATCACACTCTGTCGGTGATGCGCCGTAGCATCCACCGGTGTCAGCCTGGGCTTCGAGGTGAAAGGCAACAACATGGAAGTAGAAGTACAGGTCGCGTTCGACTGCACCGACCCCCAGAGGCTTGCCGAGTTCTGGGCAGAGGCGATCGCCGGATACGCGTTTCCGGCCCCGCCCGACGGCTATCTCTCCTGGGAGAGCTGGGCTGATGGCGAGAACATTCCCGAAGAAGACCGCAACGCGATGCGCGTGCTGATCGACCAGCACGGCAAGCGGCCCGCCCTCTACTTCCAGCGGGTACCCGAGTCCAAGGCCACGAAGAACCGGCTGCACCTCGACGTCAAGGTCTCGAACGGGCTCTCCGGCGAGGACCGCAAGAACCGGATCGAAGAGGAAGCGGCACGCCTGATGAAACTCGGAGCCACGGTGGTGGAACGACGCACCCCACCAGAGCTCTGGATAGTGATGGCAGACGTCGAAGGCAACGAGTTCTGCGTAGTCTGAGCAGCCTCAAGAAAAGCACGCCTCCGGCGGGTGCCTCAGGCTCCGAGATGATCACGGCGAGCTGGTCGAGGGCCGTAAGTGGTTGAGGTGGAAGTCGGATCCTCCCGCCGCCTTGCCCCGGGACAAGCCAAGCAGACCAAGCCTGCCGTCCAGACTCGGATGAAATTCGCGCGCCGCAGCTCCCCTGCCTCCGCATACCTCTCCATGTGCCCCTGAGATCCGGTAGGCGCACCACGGGCCCGTTGACGAGACGCTTGCGCGCTTCCGACTTGGTTGAGCCGATGGTCACCAAAGGCGGCGCGCCGCCACTCTGCGCGTGCGGCCTTGGTGGCCGTTCTCGCGCGCGCCCGCGCTCGGGCCGCACGGCGGCGAAGCACGACCCATCCACCGCTACCCCGTCCAGACCGTCCCACCAGCGCCGGCCAACCCGTGCTGACCTGACTTTCGACAGGGGTACGAGTTGACGATCGACGGATGATCCACCCGGCTCATCCACGACAGGCTAGCTCCCATGAACACGTACTTTCCCGGACGGTGGATCGGCGGCGTGACGCTCGTCCTGGGGCCGGTCGTCCTGTGCGCCGGATACCTGCTGCGCTACGTGAGCTCAGTCACCGCCCTCACCCCTCAGCAGCAGGCGTGGGCGGAGGCGCAGCCGTTCGCCGCCTACGGCCAGTTCCTCGCCTACACATCAGAACCCGCCCTGCTCACCCTCTCCTACGCGGTCTTCGCGCTGGGGGCGGTGCTGCTCTTCCCCGCCTTTATCGCCCTCGCCCAGCGGGTGGGGGGCAGCCTTGCGTTCTGGGGCGCCACGCTGCTGGTCGCCGGGCTCTTCTCCCGCCTGTACTTCGCCGGTGCCGACCAGACCGCCTTCCAGCTCACCGAGGTCCTCGGGCTGGAGCAGGCGACGAATGCGATCATGAAGGAGTACGCCGACATCTCCTACGGGCCATGGCGGGTACCGGTCTGGGCCTCGGTCGGCCAGTTCGCGGGCTCGCTCCTGCTGGCCATCGCCGCCTGGCGCTCCGGCATATTCGGCACCGCCCGTGCCTTGATGCTGCTCCTGGCGGGAGGCACCTGGATGGGCGTGCTGAAGGCCGCCTCGATCCCCGATGTGCTGGTCACCGTCCTGCTCTGCGTGGCCTTGGTCCCGCTGGGCGTGCAGCTGCTGCGTGATCGGCTACCGGCCCCGACCGGCCGGTCGAAGGTGCTGAGCTGGTGAGCGGAGCCGGTCTGCGGCGACGGCCGGGGAACATGCCGCAGCCCCGCCCGGCGACGGTGGACTTTCGCTCCGCTGATCAGGTCGCTGCAGAAATACCGGCCGTGATCGCTAAGCGGACCAAGCCAAGCCATCCAGTAGCGTGGGCTCGATCCCCTCACCCGCTCCACGAACGAAAGTCGAGCCTGGTCTCGACTGTGCGGGAGCCCGCTTGATACCGCCCGCAGTGTCAGTGCCGTGCACTAGACATCTCCGCATGAAGAACGTGCACCAGGTCGCCACCGCTCTGCCGCCCGTCGAGGCCCTGCGCGACCACTGTCGCGCTCTGGCCATGGTGGACACCATACGCAGCCCGGAATGGGAGTATCGCGGTTACTCTTTCGACTCCGACTGGGCGCCCGGGGAGGAGATGGCCTCATGGCGCAGCGGTGCGGGCGATGACTACTCCATTGTGTTCTGCCCTGCCGGCGTGTACATCCGCGGCTTTGACCACGAGTCGCCCGTCTCGCCGTTCGCCAGTGATGACCTCCGCCCCTGGCCGGGCGTGGTCGACGACGTTCCCGAGGTGTTCAGGCCGCAGCTCGACGAGGTGGCGTTCACCCTCGACGACGTCCCGGCCATCACCTGCTGCCTGTGGCGCACCACATCGGACGACGGCTGGCGCACGGGGCGCGCCACTTATGAGAGGGACGGCTCGGACTGGATGTTCGACCTGCTCCTCGATCGTTCACCAGCGGCTTACGTGGCATGGTCGGCCACTGACGAGGAGGAGCCGCCCGTGCCGGTGGAGCCGGTCGCGCACATCTTCGCGCTCCGGCCGCTCACAGAAGAGGTCGTCAGAGCGCTGAACCCCGAGATCGGCCTGCGCGACGTCCGGGCCGATCTCGGGGAGATCGGCTATCCGTTCGAGTAACGGTTTCGCCCGCGCTCCACAGGAGCTGTTGGCGCAGCTCGACGAGGTCGACGATCCGGCGCCGTACCGTCCTTCTCCCCGGAGGGCGGTTGCCGCAGTGGCCGTACTGGGAGATCTGCAGGTGACGGCGAGTCGGCCGGTGATCGCAGTGCACACGCAGCGGGGCCTTCATGTAAAGGTGCGCTCCAGGTGTGCGGTGATGGACTCGAACTTCACCGGCTGGGCGCGGAAGCCAACGTATCCGTCCGGGCGGATCAGGTACGCGGCACTCCGGGCGACCGCGTACCGGGCGCGAAACGCACCCGAGCCATCGCGCAGCACCGGCACGCCCACCAGATCGGGTTGCGGGGCGTCAGCGGCGAGGACGGCGTAGACGCGGAGGAGCCCGGCGCAGCGTTCGCGTAGTTGCGAAGCCAGCGCCTCGAAGCCACCCAGCCCCTCCTGAGCCGCCATGGCGTCGGCGTACAGGATCAGCGTGTGGCACGGGGCATGGAGCAGCTCGAACAGACGCACCGGGAAGCCGAGGCCCTCCTGCGTCAGGCCATGGACATCCGGGGCGCGCTCACCCGGACAGGGGCCGTCGTTGAGGGCATCCGGGAAGTCCAGCGCCGCACTGGACAGCGGGCTGTCGGGGTAGGCGACCAGAAGCTGGCCTTCACGGGCGAGCCCGGTCCGGACGGTGTCACCGGC
This sequence comes from Nonomuraea africana, assembly GCF_014873535.1. Taxonomy (NCBI): domain Bacteria; kingdom Bacillati; phylum Actinomycetota; class Actinomycetes; order Streptosporangiales; family Streptosporangiaceae; genus Nonomuraea; species Nonomuraea africana. The sequence goes on along the minus strand of NZ_JADBEF010000001.1, from coordinate 8,199,730 downwards.
CTCGCCGATTGATTGGGTACGGGCATAGCGGACGGTCCGCCCCACCACCTCCTCACCCACCGGTCGCCGCTCGGCGTCGTAGGTGGTCAGCAACTCGGGGGCGGCCAGCCCGCGCAGGGCCAGGGCGAGCTTCCAGGCGAGGTTGTACGCGTCCTGCATGCCGGTGTTCGCGCCCTGAGCGCCGGTCGGCGGATGGATGTGGGCGGCATCGCCGCAGACGAACACCCGGCCCACGCCGTAGCGGTCGACGATGCGGTGGCTGATGCCGAACAGCGACGACCAGCGCAGGTTGCCCACCGCCGGCTTTCCGGGGACGAGCCGGTCGACCACCGCCTGAATCTGGCCGAGTTCAGGGCCGGGACGGTCGCCGGCCATCCCATGCTCGGGGCCGGTCGCCTGGCGCAGCTCGGGTGGGGCGAGCATCGACAGGCGGTAGCGGCTACGGCCCGGCAGGGGAACGCAGACCAGCACGTCCTGCCCGCCGCCGGGGGCTTCGGCGAGGAAGCGCAGGGCGTAGCCGGGGGGCATGGACCAGTCCACCTCGACATCGCCGAGCATGTACTCCTCGGGGAAACGGTCGCCTTCGAAGATCAGGCCCAGGCCGTGACGCACCACGCTGTGGGCGCCGTCGCAGCCGACCAGGTAGCCGGCGCGGACGGTCTCCGTCGATCCGTCCGGCCGGGTGAGGGTCGCGCTCACCCCGTCGGCGTCCTGGGTGAAGGCGCGCAGCTCGACGCCACGGTCGACGGCAGTGCCGAGGCGTTCCAGGTGCTCGGTCAGGATGCGCTCGACGTCGTACTGCGGCAGGGCGAGGAACCCGTAGGTACCGTCGGGTACCTGAAGGTCGATGGGGTCGCCCGGTTTGCCATCCGTGAAGACGAGCTGACCGCGCAGCCACAGCCCTGCGTCGATCGCCTCCCGGACGATGCCCATCTGTTCCCAGATCTCCAGGGTGCGCGGCTGGATCCCGATGGCCTTCGGCCAGCCGGTGGGCCGGGTCAGGCGATCGATGATCCGGCAGGTCGAGCCGTGGCGGCGCAGTTCGGCCGCCATCATCAACCCGACCGGTCCCGCACCGACGATCAAGGTGTCCGTCGTCGTTTCCGTGTCGACCAGGCCCGTCGCGGACATCTCGCTCTCCTTCCGGCCAGCTATCTCTATCGAATGCCCTGCCCTTTGCGGGGGCGAGGGACCTCCTGGTTGCCACGAGGAAAGGACTACTGGTCGTAAAGTCGCATCATGGCCAACCACTCGTCCGGCTCGCGGTTGGAGGCGACCACAAGCACCGCCGCCGCAAGCCTCGACCGGCGAGGGCCGGGCCGCTCGCGATCACGGACGTGATCAGCTGGGCAGACAGGACGAGCGGCTTCTCGTGAGCTTGTGCACCGAGATTCCTTCCGCGGCTCAGCGGAGTGCCCAGTTGGTGATCGCGGCTGCGATCGCCTCGGGCTGGTCTTCGGTGGCGTGGTGGCCGGACGGTCCGACGTGCTCGATCTGGAGCGCGGCGATGTGGTCCTTGCACCAGGCAGCCACCTCAGGAGTGATGAGCAGGGTGGGTGAGGAGTCGAAGGTGAGCAGCAGCTTGGGCACTTCCGGGCTGGTGGCCAGCCAGGTGTCGTAGGCGGCGACACGTTCGGCCACGTCGGCGGGGTCGCCGTCCAGGGGCAGGGAGCGGGCCCACTGCAGGGGCGGCGGCTGTCGCGGGTGGGGTACGGGGCCAGGTAGGGGGCGAGGTCCTCTGGGCTCAGCGGGTGGAGGACCCCGTCTGTCCTGGGACACGAAGAGCCCAGGCGAGTGGTAACGCACATCTGGCCGTGATCATCGTGCGGTGAGCGCCGGGCGCCCAGGCGTCAACCGCAGTCACTCAGGACCAGATGGCCTGCTGTTCGATGAATGCCACGTAGGACACACCTGAACGTTGTCGGTTCCGGGTGATCCAGACCGGCACTTACTTGATCTTCGTCATGACGGAGTCGTAGCCGCCGCCGCCCGGGTAGACCCACGAGCCCGAAACCGTGTCGCCGTCGGTGCTGAAGGTGCCCCGGTAGTACGCCGGGGAGCCCTTCTCGCCACCCCAGATGGTCAGCGTGTCGCCCTCGAGCTCGTACACGTAGTCAAAGGTGTTGCCCTGGTTGTCGTAGAAGCGGGTCTTGATGTCCTCGCCTGCCTTGTCCGCGCCGAACGGCTTCTCCCTCCCGATCACCTCGATACCGGTGATCCGCTGGCCGTACTGCTCCAGTTCGACATCCTGGATGAGGAAGAAGCCCCCGTCCAGCCAGCGGTACGTGACTGTGCCCTCCGTGCCGCCGCTCACCCGCCAGGAGCCGACCAGCCGGCCCAGGGCCTTGATCTGCTCGTCGGGCTGCGCGACGTGCGTGTGGTCGTTGTTCTCCGCCATGGCCGTTTCCTTTCTCGTACCTCGATGTCGCCCATATGACGGGCGGACTGGCGAGAAGGAATCGGTCAGCGAATGTGATCTAGGTCACATTGATCCAGGGTGAGTGGAAGGCCGAAGGCGGGCAGCTGTTCCGGGCCGAATGTGGTGATCTCGGCGATCACGCCGTCCTCGATGCGCAGGACGTCGATGTTGATCGCGGTGTAGACGGGCTCGCCGTACCTGCGCACATAGTTCGCCGCCGCGGGCTGGCGGTTCACCGCCAGCGGCACGGCGCGCCAGTCGCCCCAGGCCTGGTCGCCCTCCAGGACCGGCCGCCACATGTCGAGAATCGCCGCCAAGCCGTTGAACACCAGGTGCGCCGGTGGCATGGTCTGCCGGGCGTCCTCGCGCAGCAGCGCGGCCAGAGCCGACAGGTCGGCCTGCTGGGAGGCTGCGATGTACCGGTGGAGCAGGGCACGCTCGGCGTCACTGGGCCGAGTGGCCGCGCCCCAGTCCGCGCGCCGCTCGGGCAGCTGTTCGCGCAGCGTCGCACGGGCCCGCTGCAACGCGCTCTTGACCGAGGCGACGCTCATCTCCAGCGTCTCGGCCGTCTCCTGGGCGGGCCGGCCGACGACGTCCCGCAGGATCAGCACCGCCCGTTGCCGCGGCGGAAGATGCTGGATCGCGGCCAGGAACGCCAGCTCGATGGTCTCGCGGGCGATCACCACCGCATCCGGCTCGCCGTCGTCGGGCGCCGCCAGGTTCAGCAGCTCGTCCGGGTAGGGCTGCAACCAGGTGACTTCCGCCAGCGTCGAGCTCGCCGGGCCGCCCGCGCCGTCCGCCGCCATCGCGACCTCCCGGCGGCGGGCCGGGCCCGCCAGGGCGTCCAGGCACGCGTTCGTGGCGATCCGGTACAGCCAGGCCCGGAACGTGGACCGGCCCTCAAAGCTCTCCCGCTTGCGCCAGGCTCGCAGGAGCGTCTCCTGCACGAGGTCCTCCGCGTCGGTGAACGATCCGAGCATCCGGTAGCAATGGACGCGCAACTCATGCCGATACCGCTCGGCGAGCTCGCCGAACGCGTCCTCGTCCGCTGCCAGGACCGCCGTCGCGATGCCCTCCTCAACCGCCTGCCGCGCGCCGTCCAGCGGGCTCACCTCGTTTCCGCATCGTTCGTACGGCCACGCACGCCGTACCGGCTTATGACGGTAGTACGGCCCCGCATTGAAAGCCGAGTCAGCCGAAGTGTGCGTTCGCCGACGGAAGCGCCAGCAGGCCGATGAAGAAAGCGCGCGCCGATCACGTAGCGGGATCAGACGGGAAACGCGGCCACCGCGGCGTCGACGAATGCCTTGACGCCGATGCCGCGCAGCGCCGAACCTAAGGCACTACTCCCAGGGCGAGCGAGGCCGCGGCCAGCGCCAGGTAGCCGCCGGGAATGGCGATCTTCCTGAACTCGCGGGCCCGAACGTGGAGGGCCACCGCGCCGACGAAGAACACGACGAGCCCGATCGCGGCGGCGGTGCCGATGTACGGCACGCCCAGCAGCCCGGCCACCAGCCCGGCCGCTCCGGCGGCCTTCAGCGTGGCGAGCATCGGGAGCCACTTCTGCGGAATCCCCAGTCGCGCCGAGTTGGCCAGGACGAACGCCGCCTTCTGGAAGTCGGCGATGGCCGCCCCCAGGTTGGTCACGATCGTGACGAGGGTGACGACGACATAGGCGGTGAACATGCGCTCGATCTCCGTTCGGCGGCTCGCGTCCTCCGTCAAATCTCGCCGCCCTCCCCGTTGGCGTCCAATACCTGCGTCTATAACCTTGCGGCATGGATGTCGACACGCGGCTGCTGCGCTATTTCGCCGCAGTGGCAGAGGAGGGGACCCTCACCCGGGCCGCGGAACGGTTGTTCGTGTCGCAACCCGCGCTGACCAAGCAGATCAAGCAGCTCGAGACCCTGCTCGGCATGCGGTTGTTCACGCGGTCCAGGGCCGGCATGACGCTCACGGAACCCGGCAGGGCGCTGGCGGAGCGGGTACCGGCGCTGCTGGCCGACTGGGAGCGGGTCCTGCACGAAGCCAGGAGCGCGGCCAGCCGGGAGGCCCGGGTGCTGCGGGTCGGCTTCGTGGCCAGCGCCGCCAACGAGGCCACCCAGGACATCATCGCGGCGTTCGCGCGTCGCCGTCCGGGCTGGCGGGCCGACATGCGGCAGGCGGCGTGGTCGAACCCGTCCGCCGGGCTCGCCGACGGGGAGGTCGACGTCGCGCTGCTGCGCCTGCCCTTCCCCGGACAGGAGAAGCTGCGGGTCGAGGTGCTGTTCACCGAGGCCCGCTGGGTGGTGCTCCCCTCGTCGCACCGGCTCGCCGCGCGGGAGGTGATCGCCTTCAGGGAGCTGTGGGACGAGCCGTTCGTGGCGGCCCCGGCCGAGTCGGGCCGGTGGCGGGACTACTGGCTGGCCACCGACGAGCGTGACGGGCATCCGGTCCGCGTGGGCGCGGTCACCGACCAGCCCGACGACTGGCTCAGCGCGATCGCCAACGGGTACGGCGTGGCCCTCGCCCCCGAGTCGTCGGCCCGCTTCTATGCGCGTCCCGGTGTCGTCTACCGGCCGGTCACCGGGGTCGCTCCCACCCAGGTGGGGGTGGCCTGGGCGCCCGCCGACGACGCCAACCCGATCGTCCAGGACTTCGTCCGGTGCTGTTTGGACTTGTCGATACATCACCAGATGTAGTTATCATCGCTGTATGGCGATTGATGATGGTGGCCGGTGCGTGAGTGCCGACATCGCGGCGGGCCTGCCGCCCGCGGCGGCGCTGTTCCGTTCCCTGGCCGACGAGACCCGGCTGCGCATCGTGGCCAGGCTGGCTCGGGGCGAGGCGAGGGTGGTGGATCTGACCGGCGAACTCGGGCTGGCCCAGTCCACCGTTTCCAAGCACCTGGCCTGTCTGCGCGACTGCGGGCTGGTCGACTTCCGCGCCGAAGGACGGCAGTCGTTCTACGCGCTGACCCGTCCGGAGCTGATGGACCTGCTGGCCTCGGCCGAGCAACTGCTGGCCGCCACCGGCCACGCGGTCGAGCTGTGCCCGATGCCCGGCCTGGCCGGTGACGGGCCGTCATGACAGCGCTGAACCTGCCCGGTGCCGGGCCGGCCGCCGAGCGGCGCGAGGTGCTGCGGCGCCGGGTCCGGCTGCTGGTCGCCGCCACCATCACCTACAACGTGATCGAGGCCGCGGTGGCCATCACCGCCGGCGCCGTCGCCTCCTCCGCCGCGCTGATCGGCTTCGGCCTGGACTCCATCGTGGAGGTGGCCTCGGCGGCCGCCGTCGCCTGGCAGTTCTCCGGCGCCGACCACGAGAAGCGCGAGAGGACCGCGCTGCGTGTCATCGCGCTGTCGTTCTTCGCGCTGGCCGCCTATGTCACCTTCGACGCCGTACGCGCCCTGCTCGGGGCAGGCGCGGCCGACCACTCCACGCCCGGCCTCATCCTGGCCGCGGTCAGCCTGGTCGTCATGCCGTTCCTGTCGGCCGCCCAGCGGCGCGCCGGCCGCGAGCTCGGCTCCGCCTCGGCCGTGGCCGACTCCAAGCAGACGCTGCTGTGCACCTACCTGTCGGCGGTGCTCCTGGTCGGGCTGGCGCTCAACAGCCTGTACGGCTGGTCCTGGGCCGACCCGATCGCCGCGCTCGTGATCGCCGCGGTGGCGGTCAAGGAAGGCCGCGAGGCCTGGCGCGGAGACGGCTGCTGCGCCCCTGTCATCGCCGCACCGGGTTCGACGTCGAGCGGGTGCTGCTCCCAGAACAACGGAAAGGACGGCTGATGATCGGCCGCCGGATGCCCGCCCGCGTGCGGGCCGCCTACAAGAGCGAGATGGCCGCCGCCCGCGCCACCGCCGACCCGGAGGCCCGGTGGCGGCACCTGGAGCGGGCGCACATCATCTCCCAACCGTGGCCCTGGCCGCACACCCGCCACCACATCGCCATGTTCGCCCTGGCCGTGGCCCAGCCACCGCCGCGAACGTCTTCCACGCCGTGTCCGGACCCGCCGGCCGTCCAGAGCGCGAGGAAGGTGAGATGTCCATTCCTCCATCATGCGGCGTGACGCCGAGGAGGGCGCGATGCGAGAAAGTTCGAACTAGGGCGCGCTTATCAGCCCAAGAGGCGTAAATACTCACACACGGGTACAAGGCCGACATGCCATTCGGTCTGTCCCTCCCACAGCTGCCCCGGCTGCCGGGGCAGGATCTCGTCGCTGCGCCGCTCAAGTGGGCCACCGACACCGTCGGCAAGGCGGCGGAGGCGCCCAGGTGGGCGATCTCGGCCCTCGCCGGCCTGGCCGGCGTCCGCAGGTCCACCTGGACCTACCCCGGCCGCATCCACCTCGAGCTGCGCTGCCCGATCCTGGTGGAACAGTCCGACGCCATCGAATCGGCCCTGTGCCTCCATCCGTCCGTACGCTGGGCCCGGGTCAACCTCCCGCTCAAGCGGGTGATCGTCGCGGTGGACGAGCCGGCGTCCGTCGACGAGCTCGTCGCCATCCTCGACGAGGCCGAGCAGACGGCCGTGGAGAAGGACCCGGCCCTCGCGGAGGGCACGTCGGGCGGGCCGCCCGCCGCTCTCGTCCTGGCCGCCGACGCGGTGGGGCTCGCGGTGACGGGCGTGGAGTGGCTGGCCCATCGGGCTCCCCTGCCCCCTGGAGCGGCGGGCGTCGTCGGCTACCTGAGTGCGGTGCCCCAGCTGCGCAAGGTGCTCGACGACTCGATCCCCGCGTGCCGTTCCTGGATGCCGCTCGTGAACAGCACGTTCCAGACGCTGGCCCCCGGCGGCACCGGGCTGGCCATCGACCTGGTGCACCGGGTGCTGCAGATCCGCCAGTCGCGGCTGCAGGACGGCGTGTGGGTGAAGAAGGAGGAGGCGCTGACGGGCACGCCCGAGCGCGCCGAGGCGCGGCTGCAACCGGCCGACCGGCCTCGGCGGATGCCGGGGGGTCCGATCGAACGGCATGCCGACCATGTGCTCTCCGGCAGCGCCATCGGCTCGCTCGCCGGCAGCCTGCTGACCGGGAACATGCACCGCGGCCTGGAAGTGGCCCTCGCCGGGCTGCCCAAGGCGTCCTCCGCGGGACGGGACGCCTTCGCCACCGAGCTGGGCACGCTGCTGTCCCAGCGGGGCGTGGTCATCACCGACCCCAGGGCGCTGGGCTTCCTGGACCGGGTGGACACGGTCGTGCTGGACCGCGACGCGCTCATCTCCGACGACGTCATGATCGGGGAGGTGGCGACCGCGCCGAAGGCCGATCAGGAAGCGGTCGCGACCCAGGTCTACGCGCTGTTCGTGCCGTCCGAGCCGGAGCGGGTGCAACGGGACACCGACTGGGCGCTCGGCCCCTACGACGGGTTGCCGCGCAAGGGGGGCTGGGCCGGCAAGCGGTACCATGACCGCTTCGTGAAGGACGGCTCCGCCGTACACGTGCTGGCCCTGACCCGGCGCGAGCGGCTGCAGGCGGTGGTCGAGGTCGTCCGGCAGCAGGCGCCGGAGGCGCATGCCCTGACCGTCGCCGCGCGCCACGCCGGGCTGCGCCTGATCACCCGGGACGGCGGCGCCGACCTCGCCGCGTCGGTGCGCCAGCTGCAGCAGGAGGGGGCCGTCGTCCTGCTGCTGTCGCGGGACAGGGAGGCGCTCGGCGCCGCGGACTGCTCGATCGGCGTGTCCGATCACGACGGCCGCCCGCCCTGGGGCGCCGACCTGGTGGTGGGCGCCGACCTGACCACCGCGGCGCTGATCATCGAGTCGGCGCGCACCGCCAGAACGGTCAGCGAGCGCGGGGTGACGCTGGCCAAGGCGGGCACCGGGGTGGCCGCCATCTACGGGTTGACCGACCGGATGAGCCGGGCGACCGGCCACGTGCTGTCCGCCGTGAACGGCGTGGCCGCGCTGTCGCTGGCGCAGGGCGCCTGGCAGGCCCATCAGACCATGCGCCGCCCGACCGCCCCCGCGCTGCCCACGACGCCCTGGCACGCGATGCCGGGAGAGCGGGTGCTCGCCGTACTGGAGACTCACGAGGGTGGGCTCACGACGGCGGAGGCCGAGCAGCGCCGCAGGGCGCGGAAGCGGGCGGCCTCGACGTGGGAGACGCTGGCCCGGGGGGTGGGCGCCGAGCTCTCCAACCCGTTCACCCCGATCCTGGCGGCCGGCGCGGCGGGCTCGGCCGTGCTGGGCTCCGTCGTCGACGCCGCCCTCATCCTCGGCGTCATGGGCGTGTCCGCCCTGGTGGGCGGCGTGCAGCGGACGGCCACGGCCGCGACGCTGGCGGAGCTGTCCGCCCGGACGAAGGTGCGCGCCCGCGTCCTGCGCGACGGCGAGGAACGCCTGCTGGAGGCGGCCGACCTGGTCCCCGGTGACGTCATCGTGCTCGACACCGGCGAGGTCGTGCCCGCCGACTGCCGCATCCTGGACGCCGACGGGCTGGAGACGGACGAGTCCTCCCTGACCGGCGAGTCGCTGCCGGTCTCCAAAGCCGCCAAGCCCGTGCTGGCCCCCCATGTCGCCGAACGCCGCTCCATGCTGTACGAGGGCACCACCATCGCGGCGGGCAGCGCCACCGCCGTCGTGGTCGCCGTGGGCGACGCCACCGAGGCCGGGAGCGCGATGGCCGCGACCGCCGGCGCCGAACGGGTGAGCGGCGTCGAGGAGCGGCTCGCCGCGATCACCCGGGCGACCACGCCGATCGCCATCGGCTCGGCGCTCGGCGTGACGCTGTCCGGGCTGGGGCGCGGCAGAGCGCTCAAGGAGACGCTGGGCGAGGGCGTCAACCTCGCGGTCGCCTCGGTCCCCGAGGGGCTGCCGCTGCTCGTCAGCGCGGCCCAGCTGGCCGCGACCCGGCGGCTCGCCGCCCGCGGCGTCCATGCCCGCAACCCGGGGACCATCGAGGCGCTGGGCCGGGTCGAGGTGCTCTGCTTCGACAAGACCGGGACGCTGACCGAGGGACGGATCCGGCTCGCCAAGGTGAGCGACGTGGACCACGACCGGGACGTCACCGACCTCGACGACGAGCTGCGCGAGGTGCTCGCCGCGGCCCTGCGCGCCACGCCGCACTCCGCCAACGGCGACTACAGCCACCTCACGGACGAGGCGGTCGGCGAGGGCGCCGCCGAGGTCGGCGTCTCGCGCCGGACCGGCGCCGACGAGTGGGAGGAGATCGACTCCCTGCTGTTCGAGTCCTCCCGCGGCTACCACGCCGCGCTCGGCCGCTCCGGCGAGAGCCGGGTGCTCAGCGTCAAGGGCGCGCCGGAGGTCGTCCTGCCGCGGTGCGCCGGGCTCGACGGTGACCGCCGGGCCGACATCGAGGCGCGCATCGAGTACCTGGCGTCCTCGGGCCACCGTGTGCTCGCCGTGGCCGAACGGCCCATGGACGACACCGACCGGCTCGACGACGACGACGTCGACGACCTGACCTTCACCGGGTTGGTCGGGCTCGCCGACGTCGTCCGCGACACCGCGGTGTCCGCGGTGGCCGCGCTGCGCAACGCCGGCGTGCAGATCGTCATGCTCACCGGCGACCACCCCGGTACGGCCGGCAGCATCGCCAGGCACGTGACCGACGACACCGACCTGCACGTGCTCACCGGCCCCGACATCGAGAGCCTGGACGACGCCCGGCTGGACGAGGTGCTCCCGACCGTGGACGTGGTCGCCCGCTGCACGCCCGCCCACAAGGTCCGGGTGGTCGCGTCCTTCCAGCGGCTCGGCAAGGTCGTCGCGATGGCCGGCGACGGCTCCAACGACGCCGCGGGCATCCGGCTGGCCGACATCGGCATCGCCCTCGGCTCCGGCGCGACGCCGGCCGCCCAGGCGGCGGCCGACCTGGTCGTGGCCGACGAGAGCCTGGAGACCATCATCTCGACGCTGGTCGAGGGGCGGGCCATGTGGGCCTCGGTCCGCGAGGCGCTGGCCATCCTCGTCGGCGGCAACCTCGGCGAGATCGGCTTCACCCTGCTCGGCTCGCTGGCCACCGGCCGCTCGCCGCTGACGGCCAGGCAGCTGCTGCTCGTGAACATGCTCACCGACCTCGCCCCCGCGCTCGCCATCGCCGTGCGCGCGCCTTCGCAGGACGCCGCGGCGGCGCTGCTCGACGAGGGCCCCGAGTCGTCGCTCGGCCCGGCCCTCACCCACGACATCGTCCGCCGGGCGATCTTCACCACGGTTGGCGCGGGGACCGGCTGGACGCTCGCCCGGCTGACCGGGCCGCAGGCCCGCGCGCGGACCGTCGGGCTGGTCTCCCTGGTCGGCACCCAGCTCGCCCAGACACTGGTGGCGGGTGGTCCCAGCCGCGCCGTCCTGCTCAGTTCGCTGGGCTCGGCCGCCATGCTCGCGGCCGTGGTCCAGCTGCCGGGGATCGGCCAGTTCTTCGGCTGCGTGCCGCTGGATCCTCTCGCGTGGGGCATCGCCATGGCCGCCATCGCGACCGCGGTGCTCGCCGAGCGGCTCGTCCCGCTGGACCGCCTGGGCCTGGCGAGCTGACGGCAGCTCAGGCACCTCGACGAGTGGTGGGGCCACGAGCTCTGGAGGCGGCGGGCTTCGCCGTGGAGGCACGGCTGGAGCGCACGAATCACGCCCACGAGGTCGAGACCCGCCGCGCCTACCTCCTGGCCCGCCGCACCTGAGCGGGCCTGATCAACCGCCCCGGAGGTAACGGCAGGCTGTCCGAAAAACCCCGGCGGCCACCTGCGCGGCAGCGGAAGCGCGTGCCAGCGGGTCCGATATGACATGGATCACACCGGCCGTAAACCCCATGATGTCTGAAAGTTTCCTGTGATATTCCTGTGACCCAACACGATCTTGTGGACATCAGAACGGGGGTTCTGTTCATGATCGAGCCGCTGAGGTATCTGGAGCGGTAGACCGTCACGGCCGCCGCCCGATGGGGGACATCGGGCCGCCACGCCGACCCTCTGCCGTCAGCCCCATCCGCACATGGGGCTCCCCCTGACTTTTCCTGTCCGATTTATCCAAAAGGACGCACATTGAGCATTCCTACGGCCACGCCCCTTCGCCGAGCAGCGCTCGGGCTCGGAGCGGCCACCCTTCTCATCGGCGCCACGACCCTTGACGCCGTGGCCGCCGTCGACCCGGTGCAGCAGGCCCTCTCGCAGGCCGCCGCCTCGGGTGCGGCGGTCCAGGTCGCCAGCCTGACCGATGAGAACAGCACCACCGTCGCCAACCCCGACGGCAGCTTCACCACCTCCATCACCTCCGGACCGTCGAACGCCCAGCGCGACGGCACGTGGGTGCCCATCGACACCAGCCTCGTCGCCGAAGGCGGGGTGCTGAAGCCCCGCGCCTCCCGCGCGAAGGTCGAGGTCTCCGCCGGGGGCGACGACGTCCTGGCCAAGCTGACCGACGACCAGGGCCGGGTGTTCTCGCTGCAGTGGCCGACGCCGCTGCCCGCGCCCGTCGTCAAGGACAACGTCGCGACGTTCGCCAACGCCGCGGGACCCGGCGCCGACCTGGTCGTCACCGTGATCCCGACCGGCTTCCGCCACGACGTCATCCTGCGCGAGCGTCCCACGGAGCCGCTGGAGCTGCGCATCCCCGTGCGGACGCAGGGCCTGACGCTGTCCGAGACGGCCAACGGCAAGCTGGAGCTGTCCGGCGAGAACGGCCAGCAGGTCGCCTCCGCCGCGCAGCCCGTCATGTGGGACTCCCGTGGTCACGGCAAGCCGCGCGGCGACTCGATCAAGAAGATCGACACCCAGGTCGAGACGCAGAACGGCACCTCGGTGCTCGTGCTCAAGCCGGACACCGCGTACCTGTCGGACCCGAAGACCGTCTACCCGGTCACCGTCGACCCCACGATCACCCTGCCGATCGTCACCGACACCGACGTCGCCACCTCCTGGGCCTCGCACCCCGGAGACCCGATGATCATCGCGGGCACCATGCCGTGGGAGAACGGCCAGGGCGGCGACATCATGCGCAGCCTGCTGAAGTTCAACACCGACAACCTCAAGGGCAAGCGCGTCATCTGGGCCACCCTCAAGGCGTGGAACCTGGAGACCAACGAGTGCGGCCTCAAGGTGGGCTCCGGGCTCACCGCCGAGCGCATCACCAGCGCCTGGGACGAGACCAACCTCAACTGGGACAACAAGCCCACCACCACGAGCAGGGGCGCGTTCACCACCTACGAGGGCCGCGGCCGTACCTGGACCGAGGGGTGCGCCCGTGGCGCCGGCTACCTGCAGTGGCCGGTCACCACGATGGCGAGGGACTGGGCCGCCGGCGCCGCCAACCACGGCATCCAGCTGCGCAGCGCCGACGAGAAGGAGACCACCAACTGGCGCGCCTTCGCCGCGTCGGAGAACAAGGACGCCTCGGTCAAGCCCCCGACCCTGAGCGTCACCTACTGGCGCTGATCCGCGTCACGGCGGCCCCTCCCACGCACGTGGCGGGGCCGCCGTCCAGCTCAGCCGCACCCACGCACCGGCCCTCGGCGTACGCCTTCACCGGCCCGGCGTAGCGACACAAGGCGTGAGCCGGCCGAAACCGGCGGATGCCGATATTGACGTTTTCTTGACGCCCGATCATGAAGAAACGGTCCCGCACGTCAGTAATGTGCACCTTCGGCTTTGCGTGCACGTGACGTTGGGGGTGGCCGGCTTGGCCAGGGTGGATCAGCCCGCTGCCGTACGGGAGCGGTCGCTGCGGACATGGTTGCTGAAGGGCCTGCAGCGGCAGGCACCTGGCAGCGCGGGCCCGCACCACGAGGAGTCGCCGGCCCATCAGCACTCCTGGTGGCAGGTGATGTGCCTGACCGGCGTCGACTACTTCTCCACCCTGGGCTACCAGCCCGGCATCGCGGCCCTGGCCGCGGGAGCGCTCAGCCCGATCGCCACGATGCTGCTGGTGGCGCTGACCCTCTTCGGCGCGCTGCCGACCTACCGGGCGGTGGCCAAGGAGAGCCCCCACGGGCTCGGTTCACTGTCGATGCTCGAGCGGCTGCTGCCCGGCTGGCGCGGCAAGCTGCTGGTGCTGTTCCTGCTCGGCTTCGTGGCCACCGCCTTCATCGTGACCATCACCCTGTCGGCCGCCGACGCCACCGCCCACCTGCTGCACAACCCGTTCGTGCCGGAGTTCCTCGCCGGGTGGCAGGTGCCCGTCACCCTGGTGCTGATCGCCGGCCTGGGCGGGGTGTTCCTGGTCGGGTTCAGCGAGGCGATCTCGATCGCCATCGTCCTGGTGGCCGCCTACCTCGTCCTGAACGCGGTCGTGGTCGCCGTCGCGCTGCGGCAGGTGTTCACCGAGCAGGCGCTGATCAGCGACTGGCAGTCGGTCCTGACCAGCCAGCACTCGAGCCCGATCGCGATGATCGCCGTCTCGCTGTACGTGATGCCCAAGCTCGCCCTCGGCCTGTCCGGTTTCGAGACGGGCGTGGCGGTGATGCCCCTGGTCAAGGGCGACCTCACCGAGCGGATCACCGGCGCGCGCAAGCTGCTGACCACCGCCGCGCTCATCATGAGCGTCTTCCTGATCACCTCCAGCTTCGCCACCGCCGTCCTCATCCCACCCGCGGAGTTCGCCGAGGGCGGCGCGGCCAACGGCCGCGCGCTGGCCTACCTCGCCCACGCCTACCTGGGCGACTGGTTCGGCACCGCCTACGACCTGTCCACCATCGCCATCCTGTGGTTCGCCGGCGCCTCCGCGCTGGCGGGCCTGCTCAACATCGTGCCCCGCTATCTGCCGAGGTACGGCATGGCGCCGGACTGGTCGCGCGCCGTCCGGCCGATGGTCCTGGTCTTCACCGCCATCTCCTTCGTCATCACCGTCTTCTTCGGCGCGGAGGTGGAGTCCCAGGGCGGCGCCTACGCCACCGGCGTCCTGACCCTGATCCTGTCGGCGGCCGTCGCGGTCACCCTGTCGGCGTGGAACGGCGGCCGCACCCGCGCCGCGCTCTCCTTCGGCGTCATCACGCTGATCTTCGCGTACGCCACCATCGCCAACATCATCGAACGCCCCGACGGACTGGTCATCGCCCTGCTGTTCGTCCTGGCCATCGTGATCACCTCGCTGATCTCCCGCGCCACCCGCTCCACCGAGCTGCGCGTCACCCGCATCTCCCTGGACGACCTGGCCCGCCAGTACATCAACCAGTGCGGCGACCTCCGTCTCATCGCCAACGAGCCGCACGCGCGCGACCACAAGGAGTACGTCGACAAGGCCCGCGAGGCCTTCGAACTGCACCGCCTGCGCACCGGCGAAGGGCTGCTCTTCCTGGAGGTGAGCGTTCCCGACGCCTCCGAGTTCGCCGGCGAGCTGCGCGTCGTGGGCGAGGACCGCCACGGCTTCCGCGTCCTGCGCATGGAGAGCACCACGGTCGCCAACGCCATCGCCGCCCTGCTGCTGTACCTGCGCGACCAGACCGGCAAGACACCGCACGTCTACTTCCACTGGGCGGCCGAGGGCAACCCCATCGGGGCGCTGCTGCGCTACCTGGTCTTCGGCGGCGGCGACATCCCGCCCCTCACCCGCGAGGTGCTCCGCCAGGCCGAACCAGACGCCGACCGCCGCCCCGTCGTCCACGTCGGCTGAGCCGGAGCCGCCGGGCGGTCGGCGGCTCTAGGCGCGATTGGGCAAAAGAGGTACGTTCCAGGAGGCGTGATCTCGGGGGATCTTGCACGCCACCGGTCCCTTGGAGGAGCCTCATGCGTCTGTCCTTCCGTAAGGCCGTCGCCATGGCCGCGGTCCTCGCCTTACCCCTCTCGGCCGCCGCCCCCGCCGACGCCACCCCCGTCGACGACGTCTTCGCCCAGCTGCTGGTCAAGCAGGTCAAGGGCGCGAACGTCAAGAAACATCTGGACGCGTTCCAGTCCATCGCCACCGCCAACGGCGGCAACCGCGCAGCCGGGACGTCCGGCTACGACGCCTCCCGCGACTACGTGGCGGACAAGCTGCGCAAGGCCGGATACAAGGTCACGCTCCAGCCGATCAACTTCGTCGAGAGCTGGGCCGAGAACTCCCCGCCGGTGCTGGGCTCCTACGTGCCGAACGAGGACTTCTTCACCTTCCAGCCCTCCCCCGCGGGCGACGTCACCGCCCAGGTGCAGGGCGTGGACCTGACGCTGCCGCCCGCGCCGACGCCGAGCTCGACCAGTGGCTGCGAGATGTCCGACTTCTCGGGCTTCGTGGCGGGGCGGATCGCGCTCATCCAGCGCGGTACCTGCCCGTTCGCCACCAAGGTCCGCAACGCGGGCTTCGCGGGCGCGTCCGGGATCATCGTCTTCAACGAGGGGCAGCCCGGCAGGACCGAGGCGTTCCCGCTCGACATCGGCGAGTGGCGCGCGGGGGTCCCGATGGTCTTCGCCGACTTCGCCGTCGGCAACGCGCTGGCCGCCACGCCCGGCGCCACCATCCGGCTCAAGGTCGACGCCAACCTCGTGCTCGGCACCGATGAGAACGTGATCGCCGAGAGCCGGTTCGGCGACCCGGACAACGTCGTGATGGTCGGCGCGCACCTCGACAGCGTGCCCGAGGGCCCCGGCATCAACGACAACGGCTCGGGAACCGCCGCCATCCTGGAGACGGCCCTGCAGATGAAGGTCTTCCCGGTGCGCAACAAGGTGCGCTTCGCCTTCTGGGCCGCGGAGGAGATCGGCCTGCTCGGCTCGGACCAGTACGTCGAGAAGCTGTCCCAGGCCGAGCGCGACCGGATCAAGCTCTACCTGAACTTCGACATGGTGGCCTCGCCCAACTACGCCTACAAGCTGTACGACGGCGACGACTCCGACAACACCGGCGCCCCTGAAGGGCCGCCCGGATCGGCCGAGATCGAGCGGCAGCTGAAGGCCTTCTTCACCAGCCGTAGCCTGCCCACCGTCGGCACCGACTTCGACGGCCGCTCCGACTACGGCCCGTTCATCGCGATCGGCATCCCCTCGGGCGGCATCTTCACCGGCGCCGAGCAGCCCAAGACCGCCGAGGAGGCGGCCCTGTTCGGCGGTACGGCCGGCGTCGCCTACGACGTCTGCTACCACCAGGCCTGCGACACCATCGCCAACGTCAACGCGACCGCGCTGGACGTCAACGCCGACGCGATCGCCGACTCCGTCGCCCGCTACTCCTTCGACACGGGCGACCTGCCCGACAGGACGGCCGAGGCGACGGCCCGCGCCGCCGTACGGGCGGCCACGGGCAGCGCCGCGAGCTGAGCCACACCCGTGAGGGAGGGCGGGCTCCCACAGGAGCCGCCCTCCCGCGCACCACACGCCTCTGTCCACCCCCCACGGAGGAACCCGATGAAGTCCCGCATCCTTGCCGTGGCCGCCGCGCTCGCGCTGGCCGCGACCCTCACCCCGACCGCTTCGGCGGCCTCCTTACGGCTGGCGGCACCGGACATCCCGCTGGCCAACGTCAAGGCCCACCTCAGCCAACTGCAGTCCATCGCCTCCAGCAACGGCGGCAACCGCGCCCACGGCCGTCCCGGCTACCTGGCCTCGGCCAACTACGTCAAAGCCCAGCTCGACGCGGCCGGCTTCCAGACCACGCTGCAGTCGTTCACCTACAACGGCGCGACGGGCTACAACGTCCTCGCCGACTGGCCCGGCGGCAACCCGGACGACGTCCTCATGGTCGGCGCCCACCTCGACAGTGTGACGGCTGGGCCGGGCATCAACGACAACGGCTCGGGCAGCGCCGCGATCCTGGAGACGGCGCTCGAGGTGTCACGGCAGGCGTTGCGGCCCACCAAGCACCTGCGGTTCGCCTGGTGGGGCGCGGAGGAGCTGGGCCTGCGCGGCTCCTCGTTCTACGTCACCAACCTGGCGGCCACCGAGCGCGCCAAGATCAAGGGCTACCTGAACTTCGACATGGTCGGCTCGCCCAACGCCGGCTACTTCGTCTACGACGGCGACAACTCCGACGGCGTCGGGGCGGGCCCCGGCCCGGCAGGCTCGGCCGAGCTGGAGCGGACGCTGCAGGACTACTTCGCCTCGATCGGCGTGCCGACCAGGGGCACCGACTTCGACGGCCGCTCGGACTACGGGCCGTTCATCTCGCGCGGCATCCCCGCGGGCGGCACCTTCACCGGCGCCGAGGGCATCAAGTCCAGCGCCCAGGCCCAGCTCTGGGGCGGAACCGCGGGGCAGGCCTTCGACCCCTGCTACCACCGCGCGTGCGACACCGCGAGCAACATCAACGACACGGCGCTGGACCGCAACGCCGACGCGGTGGCCCACGCCGTCTGGACGCTCGGCACCGCCGTACCGCCGGAGATCGTCTGGTCGGACGACTTCGAGACCGCCACGGGCTGGACCGCCAACCCGAACGGCACCGACACCGCCACCACCGGGCTCTGGGAGCGCGGTGACCCCGAGGCCACAACCTCCAGCGGGACCAAGCAGCTCGGCACGACGGTGAGCGGCGTCAACGACCTGGTCACGGGACGGCTGGCAGGCTCGAGCGCAGGAGCGTACGACCTCGACGGCGGGCTCTCCTCGATCCAGTCGCCGCCCATCACGCTGCCGTCCAGTGGCGTGCTGAGGGTGTCGTTCTCGTGGTACCTGGCGCACGGCAGCAACGCCTCCGGCGCCGACCTCTTCAGGGTGAAGGTCGTGGGCAGCCCGACCGGCACGGTGTTCCAGCAGCTGGGAGCCGCCTCGGATCGTGACGGCGGGTGGGCGGCGTCCACCGCCGACATCTCGGCGTACGCGGGACAGACCGTCCGCATCCTGATCGAGGCCGCCGACGCCTCGGGGGCGAGCCTGGTGGAGGCGGGCGTCGACGACGTCAAGATAACCCGCCAGTGAACCCCGCGACCCGCTCCTGCAAGCCTGACGAAAGGGACTAGCAACCCAATTCGCCTACAAACAGCTGCGGAGAGGGACGGCGTCGCCGTCCCCCCGCAGCTGAGAACCACAGGCATCGGGGGAAGCACATGCGCACACCGCCGGCACCGGCGCTCACCGGGAACCACCGCGGGACCGTCCTGGTCCCCGCCTGAAAGCCCCGGCACAGATGGCCACCGAGCAGGACCTCGTCCGGTTCCGCACCGAAGCGGCACATCACCGCGACGCCGAGGGATACGCCACCTCCCTGCGGCGCGCCGTCAGGGCCCGCACGCTGCTGATCGAGAGCGGCATGGCCGCGAGCATGCCGGAGGCGCTGGCCGGGATCCTGCTCATGGAGGGCGGTCTGCGCCGGCACCTCGGCGACCTGGCGCGGGCCGTCCGCGTCCTGAACGAGGCGCTCACCCTGGCCGGACGGGGCCGGGCCACGACCGAGCGCGTCCGGCCGCTGCGGAGCATCCAGGCCGCGCTGCGCGTGCGCGGCGCCGCGCACGCCGAGCTGGCTCCGACATTGAACAACCTGGCGCTGCTCAGGAAGGATCAGGGCGACAGCGCGGAGGCCGCGGCGCTCTACCGCCGCGCCATGGCGATCCTGGAGGACAGCGTGTCCCCTGATCATCCACTGGCCTCGCCTGCCGCGCCAACCACGCGTGAAGGCCGACCCTCAGCCGTCGAGCTTGCCGTGAGCTCCACCAGTGTCACCTGCCTGCTGATCATCTGCAGCAATGCCGTGTGCGTCTCCTCGTCGGCCGCCACGACCAGCCCGCCTCCACCGGTGTGCAGTGGTCGGCCGTCGAGGCCGGTCACCAGGCAGCCGGCGGCTTGGCACAGGGCGATTCCGCTGGCGAAGTGCACGCTGTCGCGGAGATGGCCATCGGTGACGTATGCGGCTCGACGGCCGGCGGCGACCCAGGCCACGGCCAGGGTGGTGGAGACGACACGTGGCCGGAACCGCTGGACGAATTCGGTGTCGGCGAGCAGGCGAACCGCCCGGAAGCCCGGTTCGCTGGGGAACGGTGGATCCAGGTTGACATCCACCAGCCGCGAGTCGGGCGACGGCATGAGTTCCTCGTCCACGCCGTCGCTCCGGACATAGGCGCGTTCACCGTCCGTCCAGAACACCTCTGCGGTGAACGGGTCGGCTGATGCCGCCGCCGTGATGTCAGACCCCACACGCAGCGCGACGTTCACGGCGACCAGCATGTTCCGTACGGCGTAGTTCAGCGTGCCGCACAAGGGATCGACCAGCCACATGCGCTCCGCGCCGTCCGCGCCCGCGCGTCCGCTCTCCTCGCCCGTCACCGCATCATCTGGCCGTGCGGTTCGAATGACATCAAGGATGACCTTCTCCGCTTCGAGATCAGCGGCTGTGGCGAAGTCACCGGCGGACTTCTCGAACCGCATCAGCGGCGCCCCGTACATGCCGCGCACCACGGCGGCTCCCGCCTGCGCTGCGGTCACGGCCAATTCCGCATCGCTTCCTGCGCTCCTGATCGACATGCGCGCAGGATAGCCTCCGGGGACTGGAGCAGCGGTGGCATAGCCCGCCGGTGCCCTCGTTCCTTCGGCAGGCGTGAAAGCATTTCGGCCCTTCGGGCAAGTAGGGGCGACCATCGTCACCTGACCTAGCGGAGATGCCTGCATGGCCGTTCCACCTGACCTGGCCGACCCGCCCGACCTCCGGGTCCACTTCGAGGAGATCTTCAACGCGCACTTCGCCGAGATCCACCGCTACATCGCCAGGCGGCTGTCCGACGACACCGCCGACGACCTGGCCGCCGAGGTGTTCCTGGCGGCCTACCGGGGCGGGTACGACGCCTCGCGCGGCGGGGTCCGGCCGTGGCTGTTCGGCATCGCCACCCACCTCATTTCGCGGCACCGCCGTACCGAGATCCGCAGGTGGAAGGCGCTCAGCCGGACGGCCGAGCGCTCGGAGCACAGCCACGAGGACGCCGCGCTGGCCCGCGTGGCGGCGGGCGAGCTGGTCGGCCCGCTGGCGGGGGCGCTGGCCGCGCTCAACCGCGGGGACCGGGACGTGGTGCTGCTGAGCGTCCTCGGCGGCCTCAGCCACGCCGAGGTCGCCGCCGCCCTGAAGATCCCCGCGGGGACGGTCGCCTCCAGGCTCAACCGGGCCCGCAAGCAGCTCCGCAAGGCACTCGGCGACGTGAACCCCCTGGAGGAGACCCATGGATGAGCTGACCCTCCTGGCCCGGGCACTGCCCGACGCTCCCCCGCCGTCGGCGGAGGTGGTCGAGCGGGCCCGCGCCCGGCTGGCCGCCGCCCGCCAGGAGCCGGTACGGCCACGCCGGTCGGGACGGCGCGGCCTCGTCTGGGCATGGACCCTGGGCACGGCCGCGGCCACGATCGCCGTCGTCATGGCCGTCGTCACGCTGGTGTCGAGCCTGGCCCCCGTGCCCGCGCCCGCGCTCGTGCCCGCAGGGGGCAACGAGTCCCTGCTCAGGCTGGCCGACGAGGTGGCGAAGCTGCCGGACGACCGCGGCGCCTACTGGCGCAGGCCGCTGCTCAACAACGGGCTGACCCGGGTCAGAGCGGGTGACCAGACGTTCAACGTGCTCTCCTCGGGTCGGATCGACCTCTGGCAGCCACGCGACCCCCGCGATCCCGTCCAGGTGGAGCGGTGGGACCCGTTCGTCCGTCCCGCCACCCCTGCCGACGAGCGCGCGTGGCGGGCGGCCGGCGCTCCGGCCACCGTCCAGCGGGTGTGCCCGCCGGGCACCCGCGCGGCCGACTGCGTCAAGCTGCGGCTGCGATCCAAGCCTTCGGGCTGCCTCTACACCCGCGCGGCCGAACCCGGCGGCGTGCTCGGCGACCGCCGGCTGGGCGAGCTGACCCTCGCCGACCTCGAGACGCTGCCCGCCGACGCCGTCCTGCTGCGGGAGAGACTGCGCGCCTACTGGAAGGCCCGCGAGAGCGCCCGGGCGCGGGAAAGCTTCGAGGAGTTCCTCCCCAGAGCCGCGGTCCTGCTGGAGCTGCCGGTCAGCCCCTCGGTCAGGGCAGCCGCCCTGCGCCTGCTCGCCGGGCTGCCGACGACCAAGGTGCGCGGCTCCATCTCCGACCCCCTGGGCCGTCAGGGCCTCGAGGTCACCTTCGTGAAGAGCGAGGGATACTCTGCCGAGTTCGGCGCCGACGACGAGGTGGCGGAGCGGTACACCACCATCCTTCACCCGCGCACCGGCACCGTCCTGGCCTCCCACGTCGCCACCGCGGCCGAGAGCACCGAGGGGCTGGCCAAGGGGACGGTCTTTCACTACCAGGCATGGGCGCCCGAGGCCGGCTGGACCGACGAGCGCCCCGAGCGACCCCGCGGCTGCCGGCTCAGCGACCAACCGATCCCGTGAGCCCTGTGCGCGCGGTGAGAACCCGAACGCCGCCATCGGGAGACAGCAGGCATGACACAACCGCAACCGGTGGAGACGCTAGAGGCGGACGACGCCGAGCTCATCCGCCGGTCACACGACGACCCCGAGCAGTTCGCGGGGTTGTTCGACCGCTACATCCAGCAGATCCACCGCTATGTGGCCAGACGGCTCGGCACCCAGGCGGCCGACGACATCGCCGCTGAGACGTTCCTGACCGCCTTCCGCCGCCGCGCGTCCTACGACCTCACGCGGCGGCTGGCAAGGCCATGGCTGTACGGCATCGCGACCACCCTCATCGCCAGGCACCGGCACGACGAGGAGCGGTTCCTGCGCGCGCTGAGCCGTACCGGCACGGACCCGCTGCCCGAGCCGATGGCCGACGCGGTGGTCGGCCGCGTCGCGGCGCAGGAGGAGGACCGCCGTCTCGCGGGGGCGCTGGCGGGCCTGTCGAAAGGCGACCGTGACGTGCTGCTGCTGGTGGCCTGGGGCGAGCTGGCCTACGAGGAGGTGGCGTCGGCGCTCGGCGTGCCGATCGGAACCGTCCGCTCCCGCCTGCACCGGGCGCGCAAGAAGGCCAGGGCCGCCCTCGGCGGCGACGATCCGACGAGAGAGGCCTCCTGATGAACGAGATCAAGCAGTTCCGCTCCGCCACCCCGGTGATCACTCGCGAGGCGGCGGACGCGGCCCGCGCCCGCCTGCTGCTGGCGATGCACGAGCCCACTCCCGAGCCGGTACGGCGGCGCGCGCCACGTGTGCCGCGCCTCGCGTGGCGGCTCGTGGTCGCCGCCGCGGCGGCCCTGGCACTCGTCGCGGGCCTGGAGGTGGTCCAGGGTGCCGGCCGGCCGGACACGGTCACCGTCGCCAACGCCCAAGAGCTGGGAGAACGAGCCGCCCAGAGCGCCGAGACGGACCCCTACGCCGCCTACGACGTCACCCCTTCGCCCGGTCAATGGCTGTACGTGAAGGGGACGATCGCTCCGCTGCTCAACGAGCCGCACCCGGAGGTCGATCGCGACAGCCGCATGACCCTCGAGACGTGGCACAGCCTGGACGGCAAGCAGACCGCGCTGGACGACGGGGAGGGCAAGCTCGTCATTCACGAGGCCGGCCCCGGCATCACCGCCGCCGACCTGGCCAAGAGCCCCGTCACTCCGGAGGGGTCGCTGGCCAGGATCGAGGCGGTCGTCGACGCCACCCCCGCGTCGCCGTTCGACGAGGGCGCGAGCAGGCAACAGCGGGTCTTCCAGGCGATCTCCCAGCTCATGAGCGAGCAGGCGCTCCCGCCTGAGGTACGGGCCGCGCTGTTCCGCGCGCTCCCGATGATCGACGGCGTCACGGTCAAGCAGGACGCCGTCGACGCGGCCGGCCGCCACGGCGTGGCGTTCGCCTACACCGGCCAGTGGCAGCGCTCGGAGATCGTCGTCAGCTCGGACGACTACCGGTTCCTGGGAACGTACGGCGAGGCCATCGCCGACAGAACCTTCCCCAGCGACAAGGTCGGCACGGTCAGGGCAGGCACGCCCCTCACATGGACCGCCCAGCTGGAGACCCAGATCGTCGACAAGCCCGGCCACCGCCCATGAGCAAGGGGAGGGCACCGAGGTCAGGCGCCCTCCCCTTCCCTAGGGGTTTCGTCCGCGCTTTCTGGATCGGGAATCCAGCCGTCGTTGTCCCGGGCGACGAGTCGGCCGGTGGGCAGGTTCACCGTGCCGATGTCCAAGACCTCGATCTCTGCTGTGGCGCCGTTCGGCCAGCCGTACCTCGAACCGGACCGGAAAATGGCGTCGACGTCGGGCGGAGACAGCGCCATTCACAACCTCCTAGATTCTTTGGCCGCTCATCCTCCATGGCAGCGCCCGATCTGTCACCTTCAGCTCGGTGGGGAGCGCGCCCCCCGACACCACCCCCGGGGGAAGCACCACGCCGCGGTCAGAACGCCAGGAGACTGTTCGAGAAAGCTCGGCAGCGGGACCGGCCGGTTCTCGGGTCAGTCGCCGCTCGCGGGCCTGTGGTCGGGCCGGTCCGCGAGCAGGGGAAGCCTCGGGTCCCAGCGGGTGCCGTCCGCCAGGTCACGGCGGCGCCGCGCGATGCCCGTCAGCGTCTCCAGCACGACCCTGTTGGCCAGGAAGGACGTGATGTCGGCCTGGTCGTACGGCGGGGACACCTCGACCACGTCGGCGCCGACCACGGGCAGCTCGTAGGCGATGCGACGGACGGAGTCCAGCAGCTGACGGGCGGTCAGCCCACCGGGCTCGGGGGTGCCGGTGCCCGGGGCGTGTCCCGGGTCGCACACGTCGATGTCCACGGACAGGAAGACTCCGTCGCACTCGTCGGTGGCGATGGCGAAGGCCTCGGTCAGGCACTCCTCGAGCCCTCTCGCGACGATCTCGCTCATCTCGTAGGAGCGCATCCCCTGCTCGGCCATCCAGTTCAGCGTGTCGGGCTCGGGCCAGTACCCGCGCAGCCCGATCTGCAGGAACCGGTCACCGCGGAGCGCGCCCGACTCGATCAGCCGCCGCATCGGCTGGCCGTGCCCGATCAGGGAGCCGAACGTGATGTTCCCTGTGTCGGCGTGCGCGTCGAAGTGGATCATCGACACGCGGCCCTGCCCGAGATGCTGGGCCACCCCCGCGGCGTCGGGCCACGCGATGGTGTGGTCGCCGCCGAGGGTCAGCGGGATCGCCCCGTTCGACGTCACGGTGTGGACCGCGTGCTGGAGGTCGCGCACCGAGCGCTCGGCGTCGCCCGAGTACATCTCGACGTCGCCCGCGTCGTACACCTTCAGATCGCGCAGCCCGTCGACCCGCATCGCCAGCGACGGCCGCGACCCGTCCTGCGGCAGATAGCAGCTCTGCCGGATGAACTGCGGGCCGAACCGGGTGCCGGGCCGGTGGGAGGTGCCCCCGTCGAACGGCGCGCCGAGAATGACCACGTCGGCGTCGGCGTACGTCGAGGGATCCTGCCAGTCACACCGCTCCACGCCGAGGAAGGTGAGGTCAGGACCGAACTGAGTTCCGTAGCGTGCCATATCAGGGATCTTCCGCATTCGCCTGCCATCGAAGCCCGGCTGCCGCCCGCGGTCGCGGCAATAGATCTACCCGCGCCCCCGCGGAAGCAAAAAGACCGGTACGGCAGGAGCAGCCGAACCCTCTGACCTGCCCCGCACGGGCCGAACCAACCCGATCGCCGAGATTGACTCGCCGGAAGTTCGCCTTTATCGGCTGAGCAGGCGCATACTGGTAAGGATGAAGCCCACGAGAGCAGCCCGTCGCCCCTTGCCTGGCAGTCCCTTCAACCGACCTGCCGCACCCCTGCCTCCCGTCGAGCAGTTCGCGCTGCAGGACCGGGTGAGCCACGACAAATACGGCCTTGGCCTGGTCATCGGCGTCGAAGAAGACGTCGCGGTCCTTGTCGACTTCGGCACCGAGAAACTGCGCATCAGCGCGCCGTACCCCAAGCTTTTCCGGCTCTGAGATCACGTTTGCCAGCCGACCGGCATGTCGCATCGTGACCTTCATCAGCCAGCACTGAACGACGCCACGACGTCGACGTAAGGGGCTCCTGCCACCGGCATGAGCCCCTTACGCATACCGGCCCTTCCACTCGGGATTCCACACCGGCCACTTGCGCTCGACCTCGTCCACGAGGTCGACACCGTGGTGCCGCGCCATCCCGAACGGAACCGCGCCTCAAGCTCCTCCGCCGAGTGCCCCCAGGTCCATCAGGCCTCCAGGTACGCCAGGACGGCCATGACCCGGCGGTTCAGGTCGTCGTCGGGCGGCAGTCCGAGCTTGGCGAAGATGTTCGAGGTGTGCTTGCCGATCGCCTTGTCCGTGACGACCAACCGGCCGGCGATGGCCTGGTTGGACAGGCCCTCGGCCATCATCGCCAGCACCTCGCGCTCCCTCGGCGTCAGCGCGGCCAGGCGGTCGTCGCGGCGGGTCAGGAGCTGGCTGACGACCTCCGCGTCGAGCGCGGTGCCACCGGCGGCGACGCTCCTCACGGAGTCGACGAACTGCTCGACGTCACCCACCCTGTCCTTCAGCAGATAGCCGATCCCGCCCGACCGGTCGGACAGCAGTTCCCTGGCGTAGAGCTGCTCGACGTACTGGGAGAGGATCAGCACCGGCAGCCCAGGCATCCTGCGGCGGGCCTCCAACGCGACGCGCAGGCCCTCGTCGGTGTGGGTGGGCGGCAGCCGTACATCGATGACCGCCACGTCGGGGCGGTGCCGCAGCAGCGCGGCCAGCAGCATCGGGCCGTTGTCGACCGCCGCAGCCACCTCGAAGCCGTGCGTCGTCAGCAGGCGGATCAGCCCGTCCCTGAGGAGGGCGAGATCTTCGGCGATGACAACGCGCACGGCAGCTCCATGGTGAGTTCGCTCGGCCCGCCTGGGGGGCTGTGGACGGTCAGTGTGCCCTCGAAGGCGGACAGCCTGCGGGAGATGCCGCGCAGGCCGGTGCCCGCGCGAGGATCGGCGCCACCGCGGCCGTCGTCGCCGACGGTCAGGCGCAGGACGCCGCCGGAGTGCGCCAGGCGCACCCAGGCGGAGCGCGCCCCGCTGTGTTTCGCCACGTTGGACAGCGCCTCCGTGACGGCGAAGTAGAGGGCGGACTCCACCGGCGCCTCGGGCCTGCCGTCCAGCTCCAGGTCGAGCCGTACCGGAACGGGGCACAGCAGCGCGGCGGCCTGGATGGCGCCGACGAGCCCCCGGTCGGCGAGGACCGGCGGGTGGATGCCGCGCACGAGGTCACGCAGGTCGGTGAGGGCCTGGCCGGCCGACTCCCACGCCTCCTCGATCAGCTCCCTCGGATCCCGCGCGGACCTGGCGAGACCGAGGGTCATCCTGATGGAGATCAGCCTGGCCTGCGCGCCGTCGTGCAGGTCGCGTTCGATCCTGCGCAGCTCGGCGGCCTGCGCGTCGGCCAGCTCCCTGACGCGGGGGTCGGGGCGCAGGAGCAGGTCGGCGAGGCGGGCCTGGGCCCTGGTGGCGAGGTAGCCGAAGCCGGCGGCGAACACCACGATGGCCAGCATCGACAGCGACAGGGTGAACGTCACGGCCATCGAGGCCTCGGCCGTGCGCAGGGTCCAGATCACTCCGACCGCCGAGAGCACCACCGCGACCCCTAAGAGCGCGGCCGGGCCCGTCACGCCGTGCACGAACAGCCAGGCGACCAGCCGCAGGTCACCGGGGTCCGACCCGGCGAGCCTGCGGGCCGCCGCCAGCACCCTGCGCCGCGCGAACGGCAGCGCGAGCAGCAGGGCCAGAGCGGCCACGCCGGTCACCGCGTTCACCAACAGCCTCACATCTTGAAGAGTAGGTCCAGCCCCACTGTGCGGCGCGCGAGCGCGCGAAAGCCTGGAGGGGTGATCGAAATAAACGCGCTGACCATCAGGTACGGCCGAGCCGTCGCGGTCGACGACCTGACGTTCACCGTGAAGCCGGGGAAGGTCACCGGCTTCCTCGGACCGAACGGGGCGGGCAAGTCCTCCACCATGCGCGCGGTCCTCGGGCTGGAGACCCCACACGGCGGCACCGCGCTGATCGACGGCCGCCCCTACACCGCCTATCCCCGGCCGCTCCGCCAGGTGGGCGCCCTGCTGGACGCGGGAGCCGTCCACGGAGGGCGCAGCGCGCGGGCGCACGTGGCCTGCGTCGCGCGCAGCAACGGCATCGGGAGCAGGAGGGTGACCGAGGTGCTGGAGCTCGCGGGACTCGCGGGGGTGGGGAGCAAGCGGATCGCCGGGTTCTCGCTCGGTATGAAACAGCGGCTCGGCATCGCGGTGGCGCTGCTGGGCGACCCGCCCGTGCTGATGTTCGACGAGCCGGTCAACGGGCTCGACCCCGAGGGGGTGCGGTGGATCCGCGAGCTGATGCGCGCGCAGGCCGCCGAGGGACGCACGGTCCTGGTCTCCAGCCACCTCATGGGCGAGATGGCGGTCACGGCCGACCACGTGGTGGTGGTCGGCAGAGGCAGGTTGATCGCGGACACCACGATGACCGCGTTGGTGGAGCGCTTCCAGCGGGGCGTGCTCGTCCGGGCCGCCGAGCCCGAACGGCTGGCGCGCGCGTTGCGGGCCGCCGGGGCGACCGTCGCGCGGGAGAACGACGCGCTCGACGTGGCGGAGCTCGACCCCGCACGGATCGGCGAGGTGGCGCTGGCCCAGGGGATCGCGCTGCGGGAGCTGACCCCGCGCGGGGCGTCGCTCGAGGAGGCGTTCATGGAGTTGACCGAGGGAAGCGTGGAGTTCCGATGATCGACGCGGTGCTGGCGGAGTGGCTGAAGTTCAGGTCGCTGCGCTCCAACTTCTACCTGCTCGCCTCGTCGCTGCTCGCGGTGTTCCTGAGCGCGGGGGCGGCCTTCATGGTCACGCGCGGCTTCGACAACCAGACGGGAGCCGACCAGCTGCGCTTCGACAACCTCGGCGCCGGGCTGGGCACCGGGCTGCCCGTGGCGTACTTCGTGCTCGGCGCGCTCGGGGCGCTGGCCATGACGGCCGAGCACGACACGAGCCTGGTGGCGGTGCCCAGGCGGCTCGTGCTGCTGTGCGCCAAGGTGCCGATGCTGCTGGTGGTGGGGCTGGTCTCCGGTGAGGTGCTGGCCTTCGGGATGCACGTCGCCACCCAGGCCGTCCTGGGCGACCGGGCAGGCCGGGTGCTGCTGAGCGGGCAGACGCTGGGGGCCTCGCTGTCCGAGCCCGGCGTGCTGGCCGAGGTGGCGCTCGCGGGCGCGTCGGTGCCGCTGGTGGCGCTGGTCGGGCTCGGCGTGGGCACGGTGCTGCGCTCCACGGCGGGCTCGCTGGTGGTGCTGATCATGCTGGTGTTCGTGCTGCCGACCGCCGCAATGACGCTGCCGAGCCCGTGGGGCTCGCGGATCGGCGCGTACCTGATCGTCGGAGGCGGCGACCTGCTGCCCCCACTGGCCGCGGCCGCGGTGCTGGTCGCCTATCCGGTCGTTGCGATGATGGCCGGCGCGGTGGCCATCGTCGTGCGCGGGCGCAGGGCCAGGCCGCTGGTCGCGGGGCTGGCGGCCACCGGCGTGCTGGTGGCGACGGTGGTCGTCGCCCAGCCCGCCGGCGCGGCGTCCGCCATCGACTGGAAGCCGTGCCGCGAGGACATGGAGTGCGGCTCGGTCCAGGTGCCGGTGGACTGGGACGAGCCCGGCGGCCGGAAGATCAGCCTGCCTGTGGCCAGGCTCGCCACGACGGGCACGGGCCGCAGGATCGGCACCGTCTTCTCCATCCCCGGCGGCCCCGGCGCTTCGGGCGTCGACGACCTGGAGAAGTCGGGAGGCAGCTTCGCGCACCTGCGCAGGCGGTTCGACGTGGTCAGCTTCACGCCGCGCAACTCGCCCGCGCTGGAGATCTTCTCCTCCGAGTGCCTGGAGAAGGGTCCGTGGCTGACGCTGCCCCGCGACGAGCGCGCGTACGACCAGCTGGGCAGGGCGAACCGCGCCGCCGCGCTGCGGTGCGCGGCCCGTGACCCCGAGCTGTTCGGCCACCTCGACTCGGCCTCCGTCGCCAGGGACATCGACGCCGTCCGCGCCGCGCTCGGCGAGGAACGGCTCAGCTTCGTCGCCACCTCCTACGGCGGCGTGCCCGCCTACGCCTACGCCAGGCTCTTCCCCCGCAGGATCAGGGCGATGTACCTGGACGGCATCGTGAACCAGGTCGGCAGGAACGACCGCCACACGGTCATGGAGGCGCAGTTCGGCCGCTTCGTCACCTGGTGCGCGTCCAGCACCGCGTGCGCGTTGCACGGACGCGACGCGGGTGCGGCGTGGCGCGCGCTGCTCGCCGCCGCCGACCGCTCGCCGATCCCGGCGCGCGAGATCGCCTACAGCGGGTTCGACCTGCAGATCGCCGCCGCTCCGCACCTGATCTCACCGGGCGCCGACCACGCGAGGTGGAAGGAGCTGTCCGAGAGCATCGAAAGGGCCGAGCGGGGGGACGCCTCGGGCTTCGCCGGGTACGTCGGGGCCGGGATCGGCAGCCCGAAGCCCATGGCCTTCGTCGGGATGAACATGACCCACTGCCTGGACGGCTACCGCTTCCGCGATTACGCCGACTACCGGAGCGTCAGGAAGCTCGGCGAGCGCCTGTCGCCGAACCTGGCCGGCAACGTGGTCTGGCACCGGCTCGGCTGCGTGGGCTGGCCGCTGCCGGTGCAGAACCCGGCCGCGCCGCTGCCCACGGCGGGACTGCCGCCGTTCCTCGGCGCGGGCACGTGGACCGACTACGCCGACACCGCCGACCTGGCGACGCGGGTGCCGGGGTCGTCGACGGTCCGCTTCGAGGGGCACGGGCACGGGCTGTACCTCACCGGCGACGCGTGCACGATCGCCCACGCCAACCGTTACCTCATCGACCTGCGCTTGCCCCCTCGGGGAACGGTGTGCCGACCGGATCGCTCCCAGGCCTGAGGCGTCATGGTCGTGACCACAGGGACAAGCCCCGACAATTCATGAGTGGACATCAGAGAGGGCACCGCCGCCGACACGGAGCGGATCGCCGCGCTGCACACCAGGAGCTGGCGCACGGCCTACGCGGAGATCTTCCCCGCCGACTACCTCGACGGGCCCGTCGAGGCGCAGCAGGCGGCCATGTGGCACGAGAGGCTGGTCAACGGCGCCAAGGGCGAGCTGCTGGTCGCCGACGACGGCACGGCCATCGCGGGGTTCGCCTATCTCATCCCCGAGGACGGGCGGGTCCTGCTGGACAACCTGCACGTCGATCCCCGGCTCAAGCGGTCGGGGATCGGCGGCGTGCTACTGCGTCACGCCCTCGACAGGGCGGCGGGCCAGGAGCTCTACCTGGAAGTGCTCAAGGAGAACAGGCCCGCCGTCGCCTTCTACGAGCGCCACGGCGGCACCAGGGCCAGGGAGTTCGTCGAGCGCTTCCCCGAGGGCTTCGAAGTGGACGTGCTGGAGTACTACTGGAGCGGAATGCGCAGCGACACCGTTCCCCGCAGGTCGAGCCAGGCCTCCTGAGGCCCTCTGACCAGGCGCATCACCACCTCCTCGCAGCCCGGGCAGCGGGCCACGAGCCCGGGGCCCGCGTCGTAGACCATCAGCGCCGCGATGGGGCCCTTCAGGCCGCAGGCGGCGCAGGTGCCGACCGCCGAGGTGAGGTCCACGGCGAAGATCTCGCTCAGCGGTCCCGCGAGTGCGTTGCCGTCCAGGTGCATGTCAGCCTCCAAAACGCTCGGTCCTGACCTGCCCGGGGTCGTGGCCGAGGTCGAGCAGCAGGTCGGCGGCGGCCTCGACGAAGCCGGTCGGCCCGCACACGAACACGTCGGGTCCAGGGCCCGGCAGGTCGTCCTTGGTGATCCTGCGGTGCGGCGCGACCCTGGTGTGGACCCAGGTGATGGTCAGCCACGGCTCGGGCGTGTCCAGCTCGGCGGCGTAGTACCGGCGGGCGGGCTCGCCCAGCGAGTAGACCAGATGGAACGGCGTCTCGCCGCCCATCAGCCGCCTGGCCCTGATCATCGCCATGAGTGGCACGATCCCCGAGCCGCCCGCCACCAGCAGCACCGGCGTCGTGACGGCGGGCCGCCACACGAACCAGCCGCCGACCGGCCCGCGCAGCTCGATCTCGTCGCCCACCGTCAGCTCGTCGACGAGGTACGGCGAGACCTCGCCATCGGGCAGTCCCTCGACGGTCAGCTCGACGCCCTCGGGGGCGGCCAGGGAGTAGCTGCGCTGCGCCGTGTAGCCGTCGGGCGCGGTCAGCCGTACGTCGACGTGCTGACCTGCCAGGTGACCTGGCCAGTCGGCCACTTCGAAGACCAGCGTGCGCGCGGTCGGGGTCTCCTCGCGCGCGGCGGTCAGCCGCGCGCGCCGCCACCTAATCACCCTCGTAGCGCTGCTCGCGCCACGGGTCGCCGTAGTGGTGGTAGCCCGCGGTCTCCCAGAAACCGGGCCAGTCCTCGTTCAGCAGCCTGATGCCGCGCACCCACTTGGCCGACTTCCAGAAGTAGAGATGCGGCACGACCAGCCTGGCGGGGCCGCCGTGCTGGGGCTCGAGCTCCTCGCCGTCGAAGCGGTGGCAGATCCACGCCTTGCCGTCGAGCAGGTCCTCCAGCGGCAGGTTGGTGGTGTAGCCGCCGTAGGAGTGGACGAGCGCGTACTCCGCCGAGGTCTCGACGTCCTCGAAGAGCACGTCGAGCGAGACGCCCTGCCAGGTGGTGTCGAACTTCGACCACTTGGTCACGCAGTGGATGTCGACCGTCGGGCTCTCCTGCGGCAGCGCCATCAGCTCCTGCCACGACCAGCGGTGGGTCTGCTCGGCCTCGGTGTCGATGGTGAACTCCCACTGGTCCCGCTCGATCCTGGGCGTGGGTCCCGCGGAGAGCACGGGAAAGTCGTGTACCTGGTACTGGCCTGGCGGCAGGCGGCCGTCGCCGTCCCGCTGCCTGCCGCGGAAGCCACGCGAAATGATCCCCATGTGCCGATAATTGCCCAGTCCAGGGTCAAGCGCATCGCATGAACGTGTGTGAGATCTAAGGGACGGCGTAGCCGGCCACCGAGGGCCAGCGGACGGTCATCACCACCGACTCCTCCTCCGCCACCCAGGAGTGGTCGACTCCCACGCCCCAGATGATGTAGTCGCCCTGCCGGTCGAGCACCACGCTGCGGCCGGGGAACTCCATCCGGAACCGGCCGCTGATCAGCACGAGCAGGGCGGTCCGTTTCTCGCCGCGCACCCACTGGGCGCGTTCGTCACCCTTGGGATGGACGCCCCATTTGATCTCGACGTCCTGGCTGTGCCGTACATCGTCCTCAGGCTTGAAGTGTCCCAGCAGCCAGCCCCTGTCGCCGAGGGCGTCGGCCGCCGCGTGGCCGACGTAGATGCTCTCCGTCACGAAGGGTGACGTTAACACGCGGGTAGGCTGCGCGCGTGATTCGTACAGCGACTGTCCAGGACGTCCCCGAGATCATCGCCATGATCCGCGAGCTCGCCGACTACGAGAAGGCCCTGCACGAGGTGCGTGTCACCAGGGAGCAGCTCGAGACCGCCCTCTTCGGCCCCAGTCCCGCCCTGTACGGGCTCGTCGCCGAGCACGAGGGGGGCGTGGTCGGCTACACGCTCTGGTTCCTCAACTACTCCACCTGGCGCGGCACCCACGGCATCTACATGGAGGACCTCTACGTCCGCCCGGAGGCCAGGGGCGGCGGTCACGGCAAGGCCCTGATGAAGGAGCTGGCCAGGATCTGCGTGGAGCGCGGCTACGACCGGCTGGAGTGGTCCGTCCTCGACTGGAACGAGCCCTCCATCGACTTCTACAAGTCGATCGGGGCGGTCCCGATGGACGAGTGGACCGTCCACCGGCTGACCGACGAGCCGTTGCGGAGGCTGCCTCTGTAGGGTGGCCTGACGTGCGAGACATCACTGTTTTCAGCGGCAGCGCCCACCCCCAGCTGGCCGCGGAGATCTGCGCCCACCTCGGCACTCCCCTGCATCCCGTCCGCCTCCACCGGTTCGCCAACGACTGCCTGGAAGTCCAGCTGCAGGCCAACTGCCGCGAACGTGACGTCTTCCTCATCCAGCCGCTCGTGCCGCCCGTGCAGGAGCACCTGGTCGAGCTGCTGCTCATGATCGACGCGGCGCGCGGCGCCTCGGCCGCCCGCACCACGGTCGTGATGCCGCACTACGCCTACGCCCGCTCGGACAAGAAAGACGCCCCGCGCATCTCCATCGGCGGCCGACTGGTCGCCGACCTCATGGTCGCCGCCGGCGCCGACAGGGTGCTCGCGATGACCCTGCACTCGCCGCAGGTGCACGGCTTCTTCAGCGTCCCCGTCGACCACCTGCACGCGCTGCGCGAGCTGGCCGCCCACTTCCGCCAGTACGACCTGTCCAACACCGTCGTCGTCTCCCCCGACCTCGGCAACGCCAAGGAGGCCGCCGCCTTCGCCAGGCTCCTCGGTGCCGAGGTCGCCATGGGCGCCAAGCAGCGCCTCAGCGACGACAAGGTGACGATCAGCTCGGTGATCGGCGAGGTCAGGGGCAAGGACGTCATCGTCCTCGACGACGAGATCGCCCGCGGCACCACCGTCATCGAGCTCCTCGACCGGCTGCGCGAGCGCGAGGTCAACTCGATCAGGATCGCCTGCACGCACGGGCTGTTCGCCGCGGGTGCGGTGGAGCGGCTCAGCGAGCTCGACGAGGTGCTGGAGATCGTCTGCACCAACACCGTTCCGATCCCCGAGCCGAAGCCCGACGCCAAGCTGCACGTGCTGTCGGTGGCCCCTGCCCTGGCCGAGGCCATGCGCCGCATCCACGAGGGCGAGTCCGTCTCCGCCCTGTTCGGCTGATCCTCTTTTCCCGTACGGCAAGCCCGGGTCAAGGCCACCGTCCGTCACCGGTGGCCGCCCGTCCCTCACGCGTGCTCCAGCAGGACTTCGCCGCCCGCCGTCACGTGAGCGCGACGCAGGCCAGACGTCCCAGCGCCGCCGTGATCTGTGACGGCGTCAGGCCCCGCACCTCGCGCTGGTAGCTGTAGACGTCCGGGGCCAGGGGCGCCAGCAGCGTGTCGACCAGCGCGTCGGCGTCCCGCACGCCGTCCAGCAGCGCTCTGACGTGGACGCGCCAGAATCCGTACGCCCCCGTCTCGAAGCGGGAGCGGCCCACCTCAGAGCCGAGCACCAGGTGGGCGTGCTCCTCCAGCAGCTCGACCATGGCCGCGTAGAAGGCGGCCAGGCGCTCGGCGGGGGGCGCGCCCGGGCCGAGCGGCGGCTCGCCGCGGATCAGCTTCTCCTGCAGCACCCGTTCGTGCTCGTCGAGCAGGGCCATGGCGATCGAGGCCCGGTCGGGGAAGCGCCGGTAGAGGGTGCCCCTGCCGACGCCCGCCGCCTTCGCGATGTCGTCCATGGTGACGTTCGGCGCGCCCTTGGTTCTGAAGAGGCCCGCGGCGGCCTCGAGGATCCTGGCGCGGTTGCGGGCGGCGTCGGCTCTCTCCATATGGACATGGTGTCCGGTTGTCGGGTAGCGTGCAAGTGGACATTGTGTCCGGTTATTAAGGAGCTGTCCATGAACCTGTTGCATCTCGACTCCAGCGCCCGGCGTGCGTCCTTCTCCCGCGAGCTGTCCCGGATCTACGCCGACAGCTGGCGCGCCGCCCACCCCGACGGCGGCTACACCTACCGGGACCTGGCCGCCGCGCCCGTCCCGCACATCGATGAGGCCTGGACGGAGCTGTGCGACCACGTGCTGGCGCACGGGATTATCGAGATCGACCGCTACCGCGAGGCGGTGCGCACCCCGGCGCAGGAGCGGGCGTGGGCGATCCTCGAGCCGCTGCTCGCCGAGGTGGTCGCGGCCGACGTGATCCTGATCGGCACGCCCATGTACAACTACTCGATCCCCTCGGCGCTGAAGGCCTGGCTCGACCAGATCACCTTCCCCAAGATGTCGCTCGAGGGGCGCTCGTTCGTGGTGACCGGCGCGCGGGGCGGCGCCTACGGTCCCGGGACCCCCAAGGAGGCCGTCGACCACCAGGAGCGGTACCTGCGCGACTTCTTCGCCGGCCACTTCGCCGTGTCCGACGTGACCTTCATCACCGCCGAACTGGTGAACTCGCTGATCGACCCGGGGCTGGCGCACCTGCGCGACAGGCACCTGGAGTCGGTGGCCAGGGCGAGGAAGGAGGCGGGACGGTGAACTGGGCCTATCTCGCGATGGCCGGCCTGGTCGAGGTCGCCTGGTCGCAGAGCATCAAGCCGACCCAGAACTTCACCAGGCCGGTGCCGACGGCGATCTGCCTGGTGCTGATGGCGGCGGCCGTCTGGCTGCTGTCGAAGGCGATGGACACGCTGCCCGTCGGCACCGCGTACGCCGTCTTCACCGGGATCGGCGCGGTGGGCGCGATCACGCTGGGCATCGTGCTCAACGACGACCCGGTCAGCGTGGGCCGCATGGCCGCGCTGACGCTGATCGTGGGCGGCGTCGTCCTGGCCAGGGTCACCGCCTGACCACCCGAAGGGCGGCATTTCCGGCTCGTGAGTAGGATCGCGGTCGTGGCTGAAATCAGGGAGCTGTATCTGACGGCGGCGGCCTCAGCGGTGACGCTGCTTCGCGACCAGGCGGTGGCGGCGGCCTGGGCCAAGCCCAGCGCGCTCACCGAGTTCAGCGTGGCGGGCCTGGCCGGCCACCTCGCTCAGCAGATCTTCAGGGTCGGCCCCACTCTCGCCACCGAGCCGAACGGCCCCGCCCTCCCGCTCAGGGAGCACTACGCCCGCTCCGCCTGGGTCACGGCGGGTCTCGGGCACGAGTCCAACGTGAGCATCAGGCGCGGCGGCGAGGACGCCGCGGCCGAGGGGCCGGACCCGCTGGTGACACGCGCGCAGGCCGACCTCGACGCGCTCGCGCCCGCCCTGCGCGCCGAGCCCGCCGACAGGGTGGTCGGCCTGCCGTGGGCGCAGTGGTCGCTGACGCTCGACGACTTCCTGCTCACCAGGCTCATGGAGATCGTCGTCCACTCCGACGACCTGGCCGCGAGCGTGGGCATCCCGACACCCGACCTGCCGCAGGACGTCATCGACCCGGTGGTCGACCTGCTGGCCCGCCTGGCCGTCCACCGGCACGGGCCGACGGCGGTGATCCGCGCGCTGAGCAGGGCCGAGCGCGCGCCCGCGACGATAAGCGCCTTCTGAGCCCTCCATTCACTGGCGCGAGCGTCTCAGACGTTCGTCCAGCCCGCTGATGAGCGCCGCGAGCCCCAGCTCGAAGGCGCTCATCGCGCGCTCGGGCGGCGTGCCCTTCAGCGCCACCGACAGCAGGGGCAACTCCTGCGACGAAGGATCGATCATGACGCTGGGCGCCGCCAGGTCGAGCGCGGACCCGATCGCGAACGACTCGATCGCGGTGAACACCGCCACCACCTGATCGCTCGGCCAGCCGGCCCGCTCCAGCAGCGCGACCGCGCGCTCGTACATCGCCAGCGTTCCCGGCGACCTGATCGTGGTCGTGGACAGCAGCTTCGCGGTGTTCGGATGGCGGGCGAAGGCGGCCAGATACGACCTGGCCCAGACGGCGAGCGCCTCCTGCCACGGCTCCCCGTCCAGCGCGGCCACGTCCATCTCCGCCACGACCAGGTCGCGGACCCCCTCCACGATCTCCTCGCGGCCCGAGACGTGGTTGTAGAGCGAAGCGGCCTGGACACCGAGCCTCCTGGCCAGGCGCGTCACGGTCAGCGCCTCGGAACCCTCCTCGTCCACGAGCGCCAGAGCAGCGGCGAAGATGCCCTCCCTGCTCAGGATCGGCCGCCGCGGTCTTCCCATCACGTGCCCCCTTCGAGTACCGTCCCACCAACAAACTAACGCCTTTAGTTTCGGAGCCGGCCATGTCTCTGTCACGCAATGCCATCGGCACCGCTGACCTGGTCTTCTTCGTCGTGGCCGCGGCCGCTCCCCTCACCGTCATGGCAGGGGTGGCGCCGCTGGCGATCGGCATCGGCGGCGTCGCCGCCCCGCTCGGCTACCTGCTGTCGGGCGTGGTCGTCGGCCTGTTCGCGGCCGGGTTCACGGCGATGAGCGGGCACGTGCGCAACGCGGGCGCCTTCTACGCCTACATCGGCAGGGGCCTGGGCAAGGCGACGGGCCTCGGCTCGGCGTACGTCGCGGTCATCTCCTACAACCTGATCGGCATCGGGCTGATGGCCGCCTTCGGGGTGTTCGCCGCCTCGACGATGTCCGACGTTTTCGGGATCGACGTGCCGTGGCAGGCGTGGACGCTGCTGTGCGTGGCGGCCGTGGGTGTGCTCGGCTACCTGAAGATCACGCTCAGCGCGAAGGTGCTGGGTGTCGCACTCGCGCTCGAAGTGCTGATCCTGCTGGTCTTCGAGGTGGCGGTGCTGGTCAACGGCGGCGGGGTGTCGCTGCGGCCGTTCAACCCCGCCGAGCTGTTCTCCGGCGGCGCGGGCGGCATGTTCGTGCTGTCGATCGGCGCCTTCATCGGCTTCGAGGCGACCGCGATCTACGCGGAGGAGGCCCGCGACCCCCAGCGGACGGTCCCGAAGGCGACCTACGCCGCGGTGGCCTTCCTCGCGCTCTTCTACACCTTCACGGTCTGGATGATCATCAACGCCTACGGCGTGGACAAGGCCGTCGAGGTGGCGAACGGCGAGGGCGGCGCGGACATGGTCTTCACCGCGACCGCCTCCTTCGCCGGCAAGTGGGCGGCGGACGCGATGCACCTGCTGATCGTGACGAGCTGCTTCGCCGCCGCACTGGCCTTCCACAACGCCTCCACCCGCTACTTCTTCGCCCTCGGCCGCGAAGGCGTGCTGCCCAGGCCGCTCGCCAGGATCTCCGCGCACAACGGCTCGCCGTACGTCGCGGTGGTCACGCAGGTCGTGCTCTCCGTGCTCGTCGTCGTGGCGGGCATCCTCGCCGGATCCGACCCCTACACCGTGATCTTCCTGTGGACGAACGGCACCGGCATCATCGGCGTGATGGCCCTGCAGGCGCTGGCCGCCCTGTCGGTGGTCGCCTTCTTCAGGAAGGACCGCAGGGGCTTCGGCGCCGGACGCGTGCTCGTCGCGCCCTTCTCGGCCTTCGTCCTGCTCGCGGTGATCATCGTCCTCGTCGTGGCCAACTTCGAGCTCATCACGGGGGCGACGGGGACCGTCAACGCGCTGCTCATCCTGCCCGTCCCCCTCGTCTTCGCGCTCGGCGCGCTGCTCGCCCTGCGCATCCGCCGCCGCGAACCCGCCCGTTACGCCCAGCTCACCACGGAGGAAGCCACCCGTGCCTGACCTGCTCTTCACCAACGGAACCATCTGGACGGGAACGGAGACGACCGCCTCGCTGGCCGTCTCTGGCGGAAGGATCGTCCCACGACCGTCCGCCGGCGCCACCGTGGTGGACCTGGAGGGCGGCTTCCTCATGCCGTCCTTCGGCGACGGGCACGCGCACCCGCTGTTCGGCGGCCTTGAGGCACAGGGACCACAGATCAAGGGCCTGACCACGGTGGCCGAGATCGTCGCGGAGGTCGGGCGCTACGCGGCCGAGAATCCCTCGCTGGAGTGGATCGTCGGCGGCAGCTACGACCCCTCCCTCGCCCCCCTCGGCGAGTTCGACGCGCGCTGGCTGGACGAGGCGGTCCCCGACCGGCCCGTGGTGCTGCGCGCCTACGACTACCACACCGTCTGGTGCAACACCCCGGCCCTCGAGCGGGCCGGGATCGGCCCTTCGACGCCCGATCCCCGGCTGGGCTGGATCCTCCGCAGGCCCGACGGCAGCCCGCTCGGCACGCTCAGGGAATGGCACGCCTGCGACCTCGTCCTCGACCTGGTGCCCGCCAAGTCGCTCGACGAACTGGTCGAGGGCCTGGCCGAGGCGAGCAGGACCATGGCGGCCGCGGGCATCACCTGGGTGCAGGACGCCTGGGTCGAGCCGCCCATGGTGGCGGCCTACCTGGAGGCGGCGCGGCGGGGCGCGCTGCGCTTCCGCGCCAACCTCGCCTTCCGCGCCGACCCCGACACCTGGCGGGCCCAGCGGGCCCCCTTCTCCGCGCTGCGCACCCAGGTGGCCGAGGCGCGGACGGCGCTCGTCACCGCCGCCACCGTCAAGTTCTTCGCCGACGGCGTCATCGAGGGCGGCACGGCGGCCATGCTGGAGCCGTACGTGGATGTGCCGCACTCCTGCGGCATGCCCGTCTGGGAGCCGGACGCGCTGTCGGAGGCCGTGACCGCGTTCGACGCCGACGGATTCCAGGTGCACATCCACGCGATCGGCGACGGCGGGGTCAGGGCCGCGCTGGACGCCGTCGAGAGAGCCGTGCGGGAGAACCCCGCGTGGGATCGCCGCCCCGTCATCGCGCACACCCAGCTCGTCGACCCCGCCGACCTGCCCCGCTTCGCCGAGCTGGGAGTGATCGCCAACTTCGAGCCGCTCTGGGCGCAGCTCGACCCGCTGCAGACCGAGCTGACCGTCCCCAGGCTCGGGCCCTCCAGGGCCGACCTGCAGTACCCGATGGAGACGCTGCGCGCGCTCGGCGCCCCGCTCTCGTTCGGCAGCGACTGGCCGGTCAGCTCGCACGAACCGCTGCTCGGCATCCAGGTCGCGACGACCAGGCAGACCCTGGACGGCTCCGGCGACGCGTGGACGCCCGGTGAACGGCTCTCGGTGGCGGACGCGCTCACGGCGTACACCTCGGGAGTGGCCTACCAGGCCTTCGCCGAGTCCGACCGCGGCGCCCTCGACACCGGCAAGGCCGCCGACCTGGTGTGGCTGTCGGCCGACCCGCGCGCGGAGGACCCGCGGAAACTCAGGCACATCACGGTGCTCGGCACCTGGCTGGCCGGCGAGCGTACCTTCTGAAGGGTGGCGTCCGACTGAAAGGCGGGGTCAGAGGATCCGGTCGGTGCGGTGGCGGTCGAGGGCCCTGCCGTACCGGCGGGAGACCTCGGGCATGATCGACTCGCCGTCGGGGGCGCGCGGCAGCCCGAAGACGTACCCGGGGAAGTCGAGCTCCCGCTGCACCTCCCAGATCCGGTCGTGCTGGTCGGGCGGGAACAGCTCGGCGGGGTCGCCCACGGCCACCCAGCCGATCGGCACCGTCGTGTCGTCGGCCACGGTGGTGCGCAGGTGGACGACGGCGTTGATCCGCACCTCCGCCCGCGGGCCGATCCGGGCGCCGTTGAACACCCTGCTCCCCGTCGCGAGGAAGGCGTCGTCGCCGACCGCGCACCCCGTGAGGTAGGCGCCGGGACCCACCAGGACGTGCCTGCCCAGCGTCAGCGGGTCCTGCCGGGTGCCGCGCAGCACCGCGTTCTCCATGACGACGCAGCCCTCGCCCAGCTCCACGGGCCCGCCCTCCGCGGTGAGGACCGCGCCGAACAGCACGCGGCAGCCCGGCCCCACCCGCACGTCGCCGCAGAGCGTGGCCGTGGGGGCGATGTAGGCGGTGGGGTCGACGGTCGGGCTCTGGCCCTGATGTTCGAGCAGCATGGCTCCATCATGCGCGACCGCTAGATCAGCAGGTCCACGTAG
Source organism: Nonomuraea africana (assembly GCF_014873535.1). Taxonomy (NCBI): domain Bacteria; kingdom Bacillati; phylum Actinomycetota; class Actinomycetes; order Streptosporangiales; family Streptosporangiaceae; genus Nonomuraea; species Nonomuraea africana. The sequence goes on along the minus strand of NZ_JADBEF010000001.1, from coordinate 8,159,157 downwards.
ACCAGGTTGACGACGACGTGGATCAGGATGATCACCCAGATGTTGCGGTAGCGGGCCCACAGGTAGCCCTGCATCAGGCCGAACAGGCCCTGCGCCGCCACGACCGAGGCCAGGCCGACGCCGATGGCGTCGGGACGGATGTGGCTGACGTGCATCAGGGCGAACAGCAGCGAGGAGGCGAGGATGCCGGGCCAGGTGCCGTAGCGGGCCTCCAGGCGGGTCTGCAGCCACCCCCGGTAGAAGATCTCCTCCAGCACGCTCGCGGTCAGCAGCGTGATCAGGGAGCCCACCGCGAGCGTGACGGGATCGGGCAGTTGCTGGGTGAGCGGCGGCGAGAGCGGGCTGACCTCGGCCAGCAGGAACCAGGCCAGGACGGCGGGCAGCGGCGCCAGCCAGGTCACCGGCGCCGGGATGGACCTGGCGGCCGGGCCGTCCTTCCTGATCAGCCAGAACCCCACCAGCGGCACCACCAGCAGGATGGCGACCTTGGCCACCGGATAGAGCAGGCCGCGGCCCACGACCAGGACGGCGAGGGGGAAGATAACGGCCGCCGCCAGGAGCAGCCAGGTCTCCCTGGCCAGCCTGGCCCCCGGCAGGCCGGCCAGTGGCTGTGGCGGCGGCACGCGCGGCGGCACCAGGCGAGCCAGAACGATCGCGGCGAGCGGCGGGAGCAGCGTGGCCCAGAGGGTGACACCCGTGGCCCCGGGGTCGGCCGACTGCCGGATCACCGTGTTGCCGGTGAGGACCAGCGACGCGTAGGCCAGGACGAACACCGCCAGCCCCACGCCGGTCATGATGCTGCTTCTCGACATGATGGTGATGATCGCCGGAATTTCGCCTTCGCGCCTCCTGCGGGAGGACCAGGTGGACGTCATCCGTTGGATTTACTCGATCACGCCCACCTTCCGCGCGGGCCTCAGCCCACGGGGGCCTCGTCCGCCGTCATCGTGTCGGCGTAGTAGCAGGCCGCCTGCGCCTCGGGTACCGCGGGCAGCACCTGGAGCAGCTCCGACCGGCACCGGGCGTCCACCCCCGCCACGGCGGCCGCGCCCGAGGCCAGCACCTGGCACCGCGCGTGGAAGCGGCAGCCACCGGGGATGCGCGTCGGGTCCGGCGGCTCGCCGCTCAGCACCACCCGTTCGGGCGACTCGGGGAGCACCGACAGCAGCGCCTGCGTGTAGGGGTGCCGCGGCTCCTTCAGCACCTCCTCGACCGGGCCCGACTCCACGATCCTGCCGAGGTACATCACCGCCACCCGGTCGGCGATGTTCCAGGCCAGGCCGAGGTCGTGGGTGACGACCAGGGCCGACAGGCCGAGCTCCGCACGGAGCTTCAGCAGCAGGGCCAGGATCTCGCCGCGAACGCTCGCGTCCAGCGAGGCCACCGGCTCGTCGGCGACGAGCAGGCGCGGGTTGAGCGCGAGCGCCCCCGCGATGACCACGCGCTGGCGCTGCCCGCCCGACAGCTCGTGCGGGTAGCGCAGGAAGAACCGCTCGGCGGGCCTGAGCCCCGCCCTGGTCAGCGCCTCGGCGACGACCTGCTCCTCGTTGGCCAGGCCGTGGATGCGCGGCCCCTCGGCGACCGCCTCGTAGACGGTGTGCCTGGGGTTCAGCGAACCCGTCGGATCCTGCAGGACGAGCTGGGCCTCCCTGCGGTAGGCCTTGAGCGCCTTGCTGGTGTAGGTCAGGGGCTGCCCGCCGTACAGGACGGTGCCGCTGGTGGGGCGCTCCAGGCCGAGCAACGTGCGCGCGAGCGTGGTCTTGCCGCAGCCGGACTCGCCGACCAGGGCCACGATCTCGCCCGCGCCGAGGGCCAGGTTGACCCCGTCGACGGCTCGGGCGCGCCTGCCCCTGGAGGTGAACTCCACGTGCAGGTCCTGCGCTTGCAGGAGGGGGGTGGTCATGAGGTCTCCTTGGCGCGCTCGTCACGTGTCGCGGTCTCCAGCGAGGCGGCCGCGACCACCTCACCCCGGGCCCCGCGAGCAGGTCCCCCGAGATCATCGGCACCGCTTTCCTGGGAAGACGACTCCGGGGCGGCGGATCCGGTCTTGAGGTCGGGGCGGACGTGGACGCAGGCGGCGGTGTGCGGCCCCTCGTCAGGACGGCCGGCCGGCCACAGCTCCACGTCCAGGGACGAGCAGACGTCCAGCGCCACGGGACAGCGCGGATGGAACGAGCACCCCGTCGGCAGGTCCATCGGGTCGGGCGGATCGCCGCCGAGCCCCTTGGGCGCCATCCTGGAGACGGGGTCGCCCACCGTCGGGAAGGCGGCGGCGAGGGCCCGGCTGTAGGGGTGCCGTGCCTCGTGGAACACCTCGTGCGAGGGCCCGTTCTCGACGACCCTTCCCGCGTACATGACGGCCAGCCGGTCACACATATCCGCCAGGACGGACAAATCGTGAGAAATCGTGATCAGGGAGATGCCGTGGGAGGCGATCAAATCCTTGATCAGGGTCAGGACCTGGGCCTGGACCATGACGTCCAGCGCCGTCGTCGGCTCGTCGGCGATGATCAGGCGGGGCGAGCAGGCCAGCGCCATCGCGATCATCACTCGCTGCCGCTGCCCGCCCGACAGCTCGTGCGGGTAGCTCCGCGCCCGCCAGGCCGGCAGCCCGACCTGCTCCAGCAGCTCGGCCACGCGCGTGCGCGCCTGCGCGGGCTGGGCGAGCCCGTGGACGAGCAACGGCTCGGCGATCTGCTCGCCGATGCGCCGCACCGGGTTGAGGCCGTGCTGCGCGCCCTGGAACACGATGGAGGCCTCGGCCCAGCGCACCGCGCGCAGCCGTCCCCACTTCATGGCCAGCACGTCCTCGCCGTCGAGCAGGATGCGGCCCTCGACGCGGGCGTCGCGCGGCAGCAGCCGCAGCAGCGCCATGGCCAGCGTCGACTTGCCCGAGCCCGACTCCCCCGCGATTCCCAGGGCCTCGCCGGGAGCCAGCTCCAGCGAGACGCCGCGCACGGCGGGCACCTCGCCCGAGGCGATGGTGTAGGTCACGGAGACGTCTTCGAGTGACAACAGGTTCATCGGCTGACTCCCCGAAGGCGTGGGTTGAGCACGGCCTCCATCGCCCGCCCGCACAGCGTGAACGCCAGCACGACCGCGACGATGCAGAGACCGGGGGCGAGGATGTACCACCAGGCGCCGGCCGTGGCCGCGCCCCAGTCGTAGGATCCGCGCAGCAGCTGACCCCACGACGCCTGACCCGAGTCGGCGCCGAGGAAGGCGAGCGTCGACTCGGCGACGATCGCGCTGGCCACCTGCAGGGTGGTGTTGGCGAGGACGAGCGGCGCGACGTTCGGCAGCACGTGGCGGGTCATCACGTGCCAGTGCCCGGCGCCCAGCGCACGAGACCTCTCGATGTACGGCCTCGCCTCGACCGCCAGCGTCTGGGCCCTGATCAGCCTGGCCGTGGAGGCCCAGGACGTGATGCCGATCGCCAGGATGATCGTGGAGGTGCTGCCGCCGAGGATCGCCGAGAGCACCAGCGCGAGCACCAGCGAGGGCAGCACCAGGAACCAGTCGGTGATGCGCATGAGCGTCGCCGACATCCAGCCTCTGAAGTGCCCTGCCGCGATGCCGACCGCGGTGCCGATCACCATGCTGAGCAGCGCGGACATGAACCCGATGAGCAGCGAGACACGCGAACCCCACAGGATCATGAGCAGGATCGAGCGGCCCGACTCGTCGGTGCCCAGCAGGAACTCCATGCTCGGCGGGGCCATCTTGGCGCCCGTCGCCTTCGTGACGTCCATGCCGGTCGGGTCGGTGATCACCGGGGTGATCAGCGCGAGCACGACGAAGATCACCAGGACCGCGGCCCCGATCATCCCCGCCCGCTGGCGGCGGTACTGCTGCCAGAACCTGGCGAGCGCGGAGCGCCTGCGCGCCCAGGTCACGGTGCTCATGCCGACCTCACCCTCGGGTCAAGGACGTGGTAGGCCACGTCGGCCAGCGTGTTCATGATGATCACCGCGACACAGACGACCATGAACGTGCCCTGCATGACCGCGAAGTCGGGTCCCTTGATCGCCTCGTAGAACAGCAGGCCGAGGCCCGGCCAGGAGTAGACCGTCTCGACCGAGACCGCGCCGCCGACCACGAAGCCGATGTGGATGAAGACGAGCGTCACGGTGGGCAGCAGGGCGTTGGGGATGGCGTGGCGCCGCCGTACCATGTCGTCGCGCAGGCCCTTGGCCCGCGCGGTGGTGACGTAGTCCTGGCCGATCTCGTCGAGCAGCGACGAGCGCATGACCAGCAGGTACTGCGCGTAGACCACCGCCACGAGCGTGAGACAGGGCAGCACCATGTGGTGGGCGACGTCGAGCACGTAGCCGAAACCGTCGGGCGCGTCGACGCTCTCCATCCCCCTGGTCGGGAACAGCCCGGGGATCGGGCCGATGCCTGCGCCCAGCACCATGAGCAGCAGCAGGCCGAGCCAGAACGTCGGCACCGACCACAGCACGAGCGAGACGCCCGTGGAGAAGCGGTCGAGACGGCCGCCGTGGTGCCAGGCCGCCCTGGTGCCCTGCCACAGGCCCAGGCTGACCGCGATGACCAGGCCGACGCCCGCGAGCAGCAGCGTGGGGCCGAAGCGCTCGCCGATGAGGTCGGCGACGGGCCGCTTGTACTCGTAGGAGGTGCCGAGGTCGAACTGCAGGGTCCGCAGCACGAAGTCGGCGAACTGCTGCATGAGCGGCTTGTCCAGGCCCATCTGCTTGCGCAGCAGGTCGATCTGGTCAGGACTGAGCGGCACGTCACGCGTGTAGGCGATCACCGGGTCGCCGGGGATCAGGCGGAACAGGAAGAACGTCGCGACGATGACCATGCCGATGCTGAGCAGCGCCCCGCCGAGCTTGGTGACGGCGTAGCGGAGCGTGCCCCGGTAGGCGGGCCGGTCATCGCCGGAACCCGCCGCCGTCTGGACGGCGGCGGGCTCGGTTTCGAGCGGAGTGGCCATTATTCGCGTTCGTCCGAGGTGGTCTTGCGCCGCCTGGACAGGAGGAAGCCGCCGGCGCCGAGCACGACGACCGCCGCCGCCACGATGCCGATGATCATGCCCGTGTTGGAGCCGCCACCCTGTGCGGAGCCGCCGGTGGCGACGGCGGGGGCGTCCAAGGTGATCATCGGGTAGCCGCTGGCGCCGCCGTACAGGATGCCCTCGCCCTGCTTGCCCGAGGGGATCGGGGTGATGCTGGTGATCCGGTCCTTGCGGTACAGCTCCAGGTTGTTCGGGTAGTAGATCGCGATGACCGGCGCGTCGGTGTACAGGCGCTGCTGCATCTGCTTGATCAGGTCGGCCCGCTTGGTCGGGTCGAGCTCCTTGAGCTGCGCCTGGTAGAGGTCCTCGTACTGCTTGTCGCAGTAGAAGGACTCGGTGCCGCCGCCCTCACCGCTCGGGGTCGGCCTGCGGCTGCACAGGTGCGTGGCCAGGACCTCTTCCGGGTCGGGGTTGACCGACCAGCCGCTGATCGCGATGTCGAACAGGGCGGTGCTGCCGGTCTCCTCGGCGAACTTGTTGGAGTCGAGCTTCCGCGTGGTCAGCGTGATGCCGATCTCCTTGAACCACCCGGTGAGGAACTGGGCCAGCTTGTCCTCGTGGGGGGTGTCGGTGTGGATGCTGAAGCGCATCTCGAGCTTCCGCTTGCCGTCGGGCATGGTGCGGACGCCGTCGTCGCCCTTCTTGTACCCGGCCTCGTCGAGGATCTGGTTGGCCTTGGCGAGGTCGAAGGAGATCTTGTCCTCGCCGGTGGCCTCCCAGAAGAAGTCGGTGTACATCGGCGGCACGATCGAGCCGTTGGCCGGGACCGCCAGGCCGTTCTGGACCTGGTCGACGAGGGCCTGCTTGTCGATCGCGTGATGGATGGCCTGGCGGACCTTCAGGTCCTTCAGCGCCGGATGGCCGTCACCGATCGGCTTGTCGTCGGAGGTGGTGACGCCGTGGTTGATCTGCAGGTACGCGGCCCGGCGGCCGGGGGTGTTCCACTGCACGATGTTCGGGTCGCCGGCGCCCGCCTCGAACTGCGGCGCGGCCAGGCGGCCGATCAGGTCGATGTCGCCCTTCTTCAGGCCCGCGATGGCGGCCTCGGGGTTCTCGTAGAAGATGACCTGCAGCTCGTCGATCTTGGGCTTGCCCTGCCAGTAGTCAGGGTTGGCCTTGAGCTTGACGTAGTTGTCCTTCTTGTGCTCGATCGGGATGTACGCGCCGTTGGTGACCGCCGGGTACGTCTCGTTCTCGAACGTGGCCATGTCGCCGACCTTCTCCCAGACGTGCTTGGGCACGATCGGGATCGGGTTCGACAGCATCGACGCCTGCGGCGCCTTGGTCTTGATGACCAGCGTGCGGTCGTCGGTCGCGGTGACCGACTCGAAGTTCTCCACGGCGGGGCCGTTGCCGGTCTTGGCCGCGTCATCCGTCATGATCTTGTTGAACGTCCACGCCGCGTCGTGCGCGGTGACCGGCTGGCCGTCCGACCACTTGGCCTGCCGGATCTTGAAGGTCCAGGTCAGCCCGTCCTCCGACGACTCCCACGACTCGGCCAGGTCGGGGCCGGGCTGCAGGGTCTTGGGGTCGGGCGCGGTGAGGAACATGTACGTCCATCGCTGGAGCTGGCCCGCGATCAGCCGTACTGCCAGGAACGGGTTCATCGAGTCGACCGACTGGATCGAGCCGATCCTGACGGTCTTCTTGCCCGTCGTCGCAGGGTCTGCGGCCTGGGCGGCGGTGACGGGTGCCGCCAGGACTAGAGCCACCCCGAGCGCCGTCAGGCGCGCGAGCCATTTACCCATTGTTGGTTGCCTCACTCTCAGGCAGGGGGAGACCTGTTAATAGAGAAAGGCACACCATCCCAACATCGCGTGTCAACGAGTGACGGAAAATTGTTTCACTCTCGTTTCCATCCGCGATGTTATTTTTCACCCTCCTTCGGAAACGTGACCTTCCTTCACCCGCAACCGGCGATCTACCTGCACGGCTTCCAGCATCCTGCGGTCGTGGGTGACGAGCAGCAGCGTGCCCGGATAGTGCGCCAGCGCCGACTCCAGCTGCTCGATCGCGGCCAGGTCGAGGTGGTTGGTCGGCTCGTCGAGCACGAGCAGGTTGACCCCCTTCGCCTGCAGCAGCGCGAGGCCGGCGCGGGTCCGCTCGCCGGGCGAGAGCGTGGCCGCCGGGCGCAACACGTGGTCGGCCCGCAGCCCGAACTTCGCCAGCAGCGTGCGCGCCTCGGCCTCCACCAGATCCGACGCCTCGCCGAAGACGCCGAGCAGCGGCTCGTCACCCTCGAACCGCCTGCGCGCCTGGTCCACCTCGCCGACCACGACGCCCGGGCCGAGCGCGGCGTGGCCCTCGTCCAGGGGAAGCTTGCCGAGCATCGCGGCCAGCAGCGTCGTCTTGCCCGAGCCGTTCGCGCCGACGATCGCCACGCGCTCCGCCCAGCCGACCTCCAGGTCGACGGGGCCAAGGGTGAAGGCGCCGCGCCTGACCACGGCCTGGCGCAGCGTGGCCACGACGGCGCCGGCGCGGGGAGCGGCGGCGATCTCCATGCGCAGCTCCCACTCCTTGCGCGGCTCCTCGACCACCTCCATCCGCTCGATCAGCTTCTCGGTCTGGCGGGCCTTGGCGGCCTGCTTCTCCGTGGTCTCGACGCGGGCGTTACGCCCGATCTTGTCGTTGTCCTTCTGCTTCCTGCGGGCGTTCTTGACGCCCTTCTCCATCCACGCGCGCTGGGTGCGGGCGCGCAGCTCCAGGTCGGCGCGGGTGTCGGCGTACTCCTCGTAGCGCTCGCGGGCGTGCCTGCGGGCGACCTCGCGCTCCTCCAGGTACGCCTGGTAGCCGCCGCCGTACAGGTGGACCTGCTGCTGGACCAGGTCGAGCTCGAGGACTGCGGTGGCGGTCCTGGCCAGGAACTCGCGGTCGTGGCTGACGACCACGGTGCCGGCGCGCAGCCCCTTCACGAACGCCTCGAGCCGGTCGAGGCCGTCGAGGTCGAGGTCGTTGGTCGGCTCGTCCAGCAGGAACAGGTCGTAGCGGCTGAGCAGCAGTGAGGCCAGGCCCGCGCGAGCGGCCTGGCCTCCGGACAGCGACGTCATCGCCTGGTCGAGGTCGATCGTCAAGCCGAGGTCGGCGGCCACCTCCTCGGCCCGTTCCTCCAGGTCGGCGCCGCCGAGCGACAGCCAGCGCTCCAGCGCGAGGCTGTAGGCGTCGTCGGCGCCCTGACGTGCCTCCACGAGGGCCTGCGTCGCCTCGTCCAGATCGCGCTGCGCCCTGGTCACCCCGGTGCGGCGGGCGAGGAACTCCCTGACCGTCTCGCCCTGTCGGCGCTCGGGCTCCTGCGGCAGGTAGCCGACGACGGCCGAGGGCGGGTTGAGCCGGATCGAGCCGCTCTCCGGCTGGTCGACCCCCGCGAGCATTCTCAGCAGGGTGGACTTCCCCGCTCCGTTGACGCCGACGAGGCCGATGACATCGGCGGGGGCGACGACCAGGTCGAGTTCGGAGAAGAGGACTCGCCCCCCATGACCTGCGGCGAGACCTTTTCCGACAAGTGTTGCGCTCATATCAACCGCTAGCGTAATCGCATGCCGCGCTCCCGCATCACGATTTTCGCCGTCGTAACGATCATCCTGGGGCTGGCGACCAGGCCGCTGTTCCAGTACGCGGGGGACGCGTTCTACACGGTGCTCATCTATTTGATCGTGCTTTTCGTCGCGCCCGGGCTGCGGCCGGTGGTGGCGGCGCTGATCGCGCTGGGGGCGAGCTGGGCGATCGAGTTCGCCCAGCTCCTCGGCCTCCCCAGGGTCCTGGCGCCGGTGCTCGGGAGCACGTTCAACCCGCCGGATCTGTTCTGGTACACGGTGGGCGCGGCGGGGATCCTGGCGCTGGACCTCACCCTGCGCAGGAGGTCAGGGGTCAAGCCGCGGCCCTGACCCCGCTGACGACGGCGGCGAAGCGGACCACGCGGCGATCAGTGGCAGCCGCCCGAGCCGCAGCACGACCCGCCCGCCTGCGCCAGCATGACCCTGTCGGTACGGCCGGCGAGCTCGTAGCCCGCCTCGGTGACAGCGGCCAGCACCAACGCGTCGTCCAGCGGGGCGGCGCTGGTCACGGTGACGGCCTTGCTCGCCAGGTCCACCTGGACCTCGCTGACGCCTGCCACCTTGCCGACCTCGGCGGTCACCGAGCTGACGCAGTGGCCACAGGTCATGCCTTCGACCTGGTACGTGGTGACGGTCATCGATCTCTCCTCACAACTCGGAAGCTCGTAGCCGCCACTATATACCCCCTGGGGGTTTGTTCGCATAGATCGCCCCTCTCGGGGCACGGCGGAGGGCATGACGAACATCGCCTTCCTCGTCGCCCCCGAGGGCGTCGAGCAGATCGAACTGACCGAGCCGTGGAAGGCCGTCACGCAGGCCGGTGGCACTCCACGGCTGATCTCCACCGCACCTGGACAGATCCAGACCTTCAACCATCTCGACAAGGGGGACCGGTTCTCGGTGGACGGCACCGTCTCCGACGTCTCCGTCGCCGACTTCGACGGGCTCGTGCTGCCCGGCGGCGTCGCGAACCCCGACTTCCTGCGTACCGAGCCGGCCGCCGTCCGCTTCGTGCGCGACTTCTTCGACGCGGGCAAGCCGGTGGCCGCCATCTGCCACGCGCCGTGGACGCTCATCGAGGCCGACGTGGTGCGCGGGCGCACGCTCACCTCCTGGCCCAGCCTTCAGACCGACCTGCGCAACGCGGGAGCCACCTGGGAGGACAAGGAGGTCCTGGTCTGCACCGCCGGACCGAACAAACTGGTCACCAGCCGCAAGCCGGACGACCTCAAGGCCTTCTGCCAGGCGGCCGTCGACGCCTTCGGCTGAGCGCGCCCTCAGCCCGCCGTGGCCTCCACGCGGGAGCCCGGGGCCCTGAGCAGGAGCAGGGCCGCGATGGCGCCTGCCGTACCGAAGAGGGCGATGGCGCCGCCCGCGCCCGCGAACTCGGCCACCACCCCCGCGACCACCATCGCCAGGCCCTGCGCGGCCGTCAGGGTGGCGGCGACGACACCGATCGCGCCACCCCGCTGCTCGTCGGGGACCAGGCCGACGAACTCGGCGTTGGCCACGACCTGGTAGGCGGTGAGCGCGCCGCAGACCACGAGCAGCACCAGCATCACCGGCAGCGGCGGCACGAGAGCCACACCCATGAGCGGCAGGAAGCTCGCCAGCGCCAGCGGCCCGAGCAGGCGCGACCTCGCCTGCGGCCTGACCCGTCTGGTCAGCACGAACGTCCCCGCCACGTATCCGGCCGGGATGGCGGCCATGAGCAGGCTCGACAGGTCCTCGTCCAGGCCGATCTGCCTGCCGTACGGCACGGCCAGCGCCAGCGGCGTCATCGAGAAGGCCGCCAGCAGGGCGAGCATGGCCAGCCAGCGCAGGCGGGGCCGGCCGGTGACGGTCCTGACCCTGTCGCGCAGGCGAGCCTTGGTCGCCCGATCCGGCTCGGCCGGAGCGTACGCGGCCAGGCGCGAGACGATGAGCGCCGAGACGACGAAGGTGACGGCGTCGATCACGAAGGCGAGCCTCGGTCCCGTGGCCACCACGACGAGACCGCCCACCAGGAAGCCCGCCACATAGGTGAACTGGTTGGTCACGTGGTAGGCGGCGACGCCGACGGTGTAGCGCTCGCCGGTCAGCATCTGGGGCAGGATGGCCGCCCGGGCCGCGCGGGCGGGTGACTCGAGCGTCTGAACAGCGAAAAGTAACAGGTAAAGCACGAGGAGTGGCATCGCGGGAATCGCGATGAGAAGGACGAGAATCGCGCGCAGCAGGTCCGCGGAGACCATCAGGTTTCTGCGCGGATAACGATCGGCGAGAACGGCCAGCAGCGAGCCGCCCATAATCGCGGGCAGGTAGCTGATGGCATAGGAGAGCGCGGTGAGCCAGGCGGAGGATGTGCGCTGGTAGACGAGGATGACGACGGCCACCCTGGCCAGCTGGTCGCCCAGCTCGGAAATGACGGTGGCGCTCCACAGGCGGCGGTATTCCGCGACGGAGAAGACCTCACGGAAGCCCACGGACCGGTCGGTGCCCTCCGGGTGCTTCACCGTCATGGATCCTCGCCATCCGCGTACATAGATCGCAAAACGGTTGCAACGTAACAAGATCCACTGGTGAGATCAAGGCTTGAAATACCGCAAACAATTTCAGATCATTACGAACGCGGCGTAGATCAATTTATCACCATAATGAGCGATAAATGACGATTCGCGCCCCGCGTCCAAGGGGAAGGGGGTGGCACCGTGCAACGCGGCGTCTCCTGGACCTGACCGGTGGCCCATCGCCCCCGGTAACCCACCTCGTACGGCTGGCCGACCGCCAGCCGTACCCGGGCGTCCCCTGGACGCCGGCGGAACCCTTCAGGAGGCCCTGCGGACGGCGCGGACGGTGACCAGCCCCAGCGCGGACGCGGCGGTGAGCAGGATCGCCGCGTCGATGAGCTGGAAGCGCCAGAACCGATCGCGCCCGTGGAAGTAGACCACGTGCCGGTAGCCCTTGCCGATCAGGCACTCCTCGTACGCCGAGCGGGCGCTGTCACCCCTCGCGGTGTCGACACCGCGCGGACACGCGCCCGCGGGCGGCTCGGCGACCTCCCGCCCCGCCGGATCGAGCCACGCGTGCTCCACCAGCCGCACGTCCTGGCCGGTCACCGTGTTCTGGTCGGCCGTCACCACGCGGGACGGCGTCGCGTAGTGGTCGCTCAGGGTGAACAGCCCGAACGTCATCACCGCGAGCACCCCGACGACCACCGCCATCGCGGCCAGGGTGCGGCGCAGCACCGCGCCCGCGGCCGTGCCCAGCAGGAACGCGAACAGCCACCACGCCGCGGGCTCCACCCCGAGCATGTTGAAGACGCCGACGTTGCCGAACGTGTCGGTGCGGAACCTCGGCCGCCACACCGACACCATCGCCGCCATGGCCAGGCCGCCCAGCGCCACCAGGCCGCCCAGCACGGCCAGCTTGACCGCGAGCCAGCGCCGCGCCGGCACCGCCTGCGTCCAGACCAGCCGGTGCGTGCCTCGCTCGAACTCCTTGCCCAGCAGCGGCGCGCCCCAGAACGCCCCGATCAGCGCGGGAGCCACGATCGGCAGCCAGCCGAAGACGGTGTAGACGGCGTCGTAGCGCTTGCCCAGCGCCGCGGCGAGGTCACCGGGCGCCAGGCTCCCGTTGGCGGCGACGAACGCCGCCGCCTCGAGCCCCGACACCAGGAACATCACGCCGAGCGCCGCCAGCAGCCCGAACGTCACCAGCAGCTGCCCCCTGTGCTGTCTCCAGGTCAGCCAGATCACGCCCGCACCCCCTCCAGCCTCGGCAGCGCGGCCGCCTCGGGGCTGCGCAGATACGCCATCACCAGGTCCTCCAGACCCACCGCCCGCACCCGCCAGCGCGGATCGGCCACCACGGGCGCGCCGCGCACCAGCACCGTCTGCTCCTTCTCGGTACGGCTGCCGCCGACCACCCGGGCGTTCGGCGAGAGCCCGAGCGGCCCCGTCATCACCCTGTGCTCCGACAGCAGTTCCTCGATGTCGCCGCTGACCTGCACCCGCCCCTCGTTGAGCACGATCAGCCAGTCGCACGTGTCGACCAGGTCAGACATCACGTGCGAGGAGATCACCACGCTCATCCCCGTCTCCGCGACCGCGCCCATGAGCGAGCGCATGACCTCGTGCCTGGCCAGCGGGTCGAGGTTGGCGAGCGGTTCGTCCAGCACGAGCAGGTCGGGCCGCCGGGCCAGCGCGATCGTGAGCGCCACCTGCGCCTGCTGCCCGCCGGACAGCCTGCCGACCTTGCGGTCGAGCGGGATGCCGAGCCCGGCCAGACGTTCGCGCGCGTACGACTCGTCCCACCGGGTGTTGAGCCTGCGGCCCAGCGTCAGCATCTCGCGGACCCTGAAGCCGTCGTAGAGCGGCTTGTCCTGCGCCACGAAGGCGACCTCGCCGGCCGTCCTGACCGTGCCGCGCTCCGGGGTCAGCAGGCCGACGACCGCGTGCAGGAAGGTCGTCTTGCCCGCGCCGTTCGGCCCGACCAGCGCGACCACCCTGCCGTCCGGCACGCGGGCGGAGCAGTCGCGCAGCCGGTTCCCGACCTTCAACCCGGTCGCCTCGATCATGCGATCTCCTCGCGGAAGGAGTCGGCGACCACGGCGCCGAACAGCGCGTGCATGTCCTCCTGGTCCAGTCCCGCCGCGCGGGCCTGGGCGATCCAGGACGTCAGCCCCCTGCGCAGCCGCGCGTGGTCGGCCAGGCCCGCGCCGCCGATCGAGCGCTCCACGAAGGTGCCCATGCCGGGACGGCCGATGACCAGGCCCTCGCGTTCGAGCTCGCGATAGGCCTTGAGCACGGTGTTCGGATTGATCGCGAGGCGCTCGACGACCTCCTTCGCGGTGGGCAGCTGGTCGCCCGGCTGCAGCGTGCCGAGGCGGAGGGCCTGCTTGACCTGGTGGACGAGCTGGAGGTACGTGGACACCCCCGACCCTCTGTCGAGATAGAAGTCGATCACAATTTCACCCTTTCACTATTGGAGTAGTGAAAGGGTGTTGGATCACGAAGTCAAGTCGGACGCCAGTTCCCTGACCGAGCCCTTCAGCCGCTCGACTCCCAGATGGCGGACCAGCTCTCCGTCGAACGAGCCGAGGATGGCGTGGGCCAGGAAGTCCGCGTCGCGGCCCGGCCTGGCCTCGGCGATCAGCGCGCTGACGTGGGCGTGCCAGCGCAGGTAGGTGGGATCGGCGTACTTGTCCTCCGCACAGGCCCGCTCGTGCGCGGCGAACAGCGCGATGTTGCGCCCCGCCAGCTCGGCCAGCTCGTCGAGGAAGCCCAGCAGGCGCTCCTTCGCGGGGACCGCGGGATCCTCGGTCGCGATCCTGGCCGCCAGCCGTTCGGCCCGCTCGGCGAGCAGTTCCTGGAACAGCCCCGTGCGGCTGCCGAACCTGCGGAACACGGTGCCCTTGCCCACCCCAGCCGCCTCCGCCACCCGGTCGAGCGACACGCTCTCGCCCGCGGCGAGCAGCTCCTCGGTGGCCCTCAGGATCGCCTCACGGTTCCTGCTCGCGTCGGATCGCACGTCTCTCCCTTGTAAGCGGACTGCCGGTCCTCCTATTATCAACCGGACCGTCAGTCCGGTTCAATGGAAGGGGCGCAAATGCGTGCGCTGAAGGAGCATCGGATCGTGGACGTGCCCGAGCCGGAGCCCGGCGAGGTCCTGGTGGAGGTGCGCCACATCTCGGCCAACCACGGTGAGCTGCGGCACCCCCGGATCGGCGGGCACGACGCCGCCGGGATCGTGCTGGGGGGACCGGGGAAGGGCCGCAGAGTGGTGGCGTTCGGGCCAGGGGCCTGGGCCGAACGTGCGGTCTTCCCCGCGTCGTCCGTCGCCGAAGTTCCCGACGGCCTGGACCTCGCCGAGGCGGCGGCACTGCCCATGGCGGGGCTCACCGCGCTGCGCACGCTCAGAGCGGCGGGGCCGGTGCTCGGCAGGCGGGTGCTGGTCACCGGGGCGTCGGGCGGCGTCGGCAGGCTGGCCGTCCAGCTGGCCCGCCTGGCAGGCGCGCACGTGATCGCCCAGGCGCGCCGCGGCGCCGGCCTGCGCGAGCTGGGCGCCGACGAGGTGGTCTCCTCGCTGGACGGCGTCGCGCCCGTGGACGTGGTGCTCGACCTGCTGGGCGGCCCCTACCTGGTCAGAGCGTGGGAGCTGCTCACGCCCGGAGGCACCGTGCAGAGCATCGGCTGGGCCTCGGGGGAGCCGGCGGCGTTCACCTCGCTGTTCGCGCTCGGCGCCGCCAGGTCGATCCACTCCTTCGGCGACGTCAGCGAACCCGGGCCCGACCTGGCGGTGCTCGTCGATCTCGCGGCCAGCGGGCTGCTGTCGCCGTCCGTCGGGTGGCGCGGCTCGTGGGAGCGCGTCGGCGAGGCCGCCGACGCGCTCTTCGCCGGACGGGTCAGCGGGAAGATCGTGCTGGACGTGACCTGACGCGCTCGTGGCCAGGGTCGTACGGCGTGCGCTCCACCACCCTGGCCGCCACCCACGTGCCGTCCACCCCGACCGTCACGTTCTCGGGCCGGCCGCGCAGGTAGGCGTAGGCGATCGAGGCGTCCACCCGGTGGCCGTAGCCGCCGCTGGTCACCCTGCTCGCCGGCGCGCCGTCCACCCTGACCGGCTCGCCGCCCAGGCACACCCGCCGCGGGTCGTCGAGCACCAGGCAGCGCAACGTCCGTTCGGGCTCCCGCGTCAGCGCGTCCTTGCCGAGGAACTCCTTCCCCTCGTGGACGGCGAAGCCCAGCCCCGCCTCGTACGGCGTGGTCTCCGGGGTGATGTCCAGCCCCCAGACCCGATAGCCCTTCTCCAGTCGCATCGAGTCGATCGCCCGGTAGCCGCCCGGCCGCATGCCGTACGGCAGGCCCGCCTCCATGAGCGCGTCCCACAGCGTGAGGCCGTACTCGGCCGGGCAGTAGAGCTCCCAGCCGTACTCCCCCACGAAGGTCACCCGCTGTGCCAGCACCGGCACGTGGGCGACGGTGATCTGCCTGGCCTGGAGGTAGGGGAAGCCGAGGTCGTCGTCCGACAGCCGCTCCAGGATCGCGTGGGCCTGCGGACCCCACAGGCAGTAGCAGGCGTACGCGGAGGTGACGTCCTGGACGTCGAGACCGTGGCGGCGCAGCCACGCGGCGTCGTGCGTGCCGTAGGCGGTGCCGGTGACCAGGCGGAACCTGTCCTCGGCCAGGCGGGTGACGGTGAGGTCCGCCTCGATGCCGCCTCGGTGGTTGAGGAGCTGGGTGTAGACGACCGCGCCGACCTTCCTGTCGAGCTGACCCGCGCAGAGGTGCTGGAGGGTCGCGAGCGCCTTCGGTCCCGAGACCTCCAGCTTGGCGAACGAGGTCTGGTCGAACAGTCCGGCCGCGTCACGGGTGGCCAGGCACTCCTCCCGTACGGCAGGCGACCACACCCGTCCGGCCCAGCCCAGCGGCCTGCCACCCGCACCCGCCCGGACCTCGGCCAGGGTGCCGGAGTCGAACCAGTTCACCCGTTCCCATCCGGCCTTCTCGCCGAAGGCGGCGCCCAGTTCGGCGTGCCTGGGCCAGGCGGGCGAGCGGCGCAGCGGCCGCGCGGCGGCGCGCTCCTCGCCCGGGTAGACGATGTCGTAGTACTTCGAGTAGGCGTCGAGCGCCTTCGCCCTGGCCCACCGGCTCGACCCCGCGTAGTCGCCGAAGCGCCGGACGTCCATGCCGAACAGGTCGTACTCGGGCACGCCGGTCACGATCCACTCGGCCATCACCTTGCCGACCCCGCCCGCCGCCGCGAGCCCGTGCACGCAGAACCCGGCCGCCACCCAGAAGCCGCGCACCGCCGTCTCGCCCAGCAGGAACTCGCCGTCGGGGGTGAACGCCTCGGGCCCGTGCACGATGCGCGCGACCTGGGACTCGTCGAAGTCGTCCGAGGTCCGCTTGGCGATGCTCGGCAGCCGATGCCGCGCGGAGGCCCACGACTCCCTGAACTTCGGCAGGTTGGGCGGGAAGAGCAGGCGGGACTCGGCGAGCGGGTCGGCCACCTCCCACACCTCGGGGCTGCGGATGTACCCGCCGACCAGGATCCCGCCGTCCTGCTCGCGGAAGTAGACGATGTTGTCGGGGTCGCGCACGGTCGGCGTGGACGCGGGGATGTCGGCGGGATGGGTCACGACGTACTGGTGCTTGATGGGCACGATCGGCACGTCCACGCCCGCCAGCGCGCCCACCCTGCCCGCCGCGGCGCCCGCGCAGTTCACCACGGTCTCGGCCCTGATCGTCCACTCCTCCTCCGAGGTCGCCCCCGCGAGGCGGACGCCCTGGACGGAGCCGTCGACGACGTCGATCCCGGTGACCCTGACGCCGGTGACGACGCGCACCCCGAGCTTCGCCGCGCCCTCCGCCAGCGCCCTGGCCAGTGACGCGGGGTCCAGCCAGCCGTCGCCGGGCAGCCACAGCGAGGCCAGGATGTCCTCGTCGTGCAGCAGCGGCATCAGGTCGTTGGTCTGCCGCCCCGACAGCAGCGACATCTCCAGCCCGTACGTCTCGGCCGCGCCCGCCTGCCGTACCAGCTCCTCCACCCGGGCCGGGGTGGTGGCGAGGCGCAGCCCGCCCACCCCGTGCCAGCCCGGGTCGAGGCCGGTCAGCTCCGCGAGCTCGGCGTAGAGGCCCGCCGAGTACATGATCATGCGGGTCTGGGTCACGGTGGAGCGGAGCTGGCCGACGAATCCCGCCGAATGCCAGGTGGTGCCCTCGGTGAGTTCGTGCCGCTCGACGAGCACGACGTCTCGCCAGCCGAGACGGGCCAGGTGGTAGGCCACACTGCAGCCCGCCACACCCCCGCCGATCACTATCGCCTGAGCCGAATCGGGTATTCCCATGATCGAAACAGTCATGTAACACCTTGCCCGCAGGATCGGAATGGTCTAAATGTAGGCCAAAGGGAGTCGCGTATGCCAGACGTGATCGAGTTGGTCTCCGACTGGGCCGGGCGGCCGGTCAGCCAGACGCCCATCAAGGGCGGCCTCAGCCACCTGATCGCCAGAGTCGAGACCGGGGACGGCGAGCGATGGCTGCTGCGCGTCCTCGACCCCGCCGTGTGCGCCGCGGGGCTGGGCATCCCGCTGGA
Organism: Nonomuraea africana; assembly: GCF_014873535.1. Lineage (NCBI taxonomy): Bacteria > Bacillati > Actinomycetota > Actinomycetes > Streptosporangiales > Streptosporangiaceae > Nonomuraea > Nonomuraea africana. The sequence goes on along the minus strand of NZ_JADBEF010000001.1, from coordinate 8,141,493 downwards.
GCAGGAGATCGAGAACACGATCCGCGCCGCGGAGACCGGCGTCGGGCCGAAGGTGATCCACCACTTCCCCGAGGTGCACGCCCTGCTCATCGAGTACCTGGACGGTGTCACGCTCAACGCCGCGCAGGTGCCGCACCATCTGGGCGCGATCGCCACGGCTTGCCGCACGCTCCACGCAGGCCCCCGCTTCGTCAACGACTTCTCGATCTTCGACAAGCTCCGCGACTTCCGCCGCCTCTGCCAGAGGCACGGGCTGGCCACCCCGCCCGGCTATGACGACATCCTTCCCACGGTGGCCGACATCGAGCGGGCCATGCCCGAGATCGCGACCGTTCCCTGCCACAACGATCTGCTGGCCGAGAACTTCATCGCCCAGGGCGACGTGATCCGCATCATCGACTACCAGCTCTCCGGCAACAACGACCCCGCCTTCGAGCTCGGCGACATCGCCGCGGAGGCGGATCTGGACCCCGACCAGACCGCCCGCCTGGCCAGGGCCTACTTCACCACAGGCGAGCACGACTCGCGCGTGCGTCTCTTCCACATCATGTCGAACGTCACGTGGACACTCTGGTTCTCCGTCCACCACGGCCTGCTCGACCGGCAGGCCGACTTCGACTACGCGGCCGAGGCCGAGGGGAAGTTCGCGCGGGCCGTACGAGACCTGGACGGCGTCGGCCGGCTGATCGACGACGTCCGGAGGCACTGACACCCCCCAAGGAGACCCATGACTTTAGACGAGGATTCCAGGCGACTCGCCGAGCTCGGTTACAAGCAGGAGCTCTCGAGGACCTGGAGCGGCTTCTCCAACTTCGCCATCTCCTTCTCCATCATCTCGATCCTGGCCGGCTGCTTCACCACCTTCGGCCAGGCCTGGAACAACGGCGGGCCGGTCGCCATCTCGTGGGGCTGGCCGCTGATCTCCGCCTTCATCCTGATCATCGGCTTCTGCATGTCGGAGCTGGTCTCGGCCTTTCCCACGGCCGGCGGCATCTACTGGTGGGCCGCCACGATGGGCAAGCCGATCCACGGCTGGTTCACCGGCTGGCTGAACCTCATCGGGCTCATCGCCGTCACCGCCTCCGTCGACTACGGCTGTGCGACCTTCCTCAACATCACCCTCAGCCGCCTCACGGGCGGAGCATGGGAGGGCACGCTGACCCAGGCGTTCGTGCTCTTCCTGATCATCCTCGTGCTGCACGCGCTGATCAACATCTTCAGCCACCGGCTCATCTCGCTGCTGCAGAACATCTCGGTCTGGTGGCACGTCGCGGGCGCGGCGATCGTCGTCGCCATCCTGGTCTTCGCGCCGAGCGAGCACCAGACGCTCGGCTTCGTGTTCACCGAGACGATCAACAACTCGGGCTTCTCCGACTCGTCGTTCTGGTTCTACGTGCTCCCGCTGGGCTTCCTGCTCACGCAGTACACGATCACCGGCTTCGACGCCTGCGCGCACGTCTCGGAGGAGACGCAGGGCGCGGCGACGTCCGCGGCCAAGGGCCTGTGGCGCTCGATCTTCTACTCGGCCATCGGCGGCTGGATCCTGCTGCTGGCGTTCCTGTTCGCCGCCACGAACGTCGATGAGATCAACAAGCAGTTCGGCTTCGTCGGCGCGATCTTCGACACGGCACTTCCCGCGAACCTCGCCACCGCGATCTTCGCCATCTCCACGATCGGCCAGTTCTTCTGCGGGATGAGCTGCGTGACGTCGATGTCACGCATGACCTACGCCTTCTCCCGCGACGGCGCGGTGCCGGGCTGGCGGCTGTGGTCACGCGTCGACCGCAACAGGACCCCGGTCAACGCCATCCTGGCCGGGTGCGCGGTGGCGGGCCTGATCACGCTGCCGGCGCTCTACGCCCCTCCCGGCGTCGGGACGCCGATCGCGTTCTACGCCGTGGTGTCGATCGCGGTGATCGGCCTCTACCTGGCCTTCCTCATCCCGATCTGGCTGCGTCTGCGCATGGGCGACCGCTTCGAGCCCGGCCCGTGGACGCTGGGCGCGAAGTACAAGGTGCTGTGCTGGATCGCCATCATCGAGATCGCGGTCATCTCGGTGTACTTCATCATGCCGCTGTCTCCGGCGGGCGTGCCCGGCAGCCCCGACTTCACCTGGACGGCGGTGAACTACGCGCCGCTCGCGGTGGGCGGGGTGCTGATCGGCATCGCCCTGTGGTGGACGCTGTCGGCCAGGAAGTGGTTCACCGGCCCGCGCCGCACCGTCGACGAGACCGTCTCCTGATTCCCGGGGGTACGGCAGGCGTGCCGTACCCCCGATGCTTGCAGATTGCTAGCATGGAGGACATGGCCACTCTCTACATTCGCGACGTCCCCGAGGCCGTTGCCGAAGCCCTCAAGGAACGGGCGGCGGCAGCCGGAATGTCCCTGTCCGCCTACGTCGCGAGGGAGCTTGCCGATCTCGCCGCTCGGCCGACCAACGCCGAGATCGTCAACCGCTTGAAGTCGCGAGACCGTAGCGACGGCCCCTCGACGGCCGACATCCTCGAAGCCGTCGCGGAGGGCAGGCGATGATCGTCATCGGCGCGTCGGCAATGGTCGCGGCCCTCACCGGCCGCGAAGCCGACGTTGAGCTCCTCGACGCCCTTCAGGGCAGCATCCACGCCCCTCACCTTCTGGACGTCGAGGTCCTCTCCACGCTGCGGGGGCTCGCACTGGGGGGAAAGCTCTCGCAAGCCTCTGCCGAACAGGCTCGCATCGACTACCTCGCCCTGAACATCTCCCGCTACGAGATCAAGGGACTCGCGGAGCGGGTGTGGGAGTTGCGGCATAACTACACGGCCTATGACGCCTGCTATCTCGCGCTCGCCGAGGCCCTCGAAGCGCCACTGATCACGTGCGACGGAAAGCTCGTAGGCAGCGCCCACGACGCCGACGTACGGGTGTTTCCGCGCTAGGAGGCGTGGAAGGCCTGCGCCACGACCGCGCGGACCTCGTTCATGTCGGCCGAGCCGCGCTCGCGCAGCAGCGAGGTCATGTCGGCCTCCGGCATGCCGCACGGGATCGCCCAGCGCCACGGCTCGAGGTCGCCGTCGACGTTGAGGGCGAAGCCGTGGCTGGTGACGCCGCGCGACTGGCGCATGCCGATGGAGACGATCTTGCGGCCGGTCTCCACCGTCCACACCCCGGTGAGCAGTTCGGAGCCGGGCGGGGTGTCGCGGCGCTCGGCGGGCAGCCCGAGCGCGGCCAGCGCGTCGACCAGGCGCAGCTCCACCTCGCGGACGTAGTCGACGATCCCTTCGCCCTCCCCCAGCTTGACGATGAGGTAGCCGACCAGCTGCCCTGGTCCGTGATAGGTGAGCTGGCCGCCCCTGCCCGTCTCCACCACGGGGATGCCGCGGGCGGGGTCGGGCAGGTGGTGCAGCGGTGTGCGCCTGCCGACGGTGAAGACCGAAGGGTGGCTCAGCAGCCACAGTGTGTCGGGCCGCTCATCCCGTTGGCGCTCGGCGACCAGCTCGGCCATGCGGTCCATGGCCTTCTCGTAGTCGACGAGTTCGTCCTGGATGAGCGTCAGCGACCGTTCCCTCATGCTTCGAGCATAGAACCCGTCAGTGACGCTGCGGTCCGTTCGGCATGATGATCCAGAGGACGACGTAGAGGATCCAGAGCGGGCCCGGGATCAGGGAGAGCAGCAGCCACACGATCCTGACGAAGGTGGGCGGCAGGCCCAGACGGTCGGCGATCCCGCCGCAGACGCCGGCGATGATTCGGTGTTCTCTCGAGCGGTGCATCGAGCTCCTCCGTGTGGTGTCGATTCACCTTGTTCAACGGCTCTGCCCTGGATCGGCGTTCCTATCCGCGACCCTGATTGAACCCTGACAGGGTCAGCCACCGCTCGGCCAGCGCCAGGTCTCGCGGGGTCAGGCCCCTTCTCGGGTTCACCGGGACCAGCAGGAACTCGTCCACACCCTGATGGCCCCTGAGGTACTCCTCGTCGGCGACCCACAGGTGGTCGTCGAACCAGACGAACGGCCTGCCGTCCACGTAGTCGGCGACGCAGGGCGTCTTGAACGACTCCCCGCGTTCGCTCGGCCGTCTCGGCGTCATCGGCACCACGGGCAGCCGGGGCAGGCCGAGGCGAGGCCCGATCCACTCGTTCGCGCTGTGCTCCCAGGTGGTCGCCCAGACCAGCTCGGACCTGGTCTTCAGGGCCAGCTCCATCAGCCTGGCCCCGTGGCGGAGGTTGAGGTGGACGGTGTAGGAGTCGGGGCCGATCGTGCACTCGTAACGTCTGAAGTCGGGGCCGGCGCGCCCGAACGGGTTCAGCACGCCGTCGACGTCCACCAGCAGGAGTGGCTTCACCCGCCCAGACTAGTGAGCACCGCGGTGGGCTCTAGGGTGCTTTGCATGGATCTGCACACGCTCCAGGCCCAGCAACGTCTGCTGGTCCGCCAGAAGGTCACCATGATGGTGAACCGCTATGTCGTCTGTCTCGAGAACCCCGACGGCTCCGAGGGCCCGATGGTCGCCTTCGCCGAGCAGAAGCGGATGACGCTGAAAGAGCAGGTCACGCTCTACACGGACGAGTCCAGGAGCCAGGTGCTCGCCGCCTTCAAGGCGCGCAACGTCATCGACCTCGGCAGCGGCTACGACGTCTTCGACGGGGCGGGGCGGCCGATCGGGCTGTTCCGCAAGGACTTCGGCCAGTCGCTGCTCCGCTCCACCTGGCACCTCGACCAGCCGGGCCTGCCCACGGTCACCGGGCAGGAGCGCAGCATGCTGGTGAGCGTGCTGCGCAGGTTCGTCGACTCGCTCTCGTGGCTGCCCTACCACTTCGACTTCGGCGAGGTGTTCTCCGTGGTCAAGAAGTGGGGGCTGCGCGACCGTTACGTCGTCGACATCCGCGATCCCAGGATCGACCGGCGGCTGGTGATCGCCATGGCGGTCGCGCTCGACGCCCTTCAGTCTCGCTGAGTCGCGGGAGCGTCCGCGTAGACCTTGACGTGGAACTCCGGCGCCTTCGCGGGGTCGAGCCCCGCGACGAACTTCTCGATCTCTCCGGGCCGGAGCAGTGAGGTCATCGTGCGCTTCCCCTGACACCTGGGCTTCCTCCCGCACGGGCCAGTGTGGAGGGGGGTGTCGGTGGGCAGCACCCAGAGCTCCATCCTGCCCCCGGGCTCGAATTTCTGAAGATCGCAGGCGCCCGCGCCGCCCGTCTTCCCGACCAGGTTGATCAGCCACGCCTGGGGGTCGGCGCACGTGACGGTGACGATCGTCCGCTTGCCCACCGGCGTCACGACGACGTGGAAATCCTTCCCCTGGATGGTCCGTACCAGGGGCAGGCCGTCCAGTGTCGGCGGTCGCGGCGGGCCGGCGGGCATCACCACCGTGGCGTCCTGTCGGCGCCCCACACCCCCACCGGCATCACCGCCGAGCCGCTGACCGGCATGATCGTGGCCGACGCCCTGCTGCTGGCCATCGAGTCCCTCGACGAGAACCGATCGGTCGAGTATTCGCACCAGTTGACCGGTCTACGAGAGCAGCTCCTGGGTCCACGTAAGGTCCAGTAGCCTCACCTCGTCGTCTTTTCAACGGAAGGTGCGTCTCGTGATCGGCTGGTTCGAAGCGGTGGTCCTCGGATTGCTCCAAGGGCTCACGGAGTTCCTGCCGATCTCCTCAAGCGCGCACATCAGGGTCGTCTCGGCCTTCTTCGGCTGGGAGGACCCTGGGGCCGCCTTCACCGCCGTCATCCAGCTCGGCACCGAGGCGGCGGTCCTCATCTACTTCCGCAAGGAGCTCTGGGAGATCATCTCCACCTGGACCCGCTCCCTGTGGACACCCTCGCTGCGCGGCGCCTTCCCCGCCCGCATGGGCTGGTACGTGATCGTCGGCACGCTGCCCATCGCCATCCTGGGCCTCACCTTCAAGGACCAGATCGAGACCGTCTTCCGCGATCTGCGGCTGATCGGCACCACGCTGATCGTCTTCGGCGTGATCCTCTGGATCGCCGACCGCACCGCCCGCACCAAGCTGACGCTCGAGAAGCACCTGTCCTTCACCCACGCCCTGCTCTTCGGCCTGGCCCAGTCGCTCGCCCTCATCCCTGGCGTCTCGCGCTCGGGCGGCACGATCACCGCGGGGCTGCTGCTCGACTACCGGCGCGAGCAGGCGGCGAAGTACTCGTTCCTGCTGGCCATCCCCGCGGTGCTCTCGTCGGGGGTGCTCGAGCTGTTCGAGATCGGCGGGGACCGGGCGCCCGACTGGGGTCCGACCATCCTGGCCACGGTCATCTCGTTCGTGGTGGGCTACGCGGCGGTGGCCTGGTTCCTGAAGTACATCAGCACCCACCGGTTCACCGGGTTCGTCATCTACCGCATCCTGCTGGGCGTCTTCGTCATCACCGCGGTGTCGCTGGGCTGGATCCCAGCGTGACCCTGCTGGCCAGGCAGAAGATCACCGCGAACAGGGTCCAGGCGGCCACGTAGGCCACCGGCTCCCCCACCATCTGCCGCCCCTCGAAGTAGACGGCCAGCCCTGCCGCGGCGCCGGGGATCGCCCCCCACCAGCGCCGCCACCACACCTCGTGCACCACGACCTCGAACGCCACCAGGGCGATCGGCCCGAACAGCAGCATCTTCGTGTTCAGCTGCTGGGGCAGGACGTAGTCGAGCGCCATCACCGCCACCGCCGACAGCGCGGTCAGCAGCACCACTGTGCCGAAGGGGGCGGGCTCCTCACGTGGATCGGTCACGCTTCCAGTCTGGGCAGCGGCCTCACACGGCGACATCCGTCTTTGGTCTACGCGTCACGGCCGGGTAGGTCGCCATCGTGAACAGCAGCGTCACCACGCCGAGGGCACTGGCCAGCACGATCACGCCCGTCCTGCCGTACCACTCGAGCGCGAGACCTCCGGCGATGCCCGCCACGAACAGTCCCAGGTACTGGCTGGAGGCCAGCAGGCCGAGCCCGACCGGCACGTTGCCGGGCACCGCGGCGACCGTCCTGTACTGCTGCGAGGGGCCGATCAGCCAGCCGAGCGCACCCCAGACGAAGGCCCACACGAGGGCGACGCCGAGGTTGAGGTTGGCCACCGGGAGCAGGGCCATCAGGACGGTCGCCCCCGCGATGCCGAGGAAGACCATGCGGCGAGGACCGTAGGCGTCGGTGAGGCGTCCGCCGACCGCGTTGCCGACCACGCCGCCGACACCCCAGGCCCACAGCACCGCGGCCAGCGGCAGGTCGATCAGCGAGCCGAGGTAGGTGTAGGCGCTGAAGCCCCCGGCGAAGATCAGCAGCTGCGTCAGCAGGACGGCGAGCACACCGCGGTCGGCCAGCGGGGTGAAGCGATCCCTGATCCTGGTGGAGGCCGGCAGGCGCACGTCGGGCACCACGAGAGCGACGGCGGCGAACCCGACGGCCGCGAGCCCGACCACCAGCCACAGCGCCGACCGCCAGCCGGCCGTGCCGCCCATCCAGGTGCCGAGCGGCACGCCGATCGCCGAGGCGACGGTCAGCCCGCCCATCACGACCGCGAGCGCGCGGCCCCTGCGTTCCGGCCCGACGAGGGCGGTGGCCACCGCGGAGGCGACGGGTGTGACCATGGCGGCCCCCGCGGCGGCGAGCACCCTGGTGGTCAGCATGAGAGCGAAGGTGGGCGCGAGCGCGGTCAGCGCGTTGCCCACGGCCAGCACGCCGAGCCCGATGAGCAGGAGCCGTTTCTTGGAGAGCCTGGCGGTCAACGCGGCGAGAACAGGAGAGAGAAGCGCGTAGGCCAGCGCGAAGACGGTCATGAGCTGGCCTGCCGCCGAGGGCGAGATGCCCAGGTCGCCCGCGATCGGCAGGACGAGTCCCGCCGTGACGAACATGCCGGTGCCCACGGCGAAGTTCCCCAGGGCCAAGGCGTAGAGCTTGGAGGTCATGGTGACCAAGTTCGCTTATTGTTGGATAGTTGTCAAACCTTCAAAGTGAAAGGCACGCTGGAGCCATGCGTGTGTTCCCCCAACCCGCGGTCGAAGACATCCAGCTCACCGAGGTGCTGCACGCGCTGTCGGACCCGGCGCGGCTCGAGGTGATCACGCGCCTGGCCCAGGACGGAGAGCTGACGTGCAGGGGGGTGGGCGAGGAGATCGGGCTGCACAAGTCGACGATGTCCCACCACTACCGGGTGCTGCGCGAGTCGGGAGTCGTGTCGACCCGGCAGGAGGGCAGGCAGAAGTTCATGACCCTGCGCAAGGCCGACCTCGACACCCGCTTCCCCGGCCTGCTCGACTCGATCCTCGGCGCCGCGCTCTGATGCTTCCCATCCACGCGGCCCTGCCCGAACTGATCGGCGTCCTGGAGGAGGGTGGCTGCGCCGTCCTGACCGCGCCGCCCGGCACCGGCAAGACGACCGTGGTCCCGCTCGCGCTGGCGGAGGCGGGGCTGCGCGTGGTGGTCGCCGAGCCCAGGCGGCTGGCCGTACGGGCCGCCGCGCACCGGATGGGCGTCGCCTACACCATCAGGGGCGAGCGCCGGTCCGGAGCCAGGAAGGGCGTCGAGGTCGTGACCACGGGCGTGCTCCTCCAGCGGCTCCAGCGCGACCAGGAGCTCCCCGGCGTCGACGTGGTGATGATCGACGAGTGCCACGAGCGGCACCTCGACGCCGACACCGCCCTGGCGTTCCTGCTGGACGTCCGTGAGACGCTCCGGCCCGACCTGCGCCTGGTGGCCGCCTCCGCGACCGCCGACACCGCGCCGTGGTCGCGCCTGCTCGGCGGCGCCCCTGTGGTCGCCGCCTCCGGTGTCACCCACCCCGTCGAGATCGTCTGGGCGCCGCCCGCCCGCCCTGTGGCGCCGCCGCACGGCCTGCGCGTCGATCCCGCGCTGCTGGCCCACGTGGCCGAGGTCGTACGGCGGGCGCTGGGCGCCCACGAGGGCGACGTGCTGTGCTTCCTGCCCGGAGTCGGCGAGATCTCCCGCGTCGCGGGGATGCTGGGCGACCTGAACGTCCTCCAGGTGCACGGCCAGGCCCCCGCCCACGTCCAGGACGCCGTGCTCAGGCCCTCTTCCACGCGCAGGGTCGTGCTCGCCACCTCGGTCGCCGAGTCGAGCCTCACCGTGCCAGGGGTGCGCGTGGTGGTGGACTCCGGGCTGGCCAGGGAGCCGAGGACGGACCACGCCAGGGGGCTGGGGTCGCTGACCACCGTGCACGTCTCGCGCGCCTCCGCCGACCAGCGGGCCGGGCGGGCCGGGCGTGAAGGCCCCGGCACCGTCTACCGGTGCTGGACGGCCGCCGCCCACGCGCGCCTGGCCCCGCACGCGCCGCCGGAGATCGCGCTGGCGGACCTGACGGGGTTCGCGCTGCAGGCGGCCTGCTGGGGCGCTCCCGGCGCCGCCGGTCTCGCGCTCCTCGACCCGCCCCCGCGGGCCGCGATGTCCGCCGCCACCCGCACCCTCCTCACCCTCGGCGCCCTCACCCCGACGCTCGGGAACCACGAAACCTCCACCACCCCGACCTCCCTGCAGCACGGGACCCCCGCCGTCCCGACACCCCAGAAGGACGGGACCCCCGCCCTCCCGGCATCCCAGGAGAACGTGACCCCCGCCTCGGAAGGGCGGCCCGCAGACGAGGGAGCCGGACCTGGGGCCGAGGGAGCCCGGCGTGGGGCCGAGGGAACCGGGGCCGCCGACGAGGATGGCGCGTCCGCAGGCCGTCCCGACGATGTGGCGGCGGTGCGGGTGACCGACCGAGGGCGGCGGATGGCACTCGCCGGCGTGCACCCGCGCCTGGCCCGAGCGCTCATCGACGGCGGCCCCCGCGCCGCCGAGGTCGTCGCCCTCCTGTCCGAGCAACTCCCCCGAGACGCGGGCGACGACCTCGTCGAGATCTGGCGCAGGGCCAAGCGCGACCGCGACCCCCGCTGGCTCCGCGAGGTCAGACGCCTGACCAAGGAGCCCGTCAAGGGACCCGACGACGCCGCCGCCGGGCTGGCCGTCGCGATGGCCTTCCCCGAACGCGTGGCGCGCAGGCGGGGCGGCGGCTACCTCATGGCCTCGGGCACCCAGGCCCAGCTCCCCGAGGGCTCCAGGCTCGCCACCGCCGAATGGCTGGCCGTCGCCGTCGCCGACCGTCCGACCGGCGCCGCCTCGGCCAGGATCAGGCAGGCCGTCGTCATCGACGAGCACACCGCCAGGCTGGCCGTGCCGGTGACCGTACAGGAGGAGGTCGCCTGGCGGGTGCCGCCCGGCGAGCGCCGCGGCGACGTCTCGGCCCGCGTGATCGAGCGCCTGGGCGCCATCGAGCTGTCGGCCACCCCGCTCAAGACCGCCGACGTCCGCGCGGCCCTGCTGGAGGGCCTACGCACCGAGGAGGTCCTCACCTGGACGCGCGAGGTCGTCGCGCTCAGAGACCGGATGGCCTTCTGCCACCGCGCCATCGGCGAGCCGTGGCCCCCGATGGACGACCTGATCGGCCTGGCCGACCGGTGGCTCGAGCCCGAGCTGTCCAGGGCCCGCCGCCGTACCGACCTCGAACGCCTCGACGTGGCCGGGGCGCTCAAGCGCCTCGTCCCGTGGAGCCGCCACCTGGAGGACGACGCGCCCTCCCATCTGGAGGTGCCGAGCGGCTCGCGGATCCGCGTCGACTACTCGGGCGAGCAGCCGGTGCTCGCCGTCAAGCTGCAGGAGCTGTTCGGCTGGCAGGAGGCGCCGCGCATCGCGGGCGTCCCCCTGCTGATCCACCTGCTCTCCCCAGCGGGACGGCCCGCCGCCGTGACTGCGGATCTGGCCTCGTTCTGGCGCGAGGGCTACCGCTCGGTCCGCGCCGAGCTGCGAGGTCGCTATCCCAGGCACCCGTGGCCGGAAGATCCCCTCACCGCGACCCCGACCCGCCGTGCCAAACCACGCCAGGGCTAGAAAGGACCTATGTATCCCAGTTCCGCCCTCGGTGAGTTCCTGCGTTCCCGCCGCGCCAGAGTGACCCCCGAAGCGCTCGGCCTGCCGGGAGGCGTCAGGCACCGCAGGGTCCCCGGACTCCGCCGCGAGGAGCTGGCCCCGCTGGCGGGCGTCAGCGTCGGCTACTACACCCGCCTCGAGCAGGGCCAGAGTCCCAACGTGTCGGCCGAGGTGCTCGACGCCATCGCCCGCGTGCTCGGCCTCGACGCCGACGAGCTCGCCCACCTGCACCGCCTGGCCCGGGCGGCGGCCGCTCGCCCGGGCGCGGCCCCGCCCGAACGGCTACGGCAGGGGATCAGGCTGATGGTCGAGTCCATGACCGAGGTGCCCGCGTGGGCGGTGGGCCGCCGCGGGGACGTCCTGGCCTGGAACCGCCTCGCTCACACCCTCTTCGCCCCGCACTGGGAGTTCGAGGGCCCCGAACTGCCGAACTTCGTCCGCCTGGACTTCCTCGACCAGGAGTTCACCCGCGGTCTCTACGCCGACTGGACGCAGAAGGCCCGCGACGACGTCGCCTATCTGCACGGCTCGCTCGGCCGCTTCCCCGGCGACGAGGGCCTGACCGCGCTGGTCGACGAGCTGCTGGAGCTCAGCCCCGACTTCGCGCGACTGTGGCCCGAGCACCCGGTCAGCAACTGCGCCTCCATCTCGCGCGACTACGTGCATCCCGAGGTCGGCGTCCTGTCGCTGACCGCCGAGTTTCTCCGCACCCCCGATGACGAGGGCCAGGGCGTCACGCTGTTCCAGCCGGTCCCCGGCTCTCCCACCGCCGACCGCCTCCGAGCCCTCGCCGCCGGTCTCTGACCCGCTCAGGCCGCGACGAGCCGGTCGGCGGGTCGCCGCCTGAGTACCAGCGGAGCGGCGACCGCGCCCAGCAGCGCGACCGCGCCCGCCGCCAGGAAGGCCGCGTGCAGTCCGCCGAGCGTCGCCAGCGACGCCGTCGTCTCGGGCGCGAGCGCGGCCGAGCGGGCGGCGGCGACCGCGGTCAGCCCCGCCACCCCGATCGCCCCCACGAAGGTGGGCATCTGGGCCAGGCTCCCCGCCACTCCCTGGTCGTCGTCCGGGAGCCCCGAGGTGATCGTGGTGATGGCGGCCACCACGGTCAGGACGTGCCCGAAGCCCATCGCGGCCGACGTCGCGAGCAGCACCCCGATGCCACCGCTGACCGGCAGGAACACCATCGCGGCCGTGCCCAGGGCCTGGACGCCCAGCCCGATGGAGATCGCCCGCGCGGTCCCGCTCGCGGAGACGAGCCTGGCCGCGACCGTCCCCGCCGCCAGCGCCGCGACGCCCTCGCCGAGGAAGCCGAGCCCGGTCTGCAGCGCCGAGTACCCGAGGACGTTCTGCATGTAGACGCTGAGCAGCAGCGTCGCCCCTCCGCACATCCCGAACGTGACGAGTCCCAGCGCCATCCCCCACTTCACCGTCGTACGGCGCAGCAGCCTGAGCGGCACCAGCGGAGCGGCATGCCTGCCCTCGGCCACCAGGAAGAGGCCGAGCAGCACGGCCGAGGCCGCCACGGAGACCCACGAGCCCGCCGAGATGCCGTAGACCAGCGCGAACAGCCCGGCGCTCGCCAGCACCGCGCCCGGCACGTCGAGCGTGGCGAGAGTCCTGCCCTCGCTCTCCCGCACCACGCTCACCGCGCCGAACAGCACGAGCGCGCCGATCGCCACCAGGATCAGCATCGTCCACCGCCAGTTCAGCCCTGAGGTGATGAGCCCGCCGCCGATCGTGCCGATCACGAAGCCCAGCGACAGCAGCGCGCCGTTCACGCCCATGGCCCTGGCCCGCCGCGGCCCCTCGGGAAAGGCGGAGGTCATCAGCGCCAGCGCGGTCGGGCCGATCATGGCCGCGGCCACGCCCTGCCCCGCCCGCGCGGCCACCAGCACGCCGGGGATCGCGGCGAGCGCCGCCACCAGGGAGAAGCCGGTGAAGACCACCACACCGGCCATGAACAACCGCCGCCGTCCCACGACGTCGGAGGCCCTGCCGAACAGCGGCATCAACGCCGCCGTGGGCAGCAGGCAGGCCGTCACCACCCACTGCAGCCCCGACGCGGTGGCGAAGCCGAGGTCCCTGCCGATCGCCGGAAGCGCGACCGTGATGATCGAGTAGTCGAGCCCCGTCATGAAGGTGGCGCCGCAGAGCGTGATGAGGATCAGCCAGCCGCGGACGCCCAAAGAGGTGTCGTTCGTCATGCCGACCAGCGTGGTGCGGGTGCGATCGGCCAACCAGCGCCCTGCTGGAGGTACACCTGTCAGGTGCAGGCTGCCGTACGAGAGGTCAGGATCTCGGCTCCCTGCCCGCCTGCTTGAGGGCGGCGCGCAGCGCGAACTCGATCTGCGCGTTGACGCTTCTCAGGTCGTCGGCGGCCCACTTCGCGATCGCCTCGTAGACCGCGGGGTCGAGGCGGAGCAGGAGCTTCTTCTTCTCAGGCATACAGGCTGCCGGCGTTCACCACCGGTTGGGTCGCCCGGTCGCCGCAGAGCACGACCAGGAGGTTGGAGACCATCTGCGCCTTGCGCTCCTCGTCGAGGTCGACGACTCCCTCGGCGGCGAGCCTGTCCAGCGCGAGCTGCACCATGCCGACGGCCCCCTCCACGATCTTCGTGCGGGCCGCGACGACCTGGGCGGCCTGCTGGCGCACGAGCATAGCCTGGGCGATCTCGGGGGCATAGGCCAAGTGCGTGATGCGGGCCTCCAGTACCTCGACCCCCGCCAGCTCCGTGCGGTCGCGCAGCTCGCTGGTCAGCTCGGTGGCGACCTCGGCGCCGTCACGCAGGCTGGTGCGGGCGGGCTCGTGCGAGTCGTAGGGGTGGGTGGTGGCCAGGTGGCGCACCGCGGCCTCCGACTGGATCGCGACGTACTCCTCGTAGTCGTCGACGGAGAACGTGGCGCGCGCGGTCTCCACGACCTTGTAGACGACCACCGCGGCGATCTCCACCGGGTTGCCGTCGGCGTCGTTGACCTTGAGCTTGGTGGTCTCGAAGTTGCGCACCCGCAGCGTGATCCGCCGCTTGCTGGTGAAGGGAAGCACCCACTGGAAGCCCGCGTCGGCCACCGAGCCGACGTAGCGGCCGAGGAACTGCACGACCTTGGCCTCGTTCGGGTTGATCACCGTGAACCCGGTCGCGATCACGACGGCCAGCGCCAGCCAGGCCACCCCCATGATCAGCAGCATGGCTGCGCCCGCGTTCACGCCCACGAGACCGGCGGCCCCGCCGAGCACGATCAGCACGGCGAGAACGAGGAACCCGTTCAGCCGGAAAGCCCTTCTCTCCATCGCATCCCCTTGCTATTGAAGTGATATCACTACGATAGCCCATGACGGCGGCGGGCGCGCACAGCCGGCTTTCCCCGGACAGCACAGCGCCGCCCACCGGGCCACGCGGGAAGCGGGCCTGGTGGGCGGCGCGATCGGCGGTTCTCCGGCCGCCGGGCCGGTCAGACGCCGGCGGGGTGCCAGACGGTCTTGGTCTCCATGAACGCCGTCATCCTGCCGATGCCTGGATCGGCCGACCAGTCGGGCGTGCTCGGGCGCAGGACCCGCTTGAGGTTCTCCGCCGCCTCCTGCTCACACCTGAGCGCCAGGTCGGGGTCGGTGACTCCGGTGAGGTCGAGCCCGTTGACGTCCATGTGCGCGGCCAGCCACGGGGCCAGCTCCGCCTGGTGCCCGGTCAGGATGTTGACCACCCCGCCCGGCAGGTCGGAGGTGGCCAGCACCTCGGCCAGCGTGATCGAGGCCAGCGGCGAGCTCTCCGAGGCCACCACGACCGCGGTGTTGCCGGTGACGATGACGGGAGCCACGACGGAGACCAGCCCGAGGAGCGGATCCGAGGGCGCGATCACCGCCACCACGCCCGAGGGCTCGGGCGTCGACAGGTTGAAGTACGGCCCCGCCACGGGATTGGCCGACCCGCGCACCGAAGCGATCTTGTCGGACCAGCCCGCGTACCAGACCAGCCGGTCGACAGCCGCGTCCACCTGCTCCAGCGCGGCCTTCTTGCCGGTGCCGAGTTCCTCGGCGAACTGGCCGCGCCGGCCCTCCAGCATCTCGGCGATCCGGTAGAGGATCTGCCCCCTGTTGTACGGCGTGGCGCCCGACCACCCGGGGAACGCCTTGCGCGCGGCCGTCACGGCGTCACGCGCGTCCTTGCGCGACGCCCTGGAGGCGTTGGCCAGGAAGTCGCCCTTCGGGGACGTCACGACGTACGACCTTCCGCTCTCGGAGCGCGGGAACGCCCCGCCGATGAACAGCTTGTAGGTCTTGCGCACGCTGAGCCTGCTCATCGCTTCTCCTCCGCCGGCCGTACGGTAACGAAGATCTGGCCGCAGCGGCTCACCCCGCAGCGGTGGGCGAACCAGCCGGTCCTGGTCGGGCGCCCGGTACGGGCGTAGGCATGGCCACGGGTGGCCTGGGCGCGTCTGACCCGTCTCCTGGTCAGGCGATGGTCACACGTCAAGGTAGGCCTCCAGCCCCGCGAGCCCGCCCTCCCGGCCGTAACCGGACTCCTTGTAACCGCCGAAGGGAGAGGTGGGGTCGAACTTGTTGAAGGTGTTCGCCCAGACGACCCCGGCGCGCAGCCGGTCGGCCATCCACAGGATGCGCGACCCCTTCTCGGTCCAGACGCCCGCGGACAGGCCGTACGGGGTGTTGTTCGCCTTCTCCACGGCCTCGTCGGGGGTGCGGAAGGTCAGCACCGACAGCACCGGGCCGAAGATCTCCTCGCGCGCGATGCTGTGCGACTGCGCGACGCCGGTGAAGATCGTCGGCGGGAACCAGAAGCCCTTCTCCGGCAGCTCGCAGGCGGGAGACCAGCGCGCCGCGCCCTCCGCCTCGCCGAGGTCCGACAGCTGCCGGATCTTCGCCAGCTGGTCGGCGGAGTTGATGGCGCCGATGTCGGTGTTCTTGTCCAGCGGGTCGCCGAGCCTGAGGGTGCTCAGGCGCCTGCGCAGGGAGTCGAGGAGCTGGTCTTGGACCGACTCCTGCACCAGCAGGCGCGAGCCCGCGCAGCACACGTGGCCCTGGTTGAAGAAGATGCCGTTGACGATGCCCTCGACCGCCTGGTCGATGGCGGCGTCCTCGAAGACGATGTTCGCCGCCTTGCCGCCCAGCTCCAGCGTGAGCTTCTTGGACGTGCCCGCGACGGTCCTCGCGATGATCCTGCCGACCTCGGTGGAGCCGGTGAAGGCCACCTTGTTGACGTCGGGGTGCGCGACGACCGCGGCGCCCGTCTCGCCGGCGCCGGTCACGATGTTGACCACGCCGGGCGGCAGGTCGGCCTGCTGGCAGATCTCGGCGAACAGCAGCGCGGTCAGCGGCGTGGTCTCCGCCGGCTTGAGCACGACCGTGTTGCCGCAGGCCAGCGCGGGGGCGATCTTCCACGCGAGCATCAGCAGCGGAAAGTTCCACGGGATGACCTGCCCCGCCACGCCGAGCGGCCGGTCGCCGAAGCCCGCGTAGGCGAGCTTGTCGGCCCAGCCCGCGTAGTAGAAGAAGTGCGCGGCGACCAGCGGCACGTCCACGTCCCGCGACTCGCGGATGGGCTTGCCGTTGTCGAGCGACTCAAGGACGGCCAGCTCGCGGGCGCGCTCCTGGATGATGCGGGCGATGCGGAAGAGATACTTGGCCCGCTCGGCGCCCGGCATGGCCGACCAGACCCCGAAGGCCTTGCGCGCGGCCTGGACCGCCCGGTCCACGTCGTCGGACGAGGCGACGGCCACCTCGGCCAGGACCTCCTCGTTGGCCGGGTTGACGGTCTTGAAGGACGACGAGCCCGAGACGAACTCGCCGTTGATGAACAGCCCGTAGGACGGCTTGATGTCGACGACATCGCGCGACTCGGGCGCAGGTGCGTACTCGAACATCTCGATCAGTCCAGGGTGAAGTAGTCGGGACCGGCGTACCGGCCTGTGGCGAGCTTCTGTCGCTGCATCAGCAGGTCGTTCAGCAGGGACGAGGCGCCGAGCCTGAACCAGTCGGGGCTCAGCCAGTCGTCGCCGACCGTCTCGTTGACCAGCACCAGGTTCTTGATGGCGTCCTTGGTCGTGCGGATTCCCCCGGCGGGCTTCACGCCGACCTGGCGGCCCGTGACGTCGCGGAAGTCGCGCACGGCCTCAAGCATGATCAGGGTCACCGGAAGCGTCGCGGCGGGCGACACCTTGCCGGTGGAGGTCTTGATGAAGTCGGCGCCGGCGATCATCGCCAGCCACGACGCCCGCCGTACGTTGTCGTAGGTCGCCAGCTCGCCGGTCTCGAGGATCACCTTCAGGTGCGCCTCGCCGCAGGCGGCCTTCACCGCGACGATCTCCTCGAAGACCTTCAGGTAGTCGCCGGACAGGAAGGCGCCCCTGTCGATCACCATGTCGATCTCGTCGGCGCCGGCCGCCACGGCCAGCGCGGTGTCGCTCACCTTGACCTCGAGGGAGGACCGGCCGCTGGGGAAGGCGGTCGCCACCGAGGCGACCTTCACCCCCGAGCCCTTCAGCGCGGAGACGGCGACGGAGACCAGGTCGGGATAGACGCAGACGGCCGCCACCCTGGGCGCGCCCGCCGCGGTGTGCATCGCCTTGGCGCACATCGCCCGGACCTTGCCGGTCGTGTCGGCGCCCTCCAGGGTGGTGAGGTCGACCATCGAAATGGCCAGATCGATGGCCTGAGCCTTGGCGGTCGTCTTGATGGAGCGGGTGCCGAGCATCGCCGCCCGCTGGTCCGCGCCCACCCGGTCGACACCTGGAAGGCCGTGCAGGAAGGCCCGCAGCGTGGCGTCCGAAGAGGCCACGTCCGCGAGCGAGGTAGTCACAGTTGACACCACCACAGCATCGCCGACCGAGATGGGTAGTTCCAAACCGGACCTGCCCGAATGTTCGCTGCTTTTTCGTCAGCATCATCCGTTTCACCGGTAACTCAGCACCGCGCTTCGCCCACCGGTCTCGACCGTGGCCCACATCTGTGGGGTGCCGGGCACGTTGGCCAGTCCCCGCACGTGGCCGTCCGCGCCACCCTCCGGGGTGACGGAGACCTGCGACCACGCGCCGTCCACGAACCGGACCAGCGCGTCGGGACGGCCGCGCCGCGCGGCGGCCAGCCACAGCCCGCTCCCGCCGTCCGTGGCCACGTGGGTGTAGGCGGTCGCGGCCGGCCGATGAGGGAGCCGCTCCCACGAGACACCGTCCCAGCGCAGCACCACGGCCTCGCTCGGCACGCCGCGCACCGTGATCGCCCCCACCGCGTAGCCGAGGCCGGCGTACGGCATGGCGATGTCGTTCAACTCCAGGTGGCCCTCCTCGGGCAGCGCGATCGGGGGAATCGGCGTGCGCAGCCACTCCCCGCCCGTCCAGCGCAGGATCGAGGCGGTGCGCTCACCCCCGTAGCCGAGGTTGGACTCCCCCGGGCTGCTGAGCGCCCAGACCTGCCCGTCTGGAGTCGCGGCGAGGTCGCTGATCGGCAGCGGGGCGGCGATCGTGCGCCACGCCTGTCCCTCCCAGTGCCAGAGCCCGTCGGTCATACCCTCTCGCGACAACCTGAGCCCCGCCGCCCAGCAGTCGTCGGCCCCCGTGGCCACCGCCGCGGTCACGTGCGCGGACTCGGCCTCTATCGGCAGCCTGCTCCACCGGCCCTCCGCCAGGCGCCGCACGTCCACGCGCGCCGCGCCGTCGGTGAAGGTCCAGATCACGCCCTGTCCCGCCTGCCTCACCAGGTACGGCCCCGCCTTACCCGTCTCGCCGCGCCACTCGGCGCCGTTCCACCGCAGCGGTGGCAGTCCCGCGCGCATCACCCACGCGTCCCCTGGCCCGCCGGAGGAGACCTCGCGAAAGCCGCCCCACATGCCGGTCTCACCGACCAGCGAGACCTGCCACCCATGACCGTGAGCTGCGGCGGGAGCGTCCGGGATGAGGAGCGCGCAGGCCGCCGCGATGATCGTCCAAAGCTTCACGGCGCACCATCGTCGCCGGTCTAAGGCAGCCCTCAGGCGTGTCCTAGGTAGTCGTAAGCCGATGGTTCGGCAGAGATAAGGCATCCGCCCGATGTGGCGGGGTGGGCCTTAGCCGGATTCTTGAACATGTCAGCAAGTGGCACCACCAAAGAGGAGATCCGGCGATGAACCCGGAAATCGAGTACCAGCTCATGCAGTCCCACGCGAAGGAGCTTCGTCAGGCGGCGGCCATGCACCGCCGCGTACGCGAGGCGCAGAAGTCGGGCGAGTCCGAGCGCCGTCACCGCTCGCTCTTCAGCAAGTTCAGGAAGTCGTGAGCGCCCCCCATGAGCCCGGCCGCATCCTCCCTCGCGGCCGGGCCTCACACCCCCCCTAAAACGGTCGTAACCTCACTAAAGGGCATGCCATGCTTGAGGATGTGATGGGTCGATCGGTGAGTCCCGTCTTCGTGGGACGGGAAGCGGAGCTGTCGGTCCTGACGGAGTCCTTCGACGAGGCGCGCAAGGGCGCGGCCACCGCCGTCCTGCTGGGCGGCGAAGCGGGAGTCGGCAAGACCAGGCTGGTGCAGAGCTTCGCCGAGCGCGCGGCGGCCGACGGCGCGCACGTGCTGTTCGGCGGCTGCGTCGAACTGTCCAGCGACGGCCTCGCCTACGCCCCGTTCACCGCGGCCCTCCGCCAGCTCGTCAGAGAGATCGGCACGGCCAGGATCGGCTCGCTGCTGCCCGAGGGCGCCGAGCGCGACCTGGCCAGACTGCTGCCCGAGTTCGGCGAGCCGAGCGCGGACGGCGACACCGACACCGGCAGGGCCAGGCTCTTCGAGCAGTTCCTCACGCTGCTCGAACGACTCGCCGAGTCGCGGCCCGTGGTGCTCGTCGTCGAGGACATCCACTGGGCCGACCGGTCCAGCCGCGACCTGATCGCCTTTCTCAGCCGCAACCTGCGCGAGTCGCAGGTGCTCATGGTGCTGACCTACCGCTCGGACGACCTGCACCGCCAGCATCCGCTCCGCCCCGTCCTGGCCGAGCTCGGGCGGGTGGCGGGCGTGCTCAGACTCGACCTGCCGCGCCTCTCGCGCGACGAGGTCGCCGAGCAGATGGCGGGCATCCTCGGCGCCACGCCGCTCTACTCCCGCATCGAGACCGTCTACCAGCGCAGCCAGGGCATCCCACTGTTCGTCGAGGCCCTGATGGAGTGCGACGACGGCGCGGGCGAGGTGCCCGACTCCCTCACCGACCTGATCCTCGGCTCGGTCGAACGCCTTCCCGAGGAGACCCAGCGCGTCCTGCGCATCGCGGCCGCGGGCGGCATCCGGGTCGGCCACGCCCTGCTGTCGGCCGTCAGCGGCCTGTCGGACCTCGACCTCGAGGCCGCGCTGCGCCCCGCCATCGCGGGGAACGTCCTGCAGATCGCCGACAACCGCGCCTACGTCTTCCGACACGCGCTGATCCGCGAGGCCGTCCACGACGAACTGCTCCCCGGCGAGCACCAGCGCCTGCATGGCCGCTACGCCGAGGAGATCTCCCGCGACCGCACGCTCGTGCCTCGCGGCAGGGCCGCGGTCGAGATCGCCCACCACTGGTACGGCGCGCGCGACGACCACTGGGCGCTGATCTCGGCATGGGAGGCGGCGCAGAAGTCGTTCAAGGCCTTCGCCTACACCGAGGCCATCCCCCTGCTCGAACGCGTCCTCATGCTGTGGGACAAGGTGCCGGGCGCCTGCGGCGACATCGGCGTCGACCACACGGCGGTGCTGGAGCGCGCCTCCGAGGCCTCCTATGCCTGCGCCGACATCGACAAGGGCGTCAAGTTCGTCAAGGCCGCGCTCGCCGAGCTCGAAGAGGAGGCCGAGCCCGAGCGGGTGGCCGCGCTGCTGGTGCGCTGGGGCAACCTCCAGCTCGCCAAGACCAAGCCCGGCGCGCTCGAGAACTTCCGCCACGCGCTCAGCCTCGTGCCCGAGCCCGGCCCCACCCGCGCCGACGTGCTGGTGAAGCTCAGCCGCCACCTCATGCTCACCGGCCAGGTCGCCGAGGGCACCGCGCTGGCCGAGGAGGGCCTGGCACTGGCCAGGCAACTCGGCGACCGGGTCATCGAGGGCGACCTGATCCTCAACCTCTCCCTCGGCTACTCCCTCGACGGCGAGGTGGAGCGCACCTTCGAGGCCAACACGCGCGCCATGCGCCTCGGCGAGGAGGTCGGCTCCGGCCAGCTCATCCTGCGGGCCATGGGCAACAACATCGACGCGCTGAACGAGCTGGGCCGCTCCGAGGAGGCCATCGAGCTGGCCCGCAAGGGCGAGGTGCTGGCCAAGAAGTACGGCAGGATCAGGGCCTCGGGCACGTTCATCCTCAGCAACCTGGCCGAATGCCTGGAGAGCCTGGGCAGGTGGGAGGAGTCCGTCCAGGTCCTCGAGCACACGCTCAGCCTCGGGCCCACCCTGCGCACCCGCCACCACCTCATCCGGGTGCGCGCCGACATCGCGCTGGGCAGGGGCGAGCTCGACCTGCTCGAGGCGATACTGTCCGAGCTCGGTGTGCTCAAGGAGCGTCCCGAGGACTTCGTCCAGGACCTCATGAACAGCACCCGCCTGCACATCGGCTGGCACCTGATCAAGGGCGAGCCGCACCACGCGCTCGCCGTCGCCGAGCGCCTGCTCACCCGGCCGAACCAGAGCCACAAGGCGGCGCTGGCCTGGCGGACGCTCTCGCTGATCCGCACCGTGTGCGACGCGGCCGAGCCGATCGTGCCCGACAGGACCGCGGTCGTCCGCACGCTGGCCACCGAGCTGGCCGCCACCCTCGTGGTCAGCGGCCCTGTGTCGGAGGCCTACCGGCTGACCTTCACCGGCGACTTCGACGCCGCCGCGGACGCGTGGGCGACGCTCGGACGGCCGCACGCCCGCGCGAAGTCGCTGCTGCGGGCGGCGACCGTACGGGCGCACGCGGGCGACAAGGAGGGCGCCGGCACCAGACTGCGCGCCGCCCATCCCCTCGGCACCGCCCTCTCGGCGGCGCCGCTGGTCGCCGAGATCGAGGGCCTGGCCCGCCGGCTCGGCGTCTCGCTGCTGGAGGAGAGCGCCGCCACGCCGTCGGCCGACCTGCTGACGCCGCGTGAGCTGGAGGTGCTGCGCCTGGTGGCGCTCGGCCGCACCAACAGGGACATCGCGGCCGAGCTGTTCATCTCGGCGAAGACGGTCAGCGTGCACGTCTCCAACATCCTCGCCAAGCTGCGGGTCGCGACCAGGGGCGAGGCCACCGCCGCGGCTCACCGGCTGTCGCTGCTGTCGGTGTGAGCCTTCCGTCACGGCGGCCCGCCCCGCGCTCCCGGTGACGCGTCTCCCTGGACAGACGCCGACCCCGTGCGCGGGGTGGCGTCTTGGCGGCTTGCCGTACTAGAAAAGGGGTTCGAGCAGGAGGACCGCACCGAAGATCGCGAAGGCGGCGGCCGCGCCGTAGCGGATGGCCTTCTCGGGCAGGTGCTTGCCGAGCAGGCGCCCGACCACGATGGCCAGGGCGTCGGCGGCGACCATGCCCACGGTCGACCCGATCCAGGTGCCGAACCACCCGTGCTGCGTGGCCAGCGTGATCGTGGCCAGCATGGTCTTGTCGCCCAGCTCGGCCAGGAAGAACGCCACCGTCACCGCGATCACGGCGTTCCTGGCCGTCCGCTGGGCCTTGCGCGACTCCTCCTCGGTCAGCTCGTCACCGCGCAGCGTCCACAGGGCGAACCCGAGGAAGGCGACACCCGCGGCGATCGAGATGGCCGTCGTCGGCAGCGCGTCGCCGATCAGCCCGCCGACGGCCACGCTGACCAGGTGCACGGCCGTGGTCGCGATGGTGATGCCGGCCAGCACGGGCCAGGTCTTGAAACGAGTGGCGAACGTCATGGCCATCAACTGGCTCTTGTCGCCCAGCTCGGCCAGGAAAATCACGCCGAGACTGATCCAGAACGCTTCCAACGGTCCTCTTCCATCACAGCCGGACCTGAAGCGTTACCTGGGGAGCACGACTTCGGCCCGGCATGGCTGCCAGGCCGAAGGTCTCGTCCGCCTGTTACAGGCTCACGCGACCGGGCAAAAGAGCCAGCATGTCGACCGCGCGAATTGTGGACTACTCCCCTTCGGGCATATCGAACTGAGGATATCAGCATGGTCAAGCTGTACAGACGCTGGCTGCTGGAGATGTGGAACGGCGACTTCGAGCTGGCCGACGAGCTGGTGTCGGACGACTTCGTCGGCCACTGGCCCGGCATGGACGTGCACGGCCCCGACGGGCTCAAGCGAGCCCTGGAGCAGGGCCACGCGCCGTTCACGAACGTGATGGTCACGCTCGACGTCGGACCGATCGTCGACGGCGACACCGTGGCCGCCCGCTGGACGTTCGAGGGCGACTACACGGGCGGCATCCCCGGCGTGCCCCTTCCCGAGAACGCCCGCGTCGCCTTCAGCGGCCACGACATCCTGCGCGCCGAGAACGGCAGGTTCGTGGAGTACTGGGTGATCTCCGACACCCGCTGGATGCAGGGCTAGAGCGCGCAGCCGACCATCACGGGCTCGTTGACGAGCGTGACGCCGAACTTCGCGAGCACGCCGTCGCGCACCTCGCGGGCCAGCGCGATCAGGTCGGCGGTCGTGCCGTGGCCGTGCGGGTTGGTCAGCGCCAGGGTGTGCTTGGTCGAGATGCGCACGGGACCGCGCGCGTAGCCCTTCGGGAAGCCCGCCTGCTCGATCAGCCATGCCGCAGGCACCTTGACCGAGCCGTCCGGCATGTCCCAGCGGGGGGTGCCGTCACCCAGCGCGGTCGCCTCGCCGGCGGAGATGATCGGGTTGGTGAAGAACGACCCCGCGCTGCGGGTGTCGGGGTCGTCGGGGTCGAGGACCATGCCCTTGCCCCTGCGCAGCCCCAGAACCGCCGCACGCACCTCGTCCAGGGGCGCCCGCTCGCCCACGCCGTTCACCAGCTCCTTGTAGGTGAGCGGCCCCGACGTCGGCGAGACGTCGAGCGCGAAGGTGACGCCGAGCACCACGTACCGCCCCAGGTCCCGCTTGAAGGCGCTGTCGCGGTAGGAGAACCCGCACCTGCGCGCCTCCACGTCGAGCACCTCGCGGGTGCGCCGGTCGAAGACCCGCACGCACCGCACCGTCTGGGCGACCTCCTGACCATAGGCGCCCACGTTCTGGATCGGCGTCGACCCGACCAGGCCCGGGATGCCCGACATGCATTCGAGCCCCGACCAGCCCTCGGCCACCGCGCGCGCGACCAGCGGGTCCCAGTCCTCGCCCGCCTGCGCCTCGACCACCACCTGGTCGCCGTCGCGCGAGACCGTCACCCCGCGCGTCGCCACCTTGATCACCAGTCCGTCGAAGCCCTGGTCGGACACCACCAGGTTGCTGCCGCCGCCCAGGATCAGCGTCGGCTCCCCCCGCCGGTCGGCCTCGGCCACGAGCGACACCAGTTCCTCGGCGGTCGCCGCCTCCTCGTAGGCGCGGGCGGGCCCGCCCAGACCCAGCGTGGTGTACGGCGCGAGCAGCCTCAGGTCTCCCATAAGCGACAAGCCTACGAGGAACGCAGCATGCGCAACACGCCGTCGTAGTTCCTGCGCGCCTCCCTCTCCCTGTACTCAGCGGAAACGTCGTGGTAGCCGTGGTGCCGCTCCTGCCGTACGGGCAGCCGCTCCTCGGGGACCACCAGCGGACCCTCCAGCGCGAGCGACAGCTCCAGGTCCGCGTTGCGGTAGTAGCGCGCCTTCTCGGGGAAGGCCTTCAGCGCCGCGCCCCTGCGCACCGCCATCAGGTATCCCAGCAGCGCCCGCACCCGTCCCGGCGGCGCCTCGTTCCACTCGGTGTCGTCCCTGCCGGGGTTCACGCCCTTCCATCCCGCCGCGACCGCCCCGTCCTTGATCGCCTTCACCAGTGGGGTGAGCGCGTCCCCCTCCAGGACCGTGGACGTCTCCATGAGCACGTGCACGTCCGCGCTGTCCAGCCGCATCAGCTTGGCGCGGGCGGCGCCCCAGCCCGCCGTACCCCCCTGCCAGTGCGGCTGCTCGGCGACGTGCCAGGCGCTGATCCGCTCGGGGTGGCGCTCGGCCAGCTCGTGCAGCGCCTCCCCCGCGCCGTGCACGTTCCCCAGGTCGAGGGCGAGGATCGCGGCGCCGGTGTGCTGGAGCACCGACTCCACGCACCTGCGCAGGTCGTCGGCCCACCCGTCGACCAGCAGGCCCACGCTCACCGTCACGTCGGAGGTCTCGAACCGCTGCCGCTCCAGGTCGACGCCCGCCGTGTCGAGCCGGTTCGTCGCCAGGCTGGCATCCCAGGTCCGCTGGGCGTGCACCATGTCGTCACTCGGCTCGGCCGCCTGGGCGAGATCGTCGATCGGGTCGAGCCGCTTGCGTTCCGCCTCCTCCGTCACCGCGGAGACCGGGATGGAGCGCACCGAAGGCCACTGCTCGAAGGGGGGTTTCACGGTCAGCTGGTAGCCGTCGGCCGAGTCGCGGACCAGCCAGCCCGCCTGCTCGATCTCCTGACGGAGCGCGTCGGCGGTGGCGTAGTCGCGCTCGGCCCTGGCCTTGAGCCGCCGGTCGGCGAGCTCGGTGACATGTCGCGGGGCTTCACTCATATCCCACGACTACCCACTCGCCCTGGCGAAAGTCAGGGATTTCCACCTTCTTCCCCCTGCGGACATTGACCTGGAACGAGACGGCATCGCCGCCGGGCTCACGTCCCCGGCCGTGAACGGCGCGTGACGCGTGGAGGCGTCACGAGGCGTCAGGAGGCGAGGACGCGGGCCAGGACGTGCAGGGTCTCATCGGGCGTGCCGGGCGGCGGGGAGACGCGGAGCACGGGTTCGCGCAGGTCCAGCGGCGCCCGGCCGGTCGGCACGACGCTGACCAACAGGGACGCGGCGGCCGCCCGGGCAGCGGCCTTCTCGGCCGTGTCACCCGGCGGGGGCCTGAGCGTGACAAGGGCGGACGGCTCCTCCAGCGGCTCGGCCACGCGCCAGCCCCCGGCCCCGTCGAGCAGGGCGCGCGCCATGCGCCCCCGGTCGGCCAGGCGCGCGTGGACCGCGGACGGGCCGAGCGCGTGGTACTCGAGCACGGCCACGCCGAGCCCGACTCTGGCCGCGATCGCCCCCTCCGAGCTCTCGTACCGGACTGCGCCGGGCAGCGGCTCGGGCAGGGCCCGCTCACCGCCGGTCCCTGGCGACGGTTCGTTCCAGAGGTGCCCGCCGAGAGTGGGGGCCGCGGCGTCCATGGCGGGTGTGACGCCTGGCACGATCAGGAAGCCGACGCCGCGCGGCCCTGCCAGCCATTTGCGTGAGGTTCCCACGTACGCGCTCGCGCCCGCCCCGCGTACCTCCACGTGCCCGAGAGACTGGCAGACGTCCAGCACGAACGGGACCTCCGCCGCGCGGCACAGCGTCCCGATCTCCCCCGCCGGTTGCACGACGCCGCGATGGGAGCCGATGTGAGAGACGATCACCAGATCCAGCCCCGCCGTCAGCCGGGCCCGCAGACCCTCCACATCGAGGCGCGCGTCACCGTCCACCGGCAGTTCGACGAGATTCCAGCCACGCCAGGCTGCCAGGTGGCGCAGCAGCATCAGCGTGCTGCCGTACTCGGTGCGCACATGGCCGACCCGGCTGCCCGGCGCGAGCCGCCACCCGCCCAGCAGCGCCGCCATCGCCGCCGTCCCGCTCTCCAGGAACGCCACGTCTCCCGGGCCGGCGCCGACCAGCGCGGCCAGCGCCGACTTCGCCGTGGTGAGGTCCGGGACGGCAGCGTAGCCGCCGCGCTCCCGTTCCAGCCGCAGGTGCGCCACGACCGCGTCGAGCACCCGGTCACTGGGCACGTTACAGCCGGCCGCGTCGAGATGCCCGGGCGGCACCACGCTCCGCGCACTCCGCCACGCCGCGGCGATCCGCGCCGCTTGCCCTGTCACGGCCGGGTGCGCCGTCCGCCGGAGGCCGGCCCCGGCACTCACGCTTCGGCCAGGACCAGGGTGAAGTCCCCGGCCGGGTCGGTGTAGCGGCGGCGCACCTCGAACCCCGCGGCGACGAGCTCCTGCCGCAGCCCCTCCGGCCGGAACTTGGCGCTGATCTCGGTGCGCATCTCCTCCCCCTGGACGAAGTCCACGGCCAGCCCGAGCCCTCCGATCCGCACCCGCATGTCCCGCCGCGCCCGCAGCCGCATCTCGATCCAGTCGTGGCGCGCGTCGTACAGCGCCACGTGCGCGAACGCCTCCGGTTCGAAGTCCGCCTCCAGCTCCCGGTTGATCACCCGCAGCACGTTCCTGTTGAAGGCGGCCGTCACCCCGGCCGCGTCGTCGTAGGCCGCCACCAGCCGCCCGGTGTCCTTCACCAGGTCGGCCCCGAGCAGAAACGTGTCGCCTGGCCGGAGCGTGGCCCGCAGCTCTTTCATGAACACCTCGCGGGTGGCCGGTTCGAGATTCCCGATCGTGCCGCCGAGGAAGGCCACCATCCGCCGCCCGGTACGCGGCAGCAACGCCAGATGGCGCTCGAAGTCGGCGCACACCGCCCGCACGGCCACCTCGGGGAAGCGCCCGGCCAGCCGCCGCGCCGCCGCCGCGAGGGTGACCGCGTCCACGTCCACCGGCGTGTAGGTGCGCAACGTGCCGGCCGCGGCGAGTGCCTCCAGCAGCAGCACCGTCTTCTCGCTGGTGCCCGAGCCCAGCTCTACCAGCGTGTCCGCACCGCCGGCCGCCGCCAGCTCCGCGGCAGACGTCCGCAGGATCGCCAGCTCGCGCCGCGTCGGGTAGTACTCGGGCAACCGGGTGATACGGGAGAACAACTCGCTGCCCGCGGCGTCGTAGAACCACTTGGGCGGCAGCCACTTGGGCGACGACGTCAGCCCGGTTCTGACGTCGTGTTCGAGCGCCTGGCGCAGATAGTCGCGGTCAAGGTGGTTGATCACATGCACGGTCGGCTGGCTGACGAACACAGTGCCTCCTGGATGAGATCACAACGGCTGGACGCGTACGTCGTCGCTGGTGGCGGTCAGCAGGCTGCGCTCGGGAACGGCCTGCCAGCCGGGCAGGTCGTCGAGCGGCTCGCTGGCCACGAGCACACCGTCGTGGAGTCGGTGGTAGAAGAGCGTGTCGCCCCAGACGGTCGCGGCGATCGACGCGCCGTCGCAGGCGAGCAGGTTCAGGCGGGCGCCGGGGTCCTTCTCCCCCGCGCGGACGACGACCTCGGTCAGCGCCTCGCCCAGGCCGAAGCCGGCGCGACCGCACAGGAACACGGCGGCCGCGACCCAGGCGGCGTCGCACGCGCTCTCCGCGCGATCGGGCAGATCGTCGGCGAGATCGCGCAGCGCGTCCCTGGTGACGCGCCCGTTGTGGCTGAGCAGCCATCCCCGGTCGGCGAACGGAGCCGTGGCGCTCTCCTCGACCGGCATGCCCACGGTGGCCGAGCGCACGGCCGCCAGCAGGCAGGTCGAGCGGGCGACCTGCGCGAGCGCGGGCAGATTGGCGTCGGCCCAGATGGGCACGGCACGGCGATACCGCACCGGCTCGGCGCGCCCGGGGTCGTACCAGCCCATGCCGTACCCGTCCGCGTTGACCAGGCCGACACGCTGGCGCCGTGGCGCGTACGACTGCTTGAGCAGGCCGTGCTCGGGCTCGTGGATGAGCCAGGTGAGCGGGCGGGCGGCGCCCAGCCATGCCGCGTGCCTGCACATCAGGCCGGCCCAGAACGGGCGCAGCGGAAGCCGGTGAAGATCTGCCGGCGGATCGGGTAGTCCCAGTTCCTGAACGTGGTGCGCACCGCCGCCGGGTCGGCCGCCCAGGAGCCGCCGCGCAGCACCCGGTACTCCCTGCCGAAGAATACCTCGCTGTACTCCTTGTAGGGGAAGCTGCGGAAGCCGGGATAGGGCTGGAACCAGGAGGCGGTCCACTCCCACACGTCTCCCACCATCTGCTCGGCCCCGTACGCGCTGGCCCCGGCCGGGTAGGCGCCCAGCGGCGCGGGGTGGGCGGCGCGGTGGCCGAGGTTGGCCCGGTCGGAGCCGGGGGCCTGCTCACCCCACGGGTATCGGCGCGCCCTCCCGATCCGGGGGTCCCAGCCGCAGGCCTTCTCCCACTCCGCCTCGGTGGGCAGCCGCTTGCCCGCCCAGCGGGCGTAGGCGTCGGCCTCGTACCAGCACACGTGCTGCACCGGCTCGTCCATCGGGACGGGCTCGGTACGGCCGAAGCGGGTGCGCCACCAGGCGCCGCCGTCTCTCACCCAGAACAGCGGGGCGAAGGCGCCGCTCCGCCACCTCCACTGCCAGCCCTCCGCGGACCACCAGCGCGGGTCGTCGTAGCCGCCGTCCTCGATGAACGCCGCATAGGCGCGGTTGCCGACGGGGAGCCGGTCGATCCAATACGCGGGCAGGTCCACGCGGTGGGCCGGCCGTTCGTTGTCGTAGGCCCAAGGCAAGGTGCCGGTGCCCATGAGGAAGGCGCCCGCGGGCACGAACACCTCCTCGGGGCCCGCGCTCCGGCCCGGCGGCAGGTCGCCGTCGCCCACCAGGCCGAGCTGCCCGGACAGCTGCAGCGTGGCGAGCATGGTCTCGTCGTGCTGATGCTCGTGCTGGATCACCAGGCCGAACACGAAGCCATCGCGGTGCAGCGGGTCGGGACCTTCCAGGTCGATCGTGTCGAGGACGTCGAGCACCCGCCCGCGCACGCCCTCGATGTAGCGGCGGGCCTCGGCCGGACCCAGGATGGGCAGGCTCGGGCGATCCTTGCGCGGGGTCTTGAACGCGTCGTAGATGTCGTCGATCTCGGGGCGGAGCGGGTCGATGCCCGCGGCCTCGCGCAGCACCCAGAGCTCCTCGTAGTTGCCCACGTGCGCCAGGTCCCACACCAGTGGTGACATCAGCGGCGAGTGCTGGCGGACCAGCAGGTCGTCGTCCGCCGCCGTGTAGGTGAGCGACCGGTCACGCACCGCGATGAGCTCGGCCGCGATACGTTCCTTGAAATCGTTCATTCCCATCCCTCATCGTTCAGCCAGGTCGGGACGCGCCGTGCCGACGTCGGATCCATCAGGTCGGCCGCCGGGGAGCGGCCGGTCGTCACGTGCCGGTCGGCGAACGCCGCCACCCTGCAGGCCAGGCCGGGGCCCACGCCGAGGCGAGGCAGCGCCTCCAGCGCGGCGCGGAAGCACGCCTCGGCGGCCCGGCGCAGGCGCGGGTCGGTCAGGCCGCACCGCGCCGCCACCCCCCACAGCTCCCGGCACGACCTCTGGAACGACTCTGTGGCGGCCATGGCCGCGTCGGCGGCCCGGTCGTCGGTGACGAGGGCGTGAGTCACGGCCACGCACACCGGCCAGATGGCCGGGTGCTGGGCGTCGAGGTAGCGGATCTCGAGCCAGCCCCTGGGCCGCACAGGGGGAAAGACCGTCGTGGCGTGATAGACGAGATCCTCGGCCGTGGGCCGCTGCTCGCCGCCGGCCTTCAGCCAGTCGCGGAAGGTAGAGCCGTCGCGGACCGCGCGATAGCGCTCCTCGCCCTCGCGTACCAGCATGAGCCGGGCATCCAGCAGGTATTCGGCCCAGTCCGCGGCAGGATCACCCGAGGCGGGCACGGGCGCGGTCCTGGTGCGGTCGAGGTGTTCCCAGACGGCCTGGCGGCCCGACATCCAGCCGCACGGCCGCCCGCCGCTCAGCGGCGAGTTGGCGAAGGCCGCCATCAGCACGGGGCCGAACGCGTGCGCCCGTTCCCAGCGCGTCGCCGGCCGCTCACCCAGGTCCAGGTTGACTTGGATCGACGCGGTCGAGCACATCATCAGCGGCCCGTACGGCACGCCGAGGAACTCGGCCATGGCCTCGTATCGGGGCATGCGCAGCTGGCGGCGGGCCGGCCGTATCGGGTCGAGGCCCACCCCGGCCAGCGCCAGTCCGGCCGCGCGTAGGGCGTCGCGCACGGCGGCCACGTCGGCGGCCATGCGGGCCAGCGCGTCCTGCAGCGGGCCAGGCGGGCCGGACAGTTCGAGCTGACCGCCCGGCTCGAACGTCACCCGGCTGCCGCCCGGCAGCGCGGGCAGGGCCCGTTCGACCCTGGCCAGCGGGACGTGACTGGCCGCCGCCGTACCGTCGAAGACCAGGAACTCCAGCTCCACACCCACGCGGTCCGCGGCGGCGGGACGGAAACAGCCGCGTGCGAAGTCCGCCACCTCCGAGGTGTCCCGCAGCGGCGTGTCCTCGGCGGTCAGCCCGGCCATCGTCTTCCCTTCGCATGGCGCATGGGTCTACAGACCCGCGAGCCGCGCGAACGTTACAGGCGGATTTTCGGGTAACGGATGAGGCGTGACCGGCACGGGGTCACTTGGGGCGAGCACGAGGAGCACGAGCGGGAGAGCGCGGGTGCGATGACGCGCTCGATTCACTCACGGACTGGCTGGACATCTCCGCGCCGACGGCACCGCGCCGCGGGGAGGGCCTTCTCGCCTCAGGACCGCTGACCCTCGCGAAAGGCGGACATGAGCCGGTCGTACACGTCGGCCTGCAGCTTCTCCGGTGGCGGGTCGCCGAGAACGCTGATGGTCGTGCGGAGCTGCTCGACGTAGCGCTCGCACCCTTCGCAGCAGGCCAGATGCGCCTGCACGCCGTCGCGCGCCGTCTGATCGAGGGCGTCTTCGAGGTAGGCGGTGATGACTTCCACCAGTTCGTCGCAGGTGAACCGCTTCACGACGTGACCGCCCTTATCGCCTGGAGATGAACCGTTTCACTTATTGTGGCCCGCTGCACGGACCTAGGAGGAGCCCGCGAGCCATTATTCTGGCTGTTTCACGGACTCGAAGTAGTCCGCCAGCCGACCGCGCACCGCCACGCGGGCGCGATGCAGCAGGACCCGCTGGTTGGCCTCGGAGATCTCCAGGATCGCGCACACCTCGTCGGAGGTGCATCCCTCCACGTCTCGCAGGGTGATCACGATCCGCTGCCGAGGAGGCAGCCCGGCCAGGGCTTCGGCGATCAGCCCGCGCACCTCCGAGGCCAGCGCCTCGCCCTCGGGCGTCGGCCATGCCGCAGGGACCTCCTTCCAGCCGCCCGGTGGCACCTCGCCGAGGCCCGCGGCCCTGCCGTCCTGCTCGAAGTCGCTCCACGGCAGCGTGCGGCTCTCGCGCGCGCCGCGTTTCTTCGCGGTGTTGACCAGGATGCGGTAAACCCACGTCTTGACCGAGGAACGGCCCTCGAAGTAGTCGATCCCGCCGATCACCGCCAGCCACGTGTCCTGGACGACCTCCTGCGCGGAATGGTCGGTGGACACGTAAGACCTGGCCACTCGTAGCAAGCCCCCGGACCAGGTGTCCAGCAGCGCCGCGAACATCGCCTCGTCGCCGGCACGCAGGGCCGGGACGACGACGTCATCCGGGGGCAGCCCTCCGCCCGCGAAAGACCCCACGATCGCTTCCCCTCCGGTCGAACGCTGGGACATTCATGACATCGGGGCCGAGCCGAAGCCCGGCGTCGCCCGTGGCGGGACAACACCGCCCAGGCTAATCTCTCCTACCGACGTTCTTCCCGCTCCGGCAGGTGGGGCCACCTTGTGCGTATTCTCGGAGTGCAAGTCCCGGCCAATCGGTGAGGAGCATCCCATGCGGCGGTCGGAAAGGCTGCTCTACGCGGCCAACGGGGTCGATCTTCGCGTCGCGGACGTCACAACGACCGACGGCGGGCACGTGGAGCGGCCCTTCATCCGCACACATCGGGCCGCCGGAGCGGTGGTCTTCCATGGCGGGAGCGTCCTGCTCCTGTGGCGGCACCAGCTCATCACCGACACGTGGGGATGGGAGATCCCGCTCGGCGAGATCGGCCCGGGCGAGGAGCCAGAGGCAGCCGCGGCCCGTCACGTGGAGGAACAGACCGGCTGGCGGCCAGGGCCGCTGCTGCCGTTGATCCGGATCCGCCCCGCCGGGGACGTCGCCGACTGCGACCACCTGATCTTCGTCGCCCACGAGGCCTCACCCTGCGCCGCGCCGGCCGGCGACGAGGAGGATCGGCGGGCCGAGTGGATGCCGATGCCGCGCGTGCAGCCGCTGATCGACGAGCAGGCCATCACGTCGGCGACCACATCGGCGGCCCTGCTGCACTTCCTGGCCGACCTCCTGCAGGCCCGCGCGTCACATTAGGTCTCCCGCCCGGGCTCGCTGTCATGTTCGGCGAGCCAGGCCGGCCAGCTGCACGATGGTGTCACCCTGCTCGGCAGGCAACGTCCACCTTGCCGCGGTAGTCCGCCTCGCCGCCGCCTGCGGCACTACTTCGCCACGCTGCCGATCCACAAGGGCGCCTCGGTGAAGGCCGTTCAGCTCGCCCTCGGTCACTCCTTCCCGATGGTCACGCTCAACACGTACGTCGGGGAGTGGCCCGAAGCACACGAGAAGACGTTCGCCCTCGTGGGCAGCGCGCTCGGCCGTGTGCCCCGGATGTGCCCTCCAGGCTCTTCCCGGCGATAGCCGCCCAGGTCAGAGCCGTGATCAACACGACTTTCAGCGGTAGTTCGTGAACTGCAGGGCGATGTCGAGGTCCTTGCCCTTGAGCAGGGAGATGACGTCCTGCAGCTCATCCTTCTTCTTGGAGCTGACCCTGAGCTCCTCGCCCTGGATCTGCGCCTTGACCCCCTTGGGGCCCTCGTCCCTGATGATCTTCGAGATCTTCTTCGCGTGCTCCTGATCGATGCCCTCCTTGAGGGCGATCAGCATGCGGTACTCCTTGCCGGACAGCCTCGGCTCGTCGGCGTCAAGGATCTTCAACGAGAGGCCGCGCTTGACCACCTTCTCCTTGAAGACGTCGAGGGCGGCGTTGGCGCGCTCCTCGCTGTTGGCCTTGATCTCGATGTTGTTCTGCCCGGACCAGCTGATCGCTGCCCCAGTGCCCTTGAAGTCGAAGCGGTGTCCGATCTCCTTGACCGTCTGGTTCAGCGCGTTGTCGACCTCCTGGCGGTCGATCTTGCTGACGATGTCAAAGCTGCTGTCGGCCATCGGTGTGAGTGTCCTCTCTTCGTCCCCTCCGACCTTAGCGACCGCAGGGGTCCGAGGTGGGGATCGGGCATGGGACAAACCGATGTCACGTGCGGCTCGAAAGTCCGCTATTCTTCTGTCTGTCGCCGCGAGCGGATGACACGGCAGGTTGCCCGAGTGGCCAATGGGAGCGGACTGTAAATCCGTCGGCTTAGCCTACCCAGGTTCGAACCCTGGACCTGCCACACAAGCAAGAAGAGGTCCCTCACCAGCGGAAACGCGGTGGGGGACCTCTCTTGTTCACTCCGACTGTCTACGGCTTCTTGTGGCCCCGTCCGGCCAGGCACGGCAAATACGCGACCACGTCTTGCAACACCCGGCCTCCTCCGAGATCTTGCCCGCCCCGAGCCTCTCCTTGCACCAGGTGCTTGGTCTCCGCGCGGTCGGAACCCGCGAGCGCTTCGGTCACCACCACGGCGAGTGGCGGGGACGTGCTTCCTGATAGAGCGCACGCCGATCCCGAACCGGAAGCCTGCTGGGTGCGTGGGCGGGAGCATCCTGGGCGGTGCGGATGCGCACCGCGACCCTTTTCACGGTGCCGGCGTACCTGGCGGTTATTAGATGGCAAGGCCTCGTCCAACGCGCGCGGTGGTTCGGCGTCGACACGATCCCGCGTCGACGCCGAACCTACTCGTCGGTACCGGTCATGCCGGTCATGCTGAGGGACCATCCGTCCAGAGGAGTACGGCCAGCGTGCCCAGCAGTGGCCGCGTCACCCACACTCGCCAGAGGCTTTCCTCGGCGGCTACTCCGCGTAGGGCTGGTCCGTCCCCTGGGCGCTGTAGCCGAGACTCCAGATGTAGCCGTCCGGGTCCGCGAAGGAGCCGCCGTACCCGCCCCACGGCAGGGCGCCGGCGGGCTTGAGGATCGTGGCGCCCGCCTTCTCGGCCTCCGCGATGATCTCGTCGACCCGCGCCTCACTACGGACGACGTAGGTGAGGACCAGCCCGCTGAAGCCGCTGCCTTCCGGGCTCGTGCCCACCTGGTCGGCCAGGCCTTCGCGGCCGTAGAAGCCGACGGGCGAGGCTCCGTCCGATTCGAAGAACACCGAGACGCCGTAGTCGTCCTTGACCTTCCAGCCGAGCCCCTCCGTGTAGAACTGCTTGGCCCGGTCCAGGTCCCGGACGCCGAGGAGGATCGAGCTAACGTGCGCTTTCATGCCGTGTCTCCTTTGTGCTCGAGGGATGATGCACATGCGGGTCACGCTACAAACGGCCCCGTACCCGGCGCTTCTTGATTCGTGATCGGTTTGGTCACCTGTATCGCCGCCCAGGTGGCATCTCCACCGTCGCGCACCGCACGGCGCCGGCAGGAAGTGTTCCTGCTCGCCCTGCATCCACGGCAGTCGGCTGGTGTTCGTCAACATCGTCCTGGTCCAACCGGTCCGGAAGGAGCCGACCTTGGCCGAGCAACTCGCCGAGGCCAGTAGATCCATCAACTCTGGCCGTGTGAGCGCGTAGAACGCACCGCCCGCCATCATCTTCAATCGTGATATAGCGATGATTGCCTGGGTTGACGATCGATTGGTAGGTGCGGCTATGACCATCACGACCGAGGCTCCAGGGACGGCGTGAGTAGCCAGTGGGCAGGAGTGACTACGGCCACGCCGGGGCTGCTGGCCTTCACTGGTGAGATCGGCACCGCTGGGCCGCATGCCCACGCGGCGGTGCAAGTGCTGATGGTCACGGGTGGCAGCGTGACCCTGGGCGATCAGCGCGGTCATCGGCAGAACGTGGAGCGCGCGATCATCCCGGCCGGAGTTCGGCATGAGTTGCTGGCCACCTCTGGCGCCCACGGCCTGTTGGCCTACCTGGACCCGGCCAGCCCCGCTGGGCGCGCGGCCACTGAGCGTGTGCTGGCCAGCGGCGGCGACGTAACCGCAGTGACCACCTGGCAGGCCGCCGCGCGCCCCGAGGCCAGCACTGCCGCCCTGCTCTCGACCCACTTCCCACAGGAGAATCGGCGCACCGCTTCGGGCACGAATGCGGCCGAGGAGCTACCGGCTACCTTCGCACGCGTCCTGGACCTGATCCCGCAGCTGATCAGCGGACCATTGCTCCTAGAAGACCTGGCTAACCGGGTCGGCTTATCTGCCAGCCGTCTTGGCCACTTGTTCGCCGAACACCTGCACCTGCCGTATCCGGCCTGGCGTCGCTGGGCCCGTCTGCTACACGCCATGGAGGCGGTGCGCGGTGGTGCCACGTTGACCGAGGCCGCGCACGCAGCCGGGTTCGCAGACAGCGCCCATCTGACCCGCACCTGCCGGGCGATGTTCGGCATCACCCCCAGTCAGGCCCTGGCCGCCGCCGGGTGGTCTGCGAACGAGCGCAGCCGTCAGCCCTAGCGGATCCGTTCAAGGGCTCGCCGGGGTAACGCCGTGAGTGTGAAGACATGTCCCTTCTTCGCTCAAGCGCCCAGACGGCAGTCCGCTACGGCTACGCCCCGCTGATGTTGCTGGGCATCAACGGTGCCGCCATCGCGCTGGCCGCCGCTGGCGCAGCCAAGCTCTGGCTGCTGGCTTTGTTGCTGGTCGCGGTCGGTCTGTCGTTCGCCGCCGAGCGTGTTCTCCCTTATGAGCCTGACTGGAACACCTCGCAGGGCGATGCCGGGCGGGATGCCGCCCACAGCGTGGTCAACGAGACCCTCATCCTGGCCAGCGTCGCCGTCATCCCAATGCTGGCCGCCATCGTCCCGGCCGCCGACCTCTGGCCAGCTGCCTGGCCGTTCCTCGCCCAAGTGCTGGTGGCCGTCCTGATCGCCGACCTCGGGATCACCCTTGTCCACTTCGCCAGCCACAAGATCGGTGCTCTGTGGCGCTTCCACGCCGTTCATCACAGCGTCAAGCGCTTCTACGGCCTCAACGGGCTGATGAAGCACCCTCTTCATCAGACGTTGGAAATGACCGCAGGCGTCGCCCCGCTGCTGCTGATCGGCCTGCCTGTCCAGGTCGCCTCTGTGCTTGCGCTGGCCGTGGCGGTGCAGCTTCTACTTCAGCACTCCAACGCCGACTATCGCGTCGGGCCACTCAAGCACGTGCTCGCGCTGAACGAAGGTCACCGCTTCCACCACCTGAAGTGGGCTGGGATCGGCGACGTCAACTTCGGCCTGTTCACCCTCTTCTGGGATCACCTGCTGCGCACCTACTCCTACGACAAAGCGCGCCGCTTCACCTCTGAAGTGCTCGGCATGGCCGCCAAGCCGGACTATCCCAGCGCCTACCTGGCCCAGCTGACCGAACCGTTCAAGGCTTCCGGCGCCTGCCACCACACATCCGATCAAGGCGATCAGACACAGCAGGTGCCTGCCCGCTCCTGATCAGAACCGCTACCACCGAGAGGCAGGGGGAGACGCCGCGCCGCGCATTCACACGGCGTCGGCGTCTGCCTCGCTGAGAGGTCGCGGAGGGGGTGGTGGCAGGGCAACAAAGGCCCGGTTCGCGCTCTGCCTGATGCACGACCGCAAGGAGTCCACCTTCAAGGCGTACGGGTCCGAGGTGCTCAGCCCGTCGGCTGAGTCGGCTCTGCCGCCTCGTCAGCCGATCCGGCCTGCCCGCCGCAGAACACCTCCTTGACGAGCCTCTGCGTCGCCTTCTGGAACGCCTCGGCCAGGGGCATTGCGGCGTCGTCCACATAGTTAAGCGGGGCGGTCAGGTCTTACTGCCGTCGGGCGTGCTGTACATCAGCGCCGCGTGGCCCGCGATGCCGCCGTTGTGGGTGATCACCGTGCCGCCGCAGTCCGTGTCCTGCACGAACACCCCCAGGCCGTAGCCGACCTTGGGATGCGGCTTGCACATCTCTGCCAGCAGCGGGGCTGCTCGCGCGCCCTCAGGGAATCCTGGACAGGTCGATCACGTACCTGCCGCTCGCGGTCAGGTACGTCATCATCCGCCCGGCCCGGTCGGCGACCGGGACCTCGCCCTGTGCGGCCTCTTTCCCGATGCCCAGGTCCGCCAGCGTTCCGGTCTTCAGGTCGTAGAGCCCGAGGCCTGGAGCGTCGCTCCGGAGGGTGCGCACGTAGAAGCGGCTCTGGCTGGGCGGCTCCGGGATCTGGAAGCCGGTCGGCACCTCCTGCTGTTCCGAGCCGTCACGCAGCCGGGTGAACGCTCTGGCGCCGCCGGGCGTCGTCGCGAGGCAGGACTGGACTCCGCAGGCGAGCAACTGCTCTCCCTTGCGGGCCGGGGCGGCGTCGCTGGTCTGGCCGGTCTCCAGGTTGACCAGGTGGGTGAACGGCGCGCCGTCCTGGGGGCTCCACGTGCCCGGCGAGCCCGCCCACGGCCAGGACAGCAGGTGCAGCCCACTCCCGCGCTCGACCGGCGTCACCTGGCCCCCGTTGAGGGGAACGCTGAACACCCCGCCCTTCAGCACGGAGAACACGATCGCGCCCTTCGCCACGACGAGGTTGTCGATCACGTCGCCTCCGGTCTCGTGCACGGCCACCTGCCTGGCCTCGCCGCCGGTCAGCGGCACGGCCCAGAGCCGTACGGAGGTCTTCGTCGACGTCCACCATGCCACCACGCCGTCACCCATGCTGAAGTTGGCGGCGGCCCCGCCGTTCTTCTTCGGCCGGCGCACGTCCGTGATCTTCCGCAGCTTCCCTCCGGCCAGGTCGTAGAGGTAGAGGACCTCCGGCTGCTCGACCTCGCGCCACGCCTTGACCAGCAGAGTCCCGTCGTCGGTCAGCGCGACGGGGCGCAGTTCCCTGCCCTCGGAGTCCTTGGCGGGCATCTTCCACACCGCCTGCGGCCACACCTTCTCGACGGGTTCGGCGGCGACGCTGATCACCGCGGACGGCACCCCCGACGGGTCGGCCGCGGATAGCGCCCTCCCGTCGCCGCCCCCCTGCAGGCCCGCGACCACCCCGCCGGCCACCACCACCACGGCCGCCGCCGCGAGCAGCGCCTGGGGCCTGTGCCTGCGCCGCCGGTAGCCGGTCTCCAGCCGCTCCGCCGCCGGGACGGCCAGCCGCGGCGCTCGTTCGGCCGCGTGTTCCAGGGTCCTGCTCAGCCGCTCTTCGATACCGTTCATCGCCGCTCCCCGCGATCCGACATGACACCTTCCTCGATGTGCTCGCCCACCGTGGAGCGGAGTTTGCCGAGCGCCCGCGACGCCTGGCTCCGCACGGTCCCGCGAGAGATCTTCAGAGCCGTCGCGATCTCCTCGTCGCTCAGCCCCTCGTAGTAGCGCAACACCAGCACCACCCGCTGCTTGCGGGGCAACCCGGCCAGCGCCTCCCACATCGCCTGCTCCTCTTCGCTGGGCAGCGCGTCGTGGTATCCGTGCTCCGGTGGATCCCAGGCGAGCAGCTCACGCCGCCGCAGCCGCCAGGCCGCCGTGTGCAGCCGGGCCATGGTGGTGCGCACATAACTTTCCGGATTGTCCTTGGCGCGAAGTCTGGGCCAGGACGCGCGTAGCTTCAGCAGCGCCTCCTGCACCAGGTCGGCCGCGTCGTGCGGGTTCCCGGCCAGGACGTAGCCGTAACGCAACAGCGCATCGCCGCGTTCGGCGACGAACCCGGCGAACCGGGGATCTGCTTCCAACTGCCTTCGCCTTTCGTCGTCCATGTCACCTCTCAGATGGACTTGCCGGGCGAACTGTTGCATCGCCCTGCGGAAAGGCGTGGGCGGGCTTATCAGGGCGGGACGGCGCGGCGCGAGGAGTCCGCAATCTCGTGATCGGAACACCGGGCAGGCCCGCGAGCCAGTTCAGCGGGTGATCGAGAAGAGCGGAAAGCCGTCGGCGGACAGCCTGCCGCCGGATGGTCTCCACCCGGATCTCGCACTCGTCGAGGGCGAGGCGCCCGAACCTAGTCCGAGCAGAGCTGGGCGTGCAGGGTGTCGCCGACCCACCGCTCCCAGCGCTCCCGCGGCCAGCCGCGCTCGCGGACGAGCAGCAGGTACAGCTCGGGGCTGAGCAGGCCGTACAGCAGGTCAGCCGCCTCCTCCACCGAAACCCCCGCCCGCGCGCCCGGCTTGCCGACCAGCGCGGCGGCCGCCCTGTGCTGGACGACATACCGCGGGTTGACGTCGTGTGGCCACAGGGCGGCGATCTCGGGGTCGCTCGCGGCCGCCGCCTCCATCATCCTGCCGATCGGTGCGACCCGCTCCAGGACCGAGGTCGTGCCCGCGACGTATGCGCGCAGC
This sequence comes from Nonomuraea africana, assembly GCF_014873535.1. Classification (NCBI taxonomy): domain Bacteria; kingdom Bacillati; phylum Actinomycetota; class Actinomycetes; order Streptosporangiales; family Streptosporangiaceae; genus Nonomuraea; species Nonomuraea africana. The sequence continues at coordinate 8,101,514 of NZ_JADBEF010000001.1, read as the reverse complement.
ATGTCCTGGGCCGTGCCGGCGGCCAGAGCGTCGGTGTACCACGGGCGGTCCATCGTGGCCACCGGCTCGTCGTCGCCCGCGATCGTGACGTCGACGACCTCCTTCAGCAGGGTGCGCTTGTTGCCGAAGACGAAGTAGATCGTCTGCACCGCGACGCCGGCCTTCTCGGCGACGTCCTGAAGATTCGTCGCGCCGTATCCGTCCTGCAGGAACAGCTCGAGCGCCGCCGCCCGGATGCGCCGGCGCGTCTCCTGTGCCTTCTGTGTCCGCTTGCTCGTCCGCTTGACATCGCTCATGGATAGAGTCTATCTCTAGATTAAGTCACTAGAAGTCAACTCTAGAGAGAAGGTCTTGCCATGTCGGTCATCACCGTCACCCGGTTCCAGATCGATCCCGCCGACGCCGAGCAGCTGCGGGACCGGCACGCCGCCCTGGTCGCCGCGACCAGGGCGGCCTGTCCCGGGCTCACCGAGGCGCGACTCGGCCGGCTCGACGACGAGACGTGGGTCGGCGTCTGGCGCTGGGACTCGGCCCCCAGCCTGCAGGCGGCCCGCCAGGCCGTACCCGGGAATGCGGAGGCCACGGCGGCGTTCGCGCTCACCCGCGAGTCCACCGTGGAGGACATCGACGTCCTGGACGAGCACTGACCGCCTCTCCCGGCCCCCGAAGGGGCCGGGACTTCGCTACCGAGGAGATGACATGATCGAGATCGAAGCGTTGACCAAGGTGTACGGCTCGGCGCAGGTCCGGGCGGTCGACGAGGTGTCGCTGCGCATCCCGGCCGGATCGGTGTTCGGCTTCCTGGGGCCGAACGGCGCGGGCAAGACCACGACCATCAAGATGCTGGCCGGGCTGCTGACCCCCACCTCGGGCCTGGTCCGGCTGGGCGGCTTCGACGTGGCCCGGCAGCGTTCGGCCGCGATGGCGCAGTTCGGCGCCGTGCTGGAAGGCTCGCGCAACGTCTACTGGAGCCTGTCGGCCTGGCAGAACCTGATGTACTTCGGCCGGCTCAAGGGCATGCGCAAGACCCAGGTCGCGGAGCGGGCCGAGGACCTGCTGACCAGTCTGGGGCTGTGGGAGCGGCGCGACGACAAGGTCGGCGGCTTCTCGCGCGGCATGCAGCAGAAGGTCGCGATCGCCGTGGCCCTGGTCGCCGGCCCGCCGATCGTGCTACTGGACGAGCCGACGCTCGGCCTGGACATCGAGGCCACCCGCGTCGTCAAGGACTGGATCGCCGAGCTGGCCCGCGAGCTCGGCACCACCATCCTGCTCACCACCCACCAGCTGGACGTGGCCCAGGAGCTGTGCGACCGGGTGGCCGTCATCCGCCAGGGACGGATCGTGGCCGACCTGCCCACCCGCGAACTGCTGGCGGGTTTCCGCGAACGCGACAAGTACGAGATCCGCGTCGAAGGAGCCGCGCCGCCCGGCTTCGACGCCGTCACCCGCGAGGGCGTCACCACGATCAGCGTGCGGGTGAGCGATCCGATCGAGGTGTACGACGTGGTCGAGCGCCTGCGCGCCCACGGGGCGGTCATCGAGTCGCTCACCCAGGTCCAGCCCGATCTGGAGGACGTGTTCCTGGCTCTGGTGAACGATGCTTGACGTCCTGGGCGCGGAGATCGGCAAGGGCCTGCGCGTTCAGCTCGCCCACCCGGTCGGGCACGTCATCACGCTGCTGATCAGCACCATGATGTACCTCGGCCTGCAGTTCGTCCTGGGACAGGGCGAGCTCCGGCAGGACCTGCTGCCGCAGACGCTGGTCGCGATCGGCGGCTACTGGTTCCTGCAGTACGCCGCTCTGGTGATGGTGGCCGATCTCATCGAGGAGAAACGGGCCGGCACCTTCGCCCAGGCCCAGATGACCTCGGCGCCGCCGTGGCTGCCGATGGTCGGCCGGCTGATCACCGCCTCGGTGTTCGGCCTCGCGGTGGCCGCCGTCGCGTCGCTCGTCCCGATGCTGGTCGCCGGGATCACGATCCCGCTGCGCTGGGCGGCGCTGTTGCCCGCCGTACTGCTGGGGGTCAACGTGCTGGCCTTCACCTTCCTGCTGGCCGCCCTCGCCCTGGTCTCGCCGATGATCGGCGCCCTGCAGTCGCTGTTCACCTCGCTGGTGCTGCTGCTCAACGGCTCGTTCCTGCCGCTGGCCCTCTATCCGGACTGGCTGGCCGTCCTCGCCAGGGTCCTGCCCACCACGCTGGGCGTCGAGGCGATGACCCAGACGCTGTTCGAGGGACGGAGTCTGGCCGAGATCTGGAGCGACGGCACCCTGCCCTGGCTGCTCGCCCACACCCTCGCGCTCACCGTCGTTGGCGGCCTGCTGTTCGTCCGCAACCACCGCCGAGCCCTGCAGGAGTCGTCATGACCTTCGCCCGCGGACTGGCCGCAGAGGTCCGCAAGGGCCTGCTCAACCTCGTCGCCGGCTGGCGCGAAGGCCTGATCCAGATGATCACGTTCCCGCTGTTCTACCTGCTCATCGTGCTGTTCATGGGACGCGGGCAGCTGCGTGCGGAACTGCTGCTGCCGGTACTGCTCGGCATGGTGGCGCTGACCTTCATCCACGAGCAGGTCAACCGGATGTTCTGGAGCTACCTGGGCGACATCCAGTCCGGCGTGCTGGAACAGACCTATCTGACCCCGCTGCCCTCGGCCGCGCGCATCCTCGGCCGCCAGGTCGCCGCGGTGATCTCGGCCCTGCCCACCGCGCTGGCCGTCCTGGCCACCGGCGCCGTCGCCATCGCCGTCCAGGGCGGGCCGCTGCCCTTCGACGCGCAGGTGATCGTGCCGCTGGCCGCCATCGCGCTGGGCACCTGCGGGCTGGCTCTCATCCTGTGCGGGCTGACCCTGGTGTTCAAACGCATCGAGATCATCACGCAGCTGTCGGTGGCCGTCTACGCCATCGCCGGCGGCACCCTGGTCCCCCTCGCCGCCATGCCCGACCCGATCGCCTTCCTCAGCCGGCTGGTGGTCCCCATCGCGCCCGGCATCGAGGCGATGCGCGACATCCTGCTCGGCGGGCATTCCCTGACCGCCCTGCCGACCGGCTGGGGGCTCGGCTGGCTGCTCGTCCAGCCCCTGCTCATCACGACCGCCGGGGTGGTGCTGTTCAACCGGCTCGAACACCTGGCCAGACACCGCGGCACTCTCGGCCGCTACTAGCGGCGTCGATCACCCGTAACCGCCCGACGGAAAGAGCAACTGACATGAACGTGTTCCTATGGGTACTGCAGGCCGTCCTGGCCGCCGCCTTCGGCCTGCTCGGGGTCATGAAGTCCACCCAGCCCAAGGACAAGCTGCGCCCCATGCTGCCCTGGGTGGCGGACTTCACCCCCGCGCAGGTCCGGCTGATCGGCGTGGTCGAACTTCTCGCCGCCCTCGGCCTGATCCTGCCCGCCGTCACCGGCATCGCCCCGATCCTCACCCCCTTGGCGGCCACCGGCCTCGCCGTCACCATGCTCGGCGCCGCCGCCGTCCACGCCCGCCGCAAGGAGCCGTCGGCCATCGCCGTCAACGTGGTGCTGCTCGCGCTGGCCGCCGTCGTCGCCTGGGGCCGCTTCGGCCCGTACGCCTTCTGACCCGGAGATCATCATGACAACGGACCCGGTGACCCTGCGACCGGTCGGCCAGGTCGTGGGCGGCCGCAGCGAGATGTTCGAGGACGACTGGCACGACGTCCGAGCCGTGATCCGGCTGGACGGGGAGTCCTTCACCGCCTCGGCCGTGCTCGGCCTCGAGCACTTCTCCCACCTGGAGGTGGTGTTCCTCTTCGATCGGATCGACCCGGCCACCGTGCCCAGCGAACCCCGCCCTCCGAGAGGGAGCCCGAGCGCGGCACCCGTGGGGGTCTTCGCCCACCGCGGGCCGTACCGCCCCAACCGCCTGGGCGTCTCCCGCTGCCGGCTGCTCGCCGTGGACGGCCTGAGCCTGCACGTCGCCGACCTGGACGCAGTGTCAGGCTCGCCGATCCTGGACGTCAAGCCGTACCTGGCCGAGTTCGCCCCCCGCGATCCGGTCATCCAGCCGGCCTGGGCCACCGAACTCATGAGCCGCTATTACTGATGCTCCATCCAGGACCGTGTCCACGTGCTGATCGCTCGGGCGCCGTCCGGGCGGTTCGTCTACTCTTGATCGCCATAGTGAAGATCATAAGGAGGCATCCCTGATGGGCGTTTTCAAACGAAGTGCGACCCTCGCGCTCGGCGTGGCGGCCACGCTGGCGGCGTCCGTCGCCTTCAGCAGCCCGGCCATGGCGGCGTCGTCGCCGATCGAGGCCTGCGGCGGCGGCAGCTACCACGTCATCGACAGCAAGGCGCTGGGCTCGTACGCCACCATCTATCTGCTCTACAACGGCTCCTACAACTGCGTGGTCACCTGGAAGAAGAGCCCCTACGCGGGCAACACCACCTGGGTGCGTGCGGTGGTGCAGGCGTACGGGTCACCCGGGGTGGTGGACGCGGACTACTACCGCTATTACGCCGGCCCGGTCAAGGTCAGGGCGCCGGGCAAGTGCATCATGTGGGGCGGCTCCTACGGCAGCCTGTGGTACGAGAGCCCTTGGGAGCACTGCGGCTGAGCCTCGACGCCATCGCAGCGGAAAGACCTTCTCCCGGCGGGAGGAGGTCTTTCCGTGGGTGACCCGTTTTCCGCGGGAAGTTCCGGCGGAGCCGTTCCGCACCGAGAGTGAAGGGAGTGACATGGCTGAGGTACTGGTGTTCCACCACGGGCACGGGCTGACGTCGGGTGTCCATGAGTTCGCCGAGGGGCTCAGGCGCGCCGGTCATACCGTCCACATCCCCGACCTGTACGAGGGACGCGTCTTCGACGATCTCGAGGAGGGCGTCGCGTATGCCCAGGAGGTCGGGTTCGGCACGATCATCGAGCGCGGGCGGGCCGTCGCCGACGGGCTGCCCGGCGAACTCGTCTACGCCGGGTTCTCACTCGGCGTCCTGCCCGCGCAGATGCTGGCCCAGTCGCGGGCCGGCGCGAAGGGCGCGCTGTTGTTCCATGCCTGTGTCCCGACCTCCGAGTTCGGCGGCGCATGGCCCGAGGGCGTCCCGGTCCAGATCCACGGGATGGACGCTGACGAGTTCTTCGTCGCGGAGGGCGACCTCGAAGCGGCCCGCGCGCTCGTCCTGTCGACCCCGGACGCCGAGCTGTTCCTCTACCCCGGCGACCAGCACCTGTTCGCCGACACCAGCCTGCCTTCGTACGACGAGCAGGCTGCCGCGCTGATGACCGAACGCGTGCTCGCCTTCCTCGAGGGCGTCAAGTAATCCGCTCGTCCAAGGCGCCACACCCTGTGAAGGCCTCCATGACCGCGAGGCTGTCCTCGTACATGAGGTGCCGGGAGATCAGGCCGTCTTCGATGGTGAGGTGGAGCGCGAAGGTCATGGTGAAGCGCTTGCCGGTGTCCTTGACCCGTTGCGAGCTGACCGCCGCCGAAGCCGAGTCGCTGTTCCTCACCGGCCTGCCCACGGCTGCCGATCTCGGCCTCGGCGCCGAGGTGGCCGCGGCGCAGCTGGAGGTGCTGGCCGCGCTACCCGCCGACCTGCGCGACCGTGCCTTCCCCGGCTGACAAAGGGCGCTCGCTGATCGTCATCGTCCTATCTTCGAGTAGACGTACATGTCGCGCCGTTCACCCCCCACCTCCTGCCAGCTGCGCAGCAGCCCTTCGAGGGTGAAGCCGGCGCGCTCCGCCGTCCGTGACGAAGCCGTGTTCCACGGTTCGACGTGCAGCTCCAGGCGCGCGATCCGCAGCCCCGTCAGCCCCCACGACGAGAGCGCGAGCAGCGCGGCCGCCGCGGCTCCCTGGCCGCGGCCGGACGGCGCGACCCAGTACCCGACCGAGGCTCGCCCGTGCGCGCCCGGCCACAGGCCGATCTGCCCGATCGCGCGGCCCGTGGCGAGCTCCGCGATCGCGAAGGAGTAGCCGACCCCCTCCGCGGCCCTCGCCCACTGCCGCCGGACGAACGCGGCGCCCTCCGTGTCGGTGTACGCCGACGGCACGCTCGTGATCAATGGGATGTACGCGTCCTCCGACGCCTCCCGCACCACGTCGAGGTCGTCGAGCGACCAGGGGCGCAGCCGGTGGTTCTCGCCTGCCCGCAGTTCCGGAACGTCGAGCGGTGCGTTCATGTGGGCATCTTGCCAGGTCAGGCCATCCGATAGATCAAGGCACTTGCGGGCTTCTGTCGTACTCCGAGAGGATCATCCCCACTTGTCACCCCCCGGAAGGACAGCCGTGAGACGCCTGCCGTTGGTGGCCATGATCACTGTGGCCGGCCTGATGATCCCCGCGACCGCCCACGCGGCGGACGGCGTGACGGGGGTCGACGTGAGCAACTGGACGGGCGACATCGACTGGGCCAAGGTTCGCGACAGCGGCGGCAAGTTCGCCTTCGTGCAGGCCACCGAGGGCGTCGACTACCGCAACCCGCGTTTTGACGCCCAGTACGGCGGAGCCGCCGCGGCCGGTCTGTTCAGGAGCGCCTACCACTTCGCCCAGCCGCACGAGACGGACGGCGCCGCCCAGGCCGACCACTTCGTCGACAACGGCGGCGCGTGGACCTCCGACGGCCAGACGCTGCCAGGCGTGCTGGACGTCGAGGACAACCCGTACAAGGACAAGAACGGCAAGAACACCTGCTACGACCTGTCCCCCGAGGACATGGTGACCTGGATCCGCGACTTCACCACCCGCTACTACCAGCGGACCAAGCGTCGCGCGATCATCTACACCACGACGAGCTGGTGGAAGACCTGCACGGGCGATTCCACCAAGTTCGGCAAGAACCCGCTCTGGCTGGCCCGCTGGGGCACCGAACCGGGCGAACTGCCTTCAGGATGGAAGAAGCACACGTTCTGGCAATCAGCCGACAAGGGCCCCATCGTCGGCGGCCAGGACTCCTTCAACGGAACCGAGTCGCAGCTCAAGAGTCTGGCCAACCCCCCTGCGGAAGTGACGGTCACGGGCGCGGCCAAGAGCAGGAAGCTCTACACGATCACGCTGAAGAACACCGGCCCCCACCCGGTCACCGACGTCAAGCTCGCTGGACGGACGTTCGGCGGCCAGAAGGTGGTCAAGGCGGGTCCCGGCTGCTCGTTCAGCGGTACGGCGGTGCGATGCGTCATTCCCAAGGTCAATCCCGGCCACTCACTTCGGATCACGATCGCGACCAGGCCCTCGAAGACGAGGGGCACGGTCGGCGTCAAGGTCACGGTCGGCTCCGTCAAGCTCTCGCTCACGGCGCGCTGACCCTTTTGGTCCTGCTGCTGGCGGTGCCGTCGTCGATGCCGCTCCGCCAGCTCGCCATGCCGCGCATCGTGATCCTGGCCTACCAGTTCCAGGGCATCCCCTACTCGTGGGGCGGCGGGCACAAGGAGCGTCCAGGACCGTCGACTGGAACGTGCCAGGGGTACACCGGCAAGATCAAGCCGTGTCCGGCCAAGCGGACGCGTGGGCTCGACTGCTCGGGCCTGGCCCGCCTGGTCTACGCCCGCGCCCACGGCTACGACGTGCTCGGCCCCGGCAACACCGACGAGCACCTGCGCAGGATGCGCAAGGTCACCGACCCCAGGCCCGGCGACCTGGTGTTCTTCGGCAAGCGTAAAACCCATCACGTCGGGATCTATCTCGGGAACGGCCAGATGATGAACGCTCCCGAGACCGGCGCGGTCGTCCGCGTGGACGACGTGGAGGGGCGCAAAGACCTCAGAGGCTATTACCGCCTCTGAGGCCGCCCTCCCTGAGCGCGGTCGACGCCCCTTTCACGTAGCCAAAGGTCGCACGCCGAGGACGGCGCGGGCGCCGCGTGTCTCCCGGCCGGCGGCGCCGGATCGGGCTACCTTGGCTTTGCTCCGGCGTGAAACCCAGTTGGTATGGCTGTAACGCGTGTATACCAACGAAAAATGAGAGACCTGAGGTCTAGTCTGTGCCGCTATGGACAGGCGGTGGGTGGGGCCGGAGGGGCTGGAGATCGTTCCGGCGGTGCGCGCGGGGCAGCAGGTCCTGCGCATCCGGAGACACGGCTGGCTCGTGGCCGACTGCTTCTCGGTGGAGGCGGTGGCGATGCACGTGGATCTCGCGGACCTGTGCGAGGTCGTCGACCTTCCGGGCCGGACGAGTTCGCATCATCGTTGAGTGCCGTGTATGGTTACACCTGTCCGCAGCGCAGACGAGCGAAGCGGACAGGCCCCTATAGCTCAGTCGGCAGAGCGTCTCCATGGTAAGGAGAAGGTCAACGGTTCGATTCCGTTTGGGGGCTCCAGCCAACGCCCGATCCTCCCCTCGGAGGCGGGCGTTTCTTGTATGGATTTCAGGTCAGGAACGTTCCTGAGGCATACTGGGGGGCACCTCACTCGATCGGGCGAAGTCGTGGCATGTTCGTGACTAGTCCGGGGGTCGGGTATCCTTCATGGGCCGGGAGTTTCGACCGGCATAAGGCGGAGTAGCTCAGTCAGGCAGAGCAAACGGCTCATAATCGTTGTGTCGCCGGTTCAAGTCCGGCCTCCGCTACTACCCAAACCCGAGTACATCGCTCGGGTACGGGTGTGTCCCAGTCCCAAACGTAGAAAGGCACTCCCACGTGGCTGCCACCGACGTTAGGCCGAAGATCACGCTGGCCTGCCAGGAGTGCAAGCACCGCAACTACATCACGCGGAAGAACCGGCGCAACGACCCGGATCGGCTTGAGCTGAAGAAGTACTGCCCCAACTGCCGCACCCACCAGGCGCACCGCGAGACCCGCTAAGGTCCGCGCCGCCGGACGCGGCCCTGAAACCGAGTCGCTCCAGGCGCACCGCGAGACCCCGCCAAGGTCCGCGCCGCCGGACGCGGCCCCGGAACCGGGTCGCTCCAGGCTCAGCGCGAGACCCCGCTAAAGGTCCGCGCCGCCGGATGGTCACTTCACGAAGCACGAAGTGCCGTTCGATGCACCAGGTGCACCGCGAGACCCGCCAGGGTGCGCGGCGGCTGAGGTGGTCCCGGGTGGCCTAGCCCGGCACTCCTGACGCATACCGAACAAACGGCGTCCTCATCCGAGGGCGCCGTTTGTCGTCTCCAGGCAGCGACAGCCGAATGTTGTTCTGTTACCGTCGGCTCAACAGCCCAGAACGCACCTAAGGAGCAGGGCACTGATGGCCTTGAACCGTGATTTCGTGGGACGGACCTACAAGTCCACCACCTCGTACGAGGTCAGCCGGGTGAAGATCAAGGAGTTCGCCGCGGCTATCGGTGACAACAACCCGATCTACCGCGACAGGGCGGCCGCCCAGGCCGCCGGGCATCCGGACGTGGTCGCCCCGCCGACCTTCCCCATCGTGTTCAGCCTGCAGAGCGGCGGCGAGGCGCTGGCCGACCCCGAGCTGGGCCTGAACTACGCCATGGTGGTCCACGGCGAGCAGCGTTTCGAGTACGTCCGCCCGATCTATCCCGGCGACGAGCTGGTCACCTCCTCCACCATCACCGAGATCCGCAGCGCCGGCCGGAACGAGCTCATGACGATCAGGAGCGACGTCACGACCGTGGCGGGCGAGCCGGTGTGCACCACCTACAACACGATCGTCGAGCGCGGAGGGGCGGGCTGAGCATGGCTGCCACGGTGAAGTACGACGAGGTCGAGGTCGGCCAGGAGCTGCCCGCCACCGACTACCCGGTGCGCCGCCTGAACCTGGTGATGTACGCGGGCGCGTCGGGCGACTTCAACCAGATCCACTGGAACGAGCGGTTCGCCAAGACCGTCGGGCTGCCCGACGTGATCGCGCACGGCATGTTCACCATGGCCCAGGGCGGCAGGTTCGTCACCGACTGGGTGGGCGACCCGGGCGCGGTGCTCGACTACGGCGTGCGGTTCTCCTCGATGGTGATCGTCCCGGATGACGACCAGGGCGCGACCATCACGGTGAGCGGGGTCATCGAGGAGAAGCTCGAGGACAAGCGGGTGGTCGTCGGGCTGATCGCCAAGTCGGGGGACGCGCACGTGCTTTCCAAAGCCAGGGCGGTTGTGCAACTGTCCTGACGTGACAGAGATCCCCCTGCGCCGGTTCACCGCCCGCGTCCTGCCCGTCGACTCCCACGGCCGGGTCCTGCTCCTGCGCGGCTTCGACCCGGCCCGCCCCGACGCGCCGTACTGGTTCACGATCGGAGGCGCCGCCGAGGAGGCCGAGACGCTCGAGCAGGCCGCGGCCCGCGAGCTGTTCGAGGAGGTGGGCATCACGGCGGCGCCGGAGAGCTTCGGCCGTCCGCTGGAGACCCACACGGTCGAGTTCTCCTTCGGCGATCGCGCCTACGTGCAGGACCAGACCTACTTCCCCGTCCGGGTCGACGCGGCCGAGGTGAGGTTCGACCACATGGAGGAGATCGAGCTGGCCACCACGCTCGGCCATCACTGGTGGGGCGCGGACGAGCTGGAGTCCAGCGGCGACGTCTACTACCCGGAGATCCTGCCGTCGCTGATCAGGAAGGCCGCAACACCCGGGTAGCGCCCGAGATCAGCGCCGTGGCCAGGATCCAGCCCGCCACGATCAGCCCGTAGGCCAGCCCCTGTGTCCACCCCGCCGGGTCGAACAGGTCCCGCTGGCCGAAGGCGGGAAAGGGCAGAAGCAGGTCGAAGGTGTAGGCGAAGGAGTCGAAGCCCGGGCTCTCGTCCGGCTTGATCGCCCTGGGCGGCACCAGCCCGAACACGACGGTCCCCGTCGCCAGCAGCAGCGCGAACCACACTCCGGCCAGCCATGGCCGGTAACCGTATCCGACGGTTACATCGAGCAGGCGGCCCCACAGGCGTCCCACGGGGTTGAAGGTGCGGCGGCGGGCGCGCTGCTTGGCGAGCAGGGTACGGCGGGCGAGCAGGTCGTTGCCGTCGCGCAGGTACCAGGCGGCGAGCTGCTCGTACGGCTGGGGCAGGAAGCCGTAGGGATCCCGCGCCACCCACTCCACCCTGCGCTCGACGGAGCCGCCGCGCAGCGTCTCGTAGCTGAGTCCGTTGAGCATCAGCTGCTCGGGCCACGACTCGGGGTCGTCACGCAGGGTGCCGATACGCGAGTGGGCGAGCGTGACGACGCCCTCGACCGGTTGGGCGTACTTCAGGTAGACCTCACGCGCCTCCAGGTGGGTCGCGTGCAGGGCATAGGGGGTGTCGGGGCTGCGCAGGACGCCGGTGACCACAAGGCTGGACAGGCGGGCGCCGCGCAGGCGCACGCAGCCCAGCGCGGTGAACCCCTTGCCGCACCGCATCACGTCCTCGACGACCATGCTGTCGCCGGTGAGCGCGTCGCCGCCGGCGTTGCGCAGCGTGGCGCCGTCCAGGAAGAGCCCGCCGGTCAGTCGCGCGCCGACCAGCCGGACTCCGCCGGTGATGTCGGCGTTCTCCAGGTAGAACCCCGCGTCGACGGTGAGGGCGCCGGTGTGGATCCCGCCGTCGATCTTGGTGCCGCCCATCCACAGGCCGCTCTCGAAGGACGCGCGCGGCAGCCGTACCGTGCCCGTGACGTGCGCGCCCGACAGGCTGAGGTGGCCGGAGACCCGCATGCCGCCGCCGTTGAAGCCCGGCAGGTGGCAGTCGGTGAAGCGCATGGTCCGCGTCACGCTTCCGCTGAAGTCGGGCGCCTCGTCGAGGTAGCAGCCGCTCAGCGCCAGCTCGTAGTCCACGTTGCCGCCGCGCAGCTCGAGCCGTCCGGTGATCCTGGCCCCGCGCAGCCGTACGGCGGGCACCGCGCCCACCCCGGGCTCGCGCGCGCCGAGCAGCAGCGCCACGATCACCTGCGCCCTGACGGTGCGCTCCGGCCCCCAGGTCGCGCCGTCCGCGGGCGCGTTCTCCCCCGCGGTACGGCCGACGCCGACCGGATTGTCCCCCAGCTGCACCTGCGCGCCCGAGTGGAAGGCCCGCCACAGGCGGCGCTCCGGCTCGGTCATGCGAAGGCGTAATCCGTTCTGAACGACCATGGCCTGATTGTTACGCAACCTTTCGGCCTCGAGGCGCATCTACCCTGTGACGAAAGGAACAGCCATGATCGCCTCGCTGCTGGCCGCGGCCTTGATGATCTCTCCGGTCCCGGGTGACGTCAGGTACGGGTGGGTCGACGCCTGCCCCAAGAAGGACTACTCCATCCCGTGCGGCCCGTGGACGCTCACGCTGGGCAGCGGCAAGACCGTGCAGCTCAAGGATGCCGCCGTGCACCCGGTCCTGCCGAACGGCAAGACGGACACGGAGTCGAGCGCGCCGATCGCGATCAGCGGCAACGGCAGGTTCGTCGGCTACTTCCGCAAGAGCGACCGCAGGTTCGTGGTCCGCGACGTCGGGTCAGGCTCGGTCAAGGCGCTGCCGGGCAAGGCGGCCATGGCGCCCAAGGGCGTGGGCATGCTGAACGTGGACCCGCTTCTCTCCCCCGACGGCCGCCGCATCGTGATCGACTACTACGACGACGCCGCGAAGCTGCCCTCGCTCCTGGTCGACCTCAGGACCAGGGCCATCCACAAGATCCCCGGCAACGAGACCGTCCAGGGCTTCAGCCCCGACGGCTCCCACCTGCTCACCAGCCGTGGCACCGACGACAACACCACGGAGCTGGCCGTCTACGACGCGTCGGGCACCGAGGTGCAGAGCAGGGTCGTGCCGCAGGTCGTCGCCAACAACGCGCCCATCGCGCTGGCCGACGACGGCGTCACGGTCGGCCTGGTGATCGTCAGCCCGCAGGCGAACGGCAAGGCGCGCCTGCGCACCTACGACCTGTCGACCGACACGGTCTCCGACGCCGTCACCCTGCGTGTGCCCGCGGGCGAGGCGGCGAACCGGCTGGTGTGGGACACCGCGGGAGAGGTCACCCTCTGGACCGTCAAGTCCGACGCCGAGGGCGAGACCTCCCACGCCACCAGGCGGGCCGTGAACCCCGACACGGGCGCGACCACCAAGCGCGACTCCTTCCGCATCAAGTCCGGCATTTGGACGTGGTGGCTGCCCGGCGACTGATCGCAGTTATCGTGATTTATGGGAAAAATCTACGAAACGATCACAGACCGGCTGCGCGAGTTCATTTCCGCGCAGCCGGTCTATTTCGTGGCCACCGCCCCCGAGTCGGGCGGGCACGTGAACGTCTCTCCCAAGGGGTACGCCGACACCTTCACCGTCCTCGACGAGCACACCGTCGCCTACCTCGACCTTGACGGCAGCGGTGTCGAGACCATCGCCCACCTGCGGGAGAACGGCCGCATCACGGTGATGTTCTGCGCCTTCCAGGGCCCGCCCAAGATCGTCCGCCTGTACGGCACGGGCCGCGTCGTCACGCACACCGACCCCGCCTTCCCCGACCTGCTCACGCGCTTCGGCCCGCATCCCGGCGTCCGCTCGATCATCGTGGTCGACTGCGAGCGCATCTCCGACTCGTGCGGCTATGCCGTACCTTTCATGGCCTTCGAGGAGGACAGGGCGCTGCTCGACCAGTGGGCCGAGCGCAAGGACGTCCTGCAGAAGCGCGCCTACCGCGCCAAGAACAACAGGGAGAGCATCGACGGGCTGCCGGGGCTGAGCGCGGCGGAGACCGATCCCGTGACGACCCGCTCCTGAGCCGGTTTCCAACCCCGGAGCCCTCGGCGGAGTTGTTAAGGGATATGGACCGCTATGAAGGGTTCCGGGAGTTCGTCGACGCGCGGCAGCAGTCGCTGATGCGCACCGCGTATCTGCTCACCGGGGACGCCCATCTCGCCGAGGACCTCCTGCAGACGGTCCTGACCAGGGTCGCCTCGCACTGGGGCAAGCTGGCCAGGGGCGGCAACCCCGAGGCCTACGCCCGCAGGGCGCTGGTCAACCAGCACCTGTCGTGGCGACGGCGCCGCTCCTTCTCCTCCGAGATCACCGGCCTCTCCTCCGAGACCGGCCTCGACGTGGCCGATCGGAGCGAGGCCCACGACGACACCACGCTGCGCCGCCTGGCCCTGCGGCAGGCGCTCGCGAAACTCTCGCCCAAACAGCGCGCGGTCATCGTCCTGCGGTTCTACGAAGATCGCTCGGAGCACGAGACCGCCCAGCTCATGGGCTGCTCGGTCGGGACCGTGAAGAGCCAGACGCACTACGCGCTGTCCAAGCTGCGCGCGCTCGCCCCTCAGGAGGTGTACTGATGAACGCTCTACGTGATGATCTGCACGAGCTGGCGCTCGAAGCGCCTTCGGTGGACCTGGCTTCACGGGCGCTGGCGGGGGCGCGGCGGCGGCGTGCCGTACAGCTGGCCGTCGCCGTGGCGGCCGCGGTGGCCGTCGTGACGGGCGGCACCGCCATCCTGGTGCGCGGGCCCGAGCCGTCCATCGTGATCACCCCGCAGGTGCGCCCGCTGCCGAGCAGCGGGGTGGGGGCGCTCCAGCAGGCCTTCCAGCGGCAGGGCCGCTGGCACCTGGTCACTCACGACGGGCAGTCCTACGACGCCGGTGGGATCATCAAGGGGGACGGCCCGCTCGCCATCACTCCCGACGGGCGGCGCATCGCCTACTTCGACGAGAAGCAGCGCACCATCGTGCTGCGGGATCTCGCCGGTGGAGAAGTCTGGGAGGCGCCGCTGCGGCTGCCCGCCCGGACGTTCGAGGCGGAGTTCGCGCTCCGGCTGTCCCCCAGCGGCATGCGCATGCTCGTCGCGGGCTGGGGGACGGGCCGCGAGCGCAACGTGCTCGTCGACCTCGGCGACGGGTCGGTGAAGGAGCTCGACAAGGCGTGGTTCCCCGTCAGCGTCAGCGACACGGGCGAGGTCGTGCTGGCCCGACCCTTCGAGGACAGCACGAGGCTGCGCGTCCTCGGGCACGACCCGATCACGGTGCCCGATTTCACCTACGAGTTCAGCGGGCTCGCACCCGACGGCAGGACCATCGCCAGGCTGGGGCAGACGCACGACCCCGGCCGGACGCCACAGATGGAGCACGACGGAACGATCGTCCTCACGGACGCGATCGCGGGAGGCGACCGGCCCAAGGTGCGGATCTCCGGCATTCCCTCCGGGCTGAACCCCGCCCGGCTGGGCGCATGGCTGAGCGCCGACGAGGTCACGCTGCTCGCGGTCCCTTCGGATCGCGGCCAGACGTCCACGGTCTACGCCGTGAACGTGCGGACCGGACAGGCCAGGGAGTTCTTCGTCACCGAGGACGCGCCGAAGAACATCGTCCCCGGCCTGGTCTCCTAGCTAAGGTGACAGCCATGCTGGTCCCCCTGCTGGCCGCCGGTTCGTTCCTGCTCGGCGCCGGCCTTCCCGGCGGCGCCCCCTCCGCTGGTTCGTTCCTGCTCGGCGCCGCCCTTCCCGGCGGCGTCCGCTCCGCTGAGCCGGTCCGCTACGCGGGGTTGACCTCCTGCCCCGGCGCGAACGGCAAGCGGCACATCTGCGGGCCGTGGCGGCTGTGGCTGCGCGGTGGCAGAACCCTGTCGCTGAGGGACGCCCAGATCCGGTCGCTCGACGCCCGCGGACGCGAAGAGGCCCAGCGGGCCCCGATCGCCGTGGACCCCTACGGCCGACACGTCGCCTATTTCACGACAGCCAACCGCCGCCTCGTGGTACGGAACGTCGCCTCGGGAAAGCTCACCCGCATCCCCGGGACGGCCGGCCGCCTGCCGTCCGGGCTGCGCATGGCGGACGTGGAGCTGCGCGTCGGCCCCGAGGGGCGCTACCTCGTGCTCGACCCCACGCGTAGCACCCAGCGGGGCGTCTCCCTCATCGAGGTGGCGACGGGGAAGACCTGGACGCTGCCGCATTATGCGAGCGTCCAGGGGTTCAGCCCCGACGGACGGCTGCTGCGGGTGATCCTCGACATGGAGGAGACCGCCGTCTACCGGCCGGGGGGCGCGGTGCCGTCCGGTGGGGTCACGCTCACGGGATGGGGAGCGCTGACGTCGGACGGCGCCACGCTGGCGGGCGCCGCTCGTGAGGGGTCGCGCGTGGTGGTGCGCTTCTACGCCACGTCCAACGCGATGGAGTCGCGGACGCCGGTCCGGGTGAAGGTGCCGGCGACGGAGAACCCTCGCATGTTGCGGTGGGACTCGGGTGCGCGGATGACATTGCTGACGCTCGATGAGCCACGGACATTCGTGGCACGGACGGTGAACGCCGGCAGCGGGGCGGCACGGGTGGTGGACAGGTTCACGGTGGGCAAACACACCTGGGACGTGCATCTGGCGGGAGCCTGACCGCCCCACGATCAACGACACCTGCCAGAGATTGACCATCCGCGATCGCCAGCCTCACCGTGGAGGACCCTGGCAGGAGAGGCTGACCGCCCGCCGCGATCACCAACTTCACGGCTCAGTGGCCTTTCGCTGATTCAGTGGCTCAGCGGCGGTAGCCCGCCATGCGCTCCAGCCTGGCCACGCGCTCGGCCGTCGGCGGGTGGGTGGAGAACATCCGCCCCAGCCCGCTCCCGCTGAACGGGTTGGCGATCATCATGTGCGAAGCCGACGTCAACCGGCTGTTCTCCGGCAGCGGCAACCGCCGGACACCCATCTCGATCTTCCGCAGCGCGGACGCCAGCGCGAGCGGGTCACCGGTCAGCCGGGCCGCCGACTCATCCGCCTGGAACTCCCTCGACCGAGAGATCGCCATCTGCACCATCCCGGCGGCGACGGGACCGAGCACCATCATCAGCAGCGCTCCCAGGAAGCCTGGACCCTCGTCGTCGTCGGAACCCCCGAAGAACACCGCCACGTAACTCAGCCAGGTGATCATCGTCGCCAACGCTCCCGCGACCGACGAGATCAGGATGTCCCTGTTGTACACATGAGACAGCTCGTGGCCGACCACGCCGCGCAGTTCCCGCTCGTCGAGCAGCTGGGTCAGCCCGTACGTCACGCACACCACCGCTCGGCGGGGGTTCCGGCCGGTCGCGAAGGCGTTGGGCTGGATCGTCGGCGACATGTAGAGGCGCGGCATCGGCTGCCTGGCCTCGGTGGAGAGGTCACGCACGATGCGGTAGAGGGTCGGCTGCTCGACCTCGCTCACGGGGCGAGCCCGCATGGCCGACAGGGCGATGCGGTCGGAGAAGAAGTAGGCGATGCCGTTACCCGCCAGGGCCAGGACGAGCGCGATCTGCACGCCGGTGCCGCCTCCCAGCCACGCCCCCAACGTGATGATCAGCGCGGAGAGCAGCCCCAGCAGGAGCGCGGTACGCAGTCCGTTGTGGTGCAAGGGGTCCCCCTTCCGTGGCATGGGTTCACCTGTACCAACGTCCATCCCCCGGTCACGCGTTCCCGCAACCCCCGCCCCCACCGCCCCACCACTCGTAGATGGACCCAAGCCTCGGACAACAGCACCACCCCACCGCTCAGAAACAGGACTCGACAGCCGGAAGGGGCAGCATGCTCGTGGAGCCGCAGACACCGGAAGCCATAACCCACGCGCCGAACGGGAGCCCCGAAAAACCACAACCCCACGCAGAGACAGGACCCGATACCCGAAAGGGGCCGCATGCTCGTGAAGCCGCACGCCCCAGAAGCCATAACCCCACACGCGAAACGGAAGCCCCCAGAAACCGGAACCCCACGCGCGGAACCGGAGCCCCTGAAACCGAAACCCCGGGCGCGGACTGAAGCCCCCAAAGCCTGTGACTCCAAACGAGGACATCGAAGAGTGCGAAGCCGTGACCCGGCGCGACGAAACCCGAGATCCAGGAGTCGGCTCAGGAGGCCGGTCTCCAGGCGGCCGGTTCAAGAGGCCGGTTCAAGAGGCCGGTTCAAGAGGCCGGTTCAGGAAGTCGGTCTACAAGGTGGTGATGCCGAGAACCAGTTGCGGGGCCGCCGAGAACAAGACGGCCACCACCAGCGTGACCCCCACCGCCATCCACCCCGCGGTCGCCGGCCTGGCACCGGCCCTCGACTCCCGCGCCGCGACCGCCGGTGCGAACAGCTGGGCGGTCCATGCGACGTAGTAGTACAGCCCGATCACCGTGTTGACGGCCATGACGATCGCCAGCCACCCCAACCCACCGGTCACGATCTCGCGGAACACCACCACCTTCGCGAACAGCCCGGCCAGCCCAGGCGGCAGCCCGGCCAAGCAGATCAAGCTGAACGCCAGCGCCAGCGCCAGCACCGGACTCCGGAAGGCCATCCCCCGGTAGGCGTCCAGGTCGTGGCGCGCGCCGCTTCTGGACACGAGCATGACCACCGCGAACGCTCCGAGGTTCATGGCCGCGTAGAACACCAGGTACGCCACCGACGCGCTCACGGCCAGCCCCCGCTGCCCCGCCCCGCTGATCATCGCGAGCGGCGCGAGGATGTAACCGGACTGCGCCACCGAGGACCAGGCCAGCAGCCGTACGGCGGAGCGTTGCCGCATGGCCAGCAGGTTGCCGACCGTCATGGTGAGCGCCGAGACGATGGCGATGATCGGCGCCCACGTCGGGGCCTGGCTCGGCAACGCGCTCAGGAGGACCAGGATGAGTCCGGCGAAACCCGCCGCCTTGGAGATGACCGACAGCAGCGCGGCCACGGGGATCGGCGCGCCCTGGTAGACGTCGGCCGCCCAGGCGTGGAACGGCACTGCGGCGATCTTGAAGGCGAACCCCGCCACGACGAGCACCACGCCGACCGTCACCACGGCGGGCAGGTCGTTCAACGGCACGCCCGACGGGCCTGGCGAAAGTCCGCCCAGGATCTCCCCGAGCGTGCTGAGGTGGACGGCCCCGGTCAGGCCGTACAGCAGGGAGACCCCGAACAGCATGATCGCCGTGGAGACCACGGAGACGAGGAAGAGCTTGACCGCCGCCTCGGAGGCTCTGCCGTCGTAGCGCTTGAGCGCCGTCAGCGCGAACACCGGCAGGGAGACCAGCTCGAGGGCGACCACGAGCATGATGAGATCGCGCGAGGCGGGGAGGGTCGTGGCGCCGGCGAGGGTGCAGAGCAGGAGGAAGTACCACTCACCGACGGGGATGCCACCACCGGCGAGCTCCGTCATCGACAACAGGACGACCACCACGCCCGCGACCAGCGCCAGCCCTGAGAAGACCAGCGTCAAATGGTCGACCACGAACGAGCAGGGGGCCACGCCGCCCGAGGTGGCGAGGCCGCCTGGCACGCAGAACGTCCGCAGCGTCTCGCCCGCGCCGGCCTGGGCGACGACGAACGCGAGGGCCACGAGCAGCCCGGCGAGCGACACGAGGCCGAGGCCCGTCCTGACCTTGGCGGTGTGCGGGAGGAAGGCGTCGAGCAGCAGGACCACTCCGGCCAGCAGGGCGACGACGAGGGGTGGCGCAATCGCGAAGTAGTCGATCGTCTGGATCACGACACGCCTCCCAGCAGGATCTGTACGGCAGGCGTGGTGAGCGAGAGCAGCGCCTTGGGCCACAGCCCGAACACCAGCGTCAGCACGACCAGCGGCACCCAGGCCACCAGCTCGTACCGGCGAACATCGGCCCCCGTCGGCACCACCTGCTCGCCCTCCCCGAGAACGGCGACACCACCACCCTCGAGCGCCGCGTGTTCGCCCCCGCCGCGGACGACACCGGCGGCAGCAGGCACCGCCCGTTCACCCTCCCCCGGAACGGCACCGGCGGCCGCGGGCACCGCCTGTTCGCCCTCGCCCATGGAAGCCCCCGGGGGTGTCACCTGTTCGCCCTCGTCGAGGACGGTGCCCCTGGTGACAGGGCGGCGCGGCGCCGCTCGGCGGCCATGTGTGACTCGGGAGAGCATCGTGAGGAAGTACGCCGCGGTCAGCACCGCCCCCAGCCCACCGATCACCATGAAGGTCAGGAACAGCGGGCGGGACAGTCCGGGAGCCGGTTGGAAGGCGCCGAACAGGGCCAGCATCTCGCCCCAGAACCCCGCCAGCCCCGGCAGCCCGAGCGAGGCGATGCAGGCGAAGGTGAGAAGCGAGCCCAGATGCGGGAAGCGGGCCAGCATGCCGCCCCCGATCGTCGGCATGTCGGCCGTGCCGTACCGCTCCATGACGGCGCCCGCCAGGAAGAACAGCAGGCCGGTGATGAGGCCGTGGGCGACGTTGGCGAACAGGGCGCCGTTGACCCCCACCGGGGTCAGGGTGGCGAAGCCGAGCAGGACGAACCCCATGTGCCCGATCGACGAGTAGGCGATCATCCGTTTGAGGTCGGTCTGCGCGAGACAGGCCAGCGATCCGTACACGATGCCCACCACGGCGAACGCGCCCAGCCACGGAGCCACGGCCACGGCGCCCTCGGGCAGGACGGGGATGGCGATCCTGGCGAAGCCGTACGTGCCCATCTTGAGCAGGACGCCCGCGAGCAGCACCGAGCCCACCGTGGGCGCCTCGGTGTGCGCGTCGGGGAGCCAGGTGTGCAGCGGCCACATCGGCGTCTTGACCGCCAGTCCGAGGCCGACCGCGACGAAGGCGACGATCTGCACCGAGCGGGAGAGCCCGGACCCGTGCGCCCGCGTCAGGGCGACGATGTCGAGCGTGCCGGTCTGGGCCCAGATGAGGAGCAGGCCGAGCAGCAACACGACCGAGCCGAGCAGCGTGTAGAGGATGAACTTGATCGCGGCGGCACGGCGTCCCTGCCCGCCCCAGGCAGCGATCACGAAGTACATGGGGATGAGCACGACCTCGAAGAACACGAAGAACAGCAGCAGGTCGAGCGCGAGGAAGGTGCCGAGCATGCCGACTTCGAGGACGAGCAGCGTGAACACCAGAGCCCGCGCCCGGTGCGGCAGGTGGCCGGGGCTCCAGCAGAGGTAGACGAAGCAGAGGAACGTCAGCAGCGCGGTCAGCACGACCAGCGGCAGGGAGATGCCGTCGACTCCGAGGTGGAAGCGCAGGCCGAGTGAGGGGATCCACGACCAGTCGACGGCGAACTGGATCCGCGCGGCCTGGCCGTACTCGAAGAACACCGCGAGCAGCGCCGCCAACCCGAGCGTGAGCCCCGACACCAGCAGGCCGATGAGCCTGAGGCGGCCCGCGGCGGCGGGCACGAGGAGCAGGGCGGCGCCGGCCAGCGGCACCCCGAGCAGCGCGACAGGCAACCAGGTCATCCGAACACCACCGCCCCAACCGCGATCAGCAGCACGCCTGCCAGCAGGCCGCTGACGTAGAGCTGCACGTTGCCGTTCTGCGCGAGGCGCAGCAGTCCAGAGGCGCCCTGGGCGGTACGGCCAGACCCGCGCACCGCGCCGTCGACCACCGTGTCGTCCGTGCGCACCACGGCCCCGGCCAGTGCCAGGACGGGGCGGACGAGCAGGGCGCTGTAGACGGTGTCCACATAGAACGCCCGCTCGCACGGAACCCTGAGCGGGCCGAGCACCCTGGCGGGATCGGCGAGCGGATCGCCGCGCCATACCGCGTAGACGATGCCCGCGCCCAGCAGCGCGAGCGCCACGCTGATCGCCGCGGTGCCCCAGCTGATGTGTCCGAGGCCGAGGACGCCGAGCCCGAGAGCCGGTACGGCGAGCAGCACGACGGGCCCGAGCATCGAGGCGGGCGCCTCGCGGACGTCGACGACGTGGGCGGTGCCCGGCTCGGGTTCGGGAAGCGCCACGACCCGCTCGTCACCGAAGAAGGTGCGCAACCAGGCCCTCGTGGCGTAGGCGCCGGTCACCGCGACCGTCGCGAGCGCGCAGGCGTAGAGCAGCAGGGCGGCGGCGTCGGTCAGGCGAGCCGCGCCCAGCGCGTGCTCGACGGCGAGCAGCACGCCGTCCTTGCTGAAGAAGCCGCTGGCCGGTGGCAGTCCCATGAGTGCGGCGAAGCCGATGGTCATCGTCACGAACGTGACGGGCAGTTCCCGCCGCAGCCCGCCCATCTGGCTCATGAGGTTGGAGCCGACGTGGTGGATGACCGCGCCCGCGCACAGGAACAGCAGCGCCTTGAACGCGCCGTGCGTGAGGAGGTGGAAGATCGCGGCCGTGTCGGATCCCGCGGCCAGCGCGGCGGCCATGTAGGCGAGCTGACTGACGGTGGAGTAGGCGAGCACCCGTTTCAGGTCGTCCTGGGCGAGCGCGGCCAGCGCGGCGCCCAGCATGCCCAGGGCGGCGAGCACGGCCAGCACGTCGAGGGTCGGCGGGGCGGCGAGGAACACGGGGAAGAGCCTGGCGACGAGGAAGATGCCCGCCGCGACCATCGTGGCGGCGTGGATCAGCGCGCTGATGGGCGTCGGGCCCGCCATCGCGTCGGGCAGCCAGGTGTGCAGCGGCACCTGCGCGCTCTTGCCAGCGACCCCTGCCAGCAGCAGCATCGTCGCGGCGACCAAGGTGCCGGTGGGAAGCTCGGGCGCTTTGGCGATCACGTCGTCGACGCGGAAGCTGCCTGCGGACAGGCCGAGCACGAAGATGCCGAACAGGAAGCCGACGTCACCCAGGCGCGTGACGAGGAAGGCCTTGACCGCGGCCCTGGAGTTGGCTCGGTCCTCCCACCAGTGGCCGATCAGCAGGTAGGAGCACAGGCCCATGATCTCCCAGCCGACGTAGAGGACCAGAAGGTCTCCCGCGTAGACGACGAGCAGCATGGCGCTGGTGAACAGGCTGATGAAGGCGCTGTAGGAGGGGTAGCGCGGGTCGTCCTTCAGATAGCCGATCGAGTAGATCTGCACGGCAAGCGCGACGACCGTGACCAGGATGCCCAGGATCGAGGAGAGCTCGTCGGCCTGGAGGGTGAGCGAGATCGGGACCCCGCCCGTCTCGATCACGCCATAGGTGGCTCCCGCCTCGGCGCTCGCCGAGGCGGCGGGGCCCTCAGGAGAGTAGGGCGAGAAGCGCTGGAAGAACGCGAACCCCTGGCTCGCCGCCAGCCAGCACGCCAGGACGGCCGAGACCGTGGTGGGGAGCACCGCGAACCAGGCGGCCCTGCGGTTGGCCGGCGCGTCGGCCCCCTGCGGCGAGGGCGTGTCGGCACCGTGCGGCGGGGCCGTACCGGATGGATCGAACGCGCCGACGTGTCGCGGCCACCGGGACAGCAGCAGACCGGCGAAGGCGGCGAGAAACGGGAGGAGGACGACGAGCAGGGGGAAGGCGTCGACGAACGTGCGGCTCACTGGACGCCCCCTCGGCTCGCGCGCTTCTCCGGCCGGCCCGCCGCCGCCCCGTTGTCGGACGCCTCGGGATCGCCCCCAGGGCGTTCCCCTCCTGAGCCACCGGCCGCTCCTGCGCAACCCGCCTGACCCGCTCCTGGGGCGCCGCCTGGCTGATCGGCACTCGGCCCGCCGGCCGGCTGGTCCGCGCTCGGTCCGCCGCCTGGCTGGGCTGTTCCCGGGTCCCCTGCCTGCGTGGACGGGAGCGTACGGCTCGCACTCACGGGAGCGGGCTGGTCCTCGGACAGGTCGCGCAGGTGATCGAGGTCGACGGTCCTGCGGTTGCGATAGAGGGCCAGGACGATGGCCAGCCCCACCCCGAGCTCGGCGGCGGCGATCACGATGACGAACAGCGTGAGGACCTGCCCGCCGTGCAGCCGATCGCGCAGCCAGACGTCGAAGGCGACCAGGTTGAGGTTGACCGCGTTGAGCATCAGCTCGACCGACATCAGCACCAGGATGGTGTTGCGCCTGGCGAGCACGCCGTACACGCCAATGGAGAACAGCAACGCGGCGACGACCGCCGGGTAGACGATGTGCACTACTCCCCCCTGCTCTCAGCAGTCGGGGGTTCGTCGCCTGACTTGATGTCGGTGCGGGACAGCACGATGGCTCCGATCAACGCGGCCAGCAGCAGGACCGAAAGCGCCTCGAAGGGCAGCACCCAGGTGCGGAAGACGCTCGCGCCCAGCTCCTTGGCCGCTCCGCCACCGGGTTCGAGCGGGGTGTAGGCGGTGCGGAAGGCGTCGACGACGACCGCCACCAGGACGCCGGCCGTCGCGAGCGCGACCACGGCGGCGACGAGCCTGTTGCCGCTGTCGAGGTCGGCCGACCGGCCGATGGGCGCGCGGGTGAGCATGATGCCGAAGAGCAGGAGCACCACGACGGCGCCCACATAGATGAGCACCTGGACCCAGGCCACGAACTCGGCGGTCAGCACGACGTAGCATCCGGCGAGCGCGCCGAAGGAGACCACGAGCCAGAGGGCGGCGTGGACGAGCTGTTTGGTGGTCACGACGAGCAGTGCCGAACCGACCGCCACCGCGCCCAAGAGCAGGAAGACGATCTCTTGCCCAGTGGGGGACAGGTAGGAAGGCACCGCGGTCACTAGTCCTCCTCGGGCTCCGCCGCATTGTCGCGCTTCAGCCCGCCTGGCGGACGGATGGTACGTGGATCGGCCATCCGTCGCCTGCGCGGCTCGGTTGCAGAAGTCTGCCCCTCCGGCGGTGGCTGCGGCGACGACGCGCCCGAACCTGTGGACAACTCTTCTTCCGAAGGCCGGCCTGTGGATGAAGCGTCGGGTGCCGGCCTCTGCGGCTCCGGGGGAAGGGCCCCCGGTGGCCGGATGCCGCGCACGTCGCCC
Source organism: Nonomuraea africana (assembly GCF_014873535.1). NCBI lineage: Bacteria > Bacillati > Actinomycetota > Actinomycetes > Streptosporangiales > Streptosporangiaceae > Nonomuraea > Nonomuraea africana. The sequence continues at coordinate 8,077,170 of NZ_JADBEF010000001.1, read as the reverse complement.
ATGCGGGTACGCCGCTGGGGCCGTGCCTGCCCCTGCGCTTCTGGGGTGCCCACGCTTGGGCGGTTTGGGCTGGTTTTGTCGGTGGACTCACCCGTCGAGCCCTGACCTGCGGGCCGGCCTGCCGTCCCGGAGGCACCTTCGGCCCCGCGGGCGCCAGCCTGCCCAGGAGCGCCTTCCACCCGAGGGGCGCCCGCCCGTCCTGCCTCGCCCGCCGTCCCAGAGGGACCTGCCGACCCAGACGCGCCCGTCCGGCCTGGCGAGACTGTCGTCCCCGTAGGACCCGCCGTTCCAGGGACGCCGGCCTGACCTGGCGCCCCTGCCGTCCCGGAGGGGCCCGCGGTTCCGGGTGCGCCGGCCGCTTCGCCTTCCGAGGAGGGCGAGGTCGGTTCACCCGTCGCCTCGGTGCGGGCGCGGCGCTCCGCGCCCGCACCAGGCCGGCCACCCTCACCGGCTCCGGTCTCGCCCCGCGCGGTACGGCCCGCCGTACGCGGAGGGCGGGCGCCGGCGGCGAGTTCCTTCGGCGGCTCGGCCCCCGCCTCGTGCGCGGGAGGTGGGGGAACCGTCTCCACCCAGGTCGCGAGCTTGTCCTTCTCGTGCAGAAGGTTACGGATGTCCCCCTCCGCGTACTCGAACTCCGGCGACCAGAACAACGCGTCGAACGGGCACACCTCGATGCAGATGCCGCAGTACATGCACAGGGCGAAATCGATCGCGAACCTGTCGAGAACGTTGCGCTGCCTCGCCCTTCCGCCTTCGGGCGCGGGCAGGGTCTCCTTGTGCGAGTCGATGTAGATGCACCAGTCGGGACATTCACGGGCGCACAGCATGCAGGAGGTGCAGTTCTCCTCGACCAGGGCGATGACGCCGCGGCTGCGCGCGGGAAGCTCGGGGTGCACCTCGGGGTACTGCTGGGTCACGGATCGGCGCAGCATGTGGCGAAGGGTGACGGAAAGCCCCTTTACCAGTCCTACTCCAGGAATCCGCGCCATACCAACATCATGACGCACTATGCGTCGCAGGTGAATGCGCCTGCCCGTTGTCCCCAGGTTTTCCACAGTCATCCACAGGAACCGCGCACGTTATCCACAGGGGTTGTCCACAATCCCGATTCCGTCCCCCCGACCAGATACTCTCTCGCCCATGCCGCACAGCCATCCCCATCGCCCCGGCGCAGGAGCCTGGACGGCCGCCGTCGCCTGGGCCGCGGTCCCGTTCCTGACGTGCGGCATGGCGACGCCCTTCAGCATCGGGTTCGCCGCGTACTGGCTGCAGAGCAAGGCACTGATCGTCGCGGCCGCGCTCTACGGCACCTGCGTCAGCGCGTTCGTCCTCGTCGCGCTCAGCTACGACGACGTCGAGCTCGCCCCTGACTGGCTGTTCGCCCTGGTCGGCCTCGGCCTGCTGATCAGCTGGGCGGGAGGCGTCATCCACAGCGGCATCCTCGTGCCCCTGATGGTCAGGCGCGGCAGGCCGGCCCACCACTTCATCGCGGGTCACGGCGGCCCGGCACACGGCAGGCCCGGCCATGGCCACACCCCCGGACTTGGCAGACCCGCAGGTCGCGGGGGCCCGATCCACGATCACACTGGTGGCCGCCCTGTGCACAACCGCGCCACCGTGCCCACGGGCGCCGCGCGCCGTCCAGGCGAGCCAGAGTGGATCGGCCACTACCGCGTGCTGCGCTCCCTCGGCCGCGGCGGCCAGGGCGCGGTCTACCTCGCGGCGGCGCCCAACGGCACGCAGGTGGCCGTCAAGGTGCTCCACGACCTCGGCGACGAGTTCGCGCGCAACCGCTTCGCCCGTGAGGTCGACGCGGCGCGCAGGGTCGCCACGTTTTCCACAGCCAGGCTGCTCGATGTCAACATCAGCCCCGAGCACGCCTACATCGTGAGCGAATACGTCGCCGGCCCCTCGCTCGAGCAACTCGTCCGCACCCACGGCCCGCGCGACGAGGACAGCCTCACCCGGCTCGCGCTGTCCACGGTCGGCGCCCTCGCCGCCATCCACAAGGCGGGCGTCGTCCATCGCGACTTCAAGCCGAGCAACGTCCTGATCGGCTCCGACGGCCCTCGCGTGATCGACTTCGGCATCGCGCGCTCCCTCGACAGCTCGACGATGACGGGCAAGGTCGCGGGCACTCCGCCTTACATGTCGCCTGAGCAGCTATCCGGATCAACCGTCGGCCCGCCGTCCGACGTCTTCAGCTGGGCGGTGACGATGACCTTCGCGGCGACGGGCAGGCCCGCGTTCGGCGAGGACACCGTGCCCGCGGTCTTCAACCGCGTGCTCAACCTGCACCCCGACCTGTCGTCACTGCCGCCCTCGTTACGCGGGATCGTGGGCGCCGCGCTGGCCAAAACCCCCTCCGACCGCCCCACCGCGTCCGCGATCATGCTCGCCATCGTCGACTGACCTTCCCGTACGGCAAGCCCACCCAAGCCCACCGTGGTCACCGCGCACCGCCCGTCACCCCACGCTCCTCCAGCCGACTTCGGCCGACCGCCGTCACATCGCCCGCAAACGACAAGGCCACGCGTCCGAGAGACCCCGTGGCCCGCCCCGCCGTACCCACAAGCAGGAACCGTCAGCCGATGAGGACCTTGACCACACCGGTGAACGCGAGCTGCACCAGGGCGAGAGGAACCAGACCGACCCACGCGAGCCGCTGCAACTGGTCCTCCCGCAGCCGGGGAAAGCTGACGCGAAACCAGATGATCACGAACGCCAGCGCGAAGACCTTGAGGAACGTCCAGACGACACCGGGCAGCAACGGGCCGTGCCAGCCCCCGAGGAACAGGACCGTGGTGAGGAAGGAGAGCACCACGATGCCGACATACTCCGACAGCATGAACAGCGCGAAACGCATGCCCGTGTACTCGGTCATCGGCCCCATGATGATCTCGGACTCGGCGATGGGCATGTCGAACGGCGGCCGCCGCAGCTCGGCGAGGCCCGCGAGGAAGAACACGATCGCGCCGATCAACTGCCAGGGCAGCCACCACCACTGCCAGGCCTCGACGATGCCCGGCAGGGAGAGCGTCCCCGCCGCCATGGCGACGGAGGAGGCGGCCAGCACCAGGGGGAGCTCGTAGGACATGAGCTGCGCGGCTGAGCGCATCCCGCCCAGCACCGAGTACTTGTTGGCCGAGGCCCACCCGGCCATGATCGACCCGAGCACGCCGATGCCCATGACCGCGAGCACGTAGAACAATCCGAGATCGAGATCCACCCCGACGAGACCGGGGCCGATGGGGACGACGATCAGTACGAGGAGATAGGGGACGAGCGCGACACCGGGCGCGATCTGGAACACCCTGCGGTCGGCGGCGGCCGGGATGACGTCCTCTTTCTGGGCGAACTTCACCCCGTCCGCGATGAGCTGCGCCCAGCCGTGGAAGCCTCCGGCGTACATCGGGCCGAGACGCGACTGCATGTGCGCCATGACCTTGTGCTCGGTCTGACCGACGATGAGCGGGAGGAGCAGGAACACGAGCAGGATGACGACGAACCTCAGAACGATGTCGAGGACTTCACCCATCGGGCTCCTCCAGGGGCGCACGCGATTCAGAAGACTGCGATGACGAAGACCCCGACGAACCGGACTCCCCCGACTCGGCTGAGCCCGAAGCCCGCCCTTCGTCGGGCGGTGCGGAACCAACCTGCTCCGAGCCTGAGGAGGCCCCAGGCCGCCCAGACGAATCCGGCCGCTCGACCGACGCGGAACCGGACTCCCTCGGCGTCGGCGTCGGGGCAGACGAGGACCCCGCTGCCTCCTGCGAACGGCGGTGCGCACCCCCTCCCCCTGAGCCACGATCCCCCGGACCCCGATGAGACGCCCCCGAATCAGCATCTTCCGATGACTCGGATACTGAAGCCTCGGAGGCTGAGGAACCTGACGAAGCCACCTCGCCCGGATCCGTAGTGGGCACGGGCAGTCCAGAAGGAGCCGCCTCCCCCAAACGTGTGGTGGACGAGGGACTCTCCGATTCCGCCGGTGGGGTCTCGGACGCCGGTGGGGCCGCGGGCGCCGATGGGGACGCAGTCGCGGGTGGAGTCTCAGCCGAAGGCGGGGTGGGGGTCGATGGTGGTGTCTCCGACGCGGGTGAGGCCTCGGGCGCCCGTGGGGGCGCAGTCGCCGGTGGAGTCTCAGCCGAAGGCGGGGGCGGGGTCGATGGTGGTGTCTCCGACGCCGGTGGGGCCCCGGGCGCCCGTGGGGGCGCAGTCGCCGGTGGAGTCTCAGCCGAAGGCGGGGGCGGGGTCGAAGGCGGGGTCTCCGACGCCGGTGGGGTCGAGGGTGGGGTCGGGGTTGTGGGCCATTCGGCGGGGACGCCGGGTGGGAGGGTCTTGCGGCGGCTGGGGGCGCCGTGGCCCGACTCGCCAGGTTCCTTGGCGCCAGGCCAAGCCTTCGCGACCCGTGCCGCCAGCACGAAGTCCTTCCGAAGCGGATATCCCTCAAAACCTTCAGGCAGCAACAGCGGCACCAGATACGGGTGATCATCGAAGATCACGCCGAACATCTCGAACGTCTCCCGCTCGTGCCAGTTCGCCCCCCGATACACCCCCACAGCGGACGGCAGGTGCGGGTCCGCGCGCGGCACCCGCGTCCGCAGCAGCAACCGCTCGTGCGTGGACGGGTTGTAGACGTGCGCGACGACGCCGAACCCGTCGGGCGGCTCGTCCACCCCGCTGAGCCAGTCGAAGAACTCGTAACCGGTGTCCCTGCAGTACGTCAGCAGTTCGATCCAGTCGGACGCGGCGACGTCGACCGTTCGCTCACCCCATGACTCCGAGACCTGGGCCCTGTCCCCGAAACGCTCGGCGAGGGTCACGCGTCCTCCCCGTGGGCACGCGACCACACGTAACGGTCGCCGAGCCGCTCCTCGGCGATCTTCTCCTGCAGCTTCATGATGCCGTGCAGCAGCGCCTCCGGCCGCGGCGGGCAGCCGGGGACGTAGATGTCGACGGGGATGATCTGGTCGACGCCCTTGGTCACGCAGTAGGAGTCCCAGTACGGGCCGCCCGTGTTGGAGCAGGCGCCGAAGGAGATGACGTACTTCGGGTCGGGCATCTGCTCGTAGAGCCGCTTGACGGCAGGGGCCATCTTGTCGGTGACGGTGCCCGAGACGATCATCAGATCCGCCTGGCGAGGCCCGTTCGCGAACGGGATCACCCCGAAGCGGATGAAGTCGTGCCTGCTCATCGACGTGGCGATGAACTCGATCGCGCAGCACGCGAGACCGAAGTTGAACACCCAGAGGGAGTAGCGCCGTCCCCAGTTCAGCACGAAGCGCATCGGCTTGGGCGCCAGCCGGGAGACCGGCCCCACAGTCGGCATCGGAAGATCGGCCATGACACCTATTCTCCAACGCCCGCCGCTCCAGGAGTAGAGGGGCACTCCGACATCCCACATCCCGGCACCGCCAGTGTGCTCCTCGGGTCTCTACGGCAGGAGTTGACACCGAGGGAGGACGCGGAATGGGTGATCCGGAGAACTCGAGAGGGCCCTCCGGAGCGGGGTGCGGACTGGCGGGCGGGTACTAGGGAGACCGAACCACATGGGGAGATCTCGGCCCGGGCCAAGGTGGAGGTGAGGGCGAACGCGGAGGTGGAGGTGAGGTTCAGGTGAGCGAGGTGCTGAGGGCCCGGTGTCTTACGTCCACGTCAGGACGCGTTTCTTCCACGCGTACAAGATGCCCAGTGCGATGAAGCCAAGGAACACGAACATCTCCACCAGGGTCGTCATCCCGTACCCGGGCGCTGCGAACACCATCGCCCAAGGGAACAGGAAGACCGCGTCCACCGCGAACACCACATACAGGTACGTGAACACGTAATACCTGATCTGCGACTGTGCCCACCCCTCGCCGACCGGGTCCACCCCGCACTCGTACGTGGTCAGTTTCTCCACCGTCGGGCGGGTCGGGCGCAGCAGGCGGTTGGCCGTCAGGGCTCCCGCGACGATGCCCACCCCGATGACGAGCAGCGCGAAAACCAGCGTGTAGGAGCCGAAGTAGCCACCCATGTGCTGATCGTAACCCCACCCGTCTCTCACCCAAAGGCTCTGTTCGCTTAAACCCAAACGACAGTAAAGAGGTACAAGACCCCCATAACCTGTCCTCCATGCCCAAAAAGCGATTCTTCGGAGGAATCGCGCTTATCGCCGCTGCCTCCACCGGCTGCGGCATGGCCACCGCCTCCCCCGAGCGGGAACTCACCATCCCCGCAGAGCCCACGATGATCAGTTTTGTCGACCCCTCCCACGTCGACGGGCTGACCACCAGGACACTCACCTCAGGTGACGCAGGCGGCAGGGAGGTGCACATCGTCTACCCCGATCTGCGAGACGCCCCCGATCTCAACCGCAAGCTCGACGACCTCGCGCAGACCCGGCTCCGCCGCTTCACCGAGTCCACCGAGTCCACCGACGCCGACGCCCCCCGCCCTCGTCCCGAGCTCAACGTGGACTGGCAGCTGACCGCCGCCACCGACGACATCGTGGGCGTACGGCTGCGCACCGGTGAGTTCGCGGGCGCCAACTGGGCCAACTCCCTCCACACCGTCTGGTACGACCGCGTGTCCGAGAAGGTCGTCGACTCGCCCGGCCTGGTCACGAGCCTGAACCCGCTGACCACGATCGTCCGCGAGCAGCTGAGGAAGCGCGGCTCCGAGGTCGACTACGACGCGGTGCGGCCCGACCCCGACCTGTTCGACTCCATGGCCTTCAACCCGGCGGGCGACCTGGTGGTGGAGTTCGACGACTACCAGGTGGGCCCTGGCTCGCTGGGCAGGGTGGCGGTGGCCGTACCGGGCGAGCTGGTGGAGCCCCTGCTGTCGGAGACGGGACGGCGGGCGCGCGAGGCGGCGAAGGAGGCGACGCCCTCGCCGGCCATCAGCGGGACGCCGACCACGAGCCCACCGGCCACGAGCGCCAAGGCGGGCGGCGTGGACTGTGAGAAGGACAAGTGCGTGGCGCTGACCTTCGACGACGGGCCGGGGCCCTACACCGGCGAGCTCCTGGAGGAGCTGAGGAAGGCGGGCGCGCGGGCGACGTTCTTCACCGTGGGCACGAACGTGGCCGCCAGCCCCGAGCTGGTGGACGCCATGCGGGAGCAGGGCCACCTGGTCGCCAACCACACCTGGTCGCACCGGGACCTGACGAAGCTGTCCAGCAGCAAGATCACCGACGCCATCGGCAGGGCGCAGAGCGCGATCAGCCTCGAGGTCGGGCAGACGCCCACGCTGCTGCGCCCGCCGTACGGGGCGGTGAACGAACAGGTGACGTCGATCGCCCGCAAGCTCGGGCTCGCGCTGGTGAACTGGGACGTCGACACCACGGACGGGCGGGAGAGGAACCCGGCGGCGGTGGCCCGGCGGGCGGTCGCCGGGGCGCACCCGGGAGCGATCATCCTGATGCACGACGTCCACCGCACGACGGTCGAGGCGGTCCCGGCGATCCTCCGGCAGCTGACCGCGAAGGGCTATACGTTTGTGACGGTCCCGGAGCTGTACGGCTCGGCGGGGATGCAGCCAGGCCGTATCTACTATTCGGGTAAGCAACCCCTGACGTAGGTAAGCCTTCGTAGGGACATATAGTTAGGCACCGTGACTCGAACCGTCCTCTTCGCCCGCCTGCACGTGGACCTGTGCCGGCTCGCGGCTGGGCTGTGTCGCCCCTCCCGTTCTCTCGCGTCGGCCTGACTTTTCCCCGCGTTTACCCGTGATGCGTGTCACGGAAACGTGTGACCCCCGAGGACTTAGCATGGAATACGAGAACGTGCCACGAGCGCAGTCGAGGAGGACTTCGCTGTGACGAAGCAGGTTCAGCAACTCGACAGAGTGATCATCCGGTTCGCCGGCGACTCCGGCGACGGCATGCAGCTCACCGGCGACCGCTTCACGGCCGGGACGGCGGAGTTCGGCAACGATCTGTCCACGCTCCCCAACTTCCCGGCTGAGATCCGCGCGCCCGCAGGCACCCTGCCCGGCGTCTCGAGCTTCCAGCTGCACTTCGCCGACCACGACATCCTGACGCCCGGCGACGCGCCCAACGTCCTCGTCGCGATGAACCCGGCGGCGCTGAAGGCCAACCTGGGCGACCTGCCCAAGGGCGCCGACATCATCGCGAACACCGACGAGTTCACCAAGCGCAACCTGCAGAAGGTCGGCTACGAGGTCAGCCCGCTCGACGACGACTCGCTGAGCGAGTGGCGCGTGCACGCGGTGCCGCTGACGTCGCTGACGGTGAAGGCGCTCGAAGGCTTCGACCTGTCGAAGAAGGACGCCGAGCGCTCCAAGAACATGTTCGCCCTCGGGCTGCTGAGCTGGCTCTACCACCGGCCGACCGAGCACACCATCAGCTTCCTCGAGCAGAAGTTCGCCAAGAAGCCCGAGATCGCCAAGGCGAACATCGCGGCCTTCCAGGCGGGCTGGAACTACGGCGAGACGACCGAGTCCTTCTCGGTGTCGTACGAGGTCAAGCCGGCCAAGCTGCCCCCTGGCGTGTACCGCAACATCTCGGGCAACCAGGCGCTGGCCTACGGCCTGATCGCGGCGAGCGTCCAGTCGAAGCTGCCGCTCTTCCTCGGGTCGTACCCGATCACGCCGGCCTCCGACATCCTGCACGAGCTGTCGCGGCACAAGCGGTTCGGCATCCGCACCTTCCAGGCGGAGGACGAGATCGCGGGCGTCGGCGCGGCGCTCGGCGCGGCGTTCGGCGGCGCGCTGGGCGTGACCACGACGAGCGGTCCCGGTGTGGCGCTGAAGGCCGAGACGATCGGCCTGGCGGTCATGACCGAGCTGCCGCTGATCCTGGTGGACGTGCAGCGGGCGGGCCCCTCGACGGGCATGCCGACCAAGACCGAGCAGACCGACCTGCTGATGGCCATGTTCGGCCGCAACGGCGAGTCGCCGGTGCCGATCGTGGCGCCGAGCACGCCGAGCGACTGCTTCGACGCGGCGATCGAGGCCGCGCGCATCGCGGTGAAGTACCGCACGCCGGTCTACCTGCTGTCCGACGGCTACCTCGCCAACGGCTCCGAGCCGTGGCGGCTGCCCGAGGTCGGCGACCTCCCCGACATCTCCACCGAGTTCGCGGTCAAGACCGACGAGGCGTTCCTGCCGTACAAGCGCGACGCCGAGACGCTGTCCCGTCCGTGGGCCATCCCCGGTACGGCCAGCCTCGAGCACCGCATCGGCGGCATCGAGAAGGCCGACGGCTCGGGCAACATCTCCTACGACCCGAACAACCACGACCTCATGGTCAGGCTGCGCCAGGCCAAGATCGACGGCATCGACGTGCCCGACCTCGAGGTCGACGACCCCGACGGCGACGCGAAGGTGCTGGTCCTGGGCTGGGGTTCGACCTACGGGCCGATCGCCGCTGCCGTACGCAGGATCAGGAAGGCGGGCGGCAAGGTCGCCCAGACACACCTGCGCCACCTCAACCCGCTGCCGGCCAACACCGGCGAGGTGCTCAAGAGCTACGACAAGGTGCTCCTGCCCGAGATCAACCTCGGCCAGCTGGCGCTGCTGCTGCGCGCGAAGTTCCTGGTCGACATCATCAGCTACAACCGCGTGCGCGGGCTCCCGTTCAAGGCCGAGGAGCTGGCCGGAGTCATCCAGGACGTGATCGACAGTGAGTGAGACCGTGAACGGCGTGCGGCAGGGCCTGGCCCTGGTCCCGAAGGCCGACACCAAGCAGACCCTCAAGGACTTCAAGTCCGACCAGGAGGTCCGCTGGTGCCCCGGCTGCGGCGACTACGCCATCCTGGCCGCGGTGCAGAGCTTCCTGCCCGAGCTCGGCCTGCGGCGCGAGAACATCGTGTTCGTCTCGGGCATCGGCTGCTCCAGCCGGTTCCCCTACTACCTCGACACCTACGGCTTCCACTCCATCCACGGTCGCGCGCCCGCGATCGCGACGGGGCTGGCCGCCTCCAGGCCCGACCTGAGCGTGTGGGTGATCACGGGTGACGGTGACGCGCTGTCGATCGGCGGCAACCACCTGATCCACGCGCTGCGCCGCAACGTCAACCTCAACATCCTGCTCTTCAACAACAGGATCTACGGTCTGACCAAGGGCCAGTACTCCCCCACCTCCGAGATCGGCAAGATCACCAAGTCGACCCCGATGGGCTCGCTGGACAAGCCGTTCAACCCGATCTCGCTGGCGCTGGGCGCCGAGGCGTCGTTCGTGGCCCGTACGATCGACTCCGACCGCAAGCACCTGCAGTCGGTGCTGCGCGAGGCCACGGCGCACAAGGGCACGTCGCTGGTGGAGATCTACCAGAACTGCAACATCTTCAACGACAACGCCTTCGAGCCGCTGAAGGACCCGGAGGTCCGCGACGACATCACGCTGCGCCTCGAGCACGGGCAGCCGATCGTGAGCGCGTCCAAGGCCGTGGTGAGGTCGGCGAACGGCGGGCTCTACGTGGTGCCGCTGGCGGAGGCGGGCGACCGCGTGCTCGTGCACGACGCGCACAACCCCGACCCTTCGGTGGCGTTCGCGCTGTCCAGGCTGGACGAGCCGGCCTTCGAGCACGTCCCGATCGGCATCTTCCGCCAGGTCGAGCGGCCGTCCTACGACACGCTGATGGCCGAGCAACTCGAGGAGGCCGTGGCGCAGAAGGGCCCCGGCGACCTGAGCGACCTGCTGATGGGCGGCGACACCTGGCGCATCGGCTGACGCCGTCCCGTCTCTGAAGCTGATGTCTCCGAAAAGGGGGCGGCCCTCGGGCCGCCCCCTTTTCGCGATCCGTCGAGCCCCGCGACGCAGTAACGTTCGCCGGTTTTGGACCGATACACCTCGACGCTCGCTGCGATCAGGGGGGGACGGACATGGGGACGCTGCAGGCCTTACGCAACCGGTTCGTGGACGCGCCGAACTCGGTGGGGGCCCGGGCCCGCCGGCGCCGATGGGACCGGTTCGCAGCGACATTTCCCGATATTTCGGAGATGTCGGTGATCGATCTGGGCGGCACCTTCTCCGCCTGGGAGCGAGCCCCTGTCAAGCCCGCCAGCCTGCACCTGGTCAACCTGATGGACCCGCCCGCCGACCTGCCCTCATGGGCCCGCGCCGACACGGGCGACGCTACTGAGCTGCCCAAGGCGATCATGAAGGGCGGCTACGACCTCGTCTACTCCAACGCGGTCATCGAGCACGTCGGCGGCCACATCCGCCGCGAGCGCTTCGCCGACAACGTGCGCGCCCTCGCCGACCGGCACTGGGTGCAGGTGCCCTACCGCTACTTCCCCATCGAGCCGCACGTGCTCTTCCCCGGCTTCCAGTTCCTGCCCGTCGCGACCAGACGCCTGATCATCAGTCACTGGCCACTGGTGCACACCGCCCCGCGCGACCGGCTGCACGCCCTGCGCGACGCGATGGAGGTCGAACTGCTCAGCGTGACGGAGATGCGCTACTACTTCCCCACGTCGCGCATCAGGTACGAGCGCATGGGCGGCCTGATCAAGTCCATCATAGCCATCGGCGCCCCCAAGGCCCCTTGACGCGTCCGCCCGGCTCCCCCGGCGGCTGCTCGCCGCCAACACGATCAGCCCTGCGGGCACCCAGATCAAGCTGGTGCCCGGCGACACCCGGACCACGTGCTCGGCGGGGTGACGGCCTCTGTCAGGTACATCGCGTGGAGCATGCTGCCCATCAGCGCCACCGTGGGCGGGCTGCGGTGAGCTCTACGGCGCGCGCCGACCTCTGAGTGGTGGTGGCGCAGTTGCTCGGTCTGGTCCCCCTGCTGCTCTCGCCGCTGCGCCGGATGCGGGGCCGCTAGGGAGTGATCTTGTAGATGTGGTAGCTGTGCTCCGCCTGGAAGGTGTCGGTGAAGCGGCCGTTGTCCACCGGGATCGTGCGGTTCTCGAAGAGCACCTCCACCTCGCCCGAGGCGGCGAGCTCCGGTGGCAGGGTCAGCGACCGCTCGCCCGGCTGGTCGCCGCGCTCGATCATCGCGAAGACGTAGAACGAGCCGTCGTGCCCCTTCAGCATGGTCTCCAGGCCCTTGCCGAAGTCGAACACGTACGACTGGGTGTTGAGCACCGGAGCGAGCTGCCCGATCTGCTTGTTCACCTCGGTCGCCGCCGCCCTGACGTCCTTGTAGCAGGGCTCGCGCAGGGCGTGCTGGCTGGTGCAGGGGCCACCGAAGCTGTGGTTGAAGTAGAGGATGCCGCGGGCCTCGTGGATGATCGAGCTCATCACCGCGCCCTTGAGCTCGTCGGGCTTGATCGTGCGCACGCCCGTGCCGTTCTGGTCGCTGAAGGGCCAGCCGACCTCGACGAAGTTGTAGACGGGCTGAAGCTTGCCATCCATCGCGTCCAGCGCCCGCTGCTTGTCCATCAGCCAGCCGTAGTCGGCCGCCCGTGGGCACTCGTTGTCGGGGAACTTCAGGATGGTCTTGGCTTCGACGCAGATGCCCGCGTCGGTGTACCAGTACATGTCGGTCGAGACGATGTCGGTGTAGCCGTTGACGAACTGGCTGTTGTCCTTGTCCGACCACCACAGGCCGACGCCCTTGCCGTAGTTGGCGTAGTACATGCGGCCGTCGCCCTCGGGCAGCTTGTCCTTCAGCGTCTTCATCGCGGTGAAGCCGCAGCCCTCGCCCTTGGGCGGGATACAGGGGTCGCCCGCCCCGCCGAGCCTGCCGTCCCACTGGGCGTTGCCCGGCCGGGGGAACATGTCGGCCTCGTCGGCGATCAGCCAGCCCACGGTCTCCGTGCCGGCGCCGGGCAGCGGCTTGCTGGTGATCGCCGACATGCCGTGCTTGTCGATCAGTCTCGGGCTGCTGTCGTCGGTGAGCTCGACGTAGAGGTTGAGCCCCGCCTCCTTGTCGGTCAGGACGTCCTGGTCGGTCAGCACGGACTCGTACCACACCCCGATCGGGAAGAACGCGGGATCGGCCCATCCCCTCGCCTTGGCGGCCGCGAACTTCTCGTAGTAGGCGGGGCCGCCCTCCCACGGCACCCTCGGCAGCTTCAGCGTGAGGGGCATGCCGCCGGTGCCGCCGCGCGGCTGGGCCGCCGGACCGGCCAGGAACACGGCCGCGACGACCAGCGCCACCACCGCCACCCCTCCGAGCACGTATCTCTTCCGCACGATCATGCCTCCCCGAGCCTGATCTTGTAGATGTGGTAGGCGCCCTCGGAGTCGAAGGAGTCGGTGAACCGTCCATCCGCGCCGAGGGACAGCTTCCTGTCCTCGAACAGGACCTCCACCTCACGGGCCGTGGAGAGGTTGGCAGGGATGGTGAACGTACGCGGCCCCATGCTCGCACCTCGTTCGGGCATGGCGAAGAGGTAGGCGTGGCCGTCGTGCCGTTTGAGCATCGTGTCCACGCCCCGCACGTCGCCGTACCGGTAGGACTGGGTGTTGAGCACCGGCGCCAGGTCGCGGATCCGCCGGTTGAGAGCGGTGACCGCGGCCCTCATCCGCGCGCCGCAGGGCGCGCGCAGCAGGCTGAGCGTACGGCAGGCTCGCCCCGCGCTGTGGTCGAGGTAGACGACGCCGCGAGCCTCGTGGATCAGCGAGCTCATCACCGCGCCGCTCACCTGCTCGGGCGTGATGGCCCTGCCGTCCTCGGCGCGCGGCTGGCCCAGCTCGACGATCGCGTAGATCGGTTGCAGGCGGTCGTCCCGCTCGTCGAGGGCGCGCTGCCTGGCGATGGTGGCGCCGTAGTTGGCGGCCAGGCGGCACTGGCTGGCCAGCAGGTGCATGAAGCGCTCGACCTCGTCGCAGGCGGCGTGGTCGGTGTACCAGTAGAGGCTGGTGGAGACCGCGTCGGTGTAGTCGTTGACGAACGCCGCGGCCTGCTCGCTGGAGTGCCAGTACATGACGCCCTTGCCGAAGGTGGCGTAGCGCATCCGGTCGTCGTCGGGCAGGCGGTCGGCGAGCGTCTTCATGGCGGTGTAGCCACAACGGTCCGACCTGGGGACGCAGGCGGGGCGGTCGAAACTCGTGCCGCCCGTCCAGCGGCCCTCGCCCGGGCCGCCCCACATGTCGGCCTCGGTGCCGACGAGCCAGCCGACCGTCTCCTCGCCGTGGCCCGGCAGCGGCCGGCCGAGCAGCGCGGACATGCGGTTGCGGCGCACCAGGCGCGGGTCGCTGTCGCCGGTCAGTTCGACGTAGGTGTTGATGCCCGCGGCCTGGTCCTGGTCCACGTCGGCCTGGGTGCGGACGGAGGCGTACCAGACCCCGACGGGGAAGAAGGAGGGCTTGGTCCAGCCCGCCTTCGCCGCGGCGGGGAAGCGCTCGTAGTAGCCGGGTCCGCCCTCCCAGGGAACGGGTTCCAGCTGGGCCTCCAGCGGGGCGAGATCGGTCCCCGCGCTCGCCGTACAGGCCGAGAGCGCGAGCACGGCCGACAGCAGCAGGGGCGGCAGCCTCACCCTGGCGGCCTCTCGGCCAGCGCCCGCAGGTCCGCGGCGCGCGCGGACCAGTCGTGGCCGAGCACGGAGACGCGCAGGGCCTCCGGCGGCCGCGGTGGCCCTTCGGCCAGCGACACCCTGATGGCCTTGACGAACAGCTCGGGGGTCGCGCCGACCCTGACCCTGTCGGCGTATCCGGCCAGCTCGCCGTAGTCGGTGCTGACGATCGCGAGCCCGAGGGCGAGGTACTCCTTCAGTTTGATCGGGTTGGCGTGCCTGATCCAGTCGTTGTCCAGCCACGGCATGAGCGCGACGTCGAAGCCCGAGCCGTAGGCGGGGATCTGGTCGTAGGGCTTGAAGCCGAGCCAGTGCACGTTCGGGTGCCTGGTCAGCCGCTCGATGGGGCCGTTGGCGTCGCCGATCAGCACGAGCGAGACCTCGGGCAGGTCAAGCGCCACGCGCTCCAGCAGGTCGAAGTCCACGACGAAGTCGTCGAGCGCGCCGAAGAAGCCCACCCTGGGGCCCGGGATGCCGCGCAGATCGGCGGGCTGCCGCTCGGCGGGGACCCGGCGGAAGTGCTCCAGGTCGACGCCGTGGTCGAGGAAGTGCGCCCGCTCTCCCGCCAGCGGCTCGTCCTCCGCCATGAGCGTCCTGCTGACGTAGACGATCCGGTCGGAGCGCCGCAGCAGCTCCGACTCCATGGCCCTGATGGTCTCGCCGCCGCCTTCGGGGAAGGCCGAGTGGCGGTCGGAGCGGTTGAAGACGAGCGCCCTGCGCCGCATCGGGCGCACGACGTCCCACGCCGTCGGGAGGGTGACGACGATGACCGGCCTGCGCAGGCCGAGCGCCGTGCAGACGGCCATGACCTGGGCTCTGACGAGCAGCGCGTTGATCCTCCTGCCCAGGGGCGAGCCGTACATCGGCAGGGGAAGGGGGGACATCACGTGGAAGCCGGGCGCCGGGCGCCTGACGAACTTCGCCACGCTGCGCAGCTTGCGGATGATGCGCCGCAGCGTGTGGGTCGACCGGCCGGGCATCGGCATCCGCATGCCGATGCTGTTGACGACCAGGACCCGACGATGGGCGGACATGTGCCGCATGAGCTGGAAGTCGGAGTGCGCCCTGTTGTGGTACCACCAGTCCTGGGCGGAGAAGCAGACGTAGCCCGACGGCGCGGGGATCTCGCCGGGCGGGGTGGGCCACTCGGCCATGGTGAGCAGCTCCTTCACCGCCGCCCGGTGCCTGCCTCTGGCGGGGGCGCGGCTGGCCTCGTTGAGCGTGACGGCGGCGCGCATGAGAGCGCCGCGCGGCCTGCCGTACAGCTGCCGGTGCAGGCGCACTCGGTTGGCGGCGGCCAGCGCCCACAGCCGGTCGGAGGCGACCTGGTCGCCGCCGAGGTGCACCGCGACCGCCTCGGGCTCGTAGCGGACGGCGAAGCCGTGCTTTCCCGCCCTCAGCATGTACTCGGTCTCCTCGGAGTAGAGGAAGTACCGGTCGTCGAGCGGCCCGAGCGCCTCCGCGCACGCCCTGGAGATCAGCCAGGCCGCCCCCGTCGCCCAGTCGACCGTGCGGGCCCGCCGGTAGTCGCGCGGGTCGGCCACGAGCTCCCCCAGCGCGGGCAGCCGGCCCGCCCTGAACCCGCCGAGCGCCGCCTCGCCCAGCGCCCTGAGCACCGTGGGCCGCCGGCGGAGGGAGAGCTGGAGCGCACCGTTCTCGTCCAGGAGCTTCGGTACGGCGATGCCGACGCCCGGCTGTTCCAGCGCCTTCAGCAGCAGGCCGATCGCGCCGGGCCTGAGCCTGATGTCGGCGTTCAGCACCAGGACGTCGCATCCCTGGGCCGCGGCCAGCCCCGCGTTCACGCCGAAGGCGAATCCGCCGTTGCGCCCCGTCTCGATCAGCTCGACGCCCTGACCGTACGCGCGCACCCGGTCGACGGTGTCGTCGGGCGAGGCGTTGTCCACGACGATGACCCTGAACCGGCCCGCGTCCTGGACGTCATGGTCCAGCGAGCGCAGGCAGTCCTCGATGATCCGACCGCTCGCATAGGTGACGATCACAACGGCTAAGGACATGTGGCAACCATTCTCGTCAGATCAGGCCCGGCGTCCGGTGAGCCGCAGCCAGGCGGCGGCGGTGAGCACCTGGAGGGCGAAGGGCAGGTCCTCCACCAGGTAGCGGCGGGCCAGCCGGCCCGGCTCGAGCCACAGCCTGTGCAGCCACTCGCCGCCGATCCGCTGCAGTCTTTCGGGGGCGCGGCTGAACTGCCCGGCGGCCATGGGGATCCCCGCGCCGCACCCGAGATACCAGGCGTGGGGCAGCCGCCGCCTGAGCGCGGCGATGGTGTGCTCCTGCTTGGGGAAGCCCAGCCCGACCAGCACCAGGTCCGGCGCCGCCGCGACCACTCTGTCCACGGTCTCGCGCATGCCGTCCTCGGTGGTGTCGAATCCGAAGGGCGGCGAGTGGCTGCCCGCCACCTTCAGCCCCGGATATCGCGCGGTCAGCACCCTGCCCGCCGCCTCCGCCACGCCCCGCTCCCCGCCCAGCAGGAAGACCGAGCGTCCTTCGGCCGCCGCCCGCCCGCTCAGGCTGAAGACCATGGAGGCGCCCGTGACCCGCTCGGGCACGGCCAGGCCCGCCAGCCTGGCCGCCCAGACGACCGGCATGCCGTCGGCCACCACCAGCTCGGCGGCGGCGACCAGCTCGGCCAGCGCGGGGTCCCTGCTCGCCTTGCGGGCGATGTCGACGTTGACGGTGACGATCGAGCCGCCCTCGCCCCTCGCCCACGCGGCGGCGACGTGGTCGGCCACGCCCGCCTCGCTGATGGCCATGACCTGGACGGCACCCACCCGCGCGCGCCCGGTCACGGCAGCGCTCCGGCGTCGCGTGGTCGCACCGTGCGGAGGAGCGCTCCTGCCAGGCCCACGAAGAGGAAGGCGATGCCGCTGGTCGTCTCGAAGGCGTTCAGGTCGAAGGTCGCGCACCCGACCAGCGTGACCAGGAGCGAGGCGGCGAGGCTCAGGCCGAGGTCGCGGGTGGTCTGGTCGGTGGACAGCCGCCTGGCCTTCAGCGCCGCCCAGATGGCTGTGCCCAGCAGGCCGACCAGCGTCGCCACGCCGAGGAGCCCGCCTTCCACGGCCGTGAGCAGGTACTGGTTGTCGAAGACCACGTCGTAGGGCGGGTACCAGGTGCCGTGGCCCCTGCCGAGCAGGGGATGCTGCCAGATCGCCTCGAGCGCGATGGTGTAGTCGGCCGTCCGGTACCTGATGCTGTCGTCGTTGCCGAGGTTGTCGAACAGCCCGGCGATCGCGCCCACCAGGCCGGGGGCGGTCAGCCGTACCACCGCGAGGAAGACCACCAGCGCGATGAGCGCCTGGACGCGCCGCCGCGCCGGCCAGTGCGACAGGAGCAGCAGTCCGGCCGCCGCGAGCCCGAGCACGGGCGAGCGGGAGGCCGAGAAGACCAGCCCCGCGGCGATGAGCGCGCAGCAGACCACCCAGCGCAGCACCGGCCTGCCCGCCTCCCTGGCGGCGAAGGCGTAGTGCAGGGCGATGGGGAGGATCATCGAGCACACCACGCCGAACTCGATGGGGTGGCTGGTGGTGGCCGCCGCCCTGTTCAGCCCGTTGCGCTCGAGGATGGCGGGTGCCTCGCCGCGGACTCTGGTGCCGGGGATCGTCAGGTCGGCGGTGATGTCCCAGGAGAACAGGAACTGGATTCCGCCGATCACTCCGAGGATCGCGCCCGCGACGACCGCGGTCTTGAGCACCAGGTCGATCCGGTCCCTGCCGCGGACACCGTCGCACGCCACCAGCGCGATGCCGACGAGCGCGAGCGCGATGACCCCGATGTGGTCGGCCAGCTCCAGCTGGCGCGGCTCCAGGTAGGCGACGGCCGCCTGCGCGTAGCTGGCCAGATAGGCGACGGCGTAGAGGTAGATGGCGGTGCGGACCGGGCTGAACCCCTTCGCCGCGCCCAGCGTGTTGGTGAGGTGCGCGCAGAACCACCACACCACGGCGAACAGGCCGACGGCCTCGGCGGGAGTGAGCGCGAACGGCAGGCCCCTCAGGATCAGCCGGGCCGGGACGATCATGAGGATGACCACGAACAGGGCGGAGAACGTGGCCCCGTCGGCGCCGCGGGTCGCGGCCCTGCCGACGACGGGCGGCGCCAGGACCGTGCTCATCGTTGCAGCACCGGCTCGTTGACCGGCGCGGAGGCCGCCGCGTCGGAACGGTCCCGCCTGCGGCGGCGCAGCGCGGCCGCGACGCTCTCGGCCACGAAGGCGGCGGCGACGCTGGCGAGCGCGCCGAGGAGCAGCACGGCGGCCGTGTAGCGCATCGCGTCGTTGCGCAGGGCGACGGCGTCCGTGGGCTCCAGGATCTCCGTCATGATGATGTAGGTGGTCGGCGGCGCCTTGAGCTGCGCCTGACGCTTGTCCAACTCGACCCTGGCCCGCTGGGTCACCCGCTGGACGATCTCCTTCGCCGCCCGCGGGTCGCTGCTCTTGCCCTCGATCAGCACGAACGGCTGGCTGAAGAGGAGTTCGGGGTTCGGGCTGCCGTTGTTGACCTCGTAAGTGGTCTCGCCGTGCGGACGGGCGCCCAGTTTGATCATCGTGTCCTCGGCGCCCAGGATCTGGACGAGGACCTCGGCGGTCATGTTCAGGCCGTAGTTGAAGTTCAGCAGCGGGTTGGCCTCCATGACCCGGTCTCTCGGGTCGCCCAGCGTGGAGGGTCCGCTGATCGGCACGGTCAGCGACAGCACGGCCGACGACTGGTACTGCGGGGGAATGCTCTTGTAGACGCCGTAGGAACCGGCGAGCGTCAGCAGTAAGGCAGGGATGGCGACGTACCAACGCCGCAGCACGACTCCAATCGCCCCCCAGAAGTCCAAAATATCCCCCAATTAGTGCATAAAAGGCGTCGGCAAGGCATCGGACCGGCGGGCGCGGACGTTACCGGCGCCGCAGATCAGTCGCTTTTCTCACTGTCGTCCGGTTTCACGACCGGGATGGGCATCGTGTGCTCGACATCCGATTTCCCGTTTGCGGACGCCTTTTCTTTCCCGCCGGCAAAGACCAGAACCCGGCCGTTGGCCTTGCGGGCGGAGTTGTCACGTTCCCGGGGGGCGGGAGCGGGCTCCTCCTGAGCCTCGGGCTCGGCCCTGCGGGAGACCACCAGATGAGCCAGGCCGAGGCCGAGCGAGAGCCCCAGGCCGAGCGCGCCGAGCGCGGCGATGATGGTGTTGGTCCACACGGCCTTGGGCGCCAGCGTCGTCACGTGGTTGAGCGCGACGTAGGTCCCCTGGGGGGCGCCGAGGATCTTCTGCTGGTTCAGCAGCTCGGCCCTGATGCGCTTCTCGGCGCGGGTGATCGTGTCGCTGACGACGGCCTCACCTGGCGCCTCGACGGCGACGTGGACGAAGGGGCCGGCGGTGGTGATGCCCATCAGGGCGGCGTTGGACCTGCCGTCGTCGACGGTCAGCTTGACCGGCCCGCCCTCCACGATGCCGAGTTCCTTCTGGATCGCGGGGTTGTTCAGCGTCAGGATGAGGATGCTGGCCACCGTCCGCATGCTGTCGTTGTACTGCAGCAGCGGATTGGTCAGGCCGACGGGCTTGGTCTTGTCGAAGGAGAGGGTGCCGCCCGAGGGAGGTGCGACCAGGATCATGGAAGAACTGGCCGCATAACGCGCGGGGACGAGGAAAACGGCGGCGGTCGCGAGACCCAGCGACAGGATGATGACCGGCAGGCCTACCCACTTCCGTCGTAAGAGTCCGAAAATGGTTCCCCAGAAGCCCATACTTTCCCTCTCGCCCCCGATTTGGTACACCTGCGCAGTCGGCCTGCGGAGCCTACAGAACTCCATCGGAAGACCAGTCATCAACGTTACGGTTCACTCCCCAACCAGTCCAGTGCACATGAAATCGCCACAAATGCAATAGACCTATTGGAGGCGGCCAATGACCGAAAAGAGCCCTTCGTTAGTGGGCAGGGCGGCGCCGGAGATCGGCCTCGGCCTGTGCGTCTACAACGGCGAGCCGTACCTGTCCGAGTCGCTCGCCTCGATCCTCGGCCAGCGGGACGCCGACTTCGAGCTGGTGATCGCGGACAACTGCTCCACCGACGCGACGGAGGAGATCTGCAGGGAGGCCGCCAGGAACGATCCACGCGTGCGCTACCTGCGCCGCGAGCGCAACGTCGGGGTCATCGCCACCCACAACCAGATCATCGGGGAGACACGAGGGGAGTTCTTCGCCTGGGTGACCTCCGACGACCAGTACAGAAGCGACCGCCTGGCACTGCTCGCGGCGGCGCTGCGCGAGCACCCCGACGCCGCGATGGCCTTCTCGGGAGCCGAGGAGGTCGACGGCGAGGGCAAGCTGATCGAGGTCTGGCGCAACACCGCGCCCACCGACCACCCCGACCCCGTCCGGCGGTTGCACAGCAAGCTGGTCCACTACGACGAGACCCTGCAGTTCTACGGGCTCATGCGGCGCAGCGTCCTGGAACGCGCCATGCCGCTGCAGCCCATCGTGGCCTGCGACCGGGTGCTGATCGCCCAGCTGGCGCTGCTCGGACCGCTGATCGCGGTGAACGAGCCGCTGCTGTGGCACCGCAACCACGCGGGCAGCGTCAGCAGGGCCAACGCCTCGCGGACCTTCCGCAGGCGCGAGGCGCCGCACGAGAACCCCCGCTGGTTCCTGCCCAACGTGGAGGAGGGCCGCTGCCTGCTGCGCGTGATCAGGCACACGCCGATGAGCCGCGGCGAGCGGATGCGGGCCTACGCCGCGATGCGACCCTGGCTGCGTCGCAACGCGGTGCCCATGGCGCGCAACGTCGCCCACGTCGCGGTCGGGCTGGTCCGCGGCGGGAAGGTGTAAGGATCAGCTGGTCACGAGTGTGCGGATCTCCCTGAGCCTCGCGGGGGAGATCCCCACCACGACGTAGGCGACCAGAC
This sequence comes from Nonomuraea africana, assembly GCF_014873535.1. Taxonomy (NCBI): domain Bacteria; kingdom Bacillati; phylum Actinomycetota; class Actinomycetes; order Streptosporangiales; family Streptosporangiaceae; genus Nonomuraea; species Nonomuraea africana. Next base: position 8,055,847 of record NZ_JADBEF010000001.1, on the reverse strand, counting down.
CCGCCCCGCCCGCCGCGATCAGCCGCACGAGGGAGAAGGCGTCCGCGGTGGCGGACATCACCAGCCAGGTGACCACCCCCGCCGCGAGCCCGCCGAGCAGGGGCCGCACCACCGCGGGCCCGATCGGCCCGAGCGCCACTCCCGCACGGCGCAGCAGCAGGGCCGTCAGCGGCAGCGTGACCACGACGCCGACGACGGCATGGGCGATCGCCACCCCGCGGATCCCGTCCAGCTGGGCGCCGAAGTAGAGGGCGGGAAGCAGCACCACGGCCCACGAGATCTTCAGCATCGCGATCGAGCCCACGGCGCCCACCGAGGTGAGGACGTCGGAGCAGGTGTTCATGAACATCCGCACCGCCATGAGCACCATGAGGAAGGACAGCGCGGCGGCCGAGGGCAGCCACTTCTCGCCGTAGAGCAAGGGCACCACGACCGGAGCCAGCACGGCGACCAGTACCGCGACAGGGGTGATCACGATCGTCAGCAGGGGGATGATCTGCTGCACCTTGGCCGACAGATCCTCGGGCCGCTCGTCGGCGACCCTGGAGAAGCCCGGCAGCGTGACGTGCCGCAGCGCCTCTCCGATCAGTCCCGGCACCCAGTTGGAGACGTTGAGCGCCAGCAGGTAGTAGCCCAGGACGGCCGCGCCGAACGCCTGGCCGACGATGACGGAGTCGGCGTTCAGCAACAACGCCTCCACTCCCAGGCCGAGGGCGAGCGGCATGCCGAATCTCAGCAGCCTGCCCATCGCCTCGCGGCGCAGACCGAACCTGATCGGCGCCTTCGACCAGATGATCATGAGCACGCCGCCGACCCCTGTCGAGGCGAGCGCGCCGAAGGCGAAGCTGTACGGCCCCGCCCCTGCCATCGCGAACCCGACCGCGACGGGCACCTGGACGGCGACACCGATCATCGTCGCGATGGCGATCCTCCCCTGCTGGAACCTGCGCAGCAGGACGGCGCTGCGCACTCCGACGAACCCGTCGATGACGATGAGCAGCGCCATCACCCGCACCATGCCCGCGGCGTCGGCGTTGCCCGCGAACCCGGCGAACGTCGGCGCCGCCACCCATAACACGGCGTAGACGGTCAGGCTGAAGGTGAGCACCATCGTCGTCGCCGTGGGCAGCACCTCCTCGATCCTGCCGCGCCACTGCACGATGGCGGCGACGATGCCGGCGTCGTTGACGTGCCAGAGGAACTGCTGGGCGGCTAGCGCCACGGCGTAGATGCCGAAGTCCGCGGGCGCCAGCAGGCGCGCGAGCACCAGTCCCATGCCGAAGGAGGCGAGCCTGGCGGCCACCCTCGCCACCAGTCCCCAGCGCAGGCCCTTGCCGGCGGAGCCCGCGCGGTCGGTGGTCTCGGTCTCTGGCATGTGTCTTCCCTAGCTTTCTCGTTCGACCCGTTGGAGCAAGATCTCCCGCCGGTGCCCTTCCTCTTTCAACAGGCCGGCCTCGAGGAGCGACCTCGCGGCCGACGCCACGGTGGTGAAAGGGATCCCCGAACGGACAGCGATGTCGAGGAGGCCGTGCTCTCCGTCGGAGAGGTTCAGCACCCACAGGATCGCCATCTGATCGATCCCAGGGGCTCCGTAGAGGCCCCTGGGTCCGAGCCGCGGCTCGCCGTACGGCTCGAGATTGAGGTAGGTCGTCTCCTTCTCCAGGATCTCGACGATCTCCTCCGCGGCGGCGAGGGTCTCCGCCATGGCCTCCTCTGTGACGAAGGAGGGGTCGTCGGCCGAGGTGTGGTACTCGGCGAACTCCCCGTCGGGTGTTCTGGTCAGCCGCCCGACCGGCAGGTTGAAGCCAGGCGAGCAGAAGTGGCGCTCGTCGTAGCCGAAGGGGACGAAGTCGCGGATCTCGCTCTCGCGGGTGGACAGCACGTGCGCCGCCGCCCTGTCGATCAGCGTGTCGCCCCTGCGGCTGCGCTTGTAGGTGAGCTTCCCGCGGTCGCCCGCGCAGGCCAGCACGAGGCCGTGCCTGACACGGTCGACACGGTCCCTGTTGCGGGCCAGCCACGTGATCGCGCCGACGGCGGCGGGCGCGAACAGGAACCGGTAGGTGTGGCGCAACCGCCTGCCCGCCAGCCGCCTGGCCAGCTCCGTCGCGACTGCGATGCCCGCCAGCGTCTCGTTGGCCAGCGCGGGATGGCAGGTGTGGCAGGAGATCAGCACCTCGTCGGCGCTCTCGCCGGGCACCACGTGCTCCCCGTACGTGAGGTGGCCCTGGGTGAGCGCCGAGTCGATGCGCACCTCGTACTCGCCCTCGGGCAGCTCTCTCAGCGCGTTCTCGCTGAGGCAGAAGCCCCAGTCGTGCTTGAAGTAGCCCGTCCGGTACGGCACCAGGTCGGGCTGCTCGGGCAGGGTGTGCAGGCGCGGGCGCAGCTCCTCGAGCGTCATGGTCGCCGAGACGGGCACGCTGTAGCCCACCACGTGCAGCGGCGACCGGGCGAAGTCGATCACCCGCCGGCCCGAGGCGTCCTTGACGTAGGCGTCGGTGATGTTCCACTCCTCGGGAACCGTCCAGTCCAGGACCCGCTCCCCCGTGGGCACCTCGTGCAGCTCCAGCGGGATGGTCTCGGCGATGATCTCCAGGGTGCGCCGCACCCCGTCGCCCGTCATGCTGCGGCAGATCGGGTGCAGCCGCTTGACCAGCTCCCTCATGGCCGCAGCGTCTCGTCGACGGTGCCCTCGCCGCGCCTGGCGGCGATCCGCGCCAGACGGGTGAAGCGGAGGTCGAAGTCCATCTGCGTGAGGCCGTGCGCGCGATAGGCGTCGACCAGCTCGCGCGCCCCCGCCTTGACCGACCAGGCCGCCTCGTAGCCGGGCAGGGCGCTCCTGATCCTGGCGAAGTCCACCCGGTAGGAGCGCGGGTCGTTGCCCGCCTCGCCGGTGATCAGCAGCTGCGCGCCGGGGACGGCCTCCACCACCTCCGCGGCGATCTCCGCGACGGTCACGTTGTTCTCCTCCGCGCCCACGTTGAAGGCCCGCGCGTGGACGGCCTCGCGCGGCGCGACCAGCGCCAGCTCGAAGGCGCGCGCGATGTCCTGGGCGTGGACGAGCGGCCGCCACGGCGTGCCGTCCGAGAGCACCTTCACCGTGCCGGTCAGCAGCGCGTGGCCGACCAGGTTGTTCAGCACGATGTCCGCGCGCAGCCGTGGGGAGAAGCCGAAGGCGGTGGCGTTGCGCAGGAAGACCGGCGAGAAGTCGGCGTCGGCCAGGTCCGCGACGTCGTCCTCGACCCGTACCTTCGACTCGGCGTAGGGAGTGACGGGGCGCAGCGGGGCGTCCTCCGACACCAGTCCCTCGCCGCCCGAGGCGCCGTAGACCGAGCAGGTGGAGGCGTAGAGGAAGCGGCGCACGCCCGCCTCGCGGGCCAGCCGCGCCAGCCGTACGGAGGCGTGGTGGTTGATGTCGTAGGTGAGCTCGGGCGCCAGCGCCCCCAGCGGGTCGTTGGACAGCGCGGCCAGGTGGACCACCGCGTCGAAGCCCGCCAGCTGCCCCGCCTCCACGTCGCGCAGGTCGACGGCCAGTGTCGGCGGGTCGGCGGGGGCCGGCCCGAGCACGCAGTCGGCGAACAGCCCCGAGTCGAGCCCGACCACGTCGTGACCGGCCGCGGTGAGGATCGGGGCCATCACGGTGCCGAGATAGCCCTGATGGCCGGTCAAGAGAACGCGCACAACCACTCCTTAGCTGCTGAGAACGAGCTTGGTCGTATGGAAGGCCTCGGCGTACCTGCTCTGGCACTGCACGCCGCGCACGCGGGCCAGCCCGCCGAAGGTCTCGGCGTCGAACCAGCTCCTGTCGTGCTGTGAGGGATAGTGCTCGTGCAGCAGACCGATCTTCTCGGCCAGCAGCCCTTCGGCGACCGGCACGAAGACGTTCGGCTGGGCCAGATCTGACTCCCATTTGAGAATCTCGTAGCCGAGCACGTGGTGGTCGCGGAAGACCGTGGGCACCAGCCTGGCCAGGCCGCGGTGGTCCTGGTGGGCGTCGTGCGGGGCGGGGGCGAGGACGAGTCCTGGGTCGCACCGGGCCCGCAGCTCGTGCAGGGCCTCCTTGGCGCGTTCCCAGTGGGACGGCAGCCTGCCGTCGGGCACGTCGAGGACGCGCACCTCGAGGTCCGCCTTGGGGCAGAACGCCGAGAGCGCGGCGCGCTCCTCCGCCTCGCGAGCCGTCCCCGCACCGGACAGCACGAGCGCCCTGACCCGCAGCCCCGGCCTGGCCCCGCACAGTCCGAGCAGGGTCGCCCCCGCGCCGATGGCGATGTCGTCGCAGTGGGCGCCGAGCAGGACGATCTCCTCAGACCGCTCGGGGAAGAGTCGCAACACCGGCGATCCGCCTCTCCTCCCACAGCGCCCACGGCCGCTCGCCCCTGTCGTACTCCTCGTCCAGCGCGACCCGCTCCTTGACCGTGTCCGTCGGCCGCCAGAACCCCCGGTAGGGGTAGGCGAGGAGCCTGCCCTCCTTGGCCATCGCCGCGCAGGCGTCTGCCACCAGGTCGCCACCGGGCGGGATCTGGTCGAAGACCTCGCGGCGCAGGACGAAGTAGCCGCCGTTGATCCACAGCGGCATCTCCGTGACCGGCGTTATGCCGCCGACCCTGCCGTCCTCCCCGAGCTCGACGCAGTGGAAGGTGCCCGGCGGCGGCACCACCATCATCGACGCGCCCGCGTCGGAGGCGGCGAACCTGGCGACCATCTCGTTGAGCGGGGCGTCGGTGAGCACGTCGGCGTAGTTGGCGAGGAACATCTCCTCGCCGTCCAGGTGCTCGCGCACCCTGCGCAGCCGCTCGCCGATCGGGGAGTCCGTGCCGGTGTGGACGAAGGAGATGGACCAGTCGGAGATGTCCGTGGACAGCATCTCGACCCTGCCGTCACGCAGGACGAAGTCGTTGGAGGCGGTCTCCTGGTAGGTCAGGAAGAAGCTCTTGATGTGCTCGGCGCCGTACCCCAGGCACAGGACGAACTCCTTGTGGCCGTGGAAGGCGTAGTAGCGCATGACGTGCCAGATCAGCGGCCTCGGGCCGACCGGCTGCATGGGCTTGGGCAGATCGGTCACGCCGTCGCGCATCCTGGTGCCGCGTCCGCCGCAGAAGAGGACGACCTTCACACGACCTCCAACCGCGGGATCGGGAAGACGAGCCTGCCTCCCCATGCGTTGACGTAGGCCAACTGCTCGACCAGTTCGTCGCGCAGGTTCCACGGCAGGACGAGCACGTAGTCGGGCCGGTCCTCGGCGATCCGCTCGGGCGGCAGGATCGGCACGCGGGTGCCGGGGGTGAACCTGCCGTGCTTGTAGGGGTTGCGGTCGACGGTGTAGGCGAGCAGGTCGGGACGGATGCCGCAGTGGTTGAGCAGCGTGTTGCCCTTGCCCGGCGCGCCGTAGCCGACGACGGTCTTGCCCTCGTCGGCCGCGTCGACGAGGAAGCGCAGCAGATCGCGCCTGACCCTGGCGACCCGCGCGGCGAAGTCGGCGTACCCCGAGAGCTCCAGCAGACCCGCGGCCTTCTCTCGGGCGATCAGGTCGTGGACGCGCTCCGACGGCGTGCCGTACGGCCTGGCCCACAGCCTGATGGAGCCGCCGTGGGTCGGCAGCGTCTCCACGTCCACCAGGACCAGCCCGCCGCCGGCCAGCGCACGCTGGGCGGCGGCGACCGTGTAGTACTGGAAGTGCTCGTGGTAGATCGTGTCGTACTGGTTCAGCTCCATCAGCGTCAGCAGGTGCTGCACCTCGATGGAGACCACACCGTCGTCGGCCACCAGGTTGCGCAGCCCCCGGGTGAAGCCGACCACGTCCGGGATGTGGGCGTAGACGTTGTTGGCCACCACGACGTCGGCGGGACCGTGCTCGTCGCGCACCCGCTGCCCGGTCTCGGGCGACAGGAACGCGGTGATCGTGGGCACGCCCTTCGCGACCGCGGCCGCGCCGACGTTGGCCGAGGGCTCGATGCCGAGGCAGCGCGCGCCCCGCTCGACCACGTGCTGGAGCAGGTAGCCGTCGTTGCTGGCCACCTCGACGACGAACGAGTCGGGCCGCAGCTCGAGGCCGTCGACGAAGCGCCTGGCGTGCTCCACCCACGAGGAGGAGTAAGAGGAGAAGTAGGCGTACTCGGTGAACGTCTCCTCGGGCGTGATGAGCGGCGGGATCTGCGCCAGCCAGCAGGAGGTGCACACCCGCAGGTGCAGCGGGTAGGTGGTTTCGGGACGGTCGAGCTGCTCCGCGGTGAGGAACAGCTCGCAGGGCGGCGTCGCGCCGAGGTCGACGACCCCTGCCAGGTCAGCCGACCCGCATAACCGGCACTTCATCATCTATGTGCTCCAAACACAGGGATTATTCGGGGATCTGGCAACGGTTGTTACAGCTACTCTTCGGACCATGCAGCCCCTCAGCATCGACGGCGCGTGGGTGTTCACCCCTCGTATCCACGCCGATCTCCGCGGCAGCTTCCTCGAGGCCTTCCGCGCCGCAGCCCTCCCGCGCCCCTTCGGGCTCGCGCAGGTCAACTGCTCGGTCTCGAGGGCAGGGGTGCTTCGCGGCATCCACTTCTCCGACGTGCCGCCCGGCCAGGCCAAGTACGTGATGTGCGTGTCGGGCAGCGTGCTCGACGTCGTGGTCGACCTGCGCGTGGGCTCCCCCACGTTCGGCAGGTGGGAGGGCGTCCCGCTGGACGACCGCACGCGCGGCGCCGTCTATCTCGCCGAGGGGCTCGGGCACGGGTTCATGGCGCTGAGCGAGGAGGCCACGGTGGTCTACCTGTGCTCCACGCCGTACGACCCGGCCCGTGAGCACGGCGTGCACCCACTGAGCCTGGGCATCGACTGGCCCGACCTGACGCCCGTCCTGTCCGAGAAGGACGCGGACGCGCCCACCCTCGAAGCGGCGCTGGCCGCCGGGCTGCTGCCCGACTTCGAGGCCTGCCGGAAGTTCTACGCAGGGCTGCACTGACGCTCCTCCTCCCGATGCAGCACCGGCCAGGCCGCGTGCAGCGCCGCGCGCCAGTGCCTGATCGGCTCGCCCCTGGTGGTGGCCAGGACGCTGTTGGCCGGGCGCTGAGCGGGGCGGGGGAAGTCCGCGCTGGTCACCGGCCTGACCCTGGCGGGGTCCGCGCCGAGCAGCGTGAAGATCTCCCTGGCCAGGCCGTACCAGGTCGTCTGGCCCGAGCTGGTGCCGTGATAGACGCCGGGCGGCAGGTCGGAGGTGGCCAGCCGGACGAGGAGTCCGGCCAGGTCGACCGTCCAGGTGGGCTGGCCGCGCTGGTCGTTGACGACGTCCACGGTTTCGCGCTCCGCGGCCAGCCTGATCATGGTCCGGACGAAGTTGGGGCCGTGCGCGCCGTACAACCAGGCGGTGCGGACCACGTAATGGCCGGCGGCGGCGAGCTCCCCGGCCAGCTTGGTCCTGCCGTAGGCGTTGACGGGCGCCGGCTGGTCGTCCTCCCTGTACGGCACGCGCGACCTGCCGTCGAAGACGTAGTCGGTCGACAGATGGACCAGCCGCGCCCCCGCCCACGAACAGGCCTCGGCCAGAACCCCGACCGCTCTGCCGTTGACGGCGAGCGCCTCCTCCTCGCGGCTCTCCGCCTCGTCGACGGCGGTCCATGCCGCGCAGTTGACCACCACCTCCGGCCGGTAGGCGCCGACCAGGTCGCGCACCGCCGGCTCGTCGAGCAGGTCGAGCTCAGCGCGGTCAGGGGCCAGCACGGGGTCGCCGGACCTGCCCACCCGGTCGAGCACGTCGGCGGCGAGCATGCCCCCGCCACCGGTGACCAGCCATCTCACGCCCACCAGTCCCGGTGCTCGGCGTACCAGCGGATCGTGTCCTTCAGGCCCTGCTCGAAGGCGATCGCGGGGCGGTAGCCCATGGCGCGCAGCCGGCCGTCGTCGAGGGAGTAGCGGCGGTCGTGCCCCTTCCGGTCGGCGACGGGCTCGACCTGCTCCCAGCCCTTGCCGAACGCGTCGAGGATCCGCCCGGTGAGCTCCCTGTTGCTCAGCTCCGCGGCGCCCGCGATGTGATAGACCTCGCCGGGCTCACCGGACTCGGCCACCAGCCTGATGCCCGCGCAGTGGTCGCTGACGTGGACCCAGTCGCGGACGTTGCCCCCGTCGCCGTACAGCGGCACCTTCCTGCCGCTGAGCAGGTTCGTCACGAACAGCGGGATGACCTTCTCGGGGAACTGCGCCGGGCCGTAGTTGTTGCCGCACCTGGTGATCGACACGTTCAGCCCGTGCGTCACCGCGTAGGCGCGGGCGATCAGGTCGCCGCCCGCCTTCGACGCCGCGTACGGCGATCGCGGCGCCAGCGGCGCGGCCTCGTCCCACGAGCCCTCGTCGATGGAGCCGTAGACCTCGTCCGTCGAGACCTGCACCACCTTGGGCACGCCGGCCCGAAGGCAGGCCTCCATCAGCGTCTGGGTGCCGAGCACGTTGGTCCTGACGAACTCGGCGCCGCCCGCGATCGAGCGGTCCACGTGCGACTCCGCCGCGAGGTTGACCACCAGGTCATGCCCGGGGACGACCTCGCCGAGCAGGTCGGGATCGCAGATGTCGCCGTGTACGAAGGTGTGGCGCACGCCGTCCAGGTTGCGCCGGTTGCCGGCGTAGGTGAGCTTGTCCAGCACGGTCACCTCGGCGTCGCGGGCCACGAGCCGGGCGAAGTGCGAGCCGATGAAGCCCGCGCCGCCGGTCACCAGGATGTTGGTCATGAACTGATCTGCACCTTGCTGTGATCGCCCAGCACGAGGCGGTGGGCACGTGGAGTGGTGGGAGCGGGGGTGACCTCGACGTCGTGGCCGATGAGCGACGACTCGATCCTGCCCACCCCCTCGATGGAGGCCCTGGGCAGCACGATCGAGTACTCGATCTCGCTGTGCTCGATCACGCAGTCGGCGCCGATCGAGGTGAAGGGGCCGACGTAGCTGTCGCGGACGCGCGCGCCGGGCCCGATGATCGCCGGTCCGACGACGCGCGAGCCCTCGACGACGGCGCCCTCCTCGACGACGACCCTGCCGATCAGCTCGCTGCCCTCGGCCGTGCCCAGCAGGCGGGGTTCGAGTGACTCCAGCACCAGGCGGTTGACCTCCAGCATGTCGGCGACGTTGCCGGTGTCCTTCCAGTAGCCGGTGATCGCGGTGGACTCCACCCTGCGTCCCTCGTCGATCAGCCACTGGATGGCGTCGGTGATCTCCAGCTCGCCCCGCCACGACGGCTTCAGCTCGGCCACGGCCTCGTGGATGGCGGGGGTGAACAGGTAGACCCCGACCAGCGCGAGATCGCTCTTCGGCTGGGCCGGTTTCTCCTCCAGCCCGGTCACCCTGCCGTCGGCGTCGAGCTCGGCCACCCCGAACTGCCGCGGGTCGCCGACCCTGGTCAGCATGATCTGGGCGTCGGGCCGCTCACGGCCGAACGACGACACGATGGCGTTGATGCCACCGACGATGAAGTTGTCGCCGAGATACATGACGAAGTCGTCGTCGCCGAGGTAGTCACGGGCGATCAGCACTGCGTGCGCCAGGCCGAGCGGCGCCGCCTGGCGCAGGTAGGTCACCTCGAGCCCGAAGGCCGCGCCGTCGCCGACGGCCGCCTCGATCTCGGCGTGGGTATCGCCGACGACGATGCCGATCTCCCTGATGCCCGCGGCGGCGATCGACTCCAGACCGTAGAAGAGCACGGGCTTGTTGGCCACGGGCACGAGCTGCTTGGCGGAGGTATGGGTGATGGGCCGCAGCCTGGTGCCCGACCCTCCCGCCAGAACGAGCGCTTTCACCGCTAGTAAGCCCCTTCTCCACGGGTCACGACCGACCAGGTCTTCCAGAGGATCTGCAGGTCGAGGATGAGAGACCACCTCTCCACGTACCGCAGGTCGAGCCTGACCGACTCCTCCCAGCTGAGGTCGGAGCGGCCGCTGACCTGCCAGAGCCCCGTCATGCCGGGCCGTACGACGAGTCTGCGGCGCACGTCCGTGCCGTACTTGGCGACCTCGTCGGGCAGCGGGGGCCGCGGCCCGACCAGCGACATCTGGCCGCTGACGACGTTGAGCAGCTGGGGCAGCTCGTCGAGGGAGTAACGGCGCAGGAAGGCGCCGATCCTGGTCACTCTTGGATCGTTCCTAATCTTGAAGAGCACGTTGTCGAAGTCGTTGGCGGGCAGCAGCGCGCTCTTGAGCCGCTCGGCGTCCACCACCATGGTCCTGAACTTCCACACGCGGAACTCCTCGCCGCCCCTGCCCACCCTGACCTGCCGGAAGAAGGCGGGCCCCGGGCTGGTGAGCCTGATCAGCAGCACGATCAGCACGAAGGCGGGCAGCAGGATCGCCAGCGCGGCACCGGCCATCATCCTGTCGAAGACGTTCTTGACGACCTGTTTGGCGCCGTCGAACTCGGGGTGCTCCACGTGCAGGAGCGGCATCCCGGCGACGGGCCTGATGCTGATGCGCGGGCCGGCCACGTCCATGAGCGCGGGAGCCACGAACAGGTCGGTGCGCTGCTCCTCCAGGCTCCACGCGAGCCTGCGCAGCGTGTCGCCGTCGAGCTCGGGGCAGGCCAGGATGGCCACCGCGTCGGCCTGGACGCGCCGGACCGCCTCCGCCACGTCGCCGAAGCCGCCGAGCACCGGCAGGCCGTCCATGTCGAGATCCTCGTGCCCCGCGGGCAGGCACACGCCCACGACGCGCATGCCGTGGTGCGGTTCCCGCCTGAACTGCACCACCAGATCGAGGACGGCGGCCCGATGGCCCACGGCGACGACATGACGCATGTACTCGCCGCGAGCCCTGCTCAAGTGCAGCCGTTTGCGCATGCGATACCTGAAGACCAGCGTCAGAAGAAGTGCCAGCGGAAGAACCGCCATTACCAGACTGCGAGCAATGGTGGTTTGTGTGGCATATGCACCGATTGCCACCGTGGCCATCAGGCCGACCCCGCCGTTCAGCACCGACCTGAACTCGTCGGCGCCCTCCCCATGTCCCCGTTCGCGATAGGCGGCGCTCAACTGCATGCTGACCGGCCACAACGCGACGAGCGCGACTCCGACCACCATGTCTTCTACGGGAATGAAAGCCCCAAATAGCAGCTTTGTCCCCAAGACGCTGCCGCAGGCGACAAAAGCCGCCGCGACATCCCCCGTTCTCAGAAAGCGTACGTACGGCCGAGTCCAGATGCTCGGCACCCGTCGCGGCACGGTCTTGAGAAGCACGACATCGGGCTCCCCCGCTCCCACGCTCATAGCACCCCACCCTGCAAATCTGTCACCAGACGCAAGACGCCCGCTCCGCCCCGTACGTTGTCGCCTTTCGCATAATTAACAGGAGCGGCAATCCCCACTAAAGACTAAAGATCGATAAGGGATTGCGAAATAACGCCACATGACCAACATCGGACGCATAACGCGCTTGACGGAACGGTCCAAAGGTGCAGAAAGCACGGGTGCTCACACGGTGACAGAGCGCTCAGTCGTACTCGAGGTCCGGGAGCGAAGAGGGTGGCTCGGGGCTGCGCCACACGACTATCGCGCTGTCTCTGGCCGTCGCGGCCGCCACGTGCAGCCTTTCGAGGTCGAAATCCGGCAGATAGCGCAATCTCGCAAGAAATGTGGCGTCCGTGGCCGAACGCGGCACGACACAGCCCTCCCCGTCACGATCGAGGAGGATGTACAGGATCTCGGCCTCCGTCTCGGCCGCGACCCGCACCTCGACGACGTCCTCCCACGCGAGAGCCTCGACGCTGCCGTCAGCGTAGTGACGGGTCACGCCCTCCTCGGTGACGTACACGTAGGAGTCCGGCACGTGCATGGGCGCGATTCTCGCGACTCACCGGCGGTTACCGCAAGGGATCGGAGCCCCAAGAATGTCCGAGATGTTCCTGGACGGCGGCCTGGGCGTCGCCTTCCGCTATCGCCTCCAGCAGCGCGCGGTGCTCGGCGACCAGTTGGTCGCGATCCTCGTAGACCCTGCGCAGCCGTACCAGGCCGAGCCGCGTCTCGGCCGCCAGCGCCCCGTACAGCCGCAGCAGCCTGGGGCTTCCCACCGCTTCGACCAGCGCCTGGTGCAGCGCCATGTGCTCGGCCACCACGTCGGACCAGGGCGCGTCGTCCGGCAGCGCGGCCATCCGCTCCAGCGCGGCCTCGGCCTGCGGCACCCGCCGCCCGGCCAGCGACCTGGCCATCAGCTGCTCCAGCGGCCTGCGGACGAACATGAGGTCGTCGAGGTCCGCCATCGTCACCTCGGGGACGTACGCGCTGCGGTTGCGCTCGCGCCTGAGCAACCCCTCGTGCACCAGGACGGCCAGCGCCTCCCTGACCGTCGGCCTGGCCACGCCGTAGGCCGCGGCGAGCTCCTGCTCGGGCAGGGAGGTGCCGGGATCGATCTCACCCGACAGCACCCGCTGCCGCAGCGCGTCAGCGAGCGCGCTGACCGTCGACACCGGCCTCAACAATGGTCGACTTCCTCTCCGGTACGGCCACCGCCACGAGGCTAACCCCGAGCAGCACCAGTCCGCCCAATGACACAGGGGTCAGCGTCTCATGCAGGACGACGAGTCCGAGCAGCGCGGCGACCGCGGGTTCGGCCAGCGCGAGGGTGGCGGCGGTGGCGACAGGGGTGGTGCGCAGGCCCCTGCCGTACAGGAAGTAGGCCAGGGCGGTGGCGCCGACGCCCAGGTAGAGGGCGGCGAGCAGGCCGCGCGGCTCGGCCAGCCAGCCGGGTCCTGTCGCGATCAGGATGGGGAGCATGATGACGGCGGCGCCGCCGAACATGATGCCCATGACGGCGTCGGAGGGCGCGCCGCCGTTGATCGCCTTCGCCGCGGTGACGGCGTAGAAGGCGTAGACGAGGCCGCCGAGCAGGGCCAGGAGCACGCCCTCCACGACCTGGTCACCCGCCTGCGCCTCGCCGCCGACGATGAGCGCCGCGCACCCGGCGATCGCCGCGGCCGTGGCGGCGGCCCACCTGGCGGAGAACTGCCGCGAGAGCAGCCCGGTGAAGATCGGGCCGCTGCCGATCGCCACCACCGTGCCGATGGCCACCCCCGTACGGCTGACCGCCGCGAAGAAGCAGAGCTGGTAGGCGGCGACCGCGACGGCGCCGAGCAGCAGGGCGGGCGTGACGCGGGCGCCCCTGGCCAGCAGGGCCAGCACGAGCCCGCCGACGACCAGGCGGGCGGCGGCGACGGAGACCGGGTCCGCGGTGATCAGCAGGCCGGCCGTGCCCGCCGTCCCCCAGAGGACGGCGGCGGCGAGGACGTTCTTCATGCAGAGATTGTCTGACAACTAGACAAGGTTCGTCTAGTGAAATGTCCGGGTAAGCCGAGTGAGGTGAATTACAGGGGCATCGCAGCGGTCCTGTTGGCGTTCGTCACGTTCATCGGGGGTTGCGGGGCCGCCGTCGCCCCGACCGGGCTACCCGTCAGGGCACTCTCCTCGCTCCCGCCCGAAGCGGCCACGACCTGGAAGCTCATCCAGAGCGACGGGCCCTTCCCCTACCGGAGGGACGGCGTGGTGTTCCACAACCGTGAGCGGCTGCTGCCGCAGCAGAAGCGCGGTTACTACCACGAGTACACGGTGCCCACCCCCGGCTCCCGCGACAGGGGCGCGCGGCGGCTGGTGACCGGTGCCAGGACGAACGAGCTCTACTACACCGCCGACCACTACCGCTCCTTCGTCTCCGTGGACGTGAAGCGATGAGGTTCGAGCACCGGATCGGCGGCGAGGGGCTCGACACCTCCGACGCGGTGATGGCGGCGATCGCCTCCGCGCTGAAGTTCCCCTCCTACTTCGGGCACAATCTCGACGCGCTCTACGACTGCCTCACCGACCTGTCCTGGCTGCCCGCCGGCGAGCACGTGCTGATCTGGTCGAACCCCGCACCGCTGCGCGCGGCCGATGCCACGGCCTACGACGCGATCGCGGCCGTGCTGGCCGACGCGGTCGCCGACGGCGCTGGCGGCGACGCTTACCTGTCGGTTCTCCTGCAGGCCGACTGAACCAGCAGCCTGCGCCTGGCCAGAGTGGTGGCCACGCAGTGCGCGCAGAACACGCCCCTGCGACCCTCGCTGCAGGTGCAGAACCACGTCAGCGTGCCGTCCACCACGCTGAGCTCCACGTGCGCCGCGCCGTCGGCGACCTCGGCGGTCACGACCGTCGGCGCGTAGCGCACGACCTGCACCGATTCCTCGAGCTCCTCACCTCGCTCGACCACCTGTTGGTCGGCGAGCCACACCTGTGTCTCCGCGAGCTCTCCGATGAGCATCCTCACTCCCTTCTCAATGGAGGGAGTGCCCGCGGATACTGTCACCGACGGGCCAGAGGTTGCTACTCTTGACCGCTTCCCGGAGGCAACGAAATGACCGAAGACTGGTTAGTTCGGCCGTACATGATGACGCGCGGCCGCACTCGCCCGACAGGCGAGGATTTCGACCTGATCGCCATCGTGGCGGCGACCGGTGTGCCCTCGCCGACCGCGGGTCTCACCCCTGAGTACCTCAGGGTGCTCGCCGCCTGCCGCAACCCCATCTCCGTCGCCGAGGTCGCCTCCGCCACGGGGCTGTCGCTGGGCGTGGTCCGCGTGCTGCTCGGCGATCTGCGCGAGAGGCAGCTGGTGACCGTACGGCATGCGGCCGAGGACGTGGGCGTGCTCCGTGAGGTGCTGCACGGCCTCAGGTCTCTGTGATCTCCTCGAGCAGCTGGTCGAGCAGCCACCGAGCGGGCGAGACGACCTCGCCGACGTGCCCGTCGAGCAGGTCCAGCGCCTCGTGGATGCTCTCGGTGCTCTTGGTCGGTAACTCCACCAGCGGCCGTTCCTCGACCATCGCCTCACCGCTGACGTGGAAGAATGTCTCGGAGTGCGCGAACGACACCGAGAAGCGCACCATCCGCCCGTCGGGCAGCGTGAACAGCACGCCTGTCGTCCACCCCGCAGGCTGGAAGTAGGTCAGCGGCTCGCGCCTGACGAAGGGATGGCGCAGCTCGTCGAACGTGGCCGCCGCCCGGCTCATGGCCGCCAGCAGCCCGGCCGCCGCCCGGCTCTCGCTGTCCACAGCCACGAGCGTAAAGGAGCGTGTCAGTCGGTGGCCAGCCGCGCGTGCCGTTCGACGTCGTGGCGAACCCCGTCGTAGACGAGCTTTCCGCGTTCGATCCCCTCCGCCGCGAACCCGGCCCTGAGCGCCACCTTGCAGGAGGCGAGGTTGTTGGTACGGTGGCCCAGCTCCAGCCGGAACAGCCCCCGCTCGGCGAAGGCCCACTCGGCCAGCAGCCCCGTGGCCCGCGCGGCCACTCCCCTGCCACGCGCCTCGGCGGTGGTCCAGTAGGAGACCCAGCCGTTGTCGTGCCGGTCGATGCCGGTGACCGCGACGTTGCCGACGACCCGTCCGTCGAGCTCGACCGCGAAGGCGTGCCCCCTGCCCTGCCAGCCCTCGATCCAGCGCACGGCGTCGTCGCGCGTGCGGATCGGCTCGGCGCTCTGCGCGCGCATGTCCTCGGCCAGGAAGGCCCGCAGCACCGGTTCCGCGTCGTCGGCCGTCCACTCGCGCAGCCTCACAGCGGGTACCTCTCCAGATCGACGGCGAGCAGGTCGCGAAGGAAATGCGCGTGCCTGTCGAGGTGCCACTCGCCGTTGATCGCGGTCCATACGCCCCATTCCAGCATCATGTACAGCAGCGCCGTCGGCCACAGCTCGCGCTCCTCGCCGGTGAGCTCCACGTGCCGCAGGTAGGCGTCGCGGAAGACGGCCCACTCGGCGGCGGTGAAGACCCGCGCGGGCTCGCCGTCCAGGTCGTTGTGGAACAGCAGCGCCGCCAGCGCCAGGTCGAGCAGCCTGGGCGCGCGCTCGCCGTTGTCGGGGTCGACCAGCACCGGGCCTTCGGCGGTGTAGACGAGGTTGACCGCCTTGAAGTCCATGCTGACCTCGGCCACAGGCAGTCGCGCGTCGCGGATCGCGGGCAGCGTCGTGGTCATGAACTCCCGCAGCGGCCCGTCGAACCTGCTCGTGTACGGCGCCAGCCCGTCGATGTCCCCCTGCACGGACTCCGCGTCGTGGTCGGGCCACTCGAAGTCCTTCAGCCCCTCCTCGGTGCCTGCCGCGTGGAGGCGCCCGAGCAGCTCACCGGCGGCGGCGACGTCACGCGCCGACCCGTCGTAGCCACGGCCCTCCACCCACGGGTAGGCCACCCAGCGATCGTCCCCGATCTCGTACGGCCCGGCGACCGGCGTGACCACGGGGAGGCCGAGCTCCTTCAAGCGGCGCACCCACCTGCCCATCGCCTCCGCGTCATGGGTCCGCTTCACCGCCACGCGCAGACCGTCGATCCGCCCGGTGAAGACGGGGGCGTACGGGTAGATCGACTCTTGCGGGGGAAGCCCGAACCGCTCGAACACCTCGGTGTAGTCACCTGCCACGCCGCCCGACCTTAGCGGCCCATGGCACCACCAACCACCCGATTTCGCCCGCGCCCCCTGCTGCCCCTCTTCTACCCCACCCCACACCTCTTTTCGCATCCCCCTTCGGCCGCCCCCTTTCCGCCGCCCCTTGTGATGCGGCGGCAGGCGTGATCGCCTTTTCATCGGCGTGGCGCGCCGATCCCGCACGCTGCCCCGCCGCGCCCCCGCGTCAGGAAGCCAGGCGCTCCCTCACCCCCGAAAGGCCGGATTCGACAGTGGCAGGGTCCGCGACGTCGAGCCCGTACAGAACCTCGTGCCACGGCCCCAGCCGATGCCACAGCAGCGCGCGCTCCCGCTCCTCCTCGGTCACCGAGTACGCCTCGGCCAGCGCCTGCGCGAACGGCGCGGGCGTGCCGTGCAGCAGCCAGGCCAGATCGATCGCCCGATCGCCGACATGCGCGTCGGAGAAGTCGATCACCCCGGTCAGCTCGCCGTCCACGGCCATCAGATGCTCAGGACCGAGATCGGCATGGACCACGGTGTCGGCAGGCAGCCCCTCAACGGCCTCCAGCAACTCGCCCGCCGCCCGGCGCTCGGCGAGCATGGGTACGACCACCTCCCTGAACCTTCGGAGAACGGCCTCGCGCTCGCGAAGCGTGCGCTCGGCGTCCGGCTGCCCATGCCCGACCGCCTCCACGACGTCCACCTGGTGGAGCGCCCTGAGGAAGCCGCCCATCTGCCTGCCCTGCACGGCCGTCAACTCCCGCACGGGCCCTCCGGGGACCACCTCATGCCTGACGACCAACGGCTCGACCGCGATCACCCGGGGAACCGGGACCCTGAGCGGGAGCCGGGGGGCCAGCCACGGCATCAGCCGAGTCTCCATCACCAGCAACTCGACCACCTCGGGACGACGCGGCCGCCGGTCGATCCATTGCCCGTCCACCAGCGTGGCGACGCTGTCCCACCCCTGCATCACATCCACGGCCCTCAGTAGATCACTCCCTTCGGACGTGCTCGCCGCGAGCCGTAGGGGAGACTGCTCGCGCCTTCGACCCAACCTGCGGACAACAAGGGCCACCCGCGAGTATGATCCCGAGTATGAGCGGAGGCAGGAAGACCAGGATCACCATCACAGTGGATCCTGACGTGGTCGAATACGCCGAGCACCTCGTCGCCAGCGGCAAGGCCACCAGCGTCGCAGCCGTCTTCAACGACGCCATCGCAGCCAAGCGCATCGCTGACCAGCGAGCGTTGGCCCTGCTACGCGAACGCGCCGCCCATGCGAACACCGAACGCGTCGCCCGCATGATGGCCCACGTCAAGCAGCAGCTCTCCACCAAGGGCTTTCCGGTGACGTCTGGTGAGTGATTTCTCTCCCACCCCTCACATCCTCGACTCCACGATCCTGGCGGACATCGCCCGTGGCGATGCCGACCTCATCGGGTTCCTGCAGGACTTCGACAGAGCCGGTCAAGCCCTGGTGATCCCCTCACTGACGACCGCGGGAGCGCTGCTGGACAGTCGGGGCCTGCCAGATGCCCAGCAGCTCTTGGCCGGTCTGGCAGCGTTCGAGCGGACCACCGTCGCCCCGCTGGACGGCGTCCACCAGGCGGCCAAGCTCGCAGACATGATCGCCATTACCGGATTGAGCCCGTACGACGCTCATGTGGCGGCCATCGCGGATGTGGCCGTCTGTCCGATCCTGACGCTGAATGCCGCGCACTGGGATGCTCCATCCCGCGCCCTTTCCCAGCCGCTCACCATCGTCGAGGTCGCCGAGCCGGAGGAGTAGAAGGACGCCGCCCACCGGCTCCACCGTTCATCGCGTCAGCACGCCCCGTTCCTGGCCCAGTAGTCCCTGTGGAACCGGCGCGACACGCGGGGGTGCAGGGGGGCGGGGAGCTGGGCCCCCCGTCAGCCAGTCCGGGCCCCACGCGCGAAGCTCGCCACGCGCAGGCCCATGTCGTCAGAAGGTGGATTCGAGAAGGCGTTTGGGGGCGGACAGCGACCACGCCTCGGTAACCATTTCGGTCAGCTCGTCGGCCTCGATGCCCGCCAGCCGCACCACCACCCACCCGAACCGGCCCGCCGTGAACTGGATCTCGAACACCTCGGGCCGCTCCGCCACCAGCGCGAGCTGTTCCTCCACCGTGGCCTTCAGCCCGACGGTCTCGGTCTCCTCCCACAGGTAGCCGAAGCCCTTGCCGCGCACCTTGAACCCGACATAGCCGGCGCTCTCGTGCTGCGACACCTCGGGCAACCGCAGGACGATCGCCATGAACTCCTCGACGCTCACACCCATGCAACAGATGTAACCAGACGGCGCCGACAGTTCTAGGCCACGGCCCTGGCGATGACCTCGTCCAGGTCGAAGGCCGCGCCCTTGTCCGCGATCTCCTGGAAGGCCGCCTCGCCCAGCACCGCGACCGCCCGCCTGACCGCCTCCTCGCTGTGTCCCATGAAGGGCGGCGACCCGAACAGCCGCTGCAGTCCGAACCGCTGCCATCCCGCCTCGGCGGCGCCGAGCAGGAGCGCGGCCTGCTCGGCGGACGCCGCGTCGGGCGAGCCGTCCGTGAGGAGCCAGGCGAGTGTCTCCATGACCAGCAGCGACCCGATGATGTCGTGGAACTCCTGCTTGCTGCGCAGCGCCCGCTGCGCTGAGGTGATCGCCCTGGAGGTACGGCCGAGCGCCCGGTGGACGTCGGCCAGTGCCCAGTACGCGTAGGAGCGCGCCCACTGCTCGCCGTTCGCCTCGCACAGGTCGAGGCACTCGCCGAGCAGGTGTTCGGCGTTCTCCGGCTGACCCTGCGCGCCCAGACACTGGGCCAGCTCCACGATCGCGGGCAGCAGCCCGGGGTTGAGCCCGCCCTCCGCCCTGAACGACTTGACCGCCAGTTCGAGGTAGGCGGTCGCCCTGGGGAAGTCGCCGCGCAGGTAGGCGCAGAGGCCGGTCATCTTCGAGGCGTAGGTCATCGCCTCGGAGTCGCCCAGCAGCGCGGCCTCCTCGGCGCAGCGGCGGGCGAGCCGTTCGGCCCGTTCGATGTCGCCCTGGCCCGAGGCGACGAAGGCGCGCACCCACAGCGCCTTGCACCGTTCCCTGCTCGGCCTCCTGCTGGCCTTCAGCGCCCGGTCGAGGTAGTGGGCGCCCTCGCCGGTGAACCCGCAGGCGTGCCAGAGGAACCACAGGGAGGCGGCCAGGTCGAGTCCGCGCTCCACCTCGTGCGGGTGTCGCCAGGCAGTGCTCCATGCTGGCCATGACGTTGGGGTGCTCGACCACCATCCGCAGGTACCAGTAGACCTGCCTGGAGCCCATCGACCAGCTGCGCTCGGCCTGCCTGGCCAGGTCGAGGTAGTAGTCGCGGTGCCTGGCGCACAGCCACGCCGTCTCGTCGAGCTCCTCCAGGCGTTCGGCGCCGTAGGCACGGATGGTGTCGAGCAGGCGGTAGCGCCCTGAGGAGGGCGTCCTGGTCACGATCGACTTGTCCACCAGGCCGGTCAGCGCGTCGGCCACCGCGGCCTCGGGCAGCTCGTCGCTGGCGCAGACGAACCTGACCGCGGCCAGGTCGAAGGAGCCGGCGAAGACCGCGAGCCTGGCCCAGAGCAGCCGCTCGTCGGCCTCGCACAGCTCGTGGCTCCAGCCCATCGTGGCGCGCAGCGCGTGGTGGCGGGTGGGCCCGATGCCGTGGGGCTCCCTGCGCAGCAGCCGGAACCTGTCGCTCAGCAGGGAGAGGATCTGTTCGGCCGAGAGCGCGGACAGCCGTCCCGCGGCCAGCTCGATGGCCAGCGGCATGCGGTCGAGATGGCGGCAGATCTGCGCGACGGTCCGCCGGTCGGGGAGCAGGTCGGGCTGGACGAGCGCGGCCCTGTCCATGAAGAGGGCGACGGCGTCCGCCTCGTCCAGCGGCGGCAGTGGTAAGCGCTGTTCGTCGTCGAGGCCGAGGGGTTGCCTGCTGGTGGCGAGGATCCGTACGCCGTAGCCGCTCAGCAACCGTTCGACCAGCTCGGCGCAGTCGGCCACGAGGTGCTCGCAGGTGTCGAGGACGAGCAGCAGGTCCTTGTCGCGGACGAAGTCGACGAGGAAGTCGACGCTGTCGCGAGTGGAGCGATCTTGCAGCCCGAGCGCGGCGATCAGCGCGTGGGGCAGCAGCTGCGGGTCACGGACCTGGGAGAGGTCGGCCATCCACACGCCGTCGGGGAAGCGGCCGTGCTGGACGCCCGCCGCGCGCAGGGCGAGCCTGGTCTTGCCGACCCCGCCGGGGCCCGTCACCGTGACCAGGCGAGAGGCAGCCAGCATCTCGGTGAGCCTGAGCAGGTGCTCACCTCGGCCGATGAAGGAGGCGAGCTCGGCGGGGAGATTCCCACCGCGGCGCCAGCCAGGTGGTGCGTCCATGCGACCCTCCTCGGACAGAGGATAGACCGATGGGGCGGGAGCGCCGCAAGAAGCGACCGGCTCCTCGGGCCCCTGGGGCCCGAGGACGCCTGCGCGCGGACGTCACATGTTGATCATGTGGCCCGCGAGGCCGTGGATCGCCTCCTTGACCGCCTCGCCGAGCGTCGGGTGGGCGTGCACGTTGCGCGCCACCTCGTGGACGGTGAGGTCCCACTGCTGGGCCAGGGTCAGCTCGGGCAGCAGCTCGGTGACCTCGGGACCGATCAGGTGGGCGCCGAGCAGCTCGCCGTGCGTGTCGTCAGCGATGATCTTGACGAAGCCCTGGGCGTCGCCGAGGCCGTGGGCCTTGCCGTTCGCGGTGAAGGGGAACTTGACCACCTTCACGTCGTAGCCCAGGTCGCGGGCCTGGGCCTCGGTGAAGCCGAAGCTGGCGATCTGCGGCTGGCAGTACGTCGCGCGCGGGATCATCGTGAAGTCGACCTCCATGGTCTCCGCGCCGCCGATCGTCTCGGCCGCGATGATGCCCATGGCCTCGGCCGCGTGCGCCAGCATCAGCTTGGCGGTCACGTCGCCGATGGCGTAGATGTGCGGCACGTTGGTGCGCCCGCGCCCGTCGACCTCGATCGCGCCCCTGTCGGTCAGCTTGACGCCGGTGTTCTCGAGACCGTAGCCCTCCACGCGCGGCTGGAAGCCGATGGCCTGGAGCACCTTGTCGGCCTCCAGCACCTGCTGCTGGCCGTCCTTGGAGACCGTCACCTTGACCGAGGCGCCGGTGTCCTCGATGTTGTCGACCCTGGTCGAGGTGAGCACGTCGATGCCGAGCTTGCGGTAGCGCTTGGCCAGCTCCTTCGACACCTCCTCGTCCTCGAGCGGCACCATGCGGTCGAGGAACTCGACGATCGTCACCTTGACGCCGTAGTTGTGCAGCACGTAGGCGAACTCCACGCCGATGGCGCCGGCGCCCGCGATGATGATGCTGCCGGGCAGCTGCTCGGTGAGGATCTGCTCCTCGTAGGTGACCACGCGCTCCGACAGGCTGGTGCCGGGGATCAGTTTGGTGGTGGTGCCCGCGGCGATGATGCAGTTGCCGAAGGTGATGGTCTCGCCGTTCACCTCGATGGTGTTGGCGTCGACGAAGGTGCCGCGGCCGTCGTACTCCGTGATGGCGTTCTTCTTCATCAGGAAGTGGACGCCCTTGACGCGGCCGTCGGCGACCTTGCGGCTGCGCTCGAAGGCGGCGCCGTAGTCGAAGGTCACCTCACCGCTGATGCCGAAGGTCTTGGCCTCCTTGGTGAAGATGTGCGCGAGCTCCGCGTTGCGCAGCAGCGCCTTGGACGGGATGCAGCCCACGTTCAGGCAGACGCCGCCCCAGTACTTCTCCTCGATGACGGCCGTGCGAAGGCCGAGCTGGGCGGCGCGGACCGCCGCCGTGTATCCCCCGGGCCCCGCGCCGAGGACGACAACGTCGAAGTGAGTGCTCATGCTCCGGACACTATTGGACGCGGATTGATCGGTTGTACTTGACCCCGTTAGTGATTAGCCACTAACTTACTCCTCATGGTCAGAATGAGCGCCGAGGAACGGCGCGAGAGCGTCATCCGCGCCGCGATCTCCGAGTTCGCCCGTGGCGGCTACCACGGCACCTCCACCGAGGCGATCGCCCGCCGGGTCGGCGTCAGCCAGCCGTACCTCTTCAGGCTCTTCCCCGGCAAGCAGGCCATCTTCCTGGCGGCGGCCACCCGCTGCCTGTCGGAGACGCGCCGCGTGATGGAGGAGGCCTGCACCGACGCCGACCCGCACATGTCGATGGCCGCGGCCTACAAGGACCTCATCAAGGACCGCGACATCCTGCTCATGCAGATGCAGGTCTACGTCGCCGTGGCCGCCATGGAGGACGAGTTCGGCGCGGAGGTCCGCAAGGTGTGGGAGGGCTGGTGGGACTCCATGCACCTGCTCCTCGGCGCCGACGCGCACGAGACGACCTTCTTCATGTCGTACGGCATGCTCATCAACACCCTGGTCTCGCTCGGCTTCCCGGCGAACCATCGCGTCTGGGCCGACTTCGCCTCCTGACCGCCACTCCAGGCGGCAATGCTTCGCGCCCGCGAAACTTAGTGACCAATAACTAATAAAGGAGCCCATCATGACCCGCCTCGCCACCGCTCTCGCCGTTCTCGGCGGCCTGTTCATCACCTACATCGGCGTCAACTACCTGCTCGACCCGCAGGCCATCGCCGCCGGATTCGGCCTGCCGGCCGTCCCGTCCGACAACGCGTTCTTGCACGTCAAGGGCGTTCGCGACCTGGCCAGCGGGCTCATCGTCTTCACCCTGCTGGCCGCCCGCCAGCGTCGCGCCCTCGGCTGGACGATGCTCGCCATGTCCTTCATTCCCTTCGGCGACGCCGCCATCGTGCTCGGCCACGACGGGACGCCCGCCCAGGCGTACCTCATGCACGGCGGCACCGCCGTGCTCGTCGCCCTGACCGGCGTGCTGCTCCTGCGGACCGCTCACGCCCGGCCCTGAAGAAGCGCACCACGTGCAGGCAGGGGCCGTTGCTCTCTCGCATGGCGGGTACCGTTGTCACGTCCTTGTAGCTCAGACGAACACCAAGAATGTTGTGGGATCTCACCATGCTCGAACCCGGACATCCTGGTGTGGGATCAGACGCATGAAGAATGAATCCCCCAGCCGCAGGTTCCCGACGGGCGACCTGGCGAGGATCAGCGTGTTCGCCGCGCTGATCGCCGTGCTCGGTCTGCCGGGCGCGCTCAACGTCTTCGGCAACGCCGTCCCCATCACCCTCCAGACGTTCGGCGTGATGCTGGCGGGGGCGATTCTCGGATCGTGGCGCGCGGCCCTCGCGGTCGCCGTGCTGATCCTGCTGGTCGCCGCGGGTCTGCCGCTGCTGGCGGGCGGACGCGGCGGGCTCGGCGTCTTCACCGGGCCGTCGGTGGGCTTCCTGATCGGCTGGCTGCCCGGCGCGTTCCTGACCGGCTGGCTCGTCGAGCGCGGCGGCACGACCCCCGGCATCGTCCGGCTGGTCGTCGCCTGCCTGGCCGGCGGCGTCGGCGTGATCTACCTGGTGGGCATCCCCGTGCAGGCCGCGATCACCGGCCTGCCGCTGGCCCAGACGGCGCTGCTCAGCGTGTGGTTCGTGCCGGGCGACGTGGCCAAGGCGGTGCTGGCCGCCGTCGTGGCCAGGGGCACCCAGCGGGCCTACCCCGACGCGATTCCCGCCGTCCACAGCGAGCGCGTCAAGGCCGGTTGAGCCGAGCATGCCGGTCGCCGCACAGGTCCTGCGCCACGCCACCGAACGTCCACACCAGCCGGCACTGTGCGGACCTGAGGGCTCGCTCACCTATGCCCAGCTGTGGGAGCGGGTCAGCACCCGGCGCCTCGGGGACAAGGGCCTGATCGCGATCACTCTCACCGACCCGGTGGAGCAGCTCGTGACCGTCCTGGCCGCCGACCTGGCGGGGGCCACGCCGCTGCTGTGCGAGCGGGACCAGTTCGCCAGGGTGACGGCCGCGGTCCCCGTGGGCCTGCACGTCGACGCCCCTCTGCCGACCACCCCCGACCCGGCCCCCGCGCCGGGCGAGGGGCCGGACGACCTGGCGTGGGCGTGCCTCACCTCGGGCAGCACCGGCAGGCCGCGCGCGGTCGTGCGCACCCGCCACTCGTGGACGGGCTCCTTCCCCTATCTGAGCGAGCTGGCGGCCATCGGCCCCGACGACGTCGTGCTGGTGCCGGGCCCGCTGGTCTCCTCCCTGTACGGCTTCGCCGCCGTGCACGCGCTGGCGGCGGGCGCCACGGTCATCGTGCCCGGACGCTGGTCGCCGGGATCGCTGACGGTCCAGCTCAGGCGGGCGACCGTGGCGCACCTGGTGCCGCACCGACTGCCCGCCGTCCTCGCGGTGGCGGCGGAGGTCGGCGGGCCGCTGCGCACGGCAGTCGTCGGCGGCGCGGCGCTGCCCGCGCGCTCCCGCGCCATGGCGGCCGAGGCGGGAGTGCGCGTGATCTCCTACTACGGCGCGACCGAGATGTCCTTCGTGGCCGTCGACACCGACGGCTCCGGGCTGCGGCCCTTCCCCCGCGTGGAGATCGAGGTCAGGCAGGGCGAGGTCTGGACGCGCTCGCCGTGGATGGCGGAGGGATACCTGGCAGGCGCGGCCGGTCCGCTGACGACCGACGGCGAGGGCTGGACGAGCGTGGGCGATCTCGCCGAGCCGTACCGTCCAGGCGAGGCGCTGAGGTTGCGCGGCAGAGGCGACGGCGCGATACAGACCGGCGGCGCGACCGTGGTGCCCGAGGACGTCGAGGCCGTGCTCCGCGACGTGCGGGGCGTCACCGACCTGGTCGTCGTCGGCTCACCGCACCCCCAGCTCGGCTCGGTCGTCACCGCGGTCGTGGAGGGCTCGCCGTCGCGGGCGGCGCTCGAGACGGCCGCGCGCGCGAGCCTCGACCCCGCGCAGCGGCCCCGGCGCTGGTACGCCATGGCTGCCCTGCCCCGCACCCCCACGGGCAAGCCCGCGCGCGCCCTGGTCGCCGCCCGTCTCGCGGACGCCGATCCCGCGATCAGGCGGCTGGTGTGAGATGAGCGAGCAGCCCGTCGTCGTGGCGGCGCGCCGTACCCCCATCGGCACCGCGGGCCACGCCTTCAGGTCGCTGACGGCCGACCGGCTCGCCGCCCCCGTCATCGCGGCGGTCGCGGCCGACGTCGGGCACCGTCCCGTCGACGACGTGGTGCTCGGCAACTGCATGGGCCCCGGCGGCAACCTGGCCCGCGTGTCCGCGCTGGCGGCCGGGCTCGGGCACAAGGTCCCCGGCGTGACCGTCGACCGCCAGTGCGGCAGCGGGCTGGCCGCGATCCTGGTGGCGGGGCAGGCGATCCGCGCGGGAGACATGGAGCTGGTGATCGCGGGCGGGGCGGAGAGCGCCTCCACCGCGCCGCTGCGGACCATGCGCGGCGCCGCCGAGCCGTACCCTAGGGCGCCTTTTGCCCCCGACGGCCACCCCGACCCTGACATGGGACCGGCGGCCGAGGCCCTGGCGGCGGCGCGCGGCGTGACCAGGGAGCGGCAGGACGCCTACGCCCACCGCAGCCACGCCCTGGCGCTGGCCGCCGACTTCGGCGAGGAGATCGTGCCCGTCGGCGGCAGGTCCGCCGACGAGCGACCGCGCGCGCTGCGCATGGCCACGCTCGCCAGGTTCCCCGCCGCTTTCGTGCCCGGCGGCACGGTCACGGCCGGCAACTCTTCTCCCATCAGCGACGGCGCGGCCGCCGTCGCCCTCGTCCCGGACCGGTCTCGCGACGGGCTGCCCGGGCTGCGGCTGGTGGCGGGCGCGGTCGTCGGCTGCGATCCCGCGCTGCCCGGCTGGGGTCCCGTGCCTGCCGTACGGCGGGTGCTGGGCCGTACCGGGGTGACGATGGAGCAGGTCGCGGCGGTCGAGATCGTGGAGGCGTTCGCCGCGCAGGTCCTCGCGGCGACCGACGCGCTGGAGGCCGACCTCGACCGCGTCTGCGCCGACGGTGGCGCGCTCGCCCTCGGCCACCCTTGGGGCGCGACCGGCGCGGTCGTCGTGACCAGGCTGTTCAGCAGGCTCGTGCGGGCGGGCGCGCCCCAGGGCACCCTGGGTCTCGCGGCGGCCGCGGTGGGCGGCGGCCTGGGCGTCGCCGCCCTGTTCGAGGTGGTGTGAGTGATCGAGTTCACCGACGTCCACGTACGGCTCGGCCGGCGCGACGTGCTGACCGGCCTCACGCTCTCCCTCACCGAGCGTCGCGTCGGCGTGGTCGGCGCGAACGGCTCGGGCAAGAGCACGCTGGCCCGCCTGATCAACGGCCTGGCCATGCCCACCTCGGGCACCGTCACGGTCCTCGGCCACGACACCCGCCGCCACGCCGCGCGCATCAGGCGCGAGGTCGGCTTCCTGTTCACCGACCCAGACGCGCAGATCGTCATGCCCACCGTCGCCGAGGACGTCGCCTTCTCGCTGCGCCGCAAGGGCCTGTCCGCCGCCGAGGTGGCGGCCAGGGTCGAGGAGGTGCTGACCAGGCACGGGCTGGCCGGCCACGCCGACCACCCGGCCCACCAGCTGTCGGGCGGGCAGAAGCAGCTGCTCGCCCTCTGCTCCGTCCTGGTGCTCGAACCACGGATCCTGGTCATGGACGAGCCCACCACGCTGCTCGACCTGCGCCACTCCCGCGTGGTGGCCGAGCTGCTGGGCGGACTCCCCCAGCAGGTCGTCGTGGTCACCCACGACCTCGGGCTGCTCGACTCCTTCGACCGGGTGCTCGTACTCGACCAGGGCAGGGTCGTCGCCGACGGGCTGCCCTCGTCCTCGATCGACCACTATCGCAAGCTCATGTCGTGATCGGGAACTACGCTCCAGGCGACTCGCTCCTGCACCGCCTGCCCGCGTGGGCCAAGGTGCTGGGCCTGGTCGCGTCGTGCACGGTGCTCGTGCTGCTCGGCTCCCTCCCCGCGCTCGCCGGGTTCATCGCCTTCGTCGCGACCCTGTACGTCGTCTCCGGCGTGGGGTTCGCCGCCGCGTGGGCGCAGATCCGGCCGCTGCGCTGGTTCGCGCTGGTGCTCTTCGTGATGCAGTTCGTGCTGGTGGGCCTCGACGCGGCGGTCGTCTCCACGCTGCGTATCGTCCTCGCGGTCGCCTTGGCCGGGCTGGTCACCCTCACCACCCGCTTCGCGGACATGATGGCCTTCTTCGAGCGCTGCTTCGGCCCGCTGCGCCGGGTGGGCGTCGATCCCTTCCGGGTCTCGTTGCTCCTCTCCCTCACCGTGCGCAGCGTGCCGGTCATCTCGGCGCTCGCGACGCGTGTACGCGAGGCGCAACGGGCCCGCGGCGTCTCGTGGAGCATGCGCGCCTTCGCCATCCCGCTGGTGGTCAGCGCGCTCCGGCACGCGGACGCCCTCGGAGAGGCCCTGAGCGCCCGCGGCCTGGACGACTAGTCCGGCTGGAAGTGCGCCGCGTGCTCGGTGGCCCACTGGGCGAACGTGCGAGGCGGCCGCCCGGTGATCCGCTCGACCGTCGGCACCACCGTGTACGCCTGCGGCGGCGGGTTGCCCTGCCAGTCCGCCAGCAGGTCGATGAGCTCCTCGGCGTAGCCCGCCGTCCGCCAGCGCTCCCTGGCCTGCTCCTCGGTCAGCTCGACGAACTCCAGCTCCCTGCCGAGCACCTGCGCCAGGGCGGCGAGCCGCTGGCGCGCGGTGAACGTCTCGGGACCCGTCAGCGAGTACGACCGGCCGCCGTGCCCGCCCTCGACCAGCACCCTCGCGGAGACCGCGCCGACGTCCGCCTCGTGCACGATCGCGCTCGGCACGTCGGCGAACGGCTCCTCCACCCTGCCCGCCGTCCGGACGGCCGCCGCCCAGCCCAGCGTGTTGCTCATGAAGTCGACGGGCTCCAGCTTGGTCCACTCCAGCTCACTCGCCGCGAACGCCTCCTCGACCGGGCCCGTCTTGCCGTTCCACAGCACCGTGACACGCCGCACCCCGGCCTTCTCCGCCAGCTCGACCAGCTCAGGGCCGGTTCGCAGTGTGGCGTAGTCGTCTCCGCCCACGGTCAGCAGATGCACCCCTGTCACGCCTTCGAACGCGGGGCCGAGGGTGGCGGGATCGGTGAGATCTCCCCGCACCACCTCCACCCCCTCGGGCAGGTTCGCCCTGGCGGGGTCACGGGTCAGCGCCCTGACCCGCTGTCCGTCACGCAGCAGCTCATCGACCACGTGCCGGCCGGCCTTCCCTGTCGCACCTGTTACGAGAAATGTCATGGACGTGGACGGTACGTGCCCGCGCCCTTGAGTCGCATTGGCCGCCAGACCCGGCCGTCATGCGACTTTCGACCTAGGACTCAGCGGCTTCTGAGAGGCCGGCGGCACTGACCGCGGCAGCGCCCGAGCGCGAACGCCGAAGCCGATCTGTCGTAGCTGATCGCTACTGTCTCGCGCATGACCCACGAGACCGTGATCGCGACCTGGCGACAGCTGCTGCATCCCGCCAGGTCGTGGGTGCTGTTCGCCAACGGCACCTGCGTGATCCTGATGGACCCCGCGGGCGACCTGGTCGAGCAGGCGAAGGACCTGCTCCGCGAGTTCGGCCCGGTTCAGGCGGGCACGCCCGCGGGCGACTTCACCACCATCGACCTCGACGACGCGCCGGGCTGGGCCGTGACGAGCCACCACCCCGACATCCTCACCTACGTCGCCGACGACGAGCTCGACGCCGGCGACGACCTCACGGTCGGGCTCTTCGGGCGGAGCAAGCGCGACCAGGACGGGCACGAGCTGCACGTCGTCCACGTCGAGGACAACCGCCTCTCCTGACCGCCTCTCCTGATCGCGGCGCGCGCCTCAGCCCGTCGCGGATTCGGCCTGGCGTTCCAGGTGGCGCGCGGTCGACTCGACGTAGCGGTCCACGACGTCCGGCGGCTCACCGTTCACGAGCGCGGCGCCGATCTGCTCGATCGCGAACGTGCCGGCCCACACCCGCGCTCGCCGGTAGGTCTCGCCGTCCACCGCGGACCTCACGGCATCCCAGCCGTGCCAGGCCAGGCAGGCGGCGTCCACCGCCGGGTCGAAGGGCTGGGCGAGATCCCAGTCGAGCACCCCGACGAGGTCGCCCTCGGCACTCCAGCGCACGTTCTCGCCGGCCAGGTCCCCGTGCACCAGCCCCGGCCTGACCTCCTCCAGCGCCAGGGCGGCCTCCACCCTGCGCCGCGCCTCCGGCCGCACCTGGACGGGCAGCCTCGGCAGCACCTCCTCCATGAGCAGCTCCGCCCAGCGCCCTCGGCCGGCGTAGGCGTGAGGTTCGTCCAGCACGTCCTCGAGGAGCGCGAGATCGACGGAGGCGAGGGCGTCCAGCAGCGTCCGGAGCTTTTCGGGATCCCCGCTCCCCTGAGGATGCGCGGCGCCGTCCACCCAACTCACGGCGACGGCCGCACGGCCGTCGACGATGGAGACGGGACCGAGCGGCTCGGGCACCAGGAACGGGAGGTTCATCCCCGCCAGACGGGCCAGCACCTCGGTACGGCGCCGCAACTCGCTCGCCGCCACGTCTCCCTTCGCGACCCGGACGGCGGCGACGCCGGGGACGAGGACCACATCATGGAACTGCCCTTGGGTGAGTCGTGCGCTGGAGAGGTCGGCGCGGGGCAGGAGGACGGCGGCCAGGTCCAGAAGGTGCGCAGAAGGGATGATCACCACCCACCGACCGTACCGCTCGGGGGTGGATATCCCGCCCCGCTCGGCACTCCCGGTGGCTCGATCATGGGCCATCACGCGAGGCACCCCGCACCAACCCGGCTTGGCGAAGTCCGTACTCAGCCGGCGTCCCCGTCTCGTCAGGAGATGAGCGGTCTCCACAGTCCCTCGATGCGTGCCGCCGACCGACTCCCGGTTGTCAATCATGGCCGGTTGTGCGATCGGCGCTTGCCTCCCAGGTACTGGTGAAAACGCGAAGGGCGAGCTCATAGAGGACCCCTGGCTGACGGGCGATGACACAGGGGGAATTCCGGCCGTGCTCCGCATCCTCGTAGAGGGTGATGTAAGCGACTTCATGTGCACGGCAGTACGACGCTGACGAAGGCTGTCGGCATCGCCGAGCAGTACCGCACCGCCAATGGCACGTCCGCCCAACTCAAGAAGGCGGCCCTCTACCTGTACAAGTACGTCAACAAGTAGCAGCCGATCGCAAGAGGGATGGTGCCCTGCTGGGTCCCTGCCGCCATGCTCACCGTGTCGTTGAAGGGCCTGGGCATCGCCCTTGGCATCAGGCTGACCAAGCGCCCTGCTTGCGTCCATCGCCGACAAATCGTGCGCCAAGCGCCGCACGTGGACTGCGCCATCCACCATTACCCTGATGCCCTTCGGTGATCTTTAAGGTGGTGGACGATGCTCCAGGCGGTAGAGGGCGGGCCGTATCGGTGCGCCCTGGTGATCCGCATTGAGGGCGGGGTAGACGATGATCTGTTGGCCGAGATTGCCGAGGCGACGGGCCTGAACTTTGCCTTGTACGGGAACGGGGGCTTCGGCGGCGAGAGCGTGGCAGCGGTATACACGGCCGACGGCAACCTTCTCATGGAGGTGCTGTGCGACGAGGTCGGCGCCAAGGCCTTGTTCATATGGGCGAACTCGACCGAACGCGCGGTCGCGATCCGGGATGTCATCGGCGCGAGGTGGTCGACCTGGAGCGAGCAGATGCTGCGCGCTCAACTTGAGGAGACCTTCGAGGAGCAGCCCACGGCACTGGTGGCGCTCCTGATGGCGGTTGGTGGCGCAACCCCCGAGCCGGAGACGCTGGACCTGCTTCAGCGCGCACTTGACCACGACGACACAAAGGTCCGGCAGGCCGCCGAGTACGCGCGACTGGTCGCCTCGGAGTTCGTTCATCCGCCCGTCGTGATGAGGGCCGAGCCGAAACGAGCGCTGGATGAGATCCTGCGCCCCGCTCGGCCGGTGGAGGGCGACCAGCACTGGGTCACGGTGCGCGCGGGCCTCCCGGACAGGTCGGTTCCCCGCCCCGTGACCTGGCTGCGGACTCCCGTCGACGACCCAGAGGACGTGGCGTTCTGGGCAGGGCAGGCGTACTGGATCCTCTTGGCGATCGACGATCGGGACGACTCGGGGTGGCACGAGGAGATCTTCTGCCCGCGTGACAAACGCACCGCGCTTCACATCGTGCGGCATCCGGCCTTGGGTAACGTGCACGTCGCGCTGCATGGTGAAGCTGTTGACACCACCGCCGCGGCGCTGGTCGAGGACTTGGGTGCGGAAGTCCTCGCCGGGCCGCCCGCGGGCGCGGGCGGGTGACCGGTGAGCCATCCCCGGCACGCGCTCAACGAAATCATCCACGCTCCGGTGCGGCTGTCCATCGTGGCGATGCTCGCGGCGGCGGAGACGGTCGAGTTCCGCTTCCTGAGGGACACGATCGAGGTCAGCGACTCGCTGCTGTCCAAGCACATCGACACGCTGGAGAAGGCGGGTTACGTGCGGGTGGAGAAGGGCTTCGTCGGCAAACGCCCCCGGACCTGGCTGGCGCTGACCGACGAAGGGCGCAGCGCCTTCCAGGACTACACGTCCGTACTTCGGCAGATCACGGAGGGAACCCATCGCGCTTGAGACGCAGGGACTACGGATCACCCCCGCTACCGTGGACGTGATCGAGGCCCTGATGGCCGACCTAGACGCACGCTGGGGTCTGGAGATCATCAAGGCGACAGGTCGGCGCCCGGGGACCGTCTACCTCGCACTCGACCGGCTGGAGCGCAGCGGATGGGTGGTCTCCACCTGGGAGTCGGACGCGGCGCGGAAAGGGCCGCGCCGGCGCCTCTACCGGCTGACGGGGGACGCCCTGCCCGCCGCGCGCCGCGTCGTCGCCAAGCACGCGACCGCGCGCCAGCCGATCGGCCAGAGCTTGCCCCAGCCGGGATTCTGAGGTGGACGCGCTGAGCCGGGGCCTCATCGTCACAGCCGCCGCAATCCTGCCCGGGAAGGCGCGGCGCGAGCGGTACCTCGAGCAGTGGCTCGCCGACGGCGAGGGGTCCGCGGAGTTGGGGATCAGCTCACTGTCCGTGGCGTTCGGCGCCGTCAAGGCCGCGGTGGCGATGAACCTGACCCGCCGCTCGGCCGTGGCGCTCGGGCTCGCGGCCGTCCTGGTCATCGGCGGGATCCGGGTGACGATGACCACGCCCGGCTGGGTGCTCGGCGCCGCCATAGCCATGGCGGGCGTGGCGTTACCGTTCCTGCTGCTGATCATCCGCAGGTTCACGGACCGCGACACGCTCGGAGACTGGGAGGACGCCCTGGCCGCCAGGCAGGCGGGCCTGTCGAAGCGGGCGTCACCGGACGCTGAACCGGACAGGAAACGGCTGTTCGCGCTGGTCTCAGGCGCCGTCCTGGTGGCCCTGGCCGCGCTGCTGCTGCTTTACATCATGTTCAGATTAACGTGATGGGGGGCCTGCGGGTCAGGCAGCGGGTCATGACGTCGATGGCTGATCAGGAGATACGCGCCTCGCTGTGCTGGACGAGTCGTTCGTGGTCGCGGCAGTTGCGACGGGCACTCATGCCCGCGCTGGACGCCAGCACATCACCATCCTCACCTCGGCCAGCGCGTCGGCGACCAGCCCTGACGCCCATTCCTGAGCAACGCACGGCTGTCTCTCCTTCAGTCGCTACCGGGCACGGGCGCGAACTACGGCGCGTAGCTCGACACGCCCCCGGAGATGCTGATGGGCAAGCGGGTGGCCAAGCCAGGGCAGGCGTGAGGCGTGTCACCGCTGAGGCGGCTTGCGGTACGCGACCGGCTTGTCGCCCTTCCCGGGGAACGCCATGATCAGCAGACGTTGGCCACCCTCTTGCAGTCCCTTCCACTTGAACCAGTCGTAGTGCACGCGGATCCGGTAATGACCCGCCCGGCCGTTGAGTGACAGGTCGGGAAATTCGGTTCCGCTCAGATCGTCCCTGAGCACGATCTCGCCAGTGGGGCTTTCGTAGCCGACCTCGGCGACGTGGTCCCAGCCCTTGGTCTCCACCGGCGGGCGGCGGGTGTAGGTCTCCAGGGTGACGCAGAGGTCGTAGTCGGAGTGCGTAAGGATCATCAGGTGGCCGGGGAGGGCGGCTACCAGGCCGTTGTCCTGAGCCTTGTCGAGCAGGCCGTCCTCGTACGGGTCCCCGTCGTCCTCGGTCGGCTCGTACGTCTCCACGACCCCGTGGTCCGTCCACTGGGGTTCCTTCATGCGGATCACCTTGGCCGGTTTGATGAGCGGGCGGTGGGGCGGGCTCGAGTCGCACATGCGCTGCGCGTCGGCCTCCCACTCCTGCATCTCCCGGTCCTGTTCAGCGGCCGCGGCCTTGACCACGGCGTCGGCGCTGGGGCAGATCTCTGCGAGCGGGTAGGTCAGAGCGTCGCGCGTCAGTCCCTGCGTCGTCTGAAGGCGGGCGACCTCCTGGGGATCGTTGCGGGTGTAGATGCTGCACAGCCAGCGGGCGTGGGCGAGGACCATGGCGTCAGGCGTGGTGGCGGCGAGTTTGATCACGTTTCCCTGCCGGAGTGAGCACACGAGTCGCTGGTCCCGGGTGAGCTTAGGCCCCTCGGGCTCACCCCTCCATGCCTCGCGTGGGGTGCAGTCTTCGGCCGCGGTGACCGGGCCGCGGGCCAAGTCCGCCACGGGCACGAACGCGAGCGCGACCAGCGTGGCGACTTGGGCCAGGAGGAGCATACGGCGGCGTGCGCGCTGGGCCAGCGGGGTCGGGTACAGGAACGGCAGGAGCAGGGCGGAGGCGAGCAAGGCCGCGCTGTACCACGCCGGTGAGATGCCGAGGAAGATCTCACCGGCGTGCTTCTGGGTGAACAGGCTCTCCGGGTAGATTTGTGTGCCTTCGTAGAAGCCGCCGAAGTCCTCCGGCACGGGCGTTGCCGTGAGCGCGCTGGCGAAGCCCACGGCCGCGGCGATGATCAGCGTCAGCGTCGTGAACCGCAGGGTGCGGCGGGTCCGGCGCAGGACAGCGGCCAGGATCAGCAGCGCGGGGCCGCCGACGCCGACGAAGACGTCCAGGACGAGCCAGGTCAGAGCGTTCCCGCTGCCCCCGTCCACGCGGACGAACTGCTCGATCACGCCTCTGGGGCCGATCCAGAGGTACTTGCCGTGCGCGAAGTTGACGGCGGCGGGGATCAGCGGCAGCGCGATGGCCACGGCGGCCAACGGCCACCACCTGGCCGCCGGCCGTACCGGCACGTGTCCCGCGTCCGGCTGGGGAAGGGGAGCCGTCAGCTCGTGGGCGGTCCTGGCATCCCACACCAGCCCGAAGACACTGAAAGCACCGAGGAGCGTGTAGACCGTGAGGATGCTGGGGAACCCGCTGCCGCCGAACGAGACCATCCCGGCGGGCTGGAGAACCGATACCGCCTGCGCGATGACGCCTATCCGGACGGTCGCCGCGCTCCAGCGGGGATCCTTGGCCTGGGCGATGAGGATCGACACCGACCACGCCAGCCAGACGTAGCCGTACCCTCCGGCCAGGGTCAAGATCCGCGCGGCGGAGTGCAGGTCGAAGAGGTCGGCGATTTCCTGGCCGAGGGTGCCCACGACGGCGATGGTTCCGACGACGAGGGAAAACAGCCGTAGCCTGCGTGAGACGGTGTCCCGGAGCACCAGGAAGAACAGCCAGACGATGGCCAGTTGCACGCAACCGGAGGCGATTCCCATCACTGACCAGACCCAGTAGATCTTCCATGCGTGGACCAGCGGGGTGCTGGCGATGCTGATCAGGCTGTATCCGATGCCGAGATACAGGGCGAGCCGCAGCAGGCCCACCTTCCTGCCCCGGTGTGTCAGCTCGCCCCTGGCGCGCCCGCGCAACACCTGCCACAGGGCCCACGCCTGAAGCGCTCCGATAAGGATCAGGACGACCGTCAGCCCCCACGGGATGGTGAGGGTTTCTTCGCCGGGGCCGAGAAACCAGTCCATGCCGGAGTCGCGGGTGACGATCTTCCAGAGGAGGTCACCCTGGGCGGTGGTCAGCGCGAAGGCGCCCAGCACAGCGACTACGGCGAGGTAGCCGAGCGCGATCAGGATAGCGATCCTGCCGAAACGGTAGCGACGCATGGCCATCTCATTGGGGGTGAAGCGGTCAAAGCGTCTAACCTTAGCGAGCCACCGAGAAGTTGATCAAACCGTGGCAAGTGCCGGCCTTCGCAAGCCCACAGTCGCTTCCCGCCACGCTGCGGCGCCTGCCCACATGGAGAGGAGCCCCGCGCGGAGCGCGGGACCTTGCCTTTAGGTCAGGCCGAGAGGGCAGGAGAGGCCGGTGCCACCGAAACTGCCGTAACCACGAGGTTCGTGCACGATGCGCACTCCCCAGGCCGCGTCCCGAGACAGAGATGCGCTGCCGGTGGCCCGCAGGCTCTACTGACCAGTGAGCACACGCAGCTGCGGCAGTACCGGCAGGTCTGCCATGACTTGGCTTTGCTTTTAACCCGGTGACGGATGTCAGGCCATTACCGACTCGCCGCCGGGATAGGTGAAGGACGACCGTGGCGAGTAGAAGCCCCACACGATCTGCAGCGGGTCAGCGGGGCGCAGGGCATAGACGGAGTGGCTCGGCTCCAGAAACTCCACCGACACCACCTCGAACGGGTCGACCGGTTCCGCCACGAACGGATAGATCCCGCTGAGCTTCTGCCCGCCGACCTCGGTGATGTAACGCAACTGGCCCCGGTTGACCGCCGTACCGGTGTCACCGACCCGCGCGGTCGTACGGATCACCGGCACACCGTCGGACTCGGTCGTCGCGACCAGATTCCTGCCCCTGACCTCGATCGTGGTACGGCCAGCGGTGGCGGGCACACCTCGAGCGGCCGCGTACTCGCGTACCACAGCGCTGGAGTTGAAGTAGTGCGTCCACCAGCGGCCGGGGGTCACGCCATCGGGGGCGTAGGCATGTTCCAGGTCCGGCCCGATGTAGGTGAGCGAGTACGCACCGAAGCCCGAGGTCTGCTCGGGCCGGTCGACGACGTACTGGTTCATGAAGACCTGTCGGTTGGCCATGGGCTTCAGACCGTCGGGCACCAAGGCCGCGACGGCTTCGGGATCGGCCGGCACCCAGCCGAAGTAGATCATCCGGCTGTTGACGACGAGCTGGGGAGCCACGAGTTCGGGCACGACTTCTCCCTGGCTATCGACGGTGTATAGCCGGAACATACGTTACGTCCCCATGGAGAACAATGCTGGATATATGACACCCTTCGATCCCTCGGGAACCGAGGGTATTCACAAGCTCGAAACCGGTCTGTTCAAGATAGCCGCATGGCCCTTTCCTTAACGGGATTGGCCAGCTGATGACCACCTCGTCGCGGGCATCGGCGGAGAACAAGCGGCCGGTCTCCGTTACGGCCTGGATCGACCGACGTACATGACTCGATCATGGCCGCAGCGAGGATCATGTCGTCACTGACGTGCTCGAAGCGATGGAGATCCT
This sequence comes from Nonomuraea africana, assembly GCF_014873535.1. Lineage (NCBI taxonomy): Bacteria > Bacillati > Actinomycetota > Actinomycetes > Streptosporangiales > Streptosporangiaceae > Nonomuraea > Nonomuraea africana. Next base: position 8,019,100 of record NZ_JADBEF010000001.1, on the reverse strand, counting down.
TGGCGCCGTACGGCAGCACCATCTTGCACGATCATCCGCCACCGATCGACATCCACCGCCTGACCGGGGCGTGAGCCCACCGTCTGAACCGCGCCGCCCACTTGCACCGAAGGGGTACGAGCGATCCCCTCGGCGGTTGTGCCGCAGGCCGGCTCACGCTCAGAAGCCGAGCGTGAGCCGTACAAGCAGGATCTGGGACTACTCCTCGGTCGGGAGCAGACGAGTGCATTCGCCTGGCTGCTGTCACAACGTGACCTTCCGCTTTTCAGGTGTGGCAATCGCCCTGCTGCTCCTCGATGAGCTGCGGGCAGAGGGTGCTCGATGGCGTCGGGCGGATGTCACTGGTGGCGGACGTTGCCGTCAGCGTTGCCGTCGCCTCAGCCATGGTCACCGATCGCCCCAGCCCCTCGGCAACGGGAGCGAAGTGGGCGATCGTCACGGTCCCGGCCACTGTCCACTTGACCCGTAGGGTGCCTCCCGCATCCGAGCGGCGGTTCGTGAGGAGTGGCGCCGATCGCGCCGGGTAGAGCGTGCAGCGGGAGAGGAAACGGAAGCGCCGGCGTGCTACGCGTGGAAGGGGGTTCTGTCATGTCTCCCGACTGGGCCTCGGCCTTGCTGCCTCTGGGGGGTGTCATCCTCGGGTTCGCGTGCACCCTGATTGGTCAGTTCATGGTCACGAGGGAGACAAAGCGGCAGGCGCTGGCGAAGGCGGCGGCTGCTCGCCGAGAGGAACGCAAGCAGGCGATCATGGCTTTCATGGACGTCTGCCAGGAGGTGGGCACCATCGCGCAGGCGCGTCACATCGGAGGTGGCGTGCCGGAGGACGTCCAGGCGAAAACAGATCTGCTGTGGGTACGCCAGAGATTCATCGACATCGTTGGAAGCCCCTCCCTGCGGCGCGCCACCCACGAACTCGCTGAGCGTTTGACCACCGCCATGTATCGAGGCACACCCTCGGGCGTGTCAGTCCGGGAGTTCCTTCGAGAGGACAGCGATCGAGTCATCCAGGCCGCCCGCGAGGAGCTGGGCTTCTCCTAGCCCAGATGTTCACGTCCTCCGGCCCAAAGCTGGCCGGAGGACGTAGCTCCTGTCCGTCTCCCCGGTCGATCTCTCGACGCCGTCTGAGGAGGTTACTGACGCGTCATCATCCTGTGATGCCGGTGCTCAGGGCTTTCCAGATCGCTGTGGTCGTCGTCGCCGATGTCGATGCGCACGTAATGGATGGTGCCGGTGAAGGCGCTGTCGGTGCTGCTGTAGTCGTCGCTCACCGGCGAGGCCGAGTCGGCGCCGATGTCGAGCGTTTCGTCCGCTGAGAAGAGGTAGGGAATCGTCGCCTCGATGCGGCCGTCGGCGACCTTGGCGCCGTCCACTGTGAGCAGGCCGCTGCCACCCTTGCCGACTCCGCCTCCGTCGTACTCGAACTCGAGGCGGACGGTGTGGTGTCCTGGCGCCAGCACCTCGGGCGCCCGCACGTAGAAGGACTGCCTGCCGAAGTAGTTGTAGCAGTAGGTAGGGCGGCCCTGGTTCAGGTACAGCGACCAGCCGCCGAACCGGCCGCCCTGCACCACGATCACACCGTGGGCGCCGCCCTCAGGCACCTCGATCTCCTCGAGTGCGACTTGTTCTTGACGTTGGGCACGGTGTTCTCTTGCAGCTGCTTCATCCCGGCGTACAGCGTCATCGACGTACGGCCGGTCAGGAGATCGGGGCGACCGGCGATGTCGGCGTTGGCCCGCTCCACGAGGCGATCGTCCAGCGGGAACACCTGATACTTGGCGGCCTCGATGAGGAACTGTTGCTTGAGCCGGGCCAGCTTGTCTGGGTGCTGCTGGGCGAGATCGTGGGCCTGGCTCCAGTCGGTGTTGGTGTCGTAGAGCTCCCAGACGTCCTCGTCGAAGGGGCGCATCTGCTGTGCCCCGGTCTCCCAGGGGATGCGGTGGCGGGTCACCGCGGTCCACCCGAGGTGGTAGATGCCACGGTTGCCGAACATCTCGAAGTACTGGGTGGTGTGGCGGTCCTCGGCCCCGGCGTCATCGAAGCTGTAGCGCATGCTCGTGCCCTCGATGGGCCGCTGCGCGACGCCGTCGACGGAGTACGGCTCGGGCAAGCCGGTGATCTCCAGAACGGTCGGCAGGACGTCGATGACGTGGTGCCATTGGTGGCGTATCCCGCCCTTGTCCTGGATGCCGGTCGGCCAGTGCACGATCAGGCCGTTGCGGGTGCCGCCGTAGTGCGAGGCCACCTGCTTGGTCCACTGGTAGGGCGTGTCCATGGCCAGCGCCCACCCCACGGGATAGTGCGGGTAGGACTTCGTCCCGCCGAGCTCGTCCAGGCCGGCCATGACGTTCTCGATGGTGTCGATCATCCCGTTGAGCGTGAAGAGCTCGTTGGTCGTGCCGTCCAGCCCGCCCTCGGCTGAGGCGCCGTTGTCACCGAGCATGTAGAAGATGATGGTGTCGTCCAGCACCCCCATCTCCTGCAGCTGGTCCACCAGCCTGCCCACCTGGTGGTCGGTGTGGGTGGCGAAGGCCGCGTAGTTCTCCATGAGCGCGGCGCCGACCAGCCTTTGCGCGTCGGTGAGCTGATCCCAGTGCGGGACCTCCTCAGGCCACGGCGCCAGCTCCGCTTCCGGCGGGACCACGCCGAGCTCTTTTTGCCGAGCCAGCGTCCGCTCCCGCTGAGCGTCCCAGCCGTGGTCGAACTGGCCGCGGTACGGCTCGCGCCACTCAGGCGCCACGTGGTGCGGAGCGTGCGTGGCGCCGAAGGACAGGTAGGCAAGGAACGGCTTGTCGGGAGTCAGCGCCCGCTGCGAGCGCACCCAGGCGACCGTCTGATCGACGAGGTCCTCCGACAGGTGGTAGCCCTCCTCGGGCCTGCGCGGCGGCAGCACCGGCATGGTGCCGTCGATCAGGGTCGGCTCCCACTGGTTGGTCTCACCGCCCAAGAAGCCGTAGAACTTCTCGAACCCGTCACCGACCGGCCACCGGTCGAACGGTCCCGACGGGCTGGTCTCCCACGCGGGCGTCTGGTGCATCTTGCCGAACGCGGCCGTGCCGTACCCGTTGTACTTCAGGATGTGCGCCATGGTCGCGGCGCTGTTGGGGCGCATGCCGGTGTAGCCGGGAGCGGTCGTCGCCATCTCGGTGATGACGCCCATGCCGACCGAATGGTGGTTACGCCCGGTGAGCAGCGCCTGCCTGGTCGGCGAGCACAGCGCCGTGGTGTGGAAGCGGCTGTACTTCAGCCCGTGCCCGGCCAGCCGTTCGGCCGCGGGCATCCGGCAGGGGCCGCCGAAGGCGGAGGAGGCGCCGAAGCCCACGTCGTCGACGAGGATGATGAGCACGTTGGGCGCACCCCCCGGCGGACGCAGCGGCTGGGCCTTCGCGTATGCGGTGGTCTGCTCACGGACATCCTGAGCGGTGAAGCTCATCTGAGCGATGTCAGGAATGGGCAGGTGCCTACGCCAGCCGTCTGTTGCGTGACTCATCGTGTTTCCCGCCTTCCAGAGTGGGATGAAGCACTGCAAACCGCCCTCCCCTGTGGGAGCGATCCGCACGCGAACCGTGAACGAACATTGGCCAGTCGGCTCCGCACTTTTGAACCGCGCCATCCCGGCGCGTCCGGCGAGCCCAGTCCGCCCAGGTCGCATGATGATCGGATGGATACGCGTCGGACGCGGGCGGCGCACGTCATACCGCTCATCGGTCAATTGCGGGGTTATTCGGCACGCTCGGCCCGCGCCGATGTGATGGCCGCCTTCGCGATCGCGGTGACTCTGCTCCCGCAGGGACTCGCATACGGCGCTCTGGCCGGGCTGCCGCCGGCCGCCGGCCTCTATACGGCGCTGGCCGCCGCGGTGGTATTCGCCCTGCTGACCGGTACGCGGTTCGTGGCGGTGGGCCCCTCGTCCACCATGGCGCTCCTCACGTTCACTGTCGTTCAGGACCGGGCCGGCGACGACGGTGGGCGGGCGCTCGCGCTGACGGCGGCTCTGTCGTTCCTGGTAGGCGCCTGGTGCCTGCTGGGAGCCGCGCTGCCGCTGCAGGGCGCGGCCGAGTTCCTGTCGTCGCCGGTGATGCTCGGATACCTGGCCGGCGTGGGTATCCAGATCCTCGCCGGGCAGGCGGGGCCGCTGCTGGGCGTACCGACTGTCGGCGCCGAGCCACTCGTCAGCCTGTGGCACGTCCTCACCCACCTGAACCAGATCACGCCGCTGACCGCGATGACGGGCTTGGGCGCGATGGCTGCACTCCTGTTGCTCAGGCGCTACCTGCCCCGCGTTCCCGGCGGGCTGGTGGTCTGCCTGCTGGCGATCGCGATCTCGGCAGCGGTGGACCTGGCCGGTCGGGGCGTCGCCGTGGTCGGTACGGTGTCCGGAGGCCTGCCTACACCCGCTGGGCCGCGTGTGACTCTGGAGGACCTGTGGGCCCTGCTCTTGCCAGCGGCGGGCATGGCACTCATCGCCTCGATCGAGACTGTCAGCGCGGTCCGCCAGACAGTCACCGACACCCCTGACCACGTCCCACTCGACCGGGAGACCGCCGCCCTGGGGACCTCAAGCCTTGCTTCCGGTCTGCTGGGCGGCTTCCCGCCGATGGCCAGCACCAGCCGCACCCTGTCCGCCCGCAGCGTGGGCGCGCAGTCCCAAATCTTCCAGCTCGCCACGGCGGGCATCGTCATGTTCGTCCTCATCTCCGGCGGGCCGCTGATCGCGCTGCTCCCGATGACGGTGCTGGCCGCCGTCGTCATGGTGGGCGCACCCAAACTCATCGACGTCACCGGCTTTCTGAATCTGTGGCGCGGATGGCGCGCGGAGAGCGTGATCGCCCTCGCCGCGGTCGTCGGCGTGCTGGCTCTCGGGGTGCTGCGCGGCCTGCTCGTCGCCGTGCTCCTGTCGGCGAGCCAACTCCTCCGCCGCGCCGCACGCCCCCACGACGCCCTACTCGCCGTCTACGACGACAACGAGCCCCCTCGCGAGATCACCGACGGCTCATCGCCCCACCCCGACATCCTCATCTACCGCGTCGATGCGCCGTTGTTCTTCGCCAACGCCCGGCGGATCCGGCAGAGGGTGCTCTCCCTGGTGACAGCGCCCGAGCCGCGTCCGCGCGGCGTGATCCTGGACGCGCAGGCGGTGTTCTATCTTGACGCCACGGCCGCCGAGGCCCTGGCCCGGCTCACGGCCGACCTGCAAGGACTCGGCTGCCGGTTCGTGCTGACCCGTGTCCCCGAGCCCGTCCTGGCCGTGCTGCGAGCCAACCCCTACCACGACGGCGTCACCCGGCAGCTCCCCGTCTTCCCCGACGTACGCGAGGCCTTCACCGCCCTGCGAAAGCAGTGAAGGCGGCACCACAGCAGGTGCTCAACGGCGTATACGAGCCCCGGATCTCAGCCCGACCTGCGCGACGCCGCGGCCGAATCCACACCCGCGTGATCCACGCCAGTGGGATCGGCGCCGGAATCCCGGCCCGCCTGCGCCATCCGCCGGCGAGGCGACAGAAGGCCGCCAGGTGCCACCCGGCACATCGCCTGCGCACGCGAGAAGAACACGAGGGCGGAGGCGAGCACCACGCGAACGTCGATGGAGCCCAGGCGGATCACTGGCCGGTCGACAGGAGTCCAGGCGACGGCCAGCGCGCCGCCCACCAAGCCCAGACTCATGCCGACCAGGAAGCCACCCAGGTTGGAGTAGATGAAGGACGCCAGCGACAACAGCATGGCCACGACACCCAGGAAAACCCGCTGCCCGGGCTGTAGCCAGAGCAGCACGCCCAGGATCATCATCACGAGCGCGATCAGGTAGACGGCCCCCACCGAGCCGGACATGACCACCACCGGCAGCGCATTCATCGTGAACGGGATGCTGAGCAGCTCCATCCCCGCCAGCAAGACCAACAGGCCGCCCCAGAACGGGCGCGACTGCCGCCACGACCTCATTGTCCTCCTCCACAGGTCCCGCCCTCAGCCCCGCGCCATCGCCATCGCACGACCGGGCCGCGCTAGAAGCACTCATGCACGCCCGGAATCACCTTCATCGTGAGGTCGGGGAGGCTGAAGGTCGCGGCGGTCACGGCCCACGCCTGCAGCCTGACATCACGCAGGGTGATCGTCCTGCCCTGCCCGCCGAATGTGCCGACCGGACCCCTCAGCCCTGGTACGGCGTCCAGGGTGCCGGCGTCACGCCCCAGCTGGATGCCGGTCAGCGTAGCGGCGGTCCGCGCCACCGCCACGTCGACCACCATGTTCTCGACGGTCACCTCATTGCCGCCGAGGCCACCTGTGAGCCTCACCGTGACGGACCCCAGGGGCGACCTGATGAGAACGCTCTGGCACAGGCCAGTCGCCACAGCCCGCCGGATGCCGGTCTTCACGACGGGGATCACCTGGCCTTTCGCGTTCCGCACGACGCCGCCGGCCAGGTCGACCTCACGGGCGCGCGGGCGGTGCGTGCCCGGACCGGCCGGAGAGCCGCAGCCCGGGCACGCAGAACGACCAGCGCGCCCGGCGGGCCGCGCAGCGGGCCGCCTTTGACCCTGTAGAGAAGACTGTCGCCGCTGTCACTGCCCGACGCTCTTCCAGCGTTGCTCGGCCCAGGATCAGGTCTGTGATGCGCACTGATCGGGCCACGAAAGCTCGTGCCTCTCGACCACAAACGCGCCTGAGTACCCACCGGAGATCACGCGCGCATGAACTCAAGAGACCACGTTGCTCCTCCATGAGAACGCCGCACTGAGAGCCGACATACGAGGTCACAATGCCCGCCATGTAGGCATCCGCGAGCACGAACTCCGGGAAGACGTCCCCCATGCCCGGAAACGGCTGACCGAGGTGCTCGGCCCAGAGGACCGAGACCTCGTCTAAGACGACCTTGTTTCACTCGCCAGCAGGCGCGATGCCTACCGGGCAAGCGACGCCGGTGCCGCCGATCCCGCAGTATCCGCCAGGGTTCTTCCACAAGTACTGCTGGTGGTAGAAGTTCTTTGCCTGCGGTAGTTCCTGACGGCGACACCGGGCCACTTCACGAGCAGTCTCAGATCGGGACCACCTGCACGGTCTTCCCACACAGCCTGCTCATGGACCTCGCGGGGCCCAGCTCGGGGAGACCGGCCCGAAGTCACCGCTTGTAGCCTCGCAGGCAGAGGCATGGTGAGTAAGATCGGCTTTTCGAGCGGTGACTTGATCAAGGCGAGCGCGTTGCATGCGGGGCACTCAGCGCCCGCCGGGCAGTCCAGAGCCCAGTCCGGCATCGCGGGCTCGTGCCACCGCGGCGGCGCGGTCGTTGACGCCGAGCTTGCCATACACGGCGCTGACGTAGTTACGGACCGTCTTGTCGGAGACGTAGAGCCGGGAGGCGATGGCGGCGTTGGACAGTCCGCGCGCCATCAGGTCGAGGATCTCCACCTCGCGCTCGGTAAGCTCGGGCAGGACCGGGTTGGCGACGGTCCGCCGGGGCTCGGAGCCGACGAGCCCGGCGAGTGCCCGGGCGGCGTTCGGGCCGAAGTAGGCACCGCCCTCCATGCACGTCTCCAGCGCCCGAAGGATCTCGGCCCGGCCCGCCCCCTTGAGGAGGTAGCCACGAGCGCCTGCTCGTACGGCCGCCGCCAGCGAGTCGTCGGACTCCAGCATCGTCAGGACCACGATCGCGATATCCGGCCGCTCGCTCAGCAAGCGCCCGGTGGCCTCGACGCCGTTCATGACCGGCATATGCAGATCCATCAGGACGATGTCGGGAGCGCGCCTGACGGCCAGTTCGACGGCGGCCGCCCCGTCGCCCGCCTCACCCACGACCGTGACGCCGGGCTGGCCGGAGAGCGCCGCGACCAGTCCCTCCCGGTACATGGGGTGGTCATCCACGATCAGAACGCGCATCTCACACCTCGGCTCTCGGCAGCCGCACGCGGATCTCGGTGCCCCCGCCGGCTGGGACAAGGATCTCGCATTTCCCGTCAAGCTGGGCGGCGGCCTCGGCCATCGACTCCAGGCCCACGCCCACTCGCCGCCCGTGGTCAGAGCTCCCCATGCCCACGCCGTCGTCGCGCACAGAGAAGCAGAGCGCGTCCGGCGTCAGCTCCACATCTATGTCGCAGCCGCCGGCGCGCGCGTGCCGGGCGGTGTTGGCTAGCGCCTCGCCCACGATGCGCAGGGCAGCTGCCTCGGTGGCGGCCGGAAGCGGCGGCAGTCCCTGCTCGGGCAGGCGCAACCGGATCTCCAGCCCGGGACGGTGGAACCTCGCCGCCTGCGCGCGCAGCGCCTCGGCCAAGCCCAGATCATCCAAGGCGGACGGGCCGAGGCCATCCACGATGCGACGGACATCGCCGACGGCGCCGGCCACCCATGTGGCGCACCGGTCGGCAAGCGCACGCGCCCCGTCCGGATCGGTCGCCACCGTGTCACGCACGGTCTCCAGTTGCAGGTGTACGGCCGACAGGCTCGGCCCGAGATGATCGTGCAGATCCCGGCGCAGTCGGCGGCGTTCCTCAGCGCGCGCGGCGACCAGCGCCCGCCTCGACCGATCCAGATCCGCCGCGAGCCGGGCGGCGTGCGCTGCCGCACCTGCCTGCCGGGCCAGGACGTGCAGCAGCCGAGCCTCGGCGGGACGGAACTCTCCGGCGCGCGGCCGGGTCAGCAGCATCTCCCCCACCGTCTCCCCGGCGTGCACCAATGACACCCGCACCGGGTCCACGCCGAGATCGTCTCCGTGACGAGACTCCGGCCCGTCCAGCACCAGCACCCACACGGCCGCAACCTGGAGGATCCTGGCGACGTCCCCGGCCAGCCGCTCGAGCGCCTCGGCGGGAGCCGCCGCCGTCTCCAGGGTCGCGCCCAACCGCCCCAGCGCGTCGTACGGATCCGCCGCCTCGCCGTACAGCAGCCGCCGTACCCCCCTCTGCAGAAACCTGTGTACGGGAGCCACGCTGATCGCCACCACCGCTGCGGCGACGAGGGGAGCCCCGACGCTGCGGCCGAGGAGATCTCCGAGCAGCGCGACGACCACCGCGTAGCAGAGCGCGATCTCGGCTGACATGAGCGCCCAAACCAGTCCGCGGCGCAGCACCTTCTCCATGTTCCACATCCGGTACCGCTGGATCGCCAGCAATACAGAGATCGGCAATGGCACGGCCGAGGCTGCCAGCAGGACCCCAGAGCCGCGTGCCTCGACCGTCTGGGCGGCGACCAGCAGGAGCAGGGTGCTCGCCATACCGGCGGCCACCCAGGCCAACTGGCCGCGCTCGTCGCCGTCGGCTCGGAGCAGGCGTACGCCGAGGGACGCGAGCCCGCCCAGCGCCGCGACCGCGACCATGACCAGGCAGACCTGGAGCAGCGCCTCGGCCCCCGCGACGCCCAGCGGGTTGACCAGCCCACTGTCGGCCAGCGCCCGATCGTCGCTGTGCTCCCACGGCAACAACGCCCACGCGACTGTTCCGGCCACCACGGAGGCGCACCCGACGTACATCAACGGGCGGAACACCCCCGTCGGCCGCTCGCCCGATGGCAGCCAGTAGGGGACGACAGCCGCCACGATCACGTAGGCGGGCAGCCAACTGCACACCGACAGCCAGAGCATGACCAGCCGGCTGGGCCAGCCCTGTCCGCTCGCGACGGCGGCGTACTCCCCGGTGAAGACGCTCGTCGCGGCGCTCGCGCTCACCGCGACGAACAGCCAGCCCAGAATCGTCCGGCCGCGCCGGATGAGGAACGCGCCGGGCGCGCCGTACACCATGGCCGTGATCGAGATCCACAACCAGTAGTCGTCGGCGAAGCCTGCCGATGACCGCAGCCGCAGCGCGAACCCGGCCAGGGTCGCTGCGGCGGCGGCCCCCGCGACCAACTCCCCCATCATCACCAGACGCGAACGCATATGGAGAATTGTCCGCTATGCGATGTCCCAACCACACGGGACATATCGTCCCTATTCGAGGAGGAGACAGCCGCCTCAGGCGGCCCGGGACAGGACTGCGTCAGTGTTCTCGGCATACGGCAAAAGGCCGCGATTTACCGAGGAGTACCAACCATGAGCACGTCCCCCACCCCCCGTAGGCCGTTCCTGCTCGCCGCGGCGATCGCCGTGGGTCCTCTCGCCGGCGCGGTCTGGCATCTGGTCGAAAACGTCGGCCTTCCCAGGATCGACGCGGCGGTCTACCTCGCCCAGGTGGCCGCCAACCGGGACACCTACGCCCTCAGCACCGTCCTCTACATGATCTTCGTTGCCTGCTTCATCCCCATCGGCCTGGCCGTGATGCGGGTGCTGCACGGCCGGGCACCGCTGGCCGGGACGATCTCCGGCCTACTGTTCGCCCTGGCCGGTGCGCTCGGCCTAGTCGTGTCGGGCATGCGGCCGGTCGTCCTGGGCCTGGCCCCCGAAGGCGGAGTCGCCGCCGAGGCCATCGCTGCCTACCAGCGATACCAGGCCTCTCCCTGGTTCGATTGGGTCATGCTGCCCATGCTGGCCTCGGTCGTGATCGGTCTGGTCGTGCTGGCCGCTGCAATCCTCCGCACCGGCGTCCTTCCACGCTGGTCGGCCGTGCTCCTGGTGGTCGGTTTCATCCTGTCCAGCGGTGAGTTCCCCCTGGCCGTCACCATCGTGGGCGGGCTGGTGCAGCTGGCAGGCTTCATACCCCTGGCCGGTCGGCTCGTCGCCATCGCCGAGCCCGAGGCGGAGCCCGCCGCCCTCGTCTGATGTCCGCCCACTCAGTTCTCACCGGGACGGACGAGTCCGCTCTCGCAGGCGAAGGTGATGGCCTGCGAGCGGTCACGCAACCCGAGCTTGTCCAGGGCTCGGCCAAGGTGCGTCTTCACTGTGGTCTCCCCGAGGTACAGCCGGCCCGCGATCTCGGAGTTCGACAGTCCCCGGCCCACAAGGGCGAGGACCTCGGACTCCCGGCCAGTGAGCTTGTCGAGCGCCGGGTCCCGGGGTAGGGGCTGCGGCGCTCGTGCGTACCTGCCGATCACCCGCGGCACCACCGCCGGATCGAGCAGACCGCGTCCGGCGGCCACCTCACGCAGAGCCTCCAGCAACTGCTCGGGCGGCGAGACCTTGAGCAGGGAACCCGCGACTCCGGCGCGCAGCGCCCCGTGCACGATGGCCTCTTCGTCGAACGTGGTCAGCACCAGCACCTTGACCTCGGGATGCGCCTCGGCGATCGCGCGGGCGTTGGCCAGGGCATGACGGCCAATCGAGCGGATCCCCGGAAAATGAGGAGTTGCCTCGTGATCAGTGAGCCCTTGCGCACCCCGGCCGTCTCATTAACGTGAGGCACCGCAGGCAGGGGGCACGCCATGCCTCATGATCAGCCAGATCGATCGGCGCCGTGCTGGCCGAGCAGACCGACGAGTGGGTCGAAGCCCGCCGCTACATGAGCCTGGACATCCTCACCAAAGCCCGGATCCACGTGATCCCCGGCGACACACCCGCACAGAACCCACTCACGCAGACACTTACCGCTTAACCTGCAGAAACAGGATCACGCGAAGATCGATTCATACACCACGTCCGTGGACGTGACCGTCCTTAAGTCGATCCTGCCGGACGGTGACCCGCGGCTTGAGGGAATCGGCGAACAAGTCCGCCTCGTGACCGCTCAGTCCTCGCCGGGACGGATGAGTCCGCTCCTGTATGCGAAGGCGATGGCTTGCGAGCGGTCGCGGAGCCCGAGCTTGTCCAACGCCCGGCCCAGGTGCGTCTTCACCGTGGTTTCTCCAAGGTACAGCCGAGCTGCGATCTCGGAGTTCGACAGCCCCCGGCCGACAAGGGCGAGCACCTCGGCCTCCCGGCCGGTGAGCCGGTCGAGCGCCGAGTCTCGGGGCAGCGGCTCCGGTGCTCGTACGTACCCGCCGATTACCCGCGGAACCACCGCCGGGTCGAGCAGACCGCGCCCGGCGGCCACCTCACGCAGCGCCTCCAGCAACTGCTCCGGAGGTGACACCTTGAGCAGGAAGCCGGCGACACCGGCGCGCAGCGCCCCGTCCACGATGGCCTCTTCGTCGAACGTGGTGAGCACCAGCACCTTGATCTCGGGATGCGCCTCGGCGATAGCGCGGGCGGCGGCGATGCCGTCGAGTCCCGGCATGCGGGCGTCCATGAGCACCACATCGGGCCTGCGCGCGGCGGCCACCCGCACCGCCTCGTTGCCGTCGGCCGCCTCCCCAACGACGTCCATGTCCGGCTCGTCGGAGATCAGCATGCGCAGGCCGGCCCGCACGATCGCCTCGTCGTCGGCCAGCAGCACCCGGATCATCGCATCCCCTCTCCAAGTGGAAACCGCGCGTACACCTCGAAGCCGCCCTCGGCACACGGGCCGGCACGCAACTCCCCGCCGAACATGCCCACACGTTCACGCATCCCTACCAGGCCGTGCCCACCGTCCGGCCCCGGCCCCGGTGCGGCGGCGCCCCGCCCGTCGTCCAGCACCCGGACGCTGACGCTGTCCGGCTCGTACGCCACGGTCACCGTCGCGACCGCCGCCACCGCGTGGCGCAAGACGTTCGTCAACGCCTCCTGGACGATCCGGTACGCGGACATGTCAACGCCCAACGGCAGCAAGGTTGGCGTACCGGACACCGTGGACGTTACCTGGAGCCCGGCCGAACGCACCTCCATCACCAGGTCGTCGACCCTCCGCAGAGACGGCGGCGGAGCCAGCCCGTCAGCGTCGTCGGGACGCAGGAGGCCGACCACACGGCGCAACTCCGTGACAGAACGCCGGCCAAGCTGCTCCACCTGCACCAGCGCGTCGCGCTCGACCGGCCGGTCGGCCAGCCGGCGGCGCACCACCCCGGCCTGCATGGTCATCACGCTGACCGTGTGCGCCACCGCGTCGTGCAGCTCACGGGAGATGCGGGCGCGCTCTTCCGCCACCGCCGCCCGCGCCCGCGCCTCCCGCTCCGCGGCCAGTTCGGCAGCGAGCGCGGCCAGCTGACGAGAGCGCGACTGCTCCCGCCGCAGCAGTGCGCCGAGGCTCCAGGCGGCGCTTACCAATGTGCCGAAGAACACGAACTCCCAAAGGCCTTCACCACCCCAGACGAGCGCGACCGCCGGAACCACGGCGGCGCACACCGACGCGGCGAGGGAACGACGTGGTTCCGCCCGGTAGGCCGCATGCGCCACGAGCACCAGTTCGGCGATGAGCTGAGCTCCGCCCACGCCTTTCGCGCCGATCAGCATCGCGTACGGGAACGACAGCATCGCAACGGACATCGCGGTGATCGGATAACGGGCGGCGAGCGGAAAGCACAGCGACAGCACCAGTCTCAGGCCGACGACGGCGGCCCGGCCGTCGTCGCCGCGCGGGTCGCCGTACGCCTCGGCCAACGCGAGGACACCGAACAACGCACCCCCGACGGCGCCCGCGAGCAACCGTCTCCGGCGGTTCCATGGTGCGCCCACGGCCGCTCCTCTCATCGTCGGGGCACCGACGGTAGCGAGCGGGACCGAAACGCGGATCAGACCCGGGGAGGACGGCATACGACCGCGGGTCATCTCCGGAGAGGACCCTGCAGCTGGATGAGTGACTCGGAATCGCACTTCGGACGGCCCGCTACGCCGATCCGGCGGACCGGAACGCGCCCATAGCGTTACGGCAGCTCAACCGAGATATCTGAAAGGAACACCCGATGGACGCCACAGCCACCGCCTCCACTCCCCTGCGCCGACTCGCCGGCGGCGCGCTCGTACTCGCCCCCGCTCTGATGTTCGGCGGCATGCTCACCTCGCCGCCGCAGGCGGACGACTCGTCCGAACGCTACCTGGCGTCACTGGCCGCCGACTACGGGGTGTCACTGCTGTCCGCGAACCTGCTCCACTACGCCTGGGTGCTCATCGCGCTCGGCGTTCCGGCGACCTTGACGCTCCTCCGTGGCCGACGGGGCCGGGGCCTCACGGCGGCCGGAGTGGCATTGTCCACCTTCGGCGCTATCCAAATGTCCGGCATGCTGCTGTCCGACTGGTTCACCGGCGCCATGCCGAACACGGTGCCGCTCGCCGACGCGGCGAAGGTGTTCGACACCGTCACCGCCGATCCGTCGCTCGCGCTGTGGCGGCTCACCGGAATCCTGTGCGGTGTCGCCATGCTCCCGCTGCTCATGGCCGGGCTCGCCCGCGCCGGAGTGGTCGGCTGGTGGACGGTGCCGGTGATCCTGCTGCCGTTCGTGGCGGCGGCGATGCTGCCCGCGTACGTGGGTGCCGCGGTCGCCCTGGCCTGCTATGCGCCACTGGTGCTCGTCGGCGTCCGGTTGCTGCGCCGCTCGGCCGCCGACGTGGTCCGCGCCGAGGCGCTGGCCGCGTCGACCCCGACCGCTTGATCGAAGCGAGAACGCCGGCGCCCTCAGCGGCGCCGGGCTTGCTCGAGCACCGCTGATGATGCGGTCCCATGTGCTCCGCCCATAGCGCAGAGACCTCGGCGAAGACGGTCCCGATCACTCGCCGGCAGGCGCCACGCCCACCGGGCAGGACACTCCGGTGCCACCGATGCCACAGTAGCCGTTCGGGTTCTTCCACAAATATTGCTGGTGGTAGAACTTGACTCTCCGCAACAATTCATGTGAGGAGAGTTACATCCCAATGTCCCGGTCGTCTCCTACGCTCGCATTTCCGCCGACATAAGGCGGGATGAGCATGGGGTGCAGGACCAGCACCGCCTCAACCGGGAGACGGCGGAACGGCAGGGGTGGACGGTCGTCCACGAGTACACGGACAACGACAAGTCAGCAGCGAAGGCCGACGTCGTACGCGACGACTTCGAGGCCATGCTACGAGTTCTACGGGCCGGCGAACTGCCCAACGGTACGGCAGTCCAAGGCGTCGTGATCGTCGCCGAAGACCGCCTCGCCCGGCGGCCCGGTGACTACGAGCGCTTCGTTGAAGCGATCACGTACCAGGACGGCCGCGTGTTCGCCGACGCTCGCGGCCCGAAGGATCTGTACAGCGAGGACACCGAGAGCATGGGCCTCTTCGGTGCGGTGATCTCCAAGATGGAGGTCCGCAAGATGCAGCGCCGCATGCGCCGCTCGCATCGGACGCGCGCCGAGCAAGGACTCCCCGTCGGCGGTACGCGCCCGTTCGGATGGAAGCCCGACCGCCTCTCCCTCGACCCCAATGAGGCACCTCTCGTACGACAGGCGGTGCTGGACCTCATCGCAGGCCGCTCGCTGCACTCCATCACCAACCAGTGGCGCCGAGAGGGAGCGAAGACCTCGCTGGGCAATGAGTGGACCTCCGCTTCGCTCAAGATCACCGTTCAGAATCCCCGCATCTGCGGTTGGCGGGAGATCAACGGCGAACTCGTCCGGGACGCAGCGGGCAACCCCGTCGTCGGGCAGTGGGAACCGATCGTGACACCCGAACAGTGGATGGCGGTCAAGAACATCTTCGATGCCCGCAGAGGCCACCACATCCACCGGGACGGGCGTATCGGCCACATCCTCACACCGGACTTCCGCGAGCCGAATTACCTGCTCACCGGCTTCCTCCGCTGTGGCCGTGCCCAGCCTGACGGCTCCCTATGCAACACCTCACTACGCGTCACCCACAGCAAGGACTGCGTCCAGCACATCTACATCTGTCCCGGCAAGACCGCTGGTGGCTGCGGCGGTCTCGGACGGCGCGGCGACATGGTCGATCTCTTCATATCGGAAGCAGTACTCGCCAAGCTGGAACAGGTCCAACTCGCCGCGTCCGCCGCTCCAGCCGAGTGGCCGGGCCAGGCGGAGTACGAGGGCGCGAAGACCCGCCTGGAGGAGCTACGTGTGCAGTGGACGGCGGGCAACATCACGAACGAGCTGTTCTTCTCAACAGCACCGGAGCTTGAGAAGCGCATCGCCCGCCTCCGCACCGAGGCTCAAGGCTTCACCGCTGCCGCTCAGCGCCGCCAAGCCCGCTCCGAACGCAGGCATGCTCTGGCGGGAGTTCACCAAGACCGTGCCGAGCGTCCTGGCCCGCCTGCTCGGCATCACCCGAATGGAGCTACGCCGGACAGTCCGCCTCTCATACGCCAAGGTCGCCGAGTATCAAGCTCGCGGCCTGGTCCACTTCCATGCCGTCGTCAGGCTCGACGGACCGGACGGACCAGCCGACCGCCCTCCGGACCACATCACGATCGACCTGCTCGACCGGGCCATACGCCAGACCGCCGGTCAGGTCGCGGTCCGAATAAAGGACGGACCGCCCTCGCCCGTCCGGTGGGGCGATCAGCTCGACGTACGACCGGTCTACGTCTCGGCCGAACTGGGCGAACTGAGCGATCAGCGAGTCGCCGCGTACGTGGCCAAGTACGCGACCAAGGGAGCCGAGTCCGCAGGCACCGTAGACCGTCCGATTCGGCATGCCGGACAGATCGCCGGTCTGGAGGTCACCGAGCACACCCGCCGCATGATCTACACCTGTTTCAGCCTCGCCGAGCTCCAGCCCTACAACCCTGCTCCTGCGACAGTGGGCGCATATGCTCGGCTACCGGGGACACTTCTCCACCAAGTCCCGCCACTACTCGATCAGACTCGGGGACATACGACAGGCCCGCGCCGACTTCCGCGCCGAGCAAGCCCGGCTGATCACGGGCACTCCGCCTCCCGATCCGGAGAAAACCGTGACGGTGGGCGAATGGCACTATGCCGGAAACGGCCACCGCCACGGAGAGGCTTTCTGGGCCGAGGTAGCTCGCCCACGGATCGCCACCGCTCGCAGGATTGCACGACAGCAAGCAAGCGAGAACCGATAGGGCCCGTGTCTCTAGACCTAGAGAGATCACCTCTAGGTCTAGAGGCTCACCTAGAGGCCTATCAGCCGCCTGACCAGGTACCTAGCGCCGAGAGGCTCCTAATCTCGCCGGGCCCCATCGGGCCAGATCACCCGGACGGGCACCTCCCGCCGCCGCGCCTCGGCCACCACGTCCGCAGTCCCGCCATAACCTCGGGCGGGCTGCCCGTCCCAGACGGCGAACAACACATCGACGTCGTCCAGCATCCGCGCGCTGGCCGCCATGTGCGATTCCGCGGTGGACTCCACAAAGTCCAGCCGGTGAGTCCGGACCGTCCGGCCCAGTAACTCGTCATACGCAGCATGGCACTCGCCCGGCAGCCCGTCCCGATACTCCTTGGCCGGGATCACGGCCTCCAGCACGCCACCGAAATCGAGTACCGCACGAGCGAAGATCTGATCGGCCCCATCCGCCAGACAGGACAACCCGGTGATACCCGAGCCGTACTCCGCAAGCGCCTTACGTACCGCCCCGTCGATCAGTACGGCGGTCTCCTCCGGCAAGCCCCGATGGCCGGACACAGCGATGCGAACCATGATCCCCCTAGATCGAAATGGCGTGAAGACGTTCGTCGAACGAGCGCAGAGCGCTGGACGACGGCCCGGCATACGACCGGCGGAAGTTCTTGACCCGGTGCAGGACACGCTCAGAGCCATACGTCGTCGCCACAGTGAGTGCATTGGACGCCAGATACAGCGCCTCCTCGTAGCGCCCCGACATCGCCTCAGCCGTCGCCACCTCCGTCATGAGCACACCTCGCTGTTTGGCACCGGGTTGGGCCGACGAAAGCGACTCGTTGAAGGCGGCAACGGCCTCGACCGGCCGCTTGAGCCGTACCATCACCAGGGCCCGATAACCCGCCAGCTTCGCATGATCGAAGGGGAACACCCACGGCCAGGGCGGCGCGACGGCCCGCTGACCAGCTCGTATCGCCGCCTCAGCCGCACTCAACGCCTGAAGCGCTGCCGCCTCGTCCCGCGCGGTCGCATGGCCGAGCGCTTCGAGACTCGACAGCCACGCGCGAGCGATGGCCGGTGGCCGCTCACCGATCTCCCGCCGCGCCCGCGCCAAGAGATTCAGTCCGATCAGCGGATCGTCGGCGTCGATCTCGAACGCGGCCAGACTGCCGATCATGTAGGCGGCCAGCAGCGCATGGTTGGCCTGTCGTGCACTGTCGACGGCGCGACGGTAGTAGAGGCGCGCCGAACCGGTGTCCTGCATGTCGGCATGCACCCAGGCCGCGAAGCCCGCCGCCTCGCTCAGACCGGCCCGGATCTCTTCGGCGTGCGCAGATCGCGACGCGCGGCCGAGAACGCGGCTCGCGAGATCGACCTGCGCCACAGCCGACCTGGCGAGTTCGCGTGCAGGCGTGACCGCCTCCAACCGACGCTGAGCGCCGGTGATGCTGGTCAGCGTGGCGGCCGTCGTCTCGTCCACATCGGGACGCTTGGGCAGGGCCACGCCCGCCAGCGCGGTCAACGCCAGCGCCTTGCCGAAATCTCTGCGCTTCGTCGGATCGTCATCTCCTCGGGCTCCGAATCGGAGCAAGTGAAGCGGCACCCCGATCTGGATGGATGTCTCCCGAACCTGGTCCACAGTGAGCGGCTGACGACCACGCAACACCTTGGACACCCAACTCTGGGAGTAGCCAACCGCCTCAGCGAGCTGGCCCTGCGTCCAACCGTGCGCCCGCCGCACCTCTTCGAGGATGGTTGGTAGATCGCACTCGGCGAGAGCGGCAGCCACGACTGGCCCGGACCAGAACTGCGGCGGTATCTGGGTCACAACGCTAGGTTAAGCCGCCAACCTCGGCCGTACCGATATTCGTGACGGGAATACCCGTACCACCAGCAGCACTAGGCCGTTCACCTGCGGTTTCATGACGGCAACGCTCAGTAGATGAGCGAACTGCCGCCTCACCCCTTGGCCGCCGCACCACAACTGGCCGCCGCCCTTGCGGAAGAGGGAATCACTGCCGACGTCCATCACGACTACGGCACGCCCATGGTGTCGGTCTGGGTCGGCCTGATCGTTTGGTGCGCGGACGTCACGTACTGGTGGCGCACCGGCTGGAACCCACGCAGACACCGACCGATCTACGCAGGACACCCCTTCACCCAGCCCAGGGCTGAAGCGTTCTCGGCTGGTGAGACGGTCGTAGCCCTGTAGACGGGCAGGTGGTTGAGGGCGCCCCGGTGCGGAGATGACAAACGCGACCCCTGATGATCGTCGGTGTCTAGCCAGTCGATCAAGAACAGGGGCCGCGTTCGCGTGCCATCTTCCCCGATCGACGTGCTCTCCCGCCACCTGGAGCACGTCACCACCACCGACCCGATGACGGACCTGACCGACCTGCCCGCGTTGGCCGATGTCCTGGATGCCGTACCCGACCCACGTAACCGTCGCGGGCGCCGCTACCAACTCGGACCGCTGCTGGCCTTAGCCTTGCTCGCCGTACTCGGCGGCGCCACCTCCCTGGCGAAGATCACCAGATTCATCACCGGATGCGACCCTGAACTACGCGTCCAGCTCGGCCTGCCCGCCGCGACGCGGCTGGCCGCCAGCACCCTGGGACGGCTGCTGGCCCGCCTGGACGGCGACGCCTTCGACACCGCGACCTGCGCCTATCTGACCAAGCTGGCCGCCTGCGCCGCACCGCCCACCCCCAGCACCCGACAACCGCTACTCGGCCTGGCCGTGGACGGCAAGACGCTGCGCGGCAGCCGCACCGGTGACGGCGTAACCCACCTGCTGGCCGCCGTCCGCCACGACACCCAGACCGTCGTGGCCCAAGCCCAGATCCAGGCCAAGAGCAACGAGATCCCCGCGTTCACGCCGCTGCTGGCCGACCTGAATCTGTCCGGCGTGGTGATCACCGCCGACGCCCTGCACACCCAGCACGAACATGCCCGCCAGATCGTCGCCGCCGGCGGCCACTACCTGCTCGTCGTCAAGGGCAACCAGCCCACCCTGCACCGCCGACTCAAGGCCCTGCCCTGGCGCGAGGCCATCCTCAATGACCGCACCGACGAGACCGGGCATGGCCGCCGCGAGATCCGCCGCATGAAGATCTGCACCGCCCGCCCGGGCCTGCCCTTCCCGCACGCCCTGCAGGCCATCCAGGTCAAGCGCCGCCGCACCGACCACAAGAGCGGCAAGACCACCATCGTCACGATCTACGCCGTCACCAGTCTCCCGCCGGGCCGGGTCATCCACGCCCACCTCGCCACCCTCATCCGCGGCCACTGGAGCATCGAGGCCCTGCACCACATCCGCGACGTCACCTACCACGAAGACGCCTGCAGAGTGCGGAAAGGCGCCGCTCCACGCATCCTGGCGAGCCTGCGCAACCTGGCCATCGGCCTGGCCCGCCTGATCGGCTGGACCAACATCAGCGCCGCCACTGACCACTACCGCAGCCACCCAGGCGACGGGCTTCAGCTACTCGGTCTCGCCACATGAGAACGCTTCAGCCCTGTCACCCAGCCGGCCCGCGCCGCCCACCGAGTCGCCCTTCGCTACACGCAACTGCGCATGTCGCATCCGCTCTCATCACTGATCGCCGGAGCACAGCCGTGCCCCTGACCGTGCAGCAACTGCTCAACAGATTCCCCGGCTGGCAGATCACCGACATGTCCGGTGGCTGGGTCGCCATGCGAGTCAACTTCATGCCCAAGATCAGCGGACTCTCCAACGTACGTTGCGGAGAGACCTTGGAGGAACTGGCCGAGCATCTACAGGCTGAGATCAGGCACCAGAAGTCACGGCAACCAGCGGTAGGCAGGTAACTCGATGGCAACCCGATCCGGAGCACAGGGCCTCCAGGCCCGAGCACCGGAAGCGGGGCGGCAGCCCGCCCTACACGAAGGTAACTGAGGCGTATAGTCTTAAACTCTAGCTTCGCCTTGCTTTTCAATTTCTACAAGCCGAGGCCCTACAATGGTTCGATAGGCAGCGAGAGGGACAATAGAAAACCCAGGGAATTGTGGCATGTCAGCCAATCCCTGATAGCCTATGAGCTGCATGAATTTATTAATGTAACCAGCGAACTTAGATCGACTGATGGTGTCGCCTTCCATGAAAGAGTGCTGGTCCAAATCACTGCTGGATACACTCTGCGAGTAGGCTCCAATGGAGCCGACTAGCGTCCAGGTTTGCCTGGCAGTACCGTATCGCGAGAACAGGATCTCCGGGTCGGTCTCCAGGTATTTACGCCCTTCTTGCAGTCGGGCGGTGATAGTAATATCGTCCCCTCGAGGAGTAAGCATCAGATGGACTCCTGGACTGAATACACCACGCGACACTTTGACGATCGAGCGCAAAAATTGGGCATTAAGCCCAAGTGCGGCCGGATCGAAGTCGAGGATCATTGCTTCCAGCGTGTCAGCGTCAGGAGTAGTGACTTGCTGCTTCTGATGGTTCTTACGTCCAGCACCTTGAGAATTTTTGGGCCCTGACTGATTTTCAGAACGAATTAGTGCCGCAACTCCATCACCAGCGGCGGCCAAGCCACTCAGCACGCGGGCAACGAGTCTAGCATCAAAGAGCACACCTGGACCTGTGATCCGGACCAACTGTGCTGGCGGATAGGAGTCCGAAAGATTCGTTAGATCAGTTTCGGCCGCCATAAGCACATCGGAAATATCCTGAAGCCACCCCTCACTTTCCAGTATATCTTCGAGAGTAGCAAACAGAGAGTCTGCTAACGACTTATTAACGTACTCTTCCGAGGCCCAATCGTTCGCACTGCCAGCGACGGCCTTAATTCCTAGCGAAAGCTGCTTCACACGCTTTTCGGTTGTGCGAGACTCTTCCGGAACTCCTTCCATTAGCTGACCAGCAAGGGAGCGGATCTTATCCACGTCGGCATAAAGATATTCTCGCAGATACGCAGACACGTAGTTACTCCTATCTTGAGCGACGACAGAGGTAGGGTCGGGGCCCGACTCGGGGCCTCGCCTATCAGACCACAGGTAAAGCTCGTGCGGCTAGCCGACTAAACGTCACCCAACAAGCGTAAGTGCTAAGCTCCCAGGCGGATGCCATAGAGGACGTGGGGACAAATAGCAGCCGTTTGTGCACTTCTTGTCACAAAAGTACAAAATGCGTGTGGGCGGTGCTGGCCGCGACCGGCCCCCAGGCCGCAGCGCGGCCAGCGACCGCCCGACGCGTGGCGGGACGCCGCAGGCGGCACGCCCTTGACCGTGTAGTGAAGGTTGTCGCCGAAGACGGCTCTGGCCCATGATCGACGCCGGGCGTGCCGGGTGACCACGGGCCAGGATCTAGCTATCTCCGCAGGTCTACGCCTCGCCGGAGGTCAGACCGACAGGACAGGCCACGCCCGTGCCGCCGATGCCGCAGTAGCCGTTTTTGTTGCGGTGAAGGTACTGCTGGTGGTAGTCCTCCGCGTAGTAGAACGGGCCCGCTGGAGCGATCTCCGTTGTTATCTCGCCGTACCCCGACGCCCTCAGCACCCCCTGATAGGCGTCCCTGGACGCCAGCGCCGCCTTCTCCTGCTCCCCCGAGTGGAAGTACACCGCCGACCGGTACTGCGTCCCCGCGTCGTTCCCCTGACGCATCCCCTGCGTAGGGTCATGCGCCTCCCAGAACACGCGCAGCAGTTCCGCATACGACACCCGCGCAGGGTCGAACACCACCCTGACGACCTCGGCATGCCCGGTCAGACCCGAACACACCTCCTCGTACGTCGGGTTCGGCGTGTAGCCGCCCTGGTAGCCCACCGCCGTGGACACCACCCCCGGCGTCTCCCAGAACTTCCGCTCGGCGCCCCAGAAGCACCCGAGCCCGAAGTCCGCGATCTCGCCTTCGGCGCCCACGAGGGGAGCGTCCAGGACCGCGTGGCGAGCGGGCACGGGCATCGGGGTCGGGCGTCCCGGTAGCGCGTCCGAGGGGTCCACCATCGATGACTTGTGCGTGCCGAACAGCCAGCCCATCATCCACCTCCTCCATCGACTGTACGCGACAACACTTAAGCGGCCCTACATCATCCCATATAGCAATACGCATTTGTGTTTAATGGAGTAAGGCGTAAAAATCGGTTACATGCCTGACCAACGTCGCGGAGTCCTCTACGGGGTGGCCGCCTACGCCCTGTGGGGACTCTTCCCGCTCTACTGGCCCCTCCTGAAGCCCTCGGGAGCGATCGAGATCCTCGCCCACCGCATGGCGTGGTCGCTGGTCGCCGTGGTGGCGATCCTGGCGGTGCGCCGGCACTGGTCGTGGTTCAGGCAGCTGACGCGCAGACAGGTCGGACTGCTGGCGCTGGCGGCGGTGCTCATCACCGTCAACTGGGGCACCTACATCTACGGCGTCAACTCGGGACACGTGGTGGAGTCGGCGCTCGGCTACTTCATCAACCCGCTGGTGAGCGTGCTGTTCGGGGTGATCCTGCTCAAGGAGCGGCTGCGGACCATGCAGTGGGCGGCGGTCGGGTTCGGCGCGCTGGCCGTCCTCGTGCTGACCATCGACTACGGACGCCTGCCGTGGATCGCGCTCACGCTCGCGATGAGCTTCGGCATCTACGGGCTGGTGAAGAAGAAGGCGAACGTCGGCGCCGCGGAGAGCCTCACGATCGAGACGCTCGTGCTGCTGGCGCCCGCGCTGGCCTACCTCGTCCACCTGGAGCAGTCCGGCGGCGCGACGTTCGGCGACCACGGCCCGTGGCACGCGCTCCTGCTGGCGGGTGGCGGCGTGGTCACGGCGGTGCCGCTGCTGTTCTTCACGGCCAGCGCGATCAGGGTGCCGCTGACGACGATCGGCCTGCTGCAGTACATCGCGCCGATCCTGCAGTTCCTGGTGGGCGTGCTGATCGTGAAGGAGACCATGCCGCCCAGCCGCTGGGCGGGGTTCGCGATCGTGTGGCTGGCGCTGGCGGTCTTCACCTACGACAGCCTCCGCTCCGCCCGCGCCCGCCGCGCGGCCGAGCTCCAACCCGTGTGATCCGCCGAAAAACCAGGACAATCCTGTACGGCAAAGCCCCCAAGCACCCCCGCCGGTCACAGGGTCCCCTCCATCGCAGGCGCGCCGCCCAGCAGGACTCCGGTCCCCGCCGTCACGGCGCCCCGGAAAACAGGACCACCCAAGAGCGGAACACCCCAGGGGCGGGACACCGCGCGAGACGACCCAGGCCGGAAGAGCAGGGTCAGCCCGAGCGTTCCACCACGTAGTCGCACAGGGACAGGAACGCCGCCCGCGCCGGGATGTCCGGCAGCTCCGCCAGCTCCCCCCGAGCCCTGTTCACCCAGGCGTCGAGCTCCTGGCGGGCCCGTACCATCCCCTCGTCGGCGCGGAGCAGCCGCAGCGCCTCGTCCACGTCGGAGTCCGCCACCGGCCCGCTGAGCAGCTCCCTCAGCCGCGAGGACGGCGACGACTCCAGCGCGTAGAGCACCGGCAGCGTCCTGATCCCCTCGCGGAGGTCCGTGCCGGGGGTCTTCCCCGACTCGGACGAGGTGGAGGCCACGTCCAGGAGGTCGTCGCCGAGCTGCCACGCCACGCCGATCGCCTCGCAGGCGTTCGAGAGGCGCTCCACGACGTCGGGAGAGGCCCCGGCGAGCAGCCCGCCGAAGCGGCCCGAGGTGGCGATGAGCGAGCCGGTCTTGTCGGCCAGGACCCTGATGTAGTGCGCGATGGGGTCGTCACCGGAGGAGGGCCCGATCGTCTCGCGGATCTGCCCGCGTACGAGGCGGGAGAACGTCTGCGCCTGGATCTTGATGGCCTCGGCGCCGAGGTCGGCCAGGATCTCCGACGCCTGCGCGAACAGGAAGTCGCCGGTGAGGATGGCCACCGTGTTGTCCCACCTGGCGTTGGCCGAGGGCGATCCCCTGCGGACCGGGGCCTCGTCCATGACGTCGTCGTGGTAGAGCGTGGCCAGGTGGGTCAGTTCGATCACCACCGCGGCGGGCACGACGCCCGGCGCGGAGGGATCACCGAACTGCGCGGCCAGCAGCACCATCATCGTCCGGAACCGCTTGCCGCCGGCCTCGATGAGGTGCTTGGACGCCTCCGTGACGAAGGCGTCCTCGCTCTCGACCGACGTGCGCAGCATCTTCTCGACGGACGCGAGACCGCTGGCCAAGTCCTGCGCCAACCGCTCATCGTCGATGGGCAGATCAACAACCGGTGGCGCGGACATACATTCCCCTTAGCGGATGAACAAGGCAGAGGCAGCCTTGTCGGCGAGATCCAGGACAGGCTGCGGGAAAACCCCCAGCACTACCGTAACCGCTGCCGCAAGAGTGATAACAGCCGCGGTGGCCGCAGTGGGCACCGCGATGGTGGGACCGTCGGCCGCGGGCTCGCTGAAGAACATCAGCACGATCACGCGAACGTAGAAGAACGCGGCGATCGCCGAGGAGACCACACCCACGATGACCAGCGGCGTCGCGCCGTTGGCCACGGCCGCCAAGAACACCGCGTACTTCCCGAAGAACCCGCTGGTGAGCGGGATGCCGGCGAAGGCCAGCAGGAAGAACGCGAACACGCCCGCGAGCATCGGCGATCGCCTGCCGAGACCGGCCCACCGCGACAGGTGGGTGGCCTCGCCGCCCGCGTCACGCACCATGGTGACGACGGCGAACGCGCCGACCGTGGTGATGCCGTAGACGAGCAGGTAGAACATGATCGCCGACAGCGAGGCGGCGTTGCCCTCGGCGTCGGGGCTGGTCGCGATCACGCCGATGAGCAGGAAGCCCGCGTGCGCGATCGAGGAGTAGGCCAGCATCCGCTTGATGTCGGTCTGGGTGATCGCGAGGATCGCACCGACGATCATGGTCAGGATCGCGACGCCCCACATGACCGGACGCCAGTCCCAGTCAAGGTTGCCCAGTGCCACCCAGAAGACCCTCAGAACCGCGCCAAAGGCCGCAACGAGCGTGCCCGAGGCCATGAGGGCGGTGACGGGGGTCGGGGCGCCCTGGTAGACGTCAGGCTTCCAGGCCTGGAACGGCGCGGCGCCGATCTTGAACAGCAGGCCGACGCCGAGCAGCGCCAGGCCGATCAGCAGCACGGTGTCCAGACCGCCGACCGTGCCGAGCGCGGCGTTGATCTTCGCCAGGTCGACCGAGCCGGCGAAGCCGTACACGAAGGCCATGCCGTACAGGAAGAAGGCCGAGGAGAACGCGCCGAGCAGGAAGTACTTCATCGACGCCTCCTGCGACAGCAGGCGGCGCCGGCGGGCCAGGCCGCACAGCAGGTACAGCGGCAGCGACATGACCTCGAGGCCGACGAACATCACCAGCAGGTCGTTCGACGAGGCGAACAGCAGCATGCCGCCGACGGCGAACATGATCAGCGGGTAGACCTCGGTGTGCGCGCCACCGGCGATCTCCGCCTCCTCCTCCGCGGCGCTGCCGGGGACGGCCGCGGCCGAGGCGACGAAGTGGTCGTCATCGATGACCAGCAGCACGCTCACGAAGGACAGGACGAGGATGACGCCCCAGAAGAAGAGCGCGGGACCGTCCACCGCGATGGCGCCCATGGCCGCGGCCGTGGTGGGCACGCCGCCGATCACCTGGAAGATGACCAGCACGAAGGCGCCGGCCGTGCTGAGCAGCGTCAGCGGCACGTGGATCGACTTGCGCAGGTAGCGCGGCGCGAACGCCTCGACCAGCACGCCGATGATCGCGGCGCCGAAGATGACGAGCATCGGCGCGAGCGTGCCGTACTCGATCGTCGGCGCTTGGATGCCATTCACTGTCCGGCCCCCTTCTCGGCAATCGCCGGGGTGAACTTCTCCACCTGGACGGAGACCAGCGTGTGGTCGACCGCCGGGTTGATCACGTCAAGCAGCGGCTTGGGGTAGAAGCCGAGCCCGATGATCAGGGCGACCAGCGGGGCGACCACCCACAGCTCGCGGCCGTTGAGGTCCTTGAACCCCTTGACCGACTCGGCCGTCGGGCCGCCCGCGACCCGCTGGTACATCCACAGGATGTAGATGGCCGCCAGGACCACGCCGGTCGCGGCGATGATCGCGGGAACCATGTACCGCTCGGCGGTGCCGATCAGGACCATGAACTCGCTGACGAAGGACGACAGTCCGGGCAGGGCCAGTCCGGAGAGACCGGCGATGAGGAACACGCCCGCCAGCTTCGGCGTGACCTTCTGCACGCCTCCGTAGTCCTCGATGTACGGCGAGCCGCGCCGCGCGATGAGGAACCCGGCGATCAGGAACAGCGCGCCGGTGGAGAAGCCGTGGTTGACCATGTAGAGCGTGGCGCCCGCGCCCGCGTCGTTCGTCATCGCGAACACGCCGAGGGCGATGAAGCCGAAGTGCGAGATCGAGGTGTAGGCGATCAGGCGCTTCATGTCCGTCTGGCCGATGGCCACGATCGCGCCGTAGATGATGCCGACCACCGACAGCACGATCACCAGCGGCGTGAAGAACTTCGACGCGTCGGGGAACAGCTCCAGGCAGAAGCGGAGCATGCCGTACGTGCCGACCTTGTCCAGCACGCCGACCAGCAGCACGGCCGCGCCCGCCGGGGCCTGGGCGGCCGCGTCGGGCAGCCAGGTGTGGAACGGCCAGAGCGGCGCCTTCACCGCGAACGCGAAGAAGAAGCCGGCGAACAGCCACTTCTGCGTGGTCGGGTCCTGGATGGCCCCGATCAGCTCGGGGAACATGAAGGTGTTCTTGCCCGCGATCGCGTAGAGCCCGATGACCGCGACCAGCATGAGCAGGCCGCCGAACAGCGAGTAGAGCAGGAACTTGACGGCCGCGTAGGACCGCTGGGCGCCGCCGTACGACCCGATCATGAAGTACATCGGGATCAGCATGGCTTCGAAGAAGACGTAGAAGAGGAAGATGTCGGTCGCCGCGAAGACGCCGATCATCATGGCCTCGAGCACCAGCAGGAGCGAGAAGTACGTCTTCACCGAGCGCTTGGCGTTCGGGGAGTCGGCGTCGTGCCACGAGGCGAGCACCACGATCGGCACCAGCACCGCGGACAGCGCGATCAGCACCAGGGCGATGCCGTCGACGCCGACGCCGTAGTGGACGCCGAAGCGCGGGATCCACTCGTAGGTCTCGACGAACTGGAAGCGGTTGCCCTTCGGGCTGAACTGCACCGCCATCGCGATGGTCAGCGCCAGCACCACGACCGAGACGGCCAGCGTGAGCTGCTTGGCCAGCTTGTCGTTGCCCTTCGGCGTGAGGGCCACCAGGACGGCGCCCACCACGGGCACCGCCATCAGGATCGTAAGCCAGGGCATCACAGGTTCCCTACGAGGAGCAGAGCGCCGGCCAGTACGGCAGCGCCGAAGAGGATGGACAACGCGTACGTCCGCGCGAAGCCCGTCTGGAGCCGGCGGAGCCGTCCCGACGTGCCGCCGATCGTCGCCGCCAGCCCGTTGACCAGGCCGTCGACGCCGCGGTTGTCGAAGAACACCGCGATGCGCGCGAGCCACTGACCGGGGCGCATGAGCAGCGCCTCGTTGAGGGCGTCGCCGTACAGGTCACGCCGCGCGAAGACGGTGAGGAACGAGCCACGAGGAGCGACCTCGGGGACCGCGGCCCTGCCGTACCTCACCCAGGCGAAACCGGCGCCGACGGCGACCAGGGCCAGCGTGGCCAGGCCGGCCGGGGTGAACGGGTCGAAGTGCGGCTCCGCCTCGGGACGACCGACCGCGGGAGCGAGGAACTCCATAAGCCTGCCGCCCAGGATCAGGTAGCCGCCGAGGAAGACCGAGCCGATCGACAGGATGATCAGCGGCCAGGTCATCACCGCGGGCGACTCGTGCGGGTGCGCCTCGGAGTCCCAGCGCTTCTCGCCGAAGAAGGTCATGAAGACCATCCGCGACATGTAGAAGCCGGTGATTCCCGCGCCGAGCACGGCCAGCCAGCCGAGGACGGCGCTGTGGTGCATGGCCGCCTCGATGATGCCGTCCTTGGTGAAGTAACCGGACAGCAGCGGGAAGCCGATGATCGCCAGGTAGCCGATGAAGAACGTCACGAACGTCACCGGCATGACCTTGCGCAGGCCGCCGTACCTCCTCATGTCCACCTCGTCGTTCATGCCGTGCATGACCGATCCGGCGCCGAGGAACATGTTGGCCTTGAAGAAGCCGTGCGTGAACAGGTGGCCGATCGCGAACGCGTAGCCGGCGGGGCCGAGACCCGCGCCGAGCATCATGTAGCCGATCTGCGACATCGTCGAGCCGGCCAGGCCCTTCTTGATGTCGTCCTTCGCACAACCGATGATCGCACCGGCCAGCAGCGTGGCGACGCCGACGATGGTGACGACCAGCTGCGCGGTGGGCGCGGCCTCGAAGACGAAGCCCGAGCGGACCACCAGGTAGACACCGGCGGTGACCATGGTCGCGGCGTGGATGAGGGCCGAGACCGGGGTCGGGCCCTCCATCGCGTCCAGGAGCCAGGACTGCAGCGGCAGCTGGGCCGACTTGCCGCAGGCGCCGAGCAGGAGCAGCAGGCCGATCGCGGTGAGCGTGCCCTGCGAGGTCTCGCCGACCTTGCCGGAGATGTCACCGAAGGCCAGGGAGCCGAACGTGGTCCACATCAGGAAGATCGCGACCAGCAGCCCGAAGTCGCCGACGCGGTTGACGATGAAGGCCTTCTTGGCCGCCACCGCCGCGCTGGGCTTGAACTGCCAGAAGCCGATCAGCAGGTAGGAGGCGAGACCCACGCCCTCCCAGCCGATGAACAGGCCGACGTAGTTGGACGACAGCACCAGCAGCAGCATGGCCGCGACGAACAGGTTCAGGTAGCCGAAGAACCTGCGGCGGTCGGGGTCGTGCGACATGTAGCCGATCGAGTAGATGTGGATCAGCGAACCCACACCGGTGATCAGCAGGCAGAAGCCGATGGACAACGGGTCGACCAGCAGGCTGATGTCGGCGATGCCG
The DNA here is from genome assembly GCF_014873535.1 of Nonomuraea africana. Classification (NCBI taxonomy): domain Bacteria; kingdom Bacillati; phylum Actinomycetota; class Actinomycetes; order Streptosporangiales; family Streptosporangiaceae; genus Nonomuraea; species Nonomuraea africana. The sequence goes on along the minus strand of NZ_JADBEF010000001.1, from coordinate 7,989,476 downwards.
GGAATGAAGTCGAACAGGCGGATGCTGTAACGACCACCAGCGAGCTGGAGGAAGGCGAGCACCGCGACGACGAACGAACCCAGCGACATCAGGACACCGAGAAAGTGCCCCCATGAGTTGGTACGGCGCCCGCCGAGCAGGAGGATCGCCGCGCCCAAGAGGGGCAGTGCGATCATCAGCCAGGAGGCCCCGATCACTCCACCGGAGTGCGGGATGATCTCAGCCGGTTCCACTGTCACCTCTTAGTACTTCAGCAGGTTGGCATCGTCCACGGATGCCGACCTGCGGGTTCGGAAGATCGTCACGATGATGGCCAGACCGACCACGACTTCCGCGGCGGCCACGACCATCACGAAGAACGCGATGATCTGACCGTCGAGGTTGCCGTGCATCCTGGCGAAGGTGACGAACGCGAGGTTGCAGGCGTTGAGCATGAGCTCGACGCACATGAAGACCACGATCGCGTTGCGCCTGATCAGCACGCCGAGCGCGCCGATCGCGAAGAGCAGCGCCGAGAGGACCAGGTACTCGGTGGTCACTTGGTCACCTCGGCCTGCGACTCGGTTTCCTGCGACGAAGCCTGCTCGTGCCTGTGGCTCCGCTCGGTCACGGGCTCCTCCTCGACCGCGTGCTTGAGCGCCTCGGCGAGCTTGGGGTCATCGGGCAGGAGGCCCTGCTCGACGTCGTAGCGCGCGATGTGGCGGTTGACCGACAGCTCGGAGACCGAGCCGTCGGGCAGCAGCGCGGGCATGTCGATGGCGTTGTTCCTGGCGTAGGTGCCCGGCGCCGGCAGCGGCGAGGGGTCGCCGTCGACGAAGCGGGCGCGAGCCAGGTCCTTCTGCGTGGCCTTCGGGGTGGTCCGCTCGCGGTGCGCCAGCACCATCGCGCCGAGCGCGGCGGTGATCAGCAGCGCGGAGGTGACCTCGAAGGCGAACACGTGGCGGGTGAACACCAGCCTGGCCAGCGCCTGCACGTTGCCGCCCGCCTGCTCGGTGGCGGCGGCCAGCCCCGCGGGCTCCGGCACGAACAGCGCGTTGCCGACGGCCAGGATCAGCAGGACGGCGAAGCCGACGCCGGCGATCGACGCCCAGACGCGCTGACCCCTGAGGGTCTCGACCAGGGAGTCGGCCGAGTCGACGCCCACCAGCATGAGCACGAACAGGAAGAGCATCATGATCGCGCCGGTGTAGACGATGATCTGCACCGCGGCGAGGAAGGGCGCCTCCTGCACGGCGTAGAGCGCCGCGAGGCACAGCATGACGCCGCCGAGGAAGAGGGCCGAGTAGACCGCCTTGCGGCTGAAGATCATCCCGAGCGCCGCGCCGACGGAGACGACGGCGAGCACCCAGAACGTAATGGTCTCACCCATTATCGCGCCCCAAGCGGTAGTAGTCCTCTTCGGTCTCGCCGAGCCGCATGGGGTGCGGAGGCTGCTCCATGCCCTGGGTGAGCGGCGCGAGCAGCATCTCCTTGGTGTAGATGAGGCTCTCGCGGCTGGAGTCGGCGAGCTCGTACTCGTTGGTCATGGTGAGCGCCCTGGTCGGGCAGGCCTCGATGCACAGGCCGCACAGGATGCACCGCAGATAGTTGATCTGGTAGATGCGCCCGTAGCGCTCGCCGGGCGAGAAGCGCTCGTCCTCGGTGTTGTCCGCGCCCTCCACGAAGATCGCGTCAGCGGGACACGCCCAGGCGCACAGCTCGCAGCCGACGCACTTCTCCAGGCCGTCCGGCCACCTGTTCAGCTGGTGACGACCGTGGAAGCGAGGAGCCGTCGGCTTCTTCTCCTCCGGATAGTTCGTCGTGACCGGCTTCTTGAACATCGTGTGAAAGGTCACGCCGAACCCCTTCACGGGGTTCAGAAAATCAGTTAGTCCCACTGGGAACCTCCTTGCGCTCCGCCCCGTGGTAGTGCGGCAGGTCAAGCGGCGGTACAGGGAAGCCGCCGGCCGTCGGCTCGTTGGCGAGCTGTTCGAACTCGGCTGCGACCCTGGCCTTCTCCGCGTCCTTGCGGCGCTGGTTCACGGTGTCGAAGCGCCACCAGACGGCAAAGGCTCCGACGATGACGATGGCTCCGACGACCATCACCGGCGTCTTGTCGATGCTGCCGTCGCCGGTCCGCATCAGCTTGACGACGGCGACCAGCATGATCCACGCCAGGTTCAGCGGGATCAGCACCTTCCAGCCCAGTGCCATCAGCTGGTCGTAACGCACCCGCGGCAGCGAGGCACGGGTCCAGATCACGGCGGAGAAGACCAGCACGAACTTGACGAGGAACCACAGCACCGGCCAGTACCCGGTGTTCGCGCCGTCCCACAGGGAGATCGGCCACGGAGCCCGCCAGCCACCGAGGAACAGCGTGACCGCCATCGCCGAGGCGGTGAAGGTGTGCAGGTACTCGCCCATCATGATCAGCGCGAACTTCAGCGACGAGGAGTACTCGGTCTGGAAGCCGCCGACCAGCTCGCCCTCGCCCTCGGGCAGGTCGAACGGGATGCGGGCGGCCTCGCCGAAGGCGCAGACCACGTAGATCAGGAACGACGGCAGCAGCAGGATCACGTACCAGGAGGGCATCGGGATGCTCAGCGCGCCGATCTCCAGCGCGCCTCCCGCGGCCTGCGCGGAGACGATCTCCGAGGTGGACAGCGTGCCCGCGAACAGGAACACCGCCACGAACGACAGGCTCATCGCGATCTCGTAGGAGACCACCTGGGCAGCCGACCGCAGACCGCCCAGCAGCGCGTACGGCGAGCGGGACGACCACCCGGCGAGAATCACGCCGTAGACCGAGACCGCGCCCATCGCCAGCATGAACAGCACCGCGACCGGCAGGTCGACCAGCTGCAGCGGCGTCTGCACGCCGAACATGTTGACCATCGGCCCGAACGGCGTGATCGAGAAGGCCAGGAAGGCCGGGATCACCATGATGACCGGGGCCAGCAGGTAGAGCGCCTTGTCGACGGTGTTGGGGAAGAGGTCTTCCTTGAGGCCCATCTTGATGCCGTCGGCCACCGACTGGAGCAGGCCGAACTTGCCCGCCCTGTTGGGACCGTAGCGGTTCTGCATGCGGGAGATCAGCTTGCGCTCGTACCAGACGCCGAACAGGATGCCGAGCATCAGGAAGGCGAAGACGCCGACCGCCTTGATGATGGTGATCCAGAGCGGGTCCTTGCCGAAGTCGGCAAGGGTCGGATCGACCGCGAGGACTGGCAGGCTCATGAGGCACTCCCGATCTTGACGATGTCGCCGGCCACCGCGCGCAGGTCGCGCGTGACCGAGCTGCCTGCGGAGTTCGCCGGCACCCAGACCACCCGGTCGGGCAGGTCGGCGACGCGCACGGGCAGTGACACCGTCTCACCGATTACGATCTTGCCACCGTCGACCACGCCGATCTCGGCGGCGGTGCTCTCCGACAGCAGCGCCTCGACCGCGCGGGCGGTGCCCGCGAGGTAGGGCTCGCCGTCCTGGAGCCTGCCCGCGTCGAGGAGCTGGTGCCAGGCGGCCAGGACGGCCTCGCCCTGCTGGGGCCGGCCCTGGGGCCTGGCGCTGCCGTTCGGCGCCGAGACCCGGGAGCCGCGCCAGGCGCCGAGGCCGCTGAGCTCCTTGCGCGCCGCGGCGGCGTCGGGCAGGCCGAGGTGCACGTCCATGTGGTCGGCGATGGCGGCGATCACGCCGAGGTCGCTCATGAGACCGGGGACCTTCAGCGCCCGCTCGAACGAGCGGCCCCTGCCCTCCCAGTTCACGAACGTGCCCGCCTTCTCCGCGACGGCGGCGACCGGCAGGACGACGTCGGCCCGGTCGGTGACCGCGCTGGCGCGGATCTCCAGGCTGACGATGAACGGCGTGTTCTCCAGCGCGGCCAGCGCCGCCTCGGGGTCGGCGAGGTCGTACGGGTCGACGCCGGCCACGAGCAGCGCGTCGAGCTCCTCGTTCAGCGCGGCGGCCAGCATGGCGTCGGTGCCGCGGCCCGGGGTGGCGGGCAGGGAGCCGACGTTCCACGCGCGGGCCACCTCGGCCCGTGCGGACTCGTCGTCGACCGGGCGCCCGATCGGCAGCAGGTTGGGAAGCGCGCCCGCCTCGACGGCGCCGCGCTCACCCGCCCTGCGCGGGATCCAGGCCAGCTTGGCGCCGGAGGCGGCGCTGAGCCGTACCAGCGCCGACAGGGCGCCGGGGACGGCGGCCAGCCGCTCGCCCGCCAGGATGATCGTGCCCTCGGCCACGGAGCCGAGCTCGTCGAGAGCGTCGGCCTCGCCGCCGGGCACGGTCCTGATGAGCGTGCCGCCCATCTTGGCCAGGCCCTCGCCGGCGAACGGGGCGATCGAGGTGACCTTGAGGCCCTTCTTCCGCCACGCCTTGCGCAGGCGCAGGAAGACGATGGGCGACTCCTCGTCCGGCTCGAACCCGACCAGCAGGACGGCGGGCGCCTGCTCCAGGTCGGCGTAGGAGATCTCGATGCCCTTGCCGGCGACCGCGTGCGCCAGGAACTGGGCCTCCTCGGCCGAGTGCGGCCTGGCGCGGAAGTCGACGTCGTTGGTGCCGAGCGCGACGCGGGCGAACTTGGCGTAGGCGTAGGCGTCCTCGACGGTCACCCTGCCGCCGACCAGGACTCCGGCCTTGCCGCGCGCCTTGGCCAGGCCGGCGGCCGCGGCCGCGAGCGCCTCGGGCCACGACGCGGGGACCAGCAGGCCCTCCTCGTTGCGGACCAGCGGCGTCTTGAGCCGGTCGGGCTGCGTCGCGTAGGTGAAGGCGAAGCGGCCCTTGTCGCAGTTCCACTCCTCGTTGACCTGCATGTCCATGCCGGCCAGACGGCGGGTGACCTTGCCGCGGCGGTGGTCGGTGCGCAGGGCGCAGCCGGACGCGCAGTGCTCGCAGGCGCTCGGGGTGGAGACCAGGTCGAACGGGCGGGCGCGGAAGCGGTAGGCACCGCTGGTCAGCGCGCCGACCGGGCAGATCTGGATCGTGTTGCCGGAGAAGTAGGAGTCGAACGGCTTGCCGTCGGCGATGCCCACCTGCTCCTTGGCCCCGCGCTCGAAGAAGTCGATGAGCGGGTCGCCCGCGATCTCGTCGGAGAAGCGGATGCACCGCGCGCACTGCACGCAGCGCTCGCGGTCGAGCAGGACCTGCGCCGACAGCGGCAGCGGCTTGGGGAAGGTGCGCTTGTGCTCGTGGAAGCGCGACTCACCCTGTCCGTTGGACATCGCCTGGTTCTGCAGGGGGCACTCGCCGCCCTTGTCGCAGACCGGGCAGTCCAGCGGGTGGTTCATGAGCAGCAGCTCCATCGCGCTGCGCTGCGCCTTCTCGGCGACCGGCGAGGTGAGCTGGGTCTGCACGACCATGCCCTCGGCGACCTCGATCGCGCAGGAGGGCTGCGGCTTGGGGAAGCCGCGGCCGTTGCCCGCGTCGGGGATGTCGACCAGGCACTGGCGGCAGTTGGCCGCCGGGTCGAGCAGCGGGTGGTCGCAGAACCTGGGGATCTGGATGCCCAGGAGCTCGGCCGCCCTGATGATCAGCGTGCCCTTGGGCACGCTGACCTGGAAGCCGTCAATCGTGAGGGTGACGACTGTGGTCTCTACGGCTGTCGTTGTCACTTGTCACCCCACACGGTGGACTTCTTGCGGTCGAACGGGCAGCCGCCGACCTCGAAGTGCTTGAGGTACTCGTCGCGGAAGTACTTCACCGACGAGTGGATCGGGCTGGTGGCACCGTCGCCCAGAGCGCAGAAGGAGCGGCCCAGGATGTTGTCGGCGATGTCGGTGATCAGCGCCAGGTCGTCCTCGGTGCCCTGGCCCGCCTCGAGGCGCTTGAGCACCTGCTTGAGCCAGTACGTGCCCTCACGGCACGGCGTGCACTTGCCGCACGACTCGTGGGCGTAGAACTCGGTCCAGCGCAGCACCGTGCGGACCACGCAGGTGGTCTCGTCGAAGATCTGCAGCGCGCGGGTGCCGAGCATCGAGCCCTTGGCGCCGACCGCCTCGAAGTCGAGGGGGACGTCGAGGTGCTCGTCGGTGAAGATCGGCGTGGAGGAGCCGCCGGGGGTCCAGAACTTGATCTGGTGGCCCTCGCGGATGCCGCCGGCCATGTCCAGCAGCTCGCGCAGCGTGATGCCGAGCGGGGCCTCGTACTGGCCCGGACGGGTGACGTGGCCGCTCAGCGAGAAGATGCCGAAGCCCTTGGACTTCTCGGTCCCCATCGAGGCGAACCAGTCGGCCCCGTTGGCGATGATCGAGGGAACACTGGCCACGGACTCCACGTTGTTCACCACAGTGGGCGACGCGTACAGGCCCGCCACGGCTGGGAACGGAGGCTTGAGACGCGGTTGACCCCGGAAACCCTCCAGCGAGTCGAGCAGCGCCGTCTCCTCGCCGCAGATGTAGGCGCCCGCGCCGCTGTGGACGACCAGCTCCAGGTCGTAACCGGAGCCGAAGATGTCCTTGCCGAGGTAGCCCTTCTCGTACGCCTCACGCACGGCCGCGTGCAGGCGGCGGATGACGTGCAGCACCTCGCCGCGCACGTAGATGAACGCGTGGTTGGCGCGGATGGCGTAGGAGGTGATGATGATGCCCTCGACCAGCGAGTGCGGGTTGGCCATCATCAGGGGGATGTCCTTGCAGGTGCCGGGCTCCGACTCGTCGGCGTTGACGACGAGGTAGTGCGGCTTGCCGTCGCCCTGCGGGATGAAGCCCCACTTCATGCCGGTGGGGAAGCCCGCGCCGCCGCGGCCGCGCAGACCGGAGTCCTTGACGGCCTGGATGACCGCGTCGGGGTCCATGCCGAGCGCCTTCTTCGCCGCGTCGTAGGGCCCGTAGCCCTCGATGGTGAAGGAGTTGGCCTGGTCCCAGTTGGCCGTCAGGACCGGGGTGAGTGTGGTGCTCATGCCTCGGGGGCCTTCCATCCGTTGGCCTTGGCGACCTTCAGGCCCTCGAGCGAGGGACCCGCCGCCGACGGGCCGTCGCCGGCCAGATCGTCGGGCAGGCCCGAGAGCACCCGGGAGGCCTCCTTGAAGGTGCAGAGCTTCTTCGGTCCGCGGGTCGGCGAGATGCTCTTGCCGTCGCGCAGGTCGTCGACGAGCTGCTTGGCCGACTCGGGCGTCTGGTTGTCGAAGAACTCCCAGTTGACCATCATCACGGGGGCGAAGTCGCAGGCGGCGTTGCACTCCAGCCGCTCGAGCGACACCTTGCCGTCGGTGGTCGTCTCGTCGTGGCCGACGCCGACGTGCTCCGACAGCTCTTCCCAGATCTGGTCGCCGCCCATGACGGCGCACAGCGAGTTGATGCAGACGCCGACGTGGTAGTCGCCCATCGGCTTGCGCTTGTACATCGTGTAGAACGTCGAGACGCCCACGACCTCGGCCTTGCTCAGGCCGAGCATCTCCGCGCAGAACTCCTGGCCCGCGTCGGAGACGTAACCGTCCTCCGACTGCACCAGGTGCAGCAGCGGCAGCAGCGCCGAGCGCGTCTTCGGGTAGCGCCCGATGATCTCCTTGGCGTCCCTCTCGAGACGCTCCCGGACTTCCGGCGAGTAACTCACCGGTCAACACCTCCCATGACCGGGTCAATGGATGCCACAGCCGCGATGACGTCGGCGACCTGGCCACCCTCGCAGGTTGCCGGTACGGCCTGCAGGTTCGTGAAGGACGGCTCGCGGAAGTGCACGCGGTACGGGCGGGTGCCGCCGTCGCTGACCACGTGCGCGCCGAGCTCGCCGCGGGGCGACTCCACCGCCGCGTAGGCCTGGCCCGCCGGGACCCTGAAGCCCTCGGTGACCAGCTTGAAGTGGTGGATCAGCGCTTCCATGGAGCTGCCCATGATGTGCGCGATGTGGTCGGGCGAGTTGCCGAAGCCGTCAGGGCCCAGCGCCAGCTGCGCGGGCCAGCCGATCTTCTTGTCCTCGATCATGACCGGCTTGTTCTTCAGCGGTCCCGCGATGCGGTCGAGAGCCTGCTCAATGATCTTGAGCGACTCCTCCATCTCCTGCATGCGGACGAGGTAACGGCCGTACACGTCGCAGCTCTGCTGGGTGGCGACGTTGAACTCGTAGGTCTCGTACCCGCAGTAGGGCTGCGACTTGCGCAGGTCCCACGGCAGGCCCGCGGCCCGCAGCATCGGGCCCGTGATGCCGAGCGCCATGCAGCCGGTCAGGTCGAGGTAGGCCACATCCTTGGTCCTGCGGGTGTAGACCGGGTTCTCGTCGAGCAGCTTGCGGATGTCCTTGATGCGCTTGGGCATCTCCTTCAGGAACTCGCCGACCTTGTCGACCGTGCCCGCCGGCAGGTCGACGCTGACGCCGCCCGGCCTGACGTAGGCCATGTTCATCCGCAGACCCGTGATGTACTCGAACAGGTCCATGACCATTTCACGGTCGCGGTAGCCGAAGAGGAACGGCGTGGTCGCGCCCAGCTCCATGCCGAACGTGCCCATCGCGACCAGGTGCGAGGAGATCCGGTTGAGCTCCATCATCATCACGCGGATGGCCTGCGCGCGCTCGGGGATGCGGTCCTCGATGCCGAGCAGCTTCTCCACGCCCATGCAGTACGCGGTCTCGTTGAACAGCGGCGCGAGGTAGTCCATGCGGGTGACGAACGTGGTCCCCTGGGTCCACGTCCGGTATTCCATGTTCTTCTCGATGCCGGTGTGCAGGTAGCCGATGCCGGTACGGGCCTCGGTGACCGTCTCGCCGTCGAGGGTGAGGATCAGGCGGAGCACGCCGTGCGTGGACGGGTGCTGCGGGCCCATGTTGATGACCAGGCGCTCGTCCTCGGAGTCGCGGACCGCGCCGACGACGTCGTCCCAGTCGGCGCCGTTGACCGAGTAGACCTTGCCCTCGGTCGCCTCGTCGTAGCCGGTGCTCACGCGTATGACCTCCTGTTGTCCGGCGAGGGGATCTCGGCGCCGCGGTACTCGACGGGGATGCCGCCGAGCGGGTAGTCCTTGCGCTGCGGGTGACCGTCCCAGTCGTCCGGCATCATGATCCTGGTCAGCGCGGGGTGACCGTCGAAGATGATCCCGAAGAAGTCGTACGTCTCGCGCTCGTGCCAGTTGTGCGTCGGGTAGACGCCGACCGTCGAGGGGATGTGCGGGTCGGAGTCGGGCGCGCTCACCTCGAGGCGGACCCGCCTGTTGTGCGTGATGGAGCACAGGTGGATGACCGCGTGGAGCTCCTCGCCCGCCAGGTGCGGGTAGTGGACGCCGCTCACGCCCAGGCTGAGCTCGAAGCGCAGCTCGGGCTCGTCGCGCAGGCGCCGGCAGACCTCCACCAGCTTCTCGCGCTTCACGTGGAGGGTCAGCTCGCCGCGGTCGACGACCACGCGCTCGATGGCGTCGTCGTCGAAGGTCTCCAGTTTGTCGACGAGCTCGTCGAAGTAGCCGCCGTAGGGGCGGGGGGTCGACAGGCGGGGCGCCCGCCGTACGACGAGGCCGGAGTAGCCGGAGGTGTCGCCGGTGCCGGTGGCGCCGAACATGCCCTGGCGGGCCACCGGCTCCTCGGGCACCTGCGCCTTGGGCACCTCGGGGAGGTTCTCGCTCACTTGGAGGCCTCCTGGTCGATCAGGGGCAGCGTGCGGAGCGCCTGCAGCTCGAGCTCCTCGATCTGCTTGGCGCGGTGCGCGCCGAACTTCATGTTCTGGATCTTGTCGTGCAGCTTCACGATCGAGTCGATCAGCATCTCGGGCCGAGGGGGGCACCCCGGCAGGTAGATGTCGACGGGCACGATGTGGTCGACGCCCTGCACGATGGCGTAGTTGTTGAACATGCCGCCGCTGGAGGCGCACACGCCCATGGCGATGACCCACTTGGGCTCGGCCATCTGGTCGTAGATCTGGCGGAGCACCGGCGCCATCTTCTGCGACACGCGGCCCGCGACGATCATCAGGTCGGCCTGGCGAGGAGACGCCGAAGCGCGCTCCATGCCGAAGCGCGCCAGGTCGTAGTGCGATGCACCGGTCGCCATCAGTTCGATCGCGCAACAGGCGAGACCGAACGTGGCCGGCCACACCGAGTTCTTCCTGGCCCACCCCGCGGCCGCCTCGACCGTGCTGAGGATGAACCCGCTCGGGAGTTTCTCTTCAAGTCCCATTTTCTAGTCCCAGTCCAGACCCTTGCGGCGCCACACGTAGGCATAGGCCACGAGCACGGTGACGATGAACAGCACCATCTCGACCAGCCCGAAGACCCCGAGCATGTCGAACGACACGGCCCACGGGTACAGGAAGATGATCTCGATGTCGAACACGATGAAGAGCATCGCGGTGATCATGTACTTCAGCGGGAAGCGTCCGCCACCGACAGGCTGGGGGGTCGGCTCGATACCGCACTCGTAGGCGTCGAGCTTCGCGCGGTTCCAGCGCTTGGGACCGGTGAACGGGGCGATCGCCACCGAGAAGAGCGCGAAGCCCCCCGCGACAATGGCGAGCACCAGGATGGGCACATAAAGATCCATCGCTACGCCTCCTCTCCCATCTCCACGCGCGCGGGCGCGCGGACTGAACTGTATGTGTGCCGGGCGGATGAACGGTTCATGCTGGTGGGGCGACCTTCGCGAGAGCGTTGATGATCCGGTCTGACGCATCGCCTCGCCGGTCGGTGAGATTACCAAGGAGTTTGAGGGCGAAGCGCATCAGGCTGGGGTGGTGCAGACCATGCCGCGTGCCGAAGCTCATCACGCCAGGCTTCCCAATAGCTTCGACGAACCACCTGCCTAGCGTGAAATATCCGCCGTAGGCGTCCTTGAGCACCTGCGGGTAGCTCCGCAGGATCCGCTCCTGCTGGGCCGCCGTGGTGCCGCGCAGCGCCTTGGCGATCACCTCGGCCGCCACCTCGCCCGTCTCCATCGCGTAGGCGATGCCTTCACCGTTGAACGGGTTGATCGCGCCGCCCGAGTCGCCCACGAGTACGAGGCCGCGGGTGTAGTGCGGCTGCCGGTTGAACGCCATCGGCAGCGCCGCGCCCCTGATCGGGGCCGTCATGTTCGCCTCGGTGAAGCCCCACTCGGCGGGCATGTTGCGCGTCCACCGCTTCAGCAGGTCGCGGTAGTCGATGTTCTTGAACGCGTCGCTGGTGTTGAGCAGCCCGAGGCCGACGTTGGAGGTGCCGTCGCCGACGCCGAACACCCACCCGTACCCGGGCAGCAACGTCTCCTCGTCCCAGAGCTCCAGCCAGATCTCCAGGTAGTCGTCATCGTGGCGCGGGGACTCGAAGTACGTCCGTACGGCGACGCCCATCGGACGGTCTTCCCGCTTGTGCAGCCCCATCGCCAGCGCGAGCCTGGTGGAGTTGCCGTCGGCGGCCACCACCACGCGGCAGCGGTACGAGGCGCCGTCCTTGGTCGTGACACCGACGATGTGCCCGCTGCGGTCGTCCAGGATCGGGCCGGTGACGTTGACGCCCTCCATCAGGCGGACGCCGGCCTTCACCGCGGTGGCCGCGACGACCTGGTCGAAGTCCTGCCTGGTGCGCACCAGGCCGAAGTCGGGGAAGCTGTCGAGCTGCGGCCAGTCGAGGTCGTAGCGACCGCCGCCGCCCACGACGCGCAGGCCCTTGTTCCTGACCCATCCGGGAGCGTCGATGTCGACGCCCATGTTCATGAGCTGCTTGACCGCCCGCGGGGTCAGACCGTCGCCGCAGACCTTCTCGCGGGGGAAACGGGTCTTCTCGAGCAGCAGCACGTCGAGCCCGGACTGGGCGAGATAGAACGCCGTCGCCGATCCGGCGGGACCCGCGCCGACGACGATGACGTCGGCGTCAACGGCGTTCATGGTCGCGCCCGCCTCGCCGCTGGTTGGCTGGTTCCTCGCGCGCTCACGGCGAGCTCCTGCGCTTGCCTGCTGTCAGCTGGCACGGTCACGGACCTGTCCTGTCCTACACGCTTGTTGGCCGCGGAGTGTGGGCCTTCGTTCCTTTGTGAAGCTCTTCACAAACTTTGTCGGCTGGAAGTCTAGCGCTTTTCCGGCACCGGGGGGCAGGCGGGTACATGGTTTGCACATGGGGAAGGCCCCCTGTCACCGACAGAGGGCCTTGACACGAACATCGAGCCGGGAGTCAGAGGTCGAACTCGGCGTCGCGGACCCCCGCGAGGAAGGCCCGCCACTCTCCGCCGGTGAACGCCAGCACCGCCCCACCGGGGTTCTTCGAGTCGCGCACCATCACGCCACCGGCGGCGGGAGCGACCTCCACACACTCGCCGCTGATGTTGCTGTAACTACTCTTGCGCCAGCTGCCGACAGCAGCCCCAGCAACAACAGCGTCCACTGGCCGATTCACCCCATGTCTAGTGGCGCTCCGATATCTTGCCCTGCCGGAGCGCGCGTGTATGACCACCCTGCGCGCGATTAAATCGACCGCGGAGGCACCCCGCAGGGGCTTTACGGAATCGTGACCGGAGGATAGTGAAATATCACTTTTCCGGGTGTTGTCAGTGGAACTCCCCGTTCAGCATCCCGGCCACGAAAGCTCGCCATTCACCTTCGCTGAACCGCAAAACCGCCTCATCGGGCGCCTTGGAGTCTCTGACCAGCGCGCCTCCCCCAGGGATGCGGGCGACCTCCACGCACTCGCCTGTCGGTCCGCTGAAGCTGCTCTTGCGCCATACGATCTCCTCCGAGGTCGCTGACTCCATGGCACATCCTCACTGTCGGGGGCAAAGAGGTGCATACCCCGACAGCGGGCGCGGGATTCACCGACTGAGCTCTCCGAGCATCTTCAGTGAATCCTCCTCGGTCAACGCCTCAGCGGACATCTGACGAAATAACTGCTCAACTCGGTACGTCTCGGTATATCGCTCCTCAAACACGGCACCAGTGGCGTGCTCGAAGTACACGAGGTCCTCGTGGATGCTGTCCAGCCCCGCCCGGGGCGGGAACTTCAGCAGCACGAACGCATGGGTCGACGGCCCGTGCGGCGCGTCGAGCGGCACGATGCGGACGGAGACGTTGGGCAGCTGCGCCATCTTGAGTATGTGCTGAAGCTGCTCGCGCATCACCTCGGGAGGGCCGAAGCGGCGGTGCAGCACCGACTCGTCGAGCAGGGCGTCCACCACCAGGGGTGAGGGCCCTTCCAGCAGCTGCTGCCTGCGCAGCCTGACGCGTACCGCCCGCTCGGCCTCGGCGGGTGGAATGGCGCTGAGCGGATGCCCGGAGCCGTTGACGCTCCGCGCGTAGTCGGCCGTCTGCAGCAGGCCGGGAACGGTGACGTTCTGCCAGGTGAGCATCGACTCGGCGCCGGCCTCGAGGCCGATGTAACTCATGTACGACTCGGCGAGAGAGTCTCCGTACGCCTCCCACCAGCCCTTCTCGCCCGCCTCCTCCGCCAGGGTGAGGAGCGCCTCACGGACGACCGGCGGCACATGGTAGAAGTCGGCCAGCAGGGCGACGTCGTCCTTGTGGGCGATCACCTGGGCTTTTTCCATGCGGGAGACCTTGGAGGACGACCCGTCCAGTACCTGGGCGACCTGGGTTCCCGTTACCTGGGCATCCTCGCGGAGTCGACGCAGCTCTGCGGCGAGTCGGCGTCGGCTGACGGTGGGGCTCGGCTCCCGCGCCACTCAGCTCTCCTCACAAGCGTGTCGAAGTACTACCCACCGCCCATAGGGATTGAACCCCTACAAAGGCGGGCATCTCTTCAATAATCCCAGCGGGAATTGCATGACACTTCCCGGAGGGAAAACCTCATCTTAATCCCCTACGCCGCGAAAAAGGCGGTGAATCCGATGAAGACGCGCGCACCTCCCACGAGCATCGAGCCGGATGTCCACGCAGACGACGCGGGCGGATGGTCGCCGCCCATCCGCCCGTAAGGTCCCGCAGCACCCGCGCACCTACGACAGGACATCGGAGCCGTGAGACATGACCAGAGTCACCCCCGGGCGCGGATCGCGCAAGGGGAGCTTCCTCCTCTGGAACTCTTCAGAGCCAGTCAGGAACCACGGGCGTCGAATCCATCGACGGAGAGGAGCTGCGAGCTCGGTCGTTCACTGTTCACGACCGAGAAGCTGACCCCTGGGGCTTGTAGCCCCGGTGCAGGGCGACGATGCCCAGGTTGAGGTTGCGCCACGCCACCCGCTCCCAGCCGGCCCGCTGGATGACCCGGGCCAGGGCCGGCTGGTCGTGCCAGTCTCGGATGGACTCGGCGAGGTACTCGTAGGAGTCGTCGTTCGAGCCGAAGACCTTGGCCACCTTGGGCAGCAGCTTCATCAGGTACTCGCGGTAGATCAGGTCGAACGACTTGACCGTCACGTGGGAGAACTCGAGGATCACCAGGCGGCCGCCCGGCTTGGTGACGCGGAGCATCTCGCGCAGCGCCTGCTCGGTGTCGTGCACGTTGCGCAGCGCCACCGAGATCGTGACGGCGTCGAAGGCGTCGTCGGCGAACGGCAGGTTCAGCGCGTCCCCGGCGATGAACGGCAGGCCGGGGCCGGTGAGCGCGTTGCGCCCCCTGCGCCTGACACCCGTGCTCAGCATGCCGATGGAGAAGTCGGAGGCGATCGCGCGGGCGCCCAGGCCGGTGAAGGCGTCGGTGGAGGTGCCCGTGCCCGCCCCGAGGTCGAGGACGATCTCGCCGGGCCCCGCGTCGACGGCGTCGGCGACGGCCTTGCGCCACAGCCGTACCTGACCGAGCGAGATGACGTCGTTCACGAGGTCGTATCGCCGGGCCGTGCGATCGAACATCGCGGCGACCTCATGCGGCTGCTTGTCCAACTGAGCTCGGGTCATGGGACAAGCCTAGGGCTTTAGCGGCAATAAACCTGAAGTAGCCACTCGATTACTCACTGTCTGCTAAGACTTGGCGAATGCTTGCCCGAACCACCCTCGCGGCGCTCCTCGCCGTCTCCCCCATCGCGCACGCGCGCGTGGTGTCGGCCAATCCGGTCGACAACACGCCCCACGTCCTCGACGGCATCGTCAACGCCATCGCCCTGGTCGGCGACACCGTCGTCGTCGGCGGTTCCTTCAGCGAGGTGAGCGACGCGCGCCGATCCATGACGCTGGACCGTGACAATCTCTTCGCCTACGACCTGCGCACGGGCGAGATCCTCCCCGACTTCGCCCCCGTGATGTCCGAGCCGGTCAACGCGCTGGCCGAGGGCGCGGGCGACACCGTCTACGTCGGCGGGAACGGGCTCGTACGGCTGCGCCTGTCCGACGGCTCGGTCGTGCGGAGCTTCAACCCCAGGGTGAGCGGAGGCACGGTCTCCACGCTGGCCAGAAAGGGGTCGAAGCTCTACGTCGGCGGCGACTTCACCCGGCCGAGACTCGCGCTGGCCAGGCTCAACGCCACGACCGGCGTGGCCGACACGAGCTTCGCGATCACGCCCGGCCATCCGCGCACGCCGAGGGTGCGGGTCCACGCGCTGGCGGTGAACCGCGATCGCCTGGCCGTCGACGGCAGCTTCACCACGCTGAACGGCCTGTCCAGGCCGCAGCTCGGCCTGATCGACATCAGCGCGGTGAACGCGAAGGTGGCCGACTGGCGCACCGACGCCTATGCCGCCGACTGCATGGACGTCTTCCCCTCCTATGTGCGAGGGCTCGACTTCGCCCCCGACGGGAGCTACTTCGCCGTCGTCACGACGGGCGGGCCGGGCGGCAGGAGGAAGCTGTGCGACACCGCGGCCAGGTTCGAGACCTACGCGCGAGGCCAGCGGGTCAGGCCCACCTGGGTCAACCACACGGGTGGCGACTCGCTCTACTCGGTGTCAGTGACGGGATCGGCCGTGTACGTGGGCGGACACCAGCGCTGGATGAACAATCCAGGCGGCCGCGACTCGGCGGGCCCCGGAGCGGTGCCACGTGAGGGAATCGCCGCCATTCATCCCGTCACGGGAAAGGCGCTCGGCTGGAATCCCGGCCGTGAGCGTGGCATCGGAGTCAAGGCATTTCTGGCCCACCCCGGCGGACTACTCGTTGGTAGTGACACAACGCGACTCGGACGGGAGTACCATGCCCGGATTGGCATGTTCCCCCTGCCCTAGTCGTCCTCCGGCTTCGGCCGGTCGATCTTGTCACTGATGCGTGCGCTCATGGCGTCACGCTGCTTGGACAGCAGGACGTAGCTGGCTATCCCGCTGATCACGAACGCCACCGCGATCAGCACCAGCGGGTGGCGGAGGTTCAGCAGATAGAGCACACCCAGAGTCACGAGGAACAGCCCGATCCGCGACGCGGTGTAAACGAGTACAGGATGCACACGTCGAGGTTACTCGGCCCCCTGGGCCGGTCGCTCTACGCACCGGGCGCGAGCGCTGCTACTGTTCCCAGTCAGGCGCTTTCGTAAAGAAACACCCACGAGAGCCCCAAAGAGGCTCTATCATATAACAATCGGGCAGTCAGCTGATAACAACCCGTGATCTTTGTAGAAAAGCACGGATAAATCAGGGTTCGCTCGACACACTGGGTACCTGTCCGCCCGCTGGCAGGAAGCGGGATGCGAGGGGGAGAGATTGGTGGAGAGTAGCAGCGAGCGTCTGCTGACGCCGGGAGAGGTAGCCGCCCTCTTCCGGGTAGACCCAAAGACGGTGACGCGCTGGGCCGCGGCAGGCCGCATCAGTAGCATCCGTACCCCCGGAGGGCACCGTCGCTTCCGCGAATCGGAAGTACACGCCCTTCTGCGTGGCGAGGACGTTCTTACGGCCGACCGGCCTGGTGAGTCCCCGCGCGTCTGACGTTCCGTCAGCCGGTGATCCTGCTAGTCACAACCCGCAGGGTCACCGGTTCGGATGATCGGCGTGTACGGCAGGCGCGCCCAGACCCACCCGCCGTTCGTGGCCGAGGCCTGTCCTCCCACGCCGCTCCAGCGGACTCCGGCCGGCCGCCGTCACGTCGCATGGTCAGCCCGGCGAGCCGTCATGCCCTTCAGGTCTCCTCCTGCTGCGACTTGAAGGCCAGGAACGCGCGTTCCAGCTCGTCGTTCTCCTCCTCCCAGCGCCGCCGCCGCTCGGCCAGCTCCTCCTCGGTCAGCGCCTCGGGCAGCCACCGCTCGTAGTCCGGATCGCCGGGCTCCACCTCGACGTACGCGTTGCCGATGAGCCGCCCGTCTTCGCTGGTCAGGCTCTGCGGCACGCGCAGAGTCCCGTCAGCGAGCCGGATCACGTACATGGCTGATCACCTAGATTCCGTAGCGCCGGTTGAAGAACAACATGACATTGAGCGCCATCCGCGTGTCACCGCCCAGCATGTCGACCAGGGCGGGCCGCTGGCGCGAGGCGATCGCCGCGAAGGCGTCCGCGAAGAACTCCTTGCGCCCCAGCCCGCCGCCCTGCCGGTGGAAGGAGGAGGCCAGCAGGGGTTGGGCCTGCTCGTAGAGTGCCACGAACTCCGGCGAGTCCGACACCCAATCCCCATGAGGGGAGTCGACGTCATCGATGGCATGGCCGACCTCGTGCATCATCACGTCGGGCGTGGGCGAGGGGCGGTCGCCAACGACGATCTTGCGGTCGCCGTACGCGCCCGCGCAGATGTCCCACGACGCCCGCCCCGAGGGCAGCGGCGCGCCGCGCAGGTAGCCCATGTCGTCGAGGTCGGGCACGCCGCCCTCGCCGACGTAGATGCCCTCGAGACCGTCGGCGAGCAGCTCCTTGAGCCGCTCGGGCAACCTGGCCAGGCTCTCGACCGCCCGCACCGCGTCGGCCGACGGCGGCCCCTGTCGCGCGTCCCACTGGCGGTGCAGGATGCCCTCCAGCCACCCGCAGTGGGCCAGGCCGTCGCCCCTGGCGGGCGCGTCGGGCCTGTTGGGCTGCGCTCTCGGACGTTCGTCGACCCGCTCGAAGTCCTGCCAGGTGTACTGCGGCCGGTCGACGACGGAGGCGGCGTACCGCGAGCCCTTCTCCGCCTGCCGGGGCGCGTCGCGGCGCTCGCTCGTCCCTCTGTCCCGCGTGTCTCCGCCCACGGGCCGTCCCTGCGTTCCCGGGGGCCATGAGCGCCTCTGCTGTTCGCCGGCCCGCTCCTCCGGCCGTTCCTGCGCGGCCTTCCGCTCGACGGCGGGGCGGGACTGCTCCCGCCGCGTGCCCGACCGGTTTCTGTCCTGCCGTCCGCCGAACAGGCCCCACAACGCGCCCGAATCGTCGTCGCGCTCGGGCCGGTCGCCGGCCCAGAACGACTCGCGCGGCGCGTCGGAGCGGCGGGACGAGAGGTAGGAACCGCGCCGCCACCAACGGCTCCCCCGCCGATGCCGGCCCCTGTCGCCTGACCGCCTGTCGTCAGAAAAGGCCATCGCACCTCTCCACGACCCTGGAGCCCGCCGGACCAGGAACCTGGGGTCACCGGCCCGGCGCCGCCTTTGGTCGGACTGCCGGGAAATCAGCCTCCACCGTACGCTGCCGATCTTCCCGAGTCACCCGAAATGGGGCAGCTCGGCGACACGATCACGCGATCCATGGCCTACAGTGCGGGCATGCCTAGCGTGCTTCTCGGCCTGGCGGTGCTGGCCTTCTGGCTCTACTCCCTGTTCGACGTCATCACGACCCCGGACGAGGAGGTCAGGAACCTGCCGAAGGTCCTCTGGGTCCTCGTCGTCGTCCTCGTGCCCCTGGTCGGCAGCGTCTTCTGGCTGCTGCTCGGCCGTCCCACGCGCTCTCGCCCGCTGCGCATGCCCGGCCGTTCGATCAACGACCTGGTGGAGCCACCGCGCGGGCCCGACGACGACCCCGACTTCCTGCGCGACCTCGACCGCCGCATGCGCGACGACGACTAGCCGCCGACGTCGGCGTAGCTGTGCAGGCCGCCGAGGAAGATGTTGACGCCGACCAGGTTGAACAGCAGGCAGGCGAAGGCGATCAGCTGCACGACGGTCGCGGAGCGGCCCTTCCACCCCGCCGTGGCGCGGGCGTGGAGGTAGGCGGCGTAGGCGATCCAGGTGATGAACGCCCAGATCTCCTTCGGGTCCCAGCCCCAGTAACGACCCCACGCCTTGTCGGCCCACAGCGCTCCCGCGATGACGGCGAAGGTCCACACGGGGAAGGCGAAGACGATCGCCCGGTGCGCGACCCGCTCGAGATCGGCCCGGGTGGGCAGGCGCGAGAACCCGTCACGGCGGATCAGGTAGAGGATGCCGGAGACCCCCGCCACGGTGAACAGTCCGCTGGCGACGATCGCGGCCGAGACGTGGATGGCGATCCAGTAGGAGTTCAGCGCGGGCACGACCGGCCCCGCCGGGACGTGCAGCCAGATGACGGCGAAGCCGAGACCGAGGGCGGCCGTCACCATGACGAACGCGCCCAGGAAGCGGACGTTGCTCCGCAGCTGCGTGACGAGGAAGGCCGCCACCGCCGCGAGGCAGATGGAGACCACGAACTCGTACATGTTGCCCCACGGCCAGCGGCCGACGGCCAGCCCTCGGGTGATGACGGAGCCGAGGTTGGCGGCCAGGCCCAGCCAGGCCAGCAGCACGCCGATCCCGCCCGCGATCGGGGCCCAGGACGGCGGCTCCGGCGACCGGACGACCACGCCGTCCGCACCGTCTCCTTCACCGGGCTTCGAGGCGGCCAGGGCGGCTGACGAAGCTCCCGCGGCCACGGAGCCCGCGGCGGCCAGCGCCTCCTTTGCCGCGCCCGCGGCCACGTCCTCAGTGACGCCCGACTCGGTGACGCCCGACTCGGTGACGGTGATCGCGGTGGCGCCGGTGTTCGTGCGGGCCCGGCCGAAGGCCAGCTCCAGCGCGAACCCGACCATCGCGGCCAGGTACAGCAGGACGGTCCCGAGGACGAGGTCGTCGCTCAGTCCTGCGAGTTGCTCAGCGGACATCCTTCTCTCCTGCGGATAGGACCTTGACGATGTCGGCGAACTCCTCGTCGAAGCCCGTGCCCGACCCCTCGGTGCGCGTCAGCCCGCCCACGTCGGCCGTGCCGTCCTTGATCCGGACGAACACGCGGCGACGGCGGATCATGAGCGACAGCACCAGGGCGACGGTCGCGAGCCCGGAGGCCAGCAGCGCTGGCATGCGTCCAGGGTCGTGGGCGATCTGGAGCGTCATCCACTCCTTCACACCGGTGAACTCGATCTTCCCAAGGCCGTCGGGAAGGTCGAAGGACTTCCCCACTGCCAGGGGCGGCGGTGCCTTCGACCCCATGACCAGCGGGTTCAGCTTCTTCATGACGTCGTCGGGCGCCAGCTGGTAGACCGACTGCGGCTTGCCCGAGCGCACCCCGAGGTCGCCGGAGAATGCGCCGACGATCTTCGCCTCCGGGTTCAGCTCGCCGGGGAAGGCCGAGACGTGGCTGCCGTCGGTGAGCCGCACGCTGGTCGGGAGGAACTGCAGCAGGAACCCCAGCTGCTCCGGCTGGGCGTCGGGCACCTTGACGACGCAGCCCGAGGTCAGCGTCGCCTTGCTCTCGATCAGGCACGGCACCGGCCCGTCGAAGGCGACCTGGCCCTTGCCGTCGGTGACCTTGAACACCGGCGCGTAGCCGTGGCCGATCAGGTAGGTCTGCGTGCCGTTGACCTCGAGCGGCTCGTTGACCTTGAGGTCGAAGTCGTAGGCGTCGTTGACCCGCAGCTTGGCGGTGTAGTCGAGCTCCTGGCCGCGCTTGTCGCCCGTCACCTGGTAGCTGGCCTGGAACTCCTTCAGCGTGAAGTGGAACGGCTCGAGCGACTCGGCCGAGACGCGGCTGCCGGGCATGTAGCGGTCGTAGGCGGCGACGGTGTTGGCGAACCCGTCACCCTCGACGACCAGCACGTTGCCGCGGTAGCCGTACAGGGAGCCGATGCCGACGGCCACCAGCAGCCCCAGCAGGGCGACGTGGAAGAGCAGATTGCCGGTCTCGCGCAGGTAGCCCTTCTCCGCCGACACCCAGCCGGGGCCCGTGACCACCCTGAAGCGCAGCTTCCGCAGCCGGCGGGCCGCCTCCTCCTCGTCCGGCCCGCCCTCGACCTTCGCGTGGTACGGCAGGCGCGACAGGTTCTTGGGCGCCGTGGGCGGCTTGCGGCGCAGCTCCTTCAGGTACGTGGTGGTGCGCGGGAGGACGCAGCCGATCAGCGAGGTGAACAGCAGCAGATAGATGGCCGCGAACCAGGGAGCGGTGAAGACGTCGAAGAGGTAGAAGCGGTCGTACCACTCGGCGAGCTCGGGGCTGTTCTGGTAGACCAGCGCGACCTTGTCGGGCTCGACCGAGCGCTGCGGCACCAGCGAGCCGGGGATGGAGGCCAGCGCGAACAGGAACAGCAGCACCAGCGCGGTCTTCATCGAGGTGAGCGTGCGCCAGAACCAGCGCAGCCACCCCACGAACCCGAGCCTGGTGGGCTTGGGCGTCTCCTTCTGGATCTCGTCGACCGTCATCAGATCACCGGCTCGAATCCGCCGATCCACGTCTGCATGCCAGCGATGATCTGCCCCCAGACTCCGGTGACGAGCAACACGCCGACGGCGACCAGCATGCCGCCGCCGATCCTGGTGATGAGCTGCGAATGCTTGCGGATGGCGCGGAAGGTGCGCAGCGCCCTGCTGTAGGCGAGGGCGGCGATCACGAACGGCAGGCCGAGCCCCGCGGCGTAGGCGACGGCGAGGAAGGCGCCTCTGGCCGCGCTGCCCTCGTTGTAGCCCAGCGAGAGCACGACGGCGAGGGTGGGGCCGATACAGGGCGTCCAGCCGAGGCCGAACACCACGCCGAGCAGCGGCGCGCCGGCCAGGCCCGCGCTCGGCACCTTGTGGATGCGCACGTCGCGCATGAGCCCGGGGATGACCCCCATGAAGGACAGGCCGAGCGCGATCGTCAGGACGCCGACGATCCTGGTGATCACGTCAGCGCTGCCGTACAGGGCGGAGCCGAGGCCGCCGAACAGCGCGCCGCCCGCCACGAACACCACCGCGAAGCCGAGGACGAACAGGCCGGTGCCGAGCACCAGCCGGCCGCGCTTGGGATCGGCGCTCATGCCGGTCACGTACGACAGGTAGCCGGGGACCAGCGGGAGCACGCACGGGGAAAGGAACGACACCAGCCCCGCCAGCACCGCGATCGGCACGGCCAGCAGCAGCGAACCCGAGGCGACGACGTCACTCATCGCGCACCTGGGTGACGGCTTTGAGCAGGTCGTTGTACTTGACCGCGCCGAGCGCCCGCGCCGCCACCCTGCCCTGCTCGTCGATGATCAGCGTGGAGGGGATCGCGGCGGGCGGGACGGTGCCCTGGAAGGAGAGCGCCACCTTGCCCGGCTGGTCGAAGATGCTGGGGTAGCCCGGCTGCTCGGTGCGCTCGAAGGCCAGCGCGTCGGCCTGGCGATCCTTGAAGTCGATGCCGATGAACTCCACGCCGCTGGCCTTGGTCTTGGCGTAGATGTCCTTGAGCACCGGCGCCTCGGCCCGGCAGGGGCCGCACCACGACGCCCAGAAGTTGAGCACGACGACCTTGCCCTTGTGCGCGGCGACGGAGGCCTTGGCGCCGTCGAGCGTCATGCCCTCGACCGCGGGCGCCGCCTTGCGGTCGGCCGCGGGGAACACGGTGACCTTGCCGTCGCCCGCCACGAACCTGGTGTCGCCCGCCTGTGGCTGGCCGCTGACGTTCCCCGCGCAACCGGAGACGGCGAGCAGGGCCGCGAGGGCGAGAGCTGAGGATTGAGCGCGCACGGGAGAAGGATCTCCTTGTACTACAGCCGGTAGAGCTTGTAACTCTACCGGCGGGATCACGCGCCCGGGACGCTGGGGCGGCCCTTGAGAAGCGCCGCGGCCGGCTCGCTGTAACCGATGCTGACGAGCCGGTCGCCGTCGAAGGTGAACGTGGTCAGGCTGGCGAGCGCGCACTGGCGGCGGCGTGGATCGTGCCACAGCCTGCGCCCTTCGGCGGCCACCCTGATCATCCAGATGGGCAGCTGGTGGCTGACCAGCACCGCCTCGTGCCCGCGGCTGGCCGCGCGCGCGGTGTCGACCATGTCGCGCATGCGCGCCACCACCTCGGTGTACGGCTCGCCCCACGACGGCCGGCCCGGATGCCAGAAGTGGCGGTAGTTGCGCGGGCTCCTGACCAGGCGGGCGATTGGCCTGCCCTCCAGCACGTTGCCCGCCTCGATCAGCCGCTCGTCGATCTCGACGTCGAGGCCGAGCTTGGCGGCGAGCGGGGCGGCGGTCTCCTGGGCGCGCTCGAGCGGGGAGCTGTAGACGCGGACGATGTCGCGGTCGGCCACGGCCTTGGCGACCGTCTCCGCCATGAGGAGGCCGGTCTCCGACAGGCGGTAGCCGGGCAGCCTGCCGTACAGGATGCCCTTGGGGTTGTACACCTCTCCGTGCCGCAGCAGGTGAACGACGGTGGTCTCAGCCATGGTGGCCCCACCCTATCCGTTCGCGTCGGCCCGCCCTGCGAAAGTGGACCGGTGAACCCTCTCGCGCTCGCCCTCGTCCTGGTCGCCGCCGTCTCCCATGCCGGATGGAACCTGCTGAGCAAGCAGGCGGCCAAGGCCGACGCCGTTGTGTTCCTGTGGCTGGTCGCCGCCGCCTCGACCGTGTTGTGGACACCTGCCGCGCTGGTCACGGGCGCCGTGCCGTCATGGCGGATGGTGCCGTTGATCTGCGTGAGCACGGCGCTGCACCTGGCCTACTTCGTGCTGCTCCAGCGTGGTTACCGCCACGGCGACCTGTCGGTGGTCTACCCGGTGGCGAGGGGCACCGGGCCGATGCTGGCCAGCGCCGCCGCCGTGCTGTTCCTCGGGGAGCACCCGACACACCTCGGCGTCGCGGGCATCCTGCTGGTGGGCATCGGCGTGTTCCTGCTCAGCGGGGGCGGCGTGGGAGACGTCAGGGGGCTGCTGTTCGGGCTGATGACGGGCGTGTTCATCGCGGGCTACACGCTCTGGGACGCCCAGCTGGTGAAGGAGTCCGCGGTCGCGCCGATGGTGCTGATCTATCTCGGCGAGCTGTTCAGGATGCTGGCGATCACGCCGTTCGCGCTCGGCGAGAGGCGACGGCTGGTCGCCGAGGTGTGGCGCGAGCACTGGACGAAGGTGCTCGGGGCGGCCGTGCTGGTGCCGCTGTCGTACCTGCTCGCGCTGTTCGCCTTCAGGCTGGCGCCGGTCAGCGTGGTCGCGCCGATGCGGGAGGTGAGCGTGCTGATCGCGGTGGTCATGGGAGGGCGGCTGCTGGCCGAGGGCGACCTGCGGCGCAGACTGCTCGCCGCAGGGGTCATCCTCGGCGGGATGGTCGCGATCGCGGTCAGCTGATCCAGCCGGTCTCCAGCTCCCTGCTGGCGGCCACGAGCGCCTCGACCGCGGCCCGGATGGCGGGCCGGCGGGCGGCGTCGGTGCGCCACAGCGCGTAGATGCGCCGGGTCTGGCGCGGCATGATCGGCACCATCCGCACGCCCTCGGGGATGTGGACCCTGCCGAGCCTCGGCACGATCGCGCAGCCGAGTCCCGCCTCGACCAGCGCCAGCTGGGTCGGGTACTCGTCGGCCATGCAGGTGATCTCCGGCTCCAGCTCGGCGCTGCGCAGGGTGAAGACCAGCCAGTCGTGGCAGATCGTGCCGGGCGAGGAGCTGATCCACCTGTCGCCGCTCAGCTCGGCCAGCGCGACCTCCCTGCGCTCGGCCAGCGCGTGCGTCGCGGGCAGCGCGACGTCCGCGATGTCGTCGAGCAGCGTCGCCCTGGACAGCCCCTCGGGCACCGCGATGGGCCTGTTGAGCCAGTCCTGGACGACGACCAGGTCGAGCTCGCCGCGCGCGACCTCCCTGATCTGGCGCTCGGGCTCGCGCTCGCTCAGGTGCACGGCCAGGTCGGGATGGCGCTGCTGGAGCAGCGTCAGCGCCTGCGGCATGAGCCCTCGCGCCGCGGTCGGGAACGCGCCGATGTTGAGCCTGCCGACGACGGCTCCCCGCAGCGCCTCGAAGTCGGCCTCGGCGGTCTCCACCAGGGCGAGGATCTTCTCGGCGTGCTCGGCGAGCAGTCCGGCGGCGTCGGTGAGCTTCACCCCTCGCCCGTTGCGTTCGAGCAGCGTGGCGCCGGTCTCGCGCTCGAGCTTCGCGAGCTGCTGGGAGACCGCGGACGGGGTGACCATCAGCGCGTCGGCGGCGGCGCCCACCGACCCGTAGACGTGGACGGCGTGCAGCGCCTTCAGCCGGTTCAGGTCAAGCATGTAGCCATTCTAAACCTTTCACCTAAGAAAGTGTTGCTTGTGCTCAAGTGTCTTGTCTGGTGAGCATGGTGGAATGCGTCTCAAGCACGTCCTGCTCGCGATCGGACTGGCGGCCGTCTGGGGGTTCAACTTCGTCGTCATGGAGGTCGGGCTCCAGCACTTCCCGCCCCTCCTCTACGCCGCGCTCCGGTTCGCCCTCGCCGCCTTCCCCGCGCTGCTGTTCGCGGGACGGCCCGGCGTGGCCTGGCGGTGGATCGTCGGCGTGGCCGCCGCGGTCGGCGTGGGCCAGTTCGGGCTGCTGCTGGTCGGCATGCGAGCCGGGATGCCGCCCGGGCTCTCCTCGCTGGTGCTGCAGACCCAGGCGCTGTTCGTGGTGGTCTTCGCGGCGGTGCTGCTGGGCGAGCGGCCGGGGACGCGCAGGATCGTCGGGCTG
The DNA here is from genome assembly GCF_014873535.1 of Nonomuraea africana. Classification (NCBI taxonomy): domain Bacteria; kingdom Bacillati; phylum Actinomycetota; class Actinomycetes; order Streptosporangiales; family Streptosporangiaceae; genus Nonomuraea; species Nonomuraea africana. The sequence continues at coordinate 7,964,012 of NZ_JADBEF010000001.1, read as the reverse complement.
GCCGTCGCCTTCGCGGGCCTGGCGATCGTCGCCTACGACTTCGGCGCGGGCGGCCCGTTCGGCGCCTTCCTGATGTGCGTGGGCGCGGCCGCCTCCTGGGGCCTGGGCACGGTCATCCAGCGCAAGGCCGCGCCGCCCGACTCGCTGCGCTTCATGGTGTGGGTGAGCGCGCTGTCGGCCCCGCCCCTCCTCCTGTTGTCGCTGGCGGTGGAGGGGGTGCCGCACCTGACCTTCGCGTGGGAGGGGGTGGCGTCGCTGATGTACGTGGCGTTCATCTCGACGCTGGGCGGGTTCGGCGTGTGGGGATGGCTGCTGAAGCGCTACGACGCGTCGACGGTCGCGCCGTACACGCTGCTCATCCCGGTCTTCGGCCTGTCGTCGGCGGCCCTGGTGACCGGCGAGAGCATCTCGTGGGTGAAGCTGCTCGCCGGGGTGCTCATCGTCTCGGGCGCGCTGTACGCGGGCACCAGGCCCCGCGCCGCCCGCGGCTACGCCGCCGAGGCGGCGGCCCTGGCGGCCACGGGCAGCGCGTCGACGATCAGACCGACCGCCGCCTCGTCGTGCGCGGCCGACAGGAACCACGCCTCGTACGCCGAGGGCGGCAGGTAGACGCCCTGGTCCAGCATCGCGTGGAAGAACGCGGTGTAGGCCTTCGTGTTCTGCGTCTGGGCGGCGGCGAAGTCGGTCACCTCCCGATCGGTGAAGAAGATCGAGAAGAGGCTGCCCGCGCTCTGCAGCCGGTGCGGCACGCCCTCCGCCGCCAGCGCCTTCGAGGCTGCGGCCGAGACCGCCGCGGCCGCCGCGTCGATCCTGGCGTAGGCATCGTCGTCGAGGCCGCGCAGCGTGGCCAGGCCCGCGGCGGTGGCCAGCGGGTTGCCCGACAGGGTGCCCGCCTGGTAGACGGGGCCCTCGGGGGCCAGGTGCGCCATCACGTCGGCCCGCCCGCCGAAGGCCGCGGCGGGCAGCCCGCCGCCCATGACCTTGCCGAACGTCATGAGGTCGGCCTCCACCGGGTCGAGCCCGTACCAGCCCGCGCTCGACACCCTGAAGCCCGTCAGCACCTCGTCGACGATGAGCAGGGCACCGTTGGCCGCGCACAGCTCCTTCAGCCGCTGGTTGAAGCCGGGCAGCGGCGGGACGACGCCCATGTTGGCAGGGCACGCCTCGGTGATCACGCAGGCGATCTCGGCGGTGCGGAAGGCCTCCTCGACCGCCGTCAGGTCGTTGTACGGCAGGACGATGGTGTCGGCCGCCGCGGCTCCCGTGACGCCGGGCGTGTCGGGCAGCCCGAAGGTCACCACGCCCGAGCCCGCCGAGGCGAGCAGCGCGTCGACGTGGCCGTGGTAGCAGCCGGCGAACTTGATGATCTTGGAGCGTCCGGTGAAGCCGCGGGCCAGCCGTACGGCGCTCATCGTCGCCTCGGTGCCCGAGCTGACCAGGCGTACCTTCTCCACCGGGGCGATCCTGGCCACGATCTCCTCGGCCAGCTCGACCTCGCCGGGGGTGGCGGTGCCGTACGACAGGCCGTGGGACAACGCCTCGGACACGGCCGCCACGACGGAGGGGTGGCGGTGGCCCAGGATCATCGGACCCCACGAGCAGACCAGGTCGACGTAGCGGTTGCCGTCGACGTCGGTGATGTAGGGGCCATCGCCCGCTGCCATGAATCGCGGCGTTCCCCCTACGGCGCCGAACGCCCTGACGGGAGAGTTGACACCGCCGGGGACGATGGCGCGGGCGCGCTCGAAGAGTTCCTCTGAGTTCTGTGTACGGCTCACGCGCTCCAGCCTACGATCCCCACCCCCTGCTATCTCCGGAGGCCGCACGTGGACACAGGCGGACGTCTCTAGGGGGGCGGTCGAGACCTCGCGTGGGCACGGGTGGACGTCTCTTCGGTGGCCGGGCGGCGGAGGAGGTCCCGGCCGGGGATGGCGCTGGGCGGGTCAGACGAGCCAGTCGAGGACGCGGAGCGGGTCGGGGAGCGGGCGGCCGTCAGGGGGCCGCAGCCAGGAGGTCGGCTGGCCGGTCGGCAACGTGGACGGCGGCGCCAGGACGAAGCTGTCGCGGCAGTGCCAGCGCAGCCCCGGCGTGTCGTCGATCGTGGTGGGGGCCACGTCGAGGCTGCAGGACCACCACTCGTCCTCGTCCTCGGGGTTGCCCCGGGTGGCCACATAAAACAGCACCCGGTCACCGTTGGCGGCGACCGGGCCTGAGGGGAAGTCAGCGGCGTCCATGCGGGCCAGCGCGGTGAGCCCGGCGGCCAGTGGTACGTCGAAGACGTCGAACACGCGGCCGGTGGGGAGGATCACATTGGCCTCGGGCTCGCGCTGCCACCAGCGGGTGAGCAGGGCGGTGTCCGTCGTGGCCTGGAGGCTCCACGCGGGCGAAAGGGGGTGCGCGCCGGGGTCGGGACAGCCGATGCGGTCACACGAGCAGGCGCGGGACCCCCGGCGCAGCGGATGGGCGCCTGGCACGCTGGCCCAGCCCAGGGCCGCGTACTGCAGGACAGAGTCGATGCGCGTCGGCCGCGTCCGCCTTTTGGTACGCCGAGCGAGTGGTACCCCCACCATTGGTGTCTCCCGTTCGAGTCCCCGTGCGTGAGAAGAGGTCCCCGGGCACAAGACAAGGCTTCACAAGGGACACACCAGCACTTGTCCTCGCACTCTAACGCATACGTCCCATGACCCGACGGCAAACCCCCACGTTCAGATTCTGCGAGCCACTTCCGCCGCCCAGTACGTGAGAATCAGGTCCGCCCCGGCGCGGCGGATCGCGACCAGCGACTCCATGATCGCCCTGTCGCGGTCGATCCACCCGTTGGCGGCGGCGGCCTCGATCATCGCGTACTCGCCGCTGACCTGGTAGGCCGCGACCGGCACCTCGACCGTGTCGCGGACCTCGCGCAGGATGTCGAGGTAGGCGAGGGCGGGCTTGACCATGACGATGTCGGCGCCCTCCGCCAGGTCGAGCCGTACCTCGCGCAGCGCCTCGCCGCGCGGGCCCGCGGGGTCCTGCTGGTAGGCCTTGCGGTCACCGAAGTCCTTGGGGGTCTCGACCGCGTCGCGGAAGGGCCCGAAGAAGGCGGAGGCGTACTTCGCCGCGTAGGCCATGATCGGGATGTGGGCGAAGCCCGCCGCGTCGAGACCGGCCCTGATGGCGCCGACCTGGCCGTCCATCATGCCGCTCGGCGAGACCATCTGGGAGCCGGCGCGGACCTGGGCGAGCGCCATGGAGACGTAGCGGTCGAGCGTGGCGTCGTTGTCGACCTCGCCGTCGGGGGTGAGGATGCCGCAGTGCCCGTGGTCGGTGACCTCGTCGAGGCAGGTGTCGGCCATGACCACCAGCGCGTCGCCCACCTCGGACACCACGTCGCGCAGCGCCCGCTGGGTGATGCCCTCGGGGTCGTCGGCGGCGCTGCCGTGGCCGTCCTTTACGGCGGGGATGCCGAACAGCATGACGCCGCCCACGCCCACCTCCGCCGCCTCGCTCACGGCCTTGCGCAGCGAGTCGCGGGTGTGCTGGACGACGCCCGGCATCGAGCCGACCTGCTGGGGCTCGCTGATGCCCTCCTTGACGAACACCGGCAGGATCAGCTCGGCCGGGTGCAGCCGGGTGCCCGTCACCATCCGCCGCATGGCGGGCGTACGGCGCAGCCGCCGCGGACGGGCGGCGGGAAACTCAGCGGTCATGGGGGTCCCCCTACTTGGTGCGCCTGCGTGCGCCCCTGCGGTTCTGCGACGGCCTGCGCGGGATGTCGCCCGCCTCCAGCGCCGCCTGCCTCTGCTTACGACCGTACTCGGCCAGCGCGGCCGCCAGCGCGGAAGCGGAAGGCTTGTCGGCCATCACGTCGACGCGCAGCCCGAACTCCTCGGCCGTCTTGGCGGTCTGCGGCCCGATGACCGCGATGACCGTGACGTTGTGCGGCTTGCCCGCGATGCCGACGAGGTTCCTGACCGTGGAGGACGAGGTGAACAGCACCGCGTCGAACCCGCCCCCCTTGATCGCCTCACGGATGGGCGCGGGCGGAGGCGCGGCGCGGACGGTCCGGTAGGCCGTGACGTCGTCGCACTCCCAGCCCAGCTCGGTCAGCCCCGCGACCAGCGTGTCGGTGGAGATGTCGGCACGCGGCAGCAGCACCCTGTTGATCGGGTCGAGCATCGAGTCGTAGGGCGGCCACTCGGCGACCAGCCCCTCGGACGACTGCTCGCCCGAGGGCAGCAGGTCGGGCTTCACACCGAACTCGACCAGCGCCTGCGAGGTGGCGTCGCCCACCGCCGCGACCTTCAGCCCGGCGAAGGCGCGGGCGTCGAGGCCGTACTCCTCGAACTTCTCCCGCACCGCCTTGACGGCGTTGGCGCTGGTGAAGGCGACCCACTCGTAGCGGCCGGTGACCAGGCCCTTGATGGCGCGGTCCATCTGCTGCGGGGTGCGCGGCGGCTCGACCGAGATCGTCGGGACCTCCTCGGGCACCGCGCCGTAGGAGCGCAGCTGCTCCGACAGGCCCGCGGCCTGCTCCTTGGTGCGCGGCACGAGCACCCGCCAGCCGAACAGCGGCTTGGTCTCGAACCACGACAGCTGGTCGCGCAGGCCGACGGCCTCGCCGACCACGATCAGCGCGGGCTCGGTGAACCCCGCGTGCTTGAGGTCGGGCTGCAGCCTGGCGAGCGTGGTGGCGACGGTGTACTGCTCGGTCGTGGTGCCCGCGCCGCTGACGGCGACGGGCGTGGAGTCGGGCTTGCCGTTCGAGATCAGCGCCTTGCCGATCGCCACGGCCTGGTCGATGCCGTTGTAGATGACCAGCGTGCCGGGGCAGGTGGCGTGGGAGGCCCAGTCCTGCTCCTGCGCGGCGTCGACGATCCTGAACTCGGGCACGTCGGAGGCAGGGGGGATCCCGGCGTACGCGAGCACGGCCGTGGCGGGCGGCACGCCCGGCACGATCTCGAAGTCCACCTCCGCCGCGGTGCAGGCCGCGACCTCCTCGGTGATCGAGGAGAACAGCATCGGGTCGCCCTCGCACAGGCGCACGACGAGCTGGCCCGCCTTGGCACGCTTCACGAAGTCGCCCTGGACGACCTCGACGCCTTCCTTGCAGTACTTGAGCAGCGGGCCGAAGGCCTCCTGGTCGAGCACGACGGCGTCGGCCCTGCCCAGCAGCTCGGCGCCGCGGAGCGTGAGGAGGCCCTCGTCGCCTGGGCCCGCGCCCACGAAGGCGACGAAAGCGGAGGTTGGACTATCGGAGCTCAATGGGAATGCTCCCCCATCAATCTGTCGGCCCCTTCGGCGATCATGGCGGCCGCGAGATCGCGGCCCAGCTCCATGGCCTCCGAAGGAGAACCGGCGGCGGACTTGCGCACCGCTTCGCGGCCGTCGAGCGCGACGACCGCTGCGGTCAGGTTCAGCGTGTGCCCGTCATCGAGGGCGAAGGCGCCAACCGGGGCCGAGCATCCCGCCTCGAGAGCGGACAGCACCGCGCGCTCGGCCGTCACCGCGGAACGGGTCCGCGGATCGTCGAGCACGCTGAGGAAGTCGACCAGGTCAGACCTGGTCGAGAGACACTCTACGGCCAAAGCGCCCTGCCCAGGTGCGGGCAGCAGCTCCTCGACCTCGAAGATCTGGGAGATCTCCGCCTGCCTGCCGATGCGGGTCAGCCCCGCGGAGGCCAGGACGACAGCGTCGAGCTCGCCCGAGGCGACCTTGCCGATGCGGGTGTCGGCGTTGCCGCGGATCGGCACGTAGTCGAGGTCCTGGCGCAGCGCGCGCAGCATCGCGATGCGGCGCGGCGAGCCGGTGCCCACCTTCGCACCGGGCGCGAGGTCGGCGAACTTGAGCCTGCCCACCAGCGCGTCGCGCACGTCGTGCCGCTCGGGAAGCGCCGCCAGTGTGAAGCGCGGGTCCTGCTTGGTCGGCAGGTCCTTCAGCGAGTGGACGGCGAAGTCGATCTCGTCCTCGACCAGCTTGTCGCGCAGCGCGCTGACGAACACGCCGGTGCCGCCGAGCTGCGACAGCTGGGCCTTGGTCACGTCGCCGAACGTCGTGATGCCGACCAGCTCGATCGTCTGGCCGGTCTTCGCCGTGTAGAGATCGGCGATCATCTGCGACTGGGTCGTCGCCATGAGGCTTCGACGGGTTCCCAGCTTCACAGGTCCACCCTCCTCACGGCCTCAGGCTTCTTCGGATCCAGGTCGAACAGCTCGCGCAGCGCTTCCGCATAATGATCACCTGCGGGTGAGGTCGCGAGCCTCTTGACACGCACAGTCGGCTCGTGGAGCAGTTTGTCCACCACGCGCCGCACGGTCTGCTCGACCTCGTCGCGGGCCCTGCCCTCGAGCTCGGGCAGGCGCATCATCAGCCTGCCCAGCTCCGCCTCGACCACGTCGGCGGCCTTGCTGCGCAGCGCCACGACGGTCGGGGTGACCCGCGCCGCCCGCTCGGCCGACAGGAACGCCTCGAGCTCCTCGGCCACCAGCGCTCTCACGGCGTTCACGGGGCCGCTCTCGGCCGCCCCGACGCCCGACTCCCTGATCGTCTCGAGGTCGACGAGCGTGACGCCGGGCAGCTCCCTGACCGCGGGGTCGATGTCGTGCGGGAGCGCCAGGTCGAGCAGGAAGACCGGGTGCTGCAGCATCTCCGGCGTGATCGTGTGGTGGCCCGCGCCCGTGCAGGAGATGACCAGGTCGGCGTCCTGAAGCTCTCGGGGGACCTCGGACAGGTGGACCGCCCTGCCGCCGACGGTCTCGGCCAGCCGTACGGCCTTGGCGAAGGTGCGGTTGGCGACCACGACGTCGGTGATGCCCACGCGCGCCAGCGTGGCGACGGCGAGACCGCTCATCGCGCCCGCGCCCACGACCAGCGCGCGCCGGCCGGTCAGGTCGCCGGCGAACGACAGGCCCGCGGTGACCAGGGAGGCGCCGGCCCGGTCGATGCCGGTCTCGGAGTGGGCGCGCTTGCCGACCCTCAGCGCCTGCTGGGCCAGCTCGTTCAGGGTCGCGCCGACCGTGCCGTGCTTCTGCGCCAGCTTGAGCGCCTGGCGGGTCTGGCCGAGGATCTGGCCCTCGCCGACGACCATCGACTCCAGGCCGGCGGCGACGGAGAAGATGTGCTCGACCGCGCGGTCCTCGTAGTGGACGTACAGGTGCGGCGTCAGGTCGTCCACCGGCACGCCCGAGTGCACGGCGAGCAGGTTGGTGATCGAGGTCAGCGCCGGGTGGAAGCGGTCGACCGCGGCGTAGACCTCGACCCTGTTGCAGGTCGAGACGACCATGACCTCGGCGACGTTCACCTCGGTGTGCACGTCGTGCAGGAGCTTGACCAGCGCGTCGCCGGAGACCGACACGCGCTCCAGAAGGGCCACCGGAGCGCTCCGGTGGCTGAGCCCGATAACAAGAACACTCACTGGCTGTCCACGGCCATAAGTGGCCCCCCACTCATCCGATCCGCTTTGCGCTGCTCGTGGAACGCAAGGATCTGCAGCTCGATCGATAGGTCGACCTTACGGACATCGACAGTGTCGGGCACCGAAAGCACGACGGGGGCGAAGTTCAGGATGCTCGTCACCCCGGCCGCGATCACCCGGTCGCACAACTCCTGCGCCGCGGCCGCTGGGGTGGCCAGCACGACGATCGAGACTCCGCGTCTCTTGATGACGGCTTCCAGTTCGTCGATGTGCTCAACATTCAACCCCGCTATGTCGTCGCCCACGATTTCGGGGTCGGCGTCGAGCAACGCGGCGACTCTGAATCCACGCGAGACGAAGCCGCCGTAGTTGGCCAGGGCGCGGCCGAGGTTACCGACTCCGACGATGGCCACCGCCCAGTCCTGGGTCAGACCGAGTTCACGGGAGATCTGGTAGACGAGGTACTCCACGTCATAGCCTACGCCGCGCGTGCCGTACGAGCCGAGATGTGACAGATCCTTGCGGAGCTTGGCGGAGTTGACTCCGGCCGCCGAGGCGAGGTCCTCGGAGCTCACCGTCGCGATGCCGCGCTCGGCCATCCCGTTGAGCGCCCGCAGGTACAACGGCAGCCTGGCCACCGTCGCCTCAGGGATGCCGCGGTCACGCGGTTGGGGCTGACGCATCACGTGCCGGGACTCCTTGGGACTTACGCGATCGGTATCGTGGCCGTCTTTCAGACTAATCCCTTTGTGAACCGACGCACAAAGTCGTGGCTATGGTGGGGGCATGCACCAGATCACATTGCTGGGCAAGCCCGGCTGCCATCTCTGCGACGACGCCCGGACGATCATCTCCAGGGTCGCGGCCGAGCTGGGGGTGCCGTGGGAGGAGATCGACATCAACTCCTCACCCGAGCTGACGGAGAAGTACTGGGAGATGATTCCCGTCACACTGGTCGACGGCGTGCAGCACGACTTCTGGAAGGTGTCGGAGGCGCGCCTGCGCGCGGCCCTGACCGACTGACCTCAGAGCTGGAACGCCGTGGGCAGCGGCACCACCTTCGCGGCGTTGACGTTGAGCTCGATGACGTTGGTGGCCAGCACCATCGACTGGCGTTCGGTGAGGAAGCGCTCCACGTGCGGCTGGCGCTGGTGGTCGACGTAGGCGACCTCGTCCCGGTAGAGCTCGTAGACGATGCGCTGCAGCGGGGCCGACTTCACCGCGTGGCAGGCGTAGACCAGCGTGTCGGGCTCGCTGCGCCGTACGGCGTCGACGGTCTCCTCGGCCAGCCGGTCGAAGGCGTCGCCGGAGCCGTCCATGATCGTGAAGACGGTCAGCAGGCCGTAGATGTTCGGCGAGGGGCGGGACGTGCCCACGGCGGGGGCGGTGTGGGCGCCGGTGCCGAACGCGGGGCTCTCCGCGCCGGGGTAGATCTCCGCTCCCGGGTACAGCGAACCGGTGCCCGGCATGCCGTACTCGGGCTCTCGGGCGGCCCTGCCGTAGCCCTGGGAGGCCGCCAGGCCGTCGGGGACACCGAACATGCCGGTCTCGGGCGCCGCCTGCGGAGCCTGGGGCTGAGGGATGCCGTGGGGGCCGGTCTGCGGGCCCCCGCCCTGGTGCGCGCCGCTCGGATGGGCGCCGCTCGGATGGGTGCCCGTGTGGTAGCCGTTGCTCTGGGGACCGCTCTGCGGAAGGGGCGCGTCGGCGCCGTTGGCCGACATGACGTAGCCGGTGGCGGGCCCCGCGGCGAAGGCGTCGGAGGCGGGCGACATGCGCGCGGCGTAGTCGATCTCCTGCTCGCCCGCCCGGTACTCGGCCACCAGGTCGCCCAGTCCTGACCTCCGGGGCTGGGCGGGCGCGGGCGCCTGAGCGGGCTCCTGAACGGCTCTGCGCCCGGAGGGGCGGGTCTCCCAGGCCTCGTCGTCGATCTCGTCCTCCTCGTCGTCGTACGGCGCGAGCGGGCGCAGCACGGCGTACCAGACCGCGGCCGCGGCGACCAGGAGCAGCGCGACGGTGAAGACGGCCGGCACGCTGAAGCGCACGGCGCCCACCAGCGCGATGCCGCTGGGCGCGATCACTAGGGCCGCGTGCATGTTGTCGGTGTCGTACTCGTCGCCCTTGCGCCAGCGCAGGCCGGCCACCGCCAGGCAGCCCAGCATGACCAGCACGACCAGGGCGTGCACGCCGGTCAGGACGGCGCCTGCGACCAGGCCCCAGTGGCTCGCCGCGGGCAGGGTCTCGGTCTGGAACTTCGCCTCGTCGCGGATCGGGTCGAGAACGACGATGTAGGTGGCGACGATGGTGGTGGCGGTGCCGAGCAGCCAGGTGGCGAAGCTCACCCTGCCCTTCTCCGCGAGCAGCTGGATGAGGCCGATGGCCAGCCAGAGCGGCGCGAGGAGGGCTCCGAACAGCTGGTAGAGCCTGAAGGTGAGGGCGCCGAACGACGTGAGGCCGCCCAATCCGATCACAGCCAGTGACACGCACAGTGCGACCGCGGCCACCGTCCAGGCGATCAGCCAGCCTTCACGCTCTTCTTGGAGGCGGCGCACCAAGGCGTACGCGGCGATCCCTGCGAGCAGAGCGCCGGCGAACGCGATCACTGCGACGAGGAGTTCCATGGTGCCCCCAATGCTGCCGGACATCACCTCCCAACCGGTAGCCGAAGAGGGAAGCTGGTTGGTCCACACGGTATCCGCGGGTTACAGGTAGTCATGCCGGGCCCAGTGTGGATTGTGGAATTTCCAGTTGATTTCTAGAGTGTTCGAGCACGCCGCACCCCTTACCCCTAGGGATACCGGATGCCTGAATCGTGGTCGTTCGCCGGGCTACTTCCTCCAGCGGCCGTTGGAGGAGCACGGACGAGCGAGCTTGTCGTGCGCGAAGACGCCCAGGAGGCGGACCACGGCGAGCTGCGCGCGCTGGTCCTGCGGGCGAAAGCCGGCGACAGCGACGCCTTCGGAACGCTCTACGACCGCTATCTGGACCTCGTCTATCGCTACATCTACTTCAGGGTCGGCTCCCATCCCCTCGCCGAGGATCTCACCAGCGAGACCTTTCTTCGCGCGCTCCGCCGGATCAGCGACTTCACCTGGCAGGGCCGTGACTTCGGCGCCTGGCTCGTGACCATCGCGCGGAACCTGGTCGCCGACCATTTCAAGTCAGGCAGGTACCGCCTGGAGGTCTCGACCGCCGAGGTGCTGGACGTGCCGCTCGAAGGGGCGCACATCCCGGAGAACGCCGTCGTCACGGCGATCATCAACGACCGCGTGCTGCGAGCGGTCCGTGACCTCAATCCCGAGCAGCAGGAATGCGTCGTCCTGAGGTTCCTGCACGGACTGTCACTCGCGGAGACCGCGCTGATCATGGGGAAGAAGAGTGGAGCGATCAAAGCGCTGCAGTTCCGTGCGATTCGCTCGCTGGCCAGGGCCCTCAAGCCCGATCTGGCGTAACCTCACCCGGCGGCAGGTCGTTAGGCAAGTATCACCACCAGTAGATCACCATCCGGGGGCGGCAGGGAGCGTTCATGGGTAGGTCACGGCATCGGCGCCATGATGACCTTCTGCGCCAACTCACCGACCTGGGGGACAATCTCCCGCTGGGCCCCGGTCCCGATCCGGCGTTCAGAGCCAGGCTGCGCGAGACCCTCATGTCCGAGACCTTCGCCGCCGCGCCCGTCCCCGAACGGCGCAGGCAGTGGCGATGGCTGACCCCCGTGCTGTCGGCGGGCATGGCGATGGTGATGGTGCTGTCGGTCATGGTGACCTACAAGGCGGTGCCCGGCGACCTGCTCTACCCGCTCAAGCGCGCGGCCGAGGGCGCGATCTACGACCTCAACCCCGACAAGGCGGACGGCGAGCTGGAGGCGGCCGCGAAGCGGGCCGAGGAACTGAGGGCACTGCTCGACGCCGGCGGAGGCGGACCGCACGTCGGCGCCACGCTCCAGGAGATGGAGGAGAGCACGCGCTCGGCGATGGAACGGATGGACAGGGCGGCCCCCCGGGACCAGGAGAAGATCAACAAATTCGTCGAGGAGCAGCACAAGGCGGTCGACCCCATGCTGGAACGGCTCAACGACGTCGACCAGGAACAGGCCAGCGGCTACCTCGACTACATCGACGGCCTCCGCCTCCCTGCCGGCTGAAACCGGGGCGGCGGGACGATGGCGGCTGAATCCGGGGTTTTCGGCCGGGGCGGCGGGCTCTTCCGCGGGGCTTCGCTGACATGTGCCGGTTAAGCTGTGGGGCTATGAGGCGGCTACTTCGACGGCAACGCGCGACCGAGGCGGAGATCGCCGGAGAGGTGGCGGCAGCCGCCGCCGTGGCCACGCTCCCCGCCGAGCCCGACCTCCAGGCCGCCGCCTTCTTCGACGTGGACAACACGATGATGCGTGGCGCCTCCATCTACCACTTCGCCAGGGGTCTGGCCACGCGTGGCATGTTCACCTCCTCCGACCTGCTGAAGTTCGCGGTCGGCCAGGCGGTCTTCCGGCTGCGCGGCAACGAGAACCCCGAGCACATCGCGGTGGCGAGGGAGACGGCGCTCGCCTTCGTCGCGGGCAGCAAGGTCGAGGACGTCGTACGGCTCGGCGAGGAGATCTACGACGAGGAGATGTCCGACCGCATCTGGTCGGGCACCCGCGCCCTCGCCCAGTCGCACCTCGACGCCGGGCAGCGCGTCTGGCTGGTCACCGCGACCCCCGTCGAGCTGGCCAGGGTCATCGCGCAGCGGCTCGGCCTGACCGGCGCGCTCGGCACGGTCGCCGAGTCGCGTGACGGGGTCTACACCGGCAGCCTGGTCGGCGACCTGCTGCACGGTCCCGCCAAGGCCGAGGCCGTACGAGCGCTGGCTCGGCGCGAGGGCCTCGACCTGACCCGCTGCACCGCCTACAGCGACTCGGCGAACGACCTGCCGATGCTCTCGCTCGTGGGGCACGCGGTGGCCATCAATCCCGACTCGGAGCTGCGGGAGCACGCGAAGAAGCACGGCTGGCCGATCCGCGACTACCGCACGGGGCGCAAGGCCACGCTGACCGCGCTGCCGATCGCGGCGGGGCTGGGCGCGGTGGCGGGCGGCATCGCGGCGGGCATCGCGCTCCGCCGCCACTACCGCTCCACCTGAGCCCGGCCTTCGACCCGTCCCTTTCCCGGCCCGTCGCTGTCCTGAGGGTGGTGGCACTCTCCATGGCGCGCCAGGTGAGGCACCTCGACCGGAGGCGACCGGAGCCGTGCCGCCGCGCACGGGGAGATCCTCAGCTTTCTGGCCGACACCGTTCCAGCAGGGCGGACAGTTCGGCGCCGACCACCGAGGGACGTTCGAGCGCCAGCATGTGCCCGGCTCCCGGCACCACGACCAGCCGGGCGGAGGGCAGCGCCTCGGCGATCCTGTGGCTGTGGACCAGCGGGGTGAGGCGGTCGTGCGCGCCGACCATCACCAGCGTCGGCACCTCGCTGAGCGCGGACAGCGCCGCCAGCTTGTCGTGGGCGACCATGCCGTGGAAGAAGCCCGCCATCACCGCGGCGGGCGTGGCCGCGACCATGCGGTTGACGAAGCGGAGGTGCTCCGCCCGAGGGCCGAAGGCCATGTACCGGGTGAGGGGCAGCGTGGTGACCGGGGTGATCAGCGGGTCCCTGAGCGCGCTCATGACGCGCGGGGTCACCCTCGGCGCGAGCCGGCCGAACACGCCCGGCAGGCCGAACGTGCTCTCGCCCAGCCGTCCCGACGACGTGCTGACGAGGGCCGCGCCGACGATGCGTGAGCCGAACAGCTCGGGGTGGGCCGCGGCCAGACCCATCACCGTCATCCCGCCCATCGAGTGGCCGACCACCACCACCGGCAGCTCGGACGGCACGACGGCGGAGATCACCGTGTGCAGGTCCTCGCCTAGCTGCTCGATCGTGCAGCAGTCGGGCGGGCCGGCGGTGGAGTCGCCGTGGCCGCGCTGGTCGTAGGAGACCAGCATGGCCCGGCCCGCCAGCGCCTCACGCTGGAAGTGCCACGAGTGCCTGTTGAGCACCCAGCCGTGGGCGAACACCACGGCGTACGACGGTGACTCCGGCGAGTCGACCTCCACCGCCAGCCGTACGCCGTCGGGGGTGGTGACGGTGAGGACCCGTCCGCGCAGCGGCTGGGGCACCGAGCCCCTCCGCGCGCGGGCCGCAGCCCCGATGGCCACACCTGCCAGCACCCCCGCGGCGACCTTCCACGCTCTCATGCCGCCGACGATAACCCTTGCTGGACTCAGCGTCCAATAGGCTGGTCGTGGGCGATCTTCTTGAACAGCCGGGCGGCATCCGGCTGCTTCCACTCGATCCGGTTGGGATCGCGCCGGCTCGTGATCCAGGGAACGGTGTGGAAGGAGACCTCGGCCTCCGCCATGCCCCTCGCGATGTCGGACATCTCCTTCACCCCCAGCCCCTCATCGGTGACGGCCGCCTTGCTCGCCGCCTCGATGAACGCGCCGATTCTGGTGGGGTCGCTCCTGACCTCCCTGATGAGGGAGGCGAGCAGGTCCTGCTGGCGCTTGATGCGCTGCAGGTCGCTGCCGTCGCCGTAGGCGCGCAGCCGGAAGTAGCCGAGCGCCTGCTCCCCGTTGAGCTCGCTCACTCCGGCGGGAAGCTTCAACTTCGACTTGCGGTCGTCGATCGGCCTGGGCACCTCCACGCGGACGGTCCCGACCGCGTCGACCATCTCCTTGAACCCGGAGAAGTCGACCTCGACGGCGTGGTCGACCCTGACCTTCGTCACGCTCTCCACGGCCGCCCACGCGCACCTGAGCCCGCCGTTGGCGAGGGCGGCGTTGAGCATTCCGTGCATGGCCGGGGTCTGCTCGCAGGCGGGCAGGTCCACCATGGAGTCGCGGGGCAGGTTCACCGCCGCGGCCCACTTCCCGTCGGCCGACAGGTGCAGCAGGATCATCGTGTCCGCCCTGGCGCCCCGCTCCTGCTTGGCGTCGAGCGGGCCGTACTTGGCGTTGCCCTCGCCCCTGCGGGTGTCGGAGCCGATGAGCAGCACGTTGAGCGCCTGGTTCGCCTTGTACGGGCGGGCCCCCGCGGGCCCGGGCACCGTACTGCCCGCCAGCGGCTGCTGGCCGCCGATCAGCACCATCGGCACGGCCACCGCGGCCGCGGTCGCCGCGGCGGCCAGCCCCAGCACCGGCCAGCCGCTCAGCCTGAACCTGCGGCGCGGCGACTCCCTGTAGCGGTCGCGCTGGCGCACCAGCGACGCGGGCGGCTCGTGCTCCAGCTCCTGCCCGAGGTCGCGGAGCATCCTCAGATCGTCCATGGTCACTCCTCCTCGTTCATCGGGTTGGTGTCGCCGAGCGCCGCGCGGACCTTCCTGCGGGCCCTGTTCAGCCGGGAGCGCACGGTCCCGACGGGAATGGACAGCGCCAGGGCGACCTCCTCGTACGACAGGTCGCCCCACGCGATCAGCAGCAGCACGTCCCTGTCCCTGGCGGGCAGCGCGGCGAGAGCGGTGGCCAGCTGCGGTCGGGCGGCCCGCGCCGTCATCCCCGTCACCACCCGGTCCACGTGCGACTCGGTCACGCCGTCGTGCGGGGCGCGCTGCAGTGCCCGGTAGCGGGCCGCCTCGCTGCGATGGTGGCGCGACAGGAGCTTGGTGACGATCCCGAACAGCCACGGCCTCGCGTCCGTGTAGGACGGGTCGTACTTCTTCCGCTTCGCGAACGCGATCAGGAACGTCTCCCCGACCAGGTCCTCGGCCGGTTCGGGACCGAGGCGCTTGGAGACGTAGCGGTACAGCATGCCCGAGTAGCGGTCGAACAGCTCGGCGAACTGCTCGGGGTCGGTCAGGGAACTTCGGATCAGCTCGTCGTCCCTGATCCTGACGTGAGTCGGCGCGGTCAACAGGCCGCCCCCTTCAAAGGAATCAACGTGGTCCCCGACATCTCTCCCTCAGCAGGAGTTCGGGTTCACGCCGCGCCGTACGGCACGCCGCGCCGTACGGCTCGACGGAATCAACGTGGTCCCCGACATCTCTCCCTCAGCGGGGGTTCGGGTTCACGCCGGGCCGTACGGCTGGTCAGAAGAAGGCGTGACCGCGGCGTAGGCGAAGGGCCGTGAGCAGCTGCTGGACGACCTCGCGCACGTGGTCGGTGAGCTCGAAGACGAGCATCGGGTCGTCGGCCGCCGAGGCGTCGTAGCTGTCGGTGCGGATCGGCTCGCCGAACTCGATCATCCACTTGGACGGCAGCGGCACCAGGCCGAGCGGCCCGAACCACGGGAAGAACGGCGTGATCGGCAGGTACGGCAGGCCGAGGACGCGCGCCAGGTGACGCAGGTCGCCGATCTTCGGGTAGATCTCCTCCGCCCCGACGATGGCCGTGGGCACGATGGGCACGCCCGCGCGGATGGCCGAGGCGACGAAGCCGCCCCTGCCGAAGCGCTGCAGCTGGTATCGCTCCGAGAACGGCTTGCCGACGCCCTTGAAACCCTCGGGGAAGACCCCGACGAGCTCACCCTTGCGCAGCAGGCGGTCGGCGTCCTCGCGGCAGGCCAGCGTGTGACCCGTCTTGCGCGACAGGTGGCCGAGGACCGGCAGCTGGTAGACCAGGTCTGCGCCGAGCAGGCGCAGTGCGCGTCGCGCCTCGTCGTGCACGGCGACCTGCATCATCAGCGCGTCGACGGGAAGCGTGCCCGAGTGGTTGGCGACGATCAGGGCGCCGCTGTCGTCCGGGATGTTGCCGAGGCCGAGGGTCTCGACGCGGAACCAGTGCCGGTAGAGGGGCCTGATCAGCTCGAGCAGGACCTTGTCGGTGAGCTCGGCGTCGTAGCCGAACTCGTCCACCTCGTACTCGCCCGCGATGCGGCGGCGGACGAAGGCCAGCAGCTCGGCGAGGGAGTCTTCGGGCGCGGTGTAGGACGGCGCCTCGGTGATGGGAATCACCCGGCGCTCTTCTCCGGGAACGCTCACGTCCTGACACCTTTCCTGGAACGCAGGAAGTCGTCGAAGGCCGCCGCGGTGGTGAACTTGGGCCGCCACCCCAGCTCGGCGAAGAGCTTGGAGCAGTCGACCGCCCTGCCGTGGCGCAGCAGGCGCAGCTGCTCGGGTGAGAAGTCGACCAGGCCGGCGCTCCTGACCACCTCTCCGAGCAGCCGGAAGGCAGGCGAGATGAGCGGGACGGCCAGCGTCCCCGCTCGGCGGGCGCACTGCGACAGCAGGAGCACGCCCTCCCCGGCCACGTTGAACGTGCCGGGGTGGTCGTCCAGCGCCATCCGCCGCAGCACCTCCACCGCGTCGTCCTCGTGGACGTACTGCAGCCGGGGGTCGAAACCGAACACCGTCGGCAGGACGGGCTGGGTGAAGTAGCGCGTCAGCGGCGAGTCGACGCCGGGGCCCATGAAGTTGGCGAAGCGCAGCATCGACACCGTCAGGTCGGGACGACGGCGCGCGAAGCCCCGGACATAGCCTTCGACCTCGACCGCGTCCTTGGCATAGCCGTGGGACGGGCTGTCGTGAGGTTCGACGTCCTCGGTGAACACCGCCGGATCCTTGGGCGACGAACCGTAGACCGCGGTGGTGGAACGAACCACCACGCGACGCACGGTCGCCGACCGCTGGCAGGCACCGAGCAACTGCATGGTGCCTATCACGTTGTGCTCCTTCATGGAGGCCCTGCCACCGCCCCGCGAGGGGGCGCTGACGAGACTCATGTGCACAACGATGTCGATGTCCGCAGCCGCGATCACCTGAGCGATGTCGGGGCTGCGTAGATCCACCCGGACGAACTCCGTCCGGCCGAGGGAGATGCCGCCTTCTCGCGTGAGAGAGGAGGGCGGCACGGTGTCCACTCCGATGACGCGGCTGATGTCCGGGTCTGCCGCGAGAACGCTCGCCACCCGGGCGCCGATGTGGCGCGAGACCCCGGTGACAAGCACGGTGTGGGTCATCGGCGCCTCACAGACTGCGTCTACTTCTTGTTACGCCGCTGGATGCGGGTCTTCTTCAGCAGCTTGCGGTGCTTCTTCTTGGCCATCCGCTTGCGGCGCTTTTTGATGACAGAGCCCACGGGACCCCCAGGTTACTGATAGCAAGGCTGAACCGATGTGCGAGCGCACACCGGGTCAACAGACTACCGGCGATCCACGGTAGATCGCCCCCTGGGGGTGACCCGCGCCAGCATTCGCGATGTGACCACCGATCACACCGCTACCTCGAATGGACCTGCGGCCGGCCCGCCCGCCTGGATGGCAGGCGCACGTCTCACCGCAGGAGGACCGGCATCAGGGCTTATCCAGCCTCGATGTAGGCCTCCCTCAGGTAGTCGTGCACCGCCTGCTCGGGCACTCGGAACGACCGGCCGACTCGGATGGCCGGCAACTCGCCCGAGTGCACCAGTCGGTACACCGTCATCTTGGACACCCGCATGACCGTGGCCACTTCCGCCACGGTCAGGAACTTCACCTCGCTGAGAGGTCTTTCGCCTGCACCCATCGGACGCCTCTTCCGCACGTGTTTCCGGGTTATCCCCACTGGTGCCATTGCTCACGCACGTGTACTGCCGTCAGCGTAAGTCGGGACTCCGAGTGCGCAAACCCCCTATTTTCTCAGTTATCGGAGCCACCTGTCAGCCGAACCAGCAAACTGGCTGGCCAGCAGCCGGGCAGCATCCCTCGCCTGGACGTTGGAACCGTCCAACTTCGTACACATAAGAGTCGCCCAGCCCCCGCCAAAAGTTGGCAAAGGGACGACGAGCCTCTTGGAATGCAGGCGCGAAAAGACGGTATAGGGAGGGCCGAATTCGACTCAAAGGGCACGTGAGACACGTGTGACGAGTCGCTCCGTCAACGGTGCGTAATAGCGTGGTAGCACGTTGTCATCGAGAGGAACCACGACATCGATCTTCCCTTCGGCCTCGCCGAGGAAGAGGGCAGGGTCGTTGCTGTCGGCGAATCCGACGGTCGCGATGCCCGCCTCGCCGGCCGCGCCGGCCCAGCCGTGGTCGGCGACGACGAGGTCAGGCCGGATGTCGCCGAGCTCGGCCAGCATCGCCTCCATGGGCGCCGAGTCATGGGTGTGGACGAAGCCGCCCCTGTCGTCGAGCATCGCGACGTCGCCGAGATAGCGGATCTTGCGCTTCCTGCCGAAACCCGCGCCCCAGTAGGCCCAGTCCTCGGCGGGGGTCAGAAGCGTCGCTCCCCTTGCCGCCACCGCGGCCGCCAGAGGCAGGTGGACGGCGAGCAGCCCGGTCGGGTGGCCCGTGGCGAAGAGGATCCGGGGCGAGGGCTTGGCCAGCGCTGAGGCGATCCTGTCGGCCATGAGGTCGAGCGCGTCGATCGTCCGGTCGGGATCGATGGTGTCCTGACCCTCGCGGTGCCCCGGATCGGCGACGACGCCCGCCGATTTGGCCATCTGGGCGAGGACGTCGCGGTAGGTCCAGTTCTGGAGGCTGGTCAGGCCGAAGAGGAAGTAGGGATCGCGGTTGGCGACCGACCGGTAGTGATCGAGGTTGTTCTCGCGACTGGTCGCGACATCTCCGGCGATGCGCGTGCGGATCAGGTGCTCGCGGAGTTCGTCGCGGCTCAGCACTTGCCTCTCCTTCTCACTCCCCGGAGCCTACGCGCTCCTTGAATGGTCCAAACCACCTCTCATACTGCGAAATTCCGGAATCTTCCTCCTGGGGCTCCCACACCGCCGCCCCTCCTCACGGCAGTCGCGCGCAGGCCCCGCGCCGTCCCTGTCCCGGCCAAGCGGATCGGCATGTCCGCGCGGACCCGCTACGAACAGGTGGCTTCCTTTCCGTCAGAAAGGAAAAGCGGCCGCCGATTTCGCTTTCTCGGCGACCACGAAACGGCCCTGAGGGAAGATCGGGAGGGCGCGCGGACGAACCAGAGGTGCGACGCTCTGAACACACCGGCTCTGACCACACGGGCTCTGGCTACGGCAGCGGGTCCAGGCCGTGCGAGGGGAACACCGCGTTCCTGGTCGCCATGATCGCTCGGTCGATGGGGTCCGCGGGGTCGTAGCCGCCCGACAGGTCACGGATCTCGGGTATGCGCCCGTCGGTCATCGTGAGCGGCGGCGCCTCTCCCGTGCGCTCGCGCACCAGCGCCCGCCAGGCGGGGCCGGTCGGCGTGGAAGGGTCGATCGGGTGGCCGGACACCTCCGCGATGAGGTGCGTCCACGCCCTGGGAACCACCTGCACGAGCTCGTAGCCGCCACCCCCGGTGGCGACCCACCTTCCGCCCGCCGTCTCGTGGGCGAGGCGGTGCAGGGCCTCGTAGGCGGTGCGCTGGCCGTCGAGGCTGAGCATGAGGTGGGCCAGCGGGTCGAGCGCGTGGCTGTCGCAGCCGTGCTGGGTGACCAGGATGTCCGGCTGGAACTCCCGCAGCAGCGGGGGCACGACCGCGTCGAAGGCACGCAGCCAGCCCTCGTCGCCGCAGCCCGCGGGCAGCGCCACGTTCACCGCGCTGCCGTCCGCGCCGGTCTCCTTCGGCCATCCCGTGCCGGGGAACAGCGTGCGGGGGCTCTCGTGGAGGCTGATCGTCAGCACGCGCGGATCGTCGTAGAAGAGGGCCTGGACGCCGTCGCCGTGATGGACGTCCACGTCCACGTAGGCGATCTTCGAGGCGCCCTGGGCCAGCAGCCAGGCGATCGCCACGGCGGGGTCGTTGTAGACGCAGAAACCGCTGGCCATGTTGGCCATGGCGTGGTGCAGGCCGCCCGCGACGTTGACGGCGTGCTCGGCCGTACCTTCCCAGACCGTGCGGGCGGCGGCCAGCGACGCCCCCGCGATCAGTGCGGAGGCCTCGTGGACGCCGGCGAAGGCGGGGTTGTCGGGGGTGCCGAGCCCCGCAGCCAGATCGGGCCTGCCGTGGGCGGAGACGCGTTTGACCGCCTCGATGTAGTCGCGCTTGTGGACGAGGGCCAGCTCGTCGTCGGTGGCGGGCACGCAGCCGACCACCTCGGTCCGGTCGAGGACGCCCAGCTCGCGCGCGAGCGCCATGGTCAGCTCGACCCTGACGGGAGCGAGTGGATGTCCTGGACCGAAGTCATAGGCAGTGAGGGCGTCGTCCCAGACGACTCGCACCGACTCGCTCATGCGCCGACGTTACCGCAGCGCCGGTAACCGGGGCGAAATACCCACACCTCCCCGCTTTTGGAAGCCCACACCCTCGCGTCCACAACCACACCCCCGCGCAAAGTCGTCCCTCCAAAGACCGCAGCCCCGTGCAGACCAGTCGTCGTCCAAAGGACCGCAACCCCGCGGGAACCTCTTCGCCCCACGGAGCGGTCTGGACTACTCCGCGCGCAGGGCGACGACCGGGTCGAGGCGGCCGGCTCTGCGGGCGGGGGCGACACCGAAGAAGACGCCGACGGCCACCGAGACCCCGAAGGCCAGCGCGATCGACCACCAGGTGATCGCGGCGGGCACCGGGGTGACGGCCTGGATGGCCAGCGCGCCGCCGACGCCCAGCAGGATGCCGAGGAGGCCGCCGATGGTGGTCAGCAGCACGGCCTCGATGAGGAACTGGGTCAGCACGTCCCGCTGGCGGGCGCCGAGCGCCTTGCGCAGGCCGATCTCCCTGGTCCGCTCCCGCACGCTGACGAGCATGATGTTGGAGACGCCGACCCCGCCGACCAGCAGCGAGATGCCCGCGATGGCGGCGAGCACGCCGGTGAGCATGCCGAGCACGCTGCCGATCGTGCCGAGCAGCTGGGTCTGGGTGACGGCGGAGAAGCGCTCGCCCGGGTAGCGCTCGCCCAGCGCGGCGACCACCCTCTGCTGGAGCGGCTCGATCTCGTCCGGGCCCGAGGCGCCCACCGCGATGCCGTTGATCTTGTCCGCGCCGATCAGCCGCTGGGCGGTGGTGACGGGGACGTGGATCTCCTTGTCGCGGGCCACCCCGAAGGTCGCGCCGACCGTCGTGTAGACGCCGACCACGCGGAAGCGGGCGCCCGAGACGGTGATCTGCCTGCCGACCGGATCGACGTCGCCGAACAGCTCGTCGGCCACCTCGGCGCCGAGCACCGCGACCCTGCGGCGGGTGTCGACATCGGTCTCGGTCAGGTAGCGGCCTCGGTCGAGCGGGCGCTGGAAGATGTTGGGCAGGTTCTCGTCGGTGCCGACGATCGTGACGAACGCCTCGGTCCTGCCCACGCGCACGGTCTCGCCGGACTGGACCGAGACGGTGACCTTGGCGGGGTCGCCGACCACACGCCGGACGAACGCGGCGTCGGACAGGTTCATCCTGCTCTGTGTGGGGGCGGCGCCCACGCTGAGCTGGCCTGGGACGACCAGGATGATGTTGCTGCCGAGGCCGGAGATCTCACGTTCGATGGCGTTCTTCGCACCCGAGCCAATCGCCACCAGGATGACGACGGCCAGGACGCCGATGATCACGCCGAGCATGGTGAGCGTGCTGCGCAGGCGGTTGACCCGCAGGGCCTCCAGCGCCATGAAGAACGCCTCACGCCCCCTCACCTGAGCTCACCCTCATCCGGGCCACGAGGATCCACAGGACCTACCTCAGAACCCCCAGCCTCCCCGGAACGCCCGCCACCATCTCCCAGTGCGGTGTCGAGTTCGATCAGCCCGTCGCGCACGTGGATCTGGCGGCGGGCGTGGGCGGCGACCTCCGGCTCATGGGTGACCAGGACGATCGCCACCCCGCTCTCGGCGTTCAACCTGTCGAGGATGGCCATCACCTCGTCGCCGTTGCGCGTGTCCAGGTTCCCCGTCGGCTCGTCGGCCAGCAGCACGGACGGCTCGCCCACCAGCGCCCTGGCGATCGCCACCCGCTGCTGCTCCCCGCCCGACATCTGCGAAGGCCGGTGGTCGAGCCGGTGTCCGAGCCCGACCGCCTCCAGCGCCCTGCGAGCCCTGGCCCGCCGCTCGGCCTTGCCCGTCCCCCGGTACACCAGCGGCAGCGCCACGTTGTCCAGCGCCGACGTACGGCCCAGCAGGTGGAACGACTGGAAGACGAAGCCGATCGTCCTGTTGCGCAGCTCGGCGAGGGAGGTGTCGGACAGTCCCGACATCTCCACCCCGTTGACCCGCAGCGCTCCCGACGTCGGCCGGTCGAGGCAGCCGAGCAGGTGCATCAACGTCGACTTGCCGGAGCCCGACGGCCCGATGATCGCCACGAACTCGCCCGGTTCGATCCGCAGGCTCACCCCGCGCAGCGCCTCGACCGACAGGCCTTCGAGCTGGTAGGAGCGCTTGAGGTCGACCGCCTCCAGGGCCGTGTTCATGACAGCCGCTGGCCCTGCCGTACGGCGTCGGCGCCCTTGACCACGACGCGCTCGCCCACCGTCAGCCCGCTCACCACCTCGACCATGACCTCGCCCTGGGCGCCCAGCTTGACCACGCGGCGCTGGGCCGTACCGTCCGCCGAGACCCAGACCACGCTCTCGCGCCCGCTGGAGACGACCGCGGAGGCCGGCACCGCGACGGCGTCGGGCGCCTCGCGGACGGTGAGCCTGGTGACCGCGCTCATGCCGGGCTTGGGAGTGGGCGCCGTGGAGCCGTCGTCGAAGCGGCCGGAGCCGAGCGAGAGCTGCACCGGATAGCTGACGCCGCCGGTGCTGGCCTGCATGGGCTGGACGCCGACGCCGGTCACCCTGGCGGTGTAGGTCGCGCCGGGCACCGCGTCGAGCTCGACCTCCGCGCGGGTCTCCGGCTTGACCAGCAGCACGTCGGTCTCGTCGACGTCCGCGGAGAGGGTCAGCCTGGACACGTCGGTCACGGTCACGATCGCGTCGCCGGCGGAGACGGGCACGCCGGTCGCCACCGGCGCGCCGCCGCCGGAGGATCCGCCGGAGGGTACGGCCGGCAGCTGCGCGCCCGAGGCGCCGGGGAGCTGCCCGAGCAGTCCGCTCAGCCCGCTGGGCGCGCCGCCGCCCGACGGACGGCCGAGCGTGACGACGCCGCCGAAGGGCGCCTTGATGGTGAGCCCCTTCACCGTCGTCTCCGCCGCCTTGACCGCCGCCCTGGCCTGCGTGCGGGAGGCCGCCTGCAGCGACGACATGGACGAGGTGAGCCCGCTGGTCAGCTGGCTGGTGAAGCCGCTGATCGTGCGGTTGAGCGAGGCGGTGATCTGGGAGAGCGCCTGCTTCTGCGCCCGGTGCTGGGTCTCGGCCAGCGAGATCGCCGACAGCAGTTGCCTGCGCGCGGCCGCGTCCTTGACCTTGCGCGCCTCGGCCCTCGCGCGGGCGAAGTGCGTGAGCACCTTGCGGTCGAAGGCGCTGGTGTCGAAGGCGGCCACGCTGAGCCGCGGCGCGGCGGGCGCGGCGGCGGGCCTGGCCGCCCTGCGCGCCTGGCTCAGCTGGTCGACCGCCTGCGGGGAGCGGATCCTGGCGAGGATCTGGCCCTTGGCCACCCTGTCGCCCTCGCGGACGTAGAGCTTGCCGACGGTGCCCTGGGCGGGCGCGCGCAGGGTCGCCGTGGCCCTGGCGCCGATCGTGGCAGGCGCCTCGACGACCTCGGTGACCGGGGCGCGCTTCACCTCGGCCAGTTGGAAGGCGGGCGGTTCGTCGGCCGTGCAGCCGGTCACCGCTAACAGGACGAGCAGCGGGGCCAGCCCGCGACGAACCGTCACCCGCTTAGGGTAAAGGCAGGGTCAGGCGACCCCCCGACGAACCCCTCTCACCGCCGGTACGGCCGGCAACACCGCGCACCCGCACATCCAGGTGCGGGAGCGGAACGCGTGCCAGCCCTCCTTCAGCTGCGCAGCATGGGCTCGCCGACCTCCGGTGATCTTCACCCGCATGAGCAGCAGGCAGAGCGTGCTGACGGCGAAGCTGCCCGCCGCGTCCAGCGCGAAGACGGTGCCGACGCCCGCCAGGCCGATTAAGGAGAGTTTCCTAATAGCGGGTCCCTTTGGCGGGCTCAGCCCGAGGCGAGCTCACGACCACGGTCGCGGGCGGCCTCGATGGCGGCGAGGAAGGCCGCGCGCACGCTGTGCCGCTCCAGCTCGGCGATCGCCGCGATCGTCGTGCCGCCGGGCGACGTCACCGCCTCGCGGAGGATCACCGGATGCTCACCGGAGTCGCGCAGCATGATCGCCGCGCCCACGATCGACTGTGTGACCATGTCGAGCGCGGCCGCGCGCGGCATGCCGAGCAGGATGCCCGCGTCCACCATCGCCTCGACGAGGTAGAAGAAGTACGCGGGGCCGCTGCCCGACAGCGCCGTGGCGGCGTCCTGCTGCGACTCGGGGATCCGCAGCACCTTGCCCACCGGGCGCAGGAGGTTCTCGGTGAACTGGAGGTGCTCCTCGCCGGCGTGCGCGCCGGCGGAGATGACGCTCATCGCCTCGTCGAACCTGATCGGCGTGTTCGACATGACCCTGACCACCGGCACGTCCGCGCCGAGCCGCTGCTCGACGAAGGCGGTCGTGATGCCGGCCGCCGCGGAGATGACCAGGCGGTCGGCGGGCACGTAGGGGGCGATCTCGGCCAGCAGGGCCGCCATGTCCTGCGGCTTCACCGCGAGGATCAGCGTGTCGGCGGTCTTGGCCGCCTCGGAGTTGGACACCGTCCGCACGCCGTAGGTCTCTCGCAGCGCCTGGGCCCGCTCGTCCCTGCGCACGGTGGCCAGGATGTCGCCCGGCTTGAACCCGGCCCGCAGCAGTCCCGACAGCAGGGCCTCGCCCATCTTGCCGGTCCCCAGAATCGCAATCATGCGGGAAGCCTACCCAGCCTGCGGAAACCGCGGTCCGGTGGTCGGCGTCCGGAGGTCAGCCGCGTGAAAGCAGGGAGCGGACGAAGAAGGCGAGGTTGGCGGGGCGTTCGGCCAGGCGGCGCATGAGGTAGGCGTACCAGTCGTCGCCGTAGGGCACGTACACCCTCATCCTGGAGCCGAGCCCGGCCAGGCGCTCCTGCTCGGCGGGGCGCACGCCGTACAGCATCTGGTACTCGAAGGCGGTGGAGTCGCGCCCGTGCAGCACCGCCAGCGCGGAGGCGATCTCGATCAGGCGCGGGTCGTGCGTGGCGACCATCGGGTAGCCGGTGCCCTCCATGAGCACCTTGAGGCAGCGGACGTAGCTGCGGTCGATCTCCTTCGGCGAGGTGTGGGACAGCGCCTCCGGCGCGTTGTAGGCGCCCTTGCACAGCCGCACCCTGGAGCCGTCGAGCCTCTTGCAGCGCTCTATGGCCTCGCGCAGGTAGGCCTGCACGACCACGCCGACGTCGGCGTGTTCCTTGCGGAGCGTCGAGTGGATCGACAGCTGGGCCTCGACGGTGTCGTACTCCTCGGCGTCGAGGGTGACCGTGAGACCTTTGCTCGCCGCCACCTCGCAGACCGACGCGGCGTTGTCGAGAGCCATCTGCTCCGACAGGCGCAGGCCGAGCGCGGTCAGCTTGACCGAGAGGTCGCCCCCTTCGGGCAGGCCGTCGAGCATCGCGAGGCAGGCGCGCACCTCGTGGTCGGCCTGGGTCCGGTCCGCGACCTCCTCACCCAGGTGGTCGACCGTGACGAGCAGGCCCCTGCCGGTGAGGTCGCGCACCACGGCGCCGACGTCGTCGGCCACGTAGCGCTTGACCACCTGCCTCGTCAGGCGGAAGGAGGAGACCAGGCGCTCGGCGCGGGCGCTTCGAGAGGCGGCGAGAAGGACGTGACGCAGCACATATCCAGCCTAGACCGCCGATCGCCGCACATCACCAAACCTCGCCGTGAACCCGCCCGTCCCGGGATCCGTCTTAGGGATATGCGTAGAACAGCCCTGCTGGCCGGATGTCTGATGCTGACCGTGAGCTGTGGCGCGGCCGCAACCGGTGCCGCGAGCCACTCCGCCCCCCATCGACCCGTCACCGCCCAGCCGGTGATCACCACGCCCTCGCAGTCCCCGACCCCGCCCCCCAAGGTGGTCAAGCCGGTCGGCGACACCGTCAACACCCGCAAGGTGCGCTTCGCCAGTGCCAAGCCCGTCGACAGGGGCCGCAAGGTCAAGCTGGTCTGGTGGTCGGGCGTCGAGCCGTGCACCGTGCTCGACAGGGTGAAGGTGAAGGAGACCTCCAGAACCGTCACCATCACCCTGTACGAGGGCACGGCCGCGAAGGCCAAGGACGTCGCCTGCATCATGCTCGCCGTCCAGAAGACCACGACGGTCAAGCTGAAGGCCCCGATCGGCAAGCGAAAGATCGTCGACGGCGCCAAGCCGCGTTAGGAGGTCTTCTTGCAGCCCCGGGGCTCCTCGGGGCGCAGGTCGGTCCACTGCGCGATCTCCATCGCCTCGTAGCCTGCGATCCGTCCCGTGGGGTCGACGTCGAGGTCGGCGAGCGGCATCCCGGTCGTGAGGTCGAGGACGGTGCGGTTCTGGATCGGCGTCTCCTCCTTCCCCGACACCAGCACCGCGCCCTCCTCGTCGAACGACACGGAGAGCCCCGGCCGCCCCAGCGGGTCCACCGTCTCGCCGTGCACCTTGGTCTCGGGCAGGGTCGCGAGCAGCCGCAGCAGCGCCGCCCTGGTTCCCGGTTCGATCGGCAGCCAGAGCAGGCCCGACGCGGTGGGCAGGAACTCCTCGAAGCTCTGCTTGGATCCCTGGTCGTACCAGGTCTGGTGGTACGGCCTCAGCGCCTCGCGCAACCGCTCGGGGTCGTCGGGCAGCTTCCGGAGATCGTCGACGGTGAACTTGCCGACCCCCTCGTCGAACAGGTAACTGTCCTCGACCTTCCACATGTAGGAACAGTCCGACGGCACTTCGGTGACCCTGATCGGCTCGCAGTCGTCGTCTCCCTCGGCGCAGACCGGCCGCACCCTCTCCGGCGCGCCCGCCGCACGCCATGCCTGCTCGTCCTGCGGTGAGGCGGGTCTCACGAAGCGGGTCCAGTCCATGGTCAGGGCGTGGTCGGCCAGATCGCGGGGCTGCCACACCTCCATCGTGGACTGCGCCTCGAAGGTGTACGGGGGTTCCCCCGTGCTGAAGGATCCTCCGTTCACGGCCTTGGTGTGCCAGTAGGCCCCCGCCGTCGCCGGCTGCCTCGCCGCGCTGTCGGCGACCTGCAGCAGGAGGTCGATGCCCGTCGGACGCACTATGACGGGGGCGGCGACCGTGGTGAGGCTCGACACGAGCACGATGACGGCGGTGACGACCGTCGCCGTGGCCATGGCGGCCCCGACCGTCCATCCCCACGCCCACCGGCGCGCGGACCCGGCCTGCGGCGTCCGCCGCGGCCGCGCGCCCGAGGCGCCTGCCGCCATGACGACCCTCGACCTGGCACTGGCCGTCACCTCGGGCGACGGCGGCGGCGTGTCCGGCAGCGATTCCGAGAGCAGCCTGATCTCATCCATCGTGGTCCTCCAGGTCGCCGAGCGTCCTTCGCAACTGCTTGCGCGCCCTGTTCAACCGGGACGCGACGGTTCCGAAGGGGATGCCGAGGGCTTCTGCCACCTCCGCGTGGGTAAGGCCCGTCAGGGCGATCAGTAAGACCACGTCGCGGTCGCCGCGCTTGAGCCCGGCCAGCGCCCCCGCCAGCCTGCCGGTCAGCGCCCCCGCCGCGACGCGCGCGAGCGTCGCCTCCTCGTGGGCCTCCGCCCTCGGCTCCGCCGTACGGCTGAGCGCCTTCCATCGTCTGATCTCGGTACGGCGATGCCGCGAGACCAGATTGGTGGCGATGCCGTACAGCCAGGGTCTGATCTCGCCCCTGGACGGGTCGTAGCCGCCGCGGACGGCCACCAGGAACACCTCGGCGGCCAGATCGTCGGCGACGTCGGGGGAGAGTCTGCGGGCGATGTAGCGGTGCACCTCGGGGAAGTGCTCGTCGAAGATCTGTTCCATCCAGGTGGTCGCGTCCTGCGCGGTCGAAGGGGGAACTGTCATGGCACCACGCCTCGTTCGGGATCGTGAGTCACCCGTTTTTGCCCGGAAGCCGGGAATGCTTTCACGAGGATCCGGGTTGAGTCGAGTAGGCTCAACTCGTTTGACAAACCATCCGGCCGTTCATAGGTTGAGCCTTATCAGCTCAACTTTGACTACAAGGACGTACTCATGGCACGTGCGGTAGGTATCGACCTGGGGACGACCAACTCCGTCGTCTCGATCCTCGAGGGCGGTGAGCCCACTGTCATCGCGAACGCGCAGGGCTCCAGGACCACGCCGTCCGTGGTCGCCTTCGCGAAGAACGGCGAGGTCCTGGTGGGCGAGGTGGCCAAGCGCCAGGCCGTCACCAACGTGGACCGGACGATTCGCTCGGTCAAGCGCGAGATGGGCACCAACTGGTCCCAGGAGATCGACGGCAAGAAGTTCTCCCCGCAGCAGATCAGCGCGTTCGTCCTGCAGAAGCTCAAGCAGGACGCCGAGGCCTACCTGGGCGAGAAGATCACCGACGCCGTGATCACCGTCCCGGCCTACTTCAACGACTCCCAGCGCCAGGCCACCAAGGAGGCCGGCACGATCGCGGGCCTCAACGTGCTCCGCATCATCAACGAGCCGACCGCGGCGGCCCTCGCCTACGGCCTCGACAAGGACAAGGACCAGACCATCCTGGTCTTCGACCTCGGCGGCGGCACCTTCGACGTGTCCCTGCTCGACGTCGGCCAGGAGGACGGCCACGGCTTCGTCGAGGTGAAGGCGACCTCGGGCGACAACCACCTCGGTGGCGACGACTGGGACCAGCGCATCGTCGACGAGCTCGTCAAGCGCTTCCAGAACGCGCACGGCGTCGACCTGGCCAAGGACAAGATGGCTCTCCAGCGTCTGCGTGAGGCGGCGGAGAAGGCCAAGATCGAGCTGTCCAGCCAGTCCGAGACCAACATCAACCTGCCCTACATCACGGCCTCCTCCGAGGGCCCGCTGCACCTGGACGAGAAGCTCACCCGTTCGGAGTTCCAGCGCCTCACCGCCGACCTGCTCGAGCGGACCAAGGGCCCGTTCCACCAGGTCATCAAGGACGCCGGCATCAAGGTCGCCGACATCGCGCACGTCGTGCTCGTCGGTGGCTCGACCCGCATGCCCGCCGTCTCCGACCTGGTCAAGGAGCTGACCGGCGGCAAGGAGCCCAACAAGGGCGTCAACCCCGACGAGGTCGTCGCCATCGGCGCCGCCCTGCAGGCGGGTGTGCTCAAGGGTGAGGTCAAGGACGTCCTGCTGCTCGACGTGACCCCGCTGTCGCTGGGCATCGAGACCAAGGGCGGCATCTTCACCAAGATCATCGAGCGCAACACGACGATCCCGACCAAGCGCTCCGAGGTCTTCACCACGGCCGAGGACAACCAGCCGTCGGTGCAGATCCAGGTCTACCAGGGCGAGCGCGAGATCGCCTCGTACAACAAGAAGCTCGCCACGTTCGAGCTCACGGGCATCGCCCCGGCTCCGCGCGGCATCCCGCAGATCGAGGTCACCTTCGACATCGACGCCAACGGCATCGTCAACGTCTCCGCCAAGGACCTCGGCACCGGCAAGGAGCAGACGATGACGATCACCGGCGGCTCCGCGCTGCCGAAGGACGACAT
Organism: Nonomuraea africana; assembly: GCF_014873535.1. NCBI lineage: Bacteria > Bacillati > Actinomycetota > Actinomycetes > Streptosporangiales > Streptosporangiaceae > Nonomuraea > Nonomuraea africana. The sequence goes on along the minus strand of NZ_JADBEF010000001.1, from coordinate 7,934,208 downwards.
CGAGCGGATGATGCGCGAGGCCGAGTCGTACGCCGAGGAGGACAAGAAGCGCCGCGAGGAGGCGGAGGTCCGCAACAACGCCGACGGTCTCGCCTACCAGACGGAGAAGTTCCTCCGCGAGAACGACGACAAGGTTCCCGGCGAGATCAAGACCGAGGTGAACGACGCGCTCGCGGAGCTGAAGAAGGCTCTGGAGGGCACCGACACCGACACGATCCGCAACTCGGCCGAGAAGCTCGCCACCGTCAGCCAGAAGATGGGTTCGGCGATCTACGCTCAGACCCAGCAGGCGGGCGGCGCCGCTCCCGAGGGCGACCAGGCCACCGGGCAGGCCAAGGCCGACGGTGACGACGACGTCGTCGAGGCCGAGATCGTGGACGAAGACCAGCCCAAGAAGGACCAGTGACGATGTCTGACCCGCGCGATAACGGGCCCGAGACGGAGCCGGTGATCCGCGACAACCGCAAGATCGACCCGGAGACGGGTCAGGCGAGGCCCACCACGGAGGAGCAGCAGCCCACGGCCGCTCCCCCCGTGGCGGAGGGTGGTGACACTCAGCTGCTGGCCGAGCGCACCGCCGACCTCCAGCGCCTGCAGGCGGAGTACACCAACTACCGCAGGCGGGTCGAGCGGGACAGGGTCGCGGTCCGCGAGCAGGCCGTCGCAGGTGCCCTCGCCGAACTGCTGCCGGTTCTCGACGACATCGGCAGGGCCCGCGACCACGGCGAGCTGAACGGCGGTTTCGCCAAGGTCGCCGAGTCCCTGGAGGCCGCTGTCACCAAGCTGGGGCTGACCTCGTTCGGCCAGAAGGGCGAGCCCTTCGACCCGACCGTCCACGAGGCGCTGATGCACAGCTACTCCTCGGAGGTGACCGAGCCGACCGCCATCGAGGTGCTGCAGCTCGGTTACCGCATCGGCGATCGGGTGCTGCGTCCCGCACGGGTCGCGGTGGCCGAGCCCGAGGACGCCCCTGCCGCGTCTGACGAAGACTAAGAAACATCCCCCGAAAGGACGCATAGATGAGCACCAAGGACTACTTGGAAAAGGACTACTACGCCGTCCTTGGTGTGCCCAAGACCGCCACCGCCGACGAGATCAAGAAGGCCTACCGGAAGCTGGCCAGGCAGTACCACCCGGACGCGAATCCGGGTGACACCGCCAAGGAGGCCAGGTTCAAGGAGATCTCCGAGGCCAACGACGTGCTCTCCGACTCCAAGCGGCGCAAGGAGTACGACGAGGCGCGCACGCTGTTCGGCTCGGGCGTGGGCGCTCCGAGGCCGGGCGGTGGCGGCGGATTTCCTTTCGACTTCGGCGACCTGTTCGGCGGCACCGGCCAGCAGGGCGGGAGCGCGAGCGACCGCATCGGCGACCTCTTCGGGGGGCTGTTCAACAGGGGCGGCGGCGCGGGCACGCGCACCACGGGCACGACGACCAGGCCGCGGCGTGGCCAGGACATCGAGTCCGAGGTCACGCTGTCCTTCACCGAGGCCGTCGAGGGCCACACCGTCTCGCTCAGGCTGACCACGTCATCGGCGTGCAAGGCCTGTAGCGGCACGGGCGCCAAGGCCGGCACCACCCCGAGGGTCTGTCCCACGTGTGAGGGCACCGGAGCGGCCAGCCGCAACCTGGGCAACTTCGCCTTCTCCGAGCCGTGCCGCGACTGCAAGGGCCGCGGCCTCCTCGTCGACGACCCGTGCCCCGTCTGCGACGGCAGCGGCCGGGCCAAGAGCACCCGCACGATCCAGGCGCGCATCCCCGCGGGGGTGGCCGACGGCCAGCGGGTCAAGCTCAAGGGCAAGGGCGCGCCCGGCGAGAACGGCGGTCCCGCCGGAGACCTCTACATCCAGACCCACGTGAAGCCGCACGCGGTGTTCGGGCGGTCGGGCGACAACCTGACCGTCACCGTTCCCGTCACCTTCGCCGAGGCGGCGCTCGGCGCGGAGATCAAGGTCCCGGTGCTCAAGGGCCTGCCCGTCACTCTGCGCATTCCCGCGGGCACTCCCAACGGCCGCACCTTCAGGGTGCGCGGCAGGGGGGCCGCTCGCAAGGACGGCACCAAGGGCGACCTGCTCGCCACGATCGAGGTGCTCGTCCCCCAGCAGCTCGACGACAAGTCGCGCGAGCTGCTCACGGAGTTCCGCACCGCCACGGCGAGTGAGGACCCGAGGGCCGACCTCATCCAACGGGCCAGAAGCGAGTAGGCCGATGGACGCCAACTACTTCAACCTTTCCGACGAGACACCCGTCTATGTCATCTCGGTGGCCGCGCAGCTGTCCGGTCTGCACCCGCAGACCCTCAGGCAGTACGACCGTCTCGGGCTGGTGTGCCCGGGGCGTACGGCGGGGCGCGGCCGCCTCTACTCGATGCGAGACATCATCCAGCTGCGCGAGGTGCAGCGGCTCTCCCAGGAGGAGGGCATCAACCTCGCCGGCATCAAGCGGATCCTGGAGCTGGAGAACGAGGCGTTGCGGCTGCGTGAGGAGGTTCACCGCCTCAGGGCCGAGATGTCCATGGTCAGAGCTCTGATCCGCTACGAGCTGCCACCGGGGGCCTGAACACATGGACTACAAGCTCACCCAGAAGAGCCAGGAAGCGCTGTCGGTCGCGATGCGGCGGGCCGCCGCCGAGGGAAATCCCGAGATCGCGCCCGCGCACCTGCTCTCCGCTCTCCTCTCCCAGACGGGCGGCACCGCCGTCCCGCTGCTCGAAGCGGTCGGAGCCGACTGGAAGGCGCTGCGCGCGAAGGTGGAGACCACGCTGGCGGGGCTGCCGAAGGCGCAGGGCGCCACGGTGAGCGCGCCGTCCAGCTCGCGCCAGCTCCTCACGGTGATCAACACCGCGGCGCAGCGGGCCAAGCGACTCGAGGACGAGTACGTCTCGACCGAGCACCTGCTGGTGGGCCTGGCGACCGACGGCGGTGAGATGGCGAGCCTGCTGAAGGACGTGGGGGCCACGCCTCAGGCGCTGCTCGACGCGTTCGAGAAGGTACGGGGGCACGCCCGCGTCACCAGCGAGACGCCGGAGGACACCTACCAGGCGCTGGAGAAGTACGGCGTCGACCTGACCGAGCACGCCCGCAGCGGCAAGCTCGACCCCGTCATCGGGCGCGACTCCGAGATCAGGCGCGTGGTGCAGGTGCTGTCGCGCCGTACCAAGAACAACCCGGTGCTGATCGGCGAGCCCGGCGTGGGCAAGACCGCCGTCGTCGAGGGCCTGGCCCAGCGGATCGTGGCGGGTGACGTGCCCGAGTCGCTGCGCGAGAAGAAGCTGATCTCGCTCGACCTCAGCGCGATGGTCGCGGGCGCGAAGTACCGCGGCGAGTTCGAGGAGCGGCTCAAGGCCGTACTCTCCGAGATCAAGGAGAGCAACGGGCAGATCATCACCTTCATCGACGAGCTGCACACCATGGTCGGCGCGGGCGCCGCCGAGGGCGCCATGGACGCGGGCAACATGCTCAAGCCCATGCTGGCCCGCGGCGAGCTGCGCATGATCGGCGCGACCACGCTCGACGAGTACCGCGAGCGCATCGAGAAGGACCCCGCCCTGGAGCGGCGCTTCCAGCAGGTCTTCGTGGGCGAGCCCACGGTCGAGGACACGATCGCGATCCTGCGCGGGCTGAAGGGCCGCTACGAGGCCCACCACCAGGTGCAGATCGCCGACAGCGCGCTGGTCGCCGCCGCCGCCCTCTCCGACCGCTACATCACCAGCCGCTTCCTCCCCGACAAGGCCATCGACCTGGTCGACGAGGCCGCCTCGCGGCTGCGCATGGAGATCGACTCGCGTCCCGTCGAGATCGACCAGCTCCAGCGCAACGTCGACAGGATGAAGATGGAGGAGCTGGCGCTGGCCAAGGAGACCGACGAGGCCTCCGTCCAGCGGCTCGAGCGCCTGCGCGCCGAGCTCGCAGACCGGCAGGAGGAGCTCAACGCCCTCGTGGCCAGGTGGCAGAAGGAGAAGGCGGGCCTCAACAGGGTCGGTGACCTGAAGAAGCAGCTCGACGAGGCGCGCGGTGCCGCCGAGCGCTTCCAGCGCGACGGCAACTACGCCGAGGCGTCCAGGCTGCTCTACGACGAGGTGCCGCGCCTGGAGAAGGAGCTCGAGGCCGCCGCCAAGGAGACCCCCGAGCAGCAGATGGTCAAGGAGGAGGTCGGCCCCGACGACATCGCCGAGGTCATCTCCTCCTGGACGGGCATCCCGGCGGGGCGCCTCCTCGAGGCCGAGACCGCCAAGCTGCTGCGCATGGAGGAGGAGCTGGGCAGGCGCCTCATCGGGCAGCGTCCGGCCGTCCAGGCCGTCTCCGACGCCGTACGGCGCAGCCGCGCCGGCATCTCCGACCCCGACCGGCCGACCGGCAGCTTCCTGTTCCTGGGCCCGACGGGTGTCGGCAAGACCGAGCTGGCCAAGGCGCTGGCGGAGTTCCTCTTCGACGACGAACGGGCCATGACCCGCATCGACATGTCCGAGTACTCCGAGAAGCACAGCGTCGCCCGCCTGGTCGGCGCGCCTCCCGGCTATGTCGGCTACGAGGAGGGCGGCCAGCTCACCGAGGCCGTACGGCGCCGCCCCTACACCGTCGTGCTGCTCGACGAGGTCGAGAAGGCGCACCCCGAGGTCTTCGACATCCTGCTCCAGGTGCTCGACGACGGCCGGCTGACCGACGGGCAGGGCCGTACGGTCGACTTCCGCAACACGATCCTGATCCTCACCTCCAACATCGGCTCGCAGTACCTCGTCGATCCGAAGCTGGAGAACGGCGCCAAGCGCGACGCGGTGATGGGGGCGGTGCGGTCGTCGTTCAAGCCCGAGTTCCTCAACAGGCTCGACGACGTCATCCTCTTCGACGCGCTCGGCTCGGAGGAGCTGACCAAGATCGTCGACCTCCAGGTCGACCGCCTGGCGCAGCGGCTCGCCGACCGGCGGCTGTCGCTCGACGTCACCCCCGCCGCGCGCGACTGGCTGGCGATCACCGGCTACGACCCGGTGTACGGCGCCCGCCCGCTGCGCCGCCTGGTGCAGTCGGCCATCGGCGACCAGCTCGCCAAGGCGGTGCTGTCGGGCGAGGTGGTCGACGGCGACACCGTCCTGGTCGACCTGGTCGACGGCGACGACAAACTGACGGTCGCCCGCGCCGCCTGACCCCTTCCGGAGCCCCGGACCCTCGTCCGGGGCTTCACCGCGTCCCGGTGGCCAGCGCCAGGACCTCTTCGGCGGTGGGCGCGGACTCGGGGTGGTGGCTGAGGCACATGGGCACCCTGATCTGGTGGAAGCCGGTCCCCTCGGCCGCCACGTAGAACTGGCCCGCGCTCAGCCGCCCGATGTCGGACACCCGTCCGCCCTTGACCCTGGCCATGTCCGTCGCCGCGGCGACCTGGATCGGGGCGTTCAGCAGGCCGAAGAACTGGGTGGCCGCGTTGCCGGGGATGTGGTTGTGCAGGCCCTTCGGCGCCTGGGTGGCGAAGACCAGGCCCAGGCCGTACTTCCTGGCCTGGGAGGCGAGCATGAGCGTGCTGCCCGTGGCGGCGGTGTTCCTGCCGTTGGGGGCGAAGGTCTGGGCCTCGTCCATGACGAGGAGTCCGCCGAGCGGTCGCCCTCCCGCGGGATGAGACCTGATCCAGGAGAAGAGTCCGAGCTGCAGCTGGTTGACGAAGCTCTGCCGCTGTTCCTCCGAGGGCAGCCCGGCCAGGTTGATCACCGAAACCCTGGCCCTACGCCCAATCTCGGGCGTGAGCAGCACCCCTGGGTCCACAGGTGCGCCGGTCCCGCCGAACAGCGGATCCATGATCACGGCAGCGCGCAGGTTCTGCGCCACGTCGGCGGCCAGCTTGGCGGCGTTGGCCAGGTCGCTGACGCCGTCGGGCAGATCCGACAGCAGCGCGATGAGCCCGTCCAGGCCGGTGCCGCCCCGCCTGGCGTGATGTCTGGTCGCCTCGCGCAGCACCGCCTGCGACTGCAGCGCCTTGGCGGTCGCGCCATCGATCTTGGCCTTGGGCGCGAGCGTGGCCACGGCGGCGTCGAGCGCCTGGCTGAACTCGTCGGGGTCGTCGACGAGGGCGCCGAGGTCGGGCAGCGGCTGGAAGGCCAGCGGACGGCCCGCCTGCTTGCCCGGCGTCCAGACGACGACGTCGGTGCTCTCCAGGTACTCCGCCGCCCGCTCGCCGTCGCCGTCCTGCCAGGTGGCGGGTGGCTCGGGCCAGGCCGTGCCGAGCCTGGAGAGGTCGTTGTTGGGGTCGAGGACGATCGAGGAGACGCCCTGGAGCGCGCACTCCTCGACCAGCCTGCGGATCAGCACCGTCTTGCCCGACCCCGAGCCCGCGAAGATCGCCGTGTGCTTCCGCAGCGCCGCCACCGCGACCCGCACCGGCTCCGCTCCGTGGGTCCTCCTGCCCAGCACCAGGTACGGCCCGCCGCCCTCATCCGCCTCTGGGGCGTCAGCGTCCACCGGCGGGAGGTGGGCCTCCTCGTGCTCCGCCGCCTCGTCCCGCCTCACCGGGGTCACGGCCGGGGTCACGGCCGGGGTCACGGCCGGGGTCACGGCCGGGGTCACGGCCGAGGGCGCGGCCGAGGGCGCGGCGGAGGGCGCGGCGGAGGGGAGGGCGATGGGCCCCGTGGCGTCGGGATCGTCAGGCGCCCCGATGCTCCGCGCGGGCGGCACGGACGGCTGGCTGAGCGCCTCGACCAGCACCTTCACATCCTCGGCCGGCCGTCGTGACGCCAGCCACTCCTGGATGTGGGCCGGCTCCTCCTCGAGCAGGTCGCGCAGCGCCGCCAGTGTCCGCAGATCGGACTCCTCCACCCGCAGCACCCTGCCGCCCGCGGCCTCGAAGGCGGCCAGCGCCTCCTTGGTCCGGGGCCCGCCCGACCAGGCCTGGTTCCGCAGCACGAACAGCCGCCGCTTCGGCACCTCGGCCCGCAGTCCCGCCGAGACGCACGCCGCCCTCAGCCGGTGCAGCGCCGCGACGGCGTTGGTGCTGGCGATGCCCCTGAAGCACCAGTGCACCTCGTCCTCCGTCGCCTCGTCCAGCGTCAGCCGCAGGCGCGCGTGCAGCGGGGGCTTCCTGCTCGGCGGCGGGTCCTGGGCGTAGCGGTGCGCCGCCTCTCCCCTGCCCGCCATCCACGCCGACAGCCCCGCTGACAGCAGCCCCGGCAGGACGGCGTCCTCCGTCTCGGGCTCGGTGGCCGGTCCCACCTCCGCGCTCTCCCTCAGCGCGGCGAAGCGAGCGTCGAGAGCGGCCAGCCCCGAGGGACCGGGACCCGGCGGCGGGACCTCTCCCTCACCCCCGCCGCCGCCCGGTTCGTCCAGCCGGTCGAGCTCCCTGATCTCGCCGTCCGCGAGACAGGCCCGCACATGGTTGTCGATCTTGATGAGGATCTGCCGCGGCGTCAGGCCGACCGCGCTGCCGAAGGCGTCCTCCTTCACCGGCCAGGTCGGGTACGGCGGCTCGAACCCCACCCGCCCGAACCCGGCCGCGAAGCGCCGCTCGACGATGGCACGCGCGGTCTGCGGGTCCTTCAGCACCCTGAGCGTGGCCGGTTCCCTGAACCTGTCGCGCACGGTGGCCGTGGCCTGGTCGCGGATCATCATCCAGGTGTGGGGCAGGCACGACAGGACGGTCACCGTCCGCCTGGTGACGTCGCGCAGCGCCATCAACCCGCCGGCGACCTGCTCGATGACCGCGCCCTGGCCGCCGTCGTCGCCGAGCCTGGAGGTGGACTGCGCGACCAGCGCGTCGACCTGGTCGACGGCGATCACCGAGGGCCCGGTCAGCGCCAGCAGCCGCGACAGGTCGCGCACCACCTCCTGGGGCGACCGGTAGCCCTTGGTCAGCCCCCACTCCCTGCCCTGTCCCTCGTCGGGGATCGACGACAGGTAGGCCTGCCCGACGTCCTGCGCCGCCAGATCGTCGGAGGCCAGCAGCACCAGCGCCCGCGCCGTGTCGTGCGCGTCCCTGAGGACCACGCCGCCCTTGCGGCGCAGCGCGCCCACGAACAGGTCCAGGGCCTCCCCGTCAAGCGGGCGGCGGCCGTCGACGGCTCGCCGTACCATCCTCGGCACGTCGGCCAGCGCCGCCAGCCTGTTGAGCAGCAGCCGCAGCTGTGACTGGCCGTCCTCGGCCGGACGCCAGAGGCTGTCGAGCATCGCGATCACGATGCTGTCCCAGAAGTCCCTGGCGTCCAGCAGGCCGACCAGGAAGAAGTAGCCGCCCTCGCGCTGGGCGTGCTCGCGCGCCCAGCCCAGCAGGTGGGTCTTGCCGGTACCCCGCTGCCCCTGGATCACCACGCCGATCGGGCTGGCGTCCGCGCTCTCCTTCGCCTCCGCCAGCCCCCTGCGGAGGTCCAGCGCGGCCGTCGAGTGCAGGCTCTCCACGTGGTACGGCGAGGGCCGCCACACGTCGTCGGGCGCATGGACCGCGTTGAGCCTGAGCGCGCCGAGCGCTTCCCACTCCTTCATCGCGCGCCGATCGCGAGGTAGTGCTTGTGCTGGTCGCTGATGACCAGCGCGGCCTCGCGGTCCTCCGCCCTGAGCGCCTTCTGGTTGTCCTCCGGCACCATGACGACGTCGGGTTGCCTGTTGAGGCTGCGCAGCGCGTCGTCCACCGCGTCCCGCGGGAGCTCGCTCAGCTGCCTGCGCAGGTCGGTCAGGCTCACCCAGCCGCCGGGCTCGCGGGCCAGCTCGGTGTAGGCGCCGCGCACCCTGCCCTCGACGCCGCCAGGTCCCTCGGGGCCTTCAGCGGGCGGTTCCGGCTGGAAGAGGTCGCCCAGACGGTGATCGGTCCGGCCCATGAAGCGCGCGACCCCGAAGGCGAGGGAGCGCAGCGCGCCGCCCGTCGCTCCCGGCGAGGCGGCCACCCCCTCCCGGAACTCGTCGGCCAGGCGCGCCCACCCCTTGTCGGTCAGCACGTGGACCATGGTCCTGCCATGTGGACGGGTCTCCACCAGCTTCAGGTCGTTCAGGTTCTTGCGGTGCCTGGGGGTCAGCTTGATCCCGTGCTGCTTGGCGAGGTCGGAGTTGAGCACCTCGTCACCCTCGACCATGAGCACGATCATGGCCGCCGTCTCCACGGCTGACAGTTTCATCGCTTGCCTCTCTTGACGAAGTCCTCGATCACACCGGCCACGGACTGGGGGTCCGACAGGACGGTGTGGCTGGTGAAGCGGAGCACTACGAACCCGTCCCGCTGCAGGAGCACGTCACGCCGCCGGTCGGCCTCGAACTTCGCCGGCCGCAGATGGCTGTCGTCGTCGATCTCCACGATCACGCGGGCCGCGCGCCAGAGCAGGTCCACCCTGATGGGGTTGGTGAGGGCGTGCGGGTGGTAGCCCTGGTTCCACTCTCTGTCCGCGGCCCACGGGCAGCCGGCCAGCACGCTCTCCAGCCGCTGCTCCGCCTTGCTCGCGTGGTGCGGCCTGCCCCTGACCCGGGTGGGTTGCCCGTCACCCGCGGCAGACGGCCGAGCAGGCGCGGTGGCGGCGGCGCACAGGACGCGCAGGCCGCTCCACCGTTCCAGCCACTGGCAGCCGGCCGCGAGCAGCTCCGCCTCGCCCCCGCTCATCCCCTGGGGCGGCGTCACCGCGATCGTCGATCCCGTGCCGAGCACCCTTCCAAGACCCGCCGCGCGTATCTCGGCGGGGAGGCGGGCCGTACAGGGGCGGCCCCTGAGCGCCGCCTCGGCCAGGTCGGCGAGGAACGGTCCGAACTGCCTGTCCCCCGCCGCCAGCCGTACGGCCAGCAGCCGCACGGCGCGCACTCCCGCGCCTCCGGGGCCGGGGATCTGCTCGGCGCCTGGTAACCACTGCGGAAAGCGGCGCACGGCGAGGTCCTCCATGTCGCGCAGCACCGCCGCCACCAGATCGCTCATCCGGCGAGGAGGGGTCGCGGCATGCGTGAGGACGACCGGCGACACTGCGGAATCCCCCTGATTGCGGACCATCCACTCTTTGCAGAAGCTATACGTAATCGGCCTCGCCGCACGCGAGTGTTACGAGATGTTCTGGACCCGCGTCGCGATCATTAACGGCTTCGCCACCGTTGTCCCAAGACACGCGGGCAGCCCTACCCCCGTGACTAGCTTCGTGATTCGTCGGATCACCGAACTCGATCAAGGGGGAACGTGCATGTACAACGCATCACGCGGCATTCGGAGCGTCCTTGCGGTGGCCGTGTTGGCGACGGGGGCGGGCTGGCTGGCGATGTCGCCCGCGTCGGCCGAGAACTGTGATGAGAAGGTCGTGCTGCTCGACGAGACGACCGTGGCGGAGGTCTGCGAAGAGGTGGGCGGGCTGCGCGCGAAGACGACCCGCACGCCGATGCGGGCCTCCCAGGAGTCGGAGCTGGCGATGTCGGCCGAGCGCCTGGCAAAGGCGGCCGGCATGCCCGGACTGTCGCGCTCGACCGCGGTGCTGAGTGTCTCCGACATGGGCGGTGTGGCCGCGGGAGCGGGCCTGCCTTCCCTTCCCTCGGGGGTGCCGGGCCAGGCGGGCCTGCAGGAGGTGTCCAAGCTGGCCCTGGCGCCCGACCTGCCGGGACTGCCGTCGCTCCCGCCGCTGCCGCCGCTGCCGAACGCGGAGGCGCTGGACGAGGTGTCCACGCTGGGCGAGGCGGCACGGCTGGCCGAGGTGTCCGAGCTGGGCGAGGCGGCCGTGCCCGAGATGGCCATGCCCGACGCGGCCGGGGTGACCGGCGGGAGCACCCTCCTCGACCTGACCCCTCCGGTCAACGAGGTGGCGACCAAGGTCGGGGAGCTGATGGAGCAGCCGGGCGGCAAGGCTCAGCCCGATGCCAAGGGGCTGCGTCTGCCGGTGGCGGACGGCGACGGGCTGGCCGGGCTGACCGAGCGCCTCGACCTGGGCTGAGCGCCCATGACATCCGCAGGACGTGTCGCGCCGCCCGTCCTGCGGGTCCCACCGGGCTGAAGGGCCGCGCCCACGGGGGCGCGGCCCTTCACGCGTCAGGAGATCAGCGAGTCGAGCTCGTCCTCCGGCAGGCCGAGGTCGAGCCTGATGCGGTAGCGGGTGCGCAGCAGCGCGACGTGCTCGGGGTCGTCCTCGGCGCAGGTGAGCACCGCCTGGGTGGCCCATTCGAGCCCGCCCTGCAGGTCGCCGTAGGCCACGAGGGTCTCGGCGATGTTGTGCGCCGTCGCCGGGGTCGTGGTGCCCTCCGCTCTGAGGGTCTCTATGACGTCCCTGGCCTCGCCTGGCCTGTCGAGCTCGAAGAGCGTGTCGGCGATGCCCGCCCGCGGGTCGATGCCGGACTCGCCGCCGTCGTCGAGCGCGCGCTGGAAGCACTCCAGCGCGCGGGCCGGCTGGCCGGCCTGCCGCCACTCGTCGGCGGCCAGCACGAGGATGGCCGCGCGGGAGACGTCGCCCGAGGAGTAGGCGACGGCGAGCTCGTCGAGCTGCCTGGCCAGCGATCCGTGGTCGTCCGCCAGTAGGGCCTGCTCAAGCAAGCGATCAAGGTACTCACGGGTCACATGCGCCACACCGCGAGACTATCGAGCCGCACCGGCTTTTGCCTGGACAATGCACATCACCGCGTGTGCACAGCTTCGGCAACGATTCGTGCAAACCCCACTACACTCCGCGTGTTCCTGCAGGGCCACGGGCATAAAGCGGTCACGTCATCAGGGGCGGAAGGGGCTCGGCATGTCCAAGCAGTTGACCTTCACGATCGCCTGTGCGGCGGTGTTGTCCGCCGTGATCCCGGGTGCCGCCGGATATTTCTCCGCGAGACTCGAGGCCGTGGAGGCGGCCGAGCAGAGAGTCGCGGCGCTCCAGCAGCGACTGGTGACCACGGTGGCCAAGGTCTCGTTGCCCCGACCGTGCGGGCCTGCGCAAACCAGGACGAGGCCCGAGCGGGAACCGGTTCCCGCCGCGTTCGTGCCCGCGCCGGAGACCCCCAAGTCGCCCAGGCACCGCTGGCCGAGGGAGGACCTGCCGGTGGTGCCCGCGCCCGAGTGGAACCCGGCGCCGATCACGCCTGCTGACGCTGCCGGCGAGGACTGAGCCTGCGCGACAGGAACGACCTGATCAGCTGCTTGGCGGCGGCCACGATCTCGGGCTCGCCCTTGGGGTCGCGGCGGAAGGCCAGCTTGAGCACGGCGTCACCCGCCTCGACGGCGACCAGCACGGCCACGTCGAGCTCCTCGCTGTCGGCCAGGCCGTACTCCTGGAGCAGCAGGCCGCGCAGCCGGCCGGCGATCACCATGTTGTTCTCGGAGTCGGAGTCGAGCAGGTTGAGGTCGACGACGTCGCCGAAGTGGAGGCTCTTGAAGCCAGGAACGGTCCTGTGCATGTCGACGTACTCGTCGATGATCGCGTCGACCGCCTCCCACCACCCCCGATAGTCCTCGTCGAGGAAGCGGGCGCCCACCCTGGAGACGAACAGCTCGACGTTGCGCCTGGTCACCTCCTGGGTGATGGCGCGCTTGTCGGGGAAGAACTGGTAGACCGACCCGATCGCCACGCCCGCGCGCTCGGCGATGCGCGTGGTGGACAGCGCCTCGTAACCGACCTCGTCGAGCAGGTGGGCGCAGGCGTCGAGCATGCGCTCGACCCGGCGGGCGCTACGGCGCTGCGTGGGCTGACGGCGGAGCGGGGTGGGCTCGGTGCCGTCTTCGTCAACCGGCAAGGAGGACACGGTCTTCATCTTGCCCCCAATCGGCCGCCCAGTCCCTGGAAAAGCGCGATTGTAGAAAGGCGTGCAACGCGGCTCACTCGTCGGCGGCCCAGTCGGCGAACTCGGCGACCAGTTTGGCGACGGCCTCGGGCTGCGTGCGCTGCGCCCAGTGGTCGGCGGCCAGCCGTCGGTGCCTGAACTTCGGCGCCCACTGGCCGAGGGAGGCGAGCAGCCAGGGCGAGACGTAGCGGTCGCGCGTGCACTCGATCAGCTGGACGGGCACGTTCACGTGCGGGTCTCCCGGACGGCGTAAGCGGGTGAGCATGTTCGCCCGGTAGAGGTTGAGCCCGTTGCGCGCGTCGGCGGCCGTGGCGCCCAGCGCCCGGGCCAGCGGCGCCATGGCCAGCTCGGGCAGCACCGGCAGCTGGAAGGCGCCGATGTACCACGACCGCAGCAACTGCCCGAGCGCCCTGATCGGGCCGGCCTGGCGGAAGAAGGCGGCGGCCTGGTCGAGCCCCGGACCGCCGAGCGAGGTGAAGGAGGCGAACCTGTCGCTCCTGCCGGTGAAGTACCACCCCTGGATCGAGCCCCAGTCGTGGGCGGCGAGGTGCACCTTGGGCTTGCCGACGGCGTCGAGCACCGCGTCCATGTCGGCCGCCAGCCGGTCGAGCCGGTAGTCGCGGGCCGCGCGCGGCGCCGACGACCTGCCCGCTCCGCGCACGTCGTAGCGGACCACGTGGAAGCGACCCCGCAGCAGGTCGGCGACCTGGTCCCACACGCGGTGGTCGTCGGGGTAGCCGTGGAGCAGCACGACCGTGGGGTTGGCCGGGTCGCCCTGCTCGTAGAGCGCCAGCCGTACATCGTCGGACGCTATTAGACGCACGGTCCAAAGATTAGCTGTCCGCGGGGCTCGCGGCCAGACCAGTGCAGGAGCGCAGGCTCTTCCACCCGGCGATGGCCTGGTTCCTGGCCGCGCCGGTGAGCGGGATCGGGATGCCGCCCTGTATCGTGGCGGGTGTCCACTTGTCCTTCAGCACCTTGCGACCGTCGATGGTCAGCGTGAGCACGCCGGTCCGGCCCGTCTCGGGACCCCAGTTGTAGAAGACGAAGTTGCCCATGCCGTAGTTGACGTAGGAGTTGCCCAGGTAGCCGCTGCCCAGCAGGATGTGCGCGTGACCGCCGACGATGACGTCGGCGCCCGCCTTGACCAGCTTGGGGGCGAGGGAGAGCTGGGCGGGGTTGGGACACTTCTGCATCTCGGTGCCCCAGTGCAGGTGCACGATCACGGTGTCGGAGGACTTGCGGGCCTGCCGTACCGCCCTGATGAGCCTGGCCTCGTTCTTCGCCGAGGCCAGCCCGCCCTTGGCGCCGGCCGCGCTCCACGACTGGATGAACTCCGCGTCGAGCACCTGGGTGGCCCCGATGATCGACACGCGGTTGCCGTTGACCGTGACGCGGTAGGGCTTGTAGGCCTCGGTCTCGTTCCTTCCGATGCCGACCACGGGGAACTTCGACCGCTTGATCGCGGCCATGGAGTCGGCGAGACCGCTCTCCATGTAGTCCATGCCGTGGTTGTTGGCCATCGAGACCACGTCGACGCCCGCGGCCTTGAGCGCGGTTAAGGCGGTGGCCGGGGCGCGGAAGGTGTACTGCTTGCCCGGCGCGGGCGTGCCGCCCGTCGTGATCGCGGTCTCGAGGTTGATCATCGCGAGGTCCGCGGCCTTCAGCACCTTGGCGATCGGGCCGAGCGCGGTGCGCGGGTTGGCCAGCCTGCTCCTCAGCACGCCCTCGAAGTGCACGTCACCCCCGAAGGAGATGGTGTACGGCCGGCGCTCCGGCTCCTCCGGCAGACTCGGCGCGATCGTCGGCTTCTCCGCCACGTCGGCCATGTGCTCGGACTTGGCCGCCGAACAGGCGGTCAGCGCCAGCGCGACCCCCACGACGGTGATGGCGCGACTCGGTCTCATCTGCCCTCCTGGTTTTTCAGGCACCGAGCATGCCATGGGCACGCTCGCTGTGCGCCGTGAGCCATACCACGGCCGAACGTGTCGCATCGTCGACGGGAGTGTAAACGATCATCCTGGTCTCCGGCGCCGAGGCGCAGTTGAACACCGCGCTCGTGAAGCGCAGCTCCCCCACCACCTCGTTGTTGAAGGTCTTGGCGCGCGAGCGGGGGTCGGCCACGTCATGGGTGGCCCACAGCGCGGCGAACTCGGGGCTGGCGGCCGACAGCCGCTTCACGAAGTCGCGCCAGCACGGGTCGTCGGCATGGCGGGTGTAGGCGCCGCGGAACACCGCGACGCTGCCGTGGAGCTCCTGCTCCCTGTCGACCAGCGCGGTGCGCCACTCGCGGTGCACGAAGCACTGCCACAGCGAGTTGCGCTCCTCGACCGGCGCGCTGACCAGCTCGGGGAAGAGGGCGGCGTAGGCGGGGTTCCAGGCGAGGACGTCGTGGCGGCTGTTGCTGTAGGCGGCCGGCAGCGGGCTGAGCTGGTCGATGATCTGCTGCATCGCGGGCGTGACCCGGGCGGCGTCGTGGACGGGAGCCGCGACGGCGTGCCCCGCCAGCAGGTGGAGCTGGTGACGTTCGGCGGCGTCGAGCATGAGCGTGCGCGCGATGGAGTCGAGGACCTGCAGGCTGACGTTGATCGGCCGCCCCTGCTCAAGCCAGGTGTACCAGGTCACCCCCACGCCCGCGAGCTGGGCGACCTCTTCCCTGCGCAGCCCAGGCGTACGCCTGCGGGTGCCCGGAGGCAGCCCCACCATCTCGGGGGTGACGCGCTCGCGCCGGGTGCGGAGGAAAGCCGCCAGGTCGTCGCGCCTTTTGCTCATCCAGGTGCCGCCAATACCAGGATAAAGGGACTCTTTTTACTAGTATCTACTTTCTACCATCGTGGAAGCATGATCCAAGCTCCGTCCGTCGAGAAGTCCACGACCAGGAGCGGCGGCCTCCTCCTGGCGATCGTGCTTCTCGGCCAGTTCCTCGCCATCCTGAACGTCAACATCGTGAACGTCGCCACCCCGACGATCGAGGCGGACCTGCAGTCCTCAGGAGCGGGACTGCAGATGATCGTCGCGGGCTACACCATCACCTACGCCGTCCTGTTGATCACCGGTGCCCGCGTCGGCGACCTGTTCGGCTATCGCAACACCTTCCTGACCGGCCTGGCCCTCTTCACGCTGACCACGCTGGGCTGCGGCCTCGCGCCCTCGACGGGCTGGCTGGTGGCCTTCCGCTTCGCGCAGGGCGCCGGAGCCGCCCTGATGATGCCGCAGGTGCTGACCCTGATCCAGCACAACTACCAGGGCGAGGCCCGAGGCAGGGCGCTCGGCCTCTGGTCGGCCGTCGTGAGCGGCGGCATCGTGGTCGGGCAGGCGCTCGGCGGCGTCCTGCTCGGGTTCGGCGTCGGCTGGCGGATCGTGTTCCTGGTGCTCGTCCCCATTGGAGCGCTCCTTCTGGTCGCGGGGCTACGGGTGCTCCCCGCCGACCACGGCGGCGGCAGGACCGGACTCGACCCGCTCGGCCTGCTCACGCTGTCGGCCGCGGTGCTGATGTTCATCGTGCCGCTGGTGCTCGGCCGCGAGCTCGGCTGGCCGCTGTGGGGCTGGGGCTCGATGGCGCTCAGCCTGGTGATGTTCGCCGTGTTCGTCAGGGTGGAGCGCTGGGTGACGGCGCGCGGCGGCAGGCCGCTGGTGGACGCGCGGGTGCTGCGGGCGCCCGGCATGCGGCCGGGTCTCGCGGTCCTGCTGTTCGGCCCCGCCACCTGGGGCGCCTTCCTGTTCACCTCGGCGCTGCACCTGCAGGGGGAGCTGCACCTCACCCCGCTCATGTCGGGGCTGATGCTGGTGCCCTGCGCGGTGGCCTTCGCCGCGGTGGGGCTGGCCTGGCCCCGGCTGCCCCCGCGGTTGCAGCGCTCGCTGGTGCCCGTCGGGTACGTCGTGGCCGCGCCCGCCTACCTCGGACTGGCCGCCGCTTCGGGGGGCGGCGTGCCGTACGCCGTCGTGAGCGCGCTGATCGGCGCGGGGCTCGGAGTGCAGATCGCCGTGACGAACATGGCCACCCAGCAGGTCGAGAGCGCCTACGCGGCCGACGCGAGCGGCGCGCTGCTCACGGTGATGCAGCTCGGCCAGGTCATCGGGGTGGCCACGGTGGGCACGCTGTTCATCTCCCTCATGCAGGGACACACCGGACAGGCCTCATTCGGGACGGCTGTCGCGCTGGCGGCGCTGGCCGTACTGGCCGGCCTGAGCTCCGTCTTCCTCGTCAGGTCGAAGATCTCCCGCGCCTGAACGCCGGCTTCCAGAGCAATGCAGAACGGTCCCGACGGTCATGGCGCAAGGCGCGGTCGGGACCGTTCCGGTCAAGCATTTACGGCAAGAGCCGAGAGGTCGAACTCGCCGTCACGGACACCCGCGGTAAAAGCGGCCCACTCGCCAGGAGTGAAGACCAGAACCGGCCCGTCCTCCTGCTTGGAATCCCTCAGGGCGACGTTGCCGTCAGCAAGGCGAGCGAACTCGACACAGGCCGATGCTCCGTTGCAGAAGCGGCTCTTCCGCCAGTCGGCCTTGATGATATCGGTGTGCATTTTCTCCCCAAATGGGTAACGGGGCACCTTTGCCCCGTTTTGCGATGTTCAGCGCTAACGGCGCCACGTCATGCTCTTGCGCTGAATGAAGACACGGGAAGCGTCCTCATCCAGTGCGGCGGAACTGATGTGGTCGAACGCGGTCTCGTATCCGGCGACCAGCTCCATGTCCTCGACAAAACGTGCCCCGTACAGCGATTCCAGGTATACAACATCGTCGAACGCCGAGAACTTCAGATGGATGAAGGCTCCCGTGTTGACCGGATGAGGGGCATCCAACGGCAGAATCCGAACGCTCACCCGCGGCAGCATGGAGACCACCAACAGATGCTCCATCTGCTCACGCATGACCGATGGCTCACCGAACTGACGCATCAGCGCCGACTCGTCGAGCACCACCCGGAAGACGGGCGGGTCGGGCCGGTGCAGGACACGCTGCTGCCGGTCGAGCCTGGACTCCACCCGGCTGCGGACACCGCTGTGCGTGATACGCGCGATGCCGCGGGTGGCCAGGATGACCTCACGGGCGTAGTGCTCCGTTTGCAGGAGGCCGGGCACGATCTGGGGTTCCCAGGTTCGCTGGTCGATTGCCTCCGCCTCCAGGCCGAGGAATCTGGTGTAGTCCCCGGGAAGGCTGTCCTCGTAATCCTCCCACCAGCCCCGCCGGTCCGCATCCCGCACCAAGCCCAGCAATTCGTCTAGTTTCTCGTCGTCGCACTTGTAGAGCTTGGCGAGGGCCTTGACGTCGTCGTGGGCGGGTTTGGTCTTGGCGGCCTCGATTCTGCTCACCTTGCTCGGTGACCAGCCGAGTTCCTTGGCGGCTCGCGCCCCGGTCAGCCCGCTGCGCTCGCGCAGCTGGCGGAGCTCCTGGCCGAGTTTGAGCCTGCGCACCGTCGGGCTGCCCTGCTCTGGTGGCACCGTCCACTCTCCTCACCGGGAATGAAGGTGTAGCGGAGAAGAAGCGTTTGAGCCCTGAATTTCTGGGCCGTTCCGCCAATCTTACACTGCAAGTTGCACGGAGACTCGCACCAAGGCTTGCCACCAGGCTTACATGGAGAGACGGTGGGGGCAAGCAAAAGCCCAGCGTTCAGGGGGTGGGCTCGCGATGCTTTCCCGTCGGCCCCAAGGGCCCCTGACATTTCGCGTGCAAGTTGCAGGTACTCGTGCGGCGCATCTCTCAGCGGGAATTGCGAAGAAATTTGATTTTTCTCCCGCCAGGCTATTGCCGCGCCCAGGTCCCGGAGGGACGATCAGGCTCAGGAAGACCAGATGACGACGCTTACTCGGGGCCTTCCGCTGACGCTCAAGCGCGGCCCTCAGGGCCCGCCCCTTCCGGCAACGGCGCCGTTCAGATATGCAGGTCCGCCGAAAGGAAAGCCGCGAAAAAGCCGGACCGAGGCTGGTCTCCAACCGTCACGCGATCGGGCTGCCACCCGGTGACGGCCGAGCTCATCAGCGCCCGGTCCGGCCCAGAAGTCCACCTCTAGGAATGCCGCGAAAGGGGTCTTCTATGTTGTACTCACAAGGTACCAAGGGACTCAGTCGAATCAAGTCCCGGATCCGGGAACTCATCGCGTGGACGGATCGCGAGATCTGCATGGAGTACGACGAGTTCGCGCACCGGCGCGGCTGGACCGTCACGCGCACGGGATTCGGCTCTCGCTCCTACCGCGACCCACGGTTCGACCAGCTCAGGGTGTCGCGCACCGCTCTCGTCCCCGAGGAGGTGTCGTGAGATGTCACGCAATCCTCGGCACCAGATCTACCCGGGAGTCGGCGACCTCCCAGCGGTCGAGCGCTCCAGCCTCGTCACCAGGCTCTGGCGGATCCGCACCGAGCTCCTGCTGACCGCGGGACTGGTGCTGGTGCTGCTCGCCGCGCTCGGCGGCGGGCGATGGGTGCCCTTCATCGCGCTCACCAGCGCGGTCTCGGTGCCCGCCGTCACCCGAGTCGGACGCAACTGGATCGCCGCGCACGCCTGGTGCGTGGCCTCCAGGCACCGGCTGCAGCGGCTCTGCACGGAGACGACCATGCACACCAGGGCGGGCCGGATCCCGCTCATCCTGTGGATCACGCCCACCGCCTGTGGAGAGAAGGCGCTGGTGCTCACGAGGGCGGGCATCTGCGCGGAGGACTTCGAGGCATACGCGGGGGAGATCGAGGCGGCCTGCTTCGCGCGAGACGTCCGGATTCACAAGCACCGCAGGTGGGCCAACCTGGTGATCGTCGAGATCGTCCGCAGGGAGCAGACGGCGGGGGCGGTCAGTCCAGGGCTCGAAAGGCTGTACGGCAGGAGCGGCTGGGTGTCCCTACGGTCCACCCGCACCGAGATCGAGGAGCCACCCGATACGACAGCGGCGCTACTCATCGCGGCCTGACACTCCGGCCACCGACCAAGGGGACGCTCCACGGCGGACGGGCGTCCCCTTCCCCATGTCTACCGGCAGGCGCGGCGGAAGAGGCCTTCACACCGCCCGCCGTACGGGACAAGATGAGTTCGGATGTCGAACCCAGGAGTAGCGATGACGACCGTGCACCGCACCTGCCCCCTCTGCGAGGCCGTCTGCGGCCTGACGCTCACACTCGACGACGGCGGCCACGTCACCAGCGTCAGGGGCGACAAGGAAGACCCGTTCAGCAAGGGCTTCATCTGCCCCAAGGGCGCCAGCCTCGGCCACCTCGACGAGGACCCCGACCGGCTGAGCAAGCCGCTGGTCCGCGAGGGCGAGCAGTGGCGGGAGGTGTCGTGGGACGAGGCCTTCGCCACGGTCGCCCGCGCGCTCGAAGGCGTGCGTGACAGGCAGACGATCGCCGTCTACCTGGGAAACCCGAGTGCGCACACGATGGCGGGGGCGCTCTACGCCGCGCCGCTGATCAGGGCGCTCGGCACCCGCAACGTCTTCTCGGCCAGCACCGCCGACCAGATGCCGAAGCACGTGGCCAGCGGGCTGATGTTCGGGCATCCGCTGCACATACCCGTGCCGGACCTCGACAGGACCGACTATCTCCTGATGCTCGGCGCCAACCCGCTGGAGTCCAACGGCTCGCTGTGCACCGCGCCCGACTTCCCCGGCAGGCTCAAGGCGATCAGGCGGCGCGGCGGGAAGGTGGTCGTGGTGGACCCGCGGCGCACCAGGACCGCCGCGCAGGCCGACGAGCACGTGTTCGTCCGGCCCGGCAGCGACGCCTACCTGCTCTTCGGCCTGGTCCACACGCTCTTCGCGGAGAACCTCACCCGCGTGGCCGTCGAGGTCAACGGCCTCGAAGAGGTCAGGGAGGCGGCCAAGCACTTCCCGCCCGAGGTGGTCGCCCGCCGTACCGGAGTGCCGGAGGAGACGATCGTCAGGCTGGCCCGCGAGCTGGCGGCGGCGCCCACGGCGGCGGTGTACGCCAGGATCGGCACCTGCACGCAGGAGTTCGGCACGCTGGCCCAGTGGCTGGTCGACGTGGTCAACACGCTCACCGGCAACCTCGACAGGCCGGGCGGCGCGATGTTCCCCAAGCCCGCGACCGAGCCGCGGCGCAGTCGCAGGCCCTACACGACGGGCAGGTGGCGCAGCAGGGTGCGCCACCTGCCCGAGGTCAACGGCGAGCTGCCGGTGGCCACGCTGGCCGACGAGATCGAGACGCCGGGCGAGGGCCAGGTGCGGTTCCTGGTGACGGTGGCCGGCAACCCCGTGCTGTCGGCGCCGAACGGGGCCAGGCTGGACGAGGCGTTCGGGCGGCTCGACTTCATGGTCAGCGTGGACCCGTACCTCAACGAGACGACCAGGCACGCGAACGTGATCCTGCCGCCGCCGAGGGTGCTGCAGTCGGGGCACTACGACTTCGCGCTGCTGGGCTTCGCGGTGCGCAACTACACGCGCTACTCGCCGCCCGTGCTGCCCCTGGGCGAGCGGCCGTCGGAGTCGGAGATCATGGCGCGGCTCGCGGTGATCGCCTCGGGGCTCGACGGCGACCTGGACGAGTTCATCATCGACCAGACGCTCCAGAAGGCCGGGGTCGAGCTCCAGCTGACCGGGGAGACCGGGGCCGAACGCCGGCTGGACATGATGCTGCGGCTCGGGCCGTACGGGCTGTCGCTGGAGAAGCTGCGCGAGAACCCGCACGGGCTCGACCTCGGCCCGCTGGAGCCGCGGCTGCCGGAGATCCTGCGCACCGCCTCCGGGCTGGTCGAGCTGGCGCCCCCGCAGCTCATGGACGACGTCGAGCGGCTGAGGGAGCGGCTGGAGCAGGCCCCGCCCGAGATGGTGCTGATCGGCAGGCGCCACCTGCGCTCGAACAACAGCTGGATGCACAACGTCAGCACGCTGGTCGGCGGCAGCAACCGGTGCACGCTGCAGATCAACCCCGCGGACGTCGCCCGCCTGTCCCTCGGGGAGCAGGCGGTGATCACGTCGGCCACCGGGCGGCTCACGGTCACGCTGGAGCCCACGGACACGATCATGCCGGGTGTGGTGAGCCTGCCGCACGGCTGGGGCCACGTGGGCAGCGCACAGACGGTCGCCGCCGAGCACGCGGGGGTCAGCGCGAACGTCCTGACCGATGACTCAGCGATCGACATGCCTTCCGGCAACGCCGTGTTCAACGGCGTTCCGGTGACGATCGCCGCCCTGTGATCGTTCCGGTCGACCGGACACGTTCGACGTTACTAGGGTGTCGCGCGTGACTACCACGCAAGAAGAGGACCGACTGAACGCCCAGATCGCCTTCGCAGTGGAGATCGACAAGCTGAAGCGGGTGATCCGCCGCAACAGCCTCATGGACGGATCACGCCGCGAGAACGACGCCGAGCACTCGTGGTACGTCGGCCTGCTGGCGATGATCCTCGCCGAGCACGCGCCGCCCGGGACCGACATCCAGCGCGTGGTCGCCATGCTGCTCGTGCACGACCTCGTCGAGATCGACGCGGGTGACACCTTCATCTACGACCCCGTCGCGGTGGCGGCACAGATCGACGCCGAGCGCGCCGCCGCCGACCGGATCTTCGCCCTGCTCCCGGCCGACCAGGCCATGCTCTTCAGGGAGCTGTGGGAGGAGTTCGAGGCCCGCGAGACGGTCGAGGCGCGCTTCGCCAAGGCCCTCGACAGGTTCGCCCCGATCCTGGCCAACCACCACACCGAGGGCGGCACCTGGCCGCTGTTCAAGGTGACGGCCGACCAGGTGCGTGAGAAGGCGAAGATCATCGAGGACGGGTCGGAGTCGCTCGGCGCCTACGCGAACGAGTTGATCGACCTGTCGGTCAACCGGGGCCATCTGTCCGAGTGATGCCCTTACCGCCGGGGTAGGGGTTTGGTCGTGAAAGAGAAAGTCAGGCTGGCTGGACCGGTCGACCTCGCCGACAAGCTCGAGAAGAGCAGGGCGATGGATCGGCCGATCGGCGTGCTGGCCAAAGCCGTACGGGAGAAGATCCGGCCGGGCAGGCTCCGCGACTGGCTGCACGGTGTGCCCACGGGCAAACCGCTGCACCCCGCGCTGGCGACGGGGACGATCGGCTGTTGGATGTCGGTCGCCGTCCTCGACCTCGTGAACGCCGACCCCAAGGCGTCGAAGACGCTCCTCGCCGCGGGGGTGGCCGCAGCCGTGCCGACGGCGGCCGCGGGCCTCACCGACTGGTCGTCGCTCCACCGCGAGCAGCAGCGGGTGGGCTTCGTCCACCTCGTGACCAACCTCACCGCTCTCGGGCTGTTCTCCGGCTCGCTGCTGCTGCGCATGGCCGGACGGCAGGGTGCCGGCAAGGCGCTGTCCATGCTCGGACTCGGCGCCGCGACGGTCGGCGGCTACCTCGGCGGCCACATGGCCTACCGGCAGGCGGCCGGCGCCAACCACGCCGAGCAGGTGGCCCACCTGGTGCCGCTCGGCTGGCACGACCTGTGCCCGATCAAGGACCTGCCCGAGGGCCGTCCCGTGACCCGTCGCCTCGGCTACATCCAGCTCTTCGTGCTCAGGCACGCCGGCGGCGTGAGCGTGCTGGCCGACCGCTGCTCGCACCTGGCGGGCCCGCTGCACCAGGGCCGGGTGGTGATCGAGAACGGCGAGCCCTGCGTGGTCTGCCCGTGGCACGGCAGCACGTTCAGGATCGCCGACGGCAGCGTCAAGCACGGCCCCGCCACCGCCCCCGCCCCCACGTTCGAGACCCGCGTCCGGCGCGACGGCATCATCCAGGTGCGGCCGTTGACCTGAACCGTCACCGGAGCGACCGGCGATGTCGGCCGCCACACCGGTTCCCCGCTCGTCGCCGAGGGCGCCCAGGTCAGGACACCGGTCAGGGACCTCGCCCGGGCCGTCCTGCCGGACGGCGTCGAAGCCGTCCGAGGCGACCTCATCGACCCCTCGTCACTCGTCACTCTTCCTCATCTGGCCGGGGTTCGCCGCCCAGGTCGTGCACGCGATCGCGAAACACACCCGCCGGATCGTCACCTGTCGGCGAACCTGACACACCACGTGCTCAGCGGCCCCACCGCGATCATCCAGGAGGAGCAGGTCAGGATCGTCGGCGAGGCCGTGGGCCGCGAGGTGCGGAGATCACACGCGAGGAGGCCGCCGAGCAGATGCTCGGGTTCTGGGACGACCCCGCGATCGTGGAGGAGGCGCTCGACGCGTGGGCCTCCTTCGCGACGGAGCACGAAGAGTTCACCGACACCGTCGAGCGGCTGACCGGACGGCCCGCCAGGTCACTGCGGGAGTGGGCGGCCGATCACGCGGCCGACTTCCGCTGACCCGCGGGACGGGGCAGGTCGGCCGGGTGTTCGACCAGGGCGAGGATGCGGCTGGACATGAAACGCGCGGTGCGTACGGCGGTGCCGCTCCGTGTCACCTCGCTGACTTCTACCAGGCCGCGCCGCGTGGCCACTTCGACCCGCCGTCCGGCCTTCGTGGCGATCACTTCGTAGGTTCGCGGAGTGCCTCCCGCGTCGATCACGATCTCGACCCGATCACCCTTCATGACCTGTTTTATACCCATTTACCTGTGGATTTATCCGTACACCAGTTTGATTATCGCCACGATGCCCACGCACACGATGAACCCGCGCAGGACGGGAGCGGGCAGCTTGCGCCCCACCTTCGCGCCGAGGAAGCCACCCAGGGTGGCGCCGAGGGCCACCATCAGCACGGCCCACCAGTCGACTGGCGCGATGATCACGAACAGCACGGCGGCCGTGGCGTTGACGACGAGCGACAGGACGTTCTTGGCGGCGTTGACCCGCTGCAGCCCGTCGTCGAGGAAGCTGCCGAGCAGGCCGATGAGCAGCACGCCCTGCGCGGCACCGAAGTAGCCGCCGTAGACGCCCGCGCCGAACACGCCGAGCCACAACCAGAGGCCGCCGTCGGGGTGCGCGTGCTGCCTCCGCGCGGCCACCCAGCCGTTCAGCTTGGGCTGCACGACGACCAGCACACAGGCGAGCGCGATCAGGATGGGCACCACGACCTGGAACACGTCTGGGTCGAGGACCAGCAGGAGGAGCCCGCCGAGCAGGGAGCCGAGCGCGGAGCCCGTGGCCAGCCTGACGAGGCGGTCGCGCTGGCCCCTGAGCTCGGCGCGGTAGCCGTACGCGCCGGTGAAGGAGCCGGGGACGAGGCCGATGTTGTTGGAGACGTTGGCGGTCACGGGGTCGACTCCCACGGCCACCAGGGTGGGGAAGGTGATCAGCGACCCCGACCCGACGACGGCGTTGATGGCCCCTGCTGCGACTCCGGCCGCGCAGACCGCGACCGCCTCCCACGGCGACAAGACCCGCCCCTTTCGTATTCCGTATGCACTGTCGCCCGAGCCTAGAGCCACGCCTTACACCGCCCACTCCCGGGGTCACCACCAAACCGGCAGGTGGGACGCGGGCTGGTGAGAAGGCGCAGGGGGACGACGGCTGGTGTTCTCTTGGGGGACGCCGAGGCGGGGCGCGGGCTGGCGTTCCTGGAGAGGCGCAAGGGACGGCGGCTGGGTCCTCTTGGGGAACGCGGAGGTGGGGGGCGAGCTGAGGTTCCCTCGAGAATCCGAATGCGGGATAACGGGCTGGGGTGTCTCGGGGGATCCCGAGGGGTGCGGGCTGGAGGTCAGTCTTCCTTGTCCTTGGGGGTGCCGAACAGGCCGCCGAGGTTCTCCAGGACCTTGCCCATCTCCGAAGGCACGATCCACACCTTGTTCGCGTCGCCCTTGGCGATCTCGGGCAGCATCTGGAGGTACTGGTAGGCCAGCAGCCGCTGGCTGGGGTTGCCCTCGTGGATGGCCTTGAACACCATCCCGATCGCGTCGGCCTGCCCCTTGGCGCGCATGGCCGCCGCCTCAGCCTCGGCCTGGGCGCGCAGCACCGCCGCCTCCGCCTCGCCGCGCGCCTTCAGCACCGCCGCCGTCTTCTCTCCCTCGGCGGTCAGAATGGCCGCCTGCTTCTGCCCTTCGGCCGTGAGCACGGCGGCCCGCTTGTCACGGTCGGCCCGCATCTGCTTCTCCATCGAGTCCTGGATCGACGCGGGCGGGTCGATGGCCTTCAGCTCGACGCGGTTGACCCTGATCCCCCACTTGCCCGTGGCGTCGTCCAGCACCCCGCGCAGCTCGGTGTTGATCTCCTCGCGCGAGGTCAGCGTGCGCTCGAGGTCCATCCCGCCCACCACGTTGCGCAGCGTCGTCACCGTCAGCTGCTCGACACCGACGAGGAAGTTGGCGATCTCGTACGTGGCCGCCTTGGGGTTGGTCACCTGGAAGTAGATGACG
This sequence comes from Nonomuraea africana, assembly GCF_014873535.1. NCBI lineage: Bacteria > Bacillati > Actinomycetota > Actinomycetes > Streptosporangiales > Streptosporangiaceae > Nonomuraea > Nonomuraea africana. Next base: position 7,908,301 of record NZ_JADBEF010000001.1, on the reverse strand, counting down.
GTGTCGATGGACACCACGAGGTTGTCCGAGGTGATGACCGGCTGCGGGGGGAACGACACGACCTGCTCGCGCAGGTCGATCATCTGCTTGATGCGGTCGATGAACGGCACGACGAGGTTGAGGCCGGGATCGAGGGTGCGGTGGTAGCGCCCGAGCCGTTCGATGATCGCCGCTGTTGCCTGGGGAATGATCCGGATGGTCCGTGCCAGGGCGAAGCCCACCACAGCGACCACGACGATGGCGACGATCAACTGTTCGGTGCCCATGGCAACACTCCGCGAGTCGTAAGGTCCCCGACCACGAAGATGATATTTGGTTTTCCCTTTTGAGAGCCGTCAAATGCTATTGAGGCCTGGCGTACCAACGTCCCTGACCGTTGCGCTCCAGGACCAGCGGCACCCCGAACGTGCGCGAGAGGTTGTCCGCCGTCATCACGTGCTCGATCGGACCCTGGGCCACCACCGAGCCGTGACGCATCAGCAGCGCGTGGGTGAAGCCGTTCGGGACCTCCTCCACGTGGTGCGTGACCAGCACCATGGTGGGCGAGCGATGGTCGTAGGCGAGCGTCGAGAGCCGCCGCACCAGGTCTTCGCGCCCGCCCATGTCGAGGCCCGCCGCGGGCTCGTCGAGCAGGAGCAGCTCGGGATCGGGCATGAGCGCCCTGGCGATCTGCACGCGCTTGCGCTCGCCCTCGGACAGGGTGCCGAAGCGCCGCCTGATCAGGTGGGCGACGCCCATCATGTCGATCAGCTCGACGGCCCTGGTGACGTCGTGGGAGTCGTACTCCTCGGTCCAGCGACCCAGGATCGCGTAGGACGCGGTCAGCACCAGGTCGATGACCTTCTCGTCCTGCGGCACCCGCTCCGCCAGAGCCGAGCTCGCCAGGCCGATGCGCGGACGCAGGTCGAACACGTCGGTCTGGCCGATCCGTTCGCCCAGCACCTCGACGGCGCCCTCGCTGGGGAACAGCAACGTGGCGGCGACCTGCAGCAGCGTCGTCTTTCCCGCGCCGTTGGGGCCGATCACGACCCAGCGCTCGTCCTCGTTGACCGCCCAGTCGATGCCGCGTATCAGGGCCGCCCCGTCACGCCGTACTCCGACGTCCTGGAGCCGCAGCACCTGACCACCCATCGCTGATCCCTCCCTATGGAACGCTCGGGACAAACCTATTGCAGGGCGAGCGCATATCGTGGACCGGTGCGCGCTGAATCGCCTATCTCACCGCCGCTTGTCGCGTGGGGCAACGCCTGGCTGTCGGGTCATGTCGGCCTGGACGAGGCCATCGACCAGGTCGAGAAGCTGTCGGGCCCGGCGGTGGTGGGATCACTGCCGCTGCGAAGGTACCTGGCCGAACTCAGGGTCGACGGGCTCGGCGAGTTGCGCCTCGCGCTGCCCGCTCCAGGGGATCCGCTCGGCCTGTCGGGGCCGCCCGCGTTCAACGCGGCCGCGGTGGAGGCGGGCGAGGCGGTGATCGCGGTGCTCGGTGACCGGGCGCTCGGGCTGGTGCCCTCGCCCGACCTGCGGGGGTCGTCGTACTCGGGGGTGCTGCTCGCCGTACACGAGTCGGGGCCGCCGAGGGCGGACCTGCCGTCGCTGGCGGAGGCCGAGCGCGAGCTGACCGCGTCGATGCGGGCGGCCACCGAGGCGCTGGCCGAGGTGAGCGGGCCGCCGCAGGGACATCCCGGACGGCTGGACCGCGTGAACAGCGCGCTCGCGCCCGGCTATCCGCCGCGCGCGCACCGGGTGTCGGCGCTGGCGTCCAGGCTGTCGGCGGCGCTCCTCGTCGCCGACGACCGCGGCCTCACCGCGACGCAGATCGCCACCAGGTCGGTCGCCCTGCGCGCCCTCGACTCCGCGGTCCGCCGCGCGCTCGTCTCCGCCCACCACGCCATCTTCGAACCGCTCTAGCCGTACGGCAGGCCCGCCCCGGCCCCACCCCCGTCACCGGCCGGCCTCCCTCCAGGGAGACGCTCCTCCAGCGCGCGTGGCCGGGCGCCGTGACGCGGCACGCGTCACGGCCCAGGTGTGCCGAAGCGCCAGATCCTGATGCGCTTGTCCTTGCCCGCCGACACCACCGCCGGTGCCTTCCCCACCGTGGCGACGGCGACCGAGTACACCCCTCCGGTGTGGGCCTTGATCTTGCCGCCGAGGGCCTTGGTCGTCTGGGGGTCCCACAGGCGGATCGTGCCGTCCGTGCTCCCCGAGGCCAGCACCGCCTTCCCGTCGACCGAGCCGAACGACAGCGAGTAGACGTTGCTCGTATGCCCGGACATCGCCTTGCCGACCGAGCGCCCCGTCTTCGGGTCCCAGAGGCGGATCTTCTCGTCCTTGCCGCCCGACGCCACCACGGCCTTGCCGTCGACCTGCCCGACCGCGACCGAGAACACCGCCTTGCTGTGGCCCTTGTACGTCTTGCCGTACGCCTTGCGCTTGGCCAGGTCCCACACCCGCAACGTCTCGTCCTCGCTGGCCGAGACCACCACGGGACGGTCGCCGACGCGCCCGACGCTCAGCCAGTTGATGTCCTTGCCGTGCGCCTTGACCGAGCCGAGTTGCCTGCGCTTCTTGAGGTCCCAGAAGCGCAGCATGCCGTCGCCGTCGCCGGTCACAGCGACGTACTTGCCGCCCGCCTTGCCGACGGCGACGGCGAAGACCGCGATCGGGTGCCTGCCGAGGACCGTGCCCTTGCGGGTCTTGAGGTTCCACAGGCGCACGGTGTGGTCGTAGCCGCCGGTCACGGCCATCGGCGTGCTGCCGACGGTGACGCAGGCGACCGCGTAGACGTCGTTGTCGTGGCCGCGCAGCTTGGCGACCGTGGAGCGCTTGGCCGGATCCCAGATCCGCACCACGCCGTCCTGCCCGCCGGACACGAACCGCTGGCTGCCGCTGATCTTGATCGCGGACATCGACTGGACGGCCTCGCTGTGGCCGGCCAGCGACTTGCCGTCCTGCTCGCCGAGGACGGGAGGCACGCGCACCTGGGGCGGCGCGGTGGGCGTGCCCGTGGGAACCGGTGACACGCTCGGCGACGGCGATCCCGAGGGGGTGACGGACGCCGGCGGCGAAGGGGTGGCCGAAGGCGAGGTCGAGGTGGTGTCGCCCGCGAGCGTGGTCCGCGTGGGGTCCTGCCGGCCCTCGAAGGCCCTCGGGGCGAAGACCAGCACCCCAGCCGCCAGGGCAAGCGCGAGTGCCAGCGCGCCGCCGACCATGCCGGCCCTGCGCCGCCTCGCCCTGTCCTCGGCCCGCTTCTCCTCGGGTCTGGTCTCCCTGAAGAAGGCGTCGTTGTCATTGTCGTTGTCGCGCGACGCCCTCGGAGGAGGGTAGGCGCCGAGCGGATACTGCCCGGCGTACGGCTGGCCGGGGTTCGCGTCGCCCCCCGCCGCCTGCTGCGGCTTGGCCTGCGAGGGAACGGCCTGTGGGGGAACGGCCTGTGGTGGGGGCGGCACCGGGGACGACGGCTGCTGCGGCGGCACGTGGACCTGCGGCGGCCGGTACGGCTGCGCGGGGGTCTGCGGCGGGATGTAGGCGTTGGCGGGCAGCCCGGAGGGGCTCACCCATCCGCTCGGATGCGACTCCGAGGGGCTCGCCCAGCCCCCGGGATTCGAGTGGTTGGGATTCGGCTGCCCGGGGTTCGAGTGCCCGGGATTCGGCTGCCCGGGATTCGGCTGCCCGGGATGCGACCGTCCGGCGCCGGGCTGACCGGGGTTCGGCTGGCCGGGGTTCGGCTGGCCGGGGTTCGGCCCGGAGTTCGGCTGGCCGGGGTGGGACGGCGCCGGATTCGGCGAGGAGGGCTTTGCCCGGTGGTTCCGGCCGGCGTCGTCGGGGTTCGCCCAGCCGTCCGGCAGCGAGTCGAGGACGCCGGGGGGCCGCTCGTCGACCGACGCCACCTGCGAGCCCGTGCTCATCGCCACCTCGGCGTCCAGCTCGGCCACCGCGCCCTGGTTCTCCAGCAGCGAGAACAGCGCCTCGGCCGCCGAGGGCCGCTCCTCCGCCCGCTTGCTCAGGCAGACCTGCACCAGCGGCCGCAGGCTGTCGGGGAAGGCCGACAGGTCGGGCTCGTCGTTGATGACCCGGTAGATGACCGCGGGCAGGCTGTCCTGCCCGAACGCGGGCGCGCCCGTGGCCGCGAACGTCATCGTCAGCGCCCAGCTGAACATGTCGCTCGCGGGGCCGACCCGCTCGCCCGAGATCTGCTCGGGCGACATGTAGGCGGGTGTGCCCACCACTCCGCTGCTGAGCGTCATCGACGAGTCCAGCGCCCTGGCGATGCCGAAGTCGATCACGCGGGGGCCGTCGGGGCCCAGCAGCACGTTGCTCGGCTTGAAGTCGCGGTGCACGATGCCGGCGCGGTGGATGGCGGCCAGAGCGGTGACCGTGCCCACGGCCAGCCGGTAGAGGGCCCCGCCCGACCGGGGGCCGTCGGTCTGCACCACGCGCTGGAGCGAGACCCCCTCGACCAGCTCACTGACGATGTACGGCAGATCGCCGTCCATGTTGGCGCCGATCACCTGCGCGGTGCAGAACTGCGCGACCCGCCGCGCGGCCGCCACCTCGCGCATGAAGCGCTCGGCGTCGATGCCCGGACGGTCCAGCCTGGTGTTGAGCAGCTTGATCGCGACCAGTTCCCCGTCAGGGCCCTGGGCCTTGTAGACGACTCCCTGCGCGCCTTTGCCCAGCCGTCCGAGCAACCGGTACTGGCCCAGCTCAGCCGGGTCTCCGGGCTGTAACGGGTGCTTGTCCGGCACCTGCAGCCTCCCCCTCGTGCGTTTCCCCCGTCGCAAGAGTGACCGGCGTGGCGCAGGGTACGCAAGCAACGCCATATCACGATAGATCATCACTCTTTGCGGAATCTTTACCCTAGGCAATAATCGTCTAGAGAATGGGGGATTTCCAGTTCCGTTAGGGGGAGCCGCACCATGCGCCGACAGTTCGGCATGTTCTTGGGCCTTGGCCTGATCGCACCACTGGCCCCGCTGGCCGCCGCCGCGCCGGCCGTTGCGGCAGTCGCACCGGCGACGTCCAGCCCCGTGGTGGCCGTCGCGAAGAAGGACCCGTTCTCGAAGTTCACCGTGAGCGTCAAGTACACGAAGGCCACCAAGCGCGGCGGCAAGATCACGTATTACATCAAGGCGAAGAACCGCGGGCCGTACGACGCCGACTACTTCGGGATCGGCGGCTTCGTGCCCAAGGGCGTCGTGCCGACGCTGAAGTGGGGCGGGCCCAAGGGCACCAAGTGCGTCTGGCAGGGCCAGGTCTTCCTGTGCATGCCCCGGTACCAGGTGCCGGTCGGCGGCACGACGTGGCTGAACTTCCAGCTGACGCTCAAGAAGAACACCAAGGGCCTGGCCAAGGCCAAGCTCGGCGTGGTCGCGTACGACCTGCCGACCGGCGCGGAGAACCTCGACCAGGAGGAGCTCGCCCGCCTCGGGCTCAAGGGCCACCTGTTCATGAAGAACACGACGACGAAGATCGTCTGGCCGCAGAAGCGCAGGACGGGCAGCACCTACACGCCCCCGCCGCCGCCTCCGCAGCCCAAGTGGAACCCGCCGTCCAACACCTACGTCGAGCGGAACGAGAAGAAGGACACCTGATCCACCCCGCCTGACGCCTCAGCCCCGCCCCACCCGGTGCGGGGCTGAGGCCTTTCCAGGGGGTATCTCCCCCGACCTCCCAGTGCGTGGCTGAGGTCTTTTCGGGGGACGTCGTCTCTCCAGGTGTTCTCCGGACACCTTCGGCACGGCCGCGCGGGTGAGACGACGTTCTCCGGAGCCTCTGAGCCCGGCCATGCGGGTGGGGTTCGGTCGGAAACTGGTCAGCCGAGGCCGTGGCGGACGGCGTAGAGGGCGGCCTGCGTGCGGTCCTGGACGCCCAGCTTCATCAGCACGTTCGACACGTGGGTCTTCACGGTCTTCTCCGCCACGGTGAGATCCCTGGCGATCTCCTTGTTCGACCGTCCCGCCGCGATCAGCCGCAGCACCTCCCGCTCCCGCTCCGTCAGCGGCACCGGTGGGGCCTCGGCGGTCAGCATCGCCGAGGCCGCCTCAGGAGCCAGCAGGACCTGCCCGCCGTGCACCGCCCGCACCGCCTGGACCAGCGCGTTCGGGTCGACGTCCTTGTAGAGGAAGCCCGCCGCCCCCGCGCGCATCGCCGGACCCACGTCCGACCTGTCGCTCACCGAGGTCAGCACCAGCACCCTGGTCGCCGAGCCGCCCAGCCGCTCCAGGGCGCCGAGTCCGTCGAGCACCGGCATCTTGAGGTCGAGCAGCAGCACGTCGGGACGGAGCGTCTCCACCAGCGCGACCGCCTCCGCGCCGTCCGCCGCCTCGCCGACGACCGTGATGTCGTCCTGCAGGTCGAGGAAGGTCCGCAGGCCCTGCCGGACGACCGGATGATCGTCGGCGATCAGCACCTGGATCACACGCCCACCTCCATGCGCACCGTCGTGCCCTTGCCCGGCTCCGAGGAGACGGTCACCGCGCCGGCGACCGCCTCCGCGCGGTCGCTCATCGACACCAGCCCGAGCCCGCGCAACTGTTCTGTGTCGTCGAATCCGACGCCTTCGTCGCTCACCACGAGCACCAGCTTGCCCGACGCGTGCGTCAGCCGTACGAGAACGCGGTCGGCGCCGGAGTGGCGCAGCGCGTTGTGCAGCGCCTCCTGCGCGACGCGCAGGACGGCGACCTCCACCTCGGAGGGGACGTCTGGCAGCTCGCCGCCCTCGAAGACCAGCTCGCACGGCTGGAGCCGGTCGAGCAGCCGCACGTGCTTGCGGAGCGTCTCGGCCAGTCCGTGCCGGTCGAGCTCGGCCGGCCGCAGCTCCACGATCACCGCCCTGAGCTCGGCCAGCGCCTCTCCCGCCAGGCGCTGGACACGGTCGAGCTCGACGGCGGCCCGTGCCGGGTCCACCTGTAGCAGCGAGTTGGCCGCCTGCGCGGTCAGCCGCAGCGAGAACAGCTTCTGGGTGACCGCGTCGTGCAGCTCCCGGGCCATCCTGTTGCGCTCCTCGAGCATGGCCAGCTCGCGCCCTCGCTCGTAGAGGCGGGCGTTGGTCAGCGCGAGCGCGGCGTGCGCGGCGAACATCGTCAGCAGCTTCTCGTCCTCTTCGGTGAAGCCGCCCGGCACCTTCTTGTTGGCCAGGAAGATGATGCCGAGGACCTGATCGCCGTCGAGGATGGGCACGCCGAGGAAGTCGTGCATGACGGGGTGCGCCTTCGGCCAGTACTCGAAGCGGGGGTCCTTCGGCAGGTCGGGCAGGCGGACGGGGACCCCCTCGCGCAGCATCGCGCCGAGCATGCCATGCTGGCGGGGCAGCGGTCCGATGGCGTCCCACTGCTTGTCGGTGATGCCCTCGGCGACGAACTCGGCGAACGAGCCGTCCTCGTCGGGCACGCCGAGCGCCGCGTACCTGGCGTTGAGCAGTTGCTGCGCCGAGCGGACGATGACCTGCAGCACCTCGCGCACCGACAGGTGACGGGTGACGGCCAGGACGGCCGAACTCACCGCGCGCAGGATGTCGGATTCGGGGCTCACGAGCCTCAGCCTACGGTCCTAGGCCGAAGTGCCCACCAAAGCCTCGGTCCGCGGCCCGATGCCGGGAAGGCCCGCGCTTCCTACCGTCGAGTCATGACGAACACCGCACTGATCACCGGCGCCTCCCGCGGGCTGGGCCTGGCACTGGCCCGATCGCTGTCCGACACGGGCTGGGACCTCGTCCTGACCGCCCGGGGTGCCGACGAGCTGGAGAAGGCCGCGGCCGAGCTCGGCGCCACGGCCATCGCGGGCGACGTGGCCGACCCCGCGCACCGGTCCAGGCTCGCGCGCGCGGTGCCCGAGCTGGACCTGCTGGTCAACAACGCCAGCGACCTGGGCGCCACCCCGCTCCCTCGGCTGGCCGACTATCCACTCGACGCCTTCGCCGCACTTCTCCAGACCAACGTGACCGCCCCTCTAGGGCTGACGCAGGAGACGCTGCCCGCGCTGCGCCGCCGCCGCGGGGCGGTGGTCAACGTCACCTCGGACGCCGCCACGGGCGCCTACGAGGGCTGGGGAGGGTACGGCGCGACCAAGGCGGCGCTGGAGCAGCTGTCGAACGTGCTGGCCGCCGAGGAGCCCGACGTGGCGGTCTGGTGGGTGGATCCGGGCGAGATGAACACCCGCATGCTCGCCGACGCCGTGGGCGCCGCCGAGGCCGCCGACGCGACCGATCCCGCCACCGTCGCCGCGGCCCTGCACGACCTCATCAGAAGCCGCCCCGCCAGCGGCCGGGTGAGCCTGCAATGACCACCATGGACACCGAGCGCAGGAGCTCGCGACGAGAGAGCGACGCAGGAGCCAACGAGGAGCGAGCGGGCGCGACCATGAGCACAGATTTCGTGCTGCCGGAGGCTCTCTCGGCGCACGAGCCGCCCGAGGCCAGGGGCGTGGCTCGCGACGCCGTGCGGCTGCTGGTCTCCGACGCGGAGGGCGACTCCCACCGCACCTTCGCCGACCTGCCCTCGCTGCTGTCCCCGGGTGACCTGCTCGTGGTCAACAACTCCGCCACCCTGCCCGCCGCCGTCCGGCTCGACCGGCTGTTCGTCCACTTCTCCACCGCGCGCGAGGACGGCACCTGGCTGGTGGAGCTGCGCCGTCCCACGCTGGAGCCGTACGCGGGCGGCGACGATGGGGAGTGGCTGCCGCTGCCCGGGCGCGCCACGCTGCGGCTCCTGTCGAGGGAGACGCCCCGCCTCTGGCGGGCCTCGCTCGACCGCGACGTCGAGAGCTATCTGATGAAGTACGGCGTGCCGATCCGCTACTCGTACGTCGATCGCGACTGGCCGCTGGCCGACTACCAGACGGTGTTCGCCACGGTGCGGGGCAGCGCCGAGATGCCCAGCGCGGGACGGCCCTTCACCCCCGAGCTGGTGACCGAGCTGGTCTCGCGCGGTGTCAGGATCGCGCCGATCACGCTGCACACCGGGGTCGCCTCCCCCGAGAAGGACGAGCCGCCCTACGCCGAGCGCTTCGCCGTTCCCGAGACCACCGCGCGCCTGGTCAACCTCACGCGTTCGGAGGGTGGCAGGGTGATCGCCTCGGGGACGACGGTCGTCCGCGCGCTGGAGACGGCGGCGGACGCCGACGGCCAGGTGCGCGCCGCCTCGGGCTGGACCACGCACATCGTGACGCCCGCCGCCGGCGTGAAGGCGGTCACCGGGCTCATCACCGGACTGCACGAGCCCCGCTCCAGCCATCTGATGATGCTCACGGCCATCGCGGGCGAGAAAACAGTGGCCAGGTCCTACGACGCGGCGCTGCGCGAGGGATACCTCTGGCACGAATTCGGCGACTCACAGCTGATCGTTCCCATAAGGTAGATCTTTCCTGGTCAACCGTGATAAAAAGCTGCGGTCTTAAAACGGGGGCTCATCACTTCTTGGGCATCCTCGCTCCCCTTCTTCAACGGAGACGTGAATGCGCCGCATCGCTTCTTTCATGCTCGCTGCCCCGGTGGCGGGCGCCCTGGTCTTCAGCGCGGCCCCGGTGTCGGCCGCGCCCGTCGCACCGGCCGCCGCGGCGGTCGTGAAGAGCGCCGAAGACCCTTTCTCCGTCTTTGACGTCAAGCTCACCGCCACCAAGAAGGCCAAGGCCGGCGGCAAGGTGCGTTACACGATCACGGCGGTCAACACCGGTCCCCACGAGGCCACCGCGGGCACCTGGTTCGTGGGCGGGCAGTTCCCCAAGGGCATCGACCTGAAGAAGGTCACCTACCGCACCAGCGTCGAAGGCACCCAGTGCGAGCTGATCAGGCGTGACCTGTTCTGTCTCCTGCCCGCCACGGTGAAGAAGGGCGAGTCGGTCGCCATGGTCTTCGATGCGCGGCTGACCAAGAGCGCCAAGGGCACGCAGAAGGCCATCCTCGGCGTGGCGTCCTACAACGTCCAGACCGGGATGGAGAACCTCAGCAAGGAGGAGCTCGACAGGCTCGGCGTCCCCGGCTTCGGCTACGTCAAGCAGGCGTCCACCAAGGTCGTCCGCTAACCGCGCGCTCTGCTGACGCCCGCTCTCGCCGCGACGGGAGCGGGCTTCTCGCTGTCCCGGCCCTCGTTCACACGGAGCCCGCCAGGGCGGGGCGGAGTGCGGGAAGACGACCAGTGGCGGAGGCGACGGCGGCCTCGGCCAGGTCGGCGAGCTCCCTGCGTCCCGAGGCGGTGACCGGCGGCAGCACGGTGACCTCGACCACCAGCCGCCGCACCGCGATCACCCTGAGCAGGGAGGCGGCGAGCGTGTCGTCCCCGACGTACGCGGGCGCGGTCGTGCGGGGTCCCGAGGACTCCCTGTAGGCGAGGGCGACGGGGGTGACCGGCACGCCCGCGTCCAGCGCGGCCTGGAACACGGCGGGCTTGAAGGTCCCGCTGCCGCGTCCGCACCAGGTCGTCCCCTCGGGGAAGGCGGCGACGCTCTCCCCCGACCGCAGGACGTCGGCGATGCGCGCCACCGCGCCGGGCAGCCCGAGGAGCGAGTCGCGGGCGATGGGAAGGGCGCCGGATCCGTTGGCCAGGCCGCCGACGACGGGCCACGAGCCGACCTCGCTCTTGGCGACCAGCCTGCACGGCATCGTGGCGGCGACCACGAGCGGGTCGAGCCAGGAGATGTGGTTGGCGACGACGAGCCGCGCCTCCGGCCCTGACGCGACCGGATCAGGCGCGACCGACGAGGCGGGGTCGGCCGCGCCCGCGAAGAACGCGAAGCCCTGCCGTACCTCGATCCTGACCCCCAGCGCTCTGAGCAGCGCCCTCGACCACAGCATCGTGACGCGCCGCCGCGCCGTACGCGGGGCCAGGCGGGCCGCGGGCAGGCCGACCAGCACGACCAGGACGGCGGCCAGGGCGCGCAGAGCCCTGCGGAGCGGGCCGGCCGCGCGCATGGGCACGTCCACGCATCTGGCGGTGGTGCAGGGCGACGAGGGGAACCACGGGCTCATGCGGGAGCCCCGAGGAAGTGACGCAGGTAACGCCGGTCCACCTGGGCCATCGACAGCAGCACGAGGAAGTCGGCGCAGCCGAAGGCCGCGTCGTGCGCGGGCTCGCCGCAGATCCACGCGCCCAGCCTGAGATAGCCGCGCAGCAGCGGCGGCATCACGAAGGCGGCGGACCCGGCCGGCTCCACGTCCACCCACGGGGTCAGCGGCTTGACGCGGTACTCCTCGGGGCCGAACGGCACCCGCTCCACGACGTGCGCGGCGTCCGCCAGGGGCACCGAGCAGCAGCCGACGAGCCAGCCGTGTCCGCCCTCGCTCATGTAGCGGGCGATGCCCGCCCACATGAGCCCGATGACCGCGCCCCTGCGGTGGTCGGGATGCACGCACGACCTGCCCACCTCGACGAGGTCGGAGCGGAGGGGATCGAGCGCGGAGGCGTCGAACTCGGTGTCCGAGTAGAGCCGGTCTCTGCGTCCAGGGGGCAGCAACCGGTAGGTGCCGACCACCTCGTCGCCCGCGCGGACGAGCAGGTGGTCGCAGTAGGCGTCGAAGGAGTCGGCGTCGAGTCCGGTGACGGGCGAGTCGAGCCGCGCGCCGAGCTCCTCGGCGAACACGCGGTAGCGCAGGCGCTGGGCGGCCTGCAGATCGGCGGGCGTGCGGGCCAGTCCCACGGTGTAGCGGTGCATGGTCCTATGAAGGCAGCCCATGATGGCCACACGCCCAAGGTCAGTCGTCCGAATGGTGAACCTCGACGCCGACCATGGTGCGAGTGCCAGTAGCGTGACCGATGTGGACCAGCGCACGCTCCTGATCACTCTTACCGGGCCTGACCGCCCTGGCGTCACCTCGCGGCTTTTCTCCGTCATGGCGTCGTTTCCCGTGACCGTGGCCGACATCGAGCAGGTCGTCATCCGCGGCCGGCTCACGCTCGGCGTCCTCGTCGCCTACTCCGGAGGCCCGTCCACGGGCACCGGCGGCACGATCGGCGCCCTGTGGACGGCCGTCGAGCGGGTGGCGGAGGACCTCGGCATGGAGGTCGACCTCGCCACCGGCTCCATGACCAAGGAGAAGCGCCGCCGCGGCCGCCTGTCGGTGAGCGTGCTCGGCACCGCCCTGTCCCCTGCCGCGATCGGCGGCATCGCCGGCCGCATCGCCGCGGCAGGCGCGAACATCGACCGCATCGACCGCATCGCGCAGTGGCCGGTGACCTGCATCGAGCTGTCCGTCTCCGGCGCCGACCCCGACGCGCTCCGGGTGGAGCTGGCCGCCGAGGCCGCCGCCCAGCAGGTCGACGTGGCCGTGCAGCGCACCGGGCTGTCCCGCAGGGCCAAGCGCCTGATCGTCATGGACGTCGACTCCACGCTCATCCAGGGCGAGGTCATCGAGCTGCTCGCGGCCCACGCGGGCTGTCTCGACGAGGTGGCCAAGGTCACGGAGGAGGCCATGCGCGGCGAGCTCGACTTCGCCGAGTCGCTGCGCCGCAGGGTCAGGCTGCTGGAGGGGCTGCCGCAGGAGATCTTCGCGAAGGTCCGCGAGGAGGTCGTCCTCACCCCCGGCGCCCGCACGCTGGTGCGCACGCTCAAGCGCCTCGACTACAAGTTCGCGATCGTCAGCGGCGGCTTCACCCAGATCACCGACGCCCTGGTGGCGGATCTCGGCATCGACTACTCGGCGGCCAACACCCTGGAGGTCGTCGACGGCAAGCTGACCGGCCGGGTCGTCGGCGAGATCGTCGACCGTGCGGGCAAGGCCCGGGCGCTGGAGCGGTTCGCCAGGCAGTCGGGGGTGCCCATCAGCCAGACCGTCGCCATCGGCGACGGCGCCAACGACCTCGACATGATCGCCGCCGCGGGCCTGGGCGTGGCCTTCAACGCCAAACCCGTCGTACGGCAGGCCGCCGACACCGCCGTCAACACCCCCTACCTCGACTCGATCCTCTACCTGCTCGGCATCTCCCGCGACGAGATCGAGGCCGCCGACGCCGAGGACTCCGTCATCTCGTGACGTCGCCCGTCAGGCGCAGCGCGTCGGCGGTCAGCGTGCGCAGCGCGGGATGCGCGGCGACCGCGTGCCGCAGCTCGCGCCTGACCGAGGTCGTCTCGCCGCCTTCGGCCTCCTCGACGAGCGTGTCGACGCGGCCGGCCATCTCGGCCAGGCCCGCGTCGAGCTCGTCGGCCTCCGGCGGCGCCTTGCCCTCCCTGAGCGCCTCGGCCGCCGCCTCCATCCGGTCGGCCACTGCGTCGAGGATCGCCACGGTCGCGTCCGTCCCCTCCGGCGCCCCACGCATGACGGCCGCCAGCAGGATCGTGTCGTCGCGCAGCCTGCGGGCGTCAGTGACCGCCTGCCTGAGCTCCTCGGGCGCCTGACCTCCGGGCTCCTTCTCCAGCCTGTCGAGCGAGTCGGACAGCTTCTCCCCGGCCTGTCCGGCCGCCTCCGTGCGGTCGGGCAGCGTGTCGAGGTCGCGATCCACCAGCGTCCGCACCATGCGCGCGTGCTCGCGCAGCAGGTCGACGACCAGATCGCAGACCTTTCCCGCCTCGCCCCTCGGCCACAGCAGCCGCGCGGCCACCACCGCGAGCACGCCGCCCGCCACCGTGAACGCCACCCTGGTGCCCGCCGCGTTCCAGTTCAGCTGAATGGAGAAGTCCATGAGCATGAGCACGAGCGGCGTGGCGAAGGTGGACCAGTAGGCGTAGCTGACCTCGCGCAGCGCGAACCCGAGCGTCGCGAAGATCCACACGACCACCACCAGCGTGGCCCGCCCTGGCACCGCGGCCAGCAGGAGCGCGGCCACGGTGGAGCCGAGGACGGTGCCCGCCACCCTGAGCAGCACCCTGTCCAGGGTGTCGCCGTACGTGGGACGCAGGACGATGAACACCGTGAAGACCATCCACCTGCCGAAGTGGTCGTGCACGTCGACCAGGAGCGCCATCGAGACCGCCACCGCGATGCCGACCCGCGCCGCGTGGGCGGAGTCGCCCTGGAACGAGGGCGCCCGCCAGGTGAGCTGCGGCAGCCTGGCGGGCACCCGCACGCCTTCTGAGGAGCGCAGCGCGACCGACCGCACCGCGACCGCGATCCTGTCCATGCACCTGCGCACCTGGCCGAGCAGGGCGAGCTGCACCGGCGAGGCCGTGTCGCGCACGGCGGCCACGCGCTCGGCGAAGTCGGCCACCGCGGCCAGCGCGCCGGGCACCGCGACGACGCTCTCCTGCCTGGCCGACTCGCGCAGCGCCGTGGACAGCTTGCCGACCGCCTCGTCCAGCCCCTGCGGCTCGGTGCCCGCCTCGATCGCGTGCGCGCGCAGAGAGCGCAGGGCGACGCTCTCGTGGAAGATCCTGGCCAGCGAGGCGGCGTACCTGTCGGGCGAGCGGTCACCGTCCTCCGAGCTGTTGAAGGCGGCGATGGCGGTGGTCGCCGCGTCCAGCGCCCGTGACCCGTCCTCGCGCAGCTCCGCCCACTCCTCATCGGGTACGGCGAGGCCGTCCAGCATGTCGGCCATGGCCGCGGCGGCCTCCGACAGCGCCTTCTTGAGCGGGTCGAGCCGGCGAAACGGCCAGAGGGCCAGGGCCAGCGCGCAGAACAGCACCCCGCCGAGCCCCATCTGCAGCGGGGGCCAGAGTCCGGGCGGCAGCCCCGCGTAGAACCCCGAGACCACGGCCAGCACCGGCGGCGTGCCGATCTGCTTCCACTGCGCGCCCATGGCCGCGACCAGCCCGATGCCCGCCACCGCGCCCCACGGGCTGAGCGACAGCACCGCGCCGACCCAGAAGCCGATCGCCAGGAGCGGGACCGTGCGGAGCAGCGTCTTGGCCCGCTCGCCGTACGGCTGGCCGTAGGTGTCGCCGAACGCCGTGAAGTAGGCGCCGAGCGCGACGATCGCGCCCACGTGGGGGGCGCCCGCCAGCGCGCCCATCCCGAGGGGGAGCGCGACGGCGGTGCCGCACAGCACGCCGTAGGACCACGGAGGTCTGGCCGGCAGCGAGAAGCCTTCACGCAGCGCGACGAAAGCCCCCCGCATCCGAAGCCCTCCCGCTCGAGCTCCTACCCCTCTTTGGGATCCCAGTGCGTGACCAGGCGTCCCTCCCCTGGCCACAGGTCTACCCAGGGGGCGTCGAGCTCCACCACCGCGAACGCGCCCGGCCGGAAGGTGAACTCGCCGCCGACCAGGCTGAGCGCCATCTCGTGGACTCCCGGGTTGTGCCCGCACAGCACGAGCGTCTCGACGTCGGGGTCGAGCCTGCGGATCAGCTCGTAGAGGTCTTCGGGATAGGCCTCGTAGATGTCGCGCTCGTAGCTGGTCTCCACGGTGGGGAAGGCCAGCTCCGCCGTCCTCGTGGTGCGTCGCGCGGGCGAGCACAGGACCAGCTCGGGGACGAGCCCCAGCGCCTTGATCTCCTCACCCACGCGGACGGCGTCGCGCTCACCCCTGCCGGTGAGAGGGCGCTCCCTGTCGGCGAGGCCGGGAACCTGGGCGGCTTTGGCGTGCCGCAGCACGATCAGTGTGCGCATCGCTCAGCCTCCGTTCGACGCCCAGATGGCCAGACCGGCGATCAGCGCGAGGATCCCCACCATGGCCACCAAGATGATCACCAGCGTCTTGGCGCCGGAGTTCCGAGGCTGCTCTCCCATGCGGTCCAGTCTCCCATCAGGACCCACCGGGGTCTTTCACGGGCGACGTTTCAGGGGGATCCGAAGTCCCTCTTTCACGGGCGACGTTAGGAGGGAGCCGAAGCCCCGCTCTTTCACGGGCGACGTTTCGGCGGGACCCCAAGTCCCTCTTTCACGAGCGACGTTTCGGAGGGAGCCGAAGTCCCGCTGGAGTACGCGTGCTGGACAGACGGCCAGCGGTGACCACGGTGGCCTCCAGAGTGCTTGCCGTCCTTCCAGAAAAACGGACCTCCCGAGAACGCACGGGCGTGCGGACGGCCCGCGCCGGGGTGGCGCGGGCCGTCACTTGCTTGCTGGAGAACCCCTGACCAAGGTCAGGGTGCGACCGGCGCGTGCTCCCTGTCCTCGGCGGGCGTGATGCTCACCGAGCGACGCTTGGAGATGACGATCGCGACGACCACGACGCTCACCGCGACCACGGTGATGCCGATGCGCAGCGGGGCGTTGCTCGCGTACACCACCACGGCGGGCGCGATGAGCAGCGCGACCAGGTTCATCACCTTGATCAGCGGGTTGATGGCCGGGCCCGCGGTGTCCTTGAACGGGTCGCCCACCGTGTCGCCGATGACCGTGGCGGCGTGGGCCTCGGAGCCCTTGCCGCCGTGGTGACCGTCCTCGACCAGCTTCTTGGCGTTGTCCCAGGCGCCGCCGGAGTTGGCCAGGAAGACCGCCATCAGCGTGCCGCAGGCGATCGCGCCCGCCAGGAAGGCGCCCAGCGGCGCGTATCCCAGGGCGAAACCGACCGCGATCGGCGTCATGACCGCGAGCAGACCTGGAGTGGCCAGCTCACGCAGCGAGTCGCGGGTGCAGATGTCGACCACGCGGCCGTACTCGGGCTTGACGGTGCCGTCCATGATGCCCGGGTTCTTGCGGAACTGGTCGCGCACTTCGAACACCACGCGCATCGCCGCCCTGCCGACCGCCATGATCGCCAGACCGGAGAACAGGAACACCACCGCGGCGCCGATGATCAGTCCGACGAGCACGTTCGGCTGGTCGACGCCCAGGTTGAAGGTGCTGAACGCGCCGAGCGCGTCCTTCACCGACTGGCTGGCCGCCACCAGCTCGGCCTCGACCGCGGTGCGGAAGGCGCCGAACAGCGCGGTCGCCGCCAGCACCGCCGTGGCGATCGCGATGCCCTTGGTGATGGCCTTGGTGGTGTTGCCGACCGCGTCGAGGCTCGTGAGCACCCTGGCGCCCTCGCCGTCGACGTCGCCCGACATCTCCGCGATGCCCTGCGCGTTGTCGGAGACGGGACCGAAGGTGTCCATGGAGACGATGACACCGACGGTGGTCAGCAGGCCGGTGCCCGCCAGCGCGACCGCGAACAGCGCGATCGTCACGTTCCCGAAGCCGAGCAGGAACGCGCCGTAGACCGCGCCACCGATGATCAGCGCCGAGTAGACCGCCGACTCGAGGCCGACGCTGATGCCGGCCAGGATGACCGTGGCGGGACCGGTGAGCGAGCTCTCGCCGATCTCCTTCACCGGGCGCCTGGTGGTCTCGGTGAAGTAGCCGGTGAGGATCTGGATCGCGCTGGCCAGCACCAGGCCGATCAGCACCGCGCCGATCGCGACGATCCGCGGGTTGGCGTCGGACTGCACGACCGCGCCTGACAGCTCGCCGAAGGTGGCGGGCAGGTACCAGAAGGCCGCGCCCGCCACCAGGACCGCGGAGATCGCGGCCGAGATGAAGAAGCTGCGGTTGATGGCCGCCATGCCGTTGCGGTCCTTGTCGCGCAGGCCGGTGATGAAGATGCCGATGATGGCGGTGAGGACACCGATCATGGGAACGATGAGCGGGAAGATGAGCCCCTGCTCGCCGAAGGCGACCTTGCCCAGGATGAGGCTGGCCACCAGCATGACCGCGTAGGACTCGAACAGGTCGGCCGCCATGCCCGCGCAGTCGCCGACGTTGTCGCCCACGTTGTCGGCAATGGTGGCCGGGTTGCGCGGATCGTCCTCGGGGATGCCCTGCTCGACCTTGCCGACCAGGTCGGCGCCGACGTCGGCGGCCTTGGTGAAGATGCCGCCGCCGACTCGCATGAACATCGCCAGCAGCGCCGCGCCGAAGCCGAAGCCCTCGAGCACGCCCGGCGCGTCGCCCTGGTAGAGCAGGACGACGACCGCCGCGCCCAGCAGGCCGAGACCGACGGTGAACATGCCCGCCACGCCGCCGGTGCGGAAGGCGATGCGCATCGCCTTCTTCTCACCTGACGTGCGGGCCGCGGCGGCCACGCGGACGTTGCCGCGGACGGCGAGCCACATGCCCATGAAGCCGGTCAGCGCGGAGAATCCCGCGCCGACCACGAAGAAGAGGGAACGGCCGATCTTCACGTCGGTCGTTCCCGGAAGGAACCAGAGCACGATGGGAATCAGGACCACGAAGATCGCGAGAGTCCTGAACTGACGGGTGAGATACGCCGCCGCGCCTTCCTGTACGGCGCGCGCGATGTTCTGCATGCGTTCGGTGCCCTGGTCGGCTGCCAGGACCTCGCGCACGAGACCACCGGCCACGGCCAGCGCGATGAGGGCCACGGCCGCGACCACGACCACGATGGTGAGATTGCTTCCGCTCAGGGACAGCGCAGAGGCTGGCTCGGCGGCCAGATAGAGCCTAGACATCCGTTCTCCTCGGCAAGACGGGTACGTCCTGCCCGGACGGCGCTGTGATATTCGGCGGGCGGTGCCAGCGGCGTCCGGGTTATGGGCTGCCGCTTCCGGTTGAGTCCCGCTGTTGTGCCGGATCACCTTGGCCGGTGCCGGGAGTCTACGCAGGGGTTCCGCGGATATGAAGGCTCTTGGGGTGGGCAATTATCGGCGTGTCCACTAAGTCCCTGACAGTGGGCCGATTTGGTATTGACAGGGAAGTATTTCCCGTTAGTTACGGCTGCTGCTTGCGCCGTTTTATTGCTGGACCGAAACTGCGGAACGATCCCATGCGCGGGCGCGTGACGGCGCCCGGCCCCGCGCGCTGGAGGAGCGTCTCCCTGGAGGGACGCCGGCCCAGCGCATCGGGTGGGGCCGGGTGTGCTTGCCGTACGGGAAGGTGGGGTTGACCCGCGGAGAGCGGCTAGATGACGTGGCCGTTGGGAGCGGCCGGCCAGCTCATGCGGATGCGCATGCCCTTGGGGCTGGGGAAGACCTCGACGTCGTCGGCCAGGCCCGCGATCACCGCGATGCCGAAGCCGGACATGAAGGAGTCGGACAGCGCCCCGAGATCGAGGGGCTGCTCCTGTTTGATCTCGTCACTCGGTGCCTGGTCGCTGACCGTGACCTCGAACCGACCCGAGTCGTCCTTGAGCTCGATGCGGATCGGCTCCCCCGGGCAGTGGGCGCGATGCGCCTCGACCGCCCGGGAGCAGGCCTCACCGACTGCGAGCCTGACCTCGTCCAGGAGCGACTCCTCCACGCCGGTACGGCGCGCGATCGCCGTGGCGACCAGCCGCGCCGTGCGCACGTGCGCGGGAAGTGCGCTGAACGTCAGCTCGACGGTAGCCATGACTACTTGTCTCGGCCGTGAGCTTCCTTGGCCTCGTCGACCGAAGCGTAGATCCCGAAGACCTTGGTCAGACCGGTGATCCGGAAGATCTTCAGGATGCGCTCCTGCGTGCACACCAGCTCGAGTGAGCCGTCGTGCGCGCGGACCCTCTTGAGCCCGCCGACCAGCACGCCCAGACCGGTCGAGTCGAGGAAGTCGACCTTCTCCATGTTGACGAGAAGGTGGTAGCTACCCTTGTTGACCAGGTCGATCAGAAGCTCACGCAACCTAGGCGCGGTGTAGACATCGA
Source organism: Nonomuraea africana (assembly GCF_014873535.1). Lineage (NCBI taxonomy): Bacteria > Bacillati > Actinomycetota > Actinomycetes > Streptosporangiales > Streptosporangiaceae > Nonomuraea > Nonomuraea africana. The sequence goes on along the minus strand of NZ_JADBEF010000001.1, from coordinate 7,888,883 downwards.
TCTCACCCTCGACCTCAACGATGGTGAGTCGATCGTCCTGGTGGTGATCCAACTTCAGATCCACAGATCCTCCAGCGCCTCGCCTGCGAAAGTACCCTTGCGGGCCTGGCAGTCTGGAACTGCCCGACCCCGACGCGCGGCATTCAACCACGGTCGCTGCTTGTGTCTATACGAAATCACGATTCCCGGCCACTTTGCCCATGGATGGCAGACTGGAAACCAGTGAGTTCCTCCGCTTCCTCCCCACACCGAGTCGGTCCACTCCTCCAGCACCTGCTCGGCGTTCCCGCACGCCATGAGCGCGTCACCCACGTGGAGCATGTTCCCGCACGTCAAGCGGGTCAAGTGCGTTGGCCGGACTGGGTAAGTGAGCTTCTGGTTACGCGCTTGGCGAACCAAGGGATCGCCGGACTGTGGTCGCACCAATACGAAGCGGCAGAGCTGGCCAGACGTGGCCGAAACGTGATCATTTCCACAGGCACGGCGTCGGGCAAGTCGCTGGCCTACCTCGTCCCGGCCGTCACCGCCGCCCTCGAAGGCGGCACCGTCCTCTACCTCACGCCGACCAAGGCGCTGGCGGCCGACCAGCTGCGCGGGCTGCGCGAGCTGCGCATCACCCAGCTGCGGGCGGCCACCTTCGACGGCGACACGCCCTTCGAGGAGCGCGCCTGGGTGCGCCAGAACGCCAACTACGTCCTGACCAACCCCGACATGCTGCACCGCGCCCTGCTCCCCCAGCACGCCCGCTGGTCGTCGTTCTTCAGGAGGCTGCGGATCGTCGTCGTGGACGAGTGCCACGGCTACCGCGGGGTCTTCGGCTCCCACGTCGCCCAGATCCTGCGCCGGCTGCGCCGGGTCTGCTCGCGGTACGGCGCGGCGCCGGTGTTCGTCCTCGCTTCGGCGACGGCCAGCGAGCCGGGGGCGTTCGGCACGCGGTTGACCGGGCTTGAAATGGACGAGGTGACCTCGGACGCCTCTCCGAAGGGTTCAACCACCTTCGCGCTCTGGGAGCCTCCCCTCACCGATCTGCGGGGCGAGGGCGGGGCTCCTGTGCGGCGGACGGTTACGGCGGAGACGGCGGATCTGCTGGCGGACCTCGTGCTGGCGGAGGTGCGAACCCTCGCCTTCGTCCGGTCCAGGCGCGGGGCGGAGACGGTGGCGCTGACAGCACGCGCCCGACTGGAGGACGCCGCCTTCGGCCTCCCGCGCCACTTCCCTCCCCTCGGCCCCGCCCAGTCCCCTTCGGAGACCGCCCCAGGCCCTTGGCGGCCCACGGCCACCACCCCACCGAAAACCCCAGCCCAAGGCCAACTGACGGCTTCCCCGGAGACGCCCGTCCCCGCTCTTCCGGAGACGCCCGCCCTCCCGGAACCCCTCGCGCCCTCGGAGACGCCCGCCCTCCACGAACCCGCGGTTTCCTCGGAGACCCCCGTCGCGCTCCACGAAAGCCCGGCCGCCCCTGCCGAGATCCTCGATCCCCACGGTCCCCGAGGGTCCGTCGCCCTGGCCGATCTCCCCAGCAAGGTGGCCGCCTACCGGGCCGGGTACCTCTCCGAGGACCGCAGGAGCCTGGAGAAGGCGCTCCGTAGCGGCGACCTGCTCGGCCTGGCCACCACCAACGCCCTCGAGCTCGGCGTCGACGTCTCGGGCCTCGACGCCGTCCTCATCGCGGGATGGCCCGGCACCAGGGCCTCCCTCTGGCAGCAGGCGGGCAGGGCGGGCCGTTCGGGGAAGGACGCCCTCGCCGTCCTCGTCGCCCGCGACGACCCCCTCGACACCTACCTCGTCCACCATCCCGAGGCCCTGTTCGGTCGTCCGGTGGAGGCGATCGTGCTCGACCCCGACAATCCGTACGTCCTCGGCCCCCACCTGTGCGCGGCCGCCGCCGAGATCCCCCTCGGCGACGACGACCTGTCCCTCTTCGGCCCGACCGCCCAGGCGCTCGCCGACGACCTCGTCGAGCAGGGGATGCTGCGCCGCCGTCCCACCGGATACTTCTGGACCCGCCGCGAGCGCGCCACCGACCTGGCCGACATCCGCGGCTCGGGCGGGGCGCCCGTCCAGGTGGTCGAGTCGGCCACGGGACGCCTGCTCGGCACCGTCGACGAGCCCTCCGCGCACACCACCGTCCACACCGGCGCCGTCTACCTGCACCAGGGCGAGACCTTCCTCGTCGAGTTGCTCGACCTGGAGGCGGGCGTCGCCCTCGTCTCCGCCGCCGAGCCCGACTACAGCACGTTCGCCAGGGATGTCACGGAGATCTCCGTGCTGTCCTCGATCCGTTCCCACCAGCTGGGTACGGCGTGCCTCACGTTCGGCGAGGTCGAGGTCACCCGCCAGGTCGTCTCCTACCTCAAACGACGCGTCCAGACCGGCGAGATGCTCGGCGACGAGCCCCTCGACCTGCCGCCGCGCACGCTGCGCACCCGCGCCGTCTGGTGGACGCTTCCTCCCTCGGAGGTGGCCCCGCTGGCCGAGGACGGCATCGACCTGGGCGGGGCCGCGCACGCCGCCGAGCACGCCGCCATCGGCCTGCTCCCGCTGTTCGCCACCTGCGACCGCTGGGACATCGGCGGCGTCTCCACCGAGCTCCACGCCGACACGGGACTGCTGACGGTCTTCGTCTACGACGGGCACGAGGGCGGCGCCGGGTTCGCCGAACGCGGCTACGCGCGCGCGATCGACTGGCTCACCGCCACAAGGGAGGCCATCGCGTCCTGCGAGTGCGAGCGGGGGTGCCCTTCGTGCATCCAGTCGCCCAAGTGCGGCAACGGCAACGAGCCGCTCGACAAGGCAGGCGCCATCCGCCTCCTGGACACCCTCCTCGCCCCTGTCCGCGTCGCCTGACAATCGCGCGAGCGCTTGAGGAACCGGCCGACTCCGACCATTCGGACGCCACCCTCGGGGAGGACCTCGGCCGTTGCATGAAGACCAGGTCGTCGGCGACGGGTCCCGAAGAGGGGTGTCAGCTCTCGCCGCCCAGGTGGCGCCGTCCCACGTAGGCGGCCTCGTCGTCGTCCGAGGCCCAGAAGTCGCCCGCGCCCGGCTGCGGCCGCTCCCAGAACCCGCTGTCCTCCATGGAACGCGGCGCGGGTGGCAGATAGTCGTCCCAGCGGTCCTCGATCCTGACCGCCGCGGGCCGTACGGGCGCGGGGTCGAGGTCGGGCGCCACGGTCGTCACGGCCGAGCTGGGCAGCGCGAGCCTGATCGGCTCCGGCCGTACGGGAGGTTCGGCGGCCTCCTGCGCGCTCATGTACATCGGCAGGCGCACCCCGGCCGCCTCCGGGGCGGCCTGCTCGGGCACGTGCGGCTGCTGCGCGGACGGCGGCTTGGGCTTGCGCGTCTTGGCCACGGCCAGCACGACCGCGGGACGGCGTGGCGCGGTGGCCGTGGGCGGGATGCTGTCGCCCGGCTGCGGCGCTTCGGGTGCGGGAGGCGCGCTGGGGCCCGCCGTACCGCCGCCCGCCGTCGCGAGCGCGCGCCTGCGGGCCCATGCCCCGCCGTGCGCGGCGAGCAGCAGGAGGAGGAGGCCGCCCGCGACATAGATGCCGTACTGCCCGATGTTCCCGATCGGCGATTCGGACGACTGCGCCTTGACACTTGTGTCGACGGCCTCAGCCGCATCGTCCTTGTCGGACTTTTCGGACCGGTCGGTTTGGTCGCCACCCGAGGGCACGAGCTCGTCGTCGGTCTTGACCCCCGTGTCGGTACCGGGCTTGGCCTTGGGCAGCCGGTACTCGCCGTTCCCGTCCGTCGCCGACTCGGGGAGCGCCGGCAGCCTGCCCACGTTCTTCGGCGTGGTCTGCTGCGGCTTGACCGTCGGGGTGACCCGCTTCTTCGGCGGGATCGACGGCAGCGGCTCCACCTTCTTCGGCTGGTTGGCGGCGGTCTGTCCCTGTGGCTGCTTGGTCTGCGCCGCCTTGGGCTGCGTGGCGGCGGGAGGCGGGGCGGGCACCGTCACGGAGGCGACGCTCGAGTTGCCCGAGCCGAGCATCCCGCCCTCGCCATCGCTCCTGAACGCCTTGACCGTGAAGCCGACCTGCTGCCCCGCGGCCTTGCCCGGTACGGCGAGCGTCGCCTTGCAGGATCCGCCCGAGCAGGCGCTACCCGCCGACACCTGGCCGACCGAGCCGGACTGGCTCGTGGAGATCTCGTACGACTGCAGATCGGGCTCCGACCCCTTGCTCCAGGTCACCACGATCTTGTCGCCGCCCTGCATCGCGGCCGACACGCCCGAAGGCGGCTCCGCGGGGACCGCCTGCCGCAGCGTCGAGGTGCTCTCGTCCCACTTCGAGCCGAGAAGCTTGCCCTTCTGGACCAGCCGTACCTGGTAGCTGCCGTTGGCGTGCTCGGCCGGGTTCCACGTGTAGGTGACGCGCTGGTTGCCCTTCGCGACCTCGGCGCCGTCGATGTAGAGGATGGCGTCGAACGCGAGGTCGACCGTCCCCTGAATCGTGACCGGCGCGTTGGTGGTCACCCGTGCGGGCATGTCGATGTCCGCTCGCGCATGCGCCGGGGTCGCCACGCCGAACACCGCGACCCCGATCACGATCGGCATCACCACGCCTGCGGCCATCAGCCTGCGAACTGCCGTCACGACGCTTCCCCTTCATCGAGAGCCTCGCACCGCCCGACCCCTCGCCCCCGACGAGCGACCGCACGGCGACCGGAAGTGCCAGTTCCTCGAATCCGCACCCGTCGACCTCGACGGTGTCGTGCAGCCTAGCGACAAAGGCCCGCAGTATCCCAGACCTCAGCACCAGACGGCATGGACCGAAGTAAGCGCGACCTTATGTGAGATTTCCTACTCTTGGACACGCGGTCCAAGAAGTCGTGACTCGATTGCGACCTAGCCCCACCAGTCCCACTGGTGCCGCGTGGCGGCGTTCCTTTCACGACCTCCCGCTTCGAGATCGCATGCTTCAGGTATCTCATGTGTCAGCGCCCGCAGCCTTCGGCGAGCAGGTCGGCCACCATGGCGAAGCGTTCCGCCTCCCCTGTGGGAACCCCGCTCCCCTCCCGCCGACACCACTCGTCCAGCGTGACCAGTCGGAAGATGAGCGCCCGCACGAGCATCTGGCCGAAGTCGTCTCCGCGACCGGCCGGCTCGACCAGTTCCCGCCCCGCCTCCCACCACAACAACCCGTCCACCACCGCAATGGCCTCGCCGTACGCCGCGGGCCGCCAATAGGGCGAGAAATCGATCACCACAGGCACAGCACCGTCCGCGAACAGCACGTTTCCCGCCAGATCCCCATGGATCACCTGGCACGCCGCATCCACCGGACGCCTCAGCGCAAGCGACCTCCCCACCAACTCACGCAGTCCGGCATTCGGTTGACGCAGCGCCATTCCGCCTCTCCGGTGATCGCAATATCCGATCGGCCCCCCGGCAAGTCGCCGTGTCGCGGTCCATTGGGACAGCCACCCCCAATCCACAGTGCCGCCGTAACCGAACGCTGCAGACACCCACCAAGCCGCCATAACTGAACGCTGAAGACAGCCAACCAAGCCGAGTCACCTGGGCGCGGCGTCACCACAGGACAGCGGACACAACCCCGCGAGATCACCACAGGATGCTCTGTAGCAATTGAGCGCAACGCCCCCCCAAGGCGCACTGACCGCCATGAGGCACCTCACGGCCCCCGAGCCGCGAGGTGTGCCACGCAATCGACGCCCGCTCAGATGCGCACAAAGATGTACTCCAGGCTGGGTCCGCGGTAGGAGGTACGGCCTACTTCGTGCCAGCAGGCTGGAATCATGACAATCGGCTTGCTGCTCACCCTCGCCGCCCTGGCGGTCGTCGACAGCGCGAGCTTCGGCACCCTCGGAATTCCCGTCTACCTGCTGCTCTCCTCCGAGCGATCACAGCTGTCCCGGCTCATGATCTATCTCGGAACCGTGGCGGTCTTCTACTTTCTCGTCGGCGTGGCACTCATGCTGGGGTTGTCCACGCTGTTGGAGAACTTCGGTGATGCCCTGCACAGCCGTACCGCCTACTGGGTCCAACTCGCGCTAGGCGTGGGCCTGTTCGCGTTGAGCTTCCGCTTCGACCCCAAGCGAAGGCAGAAGCTCGGCAAGCCCGAGCGCCGGTTCGAGCCTCGGCTGGGCGGTCCGCGGGTGATGGTGCTGCTGGGCCTGACCGCCGGGTTGCTCGAGGTCGCGACGATGGTGCCCTACCTTGCCGCGATCGGCATGATGACCACCTCGAACCTGTCGGTGACACAGTGGGTCCCGTTGCTCGCGGCCTATGTCGCCATCATGATCATGCCTTCTCTCGCACTCCTCGCTCTTCGGACCATCGCCAGAAGCTGGCTCGAGCCCAAGCTGGAATGGCTACGCGCATGGATGAACAAGCACTCGGCATCAGCCGTGAGCTGGACTCTGGGAATCGCCGGTTTCCTGGTGGCTCGTGATGCCGCGTTCTACTTGTTCTCCCTTTGACCGGCGGCTGTTGACAGCCCGTGAGACAGTCGCTCGCTCTTCGCGCAAGCGTTCGCTCGCACAGCCACTTACCCCTCACGCAACCGACTCCTGGCGTAGCCGTCCACTCTTCAGGCGACCACCTCTCGTAGTGCCGCCACCTGATCGTCGAGCAGTGGCCCACCTCTCAGGCAACCGCTCGCTCGTCGGGCGGCGACCCGCCCTCCACGGGCAACCCCTCGCTCATCAGGCCGCGGCCCGCCCCCAGGAAACCGCTCGGTCTGTTGGCAACCTCCAGGGGTGCCCAAGCGGCAGGCGGTTTCCCTTAACGCGATTCCGAGGGCCAGGGCTGATGGGCGATCGCCGTGCGGGCCGTCCCTCCACGCCAGGTAGGTACCCAGGGGTGGGGAGTCAGCCTTGCCAGCGGACTACGGTGCAGGGCCCGACGGGGCGTCTGGTGTGCCGTTGGCTGGTCCGGCTCGGGCGCGGGCGAGGACCACGCGATCGCCGAGGACGGGCAGCGAGAGGCCGACCGAGACGGCGAGGTCAGCCACGGCATCGGTGAGGATGCAGCGGACGAGTTGGGCGCCGTTCTCAGCGGCCAGGCGGGATGCTCGTTCACACGCCTCCGTGGGCGCGGCGAGGGCCCATCGAGCGGCCACGAGGACGCTCAGATCGGCGGCGCTCTGGGCGCGATGGTGCGCGACTCGTATTGCTCCCACCATCGCGAAGGTCGTGGCGATCGCGAACAGCAAGCCCGAGAGCGCCACGCACCAGAGCGTCGCCGACCCTCTCTCCGCTGCCATGGGGCGCTGCTGGGATCCAACATGTTGCTTCATCGGTCTCCGTCTACGAAGGGCGGGTGAGGTGTCTGACGGGCTGTGCGGCATCGGAGGGGGGTTGGCATGCATCAGGGGCTTGAGCGGCATGGAGGGGCTGAGTTGGACGAGCGACCGGGTGACCCCGAGGGCTACGCCGCCGCAACGGGAGCGGGGGTTCGCGTCTAAGGGGCGCTCGGTTCGGTGATGGAGGCGACGTCTGGAAGCTCGGGGGCTGGTTCGGTGGTGGAGGTGGCGGCTGCAGAGTTGAGGATGCCGGGTTCGGTGGCGGAGGTGGCTGAGGCTTTGACTTCGACGGGAGGGAGGGCGGCGGCCCATGCGGGCTTGATGTGGGTGGTCACCTGGACGCTCGTCATCTCCGCTCCTCTCCTGATGTCGATCTGAGCGCCTTGTGGTGCCACTGACCTGGCTAGCTCCTGGACCTCGGTGATGGGTTCGCCCCTGGCGGCGGCGCGAGCGCCGGTGCGGGCCGCGTCCACGCATCGCAGCTGGGCGTTCACCACGGTGACCGCCCACAGGGCCGCCGCGAGTACGACCATGAGGGCGGGCAGGACGGCTGCGGTCTCGGCCGTGACCGAGCCTCTCGAAGGGCAGAACCTGCGCCCATGCGTGCGTGATCTTGGAACTCCGTGGGGATTGGGCATGCGGCTACCAGGTCGTTTCGTCTCGGTGGTGTGCGCGCTGAGCGGTCTCGGGGCCGGAATGTACGGCTGGCAGCCCACGAGACCGCAGCACAAGCGCGTGGCGGCTGGATGTGGCGAGTGAGGGTCAGCCTGCGGTGTTCAGGGCGCGGTTGACGAGCGTGGTGAGCATCTCCTGGACCTCTGTACTGGTGACGACCTTGAAGAGCAGGGCCGCGAATCCGCATGCGGCGATGGTGCCGACGGCGTATTCGGCGGTCGACATGCCACGGTCGAGGCCCAGGCGAGCGGCCGCTGCGGTACGGCCGGTCCACCAGGTGGACAGGGCGCGTCGGAGCCGGACGACGGGCGTGACGGTGGATGGCTTGCGCATCAGTGCCTCCGAGGGGTGGGACCGGATGGGGTCCGGCGGTTGGACGACCAGATTCGCGGAGGGGGTGGGGTGGAGGTGGGGCCGAGCGCGGTTCTGTGGATGAAGGTGGGGAGGGTGGCGTGGGGTTGTGGATAAAGCCTGGACAAGGCGGGACGAGCCCCTTCTGGCGATGCTCCCGTGCGGCCGATGAGTCCCCGTGCCGTCGCCGTTCTAAGGGATCAGGACGCCGCTGGCCAAGCCTGCCACCACCGGGATGATCCCCAGCAGCACGAAGGCCGGCAGGAAGCACAACCCCAACGGCGCCACCGCCTGGACGCCCACCCGACGGGCCGCGGCCAGGGAAGCCATGCGAGACGCCTGCCGGGCGTCGTCAGCGAGGCGGGTGAGCACGTCCGCCACCGGAGCCCCGCTCTGCGCCGCGCGCGACATGGCCCGCGCCAGCGGCCCCATGGACGGCTCGCGGGCCAGCACCATCCACACGGGCTCAGGGTCGGCCCCCAGGCGGAGTTGGCCGCTGATCCAGGTCAGGCGCTGCCCGAGTGGCCCGCCGATCGCCGTGGCGGCGATCTCGGTGGCCGTGCTGACGGGTTGTCCCGACTGAAGGCAGGCGACCATGAGGTCCGTGGCGAACGGCAGGTCGGCGGCGATCCGGTCACGGTCGCGGCGGAGATGGGGGCCGGCGGCCTTCTTGTGGACGAGTACGGTGACCACCCCGCCCACGACAGGCCCGGCGATCGCGCCGGCGACGCCGCCCACGAGCACGAACACGACGAGCCCCGCGCACGAGCCGGGCACGAGCGCACCCCGGTCGAGGCGACGCCCATGGACGGCACGCGGAGGAAACCACTCGTCCGTTCCCGCCGAAGGAACGCGCGCCTGACCTCCAGGTGGACGCAGAGCGGCCAGCCGTTCCGCCGGGCCGTTCGCAGGAAACCACAGCCAGGTCGCCATGAAGGCACAGGCGACGGCGGCCAGCAGCATGCTCATGCGGCCTCCGCCTTGGATGACATGCGATGGGTCCACCACAGGCCGCAGGCGTCGAGGGCCACGCCGACGACGAGGCAGGCCACCCCAGGGACGCTGCCGAACAGGAATCCGACCGGGTTCATCCCGAGCCCTGCCGCCATGAGGAGCCCGAGGGCGGGCAGGGCGGCGAGCATCCTGGCCGTCGCTCTGGGACCGGCGAGCTGGGCCGACACCTCGGCTCGGTGCGCCTGGGCGGCGCGCAGGGCGACGCCCACCCGGTCGACGAGTCCCGACAGCCCCGCGCCGACCGACACGCTGACCTCCCAGCACGCCGCCAGCCGCAGCAGTCCTTCGCCGCCCTGGGCGGGCGCCACCTCGCGGAAGGCGGCCGCCACGTCGCCGCCGTCGCGGGCCGCCGCCGCCAAGGGGCGCAGCGGGTCCGGGAGGTCGACCGCCGCGAGGGCGCGGGTGAGGGCCTCTCCTGATGTACGGCCGGCGGCCAACTCGGCGGAGAGCGCCAGGCACAGCTCGATGGAGGCCACGCGCCACGCCTCGGCCCTGCGCGCGGCGGAGGGGCGTCTGACGCTCGCCCAGAGCGAGGGCCACTGCCGTGGGGGCGGCGCGCCGAAGAGACGGGCGAGGCGGAGGCGGGCATGCGTGGGCCCGGTCCACAGCCAGAGGGCCAGCGCGGCGCAGAGTGCGGCGATCACGGTCAACGGGATACTTCCGATCTTCGATGGCGAGACTGACGCGTGGGCGGCGAGGCACCTCCGCCTCACGACCCCAGCCGAACCGGGCGAGACGGCCTCCGCAGGGTCAGGACAGCGGATCAGCAGGACGAGCGAGCGCCGCTCAGCGTCACCCTTGATCTCCGGACCCCCAGGCCGGAACGAGGCCACGCGGCGAGGTCCACCGGACTGACGACCCGAGAGGCGACCAACCTCCAGGGGCACGGAGCCAAACCAAGGCCCAAGGCCTGGTAACCGCTCCCAGGCCGGGCCCGTCCCGCGTCACCGTTCCGGCCCCAGGGACGTGCGGGCGAGCAGGGCTTCGTACCCCGGCCCCACCTGCGCGCGCCCCTCCCCGTCGAACGTCAGCGCCGCCTCAGCCGTCACGAACCCCGAAGCCCTCCGTGACAGCAAGCACACCTCCGACACCAGCCGCCGCCCATCCGAGCGCCGTCGCGACAGATGGATCACCACGTCGAGCGCCGCGGCCAGCTGGCTGTGCACCGCCTCACGGCTGAGCCCCGCCGCGCACGCCAGCGCCTCCAGCCGCGGAGGGACGTCGGCGGCGGTGTTGGCGTGGAGGGTGCCGCAACCGCCCTCGTGACCGGTGTTCAAGGCCGCCAGGAGATCAACGACCTCGGCGCCCCGCACCTCTCCCACCACGAGCCGGTCGGGCCGCATGCGCAGCGCCTGCCGTACGAGATCTCGGAGACCCACGCCACCGGCCCCCTCCAGGTTCGCCGGGCGGGTCTCCAGGCGGACCACGTGGGGGTGGAGGGGGCGCAGCTCGGCGGAGTCTTCCACGAGCAGCAGGCGTTCGCCGGGATCGGCCAGGGAGAGCAGGGCGCTCAGCAGGGTGGTCTTGCCGGTGCCCGTGCCGCCGGTGACCAGGAAGGCCAGCCTGGCCTCGACCACCGCCGACAGGACGGCGACCGCCTCGACGGGGACGGTGCCCGCCGCGACCAGGTCGGAGAGCGTGAACGTGCGGCGGGGCGGCAGCCGCAGCGACACGCACGTGCCCTCGGACGCGATGGGCGGCAGGACGGCGTGCAGCCGCACGCCGCCGGCCAGCCGCGCGTCGACGTGCGGGGAGGCGTCGTCGAGCCGACGGCCCGCGGCGCCGGCCAGGCGCTGGGCCAGGCGGCGGACCGCGCCGTCGTCGGGGAAGGCGATCGTGGTGCGCCGCAACCCTCGCCCGTCGTCGACCCACACCTCGCGAGGGCCGTTGACCAGCACGTCTGTGACGTCGGGCGCGGCCAGCAGCGGTTCGAGCGGCCCCGCGCCGATGAGGTCGGCGCACAGGGCGCGGGCTACGGCCAGGATCTCGGCGTCGCCGTACACGGATTTCTCCGCCCGGAGGGCGACGGCCACCTGGGCCGCGCTCGGCTCCACCCCCGCGCGCGCCAGCCTGACCCTGACCGCCTCGACCAGCTCCTTGGAGACGCCGTTCATGCGGCCATGAGGTCGGTCAGGAGCGTGGTGCAGAAGTGGCCGAGCACCGAGCGGCGGTCGATGAGGGTGAGGTCGCCCTTGTTGAGCGCGGTGGCCAGGCGCGGCTGGTCGGAGAGGTGCCCCGCGCAGGGCAGGTCGAGCGAGGCGGCGACGACCGCCTCCTCCAGCACCCCCGGCCGCAGGACCATGCCGACCGCGCCCGTGTGGCGTCTGACCTCGCCGAGCACCTGGGCGGCCGCCAGGACCCCGCGCACGTCGGCGGTGACCAGCAGGAGCGTGGACGAGGCGCGGCTCAGCGCCTCTGTGGCAGCGGCGTCGAGGTGGCGGGGCAGGTCGACGACCACGAGGTCGAAGCCGCGCCGTCCGGCCTCCAGCACCGAGCGCATCGCTCCCGGCGGGATCGACTCGACCTCGCCCCGATGGAAGGCGAGCACGGTGAGCTCGCCGAAGGCGGGGAGCGCGGCCTGCAGCGCCGCGGAGCTCACCCGGCCCTCTCGCGAGACGAAGTCGGCCCACCTGGCGCCTTTGGCCTCCTCCTGGCCGAGCAGGACGTCGATGCCGCCGCCGAGCGGGTCGGCGTCGACCAGCAGGGTGCGCAGCTTGCGTCGGGAGGCCGTCAGCGCGAGGCAGGCCGACAGCAGGCTGGCGCCCGCCCCTCCGTTGCCGCCCACGACGCAGACCACGACCCCCGCTCGGGGGGACGGCTCCAGCGCGTCGGCGAACTCCTCGACCAGCCGCAACTCGCCCTCGGGCAGTTCGACCACGCCCTGAGCGCCCACCGCGACGCACCGCCGCCAACTGTCGGGATCGCCGCCCTGCCTGGTGGCGAGGAAGACCTTCGGCCGGCCCGGCGGCCCCGTGGCGGCCACGGCGTCGGCTAGGTCGTCGCCGACCACCACGATCGGCGCGTGTGACCAGTAGGGACGGGCGAGCGCGGGGGCGTGGGCGACGTCGAGCTGGGAGCCCGCCGCCGCGGCGACGCGAACCAGATCGTCGAGCAGGTCGCCGTCGTCGGTGATGGCCAGAGGTCGGGTCATTGCTGCCTCCTCGGGGGTGGGGAGGCACAGCATGCGGGTGGAGCCGACCGGCGCGGGCTACCGAACCAAGTTCTGTGGATAAAAAGCGGCGACCCCCGCCGGGGGGGAGAGCGGGGGTCGCCTGATCGGTCCGGCTCCGGGGGGGTAGAGCCGGTCCCGTTTCAGAAGAAAGCTTTCATCACTTAACCAGAGCATGGCAAGGGACTTGCAAAGCTATCCCCTGCACAGTCGCTCCAGTTTCGGAAGATACCCTCGTATGCTGCCCGATCGAGTCGAGTTTCGTCGAGGAGCAATCTCCAATTTTCGCGAGTTTTTTTGGGTCGTAGTTGAACGACTACAGACCGCTAGATCGCCCAGAGTGATCGCCAGGGCGGGGTAAAGGTCTTGCTGCGAGGGCTTCCCATCAGGCGGAATCCGACGTAGAAAGGTCTCACGGACCTACAGTCCGGGTGCGTCAGCCGGGCACCCACGCGCGACCAGCCGCGGGAGGCGCGTCGAGACGGGCTTGACCCGCTCCGACGAATTAAGGTGCACGCTTGGTAACCCGGTGTGACGCATCGGCAGACGGCGTCTCATCTATTGGGACGCCGTCAGCTATGCGCGTTGCATGGCCTCGCAGATGGCGGTCGTCTCCCTGACCCCCAATGTCACCGCCGAGGCACACTGCCGTACCCAGGCGGCGACCCCCTCACCGGTGCCGAGCAGGTAGGCCCGCAGCCCCTCGGCGTACGGGAGCTCCAGGTGGCCCACCTCGACGGGGACCAGCGACTTCGGGTCGAGACCGTACTCCACGAGCGTGAGACGCTCGGCCGCGCGCGCGACCACGCCGTCGGCGATCCCGAAGGGGCGAAGGACGGCGAGTTCGGCGTGCACGACGGCGGCCAGCACGAGGGCGGGCGCCTTCGTCTGCCCGGTGAGCAGCGCGAACAGCGCGTCCATACGGGCGGCGGCCTGCTCGGCCGAAGGGGCGGCGCCGAGTCCGAGAGGGTCGGCGGGGGCGGCTCCCGTACGAGGCCGGCCGATGTCCGCCTCGTCGGCGAGCCCCACGGCCGCGAGCGTGTGCACTCTGGCCAGCACCTGCCTGGGCGCGCTCCGCCATGTCGGCCCGAGTCGTCCCAGCTCGGCCGAGGCGCGCAGCGCGCCCTGGACCACCGGCGAGGAGACCTCGCCCCTGCGCAGCGCGTCGAGCGGGACGTCGTCTCCCGCCAGCGCCGCCGAGGCCCGCGCTCCGCGCAGCGCGGCCTCGGCCGACACCTCGGGACTGCGGCGGCGCAGCACGCGATGCCGGTACAAGCGGTCTACGGCTTCACGCGCCTCTTCGACCGCTTCTGGAACTCCAGGAAGGCCGGCAATGGCAGCCAATGGGTCACTCACAGGTTCCGACCTTACCGGCCGGTAGCCCGCTTTTAGGACGGGGCCCAATTGGCGCGGTCCATATTTCTTGGATTTCGGGATTACAACGGTTTAATAGCAGTTGTCAGCTGTCCCGGTCAGCGGGAGGCGGTTGGTACAGACCTGTCTAGACCTCTTGTGGTGAGCACGGGTCGCCTGGTGAAGTGGGACAGCAACACTCAATCTGGCCATATGAAGGAGCATGAAGTGGCCCCGGAGACCCCTGGCACCGAGCCTCAGGCGCTGTCGAACCTGCTACAGGAGAACCGCCGGTTCGCACCACCAGCGGACCTGGCCGCGGCCGCGAACGTGACCGCCGCCGCCTACACGGAGGCCGAGGCGGACCGGCTGGCGTTCTGGGAGCGCGCGGCGGACCGGTTGGCCTGGGCCAAGCGCTGGGACACCACGCTCGAATGGAACGCGCCGTTCGCCAAATGGTTCGTCGGCGGTCAGCTCAACATCGCCTACAACTGCGTCGACAGGCACGTCGAGGCGGGCAACGGGGACAAGGTCGCCTACTTCTGGGAGGGCGAGCCCGAGGGCGACAGCCGTACCCTCACCTATGCCGACCTCCAGCGCGAGGTCAACAAGGCCGCCAACGCGCTCACCGAGCTGGGTGTGGGCAAGGGCGACCGGGTGGCGATCTACATGCCGATGATCCCCGAGCTGCCGATCTCGATGCTGGCCTGCGCCCGCATCGGCGCGATCCACTCGGTGGTGTTCGGCGGCTTCTCCGCCAGCGCGCTGCAGAGCCGTATCGAGGACGCCGACGCCAAGCTGGTCATCACCGCCGACGGCGGCTACCGTCGCGGCGCGCCGTCCGCGCTCAAGCCCACGGTGGACGAGGCCGTCGCGCAGACGCCGGGCGTCGAGCACGTGCTCGTCGTCCGCAGGACCGGGCAGGAGGTCGCGGCCCAGGAGCGCGACGTCTGGTGGCACGACGTGGTCGAGCGCCAGAGTGACCGGCACGAGGCCCAGCCGCACGACGCCGAGCACCCGCTCTACATCCTCTACACCAGCGGCACCACGGGGAAGCCGAAGGGCATCCTGCACACCAGCGGCGGCTACCTGACCCAGACGGCCTGGACCCACCACGCGGTCTTCGACCTCAAGCCCGACAGCGACATCTACTGGTGCACCGCTGACATCGGCTGGGTGACGGGGCACTCCTACATCGTGTACGGCCCGCTCGCCAACGGCGCCACCAGCGTCATCTACGAGGGCACGCCCGACACCCCGCACCGCGGCCGGTTCTGGGAGATCGTCCAGAAGTACAAGATCACGATCCTCTACACCGCGCCCACCGCGATCCGCACGTTCATGAAGTGGGGCGACGACATCCCCGCCAAGTTCGACATGTCGTCCCTGCGCATCCTCGGCTCGGTCGGCGAGCCGATCAACCCCGAGGCGTACGTCTGGTACCGCGAGCACATCGGCGGCGAGCACTGCCCCGTCGTGGACACCTGGTGGCAGACCGAGACGGGCGCCATCATGATCAGTCCGCTGCCCGGCGTCACCGCGGGCAAGCCGGGCGCGGCGATGCGCCCGCTGCCGGGCATCACCGCCGACGTGGTCGACGACCAGGGCAACAGCGTGCCGAACGGCGGCGGCGGCTTCCTCGTGGTCCGCGACCCGTGGCCGTCGATGCTGCGCACGATCTGGGGCGACGACCAGCGCTACATCGACACCTACTGGTCGCGGTTCGAGGGGATGTACTTCCCCGGCGACGGCGCCAAGAAGGACGAGGACGGCGACCTGTGGCTGCTCGGCCGCGTCGACGACGTCATGCTCGTCTCCGGGCACAACATCTCGACCACCGAGGTGGAGTCGGCGCTCGTCTCCCACCCGAAGGTCGCCGAAGCGGCCGTCGTGGGCGCCACCGACCCGGTGACGGGACAGGCGATCGTGTCCTTCGTGATCCTGCGCGGGAGCGCGGAGGAGGGCGCGGACATCGCCACCGAGCTGCGCAACCACGTGGCGAAGACGCTCGGGCCCATCGCGAAGCCGCGCCAGATCCTGGTGGTTCCCGAGCTGCCGAAGACGCGGTCGGGGAAGATCATGCGGCGGCTGCTGCGTGACGTGGCGGAGAACCGCAGCGTCGGCGACGTCACGACGCTGGCCGACAGCACGGTGATGAACCTCATCTCCGAGAAGCTGCCCAGCGCCAAGTCCGAGGACTGACGATCTCCACCCGAGGGCCGGGGGGTTGCCCCCGGCCCTTCGGCATGCCCGGAGGTCGGCACGCGACCGAGGCCTGTTCAGTGGCCCAACCCGTGGGAGCAGGGCTGGGGTTCTCAGGAGAGAGGGGACGGCCTGCGGTGGGTGGTTTGGTGGGTTGTGGGCTGGAATGGGGGTGTCGGGGGTCAGGGGAGGCGTCTGGGTAGGATCTTGCGCAGGTGTGCCGGGAAGTCTGGTCGGCGGGGGAACGACAGACCGCACCCGTACACCCAAGGAGATCAACGTGCGCCGAGCCGCCGAGGTGTGGCCGCTCCGACCGACCGTCCGCTACGCCCGCACCCTGGCCGAGGCCCTGCGCGCGGAGACCATCGGCGGCATCGTCATGCTGCTCGCCACCGTCGCCGCCCTCATCTGGGCCAACGTCTCGTTCGACTCCTACGAGGCGCTCCGCACCACGGCGTTCGGCCCGCAGAGCCTCCATCTCGACCTGGAGCTCTACAAGTGGGCCCAGAACGGCCTCCTGACGATCTTCTTCTTCGTCGCGGGACTGGAGGTGAAGGAGGAGTTCGTCCACGGCGAGCTGGCCAACCTGCGCAAGGCCGCCCTCCCGATCATCGCCGCCGTCGCCGGCATGGTCGTCCCCGCCCTCGTCTACCTGGCCGTCAGCTGGGGCGCCGAGGGAGCGGGCAAGGGCTGGGCCGTCCCGACGGCCACCGACATCGCCTTCGCCCTGGCCGTGCTCGCCGTTACCGCGAGCGCGATGCCGGCCGCGCTGAGGGCGTTCCTGCTCACCTGCGCCGTCGTGGACGACCTCGGCGCGATCACGATCATCGCCGTCTTCTACACCGACGACCTCGACGTGGTCATGCTGCTCGTCGGCGCCGCCCTGCTCGCGCTCTACGGAGTGCTGCAGCGCAAGCAGGTCAGGAGCCTCTGGGTCTACCTGCCGCTGGCCGTACTCGCCTGGTATTTCGTCGAGGTCAGCGGCGTGCACGCGACGGTGGCGGGCGTCGCCCTCGGCCTGCTGACCAGGGTCACCGCCAACGGGGACGAGGACACCTCGCCGGCCGAGCGGGCCGACCACTACGTACGGCCGCTCTCCGCCGGATTCGCGGTGCCGGTTTTCGCGTTCCTGTCCGCGGGTGTGCCGCTGGACGGCGACAGCCTCAGCATGATCTTCAGCGATCGGGTAGTCCTGGGGGTGATGGCCGGTCTGGTCATCGGTAAGTTCCTGGGAGTGTTCGGTGGCGCGTGGCTCGCGGTACGGCTCGGCCTGGCCAGGCTGTCCGGGGAGCTGCACTGGAGGGACATGGCGGCGGTCTCGCTGCTCGGCGGCATCGGATTCACGGTGTCGCTGCTCATCGGCGACCTCGCCTTCGGCGCGGATGAGGAGAGGGCCATGGCTGTGACGACGGGTGTGCTCGCCGCCAGTCTCGTGGCCTCGGCACTGGCGGCGGTTCTCCTGCACGTCAGGGTGCGAAAGCGTCGCAATGGACTGGATGATGTTTGACACGGGCACCTGGCCCCGATAGGAGACGTTCATGCCGCAGACTTCCGAGGAAGAATCCCTTGGCGCCCTCGTCGCCCAGGCGAGCAGCCACATCTCCACGCTGGTCCGCTCGGAGATCGAGCTGGCCAAGGCCGAACTCAGGTTCGACGCCAAGCGGGTCGGCACGGCCGCCGGGCTGTTCGCGGCGGCCGCCTTCATGGCCCACCTGTGCCTGATCCTGGCCTCCTTCGCGATCGCGTACGTGCTCGTGGAGATCGGCCTGACCCAGTGGCTCGCCTTCACGATCGTGACGGTGTTCTACCTGATCGTGGCAGGTCTGCTGGTGTTCGTCGGGATTCGCAAGCTGAAGGGGCTGGCGGGGATGAAGCGCACCACCAGGTCGCTGAAGGGCCTGAAGGAGATCGCCACCCCGGACGGCGAGCTGGTGAAACCCGATGCCTGACGAGAGCTTCGTCCACCTCGACGGGCCGTGGACGCATCGGAGCGTCCACGCGGGCGGCACCCGGTTCCACGTCGTGGAGGCGGGTGAAGGGCCACTCGTGCTGCTGTTGCACGGCTTCCCGCAGTTCTGGTGGACCTGGCGGCGGCAGCTCGAGAGCCTGGCCGCGGCCGGTTACCGGGCCGTCGCCGTCGACCTGCGCGGCTACGGCGGCAGCGACAAGCCGCCGCGCGGCTACGACCTGCCCACCCTGGCGGGCGACGCCACGGGCCTGATCCGCGCGCTCGGGGAGACCGGCGCCATCGTCGTCGGCCACGACTGGGGCGGGCTGCTGGCCTGGACGATGGCCGTGACCGACCCCAAGTCCGTGCACCGCCTGGTAGCGGTGTCGGCGCCGCATCCGCTCCGCCTGCGCGGCGCGCTGCTGACCGACCCGTTCGGCCAGCTCAGGGCCAGCGGCTACACCCTGGGCTTCCAGCTTCCGTTCCTGCCTGAGCGGCGGCTGACCCGTCGCGAGGGCGAGCTGGTCGGGCAGCTGCTCGATACCTGGTCGCGGCCGGGCTGGCCCGAAGAGGACACCTCGCGCGTCTACCGGGAGGCCTTCGGCATCCCCACCGTCGCGCACTGCGCGCTGGAGTACCACCGCTGGTTCGGCCGCTCCCAGGTGCGTCCCGACGGCCTGCGCTACGCCCGCGCCATGCGCACCGAGGTCGAGGCACCCACTCTGCAGCTGCACGGCGCGCTCGACCGATGCATCCTGCCGCGCACCGCGCAGGGCTCGAGCCGCTACGTGGCCGCGCCGTACCGGTGGCGGCTGCTCGAGGGCACGGGCCACTTCCCCCACGAGGAGGCGCCCGAGGTGTTCGACGCCGAGCTGCTGGCGTGGCTGGCCGACCCCGAGCCCGACCGATGAGGGACAGGGACCCGCAGGGCCGTCCGCGCAACGCCAGACCGCGCGACGAGTACGGCAGGCCGCTCCCGCACGGCGCCGAGGGCGTCGAGCGCGTCCCCGACGACTACGCGCCCAGCGCCGAGCAGGCCATGACCGACGCCATGGCCCTCCTCGGCGCGCACCGGCCCTTCCACGCGCACGAGGTCTTCGAGGGCAGGTGGAAGTGCGCCCCCGAGCAGGAGCGTGAGCTGTGGCAGGGGCTGGCGCAGATCTGCGTGGGCCTCACCCACCTGCAGCGCGGCAACGGGCGGGGCGCGCTCACGCTGCTGGCCCGTGGCGCCGCGCGGATCCAGCGGTACGGCAGGCCGTACGAGGAGGTGGCGGGGGTGGCGCTGGCGCTGCGGGAGGACAGCGACCCCGAGGCGGCGATCGACGCCGTCGCCGCCGCGCTGTAGCTAGTCGCACTCCATGGTGTCGGCGGGCGTCGTGTCGTTCTGGCCCTTGACCGCGTCGGGCCTGACCTCGCCCGCCGTCAGCACGTAGCCGGTCTCGGCCTGGTTGGTGGCCGCGGCGAAGATGACGCCGAACACCTTGCCCTCGACGGTCAGCAGCGGGCCGCCGGAGTTGCCGGGCAGGACCTTGCCGCGGATCGCGTAGACCTCGCGCTCGACCTCGCTGCTGCGGTAGATGTCGGGCCCCTTGGCCATCTGCTTGACGCGGATGCGGGCGCCCTCGGCGGTGAAGCCCTGGCCCTTGGGGAAGCCCGCGATGATCGCGTTGTCGCCCTTCTCCGCGGTGCTGTCGAAGACCAGGTGCTGGACGCCCAGGTTGGGCACGTGGAGGATGGCGATGTCGCGCTTGGGGTTGTAGACCACGACCTCGGCCTCGAGCGACCTGTTGTCGTGCGTGGTGACGCGCAGGTCTCTGGTGACGCCGGCGACCACGTGCGCGTTGGTCATGATGCGGTCGGGAGCGTAGACGAAGCCGGTGCCCTCGATGCGCTTGCTGCAGCTCGGCGCGGTGCCCTGGACCTTGACGATGGCCCGCTGGGCCCGCTGCAGCTTGGGACCCTGCAGCTGGCTGCGCGGCGCCGGCGGGTCCACCTCGACGAAGGGCCCGTTGGCGATGGCGTCGAAGACGGGAGGGAATTCGGACCTGTCGATGAAGTCCTTGAACGGCGGCCGCCAGTTGCGCACGGCCTCGGGCAGCGCCTGGTCGACGGTGTTGAGCAGCAGGGAGTCTTTTACCTGGGTGCTGAGCACGGTGAAGGACGTGGAGACGATCAGCGACCCGATGAGCCAGGCGATGACCAGCACCGACAGCGCGCTGGCGAACGTGCCGCCCACGGCGTCGGCGACCCTGGCGGGCTCCCAGGTGACGTGGCTGCGGACCACCGCCCCGATGGTGGAGGAGGCGAACTGGCCGACGGTCGCGGTCAGGAAGACGATGACGATCGCGAGCAGCGCCTGTTCGGTCTCCCCCTCGACCACGGCCTTGGAGATCGGCGGCGCGATGAAGATGCCGAGCAGGGCCCCGCCGATGAACCCCACGAAGCTGAAGGCGCCGATGACGAAGCCCTGGCGGTAACCCGAGATGCCGAAGGCGATCACGAGGCCGATCAGAATGAGGTCGAGCAGATCACCGCGCACGCTTCAAAGGTATCCACCGGGACGGTCAAGCGTGCACGTCTTCGGCTACGACGGCCCCGGCGGCGGAAATACCCTCTAAATGATGCGCGATCTCATCGAGGCAGCACTTGGCGACACCGATCCCGGCGGCCCCGTTCGCTGGCATGTGATCTCCACGCTACAGGAACGGGGCGATCTGGAGACCTTCACGGAGGCCAGGCGGCTGTGCGCGGGGCAGCAGGTCGCCGAACGCCTGCTGGGCATCGACATCATGGGCCAGCTGGCCACCTTCAAGGACAGGGCGCTGCCCGTGCTGCGCTTCCTGGCCGCCAGCGAGGACGACCCCATGGTGCTCTTCTCCGTGCTGATCGCCTTCGGCCACCTCGGCGACCCGCGCTCCCTGCCCTCGGTGATCGAACTGTCGGGCCACCCGGATGCCAGGGTGAGGTACGGCGCCGCCTACGCGCTGCCGAACGTGTGCGGCCGGCCGCCCGATCCGACCGGGCTCGCCGCGCTGCGCGCGCTCATGCGTGACAGCGACGACGACGTGGCCGACTGGGCGACGCTCGGGCTGGCGCTAGCCACGGGCAGCCAGGTCGAGGACGTCGGGGGGTAGGTCCTCCACCCTGCCGGTGTCCCACGGCCGCTCCAGGCCGCCTTCGCGCAGCACCGCGTCGAGCACCATCGCGGTGAACCCCCACACCAGCAGCCCGCGCACCTTGAAGGCGGGAGCCTGGTGCCCCGTCGGGGTGCGCAGGATGATCCGGTTGGCCGGATCGACCAGCTCGGCGATCGGGACCCGCTCCACGGACTCGACCTCGTCGGGAGCCGCGGCGTAGTGCGCGGAGGGCGTGTGCCACCAGCCGATGACAGGGGTGACCCGGTTGTCGCTGCGCCAGACGAACAGCTCGGGGAGGGTGCAGAGCACCTTGACCCCCGCGGGATCGATTCCCGTCTCCTCGGCGGCCTCCCGCAGCGCCGCGCCCACGGGCCCGCCGTCCTCGGGATCGACGCCGCCGCCGGGAAAGGCGGGCTGGCCCGCGTGCCTGCGACCGCGCGAGCTGCGCTGGATGAGGAGCAGGTCGGGGCCGTCGGGGCCCTCGCCGAAGAGCATCAGCACCGCGGCGGGCCGCCCGCCACGAGCGGGCGGGCGCAGCCCTTGGGGGACGGGGGTGTGGACGGCTCGGGCGGCCAGCCTGTCCAGCCATGCGGGGACGTCGGTCACGTCTGACTCCAACACATCACGCCTTTCCGGGCTTCCCTCGCCCGGTCCTGTCAGCTACGAGAAGGGACCCGACCTGACGAGCTTGGCCGCCTGACCCGTCTCGGTGGGGCCGGTGCCGTACGAGGGGCAGAGCGCCGCCAGGGGGCACACCCCGCAGGCCGGCCTGCGGGCGTGGCAGATGCGCCGGCCGTGCCAGATCACCCGGTGCGAGAACACGGTCCACTCGCGCTTGGGGATCAGCTCCCCCACCACCCGCTCGATCTTCACCGGGTCCGCCTCCTCGGTCCAGCCGAAGCGCCGCACCAGCCGCTGGAAGTGCGTGTCGACGGTCAGACCCGGCACGCCGAAGGCGTTGCCGAGCACCACGTTGGCGGTCTTGCGGCCCACTCCGGGCAGGGCGACCAGGTCGGCGAGGCGGCCGGGCACGACGCCGCCGTGCTTCGCGGATATCGCCTGGGCCATCCCGATGATGCTGTTGGTCTTCGCCCTGAAGAACCCGGTGGACTTGATGATCTCTTCCATCTCGGACGGGTCCGCGCCTGCGTAGTCGTCGACGGTCGGGTACTTCGCGAACAGCGTGGGCGTGACCATGTTGACGCGCTTGTCCGTGCACTGCGCCGACAGGATCGTGGCAACCAGCAGCTCGAGGGGGTTGGTGAAGTCGAGCTCACAGTGCGCGTCGGGGTAGGTCTCGGCGAGGATCCTGTTCATCCGTCGCGCCCGCCGTACCAGCGCCAGCCGGGTCTCCATCCCGCAAGCGTATGGCCAGCGGCTACGTGCGGGGGAAGCGATCCGTTGAGTAACGCTTTGTCGCGTTCAGTCCGTAAACTCCGTCCAGGGAACTTCGTGGCGACCAGCAGGTGGCGTCCCCTTGAGCCTTTTCGCATGGGTCACTCCTGACCTCTGCAGTGGGGTAGGTCACAATGGCTGCTGAGGAGGCAGAGTGAACACCGAAGACGTGCTGGGCAAGGCCCCCCTGTTCGCCGCGCTCGACCGCGAGAGCGCCGCCGCGCTGCGCACGAGCATCACCGAGGTTCAGCTGTCCAAGGGTCAGACCCTGTTCAGCGAGAACGAGACCGGTGACCGGCTCTACGTCGTTCTCGACGGCAAGATCAAGCTGTCGCGCACGGCCCCTGACGGCCGCGAGAACCTGTTGAGCGTGCTCGGGCCGAGCGAGATGTTCGGCGAGCTGTCACTGTTCGACCCACGCCCGCGTACCGCGACCGCCTCCGCGCTGACCGATGTCAGGCTGGCCGGGCTCGGCCACGACGACCTGCGGCCATGGCTGACCGGCCGCCCCGAGGTGGCGCTCCACCTGCTGCGCGCGCTGGCGCAGCGGCTGCGCCGCACCAACGACGTGCTGGCCGACCTGGTCTTCACCGATGTGCCGGGACGCGTGGCCAAGGCGCTGCTCGACCTGGCCGAGCGCTTCGGCACCAAGACCGACGACGGCCTGCGCGTCCACCACGACCTCACCCAGGAGGAGCTGGCGCAGCTGGTCGGCGCCTCGAGGGAGACGGTCAACAAGGCGCTGGCCGACTTCGCTCAGCGCGGCTGGCTGCGCATCGAGGCCAAGGCCGTGGTCATCCTCGACATGGAACGGCTCTACAACCGGTCCAGGTAGTCGAGCTGGGCGCGCACGGACATCTCGGCGGCGAACCACAGTGCCCTGTCGACGTCCGCGTAGACGATCTCCACGATCTCGCGCGGCGTCGTGGCGCCTGATGCCCTCGCCGCCCTGATCTGGTCGAGGCGCTCGCGCCGGTGGGCGATGTAGCCGTCGAGCGCGTGCAGCGGGTCGGCGAGCGCGGGCCCGTGTCCCGGCAGCAGCGTCTCGGCTCCCAGCTCCTCGGCCGCGGCGCGCAGCCGGTCGAGCGTGCGCAGGTAGTCGGCCAGGTTCCCGTCGTGGGCGATCACCGTCGTGCCCCTGCCCAGCACGGTGTCGCCGGTCAGCATGGCGAGATCCGCGGGCAGCCAGAAGCACAGCGAGTCGAACGAGTGCCCCGGCGTGCCGTACACCCTCAGTTCCAGGCCGCCGACCTCGATCACGTCGCCGTCGGACAGCCCCTCGTCACCCAGCCGGTGCCGCGGGTCGAGCGCCCGCACGGGCGCGCCGACCAGCTCGGCGAGGCGTCCTGCGCCGCCGCTGTGGTCGTGGTGGCCGTGCGTCAGCAGGATCTGGACGACCCTGCGCCGACCCAGGTGCCGGACGATCCGCTGGAGATGCGCTTCGTCATCGGGGCCGGGATCGACGACGACCACCTCGTCCGTGCCGATCACCCAGGTGTTGGTCCCCTCCAGGGTCATCTCCGAAGGGTTGGGCGCCAGCAGGTTCTCCGCGTGGTCGGTGCGGATGCCGTCGGGGCCCGCCAGCGGGAGGTACAGACCGCTCATGCCATCAGCCGCATCTCGCCGTCGATCTCCACCGCTCGGGGCATGATGCGGACGATCTCCCGCTCCGCCGCCATGACCTCCTCGACGCTCCCGAAGGCCGAGAGCTCGGTGAGCGTGCGGTGGGTCGGCGGCATCAGGAAGAACTCCCCGCCCAGGGCCTCGGCCGGACGCCGCCACACCACCTTGTCCGCCTCCCCGCCCACGTCGCGGGTGCGCTGCCCCTCGGGGAGCACCGCGACGAAGAACCTGGTGTCGAACCTCTTGACCTCGATCTCCGGCGTGATCCAGTGCGCCCACGGCTTGAGCAGGTCGGAGCGGAGCACCAGGCCGCGCTTGCCGAGGAAGTCGGCGAAGGCCAGGCTCCTGTCGATCAGCGCGACCCTGTCGGCCTCCCAGTCGTCGCCGGTGGTGTCGGCGACGACCGTGTCCTCTCCCTGACCCGCAAGGAGCACCCCCGACTCCTCGAAGGTCTCCCGTACAGCGGCGCACACCAGGCCCCTGGCGGTCTTCTCGTCGGCGTTGAACACCTCGCCCCACTCCTTCGGCGAGGGCCCGGCCCACGCGACCGCGTGGTCGGTGTCGCGCGGGTCGACCGAGCCGCCGGGGAAGACGTACGCGCCGGCGGCGAAGGCCATGCTCGCCTTGCGTCTGAGGAGGTAGACCTGCGGACCGCGAGGGCTGTCACGCAGGATCACCACCGTGGCGGCGTCCCTCGGGGGGACCGGCTGGACCCGTCCGGCCAGGATGTCTCGTGCTCGCTCGCCGAACTCACCGGGCAGCGGGATGCCGTTGTCCACATGACCTCCTCCAGAACATCACTCGGTTATACCTCCGCGATCAGCTCCACTTCCACTGGGGCGTCCAGCGGAAGCACGGTGACGCCCACCGCGCTGCGGGCGTGCACGCCGAGGTCGCCGAGGACGTCTCGCAGCAACTCGCTGGCGCCGTTGCCGACCTGGGGCTGGGCGGTGAAGTCGGGCGTGCTCGCCACGAAGACGACGACCTTGACGATCCTCTTGATCTTCGACAGGTCGCCGATCTGCGACTTGACCGCGGCCAGGGCGTTGAGCGCGCAGATCTTCGCCAGCTCGCGAGCCTCCTCGAGGCTCACCTCCGCGCCGACCTTGCCGGTCTGGGGCAGCTTGCCGTCGACCATCGGGACCTGGCCCGAGGTGTAGACGTAGTCGCCGCTGCGCACGGCCGGGACGTAGGCCGCCAGCGGGGCCACGACCTCGGGCAGCGTCAGGCCGAGCTCGGCCAGCTTCTCCTCGGGGGTCATGCCTTCTCCCTCTTGAAGTAGGCGACCAGGCCCTGGCCGTCGGGACCCTGCACGATCTGGACCAGTTCCCAGCCGTCGGCGCCGAAGTTGTCGAGAATCATCTTGGTGTTGTGGATCAGCACCGGGGCGGTGAGGTACTCCCATTTCTTCATGAGGGCCAGCGTAGTGACCCACCCACGACCACCGCCCACGCACACCGGCCACGCGCCGCCGCCCCCGGAAAAACCCAAGAACCCCAGCCCGCACCATCCACCCGGCACGCCCCCGCACGCGGGAGATGGCGAGGTCTTCGAGGAATGGACCCACGTCCCTAAGAACCCAAGAACGCCTGCCCCCATCCCACCCGCACGTTCGCGCACGCGGGTGGAGCTCGCCATCCCCCGGTGGGGGCGGGGTTGTGAGCAATCTCAAAGAGGGACACAAGTAACCGTTCGGTAGCCTGGCAGATGTGACGGCAAGGGACACCGATTGGGACGGCGTGCGGCTGCACGTCGTGACCGGTAAGGGCGGCACGGGCAAGACGACGGTGGCCGCCTCGCTCGCCCTCGCGCTGGCCTCGGGCGGTCGCAAGGTCCTCCTCGTCGAGGTGGAGGGCAGGCAGGGCATCGCCCAGATCTTCGACCTGCCGCCGCTGCCGTACGAGGAGCGCAAGATCGCTGTCGCCCCCGGCGGGGGCGACGTCTACGCGCTGGCCATCGACCCCGAAGAGGCCATGCTCGAGTACCTCGAGATGTTCTACGGCATGCGCAGGGCGGGCCGCACGCTGGCCAAGATGGGCATCGTCGACTTCGCCACCACCGTGGCGCCCGGCTTCCGCGACGTGCTGGTCACCGGCAAGACGACCGAGGCGGTACGGCGGCGCGGCAAGAACGGCAAGCGCGTCTACGACGCCGTCGTGCTCGACGCCCCGCCCACCGGCCGCGTCACCCGCTTCCTCAACGTGACGCAGGAGGTGGCCGGCCTGGCGCGCGTGGGGCCCATCAAGAACCACTCGGATCTCGTGAGCGGAGTGGTGAAGTCTCCCGAGACGGCTGTCCACTTCGTGACGGTTCTAGAGGAGATGCCGGTTCAGGAAACTCTCGACGGCATTACCGAATTGCGCTCGGCAGGTCTTCCCGCGGGTGGAATCTTCATCAACATGGTCCGTGAATCACTGCTTCCGCAGGCGACACTTGACTCCGCTGTCAAAGGACGATTCGACGCGGGCGAGATCGCGCTCGGGCTCAAGGCGGCAGGCCTCGCGGACGGCGCCGGCGACGCCTCTGCCGTGGCGGACGCCCTGGCAGCGGAGGTCGTGGAGCACGCCCGCCGTACCGAACTGGAGAAGACCGAGCGCGCCTCGCTGATGGCGGCGGCGGTCCCGTGCTACGAGCTGCCGTTGCTGGCCGACGGCGTGGACCTGGCGGGGCTGTACGAGCTGGCCGAGGCCATCTGCACCAAGGGAGCGGCATGACCAGGGTCCCGCCCGTGCTCGACGTCGACGCGATCCTCGACGACAGGGGCACCCGCATCGTCGTGTGCTGCGGCTCCGGCGGCGTGGGCAAGACCACGACCGCCGCGGCGCTGGGGCTGCGCGCGGCCGAGCGGGGACGCAGCGCGGTCGTGCTGACCGTCGACCCCGCCCGCCGGCTGGCCCAGTCGATGGGCCTGACCGAGCTGGACAACACCCCACGCCTGGTCCACTCCTCGGGCGAGGGCCAGCTGTTCGCGATGATGCTCGACATGAAGCGGACCTTCGACGAGATCATCGAGGCGCACGCCGATCCGGAGCGGGCCCGCCAGATCCTGACCAACCCCTTCTACCAGTCGCTCAGCTCCAGCTTCGCCGGCACGCAGGAGTACATGGCGATGGAGAAGCTCGGCCAGCTGCGCCGCTCGGACGAGTGGGACCTGATCATCGTCGACACGCCGCCCTCGCGCTCGGCACTCGACTTCCTCGACGCCCCCGAGCGCCTCGGCCGCTTCCTCGACGGGCGCTTCATCAGATTGCTGATGGCGCCGGCCAAGGCCGGAGGGCGCAGCGCCTTCAAGCTGCTCAACGCCGGCTTCGGGCTCGTCGCGGGCGCGATGACCAAGCTGCTGGGCGCGCAGGTGATCAAGGACCTGCAGACCTTCGTCTCCGCGCTCGACGCGGTCTTCGGCGGTTTCAGGCAGCGCGCCGAGATGACCTACAAGCTGCTGCAGGCGCCCGGCACGGCCTTCGTGGTCGTCGCCGCGCCCGAGCGCGACGCGATGCGCGAGGCCTCGTACTTCGTCGAGAGGCTCGCTGAGGAGCGCATGCCGCTGGCCGGGCTCGTGGTCAACCGCGTGCATCTCTCGCCCGCAGCAGGGCTTTCAGCGGCGCGCAGCGCGGCCGCAGCGGAGGACCTGGAGTCGAAGGGCGAGCACGAGCTGACCGCCGCCGTGTTGCGGCTGCACGCCGGACGGATGCAGCTCGCCGCCCGTGAGCACCGCGAGCAGGAGCACTTCGTCTCGGCCCACCCCACGGTGCCGGTCGCCCAGATCCCGGCCATGTCGGAGGACGTCCACGACCTCGCTGGGCTCCGCGAGATCGGCGACCTGCTGGCCCTGGCCAGGGCATGAGACACGACGGCACGGCCGGCGAGGTTCCGCCGGCCGTGCCGTCGCGACGTTCAGCCGGCGATCAGCTCGTTAGTCCGCTCGTACTCTTCCTTCGCGGACTCCAGCAGCTCACGCCATGAGTCCACATCGGGCCGCCGCCGCAGCAGCGCTCGCCGTTCCCGCTCCGTCATACCGCCCCACACCCCGAACTCGATGCGGTTGTCGAGCGCATCGGCGAGGCACTCGGTACGGACCGGGCATCCTCGGCAGATCAGCTTCGCCCTGTTCTGAGCGGCTCCCTGGACGAACAGCGCGTCCGGATCCGCACCCCGACAGGCGGCACGGGAGGTCCAATCCGTGATCCACATGTTTCGACCCCACTCCCCTTAGGTGGTCAGTCGTCATTTGGGGCCGACGGGCGCGGGCGCCGAGCCTCCGTATTCAGTTGCCGCAGTGGAGAACGTACGCAACCAGACCTTCGGGCCGACAGACCCGGCAGGACCAATTTCTCGCGAGATACTTGACCGGGAATGACTAGTCACCCCACCCAGTCAAGGCGAAATGGGCTCCAGTTACCGATTACGCCTCTCTTTCGACGTAGTCTTGGTTCCGTGCAAGCTCAGGGCAAAGACCGCTCGAACCCGTTCGTGAACGTCGTACGGCTGCTGGCCGCCGGCACCGCCGGTGGCGTGCTGACCGCCGCCATCGCGCTGCCCGCCGTGGGCGGCGTGGGCCTGACGGCCAAGTCGACGACGGAGTCGCTCTCCCTGCGACCGGAGCGGCTCGACGAGCCCCCGCTTCCTGAACGCACCGAGATCTTCGACGCCGACGGCAAGCAGATCGCGCAGTTCTACTACCAGAACCGCGAGTCGGTGAAGATCGACCAGATCGCCCCCGTGATGCGCACCGCGATCATCTCGATCGAGGACTTCCGCTTCTACGAGCACGGCGCCATCGACATCGAGGGCACCGCCCGCGCCCTCGCCAAGAACATCACGGGCGGCGGCGTGGTCCAGGGTGGCTCCTCGATCACCCAGCAGTACGTCAAGCTGGTGCAGTTCAACAAGGCCAAGACGAAGAAGGAGGCGATGGCGGCCATCGCGCCGACCGTCTCCCGCAAGCTCGACGAGCTGCGCTACGCCATGGCGATCGAGGCCAAGTACACCAAGGACCAGATCCTCGAGAAGTACCTCAACATCTCCTACTTCGGCGCGGGCGCCTACGGCATCCAGGCCGCGGCCAAGCGCTTCTTCGGCAAGCCCGCCGCCAAGCTCGACCTGTCCGAGGCCGCCACGCTGGCCGGAGCGGTGCAGAACCCGGTCCGCACCGACCCCACCCTGGGCAAGACCGCCAGGGACCACCTGATGAACCGGCGCAACACCGTCCTCGACAGGATGGCCGAGCTGGGGAAGATCACCGTGGCCGAGGCGGCCGCCGCCAAGAAGGAGAAGCTGGGCTTCAAGGGCACCAAGATCCCGGGCGGCTGCGAGGAGAGCAAGTACCCGTACTTCTGCCTCTACGTGAAGAACGAGATCCTCACCAACCCCGACTTCGGCGCCACGCCGGAAGACCGCGAGAAGCTGCTCCAGCGCGGTGGGCTGCGCATCAAGACCACGCTCGACCCCAAGATGCAGAAGGCCGCCGAGCAGGCCATCGCCAAGCGGGTCAGCACCAAGGACAAGCCGGTCGCCGCCCAGGCGATGGTCGTGCCGGGCACCGGCGAGATCAAGGCGATGGCCGCCAGCCGCAAGTTCGGCGACAACAAGAAGAAGAACGAGACCCTGATCAACCTGGCCGCCGACGGCAAGCACGGCGGCGGGGTCGGCTTCCAGCAGGGCTCGACCGCCAAGGCGTTCACGCTGGCCGCGGCGCTGGAGAACGGCTGGAAGATCGACGACGGCAACTCCACGGGCTCCTCGTACGACATCCCCACCAACGCGCTGTCGCCCTTCCGCGACTGCAAGGGCAGGCGGGTCGGCGAGACGCACAGCGTCCGCAACTCCAGTGAGGGCGGCGGCGGCTTCAAGACGCTGCGCACCGGCACCGAGGGCTCGGTCAACACCTTCTTCATGAAGCTCGAGGAGGCCGTCGGCCTCTGCAAGGTCGTCAAGGTGGCCGAGAAGCTCGGCATCAAGCGCGCCGACGGCGGCAAGCTGCAGGAGGTCCCGACCTTCACCCTCGGCGTCAACGAGATGGACCCCGTCACCGTCTCCAACGCCTTCGCCGTCTTCGCCGCCCGCGGCCAGTACTGCAGGCCGATGGCCATCACCGAGATCCGCGACCGCAACGGCAAGATCACCCCCGCCAAGCCCAAGTGCAAGCAGGTCATGGACGAGGAAGTGGCCGACGCGGTCAACGAGGTCATGTCCGGGGTGTTCACCAGGGGCACCATGGGCGAGGTCGGCGGCATCGGACGCGAGGCGGCCGGCAAGACCGGCACCACCGACGGCTACACCGCCGCCTGGTTCGCCGGCTACACGCCCAACCTGGCCTCCGCGGTCAGCGTCGGCGACCCGCGCGGCGCCTTCGAGCACGACCTGACCAACGTGACCATCGGCGGCCAGTTCTACAGCTACGTGTACGGCGCCACCATCTCGGGCCGGATCTGGAAGGACTCCATGATCCAGGCGCTCAAGGGCGTCGAGGCCCCGTCCTTCACGCCCTACAACCGCGACCGGTTCGGCGGATGCTCCAAGAGCTGCGCGCCCAAGCCGCCGAAGAAGGACAAGGACAGGGGCAGGGACCGCGGGGACGACGGCCCGTTCGGCAACCCCGACGACAACGGCCCGATCGACATCTGGGACACCGAGGGCGACGGCGGCCCGATCACTCCCGGCCGCGGCCGAGACTGACCCTTCTCACGCCGGAGGCCTGCGCGGGCCTCCGGCGCTGGTGTGTCCTACGGCTCTCCCGGCCGCCACGTCACGGCGGGTCACCGTCGCCGCTGGAGTGCCGTGATGGACGGACGGCCGGCGGTGACCGCGGTGGGCTCGGGTGGGCTTGCCGTACGGTCAGGAAAGGCGCGTGCGGACGATCTGGGCCACGCGGCCGCCCTCGGCGCGGCCGGCCACCTTCGGGTTGACGACCTTCATGACCTGGCCCATCGCCTGCGGACCCGACACGCCGAGCTCGGCGACGGCCTCGTCGACGATGCGGCCCAGCTCCTCGTCCGACAGCTGCGCCGGCAGGTACTCCTCCAGGACGGCCTGCTCGTCGAGCTCCGCCTGGGCCTGCTCCGCGCGGCCCGCGCCGCCGAACGCCTCCGCGGCCTCGCGGCGCTTCTTGGCCTCCTTGGTGAGGACCTTGAGGATCTCGTCGTCGGACAGCTCCCTGGCCTGCTTGCCCGAGACCTCCTCCACGTTGATCGCGGCCAGCGCCATGCGGATGGTCCGCAGGCGTACCTCGTCCCTGCTCTTCATCGAGGCCGACAGGTCGGCCTTCAGCTTGTCCTTCAATGCGCTCATGTGCTCCATCCTTTCAGGCATCATGAAGAGATGAGGAAAGCTGTCGCAGTCCCCTTGTCCCTGCTCGGCCTGGGCGTGGCCGGCCTCGGTTACGCCTCGGTCATCGAGCGCAACAGCTTTCGTCTGCGCCGCTTCGACGTGCCAGTCCTCGAACGGGGCCAGCGCCCGGTGCGCATCCTGCACCTTTCTGACCTCCACCTGACGCCGGGCCGGCGCATGCTCATCAACTGGGTGCGCTCGCTGGGCTCCCTCGAGCCCGACCTCGTCGTCAACACCGGCGACTCCATCGCCCACGTCGACGCGGTCCCCGCGCTCATGCACGCCCTCGAGCCGCTGCTGTCGCGTCCTGGCCTGTTCGTGTACGGCTCGAACGACCTGTACGCGCCCAAGCCCAAGAACCCGGTCCGCTACCTCTGGCGCACCTCCAAGGGCGAACGCCGCCAGCACGTCCCCTCCCTGCCCTGGCGCGAGCTCGGTGAGGGCATGGCCGCCGAGGGCTGGCTCGACATGAACAACACCACGGCCCGCATCAAGGTCGGCGACCTCGACATCGCCGTGGCGGGCATCCACGACTCCCACATCGACCGCGACCGCTACGACCTCGTGGCCGGCCCGGCCCCCCGCGACGCCGACCTCCGCCTGGGCGTCATGCACTCCCCCGAACCACGCAACATGAGCCTGTTCGCCGCCGACGGCTACCAGCTCCTGCTGGCCGGGCACACCCACGGCGGCCAGCTCTGCATCCCGTTCTACGGCGCCCTGGTGACCAACTGCGGCATCGACAGGGCCCGCGTGAAAGGACTTCACCGGCACGAGTCGGCCTGGCTGCACGTGTCGGCGGGGCTCGGGACCTCCCCTTATGCCCCCGCCCGCTTCGCCTGCTTCCCCGAAGCTTCGCTGCTGACGTTGGTACCGCGCCGCTGAGGCGTCACACGCACCCCCGAAGTCCGCTAGACTCGTGCAGGCACGTGCAAGACGGGCGTGCACCGGGGTGTAGCGCAGCTTGGCAGCGCGCTTCGTTCGGGACGAAGAGGCCGTGGGTTCAAATCCCGCCACCCCGACCCAGTTAGACCAGGTAGAGGGCTTGATCCGCAAAGCGGGTCGGGCCCTTTTCCGTTTCTGGAAGTCGATAGGAGCCAATCGGGGAGCCATCTCACTCGGACTCAACCCGTCGGCCTGTCGCCGAAGACGGTGTTCATCGTGCGAGGACCTTTGGTGATCACCGGCTTGAGCTGGTGCCGGTATGCGGTCGTCCCCGAACAGGCAGGCACCAAGGGCATGCCGACGCGGATGGCGCTCGGCCTGCGCAGGACGCGGGAAGCGAGCAGCGGTGAGCAACGCGCGGCCTGGTGCGTGAGCAATCACCGCTGCCATGGTGTGCCCGGCAGATCAGGCCAGAGGACTTCCGTTACGAGCTCCGGGGGCGATTCATCGTCCCAACGCCTGCGACTGGGCCCGGACGCGTACTTGGATGGCCTTCCTTCGACAGAGCGGCATTCATGAGATCGGTTCGTAACGCATATCGCCATATCGCCGGGTACAAGCGGGGCAAGCTAGCCGTGGCGCTCAGCGGGTCCTACATCCTGCTCATTATCGGTGTGAGGCTCTTCGTGGAGATCTCGGTCCGGCTGCCGGACAACGACGGCCTGGCCGGCGTCTGGCTGTTCGTGGTGACAATGCCGCTGTCCTGGCTGGTAACGCTGATCGCGCCAGACCTCGCACCGACCACGTTCCTGTTCACTCTGACCACGGCCGGCGTGTTCCAGGCATCCGTGCTGTACTCCGCGGTACGCGGAAAGAAGATCGCGAGCAAGCCGGAAAGCTGACCGCTGTTCATCAGCCGGGAGCCTATCCGTTCGACGGTCAGCTTGCTGAGGTCAGCGGGTTCGGCACGAGTTCCGCCGTTCAGCGCATGCCGCCGCAGCACATCACGCACCGCGGCGTCGAACTCCGGCCTCGCGCGTGGGCTCGATGAGCCGGCCGCCCATCTCGAACCCATGACGTCCGGCCGCCCAGCGCCTGGGCGCCCCCAGAAGGTACGCGCGAAGCCCCGCGCCGGCCGGGCGTACGGATAGATCCGGTGTCCCGCTCTGATCAGCAGTGAGCGCCGACTGAACACCCGTCTGATCTGTGAAGTGATCACCGCTCGGTGCGATCATCTGCGTCCGGCCGTCACAGGCAGCGCATGGCGCTCCGACGACGCCCCATTGTCTCGTTCACCCCCGGACACACCATTGGAGCAAAGAACCCTCATGACCGGACATATCCGCATGCGATTCGCGCGGGGTATCGCGACGACGGCCGCAGTGGTCAGCGCCTCGATCTCAGCCACCACCGGCATCGCCGTCGCCGAGACCGACGGCACGGCCGGTACGACCGTCACATCCCGCTACGTCGCCCTCGGCGACTCGTACGCCTCCGGCACCGGCCTCAGCGAGCAACAGGACTCCCAGTGCGCGCGCTCCGCCCGGAGCTGGCCAGCGTTGCTGGCCAAGGTCTACAAGTCCTCGTTCAAGAACGCCACCTGCACCGCCGCCACCACCCGCAGCATCTGGAACCACCAGGGCAGCAAACCGCCGCAGGCCAATTCCCTGTCCGCGGACACGACGCTGGTCACTCTGACCATCGGCGGCAACGACATCGGCTTCTCGGAGATCATCGCCACCTGCGTCTCGCGCGCCTCGAGCGACCGCAACGGCAGCCCGTGCCAGAAGCACTACGGCGACCAGCTAAGACAGCGGATCGAGAAGCTGTCCCCCCGGATCGGGGCGGTCCTGCAGGACATCAAGCGGCGTAGTCCCCGCGCACGGGTCGTGCTGGTCGGCTACCCCTCGCTGCTACCCGCCAACGGCGCCGACTGCAAGTGGGAGTCCGTGCCCTTCGCCAAGGGCGACATCCCGTACCTCGACCGCACCGTCTTCCAGCTCAACGAGATGCTCAGGCAGCAGGCGGCGTGGAACAGCACGACCTACGTCGACCTGTACACGGCCACGAAGGGCGCGGACATGTGCCAGCCCGCGAACAAGCGGTTCATCGAGCCCGTGGTGCCCCTCGGCGCCATGTCCGCCCACCCCAACCTGACGGGGCACGTCATGATGGCTGCCCAGATCAGCAGGAGCATCGGCTAGAAGACTTGCTGGTGCCGGATTCCCTTTGCCGGGAGTCCGGCCCCCGGCCGAAGCGGGAGAGCCTGATCGCAATGACTCCTCCACCGGCTTGACGAGGTGACCAGGTCCTGGTTGAGGACGAAGGAGAAGGCGATCGTGCCGCCGCCGAGGTGAGGAGTCTGGCGAGGGACGCGGGGATGAACAACTTGTCCGCGTCCCTCTGGTAGAGCAGTTCCGCCGTGGCCGCGCTTCTGATCACACACCCGATGCGGGCCCCGGCGAGCCGCGCCCGCTACCAGCCGCCCTTGGCGAGCTGGCCGCGGACCGCGCCGTCAGGGAACTCGGCGGTGTGCAGATTCGTGTACCAGTTCTTCGGGCTCTGCTTGATGCCCTTGATGATCGAGGACGATGCGTTCACGCTGCCTGCGACGCCGGTGACACCCGCCGGCAGCCCGCCGGACGCGGCGAAGAAGTCCACCGCCACAGGGCCGTTCTTGCCCTTCTTGCCCCGATGCAGGTGGGCGTTGGTGGGCGCTCCGATGCCCTGCCAGAGGGTGGCGAAGTGGACTTTGGTGCCCTTCAGCCAGACGAGCCAGACGGCCACGCCGCTCTTGTCCCCGACCTTCTTGCCCGGCTCGCGTACTTCCTGTTCGGCGTTGGCCACGGCGCTGAACGCGGTCTTCGCACCCACGTCCAGGAGCGAGTCGAGGTCCACCTTCGGCACCCGCCTGAGCTGGGCGCGTACGGCGCCGTCGGGGAACTCGGCGGTGTGCAGGTTGGCGTACCAGTTCTTGGGGTTCTTCGCGATGCTCTTCAGCAGCCCGGAATCCGCACGGGCCACGCCTGCCACGGCGTTGAGCCGGCCGGGCAGCTGCTCCCCGAAGAAGGGCACAGCGACCTTGCCGTCCTTCCCCGCCTTGCCCTGGTGAATGTGGAACGCGGTCGGGGCCTCGGTACCACGCCACTGGACGGCGTACTCGATCTTGTTCCCGGTGATGTGGAACAGGGCGATCGCCCCGCCGTCCTTGTCGCCCGTCCCTACCTCGTTGTCCCCGAGCAGGGTAGCGGCGAGGTAGACGTCCACGGCCGTCCCCGCGGTGGCCGGTGTCGCCATCAGGCAGCCACTGGCCATGACCGCGGTGGCCACCACGGCGATCGCGCTCGAACGGTTGAACTTGACCATCAGATCCTCCCTGACGTCACGCCTTGTGACGCCGCGCCAAAGCATCGGATGGCGAGTTGCTCACTTACCAGGCCACTCGCTGTCAACTGCTGCCCGTTCCGGCCCTTCGAGGGGCGCCACCTGGACATCCAGGGCCGACCTGGATCGCCGATCGCGGCGGCACGCGCCCGCGCACCTCCGTGCGCGGGCGCGTTCGGTCATTTCGCCGGGACCGCCGGGACGGCCGGTACACACAGCGGGCCGTCGCCGGGCTCCCGCTGTCCCGCCTCGGCGGCCGGCGCGGAGTCCGGCCTGACCGCCGACGTCAGCGGGCCGGGCACCCCGCAATTGCTGGTGTCGCCCTCCGAGGCGTATGCCACTCCAGCGGCGGTGAGCCCGCCCAGGACGAGGGCACCGATCAGTGCCGCCGGCTTGAGTCCTATCTTCATTCGCTGCTCCTGTTCGCCGATGTTCTCGCTCGTCGGTGTTCGAGCACCGCCCATTGAGCCAGCAGGCGCATTCGGCCAGGGTTTGGAAACCGGGCCATCGGCGCGGTCCGCGAGCGAACGCCGGCCAAACACCGCGTCGGCCAGGATGGGGCACAGGAGTGACGGGCACGGTGAAGAGAGTGGGCCGGTGCGGGTTCTGATAGCCGAGGACGAACCACTGCTGGCGCGGACGCTGATGGCGGGCCTGCGCCGCGAGGCCATGGCGGTGGATCTGGCCGCCGACGGGGCCGCAGCGCTGGAGCGGCTCGCCGTCACCGCGTACGACGTGCTGATCCTGGACCGTGATCTGCCTCTCGTGCACGGTGACGAGGTGTGCCGGAGACTGGTCGAGAGCGGTTCGGCGTGTCGCATCCTGATGCTGACCGCGGCGCGAACGCTCGACGACACCGTCAGCGGGTTCGGCTTGGGCGCCGACGACTACCTGACCAAGCCGTTCCGGCTCCCCGAGCTGGTCGCGAGGGTGCGGGCGCTGCACCGGCGCCCGGCCCAGACCCGTCCGCCGGTGCTGACCGGCGCCGGGATACGGCTCGACCCGCACACCCAGCGCGTCAGCCGTGACGGCCGTGACATCCGGCTGACCCGCAAGGAGTTCGCCGTGCTGGAGATCCTGCTCGTCGCCCAGGGCGGCGTGGTCAGCGCCGAGCACCTGCTGGAGAAGGCCTGGGACGAACACGCCGACCCCTTCACCAACGCGGTGCGGATCACCGTGCACTCGCTGCGGCGCAAGCTCGGTGACCCGCCGGCGATCCACACCGAGATCGGCTCAGGCTACCGGCTGGGGCCATGATGGGCCTGCGCCCCCGGCTGACCATCCGGGCCTGGCTCACCCTGCTGTACTGCGCCACCTTCACCGCGGGTACGGCCGCCGCGCTGGCCATCGTCTACCTGCTGATGTCCCGCCTGCTCACCCCCGCCGTCGCGCCCACGCCGACCGTGTCTGCAAACGAGACCGTTCCGGCGCCGGCCGGCGCCGGAACGCAGGTGCTCGACACGCTGCTGCTCGCCTCCGGGGTGGCGCTGGCGGCGTGCGCGCTGGGTGCGGCGGGCGTCGGCTGGCTCGTGGTCGGCCGCATGCTCGCCCCCATCCGCCGGATCACCGCCACCGCGGGGAGGATCGCCGGCGGGAACCTGGACGAGCGGGTCTCGCTGCAGGGGCCGTACGACGAGCTCAGGGTGCTGGCCGACACCTTCGACGGCATGCTCGCCCGCCTGCAGGCTGCCTTCGAGGGGCACCGGCGCTTCGCCGCCAACGCCTCGCACGAGCTGCTCACCCCGCTGGCCACCAGTCAGGCCCTCCTGGACCTTGCTGCGGCCGACCCGTCGGCCTGTGACCTGTCCACGTTGCTCGCCGAGCTGACCGAGGTCAACGAGCGCAGCGAGCGGATCGTCACCGCCCTGCTCGACCTCGCCCGCGCAGAGGACGGCGTCGCCACCACGGCACCCGCTGACCTGGCCGGCTTCGCCCGCGACGCCATCGCCATCGCGGCAAGGGAGGCTGCCGAGCGCGGCGTGTCGGTGACCGCACGGCTCGACACGGCACTGGTGGACGGCGATCCGACCCTGCTGCGCCAGCTCGCCGTCAATCTCGTGGTCAACGCGATCCGGCACAACCACCCCGGCGGCCGGGCCATGGTCGACGTCGGCACCGACCAGCGCCAGGCCGTCATCACCGTCGCCAACACCGGCCCGCGGGTCACGCCGGAGCAGGTGGAGGTGTTGTTCGAGCCCTTCACCCGCGGCACCGGCCGGACCCGCCACCGCGACGCCGAGCGGCCCGGTGGGCATGGCCTCGGCCTCGCGATCGTCCGCGCGGTCGCCACCGCGCACCGCGGCACGCTCACCGCGACCGCCAACCCCGCCGGCGGCCTCACCGTGCAAGTACGCCTCGCCCGTTCAATTCCATGAGCGCTCCCGCGTACGATGCCGCCCGCCGCCCGCCCGTACGCGTCGGGCCGCCATCCCACCCGAGAGGTGGAGCCGACCTTCGACGCTGCAGACTTCACGCTCCAGCTCAGTGATGCCCTGCATCTCACTGATCGGCGCCTGCCCCGTATATCTCCTTCCGCCACAGCGCATCGCAGATCCGCTCCACCCCGCCGGCAAGGTGCCTGCGATACGTGCTGAACGGCAGCCCCAGCCGCGCGGCGACCGACTCCTGGGTGGACACGCCGCGCAGGTAGGTGGCCACGACCGCACGATGGTGCTTCTCGCCGCCCCGCTCCTTGCGCAGCGCTTCGATGGCCTGGGTCAGTACGTCATGCAGCGCCACACCGTGCTCGACGATCAACCTGCTGCGGGCCAGTGGATTGTTCGCGAGCTCCGCCGACCGCTGCAGCACGCGCAGCGCGTCGCGCACGGCGGCATCGAATTCCGGCCGGTCCAGGACCACGAGTTCGGTGCGCCGGCCCGTGGCGGGCGCCTCGGGAACAGATGGCAGGCCTGACAGCATCAGACGGGTCCTCTCCTCCGCCCACGTCCATAGCGGCTGGGTCCGCCAGTCGTACCCGAACAGCGTGTAGGTCAGGTCGCCGACTCGTGGCCGGTCCGCGACGATCTCGAGGCCGAGACTCGTCAGGTACGGAGCCCAGAACTCTCCGGCGCGGATCGCGAGATAGGACCAGGCCAGCCTGGGCCCGGCACGGGCGATCTCGGCCACGATTCGCCACTGATGGAGATCCTCGACCGGCGAGATGGGACTGTTGAGGTTTTTGCGATACTTCCGCGAGGTCACGGAGAAGCGCGCCACGCCGAGATGCTCGCCGTGACGCAACGAGGTGGAGCTTCGGGCGTGCGCCCAGACCGTCTCGATCACAGGGTCGGCGTCTTCGCCGTACGGCTCGGTCAGCCGCAGCCAGGCGGAGAAGCCCACGATCTCGTCGTTCCGCGTCGACCGGCACAGCCGGAACGCCTCCGGCTGCCGGCTCAGCCAGAAACGCGCCACGGCCGCTGAGTCCGGGCCCTCGACCTCGGCCGTCATGTCGATCACCGTGGCGTGGTCCGCCGGTTCGCAGCGGCTCAGCCACAGCTCGTCCTCACCACGCCAGGTGATGTAGTCGGACATGTACCGACCGGCCCGGTACAGATACATGAACGCCCCCACGGCGGGCAGCATCCCGCTTTCTGGGGCTGTCTGGATCCGCTCGAAGAAGTGGCGGCGGAGTTTGCCGTGCAGTTCCGCGTACCCCTCGGGATCACGCCATCGCAGGTCGGCCTCCAGCGCCTCACGGACCACGTCGTGCGGGAACAGGCCCTGCTGGGCGGACTCGACGAACGGAAGGCCGCGCAACCAGGCGAACGTCCGCACCGCCTCGTCGCCGAGCACGGCACGCAGGAGCGACTCCGTGGTGAGATAGGCGTGGGCGCACACTTCCAGAGCCCGGCGGTGCACCGGCGTGGGCACCTCGCCGATCAGCTGGGGCAGCAGCGTCTCGATGACATCGCGGCTGGGCCGCCAGTCCGTCCTTCCCTCTTCGTCCCGCTCGGCCACCGCCGCAGCGAGCGTCAGGGCGAGGGGATTGCCACCGGTGAAGGCCAGCAGCGCCGCGTGCATCCGCTCCGGCACGCCACGCAGGCGTAGGAAGGCCGTGGCCTCGTCCGGCGCGAGATTCCGCAGGGCCACCGTCCGCAGCAGCTCCGCCCAGCCTGGATCGGAGACCCACCGCACGTCCGGCGGCTGCCGTCCCGCGATGACGACGAGTGCCCCGGCCGGCAGCCGGGTCAGAAACCTGTCCCGCAGCCATCCCTCGAGTCCCTGGCATCGTTCGAAGGTGTCGACGAGTAGGACGGCGCATTCGTCGGTGAGCACCGTCTCGGCCTCTTTCGCGAACGCCTCCGGAGTAGGCTCAATGAGCCGGCCGTCGATTTCCAGCACATGACGTCCAGCCGCTCGCGCTTCGGCGGCGAAGCGGCGCAGCAGCATGGACTTGCCCATGCCTCCGGGCCCGTGCAAGTACACCACCGCGACAGGCTTCGCGCCACCGGACAGCGCGGCGCGGAAAATGCCCAGCTCGGCCGCCCGCCCCACGAAGGCACGGTCTCGTGCCGCCTGCACCTGGCCTCCTAGCACGCCCACCCTCCACTGCTCACCAGTCCCCTTCCGGCCGCTGCCGCAACGCTTCGCGACACGTCAGGATCGCTTCGTGATCGAGCGCGTTTCCCCTGCGGCGGCATCCGGCAGGATAA
The DNA here is from genome assembly GCF_014873535.1 of Nonomuraea africana. Taxonomy (NCBI): domain Bacteria; kingdom Bacillati; phylum Actinomycetota; class Actinomycetes; order Streptosporangiales; family Streptosporangiaceae; genus Nonomuraea; species Nonomuraea africana. The sequence continues at coordinate 7,848,501 of NZ_JADBEF010000001.1, read as the reverse complement.
CCGGCGGTGTCCTGGTCATAAGCCTGAGGAGGGGCGCTGCTCATGCTCACGACGATCGCAGTGGCCCGCGCACGTTCGCGTCGGTGATTCTTGCCTATCCGGTGGGGTACGGATTGCGTCAGATGTGGGATGGCCCGGCGCCTCTGGCGAGGTCGCCGACCACCGGGCCAGGCTACGCCCGCCCGACCCGGGCCAGTTGCCGGGACTGCGCAACCAGACGTCCTTCCGAGTCCCAGATCTCGGCGTCCTCTTCCATGTAGCCGCCGCCGACCAGAACCGTGGAATGCTTCAACCGTAGCCAGCCCGGGGCGGGCCTCGCCCGGATGTGCGCGGTGAGCTCCAACGTCGGCGCCCAACCCGAGACACCGAGGTCGAGGCTGACCGGCGGAAGGCAATCGACGGCCAACAGGAGCATCAGTGGATCGGGCTCACGATCGTCCGGGAACCTCAGCCAGCCCTGCATCCAGCTCTGACCGGAAGGCGCCCCGAGCGCCCAGCCCACACACTGGGGGTCGAGGCGTAGGTCCAAACGCTCCAGGAGTGGCGCCTCCTTGAGTAACTCGGGTGGTGCCGCCTCCGTGCCCACGCACTTCTCGGGGGAAGGCATCCTCGGCGGAGCCGTGAACACCTGCACAGGAGCGGCGGAAGGCTGGTCGTCCAAATTGCCGAACGTCGCGAGGATACGCATCCGTTCCTGGCCGTCTTGTGCGAGGGAAGCCATCGCGCTGGTGTGACTTCTGCCGCGGCGAAGGACTTGCGTGCTCACAACGGCCTTGCCGGACTGCGCGGCTGAGAGGAAGTACGCACTCAGGGAGATGGGATCGGCGTGCCCAGACTCCTCCCGCAGATCCAGCGAAAGCGCGTGTCCGGCGAGGGCCATCAGCAGCCCGCCGTGGATCCTCGGGCCGAACCCCCAGGAGGCGTCCAGTTCGGCGTGGTGGACGGCCGCGCGTTCGGTGCGGGCAAGTGCGATGGCTTGGTCGAATGTGCTTGTGGCGCTCAATGTCTCTCCATGTAGTCAATGTGGCGAGGACGCTGTCAGGCCGACTTGTCGGTAAGCGGCCTGCGCGCACCTGGGCCCATCGCTTCTCCGCCGCGAGTCCTGGGCGTGCTGAACACGGTGCTCGAACAGTCCGGTGTCACGTTGCTCGCGCGCGACATGCAAGGCTTAGCCACCCGACGTGTGCGTGAGCATGCCGGTGCCGGCTTGCCGGGAAACCGCCAGGGCGGAGCGGAGCCTGCTGATGTGGGCGCGCAACGAGGACAGCGCCGCGTTCGGTGCTCGTCCGCCCAACAGGTCCTCGCACAGTCATTCGGGCGAGACGGGCCGGCCGTCTTCCGCGAGCAACCGCAGGAGCAGCACCCGCCGCTGCAGCGGCCCGAGCTCCACCGGCCCCGCGGGGGTGTGGACCACCAATGCGCCCAGCGCGCCGAACGACCACGGCTCGGCCGCCAGAGCAGGCAGCGGCGCTGGTCCCTTGGGCGAGCGCTGATGGTCATCCGTCAGCAGTGAGGGATTCCCATCAAAACCATGGCTTCGCCTTCCTGGGCAGATCGTGATCACCCACATGCTCCTGTCTCAACGTGATACCGCGCCCGTCACGTTGCCGCAGAAGGCTGCCCACCTTGAAGTGCGTCCAGGTGCCCACTACTGCTCACTTCGGCCCTCCGCGGTACGCCCCATCGCTGGGTGCACTATGGGTGCACTACAGGAGTGTCCTCGGGTCCGGTCGATCAGCACCCCGAGTGGCAATGCCAGGAGGACGGGTACGAGAGTTCCCACGACTCCACTGAGGACGCCCAAATCGGGTCGGTGCGGCCCCGAAGTGCTTGCCGACAGGCTAGGGCCGGCGAACGTGAGGATGAGTGCAACCCTGCTGGCCTGGGGCTCCGCCAACCAGAGACATGATCACGAGCCCAGCATGACCTCGTCACGAAAAAGACATATGGCCACAAAGACCTGGCGGCGGCGTTTCAGACAGGTTCGCCGGACTGCCGGAGAGCCAGCCGTTCGCTCTTGAACAGGGCAGCCCCAGCCAGCACGTAGAACGGAGACAGGAACAACAGGTAGGCCAAGCCCGCGATACCGCCATCTTCGAGCGCCGATATCCCGATGTACCCGATGACCGATCCGAGAAGGACCAGGCCGCCGGAGACCCAGGGGGCGACCTGCCGGCCGTACGCACGAGGCAGCGCGAACACGGCGGCGGGCAGCAGCACGACCAGGCCGGACTCCAAGATGAACTCGAGCCATTGCTCGAGCGGTGAATGGTGCCGCACCACTATCCCCGTCGACACCGTGGCGATCGTCAAGTCAACATCGGTCCGCTCCGCGCCGAGGTCGGGAAGATCGGGGAAGGGGACGTTGAGAAGCTGTGGGAGTCCGGCCAGGACAAGGGTCAGCACGCGCCAGAATGCGGCGGAACGCCGCCACCGGCTTAACCATGCCATCGGGCCTCCGTCAGAGCTGATCCGATTCTCAGCGCACGACGCTACCCGAGGATTCGATCACGAGGGTCGGCTTGACTCGGCGACGTGAGACAACGTGCCACCAACCGCGGGAGATACGCGCAGACACTGCGTCCATCCCGGATGGCGAACTCCACCTCGCGACCATATGCGACTCGGACATACAGGAATATATTGGACATATAGATGCCCTCGGTCGTGGGGAAGCAGCCGAGGGCATCGTCATGGGCCCACGCCTTCCACCGCGCCGTGCCGCTCGGCCCGGGTGCCGCGCCCTCCTGTGCCATGTCGTACGGCCGGCCGAGCCTGCGCCGCCGGCGCCGGCCCTCTACTCGAGAGTCCACTCGCCCTTCTGGTCGGCGAACCCGCTGTCCAGAGCGAACTGGAACTTGACGATCTTCGCCGCCTTGGGCACCTCGAACACCACCAGGCCGCGTCGGCTGTCGCCGGCGCTGATGGTCACGGTTCCGGGGAACTGCTTGCCGCCCTTCACGTCCGCGATGGTGCTGCTGTACTGCTGGTCATCGCTGTCGATGACGTACGCGCCGTTCCCTGGGCTGTCGCTGTAGGCGCCGGTCCCCACGTTCTTCATGACGAGCTCGACAGCGTAGAAGCGGTGACCGTCCTGTGGCGTGCTGAACTCATTGGCAGCAGCCGGCTTGGTGAGCACCTTGGAGAGTTTCACAGCGACCTTGAGTGCCTCGTCGGCGCCTTGGAGCGTGATTGTGCTGCCGACCTTGGCGGCCTTCTCGGCGCTCGGAGCTGATGCTGCGGGCGTCGCGGATGCGCTGTCCGGCGTGCTGGTGACGGTAGGGGTCCCGCAGGCGGTGAGCACGAGAACGATCGAGACGAGTGGTGCAGCGATAACGCGCATGATCACTCCTGGTGAATCGCTGGTTGCGGAGAGGTAGACGCCATGCAGGGGAGGGAAGTTCGCGCCCAGCGCCGATTCGCTGGGACCCCAGGCCGTCAACCCAGGTGGCTTTGGGGACCGAGCCTGATCACCCGGCGATGGCGCTGTAGAAGCCGGTCACCGAGCAGCGCCGCAGGCTGACGGTGGAGCCGTAGAAGCCGGTCACCGGGCATCACCGGTGGTGCTGCGTGAACCATGTCGCCGGATCTCCAGAAGGCGCAGGAACGTCAGCGGATGAGGGTGCCCGGCGAAAAGGCAGCCGGCTGGTAGGCCGGCCGTCCGCCTGCTTTGCTGACGGCATGATGACGCACCAGCGCCGCACCCCGCCCTCCTGGCGCACCGTGGTGGCGCTGCTCGTGGTGATCCTCGTAGTGACCGCCGGGCTCGTCATGGGCGTGTTGTGGGTGCTGGCGATGGTGCGGGACTCGATCATGGAGCTCATTCCGATGCCGCCCTCGGCTCCGGACCCGTAGCCCGCCGCGACGGCCCTATACACCTAACCAAGCGCTTGCTACGCTCCGCCCATGGTGTCCACGATTGTCTGGGGTACCGGCAATGTCGGCCGTGCGGCCATCCGTGCCGTCGAGGCCCACCCGGCACTGGAACTTACGGCCGTGCTCGTCCACAACCCCGACAAGGTCGGCCGCGACGCGGGCGAACTCGGCGGCCTCGGCCGCGACCTGGGAGTCGCGGCCACCGACCACATCGACGCCGTGCTGGCCGCCGGTCCGCGGGCCGTGGTGTACGCGGCGTCCGGCGACATTCGCCCCGACGGAGCCCTCGCCGACATCATCAGGGCGATCCGCGCCGGAGCCGTCGTCGTCACGCCGTCGCTCTACGCGCTCTACGACCAGCGCAACGCCCCGCCGGAGCTGCGGGAACCCGTACTCGCAGCCATCGAGGACGGCGGCGGCTCGCTGTTCGTCTCCGGCGTCGACCCCGGCTGGGGCAACGACGTCCTGCCGCTGCTGATCAGCGGGCTCGGCGGCACCGTGGACGTGATCCGCTGTCAGGAGATCTTCGACTACACCACCTACGACCAGGAGGACTCGGTCCGGTACATCGTCGGCATGGGCCAGCCGATGGACTACGAGCCGCCCATGCTCGCGCCGACGGTTCCGACCATGGTCTGGGGCGGGCAGGTACGGCTGATGGCCAGGGCCCTCGGCGTCGAGCTCGACGAGATCCGCGAGGCCCTGGACCGGCGCCCGCTCGACGCCACGGTGATCACCAGGACGATGGGCGAGTTCGCGGCGGGCACCCAGGGCGCGGTGCGGTTCGAGGTGCAGGGCATCGTCGAGGGCGAGCCCCGCATCGTCATCGAGCACGTCACCCGCATCCACCCGTCGTGCGCGCCGGACTGGCCGACGCCGCCCGACGGCGACGGGGCGCATCGGGTGATCATCGAGGGCCGTCCGCGCATCGAGGTGACGGTCGAGGCCACCGACGAGGACGGCAACCGGTCCGCGGGCGGGAACGCCACCGCGGTCGGCCGGCTGGTGGGTGCCATCGACTGGCTCGTGGCCGCAGAACCCGGGCTCTACGACGCGCTCGACGTCCCGCTCCGCCCCGCGGTCGGCAAACTCGGGAGGAAGCAGCCATGAGGATCGACATCCCTGAGGGAAGGGACGCGATCGAGTACGTGTGGGGCGAGATGGTCCCCGGCATCGGGATCGCCGCCTCGAAGTTCTCGATGGCGGTGTACGCCCACACGACCCTCGGACTCCGCGAGTTCGAGGCCGCGCGGCTGCGGATCGCGCAGATCAACGGGTGCGTCTTCTGCCTCGACTGGCGGACCGAACGGGACGGGCAGCAGGTCGAGGAGGAGTTCGCCGACGCCGTGGCCCAGTGGCGTACCACCGACGCCTTCGACGACCGCACCCGGCTGGCCGCCGAGTACGCCGAGCGGTACGCCCTGGATCACCACGGCCTCGACGACGAATTCTGGACCCGGATGACCGCGCACTACAGCCAGCTCGAGATCGTGGAACTGAGCATGAGCATCGGCTCCTGGCTGGCGTTCGGCCGGCTCAACCATGTGCTGGGCCTCGACACCGTATGCGTGCTGCCCAGCGGTTCATCACCCTCCGCCAAGCGAAAAGACTCGCTGTGATCAAGAGGATCAGCACATGAGCATCTCGCGCCGTGGATTCATCGCTGGAACCGGTTCTCTTTTAGGCGTCGCGGCCCTGGCGGGTCGCGCCACCGCCCAGGCGCACGCCACCCTCCCGGCGGCTCCGATCACCAGCGGGGCCCACGTCCCCGCCCTGGTGATCGGCACCGGGTACGGCGGCTCCGTCGCCGCTCTGCGGCTCGCCCAGGCGGGCGTCGACGTGCACCTGATCGAGATGGGCATGGCATGGGACACCCCCGGCCCGGACGGCAAGATCTTCTGCAACACACTCCAGCCCGACCACCGGTCGTACTGGCTGCGCACCAGGACCAAGGCGCCGCTCAACTTCTTCCTCGGCTTCCCGATCGACAGGGACATCACCCGCTACACCGGCATCCTGGACGCCGAGGACTTCAGCGGCATCACGGTCTACCAGGGCCGGGGCGTCGGCGGCGGTTCGCTGGTCAACGGCGGCATGGCGGTCACGCCCAAGCGCGAGAACTTCGCCGCCGTCCTCCCGTCGGTGAACGCCGACGAGATGTACGCCACCTACTACCCGCGGGCCAACGCCGGGCTCGGGGTCGGCACCGTGGACCCCATCTGGTTCGACTCCGCCGCCTGCTACCAGTACTCCAGGGTCGGCCGTAAGCACGCCCAGCGGTCCGGTTTCCCGTTCGTCTTCGTGCCCGACGTGTACGACTGGGACTACATGAAGCAGGAGGCGGCCGGAACCGTCACCAAGTCGGCGTTGGCCGGCGAGATCCTCTACGGCAACAACCACGGCAAGAAGTCTCTTCAGCAGACCTACCTCGCCCGGGCCAAGGCCACCGGCAGGGTCGCCATCTCGCCGCTGCACAAGGTCACCTCGGTCGCCCCCGCGGCCGCCGGCGGCTACACGGTCGTCATCGAGCAGATCAACACCAACGGTGACACCACGGCCACCAAGACCGTGACCGCGGACCGGGTCTTCTTCGCCGCCGGCAGCGTCGGCACCAGCAAGCTGCTGGTCAAGCTGAAGGCCACCGGCGTCCTGCCCCGGCTGAACGACGCGGTCGGCAAGGAGTGGGGCGACAACGGCAACGTCATGTGCGGCCGCGCCAACCACATGTGGGACCCGACCGGCAAGCTCCAGTCGACCATTCCATGCTCCGGCATCGACAACTGGACGGCCGGTGGCGCGTTCGCCGAGATCGCCCCGCTGCCCACCGGGATCGAGACCTACGCCTCGTTCTACCTGTCGATCACCAGGAACCCGAACCGCGCCCAGTTCTCCTGGAACGCCGCGACGGGCACGGTCGACCTGAACTGGCAGACCTCCTGGAAGCAGCCGTCCATCGACATGGCCAAGACCATCTTCGACAAGATCAACGCGAAGGAGGGGACGATCTACCGGACCGACCTCTTCGGCACCTACAAGATCTGGGGCGACCACCTCACCTACCACCCGCTCGGCGGCGTGGTGCTGAACAAGGCCACCGACAACTACGGCCGCCTCACCGGCTACCCCGGCCTGTACGTCATCGACGGCGCGCTCATCCCCGGCAACACCAGCGTCAACCCGTTCGTCACCATCACGGCGCTCGCCGAACGGAACATCGAAAAGATCATCTCCACCGACCTCTGACGCGCCCGCCGTCAGTCCCGGTAGGTGAAGAGCTGGGCGAGCCTCGCGACGTGAGAGCGGACAGGTCGGTGCGCGACAGCGGGCGCTCCAACCAGCTCCAGCAACCGGCGGACGCGGACTCTCCCGCAGCGCCGGGGTCTCCACGAAGGTGACCGACATCGAGCCGTCGGACGGCGGTAAGGATGACCGAGGACGGCCACGCGCCGCCCTCGGTGGACGATGACCGTCACGTGGAAGCCCCGGCGCTGTATCCCGTTCGACCTGGCCACCGAGGCGCCGCGCCGCCGCGTAACAGATCCGGGCGAACTACCGAGGAGGGAAGAAGCCGCTCGGCCCGTGGAGATGCGGCACACTTGCCCCATGGATCTGGTCGTGTGGGTCGATGACTGGCAGATGCAGTGCTGTGGCGATCCGTTCGGCGTCGGGTCGCGAGTGTCGTGGAAGCTGGGCGAACCCGACCGCGACTGGCTGGCCACGGTCCTGGGCGACGTGAGAGTCGACAAGGCCGAAGATCACCACCTCGTCCCCGCCGACACCCCGGTGACCGAGGCCGTGGTGACCGCGATCAGCGCCGTGCACTGCGCCTACGCGCCGAAGCCCGGCGCGACCTCCCCGACCATGTACGCCGTCGAGGGCTCTGCCGTGCTGTCGCCCGTGGAGAGCGCCGAAAGGTGGACGAAGAACCTGGGCGACCGGAAGTTCGTGGGCTACCTGGTGCACCTGAGAACCAGCTAGGCGCAGGCGTCGGCGATGGCGGCGGGGTCCCAGTAGAACGGGCGGCATTCGAGCATCCGGCCGTTCCGCACCCTGATCAGCTGCATGATCAGGGCGTCGACCTCCCGGCCCGTGGCCCGGGAGCGGAAGCGCACCAGGCTCCGCACCACGACGGTGTCGGCGTCACCCCAGTGCTCCTGCTCCAGGAACTCCATCGACTCCCAGACCTCGCTGAACGTGGCCAGGAACCGCTCCAGGCCGTCACGTCCCCGCCAGGTGCCCGTTCCGGTGAACGGCAGCCCCGGCGCCTGGTGCAGGACCACCTCGGGATCCAGGTATGCGGCGACCTCGTCGTAGCTCGACGTCCCGAAGCCGCCCGCCGCCACGTACGCGGCCTCGGCCGCGTAGAACTTCTCCATAACCGCCCAGGCGTCGTCGGCCCGCTGCTCCGTCGTGCTCATGACCGCAGTCTGTCCGGTACGCCGAAGGCCACGCTGGCGACATTCGGACCCCGCACTCAGCCCCGGTCAGCGGTCAGCGGTCAGACCAGGCCAGGTTCTGGACACCATCAGGTGGACCGTCTCCTCCAGCGAGCTGTCGTGGCCGATGACGGTCTCGTAGCCGCCGCGCAGAAGGTCGCGCTCGAGCCCGATGACGGCCAGGCCCCGCCTGCCGTACGCCGCCCTGAGAGCCAGGGCCACGCTGGTTTTGCCCGAGCCGGAGTTCCCTCGCAGAACGATCCTCGGCGTGCATATCTCGACCGCCACCGAATGGGCCCAAGCCGCGGGGAACACCCGCCCTGGCTACGCCGCGAGCGTCGCCCGGCGGCGCCGCTGACCTCCAGCATCGTGTGAGAGAACCAGTCGACGGGTTGGTACGGGGGCCCTATCCGAATTCGATGCGCAGCAAACGTGATCGACGCAGATCGGCGAGATGGGTCATCTAAGGCTGTCGTTTCGGCGTGCACTCCACACTGCCAGCCCGGCCACCAGGACGAGAACGCCGGCGAGCCAGAGGATGCCCTGGAGTGGCAGGGCATCGACGATTGTGCCGCCGGCCAGCGCGCCGAGACCGATCGCGAGGTTGAACACCGCCACCCACAGAGCGGAGGCTTCCTCGACCGCTTGTGGCGCGGACTTGATCATCCACGTCTGGAGGCTCGTGGAGACCCCGCCGTACACCAGGCCCCAGACGACGAGCAGCGCCACTCCGCCCGCGGCGGTGAGCCCTGCTATGGGGTAGAGCAGCACGGTCACCCCCAAGGCGGCGGCGATGGTGAGGACCGTGCGATGGAGCCGCTTCGCCACGGCGGCACCCGCGATGAAGTTCCCTGCGACGCCCGCTATGCCGAATCCGAACAGCAGAGGCCCGACGAGTTGCGCGTCGATGCCGGACAGATCCTGCAGCACGGGGCTGATGAACGTGTAGGCCGCGAAGTGGCCGGTCACGATCAGGAAGGTCGCCAGGATGCCGACCCGGACGCCCTGGTTGCGGAACTGGTCGGCCAGCCGCCGCAGGCCGACGGGCTGAGCAGCGGTCAACGGCGGCAGCACGGCCAGCAAGGCGACCAGCACGACCAGGGCGAGCGCGCTCAGCGCGCCGAACGCGAGCCGCCAGTTCGCCAGCCCGCCGATCACTGTGCCGATGGGGACGCCGAAAACGTTCGCTGCCCCGACGCCGCCGAAGATGATCGACGTGGCCCGCGGCACGAGCGGGGCGGGGACCAGCCGGACGGCCAGACCGCCGGCGATGGCCCAGAACCCGCCGATCGCCACCCCGACCAGCACGCGGGCGGTGATCAGGAGCGGATAGTTCGGGGCCAGGGCAGAGGCCAGGTTGGCGAGCGTCATGAGCCCCATCAAGGCGACGAGCAAGAGCCGGCGATCCATCCTGCCGACGAGTACCGGGACCACCGGCGCCGCGACGGCGGCGACGATGCTGGGGACCGTGACCATCAGACCCGCCGCCCCCTCAGAAACCGACAGTGCCGATCCGACGGGGGTGAGCAGCCCGATGGGGAGCTGCTCGGCCGTCACCAGGAGAAATGTGCCGAAGGCCACGGCGGACACCGCGATCCAATGATTCTTCGCTGACGCGTCTCGCCCGGTCGTCGTAGGGTCCGTTGCCGTCACGTCGAATCTCCCCTCTCTCATTCGGGAGCGATCGCTCCCATATGACGGCAAACCCTAATACGGGAACGGTCGCTCCACAACGTTGGTAGAGTGGCGACCATGGCACGGCCCAGGGAGTTCGACGAGCAAGACGTGATCGCCAAGGCGACCGACTTGTTCTGGCGTCGCGGCTACAACGCCACGTCCGTCCGCGACCTGGGCGCCGAGCTCAGACTCAAGCAAAGCAGCCTGTATCGCACCTTCAACGACAAGCGCACACTGTTCTTGCGGACGCTGGACCACTATCGGGCGACGGAGTCCACGCAAGCCGAAGAGCAGCTCAGCGCCCCCGGCCCCAGCCTCGAGATCCTGCGGGAGTGGTTGATCTGGATGATCAGCCACGAGGCAGGTCGCGGCTGCTTCGTGGTCAATACGGCTGCCGAACTCGGCACCACCGACCCCGAGGTCCGGCAAAGGACCGAGGACGCGTTCGAAGTCACCAGGAAAACCCTGGCGTCACTGCTACGCCGCGGCATCCGCGACGGCGACCTGCCCGCCGCATCGGACGTCGACGCCGCAGTGGAGCTGCTGTTCACGACGGTGCTTGGACTGCGCGTACGCGAACGCGCCGGACACGACCCCCAACGGCTCGCCACAGCAATCGACTTCACGATCAAAATGCTCGCGATATCTGGGACCTGACCACGCCCATCCCGGTTGCGGAGTATCGAGGGACCGGCCGCCCCCGCCGCCATTCGGCACGTTCTGATAGCCGGGCCTGCCAGTAGGCGCCGCCCCAGATTAGCCGCGGCCTGGGCACGGCCACCATGAACGGCGCGCGCCCGCCTACCGCCGAGGGCATGGGCGCGCGAGCAGCTCCGGAGGACGGCACGGGCGCTCTCCATCCGAGGTCTGCCCGAACAGGAAGGATCCGTGCAAGAGAGGTGGTCACAGGAGTTCGTCGGCGACGGTTGAGGGCAGCGGCCAGGTATCGAGAGAGGTGCTGGTACGCCGGAGGTACGTCATGCCGGAGTTTCCCTTCTACTGGTCGCTCATGGTGTCCCCGAGCGACGAGGTCGCCGAGCGGTTCGCCCAGATGGACCCGCGAGACCGGATGCGGCTGTTCGAGCAGCAGCCGACCGTGTACTGGCGGGCCCTGGACCTGTACACCGAGCGGCTGGCCCGCAACCTCCACGAGCTGGCCGGGCGCCTCAGGGCCGACCGGTCGGACTACCGGTCACGCGAGGGGCTGCTGCGGTGGTGAGCCCGGCCTACGAGCGCAAGGTGATCATCACAGGGGCCGACTCGGGCATCGGGCGAGCGACCGCGGTGACGATGGCCCAGCGCGGGTTCGACGTGGGGATCACCTTCCATTCCGATCTGGAGGGCGCGCAGGAGACCGAGCGCCTGGTGCGTGACAGAGGACGGCAGGCGGCCGTGCGCCGGCACGACCTGACCGACCCCGAGAAGGCCGCCACAGTGATCGACGAGCTGGCCGACGAGCTCGGCGGGGTAGGTGTGCTGGTCAACAACGCGGGCACGGGCACCGCCGAGCCGCTGCTGGAGACCGACTACGCCCGGTGGCGCTCGGTGTTGGCCGTGGACCTGGACGGGGCGTTCCTGTGCGCCCAGCGGGCGGCCCGCCGGATGGTGGCCGCGGGGCTGGGCGGCAGGATCGTCAACGTCACCAGCGTGCACGAGGAGTATCCCCGGGTGGGCGCGGGGCCGTACTGCGCGGCCAAGGGCGGCCTGCGCATGCTCAGCAGGGTGCTGGCACTGGAGCTGGCGCCGTACGACATCACGGTGAACACGATCGCGCCCGGCGAGATCGCCACCCCGATGACCGGCCAGGAGGACCAGCCACCGCGACGGGGCAGCCGCCCCGGCTACCCCGTCGACCGGCCGGGCGACGCCAGGGAGGTGGCGGCCGCCATCGCGTTCCTGGCCGACCATGCCTCTTCCTACATCACCGGCGCGACGCTGTTCGTGGACGGCGGCCTGACGCTGATGGGCCCGCAGGCGGGGGGAGCGCTCTCGTCGGACGAGTGGCGTCAGGGCTGACCGGGCGTCAGGTGCCCCCGCTCAGCTCGAAGGTGTGGACGCCAGGGTGGTCCTGGGGAAGCCCGCACCGCCACGACTCGTCAGGCGTCTCGGCCAGGCACGGCTTCGGTGTGACGAACTCGCGGACGTCACCGCGAAACCTGATCCACCATTCGTCGTCGAAGCCGGAGGTCTGCCCCAGCGCGAGGTGCGGACCCTCGTGACCGGCCTCCAGCTCGCAGGCGGCGGCGGGCTCGAGCTCGTGTGCGGGGTCGGGAAGCGCGTCCAAGCGAGCCAGCTCGTCGTCGGTGAAGACGATCAGCTCCGCACACGCTGCGCGTCGTGTGTTCATAGCGTCACCATATGGTCGCGCTCCGACGAAATCCGGGAGACCTACGGCCCTGACACCTTTCAATCGGCGCGGTCAAGGGTGATAGATCCGTTATCGAACCGATCCTCCATGAATGTCCGCGTACTGAACGATCGCTGGTTGACCCACCCCCCTCCAGAAGAGGTGACCAGTGAGAAAGCGGTTACTCTACGCCGCTGCCGCCCTGACCACGCTGGGAGCTCTGCTCCCGTCAGGGACCGCCGCCGCCGAACCCGACCAGCGGTTCGAGCGGCTGCCGGACGCCTACAACCACACCGGCGCCGTGCCCGCGGCCCTGGACCCGGCCCAGCAGGTCAAGGTCATGGTGCAGGTCTCGGGCGACCCGGTCGCCGCGGCCGAGGCGGACGCCGCCGACGCCGGCAGGACCATCGACAAGGCGTCGGCGCGCAGGGAGCTGAAGGCCACCCAGCAGGACGGCAAGCAGGCCGTCGAGGCCCTCGGCGGAACCGTCACCGCCACCTACACCGACGCCTTCAACGGCTTCGCCGCCACCGTCCCCGCTGACAAGATCGACGAGCTCGCCAAGGCGAGCGGCGTCGTGGACGTCCACCGGGCCAGGACCTTCGTCGCCGACAACGCGGCAGGCGGCTCCTACATCGGCGCCGACAAGGTCTGGCAGTACCTCGGCAAGACCGGCAAGGGCATCAAGGTCGGCGTCATCGACAGCGGCGTCGACTACCTGCACGCCGACTTCGGCGGCTCCGGCGTCGCGGCCGACTTCGCCGCCAACGACAAGACCGTGATCGAGCCGGGCTCCTTCCCCACCGCCAAGGTCGTCGGCGGCTACGACTTCGTGGGCGACGCCTACGACGCGGGCTCCAGCGACCCCGCGAAGTACGTGCCCAAGCCCGACCCCGACCCGCTCGACTGCGGCGGCCACGGCTCGCACGTGGCCGGCACGATCGCCGGTCAGGGCGTCACGACGGACGGCAAGACCTACACGGGCCCCTACGACGGCTCCACCTACGCCAAGGGCTTCACCGTGGCCCCCGGCGTCGCGCCCGAGGCCTCGCTGCTGGCCTACCGCATCTTCGGCTGCTCGGGCTCCAGCACGGAGGACGTCATCGTCACCGCCATGGAGCAGGCGCTCAAGGACGGCGTCGACGTCGTCAACATGTCGCTCGGCTCGCCGTTCGGCCGCGAGGACGAGCCGTCCGCGCAGGCCGTCAGGACCCTGACCAGGGCGGGCGTCACCGTCGTCGCCTCGGCGGGCAACAGCGGCCCGAACGCCTACATCACCGGCGCCCCCGCGGTCGCCACCACGGCGATCTCGGTGGCGGCGATGGACGTGGCGATGGCCCAGTTCCCCGCCGCGACCCTCACCTCGGGCAGCGGCGTCCTCACGCTGATCAACGCCAACAACGCGCCGGTGAGCGCCGGTTCGCTGCCGGTGGCGGTGCTGCGGACCAGCTACCCCAACGGGCCGCTCTCGCTCGGCTGCACCCCCGCCGACTACGCCGCCTACCCAGGCGGCGTCGCGGGCAAGCTGGTCGTCACGCTGCGCGGCTCCTGCGCCAGGGTCAAGCGGGCCATCCTCGGCCAGCAGGCGGGCGCGGCCGCCGTCGCGATGATCAACACCTCGGCCGGCTACCCGGTCTTCGAGGGCCAGATCACCTCCGACCCCGACACCGGCGTCCCGTACACCGTCACCATCCCGTTCCTGGGCTTCCAGCTCGCCGACCGGGCCGCGGCGGCCGCGCTCGACGGCCAGAGCGTCGCGCTGGCGGCGACCACGATGGTCAACCCGGCGTACGGCAAGCAGTCGCTGTTCAGCTCGGGCGGCCCCGGCAACGTCGAGAGCATGGCCAAGCCCGACGTCACCGCCCCCGGCGACAGCGTCGTCTCCGTCGGCGTGGGCACCGGCAACGGGCCCTCCACCAAGTCGGGCACCTCGATGGCCGCCCCGATGACCGCGGGCGTGGCCGCCCTGGTCACGCAGGCGCACCCGCGGTGGAAGCCGGGCCAGGTCAAGGCCGCGATCGTCAGCACGGCGGGGGCCGAGGGCAGGCACCGCGACTACAACGCCCGCATCGCGGGCTCCGGCGTGGTCGACGCCAAGGCCGCCGTGGAGACCAACGTCTTCGCGTCCACGCGCGGTAACGGCGGCAACCTGTCCTTCAAGTACGCCGTGATCGGCAATGACGGCTGGAGCGCCACCCAGCCCGTGGAGATCGCCAACAAGGGCGAGAGCACGGTCACCTACGACCTGGCCGCCGCCTTCAACGGTGACGCGCGCGGCGCGACCGTCGCGGTCCAGCCGTCGAAGGTGACCGTCAGGAAGGGCTCCAGCGTCACCGTCCAGGTCACCCTGTCCATCAGCGCCGCGGCCGCCGCCGCGCTGCCCGCCGCCGAGGCGTCCAACTTCGGCGCCCTCACCACCGTCCAGGGCGCGGTCACGGCGACGCCCCGTCAGGCCGCGCCCGGCGCGGGCCCGCTGCGGGTGGCCTTCCTCGCCGTCCCCGACGCCGTGTCCAAGGTGACCGCGGGCCGGGCCAAGATCGACGGCGACGCCGTCTCGGTGGAGCTGCGCAACACCGGCGTCCACGCGGGCACCGCCGACGTCTTCGCGCTCGGCGTGACCGACCCCGACGACGTCACGGGCGCCGAGGACTCCATGGACATCCGCGCCACGGGTGTGCAGGTCCTGCCCGGCGAGGTGCTCGGCGGCAGTGCCGAGGACCGCACGCTGGTCTTCGCGGTCAGCACTCACGGCCGCTGGTCGAGCGCCGCGGCCAACGAGTTCGACGTCGCGGTGGACACCGGCAACGACGGGACGACCGACTACTTCGTCGTCGGCGCGGACTACGGGGCCATGACCACCGGCTCCTTCGACGGCCGCATGGCCTCGTTCGTCTACACCGCGGCGGGCAGGCTGGTGGGCGCGTGGGTGGCCACGGCCCCCGCCAACAGCGGCACCGTCCTGCTGCCCGCGCCCGCCTCGGCGCTGGGGATCTCGGCCGCCAAGCCGTCCTTCTCCTACGGGGTCTCAGCGTTCTCGCAGGTTCCCGACGATCTGCTGGACCAGACGGGGGTCGCGGCGTTCGACGCCTACAACCCCGCCGTCTCCACGGGCGGCACGGTGTCGGTCGCGCCCGGCGCCACCGCCTCGCTGTCGCTGACGAGGAACCCGGCGGCCGCCCAGGCCCCCGGCTGGATGGTCGTCACCCTCGACGACCGTGCGGGCGTCCAGGAAGCCGACCTGGTCACCCTGCGCTGAACCCGGTGAGGGGGTACGGCATGCCGGCCGTACCCCCTCACGAATGTGGGCATAAATCCCGCTGTGACGACAGTCGTGCGCACCCTCGACGGCAGGAGACTCGCCGTCGAGGAGTGGGGATCCCCCAGCGGCAGCCCGGTCTTCCTGCTCCACGGCACTCCCGGCAGCAGGCTGGGCCCGAGGCCCAGGGCGGCGGTGCTCTACCGGCTCGGCGTCCGGCTGATCACCTTCGACCGCCCCGGGTACGGCGGGTCCGACCCGTCACCCGGCCGCAGGGTCAGGGACGTGATCGACGACGTGCTCGCGATCGCCGACGCGCTCGGCCTGGAGACCTTCGGCGTCGTGGGCCGGTCGGGCGGCGGCCCCCACGCGCTGGCCTGCGCCGCCCTCCTCCCCGAGCGCACCTCGAAGGCGGCCGTCCTGGTGGGCCTCGCACCTCGCACGGCCGAAGGGCTCGACTGGTTCGACGGGATGGCCGAGTCGAACGTCGTGGAGTACAGCGCCGCCTCGGCCGGCTACGACGTCCTCGCCGAGCGGCTCGGCGCGGCGGCCGCGCGGATCAGGGCCAACCCCGCCCAGCTCGTCGCCGGGCTCTTCCACGAGCTGCCCGAGGCCGACCGCAGGGTGGTGGCCGACGACGGCATCAGGAGGATGCTGTGGCGCAACTTCGCCGAGGGGCTGCGGCACTCGGCCGACGGCTGGGTGGACGACGCGATGGCCTTCATCGGGCCCTGGGGCTTCGACCCCGAGGTGATCGAGGTTCCGACGCTGCTGTGGCACGGCGAGGACGACGTGTTCTCCCCCGCCGCACACTGTCGCTGGCTCGGCGAGCGGATCCCCGGCTCGATCGTGACCGTGGAGAGGGGCGCGGCGCACTTCGGCGCGCTGTCGGTGCTGCCGGACGTGCTGCGGTGGCTGGTCACGTCGGCTGCGGCTCCAGGTCCCTGTTGAGGCGCCGCCACTCGCGCAGCGAGTCGGCGTTCGGGTGCTCTGCGCCGAGCACGTCCCTCATCAGCGCCAGGACCTCCCTCTGCTGGCCCGTGGAGCGCAGCGTGATCGCGAGGTTGGCGCGGCAGGCCAGGGTGTCGGGGTGCAGCGGGCCGAGCACCGTGCTGAGCAGGTCGGCGGTCCTGCGTTCGAGCGCCTCCGCCGCGTCGAGCTCGGACAGGTCGCCCAGGCAGTTGGCCAGGTTGACGGCGCACGACAGCGTGAAGGGGTGGCTCTCGGCCAGCCGTACCGTGAACGCCTCCAGGGTGCGCTCGCCCAGCTCCCTGGCCTCCTGCACGGCACCTGTCCCCCTCAGGTAGGTGACCAGGTTGTTGGCCACGACCAGCGTGTAGGGGTGCGTGTCGCCGAGCGACGCGCGGAAGTCGTCGAGGAGGTTCGCGGCGATGCGCCGCGCCCGCGGCTTGTCGTCCAGCGCCGACAGGCAGCAGGCGTACTCCAGCTCGGCCGCCTTGGTCTCGGGCGAGCCCGGGTAGTGCGCGAGGTAGCGCTCGTAGGTCTCCTTGGCCAGGTCGAGCGCCTCCTCCTGCGCTCCGGCCTTGCGCAGCGAGACGGCCAGGCTCTTGGCGGTGCGCAGGGTGTCGAGGAAGTCGTCGCCGAGCACGTCCTGGTAGGCGGCGAGCGTGCTGCGCAGCAGCCTGACCGAGACCGCGAACTGACCCGCCTCCCTGTGGTCGCGGGCCAGGTTGGCCTGGGAGAAGAGCGTGTAGGGATGCGAGGCGCCGAGCACGGCCTTGCGCCGCTCCAGCGTGTCCTGGTCGATCCGCCTGGCCGAGAAGCAGTCGCCGACCAGCCGGTAGGAGACCGCGAGGTTGTTGGCGGCGGCGAGCGTGCGCGGGTGCTCCTCGCCGAACAGCTCCTTGAACTGCGCGTAGGTGTTCTGGTCGAGATCGAGCGCCTGCCTGAACTCGCCGAGCCCGCGCAGGTCGGCGGCGAGGCTGCCGGAGGTCATGAGCGTGTGCGGGTGGCGCTCGCCGAGGACCACCCGCTGCCTGGCCACCACCTGCTCGTCCTCCTGCCTCGCCTCCCGGTAGCGGCCCTGCGACCTCAGCACGTTGGCCAGGTGGAAGCGCAGGTAGAGGGTCTGCCAGTGGTCACCGCCGTGCGCGCCGAGCCAGGCGGCCTCCAGCTGGCGACCGCGGTCGAGGGCGCGCTCGAAGTTGCCGCGCTTCCACGAGTAGCGGACCGAGTCGATGAGCAGCTGGCGGGTGTCCTCGTCGCCGCACTCGGCCGCCCGCGACGGGCTCAGGTGCGGCCAGATCAGGCTGTAGCGCGGCCAGTTCTCGGGGTCGTCCACGTCGCCCTGGCGCGGACGCGCGCCCACCAGCACGGTGTGCACGTCGTGGCAGGCCTTGGTCTGGGCCTCGTCGTCCATCTGGCTGCGGATGACCGCCTGCACCAGCCGGTGCACCTGGATGGTGTTGTCGCTCTGGTCCACCCTGGCCAGCGCGAACCTGTTGATCTCCCTGATCACGCTGCCCAGCATGAGCTTCTCGCGCAGGCTGTCGTCGTGCTCGCGCAGCAGCCTGACCATCTCGTCGCTGTAGATCATCGTCATCGAGATCGGGTCGGCCGAGAAGAACGCGCACAGCTGCAGCAGCCGCACGGCCGCGGGCGAGCGTCGCTTGAGCTGCTCCAGCGAGATGTTCCAGGTCGCGGCGACCGGCTTGGGCCCTCTGAAGGTGGGCAGCGCCCTGGTCAGCTCGGTCTCCAGCAGCTGCACGTAGTCGGCGGCGGGCATGCCGGTCTCGCTCAGCCACGCCCCCGCCTGGTCGACGGCGAGCGGCAGGAAGCCCAGGGCGGCGGCGACCTTCTCCGCGTCGCTCTCGGCCAGCCCCTCCACCCGCCTGCGCAGGTGCTCCACGCTCTCGTCGCGGCTGAAGACGTCCACCTCGAGCGGCGCGGCCACGGCCGACCACGCGGGGTTGCGCGAGGTGATGAGCACGTGCCCGGCCGCGCCCACGGGAAGGTAGTCGCCGAGATCGGCCAGCTCGGTCGCGTTGTCGAAGATCAACAGCCATCTCTGGTACGGCTCGCCGCGCCGCAGGCTCTCCAGCACGGCCCTGACCGTCGCCTCCTCCTGCTTGATCCCCAGCCTGGGGGCCAGCTCGTCGAGGAAGTTGTCGGCGATGCCGGCCGACTCCTCCGCCGACACCCACCACACGAGGTCGTAGTCGGCCATGAAGCGGTAGGCGTACTCCAGCGCGACCTGGGTCTTGCCCACGCCGCCGAGGCCGTACAGCGCCATGGGGAGGACGACCGCCTGGCCGGTGCCGACGAGCTGGTTGCGCAGCTCCTCCAGAACCGCGCTGCGGCCGGTGAAGGCCGCGTTGCGCGGCGGCAGGTTCCACACCCTCGGCGGCGTGCCGGGGTAGCGGGGGCCGATCGGGCCGTGCTCGGCGGGGTGCTCGGGCGACTGACCGGCCCTGCCGAAGGCGCGCAGCAGCACCTGCGCCGCCTCGCTCTCACCGAGCTGGTCGATGCGGACGCCGTCATGGGTGGGCAGGTCGCCGACGCGGATGGGGACATGGGGCGGGGGATCGTCGAGGAAGTGCCTGGTCCTGGGCGAGCGCTGGTAGGCGGGCGAGACGAGCACCGCGACCCTGGCGGCGCCGGGCAGCTCCCGCTCCCACTCGGGCAGATCGGCGCTGACGGTCACCACCTTCATCCCGCTCCTGCGCAGCAGCGCGGCGACCCAGTCGGCCCACATCCGGTCCTCGGGCACGTAGCTGAGCGCCAGCGTCCCCTCCTCGTCGGAGTCGGGCGGCGTGCGCTCGAAGGCGGCCAGCACCTGCGCGCGCACCTCCTCGCTCACCTGCGGCAGCCCGGTGACCTCGCCGCCGGTCACCACGGAGGTCAGCCGCTCGTACGCCGACAGGATCGACGAGGGCGAGGCGGCGACCTCGCCGAAGGTGGCCAGCGTCTCCTCGTAGGCGTAGAAGGGCACGTAGGGGATCTCGATCGCGGCCCAGTACTCCTCGGCGTCCACCCCCTTGGGGAAGCCCGCGAAGCGCCTGCGCGCGTGCGCCCTTCCCGCGTCGAGCTTCTTCTTCTCCCCCGGCTCGATGCGCATCGGCACCGGCAGGATCCTGATGTTCCTGTCGCGGTAGCGCTGGTCGATGTGCCGGGCCACGGCCGCGGCGCCCTCGATGCTCTGGTCGCTGAGCGTGAAGCAGTCGACGAGGATGTCGGGGAAGTGCACGGTGCAGATGTCGGCGATGTCGCTGAGGCCCGTACGGCTGTCGATCAGCACGTAGTCGTAGTGGCGGCGCATGTCGGCGCGTAGGGCGTCGAGGAAGACGCCGCCGCCGAGCCGCTCGTAGAAGTTGTCCCAGTCGAAGGTGGACACCAGCGAGGAGTAGTCGCGGTTCTGGCGGCCCGCCGAGATGAAGTCGATCGTGCCGCTGCCGGGAAAGTGGTCGTACTCCAGCGAGACCGCGCGCGGGAGCACCTGGGTGTACTCCAGGTGCCAGTCGGGGGCGCGCTCGACCGGCTGGAGGGCGGCGAAGGCGTAGTCGGTGATCAGCTCGATGACGCCGGGCGTCGCGCTGATCACGCCCGCGTCGAGAAAGGGATGGAAGAACCTGTGCAGGCCGGGCGACTCGAGGTCCCAATCGAGCGCCAGCACCTTCCTGCCGTTGGCGGCCAGGATCCAGGCCACGTTGGCCAGCGCCATCGTGCGCCCCGTGCCGCCCTTGTAGGAGTAGAAGGTAATGATCTCGCCCTCGCTCATGACCACTCCTCGGGGCCGCTCAACCTCGGCTTCTCGCTCGAAGGACCCGGCGGCGGGTACTCCGGGGCGCCGCGCAGGCGCCGCCACTCCGCCTGCCTGATCAGCTCGGCGACCGGGCCCAGGTCGGAGATCGGCCTGGCCTCGACCGTCTCGCGCACCGTCGCCTCCAGCCGCTCCCGCTCGGCCGCGCTCTGGCCGTCGCCCTCGTGCCACGGCACCAGCACGGGCGCCCGCAGCCCCGACACCGCGTCGCGGATTCCCTTGTCGGCCAGCGCCCACGGGTCGAGCAGGACCACGCCCGATTCACCGTTGTGCTGGTCGAGCGTGCCGACCACCGGGCGCAGCCCCTGCTGCCTGACGACCTCGGCCACCGCGTCCGCGAGCGTGACCGGCCCGGCGAACGGGTTCCAGTCGAGCGGCGTGTGCCCGTAGTAGGCCGCCTGCCTCCCCTCCGGGAGCGCTCCGGCCCGCGGCGCGACCACAGTGATGTGGTACGGCCTGCGCGGCTCGGCCGTGGCGAAGGCGTTGGGCTGGTCGCGGTAGTCGGGGATGGCCTGGTAGGGAACGTCGACCGTCCGGCCCACCTCGATGATCCTGCGGGCCAGCCACCAGACGCCCTCCTTGTACGCCTCCCTGAACCGGCGCAGCTTCATGATCCCGTAGATGCCGCCCGTGACGTACTCGCGCCCGAAGGCGGCGTGCTCGTAGTTGAGGATGCCCGCGCACTCGGGCACCGGCGTGTCGTAGAGCGGCGCCCACAGGACGGGCAGGATGGCCTCGGACCCCGGCCCGCAGCGCCTGCTGAAGGCGCCCCATTCCTTGCCGCAGTGCTCGCTGTCGAAATAGCCCATCGAGTAGACCGGTACGAACACCCTGCACGAGGAGAGCGCCTGCGACACGTGCGCGGGCCAGCTGCCACCTGCGGGCACCTGCTTGTCCATGAAACCGGGCTGTTCGGCATTGGCCACGACCCGCACGTCATCGGACAGATGTTTGAAAAAGCGCGCGACCCAGAGGTCGCTCACGTCGTTGCGCTTGTAACTCAGAAAGAAGTACGGGGATTCGGGCAACCCGCCTCCTTTCTGGGTGATTCAACTCTATTTCACAGCAAGCCAATTCACCGCGAAATCGACCGCGGGCGCAAGAGGCAACAGGCGACTTTTCGCCCGCCCAATACGCCCCTTTCGCGAAATATCCGTTTTGTCGAGATCGGCGCCGAGTCGCGGGAGGTGGGTGTCCCGCAGGTCGACGTCCTCGTACTCCCACCATCCCCCTTCCACGACGCAGCGGTAGGTCCTGAGCGGCGGGTCGGGCAGGCGGTACTCGGCCAGGTGCAGCGCCGTACAGGAGGAGTAGCCGACGCCCATCAGCAGGATCCACGCGTCGGCCTCGTAGAGCCTGGCCAGCGGCGAGCTCTCCCCGAGGTGGCAGTCCATGGCGTGGCCGTCCATCAACTTGGCCGCCATCGGGCCGAGCGCGGCGAAGGAGGTCTGCGGGTGGGCGCTGCGCACGGCGCCCTCCGTGGTCCTGACCTGCTCGGCGATCCGTCCCATGCCGACGGAGGGGGTGGCGGCGGGGTCGAAGGGGGGCATCGCCGCGCGGAAGGCGGCGATCTCGGGCTCCGTAAGACCGGCGATGCGGTTCAGGTGCTCGCGCGAGGTGTCGGAGTTGGCCGCCGTCTGGGTGGGCACCACGAGCGTGCCCTCCTCGCCGAGCACGTCGCGCAGCGCGCCGACCACGGTCGCGGGCTCGCTTCCGCCGATCCTGCTCAGCGCGCTGTGGACGAGCAGGACCTGACCCGCCGCGACGCCGAGCCGCCGCAGCTGCGCCGCCAGGCCGTCGCGGGTCATGTCCGGTCGAACCTGGCGCGGTGCCGTGCCCGCTCCTCCTGCGCCGCCCGCCGGGCCTCGGCCGGCACCGCCTCCGCCAGCCAGGGCGCGGCGCTCTCACGCATCCCCCGCACGAAGCGCTCGCCGAGCGGGGTCAGCGTTCCTGAGCCGAGCAGGGTCTCGATCGCCTGCGCGGTGTCGTCGCGCCACCGGGCGAACCGCTCCCGCCCCTTCGGGTCTCGGCGCGCCCGCCAGAAGTCGGTGACCGCCAGGTGCGCGTAGGCGCCCTGGAACAGACCCTCCAGCGGGCGCGGATCCTCCCGCCACGGGGCGTAGAACAGCCGGGTGTCGCAGGCGTCGAACAGGTCGAACAGGTCGAGCACCCCGCCCAGCTTCACGTGCTGGAACTCGTGCATGAGCAGCAGCGCCAGCGTCTCGGCGTCGGCGGGCAGGGTGGCGGCGATCGCGCCGAACGCCTCTCTCGCCGCCGAGCTGGTGTCGCGGCCGTGCGCCGGCGGGCTGAGCGGCGTCAGCGTGGTCAGCCCCTCGGCCATGGCCGGCAGGTAGGCGGGATGCTCCCGCCCGATCACCTCGACGGCCCCGGCGAACAGCTCCTGCCACGCCAGCGCCTGCTCGGAGGTCAGGCGGGGGGCGGGAGTCCACTGGTGGCAGTCGCGGTAGGGATCGGTATCCTCCAGGACCACCGACAGCCCGCCCGCCGTCAGCCGCCGCACCGGCTCCCACGCGTCGGCCGTGCTGATCGTGGTGCGCTCGGTGGGCATCACGCCGAGACCCGGCAGGCAGGCGACGCCTTCGCGCACCTCGACCTCGACCGTGGCCGTGACGCCCGCCCTGATCGCCGCCGCGGCGGCGATGTTGCCGAGGTGGGCCTCGCCCGCCGTACCGGCCAGCCGCCGGACGGCCCACGCGCGCACGTACGGGTGGGCGAGCACGGCGGCCAGCGCCTCGGGACGCTCGGCGTCGATCCGGGTCAGCAGCTCCCACGCGGGCCCGCGCGCGGCCGCCGCGGTCAGCGCCACCCTGCGCAGGCTGGCCTGACCGGCCGCCAGCGCCCCGACCGCCGCCGCCCCGCCGTGGCCCGCGGCCAGCTCACCGAGCTGCGCCGAGGTCAGCTCGTGCGTACGGCGCAGCCGCCCCCGCACGTGCGTGATCAGCTGGAGCAGGTCCGCGCAGTAGACGCTCGGATTGTCGAAACCGCCCGCCCGGTAGCGATGCGGGTAGAGCCCCCCGCCGCAGCTGTCGACCACGGGACAGCGCCTGCAGGTCTCCGCCAGCCCGTCGAGCCCGCGCTGCCTGGCCCGGATCCCCGGATGCGCGGCGACGTCGTCCAGCGTGTGGCGGAAGACGTCGAGCCCGGTCTCCGGCGCCCCGTCGTAGGCCGACTTCAGCGAGTCGACCTGCTCGTAGGCCCCGTCGGTCTCGATGACGACCAGGTCGCTCGGCTCCAGGCCGAGCGCCTCGGTGAAGCTGGGCCCGCCCCGCGACGTGGACTCGATGGAGTCGAACAGCCGCACCGCCATCGGCCTGCCGTCGGCCACCCACCTGTCGAAGACCGCGGTCAGCCAGTCGCCCGCGCCGGTCGGGGGCGGCTCCTCCCACGTGGCGTGCGGGAGCAGGAAGTCGACCCGCGGCGGCTCCTGCTCGGCCAGCGCCTCGTAGACGGCGATCGGGTCGCCGGCCACGTCGACCGTGCACAGCAGTCCCGCGTAGAGGTGCGGCCTGGCACGCAGCCTGGCCAGGCTCGCCAGGACCCGGGCGTGGCTGCCCCGGCCGTCGGCGTAGCGCCGATGCCGGTCGTGGGCGGCCCTGTCGCCGTCGAGCGAGACGCCCACCTTGACGCCTTTCTCCTCGAACACCTCGAGGAAGTGGTCGTCGAGGAGCAGGCCGTTGGTGTGCAGGCGCAGGTCGAGGCGGCACAACCCGGTCAGCGCCGACTCCAGCGCCTCGGCGATCGCCAGCAGCCTGCCCGGCCCCGCCAGCAGCGGCTCGCCCCCGTGGAGCACGACGGCGACCTGGTCGAGACCGTGGCTCTTGACGTGCTCGGCGATGCGCAACGCGCTCCAGGCGATCGTCTCCTGTGACATCACCTTGGGCCGTCGTCGCCAGCTCTGGTCGGCGTGCTCGTAGACGTAGCAGTGATCGCAGGCCAGGTCGCACCTGCTGTGCACCTTGAGAACGAACTGGCGGAACGGCACCATCGCCGTCCTCCCCTCGGCCTCGGTCAGATGGAGGAGTTGAACGCCGCCACGGAAATGCTCGGGGCGTCCGGGACCACACGGCGGACGACGCTCGCCAGCTCTTTCTCACACAGACTGCTCAACGGGACGTCACGCACATCCACGACGCCCGAGATCACCGCTGTGGCCTCTTTGTCCATGTCTGATCCATCGCTCGAAAAAACCCCGAGGGGATTTCAAGGGGAGTCTAATCCTGGCCACGGCCGCGGAATCTCGTCGCCCGAGGCAAAAGTCCCGTCCGCAAACACAGTCATCGAACCGCACTCCTCGTGGCGGTGCGGAGTTCGGTGAGGTAGCGCTTGGTGATCTGCCCGCCGTACCTCGTCTCGATGAGCGAGCCCACGCAGTCGAGCAGGGCCGCGCGGGCGGGGAGGGCGCGGGTGCCCGAGTAGGTCGACAGCAGGTCGAGGTAGGACGCGGTGGTGTAGGTGACCTCCCACTCCCAGCGCTCGAAGGCGGGCGGGTCGAAGCCGGGCAGCGGCTCGGGATCATGCGGGATCGAGGAGCCCGGTCGCAGGCGGAGGCCCGGCGGCGTGGCGGGGTCGAAGCGTTCGTAGCACTCCTGGAGCTCGGCGAAGAAGGCCGAGGTCCCGCCCTCCACGTGGTGGGTGGCGACGGTGGCCAGCAGGCCGCCCGGCCGGAGCGCGGCGCGCGCCTTGGCCACCCGGACCTCAGGGTCCAGCCAGTGGAAGGACGTGGCCGCGAACACCACGTCGTACGGCTCGGCGGGCAGCGGCCACATCTCGAAATCGGCGGTGACGATCTCCGCGGACGGCACGCGGAGCCGCGCCATGGCCGCCAGCGACGGCCCGAGCTCGACGGCGGTCACCCGGCAGCCCACGGACAGCAGGCCCCTGGTCGCCTGGCCGGTGCCGCAGCCGATCTCCAGCACCCGCGAGCCACGGGGGATGCGGGAGAACAGCTCGGCGGGGTAGCCGGGCCTGGCCCTGTCGTAGCGGGCGGCGTCCTCGTCGAAGATGCGTCTCAGCTCCATGATCCATCCCTCAGGACAGCGCGTCAGGGTCCTCCGCCGCCGCCATTCATGGACTCGACGATGGCGATCGGAGCGCCCTGCCGTACCAGGTCGCCCTCGGCGACCTCGACGCTGACCACCGTGCCCATGAGGGGAGAGAGCACCGACATGTTGGTAGCATGTCACGTCATGATCGCGAAT
Source organism: Nonomuraea africana (assembly GCF_014873535.1). Taxonomy (NCBI): domain Bacteria; kingdom Bacillati; phylum Actinomycetota; class Actinomycetes; order Streptosporangiales; family Streptosporangiaceae; genus Nonomuraea; species Nonomuraea africana. The sequence goes on along the minus strand of NZ_JADBEF010000001.1, from coordinate 7,822,910 downwards.
TTCTGGTGGCCCGCCTCCTAGGCGGCACGTCGCGACATCCGATGACCGCCTCGGCGAGGCGGTCGGCTGCTCGGTCTCCTTGTCGAAACCACGACTGGAGACAGCACATGACGACCTGGTCCGCACTTCTCGGCACCCTGCTCGACGGCGGATCGCTGCGCGCGGAGCAGACCGCGTGGGCGATGCGGCAGATCATGGCGGGCGCGGCGACCGACGCCCAGATCGCCGGGTTCGCGGTGGCCCTGCGCGCCAAGGGCGAGAGCGTCGCCGAGGTGTCGGGGCTCGCCGACGCGCTGCTCGACGGGGCGACCCCGGTCGGCGTGCGGGGTGACGCCGTCGATCTCGTGGGAACGGGGGGCGACCAGGCGCACACGGTGAACATCTCCACGATGGCCGCGATCGTCGCGGCGGCGGCCGGTGCCAGAGTCGTCAAGCACGGCGGCAGGGCCGCGACGTCCTCCTCCGGTGCCGCGGACGTGCTGGAGGCGCTCGGCGTGGCGATCGACCTGCCGCCCGCGCGGGCCGCGCGCGTCGCGGACGAGGTGGGGATCGCCTTCCTGTTCGCGCCGCACTACCACCCCGCTTTCCGGCACACCGCGGGGCCCAGGAGGGAGCTCGGGACGCCGACCGTCTTCAACTTCCTCGGGCCGCTGGTCAACCCGGCCAGGCCGAGGGCGCAGGCGGTCGGGGTGTTCCACGCGCGGATGGCGCCGGTGATCGCCGGTGTGCTGGCCGCGCGGGGGTGCACGTCGCTGGTGTTCAGGGGCGACGACGGGCTGGACGAGCTCACCACGACGGGCCCGTCCACGATCTGGGAGGTCCGCGACGGACGCGTGACCTCGGCCCGCTTCGACCCCGCGACGCTGGGAATCCCCAGGGCCGTCATCGACGACCTCAGGGGCGGCGACGCGGCGCACAACGCCGGTGTGGCGAAGGCGGTGCTCGGCGGGGCGAAGGGCCCGGTGCGCGACATCGTCTGCCTGAACGCCGCCGCCGCGCTGGCCGCCGCGAGCGGGGACGGCGTCGCGGGTCTCGGCGCGGCCTACGAGCGCGCTCTCACGGCGATCGACTCGGGCGCGGCGACCGGCTTGCTGGATCGCTGGGCCGCCGCGACGCGGGCCGTATAGGGTCGCATACCATGATCATCTGGCTCAACGGACCCTTCGGCGCGGGAAAGACGACCACCGCCAACGAGCTGGTCAGGCTGCTCCCCGGCGCGCACTTCTTCGACCCCGAGATGGTCGGCTTCTTCCTGCGGCACATCCTGCCCGACGCGCCCGCGGGCGACTTCCAGGACCTCCCCGCCTGGCGGGCGCTGGCCGCCGAGACCGCCCTGCAGGTGCACGCCCACTACGGCGGCCCGCTGGTCATCGCGATGACGCTGCTGCGTCAGGACTACTACGACGAGATCTTCACCGCGATCAGGACCAGAGGCGTCGACATCCGCCACTACGTCCTGGACGTGGAGCACGACGAGCACGTGCGCAGGATCGAGACGGACGAGGTCGAGGCGGGCGCCAGGGAGTGGCGGCTGCGGCACATCCCCCGCTACCGCGAGGCGCTCTCCTGGCTCCACGACACCGCCGAGATCATCGACACCACCCGCGAGCCCGCCGCCGACGTCGCGGCCAGGATCGCGAAGGGCTGATTCCAACCATTTTTCGGAGCTCTTGTCAAGAGCAAGCAAGGGGATCATCACCTGCCGCCCGCCCAAAACCTGATACCGCAGGTCAGGTGGAGCTCCAACGCTGTCCACAAATGCCCGCAATGCGGAAGATCCGCACCGCTTGCAAGAGGATGTCAAGCGAAATGCAGGCGCTCAAGCGGACCTTGGGGGACATGAACAAAGGCCCGTTCTCCGCCACGGTCAGTGTGGTGGTCCCCGCACTGAACGAAGCCGACAATCTGCCACACGTCTTCGCGACCCTGCCCGCCTGGATCGACGAGGTGATCCTGGTGGACGGCAACTCGACCGACGACACCGTGGCCGTCGCTCTCAGCCTCCGTCCAGACCTGCGCGTCGTCACGCAGAGCAGGAGGGGCAAGGGCAACGCGCTGACCGAGGGATTCGCCGCCGCCAAGAGCGACATCATCGTCATGATCGACGCTGACGGCTCCACCGACGGCCGGGAGATCGGCCTCTTCGTCCAGGCGCTGGTCGAGGGCGCCGACTTCGCCAAGGGCTCGCGCTACGTCGAGGGCGGCGGCTCCGACGACATCAGCCCGACCCGCTCCTTCGGCAACAGGGCGCTGACCTTCATCACCAACCGGTTGTACGGCACGCGCTACACCGACCTCTGCTACGGCTACAACGCCTTCTGGTCCCGCCACCTGGAGGCCATGGCGCTCGACTGCGACGGTTTCGAGATCGAGACGCTGATGAACGTCAGGGCGGCCCAGGCAGGGCTGGCCATCACCGAGGTACCGAGCCACGAGCGGTGCCGCATCCACGGGGTCAGCAACCTCCACGCCGTCAGGGACGGGTGGCGGGTGCTGAAGACCATCCTGCGCGAGCGGGTGAAGGGAAGCGCGCGCCCAAAGGATGACATCCTGACGACATGCGCTACGTCATCATCGGGGCAGGGGCGATCGGCGGGACGATCGGCGGTCGCCTCTTCTGGAGCGGGCACGATGTCGTCCTGATCGCGAGAGGGGCGCACTACGAGGCGCTCAGGACCAAGGGACTGCGCCTGGTCACCCCCGACTCCGACGAGACGCTCCCTGTTCCGGCCGCCGACGGGCCCGTGGACGGCGACGTGTTGATCGTGGCGACCAAGTCGCAGGACACGCTCGCCGCCCTCGACCCGTGGCCGCGCCATCTGCCCGTGGTGTGCGCGCAGAACGGCGTGGCCAACGAGCGGATGGCGCTGCGGCGCTTCGAGCACGTCTACGGCATGTGCGTCTACCTGCCCGCCCTGCACCTGGAGCCGGGCCTGGTGGCCGCCTACGGCTCGCCGCTGTCCGGCTCGCTGTACGTCGGGCGTTATCCACAGGGTGTGGACGACCTGTCCGAGACGATCGCCGCGGACCTGGCCAAGAGCGCGTTCGCGGCGCGGGCCGTCCCCGAGGTCATGCCGTGGAAGTACGGCAAGCTGCTCAGCAACCTCGGCAACGCCGTCGAGGCGCTGTGCGGGCGCGAGCCCGGCGTCAACGAGCTGGTCGAGCGGGCCAGAGCCGAGGGCGGCGCCGTGCTGGCCGCGGCCGGCATCGCCCACCAGGGCGGCGAGCAGGTGAAGACCGGCGACATCGAGGGCATCGAGCGCGGTGGCGGCTCGTCGTGGCAGAGCCTGGCCAGGGGCAGCGGCTCGATCGAGGCCGACTACCTCAACGGCGAGATCGTGCTGCTCGGCCGCCTGCACGGGGTGGCCACCCCGGTCAACGAGGTGCTGCAGCGCGAGGCGGTCGACGCGGCCCGCGAACGGCGAGGGCCGGGGTCGATGACCGTCGAGCGGCTCAGCTCGTTGATCGCCGAGCGTTCCGCAGCCGTATCCCGCTGAACTCCATCGTGCTGGCCGTCACCTGGTTCCAGAACGGCCATAGGTTGTCCAGCACGCGCAGCTGGATCCCGGCCTCCTCGTGCAGCTCGATGAGGTCGGAGACGGGCTCGGGCGGGCCGAGCGGCACGACGGGTTCCTGGGCGACCACGGCGTGCGGCGGCTCGCCGATCGGCACGAAGGGGTCGGCGGGCAGCCGGTAGGCGTACAGCCGCACCTCCATCATCGCCTTGAGCCAGCCGTACTCGATGGCGTGCACGCGCTCGCCGCAGCCCGCGCCGACGATGCGCTCGACGTCCCACGGCCGGGTCTGCGGGCCCTTCCAGGCCATCGCCCGCGGGCAGTGGCGCGGAAACCAGTAGTCGGGGCAGCGGTCGAACCCCACGGCCCAGACGTACGGCCGCGTCTGGCGCGAGGTTCTGGCGACGTGAGGGACGAACTTCTTGATCGTTGGATCTTCGGAGAAGTGAAGCACCTGGCCCGCGTCTGGTCGCATGACTCCATCATTACCGGGCAGAGGGGATCAGGCTCTGAAGAAAGGTGAGGTCAATGATCGTGTTGGGCCTGATCCTGGTCCTGCTGGCGGGCGCGGCGATCTACGTGGTCGCCATGGAGCCCGATACCTCCTACACAGTTTTCGGCTACACCTTCCAGCCGTCGCACCTGGAGATGTTCCTCACCGGTGCGGTGACGGCCGGAGTTCTGCTCCTGGGTATTTCGCTGCTCGCCTCGGGTTCGCGCAGGTCGGCCGCGCGCCGGCGCAAGCTGCGTGAGGTCCGCCACCAGGCTGACGACCGCGTGGCCAAGCTCGAGGACGAGAAGCGGCAGCTGGAGCGCAAGCTGCACGAGGACGACAGCGCGGCGCCGGCGACGGACACCGTGCCGCGCCAGGCCACGCACACCGACGATCACCTGGTCGCCGGGCGTCCCTCCGAGGAACGCTCTCGCCACAAGGCGTAGCCGGTGATCAGGGCGCCGAGCCCTTCCCACAGCCCCACCCCGAGGAACTCTGAGGGCGCGGCGCCCGTGATCACCAGCGTGCTGAACACCGCGAACGTCACCAGCCTGAACGGCACGGTCCACAGGAAGAACGGCCGCCAGTCCGACGCCGCGGCGAGCATGTAGTACACGCCCATGTTGACCGCCGCCATCGACGACGCGGCCATGTAGACCTTCGTGTAGTCACCGGGGCCGCGCGCCGCCACCACTTCGAAACCCAGCAGTCCGAGCAGGCTGTCGGGGCTGAGCAGGCCGAACAGCCCGAGCGCGAAGGCCAGGAACCCGAAGACGGCTATCGTCCATCCAGACATTGATCGGGGCAAGCGCACGGGAAGCCTCCCAAAAGGGTGTGATCTGCGAGACGATCTCACCATGAAAAGGCGCCTCACCCGTCCCGGCCGCCCCATCGCGCTCAAGCTGCTCGTCCTGCTGTCCGTCCCGCTGATCTCGCTGGTCGGGCTGTGGGCGTTCGCCGCGAGCCTGACCGGCGGTGACGGGCTGCGCCTCCTGGAGATCAACAATCTGGTCACCAACCTGGCCGACCCCTCCGAGCAGATCAACATCCAGCTCCAGCGCGAACGGCTGGCCTCGGCCGAGTTCCTCTCGTCTGCCGCGCCGTACAGGGAGCTCATCAACCAGCGCAGCAGGACCGACACCGCCGTGGCCGCCTTCCGCCGGCGCGCGAGCCTGCAGGAGAACCTGTCACCGGAGATGGCCGTCCAGCTCAAGGCACTGAACGACGAGCTGGACCGCATTCCGGAGGTCCGCAGAGGCGTCGACGCTCGCTCGATCGACCCGATCCAGATGATCATCACCTACAGCGACATCGTCGACGCCTCCTTCCGCATGTACGACCAGATGATCCTGGTGCCGGACATGGCGCTCTACCGCGTGGCCAGATCGGTCAGCATGCTCGGCGAGGCCAAGGAACTGCTCTCGAGGGAGCGGGCGATGATCGTGCACGTGCTCGCGACCGGCCGGGTCGGGGCGAGCGAGCGCGCCCTGTTCACCGAGATGTCGGCCACCCGCAGGCTCCTCTACGCCCAGGCGCTCGCCCACCTCGGGCCCGGGCTCGACGCCGCCTACCGGCAGCTGTCCGCCGCGCCCGTCTACCGCGACTTCGTCGCGATCGAGGACGCCATCCGCGGCCAAGCCACCGCCAACGGGCTGCCCGCCACCTCCAACACCTGGCGCACCAGCAGCGACAACCTGGCGCGAGTCGTCGAGCGCAACCAGTACGAAGCCGTGCAGGGCCTGGTCGATCGCGTCACGCCCACCGCCGTGAACATCCTGGTCAAGATCGGCGTGGCCGGCGGCGTGGGCCTGGTCGCCGTCGTGGCCGCGATCGTGCTGTCCCTGCGCTTCAGGCGGCGCCTGGTGCGCGAGCTCGCGGGCCTGCGCGACGCGGCCACCGAGCTGGCCGAGGTACGGCTGGCCGTCCTGGTCGAGCGCCTGCGCAAGGGCGCGACCGACCACCAGGTCGAGCCGCTCGTCCTCGACGCGCACACCACCGAGGTGCGCGACATCGTGCACGCCTTCAACACCGTCCAGTCCACCGCCGTCGAGGCGGCCGTCGACCAGGCGAAGCTGCGCGACGGTGTGCGACACGTCTTCGTCAGCCTGGCCAGGCGCAACCAGTCACTGCTCCATCGCCAGTTGCTGCACCTGGACGGCATGGAGCGGCGCGCCGAAGACGCGCAGACGCTGGAGGACCTGTTCAAGCTCGACCACCTCACCACCCGCATGCGCAGGCACGCCGAGAGCCTGATCATCCTGTCGGACCAGGCGCCGGGCAGGGGCTGGCGCAAGGCCGTGCCGGTGGTCGACGTGCTCAGGGCGGCGGTCTCCGAGGTGGAGGAGTACGCCAGGGTCGAGGTGCCGCAGCCGCCGAAGACGGCCGTGGCGGGAGCCGCCGCGACGGACATCGTCCACCTCCTGGCCGAGCTGGTGGAGAACGCCACCCTGTTCTCACCGCCGCGGACCAGGGTGGACGTGCGGGCGCTCACCGTGCCCGAGGGGCTGCTCGTCGAGGTCGAGGACCGCGGGCTCGGGCTGCCGCCAGCCGAGCTCGACCAGCTCAACGCGCGCCTGGCCGAGCCGCCCGAGTTCGACCTGGCCGAGAGCGACAGGCTGGGCCTGTTCGTGGTGTCCAGGCTGGCGGCCAGGCACGGGATCGCCGTGCGGCTGCGGCCTTCGCCGTACGGGGGGATCACGGCGGCGGTGACGCTGCCGCAGGCCCTGCTGTCGGATCAGCCCGCGCTGACGGGCGGCAGGTAGCGGGTCGTGCCGCCGGCCCTGGCCGCGGCGGCCGCGGTCACCCTGTCGTGCATCCACGGCGGCAGCAGCGACGCGGCCTCCTCCTCGGTGAAGAAGCCGTAGTCGTCGAGCTCCTCGGCCTGCAGCTTGATCGGGGCGTCGACGTCGATGACGCCGCAGTCGAAGACGAAGTTGATCAGCGGGTACGGCCTGCCGTCGCGCGGGCCCACCCACTGGACGACCAGAAGCTCGCCGACAGGGAGCGCGAGGCCGAGCTCCTCCACGAGCTCGCGGGCGCAGGCCTGGGCGGGGTGCTCCCCCTCGTCCACGGCGCCGCCCGCGAAGCTCCAGTGCGGCCGGTAGTTGGGCTTGACCAGCAGCGCCCTGCCCTGCGGGTCGGTGATGTAGGCGCCCGCGCCCACCAGCACCCTGTGCAGCGACTCCCAGAACTCCGTGTCCACGCTCACGTCGATCAACCTACAGCGCGGAGGTCGCCAACCCCGACTCCGACCACTTCCGAGTAAAAAGATAGGGTTTGTCACCATGACACGACGCGCGTTGATCTTTTGGATGACGGGCGTCCTGGCCTACTTCGTCGCGGTCTTCCATCGGCAGTCGCTCGGTGTCGCCAGTCTGGAGGCCGCCGCCCGCCTCGAACTCGGCGCGTCGGGGCTGGCCACGCTGGCGATGCTGCAGCTGCTCGTCTACGCGGTCATGCAGATCCCGGTCGGCGTGCTGGTCGACCGGCTCGGGTCCAAGCGCATGCTGCTCATCGGGGCCCTGGTCATGTCGTGCGGCCAGGTCGTCTTCGCCTTCGCCGACGACCTGCTGCTCGGCCTGGCGGCCAGGATGCTGGTCGGCGCGGGCGACGCCATGACCTTCATCAGCGTGATCAGGCTGGTCAACCTCTCCTTCCCGGCCCGGCGCAACCCGGTGATGGTGCAGCTCACCGGCCTCATCGGCCAGTTCGGCGCGATCGCGTCCACCGTGCCGATCATCGGCTCCCTCCACGCGTACGGCTGGACGCCCACCTTCCTCGGCGCCGCCGCGATCGGCGTGGTGGCGACCGTCCTCGTCGCGGCCGTCCTGCGTGACGGACGCCCGTCGGCGGCCCGGCGCGAACCAGGGCTCAAGGCCGCGTGGATGCAACCGGGCACCAGGCTCGGCATGTGGACCCACGCGGCCACGCAGTGCTCGGCCGCGGCGTTCCTGCTGCTGTGGGGCTACCCCTACCTCGTCCAGGGCCAGGGGCTGGCCCCCGCGACCGCCGGCGTGCTGCTGTCCACGCTGACCGTGGTCGGCATGATCTGCGGGCCGATCCTCGGCTACCTGGCGGGCCGCTACCCGCTGCGCCGGTCGTGGCTGGTGCTCGGCGTCACCGGATCGACGGCGCTGGTATGGACGGCGGTGCTGCTGTGGCCGGGGCGGGCGCCGCTCTGGCTGCTGGTGGTGCTGATCGTGGTCCTCGCCTCGAACGGTCCCGGCTCGATGATCGGTTTCGACTACGCCAGGACGTTCAATCCCGCGGGCCGCATCGGCGCCGCCACCGGCATCGTGAACGGCGGCGGCTTCCTCGCCTCGATGTCGGTGATCGCGCTGGTCGGCGTCGCCATGGACCTCACCGGCGACTACCACTGGGCGATGGCCGTGCAGTACCCGGTGTGGCTGCTCGGCGCGGTGCAGGTGCTGCGCTACCGCGCCAAGGCCCGCAGGCTGCTAGCCCAGCTCGACGAACGGCTCGGGGAAGTGGGCGGTGCCCAGCAGCCGGCCCTCCGCGCGCAGCCTGCCGACTAGCTCCAGGCGCGTCTTCGCGGCCAGGTCGGAGTCGTCGTCGTAGACGTAGCGGATCGAGGGATCGGCCAGCTGCACGGGATGGTGCAGGACGTCGCCTGCCATGGTGAAGTGGCCTACCTCGACCGCCTGGTGTCCGGGGGTGTGCCCGGGCGTCAGCCGGACCACGACGCCGGGGGCGACCTCCGCGTCGCCGTCGACCACGTGCAGCAGCTCCTTGATCGGATCGAGGAAGCCGTTGCCCTCCAGCTCGGCGCGCTGGACGACGTGGCGGGCGTTGGCGAACACCGGGGCGCCGTCCAGGATCGTGCCGCCCGCGTGGTCACTGTGCAGGTGCGTGATGATCACCGTGTCGACGTCGGCGGGGGCCACACCCACCGCGGCCAGCTCGCTCAGGAGGCTGCCGGGGGCGGGGGCCCACGTGGAGGTGGGGCCGATGCCGGTGTCGACGAGCGTGACGTGGCCCCTGCCGTCCTGGATCAGGAAGCAGTGGAAGTGGAGGATCCACTCGCCCTCGTCCACCTCCGCGCCGAGAAAGGTCTCGAGGAACGGCAGGCGGAGGGAGGGTCCCATCGGGCCGACGGCATCACACAACGGGGTGATCTCGACGTCGGCCACGTTTCTTGGCTTATGCGGCATCCGTCAACGCTAGCCGCGGAACGTACTCGTTCTCCACATCGGCTGCGTAGACCGCGCGACGGCAGCGGGCGCAGCGGAACATGATCGGCCCCTCGTCGAGGGCGGTGTGGCACCTGGGGCAGTGGGTCTTGCTCATGTCATCCCCCTTGGAGTTCGCAGTTCGATGAAAGCCTCCGCTGATTGCAGAAGCCCTGCAGGTCGCTTGACAGATTGTGCTCCGGGAGATGGGAGCGCCGTGGGAAGCGGAATAGAAATCTTGCGTCCGGCGTTTGCCGTGGTATCTTGCGAATCAGCGTTGAGCGTCTGAGGCTCCGCTGCATTCACCTGAAGGGCCCGTTCTGACGGCCCGACCTCTTTTCTTACTCACCGCCTGTCACCCAGGCGTGCCCTCGAGGAGGGTCACTCATGTCTGTCCAAACCATCCCCCATCCCCGTGCCACCAGCCCCCGTACCACCGCCCACCGCGGCACCCCCCGGGCCGGCACGCCCGCCCGGCAGGTCAGCGGCCTGCTGGACGGCACGTTCCTCCGCCCCTCCGGCTACCAGCACAGCCCCGACGACGTACGGCTGCAGCCCGAGCGGATCAAGCAGCTCGGCCTGCGCCCCGGCGACCACGTGGTCGCCACCGTCGCGGGCTCGAAACTCGTCTCTGTCGAGTCGGTCAACGGTCTGACCTCCTGGCACGACCGCCCGCACTTCGCCGACCTGACCCCCATCCACCCCCGCGAGCGGATGAACATCGAGACCGAGTCGCTCACCACCAGGGTCGTCGACCTGGTCGCGCCCATCGGCAAGGGCCAGCGCGGCCTGATCGTCGCCCCGCCCAAGGCCGGCAAGACGATGATCCTGCAGGCGCTGGCCCAGGCCGTCTCCCGCAACCACCCCGAGATCCACCTCATGGTGGTCCTGGTCGGCGAGCGTCCCGAGGAGGTCACCGACATCCGCAAGACCATCGCCGGCGAGGTGATCGCCTCCACCTTCGACCACCCCGACAAGGAGCACACCGCGCTCGCCGAGCTCGCTCTCGAACGCGCCAAGCGCCTGGTCGAGCAGGGACACGACGTCGTCATGCTGCTCGACTCGCTCACCCGCCTCGGCCGCGCCTACAACAACCTCGCCCCCAGCGGCGGACGCATCCTGTCGGGCGGCATCGACGCGGGAGCCATCTACCCGCCCAAGCGCTTCTTCGGCGCCGCGCGCAACGTCGAGGGCGGCGGCTCCCTCACCATCCTCGCCACCGCGCTCGTCGAGACGGGCTCGCGCATGGACGACTCCTTCTTCGAGGAGTTCAAGGGCACCGGCAACATGGAGCTGCGGCTGAGCCGCTCGCTGGCCGAGCGCAGGCTCTTCCCCGCCGTCGACCTCGACGCGTCGAGCACCAGGCGCGAGGAGGCCCTGATGCACCCCGCCGAGCAGCAGGTCGTCTGGAAGCTGCGGCGCATGCTCAGCGGGCTCGACAGGCAGCAGGGCATGGAACTCCTGATCGCCAAGCTCCGCGAGACGTCCTCCAACGCGGCCTTCCTCACGCTCGCCGCGACGACGACACCCTGAGCCTCACCGCCCCTTCACGAACGTCCTGGGCTTCTTCTCCCGCCCCGGATACACCATGATCAGCCATTCCTCGCTCGCCTGCGGCTCCTCCCTGTCGTAGTCCACGGGAAGATCGCGCTGATGAACCCTGACGCGGTAGTGGCCGGGCCCGCCCACCGCGAGGTCGGGAAGGGCGCGGGAACCGTCGGAGATCTCCAGGACGCCCGTCGGCCTCTGGTAACCGATCTCGGCGACCACGTGGTCCTCCCCCGAGTAGCCCGGCCGGGCCGCGCCGTGGCACTCCTCCCAGTCCGGCACCGTCACCTTGCCGCCTCGCGTCGCGTCGGCGGCGGGGGTCAGCGCCAGCACCACGACCAGCGCCGCCCACACCAGGGCCCGCGGCAGCCCGGGCGCCCTCTTCTGTACGGCCAGCAGCGCGAACACCGGACCGACCGACTGGAGCACGTTCTGGCCCACGGTCCACCACACGATCTGCCAACCGCCCCAGCGATGGACACAATCCGGCTCGAGGACCAGGTCGAAGGTGAAGAGAGCCGGCTGGTAGACGGAGACCAGCAAGGCAGACACCATGAGCGCCCTGACGGTCCACCTGCCGAGCCCCGGTCGGCGCCACCGCGCACACGCGATCCACACCAGCAGTCCCAGACCGAGGAGCGGGAGCATGCCCGCCCAGAGCAGCGGGACGTAGAAGAGCGGGTGGACGATGCGCGCGATCTCGCCGGACAGGTCGGCGCCGTGGCAGCCTCCGAAGCCGAAGTAGCCCCAGCTGAGCTCGTCAGGGCCGGTGAAGGTGGGGAGCGCGAACGCGACAAGGGCGCTGGTCAGGGCGCAGGCCCACAACGCTGCTGATAATCGGCGTGGCATGCCGGAATCTAAGGATCTCGGGGTGGGCGTCATGATGGGGGGATGCTGGCTGACATCGTCCACTACCTCGCCTGCCCGGTCTGCCGTGAAGGGCTCCGGCTCTCCTCGGGGGCGCTGCGGTGTGGCCAGGGGCACGCGTTCGATGTCGCCAGGCAGGGGTACGTCAGCCTGCTCACCGGCTCCCAGCCCCCCGGCACCGCCGACAGCCCGGCCATGGTGGCGGCCCGGGCGGACTTCCTCGCCGCGGGCCACTACGCGCCCCTCGCCGACGCGCTGGCCGCGGCCGTCCACGACCACGCACCGCCCGCCGCGGCCGGCCACGAGCACGCCCCGCTCCCTGCGGACGCCAGAGGGCACGAGGGGGCCGGCGGCCGACGCGGTCCGGTCGTGGTGGACGCCGGGGCGGGGACCGGGTACTACGGCGCCGCCGTGCTCGACGCCCTGCCGAAAGCCACCGGGATCGCGTTCGACATCTCCAAGCACGCGGTGAAGCGGGCGGCCAGGGCGCATCCGAGGATCGGGGCGTTGGTGGCGGACGTGTGGAAGCCGCTGCCCATCGGCGACGCGGTCGCCGACGTCGTGATCGACGTGTTCGCGCCGCGCAACGGCCCCGAGTTCGCCCGGATCCTGCGGCCCGGCGGCCGGCTCGTGGTGGTGACTCCCTCGCGAGACCATCTGCGCCCGCTGGTCGAGGAGCTCGGGTTGCTGTCGGTCGACGAGGCGAAGGAGCAGCGGGTCGCCGAGAGCCTGAGAGGGTTCGGGGAGGTCGACACGCGTGCCGTACGGTTCGAGATGGCACTGTCGAGGGCGGACGTGGCGAGAGTGGTGGAGATGGGGCCGAGCGCGTGGCATACGGACCCCGAGGCCCTCAACCACCAAATCCAGAAATTTCCGGAATGGACCCCAACGGTCGCCAGCTTTCGCCTGTCTATCTTCGAATCGCCCGCCCGATCAAGAGTCACTCCTTGACCGACATCCGAGACCCATGTTACTGATGGGGCATTTAGTCCGAAATTCCCTCACATTCCTCAGGTATTTCATCGACCCAGACGCGATACTGGACGGCAACTGAGGAGGGGAGGCGGCGGATGAAGGCGGAGGAACGCTGGCAGGCCAGGTTCCGGGCGCCCAGCATGACGCTGCCCGTCTGGGCTCGTCAGGCCCCCAATCGCGCCCTCTACCGCTCGAACGCCTCAGGCACGTGGGAGATCTACGCCTGGGACCGCACCACCGGCGTGACCCGCCAGATCACCACCCAGCCCCACGGCACCAGGCACGCCGCGCTCGACCCGACCGGCCAGTGGATCTACTGGTTCGCCGACACCGAGAGCGACGACCTCGGCATCTGGATGCGCCAGCGCTTCACCGGCGGCCCCGACGAGCCCGTCGCCCCCGACCTGGAGCCGGGCCAGCCCGGCGGCCTGGCACTGTCCACCACCGGCGTCGCCGCCGTCAGCCTCGCCCGCTCGAGCGGCTTCACCACCCACCTCGTACGGCCAGGCGAACCCAGCCACCTGCTGTACGAGCACACCGAGGCCGCCTGGGTCAGCGACATGTCACTCGACGGCGAGCTGATCGCGATCAACCACAGCGAGCACGGCGACTACCGGCACCCGGCGCTCCGCGTCGTCAAGCAGTGCGGCGAGGTGGTCGGCGAGCTGTACGACGGCCCCGGCAAGGGCGTCATCGGCCTGCGCTTCGCCCCCACCCCCGGCGACCGCCGCCTGCTCACCCTGCACGAGCGCCGCCAGCGCCACGAGCCCCTGGTCTGGGACCCGAAGACGGGCGAGCAGCGCGAGATCTGGCTCAGAGATCCCGGCGAGCTGACCGCCGAGTGGTACGACGACGGCCGCGCGCTGCTGATCATCAGGGACGACCGCGCCCGCACCTACCTGCACCGCTACGACCTCGCGGGCGGCGGTCTCACGCTGATCGACACCCCGCACGGCGTCATCGACGAGGCGCGCCCCCGGCCCGGCGGCCACGTGGAGTACGCCTGGTCGAGCGCCTCCCGCCCGCCGGTGATCCGGTCGAGCACCGGCCACGTGGTGATGAACGCGATCGGCCCCGCGGCCCCCACGAGCGTCCCCGTGGAGGACCTCGACGTCGCAGGGCCCGGTGGGCGCATCCACGCGCTGGTCTCCAGGCCGGAGACGGGCTCGGCGCCCTTCCCCGCGGTCTTCTTCCTGCACGGCGGCCCCAACCTGCACGACGCCGACGCCTTCAACCCCGAGGTCGCGGCCTGGGTCGACGCGGGCTTCGCGGTCGTGCGGGTCAACTACCGAGGCTCCACCGGGTACGGCTCGGCCTGGCGCGACGCGCTCCGCGGCGAGATCGGCCATCTCGAGCTGGCCGACGTGGCGGCGGTCAGGGAGCGGGTGGTGGCGCAGGGCATCGTCGACCCCGACCGGATCGTGCTCTCGGGCACCTCGTGGGGCGGCTACCTCACGCTGCTCGGCCTCGGCGTCCAGCCCAAGCTGTGGGCGGCGGGCATCGCCGCGGCGCCCATCGCCTGCCACGAGACCTCCTACGAGGACGAGGTGGAGGGCCTGCGCGCCTACAAGCGCTCCCTGCTCGGCGGCTCCCCCGCCGAGCAGCCCGACCGCTACCGCGCCAGCTCGCCGATCACCTACGTCGAGCGGATCGAACGGCCGGTGCTGATCCTGGCGGGGATCAACGACTGCCGCTCGCCGCTCCGGCAGCTGGAGAAGTACGTGGACCGGCTGGCCGAGCTCGGCCACGAGCACGAGGTCCACTACTACGACGCGGGCCGCGGCGCCCTGGTCGTCTCCGAGCGCATCGACCAGATGGGCATAAAGCTAAATTTCACCCGTAAACACGTCGTAACAACTGACATAGCGTAATAGGTTGGCCCGCTTGGCCGACTTGTCTGTCACCCTCGGCTGCTGCCACCATCGCGCCACCCCCCAGCCGAAGGGCGCGAAACAGTGACCATCACCAACGAATCGCCAGGCGTCAGCCGTCTGAAAAAGGACGCGGTCGGACTCGTCGGCGTCATCTTCATGGCCGTCGCGACCGCGGCGCCCATCACCGCAATGACGGGCAACGTCCCCATAGTCGTCGGATTCGGCAACGGCCTCGGCGTCCCCGCGGGCTATCTGTTCGCCACGATCGTCCTGACGATCTTCTCCGTGGGCTACACCGCGATGTCCAAGCACATCACCGCGGCCGGAGCCTTCTACGGCTACATCTCCCACGGCCTCGGCCAGGTCGTCGGCATGGTCTCGGGCCTGCTGGCCACCATGGCCTACGTGGTCTTCGAGGCCTCGATCATCGGCTTCTTCGCCTACTCGGCCAACGACACGTTCAAGTCGCTGGCGGGGGTGGACATCCACTGGCTGTGGTTCGCCTTCCTCGGCCTGGCGCTGAACATGATCCTCACCTACTTCGACATCAACCTGACCGCCAAGGTCCTGGGCGTCTTCCTGATCACCGAGATCTTCATGCTCGGCCTGGTCGCGGTCGTCACACTCTTCAACGGTGGCGGGCCCGACGGCCTGATGGCCTACACGCTCAACCCGCTCAACGCCTTCCAGACCACGGGACTGCAGGCGGGCGCGGTCGGCCTCGGCCTGTTCATGTGCTTCTGGTCGTGGGTCGGCTTCGAGTCGACCGCGATGTACGGCGAGGAGTCGCGCGAGCCCAAGAAGATCATCCCGATCGCCACGCTCGTCGCGGTCGTCGGCATCGGCCTGTTCTACACGTTCGTGTCGTGGATGACCGTCGCCGCCAACGGCGTGAAGGCGCCGGAGATCGCCGCCGAGCAGTTCGCCGGGATCTTCTTCAACCCCACCGAGCAGCTCATCGGCTCGTGGGCGGTCGGCCTGTTCAAGATCCTCATCCTGACCGGCTCCTTCGCCTGCTCGATGGCCTTCCACAACTGCGCCGCCCGTTACCTCTACGCGCTCGGCAGGGAGAACCTCATCCCCGGCACGGCCCGTACCCTTGGCGCCACCCACCCCACGCATGGCTCGCCGCACATCGCCGGGTTCGTCCAGACCGCCGTCTCGGTCGTGCTGATCCTGGCCTTCGCCGCCGCGGGCATGGACCCCTACATCCACGTCTACACGCTGCTGGCGGTGCTGGGCACGCTGGCCATCCTCATCGTGCAGACGCTGTGCTCGTTCTCGGTGATCGGCTACTTCCACGTCAAGAAGAAGCACCCCGAGACCGCCAACGTGTGGCGCACGCTGATCGCTCCGCTGGTGGGCGGCCTCTCGATGGCCTACGTGGTGCTGCTGCTGTTCCAGAACCAGGAGGCGGCGGCAGGCGACGCCTCGAAGAGCTCGTTCTTCACCGCGATCCCGTGGATCGTGGTGGGCCTCGCCGTGCTGGGCGCGGGCACCGCGCTCTACCTCAAGGCGCGCAACCCCGCCAAGTACGAGGTCATCGGCAGGATCGTGCTGGAGGACACCGTCGAGCGCGACTAGTCAGCGAGCGCGGAGGACCAGGATCGCCAGGTCGTCCGCGCTCGGCTCGGGGGCGAAGTCGGCCGCTCCCCTGCGGATGCGCTCGGCCACCGCCCTCGCCGACAGCCCCGCGCACTCGGCGAGCAGCTTGGACAGGCCGCCCTCGTCGTCGAGCAGACGGCCTCCGCTGCGGCGCTCGGTCACCCCGTCGGTCACGGCCAGCAGCACGTCGCCGTGGTCGAGGTGGATGGTGTCGGCCTCGAACACCACCTCGGGGAAGACGCCGAGCAGCGACTGCGGGGTGGTCACCGCCTCGACGACGCCACTGGGCTTCAGCCGTAGCGCCTCGGGATGGCCCGCGGAGACCATGCGCACCTCGAGGCCGGTCTCCACGGGGCTGATGTCGCCGTGGAGGAGCGTGAGGAACCTGGCGCGCTCGCCCTCCTCGAGGATGGCCTGGTTGAGGCGGCCGAGGACCGCGGCCACGCCGTACCCCTCCCTGGCCAGCAGGCGCAGGGTGTGACGGGCCAGGCCGGTGACCGCCGCGGCCTCGGGACCCGTGCCGCAGACGTCGCCGATCGCGAAGCGCCACGACTCGTCGCCCGCCTTGAACAGGTCGTAGAAGTCGCCGCCGACCTCGTTGGCCTCGCCCGCCGGCTCGTAGACGACGCCGTAGTCGAGGCCGGGGACCTCGGGCTCGTTGGGAGGGAGCAGGCTGCGCTGCAGCGCCCTGTTGGCGGCGGCCTGCTGGGCGTAGAGGCGGGCGTTGTCCATCGCCAGGGCCGCGCGGCGCGCGATGTCCTCGGAGAGCTGGATGCTCTCGTCGGCGAAACGGTCGTGGCGGCCGAGGCACATCGCGCCGAGCGAACGGCCCCGCGCGATCAGCGGCACCGCGAGCACCTGGGAGTCGGCCAGCTGCAACGTGGCGGCGGCGCTGTCGGGCACGCTCAGCTCGGCCAGCTGCTCGCGCAGGCCGTCGATGCGCGCCTCGTCCGCGTGCCACAGGTAGGCGAGACGGCGCGGGCCGGCCCCCGTGTCGGAGGTGTAGACGGCACACCAGGTGGACAATCTCGGCACGACAATCTGGGCGATGATCGCGGGGACCATGTCAGGGTCGAGAGTGCCTGCCAGCAAGTCGCTCGCGTCGGCGAGGAAGCCCAGCCAGTGGGGGCCTCTCGACGACTCCTCCGCCCACTCGGATGCCACTCTGTCCGTGGAGCCCGGTAGCGTGAGCCTTGCCCAATGGACACGGGAATCGCCCGCAAAGGTGATTCCCCATTCCTCGACGTCGACCGAGGGGCCCTTGGGGTCACCGTGAGGGGAGGTCCGCTGTCTGAGCTCGACCTGTACGGCGTCGCCGTAATGCTTCCAGACGATCTCGAACGGCGCTTCGGCCACCTGCATCGCCAGCTCAGCGGCCAGCCGTTCGGCGGCAGGCAGCACCGCGGCGGCCGCCCATGCGGTCATCACCTCGCGGGTGAACCTCTTCGCAGAGGGGACAGCGGTCTCGCCTGGCGCAAAGGTGGCCGCCAGGACCGCGCGGGAAGAAGCAGTCATCGTTCCGTGCCTACCACACTTCCCACTGACTTGGGGTAAATCCAAGGACAGGACTACGAGCTACTCATCGTGACAGACTTGCATCACTCACGGCGGCACCCCGGGAGTGGAGGAGACCCCATGACGACGGCCAAGACCGCGCCGACTGCGGAGGAAAGGACGTATACAGAGTCAGATCTGCTTCCCGTCCTCGAGACACTCTTCGCATGGCGCGACGGCGACTTCCGTCGCCGGGTTCCGCATGCGCCCCCGGGGATCATGAGCGAGATACGGCTGCTGCTCAACGAGGTGGCCGACCGCAGAGAGCACCTCAGCAACGAGCTGACGCGGGTGCGCAAGGAAGTGGTGAAGGAGGGGCGCTTCGGCGAGCGCCTCACCCCAGGGCCCGGTGTGGGTTCGTGGGCCGAGAGCGTCGAGTCCGTCAACGCCCTCATCGACGCGCTGGTCAGTCCCGTGTCGGGAGCGGCCGACGTGATCGACGCCGTCGCCAAGGGCGACCTGACCCGCAGGATCGACCTCGACCGGTCGGCCAGGGGCGAGGTCAGGCGGCTCGGCAAGGCCATCAACGGCATGGTCGAGCAGCTGTCGCTGTTCAACACCGAGGTGACCAGGGTGGCCCGCGAAGCGGGCACCGAGGGTCGTCTGGGGGGCAGCGCGAGCGTCAGGGGCATGTCAGGCAGCTGGCGAGATCTGACCGAGGCCGTCAACACCATGTCGTCCCGCGTGTCCGCGCAGGTGCGCGACATCGCCGAGGTGACGACCGCTGTCGCGAAGGGCGACCTGAGCCGCAAGGTGACCGTCGACGCGGTCGGCGAGATGTTCGAGCTGAAGAACACCGTCAACACGATGGTCGACCAGCTCTCGGCGTTCGCCGAGGAGGTCACCCGAGTCGCCCGCGAGGTCGGCACCGAGGGCCAGCTCGGCGGCCAGGCACAGGTCAGCGGCGTGTCGGGGGTCTGGAAGGACCTCACCGACAACGTCAACTTCATGGCCAACAACCTCACCAACCAGGTCCGCCAGATCGCCGCCGTCTCCACCGCCGTGGCCCAGGGCAACCTGACCAAGAAGATCACCGTCGACGCCCAGGGCGAGATCCTCCAGCTCAAGGACACCCTCAACACGATGGTCGACCAGCTGTCGTCCTTCGCCGACGAGGTCACCCGCGTCGCCCGTGAGGTCGGCACCGAGGGCAAGCTGGGCGGTCGCGCCGAGGTGCGGGGCGTGTCCGGTGTGT
Source organism: Nonomuraea africana (assembly GCF_014873535.1). Taxonomy (NCBI): domain Bacteria; kingdom Bacillati; phylum Actinomycetota; class Actinomycetes; order Streptosporangiales; family Streptosporangiaceae; genus Nonomuraea; species Nonomuraea africana. The sequence continues at coordinate 7,804,095 of NZ_JADBEF010000001.1, read as the reverse complement.
GGAAGGACCTCACCGACAACGTCAACTCGATGGCCAACAACCTGACCTACCAGGTGCGCAACATCGCCCAGGTCACCACGGCCGTCGCCAACGGCGACCTCACCCGCAAGATCGACGTCGACGCCCAGGGCGAGATCCTCGAGCTCAAGTCGACCATGAACACGATGGTCGACCAGCTGTCGTCCTTCGCCTCCGAGGTGACCCGAGTCGCCCGCGAGGTCGGCACCGAGGGCCAGCTGGGCGGCCAGGCGCAGGTGCGCGGTGTGTCGGGGGTCTGGAAGGACCTCACCGACAACGTCAACTTCATGGCCAACAACCTCACCAACCAGGTCCGCCAGATCGCCGCCGTCTCCACCGCCGTGGCCCAGGGCAACCTGACCAAGAAGATCACCGTCGACGCCCAGGGTGAGATTCTCCAGCTCAAGGACACCCTCAACACGATGGTCGACCAGCTGTCGTCCTTCGCCGACGAGGTCACCCGCGTCGCCCGTGAGGTCGGCACCGAGGGGCAGCTGGGCGGCCAGGCGCGGGTGCAGGGCGTGTCCGGTGTGTGGAAGGACCTCACCGACAACGTCAACTTCATGGCCAACAACCTGACCTACCAGGTGCGTAACATCGCCGAGGTCACCACGGCCGTCGCCAACGGCGACCTCACCCGCAAGATCGACGTCGACGCCCAGGGCGAGATCCTGGCCCTGAAGACCACCATCAACAAGATGGTCGACCAGCTCTCCTCGTTCGCCTCCGAGGTGACCCGAGTCGCCCGCGAGGTCGGTTCCGAGGGCCGCCTCGGCGGCCAGGCCCGGGTCGAGGGCGTCGAGGGCACCTGGAAGCGCCTGACCGAGTCCGTCAACGAGCTGGCCGGCAACCTGACCACACAGGTGCGCGCCATCGCCACGGTGACCAGCGCGGTCGCCCAGGGCGACCTGACCCGTTCCATCGCCGTGGAGGCGCAGGGCGAGCTGGCCGAGCTCAAGGACAATGTCAACTTCATGGTGGCCAACCTGCGCGAGACCACGCAGGCCAACCAGGAACAAGACTGGCTGAAGTCCAACCTGGCCCGCATCTCCCGCCTCATGCAGGGCCACCGCGACCTCATGGAGGTCGCCAAGCTGATCATGAGCGAGCTGACCCCGCTCGTCTCCGCCCGCTACGGCGCCTTCTACGGCGTCGACACCAGCGGGGAGGAGCACGACCTGGTCCTCATCGGCGGCTACGGCGTACGGCCCGACCGCGCGCCCCGCCAGCGCTTCGCCACCGGCGAGGGCATCGTCGGGCAGGCCGCGCTGGAGGGCAGGTCGATCGTCCTCGACGACGTGCCGGCCGCCTTCATCACCATCGACAGCGGGCTCAGCCAGTCCACGCCCGCGCAGATCGTGGTGCTGCCGATCCTGTTCGAGAGCAGGGTCCTCGGCGTGCTGGAGCTGGCCTCCTTCACCGCGTTCGGCGAGGTCCACCTCGACTTCCTCACGCAGCTGGTCGAGACCATCGGTGTCACGATGAACACCATCATCGCCAACTCCCGCACCGAAGACCTGCTCAAGGAGTCGCAGCGGCTGACCCGCGAGCTGCAGGAGCGCTCCGACGAGCTGCAGCGCCAGCAGGAGGAGCTGCGCCGGTCCAACTCCGAGCTGGAGGAGAAGGCCGGGCTGCTCGCCAAGCAGAACCGCGCCATCGAGATCCAGAACTTCCAGATCGAGCAGGCCCGCCGCACCCTGGAGGAGCGCGCCGAGCAGCTGGCCGTCTCCTCGCGCTACAAGTCCGAGTTCCTCGCGAACATGTCGCACGAGCTGCGCACCCCGCTCAACAGCCTCCTCGTGCTGGCCAAGCTGCTGACCGAGAACGCCGAGGGCAACCTGACCTCCCAGCAGGTCGAGTTCGCCCGCACGATCCACGGCGCGGGCTCGGCGCTGCTGCAGCTCATCAACGACATGCTCGACCTGTCCAAGGTCGAGGCGGGCCGCATGGACATCCACCCGGCCCAGCTGTCGCTGCCCAAGCTGGTCGACTACGTCGAGGCGGCCTTCGCCCCGCTGGCCCAGGACAAGGGCCTGGCCTTCATCGTCGAGGTCGATCCACGGGTGCCGCAGGAGCTGCGCACCGACGAGCAGCGCCTCCAGCAGGTGCTGCGCAACCTGCTGTCCAACGCGGTCAAGTTCACCCCCAAGGGCGAGGTGCGGCTGCGCGTCGTGCCCGCCCCGCACGAGGTCGACTACGACGACGACACCCTGCGCGAGAGCAACGACCTGCTCGCATTCCAGGTGGTCGACACCGGCATCGGCATCGCGCCCGACAAGCTGGAGATCATCTTCGAGGCGTTCCGCCAGGCCGACGGCACCACCAGCCGCAAGTACGGCGGCACCGGGCTCGGCCTGTCGATCTGCCGCGAGATCGCGAGGCTCCTCGGCGGCGAGATCCACGTCGACAGCGAGCTGGGCGCGGGCAGCACCTTCACCCTCTACCTCCCGACCAACTACGCCGGCCCGCTGGTCGCCCGCGACGGCGGCGCGGCTCGCAGGCAGGTCCTGACGATGCAGGTCGAGGAGCAGAGCACGGTCGCGCTGCCCGAGCCGCCGCTCCCCCTCGACCTGCCGCTGCCCGAGGAAGTGCAGCAGAGCAACGGCCAGCAGTGGCAGGGCGACGATCCGCTCGACGGCACCAAGATCCTCATCGTCGACGACGACATCCGCAACGTGTTCGCGCTGACCAGCGTGCTGGAGCGGCACGGCGCCACCGTCGTCTACGCCGAGAACGGCCGTGAGGGCATCGAGCAGCTCGAACGCAACGAGGACGTGGCCCTCGTGCTCATGGACATCATGATGCCCGAGATGGACGGTTGGGCCACGACGTCGGCCATCAGGCGCATGCCGCAGTTCGCCGACCTACCGATCATCGCGCTGACCGCCAAGGTCATGCGCGGAGACAGGGAGAAGAGCATCGCCTCCGGCGCCTCAGACTACGTGCCCAAGCCGGTCGACGTGGATCAACTGCTCGAACGCCTGCGTGGCTGGCTCAGCCGCGGGCGGGCGTCCGACACCGCGGAAGAGGCGTGACCCATGGCAGACCGAGCCAAGATCCTCCTGGTCGACGACCGTGAGGAGAACCTCATCGCGTTGGAGGCCATCCTCAGCTCCCTCGACCTGACCCCCGTCAGGGCCCGGTCGGGGGAGGAGGCGCTGAAGGCACTCCTCGGCACCGAGTTCGCGCTGATCCTGCTCGACGTGCGAATGCCGGGCATGGACGGCTTCGAGACCGCCGCGCACATCAAGCGGCGGGAGCGTACCCGCAACATCCCCATCATCTTCCTGACCGTCGTCGACAGCGCCCCCGACTACGCCTTCCGCGGCTACGCGGCGGGCGCCGTCGACTACCTCACCAAACCCTTCGACCCGTGGGTGCTCAGGGCGAAGGTGTCGGTGTTCGTCGAGCTGTACAACATGAACAAGCGGCTCACTGAGCAGGCGTCGCTGCTGCGCGAACGGCTGGCGGGCGAGCTGCCTCCGGGCAACAGCGCGGCCCAGCCCGCGGTGCTGCCCGAACTGTCGCGGCGGCTGACCGCGGTGGAGGACGAGCTCGACAGGGTGCGCGAGCTCGCCAGCAAGTCCGCCGACCCGTCGCTGAGCTCACCCCTGTCCGACCTGGCCGACCGCCTCGCCCACCTCCGCGCCGGCTTCGACGCCCTGGGCTGAGCCGGCAGAGATCTGGATATGCAGAGTGCATGCCGAATTCATGCACTCTGCATTTACACTAGGGAGCATGACCAAAGAGATTCTGCAGGTGCGCGACGTGGACGCCGCCGACTTGGCCGTCCTGAGGGACCGCGCGGCCAGAGAAGGCAAGTCGCTGTCCGCTTATGTGCGCGACATCCTGCACGACGAGGCAATCCAGATGACGAATGCGGAAGTGATCGCCCAAATCGCTGACGAAGAGCCCGTCGACGTCAGCATGGACGACATCCGCTCCTATGTGGAACGGGACCGTAGCTGGTGACCGTCGTCGACACGTCGATCATCATCCGGCTGCTGCTGGCCGCCAAGGGTGACGATCTCCTTCGGCAGCGCCTCATCGGCGCAGGCCGCAGCCTGCATGCTCCCGCCCACCTCGACGCCGAATGCCTCTCGGCCATCCGAGGACTCCTCGCCGGCGGCAAGATTGACGAGGACCGCGGCCGTCGTATGGTCGGCCAGCTCAACGCGCTGCGTATCATTCGCCACCACGTGGCTCCGTTCGGCCCTCGCGTGCTGTCCTTGCGGCACAACTTCACCGCCTACGACGCCGTTTACGTCGCTCTAGCTGAAGCCCTGAACCAGCCGCTGCTCACGTGCGACGCCAAGTTCGCCCGCGCACCACAGGGTTCCCACCAAGCTGAAGTCCACATCTATCCCGTGTGACGGCTGCGCAACGCGAGCGCCCACATTACGAAGCCCGTGCTTCAGCGGCGGGCGCGTTCGAGGGCGTCCCAGAAGCCGCGGCGCAGCGCGTGCCGTACCTCGTCGTGCAGAAGGAAGTCAATGGGCAGGGACGAGCCCTGCAGCAGCCGCGCCTCCAGGTCGGACGGCATGCGCGGCTTGCGGGCCAGCACCGCCTCCAGCCACAGCGCGGGAGCGTCCCTGGCGACGGACTCGCCGAAGTCGTGCCCCTCCTTGTGCGCCGCCTTCACCGCGTCGGCCAGGGTCGTCGCGCCACCCGCGGTCGCCGGTGCGACCACGGGAGCCGGCTGCGGCCCCGTGTAGGCGCCGAGCGGCGCGGGCTGGTAGGTGCCGCCGCTGGAAGGCGAGGGGAACTGGCCTGTCGTCTGCATCGGCCCCGTCGGGCTGTGCGTGACCTGGGGAGCGGGTTGCGGCGGCTGCTGGGGCTGCGGGGCCGGCGATGGCGGCTGCTGTTGCTGCGGAGCGGACGGCGGGTCGGCCTGGTAGCTCGGGTAGGCGGGCAGCGCGGGCGGCGGTGCGCTCTGCCCTCGGCCCTGCGGCGGAGCGGGCGGCAGCGGCTGGTTCTGCGTGGGCGCGTTGGACAGGTGCGCCGCGGAGTGGCCGCCCGACTGGACCGCGGGAGGAGCGGGCTGCTGGAGCGGAGCGGACGGCGGGCTCGGCGGCAGCGCGTGGGCGGCCTGGCCGTTGCTGACCGGCTGCGCGCCGTTGGACGCCTCGGTGGAGCCGCTGACGAGGTTGACGTAGGGCCTCAGGTGCCCGCCGCCGATCTCGATGAGGTCGTCGGACTCCTGCCGCAGCGAGCGCGACACCGCCCAGCCGCCGTCGGCGGCGATGTGCACGACGGTGACGCGGATGCCGAGGTCCTGCGCGTCACAGACGACCTGGGCGAGGTCCTCGTCGCCGCTGACCACGACCGCGTCGCAGATCGCGCTGTTGCGCGCCAGCGTCATCAGGTCGCGGTGCACCTGCGCGTCGACGCCCTCGCGGCGGCCCGGCCTGATGCGCGACAGGCGCAGCTTGAGCCCGGGGATGTCGGCGAGCACGTCGTGCTCGGGCGTGCGCCGGCCCTCGACGGTGGCCTCGTACCAGTAGCAGCGCAGCAACGGCAGGCCCGTACGCTCGCGCGACAGGTTGGTCATCAGCTGCAGCAGACCCGGGTAGTCCCAGGAGACGGCTTCTCGATGGCGGGTCCCATGTACGGCCATCGCGCCATCGGCCAGCAGATAGCCAGCGTCGACGAACAGCGCGCAGCGATCCACTGACACCGCCCCTTTCTCGTGGCCCGACCCCTACCGGCTCCGCACCGCCAGAGCCGGACTCGGCGGCCCTCTCTCAGGGTAATGAAGCATCTGATCGTTCGAGGGTGAATCCCGGCGAATCGGCGATACGCCGGCGGATTCCCGCAGACCGTACCAGTTTGTCCTGTTCGTGGTCACGACCTGGCGCGAACGCTCACGGCGGCCACCCCGAACAGCACGACATCGGTCTTCGTAGAAATTCTCAGCGTTGGTTCCTCCCCCAGTGTGGCGGTGAACGAGTCGACGTCGACCCCGAATGTCAATCCCGTTGCCCCGTTTGACGAACTGTCGAAGACGTTGCCCGCGTCGCGGTCGCCTCCCGAGGGTGTGCCCGCCGACACCCGGTCACCGCGGAGGTCGGCGTCGCCCTCCCAGGTGACCAGCTCGATGTCGGCGGGGCTCGCCGCCGGGATCAGCCCGTCCAGTGGCAGCTCGATGCGCGGCTGGTCGCCGCCGACGACCGTGGCCGTGTCGAGGATGATCGCCTGGCTGTACGGCCTGCGCGGATCGGTCGCGATCACCACCAGGCTCCAGCCCGCGTGCTCGGAGATCCCCTGCTTCATCGGCGCGTCGGCCGCCCACCACAGCCCGTCGCCCCTGCTGTCGCTGACGTACTGCGTGACGTCGGCGAAGGCCTGGTAGCCGTGGCCCGCGGGCAGCTCCCTCCGTATGACCTTGTCGGGCACGATCGTGCGATAGCGCTTCACGCCCGGCGCCCTGAACCTGATCGGCCCCGCGTCGTTGGCGCTCGCCGACCAGTAGAGGCCGGCCCACACGACCTGCCCCCCGTCCGGCAGCCGCAGGCGCGCACCGCTGGATGACTTCGTGGCCAGCACCTTGTCGGCGTCGAGCGGCCGCATCGGCCACAGGTCGTTGTCGCGCCTGCCGCCCTCGCGCCGCGCGCCCGCCTCCGCGCAGCCGTCGCGGTCGGCCGGACAGGTCAGCAGCGTGTTGCCGATGGCCTTGACGACCACCTTGCCGTCGGTGGCGAACCTCGCGGGAGCGCCCTCCGCCTTCACGCCGGCGCTCGCGCGGGCGTTCACGCTGACGATCCCGCCCGAGGAGATCCGTACGGCGAGGCCCGCGCCCTCCGGCGCGTGCGCGGCCACGACCACGCGCAGGAAGACGGCCGTCACCCGCCCTGCGGCCAGCGGACCCCTGACGCACCTGGCGCCGTCACCCTCGGGCCGGCAGGACCAGCCGTCGACCGTGCCCGCGGGCTCGATCAGGCCCACGGCGTTGCCCCTGGCCTGCGCGGGGACCAGCATGACGCCCTCCGGCAGGTCGACCGTCGCGACGAGCTCCTTGCTCGCCGCCTTGCCGCTGTTGCGCAGCCGTACGGCGACGATGCCGGGCTGTGCCTTCACCAGCGCGCCCAGCGGATGGATGCTGGCGCTCAGCCGGGCCTTGCCCGGCTTCCTGGCCGGGCTCGGCGGCGGCTCCTTGGACGGCGGCGCCGGCCTCGGCTCGGGTTCCGGCTCGGGCGGCGCCGGTTCCGGCTGGACGGGCGGGGGCTGCGCGACGACCGTCGGCGGCGGCTGGGGCGGCAGCGGCTTGTCGTCCGAGACCAGCATCAGCACCCCGGCCGCGGCGACGGCGGCGGCCGTGGCTCCCGCCGCCGCGGCCTGCCGGCTCCTCGGCGCTCGCCTGATCCAGCCGAGCGCGTAGAGGATGCCGCCGCCCGTCGCGCCCCCCGCCTTGGCCAGGCCGGCGACGTAGGCGGCGAAGGCGGGCCCGACGAACAGGGGGCCGACGATGACGCGCAGGCCCTGGTTGACGTCGGCCAGTTCGAGGAAGACCGAGCGGCACTCCGGGCAGGCGTCGATGTGCTCGTCGACGCTCCTGCTGTCGCGCCTGGCGAGCCCGCCGCGCACGTACGCGCCCATCTTGCCGAGCACCGGCCGGCACTCCTGGTGCGGCGCTCCGGCCAGGTGCATCTGCAGGTAGGCCTGGCGCAGTCCTTCGCGGGCCCGGTAGGCCAGCGCCGCCACGCCGTTGGCCGACAGGCCGAGCATGGGCGCCACCTCGGCGGGCTTGGCGTTCTCGACCTCGGTGTGCCACAGCACCAGCCGCCATCGTTCGGGCAGCGAGAGGAACGCCTTGGCGATCAGCGACTTCTCCAGGCCGGTGAGCGCGGGATCGACGAACGGCACGCCGGGGTCGAACACCTCGATCTCCCCCGTGGTCAGCTGGCGGCTCTCGACCCGGCCCCTGTCGTAGATCGTGCGGCGCACCACCGTCAGCAGATACGGCCGGAAGGCCGCCTCCGGGCCACCACCGCGCCCGACCAGCTCAATGATCTTGGTGAAGGACTCGGCGACCACGTCCTCCACCACGTCATCGCCCCTGACCAGCTGGCGGGCGAGCGAGCGGGCAGCGCCGACGTGACGCTCCCAGAGCTCCCCGAACGCGGCGGCATTGCCGTTACGCGCAGATTCGAGGAGATCCGCATCACTTTGCGGCGATTCGACACTCATAGTGACCTCACGATTACGTGGAGTTGCCACACGAATCATTCCGCATTCCGCGTCATGACTAACGCCAAAGCCAGTCTTTGTCTCCGAGAGGAGGAGCGGCGCTCCCTTGTTCGCGCCGCGGAGCAGATGGACGACGACACTCTGGGGCGTCTGCGCGCGCTGTGGCGCGACGGGAGCCTGGCCACGGGGTGGGCCATACCCGACGACTGGTGGACGCCCGCCGTCGAGCAGGCGATCAAGGCCGTGAACAGGGGCCACGGCCTTACCCGCGCCTGCATGGCCCTCGGCGACGCCCGTGCCCGCGCGGGCGTGGGCATCGCCGAAGGCATGACGGACCTGGCCGCGCTCTTCCGCGTCTTCGGCAGCCCGAACCCGCCGCTGGCCGCGCTGCGCTCGTTCGCGACGGGCTGGGCGGAGGCGGGCTTCGCGCCGATCGGCGAGCTGCGCTGCGAGGATCCGCTCACCGGCCTGGTCAGCGTGGCCTACCTGCGCACCAGGCTGGCCGAGATCTACCGCGAGGGCACCGCGCGAGCGTACTGCCTGGTCGTGGTGACCTTGACCGTCGCCGACGCGTGGGAGCGCGTCGCCGCGATGCTGCGCCTCGCCACGCTGCTACGGGAGGTCTTCCCGCTCGGCGACACCCTCGTCCGGCTGGGCCAGGGCCGGGCGGGTGCGCTGACCACCAAGCCGAGGACCAAACGGCTGCGCGACTCGGGCGTCGTCGAGGTCACCGCCCTCCCCGACCGCTACCGCGACGCGCTGGCGACTTTAAGCTTGTGGACATGAATGACCGCGAGAACCTGCTGGCCGAGATCCAGAAGAAGGCCGTCGTGCACGGCAGAGTCGTGCTCTCCTCGGGGCTGGAGGCCGACTTCTACCTCGACCTGCGGCGGATCACGCTCGACGGCGTGGCGGCGCCGATCGTCGGCAGGGTCATGCTCGACCTGACCGCCGACCTCGACTACGACGCGGTCGGCGGCCTCACGCTGGGCGCCGACCCGGTGGCGGTGGCCATGATGCACGCGGCCGCCGCGCGGGGCCGCACCCTCGACGCGTTCGTGGTGCGCAAGGCGCAGAAGGCGCACGGCATGCAGCGCAGGATCGAGGGCCCCGACATCACGGGCCGCCGGGTGCTCGTCGTGGAAGACACCTCCACCACCGGCGGCTCCCCGCTGACCGCCGTCGCGGCCGCGCGCGAGGCGGGCGCCGAGGTCGTCGCCGTGGCCACGATCGTCGAGCGGGGCGCCGCGCCGAGGATGGCCGAGGAGGGCCTCGCGTACCGCAGCGCCTTCACCCTGCCGGACCTGGGGTTGGCCGGCTGACCGTGAAGGTCTCCTGCCGGCCCGGCTGCCCCTTGGGCCTGGGCACGCCGTTCACCGTGACCTCGACCGTGCTCGTGTCGTCGATGGCGACATCGAGCTCGGGCTGGTAAAAGACGATCTCCTCGCCGCTGGTCAGGTCACGGTCGTTGAGCACGTCCCCGCCGGGCACCCGCACCAGCACCGCGGGGCAGACCTCCGCCACACACGTGATCCTGAGCGTCGGCGCCCTCCCCGTGGCGGGCGCGCTCGGGGTCGCGGTGGGCGTCGGGGCCGTGCCCTCCGTGGACAGGATGCCGACCAGCGCGCGACCGCCGAGGAGGACGAGCGCGACCAGCAGGGCGACCCCAAGCCCGATCAGGGCCAGGCGGGCCACCCCCATCGGGTCGGATCGATGGCGCCCCATAGTCGGAGGGTAGCCAACGGCCCCTGCGGTCTACGGGACGCGGTGGTGCTTGCCCTGGGGCGCGGGAACCTGGCGGCCACCGTTCCTGCGGCTCTTGACGACCTCGACGATGATCGGGATGACCGAGATGAGCACGATGAGGAAGACGCCCGGCAGGATGTACTTGTCGATCTGGGCGGGGTCGACCAGGTTTCCCAGGTAGTGGCCGATGAAGAGCATGCTCTCGACCCACAGCAGGCCGCCGATCACGTTCCACATGAAGAACGTGCGGGCGGGCATCTCCAGGACGCCGGCGACCGGGTTCATGAACGTGCGGACGATCGGCACGAAGCGCGCGATCACCACGGCCTTGGCGGGGCCGAACTTCTCGAAGTAGTACTCGGCCTTCTCGACGTGCTCGCGCTTGAACAGCCGCGAATCCGGCTTGTCGAAGAGCTTGCGGCCCACCTTCACGCCGATCAGGTGCCCCAGTTGTGCACCGGCGACGGCGCACAGCGGGGTGCCGATGACCAGCACGGGGAAGGACAGCGGCTCGATGCCGATGCCCTTGGCCGCCGCGGCGGAGCTGAAGATGCCCGCGGCCACGAGCAGCGAGTCACCCGGCAGGAAGAAGCCGATCAGCAGACCCGTCTCCGCGAAGATGATGGCGAGCACGCCGATCGTGGCGAAGGCGCCGAGCATGGTGAGCCACCACTGCGGGTCCACGAGGTCCAAGAGCGATTCCACGCGCTGAGCCTACCGGTAGCGGGATGGCGGCGAGGGGCGTCCCGGCCCTGGCGCGCGGGTCATCTGGCGCGCGTTGTCACTACCAAGGCGGGTAGGGAGCCGGGATACTGGGCTCCGCGAAAGCCGTACATACCCCAGGGAGATGAGCCATGCCTATCGCGACTCCAGAGGCCTACGCCGAGATGCTCGATCGGGCGAAAGCGGGCGGCTTCGCCTATCCTGCGATCAACGTGACCTCCTCGCAGACCTTGAACGCCGCCCTGCGCGGGTTCGCCGAGGCCGAGAGCGACGGGATCGTCCAGGTGTCCACCGGCGGCGCCGACTTCCTGTCGGGCACCACGGTGAAGGACATGGTGGCCGGGTCCGTGGCCCTTGCCGAGTACGCGAGGGTGGTCGCCAAGAACTACCCGGTGACCGTGGCCCTGCACACCGACCACTGCCCGAAGGACAAGCTCGACGGCTTCATGCGGCCGCTGATCGAGCTCTCCCTCGAGCGGGGCGGCGACCCCATCTTCAACTCCCACATGTGGGACGGCTCGGCCGTACCCCTGGAGGAGAACCTGTCGATCGCGCGCGAGCTGCTGGAGAAGTGCCACCGCGCGAACATCATCATGGAGATGGAGATCGGCGTCGTCGGCGGCGAGGAGGACGGCGTCGTCGGCGAGATCAACGAGAAGCTCTACACCACGGCCGAGGACGCGCTGGCCACCGCCGAGGCCGTGGGCGTCGGCGAGCAGGGCAGGTACATGCTGGCCGCCACGTTCGGCAACGTGCACGGCGTCTACAAGCCGGGCCACGTGAAGCTGCGCCCCTCGGTGCTCAAGGACATCCAGGACGCCGTGGGCGCGAAGTACGGCAAGGACAAGCCGTTCGACCTGGTCTTCCACGGCGGTTCCGGCTCGCTGCTCGAGGAGATCCACGAGGCGATCTCCTACGGCGTGGTGAAGATGAACATCGACACCGACACGCAGTACGCCTTCACCAGGCCGATCGCGGACCACATGTTCCGCAACTACGACGGCGTACTGAAGGTCGACGGGGACGTCGGCAGCAAGAAGGCCTACGACCCCCGCTCGTACGGCAAGTCGGCGGAGACGGCGATGGCGGCCCGCGTCGTGCAGGCCTGCAAGGACCTGAAGTCGGCGGGCACCAAGCTCGGCTGACCCGTCGGGTGTCAAGGGCACGGGCCCTCGCCCAGGCGGGGCCTTCGGGGGAGCTCGGCTCCCCCGAGCCCCCTGGCGGGGCCCGCCCCCTACTCCTGTTCCTGGGCCGATCCGCGCCAGGCGAGCTTGACGACCAGGTGACCCTCCGCTCCCGCCTTGGTGATGAGCGCGCCGGCCTCGGCGTTGAGCTTGACGCCGAACTCGATCTCGACCTCGTCCGGACCGATCTTGCGGAAGGTCTCCAGCGCCGATCTGGCCGCGGACTGGATCGGCTCGAGCGCCGCCTCCATGGACGTCATGGTCGCCGTGATCGTCTCGCCGACCCGCGAGACCCTGCGCACGCCGGGATCGTTCTCGGACAACTCCACGAGTACGAACTGGCCGTCCTCGAGCGGGACTCGCATCAGCTGGGGCATGTGTCTCCTCCTAGGTGTCGGTGCAGGGAGCGGTGTCGGCCTCGGCCGGCAGGTCGGACAGCTCGTCACGGGTGAACGAGCGCCCGCCGAGGACCCGGCACAGGTGCAGGGCCCAGTCGCGCGGCGCGGTGGACAGGATGCGGGCCTCGCCGGTGTGGTAGAGCAGCTGTCCGCCGTGGCGGAACAGCGTGAGGTGGCCCGGGGAGTCGCCGTGCCTGAAGGCCGTGAACGACGGGTCGTAGAAGAGGTCGGGGTTCGAGCGGCGCAGGACGAACAGATCGAAGGCGTCGCCCCGCGCCGCGGCCTCCGCGCTGGAAGTGGGCGGGCCCGAGGCGGGCAGCCGCCAGGTCACGAAGTGCTGTCCGGCCGTCAGGCTGTGGGAGACCAGGCGGGTCAGGTCCGCGCTCACCGCGACGGGAACGAGACCGTCGCTGCCGGGGATCAGGTGATCCCTGGTGACACGGCCAAGGGTCAGGTCCCATCGTTCGACCCGGCGTGTCAACACATCGACGAGCAGTGCGGCGCTGCCGTCCGCGCTCGGCAGCAGCCTCAGCCCCTCGTCCTGCTCCAGGGAGACCGTGGGCGGCAGCCGCTCGCTGAGATCGAGTTCGGGCCCCGTCATGCGCAGCGGCGCGCTCTCCCAGACCGTGACGACACCGCGCGCGAAGACCACGAGACGGCCGTCCGCGACGGCGTGCAGGCGGAGGGGCGCGTTCTCGGCGGAACCCGCGGGCAACCGCGCCGACGCGGTCGGCCGCAGGTCGGGCAGCGACATCAGCACCAGGTCGCGGGAGCCCGCACCGACCACGGCGATCTCACGGCGTCCCGTCAGCGCGACCACCCTGGTGATCGCCGCGCCGTCCGCCGGGGCGCCGCTCAGGCTCGCGTACCGCTCGGCGACCAGCAGCCTCGACCTGGCGTCCCACACCCGCAGCCGTCCGTCGGCGTCGTAGGTGACGACGTGCCGGCCGTCGTCGGTGACGGCGCTCTCCTTCACCGCGAAGGGGTTCGTGTCGATCGTGCGGGCGACGGGAAACCTGACCAGTCCGGGCCCGCCGGCCGCCCAGATGCTCCATCGGCCTTCACGTCCGGTGACGACCGGCGACTCGACATGGCCGGAGGGGGCGCCGATGATCCGCTTCTCCTTCAGGTCCACCAGGACGTGCTGGAGGAGCAGGAGCCTGCCGCCGTGGCTCAGCGTGCCCGCCTCACTGACTCCCGCACAGTCGAGCGGAGGAAGGGCGGCCTCGACGACTGTCCTGCCGGTGCGCAGGTCCACGCCGCGCACCGTGCTGGTCGTACCGGTGTCGCGGCAGGTGACGACGGTCGAGCCGTCGTTGGCGATGGCCGAGGGCAGTCGCCACGTCCTCGCGGGCCGTGTCGCGCCCGGCTCGAACACCAGCAGCCTGCCGCCGGGAAGAGCGGCCGACAGGAGACCGTCGCCGCCCAGCCGCAGCATGCTCGCCCGGCCAGGGAGGGAGACGCCGCGCGACTGGCGGCGCCGCAGGTCCCAGACCGTCACCGTGCGCTCGCCCGTCCGGTGGACGGCCAGCTGCCGTCCGCCGGGATCGAGGGCGAGGAGCACGTCTTCGCCTGGGCCGGGTGGCTCGCCTGGCAACCTGTCGACCAGCCGTCGGTCACGCGGGCTCCACAGCTCGACGGTGCCCTCCTCGGTGGCGACGGCGAGCAGGCCGCCGTCGGGCGACATCGCCGTGGTCTTGATGCGCGCCGAGAACGAGATCTGCTCGGGCAGCGGCGATTCCTCCTCGGGCCGCCAGACCTTGACCGCGTGGCTCTCCTGCTGGACGACCAGCGTGCCGTCCTCGCCGGCGAGGACGTGGCGGGAAGTGACGCCCGAGCCCGCCAGGATCCTGTCGATGCTGACGACGCCGCTGTAGCGGTTGAACAGCGCCCGCGTCACCTTGGGATCGTCGGGGTCGCCCCGATAGGCGGCCACCGCCTCGAGGAGGCGGAGGTCGGGGCGTTCGGCGCTCTCCTCCGCCCGGTCGGCCATCACCTGCGCCGCCAAGGTGCGGAGCCGCTCCTGGCTGGTCACGTAGCCCTCACCGGCCAGCAGGCCGAGGACCACGCTGAGGGCGAGCAGGAGGGCGAGGCCGACCGACACCCGCCGCTGCCTCTTCCGCAGCCGTTCGGACCTGCGGTGGCTTTCCTCGACGAAGTCGCGTTCCGCGGGGCGCAGATCCTCGCCGCGCTTCGCCAGCCAGTCGAGCGCCACCGCCAGGTCGCCGCCACGCAGTAACCGGTCGTTCTCGCGCTCGGCCGACCAGCGGTCGAGGGCCCGCTGCAGCTCGTGGTGCCAGGCGCGGAAATCGTGGTCGGCCTCGACCCAGTCGCGCAGCCGGTCCCATCGGGAGATCAGTGACTCGTGGGCCAGGCGCAGCGTATGGACGCCCGGCGGCCCCTCGGCGGCGACCAGCAGCCGGGTGGTGGCCAGCTCCTGGCCGAGCCGCCACTCCTCCTCGCTGAACGCCTCCTTCGGCAGGGTGGCGCAGGTGGGCTCCTGGCCTTGCGCCTGCCGTACGAGCTGGAGCAGCAAGGAGCGGGCGCGCAAGGGGTCGGCGGACAGCCGCTCGTGCCAGATCTGCTCGGCGTAGGCGGCCAGCGCGCCCGCGGCGCCGCCGAGCCGGAGGTACGCGTCGTGGGTGAGCACGCCGTCGCGCTGCCGCTCCCACAGCATGGTCAGCGCGAACTCCACCAGGGGGAGTCGTCCCTGCTCGTCGCCCACGTCGTCGAGGATCCGATCGACCAGCCCGTCCTGGAACCGCACCCCGCCCGCGCGGGCCGCCGGGGCCTCGATGACCTCGCGCAGGCGGTCTCTGCCGAGCGTCCCGACCGGGTAGACGGCGCCGCGCTGGAGCTCGGCCAGCCGCGGATGCTCCAGCATCTGGCCGGAGAAGTCGGCGCGCAGCGTCACCAGCGTGTGCGCGCCCGCCGACGCCGTCTCCAGCAGCGGCAGGAGCGCGGTGACGAACTCCTCGTGCGGGTGTCGCGAGGTGTAGATCTCCTCGAACTGGTCGATGACCAGCACGATCCGGTCCGCGCCCGAGCGGGCGCGCAGCCGCTGGACCACCTCGACGATCCCGCCGTCGCGCAACACCCGCGTCAGCGCGGGCAGGTCGGCCATCCGGGCGGCCTCGGCCCGCTCGGGCTCGAGCTCGGGGAGAAGGACGGCCGCCAGCGCGGAGAGCGGCGTGCGCCCCTGCGAAGGGCGCAGGGTGAGCGCCCGCACGCCGGGGTCCGCGCCGAGGAGCGGCAGCAGCCCCGCCAGGACCAGGGAGGACTTGCCGCTGCCCGAGGGCCCGTACACCACGGTGAGGCCCGGCCCCGCGACCCTGTCCCGCAGCTCCCGCGCCTCCTCCGCCCTTCCGAAGAAGACGTCCGCGTCGCTCTCCCCGAAGGCCTCCAGCCCCCTGTACGGCGAAGCGGCCGGCGCCCGCGCGGCCAGCTCCGGCCAGCCGCGCAGCAAGACGTCCGCGGGAATCACATAGGCGGTGCGGGTCGTCAGATCCTTGTCTTCGGCGACCACGATGCCGACCGCCGCGTCGAGTTCGTCGTCCCACACCATGGCGCCGCTGAACCCCGGACGGAGGCCGTGGCCGACTGAGCCGGTGTTCTCGACCTGGAGCCAGCCGTCACCGCGGCGCGCGAGCAGCCGGCCATGCGCCCATACCCCGCTGTCGTCGTGCCCAACGGGGAAGCCGAGCGCGCGGAAGGGGTGGCCCCAGTAGTGGGGCGCACTGACCAGCCGGGTGGGAAGGACGCCCCGCGGCGGCGGCTCGGCCAGCCGCAGCCCCGCGAGGTCACCGTGGGCGTCCCAGGCCACCACGTGGGCGGCGATCGGCTCGTGCTCGTCGCCGAACAACGGAAAGTCGATCAGGACCGGTTCGTCGGGCCGCTCGTCGACGCACAGGCCGAGTGCTCCGCTGACGACGTGGGCGCAGGTCACCACCTCGCGCGGCCCCACCAGGCAGCCGCCGCCCGACACTCCTGCCGGCCCCTGGACACGGACGGCGGACGAGCTGGGCAGGGCCACTCACGCCTCCCGTCGGAGTGTCGAAGTCGTCGATCATTATCCAACGGGAGGGGCGCGTGCGCCGGGCGTTCAAGAACTGTCTCGCCGGGCTAGCCGGCGGTGCCGCGGTTGAACAGTCTCCTCGACCACAGGTAGCCCACCAGTGCGATGCCGAGGCACCAGGCCACCGCGACGATCCAGATGCCGCCCACCGGAGTGGCGGTCAGCAGCCCCCTCAGCGTCTCGATGACGGGCGTGAAGGGCTGGTACTCGGCGAACCACCTGATCCCCGCCGGCATCGACTCCGGGGGGACGAACGCGCTGCCGAGGAACGGCAGGAACTGGATGAGCAGGGGCGTGTTGCTGGCCGTCTCCGGGTTCTTGGTCAGCAGGAGGACGTAAGCGTTCATGGCGCCATCGGTAGCATCCCTGCGTGAACGACACCCCTGTCATCCTGCTCGGCGGCGCCTCCGGGACCGGCAAGAGCCAGGTCTCCTATCCCCTGGCCCGGCGCCTCGGCGTGCCGATCGTCGAGATCGACGACATCGTCGAGGCGCTGCAGGCCATGACCACACCCGAGCAGCTGCCCGCGCTCCACTACTGGCGGGCCGACCCGACGCCCCCGCGCTGCCGCCCGAGCGGATCGTGGAGATGCAGATCTCCGTGGCGCGGGCGCTCGTCCCCGCGGTGCGGGCGGTGGTCGCCAACCACCTCGAGACCAGGACTCCTGTGGTCATCGAGGGCGACTACCTGCTGCCGTCGCTGGCCGCGGAGCTGGACGGCGTGCGCGCGGCCGTCCTGTACGAGGGCGACGAGGAGCAGATCGTCGAGAACTACCGGCTGCGCGAGCCCGCGGCAGGGGCGCAGCGCGAGCGGGCCAGGGTGAGCCGCCTGTTCGGGGACTGGCTGGCCGGCCAGGCCGAGCGGGCGGGGGTGGCGGTGGTTCCCGCGCGCCCCTGGGACGATGTGCTCGACCGGCTGCTCAGGGCCCTCGAGTGAGCGAGCACGCCGTAGATCCCCACACTGCGACGAAGATCTCCTAGCCACTTTCCCCGCTTGGCGGGTATGACTTGTCTATGGATAACCTTCTCGCCGGGCCGCCCCCGACCCACCTGCCGGACCTGCCCGAGGCCCGAGAGGCGCTGGAATCCGGCGCTAAGGCGTCCGACGTGGCAGCGCGCTTCCCCGCCTACCCGGCGGCCTGGGCCGCACTCGCGGAGGAATACTTCGCCAAGGGCCACGCGGTCACCTCGTACGCCTTCGCCCGCACCGGCTACCACCGTGGCCTCGACCAGCTGAGAAGGAGCGGATGGAAGGGGCACGGGCCGATCCCGTGGGAGCATGAGCCGAACCGCGGCTTCCTGCGCTGCCTCTACTCACTGTCCAGGGCCGCGCAGTCGATCGGCGAGAAGGACGAGGCCGAACGGTGCCTGCAGTTCCTCAAGGACAGCAGCACCGAGGCATACGACGCGCTGACCAAGGGCTAGCCCTTGGGACGAATGGGCATACTCGGGTAGTCTCTCCACGCAAGAGCCCCTGTCGCGCTTGCGCCAGGGGTTTTCGTTTTGCTCGGGAGAGATAACCATGCCGGCTGTCGTTGTCTTGGGTGCCCAGTGGGGCGATGAAGGCAAGGGGAAGGCGACCGACCTGCTCGGCGGCGCCGTCGACTACGTCGTTCGCTACCAGGGCGGGAACAACGCCGGTCACACCATCGTGATCGGCGACCAGAAGTACGCCCTCCACCTCGTCCCCACCGGCATCCTGTCGCCCGACGTGGTCCCGGTGATCGGCAACGGCGTGGTGATCGACCCAGGGGTCCTGCTGTCGGAGCTCGACGCGCTGGCCGAGCGGGGCATCTCCGCCGAGCGGCTGCTGATCTCGGCGAACGCGCACCTGATCATGCCCCACCACAAGGCGCTCGACAAGGTGACCGAGCGCTACCTCGGCAAGGCGAAGATCGGCACGACGGGGCGCGGCATCGGGCCCGCCTACGGCGACAAGATCTACCGCATGGGCATCAGGGTCCAGGACCTGCTCGACCCCGGCATCCTCGCGCAGAAGATCGAGGCCGTGCTCGGCGAGAAGAACCAGGTGCTGACCAAGGTCTACAACAGGCGCGGCATCGACGGGCAGAAGGTGCTGGAGGAGTACCTCGGCTACGCCGAGCGGCTCAAGCCGCACATCGCCGACACCTCGCTGGTGCTGAAGAAGGCGCTGGACGACGACAAGTTCGTGCTGCTCGAGGGCGGCCAGGGCACGCTGCTCGACATCGACCACGGCACCTACCCGTTCGTCACCTCCTCCTCGCCGACCAGCGGCGGGGCGTGCGCGGGCGCGGGCATCCCGCCGAACCGCCTCACCGGCGTGATCGGCATCCTGAAGGCGTACACCACGCGCGTCGGCTCGGGTCCGTTCCCGACGGAGCTGACCGACGAGATGGGCGACTGGCTGCGCACGACCGGCGGCGAGTACGGCGTGACCACCGGGCGCAACCGCCGCTGCGGCTGGTTCGACGCGGTCATCGCGCGCTACGCGACCAGGATCAACGGCGTCACGGACTTCTTCCTGACCAAGCTGGACGTGCTGTCGGGCCTCGACCGCATCCCGGTGTGCGTCGCCTACGACGTCGACGGCGTACGGCACGACGAGATCCCGATGACGCAGACCGACTTCCACCACGCGAAGCCGATCTACGAGGAGTTCCCCGGCTGGGAGGGCGACATCTCCAAGGCCAGGAGCTTCGAGGACCTGCCTGCCAACGCCCAGGCGTACGTGCGGGCGCTGGAGGAGATGAGCGAGTCGCGCATCTCCGCCATCGGCGTCGGCCCCGGCCGCGACCAGACCATCGAGCTGCACTCCCTGGTCTGACACACCCGCCTTCTCGCGACGGCCGGCGCGGTGCCGCCGGCCGTCGGTGGGCCCTGAGCGAGCCCGGCGTGACGGCGCCGCGGGGCGGCGCAGGAGTGGCGTGATGGACGGGCGCGAGCCGGTGACCGGGGTGGCCTTTCCCAGGCGGTAGCCGTACGGGATGGAAGCGGAAAGATCAGGACAAACAGCTCCCGGCGTGGCACGCGCGTCAGCGCGTCGCCAGGACGGTAGGGTCCCCGATGTGCATGTCGAAATTCACGGTCATCGGGGAGCGAGAGGGCTCTGGCCCGAGAACACCCTCCCGGGATTGAGCCACGCCATGGAGATGGGCGTCCATGCGCTGGAGTTCGACGTCGCGCTCACCGCCGACCGGCGTCTCGTGCTCACGCACGACCTCACGGTCTCGGCCGTGACGAGCGCCGACACGCGGCCCGCGGCGGCGCAGGACCCGCTGTTCCCCTACGTGGGCAAGCCCGTCAACGCCCTCACCCTCGCCCAGCTGCGCACGCTGGACGTCGGGGTGCGGCTGCCGCGGCATCCCACCGACCCCTTCGCCCTCACGCAGAAGCCCATGCCCGACACCCGCATGCCGACCCTCGGCGCGGTGCTCGGCCTGGTGAACGCCTACGACGCCGACTCGGTCAGGCTGCACGTCGAGCTGAAGTCCGATCCGACCAGGCCCGAGCTGACGGCCGATCCGCTGGAGTTCACCGAGGCCGTGGTGGCCGAGCTCGACAGGCACGGCAGGCTCGGCAACGCGGCGATCCTCAGCTTCGACTGGCGGATCATCGGGCACGCCGCTTCGCTCGCGCCGGGCACGCAGCGCTTCGCCCTGATCGAGCGCGACACGCTGCACTGGCACGACGACCTGGGCGACGACCTCCCCGCCGCCGCGCGCGCCGCGGGCGGCACGACGCTCTCACCCGAGCACGTGATGGTGGACGAGGCGCTGATGGCGCAGGCCGGAGCGGCGGGGCTGCCCGTCGCCGTCTGGACGGTGAACGACGCCGCCACGGCCGAGCGGATGCTCGACCTCGGAGTGGCGGGCGTCGTCACCGACTATCCCGACCTGATGAGAGAGCTGTGGGAGGAGCGCGGGCTCGCGCTTCCCCGTCCCGTCGGCCCGCTCAAGCCGGTAGGGGTCTGAGCGGCCTTCCGTTCAGCTCGTCGCGCCGTTCTTCTGCACCGTGCCTTCCTTGGCGTCGACCTTGACCTCGTGCTTGGTGCCGTCCGCGGCCATCACGTCGGCCTCCCAGACCACCTTGCCGCCCTCGCGGTCCAGGCTCAGCTCGGTGATCCGGCCTCCGGGCACGGCCGAGGCGGCCTTCGCCGCGGCCTCCTCGTAGGTGAGTTCGGCGCCCTTGACGAGGGCCTGGAGCTCGGCCTTGTCCTCCGCCTCGTCCTCCTCGGTCGTGGGGCCGGAGACCACGTCTCCGGTCTCGGCGTCGACGTCCATCTGTTGTTCGGTGCCGTCGGTCTCGACGACGTGGACCTCCCAGCGGCCCTCGTCCTCGGACTCGATCGAGACGAGCGTGCCGCCCTCCACGGCCTCGAGCGCGCCCGAGGCCGCCTTCTGCAGGTCGGCCATGCCGGCGCCCGGGCTCGGTTCGCCTGGCATTGTGGGGGTGGGGTGACCCGTGGGATCCGTAGGCATCCCTGTGGGGTCCGTGGGCACCCCCGTGGGCGACAGGAGGGCGACGGGTCTGTCCGCCGCGGCTCCCGCGCCCGCCTGTTGTGCGGCGACGGTGCCGGACTGTGTGCCGCTGCTCCCACAGGCCGAGCCCGCGAGCAGCGCCGAACCGGCAAGAATCGTGCCGATGATGGTTTTTGTCCCTCTTGCCCCGTACATACCGTGGACGCTTCCCGGAACGTCGTAAAGGCACGCCCGGTGGTCCGGCAATACGGTCAAATGAGACTTAAAGCCATCCGTTACGACGGAAACCGCGGTAGAGGAGAGTACAGGCCGTGACCATGACGGCCAGCACGGCCGGGTAGCCCCAGACCTGCTTGGTCTCCGGCATGAAGTCGAAGTTCATGCCGTAGATCCCCGCGATCATCGTCGGCACGCTGATGATGGCGACCCACGAGGAGATCTTGCGCATGTCCTCGTTGGCGAGGGTGTTGGAGCGGGCGAGCGCGGCCTGCAGGATCGAGTTGGCCAGTTCGTTGGACGACTCGACCTGCTCGCACACCCTGGCCAGGTGGTCGCCGACGTCGCGGAAGTACTCGCGCATCTCGCTGGGGATGACGCGGCGCTGCGGGAGCGAGGCCATGGGCGGCTGCAGCGGCGTGACCGCGCGCTTCATCTCCAGCATCTCCCGCTTGAGCTGGTAGATGCGGTTGATGTCGCGGGAGCTGACGTCGGCGAAGACCGTGGCCTCGACCTCTTCGAGCTCGAGCTGCATGAGGTCGGCGACCTGCAGGTAGCGGTCGACGACGTGGTCGGAGATCGCGTGCAGCACGCCCGTGGGCCCGCGGTTCATCAGCTTGGGCTTGTCCTCGAGCTTCTCGCGCACCTCGGTGAGCGGGCAGTGCCGGCCGTGCCGTACGGTCACCACGAAGTCGGCGCCGAGGAAGACCATGATCTCGCCGGTGGCGATGATCTCGCTCGTCGCGGTCAGCTCGTTGTGGTCGAGGTAGGCGACGGTCTTCAGGACCATGAACAGGGAGTCGCCGTAGCGCTCGATCTTGGGCCGCTGATGGGCCTTGACCGCGTCCTCCACCGACAGCGGGTGCAGGCCGAACACCTCGGCCAGCCACTCGACCTCGGGGGCCTCTGGCTCGTGCAGGCCCACCCAGACGAAGGCCTTGGCGCCGTCGTTGGCGGCATTGTGGCCGCGCACCAGCTCGAGCGACTCGATGATGCCGTCGGCGCAGATCTTCTTGCCGTTGATGTAGGCGCCGTACTCGACGATGGAGTCGACCGGCGGCACGCAGGCCTCACGCACGGGCGTGGCCATCTGGCGTGCGGAGTGCACGGGAACGGGGTGACGGTTGATGCGACGGAAGATCGTGGACGAGCGCATGGCAGTCCCTTTCCGCCCGACCTGGCACGGTCCACGCAGGACGAAAGATCACCTCAATCTAGAGATGCGTGGAGGCACGATCAGGCTGCCGAATTGGAGTGGTCGGGGGTGCGCACGATGATCATGCGCGGGCACGTACTGCTGGGATCACCAGGATTCATCCCGGACCACCTCCAATCACACGAGACGCCGCAAAGCCGACCCAACCTATCACAGGCCGAGGAACCCCCCACAGGCTACTCGCTCACGAGTCAGACGATCACGTAGAACTCCACAAAGATTCCCTCCCCATCCCGCACATCCGCTTCTCTCCTCCTGCCGCACACCCGAGAAGCGGCCCATGGGGACTCGCGGGGAGAGGAGGCCGATCTGGCACGGCGAGCCTCCTCGGGGTACGGCGTCCCGGTGCCCGACGCGGGTGCAAACGGAAACCAGTGAGCTGGGAGAATGGCTGGGTGCGCGTTCTAGTGATTGGATCCGGCGGGCGGGAACACGCCCTGTGCCGCTCGCTCAAACTCGACCCCCAGGTTTCCGAGCTCCACTGTGCCCCCGGCAACGCCGGCATCGCGGAGATCGCGACCCTCCACGACATCGTCCCCACCGACCCCGCGCGGGTCGCCGAGCTGGCCGAGCGCCTGGGTGCCGACCTCGTCGTCGTCGGCCCCGAGGCGCCGCTGGTGGCGGGGGTGGCCGACGCGGTGCGCGCCAAGGGCGTCCCCTGCTTCGGCCCCAGCGGGCAGGCCGCCATGATCGAGGGCTCCAAGGCCTTCGCCAAGGACGTCATGAACGCCGCGGGGGTCCCCACCGCGAGGTCGCGCACCTGCTCGACGCCTGAGGAGGCCGAGCGGGCGCTCGAGGAGTTCGGCGCGCCGTACGTGGTCAAGGACGACGGGCTGGCCGCGGGCAAGGGTGTGGTCGTCACCGGCGACCTCGGCGCGGCGCTCGCCCACGCGCGGGCGTGCGAGCGGGTGGTGATCGAGGAGTTCCTCGACGGCCCCGAGGTGTCGCTGTTCGCGCTGTGCGACGGCTCGACCGCGGTGGCGCTGCAGCCCGCCCAGGACTTCAAGCGCGCCTACGACGGCGACGAGGGTCCCAACACCGGCGGCATGGGCGCCTACACGCCGCTCCCGTGGGCGCCGAAGGAGCTGTCCGAGCAGGTGATGCGCGAGGTCGTGCACCCGACGGTGGCCGAGCTGGCCGGGCGCGGCCTGCCGTACAACGGGGTGCTGTACGTCGGTCTGGCGCTGACCTCCAAGGGGCCGAAGGTCATCGAGTTCAACGCGCGGTTCGGCGACCCTGAGACGCAGGTGGTGCTCGACAGGCTCGAGACGCCGCTGGCGGGGCTGCTGATGGCGTGCGCGAAGGGCGAGCTGGCCGACCAGCCGCCGCTGTCCTACCGCGAGGGCTCGGCCGTGGCGGTGGTGATCGCGGCGGAGAACTACCCGGGCGACCCCGTCAAGGGCGATGCGATCACCGGGCTGGAGCCCACCGAGCACGCCTACGTCCTCCATGCCGGAACCTCGGTCGAGAACGGCAGGATCGTCTCCTCGGGCGGGCGGGTGCTCGCGGTCGTCGGCACCGGCCCCGACCAGGAGAGCGCCAGGAACCACGCCTACGAACTGGTGGACAGGATCGAGCTGCGCGGCTCGCACCACAGGACGGACATCGCCCGATGAAGCATGTGCACTCCGGCAAGGTACGCGACCTCTACGAGACCGACGACGGCCTGCTGCTGATGGTCGCCTCCGACCGCATCTCGGCCTTCGACCACGTGCTCGAGCCGGAGATCCCCGACAAGGGTGCGATCCTCACCCAGCTGTCGATCTGGTGGTTCGAGCAGCTCAAGGACATCGTCCCGAACCACCTCGCGGGCCCCTCACCCGACGCGCGCAGCATGGTGTGCAAGCCGCTGAGGATGGTGCCGGTGGAGTGCGTGGCGCGTGGGTACCTCGCGGGCGGTGGCCTGGCCGAGTACGACCGTGACGGCGCCGTCTCCGGCGTACGGCTGCCGCAGGGCCTGCTGGACGGCTCCCGCCTGCCCGAGCCGATCTTCACCCCCTCCACGAAGGCCCCGATCGGCGAGCACGACGAGCCGATCACCTTCGACCAGGTGGTCGCCGAGGTGGGCGAGGAGACCGCGGAGGAACTGCGCAGGATCACCCTCGCCGTCTACACCCGCGGCGCCGAGATCGCCCACGAGCGCGGCATCATCCTCGCCGACACCAAGATCGAACTCGGTTGGGATTCCAACGGAGTTCTGACCCTCGGCGACGAGGTGCTGACTCCCGACTCCTCCCGTTTCTGGCCGCTCGACCAGTGGGAGCCGGGGCGCTCGCAGCCCTCCTTCGACAAGCAATATGTCCGCGACTGGCTGAATTCGCCGGAATCCGGATGGGACAAATCCTCAGGAGAGGCTCCACCCCCTCTTCCCGACGAGGTGGTCGAGCGCACGCGGCAGCGCTACATCGAGGCGTACGAGCGTCTCACTGGACACTCCTTTACCGGGTAGTCACGGGGCGAATCGGCCGGCTCAGCCGTCCGCAGCGGCTACTGTTGGCGCGTCCCGAACACTTTCTTCCGAGGAGAGCAGAAGCGAATGGTCCGTTACCGCGTGCGCGGTGGCAACGCACTGCGTGGAACCGCGTTCATCCAGGGCGCGAAGAACGCCGTGCTGCCCATGATCGGGGCCGCCCTGCTCGCGGCCAAGGGCCGTACGGTCCTGCGCAACGTCCCCATCATCGAGGACGTCCGCCGCGCGGTCGAGCTGGCGCAGGCCATCGGCGCGCACGTGGAGCTGCACGAGGCCGAGCGCACGCTGGTGATCGACGCCTCCAGGCTGACCAGCCCGGTCCTGCCCGCCGAGATCGCCAGGCGCTTCCGCGGCTCGGTGCTGTTCACCCCCGCCCTGCTCCACCGGCTGGGCGAGGCCGTGGTCGAGGGCGTCGGCGGCTGCAACCTCGGCAGCCGCAATCTCGACTTCCACTACCTCGGCTACAAGCGCCTCGGCGCGATCGTGGACGAGAGCGAGACCGTCATCCACGTCAAGTCGTCCGGCCTGACCGGGGCGACGCTCTACCTCGACACCCCGTCGCACACCGGCACCGAGAACCTCATCATGGCCGCCGCCCTCGCCAGCGGCACCACCGTGATCGAGAACGCGGCGCTGGAGCCCGAGGTCCTCGACGTGATCGACATGCTCACCAAGATGGGCGCGAAGATCCGCGGCGGCGGCACCGGGTTCATCACCGTCGAGGGCGTCACCGAGCTGCACGCCGTCGAGCACACCGTGATGCCCGACCGGCTCGACGCGGGCGTGTTCGCCATGGCGGCGGCCATCACCGGCGGCGAGCTCAGCCTCGTCGGCACCGGCCTCGACCTGGGCGTGGTGCGCTACAAGCTGGAGCAGATGGGCGTCGAGTTCGCCACGCAGGGCGCGGTGCTCAACGTCCGCTGCCACAACAGCCCGCTCAAGCCGATCAACGTCATCACCGACACCTACCCGGGGTTCGCGACCGACCTGCAGTCGCCGATGATGACCGTGGCCTGCTTCGCCGACGGCATCAGCTACATCCACGAGCGCATCTTCGACGGCCGTTTCGCACTCGCGGGCGAGCTCAACAAGATGGGCGCCGACGTGCGGGTGAAGGACAACGCGGCCACCGTCCATGGCCACACCCCGCTCGTCGGCACCAGGGTGACGGCGCACGATCTTCGTTCCGGCATCGCGCTCGTCCTGGCGGGGCTCGCCGCCGAAGGCGAGACGGTCATCGAGTCCGGCTATCTGATCGACCGCGGCCATGCGCATCTGGCCGATCGAATGAGGGCAGTGGGCGCGGATATTATTCGCGAGGTTTCTTAGCGCTGACCTGGCTGAACTCTTTCCAGAGTGACTTTCTGGAAAATTTGGGCGTGACATTATGGCCCTCGCGAGCGATCGTTCCAAAAGAGAGCACTGCAATGGACGGCAGGATGGGACGAACATTGGTCGAGCGGACCGAAGAGCCTCCCCGAGTGTCACGCCCGGGCGCTATGACACCGGACCTCACGATCGGCGTGGTCGGACCCCACGATCTGGTCGAACGCGTCATGCTGATGGGTCACGCCGCGGCGCCCCTGCCATGCCGCCTCGTCGCCGCCGCGTACCGCGACGAGCAGGAGGCGGCGGACAAGGTGACACGGCTGGGCCCAGGGGTTGACGCGTGCCTTTTCGCCAGCCCCGTCCCCTACGATCTGGCGAGGCGTTCCGGCGTACTGACGATGCCGGCGACGTACGTCCAGCTCGGTGGGGCGGCGCTGATCGCGGCGCTGGCCAAGGCGGCCATCGACCCCCGGCTCGACCCCCAGCGGGTGAGCATCGACGTGGTCGCCCGCGCCGACGTCGAGGAGGCGTACACCGATCTGGGCATTCCCGCCACCGACGTGCACAGCCGCGACGAACCGGGCGCCACCGGCACGATCGCGGCCTACCACGAACGGCTGGCCAGGCAGGGGGCGACCACGGGGGCACTCACGTGCCTGCCGGCGGTCGCCGACCGGCTGCAGACGGCGGGGGTCCCCGCCATCAGGATCAGGCCGACCTCGGCGGCGGTGCGGACCGCGCTGCACACCGCGGCGCTGCTCGGCGCCCACCACCGGCTGGAGGAGTCGCAGCTCACCGTGGTGCTGATCGAGGTGCCGACGCTGCGCGAACCCGTGCGCAGGGCGGCGCCCCGCTACTGGCGCGACGAGCTGCGGCTGTCCCTGCACCGGCTGCTGGTGCAGGAGGCCAACCGGATCAACGCCACGGTGTGGCCCATCGACGACCACAGCTACCTGGTCACCGCCACCCGGGGCTCGATCGCCTCGGCGACGGACGGCTTCAGGGTGCTGCCCTTCGCCGCCAGGATCCGCGACGAGCTGGGGCTGGCGGTCGAGGTGGGCGTGGGCATGGGCCGTACCACGCACGACGCCGAATCCCACGCGCGCGCCGCGCTGGCCCGCTCGCAGGCGGGCAAGCAGGCGCAGGGGTTCACGTTCGACCGCGAGGGGCGGGCGCTGATCCCCGCGCCCAGGATGCCCCCGCAGGGCGCGACGCCGCTCAAGCCGAAGGGCATCGAGGTGCTCGCGCGGCTGGCGGCGAAGCTGGAGGGCGGCGACACGGTCGTCGACGCCGAGGGCGCGGGGAAGATGCTCGGGGTGACCCCGCGCACGGCTCGGCGGTTGCTGCGCACGCTGGTTGACGAGGGACTCGCGTGGCCGCTTCCGCCGAACCGCACGCCCCAGCCTGGCCGTCCGCGGCAGCTCTACCGGCTGATCGTGGAGAAACTGGGGTCCAGGTGATCCGGTCCGTCGCCCCCCTTCCCCTTTTCAGGGGCGGCGGACCCCATCGTTCTCTGATCCCCTACGGCATGCTGTGGGGCCCGCTGTTTGCTGATCCTTTACGGCAAGCGGCGGGGCCGCGCCACCCGAGCGCGCGGGGCTGGGCTCTGTCCAGGGATACGCGTCACCGAGCGCCCATGGCCGGGGCCGGCAACGGAAGGCCACCCCGTCCGACGCTCGACGATTCCCCCAGTAACGGGCGACGTGACGGCGGCAGTCGCCGGTGATCCGCGGTGCGCTTGAGTGGGGCTCGCCGTAAAGATCATAATTTGGGGCGCTATTGTCAGCAGCCATGGGACAAAACGCCACTGACAAGCGACTCCTCGTCTGGATAGCGCTGGGGATCGTCTACGTGGTGTGGGGGTCGACCTACCTCGGGATCGCCGTCGCCGTCGAGACGATTCCGCCCATGTACAGCGGCGCCATGCGCTTCGTCGCCGCAGGTGTCCTGCTGGGCGCCTTCCTGCTGGCCCGAGGGGGCAGGGCGGTGTTCAGGATGACGCGCAGGGAGTTCGTCGGGGCGGCGATCGCGGGCATCCTGCTGCTGACCCTTGGCAACGGGCTCCTGGCGGTCGCCGAGCAGCACATCTCGACCGGCCTGGCCGCGCTGCTCGTCGCGTCGGTGCCGCTCTGGCTGGTGGTGTTCAGGTTCGCGGTCAGGGACCGGCCCAAGGTCCTCACGCTGGCCGGCGTGCTGGTCGGTCTCGGCGGCGTCGCGGCGCTGTCGCTGACGGGCGGCCACGGCGCGAGCTCGACCATCGGCATCGTCGTCGTCCTGTTCGGGTCGCTGTCGTGGGCCGTGGGGTCGTTCCTCTCGAGCCGCATCTCGCTGCCGGCCAACCCGTTCGCCGCCAGCACCGTCGAGATGCTGGTCGGCGGCGTGGGCCTCGCGCTGCTCGGCACGGTGACCGGCGAGTCTCTGGTCCTCGAGCAGATCTCGGGCCGGTCGTGGGCGGGGCTGGTCTACCTGATACTGGTGGGGTCGCTGGTCGGGTTCACCTCGTTCGTGTGGCTGCTCGGCAACGCGCCCATCTCGCTGGTGTCGACCTACGCGTACGTCAACCCCGCGGTCGCCGTGGCGCTGGGCGCGCTGGTGCTGAGCGAGCCGGTGACCCCGCAGATCCTCCTCGGCGGGCTGGTCATCCTGGTCGGCGTGGCGCTGGTGATCTCAACCGAGCGGAAGGGTCCCCAGCGCGTCGGCGAAGGCGTCGACAGTGGCGGCGACGTCCGCCTCGGTGTGGGCCGTGGACAGGAACCATAGGCCGCGCGGCACCATGTTGACGCCCCGCTCGAGCAGCGCGGCGTGCAGGAGCGCCATCCTGGCCCGGTCGGTGCGGGCGAAGTCCCGGTAGTTCCGTACGGCGGGCGCGTCGGTGAAGTACGTCTGGAAGACCGGTCCCGGGCCGTCCACGAGCATGGGGACGCCCGCCTTGGCCGCGGCCTCGCGCAGGCCCTCCATGAGCGCCCTGCCCCGGGCGTACAGGGTGCCGTAGACCTCCTCCCGCTGCTCGTCGAGGATGCGCAGGGTGGCCTCCGCGGCCGCGATGCCGACGGGCTGGGAGTTGAAGGTGCCGGCGTGCGCGACCTTGCCGGTGGAGATGGTGTCCATCACGTCGGCCCGTCCCGCGAGGGCCGAGACCTGCATGCCGCCCGCCATGGCCTTGCCGAAGATCGACAGGTCGGGGTGGACGCCGAGGTACTCCTGCGCGCCGCCGGGCGCCAGGCGGAAGCCGGTGATGATCTCATCGAAGATCAGCAGACTCCCGTTGCGGTCACAGAGCTCCCTCACGGCCCGCAGGTAGCCCGGGTCGGGCTCGATGGCGCCCGTGTTGCACAGCACGGGCTCCATGACCACGGCGGCGATCTGGTCGTCCATGAGGCAGGCGAGCGCCTCCAGGTCGTTCCACGGCGCCACGACGAGATCGGCAGCGGGCGGCTGGCCCGCGGTGCCGGGGACCGCGTGCGGGGCGTCGGCGGGACCCGCGGCGTCCAGGGCGGGGTGGACGCTGTAGAGGACCGGGTCGAGCCAGCCGTGGTAGTGGCCCTCGAACTTGAGGATCTTCGGCCGTCCGGTGTGCCCGCGGGCCAGCCGCCAGGCGGCGTGCGCGGCCTCCGAGCCCACCGTGTTGAAGCGGACCCGCTCGGCCGACGGCACCATCGCGCACAGGCGTTCGGCCACCCGTGCCTCGGCGGCGTGCTGG
The DNA here is from genome assembly GCF_014873535.1 of Nonomuraea africana. Classification (NCBI taxonomy): domain Bacteria; kingdom Bacillati; phylum Actinomycetota; class Actinomycetes; order Streptosporangiales; family Streptosporangiaceae; genus Nonomuraea; species Nonomuraea africana. The sequence goes on along the minus strand of NZ_JADBEF010000001.1, from coordinate 7,774,374 downwards.
GCCGAGTAGACGATGCCGCGCGACACCTGCGCGGTGACGGCCTCGACGACGGCGGGCGGGCAGTGGCCGAGAAGGGCGGGGCCCTGGCCGAGGACGTAGTCGAGGTAGACGTTGCCGTCCACGTCCCACAGGCGCGATCCCGCGGCCCTTTCGACGTAGAGGGGCACGCCTGCCGAACGGCGGGCGTCGCTGGAGACGCCGCCCGCGATGAACTGCTGGGCGGTGGCGTAGAGGTCGCGGCTGACGTCCAGAGAGCGGGTCATGGCGACCATCAAAGAGCCGCCTCTCGCCCGGCGACAAGCAGGACGGCAAGAAGTGGGTCGTCAGCGCAAATTTCGGTGCTTGTGGCGCACCGGGCGCGCTGGTGGGCTTGCCGGTATGTTCCTTGGACGCATCCGGCGCACGCCGTCCGCCCCCGTCGAGCTGGTGGCCCTGCGGGACGGCGGGCTGGTCAGCCTGGCCGATCTCGGCACCGACGACCCCGTGGCCCTGCTGAACTCGCTCGGCCTGGCGCGGCTGAGCGAAACGGCCGCCTCGCGCAGGCCCGAGCTGGACGAGGCGGAGGTCTTCTTCGAGCCGCCCGTGGCGACCTGCACGAAGATCTGCTGCCTGGCGCTGAACTACGTCGCCCACGCCGAGGAGAGCGGCATGGAGGTGCCGCCCGAGCCCGTGCTGTTCTTCAAGCCGCCGTCCGCGCTGACCGGGCACAACCAGCCCGTGATCGCTCCCGCGCGCACCAGCCACCTGGAGCACGAGGTGGAGCTGGCCGTCGTCATCGGCAAGGTCACCAGGGACCTGCCCGCCGAGCGGTGGAGGGAGGCGGTCGCCGGATACACCGTGCTCAACGACATGACGGCGCGCGACCTGCAGCTGGTCAACATCGGCCGCAACGTGCCGTGGGACCAGTCCAAGGGCTTCGACACCTTCGCCCCGACCGGCCCCTATCTGGCCACCGTGGACGAGGTGCCCGATCCGCAGGCGCTGGAGCTGACGCTGGAGGTGGACGGCGAGGTCAGGCAGCGCGCCAACACCAAGCAGATGGTGTTCGGCGTTCCCCGGCTCATCGCCGACCTGTCCGACGGGATGACGCTGATGCCCGGCGACCTCATCGCCACGGGGACCATCGCCGGGATCGCCCCGCTCAAGGACGGCGACACCATGCGGGCCACCGTCGAAGGCGTCGGCACGCTCGTGAATACGGTCAAATTTCGGTCCGCCTAAAGTGGAGGCATGAGCTATGCCGTCGCCGCGCTGGTGGACATCGATGACTTCGTCGCCTCCTCGCAGGCCCAGGGGCAGGTGTGGGCTCGGCGCCAGCTCCGGCGAGCCGACCACGCGGTGCGCGCCGCGGCCCTCGGCCGTCCCGGCGTGACCTGCAGCCCACAGCCGCCCGAGGAGTGGCTGGTGATGCTGACGGGCGCCGATCCCGACGCGTTGATGTCGGAGGCGGCGGCGCTGGCCGAGGAGGTGCGGGCCAGGATCGTCAGGGAGACGGCCTGGACCGCCACGGTCAGCCTCGGCCTCCCCCGCCTCCGCCAGGGGGAGGCCGAGAGGGAGGCGCGCCGGGCCAACGACTACAAGCTCGTGCTCGGCGGCGACAGGGTGATCTCCTCGGGCGCCTCGGCGTCGCGCGGCGCGCTGTCGCCCCCGGTCAGGATCGAGGAGGAGCTGACCAGGCGGGTGCGGGCCGGTGACCGTAACGGGGCGGCCGGACTGCTGGCCGGCTGGGTCGACAGGTGCGCGAGCGAGCCCGACGTCGACCCGGTGACCCTGCGCAACTGGCTCATCGGCGAGCTGCTGTTCGTGGTGGACGTGGTCAACCGCTCCCGCCTGCCCGACGGGTCGACCGACTGGGTGGCGGCCTGCGCCCGGCTGCCGATCGAGGACATCGTGACGGTCGGCGACATCCACGAGCGCTCCTACCTCCACATCTGGCTGCGGGAGACGCTCGGACGGCTGATGCCGCCGCCCGCGCGCACCGACATCCTGGCGCTGGCGGAGGCGTACCTGGCCGAGCACTACACCGATCCGGGGCTGCGGCTGTCGACCGTGGCGGAGGCGGTGTGCGCGAGCCCGTTCTACATCTCGCACCTGTTCGCGGAGGAACGCGGGACGACCTTCCTGCGGCACCTGACCGGGCTGCGGCTGCGGCACGCCAGGCGGCTGCTCACCACCTCCACGCTGCCCGTGGACGTGATCGCCGCCCGCACCGGATACCCGAGCGCCAAGGCGTTGCGCGGCGCGTTCCGCCGGCACGTCGGCTGCTCTCCCACCGAGTACCGCAGGGCGGGGCTGCGGCCCTGATGGTGAACCAAGGGAGACCGGATGGATCTGGCGATCGACGGCGGGCAGACCGGCCTGCGCCTGGCGCTCTCCTCGCGCGGCCGCGTCCAGGAGATCAGGGAGGTGCCCGGCCTGTCGTACGCCGAAGGCTCCCCCGCCGACGCCGTGCTCGAGCGCGTCGGGACCGACTGGCGCGGGCTCGGCACGATCTGCCTGGGCCTGACCACGATCCTCGACGCCCAGGACGCGCTCGCCGACCGCCTGCTCGCCATGGCGGACCGCGTGTTGATCACGACCGACGTGGTCACCTCGCACGCCGGCGCCTTCGGGGGAGGGCGGGGCGTCGTGCTCGCGGCGGGCACGGGCGCCATCGCGCTGGGCGTGGCCGACACGATCAGGCAGGTGGACGGCTGGGGCTACCTGTACGGCGACGCGGGCAGCGGGTTCTGGATCGGCCGCCAGGGGCTCGACGCCGCGTACCGGGGCTTCGACGGCAGGGCGGCGGCCGGGGCGCTCACCGAGCGCGCTGAGGAGGTCTGGGGCGACCTGGCGGAGCTGCCGGGCCTGCTCTACCTCTCGCCCGACGCGGTGTCGCGGATCGCGCGCTTCGCCGTCCACGTCTTCGAGCTGGCCGAGCACGACGCGACGGCGCGAGCCATCGTCTCGGCGGCGGGCCGCGAGCTCGCCTGCACGGTGACCGCGGCCGCCCGCTGCTTCGCGGAGGACGAGCGGGTGGTGCCGGTCGCGTGCACCGGCAGGCTGCTGCGCGATCCCGGGCTGCGGGCCGCGTTCGCGACCGAGCTGGCCGCACGGCTGCCCGGGGCACGCCTCCAGCCGCCCGCGGGTGACAGCCTGGCGGGCGCGGCGCTCCTTGCCGCTGCCGACGACCCCGGTGTCTACGACTCGATGATCAGGACGGTGACCCGATGAGCGCGGCGATGACGGTGGGGTACGGCAGCGTCGTGCTGCACGTGCCCGAGGGCGTGCCGATGGGCGGCTATCTCGACCGGCAAGGGATGTCGGCCGGAACGCTGGATCCGCTCGAGGTCAGCGCGGTCACCTGGTCCGACGGGGAGCGCCGCTTCGCGCTGGCCGTCGCGGACGTCATCTGCGTCAACGACGACCTGGCCGCGCGGGCCCGGCGGGCGGCCGGGTGCGAGCTGTGGCTGGCGGCCACCCACACGCACGCGGGTCCCGAGACGGGATGCGTGCCGGGGGGCGGTGCCACGCCCGAGCCGTGGCTCGACCTGGTCGCGGAGGCGGCCCGCGCCGCCGTCCACAGGGCTGTGGACAGCGAGCGGCCGTGCGAGGGGGTGGCCCTGGGCGGCGACCTGCGGGGCGTCGGCGCCGACCGGAGCAGGCCGGACGCCGAGGCGGTGGTGCCGCTGGACGTGATCGCGGTCGTCGACGGAGGGCTGGCCGGGGTCGTGGTGGTGCTGCCGGTCCACCCGACCGTGCTGCCCGCGGCCAACCGGCGGGTCAGCGCGGATCTGCCGGGGGCGGTGCGGAGGGCGCTGAGGGCGCGGCTGGGGCCTGACGTGTGGGTGGTGGTGGCCACGGGCGCGGCGGGCGACATCAGCACCCGGCACACCCGGCGCGGCCAGGACACCACGGAGCTGGCGCGCCTGGGCGCGCTGGTGGCCGACCGCTGCGTGGACCTGCTGACCGGCGCCACGGAGACAGCCGGATCGAGACCCGAGGCGCCCGGATCGAGGACCGAGGCGGCCGGGCCGACGGCGGCGGCGGTCGGCGAGCGGGTCTGGGGGGCGGGGTCGGGGGTCGCCGCCGTCACGCGGCGGGTCCGGCTCGAACGCGCCACGGTGCCGGCCGACTCCGAGAAGCTGGCCGACGACCTCCGGCGCGCCGAGGCGGCGGGTGACCCGGTGGCCGCTCGCCTGGCCCGCAGCCGCCTGGAGGGCCTGCGAGCACGCACCGGATACGCACGCCGGGCCGACGACGTGCCCTCGGAAGCCGCGAGCCCCACCGGCTCGGGGACGATCGGAGCGGAGGTGGGCGTTGCCCGGCTGGGTGGACTGGCGCTCGTCGGGTTGCCTGGTGAGCCGTTCCTGGCCGTCGCCGACCAGATCGCCGGGGCGGCGCCGGGCCCCACCGTGGTGCTCGGCTACGTCAACGGCTACCCCGGCTACCTGCCGACCGCCGACGCCTATCGCAGGACCGAGTACGAGGTGCTGGCCGGCCAGGTGGCCGAGGGCAGCGCCGAGTTGCTCGCCGCCACCGCGCGCCGCCTGCTCGCCGAAGGCTAGTTCTTGACCAGGCGGTACGGCTGGCGCGGCCGTCCCGCCTGGGTGCCCTTGACCGGCGGCATCGGCCAGGCCAGCCCCTCCTCCGCCAGGCTCTGCAGCACCCGCCGGGCGCTGCGCGGCGCGATCTCCAGTACGTCGGCCACCGTCTCGGCGTCCACGACGAGCGGCCCGTCGCCCAGCGCCTCGACCAGCCGTTCGAGCAGCTTGGCGGCCTTGGTGGCGACCACGGGCTCGCTCTCGGCCCGCCTGCGCTGGCGCAGCGGCAGCGACAGCACGACCCCGTCGCCGCCCACCAGGTAGGCGGCGGCCGCGCCCACCCCCCGCGCCTTCTCCACCGCGACCATCGCGTTGGCGTCGGCGTCGCGCGCGGTGCTCCCGAGCCCGATGCCGACCTCGACCGCAACCCCGGCGTCCGCCCTGATCCTGTCCATGAAGGGCGCGACCCTGAACCCGTCCGTGGCCTGGGCGAGCGCGCCGACGGTCGCGGTCACGACGTAGCTGTTCTCGTCACGCGCCGCCACCGTGGCCCCCATCAGCCGCGCGTCCGCCAGCAGCGACTGGTGCAGCGACAGCTTGAGCTCCTGCTGCCAGTAGTTGCCAGGACCCGAGTAGGTGGGCCTGGCCGAGACGGCCAGCTCCACCACGACGATCGCGATCTGCGACTCCTCCAGCCTGCTCCCGGTGCCGAGCAGCGCGGCGGTGTTGAGGGAGAGTCGCAGCGTGTGGGAGGTGGGCAGCATGCGCAGCACGGGAACGCCCGCGGCGGCCAGCTTCCCCGCCACGCTCCTGATCGTGGTCAGCGCCGCGGTGGTGGCGCCCTGCCGGTAGAGCTGCTCGTGGAAGGCGGCGAACCCGCGGGCCGACTCGGGCTGGTCGTACTCCGACAGGTGCACGCCGTCGGTGCTCACCCCGATCTCGCCGTAGGCCTCGTCGACGTCGGCGGCGGGCAGCGAGTCGATGCTCACCCTGGCCGGGTCGATGCCCTGGGTGAGCACGCCGCGCAGCAGGCTGGCGTAGAGACTGGCGCCGCTCATCGGCACGAAGGTGGCGGGGACCGGCAGCTCGCCCGCCTGCCTGGCCAGGTCGTGCTGGAGCGGTCCCGTGAACAGCACGACGTCGATGCTGTCGGCGATCCTGGAGAACTTCTCGTAGGTCTCGTGTTCTCCGGCGTGCGGCGCGCCGACCAGGCGCCAGTCGGCGGCTCCCGGCAGGTCGGCGCCGATCATCATGATCTCCTCGACCAGATCGCTCGGCCCCACGACCCCGATCGCCACCCTGGACCGCGCCTCTGAACGCAACCGATCCATGATCATGATCACCCCAGTCCGGATCGCCACTGAAGCAGGCGGGTCATCGTTCCGCCGAGCACCGCCGCCCGATCCTCCTCAGGGAGGCCACTGAAGATTACCCGTCCCAGAGACATCCGCAGGTCGATGAAGGGGAAGTCGGAGCCGTAGACCACTCGGTCGGCGCCCACCTCTCTCACCATTGTGGCGATGTCCGCGCCGGTGTTGAAGGATCCGCACACCTCCAGGACCACCCCGGGCCGGCGCTGCGCCACCTCGATCGCGGCGTCGAACCCGAGCGGCGTGGCGCCGGCGTGCCCCGCCAGGATCACCACGCCGGGGTGGCGCGCGGCGACCTCGTCCACCATCGGCAGGTCGTTGTACGGCGAGCCGTCGTAGGTGTGCGTCAGCACGGGGCACCCCGTCCGCTGCGCGAACTCCCACACGGGGGCGTACCGCCGGCCCGTGAGTGGGTAGTCGTGCAGGTCGGGATGGAGCTTGACGCCGCCGAAGCGCGGGTCGTTCCCCCACTTGTCCAGCTCGCCGACCGGGTCCTGCCACGGGTTGACGGTCAGGTACCCGGTGAACCTGTCGGGCGCCTGCCCCACGATCTCGGCGGTCTGGGCGTTGCCCTCCGCCGCGTCGAGCTGGATCGCCAGGTGGCTGGAGATGACCGCGTGGGACACCCCGCACCTGTCCATCACCCTCATCAGCCCGCCCCGCCCGGCGTCCGGGATGAAGAACAGGCTGTACGGCCCTGCGTGCGCGTGCGCGTCCACGATCCGCAGGGCGCTCTGCGGCTCGCGCTTCCACACCGCGGAGGTGAGTGCGTTCACGCCACCCTCGCCTCCTCTCGCAGCAGGCTCCGCAGGTTGCCCGCGCCGATGGCGGCCACGGCCTGGTCGTCGAGCTCCGACCACAGCAGCCTGGTGACCGACTCGGCGGGGTCCCTGACCGGCGCGCCGGTGCCGAAGACCACGCGGTGCGGGCCGTACCTCTCGACGAGCCATTCCAGGCCGCAGTGGGAGGAGAGGTTGGCCAGGCCGAGGTGGACGTTGGCGGTGCGGGACAGCACGCCCGCCGCCTGCCTCAGCGTGCGGTAGCCGAGCCCCCCGACCACGACGGACAGCTCCGGGTGGGTCCGCGCGATCGACTCAATGGCGGGCCAGCCGACCTGCGGCGCGTCGAAGAGCAGCGGCAGCTCCGCCTCCGCCAGGGCGTGGAGCATCGAGGCGGCGTCGCGGCCGGCCAGGTCGTAGCCGTGGTCGGCGGGGTAGGCGCGCACGGCGCCGACCCCTGCCGCCTTCGCGGCGGACACGAACTCGGCCGGGGTCCCCGTCTCGCCGCAGGTGTCGGGGAGCAGCACCCAGCAGGGACGCAGCCTCGGCTCCCCCTCGATCAGGTCGAGCAGCCTGAGGTTGCCGGTGTGCGGGTCGTGCAGCCAGGACAGGGTGTGGCTCACGACGGCCTCCGCGATGCCGAAGCGGTCCATCCTGGCCAGCGTCTCGGTGACCGTGCCCTCGCCGACGTCCCTGCGGGGGTAGCGGCCGAGCATCGCGTCAGCGTCGATCAGCATGAACCGTCCATCCGTCGGGGATCGTGGGAGGTTCGTCCAGGAAGGGGAAGAGCCCGACGGTGAACCGGCCGTCGCGGCGGCGCAGGCCCAGCGAGTGGATCTCGCCGTACTCGGCGGTCCTGGTGACAGGGTCGGGGATCCGCGCGGGACCGTTCCCGAGCAGGACCTCGTCCGGTGGGTCGAGAGGCACCACGAGGAGTCCGGGGCCGCGCTCACTGACGTGGCCGTCGCCGAGCCGTACCCAGGGGGACAGGCCGTGCACCTGCCAGATCGCCTCCGCCTCGATCCGGTCGGTGATCACCCAGTAGCCGGGGTCGCGGACGAAGACGATCGTCCGGTCGTGGCGGGCGGGGTAGCCGTGGTGGTGTCCCTTGAAGACGTCCAGCTCGCGGGTCGTCCTGAACAGGTCGCAGGCGGCCCTGCGGTCCTCGGTGTAGTCGTGGCCTGGGACCAGCAGCGTGTTGTGCGCCCTGGTCGCCTGATACCAGTCGTAGTAGCCGGGGTCGTCGTAGGAGGGCGGGCCGCCCGCCTCCCACGCCAGCGGCACGTCCCATCCGGCGATCACGAAGTCGAGCGCGGCGTGATGGCTGTGCGGCTCCAGCTCGTGGCCGACGTAGGAGCCGTAGTTGATCACGGTGTGGAAGGTGTCCGAGCGGAAGACCGCGTAGCCGCTGGCCTCCAGGTTCAGCGAGCCCTTCGCCGGTTCGATGCCCTCGGGCCAGACGACGCCGCTGTCCTGGAGGTGCGGGACCCAGCCGCCCGAGGTCATGAGCGCGGCGAGCCAGTCGTGCATGGCCAGGTAGCGCGGGTGCGCGGCCAGCTCGGGCTCGACGGCGGCGGCGCGCTTGAGCGCGTCGAGGCACATGCCGTGGTAGCCGGGCGAGCGCTCGTGGTGCCCGCCGTCGGCGCGCACGTCGCGCTCCAGGTGCTCGTGGATGCGGGCCGTGGCGATCTCCGCCCACCCCGCGGCCTCGGGCAGCTCCTCGAAGACCCGCGCGGTGTGGAGCAGCTCGCAGACGGTGGCGAACTGCCAGTTCCCGTGCCTGAACTCGTCGTGCTCCTCCGCGGCCCAGCGGGCGCCGCCGAGGACGGTCTTCATCATCTCCTTCCAGCACTCCTCGCCGACCGCCGCACCGAGGACGGCCAGCGCCTGCGTGACGTACATCGAGCGGGCGCACACGCCGAGGGAGTACCAGACCACGTCGAGCCCCGGCCAGTCGCCCTCGACCAGGTCGCGGCCGGCGTACCACTGGCGGAACAGCCGCTCCCACTCGTCGGCGTAGCGCTGGTCGCCGCTCTCGGCGTAGGCGGCCACCAGCGGGGTCATCCAGCGCAGGTAGTGGAAGCCGTAGAGCCGGGAGCGGCCGTGCCCCTTGTCGAGGAAGTCCACCTCGACGCCGAGCAGCGCGTCGGCCCCGGCCGCGGGCAGCCCGGCGGGGACCGGCGCGCGCCTGCGCCAGGCCCTGGAGTCGGTGCCCAGTGCGGCGAAGAGGTCCTCGTCGGGGATGTGCCGCATCCGGGTGGGATGCACGTGCGGGGCCTTCTCCACCGAGATCGAAGCGGACATCAGAGCTTCACCGGCGCTCCCGTACGGGCCGACTCGTGCGCGGCGGCGAGCACGGCGGTGACGTGGCGGGAGCTCTCCACGCTGATCAGCGGCTCGGCCCCGGCGCGCACGCAGTCGACGAAGTGGTGGATGGCGTCGCGGTAGGCCCCCGCGGGCACGCCGTGGACGACGCGCTGGAGCATGTTGCGCGGGTAGGTGTAGGACTTCGAGGTGGCCAGCTGGATGTTCTCCTTCTGGCGGTCGAGCTGGATGACGCCGTCCTCGCCGACGACGGTGACGTAGCTGTCCACCATCGTCGGGAAGGTGTCGGGGTAGATCCAGGCCGACTCGAAGGTGGCGACCGCGCCCCTGCTGAAACGGGCCTGGATCTGCATCGCGTCGGGCGTCTCGACGCCCATGCCGCGCAGCTTGCCGTACCTCGCGGTGGCGAAGACCTCGACCACGTGGTCGTCGTACAGCCAGGTGACCAGGTCGATGTCGTGACTGGAGAGGAACCAGGCGCAGGTGGTCAGGTCGGCCCAGCCGATCATCTCGGTGGGCACGTGGATGGTGTCGTCCTTGCGCGCGTAGCCGACGACGGGCTCGCCGACCAGCGCCATCTGGTCCTTGGCCTGCGCGTAGGCGGGCACCCACCGGTGGTTGAACAGGCACATCGCGGTCACGCCCGCCCGCCTGATCGCGGCGACCGAGCGGTCGGCGTCCTCCACGGTCGTGGTGAACGGCTTCTCGACCAGGATGTGCACGCCCGCCTCGGCCGCGGCCACCATCACGTCGCCGTGCAGGTGGTCGGGGGTGGTGATCGAGACGGCGTCGACGGTGCCCGAGGCGAGCAGGTCGCGGTAGTCGGCGTAGACCGTCGCCGTCTCCGCGTGCTCCAGGGGTCGCCGGGAGACCGCGGTGATCTCGACGTCGGGGTGGGCGGAGAGGACCTCGGCGTGGCCGCGGCCCATGATCCCCGCGCCCACGATCCCGACTCTGAGCTTAGGAGGCAAGTGCGTCATTCCATCGCTTCTCTGCAGTGTCGAGCGCCTCCTTGGCGCTCTTGGTTCCCGTGAGGTAGGCCCTGACCTCCTCGGAGAGGAGCTCGCCCAGCTCGGCGTCCTTGGCGGTGCCGATGGGGGTGTACTCCAGCTCGGGCAGGCCCTTCACGATCACGCTCCTGGCCATGGCCATCGGGTCGTCGCCGGCGCTGCTCGAGAAGAAGGGATCCTTGGTCGAGGAGACCGTCGAGGGGTAGATCGGCACGATCTTGCAGAAGGCCAGCTGGTTGGCGCCGTTGGTGAAGAACTTGATGAACTCGGCGGCGGCCCTCTTGTGCTTGGAGGCCTTGGGAATGGAGAAGGCCTGCTGGGCCAGGAGCAGGAAGCCGCCCGTGCTCATCCTGACCGGCTCGGTCACGACCAGGTCCTTGTAGACGTCGGGCGCGTTCTTCTGGATGTTGAGCAGCTCGGCGGCGTTGGCCATGGCCTTGAAGGCGATCTGGCCGTTCTCCAGGGTCTGCGGCAGGTTGCGGATGTCCTTGGACACGGCACCGGGGGCGATGCCCTTGGCGTCGTAGCTCTTCTTGAACTTCTCCAGGACCGCGATGGCCTCGGGGGTGTTGAACGCCGCCGTCTTCTTGTCGTCGGACAGCAGCTTGATCCCGTAGTAGCGCATCGCGTTGTGGTCGGGGATCGCGTTCATGCCGTTGATCTTCGTCTTGGCGTAGATCTTGTCGGCCAGCGCGAGGGCCTCGTCGTAGCTCTTCGGCGGGGCGCTGAGATCGACGCCCGCCTTCTCGGCCACGGACTTGCGGTACATCGCCACGGGAGCGCCGCCGTTGTACCAGGGCACGGCGTGGAGCTTGCCGTCGATGCGCAGCGGCTCGACCAGGTTGGGCTGGAAGTCCGCCAGGTCGGCGGGCTTGAAGTAGTCCTCGAGCGGGCTCAGCGAGGGGGCGAACCTGCCGAGCTCGATGGACGAGACGTTGACCGCGTCGGGCACGTCGCCGCTGGCCACGGCGGCCAGCAGCTTGGTCGCGCTCTCCTGGCCCGGCACGTCGACCCACTTGATCGTGACCTTGGGGTGCTGCTTCTGGTACTCGTTGATGAGGCCGGTGATGAAGTCGCTGTAGTTCTTCTTCAGGTTGATCGTCCAGAACTCGACCTCGCCCTCGAAGGGCTGGTCGTCGGCGACCGCGGTGCCCTCGGACGACGTTCCCGCCACGCAGCCTGACACGAGCAGGGACAGCGCGAGCGCGCCCGCCATTAAGACCCCTCTGGCCATCACGGAGCACCTCCTGAGATTATGGCCGTCCTCAACGGCAACTTTCGGCAGAATGACACCGCACACTCTGGCAGTCAATCCCCCGGTTCACGACGAGGGTGTTGACGGGTTTATCGGCACGCGCTTACGCTGCACAAAATTCTGGCCGCCGCTATACGGACTTTAGGACTCATATGCCAGGACAGCGGTGGTACACCCCCTACCTGTTCGCGCTGCCCGCGCTGGCGCTGTTCGGGGTGTTCTTCGTCTGGCCTGCCCTGACCGCGATCCAGCTCTCCTTCATGGAGTACGACGTGGTGTCCCCGCCCGAGTTCGTGGGCCTGGACAACTTCGTCAAGATGATGGGCGACTCGAAGTTCTGGACCGCGACGCTCAACTCCGTGCTGTTCCTGATCGGGCTCTTCCCCCTGCTGGTGGTCGCGCCGCTGCTGCTGGCCGTCCTGGTGAACCAGAGACTGCCCGGGATCAGGACCTTCAGGATGCTCTACTACCTGCCGGTAGTGACCTCGATGGTCGCGGTGGCCGTGGCCTGGGAGTACGTCTTCCACCAGCAGGGCGTGCTGAACTGGATCCTCACCGGTGCCGGCCTGCTCGACCAGCCGATCCAGTACCTCCTCGACCCGTTCTGGGCGCTGCCCGCGCTCATCCTGGTCGAGGGCTGGAAGAGCATGGGCTTCTACATGATGATCTACCTGGCCGGGCTGCAGACGATCGACAGCTCCCTCTACGAGGCGGCCAGGGTCGACGGCGCCTCGGCCTGGCATCGGCTGCGGCGCATCACGGTGCCGCTCATGATCCCCTACATCGCGGTCGCCATCACGATGGAGATGCTCGACGCGATGCAGGTCTTCACCTCCGTCTACGTGATGACCAAGGGCGGGCCCCAGGACGCCACACTCACGCTGGGCTACTACATCTGGTCGGCGGCGTTCGAGCACTACGAGATGGGCTACGCCAGCGCCATGGGTCTCGTGCTCTGGGTGGTGCTGATCGGGATGGCCATGCTCAACTACCGCGTCACCAGGGGGAGATCATGAGACGTGCCGGGATGTACGTGCTGCTGACCGCGATCGCCCTGGTCTTCGTCGGCCCGTTCCTGATCCTGCTGTCGGCCGCGGTGAAGCCGTCCAGCCAGGCGGTCTTCTCCTTCCCTCCCGACGTCATCCCCAGGCCGCCGGTGCTCGACTGGGTGGAGGAGGCGTGGACGGTCATCCCCTTCCCCCGCTACGTGCTGAACTCGGTCATCTACGTCGGCGCCATGGTGCCGCTCCACGTCCTGGTCTCGGCGCTGTGCGCGTACCCGCTGGCGCGGATGCGCTTCCGCGGCAACAACCTGATCTTCCTGGCGATCCTGTCGACGATGTTCCTGCCGGGCGAGGTCATGCTCATCCCGCGCTTCCTGGTGGTCTCCCAGCTCGGGATGGCCGACACGTTCGCGGGAGTGATCCTGCCCGGGCTGCTGTCGGCCTTCGGGATCTTCCTGCTCCGCCAGACGTTCGCGGGGGTGCCGCGCGAGATCGTGGACGCCGCCCGCACCGACGGCTGTCACGAGCTGCGCATCTTCTGGCACGTCATGCTCCCTGCCGCCAGACCGACGCTGGCGATCCTCGGCATCTTCGGCTTCATCTCGGTCTGGAACAGCTTCATCTGGCCGCTGGTGGTGCTCAAGGACTCGGCGAAGTACCCGATCGCGCTCGGCATCGCCTACCTGGCGGGGATCACCGGCACCGACGTCCGCACTCTCGCCGCGGGAACGATCATCTCGATCGTCCCGGTGATCGTGATCTTCATGCTCATGCAACGTCACGTCCTCGAAGGCATGCGAGGCGCGGTGAAAGGCTGACCGATGGTGACTCGCAGGCAGTTCGGTTCGGGCGGCCTGGCGCTGGCCGGGCAGTACCTCCAGGCGCCCAGGTCCATGCCGGTGGCCCCCTGGGATCCGGCGCTCTTCACCCACGCGCGGCAGGTCTACGACGACCACGCCGTCGAATCGCAGAGGGGCTCCACCCTGCTCTGCGTCACCTACCTCAACTGGTTCGCCCGACGCTCCTGACCCCCCGGAGGCACATCCAATGCAGCTGTCCCGCAGGCAATTCACCCTCGGCGCCATGGCCATGGGCGCTCTCGGCTCCTTCACCGATATCGTCGCAAGCTCCTCAACTGCGTATACGGCCCACGCCTCGGCGGGCTACGACTACACCTCCCGGGAGACCTTCGACCTGTTCGACAAGCTCTTCCACGAGAGCGGCAACGGCGGCCAGCCGACCGACACCAACGAGCACGGCGGCCTCGCGTGGGGCCAGTCGTACGTGCTGGCCGGCTTCATCAGGATGTACGAGGCCTACAAGGACACCCACTACCTCGACCGGCTCATCACCAACATCGACCTGGTGCTGGCCAACCGCGACTCGGTGCGAGGGGTCAAGGACTTCAGGGGGCTGTCGCTGCCGGCCTGGCGGGCCATGGCGCCCTACACGGCGGGCATCGTCACGCTGAAGAGCGCGGACGGCACGCCGCTGCTGGAGGTGCGCACCGCGCTCACCTACGCCGACAACGCGGTGGCCACCGTACGCGCGGGCAGCTCCGAGGACCGCTTCACCCTGGAGGTGAAGAACCACCGGACCAACCTGGTGGCCACCTTCCCCGACCTGTCGCTCGACCCCGCGGCGGCCGACTACGCGGTGCGCAGGATCTTCGCCGCCTATCCGACGCCCACGCTGGTCACGGCGAAGGAGCTGCGGCCCTCGCCCGCCTCCGGAGCGATGCCCGTGCTGGGGGCGACCCGCTTCACCTCGCAGCCCGTGGTCTTCACCGTGCACACCGGGATGATCACCTACCCGATGGCATCGTTCGCGAAGATCGTCTTCAGGACGCCGAAGCTGCTGGCCGTACCGAAGTATCGGGACAAGGCGGTGGAGTACCTCAAGGCGGCCCGGGAGGCGGCGGCCGTCCACGACGACGAGTGGCGCGAGACCGAGGACGGCCACGGCTACTTCGTGTGGAACAAGGGCACGCCGCTCGGCAACGACGGCACCGAGCAGCCCACCAACCAGAGCCTGGCGCTCGGCCAGACCTACGCCGAGCTGGCCGCGGCCACGGGCGACCCGTTCTACAGGGACAGGACGCAGCGGATGGCGCGCACGTTCGCCAGGGAGCTCCAGGTGGACGCCGACGACGCCTACGTCTGGACGTACTGGCCGACGTTCGGCAAGGTCTACAACGGCTTCGCCAAGACCGACGACGTCTCCGAGTACACCCCGTCGAGCAACCCGGGGCGCGGCATCGAGGACCTCAGCCACGGCGCGATCGACGTGGAGTTCGCCGCGGCCGCCTTCCGCAACCATCTGTTCTACAAGGGCGAGGACATGGCCCGCTTCGCGCACACCTACAGCAGGAACCTGGTCGCCCCCCCGGGCGCCGACGGCCACCCGACCGCCTACCAGCGCGTGAACGGCACGGGCAGCACCACCAGCGCGGGGCAGTACCTCCAGGCGCCGCGGTGGATGGCGGTGGCGCAGTGGGACGAGACGGTGTTCACCCACGCGCGCTCGATCTACGACGCTCGCGCGGTGCAGCCGCAGCTCGGCTCCTACCTGGGCTGCGTCGCCTACCTCAACTGGCACGCGCGCAGGGGGGCCTGATGTTACTCAAACTGATCACGGCGGCCTCGCTGGTGCTGGCGGGCACCGCCGCCCCCGCCTCCTCGGCCTCCTCGGCCTCCTCGGCCTCCTCGGCCGAAAGCGTGTGGCTGACGAAGTACAAGGCGCTCGAGGCGCAGATCGGGAACGCCGTCTACACCGACCCCAACAGCGCGAACCTGGCGTGGGGCGAGAGCTACATCATGCGCAGCTACCTCGACGCGTACGCCGTCACGCAGGACACCGCCTGGCTCGACAAGCTCGTCACGCACGCCGACACGGTCATCGGGAACGCCGACGACCTCGACGGCGACGGCTTCGAGGGCTGGAGCACCGCCCAGTACTCACCGGTCGAGCTGGCCAACCCGAGCTTCGAGAGCGCGACGACCGGAGACGCCACGCTGCCCGCGAGCTGGGCCAGGTTCCAGGACACCGGCAGCCACGTCTACCGGATCACCGACACGCCGGGCGGCAGCACGGGCACCCAGGCCGTGCGGGTGGTCTCCGACCTGACCAGGTGGAAGAAGCTCCGGCAGAACGTCAACAGCGCCTACGAGGGCGGATCCCGGTACCTCCTGCGCGGCTGGGGCAAGAAGAGCGGATCCGTGACGGGCCGCGTCGTGCTGCGCAACGGGTCGACGACGATCTGCTCGCTCGACTACACGACCACGACCTGGACGTTCAAGCAGACCACCTGCACGCTGCCCACCGGCGGGCCGACGCTGACCGTCTGGCTGGAGCACGCGTCGTACACGGTCAGCGGGTCGGCGTCCTTCGACGACGTCAAGCTGAGCGGGATCTTCCCCTACATGGTGCACGACGCCATGATCGGCATCCCGATGGCGGAGTTCGCCCGCCTGGTCGCGAAGAGCCCGGCGCTGTCGGCGTACGCGGCCAAGGCGGGGGCCTACCGCGCCTTCCTCGAGACCGAGATCGTCCCCCGCTGGGAGCAGAGCGCCTACCTCGGCAACACCTGGAACGGCACCACCTGGCGGCAGCCGCCCAACATCGACACGTTCAGCCACACGGGGACGACCAACGACCTGCCCTTCAACATGCCGCTGGGCTTCGCCAACCTGCTGCTGGTCCTGAACGAGGTCAACGGCGACGCGACCTACCTCTCGCGCGCCGTCAAGGTCGGGCAGTGGGCCAAGGCCAACCTGACGAACTCGGGCGGGGCGTACGTCTGGAACTACGGCACGTACACCACCAAGAAGGAGGACCTGTCACACGCGAACGTGGACCTGTCGGCCTTCGTGGAGTTCTACCGGCGCGGACAGGTGTTCACCGGGACGGACATGACGGCCTTCAAGAACACGCTCAAGAGCAGGATGTGGAACGGGTCGACGACCGCGCCCGCCTTCAGCCTGTACGTCGACGGGACGGGGGCGGCCAACGGCGTCGACTACTTCCTGCACTCGTGGCTGGAGCTGACCGAGTTCGACCGGCAGGTGTGGACGCTGGCGTCCACCAAGTACACGAACTTCACCGGGACCAACGCCTCACACCTCATCACCCTGTCGCGCCTGCTGCGCTTGGAGTGAGCCCCGGTTCCTCGCGGACACGGGGAGACCCCTACGGCCCTCCCCGTCTCCACGGCGTGATCTCTCTCGGGGAGACTCCCGTCTCCACGGGGTTCCGCCTTACGAGGTGAAGTCTCTCGGGGGGACAGAAGGATCTCCGTCCCCCCCGAGGGTTCCGTCTCCCTGGGACGGGACGGCCTCCGTCCCCCCGGGGGCGATTCTCTTCGAGATGCCGCTTCAGGGTGGCGGGACAGGCGGTCCGGCTAGGCGCGGAAGTCGGCGGCCGCCTTGAGGAAGGCGTCGTTGGCCTCGGGGGTGCCGATCGAGATCCGTGCGCCCTCACCGGCGAACGGCCGCACCGCCACCCCCTCCACCGCGCAGGCGGCGGCGAAGTCGAGCGTGCGCTCACCCAGCCTGAGCCAGACGAAGTTCGCCTCGGTCGGCGGCACCGTCCAGCCCTGCGCGATGAGCGCCTCGCGGACCCTGGTGCGCTCCTTCACGACCGTGTCCACCCGCTCGAGCAGCTCGGCCTCCGCCTCCAGCGAGGCGACGGCGGCCAGCTGGGCCAGGTGGTTGACGGCGAACGGGATGATCGTCTTACGGACCGCCGAGGCCACGGGCTCGTGTCCGATCAGGTAGCCCACGCGCAGCCCCGCCAGGCCGTACGCCTTGGAGAAGGTGCGCAGGACGCAGACGTTCGGCCTGTCGCGGTAGAGGTCGAGCCCGTCGGGGACGTCGGCGTCGCGGACGTACTCCCGGTACGCCTCGTCCAGCACCACGAGCACCTCGGAGGGGACCTTGTCGAGGAACGCCTCGAGCTCGGTCCTGCGGATCGAGGTGCCCGTGGGGTTGTTCGGGTTGCAGACGAAGATCATGCGGGTGCGGTCGGTGATCGCCGCCGCCATCGCGTCCAGGTCGTGGTTCTCCTCGACCAGCGGCACCCGTACCGAGGTCACGCCCGCCAGGTCGGCCAGCAGCGGGTAGGCCTCGAAGGAGCGCCACGCGTAGATCACCTCGGCGCCCGGCTCGCCGATCGTCTCGAAGAGCTGCTGGGCGACGGTGACGGAGCCCGCGCCCAGCGCCACGTGCTCGGGCGGCACCCCGAACCTGGCCGCGATCGACTCGGTCAGCCTGACCGCGCCGGGGTCGGGATAGCGGTTGATCTGCCTCGCGCCCTCGGCGATCGCCTTGACGACCGACGGCAGCGGGTCGTAGGGCGACTCGTTGGAGGAGAGCTTGTACGACCGGCCGTCGGCGCTCACCACGGCCTTGCCCGCCTTGTAGGGGGGCATAGTGTCAAGAATCGCGCGGAAACGAGGCATGGCCCCATGCTAGTCGGCGGCACGAACAGCAGACTTCCGGCCAACCCACCCGAGGACCTCGGCCGCGACAGCATGCGAAGGGAGGGGCAGAAAACTGATCGCGGGCACGTCGTCCACTGTCTACCCTGGTGA
This sequence comes from Nonomuraea africana, assembly GCF_014873535.1. Taxonomy (NCBI): domain Bacteria; kingdom Bacillati; phylum Actinomycetota; class Actinomycetes; order Streptosporangiales; family Streptosporangiaceae; genus Nonomuraea; species Nonomuraea africana. The sequence goes on along the minus strand of NZ_JADBEF010000001.1, from coordinate 7,756,518 downwards.
TCTCCAAGGAGGCGTTGTGAAGACCAGACTGCGGGCCTTGCGGATCGACGGCCGCACCTACGTATGGACCGCTCGGATCGGCCACACGGTCCACTCCGATGACTGCCGTCGCTTCGTCCGATTGCGGGTCTATGGCGGCGGTAAGAACGGGCAGGCGCTTCAGGCGGACCTGGTGTCCACCTATGAGGGCGGGCCCTGGGGCTACTGCGCGACGGACACGTCGTATCCGACACCGCGTGACGTCCGCACGGTCATCGAGCGCGCCATCCAGCGGGGGTGGGATCCGCTGACACGAGGAGGGACGTTTCTCCTCCGCGACGCGGGAGATCCCTCCTCGGCGCCCGAACTGGCCGACTTCGTGATCGCCGATCCCCTGCTGCCGTAGAACGTCATTTGAAAGGGATGTTGAGCCAGGGGCTGTTCGGGTCGGTCATCAGGATTCTGTGCGCGTTGAGCATGTCGCCGTACCAGTCGCCGAACTCCTCCTCGTCGAAGTGGAGGCAACGTCCCAGGATGTAGGCGGCCGAGAAGTCCTCCCATGAGCGGTAGTTGAAACGGCTGACCCGTCCGGCCCGCAGGACCGCCTGTTCGGCCTCCGCCAGGTCGCAGAAGCGGGCCCCCAGTCCCCAGCGGGCCATCTTCGAGGCGCGACCGTAGTCCCACGCCTCCACCGTGTGGACGAAGCGGCCATCGGCGAGCAGCCCGTCCGCGCGGAAGCGCGCCTCGTATCGTGTGATCCGTCCGATGAGCCGTTGCGCCCCTGCGACCTGGGCCTCCGTCTCGGAGTCGCTGCGGTGGGCGACCTCGGGAGTGATCTCCTGCGCCACGGCGCGGCTGCGTATGACCCGCGAGGTCACCTGGCGCCAGTGGTCCACCTCGACCATGCCGCCGAAGTCACGGGCGAGGGCGCTGCGGACGCCCAGCACGAGCCCCCAGAACGGGCTGCTCATGCGGCCGCCGAGCAGCGCCTCCTCCGCGCTCAGCCACTCTTCTCTGCTGGTGATGTCCCACCACTCCCTGAGACGTTTCCGCTCGCGGACGTAGCCGGTGCCGTGCCAGCCCATCGCGTTCCAGAGCGAGCCGTTGCTCACGCAGAGAAGCGCCCCGCAGGCGAGGCCGTGCGCCACGGGGCCGTGCAGCGGGCCCCCTGCCCACAGCGTGCGCAGCTGGTTCCGGCGGGGGTGGGGCGTCCGATCGGCGTGCCAGCGCCACACCTGCCGATGGGCGGCTGTGGCGGGGAAGAACGCCTCACAGGGGCTACCGGGATTGATCGCCAGCCAGTAGTGCTCCTGAGGCCAGTCCTTGTCGAGCTGGTCCAGGTCGACCTCGAAGAAGACCGGGTCGGGCACGGGCGCGGGGAGCATCCCGTCGGTGAAGAACGCAAGACACTTGGCGCGAGGCCCAGGGCCCCAGTATGTGGCCGTGTAGCGAACCCAGCCGGGTCGGGCGTCGGCCACGGCGCGCGAGATCGGGTGATAGAGGTCGGCGGTGGCGAGGACGTCGAAATACGCAGCCCAGTCGCCACGCGTCTTGGCCTCGTACAGGCCGCGTTCGGTGTCGCCGGGCGCCTGCCACGAAGGAACGGGTGGCGCCATGTGCCTCTCGTCGGGGCCCTGCTCCGCCATGAGATCAGGGCTCATGCCACTCCACGTCCCATGCGCCCATACCTTACAACTGCCGCACATCCCTCTCCGGAGCGGCCGTGGACGGTCTCGTCGGCCCCGATCCACGTTCACTCGAGCCAGTGAGACACCTCCGTGAACGTGCCCTGGGCCACCACCCTGCCGTCGTCGAGGACCACGACGTGGTCCGCGCGCCTGATCGTGGCCGGCCTGTGCGCGATGACCAAGGTCGTACGGCCGGCCGCCGCGACCTCAAGCGCGGAGGCGAGGCGTTCCTCTGTCGAGGTGTCGAGGTTGGCCACGGCCTCGTCCAGGACGAGCACGGGCGCCTCGGTGGCCAGCGCGCGGGCGATGGCCACCCTGGCCCGCTGGCCGCCGGACAGCGCGACGCCCCGCTCGCCGACGACCGTCTCGGGGTCGATGGGCAGCTGGGCGGTGGCCAGCGGCCCCGTCACGTCGGCCGAGGGGGCGCCGAGCCTGACGTTGTCGGCCACCGTGCCCGCGAACAGGTGCACGTCCTGCGGCACGACCGTCACCAGCGAGGACGCCTGGGCCAGCGGGACGCCGCCGATCGTGATGCGCCCGCCGTCGGGATCCCAGTAGCGCAGGAGCAGGGAGACGCAGGTGGACTTGCCCGCGCCCGAGGGACCGACCAGCGCGACGGTCCTGCCTTGGGGAATGGTGAACGAGACGCCCTTCAGCACCTCGGGTCCCTCGGGGGTGTAGCGGAAGCGGACGTCCTCGAAGACCACGTCGCCGGGCTCGGCCCGGACCTGCCGCGCGGGCGTGACGTTCGCGGGGGCGGTGACCAGGGTGTGGACCCTGTCGGCGGCGGCGCGCAGCGAGCCGTACTCCTTGAGCAGCAGCGCCACCTGCGCGGCGGGGGCGAGCGAGCCCGCCGCGAGGACCATGGCGAGGGGCGCGTCGGCGGGGGCGCTGACGGTGAGGGCGACGACGGCCAGGGTGGCCGCGCTCGCCACGGAGAGCAGCACGTCGGTGAGGGCCCCTTCGAGCCCGCCGCGCGCGGCGTTGGCCGCCTGGGCGCGGGCCAGCCGCCTGGTCTTGTCGGCCAGCAGCGCGCGACGCCGGTCCACGGCGCCGAAGGCGAGGATCTCGCGCAGCCCCTGGACGGTGTCCACCACGTCGGCGTGCAGGTCGGCGGTGGCGGCGCGCATGGCGGAGCCGTGCGCGGAGGAGAAGCGCCGCAGCCACAGCGGGACCGTCAGTACGAGGCAGGCCAGCGGGAGCGAGACGGCCAGCAGCCACGGATTGATCAGGAGGGCCGCGACGGAGCCCGCCGTCAGCACCACGAAGGAGGTGATGAGCTGGGCCAGGGTGTGGGCGAAGAGCCATTCGAGCGTCTCGATGTCCGACAGCACGACCGCGGACAGGTCGCCGCTGCGGCGGCCGAGCAGCCTGGCGGGCGCGATGCGGGCGACCGCCTCGAACGCCTGGCCGCGCAGCCGCGCCAGCACGAGGTAGGCCAGGTCGTGCGCGACATAGCTCTCCCACCAGGTGGCGGCCGTGGCGATCAGGACCAGCACAGCCAGGACGCCGCCCAGGGGCGAGCTGTGCCCGACCAGCCACGCGCAGGTCAGCGCGATGCCCCAGAGGGAGAGCTGGCTGATCAGGTTGGCGGCGAGGGTGGAGAGGAAGGCCCTGCGGTGGCCGCCCACGGCCCCGGCCAGCCAGCGGATGGAGGGGTTCACGCGGCCCTGCCTTCGATGATGGTTCCGTCGTCGATCGTGATGGTCTGGTCGGCGTCGCGCACCGTGGCCAGGCGATGGGCGATGACCAGGCAGGTGCGGCCCTGCCGTACGAGGTTCATGGCCTGTTCGGTGTGGAGGTCCACGTGGGAGGTGGCCTCGTCGAGGATGAGGATGGGCGCGTCTGTCAGCAGGGCGCGGGCGATGGCCAGGCGCTGGCGCTGGCCGCCGGAGAGCGTGGCGCCGCGCTCGCCGAGCCGCGTGCCGTACCCGTCGGGCAGCGCGGTGACGAAGTCGTGCGCTCCCGCTCTGCGGGCGGCCTCGGCCAGCTCCTCGTCTGTGGCCTCGGGCCTGGCGAGGCGGAGGTTGTCGGCGATGGTGCCGTGGAAGAGGTAGGTGTCCTGGGCGACGACCGCGATGCCGGTCCTGAGCGCGTCGAGTGACAGCTCGCGCACGTCGACGCCGCCGATCGTGATCCGGCCCGCCGAGGGGTCGTGGTGGCGCTGGAGGAGCGCGGCGAGGGTGGACTTGCCCGCTCCCGACGGGCCGACCAGCGCGAGCGTCTGTCCCTCCTTCACGGTGAACGACACCTCGCTCACGGCGGGCCGCGCGGCGCCTGGATAGGTGAACCCGACACCCTCGAACCTGATCTCGGGAGAGGAGGGGAAGCCCGCGCGCCCCTCGTCGGGCACGGCGGGCCGCGCCTCCAGCAGGTGCTCGATGCCGTCCACCGCGGTGATGCCGAGGTAGCCCGCGTGCCAGGCCTCCGACAGCTGCCTGACCGGCCTGAAGCACTCGACGGAGACGAGCAGGATCAGGAACAGGCTCTCCCCGCCGACCAGGATCGCCCCCACCGTCCCCGCCTGGACCAGAAAGGCGCTGATGCCGGTCTCGACCAGGGAGATCCGCAGCTGGCGCATGGTGGTCAGGTAGAGGGCGTGGGCGCGGTCCGCGAGTCTTGTCCCCAGCCTGTGGACGGCGCCGAACGCGCGCAGCGTCGCCATGCCCTGCATCGCCTCCAGGTAGTCGGCGGCCAGGGCGGAGAAGGCGGTCCATCGGGCCCGTCCCCTGCGCAGCAGCGTCGCGTCCCACAGCCTGGGGATGGTCAGCACGCCCGCCACCGCGACGGCCAGCACCGCGGCGGCTCGCGGCTCGACCGTGAACAGCCAGCCGACCAGCGCGACGGGCACGCAGAAGGTGACCACGACCTGGGGAAGGTAGCGGCTGAAGTAGGGGTCGAGCCCTTCGACGCCGTCGACCAGCGTGGTCTGCACCTGTCCTGTCCTGGTGCCCACGAGGTGTGCGGGGCCGAGCTCCGCGAGCCGTCCGACGAGGCGGTCCCTCAGCCTGGCCCGGACCAGCGCTCCCGCCCGTACGGTGACCACCTCCCTCGCCCACAGCAGCGCGCCGCGCGCCGCGATGACCGCGAAGGCCCACGCCAGCAGCGGGAGCACGGGTTCGCCCGCGACCAGCGCGGCCAGGGCGGCGGCCAGGAGCAACGCCTGCGCGACGTAGGCCCCGGACACCAGGAACCCCAGCGCCACGCATGCGGCTATCGGCCCCTTCACGCTGCCCGCGAGGTGGAACAGACGGCGATGAATCATCTCAAAGGACTCCTCCGGTAAAGTCTTCGCAAATGGTAACCATTTTCACTGGAGGTGCAATGCGCCGCTGTGCGTTCTTCCTCGTCGCGCTGGTCGTCGCGGCAGGCTGTGGACAGCAGCCGCCCCCCGAACCGCAGGCGGCTCCCTCCGCCGCGGCCGGCGCCGTGAGCCCCGCCCTGTCGATCACCGACCCGCACGGCAGGGCGGTCAAGCTCGGCGGCAAGCCGGAGCGGGTCGTCTGCCTCACCGGTCTCTGCGACGACATGCTGGTCGAGCTCGGCCTTACCCCCGCCGCCACGACCACGCCCAAGCTGCTGTCGAGGCCCGACTACCTGGGCGCCGAGGGCGCGAAGGTGCCCGTCATCCCCGGCGGCTTCGGCGGCGAGGACGTCGCGAAGATCGCCGAGGCCCGTCCTGACCTGGTGATCGGCCTGGCCGGCGTCCATGACCAGCTCAGAGCGGCGGTGGAGAAGTTCGCTCCGCTGTGGCTGGTGGAGGTCAAGAACTACGAGGACTCGATCGGCTACCTGCGCGCCATGGCCCAGCTCACCGGCAGGGGCGCCCAGCAGGCCGTCGCAGAGCAGACCTTCCGCGACAAGCTCGCCAAGGGCCGCGCCCGGGCAGCCGCCGCCGGGCTGAAGGACAAGCCCGCCCTGGCCATGTACGGCGGGACCGCCATCGGCGTCAACACCACCGACGACGTGCTCGGCGACTTCCTGAGCGGCTTCTTCGCCTACCCGTGGCCCAGCAAGGGCGGCGGGTTCGAGACCGCGCAGGCCTACAGCATCGAGGAGATCCTGGCCAAGGCGCCGCAGATCATCTTCATCCAGTCGTTCACCTTCGGCCCCGACGCCAAGACGGTGACCGACACCTACAAGGACAACCCGGTGTGGAAGCAGGTGCCCGCCGTGGCGACCGGCAAGGTCTTCGAGGTCCGGCCCGAGCTGTGGGCCTCGGGCAGGGGCACGAGGGCGTTCGGCATCATCCTCGACGAGGCGCTGGCCAAGGCGGCGGGGTGACGCAGGCACGGGTGGCGGTCCCCGTCGCGCTGATTGCGCTGGTGATCGCCGGTCTCTGCCTCGGCACGCCGATCGTCTCGCCGCTGCGCGGGCTCAGCCAGCTTGAACAGGTCGTGCTGTGGGAGCTGCGGGTGCCGAGGACGCTGGTCGCCCTGCTCGGCGGCGCCGCCATCGGGGTCGCGGGACTGCTGCTGCAGGAGTCGCTGCGCAATCCGCTGGCCGTACCGGAGATGATCGGGGTCTCCACGGGCGCCTCGCTGGCGGTGGGGGTCTGCGTGGTGTGGGCGCTGCCCGTGCCGTTCGTGCTGTATCCGGTGGTCGGGCTGGCGGGAGCGGCGCTCGGCGGGGTGGTCACGCTCGCGGTCGCCAGGACGGGCAGGAGCGCGGGGTCGGTGCTGCTCATCGGCGCGGCCGTCTCGACCGCCATCCAGGCGCTGCTGCTCGCCGTGATGTCGACGGCCGACCGGCTGCAGTACGACATGCTCTTCCGCTACCTCGTCGGCAGCCTCACCGGCGTGATGTGGGAGCAGGCCGGACGGATCCTGCCGTGGTTCGCCGCGGCCGTGCCCCTCGTGCTGCTGTGCCTGCCCGCACTCGGGCTGCTGCGCCTCGGCGACGAGGCCGCCGCCGCGCTCGGCGCGCGGGCCAACCTGGCCAGGCTGGGCGTGCTGGCCGTGGCGGCGCTGCTGATCGGCTGCGTCACCGGCCCGTGCGGGCCGCTGGCCTGGGTCGGGTTCGTGGCGCCGCTGCTGGCCAGGCGGGCGCGGCCGCACGCCGACGCGCGCGGCTGGCTGCCGTGGGCGGCGGCCCTCGGCGCGCTCGTGACGCTGGCCGCCGACCTGGCCGCCCGCCTGGCGTTCGCGCCGGTGGAGACACCGCTGGGGGCGTGGACGGCCGTGGCGGGCGTGCTGCTCGTGGCGTGGAGGTGGCGCGCGTGAAGTCGATCAGCCCCGGCGTGCGGCGGGCCGCGTGGCTCGCCCTTCTCCCCGTCGTCGCCGCCGCCCACGTGCTGGCCCCCGGACGACCGCTCACCGGCGCGCTCAACCAGCGCATCCTGTGGGAGCTCGGGATACCGCGCCTGCTGACCGCCCTGCTGGCGGGAGCGGCGCTCGGCGTGGCCGGATACGTCCTGCAGGCCACGCTCCGCAACCCCATGGCCGCTCCCGAGTTCACCGGCGTCAACCCGGGCGCGGTGCTCGGCGTGCTCACGGCGCTGACCCTCGGTGTGGTGCCCGCCGACTCCGCCGCGGGCGCGCTCCTCGCCGCCGTGGTCGGCGGCGCGCTCGGCGGAGCCGCGTTCGCCTCGATGCGCGACACCGCCAACCTCGTCGTGTACGGCCTGCTCGGCTCGGCGCTGCTGGCCGGGTTCACCACGATGCTCCTCGCCTACCAGCCGGGCAGGTTCGGCAACGCGATGCGCTGGCTGGTCGGCTCGGTCGAGGGACGCGTGTGGGACCACCTGTCGGTCGCGTGGTGGTGGATCGTCGGCTGGATCGCGCTGGCCTGGCTCTGCTCGGCGGTGCTCGCCGTGCTGGCGCCAGGCGACGACCACGCCGCCGCACTCGGCCTGCCGCCCCTCGCCGGACGCGCCGTCACCCTGGCCGTGGCCATCGCGCTGACCGCCGGGGCGGCCTCGCTGGCCGGGGCCATCGCCTTCGTCGGGCTCGTGGTGCCGCATGCCGTACGGCGGCTGCGTGGCGGGGTTCTCACCGCCGCCCTCTTCGGCGGTCTCACGCTGGCGGGCGCCGACGCCGTCGCCCAGTTCGCGGGGCGGGCCCTGGCCGGGACCCAGCGTCTCGGCCTGCCCACGGGGGTGGTCACCGCGCTGGCCGGGGCCGCCGTCCTCGTCTTCATCGCGCGCAAGGAGCACGCATGAGCATCACCATCGACTCCGTCCACTTCTCGTACGGCTCGCGGCCCGTGCTCAACGGGGTCTCGCTCACCGTGGAACAGGGTGAGTTCGTCGCGCTCGTCGGCATGAACGGCTGCGGCAAGAGCACCCTGCTGAGGCTCGTCGCCGGGCTCCTCACCCCCGCCTCCGGCACGATCACGCTCGACGGCGTCCCGCTCAGGTCGCTGTCGCGCCGCCAGATCGCCCGCAGGCTGGCGGTACTCCACCAGACCCTGCCGCCCGTGCCGGGCCTGACCGTGCGGCAGCTGGTCCGCCAGGGCGGCTACGCGCACCGCGGCCCGCTCGGCATGCTCTGGGACGCCTCCACCGGCGAGACGGACGAGGCCCTCGCCCTGACCGGCGTCGCGCACCTGGCCGACCGCGTCCTCGACACGCTGTCGGGCGGCGAGCGCCAGCGGGTGCGGCTGGCGCTCGCGGTCGCCCAGAACACCCGCATGCTGCTGCTCGACGAGCCCGCCGCGCACCTGGACGTACGCCACCAGCTGGAGGTGCTCACGCTGGTGCGGGAGCTGAGGGCGGCCCGTGACCTCACCGTGGTGACCGTGCTGCACGAGCTCGACCACGCCGCCCGCTTCGCCGAACGCGTCGTCGCGCTGCGCGAGGGGGGCGTGTGGGCCGACGGCACGCCGGGCGAGGTGATGACGCCCGCGCTGCTGGCCGAGGTCTTCGGCGTGGCGGGCCGCGTGGTCGTCGACGACCTGCACGGCACCCCGCGCTGCCTGCCCGACCACGCCCTCGGCGATCACTCCTTGAGCGACCTCAGCATCGGGGGATGAAGGAGTTCGGCGGGGCCTCTGCGGTAGAGCTTGGCGGGGCGGCCACCGTCGCGGGTGGTGGTCTCGCCGGTCTCGACCAGGAAGCCCTCGGCCTTGGTGACCTTGCGGTGGAAGTTGCGCGGGTCGAGGGGGCGGCCCCAGACGATCTCGTAGACGCGGCGCAGGTCGGCGACGGTGAACTCGGGCGGGCAGAAGGCCGCGCCGAGCGGGGTGTACTCCAGCTTGGCCCGCGCCCGCTCCACGCCGTCCATCATGATGCGCCGGTGGTCGAAGGCCATGGCCGCCAGCTCGGCGACGGGCACCCACGCCATGTGCGCCTTCTCCGAGGCGGGCAGGTCGGGCGCGAGGCCGAGATAGGCGACGGACAGCACGCGCTGGCGCGGATCTCGGTCGGGGTAACCGTAGGTCTGCAGCTGCTCCAGATGGACCGGCGCGCCCGGCAGGCCCGCGCGTTCGGCCAGGATGCGGCGGGCCGCGTCGGGCAGGTCCTCGTCGAGCTGGATGAAGCCGCCCGGCAGCGACCACCTGCGCAGGAAGGGGGGATTGTCGCGCCGCCACACCAGGGCGGAGAGCGCATGGCAGCGGACGGTGAGGACGACGAGGTCCACGCTGACCGGGACGGTGGGGACCATGTCAGGCACGTTACACGCTGACGCGCACGTGCAGCTGCTCCGTCGCCTCCTTGCCCGCCGGTGAGCGCACCCCCACCTTCACCCACACCCCGTACGGCACCTGCGACCAGTCGAAGGGCACCCACGCCGTCACGATGCCCTCGGCCATCGCCTCGTTCGGCACGTCGGAGACGGTGATCGGCAGTTCCGACGAGCCGCCGGGCCAGCTCAGCGTGACCGTGCCGCTGTCGAGGTGGTACCCGCGAACCTCGAGGCCGTCCTGTCCCGCCGAGCCGGTCCTGATCGCGTCCACCGCGATCGGCCGGTCGACGTCACCCGCGACCTCGTCCTTCAACGCGGGCTCGCCGCAGGTGAAGAAGTCGCTCCACATGTACGAGACCACCTTCTGGACGTAGCGCCCGGTCATGGCGATCGCGGCGTCCAGGCGCGGCTTGTCCGTCTTGCCCCTGGTGCCCTGCGGCTGACACGGCTGGGTGGCCGACGGCTCGAAGGACTCGACGTTGGCCCACAGCTCGACCTCGTAGCCCTCGTCCACGAGCTGGTCGCGGACGACGCTCATCTCCCGGTAGTAGTCGCGGGTCGAGCCGTGGTAGGCCGTGCCGTACGTGGTCACGCCGACGAGCGGCTGCAGCCGCTTGTCCACCTCGTCGTCGCGCTGGTCGGGCCAGAACAGGCCGACCTTGCCGGTGCCCCTGCTGTCCTGGGGCGCGATGATGCCGACCCCGGATTTCGCCAGCGCCCTGAAGCCCTCGGCGACCTGCTTGGGCGTCTGGCCGAAGGGCACCCGCTTGCGGGCGTCCATGTAGGGGCTGACCAGGATGGGCTTGCCCGGCAGCTCCTGCTCCACGATGTCGTGCTGCTCGGCGTAGACCTGCAGCGTCGGGTTGTTGACCAGCGTCGCGCCCATCTGCAGCTCGAACGGCTGGTAGAAGCCGCCGAGCGAGGCCCTGTCCTTGAACCGCGCGCCGTAGTCCTGCATGAGCCTGCGGGTCAGCGTGGTCAGCGTGCCGAGGTGCTCGGGGTTGGCCCTCGTGCTCGCCTTCGGGTCACGAGGAGCCACCGGCAGCGAGGGGAAGACCTGCACGCCGAACGTGTCGCCCAGCTCCAGCAGCTTCTTGAGGCTGTCCTCGGCGGCCGCGGCGATGAGGATCAGGTCGTAGGTGCCGGCCTTGCTGGAGAAGTCACAGGTGGAGTCGTCGGAGCCGTCGGGCGAGGTGATCAGGCGGTAGTAGACGCGCTTGCCCGCCTCGATGGTGCGTTCCATCCCCGGGCAGCGGAAGAGGTCGGGGCCGAAGTGCTCGTCGGTCCGGTAGACGTAGGTGCGGCCGATCCTGTTGCCGGGGTTGGCCGCCTTCAGGTCCTGCTCCGCCTGGTTCCAGCAGTTCTCGCAGTCGGTGTAGCGAGGGTCGACCTCGCCGTCCTTAAGGATCCGGCCGTCGGTGACCGTGCGGTACTGCAGGCCGTAGCCGATCCTGATGACGGTGTCGCCGCCGGCCTGGTGGATCTCCTCCATCTGGTGGCGCCACGTGCACGGGTTGCTCGACGGCGTGATCCAGTAGCCGGTGATCGCGTACTTCTTGACGCCCTGCAGGTCGAAGGTGCCGCAGGGGTCGGTGTACTCCTTGGCGGTCGGCTGGGGCAGGCTCTTCGACTGCGCGGCGGAAGGGGTGGCCGCCGTGTCGACCGCGGTCGGCCTGTTGTCGGGCAGGACCATGACCACGGCCGCGACGGCGGCCAGGATCGCAGCCCCCAGGAGCACGGTGAGCCAGCGCACGTTCAGGAACCTACCGCCCTAGTGATCTGCCGCGGATAAACCACTACTTCTTGACGCCCGCCCAGGACTCCAGCTGCGAGACGAACCTCCGAGCCGAGTTCGGCCAGTGGTGGTTGGCGCGAGCCGCCGCGTAGCCGCGGGCGCCCATCGCGTGCCGCTCCCTCTGCTCGTCGCGCAGCGACAGGACGGCCTGGGCCACGGCCTTGGGGTCCTCCCAGGCCACGACGATGCCGCTCTCGTACCGCTCGACCAGCTCGACCGCGCGAGGCGAGGGAGTGGTGATCACCGGAATGCCGTGCGCCATGTACTCCACGATCTTCGTGGGCATGGAGTGCCGGTAGTTGGGCTCGTCGTGCAGCAGCGAGAGCCCGGCCAGCGCGCCGTCGAGCCGCTTCAGCGCCTCGTCGTTCGGCATGAAGTCGCGCCACTCGAGCACGCCCTCGGCCACCGCCTGGTTGAGCGCGGGCCTGGACTGCGGGTCGGCGTAGCCGATCAGCTCGACCGCCACCCGGTACGGCTGCAGCAGCCTGCCGACCTCGATCGCCTCCTGGACGCCGCGCGCCCGTGAGAGCCAGCCGAGGTAGACCACCCTGTCGTCGCCCGGCGGCGTGACCGTGTCGGGCACCCACGTCTCGTTCGGCACGATGAGGTGGGCGTGCTTGAACCGGCCCGCGTAGGCGGTCTCGGCCAGCAGCAGGTGCAGGTGGCGCTCGGCCGTACCCTCCAGCAGGCGGGCGAGGAAGCGCACCGGCGGACGCAGCAGCGACGGCAGCCACGGCTTGAGCGAGAGCGTCGCGGGGGTGTCCTCGTGCACGTCCCAGACCACGGGTGGCCTGCGGCGCACGCCCCAGATGGCGAACAGCAGCTCGGGGTCGTGGATGAGCACCAGGTCGACCTTGTCGCGCATGCGCCTGAAGAGCTTGCGGGCCGCCCACACGGCCCGCATCCGCTTGCGCTGCGCCGCCCTGGGCAGGTCGACGCCGTTGACCCACGGCCTGGCGACCACGCCGTGGGCGGAGAAGGACGCCGCGTACGTGACCTCATGACCGGCATCCACGAGGGCGCGGATCTGCCGGTGCAGGATCCGGGCGTCCTCGGGGTTATGCACCACCGTCATGACGAGCACGTGCACTGCGCGCAGCCCCCTGTCGCTACAGCCGCTCGACGCGTTCACCCTCGGCGAGCACGCCTCGGGTGTCCAGCACGAGCCTGGCCTTGTCCTCGACCACGTCGAGGTCGAATGCGGCGTGCTGCTGGAGCAGCAGCGTCACGTCCGCGTTCGACACGGCCTCGGCGAGATCCTCCTCACGCGGCACCGGAGTGCCGTCCACCGACCACTGCTTGACGTGCGGGTCGACGAACGTGAGCTCGGCGCCCAGCTCCAGCAGCGCACGCGCCACGGGAAGGGCGGGGGTCTCGCGCTCGTCGGCGATGTCCGGCTTGTAGGTGACGCCGAGCAGCACCACCCTGGAGCCGTTCACCGCCTTCTTGTGCCGGTTGAGCAGCCGCTGCACGCGGTTGACCACGTACGACGGCATCCGCTCGTTGATCTCCTGCGCCAGCTCGACGAACCTGAACGGGTAGCCGAGCTTGCGGACGGTGTAGGACAGGTAGCCCGGGTCGACCGGGATGCAGTGGCCGCCGACGCCAGGGCCGGGAAGGAACTTCTGGAAGCCGAACGGCTTGGTCGCCGCGGCCTCGATCGCCTCCCACAGGTCGACGCCGAGCTCGTCACAGAAGATCGCCATCTCGTTGACGAGGGCGATGTTGACGTGCCGGTAGGTGTTCTCGAGCAGCTTGGCCATCTCGGCCTCGCGGGTGCCGCTGACCGGCACGACCTGCTCGATGAACTGACCGTAGAAGGCGGTGGCCCGGTCGCGGCAGGCGGTGGTGAAGCCGCCGACGACCTTGGGGGTGTTGCGCAGGCCGTACTTGGGGTTGCCCGGGTCGATGCGCTCGGGCGAGAAGGCGAGCTGGAAGTCGACTCCGGCCGTGAGGCCCGAGCTCTCCAGCAGCGGCCGCGCCACCTCGTCGGTGGTGCCCGGGTACGTGGTGGACTCCAGGACGACGAGCGTGCCCTTCGTCAGGTTGCGCGCGACGGCCTTGGTGGCGCCCTCGACCGCGGACAGGTCGGGACGGTGGTCCTCGTCCAGCGGGGTCGGCACGCAGATGACGATCGTGTCGCAGGTGGCGAGCACCGACTCCTCGAGCGTGGCGCTGAAACCGTTGGCCAGCATGTGCTCGAGATCGGCGTCGGTCAGGTCGTCGATGTAGGACTGACCGGCGTTGAGCGCGTCGACCTTACGGGGGTCGACGTCCACGCCGACAACCCGCAGACCTGCCGCGACGGCCTCCTTGGCCAGCGGCATGCCGACGTAACCCAGGCCGATTACCGCCAGGTCGAAATCCGTCACGACATCGCCTTAGAACACTTCATGGTCGCAAAGGTTATCTCAAGTCCACCTAGCTCACGCCTAATGCGACTGAACCCGTCAGAACAGACAGCCAACTCGTAGGTCATCGCTCGGCAAGCGTCCGGTAAAGGCCACGATAAGTTTCCGCCACGCGACTCCATGTGCGCTTGGCCGCCACTTCGGCCCGTCCCGCCTCACCCATCTCAGCCCGCCTGGCGGGGTCGTCCCGCAGGTCGGCCAGCGCCTTGGCGAGCGCCTCCGGGTCGCCGGGCGGCACGAGCAGACCCGCGCCGTCGGAGCCGACGAGCTCGGAGAGAGCGGGCAGATCGCTGAGCACGACGGGCTTTCCGAGCGCCATCGCCTCGACGGGTTTCAATGGCGTAACGAGTCGGCAGACGCGCAGATCCTCACGCGGGCAGGCGAAGATGTCGATCGCCGACTGCGCCTGCAGCGCCTCCTCGGGGCCGACCCGGCCCGGCAGGATCGCGGACTTCAGCCCGAGCTCCTCCACCAGCGCGAGAAGGTTCTCCCGCTCGGTGCCGTCGCCGACGATGAGGACCCTGATCCCGCGGGTCAGCGCGGCGGCCCGCAGCAGGGTCGCGAAGCCCTCGTAGGCCACGATGCTGGACACGGAGCCCACGACGATCTCGCCGGGCTCGATGCCGTAGGCGCGCCTGAACGACTCTCCGTCGTAGTCGGCCGTCAGCAGCGAGTCGTCCACGGCGTTGGGCGCCAGGGTGATCTTCTCGCGCGGCACGCCGCGCTCGACGATCTCCTGGGCCATGGTCTCGGCCAGTGTGACCACCGCGTCGGCCTCGCGCATCAGGAACGCCTCGCGCTCGCGCTGGAGCACGTGGCGCTGGCTGCCGATGCGGATCGGGTCGCGCGAGGCCCAGGTCTCCTCCAGGAAGCCGCGCACCTCGTAGACGAACGGCGTGCCCGTGCGCTCGCGCACGGCGTGCGAGATGGAGCCGTTGCGGTGGTCGGTGGCCGCGTGCAGCACCTGCGGCTTCAGGGTGGCGACCAGCTCGGTGACGCGCTCGGCGCCCAGGATGATCCGCCCGCGCGTCTCGAACGGCATCTCCTGCTGTCCGTCGGGCAGCAGCCGGTGATAGGGGATGCCCTCGAGCTCCTCGAAGGGCGCGGCATCCACGTGACCCTGCAGCATCGGCCAGCCCCAGCTGGTCACGACGTGCGGGTCGAGGCCCTTCTCCTTCTGCGCGGTCACGATCCGGTGCGTGCGCACCGTGTACCCCGCCTGCGTGTACGGCAGGGCGTTGGTGACCACGTGCAGCACGCGGCCCGCCACGCGCTCGCCGATCGCCACCTTGGGGCGCGGCGGGATCGGGTCGGGGCTGATCGCGGCCAACTCGCCACGGTAGTAGGCGGCCCTGCGCTTCACGAAGGGATACTTCGTGTGCGGCTCGAGGACCTCGGCCGCCTCGCTCACGCGGCCCGCGTTCCAGGCCGCCTTGGCGTCGTTCCACGGGGCCTTGACCACCCGCATGCCGACCTTGCGGACGGCGCGCCGCACCTTGCGGGCGGCGGGCCACGCGACCCTGCCCACGACGGGGCGCAGTCTCGGCGGAAGGGCGTCAGCGGCCGCCTGCGCGACCCTGACCGGGTCGGATTTCACCTTCGCCGCGACGACGCGGGAGACGATGACGGGGTGCTGGATGAAGCCCTTGAGAAGTCCACCGACTCCGGCCCTGGCCGACTTGGCGGAAACCTTTGGTCTGGCGTCGGATACCACGCGGTGACCGTACCATAGGCAACGTTTTTCCCCTTCCGCTATGAAAGGCGAGGTAGATGAGGGAGAACCCCCTGGTCCTCCATGTCCTCGGCGCCCGCCCCAACTTCGTGAAGGCCGCACCCGTGGTGCGCGGCCTCGACGAACTCGGGGTGCGGCAGGGCATCATCCACACCGGCCAGCACTACGACGCGCTGATGTCAGACGTCTTCTTCGCCGACCTCGGCCTGCCCGAGCCGGTGGCCAACCTCGGAGTCGGATCGGGGACGCACGCCAAGCAGACCGCGGCCCTGCTCGTGGGGCTCGAGGAGGTCGTCGAGACGCACGAGCCCGACCTCGTGGTCGTCTACGGAGACGTCAACTCCACGCTGGCCGCCATCCTCGTCTGCGCGAAGCTGGGCATCCCGACCGCCCACGTCGAGGCGGGCCTGCGCTCCTTCGACCGCGGCATGCCGGAAGAGGTCAACAGGATCGTCACCGACTCGCTGTCGGACCTGCTGTTCGCCACCTCCCCCGAGGCGCTGTCGTACCTGGCCACCGAGGGCGTGCCGGCCGCCAAGATGCACCTGGTCGGCAACCCGATGATCGACAGCCTCTTCGCCGCGCTGCCGTCGCTCGACGCCGCCAGGCTCGAGGGCATCCCCGCTCGTTACGGCGTGGCCACGCTGCACCGCCCGGCCAACGTCGACACCCCGGAGGCCGCCGCCGAGTTGGTCTCGGCGGTCCTCGAGGTCTCCAGGCAGATCCCGCTGGTCGTGCCGATCCACCCCCGTGGGCGGGCCCGCCTCGCGGAGGCCGGGCTCGTCGACGGGCCGGGTATCAAGGTCATCGATCCGCTCGGCTACGTGGACTTCCTCTCCCTGGTGAAGGGCGCCGCGCTGGTCGTCACCGACTCGGGCGGCGTGCAGGAGGAGACCACCATGCTCGGCGTGCCGTGCCTCACGGTCCGGCCCAACACCGAGCGGCCCATCACGGTCACGCACGGCACCAACCGGCTCGTGACGCCCGCCGCGCTGCCCGCCGCCGCCTCCAAGGCGCTGGCCGACGGGGCCTCGACCCCCGCGGGCGAGCTGCCCGTGCTGTGGGACGGCGCGTCCGGCCCGAGGATCGCGCGGGTGATCGCCGCGTGGTTGAAGGGTGAGAATCTGTCGCCAGCCTCACGAAACGGACGGCTCTAGCCGTACCATGACAGACCTCCTTTGACGTTAGGGCGAGCGGATGTCTTCAGAAGAGCCGACCTTTCAGCGACTCGGGCCGATCAACTGGCTTCCTGAGGATCGCAAGCTCGTCGAGCGGTACGAGGCGGAGATCAAGGAGCTGCGGCGGCGTCTGGAGATCGCGGAGGCGAAGGCCGAGTACGCCACGTGGAAGCTCCAGGCGACCCAGGCGAAGCGGTCGTTCAAGCTCGGCGAGGCCCTGACGTCGAAGAAGCCCGGTCGCGTGGTGGCCGCCGTACGCTCCCACGAGAAGGCGCCCAAGCCGCCGCAGCCGGTCTCGGAGGTGACCGAGCTCGCGGGCAAGCGGCCGCCGCTGGTCGAGGTGCCCGCGGTGAAGTGGCCGACGGGCCCGATCAACAGGCCCGACCTGAAGGTCGCGGTCATCCTGGACGACTTCTCCAGGATGGCTTTCCGCTACGAGTGGGACCAGATCGAGTTCGGGCTGCGCGACTGGCCGGAGATCTTCGCCGACAAGCGGCCCGACCTGCTGTTCTGCGAGTCGGCCTGGCACGGCAACCAGGGCCGCTGGCGCTACCAGATGACCGGGAGCAACGCGCCCAAGCAGGAGCTGCGCGACCTCGTGGAGTGGTGCCGCGCCGAGGGCATCCCCACGGTCTTCTGGAACAAAGAGGACCCGCCCAACTTCGACTTCTTCATCGACACGGCCAAGCTGTTCGACTACGTGTTCACCTGCGACGGCGACATGGTGCCGAAATATCGCGAAATTTTGGGACACGACCGGGTCGATGTGCTGCAGTTCGCGGCCCAGCCGCGCGTTCACAACCCCATCCAGCAGAAGCAGGGCCGCCTGCACGACGTCGTCTTCGCCGGGATGTACTTCCGCGACAAGCACCCCGAGCGGCGCGAGCAGATGGAGACCGTGATCGACCCGATCAGGGAGCTCGGCCTGCACATCTTCGCCCGCAACGGCTCCGTGGACGACAAGTACGCCTGGCCCGAGAAATACGAGCCGCACATCGTCGGCGAGCTGCCGTACGACCAGATGCTCGCGGCGTACCGCATGTACAAGGTCTTCCTGAACGTCAACTCGGTGCTCGACTCCCCCACCATGTGCGCCCGCCGCGTCTTCGAGCTGTCGGCCTGCGCCACGCCGGTCGTCTCCGGCTGGTCGCGCGCCATCGAGGAGACCTTCGGGCCGCTCGTGCCCATCGCCCGCGAGCCCCTCGAGTCCTACAACCAGGTGCTCCACCTCCTCAACAGTCCGGAGCTGCGCGCGCGCATGGGCCACCTCGCGATGCGCGAGGTCTTCGACAAGCACCTGTTCTCGCACCGCGTCGACCAGATCCTCGGCCTGCTGGGCCGTCCCGTCCCGCAGCGCTCCCGCTCGATCTCGGTGGTTCTGCCCACCAACCGCGCGGCGCAGCTGGAGCACGCGATCTCCTCGGTCGCCAAGCAGATCCACAAGCCGGTCCAGCTCGTCATGGTCCTGCACGGCCTCGACATCGACCCCGTCGTGGTCGCCGACAAGGCCCGCATGGCGGGCATCTCCGACGTCGTCGTCCTGCCCGCCCCCGCCGAGCTCTCGCTCGGCGCCTGCATGAACATGGGCATCGCGGCCGCCGAGGGCGAGCTCATCGCCAAGATGGACGACGACAACCTGTACGGCGAGCACTACCTGTCCGACCTGGCCCGCGCCTTCGACTACTCCGACGCCGAACTCGTCGGCAAGGGCGCCCATTACACGTACTTCGAGGGCACCAACACCACGATGCTCCGCCTGCCGGGCCTGGAGCACCGCTACACGTGGCTGGTCCAGGGCGGCACGTTCCTCGGCAAGGCCGAGATGTTCAAGTCGTACGGCTTCGCGGACATCACCCGCGGCGAGGACACCCACCTCGTCCGCCGGCTGAAGGAGGACCGCGTCAAGATCTACTCCACGGACCGGTTCAACTTCGTCTACTGGCGCAGCGCCGACTCGGCGATGCACACCTGGCAGGCCGACGACATCAAACTGAACCGCGTCGCCCAGTTCTCCTTCGTCGGCCACCCAGCCGCCCACGTCATGCTCTGACTCCGGCCTGGAAGAGGCGGTGGCGGGGCACCCTCGAGAAGGCCCCGCCTACGGCAGGCCGCCGTGTCCGGGCAGCTCCCTCACGGACGGCCTTAGGTGGCAGCGGGCCCTCCCTCCCGCGGCGCTATCGCTGTGTCGCCAGCCACTCGTCGAAGGTGGTCGGGGCGAGGCGGGCATCCTTGCCGGGAAGTAGCACGTTGCCGGCCATGTCCGGGCTGAACACCGTCGACCACGTCGGCACGAGCTTCACCGCGCGCCCCCGCGCCTCGTTGGTGCGCCGGGCCATGTCCACCAGGTCCTGCGGTTCGGGTCCTGCGACGTCGACGTACCGCCCCTTCGGTTCGCCCGTCGCGACCTCGGCGAGGATCTCCGCCACGTCCCGGGGCGCGATCGGCTGCACGAGCAGCGGCGCGATCGTGGCGACGCCGTCCTGCTCGGTCCAGCTCGTCACCATCGCGGCGAAGTCGTGGAACTGGGTGGCAGGGACGATCGTCCACGGCACCGGTCCCGCGGCGACGAGGCGCTCCTGCTCCCGCTTGCCGGCGTAGTGCGCGTTGCCGTCGATGCGATCCATCCCGGCGATCGAGAGCAGCACGTGGTGACGGACACCGGCCCGCTCCTCGGCGGCGAGGAGGTTCCGCGTGGCGGTGCCGAAGTAGGCCACCGTCTCGTCCCGGCCGGCCGCCGGCCCGTTGGTGGCGTCGACGACCGCCTCGACGCCGGCCAGGGCGTCGTCGAGCCCGGCACCTGTCGACAGGTCCAGGCCGAGCGAGCGGCTGATGCGCCTGACGTCGTGCCCGTCCCGTTCGAGGGCGGCGACGGTGAGGGCCCCGATGTTCCCGGTCGCGCCGGCAACGGCGATCCGCATGATGATCTCTCCTCTTCTCTCGCTACGGCACGGGACCATATCACGGACTAAATAGGTCCGCAATGTCTGCGATAGACTCGGGAACGTGAAGCTGCCTGTGAGCACTGAATGGGTTCTGCACTGCGCCACGACGCTGGCGCAGCTCAATCCGGGGGCAACCGCGTCGACGACACAGCTCGCGCAGTACTACGACCTCCCGGCGCCCTACCTCGCCAAGCAGCTGAAGGCGCTCGTCAAAGCCGGCGTGCTGGCCGCGACCACGGGGCCTCGGGGTGGATTCCGGCTCGCCAGGCCCGCCGCCTCGATCACGCTCCTGCAGATCGTCGAGGCCGTCGACGGCACGTCCCCGCCGTACGAGTGCCGCGAGATCCGCCAGCAGGGACGGGGCGCGCTGCCGCCCGAGGAGTGCCACCGCACCTGCATCCTCGCCGCGAAGATGGCCGAGGCGCACGAGGCGTGGCGAAGCAGCCTCGCCGGGGTCACCCTCGCCGACATCCTCGCCACGCTGCCCCCGGCGGCACCGTCCCGCACCCGACTGCGCCTGTCGGGGACGACGTAGCCGTTGACGAGTCGGTTTCAGTGGTTGACGAGCTAACCGCTCGACCAGTAGTGGCGTACGACGTGCTCTAGTTGCGAACACCCTACGCACACAGGTTTGACGTACGCAAGCCGCGCACGGCGTGCGCTATCGTGGGAGCCGTACAGAGGAGGAGACCGCATGCCAGCCGACAAGCAGCCGATCCCTTCGGTGTGGATGCGCCCCCAGCGGCAGCAGCCACAGCCGGCCCTGAGCAGGGCGCAGATCGTGTCCGAGGCCATCCAGCTGCTCGACGCCGAGGGCATCGAGGCCCTGAGCATGCGGCGTCTGGGCACCAGGCTGGGCGCCGCGGCCACCTCGCTCTACCGGCACGTCGCCAACAAGGACGAGCTGATCGAACTGGTCGTGGACGAGGTCTACGGCGAGGTGCGGGTGCCCCCCGCCGACGACCCCGCGGGATGGCGGCAGGCCGTCGGCGACTGCGCCCGCAGCATGCGGTCGACGATCCTGCGGCACCCCTGGCTGACCGCCGTGCTCGGCCAGGTCGGCCTGGTCTACCTCGGGCCGAACATGATGCGGACCTCGGACCGCCTGCTGGCCATCGTCAGGAGCGCCGGCTTCGGCGCAGGTGAGGCCGACCAGGCCATCAGCGCCGTCGTGGCCTACGTCATCGGCATGTCCACCAGCGAGGCCGCATTCCTGTCCCTGCTGTCCCGCAGCGGTTACAGCGAGCAGGAGTGGGTCGAAAAGCTGTGGCCCGCCGCCGAGGCGGCCGTGCAGGAGCACCCGCAGCTGCGGGAGGAGTACGCCGCACAGCGTGGCAAGGACCAGCAGCAGGCCCGCGAGGAGAACTTCGTCTACGGCCTCGAGCGGATCCTTGACGGCCTCGAGTCCCGGCTCCGCGCCGTCGGCGGGCCAGACTAGAGGGTCAGGCGGGCTTGCGGGCCAGCAGGTATCCCTGGGGCGTCTTCTCCACGGTTCCCTCCTCGCGCTCGCGCAGCAGCCTGGCCCGCACCTCCAGCCCCGCCCGGCCGAGCAGCTCGGCGACCTGGTCGGGCTGCCGCCGGTGGAAGACGAGCGAGAGCGGGCGGCCGAACCCCTCGGTCCGGCGCGCGGGCTCGTCGCCGACCTGGAAGACGAGCAGCACGTGGCCGCCCGGGGCCAGCACCCGGTGGAACTCGGCGAAGACCTCGGGCAGCAGCTCGTCGGGGATGTGGATGGTCGAGTACATGGCCACGACGCCGCCGAGGGAACCGTCCGCCACGTCGAGGGCGAGCATCGAGCCCTCCTCGAACCGCAGGCCCGGATGCGTCGCCCTGGCCACCGCGACCATCTCCGGCGACAGGTCGACGCCGAAGACGGTCAGGCCCAGACCGTCCAGGTGTGCCGTCACGCGGCCAGGACCCGATCCCACGTCGGCCACCGGCCCGCCGCCCGCCGCGAGCACGAGCTCGGCGAAGGCGGCGAGCATGGCTCGGTCCAGCGGCTTGGCCGCCAACTCGTCGTGGAAGAGCGCGGCGTAGTCGGCGGCCACGGCGTCGTAGGACGCGCGGGTGTCGCGCAGGAAGTCCGGTTCGGTCACGGCGGAACACCCTAGCCTCACCCGAAGGCGCTGAACACCGCCTCGGGACGGTCCCTGTCCGCGCACAGCCGCCAGGCCCCGTCGGCGATCTCGTCGGGGTCGAGCGTGGTGCTCCCCGTGTCGCCGAACCGCTCGGGTTGCGACGTCACCAGCTGGTGGATGTCACCGCGTTCGATGAGCCCGCCGATGGTGAGGATGCCCGCGAAGACGCCCTGGCCGGCCAGGCCCGCGTGCAGGGTCAGGGCGTAGTTGCGCAGCGCCGCCGACGACAGCGCCAGATTGCCGAGGGGCGGCATCGGCGTGATCGCGCTGAGCCCGCCGGCGAACAGCAGCGTGCCGTCGCCGCGTTCGATCATGCCGGGCAGCACCTTGGCGACCACGTCGACGGCTGGGTACACCCAGCTCATGGCCGTCCGCACGTCGTCGGAGTCGATCCGGTCGATCGGCGTCGGGTGCGCGTCGGGTTCGACCGCGCCCGGCCCGTAGTAGACGAGGTCGATGCCGCCGTGCCGCTCGGCGACGGTGTCGAGGGTGGACTCGATCAGGTCGCGGTCGCGCACGTCGGCGGCGAATGCCTCGGCCTCGATCCCCTCCTCGGCCAGCGACTTGACGTATCCGGCGTGCCGGGCGTCGCTGCGGGAGACCAGGGCCACGGTGTAGCCCTCACGGCCGACGCGATGCGCGATGGACATGCCGAGGCCCGGCCCTGCTCCGATGACGACGGCGGTCCTGCGCGGGGAAATGGACATGGCGCTGCCTTCCAGGTCGATAAGTCGAGACAGCCCTCAACTTATCCGGACGGTATCATGAAGTTGAGGCTTCCCTCGAGTTCGGTGGAGTGAGTGAGTGACTGGAACCAGGCCGCTGCGGGCCGACGCCGCACGCAATCGGGACAAGCTGCTGGTCGCGGCCACCCAGGTGTTCGGCGAACGCGGTCTCGACGCGCCACTCGAGGAGATCGCCCGCCGCGCGAAGGTCAGCATCGGCACGCTCTACAACCACTTCCCGACCCGGCAGGCGTTCTTCGACGCGATCTTCCCCGAGCGGCTGGCGGCCCTCGACAGGATCGCCGCGCGGGCCCTGGCCGATCCCGACCCCTGGAACGGGTTCGCCGGCTTCCTCCAGGAGTGGTTCACACTGCAGGCGGAGGACCACGGGCTCAACGACACGCTGGCGCGACGCTTCCCCGCCGGCAGCGAGGTCGCCGACTGCAACCGCGGCCTCACCCATCTCGACCGGATCATCGGGCGTGCCAAGGAGAGCGGGCAGCTGCGCGCCGACTTCGAGCCGCAGGACCTCGCCACTCTGGTGTGGGCCATGTCCCAGGTCATCAGGGAGTCGATGGGGACCGCGCCGGAGGCCTGGCGCCGGTGTCTCGGCTTCTTCCTGGACGGACTGCGGGCCGAAGCCGCCCATCCCGCCGCGGTGCCCGCCCTGACGGCAGCCGAGGTCACCGAGGTCGCGCAGGCGTCGGCGAACCGGGCGTGAAGCGGTGGCCGCGCCGTACGAGGGGACGAGCACGCCGACGCCGGGCTCGGCACGAAGGCCGGCCCGGCGTCGGCCTCGCGGTCCCGCAGGACCGCGAGGTGAGGTGATCAGTCGCGGGTGTCGGTCCAGCCCGCCTCGAGGATGGTGACGGTGTGCGACACCGTGCCTGGCTCCAGGCCGGTCTGGAGTCCGCCGGGCTTCACCACGACGCCCTCCCTCGCGAGGGCCTGGCCGGTGCTCTCGTCGATGATCAGGCGATCCTGCAGGACGCCGCCGGTGGCGTCGGCGTTGTTCACCTTCGAGTCGTGCTCGATCGCGATGGCGGTACCAGGACGGCCCTCGGAGTCGGTGACCTGACCGACAGAGGTCACGGACGGCAGCGCGGCCAGCATCCTGAAGGCCGCGCCGCGCACCTTGGCGCTGACCGGCATGTCGGTGATGAGCCCGGCGGTCACCTGGAACAGCCACGCGTCCTCCGCCATGGGCGCGTCGGACTCGGTGCTCTTGCCCTCGTAGTACTTCAGCAGCCAGCCCTTCAGCCCCACCTCGTCGTCCGGCAGCGCGGCCAGGTCGGCGAGGGTGACGTTACGGCCGAGCCAGAACACCTCCTTGCCGGCGTGGTGGCCGGTGTGCGGCTTCTTGGCGGCGATGGGGACCAGCTGCCCCACCCCCTTGCCCGGCACGGTGAGCTCGATCTCGGCGGGGGATCCCGCGGCCGCCCACCTGGCCCTGTCCTCGTCGGTGGCGGGCTTGGCGCCGAGGTACTGGGATCGGGACCACTGCCCGTTCTTGCTGACCCACATCTCGTCGCGCTGCTCCGTCACCATCACGTAGCCGCCCGGCGCCCTGAAGAGATTCCTGCCCAGCGTCTCGGTGTGCCAGTAGGTGCCCGAGGTCGCGGGCGCGCGCTCGGCGTTGGCGGCCGCGACGAGCAGCACCTCCTGGGCCGACAGCTTGATCGCGGGGCTGGCGGGCTGCGCGACACGAGCGGGCGCCCGCGGCGCCGTACCGCCGCCGGTGCCGGCCGTGAACACGGCGACGGCCGTGACGGCGGCCGCCGCGCCCGCGAGGCTCAGCCCCCACACGGGCCGAAGGTTCCTGCGACGGCGGGCGGGCGCACCCTGCGCCATGGCGTAGGCCAGCTCGGACTGCCTGGTCCGCTCGTCCACAGGGGCGTCGCCGAGGTGGGCGGGACGGGCCGCGCGTAGCTCTTCGATGGGGTTCATGACCACTCCTCCGTGAGGCCGAGCCGGGACATGGCGGGGGCGGTCGGTTCCATCTCCTGCTGCAGGCGTTTGCGCGCCCTGTGCAGCCGCACCTTGAAGGCGGGAACCGAACAGCCGACGACCCTGGCGGCGTCGCGCGAGGAGAGTCCCTGCCAGGCCACCAGGATGAGCAGCTCCCGCTCGTCCTGGGTCAGCCTGGCCATGGCCTTGAGGACTCCCAGGCGCTCGGCCACCTGGTCGGCGACGTCACCGGCGACCCATTCACGCAGTTCCCTGCTGAGCCCCTCGCGCCTGACCTCCTCCCTGATGGAGTCGCGCAGGACGTTCCTGGCGATCCCCAGCAGGTATGGCAGGGCATGACGCGGCACCTGGTCGAACTTTCGCCAGGCGATGGCGAACGTCTCGCTCACCACCTCGTCGGCGACCTGCCGTCCAGCGCGGGCGACCACGTAGGCCCACACGCGCTGGCGGCATTCGTCGTACATGGTGGTGAATCGTTCTCGTTCATCCGTCACCGCCCCAACTCCTCATGTCCCGGTGTTCGTTGACATGAAGAAGTGGTCCGGGACCTCTGAAAGTTACACGTGCTCTTCCAGCCAGTCCTGCACGACGGGGATGTCGATGCGCTGGTACCCGCCCAGGTAACGGCAGTTCTGCGTGTAGCCGTAGCTGGTCACCGCGACCAGGTATCCGTTGTGGAAGACCGGGCCGCCCGAGTCGCCGAAGCAGGTGCCGCCGCCGCCACGGGTGTCGTGGTAGTTGCCGTTGGCCTGCAGGATCTGCTCGGTGAGCTTCTGCCCCGGCTGGGTGGTGTAGCGGCGCATCAGCGGATAGCTCATCGGCTGGGGCTTCTGGGGCCCGGTGAGCGGCTTGCGGACCTCGGTGCCGTAGCCGATGAACTCGAACAGCGTCTTGTTCAGCACGGGCTGGCCGAAGGCGTCGAGGTAGCGCGAGGGCGCGATCTTGGCCGGGGTGATCCCGGTGACCGGCCGGTCGAGGACGATCACGCCGACGTCGTTCCAGTTGTCGAGGTCGGTGAAGTCGGAGTAGGCCGGGTGCGTGTAGGCGGTGCCCGACAGGTATCCGGCGGCGGCCAGCTCCGCGGCGGTGTAACCGGCGGAGGGGTCGGCGGCGACGGGGAAGGGCGAGGGCGGCTGCTCGGCGATGACCGAGTCGAAGGTCACGAGTGTCTTGCCGAGCGTGCCGCTGGTGCAGTGCGCCGCCGTGACCAGGACGGTCGGCGAGACCAGCGTGGCCGAGCAGCGGAAGCGTCCGTCGGGCATGTAGTAGAGGATCAGGCCGACGTTCGGGTGGCGCTCGCCGTCGGGCTCGCCGCCGGTGATGGCCTGAGCGGGTAAGGCGAGGGTGAGGGTGGTGAGGGCCGCGGCGACGACCGCCACGAAAGCGCGGGCTAGGGTTCGCATACGCGCGTTTCTTCCATGAAAGACCGGGTCAGTCAAGAAAAACGGTAATCCTTGAGCTCGATGGAGTCGGCGGCCTTGGTGGTCAGCCGGTCGAGGAAGCCGACCAGGAAACTCGACGCGAGGATCTTGTAGATGCGGTTGCGGCGGCGGACGTTCTTCGGCGCGAAGAACCCGCCCGCGCCCTCGGCGACCCGCTGGCAGGCCTTGGCGTAGCCGCGGATCCGCTCCTCGTAGCGGGCGAAGGCGACGCGGTGGTCGCCGCCCGCCTCGGCGAGCTCCCCCGCCAGGACATAGGCGGCGATGAGCGACATGCCGGCGCCCATCCCGCCCATGGTCGCGCCGTAGCCCGCGTCGCCGACGAGCGCGACGCGGCCGCTGGTGAAGTGGTCCATGCGGATCTGGCTGATGGAGTCGAAGTAGAAGCCGTTCGAGCTCTCCAGATGGGCCAGGAGCTTGGGCAGCTCCCAGCCCGCCCCCTCGTAGGCGGCGGCGAGCAGCCGCTTCTGGGCGTCGACGTCGCGGTGGTGCACCTCGAGCCCTCCCGAGGCGAAGACGCACATGACGGTGACGGAGCCGCTGTCGTGCTCCGAGGGGTAGACGAGCGCGCCGCGGCCCGGCTCGCTGTACATCAGCGACCTGCCCACGAGGCCGAGGTGGTTGGGCGCGTCGAAGAGCCCCGCGTGGTAGCCCGAGGACTTCAGGAACCGCGACTCCTCGCCGAAGGCGAGCCCGCGTACGTTGGAGTGCAGGCCGTCGGCGCCGATCACCAGGTCGAACGTGCGCCTCGTGCCGCTGTCGAAGACGACGTCCACGCCGTCGGCGGTCTCGGTCATGGCGGCGATGGAGTCGCCGAAGACGTACTCGGCGCGCTCCCTGGTCAGGTCGTGGAGCAGGTGGGACAGGTCGCCACGGGTGATCTCGACGGCGCCGCCCGTGAAGGAGGCCGGCAGCCTGAGCTGCTCGACGCCGTCGCCGTCGATGAGGACCAGCGGCCCTCCCTCGGTCCTGCGCCGGTGGACCTCCTCCAGGATCCCCATCCGCTCCAGCATCGTCATGTGCGCCGCGCCGCGGAAGTCGACGGCCTGGCCGCCCTCCCGCAGCGCGGGCGCCCGCTCGACGACGGTGACGGTGTGGCCGGTCCCGACGAGCCAGTACGCCATGGCGGGCCCCGCGAGACCGGCGCCGGAGATCAGCACGTGCTTGGTGGTGTTCGTCATGAGGGGAGGTTCGCCCGCCCCCCTGACGAGCCACGCACCGCTCGCGCACCGGTGTGGCCGTCACCGTGGCGTTCTCGTCGCCAGTTCGAGCCTTTCGTAGGCTTTACGGCTCTGGTCGGCCAGTCCGGCGTTTCTCACTTTTCGCGCGATGACCAGCAGGCTCATCACCACTCTGCCTCTCCTGACCGCCACCGATCCGACCTCCAGGCTCTGGCCGCCGCCCGAGACCGCCGTGACGTAGGCGCGCGACTGGTCGCCGAGCGGCGGCAGGTCCACCTTCCTGGTGGTGTAGGTGACCTGCTCGCCCTCCACGATCGCGCGGTACGAGGCGCACCTGTCCGGCAGTTCGGCGGGGAAGGCGGCGGGCAGCTCGACGAGGGCCTGGGTGACGGAGCCCGCGGCGGAGGTGTAGGCCACGACGGCCGCGGGGGCGGCGCGCACCTCGGGTGCCGCGGCGTCGATCGTCGGGGTGGTCGCGCAGGGGGACGAGCGGCGCATGGCGGCCAGGCCCGCCTTCGTGGCGCGGAGCGTGCCGTACGGTCCGGACTCGGGACCGTAGGCGACGCGCATGCCGGGCGGCGCCGGAAGGAGCGCGGCGCCGAGGTCCGGCGCGGGCACGGGAGCCGGCTTGGGCGCGGGCGCGGCTCCTTGTGTCACAGCGCATCCTGAAATAAGCGTCGCCGCCGCGCATATTCCGGAAAATGCTTTCAACATGCTTTCTCCATTTCCTGACTCCCCTCCTTTCTAGGGCAATGGCACGAGCCATCCGCGATGGTCAGCGGAACGTTCCCGTTCACGAATAGCGCGTAAAATGTTTGCCGACGCGCTGCGCGCCCCAAGACGGCAATTCGGGCCGCTCGTAATGCTCAGGCCATGGAGATCGATCCGCGCCGTTCGCGCGAACTCGGCATGGGCCGCCCCATCTCCCGCCGCGACTTCTTCGACGGCGTGGCCATGGCAGCGGGAGCCGCCGCGCTCGCCGGTCTCGCGGGCTGCGGCGCCGGCGCGAGACCCGGCGCGATCGGAACCGACCACCTCGAGGTCCCCTACGAGGTGCGCTTCCCCCCCGCGCTGACCGGGCTGCAGGGCAACACCCCCGCCGCGCTGAGCGTGCCCCACGCGCTGCGCGACGACAGGTTCTGGCAGTACGCGGGCGCGCCGCAGGCCACCGGCGAGACGTACGACCTGGTGGTGGTCGGCGGCGGCATCAGCGGCGTCAGCGCCGCCTTCGAGTGGCTGCGGCTCGACCCCGGCGCCCGCGTGCTCATCCTCGACAACCACGACGAGATCGGCGGGCACGCCCGGCGCAACGAGTTCGCGCCCAGGGGCCGCGTCGGCCCGCTGATCGGCTACGGCGGCTCCCAGTCGATCGAGGCCCCCTCGGTCTGGACGGCGGAGGGCAAGGCCCTGCTCGACCAGCTCGGCGTCAAGGTGCGCAGGTTCGAGAGGTACTTCGACCGGACGCTCTACACCGGGCTCGGGATGTCCGGCGGCGTCATGTGCGACAGGGAGAGCTTCGCGACCGAGACGCTGGTCCGGCTCACCGAGGGCCTCACGCCCGAGCGGCTGGCCGCCCAGCTGCCGATCGCCGAGCAGGCCAAAAGGGATTTGGTCATGCTCTACAACAACCCGCCCGACTACCTGAAGGGGATGTCGAGGAGGGAGAAGGAGGAGCGGCTCGCCGCGCTCACCTACTCGCGCTACCTGCTGGACGTCGCCAGGGTCCACCCCGACGTGGAGCGCTTCTGCAGGACCATGTCGAGCGACGACTGGGCCTACGACACCACCACCTTCGGCGCCATCGACGCGTGGGGCAGCGCGGGCGGCTGGGACTACCCGGGCTTCCAGGGGCTCGGCCTCGACCGTGACAAGCCCTCGAGGTTCAACTCGCCCACCGTGATCAAGGAGTGGGGTGCGGAGGATCCGCACATCTACCACTTCCCCGAGGGCAACCAGGCGCTCGTGCGGATGATGGTCGGCAGGATGGTCCCCGGCTTCGCCAGCGCGACCGACATGGACTCGATCACCACCGCCTCCTTCGACTACGGCAAGCTCGACCTGAGCGGCAACCAGGTGCGCTTCAGGCTGTCCAGCCCCGTGGTGTCCGTCGCCAACGACGGACCGCCCGAGAGCGCCACCAGCGCCACGGTCGGCTACTTCGACGGCACCGCGATCAGGACCGTCCGCGCGGGCGCGGTGATCATGGCCTGCTGGAACATGGTGATCCCCTACCTCGTCCCCGAGCTGCCCGCCGACCAGCGCGCGGCGCTGCGCCAGGCGGTCAAGATCCCCCTGCTGTACGCCACGGTCCAGCTGCGCGACTGGCAGGCCTGGCACCGGACCGGCGTCAACCACGTGCGGTGGACCGGCGCCTACTGGTGCGTCTCCGAGCTCGACCACCCGGTCAGCATGCCGGGCTACCTGTTCCCCGGGACCCCGGCGGAGCCGATCAACGTGCACCTGATCGCCACCCCCGCCCTGGGTGGCATGTCGCCCGCGCAGGGCGCCGTCGCCGGCCGGCACGCGCTGATCAGGACGCCCTTCACCTACATGGAGTACACGATCCGCGACCAGCTCACCAGGCTGCTCGGACCGGCGGGCTTCGATCCCGAGCGGGACATCGAGGCGATCACGGTCAACCGGTGGGGCCACGGGTACGCCCCCGAGTACTGCAGGCCG
The DNA here is from genome assembly GCF_014873535.1 of Nonomuraea africana. Classification (NCBI taxonomy): domain Bacteria; kingdom Bacillati; phylum Actinomycetota; class Actinomycetes; order Streptosporangiales; family Streptosporangiaceae; genus Nonomuraea; species Nonomuraea africana. The sequence continues at coordinate 7,727,038 of NZ_JADBEF010000001.1, read as the reverse complement.
TGGAACAGTTTCTACCCCGACGGGCCCTTCCCCGCCGAGGCGGCCCGCAGGCAGTTCGGCAGGATCGCGATCGCCAACTCCGACTCGGTCCCCGCCGCCTACGCCGACGCGGCGATCACCGCGGGGCACCGAGCGGTCTCGGGGCTGATGGCGCAGTGACGCCGTGGCTGAGGATCTTCCTGATCGGGTTCGGACTCTGGGTGGCCACGGTCGTCGTCACCACGGTGACGGCCAACTCCACCCTCATCCCGACGCTGGTGCTGCTGGGCAGCTTCCTGGTGCCCGTAACGTTCGTGGTCTGGGCCTACGCACGGGCCCGCTCGGCCGACATCACGGTCGAGCTGCTGTTCAACTGCTTCGTCGTCGGCGGCGTGCTCGGCGTGCTCGGGGCCTCGATCCTGGAGACCTGGCTGCTCAAGCCGTCCTTGGTGATCTACATCGGCGTCGGGCTCATCGAGGAGGGCGTGAAGCTGGCCGCGCTGCTCTTCGTGACCAGGCAGATGCTGACCCGCACCACGAGAGACGGTCTGGTCCTCGGCGCGACGGTCGGCTTCGGGTTCGCGTCGTTCGAGAGCGCGGGGTACGCCTTCAACGCGCTGTTCGCGAATGACGGCCTGTCGCTGCGCCAGCTGGTGGAGACCGAGGTGCTGCGCGGCATCCTGGCGCCGGTGGGCCACGGCCTGTGGACGGCGATCATCGGCGGCGTGTTGTTCGGGGCGGGCAAGCGCCTCACCGGGAAGGTGATCACGACCTACCTCGGTGTCTCGCTGCTCCACGCGCTCTGGGACTCGATGCACGCCATCGCCATCGGGCTCACCCTGGTGTTCACCGGTAAGCCGTGGCAGTTCAGCCAGCTGCGCATCGGCAGGGTCCCGCGGGTCACCGAGGGGCAGGTGCACCTGTACACCGCGATCGACTGGGGCGGGCTGCTGCTCATCTCGGTGCTCGGGCTGCTGTGGCTGCGCGCCATCGCCCGCGGTCCTACCGTACGGGTCGTCGAAGAGCGGTGAACGCCCACGACAGCCTGGGCTCCACCGCCCAGTGGAAGGCCGCGCGCACCGACGGCGTGCACAGCACGGTCGCCACGACCACGCCGAGCGCGATCGACACGGGCACGCCGAGGTCGAGCCGCTCGGCGGCCTTCACCACGAACCCGTGGAGCAGGTAGGCGTACATCGTCGCGGCGCCCAGCCCCGAGAACCAGGTCCGCCGCGAGGGCGTCACCGCCATGAACGCGGCGACCAGCACCGCGCCCGCCGCCAGCATCCCGAGCCTGGCCAGGCTGCCGGTCAGGTCGTCCACCCCGATCGCCGCGTTCGCGTGCCGCCACCTGATCCACTCCGTGGCGATGCCGTCGTGCAGCAGCAGCGCGGCCACCAGCCCCGCCGCGAGCGTGACCGCCCCGACGACCTTCAGGTACGGCCTGCGCAACACCTCGACGTGCTCGGGCCGCAGCATCAGCCCCAGCACGTAGAACGGCAGCAGGCCGAGCGTGCGGTTCATCGACAGCTCGTCGGGCAGCGCGCTCGTGCCCGACAGCAGCGACAGCCCCACCGCCACGACCAGGGGCCAGCGCAGCTGCTGCCAGACCGGCGTGGACAGCCGCCACAGGAACAGCGACATCAGGAACCACGTGAGGTAGTACGGGTCGAGCAGGCTGATCTCGAGCTTGCCGTACAGCAGCAGCCTGGGCAGCGAGTAGGCCAGCTCGAAGAGCACGTACGGCACCGCGAGCGTGGCGATCAGCTTGCGCGCCTTGCCGCTGGAGAAGGTGAAGTTCCTCGACAGGTAGCCGCTGAGCGTGATGAAGAGCGGCATGTGGAAGACGTAGACGTAGAAGTAGAGCGCGTGGGCGATCGGATCGTCGCGCAGGTCCTCGATCATGTGCCCGCAGACGACGAGCACGATGGCGAGGAACTTGGCGTTGTCGAAGTAGGGATCCCTGTCGCTCACAGCCCACGGACCCTAGCCAGGCCACGGAGAACACCGGGTGACGCGCGGCCGAACCCTTGCGGGCGGATCGGCGCACCAAACATCACCTTCCACCACTGCGCCACCACCACTATCGGTGCTAGTCTCCTGTGCGATCTTCCGAGGCGTATTTCCACAAAGCGTGGGAATCGCCTCGGTACTCCGAGGTTGGGACATGCGCTCGAGAAACCGGTCGATTCGGTTCAAGATCTTTTTATTGCTGCTCCTGCCGCTCCTGTCCCTGAGCGCGCTCTGGGGCTTCGTCCTCAACCTGACCGTGGGCGACGGCCAGGCCCTCCTTCGTGCCGGCAGGCTGTACCAAACCCTCGGCGTCACCTCCACCGACCTCGGACTCCAGCTCCAGGCCGAGCGGGCCGACTCCGCGCTGGCCTCCGGCAAGCGGGCCAAGAGCCTGGGCGCGCAGCGCGAGCGCACCGACACCGCGCTCCAGGCCTTCACCGCGGCCGTCGCCGAGGCCGACGACGAGCAGCTGCGCCCGGCCCTGCGCGAGACCACCCAGGAGCTCGACAGGCTCGACTCCATCCGCGCCTCGGTCGACACCGGCCTCGAAAGCCGCCTGACCAACCTCAACGGCTACAACAGGCTCATGGACGCGCTGTTCCGCCTGTACGAGCAGCTGACCTCCGTCCCCGACCTGCCGATCTTCCAGCAGGCCGGCGCGATACAGGCGATGAGCAACGCCCGCGAGATCATCGCCAGGGAGAACGCGCTGATCGGCGGCGTGCTCGCCGACGGCGAGATGACCGAGGCCGAGTCCGCGGCCTTCACCGAGTATGTCGCCACCCGCAAGTTCCTGCACGCCCGCGCGCTGTCCACGCTCGACGCCGAGCTCCGCGGGCCGTACGACAGGTTCTTCGCGGGAGCGGCCTTCTCCGCCTTCGCGCTGGCGGAGGCGCGCGTCGCCGCGACCGGCGGGCCGCCCCCGCGCGCCGAGCAGTGGACCAAGCCGGTCGCCGACGTGACGGCGCAGCTGGACAGGCTCGGCGCGGCCTCGGCGAAGATCCTCGCCGAGCGTTCCGACGCGGTGGCCACGACGGTCATGATCCGCATCGCGGTGGCGGGCGGGGTCGGCCTGCTGGCCGTCATCGCCTCGATCGTCATCTCCGTGAGGTTCGGGCGCCGCCTCTCGTCGGAGCTCGCGGGCCTGCGCTCGGCCGCCCTCGACCTGGCGGAGGTACGGCTCCCGCACGTCGTCACCAGACTGCGCGGCGGCGAGGAGGTCAACGTCAGGAAGGAAGCGCCCCCGCTCAAGGTCAGCGGCGCGGCGGAGATCCTCGACGTGGCCAAGGCGTTCGGCTCGGTCCAGCGCACCGCGGTCGAGGCCGCCGTCGGCCAGGCGAACCTGCGGCGCGGCATCGGCCAGGTCTTCCTCAACCTGGCCAGGCGCAAGCAGGGCCTGCTGCACCGCCAGCTCACCCTCCTGGACGGCATGCAGCGCCGTACCCACGACCCCGGCGAGCTGGACGACCTCTTCCGCCTCGACCACCTGACCACCCGCATGCGGAGGCACGCGGAGGGCCTGATCATCCTGTCGGGCTCCGCGCCGGGCCGGGTGTGGCGGCAGCCGGTGCCCGCGCTCGACGTGGTCAGGGCCGCGACCGCCGAGGTGGAGGACTACACCAGGATCAGCGTCCAGCCGATGCCCACGGCCGCCCTGGACGGCTCGGCCGCGGCCGACCTGGTCCACCTGGTGGCCGAGCTGCTGGAGAACGCCACCATCTACTCCCCGCCCAACACCACGGTCCAGGTCCGCGGCGACTCGGTCAGCAACGGCTACGCCATCGAGATCGAGGACCGCGGCCTCGGACTGGCCCCCGAGGAGTACGACCGGCTCAACGCGCTGCTCGTGGACCCGCCGGAGTTCGACCTCGCCGACAGCGACAGGCTCGGACTGTTCGTCGTGGCGAGGCTCGCGGCCAGGCACGGTGTGAGCGTGACCGTCAGGGCCTCGCCGTTCGGCGGAACCACCGCTATCGTGCTGATCCCGCGTGGACTGCTGGTGGAACAGCCCGCGCTGCCGCCCGCCGACGCTCCGAAACGTGACAGGAAGCCGCTCGCGCTGGTCGGCGGCACGACCACGACCCACAAGGGCCTGCCAAGGCGGGTACGGCAGGCCAACCTGGCCCCGCAGCTGAAGGCCCCCGAGCAGGAGCCGCGCCCCGAGAGATCGCCCGACGAGGTGCGCGACCTGTTCTCCGCCTTCCAGCGGGGCACGCAGCGCGGCAGAGAAGAAGAAGCCCAGGAGGGGGACCTATGACGACACCCACCACGAACAGCGGCGAGCTGAGCTGGCTCCTCGACGACCTCACGACCAGGGTGGGCGCCGTCAGGCAGGCGGTGATCCTGTCCACCGACGGCCTGGCCGTCGGCTACTCACGCGGGCTCACCCGCGAGGACGCCGAGCACCTGTCGGCGGTCGCGGCCGGATTCCAGAGCCTCGCCCGCGGCGCGGGGCGGCACTTCGGCGGAGGTGACGTGCGCCAGACCATCGTGGAGATGGAGTCGGCGTTCCTGTTCGTCACCGCCGCGGGGCAGGGCACCTGCCTGGCCGTCCTGGCCAACTCGGACGCCGACGTCGGCCACGTGGCCTACGAGATGGCGATGCTGGTCAAGCGGGTCGGGCAGCACATCTCGACTAATCCTCGCGTGTCATGAACCAGTGGATGGACGAGGAGGCAGGACCCTTCGTCCGCCCGTATGCTCTCATCCGCGGGCGGACGCGCTCCTCGGGGGAGAAGCTCGACCTCATCGCCATGGTGACCGCGACGGGCGAGCCGCCCGTCGCGGGCCTCGGGCCCGAGCAGGAGGCGATCCTGCGCGCGGCCAACACCCCCATCTCGGTGGCCGACGTGGCCGCCGAACTCGACCTGCCGGTCGGCGTCGTCCGGGTCTTACTCGGCGACCTGCGTGACAACGGCCTCGTATCGGTATCGTCCCCCTCCTCGGCAGGGCCGCGCCCGAGCGAGCGCATTCTCAAGGAAGTGATCAATGGACTCCGGGCTCTCTGAGGATCCCGTTGCGCTGAAGATCCTCATCGCCGGCGGCTTCGGCGTGGGGAAGACCACCCTGGTCGGCGCGATCAGCGAGATCAAGCCGCTGCGCACGGAAGAGGTGCTGTCCGACATCGGTGTCGGCGTCGACGACCTCGACGGCGTGGAGGGCAAGACCACCACCACGGTGGCGATGGACTTCGGCCGGATCACCATCCGCGACGGCCTGGTGGTCTACCTGTTCGGCACGCCGGGGCAGGAACGCTTCTGGTTCATGTGGGACGAGCTGTCCTACGGCGCGCTCGGCGCCGTCGTGATCGCCGACACCAGGCGGCTCACCGACTGCTTCCCCTCGATCGACTATTTCGAGCAGCGCGGCACACCGTTCGTGGTGGCGGTCAACTGCTTCGACGGCGCGGCCACCCACAGCGTCGAGGACGTGCGGATCGCGCTCGATCTGGACGACGACGTCCCCGTGCTCCTCTGTGACGTCCGCAGGCGCGCCTCCGCCAAGGAGGTCATGATCGCGCTGGTCGAGCACTCACTCAGGACCCTCACAGCGCCCGGAGCCCGCTGATCACCTCGCGCAGCAGGCTCTCCGTCGGAGAGGCGGCCGCCGGCACCGGCGGCCGCACCAGGATCAGCCCGTGGTCCATCAGGTCGCTCAGCAGCACCCGCACCACGCCGACCGGCAGCCCCGTCTCCGACGCGACCTCCACGAGCGGCCCGGTACGGCCCAGCGTCACGTGATCGAGCAGCCGCCGGTGCTGCGAGCCCAGGTCGGCCTGGGAGGGGACGGGCGCGCCCGTCGAGGAGATCACTGCCAGCAGGTCGAGTGCGGTGGAGGAGGGCCTCGTCCGGCCCCTGGTCATCGCGTACGGCCGGACGACGGGCCCGGCCTCCTCGTCCACCCACTCCATCTCGCTCATGCTCCCCCATCCTGTTCGCTGTCCTGACGCCCGCGCTGCCAACCCGACTGCAGGGACGACAGCAGCGCCCTGGTCTCCTCGGGCGAGCGCTCGTCGGCGGCGCGCTCCCCTGCGGGTTCCTGCTGGGGGGACGTGGAAGAGGCCAGGCGAGAAGGCAGGTTGGTGCGCCGGATCCTGCGGGGCAGCACCGCGGGAGCCTCCTCGACGACCGGGGCGTTCAGCGGCATGCTCGTGACCGCCTCGAACGGGCCCCTGGGCTTGGCGTCCTCGAACGGCCCCCTGACGACCACCGGCTCCTGCCGGTCGACGCGCTCGACCTTGACGTCCACCCGGCGGGAGGTGCGCGTCCTGCGCGGCAGGTCCGCCGCGCCCTCCCTCTTGTTGATCGGGCTCACCACCCGATCCGGCGGCCCCTCGATCGCCGCCAGCGGCTCGGTGAGCGCGTTGGGCAGCAGCACGATCGCCGTCGTTCCCCCGTACGGCGACTGCTTGAGCGTCACCGCGACACCGTGCCTGGCGGCCAGCAGGCCGACCACCGCGAAGCCGAGCCGCTCGGTCTGCGAGGCGTCGAACTGCTGCGGGCCGGCCAGCCGTTCGTTGATCGCCTGCCGCTCCTGCACGGACAGGCCGAGCCCGCGGTCCTCGATCTCGATCGCGTAGCCCCTGCCGACCAGCTCGCCCCTGATCGAGACCTCGTTCTCCGGCGAGGAGAACTGGGCGGCGTTCTCGATGAGCTCGGCGAACAGGTGCATCAGGTCGGCGACGGCGGCGCCCGAGACGCCGCACTCGGGCATCGGGTAGACGCGGACCCTGGTGTAGTCCTCGACCTGGGCGGCGGCGCCGTTCAGCACGTCCTCGACGGGAATGGTGCCGCGCCACTTGCGGCCCGCCGTACCGCCGGACAGCAGCACCAGGCCCTCGGCGTGGCGGCGCATGCGGGTGGTGAGGTGGTCGAGCTTGAACAGGCTCTCCAGCGCGTCGGGGTCCTCGGCCTCGCGCTGCATGCCGTCCAGGAGCTTGAGCTGGCGCTGGAGCAGCCCCTGGCTGCGCCTGGCGAGGTTACGCAGGGCCAGCGCGACGCCCTCGCGCAACCTGGCCTGCTCGACGGCGGCCTCCACCGCGGTGCTCTGCACGGTGTCGAAGGCGGTGGCCAGGTCCCTGATCTCGCTGGTGGCCGTGGGCGGGACGTCGATCGGCGGCGCCTCCGCCGCCACGTCGACGCTCTCCCCTCCGCGCAGCCGCGCCACCACCCGCGGCAGCCGGATCTCCGCCAGCTCCAGAGCGGTACGGCGGAGCGTCGCCAGCTCGGTGGTGACGACCCTGCCGACCCTGATGGAGATGAAGATCGAGAAGGCGACCGCGATGAGCCCCAGCACGCCCGCCACGACCGCGCGCGTCAGGATCGACATGCCGGCCGGCTCCATCCTGGCCAGCAGCAGGTCGCCGGCGTCCCAGGTGCCGTTGGTGTAGTTCTTGAGCACGAGGTCGGCCGGGGCGCGCCACTCCGCCACGTCCGTCGTGCCGCCGGAGAGGAGCGAGCTGATCGCGCCCTGCATCGTGAGGTACGGCGCCGAGCCCGCCAGCGTGTCGAACGGCCTGCGCAGCTCGCCGTCGAGCTCGATCCTCGCCCGCTCGAACTGCAGCGTGCGCGCGCCCTCCAGCTTGGCCATGAGCTCGCGGTCAGCGGGGGCCAGGACGCCGCCCGAGGCGACGACGAGCGTGTGCTGGCGGTGCAGCAGCTCCCGCGCCTGGTCCGCCGCGATCAGGCCGGTGGCCTGCTGGTAGAGGGTGACGTCGGTGCTGAGGGCGAAGGTTCCGTAGAGGCGGTAGATCGCGTCGGAGATCGCCGCGTAGTCGGCCACCAGCCGCGAGGGCGTCTGCCTGCCCTCGTCCACCAGGCGCCTGATCTCGCCCAGCCGGTCGGCCTGCGCGAAGGCCACCCTGAGCTGCGCCTGCATGTCATGGGTGAGCACGGCCTGGGTGTCGTCGGAGTTCGCGCTCCGCGTGAGGGATCTGCGGACCTTGTCGGTGTTCGCGCGCGCGGCGGCCAGGGCGCCGCGCGCCGTCGCGCCGCCCGCCATCCGCTCGGCGGAGGCGAGCCGCTCCTGCTGGAGGTTGTACACCAGGATGTCGGCGTCGTTGATCACGCCGGACCAGATGGTGTCGACTTTCAGCAGGTTGAAAGCCTCACCGGCGGTGGTGCTGGCCGCGAACCCCCATAGCGCCACCAGCGACACCAGGGGGACGACGAGCAGAGTGGCGATCTTGAATCGTATGGATCTGCCCGATGCCATGACACCCGCTCCCGTTGAGAGATCGCGGGAGAGAATAGCACTGGGGTCGGCAGATATCTTCTCTCATTCGTGAGAAATTTGTGACATGTCAGGAAATAGGGGCTAGTGAGGTGCGGGTCGCCCTGACCCACTGGAGCCGCACCAGCCGCGCCGCGAGCACCGCGAGCAGCGCCACCTCGGCCGCCAGCAGACCCCGCTCGACCAACCCGATCAAGACCCGGTCCCCCGGCAGTGCCACGTAGGTGATCGCCAGCAGCCCCAGCCCCCCGGCCAGCGCCACCCACTCCACCGGCCTGGCGATGGCCTTCCACCGCTCGTCGGCCGCCAGCCTGGGCACCAGCAGCGCCCCCGCCGCCGGAAGGCTGACGAACGCCGCCACCGACACGTACCTGTGGATCTCGGCGGTCAGCGTCAGGTCCGTGCCGATCGGCGAGGTGGGGATGATCGCGGCGACGATCAGCGCCCCGCTCCACACCATCAGCAGCCGCTCGGGCAGCCCCCTGATCGGCGCCCCCGCCGCCCGCAACCCCGCCAGCAGCGCGAACGACCCCAGGCCCATCGCCACCATCGCCACCTCCGTGACGCCCCCGCGGTCGGCCACGGCGTACTCGCTGATGGTCACGTTCATCGGGTCGAGGTAGGGGTCGGGGTCGAACTGGCCGACCACGATCGCGACGACGGAGAACATGATCAGCGAGCAGGAGAGGAGCGGGTAGAACCACTTGGAGGGGGCCATGATCCGAGCATGGCCTTCCGCGTTCTCCCCGCCATCCGGCAGCAGCCCTGAGACGCCCCCGAGCCCGTCCCTGAGGTCGCCCCCACGGGGTGGTCACGGGCGTCGTGACGGCGGGCGGCCGGAGTCGGCTGGAGGAGCGTGAAGGACGGACGGCGGGCGGTGACCGCGGTGGGGTCAGGCGGGCGTGCCGTACTCGGAGTGGGACCTGCAGGCGGCGCACATGGCGGCGCCGGGCTCCGCCGTCCCCGTGCAGATGTCGGGGCTGTCAGGGTGCCTGAAGCACAGGCACTGGCACGAGGTGGTGGCCTCCTCGACCTCCCAGACGCCCTCCGACGGCGGCTCCTGGAACAGCTGCTGGTCGAGGAAGTCGGCGATGGGCCGCAGCACCGCCTCGCCCAGCGGGCGCAGGGCCTGCACGAAGGAGGCCGCGAGGGGACCGAAGGTCTCGGACACCTCCCGCAGGAACTCGGGCGGCGTGTCGGGCTTGTCCTCGGGGGGCGCCCAGCGCATCGCATCCGCGCTCAGACTCTCCCAGTCCTCCACCACGCCGTCGATGGCGTCGAGTACGTGATCAGGGTCGCTTCGCATGGTCGCGCTCCAAACGCAGCGGTTCGGATACCACCAGGTTACGCGAAGGAGACGCCCACGCCCCCGCGCGTCGTGGCCCCATAACGCTCGATTTCCGCGGCCAGGTCCAAGGGCCTGATGGAGGCGCGTGCCTCCAGCACCTCCTCGCTGATCAGCGCGGCCGGAACCAGCCACGAGACCTCGAACTCCAGCCCGTCGGGGTCCTTGGCGTAGAGGGCCTTGGTCGTGGAGTGGTCGGAGGCGCCCACGAGCGCGCCGAGCTCGCCCAGCTTGGCCGCGACGCGCCGCAGCTCCTCCAGCGTGTCGACCTCCCAGGCCAGGTGGTACAGGCCCACGGTGGTGCGCCCTGCGGGCGAGGGCCCGGCCTGCTCGCCGACCTCGAACAGCCCGAGATCGTGGTCGTTGGCCGACCCCTCGGCCTGCAGGAAGGCGGCTCCCCGCATGCTCATGACCACCTCGAAGCCCAGGGCCTCGCGGTAGAAGGCGACGCTGCGCTCGACGTCGCGCACGTAGAGGACGGCGTGGTTCAGACGTTGTACCGGCATGCCACCAATGTATATGAGAGTTCAACTAAACTGGAGCGCATGACGCGATGGCTGGACGACGACGAGCAACGCACCTGGCGCAACTACCTGGCTGTGACGCAGCTCGTCCAGGAGGCGCTCGACCGGCAGCTCCAGCGCGAGGCGGGTATGCCGCACACCTATTACATGATCTTGGTGGCGCTCTCCGAGGCGCCCGGCCGCTCGATGCGGATGCACGAGCTGGCGCGCAGGGCCCAGGCCTCCCAGTCCCGCCTCTCCCACGCGGTCGCCCGCCTGGAGGAGCGCGGGTGGGTGTGCCGCAACCCGTGCGCGGCCGACAAGCGCGGCAACATCGCCGAGCTGACCGACGCGGGGTTCGCCGCCCTCGCCGCCGCCGCGCCCGGTCACGTCGAGGAGGTACGGCGCAGCCTGTTCGACGCCCTCACCCCCGAGCAGGTGACCCAGCTCGACGAGATCTGCGCGGCGGTGCGGAACACGCTTGAGTCGTAGCGCGAATCTGTCGGCGGCAGGCCGTACCGTACCCCGGGGAATCGAGACGAGGGACGGGCATGCACGACGACACACAGCTCTTCAGGGCGGTTCACATCATCGCGAGCAGGTTCGCGGGGCAGCCGGTGCCGGTGGTAATGGAGGCGCTGACCAGGCATCTGCCGCAGGCGCCCGGCATCTCGGCGCTGGAGATCCGCCGGATCGCCGAGGAGATCAGCGTCGGCCGCGACCCCTCGGGGCTGTGAACGCTTGACCTCAGGGTGGTCTCGTCACACGATTAGGCTGTAGTCCAAACTAATTGGGAGACGCCATGTACGAGCCCACCCCTGACGACCGCTTCACCTTCGGCCTGTGGACGGTCGGCTGGCAGGCGCGCGACCCGTTCGGCGACGCGTCCAGGGCGCCGCTCGACCCGGCGGAGAGCGTGCACCGGCTGGCCGAGCTGGGCGCCTACGGCGTCACCTTCCACGACGACGACCTGCTGGCCACCGAGCCCGACCGCGACACCGCGATCGCCGCCTTCAAGAAGGCGCTCGGCGAGACCGGCATGAAGGTGCCAATGGCGACCACGAACCTGTTCACCCACCCGGTGTTCAAGGACGGCGCCTTCACCAGCAACGACCGCGACGTGCGCCGCCACGCCATCCGCAAGGTGATCCGCAATCTCGACCTGGCCGCCGAGCTCGGCGCGACGACCTACGTGTGCTGGGGAGGGCGCGAGGGCGCGGAGTCCGACGCGGCCAAGGACATCAGGTCGGCGCTGGCCCGCTACAAGGAGGCCATGGACATCCTGGCCTCGTACGTCATCGACAAGGGCTACGGCATCAGGTTCGCGATCGAGCCCAAGCCGAACGAGCCGCGCGGCGACATCCTGCTGCCGACCATCGGGCACGCGCTGGCGTTCATCAACTCCCTCGAGCACCCCGAGATGGTGGGGCTCAACCCCGAGGTCGGGCACGAGCAGATGGCCGGGCTCAACTTCGTCCACGGCGTCGCCCAGGCGCTGTGGCACGGCAAGCTCTTCCACATCGACCTCAACGGCCAGCACGGCCCCAAGTACGACCAGGACCTGATCTTCGGCCACGGCGACGTGAAGAGCGCCTTCTTCCTGGTCGACCTCCTGGAGCACGGCGGCTACGACGGCCCCAGGCACTTCGACTACAAGCCGCTGCGCACCGAAGACGCCGACGACGTCTGGCACTCCGCCGCCGCCAACATGCGCACCTACCTGATCCTGCGCGACAAGGCCAGGGCCTTCCGGGCCGACCCCGAGGTCCAGGAGGCGCTGGCCGCCTCCCGCGTGGACGAGCTGGCCCAGCCCACCATGGCGCCCGGCGAGACCCTGGCCGACCTGGCCGCCGACGTCTTCGACCCCGAGGCCGCCGCCCTGCGCGGATTCCACTTCACCCGCCTCAACCAGCTCGCCCTCGAGCACCTGCTGGGCGTGCGGGGGTGACGCTCGTCGCGGGGGTCGACTCCTCCACCCAGAGCTGCAAGGTCGTCATCAGATCCGCCGAAACCGGCGCCCTGGTACGGCAGGGCCGCGCCGACCACCCCGGCGGCACCTCGGTGGATCCCGCGCACTGGTGGAACGCCCTGCTGGCGGCGATCGACGCGGCGGGCGGCCTCGACGACGTGGCCGCCCTCAGCGTCGCGGGCCAGCAGCACGGCATGGTCTGCCTCGACGTCGACGGGCGGGTGGTGCGCGACGCGCTGCTCTGGAACGACACCCGCTCCGCCGAGGCGGCCGCGGAGCTGGTGTCGGCGCTGGGGGCGCGCGCCTGGGCCGAGGCGGTGGGCAGCGTGCCCGTGGCATCGTTCACGATCAGCAAGCTGCGGTGGCTGGCGACGCACGAGCCGCTGAACGCCGCCCGCACGGCGGCGGTGTGCCTGCCCCACGACTGGCTCACCTGGCGGCTGGCGGGGTCACCGGGGCTCGACCGGCTGACCACGGACAGGGGCGACGCCTCGGGCACCGGCTACTGGTCACCGATCACCGGCGCCTACCGCGAGGATCTGCTCAAACTGGCCTTCGGCACGATTCCCCTGCTGCCCAGAGTCCTCGGCCCGACCGACCAGGCGGGCATCACCCCCGGCCCTTCCCCGACCGACTCCGCACCTCCATCCGGCTCGCCCGCCACCGGCACCCCCGGAGGCTCCCCCACCGGCACCCCCGCCACCGGCTCTCCCGTCGGCCCACCCGGGACCGGTTCGGGTGGCGGCGTCGGGCCTGCCGTCATTCCCGCGGGGATTCGGCTGGCTCCCGGTACCGGGGACAACATGGCCGCCGCGCTCGGCGTGGGCGCGCGACCCGGTGACGTGGTGGTCTCGGTCGGGACCTCCGGCACCGCCTTCGCGGTCGCCGACGCGCCGAGCCGCGACGCCGGGGGCGCGGTGGCGGGGTTCGCCGACGCCACGGGGCGCTTCCTGCCGCTGGTCTGCACGCTCAACGCGGCCAGGGTCCTCGACGCGGCCGCCGCCATGCTCGGCGTCCCGCTCGACCGGCTGGGCGAACTCGCCCTGCAGGCTCCGCCCGGCGCCGACGGGCTGACGCTGGTGCCGTACCTGGAGGGTGAGCGGACCCCCAACCTGCCCCACGCCACGGGCGCGATCCACGGCCTCCGCCTGTCCACCTCCACCCCGGCGCACCTGGCCAGGGCGGCGGTGGAGGGCATGCTCTGCGGCCTCGCCGACGCCCTCGAGGCGCTCGGGCTGACGCCCGACCGGGTGCTGCTGATCGGCGGCGGCGCCAGATCCGAGGCCGTACGGCGGATCGCCCCCACCGTCTTCGGACGGCCCGTCGTGGTGCCCCCTCCCGGCGAGTACGTCGCGGACGGGGCCGCCCGCCAGGCCGCCTGGCTGCTGAGCGGAGGACCAGAGCCGCCCGAATGGCCGACCGACTCCCCCGAGGTCCACGAGGCCGAACAGACGCCCGGCCTTCGCGACCGCTACGCCGAGTCCCGCGCCCTGGTCCTCGGAAGCGCCCGGTCTCGGCCGGTCGAAGGCGGCTAGTTCACGGCGTCGAGTCTGGCCCGCTGGTCCTTCGTCAGCTCCAGATCCACCGCGGCCAGGTTCTCCTCCAGCTGCGCCACCGAGGAGGCCCCCGCCAGTGGGATCACCGGCAGCTGCCCGCCGATCTGCCAGGCCAGCACCACCTGGTTCACGCTCGCGCCGGTCTCCTTGGCGACCTCGCGCAGCACCGCCAGCCGGGCGGGCGTCCCCGGGTGGTCGTAGTCGCGCGGCAGCGGCTTGTCCTCGCGCGCGTAGGCGCCGCCGAGCAGCGGTGAGTAGGCGACGAGGATCAGGCCAGGCTCGGCCCGCAGGTAGCTCAGCAGCTCGGCCCCCGCGTGTCCGAGGCTGCCGTCCTCGAAGATCGACTCGGGCACGTCGAAGCGCGGGCGCAGGTGGCTGTGCTGGTACTGCAGCACCTCGTAGCCCGGCAGCCCGGCCGCCGCCGCGAGGGCGCGGGCCCGCTCCACCCGCCAGATCGCGTGGTTGCTCACCCCGAGCAGCCCGACCGTGCCCTCCGCCACCAGTTCGGCGAAGCCCTCCACGGTTTCCCCCAGCGGGACGGTCCTGTCCTCGATGTGCGCGTACAGCAGGTCGATCCGGTCCACGCCGAGCCGTTCCCTGCTGCGCTCGACCGACTCCCTGATCGCCTTCGCCGACAGGCCCTCGGCGTTCTCGACGTAGCCGGTGCCGGGCGCGAGCGGCCGGGCGCCGAGCTTGGTGGCGATGACGATCTCGTCGCCGACACCACGGCTGCGCCGCCACCGGCCGAGCAGCTCCTCGCTCTGGCCGCCCTGGCTGCCGTCGATCCAGAAGGCGTAGTTGTTGGAGGTGTCGATGAACGTCCCTCCGGCCTCGACATAGCGGTCGAGAATGGCGAAGGAGGTCTTCTCGTCGGTCACCGAACCGAAGAGCATGGCGCCGAGAGCGAGCACGCTCACCTCGCGGCGGGTCTTCGGGTCGGTGCCGATGGTGCGGTACTTCATGGTTCACTCCCGTTCGGCCCGTCGTCTCTCGGGCCCCGGACGGGAGTCTGGGACGTGGAGCGCACTCCAGGTCAAGCGCGCTCGGTCGACGACGACGCAGGACCAGGCACGCCACGTGCTCACCCGCCGGCCCGCCGGGCCATCTACGTCGCCGCGCCGATCGGACGACGGCTCAGCCGGGGAACGCCCCTCGGGGCGCGCGCATCGGCGGCCGCCTCGCAGAGAAGGCGCAGAAGGTCTCGCCGAGGGCCGCAGAATGTGGAGATGACTCAATACACCGACGACATGAACTCCATCAGCGAGGAGCAGCTGCGAGGCGGGTTCTTCGCCGGCTGGCCCGCGGCTCCCTCACCGGAGCAGCATCTCGCGGTCCTCCGGGGGAGCTACCGAGCGATCGTCGCCGTGGACGAGGGGAACGGCCAGGTCGTCGGTTTCGTCAACATGATCAGCGACGGCGTGCTGACCGCGTTCGTCCCGTGGCTGGAGGTGCTACCGGCCCACCAGTCCAAGGGAATCGGCGCCGAGCTGATGCGGAGAATCCTGGACGGCCGCGAGCGGTTCTACTCCGTCGACCTCATGTGCGACGAGCCGCTCCAGCCGTACTACAAACGCATGGGCATGTCCCCCCTGACCGGCATGGGGCTCCGGAACAGAGCGGCTCTGTCTGGTCACTCGGTCAGCGACTTGAACATGTGAACGTCCTCGTTCCCGCCGGGGATGCCCAGCGTCCGGCCGGTTTCGACGTAGCCGTGGCGCTGGTAGAAACCCGGCGCCTGGAAGGTGAAGGAGGAGACCACGATGCGATCGCAGCCGCGTCGGCGCGCCTCCTCCTCTGCCGCCCGAAGGATCTGGCTCCCCCACCCGTCCTTGCGGCAGTCTTCACGCACCCACAGCAGATCGATGCCGCACAGGCCGCCCCAGGTCCACGCGGCCAGCCCGCCGACGAGTTCGCCCTTCTCATCGGTGACCTTGACCGACAGCGTGCCCCTGTCGGCCGCTCCCGTGGCGGCGGAGTTGAAGGTGGTCAGTTCTTCGGTCAGCCGCCGGTTGAGCTCCGCGTCGCGGTCGCCGGTGGCCAGCGTGAAACCGGAACCTTGATCAGTCGTCATGTTGGCGGAGTATGCCAACCCATCCAGTGGGCGGCACGTGATTATCGCGCTCCCACCCAGCTCCGGCGACGCCATGGACGACGGCCACCGGGCACCATCGCCTCGCGATGAACGTGGAGGCGGAGCGCTCTCGCCGGTGGCAGCAGTTCCGAATCCGGGAGGTCGGCAAGGGCGACGACGGCGGCGGAGGCCATGAAGCCGGCTCCCACGAGAGCCATCGTGACCGGTCGCCCGAGGTGGCGCCACGCTCGGTTGCCCCCGGACTGGATTCCACCGGCGACAAGGGCGACGGAGCCGACACCCAAGGCGGCTAAGAGGAGCTCGTTCGGCATGGTGGGTGATCTTATGGCCTGCCGGCCTGCCGTCTGCAGATCCGCCACCAGGGCGCGCAGCCGCGGCGTCGGCTGGAGGCGGAGTTCGCTCTGGAGACGCTGTTCGTAGCGCTTGAAGTGATGCAGCGCCTCGGCCTGGTTGCCTTCCGCGAGGTGTGCCTGGATGAGCGCGGCGCAGGCGCTCTCACGCAGCGGATCAGCGTGGACGGCGACGGTGGCCGCGGCCACGGCGTCGGCGTGGCGGCCCGCCCTGACGAAGTCGGCCGCCAGTGCTTCCAGGGCGTGCAGGCGTTGCTGGTGCCATTCCTCCGCGGTGACCAGGACCCAGTCGTCGTACCAGCCGGGCAGCAGGCTCGACGACAGCACCGACACGGCCGCAGGGCTCAGGTCGTCGTCCCTGGTCGGCGCGTCACGGTCGAGGATTCGGTGCGCCAGGGACCGGGCGTGGTCGATGTCCACCTCGGTGTCGGGCGAGAGCCGGATCTCGGTCGCGCCGACGTCCAGCATCTGCCGTCCGGCCCCGTTGAGGCGGGCGAGCGCGGACCGGAGGCTCGCGGCGGCGCGCCGCTCCGGCGCGTTGGGCCAGAGGGTGCCGGCGATCAGGTTCCTCGGGACCCTCGGGCGGCACAGAGCAACGAAGGCCAGCAGGCGTTCCGCCCCGTTCGACAGGGTGACCTGGTCGTTCCCCGCCTGGAGCCGGAACCCGCCCAGAAGATCGACACGCAGAGGAGATCGGTAGCTGCTCTCCATAATCCTCCCGCCCCCGCACTATCCGGGAACAGCGTCACGCGGTGGGCAGCCCTTCCGTCCCTATTGTCCGTTATGCCCTGGTCGACTGTCGAGCAAGGGGCTTCATCACAATGATGTGTCACTTGCCATAGTGTGTGTCACACACTATCGTCACACCTGTGATCGACGATGACGCGCTCGCCACGCACCGCCAGGAACTCCGGCGCGGCACCATCGTGCTGGCCTGCCTGCTGATCCTGGAGCGGCCGAACTACGGGTACGCGCTGCTGGAGGCGTTGGAGAGCAGCGGTTTCGCGGTCGACGCCAACACCCTGTACCCGCTCCTGCGCCGCCTCGAGAAGCAGGGGCTGCTGACGAGCGAGTGGAACACGGAGGAATCACGGCCGCGCAAGTTCTACCTCACGAGCCCCGACGGCGCCGCCCTCGCCGAGACCCTCACCCGCGACTGGAACGACCTGCACGCCGCCTTCCTCACCCTGAAGGACCAGCCATGACGGGCACCCTCACCGACCGTTACGTCGCGGCGGCGCTGCGCGGCATCTCCAGGGAACAGCGCCCCGACATCGAACGCGAGCTGCGCGCGTCGATCGCCGACGCGATCGACGACCGGCGCCAGGCGGGGGCCGACGCCGGCATCGCCGAGATGCAGGTGCTCACCGAACTCGGCGATCCCGTACGGCTCGCCGCCGGTTACACCGATCGGCCGCTCCACCTCATCGGCCCCGCGCTGTTCCTCGACTACGTCCGGCTGCTCAAGGTGCTCCTGTCGACCGTCGTGCCGGTGTTGTTCGTCGCCGTCGGCCTCGTGCGGTTCCTCGGTGGCGGCACGGCGTTCGAGGCGTTGCGGGACGCGATGGTCACCGTCCCGACGGCCGTCCTGCACATCGTGTTCTGGGTGACGCTGGTGTTCGCCGTCATCCAGCGGTCACCGTCCCTGCGTGAGAAGCCGTTCGGGAAGTGGGACCCCGCCGCCCTCCCCGACCTGCCCGGACGGCGTGTCGACTTCGCCGAGCTCATCGGCGGGGTGGTGGCCGTGACGCTCGGCGCGTGCCTGCTGCTCCTGTCACAGACGCTCAGCCCGGTGACGGACGCCGAAGGCGAGCCGATCGGCGTGATCGCCCCCGCACTCTGGGAGTCGGGAGCGCTCTACCTCGCCGTCCTCTTCGCCGTCGCGCGGATCGGCTTCGACCTGGTGGGCTACTACGTGGGCTGGGGCGTTCCGCAGGCCGTCGCGAACGCCGTGCTCAGCCTCCTCTTCATGGTGCCGGCCGTCTGGGTCACCGCCGCCGGCCTGCTCCTGAACGACGCGTTCTTCGCGGCGGTGGGCTGGCCGGAGGGCGCGGCGGCGCCCGGCGTGATCACCACGATCGTCGTGATCGGCGTCATTCTGATCGGCCTCCAGGACGCCGGCAAGGGCTTCGTCCGAGCGCTCCGCCACCGACCCCGCCCGACCACGAACAAGGGAACACGATGAAGGCGATCGTCCAGCACAGGTACGGCTCACCCGATGTCCTGGAGTTCACGGACGTCGACCTCCCGGCGGTCAAGGACGACGAGGTGCTGGTCCGCGTCCGCGCGGCCGCCGTCAACCACGCCGACTGGGTCATGACGCGAGGCATGCCGTACGCCGCCCGCCTGGCGTTCGGGCTGCGCCGGCCGACGACCACGGTACGGGGCAGGGACGTCGCCGGGCAGGTCGAGGCCGTGGGCGCGAAGGTGACCCGGTTCCGTCCCGGCGACGAGGTGTACGCCGAGACCGACGCGGGGAGCTTCGCCGAGTACACCCGCGTCCCCGAAGGCCTGTTGGCGCTGAAGCCGGCCAACCTGACGTTCGAGCAGGCGGCCGCGGTGCCCGTGGCGGCGATCGCCGCCCTCCAGGCTCTTCGCGATCGAGGAAAGGTGCGGCCGGGGCAGCGGGTCCTGATCAACGGCGCGTCCGGAGGCGTGGGCACGTTCGCCGTGCAGCTCGCCAAGGCGTTGGGCGCCGAGGTGACCGGCGTGTGCAGCACGAGGAACCTGGACCTGGTCCGGTCGATCGGCGCCGACCACGTCGTCGACTACTCGCGCGAGGACTTCACCACGGGCGGCCGGCGTTACGACCTCATCGTGGATCTGGCCGGGAACCGTCCGTTGTCAGCCTGCAGGCGCGCGCTCACGCCCACCGGAACCCTCGTGCTCTCGTCCGGGGGCGGCGGTCGCTGGTTCGGTCCGCTGCGCCGGATCGTGAGCGCGCTCGCGGTGTCACCATTCGTCCGCCAGAGCCTGCGCCCGCACACGGCGACCCGCAGCAAGGACGACCTGGCCGTCCTGACGGAGCTCATCGAAGCCGGGAAGGTCACCCCGGCCATCGACAGGACCTACCCGCTGAGCGAGGCCGCCGAGGCCCTCCGTTACTTCGTGGAAGAGCACGCGCGAGCGAAGATCGTCATCACCGTGTGACCGCTCATCGGGTACGGCCGGCGCGAGGTGTCGCCTGCCGTACGCCACACCCTTGCCGTGGCCCGCCGGGACAGACAGGCGCGACTGGGGACGTTCTACGCGGTGACGGCCTTCTTCGCGTTGAGCTACTTCGCGGTGGCCGGAATGGACGGACGGCAGTTCGCGAACCTGCACACGCGGACGGATGCCCTGTACTTCACCGTGGCGACGATGGCCACGGTGGGGTACGGCGATGTGTATGCGGCGGGGCAGGTGGCTCGCGCGCTGGTCACCGTACAGATGGGCTTCGACCTGGTGATCATCGCAGCCCTGGTCGGCGCCTATCGCCAGAGCTTCACCCGTCGAAGCGGTCATGCGGACGGCTGGTCCTCTTAAGGACGCTCGCCTTTAGGACGCTCGCCTTAAGGACGCTCGCCGCCGAACTCCGTCATGCGCGCACGCACACGCTCGAACACCTTTTGATCACCACTGTCACTGGACGGAAGCCGCCACGCGGTGATCGTCCCGTCCGCGTTGATGTAGATCAGACGGCCACCCTTCGCGGGAACGTCGAACGTCTCCAGGACCGCTTCGGGATGGCCGGGTTCCATCGGCGATCCGAACTCGTTGACCGTACCCGTCCAGGAGGTGTTGGACGCGTTGCCTTCGGACGGGTCGAGAGTGACTTCCTCGCCCCGCCAGTAGAAGCCGTTTCCGCTGATGGGGGGTGCGACGCGGTCGATCCCGCCGGTGGCCTCGCCACGAATCGCGATGACGACGTACCAGCCGTTGGCGGGCGCGGTGCTCTCCTTGGCGTCCTTGGTGTACATGATCGCGTACGGGGTCATGGTGAGCTTGGTGCCGTTCTCCCCGATGACGCTGCCCGTCTGACCGAATTCGAGGTCAGGCCGGACAGCGGGGACGGTTTGGTCGGCAGGCGGGTTCTGGGCCGGCGGAGGAGCGGCCGGATCGGGCTTGGTACCGCAGGCCGTCCCGGCGGCGAGGACGATCAGCAGAGCTGCGGCGGTCCGCGTGACGAGGCTCATGGGGGATACCTCCTGTCAAGGGCTGCGCTCTCCTCGTTCCCCTGGACCGCGAAGCATTCCTTGGAGCACCACCTCATCGGGAGCGTCCGCCGGCGCAGAGGTTCGCGGGTACGAGCCGCTCATGCTCCCGAGTGACGCCCGTCCGCGGCGGGCGATCTGAAAGGCGGCCATCACATGGTGGCCATGGAGCCCTCCAGGTGTGGGCCGGACAGCGTGATGGCCGGGCTCCCGTTGGTGGGATGCCCGGCCATGGAGGTGGTGGGGCGTTCAGGCGGTGAACCCCAGCACCAGCGAGCCGACCACCGGCGCCATGTACACCAGCGGGAACGGGATGTGCGAGAACCAGCGCGCCCTGGCCACGGTGACGACGGCCCCGCTGAAGTACAGCACCAGGCCGATCCCCGCCGCGACACCGACGGCCGGCACGGCCAGGCCGACCAGCAGGCCGACGGCACCCGCTGCCTTGGCGGCACCGAGCCAGGGCCATAGCGCGCGGGGGACGCTGTAGTCGGCCAGGGGCTGCACGACCCACTTGGCGTGGAAGAAGATCGAGCCGGCCGAGAAGCCCGCCATGGCTGCGGCCAGAATGGTGACGACGATGTAGGCGGTGGACATCAGACATGCTCCTCAGCGGGGGTGCCGGTGCGGGTCGCTCCGGCCGGTGTTGTGAGTGCTTCACTGTGTAGACCCGCCGTGGCGCGTGAGTGTGACAGGGCAGCGAAAATTTCTTCAGCGACCATCCACCTTGGGATCAACACGGGCCTGCGCGAGCACGCGACGCCCGCCCCCCGAATGGCGGTTGCTCACCTGTCGAGCCCTCTGGGAATAACCGCAACCTGACACCAGAAGCCCCCGCCTCCATACGGAGGGGCGGCTACATGGACGACGCCCGGCAGTCACTCCTGTGATGCGTGGGCGCCTCGGCCGATGAGGCCGGAAGCCTCCTCCTGGCCGAAGGCGATCACGATGTACCTGCCGTTGGCGTAGCTGACCACAGGCCGCTGGAGCATCTCGCCCACCCGGCGCGCGACCGCCTGGAACGGCTCCACCATCTCCTGCGTGTCGGCGCTCACCCTGAACCGTCCATTGGCGACAAGCTCCTGCGCGACGAGAGGCGCGAAGTTCGCCTCACCCCGGGCCATCTCCTCCGCGCTGAGAGGGGTGTGCCGGGGCGCGGGCTGTGTGCTGAGGGGATGGGTCATCGCTGGTCTCCCTGTGATCGCCAGCCTCCCAGCATGCCATCCGGTGCCGAGCGCCTGACCGTGAACACCCATCCCTCCTCGCGCAGCAACGCCAGCGCCTGACGGACGGTCTCGCGGGCGACCCCGTGGATCGCCACGGACGACTGCTGGGAGGCCCGACTCTGTCGACGACATCGTTACTCGAGTTGCCAAGCGTGCCGACCCGCCTGGCCGCACCGCGCACGGACCCCGCTCCGGGCTAGAGCTCAAGGATCATCGCCCGCTGGAACGACAACGTCGTGACAGGCGTCGGCCGCTGAATCCTCTCGGCAATCCCGTACACCTCACCACAGACTTGGGCGTCCTATCCCGTCCACACCTCCCTCCTCAGGAGTCACACATGCGTCTCCGTCTACACGCTCTCGTCGGCATGGCCGCCCTTATTGGAGCGTTCCTCGTCCAGGCGCCGGCCACCGCTCACTCGACCAGTTCCTCGGCGGGGACCTACCGCGGCGAGGGCGACAGCCTGGTTCGCATACCAGTCACGACGAAGCCGAGCATCGTGAAGATCACCCACCAGGGTGAAGGGCACTTCGCCGTCTGGACGCTCAAGCCGTCCGGAGACAAGCAGGATCTGGTAGCCAACACAGTTGGAGACCACAAAGGCACCTCGGCGTTCAACACCCGATCGGGCGGCAAGGTTCGCGCGCTGAGCGTCACCGCTGACGGCGTCTGGACTCTGCAGGTTCTTCCGATCACCAGCGCCCGCAGTTGGGCGGTCAACGCCAAGGGAGCCGGTGCCGACGTCATCAGGCTCGCCAAGCCCAGCACCGGCCTGCGCCGTCTGACGATCCGCCACAGCGGTGAGGGACACTTCGCAGTATGGGCGCTGAGCAACGACGGACGCCTCAAGCACCTGCTCGTCAACAAGGTCGGCGACTATCGGGGCAGCGTCGCCCTACCTCCCGGAAGCCGATACGCCACCATCACAGCCGATGGGGCATGGTCAATAACCCGCAAGTAGCCTGGTCCGGCCCGGTCGCTGAGGGGCGCAGAGCCAGCGGCCTGCGCTCCTCAAACGCGAGACGGCGCCGCCTCCCAGAGACGGGGCCGCTTTACCGGTTGTCGTCCATCCTTTCATGCAAAGATTCGCATATGGATTCGAATATCATTCTGCGCACGGCAAACGAATGCGGGAGTTACCTGCGTTCAGTGGCAGATCAGAAGTGGGCAGAGACTCAGATCCCAGGGATGGACTGGACCGTGGCGGGCGTCGTGGCCCACATCGGTGACTGCCTCCTCTGGTACGCCACGGACCTTGTCGCCGGCGACAGGGAACTCGGCACCCTGGAGATGGGCGTTCGCCCGGAATCCGAGCCGGAGGACCTGATCGCAACGGTGAACACCTTCGCCACAGTCCTCGCGCATGTTGTCAATGGAACATCGCCTGAGGCCCGGGGATGGCACCCGTACGGCAGAGCCGACGCTACCGGCTTTGCGGCCATGGCATGCGACGAGATGCTCGTGCATACCGCCGATGTGGGGACAGGCGTCAATCAACCCTTTCTTCCTTCCACGGAGATCGCGGCGGCCACACTGCGGCGCCTGTTTCCATGGGCGCCGACGGACACGGACCCCTGGCTGACGTTGCTGTGGGCCAACGGTCGTGCGGACCTGCCGGGCCAAGAGCGGCAGGTTGGGTGGAGATGGCACTGTGCTCCCTTGGCGGAGTGGGACGGAAGTAACCCCAGAAGCTCACTCGCTGCCTC
Source organism: Nonomuraea africana (assembly GCF_014873535.1). Lineage (NCBI taxonomy): Bacteria > Bacillati > Actinomycetota > Actinomycetes > Streptosporangiales > Streptosporangiaceae > Nonomuraea > Nonomuraea africana. Next base: position 7,703,875 of record NZ_JADBEF010000001.1, on the reverse strand, counting down.
TTGAAGGCTTGGGGAACCTGCCCTCACCTCCCCGCCGGATATCCCGTCGCCGCCGTCCCACCCGCCAGGGAAGCGCTTGTCCTGGAGCGATACTGCCGAGATGATCCGGATTCCAATCAGGGCGTGGTTCCAGGCGCACCGCCAAGAGTGGAAGCACCAGTGCGAAGACCCAGGGCCTGGCCCTCGCGGTCGGCGCGGTCGTCCTCCCTCATCCGCGTCTGGGCGGCACGACCGAGATGGAGGGAGCGCCGACGCCTCAGACCGCGTGTGGCCGCGTAGACGGCTTGGAACTCCTACAGCTACGGCTGCCACCCCACGTGGGAGCGCGTCCACACAACTTATGCGCGACGATGGCGAACGCCTGGCCCCCGCCCTGTGGGACTAGGCCGTTGCAACTAGGTCTGCAACTACGACGGCCCGGGACACAAGAAAGGCCCTCCCCGTCGAAACGGAGAGGGCCTCTTTACTGCGGAGGATCGGGGATTTGAACCCCGGATGGTGTTGCCACCAAACCGCATTAGCAGTGCGGCGCCATAGACCTGACTAGGCGAATCCTCCCGGCAGCCATCCGGCTCAGGACAGAGTACCGGCCTTCAGGCGGCGCGGCAAAGTGGTTCACTCCAGCGTCGTCACCAAGAGTTATCCACTGCCTGTGGGTAACGTCGTCAACCCTGTGGATGACAGCCCGCCCAGGTCTCAGCGGGCTGTGGACAGCGGGGTCAGGCGGCGGGGTTGGCCTCGCCCTCGATCTCGATCTTGACCTTCTTGCCCACCAGCACGCCACCGGTCTCCAGCGCGGCGTTCCAGGTCAGTCCGAACTCCTCGCGGTCGAACTCGGTGATGATGGAGAAGCCCCACACCTGCTGGCCCCACGGGTTGGTGCCAACGCCGCCGTACTCGACCGTGAGCTCGACCTCCTTGGTGGCGCCACGGATGGTGAGGTCACCGGCGACGGTGAACTCGTCGCCCTGGTGGCCGACGACGCGGGTGCTCCTGAAGGTGATCTCGGGGTGCGTCTCGGTGTCCAGGAAGTCGCCGCTGCGCAGGTGGTTGTCGCGGTCGCCGGCGTTGGTGCTGATGCTGGAGGCGTCGATCGTCAGCTCGGCGGACGACTCGAGCGGGTTCTCGGCGATCGTGACCGAGCCGGTGAACTTCTCGAAGCGGCCGCGGACCTTGCTCACCATCATGTGCTTGGCGACGAAGCCGACGACCGTGTGGTTCACGTCGATGGCGTAGGTGCCGGCGGCGGGGATGGTGAGGCCTTCCCAGGTACGAGTGCTCATGTCTTGCTCCCTCGACAGTGATGCTTGCGCTGCGGACGTTTGCTTCAACAGATTTCTACACGAGGAATATTCCTCACGTCAACTATCGTCGTCTACGATGTGAACGTGATCCCCTTTGACGACCCGCGGCTGACGGCCTTCGGCCTGCTCGCGGAGGTCCACGCCGGGTTGACGGCGAGGATGATGCCGGCTCTCACCACGGCCGGCCTGTCCGAAGTCGACTTCGGAACGCTGATCAGGCTGGCCCGCTCGCCGCAGCACAGCCTGCGGATGGGCGACCTCGCGGCGCAAACCGGCCTGTCCACGAGCGGCGTGACGCGGGTGGTCGACCGGTTGGAGCGCGAGGGGCTCGTGACGCGCCAGGCCTGTGCAACCGATCGCCGGGCCTCCTATGCGGCCCTGACCGACAAGGGCCTGGAAAAGGTGCAGGAGGTGCTGCCCCAGCACCTCAACGACATCGAGGAGTCCTTCACCGGGCTGCTCACCCCCAAGCAGCTCGAGTCGTTCCTGTCCACCCTGCGGATCATTAGAGACGTCGTGCACCCCTGCGCTACCGCGGGTGCGGTTGAGCCGGGACAGACAGTTCGCCCCTGAGCTTGGCCATCGCGCGCGAGACCGTGCTCTTGACGGTGCCGACGCTGATGCCGAGCGTCCTGGCGATCTCGGGTTCGGACATGTCCTCGTAGTAGCGCAACACGATCGCGGCGCGCATGCGGGCGGGCAGGCCGTTCAACGCCCGTTCGAGGGATTCCTCCCATTCGCCGGGCGCCTCGAGGGTCACCGGGATGTCCGGCAGCTCGTCGGCGGGGAACTCCTCCAGCTTCCGCTGGCGCCACTGCGAGATGTTGATGTTGACCATCGTCCGCCTGACGTAGCCGTCCAGGGCCGAACGATCCTTGATGCGGTCCCAGGCCAGGTAGGTCTTGGCGAGGGCGGTCTGCAGCAGGTCCTCGGCGTCGCACGGATGCCCGGTGAGCTGGTGTGCCGCGCGCAGGAGTGCAGGTCCGCGGGACCTCACGTACTCGCGGAACTCCTCGTCAGTCCTGGCAGTCTGCATCGTGGCCAGAATCGCAGCCGCAGCCTCGATTGCGGCTGAACCGGAATCCAGGATTCGTCCCGACAACAGCAAAGTGCTGTCAAGGTCTGCCACGCATCGGTTGTCAATGCGTTCCACCGAGGATGCGTATTTTGCTCTCCTCGGCGGGGAGGAGCCGGGAGCTATGTGACGCTAGGGGTGTGAACAGCACGGAACGCCGCCGAATCCTCGCGGCGGCGGCGCTCGGCCGCGCACCAGGGCATGCGGGACCAGATCTCGAGAACGGCGATCCGCTGCACGCGGTGACCGGGCAGATCGTCGACGTCAGCCCGCACCTGATCATCGTCGAGACCGAACAGGGAGCGGAAGAGCGGCTGGTCGTCGCGCCGTGGGCGACCGCCTGGCACGGCGGCGACGTCGCGCCTGGCGACCTCCCCATCGGCGCCTCCGTCATCATTAGGGCCCTGCGCGACGGCAAGGTCGTCGAGCGGGTCTGGGCGGACCTCACCCGCATGACCGGCGCCATCCTGTCCGTCGAAGGGCGCCGCGACCTCCACCTGGAGCTCGACTGCGGCCCGCATCGCGGGCGCCGCAGCGTGGTGATCCCTTACCGGACCACCGGACGCATCCGTGTCCGCCACCCCCAGCTCGAACCCGGCTTCCTCTTCGACGCGATCGGCGTCCGAGAGGACGGCGTGGCCCACGCTCTGTTGCCGGCCACGTCGCAGCCCGCCTATCCCGCGCGCGCCGTACCAACCCCTCCCCCCGTGTACGGCGGGCCACAGCAACGCATCTCAGGAACCGCCATCTGGTCCGACGCCTTCGACTGCGACGAACGCGGCGTGGCCTATCCCATGGTGGAGCGCTCCGACGCGGCCTGCCCCGACGCCGAGGTGTCGTGTGTCGGCCTGCCGTACCTGGCTATTGGTTCTTTATTGAAAGTCCGTAATGTCTGCGCCGAACGGGCGGCGAACCTTCCTGTCGTGGCGTGCGGCTGCATGGCCGGGCGCTTCTGCGACAGGTGCGTCGAATGTGGCACCTCGCCGAGAGGCCGCATCGTGGAGCTGTCGCCCTCATCGTTCGTGGAACTGGGCGGGGAACTGACCAAGGGGTGCTTCAATGCCCGGGTCGGATAGGGGTATCACGCATGCTCGAATCGCAGCTGCCGATCTTAATCGTGCTGCTGGTCCTGGGAACCTTCGCGAAGCTCGCCACCGTGCACTCGGAAGGGGAGCCTGGCGCCTTGACCAGGCTCGGCCCCGCCGTGCTCGTGCCCGGTCCGCTTCGCACACCCGCGATGATCAGCTGCGCCGTCGGCGAGCTGGTGCTCGCCACGGGGCTGCTGCTCACCACGCATCCGCTGTTCAGGTGGGGAACGGTCGTCTTCTTCGCACTCTCGACCTACGTGCTGCTGGAACTGCGCAGGCGACGGCCTGACGCCGGCTGCGGCTGCTTCGGCGAGGTCAGCTCGGCGCCCGTCGGACTGCGTTCGATCGGGCGTACGGTCGTGCTGACCGGCATGGCCCTGATGTCGGTATGGGCTCCCGCGCCCGGTCTGTCGTGGTGGACGCTGGCGGGCGTGGTGGTGCTCGCGGCGCTCTCGCCCGAGCTGGAGGAGGCCGTCGACCGGCTGCGCTACCGCGCTCCCTGCGAGCAGCGGCCCGCGGCCGAGAGCGTGGGCCTGGCCAGGCTCAAGGCGAGCGCGACCTGGCGCTCCTATGTGGACCAGCTGGCGGCGGCCGAGCCGTACGACAGCTGGCGGGAGATGTGCTGGCGCTTCTTCGTCTTCGAGAACCGGGACAAGGACGACGTGGTCTTCGCGGTCTACCTGACAGGACGGCATCCGGCGGTGCGCGTGGCGGTGGTCGGCAGGGATGACAGCGGGTCCATGCCGGAATATACGGCTGTATCGGCCTGACGCTAGATAGCGTTATACGACGGCATATTGGTCTCTCTAGCCGTGCCTAGCTTCCCCTCTAGACACGGCTAGAGAGAGTCAGATGGGCTGAGCCCGAAGGAACCTCCCGAAGTGCGGCACCGTGAACGCGATCAGACCGCGCTCGGCGGAGTAGATGAGCCCCTTCTTGATGAGGCTGTCGCGAGCGGGTGACAGGCTCGACGGCTTGCGGCCGAGAGAGTCCGCCACGTCGGAGGTCGCCACCGGCTCGTCGCCGATCGCGGCCATGGCGTGCATGTAGTCGCGCTCAGCGGGCGTGGCCCGCTCGTAGCGGCTGCCGAAGAAGCCCACCGCGAGCTCCTCCTCCGCCTCGGGCGCGGACACCTTGACGTCGTCGAGGGTGATCGGGGTGCGCGGCGCGTAGTCCCACGCGACCTTGCCGTAGGCCTGCACGAAGTAGGGGTAGCCGTCGGCGGCCTCGTAGAGCGCGTCGAGCGCCTCCTGGGTGAACTCCACGCCCTCCTCCCGCGCGGGGACGAGGAGCGCCATGTCGGCCGCGTCGCGGTCGAGCTTGTCGAGCCGCGCGTAGCGGAACAGGCGCTCGGAGTAGCTCTTGCTGGCCGACAGCACGCTCGGCAGGTGCGGTAGACCCGCGCCGACCACGATCAGCGGCCCGCCGGTCTGCGACAGCTCGTGACAGGCGGCGCAGAGCGCGGAGATGTCGGTCGCCTGCACGTCCTGCATCTCGTCGATGAAGAGCGCGACACCCACCCCGAGGTCGGTGGCCACGCTCGCCGCGTCGACGAACAGCTCGGTGAGGTCGATCTCGAGGTCGCCGGAGTCGGCCCGGCCGCGGCTCGCGGGCACGTCGATGCCGGGCGACCAGTGGGAGGTGCCCTTCGCCGCGGCTGGGTCGCGCATCGCGAAGGCCTTGAGCACGCCGAGGAACTCCTCGATGCGCTCGGGCCCGCGGTGCCGGGGGGCCAGCTCGCGGATCGCCATGTGCAGCGCCGCGGCGACGGGCCGGCGGATCGACTGGTCGGGCCTGGCCTCGATCTTGCCGGTGCCCCACAGCCGCTGCATCGCCATGGACTTGAAGGTGTTGAGGAGGACGGTCTTGCCGACGCCGCGCAGGCCGGTCACGACCATGCTGCGCTCGGGACGGCCACGGGCCACTCGCTCCAGGACGACCTCGAACTGCTGGAGCTCACGATCACGGCCGGCGAGCTCGGGCGGGCGCTGCCCGGCGCCGGGGGCATAGGGATTGCGCACAGGGTCCACGCTCTCGGACTTTATAGCGGGGTATAGCGGCCGTCTTAGAGTTGGGAAGAAACACCTACGGCGTGTCTGGACGAGCATGGCACCCCCTCTCACCTGGCCGAACCTCTGTTCGAGTGGCTACCCAGAACTGTAGCGCGCCATCGAACACGTGCGCGAGAGATTCGAGTAAAGATCTTTGCAACAGTCCGAGCCCCCATGCGTCCCCTGTTCGTGGAGTTCGAAGAGTTCGTCCGTGCCAGGGGTTCGGCGCTGTTGCGCTACGGCTACGTGCTGACCGGCAGCGCGCACGACGCCGCCGATCTGGTGCAGGAGATCCTGCTCAAGCTCGCCGACCGCTGGGACAAGGTCGACAGCCCCGAGGCGTACGCGCGCTGGCAGGGGGCGAGGCACGGCTGGTCGCCACCTTCACCGGCGAGCACCAGGGCATCGAGGCGATCGCGGTGAACGGCGAGCACATCTACTGGTCCGAGCGGGACGGCACGGTCTGGCGGCTGCCGAGCGCGGGCGGCACGCCCAAGATGATCGCCGCCGGCCTGCACCTGGTCGACTGGCCGTGGGCGAGCGACGTCGGCGAGCTGGAACACGAGAAGAACCAGACGAAGGTCGTCAACCTGGAGACCGGCGAGACCCGGCAGGTCGCGGCCGCGGCCGGGGCCGAGGGCCTGCGCTGCGGGCCCACCTGGTGTGTGGGGCAAGGCCTGGTCCAGCGCGTGGATGGGACGAGGGCGACCAGGGCATACGTCTCCACTCCCCTGTCGGGCTATCCGGTCCTCGACCGGTACGTCGGCTTGGTTAAGGAGGTCCTCGATCTGGAGACCGGCACGAAGCTGACCTTCCCCGAGAACCCGACAAGCTGGTCAGGCGTCGGCATCTCGTCCGCACCCAGCACGATCAGATACTGGGGAGCCACCAAGGGCGACGAGCCCGACGAGTTCCGAATGGTCAACCTGAGAGCGGCGCAATAGGGTTCCACCCATGCGGAGCTTTGCGAACGTCCAGGAGTTGAAGGCGGCGGTCGGCGAGACGGTCGGCCCGACCGAGTGGCGCACGGTCACTCAGGAGCAGGTCAACCTCTTCGCCGACGCCACCGACGACCACCAGTGGATCCACGTCGACCCCGAGCGGGCGAAGGAGACCCCGTTCGGCGGCACGATCGCCCACGGCTTCCTGACGCTGTCGCTGCTCCCGTCGTTCCTGACCGAGCTGATGAGCGTCGGCCAGATCCAGATGGCGGTCAACTTCGGCCTCAACAAGGTCCGCTTCCCGAAGCCGGTGCCGGTCGGCTCACGGGTGCGGGCCAGCGGCGAGCTGGTCGACGTCAAGAACAGCCCCGCCGGCCAGCTGGCCACCATCAAGGTCTCGGTCGAGGTGGAGGGCGAGCGACGGCCCGTGTGCGTCGCCGAGGCGCTGCTGCTCTACGTACCGGTCAGCGAGTAGACGATCGCCGCCAGCGCGGCGAGCGCGATCAGCCCCAGATAGGCCAGCATGAGCCGGGTGTCCCTGAGCACGCACTTGCTCCGGGACAGCCCGGCTCTGCGCGTTTTCCAGTACTTCACGAACCCCAAGCACGGCGAACCCGAGCACCGCCCACGGCCCGAGCAGCCAGGCGAGCAGCGCGACCGTGGCGTAGACGCACAACCTCAGCGGATCGGTCATCGCAGCTCAGGCCATGCCTGGACGGCGCAGAACGGCGCCCACTGGTCGCGCTCCTCACGGCGGGTGCCCACGTGCACGCGGCACTGGGTACGTTGACGACCAGGTAGATGCCGATGCCGGCGAACGCCATGCCAACGACCACGTCAGTTCCCCTCGGAGTAGTAGATGGCGGCCTGCACGCGACTTCTCAGCCCGAGCTTGTTGAGCACCCTGCTGACATGAGTCTTGGTCGTCGCCTCGGCCATGTCGAGCTCTTTGGCGATCTCCGCATTCGACAGGCCCCTGGCCACGCATGCGAGCACCTCGCGCTCTCGGGGAGTCAGCAGGTCGGTCGGCGGCTCGCGCCGTACGGGCTGCTCGGCGAAGGCGGAGATCAACCGGCGGGTCACCGCGGGAGAGATCAGCCCGTCGCCCCTCGCCACCAGGCGCACCGCGTCCACCAGCGACTCGGCGTCGGTGTTCTTGAGCAGGAACCCCGCCGCGCCCGCCCGCAACGCGCCGAAGACGTACTCGTCGACGTCGAACGTCGTCAGGATCAGCACGTCGGTCACGCCGGCCAGTTCCCTGGTGGCCGAGATGCCGTCCATCTTCGGCATCCTGACGTCCATCAGCACCACGTCGGGCCGGAGCTCGCGGGCCATCGCGACGGCCTCCTCGCCGTCGCCCGCCTGCCCGACCACCTCGATGTCGCCGGCGCCGCCCAGGACCAGCACGATGCCCGCCCTGACCGCCGCATGGTCGTCGGCGACCAGCACCCTGATCGTCACCGTTCCTCCTCGCTCCGCCGCCCCGCCGTCGTGATCACTGCTCGTTGCCCGTCGGCAGCGTGGCGCGCACGCGCCACCCCTTCTCCTCGTACGGCCCGGCCTCGAACGCGCCGCCCACCAGCGTCGCCCGCTCCCGCATCCCGACCAGCCCGGCGCCGGCCCCCGGCAGTTGCGTGCCCGCCCCGTTCAGCGGGTTGTCGACCACCACGCTCACCTGCCCGGGCGCGTAGGTGATCGTGAGCTCCGCCCGGTCGTCGCCGTGCTTCATCGCGTTCGTCAACGCCTCCTGCACGATGCGGTAACCGGCCAGATCAACCGATACCGGCACGTCGTACGGGGTGCCCTCGATCGTCATGACCATCTCCATGCCTGCCTGCCGCGCCCGCTCCACCAGCCCGCCCGCGTCGGCCAGGCGCGGCCTGGTGGCGTCGCCGTCCTCTCCCTCCTGCCGTAACAATCCGATCATCGTGCGCATCTCGGCCATCCCCTGAACGCTGTTCTCCCTGATGGAAGCCATGATCTGCTGCACGGCGGCGGCGTCGAGATCCTTGCGCGACAGCACGGCCGTGGACTGGATCGCGATCGCGCTGAAGTGATTGGCGATCATGTCGTGCAGTTCCCTCGCCATCCGCGTCCGCTCCGCGACGATCGCCGCGCTGCGGTCGAGCTCGGCCAGATGCGCCACCTGCTCGGCCCTCGCCCGCTCGGCGATCGCCTGGTCGCGCTGCTGCCGCAGGACCATCGCGGTCGTCACGGGCACGACGAGCACGAGGGCCGCCTGCACCCCGAACACCGCCAGCGCCCACCAGTTCCGGTCGATGACGCCGATGACCGCACCGATGATCACCGCAGCCGCCGTGGTGATCCCCAGCAGCCAGCGCGACAATCGGGCGGGGCCGTACAGGGCGGCCGCGTAGAGGTTGTCGGTGAACACCAGCGCGGTCGGCAGCGAAGGGCCGCTGTAGGCGACGTCGAGGCTCAGCGCCACCACCCCGAGTGCCAGCGACATCAGGGGCGCGCTCCGCCGTACGGCGACGCCGGCGCAGGTGATCGCCAACGGGACCCCTGGGAACCAGGCGGGGACGCCGCTGCGGTGGTAGTAGGCCCCGCCGACGAGCAGGACGACACCCACGGCGAACGCGCCTACGGCTCCCAGGATGTCTCGCCTCATCCCCCCATCTCATCATCGCGAATGGGGAAGTAGTTCACCCCTGGGACCTGCCTGTGGATACACAAAAGGTTGTACACAGGGGGCGGGCTTCCGGGGATTCGCGAAAATCTGGTTCGAGGCATGGCTCGGGGTCCGCTATGCTTGCTTACGCAGCGAGCGGCCGTAGCTCAATGGATAGAGCATCTGACTACGGATCAGAAGGTTAGGGGTTCGAGTCCTCTCGGCCGCGCTCACTCGAAAGGCCCGCTACCAGGGAAATCTGGGAGCGGGCCTTTGTGTTTGTCAGGACAATCCCGGGATCTTGCTAACACAGGGACACTTAGCAGACTGCGCGATCATGTAAGCATGGTCTCTGCAACCCCCTCGGAACGCCTCCCCACAGAGCCAGGCCTGATCAAGGTGTGGTTCCAGTTCACGCCTCGAGAAGGCTGGCTTCCCTACGACACCGAAGGGCTCTGGGCCGCGCGCTTGGGTCGGGACACCGCCCGTGTGGCGAACATTCCATTCCTGCAGGACGGGGTCGCCGAGGGCGACATGGTGCGCTTCAGCACGGTTCGGCTCTTGCGGCCGGCACACCGTGGTCCTGCGTCGAGTGTCGCTCCTACGGAGATCAATGGCTCAGCGAATCGCCGGGCTGCGGTGACCGGCCTGATGGCGTCCGATCAGAACACTTGAGCCAGGCACCCCAGCGCGACGGCCACCACGATCGCGGCCACCGCCAGCGCTCTCAGGGATTTGGGTATGCGCACCACGATGCCCCTCCGGTTTCACAAGCAGTACCTCACGAGCCATTCGTCCGCGTCGTAGGCCCTCTGCGCGGGGTCCGGCGCGGTGGCTGCGCGCTCTTCGACCGTGTCCTCGAGCCGGACCCGCTCGGGCAGCCGGCCGAAGCGGGCATGCCTCGCGGTCTCGGCGGCGTCCTTCGCCGGCCGCACCTCAGGCGGCTTTCGCGTTGATGGTGACCGGGATGTTGCCACGGGTCGCCTTGGAATACGGGCAGATCTGGTGGGCCGCGGCGCCGAGCTCGTCGGCCGTCTGCTGGTCCACGCCTCCGAGCTCCAGGTTGAGCACGGCGCTGAGGCTGAATTCGCCATCGTCGCCGTGGTGCAGGGTCACCTCCGCTGTGATGGCCGTGCTCTTCAGCGTGATCTTGCGCTGCGCCGCCGCCCTTCTGACCGCGCCCAGGAAACAGGAGCCCCAGCCCGCGGCGAACAACTGCTCGGGGTTGGTCGCCCCGCCCGCTCCCCCGAGCTCCTTCGGGATGGCGAGCGTGGTGTCGAGGAGGCCGTCGTCGGCCTGGACCCGGCCTCCATTGCGGCCCTCCCCCGTGACGGTGACGACCCCGGTGTAGCTGACAGCCATGGCTTTTTCCCTTCTGCAGGTGGAAACACGCCGGGAACGCATCGTGCGTCACCGGTTCAACTGGTGACGATATTGGCAAGCCTATGCGTCACCTGTCAAGGCGGTGACGCACGAAGGGTTTCATGGCAGGCGGATGTGGCGGCCCTGCCAGCGGGCGCGCAACCAGCGGTCGTGGCTGGCGATCAGAATCGCGCCGGGCCCGTCGGTGCCCAGGGCCTCTTCCAGCTCGTCGGAGAGGCGGGGTGAGAGGTGGTTGGTGGGCTCGTCGAGCAGGAGCACCTCGGGTGGATCGGCCACCAGCAGCGCCAGCGCGAGCCGGCGGCGCTGGCCGACCGACAGCTCCCCCACTCGCAGGTCCTCGTCACGCGAGCCGATCAGGCCGAGCGAGCGCAGCGGCACGGACTCGGCGCGCTCCGGACCGAGCGCCCGCTCGTACGTCTCCCGGACCGTGCGGTCCGGCCGCTCGAACACGGTGTCCTGGGCCAGCAGTCCGACGGTCAGCCCGCGCCGTCGCCGCACCTCTCCCTCCGCGTCCAGCCGTCCGGCCAGCACCGCCAGAAGCGTGGACTTGCCCGCACCGTTCGGCCCGGTGACCAGCAGCCGCTCCCCCGGCGCCACGTCGAGCCGGTCGATCGAGAGCCGTCCCGGCACGCGCACGTCCCGCAGTGACAGCAAGGTTTCGTCGTGGGGATCGCAGGAGTGGGCGGCTACGCCCTCCGCGACACCGGCGGCGTCGGCGGTGGGGGTGGCGTGGGTGGCCCCCACGACATCGGCGGCGACGGTGACCAGGGTGCGGGGGCGGAAGCGGAGCGGGGGCGGTGGGGGCGGGGACCTGCTCGCGTTCCAGCTCGGCGAGCCGGCGGGCGGCATTGCGCACCCGCCGCGAGATCTGGTGCTGCACGCGTCCTCCGCGGTGCCCGTACCCCATCTTCTCGTTGTCGCGTCGCAACCCGTCCAATGCCACCTGCCGCGACGTCACCGCGACGGCGTGGCGCAGCTCGCCGAGCTCCTCCTGCTCTTCCGCGTGGCGTCGCTCCCAGCGCTCGCGCTCGGCGCGCTTCTCGGCCAGGTACGCGCCGTATCCGCCCCCGTACCGGACGGGCCCGTCCACCGCCGGGTCGAGATCGACCAGGTCCGTGCAGACCGCGTCCAGGAACGCCCGGTCGTGGCTCGCCACGACCACCACTCCCGTCATGCCGCGGAGCTGCTCCTCTACGAACACCGCGGCGGCATCGTCCAGGTGGTTGGTGGGCTCGTCCAGCAGCAGCGCGGCGGGCCGTCTGATCAGCAGCGCCGCCAGGGCGAGCCGCCCGCGCTGCCCGCCCGACAACGACGCAAGCGCGCGCCCGTGCGGCACGCCCCCCAGGCCGAGCCGGCCGAGGATGATCTCTGCGCGCCGGTCGGCGTCCCAGGAGTCGCGCTGTTGCGCCTGGTCGAGCCGGGCCCCGTACGCTTCGAGCAGAGCGGCGTCGTCCGGGGCCTCGGTGAGCGCCCGGGTGAGCCGGTCGAGCTCGGCCAGGTCCGTACGGGCCTCTCGCAGGGCGTCGTCGAGCACGTCAGCGACCGTGGCGTCGCCGGCGAACGGCGCCTCCTGATGCAGGAAGCCCAGGTCGGCGGGCCGCACGACGGTGCCGGAGTCCGGCTCGTCCACTCCGGCCAGCAGCCGCAGCAGGGTGGACTTGCCCGCACCGTTCTCGCCGATCAGCCCGATCCGGTGGCCGGGTGCGGCGGTGAGCGAGACGCCGTCGAGCACGCGCCGCGCGCCCAGCGTCCGTACGAGATCGCGGGCGAGCAGCGCGTCACTCACCGGCGGGCCCCCCGGTCTCCAGCAGCCGCCCGCCGGACAGCTCCAGCCAGCGCTCCACCTTGATCTCCGCGAGGAACCGTTCATCGTGGCTGACCACCACGAACGCCCCCTCGTACGCGCCGAGCGCGCTCTCCAGCTGCCCCACGCTGACGAGGTCGAGGTTGTTGGTGGGCTCGTCGAGCAGCAGGAGCTGGGGCGCCGGCTCGGCGCACAACACGCAAGCCAGGGTGGCGCGCAGCCGTTCGCCGCCCGACAACACGCCCACCGGCAGGTGCGCACGCGCGCCGCGGAACAGGAAGCGGGCCAGCAGGTTCATCCGCTCCGGTTCCAGCATGCCGGGGGCGAACGCGGCCAGGTTCTCGGCCACGGTGCGCTCGACGTCGAGCAGGTCGAGCCGCTGCGACAGGTAGGCGACCCGGCCGTCGGCCCGCCTGGTCGTGCCGCCGTCGGGCTCCAGGTCGCCGCTGATCAGGCGCAGCAAAGTGGACTTGCCCGCGCCGTTGGGGCCGGTCAGCGCGATGCGCTCGGGTCCGCGGATCGTCAGGTCGATGCCGGGCTCGGCGAACAGGCCGCGGGCCTGCAGGTGTTCGCCGAGGAAGACGGTGCGCCCCGCGGGGACGTTGGTCCCGGGCAGTTGCAGCGCGATCTTCTGCTCGTCGCGTACGGCGCGGCCCGCCTCGTCGAGCCTGGCCTTGGCGTCGCCGACGCGGGCGGCGTGCGTCTGGCCCGCCCGCCCGGCCGACTCCTGGGCGCCGCGCTTCATGTTCCCTGCGAAGATCCGCGGCAGGCCTGCGTTCTTGAGGTTGCGGGCGGCGTTGCTCGCCCGGCGCTCGGCGCGCTCGCGGGCCTGCTGCATCTCCCGCTTCTCGCGCTTGAGCTCCTGCTCGGCGCTGCGTACGTTGCGTTCGGCGGCCTCCCGCTCGGCGCGCACGGCTTCCTCGTACGCGGTGAAGTCGCCGCCGTAGAAGCGGACCTCGCCCCGGTCGAGCTCGGCGATGCGGTCCATGCGGTCGAGCAGGGCCCGGTCGTGGCTGACCACGAGCAGGCAGCCGTTCCAGTCGCCGAGCACGTCGTAGAGCCTGCGGCGCGCGCCGAGGTCGAGGTTGTTCGTCGGCTCGTCGAGCAGCAGGACGTCGGGCCGCTTGAGGAGCTGCGCGGCCAGGCCGAGCGAGACGACCTGGCCGCCGCTCAGCGTGCCCAGCGTGCGGTCGAACGCGAGGTCGCCGAGCCCGAGCCGGTCGAGCTGGGCACGGGTGCGCTCCTCGATGTCCCAGTCGTTGCCGATCGTGGTGAAGTGCTCCTCGCCGGCGTCGCCCGATTCGATGGCGTCCAGCGCGGCGATCACCGGGGCGATGCCGAGGACCTCGGCCACGGTCAGGCCGCCGGCGAGCGGCAGGCTCTGCGGCAGGTAGCCGAGCACACCCTCAACGGTGACGCTGCCGCCACCAGGCCGGTATTCGCCGACGATCAGCTTGAGCAGCGTGCTCTTGCCCGCGCCGTTCGGGGCGACGAGCCCGGTACGGCCGCCGCCCACACTGAAGGACAGGTCACGGAAGACCGGGGTGTCGTCGGGCCAGGAGAAGGACAGGTTGGAGCAGACGATGGACGCGTCGGACATGCGAGAAGACCTCGTACGAGAACGCGGGCGCGCCGAAGCCGCCCGGCAAGGGGACAGGGATTTGGGGAACGACGACCAAGGCCACATCGGCGGCGGTCATGTGCGCCTGCCGGGGCCGATCAATCTCCGGTATCACCCGGAGATGTCGTCGTCACCTGCCACGTCTGGTCTCCTAGCTTCCGATCTCAAGCGTCTTTCACCATAGCAGCCGCCGGGATCAGCGCGTGCCGGCCACCTGAGCGTCCTTCTTGCGCGCCCGGTAAGCAGCCGCCTTGATCTTGTTGCCGCACGACTCCATGCCGCACCACTCCCGGCGCCCGCCACGCGACCGATCGATGAAGATCTTGGTGCACTCGGGGTTGGCGCACTCCTTCATCAGCGGCACCTCGGGCCCGCTGAGCAGCTCGATGGCGTGCCGGGCCACGGTGGACAGCGCCTGCACGGGGGTCGCCTCGACCCACCGCCCCTTGGCCGTGAGCCGGGGCGCCGCCGAGGGCCTGCGCGCGATGTCGTTCACCAGGGCGAGCGCCTCGTCGTCGTATCCGTCACCGGCGAGCCGGGCGGTGACCAGCGCGTAGATGGCCTCGCGTACCGCCACCGCCTGGGCCAGATCCGCTTCCTGACAGGGGGTGACGGCGTCGACGATGCCGGACTCCAGGTACCAGGCGTCGAGTCGGTCGGGGACGTCGAGCGTCTCCACGCGTTCCGTGCGGCGCGCGCGGAGCGTGCAGGCGAGGTCGAGCGCGGGGTTGCCGCACAGAAACACGTGCTTCACATCACCATTTTGACAGGTGACTTCGAGGCGCACTGCACCGCGCCTCGCCGCAGCGCGCGCAACTCGTCCAGCGTGTACGTCCCAGGGCGCTCGACCAGGCCGCCTATCTCCAGCCGGTAGTCGGCCGCGGTCTTCCTCGGCACCGAGGCCGCCACGCTGTAGTAGCGGAAGCCGCTGGGGTTGGGCAGCAGCCCGGTGGACGAAGAGATGCCGGGGATCATCGCTTTCGTCAGCCGTCCACGCCGGACACGTCCTGGCGGAGGAACAGGTTCAGGTCCCGTTCCGCCCACAGCTCCTCCTCCAGATGGTGGTCTCGCCATTGCTCTGGCGGGTCGGCCAGCCAGTCGTGGCCGAAGATCGCGTATGGATAGTTCGCGCGCACGCACTCCAGCTCGTACTGGCCCAGATAATCCATCAACGGCCGCCACAACTGTCCGTTCGCCACGACCAGGTACGAGGCCGCCAGCCTCGGTTCGTGCAGCCAGCCGCGCATCATCCGCGCATGGAACACGTCCGTGATGGGAGACGGCTTGGCCTCGAAGTCCGGACAGATCAGATGCCGCGCGATCGCGATGTGCGCCCCGGGGGGCACCGCCATGCGCCGGCTCACGTCGTGCCAGATCTCCCCCACGACAGGGTCGGCCTCCAGTCCTTCCCTCTCCGGCGTCCGCAGGGTCAGCCAGCTCATGAAAGCACGCAGGCGGTTGCTCTTGCGGCACCGGAGCAGGGAGAACGCCCCCGGCTGACGGCCCAGCCAGAACCGGACGGACGCGGCCGTGGACTCGCCGTGGCTCTCGCGCGCCATGGTGACGAGTTCATCGTGGTCGGCGGGGGTCGCCCCAGACGCCCGCACATCCTCCTCACCCACCCTCGAGACGTACCGGCACACGACCCCGCCGCGCCGGCGCAGATGACTGATGGTCCGCATGACCGCCACGCACGCGTGCGGGTCGCGGGCGTCGCGCAGCAGCTCGTCCATGACGTAACGGCGAATCCGCCGGTGCATCCGCTCATAGCCGACGGGGTCCCGCCACCGCAGGTGATAGTCGAGGGCTTCGCGCAGCACACCGTTGACGTCCAGGCCGTGGGCGGCGGTTTCGACATATGGTCGCGCTCGGAGCCAGTCGAACAGTTCCACCGCCTCACCGCCCGGCACCACAGCGCTGAGGAGATCTTCGGTGGTGTGGCGGGCGTGCGCGCACACGTACAGCGCCCATCGGTGCATATCCGTCGGCACGCTACCGGCCAGGAGCGCGAGCACGTTGTCGACCACGTACCGTACGGCGTCACGGCGCGACGGCTGTCCCGTGGCCGACATGCTCCTGCCGACCTCTGCGGCGAGCGACAGGGCAAAGGGGTTGCCTGCGGCGAAGTCCACGATGGACTTCCGGAGGCCGGGGTCGACGCCGCGGGCTTCGACCAGCGCGGTGGACTCCTGGACGGTGAGGGCTTCGAGGTGCCGGATCACGATCGTCCCGGACCAGGCCGGATCGGTGAGCCAGGTGGCACTCGGCCCGGTCCGGCCCGCTACCACGATGATCGCGTTGCCGGGCAGCTTGCGGAGGTATTCGTCGCGCAGCCACGGTTCGAGGTCTCCCAGTTCCTCGAAGGAGTCGATGAGGAGAACCGGGCCGGAGACGCCGGAGAGCTCTTCCGCGAATCGCTCGAGGCGTTCGCGCGCTTCCGTGGTCGCCGAGCCGTGGAGGTGCCAGACCTGCCGGCCCGCGGCGGTCGCGTCGGCGGCGAGTTTACGCAGCAGCGTCGATTTGCCGATGCCGGCGGGTCCGCGGACGAAGAGAAGACCCAGACGTTCGCCACGGCTCTTCAGCAGGTCCTGGAAGGCGGCGCGTTCCGTGCCCCTGCCGACGAACTGCCCACCGGGAGGCCGCTCCGGCTTCGTGTCCACTGGCGAAGCGGACTCCTGTGGGGAGCGTGCGGCGGGCCGCTCGGCCCATGGGGCGGGGGCGAATTCGTCGTCGTGTTCTGCGTCGGCCCGGAGGATCTTGTCGTGGATCGCCCGTAGCCGCGGTCCCGGGCCGACGCCCAGTTCCTTGCCCAGCAGGTCGTAGACCGTCCGGTAGATCTCGAGTGCCTCTGCCCGCCTGCCGCTGCGGTACAGGGCGAGGAGATAGATCTCGTACAACGGCTCTTCGAGTCGGTTCTGCTCGATGAGGAGCGGGACCTCGGCCACCACCTCGGCGTGCTCGCCCAGTTCCAGGCGGAGCTGCAGCAACTCCTGGGTGGCGATCAGCTTCAGTCGTTCCAGCCGGAACCGCTCACGTTCGGCGGCCTCGCCCGGGACCCCCGCCAGCGCCGTTCCCGTCCACAGGCCGAGCGCCTGCTCCATACGATTCGCGGCCACCGAGATCTGCCCACTCGCGCGCTCCTGCCTGGCGGTTTCGAGCAGATCGGCGAACTCGGTGGCGTCCAGCGCGAACAGCGACGGATCGAGCATGTACCCCCCGGACTGGGAGCTGATCGCCGAGCCCAGTCCGTGCTCGGACAGCAGCCGCCGGGTACGGGAGATGTAGGTCCGTATGACGGCTTCGCCGGTGGCCGGTGCCCGCTCGCCCCACAGGCCGTCGACCAGCTCACCGATCCGCACGAAGCTGCCGCTGTTGGCCAGTAGCAACATCAGGACGGCCTGTTGTTGCGGTGCGCCGAGATCCAGTCGCGTCTCACCGCAATGGAGACCGGGCGGTCCTAGAACGGTGAACCTGCAGGGAGCCGAGACGACGTTCGGCTGTCCAATCACGATCGGGGGCGCTTTCCTTGCGAGAGTGCACGGCGGCCGACCCCTCGTACGGGCCTGCGGTAGGACATCCCAAGAAGGTAGGTTCGCCCGGACCGCCTTCGCGAGCGTCACGTGACGCTGTGCGTGTACGTCATTCCAGGGCGAGCATGGCCGGCGTCCGGGACAGACATGCCGGAAAACGTACAGACCACCGATAAGCCCGACAATGCGTCAACAGTCCCGACGCAGCGTCAGTAGGGTCCCAGAGACGCCCGGGCACTGCTTCGGGGGCATCGGTGACGGGTCGCGGCGCTACGCGAGAGGGTGGGGGAACCTCGATGGCCGGGGTGAGCTTTGGGTTGTTGGGTCCGATCAGGGTCTGGAGCGGTGGGGAAGATCTGGAGGTCGGGTCTCCGCAACAGCGGGGAGTGCTGGCCCTGCTGCTCCTGAGCGAGGGGCGTCAGGTCACGCTCGACGAGATCGTGAGCGCGTTGTGGGGCCGGGAGGCGCCGCGCAGCGCCGTCGTGAGCACCCGCACCTACGTCTCCCGTCTGCGCCGGGTGCTGACCGCCGGCGGTGCCGCCGGGCTGGGCACCGAGGCGGAGATCAGGTCGGCGGGCGGCGGCTACCAGCTGGTCGTGGACCCCGGCGCGGTCGACGTGACGGTGTTCCGGCAGACCACCGCCGCCGCGCGGGAGACCCGCGAGCGGGGGGAGGTCGCAGAGGCCTCCCGGCTGCTGCGCGGCGCGCTGGCACTGTGGCGCGGACCGGCGTTCGAGGGGCTGAGCGGGGCCTTCTTCGAGGGCCGCCGCGCCTGGCTGGAGCAGCTGCGCGCGTCAGCCATGGAGGAGCGCTGGGCGCTCGACGTCGCGCAGGGCGACTGTGGCGAGGCGATCGCCGAGCTGATGCTTGCGACGGCGCGGGAGCCTTATCGCGAGCGGTTGTGGGAGTTGCTGATGTGGGCCCTCGATCGCGACGGCCGCCGCGTGGAGGCTCTGTCGGCCTATCACCGGATCGCCCGGCTGCTGGACGATGATCTGGGACTGGAGCCTGGTCCCGGCCTGCGGGGGATGTACGCCCGGATCAGGACGGCGGCCGACGCCTCACTCGTCTGAGCCACTCCACGGGCCGCACCCGTCCGCCAACGCCGTAGGCAGGATCAGGACCCCAGTCTGGCGGTGTGATCGCCGACAGACAGCCCTTATCGGGACGACCTTTCCTCGAGGGTCTTGAGCATCCGCGCGAGATCGGCCCGAGAGCTCACCCCGAGCTTGGGGAAGATCCGGTGCAGGTGGGTGCTGACGGTCCGGGGAGAAAGGTACAGCCGTTGTCCGATCTCCCGGTTCGTCAGCCCCTCGGCGGCCAACTGCGCGATGTTCAGCTCTTGCGGGGTGAGCTTCTCGCGCGCGTCGGGGTCCCGGTTCGGGCTCGACTCCCCCGCACTGCGCAGCTCCCGTCGTGCGCGCTCGCCCCATGCTGCCATGCCGAGCGCGTCGAAGGTCTCCCTGGCCGTGCGCAGGTGCGTCCGGGATTCCGCGGCCCGGCGCCGCCGCCGCAACCATTCGCCGAACGCCAGATGGAGGCGTCCGCGTTCGGCGGGCCACCCGGTCAGGTCCGCCCGCAGCGCGGCCGTGAACAGCTCCTCCGCCTCCCCGTTCGGGGCGAGCACGGCGCGCGCGTAGCGCAACCCGATGTGCAACGCCGGTGACGGCGTCGATGCGGCCAGGGGCTCTACGTCGCGCAGGATGTCCCGCATGGTGTCGATCCGCCCGGCACGCACGGCGGCCTCGGTGAGCTCTGCGAGGCAGTAAGCGCGCAGGGCCAGTTGGTAGGCGGGGTCCGAGGGATCGAGCATCCGGCTCAGCGCAGCGAACGCGTCGCCGAAGCGCTCCTCGCTCAAGGCCGCGAGCCCGCGCGCGAGCTGGACGGTGGCCAGGACGGGCCGGGCACCGGCGGGAAGTGCGACCCGTTCGGCCTCATCGGCGAGTGTTCTGGCCCGCCCATGGTCGCCCCTCAGCGCGGCGATCTCGGCCTGGACGGCCGTGGCCAGCCCGTACATGAACGACTGACCGGTCTCCTGGGCGAGCTTGGCGGCCTCCGCCGCAACCGGCACGGCCGCGGCCAGGTCGCCGAGCCGGACCCGGCTCCACGCCTGAACGGCCAGCGCCCGGGGCAGCAGCCCGAGCCGGCCCTGGGCGCGCAGGCCGGGCGCGGCCGCCGCGGAGAAGCGGGCAGCCAGGTCGAACGCCCCGACCTGCAGTGCCGCGCTGCCCAGGTAGCGATCGATCTCGGGGGCGGCGCCGGCCACGCCGGCCAGTTTGCGCAGCAGGTCGAGCGCGATGCCGCCCCGCTCGAACGGCGCGACGTACGCGGCGACCGCGACCATGCGCGGATCGTCGGCAGGAACGGGCAGCCGGTCGGCCACGCCCAGCAGCGAGCGGCGCGCGGCCGGACCCGGTTCGGACCAGAAGCAGCGCATTGCGGCGCCCCACAGGATCCGGACAGCCGGCTCCACCTCCCCGTCGGCGGCCACCGACGCGGCCAGCTCGGCCAGCTCTGACACGCGGGAGACGTCCTCGCGCACCCCGTCCTCGAAGCCGCTGAGCAACCAGGCGGCAGTGGCGCGCCGGCGCGGCGAGAGTTCGAGGGCCTGTGCGTCGCCCACCAGACGCTCGGCCGTGGCGCGGCTGCCGGATTCGACCGCGAGCTCGGCCGCTCTCAGCAACCTGAGCGCCTTCCGGTCCTGCCCCTCGCTCAGCCGGGCCGCCTGCTCCAGCGCCGCGATCGCGGCGGCGACCCCACCCCGGTGCCGGGCCCGGTCGGCCGCGCAGTCCAGCTCGGCCGCCACGCCCTCGTCGGCTCCGGCCGTCGCGGCGGCCCGATGCCAGGCCCGCCGGTCCGGTTGTTCGTGCAGCGTCTCTGCGAGAGCCAGGTGGGCCTGTCGGCGCTCGGCGAGCGTCGAAGCCGCCGCGATGGCCGACCGCATCAGGGGATGACGGAACGTCACCGTGTCGATGGCGAGCTCGATCAACCGGACCTCGGCGGCAGGTGCGAGGATCTCCGGCTCGGCCGTCGTTCCCAGGATCAGGCCCGTGGCCGCGAGCGTTTCGGAGACCGAATCGCTCTGGTTGAGCGCCGCGACCAGCAGGGCGGTGCGGGCCGGAGTCGGCAGGGCCGCTACCCGGGACGTGAACGCGCGCTCAAGACGCTCGCTCAGCGGCAGCACCGGACCCAGCCCGCCCAGGCGATCGCTCAGCGACAGCACCGGGCCTGGGCCGCCGTGGTGTCCCATGGCCGCCGACAGCTCGGTCAGCGCCAACGGGTTCCCGGCGGCCTCCTCCAGCAGCCGCACCCGGACCGCTGGGGTGAGGCCGGGGGCGATCGAGTCCAGGAGCTCGGCGGCGACCTCGTCGGAGAGCCGGTCAACGGGCATCGGGGACAGGCCGGCATCCTGCACATGCGAGCGCTCGCCTTCCCGGAGCGTCGCGACCATGACTATGGGCTCGGACTCGATCCGGCGCGCCACGAAGGCGAGGACGTCGGCGCTGGCGCGATCGAGCCAGTGCACGTCCTCGGCGACGACCAGCGACGGCCGGACGGCGGCCGCCTCGGCCAGCAGGGTCAGCGTGGCCAGGCCGACGAGGTAGACGCTGGGTTCGGCCGCTTCGGCGAGGCCCAACGCGCTGCGCAGGGCCTCACGCTGCGGGGCCGGCAGCGCGTCCACGCCTGCCCGGACCGGATACAGCAGTTGGTGCAACCCGGCGTAAACGAGGTTCTGCTCGGCCTCCACGCCGGTCGTCGTCAGCACGCGCAGGCCCGCGGCCGACGCCGCGGAGACGGCCTCCGCCACGAGCGCGGACTTCCCGATGCCGGCCTCCCCCCGAATGAGAACGCCGCTGCGGTCTCCGGGGTCGTCGACTAGCTCGGCCAGTGCCTTCAGCTCGGCTTCCCGTCCGAAAAGCGGCATGGTGCGGCACTCCTACCTCGGTGTCCTCGGCTGTCTCCCCCAGCCGCGCGCGAGTCCTGCCGCGACCCTACCGAAGCGCCCGGATACGACGTTTCACCAGCGTGTGCGGAACGTATATCGGGGCTCGTCAATGCTGATCGTGCGGCGCCGTCGGGCAAGTGGACGTATACGTTTGAGATAGACGCCTGCCTCAGACGCCAACCGTTCGTCAACGAAACCTCCTCCCGTTGCTTCTACGCTCCCCGGCATGTCGACCAACGCTGAGGCCGTGGCCGTCACTGAGACCCGCCTCATTCACGCATTCCACCGGCGCGCCACGACGTTGTTGTTCGAGGCCGCCCTCCGGCCCTCCGTCCCCCTCTCGGCCCTGGCCGAGCTGCGCGAGTTCCTCGTCAAGAACCTGCGCCACCATCACGAGACCGAGGACCACCAGCTGTGGCCGATGATCGCAGCGGTGGCGCCGAAGGCGGCGGCACCGCTCGCCGCACTGAGTGAGGAACACGACGAACTCGACGCCGCGCTCGACGCCCTCAAGGCCGTGCCGATCCGCGAGGACGGTGACCGTCCGGGGCTCCAGCAGGCAGCCGAAGCGGTCTGTGCCCTGGTGCACCGGCATCTCGAGCACGAAGAGCCGCTACTGTTCCCGGCATTGCGCGAACACATCTCACCGGACGAGTGGACGGCGTTCTCGGGCGCGGTCGTCGCGACCTCGCCGACCGAGGCGGCGCACCTGGTCGTGGGCTTCCTCGACCAGGTCGGCACGCCGGAGGAGGTCGAGCTCGTCCTGTCCGGCCTGCCGAAGCCCGCGCAGCAGTTCGTGCCCGCGATGCGTGCCCAGGCGCACGCCGCCCTCGCGGTTCTGTCCGGCGACACGGAAGGCTGAGCGCACGTGACACTCGGACTCGCGGTGCCCTTCGTCGATCCTGCCGCGTTGGTCGCGTGGGCGCGGCGCGCGGACGCCGGTCCGTACGGCAGGGTCGGTGTGCCGGACCGGATCGTGTACGACAATCCCGAGACCATGGTCATGCTGGGCGCGATGACGGCGGTGACCGAGCGGATCCGGGTGCAGTCGGAGGTGGTGCTCGCGCCCCTGCGCGATCCGGTGCTGCTGGCCAAGCAGAGCGCGACACTCGACAGGTTGTCCGGTGGCCGATTCACCCTGGGTCTCGGGGTCGGCGCGCGGGAGGACGACTTCCAGGCCGTGGGCGCCGATCATGCCTCCCGGGGGCGGCGGATGGACGAGCAGCTGGCGACCATGCGCCAGGTCTGGGCCGGCGAACCGGTCGCCCCGAGCCTCGGACCAGTCGGTCCGTCCCCGGTGAAGGCGGGCGGTCCCGAGCTCCTCTTCGGCGGCTTCGCGCCGCCGGCGCTGGCCCGGGTCGCTCGCTGGGGCGCCGGTTACATATGCCCGGCTCCGCCGGGATATGCGGGGGCGTTGTTCGAGTTCGTCAGACGGCAGTGGAAGGACGCGGGCCGGCCGGGTGAGCCGCTGCTCGTCGCCCAGATCAACGTCGCGCTGGGGCCTGAGTCCACCGTGGCGGAGGCGCGGGCGTCACTGCTGCGCTATTACGCGTTCGCACCGGAGCTCGCCGCGCAGTCCCTGCAGGCGATGGCGACGACCGCCAAGGAGATCCGGGAAACCGTCGCCGCCTATCGGGACCTCGGAGCGCACGAGGTGATGCTCAGCTGCTGGTCCGACGACATCGAGCAGATCGACCGGCTGGCGGACCTGCTGGCGTGACCTTTTTCAGTCAGGGGGCGGCTGCTTCTGTTCGCCGCTCGCCGATGTGCGCCCCGCTTGATGTGCACTCCAGCTACGATGGACTGGCAAGTCCAGTCTGGAGGGCGGTCATGCGCACTCTGACCCGCAAGGGGGCCGCGACGCGGCAGCGCATTCTCGAGGGCGCGGCGGCGCACATCCGCGAGCACGGCGTGGCCGACATGACGCTCGACGACGTGCTGGCCAGGACGGCGACGAGCAAGAGCCAGCTCTTCCACTACTTCCCCACCGGACGGGAGGAGCTGCTGCTGGCCGTGGCCCGCTTCGAGGCCGACCGGGTGCTGGAGGACCAGCGGCCCCAGCTCGGCGACCTCACCTCCTGGCCCGCCTGGCAGTCGTGGCGCGACAAGGTCGTCGACCGCTACCGGCGGCAGGGCCGCCTGTGCCCGCTCAACTCCGTCACGTCACAGCTGGGCAGCCGCACGCCCGGCGCCCAGGCCGTGGTCACCGAGCTGATGCACCGCTGGCAGGCCGAGATCGCCACCGGCGTGCGGCACATGCAGGACGCCGGTGAGATCGACCCGGGCCTGGACCCCGACCGCGCGGCGGCCGCCCTGCTCGCCGGCATCCAGGGCGGCGTACTGATCCAGATGTCCACCGGCCAGACCGACCATCTGGAAGCCGCCCTGGACATGGGCATCGCCCACCTGCGCGCCAGCAAGCTCGCGTCGCCTTGACGGAGAGCTCACCCTCCGGGAGCGGCAGACGCGACGTGTCGCCCCGCCCGCCGTCCGGTTGCTCGTCCACGCCGCCGAGCTCGAGGTTGATGGCAGCATAATCCGTCACCCGTCAAGGTGGTGACTAGTGGGCATTTTTGGACTTGACAGTCCATTTTCAGATGCGCAAGCTGACGAGTGTTCGTCCCAACCTCCTCGAATCTGCTTGCGAACGGAGTGACACCCTCATGTCCCTGGACCACTACTACCTGCTCGGACGTTCCGGACTGCGCGTCAGCCGGCTGGCACTGGGCACGATGAATTTCGGCACCGGCGGTTTCCACGCCGCGTACGGCAAGACCGAGGAGGAGGCCCGCCCGATCTTCCGTCGCTATCTCGAAGCGGGCGGGAACCTCATCGACACCGCGGATTTCTACACCGCCGGCGAGAGCGAGGCCATCCTCGGCAACCTCATCGCGGAAGCCAAGGTGCGCGACAGGGTGGTGCTCACTACCAAGTTCACCAACAGCGTCGCCCCCGGAGATCCGAACGCGGGGGGCAACGGCCGCAAGCACATGATCAGAGCGGTCGAGGCGTCACTGCGCCGCCTGCGCACCGACTACATCGACCTGTTCCTGCTGCACACCTGGGACCGGATCACCCCCGTCGAGGAGGTCATGCGGACCTTCGACGACCTCACCAGGGCCGGAAAGATCCGCTACGCGGGCCTGTCCGACGTGCCCAGCTGGTACGCGGCGCGGGCCCAGACCCTTGCCGAGGCCCACTCCCTCGTACCGGTGGTCAGCCTGCAACTGCCCTACTCCCTCATCGACCGGACGATCGAACTGGAGCACGTCGCCATGGGGCAGAGCCTGGGGCTCGGCATCACCGCATGGAGCCCGCTCGGCGGTGGCTTCCTCACCGGCAAGTACCGGAGTGCCGACCAGGGCTTGGCCGGAGACGGCCGGCTCAGCGGCGCGGGCTCCCCTGGGCGCTCGTGGACGGAGCGGGACTGGCGGCTGCTGGCGGCGGTCGAGAGCGTCGCCGACAAGCTCGGCGTGACGATGGCCCAGGTCGCGCTCAACTGGGTCGCCACCCAGCCCGGTGTCGCCTCGGCGATCGTCGGGGCGAGCAGCGCGGACCAGCTCGACGCCAACATGGTGGCCCTCGACTTCGAACTGCCGGCCGAGCTGCGCGCCGAGCTCGACGAGGCCAGTTCCGTGCCGCCTCCGTCGGTCTACCAAATGTTCACTCCGGACTATCAGAGCTGGCTGGTCAGTCCGGGCGTCAAGGTCGGGGACAAGCCAGCCGAGTACGCCCCCGCCGTACGGAACTGGGCACCCGAAGGCAGCGGTTGACGGACTTCGCATGCTGTACGTGCGGCGGCCTGCCTGCCTGCCCGGCCACGGCGTATACGCGTCGTCAACGTTTCGCATGCAGGCGGCGCCTATGGTCGTACGCCATGTCGAGTCACCCGATATCTCTCGAACCGCCGCAGACACCGGCATTTCCGGATGACCACACCCCCGTGACGCGGGAGGACGGTGGCGGTGTCCTGGAACTGCTCGAACGCATCGGATCCGTCGTCGTGCCGATCGCGGTGGCGCTCTACGCGGTCCTCTACATCGGCATCGAGCAGATGTACGCCGTCTTCGGCGTCAACCCGCAGCAGGTGGGCGTCGATCAGGCAGTCCTGCTCGGCCGTATGACGAGCACCCTGGTCCTGCTCCTGCTGGTCGCCGTCCCGCTGCTCGGCGTCTTCGTCGGCCTGGGCTGGCTGGCCGACAGGATGACCCGGGGTGCGGCGGGCAGGCTCGTCCGGAGGATCAGGGAGCAGCCTTGGATCGCCGCAGCGCTGGCGGCACTGTGGTGCGGGGCTACGTACTGGGGCCTCTTCAACCTCTTCGGCGATTTGGACCTGTTCATCATGGTCGTCATCGCGGTGGGGCTCGGCGTGCTGGCCTTCCTGATCCCGTTCCGGCTATTGCGTCACAAGCCGGTCGGGCGCGCCGGGACGAAGGTGCTCGTCGGCGGCCTGACCGGGGTCGGCCTGGGCTTCCTGCTCATCCTGGGGCTCGTCGAGGGCGCGATCGACGTCCAGAACAGCGGCCAGTCCAACGAACTGCTGAACGCCGTGGGCTTCCAGGATCAGTGGGCGGTGGTCAAGAGCGCCGAGGACGACAAGCCGCTCTACGACGGCCGCTGGATGATGCTGCTGGGCGAGAGCGACGGCACGTACGTCCTGTACGACTGCGACAAGCTGGAGACCCTCCGAAGGCCCATGGAGACCACCAACCTCGGCCAGATCGAGCTCGATCCCGCGCGCGAGGCGGGCTTCGCCTGCGGCGGCCTCGCACAACAGCACACCCCATAACACAGGCGTCCAAGGGAGACACATGAACACCGCCGTCACGACCCCGCTGTCGCCGGGCACGCACACTGTCAACGTCGGGGGCGGGAAGTGCTGCGGCCACTCCTGAGCGGCCCTGCCATGGCGTGTATACGCGTCGTCAACCGTTCGCATGCAGGCGGTGCCTAGGGTCGCACCGGGGCGGGCTTGCCTGAGGTCGAGCCTGCCCGGCCGCATCGTACGCGAAGGAGATCCATGATCACTGCCGTCAAGACCGCCTGTCGCGGGCCCTGCACGCCCACCACCGCGCAGGGTCAGCGCGCCTGCGGGGTGCCGACGCCTCGCAGCAGTGTGTCGACCACGACGTCGGCGGCCTGTGCGGCGCTCAGCTCGGACAGGTCCTCGGCGGCGTGTTCCATCAGCGGTGGCAGGACCCCGGTCACCCAGCCGGGCGGGTCGGAGCGCAGCAGGCCCTCGTCGGTGGCGCGCTGCAGGAAGGCGTCGACCTCGTCGAACAGACGGCGGCGGCGCTCGCGGATCGGGCCTGATCGGCCCTACCTGAAGGAGTGAGGGAAGCGTGGAGTCGCTCGTCTCGACAATGGCGGGCCGGGATGACGTCCAAGGGGAACTGTCCGCGTTCATGACGGCCACCGGGGGGCAGGCCCTCATCCTCAGGGGCGAGACCGGGGTCGGCAAGAGCGCCCTGCTCGACTACGTGGCCGGCCTCGCCGCCCCGGAGAACCACCGGGTGATTCGCGCCGCCGGGGTCGAGGCGGAGGCGGAGCTGCCCTTCGCCGGCCTGCACCAGCTGCTGTACTCGCTGCTGCCCCACTCGGCCGGGCTCGACGAAGCCCACCGTGCCGTCTTCGACGTCGTCTTCAGGCTGCGCGAGGGCAAGGCACCGTCGGTCATGTCCCTCGGCATCGCCGTCCTCGACCTGCTGTCCTTGGCGGCGTCGGAGCAGCCGCTGCTGCTGTTGCTCGACGACGGTCAGTGGATGGACGCCTCCAGCGCCGAGGTGTGCGGGTTCGTGGGGCGCCGGCTCACCGGCAGCTCCGTGAAGATGCTCATCGCCATACGGTCCGACGTCGGCTCGCGGTTCGACACGGCCGCGCTTCCCGAGCTCCCGGTGGCGGCCCTGTCGGAGGAGGCCGCCGGGCAACTGCTGGACCTGCGTCATCCGCAGCTCGACACGCAGACCCGGCGCATCGTCATGGAGCACGCCATGGGCAACCCCCTGGCGCTCTTGGAGCTACCCACCTACCTGAACGGCGGCCACACCGGCCGCACGGCCGAGAAACTCCTCGGATTCGGCAACATCCCGCTGTCGCGCCGTCTGCAGCATGTCTACGGCATCCGCATCGAACGCCTGGCCGCTCCCGTGCGCGAGGAACTGCTGCGCGGCGCCCTCGACGGCGTCGGGGCGGGACCGGGCGGCAACAGCGCTCCCGGCGCCCGCTACCGCATGCGCGAGGCCGACGAAGCGGTCGCGGCGGGCCTCCTGGACACCGACCCCGCCACCGGCGACCTCGTCTTCCGGCACCCACTGATCCGCACCACCGTCGTTCAGCTGGCGACCCCCAACCAGCGTCGCGCGGCACACGCCGAGCTCGCAGGGGTGCATCGCCACGACGTCGAGCGGCGCGCCCGCCACCTGGCGGCCTCGATCGTGGATCCCGACGAGGAGGTGGCCGCCGCGCTGGAGGCCGCGGCCGACTCGGCGACCCGGCGCGGCGGCGCGGTCGCGGCCGTGGCCTGGCTGACCCGCGCGGCGGAGCTGAGCGAGACCCCCGCCGACCGCTCCAGGCGGCTCGGCGACGCCGCCTTCATCGCCGGACATGCCGCGCTCCTGGACCAGGCGCAGAAACTCGTCCGCTCGGACCTGCCGCCGGGTGCGAGCGAGTCCCCCGCCACGGTCGTGACCTCCGCCTACGTGGCCCTGTACGAAGACGGCGACGTACGCTCCGCGCATCGCCACGTCGCGGCGGCGATCGAGAGCCTGCGAAAAGACAGCGCGCACGAGCCCGCCGAAGTACTCACCCGGCTGGTGAACGTGCTGCTGGCCATCAGCCAGTACGCCGGCGACGCCGCGCTGTGGGACCGCACCGAGCAGCTCATGGACTCTCTGGGGGACCAAGTCGACACACGTTCGGCGATCTACCGCGACGCGTGGAGCGACGTCGTCCGTCACGGCGCGGGCGTGCACGAGCGCGTCGAGCGCGCCTTCGCCGGCGTCTCGGAGCTGGAACCGTGGGACGTTTCGCGCCTGGCCGTCGCCGCCTACCACGTCGACACGCTGAGCCAGTACCGCCCCTTCCTGCAGCGGGCCGTCGACCGTGAGGTGGAGACCGGCGCCGTGGCCACCGGCATGACCATGCTGCACCTGATCATGCTCGACCAGCTGGCCGCCGGCGAGTGGGACGACGCCGAACGTACGGGACAACGCGCGCTGGAGCTGACCACGTCCCATGGAAACGCGCTGTTCACCCACCACACCCGCGCCTACCTGGGGCTCCTGGCCGCCATGCGCGGCCAGGTCGAACGGGCCCGTGAGTTGCAGGCCGTCCTGGACGCCTGGGCCCGCCCGCGCGGCGTGGGATTCCTGACCCAGATCGCCGACGCCATCGGCACGGCGGCGGCCCTGAGCGAAGGTGACTACGAAGCCGCCTACCTGTACGCCATCGGCATCACGCCGCCCGGATCGTTCGAACGCTACGCCCACCAGGCCTCACGCACGTTGCTCGACCTGGTCGAGGCCGCCGTGCACACCGGGCGCCTGGAGCAGGCCCGCCGGCACGCCCAGGCCGCCTCTGACGCCGGCCTGCCCGGTGTCTCCCCCCGGCTGGCCCTCATCACGTACGGCGCCCTGGCGATGACGGCCGCCGACGAGAAGGAGGCCGAGGACATGTACGCCCGGGCCGAGGCCCACCCGGCCGGAGCCGGCTTCCCGTTCGAGCTGGCGCGCATCCGCCTAGCCCACGGCGTCCGGCTCAGGCACATCCAGGGGCCCAAGGCCGCACGGCCTGTCCTGGTCCGCGCCGCCGAGTCCTTCGAACGGCTCGGCGCCAAAGGCTGGGCCGAACGTGCCCAAGCCGAGCTGCGCTCCTCGGGTGCGCCCGCCCGCGCCTCGCTGGCGTCCCTGACCGCGCTGACCTGGCAGGAACGCCGCATCGCCGAGCTGGCCGCAAGCGGGCTGACGAACAAGGAGATCGGCGAACGCATGCACCTGTCCCCGCGCACCGTCAGCTCCCATCTCTACCGCGTCTTCCCGAAACTGCGCATCACCTCCCGGGCCGCGCTGCGCGACGCTCTGGGCAAGACCGGCGCCGGTGGCGACGTGTGAGCCTCCTTCACCACTTTGACGGGTCGGCGCGCACCCCTTGCTCGGCGAGCCAAACCAGCACGTAGTCGGCGACCGCCCGCCAGCCGCTGTCGAGGACCAGCGAATGGGCCCGGTCCGGGAACTGCTTGAGGTTGCTGGTGGCCGTCGAGTCGCCGTACAACTTGTACACGGCCCGGGTGACGTGGTCGGGCACCAGCCGGTCCTCCTGTCCCGAGATCAGCAGCAGCGGGCCGCGGCCGGTGTTGCCGTGGTCCACGACCGCCCGCGGGTGCCGTACGGCACCGCCGTCTCCCAGCTCGGCCAGCAGCCGGCGTGACCCGGGAACGACGTGGCGCTCGAACAGCTCGGCAGACTCCTGCTCGGTGACCGCGTTGGCGAACAGCCGCCGGAACCTCCCGGCGTCCATCGACACCGGCCACGGCTGCCCGGGCGCCAGGGCGGTCGCGTGATCGACCGGGGTGGGGGCGATGGCGACCGCGGCACGGCCCGCGTTCGTGCCGAGGAGGTGCTGCGCGATGAGCCCACCCACCGAATGGCCGACGATCACGGGCGGGGTGTCGAAGGAACGGACGATGCGCGCGTAGTGATTCGTGAGCGCCTCGAGCCCCAGCTCGTGGAGCGTCTCGGGGTGCCGGCGGGCCTCGCCCACCGTGGCGGGTTCTCCCGGCCAGCCCGGCGCGCAGACGGCGAACCCGAAACTGGAGAAGCGCTCGTTCCATGACTCCCACGACGACGCGTGGAGCCACGCACCGTGGATGAAGACGACGGGAGTGGGGTTCACGGATCCTCCGAAAGGCTCAGGACCAGGTCTGATCAAGGATTGTCCGGATGCGCCCGGGCGGGAACAGTCGAATGACTGAATGTCCCTGTCCGCCTTGCGTCGCTGGTCCGGCGAGGTCTGCCCGGACACCAGGCCCGGGGAGAAAGTTTCGTGTGGCCGGCACGGCTGCCGTTCGCCATGTCTCACCGTCATCTGACTGATGTGTCGGATTCCCCCTGCCCGAAACAGTAAGAAATGCCGCATTCCCTGTGACACGACACGGAGGACTCCACATGATCAACAGGCGCACCTTCGGCAAGGCCGTCGGTTTGGCCACCGGCGCGACCGTCGCCTCGCTGGCGGGCTTGCAGGCCTTCCCGGCCGCCTCCGCCACCACGCGCGGGGCGGCCCCGACGTTGCCGGCGGTCACGCCCGGCACGCACACGTCCTTCGCCTCGCTGAAGCAGGTCAAGGCCGGGCTGTTGGACATCGGTTACGCCGAGGCCGGCCCGGCCGGCGGGCCCGTGGTCATCTGCCTGCACGGCTGGCCGTACGACATCCACAGCTTCGTCGACGTCGCTCCGCTGCTGGCGGCGCAGGGTTACCGGGTGATCGTTCCCTACCTGCGCGGTCACGGCACGACACGGTTCCTGTCCTCGAAGACGTTCCGCAACGCCCAGCAGTCGGCGATCGCGCTCGACATCATCGCCCTGATGGACGCCCTCGAGATCGACAAGGCCGTGCTCGCCGGCTTCGACTGGGGGTCGAGGACCGCCGACATCATCGCGGCTCTGTGGCCGCAGCGGTGCAAGGCCCTGGTGTCGGTGAGCGGCTACGTCATCACGAACCTCGAGGCCAACCTCTCCCCGCTGCCACCGAAGGCGGAATACGCCTGGTGGTACCAGTACTACTTCGCCACCGAGCGGGGGCGGCAGGCCATGGAGGACAAGAGCAAGCGTCACGACCTGAACCGGCTCGTCTGGGACACGGTCTCCCCGACGTGGGACTTCGACGACGCCACCTTCGAGCGTACGGCCGCGGCCTTCGACAACCCCGACTACGCCGCCATCGTGATCCACAACTACCGGTGGCGGCTGAGCCTGGCCGACGGGGAGCGCCGTTACGACGGTCTGGAGCAGCGGCTCGCCGATCGGCCGGTCATCAAGGTGCCGACCATCACCCTTGACGCCGAGCGCGACCCCTTCACGGCGCCGCCGGGCGACGGCTCGTCGTACCGCAACATGTTCACCGGCGCCTACGAACACCGCCTCCTTCGCGGTATCGGCCACAACCTTCCGCAGGAAGCGCCCACGGCCTTCGCCCAGGCCGTCGTCGACGTGGACCACTTCTGACGAACGCGACAGCCAGCCCACTGCCTGCGATTTCGCGACAGCCTGCCGGATGCGATCCGGCAGGCTGTCGGTGTCTTCGTGGCCGTGTCGCACCCGCGCCCTCCGCGAGCCGCCACGAAGCGCCGCACGCGAGGGAGCCGATGTCGGCGTCCCCCCGCAGGCGGGAAACGTACATCCAGCCACAAAAAGGCCTCCACTGCGCCGCAGCGCAGTGGAGGCCTTGCCCTTCGGCCGGATCGGGCCGAGCCCAGAGTGCCGTCAGACGGTCTGCGTGTGCCGCTGGCGGGCACGCCAGGCCAGCAGCCCGGCCTGGATGATGAAGAACACGCCGCCGCCGGTGGCATAGACCGACAGCACGTCGAGCGAGGCGTCGTCCCCCAGGGCCTGGATGTTGTAGAAGATGCCCACGAGGAACGACAGACCGCCCGCGATCAGCATCGGCCATTGCTTGCCCAGCTCCGGGCCGCGCCGCCGCAGCCCGACCAGCACCTGCGCCGCGCCGGAGACGACGGCCCAGGCACCGAACACGTGCAGCACCGCCGCCACCCCGCCCGCCCCCGCCAGGCCGACTCCGACGGCGGCCAGAGTGCTGAGCACCCCGTTGAACAGCGTCAGGCGACCCTCTGATCCGTCCTGGACCGCACGCAGCTCGATCAGCGACGACACCGCGTCGATCAGCGGGTAGACGACCAGCAAGGTGATCGCGAGGGTGTCGATGGAGTCGTGCGCGGAGGCGAACGTCGCGGCCCACGCCACGGCCAGGACTCCACGGCCCAGGTACAGCTTCAGCAGGGATGACGCTTTCATGATTGGCGGTCTTTCCAGAAGAGTGGACGGTTGTCAGTGCCGGGCGGGGGCGCAGTAGTAGCTGCCGGCGTCGGCCGGGTCGCCGTGGCCGGTATAGCGGGAGACGGACGGGTACCGACACAACTCGCGCGTCACCGTCTTGCCGGAGGAGTCCGTGATGGCGGCGCTCAGCGTCTGCGGGGCCTTGCCTTGTTCGACCCAGGCCGTCAGGGCGCCGAGGGCGTCGGTGGGTGCGGGGCCGGTGCTCGTGGGGCCGGCGCAGTGGGCGACGCCCGGCGCCAGGAACAGCCGGTAGAAGTCGTCGACCCGGGCCGCACCGCCCATGGCCAGCTCCACCCGCCGGCGGTAGTCCACGGTGCCCTGGGCGGGAATCAGCTGGTCGGCCTGGCCGTGCCAGGTGAGGAGCTTGCCGCCGGACCTGCGGAACGCCGACAGGTTGGGATCATCGGTGCCGATGATCGCGTCGTACTCGGCCTGGGACTGCTCGAACAGCTTGGCGAACTCGGCGTAGGTGATCGTCGAGAGGTCGTAGGAGGGCTGCCGCTTCAGGAACGTCGAGACCCAGGTGGCCGGTACGGGGAACGGCGCGCCCACCCGGTTGCCGTCCGCGTCGACGCGGGTGCCGGCGAGGTCGAAGCCGGCTCCGATCGGGATGCCGGACCACAACTTTCTCCCGGACGGGGTGCGGGGGCCGTCCCAGATCTTGCGGACGACGGCGGCGTCGGCCGCGGTGATGGTCTCCTGCTCGCCGTCGCATTCGACGCTCTTGCCGATGAGTTTCCGCGGGTCGAAGGTGCACGTGGCGGGGTCGCCGATCAGCCCGTCGGGAGCGCCGTCGAGCGGGTCGCAGGCCTTGACGGCGGCCTCGTTGAAGGCGCTGAACTCACAAGGGGAGGGGAAGGTGTTCTCCTCGTTCATCACCACCTGCGGCCACAGGGTCGCGACCTCGAACTCGTCCCAGTTGATCGCCGGAGCAGTGGCCAGAATGCCGTCGAAGTCGCCGGGGTGGCGCTGGGCCTCCATGTAGCCCTGGCGGCCGCCGGTCGAGCAGCCGGTCCAGTACGAGTAGGAGACCGGCCTGCCGTAGACCTCGTTGACCACCTGCTTGCCGACGACCGCCATCTCGTGCTGGGACCGGTCGGCGAAGTTCTTCAGCAGCGCCGTGTCGACCTCGCCGTCACTGTTCAGGGCCCAGCCGGTGTCCAGGTACGTGCCGACGCCGGCGTCGGTGGTCGCGGCGGCGTAGCCGCTC
Source organism: Nonomuraea africana (assembly GCF_014873535.1). NCBI lineage: Bacteria > Bacillati > Actinomycetota > Actinomycetes > Streptosporangiales > Streptosporangiaceae > Nonomuraea > Nonomuraea africana. The sequence continues at coordinate 7,670,221 of NZ_JADBEF010000001.1, read as the reverse complement.
TTGATCGCGCCGGCCAGGCCCGCGCCGTAGTCGCCGGCGGCGAAGGCGCTGCCGCCCAACGCCTGGAAACGGCCGGTCCAGCCCGTCTCCGGCAGCCAGATCCGCACCTTGGCGTGGTCGCCGACGCCCGGGTGGGTGAGCGTGACCGTGACATCGCAGTAGGCCGGCACGTCCGGGATCTCGACCACGTTGGTGAACGGCGGCACCGGAGGGACGGTCACGGTGCCCGCCTCCCGGCTCACCGCCGTCACGGACTCCACCGTGGTGCCCTCCGGAGCATTCACGGAGATGGACGAGCACGTGAACGAGACGGCGGCGGAGCGCGTGGTGCCGGCCGAAGCCGCGGCCGGCAGGCACGCCGCCGCCGCCAGCGACACTCCGGCCGCAAAGATGATCAGAAGGCGTTTCATGACGTTCCTCTCGCTGATGTGCCGGGTCGTCGGCTGTTGCGGTGCGTCTCACTGTCGTTCGCGGCCGGGACCCGGCACATCAGTCAGTTGACGGTCAGCACCGGCGAGCCGCTCCGGGCGCACGTCACACACGCCGCGGCGCAGGTCAGCGGACCGCATGCGGAGACATGCGCGCAGCTCGCGGCCCACGGCCAGGCGGTGCCGCCCGTGCTCACGTCACAGACTGATGAGTTGAATGGCTTAACGCGCTGAGGCGCGCACACGAGTGCCACGGAAGGCCAGGAAGCCCGCCGACCAGCGCAGTTGTGGCACCGAACGACGGCCCGGCTGACTCGCCGTGACTGACCGTCAAGTGACGGATGTGACCGCGGTCCTTCCCAGACAACAGTGATGGCGTCAGACATCTGAAGCCTCCTGAAAGGGGAATTTCGTGGTCAGCAGCAAGGGTGTACGCAGCCGGGGGCTCATGTTGGGCGCCCTGTCGACGGTCGCGATCGGTCTCCTGACCACCGCCGTCGCCACGCCCGCCCTCGCGGCGGACAAGCCCGCCAAGCCGACCATCGTGCTGGAGCACGGCGCCTTCGCCGACGCCTCCAGCTGGAACGCGGTGATCGAAGAGCTGCGCGCGGACGGCTACCCCGTCGTCGCCGCGGCCAACCCGCTGCGCGGACCGGCCAACGACGCGGCCGCACTCCGCAGCGTCCTCGACCACGTCGCCGGACCCAAGATCCTCGTCGGGCACTCCTACGGCGGCTCGGTCATCAGCGTCGCCGGTGCGAACGACCCTCAGGTCAAGGCCCTCGTGTACGTCGCCGCCTTCCTGCCCGCCCCCGGCGAGACCGCCCTGGAGCTGACGAACAAATTCCCCGGCTCCACCCTCCCCGGCGCCCTCGACCCCACCCCCTTCACCCTCCCCGACGGCACCACCGGAACCGACCTGTACATCAAGCCCGGCAAGTTCCACCACCAGTTCGCCGCCGACGTACCGGCCGGCACCGCGGCCCTCATGGCCGCCACCCAGCGGCCCATCGCCCAGTCCGCCCTGGAGGAGAAGACCGAGGCCGCCGCCTGGAAGGACAAGCCCACCTGGGCCATCATCACGACCCAGGACCTCAACATCCCCGCCGCAGTCCAGCGCTACATGGCCAAGCGCGCCCACGCGTACTCCGTCGAAGTACGCGCCTCCCACTCCGTCGCCGTCTCCCAGCCCAAGACCGTGGCCGGCGTCATCGAGAAGGCCGCACGCGCCACCCGATAGCCCCACGACGCGAAAGAAAGATCACGACCATGGACATGAAGCTCGAAGTCGTCGTCCTGCCCGTATCCGACACCGACCGCGCCAAGGACTTCTACACCCGGCAGCTGGGCTTCCGCCTCGACGCGGACTTCCCCATCAACGACGGTTACCGGATCATTCAGGTCACTCCCCCCGGTTCGGCCTGCTCGATCATCTTCGGTGACGGCCTCACCGACGCCGAACCCGGCACGGTCCAGGGACTGCACCTGATCGTGTCCGACATCGAGCAGGCCCACAAGGAGCTGGCGGGCCGCGGCGTCGACGTCACCGGCCCGTTCCACGACGCCACCGGCGCCTTCCACCAGGCCGGCGAGACCGGCCGCGTCATGGGCCTGCACCCGCAGCGCGCCAGCTACGGCACCTTCGCCTCGTTCGACGACCCCGACGGCAACCGCTGGTTCCTGCAGGAGATCACCCAACGGCTACCCGGCCGCTGACCAGCGGCATACCCGAGACACGGCCACACCATGGAGGACCAGTGACCACCGAAGACACCCGTACCTATGACGTGGTCGTGATCGGGGCCGGCCCGGTCGGTGAGAACGTCGCCGACCGGACCACCGCCGCCGGCCTGAGCACCGTCATCGTGGAAAGCGAGCTCGTCGGCGGCGAATGCTCCTACTGGGCTTGCGAACCGAGCAAAGCCCTGCTGCGGCCCGCACTCCTGCGTGCCGACGCCAGCCGAGTGCCCGGCCTGGACCCAGCCGCCGCCGGACCGCTGGACACCGCCGCCGTACTGGCGCATCGCGACCGCATGGCCGCCCACTGGAACGACGACGGCCAGGTCGAATGGCTCAAGACGGCCGGCATCGACCTCCAACGCGGCCATGGCCGACTCGACGGGCCACGACGCGTGGCCGTGACCACCCCCGACGGCGGCACCGTCCACCTGCGGGCCAGGCACGCCGTGGCCGTGTGCACCGGCAGCACAGCCGCCCTCCCCGACCTGCCCGGGCTCGCCGCCCTGCGCCCCTGGACCAGCCGCGAAGCCACCAGCGCCCCGCAGCCGCCCGGACGACTCGTCATCGTCGGCGCAGGCGTCGTGGCCACCGAGATGGCCACCGCCTGGCAGGCCCTCGGCACCGAGGTCATCCTCCTCGCCCGCGGCACCCGCCTGCTGCCGCACATGGAACCCTTCGCCGGCGAACTCGTCGCCGACCGCCTGCGCGAAGCGGGCACCGACCTGCGGTTCGGCGTGACCGTCGCCACCGCTGCCCGTACGGGCGGCGAGGTCCGCATCACCCTCTCCGACGGCGGCCGGCTCACCGCGGACGAGATCCTCTTCGCCACCGGCCGCGCACCCCGCACCGGCGACATCGGCCTCGAGACCGTCGGCCTGACCCCCGGGGACTGGCTCACCACCGACGACACCCTCACCGTCACCGCCGCCTCCGGCGACTGGCTCTACGCCGCGGGCGACGTCAACCGGCGGGCCCTGCTCACCCACCAGGGCAAGTACCAGGCCCGCATCGCCGGCGCCGTCATCGCCGCCCGCGCCTTCGGCACCCCGCTCGACACCGGACGCTGGAGCCCTCACGCCGGCACCGCCGACACCGCAGCCGTACCTCAGGTCGTCTTCACCGACCCCGAGATCGCCAGTGTCGGCCTCACCACCATCGAAGCCCGGCGCACCGGCCGCCGCGTCGATGTCGTCGACTACGATCTCGGCCACGTCGCCGGCGCCATCCAGCACAACCCGGACTACCGCGGCAGAGCCCGCGCCCTCATCGACCCCGATCGCCGCACCGTCGTCGGCGCCACGTTCGCCGGACCAGGCGTCGCCGAGCTCCTCCACTCCGCCACCGTGGCGATCATCGGCGAAACTCCCATCGAACGCCTCTGGCACGCCGTACCGCCCTTCCCCACCATCAGCGAGGTGTGGCTGCGGCTGCTCGAGACGTACCGGGACCAGCACAGCCAAGGGTCTCTGTAGCACATGAAGAGATCCCAGGCCCGTTCGCCATGAACCGCGCCTACGCCCACCAGGCCAGTTACGTCGAGGCGGCCGTCCGCGCCGGATGGCCTGACCTTGCCGCCCAGCCGGTTCGCGCCTGACCGCCTGGGCGCGGACGACGGAGCAGCCGTGGGTCACCGCCATCGCCCTACGCTGCCAGGCGCTGATCGCCGAGGGCGAGGAGGCGGAGCGGCTGTTCGCGCAAGCCGTACAGCTGCATGGACTCAGCGTGGTGCCCATCGAGCAGGCCAGAACAGAGTTGCTGTACCTGCGGCGCGGCCGCCGCCGCGCCGAGGCCCGCCCCCACCTTCGCTCCGCACTGGACATCTTCCTCCGCCTGGGCGCGACCCCCTGGGCCGAGCGGGCCTCCTCCGAGCTGCGAGCCACCGGCGAGACCCCGCCGGCCCGCGAGCAAGCGCCGAGCTGCTGGCGCAGCTCACCCCGCAAGAGCTTCAGGTGGTACGGCTGGCCGCCGCGGGCATGAGCAACCGCGACATCGGCGCGCAGATGTTCCTCAGCCCCCGTACGGTCAGTCATCACCTCTACAAGGCCTATCCCAAGCTCGGGGCCGCCTCCCGCCACGAACTCGCCCGCATGGACCTTCGGTAACGCGACAGATTCGGGGCGCGTGGGTCGTTGCCTAGCGTCATCGGCATGACGAACCACGAGACACTGCAGAACGTGCTCGACCAGGTCGTGGCAGAGGGCGTGCCAGACACCGTCGTCGAGATCAAGGACGAGAACGGGGCGCCCGCGCGCGGCCGGTGACCATTTCCACCCGGGCAGTGCCGCCAAGGCCTACACCGCCGCCACGTCCGGGGGCCGGCCGTCCGGCAGCTGGCGGCCGCCGCTGTCCGCGTCCGCCGGCGCCGCCGCGGTGCCGGGCGAGGCGTCCCAGCGCAGGCCGGTGTAGTCGACGCCAGCGATCGGCTCCAGCCCCAGCAGCGGCATTTACTCCTGCCGCTCCTCCAGCCCGCCACTGAACCTTACGGACGTCCTCGACCCAGCTGACCAGCCCTCGTGCTCGCCGTCGACCATGCGGTGTCGTGTCAGCGGCGGCGTCAGGACGGCAACGGCTTGGTATCAGGGCGGTCGGCGATGGTGGACGCCATGAACGGTTCACCGATTGCGGCCTCGGGGCTGCGAAAGGCATACGAAGACAAGATCGTGCTCGACGGCATCGACCTGGATGTCCGGCGGGGAAGTCGAGCCGGAGCATAAGCACCACGGGCTCACCAGGCCCAGCTCGCCGAGGCCATGGGCGTCACGCCGGGACGGGTCTCGCAGATCGAAAACACTGTGCGCAAGGAGATTCATGATGGAAAAGGGCAACAGCGGCTTCTCCGAGACGGGGCTGCGTAGGCTGCGCGAGGTGCTGGCACGGCATGTGGAGTCCGGGAAGATTCCCGGTCTTGTCGCCCTGGTCAGCCGGGGCGGTGAGACGCACGTCGAAGCGGTCGGGACGATGCGCCATGACGGTGGCACGCCGATGCGCCGGGACACGATCTTCCGGATGGCCTCGACGTCCAAGCCGGTTGCGATGGCGGCGGCGATGGTCCTGCTCGACGAGTGCAGGCTGCGGCTGGACGATGTGGTGGATCCGTGGCTGCCGGAACTCGCCGACCGGCAGGTGCTGAAGCGGATCGACGGCCCGTTGGACGACACCGTGCCGGCACGTCGGCCGATCACCGTGCGGGACCTGCTGACCTCCACGTTCGGGCTCGGCATGGACATGACGGCGCTGGGCGCTCCGATCATGGGCGCGATCTTCGAACGGGGGCTCACGCCCGATCTGCCGGAGCCGATGCCCGAGCCGGATGAGTGGATGCGCCGCCTTGGCACGCTTCCGCTGATGTACCAGCCCGGAGAGCGCTGGCAGTACCAGATCAGCCACGACGTCCTCAGTGTGCTCGTCGCCAGGGTCACGGGCCAGTCGTTCGAGACGTTCCTGCGTGAACGCATTTTCGATCCGCTGGGGATGAAGGACACCGCCTTCCACGTGCCCGCCGACAAGATCGACCGGCTGCCGACCCTCTACGCCCCCGACCCGCAGACCGGAGAGTTCATCGTGTGGGACGAGGCCGCGGGTGGACGGTGGAGCAAGCCTCCGGCGTTCCAGGGCAGCGGCGGCGGGCTGGTCTCCACCGTCGACGACTACCACGCCTACTTCCGGATGCTGCTGAATGGCGGGATGCACGGGAGCGAAAGGATCTTGTCCCGGCCCGCCGTCGAGCTGATGACCACCAACCGCCTCACGCCCGAGCAGAACGCCGCCCGCAACGCCTTGGCCACCAACAACGTCCACCTGTCGTTCGGCCAGGGGCAGCACGGCGGCTGGGGCATGGGGATGGCGGTGCGCACCTACCGTGGCGACTACGCGCCCATCGGCCAGTTCGGCTGGGACGGCGGAAGCGGCACCTCGACCTACGCCGACCCGGACAACCAGCTCACCGGAATCCTGCTCACCCAGGTCGGGATGTCCGTCCCGGATCCGGCGCGGCTCATCCACGACTTCTGGACCACGCTCTACCAGGCGATCGACGACTGACACCGAGCCCGCGCCCGGTAGGCCCGCCTGCGACCCACGACATCCAACGGTCAGCCCCCTGGCGGCCGAACCGTTTCCGCCGGGGTTGGGACCCGACCTGCGCAATCGAGATACCCCGGGCACCAGCAGGACCGCATTCCACTATCCGTCCGTTCACTTGAATTGCAGATTTGAAGGAGCACACCACCATGTCCATCACCCTTACCGACCAGGACAAGCTCACCCTGCGGACCGCCGCGTGGGGCGCCGTCTCACTGATGTCCGCCGCTGGTGCCGCCGGCTCGCCCCACAAGGTCGCCACTCACGGCTCCATCGCCCTGACCTCCGCGACCGGCCTGGTCGGGCACGTGCTCACCAAGGCGCCCAAGGGCGTGAAGTACGGCAAGTCCGTGGCCGAACTCGCCGACCAGGTGCTGCCGGCCCTGACGGCAGCCATGAGCCTGCTCAAGAAGCAGGCTCCGGCAGAGGCCGACAACTTCCGCAGCACCGTCATCGTCGCCATCGAAGCAGCCGCCCGGACCCACCAGGGCGAGCCCAGCCCCACCATGGCGGAGATGGCCCGCAAGATCACCGAGGCCCTCGACGCCGCTTGATGGATGTCGACCTGCGCAGCCACAGCTCGTCACGGGGTCCTCTCCGGACCCCGTGACACGGCGGCATGCCGGGTCAGGGAAGGGGCCGAGCCCCGCCAGGGCGGCCAAGCCGGCTCGCTCACCCTGGGCGGGCTGATCGACCCGGCTCATCACCGCCGATGAGGATGTCGAGCTTCATCGTGCTCGGTGCCGAGCCCCGATTCATCGACTGTCCGCATGACGTCCGCAAACGCGGCCACGGGGGTCATGCCCGGCTGGCTGCTTCGGGCCGCGTGTCAGCTGCGGCGTCAGGACGGCAACAGCCCGGTATCAGAGCGGTCGGCGATGGTGGATGCCATGAACGGTTCAGCGATTGCGGCCTCAAGGCTGGGTGAGATCCCCTCGGGCGACCCGACCTGAGCAATCCAGATACCCCGGGCACCAACACGAAATCGAACTTCGTAACAAAATTCAAAGGAGCACAACCATGTCCATCACCCCTACCGACCAGGACAAGCTCACCCCGCGGACCGGGCAGGATCGCCCGGAGCTGCAGAAGGCCATCCAGGAGATCGTCGACTCCGGTTTCGCCGGGGTGCAGCTGCGCGTGCACGACGAGCGGGGCGAGTGGGTCGGCAGCGCCGGGGTGCGCAAGCTGGGCGAGACCGCCAAGCCGGCGACGAACGGCCACTTCCGGATCGGCAGCAACACCAAGACCTTCGTCGCGACCCTGGTCCTGCAACTGGTGGCCGATGGCAAGGTCGGGCTGGACGCTCCGGCGGATGACTACCTGCCCGAGTTCGACCTGGACCGCCAGATCACGGTGCGGATGCTGCTGCAGCACACGAGTGGGTTGTTCAACTTCACCGGCGAGTACTACCCCGACGGGACGGTCGTGCCGGGGATCCCCTGGCAGGGCCAGGAGTACGTGGACGGCCTGTCCCACACCTACCAGCCGGAGGAGCTGGTACGGCTGGCGTTGTCCAAGCCGGCGCGATTTGAGCCGGGGACGGACTGGAGCTACTCCAACACCAACTACGTGCTGGCCAAGTTGCTGATCGAGAAGGTCACCGGCCGCTCGCTCGCCGAGGAGATGCAGCGGCGGATCTTGGGTCCGCTCGGGCTGTCGGGCACCGTGGTGCCGGGCGCCTCGCCGGAGATCCCCGAGCCGCACGCCCACGGCTACTACCGGTACGAGGACGCCGGCCAGTGGAAGGTGGTCGACGTCACCCGCATGAGCCCCTCTTGGGTCTCCGCCGCCGGTGACATGATCTCGACCACCGAGGATCTCCACACGTTCATCGCCGCGCTGGCGGGCGGCAAGCTCATCCCGGCCCCGCTGCTGGCAGAGATGTGCAAGCCGTACCCCAAGATCGGCTACGGCCTGGGGGTGTTCGTGCAGGAGACGGACTGCGGCGGCACCGTCATCACCCACAACGGCGGCTTCTTTGGCTGGGGGGCGCTGATGTACAGCACGCCCGACGGCAGTAAGACCCTGACCGCCTCGCTGACCACTGGGGACGCCGCGCTCGACTTCGCCGCCACGGCCGAGGCGTTCCAGAAGGCCCAGCAGAGGCTCGTCAATGAAGTGTTCTGCGGCGGGCAGGCCGGATCGGCTGACGAGACGGCCGAGCCGGCTCAGCCGGCGGGCTGAGCACCTCGTACGCCTTGAAGGCTGTACAGCATCGCGATACAGCAACACCGCCTCACGTGATCACGTGCCGCCGATCTCCATCGTCCATCTGACCAGGGCCGGAACCCTCCGAGCTGGCACCCGCCCCTCCCCTCGTAATGAAAGGATTCCGAGCTCGTCGGACGACTCCATCTCTCCGGAGCATATGCGGAATTGATCATCTTTGATGTCGCACCGGCAGGTCAAAGCCGCAGTCCAGGTTGAAGAACAATCGCACTCCTAACGCGGGTGCTGTACAGCAACACCACCGAACAGAGCCGCTCTTGAGCTACCGCAAGCGCATGCACGGTCACAGCAGCAGCATTGGGGAGGCGCCAGAGCCGCGCTGCCTGCCGCTCGCATCGGAGTGGTCAACGCCGTGACGATCGCTCACTTCGCTACTCGCAGACCGTGGTTGGGGCGATCGACGCCGAGTCCCTCCTTCGTCGGGACTCGGCACCGGTTGGCCATGGCTGAGGTGACAGCAGCGCTGACAGCAACGTCCCCACACACCGACGTATCCGTGCCACCGTCCACACGCCCCTGACCACGGTCTCGATCAGCCGAGCAGGGTGGTTGTTCCGCCTCGGAAGGTCAGGTTCCGCGAGGCTCGACTGCCGGCCGCACTCCCCCGCCCTCCGCAGCGACCGCTCGACCGGTGAGACGAGATCGACTCGGCGGCCTCATATAGGGAGAGGTGCGTGGAGACCGTGGAGTGGGCGGCCAGCCGCCGGGCCAGGGTCAAAAGTAGCGCCAGTCGTCGAACCAGGCGGCCGCGTCGGGATCGGGCAGCCCCGCGCGTCGTGCCGGCTCGAAGAAGGCCTCGGCGCTGACGCCGCTCACCTGGCAGGCGCCGTAGCCGCCCAGCGGAAGGAGTATGGCGGCGACGACCCCCGATCTCCAACATGGACGGGAGGCTGGCAACCGCCCATGACAAACGATCAGGTCGTAGAACCCGATGCCGTTCGGACGCGCTTGAACGTCTCGACGACGAGGCCGAACCGCACGCCGTCCACGTGACGTTGGAAGGGCTGAGTCGCTGGAGGGACGGACGCCGTGTGCCCTTGGCGGTACAACGACCGCCGCGGGCGCCCGGTTCATTCCTCGTCATGGGGACACGGCTCGAGCACATCGCCCACTGACGCCGTCAGGCGACGAAGAACTCCAGTAGTTCAGGAGCGAGGGCCTGAGCGGCCACGTTGTGCGTCTGTCCCTCCAGGATCCGGTGGACGGCCCCTGGCACGGCTTTCGCGACGGCCCTTCCCGCGTTGCCCATCCACGCGGGGCTGCTCTCGCCGTTCAGCACGAGCGTGGGCCGGGCGATCGCGGCGAGCGTCCCCATGGGCAGGGCGTTGCCCGGCCCCATGACGGCCGCCTCGTACGCCAAGGTGTGGGCGACCGCTTCCAGCTCCGGCCAGGACGGCTCGGCCCGCATCGCGGCCACCGCCTCGACGGGGAGCTCGGCGGCCTCGACCATGAACCGTCCGATGGCCTCCGCGCGCCTGTCCTGCCTGATGAGGGCCTCCAGCTGGGAGCCGAAGTCGTACGGCAGGCAGGGCGCGGTGTCGTCGACGTGATACGGCGGCTCCCACAGGGCCAGCTTGGAGATGGCCGGGTTCCGGGCCGTGGCCTCCAGCGCCAGGGCGGCGCCCGAGGATCCGCCGAACACCATGGCCGATCCGCCGGCCGTCTCGATGATGGCGTCCAGGTCCTCGAGCTCCCGCCGCACGGCGTAGGGCCGGGTGTCGCCGCTGGCTCCGCGGCCACGACGGTCGTAGTTGAACACGGTGAACCACGGGGCCAGGGCCGCCGCCACGCTGGACAGCGTGGGGTGGCTCCTGTCGGTGAACGCCCCGTGCACCAGGATGACCGCCGGGCCCGAGCCGGATCGGTCGAACGCTATGCGGGTGCCGTCCGCCGAGGTCACCGTGCCTGTCACGGGCTCACTCACTGCGCTCGCGCCTTCAGCCCGCGGGGGTCACCAGGCACAGGGCGGCCCAGTGGTGGCCGTCGAGGTCGGCGAAGCCGCGCTGGTAGCGGTAGCCGTCGTTCACCGGCTCGCCGACGGGCTCGGCGCCCGCCGCCATGGCCTTGCCGACCAGCTCGTCGACCTGCTGGGGGTTGTCCAGGCCGAGGACGAGGATCACCTGGGTCGTCTTGGTCGGGTCGGCGACCTCGGTCCTGGAGTAGCCGGCGAACGTGGGCTCGGCCAGAAGCATGACCTGGGTCTGCTCGCTGATCACGACGGAGGCCATGTCCTCGGTCGCGCCGAAGAAGGTGAGGCCGAGCTCGGTGAAGAAGGCCTTCGAGCGGCTCAGGTCCTTGACCGGCAGGTTCACGAAGAGGGTGTGCGACATGACTGGATCCTTTCCGATGGTGGTTCGCCGGGTGGGCGAACACCTTCAGTCTGCTGATCCGGCGCCGGCCTGACTTGGCTCCTGGTGCCGGCAGATTGACTTTCCGTGCCATGTCTTTCCGGCCGGCGGCATGAGGCGGGCGCGGCGGTACTCGGCGGGCGGCATGCCGTACGTGTGCCGGAACAGCCGGCTGAAATGGGCCGAGTCGGCCAGCCCCCACCTGGATGCGATCGAGCTCACGGAGACGTGATGGAAGGCGGGGTCGGCCAGGTCCTTGCGGCAGCGTTCGAGACGCCGGTGCCGGATCCACGCGGCCACGGTGGTGTCCTGCGTCTCGAACAGCCGGTGCAGCTGGCGTAAGGAGATGTGGTGGGCCGCGGCGACGGTGCCCGGATCGAGATCCGGCAGGCCCAGGCGCTCTTCGATGAAGGAGTGGATGTTCAGCAGCAGCATGCGCGCCTGTGACTCGGCGGACAGGCTCTCCGCCTGGTCGGCTCGCTCGGCGACGGCCGTGGTGATCAGGTCCATGACGACGGTGGACAGCCTGGCGGCGCTGGCGGGCTGGTAGGTCTCCAGATCCACGGCGACCCTGCGCAGCAGCGGCGCGGCGAGGGCGCCGCTGCCGCCGTCCGTCTCGATCGGGACCGCGGTCAGCTTCGCGACGGAGTCGAAGGGTAAGGACAGCATCTCGTGCGGGAGGCTGAACACCGCCAGGTGGACGGCCGAGCGATAGGCCAGCTCGTACGGCCTGCCGAAGTCGTAGATGGCGAACTGCCCGCGGTCGAGCCGCGCGGACCTTCCGTCCTGCGTCAGGACCAGCCCTCCCGACATGGCCAGCACCACCCGGTACAGCGCGGGGCTGTCGCGGCGGATCAGCCCAGGTGTCCGGTGCACGCTGTGGGGCGTGGAGGTGCGCACCCTGCCCACGCCCACGGGGCCGAGCTGCCCCGCGTCGATCTCGCCCCGCAGCGGCGCGTCAGGATCGATCCGCAGGTCGAGCGGGCCGAGGGTGTCGCAGACGATGCTCCGCCACGCGTCATGCCGGCGCGCGGCGGGTACGTCACGCGTGCGGATCAGGACGGCCATCTCGTCGCCCTCCGTTTGTGGCTGCTCCTGCCGATCGTAGCGACGCCACCGGCGCGCGTCAGCGGTGCATCGCGGGCCCTGCGGCAGGCGCGTTTCAGCGGGAGCGACGGCTCATCATGACGCGGCGCGATACTCGAGAGTCGCTCCACCTGGGTATCGATGAACTTTGGTTGTTTGTAGATAATCTGGAACGAGACTGGTTGGTAGACTTGGGACATGACTGCCATGGCACCCGCTCGCACCGAACCGGACCTGTCGTTCCTGCTGGACCATGCCGGTCACGTCCTGAGAACCCGGATGGCCGCGGCGCTCGCCGAGATCGGGCTGACGGCGCGCATGCACTGCGTGCTGGTCCATGCCCAGGAGGAGGAGCGCACGCAGATCCAGCTCGCCGAGATCGGCGACATGGACAAGACCACGATGGTGGTCACCGTCGACGCCCTGGAGAAGGCGGGCCTCGCCGAGCGTCGCCCGTCCACCACGGACCGGCGGGCCCGGATCATCGCGGTCACCGAGAAGGGCGCGGAGATTGCCAGGAAGAGCCAGGAGATCGTCGACGGCGTGCACCGGGCGACCTTGGACGCGCTACCCGAGGACGAGCGCGAGGTGCTCCTGCGCGCCATGAATCGCCTGGTGACGGGACATCTGGCCACCCCCGTCGAGGCGCCGAAAGCGGTCCGGCGGGCTCGACAGAGCGGATAAATAGATCCGCAACGGATCGTCTACAACAAAACTATCTGCTATGGTCGCTCCTGTTCCCCCTTCGAGCAGGAGACGGCCATGTCGCACACCGCACCCTCCCTTCCAGCGGCCCCCGCCGGCCCACCCCGATCGCGCTGGATCGCACTCGCCGTGCTGTCCGCCGCGACGCTGATGACGATCCTGGACGGCAGCATCGTGACCGTGGCGATGCCGGCCATCCAGCGGGATCTGGGCTTCTCGCCCACCGGGCTCAGCTGGACCGTCAACGCGTACCTGATCGCCTTCGGCGGGCTGCTCCTCCTGGCCGGCCGACTGGGCGACCTCATCGGCAGGAAGACCATGTTCCTGGCGGGGAACGCGGTCTTCACCGCCGCGTCGCTACTGGCCGGAGCCGCGACCGGGCCCGGCCTGCTGATCGCCGCCCGGTTCCTGCAGGGGGTCGGCAGCGCCATGGCCGCCGCGGTCGTGCTGGGCATCCTGGTGACGTTGTTCCCAGGGGCCAGGGAGCGGGCGAAGGCGATCGGCATCTTCAGCTTCACCGGCGCCGCCGGCGCCTCGATCGGCCAGGTCCTGGGCGGGGTGCTCACCGACGCGCTCAGCTGGCACTGGATCTTCTTCGTCAACCTGCCGATCGGGCTGGCCACGATCGCGCTGGCGATCTGGACGCTGCCGGGCGAGCGCGGGGCCGGACTCGCCGCCGGGGCCGACGTCATCGGCGCCGTGCTGGTCACCAGCGGCCTGATGCTGGGCATCTACACCGTGGTCAAGATCGAGCAGTACGGCTGGCTCGCGGCGCACACCCTCGGCCTCGGCGCGCTCTCGCTCGCCCTGCTGGCCGGGTTCGTCATCCGTCAGGCGACCGCCAGGACCCCGCTGATGCCGCTGCGCGTCTTCCGCTCACGCAATGTCTCCGGCGCCAACCTCGTCCAGATCCTGACGCTGTCGGCCATGTTCGCCTTCCAGATCCTCGTCGCGCTCTACATGCAGAAGGTCCTCGGCTACGGCGCGCTCGACACCGGCCTGGCGATGCTTCCCGCCGCGGTGGCCATCGGCGCGGTGTCCCTGTTCGTCTCGGCCCGGCTCAACACCCGCTTCGGCGAACGTCCCGTCCTGCTCGCTGGCCTGGCGCTCCTGCTGGGGGCGATGGGCTGGCTCACCCGCGTGCCGGTGAACGCGGACTACGTCACCGACCTGCTCCCGGTCATGCTGCTCATCGCGGGTGGCGGCCTGGTGCTCCCGGCACTGACCACGCTCGGCATGTCCGGCGCCAAGGCCGACGACGCGGGCCTGGCCTCCGGGCTGTTCAACACCACCCAGCAGGTCGGCATGGCCGTCGGCGTGGCAGTGCTGTCCACGCTGGCCGCCTCGCACACCGAGCAGCTGCTGGCAGCCGGCCAGAGCCAGGCCGCCGCGCTGACCGGCGGCTACCAGGTGGCCTTCGCCATCGCCGCCGCGCTGCTGGTGGCCGCCTTCATCGTCGCGCTCCTGGTGCTGCGGCAGCCCCGTCCGGACACTGCCGCCCGGGACACCGCCCGGCTCAGCCCGGCTGCCTGAACACCGCGTCAATCTTCCGACCACACGCAGGACAGAAAGGGTGCATTCACATGACCACGCTCACCACGGACGAGAACGAATCCCACTCCGGCCCCGCGCCGCGGATCCTCACCGATGAAGAGCTGAGCAAGCTGCTCGGTGAACAGCAGTTCGGCGTACTCGCGACCGTCAGGCGCAGCGGCCACCCCCATCTGTCCACCGTCCTGTACCACTGGGATCCTGACGAGCGCGTCATACGGATCTCCACGACGGACGACCGCCTCAAGGCACGGCAGGCACGCACCAACCCCCGCCTCGCGCTGCACGTGAACGGGCCGGACGTCTGGTCGTTCGCCGTCGCCGAGGGCGATGCGGAGGTGTCAGAGGTGTCGACCACGCCCGGAGACGCTGCCGGCCGGGAACTGCTGGCCCTCACCTCAGGCTTTGAGAACCCGGAGCAGGAAACAGCGTTCCTCCGACAGATGGTGAAGGAACGACGCGTGGTGATCAGGCTGCGAGTGTCACGTCTGTACGGCACCGCCCTGGACATCCCCACCGAAGAATGAGGGCGCCATGACAGGAAATGCACATTCCCTGTCGAGCACCCCGGGCCTTCCTGACCGACCGGCGAGCGCCCCACGGCCGCCGACCTCGACGCCACCTCCAAACGCGGCCGCGTCAGCCCAGGTCACTCCGCGCGCGGAGGCACGCCTCGAAGACCGCGGTCAGTCGGTCCACGTCCGCCGATGACGGGTCGGACGGGCCCAGCAGCCGGCGGACCGAGCCGACGCCGAGGAACACCGCCGTCGCCATGCGGGCGCGGGCCATCGCGTCGTCCCCGTCGTCCCCCTCCAGCCGGGCCACCAGCGGGTTGACGACGGCCGTCCTGAGGCGCTCACTCAGCAGCGCCTGGATCTCGGGATCGCCCGCCGACCGCTCCAGCGTGCGCAGGATCGGGCTCTCCGGCTCGGCGCGCATCCGCTGCGCCGCGTACTCGCCCAGCCTGCGGGGCAGCCCCTCGAGGTCGCCCTCGAGGACCTGACGGACCGTCGGCTCCCCCGCCAGCACCTCGCCGAACAATCCGGCCTTGGAGCCGAAATAGCGTCCAACCAGCGCGATGTTCGCGTCGGCCGCCGCGGCGATCATGCGGACGGTCACCTGTTCGTAGCCGTGCTCGGCGAACAGCGCACGCGCCGCCGCGAGCAGGCGCTCCCTGGTCGCCTCGCGATCGCGCAGCCGGGCCTCCATGGGAGAAGCCTAGCTTCACTTGCCGCTCGGCTAGTAAACGAGCGTATACTTCGACGCATGGTACAAAGCAGGCAGTACTCACACAGAGAGATCCTCGAGATCATGTCGGGGCTGATGCTGGCGATGCTCACCTCGATGATCTCGACCTCCGTGGTGGGTACGGCCCTGCCGACGATCGTGGGCGAGCTCGGCGGACAGGAGCAGTACTCCTGGGTCGCCTCGGCCACGATGCTCACGATGACCGTGTCGACACCGCTGTGGGGAAAGCTCTCCGACCTCTACGGCAGGAAGCTCCTCTTCCAGGTGTCGCTCGGCCTCTTCGTCGCCGCCTCCCTCGCGGCGGGCCTCTCCCAGGACATGGGCCAGCTCATCGCGGCGCGTGCCGTACAGGGGCTGGGGGTGGGCGGCCTGTCGGCGCTCTCGCAGGTGATCCTCGGCGACATCGTGCCCCCGCGTGAGCGGGGGCGCTACTCGGGCTACATGGGCGCGGTCTTCGGCATCTCGACGGTGGCGGGGCCGCTGCTCGGCGGGTTCATCGTCGACGCCGACCGGCTCGGCTGGCGCTGGTGCTTCTACGTGTGCGTCCCGTTCGCCGTGGTCGCCTTCGCGGTGATCCAGCGCGTGCTCAAGCTGCCGAAGGTCAGGCGGAACACCTCGATCGACATCTGGGGCGCGACGACCATCACGGCGAGCGCGAGCGCGCTGATGCTGCTGCTGACGCTGGGCGGTCACGAGTTCGCCTGGGACTCCCTCTGGAGCTACATCCTCGGCGCCCTCGCGGCGGTGTCGCTGCTGCTGTCGATCTTCGCCGAGCGGAGCGCGCGCAACCCGATCCTGCCGCCGAGGCTGTTCCGCAACAAGACGTTCGTGCTGACCAGCCTGGCCTCGCTGTTCGTCGGCGTGGCGATGTTCGGCGCGATGATCTACCTGCCGCAGTACCTGCAGATCGTGAAGGGCATGAGCCCCACCGCGTCGGGTCTCATGACGCTGCCGATGGTGTTCGCGCTGTTCCTGTCGGGGGTGATCTCCGGCAAGATCGTCACCAGCACCGGCAGGTGGAAGATCTTCCCCGTGCTCGGCCTGCTGCTGGTGGCCGTCGGCCTGCTCCTGCTGTCGCGCCTGCACGTCGACTCGGAGAAGTGGCTGATCGGCCTGGACGTGGCGGTGCTCGGCGCCGGCCTCGGACTGTCGATGCAGATGCTCATCCTCGCCGCGCAGAACGGCTCCGAGCCGCGCGACATGGCCGCCACCACCTCGGGCGTGTCGTTCTTCAGGTCGCTGGGCGGCGCGGTGGGCGTGGCGGCGTTCGGCGCGATCCTGTCCAACCGGCTCAAGGACGAGATGGCCGCGCTCATGCGGGCCGCGCACATCACCCCTCCAGGCGGCGGCTCGGTCACGCTGGGCAGCCCTTCGGCGATCCAGCAGCTGCCCGAGCCCGTCAAGGGGATCGTGCTGGAGTCCTTCACCAGGGGCCTCGAGACCGTCTTCATGGTCGGCGTGCCGATCGCGCTGCTCGGCTTCGTCGCCGTCCTGTTCCTGAAGGAGCTGCCGCTGCGGGGCAGCGTCGAGCCGCCCAGGCAGCCGAGCAAGGACGACCTGGTCCTCGCGGGACTGCTGCTCGAGCTCATCGCCCAGCGCGTCGAACGGGCGGACGGCCGGCCCTCGGCGCTCGTGACGACGGTGGCGCGGATGGCGCCACCCGACGACCTGCCCGAAGGCGACAGGGCGAGAGCCGTGGCCGCCGGCGTGCTGCGCCCCACCTCACGCGCCCTGCTGGCGCTTGGACCACTGACTCACGTTCGTCTCGACCGGACGGAGTACGCTTGAACAGGTGAAACGCGTCATCGTAGCCGTGTTGTCGCTGGTCACCGCCTGCGGCACCAGCCCCACTCCGACCGCGGCGTCCGACCTCGAGCCGAGGGGCACTGCCACCCCGACGTCGACCCAGGCCCCGACGCCCACCGCGACCCCGACGCCGACACCGACGGGGCCGCCCGCATTCGAGTCGAAGGTGAGCACGCTCAAGCGCGACCAGCTGCCCTACTCGTGGCGACCTGGCTGTCCCGTCCATTACAGGGACCTGCGCCTGATCACGATGACCTACTGGGGCTTCGACGAGAAGGCGCACACCGGCGAGCTCGTGGTCCGCGAAACCGTCACCGACGACATCATCACCGTCTTCAAGCGGCTGTACGGCTGGCGGTACCCGATCAAGAGCATGAAGCTCGTGGACGTCTACAAGGGCAGCGACTTCGACTCGATCGACGCCAACAACACCTCGGCCTTCAACTGCCGCCAGGCGACGGGGTCGGGCAGCTGGTCCAAGCACGCCTACGGCGAGGCCGTCGACCTCAACCCACGCGAGAACCCGTACGTCACGGCGTCGGGCGACACGGCCCACGACAACGCCCGCGCGTTCACCGAACGCCCCCTCGACAAGCCCGGCGTGATCAACCCGGGCGACCGGGTGGTGCGGGCCTTTGCCGCCGTCGGCTGGGAATGGGGCGGCTACTGGTCGGGCACCAAGGACTACCAGCACTTCAGCAAGACCGGCCGCTGAGACCTGGGCTGATGTCGCCGGACGGCCTCCGACCTGCGGTTCGGCACCTCGCTGTGTCTCGGCTTCTCTGGCGGATTCGCGATCTGATGTGCCCTCGTTGTGCCCTGCTTTTCTGGGGTACGGGCATCCGCTCACCAGTCTGCGGAGCCGAACGTTTCTGGATCATGGGCGCTGTTCCAGATCGCTTCGTCCTCCCGGGCGGCTTCTCGCTGGCGTTCGCGGTTCTTGAACTCCGAGGTTCCGGGTGTGCGAGCTCGGCCACGTGAGAGGGCGGCTTGCGTGACTCGCCGTTCCTTCTCCCTCGGAGGGATCTTCCACTCTTGCCCTTGCTTCTCGGCGGCAGCCCGCCGTGCGTCGTGTTCGCTTTGGGCTCTGCGCATGGCGAGCTCCTCGGTACTCATGGCCGTCGCGGCGTCCGGCTTGGCTGGCTGACGCTTGTGAGGCTTCCCCATGCCGGTCATCGTGAAGGGTGGCACGGTCGATGGCGAGATACCGTCAAGCCGCTGTATCACTTGAGCGAGCTGATTCGGGGCCCTTGGCTATCGGTGCTGTAGCAGGATCTCCATCGCCTGGAGAACGTCCGTGACTACATGATCCGCAGTCTGGTCGTGCTCCGGCCACGTACCCCGATCGATCCAAATGGTACGGAGGCCAGCTGATCGCCCTCCGCCGACATCGGCAACAAGATGGTCGCCGACCATCCAACCCCCGTCAGCAAGGGTCGTCCCGCACCTCCTCGCAGCGATCTCGAACAGGCCGACATCGGGCTTGCGAATCCCCTCGACGCCCGACAGCGCGTAAGCATCGACAGCCGCGGCCAATCCAGTCTGCTGGATCTTGCCACGTTGATTGTCGGCCGTCCCGTTGGTGATGATCGCCACCTTCCATCCCGACGCGCGGAGCCGCGCCAGCCCGTCGAGCGTCTCAGGCCGACAGCGGACGAGGTACGGCATGCGCCGGCGATAGCGGCTCCAGAGCTCGTCGACAGAGCTGGAGAGGCTGAAGTGCTCGCGGACCTTGGAGAAGAAGACTTCACGGTGCGGGTGTCCCGCACGGTCGAGAGCGATCAGCCAATCAACCGCTTCGTCAGTAAGGCTGTGCTGGTCGGCAAACTCGCCGGCCCACAGCCGAAAAGCCTCGTCCAGGTCCACGAGCGTGTTGTCGAGGTCGAACAGGGCAAGCCGTTGCGCCACGGCATGGCACCCTATCTGACGCCCTTGGGCCCTTGGGTCTCATCGGTTTCTGTCGCTGGACCGGCATCGGCGCGGACGCCATCGCGACCGCGCATCTGATCCGTAGGGAAGGGCAGATGCCTCGTCAGCTGCCTTCAGGCCTGGTGAAGCGGTGGATACAGGTCGATGGAGTGTGATCGCGCTAGAGGCAGTGTTGCTGTACGGGGCTGCTGTACAACAGCAAACGAGTACGGTCGTGGCTCTCATGCCCAGTGGCAGGTGGACCCGCAGCGCGAAACCGCCAGGCCCCAAGGGGCAGAAGCCGCGCGGCAGCGATCTGGCATCTGCCCGAGGAGAGCGGTGTGCATTCTGCCGTGGAACAGTTCTTCACCTGCTCAAGAACAGAGACTCATGATCACGGCCGTAAAGATCGCCCGTATGTTGTCCGCCGAAACCACACCATCAAAGACAGAAAAGTCTGGCACGCCGGACATCGATAGCCTAGTATTTGGCAATCAGACGTACGCGGACGTCGATCTCTTTGGGTGCCCGGCGGACCCAAAATGGGATGAGGGGCTCATCGAAGTCACCCGCGGTATTCCAGCCTTGCAGCTGATTCACTCGCAGACCTGTAGTGCTGAGCCGGGCAGCATGAGGAGCCTGCGTGTCTCATAGTCCTCAGCTCAAGCGCACAGCCAAGATCTTCCACTTGGCGACCGGTCTTCCGTATCAGGCTGTGTGCCTTCCACTCGCCCGAAGAGGCGTCATCACGCGTGAGCGTCCGATCCCAGAGGCGCGAGCTCGTGCTCAGCAATGGCTAGAGACACAGGTACTGTACGCGCTCTGCGATGCCTTCCGTGACGACGATGGACTGAAAGGCAAGGTGCTCGGGCTTAGCGCGATAAGGCCAGACGAAGACAATCTTGTGCTCGTTCCTGCCCATGCCCTCACCGCTCGTCTGGTCGCCTCCATTCTTCCAATCTATGATGCGGATTATGGCGGTGTATGGGGATGTCCAGGCGTACGCCTTCGTCGGGTGGGGCGGCAACTCTGGCGGCTAGCCGATATCGTCACGGGCGCCTCGGTTCACGTGGTGGTATCAGGCCACGAGGATCCCGCGTCGGTTTACAGGCTGGAACCAAAGTCCCGCATACTGTGGAAAACGAGTCCGGGCCGGCTGACCGATGTCGAGGAGGACACACTGCGCTTCTGGGGCTCCGGCCTGGATCATCAGCGCAAAGAACGAGACCGCATGCTCAGCAGCTTAATGCGGCGGGCGATGCTGCTCAACGCGGTTGGCGTTACTCACGGTGGGGCTAACCTCTACGATCACGCCCATTCTGACATCGTCGTCGAGTGGTGCTGTGGCTCATCCCTGTCTCAGCTCGCCACCAAACTTCAAAAGTCCCGTCTCTTGGCGAGGTGCGATTCCTCTAAAGGAATCAACGGTACAGCACCAGACGATTTAGGGAGCGTAACGTTTCGACCACTCAGCCATGAGATTGGATGGGCGGATAAACGTCCAAGAATCATCGTTCGGCGTATAGACCTGGGGCACCCTGGCGGACCGCGGGAGTTCCTGCCATGACTTTTAGCGACCTTATCACGGTACTGTTGGCTGGAAGTGCAGCGATCATTGGACGCTACGTCGTAGCGCTTATCGGATTAGCGATAACGCTCAGGCGCAGTCCATCCCGTGACAGGGTGGCTCTTTTCAAGGTCTTTGCTCAAGTCCTTCGAGCTCCAAATGCACTAGAATCGGGATTTGCGCCTCTGTTCCGAGGTGCCGACCGGAGGGCGTCGAACGGATCCCAGGGGGTGATGGAGTGAGGCTTACCTGTCGAAGCACGCTGGCGCCTGCACTCGATTTCCACACCAGCAAGCTCTCTCAATCAGCTATCGAGCATTGGCAGCGATCATTTCACGCGTATGACAAAGCCCGAAGTCAGTGATCATCACAGACCTTGTGAAAACCACGGTCGAGGGCCGGCGCAGCTGCACAACCATGTGACGCGGTAGGGAACGAGCAGGCTGTGCGAGGCGGAGTTGCTGAACTAGCGACATCCTGAATTCGCAGGTGGTTGGCGGGCCCTCGGCAACATGTTGGCTACAGGAGCCCTGGAGTTGGTTGCACTTCTGGCTTAGCCTGACAGCTCATTGGTTGCCTGAGCGGCGCTCAGGCAACCAATTTCGCCAGAGGTCACGTCCAAAATGCGGTGTTGAATTGAAACGGGCGTAGTTGCCGCGTCGAACCTCCCGCACGGCAGCAGTATGGCAAGCCGCTCTTCAGACGGAGCCAATCACCTTGCTCATAGATCAGGAGGCTGCGCCGGTGTGCTCAGCGACAAGGCGCCGCACCTCCGCCATGGCCTGTCCTTTCACAACGATCTTCCAGATCTGCCAGCGGCGGGGCGACGACAACGCGACGGCCATAGCTCCGGCGAGTTTCTGGATATCCGCCGCCTGCTCGGTGCGTGGCCGCGCGGACATTAGCAGCCCCTGCAAGGCGCTCACGTAGCCGACGACGAGGTTGAGGAGGGGGCCCAGGAAGGTGCCAGCGTGCCGACCCGCGTCGTCAGCTAGCTGCTGCACCTCGGCCTGGAGCCGGTCGTACTGTCTGTCCTGCTCGACGTACACGTTGCCGCGTACCGCGGGCTCCGCGCTGCTGGGTACCGCTGCGGAGACGAACGCCGCCGCGTGGGCGATGCGAACGGCGGAGGCCAGCAGTTCGCGGCGCGATCGGTGCGCGTCGAGGATCTCCTCCTTGCGGGCTTCCAGGCGGGGCTTGGCGACGTAGTCCAGCGCCAGGTTGAAGATGATGGCGGCCACGGCTGCCGTAGCGACGGCGTCCCAGTTGACAACTGGCAGCATGATCAGGAGCTGTTCCTCTCGGTGTCAGGATGCTCGTGATGATGGCGGCGCATCTGCCGCTCGGTCTCGCTGAATTTGGGCGGCAGTGGCTCGCTGTGCACGAGGTAGCTGCGGAGCTCGGTGGACCACATGTCGACTCAGACGTCGCCTAGTTCCGGGTCGTGGTCGAGATTGGGAGGCCCCGGTAAAGGGTGGCTGCTGGTGCTGATCGTCCGCAGGAGTTTCCGACAGGATCTCAACGAGAGCGGCGGTCGTACGGCTGGCTCACGTAGTGTGAACTGCGTGAACGCCCCGCATATCTCATATCGGATGCGAGGTCATCCCGTATATATCCCGCACTCACAGACTCAGGACCGAAACCCGGCATGACTGCCTCCTTGCAAACGGGAGCCGGTCACAACGTAGAGGGCTCCTCTCCCTGCTCAAGTGGCAGTAGGAGACTGCTGGCGTCTGATCGGGTGAGGCGGCGTTGCTGTATTCGGCTGCTGTACAGCACCACCGGAGCGGTAGGCGCCGTCTGACGATTTGCCGGCCGAACCTCACCGCCTCAGAGGGCGTTCTTCGCCGCGGTACAGGACCACTTCAGGCTGGCTGCGTCGGCCGTGGACCTGTGGGCCGACTACCGGCGACGGATGCCTTACCTTGTCCAATGCCGCCAAGAAGTCCTGGACGGGCTCTCACGGCTTCGGTCCGCGGGGTGGCGGGTGGGGATCGTCACCAACGGCACGGCGGACAACCAACTCGGCAAGATCCAATGCACGGGGCTGGCCGACGTCGTGGACTGCTGGGCACTCTCGGACGCCGAAGGCATTCGCAAGCCGGATGTAGGCCTATTCGAGATCGCTGCGAAGTGGTGCGGCATGCGGCTGAGTGGTGGCGGCTGGATGGTCGGGGACAACCTGGTCAAGGATGTGACCGGCGGGCGAGCAGCCGGACTCAAGACAGTGTGGATCAATCGCGACGCCCAACTCTTCCCCGTAAACGCCCCCAGACCATGTTGTGCCTGACATAGTTCAAGCTTTGTCGCTGCTTATTGCCACGGCACATGCTTTTTGATCATTAGCCCTTTTCATCCTCGGGTGAGCTTGTAGTTCTGTCGCGCAGGTCTTGCGGCTGCTCACTCGGCGGGGGACTGATACGGGACTCCGCACGCCTCGCAGCCGGCGAACGCCTGGTCAGGACGGTGTCGTAGCCACCTCTTGCCTATGCGGTCGCGGAACGATGATCACTATGGGTCGAACGTGGACTGAGCCCGCTTGGGACAGGTGCGCCGCTTGTCTTTGCAGATCGGCCAGCAGCGTATTGGGCACTAGCTTCTTCGCCCGCCTCCTACGGCCGTCCTCCGGGGCGTCCCAAAGTTCGATCGGATACCACCCGACGAGGTAGATGCCCGCGTCAGTTCTCGCCTCGGGCAGGTATCTAGCCACCAACTGCTCGTCCTGCGCCGTCATAACCTCGGGATTCCAAGCGCCCTTGACTTCGATGACGAGTTTTATGGGCCCACCCGAGGCGGTGCCGAGGTGGTCGCTGGGCGGGAACAGCGCGTCGATGAGAATGTCGGTACGGTCACCAGTGCCGTATGGATCTGTGGGGTGAATCAGCACTTCTCGGTTCACCGCGACACGGTGACCTGCGAGCCTTAGGCTCAGCTCGTGCGTGAGGTAAGCGCACAGTGCCGCTTCGGGTTTGGGACGCCAGACGTCGGGGATGGCCTCGTCGACCGTGGCCGCTGCAGTTCTCCTCCGAGAGCGCTTGCCTGGCGTCCGGTCCCACAGCAGCTCACAGTGCGAGGGGAGCGCCTCACCGATCTCTTCCAGCACCTCCTGAACAACCTCTAGGAGATCGGTGCTCGTGCGGATGACGCGCCGCGCGGGGTCCTGCAAGACCCTTATCACGTCATCCGCGCGCACTTGGCTCCAGCTCGCAGCGGCATGTTGCTTCGTTGCTGAGATGAGTGCTGCAGCCACGGCGAGCCGGTTGGGATATCGGCTCGTGAGCTGCCGCAGCTGGTGGACGGCCTCAGCGGTGGCTCGTTGACTCAGCTCCAGAAGCAGGTCGTCACGCCACTTGCGCACCTGCTCGTCTGCGCTCACCACGTGCGCTCCGAGAAGGGTTCTGTCTTCTTCCGGGACGTACAAGTCGCTGAGCCACAGGTACACATCCACCAGCTCAGCCTCACTGAGGGCATCCTGGATGAGCTTGGTGGTCTCGGTGTGGGCGCATGCCTCGGCTAGCCGGCGTGCCAGTTCCGCGTCGGTTGCGGTGAACGCTTTGATGCGGGGCCAATTCACTCCGGCGTCCGTGATCAGCAGGGCTTGGGCGGCCAAAACGGCGGTCTGGACAGTGACCGGCGTGTTTAGGTGCCCATCGAGGGCGGCGTCGATGATGTCGTTCGTAGTCGTGCTGCCAGCGGCCAAGAGCGAGCGGAGAAGGCTGTACCAGGTGTGCAGGGCGGCCTCATGTGCCTCGTCGCTGTCGGGTAGGTTTAATGGACTATCTTCACCTGCCGGAATGCGGAGCCCGGGGCCGTCCACCTGCCTTGGCACAATTCCGAGGCAGGCGGAGAGTTCGGTGGCGAGGCGTTCCATAGCCGTGCCCAGTTCCGGCGCCCAGCGCGGGTCGACGATGTTGAGCACTGTGGGCTGCCGGGCTTGCGCGAGTGCGGCCAGGACAAGTTGGGTGATGCGTCGGGCCAGGCATTCAGGTGCGTGCACGGCGGCCTGACGCAGCAGGTCTCTCCGAGCGGCTTCCATGTAGCTGGTTGACATGCCAAGGATCTCGGTGAGGATCGCTGCGGTCCACGAGCACCAGACCGCCGGGGGCAGCTCAGTGAGGCGGTTGGCCCCGTGCAGCTCAGTCAAGAGGGCGTATCCGGCCCAGGAGCGCTTGTCGTGTAGGGAGCTCTGGAGCCAGGAATCGGCGTGGTCGTGTTCGACGACGAGGTAGCGCAGTGCGAGTTCGGACAGGTCCGAAAGTTCATCGTCGAGGGCGCCGGCTCCTGGCCACGTGAGGATGGCGCCGGACAAGTCCTCCTGCCGGCCCGTTCGGGGGTCCACGCGCAGGCGCCACAAAAACCGCCACAGACTGTCGTTGTCCCCCTCTCTGGCCTGGGCGAGAAGCCGAGCCTGTTCGGCGATGAACTCCGCCGCCTGCGGCCACAGATTGTTCTCAGCGCGATGGCTTCGGCGCAGCGCCTGTGCCAACGGGCTGTCGAGAGCTATCGCTTCGTAGAAAGAACACAGATACGGCCAGGAGGGATGCGCCTCCTCATAAGCCAGCTCGAACGCCTCGCGGTCATCGCGCGGGAACAGATAGGCGGCCAGCTCACCATACGCCGCGACAAGCGCGTCGTCCCCGGACGCGGCTGCCCGGGTCGTCCGCTCCAAAGCCCACGCAAAGTCAGCCCCGTCCACCAGCTGGTAGCGGATGGACTGCTCGGGCGCCGAGGACGCGGCCAACCGCAACGACGAGCTGGGTTGCCAGTCGTGCACGATCCGCCATGCGGCCTCGCGAGGGTGGATTTGGGCGTGAACGGCCTCGCCGATAAGCGCCTGGGCCAGGAGCCTGCGCAGCGACTGAACCTTCGGCGATTCCTGCCCCTGTTCGTCGGGTTGCAGGCAGTCGGGAAGGTCGACTTTGTGATTCTCGCGATAGAGGCCAAGGATGATCTTCGCCAGGGTTTCCAGGAACTGCGCCGCATCCTGGCTGCCGAGCACACGGTCGATCACGGGATCGATCAAAGCGGTCTCAACGCGCTCGGGCGAGAAGTAGAAGCCGCTTTCGAGAGACCCCATTCCTAGGACGGTCTCCTGAACCCACGTGAGGAGATCCGGCAGATGCTCGTCCGCACACTGACTGGGCATGTTCCTCAGGAAGTGGGCGTACATGTTGTACGTATGCGGGGTGGGTGGGCGGAGCGCGGCCAACATCGTCGCCACGTCCAAATGGCCAGGCCACAGCAGGCTCAGCACGGTGCCCCGCAGATCATGTTCGGGGTCTGTCTGCGCGGCGTAGGAAGGCCCGTCCAGTAACGCGAGAATTCTCTTGAGGACGGGCACGGAACGGTCGGCGTCACAGGTGAACGCCGCGCTCGCCGCCAAGCGGCGCTCCGTCTGGTGCCAAGCCTCGTTCTCGACCAGCCGCAGGAGGCCGTCTGCCAGTCTAGGGTGAGCTGTCCCGGCCTCCTGGGCTAGTCGAATGGCCAAACGGATCTGCGCTGTGGTCTCCCAGTCCGCCGGACCTTCACTCGGGGCTGTCTCCAGCACCTCGGCAAGCTGGTCCGCCAGCAGCGGATGGCGCAGGTCCCAGTGGGAGAGCTGCCAGCGTGCGTCACTGAGCTCGACCTGCAAGGCGCGTTCCAGGAGCCTGTTTACGGTCAGCCAGCGGACCTCGTCGGAGCGCACCAGTGCGCTGTGCACGGCAAGGCTCTCGGGGTCAGCGGCGGCCAGCCAGTCAGTGGCAGTGGGGTTCATGGCCACCAGCCAGGCGGCGGTCTCGCGCAGCGGCACCGGGATGCTCGCGGTGCCGCCATCGGGTGCGCCGACGAGAAAGAGATTCTCCAACTGCCGCTGCGTGGTTTCCCGATCAGTGAGATACCGCGCCGCCAGGTAGGCGGCCACGGACGAATGTCGAAACGCCACCCTGCTGTCATCAGGCCTCGTGAACAGCGCCGTCGCGAGGGTTTCCTGCAACGCCTGAAACGTGACCTCGTACGGACCTGCGGCGGTCCGCTCAGAACCGCCCGCCAGTGCGTCACCTGGCAAGTCGAAGGCGCCCGCCTCGAAAGCGGGGCCTCGCCACACGGTCCGATGGCCGGACAGCAGCATCCAGGCAGCGATGCGTCCCGCTACCGTCAGACGCTGTTGGGCGGTAGTGATCACACTCCTGCTGAGTCGACGAGGATCGGGATCCTCAGCAAGCCGTGCCACGCCGCTCGCGAACAGCTCCTCCGGCTTGCCATGCAGCCGACCATCGACCCGATAGGTCAGGACCAACAGTTCCAAGGTCATCGGAATGCTCGCCATCACGGCGGCTCCGGCGGCCTCGGCCGCCGCCACGAGTTCCTCGCCCGGCACGTCGGCGCTGTCGGCCAACGCCACGGCCTCCTCGCGGCTCAACGGGGCGATGTCAACGCATCGACACGTCCCGAACGCCTCAGTAAGCACAGAGGTCATCGTCGCCGGATAGTCGGCCGTGCGGCAGGCCAGGAGAAAACGAACCCGACTGGTGTCCCTGCCGCGCAGCGACCTCTTCAACCACCTCGGCAAGTACGGCAGGAAGACCGGGCTCTCGTCTACTTGGTCCAGGACCACCGTCAACACTCCGGTATCCCCGGCGGCGTCTTCCTCCGAAGGTAGGGAGCTGAGATGGCAACCCAGCTCCTCCTGGTAAGAGTTCTCGGTCAGGTCCCCGCCCGCAACCCACAGGCACGCGTCGGTGTCCCCGTCCCAGGCGTCCATGACGCGGGGCAGCATGTTGGTTAGGTGTGTCAACACCGAGGTCTTGCCGGCGCCCGGCTCGCCCAGCACGACCATCGCCCCGGCCGCCGCGACCACGGAGGGAAGTGCCAGTGCTCCCTCACGCAGCCGCTCAACCGCGGTGACCACATCCTCACCGTTGGTGCGAAATGCCTCGGAGGCCTGCGGAATCCAATCCGCCGTATCGCGCGCGCTGCGGATCCTGCACACACGAGGCACATGAAAACCGAACACATCTCCCGCCACACCCCCGATTCTCTCAGCGCTCACCGGCAGCAAGCTCCGTGAACAGCGAGCTGAATGTCATGATGGCCGAGCGTCCAGAAGGTGATCGAGAGAACAGGGGTGAGTGGATCCGGCGCCTCGGGGGTGACCTCCGTGGTGCACGAAACACCCCGCTGGGGAGTGTCCCTTGAGCTGTGGCGCGGCCGAGAGGACTCTGCCCCCTAACCTTCTGATCCGTAGCCAGTTCGAGATCGTCCACGGGTGTCCACCACTGTCATGAACGCCTGCTCAGCAGCCCTCCTCGCTTGATCGGCTTACACGTTCGTACACCGGCGTCCAGAGTTGTTGTTAGCAACACTGTTAGCAAGATCTCTGCGTTTAATCGCTGACGCGTCAGTCCAGCTCGTACCGGCGCTCCCGAAGGTCTGCTTCGAGGTCACTGACCGCCAGCAGAATCTGGTTGGTCACCCACTCGTAGCGCTTCCTCAGCAGGTCGGCCAGCTCGTGGTCACCGGTCTCCTCGGCCATCCGGCCGCCATGCTTGAGGACTTTGCGGAGGTATTCGTAGGACAGCCGACAGCGTTCCTGATCATCAGGGGCCGCCTCGATGGCCGCGACACGGAATCCGTCGTGCAGCAACCCTTTGCCGAGCTCCTCAGGGAATCCGAGGTCAAGGATCTGCCGCGGCCGCTGCATGGGGCCGGCCTGTCTGAACAGTCGTGTCCACCACTTAGGACGTCCGGCCAATCGAGATCGTCTCCTCAGGGCGTTGTAGCAGTTCGCTACCTCTATTCAAAACCTGGCCGGAGGAGGCGTCGAGTGATCCAGACGGTCACAGACCGCAGGCGGGTTAGCAATCCCGGGGACGATGGTCGAACTACCGACCTTCCGCTTTTCAGGTGTAGCAATCGCCCTACTGCTTCTCGATGAGCTGCGGACACAGGGTGCTCGCCGATGGCGGGTGTGCGCTACTGGTGGGGGACGTTGCCGTCAGCGTTGCTGTCACCCCAGCCATGGCCACCCGGTGCCGAGACCCGACGAAGGAGGGCCTCGGCGTCGATCGCCCCAACCACGGTCGGCGAGTAGCGAAGTGAGCGATCGTCAAGGCGTTGACTACTTCGATGCGAACTGCAGGCATCCGCCAGGCCCGAAGAAGGGAAGCCGTGCGGCAGCATGCTCTTCCGCTTCCCACGGTGGTCGGCCCGGCTGGAGACTCGCTACGGCAACACCTGGTTCCTTGCGATTGGATAACGCAGCCTTCGCCGGCCACTCAGAGTGCCTTACACACGGAATGTGGGTCTTCTATGGCGGATGCTGACGGCGTTTACGGTGGCGGGACTGGCGGCGGGAATCGCTGCGGTGGCCGACAGCAAGCCGTGGGCGACGGTGATCTGGGCGGGTGTCGGCGGAGTAGGGACGGCCTTTGCTCCAACGCTATGGGAGTACATGCGCGACCGTCGAGATGCGGTGGAAGCACTAGAGGGAACGGCGGAAATACCGCCGGTAGGGCCTGCATCTTTGCTGCATCCACTGCGAGCAGTGGTGCCTTTCGCCGGCCGAGAGCGAGAATTGTCGGAACTGCTGACCTGGTGCTGTGATCCGGATACGGAACGGTTGAGGCTGTTGGTGGGCCCGGGAGGAGTGGGCAAGTCTCGGTTGGCACTGGAGCTGGCAGTGCGCTTGGGGCCCTCGTGGGGTTTTCTAGGAATCCGCGACGACGCTGAAACGGAGGCGCTCTCGCGGTGGCGCTCAGTCAGTGAGGATCGGGTGCTTCTGGTGGTTGACTATGCCGAGACTCGCACTGATTTGGCGGCGTTGCTGCTAGACGTGGTCTCTGACACGGACAGGCAGGTGCGGGTGCTGCTGCTAGCTCGTAGCGCCGGCGAGTGGTGGCAGCAATTGGGCGCGCAAGCAGCACGTGTGCGGCAGATGGTGGCTGCGGCTGGTGACGGGCTGGTACTGGCCGAAGCGGTCAGGGAGAGCGCCGCTGATCATCAGCTCGTGCTGGAGGCGGTGCCGCATTTTGCTGCGGCGTTGGGGGTGGCGGCACCCGAGTGGGTGGATGTCGAGCTCGGGGAAGGGCCACAGCGAATCTTGGATCTGCATGCTGCGGCGTTGGCGGCGGTATTGCGGTCCACCAGTGCTGAGCATTCTCGGCCGGTGACGGTGCGGGTAGCGGACGTGCTGATGGAACTGTTGGGCCATGAACGGCGGTATTGGTTGCAAACGGCCCAGGCTCGTGGGTTTTTGGCGGGCGCGTATGGGATGAGTCCGCTGATGGTCGAGCAGACGGTAGCAGCGGGCACACTGCTGGGGGCCAGAGATCGGGAACAGGCGTGTGATGTGGTGGGGCGTGTTCCAGATGCGACGGCGTCAGTACGGGTGGCGGACTGGCTACGGGAGTTGTATCCACCAGATGATGGTCGAGGGTGGCTTGGTCGATTGCACCCAGACCGTCTGGCGGAGTTCCACGTCACCTACCAGTTGTGCAGGAGCCCTGCACTATTGAGCGCCTGTCTGGAAGACCTGGATAGTGAGCAGGGTCGGCGGGCGTTGGTAATGTTGGCGCGGGCGGCCCAAGAGCTCGATCCGGCGGCGGAAATACTGCAGCAGTTGTTGCCCGCGGTCGCTGCGGAGGCAGGCTCTGTCGCCGCACCCCGGGAGACGCTAGTGGCGCTGTATGAGGTGCTACCCTCCGAGTCGGTGATTCTGGCTAATACACATCTCCTCCTTGCGCAACGCATTTTAGATAGCATTCCGAATGATTCAGAAGCTGAAGAGCGTGCCCGGTGGTTAAGCTTGGTCGGAATGCACCTAACGGCTTTGGGGCGCCCTACTGATGCTCTGACTGCACATCAAGAAGCCGTTACCTACTATCGCAATCTTGCCGACGAGAACCCTGCTCTCTATCGTGCCGATCTTGCTCGATCGGTGGGCAGTCTAGGAACATGTCTCTCACAACTAGGACGCTCGGCTGATGCTCTAACTGCAGCCAAGTTGGCCGCTAACATTTATATCGAACTAGTCGAACATCAGCCCGCCCGATACTATGCACCTCTCGCTAATGCCTTATCTCATCTTGGCGTTCAGTATTCAGAACTAGGCCACCACGCCGATGCTCTCGATGCAATTGAATTAGCTGTAAGCATCTTTCGGACCCTGGTGGAGAGCAGGCCAAATATTCACCGTTCCGACTTAGCCGAGTCTCTGTCGAATCTTGGCGCCTGTTTCTCGGCTATGGGGCGCCATACCGAAGGTCGCCTAGTGCTTGAAGAGGCCGTCAGCATCTACCGGGATATGGCCGAGGACTACCCGGACCGATATCGTCCTGAACTAGCTCGCGCCCTGGCTAACCTTAGTATGGGCTTCGAGAAAGTAAGGCAAACCCCGGAAGCCCTGACTGCAGCCCAAGAAGCTACTGCACTCTATCGCGAGCTCGTCGAGCGCTATCCCGACCGCTATAACCATTATTTCGCTGGATGCCTTGCCAGCCTCGGTTCTTGCTTGTGGCGCTTGGGGAGAATTTCGGACGCCCTCGCCGCCGAGAAGGAGGCCGTTCGTATTCGTCGAGCTCAGGCTGTCACATATCCGGATAGACACCGCTCCGACCTTGCGATCGCGCTGTCCAACCTCTCTGCAACGCTATCTAGCACGAACTGCCTGCCTGAGGCTCTTGAAGCAATCGAAGAAGCTGTCATAATACTCCGCGAGCTCCCTACTACCTATTCGGAAGGTAACCGGGCCGACTTCGCCGACGCTCTGTCCAACCTCGGCGCGACCTTATCGCGCCTTAACCGTCCAACCGAAGCCTTGCCGGTTATCCAAGAGGCTAGCGACATATATCGCGATCTTGTCGAGCGTTATCCCATCCGCTACCTTCCAGATCTTGCTCGATCCTTATCTCATCTCGCCGCCTGCCTTGCAGAGCTGGGTTATACCGAAGAATCAAAAAGGATAGAGGAAGAGTTGAATATCCTCGATTCGACATGAGCGAAAGCCCTACATGGGCAGGAGTACTGCAATTCAAGAGCTTGCCTGCGCTGATCGCCAGCCGAAATCTTCACCGGAAGTAGGCATCCCACGTGGTTACTGTCAAACGGGACGTGACCGCCCTACCGTCGTTAGCACCGGAAGCCGTGCGGCAGTCAGACCGTCCGCCTTTCAGAAGTCGCGATTCGGTTCGACCAGGTGCCGTGCGGTCGCCGCGAGTGCTCTCCGTACGGGCTCGGTGCTCGACGTTGCCGTCACTCCGTCCCGACAGACCACCTGCATGCAAGGGGGAAACCCCCCTCTCAGATATCGCTGACGGCCGTACTACGGTGCAGAACGGAAGCTCAGCCTCAGATCGCCGGCCCTCGCATGAGGAGAGTGAAGACTCCAGATACTGGTAGAGGTCTTGGCCTATGCATACGAGCGGCTCACCGTTTGCGGGAGGTGAGGTCGGTTCGCCGATGTTCACGGTCACAAGCGCTCACGTGGGCTCATGTCCGCCCGCGGTCGCTGCGGATATCAGCACTTCTACCATCTTCGCCGAAGATCACAGTAGCACCGACCACTATCACGTTCCCCTGTGCCGCAGCTTCCTTACTTCTTGCCGAGGATCGCACGGATCACGATGGCTACACCGTTGAGTACTGCGGGAAGGTCAGCCGAACTCGTGCGGCTAACTGTAAGCCAAACGATCACAACCGCTGCAGCTGCAACGATCAAGACCATGCCGACAGCTGCCGCAGCGGCCAGAACTACCGGGTCCATCCGAGCCCTTCCAATCCCAAGGCGTTGCTGATGAAATCCCAGTCAAGGGCAGAGCGTGCCGGAGGTCCACGAGAGTCGTACAGGTCAGATCTCAGCTGTGTTTCAGCAGGTCATCCCATGGTCTGCGACATGAGCACCCGGATGGATCGGATGAATGAGGTCAGGTGAGCGAGGCGAGCGAACGTCATTCACTCCATCGAGAGCTTGTCCGATTGGAGGAACTAGCCAAACGGCCAGGTCGGTATAGCCGGAAGAAGCTCCTTGAGGAGATTTACGACGGGGGAAACGGGCCGAAGCTGAGTCCGCAAACCGTGTCCGGATGGATGGCGCGGGGATTAGTTCCAGATGAATTTGCCGACCTATGGATATTCACAAGAGAGTTGCTTCGAAGGACATCCTCCAGTGGTCCAGAGAGCAAGTTTTGGTGGGTCCGAAAAGAGAGCGAGTTTAAGGGGCTCTGGGAGGCCGCCAAAAAGCAATCAGCGTACGCTGCCGCCGACCGAGCGCCCAAGAGAAGAAACAATCTGCCCGAGGAGCTAATTGATTTCCTAAATGCGACCCGCGTCATTGCAGTCGAGCATCCGTACCCTGCGGTTCTTCCGGGCGCCGCGCTTCCTCCATTGTCTCAAGTCTATGTGCGACAGCAAGCGGAGCTGCGACGGGTTGAGAGCTCCGACCAGGATCCCGATCGCTCGAGTGGCGGCTGGGATAGGCGGCCAGCCGAGGATATTATTAAGGGCGACGTCCCTATTACATGGCTCCTAGGTGGGCCGGGTGCAGGGAAATCTAGCCTTCTCCGGATGATTATAATAACCCTGGCGGACCAGCTCCTCGAAGAGGGCCTACCGCAAGCTCCACCAAAGCCGAAATTACCGACCCATCCGGGCGTTATCCATACATCAAGAGACAATGATCAACCAACAAAAAGGCCACTCTTTCCTGTATACGTCCCAGCGCACACTCTTACACAGCCAGGCTCATTTGCGCAACAGATCGTAAATGCGGTTCAAGTTCAGCTTAGAGGTCATAACTATGCCCCTCCATCTGTGGGATTCTTTCGCAGCCTGCCTCAGGTGGGGGCGCGATGGCTGATCCTGATAGACGGCCTTGATGAGATATCAGATATCGATGAGCGCCTTCGAGTACTTCGGGCCCTTAACGCTAACAAGGACGGGATCTATCGATTCATAATTGGGAGCAGGCCTCTACCGGAATCTGAATTAGCGATCCTTGATGAAGACATCTCAGTAGGTCGAACGAAGAGAAAGAGTGGCCCAGCAGGAAGGTACGAACTACTTCCTCTTGACTTGAGTGAGCTGCCCCGGTTTGTTAGAGGATGGATGGAAGCAGCTCGTATATCTGATCCAACGTTAGCTGTCGCAGCGTTCATGGAGCAGGTGAATCGTGGTCGGCTGCGCGAGCTAGTCAGAAACCCGCTAATGGCCACCATCCTGTGTCAACTCCACGCAGCGGACCCCGCATACCCTCTCCCCAGAGGCCGGTTTTCCGCGTACCAGCGTTTCTATGAGCTGCTGAAAGATAGATTTTATGATTGCTCTTCGACAGGAATTAGCGATCAGTTAAATGACCAGCTTCGGCGCTACGGCGCCCAGTCGATTACTGCGATCAATGATTTGCCAGGAAAGATCTTGGAGGCCCTGGGGCATGTGGCCCTACATCAGCAGCATGAACGCGCCTCTCATTCGTTCGGGGAAATCAGAGCCAGCGTTGCCTGTCTGCGCCCCAAAGATATGCCAACAAGCAGATGGGAGGCGCTCATAGTACAGGTTTTGCGCCGTACGGGGTTGGCGGTAATTAACGGTGATGATCTCAGTTTTGTTCATCAGACCCTTGGCGAGTTTCTCGCCGCAAAGTATGCTGCCTCGAATACGAAATTCAGCGAAGAGGAGTTCCGTCGACTGTCTCACAAAGACGGTCGCTATTCGCCCTCATATCTCACCTCGTATGATCGATTTCTTATTGCAGCCTGGTTCGAGGAGGATTGTCGACCACCGGGGCTGCGCGATCTAATGCTACATCTTTCTGCCAACTATAGTTCGGCAGCTGGGATTTCGGAGCTCATTCGCGACGGTATCGATTTGGGCAAAGGTGTTCGCGATTCAGTGGCTGAAACTCTTCTAAAGATGGCGAGCGGACGTAATCTCTCAACGACAATTCTTGCTGCAGAGAATTTGGCTTCACTCGACATCTCCTCAGCAGTGGAGGTTCTATCGGTAGTTCTAAAGAACCCGAGAATCACCTTCCTGGATCGCGCACTTCTATCTAAGAAGATAATCGAGTTTGACCCGCTTCGCGCTGTTGATACATTTGCCGAGCTTTCCATGAGTCGACAACTCAACATTATGTACCGCGATCATGCATCTGATTATCTGATGAAACTCGATCCAGCCCGGGCCGCTTCGATCATTTCCGAAATGATTATAGAGCGAAGAAGTGATGTTGATGAGCTTATTGTCCTATCTAAGAAGCTCGCAAAGATGGATGAACCTCTCGCAATTGATATTTTGTCAGATATTTTGGATCGTTACAGTTGGAGCGAGTTGCATCGCCTCAGGCTCTTGAACTGGTTGTCCAAAATGAGGTCCCCGTAAATAGGTCTTTAGATCTTGCATAAGGCCAATTGCTCGTATCCGCGAGCCGCCACGTTGAACGTGAGCGCCTATCTGAACCGGTTCTGGCTAGTGGCCATAATCGGTCAGCGTGGGCGGCGCGGGCCGCGACCGGCCGAAGAGCCGCAGCGCGGCCAGCGACCGTCGACGCGTGGCAGGACGCCGTAGGCGACCTGCCCTTGAGATAGAACAGAAAGTTCTCATCGAGCTGTGCTACTCGGCGTTGTCCTGTCCCGGGACATGCTTGACACGTCAGTCCCAAGACATCGGTGACAGGTGCTGTTTTCGGCCAGTCTGTCGTGCGTCATTGCGGCGTCGCGCGTCAGGAGGCCGGGATTGGCCCTGGTGGACATGTCCGTTGTCGAGCAGCGGTATCGCGCCGTGCTGGCAGTGCTGGCCGGTGCATCAGTGACCGAAGTCGCGCGCGAAGTGGGGGTGGCGCGGCAGACGTTGTCGGGTTGGGTGTCGCGCTATCGGGAGTCAGGTCTGGGCGGGCTGGTGGATCGCTCGCGGCGGCCGCATTCGTCTCCGTCGCAGATGAGCGCGGAGGTGGAGGTGTTGGTGTGTGAGTTGCGGCGCCAGCATCCGCGGTGGGGTCCGGTCCGGTTGGCGCATGAAGCCGGGCGCAGGGGTGTGGACCCGGCGCCGTCGCGGATGGGGGTGTATCGGGCGCTGGTGCGTCATGGGCTGATCGAACCGGGGGCGGGGCGCCGCAAGCGTGTCTTTCGCCGCTGGCAGCGTGAGGCGCCGATGGAGTTATGGCAGCTGGACATCGTCGGCAGCGTGTTTCTGGCCGATGGCCGTGAGGTCAAGGTGGTGACCGGCGTCGATGACCACTCGCGGTATTGCGTGATCGCCAAGGCGGTGGTGCGGGCCACCGGCCGGGCGGTCTGCCTGGCCTTCACCGAGGCTTTGCGGGCGTTCGGGGCGCCGGGTGAGGTGCTGACGGACAACGGCAAGCAGTTCACCGCGCGGTTCGGCCATGGCGGTGAGGTGCTGTTCGACCGGATCTGCCGGGATAACGGGATCGTCCATCGGCTGACCCAGCCACGTTCGCCGACGACGACCGGCAAGGTGGAGCGTTTCCATCAGAGCATGCGCCGCGAGCTGCTAGAGGATGCCGGCCCGTTCGAGGATCTGTCCGCGTTCCAGGCCGAGCTGGACGCGTGGGTGGAGCATTACAACACCGCCCGGCCGCATCAGAGCCTGGACATGGCGGTCCCGGCCGACCGGTTCACGCCCGTGAGCGAGGCCGAGCGAGAGCTGCTGCCGCTGCGCCTGCCGACGATCCTGGCCGCGCAACCGGATCTGGCGCCTGCCGCGGATCAGACAGTCACCGATGTCGCCTCTGCGGCGTCGGAGCGTCGGAAGAGCAGCAACGAGGGCACGCACGGGGCCAGGCGGCCGATGGCACCGACGGCGTCGTGGTCAGGTGGGCCGATCGAGTTCGACCGGGTGGTGCCGGCCAGCGGCAACTTGGGCGTGGCGGGCAAGCAGTTCTGGCTCGGCCCGGCCCGTGCCGGTCAGGTGATCACCTTCTGGGCGGATGTGAATGTGATCCATCTGCTGGTCGGCGGGGTGCGGCTGAAGAGCCTGCGCTCGCACCTGTCGACCAACGACCTGGCCCGCCTGTTCGCCGATGGTGGCCGCCCGGCCGGGCCGTCGCCGCTGCCGCAGGCCGAGAACGACGCGGTGGTGGAGGTGGAGCGGACGGTGAACAAGTACGGTTCGGTCAGCCTGGCCGGCCGCTACCTGCTGGCCGCCGAGATCCTGGGCGGGCGCCGGGTCACGATCAGGATCGAGGAGAACACGCTGATGTTCCTCGACCCGGATACCCGCCAGCTGCTGCGCACCCGCCCGAATCCGCTGATCTGGGCCAAGTGCCTGCAGCTGCGTGGTGCCCGCCCCGCCGGCCCGCCACCGGTGCCGGAACGGTCGCCGATCACGGTGCAGCGCCGCGCCAACTCCTTCGGCGTGATCATGGTCACTCGGCAGACCGTCTCCCTCGGCCGTCTGTACGCCGGCCAGGTCGTCACCGTCCATGTCA
Organism: Nonomuraea africana; assembly: GCF_014873535.1. NCBI lineage: Bacteria > Bacillati > Actinomycetota > Actinomycetes > Streptosporangiales > Streptosporangiaceae > Nonomuraea > Nonomuraea africana. Next base: position 7,633,105 of record NZ_JADBEF010000001.1, on the reverse strand, counting down.
GCGACAGCACGCTGACCATCGACCTGGACGAAGGCCCGCGCACCGTGCACCGCACCACCGACCTACCGGTCCGCAACGTCAAAGCACACCGGCCCCGCAAGGTCGGCCATGTTTCCTAGATCACCTGTCGTCCATGTCCTGGGACGGAAACGTCAGGCATCTCATGGGACTAGACATGTGCTACTCGGCGTCGTCGGCCTCTGGAAGCTTCCGTTGACCCACGAAGCTTCCCAGGTTCGGCACGGTGTAGATCAGGTTCTCGTCGCGGAGTCGCTGCATGGCCTTGCGGATGGTGCCGCGTGCGACCCCGAACTCCTGCATGAGTTGGACTTCGGATAGCAGATGCTTGGGCGGGTAGGTGCCGTCCACGATCCGTGCTCGAAGCACGTCGTATATCTGCTCCCACCTGGGGCGATCCGGCTCGAAGTCGATCACAGTTCTAACCATAGGAAGCCCTGTTCAGGCACTATCAGGCAGCTCATGGCATGCCATGGCATAGGCAGGGGTGTACAGGCGAGTTAGTCTTCCTGCATGATGTGCCGCCCTCGGCTGTGTCGAGGCGGCCCTCGTCATAGCAGCCCAATGAGCGGCAGGGAGAAGTCATGCTCAGGCAAGACGTGGAGCTCGCGCCGTATCACGGCACCCACCCGGCGCCGAGGCGCCCGGACTGCGAATCCGTTGCCTGGTACGAGAGCACTCCGCGATGTGATCGGGTCCGCGTGCGGGAGCACACCTGCGGCTGTCGTAGCACTGTGTATGAACTGTGTGCCGCGGCGGGGGTTCTGTTCGTGCGGCGCCTGGAGCGCGAGGACGGCTCAGTGAATGTGCGTGAGACCTCGTGGCTGCGCACGGCCGAAGTGCTGCGGCTCTGGGCGGCGATTCTCGATGGGCGGGCGTCATGAGGCCTTGCCTGGGAGTCTCGACAAGGAGGGAGAGGCGCTGTGGCGGCAACCGTAGGGATCAGCTCGGAGACGACCGGTGGACCTCACGTGGACGGTTGGGCCACGGTTGCGCGTGAGTGGGGAGGATTCTCGGCCTGTCGTGATCCTGACCGGCAGCTGACTCGGTCGGAGGAGTGTGCGGGTCTCAAGCGGCAGTTGATCGCGACGTCTTCACATGAGTTGGTCTTGCTCATCGAGCAGCAGCAGGAGCTCGAAGAGCAGCTGACGATGTCACAAGTGTTCACGTGTCCTGCCTGCGGCAGCGAGCGGGGTGACGCGCCGGTCATCGTCACGGTGGACGAGTCCTCCGTGACACCAGAGCGCTGCGTCGAGAGCTATGGAACAGGTCGCGGCTGCCAGCACCTCAACGTCGAGTGGACCTTTCAGCGCCCCGTCGCTGACGGGGCGCGGTGCGGGGATTGCGGTACCTGGTGGCGGCTCGATCTGATCCCGGATGACGTCGCGGCGCGGCTCAGGGGTGGGAACCCTCCTCGTGAGGACATCCGGCGGTCCGCAGACGGTCGTACGCGCTCGTGATTTCCTTCGCCGCCGCGTCCGGGCTGAGCTGGTCAGTGTGGAGACGCAGATGAAAGAAGCCCGCGTCGGCGTTCGCTCCGAGGTCTTCAACGGTCTCGTCCCACGCGGCCAGGCGCTTGGTCGTGTCGGTGTCCCCGCGTGCTTGCGAACGCTGCTCGGTCACCTCGCGCTGCACCCACAGCAGGACGCGAAGCCAAGAGTCGGGAACTCGGGCGAGGAGCCGGCGGAGATCTGGGATGTTGCCCATGTGAACGATCGGCACGTAGCCGGCGGCGTGCCGTGTCTCGATCGCTTGGCAGTCGATGGCGTAGACGTTGCCGTAGCGACGCGTCTCGACGAGCAATCGGCCTTCGCTGCGGAGCTTGTCGAGGTGCTCGCTCGTGACGAACTCGTACCCTGCGGCTCGTCCGGTGCCGACCTTGAGCTTGGGCAGCAGGGCGAACCGTGGGTCGAGGCGATTCAGGGCGGCGGTGACGGTGTCCTTGCCGCTGGCGGGTGGGCCGTACAGGACGACGCCTTGCAGGCTCACGCGAGGATCCGCTTGAGTGCTTCGCGGGTCTGGTCAGCGAGGCTGATGGCGGCGCCGAGCCGGTTGTCGACGGTGATGTGCGCGGTTGGTGGGCTGGCGTCGACGGCCAGCCCTTCGGCGTACTGGTCCCAGTTGTCCAGCTTCCATGCGTCACGGGCGGCGCCGCGGAACTCGATGTACTCGCGCATGGACTCGGGATCGCACCGCACCCAGATCGCCGCGACGTCGATGCCCTTGGCCGCGCACCTGTTCTCCAGGCGGGTGAACCACGCCTCGTCCTTCAGCTCCGCGATGAACGGCGCCGAGAGGATGGTGGAGGTGCCGATGTTGAGGTTGTCCCAGGCGGTCTCCATCAGGCACCGGTACTCCAGTGGGCGGACCTCCTTGAGGTACAGATCGGTGTGCCGGTCGTTGGGGTCGCCGCCGAGCGAGATCAGGAGCCGTTCGACGATGCACCGCGTGAGGGAGTCCTTGTCCAGGAATGCCCACCCGGTGATGTCCGACAGGAAGCGGGAGAACTCGGTCTTGCCTGATCCGGCGTATCCGCCGACCAGGACGAGGATCGGCTTGGGGCTGCCTCCACCGTGTCGCCGGCGCCAGGCGTCGACCACACGGTTGCGCAGGAGAGCTTGTGGTGAGTCGCCCGGCTCGATGCCGCCGATGGAGACCCTGGTGAACGCTTCCTCGATGACGTGGGCGGCGGCATTGTCCGCGGCAGGGTCGGCCGGTGGAGGCAATTCAGAAATCACAATTTCCGCTTTCTGTGATTCACCGGGCAAAGCTGGACGAAAACCTAGTTCAGGTTCGCTGGCCTGGTAAAGCAGGCAGTAAGCGCGTCGGTAGTGCGGGCCGGGAAACACCGTTCCCTGCTCGTGTCCCCACAGGGTTTGGAAGTTGGCCGCCGGGACGGTCAAGCCGTGCCCGGCCGCGGCCTCACGTAGCCGCTCGCCTGCGGCTTCGAGGGTAAGTCCGTGTGCCTCGCGGTGTTCGCGCAGGCGGGAAGGGGTCCAGCCGGTTCGCTGGGTCGTCTTCATTGCATACCTTCGCCTTCACACTGGGGGGTGGTGCGCGGTGTGCGGGTCGTGCATGTGAAAACAGACGTGTAAATGCCGTTGAGCCGAACTGAAGAAGCTTAACTAGATCCGCGTGATACCGGAAATCCCCAGGTCACGGTGAACTTAAGCCACTCCGAAAGAGCGAAACACAAGGAGATGGCGATGGAGACGAACCGGTACCGCATCATCGGGGAACTGGCAGAGATCAGGGCGGAACTGGAGGAGCTGACCTGTCGAGTCAGCGAGATCGCTTCGGCTTTGGGAACACCGTCGACTCAAGAGCCGCAAGCCGATCCCCCAATTCCCTGAGGGTGCGGCGCATGTCCGCCAACTGGGCCAGGACCTCGCCATCGATGTCCTCGGCGGGGCCGGCCGCGGGTTGGGCTTCGCTGACGAACACGCCCTTGCCTTGCTGGCCGACGACCAAGCCTTGGGTGCGAAGCACGCTGACGGCTGACTTGATCACGCTGGCCGAGACGTCGTAGCGCTCGCCGAGCTGGGCGATGGAGGGGAGCGCTTCTCCAGGCGCCAACGTTCCCCGGCGGATCTGCTCGCTCAGGTCGTCGACGATCTGCAAATAGGCCGGTCGGCCCGACTTCTCCACCATCTGCGCCCTCCTCGTCCACCCCAAGTTGAGCACACCGCAACCAAGCGGTCAAAGAACTCCTTGACAACTTAGAATTCCAAGCGTTCCATGTCTTCTAAGCGTCCCCCGATCGAAGGAAAGATCATGCGAGCCATCCCCATCCCCGTCGACGTCACCAAGCTCCAGATCACCTGCGTCAAAGCCCCCAAGCCCCGCCTGGTCAGCAAGGACACCGGCGAGATCAAGCGCGACAAGGACGGCAACGTCATGTACGAACTGACGCTGCTGTTCGAGGACGAGTCCAGCCGCATGGAACTCGTCAAGGTCAGCACAACCCCCGAACCACAGATCAACGTCGGTGACGAAGTCGTCCCCGTGGGCCTGCTCGGCTACGTCTGGGAGACCGGCGGCCGGTGGGGCATCTCCTACCGGGCGCAGACGTTCATCCCGGCCGGTGCCGGAAGAACGGCGGCGGGCCAATGATCGACATCGACATTCACCATCCCGCCGTCAAGGCCCTCGCCGCACTGCTTGTCTTGATCCTTTGGCGGCGCTGGGCGCCGGTCTCCTACTGGTACCTGTTCGTCTTCCCCCGCAAGGCCGTGTGGCTGCGCTGGTCCTGGCGGCACGTCGCCTCCGGGTGCGGGCTCATCAAGAAGCGGCAGCGCTGGTGGTTCACCACCATCCCCGGCCTGGTCGCCTCAACCGGCGTCGTCCGCGTCAAGCGCCGCTTCCAGCGGGTCGCGGTCGACACCAAGCCATGGATGGGCCTGCCGAAGCCGACCCCGAACGGCTTCCGCATCACCTTCCACCTCCTCGACGGCCAGGTCCCCGACGACTACGCCAAGGTCTGCGAACGGCTCGCACACGCCTGGCGTATCGAGGCGGTCCGCGTCGTCGGCTCCCGGCCTGGCCGCGTCACCCTGCAAGGCATCACCCAGGACCCGCTGACCCACGTCGCGCCGGCCGTACCCCCGACCGAGCCGTCAGGTGGCTGGTCCGCCGACGATCTGCTGCGGCCCATCGTCGGTGTACTGGAGACCGGCGCCGCCTGGCGAATGGACTTCCGGCTCATCCCACACTGGATCAACGTAGGTGCCACCCAATCCGGCAAGTCGAACCTGCTCAACGCCCTCATCGTCGGACTGTCCCCGCAACCCGTCGCCATGGTCGGCTTCGACCTCAAAGGCGGAGTCGAACTGTCGGTCTACGGACCCCGGCTGTCCGCACTGGCCACCACCCGCGAACAGTGCCTCGACCTGCTGGCCGACCTCATCACCGTCATGGGCTCGCGGATGCTGGCCTGCCGCCGGCACGGCGTACGCGACATCTGGCAGCTCCCCGACACCCTGCGCCCCATCCCGGTCGTCATCCTGATCGACGAGCTGGCCGAACTCTTCCTGACCGCAGACAAGGCCGAAAAAGACCAGGTCACCCGTACGGCAACCGCCCTGCTGCGCATCGCCCAACTCGGCCGCGCCTTCGGCATCCACCTTCTCCTGTCCGGACAGCGCATCGGCTCCGACCTCGGCCCCGGAGTCACCGCGCTGCGCGCCCAGATCGGCGGACGCGTCTGCCACCGCGTCAACGACCCCGAAACCGCGGTGATGACCCTCGGCGATCTCGACCCCGACGCCCTGGTCGCCGCCCGCTCCATCGCCCCCGAGATGCCCGGCGTCGCCGTGATCACCGGCGCGGACGGCCGCTGGTACCGGGCCCGCTCCGGCTACGTCTCCACCGAAGCCGCCGAACGCGCCGCCCACACCTTCGCCGACCTCACCCCCTCCTGGGCTCAGGTCGCCGCCAGCGGACTCGGCCACGAGCTGCCCGCCAACGGCAACCCCGAGCTGGCCGCCTGAAAGGAGCGCCCCCGATGACCCCCAAAGCCGCCCGCCTGGCCGACACCGCGCCGGTGCTGATCCTCGCCCTGATCGCCGGAGCGGGCAGCTTCACCCACATCCGCGACACCGCCATCGAGCACGGACAGACGGGCTGGATGGCCTGGGCGGTAGCGGTCTGCGTCGACCTCACCTGCGTCATGGCCGCCCGAGAACGACAGCGCGACCGCAAGAACGGACGGGAACGAAACGGCTGGATCTCCTGGCCGACCCTCGTCCTGACGAGCGGCATCGTCCTGTCGCTGGCCGCCAACCTCGCCCAAGCCGAACCGACGCCCTGGGGATGGATCACCGCCGCCACACCCGCCGGCGCCTTCCTCGTCGCGGTCTCGATGCTGGAGCGCCGCGCCTCCGAACCCCGTCCCGAACCGTCCTCAGACCTCGTCCCCGTTCCGTCCGCCGTACCGGAGACGACCCCGCCGGCCGTACCGGACCAGAACGGCCCGGTCGCCGAACTGCTCGACTACGCCCGCCGCGTCGCCCACGAACACCAGGCACGCCACGGCAAGCCCATCACCCGCGACACCCTGCGCGCCCGGCTGGGCGTATCCAGCCAACTCGCCTCAGACCTGCTGCGCACCCTGCGCGACAGCCCCGAAACCGCCTAACCCGAAGGAAGCAGCCATGCGCATCCGCATCGACGGCACCCACGCCGAACTCGCCCACGCCATCCGCCAGATCCGCGCAGTCCTGCCGGTCGGCTCCGTCTCGCGCCTGCTGACGACCGGCCGGCCGTACACCTGGCGCGTGTTCATCAACACCGCCCCCGACCGCTCGACGGAAAGGAAGTGGATCACATGAGCGAAGACGCGATCCCGCCCGCCGCCCCGCCTCGACACCAGTGCTGCACCTGCGGCGGGACCGGCATCGACAGCTACGGCGACAACTGCCCGCACTGCGAAGGCCACGGCTACTGCTGACACCTTCGGCGCCCCCGGCGTGACCACACATCCGCCAAGACGTCCGTCACGTCGGGGGGCCATCCCGAACCGAACCGCGAAGCCCGGAAGGGACAGCCCCATCATGGCAAGCCCCGACACCGTCGCCGAGCTCATCGCCCGGCTCGACGACCCCGACCACGACCGCTGGGCCACCCAGATCCGCCGTACCGGCGGCTGCCGACAGCCCATCCACCTGCGCGGCCACGTCCTGCACATCGACCCCGCCACCGGACGCCGGCTGCACACCTACACCACCGCCACCGAACCCGGCGGCATCCTGCGCGTCCCCTGCAAGACACGACGCGCCTCCCGCTGCCCGTCCTGCGCCGAGACCTACCGCACCGACACCTACCACCTGATCCGCGCCGGACTCGTCGGCGGCAAAGGAGTGCCCGCCACGGTGGCCACGCACCCCTGCCTGTTCGTCACCCTCACCGCCCCCTCCTTCGGTCTCGTCCACACCCGCCGCGAGCGCGGCGCCAAGCCCCTGCCCTGCCACCCCCGCCGCAACGCCCGCACCTGCCCACACGGCCGCGTCCAGTCCTGTACGGCCAAGCACAGCGCCGACGACCCCCGCCTCGGCGAACCACTGTGCCCCGACTGCTACGACTACTCCGGCTCGGTCCTGTTCAACGCCGTCGCCCCCGAGTTGTGGCGTCGCTTCACCGAGGCCCTTCGCCGGCGCTTCGCCAAGCTGTCCGGCCTGACCCTCAAGGCGCTGAAGGAGAAGGTGACGATCTCCTTCGCCAAGGTGGCCGAATACCAGCGACGCGGCGTCGTCCACCTGCACGCTGTCATCCGCCTCGACGGCCCGGACGGACCCGAATCCCCACCGCCGCCTTGGGCGAGCGCCGAGGCCCTGGCGGACGCCGTACGGCACGCTGCTTCAGCCGTGACCGTCGCCATCCCGGCCGCGGGTGTCGAGCCGACGAGGGTCCTGCGGTGGGGCACCCAGCTCGACATCCGGCGCATCGCCATGGACGGCGACCTCACCGAGCAGGCGGTCGCCTCCTACGTCGCCAAATACGCCACCAAAGCGGTCGAATGCGTCGGCGCCCTCGACCAACGCATCAACCCACTCACCGACCTCGACACCCTCCCGATCCGCGACCACGCCCGCCGCCTCATCGCCGCATGCCTACGGCTGGGCGCCCTCGACGAGCTGGCCGACCTCCGGTTGATCCAGTGGGCCCACATGCTCGGCTTCCGCGGTCACTTCTCCACCAAGTCCCGCCGCTACTCCACCACCATGGGCAACATCCGCGCCGACCGCACCGAGCACGCCCGCGCCGAGGCGGTCACCACCGGCCGCCTGCCTCTCTTCGACGAAGACACCGTCCTCGTCATCGCCCACTGGGAGTACGTCGGCAAGGGCCTCTCGCCGGTGGACGCACTTCTAGCCGCGCATGCCGAGAGGAGGAGCGCCGATGAGTGCCGATGACAGCCTCTGGGACGTCGACGACGTCTCTCGCTACCTCCGCGTCCCCGTGGCCACCCTGTACCAATGGCGTTACCTCGGCAAAGGACCCAAAGGCTGCAAGATCGGACGTCATGTGCGCTACCTCCCCGAGGATGTCTACGCCTGGGTGCGTGAGCAGTCATGACGGTCTACGACAGATGGCACAAGTCCAGGCCGGGCCCTGGGGACGCCAAGTGTCCCGAGCACAAGCGCGTACCAACCTCCGATCACGGCAAAGGCGAGCGCTGGCAGGTTCGTTGGCGCGATGACCGCGGTGAGCAGCGGAAGAGGAACTTCGATAAACGTGCCGCTGCTGACGCCTTCGACGCGAAGATCAAAAATGAACTGGCTGTTGGCACGTACGTCGACCCGAGCGCAGGCAAGGTCCTCTTCCGCCAGCGTGCGGACGAATGGCTGAGAACAGCACCGTTCGACGAGGCAGTTCACGACCAGGTCGCCATGCGGCTCCGCAACCACATCAATCCCGTCCTGGGGGACAGGGAGATGCGCGTGCTCGCCAACCGGCCATCCATGATCCAGGCGTGGATTCGTGGGTTGCAAGGCAAGCTCGCCCCGTCCTACATCAAGGTCCTGCTGGCACACGTCTCCGCCGTATTCTCCGCCGCTGTGGACGACGGCCTCGTGGCAAGGAATCCGTGCAAGGCATCAGTTGTACGAGCGCCCGCCATCTCTCGCGACAAGGTGAAGCCGTGGACGTACGACATGGTGGAGGGCATGCGTGCCACGCTCGGAGAGCGGTACGCCGCGACAGTCGACATCGGGGCCGGCGTCGGCCTGAGGCAGGGCGAGATCTTCGGGCTGGCCGTCGATGACGTCGACTTCCTGCGGCGGGTCGTCCACGTGCGACGGCAGGTGAAGCTCATCCGGGGCCGTCAGGTCTTCGCTCCCCCCAAGGGCGGGAAGACGCGTGACGTCCCGCTCCCTGATTCGGTGGCCCTCCGGCTCGCCGCTCACCTCACTACGTTCCCAGCCGTCGATGTCACGATGCCCTGGCTGGCGCTCGCCGGGAAGCCCACGACACATCGGCTGATCTTCTCCACGCCGAACGGCAATGCGATCCACTGCACCTACTTCAACCAGGGGCGGTGGCGGTTGGCTCTTGTTCGCGCGGGCATCGTGCCCGCCCCGCCCAAAGGGGAGATGCCTGAGTCGCATCGCGAACACGGCATGCACGCCCTCCGGCATTTCTACGCCTCCGTACTGCTTGACGGCGGCGAGAGCATCAAGGCTCTGAGCGAGTACCTCGGGCATCATGATCCAGGCTTCACCCTTCGCACGTACACACACCTCATGCCGTCCAGCGAGGACCGCACGCGCAAGGCCGTCGATCGTGTCTTCGGGGCACACGCAACGGAGCCGTGTGCCCTCGATGTGCCCTCCCAGGAAGCCTGACCACCGCTACCGCAGGTCAGAAGGTCGGACAGTGACTACCAGCACTTCAGCAAGGGCGGCGGCTGACACCTGGACTGATGTCGCTGATCTGCGGCCTCAGCGTGGGTCTCTCAGCCACTGCTCGGCGAACGAACGGATCTCCTCGTCCGCCACGGTGGCCGCGTGCTGCAGAAGGCTCGTGTCCTCGTCGGACAGTCGGGCCGCGGCCGCCGCGGCGAACAGCCGGGTCACCGGATCGTGCCCTTCGAGCCTGGCGGCGATGTCACGCGGGTCGGGCTCCTCGATCTCGTAGCGGATCAGCCACTCGGTCAGATCCCTGACCTGACCGGCTCCCAGGAACGCCCCCCCGGCCACTAGCTGGTCGGCCGTGGCGGAGGCCAGGAACTCGAGAACCTTCCACCGGACGGCGCTGTCGGGGTCCCCGCTCATGTTCATGACCTGAGCGATGGTGGGCCCGTGCTGGACGTCGCCGTTCACCAGCACCACTTCGATGGCGTAGTACCGCACGTGGCGGAGCGGGTGGGCGAGGAGATCGGGGACGTCGCTCATCATCGGGGCGGCGAGATCGCCGAGTTCCGACAGCAGCCAGGTTCCCGTCCGCACGGCCGCGTCGTCGCCGCTGTGGAGGAGCCTGCCGAGGTTCTCGACGGGGTATCCCTCGAACAACTCGCTCAGCAGGTCGTTGGCCGCCGGGCCCACGACGGCGTCGTCGGCCGAATGTACACGGATGCGCTCTATCAGGTCGTCGCCTGCTTGCGTCTGCATCGGCTGCTAGTCCCCTAGAAGCTTTCTGAGGAAGCCCTTTTCCCGTCTGATCCTCTCCTCGTGGCCGGTTTCATAGCCCAGCCGCTCCTGCTCCGCCTCCCGTGTCTTGATGCTCTTCTTCAGATCATCCGCCATCTGCTTCTTCTGCTCTTCTGTCATGCCCCTCGTGCTTGAGGGAATCTCGCCGTGGAACTTCCCGGTCTGGTCTCTCCTGCCCCAGCTTCTCCCGCCGCGGCCCCCGCCGCTGTTGCCGCCCGAGTTCCTGTTGTTCCTGCGGCCCATCTGGGCCATGCCGTCCTGGACGGAGCGAGGGCCGGCCGGTGTCCTCGGGCCGGTGGGCCGCATCGGGACTCCGCCGCGAGGGCCGACCGCGAGCGGGCGACCGCCTGGGCCCATCGGGCGGCGCAGGTTCTCCAGGATGCGGCGCATCGGGTCGGTCACCCGCCGGCTCAACGCCGGAGCCAGCACCTTACCGGTGCCCTCGGCGCCTTCGCGCATCACCTTCCCGATGGCATGACGGGTGAGGAACATACGCGCGGTGGCCAGCGTCACACCCGCCGCACCACTGAACGCCAGTGCCTGTACGACATAGGTGAGCCCGGCGGCCGCCTGCGTGCCCACGGCCACCTTGACCGCGCTGACGACGGCGGCCGTGCCGTCGAGCGCCACCGGCGCCATCCTCGCGGCGGCCATGGCCTGGGAGATGTGGCCGCCGTCCCCGCCGACCGCGCTCCAACGGTTGGCCAGGGCCGTGGCCGACTCACCGTGATAGACCTGCTGCGTCACGCGGACCGCCAGATCGGCCGCCGCGCCCGCGGGGGCTGCCGCGGCGTTGACGACGCGCCACGCCGTGGAGTCCTTCCTGATCTCGTCCTCATCGATGTTCGGCCACGGCACGCCGAGCATCCCCAGGAACCCGCTCAGTTCGTGCGGAAGCATCACGCCCATGTGAAGCGGCCGATGCTCTCGCTGGTGGCGTCTTCCATGTCGCGCGTGTTCCTGGCCACGCCCGTCATGGCCTCGCCGGTGCCGGCCACCTCCCCGGAGACCCCGGTGAGCGCGGCGAGCGAGACCTGGGTGCATTCGGCGTACGTGGCAGCGATCATGCCGAACAGCCCGTCGTCGCCCCAGAAGCCGACGCCGTTCCCTCGTTCCCTGAGCCGCTGCATCGCGGCTTCGTGGTCCGCCCCGTGGGTGCTGACACGTGTCCCCTCGTGCCCCACCGCTCCCGACGCGATCTCGAATCCCGTCATGCCCAAGCACCATATCGGGACGTATCGTGACTTGCGCAACTCTTCTGGTACGTGAGATGTACATCTCACTGTCAAGGTCGAAAGGGGATGCGTCTACACTGAGCGGCTCCACCCGTCCCCTGACTGCCGGAGGTCGAGATGCGGTCGCCTGCACCGGAAGACGACCCCGAATACCTGGCGCAGTACGTCGCCCAGAGCCAGCAGATCATGCGCGAGCTACAGGCTGCGCGGTCCGCCATCCAGCGGGTGGAGGGCCGGGCGGCCAGCGATGACGGGCTGGTCGAGGCGTCGGCCGACGGTCAGGGTGGCCTCACCCGCCTGCGCATCGACCCGCGAGCGCTGCGCCTCGGCGAGGTGGCGCTCGGCGAGAAGGTGACGGCGGTGCTCCGGGCGGCGCAGGAGGACGCCGGACGTCAGGCGAAGGAGATCGCCGACGAGGTCGGGGAAAGGGCCGCGGCGCTGCAGGAGCCGCTCGACGAGATGTTCGTGCGCCAGCGGGTCGAGCAGGCGGCCCGCGATCTTCTCTAGGCTGGAGGCAAGCGTGTACGGCCCGCACATCGACCCTGCCAACATCAGGGACCAGGATCTCGACGAGGCCGCCCGCCAGGGCGAGCGGATGCTGGCCTGGCTGGAGACGGCACAGGAGGAGCTCGACGCGATCGTCGGCACCGGTGAGGGGCCGTCCGGCCAGGTCAAGGCGACCGTGAACCCGAACGGCCATGTCCTCGGCGTCACCTACGGCCCCCGTGCGTTGCGCCTGGGCAGCCTCGACCTGGCGGAGGAGACGCTCGCGGCGGTGCGGGCGGCGTGCGCGGACGCCGAGCGGCAGACCCATGACCTGATGCGCGAGGCCCTGCCCGGCTACGACCCGGCCGAGGCGAGCGCCGAGTTCGAACGCCTGCTGGGCGGCGAGTGGCACTGATCCTTCGGGATACGGATCAGCCGTGTTCCGAGCGGCGCAGGAGCATCACGCCGAGCATGAGGGGGAACATGGCCAGATGCGCGAGGAGCATCAAGGCGCCGCCGTCGATGACACCCAGCCAGAGCAGCGGGAAGAGCGGGACGACCGGGGCGAACATGGCGGCGCACATCTCGAGGGTGTGCCGCCAGGCGTGGCCGCGGAAGCGCATCCAGACGGCCATGCCGACGGACATGTTGCAGGCCATCACCAGGTAGCCGAGCTCGGGATACCGCGCGTGGGAGAACTCCAGGCCCACCGCGGACTGGAGGAACCCGAGGGCGAACATCCCGACGAACATCGCCACGATCATCTCGATGTAGTGGAGGGTGAAGCGCAGCCATCCGCCGCGCGCTTTCGCCGCTGTCTGAGTCATGGTTCGACTATGTGAGCCGGGGAGGCCGCGCCCAAGGAATGCGGGCGGGCTGGTCCGGAATCTTGGGCAGCCGGTCTTTCCGGCCTACAGTCGGGCCATGGAGGAGCGGCATTTCGTGGTCGTCGGGTACGACGCCGCCGAGTTACTCGACATCGCCTGCGTGGTGGCGGGCCTGGAATGCGCGAACTGGCACGGCGCGGCTCCCTACTACCGGGTCCGCCTGGTCACACCGGGAGCGCGGCCCATCGACTGCGGCCCCACCGTGACGCTGCACACCAGCGAGAGACTCGAGCGGGTCACCGGCCCGATCGACACACTGCTCGTCTCCGGCGGGATCGGCAGCCAGGACGCGGCCGCCAACCGGCTGATCCTCGCGCACATCCGCCGGCTGGCGCGCGAGAGCCGGCGGGTGGCGTCCGTCTGCACGGGAACGTGGATCCTGGCCGCCGCCGGGCTCCTCGACGGCCGGCGCGCCACCACCCACTGGCGCTGGGCGGGCCAGCTCGCCACGCGTCATCCGGAGGTCCACGTGGATCCCGATCCGATCTTCATCCGTGACGGGAACGTCTACACCTCGGCCGGCGTCACCAGCGCCCTGGACCTGACGCTCGCCCTCATCGAGGAGGACAACGGCGCCGAGCTCGCCCGGACCGTGGCCCGGCAGCTCGTGACCTACCTGCAGCGGCCGGGCAACCAGGCGCAGATGAGCATGTTCACCGCCGCCCCGCCGCCGTCCGACAGCCTGGTCAAGCGGGTGGTCGACCACATCACCGGCCACCTGGACGCGGACCTGACCGTAGCGGCGCTGGCCGCCCGCGCGGGCGTGAGCGAGCGGCACCTGACGCGGCTGTTCCTCCACCACCTCGGGCAGACCCCGGGCCGGTTCGTACGGCAGGCCCGCGCCGAAGCGGCCGCCCACCTGCTGGCCTCCACCTCCCTGCCCATGGCCACCGTGGCCGGCCGTTGCGGATTCGGCACGGCCGAGACCCTGCGTCAAGCCTTCATCGACCGTTACGGCGTCCCGCCCTCGCACTACCGGCTCACCCAGTCGTCCATGGCGTCGCAGCCGAGCGCGGCGCCGTCGAAAACCCAGTCGCGCCCGAACGCGGCGCCGTCGCAAGCCCAGTCGCAGCCGAGCGCGGCGCCGTCGGAAACCTAGGACGCGCTCAGGCAGCGCGCACGCCGCACACCGGCACCGCTGGTGAGCGGGCCTCCCGGTCACATCGGCCGCGTTTCGTGGGTCTAGTGTTACGACGCCTCACGCGGAAGGAATGTGACACAGTGGACGACGGCGCATGGCTGGCGGAGCGTTTCGAGGAGCACCGGCCTCGCCTGCGGGCGGTGGCCTACCGGATGCTCGGCTCGGTGAGCGAGGCCGATGACGCCGTGCAGGACGCCTGGCTGCGCCTCAGCCGTGCCGACACCGGCGGTGTCGAGAACCTCGGCGCGTGGCTGACGACCGTGGTGGCGCGGGTGTGCCTGAACGTGTTGCGCTCGCGCGAGAACCGGCGCGAGGACTCCTTCGACACGCACCTGCCCGACCCGATCGTCAGCTTCGAAGGCGGGGCCGACCCCGAGCACGAGGCGCTGCTGGCCGACGCGGTCGGACTGGCGCTGCTGGTGGTGCTCGACACACTGGCGCCGGCCGAACGGCTCGCGTTCGTGCTGCACGACATGTTCGCCGTGCCGTTCGACGAGATCGCCCCGCTGATCGAGCGGTCACCCGCCGCGACCAGGCAGCTCGCCAGCCGCGCCCGCCGCCGCGTGCAGGGGCAGGCCCCTGCACCCGACCCTGACCTCTCACGCCAGCGGGACGTCGTCAACGCGTTCTTCGCCGCCGCCCGCGACGGCGACTTCGACGCGCTCGTCGCCGTGCTCGACCCCGACGTGGTCCTGCGGTCCGACGGCGGCACGGCGCGCGCCCGCCACACCGTCGCCTTCCACGGCGCCCGCACCGTGGCCGCGCAGGCGGTCACGTTCGGACGGCTCTCGCCGTTCGCCCGCCCGGCGCTGATCAACGGAGCCGCCGGCGTCGTGGTCGCCGCGCAGGGACGGCCGCTGTCCGTCATGGGTTTCGTCGTCACGGGCGGCAGGATCGTCGAGATCGACGTGATCGCGGACCCGGATCGCCTCGCCGAACTCGATCTCGGCCCTCTGGACGACGAGGTGAACCAGTAGGAGCACGTCACCCAGGGTTTTCCGGCGGCGCGCGAAGGGGAGGTGCTGGCTGGGGGTGTACGGCACCGCCCCATCAGGGGGCGCGCCGGAAGGAGCGGGGGCATGGGGTTCGAAGAGCTCAAGAAGCGGCAGAGCGTCATCTGGGGCACCGGCCCCTACGAACGGCTGCCGGAGCACTACCAGCCGCTACTCGACCACGTGGCGCGAGCGCTCGACGTTCGCCCCGGTGAGCGAGTGCTCGACGTCGCGACGGGAACCGGCGCGCTCGCGACGTTGCTGGCACGGGCAGGTGCGCAGGTCACGGGGGTCGATCTCGCGCCCGCGCTGATCACGACCGCGAAGCGGCTCGCCGCCGAGGACGGCCTCGACATCACCTACGACGTCGGCGACGCGGAGAGCCTGCCGTACGCGGATGGCAGCTTCGACGCCGTCGGGTCCAACGTCGGTTCGATGTTCGCGCCCGACCACGCCGCCGTCGCCCGTGAGCTGGCGCGGGTCTGCAAGCCCGGGGGCCGGCTGGCGCTCGGTAACTGGAGTGACGAGCGCGGTGTCGTGGACATGTTCAACGTGATGAAGCCCTTCATGCCCCCGCCACCGCCGGGGGCCGGCTCGCCGTTCCAGTGGGGGAACCGCGGCTACGTCGAGCAGCGCCTGGGCGAGTACTTCGAGCTCCGCTTCGAGGAGGGCGACGCGCCGCAGGTCGGCGAGTCGGGCGAGGAGGTCTGGGAGCTCTTCTCCACGGTCTACGGGCCGACGAGGACGCTGGCCGAGTCACTCGATCCGGACCGGCGCGAGGAACTGCACCGCGCGTTCGCCGAGTTCTACGAGGGCTACCGTACGGAGCAGGGCGTGCACCAGCCCCGGCCGTACCTCATCGTGATCGGGACGAGACGCGGGTCAGCGGGCGGGGGATGACAGCAGGTCCCAGCGGTTGCCGTCGGGGTCGCTGAAGGAGGCGACCGTGCCGTAGAACTCCCGCCGCGGCGCCGCGTCGAAGGCGACGCCCGCCGACGCCATCCGCCCGTGGTCGAGCTCGAAGTCGTCGGTGTGCAGGACCAGGCGCCTCTCCCCCGCGGGAGCGGCACCGCGGACCAGCAGGAGCGCGGTCTCCTTCGCGTGATGGGGCCGGACGGTCACCCATCGCTCGCCGTCCTCGCCGGTCCGGTCCTCGCACAGGTCGAAGCCGAGCGTGCCGACGTAGAACGCCACGGCCTCGTCCTGGTCGCGCACGACGACGGGGACGAGGCCGAGCCGCTGGGCGGGCACGAACGTCCCCTTCGTGCGCGCCTCCTCCTGGAACCGGGTGATCGTCAGGACCACCCCGATCGCGAGCGCGCCCGCGGCGAGGGACAGCACGATCGTGGCCACCGACACCACGGGACCGGGGGCCGACCGCACCGAGTACGCGTGCACGGCGACCAGACCCAGCCAGCTCACCCACCAGGCCCAGACCAGTTTCGAGCGGCGGACCCTGACCAGGTCAGTGCCGGACGGCTGGCCGCCGGGCCGCGAGGTGGCCCAGATGTCGTCGACGATCCCCTTGGGCACGAACAGGTTGACGACCGGCAGGACCCAGCCGACCACCACGAACGGCGCGGCGTAGGTGTGGAAGACCCCTGGGGAGATCGCGTACGCGTTGGCCCGGGCGCGAGCCAGCCAGCACACGAACGCGAACCCGGCCGGAAGGTAGATCAGCGGATACCTGAGCCGCCAGATCGCCCCGTGGAGGAGATGGGCGAGCGACATCGCGACGGACGCGACGGCGACCAGGGCGATCACCACGACGACGAGCGCGGCGAACGGCCGGATGGGGCGCAGGGAGCAAGCGGGCACCGCGAGTCCTTCAACGGGGGGCAAGGTGCGCGTCAGTATGCCGGATCACGACCGGGCGAAACAGATGATCTTCGCGTCGGACCGTCGCCAGACGCCGGCCATCGGGAAGACTGGAGTTCGGCGAGGGGGAGGCGAGGGTGGCGACCAAGGACGGCGACGGGTGGACGATCTGTCGGCAGGGCCACAGGCACTGGGGCAGGTACGGCGCGGCGGGACTGCTCGCCGTCCATCGCGATGAGGAGGGCGTCGCCCACGTCCTGATGCAGAAGCGGGCCGTGTGGAGCCATCACGGCGGCACCTGGGGCCTGCTGGGAGGGGCCCGCGACAGTCACGAGGACCCCGTCCACGCGGCGCTGCGCGAGGCGGGCGAGGAGGCCGTGCTCAAGCTCGACGAGCTGCGCGTGCGCGGCGTCTACCACGACGACCACGGCGGCTGGGCCTTCGACACCGTGATCGCCGAGGCCGAGGCGCTGCTGGACGCCGTGCCCGGCAACAGTGAGAGTGACGCCCTGCACTGGCTCACCCTGCCCGAGATGGCGAAGCGGCGGCTGCACCCGGGCTTCGCCCAGACGTGGCCGGCGATCCAGGCCGCGCTGCCGCCCGAGCTGGTGGTGCTCGACATCGCCAACATCGTCGGAGCGAGAGCCGAGCACGGCTGGTGGAAGGACCGCAGAGCCGCGGCCTCCAGGCTGCTGAACGACGCGGCGGGCAAGAGCCTGCCGCACGAGGTGCTCGCGCAGTGGTTCCCCCGCGTGGTCGCGGTCGTGGAGGGCGCGGCGCGCGGCGCGGAAGAGGTCGAGGGCATCTCGGTCGTCGCCGCGCCGGGCAGCGGCGACGACACCATCGTCGAGGTCGTACGGCAGGCGAAGCCCTGGGAGCGCGTGCTCGTCGTCACGGCGGACCGGGCGCTGAGAGAGCTGGTGACCGGGCTCGGCGCGCTCGTCGCCGGGCCGAAGTGGCTGCTCGACCGGCTCTGAGCCTGGCAGCATGTGTCCATGTCTGTCCCCCGGACACTCGAGATCCCGCCCGACGAATGGGGCAGGCCGCGCTCCACCCAGGTGCCGTGGCTCTTCCTCGCGATCATCGCCGCCCTGCTCGCGGGCAGGTTCCTGGTCGCGCCCTACCTCACGGCGCCCGCGCTCCAGACCTGGGCCACGATCTTCGTGGCGATCTGCGTGCAGGCGCTGCCGTTCCTGGTGTTCGGGGTGGCGTTGTCGGCGGCCATCGCGGCGTTCGTCCCGCCCGGCTTCTGGACCAGGGCGCTGCCGAAGCGGCCCGCGGTCGCCGTGCCCGTGGCGGGACTGGCCGGAGCGGTGCTGCCGGGGTGCGAGTGCGCCTCCGTTCCCGTGGCCTCGGGCCTGATCAAGCGGGGCGTCACGCCCGCGGCGGCGCTGGCGTTCCTGCTGTCCTCGCCCGCGATCAACCCGGTCGTGCTGGTCGCCACCGCGGTGGCCTTTCCGAACGAACCACTGATGGTGCTCGCGCGCTTCCTCGCCTCGCTGGTGGCGGCGGTGGCGGTGGGCTGGCTGTGGCTGCGGTTCGGCAAGACAGAGTGGATCCGCAACCGCGCCCATCACCACGGTTCGTTCCTCGAGGCGATGCGGCACGACCTGCTACACGCGGGCGGCTTCCTGATCGTGGGCGGGCTGGCCGCCGCCACGCTGAACGTCGTGGTGCCGCGCGAGTGGCTGACGGCGGTCGCGGAGGTGCCGTGGCTGTCGGTGCTGGTGCTGGCGGCGCTCGCCGTCCTGCTGTCGATCTGCTCGGAGGCGGACGCGTTCGTGGCGGCGTCGCTGTCGGCCTTCTCCCCTACCGCGAAGCTGACCTTCATGGTGGTCGGGCCGATGGTCGACCTCAAGCTGATCGCGCTGCAGACCGGGACGTTCGGCAAGGCGTTCGCGGTCAGGTTCGTGCCCGTCACCCTCGTGCTCGCCGTGGCCGCGAGCGTCGTCGTCGGATGGATCCTGCTGTGAACCGCATGTCGCAGAATCTGGTGCTGATGCTGCTCGGCGGCGCGCTGCTGCGGATCTCGGCGTTCTCCACCACCTACGTCAACTACGTCAAGCCGGGCTTTCGGCCCTTCCTCATCGCGGCGGGGCTGGTCATCTTCGCGATCGGGCTGGTGGGGCTGGTCCGCAGGTCGGCCGAGCACCATCACGGACCCCGCGTGGCCTGGCTGCTGTGCCTGCCGGTGTTCGCGGTCTTCCTGATCGCGCCGCCCGCGCTGGGCTCGTTCGCCGCCGCCAGGTCGGCGGCCCCGCCCCCGCCGCAGGTCCTCGACGCCTACGCGCCACTGAAGGACGCCGGGCCGACCGAGATGACGATGAGCGAGTTCATCGGCAGGGTCTTCGGCGACTCCAACCAGACGCTCAAGGGGAAGACGGTCGAGCTGACCGGCTTCGTCACACCGGCCAAGAAGAAGGGGCAGTGGTTCGTCACGCGGATGCAGCTGGCGTGCTGCGCCGCCGACGCCTACGCGCTGAAGGTGATCGTGCGCGGCTCGCCGCAGCCCACCTCCGACTCCTGGGTGCGGGTCACCGGGACCTGGGTGCCGACCGAGGTCGACGACGACGCCACCGGCATCGTCTACGCCGAGCTCGACGCCTCGGAGGTGGAGCGGGTCGACCCGCCGTCAGAACCTTACGAGTAGGTCGGCGGCCTCCTCCTCGATCTCGGCGACGCGCCGCACCAGCTCGGGAGAGGGCTCGCGAGCCACCCGCGACCACAGCTCGCCGGCCGTCCGGTAGAGAGGGGCGGCCGGATGGCCGCCCGTCTCGTCGAGGAAGTCGGCGTAGAGCGGCCGGGTGGCGCCAGGGGCGGTGTACTCGACCTCCAGGCACTCGGGCAGCCGCCGCCGCGCGTTCTCGAGCACCTCGGGGTCGGCCAGGTGCTCGGCTAGCCGCCGCATGCCCGACAGGCCGAAGTTGACGTCGAAGGCGTTGCCCAGCACGGGGCCGGTCAACTTGGCGGCGGTGTCCTTGATCGCCGCCTTGCCGTCGGGCTCGATGGCGGGCGGGCCGGTGATCTCCGTCAGGTGGTGCCTGCCCTTCCTGAAGGCCGACCACTCGCTCATGAACCGATCCAGCGGCACCTCCCCGTCGAGGAGCCTGACCGTGTCGCCCTCGACGCCGAGCACGGCCACGTCGTAGGGATCGTGCCTGATCCTGCAGATCACCTGGTGACCGGCGTCGAGCGCGGCCCGCAGGTTCCGCTCGGCCACCCGGGGCGAGCCGGTCTGCCTGACCTGGTGCGGCACGCCGGTGCGGACGAGCGCCTTGCCGATCATCGGCTCTGGGTGCGCCTGGGCGACGACGGTCAGCATCGGCGGCTCGCCCTTGTACCTGAAGACGAAGCACATGAACCCGATGCCGCCGCCGAGCCCGAGCCACATCGCCTCCGAATGGGTGCCCAGCAGGGCCTGGAGCAGGTGGGACTCGCGGTGCATACGGCTGATCTCCTCAGGTGAAGACGGCGCTGAGCCCGGTCACGTCGAGCACCCTGCGCAGCACGCCGTGGACGCCGGTGAGCCGCAGGTCACCGCCGTGCTCGCGCACCAGGCGCTGGTGCTCGATCAGCACCCACAGCCCGCTGGAGTCGCAGAAGGCCAGCTCAGTGGCGTCGACGACGATCGTGTGGACTCTCTCGTCGTGCAGGAGGACCAGTTGGTCGCGCAGCACGGGCGCGGAAAGCTTGTCGAGATCTCCTCGCAGGCGCACGATCGCTGCTCCAGCGGAGCGCTCCACCACCACAGTGAGATCTGCCAACGAGGTGCCTCCCGCGTAGGAGCCTTCTCCGAAGGTACACCCCTGCCGCATCGAGCGTTAGCCGCTAAGGTGGTGTGCGCACTGGAGGGTTCGCATAGTGGACGAGTGCAGCCGCCTTGAAAGCGGCCAGGTCAGCGATGGCCTCAAGGGTTCGAATCCCTTACCCTCCGCCTCGCGGCCTCCGAGACAGCCACTCTCTCGGAGGCCTCCCTCGTCTGGTCAGAGGTGGCCGAGCTCGCCGAGCGGTTTCGTCCAGTAGTCCTGCTCCTCGGGTGCGCCGCTGACCAGGTCGGCGGAGGCGGCGCGGTCGGGGTTGATGACGATGTGCATGATCCGGTTGAAGGTCTTGAACGCGTCGTCGTCGCCGACGCGCATCTGTCCGCTGTTCATGCGCTCGTACCAGAACTTCTGCTCTTCCTCGATCCGGGGGAGCAACTCGTTGCGGCTCAGGGTGCGTGCTTCCTCGACGGTCAGGCGCTCGAAGCGTGGCATGGGGCGATTGTCTCAGCACTCTCGCCCCGTCGCCTACCTTCCGCTCACGCTCCCGCGAAGCCGTCCCCGACGGCGGCGGCGAGTTGCAGGTACGCCTCCCTCGTCGGCTCCTGCAGCCGGTCGAGGTCGATCTCGGCGCCCTCCTCCAGGTGCGGGTCGTACGGCACGCGGATGACCGTACGGCAGCGCGCCGCGAAGTGCGCCTCGAGCTTGGCGATGTCCACGGCCGACTTCGACCTCGGCCGCACGCTGCACAGCACCACCGTCGCGTCCCTCACCAGGTCGCCGTAGTGGTGGGCCTCCAGCCAGTCGAGAGTCGCCGAGGCCGCCCGCGCGCCGTCGACCGAAGGCGAGCTGACCAGCACGATCTGATCGGCCAGCCCGAGCACCCCCGACATCGCCGAGTGGAGCAGTCCGGTTCCGCAGTCGGTGATGCAGATGGAGTAGAAGTTCTCCAGCACCTGGGCGACCTGCTGGTAGTCGGCGGCGCTGAACGCCTCGGAGACCGAGGGGTCGCGGTCGGAGGCGAGCACCTCGAGGCGGGAGGGCGCCTGCGAGGTGAAGGCCCTGATGTCGACGTACCGCTTGACCTGGGCGCGCTCGTTGAGCAGGTCGCGCACGGTGGCGGAGGTCTCCAGCTCCAGCTTGTCCGAGAGCGTGCCGCGGTCGGGGTTGGCGTCGACCGCGATCACCCGGTCGCCGCGGACCTGCGCGAGCGTGGCGCCGAGGCCGACCGTCGTCGTGGTCTTGCCGACGCCGCCCTTCAGGCTGAGCACCGCGACGCGGTGGTGTCCCGTCGCGACGGGGGTTCGCGCCCTGGCGACCAGGGCGCGACGGCGGCGCACCTCGGGCGGCTCGCCCGGCTTGATCCACCCGGCCGAGGCCTTGTAGATCAGGCGGCGCCAGCCCTTGGAGGGGGCGTTGCGACGACCGCGCAGCAGCGAGTCGGGGTCGAGGCTCTCGGCGGTGGGCCGGTCACCCGCGGCGGGACGGGCGGGCACGGCGAAGGCGGGGACCGGCGGCTGGGAGCGGCGGCGTACGGGGAACGGCTCCTCCTGCACGGCCACCTCCGCCGAGGGCGGCTCCTCCTGGACGCGAGGCTCGCGCGGAAGGGGCTCGCCGAACGCGGCACCGGATTCACGCGGGAGGGACTCGCCCAACGCGGCACGGGGTTCACGCGGGAGGGAGTCGCCGAACGTGGGACGGGGTTCACGCGGCGGAGAGTCGCCGAACGCGGCACGGGGTTCGCGCGGCAGCGGGTCGTCGAAGCGGAACGCCTCGAACCGGGGCTCGGGCTCCTCGTGGCGCGGCAGGCCGGGCTCGGGAGCGTCGTCGTCAGGAACCAGCTCGCCCTGGACGGTCTCGACGTCCGCGATGCCCTCGAAGCTCTCCGCCGCCGGCTGCGGCCACGGCGGGCGCGGCCAGGAGGGGTCGGTGCGCTCCTCGGGCGGCAGCGGGTCGAACATGCTGCCCTGGGGCTCGGGACGCTCCTCGGCCGGCGGGTCGAACGCGCCCATCCGGTAGGAGTCGGTGTCGTCGGGGCGGGGAAGCGGCTTCAACGGCGCGAGGAAGGCGTCGTCGTCGTCCCTGCCGAACGCCGGAGGGCGCTCCACCTCGATCGAGGACTCGAACCACTCGGCCGCCTCCGCCTCCTCGGCGGGCAGCTCCTCCGCGGCGGCGGGGCCGTACACGGAGTCGACCGCGGCCCTGAACAGGGGCGGAGTCGGAGTGTCCTGCTCGGTGGGCACCGACAGCCAGGGGTCCTTCGGATATGGCGAAACGACGGTCTCGTCCGTGGCAACGGCGCCGGTCTTGGCGCTGACCTTGACGGGTTCCTCGTCGTTCTCCTTGATGGCGTCGAGCCAGGCGAGCTGTTCCTCGAGAGATTCTTCGCGATCGTGTCTTGCCACCGTGTTCCCCCTCGGGATGGGTGTAAAGGGGTAGCAAACACATTGCAGATTAACGCCCTGTGTTCCGTTGAACGCAGGCAACCCACAAGTTCCCCGCAGGGCTACCTTGGGTCACATGCGAGCGATTGTCATCACCAAGCCCGGCGGACCAGAGGTTCTGGAGTGGCAGGAGGTGCCGGATCCACGTCCTGAGCGGGGAGAAGTCGTGATCGATGTCACGGCTTCCGCGGTCAACAGGGCCGATGTCATCCAACGGCTAGGTTTCTATGACCCGCCGCCCGGCGCCTCGCCGTACCCGGGGCTCGAGTGTTCCGGAGTGATCTCCGAGGTGGGTCCCGACGTCGTCGGGTTCGCGGTGGGCGACAGGGCCTGCGCCCTGCTGTCCGGCGGGGGGTACGCGGAGCGCGTCGCCGTACCGTGGGAGCAGGTGATGCCGGCGCCTGAGGGGCTGTCGCTGACCGAGGCCGCGGGGCTGCCCGAGACGGTCTGCACGGTGTGGTCCAACGTCTTCATGACCGCCAGGCTGCGGCGCGGGGAGACGCTGCTGGTGCACGGCGGCGCGAGCGGCATCGGCACGACCGCGATCCAGCTCGCCAAGGCGTTCGGCTCACGCGTGGTGGTGACGGTCGGCTCGCCGGAGAAGGCCGAGCGCTGCCTGGAGCTGGGGGCCGACGAGGCGATCAACTACCGGACCGACGACTTCGCCGAGCGGGTCGAGGCGGACGTGATCCTCGACATCATGGGCGCCAAATATCTCCCAGGCAATGTCAAAGCTCTCAAGACCGGCGGACGCCTGGTCGTGATCGGCCTCCAGGGCGGCACGAAGGGCGAGCTCGACCTCCACATGCTGACCAGGAAGCGCGCCGCCGTGCATGGCACCACGCTCCGATCCAGGCCCACGGACGAGAAGGGCGTGGTCGTCCGCGGGGTCGTGGACAACGTCTGGCCGCTGGTGTCGGCGGGCGCGATCAGGCCGGTCGTCCACGCGCGGGTGCCGATGGCCGAGGCGGCCAAGGCGCACGAGATGCTCGATTCAGGAGAGCACGTCGGAAAGATCCTGCTAGTAGGTTGAGAGCTATGAACGCTGAGGAGAACACCCCCCACATCGTGGTGGTGGGACCCGAGGGCTTCAGCGCCCAGGGCGATAAGGCTGAGCACGGTGAGCAGGAAGAGCGGTCGGTCACCCACCTGGTCGAGCAACCAGCCAAGGTGATGCGCATCGGCAGCATGATCCGCACGCTGCTGGAGGAGGTCAGAGCCGCGCCTCTGGACGAAGCCAGCCGCAAGCGGTTGAAGGAGATCCACGAGAGCTCCATCAAGGAGCTCGAGGACGGTCTCGCGCCCGAACTGGTCGATGAGCTCGAACGGTTGTCGCTGCCTTTCACCGATGACAACGGCACGCCACCGAGCGACGCCGAGTTGCGCATCGCGCACGCCCAGTTGGTCGGCTGGCTCGAAGGGCTGTTCCACGGGATCCAGACCACGCTGTTCGCGCAGCAGATGGCCGCCCGCGCCCAGCTGGAGCAGATGCGCAAGGCGCTGCCCGGCGGGCTCCCGCAGGACTCGCACCGGGCCAGCGGCTCGGGTCCTTACCTGTAGAGGTTCTCCAGCACGAGGGCCACGCCGTCGTCGTCGTTCGCCGCGGTCACATGGTCGACCGCGGCGAGCACGTCGGGGTGGGCGTTGGCGACCGCGTAGGACGTGCCTGCCCAGGCGAGCATGGGCAGGTCGTTCGGCATGTCCCCGAACGCGATCACCTCGTCGGGCTTGATGCCGTTCTTCGACGACAGCGCCGCCAGCGCCGAGGCCTTCGTGACGCCCTGCGCGCTCATCTCGATCAGCGCCCTGCCGCTGGAGTGGGTCGCGGTCACCAGGTGCCCCACGAGTTCCTGTACGGCCTCCTGCAGGCTGTCGGGGTCCATCTCGGGATGAAGTGCGAGGAGTTTGGCGCAGGGGCGTGAGGTGAGCGTCGAGGCGCCCACTCTGAGCCCGGCCACGGCCTTGCTGTCCATGCCGCCGAGCCGGAAATCGGACTCATGCGCAAATCCGCCTTCGTACTCGACCGAAAATGCCAGTTCGGGCACGTTCGCTCGAAGCTGAGCGACGACCTCTTCGAGCACCTCGGGCTCGATGAGGTGAGACTCGACTATCCGTTCGGTGTGGAGGTCGTAGACAAGGGCGCCATTGGCGCAGATGGCCAGTCCGTGATGGCGCACGGCGTCGGCGACCACCCGCATCCACCTGGGCGGACGACCGGTGACGAACACCAGCATCGCCCCAGCTCGCTCGACGTCCGCGAAGGCGGCGGCGGTGCGGGAGGAGACGGTTCCGTCGGCGCGCAGGGCGGTTCCGTCGAGGTCGGTGGCCACGAGTCGCGGGGCAGGAGAGAGGCTCGGCATAACAGCTTCCAGTTTGCCCTGTGCTGCCGCCGTCCAAAATCTTCCTGGCGGAGGGAACACCAACGCGGCGGAATGGTGTTAGATGTGATGGCGTTGTATTAGCTGATCCCGTAGTGAAAACCGGCATGAGATTGTCTGAGCCACCCCGGGTGCCTGCTGTATACGACACACCGGGATTCGCGAGGTGCGGGTCCCATAGATACACATCCTGAGGGAGAGCTTTTATGGCTCAGGGAACCGTCAAGTGGTTCAACGCTGAGAAGGGCTTCGGCTTCATCGCCCCGGACGGCGGTGCGCCGGACGTGTTCGTGCACTTCTCCGAGATCGTCGGCAACGGCTACCGCAGCCTTGAAGACGGGGCGCGGGTCGAGTTCGAGATCACGCAGGGACAGAAGGGGCCGCAGGCCTCCCAGGTCCGTGCCATCTGACCTGATAGCTACGAGATGAGAGCGGGGATCTTCGGATCCCCGCTCTTTTCGTCTGCGGGGGTCCTCACCGATACACCAGCCCCGACAGCCGCCAGGCCAGCTTCTCGCGGAAGACCGGCAGGACCGCCAGGCCTCTCAGCGCGAGGTTGCGCAGCGGGCGCAGCCTGCGGTTCACCGTCGCCAGCGCCGTGAGCCGCCCCGCGAACGTCACCACCTGCTCGGCCACCGGCCTCCGCACGGCCGCGTAGGCGTCGAGCGGAGCCGCCGAGCCGGTGCGAAGCGCCGCGCCGAGCGCCTCCCCCAGGGCCGCCGCGTCCTGGAGCCCCGCGTTCATCCCCTGCCCACCCGCGGGGCTGTGCACGTGCGCCGCGTCGCCGGCGAGCACCACCCGCCCCGACCGGTAGGCGTCGGCGACCCTGTGGTGCACCCTGAAGCGCGAACCCCAGATGACCTCCTCGACCACCACGCGCTCCTTCACCGGGCCGCGTGCGTCGAGCAGGCTCTGCACGAAGGCCACATCGGGCTGCTCGGGCGCCTCCTCGACCGTGGCCACGATCCTGAACGTGCCGCCGGGCAGCGGCGCGACCACCACGAGCCCCTCGGGTGAGAAGAACAGCTCGACCTCGTCCGCGGGCACGCCGCCGCTCAGCCGGACGTCCGCCAGGGAGAACGACTCGGCGTACGTGCCGCCGGTGAAGCCGATCCCCGCCTGCTCCCGCACTGTGCTGTGCATGCCGTCCGCGCCGACCACGTACCTGGCGCGCACCACGCTGCCGTCGGCGAAGGTCGCCGTCGCGCCCTCGCCCTCCTGCTCCACTTCCACCACCCGGTACGGCCTGGCGACCCGTCCGCCCAGCTCCTCGAACCTGCTGAGCAGGATCCGCTCGGTGTCCGCCTGGGAGATCATCAGCGTGTACGGGTAGGCGGTGGGCAGCCGGGTGAAGTCCACGGGCACGAGCACCCTGTCCCTGTCCCTGATCGTGAAGCGCGGCGAGTGGATGCCGAGCTCCGTCATCTTCTCCGTGACGCCGAGCGGCTCCAGCACCTCCAGCGTCCTGGCGTGCACGACGGCCGCCCTCGAGGTGTTGTCCCCCTCGGCCTGGGCGTCGGCGACGGTGACGTCGAAGCCCTGCTGAACGAGGGAGACCGCGACGGCGAGGCCGGTCGGCCCGGCTCCGATGACGAGCACGTCGGTGGTGGCGTTCATGGTGACCTCCTCTTGGTCAACGCTTGTTGGCATCACTATGACCTCGACCGGCTAGCGATGTCAACATGTGTTGGCCTACAGTTGTTGACATGAGGAGATCGTCCGAGGACACCAAGACCGCGATCCTGGCCGCCGCCCGCGAGCGCTTCGCCGCCGACGGGTACGAGAAGGCCACGATCAGGGGCATCGCCGCCGACGTCGGCATCGACCCCGCCATGGTGATGCGCTACTTCGGCAACAAGGAGAAGCTCTTCGCCGCCGCGGCCCACTTCGACCTGCACTTCCCCGACCTGGCGGCGACACCGCGCGAGCGCGTCGGCACCGCGATGGTCCTGCACTTCCTCGACCTGTGGGAGGCGAACGAGGCCCTTCAGGTGCTGCTGCGCACCGGCGTCACCAACGAGGCCGCCGCCGAGCGGATGCGCGAGATCTTCGCCACCCAGCTCGGCCCGCTCGCCGCCCGGCTCTGCCCCGACCCCGCCACGGCCCCCGCCCGCGCGGGCCTCGCCGCCTCCCAGATCCTGGGCTTCGCCCTCACCCGCTACATCCTGCGCCTGCCACCCGTGGTGGCCATGACGCGCGAGGAGATCGTCGCCTGGCTCGGCCCGACGATCCAGCGCTACCTGACGGAGTGACTCCTCGAGCGCCGCAGGGCCGACGCGGCGGCCGCCCACGTGACAGCGGCCCTCTTCGCGGCCGTCAAAGGCACAGCAACGGGCGCGGAGGTGGCTTCCCATGCCCGGACCCTCGTGGCGGGCCCTTCGCGCGTCCTGGCCGATCCCACGCACCTCCTGGCCCTTCCGGCCCTCGCCGTCGCGTGGTGGATCCGAGGCCAGAAGGGACGGGGTGACGACGAGGGGGGTCTGCAGGCCCATCGCGATAACGGCCGCGATCACCCTCGCCTGCGCGTGCGCGACGCCGCGGCGGCGACCGAGCTGGTCGCCGCCGGGCGGACCGCTACTTCACCGGCTCCAGCACGTCGAGGCCCACGTAGGGGCGCAGGGCCTTGGGCACCACGACCGAGCCGTCGGCCTGCTGGTGGTTCTCGAGGATGGCGACGATCCAGCGCGTCGTGGCCAGCGTGCCGTTGAGCGTGGCCAGGTGCTGGGGCTTGCCGTCCTTGTCGCGGAAGCGGGCGCCGAGCCTGCGGGCCTGGAACTCGGTGCAGTTGGAGGTCGAGGTCAGCTCGCGGTAGCGCTTCTGGGTGGGGATCCACGCCTCGCAGTCGAACTTGCGGGCCGCGGACATGCCCAGGTCGCCCGCGGCCGTGTCGATGACGCGGTAGGGCACCTCGATCTTCGCCAGCATGTCCTTCTCCCACACCAGCAGCCGCTGGTGCTCCTCCGCCGCCTCCTCGGGGCGGACGTAGGAGAACATCTCCACCTTGTCGAACTGGTGGACGCGGATGATGCCGCGGGTGTCCTTGCCGTAGGAGCCGGCCTCGCGGCGGAAGCAGGACGACCAGCCCGCGTAGCGCAGCGGCAGCTGCGCGCCGTCGAGGATCTCGTCGGCGTGGTAGCCGGCCAGCGAGACCTCGGAGGTGCCGACGAGGTAGAGGTCGTCCTCGGGCAGACGGTAGATCTCCTTGTCGTGGGCGACGTGGAAACCGGTGCCCGCCATGGTCTCGGGCTTGACCAGCACGGGCGTGATCATCGGGATGAAGCCCGACTCGATCGCCTGCTGCATGGCCATGTTGAGCAGGCCGAGCTGCAGCCTGGCGCCGACGCCGCGCAGGAAGAAGAAGCGCGAGCCGGAGACCTTGGCGCCGCGCTCCATGTCGATGGCGCCGAGCAGCTCGCCGAGCTCCAGGTGGTCGCGCGGCTCGAAGTCGAAGCCGCGGGGCTCGCCCACGGTCTCGAGCACGACGTAGTCGTCCTCGCCGCCGTGGGGCGCCTCGGGCTCGACGATGTTGGGGATCGTGGCCATGAGCTCCTCGAGCTCGGCGCCCAGCTTCTCGGCCTCGGCCTCGGCCGACTTGACCTGCCCCGCGAGCTCCTTGGCCCGCCGCAGCAGCGCCTGCTTCTCCTCGCCGGAGGCCTTGGAGACCGACTTGCCCATGGACTTCTGCTCGGCGCGCAGGGACTCGAAGGAGGTCAGCGCCGCGCGGCGGCGCTCGTCCAGGTCGAGCAGCGTGTCGACGACGGTGTCGTCCTCACCGCGGGCACGCTGCGAAGCCCGTAGCCGGTCGGGGTCGTCACGAAGGGTACGCAGGTCAATCACCCCCCAAGGCTACCTATGCGCACAGGGCCGCCACACCCGATATCCCGTACGGCACAGGACCGCTACTTGCGGAAGTAGGCGTTCGACGACGGGAGGGCGAGGAACACGATGGCGATCAGCGAGGTCAGGGGCACCACGACGAAGGGCACGTTGGTGAGGGTGGGCGGCGGACCCGGGTCTTGGTCGTGTTCGTGTGCATGCCGCCCACGATCGCGCCGCCCGCTGGCACAGGCTGACACGGCGCTGAGACCCCCGACCGGCCTGTCCACCTGGTGAGCGCGCGCTGTGCGCGACGCTAGACCTGACCGGACCTGATCTTCGCCAGCCAGTCGCCCGCCTCGGCGAAGTCGCCGTCGGCCGTACCCCTCTTGATGCGGGGAGCCACGCCGTCGGCCCGCGGGTAGCTGCCGAGGAAGCGCACCTCGCCGCAGATGCGGTGCAGGCCCGCGATCGCCTCGCCCACGCGGGCGTCGGCCACGTGGCCCTCGAAGTCGAAGTGGAAGAAGTAGCGCCCGATGCCCTCGCCGGTGGGACGCGACTCGATGCGGCTCAGGTTGACCCCGCGCACCGAGAACTCCGTCAGCATCTCGAGCAGCGCGCCCGGGTGGTCGTCGGTGAGGAAGACCACGAGCGTGGTGCGGTCGGAGCCGGTCGGCTCGGGCAGCGGCCCCGGCCGCGACACCCTGACGAAACGCGTCTCGGTGTCGGAGCGGTCGCCGATGTCGGTGGCCACCTCGACCAGGCCGTAGTGCTCGCCGGCGATGCGCGCCGCGATCGCAGCGTCGTAGGGCGAGCCCGGCAGTGACACCTCCTGCGCGGCCGCGGCCGTGGACGGCGCGGCCACGACGACCGCGTCGGGCAGCTCGCGGGAGAGGAACGCCCTGCACTGCGTGATCGCGGCGGGGTGGGTGTAGACGCGCTTGATGTGCCAGAGCTGGGTGTCGGGCCTGGCCAGCAGCGAGAACCGGACGGGCAGCAGGAGCTCGGCGGAGATGAGCAGCGGCTCTCCCCACGCGAACTCGTCGAGCGTGGTGGTGATCGCGCCCTCGAGTGAGTTCTCCAGCGGGACGACGGCGCCGTCGGCCTCGCCTGAGCGGCACGCGTTGAGCGCGGCCCCGACTGTGGCGCAGGGCAGGCGCTCGGCGTCGGGCTCCATGAGCCGCAGGGCCTCTTCGGTGAAGGTGCCCTCTGGCCCCAGGTAGGCGAGACGAGACATAACTACAGGGTAATCAACGTCTGGCCATCTGGGGCTCGAACTCGGGACCGAGACCCAGCCTGGCCGCCCGCACGGCTTCCTCCTCCTCGGGAGACAGCGGCTGCTGACCCTTTCCGCTTACCACGGGGCGTACGTACGTGCGGGTCTCGGAGCGTCCGTTGATGGAGGTGAGCACGATGCCGTCGCCCAGGCCATTGATCATCGCGACGGAGAAGGAGAGCCGCCCCGTCATCTCCGCCAGCGCGTCGTAGCGGTAGACCGCGACGTCGCGGATGGCCTTGAGGTCGCCCTTGCTCTCGCCGGCCTGCCTGGCGATCATCTGCTGGCAGTCGTCGACGGCCGCCCGCGCCTGCCTGAGCGCGACGTATCCGATGACGACGCCGCTGACCCCGGCGAGCGCGCCCACGACCATCCAGAGAGTAATCAACACATCACCAAGAGTGTCACAAGATCTGGCGTCGTTTGGGCAACCAGACCCCGAGCAGCCAGACGAGGGCTATGGCGCCCAGCCCGAAGGCGTTCTGGACGATCTTCCCGATGAGCGGGCTGACGACCGGGATCTCGGCTGCCTTGATCGCCACGCCCCACCAGGGGATCGGCACCACGTAGTAGAGCCATACCCCCGCCGCCACGCGCAGCCGCACCACGTCGCTCCCGTTGCCGACCAGCGCGCCGAGGACGACGACCACCCAGGCCAGGTGGTGGATCCAGGCGACCGGCGACAGCAGCACGGCCATGAGCCCGACCAGCGCGACTGCGGTCATGGTGTCGCCCCTGTCGAGGGCCTCGCGGGCGAAGCGGAAGCCGTACCACGCGACGACGGCCACGAGCGCGAGCCACAGCGCGGACGTCACCCAGTCGTTCAGGTAGAGCCTGATCAGCATGCCGCGCATCGACTGGTTCGTGGTGGCGGCGTTCGCGCCCAGGCGTTCGGGGTCGAGCAGCGCCCTGAACCAGAAGTCGACCGCGTCGCGAGGGATGACCGCGAACGGCATCAGCGTGAACGCCGCGGTGGAGAAGGCCGCCATCCAGAACGTCTTCCACTGCCTGGTGACCAGCAGGTAGACGAGGAAGACACCGGGCGTGAGCTTCACGGCCGTGGCCAGGCCGATCAGGAACCCGCGCGGCCACCACGGCCGCTTGGCCACGCAGTCGGCCAGGCACAGGGCGACGAGCAGGATGTCGACCTGCCCGAAGCGCACCTGGTCGCGGATCGGCATCAGGTACGCGCACGCCACCATCAGGACCGCGAACACCAGCGGGTTCCTGTTCACCTGCCGGAACGCGAAGCCGACGGTGACGGCCAGCGCGGCGTAGACGCCCGCCGTCCACACCCACTGCGCCGTCTCCCACGACATCCAGGCCAGCGGTACGGCCAGCAGCGCCGCGACCGGCGGATAGGTGAAGGGCAGCAGCTGGGGAGCCGGGGTGATGAAGTCGTAGACAGGACGGCCCTCCAGCACCATCTGGCCGCCGGTGCGGTAGACGTCGAGGTCGACGAGGCGCTGGTCGTCCGCGTTGGTCAGCCACGTCTCGACGAGCGGCCACACGGCCAGCCCGACGAGCGCCAAGGCCAGCGGCCACAGCCACCATCGGCGCCTGATCGAGGGCGCTACACCACCTGTCACGATGTGGCACGTTACCGTGGCTCTAGCCGTTCTCGGGCGCTGACTCTGGGGGTCCCCGCATGCCGTACCGCACCCTGGCGCGCCTGTGCCTGGGCCTGTTCGCCCTGCTTCCGCTCCTCGTGGGGGCGGCCTCCTCCACGGCAGGCGCCGCCGTGGAGCGCAGGGTCGCGGTCGTCGGCGTGCCCGGGCTGCAGTGGAGCGACCTCGACCAGGCGCGGACACCGCACCTCTGGAAGCTCGTCGGCGGGGGCGCCGCCGCCTCGCTGTCCACCCGCGTGGTCCCGCCGCCGAACAGGGGCACCTCCTGCCCGATGGCCGGCTGGCTGACGGTGTCGGCGGGCCAGCGCGCGGGCGCGCCCGGTTGCGTCATGCCGGGGGCGCCCACGGCGGGAGCCGTACCCGGCTGGGCCGAGCTGACCGCCTTCCAGGCGGGCACCGGCTACGACGCCGTGCTCGGCACGCTGGGACAGACCGTCGAGGACGCGGGCGGCAGGGTCGCGGCCGTCGGACCGGGCGCGGCCCTCGGCGCGGCCAACAGGTCGGGGAAGGTCGGCGCCTACGCGGACGCCCCCGAAGGACTGGCCGACCCCGCCTCCTACGACCTGATCGTGATGGAGGCCGACCAGCTGGCCCGCGCGTGGACGGCGCTGCCCGCCGACCGGGACAGCGTACCCCCCGACCTCGCCGTGGCCGCCAGGCAGGCCGCCGCGGCCGCGGCCGACCGCAGCATCGGCGCGTTCCTCGACCGGCTGCCCGCCGGCACCACGGTCCTGGTGGCCGGGCTCTCCGACACCTCGACGGCCGCGCACCTGCACGTGGCCCTCGCGCACGGCGGGCCGTACCGCCACGGGTTCCTGACCGCGACCTCGACCCGCCAGGACGCGCTGGTCACGATCACCGACCTGACCGCGACCGCGATCAGGAACCTGGGGCTCACGGTGCCCGCGGGCGTGGTCGGTCGGGCGTGGGAGAACGGCGGCGAAGCGCCGCCCACCGTCGCCGAGACCGTCACCCGCCTCGCCGACGAGGACCTCGCCAGCCAGGTGCTCAGAGAGGTGCGGGGGCCCTTCTTCGCCGTCTTCGTGGCGGTGCAGGTGCTCTTCTACGCCGTCGCCGCGCTCGTCCTGCGCAGGCGCCGGTCCGCTCTGGGCGCCGACGCGCCGGTCGAGGACGCGGCGAGCTCGCGGGTGCTGGCCGCGGTCCAGGTCGTGGCCGTGGTCAGCGGCGCCGTCGCGGTCTCCACCTTCCTGGCCCAGCTGGTGCCGTGGTGGAGCCTGCCTGCCGCGATGCCCGCGCTGATCGGCACGATCCTGGCCTTCGCGGGGCTCATCACCGCGCTGGCGTTCGCGGGACCGTGGCGGGCGCACGTCCTCGGCCCGCTCACCGTGGTCGCGGGCGTCACCTCGGTGGCCCTCCTCCTGGACGTCATGACCGGCTCCAGGCTCCAGGTCAACGCCGTGACGGGGTACGAACCCGTCACCGGAGGCCGCTTCTACGGCTTCAGCAACATCGCCTTCGCCGTCTACGCCACCGGCACCGTCCTCGCCCTGGCCGGGATCGCCCAGTGGCTGCTCGGCCGCCTGCGCAGGATCGTGGTGGTGCTGCTGTGCGCGGCCTACGGCGCGTTCGCGGTGTTCGCGGACGGCTGGCCCGGGTGGGGCGCCGACTTCGGCGGGGTGCCCGCGTTCGTGATCGGCCTGGCCGTCTTCCTCATCCTGCTCTCGGGCCGCAGGGTCTCGCTGGTCAAACTGCTGCTGGTCGGCCTGGCGGGCGCTGTCCTGATCGGGGCCATCGCCTTCGCCGACTGGCTGCGCGCCGCCGACCAGCGCACCCACCTGGGCACCTTCGTCCAGCAGATCATCGACGGGCAGGCCCTGACCGTGGTGTGGCGGAAGTTCAGCTCGATGATCGGCATCACCGTCGGCAACTGGCAGCTCACCCTGCTGTCCCTGGTGGCGCTGGCCTTCCTGTTCTTCGTCCTGGACCGGCCCTCGCGGTGGGGGGCTTCGGCGCTCGGCCGCGCCTACGGCCTGGCCCCGACCCTGCGCGCGGGCCTGTTCGGCGCGCTG
This sequence comes from Nonomuraea africana, assembly GCF_014873535.1. Taxonomy (NCBI): domain Bacteria; kingdom Bacillati; phylum Actinomycetota; class Actinomycetes; order Streptosporangiales; family Streptosporangiaceae; genus Nonomuraea; species Nonomuraea africana. The sequence continues at coordinate 7,599,050 of NZ_JADBEF010000001.1, read as the reverse complement.
ACCTGCGCCTTCGTCGGCTTCCTGGTCAACGACTCGGGCATCGCGATCCCCGCCATGGCGCTGACGGTGGCCGTGCCGCTCACTCTGGCCGCGTGCGTGCGCGCGCTCCAGCTCGCCACGCCCACCACGCCAGACCCGCCGTCAGCGCCAGCAGCGACCACGGCACCACCTGCTGCCTGACGACCGTCCTGAGCCACTCGAGGTCGGGGGGCTGGCCGTCCACCCTGGCAGGCAGGTAGGCCAGCGACAGCAGCGTCAGGTGCGCGGTGAGGAAGAGGTCGACCCGCGACGCCGCCACCAGGGCGACCAGCGCGAACGCCAGCCCGTCGTACCACGGCAGGATGTACGGCGTCGCGAACACGTAGGCGACGACGGCGACCGCCGCCACCCTCGCCGCGTCGGCCGGCGGCGGCGCGAGCCTGAGCAGCGCCCAGGCCAGCAGGGCCAGCACGACCAGCGCGCCCACCTGGATCTCGCCCCGATAGGCGCTCCCCTCACCGACGACCGCCTGCAACCACCCCTGGACGAGCTTCCAGGACGAGGCGTGCGAGATCGCCTTGCCCGCCCTGCTCACCTGGTCGAAGGCGTGCGCCCCGGCCCAGAGGTAGCCGAGCGCGGCCACCGCGAGCGCCACGCCCGCGACCAGGGCCAGCCGCTTGGGCCGCCGCCTCAGCTCCCACGCCGGTCCGAGCGCCACCAGACCCACGTTGAGCTTCACCGCCACGCCGAGACCGAGCAGCGCTCCCGAGGCGGCGAGCCGTCCTGGGGAGACGGCGGCGCTCGCGAGGGCGGGACCTCGGGCGCTCACCGCCAGCGCGGCCACCATGAAGGCGATCGCCAGCGTGTCGACGTGCAGCCCCGCGACGAGCTGGTAGAGCAGCAGCGGGTTGGCCGTCCACAGCAGCGCGGCCCGCAGCCGCAGCCGTGGGTCGGCGCGGGTGAGGCGGTCGAGCAGCAGCCCCGTGGCGATGAACGCGGCCGCGTTGACCAGCGCCATCACAAAGATCGTCAGCCTGACGGAGTCGCCGCCGACCCAGCTCGCCAGCGCCTGCACCGCGGTGGCCACGGGTCCGTAGACGCTGGGCTCCTCCCGCCACGGCTGCTCCACGGCCGCCGCGATGGGATCGCCGGGGAGGTCGGCGGCGCCGCTGGTGTAGGGGTCGATCCCGAGTGTGACCATGCGACCGTAGGCCGCGTAGTTGAGGTGGTCGGCCGACCCCGAGGGCGGCAGGAAGGCCAGCACGGCGGCGGCCGCACAGCCGCCCAGCACCAGGGCGCGCGCTCCGCCCTGAGAACTGTGCGGGCGCCACAGGCCGCAGAGGAGTCCCAGTCCGCCCAGGGCGACGGCGAGCGCCCCCAGCGCGACGACGAGGTGCGGCGCGGGCCGCGCGTCCAGGGAGTACGGCGGCAGCCAGCCCGGCCCGCCGAGCCCCGGCACCATGGCCGAGGGCCCCAGCAGCCCGATGATGATCGTCAGCAGCACGGACCCGGCGACGAGCACGGGCGCGGCGCGCGCGACCAGCCCCGGCCCCGCCTCGGTCCCCGTCTGCGATGTCACCCGGAGATTCCAGCACACCCCGAGGACAGCCCGCACCCGAGCCGGTTACGGCCGGAGTTTGGCGAGGTTGTCGCGGATCACCGGTTCGCGCACGGCCAGGGCCCGCGCCACGTCGCGAAGCTGCCTGGCGCGGTGCAGTTGCGCGTGCCAGTCGTTGCCCGTCGCCCGGTGGGCCATCTCCACCTCGACCTCGACCACCCTGAAGCCCTTGCGCACCAGGTCGATGGTCAACCCGGTCTCCACGCCGAAGCCGTGCGCCAGCGGTTGGGCCGCCTCGAAGGCCTCCCTGGTCAGGCAGCGCTGGCCGTTGAGCGGCTGCGTGGCGGAGAAGCCGCAGGCGCGCTTGATGCCGTCGCGGGAGAGTCGGACCACGAGGCCGTGGCCGCCCAGCTTCACCCTGGTGGCGAAGACCGCGATGGTCATGTCCGCCTCGCCCGCCCGTACCGGCTCCACCAGTGCGGAGGCGGCGCGGGCGGTCTCACCGAGATCGGCGTCGAGGAAGAGCAGGTGTCTGGGCACGGGACCGTCGAGCAGCCGCACCGCCTCCGCGCCGCTCTCCATGGCGGTTGCCTTGCCGCGGTTGCGGCTGTGGCGGACCACCCTGGCGCCGGCGGCGCGCGCGATCCTGCCTGTCTGGTCGGCCGAGCCGTCGTCGACGACCACGACGAGATCGACGCCCGGCAGCTCGAGTGCCGCCGCGACGGTCGCGCCGATGCGTTCGGCCTCGTCCTTGGCGGGGACGATGACCGCGGTGTCGGTCACGAGCCCTCGGAGATCAGCAGCTCCTCAGGCACTTCCTCGTGCACGGTGAACACCGAGTCGAGGCCGGTGACCTGCAGGATCTTCCTGACTGCGGGCCGCGGCGCGGCCACCTCGAGCTGCCCGCCGCGCTCCCTGACCCGCTTGAGCGCCGAGAGCAGCACGTTCATGCCGGTGGAATCGCAGAAATCCACCCCGGACATGTCTATGACCACACGGCTGGGCCCGTCCTGCAGCAGTCGAGTGAACTCCGACTGCAGGCGGGGCGCCGTATAGAGGTCGATTTCACCGGCGATCTCCACGAGGGCATGGCCGGCATGTGATCGAGTCGAGACCTTGAGCTCCACATGGGCAGGCTAGCGGCGTCGGGGCTCCGGGTCACGTTCTCACGCCGATAGGGGGCGGTCTGGTTTTTGTCCCCCGTTTCGGCCCCATGAAAACGCAGAGTACGCGAAGCTTGACAGTGTGAAACCGGCAAGGACCGGAGAGGGGTGAGGTGATAACGGCTTCCATGCCTGTCGCGTCAGCATTCCTGACCGGCAGGGATACCCGGCTTGGAGGTCCTCCGCACCCCTGCCCCGGCGCCTGCATCTCAGGGAGAGGACGCCATGCAACCCACTCGCTCACGACTCGTCTCCGGCCTGCGTGCCCCGGGCCGCCGCGGGAGCAGTCGATGAACGATGACCATTACGAGGACCCCATCCGCCAGCGACTACGTGAACACCTGGAGGCCATGCTGGTCCGCACGGAGAAGGCCGCTTCATGGCGCGAGGAGACCGCGCGCCTTCGGGGGCTGGTCAACCACGACGGGTTCGTTCCCGTCCGCACGCGGCTGTCGACCGAGGACCTCGACTTCCTCACCGACGCCCGCGACGACCTGCTCGCGTTCACGGAGCTCGGCCTGCGCCTCCTTGACCTGCACCAGCCGCGCGACGCCGGCGGCATCACCAGTGATCCCACCCATCCGATCCTGAGATGTCGCAGCTGCATGTGGCGCTGGCCATGCCCGACCTTCCGCGCCTTCTCCGACTCGTTCGGACCCATCCAGGCGCTTCCCGAGTCGGCCTGAGGAGGGTCACCATGCATGGGGTTGTGAAATGGGAGGCGTCCTTACCGAAGGTCCACAGCAGGCCTCTGCCTTGAATGCGGTCCCCGTCAGGGGATGGCGCCGTCAGATCGGTCGGCGCTGTTGTTCGATGTACGCCGCCGCGGATATGTCTCGTAGGTCACCACGGTCAGCAGCGCATGGTTGGGCCCTATGACAACCTCCTTGAGCCAGTAGACGGCTCGTGCCTCCAACGTGGGAGTCTTCGTGGCCGCAGGTCCACGCCGCGCCTCGTCCTGGAGATGGTCCCTTCGCCGTTGGCGCGTGTTCGCGCGCGTCTTTTGGCCATCACGCGGCCTCGCTCTCCAGTAGGGCGATGCAGTCGCGGATCGTAAGGCTGGAAAGTACAGCTACCGCCGCGCACGTAGCTGTACGTCGGTGGACGTCCGCCGACGCCAGTGCGAGACATAGCGTGAAGAGCCGTGGGGTGGTTGAAGACGGACGAATAGTGCATTATTGGGGCGCGAGCTGGGCAGACCCCGGCCGCACTCACAAGTCCAAACCGCGGGAGCTCGGGGCAACCGGGCTGAGAGGGCAACTGCCGTTGCCGACCGCATGAACCTGTCCGGGTAATGCCGGCGTAGGGAGCGTGTGATGACGCATGTCATCGACCCCAAGCGTGCAGAAGTCCCCCTGACCCTCGACGAGGCTGCGCCCAAGACGCTCGGTGTCCTCGACCAGGGCGCCTTCTGGGCCAATCTCGGCGTCAGCCTTCTCGGTTTCTCCTTCGCGCTGTTCCTCATCAACCCGCTCCTCGACGACAACCCGCTGTCCATGACCGCCGCGGTCACCGCGACCGTCGTCGGCAGCCTCGTCGGCACCGCCATGGTGGGCCTGGCCGCCATCCCCGGCGCGCAGACCGGCCAGCCCGCGATGGTGCTGCTCAGAGGGCTGTTCGGGGCCAGGCTCTCGTATGTCCCGACCGTGCTCAACATCATTCAGATGCTCGGGTGGGGCGCCTTCGAGCTGTGGGTCATCTCGATGGGCGCGCAGGCCATCTTCGGCGACGCCGTGCCGTACGCGGTCTGGGTGCTCCTCGCCGGGGCGATCACCACCGGTCTGACGATCTACCCGCTCGGCGCGATCAGGCTGATCAGGCGCGTCGTCACGATCGGCGTGATCATCTCGACCGTCTGGTTCGCCGTCGTCTTCCTGCGGGAGGCCCCCGCGCAGACCGGCGGCACGTGGGACGCCTTCGCCCCCGCCGTCGACTTCGTGATCGCGCTGTCGGTGTCGTGGGTACCGGTGGCCGCCGACTACGCCAGGCACTCGCGCAGCAGCCGCGCCGCCTTCACCGGCGTCGTCGGCGGTTACACGATCGCGCAGGTCGCCTGCCTGGCCATCGGTGTGTACGCGGTGGCGATCGCCGGGCACGACGCCGTGCTCAACGACCCGACCACGGTGTTCGGACCGTTCGTGGCCGCTCCGCTGGGCGCGCTCTTCTTCGGGATCCTGGTGCTGCGCGAGACCGACCAGTCCTTCGCGAACGTCTACTCCACCGCCATGTCCCTGCAGAACCTCATGCCCCGGGTGGACCGGCGCCTCTTCTCGGTCGCGATCGGCGTGCTGACCATCGGCGTGGCGCTGCTCGTCGACGTCAACTCCTACAGCGCCTTCCTCAGCATCATCGGCGCCGTCTTCGTGCCGATGCTGGGCGTTCTCGTGGTCGACTACTTCCTGCTCGGCCGCGGCAAGACCTGGAACACCAGCGAGAACGCCCCCTCGCGCTGGCCGATGGTCGCGCCGTGGGCGCTGGGCTTCGTCACCTGGTGGCTGCTGGCCGCGCCCTCGACGATCAGCTGGTGGGCGGCGATCTGGGACGGCGCGCGCACGGCGCTGGGCTTCACCAGGCAGCCGTGGATGAGCGCGGCCGTGGGCGCGTTCCTGGTGGCGGGCCTGATCACCCTGGCCATCGGCCTCGTACGGCGAAGCAGGCGCTAACCCTCGATCCTCAGCAGGCGCTCAAGGGCGGTCGCCCCGCCCGGATAGCTCTCGCGGTCGCGGACCCGGTGGCATGGCACGATCACGCACACCGGGTTCGCGTTCAGCGCGTTGCCCACCGCGCGCAGCGCCTGTGGCCGTCCGATGCGCGCCCCGAGGTCGGCGGTGGTGGTGCTGGTGCCGTACGGCACAGCCATGGTCATCTGCAGCAACGTGCGCGCGAACGGCGTGGCCAGCTGCAGGTCGACGGGGGTGGTGAAGGCGCGCAGGCGCCGGGAGAAGTAGGCGTCGAGCTCGCGGCGCACCGGGTCGAGGCGGCGCGCGTCAGGACCGACGAGTCCGCCCACCACGCGCGTCAGCCGCTCGACGATCGTGTGCTCGTCCTCGAAGCTGCAGGCGACCACGCCCTTGCCGGTGACCGCGAGCACCAGCCTGCCGAGCGCGCCTTCGTAGGTGCCGACGGCCACGTCAGGCGACCGCCCAGCACGATAGGTGGCTGAGGTGACCCTCAGCAGGGCTTCGAGGTCGCCGGCCGACATAACCCGCAGCGTATCGGACGGATCCGCCTACGGAGCAGGCGCGCCACGGGCAGTATGGAAGCGTGGGTGACGAGGAGATCGCCGCTGCCGTCCTCTCCAGCGCCCCCAACGCGGTCGTCGTGCTCGACAGGGACCAGACCGTGCTGGTCTGGAACCCAGCGGCGGAGCGGTTGTTCGGATGGAGCACCGAGGAGATGGTCGGGCGGCGCGCGCCGATCGTCCCTGGCGAGCTGACCGCCGAGCACAACGCGGTGCTCGAAAGGGTGCGCACCGGCGGCGAGGTCTCGCTGCGCACCAAGCGTTTCCACAGGGACGGCACGGTTCTCGACGTGCGGGTCGACACCAGCGCGCTGCTCCAGGGCACGGCCGTGATCGGCTACGTGCACGTCCACCATCTGCCTGAGGACGACCTCGTCGCCAGGGACAGGGGCGCGCACCGGGCCAGGCTGGTGCGCAGGCTCACCGACGTCGTGGGCGACATCAACGCCGAGCTGGAGCTGCCCGCCGTGCTCGACCGCATCGCGGCCAGCCTCACCGAGCTGACGGGGGCCGACGCGGGCGGATTCGTGCTCATCGAGGACGAACGGCTGAGGCTGGTCAGCGCCTACCAACTGCCCGAGACGCTCAGGAACGCCACCTCCGACCTGCGCAGCAGCCTGGTCGGCAAGCTCATGCGCACGGGCAAGACCGTCATGCTGGAGTCGAGCGGCCTCGACGACCTGGTCTGGGCGGAGCTGCCCGGCCTGCACACGATCGCGCTCGGACTGGCCGCGGTGGGCGGCCGTCCCTACGGCGCGCTCTACGCGCTGTTCGCCAAGCGGAAGCCCGGCCATGTCGAGCTCGAGCTGCTCGAGCTGCTGGCCGGGCACGCGGGCATCGCGGTGGGCAACGCCATGGCCTACCAGGAGGCGCTGCGGCAGCGGGCGCACGAGCGGGCCGTCTTCGACGCCAGCGCCGACGGCATCGCGGTGCTCGACGAGCCCGGCAGGGTGGTCCAGTGGAACCCCGCAGCCGGTGAGCTCACCGGTATCCCCGTCGACGAGGTCATCGGCGGGCCGCCGCCCTTCCCGCTGCCCGAGCCCGGCGAGAAGCTCACCTTCCAGCTGGCCAACGGGCGCTGGCTCGACGTGGTCAGCGCCAAGATCGAGGAGACGGGGGAGATCGTCGTCGACTTCCGCGACATCACCACGGCCAAGGAACTGGAGGAGGCCAAGGATCTGTTCCTGGCCACGACCAGCCACGAACTTCGCACACCGATCACGATCGTGCGCGGGTTCGCCAGCACGCTCGACTCGCGCTGGGACAAGCTGACCGATCCGGAACGCCGCTCCGCCGTCCACACGATCGCCGAGCGGGCCAGATCGCTCGGGCAGCTCATGGATCACCTGCTGCTCGGCGCCCGCGCGGGCGCCGAGGAGCTCGCGGTCCGCGTCGAGACCTTCAACCTGTCCGAGCGGGTGCGCGCGGCCACGCTGGGCCTGCCCGTGCTGTCCGACAGGCACCGGGTCGAGGTGGTCATCCCCGACGGGCTGCCCGACGTGCGGGGTGACGCGCTGGCCACCGACATCGTGCTCGGGCAGCTGCTCGAGAACGCCTTCAAGTACTCACCCAACGGCGGGCTGATCAGTGTCGAGGCGTGGGCGGAGCAACGGCACGTGATCGTGGTGGTGGACGACGAAGGTGTCGGCATCGCCGCGGATGACCGTGACCGAATATTCGAGCGTTTCGTCCAGGTCGACAGCGGTGACCGGCGCAGATTCGGCGGTGTGGGGCTCGGGCTCTACATCGTGCGCAGTCTGGTCAGGGCTCAGGGCGGCGAGGTCACCGCCCATCCCCGCCCAGGTGGAGGCACTCGGATGCGACTTGCTCTCACTATCGCGGACGACACACCGGGCCGGTAACGAGCCGGTCACGGATGCGCTGATCTATCGTCCAATGTGTACAAGCTGTGATCGAGACACGGTTTCTGGGACTGTGTAACGGGGCATTTCGGTCGTATCCGGGGGCGTTCCCTGGGGGGACATGGGAGCGGGGAGGTGGGTGTGTCGAGCGTCGTGATGTTGCCGTACGCACTGTCCAGCGTCGCCGTCGCGCGCCAGCGTCTCTGCACTGACCTGCAGGAGTGGGGGGTCTACACCACCGCGATCGATGATGCGGTCCTGGTGGTGAGCGAGCTGCTGAGCAACGCGCTACGGCATGCGCGTCCGCTGACCTCTGGCATGGTCAGGGTGGCGTGGCTGTGGAGCGATGATCATGTCGAGGTGGCGGTGAGTGACGGAGGCGCGGCGACCGAGCCGCGTGCGGGCCGTCCCACGATGTCGTCACTCGGCGGGCGCGGCCTCGGCATTGTCGAATACGTCGCGGAGAGCTGGGGCGTCCGGCACGACGGGGAGACGACCACGGTATGGGCCGTGCTCCCCGCCCCGCACGCCAACGGTCAGCACGCCAACGGTCAGGTCGCCGCGCTCAAGGAAGCCGGGTAGAGCACCCGGCGCTCGCCGGCCGTCCATGCGGTCGAGACCAGCAGATAGATCCCCGCGGCCAGCGGTAGCACGGCAGCGGCGATCACTGTGCCGTAGGGCAGCAGTTTGAGGATCTTGAGCTGTCCTGCCTCCATTCTGCGGGAGGTGTACCAGGCGATCAGCGCGATCGCCACGATGACGCCGGCGAAAGCCAGCACCGGCCAGCTGATGAGGCCGTACTGCGCGACCACGGCGGCCAGGTGCCGGCCGAGCAGGTCCGTTCCGATCAGGGGGTGGGTGGCGACCTGATACATCAACCACAGGAACGGCATCTGCGCCAGCGCGGGACCGAAGCCCGCGAACGGCGAGGTGCCTTCCTTGGCGTAGAGGGCCGACATCTCCTTGCTCAGCCGCTCGGGATTGCGGCTGTGGCGCTTCTGCAGCTCCTGCAGGCGCGGCGCCAGCCGCATGCGGATCTTGGCGGCGCGCGCCTGCTTGATGCTGAGCGGGAGTAGCAGCAGCCGTACGGCCAGCGTGAACAGCACGATCACCAGCGCGGTGTTACCGCCGAAGCCGGTGATGAACATGACAAAAGAATCGATCATCACAACTCCTCATAGAAAGGTCTTCGTTTCTAGAAGGAGTGCGATGACGGAGCTCTGGGGCGCGGTCTGCCCGCCGCGTCGGGATCGCGCTGGCGCAGGAACGCCGTCTTCCTGGCGTAGGCCATGGGGAAGGACGGCGTGCCGCCCCGCTGGGCGAGCAGCACGCCGCTCGCCCAGACGGCGAGCAGGATCAGCACCAGCCCGGCGATCAGCACCAGGCCGGCGGGATCCGCCAGCACGAGTTGGAACACTTACCTGGCCGTCCTGCCCACCAGGGAGACGGCGATGAAGACGATCACCGCGATCACGCCCACGATCAGCGCGAGCTTCAGCAAGCCCATGATCATGGGCACGACGAACGCGAAGAGCACCCAGAGCGCCAGCAGGGCGCCTGCGACGAGCATGACCATTCGACCCATGGGGCTACCGTACGTCCTGGACCATGCGTCCGCGAGGGGATTAGCCGTACCGTGGCTGAGTGAGCACCCGCATCCTGGTCGTCGACGACGACCCGACCGTCGCCGAGGTGGTGGCGCGCTATCTCGAACGCGACGGCCACCAGGTCGACTGCGTGGGCGACGGGGCCGAGGCGCTGCGCAGGGCGCTGGCCGACCCGCCCGACCTGATGGTGCTCGACCTCATGCTGCCCAAGGTCGACGGCCTCCAGGTGTGCAAGAAGCTCAGGGAGCGCTGGCCGGTACCGGTGATCATGCTCACCGCGCTCGGCGAGGAGATCGACCGCGTGGTCGGCCTCGAGACCGGCGCCGACGACTACGTGACCAAGCCGTTCAGCCCTCGCGAGCTGGCGCTGCGCGTGCAGTCGGTGCTGCGGAGGGCGCGCGGCGCCTCGGTCACCGGCGGCAGCGGGGTGCTGCGCGACGCCGACCTGGTCGTGGACGTGGGCGCTCACGAGGTACGGCTCGGCGACAAGGAGATCCTCCTCACCGCCCGCGAGTTCGATCTGCTGGCCTACCTGATGCGCAACCCCCGCCAGGCCTTCAGCCGGGCGGCCCTGCTCGACCAGGTGTGGGGATGGTCGTTCGGCGACTCCTCCACGGTGACCGTGCACGTGCGGCGGCTGAGGGAGAAGGTCGAGCCCGACCCCACCGTGCCGCGCAGGATCGTCACGGTCTGGGGGGTCGGCTACAGGTACGAGCCGCTGTCATGACCCTTCTCGAGATCGTGACCGTCACCGCCGGGCTCGGCGTGGTGGTGGCGGCGGCCGGTCTCGCGCTGATGTGGCGGCTGCGCACCCGGTCGATCGGCGTCATGCTCGCCGTCGTCGTGGCGGTCGCGGTGCTGGCGACGGTGGCGGGCGTCGCGGCGATCACCATGAGGATGGTCATCGACGGCGCCGCGAGGGACCTCGTGCTCAGCGTGGTGGCGGTGGGCGGGCTCGTGGGCCTCGGCGTGGCGTTCGTACTGGCCAGGCAGATCGTGGCGGCGAGCAGGCGGCTGGCGGCGGCGGTGCGCGAACCCTCCTTCGTCGCGCCGCAGGGGCTGCCCGCCGAACTGCGGGCCATCGCCAGCACCCTGGAGGAGTCGTACGCGCGGGAGCGGGCGCTTGAGGGGGCGCGGCGGGAGCTGGTCGCCTGGGTGAGCCATGACCTGCGGACCCCGCTGGCGGGGATGAGGGCTATGGCCGAGGCGCTGGAGGACGGCGTCGGCGACGCTCGCCGGTATCCCACCCAGATCAGGCTGGAGGTGGAGCGCCTGTCGGCGATGGTGGACGACCTTTTCGAGCTCTCACGCATCCACGCGGGCTCGCTGCGGCTGAACAAGTCCATGATCGGGCTGGGCGATCTGGTGGCGGACACGGTGGCCGGAGTGGAGGCGCTGGCGGTGGAGAAGGGTGTGCGGCTGTGCGCCACGCCGGCGGTGGTGGCGGTGTCGGCTGACGCGGGCGCGCTGGGCAGAGCGCTGCGCAACCTGGTGGTGAACGGCATCAGGCACACCCCTACGGGGGGAACAGTCGCCGTGAACGTCTCCGTAGAGGGTGGGCTGGCCTGCCTGACGGTTACCGACGCCTGTGGCGGGATCCCCGAAGAGGATCTGCCCAGGGTCTTCGATGTCGCTTTCATCGGCGAGAAGGCCCGCACGCCGACGAGGGACGGGGGAGCAGGTCTGGGACTGGCGATCACCCAGGGCCTGGTGGCCGCGCACGACGGCAGCGTCTCCGCCGTGAACGAGGGCCCTGGATGCCGGTTCGAGATCCGCCTGCCCGTGGCGTCCTGAGGACGTGACCTCTCCCGCCGGGGATGCTCCCGCCTCGCGGTGCAGGGACCGAAGGCGATGGCCTTCGGCGTGAATGTCGAGCGCGGCGGCGATGTCGCAGCCATGGGGCTCGGCCGGCTCCCCTCCCCCACACCCCAGAAGACCTCGGCCCCAACCCCCTGGTCTGGGAAGACGGCGTGGTCATGGGTTCGGCTCACCGAGAATGGAAGCATGACCGTTCCTGAGATCGCAGTGACCGACGTGCCCGCCGACGCCTACCTGCTGGATGTCCGCGAGCAGAGCGAATGGGTGGCGGGCCACGCCCCCGAGGCGGTGCACATCCCGCTGGGCGAGCTGCAGGCCAGGGTCGAGGAGGTGCCCGCCGACCAGCCGGTCTACGTCGTGTGCAGGGTGGGCGGCCGTTCGGCGCACGCCGCCGCCTGGCTGAACCACATCGGCCGCGACGCCGTCAACGTCGGCGGTGGCATGCAGTCGTGGGAGCTGGCCCGCAAGCCGATGGTGAGCGAGACCGGCCAGCCCCCGTTCGTGGCCTGAAGCGGCTACTTCAGCAGCTTGGACATCCGCCGGTCGGCGAGGATCTTGCCCTCGGTCTGGCAGGTGGGGCAGTACTGCAGCGACGAGTCGGCGAACGACACCTCGCGGATCGTGTCACCGCACACGTCGCACGTCTGCCCCGCCCTGTTGTGCACGCGAAGCCCCGACTTCTTCTCCGCCTTCAGGTCCTTGGCGGCCAGCCCGTGGGCCCGTTCGACCGCGTCGCGGAGCGTGGTGACGATCGCCTCGTGCAGGTCGGCGATCTGCGCGTCGGTCAGCGTGGCGGCGATCTTGAAGGGTGACATCCTGGCCGCGTGCAGCACCTCGTCGGAGTAGGCGTTGCCGATGCCCGCGATGACCTTCTGGTCGCGGAGCAACCCCTTGATCTGGGTACGGCTGCCGCCCACGATCTGCTTGAGCGAGCTCGGCGTGAACTCCGGCGCGAGCGGGTCGGGGCCGAGCGAGGCGATGCCAGGGACCGCCATGGGGTCCTTGACGACGTAGACGGCCAGGCGTTTCTGCGTGCCCGCCTCGGTCAGCTCGAACCCGGGGGCCACGCCGTCGTCGTCGGGCGCCAGCCGTACCCTCACCGCCAGCGGACCCTTGCCGGGACGGACGGGTTTCGCGCCCGACAGGTCGTCGCGCCAGCGCAGCCACCCCGCCCGCGAGAGGTGGAAGACCAGGTGGAGGCCGTCGCAGTCGAGGTCGAGAAACTTGCCATGTCTCGTCACGCCCGTGACCGTCAGGCCGCCGAGCGCGGTGACGGGCGGGTCGAAGGTCTTGAGCGCCTGGAAGGCGACGACGTCGACGGCCAGCATGGTGCGGCCCACCGCCCGCTCACGCAGGAACTCGGCGAGCGACTCCACTTCGGGAAGTTCCGGCATGCGTCCAGAGTATGGTCCACAGGCTGTGGACGGCAGCGTCCGCGCTACGGCACGTCCCAGAAGGCCAGCTCGTGCCGCATGCCCTCGGTGAACAGCTCCTTCGCCCTCGGCCGGTCGGGCGCCGCCTCATCGATCATCTCCGCGATGCGCCTGGTCAGCGCGGCGAAACCGGGGTCGGCGTAGGTGTCGACCCAGGCGCGGTAACGCGGCTCGGCGGGCTTGTTCTCGGCGAGGATCTGGCCGAGCGTGGAATATCCCCACATGCACGGATAGAGCGCGGCCAGGCCCTCGGCGTAGTTCGCCGCCGACTCGAGCAGGAAGGCGGTGTACGCCGCGCAGGCCGGGCCCTTCACCGCGCCGTCGAGGTCGGCGCCGAACTCGGCGGACAGGGACCTGTGCAGCGACAGCTCGTCGTGGAAGGTCGTGTGCGCCAGGTCGACGAGGTCTCCCAGGTGCGCGGCGGGAGCCTGCCAGGCCAGCCGGGCGAACACCCGCACGTAGTCGTGCAGGAACAGCCAGTCCTGCTCCAGCCACGACCTGAAGACCTTCTCCTCGAGGTCTCCCCTCCCGATGCCCGCCACGGTCGGGTGCGCGAGCTGTGCCTCGAGCAGCGGACGGCCGATGGCGTGCAGTTCCGTTGAAATCGACATACCGAGCACGTTAACGGGTGAGAGCCGCGGCGCCGAAGGAGACGCTGAAGCGCTTGCACCAGATCGACACGCTGGTGAGCCGGTCGAGCTCGGCGGCGGCCGGGATCGGGTAGTTGGCGTTGCCCTTGTTGCCCTTGAGGTCGCCGAGCTCCAGATACTCGCCGTCGTCGAAGTTGTGCCAGGAGTCGGTGACGGGCTGGTCGCTCAGCCACACGCGCAGGTCGGGACCGTCGGAGGTGGCCAGGTTCTCGATGCGCAGGACGCGGCTGCCGTCGGGAAGCCTGAGCACCTTGGCCACGCCCGAGGTCCTGTGCTCATGGGTCACGAACCTGCCCGACAGCAGCACCTCGGGCGCGGGAGCCCGGACGGCGGCGCGCGGAGCGGACGTGGGCGTGGCGCTCGGCGAGGCGGCGACGGCCACCTCGGGGAGCGGCTCGTTCACCTCGACGGTGGTGAAGAGCCGCCACGGCTGGAACAGGTACATCGCGACCCCGAAGACCGCCGCGACGGCGATCCAGGTCACGGGATGACGGAGCAGTTTCATGTCTCCAGGTCACCACGCGTTCCGCGGCCCAACGCTTACGGACCTCTTACGACGTACTGTCGGGACATGAGCGTCACCATCGCCGAAGAAGTCCTGCTCCTCGCGCACAGCGAGCAGGACGGCAAACAGCTGATCGGCTCCACCGAGCTGGACGCCGCGCTCGGCGGCGCCGTCCTCGCCGAACTGGCGGTCGAGGGCAGGATCGAGCTCTCGCAGAAGCGGGTGGTCGTCAAGGACGCCGGCAGGGGCGGCGATCCCGAGCTCGACGCCGCCATGGCGCGCATCATCGAGGACGGCAAGGAGCGCAAGCCCGCCTGGTGGGTCGCCAAGCTCGGCAAGGGCAAGCTCAGGACCCGCCTGCTGACCAGGCTCGCCGACACCGGCGTCCTCACGCAGGAGCGCGGCAAGGTCCTCGGCATCTTCCCCACCACGCGCTGGCCCGAGGCCGACGGCAGGGTGGAGGCGGAGATCCGCGCCAGGGTGGCGGCCGTGCTCGGCGGCGCCGACCCCGACGAGCGTACGGCGGTGCTCATCGCCGTCCTGCACGCCGCCAAGCTCGACCGCAAGGCCTTCCCGGGGGTGAGCAAGGAGCGGATCAAGGAGATCACCGAGGGCGCGTGGGCCGGCGAGGCCGTGGCCAAGACGATCGCCGAGATCAACGCGGTCATCATGATCGCCGCGACCAGCGCCGCCATCGGCGCCGCGACCAGCGCCTCCGGCTGAGCGCCTGCACGGGCCGCGCTCTCGGAGGGGAGGCGGCCCGCGCGTCGTGGCTCAGCCCTTGTCCAGCACGTCCTTGGGCACCGGCCGGTCCTCCTTGAGCGCGTCGAACAGCCGGAGCGCCCGCGGGGTGTCCCACTTGACCGCCTGCCCGCTCGCGACGTTCTCGTTGCCGCCGAACGGCACCACGGTCGTCACCGGGTCGCCGCCCATGGCCAGGCCGAGAGAGAGCAGGTCGAAGGCGCCGGTGGAGGTGTCGACCCGCACCGCGTCCGTGGCGCCCATGGCCAGCGGGATCGAGGTGAACGGGTTGATCAGCACCCCCGGGCTGGCCGCCTTCTTCACCACCGCGCTCAGGAACTGCCGCTGTCGCTTGGTGCGCTCGAAGTCGGGCAGCGCGCCGCCCTTGCGGGTGCGCACGTAGCCGAGGGCGGTGCCGCCGTCCATCTCCTGGCAGCCCTTCTTCAGCTTGAGCCCGGCCTTGGGGTCGTTGATCGGGGTCTTCACGCAGATCTCGACGCCGCCCACCGCGTCGACGATGCCGACGAACCCGGCGAAGCCGACCTCCATGTAGTTGTCGATCCTGATGCCCGTGACGTTCTCGACCGTGCGGGTCAGCAATTGGGGACCGCCGATCGCGAACGCGGAGTTGAGCTTGTCCCGCCGCACCTGGCCCGGAATGTTGACGGCGGAGTCGCGGGGGAGGCTGACGAGCGTGGGCCGGTCGCCGCCCGAGGGGATGTGCAGCAGCATCATCGAGTCGGTGCGCCGGCCGACCGCCCGGCCGGTGGCCAGCTTCCTGCGCTGGGCGGCCGTCAGGCCCTCGCGGCTGTCGGAGCCGACGAGCAGCCAGTTGGTGCCGGGGGTGTCTGCCGGGCGGCCCTTGTACTCGTCGAGCACGCCGTCGATGGTCTGGATCCGCGAGTTCACCCAGAAGAAGCCGACCACGGCCAGGACCAGCAGGACCGCGACCGCCCCTGCGATGATCTTCAGGATCGTCCCGCCCTTGACGCGGCCGCGCAGGCGAGGCTCACGTGGCTCGCGCGGCGGCTTCTTCAGGGGGCGTACCGGGCTGCTGCCCGAGCGAGCCTTGCCGTACACGCGAGCGGCGGACCGGGGCGCTTCGGGCTCCGGCGGCTGCTCGTGCGCCCTGGTGGGCCCGCCGCCGGGGACCGGGTGCGCGGGCGCGCCGCCCGAGCGCGGCCCGCCGTCGTCCCTGTTTCGCGGCAGCGGGCGGCCGTCGCCCGGTGAGCGCATGGCCCGCGTGCGGTCGTCCTCGGACACGTCGTCTTCTCCCCCTCGGTTGGTTCGACCGTACTTCGTGGCTCCCACCAGTGCAGACGTCTCACCAAGGAATTCCCATGAAAAAGTACACAGATCAGACCGTGAGTCACTACGGAAACATCTGACGCCACCCCGGTCGTTACCGTTTATGGACGACCTCTACCGAAGGGAAGATCGTGTCCGCTCCGGACCCATGGAGTACTAACCCGTGCCTGCGCACGGGACCCCCTGCGAGCTCGAAATGAGCGCCTATCTCGGCATTCTTGCCCTGTTTCTTCTCACTGCGGCGACCGGTTACTTCGTCGCCCAGGAGTTCGCCTTCGTCGCCGCCGACCGAGGAAGCCTGCGGGAGCAGGCCAACGCCGGTGACGCGGCGGCCGAACGAGCACTCCAGGTCACCTCACGCCTGTCGTTCATGCTCTCCGGCGCGCAGCTCGGCATCACCGTCACCGCCCTGCTCGTCGGTTTCCTCGCCGAACCCGCCATCGCGACGCTGGTGCGGCCCCTGCTGGGGGACCTGCCCGCGGCCTTCTCCGTGGCGATCGGCGTCCTCGTGGCCACCGTCATCCAGATGGTGCTCGGCGAGCTGGCCCCCAAGAACCTCGGCATCGCCAAGCCCGAGCCCGTGGCCAAGTTCCTGGCCCGCTCGACGCTGATGTACCTGGCCGTCGCCGGCCCCGTCATCAAGCTGTTCGACTCGGCCGCCACCGGTCTGCTCCGCCGTGTCGGCGTCGAGCCCGTGGAGGAAGTGGAGCACGGCGCCACCCCTGAGGAACTGTCCAGGATCATCGCCGAGTCCACCAGGGCGGGCGAGCTGCCGCCCCGGCTGTCGGAGCTGCTGGAGCGGGCGCTCGAGTTCGGCGACCGCATCGCCGAGGAGGCGATGGTCCCGAGGCCGCGCGTGGTCGTCCTGCGCGCCGACCGGCCGATCTCCGACCTCATCGCGACGATGCGCGAGTGCGGTCACTCCCGCTACCCGGTCCTCGGCCCCGAGGGTGACGTCGTGGGCGTGACCGGCGTGCGCGAGCTGCTGGCCGCGGGCGTGGAGGACGGCCTCATCGGCGACGTCACCCGCCCCGCCGTGCTGATCCCCGACTCGCTGCCGCTGCCTCTCGTGCTGGCGCAGATGCGCGCCGCCAAGGCCGACCTCGTCTGTGTCATCGACGAGTACGGCGGGCTGGCCGGCGTCGTCACCGTCGAGGACCTGGCCGAGGAGCTGGTCGGCGAGCTCGTCGACGAGAACGACCCCGAGCCCGTCGGTGTGCTGGAGCGTCCAGACGGCGTCTGGGACGTGCCCGGCACGCTCAGGCTGGACGAGGTCGAGCGGGCCACCGGAGTCGCGCTCCCGGAGAGCGACGACTACGACACCGTGGCCGGCCTGGTCCTGGCCAGGCTCGGCCGGATGGCCGAGCCAGGCGACGCCGTCACCGTGGAGCTCACCCCCGAGTCCGACCCGTTCACCGCGGACGAGCAGGAGGCGCAGGCCGTCCTCACGGTGCTGTCCCTGCAGCGCCGCGTTCCCGAGTGGGTACGGCTGGCGCCCGCCCAGCAGCCCGTCGAGGTGGCCAAGTGAACCCGCTCACCCTGATCGCGCTCAGCCTCGCGCTGCTGGCCTTCAACGCGCTGTTCGTGGCCGCCGAGTTCGCCTTCGTCTCCTCGCGCAGGCACCGCCTGGAGGAGATGGCCTCGGGCGGCACCAAGCTGACCAGGTTCGTCGCCAAGTCCGCGGTGGAGGGCGGCAAGCAGCTGTCCCTCATGCTGGCGGGCGCGCAGCTCGGCATCACGCTGTGCACGCTCGGCCTCGGCATGGTGACCGAGCCCGCGATCGAGCACTACCTGGAGCCGGTCTTCGCCCTCGTCGGCCTGCCCGAGGGACTGCGGGTGCCGATCGCGCTGACGATCGCGCTCGCCCTGGTGACCTTCCTCCACATGGTCATCGGCGAGATGGCGCCCAAGTCGTGGGCGCTGACCCGTCCCGAGAAGGCCGCGATGCTGCTGGCCGTCCCCTTCAGGGCCTTCACGTCGCTGGCGCGCCCGCTGCTGTGGCTGCTGAACGGCTTCACCAACCTGATCCTGCGCCTGTTCGGCGTGCACGCCCGTGACGAGCTGGCCACCACCAGGACGCCGCGCCAGCTCGCCATGCTGGTCGGGGAGTCGGGCCGGATGGGCCTGCTCGACCGCGAGGAGCACGACCTGCTCACCCGGGCCCTGCGCCTGGAGGCCGAGGGCATCGAACGCCTCATGGTCCCCATCGACCAGGTCGTGATGGTGCCCGCCGACGCAGGCGCCGACCAGATCAAACGGGCGGCGGGCCAGAGCGGTCACCTCCGGTTGCTGGTCGGCACTCCAGTGGACATCAGGGGCGTGCTGCACGCGCGCGACGCGCTGCTGCGTCCCGAGGTCTCCGCGGGCGAGCTGGCCAGACCGCTGCCCAGGCTCGCCTGCGTCACCCAGGTGCCCGAGGCCGTGGCCGCCCTCCAGGACGCTCGCGCGCACCTGGGCCTGGTCACGGGGGGCGATCTGTCGATCATCGGCATGGTGAGCTTGAGCGACCTGCTGGGCGAACTCCTCGACACCAGGGCCGCCTGACCGTCCCCCGGCCCCGCACGGGCCGGGGGACTCACTGGTGCAGTCGGAAGAAGACCTTGCCCTTGTCCTCTTCCGACTGCGAAGTCACGACCTCGACGTGCCTCGCCTTGGACAGCAGCTCCTCGAGGAGCCTGTCGAGGAGGGCCGTGCCGTCGAGCAGGGGCTCGTAGGGCTCGATCCTCTCCCAGAAGCTGGTCAGCTCGGCGACGCCATGTCCGTTCGGCTCCCCCTCGAGGTGCCAGGCGACCTTGCCGAGGTCGATTTGCCGCCCTTTCGCAGGCTGCTTCTTCTGCTCCCACAGCTCCATGATCTTCTTCACCTCGGGCGGGGTCTCCGTCCACGACAGGGCGTACCACCAGTAGATCACTGAGGTGTGACAGCCGGTGAGGCGGACGGCGAGATGGATCCTCTTGATGTTCTGACGCTTCTTGTCGCAGATGCAGGTGAGGTGGAAGTCGAAGAACGTCTTCGTCACGTAGTTGTAGACGATCATCTCGCTCTCCTCGTTGCCGGGGCGCAGTCGCGGCCTCGGGGGATCCTGAACCTCCTGGAATTGGTTGAACGCCTTGATCGCCTGGTCCCAGAGGGCCTTCGGCACCTGGAGCGAGACGCTGCCCTTCGCGAGCTTGGGTCCGACGAGCATGCGAGGGAACGGCTTGGCGGACGGCTTCTCGTCCTCTTTCTCCTTCTCCTCCTCGTTGGAGGCCAGCGCAGAGACGCAGGGTGAATCGAGGGGAAGGTCGACGAGGAAGAGGCCGCTGGTCCACTTCTCGCCCTCCGTCGGCAGCTTGAGCTCCTCGGCCGCCACGCTGAGCTGCTTGGTCTTCGGCCTGGTCGTCGTGTTGTCGGGGGCGAGGATGATCTTGTAGTGGAAGGTGAGGAAGAAGCGGTCACGGGCGTAGTCGTACAGCAGCCTGATGTCGGCCGACCTCGTGCCGACGACCGTCAGCTCGTACAGCCCGGTCTCTCCTATCTTCAGGTTCTTGTCCTTCTGCCTGCCCGCGAGGCCTTCGACGGAGTCCGCCGTCCAGAAGTCGTGATAGCTACGACCTCGCGGCCTGGCCCACCCCGTGGGGTCGCCCTTCGGCGGCGGCGGCAGCAGCCCGAGCTCGTTCTGGTGCCACGACCGGAGGCCTCCTGCCGTCTTCGGCTCCGTGTCCCTGTCCTTCCCCTCGTAGACCACGCCGGAGACGCCTCGCCTGTTGCGGATCTCCAGGATGGTCATCACGATCGCGGGCGGCAGGTGCTCGAGCTTGATGACGAGAATCGGCAGCCCCTTGTGACGGAAGGTCTTACCGCCGACCCTGCACTGGGTGACCATGCTCGTGGGTGGAGTGTGGCCGAGATCCCCGTCGCCCGAGAGGTAGCGGGTGCCCGACTTCATCCTGAACAGGTGGAGGATCAGCTCCTCCTCCGTCGGGTCGTCGCGCCATGTGTCATGCTCCAGGCGCCTGGCGAAGTGAACGATCAGGGCGTAGAGGGCGTTCAGGTCGTCCACCAGCGTGTCCGCGAAGTACCGGTGGAGGGGCGCCTTCCTCTCCTCGAACTCCGCGATCTCGGCGATCATGGTTTTGACTCGCTTGATCAGCTCTTTCATGCGGTGGTACACGGGCGCCAGCGGCGCCGACCTCCAACTCACCCCCTTTCCCCTTGAGGTGTACAGCTTCTGGAGGAGGCGGAGATAGGCGGCGGCGTCCTGGCTGAGTGACGGGCCCCTGGGCCCGTCCTCGAACCTGGGCAGCTCCTCCTCCGGAACCTGCCCGCTCGGCGGGCCGGCCACGCGATCGGTGGCCCCCTCTGTGAGCACGGCGTCCCCGACCACATCGGCGTGCAGGGCGTCCTCGGTCTCCACCTGCGTCTGGACCACCGTTTGCGGCCGCACCCTGTCCTCTGAAGTCACATCCTTCTCGTGCGTCACCTTGCCGTCGGCCAGTACCTTCTCGTCGGACAGCACGGCGCCCCCCGGCGGCACGGGCTGCGCTCCTGTGTGGCTCATGGCTCGACCGGCTTGGCAGGCTGGCCGTTGGGACCTCCGGTGATCGAGGCCTGCCCGATGTGGTTGACCACCGGCAGCACCGGAAACAGGTGCTGGTAGAGCTCCACGCCCGCGCTGTCGCGCTCGCGCACCAGCTGGACGGCCAGCTGGAGCCTGTCCAACTCGGCCTGCCTGGTGTCGTTCTCGATCTGGCGGGCGCGGACCGCCTGCCGCTGCAGGCCCGTGGAGTACTCGTCCAGGCCGTTGCCCCTGCCGAGGAAGGTGTCGACCACGATGCCGTCGGTGCGCATGACGTGGGAGTCGGCCGAGACGATGACCCCGGGGACGGTGATCTCGTGCGCGTCGGGCGCGGGGCGGTAGGTCGAGGTGGCCGCGGGATTGACCCGAAGGTAGGGGCTGGTGTCGTCCGCGCTGACCTCCTCCACGAACTCCGGGTTCGGCCTGCCCGTGTGGTCGACGATGCTGCGCAGCTCCTCGATGATGCCCGTGAGCACCTCCTGCCGGTGCTCCTCGACGATGTAGAGCTCGAGGAGCCGGCCGAGCTTCGGCAGCGCCACCTCGTTACGCGACTCGGTGAAGCCGTTGAAGAAGGCCACCCTGACGTCCACCAGGTGCAGCAGCGTGACGAACTCCTGGTTCATCTGCCTGAAGACGAAGTTCAGCGTTCTGCTGACGTTCACGTTCTCCAGCGTGCGGGTGATGGCCTGCTCCTCGCTCTCCTCCTGTTTCATGTCGAGACTGGTGTCGACCGTCACGTCCCGCCGGGACGAGGCGCGCGCGGCGTTGTGCGCCACGGCCGTGGAGACGTTCTTGGCCAGCTCCTCGCGGGTGGCGTTCGACGAGCCCTTCACCCCTCCGCTCACGGAGGCATTCGCCTTGCCCCAGCCCCAGGTGGCCGTGACCTCGGCCCTCGCCTCCGCGTGATACTCGAACGCCCTGCCGGTGTTGTCCTGGGTGGCGTGCTCGGCCTGCACGCTCTGCTCGAAGTCGCTCTCGACCTCGTCGCTGGTGGAGTCGAGGATGGAGGAGGCCTGGCTGATCGCCTTCTCCGTGCGCTTGTAGCTGCGCACCTGGATCTCCGTGCGCTCCCCTGGGAGCAGCGAGAACGTCTTGATCGTGCGGCCCGCGCCGTACCTGGCGGGGAAGGAGGACAGGCGGTAGTACTCCACCAGCATGAGCGCGGGCGCTCCCCCGCGGGGGGCGGGGATGAAGCGGTGGGTGTAGCGGCCGCTCGCGTCCCTGTAGACCGCCAGCCTGTTCCCCGCCATGAGCTGAACGACCACGGTCTTCTCGTCGAGCTTCTTCAGCTCCTCGATGATGAGCCCTCTGCTGGTGGCGTCGTCGCCACCCTGGACGTTGGGGAAGACCGCGGGGTCGAAGTAGGCGGTGTCCTGGGCCAGCCTGAACTTGTCGGCGATCTCCTCGGCCGTCAGCTCGCTTGCCCGTCTGCCGGGGCTCGCCGCGCCGACCAGCTCGTCACCCTGCGGTTCGAAGCCGCTCGGGTCGAGCGCCACGGGCTGATGGGACCAGACGAAGTGCAGGCGCTGCCGGTTCAGCGCCGACGCGAGGCTGCCGGGGAAGGCCAGGGGGACGACCACGTCGGGCAGTTCGCTGCCCTGGTAGTTCAGCCTGGCGGTGAGCGTGCTCCCCGGGACGGGGCCGAAGGCGCACGGGGTGGAGTCGGTCACCTCCGCCACCGAACGCATGCCCCACACCACCGCGCCCGCCTCGTTGACCAGCCAGCAGTAGCACTCCCGCTGCTGCTCGGGAGGGACGGTCATGGAGAAGCCGAACGTGCCCGTCGGCAGGCTGTCGTCGGGGGTGACGGAGTGACCGATGTACATGGAGGCCGCCACGACCTCGCCGCCCGTCGCGGTGCTCGGGGCCGTGGCGTCCCGCTGGAACGGGCCGGTGACCGTGGCGGCCGAGCAGGTGAGCAGGATTCTGCGCCGGTTCAGCGCCACGGCGGGCCCCTCGGGGAAGACCAGCGGGATCACGATGTCCGGCTGATTGCTTCCCTGGTGGTTCACCCTGGCGGTCATCGTGGTGCCGGTGAACTGGTCGAAGGTGAACGGCGACGACTCGGTCGGGCCGGCGATCGCGCTGACGCTCCGTACCTGCGTGCCGGCCTCGTTGAACAGGTTGCAGGTGAACTGGCGGGGGTCGCCGACCGGCGGCGTCAGCGAGACGCGGAAGCAGCCCTCGGTGAGCGCGGCGTCGGCGCCGATCGAGTGGCTGACGTAGAGGGGCGGGGTGCGGGTCGTGCTGGGCTTCACGAAGTAGGAGGAGGGGATGTCGAGCTCGATGATCTGGCGGCCGCGGTAACTGGTCGGTTCGGGGATGTCGTAGCTCAGCACGACGGGGGAGCCGTTCGGGTCGAGCTCGGCCAGCGGCCTGCCGGGGCTGTCCGGTACGGCTCCCGCCCCCGGTACGGCTTCCGCGCCAGGCCAGGTGAAGTGGATCCGGCGCCGGTCCAGCGCCGCGGCCTCATCGAGCAGGGTGGCCACCGTCACGCTCGCGCCGTCGGCGGAGTGGAGCCTGGCGGTCGGCCTTCCCTCGCCGAGGGCGTCCAGCGGGCAGGGGCCGGAGTGGGCCGCGCCGCCGTCCGAGGCCAGCTCGGCCACGGGCGCGCCGCTCTCGTCGTGAAGGGAGAGCGTGAAGGCTCGCCGCTCGCCCTGTGCGGCGCTCACCGAGATTCGGAACGTTCCAGGCTCGAGCGTGCTGTCGGGAAGGATCGAGTAACCGAGATGGAGGGGGGCCTCAGGCACGACGGAACTCCTCACCGGTAGGGAAGGTGTGTGCGCCGATCTCGTCGGCCTCCCCGTCACACCGGGGCGCCGGGCCGACGCAGCCGTGACGCTATACGCACAGGTATGACCCGTCAACGGAGAGTGTCGGTTATATGCCGTTGGCCAGAAAAGTGCTGTTTGGTGCCCGGCCGGACCTGCTCCGCACCAATCGCTCAGCTCTCAGCGAAACCCCGCAACCCGCCGAAACGTTGCTAGTGACTAGAAAGCGGTCTGCAAGCCGACCCGTGTAACGTGCTTCGAGCAGGTGTGGGCCCGGATCAAATAAAGAAGCCCCGGCTCTTGCGAACCGGGGCCCTGTTTCGTCACTGTGGGTCTGCCGATTTCATCGGCGACCGGAGTGGGCGAGGAGGGATTTGAACCCTCACGTCCTTTCGGACACACGGACCTGAACCGTGCGCGTCTGCCGTTCCGCCACCCGCCCTTTTGGGTGCGG
This sequence comes from Nonomuraea africana, assembly GCF_014873535.1. NCBI lineage: Bacteria > Bacillati > Actinomycetota > Actinomycetes > Streptosporangiales > Streptosporangiaceae > Nonomuraea > Nonomuraea africana. Next base: position 7,575,402 of record NZ_JADBEF010000001.1, on the reverse strand, counting down.
AGAAACAGTAGCACGGATCAGACGCTGGTACCGAACCCGGATACGATCGCATCAAGACGCGGAGAGAAGAGCTGGGTGCAAGAGAGCGACTCAGGAGCCACGGGCACCTCAGCGGCCGCGACGATATGCACGGAGGAAGGGAGGTACCCGGTGGGAGTCCTTCAGCGCTTCGAGCGAAGGCTCGAAGGCTTGGTTGAGGGGGCCTTTGCGCGGGCGTTCAAATCTGACCTTCAGCCGGTCGAGGTCGCCAGCGCGGTGCAGAGGGAGATGGACGAGCGGGCCGCCATCGTGGCTCAGGGCCGGACGCTCGTACCCAACGACTTCGTGGTGGAGCTGTCGACGACCGACGCCGAACGGCTCGAGGTCTACGCCGACAGCATCAGCCACGAGCTGGCCAACCTCGCCAGGGAGTACGCCAAGGAGCAGGGCTACTCCTTCGTGGGACCGGTCCGGGTCCGCTTCGAGACGGCCACCGACCTGGCGGTCGGCCTGTTCCGCATCCGCTCGGGCGTCATCAGAGGGGCGACGGTCGAGCAGGACGAGATCCGCCAGCCCAAGAGCGACCTGCCGGCCTCCCGGCCAGGCGCGTTCGGCGGCAGGCCCAGGCTGCTCGTCTCCACACAGGACGACCCGCAGGGCGACCGCTCCTACGAGCTCACCACTCCGGTGACCTTGCTCGGGAGGGGCACCGACTGCGATCTTCGTCTTGTCGATCCAGGCGTCTCACGTCACCATGCGGAGCTGCGCGTCGAGGGTCCCCAGGTCGTGCTCGTCGATCTGGGCTCCACGAACGGCACCTTCGTCAACGGCCAGCCGGTACGCAGGATCGAGCTCCAGAACGGCACTCGTGTCACCCTGGGGCGCACGACTCTGGTGTTCCGGCGCGATTAGGGGTAGACAAACGGTCCATGTCCGAGCTCACGCTGCTGCTGATCCGGCTCGCCTTCCTGGCGGTGCTGTGGTTCTTTGTCATTGCCGCAGTCGGGGTGATCCGGACCGACCTGTTCGGTTCGCGCACGGCTCCGGCGACCAGAGGCAAGCCGGCAAAGCCCGCGAAACCGGCGGCCAAACCCAAGAACAAGAAGGGGGAGCCGCGCCAGCTGGTCGTCACGGGCGGTCCCCTGCAGGGCACCATCATCAATCTCTCGGAGACGCCCATCACCATCGGCAGGGCGAACGACGCCACGCTGGTCGTGACCGACGACTACGCTTCCAGCCGGCATGCCCGACTCTTCCCTCAGGACGGTCAGTGGATCGTGGAAGATCTTGGCTCCACCAACGGCACGTATCTCGACCGCTCAAAAGTCACCCGCCCGACCCCGGTGCCGCTCGGTGTTCCGATCCGCGTCGGCAAGACAGTCATTGAATTGCGCAAATGACCATCGCACTCCGCTACGCCGCCCGCTCGGACGTCGGCCTCCTCCGCGAAGGGAACGAGGACTCGGCGTACGCTAGCGGCCGCCTGCTCGCCGTCGCCGACGGCATGGGCGGGCACGCACACGGCGAGGTGGCGAGCTCCGTCGCCATCGCCGCAATGGCCTCTCTCGAAGAGAGCCAACAGGGGGGTGACCTGCTCAACGCCATCGAGGCAGCAGTACGCGACGCCAACCGCAAACTGCACGAGATGGTCGGGCGGGATCCCAGCCTCAAGGGCATGGGCACCACTCTCACCGCCATGCTCTGGTCCGGCACCCAGGTCGCCCTGGTGCACGTCGGCGACTCGCGCGCCTACCTGCTCAGACGCGGGGAGCTCTACCAGATCACCCACGACCACACGCTCGTCCAGCAGCTCGTGGACGACGGGCGGATCACCCCGGAGGAAGCGGCGACGCATCCCCAGCGGTCGATCCTCCTGCGAGCGCTCGACGGAAGCGGTGAGGTCGATCCCGACCTCACCCTTCGCGAGGCCCAGCTCGGCGACCGCTACCTCCTCTGCTCCGACGGGTTGTCAGGGGTGGTGAGCGCCGAGACACTGCACGCGACGCTCACCAACATCGACGACCCCGAAGAGGTCGTCCGCCAGCTCATCGATCTGGCCAACAGGGGCGGTGGCCCCGACAACATCACGTGCGTGCTCGCCGACGTCGTCGACGTGGCCGACGGCCTGCCGGTCCCGTCCGAGGCCGCCGTGGTGGGCGCGGCGGGAATGAGCCGCTCGCGTTCGAGCTCCCCGGGTGATTCGGCGGGGCGAGTAAGCGCGGTGACCGCTCCCCAGCCGGTGTTCGCCGACGACGATGACGACCACCAGGACGCCGAGGCGTCGGGTCGTGGCAAGCGTCGCCGTGTGTGGCCCGTGCTGGTCTCCGTGCTGGTTGTGGCCGTGGTGGCCGCCGGGTTCGGCGGCTACTTCGGCTGGCAATGGGTTCAGGACCAGTACTTCGTCGGAGCTAGGGACGGCGAAGTGGTCGTTTTCAGGGGCTTGCAGCAGGAGGTGGGCCCCGTCCAGTTCTTCGAGGTCGCCAAGCAGACCGGCCGCAAGCTCTCCGATCTGTCGGCGCCCGAGCAGGCCATGGTCAAGGACGGCATCAAGGTCGCCGACGAGACCGAGGGCCTCGCCAAGATAAACAGCCTGAATTTCGACGCCAACGAGCAGGACGACTCGACCACCCCCTCCCCCTCTCCTTCCCCGTCCCCGAGCAAGACGAGGTCCCAGTAGGTGAGCGAAGTGGTCGCGACCCCCGTCCCCATGCCGGCCAAACGTCGTGCGGCGCAGCTGTTCATGCTGGCCGGCGCCGTGGCGATCGTCATGGGCGCCTACGCCAACGTCGGGCTCGCCGTCGACGGCGTCGTCCCGGCGGGCATGCTGACGTACGGCCTGGGCCTGGGCGGCCTCATGCTCGCCGCCTACCTGGTGCTGGCCAAGTTCGCCCCATGGGCGGATCCGCTGATCCTGCCGCTCGTCACCCTGGTCAACGGCCTTGGCCTGGTGATGATCTACCGGCTGGAAGTAGCGGGACAGGGCGGCGCGTCCGCCACCAACCAGATCGTCATGACGGGCGTCGGCGTGGTGCTCTTCGCCGTGACGTTGATCGTGCTGCGCGACCATCGCGCTCTGCAGCGCCTCACCTACACCGCCGGCTTCGTAGGCCTGATCCTGCTGATCTCACCGCTGACCCCCGTCCTCGGCAAGACCATCAACGGCGCCCGCATCTGGATCAGCGTCGGCGGTTTCAGCATCCAGCCCGCCGAGTTCGCCAAGCTCGCGCTCGTGGTGTTCTTCGCCGGCTATCTGGTGGCCAAACGCGACGTGCTGGCGCTGGCCGGGCGGCGGCTGCTGTTCATCGACCTGCCACGCGCCCGTGACCTTGGCCCCATCATCATCACCTGGGTGGTCGCGATCGGCGTCCTGGTGCTGCAACGTGACCTGGGCTCCTCGCTGCTGCTGTTCGGCGGCTTCGTCGTGATGCTCTACATCGCCACGCAGCGCACTTCGTGGGTGCTGATCGGCGTACTGCTGTTCGTCGGCGGCGCCTTCATCGCGGGTCAGCTGTTCAGCCACGTGGGCGACCGGTTCGACGTGTGGCTGAATCCAGGCGATCCCGCGTACTACGACCGTGAGTTCGGCGGCAGCTACCAGCTCATGCAGGGGCTGTTCGGGCTGGGAGCGGGCGCCATCCTCGGCACGGGGCTGGGCCAGGGCCATCCTGACGAGATCCCACTGGCCTTCTCCGACTTCATCTTCGCCGCCACAGGCGAGGAACTCGGCCTCACGGGCCTGATGGCGCTGCTGCTCATCTACGCGCTCATCGTGGAGCGCGGCCTGCGCACGGCGATCGCGGCCCGCGACCCGTTCTCCAAGCTGCTGGCGGGCGGCCTGTCGTTCACCCTGGCCTGGCAGATCTTCATCATCGTCGGGGGCGTGACGAATCTGATCCCGCTGACGGGTCTGGTCACGCCGTTCATGTCACAGGGCGGCTCGGCACTGCTGGCTAACTGGGTCCTTATCGCCCTTCTGGTACGCATGTCTGATGCCGCCCGACGCCCCCCGCCCCAGGCGATCCAGGACGAAGGACTGACGCAGGTGTTCCAGCGATGAACGGCACTCTGAAGCGCGCGGCCGTGGCATGTCTGGTCATGTTCGGGCTGCTCATGGTGAACGTGAACTACATACAGGCCATCAAGGCCGAGACTTTCAACGAGGACGCCAGGAACAAGCGCAACTTCTACGACCGCTACGAGGTCCAGCGCGGCCGGATCACGGCCGGCGGCACGATCCTGGCCGAGTCGGTGGAGAAGAAGAAGGGCGACTTCCGCTTCGTCAGGAACTACCCCGACGGCAAGGTCTTCGCGCACGTCACCGGCTACTTCTCGCCTGAGAGCGCGTCGGCGGTCGAGGGCAGCGAGAACCGCTACCTCGACTCGACCCACCCCGACCTGCTGCTGCGCAGGAGCATCGACCTGTTCACCGGCGAGCCGACCCGCGGCGCCAACGTCGAGGTGACGATCAACCCCCGGGCGCAGAAGGCGGCCCACGAGGCGCTGGCGGCCAGCGGCAAGAGGGGGGCGGTCGTCGCCCTCAACCCGAAGACCGGGGCGATCCTGACCATGGTCTCGCTGCCGACCTATGACCCCAACGTGCTGTCGGGCACCAACAAGGAGACGGTGTTCGACGCCTACAACAAGCTCGACGAGGACAAGACCAACGGCCCGCTGGTCAACAGGGCGATCAATCGCACTTATCCGCCCGGCTCCACCTACAAGGTGCTGACCGCGGCGGCCTTCCTCGAGGACGACTCCAGCCGCGACGGGCAGACGGTCGTCCCCGCGCCCCAGGTGCTCGACCTGCCCAACACCACCGCCGACCTGCCCAACTCGGGCGGCGCGGCCTGCGGTGGCGGCCAGGTGCCGTTGGTCTACGCGCTCGAGCGCTCGTGCAACACGCCGTTCGGCAAGATCGGCATGGATCTCGGCTACGACCAGATGGCCGAGCAGGCGAGCAAGTTCGGCGTCGGCCAGCCGCTGACCATCCCCATGGGCGTGTCCAAGAGCGACGTCGGTCCCAAGGAGGACCAGGCGGCGCTCGCGCAGGCCTCCATCGGCCAGCGCAGCAACCAGATGACGCCGCTCCAGATGGCCATGATCGCCGCTGGCATCGCCAACGACGGCAAGGTCATGAAGCCCTACCTGGTGCAGAAGATCACCGACGCCAAGAACGACACCATCGACGAGGCCGAGCCCGAGGAGCTCTCCGAGGCCGTCAGCCCGGAGACCGCGGCCAAGCTCAGGCAGATGATGGTCAGCGTCGTCAACAACGGCACCGCCAGCCGCGCCCAGATCCCCGGCGTCGAGGTGGGCGGCAAGACCGGCACCGCGCAGACCGCCCAGGGCAGGGCGCCGCACGCCTGGTTCATCTCCTTCGCACCCGCCCAGGACCCGCAGGTCGCTGTCGCGGTCATCGTCGAGTCCGGCAGCGCCGGCACCGACGCCTCCGGTGGTCAGACCGCGGCGCCCATCGCGAAGGCCGTGATGGAGGCGGTGCTCGCCAAGTGACCTCCCCCAGCCGCAGGCTTGGCGAGCGCTACCTCCTGGTGTCGCGCATCGCCGTCGGCGGCATGGGCGAGGTCTGGCGGGCCAGGGACGAACTGCTCGGCCGCGAGGTCGCCGTCAAGATCATGCGGGGCGGCGTGGCCGCCGACCCGAGCTTCCTCGCCCGCTTCCGCAACGAGGCGCGCATCACCGCGGGCCTGTCCGACCCCGGCATCGCCCAGGTCTTCGACTACGGCGAGTCGAGCGAGCTGGCCTACCTGGTGATGGAGCTGGTCCCCGGCGAGCCGCTGTCGGCGATCCTCGCCCGCACCGGCGCGCTGGGCCCCGAGGTGGCGCTCGACGTGATCCACCAGACCGCCAAGGCGCTGCAGGCCGCCCACACCGCGGGCGTCATCCACCGCGACATCAAGCCCGGCAACCTACTCGTCACCCGCGAGGGCACGATCAAGGTCACCGACTTCGGCATCGCCCGCGCCATGGAGGCCGCGCCCGTCACGCAGACGGGCACCGTGCTCGGCACCGCCCAGTACGTCAGCCCCGAACAGGCGCAGGGTCTGCCGCTGACGCCCGCCACCGACCTCTACTCCCTGGGCGTGGTGGCCTACGAGTGCCTGACGGGCAGCACGCCGTTCCACGCCGACAGCCAGGTGGCGATAGCGCTCCAGCACCTCAGCGCACCGCCGCCGCCGCTGCCTGAGTCGATCCCCGCGCCCGTGCGCGGGCTGGTCATGGCGCTGCTCGCCAAGGAGCCCTCGATGCGGCCCGCGAGCGCGCGCGAGCTGGCCGACCGGGCGTTCGTCCTGCGCGAGTCGGTGCTCGGCGCCGACGACGCCGGCACCGAGCTCTCGATGCTCACCGACCCCGGCGGTTTCCGGGTCGACCCGGCGTACGGCGGCGCGGGCACCAATCCGCCGTACGGCGTGCCGACCGACCTGCCGTACGGCGTGCCCACCGAGCCACCGTACGGCGGGGCCGCCACCGACCCCCGGCCCGCGCCGACCGACCCCGAACCGTGGGCGCCCGAGACCCGGGCCGCCCCCGACGCGCGGCGGCGCAGGCGGCGCACCACGGTGCTGGTCGCGACGGCCGGATGCGCGGCGGCTGTGGGGCTTGGGACATTCACTATCGCCAATTTCAGCCCCAACGAAACACCCAACGTGATAGAGCCCACAAAAACGGCGGAAACCCGCCCTACCGTGAAGCCGAGCAGGACCAAGACACCATCCCGGCGGCCCGCCACGGTTCCGTCGAGGACGTCACGGCCGGTACCCTCACGGTCAGCTACGGTAAGCACGTCGGCTTCTCCCACGCAGCGGCCGACGAAGACACCGACGCCTACACCGACCCCGACGACACCGACGCCCACCCCAACGCCAACCCCCACCCCGACGCCAACAGTGACAACAAGTGGCTCCCCAGACCCGGGCGAAACCATCCCGCCGAACGAGGAGACGTGATGCGTCGCGGGGTCGATGATGGACACTGGCGGCCCGCGAGCCGGCCGGTACCCAAGATGAACGGTAAGGGACAGTGCAGGAAATGACTCAGCCTCGGCTACTCGGAGGTCGCTACGAGCTCGACGGCGTCGTCGGGCGTGGCGGCATGGCCGAGGTGTATCGCGCCCGAGACATCCGGCTGGACCGCATCGTCGCGATCAAGACGCTCCGGGCCGATCTCGCGCGTGACCACACCTTCCAGGCCCGTTTCCGTCGCGAGGCGCAGTCCGCGGCGTCGCTGAACCACCCCGCCGTCGTCGCGGTCTACGACACGGGCGAGGACACGTCCGAGGGCGCGCCGGTGCCGTACATCGTGATGGAGTACGTCGACGGCCGCACCCTGCGCGACCTGCTGCGGGCCGACCGGCGGTTGCTGCCCGAGCGCGCGGTCGAGCTGGTCGACGGCATCCTGCGGGCGCTCGACTACAGCCACCGCGGCGGCATCGTGCACCGCGACATCAAGCCGGCCAACGTGATGATCACCCGCAACGGTGACGTCAAGGTCATGGACTTCGGCATCGCGCGCGCGATGGCCGACTCCGCGGCCACGATGACGCAGACGGCGCAGGTGATAGGGACAGCGCAGTACCTCTCCCCCGAGCAGGCCCGGGGCGAGCGGGTCGACGCCCGCAGCGACATCTACTCCACCGGCTGCGTGCTGTACGAGCTGCTGACGGGGCAGCCGCCGTTCACCGGCGACTCCCCTGTCGCGATCGCCTACCAGCACGTGCGCGAGGAGCCCATCCCGCCGTCGCAGATCGACCCCGAGATCCCCAAGTGGGCCGACGCCATCGTGCTGAAGGCGATGGCCAAGGACCCGGCGCACCGCTACCAGGGCGCGGGTGAGATGCGCGCCGACATACAGCGTGCGATGACCGGCATGCCGGTCGAGGCGCAGACGATGACGCTGTCCAACGGCTACGGCTCGGGCACCCGCACCATGGCCGCCACCCAGGGCGCCGGCCCCGCCACCCAGCGCACGGGCGCGATCCCGCCCTACGAGTACGGCGAGGGCGACCCGCCCACCCGTGGCGGCAGGCGCCGCGCGGGCGGCGGCGGTGGCGGTGGCGGCAACACGGCGGTGAAGACGGCGGCGTGGGTCCTGATCCCGCTGCTGATCATCGGCGCGTTCGTCTTCGTGGGCTACAAGTTCCTCGCCTCCGAGGGCACGCCGACCGCGACACAGGTCACGGTGCCGCCGCTGGCGACGCAGACCCAGGAGGACGCCGAGGCCAAGCTCGCCAGCCTCAAGCTGAAGCCGGCGGTCGTGGAGGAGCACAGCACCGAGGTCGAGAAGGGTGTGGTCATCAGCACCGACCCGCAGGCTGGCACCAAGGTCGACGAGGGCGCCACGGTGACGCTCAAGGTCTCCAAGGGCGTGAAGAAGGTCCAGGTGCCCGACGGGCTGATCGGCATGACGCCCGAGGAGGCCAGAGCCGCGTTGGATGCGGTGAAGCTGGAGGGTGTGATCACCCCGGCGGTCTCCTCCAGGGAGCAGAACAAGGTCTTCGACACCAAGCCCAAGTCGGGCGAGTCGGTCGAGGAAGGCACCTCGGTCAAGCTCTACGTGCCCAAGGCGCAGGTGCCGGTGCCCAGCGTGGTGGGCCAGACACAGGAGGACGCCGAGCGGACGCTCAAGGCCGAGGGCTTCAGGGTGAAGGTCGTCCCGCAGGCTGCTGACCAGCCGCCTGGCACGGTCATCACGCAGAGCCCCGAGGCGGGGACGAACCAGAACCAGAAGACGACGGTCACGATCGTGGTCTCCACCGGGCCTGACGTCCAGCCGACGGAGGAGCCGACGTTCACGCCGACCGACGAGCCCACGGACATCCCGACCGACGACACGACGGAAGACCCGGGCGACGGCGAGCCGCCAGACCTCGGCCCGTGACCCCGACCTGACAGCGGCCCTCTCCCTCTGGGAGAGGGCCGCTGCCGTGTGTACCTGGTCGCATGGAAACGTCCCCGCCACTCGGGGGCAGATCGAGCGCCGGGGACGTCCACACCGGAAGTCGCGTGGAAACACCGCAAGTCGCATGGAAACGTCCCCGCCACTCGGGGGCAGATCGAGCGCCGGGGACGTCCACACCGGAAGTCGCGTGGAAACACCGCAAGTCGCATGGAAACGTCCCCGCCACTCGGGGGCAGATCGAGCGCCGGGGACGTCCACACCGGAAGTCGCGTGGAAACACCGCAAGTCGCATGGAAACGTCCCCGCCACTCGGGGGCAATGGCGGGGACGTTCATTGAGTAGTCGTTCGGCGGCCCCGTAGCGTTACACGATCGACTTGAGCCAGTTCCCCAGGAGCCAGTGCCCGTGCTCCGACAGCACCGACTCGGGATGGAACTGGACGCCCTCGACAGGCGCGAAGCGGTGCCTGAGGCCCATGATGACCCCCTCCTCCGTCCGGGCGCTCACCTCGAGCTCCTCAGGGACCGTCTCAGGCCGTACCGCGAGCGAGTGGTAGCGCGTCATCGTCACAGGCGACGGCAGCCCCTCGAAGACCCCTCTGCCGTCGTGCGTGACCGCGCTCGTCCGCCCGTGCATGAGCTCGGGCGCCCTGGAGACCGTCGCACCGTACGCCACGGCGATCGCCTGGTGCCCGAGGCACACACCGAGCAGCGGGATGTCCCGCTCGGCCGCGTACCGCACCAGGGGCACGCTGACGCCCGCCGCCTCGGGCGTCCCGGGCCCGGGGCTCACCAGCACGCCGTCGTAGCGGTCGGCGTCCTCCACGGCGACCACGTCACGCGGCAGGACGTCACACGTGGCGCCCAGCTCGCGCAGGTACTGCACGATGTTGTGGACGAAGCTGTCGTGGTTGTCCACCACCAGGATCATTTGCGGACGGTCACCTCATCCAACGTCACCGCAGGTTCGAGTAGCGGAAATACGACATACCAGAGTACGGCTCCCGCCACGGCGACCAGGACGAGGGAGGTGAGGAGCCGCGCTCCGATCGAGCCGGGCAGATGACGCCAGATCCAGCCGTACACGTCAGACCTTCCTCAGCTCGGTGGACTTGAGCACGCCGTACACGATGAGCCGCTGGGCGGCCGAGTACTCGGGGTGGCAGCTGATGAGCGTGATCATCGCTCTGATGGGGCTGATGTCGGGCTTGCCGGGCACCGCGGCGAGGACGTCGACCTCCTCGGGCTGCACGATGTCCTGCGAGGTGACGCGGTAGACGTAGCGCGCCTCCCGCGCGTCCACGATGATCTCGTCGCCGCGCCTGAGCTCGTCGATGCGGTTGAACGGCGCCGCGTACGTGGTGCGGTGACCCGACAGGACGAAGTTGCCGATCCTGCCCGCCGCGGCCGAGCCGGGGTAGTGGCCTGGGCCCTTCTTCAGGTGCTCGGCGTCGACGCCCTCGACCACGGCGTACTGCCAGTCCTTGCCCAGCCGGGGGATCCGCAGCAGCGCGACGGCCTTTCCGAGCGCGATCTTGCCCAACGTCCCCTGCGTCTCGTCCCGCTCTTCGGCGAGCTGTTCCTGGAGGAGGAGCTGCTGGCGCTGGGTGTAGGCGCCGGTGCCCCAGAGCAGGTAGGCGCAGAACAGGAGCAGGACCAGGCCCGCCGTGATGCTCAGCTCACCGGACGTCCTCAGCAGTGCCCTCACGCTGATCAGCGTATTCAGCGAGCCCGGGGATGTCGGGGATCGCCATGTCCCGCGCGTGGCGACTATCCTGGGCCACACGATAGAGCCTGGGGACTGTCCGGATGGCCCAGGCCGCCAGCAGGAGTTATCCAGTGCCCAAGCCGAAGACACGCAAGAAGGCGGTTTACACACCGCCGCAGAAGTCGCAAGAGGTCAAGATCAGCCCGAGGTGGCTGGCACCGACCATGGTCGTGTCGTGGATCATCGGGATCCTGTGGATCGCGATCTACTATGTGGCCCCACAAGCGCCCCTGTTCGGGACGCTCGCCAACTGGAACCTGCTCATCGGGTTCGTTTTCATCATCTTCGGTGTGGTGCTTTCCACCCGCTGGCGTTAGTTCTTTCCACAGGTTTTCCACAGCCTGGGGAAAGTCAGGAGAGCAACACTCCGGTCCTGATCACGACCAGGGCGACGAGCGCCAGAAAGACCCCCAGGAGCGCCAGTGTCTGGAACAGGACGCGGTGACTTCTGGGGGCGTAAGCCATCGCCGCGGCGAGCACCGCACCGGTGATCAGACCGCCGATGTGACCGGTCCAGCTGATCCCGGGGAAGACGAACGTGATCACCAGGTTGATGACGATGAGGACGGCCACGCCGCGCACGTCGAACCTGAGCCGCCGGCCCACGACGAAGATCGCGGCGAACAGGCCGAAGATGGCGCCCGACGCGCCCACCGTCAGCGTGCGCGGGTCGTCGAACCAGTAGCCGAGCACCGAGCCGCCCAGCGCGCTGAGCAGGTAGAGGGCGGTGAACTTCACGTGCCCGAAGGCGCGTTCGAGCTGCGGCCCCACCAGGTAGAGCGCGTAGCTGTTGAACAGGATGTGGAAGACGCTGCCGTGCAGGAAGGCGGCGGTGATCATCCGGTAGTACTCGTCGTTGATCGCCACACCGCCGACCCACATGCCGAGCTCCGTGGTGGCCTGCTGCCCCGTGAGCAGCTGTAGGGCGAAGGCCACCAGGTTGACACCCAGAACGGCCCACGTGACGTAGGGCGTGGTGACCACGGCGCCGCCGAAGACCGACTGGGCCCGCCGTACCGTCTTGTTGCCCTCGGCCACGCACTCGGGGCACTGGAAGCCCACCGCGGCGTCGCGCATGCAGTCGGGGCAGATGGGCCGGTCACAACGCTGGCAGCGGACCCACGTCTCCCTGCCCGGATGGCGGTAGCACGTCGGGACCTGCTCCGCGGGCTGCGAAGGGGGGCTGGGCGGCTGGCTGGTCATGAGGAGCCTTTCTCGTCCACTGACCGCCAGCCTACTCATGAGAAACGTGCCCGAAGGACCCTCGGAGAGGGCAACCTCGTGTCGGGCACGTTTCTCACGGGTCGAGCGCGTCAGGCCTCGACGCGGTCGATCGTCAGCGACTCGATGACGACGTCCTTGACCGGGCGGTCGTTGCGACCGGTCGGCGTCTTGGCGATCGCGTCGACGACGTCCTGGCCCTCGACGACCTCACCGAAGATGGTGTGCTTGCGGTTCAGGTGCGGCTGCGGCCCTACGGTGATGAAGAACTGCGAGCCGTTGGTGCCCTTGCCGAAGCGCAGGCCCGCGTTGGCCATCGCCAGCAGGTAGGGCTTGTTGAAGACGAGCTCCGGGTGGATCTCGTCGTCGAACTCGTAACCCGGGCCGCCGATGCCCTGGCCGAGCGGGTCGCCACCCTGGATCATGAATCCGGAGATGACGCGATGGAAGATGGTGCCGTCGTAGTAACGGTCGGTGCTCTTCGCGCCGGTGCCCGGGTGCGTCCACTCCTTGGAGCCCTCGGCGAGCTCCACGAAGTTACGGACCGTCTTCGGCGCCTTGTTCGGGAAGAGTTCGATCTTGATCAGACCGTGATTGGTCTGCATGTTCGCGATCAGCTTCTCAGCCACGAGACAGCTGCCCCCCTCTGTGCACAGGGTCGGTTCTGTGATGGTTCGGATGTCACGGCCGATGGGGCCGTTCATGCATCCTCCCACGGCTCGTCATGATTGAGCCGCCTTGTACCGGGAAGGTCACGCTGCGGGGCCCCAACGACTGGGGAGGTTGACGTGTCCCTGACACTCAGAAAGCGCCACATCGTGGTCGAAATGCCCGCGACGTGGATGGGCCGGATGAAGGCCCAGGCTACGCGAGCCGGAGATCGGCTCGTGCCGGTGGCGGACCAGGCCAAGGTGGCGGCCGCGCACCGGATCGAGGACGCCCGTTACTGGGCGGCTCCCAAACTGGAGGGTGCCGCGCACCGGGTCGAGGACCAACTCGCCCCGGCGGTCAGCGCGTTGCTGATCCAGGCGGCGAGCAGGATCGACCCGACACCGGCGAGGTCTCGCCGGTGGCCGACGCTCGTCCTTGTCACCGGTCTCGCGCTGGGCGCGGCCGGATACATGTTCTATCGGCGCAATGCCCAGCAGTGGACCGACCACATGAAGGACTCCGCATCTGACGCCTCTCGCTGGGCCAGTGAACGAGTCGACCAGACAGCGGAGAAGGTCTCGTCGAACGCGGACAAGGCGGCCGACAAGGTCGACCAGGCCGCCAAGAAGATGCCCTGACGGTTCAACGCGGCCGCGCCGAGGCGCGGCCGCGTTGACCTTTAACCAAGCGCTTGCTACAACCAGCGCATGACCCTGTCACCGCTGGACGACCTCCCGATCCACCAGGCCCCCGAGGTCATGCGGCACGTCGCGACGTCCGATCGCAACTTCTACGATCGCTACTACTTCAACTGCCACCCCGGCTCCGACGAGCTCATGCTCATCGTCGGCATGGGGCAGTACCCCAATCTCGGCGTCACCGACGCCTTCGCCGTCGTACGGCACGCCCACCTGCACCGCGTCGTCCGAGCTTCGCGCGAGCTCGGACTCGACCGCATGGACACCGGGGTCGGCCCGTTCAGGATCGAGGTCCTCGAAGGGCTCAAGCGGCTCAGGGTGGTCCTCGAGCCGAACGAGCATGGCCTGTCCTTCGACCTGACCTGGACGGGCGCGATCCCGGCGACGCTCGAGCCCCGGCACTTCATCCGCTGGCAGGAGCGGGTCATCTTTGATTCGGTACGGCTGGCCCAGACGGGCCACTGGTCGGGCAGCATCGAGATCGACTCGCGGACGATCCCCGTCGACACCTGGATGGGAACCAGGGACCGCTCGTGGGGCATCAGGCCGGTCGGCGAGCCCGAACCGCCCGGCATCCAGGTGAAGAACCCCGGCACCTTCTACTGGCTCTACGCCCCCATGCAGTTCGAGGACCACGCCATCCTCTGCATCGTCCAGGAGGACGAGAAGGGCCGCAGGGTGCTGGAGGAGGCGGTCAGGGTGTGGTCGGACGGCAGGGAGGAGGAGTATCTCGGCCGCCCCGAGTACCACCCCGTCTACGCCCCCGGCACCCGCGACGTCGTCGAGGCCACCGTCACCATGGGCAAGATCGAGGTGCGCTGCACGCCGATCCTGCCCGTCCACCTGATGGTCGGCACCGGGTACGGCCTGGAGCCCGGCTGGAAGCACGGGATGTACCAGGGCAGCGAGCCCGTGGTCGAGGGGGTGACCTACACGTTGCCCGAGGACGCCGACCGCATGTGGGGCATGGTGGACGCGGTCGGGCGCTTCGAGTACGACGGGCAGGTCGGCCACGGGCTCTTCGAGTACTGGGCGCTCGGCCCGCACCCGTCCTTCACCTGAGCCGGCCGTACTGGACCCCCGTGGCCGGTACGGCTACTTGGCGGTGCAGGTGATGGTGATGGCCTTGGAGAGGTCCTCGGGCGCCGGGCCGTCGGTCGTGGGAGCCACAGTGACGGCGGTCGGGGCGTCGGCGCCGCCGCCCTCGGCGTTCGGCGAGGCGGGCTGAGCGGGCGTGGCGGGCACGGTCTCGGTCACCTTGCTCCACCGCTGCACGTGCTCGCTGCCGTCGCCCTTGACCACGTCGGTCTTGGTGCCCTCGATCTTGGCGACCTCGATCTCGGCGGCGCCGGCCCGGGCGGCGCCGGTCTTGCCGGCGTCGGGCTGGGACTCGTCCACCCTGACCGCGACCGCGCCACCCTCGATCTTCAGCGCCGGCACCGCCTCGGTGAACTCGAACGTCTTGCCGTCACTGGTCACGCAGGTGCCCTTGGCGGGCGGCTCGTCAGAGGCGTTGGCCGAGCCGGCGAGGCCCCCTGCGAGCAGGAGCGCGGCCACGGCACCCAGGGTGACGATACGACGCTTGAACAATGTCGTCTCCTTTGTTCGGTAGGAACGCTGTTCGGGAAGGAACTGCGTTCGGGAAGGAACTGTTCGGAAGGAACGACCGCAGCCTGACCCGCCGAACCTGAAGGCACCCTGAACGCGACCGAAACGATCTTCAGGTTGGCTTTAGGTGGCGTGCGGCACCCTGAATGACGTGCGAGTGCTACTGGTCGAAGACGAGAAGAGGCTGGCCGACCTGGTCAAGGGAGGCCTGACCGGCGAGGGCTTCGCCGTCGACGTCGCCTACGACGGCCGGGACGGGCTGTGGATGGCCAAGGAGAACGACTACGACGTGATCGTCCTCGATGTCATGCTGCCCAGGCTGAACGGCTACGCCATCTGCTCGAAGCTCCGCGAGGCGGGCGACTGGACGCCGATCATGATGCTGACCGCCAAGGACGGCGTCTACGACGAGGCCGAGGCGCTCGACAACGGCGCGGACGACTACCTGGCCAAGCCGTTCTCCTACGTCGTGCTGCTGGCCAGGCTGCGCGCGCTGGTCAGGCGAGGGGGCAAGGAGCGCCCCGTGTCGCTCACGGTCGGCGATCTGACGATCGACCCCGCGGGCCTGCGCTGCCGGAGGGGCGAGACCGAGATCGCGCTGACGCCGAAGGAGTTCGCGGTGCTCCACGGCCTGGCCCGCAGGCCCGGCGAGGTGGTCTCCAAGAGCGAGCTGCTCGCCCAGGCGTGGGACTTCGCCTACGAGGGCGACCCCAACATCGTCGAGGTGTACATCAGCGCGCTGCGTCGCAAGATCGACCTGCCGTTCGGCAGGACGACGCTGGTGACCGTACGCGGCGCGGGCTACCGGCTGGAGGCGGCATGAACGTACGGCTTCGCGCCACGATCGCGGCCACGATCGTCGTGGCCGTCGCGCTCGGCATCGCGGCGGCGGTCCTGGTCTCGTCGCTCAAGGGCAGCCTGGAACGCAGCGCGAACGCCGAGGCGGCCAGGAAGGTGGTCTCGGCGGTGCCGATGGCCGTCGAGGCGGTGCCCGCGCAGCAGGCCACGCTCACCACGCTCACCACGGACCCCGACGTGCAGCTCGTCAACGCGGCCACCACGCGCGCCGCGATCCCCTGGCAGGCGACCGATGACTTCGCGGTGGCCACCATGGACGTCTCCACGAAGGCGGGCACGATCACCGTGTGGGGTCGCGCCTCGCTGGCCGGGGCCGAGGAGGCGCTCGCCACGTTGAACGGCCTCCTGCTGCCGGGCGTGCCCCTCCTGCTCGCGGTGGTGGCCGGGATGACGTGGTTCTCCGTCGGCAGGGCGCTGGCCCCCGTGGCGGCCATCAGGACCAAGGTGGCCGACATCACCGCCCGCGACCTGCACCAGCGGGTGCCCGTCCCCGACTCGGGCGACGAGATCGCCCGGCTGGCCACCACCGTGAACGGCACGCTCGACCGGCTGGAGAGGGCGGTCGAGCGGCACAAACGGTTCGTCGCCGACGCCGCGCACGAGCTGCGCAGCCCGATCGCGACGCTCAGGGCCCGCCTCGAACTGGCCGCGCCCACCTCCGACACCACGGAGGCGCTCGCCGATCTCGAACGCCTCCAGGCGCTCGCCGGCGACCTGCTCCTGCTGGCCAGGCTCGACGCGGGCGAGCCGCTCAGGGCCGAGGAGCTCGACCTCGGCCAGATCGCCGCCGAGGAGTCCCTGCGCCCCGGCAAGTCGGTGCTGCTCGACATCAGCCCCGACGTGGTGATCAGTGGCTCGCGCGGCCACCTCACCCGCCTGGTCGTCAACCTGGTGGACAACGCCGTACGGCACGCCGCGACGACCGTCGAGGTCCGCGTGTACGAGAAGGACGGCCAGGCCGTCCTGGAGGTGCTCGACGACGGGCCGGGGATCCCCGAGGAGCACAGGGAGGCGGTCTTCGACCGCTTCACCAGGCTGGACGAGGCCAGGGCGAGGGACGCCGGCGGCGCCGGCCTCGGCCTGCCGATCGCC
Source organism: Nonomuraea africana (assembly GCF_014873535.1). Classification (NCBI taxonomy): domain Bacteria; kingdom Bacillati; phylum Actinomycetota; class Actinomycetes; order Streptosporangiales; family Streptosporangiaceae; genus Nonomuraea; species Nonomuraea africana. Next base: position 7,558,612 of record NZ_JADBEF010000001.1, on the reverse strand, counting down.
AGGGACATCGCGATCCTGCACGGCGGGACGCTGGCCGTCCAAGACGGAGGGCTCGTCGCGAGGTTTCCGATGAACCGGACGGCGCCCGCGTACGTGAAGCCTCAGTGAGGAGGCCAGCATGATCACACGTCGGGCACTGATCATCAGAGGTGGCGTCGCGGGAACGGGGGCCCTGTTCCTGTGGACGAGCCCCGCCGAGGCGGCGGCGGGACCTGTTCTGAGCAAGACCAGGAGCATCCCCGTGGGAGGCGGGAAGATCCTGCGGGGCAAGTACGTGGTGACCCAGCCGACCAAGGGCACGTTCAGGGCGTTCAGCGCCGTGTGCACGCATCAGGGGTGCGCGGTGGCGAGCGTCAGCGGCGGGACGATCAACTGTCCCTGCCACGGCAGTAAGTTCAGCATCTCCACGGGAGCGGTGGTCAACGGGCCCGCCAAGCGGGCACTCGCCCGGAGAAGGATCAAGGTGGCCAAGGGCGTGATCAGGCTGGCGTAGGCGGCGAGCAGGGATGGCGCGCGCGGGACGCGCCCGCCATCCCCTGCGCGTCAGCGGTCTTCGCATCGCCCAGCCGCCCTGGTGTGCCGGCTCTCCGCCGGGCGCCCTCCTGAGCCCTCGCTCGACGTCCTCCACCGGCCGCTCGACCACGCCGGAGACCTCGGTGATCAGCGGAGACTGAGAGTCCTCGGCAGGCGCCGTGTGGCCGCCGACCCGCAGGGCAACGAGTGCTGCGTCAGCTGACGGAGTCGAGCTGGAGGAAGGCCCGCTCGAGCGCCTGCGGGTACGGGATCTGGGAGATCAGGTCACGCAGTCCCTCGACGTGCGCCCTGCGCGCCAGGTCGGCGGTCGTGGCCAGCTCGCCCAGCTGCGCTGCGACGAAGGCGCGGTCCACCACCGCGCCGTGCCCCGGCACGATCATCGGCTCGGGCAGTTCGGCCAGCATGGCCGTCAGCGTGCCAGGCCAGTCGAGCGGGTAGCCGTCGTCGAACGCGGGCGGCGCGCCCTCCTCCACCAGGTCGCCCGCGAAGATCACTCCCGCGTCGGGGACGTGCACGACGATGTCGTTGTCGGTGTGTCCCCTACCGAAGTAGCGCAGGTGGACGGGCCTGCCGCCGATGTCGAGCGTCGCCCTGTCGGTGAACGTCTGGTCGGGCACCACGATCTCCACCTCGGCGGCCTCGGGCTCCCTGCTCGCCGCCACCCTGTCGCGGACCGCCTCGCCGTCCCTCTCGATCTCCTCGGCGGCTCGCGCGTGCGCCCAGATCTCGGCGGGGACGAACATCGCGTTGCCGAAGTAGTGGTCGAAGTGAGCGTGACTGTTGACGACCGTCCAGGGGTCAGGCGTGATCTTCCTGATCGCCGCCACCAGGTGGCTGGCCCGCTGGTGCGTCTCCCTGGTGTCGAGGACCAGGCAGTGACCGTCACCCACGACGAGCCCGACGTTCAGGTCGTAGGACTCGTGTCGCCGGACGAAGACGCGGTCGCCTACCTCGTGCCACTGCTCGCCCATGCCCCTATTTTGGCGGATATCAGGCGCCGTGCCGCCACGATCAGCTCGAGCTGGTCGTGTTGCGCGCCGAGGTCGCCCCTGCCGGCCGAAACGGCGGGGACGCGGCAGACCAGGTGCTCCGCGCCCGCCTCGACGTACCCGCCCAACGTGCCGGCCACCCGCTCCACCGGGCCCGCGACCAGCACCTGGACCGTCCGCACGATCCGGTACGGCAGGCCGTACGTGGCCAGGCAGTAGGCGTCGAGCTCGCGCTCGCCCCGCTCCGGGTCGTCGGTCACCAGAACCGTGACGAACAGCGCGGGCGTGATCGCGTCTGCTCCAGCGCCGACGGGCTCGCTCCCGCCAGCCAGATCGGCGGCCCGCCCCGCCGATAGGACGGCATCCAGAGTCTGTGAGGGGGACGGCGGAGCGACAATTCCCCGCGGGAATCCGCTTGAGGCCCCATGGGCGCTTTGCGAGACTTGTCAGCCAGTACGCCCCTCCCCAAGGGAACTGGATCAGTGACTCGAGCAGCGGCCGGCCGCGTCCTCGAGATCGCCTGCGACGAATCCGGTTCGGAGGGCGAGAAACTCATCGGCGGGAACACCGCCGTCTTCGCGCACGCCAGCCTGAGACTGACGGAGAACCTGGCCGCGGAGTGCATCAGGGAGGTACGGAGGAGAGCGCCCTCCCCCAGCCTGGAATACAAGTCCGACATCATTCGCCGGAGCAAGCACCGCGCCGCCCTCATGTGGCTGCTCGGCCCCTCGAGCCCGCTCGACGGGAACGCGCACGTCTTCCTCATCGACAAGGCGTTCCACGTCGTCGGCAGGGTCATCGACCTGCTCCCCGACCTCGGCCCTCAGCAGCGCCGGGCCATGGCGGTCGATCTCTATCGCGAAGGCCGCTCCAGGTTCGGCGGCGAGCGGTGGACCGCCTTCCTGGAGTCGTTCAACGACCTCATGCGCACCAGGAACGGCCGCGGCCCTGGCGTGTCCGTCGACGCCGTCTTCGATCTCGTCGACACTCTGCGGGTCTCCGACGCGGGCGGGCGAGCCGGCGAGATCATGGACCTGCTCTGGCAGGCCAGAGCGCGGATGGCCCCCTTTCGGACCCGCCTGCTCGACGGTCCGACGACGATTCCGGCTCTCGACACCCTGATCCCTGCCATCGTCCGGGCCGTCGCCTACTGGGGTGAGGGCGTCAGGCCCGTCTTCGTCGTCCACGACCAGCAGACCCTGCTGAACGACGAGCGCATCGCCCGGCTTCTGTCCGCCTCGCCCAGGACCTTGAGCGGGATCAGGCTCGTCGATTCGCGCCTGGACGCGCGGATCCAGGTCGCCGACCTGCTGGCGGGGGCGGCCCGGCAGATAGCGGAGAACGAGCTCAACGGACGCGGTGACGAGGAACTCACCGCGCTGCTACGTCCCTACGTGGACGCGTCCTCCATCTGGGTCCCTGCTGGGGCCGGCGTGTTGCGAGGCCGTGCGGAGCGCTGAATGATGGTCATCCCCATCAGTCAAAAGGCGGCGCAGTGGACTTCACGGTCACATACGAACCTACTCCGGACGAGGTGGCGCGAGCACTCGGACAGGCCGTCAAACGGCAGCTCAAAGGCGTCACCATCGCGTTTCCGGCCGTGCTGGTGGTGGCGGGGCTGGTCTGCGTCCTGGTCGACGCCGTCTTCATGGGCATCGGCCTGTTCACCGGCGCGATCGTGTTCCCCCTGCTGCTGACCTGGATGATCCGCGCATCCGCCAAGCGCCAGCTGGCCTACCTCTGCGTGCCCACCACCCTGCGGGTGACCACCGACGCGTACGAGTACCGGACCGAGCATTCCAACACCACGATGCGGTGGTCCATGTTCGGGGACATCGTGGTCGGCCCCGAATTCTGGCTGTTCTACGTGAAGAAGCAGTGCGTGGGTTTTCTCCCGAGGAGCGCCTTCGACAGCGACCAGCGGGCCGAGCTGGATGCCTTCATCGCCGCCCGGCAACGCGCGTGAGCCCTTGCCCGATTCGTCGCGCGAGATCGGCGGCATCCACCTCCTGGACGGTGTTCACCCGGTAGGTGACGCCGAGGCCCAGCGGCTCGGCCCGGCGCTCCCACTCCAGCCACTGCTGATCGTCGACGTGCGAGTCGCCGTGGACCGGATGCCTGGAGACCGCGCGACTTTCGTAGTCTTCCCCGCTCCGGGCAGGCCGTTCACCAGCACCACGAGCATGGGCCGATCGTAGCGGCGGTTTTCTGGCGACCTCGAGAACGGGCTTCGGGTCGGTGCCGACTTCGGAGTAAGTGAGCAGAGGTCGTCGCCTTGGTGCGGGCGAAAACTCCCGGGGCATTCTTCGGGGGATTCACGGTCGGGCGCATGGAATACCAACATCTCCGAATTTCGACTGCCCACTGATCGAAATCGGCGCGTTCTGCCTGGTCAGAGGTGTCGATGACAGCAGGAAGCCCCGCATCCTGGTCAGGATGCGGGGCTTTCCGCTGGGCAAGCGGTGAGGATTAGGTTGTCGTCTGGGTCCTGCTGGCTAGCGACCGAGTGGTGCCGGTGCGGAATCCTAGTTGTTGTTGTTGTTATTGTTGTTGTTGTTCGCGCCGCCGCCGTTGTTGTTGTTGTTATTGTTGTTGTTGTTCGCGCCGCCGCCGTTGTTGTTGTTGTTATTATTGTTGTTGTTGGCGCCGCCGCCGTTGTTGTTGTTATTATTGTTGTTGTTGGCGCCGCCGCCGTTGTTGTTGTTATTGTTGTTGTTGTTGGCGCCGCCGCTGTTGTTGTTGTTGTTATTGTTGTTGTTGTTGGCGCCGCCGCCGTTGTTGTTGTTGTTATTGTTGTTGTTGTTCGCGCCGCCGCCGTTGTTGTTGTTGTTATTGTTGTTGTTGTTGGCGCGGCCGCCGTTATTATTATTATTATTGTTATTATTGTTCTTCCTCTTGTGGTCCAGGACGCTGGACGTGTCGGCCTGCGGGGCGATGACTGCCGCGGTGCCGACGGTGGAAGCCTGGGCCGGCATCGTCATCGGGGCTGCGAGAGCGGAGGCGGCGATAGCGGCGGCGGTGAGAGCGGTCTTGAGGATCATCATTGGTCTGTCTCCTTGTGTACTGTTTGTCGGCTTATGTCTGATCTGTGTCTTGCTGGTCTTGCCTGTCTTGTTTGTCTTGCTATGGGTCATTTGTAGATGTCACTGCTTGCTAGTCCCTTTCATCCCGCTTGCCGTGATCCTTGCAAGCGGCCCAAACCCCGCCCACGCCGAGGAATCCGACTTTGGGCACCGACCTGCCGCGACCCTTTGACACGCCGCGGCGGCAGTGTTCTCGACTGGGGAAACCCCTGAATCGGGCCTCCAAGGGCCTCGCCGTACGGCCGCCCGACCCCGGCAGGCGCACGCTCTACGAGTTCGAGGCGGCAGGTAGGGAGCGGTCGCGTCGATCCGCCAGACGGCCAGGCCGCATCAAAGGGGCCAGGCGTGCGCTTCCGCGAGGCCGATTCCATCGACGAGCAGCACGGACAGCAGGGTGAGGACGCGCCCTCGGTTCCATGCCTTCGGTCGGCCGGCCAGGAGGCGCAGGTCGCGTTCAGAGAGGAACGCGGGTAGCTCGGTGTTCGCCGATCTGCGGACGATGGATGTGCCGACGACGAAGACCGCCAGCGTGACCGCGATGTGGACTGCGGCGAGGACTCAGGCCAAGGTGCCGCCCAGGCCGAGGACGGCGTAGCCCTGCTGCGTGTACCTGATGGCGCCGATCACGGCGGCGAGGACTGCCGAGATGCCCACAGCCGCCGGTACGAACGCGGGGAACCGGTCCCCGAATGCCGGGTAGATGGCGGAAAAGAGCACAACCGCCAACGCGAAGATCAGCAATAGCAGCTACAGGGGACCATCACTCATCGAGAATCGACGCCTGTTCCCAGGCCGTCAATGCGTATGGCGGGGCGGTCGTCTCGCTGAGAGATCAGGCGCTGTCCGGGGCGGTGGGGCCGCCCGGATCCGGAGGAGCTTCCGGCGGCCGATGATTGACGATGTCGCCGAGCACCACCCCCTGCGCCAGCGAACCCTGCCCGCTCGGCGAAGTGGTGGGCCAGGCGGGTCTTGCCCTGGCCTCCAGGTCCGTAGAGCCATTTCGCGGTCAGCCGGGGATCGTCGTGCAGCCACTGGTTCAACCGCTCGAGCTCGGCCGCCCGGCCGCGACGAGGCCGTAGCGAGCGTTCAGCATCCTGCTCGGCTGGCTACGCAGCCGGGACGGTGCCCCGGGTGGCCTCGGCGGACGTCAGTTCTCCAGGACGTACACCGGCGAGCCGTCACCGAAGATGTGCAGATCGCCATAGATGACGCCGTAGGCGAAGCCCGCGTTCGCGGTCACGTTCTGCACGATGAACGGGGGCCGACCGTCGGGTGGCCGCGCTTCGGTCATCGAGAACCGCCATCGGAGTCCTCGGCGGAAGGCATCACGGCCCCCTTCCTGCGGGTCGATGTCATTGTGGGCAACCCGTCCGAGCCCCGCAAGCCTTCCTGGGACGCGGGGCATCGGCGGTTCTGCATCGACTGTGGGCCGCTTCCCTGGTCGGGCGGCCTCCGGGCGGCTTCCCCCTAGTCGAACGGGGGGCCGGAGCTGGCTATCACGTGCTTGAACACCTGGTCGTCCTCGATGTCGATGGAGGCCGAGGGTGGTGGCGCCACCGCGCGCCAGGCGTCCAGCGCCTCCTTGGACTCGAAGTACTCGAAGATGTTCACCCGGCCCGCTTCGGTGGGGTCGGGCGAGATCGACAGGTCGAGACAACCGGGGTACTTGCGCGCCTGCTCGACGATGTCGCGGTGCGCCTCGACGAAACGGTCCCTGTCCTTCGGGTCGACGTACACCTTTCCAGCAACGATCAACCTCACGATGTCCTGCCTCCTTACCGGCCAACTGCTCGTCGCATGTTCTTACCGCCGGGCAGCCGGAAACTCATCGGTGCCGGCTTCACGGCCCCCGATCACCCAGCCGGCTCGCTCGAGTGCGGCCCACCCCCAACGAGCCCTGATCCAGCCAGTCACGCCCCGCCGGCCGGCCACCGCACTCCCGTCAGGTGAGCCCTTGCCATCGCGAGCCGTCAGTGATCCAGACAAGCGCTGGACGCCGCCGGGGTGGGCCGGACGGGCTGATCCAGGCGGCCAAGCTAGGGCGATATATCCGATTTAACACACTATATCCGCCTTAATGACGCTTTGCGGCGCACATTCACTTCCACCCTGCGGACCCGATATAAAGGGGCAAATCGGACTATATGGATCCATAGAGGTGTAATTCAAGCAATAGCTACGTTAATGTATAGCAAAATGGAGAGATCAACTGTTTGTGTGACCTGCGCTCCGGCAATCTAGACAACGCACGGAATATCGTTCGCGACTATTCCGGAGATTCACAAACCGATCCCGAAACGCCATTCTCGGGTAGTCATTCCTTTCAGGGGGAGACCCAATGACCAGTTTCAAGCGCGCCATCACAGGGCTCGCACTCGGCACCGCGCTGACCGCCGGCTTCGTCGGCCTCGGCGCGGCGACCACCACTACCGCCGCGGCCGCCGGCACGGTGACGACCACCGTCGGGTCCGTCCAGGCCCACGGCGGCTTCGGCTGCGGCTTCCGCTTCCACCACCGCTGCTTCCGCGGTTTCCACCACCGCTGCCACTGCCACCGTCACCACGGCCGCCACGGCAAGCACCGGATCGTTATCAACAACACCAACAATAACAACAACAACAACAATAACAACAACGACGACGACGACGACCGCCACCACCACCACCGTCACGGACATCCCGTCGTCAACAGCTAAGCACTGATCGGTTTTTACGCGGGCCGGTTCCGCCGGCCCGCGTAAAGACATCATCCGGCATCGACGGCCCGCCATGGCCGGGGCTCGTTGATGTGACAAAGGCGTAAGGGGATAAGCCTGCGGGCGCGGGCCATCTTGATATGTCTGGACGTGGAATTTTCGCGAGGATGCCGTCACCTGTGTAATTTCGCTGGTGCGTCTCGTGGCTGACGTTCTCGCAAAAAGTTACTTCCGGACATGACGCCCGCAGGCTCTTTACTCCCAGCGCCGGCGCATCGCACGAGACCACTCATCTCGTCGGTGCCGTCGGCAGATCCTCCCTTGGCACGCAGGGCTGAAGCGTTCTCGGCTGGTGAGACGGTCGTAGCCCTGTAGACGGGCAGGTGGTTGAGGGCGCCCCGGTGCGGAGATGACAAACGCGACCCCTGATGATCGTCGGTGTCTAGCCAGTCGATCAAGAACAGGGGCCGCGTTCGCGTGCCATCTTCCCCGATCGACGTGCTCTCCCGCCACCTGGAGCACGTCACCACCACCGACCCGATGATGGACCTGACCGACCTGCCCGCGTTGGCCGATGTCCTGGATGCCGTACCCGACCCACGTAACCGTCGCGGGCGCCGCTACCAACTCGGACCGCTGCTGGCCTTAGCCTTGCTCGCCGTACTCGGCGGCGCCACCTCCCTGGCGAAGATCACCAGATTCATCACCGGATGCGACCCTGAACTACGCGTCCAGCTCGGCCTGCCCGCCGCGACGCGGCTGGCCGCCAGCACCCTGGGACGGCTGCTGGCCCGCCTGGACGGCGACGCCTTCGACACCGCGACCTGCGCCTATCTGACCAAGCTGGCCGCCTGCGCCGCACCGCCCACCCCCAGCACCCGACAACCGCTACTCGGCCTGGCCGTGGACGGCAAGACGCTGCGCGGCAGCCGCACCGGTGACGGCGTAACCCACCTGCTGGCCGCCGTCCGCCACGACACCCAGACCGTCGTGGCCCAAGCCCAGATCCAGGCCAAGAGCAACGAGATCCCCGCGTTCACGCCGCTGCTGGCCGACCTGAATCTGTCCGGCGTGGTGATCACCGCCGACGCCCTGCACACCCAGCACGAACATGCCCGCCAGATCGTCGCCGCCGGCGGCCACTACCTGCTCGTCGTCAAGGGCAACCAGCCCACCCTGCACCGCCGACTCAAGGCCCTGCCCTGGCGCGAGGCCATCCTCAATGACCGCACCGACGAGACCGGGCATGGCCGCCGCGAGATCCGCCGCATGAAGATCTGCACCGCCCGCCCGGGCCTGCCCTTCCCGCACGCCCTGCAGGCCATCCAGGTCAAGCGCCGCCGCACCGACCACAAGAGCGGCAAGACCACCATCGTCACGATCTACGCCGTCACCAGTCTCCCGCCGGGCCGGATCCTCCACGCCCACCTCGCCACCCTCATCCGCGGCCACTGGAGCATCGAGGCCCTGCACCACATCCGCGACGTCACCTACCACGAAGACGCCTGCAGAGTGCGAAAAGGCGCCGCTCCACGCATCCTGGCGAGCCTGCGCAACCTGGCCATCGGCCTGGCCCGCCTGATCGGCTGGACCAACATCAGCGCCGCCACTGACCACTACCGCAGCCACCCAGGCGACGGGCTTCAGCTACTCGGTCTCGCCACATGAGAACGCTTCAGCCCTGCCTTGGCACGGAGCACGCCGTCCCAGCCGAACGGTCCCGCCGGTGAAATTCAAGGAATCGGCGCCCCGCCCAACGGCGGCGAGCAACACGATCGGGAACTCCCGATCGGCCTGTCCGACGGCGAGCCCGACCCACCGACCGGCTACCCACCGCCGCCAGGCGAGCATCTCGCCGCTGAGCCGGCAGAGCTCGTTCATCGGCTCCGAAGCCGGTCCCTCGCCATCCGCATAAGGCTCCGGCTCACCCCAGCGCGCCGTCAAAGCGGCCACCAACGCCTGGAGGGCGGCGTCGATCTCCTCCTCGGCCGCCTCGACGACCTCTTCACGGCGATCGTCCCAAAAATCCTGACCGGCCTGCAGGACGTACACGTGGTGGCCCGACCCGCTGGAGTGGTACCCCTCCCGCGTGTCCTCCGCCGGAAATGGAAGGCCGAGCAGCCCGTCGACGACGGCGAGCCGATCATTGCTGCGGTGGACGGCCCTGCCCAGGAGCGGCAGGGCCGTCGTTGCGTGCTACCGGGATGGCGTCGCGGTCGGCGCCGGGGCGTAGCCGGCGGGGCGGGTGGTGAAGGTGCCCCGGCCCTGAGTCCGGCTGCGCAACCGGGTCGCGTAGCCGAACACCTCGGCCAGCGGCACGACCGCCGTGATCACCACCGTGCCCGCCCTGGCGGTCGTGTCCGAGATCCGGCCGCGCCGTGCCGCCAGATCGCCGAGCACCCCACCGGCCGCGTCGTCGGGTACGGTGACCGTCACCTCGACCACCGGCTCCAGCAGCGCCATGTCGCACGCGCGCAGAGCTTCCCTCAGCGCGAGCCGGCCGGCCGTACGGAATGCCGGCTCAGAGGAGTCCTTGGAGTGGGTGGCCCCGTCGGTCAGCGTGACCCGCAGGCCGGTCACCGGGTGACCGCCGAGGGGGCCCTCGGCCAGGGCGTCACGACAACCGGCCTCCACCGCCCGGACGTACTCCCGCGGGACCCGGCCGCCGACGACGGTCGAGCGGAACGCGAAGTCCGCCTCCGACGGGTCCACGTCGAGGACGACATGGGCGAACTGGCCGGCTCCGCCGTCCTGCTTGACATGCCGGTACAGCAGCCCGGACACCCCGCTGACCACCGTCTCCCGCAGGGCGACCTGCGGTCGCCCGACGCTGACATCCAGCCCGTGGACGCGGCGGATCTTCTCCACCACCACCTCCAGGTGCAGCTCGCCCATCCCCGACAGCACCGTCTGACCGGTCTCAGGGTCGGTTCGTACGGCCAGCGAAGGGTCCTCCTCCACCAGCCTCGCCAGCGCCGCCGCCAGCCGGTCGGTTCCGGAGCTCCTGCGGGCCTCGATCGCCACGGAGACCACCGGGTCGGTCACCGTCGGCGGTTCGAGGACCAGCGGTGCCGCAGGTGCGCACAGGGTCGCACCGGTACCGGCCGCCTTCAGCCCGATCACCGCGACGATGTCCCCGGCCACCGCCCGGTCCACCTCGGTGTGCCGGTCGGCCTGCACGCGCAGGATCCGGCCGATCCGCTCGGTGCGCCCGGCGCCTGCGTCCAGCACCGTGTCTCCCTTGTGCATGGTTCCCGAGTACACCCGCAGGTAGGCCAGCCGTCCGGTGGCGGTCGCGCTCACCTTGAACACCAGCGCGGCCAGCGGCGCCGCCGGGTCGGCGGCGCGCTCCTGCGCCTCGCCGTCCTGGGTACCGCGCACTGCCGGTACGTCCAGCGGCGAGGGCAGGTAGGACACGACAGCGTCCAGCAGCGGCTCGATCCCGCGGTTGCGATAGGCCGAGCCGCACAGCACGACCACTCCATCACCGGTGCGGGTCAGATCGCGGAGTGCGGTGGACAGAGTCCGCGCGGAGATCGTCGATTCCGCACAGAACTCCTCCAACGCGAGCGGGTGCCGTTCGGCCACCGCCTCCTCCAGCGCTCGACGCCGCCGCCGCGCCTCTTCGCGCAGCTCATCGGGCACCGGCCGCTCCTCGACCGTGTCGCGGCCATCGGCCCAGACCAGCGACCGCATGCGCAGCAGATCCACCACGCCGACGAACGCGTTCTCCCTCCCGATCGGCAGCTGGACCACCAGCGGGGTCCCGTGCAACCGTTCGCGGATCGACTCGACGGCGGCGTCGAGGTCGGCGCCGACGCGGTCGAGCTTGTTGACGAAGGCGATCCGCGGCACGCCGTACCGATCGGCCCGCCGCCACACCGACTCGCTCTGCGGCTCGACTCCCGCGACCCCGTCGAAGACCGCGACGGCGCCGTCGAGCACCCGTAGCGAGCGCTCCACCTCGTCCGAGAAGTCGACGTGACCTGGGGTGTCGATCAGGTTGATCCGGTGACCGTCCCAGGCACAGCTCACCGCTGCGGCGAAGATGGTGATCCCACGATCGCGCTCCTGTGAATCGAAGTCGGTGACGGTCGTCCCGTTATGGACCTCGCCCCGCTTGTGGGTGGCGCCGGTGATGTACAGGATCCGTTCGGTGATGGTGGTCTTGCCCGCATCGACGTGGGCGAGAATACCGAAATTGCGATGATTGTGCAGGTTCGTGCGCACGGCCTATGGCCCTTCAAGAGGTCCGAACAGGGCAGCGCGATTCCCTGACGAAACGGCCACGGATAATTGCGGCGAGATACGCCTTTACCCGGCAAATGGGCGTTCGTCAGAGGACGTCCGGTGTCAGCCGCGCAGCTGATACCGGGCCGACGAAGACACCAGGATCACCTCGTGACGTGACGGGGGGATAATCACAGCGGTGCGGTAGCGCACGGCCGACTCCCTCCCTCGTCAGAGCGCGCGCTGCGGTGTTGCGGCGACGCGCTGTTCGTGGAGAGTGTATGGAAACCGATGCCGACGGAGAACTGATTTTTCTCGCAGGAACCCAGTCGAACTGCGCGCGACCGGTCAGCGGGGCAACCACAGGCGAGTCGCCCGGCGGATGCGCCGGTCCGGCATCGTCGGGCTGCAGCTGCGCGAGAAGGCCCGCGCCACGATGCGCTCGAAGGTCTCCGACCTGCTCGAACGCGACTTCACCGGGCCCGCGCCCAACCAGTGAGCCACCGGGTACCGGGCAAGGTACGGGTCGAGCCGTCGGCGGGTGACCACTCGGACATCCCCGACCTCAACTGGGGTCGACATGTCGACGGATAACCGTAAGTGCTCCGCACCCCGACCGTCCTCCGAAACCGGCACGCCATACATGTGCATTTATCAAATAGATGACCTGATGTTGACACTTTTTCACCGGCTCTTTCCCAGTACGGGTAATTCGACTCCGGCGTGGCGTTGTGGAGTGGCTCGCGGCAGCTGTAAGCATTGGACCGGTCCCATCGGCTCGCTCCGTGGGCAGGCACAGGCCAGATTCGGCCTGCGGGCCAGTCGCGACCATGGGTCGCATTCCGAAAGGAACGGTACATGTTCACGCCCATTCCTCGAACAAAGTCCACAACCACTCCACTCCGGCCGAAGGAGCGTTACTCGATGAAGAGAACGACGATGTTCGCCATGGCCGGCTCCCTTTCGATGGCACTGCTCACCCCCCTGGCCCCGGCGGCGAACGCCGCCAGTGCCGACGACGACGGCCACAGGAAGTGCAAGCCGAACATCTTCTTCAAGATCCATCAGCTCTCGCCGAGGAACTTCTTCGTGCCTCGCACCCGCTTCACCGACGGCCCCGGCGGCGAGATGACGGTGTCGGTCACGCGGGAGCACGAAGTGACCGCATTCATCGAGACCGAGAGCGAAAGGACGAGGGAGGTCACCACTGGGGACCTGGTCCGCAGCCTGCGAAGGATGGGACTACCCCACCTCGAAGAGCGGCACATGGTCTTCACCGGACACGAGTACACGCGCGAGGTCAGCAAGGGAATGTTCGGCAACATGTGGTACCGAGTCTTCGGGTACCGCATCGGCTGGTCGCAATGGTCGGTGCTCGGCACCTGCCGCCAGGTCCTCATCGACACGGGAATCGCCAACGTGCCCGCCAGGGTGGAAGGCTGGCACTACTGGGAGACCAAGCACCCGGAGTTCCGGGGTCACCGACTGTGGGGCGGTCATGGGCACGGGTCATCGGGTAAGGGCCCCGCGGGTAACGGCCGCACTGCCGGTAAGGGTGGCGTCAAGCTGACGACACCGAGCGACCGAGCACGCAGGATGCAGCCGGAACCCGGAGCACGCAGAGGACAAAGGTCGCCGGCTGCAGACGAGGACTGAGACGAAACACCACGTCGGCCGGATGAACGAACAGGCACGACCTTCAAGATCGCGAGGTTATCCACACCAAATGATCGGAAAAGACCGTGCCTGCCTCTCCTTGCAGGCCAACCCCGCCGACCTCCGCAACACGGCCCTTCTCCTGATCGCTTACGGCATTCACGTTGGGCGGTGTGAGGGACTTTGATGCACTTGTAGGGTCTGGGTCTGGCAGCCAGAAGGCGGCCATCGCCGCGGCGAAGCGCGTCGGATCTCGGTGGTCCGGCGCACCTCGCGCTCCAGTTCAGTGATCTCCTGGGCCTCGCCGGTGAAGGTGCCGGGCCGCCAGCCCTCGTCGATCTCGGCCCGGCGTACCCAACCCGCGCAGTGCCTCTCGGCGAACGCCGAGCCGGCCGGCCACCCGCGTGATCGCGCCGGGCGCGCCGCACGGTATCTGTGTGGCACATTCGAAGCGCATTCCCGGCTCGGGCATCGCCCTGCCTGATGGGTTCGACCTCAGGGCCTCGGCAAAGTAGAGGATTTGCCCGATTCGGCAGCTTGGGATTGGGGCTGAGACCCGTGACGATCTGCGTCGAAGCCCCGGTCGAGCGTCAGAGCGAAGCGTTCTTCTACTGTGCGGAGCCTTGGGTGGATACCGGGCTAAGATACGGGCGACCGCATCTGGATGATCACACGCGATGTCGGAGTCGAAGCCTGTGACCAGCAGTTCAGCGCCGCAAGAATTCAGTGACCTCTGGTCGAAGAACCGCGAACGACAGAACGCCGGGTATGAAGAGATGATGAGGGTGACCGGCAATCCGGTTCCCTGGGCTTATGAGGTGTGGGATGAGGTGGTCGACAACCTCGTTCACGAAGACAATCACAACCGGGCGATCGCGGCGCAGATTCTGTGCAATCTAGCGGTCAGCGACCCGGAGGGGCGCATTCTGAAGGACCTCGCCGCGCTGATCGAGGTGACCAGAGACAAGCGCTTCGTGACAGCGCGACACTGCCTGCAGTCGCTGTGGAAGATCGGGCTCGCCGGGTCCACCCAGCGAGCAGCCCTGGTCGACGCGCTCGCCGCCCGATTCAGTGAATGTGAGTCGGAGAAGAACACCACGCTCATCCGAAACGACATCATCGTCGGATTGCGAAATCTTCACGAGGCCACGTGCGATGAGACGATCGCGCAACGAGCAACGGCGCTCATCGAGACCGAGGACGACATCAAATACCGCGGCAAATACGCGAAATCCTGGCGTCAATGACCGCGGGCCCGCCTTTCCCCTACCCATCTGGCCGTGACTCGGCCGAAGCCGGGGTTCGGACTCCGGGTCTTACGACAGGGCTCGATCGCCAAGCGCGCAACTGTGCCCCCCGATGTCACAGCCCGAGCCGAGCCTGTGGCCCGGTCAGGCCACGGGGTGTGGTGCGGTACGGGACTGCGTAGCCATCAGGTGGTCGATGAGCGCCAGCAGCACGTCGCGGCCCGCCGTACGGTCGCGGGCGTCACAGAGCACCAGCGGAACCTGCGGATCGAGATCGAGTGCCCTGCGGATCTCCTCCTGTGTCCGGTCCCTGACGCCATGGAAGCAGTTGACGCCCACGACGAAGGGGATGCCGCGGCTCTCGAAGAAGTCGATCGACGCGAAGCTCACATCCAGCCGGCGGGTGTCGACCAGGACGACCGCGCCCATCGCTCCGTTGACAAGGTCGTTCCACATGAACCAGAAGCGTTCCTGCCCGGGGGTGCCGAACAGGTAGAGCACGAGTTCGCTGTTGATGGTGATGCGCCCGAAGTCCAGCGCGACGGTCGTGGTGGACTTGCCGCTCACCCCTTCCAGATCGTCGACGCCGACGCTGGCGTGGGTCAGGTACTCCTCGGTACGTAGTGGGGCGACCTCGCTCACCGCGCCGACCAGGGTGGTCTTCCCGACGCCGAACCCACCGGCGATAAGGATCTTCACTGCCAGGGGAGCAGCGTCCCCGTGGTCAGAGATTGCGTAGTCCATCCCTCACCGCCTCAAGGATTGTCATGCTGGGGAAACCGCCTGCCTGTGCGAAAGCCAGTGGTGGCCGGGCCCGCAACTGACCGGCCTCGATCAGATCGCCTATGAGGATCTTGGTCACTGACACCGGGAGGTTCAGCGCGGAGGCGACTTCGGCCACCGCCAGGGGCCGCTTGCCCAGAGCGAGGATGGTGCGGTGCTCCGGCTGCATTCTGCGCAGGCCGTGTCCGGTCTCCGGCGAGACCTCGGAGATCGTCGTCACCAGGGTGATCAGCGTCAGGTCGTCCCGCTCGGACGTGGTTCGGCCGCCGGTGATCGTATAGGGACGGACAAGGGGCTCGTCGGCGTCATCGTCGTCGAAGCCCTCCGTCCAGTGCCTCATCCGTGTCTCCCCGCGTCATCGGGCCGCGGGGTGCGTGTGTCGGTTCCCAGCTTCTGGCCGACCTGCTGGACCAGGGTGTGCATCGCGACGGTCATCAGTTCGGCGTCGACCTCCTGGGACGCGACCACGGCCAGATGGGTGCCGCGGCCCGCAGCTGTGACGAACAACCACAGGTCGGCCATCTCGATGATGACCTGGTGGACCGGCCCGCCGTTGAAGAGCTGCCCCACGCCGCGAGCCAGGCTCTGCTGGCCGGTGGCGATCGCGGCGAGGCGTTCGGCGTCCGAGCGTTCGATGGTCTGGGACCGGCTGATCACCAGCCCGTCGTCGGACAGCACGATGGCGTGCCGGGTGCCCGCGACCTGATTGACCAGGCCGTCCAGGAGCCAGTCCAGGCCCGCGTCGGTGGCGGTGGTTCGCTGCGTCATCTTCAATCTTCCGTCGTAGGGGAACTGGGCTCGGAGGATCCGTTCGGCCGGGGATGGAAGGCATCGTCGCCGGTCCGGCGCCTGCGGGACTGCCTCTGGAACGCGCCGATCGTGGCACTGGATCGGCGGGGCTGGTCCCGTACGGCCCAGATGTCCTGGTTCGTCTGTTCGTCCCTGTCCGCCGGAACTTTGAGCTCGGTGACCAGGTTGGCCTGGCGCACCCGCTGGGGCAGCGGCTGGGGGTCGGACGACGGGGGTGCGTCGTCGCGATCCGGCGATCCGGCGGCGGGTGCTGTCACGTATGCCATCGCGCGTCCTCTGGAGCGAGTCGGCAACTGCGCTTCCCCGTACGGCGGGCGGGGACCGGCCGTACCTTCCCGGGGGTGGGGCTGCGGATCGGCAGGGCCCTGGGAGACCTCCTCGGGGAGCGCGGCCGGCGCGGGTACCGCGCGGGGGCGCTCCACCACCAGCGGTTCCGGGAGCAGCACGATGACACGGGTGCCGCCGAAGGCGGACGGCCGCAGTTCCACCTGGAGACCCAGGCCCATGGAGAGCCGAGCGACCACGTACAGGCCGAAACGCACATCGTCGGCGTGGGTCATCACGTCGAGCTGCGGCGGCGACTTCATCAGGGCGTTGGCGGCGGCGTACTGCTCGGGTTCCATGCCCAGGCCGCGGTCCTCGATCTCCACGGCGATGCCCCGGCTGACCGGTGCGGCCCGCACCTCGACCGGGGTGAGCGGCTTGGAGAAGGCGGTGGCGTTCTCCATCAGCTCCGCCAGGACGTGGACCAGCGGCCCCACCGCGCGCTCGGCCACCCAGGGTTCGCCATCGACCTCGATCGCGATCCGCCGGTAGTCCTGGACCTCGCCTTGCGCGGCGCGCAGGACGTCGAGCAGGCGCACTGGCTTGCGCCAGCGGCGCTGCGGCTGTCCGCCGCCGAGGATCACCAGGTTCTCCTCGTAGCGGCGCAGCCGGGCGGTGAGATGGTCCAGGTCGAACAGGCCCTCCAGCACCTCGGGGTCCTCGTGCTTGCGTTCCAGTTCGTCCAGCTTCTTCAGCTGGAGGCCGATGAGGATCTGGGTACGGCGGGCGATGCGCTGGAGCATGCGCTGGAAGCCGCGGTGTTGTTCGGCCTGCCGTACGGCGGTGAGGACAGCGCTGCGTCGCGCCAGGTTGAGGGCCTGCCCGAGCTCGCCGAGCTCGTCGGGGGTGGGCTCGACCATGCGCACTTCGGCGTCCACGTCGACGTCCTCGCCGCGCTCCAGCCGGGTGACCACACTGGGCAGCCGCTCCTGGAGTTCCAGGGCTTCCTGGCGCAGGTGGAGGATGCGTCGGCGAAGAACGGCGGTGAGGCGCCAGCTGGTGAAGATCACCAGACCCAGGGCGAGCAGACCCACGGTGGTGATGCTGATGAAGATCACGAAGATCGTGTTCGCGTGGCCGTAGCCGATCTTGGCGACGTTTTCGAGCCGGAGGCTGAGGAGTTGCAGCAGTTGCTCGGTGACCGTGTCCACCGAAGAGCGCCATACGGGGCGGGCCTCGGGGAGCGTGACCTGGTCGCTCTCGGCGTTGCCCTCGGAGGTGACCAGCCGCCCCTCCAGAGCGGTCATGGTCTGCCACGCCTTACTGGTCGTCAGCTTCCCGTACTGGCTCTCGTTGCCGGTGAGACTGGGGATCACCCGGGACTGCAGGAGGTGCTTCCTGGTGCCGATGGCGTCCGTGACGAGGCCGTACTCGTCCCTCGTCAGGTGCCCCTTCTCCCAGCCCCGGGCCAGAATGGCGTCTTCGCGGCCGATCATGTCGATGACCCAGAAGAGGTCGACCAGGGTCTGCGCCTTACTGCTCACCTCGGCGTGCTCGGTCTGGCTGAGGGCGACCAACACGCTGAGGTCCGACTCGAGGACGCCGCTGTAGTAGTCGAACGCCTTCTGCTCGCTGGACCAACCGGCGTCCACCGCCTGGCGCTGCTGGTCGAGGAGGCCGAGGCTGCGGTCGGTCCGGGCGATGGCGTCGCCGAGACCCTCCTGTGCGTCGGTGGTGTCCAGGGCTGCCAGCGGACGGAAGGCGCTCACGGCCTTGTCCGTCTCCGCGCGCTGCTTGGCAAGCCTGCCGCGGGCTGCGCCGTCGGGGTTGGCCTGCAGCTCCGCGGTGAGCCGTCGCTCCTGGTCAAAGCTGAAGAACAGGTTGGCCGCAGGCCTGCCGACGGTGTTGGTGGCCAGGTCCATCTGGGCCTTCTCGGCCTGCCACTGATTGGCCAGTTGGAACATGCCGGAACTCAACAGTGGGGCAAAGGTCATGCTCGGCACGATCACGATGATGATCAGCACGGTACGCAATGGCAGTCGGCGGCCACCGGCCGGCCGCCGCGGCCCGCCGCCGGCCGGCCCCGATAACCCGTTCCCGTCGCCCACGGTGCCCGTTCGTCGTCGCCCGACCCTGCCCAATCCAGCCACGTGCAGGACACTCTCCTCAACGATCGGTGCATGACGAAAATCGCCAAAGTAGGCGATTGGTGCCTGATAGTAGCCATACGACAGTTGAGTCGAAAGCCCCCGCGCGGCCGGGCGCTTTTCGCACGTCACGGTCGAGCGGGCGGCGGTGGCGGAGTTCTTCGACCGGTTAGTGCGCCGGAGGGTAGGACTGTACGGTTTCGGCTCTGGCACGAGTTCGGTGGTGACGGTTGGCGGTCTCTGCGCACAGGATCCTCTGGCGGGTGGCGCGAAGCCGGCTCGGCCGTACATCTGGCGGTTGATGAGTTTGATCTTGGCGCTGGTGCCGGTGCACAGGGGCAACGCCCTGGGCGCAGGTGCGAGCGTCTCCGATCTCAAAGCGAGGATGGGGCCGACAACGACCGGGGCGAAGCCATCCCGGTGCTGGAACGCCTCGCTGAGGCTCTCGACGTACGGCTCAGCGTTCGCGAGGCCAGTTGAGCCGTGGTGCACGGTCATGACCTGTGGAGCGAGGCCATTCAAGGGAGCCGGACTGACCGGACTCCCTTTAGCCTCCTGGGCCAGGCGGAACCCTCAAACCCCCGATCACGTTCGAAGATCTGCGGTCAGGTGATCATCCGTACCTCAGCCTCCCTTGACCGGGAGCCGGAGGGGGCGATAGATCAGTCCGTCGTTGGTCCACCGCAGCGTCGCCAAGTCCTCTTGGGCACGGAGGGTGGGCAGCCGCGTCACCAGGGCGCGGAAGGCTTCCTGCAGTTCCATCCTGGCCAGATTCGCCCCCAGGCAGTAGTGGGGGCCGTGGCCGAACGCCAGGTGCGGGTTGGCCGCCGTCCCGGCGAACCTCTGGGTGTCGAACCGCAGTGGATCGTCGAACGCCGACGGATCGTGGTTGGCGCCCGTGGGATTGGGCAGCACGACGGTGCCCTTCGGGATCACGCCGCCGGACAGCTCGATGTCCTCGGTGACCAGCCGGAGCAGGCCGTTCCCCCCTGGACCTTCGCAGCGAAGGATCTCCTCCACCGCCGATTCCAGGAGCTCGGGTCGGGCAGCCAGCTGCGCGTACTGCTCAGGGTGGCACAGGAGGCGGAATGCGCCCCGGATGATGATCGATGCGGTGGTCTCGTGCCCAGCCATGATGAGCGTGAAGACCATGTGGGTCAGCTCCGCCTCACTCAGCCTGTCCCCGTCGTCGCGCGCCTCGATGAGGAGGTCGATGAGGTCACCGCCTGGCCTGACCCGGTGCTCCGCGATCAGCTCGCCGGCGTACGCCATGAACGCGGCGAATCCCTCTCCCCTGGCCTCGGCGCTCGCCTCGGAGGTGGACAGGAACATCTCCGTCCAACCGCGGAACTGCTCGAACCGGTCCATCGGGACGCCGAGCATCTCGCAGATCTCCCGCGCGGGCAGCGGCAGGGCGAAATCGGCGACCATGTCGAACTCGTGGCCGGCCGCGTCGATCAGTTCGTTGGCTATCGCCGCCGCGCGAGGCCGCCAGCGCTCGATATGCCTGGGCGTGAAGGTGCCCTGCATGATGCGGCGATAACGCGTGTGCTCCGGCGGGTCCTGGTTGATCAGCGCCGCGGCGTCGTCCTCGAGGGCGGTACCGCTGACCATTCTGGGAAGGCCGGGTGCCCGCAGGTTACGGCTGCTGGCGGGCGAGGTGAGAACGGCACGGACGTCTTCGTACCTGACGATCATGGGTACCCGGTCTCCGCTCGGCATCGTGGTGGGCTCCATCGAAGCCTCGGCGAGCCTGCGGACCAGGTCAGGGGCGGGGGTGCCGAACGGACCGGGTCGAAGGTCCGGCCAGGGCCAGGTGGAGCTGGACCGTTCTGTCATGATCGCCTCCTGGCGATGCCGTCTGACGAGCCTCCTGAACGTACGAAGCAGCCCATGGCCGGTCAATGTCTCAGTGGCCACATCTCCCTTGAGCGCTCGCTTTGTTTCCCACCGCATGAGGCACAGCCGGGGCACGCCAGACAGAGGGCTAGTCGATTTCGGAATCAGATTGGGTCGGCGGTAATGACGCCGGCATCCGGTCCGTCGTGTTGGCCAGCGCTACTCGTGGTTCACGACGTGTTTGTCGAAGAAGACGAATGTGCGCTGCCATGCCTCGTCCGCTGCCGGGCGGACGAGGCCGTGACGCAGCGGGAACAGCGC
The DNA here is from genome assembly GCF_014873535.1 of Nonomuraea africana. Classification (NCBI taxonomy): domain Bacteria; kingdom Bacillati; phylum Actinomycetota; class Actinomycetes; order Streptosporangiales; family Streptosporangiaceae; genus Nonomuraea; species Nonomuraea africana. The sequence goes on along the minus strand of NZ_JADBEF010000001.1, from coordinate 7,538,014 downwards.
GAGTTTCGCGATGGGGTGGTGGCCGTCGGTCATGAAGGAATGCCCGGCAGCCGGATAGATCTCCACGTCGTGCTCGATGCCGAGCGCCCGCATATGTTCCTGCAGCCGCATGCCGTGCGACCGAAAGCCCCGGTCGCGGCCGCCGTAGGAGCCCACGACCGGACACACTGACCGCAACTCTTCCTGATCCGTGGGAACCACGCCGTAATTCACCGATGCGGCTCGCACGCCGGGCGGCGCGCTCGCCGCGTACGCGAGGGCGAACCCACCGCCCATGCAGAATCCGATCACACCGAGCCGACCGCCGTCGACGTCTGAGCGGCTGGCCAGCCATCGCCGGGTCGCGTCGATGTCGACGGCCGGTCGACCCGGCCTACCGGTCGCGAGCTGGTTCATAGCCCGCGCCAGACACCCGATCCTGGTGCCGTGGCGGTACAGATCAGGCAAGACCGCCGCGTATCCACGTTCGGCGAACAGGTCCACCACATCCAGCATGTCCGGTTCGACGCCGTAGATTTCGTGTACCACCACCACCCCTGGCCATCCGGCCACGGGTGCAGTCCCCTCCGGCAGTGCCACCGTCGCCGCCAGCGAGCTGCCGTCTGGCAGCGGAATGCGCACGTGTTGTCTCATCAGCACTCCTCAGGCGACCGATAAAGCAGAATCGTGCTGCAACGGCCCGCCCATCGTGAGCCATGGTCGTGCGGGCACACACGCTCCTCCGCACACGATCTTCCCGTCTGCCTCGTCCCACACGCAATGCAGCGGATCAAGACCAGAGAACCAAGGCAGAGCGCCCACTGGACGAACCGCCTTGGTTCTCTGTGCCTGATGTGCTGGGCTCTGCCTGGGAGGTGGCGGGCGGGAAGATCGGGGCCCACCTCAGCTCACTGACTACCAGCCTGGTCGGCGCGATCATCCCGGAGACGAGTTCCCCGCTGGAGGCATGCTCTGACCTGCCATTCTTGGCATGCCAAAGGCGTCGAACTTCAGGAGGTCATAGTGCCCAACCCGGGAGAGTACGTTCAGGAGGTCATTGATTTCTGCGGCTTCAGTCCTGTGTTCTGGAGCTTGGACTGGAAGGTGGTCGAGCAGGCACTTGGCCACCGGCTGCCGAGTGACTACATGCGCCTTTGCGACGCGATTCCACCGGGCAAGTTCTCGGACTTCTTCTGGCTGCTCCACCCGCTCGGATCCCGTGGCGGAAGCCTTGTCAGCGCAGAGAAGGATCTTCGGGATGTTCTCGAGGAGTTGACCGAGATCTACCGGGACGAGGAAGAGTGGAACGAAGAGGAGTGGATCGACCCTGGCACCCTCTTCCCTTGTTTCCAGACCGACAACGGCGACGTCGGTTATTGGGCTTCCACCGACTCCGAGGACCCAGACAAATGGACGGTTGTCATCAACTGGGCCGGCGGCCTCGATTGGGACGTCACAGAACTAACGCTGAGCGCTCTTCTCCACAGGCACATCATTGAGGGGTCTGATTATCTGTTCTCCTCGGCGCTGGGTGATAACAGGGTGGCCAGCTTCACCTCATACTTCTGACACGAGTGTTGTTTTCCTGTCCCTAGTTGCTGACTGTGGGTAGTCAGTCTGGCCGACTGTGACCTCCTGCCCGTGCGGCTCGCGCAGCCGCCGCCTTGAACTCGACGGCGTCGGCATGCAGCGGGGCGGGCCGCCGTACGGCTTCCATCCCGGCAGCGATCACCCTGCCCCAGTGGAGCATCTGGCTACCTACGTCGGGCCTGGAGCGGATGCGTTCGTCTTCCTCGGCGCCAAGGGCGGTTTCCTTCGGGCAACACGCGGCGGCACGTCCTGGACCATCGAAGATCAAAACGCTTGAGCACCATCCCCTTGCCCGAATTCTTTGACTGCGGCTGTCCGGACGTCTACTACTGCCCGCGAGCCGGTGAGGTCGAGTGCCCTCGGCACAGCGGCTTCGATGTCTGCTGCGATGCATTTGATCGGCACATCGCGCTTCGTGGATGATCACGCCCGCGAATGACCCGACAACCAGAGTCGTGACCTTGGAGGCTCGTGATCGGTACGCTGATCGTCATGGGAGACGGTGAGGCATCTCTGCGGCTGGAGGACGTAACGTCGGCGTTAGAGACGACTCTCACCGCCCTGAGGGCTGTCGGGTCCGACCCGATGTACCGCGTGGGTGGCACAAGTGCCGCTCTGCTGCAAGGTGTTCATCTTCCTGTCGGAGACGTTGACCTCTTGGTGGCTCGACGGGAGGACGTGGACACGGTCGCTGCCGCTCTCTCGTCCTTTCCCTGTCTGTATGCGCCATCTTGGCTCCCCGAGAGTTCGCAGTATTTCGCTAGGTACGAGGTGAACGGGGTCCATTTAGAGATCAGCACGGTTGAGCAGGAGACCGACTCCGATGGGATGGAGTGCGTTGGCCGTGGCCCGTGGCAGCACTTCGTCTTGATCACGTGTGGCTCGTATCGTGTTCCTGTGGTTCGCCTGGAACTACGGTTGGCCACAGAGCTCTTGCGTGATCGGTCCGATCGATACGAACCTCTCCTCGACCACATGGCGGCGCAGGGGTTCGATGCTGATCTTCTGGACAGGGCTATGACTGCTCGCGGTCTTTCGGTGGAACGACAGCGCTTGGTTCACGATCGCCTCGCCCATTCCTCTCCCCGCTCCCGATAGTTGCCAAGGATCGGCGACTCGCGCCCATGGTTCTGTCAAGGGTGGTGCGTGCGCCATCGCGTAGCGACGCCGTAGGCGCCCTTGACGGGTTCCGGGTGCCGCCGAAGAATCGGGCAGCCGGGGCGGGGAACTACCTCTGAGCTGGCGCTGCTGGTTAGCTGCGTGAGGGATCGCGCCGCTCGTCACCGGGGTCGGCCACCGGGTGGGGTACGACAGCCCGTCACAGTTCAGCCGCGAGTACCGCCGCCAGTTCGGCGCGCCACCGAGCCAGGACGCCGCGCGCCTCCGCTACGCCACGCTCGCCCCCGCGTTGTCCGTGCCGTAGCAGCTGCGGCGTTTTATGTCGTGGTGGTGTGGGCTCGAGGTGGTTGAGATCGTCCTCGACGGACACTCGCGGCTTCGCCTCGACCACTGGCGTGGCGACGGGCGAGTCTTGATCCTCGACGGGCCCTCGACCGGCGGTGGAGCCTGTCCTCCGGGCATTCGCCCAGGTAGAAGGGTGTCGATCCGCCGCGCTCCCCGTTACCGTAGGTTGTAGTGGCCTTACGCGCCGGACGCCCGAAGAGGCCCGGTCAGGCTCGGCCCCGGACGCGTACCGGGATACGCGTCCTTTCCCATACCGCCACGGCACCCGCGGGGAGACCCTGGCGACGGCCAGGTTCTTCACCCGGAAAGAGTCATCATGAACGCCTTGAACACCGCCACCGACACCGATGCCGACCGCACCGACCGGCTCGCCGAGCGCCTGTTCGAGAGCACCCTGGGCGCCCTCGAGCTGTTCTCTGTCTACCTGGGCGGCGAACTCGGCCTCTATCGTGCCCTCCAGGAGCATGGCCCGTTGACGGCGGCGCAGTTGAGCGAGCGGGCCGGTATAGCGCCCCGCTACGCCGCCGAGTGGCTGGAGCAGCAGGCCGTCGCCGGACTGGTGGAGACCGATCCGGACGTCCCAGGCGAGGAGCGCCGCTACCGCCTCGACCCCGCGCACGCCCGGGTGCTGGTCGACGCCGACGATCCCGCGCACGCCGCGCCGTTCGCGCACATGCTCGCCGGGATCGGTGGCGTCATCTCCCAGGTCGCGCAGGCCTACCGCACCGGCGCAGGCGTCCCGTACGAGGAGTACGGGAGGGCCTTCCGCCACGGCCAGGGGCACATCAACCGGCCCGCCTTCACCCACGAGCTGGCGGGCAGCTGGATCGCCGCCATGCCCGACGTCCTTGCCCGGCTGGAGGCGGCGCCTCACCCGCGCATCGCCGACGTCGGCTGCGGGCAGGGCTGGTCGGCCATCGCGGTCGCTCGTGCCTTCCCCAACGCGGTGGTGGACGGCCTGGACGCGGACGACTCCTCGATCGCCGACGCGCGCGCCCACGCCGAGCAGGCCGGTCTCGGTAACCGTGTCCGGCTGGTGTGCGCCGACGCGACGTCCCTGCGCGACACAGGACCGTACGACCTCGTGCTCCTCATGGAGGTATTGCACGATCTGTCCAGGCCGGTGGAGACGCTACGGGCGATACGCGACGCCCTGGCCGAGGACGGCGCGGTCCTCGTCGCCGACGAGCGGGTGGCCGAACGCTTCACCGCGCCAGGGGACGAGGTGGAGCGGATGATGTACGGCTGGAGCGTCACGCACTGCCTGCCCACCCAACTCGTCGAGAAGCCCTCGGCGGCCGTCGGCACCGTGCTACGGGCCGGCGCTGTCAGTGGGTTCGCCTCGGAGGCGGGCTTCGGACGGTGCACCGTGCTGCCCGTCGAGAACGACTTCTTCCGCCTCTACCGGCTCGACCGCTGAGGCCGGCGAACTTCTTGGCGCTCCTTGTCGCTCCCGATCTACCAGCACGCGACCCGCGACGCCGACCAGAAGATCGCCGACGCGCTCAACACGCGAGTGAAGGCCGAACAGAAGAAGGCGAGGAACAAGCGCCAAGAAGCAGAACGACGCAGGCTAATGACACGAACGCCTTGCACCATGATCGGTGGCGGGGCGTATGAGGAGGTGGACCCTAGGAGATTCGAACTCCTGACATCCTGCTTGCAAAATGGCCTGATCTTCAGGCACAACGGCCTCGATGTGGACGGCGGACAGCCCGCGAGTGACCGTGACTGACCGCGGTTGACCGCCCTTAATGGCACGCTAATGGCACGGGATCGTCAACCATGCCTGGACATTCGGATCGGGAGGTGTGCAGGGTTGGTCTGCCTGGACTGTCCTTGCCCGACACTCCGCGCCAGGGCTTTCGTCGCTCGCCGCGGTGGGCGCCGGCGCCCGGATGCGCCGGAGTTGGACGAGGACGACGGGGTGGTCTGAGCACGGCTCCCCATCGGGGGTGAGATGTCAGGCTCTCAGCGCGGGTCCCTGCGCATGCACCACGTCCGGGGGCCGTTGTCGGGGAGCTGGACATCGGCTGCAACCTTGAAGCCGAGGCGCTCGTAGAACCGCACGTTCGCCTCGCTGGAGGTCTCCAGGAACGCCGGACACCCAGCGCGCTCGGCCTCCTGGATGCCGGGAATCAGCACCGCACTGCCGAGTCCCTGCCCCTGGGCCTCGGGGGCGGTTCCCACGGTTTCCAGGAACCATCCCGGCTCCTGGGGCCGGTACGGGGCAATGGCCGCGTCCGCGGCCGCGGACGCGGCGGCGCGGTCGCCGCTGAGTTCGCCGAGGAGCGGCCCGAGTTCGGCGAAGGCGGGCGAGGGATCCTGGCCGGGAATGGCCCAGACAGCCACGGCGCGGCCTTCGTCGGCGACCCAGACTCGGCCGTACACCATGCCGATGCGGGTCAGGCACAGCTCCTGGGACCGCCGGATCCGCTCCTCGTGATCGTCCGCTGCGATCACGTGCCGCGTGTAGGGGTAGTCGGCGAAGGCGCGGGCGAGGGTATCGACCGCGGTGGGAATGTCGGCGTCGGTGATGGGACGCACGACAGGGGCTCTCTGGTTCTGTGCCATGTTCACCGAGCCATCCTGCCACCGGGTGAATCCCTCGCCAACGCGTTTTGACCAGGGGCGACGGGGGTTTCCTCCTCAGCGGTGTAGCCGGTTGCACGCGTGCACCGGGCCCGACTCGTTGTCCGGAACGGTCGTCGACTACGCCGCCGAGCACACTCGGCGGCACCACCCACGGTGGCCTGGGCAAGGCAATGGGTCACCGAGCTGCTTCAGCTACATACAGTCAGCATCGCCCTGGCTTCCTCCGAGAACCGGCGACAGTTGAATACGCGAGCCCCACCAGTACCGAAGGCCGATCAGTGGCGCCGCTGGCCGGACCCCGTCCTGCTTTGCAACGGCTGGCCGCCGCGCAGGACGAACACGATGACCTCGCCGCTGTGGGGCATCCGTACCGTCAGCGTGCCGGTGGGGTGGAGTCCGAGAGTCAGCCGGTCTGATCACCGGATCGGACCAATCGGCGTTCCCAGGCCAGGGCCGCGACCACACCGATGGCATAGGCGACCAGGTCCCATGGGTCGGGGAACGCGCCGACCAGGACACCGCCGATGCCCGGCGGGGTCATGCCGACTATTTGGTAAAACTCGACGGCGGCGGCGATCGCGGCCGTGGCCAGGGTGCGGGGTGCGGCGGTGGTGCGCCACAGCAGCCCCAAGAACGCGTAGACCAGCATGGTGGCGCCGACGTCGCTCACGTAACCGCGGATGAACGGTTGTCCCGGGCCCCGGTAGAAGAGGGCGAACGCGCCGACGGCGAGGGCGACGCCACCCAGAAGGACCATGGCACGGCGCATGAGGTTGACATCTTCTCCGAATCTCAACGATCAGGACGAACCTGATCATAGAGCTCGTCCCTTATGGCGGCATGCTGATTGCGGCCGGTCAGCGACTGCGGTGGAGTGCCATGGCGACGGTATGCCAGCACGCTGGAACGTAGTGATGATCCATCCGGAATGAGGCCCGACCAGATGAAACAGTGCCCCGCGTGGTGCGAGGAAGAGCACTCCAACACCTGTTCATGATCCACCGAATGTGGGTTTTCACCTTATGTGCGCTGAACCCCTGGTACAGGTGCCACTGGCCATCGGTGCGCCAGAGGCACACGTCGGTCTCGTCTCAGTCCCGGGGGCAGCTCCTCGACCAGGTCGCCGGGAGCTTCGGCGTCGCTCGTGCTGGCGGCGCCGGTCGGGGTTTCGTCGCCCACCGCGGTGGTCGCCGGCGAACGACGTATCCCGGCGGTGCGGGCGGCGTGCCGCCAGTCGGCGGCGACGGCCTGGTGCTCGCGGGCGGCGGCGCTGATGGAGGTGGCCAGCCTGGTCAGGCGGTGGGCCAGCTCGCCGAGCTCGTTCTCCCAGCCGGTCGGCGGTTCGGTCTCGGCGGCCTGGCCCTCGCCGTCGACGGCGGTGGGGATGGTGGCGAGCGCGGCGGCCAGCTCGGCGGCGAGCTGGTGGGCGCGGCTCGCGTCGGCGGCCAGGCGGCCGCGCAGCCACGCCGTGTGCGCGGTGGCCTTCGCCTGCGCGGCGGCGGGCTCGGTGGGCGGCCTGGCGGCAGGGCGTTCCGCAGTAGGGGGCCCGGTAGTAATGAAGAAATTTCCAACGAATATGCCGCTGACCTGCGTCGGCATGGAGACCCGGGCAAGGTCAGCGGCACCTTCGGCTCGGCCCACCGCATCTACCAACCGGCACACCGGTCCTGCGGCGCCCTCACATCGGAGCAGGCCAGCGGCATATCCGTTGAATTTTCCGCCGTTACTACCGAGACCCCTTCCAGAGGCGGCGATCCTGCTCGGCCAGCGGGATCAGCGCTCGCCAGGATCGTGCACGGGGCTCGGAGATTCAGAGCGGCCACGAGCGGAGACGCCCCCACGCGACGATCGCGGCAATGACGATCACGGCGAGGTTTCCCCCGATCAGGTGTGCCTCGCCTCTTCCCAGATGCGTGACCGTGGCACCGGCCATGAGGATCACGAAGCCGATCGCCGCCAGCGGTGTCAGTACGGGCGCGATCCGGGTCATCCCGGGAAGGACCAGGCCCGCCGCACCGCACACCTCGATGATCCCGATGCCCGCCACCTGGAGCCGGGGGAAGTCCTCCACCCACGGCATCAGCCCGCTGATGGCCTCCAGCGGCGCGACGATCTTGAGCCCGCCGGCGACAAGGAACAACACGGCCAGTAGCGCCTGGAACACCCACAGAACAAGAGACATGTCCCTTAGTGCAGCTCATCGCCCGCAGGACTGTCCAAGACCACTTTCCACCCGCCCGATAGGCTGGACCTATCATGGCCGGAATGGGATGGGACCTGCGCCGGCTGCGATATTTCCAAGCAGTGGCCGAAGAACTCCACTTCGGCCGGGCGGCCCGCCGGTTGCACATCGCCCAGCCGTCGCTGAGCCAGCAGATCAAGGCCCTGGAGAAGGCGGTCGGTGCCACCCTCCTGGAGCGCACCCCACGTGGTGTGCGGCTGACCCCCGCAGGGGCGGCAGCGCTCGACGCGGCCCGCGACCTGCTCGCCCTTTCCGAGCGAAGCCTGCGTGACATCCGGGACCTCGCCTCCGGCTCCCTGCCCGCGCTCAGGATCGGGTTGTCCACGGGGATCGGCCCCGGTCTGCTCGGTCGGATACGGCTCGCCGCCGGTGCCGCGGGTGTGAGCATCGCCTTCCACGACGCCACCTCCGCGGAGCAAGCGGATCTGCTGGGCCGGGACGAGCTCGATCTCGGCCTCATGCTCGAGCCCGTGGGCCACACGGACCTGCACCTGCTACGTCTGGTCGACGAACCCCTCGGCGTGATCACCGGCAGACGGCATCGTCTGCCGGATCAGCTCACGGCCGACGATCTCGCCGGCAAGCGCCTGCTCTGGTTCGACCGCGAAGAAGCCCCCGGCTACCACGACCACGTGCTGGACGCCTGCGCTGCGGCCGGGTGGCGGCCCGAGGTCCAGGTATGCCACAGCCGGCGGCTCAGCGCCATCGTCCTGCTGCTCACCGCCGAGCCTGATCTGGTCTCGCTGGTTCCGGCGGCCAAGGCCACCCATCCTGAGCTGGTCTGGCGCCCTCTCCAGGCTGCCCCCCGCCACCGCGTCGCACTGGCCTGGCGCGGCCACGACGACAGGGAGGCTGTCGGCCGCCTCCGCGACGAGCTCGTTTCCGGTCTCGCCCGACCCTGACGGACCTCGCCCGCGCGGCCATGGGCCGCCTCAGGGGACGGGCCCCGCCTGGGTGTGGCAGCTACCTGCGTGAGCCATGCGGGGTCTCGGTAGTAACGGCGGAAAATTCAACGGATAGGCCTCCGGGGAGGATCGGACCGGATTTTGGCGCTAGAAAGTCGATCTTGACGACGATTCGGTGACGACGGCTGTTTGCCCTGGCTGAGCGCCCTAGCGTGCCTGCTCATGCCTCATGTGAGGCATACGGAGGGCAGGGCCGGGAGTGTGCCGATGGCCGCGCCTGCCTCCTGAATCCCGGTTAGCGGTCCGGCCCGCGAGGCGGCGTTCAGCGCGGGATTGCCCAGTCCGGCGCCCAGGTCCCGGCGGCGCCGTGGCCGGCCGCCGTGGCGGCGAGGTGGGCGCGGAGGGTGGCCAGCGCTGGGTGGGGGTTGTCGCGGTGCCACAGGAGCGAGTGCGGGTAGACCGGCGTGGGGCCGATCACCGGGATGCGGCGCAGGCCGTGGTCGGCGGGCCAGACCAGGCGGGTCTGCTCGCCCATGAAGGTGGCCAGGGCCGAGGTGTCGGCGATGGTGTCGAGGAGCGCGTCGGAGCCGAAGTTGGGGCCGGTCGCCTCGATGGTGAGGCCGAACTCGGCGACGAGGTCGTCGTAGTAGGCGGCCCACTCGGTACCGGGGACGATGCCGGGCATCCAGATCCGGTGCCCGGCGAGCTGGGTCAGCGTCACCGACCGGGCGGACGCCAGCTCGTGGGCGGGCCCGATGAGGAGCTGGAGCGCCTCGTCGAGCACCCGGACGGACTCGATGTCCTCGGGAAGGGGTCGGCCCGGCATGCCGACGGCGCGGAAGGACACGTCGATCGCACCGGACCGGATGGCGGCCACGGCCGCCTCGATGTCGAACAGCATCACCACGTCGAGCTCGATCTCGGGGTGCGCGCGGTGGAAGCCGCGCATCAGGCCCGACTGCGCGCTGCGCGAGGCGATCACGTCGACGCGCAGCGGACGGCTGCCGGTGCGGACGGACGCGGCCGCGCGCTCGGCGACCCGGAGCAGTTCGCGGGCGTGGGGCAGGAACGCCTGCCCGTCGATGGTGAGCTCGGCGCCGCGCGGGGTGCGGGCGAACAGCCGCACTCCGAGGTTGCGCTCCAGCGCGGCGATGCGCTTGGAGACGGCCTGCTGGGTGACCGCCAGCTCGGCGGCTGCCTCCTGGAACTGCCCCGCGTCGGCGGCGGCGACGAAGGTTCGGACGGTGTTGAGGTCCATGTGGACACACCTTACGGGTACAACTGTTTGTTGTGATCAAAGGCTCTACAGTTGTTTGATCCCCTGGTACGGCCCGCGCTTTGATGCTCCCGATCGCGGATTGGTTGTGTGAGTGAGTGGCGAGGAGCGGCGGGCATGCGGAGCGGGCACCGGTTGGGGCGGCAGTTCGGGTGGCTCTGGGGGGCGTACGGGACCAGCGCGCTCGGCACGTGGCTCGCCTTCGGCGCGTTCCCGCTGATCGCGATCCAGGTGTTGCACGCCGGGCCCGCCGAGGTCGCGGCGTTGTCCTCGGTGGGGGCTTTGGTGGGCGCGGCCGTGGCGGTGCCGCTGGGCCCGTGGGTGGAGTTCCGCCGCAAGCGGCCGGTGCTGATCGGAATGGACCTGGTGCGGTTCGCGGCGCTGCTGACGATCCCCGCCGCGTTCGCGCTCGGCGTGCTCTCCTTCGTCCAGCTTCTGCTGGTCTCGGTCGTCGTCGCGGCCGCCGACATCTCCTTCCGCGCCGCCTCCGGCGCCTACCTGAAGACGCTACTGCCGGCCGAGCATCTGCTCGTCGCCAACGCCCGCTTCGAGTCGACGGCCTGGACGACCACGGTCATCGGACCGCCGCTGGGCGGTGCCGCAATCGGGCTTCTCGGTCCGGTGGCGACGGTGGTGGCCGACGCGTTCAGCTACCTGCTCTCGGCCCTGGGCATCCGCGCGACGGGCGGCCACGAGCCGCGGCCCGTGCGCCGACAGGCCGCGCGTATGCGGGCCGGGGACCTGCTCGACGGCTGGCGGTACATCCTCGCCGACGCGACGCTGCGTCCGCTGTTCTTCAACACCGCCGTGTTCAACGGCCTGGTGATGGCCACCGACGCGCTGCTGGCCGTCCTGATGCTCGGCCAACTCGGGTTCGAAGCATGGCAGTACGGCCTCGCCTTCGCCGCACCCGCGATCGGCGGGTTGTTCGGTTCGCGGCTGGCCCGCCCGCTCGTCACCCGGTTCGGGGAGCACCGGGTCCTGGTCGTGGCCGGGACGCTGCGCGCGATCTGGCTCGTCGGGCTGACCCTCGTGGGGCCGGGGACCGGTGGGCTGCTGCTGGTGATGGGCGTCGAGCTCGGGCTGATCTTCTGCTGCGGGGTCTTCAACCCCGTCTGCGCCACCTATCGCCTGGAGCGCACCGCGCCCGACCGGGTCGCCCGCACGCTGTCGGCCTGGTCGGTGACGACCAAGGCCTCGACCGCGCTTCTGACGGCCGCATGGGGCGTGCTCGGCGGTCTGCTCGGCCCGCGAACGGCCATCGGCCTGGCCGGCGTGCTCCTGCTGGCGACTCCGCTGCTGCTCCCCCGCCGCGCCGCAGCGCCCCTCGCCGAGCCGGACTCAGAACCGAGCCGCGCCTGACGACCCCCTCTTCGGAGCGGTTCGCCCCTCCGCGCACAGCTCGGAGACGGCCTCCACCGTACCCAGCGGCACCTCGCGACTCACGCCCAACATGTAGGCCCCGGGACGTGATCTCGCGTGTCAGGGCGCCCTCATCACTCAAGGAGAGAAATGACCTTCACGACCCCGGCGCTGGACCCCCGGACGGCAGCGCTGCTCGTCATGGATTACCAGCAGGGAATCCTGGCCTCGCTCCCTGGCCTGGCCAACCCGGACGCGCTGCTGTCACGGGTGGCCGGCGCCATCGCCGACATGCGAGCCCACGGCGCCACCATCGCCTACGTGCGAGTCGGATTCACCGAAGCCGACTGGGCGGCGATCCCGCCGGCCAACAAGACGTTCTCCTTCATCGGCCGGCAGCACCTCATGCACCACGAGGAACCCGACACCGCCTTCCACCATCAACTCGCTCCCGAGCCCGGCGACATCACCGTCCGCAAGACCCGCTACGGCGCGCTGTCTACGACAGACCTCGACCGGCAACTGCGGGATCGCGGAATCACCACCCTGGTCATCGCCGGCATCACCACCAGCGGTGTCGTACTGTCCACCGTCACTGACGCCGCCGACCGCGACTACCAGCTCTACGTCCTCTCCGACGGCGTCACCGACCCGGACCCGCAGGCCCACCAGAACCTGATGACCAGCATTTTCCCGAGGCTGGCCCACATCATCGACACCGCCGAACTGCGGTCGCTGCTGCACGAGAGCCATCCCGATCGGGCAAAGACCGGCACGGCATAACCGTCAATGATGATCAGGGCATCCACGACGGCGCGTTCTCCGCGATGGACCTCACCGCCCGTCACCCGCGCACCGGGGAGTTGCTGTCCACCGTGAAGTTCATGGTGCAGACCCTCGCCGCCGCCGGCGAACTCCAGCGCGACCTCCAGCGCGAGCTGACCTACGACGGACTGCGAGCCGCCGAGGCCAAGGGCAGCAAGGGCGGGCGCCGCCCCGCCGTGGCGGCCGAGAAGACCGGCGACGTCCGCACCGCGTAACTGGAGGGCCGCTCGATCGCTGCCCTCGCCCGCGACCACAGCCGCGGCGCGATCCGCACGGCGGTCGCCGACCTCATGCCCGACCACAACGCCATCTCGCAGGAGGACACCCCCGCTCCGGAGCTGCCGGTCGCCCTCGACATGCCGGGCAAGGTCGCGGACTTCCTCCGCGCGTCCGACCTGGAGCCCGCCGAGCGGGCCGCGCTCGACCAAGGGGTGACCGTACGGCGCGGCCAGGACTACAGCCTGCGCATCACGGCCGTGCCAGGGGTCCACCGCCAGCTACTCGCCCGCTGCCAACCGCTCGACGGCGGCCAGGGTGTCCCTACCGTCCCTGCCCAGCGCAAAGCCCGGCGCGAGTACGAGAACCGCGTCACCGGCCTCGGAGTTCCGGACTGAACAAGATCACCGGCTTAGCGTTAACCGCTGTACCGATGTTCCCCGAGGCCGTATGTGGCCGGCCAGGGGAAGGTCGATCCAGCGTTGCTGGCGGAGTATGACTGGTCGGGCCGGTCGGGTCGGCGTCCCGGGCGGGTAGGGCGGGGTGTTCAGGCGCGGGATCGCGTGGGGAGCGGGGGGACTGCCGTATCGCGTGGCAGTTCGTCGATCGCGTGAGGGCTGACGCCGCGCACGAGCAGGTAGCCGATCAGCCAGAACTCGCCTACGGTCGAGGGAAGTACCAGGGCGTCGGCGACGACCGCCGCCTGGGGAGCGAGGTACCTGACGAACACGCTCAGCAGGTAGCCGACGCCGCCCGCGACGAGGAGCCAGCCCAGCGGCCGGGGCATCCACCGCGAGCGCAGCACGCACCAGCCCATCGGGATGAGCCACAGGCCGAAGAACAGTGCGCCCACTCCCCACAGGTCGCCGCTGAGGACGTACAGGAGCTGGACGGTGGCTGCCGCGTCGCCGATGGGATCGGTCGCGACCGTGACCGCGCTGGCGAGAAGCGCTGCGCTGGCGAGGATCGCGACCGCGTTGACGAGGCCGAAGGCGGCGATGCTGCCGGCGGCGACAGGGTCCGCGGTGCGGAACAGGCGGTAGAACCACACGGCGGTGAGCGCCTGGGTCAGGACGACGAGCAGCTCGACGGCGATGCCGGTGCGCGCCAGCGACTCGTGCTCGACCAGGCGGGCAAGCGTCGCGGTGGGGTCGTCGGCGACGAACAGTCGCGGCCGGATGAGCAGGGAGCCGAGCACGCCGCTGATGGCGAGGCCGAGGTAGAGCAGCCCGGTCGTGCGGGCGCTGCGGATCAGTGGGTGCATCGTGGCCCCTTCCTCTGGCGCGTCAGTGGCCGACGACGTCGCTCGGGGGGCCGACGGGCTGGCGCCGATGATCTGCCTTATGCTGTAAGGTAACCATACGACGTAAGGTGCTGGCAAGGGTCGGGAGACGGATGGGTGAGAAGACCTTTCGGGAGCCACTCAGTCGCGAGCGGGTGCTGGCGGCGGCGGTCGCCCTGGCGGATGCGGAGGGGATCAAGGCGCTGACGATGCGCCGCCTCGCCGCCGATCTCGGCATCGAGGCCATGTCGCTGTACTACCACCTGCCCGGCAAGGAAGGCCTGCTCGACGGCCTCGCCGAAACCGTCGTCGGTGAGATCGACGCCGCGGTCAGCCACATCGAGACCGCCGGGGCCGACCAGGACTGGCGTACCCGACTGCGGCAGCGGTTCCTTGCGGCGCGTGAGGTCATGCTCCGGCATCCGTGGGCGCCCGGGCTCCTTGGCACACGCACGACCATCCCGGCCGGCGTGTACGCCTACTACGACGGGATCGTGGCCACGCTCATCAGCGGCGGGTTCTCCTACCGGCTTGCGCACCGGGCGCTGCACGCGTTCGGCAGCCTGGCGCTCGGATTCGCTTCCGAGGTCTTCAGCCCCGCCTCGGCGGGCGGGAGCATGGACGTCGAGGTCGCCGAGGCGGAGTTTGCCGCGATGGCCGAGGCGCTGCCCCACCTGATGGCAATGGCGGCGGCCGAGACCCACGACGTCGCCGACCCGACGCTGGGCTGGTGCGACAGCCAGGTCGAGTTCGAGTTCACCCTCGACCTGCTCCTTGACGGGCTCGGACGCATCCGGTGCTAGCACAATGCGCCCGCCGGCGCGCGGGGCAGCCGCCCCGCCAGGACCACCCGCAATCGGTCAACGCGGCTGCGGCTGAGCCCGTCGCCAGTGGCGTTTCCGATTTTGCCGTCTCAACCCCCGAGCTCTCCTACCTGGCGGCTGGGGACACCTTCGGGAGCGGCGGGCCAGACGGATGAATGCCGACCCCGGCCAGGTGAGCTATCACCTGCGGCAAATGCAGAAACATGACTTGATCGAGGACGTGCCGGAGCTCGCCCGGGACAGCCGGGAACGCTGGGTGCGATCAGCTATGGGCGGGTTAGCAGTGGTGGACCTTCAAACCCCGGAAGCCAGAGCCGTGGTGCAGGCGTGGACTTCACAGTGGGTGATCGACCAGTTCGAGCGGCTGCGCGACTTCGAACGCACTCACATGACGCTTCCCGAGGACTGGCAGAACGCGTCCTTCGGAAGCAGCCGCCACCTACGGCTCACCAAGGATGAGCTCGCGCAGCTCGCCGACCAGCTCAATGCCGTGTTGGAGCCGTGGCGCGAGCTGACCAAATCGCGTGTCGAATCGAGCGAGGCTCCGCCGGATACCCGCCCGATCTTCATCTCCTACCATGCATTCCCCGAAGAACCCTGAGGAGCCTTCCATGCATCACATGTATGAAGAGCTCGTCCGCGCGGACCTGGCTGAGCGGCGAGCCGAGGCCGCACGGTTACGCATGATCCCGCCGCGCTCGCGCCGGCCTGTTCTTCTGCGACTCCGCGGCTGTTCGCGATCATCTTCCGCCGCCTCGTCGACCACCTCGAACCTGCCTGATAATCCGTACGGGTATCTGTCGATGTAGATCTCCAGAGCATCTCCCGCACGACCCACACGTTACGGACCTGCATGTCGCTGAGCAGGGAGCCCGGTACCGCCTCTCAAGGTCGAGCCAACTTTTCGTCGGACTCGCATGCCATCATCTCCATGATCTGTCCCGAGAGAACAGGATCCACAGCCATGGGCAGCTACGACTGGCTCGATGACGACGCGTTCTGTGCAACCTTCGTCCGCGGTCTCACCCCGCGCGAGGCGCTGGCCCGCCTTGGCATTGACGTGTTCGACGGGGATGACGAGGAAGGCGATTTCGAGGAAGGGCTCATCTGCGCCCGGTCGGCCGAGGGCGGGACCATTCTGAGCGAGTCGAACGGCTTCGCCGGCACCCTGCCCGAGGTGCTGCGGCCCTTGTCGGCTGGGACGGTCACGGCGAGTGTCTTCGTCAACGTGAACAGGGTCGCGTCCTTCGACCATTACGCCGACGGCCGCAACATCCTAACCTTCGATCCGCTGTTCGGCGGCGACGAGGACGGCATCCCGGAGGACTACCTGGCCGACCGGATCGAGCTCGGGCTGGCCGGCGACGAGTCTGAGGGCGGGCTCGCCGCTGCGCTGCTGCTGGCCGAGCGCATCACCGAGGTGCGGCCGAACGCGTCAAGTGACGTGGTGGCCGCCCATGGCGTTCTCGAGTACTGAGGCACCTTGCTGTCGGCCCATCGCAAACGCAGCAAGCCAACGACGCAACCCAAACCGCATTAGCAGCTCGGATCTTGCGCGTCCCAATCGGTTCCACCTCGACCACCTGGCCGCGTCGGTCTCCATGAGACGGCTATGTACGGGACAGGATTGCAACTAGAACTGCAACTACTTCCTACTGTCGGCCCGATGGGAAACGGTGTCTTCGCACCTACGCGGGTGTGACGGCTCAGCCTTGCCTACCCGTGACCTCTTTGAGATCCTGCACCAGGAAGATCGCCTGTACCGCTCAGGCGGCGCGGGAACCGAGAGGACGCATTCGAGCCGCGCGCAGCGGCCAAAGCCCGCGAGATCGAGGCGGTGCACCAGGTCTGGTGGCCACCGGCCGACGAAGTGAAGTACGACCGCGAGCACCTTCCCGTCTGGAGCGATGAGGACGGCTACCTCGACCCGGCGACGGGGGAGATCCTGCCTACCTGGGACCAGGCGCTCGACGACCTGGAGGAGCCCCAGCATGTCGTGCGCTTCGGAGAGCAGGCTGACGTGCAAGGCGTCCTCGCCGGAAGCCCCGCCGCAAACAAGGCCCTCGGCTACCTGACCAAGTACCTCACCAAGTCACTCGGCGACCCGCTCGACCCTGACGACGAAGGCGACCAGGCACGCCGCGACCACGTCACCCGCATGGTCGACGCCCTGCGCTACGAGCCGTGCTCGCCCACCTGCCCCAAACTGGCTCCGCTACGGCGTTCAGCCCAAGGACGCCAAGCGGGGGATGACTCCCGGCCACTGTCGCGGCAAGGCACACCGCTACGAACACCTCGGCTACGCGGGCCGGCGCGTCCTGGTCTCCCGCAAGTGGTCCAACAAGACCCTCCGAGAGCACAAGCAGGATCGCCGCGCCTGGGCCCTCGAACTGCTCGGCCTCGACGATCCGGCCGGCAACGACCGCCACCGCTACATCTGGCGCCCCGTCTCCAGTAGCGACCCGACCCGCACGACTCGCGCCGAGCAGCTCCTCCGTGGCATTGCCCGACGTCAGCAGTTCCGCGCCAGCCTCCTGGCCCTTGAAGCCAGAGCGACAGGCGAACCACCACCCCCAGACCTCTCGGTGATGAGAGATGAGGTGGCCGCATGACCGCTCACCGAGATCTCACCCAGGGCAGATTGCTCACCGTCGAGGAGGCGGCCGAACGGCTCAACACCAGTGTCCGTTTCCCTCGCCGCCTGATCGAGGAGCGCCGCATCACCTTCGTCCATGTCGGCCGGAAGGTCCGTATCCCCGAAGCTGCCCTTGAAGCGTTCATCGCCGCGGGCGTCGTCCATCCGATCACGACGCGACGCGGGAGGGCAGCGTGACCATCACCCCTGGCGACGAATCTTCTCGCCGAGCGACGCGGAAGAGAAAGCCCACAAAGAGGCGCTTCGGACGCGTTCGGCAACTTCCCTCCGGCCGATATCAAGCGCGCTACGCCGGTCCTGACGGGGTCGACCGCCCGGCGCCCGAGACGTTCGCGACCAAGACCGACGCCGAAGTCTGGCTTACCAAGATCGAGGCCGAAATCCTCGACGGTGACTGGATCGACCCGGACGCAGGCAAGATCAATTTCGGCAAGTACGCACAAGACTGGATCGACGAGCGGCCGAACCTCCGCCCTCGCACGATCGAGCTGTACGGCTACCTGCGGCGCACGCATCTCGTTCCGACCTTCGGAGAGAAGGCGATGAACGAGATTAAGGAGCCACACGTCCGCCGCTGGCGAAAGAAGCTGCTCGACGGCGGGGTCAGCGAGGTCACGGTGGCCAAGGCATATCGGCTCCTCAAAGCCATCTTCACCACAGCCGTCGATGACCAGCTCATCAAACGCAACCCATGCCGCATCAAGGGCGCGGGACAGGAGAAGTCGCCGTACGGTCGGCATCCCTGCGGTGATCGTTCCGGCGCTCACCGAACATCTCGCGTCCTATGTTGAGCCAGAAGAGGACGCGTTCGTGTTCCTCGGCAAGCTGGGCGGGTTCCTGCGGGGCAGCAACTTCCGGCGTGCCGCGAAGTGAGGTGAGGCGCGCAAGGAGATGGGGCTCGCCGGCCTGCATTTCCACGATCTTCGCCACACGGGCAACACGCTCGCTGCGCAGTCAGGGGCGAGCCTGGCCGATCTCAAAGCACGGATGGGGCACGACAGCGATCGGGCGGCGCTCATCTACCAGCACGCGACCAAGGACGCTGACCAGCGGATCGCGGATGCGCTCAGCGCTCGTGTGGAGGCCGAAAGAAAGAGGCTGGGCCAGGATGGCTAAGAGCCTGCTGACAAAGGGTTTGGTCGCTGAGCCGGTGACCACGGATGCCCTGGCCGAGTCAAACGCGCCCTACTTCGGCGCCGAGCTCGACGAGGGCAGCCTGGTGCCCGCCGACGAGGACCTGGACAAGGTGGGCTTCGAGGACTGGCTCGCCCGCTCGTGACCTCATTCTCCGGCCGGAGCCGTCACGTCCGGCGGGAGAATGATCGCTTCTGTCGGTACGCCCCCCTACGCTGCCATGGCATGACCTTCTCCCCAGCACGGCCGGACTTGCCGGGCTACCGGGCCAAGCTCGACTCGGTTTCTCCCGCGCACGCCTGGAAAACGGCCCGCGAGCTCATCCTCGACGGCCGCGAAGACGCCCTCACGATGGCCGCCGAATTCGCGGAGATCGCCGAGCCGTCCACCGACAAGCTGCTCAAGCTCTGGCCAGAGGCGCCTGACCCGGACGGTTTCGCCGAACTGCTGCTGGGGCCCGCGTTCACCCGCGAGGGGCGTACCACGCTGGAGCTGCGCCGCCGCGAGACGATTACCGGAGTGCGGCACCTGACCATGCTGCGAACACTGCGCCTGGACCACTGCAAGCACCTGACGGACCTGTCCGACCTCGCCGCGCTGACCGGGTTGTTCCGACTCGAGCTGGACGGCTGCGCGGCCGTCACCGACCTCACCCCGCTGTCGGGTCTCCCCGTACTGAAAACACTCATCCTCCGCAGCAGCCGGGCGCTCACCGACATCACCCCGCTGCTCACCCTGCGCACCCTGCGCCATCTCGACCTGCGCAGCAGCGGCGTGACCAGCGTCGAAGGGGTCGGCGACGCCTTCCCCCACCTGGAACACCTCGACCTCGACCACTGCCGGGCGATCGAGGACGTCCTACCCCTGTCGGGGCTGCGTCGCCTGACCAAGCTGGTCCTCTCCGGCACCAAGATCCGATCCATCGCCGGGCTGCGCGACTTAAGCTCCGTCACCGAGCTCACCATGCACTGTGCCCGCCTGACCAGCCTCGACGGCATCGACGCCATGCCCAGGCTGCGCCGGCTGTGGCTCAGCGGCTGCACGAACCTCAACAGCCTCGACGGCCTCGGCCACCACCCCCACCTCACCAACCTCGGCCTGCCGAACGCGCGCATCCCGGACCTGCGCCCCCTGTCCCGCCTGCCCGCCCTCACCGAGCTCAACATCGACAATTGGCAGAAACTGACCTCGCTGGACGGGCTGGAAGACCATCCCTCGCTCGCCGAGATCAGCCTGACCTACGCCCAGGACCTGCGCGACTTCTCCGCCCTGGCCCGCATGCCCGCCCTGCGCAAGCTCACCCTGCAGGGTCTCGACCAGCTCACCGATCTGACCCCATTCGCCGGGCTGTGGCGACTCGAGGAGCTCCACGTAGCCTTCGACGATCATCTGCGGGCCCTCGGCGACCCCGGAAACCTGCCCGGCCTGCGCATCCTGGGCCTCCACCGCTGTGGTGCCCTAGCGGACCTGGGGACGCTCATCGACCTGCCGTCCCTCAAGGAGGTAAGGGTGAATCAATGCCCCGCGCTGACGTCCACCGTCATCGCCGACCTGGAGGCCCGGGGCCTGCTCGCCGGCTGAGGGCACCCATTCGGCCTCGGTCAGATCCGAGGGATATGACGGGTGCCAACCACGACATCGGCACCCCCGGTGAGGCGCAATCTGTCAATGGCGTCCGGGACACGGGCGTGCAGGCAGATAACCACGGGCTCCTGTCTGTGGGCGCATCACCCGAAGATTAACTCGGCCAGGGCACCCGTGGTCACCGGCTCAGCGGCCAAATCCCTTTGTCAGCAGGCTCTAATGGCCCGGTAATGGCCCGAGCACCCCGTCACAAGATCAGTGGCGGGGTGTTCTACCTGGTGGAGCCTAGGAGATTCGAACTCCTGACTTCCTGCTTGCAAAGACGCACGCCGATCTCATCCAACCAGCGAAGACGCAGCTCACAGCACTGATCGCATTCCCCGTGATGCACCGCTGTTCCCCCTTGTTTCCAGCCCCATCGGGCACGCGACGGGCACGGCGGTACCCTCGTTGGGACGGTTTCCGGCATTGCGCCGCGCCTCCCCGCATGGGTACAGCTTGGTGCGCCAAGCCGTAGGCGATCGGGCACGACGCCGGGGATGCTGGCAGCCCGGCCCCATGCTCAACAAGTGTGATGTGAAGGACTTTTTCAAGGTCGTCCGTCGGCTTGTCCGTAGAACTGACCGCATCGTGGATGAAATGCTTATTTCATCCACAGGGAAGTCGCATTGGAACGTTCTTGTCCCCGACAATCCCTCGGAAATATTCGAGGATATTGATGGCAAAGCCTATCTTGAAGTGAAGTCTGAAGAAAAGGCGTACGAGAGTATCACTGGGGCTTACGATGAAGCGTAAGAAGTATCCTCTGGAGATTCGACGCCTTGTTGAGCAGGCACGCCGGAACGCTGAAGGATCACCGCCGAGGAAGCATCATCTCGTTCCGGCTTCATACCTTCGCCGATGGGCTGAAGATTCTAAGGTGCGCGTGACTGTGGTGGATGATCCTCGCAGTTACCTCAGTTCGCCTGAGGGGGCCGCTCGAGAAACAGACTTTTATCGCATTGAGCACCCTGATGTCAATGCTGATGAGGTGCCGCCACTGCTGTTCGAGACAATACTGAGCCAAGTAGAAGACAACGCAAAGAATGCCATCGACGATCTTATTAAGTATCGAGATGCTCGGACTCTTGATCCCGAACGGTTTGCATTCTTTGTGTGGCACCTAGCTCTCAGTATTACCCGTGGGAAGGCTTTCCGGGCCGAGCAGCAAGAGCTGCTCACCGACCTTTACCGACTGCAGTACTCCCGGGTTACCGATGACGGGATTCGGGCCAGGCTCCTTGATCATGGAGTTGATCCGACACCTGAAACCGTGGCGATACATCGGGAGTTCCTCGACGATCTACAGGCAGGCCATGTGCGGGCCGAAAAGCCGATCGCATCGGTCATCGCAAGCTCTGGTCAGATGGCAGAGGTCATCGGCGAACGCTTGTTTCAGCGAAGTTGGGCAGTCTATGAAACGCCCCCCATTCTTGTCACTTGCGATGAGCCAGTCATCATCCTCGGCGGACCGGGTTCGCCGCGCGGTGAACGTGCAGGGGTGGAGTCAGCAGGCGTTGTGATGTATCCCCTCAGTCCGTCAGATCTACTGGTTCTGTTCCATCCAGATCTGCGTCCTTATGGTCCGCCTGTCCTCGACTATGTTGAAACGGCTGAGGTTAATCGTGAGATCATCGCGGGTGCATCAAGATGGGCTTTTGAGCGGCCGTCTCGTAAGATCACCCAAGGTTTGCGAGTCCCGCCTGCGCCAGAGAGGCCGTTCATGCGTGAAGGGCCCCTGCCTCAGATTGAGGGAGCGGAGGGAGAACTTTACCGCTCCTTCAAGCCGACTCGGTGGCGAGACGAGACTCTTGCACCGGAGTGGCCTGTCGCCCGGTGGTGGTGGGGGTGGCGTGCGCGACGGGTGCCCCGCCTTGAAAGTATGTCGCCGGGAGAACGGGTGGCGATTAAGCCGGGACACGAGCGAAAACCTACGCGTGCCCGCAAGAAGCGGCGTAAGTAGTGCGGCCCGAGCACGGCCGTGCGCGAGAACGGCCCCCAGGCCGCACGCGCAGCGTGCGGCCGAGCGCAGGGTCGCGCGGCGGCGCGTGCGCCGCTGCCTTGATACCCCATGAGAACAATTCGGCAGTGATCTGGATCAGCGTCTGAACCGATCGTCTTGCGGGTGGTAGAACGCTGGATGTGGACGATCGTCGAGACCGCCTGCGGGCACTGGGTGAGTTGCTCCGACGACTACGCAAGGATGCCGGGCTCACCGGCAAGGATCTGGCTTCGCGGGCTGGCGTGACTCAGCCGACGATCTCGCAGATCGAAACGGGCCAGCTGCTTCCGCTGCCTGAGACGGTTGAGCGTCTCGTAGAAGCTCTGGAGCTTTCCAGGGAGACGCGAGCCGCGTTGGATGCTCTGCTCGCACGCCTGCGGGAGGAGGTCTCGCGGCTGAAGGGTGGCTTGGCGGGTCGAGAGTCGGCGAACGCAGCCCGCATGCGAGCGGCGCATCGGGTGGCCTCGTTCCAATCGGCAATGATTCCGGCCCTGCTCCAGACGGCCGAGTATGCGCGGTTGGCTCTCTCGATTGGGAGGGACGTCGATGAAGAGGCCGTGTCCCGGGCCGCGGCTGTGCGCGTCGAGATGCAAAGCATCCTCTTCCAGCCAGGGCGGGAGTTCTCGTTCGTTCTCACGGAGGGGGCTGTGAGGACTTGGCCAGGGCCGGCCTCCCTGATGCAGGCGCAGCTTGATCGACTGGGTCAAGCGTCCACGCTGCCGCACGTGCGGGTCGGTGTCGTTCCTTGGTCGGTGCAGGTGCCGCGCTTCCCTCTCCACGGGTTCACGATCTTCGATGGCTCGGCCAGCATGGTGGAGAGCCTGACCGCTGAGCACACCTTGACCGACGTCGAGGACGTGCGCGTTCATGTTGAGACCTTCGAGGCGTTTGCTGGGGTCGCGGTCTACGGGGAGGAGCTCCGGTCGCTGCTTGGTCGCGTCGCCGCGGAGTTCCGGCAACTCGACACTCAGCCGAAGTGACTTATTTATAAGTGGAATAACTTGAGTCCTCGCATGGTGGCTCATACGCTGACGGCAGGATGTATAGCCCCCTAGACATCGGAGCCGTCCATGTCCTCCTGGCGCGTGACCCGAGTGTTCCTCGGCTCGGCCATCTCGGTGCTCGAAGCTCGCCGCTTCGTCACCGCCTTCCTCCCGACCTGGCCAGACCTCGATGACGCCGTCCTCATCGTGAGCGAGCTGGCGACCAACGCCGTACGGCACACCAACAGCGGTCGCCCTGGGGGCCGCTTCATCGTCTCCCTCGAAGTCATCGGCTCGACCTTGGGTCTGGCCGTACAGGATGAGGGCGGCCTGCGCTCCCCTCGGCTGCTCCCGCTGTCTCCGACCGAGATGGGCGGGCGGGGCCTGGCGCTGGTCTCGGGCCTGTCCACGAAGTGGGGCGTGGTCGGCGACGAGAACGGACGAACCGTGTGGGCCGTCCTGGAAGCGGTGCCCTTCGCCATGGTGCGGTCCTGATGTGCTTCGCTCCACACCCGGCGCCCCTGCGGCCCGAGTACCGAGAGATCGACTGGCAGACTCCCCGGCGAGACGGGCGGGTTCGCGTGGTCGAGTGGACCTGTGACTGTAGGCGGCCCGTGTACGAACTGTGCGGCTCGGGCGGTCTGTACTATCTCCGCAGAACCGCCCAAGGAGAACGGGCCGCAGAGTCCAGGCGGGCCGTCTGGGCGGAAACCCACAGGCTGTGGATAGCCCTCTTGACCGGTCGGGCACGTTGACGCGGGGCGTCCCCAAACGGCGGTCAGCGATCCGGGCAGTAAGTCGAATTACCGGCGAAACGCTCAAATCCGTCTTGTCGAGGGGGATAGACGGCATTTCGTCTAGGGGCCTAGACTCGGCGGAGCACCATGGAAAGGGAACCACCGTGCCACCGAGTGACCTTGAGCGGATCGCCGCGATTGAGGACCCGTACCTTCTGATCCGCCAGGCCACCGAGCGACTGAGCGCGGCGCAGCAGGAAGTGACCGAGCTGGCCAGGCTGCGCCGCCGGGTGATCCAGGAGCTTCACGCGCAAGGCATCTCCTACGCGCAGATCGCGCAGCAAGCCGGCCTCTCGCGCGGGCGTATCCACCAGATCAAGCACACTGGCCCCGCGCCTGAGGGCGGGTTCCTTGGCACCGGTACGGTCACCGTGGTCACCCCGCTCCGGCTTGACCCGGAGAAGAAGCGGCCCGTCCTGGCCCTTGACGACATGCGGTCGGGTCAGCGTCTGGAAGACCTGGCCAAGTCGTTCGGCTTGGCAGTCGAGACCGACAAGGTCACCATTGACGGCATCATCGATCTCAACCGGCCGAACCTGATCGTCGTCTGCGGCCCCCGCATGTCCGAGGCGATGCACACGGCTTACGACACCGACCCCGTCATCCGCTGGGAGCGTGACGACCTCGGCTGGCTGCTCCGGGACACGAGGACCGGCGCCATCTACCGCACCGGCACCCAGTTCGACCCCGAGCAGCCCACCGACTCGGCGTACTTCGGACGACTCCCCCGCCCTGACGGCAACGGGACCTTCCTCGCCATCGCGGGCATCAGGACCAACGGCTCGCTCGGCGTCGTCGATCTCTTGACCTCCGAGATCGCCACCTTCTGGGGCCAGGTCGGCGACAAGCGGTTCTCCACCGTCGTCAGCGTCGAGTACGACCCCGAGACAGACGAGCCCGTTCGCACCGCCCTGGCCAGCCCCCTCTACCGACACGAGGATGACTGACGTGCGCCTAACCCTCGCGACCGAACCCGCTTATCCGGACCGTCCCAATGAGGATTTCATCGGCGCCACCCCGAACGCTGTCGTCCTCCTGGACGGCGCCGGCACCCCGTCCGACCTGGAATCCGGGTGCGCGCACGGCGTGGCTTGGTTCTCCCACACGCTGGGTTCCGCCCTGGTCGCGGGGATCACGCAGAACACTGGTCCGCTGACCGAGATCCTGGCTGTCGGAATCAAGGAAACCGCCGCGCAGCACGACACATGCGACCTCGATCATCCCGGCACGCCCTCGGCGACCGTGGTGATGCTGCGCCGTACCGGAGACACCCTGGACTGGCTGATCCTGGCCGACTCTGTTCTCGTCCTCGACATCGTCGGCGCCGAACCCATGGTGATCTGCGATGAGCGCGAGTCCATCGTTGGCAAGCAGTACCGCGGGCCGATGAACGAGGCGATCGGCGGCACACCGCAGCACAGCGACGCACTCAGCGTCTACATGAGCACCATGCGCGGACACCGCAACATCGATGGCGGTTTCTGGGTCGCCGCCACCAACCCGCACGCGGCTGAGCAGGCGTTGACCGGCTCCGCGCCCGTCGACCAGATCCAGGCCGCTGCCATCTTGAGCGACGGCGCCTCGCGGCTGGTCGATCGCTTTCACCTGGCCACGTGGCGACAGTGCCTCGACCTTCTCGAACACGATGGTCCCGACGAGCTCATCCGCCAGGTCCGCGCCGCCGAACGGTCCGACCTAGATGGCAGCCGCTGGAGGCGCGGCAAGATCTTCGATGACGCCACCGCGGCTTACTGGACATTCGCCTAAGTAAATCGTCCACCCCCCTAGACAGCCCTAGATAGTCGATTTACCTTCAGTGCATAGCCCCCTAGACACTCAACAGGAGAGCGGACGGCCGCAACTGTCTAGGGGGATACACAGGAGGTTGAGAACGATGGCCATTCAAGGCCCCATCCCCATCGGCTTCGACCAGGTCTTCCCTCACGGCTGCTACCTCGTCGGCGAGGTCGAGCAGGTCAAGGACTTCGACGCCTCGGCCAACGGCCGCACCGTCTTCGCCAAGGACAAGGTCACGGGAGAGCTGGTCTGGCAGGTCGCCGTCATGGACGCCGACCCTGCCGCCAAGATCTCCCAGAAGACCGTGGCCGTGAAGATCCTCGCCCCGACCCAGCCCGTTGCCCCGCCCGCAGCGCCCGGACTCCCGATCGTCCCCGTGGAGTTCGAGGGGATGACCGTCACGCCGTACGTCGCCCAGAACACCGGACGCCTCGCCTACTCGATCCGCGCGACCGGGATGCGCGCTCCTCGCACCCACGCCAAGCCCAAGGACCAGGCATGAAGCGCCCTCGCCCGGTCTCGGTGATCACCCTCAAGTCGAGCGGCCCGTCCAGCGCCAAGTCCCACCCGTACCCGCGCAGGACCCCGGTCCTCGCCCTCGACTTCGACGCCATCTCGGTCCTGGTCACCACGTCCCACAGCACCCAGGTCACCCCCGCCGACGTCACGTTCGCCCGCGAGCTGGCCAAGGAAGCCGCGGCCTTCGCCGTCGCGGTGGAGCGCATGTTTCGCAGCGCCGCCAAGCAGCCCTGATCTGCAAGCGGGCCGCCAGAAGCGCCAACTTCCGGCGGCCCTGGTTCTCCCCTGGGTTCTCACATCAAGGAAGGCCCCCAGCCTAATGTTGAAGAAACTGCCCGGCGATCCGGTCTCCGGCCTGGTCTCCACCACCCCCGACACCGCCGTCGTCTTCCGCCCCGCCATCGTTCAGACCCCCGCGATCGTCACCATCGTGATCTTCGCGGCCCGCCTGATCATCGGCCTCGTCCGGTCCTTTGGGCGGCACCCCATCGCCTCGGCCGTGGCCGTCACCCCCAGCACGAATCTTCAGCCTGTACGGCTGGCGCCTGGCGCTGGTCGTCGTCGCGGTCCCGATCGTCCTGGTCGTCCCCTGGGCGATCACCTATCCCAAAATCGTCCTCCCCTGGATCGGATATCGCCTCCTCGCATGGTGGCGGCTCGTCTGGGTCTACCGGCGCCACTGGCAACCCGTCATGGTCGTCTCCGGACTCGGCCGTCACATCAAGGGCCGCGACTACCTGCCCCGCCTGCTCCGTGTTACCTGCACGTCGTGGGCGGACGTGGTCACGGTGAAGATGCTCGACGGGCAGGCGGCGAAGGACTGGGCCGACCGCATCGAGCACCTGGCGCACGGCTTCGGCGCCCCTTCATGCCGGGTCAGCGTCGAACGAGCGGGCCGACTCCTGCTGACCTTCCCGCGCCACGATCCCCTCGCCGAACCCCTGCCCGCCGTACCGCTGCCTGAGGCAGCCACGGTCGGACCGGTCGAGATCGGACAGACCGAGGACGGCAAGCCGTGGCTTCTCAAGCTGCACGGCACACACGTCCTGGTCGCCGGCGCCACGGGAGCGGGAAAGGGGTCGATCCTCTGGTCGGCGATCCGCGGTCTCATCCCGGCCATCTGGTCGGGGCTGGCGGAGGTCTGGGCCTTGGATCCCAAGCTCATGGAGCTGTCATTCGGCCGCGCCATCTTCGGCGACCGCTACGCCGCCGACCCGGCCGACTGCGCCGACCTGCTCGACGAGGCGGTCAAGGTCATGCAGGAGCGGGCCGGCCGCTTCGCCGGAGTCCAGCGCGACCACGTCCCCACCGTGCAAGACCCCTTCGTCCTGGTCGTGGTCGACGAGATCGCGTTCCTGACCGCCTACCAGTCCGATCGGGCACTGCGGCAGCGCATCTCCGCCGCGCTGGCCACCCTCACGACGCAAGGTCGCGCGGTCGGCGTGGGCGTTCTGGCCGCTCTCCAGGACCCGCGCAAGGACGTGATCACCATCCGCAACCTGTTCCCCGACAAGATCGCGCTCCGGCTCGACGAGTCCGAACAGGTCGACATGGTGCTCGGCGATGGAGCCCGAGACAGGGGAGCGCTGGCCGACCACATCTCCCCCATCCCTCACCAGGGCGCGGGCGTCGCCTACATACGGCTGGAGTCGTCACCCGACCCGATCAGGGCCCGCGCCGCCTACGTCTCCGACGAGGACATCCGCGACATGGCGGCCCTCTTCGAGGAGGCCATGTGACCAACGGAGCCGACCGCACCCTCCCCCGCCTCGTCCGCGACACCATGCCCCTCGTCCTGGATGTCGCCATCGAGATCGCCAAGTCCAACGGCGTGTGCATCCGCCCCATCGAAGTCCGCCGCCAGGACGTCCTCACCGGCAAGATCGAGCCCTTCGATCTCCCGTGCGGCACCACGCAGGAAGCCAAGTGCCCGCCGTGCGCCAAGCGCAACCAGCAGCTCCGCAAGGCGCAGTGCCGGGAGGGCTGGCACCTCGACCACGAACCGACCGCCGACCCAGCCGCGGCCACCGATGAGCAACGCTGGCTGGTCGAGTTCCGCGCCGACGTCCAAGCCAAGCGCGACCAGGCGGAGGAAGACGTCGAGGACTGGGACGCCGCGATCGTCGCCATCGACGCGGAGATCAACGTGGCGGGCATGCGCGGCAACCTCCTCGGCCGCCGCCAGATCGCCAAGCGAACCCGCTCAACCCGACGCCGCCAGGACGCCCCCGACCTACCCAAGCGGACCCGCCGACCGACCACCCTCGGCCGCGCCTTCACCAGCCCACAGGGCCAGGTCTACCGGCCCTCGATGTTCGTCACGCTGACCCTTCCGTCATACGGAAAGATCCGGCAGGGCGTACCCGCCGACCCCAGCAGCTACGACTACCGGCGAGCCGCCCGCGACGCCCTGCACTTCTCCAAGCTCGTCGACCGCTTCGTGCAGAACCTCCGCCGCGTGGCCGGCTACGACGTCCAGTACTTCGCCAGCGTCGAACCACAAAAGCGCCTCGCCCCACACCTCCACATGGCCATCCGCGGCACCCTGCCACGCGCCGAGATGAAGCAGATCGCCGCCGCGACCTATCACCAGGTCTGGTGGCCACCGGCCGACGAAGTGAAGTACGACCGCGAGAACCTCCCCGTCTGGAGCGACGAAGACGGCTACCTCGACCCGGCGACGGGGGAGATCCTGCCTACCTGGGACCAGGCGCTCGACGACCTGGAGGAGCCGCAGCATGTCGTCCGCTTCGGAGAGCAGGCTGACGTGCAAGGCGTCCTCGCCGGAAGCCCCGCCGCCAACAAGGCCCTCGGCTACCTGACCAAGTACCTCACCAAGTCACTCGGCGACCCGCTCGACCATGACGACGAAGGCGACCAAGCCCGCCGCGACCACGTCACCCGCATGGTCGACGCCCTGCGCTACGAGCCGTGCTCGCCCACCTGCCCCAACTGGCTCCGCTACGGCGTCCAGCCCAAGGACGCCAAGCGGGGAATGACTCCCGGCCACTGCCGTGGCAAGGCACACCGCCCCGAACACCTCGGCTACGCAGGCCGGCGCGTCCTGGTCTCCCGCAAGTGGTCCAACAAGACCCTCCGCGAACACAAGCAGGACCGCCGCGCCTGGGCCCTGGAACTCCTCGGCCTCGACGACCCCGCCGCCAACGACCGGCACCGCTACATCTGGTGCCCGGTCTCCGGCAGCGACCCAACCCGCACGACCAGAGCCGAACAGCTCCTACGAGGCATCGCCCGACGTCAACAGTTCCGCGCAAGTCTCCTCGCCCTCGAAGCCAGAGCGACAGGCGAACCACCTCCAACCCTCTCTGCGATGAAGGGCGAGGTGGCCGCATGACCACACCTCGCGACCTCATACAGGGCAAGTTGCTCACCGTCGAGGAGGCGGCCGAACGGCTCAACACCAGCGTCCGTTTCCCCCGCCGCCTGATCGAGGAACGTCGCATCACCTTCGTCCACGTCGGACGCAAGGTCCGTATCCCCGAAGCTGCCCTTGAAGCGTTCATCGCCGACGGCGTCGTCCACCCGATCACGACACCGCGCAGAAAGGCCGCGTGATGACCAGGACTGCCCTTGCCACTCCTGACGACGAGCCTCCTCGCCGAGCGCGAAAGAAGAAGTCCACCAAGCGGCGCTTCGGACGCGTCCGGCAACTTCCCTCCGGCCGATATCAAGCGCGCTACGCCGGTCTGACGGGATCGACCGCCCGGCGCCCGAGACGTTCGCGACCAAGACCGACGCCGAAGTCTGGCTTACCAAGATCGAGGCCGAAATCCTCGACGGTGACTGGATCGACCCGGACGCAGGCAAGATCAAGCTCGGCAAGTACGCACAAGACTGGATCGACGAGCGGCCGAACCTCCGCCCTCGCACGATCGAGCTGTACGGCTACCTGCGGCGCACCCATCTCGTTCCGACCTTCGGAGAGAAGGCGATGAACGAGATCAAGGAGCCACACGTCCGCCGCTGGCGTAAGAAGCTGCTCGACGGTGGAGTCAGCGAGGTCACGGTGGCCAAGGCATACCGGCTCCTCAAGGCCATCTTCACAACCGCGGTCGATGACCAGCTCATCAAACGCAATCCATGCCGCATCAAGGGCGCGGGACAGGAGAAGTCGGCCGAGCGCCGAGTCCTCTCGGTTCCGCAGGTGTACAAGCTCGTCGAGGTCATCGAGCAGCGGTACCGCGCTCTGGTGCTGCTCGGCACGTTCGCAAGCCTGCGTTGGGGCGAACTGGCCGGCCTTCAACGACGTGACATCGATCTCGACGCCGGAACCATCCGCGTGGAACGCCAGCTGATCCAGATCACCGGGAAAGGGCTCGTGTTCACCGACCCCAAGTCGGAGGCGGGCAAACGAACTGTGGTGATCCCCGAGCTGATCATTGATGAGCTTCGCGCCCACCTGAAGGACTTCACCCAGGAGGGTGACGAGGGCTTGGTCTTCGCCGGGCCCGACAACGGCCCGATTCGCAACAGCAACTTCAACCGCCGCGTCTGGCCCAAGGCGTTGGAGGACGCGGGCCTACCGAAGATCCACTTTCACGACCTCCGGCACACCGGCAACAACCTCGCCGCCAACGCCGGAGCCTCGATCCGCGAGCTGATGACCCGCATGGGCCACTCCAGCACGCGCGCCGCGATGATCTACCAGCACTCCACCGACGAACGCCAACGCGAAGTGGCGCGCAAGCTCGACGACCTCGCCCGAGGGGCGCTCAAGGACCGATCGGGCACGTGACGGGCACGCCTCCCAAATTCCTCCCGGACACACAGAAGCCCAGGGCAGACGATCATGTCTAACCTGGGCTTTTTCGCAGGTTGAGAGAGGTGGAGCCTAGGAGATTCGAACTCCTGACATCCTGCTTGCAAACGGGAGCCGGTCCCACCACGGAGGACTTCTTACCCTGCTCAGGCAGTGGATCCGGAACGGTGACGTGCGCTCGCGTGAGGCTGCGTTGCTGTACGTGGTGCTGTACACCACCACCCGACCGACGGCCCGCCCCGTCATTCGATGGCAAGCCGACCCGGAGCGGAGGGCCGCCAAGGCCCGAGCACCGGAAGCGGCGCGGCAGCCCTCAACGCCCGCCCTGACTCAGACTGCGCTAGGTCAAGCTGCCGCCGACGTCCGAAAAAGGGTGCAGCGACCCGATTAGCAAACCACCCTAGCTCCAAGATCGATCCAGGACAAGATCTTGACATGACTGCGCGAGTCGCATTCGATTGAGCAATCTTCACGTACAAGGGAGATTATTAGATGCCCAAAACGCCCCAAAGATTATCTCGCTTATCGGCATCACTTACTGCGCTTATCCTTCTACTATTTCCTACCATGCCAGCGGCAGCAGACACCCCAACGCCTACGGCTTCCCCCACGAGCACTGCGATACCCACGCCGCTTCTCACGAGCACCGCAACGAGCACGCCGAAACCCACACCACCGGTCGAAGAAAAGCCCTTCAGCTATCTTCCGGCCGGCACGCTCGACAAAATGAAGGCGCAAGCACCTCTGAAAGACGCCGCCGACAAAATCCAGGCAGTCCTCGTTCAACTGCCGGGCGGGACTCGAGATCCACGCGGTCACGGGTTCGCGGGAATCAAGATCGAAGAGGATCGTCTCCATATTTGGTGGAAGGGTCCCCTGCCTCGCACCGTTTCAACTGCTATAGAGAAAGCGCGCTCGAGCGTGCGCGTAGACGTCTCCGAGGCTAAGTTCTCCCGCGAGAAGTTGCTCTGGGAGGCAGAGAAGATCAAGAAGGAGGTCTACGGAAATCCGGCTGGAGAAATCCATGGACTCCTTGTAAAGGGAGACGGGTCGGGGCTCCTGGCGGCGACGGATGCCACTGTGGGCGCTAACGCCAGATCCGAGGTCCTGAAATCCTATATCTCCATGAGCAGTCTAACTGTTCCAATAGAGGTCGTTCAACGACCGCGAGTTCGTTCAGCTGGCCGCCTCAACGACACTCCTTCCTATTACGGCGGTGGTAGGATGCTGAATGATCGCGGTGCGGGCTGTACTCTCGGGTTCCCGGTGGTGGCGAACGACACCGGATATCCCTATATCGTCACAGCTTCACATTGCGGCTATTGGAATATGAACGTCCGCAACGGTGATGGCTCGCGCAACATCGGGCCGTTTGTTGCAGAACGCGTCGCAGAAGATCTAGCCCTAGTCATACCGAATGAGGGCGGGGCATCAAGTCTCATGTGGGATGGAGGCGTCCCAGGAGGCGAAAACACCAGCCCAGAATTCACAAAAGAGATCAAAGGCTGGAGCCACGTAATTCCCGGAGAATGGCTCTGCACGTCGGGATCCTATAGCGGTGCCGTGTGCCTCTGGCAGGTGGAGAACAACTTCCCGTTAGGGTACTGCGGTACCGATGGTTGGGGCACATACGAATGTTACGGGGACATGTTCGGCGCCTGGCAAGTGGAAGGAAAGCGCGGTTGCCGAGGTGGTGACAGCGGGGGTCCGGTGTTCAGCCTTAGCGCAGACTACAGTTACGTAATCGCCGAGGGCATAATGAGCGGCTGCAATGATTATCCTGGCGACGGCGACCATTTGTATTTTCAGGACTTCGCGACAGTCGTCTCAATATACAACGTTAGACCAAGGCTCTAAACTCGAGATTCGGCTGTAGTATAGGCTTGAGGAGTTCTATATGGATTCCTCAAGCCTATTCCGGCCTAGCAACACGTACAATATAGCCTTCGTCGTCAAGCAGCACTCTATTATTCAATGTGCTCCTCAGGTTGATCGTGACAGGCATGAGCCGCAGATCAGCGGTTGTGATGCAATCACTACCGTGGCCAGATCGGGATCGCCGTTCAGCCTTATCGCTCAATGCCACTATCACCACGTCTGCGCTTTCTAGGACTTGTATTTCCGGCATCTTTTCTTGTAGGCCACAAGCTCGCCGCGGCTCTTCGATCCATATGGTAATAGCGCTGCTCGTCGCCAGGGCCTGGGCGCGCATTATCCGTGGGGACGCTGGCGGCACCCGCATGTGCCAAAACGTGTCAGGGCTGACAGCCGGCCAGTCCAAAACCCCTCCGCCCATTACCGTGAACCTCCAAGAAGGAAGGGTTATCAGGCCGCGATCGGACATGTATTCTGCTGTGGTCAACTTAGCGCCGGTCACGAAAAGCTTGACTTGTGGTGAAGTTGACGCGCGCATACGCTTCTGCATGTCCTCGTACGCCTCGGAGGCGGAAATCTGCTCGAGCATGGCAGAGCCGTCAGGCAGAGCAACCTCGGTATCCACTGGCTCGCTGGTCGACAACGGGACACCGAGATCAACGCGCCCAGCGGTCTTGCCTGTGCCTTCGCGTAACGGCAGGTCAGAAGTCAGCACGATTGGGCGAGGCGTGATTGTTTCAGGAAACGACTCCCAGGCTTTCATGAGCTCTGTCGGGTCTGGCCGTTGTGGCCTGTCACTTCCAGGGAACGACAGGGCGCATACAGAGAGCACTAGGGCCACCGCAACACGTGACGCTCTGGTCATGGAAACTCCTGTCGGCTGAGTCCTATATAAACACGCTTCAACTAGCCAGGCGGTTCACAGCCGGAAGAGATCCAGATAACGATCATCCAAGAGGTCATCCACGACTGCAGAGCTGCGCGTGGGCGGTGCTGGCCGCGACCGGCCGGAGAGCCGCAGCGCGGCCAGCAGACCGCCCGAACGCGCGGCGGGCCGCCAGCGGCGGCACGCCTTGAAACCGTGGAGAAAGTTCTCATCCGTCAGGCGCTGGCCTCCGGCTGCGGACTGACAATCGAGCCCTTGCCAGGCTTGGTGGTGATCAGGCCCTGTTCCCTGAGGGCCTCCATCGCCTTCCGTACGGTGACCCTGGCGACGTCGAACTCTTCCTGAAGCTTCACTTCGGAGATGAGCGTCAGCGGCGGGTAGGTGCCGTCCTTGATGCGCTCGGCTACGACGTTCGCTATCTGCTCCCACTTGTAGAGCCTGGGGTCCCAATCGATCACAAGACGACTCTAGGTAGGTCCCTACCTACCAACATAGAACAGCAATTCCTAGGAAGGGCGTAGACAGGTTAAGACAGGTTGACCTACGCTGGCGTTATGGCGTCGGTGAGCGAAGGTATGGAGGCCCTCCGGGTGGGTTCCTCCCCCCGCGCACTGATCGTTGGCCTGCCGGGTGCGCTGTCCACGGTTCTGCGCGGCAGCTCGCTCACCGATGCCTGCGCCGAAGGGAGGAGTCGTGCTTAAGGCTTGGGAGTACCACGGCATCCACGCAGCCTCCGGCCTGCCGCGTTTCGCGCCAGTGGAGTGGTATCCCAGCGTTCCCCGCGCTGAGCGCGTGCGAGTCCAGGCGCACACCTGCGAGTGCTCGCCGATCGTCTACGAGCTGTGCACGGCTGGCGGCCTGTTCTTCGTGCGACGGCGTGACAGGAGCGGCCCCCGTCCGATACTCACCGAGAGCGAATGGGTGATCAAGCGACGCGCAGAGGTCCTCTGGCTGCGGATCCTCAACGGCGGAGCGAGATAGCCGGCAGACGACACACTTTTTGTCACATCACCAATACAGTCCGTTTGCGCAGGTCAACGCCGGGCCTGCGGTTTCGCGCGTTCTCTCGCTGGCAGTTTTTCTGCCAGTGATCCAGATCACCCGCCTTATCGTCGAAGCAGGCGACGACGAGAGGGGCGGGACACGTGGCAACCGAGCATCTGACACCGGGCCAGCGCATCGCGCGGGCTCGTCACCGCAAAGGCTGGGATCAGGCCACACTCGCCGAGAAGATCGGCCGTTCCGTCTCCTGGTTGTCGAAGGTGGAGAACGGGCGGATGCCGCTCGATCGCATGAGCGTGGTCGGGCACATCGCCGAAGTTCTCGGAGTGGAGATCTCCGAGCTCACCGGCCAGCCGTACCGGCACGAGACGGAGGAACTCGACTCCGGCCACTCTGCTATCCCCGGGCTCAGGCTCGCACTCCAGCAAGCCACCATGCCCGGCGGGGCCGCACTCCTGGGTGGTAGGCAACCGCGGAGTCTCGACGATCTGGAGGCGAACGTCCGGCTCGCCGAGCAACTCCGGCAGGATGCCAAGTTCACCGCCCTTGGTGACGTGCTCCCAAGCATCATCACCGACCTCACCGTGATCACCGCCGACCAGGAAGCAGACCGTGATCGGGCTGAGGCGCTGATGCTGCGCGCATGCCATATGGCACGCGTGTCCTCCAACCTCCTTGGTCACCATGACCTCGGCTGGACGGCGGTACAGCGGGAACTCGTCGCCGCCCAGAGGGTCGGGGCGCCCGGCCTGGTCGCCGCCGCGAGCTGGGATCTGTGCGGCGTCTGGTTGCATGAGGCGCAGCTCGACCCCGCGAAGAGCGCGGCCCTGTCCGCGCTCGATCAGATAGAGCCGTACGTGGGCGCCGACGACATGGTCAAAGCGATGTGGGGAGCGCTGCACCTGCGGGCCGCCGTCGCCTACTCCCGGCTGTGGAACCAGACGGAAGCCGAGAGCCACCTTGCCGAAGCGAAGCACGTCGCGGAGGCACTCCCGAGAGACGGCAACGTCTTTCAGACCCAGTTCAACCGGGTCAACACCACCATTCACGCCGTAGAAGTCAGCATGGAGCTGGGGCGGCCTCGTGATGTGATCACGCGGGCAGAACATGTAGCGATCGCCGAGATTGCCTCGTCTGAGAGGCAGGCGCATTACTGGACCTGCACAGCAGCGGGATACCACATGAATCGGAAAGAGAACGAGGCGGTGGACGCGCTTCTACGCGCGGATCGCATTGCACCTCAGCACGTCCGCAACCGCCCCTTGGTCCGCAACATCGTGCGCGACCTCAGAGGCAGCGGGCCGCTTCTTCGCCAACGCGAACTGCTCAACCTCGCCAAGGTGATGAGGCTGCCCTGACCGAAACTACGGTGAGCCTCCCCGCGCAATGGGCTCCCCCATCCATCAGGCACCCGGAACGAATGGGGTAGTGCTCGTGGGTCTCAGTGAGATCGAACGACAGATCTTGATGCGTGAGCTGGCGGAGATCGTGGCAGACCTGTCCGACCTTCAACGGCGCGCGGTCGAGATCACTGCTCGGGTCGAGTCCGAGCGTCTAGTTCGTCCAGCCTGACCGTCAGCTTCTCCATGTGTTGACGGATCTCTCGCAACTGCTGGGAGAGAACGCGGAACTCCTCGCTGTGCTCCTCGGCGGGCGCTGGCGCGACCTTGTCCTCAGGGGTCCGGATGACGAAACTTCCGGCCCCCTGGCGGGTCTCGATCAGTCCTTCGTCGCGGAGTACGGCGAGCGCGTTGCCGATGGTCATCATGGCCACGCTGTAGCGTTCGGCCAGTTCGCGGGCTACTGGGAGCTGCTCCCCCAGGGCGTACCGACCGGACGCGATGTCCCGCCGGATGTCCTCGGCGATGCGCAGGTACGGCCTGCGGCGGTCGGTGGTTGCCACACCTCCACAGTAGCGGTTCTAGATGTCTAGGTCTCCAGGCAACTTGTAACGAAGTCTCGGTTTACAAAGCTAGATACCTAGGTATCTTTGTAGCTAGCACAGTCACTTCAAAGGAGATCGATCCATGCGGACCGTCCCCATTCCCGTGGACACCAGCAAGCTCGTCATCACTTGCGTCAAGGCGCCCCGCCCGCGCCTGCTCAACAAGGACACCGGCGAGATCAAGACCGACAAGAACGGCAACACCGTCTACGAGGTCACCGTCTCGGTGGAAGACGAGTTCGGCCGGATCGAACTCGTCAAGATCGGCACCTCGGGCGAGCCTCCGATCACCGCCGGACAGCAGCTCAACCCGGTCGGCCTCCTCGGCTACGTCTGGGAGATCTCCGGCCGCTGGGGCGTCGCCTACCGCGCCGCCGCGCTCCTGCCCGCCGCTGGGGAGGACGCCCATGTCTGACCTGCTGATCGTGCTCACAGTCCTGGCCGCTTCGGCGGTCGGGCTGTGGGCCTGGCGCCGCTGGCACTACCCGTCCTTCTGGCTGGTCATCGGCTATCCGCTGATGGCGATCAGCATTCGCGCGTCCTGGCGCAAGGTCGCCCTCGGCTGCAACCTCACCAAGAAGCGGCAGCGGTGGTGGTTCACCACCGTCCCCGGCCTCATCGAGTCCACCGGCGTCGTCCGGGTCAGGCGCCGCTTCCAGCGGGTGTCCGTCGACACCAAGCCGTTCATGTGGCTGCCCAAGCCCACCCGGTACGGCTGGCGCGTCACCCTTCACATGCTTGAAGGCCAGATCCCTGCCGACTACGCCGACGCCGCCGAACGCCTCGCCCACTCGTGGGGCGTTCATGCGGTGCGGGTCTCCTCCCCACGTCCGGGCCGCGTGATCCTGACCGCGACCACGCGCGATCCGCTGTCGAGGGTCGAGCGCTTCCCGATCTCTTCTGAACTCCTCAAGGTCACCGTGGGCCGTCTGGAGACCGGCGCACCGTGGGTCATCGACTTCCGGACCGTCCCCCACTGGATGAACGCCGGAGCCACGCAGTCCGGCAAGTCGAACCTCGCCAATGCCCTGGTGCAAGGTCTGGCCCCTCAGCCCGTGGCGCTGGTCGGTTTCGACCTCAAGGGCGGCGTGGAGTTCACGCCCTACTCGCCGCGGCTGTCCGCGCTCGCCACGACTCGTAGGGAGTGTGTCGGCCTGCTGGAGGACCTGGAAGAACTGATGGCCGACCGGATGACGCTGTGCCGTACGGCTGGCGCCCGCAACATCTGGCAACTCCCCGAGGACCGGCAGCCCGTCCCCGTCGTGGTCCTCGTCGACGAGCTGGCTGAGCTGTACCTGATGGCCGACAAGTCCGAGAAAGACGAGGTAGCGAAGACCTCGACGGCGCTCCTACGGGTGGCGCAGCTCGGGCGGGCCTTCGGCATCTATCTGTTCTGCTGCGGTCAGCGCATCGGCTCCGACCTCGGCCCCGGCGTGACTGCTCTCCGCGCTCAGTGTTCGGGCCGGATCTGCCACCGGGTCAACGATCCCGAAACCGCGACCATGACCCTCGGCGACCTCGACCCCGCCGCCCTGGACTCCGCGCGGGCCATCCCCGCCGAGACTCCCGGAGTCGCGATCGTCGCCTCACAGGACGGCCAGTGGTACCGGGCGCGCTCCTTCTACGTCTCCGAGCAAGCCGCCGAAAGCGCCGCCCACACCTACGCCGACCGCGCCCCGTCCTGGGCGGACATCACCGGCGCCGACTACTCCGAACTGCTCGGCACCATCCCGGAACCACGGAAGGGCTGAAACACCGATGCGACGCCTCCTCGACACCGGCCCCGTTCTCGTTCTGGCGCTCATCGCGGGTGCGGGTTCCTTCACCCACATCCGCGACACCGCCGCCGAGCACGGCCAAACCGGCTGGATGGCCTGGGCCGTCGCCGTCTGCATCGATCTCACCTGCGTCATGGCCGCCCGCGAGCGTCAGCGCGACAGGAAGACGGGACGGGTACGGCGGGGCTGCGTCTCCTGGCCTGTCCTCGTCCTTTCCGGCGGCGTCGTCCTGTCGCTGGCCGGCAACCTGGCGCAAGCCGAACCGACCGTCTGGGGGTGGATCACCGCTGCCACGCCAGCGGGCGCGTTCCTGGTGGCTGTCTCCATGCTCGAACGGCGGGCCACCGTTCAGGACGTCCCGGAGACGTCCCCGGTCACGGTGACGGCGTCCCGGCCCGTCCCGGAGACGTCCGCGAAAGTCCCGGACCGTCCCGCCCTCGTCCCCGCCGATGAGGACGACGGCCCCGCACCGGACCCGGCCCTCGTCGATTACGCCCGCCGCGTGGCCGACGAGCACGAGAGCAACCACGGCAAGCCCATCACCCGCGATGTCCTCCGCGCCCGCCTGGGCATCTCGAACCAACTCGCCTCCGACCTGCTCCGCACCCTGCGGACAGCCTGAAGGGATCACCCATGCGCGACGACCGAACCGCCCTCATCACCGGACTCCTCGACCTAGCCGCCTTCCTGGAAGCCAACCCCGAGGTCCCGGTGTCGCTCGGGACGGTGACCGTCCACCAGTTCCCCACCCATGGCTCCGACGCCGAGATGTGCGCCCAGGTCGACAAGGTGGCCGCCGTACTCGGCACGGAGATCGACCCCAAGGACCGCCCCTATGGCCACTACGCCACCGGGCTCGACTTCGGCCCCGTCCGCTACCAGTTCACCGCCATCCTCGCCGCCGCCCGCGCTCGCCGCCAGGCCGACGACAGTTACCGCGGCTGCGTCGACCCCGCTTAGGAGGTACTCACCATGCGTATCCGCCTCGAAGGAAACCGCGCTGAGATCGCGCTCGGGATGATCCACCTGCGCGAGACGTTCACCGTCACCTCGGTCTCGCGGGCCTACCCCGACAGGGCACGCCCCCGGAACTACCGCCTGTACGTCACGATCACCCCGCGCAGGAGGTGACCGCGATGACCCTCCACTACCGCTGCTGCACCTGCAACGGCACGGGTCTCGACGGCGACGGCGACACCTGCCGCGACTGCGACGGCACCGGCATCGACAACCACGGCGCATAGCCGTGAGGTCCGCTCACCTGGCCACACAACCGCCAAGTTCCGCGCCAGGTGAGCGGCCATCCCACCACAGATCACATCCGGATAGGACGGATCCCATTTTGCCTCACCCACACGCGGTAGCCGGGATGATCTCCCGGCTCCACGATCCGAACTTCGACCGCTGGGCCGCCCAGATCAAGCGCACCGGCGGTTGCCGACAGCCCATCCACCTCCGGGGCAAGGTCGAACACTTCGACCAGGCCACCGGTGAACTCCTCCACCGCTACAGCACCACCAACGAACCGGACGGCGTCCTGCGGGTGCCCTGCAAGACCCGGCGCGCCTCCCGGTGCCCGGCCTGCGCCGAGACCTACCGGGCCGACACCTTCCAACTCGTCCGCGCGGGCCTGATCGGCGGCAAGGGCGTCCCCTCAACCGTCAGCACGCACCCGTGCCTCTTCGTCACTCTCACCGCTCCGTCCTTCGGGGCCGTCCACGTACGACGGGAGAAGGGCGGAAAGGTCCTGCCCTGCCACGCCCGCCGCGACGCGCCGATGTGCCCGCACGGGCGGGTCATGTCCTGTACGGCACGCCACGGGGCCGACGATCCCCGCCTCGGCGAACCACTCTGCCCCGACTGCTACGACTACGAGGGCTCGGTCCTGTTCAACGCCGTGTCCCCTGAGCTGTGGCGCCGCTTCACCGAAGCACTCCGCCGGCGCTTTGCCAGGATCTCCGGCCTGACCCTCAAGGCGCTGCGCGAACAGGTCACCATCGCGTTCGCCAAGGTGGCCGAATACCAGCGGCGCGGCGTCGTCCACTTCCACGCCGTGATCCGCCTCGACGGCCCCAACGGACCGGCCTCACCGCCTCCTGCGTGGGCAACACCTGACGCCCTGGCGCAAGCCGTACAGCATGCGGCGGGCGCGGTTACGGTCGACGTCGCGGGCCGCACCTTGCGGTGGGGCACTCAACTCGACGTCCGCCGCATCGCCATGAACGGCGACCTCACCGAACAAGCCGTAGCCGCCTACATCGCCAAGTACGCAACGAAAGCCGCGGAATGCGTCGGCACCCTTGACCGGCGCATCAACCTCCTCGACGACCTGGCAGCGCTCCCCATCAGGGAGCACGCCCGGCGACTCATCGCAGAGTGCCTGCGCCTGGGCGCCCTCGACAACCTGGCCGAGCTCCGGCTGGCGCAATGGGCTCACATGCTCGGCTTCCGGGGCCACTTCTCCACCAAGTCCCGCCGCTACTCCACCACCTTGGGCGCCCTGCGATCCGCCCGCGAAGAACACATGCGCTCCGAGGAGATCACCACGGGCCGCCTGCCCCTCTTCGAGGAAGACACCGTCCTCGTCATCTCGCACTGGGAGTACGCCGGTAAGGGCCTGTCCGCCGGTGACCAGCTCCTCGCCGCCGCTCTCACAGGAACCCGGCTCGAAGGGAGTCCGCATGAGCTGTGAACTGCTCACCGTCCCTGAGGCGATGGCCATTCTCAAGGTCAGCCGGTGGACGCTCTACAACCTGATCCGCTCCAGCGAGATCACCTCAGTCCTCGTCGGCGAACGCTGCCGACGTATCCCCGCATCCGCTCTCGACGCCTACGTGACCCGACTCTGTGAGGAGGCTGCCTGATGGGCAAGCGCGCGAACAACGAAGGTTCGATCTTCCCCTACAAGACGGGCTACGCCGGGTACGTCTGGGTCACCACTCCCGAGGGCAGGAAGACCCGCAAGTGGTGCTACGGCAAGACCCGCGAGGAGACCCACGAAAAGTGGATCAAGCTGCATGAGCTGGCTCGCAAGGGTCCGGTCGTTACCAAGTCGCCCAAGCTCTCCGACTACCTGGCATTCTGGCTCAGAACGTCGTGGAACCGAACCTCGCGCCCAAGACGGCCGCGAACTACGAGATGTTCACCCGGCTGTACATCGTGCCTGCCCTCGGCGCGAAGCGGCTCGACAAGCTGACCGTGCGGGACGTGCAGACCTGGGTGAACAAGGTACGGGCCTCCTGCCAGTGCTGCGCCCAGGGCAAGGACGCCGCCCGGCCCACGACGCACAGTGACCCGAAGAAACGGCAGCACTGCTGCGCCGTGGGGAAGTGCTGCAAGGCCAAACCCTCGGACTGGACAGTCCACGACGCCTACATGACACTGCGGGCCGCGCTGAGCAACGCCGTGCGGGAAGAAATCCTCTCCCGGAACGTGGCGGCCAACGTCAAGATGTCGGTTCCCCGTAAGCGGAAGGTCAAGCCGTGGTCCGTCGATGAGGCGCGGACCTTCTTGGAGTCGGCCCGTACCCGCGAAGATCCGATGTACCCGGCCTACGTCCTGGTCCTCGTCCTGGGCCTGCGTCTTGGTGAGGCCCTCGGGCTCCGGTGGGAAGACGTGGACCTAAACAACGCCGAGATGACCATCGGCTGGCAGCTCCAGCGGGTCGCGGGCAAGCTTCACCATCGGCGGACCAAGACCGACGCCTCGGATGCCGTGCTGCCCTTCCCTGGGATCGTCACGACGGCGCTTCGTGCCCGTCAACGGGCACGTGAGGAAGCCCAGGAAGCCGCAGGGGAAGCCTGGCAGGAAACCGGCCTCGTCTTCACCACCGCGAGCGGCCGACCAGTCGAACCGTCGAACTTTCGGCGCAGCTTCGCGGGCGCCTGCGACAAGGCGAAGATCCGCAGGGTCCACGTCCACGCAACCCGCAAGACCTGCGCATCCCTCCTCGTGGCCCTCGACGTCCACCCGCGCGTGGCGATGCAGATCCTCCGCCACAGCCAGATCTCGGTCACGATGAACGTGTACAGCGAGGTCTCGTCGGAGGAGACGCGCAAGGCGCTGAAGAAGCTCGGTGACCAGCTGGATTCGTAGCCGTTGCTGTATTTCCGTGCTGTACGGCTCCCAAAAACCTCCCAGCACGATCAAAGCCCAGGCAGGCGATTATCCCTGACCTGGGCTTTTGTATGTGGAGCCTAGGAGATTCGAACTCCTGACATCCTGCTTGCAAAGCAGGCGCTCTGCCAACTGAGCTAAGGCCCCGAAACACCATCTGACCTGCAAAACATCAGCACGGTCGCATGCGTTCCGACGGTACACCGTAGCAACAGCATACGGTGTACCGCCACCCGATCTCCCGCCCCACCAAGGGAAGGCGCGCCCTGGTCATCGAAAGGCGACAGGACCCAACGGCCCCCAGCCGAGGTACAACTCGAACGGCCTGAAGAATTCGGAGGAGGCGGGATCTGCGCCTTCCTGGTTCCGGAGCGAGGGTGAAGGTGAGGGCGAGGGTGAGGGCGAGGGGGCAAGCGAGAACGTGAGGGAGGGCGCCTTCCCGGTTCCCTCCTCCCTGCATGAGAGGCCGAGGACCGAGCTGGGGTACCCACCGGCGTATCCGGACACCGTCCTCCCCGGTGGGATGCGGCAGAGGTAGCCGGGCGACTCGGAGTCATTCGGAACGATCCTGAACTCGGTCAGGATCTCTCCGGTGGTGGGCGCTCCTTCGTAGGACTCGCAGTGCACCCCCATGATGGCGAAGGACACGTCCTCTTGCAGGATCTCGAGGCACCCGAAGGTGGGAGTAGCGGCGTGGGCGGGGGTGGCGAACAGGCTGGCCGTGCCGAGGACAAGCACAGCGGAAACGTGCGGAAGACGCATGAGGCACCTCTCACAGGTGAGTCCGTGGTGATCAGTGAGAGATCACGCAACGCGATCTACCCGACTACAGAGAGTGATTAACCACGCGCTTTCGCAATCTGTGGGTCATAGTTGCGCTCTCCCCCGAGGACCACCTCGGGGAGCTCCGTCAGCGAGTGGAGCAGGTGCGTGGCACCGCCGTTCACCAGGCGGTCTCGGCTGTGGACGCCGGTCATCAGGCCGGCCACCACCGAGGCCCCCGACCTTCGCCCCGCCAGCATGTCGTTCTCGGAGTCGCCCACCACCGCGATCTGCCTGACGTCCTCGATCCCCAGGCGGAGCACCGCGTGGAGGATCATGTCGGGCCATGGACGCCCGCGTCCGGCGTCTTCGGGGCAGATGGCCAGGTCGACCTTGTCGTGCCAGCCCAGCACGCTCAGCACCCTGCTCAGGGTCGTTCTGCTGAAGCCTGTGACTAACGCGACGTGGAGCCCCGCGCCCCTGAGCTTGTCGAAGACTTCCACGACTCCGGGCATGGGAACGAGACCCGCCCGCTCGATGGCGCCCTCGTAGGAGCGTTCGAACGTCAGGTTCGCGGCCTGTGCCTGGGCCTCGTTTCCGGGAAAGATCCCGCGGAAGACGTCGATCTTCGGGCACCCGCGGGACCGGTGCACGTGGACCATGGCCCGCGCGTACGCACCGGTCCCTGGGACGATGCCCTGGGTGGCGATCGCCTCGGCGAAAGCTCGTTCGACCGTGGCGATGTCACCGATCGTGGTGCCGGCGAGGTCGAGACAGACCAGCTTGATGGGGCCGATGTCGGTCATACCCTCGACGCCACGATCGTTAGTTCTCGCTGCCGGTTGCCTCGGTCCAGAGGTCGAGCTCGGCGCGGTCGGCCTGAACCTTGCGCCAGATGAGCAGCCCCCCGAGGGCGAGCAGCGCCAGAACGAGCACCTTCTTCACGGTGTGACCCCACTTCTTCGACGGTCTCACCTGCCGGGGTGAGACAACGCCCGGTTGCAACGGTTGCAAGGCAGCCTAGCAAGGCTTGGCCGTGCTCCCCCGGGTGCGGACCTATCCAGTTCTACCCAATCATCCGATACGACGGCGCGCAGGGGCGCGCCGAAGGGTTTGCAAACCCCTAGGGGGTATGTTACGTTCACGGCCGTCGCAGATACCCCATGGGGGTACAAGCCAAGGAGTGGACATGTCGCAACGCAACAGGTGGTGGGCGCTGGTCGTGCTCGCCGCCGCGCAGTTCATGGTGATCATGGATACCTCGATCATCGGGGTCGCCCTCCCCGAGATGCAGCGTGACCTCGGGTTCAGCCAGGGCGGGCTGCAGTGGGTCTTCAACGCCTACGTCGTCGCCTTCGGCGGGCTGCTCCTGCTCGGCGGGCGGCTGTCGGACCTGTTCGGCGCCCGCAAGGTCTTCACCACCGGCTGGGTCGTCCTGACCGCGGGCTCGGTCGTGGCCGCCGTCGCCTCCACCGCGTGGGTGGAGATCCTCGGCCGTGCCGTCCAGGGCGTCGGCGGGGCGCTCATCGCGCCCGCCGCGATGACGCTGCTCATGATGCTGTTCGGGCACAACCCGCGCGAGCTGGGCAAGGCCATGGCGCTG
Source organism: Nonomuraea africana (assembly GCF_014873535.1). Lineage (NCBI taxonomy): Bacteria > Bacillati > Actinomycetota > Actinomycetes > Streptosporangiales > Streptosporangiaceae > Nonomuraea > Nonomuraea africana. Next base: position 7,493,196 of record NZ_JADBEF010000001.1, on the reverse strand, counting down.
TACGGCGCGGCCGCCCCCGCGGGCGGTACGGCGGGCGTGTTCCTCGGCGGCGTCATCACCGAGTACCTCAGCTGGCCATGGGTGTTCATCGTGTACATCCCGATCGGCCTGATCACGCTCGCGGCCATCCCCGCACTGCTGCCCGCCACGCAGGGCAAGCGGGGCTCGGTGGACGTGTTCGGCGCGATCACCGTCACGGCGGGCATCGCCCTGACCGTCTACACGATCGTCAAGGCCCCCGAGCAGTCGCTCGCCACGACGCTGATCGAGGCCGCCGGCGCGATCGTGCTGCTCGTCGCGTTCCTGCTCACGCAGCGCAGCGTCCGCGAGCCGCTCATGCCGCTGAAGATCTGGAAGACCCCCGGCCTGGCCCCCGCGAACCTGGCCATGGCGCTGCTCGGGGCCGCCTGGATCCCGATGTGGTACTTCCTCAACCTGTTCCTGCAGCAGGACCTGGGCTACGGCGCCTTCGCCAGCGGCGCGGCGCTGCTCCCGATGACGATCGCGGTGATGATCTTCATGATCGGGATCACCGCGCGGCTGCTCGGCCGGTTCGGCGCCAAGCCGCTCATCGTGCTCGGCCTCGCCGTCCTGGCCGTCGGCGTCGCCGGTCTGGCCTTCAGCGGCTCGGCCTTCCTGCCCGCCAGCCTGGTGGCGGCGGTCGGGATGTCGCTGGCGTACATCCCCGCGATGATGTCGGCGCTGTCGGGGGTCAGGCCCGAGGAGAGCGGGCTGGCGTCGGGCATCGTCAACACCACCTACAACGTGGGGTCGGCGCTGGGGCTGGCCGTCATGACCGCGATCGCCACCTCGCAGGAGAACGGTTTCAACGCCGCCTTCGTCGGCGCCGGTGTCGTCGCGGCGGCGGGCGCGCTGCTCACCCTGGTCCTCATGCGGCGGCCCGCGCAGGTCCCGCAGGAGCAGCCCGCGCACGTCTAGATCCCCCCGTACGGCAAGCCACCCCCAGCGCCACCCCAGGCGCGTGGCCGGCCTCCGTCCAGGGATACGGCAAGCGAGCGCACGGGGCTGAGCCCCGTCACGGAAGGCGAAATCATCAGGCCCGTGGAATACCCTAGGGGGGTAGGGTGTTATGCTGAAGGAAGAGAGAGGCGGGGACCATGGCGGGATACACCGGCACCAAGCAAGACCACCTCCGGCGGCTGCGCCGGATCGAGGGCCAGGCGAGAGGCCTTCAGCGCATGGTGGAGGACGACAAGTACTGCATCGACATTCTCACCCAGGTGTCGGCCGCCACGAGTGCCCTCCAGTCCTTCGCCCTCTCCCTGCTCGAAGAGCACCTGGCGCACTGCGTCGCCGAGGCCACCCTGAAGGGCGGCCCCGAGGCCGAGGCGAAGGTCAAGGAAGCCACCGACGCGATCGCCCGGCTCGTCCGTTCCTGAGTCACCGAACACCAAGCACCGAGGAGATACGACATGAGCACCGCCACCTACACCGTCAAGGGCATGACCTGCGGCCACTGCGTCAGCTCGGTCAAGGAGGAGGTCGGCGAGGTCGCCGGTGTCACCGGCGTCGAGGTCGACCTGGCCAGCGGACTGCTGACGGTCGAGAGCGGCAGCCCGGTCGAGACCGCCCAGATCGTGGCCGCGGTCGAGGCCGCCGGATACGAAGTGGCGAACCAGTCGTGAACACCCCCGCCAAGCTCGTCACCTACGTCGCGGGCCTCGCCGTCGTCTTCGGCGCGGCCCTCGGCGTGGGCAGCGCGGTCGGCGAGGTCGGCGCCCCGCCCAAGACGACCACCCCCAGCGAGAGCACCGCCCCGAGCACGGGCCACGGCGAGAGCACAGGCCATGGAGAGAGCACAGGCCACGGCGACGAGGGCGGCGCCACCACCACGACACCCGCACAGGCAGCAGCACAGGATACCCCCGGGGGGCTCCAAGTGTCCCAGAACGGCTACACCCTCACCCCGCTGACCACGACGCTCACGCCAGGTCAGGCCACCGACTTCACCTTCAGCGTGACGGCACCCGACGGGAAGCCGGTCACCGACTACCAGGTCCAGCACGACAAGAAGGTCCACTTCATCGTCGTCTCCAGGGACCTCACGTCCTTCCAGCACCTGCACCCCGAGGAGGGCGCCAACGGCGCCTGGACGGTCAAGCTGACCCTCCCCGAGGCCGGCGTCTACCGCGCCTACGCCGACGTCTTCCCCACCGGTGCGAGCGCGCTGACCCTCGGCACCGACCTGTTCGCCGGCGGCGACTTCGCGCCCAAGGCGTTGCCCCAGGTCAGCCGGACCGCCGAGGTCGACGGCTACACTGTGACACTCGACGGAGACCTCGTCCCCGGCAGGTCGAGCAAGCTGACGCTCAAGGTGAGCAAGGACGGCAAGCCGGTCACCGACCTGCAGCCCTACCTCGGGGCCTACGGGCACCTGGTGGCGCTGCGCGCGGGCGACCTGGCCTACCTCCACGTGCACCCCGACGGCACTCCGGGCGACGGCAAGACCAAGGCGGGGCCGGAGATCACCTTCTACGCCGAAGTGCCGAGCACCGGCGACTACCGCCTGTTCCTCGACTTCCAGCACGACGGAACCGTCCGGACCGCGGACTTCACCGCCCGCGCGGGTCAGTCCACCGCCGGCCCGTCGAGCAGCCCGTCGAGCAGCCCGTCGAGCAGCAAGGGCGTCGACCACGACTCCACCCCGCACGGCCACTGACGCAGGATCGCGACGTAAGAAAGGAGAGGTGATGTCTCCCCTCACCGACGACAAGCCCCAAGGCGCCGTCGAACTATCGATCGGCGGCATGACCTGCGCGTCCTGCGCCAACCGGATCGAGCGCAAGCTGAACAAGCTCGAGGGCGTGACCGCGACGGTCAACTACGCGACGGAGAAGGCGAGGGTCACCTTTCCCGAGGGAATCGACCCGCAGCAGCTGATCGCCACCGTGGAGTCGGCGGGCTACACCGCCGAGCTGCCCAAGCCGCCTCAGGCGGAGGGCGAGCCGCAGGAGCCCGCGGACGAGCTGAGGCCGCTGCGCAACCGGCTGGTCACCTCGCTGGTGCTGGCCGTGCCGGTGATCGCGATGGCGATGATCCCGGCGCTGCAGTTCACCAACTGGCAGTGGCTGTCGCTGACGCTGGCCGCGCCGGTCGTGGTCTACGCGGGCTGGCCGTTCCACAAGGCCGCCTGGACGAACCTGCGCCACGGCGCGGCGACCATGGACACGCTGGTCTCCATCGGCACCATCGCCGCCTTCGCCTGGTCCCTCTGGGCCCTGTTCTTCGGTACGGCCGGCACCCCCGGCATGACGCACCCCTTCGAGTTCACGATCGCCAGGACCGACGGCTCGGGCAACATCTACCTCGAGGCCGCGGCGGGCGTGACGGCGTTCATCCTGGCGGGGCGGTACTTCGAGGCCAGGTCCAAGCGCAAGGCGGGCTCCGCGCTGCGGGCCCTGCTGGAGCTGGGCGCCAAGGATGTCGAGCTGGCCGACGGCCGGCGCATCCCCACCGACCAGCTCAAGGTCGGCGACAGGTTCGTGGTGCGTCCGGGCGAGAAGATCGCCACGGACGGCGTGGTCGACGAGGGCAGCAGCGCGGTCGACGCCTCGATGCTGACCGGCGAGTCGGTCCCGGTGGAGGTCCGCCCCGGCGACGCGGTGACCGGAGCCACGGTCAACGCGGGCGGCAGGCTGATCGTCCGCGCCACCAGGGTCGGCGCCGACACCCAGCTGGCCCAGATGGCCAAGCTGGTGGAGGACGCGCAGACCGGTAAGGCCGAGGTCCAGCGGCTGGCCGACCGGATCTCCGGCATCTTCGTCCCGATCGTGATCGCGCTGGCCATCGGCACGCTCGGCTTCTGGCTGGGCACCGGCGGCGGGGCCGGCGCGGCCTTCACCGCCGCGGTGGCGGTGCTGATCATCGCCTGCCCCTGCGCGCTGGGCCTGGCCACGCCGACCGCGCTGCTGGTCGGCACCGGCAGGGGCGCCCAGCTGGGCATTCTGATCAAGGGTCCTGAGGTGCTCGAGTCGACCAGGAAGATCGACACGGTCGTCCTGGACAAGACCGGCACGGTCACCGAGGGCAGGATGACGCTGACCGCCGTCCACCTGGCCGAGGGCGAGGACCGCGAAGAGGTGCTGCGCCTCGCCGGAGCGCTGGAGCACGCCTCCGAGCACCCGATCGCGCAGGCCATCGCTCGCGCCGCGGAGCGACGAACCGAACCCGAGAGCGGCAGCTTGCGTGACCAGCGAGGGTTCGAAGAGAGTGCGACCATCAACACAGCCTCCAAGGCGACGGTCGAGGACTTCGCCAACGTCGAGGGTCTCGGCGTCCAGGGCGTCGTCGACGGGCATGCGGTGCTCGTGGGCCGGCCGAGGCTGCTGGCCGAGTGGTCGCAGCACCTGCCCGAGGAACTGACCGAGGCGCTGGAGAGCGAGCAGGCGGCGGGCCGTACCGCGGTGGCGGTCGGCTGGGACGGCAGGGCGCGCGCCGTCCTCGTGGTGGCCGACGTCATCAAGCCGACCTCCAAGGAGGCGATCCAGCAGCTGAGGGCGCTGGGGCTCACCCCCATGCTGCTCACCGGCGACAACGAGAAGGTGGCCAGGTCGGTCGCGGCCGAGGTCGGCATCGACGAGGTCATCGCGGAGGTCCTGCCCGCCGACAAGGTGGACGTGGTCAAGCGGCTGCAGGCCGAGGGCAAGTCGGTCGCCATGGTGGGCGACGGCGTCAACGACGCCGCCGCACTCGCCCAGGCCGACCTGGGCCTGGCGATGGGCACGGGCACCGACGCGGCGATCGAGGCCTCCGACCTGACGCTGGTCCGCGGCGACCTGCGGGTGGCCGCCGACGCCATCAGGCTCTCCCGCAGGACGCTGGCCACCATCAAGGGCAACCTGTTCTGGGCCTTCGCCTACAACGTGGCGGCGCTGCCGCTAGCCGCGCTCGGGCTGCTCAACCCGATGATCGCCGGTGCCGCGATGGCCTTCTCCAGCGTCTTCGTGGTCACCAACAGCCTGCGCCTTCGCGGCTTCAAGTAGGCCCCAGCGGACGGCCGGCGCCATCGCGGCGCCGGCCGCCGCGAACATCGCCCCAAGCACCACCCAGCCCGGTGTGCCCCAGCCGATGACCAGGCTGGTGAGCAGCACCGGGCCCGCCATTCTGGCGATCGCCGTGCCGGTGCCGAAGAAGCCCTGGTACTGCCCCTGCTTGCCGGCGGGGGCCAGGCCGAAGCTGATCTCCCAGGCGCCCGAGGAGAGCATCATCTCCCCCAGCACCAGGAGCAGCGCCGCCGCCAGCAGGAGGAAGACGGTGTGCCCCTGCGAGAAGACCAGGCACGAGGCGAAGAGCACCAGGCCCGACAGCCGGACGAACCGGGAGGCGGAGGCGAGGTCGCGGACCCTGCGGGCGACGCGCACCTGGAACAGCACGACGCACACGGTGTTGAGGACCAGCACGGCGGAGACGGTCCAGGCGGGCGCGTCGGTCCGCTGGACGATCCACAGCGGGAGCACGAGGCTGATCAGCGGCCGGTAGAGCAGCATGACCGTGTTGAGCAGGGTGATCACGGCGTAGGGCCGGTCCCTGAGCACCGCGAGGCGCGGCTCCCCCTTCACCGCCGGCACCCCCGCCACGGCGGGCACCAGCGCGAGCACTCCCGCCGCGACCAGGTAGCTCGCCATGTCCACCGCGAAGACCGTGAGGTAGGCCGTGGGGGTGTCGAAGTGCAGCGCCAGGGCGCCGAGCCCGGCGCCCACCGCGATCCCCGCGTTGAGCGTGGACTGCAGCACCGCCCGCACTCTGGTGCGTTCGGCGGGTGGCACCAGCCCCGCGAGCAGCGCCTGCTGGGCGGCCGCCAGCCCGCTCTGCGCGCTGGCGTAGAGACAGACGGCCAGCACGAACAGCGGGAAGGACCGCACCACGAGGAACGAGCCGACCCCTGCGCCCGTCGCCACGGCCAGCAGCACCGCGACGCCGCGCGGCCCCCGCCGGTCGGCCAGGTTTCCGAGCGGCACCCCCGCGATGGTGCCGAGGGCCCAGCCGATGGTCAGGCCGAGGCCGATCTCCAACGGCGACAGGCCGACGACTCTGGTGAAGTACAGAGTCGAGGTGACGATGTAGGCGCCGTCACCGATCGAGCTGGTGAGCTGGGCCAGAGTGAGAACGCGGCGCGGGTTCATTTACTCGAACAATTCGGGCGTAAGTGTCATGGGGAAAGGGTAGGGGCGGAGGTTGGCCGAGTGTAAGCTCCAATTCTTAGCCATCTGATTGGGCCAAGATGGACTTCCACATCAGCCTCGCGGGCAGAGCTGACCTGGCCGCGCAGATCTATCGGCAGCTTCGCGACGCCATTCTGGACGGACGGCTCAGGAAGGGCGAGCGGCTGCCGCCCACGCGCGAGCTGGCCCGCAGCCTCGACGTCGCCCGCAACACCGTGGCCGTCGCCTACGAACGCCTGACGGCCGACGGCTTCCTGGAGGGCAGGGCGGGCGCGGGCACGTTCGTCAGCGCGCCGGTCAGGCCCGCCCTGCGGCGCAGGGCGCCGCAGGGCGGCGTGCGGCCGCGCCGGATCTGGACCGAGATCCCGCCGATCACGTCGGGGGGCGCGCCCGCGTTCGACTTCAGAGTGGGGCTGCCCGACCTCGCCCTGTTCCCGCTGGAGACCTGGCGGCGGTTGGTCAGCCGCGAGCTGCGGGTGCGGGCGGCCGGGTACCTCCCTCCCGAGGGTCACGAAGGGCTGCGCGTCGCCATCGCCCGCTATTTCGTCCTCTCGCGTTCGATCAGGGCGGCGCTCGACGACGTGATCGTCACGCAGGGTGCCCAGCAGGCGCTCGACCTGGTCGGCAGGGTGCTGATCGAGCCCGGTGACTGCGTCGCGGTGGAGGAGCCGGGCTATCCACCCGCGCGACGGCTGTTCCGCTCGCTCGGCGCGCGCGTGGCGGGGGTGCCCGTCGACGCCGAGGGCCTGGACGTCACGGCCATCCCGCGCACGGCGCGCCTGGTCTACGTCACGCCCTCGCACCAGTTCCCCCTCGGCACGCCGATGTCGCTGGCCCGCCGTACGGCGTTGCTGGCCTGGGCACGGCAGCGGGACGCCGTGGTGATCGAGGACGACTACGACAGCGAGTTCCGCTTCGAGGACCGCCCGCTGGAGCCGTTGCAGAGCCTGGACCGCAGCGGCAGGGTCGTCTACGTCGGCTCCTTCTCCAAGACCCTCGCCCCGATGCTGCGCCTCGGCTTCCTCATCGCCCCCGCCTCGCTGCAGCCCGCGCTGCGCGTCGCCAAGCAGCTGACCGACTGGCACAGCGAGACGACCGCGCAGGCGGCCCTGGCCAGGTTCATCGACGAGGGGTTGCTGGCCAGGCACGTGCGCAAGGCGACCAGGCAGTACGCCGCCAGGCACGCGCTGATCGCCGGGTTCCTGCGCGAGCACCTCGACCTGGTGCCCTCGGCGGCCGGCCTGCACCTGTGCGCGAAGGGCGAGGTGGACCCGGCTCGCGCGCCGGAGGTCGCGGTCGAGAGCCTGGCGAGCTACTACGCGGGGCCACCCGAACAGGGCGTGGTGCTAGGCTACGGCGCCATCCCGCTGGAGCGGATCGACGAGGGACTGCGGCGGCTCATCCCCGCGCTCCGGGTGAGACGATTGTCCCTTTGATACCTGGGGGGATCATGGCGGGGGATCTCGGCCTGCTTCGCGACCAGCGTTTCGCGTTGCTGTTCTCGGCCAGGACCGTCTCGGTCCTCGGCAGTTCCTTCGCGCCCGTCGCGCTGGCCTTCGGCATCCTCGAGCTGCCCGGCGCCACGGCCACGACGCTGTCGGTCGTGCTGACCGCCGAGGCGGTGCCGATGGTGGTGTTCATGCTGATCGGCGGTGTGATCGCGGACCGGCTGCCGAGGAACAGGGTGATGGTCGCGGCGGACGCGATGAGCGCGGTGGCCTTCTCCGCTCTCGGGGCGATGCTGCTGACCCACTGGACGCCACTGCCCGCGCTGGTGGTCGTCGCCGCGATCAGCGGCATCGCGGTGGCGATCATGTGGCCCGCGCTGGCCGGCATCGTCCCGGACGTCGTGCCGCCCGAGCGCCTGCAGACCGGCAACGCGCTGCTCGGCCTCGGCGCCAACTCGGCCAGGGTGCTGGGACTGGTGCTGAGCGGGGCGACCGTGGCGCTCATCGGCGGCGGCTGGGCGCTGGTCGTCAGCGGCGTGATGTTCGCCACCGGCGCCGGGCTCATCGCGCTGCTGCGGCTGAAGCCGAACGAACGGCTGGCGGAGAAGCGGCATTCGGTGCTGGCCGACCTGCGCGACGGCTGGAGGGAGTTCATCTCCCGTCAGTGGCTGTGGGTGGTCGTCGCCCAGTTCTCCGTGTTGGTGATGGCCATGCAGGCGGCGCACGGCGTGCTCGGCCCGCTGCTGGCCAAGCAGAGCCTCGGCGGGGCGCCCGCGTGGTCGGCCGTGCTGGCGGGAGAGGCGGTCGGGATGATCGGCGGGGTGGTGGTCGCGATGCGGCTGCGGCCCAAGCGGCCGATCTTCCTCGGGACGCTGCTGACGCTGCCCACCGCGCTGCCGTACCTGCTGCTGGGGGTGGGCGCGCCGTTGTGGACGGTGGTGCTCGGCGCGGTGGTCATGGGCGTCAGCATGGACGTCTTCGGGGTGCTGTGGCAGACCACGATGCAGCGGGAGATCCCGGCCGAGTCGCTGTCGCGGGTCAGCTCCTACGACGCGCTGGGATCGCTGATGTTCGGCCCGATCGGCCTGCTGGTGGCGGGCCCCGTCGCCGTCGTGATCGGTCCCGGGCCCGCGCTGGTCGGCTGCGCGGTGATCGTGGTGGTCTGCGGGCTGGCCGCGCTGCTGTCGCCGGGGGTGCGCGGCCTCACCTCCCGCTGAGGCCGCGCCAGGCAGGCTAGAGCAGGGCCGCGACGGCGTCGGCTGTCTCGGGATGCGCCTTCAGCAGGGCGGCGATCTCGACGTGCTCCGGGCCGCGGGGCTCCGCGCCGCCGCTCTGCCACTCGCCCGCGCAGCCGAGGAGCGCCGCGACGGCGTCGGTCGCCGCGGGATGGGCCGCCAGCAGGTCGGTGACGGGACCCGCCGCCACGGGAGCCGCGGCCGTCGCGCTCTTCCCTGCCCGCGTGGCCGACCACGGCGGCACCCAGGCGTCGACGGCGGCCAGGCTCGCGGGGAAGGTCAGACCCGCCTCGCGCACCAGCGTGGGCACCAGCTCGGGGGCCTCCTTGCGGAGCGTCGTGATGAGGTTCGGCAGCCAGGGCAGCAGCACGTCGTCGGGCAGCCTGCCGAAGGCACCCGACAGGACCTCCACCACGAACGGCGTCAGCACGGGAGCCGGCTCGAGCGCCTGGACGAAGCCGGTGATGTAGAGCGGCACCGAGGGCACGACGAGCGGGTTGTTCAGCAGGTCGTCGCAGAGCGACCGCAGCTCCGCCATGGTCAGCAGGCCGAGCTGGAACTGCGCCGCCCACACCAGCGCCACCTTCGCGGGCGCCTCGGGATGCGACTGCCGTACCGCGATCTCGAGCTGGGCCCGGTCGCAGCCGAGCGAGATCGCCAGGCTCTCCATGGTGAACAGGAAGCCGAGCATCGCGCCCACCTGGCGGACGCCCGTCTCCTCGTCGACGAAGGCCGTCGGCAGGAGCGTGCAGTAGTGCGCGTAGCCCGCCGTGACGAACGCCTCGCACCAGCTCGGCAGCCCGTCGCCGGCCGACCGGTAGTGCGCAAGCAGCCGCCTGATCCTGCGCAGCACCTCGGGCGCGTCGTCGACGGTCCGCTCGGCCGACAGCAGCTCCACCGCCCGTGCCCCGAGCTCGTCGGTGAATCTGCGGCTGCCGAGGAACAGGATGGAGTCCTCCACCGCGCCGAGCACCACGGCGGCCGTGGCCTTCGGGTCCCACGCGGCGCGGCGCAGCCGCTGCTCCATAACCTGCTCGATGGTCACGCCCTCGTAGCCGAGCTCGATCAGCTCACGCTGGTGCTTGCCGAGCCACAGGTCCCAGCTCTCCTGGATCGACCGCTCCCCCAGCCTGCGCGAGCCCATGATGGGCTTCACCGCCCCGTCGGGCAGCAGGTAGCGCAGCATCCACAGCAGGTCGGAGCAGGGCGCCAGCTCGGGGTCGAGGTCGAGGTTCATCAGCGCCCTGGACAGGGTGCGCTTCTGCAGGTCGAGCCCGAGCGGCTCCAGGCGGTCGAGCACGTCGCGGGCCAGCGGCGGCAGCGAGTCGTAGCCGACCTGGCCGATCCGGTCGCCGCCCAGCATGATCTCGCACAGGCGGCGCACGTCGCGCCTGCCCGGCACGACGTCCTTCTCGATGCAGGTGACCGCGGCGTCCTGGAAGTCGTACGGCGTGGGCCGCTTCCTGCCCCGCATCCCCGCCAGCAGGATGGAGGTCTCGTAGACCGCGATGGCGTCGGCCGTGCTGGCCAGGTAGCCGTTGCGGCGGGCCAGCCTGACGATGTCGACGCACCAGCCGAGCAGCTCGGCCTCGTCGAAGCCGTCGAGAGAGGGCGGCTGGGCCAGGAAGCCCGACAGCCTGTCGTCCTTCTCGAGGGGCGCGGGCGGCGGCAGGGCGCGGCCCTTGCTCTTGCTCCCCAGCTGGTACGGCGTGACGCCGCCGCGCTTGACCGCCTTGCTCCAGGTCGCCGCGGCGATCGAGACCGAGCCCGGCGCCAGGCCGAACTGCTCCTCGATCGCCGAGTGGCTGGAGGGAATGAGGCCGTAGAGCCAGCGGGTCGCCGTACGGGGGGTGATGTCGAGGTGCTCGCCCATCACGGGGCTGGCGGCGTGGAAGGCGCCGCACACGTAGAGGCAGGTGTCGGGGTCGGCGCCGGTGGCGGCGAGGTGCTCGCGCATGCGCGTCCACATGTAGCGCTCGCGGTCCTCGTCCATCTCGTTGCCCTCGGGCCGCAGGCGCCTGAACAGGCTGCCGATCAGCACCATGACCTGGCGGTAGGTGTCGTAGTCGGCGCCGACGAGGGGCTGCTCGACGTACTGGTCCCACCACTCCGACCAGTGACGCACCTTGCCGTGGTGGAGCAGGTGCTCCTCCAGCTCGGCGAAGCGCGGGCGCAGGTCGCCGATCTCGACGCCGACGGCCTCGCCCCGCTCGCGCGGCGACCACTGGAAGACATGGTCGACCGAGCGGTCCACGAGCACGATCTCGACGCCGGGCGTGTCGAGGGCGTAGGCGATGGCCTGGTACTCCGCCGACGACTCGGTGATCGGCGCGATCACGCTCAGCGGCGCCCATTCGGCGGGGAAGCCGTCGATCTCGGTGGCGAAGGCCTGCAGCGCCACGGGCAGGCGGCAGTTGCGCAGCTCGTCGAGGACGGGCCGCAGGTCTTCGCACAGCTCCAGGTAGATGACCTTGGGCTGCTTCTCCCTCAGCCTGCGGGCCATCGCGAGCGCGGAGGCGGGCGAGTGGTGGCAGACGGGGAAGATCTCCAGCTCGGCCTGGAGCGCCTGCTCCACGTCGTCGACCAGGCCGGCGCCGAAGGCCGCCGCCGCGCTCGCGAGCTGCTCGCGCAGCGGGTCGAAAGGGCTCATGAGAGCGTGGCGATCGCCTGACGACCGCCCTCGAGGAACTCGGGCCACTCGCCGCCTTCCTTCTTGCTGCGCGGCTCGACGACTCCGTGCCAGTACTTGTTGAGGATCGCCAGGTCCTCGGGGGTGCGCCTGGCCAGCGAGCCGACCAGCGAGCCGGCCAGCGTCGCGGCCCGCAGCGTGCTGTCGCCGAAGAACTGGCTGTGCAGGATCGCGTCCTCCAGCACGCCGATCTGCTCGGCCGTCGACAGCGCGGACTCCAGCTTCTGGTCGTCGCTGGTGGCGGAGGCGGCGCCGGCGCGCAGGTCGGCGAAGCTCTGCAGGAGGATGTCGAGCAGCGTGGGCGGCACATCGAGCTCGATCTGGTGGCGGCGCAGCAGCTCGGTGGTGCGGAAGCGGACGATCTCCGCCTCGCTCTTCTTGTTGGTCACCACCGGGATGCGGACGAAGTTGAAGCGCCGCTTCAGCGCGGAGGACAGGTCGTTGACGCCCCTGTCGCGGCTGTTGGCGGTGGCGATGATGGAGAAGCCGGGCTGGGCGAAGACGATGTTGTCGTCGTTCTCCCCCAGCTCGGGGATGGAGACGTACTTCTCCGAGAGGATGGAGATCAGCGCGTCCTGCACGTCGCTGGTGGACCTGGTCAGCTCCTCGAAGCGGCCGATCACGCCCTGCTCCATCGCCGTCATGATCGGCGAGGGGATCATCGACTCGCGGGACTGGCCCTTGGCGATGACCATGGAGACGTTCCACGAGTACTTGATGTGGTCCTCGGTGGTGCCGGCCGTACCCTGCACGACCAGGGTGGAGTTGCGGCTGATGGCCGCGGCGAGCAGCTCGGCGAGCCAGCTCTTACCGGTGCCGGGGTCGCCGATCAGCAGCAGGCCGCGGTCGGAGGCCAGCGTGACGATGCTGCGCTCGACGAAGCTGCGGTCGCCGAACCACTTCTGCGGGATCTCGCGGTCGAGGCCGTCGGCGCGCTCGGAGCCGAGCACGAAGATCCGCACCATGCGGGGGCTGAGCCGCCAGGAGAACGGCTTGGGTCCTTTGTCGATCGACTCCAGGTAGTCGAGCTCGTCGGCGTACTTGGATTCAGCGGGGGCGCGCAGCACAGGGGTCTCCTAGGCGAGGAAGCTCTTGAGCTCGAAGACGAGTTTGCGGATATGTCCGGAAATAACCGGCGTGCCGAGGTCCTTGAGTTTCTTCCGGAACCACGGGTCGACGCTCTGCTGGCCCGAGCTGTTCACCGAGCCTACGGGGATGAACTTCACCCCCGACCGGTGGACGGCCTCGATGCCCTCGTAGAGCGGCTGCGACCGGTCGAACTCGTAGAAGTCCGAGATCCACACCATGACGGTGTTGCGCGGATCGGTGATCTTCGGCCGCGCCATGGCCATCGCGACGGGACCGTCGTTGCCGCCGCCGAGGTTGGTGCGCAGCAGCACCTCGAACGGGTCGTGCACCCACGGCGTGAGGTCCAGGGCGCGGGTGTCATAGGCGATCAGGTGCACGTCCACCTTGGGCAGCCCGGCGAAGATCGAGGCCAGGATCGTGCAGTTGACCATTGAGTCGACCATCGAGCCCGACTGGTCGACGACCACGATGAGTTTGGCCGGGGTGGTTCTCTTCGCCGTCTGCCGGTAGAAGAGCTTGTCCACGTAGAGCCGCTCGTCCTCCGGGCTCCAGTTGGTGAGGTTCTTCCAGATCGTCCGCTCGAGGTCGAGGTTGCGGTAGACCCGCTTCGGCGGCACCGACCTGTCGATCACGCCCGAGCTGGTCTTCTCGACCTGGGTGCGCAGCACCTGCGCGACCTCGTCGACGAACCTGCGGATCAGCGCCTTGGCGTTGGCCAGCGCGATGCCCGACAGGTTGGCCTTGTCGCGCAGCAGCTGCTCGATGAGCGACATGCTGGGGGTGAGCTGTCCGGCCAGCTTCGGATCGGCCAGGACCTCGCGCAGGTGCATGCGCTTGACCAGGTCGGCCTCGATCTCCTGGAGGCCGTGGCCCTCGCCCATCACCTGCTGGAAGCACGCGGCGTCGCGTTTCCAGGTGGCCAGCTGGGTGGCGGTGACCGTCCCCGAACCGGTGTTGAAGACGTTGAGCAGCAGCTTGGAGACCACGGCGGCCCTGCGGACGGGGTCCGGGTCCTCCAGGTCGATCTCGGGGAAGCGTTGCAGCAGGTTGTCCATCGACACCGAGGGGTCGAGGAGCGCGGCGGGCAGGCCGATGTCCTCCACGATCGCCACGCTGGCCGCCTCGAGCGAGGGCTGCTCCTCCGGCTCGAACAGCCGGGCCATGAGGCGCCAGTAGAGGACCTGCCGCCTGTTCTCGTCGCTCATTTGCGCAGCAACCGCCCTGCCCGCTCCTTGAGCACCGTCACCGCGTCGCCGGCCTTTGCGGCCTTGGGGCTGAGCGCCAGCTCGGCGTTGTGCGGCTGCTTCTTGCCCTTCCGCACCGCGAGCGGCTGCAGGGTCCACTGCCCGCCGTCCCACCTCATCAGCCCGACACAGGCGGAGGCGCCCTTGAGCACGTCTTCCGTGATCGGGCCCGAGGCGGTCAGCCGGTCGAAGTTATAGCCGCTCAGATCGCCTTCGACCAGCACCGGCTCGGCGATGCGCACCGGGTGCCGCTCCAGCGGGGGCACGGCGGGCGCCACGGCCCCTGCCAGCGCCACCCTCGCCGTCACGAACGGGTCGACGGGGTCCTTGAGCGTGGCCCTGTCCTCGTGCCAGACGAGGTCGCCGCCGCCCAGCAGCGGCAGGTCCTTGACCTCCACGGCCCGCTGCTCGGCCAGCGCCCTGACCAGCTTCGGATAACCGCTCAGCAGCGGCCACACGGCCAGTCCGACGATGGTGTCGACCTTCGCGACGGTCACGCTCGTGCGCACCAGCCGCTCGTCCAGCACCCCGTGCACCTGCACCTGTACGGCGGTGCCGTGCTCCTGAACGTCCACGCCGAGGATCAGCAGCGTCCCCGACACCTCTTCGACGACCGGCTCGGGCCAGCCGCCCTGCGACAGCAGCAGCGCCCTCGACCACAGGTCCGCCCATCTGCGCCGGGGCAGCCGCTCCATCGTCGCGACGGGGCACGACGCGCTCAGCTCGGCCGCCAGACCGTCGAGCAGGACGGCCAGCCTGCGGGTGCCCTGGCCGGACAGCAGCGCCTCGATCGGCTGCGCCGAGGCGGAGACGAGGTCGTGGTCGACGCCCTTCCACCCGGTGATCGCCAGTTCGGCCAGCCACGACCTGCAACCCGCGGCGGCCTCTGAGGCGCCGTCGCCGGCGGTGTGTTCGGCCCGCCGCCTGCCCATGGCGGTGTCGAGCTGGGACAGCAGCGCGTCGTGGACCGCGCCGAGCAGCGCCGCGCGGCCACCGGCCAGCGCGGTCAGATGCTCCTCCGCGATCGAGCCCGCGGCGATCTTCTCGGCGGCCTCGGCCGCCCGCTGCCCGATCGGCGTGCCGGCCAGCGCGCCCGCCAGGTCCCTCAGCTGGTCGCCCGCGAGCCTCGCGAAGCCGTGCGTCAGCGCCTCGTCGAACCCGGCCACGACCTCGAGGGCCTCTTCGACTCCCTGCGGGGGAGCGTCCATTCGCATCAACGGAACCAATGCATCTCGGGGATGGGCACGGTGGACTCGGGCAGCTCCAGGTAGGCCAGGTGCCGGAGGAACCGGCTGAACACCATGGCCGCGGGCGCCGGCTCGGGCTGACCGCTGAGGAGGGCGTTCTCCTCGGCCCTGAGATAGCGCGCGACCCTGTCGACGCCGTACTGCAGCACCGCCTCGTCGAGGAGGGCGTGCAGGTGCTTGCACGCCGATCCCCTCAGCCCGCCGCACGGGCGGTTGTTGTTCGTACTGCAGTTGATGGTGAGCGTCCCCGCGGTGATCGAGGAGACGTACACCCGCTCGATGTCGGAACCGCTCGACACGACGCCCTGCAGTCGCCCGTCCGCCAGTTCGACGAAGGGCACCTTCGCCAGTTTGCGGGGCTGGACAGGCGAGACGACCCTCACCGCGCTGGCCTGTTCCCACGCGGGTCTGTCCGCGTTCACGACCTCGACCTCCAGCCCTGACGGCTCATGGATGATCAGTGACCCGGTAATTTACCCCAAAGCCCAGCAGGGTCAATTCGATGCATGAATCCGGTGCTTTCGGGTCGGCCGGCCGTCGCTTACGTGATCGCCGGTCCCACAGGTGGTCAAGGTATCCCCTGACGGTGTGATCACCGTATATCCGCTGGGCACAGGCCCGGTATGGCAGACAACGCACGGGTCACCGGCTGGATCGGGTGGATCTGGTTCGCCGGCATGATCATGATCATGGCCGGACTGTTCAATGTCCTGACCGGCCTGCTCGCGATCATCGACGACGACCTCTACGTCCCCGCCGCCGGTCGGCTGCTGGCGTTCGACATCAGCGGCTGGGGGTGGATCCACCTCCTCCTCGGCATCGTGCTGACGGTCACCGGTGTCGCGTTGTCGCTGGGCCAGGGCTGGGCCAGGGTGGCGGGGGTGGTCCTGGTGATGCTCAACGCGGTGACCCAGATGGCGTGGATCGGCGTCAACCCGTGGTGGTCGCTGATCGTCATCGCCCTCGACGTGGTGGTCATCTACGCGATCGTCGTCCACGGAGGCGAAGCACGGGCCCTGAGCGACTGAGCCCTCCGTCACCTATCATTCGGACAGGTGTCGAAGCGAGGAGGAGCCGCATGACGGTCCGCCCTCGCTCGGTCGACGTCGTGGTCGTCGGCGGCGGGCAGGCGGGTCTCGCGGCCGGCTACCACCTGCGCCGCGCGGGCGCCGACTTCGTCATCCTCGACGCCCAGGAGGCTCCCGGCGGCGCGTGGCGGCACGCCTGGCCGTCCCTGCGGCTGTTCTCCCCCGCGCAGTACAGCTCGCTGCCGGGCCGGATGATGCCCTCGCCGCCCGGCGGCGGCTACCCCGACGCGGCGAACACCGTCGCCTACCTGGCCGACTACGAGCGGCGATACCAGCTGCCGATCGTCCGCCCCACCACGGTGCGGGCCGTACGCAGGGGAGAGCGCGGGCTGCTCGTCGAGACCGGTGACGGCGTGTGGCCCGCCCGCGCCGTGATCAGCGCGACCGGCACGTGGTGGCGCCCCTACGTCCCGCACTATCCCGGCATCCGCGGCTTCCTCGGCGAGCAGCTCCACACCGCCGGCTACCGGGGTCCCGCGCCCTTCCGCGACCGGCGCGTGGTGATCGTCGGCGGCGCCAACTCCGCCGCCCAGATCCTCGCCGAGGTCTCCACGGTGGCGCAGACCACCTGGGTCACCCTGCGCCCGCCCCGGCTGCTGCCCGACGAGGTGGACGGCCGCGCCCTGTTCGCCCTGGCCACCCGCCGCGCCCGCGACGACGGCCCCGGCATCGGCGACCTGGGCGACATCGTCGCCGTTCCCCCTGTCCGCGAGGCCAGGGAGCGAGGTGTGCTGAAGGCCGAGCCGATGTTCTCCAGGATCACGCCCGAGGGCGTCGCCTGGCCGGACGGCACCAGCCAGGCGTGCGACGCCATCATCTGGTGCACGGGCTTCCGGCCCGCGCTGAACCACCTCGCCCCGCTGCGCCTGCGCGGCCCCGACGGGCTGATCCCGGTCGAGGGCACCAGGGCGCTCGGCGAACCCCGGCTTCACCTGCTCGGATACGGCGACTGGACGGGTCCGGCGGCCGCCACGCTGATCGGCGCCGGCCGTACGGCCCGCGACACCGTCGCCGAGGTGACGCGGCGGCTGACGGGCACCCGGTAGCCGGCGCCGGTCAGCCGACGAAGCGCTGGACGAAGGCCGCGTTGGCGAAGGCGTAGCGGAACTGCTCGTAGGTCAGCGGCACGGCGCGGTGGATGTTGGCGGGATTGGTGAGCACCGGCGCCGCGGCCCGCAGAGAGGAGATCGGCCCACCGAGTCCCCCGCCACCGCGATCCTCGACGGGTCGAGCCCGTGCTCGGCGCCGTGCCGTACCACCCACTGGGCCGCCGCGTAGTTCTCGCCGATGGCGACCGGGTAGCGGGCCTCGGGCGAGAGGCTGTAGTTGACGAACACCACCGCCACGCGAAGATGTCCAGCTCGTCGAGAGAGGTCGTCATCTCTCCGCGCCGCTCCCCGGGCCTCCTTCAGTCGCAGGTGGGGGCGGGCGGCACGGGGTTGCCCATCACCACGTCGGCGGCGGTGGGGAAGCAGCTCACGCAGGCCTCGTTGATGCGGTAGAAGCTGGAGGTGCCCTGCCTGTCGACCAGGACGAAGCGCACCTCGGCGAGGATCTTCAGGTGGTGGGACACGGTCGACTGCCCCACGCCCGAGGCCGCGACGATCTCGCCCACGGTCATCGGCTGCCGGCGCCTGGCCAGCAGCGACACGAGCTGGATGCGCGTGGCGTCGGCCAGCGCCTTGAACCAGCTCGCGTACTCCTCGGCCGCGGCCCTGTCCAGAGGCTCCGCATACTCGTTCATCGAACATCGATAATAGTCGATCAATGCTTGCTGTCAGGCGGGGATCGGCATGCTGAGGGTCATCGTGAGACCGCCGCCTGGCGTCTCGTCGGGAACGAGGGTGCCGCCCATGGCCTCGGCGAGCCCTCGCGACAGCGCGAGCCCGAGGCCGACGCCCGCGTGGTTGTCCCGGTCGCCCAGGCGCTGGAACGGCAGGAACACCCGCTCGCGCGCCTCGACGGGAATGCCCGGTCCCCTGTCGACCACCCTGATCTCGACGCGGTCGCCGTGCCGGCTGGCGCTGATCAGGACCTTCGCCTCCTGCGGGCTGTGGCGGACGGCGTTGGTCATCAGGTTGACCAGCACCCGTTCGAGCAAGGCGGGATCGGCCGCGATCTCGGGCAGCTCGACGGAGACGTCGCCCTCGATCCTGTCCCTGGCCGGGCCGAGGTCGTCGATCGCGCGCGGCACGATCTCCTCCAGCGCGACGGGCTGGAGCACGAGCCCGAGCACGCCCGCCTGCAACCTGCTCATGTCGAGCAGGTTCTCCACCAGCCGGTCCAGCCTGACGAGCGATTCCTCGGCGGTGGCCAGCAGCTCCGCCCTGTCCTCGGCCGACCAGGCGATCTCGGTGTTGCTCAGGCTCTCCACCGCGGCCTTGGCCGAGGCCAGCGGCGTGCGCAGGTCGTGGCTGACGGCGGCGAGCAGCGCGGTGCGCATCCTGTCGGCCTCCGCCAGCGGCTTGGCCTGCTCGGCCGCCTCCCGCAGGCGCTCGTGGCGCAGCGCGACGGCGGCTTCGGCGGCGAACGCCTCCAGCACGCGGCGGTCGCTGGCGTCGAGCAGCCGGCCGCGCGCCGCGAGCACCAGGTTCTCGTCGATCACGACGTCGGTGTCCGCCACGCCGGGGCTCGCGCACGGCGGCCCTCCCGACGTGGCGACGATCCGCCAGTCGTGGCCCGGCCCGCCGTCCCGCTCCAGCAGGGTCACCGTGGTGAGCCCGAAGGTCTCGCGCAGCCGGGCCAGCAGCGAGGGCAGCGCGGCGTCGCCGCGCAGCACGTGCCCCGCCAGCGTGGCGAGCACCTCGGCGTCCGCGCCGGCACTGGCGGCCTCTCTGGTACGGCGGGCGGCCATGTCCACGATCGCGCTCACCGCCGCCGCGACCACCACGAAGACGATCAGCGCGAACAGGTTCTCCGGATCGGCGATGGTGAGGTGGCCGATCGGCGGCGTGAAGAACCAGTTGAGCAGCAGCGACCCGCCGACCGCCGCGGTGATCGCGGGCCACCTCCCGCCGACGAGCGCCACCCCGATGACCAGGCACAGGAAGAACAGGATCTCGCTGGGCAGCGAGAGCACGTCTCGGAACGGGGCGAGCAGCAGGGTCAGCAGCGGCATGCCGAGCACGGCGCACGCCCACCCCGCCAGCCTGCGCTTCCTGGTGAGCGCCGCCCGTTCGGGACGCCTGCGCCCTCTCTTGGCCTCCTCGTGCGTGATCATGTGGACGTCGATGGACCCGGACAGCGCCGTCGTCTCGACCCCCACCCCGCGCGACAGGATCTGCGCGAACCTGCCGCGGCGCGAGGCGCCCAGCACCAGCTGGGTGGCGTTGACGCCGCGGGCGAAGTCGAGCAGCGCGCGGGGGATGTCGTCGCCGAGCACCTGGTGGTAGCTGCCGCCCAGGTTCTCCACGAGGTCGCGCTGGAGGGCCAGGTCGACCGGGTCGCCTCCTGACAGGCCGTCGGCGCTGGTGACGTGGACGGCCAGCAGGTCGGCGCCCTTGGTCCTGGCGGCGATGCGGGCGGCCCGCCGTACGAGGGTGTCGCCTTCGGGGCCCCCGGTCAGCGCGACGACGACGCGCTCGCGCGCCTCCCACGTGCCCTGGATCCCGTGGTCGGCCCGGTAGCGGTCGAGCTGGTCGTCGACCTTGCCCGCGACCCAGAGCAGGGCGAGTTCGCGCAGCGCGGTCAGGTTGCCCTCGCGGAAGTAGTTCGACAGTGCCGCGTCGACCTTCTCTGGCGGGTACACGTTGCCGTGCGCCATTCTGCGCCGCAGCGCCTCGGGTGACATGTCGACCAGCTCGACCTGGCCGGCCCGCCGTACCACCTCGTCGGGCACCGTCTCGCGCTGCGGGATGCCGGTGATCTGCTCGACGACGTCGTTGACGGACTCCAGGTGCTGGATGTTCACCGTGGAGATGACGTCGATCCCGGCGTCGAGGATCTCGTCGATGTCCTGCCAGCGCTTGGCGTTCCTCGACCCGGGGACGTTCGTGTGCGCCAGCTCGTCGATCAGCGCGATCTTCGGAGCGCGTTCGACGACCGCGGCCACGTCGAGTTCGGTGAAGCTCACCCCCCGGTGGACGAGGGTCCTGCGGGGCACCACCTCCATGCCCTGGAGCAGCTCGGCGGTACGGGGGCGGCCGTGGGTCTCGACGAGGCCTACGACCACGTCCCTGCCCCGCTCGCGGGCCCTGCGTCCCTCGCCGAGCATCGCGAAGGTCTTGCCGACCCCCGGCGCCGCCCCGAGGTAGACGCGCAGCCGGCCCATGCTCATGATCGGTCGAGCGCCAGGTTGAGCTCGAGCACGTTCACCACCGGCTCCCCCATGAAGCCGAGCGCGCGGGCGGTGGTGTGCTCCTCGACGAGACGCCTGACCCTGGCCAGGTCGACGCCACGCGCCCTGGCCACCCTCGGCGCCTGCAGCTCGGCGTAGGCCACCGAGATGTGCGGGTCGAGGCCCGAGCCGCTGGCGGCGACCGCGTCGGCGGGCACCACGACCTCGCGCACCTCTCCCCTGACCGGGACGGTCCTGCCCGCCGCGTAGTTCTCACCCTGCCTGGCGCACTCCACCTTCACGCCCCGGTAGTCGGCGACGAACGGCGTGGCCGGGCAGAGCTGGTTGACGGCGACCGCCCGGTCCCCGAAGACCTTCAGCACCGCCCCGACCCCGTCGGACGTGCAGAACGGACGGGCGCCGCTGACGCCCTCCAGCTCGCCGACGGCCCTCGACCTGGCGCAGACCTGGGTGAGCAGCGACTTCCTGTCCGCCGTGTCGATGACGTCCTCGGGACCGAGGTTGCTGGCCGAGGTGGCGGTCGGGTCGTAGCCGTCGCCGGCGGCCGAGGGGCGGCTCTGGAAGTACTCCCTGTGCCCTTCGAAGGACTGGCCGATCAGCGCGCTGCCCACCACCTTGCCGTCCTTCTCGATCAGCGAGCCGTTGGCCTTGCCGTTGAACACCGCCTGGGCCACGCCCGTGACCGCCAGGGGGTAGACGACGCCGGTCACCGCCGTGAGCACGAGCAGCGCGCGCAGCGCGGCCAGATGCTGGCGGATCCAGCTGGGCATGCGTTCCATCACACGATTCCCGAAATGAGGAGGTCAATGATCTTGATGCCGACGAACGGCACGACGATGCCGCCCAGGCCGTACACGCGGAGATTGCGGCTCAGCAGCTTCGACGCGCTCGCCGGCCGGTAGCGCACGCCGCGGAGGGCGAGCGGGATGAGCGCGACGATCACCAGGGCGTTGAAGACGACGGCCGACAGGATCGCCGACTGCGGGCCGGCCAGCCGCATGATGTTGAGCGCGTCCAGGCCCGGGTACACCGCCGCGAACATCGCGGGGATGATCGCGAAGTACTTGGCGATGTCGTTGGCGATCGAGAAGGTCGTCAGCGCGCCGCGGGTGATGAGGAGCTGCTTGCCGATCTCGACGATCTCGATGAGCTTGGTCGGGTTGGAGTCGAGGTCGACCATGTTGCCCGCCTCCTTGGCGGCGCTGGTCCCCGTGTTCATCGCGACGCCGACGTCCGACTGCGCGAGGGCAGGGGCGTCGTTGGTGCCGTCACCCGTCATGGCGACCAGGCGTCCGCCCTCCTGCTCCTTCCTGATCAGGGCGAGCTTGTCCTCGGGGGTGGCCTCGGCGAGGAAGTCGTCCACGCCCGCCTCCTCCGCGATCGCCTTGGCGGTCAGCGGGTTGTCACCGGTGATCATCACGGTCCTGATGCCCATGCGGCGCATCTCGTCGAACCGCTCGCGCATGCCCTCCTTGACGACGTCCTTGAGGTGGATGACGCCCAGCACCCGGCCCTTCTCGGCGACGACCAGCGGGGTGCCGCCCGAGGCCGAGATGCCGTCCACGATCTCGCCGACCTCGGCGGTCGGGTGGCCGCCGTGGTCGCGCACCCACTTCATGACCGCGGTCGCCGCGCCCTTGCGCACCTCGCGGCCGTCGAGGTCGACGCCGCTCATCCTGGTCTGCGCGGTGAACGGGACCCAGGTGGCCTTGTCCAGCTCTCCCGGCTCCCGCTCGCGCAGGCCGTACGCGGTCTTCGCGTGGACCACGATCGAGCGGCCCTCCGGCGTCTCGTCGGCCAGGCTGGACAACTGCGCCGCCCTGGCCAGCTCCATGACCGGGACGCCCGCCACGGGGACGAACGCGCCCGCCTGCCTGTTGCCCAGCGTGATGGTGCCGGTCTTGTCGAGCAGCAGCGTGGTCACGTCGCCCGCGGCCTCCACCGCGCGGCCGGACATCGCCAGCACGTTGCGCTGGACCAGGCGGTCCATGCCCGCGATGCCGATGGCGGACAGCAGGGCGCCGATCGTGGTCGGGATCAGGCAGACGATCAGCGAGATCAGCACGATGCCCGTGACACCGTCCGCGGTGAGGGCGATCGAGTCGGGCACACCCGGGTTGACCGACTTGGAGAAGATCGCCAGCGGCTGCATGGTGGCGGTGGCGACCAGGAAGATGATCGTCAGCGCGGCCAGCAGGATGTTCAGCGCGATCTCGTTCGGGGTCTTCTGCCGGTTGGCGCCCTCGACCAGGGCGATCATCCTGTCCACGAAGCTCTCGCCGGGCTCCTGGGTGATCCGCACGACGATCCGGTCGGACAGCACCCTCGTGCCGCCCGTCACCGCGGACCGGTCGCCGCCCGACTCCCTGATCACGGGGGCGGACTCACCGGTGATCGCCGACTCGTCCACGGTGGCGATGCCCTCGACGACGTCGCCGTCGCCGGGGATGATCTCCCCCGCCTCGACGACCACGCTGTCGCCCTGCTTCAGCTCGGTGGCCGGGACCACCTCGCCGGAGACCTTGCGGGCCATCGTGTCCTGCTTGGCCGCGCGCAACGTGGCCGCCTGTGCCTTGCCGCGGCCCTCGGCGACGGCCTCCGCCAGGTTGGCGAAGATCACCGTCAGCCAGAGCCACCCGACGATGGCCCAGGCGAAGAACGACGGCTCCGCGATCGCGAGCGCGGTGGTCAGCACCGCGCCGATCTCGACGATCAGCATCACCGGGTTGCGCCACATGGACGCGGGGTTGAGCTTCCTCAGCGCGTCGGGGAGCGCGCCGGCCAGCTGCGTGCGCATCAGAGCAGTCCTTCCGCGAGGGGGCCCAGTGCCAGGGCGGGGAGGAAGGTGAGGGCGACGAGGACGACCGTCACGCCCACGACCATGCCGACGAACTGCGGCCGGTGGGTCGGCAGCGTGCCGGCCGAGACGGGCACCGGCACCTGCCTGGCCAGCGAGCCCGCCAGGGCCAGCGCCAGCACGATCGGCAGGAACCGGCCGAAGACCATGCACAGGCCGAGCGCGGTGTTGTAGAACGTGGTGTTCGCGCCCAGCCCGGCGAAGGCCGACCCGTTGTTGTTCGAGGCGGAGGTGAAGGCGTAGAGCACCTCCGACAGGCCGTGCGGACCCGTGTTCAACATCGCCGAGCGGCCCTGCTCGGTGGCCATCGCGACGCCCGTGCCGATCAGCACCAGCATCGGCGTGACGAGGAAGTACATCGAGGCCAGCTTGATCTCACGGGTGCCGATCTTCTTGCCGAGGTACTCAGGCGTACGGCCGACCATCAGGCCCGCCACGAAGACCGTGATCACGGCGAGGATCAGCATGCCGTACAGGCCGGCTCCGACGCCGCCCGGCGCGACCTCGCCGAGCAGCATGTTGAAGATCAGCATGCCGCCGCCGACGGCGGTGTAGGAGTCGTGGAAGGAGTTCACCGACCCGGTGGAGGTCAGCGTGGTCGCGGTCGCGAACATCCCCGAGTTGGAGACGCCGAAGCGCGCCTCGCGGCCCTCCATGGCCTGACCGATCGCCTGCGGCACCGTGCCGTGCGCGCTCAGTTCGGCCCAGTTGGTCACGCCGATGCTGATGACGGCGATGACCGCCATGATCGAGACGATCGCGTAGCCCTGGCGGTTGTCGCCCACCATGCGGCCGAAGGTGCGCGGCATGCACGAGGCGATGACGGTCAGCAAGAAGATCGTCAGCCAGTTGGTCCACGACGTGGGGTTCTCGAACGGGTGGGCCGAGTTGACGTTGAAGATGCCGCCGCCGTTGGTGCCGAGGTCCTTGATGGCCTCCTGGCTGGCCGCGGCCGCGGGGGTGAAGGTCTGCTCGCCGCCGGCCAGCGTGCTCCAGCTGAAATGGTCGCCGAAGGTCTGGATGGCGCCGCCGGCGACCAGCAGGAGCGCGCCGACGAAGGCGAGGGGCAGCAGGATCCGCAGCGTCCCTCGCACCAGGTCGACCCAGAAGTTGCCGAGCGTGTCGCTCTTCTTCCTGGCGAAGCCGCGCACCATGGCGATCGCGACCGCCATGCCGACGGCCGCGGAGACGAAGTTCTGTACGGCCAGCCCCGCGGTCTGCACCACGTGGCCCATCGCGGCCTCGCCCGAGTAGGCCTGCCAGTTGGTGTTGGTGGTGAAGCTGACCGCGGTGTTCCAGGCCAGCGAGGGCTCGACCGCCGCCATGCCGAGGCTCAGGAACAGGTGCTCCTGCAGACGCTGCAGGCCGTACAGGAACAGGACGGAGAGCACGGAGAAGGCCAGGACGCCGCGGACGTAGCCGCCCCAGCTCTGCTCGGTGTCGGCCTTGACGCCGAGCAGCCGGTAGATCCCGCGCTCGACGGCGCTGTGCCGAGTGCCGGCGTAGACCCGGTACATGTGGTCGCCCAGCGGCTTGTAGCAGATCGCGAGGGCCAGCAGGAGCGAGGCGATGAAGAGGACGCCCGCGGTGGTCGCCGACATCAGAACCGCTCGGGGAAGAGCAGGGCCGCGACCATGAAGACCACCAGGCCGGCGACCACGACGAGGCCTGCGGCGTTGACGGCGCTCACAGCCGCTCCACCGCCTTCACGACGAACCCGAAGATCACGAAGACCGCGATCGTCAGGGCGACGAAGATGACGTCAGCCATCCCCACTCCTCACATCAGGATGAATTCCACCGCCCGCATGGGCGGCTGTGAGGACAGCAAATCGCTAGATTTGCCCGGTTTTATGGTTCCTGACGGCTTTCATACGCCCTGAGCCCGACCGTTGACACGATCTCTACGCGTTCCGCTCTCCGGCCTGACAGCAGTCGCGCGCCGAGGTGGACGGTTGGTGCCAGCTCGGGTGATGTGTTCGTCGCGGCTTCATCCGTCGATGTCCAGCACGGTCCAGTACAGGCGGCTCACGTTCAGCCGGATGACGACCCGGCGCTCGGCGGCCAGCCGCTTGAGGATCTTCAGCTCGTCCTCGGGCGAGGCGGGCGCGGACATCAAAGCGAGCAGCTCACGCCCGGCCACGTCGCCCGGCTCCGTCGAGACCTCGGAGACCTACGCCTCCCCCTCGGCCACCGCGGACGGCCAGTGGTCCTCGCTCGACACGTGCAAGGACGCTCGCGGGTCGTTCCGCAGCCGGCGCACCTTGATCCGGTCGGCGGTCGTCGAGAATCTGATGATCCTGGCCGCCGCGTCCCACTGGTAGAGCATCCTGCGTTTGCCGGTGCCCAGGACGCCGAACGGGTGGCGGCTCAGCAGCGCGGAGAGCGCGTCGTAGGACAGGGGGCGCGGTCTCTTCGCTCACACCCCCTGCAACCAGCCTCACCAGCCCTGTTCCACGTGAAACTACCGCGTCAGCACCTTCATCAGGCTGGTGAGGCTGTCCTGGCCGTGTCCGGCGGCGACGCCGCGGCGGAAGATGTCCAGGACGGCCGCGGGCAGCGAGCCGTCCACGCCGGAGGCCTCCACGGTGTGCAGGACGTGCTCCATGCTGGCCACGCCCATGGCCAGCCGGTCCACGTCGCCCTCGTGGTTGCCGGCGGCGATGCGAGGGGCGTAGAACTCCAGGAAGTACCGGAAGTCCATGGTCTTCACGGCGTTGGGCAGGAAGCGCTCAGCCGAGATGCCGTTGGCCTCCGCCACGGCCTGCGCGTGCACGTAGCTCAGGATGCCGGTCCAGAACATGTCCATTCCGATCTGGTAGAACAGCGCCGCCAGACCCGGATCCTCGCCGAGATAGTCGATCTCCGTTAGCACCTCCAGGGCGGACCGGTGGGCCTCGATCGCGTCCTCGGGGCCGCTGTAGTATGTCTGCGCCTCCGGCTGGCCGATGCCGGGAGGCGGCACCTGGACACCGCCGGTGATCTGCACGGCGCCGCGCTCGGCCATCCACGCCGCCGCCTGGCGGGCCTGGTCGGGGGTGTCGGAGGTGAGGTTGGCCACCGTACGGCCGGACAGCGCCGCGGAGGGCGCCTGCTCCAGGATCGCGTACATCGCCGCGTAGTCGATCAGGCTCAGCACCACCAGCTCGTTGGCGGTCAGCGCGGCCTCGACGCTCTCCGCGCGCTTGGCGCCACGGGCCACCAGCGCGTCGGCCCGGCCGGCCGTGCGGTTCCACACGGTCACCTCGTAGCCGCTGTCCAGGTAGGCGTTGGCCATCGCCTGCCCCATGGGGCCAAGGCCGATCACGGTCACGGAATTCATGGCTGTCTCCTCGAGCACTAGAACGAACGCTCTATCTAGAACGGGGACGCTACCACAGGTCTAGAACGAACGCTCTATCCACTATTCTGGAGACATGGTGACCAAGCACGAGATCGGCACCCGCGAGCGGATCATCCGGACGACCTCCCGGCTGATGCAGCGGCAGGGGTACGGAGCGACCGGGCTCAAGGAGATCTCCAGGGAGGCCGAGGCCACGCTCGGCTCGGTCTATCACTTCTTCCCAGGCGGGAAGCGGGAGCTCGCGGTCGAGGCGATCCGCCACGGCGACAGGGAGTTCGCCGAGGTCCTGCGAGGGTGGCTCGACCGCGTGGACGACCCCGGTACGGCGATCATCGCCT
The DNA here is from genome assembly GCF_014873535.1 of Nonomuraea africana. NCBI lineage: Bacteria > Bacillati > Actinomycetota > Actinomycetes > Streptosporangiales > Streptosporangiaceae > Nonomuraea > Nonomuraea africana. Next base: position 7,466,140 of record NZ_JADBEF010000001.1, on the reverse strand, counting down.
GCACGCGCGACCTCGCCGCGGGCCTACGCGACTCGGGCTGGCTCGACGGCTGCCCCATCACCACCACGGCGCTCGAGAGCGCGGGGCTCGAACCCGACATCCAGCGGGCCGCCGAGGAGGCCTTCGAGAACTGGCGTGGCCTCGTCCGCGACAAGCTTCTCAGGTCGGGCTTCGGCGAGGACGTCGCGCACGATCTGGCCCATACGGTGATCAACACGTTGGAGGGCGCGGAGATGTCCGCGCAGGTCTCGCAGAGCGAGGCGCCCCTGGAAATCGCCGGAAGGCACCTCGCCCGACTCATCGACAGCTACCGCTGACACCTGGGCTTCAGGCGCCGGCCGGCGTAGGGCGACTTCAAGGCCTGGAGCCCGATCACCAGCATCCACGAGCACGGGCAGGACCGTCGCCATCGACGGCCGCTGGAGATGTCACCAGCCCCGCCTGTACGGCCTGCGGAGCATCCCTTTTCAGATGATCGCGAGTAACCCGATTTCGGGACAGCGGAACTCCTACGGGAAGACGTGGGTCTACGCGCGAGTGAAGGGCAGTTCGCTGCAGGGCTGGATGTCCAAGGACAACCTCGCCCAATGGATAAACGACGGCCAACCGCACTGCGCCGACGAGAACCACCGCGACTAGCTTTACGGGCGACGGACAGGCATCGGTGGGCGACGTCAAGACCTTCGGACGGAGGGCCGCTGTGGGCGAGCTCGCGGCCAACCGATGGGCCAGAGCACCCTGGACGAGTTGATCGCCACCGACGGGCACCTGAAGATCGTGTCCCAAACAATGAAAGGCCCTCCCCAAAATCTTGGAAAAGGGCCTTCTAGCTGGGTGGGGCTACCAGGACTTGAACCTGGGACCTCTTCCTTATCAGCACGATCATTGACCGCGCTGTACGGCTCCCGCCAGGGAAACGGCTGGTGTCGGCACACGAGTTGATCAGGCATTGTTCGGGGCCGTTGCCATCTCTGCTGCCGTCAGGTGCCTGCTCAAGAACGCCGGTGATCGTTATTGCGGATGACACCTTCGAGACGGATGCCGAAGCCGACCACCAACAGGATGAGCACCACGAGGAGCCCTTTTACAGGGAAAGGATCAACAGGCTCGGACAACCACCAGCCGACGGCGAGCACCACAGTGAGAGCGATGATGCCGAGCCCCAACTGATCCATATTGGACGTTGGTGCTTGCGTGCCGTCCCTTTTGGGCGGCTCAGACTCGGTCATGTGCGCGAGTGTCTCACAGGGATCAAGGGGTCTCCTCCTGGTCTACGGGCTCCGGCGTGGTGAAGTGCTGGGGATCACCTGGGACGACGTGGACCTTGAAGCGAACACGATCCGAGTGGAAGGGCAGGTCCAGCGGATCAAGGGCAAGCTCGAACGGGTGCCGGTAAAGACCGATACCGGCCGGCGAACGCTCCCGTTGGTGCCTTTCGTCCGAGATGCCATCATCGAACACGCCAGCTCCAGGCAGAGGCCAAGCGCAAGGCGGGGGAGAGCTGGCAGGACTCTGGGCTCGTCTTCGCCTCCCGCTCGGGTGGGCCGATCGAACCGACCAACCTTGGACGGGCCTTTGAGCGGATGATCAAGGACAACGGTCTACGCCGAATCAGGCTCCACGACCTCCGGCACACAACGGGCACGATGCTCAAGGACCTGAAGGTCTCCCCCCGAGACGCAAAGGAGATCTTGGGGCACGCACGTATCTCAGTCACGATGGAGATCTACACGCACGGAGATCAGGAGTCGCATCGGGAAGCCATCGGAAGAATCTCGGGGGAGCTCTTCGGGGGTGCGAGCGAGTAGCGTTGCCGTCTCTACTGCCGTCAAAGGCCCGTCCGGATCATCCCGACGGGCCTTCTAGCTGGGTGGGGCTACCAGGACTTGAACCTGGGACCTCTTCCTTATCAGGGAAGCGCTCTAACCGTCTGAGCTATAGCCCCGCGCACAACGAACCGTATCGCATCTACCGAGGAGAGGCGAACCGGTTGTTCCGACGGAGAAAAGCTTACCGTGTCCTGGCCCCTCCTCGCGCCGCCAGATCGCGAACTAGAGCAGGGGCCGGACGTCGGCCTACTCGGCCTCGCTGAACGTCACCTCGACCCCGCCGACCAGATCGGCGGCGATGTTGTAGATGACGGCGCCAAGAGTCGACAGCGCGGTGATCAGCACGACGTTCACCGCGCCGATCAGGGCGGTGTACCCCAGGATCCGCACCGGCTCGAACCAGCTGGACACATCGAAGCTGCCTGATGCCTGGCCGTCGGCCTGGGTCAGCTGGTTGACCGTCTGGACGATCGAGTCGAAGACCCCGAGAGCCGACAGCACGCCGTACAACACAGCGACTGCGACGAAGAGCACCACGAAGCAAACCAGGGAGACGACGAAGCTGAACTTCATCGCCGACCACGGCTCCACCCGCCGCAGCACAAGGTGCGCCTTGCGCGGCAGGCGTGCGGCCGCGGCGGCCTTCTTCTTCGGCAGCTCGACAGCGGGCGGCGGAGCCTCGGAGGTCAGCGACGGACGGATGCGGACCGTCTCGTTCTGCTGCTCCTCCACCTGCTCCTGCTCCTGCTCCGTCGTGTTCCCGACCATGTCGAGAACCTCGGTCTCGGGCTTCTTCTGCCCGTTCTCACGAGTCGGCGTCGTCTTGGCGGGACCGCCCTGGGCGCTCATGGATTATTCTCCTCCCCCGTCTTCCTCAGCCTCCACCGAAGTCTCCATCGACTCGGCGTTCCGAGCGAGGGCCACGACGCTGTCGCCTTCGGCGAGATTCATCAGGCGCACTCCCATGGTCTGGCGGCCGGACTGCTTGATCTCCCCGGCACTCGTCCGGATCACCCCGCCGTTGGACGTGATCGCGAAGACCTCGTTCTCCGGGTTGACCATGACGGCTCCGACCAGCTTGCCACGAGAGGTGACAATCTTCGCAGTCAGCACGCCCTTTCCGCCACGTCCCTGTACCGGATACTGCTCGACGGGTGTGCGCTTCGCGTACCCGCCTTCCGTGGCGATAAGCACGTCTTCGCCATCTGCCATCCGATTCATGGCGAGAAGTTCGTCTCCATCAAGGAATCTCATGCCGATGACGCCGCTCGTGGCGCGTCCCATCGGACGCAGCGCGTCGTCGGTGGCGGTGAAGCGGATGGACTGGGCGCCCTTGGAGACGAGCAGCAGATCGTCCTCTTCGGAGACCAGGCGAGCCGCGATGACCTCGTCGTCCTCCCTGAGGTTGATGGCGATCAGGCCGCCGGTCCTGGGGGAGTCGTACTCCGACAGCCTGGTCTTCTTGACCAGGCCACTGCGGGTGGCCAGCACGAGGTACGGCGCGACGAGGTAGTCGCGCAGGTCGAGGACCTCCATGACTGTCTCGTCCGGCTGCATGGCCAGCAGGTTGGCCAGGTGCAGGCCGCGCGCGTCACGTCCGGACTCGGGCAGTTCGTACGCCTTGACCCGGTAGACGCGGCCCTTGTTGGTGAAGAACAGCAGCCAGTGGTGGGTCGTGGTGACGAAGAAGTGGTCGACGATGTCGTCCTGGCGCAGCTGCGCCCCGCGCACGCCCTTGCCGCCGCGCTTCTGCGCCCGGTAAAGATCGGTCTTGGTGCGCTTGGCGTAGCCGCCGCGGGTGATGGTGACGACGATCTCGTCCTCGGCGATGAGGTCCTCGATCGACATGTCACCGTCGTAGGCGATGATCTCGGTGCGCCTTTCGTCGCCGAACTTGGCGACGATCTCGGCCAGCTCCTCGTTGATGATCTCGCGCTGCCTGACCGGGCTGGCCAGGATCGCGTTGTACTCCGCGATCAGCGTCATCAGGTGGTCGAACTCGTCCTGGATCGCCTGGCGCTCCAGGGCGGCGAGCTTGCGCAGCTGCATGTCGAGAATGGCCTGGGCCTGGATCTCGTCGATGTCGAGCAGCGTCATCAGGCCGCCCTGCGCCTCGGCGGCCGAGGGGGACTGCCTGATCAGGGCGATGACCTCGTCCATCCGGTCGAGCGCCTTGAGCAGGCCGCGCAGGATGTGGGCGCGCTCCTCGGCCTTGCGCAGGAGGTAGCGCGTCCTGCGGACGATGACCTCGACCTGGTGCGCCACGTAGTGCTTGATGAACTGGTCGAGGCGCAGCGTGCGCGGCACGCCGTCGACCAGGGCCAGCATGTTGGCGCCGAAGGTGTCCTGCAGCTGGGTGTGCTTGTACAGGTTGTTGAGCACGACCTTGGCGACGGCGTCGCGCTTGAGCACGATCACCAGGCGCTGGCCGACCCTGGAGGAGCTCTCGTCACGCACGTCGGCGATGCCGGTGAGCTTGCCCTCGCGGACCAGCTCGGCGATCTTCAGCGCCAGGTTGTCGGGGTTGACCTGGTAGGGCAGCTCGGTGACGACCAGCGACTGCCGGCCCTTACCGTCCTCCTCGACCTCGACGACGGCCCGCATGGTGATCGAGCCGCGGCCCGTGCGGTAGGCGTCCTCGATGCCGCGCCTGCCGACGATCAGCGCCCTGGTGGGGAAGTCGGGCCCCTTGACCAGGCCGATCGCCGCCTCGAGCAGCTCCTCGTCGGTGGCCTCGGGGTTCTCGAGGCACCACTTGACCGCCGAGGCGACCTCGCGCAGGTTGTGCGGCGGGATGTTGGTCGCCATGCCGACAGCGATGCCGCCCGAGCCGTTGACGAGCAGCTGCGGGATGCGCGCGGGCAGGACGTCGGGCTCCTGCGACTTGCCGTCGTAGTTGGGCCGGAAGTCGACGGTGTCCTTGTCGATGTCGCGCAGCATCTCCATGGCGATGGGCGCGAGCTTGCACTCGGTGTACCGCATCGCCGCCGCGGGGTCGTTGCCGGGCGAGCCGAAGTTGCCCTGGCCGTCGACCAGCGGATAGCGCAGCGACCACGGCTGCGCCAGCCGTACGAGCGCGTCGTAGATGGAGGTGTCGCCATGGGGGTGGTAGGTGCCCATGACGTCACCGACGACGCGGGCGCACTTGAAGTAGCCGCGGTCGGGACGGTAGCCACCGTCGTACATGGCGTAGAGCACCCGGCGGTGCACGGGCTTGAGACCGTCGCGGACGTCAGGCAGCGCACGGGACACGATGACCGACATCGCGTAGTCCATGTAGCTGCGCTGCATCTCGGACTGAATGTCCACAGGCTCGATGCGGTCAGCCGGGGGTGGAGTTGTCACATCCGTCACAGGTGAAGATCCTTCTTTGTGGTACGGCTACCGCTAAACGTCGAGGAACCGGACGTCGCGCGCGTTACGGATGATGAAGTCGCGCCTGGCTTCCACGTCCTCGCCCATGAGCACGCTGAACAGGTCGTCGGCCTGGGCCGCGTCGTCGAGCGTCACCTGGCGCAGGAGCCTGGTGTCCGGGTTCATCGTGGTCTCCCACAGCTGCCCGGCGTTCATCTCGCCCAGACCCTTGAACCGCTGGACGTTGTCGCGCGGGCGGGGGTCGGGCTTGCCGGCCGCGATGCCCTGGGCGATGACCGCGTCACGCTCGGCGTCGGAGTAGGCGTAGGAGGCGTCGTCGCCCTTGCGGTCCCACTTGATCTTGTAGAGCGGCGGGCAGGACAGGTAGACGTGGCCCGCCTCGATCAGCGGCCGCATGAAGCGGAACAGCAACGTCAGCAGCAGCGTGTTGATGTGCTGGCCGTCGACGTCGGCGTCGGCCATCAGGATCACCTTGTGGTAGCGCAGCTTGGCGATGTCGAACTCGTCGTGCACGCCGGTGCCGAGCGCGGTGATCAGCGCCTGGACCTCGTTGTTCTTCAGGACCTTGTCGATCCTGGCCTTCTCGACGTTCAGGATCTTGCCGCGGATGGGCAGGATCGCCTGGAAGCGCGAGTCGCGGCCGCCCTTGGCCGAGCCGCCCGCCGAGTCGCCCTCGACGATGAACAGCTCGCACTTGTCGGGCTCGTTCCACTGGCAGTCGGCCAGCTTGCCCGGCAGGCCGCTGCCCGACTCGAGCAGCGACTTGCGCCTGGTCAGGTCGCGGGCCTGGCGAGCCGCCAGGCGGGCGCGGGCGGCCTGCAGCGACTTGTTGATGATGTCCTTGGCCTCGCCGGGGTTGCGCTCGAACCAGTCGCGCACGTGGTCGTTGCAGGCCTTCTGGACGAAGGACTTGGCCTCGGTGTTGCCCAGCTTGGTCTTGGTCTGGCCCTCGAACTGGGGGTCGGCCAGCTTCACCGAGACGATCGCGGTCAGACCCTCGCGGACGTCCTCACCGGAGAGGTTGTCGTCCTTGCCCTCCTTGAGGAACTTCTGCTCGCGCGCGTAGCGGTTGACGATGGAGGTCAGCGCGGCGCGGAAGCCCTCCTCGTGCGTGCCGCCCTCGGCGGTGTTGATGGTGTTGGCGAAGGTGTAGACCGACTCCGAGTAGGAGTTGTTCCACTGCATGGCGATCTCGACAGAGATGCCCTCGCCGTGCGCCTCGAAGTCGATGACCGACGCGTGCGCGGGCTCCTTCTTGGAGTTGAGGTGCTTCACGAAGTCGGACAGACCGCCCTCGTAGTGGTACTCGACCCGGTGGACCTCGCCGTTGATGTGGTCGGGCCGCTCGTCGGTCAGCGTGATCGTCAGACCCTTGTTGAGGAAGGCCATCTCCTGGAAGCGGCGCGAGAGCGTCTCGAAGTTCCACAGCGTGGTCTCGAAGATCCCCGGGTCGGCCCAGAAGGTGATCGAGGTGCCGGTCTCGTCGGTCGGCTCGTCCTTCGACAGGGGAGCGACGGGCTTGGACATCTCGAAGCGCTGGCGCCAGACGTGGCCGTTCTGCTTGATCTCCACGTCCATGGCTGTGGACAGCGCGTTGACGACCGCCGAGCCGACGCCGTGCAGGCCGCCGGAGACCGCGTAGGACTTGCCGTCGAACTTGCCGCCCGCGTGCAGCGTCGTCAGGACGACCTCGACGGCGGAGACCTTTTCCACAGGGTGGATGCCCGTGGGGATACCGCGGCCGTTGTCGACCACCCGCACGCCGTTGTCGGCGAGCAGCGTGACGTCGATGCGGTCGGCGTGGCCGGCGAGGGCCTCGTCGACGGAGTTGTCCACAATCTCGTAGACAAGGTGGTGGAGACCGCGCTCGCCGGTCGATCCGATATACATACCCGGGCGCTTGCGGACCGCTTCAAGCCCTTCGAGTACGGTGATTGAGCTAGCGTCGTAGGACAACTGCGAAATCCTCCTGCCGCGGACACGCGGCGGGGGAGGCGACACCTGCCAGTTGCCCCTGCCGTGCCCGTCACCGTCGTGAGTGCTCCGATGCGCGGTCACCCAGGGGAGTCGGCTCGCATGCCGCGGGTGACACGCAAGCGGACGTGTCCGGAATCCGCTTTCATTCTACCGGCTCCGCGGGCTGAAGGTGGCATTGAACGCGCCTGTGATGCCCTGTAGCTCGTTTTCCCCCCACTCAAGCATCCCCCCTCTGGGAGAGGTGCTCAGTCGCTCTGGGGCTGCCTGATCGCCAGGCATGGGATTTACCCGTAGGTGTCACCCGGTCCGCGACTGCCCGTGACGCGCAGCCCGCCGGTCGGCCTGGGCGCGTTCTGCGGCCCTCTGACCTTGACCTTCTTGACCGTGCCCTCGCCCAGCTCCTCGTTGAGCCTGCGGATGAGGGTGCGGGCCAGCAGCCGCACCTGCGTCGCCCACGCCGTGGAATCGGCGGCGATGATCACTTCGCCGTCCTCGAAGGCCTCCGGCTTGGTGTGGGCGGCGAGGTCGGGCCCCACGATCTCGGGCCACCTGCCGAAGACGCCGCCGACCGCGGCCGAGCGCTCCCAGCCCCTGGTGGCGAGCAGATCCATGATCGCCCGGCCGAACAGCTGCGGGTCGCCCGCGTCGCGCTGCTGCGCCTTCCTGCGCGGCTCGCGGCGGGGGAGCTGCCCGCGCCTGGCCGCGTCGGCCTTGGCCTGGGCGAGCTTCTCCCTGGCCAGCGCCGCCCCGCGGGCGGCCGGGTTCTCCTCATCGGACACGGGTCACACTCCCCCCAGCGACATCGAAACGGGAGCCGATCAGCTCCGTGGGCACGTCGTCGGCGACCGCGGCGGTGATCAGCACCTGCTCCGCGGGGGCGACGATCTCGGCGAGGCGGCGCCTGCGCTGGCTGTCGAGCTCGGCGAAGACGTCGTCGAGGATGAGGACGGGATCGCCGCCGTCGGCGCGCAGCAGGTCGTAGGCGGCCAGCTTCAGCGCCAGCGCGAACGACCACGACTCGCCATGGCTGGCGTAGCCCCGCGCGGGCAGCTCGCCCAGGCCGAGAATCAGGTCGTCGCGATGTGGACCGACCAGCGTGACGCCCCGCTCCAGCTCCGCCTGGCGGACCTCGAGCAGCCGCTCCCTCAACCGCGACTCAAGGGTTTTCCCCAGGTCTGTGGATAACGTCTGTGCATCAGGAGATCCGCTCCCACCGGCCTGTTCGTCCTCCGCGTCATCCCCACCTGTGGACAACGTGCTGCGATAGGACAGCTCCGCGGGGGCGCTCGTGGGCGCCAGCGAAGCATAGGCCGCGGCGACCAGCGGGCGCAGCGACTCGACGAGATCGAGCCGGGCCCGCAGGAGTTCGGCGCCGTGCCTGGCGAGGTGGGCGTCCCACACCTCCAGGGTGCTCAGGACGTCTCCCGCGCCCGCGGCGGCGAAGGCCGCCTCGCTCTCCGCCCTGCGCGATCCGCCGCGCCCACGGCGCGCCTGGGCGGCCGTACGCAGCAGGGCGCCGCGCTGCTTCAGCACGCGGTCGTAGTCGGCCCTGACGGCCGCGAAGCGCGGCGCACGGGCCACCAGGAGGTCGTCGAGAAAGCGCCTGCGCTCGGCCGGGTCGCCCTTCACCAGAGCGAGGTCTTCGGGCGCGAACAGCACCGTGCGCAGGATGCCGATCACGTCGCGAGGGCGGGGGACGGGGGAGCGGTTGAGCCGCGCCCTGTTGGCCCTGCCCGGGTTGATCTCCAACTCGACGAGCGCGCGCCGGTCCTCTCGCTGGACGGCGCAGCGCACGATCGCGCGGGCCGCGCCGTGCCGTACGAGAGGGGCGTCGTTGGCGACCCGGTGGCTGGAGTGCGTCGCCACATAGCCCATGGCTTCGACCAGGTTGGTCTTGCCCTGGCCGTTCGGCCCGACGAACGCCGTGACGCCAGGCTCGAGGCCGAGCTCCACGGCGGCGTAGGACCTGAAATCGGTCAGCGAGAGATGGGCGACATGCACCCCACGAAGGTTAGTGGGCCACACCGACCACTGGGGTCATCGCCGTGCACCCCTGTGGAAAACGGGTATGGCCCGCGGGTCACTCCGCCTCTCGCGGCGGGGTCACGTCGGCGCCGGGGGAGTCCGCGCCCTTCTCGGTGGCGCCCGCGGCCGAGGTGACCGCGTGGCCGCCGAACTGGTTGCGCAGCGCCGCGACCATCTTCATCGCGGGCGAGTCGTCCTGGCGCGAGGCGAACCTGGCGTAGAGCGCGGCGGTGATCACCGGCAGCGGGACCGCGTGGTCCACCGCGGCCTGTACGGTCCACCTGCCCTCGCCGGAGTCCTGTGCGTAACCCTTGAGCTCGTCGAGGTGCTCGTCGTCGTCGAGCGCCCGGACCAGCAGGTCGAGCAGCCACGACCTGATCACCGTGCCGGTGCGCCAGCTGGAGAACGAACCCCGGACGTCCTTGACGATGTCGGAGGCCTCGAGCAGCTCCCAGCCCTCGGCGTAGGCCTGCATCATGCCGTACTCGATGCCGTTGTGGACCATCTTCGCGAAGTGGCCCGCGCCGACGTCGCCGGCGTGGACGAAGCCGTCCTCGCCCTCGGGCTTGAGCGTCTCGAAGATCGGCATCAGCCGCTCGACGCTGGCCTTGTCGCCGCCGCACATGAGCGCGTAGCCGTTCTGCAGGCCCCACACGCCGCCGCTGACGCCGCAGTCGACGAAGCCGATGCCGTGCGCCTTGAGCTCCTCGGCGTGGCGCTGGTCGTCCACATAGTGCGAGTTGCCGCCGTCGATCACCAGGTCGCCCTCGTCGAGGAGCTCGCCGAGCTGGTTGACCGTGAGCTGGGTGGGTTCGCCGGCGGGCACCATGACCCACACCGCGCGCGGCGTCTGGAGCCGGTCGACGAGCTCCTTGAGGCTGGAGACGTCGCTGACCGCCGGGTCGCGGTCGTATCCGACCACCTCGTGACCGCCGCGGCGCAGCCGCTCGGCCATGTTGCCGCCCATCTTCCCGAGCCCGACCATGCCGATCTGCATGTTGATAACCCCCTTGTCAGGCTTCCATCATCGCCGATGGCCGTGTCAGCTGGACAAGCGGATAGGCATGATCAGGTAACGGTAGTCGGGAGTGCCGTCGTCGTCCACAGGCTTGCCGCCAGTGAGGATAGCGGGCTTCGTCGAGGTGGTCATCTGCAGCCTGGCGACGTCGGAGTCGATCGCGCCGAGGCCCTCGAGAAGGAACTGGTGGTTGAAGGCGATGTTCATCTCGTCGCCCTGGTAGTCGACCGGCAGCACCTCGACGGCCTGCGCCTCGTCGCCGCTTCCCGCCTCCAGGACGACCTCGCCGCCGCGGAAGGCCAGCCGTACGGGGGTGTTGCGCTCGGCGACCAGCGCCACACGCTTCACGGCCTCGACGAACGGGCCTGTGGACAGATCGGCCTTGGCCGAGAACTCCGTCGGCAGCAGCGAGCGGTACTTGGGGAACTCGGGGTCGAGCAGGCGCGTGGTGGTGCGGCGGCCCGCGCTGGAGAAGCCGATCATGCCCTCGCCCGTGCCGCCGGCCGAGCTGAGCGCGATCTCGACCTCGGCGCCGGTGGATCCGAGCGCCTTGGCGGTGTCGGCGAGCGTCTTTCCGGGGATCATCGCGATCGCCGAGAAGTCGGGCTGGCCCGGCTGCCACTTCAGCTCTCGTACGGCGAGGCGGTACCTGTCGGTGGCCGCGAGCGTGACGGTGTCGCCCTCGATCTCCATGCGCACACCGGTGAGCATCGGCAGCGTGTCGTCCCTGCCCGCGGCGACGGCCACCTGACCGACGGCCGAGGCGAAGACGTCGCTGCCCACCCGGCCCGCGGCCGGCGGCATCGAGGGGAGCGACGGGTAGTCCTCCACAGGCATGGTCAGCAGGGTGAACCGCGCGCTGCCACAGGTGACGACCGCCTTCGCGCCGTCCACGACGAAATCCACAGGCTGTGCGGGAAGGGCGCGCGTGATCTCGGCGAGCAGCTTGCCCGAGACCAGCACCACGCCCGGCTCACCGGTCTGGGGTTCGAGGGTCACCTCGGCGGAGACCTCGTAGTCGAAGCCCGAGAGCTTCAACTGGCCCGCGTCGGTGACTTCCATGCGCATGCCGGCCAGGACGGGCACGGACGGGCGCGCAGGGAGGCTGCGTGCCGTCCATGCGACCGCCTCAGCGAGCACGTCGCGCTCGATCCGGAACATCACGGGGATCAGCCTCCTGCTTTGGTCGTCGCTGCTTGTTCAGTGTTCACTCTCCCGCACCTGAGCTCCGGGAGAACCCCTCTATGGGTCTTTGAGTTTCTTAGTAAGAGATAGAGGAAGTCATCTTCATAGGGGCTGTGGATGTTGTGGATGACCGACGTTTCCGCAGCTCATCCCGGCTGTTTTCATCCACTGCCGGTGTGGGCGAAGCCTGGGGAGAACTTCGGCGCCTGGGGATGACGCCGCGTTGCCCACAGGCCGTCCCCAGATCGGGGGGTCGTCGTCCACCGGTTATCCACTGGGTTTCAACAGGTTATCCACGGGGAAAAGAGGGTCACCTGGAACTCCTGTTTCGCCTGTTCACAGGGCGTCCACAAGTTGTCCACGAGTTGTCCCCAGGTTGTCCTCAAGATGTCCCCACCCTTATCCCCAGGCTCTGTGGGCGGTGTCGGCGCTTTTTGATCTTCATCTGCCCCCGGAGAGGCCGTCTGAGCTGGTCCACAGAGTTATCCACAGGGTGTGTACAGTCAGGCCTTCGATGTCTGCTTTATGCGCATCGTCAGCTCGTTGACCTGGTTGTACATGGAGCGGCGTTCGGCGATGAGCGAGCGGATCTTCCGTTCGGCGTGCATCACCGTGGTGTGGTCGCGGCCGCCGAACTGCTGCCCGATCTTGGGGAGCGAGAGGTCCGTCAGCTCTCTGGCCAGGTACATCGCGATCTGGCGGGCGTTGACGAGCGCTCTGCTGCGCGAGCTGCCGCACAGGTCGTCGATGGAGATCCCGAAGTACTCGGCGGTCTTCGCCATGATCGTGGCGATCGTGATCTCCGAACTCGCGTCGGTCGTGATGAGGTCCTTCAGCACCACCTCGGCCAGCTGGAGATCCACACCCTGCCTGTTGAGGCTGGCGAACGCGGTGACCCTGATCAGCGCGCCCTCGAGCTCGCGGATATTCGTGGAGATCCGGCTGGCGATGTACTCCAGCACCTCGGGCGGGGCGGCCAGCCCCTCCTGGATCGCCTTCTTCCTGAGGATCGCGATGCGCGTCTCCAGCTCGGGTGGCTGGACGTCGGTGATCAGGCCCCACTCGAACCGGTTGCGCAGCCGGTCCTCCAGGGTGATCAGCTGCTTCGGGGCCCGGTCGCTGGAGATGACGATCTGCTTGTTGGCGTTGTGGAGGGTGTTGAAGGTGTGGAAGAACTCCTCCTGCGTCTGTTCCTTGCCCTCGAGGAACTGGATGTCGTCCACAAGCAGGATGTCGATCGCCCGGTACCGGCTGCGGAAACCGTCGGCCTTGTGGTCGCGGATGCTGTTGATGAAGTCGTTGGTGAACTCCTCGGAGCTCACGTACCTCACCCGCGCGCCGTCGTAGAGCGACTGGGCGTAGTGGCCGATCGCGTGGAGCAGGTGGGTTTTCCCCAGGCCCGAGTCGCCGTAGATGAACAGCGGGTTGTAGGCCTTGGCCGGCGCCTCCGCCACCGCGACGGCAGCCGCGTGCGCGAAGCGGTTGCTGGCGCCGATAACGAATGTCTCGAATGTGTATTTCTGGTTCAGCCTGGCGGGCTCGCTCGGCTTGGTGCTCTTGGCTTCCCACCGGTTCTGTGGAGGCTCGGGCTGCGCCTGTGGATATTCGGTGGATACCTGTGGAGGCTCGGGCGGCGGAGCGTAGAAGGGAGTGGTCTCCGGGGCCTGGTAGCTGGGCTGTGCATAACTCTGCACAGGCTCGGGCGCCTGGGGAAAACCCCCGTTCACAGGCTGGGGATGAGACTCGCCCATCGGCTGGTCGGGGGTGGTCGTGTCGATCATCACGGCCAGCCGTACGGGGCGGCCGAGCTCCTGGGAGAGGGCGTGGCCCACATGGGAGCGCAGCTTGCCCTCGATGAGGTCCTTGAGGAACTCGTTGGGGACGCCGAGGACGATCGTGTCGCCCGCCATGGCGATCGGCCTGACCATCGCCAGCCAGGTCCGCTGCTGGATGGGCAGGTTGTCGTTGAGGAAGTTGGCCAGCGCGCGCGCCCATACCGTGCCGAGGTCGTCCCCGTTCATGGTGTGGCTTCCCCTCCATTGTTTATCCACACAGAGCAAGCAGTCATGATCGCTGTTCGCTCGTCTATCCACAGGCCGTCCGATGTGCGATCTCCCCAGGTGTTCCACAGGAGATCCACAAGTTGTGCACAGAGTGATCCCCTCGTTACGGCTGGGGTCGGGGAGTTGTGCACACCTGTGCTCAGGTCGTTGTCCACAGACTAGTGGCACCTGAGTGCACAGACTGTGGACGCGCGAACCCCGGTGGAAAAGTTGCCTGTGGAAACGTGGAAAACCCGGCCGGTTTGACCTGGAGCGTGCCTGGCCCGTAACGTACGACGGTCGGCTTGTCGCGTGACGGCTCTTTTGCATGCCCTCTCGACTTCGGCAGGCCAGCCATGTGTGTCACGCGCTCCCGCTCGAAGGCGGGGGTGCACTTTCAAGCCTGGAGCCCACTCGTGAGCAAGCGTACTTTCCAGCCGAACAACCGTCGCCGCGCGAAGACCCACGGCTTCCGGCTGCGTATGCGCACCCGGGCCGGCCGCGCGATCCTCGCCGCTCGTCGCCGCAAGGGCCGCGAGAAGCTGTCGGCCTGACGGTCGCCCTGTCCCAGCTTGGTCGCCCGCCGGCGCTTCTCGTCGGCGGGCGATAGGCGTCTGACGTGTTGTCACGAGAGTCCCGCATGCGGCGGGGTGAGGATTTCTCCGCCGCGGTCAAGCGAGGAACCCGGGCCGGTCGCCCCACCCTCGTCCTGCATCTGAAAGTCGCGGGAGACGGACCGCCACTGGTCGGCTTCGTGGTGAGCAAGGCCGTGGGCGGCGCCGTCGTGCGCAACAAGGTCAAGCGGCGGCTCCGACACCTGATGCGGGACCGTCTAGCAAGGCTGCCGCGAGGTAGCCTGCTTGTGGTACGCGCTAATCCACCTGCCGCGTCCGCGCGACACGAGCGCCTTGCCGCTGAACTCGATGCCGCGCTGGATCGTTTGTCAAGGCGAGAACAACGATGACGGAGCAGACTGGCCTTCCTGCTCGGGCGCTGATGGCCCCGATCAGGTTCTATCGGGCGTTCATCAGCCCGATGCTGGGTCCACGCTGCCGTTTTTACCCCTCATGCAGTGCTTATGGGCTTGAGGCGATAGCCGTACATGGTGCTTTGCGCGGCATATGGCTGACTGTCCGGCGCATCGGGCGTTGCCACCCATTCCATCCCGGAGGTTTTGACCCGGTGCCCCCACGCCCGGTTCGGTCCCACGAAACGCAAGGGAGCTAGCTCGGTGGAGCTGTCCTGGCTTAACTGGCTCTACACGGCCATCGCCCAAGTCCTCACCTGGATTCACCAGGGCTACAGCACCTTCCTCGACCCCGACAGCGGGCTCGCGTGGGCGCTGACCCTCATCACGATCACCGTCGCCATGCGGCTGCTGATCTTCCCGCTCTTCCTCAAGCAGATGAGCTCGTCGAAGAAGATGCAGGAGCTCGCGCCGAAGGTGCAGGAGATCCGCAAGCGCTACAAGAACGACAAGCAGCGCATGAACGAAGAGGTCATGAACCTCTATCGGGGCCAGGGCGCCAACCCCCTCGGCGGCTGCCTGCCCGTTCTCGCGCAGTTCCCCATCTTCATCTCGATGTTCACCGTGCTGAACGCGATGGCGCACGGCGAACTCAAGTTCGGGATGACGCAGCAGTTCGTCGACAGCGCGCGAGCCGCCCACATCTTCGGCGCGCCGCTGCCCGCCAACTTCTTCATGAGCGGCACCCAGATCGAGTCCTTCGGCGCCGGTGTCGTCCAGACCAAGATCGTGCTTGCGATCTTCGTGGCGATCAGCTCGCTGACGACGTTCCTCACCGTCAGGCAGAGCGTCACCCGCTCCATGCAGCAGATGCCCGACAACCCCATGGCGTCGCAGCAGAAGATCCTGATGTACATCTCTCCGCTGTTCGCCTTCTTCAGCCTCAACTTCCCGCTGGGCCTGATCTTCTACTGGGTCACGACCAACCTGTGGACGCTGGGCCAGCAGCACTGGTTCTACGCCCGCAACCCCGCGCCCGAGTTCGACGCCAAGGGCAACGTGATCCCCGTCGCGCCCAAGAGCGGCCTGCTGTCCAAGGTGAAGAAGAACGCGCCGGCCGCCGAGGAGGCGCCGCCGGAGAAGCCGGAACCCAAGATCATCCGGCAGCAGCCCAGCAGGCAGCCCCGCAGCAAGCGCACGGGCAGCAAGAAGTCTTGACCCACACCACGACGTCGATCCACAGCACGAAAGAGAGGCCCGACGTGACCGAGGCCGAGCAGGAGAAGGCTCCGGATCTTGCGGCGCTTGAGCAGGAAGGCGAGATCGCGGCGGACTACGTGGAGGGTCTGCTCGACATCGCCGACATCGACGGCGACATCGACATGGATGTCGAAGGGGACCGTGCGCTGGTCTCCGTCGTCGGTGTCAAGGGCACCGACCTGGTCGGCCCGGGTGGCGAGGTTCTCGAGGCGCTCCAGGAGCTGACCCGCCTGGCCGTCCACCGGCAGACGGGGGAGCGGTCCAGGCTCATGCTCGACGTCTCCGGCTACCGGGAGAAGCGCAGGGCCGAGCTGAGCAAGCTGGGCACCGAGGTCGCCGAGACCGTCAGGCGCAACGGCGAGCCGAAGTCGCTGCACCCGATGACCCCGTTCGAGCGCAAGATCGTGCACGACGCTGTCGCCGCCGCCGGGCTGCGCAGTGAGTCCGAGGGCGAGGAGCCGCACCGTTTCGTGGTCGTCCTGCCCGTCTGATCCATCCGTCGGGTACGGCAGGCGCCCGCCAGGCCGTCGGCTCCTCTGGGGCTGGCGGCCTTTCGTTTGGCATCCGCCTGCTCCCCGTGTCCCGCTCCTACGGGGCCTTCGCGCCTCGGTCGCGCGGGCCACGGGTGCGGCTAGTCTTCGTCCCTGGAGGCCCTACGCCCGGGGCCACGCCATACCACCCAGTACCCGCACATTCAGGAAAGGCCACCGGATCAGTGAGCGACGAGCTGACGGCTCCACCGCAGATAGCGCGCGAGGTGTTCACCGGCGACGCGTGGGACAGGGCGCAGGAGTTCGCACGGTTGCTGGCCGGTCCGGGGGTCGTCCGCGGGTTGCTCGGCCCGCGTGAGGTGCCCCGGATCTGGGACCGCCACCTGCTCAACTGCGCCGTGGTCGCCGAGGCCATCCCCGAGAACGTCCGTCTGGTCGACATCGGCTCGGGCGCGGGCCTGCCCGGCCTGGTCCTGGCGATCGTACGGCCGGACCTCACGGTCACGCTGCTGGAGCCGCTGCTCCGCCGTACCGTGTTTCTCGAGGAGTGCGTCGCCGCGCTCAAGCTCGACAACGTCGAGGTGCTGCGCGGACGGGCCGAGGATCTGGCGGGCAAGCGGGAGTTCGACGTCGCCAGCGCCCGGGCCGTGGCACCGCTCGACCGTCTCCTGAAGTGGTCGATGCCGCTCCTGCGCGAGGGCGGCCAGCTCATCGCCATGAAGGGGGAGCGCGCGGCAGAGGAACTCGCCGAGGCCGACGCACAGTTGCGGGCGTGTGGGGCCCAGACGGCCGAGCTGATCTCGGTCGGGCACGGTAAGGTCGAGCCGCCTGCAACTTTGGTCCGAGTAGTCGCGGGTCGCGCGCCGGCGTCAGGACGGCGCCGACGAAAGAGGTGACGGTTGTGCCGGACTCGTCCAGCGGACTCGGGTGGCCGGGAAAACCCCGCCCCGAGAGCCCGTCAGGTCTCGGCTGGCCGGAAATGGGCGTGTCGCGGCACAGCATTGCGGGCAGCACCCGGCCGCTGGTTGAAAGGATGGCCATCGTGACCCAGACCCCCCTTAACCCCGGCGATTCGCCGCTGGTACGAGAGGCACTCAGTTCCGTGGTTTCACGTGAAACATCTGCGACCCAGACGGCAGACGCTCCTCCGCCGGACGCCTCCCTCTCGGAAGCCCCCACGTCGGACACCCCCGCGCCTCGCGGCGGTTCGTGGCCGCGTCCTTCCAAGTGCCGTGTCATCGCTGTCGCGAACCAGAAGGGCGGCGTCGGCAAGACGACGACCTCCGTGAACCTCGCGGCCGCTCTGTCGATGAACGGTGAGCGCGTGCTCGTCGTCGACCTCGACCCCCAGGGGAACGCCTCGACCGCCCTGGCCACCGAGCACCGCGGTGACGTCCCCGACGTGTACCAGGTGCTCGTCGACGACCTGCCGATGGCGGACATCGTCAAGGAGGTTCCGGACATGCCGGGCCTCTACTGCGCTCCGGCGACCATCGACCTGGCGGGGGCGGAGATCGAGCTCGTCTCGCTGGTCGCTCGTGAGGCGCGGCTTCGTCGCGCGCTGTCGGCGTTCGACGCGGTGGAGCTCGACTACATCATCATCGACTGCCCGCCGTCGCTGGGGCTGCTGACCGTCAACGCGCTCGTGGCGGCGGACGAGGTGTTGATCCCGATCCAGTGCGAGTACTACGCGTTGGAGGGGTTGGGGCAGCTGCTGCGGAACGTTGACCTGATCAAGGCGCATCTGAACCCGACGCTGAACCTGTCGACGATCGTGCTGACGATGTACGACGGGCGGACGAGGCTGGCGTCGCAGGTGGCGGACGAGGTGCGGGCGCACTTCGGGGACACGGTGCTGAACACGGTCATCCCGAGGAGCGTGCGGTTGTCGGAGGCGCCCAGTTACGGGCAGTCGGTTATGACGTATGACCCGGGGTCCAGTGGGGCCATGGCTTATATGGATGCGGCTCGGGAGATCGCGTATCGGGCGGTGACGGTCTGATCGGGGTGCGGGCGGGGGAGCCGTCGCTGTGAGGCTCTCCCCTTCCGCCACACTTCCCCCTCATTAGCCGGAGCTCCCGGCCTCTGCAACCGCAGACTTCCACCCACGCTCGACTCCCTTGAGCCTGGCCTCCTTGAGCCTGGCCTCCTTGGGCCTGGCCTCCTTGAGCCTGGCCTCCTTGGGCCTGGCCTCCTTGGGCCCGGTACCCTTGGGCCCCCCGCCCGCCCGCATCGCATGGCCACCAAGGCGATCAGCACTCCGTGCCTCCGCCGTAGCCGCATCCTTCAGGTACGGCTTGGGCGGGATGTGGCAAACCCGACCGAACTGCGTGTGGCGAGCGGGCACTCGGATGCGCCTGCGACGGTAACCTCTCCTGATGTGACCGGAAGCGGCCGGGTGGATGAGGAGACGCAGTGAGTCAGCAGCGGCGGGGACTGGGAAAGGGACTCGGGGCGCTCATCCCGACCGGCCCGATCGTTGACGGCACTGGGGCGGTGCCACCAGCTGGCGGTTCGGGGCAGGACGCGGGTCCGCAACCCATCGCCGGGGCGTACTTCAGGGAGATCGCCCTCAAGGCCATCACCCCGAACCCTCGCCAGCCGCGTGACTTCTTCGACGACGACCGCCTGGAGGAGCTTGCCGCCTCGATCAAGGAGGTCGGTCTCCTCCAGCCGATCGTGGTGCGGTCCGTGGGGGGCGGCAACTACGAGCTCATCATGGGGGAGCGCCGCTGGCGCGCCTGCCAGCTGGTCGGCCTCGACCCGGTCCCCGCGATCGTCCGTAACACACAGGACGACGAACTGCTCCGCGATGCCCTGATCGAGAACCTCCAGCGCGAGCAGCTCAACCCGCTCGAAGAGGCCGCCGCCTACCAGCAGCTGCTGGACGATTTCGGCGCCACCCACGAACAGCTCGCCCAGCGCGTGGGACGGTCACGTCCGCACATCTCCAACACGCTCCGCCTCCTCAATCTCCCGCCTGATGTCCAGCTGACGGTCGCCGCGGGCGTTCTCAGCGCCGGCCACGCCCGCGCCCTGCTCGCTCTGGATGATCCGCGGGCGCAGGAGTACCTCGCCAAGCGCATCGTGGCCGAGGGGCTCTCCGTCCGCACGGTGGAGGAGATCGTCGCGACCGGCGGCGCCAAGGCGGCGGGTGCCGCACCCAAGGAGCGTACGGCGAAGCGCCCGTCCATGCCTGGACTCGTGCACCTGGCGGATCGCCTCTCCGACCACTTCGAGACCAAGGTGAAGGTGGACCTGGGTCGCAGGAAGGGACGCATCGTCGTGGAGTTCGCCACGATCGACGACCTTGAGCGCATCATCGGTGCCATGGCCCCAGAGGCGGCCCACGCCATGCGCGAAGGAGGCGAGGTGGCCTAGCCCGCCACCATCTTCGCGCGCCAAGCGGACTGGCTGCCAATCGGGCCGGCTCCTTCGAGGGCGCCCCTCCAGGAGGTGGCCTAGCCGCCGCCGTCTTCGCACGCCAAGCGGACTTGCCTGCCAATTGGGGCTGGCTCTTTGGAGGGCGCCCCTCAAGTCCCCGCTCCCCGCCCGACAGGCCCTACTCGAGGGGCGTTGTTTCACGTGAAACCCTGACGCCCTCCGTGCAGGCACGGAACGTCGCGTGCTGGGGGAGACCGTGTTTCACGTGAAACCACAGCAGGGTCCATCCACCGACGTATCGCCTTCACGCATCCCCGGGGGCCTCCCTCTCCTAGCCGCCGCGTCGCCGGGTTCGCCCGGTCCCTCAGCTCTGCGCCCCAGCCCCACCTCCAGTCCCGCAACCTCGCGGCGGTCGCCCTGTCGCTACCGCTCGCGGTCCTTACTGCCGCGTCACAGGGTCAGTTGCGCGGGTTTCACGTGAAACAGCGGGTCCTCACTCCCGGCGAGAGGTCAAAAGTGCCAACGCAGCGTTTCACGTGAAACCCCGCACGAAGCGAGATGGCAGCGCCCCAAGGTTTCACGTGAAACGGAGGCGTGTCGCGGCATGCAATCGTTAGACGCTCAGGTGGCTTTTGATGTCTTCGATGAAGTCGTCCACCTGATCGGGCGTCGTGTCGAAGGCGGTCATCCAGCGGACCACGCCGCTGCGCTCATCCCAGACGTGGAAGAGATACCGCTCCTGCAGCGCCGTCGTCACCTTCTCCGGCAGTGCGGCGAAGACGGCGTTGGACTCGACCGCATAGGTGATCTCGACTCCAGGAAGCGCGGCGACCCCTTGAGCGAGTCGCTGCGCCATGGCGTTCGCACGGGCGGCGTTCGCTCGCCACAGCTCATCCGTCAGCAGCGCCGAAAGCTGCGCCGAGATGAAGCGCATCTTCGACGCCAGCTGGAGCGACTGCCGACGAAGAAACGGCACCCCCTGGCTGAGCGACGGCTCCAGCACCACCACGGCCTCTGCGGCCAGAGCACCGTTCTTGGTCCCTCCAAAGCTGAACACGTCGACACCCGCATCCGTTGTGATCGCCCGGAGGGAACAGCCAAGAAAGGCGGCCGCGTTGGCGAGGCGGGCGCCGTCCACGTGGAGGAAGAGACCCGCGTCGTGCGCCGCCTCGGCGAGGGCGGCGATCTCGTCGGGGGAGTAGCAGGTGCCGAGCTCGGTCACCTGGGAGATGGACACCACACGCGGCTGCGACTCGTGGGGAATGCCCAGACCGCCCAGGCGGGAGGAGATGTCCTGAGGTGTGAGCTTGCCGTCCGGCGTTGGCACGGTGATCAGCTTCACGCCGAGCAGCCGCTCGGCGGCGCCCGCCTCGTGCGTGGCGATGTGCGCGGTGTCCGCACAGATGATGGCGTCGTACCGGCCCAGCATGAGGGCCAGGCCCACCATGTTGGCGCCGGCGCCGTTGAGGACCGGGAACCCCTCGGCATGGTCGCCGAACTCGTCCTTGATGCGTCGCTCGAAGGCGGCCGTGCAGCTGTCCCCGCCGTAGGCAGGGGCGTCACCTTCGTTGGCGGTGGAGATGGCGGCGAGGATCGCTGGGTGAACGCCGGCGTGGTTGTCGCTGGCGAAGCTCTTGGGATACAGGGAGTCGATGAGCACACCGCCAGGCTAATGAGCCACTGGCAACAACGTCCTCCTGGCTCCGCGGCTGGGGATATGAGGTCAGCGGTTGGCGGCTTGTTCGAGGAGGCCTCTGCACAGCGTGCCCAGGTCCTTACCTGCCGCCTCCACCGCCATGGGAAGCAGCGAAGTCTCCGTCATGCCCGGAGCGACGTTCACCTCGAGGAAGTACGGCTGTCCCTGGGCGTCCACGATGAGGTCCGTACGCGACAGGTCCCGCAGCCCCAGTGCCTTATGCGCCGTCACCGCCATCTCCGCGCAAGCGGCGGACTCCTCAGGCGACAGGCGCGCGGGTGCGAAGAACTCGGTGTGCCCCGCGGTGTAGCGGGCGGCGTAGTCGTACACCCCCTCGTCGGGAACGATCTCGACCGGCGGCAGCGCCACGGGACCGTCGCCGAGGTCGACCACGGACATGGCCACCTCGACCCCCTCGATGTACCGCTCGACGAGCGCCGTGTCGCCGTACGCGAAGCACCCCACCATGGCCGCGGGCAGCTCCTCAGTGGTACGCACGACGGACGCCCCGAGCGCCGACCCGCCACGGGCGGGCTTGACGAACAGGGGGAGTCCGAGATGCTCCACGATGCGGGAGAGCACCGCGGAGGCGCCGAGATCGTGGAACGTCTCCTTGGGAAGGGTGACCGACTCAGGCGTCCGGAGCCCCACGGACCTGACCACCGCCTTGGCCGTCGGCTTGTCGAAGGCCACCCGGCACGCGTCGGGATCCGCACCCACGTAAGGAACGCCCAGGAGCTCCAGGACCGAACGGATCGCGCCGTCCTCACCGGCCCCACCGTGCAACGTGACGAACACCGCGTCAGGCGGGTCGGCCAGCACCGCGGGCATCAGGGAGGCGTCGGTGTCCCTGGTCTCGACGTCGATGCCCGCCGCGCGCAGCACCTCGCTCACCCGCCGCCCCGACCGCAGCGAGACCTCGCGCTCGTAGGACAGTCCGCCGGCAAGCACGAGCACATGACCCAGGTCGCTCATCAAAATCCTCCGTAGATCGTGCTCATCGCACGATGTTCCACCGTACCGGGCTGGCGGTTGCTTTCCGGTCCGCTCCATTCTTCCCCGGTACGGCAAGCCGCCCCAAGCGCCACCGCCGGTCACCGCTGACCGTCCGTCCAGGGGACGCTCCTCGTGCGCCGCCGGCGGGCCGCCGCAACGGCGCCCCACCCAGGGGATTACCACCGTCAGCCACCCCAGGACCCCAGGCCCACTTGGACATGCGTGAGGTGAGGGGGCCCGACAGCGCGCGACTCTATGGCGCACGACCCGATGTCGCGCGAGCACAGGGCGCGTCGGTAATGGCGCGTGAGGTTAGGGCGTGGATGAGACGCGAGGCGGGGCCGATGGCATGCGTGCTACGCAAGGCAGCGCTGATGGTGTTCGTGCGACTCGGCGCGATGCCGATGCATGCGCGTGGATGGCGGCGCGCTGAAGGTTGACGGCGGGCGCCCATGAAGGTTCCACACCACAGCGAGGTGCTGGCTGTGACGAGCAGTTCACGAGTGCCGAGGTACCCGGAAGCGAGGAAATCCTCCTCCACCCGCGTCTCTCAGGCCCCAGCTCTCCCGGCAGCCCCAGAACGCCCGTCCCGCAGAATCGCTCTCCTACAACAAACGGGAGCACGGCCACCAGCAGCCGTGCTCCCGTTTCGAAGCGAAATCACGCCAGATCAGGTCCAGGCGTATCCAACCCGTGATGCCCCAAGATCGACCCGGTGCCGAACGTGTCGCGCAGCTGGATCTCCTGCTCGATCACCCCCGCCAGCCGCCGCACCCCTTCGCGGATCCGGTCCGGCTCCGGGTAGCAGAACGACAGGCGCATGTGCCGAGCGCCGCTGCCGTCCGAGAAGAACCCGGTGCCCGGAACGAACGCCACCCGCTCCGCCACCGCCCGCGGCAGGATCGCCTTGGAGTCGAGCCCCTCGGGCAGCGACGTCCACACGAAGAACCCGCCTCCCGGACGCGTCCAGGTGACATCGGGCGGCATCAGGGACTCGAGCGAGCTGAGCATCGCATCCCTGCGCTCCCTGTAGAGCTCGCGGAAGGCCTTGATCTGCTCACGCCACGGCTGCGTCGCCAGGTACTGCCCGACGGCCAGCTGTGTGAAGGTCGAGTGCGACAGCACCGCGGACTCCATCGCGAGCACGAGCTTGTCGCGGATGGCATGGGGAGCGAGGGCCCATCCGACGCGGAATCCCGGAGCCAGCGTCTTGGAGAACGAGCCCAGGTACACCACGCCGTCGGCGTTGTCGGCGCGCAGCGCCCGCATGGGGTCGCCGTCGAACCCGAGCAGGCCGTACGGGTTGTCCTCGATGATCAGGATCCCGGCCCGCTGGCAGATGTCGAGCACCTGCTGCCGGCGGGCGACGTTCATGGTGACGCCGCCGGGGTTGTGGAACGTCGGGATCGTGTAGAGGAACTTGATGCGGCTGCCCGCGGCACGCAGCGCGTAGATGGTCTGCGCGAGCGACTCGGGGATGAGGCCCTGCTCGTCCATAGCGATATGGACCACTTTGGCCTGGTATGCGGCGAATGTCCCGAGGGCGCCGACGTACGAGGGACCCTCGGCGAGCACGACGTCGCCCGGGTCGATGAAGATGCGCGTGATCAGGTCGAGCGCCTGCTGCGAGCCGACGGTGGCCACGACGTCGTCGGGGCTGGCGTCGATGCCCTCCATGCGCATGACCTCGCAGATCTGCTCGCGCAGGTGCGGGTCACCCTGCGCCGAGCCGTACTGCAGGGCGACGGGACCGCGGCGGGCGACCAGCTCGGACACCAGGTCGCCGACGACATCGAGGGGAAGGGCCGTGACGTACGGCATGCCGCCGGCGAGTGAGACCACCTCGGGCCTCGACGCGACGGCGAAGAGAGCTCGGATCTCGGAGGCGACCATCCCGGTAGCTCGCGCGGCGTACCGATCGACGTAGGCGTCGATACGCGACCCTTGGGTCGCGGGCGTCTGACCGTGATCCGTCTCTTCTGTCACGGTCCACCTCCTAGGTGTGGCATTGACCGAGATACCAGACTACGTCAGAGCATTGACCCGCCCACGACCGGGACAGCCCACTGCCGACATCGTCACTGAGTTACGATGCCAGCTGGGGACGCGGTATTCGCGCGCTTTTCCGCCAAGCAACGATTGGGGCAATAGTTGTCGCGTCGGCTGGCCAACATCACTCTGGACAACCTGGACGATCTGCCGCGTCGATGCCGGCAGTGCGTCTTCTGGGAGCTCGACCCTGTCAGCGGTGAGCGCGCCGTCAAGACGGGCGATCCTGGGCTGGAGAAAGAGGCCTGGATCTCGGCGACCCTGCTCGAGTGGGGGAGCTGCGGAAAGATCGTGTACGTCGACGGGGTGCCCGCGGGATTCGTCCTCTACAGCCCGCCGCTCTACACCCCCCGCTCGGTGGCCTTCCCCACCTCGCCGGTGAGCGCCGACGCAGTCCTGCTGATGACCGCGCACATCGTTCCCGAGTTCTCCGGCGGCGGTCTGGGGCGGATGCTCATCCAGGGGGTGGCCAAGGACCTGACCCGGCGGGGCGTGCGTGCGATCGAGGCCTTCGGCGACCTGAAGTGGGAGGAGCCGAGCTGCGTGGTGCCCGCCGAATACCTGCTGTCGGTCGGATTCAAGACGGTCCGACCGCATCTGCGCTACCCCCGGCTCAGGCTGGAGCTCAAGAGCGCCGTGTCGTGGCGTGAGGACGTCGAGGTGGCCCTGGAGCGGCTCCTGGGATCCATGAGCCCGGAACGCGCCCTCCGCCCCGTCTGAGCGATCTCCAGGCCTCCCAGCAAACCAGGACAACCCCGTCGGACAGCGCCATCCCAGGACTATCTCGTACGGCAGCAGCACCCCCAGGGCCATCTCGTACGGCAGCGCCACCCTTAGCACCATCTCGTACGGCAGCGCCACCCCAGCCGCCACCCAGGGCACGGGGCCGGCGCCTGTCCAGGGATACGCGTCACCGAGCGCGCGTGGCCGGGGTCCGAAACGGACCGCGGAAAAACCGCTGGTACCGACAGGAGGGCCTGGGCCACCATCCCGTCATGACCCCGCCCTCGATCGACATCCGTCCCGCCACCTCCGCAGACGCCGCCCTCCTGGCCCAGATGAACGAGTTCGTCCACGCGGTCCACGCGCGGAACCGGCCGGATATCTTTCGGGCCGACCCCGCCCAGGCCGATCTGGTCCCGCTCTTCGAAGCCCATCTGGCCCGCCCCGACATTCGGATCCTCATCGCCTGGTCGTCGGGCCGGCCGATCGGATACGCCCTGGCGATCATCGTCGAGCGCCCGGGTGACGCCCTCGTCCAGCCGAGAACCTTCGCCGTTCTGGAACATCTGGCCGTCGCCCCCACAGCGATCCGCACCGGCGTCGGCACCGCCCTGGTCGACGCGGTCCGTGCCGCAGGCAGGGCGGCCGGATGCGCCGCCTTGCTCACCGAGGCGTGGGACTTCAACCAGGAGGCCCTGGCCTTCTACCAGGCCCAGGGATTCACTCCCATGCGCCACTGGCTCGAGCAGCAACTGTGACGCGCCTCGCGGGGCCCGCTGGGGCGCCGAAGTCCGCTGTGACGCGCTTTCAGGGTCTGCGGGAGCGCCAAAGTCCACTGTGGCACGGCTCGTGCGATCTTCAGGCGCCAACAGACCACTGTGACGCGCCTCTAGGATCTGCGGGAGCGCCAAAAGGCCGTTGTGACGTACCTCGCGGATGCGGCAAAGACTGCTGGGACGCGCCTCATAGGTCGCCGGGGCGTCAAAAGGCCCCGAGGGGCGTGCCCCCGGGGCCTGGTGTAGCGGGTGGGCTAGATGATGCCCTCGAGCTCGCGCAGCAGCATGGCCTTCGGCTTGGCGCCGATGATCTGCTTCACGACCTCGCCACCCTTGTAGACGTTCATCGTCGGGATCTGGAGCACACCGTAGTCGCGCGGGACGTTCGGGTTCTCGTCGATGTTCAGCTTGACGATCTCCAGCTTGTCCCCGTACTCCTTCGAGATCTCCTCGAGGATCGGCGCGACCTGGCGGCACGGGCCGCACCATTCGGCCCAGAAGTCGACAAGGACGGGCTTGTCGTTCTTGAGGACGTCCGCCTCGAACGAGGCGTCGGTGACTGCCTTCACAGTGGGCTCCTTCGTTAGTTCTCGTTGCTTGCGAGCCAGCGCTCGGAGTCGAGTGACGCCGAGCATCCCGTGCCCGCGGCGGTGATGGCCTGCCGGTAGGTGTGGTCGACGACGTCGCCGGCGGCGAACACGCCGGGGATGTTCGTCGCGGTCGTGGGTGAGGCGACCTTGATGTAGCCGTCGTCGTCGAGTTCGACCTGGCCCTTGACCAGGTCGGTGCGCGGGTCGTGGCCGATGGCGATGAACAGCCCGTCGGCGGCCAGCTCGCACTCCTCGCCCGTCTTGAGGTTGCGCAGCTGGACCGCGGTCACCTTGTCGTCGCCGAGCACGTCGACGACCTCGGTGTCCCAGACGAATCTGATCTTCTCGTTGGCGAAGGCGCGCTCCTGCATGATCTTGCTGGCGCGCAGCTCGTCACGGCGGTGGACGACCGTCACCATGCGCGCGAAGCGGGTGAGGAAGGTCGCCTCCTCCATGGCGGTGTCGCCGCCGCCGACCACGACGATGTCCTTGTTGCGGAAGAAGAACCCGTCACAGGTCGCGCACCAGGAGACGCCGTGTCCTGACAGGCGCTTCTCGTTCACCAGGCCGAGCTCGCGGTAGCCGGAACCCATCGCGAGGATGACCGACTTGGCGTAGTACGTGTCGGTGTGGGTCTTGACGACCTTGGGGTTGGCCTCGAGGTCGACCTCGACCACGTCGTCGGCCACCAGCTCGGCGCCGAACCGCTCGGCCTGCTTGCGCAGGTTGTCCATGAGGTCGGGGCCCATGATGCCGTCCGGGAAGCCGGGGAAGTTCTCCACGTCGGTGGTGTTCATGAGGGCGCCACCCGCGGTGACCGAGCCCTCGAAGACCAGCGGCTTGAGTTCGGCGCGGGCGGAGTAGACGGCCGAGGTGTACCCCGCGGGGCCCGAACCGATGATGATCACATTCCGGACGTCGCTCAACGCTCCACGCCTTCCTTCTCTGTTTGCCAGTGGCGTCAACAGATCCTAGGCGGCTGTGATTCCCAGCCCTACCCACATCGCCAGGGGCAAACGAAAGGAGCCCGCACAGGGCGGGCTCCTCGCGTCGGAAAGGGGATCTACTTCCAGTTACCCAGTGTGGGCTTGACGATGTTCTTGCACTTGAACGGGTCGACCACGTCGACCCTGACCCGCAGCGCGGTCTTGTTCTTCCACGAGGCGATGATCAGTGCCTCCTGGCCGTTGAACTCGCTCTGGTCCACCGTGAACGGCCTGAGCTTGCTCCGGGCGGCCACCCGCTCGACACACGCGGACACCTTGGGATCGACACCGCCGGCGTCCTTGGAGCCGGGAGCCGCGCCCAGGAAGGTACTCAGCGGCTGCTTGAGGTCCTGGGAGCTCCAGTTGTAGTCGGTGTCGGTCACCATGTAGCTCAGCGCCGGCTGCGAAACCGAGGGCAGGGCCTGAGCCTGGAGGTCCTTGCTGGGCGATGGATCGGATCCGCCCGCCAGCAAGCCGGTCGATATGCCCGCGGCACCGACCACGACCGCTGCCGCGGCCGCCGCCACCAACGGCATGCCCCACCGGCGCCGTCCCGAGGGGCGCTGCCCCGGGGGCCGCTGCCCCGCCGAGCGCCGCGCACCGGGGCGCCGCCCCGACGAGCCGTGCCCTGGAGCGCCATGCCCTGGGGAACCGTGGCCCGAGGAGCCCTGTCCGGAGGAGCCGTGCCCCCAGGAGCCCGAGGCGGTGCGTCCCGCATGGGCTGGGACGGCGTGGCCGTCCTCGGCGACCATGCCGAGCCGTACGGGCTCGGAGGTCTCTCTGGTCAGCTCCTCCCAGTCAGGGCCGTCGAGGAGGCCGAGACGGCCTCCTGCGGCCTCTTGAGCAAGGGCCTGGTCGATCCGCATCGCGACACCCATCGGCATGGCCGGTGTGGGAGTCGCCGCGAGCACCTCGCGAACCGCGGCCAGGTCGGCCAGGAGCTCCCCACAGGGGTCGCAAACCGCGAGATGCTCGCGGACCTGTTCGGCCGTGGCAGCGTCCAGAAGACCCTCGGCCAGCTCGGCCAAGATCTCCAGATCGTAGTGCGTGTCACCCGTCACGAAGTTCTGCTCCCTTCGCGGATGAGACGCGAGTCAGGTCTGTTCGGTTCCGCAGATGCGAAAGAATTGGGGCAAGTTTCGCGCGACCCCTCGCGCACCGGCTCTTCACGGTGCCGCTCGGCACGGACAGCACCTGAGCTGCGTCTTCGACGGAATAGCCCATCATGTCGACGAGGACGAGCGCGGCCCGCTGGTCGGCTGGAAGCAGTTTGAGCGCGGCCGAAACCTCCATGGAGACCTCGCGCTCGCCGGTCTGGTCGGGCATGGGCGTGTCACGCTCGGCTGCCTCGATGAGCTCGTCATCGGCGACGGGCCGAACGGATTTACGGCGCATCCTGTCGAGGCAGGCGTTGACCACGATGCGGTGCAGCCAGGTCGTGACAGCCGCCTCGCCGCGAAAGCTGTGCGCTTTCCGGTAAGCGGAAACAAATGCGTCTTGTACGGCATCAGCCGCCTCGTCGGGGTCGCCCAGCGTGCGCAGGGCGACCGCCCACATGCGGTCCCGGTGCCTCTTGACTATCTCACTGAACGCATGCTGATCCCCGTCGAGGTGCAAGGTGAGCAGCTCGGCATCGGAGAGTGGCTCAGGTGGGGAATTCACAAGGTTTATGCCGTTCCGGGGGAATACACCACTACGTCATAGATGGTGCCACGAAACTTCCCAGCATCCGCAGGAAGACGCGTAAACCAGATCAAAACGTACTGACCGGTTGCGACCTCGGCCGGCGTCAGGGTGACCTTTCCCGAGACGTCTTTCTGCTTGGCCACGGTCTTGAGAGAGGACAGGTCGGGGGAGTCTCCTACCTTGAGCTCGACGCTGGACCCCGCGGCGGTGGACAGCGTCGCGATCACATCGGCGATCTTCGTTGGCTTCCCCATGTCCAGCAGCAGCCCCACACCGGGCTTGAGGTTGCCGAGCGTCGCGCTGTTGTAGTTGGTGGTGTGCCAGAAGGTGTCGCCCTCGCCGTCGATGGCGTCCTTGGCCAGTTCGGGATGCTCGGCCCGGTCGTCGCCGAGAGGGTCGAAGCCCGTCGCGCTCGACGGCTTGACGATCTGCGGCTCGACGGTGGCCGAAGGAGGGGCCTGGCTCCGCGCGGCCTCGGGAGGCGCGGGGTTGCCGAGCTTGCGGCCGAGCGTCCAGGCGCCGACGCCGACCGCGGCGATCACCAGCAGCACCACGAACGTCATCAGCACCCTGTTCAGGGTGCTGGGCTGGTTGGCGCGAGGGGGCGGCGAGGAATATGTCCGCTGCTGGGTCTCGAGCCCCTCGGCGCGGGAGACGGCGGGGACGTGCGGCGGCGAGGGCGGTGGCGTGTAGGAGATCGGCAGCGGCCGCGCCACGTCCGCGAGCGCCTCCGCCACCTGGTCGGGTCTGGCCAGCGCGCTCTGGCTCCTGCGCGACTCGGGCAGCACCGCCCTGCAGGTGATGGTGTCGAGGTAGCCGGGCACGCCCGCGGTCACCTGGCGCGGCGTGCAGAAGTGCCCGTCGATCATCGGGGCGGCGGGCAGCCCGCCCTCCTCCTCGTCGCCGGGCCAGTGCCCGGTCAGGCCGGCGTAGAGCAGGCGGCCCAGGCCCTCGGCGTCCTCGAGCGCGGGATCGTCGGTGGTGAGCCCGGCGAGCGCGGCGTCGACGGCGACCCCGAGCACCTTGACCGTGTTGCCGGTGGTCCAGACGAGCTTGCTCGGGCGCAGGCACAGGTGGTGGAGGTCGTGCTCGTGCGCGTGTGCCAGCGCCTCGGCGGCCTCGGCCACCAGCACGGCGGCGCGCTCGGGCTCGAGGGGCCCGCCGGCCAGCAGGTCGGCGAGGGAGTCGCCGGTGACCCACTCGCTCACCACGTAGGCGAGCCCGTCGTCCTCGGCGGCGTCGAAGACCTGGGTCAGGCGCGGGTCGGTGAGCCGGCTCGCGGCGCGGGCGGCGGTCACGACCTCGGTGACGCGAGGGAAGTCGGGGTCGAAGGTGTGCACCGCGACAGGACGCGCGAGGATCTCGTCGATCGCCTTCCACAAGGTGGCGCCCTCGGACTCGTTGACGCGGTCCTCCAGCCTGAATCGCTGGGCGAGGCGGGTACCTGGTTCCACGGTAGAGGCACTCATGCTTCGATCACCTGCGCGGCCTCAGGCCACGCGGGCACGCTATGCCGGGTGGATCCTCCCACGCCCCTCCTGCTTCCATTCGCCACGTCGGGCACCATGCTAGTGCCGCGCCGGTTCTCGCCGGGTTCCTTACCGGCCTACCCGCCCGGCCACCATTCCAACGATCGAGTGGACCTCCGGGATACGCATCTTGTGAGCGATGACCAGATAAAGGGCCCCGCCGAGCCCGCCGCCGACGGCCAGAATGATCAGTGAGTTGATCAGGCTCAGCTCTCCGAACAGCTCCTGGACCCCCCAGACGGCACCCAGCGCCAGGACGGCGGTGGGCAGCGCGGCGATGTACATCCTGGTCAGCGCGGACCCCACGGCCCACCCGCCGAGGCCCTGCACCCGCCGGCTGGCCAGCGTCCACGCCACTATTGCGCCCAGGGCGTAAGCCACCGCGTAGGCGAAGGCCAGCCCCATGACGACGTACGCGGCGGGCAGCGTGTAGTAGGCCACCAGCATGAGCGCCGCGTTGACCGCCGTCGTGCCGGCGCCGACGAAGACGGGAGTGCGGGTGTCGCCGAAGCTGTAGAAGACGCGCAGCAGCAGCTGGAAGACCGAGAACGGCACCAGAGCCAGGCCGAAGACCTGCAGCACGTTACCGATGTAGACGGCGTTCTCCGGCGACGCGGCGCCGTGGCCGAAGATCAGCACGGTGATCGCCGGTCCGAGCACCATGAGCAGCAGCGAGATCGGCACCATGACGGAGGCGACCAGCCGCACCCCGGAGCCGAACTCGGAGCGCACGTCGTCGAGCCTGCCTTCGCCGACGGACCTGCTCATCCTGGGCAGCATGGCGGTGATGACCGAGACGCCGATGATGCCGTAGGGCAGCTGGAAGAGCTGGAAGGCGAAGTTGTACGGCGTGATGCCGTGCCCCTCGGCGACCGTGCTCGCCGCGGTGGCCAGGTTCGTGGTCAGCACCAGGCCGAGCTGGGTGACGACCACGTAGCCGATGGTCCAGACGCCCGCCCTGCCCATCTCGCCGAGCCTGGCGTTGCGCACGTCGAAGCGGAGCCTGAAGGAGAAGCCCGCCCGCTTGAGCGCCACGATGAGCACCAGGGCCTGGGCGACGATTCCCGCCGTCGTGCCGAGGCCGAGCAGCGCGAGGTCGAAGGAGGTGACCTTGGAGATGTCGTCACGGCCCGTGCTGACGACGATGTAGGCCAGCAGCACGCCGATGACGACCAGGTTGTTGAGGACCGGCGCCCACATCGGGGCGGCGAACCTGTCGCGGGTGTTGAGGATGGCGCCGGCGATCGCGCCGACCCCGAAGAAGGCCAGCTGCGGCAGGATGAACCTGGCCAGGGAGACCGCGACGTCGAACTCTCGCGAACCGGGCCGCCAGTTGGTGTAGAGGTCGATCAGCAGCGGGGCGGCCAGCACGGAGAGCACCGCCACGACCGTGAGCGCGAGCGTCGCGATGGTGAGCAGGCGCTGCTCGTAGGCCCTGCCGCCGTCGGGGTCCTGCTGCTGGGCCCGCACGATCATCGGCACCACCACGCTGCTGAGCACGCCCAGGATCAGCAGGTCGAGGATGCTGTAGGGGATCGTGTAGGCGGCCTGGTAGGCGTCGCCCATCAGACCGAGGCCGATCGCGGCAGCCAGGATGATCGTGCGCACGAACCCCGTGACCCTGGACACCATCGTGCCCGCGGCCATGATCGCGCTCGCCCGCAGCATTCGGCTCATACGCGCTCGTTCTCCCTAACCTTCGCCGTCTTCGCCAGCCGCCGCTGCGACCTGCGCCGCAGGATGCGCATCACCACCGCGGCCAGCATGACCGACAGCGCCGCCCCGATGATCACCAGCGCGATCCCCGTGTAGCCGGTCGTCCTGATCGTGAGCTTCTGCGGGGAGTCGTAGGTCTTGCCGTCGAGGGTGCCCAGGCGCACCGTCACCGTGGAGTCGCCGCTCGCCTTCGACCGCATTGTGACCTGGATCGTGCCGCTCTGCTTCGCGCCGATGACGAGCCGCTGGGGCTTGCCGTCGCCGACGATCTCCAGCACGCCTCGGTCGTCGGAGGTGACCTCCACGGTCAGGGAGATCCGCTGGTCGCGCTCGTTCTTGACGCTGATCGGGATCTGGCCCTCGTCACCGGCCAGGGACGCGCCGCCGGTGATGGTGACCAGCCCGAGATCGGCCTCGACCGCCTGGTCGACCTGCTTGATCTCCCTGCTGCCGGTGCCGGTCTTGGTGCGCCACGCGGAGGAGGCCAGCCGCAGCACCGCGGAGTCGAAGTCGGACGGCCGGCGCTCGGTGGTGATCGAGGAGGTCAGCTCCGCCTTGCGCGCCACCCGCCTGACCGCGTCGAGGTACTTCTTGCCGAGCTCCGCCTTGCGGTCGTCGTCGGTGTAGACCAGCCCCGAACGCGGCGTGGCGGCCTTGCCCGGCTTGATCGAGTCGAGCGGCACGCCGGTGAGCCAGGGCAGCCCCGCCGCGGTCTTCAGCAGGTTCGAGACGTGCGTGGGGTTGGGGTTCCATCGCCGCGCGGGCGCCACCACGAGCGACCGGGACGGGGGCGCGCCCGGCTCGCCGGCGATCAGGGCGGTCTCCGCCACGAACCGCTGCTTCTGCAGCGTGGTCGAGCCCGCCACCCCCTGCTCGAGCTCGAGCGTACGGCTGAGCCCCGGGTCGGCCAGCAGCGCGGTGACCGGCCCCGAGACGCTGTCGATCGTCGCGGCGGCGTCGGGCGTGAACGTCACGGGCGGGTTGGGCGGCAGGCTGTCGGCGTTGAGCAGCACGGTGGACACGCCGCTGACCGTCAGCAGGTCAAGCGCGTCGTCGTCGACCTTACCCGAGACGGGCCAGGCGATCGTGGTGGACACGTCCTGCTTGAGCAGGCTCCTGGCCTTGGAGCCGCCGATCGAGACCGCCTTGGCGGTCGCCTGGTCGAGCCCTTGGTGGGCGAGCGCCGTCACGTCGGGGTCGGCGTACGGCGTGGCGACCACCTTCTGACCGGCCAGCGCGGTGCGCAGGGAGTCGAGCCACTGACCGGCGCTGGCGTCGGCCGGACGGCTGGTCTTCTCGCCCGACTTGGGATGCACTGTGTACGGCCAGGTCATCGCCTTCACGTCGTCGAGGAGCGCGGGATCCACGAACCAGGTGACGTTCTTGGGCTGGGACTTGGCGATGCGCAGCAGATCGGCGAGGCGTCCGTTGCCGAGCAGCGAGGTGCGCAGGGTCTCGTCGATGAAGATGGAGTCGTCGCTGCGATGCGGCTGGTCGATGATCGGCAGCGCGAACGCCAGCTTGACCTTCGGGGTCGGGGGGACGGTCGGCGGCGCGTAGGTCAGGGACGTCCGCACCTTGGCGACCTGTTGCCAGTTGTTCAGCACCTCCACGCTCAGCGGGTAGACCCCGAACCGCGACAGGGCGAGCGCCGCGGGCGTCGTGACCAGATCGAAGGGCGCCGACGCGCCCGCCGCGACCGAGGGAATGGTGATCGTGGAGCTGAGCATGGCGTACTCGACGACAGGACCGCCCGCGAGGTACGCCTCCATGCCTGCGCGGTCGGTGAAGGGCTGCTTGGACGGCCACAGCCTGATGACCAGAGGGCCCATCGGCGTCGTGCCGGCGTTGGTGACCTTGCCGGAGACCTTGATCTCGTCGGTGAGCCGGCGCGGCACGTCCGGCGTGATCGACTCGATGGTCAGCTTCGCCTGCTGCGCCGTGACGGGCGCGGCGGCAGCCGTGCTCGCCGTCGTCACGACCGAGGGGGTGAGCAACGCGGCGATGAGGACGGAGAGGAGCGTGGCCTTACGGATCACGCGTCTGCCCGTGGAGGAGTTCGACGCACGCCGCCATGGTACGGGCTCAGTGCCGGAGCGCGACCGCCTCACGGACTCCCCTGGGAAGTTCGATGGGCCTGCTTGGCAGGAGTCGCAGCAGGTCGAGTGAGTGCAGACGCAATGCGGTACGGCGCTCGCCCGTGGGGGTGAAAAGGGGGCCGCCGTCGTTCGGGATCCGGTCGTCGACGAGCAGGGGCAGTTCGTGGGGGAGCAGCAGCGGGGAGACCAGCCCCGCCGCGTAGTCGGTGGCGGCGTTGATCACGAAGGCGGGCGCTGGGCGTACGCTCCTGACCCCGAGCAGCCTGCCGACCTGGCCGGGAGTGGGCGGGTGAGCCACGGTGGAGACGACGGCGACCACCTCGCGGCCCAGCCTGCCGCGCGTCTCGAACACCGTCACGGCCACGCACCGCTCGGGCGCCACCGAGATCGTCGAGGGCAACTCCTCCGCGCACGTCATGGGGCGCGGAAGGCGTACGATCTCATGATGGACCTGGTGTGCTAGGAGCCAGCGGTGGATCGCGAGGGCGTCCTTCATACAAGAGCTCCTAGCCTCGTTCCATGGCCCCCCGACGGTCTCTGACCGACGGTAACCCGGACCCTGTGTGGCTCGGGGGATATGTTCCGCAATCAGAAGGACCTACGCAGCTTGTCCGACTCAATTGAGATCTCCCGCAAGATCGCGCCGGTGGCGAACGAGCTCGGCGAGCTGTTCGCCGCACGCGGCCACGAGCTAGCCCTGGTGGGCGGGTCGGTGCGCGACATCCTGCTGGGCCGCATCGGCAACGACCTCGACCTGACCACCGACGCCAGGCCCGAGCGGGTGCTGGAGCTGGTCAGGGACTGGGCCGACTCGGTCTGGACGATCGGCATCGACTTCGGCACCGTCGGCGTGCGCAAGGGCGGCTGGCTGCTGGAGATCACCACCTACCGCAGCGAGTCCTACGACCCCAAGTCGCGCAAGCCCGAGGTCATGTACGGCGAGACGCTCGAGGCCGACCTGGAGCGCCGAGACTTCGCGGTCAACGCGATGGCGGTGCGGCTGCCCACCCACGAGTTCGTCGACCCCTACGGCGGCATGCGCGACCTGGCCGCTGGGGTGCTGCGCACTCCCGGCACGCCCGAGCAGTCCTTCGACGACGATCCGCTGCGCATGCTGCGCGCCGCCCGGTTCGCCTCGCAGCTCGGGTTCACGGTCGCGCCGGAGGCGCTCGCGGCGATGACCGCGATGGCCGAGCGCATCGAGATCGTCTCGGCCGAGCGGATCCGCGACGAGCTCGACAAGCTGGTCTGCGGCGCCAACCCCCGCGAGGGCCTGCGCCTGCTCGTCGAAACGGGCCTGGCCGCCCATGTCCTGCCCGAGTTGCCCAGGCTCCGCCTCGAGATCGACGAGCACCACCGCCACAAGGACGTCTACGATCACACCCTGATCGTCCTGGAGCAGGCCATCGCCCAGGAGGAGGACGGCAAGCCCGACCGCATCCTGCGCTGGGCCGCGCTCATGCACGACGTGGGCAAGCCGAAGACGCGCCGCCACGAGGAGGGCGGCAGGGTCTCCTTCCACCACCACGAGGTGGTCGGCGCGCAGATGACCAAGAAGCGCATGTCGGAGCTGAAGTTCCCGAAGGACGTCGTCTCCGACGTCGCCCGCCTGGTCGAGCTGCACCTGCGCTTCCACGGCTACGGCACGGGCGAGTGGACCGACAGCGCCGTGCGCCGCTACGTGCGTGACGCGGGGCCGCTGCTCGACCGGCTGCACAAGCTGACCAGGGCCGACTGCACCACCCGCAACAAGCGCAAGGCCCAGGTGCTCTCGCGCACCTACGACCAGCTCGAGGAGCGCATCGCCAGGCTCGCCGACGAGGAGGAGCTGGCCAAGATCAGGCCCGAGCTCGACGGCAACGAGATCCAGCGGATCCTCGACGTCGGCCCGGGGCCGGTGATCGGCAAGGCCTACAAGTTCCTGCTGGAGCTGCGCCTCGACAAGGGCCTCATCGGCAAGGAGGCGGCTACTGAGGCTCTGCTGGAGTGGGCGCGCGATTCGGCGTGACCATCCGGTAGACCACCGCGCCGAGCAGGTAGCCGATCGAGATGATCGCGACGGCCAGCAGCGACTTGCCGTTCGCCGGCAGGATCGCCGCCGACAGAGCCGCCGCCAGCACGTACATGCCGTTGAACAGCATGTCGTAGATGGAGAAGGCCCTGCCGAGGTAGGCGTCCTCGACGTCGCGCTGGACGCTGGTGTCGGCGCAGATCTTGACGCTCTGGCCGGTCACGCCGAGCACGAAGCCGGCGATCCACAGCCCCCACGGCTGGAAGGGGATGACCAGGATCGCGGTCAGCACGCCGGCCGTGACCAGCATGATCGGCACCCAGCGCTCGATGGGGAAGCGCTCGGTCGCCCACGGAGTGATGATCACCGCGAGGCCGTAGCCGACGGCCGAGGTCGCCACCACGATGCTGACGCCCGACAGCGCGGCCTCGGCGTCGCCGTCGGTGAAGTAGTAGCGGTAGAGGATGAGGCCCATCGCCGTCGCCATGCCGTACATGAAGCGGTGGGTCGCCATCGCGCCCATCGCGGCCGCGGCGGCGCGGTGGTGGACCAGGTGCCTGGCGCCGTCGGCGAGCCCGCTGACCACGTTGCGCAGGGCCTCGCGGGCCTGCGGGCGGTCGGGGTCGTAGGTGGGGCCGAGCAGGTCGCGGTGCATCGTGCGGGCGATGAGGGCGCTGAGCCCGAACACGACGCCCGAGACGGCCAGCAGCAGCGCGGTGCCCGACGCCTCGCCGTTGAACACCGAGCGCAGCAGCATGCCGAAGCCCACGCCGACGAAGGTGACGACCGTGCCGGAGGTGGGCGTGACCGCGTTGGCCATCATCAGCTGCTCGCGCGGCACGACATGGGGGAGCGAGGCGCCGAGCGCGGCCAGGAAGAACCTGTTGACGCCCAGCACGCCGAGGGCGGCCGCGTAGAAGAACTCGTTGGGCAGGCCGGTGGCCACGAACGTCGCCGCGACCAGCAGCAGTGCGCCGCGCACGATCGGCGCGACCACCAGGATCTGCCGCCGCGACCACCTGTCGATGAAGACGCCGACGAAGGGGCCGAGCACGCTGTACGGCAGCAGCAGCACCGCCAGGCCGATCGCCACCTGGAGCGCGGTCGTCTGCTTCTCGGGACTGAAGAAGGCGAAGCCCACCACGCCGAACTGGAAGATCCCGTCGGAGAACTGCGACACCAGGCGGGTGGAGAACAACCGTCTGAAGTCGCGCCCCTTCAGGATCGTGCGGAGATCGGCGGCATAAGACACGTCGTCAGCCTAGCCCGAGCCCCGGCTCCGAACATCGGGGTCAACCCTGAGATAGCCGGCGTGACAGGTAGCTAAAAGTGTTCCAGGGACCCGTCATGATCACGTACGCTACGTTCTGTGACCTCTGAGGAACACGTGGTGCTGGTCGACGGCGAGGGCAACGCGATCGGCACGGCGCCCAAGACGTCGGTGCACGGTCCGGACACGCCCCTCCACCTGGCCTTCTCCAGTTACGTCTTCGACGAGAACGGCCGGGTGCTGCTGTCCAGGAGGGCGGCCCACAAGATCACCTGGCCCGATGTGTGGACCAACAGCTGCTGCGGCCACCCGCTGCCGGGCGAGCGGCTCGGCGACGCGGTGCTGCGCCGGCTGTCCTACGAACTCGGC
This sequence comes from Nonomuraea africana, assembly GCF_014873535.1. NCBI lineage: Bacteria > Bacillati > Actinomycetota > Actinomycetes > Streptosporangiales > Streptosporangiaceae > Nonomuraea > Nonomuraea africana. The sequence continues at coordinate 7,428,091 of NZ_JADBEF010000001.1, read as the reverse complement.
CTGGACGTCGAGTCCGCCGACCTGGTGCTGCCGCGCTTCTCCTACCGGGCGGTGATGGGCAACGGCATCGTGGAGAACGAGCTGTGCCCCGTGTACCGGGTGCTGACCACGGCGCCCGCCAGGCCGAACCCGGAGGAGGTGGGGGAGGTGCTGTGGATGCCGTGGAAGGAGTTCACCTCGGGCGTGATGTCGGGGCTGCTGGCGATCTCGCCGTGGTGCCGCGACCAGGTCCCGCTCCTGGACGACCTCGGCGCCGACCCGCTCACCTGGCCGCCGGCCCCCGCCACCGACCTCCCACCCGCCGCCCGCGGCTGACCCGGCTTCTTCCGGCGGCTGTGGGTTCGTTGGCGCGCGTTCTTCCTTCCGAGCCCCTGTACGGCAGGCCGACCAAGGCGCCACCCAAGGCGCGGGGCGGGCGTCCCTCCAGGGAAACGCTCCTCGAGCCGGCGTGGCGGGGCCCGTCACGGCGATACGAGGGCCCCTTGGGTGGTTCACACCACGAGAAACGCCGACGTCTCGCCGTTGGAGAGAGCACCCCGTGCCGCTGGAGTAGCGCACGGAGAGGGACCTCGGCCACCGGGAGACGTCGGCGCTTACGTCGGCTTGCCGTACAAGATAATTATCGAGTCACCTCGCCGCGGATGAACTTCTCGACGTACTCGCGCGCCTCGTCGTCGGAGTACTGCTCCGGCGGCGACTTCATGAAGTAGGACGAAGCCGACAGGATCGGTCCCGCGATCCCGCGGTCCATCGCGATCTTCGCGGCGCGCACGGCGTCGATGATGATGCCGGCCGAGTTCGGCGAGTCCCAGACCTCGAGCTTGTACTCCAGGTTCAGCGGGGTGTCGCCGAAGGAGCGGCCCTCGAGGCGGACGTAGGCCCACTTGCGGTCGTCCAGCCACGGCACGTGGTCCGAGGGGCCGATGTGCACGTCGGCCTTGGCCATCTCGTGCGGGATCTGCGAGGTGACCGACTGCGTCTTGGAGACCTTCTTGGACTGGAGGCGCTTGCGCTCCAGCATGTTCATGAAGTCCATGTTGCCGCCGAAGTTGAGCTGGTAGGTGCGCAGCAGCTCGACTCCGCGGTCCTCGAACAGCTTGGCCATGACGCGGTGCGTGATCGTGGCGCCGACCTGCGACTTGATGTCGTCGCCGACGATCGGCACCCCCGCCTCCTCGAACTTGGCCGCCCACTCGGGGTCGGAGGCGATGAAGACGGGCAGCGCGTTGACGAAGCCGACCTTCGCGTCGATCGCGCACTGCGCGTAGAAGCGGTCGGCCTCCTCGGACCCCACCGGCAGGTAGGAGACCAGGACGTCCACCTTCGCGTCCTTCAGCACCTGGACCACGTCCACCGGCTGCTCGTCGGACTCCTCGATGATCTCGCGGTAGTACTCGCCGAGGCCGTCGAAGGTGTGCCCGCGCTGGACGATGACACCGGTCGGCGGCACGTCCGTAATCTTGATCGTGTTGTTCTCGCTGGCCACGATCGCCTCGGACAGGTCGCGCCCGACCTTCTTGGCGTCCACGTCGAAGGCGGCGACGAACTCGACGTCGCCGACGTGGTACTCACCGAACTTGACGTGCATCAGACCCGGCACTCGTGTGTCCGGGTCGGCGTCCTTGTAGTAGTGAACGCCCTGAATCAGCGACGCCGCGCAGTTGCCGACACCGACAACGGCTACGCGTACCGAACCCATCGCACTCGCTCCTTACTCATCTGATGACATATCTTTCGCGGGCTCTTGCGACGCCCTGCGTTCTGTGGCGATCAGCTCGTTCAGCCAACGCACCTCGCGTTCGACTGACTCCAGACCGTGACGCTGCAGCTCGAGTGTGTAGCTGTCGAGTCGTTCCCTCGTGCGGGCGAGGGCGGTGCGGACGCTGTCGAGTCGTTCTTCGAGCCGGCTGCGGCGTCCTTCGAGGATGCGCAGCCGTACCTCTGCCTCTGTGTGGCGGAAGAAGGCGAAATGGACGCCGAAGCTCTCGTCCTCCCATGCGGAGGGGCCCGCCTGGGTCAGCAGCTCCTGCAGCCGCTCCTTGCCCTCCGCTGTGAGCTTGTAGACGATCTTCGATCGCCCGGTCACAGCAGTGGGGTGCTCCTCCGCGATGAGCCCCTGTTCGAGCAGCGACTTCAGGCAAGGGTAGAGCGAGCCGTAGGAGAAGGCCCGGAACATCCCCAGCAGGGCGTTGAGCCGTTTGCGCAGCTCGTAGCCGTGAAGCGGGGTCTCGTGCAGCGACCCGAGCACGGCCAGTTCCAGGACCCTGCCCTGTCCGCTGGCCAATGGAACCGCCCCCTCTCGCGTCGATGTATCGAGTCGATACATCATGAGGATACGTCGCCGCGCTATATCGCTGCAATTAAGGGTTTTGCCAAGAGGTTGGGAGCAATCGGTAAAAAGCCGTAGTCTGGCGCGCATGTGGTCACAGAGGAGGGTGGTGGGCTACGGACCGGCGAAGCGCGCGTCGCGCCGCTCGCAGCGTCCCTGGCGTGCCTCCACCCGGGAGATCTGTGACGCACAGCCCCATCTCCTTCGCACCGCGCGGCGCTTCGGTGAACCGACCGAACGCCTCTGCCCGGTGTGCGAGAGGGAGAACGTCACCAACGTGACCTATGTCTACGGGGATTCGCTGGGGCGACATGCCGGTCGGGCAAAGCCCGCGTCAGAGCTCCTCCACATGGCCCATGATTACGAGGAGTTCCGGGTCTACGTGGTCGAGGTCTGTCAAGGTTGTTCCTGGAACCACCTGACCGTCTCCTCCGTCCTCGGCAACGGGCCACCCGACACCGTCGGCACCACCTGAACCGAGGACGGCGCCCGCCGTGCAAGACGACGACGATGCGAGGACGTGTTGAGTAACAGCAGCAGCTATGGCTCCGAGCCGAACGGACGCGCAGCGCGCCCCGAAGGGACGGCTCGCCAGGGAAGGCGCCGTCGCTCGAGTTCTGTGCCCACCTCGCAGCCGCAGCAAACCGGCTGGGGCGGCGCCCGCCGTCCCGAGGCCGCCTACGAGCAGACCGGCGCCATGGACGCGCAGCCGCCCGCGCCCTCCGGCCCGCAGCGCTCCCCGGGCAGGCAGGGCCCTTCTGGCCCGCAGCCCACGCGGCAGCCGTCGGGCCCGCAGCAGATGCCGCAGCAGACCGCGCAGTACCCCACCGGCGGTCCGCCCACCCGCAGCAGGTCCATGGACGAGACCATGGCGGGCGGCACCGCCGCCCGCCGCTCCCGTGGCGGACGCGGCCCGCGCGGTCCCGAGGGCCCGGGCCGCGGTGGCGGCGGCGGCGGCGGTGGCGGCGGCGGTGGCGGCGGCGGTGAAGGCAGGGACAGCCGCGGCTGGAAACGGTTCATTCCGAACTGGAAGATCGTCATGGCGGGCCTGGTCGTGCTCGCGGCCGGGATGTTCGGCATGATCTGGGTCGCCTACGCGAACACGCCCCTGCCCAGGGCCACGCAGGAAGAGGCGACCGCGCAGGAAAGCATCATCTATTACAACGACGGCAAGACCGAGATCGCCCGCAGGGGCACGCCTCGGCGGATCGTCGACGACTTCGCCAAGATCAGCGACGCCGTCAAGGACGCCACGGTCGCCATCGAGAACAAGACGTTCTACGAGGACTCCGGCATCTCGCTCTCCGGCATGGTCCGCTCGGTGTGGAACACCGCGACGGGCCAGCAGGTCCAGGGCGCCTCCACCATCACCCAGCAAATGGCCCGCAACTACTACCAGGGCCTCAGCCAGGAGCAGACGATCCAGCGGAAGATCAAGGAGATCTTCGTCGCGGTCAAGCTCGACAAGGAGCTCTCCAAGGAAGAGATCCTCAAGACCTACCTCAACACGGTCAACTTCGGCCGCGCCTACGGCATCGAGGCGGCGGCCGAGGCCTACTTCGGCAAGGGCAAGACCGCGCTGAACGTCACGCCCTCGCAGGCCGCCTACCTCGCCGCCCGCATCCAGCAGCCGAACTGGGAGGTCGACGACCCCAGGCTGGAGCACCGGTGGAAGACGGTCATCGACTACATGGCCGCGCAGTTCCCGCAGAAGTACGGCGATCTGCCGAAGACCGCCAAGTTCCCCAGGGTGAAGCCGGACAACGAGAAGAACGAGCTGGCCGGGCTGAAGGGGTACATGGTCGAGCAGGTCATCGAGGAGCTGAAGGCCAACAACATCCCCAAGAACGAGGTGGAGCGCGGTGGCTACACGATTGTGTCCACCTTCGACAAGAACCTGATGCTGGAGGCCAAGAAGGCCGCTGAGGGCGTCACCAAGAACATGTCGAGCGAGTTCCACGTCGGCATGGCCTCCGTGGACAACAAGACCGGTAGGGTCCTCGCCTTCTACGGAGGCAAGAACTACTTGAAGGACCCGTGGAACGAGGCGTTCCGCTCCTACAAGCAGGCAGCCTCGGCGTTCAAGCCGTACGTGCTGGCAGCCTGGCTCGACGCCGGTTACAGCCTCAGCAGCTATGTGCCCGGCAGCCAGACCGTGCCCAAGGTCCTGCCTGGTCAGGCCGATGGCGGTATCAAAAACGACCACGCGGTGAAGTCCGCGATCGACGTCGTCTACGCCACCGCCCAGTCCGTCAACACCGCCTACGCCTCCATGGCGTACGCGCTTCCCGGCCAGCTCGAGGACGTCAAGCGCGTCGCCGTGGAGGCGGGTCTCGGCAAGGCGCGCATGGACCACGACGTCAAGGAGCACAGCTACGGCTTCTCGATCGGCTCCGCCCTGGTCAGCCCCGTCGAGCAGGCGGCCGGCTACTCGATCTTCGCCAACGCCGGCCAGCACGTCGACTACCACGTGGTTCAGAAGGTGGTCGACCCGTCGGGCCTGACCGTCTTCAACGAGAAGAAGACCCCCCGCAAGGTCATCTCGCCTGAGGCGGCCGCCGACGCCACCTACGCCATGCAGGCGGTGCTCAGGAACGGCACCGCGGGAGGCAAGGGCCTCGGCGCCCGCCCCGCCGCCGGCAAGACCGGCACGAACAACAACGAGAAGGAAGCCTGGTTCGTCGGTTACACCCCGCAGATCTCCACTGCAGTCGGTTTCTACCGCGAGCAGTGCCAGACGAAGTCGGGCAAGGTGGTCCCGCCGGTCGACTCCAGTTGCCCGTGGTCCGACGGCAAGAAGAACTCCAAGTACACCATGGAGAAGCCTTACAGCACGGCCTTCGAGAAGCCGCTGGGTTTCCAGGGCGCCGGTCCGCCCACCGACGTGTGGCGTGCGTTCATGCTCGCCGCCCACGAGAAGCTGCCCATCGAGCAGTTCCCCCCGAAGGTGGGCATCGGCCAGCCCGAGAACATCGTTCCCAAGCCCACGCCCAAGCCCACGCCGACCCCGAGCAACCCGTTCGGCACCCCCGAGGACCCATGGGGTGACGACAGCGGTAACGACTGCGGCCTGCTCGGCTGCGATGACGCCGACAGCGACAGCGACGGCCTGCCGGAGGACGGCACCACCGACGCCGACCGGCTCGGCGAGGTGGGCAACGGCAACGGCAATGGGAACGGCAACGGCCACGGCAGGGATGAGGACACGATGGGTGGCGGCGCCGTGGTTCCCGACCCCATGGCCGATCCCGCCAGGCGCGACAACGAATGACACGGCCCGCACTGACGGCGCGGGTCGTGCCGTACCTGCCCCTGGGGTTGTTCGCGGCCCTGGGGGCGGTCCTCGCCTACGTCTGGAAGCTTCCCTGCAGGACGGGCGGATGGAACAACTCCATCCAGACGTATGCGAACTTCTGCTACACCGACATCTACCCGCTCTACTTCGACCGGCAGCTGGCCACCCAGAACCCCTACTTCGCCAACGTGCCGTTCGACAAGCAGGTGGAGTATCCGGTCGTGCTCGGCGAGGTCATGCAGGTCATCGCCTGGGTGGCGCGCTGGCTGGCGCCTCCCCTCGGGCCGGGGCTCGCCGCGCAGGAGAAGGCCGCGGCGGCGCAGGCCGTCCACTTCTACGACATCACGGTGATCCTGCTCGGGATCTGCCTGGTGGTGGGCGTGCTGCTGATGGCCGCGGTCGCGGGGCCCACCCGCCGGTGGGACGCGCTCTGGTACGCGGTGGCGCCTGCGGTGATCCTCGCCGCATACGTGAACTGGGATCTCGTCGCGGGCGCCCTGTCCATGGGCTTTCTGCTGGCGTGGGCGCGGGGCCGCCAGGTGGCCGCCGGCGTGCTGCTCGGCCTGGCCATCGCCACGAAGTTCTACCCGCTGATGTTCGTGGGCGCGCTGTTCCTGCTCACGCTCCGCACCTGGAAGTGGCGGCCGTTCCTGATCTCGATGGCCGCGGCCGTGGCCACGTGGCTCGTGGTCAACGTGCCGTTCATGCTGCTGGCATGGGACGGCTGGCGCCGCTTCTACGTCTTCTCGCAGGAGCGCGGCATCGACTGGGGCTCGCCGTGGCTGTTCTTCGAGCGCAAGGGCTGGCCGATCCTCGGCACCATGGACCCGAGCCTGCTCGGCATGATCTCGCTGGCGCTGCTCTGCCTGGGCATCGCGGTGCTCACGATGGTCGCGCCGCGCCGGCCGCGTCTCGCGCAGATCTGCTTCCTGGCGCTGGCGGCGTTCATGATGACGAACAAGGTGTGGTCGCCGCAGTTCGTGCTGTGGCTGGTGCCGTTCGCGGTGCTGGCCAGGCCCAACTGGAAGCCGCTCGCGCTCTGGCAGGCCGCCGAGGTCTGGTACTTCTTCGCAATCTGGCTCTACCTGCTCTACCAGGACGAGACCACCAGGCATCTGGGCATCGGTGACGACGTCTACTTCACCGCCGTCTGGGGCCGCGTCATCACGATCCTGATCATGATGGCCTTCGTGGTGCGCGACATCCTCCGTCCCGACAAGGACGTCGTACGGCAGGCAGGCGTCGACGACCAGGCGGGCGGCGTGTTCGACCGGGCGCCCGACAGGTTCTCTCTCGCCTGATGAGGGCTCTGGGCGTCTGGATCACCTCCCGCCTGGGGCTCCTGGCCGTCAGCGTGATGGCCGTGCCATGGCTGGTGGGCGGGCGCGATTACCTCTCCCGGTGGAAGCAGTGGGACGCCAGCCTGTTCGTCACCATCGCCGAGTACGGCTACCGGGGGAACCCGGCCCAGGCGCGCGATCCCGGGCTGCCCGCCTTCTTTCCCGGCCTGCCCTCCGTGCTCAGGCTCGTGCACCTGGTGGTGACCGACTGGGCGCTGTGCGGGCTGCTCGTCTCGCTGGTGGCGGGCGGGGTGGCGGCGGTGGCGCTGGCCCGGCTGGCCGAGTTCGAGGGCGGGTCCGGCGAGCGGGCCGTCCTGGCGATGGTGCTGTTCCCCACCGCGGTCTTCCTGGCCGCCGGCTACAGCGAGTCGCTCTTCCTGGCGTTCGCGATCCCCGCGTGGCTGGCGGCGCGCAGGCGGCAGTGGCCGCTGGCCGTCCTGCTGGCGGCGGGGGCGTCGAGCGTGCGCATCACCGGGCTGTTCCTGGCGGTCGCGCTGGTCGTGGAGTTCGCGCTCAGCAGGCCGCGCTGGCGGGAGCTGCCGTGGCTGGTGATTCCGTTCGTGCCGCTGATCGCCTACTCCTGGTACCTGCGCGGCCTCACCGGCGACTGGCTGGCGTGGAAGCACGCGCAGGAGGCGGGCTGGGGCAGGGAACTGGTCTGGCCGTGGCGGGCGTGGCTGACGACGTGGAACTCGGCGATGGGCGCGGGCGACTCCGCGGTCCCCTTCAGGATGGAGATCGCCGGGGCCGTGGTGGCGGTGGCCGTCCTGGTCTGGTTGCTGGCCACGCGCAGGTGGAGCGAGTTCGTCTACTGCGGGCTGCAGGCGGGCGCGCTGCTCACCTCGGCCTACTACCTGTCGGTGCCGCGCGCCCTGCTGCTGTGGTTCCCGCTGTGGGTTCTGATCGCGAGGCTGCCCGCTCGATGGAGCATCGGGTACGGCCTGCTGCTCGGCCCGCTGATGGTGCTGAACGCCATGCGCTTCCTCACCGGCGCCTGGGCGGGCTGAAGTCTTTACCCACTTCGGCCGTGGAGTAATCCATGGAAGTTATCCACAGCCTGTGTGTTTCCGTCAGAGGTTCTTGCGCAGGAAGGCGATGTCCTCCGCTTGACCCTCGAATGGCGTCTCGACGATGATCGGCGCGCCCGCCCTGCGGCACACCTCGAGGATCAGCTCCGCGTCGATCTGCCCCTGGCCCAGGTTGGCGTGGCGGTCGGCGCCCGAGTCGAAGGCGTCGCGCGAGTCGTTGCAGTGGACCAGGTCGATGCGGCCGGTGATGGCCTTCACCCGGTCGACGACGTCCACGAGCTCCTCGCCGCCCGCGTGGGCGTGGCAGGTGTCGAGGCAGAAGCCCACGTCGAACCCGTCGAGCGCGTCCCACAGCCTGGCGATCTTGTCGAGCCTGCGGGCGATGGCGTTCCCGCCGCCGGCGGTGTTCTCGATGAGGACGGGGATGGGACACTCCATCCGCTCGAACACCTTGCGCCAGTTGTCGAAGCCGATCTGCGGGTCCTCGTCCTTGTTGAGATGGCCGCCGTGGACGATCAGGCCCTTGGCGCCGAGGCTCGCGGCCGCCTTCAGGTGCTGCTCCAGCAGCTTGCGGCTGGGGATCCTGATGCGGTTGTTGGTGGTGGCCACGTTGATCAGGTAGGGCGCGTGGATGTAGATGTCGACGCCCTCGACGGGCTTGTCCGGCAGGACGGGGGCCTTGTAGCCCTGCGGGTCGCCGAGGAAGAACTGCACGATCTCCGCGTCGCGTTCGGCCGCGTGGGCGGCGGGATCGTCCTGGTCGACATGAGCTCCGATGCGCACCATGCCTTCCAGGTTACTTGGAGCGGCGAGCCTGGGGCTGAGAGCGGCAGCTTGCGTAACCAGCGAAGCCCCGTAGCGAGCGCGACCATGAGTGCGTGCGGCGAGCCTGGGGCTGAGAGCGGCAGCTTGCGTAACCAGCGAAGCCCCGTAGCGAGCGCGACCATGAGTGCGTGCGGCGAGCCTGGGGCTGAGAGCGGCAGCTTGCGTAACCAGCGAAGCCCCGTAGCGAGCGCGACCATGAGTGCGTGCGGCGAGCCTGGGGCTGGGAGCGGCAGCTTGCGTAACCAGCGAAGCCCCGTAGCGAGCGCGACCATGAGTTCGTTTGCGGGGGGCTCGAAAGGGCAGTCGAGGCGCAGCCCCCCGACGATAGGAGCGCGAGAGATGACTCGCTATCGCTTAGGTAGCTTTCTGTTCCTGATCTACATCCTGGTCGGCCTCTACGTCGCCTGGATCTACGACTACATCACCCCAGCCCTGCTCAAGGACGTGGCCGAGGCGCTGCTGGCCACCTTCCTGTGGTTCGTCCTCCTCCTCGGCGGAGACCTCCACCTTGGCTGAAACGCTCATAAATGCTCATAATCCTCACTTATCAACAAAAAGCTTCAGAAGACGTTCGTTTCCTCTCTAGCTAGCGGACATCGGGCTCCCGTATCCATGTCGTGGTCCAGAACGACAGAGGAGCCCGATGACCCCGCCCCCCATCTCCAGGCGTGCCCTTCTCGGCGGCAGCGCAGGCGCCGCGGCGCTGCTGGCCCTCCCGCCGAGCATGCGCACCGCCCTGGCCGCTCCAGTCCAGCCAGGCTCGTTGCAGGACATCGAGCACGTGGTGATCTTCATGCAGGAGAACCGCGCCTTCGACCACTACTTCGGAACGCTCCAAGGCGTACGCGGCTTCGGTGACAGAGCCGCCGTCAGAGGCGTCAACGGCCGCTCGATCTTCCACCAGCCCGACACCACCAAGGCAGAGGGCTACACGCTGCCGTTCGCGATGAACGCCGCCCACACCAGGGCCTACCGGTCGGGCGCGCCCGCGTTCGGCTACGTCGACACCCTGCCGCTGTGGAACGAGGGCCTGGGGGACGGCTACGTGACGAGGCGTAGCGGCGGCTGGCTCGGCCAGGGCTACTACGAGCCCGCCGACATGCCGTTCTACAACGCGCTCGCCACGCTGTTCACGATCTGCGACCAGTACCACGCCTCGGTGCAGTGCAACACCAACACCAACCGCGACCACTTCATGACGGGCACCAGCGGCGGCACCGTCCGCGACCTGCCCGTCACCAACAACAGCTACATCCCGGGCGGCTACGAGTGGACCACCTACGCCGAACGGCTGCAGGCCGCGGGCGTCAGCTGGAAGACCTACCAGGCCAAGGACAACTACGACGACAACGCCCTCGCCTGGTTCGCGCCCTTCCAGCAGGCCAAGCCGGGCGAGCCGCTCTACGACAGGGGCATGGCCAGGGTCGGCACCACGGGTGACGGCCACGCGATGGGCAACGCGCTGGTGCAGGCCTTCGCCGCCGACGTCGCATCGGGCGCGCTGCCGCAGGTGTCGTGGATCGTCGCCCCAGAGGCGCTGTCCGAGCACGCCAGCTGGGCGCCGCCGGACGGCGAGCACCTGACCGCCAGGCTCATGAACGCGGTCGCCGAGCACCCCGAGGTGTGGGCCAAGACCGTCTTCATCCTCAACTACGACGAGCACGGCGGCTTCTTCGACCACTGCCTGCCGCCGGTGCCGCCGCCCGGCAGGGGCAGGGGAGCCAGCACCGTCTCCACGGACGGCGAGCTGGTCATGCGCGTCGCGAAGGGGTCGGCGAGCTACTTCAGGGTCGTCGACCACGAGGGCCGCTTCAAGGTCAACGGAGCCTGGTCGGACACGCTGCCCGACGGCGAGAGCATGATCTCCGGCCCGCACACGATGGGGCTCGGCGTGCGGGTGCCGATGATCGTGGTGTCGCCGTGGACCAGGGGCGGGGTGGTCGACTCGACCGTCTACGACCACACCTCGACGCTGCGTCTCCTCGAGCGGCGCTTCGGCGTCGCCGAGCCGAACATCAGCCCGTGGCGCAGGGCCGTCACGGGAGACCTGTTGTCGGTGTTCGACTTCTCGGGGCGGGATCCCGTGTGGCCGCAGGTGCCCGACACCTCGGGGAACCGGCAGAAGGTCATCGACTCGGAGAAGCGGCCCTCGCCGTCCGTGCCCAAGCCCCAGGTCTTCCCCCGGCAGCAGCGGGGGACGCGGACGCAGCGGCCGTTGCCGTACGCGCTGGCCGTGACGCCCGCCGTCGCGGACGGGAAGATCACGCTGACCTTCGCCAACTCGGGGACGCTCGCCGCGGTCTTCCACGTCTACCCCGAGCCGGGCGTGCTGCCGCGCTTCTACACCGTCGAGCCGGGCAAGTCGCTGTCCGACGTGTGGGAGTTCGGTGACGCAGGTTACGACCTGCGCGTTCACGCGCCCAACGGATCGCTGTGGCACTTCCGCGGCGGACACTCGGAGGGCGTCGACGTCACCTTCGTGGACCCGCGGCACATCGAGGTGCGCAACCAGGACAAGGCGCGGCGCACGGTCATCGTCGGTGACCTGGCGTACGGCGGCGGCGTGCGCGAGGAGCGCGTCCAGGGGCACGCCAAGCGCAAGTTCCGGCTGGAGGCGCCCGCCGACGGCTGGTACGACCTGGCGGTCGGCGTCTCGGACGACCCCTTCTTCCTGCGCCGCTACGCGGGCAAGGCGCCGGGCGCGGGCCAGGGTGTCACCGACCCCGCCATGGGGCTGCCGGACGCGCTGACCGCCGCGCTCACGCTCGCGCCCGCGTCCGCGACGATCGACGAGCCGGGCGTACGGCCCGGCAGGCCGACGACCGTGACGCTCACCCTGACGGCCGCCGAGACGGTCACGGGTGTCGAGGTGCGCCTGCGGGTGCCGGAAGGGTGGACGGCGATGCCTGCGCAGGCTGTACCCGCGACCGTGGAAGCGGGCGCGAGCGTGCAGGCGACCTGGGAGGTGACCGCCCCCGCGACGCTGACGGACCCCGCCCCGCGCCGCCTGCTGGCGGTCGTGCGGGGACGCACGCCCTCCAGGTACGTCCTGGCCGAGGGCGAGGTGTCGGCCCGTGTGTTCATCTCGCCGACCGGCTACCTGCTCGGCGAGGACTTCGAGTCGCTGGAGCCCAAGCTGGGGCCCGCGCTCGACCGCCCCGCAGCAGCGGGGCTGGTCGGCTGGACGGCGACCGCGCCCGACGGCTGGAGCGTGCTGAACGCGCCTGCGATGCCGCAGGGGACACGCGACCTGCAGGGCTGGACGTTCATGACCAAGCGCATGTGGGCGACGGGCGGGCAGGAACGCGCCGACTTCACGCGCGGCCTCGGCATCCTCGCGGTGGCCGACCCCGACGACTGGGACGACAAGGGGTCGCCCTCGTCCAGGGGCAGGTTCGATTCCACGCTGGCCTCGCCCGCCGTCCCGATCCCCTCGGGAACGGCCACCCTGCACCTGGGCTTCGAGTCGCACTACCGGCAGGAGAGCCCTCAGCAGGCCAGCGTCACGGCGGTCTTCAGCACGGGGGAGGAGCGCCGCCTGCTGCTGTACGGCAGCGCCGCCTCGGGCACCGACAACGCGGGCGCCGACGCCAAGAACCGGCTGGTGACCAAGGAGATCGCGGTTCCCTCCGGCGCCACCTCGGTCTCCCTGAGGTTCCGCGTGTTCGACGCAGGAAACAACTGGTACTGGGCGATCGACAACGTCCGCCTGGACGTGAAGCCCATCCGCTGACGTTGGCAGGGGAGGCCCCGCCGGCCTCCCCTCTGCCTGGCCCTGCTCCTGCGCCTTTGCCCTGCTCCTGCGCCTTTGCTCGGCTCCTGCGCCTGGTCCGGCTACGGGACGAAGCCGCCGCGTGCGATGCCCAGCGCGACTCCGACGAACGAGGCCACGATCCCGACGATGTTGAGCGCCCGCTCGGCCGTCGTCGCCGAGACGTACTGCGAGTAGAGGCCGCCGCCGAACCCCAGCGCCCCGAACCACGAGGAGACCATGTAGGCCCCGGGGAAGAAGGTGGATGTGAAGGCGATCAATCCGCACAGCAGCGTTCCGATGGACAGCAGGTTCTCGACCGGATGCGGGCGGCCATCGCTGTTGAGCGTCAGCCTGAACCGCTCGCGCTCGGTGGGACGAAGCACATGTGGCATGGCTTACCACCCCCTCTTGACGTAAGGAGTTCCCATCCGTGCGCGGCTGGTAACCTGTACAGGCTGCGTTGTGCTGGGTCAACCCCGCCGCCGGGTCGCCGAAAGGGGCGCCTCGGTGAAGACGTCAGCGTCCTCCTGTCACGGCAGAGTGTCGTGACCGCAAAAGTCCAGAGGAGGTTGGAGTCCATCATGCGTCGTTACGAAGTAATGGTGATCCTGGACCCTTCGCTCGATGAGCGCACTGTGGCGCCGTCCCTCGACCAGTTCCTCGCCGTCGTCCGCAATGACGGTGGCACCGTGGAGAAGGTCGACGTGTGGGGCCGCCGCAGGCTCGCCTACGACATCGAGAAGAAGTCGGAAGGCATTTACGCCGTCATCGACCTGTCCGCCGAGCCGGCCACGGTCAAGGAACTCGACCGCCAGATGAACCTCAACGAGGGCATCATGCGGACCAAGGTTCTCCGCCCGGACGTGCACTGAGCGGCTCGTTCTCCCGGCTTTCTGTCGGGGGCGCGCCGTAGTCTGAGCCGTAACCAAGAGTCGAGGAAGGGCCCCAGCCATGGCAGCAGGCGACACCGTCATCACCATCGTCGGCAATCTTGTCAACGATCCTGAGCTGCGCTTCACCCCCACGGGGCAAGCTGTGGCCCAGTTCCGCGTCGCGTCCACTCCGCGGTTCATGGACCGCCAGACCAACGAGTGGAAAGACGGCGAAAGCCTCTTCCTGACCTGCAACGTGTGGCGGCAGGCGGCCGAGAACGTCGCCGAGTCGCTGACCCGCGGCATGCGGGTCATCGTTCAGGGACGGCTCAAGCAGCGGTCCTACGAGACCAAGGAAGGCGAGAAGCGCACGGTCTATGAGGTCGAGGTCGACGAGATCGGCCCGTCCCTGCGCAACGCCACGGCCAAGGTCAACCGCACCTCCCGTCAGGGTGGCGGCGGTGGCGGCTTCGGCGGCGGCCCCGCCGACGACCCGTGGGCCTCTGCCTCCCCGGCCCCGCCCCAGGGCGGCGGCGGTTTCGGCGGCGGTGGCGGCGGATACGGCGGCGGCAACCAGGGTGGCGGCTTCGGCGGCCAGCCCCAGGGCGGCGGCGGTTTCGGCGGCGGCGGCGACTTCAGCGACGAGCCTCCCTTCTAGTCTGAAGGGCCCGTTCGCGGGCCCCTCACGGTCAGGCCGCGAGGTCTGACCACCTGTCAACAAGCCCGAGTCCATTCCCGCTTCACGGCGGGGCTCTGAAAGGAGCACCACGATGGCTAAGCCGGCACTGCGCAAGCCCAAGAAGAAGGTTTGCCTGTTCTGCCACGACAAGATCTCCTACGTCGACTACAAGGACACGGCGCTGCTTCGGAAGTTCATCTCCGACCGCGGCAAGATCCGTGCGCGCCGGGTGACGGGCAACTGCACCCAGCACCAGCGCGACGTGGCGACCGCGATCAAGAACGCCCGTGAGGTGGCTCTGCTGCCCTACACGAGCACCGCGCGCTAAGGAGGACTTGCGACATGAAGCTCATCCTCACCACCGAGGTCTCCGGCCTCGGCGCCCCCGGCGACATCGTCGAGGTCAAGGACGGCTACGGCCGCAACTACCTCGTGCCCCGCGGCTACGCGATCCTCTGGACGCGTGGCGGCGAGAAGCAGATCGCTTCGATCAAGAAGGCGCGCGACGCCCGCGAGATCCGCGACCTGGGCACTGCCAAGGAAGTCGCCGGCCAGCTCGGCGCTCTGAAGGTGAAGCTGACCACCCGCGCCGGCGAGTCCGGCCGTCTGTTCGGCTCCATCACCACCGCTGACATCGCCGACGCGGTCAAGAAGGCCGGTGGCCCGGTCCTCGACCGTCGTCGCATCGAGATCGTCAACGCGATCAAGAGCGTCGGCTCCCACAAGGTCAGCGTCAAGCTGCACCCGGAGGTCTCCGCCTCGGTCGACGTCGAAGTCGTCGCCGGCTAACGGTACTTCCCGGTCAGGCCCCCGCATCCTCTGGACGCGGGGGCCTTTCCATATCTCTACAAGGGGCGAACTCCCTGACCAGGGACCCGCCGCTCCCACGTCAGCTTCTAGACCGGCCTCTCCAGCCCCATCGATCTCGGGTGGCGTAGTTTTCGGTCTGCGTGGGATCTCGGATGACGTTGACCTCGGGTCGGTACGCGGGAGACGGTGGCCCGTGCGGCGGCTGGGCAACGTGGAGGTTTTGGGCATATGGGGTGGAGTTGGTTGCCTATTTGGGGCGCGTACAATTTGCACGTTCATCTAGGTAAACGTGGAGGCACGCCCATGGTCCGCCCTTCGATGCTGCTCGCGCTTGGAGCGTTGGCGACGGCCGCCGTGGCGTGTGCGCCCGCCAACAACACCGCGAGCATCTCCGCGCCGAGCGGGGCGCCCTCCACCGCCTGCACCAAGGACCAGCTCAAGCTCGTCACCCCGGGCAAGCTGACGATCGGCACCGACAAGCCCGCCTACGAGCCGTGGTTCAAGGACGACGACCCGTCCAACGGCCAGGGGTTCGAGAGCGCGGTCGCCTTCGCCGTGGCGGGGGAGATGGGCTTCGACCGCGACGAGGTGCAGTGGTCGACGGTGAAGTTCGACACCGCCTTCGCGCCCGGCGTCAAGCAGTTCGACTTCGACATCAACCAGGTCTCCATCACCCCGGCGCGCGCCAAGGCGGTGGACTTCAGCAAGGGCTACTACACGGTCAAGCAGGCCGTGGTGGCGGTCGAGGGGTCGAAGTTCGCCGGTGCCACCGACCTGGCCGCGTTGAAGGACGCGAAGATCGGCGTCCAGGTGGGCACGACGGCGCTGACCGCCGTGAAGGAGGTCGTCCAGCCGGCGGCTGAGCCGAACGTGTACAACGAGCAGATCGACGCGGTGAACGCGCTGAAGAACAAGCAGGTCGACGCCCTGGTGGTGGACCTGCCGACGGCGTTCTACGTGACCGCCGCGCAGGTGGAGAAGTCCAAGATCGTGGGTCAGTTCGCGGCTACGTCCGGCGCTCCCGAGGAGTTCGGGCTGGTCATGGGCAAGGGCAGCACGCTCAAGCCGTGCGTGGACAAGGCGGTCGAGGCGCTGAAGTCGAAGGGCGAGCTGGCGAAGATCGAGCAGCAGTGGCTCGGCTCGGCGGCCGGCGCTCCTGAGCTCAAGTAAGGGACTGCCGCTGCGTGCTCCCTGCCGCCGGACAGCTGGTATCTCGTGGTCAACGAGACTCGGTGATGGTGGAGAGCGCGTGGTTCCGAGAGCTGACGGCTCCGGGGGCTGACTGTTCTCGGACCGCTGGTTCCCTGGGGAACGGGCTGGGTTTCGAGGACTGCGGGGATTCCGGGTGCACTGGTACTCCCACGGGAGCTGGTGGTTTCAGAGGAGCCCCCGGTTTTCCGGGGAGTTGGTGGTTCCGGGGGGCCGGGCTCCAGCGCGGTGGGGAGTGTGTGGGAGTTGGGACGACGGTGGGGCGTGGCCGGGTCGTTGAGGGGCCGGGCATGGATGGCATGGACACCGAAGGTGAAGTAGGCCGATGACGAGCCAAACCGCGACCGAGTGGGTCAAGAGCGATCGGCAGGTCGAGCGGGAGCGGGTCCGCAGGACGCGGGCCCGCCGTTCGGCGTCCGTCGCGACGGCCTCGACGATCGTCTTCCTGGTCCTCCTCGTCTGGGGGGTGACGAACTCTCCGGGCTGGGCCAGCGTGAAGGAGACGTTCTTCAACTGGGACGAGTTCGTCAACGCAGTGCCCGACGTGCTCACCGGCTTCCTGCTCAACATCAAGATCTTCCTGATCGCCGAGCCGCTGATCCTGGTCGTCGGGCTGCTGGTGGCGCTGGCGCGAGGGCTGAAGGCGCCGATCTTCTTCCCGCTGCGGGCGCTGGCCACGGCGTACACCGACATCTTCCGCGGCGTGCCGACGATCCTGGTGATCTACCTGATCGGGTTCGGACTGCCCGCGCTGCAGTTGCAGGGGGTCCCGACGGACCTGGCCACGCTGGGGATCATCGCGCTGACGCTGTCGTACGGCGCGTACGTGGCCGAGGTGATCAGGTCGGGCATCGACTCGGTCCACCCGAGCCAGGTGGCGGCGGCGCGGTCGCTGGGGTTGAGCCATGGCAAGACCATGAGGTTCGTGGTGCTCCCTCAGGCGCTGCGCAGGGTGGTGCCGCCGCTGCTCAACGACTTCGTCTCGTTGCAGAAGGACACCGCGCTGGTGGCCACGATCGGGCCGCTGGAGGCGCTGCGGCAGGCGCAGATCCACGCGGCGGGCAGCTTCAACTACACGCCCTACCTGGTGGCGGCGTTGCTGTTCATCCTGCTGACTATCCCGATGGCACGGTTCACCGACTATCTGGCGGCCAGGTCGCAGAGACGGCGTGGTCAGTGAACGCCGCGGAGAAGAGCTCGGACGGGACCTGCCGTCGGCACCGTAGGACGGACGCGCGTGAGGGCAGGCGACCGAACCGCAGGACAGGCGTCAGTGCTGTGCGAGCGGACCACCGCAAGGCAGGCGCCGCTGACGGGCGAGTGAACCGCACCTCAGACCCCGGTGGTGGGCGAGCGGACCGCACCCCATACGCCGGTGGTGGGCGAGTGGACCCTGCCTCAGACCCCGGTGGTGGGCGCGTGGGGGTGCGCCGTTGCGGCGGGCAGCCGGGGGCGCACGAGGAGCGTCCCTTGGACGGACGGTCAGCGGTGACCACGAAGGTGCGTGGGACGGCTTGCCGTACGGCACCAAACGACGGCCGTACGGCACCGCAAGGTACGGCACCAAACGGCGGCCGTGCGGCACCGAAAGGTACGGCACCGAGAAGAGGCCGGATGGCAGCCAAGAGAGCAGGTGTGGCGTGAGTGTGTTGACCATTGACGGGGTCTGGAAGAACTACCACGGCCACCACGTGCTGCGGGGCATCGACCTCGAGGTCGACACCCACGAGGTGGTCTGCCTCATCGGCGCGTCGGGGTCGGGGAAGTCCACGCTGCTGCGGTGCGTGAACCTGCTGGAGACCGTCGACGACGGCGCCATCCTCCTCGACGGCAAGGAGATCACCGATCCCGCCGTCGACGTGGACGACGTGCGCAAGCGGCTGGGCATCGTCTTCCAGGCGTTCAACCTCTTCCCGCACATGTCCGTGCTCGACAACATCACGCTCGCCCCCCGCCAGGTGCACAAGGTGGCCAAGGGCGAGGCGGAGGAGCAGGCCAGGGCGCTGTTGGCCAGGTTCGGGCTGGCGGAGAAGGCCGGGGCCTACCCCGACCAGCTGTCGGGCGGGCAGCAGCAGCGGGTGGCCATCATCAGGGCGCTGGCGACGCAGCCCAGGCTGATGCTGCTGGACGAGGTCACCTCGGCGCTGGACCCCGCGCTGGTCACCGAGGTGCTGGGGATCATCAAGGAGCTCAAGCAGTCGGGCATGACGATGATCCTCACCACGCACGAGATGGGCTTCTGCCGCGACATCGCGGACACGGTGTGCTTCCTCGACGGCGGCGTGCTGCTGGAGCGGGGCACTCCCGAGCAGATCTTCACCGATCCCCAGCACCCGAGGACGCGCGACTTCCTGCGCAGCGTCATCGAGGCGGGAAGGCTCTGAGCGCGCCTCAGCGGCGATGGCGGCCACCCCGGCCCCCCCGGCCCCCCAAGCCGCCACGGCCGCCCCGGCCGCCCGGAGCTCCCCGGGTGAGCTCGGCGGCGAAGGGGCTGCGCCGCCTGCCGTACGCCAGGTAGACCAGCAGTCCCGCGACCATCCACACCGCGAACCCGGCCCACGTCTGCACCCGCAGATTGATCATCAGCCACAGCGTGGCCAGCACCGACAGGGCGGGGACCAAGGGGGACAGTGGCACGGTGAAGCCCCTGGGCGTGGTGGGCATCGTGTGGCGCAGCACGACCACCCCGACGGACACCATCAGGAACGCGAACAGCGTCCCGAGCACCACCAGCTGTTCCAGCATGAGCACGGGCGCCAGCTGCGCCAGCAGGATCGCCACCACCCCGATCACCAGCGTCACGGTGGAAGGGGTGTGGAAACGGCGGCTGAGCGTGCCGAGGCGGCGGGGCAGCAGGCCGTCGCGGGCCATGGCGAACATGATCCGGGTCTGTCCCGCGATCAGCACCAGGATCACGGTCGTCAGCCCGAGAACCGCGCCGATGTTGATGACGTGCACCATCACGTCCTCGCCGACCGTCTTGAAAGCCGCCGCCAGCGGCGCCTCCCTGGCGATCCGCGTGTACGGCACCATGCCCACCATCACCAGCGCCGTCGCGATGTACAGCACGGTGGCGATCGCCAGGCTCCTGATCATCCCCAGGGGTACGGCACGCGGCGCCTCGACCGTCTCCTCCGAAGCCGTGGCCACGAGGTCGAACCCGACGTACGCGAAGACGATGGCGGGAGCCGCCGCGAACACCCCGAACCACCCGAAGCTCCCCGTTGGCCCCAGGAGCAGCCCGAGCACGGTGTCGGGCGACCCCGTGGACGGCTGGACGGGCGCGATGAAGTCGCCCAGGTTCGCCGTGTCGACGTGCGTCGCGCCGACCACGATCACCGCGCCGATGGCCAGCAGCTTCGCCACGACGATCACCCACAGCGCCCGCAGGCCGATGCGCGCGCTGAGCGCCACCGTGGTCGTCAGTGCGGCCAGCACGAACGCGGCCAGCACACCCTGCGGAATCGCCTGGCCGATCCCGAGGTCGGTGAGGGTCTGGGTGGCGTAGATCGCCCACACCCTGGCCACGACCGCCGCCGCGAGCTGGGTCTCGAGGATCAGCGCCCAGCCGACGGCCCACGCCCACACCTCGCCGAAGATGACGTAGGCGTAGGCGTAGGCGGCGCCGGAGGCGGGGATCGCCGAGGCCAGCTCGGCGTAGCAGAGGGCCGCCAGCATGCACGCGATGCCCCCGATCATGAACGAGAGGATCACGCCGGGACCGGCGGTGGTGGCGGCCTGGCGTCCCGCCATGCTGAAGATGCCCGCGCCGATCATCACCCCCAGGCCGAGCACCACGAGGTCGGCAGGGCGATAGAGCCGGTGGAGGCTGTGTCTGGCACCGGTGCGGAGGCCGATCGCGTCGGCGAGGGGAAGTCGGCGCACGTCGATGGACCAATCGACTAGGAAGGCTCCACCGTGCAGGGTGTGGACCGTGCCAGGCAAGCACGGGCCGGTTGACGAGTGGTCACCCTCCGGTAACTAGCCACCGGGTGCCGTACGCCCTGATACCGAGCGTGAGCATCCTGGCGATCATCCACACGCCCAGCGCCAGCCACAGGACCACGAGGTCTCCCGCCACGAGGGCCACGGGCAGGTAGGCGAGCGTCGTCCACACCCCCGCCCACGCGAGGTAGCGCTGGTCGCCCGCGCCGATCAGCACGCCGTCGAGCACGAAGACGACGCCGGAGATCGGCTGGAACAGCGCCACCACCCACAGGACGCCGAGCAGCTCGGCGGTCACCAGGGGATCGGCGTCGAAGATGCCGGGGAAGAACGGGCGTCCCGCGACGACCAGGACGCCGAGCACGACACCCGACCAGACGCCCCACCACACCATGCGCCTGGTGGCGTCCCTGGTGCCGTCCGCGTCGCCCGCGCCGAGCGAGCGGCCCGTGATGGCCTGGCCGGCGATCGCGATGGCGTCGAGGCCGAGGGCGAGCAGGGTCCACAGCTGGGTGGCGATCGCGTGGGCGGCCAGTTCGGCGGTGCCCATCCTGGTCGCCACGGCGGTCGCGACGAGCAGCACGATGCGCAGGCAGACGGTCCTGACCAGGAGGGCGACGCTGGCCGTACCCGCCTGCGCGATGCCCGCGAGGTCGGGCGCGAGCGGCACGCCCGCCCGCCGGGCGCCCCCGACGACCACCCACAGGTAGACGGCCGCGCCGAGGGTCTGCGCGAGGACGGTGCCCCAGGCCGAGCCCGCGATGCCCCAGTGCAGGCCGAGCACGAACCAGGCGTTGAGCAGCGCGTTCAGCGCGAAGGAGCCGACCGCGACGACGAGCGGTGTCCTGGTGTCCTGCATGCCGCGCAGCACGCCGGTGCCGGCCAGCACGACGAGCATGCCGGGCGTGCCCAGCAGGCTGATCCGCAGGTAGGTGACGGCGTCGGCGGACTGCGTCGCGGTCGCGCCGAACAGGTCGACGATCCCTGGGGACAGCGGCCAGCCCACGACGATCAACGCGACGCCGATCCCGAACGCCAGCCAGAGGCCGTCGACCCCGCTGCGCATCGCCCGTTCGGTGTTGCCCGCGCCGATCTGCCTGGCGACCGAGGCGGTGGTGCCGTAGGCGAGGAACACGCAGAGATAGACCAGCGTCGACAGGACGGTCCCCGCCACGCCGAGCGCGCCCACCGCCGAGGTGCCGAGACCGTGGCCCACGATCGCGTAGTCGGCGATCAGGAACAGCGGCTCGGCGACCAGCGCGCCGAGGGCCGGGAGCGCCAGCCGGAGAATCTCCCTGTCCCGGGCAGTAATGGGCATTTAGTCATTATGCCCCTTACCTCCCGTTGCTTCGGCGTGTCGCGCCAACTTTCTTTCCTCCACAGACGGTGGACAATATCTCCGCAGGTCAGCGCCTGTTTCCACAACAAGCCGCCGAGTTATCCCCAGGCTCGTCCACAGCACTCCCACACCATCCACCGGTTCCTGCACAGCTTGCCCCCAGGGTTGTCCACAGGCCGCGTTGCCGTACCGTCTAACGACGGGCGAAACTGTCAGCCCGGTCGACTACAAGTGGGGGTGGTGCGACCGCCTGCTAGGTGTGTTCGAGGGGGCGCGGTAACCATGGATGACCAAGAGCCGGGCGGCGGCCCCGGTTTCGAGCGCACCCCACCCAGCAACATCGAGGCGGAGCAGTCCGTTCTGGGCGGCATGCTGCTGTCGAAGGACGCCATCGCCGACGTCGTCGAGATCATCAGATCCGACGACTTCTACCGCCCGGCGCACCAGATGATCTACGAGGTCATCACCGACCTCTACGGCAGGGGCGAGCCTGCCGACGCCGTCACCGTCTTCGACGAGCTGCAGAAGCGCGGCGAGATGGCCAGGGTCGGCGGCGCGGCCTACCTCCACACGCTGACGGCCGTCGTCCCCACCGCGGCCAACGCCGGCTACTACGCCAAGATCGTCCGTGAGCAGGCCATCCTCCGCCGCCTCATCGAGGCGGGCACCCGCATCGTCTCCTTCGGCTACGGCGGGCAGAACGAAGAGGTCGACGACCTGGTCGACCGCGCCCAGGCCGAGATCTACAAGGTCACCGAGCGCCGCACGTCCGAAGACTACGCGCCGCTGTCCGACATCATGCCCGGCGCCCTTGACGAGCTGGAGGCGATCGGCTCCCGCGGCGGCCAGATGGTCGGCGTCCCCACCGGCTTCCAGGACCTCGACTCCCTCACCAACGGCCTCCACCCCGGCCAGATGATCGTGGTGGCTGCCCGCCCGGCGATCGGCAAGGCCCTCGCCCTCGACACTCCCCTGCCCACACCCACCGGCTGGACCAGCATGGGGCAGGTGCAGGTCGGCGACTACCTGATCGGAGCCGATGGCAAGCCCACGCGTGTCGTGGCGGCCACCGACATCATGCACGGCCGCCCCTGCTACGAGGTGGAGTTCAACGACGGCACAGTGATCGTGGCCGATGCTCAACACCAGTGGCTCACCGACACGCGCGCATCCCGCAATTCGGCTCAGGCGGCGGCGGTCGGCTACAACCGGACCAAGAACCAGCGGACGTTCGCCGAGGTGCGCACGACGGAGGAGATCGCCGCCACTCTGTGGTGCAACACCGCAGACAAGCGCCTCAACCACACCGTCGTCAACGCCAAGCCGCTGGAGATGCCCAACAGGGAGCTGCCGATCGACCCCTACATCCTGGGGTACTGGCTGGGCGACGGGGCGAGCGCAACCGCTCGGCTCACCGTGGGTGCCGATGACCTCCCCCACCTGCTGGAGCAGGTCACCTTGGCCGGGTACTTTCACAGCATTCCGAAGCCCAACAACGACGCGTTCAGAGTGGCCGTGTCTACTCAGCCGATGCGTTCTGGTGGGGATTGGGTCAAGCTGGATAGCTTGAACAGTCGCCTGAGGGCGATCGGAGTCCTGGGAGACAAGCACATTCCCCAGGAGTACCTGCGCGCGTCGGAGGCGCAGCGTAGGGCACTGCTTGCTGGGCTGCTGGACACCGACGGCTACATCAACAATCTCGGGACCGTCCAGTTTGCCGTCACGAACCGACGACTGGCGGAGGGCGCCTGGGAGCTGATCCTGAGCCTGGGATACAAGGCGACCTGGACATCCGAGCAGGTGCAGGGACGCACCGAGGCCGGCTCGACCAGCTACGCGATCACGTTCACGCCCTCCGACAAGGTCTTCCGGCTGCCCCGCAAGAACGCCCGCGTGAACACCAACGCCCATCCCAAGACGACCTACCGGAACATCACCGACGTCCGGCCGGTGCAGTCGGTGCCCGTGCGGTGCGTGGAAGTGGACAACGCCGATCACATGTACCTGGCCGGGCGGACGTGGATCCCCACCCACAACTCCACCCTCGGGCTGGATTTTGCCAGGTCGGCGGCTATCAAGCATGGGATGACGACGGTCATCTTCTCGCTGGAGATGTCGCGCAACGAGATCACCATGCGTCTGCTGTCCGCCGAGGCGCGCGTGGCGCTGCACGCCATGCGCTCCGGCATGATGAACGACGACGACTGGACGAGGCTGGCCCGCAGGATGAGCGAGGTGGCCGAGGCGCCGCTGTTCATCGACGACTCGCCGAACATGTCGATGATGGAGATCCGCGCCAAGTGCCGTCGCCTGAAGCAGCGCAACGATCTGCGGTTCGTGGTCATCGACTACCTCCAGCTGATGAGCTCGCCGAAGAAGACCGAGTCCAGGCAGAACGAGGTGTCGGAGATCTCGCGTTCGATCAAGCTGCTCGCCAAGGAGCTCGAGGTCCCCGTCATCGCGATCTCCCAGCTCAACCGAGGTCCCGAGCAGCGCACCGACAAGCGCCCCGCGGTGAGCGACCTGCGTGAGTCGGGTTCGATCGAGCAGGACGCCGACATGGTCATCCTGCTCCACCGCGAAGACGCCTACGAGCGCGAGTCGCCCAGGGCGGGCGAGGCGGACCTGATTGTGGCCAAGCACCGTAACGGACCCACCGCCACCGTCACCGTGGCCTTCCAGGGCCACTACAGCCGGTTCGTGGACATGGCCCAGCACTAGAAGGGACGGCGCGTTGCCCGGCGAGATCTGTGGTGTCCTGTTCGACATCGACGACACCCTCTTCGACTACACCAGCTCGGAGCGGGCCGGTCTGCTCGGGCACCTGGCGGCGGAGGGGCTGCTGGAGAGCTTCGCCTCGCCCGAGGAGGCGGTGGCGCTCTGGCACGCGATCATGGAGGAGGAGTACGCCAGGTTCCTGGCGGGCGAGCTGTCCTTCGAGGAGCAGCGGGTCGTCAGGGTCAGGCGCTTCCTCGGGCGCGCGGTCCCCGACCATGACGCCTGGTTCGCGCGCTACTCGGCCCTGGTGGCCCAGGAGTGGGCGGCCTTTCCCGACGCACGGCCCGTGCTGGAGGCGCTCGCGCCGCGCTTCAGGCTGGGCGTGGTGTCCAACTCCTCGCTGGCGCACCAGCGCGCCAAGCTGACCGCGCTCGGGCTGGCCGGCCACTTCGGCGAGGCGATCGTCTGCTCCCACGAGTACGGCAGGGCGAAGCCGCACCCCGAGATCTTCCTGGCGGGCTGCGAGCTGCTGGGCCTGCCGCCTGAGCAGGTCGCCTACGTGGGGGACAAGTACGACGTCGACGCGCTCGGCGCGAAGGCCGCGGGGTTGTGCGCGTTCTGGCTCGACAGGGCCGGTGGCCCGGCCGCGCCTGAGGAGGGGGTGACGGTGATCGGCTCCCTGGAGGAGCTGGTGATCGCGCTCAACCCTGGTAGATCCACTGGCGATAGGGCGGGATGAGGTCCTCGAAGACGGCGATGATCTCGGCGGCGGCCTGGGCCAGCTCCTCGGGGCCCGGCGGTGACGGGGGTTCGAGCGCGTGCCTGACGACGAAGGCCAGCGAGTCGGCCTTGGCCCGCACCTCCAGCTCGGCGGCCTGCGGGTCGAGGCCCTCGACGAGGTAGAAGCCGCTGTTGAGCGCGCTCATCGCGTAGGGGAGGTTCGGCACGTCGTCGCGGAGCAGGCCGTGGCTGACCAGCAGGTCGAACATCCGCTTGGTGGCCAGCAGCTCCTGGCTGCGCAGCGGCCGGTCGGCCGGCATGCCCTGGATCGGCCGGGTGTCTCCGGTGACCAGCACCCGCAGCACCGGCCGGGCCTGGACGTCCACGAACGAGAACGACAGCAGGCGGTGGGGCAGCACCGTGGCGGGGTCGCGGCGCAGTTCGGCGAGCAGGCTCTCGAGGTAGGCGATGGCCTCGCGCAGGAGCAGCGCGTCGAAGAGTTGCTGCTTGGTCCGCCAGTGCAGGTAGACGGTGCCCTTGCCGACACCGGCCCGCTGGGCGATGTCCTCGATCGTCACCTTGCGGTAGCCGAGCCGCACCAGGAGTTCGGCGGCCGCGTCAAGGATCCGATCGGCGCGCTTCACAGGCCCTCCTCATGACCGATCCGGTCATCCAGTCACATTACCCGGAAGGTGAAGTGTGTGGCCTGCGGCGTTTCGATGACTTTGGTGCTCGAGGGAGATGCCGGGCGCGGCGACGTAGCCGTCGAGCGAGGTCGTCATCTCGAGGAAAGTATGGGATCTTCCGATGATTGTGACGCAGCAGACAGCGCGGTCAGGAATCCGGATCGATCATCCCAGCGCTACACGCGATAGGTAAAGCGAAGGGAATTCGGGACCATGACCTACCTCATCGCCTACGACGGCTCAGCCGACTCGCGTCACGCGATCGAGTTCGCCGCCAAGCATCTCACCGCGGAGCCCACTGTGATCGTCACGGTATGGGAGCCGCTTCTCGTGCAGCTGGCCAGGCACGGCGCGGCGGCCATCGTGCCGAACGAGCCCGAGGAGTACCGGGCACAGGCGGAGGCGACCGCCAAGGAGGGCGCGGAGCTGGCGCTCGCCTCCGGGTTGACCGACGTCACCTATCGCGCGGTGGCCGACCGGACCTCGATCTGGCAGGCGATCGTCGACCTGGCCGACGAGCTTGACGCGGCACTAGTGATCACCGGTTCGCGCGGGCTCGCCGGGGTGCGCTCGGTGCTGCTCGGCAGTGTCAGCAACCATGTGCTGCACCATGCACGCCGTCCGTCGCTGATCGTTCCTCCTGGCGAGTGACACACGAGGGGGGCCGCAGGTGGGTGTCGATGCGCCGTGCCCCCGGCCCCTCCTCGCCGAGTTGGTCGCGGGGGTTGGCCAGCACGCACCTGTCGAGGGACAGACAGCCGCAGCCGATGCAGTCGGTGAGGTCGTCGCGCAGCCGTAGCAACTGCTCGATGCGGTCGTCCAGCTCCGCGCGCCACGTGGCCGACAGGCGGGCCCAGTCGGCGCGCGTCGGAGTGCGCTCCTCCGGCAGCTCGGCCAGGGCGTCCTTGATGGTCTTCAGCGGGATGCCGATGCGCTGGGCCAGCCGGACGAACGCGACCCTGCGGAGGGTGTCGCGGCTGTAGCGGCGCTGGTTGCCGGTGGTGCGACGGCTGGTGATCAGGCCCTTGGCCTCGTAGAAGTGCAGCGCGGAGACCGCGACGCCGCTGCGCTCGGACAGCTGGCCCACGGTCAGCTCCTTCGCGTTCCACGGCGCGCTCATGGCGTCACCGGGCGGAAGTGCGTCACCAGCGTGCCCGCGTCGGCGTCGAAGAGGTGCAGGGCGAAGGCGGGCGGCAGGTCGTAGTCGACGATCACGGTCGCGCCGCTCTCCGTCGGGGTCACCAGCGTGGAGATGACGCCCGGCGCCACGATCAGCGGTCGTCCCGCGAACGTGGTGGCGACGGCGGTGTGGGCGTGGCCCGCGAAGACGGCGACGACATGCGGATGCCGGTCGAGCAGCGCGGCGAGCCGTTCGGGCTCCTGGAGGCGGATCTCGTCGACGTACGGCACGCCCAGCGGCACGGCGGGGTGGTGCATGCCGACGAAAGCGGGCACCTCGGGGCGCTCCGACAGCACCTCGTCCAGCCAGGCGATGGTCTCGTCGGACAGACGGCCGTCGTCCCTGCCGGGAATGCTGGAGTCGGCCAGCGCGATCGTCGCGCCGTCGAGCCGCAGCATCTGGTTGGCCGGGCCGATGATCTTCTCGAACTCGGGAACCCTGTCGTGGTTGCCCGGGCAGATGATCAGCGGGATGGGGGAGCGCAGCAGGTCGCGCGCCGTTTCGTACTCCTCGACGAGCGCGTGGTCGGCGATGTCGCCGGTGACCAGGATCGCGTCCAGCTGCCCTGGAAAGGAGAGGAGGTGGCGCATGACGAGGCGGGTGCGTTCGACGCTCTGGTCGGAGCCGCCGATGTGGATATCGCTGATGTGCGCGTATACCTGCATCTTTCACAGCTTAAAGGCAGGGCTAGCATCGGCACGTGAACACGATTCAGGCCGAGTTCGAGATCCTCGACGAGCGCTTCAACGGTATCGGCGGCGATGAGCGGATCGAGATCCTGCACACCGGTACGCGCTGGGCAGAGGGTCCCTGCTACTTCCCCGCCGGCCGCTATCTGGTCTGGAGTGACATCCCCAACGACAGGATGCTGCGCTGGGACGAGCTGACGGGGCACGTCGGCCCCTTCCGCCAGCCGTCCGGGTACGTCAACGGCAACACCCGCGACGCCCAGGGCCGCCTGCTCTCCTGCGAGCAGGGCAACCGCAGGGTCACCCGCACCGAGCACGACGGCTCCGTCACCGTGATCGCCGACCGCTGGGAGGACAGGCGCCTCAACAGCCCCAACGACGTGGTCGTGAAGTCGGACGGGTCGATCTGGTTCACCGACCCGCCGTACGGCATCACCAGCGACTACGAGGGGCACCGGGCCGAGCAGGAGATCGACGGCTGCCACGTCTATCGCGCCGATCCCGCCACCGGTGCGGTCAGCAAGGTGGCCGACGGCTTCGAGCGGCCGAACGGCCTGGCCTTCTCCGCCGACGAGAGCCTGCTGTACGTCGTCGACACCCGCCGCAAGCATCTGCGCGTCTTCGACGTCCACGACGACGGGACGCTGTCGGGCGGGAAGGTGCTGGCCGAGGGCACCTCCGACGGCATCAGGCTCGACGACGCGGGCCGCATCTGGGCCGCAGGGGAGGGCGGCGTGCTCTGCTTCGACCCCGACGGCACGCTCATCGGCAGGCTGCGGATCCCGGAGAAGGTCGCCAACCTGACCTTCGGCGGGCTCAAGGGCAACTGGCTGTTCATCGCCGCCTCCACCTCGCTCTACGCGCTGATGACCAACGTCAGGGGCATCACTCCCAGCGGAACACCCTGACGGCGATCCCGCCGAAGATCACCACCCCCGCCGTCAGCACCAGCAGGTGGGTCAGCTGCGGCGACTGCCCGGCCCAGGTGGCGCCCAGCGCCTGGGCGAAGGGCCCGGCCACCGAGTAGTCGCCGATCACCCTGACGATCTCGGGCAGGAACTCTCTGGGGACCCACATCCCGGCCACGAACATCAGCGGGAACATCACCGCGGACCCGATGATCGGCGCGCTCTTGCCGTTGGGCGCGAGGGCGGCGATCACCAGTCCCATCGCCATCAGCGCCGCCGAGCCGAGCAGGAACACCAGTACGAACCCCGCGACGTTCTTCGGCACGCCAGGTCCGAAGGCGATCAGCAGCACCGTCGCCACCGTCGCGACCACCAGGTTGATCAGCAGCTGGACGGTCAGCATGCGCAGCGGCGAGACCGGCGTGGTCGACATCCTGCGCAGCACGCCCTGCTCCCGGTAGGCGGCCAGTACGCCGGGCAGCACGCTGAACGACACCGTCAGCACCGACAGCATGACCATCAGCGCGGGGAAGCCGGGACCCGCGACCCTGCCGAGGAACACCAGCAGCAGCAGCGGCAGCCCGAGCGTGAACAGCAGCGACCAGCCGTCGCGCAGATGCAGCTTGGTCTCGACGAGCAGGATCTTGCTCATGACAGCGTCCTTCCGGTCAGTGCGAGGAAGACGTCCTCGAGCGTCGCCTGCTCGATGCGCAGGTCGGTGGGGACGATCCCGTGCTCGGCCAGCGCGAGCGTGACCGCGGGCGCCAGGTTGCCGGTGCCGGTGACCGCGACCTGCTCGCCGTTCCGACGCACCCCTGTGACCTCGGGTACGGCGAGCAGCACCGCGTCCTCGACCGGCGCCGAGGGCCGGAACCTGACCCGCTGCGACTCCTCCACCTGGCCGATGAGCGCCCTTGGCGAGTCCATGGCCACGACGTGGCCCGAGGAGATCAGCGCGACCCTGTCGCACAGCCGCTCCGCCTCCTCCATGAAGTGCGTGACCAGCACGATCGTGACCCCGTCGGCGCGGACCTGCTCGATCAGCTCCCAGGTGTCCCTGCGGGCCTGCGGGTCGAGGCCGGTCGTCAGCTCGTCGAGGATGGCCACGCGCGGCTTGCCGACGAGGGCGAGCGCCACCGACAGCCGCTGCTTCTGGCCGCCGGAGAGCTTGGCGAAGCGGGTGTCGCGCTTGTCGGCCAGGCCCACCCGCTCGAGCAGCGCGCGCCAGTCGGCGGGCTCGCGGTAGAAGGAGGCGAACAGGTCCAGCGCCTCCCACACCTTGATCTTCTCGGGCAGCTGGGCGCTCTGCAGCTGGACACCGAGCAGGTGCTTGGCCTCCAGCGGCGTCCTGCCACCGACGGTGATCGTGCCGCTCGTGGGGGTGCGCAGCCCCGCGACGCACTCCACCGTGGTCGTCTTGCCGGCCCCGTTGGGGCCGAGGACGCCGAAGATCTCGCCCTCGTCGACGGCGAACGAGACATCGTCCACCGCCACCTGGTCGCGATAGCGCTTGTGGAGGTTCGTGACCTCTATGACCTTCATGGCCATCACGGTAGGAAGTCGCTGATCAGCGGATAAGACGGCTAGATGCCCGGTAATGGTGTACCTAGGTGCAGTACCCGAAGGCGGCGCCATCGCTCAGACTGGAGGGCATGCTGCGCAGAAGCCTCTGGTTGCTCGCGCTCGTGGTCGTCGAGGTGCCGCTGGTGCTGCTGTCGGTCCTCGTGCTGCTGGGCTCCTTCACCCTGGGACTGGTCCCGTTCTTCCCGCCCTGCGTGGCGCTGGTCAGGCGCGTGACGCGGCGGACGAGAACGCTGATGGGCATCGCTGCGCCCTACCATCCTCAGCCGCCGCCTCCCGTGCCGCAGGCCGACGGCTGGTACCGCTCGGATCGCACGCTGTACAAGACGCCCAGAATCCCC
This sequence comes from Nonomuraea africana, assembly GCF_014873535.1. Lineage (NCBI taxonomy): Bacteria > Bacillati > Actinomycetota > Actinomycetes > Streptosporangiales > Streptosporangiaceae > Nonomuraea > Nonomuraea africana. The sequence goes on along the minus strand of NZ_JADBEF010000001.1, from coordinate 7,397,843 downwards.
GCGTGGAACGACAGGTGGAAGTGGCTGTTCGGCGACCCCTCGACCTGGCGCGACTTTCTGTGGCTGCTGTTCGACCCGGTGGTGAAGCTGGTGCTGGCCGTACCGCTGCTGGTGCTGCCCGGGCAGGCGCAGCGGGTCTACGGGTACTGGGCGGCGTGGCTGCTCGGGCCGACGGCCAAAAGCGAGCTCGCGGGGCAGGTGCGCAAGCTGTCGGAGTCGCGCACGCTGACCGTGGACTCCCAGGCGGCCGAGATGCGCAGGATCGAGCGCGACCTGCACGACGGCGTGCAGGCCAGGCTGGTCGCGCTCGGCATGACGCTCGGCTCGGTCGAGGAGCTGGTCAGAACCGACCCGGCGGCGGCTGTGGCGCTGCTGGCCAAGGCGCGTGAGGCCTCCGCGGAGACGCTGGTCGAGCTGCGCGGGGTCGTGCGCGGCATCCACCCGCCCGTGCTGGCCGAGCGCGGGCTCGGCGACGCGGTGAAGGCGCTGGCACTGGACAGCCCGCTGCGCACCAGCGTCGAGGTGGACCTGCCCGTCAGGCTGCAGACTCCCGTCGAGACCGCTCTGTACTTCGCGATCAGCGAGCTGCTGTCCAACGCGGCGAAGCACTCGGGCGCTGACAACGTCATCGTCGACATCAGCCACACTGAGCGCGACGTGGCCGTGATGGTCTGGGACGACGGCGAGGGCGGCGCCGACCCCTCGCGCGGCAGCGGGCTGGACGGCATCGAGCGCAGGCTCGCCGCCTTCGACGGCGTGCTCGCCCTGTCCAGCCCGCAGGGCGGTCCCACGACCGTGGCGATGTCGGTGCCGAAGGTGCTGCCCGAGGAGTACGGCAAGAAGAAGCACCCGATGCCCAAGTGGCAGTCGGCCGTCGTGGTGTTCTGCTGGGCGTTCTCCTGGCTCCCGCTCTTTCCCCAGGGTCTGGTCGCAGGGGTGTTCAAGACCATCGGGTTCGAGCACAGGAGCTGGTTCCTCGCCCTGTACCTGCCGGACTTCTGGCAGTGGCCGGCGATCGTCGGAATGGTGTCGCTCGGCATGCTGATGTACGGCGTGGCTCTGTACCTGCCGATGCGGCATTCGCGCGAACGCTGGATCGCCGAGGCCTCTCCCCGCCGCCCCTGGTTCAGCCGATGCTGAACCGCGTGCTGATCGCCGAAGATCTCTACCTGCTCAGGGAAGGACTGATCCATCTGCTCCAGGCCCATGGCTTCACGGTCGTGGCCGCCGTCGACGACGGACCCTCGCTGGAGCGGGCCCTGATCGAGCTGCGCCCCGACGTCTCGGTGGTGGACGTACGGCTGCCGCCCACCTTCACCGACGAGGGGCTGCAGGCCGCGCTGTCGGCGCGGAAGCAGATCCCCGGGCTGCCGATCCTGGTGCTGTCGCAGCACGTGGAGCAGCTGTACGCCAGGGAGCTGCTGGCCGACGGCTCCGGAGCGGTCGGCTACCTGCTGAAGGACAGGGTCTTCAACGCCGCGCAGTTCGTCGACGCGGTGCGAAGGGTCGCCGAGGGTGGCACGGCCATGGACCCCGAGGTCATCGCCAAGCTGCTGGCCAGCAACGCCAGGCACGAGCCGCTCGGCAGGCTGACGCCGCGTGAGCGTGAGGTCCTCGGCGCGATGGCGGAGGGCAGGTCGAACGCGGCGATCGCCCAGCGCCTCTACCTGAGCGAGAGCGCCGTGGCCAAGCACACGGCCGCCATCTTCGCCAAGCTCGACCTGGTTCCCTCCGATGACGACAACCGCAGGGTGCTGGCCGTCCTGGCCTATCTCAACGCCGCGCGGCGCTGAGCCCCGGTCGCTCTCCCGGACGAGTTCCTGACGCACCGTCAGCTTTGTCGGTCGCGCAGGCTACCGTTTGGTGAGAAACCGGCGACGAAGGGATGGCTCAGGTGAAGTTCCGGGTTAACCGCGATGTTCTGGCCGACGCGGTGGCGTGGGCAGCCCGAGTTCTCCCCACCCGTCCAGCCGCTCCCGTGCTCTCCGGTCTGCTGCTCGAGGCGGGGGAGGAGCTGACGCTGTCCGCGTTCGACTACGACGTCTCCGCCCAGGCGCAGGTCGAGGCCGACGTCGACGAGCCCGGCAAGGTGCTGATCCCGGGCAGGCTGCTCGCTGAGATCAGCCGCAGCCTGCCCCAGGAGCCCGTGCAGATCGTCACCGACGGCGCCGAAGCCGTGCTGACCTGCGGCAGCGCCGAGTTCGGCCTGGTCACGATGCCGGTCGAAGACTTCCCCACGATGCCCCAGATGCCGCCCGCCATCGGCGCCGTCGGCGGGGGCGTGTTCGCGAGCGCGGTGAGCCAGGTGGCCCCCGCCGCCAGCCGCGACGACACGCTGCCGATGCTGACCGGCATCAGGGTCGACATCGCGGGTGACATGGTGACCATGGCCGCCACCGACCGCTACCGCATCGGCGCCCGCGACTTCGCCTGGCGTCCCGAGCGGCCCGATCTCCACGTCTCGGCGATGGTGCCCGCCAGGGTGCTCGTCGAGGTGGCCAAGTCGCTGCGCGGCGGCGAGGTGTCGATCGCGATGGGCGACGGGGTGGCGGGCTTCGAGAGCGTCGGCAGGAGCACCACGGTCAGGCTGCTCGACGAGCAGTTCATCGACTACCGCGCCAGGCTGGCGGGCGACTGGCCACTGCGCGCCGACGTGCGGGTCGGGCCCTTCGTGGAGGCCATCAAGCGCGTGGCGCTGGTGGCCGAGCGCAACACCCGAGTCAAGCTCTCCTTCACCAAGGATCAGGTCCTCATCCAGGCCGGCGGGGGAGACGTGGGCAGGGGCGCCGAGGTCGTCGAGTGCGACCTGCGGGGCGACGACATCCAGATCGCGTTCCAGTCGCAGTTCCTGCTCGACGGGCTGACGGGCATCGACACGGAGTTCGCCCGCATCAACATGGAGTCCTCCACCCGCCCGGCGTTGATCACCGACGTCCCCGGCGACGCCGCCCCCGCCTTCCACTACCTGGTCATGTCCCTGCGCATCATCTGAAAACCGCACAATCCGGTACGGCAGGCCACCCTCGGCGCCACTCACGGCACGGGGCCGGTATCCATCCAGGGAGACGCTCCTCGAGCGCGCGTGGCCAGGGGTCGAAACGGCGCCCGTAAAGCCACCGCCGCCACTGAGCCCTTCCCAGAGACAGGTTGTGGAGGGGAGGGGCTGAACGAATCGACGTAACGGCGGACGGCCGAAGTCCCGCTGGAGTACGCGTGAAAGACAGACGGCCACCGGCTGACTGCGGTGGCCGTAAGCGGGCTCTGCCGTAAAGGAAGATAATGCGGGTCAGACGTCGGTGAGGGCGATGAGGATGTGCTCCATGCACGCGTGGCCGGCGCGCTCGGCGGCGGCCGCGTCGCCCGCCGCGATGGCGCGGGCGATCGCGTCGTGCGGGATGTAGCTGCTGTTCAGCGCGTCCATCGAGGTGCCCGCCGCCGTGATGCTGGCCCGCAGGGCGGCGGAGAAGTCCTCGTAGAGGTCGATCAGCACCAGGTTGTGCGTCGCGTGCACCACGGCCATGTGGAAGGCCAGGTCCGACTCGACGAACGCCTCGGGGTCGCCCGCCTCCCAGGCCCTGTCGCGCTCGGCCAGCCGGGCCTCGATGAGCATGATGTCGTCGTCGGTCCGCCGGGTGGCGGCCAGGCGGGCCGACTCGACCTCGAGCGCCCGCCGGACCTCGAGGATCTCCAACTGCTCGGCCTGCCGCAGCCGGCGCAGCATCGCGCCGGATAGCTCGCTGGTCGCCCTGACGTAGGTGCCGTCGCCCTGGCGGCACTCGAGCAGCCCCGCGTGCGTGAGCGCGCGCACGGCCTCGCGGACCGTGTTGCGGCCCACGCCCAACTGCTCAGCGAGCACGGTCTCCGTGGGGATCTTGCCGTGCATCTGCCACGACCCTGAGGTGATCTGCTCCTTGAGCTGATCGATCACCTGGTCGACGAGCGAAGCCCGCTGCGCCGTACGCAGACTCACAGTCCGCCTCCTCCGGGAAACCAATCATCCTATGAGTCAATGACTGGTAGACCCTAATTATTCCAGACCTGAAAACACAAATCTGGAGCTCCCGGAGGGTGCATTCTCATCGGGAAATCGGTACGTCGACCTTCACTCCTGCCATGGCGGAACGCACTCCGGCAGCCTCAAGTGCTCTACGATACGCCGCCGTCTGCTCTTCTCGGTTACCGGCCCTGCCGTACAGGTCGCCGAGCTCGCGCCAGCAGCGGGCCGCCTTGCTGTCGGTGCCGTAGAGGGGCCCGTGCAGGCTGTCGAGCAGCAGGCGCGCCGAGCGCAGGTGCTCGAAGGGCTCGCCGCCGCCGGTGAGGGCGGCGTCGGCCAGGAGCAGGTGCCCGGTGGCCGGGACCGTTCCTGGAACGTTTCGAAGCAGCGCGAGAGCACTGGTGCCCAGTTCGGTCGCACGGGCCGCGTCACCTGCGCGAAGTCGCACCCGGCCGTGCACGATCAGGCTCTCGGCGTGGCCGGCGACCGTGTCGGCGAAGCCGGACAGGATCCGGCTCGCGGCCACGGCGAAATCCTCGGCCTCCTCGGCGGAGGACAGGCCGAGCCTGGCCCACTCCATCGCCACGTGCCCGAGGCGGACGGCCAGACGAGCCGGGCGACCTGCGGCGATGGCGTCGTCGGCGAGCCGTACGGCCAGCGCGGAGTCTTCGCCTGAGGCGGCCACGATGCTGGCCTTCCACAGCGCGTGGATCTCAGCGGAACGGTCCACAACCTCAGGGAAGCCTGTCGCGGCGAGCACCTGTCGTACGTAGGCGAGCTCCGCGGAGTCTTCGGAACGGGTCGCGACCAGCGCGGCGGCCAGCTCCACGGCCAGCTCGCCCTGGGTGACGGCCAGCCTGGCGGCCTGCTGGTAGGCGGTGGTGCCGAGGTCGCGGGCGCGCAGCCGGTCGCCGGCGAGGTGGTAGCAGCGCGACAGCGCGACGGTCAGCGGCAGGTCGGCAAGGCGTTCGGGATGAGCGGCTGCCTCCCTACGCAGCCGCTCATAAGCCTCGACAGCCGGTCCGAGCCTGCCCTGCGCCTCGAGCGCGCGCGCCCTGCCGAGCCTGGCGTGCGCGGCGAGCAACGCGTTCTCCTCGCCGGCCGCCTTGATGATCTCGGTGAAGCGCTCGGCGGCGAGCTGGGGGTCGCCATGACGCAGTTCGAGCTCGGCATGGCGAAGGCCGAGCTCGGTATCGATACGCTGCCGAGGTTCTATCCCGTGAAGGAGGAACTCGGTGGTGCATCCCAGCCGTTCGGCCAGGAGGCGTGCCACAACCGGAGTCGGCGTGCGCTTGCCCGACTCGATGAGCGAGACGTAACTATCCGATAGGTCGGGCCCGGCCAGCTGGGCCTGGGACATCCGCCTGTTCAGCCGCAGTCCGCGGACGCGGTCACCGATTGTTCCCTGACTCGGCATCTCATCTCTCAGGGCGGGGAAGGGTCAATGTGTCGCAATGATTGCATGAAGCGACCGAATCGGGTATCCCCACCCGAGAAATCTCTTCACAGAGGGTTAATCGTCCCCTTCGTCCTTGCTCGGGAAAAGCATCTGGCAGACCTCGAGATAAAGGGTCTCCGGATACGGGATGTACTCCACGGTCGACAGCGCCTGGTCCTGACCTGCTGACTCGAGGATGAACTCGCCATAACCGAGCATGCGGCCGAGCAGTGAGCGTTGGAAGCTCATGTCGGTGACTTTCTGTAGCGGCATCATCGCGACTTTGCGCGTGATCAGGCCCGTGGTGAGCAACATCCGTTTCGAGGTCACCACGAAGTAGTCAACCGACCACTCCGCGACTTTCCACACGAAACGGATGAGCAACAGGAGCCAGAGCCACCACACGACGACCAAGGCGGTACCGCCGCCCTGGTCGCCGAAGAACTTGCTGAGCAGCCCTGCGATGATCAGGCCGCCGAAGACCTCGGCGACCGGACGCAGAAGTACGGCTGGGTGCCGCCGTACCATGATGACCTGGTGTTCGTGGGGGAGTAGGTACCGGTTGACCGACGACGGAGCAGAGTCCCCGTGGGTCACAAGTCTCATGCGAGGCTGTTGAAGAATTGAGCTAGCGAGTCGGCCGCGTTGAACATCGTGTCGAACGCGCCTCGAACCGCGTCCGCTGCGTCGGATGGTCGCGCGAAGAGGTAGTACGCAACGAATGCGATACCACCATAGGTGAGGACCTTTTTGACCTGCACTGTCGCCTCCACTACCACGTACCCACTACACCCGCCGTATACATTACCCACCCGAGTGGCCGGGTAAAGCGCAACAGACCACGACAAGTCTTAAGCGTCGCGGGATTTTGGATCTTGACTAACCTCGCTCGCTGGCCACCAGGGCGAGGACATGAAGGTGCTTACGAGCGATCCGCTCGACCAGGCCCGGGTGGGCATAGCCGGTGACCTCGAGTGCGCCGTAATGCGCGGCCTCGACGCAGCGGGTGACCGTGCTCGCGGAGTGGATCCCCGCGAACTCGTCACGGAGGGCCGACTCGACCTCCGCGTAAGGACTCGTGGCTGGCTCGCTCATGGTGCTCCCCGGTGTGCGCCGCTGGGAAAGCGGCGCCTAAGAGATGCCTTCGTTACTCTTCGTACCCATGCAACCACAGTATGTAACGAAGTGGAGCGCCTAGAGGAGGAAAAGAGCTGATCAGACCACGCCGTAGAGACGGTCTCCCGCGTCTCCGAGGCCGGGAACGATGTAACCGTGCTCGTTCAGCCGCTCGTCGAGCGCCGCCGTGACGACCCTGATGGGCTTGCCGGAGTTGGCGAAGACCTTGTCCATGTAGGCCAGGCCTTCGGGCGCGGCCAGCAGGCACAGCGCGGTCACGTCGACGGCGCCCCTGTCGAAGAGGAACTGGATCGCCGCCGCCAGCGTGCCGCCCGTGGCCAGCATCGGGTCGACCACGTAGCACTGCCGTCCGGACAGGTCGTCGGGCAGCCGGGTGGCGTAGGTCTCGGCCTGGAGCGTCGACTCGTTGCGGAGCATGCCGAGGAAGCCGACCTCCGCCGTGGGCAGCAGGCGCATCATGCCGTCCAGCATGCCGAGCCCGGCCCGCAGGATGGGCACCACCAGTGGGGACGGCTTGGCCAGCCGTACGCCCTCGGCCTGGGCCACCGGGGTCTGCACGGTCACGTCGGTGACCCGGACGTCGCGGGTGGCCTCGTAGGCCAGGAGAGTCACCAGTTCGTCGGCCAGCCGCCGGAAAGTGGGCGAATCGGTACGAACGTCGCGCAGCGTGGTCAGCTTGTGCGCGACAAGGGGGTGATCGACGACGAGGGTCTCCATAACGGACAACGCTATCTTGTGTGGAAGGTACCGGCACGTCGCGTACTTGGATTTGATCACAATTTGGTCGGAGGGCCCTACGCTCAGTGGACGCTTCTGGAAGCATTGAAGGTCGTAGAGGCCACGTCGGGTGGGGTGGACGATGACAGACGAAGATGCGCTCGACTTCGCCATCGTGGTCTATCGAGAGGACGAGTGCTGGGATGCCGAACTGCTTCCCGTGGCTCTCACCTCCGATCTCCACGGGCTGATCCACGCGCTGAAACAGCAACCGAGCGAGAGCGGCACCATCGGTCTGGTGGCCGTCGGTGACGAGTTCTTCGTGGCGTTGCGCGTGCTGGGCGATCGGGTGGACGTGTTCCTCTCCGACATCGCCGCTTCGTGGGACTACCCGCTGGCGCAGCAGGTTCTCGAATACCTCGACGTGCCCGTCCCCGACGAGGACGAGCTCGACGAGATCCTCCAGGACGAGGACACCGTGCTGCCCGCGGGAGATCTGTCGATCTTCGTGGACCTCGGATTGGACGAGATGGAGCTGGGCATCCTCTCCGGTGACATCGACCTCCACCCCGAGGACGTGCTGTCCAGCATCGCCGCGCGGCTCGGTTTCTCCGAGCCGTTCGAGCGCGCCATCGACTCGGTCTTCGGCTGACCTCGGGAGCACCGGCATGCCCTCCAGCGCCATCTTCTCGGCCGCATTCGTCAGGACGCCCGAAGGGTGGAGCGGCGCGGAGGTCGACCTGGGCGACGCGGAGATCGTCGACGACCTCGGCGACGCCGTCCAGGAGAGCCTCGGCCTGACCGGCGACGAGCTCGCGCTGCTGTGCGTCGAGGTCGAGGACGAGTGGTTCGCCATCGCCCGCTACCGGGGCGACGAGGAGCCGAGGGTCTTCCTCTCCGACGCCCAGGCGGGCCTTGCCGGCCCGCTGGGCGAGCTGTTCGCCGAGTTCGCCGGCGTCGCCCCCGACAGAGAGAACCCCGACCTCGGGGTACGGCCCGCGGGCGACTTCGAGCTGCTGAGCGACTTCGGCGTCAGCAAGGAGGAGCTGCTCGAGCTGAGCATGGAGGAGGGCGTGCTGCCCGCCGACATCCTCTCGGTGATCGCCGAGCGGCTGGCCTTCGCCGACGAGCTCGACCGCCTGCGGTGAACTCGTGGTGAGCCCGTGGGAGGGCGCCATGCGTCTCGCGCTGGAGCAGGCCGAGCTGGCCGGACAGCGGGGCGAGGTCCCCGTGGGCGCGGTGGTGGTGGGAGCCGAGCCCCCCGACGTCCTCGCCAGGGCGGGCAACGACAGGGAGTCCGGTCACGACCCCACCGCGCACGCGGAGATCCTGGCCCTGCGCGGGGCCGCCGCCGCGCTGGGCTCCTGGCGGCTGAGCGGGTGCACGCTCGTCGTCACGCTCGAACCCTGCACGATGTGCGCGGGCGCCGCGGTGCTGTCCCGCGTCGATCGCATCGTCTACGGGGCGGTCGACGCCAAGGGCGGGGCGGTCGGGTCGCTGTGGGACGTCGTGCGCGACCGGCGGCTCAACCATCGGCCCGAGGTGATCCTCGGTGTTCTGGAGGAGGAGTGTTCCTCCGTACTCAAGAAGTTCTTCGCTACTCGGAGAATCCGGTAAGCTCGTCGGCGGTGGTGTCGCCTAGTGGCCGAGGGCGCACGCCTCGAAAGCGTGTGATGGGGCAACTCATCCGTGGGTTCAAATCCCACCACCACCGCCACCACGAAGGCCCCTGAACCGCAGTCGGTTCAGGGGCCTTCGGCGTGTCCGGCGGGGATTCCGAGCCGGGCGGTGTGGTGCCGGTCAGGAGGGCAGCTCCAGCACCCTGGCGTGCAGGATGGAGCGCTGGTGGAGCGCGGCGCGCAGGGCGCGGTGCAGGCCGTCCTCCAGGTAGAGCTCGCCCTGCCACTGCACGACGTGCGGGAACAGGTCACCGTAGAAGGTGGAATCGGCGGCGAGCAGCGAGTGCAGGTCGAGCATGGCCTTGGTGGTGACCAGGGAGTCGAGCCGGACCTGCCTCGGCGGGATCTGAGCCCACTCGCGACTGCTCAGACCGTGTTCGGGATAAGGGCGTCCGTCGCCGACCAACTTGAAGATCACCCCATTGAGTTTAGAAGAGAATTCGCATGTTTGCGTTATTCACTGCTCCCGCCGCAGGTCAGACGCCCTTCCGAAAGGTGTCGCATTCGTCAGGATTGCCGGTTCGATAGCCGGTGCCGAACCACGTGACGCGCTGTTCGGAGGTGCCGTGCGTGAACGCCTCGGGGTCGACCCGGCCCTGGGTGCGCTCCTGGATCCGGTCGTCTCCCACCGCGGCCGCGGCGTCCAGCGCCTGCCGGATGTCGGACTGGGTGAACGGCTTCTCGTAGAACCCGGTGTCCACGGCGTGCTTGGCCCAGACGCCCGCGAAGCAGTCAGCCTGCAGCTCCAGCTTCACCGCGCCGCTGTCGGGGCCCTGGCGGTCCTGCCCGACGCGCTCCATCTGGCCGGTCAGGTTCTGCACGTGGTGACCGTACTCGTGGGCGATGACGTACGCCTGGGCGAAGGGGCCGCCCTCCGCGCCGAACCTCGACTGGAGCTGGTCGAAGAAGCTCAGATCGAGATAGACCTGCTGGTCACGCGGGCAGTAGAAGGGGCCGACGGAGGAGTCGGCCGCCCCGCAGCCGGTGTTGACGGCCTGGGCGAACAGCACGGTCTTGGCCTGCTGGTAGCCGTCGAGATGGCCCCAGTAGTCCTGGATGCTGTTGACCACGCCGACGACCCTGCACTCCTCGGACTGGTCGGCGTCGGCGCCCGTCCTGCACTGCTCGGACAGGTTCGAGGTGGGCTGCAGTCCGGCCGGATCACTGCCCGTGATGTCGCCGGGGTTCACCCCGAATATCACGGCCGCGATGAGCGCGATGATGCCGGCGATGCCGCCCCCGATGGTCAGTCCCCCACCGGGGATACGGCGGCCGCCGCGCTGCTCGACCTGTGAGGCGTCGAGCTGGGCCTCGTCTCGGAAATCCATGCCCCGCACCTGCCCTCCAGGCCGCGGATCAGTCAGATGCCGCCGGTGAAGGTGTCGCAGCGGCCCTGGTCGCTATGGTGTGCATATGACGGGCGGACTTATCGGGATCACATTGGTCTCTCTCGGCATGGTGCTCACACCAGGGCCGAACATGATTTATCTGATTTCTCGGTCTATTACCCAAGGCAGGCGCGCGGGCCTCGTCTCGCTGACGGGCGTCGTCCTCGGGTTCACGATCTATCTGACCGCGACCTGTCTCGGCCTGACCGCGATCTTCGCCCTCGTGCCCGCCGCCTACACCGCGCTGAAGCTGGCCGGCGCCGCCTACCTCGGGTGGCTGGCGTGGAAGGCGCTCAAGCCCGGCGGCGGATCGGTGTTCGAGACGCGCGAGCTCGAGCACGCCTCCAATCGCAGGCTCTTCTCGATGGGCCTGCTCACGTGCCTGCTCAACCCGAAGATCGCGATCCTCTACCTCTCGCTGCTGCCCCAGTTCATCGACCCCGCCGCCGGTCACGTCCTGCTGCAGAGCCTCGCGCTCGGGTCGGTCCAGATCGTCGTCGCCACCACGGTCAACGGCCTGATCGCCATCACTGCGGGCACCCTGGCCGCCTTCCTCGCCGCCCGTCCGCTGTGGCTGCGGATGCAGCGCTACTTCATGGGCACCGTCCTCGGCGGCATGGCCATCCACCTGGCCACGGACCGCTCCCGCGCCATCGCGGCGTGAGCGGCTACCAGCGGTGGTGCACCTGCGCGCGGATCCTCCCGTCATAGATCTCCCGTACGGCACGCAGCGCCGCCTCGGGTAGCGGCGCGAGCGCCGCGGCCGCCGCGTTGGCCCGGGCCTGCTCGGGCGAGCGGGCGCCGGGGATGACGGTGGTCACGCCGGGCTGCTGGATGATCCAGCGCAGCGCGGTCTGCGCGGGGGTGGCGCCCTCGGGTGCCAGCGCGGCGAACTCCGCGGCCGCCTCGACCCCGGTCGCGAAGTCCACCCCCGAGAACGTCTCGCCCTGGTCGAACGACTCGCCGTGCCGGTTGTAGGTGCGGTGATCGTCGGCGGGGAACGCGGTGTCCTTGGTGTACCTGCCGGAGAGCAGTCCCGAGGCGAGCGGCACGCGGGCGATGATCCCCACCCCCGCCTCGGCGGCGGCCGGGAGCACCTGCTCGAGCGGCTTGAGCCTGAAGGCGTTGAAGATGATCTGTACGCTGGCCGTCCCCTGCCGCGCGATCGCGGTCAGCGCCTCCTCACAGGTCTCGACGCTCACCCCGTAGGCGGCGATCCTGCCCTCCTCGACCAGCGTGTCCAGCGCGTCGAAGATCGCGTCGGCGGAGTAGACCGGCGTCGGGGGGCAGTGCAGCTGCACCAGGTCGAGGCGGTCCACCCCCAGGTTCGCGCGGGACCTGTCCGTCCACGCGCGGAAGTTGTCGAGGGTGTAGAGCGCCGGGTCGAGCGCCACCCTGCGGCCCATCTTGGTGGCGACCAGGAGGCCGGCGTCGGGACGGTCGCGCAGGTAGGCGCCGATCAGCTGCTCGCTGCGGCCGTCGCCGTACACGTCGGCGGTGTCGAAGAAGGTCACGCCCGACTCGACGGCCGCGTCGAGGACGGCCAGCGCGTCCTTCTCCGTCACCTCGCCCCAGTCCGCGCCGAGCTGCCACGTGCCGAGCCCGACGACCGAGACCTTCTGGCCGGTCCTGCCGATGATCCGTTGTTCCATGCCCTCAGCATCGGCGGCGTGGCCGTCGGCTGTCCAATCGCCCTATCTCGTCGCCTATCTCGGCAGTGCGTACGTCACCGCCGACAGGCAGCGCTCGACGACGGGCCTGGGGCCGAACGCGTATGAGCCGTCGCCGAAGAGCTCGAACGTCATGTGCCCGCCGTACCCCCTGCGTTCCAGCGCGGACAGGTACGCGGCGAGCGGCAGCTCGCCGTCGCCCCACGCCAGGTGGCCCGCAGGACTGCCGTCGATGAGGTGCACGTGGCGCACCCGGTCGCCGAGGGAGTCGAAGTAGTCGTCGACGCCCTCTCCGGCCACCGCCATGCCCACGGTGTCGAGCACGGCGCCCAGGTTCGGCGAGCCGATCTCGTCGAGCATCCTGGCGAGCGTCCGCGAGTCGTTGACGAGGTTCGACTCCACGCGCTGGAGCGGTTCGAGCACGCAGGCCACCCCCAGCGTCCCGGCGTAGGCGGTGATCTCGCCGATGGCGTCCACCGAACGACGCCAGGCCGCCTCCAGCGGCTCGTCCTCGAAGCCCCGTCCGGGGGTCAGCAGGAGCAGCTCGGCCCCGAGCTCCGCGCCCAACTCGGCGGCGCGGCGGAACATCGCGATGCTCGCCGCCCGCAGCCATGTGACCGGCGAGGCCACGTTGACCGGGTAGGACACCTGCTCAGGCGTGAGGCAGTGCACGCCGAGCCCGCGCGACGCGGCCGCGCGGCGGACGGCCCGCGCCTCGGCGTCGCTCACCTGCGGGACGTGGAAGTGCGGCGCGATGCCCCACAGCTCCAGCCGCTCCCGGCCGAGATCGGCGGCGTCGTCGAGGAAGCGCTCGAACGGCAGGTGCTGGTAGCCGAAGTTCGAGCCGGTGAGCTGCTGGAGGGAGAGGGTCATGGGGAGCTCCGTTACTTGCCGATTCCGTCAGCGAGGCCTTTGACGATGTAACGCTGGCCGAAGAAGAAAAGCAGCACCACGGGGACGGCCGCGATCACCATGCCGGCGAAGACGACGGGGTAGTCGGTGCCGTGCTTGCTCATCAGGCTGGTCAGACCCACGGGAAGAGTCTGCACGCCGCTGCCGCTGGTGAACACCATCGCGAAGAGGTACTCGTTCCAGGCGAACAGCACGTGCAGCAGGACCGTCGAGGTGATGATCGGCTTGCTCATCGGCAGGATGATCCGCCAGAACGCGGTCCACCGGCCGGCGCCGTCCATCTCGGCGGCCTCGTCGACTTCGCGCGGGAGATCGATCATGTAGGCGCGGATGAGGAAGGTGGTGAACGGCACCCGGAAGGCCGTGTACAGGATGAGCAGCGCCCAGAAGCTGTTGTACAGCCCCATCGCCTGGAACATCTTCACCAGGGGGACGAGCGCCACGGTCGGGGCGAGCATGAGCCCGCCGAGGATCAGCGCGGTGATCGCCTTGTTGAACGGGATGGCGACCCTGGTCAGGCCGTAGGCGGCCCAGGCGCTGACGAAGACGGTGACGATCGTCGACGTCACCGTGACGAGCACGCTGGTGGTGAGGTAGTCGCTGACCCCCCGGTTCCACGCCTTCTGGTAGTTCGCGAAGCTCCAGTCGACGGGCAGCGCGAACGGGTTGCCGAACAGCTCGGCGTTGGACTTGAACCCGTTGAGCGCCATCCACAGCAGCGGGTACAGCACGACCACGGCGAGGCCGAGCAGGAAGGCCCACATGAACACGCGTGCGATCACGCCGAGGAAGCTCAGGCGTCTCACCATTCCACCCTTCTCCTGCGGGTGACCCACAGCTGCGCCATGGCGACGCCGAGCGTGATCACGAAGATCACCGTCGCGATCGCGGCGGCGTAGCCGAAGTTGTTGCGGACGAAACCGCTGCGGTAGAGCCAGGTGCCCATGACCTGCGTCGAGTTGTTCGGCCCTCCGCTGGTCATGACCATGACCTCGTTGAACACCTGGAACGCCCCCGAGATGGTGACCATCGTCATGAGTCCCGTCATCTCGCGAACCAGCGGGACCGTGACGTGGACGAAACGGCGGATCGGGCCGGTGCCGTCGATGGCGGCCGCGCCGTACAGCTCGGCGGGGATGCGCTGGATGGCGACCGCGAACAGCAGGGTGGAGTACCCGAAGCCCTGCCACTGGCTCATCGCGATGATCGCGAGCATCGCGGTGCTCTCCTGGCCCAGCCACGACTGGTCGACCAGCCCGAGCCCCACCGCCTCGAGCGCGTGGTTGAGCGGGCCGAGGTTCGGCTCGTAGATGAAGTAGAAGAGCAGGCCCGCGACCGTCAGCGAGATGGCCGAGGGAAGGAAGTAGATCGCCCTGAGGCTGCGCCGCCACCGGTCGCTGCGGATGCTCTCGATGAGCGCGGCCAGCAGCAGCGCGCCGAAGACCTGGAAGACGATCGAGATCACCGCGTAGAGCAGGTTGTTCCCGAACGAGGACCAGAAGATCGGGTCGTCGAGGAGCTTGGCGTAGTTGTCGAGCCCGACGTACTCCTGGTCTCCGCTGTAGATGTCCCACTTGAGCGTGCTGAACCCGAAGTTCTGCACGAGCGGCAGGTAGACGAACACCCCGACGAGCACGAGGGCGGGGACGACCCACGCGAGCCCGAGCGTCCGCTGGACGATGGCGCGCACCGGACTACTTGGCAGACTCTGAGGCCTGGCGGACGCTCTCGAGCACCTGCTCGGGCTTCTTGCCGCCGGTGATGAGCGCCTCGCCGCCCGCCAGCCACGCGTCGGCGACCTCGGGCACCGTCACCATGTCCAGCCAGCTGGCCAGCTCGGGCGCCTGGTTGACCAGTTCGATCCCCTCGTAGACGGCCTTGCTCGAGGTCTCGGGGGTGACGGCGCCGACGACCGTGCTCGGCTGGCCGTACGGGGGAGAGGAGAGGGTCTTCGCGTTCTCCTTCGAGGTGACGAACTTCATGAAGTCGACGGCGAGCGCGGCGCGCGGCGACTTGGCGTTGACCAGGTAGCCCTCGGGCGCGCCCTCGATCACCTTGGGGTTGCCGGCCGCGCCGGCGGGGACCGGCAGCGGGAAGATGCCGAAGTTCTCGGGGGTGAGCCCGCGGCCGGCCGTCGTGCTGTCGAACTCCAGGATCTCCTGGTAGTACATGGCGGCCTTGCCGTTGGAGAAGGCCTCCTGCGCCGAGGTGTAGAGCACGCCGTTGGTGCCGCTGCCGGTGTCGGTGCAGGTGTCGACGAGGGTCTTGAACTGCTTCAGCGCGGTGACGTAACCGGTGTGGTCGAGCTTGGCCGTCGCGGGGTGGAAGTCGGCGCGCAGGGTGGCGCTCGGCACGTTGTAGGCGAAGAGCTGCTGGAGGTAGTGCAGCGCGGGCCAGCCGTCCTTGTTGCCGAAGGCGATGGGCTCGTATCCGGCCTTGCGTAGCGTCTCGCAACTGCCGATGAGCTCCTCGAAGCTGGTGGGCACCTTGACGCCCGCCTTGGTGAAGGCGGCCTTGTTGTAGCCCATGAACTTGCCGTTGTTGTACAGCGGGATGCCGTAGTAGCGCCCGTCGTAGGCGAAGGCCGACAGGGAGGCCTTGCTGAAGGTCTTGCCCCACTCGGTGTCGGGGCCGATCACCTTGGTGAGGTCGGCCGCGCGACCGCCGCGGACGTAGTTCTCCGCCCAGTTGCCGGTCCAGGTGAAGTAGATGTCAGGCAGCGCGTCCGAGGCGGTCAGCGTCTTCGACTTGTCCTTGATGCTCTGGTCGGTCTCCTGGATGAGCTCGACCTTCACCCCCGGATGCTGCTTCTCGTAGGCGGCGGCCAGCTTCTCGAAGTACGGGCTCAGCGGGTCGCCCGCGAACTTGGTGAGGACGCTGAGCGTGCCGGAGTACTCCGGCTTCGCCGTGACGTCGGCTGCGGGAGCCTTGCCCGAGCCACCGGAGCAGCCGGTGAGGGCGAGCGTTCCGAGCAGTGCCGCGAACGTCGTCAGTGGGCGCATGGGCTTCCTTTCTCTCGGGGGGAGAGGGGGCGCTTGGTGAGGGCTGACTGTACAGAGGAACTGATACCGGTACCAGACTCACAGCCAAGATCTTTATAAACATGGCTCTGAACTGCGGGATTGACGTCACCGGTTTCTCTGTGTCAGCGTGATCCCCGCGTGATACCGGTCTCAGGTTGACCGAACCACTCCCGAAAGGACGCGATGATGCTCGGATTCAACGAGCCCGAATTCCTCTCACAGACGGCGAGCGCGGTGGCCCTGCGCCCCCAGATCGAGGAGCTCGTCGACCGCCTCGTGGACGAGGGGTTCGACAACCTCTTCCTCGTCGGCGCGGGCGGCACGTATGCCCAGATGTGGCCGTACGAGCACCTCGCCAGGCGTGGCTCGAGCCTTCCCGTGCGGTCCGCGATCGCGGCGGAGCTGATCGTCTCCGGTGACGCCACCCTGGGCGAGCGCTCGGTGGCGATCTTCACCTCGGTCTCGGGCACCACCGACGACAGCATCCGCGCCATCGAGTACTGCAAGGCCAGGGGCGCCTACACGATCGGTTTCACCGGCTACGCCGACTCACCCGTCGCCAAGAGCGTCGACGTGGCGCTCATCTCCGAGCCCAAGACGTGGCCCTTCGACATGCAGATGCTGCTGTTCATGGGACGGCTGCTCGCCCGCAGGGGCGAGTTCGACGGCTACGAGAAGCTCGCCGACGAGCTCGCCGGCATCCCGGGCGTCCTGGTCGAGGTGGCGAAGCAGGCCGAGCCCGTGGCCGCCGCCTTCGCCGAGGCCCACAAGGACACCGACTACCACTTCCTGGTCGGCGGCGGAAACCTCTGGGGATTCACCTACCTCTACTCCATGTGCATCCTCGAGGAGATGCAGTGGCTGCGCACCACCAGGGTGCACAGCGCCGAGTTCTTCCACGGCTCGCTCGAGCTGATCGAGAAGGACACCAGCGTGATCATCTTCCAGGGCGAGGACGAGACCCGCCCCCTCACCGACCGGGTCGAGGCCTTCGCCAGGCGTGTCTCGAACGACGTCACCGTCTTCGACACGAAGGACTACCCGCTCGAGGGCGTCAGCCCCGAGTTCCGCGGCCTGCTCGCCCCGCTGGTGCTCGACACCGTGCTGAGCAGGGTCAGCAAGCACCTGGAGCGGGTTCGCGACCACTCGCTCGACCTGCGCCGCTACTACCGGGTCATGGAGTACTGAGCACCTCGGTGCCCCGCCTGGACCACCTGGGCGGGGCGCGCACCCTCGCCCTCACTCGCCCGCGCACAGGAGAACCATGAGAGTCCTCGGCTTCGGTGACAACATCGTCGACCGGTTCGTCGACCGCGGCATCGACTACCCGGGCGGCAACAGCGTCAACGTCGCCGTCTACGCGCGCAGACTCGGCCTCGACGCGGCCTACCTCGGGGTCTTCGGCGACGACGACCTCGGCAGCTTCCTGCGCGAGTCGATCGCCGCCCAGGGGGTCGCCGTCGACCGCTGCGCGGTGAAGGAGGGGGAGAGCGGCGTCTCCACGCTGCGCGTCGACGATGGCGACCGGATCTTCCTCGGCTGGAACGGCGGCGGCGTCACCGTCAGCGAGCCGCTGGTGCTCGACGACGACCTGCTCGACTACGTGTCGTCCTTCGACCTCGTCCACTCGAGCGTCTACTCCCGCAGCGAGAGCGAACTGCCCAAGCTGGCGGGGCTCGGGCCGCTGGTGAGCTTCGACCTCTCCAGCGAGGAGGAGTTCCGCACACCCGCCTATCTCGATCGGGTCTGCCCGCACGCCGACCTGCTGCTGCTCTCCTGCTCCCATCTCGACGAGGCCGCCACGCGCGCCCTGCTCGCCAATGCCGTACGGCGGGGCGCGGGCATGGCGCTCGCCACTCGGGGGGTGGAGGGGGCGATCGCCCACGACGGACGCGTCACGGTGGCGGTGGCGGCTCGGCCGGTAGGGGAGGAGGAGGTCGTCGACACGATGGGCTGCGGCGACGCCTTCCTGGCCGGCTTCGCCGTCTCGCTCCTGCGCAGCGGCTGGTCAGCGAGGCCCCCCTCGTTCGGCGCCTCGGGCTCGGGGAGCTCGGGCTCGTCGGCCGCGGGGGGCGCGGCAGGGTCATCGACGTCGACCGGCTCGGGCGGCTCAGACTCAGAGACCTCCGTGCGCTCGGAGGGCGCGGCAGGCTCGAAGACGTCGACCGGCTCGGCGACCTCTGCGAGTTCGGCGGGGGCGCGGGCTGCGCGGTTCGCGCGGACGGGGTCCTCGCCGGCGGAGGGCGCGATCGAGCGGGCTCTGCATGACGGCGCCGCGGCCGCGTACGACCAGTGCTTCGTCGAAGGGGCCTTCGGCTACGGCCGGGCCACCGTGACACCGCCCGTGGCTAGCATGTGGCGAGCCGCCGAACACGAGAGATGAGGGACGCCATCCATGCCAGCTGACCGGGGCCGTGCGGCGGGGCCGCCGACGATCTCCGAGGTGGCCGCCGAGGCAGGTGTCGGCCGCGCCACCGCGGCCAGGACCCTCGGCGGGTATGGGTACGTCAGTCCCGAGCTGCGCGAGCGGGTGCTCGCGGCGGCCGAGAAGCTCGGCTACCGCACGAACGCGCTCGCCCGCAGCATGTCGACGGGCGTGAGCCACACCCTCGGGGTGATCGTCGCCGACATCGGCAACCCCTTCTTCGCCGGTGTCGTGCGAGGGATCTCCGACACCTCCCGTGCCAGAGGTTTCGACACGATCGTGCTGAGCACCTACGAGGACCTCGACGAGGAGGTCGCGGCGACGAACGTGCTCATCGACAAGCGCGTCGACGGCGTCATCATCGCCTCGGCGGCCGTCGACCGTACGGAGGTGGCCCACATCAAGGCGGCGATGGACCGCGGCATCCCCGTCGTCCTCGTCGACCGCGCCGTCGCCTCGCTCGACCTCGACGCCGTCGTCATCGACAACCGCGACGCGGCCAGGGAGGCGGTCGAGGTGCTCATCACGGCGGGCCACCGCCGTATCGGGTTCGTCTGGGGCCCGCCGGTGGCGCAGGCCCCCGCGACCCGGCGCGGACTGCTCACCGCGGCCTCCCGCAACCTCTGGACGGACGGCGAGCGCCTGCGCGGCTACCTCGACGCGCTCGACGACGCCCGCATCCCCTTCGACCCCGACCTCGTGATGGTCGGACGCAAGACGGAGGAGCGGGCGACCGAGGAGGTCGCCCGCATGCTGGCCCTCCCCGACCGCATCACCGCGGTGTTCTGCACCGAGACCGACGCGGTAACCGGCGCCCTGCGAGCCCTCCGTACGGCGGGGCTGTCCTGCCCGCGTGACGTCGCCCTGATCGGCTTCGACGACAGCTCATGGGCGGCGGTCATGGAGCCGCCCCTCACGATGATCGAACAGCCCGTGCACCAACTGGGCGCGAAGGCGGCGGAGGTACTGCTCGACACCATCGCGGGCACCGAACCCCGCAGGGAGATGCACACCCTGAGCTCCCGCCTCATCCTGCGCTCCTCGGTGGCCCCACCCCCCGCAGGGAGCTAGGTCAGCCTTGTCGAGGCTGAGAAGCGCCATCGCGATTGGGGGGCGGCCTCCTACCTCGGCAAGGGTTTCGCCCTCGTGACCTCCGCTGACGCAGCGGTGATGAACTCCTCGACCGCCTCACGCACAGCGTCGCCCCGCTGGGTCAGAGCGGCCCGCTCCGTGGAATCGTGCATGTCGGCCACGAGGGTCATGGCGTTCTCCGCAAGGCGCGTGATCTCGGGGTCATCGGCCAGGAGGCGAACCCGATAGAGAGAGTGCCATGACGCCGCGCGAAGCCGGTACGACGTCGCCTTGGCCTCGTCATAGGCCGCGCTCTCCCTGCCCTCGAACCTCAGCAAGGCGCGGTTGTACTGGGCGGAGCGGAATTCGAGGACGGTCCCGGCGAACCCGCTGTAGACCGCCATTCGTTCCTCACGGAGGCGCGCGGAGATCGTGAACTGTTCGGCTCTCTGGGCGGTCCTCTGCTGGAAGAGGTAGGTGACGAGTGAACCTAAGAGGGTTCCCCCGATCGCGAAGAGCCCGGCGAGGACGGCTTCCATGGGACTCAGTTGATCACAGTCGAGAGGCCGATCGGGGCCCAAAGCCGGAGGGGCCATGCCGATGATCTCGACATGACCTGTCTGAGCTGGGCCCTACCTTCCTGTGCCATGGCGCGAGGTCGGCGTCGGCCGCACTGGCAGGATGATCAGGATGAGTCTCAAGGAGATCCGTAATTTCGACTACACGATCCTGCTCTGCGAGAAGATGAAGGAGACGAGAGCCTTCTACAAGGACGTGATGGGCTTTCCCCTCGAACTCGACCTCGAAAACTGGGTGACCTTCAGGGTGGGCGTCACGTTGCTGACGCTGCGGCCAAGGGGGCGGGGGCCGGCCTGGGACGACGACGGCCCCTCAGTGTCAGGGGCCGCGGCTGTCCAGCTCGCGTTCCGCGTGCCACCCCCTGCCGTGGACGCCTGCCATGCGGAGCTGGTCACCAAGGGCGTCACCATCGTCAGGGAACCGACCGACCTGCCCGAGTGGCGGCACCGGACGCTGTTCTTCCGCGATCCCGAAGACAATGTGATCGAGATCTACGCCGAGTACTGAGCGAGCCCGGCGTTCCATGCTGGTCACGATGTGGTCAGCCCATTTGCTGACGATGAGCCGTCCTACGCCTACGCGGAGGACCTCCGGTTGTCGGCTGGGGGATGAAGGCGGACATCCGCCGCCGCCCGCGGATGAGACGGTGGCGTCGGAGGAATTGGACGTCTGACCCGAACGTGCGGAATCCCTTGCCCGGCTGGCTCTTTGGGCGGGCGCACGGTGCCATCGGTTGGAAGTGAGGGTGAGTGAAGCGGCGGAGCATGGCCTTCCTGCTGATTCTGGCGTTGGCGGCGATGCCGACGCTCAGCACCAGCGCTCCACCAGATTGCGGAGTGCAACCCCTCGCAGATGCCGAACACCTCTCGCGGGAGGCGCTGTTCCTGGAGGCGATGCGGAAGGCAGAGGCTCTCCTGCCCAGCCCGACTCCGTCCGTGATGGTGTCCAGGGGCTACGTGCCCGATGTGAAGGTTGGGACTGTGGCGCCCATGGGAGTGGAGATCGTAGAGCCGCCGGGCTGTCCCGAGATCAGCGATCAATATCCGGAATAGGCTAGCGCGCCGGTACCAGCACGTCACGGATGCCGTTCGGGACACAGTGGTGCTTTGGGAGTCGGCGAACGACCTCGAAGGGCCACAAAGCCGAAGGGGCCATGCCGATGATCTCGGCATGGCCCCTTCGAACTGGCGGAGGATAGGAGATTTGAACTCCTGAAGGGTTGCCCCTTACACGCTTTCCAAGCGTGCGCCCTCGGCCACTAGGCGAATCCTCCGTCGAGAAGCTTACCGGACTCTTCGCGATGAAGAGACCACGATTTAGCGTGAGCGAGCACTGCCGTACGGGGCTAGACTGTCGTAGGACCCCTCGCGCGGCGTCATCCTGTGAACCTCCCCAGGGCCGGAAGGCAGCAAGGATAAGCGGGCTCTGGCGGGTGTGCGAGGGGTCTCTTCATTGGAAGCCCCCTCGCAGGCGGGATGGTCGCATGAGTCTTGCGCTTTACCGCAAGTACCGGCCCGGAACCTTCGCCGAGGTCAAGGGTCAGGAACACGTCACCGATCCCTTGCGGCAGGCGCTGCGCACCGGCCGGATCAACCACGCCTATCTCTTCAGCGGTCCGCGCGGGTGCGGCAAGACTTCCAGTGCGCGCATCCTGGCGCGCTCCCTCAACTGTGCGAAGGGCCCGACGCCCGACCCCTGCGGCGAGTGCGAGTCGTGTGTGGCGCTCGCCCCCACGGGTCCTGGTCACCTCGACGTCATCGAGATCGACGCGGCCTCCCACGGCGGCGTCGACGACGCGCGCGACCTGCGCGAGCGGGCGTTCTTCGCCCCCGTCTCGGCGCGCTACAAGATCTACATCATCGACGAGGCGCACATGGTGACCCGCGAGGGTTTCAACGCGCTGCTCAAGCTCGTCGAGGAGCCCCCGCCGCACCTGAAGTTCATCTTCGCGACGACCGAGCCCGAGAAGGTCATCGGCACGATCAAGTCGCGCACCCACCACTACCCGTTCCGGCTGATGCCGCCCGCGACGCTCAAGGCGCTGATGGAGGAGATCCTCACCTCCGAGAGCGTCCCCTACGAGCCTGCCGCGCTGCCGCTGGTCGTCAGGGCGGGCGCGGGCTCCGCGCGTGACTCGCTGTCCATCCTCGACCAGCTCCTCGCCGGAGCCGATGACGACGGCATCACCTACGCCAAGGCCGTCTCCCTGCTCGGCTACACCGACGGCGACCTGCTCGACGAGGTGGTCGACGCCTTCGCCAGGCGCGAGGGGGCCGCGGTCTTCCACACCGTCAACCGGGTCATCGAGGGTGGGCACGACCCGCGCAGGTTCGCCGCCGACCTGCTCGAACGCTTCCGCGACCTGGTGATCCTCGCCAACGTCCCCGAGGCGGCGACCAGCGGCCTGCTCGACCGTCCCGCCGACGAGCTCGAACGCCTCGTCGCCCAGGCCGCCTCGATGGGTCCCGCCGAGCTGACCCGTGCGGCCGAGCTGTTCAATGCGGGCCTCACCGAGATGCGCGGCGCCACGTCGCCCCGGTTGCTGCTCGAGCTGATGTGCGCGCGGGTGCTGCTGCCCGGCGCTGCCCAGGGCGAGGGCGCGCTGCTGGCCCGCCTCGAACGCCTGGAGCGCGGCGGCGTGGTCGCCCAGATGGCGTCCCGTCCAGCCCCTGGTGGTACGGCAGGCACCCACGGCGCCGGAGCCGCGGCCGGCTCCTACGGCGAGCCTGCTGCTTCCATGACGACGTCCGGGCCTTCCGGGGCGGCTGCCGCTTCCGGCGACGCCGCCGGTTCCCCGGCCGCCGTCACCTCCGATGCGGGATCCGGGCAGGCGGGTACGGCGTCCGCCCCCTCGGGCGCGGCGGCGCCGAGCACCCCCGGGACGGGGGGCACTGGTTCGGGCGCTCCCGGTGTGATGGGGGCCGCCTCTGGCTCCGGCGCGGCCAGTGCAGGGGACGACTGGCCGGAGACGGTCAGGCCTGGAGCTCCCACGCCGCAGCCCGAGCAGCCGGTTCAGCAGGCTCCCGCCTACGCTCCGCCCGCTGCCGGTGGTGCGGGGCAGTTGCAGCAGCAGTGGCCCGCCGTTCTGGCCGCGCTGAAGAAGCGCAGCATCGTCGTCTGGGCGAACGTCAACACCAACGCCCAGGTGGTCGGCGTCGAGGGCAACGTCGTCACGCTGGGGTTCAGCCAGGTCGGCGCGATGAAGAACTTCACCGGTGGCGGCAAGGACGCCGTCGTGGCCGGTGCGCTGGGCGACGTCCTGGGCGGCACGTGGCGAGTCGAGGCGGTGGTCGGGGGCTCACCCGCGCCGCAGGGTCGCCCGCCTCAGCCCGGTCCCGGCGCTCCCCAGGCTCCGCATGGCGGGCCGAGCGGTGGCCCCGGTGTCTCACCCGGCGGTCCTGGTGTCTCGCCCGGCGGCTTTCAGGGTGGTCCCGCCGGGAACGGCGGCCATGGCGGCGCTCCCGCTGGAACCGGTGTCGCCGGAACTGGTGTCGCTGGAGGCGGTGCTCCTGAGGAGGCTGCTTCGACCGGCGGCTTTGCCGGTGGTGCCGCGGTAGCTGGTGTCCCAGGTGGCGACGCCTATGGAGGCGCGCCCGGTGCGGGCGTTCCCAGCGGAGGTGCTGCCGGAGGAGTGCCCGGTGCCGGCGTTCCTGGCGGAGGTGCTTCCGGAGGCGCGCCTGGCGCAGGTGTTCCCGGGGGAAGCGCTTCTGGGGGAGTGCCTGTTCCTGGTGTTCCCGGGGGAGGTGCTTCCGCAGGAGCGCCGGGGGCAGGTGTTCCCGGGGGCGGCGTTGTCGGAGGCGCGTCCGGTGCAGGCGCTCCTGCGGGCGCATCGAGCGTGGGCGTCGCTGGAGTCGGGGTTCCTGAGGGCGCTGCTTCTGGAGCCGTTGCTCCCGGCGGCGGTTTTCCCGGAGGGGGTGCTTCCGAGGGCCTCGGTGACGGGGGTCAGGGAGGCGTGTCCGGTGGCGATCAGCGGGAGCGGCTGACCACCGACGAGTCCTGGCCGCAGGCGCCCGACGATCCGGATCCTGGCATGCCGCCCATGCCGAGCCCCACGCAGGGG
This sequence comes from Nonomuraea africana, assembly GCF_014873535.1. NCBI lineage: Bacteria > Bacillati > Actinomycetota > Actinomycetes > Streptosporangiales > Streptosporangiaceae > Nonomuraea > Nonomuraea africana. The sequence goes on along the minus strand of NZ_JADBEF010000001.1, from coordinate 7,373,750 downwards.
ACGAGCCGATCCTCAGGTTCTGCGCAGGCGGCCCGGACGCCCAGCCCCGGTCTGGCGGCGGCGCGGTCGGCGGCGAAGGCCGCGGCCCAGGCGGCGGCGCAGGCGGGTCCCCGTGTGCCCGCGTCCCGGCAGGGTGGCGGCTCGGGCGGGTGGCCCGACGCGATTCCTGGACGGCAGCGCGGTCCCGAGTCCGACGACGTCGACCCGCTCAACGACGCCAACGCGGATGTCGACGAGCTCAGCGGCATGGCCTTGCTCCAACGCGAACTCGGCGCCCAAATGATCGGCGAAATCGACCACACCTGATCGACCATCCGGGGATCGGCCATTCTGAGGACCAACCTCCGAGGGCCGACCTTCCGAGCGATCGGAACCGGCCTCCAGGGTGCTGGTTTCTCGGGGGCTGGTTGCCTCCGGGTCGGCTTCCCAAAGGGTGCTGGTTGCTCGGGGGGTCGGATTCTCAGACGTGCTGGTTTTCAGGGTCGGGCTTCCCGCGAGGTTGATCCCCAGGGCGTGGCTGTCCAGGCGCGTCGGTATCCCGGGAATGGCCCTTCCGTTGGGGTGGCCAGCCATGGGCGCTCGGTAATGCGTATCCCTGGACAGACCCCGGCCCCGTGACCAGCGGGGCGCTCAAGGGTGCCTGCCGTACAGAGAGAGCAGTCACCGGGAGAACGCTGTGACCAGCGGGCGGTGCCTGTCGTGCAGAGAGAGCGGTCACCGGGAGAAAGCTGTGACCAGCGGGCGGTGCCTGTCGTGCAGAGAGGGCGGTCACCGGGAGAAAGCTGTGAGCAGCGGGCGGTGCCTGCCGTACAGAAAAGTCAGGGAGAGAGGCGCGCGCGGGCGGCGGCGGCGCGGTGGTCGGAGGAGGGGAGGGCGGCGGCGACGCGTTCGAGGATCTGGAAGTCGTCACGCCCATTGGCCGTCTGCGCGTACGTCCACAGGTCGTCGGCCGAGCCGTGGGTGAGGAGGCTCGTGCGTACCTGCACCTCCAGCTCGTCGCGAGCGCTGCGGATCTCGGGTGACTCCGAGCGCGGCAGCAGCGGCCCCGTGTACGCCCGGGCGACGGCCTCGTGGTCGTTGGCCGCCAGCAATGGCTTGAGTTCGAGGAAGTCGGCGGACAGGGGCGCGACCAGCCGGTACGGCTTGGCCGCCACCGCCTCGCCGAGCTGCGCGCGCAGCCGGTAGATCTCGGGCCTGATCGTGGCGGGGTTACCGTCCTCGCCATAGAGGTAATAGGAGAGTTGCTCCGCGGTAAGGCCCGAGGGGTACAGCGCGAGCAGGGTCAGGATCTCGGCGTGGCGCAGCGAGAGCGTCAGGTAGCGGTCACCGTAGCGGGCGATGGGCGGCCCCTCGCCGAGGAAGGCGAGGCGCAGCGGCAGCGCCTCCGCCTGGGAGACGGGCCGCAGGAGGAAGCCGTCGAAGAACGGCTCGAGGATTCCGGCCTGGCAGGCCATGTCGCCCGGCTCGGGGAGGGTGATTCGCGCGCCGAGCCTGCCCCAGTGGTCGCCCGCGAGGACCCGTCCCGTCTTGGTGATCAGGACGCCCTCGCGCTGGACGAGCGAGTCGTATCTCCTGCGCAGCCGCTCGTCGCGTTCGTGCATCATCAGCGCGAGCCGCGCCTCGGCCAGCTTGGCCGTGGTGGCGACGAGCGCGACGGTCGCGGGGTGGAGGCTGCGGGTGGTGCCGCTGACGTCGACGCAGCCGAGCACGGTGTCGGTGTCGGGGTCGATGATCGGCGCGGAGCTGCACGACCAGCAGTGGAGCACGCGCAGCAGGTGCTCCTCGGAGTAGACGTGGACGGGCTTGCGGGTGGCGAGCGCGGTGCCGATGCCGTTGGTGCCGACGGAGATCTCGGACCAGTGGTGGCCGTCGGCCAGGCCGACGATGTCGGCGCGGCGCATGGTGCCGAAGTCGCCGTCGCGCCACAGGATCCTGCCCTCGGCGTCCGTCACGATCATGATGTGCTCGGCCTCGTCGGCCATGCGTCTCAGCGTGTCCGCGAGCATGGGCAGCAGCGGCTGGAGCGGGTGCGACTGGCGGACGTCCTTGATGAGGGAGCCGTCGTACACCAGCGGCGCAGCACGGCTCTCCGGATCGACCCCAGCCTCTTTCGACCTCCGCCACGACGCGCTGATCAGCTGCCGCGGCTCTCCGACCGTCGTCTCGTGGATCCGGCGAAGCCGGCGAGAGTACGCATCGAGGTTCGCGTCACTCATCGGCCACTCCAAGTAGTCGAGCTGTACGGCGAAGCATCCGTGTTATCACCGACATCCGCAACCCATTCGGGGGATTGCTTAGGGTGATTGAATGCTCGCAACGTGTGTGCAACGTCGGTCTCGGTAGTGTCACGGCCCACGCTGACATGGTGCGGCCGCTCCGGTCGGCGTGAGGGCCGGGTCCCGGACGCTGGAGGGGGGCTGGGATCCGGCCATAAACCCCTGGTCCATGGCATGCAGATGAAACGCATGTGCTCCCCAGTACATGACGGCGCTCAGACACCGTAGGCTCGTGACAGTTAAGGACGCGGAGCAGGCGAGGAGCGCACGAAGGTGAACCCAGGGGATGTCAACCTGCAGCAGCTGCTGGAGCAGGCACAGCTCATGCAGCAGCAGCTCGTGAGCGCCCAGCAGGAGCTCAACGACGCGCAGATCGAGGGCTCGGCCGGGGGCGGCATGGTCACGGCCGTCGTCAACGGTTCAGGTGAGCTGCTCGAGCTCAAGATCAACCCGACCGTCATCGACGCCGACGACCCGCAGGACACCGCCGACACGATCGCCGACCTGGTCATCGCGGCCGTCCGCGACGCCGTGCGAGCGGCAGCCGACCTGCAGCAGGAGAAGCTCGGCCCGCTCGCCCAGGGTCTCGGCGGCGGCGGCCTCGGCCAGCTTCCCGGGCTCTAGACATGTACGAAGGGGTCGTCCAGAACCTGATCGACGAGCTGGGCCTGCTGCCGGGCGTCGGTCCCAAGAGCGCGCAGCGGATCGCCTTCCACCTGCTGGCGGCCGATCCCACCGACGTGAAGCGGCTGGCCCACGCGCTGCTCGAGGTCAAGGAGAAGGTCCGGTTCTGCCGTGTCTGCGGCAACGTCGCCTCCGAAGAGGAATGCCGGATCTGCCGCGACGCGCGGCGCGACCCTCATGTGATCTGCGTGGTGGAGGAGTCCAAGGACGTCGTCGCGATCGAGAAGACGCGCGAGTTCCGCGGCACCTATCACGTGCTCGGCGGGGCGATCAGCCCGATCGACGGCGTCGGCCCCGACGACCTGCGCATCCGTGAGCTCATGACCAGGCTGGCCGACGGCCGGGTGACCGAGCTCATCCTCGCCACCGACCCCAATCTGGAGGGGGAGGCGACGGCGACCTATCTCGCCCGGCTGGTCAAGCCGATGGGCGTGAAAGTGACACGACTGGCCAGCGGCCTGCCTGTGGGCGGTGATCTCGAGTACGCCGACGAGGTCACCTTGGGCCGCGCTTTCGAAGGACGGAGGCTGCTGGATGTCTGATCAGTGGAGCGCTCTCGCCGACGAGATCGCAGGGCACGCGCAGAACTATCTGGACGGCCTGACCAGGGTCGCGGGCGGCGAGGGCGGTGACGCGATCTGGTCGCTGCTGCTCGTGGAGGTCGCTCAGGTGAGCCTCGCGGGTGCCCAGCTCGGCGCGAGCCAGGACGTCATCCTGTCGGGCAACTGGGAGCCGCCGTTGAGCGAGGACCCGGACGTCGACGGCGTCCGTACGGCGCTGGCCGAGCGCCTCGAGGCGGTGGACGACTACGCCGAGGTGTTCGACCCCTACAAGGACACCGCCGTCACGCCGTACCGGCTGTCCGACGACCTGACCGCGGTGGCCGCCGACCTCGTCCACGGGCTGCGCCACTACCACGCGGGCCGGCCGCTGGAGGCGTTGTGGTGGTGGCAGTACTCCTACTTCAACACCTGGGGCAACCACGCGGGCGCGGCGATGCGCGCACTCCAGGCGCTGGCCGCACATTCCCGCCTGGACGTCGCAGAAGAGGCATTGTCCACATAGTGGTCCATACCATCTGCTCCATGGAAGCCCCCCAGTAGACTGGCAGCTCACAGTCCAGACTGGGAGACTCTCGTGGCGCTCGTTGTGCAAAAGTACGGTGGTTCGTCCGTCGCCGACGCGTCCTGCATCAAGCGGGTCGCGCAGCGGATCGTCACGACGAAAAAAGCCGGCAACGAGGTCGTCGTCATCGTCTCTGCGATGGGCGACACGACGGACGAACTGCTCGACCTGGCCGAGCAGGTGTCACCGCTGCCCCCTGGGCGCGAACTCGACATGCTGCTGACCGCGGGTGAGCGCATCTCGATGGCCCTGCTGGCGATGGCGATCGCCAACCTGGGCCACGAGGCGCGCTCGTTCACCGGCTCGCAGGCCGGCGTGATCACCGACTCCACGCACGGCAAGGCGCGCATCATCGACGTGACGCCGAGCCGTATCCGTGAGGCGCTCGACGAAGGCCAGATCGCCATCGTGGCCGGCTTCCAGGGCGTCTCGCAGGACACCAAGGACATCACCACGCTGGGCCGTGGTGGTTCCGACACCACCGCGGTGGCGCTGGCGGCGGCTCTGGAGGCCGACGTCTGCGAGATCTACACCGATGTCGACGGCATCTTCACCGCCGACCCCCGCATCGTGCCCCAGGCGCAGCAGATCCCCAGGATCTCCTACGAGGAGATGATGGAGATGGCCGCCTGCGGGGCGAAAATCCTGCACCTGCGCTGCGTCGAGTACGCTCGCAGGTTCAACCTGCCGATCCACGTGCGCAGCTCTTTCAGCACCAAGGAAGGCACGTGGGTCGTGGCCGACCCTTACACCGAAGGAACCGAGATGGAGCAGCCGATCATCTCCGGCGTCGCGCACGACCGGAGCGAGGCCAAGATCACCGTTGTCGGTGTTCCCGACAAGGTCGGAGAGGCTGCCGCGATCTTCAAAACGCTGTCCGAAGCCGAGATCAACATCGACATGATCGTGCAGAACGTCTCGGCGGCGGCGACGGGTCGTACCGACATCTCCTTCACGCTTCCCTCGACGGACAGCTCCACGGCGCTGGCCGCGCTGAAGCGCATCCAGGACCAGGTCGGGTTCGAGTCGCTGCAGTACGACGACCAGATCGGCAAGGTGTCGCTGGTGGGCGCGGGCATGCGCTCGCACCCCGGCGTCACCGCGACGTTCTTCGCCGCCCTCGCCGACGCGGGCGTCAACATCGAGATGATCTCCACCTCGGAGATCCGCATCTCGGTGATCGTGGGTCAGGACGGCGTCGACGCGGCCGTGGCCGCGGCGCACCGCGCGTTCGACCTCGACTCGGACCAGGTGGAAGCAGTGGTGTACGGAGGTAGCGGACGATGAGCAAGCCCACTCTCGCGCTGATCGGCGCGACCGGAGCGGTCGGCACCGTGATGCGCGAGCTGGTCTCGACCCGTGACGACGTCTGGGGCGAGATCCGTCTGGTCGCCTCGGCCCGCAGCGCGGGCAAGGTCCTCCAGGTCCGCGGCGAGGACGTCGTGGTCCAGGCGCTGGCCCCCGAGGTGTTCGACGGCGTCGACGTCGCCATCTTCGACGTCCCCGACGAGGTGTCGGCCGAGTGGGTGCCGGTGGCCGCCGCCCGCGGCGCCATCGCCATCGACAAGTCGGGCACGTTCCGGATGGAGCCCGACGTCCCGCTGGTCGTCCCCGAGGTGAACCCGCTCGACGCCCGTAACCGGCCGCGCAACATCATCTCGACGCCCAACTGCACCACGCTGTCGATGATGGCCGCGATCGGCGCGCTGCACGCGGAGTACACGCTCAAGGAGCTCGTCGTCGCCTCCTACCAGGCGGTGTCGGGCGCGGGCGTGGCGGGCCCCGCCCGGCTCTACGACGAGATCGAGGCGCTGGCGGGCGACCGCACGGTCGGCCAGAGCGCCGGTGACGTGCGCAAGGCGCTGGCCAACAAGCTCGAGGCCGACTCGCCGTTCCCCGCGCCCATCGCGTTCAACGTGGTGCCGTGGGCGGGCTCGTACAAGGAGGGCGGCTGGGCCTCCGAGGAGCTGAAGCTGCGCAACGAGTCACGCAAGATCCTCGGCATCCCCGACCTCAAGGTCTCGGCCACCTGCGTGCGGGTGCCGGTCGTCACCACGCACTCGCTGGCCGTCCACGCCAGGTTCGAGCGCGAGATCACGGTGGCCGACGCGCACCGCATCCTGGAGGCCGCGCCGACCGTGGTCCTCATGGACGACCCGGCCAACGGCGTGTGGCCGACGCCGGTCGACGTGGTGGGCACCGACCCGACCTACATCGGGCGCATCCGCCAGGCGGTCGACTTCCCGAACACGCTCGACATGTTCGTGTGCGGCGACAACCTGCGTAAGGGCGCGGCCCTCAACGCGGCGGAGATCGCCGAACTGGTGGCCGCCGAGTTCTGACCCGCCCGTAGTCCGAGCCGCCCTGGAACGGCCTTCCTGGGCGCTCTCAGCCCCCACCCGGCCCCCGGTCCGCACGACCGGGGGTCAGGTGTTGTCGGGTGCTTTCTGTTGTGCGGTGCTCTGTTGTGCGATGAGCCTCCCCGCCTTCTCTCCTTTACGGCAAGCCATCCCCACCGCCTCCGCGGTCACCGGCTGCCGTCCGTCCAAGGGACGCTCCTCGGGCGCACGTGCCCGGGCGCCGTTACGGACCGCCTGCCTCCCCAGGCCCGTTGAGACCGCCTTGCCAGGCCCGTTCTTACGGGTGTCCCGGGCGCCGTTGCGGTGCTCAGCCGGAGTCCTGCTGGGCGGCGCGCCTTCGACGGACGGCACCCCGCTGGGACGGAGGCGCTCGACGTGGCTGTGCCGTACAGAAGAACAAAGAAAGATCAGCGGAACAGAATGTCCCAGTGGTCGGATTCGCTGGCGAAGATGTCGCCGCTGGCGGAGCGGTAGAGGGCCGAGCCGTCGCTCCGGACGCCCGCCCTCGGGTACTTCTTGGTGATGTGGCGGTCGACGCACTTGTTGTGGCGGATGTCGATCTTGTAGCCCGCCGCGTGGCTGAAGGCGCCCGGCGCGTGGCCCGCCTCCGTGCCCCCGGTGACGACCACCGGGCAGCCGCTCTCCCGCTTCAGGTCGATCACCCCGACGAGCGTCTCCGACCTGATGGCCTGCATCGACGTGCAGACACTGTTGTGCCGGTCGGCGCAGTGGCCGCTGGACTTCCAGGTCAGCCCCGCGAGCGCGAGCTGGTCGGTGGCGAAGGCGTGCGAGACGCGCACCGCGTGGCGGGGCATGGCCCTGGACAGGAGCGCCTCGGACGCGCGCGCCCGGGACTGACGCGTCTCGAACCGGCGAGTCTGGGACGGACGCGTCCCGTGCCAGTGGTCCTGGGCCTGACGTGTCAGGTGCCAGTGGTTCTGGGCCGGACGTGTCCCGTGCCAGTGGGCGTGGGACTGACGCGTCCCGGACCAGTGCGTCTGAGACTGGCGCGCCTCGGGCCATTGGGCCTGGGACGGGCGGGTCTCAGGCCTGTGAGCCTGGGACGGGCGGGCCTCGGAGCGGCGGGTCTCGAACCGGCGCGCCTTGGCGAGGTGGGCCTTCGGCTGGTGGGCCTCGGCCACGTACCAGCGGGCCGTCTCGATGACGCCCCCTGGTCGATAGGTTCCCATAATCGGAGGCGGAGCCTCGGCGGAAGCATCGTCAGCGGCCGGGGTGAACCGCGCGGGCGCGGCCGAGGCCGCACCCGACAGCATGATGATGCAGGTCTGTATGGCGATGAGCGCGGCCACGAAGAACCGCACCAACCAACGTATCCACATGTGATGGCCTTTTCGCGGAGTTGCCCTTCCGGCAATGGGATCAATCCCACGCTTCCTGGCGGTTGATCCCTCCTCCGAAGCGATCTTTACCCTGTGGCGGTGATCACCGTGCGGCTCCATGACCTCACGGCCCCGTCTCACGTAAAGTGACGAGCGTGTCCGAACCGCGCAGCCGAGGATCGGAGAGCACCCGCGACCTCATCGTCGAGACGGCCTTGCGTCTGTTCAGGGAACGCGGCTTCGACGCGACCACGATGCGGGCGATCGCGGCGGAGGCGGGGGTCTCCGTGGGAAACGCCTACTACTACTTCGCCTCCAAGGACGAACTGGTGCAGGCGTACTACGACCGTGCCCAGATCGCGCACGAGGAGGCCTGCCGCGAGCTGCTGGCCACCGAGCGCTCCTTCGCCGCCAGGCTGACCGGCGTGCTGAGGGAGTGGGTACGGGTGTCGGAGCCGTACCACGAGTTCGCGGTGAAGTTCTTCAAGCACGCGGCCGAGCCCACCAACCCGCTCAGCCCGTTCAGCGCCCAGTCCACGCCCGCTCGTGAGGCGTCCATCGCCATCTACCGGCAGGTGGTGGAGGGCTCGCGCGACCGCATGGACCCCGAGCTGCGCGAGGAGTTGCCCGAGCTGCTGTGGCTGATGTCCATGGGCATCGTGCTCTACTGGGTCCACGACACCTCGCCAGGGTGCGCGCGCACCTACCGGCTCATCGAGGTGACGGTGCCGCTCGTGGACCGCCTCGTCGGCCTCTCGCACCTGCCTGGACTGCGCGGCATCGCCAAGGACTTCATCGCGGCGGTGCACGAACTCCGCGCGTGACTCTGGTTGGCAGAGCCGCCGGGGTGAGATCCGCGAGCCTGTGGTCTGGGAATCGGCGAGGCGGCGGCATACCGTCTGGTTGGTATGGTCCTCGGTAGTGACCCGACACCTCCCTGGAGGCAAGCGATGGCCCAGAACTGGGGCATGACCATCCCCTTCTTCGACCGCTCGCTGGCGGAGTCGAAGGAGCTCATCGCCGAACTGCCCGCGCTCGGGTACACCGACGTCTGGTCGGCCGAGGTCAACGGCGCCGACGCGTTCGTGCCGCTGGCGCTGGCCGCGGAGTGGGCTCAGGGCGTCAGGCTGGGCACGGCCATCGTGCCGGTGTTCACCCGCGGCCCCGGCCTGCTGGCGATGTCGGCGGCGACGCTGGCCGACCTGGCGCCCGGACGGTTCGTGCTCGGCATCGGCTCCTCCTCTCCCGCGATCGTGCAGCGGTGGAACGCGGCCGAGTTCGGCAAGCCGTACGCCAGGACCAGGGACACCCTGCGCTTCCTCAGGAAGGCGCTGGCGGGGGAGAAGGTCTCCGAGCAGTACGAGACCTTCGGGGTGAAGGGGTTCAAGCTGGAGCGGGCGCCCAAGGTCGCGCCCAAGATCGTGCTGGCCGCCCTGCGGCCGCGGATGCTGCACCTGGCGGCCGCCGAGGCGGACGGGGCGATCACCAACTGGCTGTCGCCCGAGGACGTCCGGCAGATCCGCGCCGAGGTCGGGCCCTCGACCGAGCTCATCGCGCGGATCTTCGTCTGTGTGAGCGAGGACGCCGACCGGGTGCGCGAGATGGGCAGGTGGATGCTGGCCAGCTACCTGACCGTGCCCGCGTACGCGGCCTTCCACGACTGGCTGGGGCGGGCCGAGGTGCTGCGCCCGATGCACGAGGCGTGGGCGGCGGGCGACCGGCAGGCGGCGCTGAAGGCGATCCCCGACGAGGTGGTGGACGCGCTGATCGTCCACGGCGACGCGGCGACCTGCCGGGCCCGGGTGCAGGAGTACGTCGACAACGGGCTCGACACCCCCGTTCTCGCGCCCGTCCCCGCCGACCTCCCGATCCCGGACGCCGTCCGCGCGCTGGCTCGCTGAACGGCCTCCACGTGGGCTTGCTCACACGGCCCCGATCGGGGTTCTCAAGGGCGGGATCCCCAGGGAGTGTGGAGAGAGATCGCCGGAAAGGGAGACGCGCGTGGACGAGGTTCTGAGGCTGGACGCGGTCGGACAGGCGGAGGCCTTACGCGAGGGGCTGGTCAGCCCGAGAGAGCTGGTCGAGGCGGCCATCGCGAAGATCGAGGCGCACGACGGTGAGATCAACGCCGTCGTCCACCCGAGGTTCGACAGGGCACTGGCCGAACTCGACGGCCTGCCCGTGGGGGCGCCTTTCAGGGGCGTGCCGATCCTGCTGAAGGACCTCGGGTGGGCGCAGGCGGGCGAGCCGTACACCGCGGGGTCGAGGACCCTCGACGGCGTGGAGGTCGGCGTGGACACGCACGCGGTGACCAGGCTGCGCGACGCGGGATTCGTCATCCTGGGCAGGACGAACACCCCCGAGTTCGGCACCACGATCACGACCGAGCCGCTGGCGTACGGGCCGACCCGCAACCCCTACGATCCGGCCTACTCCTCGGGAGGCTCCAGCGGCGGGTCGGCGGCGGCGGTCGCGGCGGGCATGGTGGCGGTGGCGACGGCCAGCGACGGCGGCGGCTCGATCAGGATCCCGGCCGGCATGTGCGGGCTGGTGGGGCTCAAGCCGACCAGGGGCCGCTCCAGCTACGGCCCCGCGTCGGGCGAGGCCTGGAGCGGGATGTCCACGCAGGGCCTGCTCAGCCGCACCGTGCGGGACACCGCCGCGGTGTTCGACGTGTTCACGGGTTACGTGCACGGCGACCCGTACGACGCTCCCGCGCTTCCCGGCCCGCTGGAGGCGGAGGTGGGCGCCGACCCCGGGCGGCTGAGGATCGGGTTCGTCACCGAGCACCCGCGCGAGGATGTTCCCGGCGAGCCCGAGCTGGCGGCTGCCGTCACGGCGGCGGCCACCCTGCTAGAAGGGCTGGGGCATGACGTCACGCCTGGCCACCCCGACGCTCTGGCCGAGCCGGACTTCGCCCAGCACTTCGGCGCGATCGTCGCCATCAACATGGCCGCCGAGGTCGAGAACGTCGGCAGGTGGCGCGGTAAGCCCGTCGACCTGGCCGAGCTGGAGCCGCGCAACCAGGCCATGGCCAGGGCCGGGCGCGAGCGCAGCGCCGTCGACCACATGCTCGCGCTGCAGTGGCTCGACGGCTTCCGCCGCCGGATGGCCGCCTGGTGGACCGACCACGACGTGCTGCTCGCCCCCACGCTGGGCATCCCGCCCTTCCCGCTGGGCTGGCTGCCGCCCGACGACCTGAGCACCACGTTCGGCCGCACCGGTCCCGCCGTCGCCTTCACCTCCCCGTTCAACGCCACGGGCCAGCCCGCGATCTCCCTGCCCCTGCACAGGACCGCCGCCGGTCTGCCGGTCGGCGTGCAACTGGTGGCCGCGGCCGGCAGAGAGGACCTCCTCGTACGGCTGGCCGCCCAGATCGAGCGGGCCCGCCCCTTCGAGCACGCCGCGATGCGTTAGGGAACCACGGTCGTGGGTAATGCGTTATATCGCGAAGAGGAGGTACTCGCGATGGTGAAGGCATCCAGGGCCGCTGCGGCCTGGAAGACGTACCGAGAGGTCAGCAAGCCGGGCACGCCCGGCCTCATGACCAGGATCAGGGCGATCCCGCGCCTGATCGGCGGCGTGCTGCGCGGCGAATACGAGGGCATGGGCAAGAGCAAGCTGGCCATGATGGCGCTCGGCGTGGCCTACATCGTCTCGCCCGTCGACCTGGTCCCCGAGTTCCTGGTGCTCATCGGCGTCGCGGACGACTTCGGCGTGTTCCTCTGGCTGGCGGCCTCGATGCTCGGCGAGAGCGGGCGCTACGTCGAGTGGGAGCGCAGGCGCATCATGGGACGGGTCGAGCGCATCACAGAATGAGGGAGCGGGCCCGGGGCGCTCCGGAGGGTCTTCAGGGCGTTCGGATTCGTCGTCGTCCGGCAGTCGCGTGACTCACGCAGCCCTCAGAGCTGTTCCATCCTGAGCCAGGCGCGGGAGGGGAGCGGGTGGCCGAACAGGCGGGCGGCGTTGCCGTAGGCGACTCTGGCGATGTCGGCGGGCGGCAGCGTGCCGAGGTTGCGGGAGACCGCCTGCTGCGTGTCGGGCCAGGTGGAGTCGGAGTGCGGATACCCGCTCTCCAGCAGGACGTGGTCGAGGCCGACGGCCAGCCGTACGCCCGAGAGCGCGTGGTCGTCGAGGGTGCCGAAGTAGAAGTTGCGGCGCAGGACCTCGCTGGGCTTGAGACCGCCCTCCCACAGCGCCTCGGTGCCCACCGGGTGGTCGAGGGCGTAGTCGGCGCGCTCGGCCAGCATGGGCAGCCAGCCCACGGCCCCCTCGACGATGAGGATGCGCAGGTTGGGGAAGCGCAGCGGGATCCCCGACCAGAGCCAGTCGGCGCAGGCGAACATCGCGCTCGCCGGCATGAGGGTGGTGATGGCCTCGATGGGCGTGTCGGGCGACGGGACCGGGGACCAGGAGGACGCGCCGGTGTGCAGGCAGACGACGGTGCCCGTCTCCTCGCAGGCGGCGAAGAACGGGTCCCAGTGCTGGGAGTGGATCGACGGCAGCCGCAGCCTGGTGGGGAACTCGGGGAAGACGACCGCCTTGAAACCGCGGGCCGCGTTGGCGCGGATCTCCTTGGCGGCGACCTCGGGGTCGGGCAACCAGGGGAGCTGCAGGCCGATGATGCGCTCGGGGTAGGTGCCCGCCCACACGTCGATGTGCCAGTCGTTCCACGCCTTGGTCAGCGCGAGGCCGAGCTCCTGGTCGCGGGTCCTGGCGAACGGCATGCCCGACTGTCCCGCGAGCATGCCGGGAAAGCAGAGCGCGGCCCAGATGCCGGCGAGGTCCATGTCCTCGATGCGGGCCTCGATGTCGTAGCAGCCCGGCCGCATGTCCTCGAACCTGACGGGGTCGAGGGTCCACTGCTCGCGGGGCAGGCCGGCGCCGACGTCGAGCCCCGCGCAGGGGTAGGTGGCTCCGCCGTACCGCCAGACCTGGTGACCAGCCTCGGTCTCGACCACCTTGGGGGCCGCGTCGGCGTATTTCGCCGCCACTCGGTCCTCGAAAAGGTCTGGAGGCTCGATCAGGTGATCATCGGCAGAGATGATCACATAGTCGCGCCGCCTCGGCTCGGGGTCGGGAAGGAGCGGCGTAGTCACGCAGGCAACGGTACGACGTGGGCATCACGTCGAACAAGCCGACTGGTCACCTGTTGGTATCGGGCGCTCACCCGGGATCACCCAGGAGGACGGCCCGCAGCCGCCCGATCGTCGCCTGGTCGACGTCGAGCACGTCGGCGCAGTAGCCCTCGACGGAGCCGTGCCTTTCGGCCAGGTCGGCGAGGAAGAAGCGCATAGCCTCGGCGGGCGCCATGCCGAAGCCCGGCCACATCGGGGCCTCGGGATGTCTGATGCGCCAGTCGGCGATGAAGCGCTCGGTGGCCAGGCCGGTCAGCGCGTAGTCGGCGACGATGTCGTCCTCGGCGACGCCGACCAGGGACAGGACGAGCGCGGTCAGGATGCCGGTGCGGTCCTTGCCCGCCGCGCAGTGGACGACGACGGGGGCGGCGCCGTCGCCCGCGATGGCCTCGACGGCGAACCTGAGCCGGTCGACGCCGTCCTCGGCGACCTCCAGGTAGCGGTCGGCGAGGAACCTGCCGACGCCCAGCTCGGGGTCGAAGGTCTCGACGTCCCAGCGGCGCCCCTCGATGGGCAGGTTGTGGTAGGTCAGGCCGTCCGCGTCGGGCACGCGGCCGGTGCGCTCGATCTCGAAGGGATGGCGCAGGTCGAGCACCGTGCGGACGCCCAGAGCCCGGAACCTGTCGAGGTCGTCGCCCGACAGCCAGCCGAGGGAGTCGGCCCGGTAGAACCGCCGCCATCGCACGGCTTGTCCGTCACGGGTGACATATCCACCAATGTCGCGGAAATTATGGAGCCGTAGGAAATCGAGATGGCGCGTCACGGCAATACCTTACGTTGGAGGCATGGAAGGACAACCAGTGGTAAAGACCCCCTGGCGGGTCGTCGGACTGGTCGTCCGCGTGGTGCTCCTGGCGATCCTGCTCTGGGGCGGAGTGGTGAGCGGGCTGAGCACGTTCCCCCGGGAGGGAACCGCGGCCGAACTGCGCGCAGCCCTCGACGACAAGGACACCATCGTCTACCTGGTGGACGCGCGCGAGGTGCGCTGGTCGAACCATCCGCTCCACTGGCGCAGGCTCATCGTGAACCAGGACGGCTCCCTCAGCAGCGACGCCGGTCTCGACCTTGAGGGGCGGATCGGCGGGGATTCCGACCCCGCGCCCGAGGATCCCGACGAGCCCCGGGAGATCGACGTCCTGCTCGCCGCCGCCGAGCTCCGTGGGGTCACGGTGGTGCGAGCCGACGGCGACAACTGGCCGCCCGCCTGGTTCGAGGACGTGCCCGCCCGTTACGGCTGGCTGGTGCCCCTCGCCTGGTTCGCCACGCTGCTGGCGATGCTGGCCAGATCGCGGCCCCGCTACGCCAACCGGTGGGGCTGGTTCTGGATGTTCTTCTTCGGAGGCGTCGGCGCCCCCCTCTACCTGCTGCTGGAACCGCAGCCGATCTGGGCGGCCATGGACGGGCCGATGCCGCCCGCCCGCTCACGTCTCGACGGAGGGGGCGGCTGCCTGATGGCGTTGCTCCTGGCCCTGGTCAGCGGGCTCGGCCTCATCGGTCTCGGCGCGCTGTTCGGCTGACCTGTCCTTCACCTCTCGCCTGATCATCAGCAGCCAGCCGCCGACGGCCACCCCGATGAACAGCCACCACTGGATGCCGTAGGCGAAGTTGAGGCCGCCACCGGCGCCCACGTCGGGCGGCGGCACGGGCTCGGGCGCGGGCGAGGTCGCGGGCCGCTGCTCCGTCAGCGAGACGTACCCGCCCACCAGCTCGTACGGCAGGCCCTTGCCGATGGCGTCGATGTTGATCAGCAGCACCTGGCCAGGGGGCAGCTGGCCCCGGTTCCTGATGCCCGACGACGCCTCGGTCTCGCTCGGCCGCAGCATTCCGGTGACCGACACCCGGCCCGGCGGCGCGGGCGGCACCTCCGGCAGCGCGTCGGCCGTCGCGCCCGCCTTGACCCAGCCCCTGTTCACGAGCACCGCCTGACCCTCGCCTGTCACCATCGGGGTCAGGACGTAGAAACCGAGCTGGCTGTTCTGGGTGCGCCTGCGGACCAGCAGCGATTGGGCCGGGTCGTAGCTGCCCTGGATGGTGACGGATCTGTAGCGGTCGCGGTGGTCCACGTCCTGGCCGGGAGCCACGAGTTCGCCGATGGGAACGGGCTTGGCGTTGAGATTCCGGGTGACGACGTCGCTGTTGGCCGAGCGTTCCTCGTACCGCCCGAACTGCCATTGGCCCAGGAAGACGAAGGCCGGGATGACCAGCAGCACCACGACGTGGAGCGCCAGCCACCTGGGCGTGAGCAGGAACCGGTACACGTCTTCAGGGTAGGCACTGCCCACACCGGTCCGGCACCGAACCCGGGCCCGAAACGAGGGACACCGAAAAAGGGACAGGGTGCGCGGTCATCGTCTACGGTCGGGATCTGTCTCCCATTTCCCCTCCAGGAGCTGCACATCTCCATGGTCGTGCTCGCCGCGCCCGCCGCGGTCACCATGCCGCGTATGTCGGCGATCCTGCGTCATGCCGCGCCCAGGGTTCTGGAGAGCATGATCATGCCGGTCGCCTCCTTCTATCTGGGGTTGATCGTCGCCGGCATCCCCGGCGGCATCGCGGCGACGGTCCTGTGGGTCTACGGCGGCGCGGCCTGGCGGCTCGTGCGGCGCTCCGAGGTGCCGGGCTCGGTGCTCCTGGCCGGGCTGATGGTCACCGTCCGGCTGCTGCTCGCGGTGGTGTTCCACGATCCGAAGTGGTTCTTCCTCATCCCCACCCTGGGCATCTTCTGCGCCAGCGCGGCCTTCCTGTGCACCATGATGGCGCGCCGGCCGATGCTCCAGCGGGTGGCGGCCGACCTGGTGCCGATGCCCGACGAGGTCCAGCGGCACCCGCTGATGCGCCGCTTCTTCGTCCGGCAGTCGGTCCTGTGGGGATGCGCGCAGCTCGTCAACGGCACCTTCACCCTGTGGATGCTGTTCCACGAGGCCATGGGGATCTTCCTGATCGTCCGCACGACCGGCGTCGCCCTGCTCCTGGGCAGCGTCGCCCTCGGGTCGGTGCTCGACTTCCGCAGGACCCTAGGCGCTCTGCAGCTTCGCCCCTGAGCCCGGCACCGCCGTCACCTCGCGCGGACCCTCCACCTCGTGCCCGTCGGCGCACCTGAAGTGCTGCTCGAGCGCGGCCCCGCAGCCGCGGTGAGTCAGCAGGACGGGCGGCCCGTCGTCGTCCGCCATGTGCTTGTCGCCCCAGTGCATCAGGGCGACCAGGATCGGATAGAGATCGAGGCCCTTCTGCGTGAGGCGGTACTCGTCGCGCTGGCGCTGACCGGGCTCGCGGTAGGGCACCTTGCGCAGCAGCCCTTCGTCCACCAGGCGGTTCAGCCGCGCGCTCAGCACCTGGCGCGGGGCGCCTGTGACGGCCTGCATATCGGCGAAGCGCCGCACACCGCTGAACGCCTCGCGTAGCACCAGGAAGGTCCACTTCTCCCCGACGATGTCCAGGGTCCGCTCGATCGAGCAGTTGTCCACCCGGAAGCGCACGTTCATAGGTGAAGGGTACTTCCCGATTCTGCTGAGTCCAATTGACAGACTCAGCTGGCGCCGGAATGCTGAGTCTATGATCGGAACTCAGATCCGTCCCGCCGGGCCGTACGACGAGGAACGGATCAGGCGCTTTCTGGTGGGTTTGTCGCTCCAGACCCAGACTCTGCGGTTCTTCACCGGGATCTCCTCGCCCAAGGCCGGCCTCGTACGCGCGTTGCTGGCGGTGGACGGCCGGCGCGACGCGATCGTCGCCGAGCGGGACGGCGAGATCATCGGTCACGCGATGAGCTACCGGAGCGGTCTGGCGGACGTGGAGATCGCGATCGTGGTCACCGACGAGTGGCAGGGCCGCGGTCTCGGACGGAAGCTGATCGCCACGATCCTCGGCAGAGCCGCCTGCGCCGGCGCGACGACCGTCGGCATGGACGTCCTCGGAGAGAACAGGAGGGTGCTCCGACTTATCAGGAGGATCTGGCCCGACGCCAGGATGAAGGTCTCTTCCGGGTGTGTTGAAGTGACCGCTATGATCCAACCGGCCGTGGTATTTGCGGAACAACGTTCTGTTGGCCCACCATTGACCTCATGAAGACGCACGCCAGTGGTGCCAAGAACGGACGCGACGGACGCACCCGCATCATCGAGGGCGCGCTCCGGCGTTTCAGCCAGGACGGGGTCTCGGCCACCACGCTGGCCAGCCTCCGCGAGGAGAGTGGCGTCAGCGTCGGCAGCTTCTACCACCACTTCGCCAGCAAGGAGCACGTCTTCGGGGTGCTCTACACGGAGATCCTCAACGCCTACCAGCAGGCGTTCGTCGCCGAGCTGGTCGGCCACCAGGACGCCCGCGCGGGCATCGAGGCGGTCGTGGCCTTCCACATGCGCTGGGCGGGCGAGCACCCCGAGCGGGCCAGGATCCTGATCAGCGAGCGTCCGCCGCGCAAGAACGAGCCGGGCGGTCCCGAGGTCGCCGAGGCGCGCCGCGCCTTCTTCCGCCAGGTCGCCGACTGGTGGCGCCCGCACATGAAGAACGGCCTGCTCCAGCCGGTCGCGCCGACGATGTGCTACGTGCTGTGGCTCGGCCCCGCCCAGGAGATGTGCCGCCTGTGGTTCGCGGGGGCGCACGTTCCCAGCGACGAGGAGATCAAGGGTCTGGGCCAGGCCGCCTGGCAGAGCCTGCGGCAGAGCGACAGGGAGCAATGATCCAGGCACCCTCTGTGGTGTTATTGTCGCGAATGTGAGACGACCGCGTGCGCTCCTTCTGACCGGCTTGCCGGAGCACGCCCTCGCGCGGCTGCGCGAGGTGGCCGACGTGGTCGAGGCGGCCGAACGGCCCCGCCTCGGCTTCTCCGACGAGCAACTGGCCGACCTGGTGATCGAGACGGGCGCCAGCGTCCTGATCGTCGATCACGACGAGGTCCGCAGATCCGTCCTCGACCTTCCCCTCGACATCGTCGCCTGTATGGGCGCCCTCACCACCATCGACCTGGCGCTGGCCGCCGAGCGCGGCGTGACCGTGCTCCACGACGCCGACCAGGACGCCGACGCGGTCGCCGAGCTCACGCTCGCGCTGCTGTTCGCGGTCAGCAGGTACATCGTCGCCGCCGACAGGGAGGTACGGCGGGGCACGGCCGGCCGCAAGCGGGTGCCCGCCGCCGAGCGCTACCGGGGCTCGCGGCTGTCGGGCCGTACGTTCGGGGTGGTGGGCCTCGGCAGAGTGGGCAACGCCGTGCGGTGGCGGGCCCAGGGGCTCGGGATGCGGGTCATCGCCTGCGACCCCCACGTGCCCGAGGCCACCCACACCCTTCCCCAGCTGCTCGCCGAGGCGGACGTCGTGTCGCTGCACGTGCCCGTGACGGCCGAGACCAGGGGATTCATCGGTGACACCGAGCTGGCCTCGATGCGGCCGGGGGCGATCTTCCTGAACACCTCGCGCGGCGCCCTGCACAACCTGTCGGCCCTGGTCGACGCGTTGCGCTGGGGCCATCTCGGCGGGGCGGGGCTCGACCACTTCGAGGGCGAGTGGCTGGATCCCGCGCACCCGCTCACCAGGCTGCCGAACGTCGTGCTGACCCCGCACCTGGGCCAGGCCACGGGCGAGACGGCCGAGGACCGCGCCGAGTCGATCGTGGAGGACATCGCCAGGTTCCTGCGCGGCGAGGCACCCATGCACGCCTGCACGCCCATCGAGGCGGGCATCACCGCCTAGGCACCTGCCAGTGGCGGCGGTCGAGCGTGATGTCGAGGGCGACCTCGTGCCGCTGCCGCCGCAGGCCGGGGACGGGCACCCGGTCGTGGACGTCGAAACGGCCGTGCCCTGCCGTGCCGAAGCCCAGCTCGCCGGTGAAGACCCGCAGGTCGTCGCGGTTGCCGCAGCTCGGACAGGTCCACGCGACCCGGTCGAGACCGCGGTCGTAGTCGGAGCAGGCTCTGAAGTACTCGTCAGGCCTGAACCTGGTCTCGCAGGCGAGGCAGGGAAGCAGCATCGGTTCCGTTCCTCTGGCGCGGAATGGTGGGGCACAAGGAGTATGACAGACGTAACGGTGCGATTACCCTCAGTCCCGGATCTAGGATGAGCGGGTGGAACGACTGCGCGACCATCTCCTCAAGACCGGCTACACGATCGACGGCGTGCGCGAACGGCTGGGCGACATGGCCGCCTCGGCGCTGGCCAGGGAGGAGCTGGTCCCGGCGCTGCGGGCGACCAGGGGCGGTGACCCGCTCGACACGATGATCAGGCTGTGGTGGCTCGGCGTGCCGGTGCGCGCGGCGGGCCTGCCGTTCGAGGTGATGGAGTCGGGGCTGGTCGAGTTCGACGGCGACGAGGTGCGCTCCACGGTGCACCTGCAGCCGTGGGAGGAGCACTACTTCGTCGTCTCCGACAGGAAGGTGCGGCCCGGCGACCCGAGTCTGCGCCCCGACCACGTCGTCGGCGCGGGCGGCGCCTCGGCCAACCTCGCCCAGCTGGTCTCCCGCAAGCCGGTCGAGCGCGCGCTCGACCTCGGCACCGGCTGCGGCGTGCAGGTGCTGCACCTGGCGGAGCGGGCCGACGAGATCGTCGCCACCGACCTGAACCCGCGCGCCGTGGAGCTGGCGCGGCTGAGCTGGCGGCTGTCCGGCGTCGCGGGCGTCGACGCCCGCGACGGCTCGCTGTTCGAGCCCGTCGAGGGCGAGCGGTTCGACCTCGTGGTCTCCAACCCGCCCTTCGTGATCTCCCCGGGCGGCCGCCTGACCTACCGCGAGACCGGCGCCGAGGGTGACGCCTTCTGCCGCGATCTCGTCCGGCAGGCGCCCGCGCACCTCAACCCGGACGGCCACGCCCAGTTCCTCGCCAACTGGCTGCACGTCAAGGGCGAGGACTGGCGCGACAGGGTGGGCGGCTGGGTGGGCGAGACCGGCTGCGACGGCTGGGTGGTCGAGCGCGACGTGCAGGACCCCGCCGAGTACGTCGAGCTGTGGCTGCGCGACGCCGCCGAGCAGGGCACCCCCGCCTACGCCGCCCACTACGACGAGTGGCTGTCCTGGTTCGAGGCGCACGGGGTGGAGGGCATCGGGTTCGGCTGGATCACGCTGCGCAACTCGGGCAGCCTCGACCCCGTGGTCCGCGTCGAGCGCCTGACCCACCAGGTCTCGCTCCCGGTGGGCGGCTACGTGGAGGACGTGCTCGACTCGATCGCCGCCGCCCACCGCACCCGCGATCTCGAGACGGCCAGGCTGCGCGTCGCCGAGGGCCTGCTCGACGAGCGCATCGGCGCGCCGGGAGCCGAGGACCCCTCACGCATCGTCCTGCGCCAGACCCGCGGCCTGCTCCGCAGCACCGACGTCGGCACGGTGGAGGCGGCGCTGGCCGGGGTCTGCGACGGCGAGCTGGCCCTCGGGCCGCTGCTCAACGTGATCGCCGAGCTGGTGGGCGACGGCGAGCGGCTGCTCGCCGACGCCCTCCGCCCGCTGATCGCCGAGGGCTACTTCCACCTCTGACCGACGAACTCGTCCACGAGTTCGGGCCCGGCGAAGGCGTACATCTCGACGATCCTGTCGTCCACGATCGTGAAGGCCAGCAGCGAGAACGGCCGGCCGTCCGGCGTCGCCGCCACCACACCGGCGGCGCCGTTGATCAGCACGGGGTACGCGCCGGAGGCCACGCGCGCGAAGGTCATCGCCTGCTCGGCCACGGCGGCGGCGCCACGCAGCACCTTCAGGTGGCCGAGAGTGGCCGCGCGCTGCACGACGCTCGGATCGAGCACCGCGACGAGCGCCTCGAAGTCGCCGCCGCGAGCCGCCGCGAGAAAGGCGTTGACCACCTTGCGCTGACGCGACACGTCGCCGTCCGGCACCGGGGTCACTCCCTGCACCCTGCGGCGCGCCCTGCTGGCGAGCTGCCTGGTGGCGGAGGGGGCGCGCTCCACGATAGGCGCGATCTCCTCGAACGGCACCGCGAACATGTCGTGCAGCACGAAGGCCAGCCGTTCGGCGGGAGCCAGCGTGTCGAGCACCACCATCATCGCGAGACCCACCGAGTCGGCCAGCATCGCCTCACGTTCGGGATCGCCCGGCGCGTCGGCGACCACCACCGGGTCGGGCAGCCGCTCGCCCACGGGCTCCTCCCGCCGCTCTCGCGAGCGCAGCATGTCCAGGCACACCCGCGCGACCACCGTGGTCAGCCACCCGCCCAGGTTCTCGATCTCGCTGGTGTCGGTACGGCTGAGCCGCAGCCAGCTCTCCTGGACGGCGTCGTCGGCCTCGCTCAACGAGCCGAGCATCCGGTAGGCCACCGTCTTCAGATGGGCTCGGTGCTCCTCGAATCGAAGGGCGAGAACATCAGATGCGTCCATCGGTCACATTCTCTCGTCGTGGGTCGTCATGGAGGTGACAGGCCAAGAACAGTGGAGGAACCACTCATGAAAGCACGAATGGGCAACCCCGCGATCGTCGTCCCCGACGCCATGCCGGCCCTGCTGAAGCTCGGGAAGGCCGTGACGAAGAGCGGCGTGCCCGAGCGCACGCTCCACCTCGTCTACCTCCGCGCGAGCCAGATCAACGGCTGCGGCGTCTGCGTCGACATGCACTCCCGCGACCTCAAGAAGGCGGGGGAGACCGACGAGCGGCTCTGGTCGGTGGCAGGATGGCGGGACACGCCGTACTTCACCGACGAGGAGCGGGCCGCGCTGGCGCTCGCCGAGGCCGTCACCCGCCTCGCCGACCGGCCCGAGTCGGTGTCGGACGAGATCTGGGACGCGGCCGCCGACCACTACGACGAGCAGGCGCTCGGCGCCCTGGTGCTGGCGATCGCCACGGTCAATCTGTGGAACAGGCTCAATGGGAGCACCAAGCAGGTCGCGGGCGACTGGGCCTAGAGGAGCGAGAGATGACGAACATCAAGGGCACGATGCTCCTTCCCGGCGACGAGGGGTTCGAGCAGGCGGCCAAGCCGTGGAACCTGTCGGTCACCCAGCCCGTGGCGGCCGTGGTGACGGCCCAGGACGCCGACGACGTGGCCGCCGTCGTCCGCCATGCCAGGCAGGCGGGCCTGTCGGTGACCGCCCAGCCGAGCGGTCATGGCGCCTCCGGCGACACCGAGGGCGTGATCCTGCTGCGTACCGGCAGGCTCGACGAGGTGGAGATCAACGCCGAGGAGTGGTGGGCCCGCGTGGGGGCGGGCGCGAAGTGGGGCGAGGTGCAGGCGGCGGCCGGCGCGCACGGCCTGACGGGCCTCGCGGGCAGCTCGCCCGTGGTCTCCGTGGCGGGCTACACCCTGGGCGGCGGCCTGAGCTGGTTCGGCCGCAGGTACGGCTGGGCCGCCGACAGCGTCAGGGCCTTCGAGGTCGTCGACGCCGACGGCACGAGGGCCACGGTGAGCGCCGACTCCGACGCCGACCTGTTCTGGGCGCTCAGGGGCGGTGGCGGCGACCACGCGCTCGTCACCGCGATCGAGTTCGACCTCCACCCCGCCCCCGACCTGTACGGCGGGCGGATGATCTGGCCGGCCGACCGCGCGGCCGAGGTGCTCGGCGCCTTCAGGGAGATCACCGCCGAGGCCCCGCCCGAGCTGTCGGTCTGGCTGAACCGGTTGCGCTTCCCCTCGGCGCCGCCCATGGTCGCCGTGGACGTCACCTACCTGGGCCAGACGGCCGAGGCGCAGTCCCTGCTGAGCCGCCTCGACAAGATCGACGGGGTGATGAGCGACACGCGCGCCGGCATGGCGGTGGCCGACCTGGGCGACATCGCCGCGGAGCCGAAGGACCCTGGCCCCGCGCTGTCCCGTGCGGAGCTGCTGACCGGGCTCGACGACGCGGCCGTGGAGATCCTGCTGGCCGAGCCGGCGGAGCCGCTGATCAACGTTCAGCTCAGGCACCTGGGCGGGGCGCTGGCCGAGCAGGGGCCCGGAGCGGTCGCGGCCGTGACCGAGCCCTATCTGCTCTACATGCTCGGCCTGTCGCTCAACCCGCAACTGGCCCAGGCCGTCACCGCGACCCAGGACCGGCTCGCCCGTGCGCTCGGCGGCTACGTCAGCGGGCGCAAGCCGTACACCTTCCTGGCCCCCGGTGAGCGGGCGGCGGACGCCTTCCCCGAGGAGACGCACGCCAGGCTGAGGGAGGTCAAGCGGGCGCGCGACCCGCAGCAGGTCATCCGCGCCAATTTCCCGGTTTGATCGGGTGTTGATTGGTTTGCATGCGGGCCGGAGCAGGCTCGAAGCCGTGGACACGCCCCGGGGGGTTCGCAAGAAGCGGGGCGTGTCGCCCGGCCGGCCGTCGATGTGAGGCGGCTAGCCGTCACGTGGAGCATCCGGAAAACCGGGCCCCCTGGCGAAGCGTGATGGTCAGACGGTCGGTCGGGCCAACACGCACCGCACCCGAAAAGAGACCCGGCCTTGATCAACCATGTGTGGATGACACGTCTGGACGAGGAGTTGTACTCAGGACTCGACGACGACGGGAACCCCGGCGAGGAGGATCTTGAGGTCCCCGGCCTCGGGAGCGCCGAGCCTGGTGAAGATGTCGAAAGCCTGCCGTAGGCAGTCGATGCTCCTGGCGGAGTTCCCCATGCCGCGCAGGGCCTTGCCGAGCACTGCGAGCGAGAGTCCCTCGCCGTAGGGGTGACCGATCTCGCGGCTCACGGCAAGGGCCTGCTCCGCGTGGCGCACCGCGTCGGCGAAGCGCTTGGCCGCGATGAACGTCTCGGCCAGCCTGGCGCACACCCGCTGCTCCCACACCCGCTGGTTGCTGGCCCTGAAGAAGGCCAGGCACTCGGCGTGGTGATGGACGGCCTCGTTGAGGCGTCCGACGCGCGACAGCACGATGCCGAGGTGGTAGCGGGCGCGGGCGGTGCCCGCGCCGCTGCCGATCTCGGTGAAGATGGCCAGGCCCTTCTCCGCGGCGACGATGGCGTCGTCAGGACGGCCGAGGCCGAGATGGTCGCGGGCCGAGTAGCTGAGCACGAGCGCCTCACCCGCGGGCACGCCGTTCTCCCTGTAGAACCTCATGGCCGCGTCGAACCAGCCGAGCGCCTCGTCGTGACGGCGCAGCCGTCCGGAGACCACGGCCAGCGCGTTGAGCACCTCGCCCATGACGACGCGCTCGCCCCGGGCGGTGGACAGCTCCAGCACGATCCTGAACTGTTCCTCCGCCTCGGTCAGCTTGTTGGCGCCGAACAGGGTGCGCCCGAGGACGTAGCGCGCCCGCAGCTCGCTGGCCGCGTCGCCGATCTTCCTCGCGGTGGCCAGGATGGCCCTGGCGGCCAGGTCGAACTCACGGGCGTGGGTGCCCGACTCCAGCAGCGGCTCCATGGCCACGATGAGATCGGCCGCGGGCAGCAGCTGCTCGGAGGTGCGCGACGACTCGGCGGCCTGCCCGATCACCGCGAACAGCGTGTCGCCCTCGGAGATGAGCCAGGCCACGGCGTCGTCGGCGGAGGCGAAGGAGCGCCCGCTGCCCACCACGACCAGGTTGTCGGCGATCATGCTGCCTTCGTAGGCGAGCCGGTGCGCCGACTGGGCCGAGGCCAGAAAGAAGCCGAGCAGCCGCCGCAGGGCCAGCACCTTGGCCTGCGGCCGCTCCGTCTTGTCCATGATCCGCCGGGCGAAGAGCTTGAGCAGGTCGTGGAAGCGGTAGCGGCCGGGCGCGGGCGCCTCGAGGAGGCTGGCGTCCACCAGCGACTCCAGCAGGTCCTCGGTCTCCAGCGTGGGCAGGGCCAGGATCGCGGCCGCCGCCCCGATCGAGATGTCGGGCCCGTTGGGCAGGCTGAGCAGCCTGAAGGCGCGGGACTGCGCGGCGTCGAGCTGGCCGTACCCGAGCGCGAAGGTGGCCTCCACGGCCAGGTTGCCCACGCGCAGCTCGTCGAGGCGGCGCTGCTCGTCCGCGAGACGCGGCACCAGCGAGGCGACGGTCCACGAGGGCCGCGCGGCCAGCCTGGCGGCCACGATCCGGACGGCCAGCGGCAGGAAGCCGCACGCCGCGACGACGTCCATCGTGGCGGCCCGCTCGGCGGCCACCCGCTCGGGCCCGGCCACCGCCGCGAACAGCGACAGCGCCTCGTCCGGCTCCATCACGTCGAGGTCGATCAGCTTGGCGGAGGGCAGGTCGGCCAGCTTCACCCTGCTGGTGACGATCGCCGCGCACCCCGGCGAACCCGGCAGCAGGTGGCTGACCTGCTGGGCGTCGCGCGCGTTGTCCAGCAGCACCAGGATGCGCCGGTCGGCGAGCAGCGAGCGGTAGAGGGCGGCCCGCTCGGGCAGCCCCTCGGGGATGACGTCGGGCGGGATGCCGAGCGCGCGGAGGAACGCGCCGAGCGCCGACTCGGGCGCGGTCGCCTCGTCGGTGAAGCCGCGCAGGTCGGCGTAGAGCTGCCCGTCGGGGAACAGGTCGTCGCAGGCGTGCGCCACGTGGACGGCGAGCGCGGTCTTGCCCACCCCGCCGATGCCGCAGATCGCCGCGACAGGGACGCTGTCGGTCTGGGTGGACAGCATCGTCCTCAGCCTGGCGACCAGCTCCCGCCGTCCGGTGAAGTCGTTGACGGCGGCGGGCAGCTGGGCGGGACGGTGCAGGTCGTGGGCGCTCTCCTGCTCCTCGGCGGCGGGCTCGTCCACCGTCAGGCCTGGATCGGCGGCCAGAATCTTCTGGTGCAGGGCGGTCAGTTCAGGCCCCGGCTCGATGCCGAGCTCCTCGATGAGCGCGTCGCGGGTGTCGGTGAACACCGCCAGCGCATCGCCCTGCCGTCCGCACCGGTAGTAGGCCAGCATGAGCTGGGCGCGCAGCCGTTCGCGCAGGGGGTGGTCGGCGGTGAGCGCGATGAGCTCGGAGACGACGGCGGCGTGCCTGCCGAGCTCCAGGTCGAGATCCATGAGCAGCTCGATCGCGCTGATGCGGCGCTCGATCAGCCGGTCGCGCTGGTGCTCGGCGTAGGGGCCGACGGCTCCCGCCAGCGGTTCGCCCTCCCACAGCGCGAGGGCGGCGCGCAGGCTCTCGGCGGCCTCCGCGGTCCTGCCCGCCTTGCGGTGTGCCTCGGCCTCCTGGGCGCCGCGCTCGAACTGCGTCAGATCGAGGGCCGAGGTGCGCAGCGCGTAGCCCTTGCCGACGGAGGTGAGCAGCTCGGGGCGCGAGCGCGGCGAGCGGTCCGGCTCGAGGACCGTGCGCAGCCGCGAGACGTAGGTGCGCAGCGCGCCGAGCGCCCTGGGCGGGGCGTCCTCGCCCCACACCGCGTCGATCATCTCGGTCGGGGTGACCGCGCGGCCCTCCCTGAGGAGCAGCATCGCGAGGATCGAACGCTGAAGCGGTGTGCCCAGATCGAGTTCGTCGCCCCCACGCCACGCGCGGATGGGACCGAGCACGGCGAACCGCAGTCCCTCACCAGCCATGCTTTGAGTCTCCAACGCAATGGAATAATTTGCTACCAAATGATAGATCCATGGCCGTTGTCGCCATAGAGGCAGGTCACTTCGTTCACCAAAGCGTTGATTCCGTGTTGATCGGGCGTTGAGCCCTCCATCGGATGCTGGATCTCACAAGGGCATGACCCAGTTCAACGGGGGCGGTCGTGCCTTTCAGGCCCAGAAAGAACACCAGGCCCTGCCCGACGGTAGCGGGCAGGGCCTTCGTGTCCGGATTTTTCGTAGGAACGTGCTTAGGCGGCTTCGACGAGACCGAGTCTCTGAGCCATCCGTTCTCGAACCATCGGCCATTCCGAGCTCAGGATCGAGTAGTAGGCGGTATCTCGGACCGTGTCGTCGGCGCCTCGGCTGTCTGCCCGTCGCACACCGTCAAGGTGCGCGCCGAGAGCCTCGATCGCGGTCCGGGATCGCGTGTTGCGAACGTCTGCTTTGAGGGTGATGCGGTGGACGCCCCAGGTGTCGAAGGCCAGCGAGAGCATCAGGAACTTGCTCTCCCTGTTCACACCCGTGCCCTGCGCCGAAGCGGAGAGCCAGGTGTAGCCGATGTCGGCCACGGAAGGGACTTCGCCCACCGCGCCACGCGTGCCCGGAGGCCAGGGCATGGGGCCCTGCCAGTACTCCAGGTGCATGAGGCGGGTGGCACCGACGACGCGGTCGGTGTGGAGCCACCGGATGGCGAAAGGCATCGTCCGGCCTTCCGCCTGCTCAGCCAAAGCGGCCTCCACATAGGAGACCATCTCTTCCCGCCCATCGGGAACACGAGTGAAGGCATACGTGGAGCGGTCTTCACTCGCCGCGGCGACGAGGTCATCGACCGCCGCGAGGCTGAGAGGTTCCAGGCGCACGAGGCGCCCGGACAGGGTGACAAAAGCGGGCATGAGCACATGATGGGGCTTGCGCGCCCTACGAGATACCAGGACTCACGAGCGAACTTTTGCAGCTTTCTGCAATGATGCCGTTTGCCCAGGTCAACGGGCTGATCGTAGGGCCCTCCGAGCGGCCTGAGGGGCAAAGTTTGCCAAACCGATGCCTAGCCGTGCACCGGGGTTGGAAGCAGCGCCGCGCGCCGCGCTCGCCTGGGCGCGCTCCGCTGGGCCGAGAGGTCCTGCAGGCCCGTCGACAGGTGCTCCAGATTCGCCGCTATCCACGGCAGGGCGAGCGGGTCGGAGGAGGTCAGCGCGGCCAGCCGCTCCTCGGTGCGCTCGCCGTACATCAGGCTGGTCGCCACCCGCACCCTGGCCGCCGCGGGGTCGTCCCCGAAGGCCTGCCCGGGCAGGACGGCGATGCCGTGATCGTCGAGCAGCAGCTTGGTGACCTCGACGGAGCCTCCCGCCCGGAGGTAGCCGAGATCCGGGTACAGGTAGAAGCCACCCTGCGGCACAGGCACGCTGGCGCCGGCCGCCACGAAGGCCGCGTGGACGGCGTTGGCGACCACGCCGTGCAGGCGCCGGCTCTGCACGATGCGCTCGACCAGCTCGGTCGGCTCGGTGAAGGCGTAGGTGGCCGCCTCCTGGACGGGCGCGGCGGGCGCCGACCAGATCTCGCTGGCGATCGCGAGCATCTTGCCGAGCAGATCCTGGTTCGGCAGCCTGGCCACGCCGATGCGCCAGCCGCCGAGCGCGAGGCTCTTGCTCAGACCCGTGGTGATCACGGTTCGCTCCGGAGCCAGGTCCGCGGGCGACAGGAACGGCGTCTCGGCGTCGTGGACGAGGTCGCGGTAGATCTCGTCGGAGATGATCGTGAGGTCGAGCTCGCGGGCGACCTCGACCAGGCGGCCGATTGTCTGCGGCGTGGCGAGCCGTCCCGTGGGGTTGTCGGGCAGGGTCACGAGCACGGAGCGCACGGTTCTGCCCTGGGCGCGGGCGTGCAGCACGGCGGAGACGACGCGATCAGGGTCTGGCGCCCCTCCCTCGCCGGGGGGCGCGGGAACCATGATCGGCCTGGAGCCGACCAGGTCGGCCTGCGCGGCGTAGCTGACCCAGCTCGGCCTGGTCAGCACGATGTCGCCGCCGATGGCCAGCAGCAGACCGTACAGCAGTGACTTGCTGCCCGGCCCGCACACGACCAGCTCGGGATCGGTGATGAGCCCCCGTCGAGTCCAGTAGCCCGCCGCCGCCTTGCGCAACTCCGCGGCGCCCGCGACCGGCCCGTAGCCGTTTCGGTCGGAAGCGGCGACGAGCTTGTGGCGCAGCGCCGGGTGGACGGGCAGACCTGCCTCACCGAAGGCCAGGTGCAGCACGCGTTCCCCGGCGCGCCGTCTTCGTTCGATGTCTTCGTTGACAGCCAAGGTGGCCGACAGTGTCACGGTCATGTTTGTCACGTTCCCAGCGTGATTGGATGGATGGCATCAGCACAAGCGAGGCTTTTCGTGGGTAGGCATAAGGAAGTCCGATGCTCGATCTTCGCCGTCTCATCTTGATCTGCGAGTTCGCCCGCAGGGGGAGCATCGCCGCGGCGGCCGAGTCGCTGGGCTACAGCCCCTCGGCGGTTTCCCAGCAACTGGCCGCGCTCGAGCGCGAGACCGGCACCGCGCTGCTCGATCGCACCGCGCGCAGCGCCGAACTGACCGACGCGGGCCGCCGGCTGGTCGCCCACGCCGAGCGCATCCTCACGATGGTGGAGGAGGCCGAGTCCGACCTGTCCGCCCAGGCCGGCACCCCCACGGGGCGCATCGTGCTGACCGCCTTCCCCACGGCCGCCGTGGCCTTCGCGCCCGCGCTGGCGCGCTCCCTGCGCCGCCACACCGGGCTCACGCTGCGGCTCGGGCAGTCCCGGTCCGGCAGGGGCATGCGCGAGGTGCAGTCCGGCGAGGTCGACATCGCCCTCGTCGACGACTGGTACGGCAGGGCGCGCGACAGCGAGTCCCTCAGGGTCTTCCCGCTCCTGCACGACCCCCTCGTCCTCGTCGTGCCCCGCAAGCATCGCCTGGCCGCCGCCGATGTGCCCATCGACCTGCGCGAACTGCGCGACGAGCCCTGGATGGCCACGCCCGACGGCGAGCCGTCCCGCCTGGCCGTCGACCGGCTCTTCGCCGACGTCGGCGGCGCCAGGCCGACGCCCTGGGAGTTCGAGGGCCTCGGAACGATCCTCTCCCTCGTGGCCAAGGGCATCGGCATCGCCGCGGTGCCCGCGCTCGCGCTGGCGGCGGGGGTGCGCGGCATCGCCGTCCGCGAGTTCCCCGGCTCTCCCGTCGGACGCGACGTGCACGCCGTCGCCCGGGGCTCCAGCGTGCACCGTCCCTCGGTGTCGGTGACGCTGCGCGCCATCCACGTGGCCGCCCGCTATCTCGCCGCCGATCTGGAGCCCGTACGGCTGGCCCACCGGTAGCCTTCGGTGCCGTGGCACCCACGTACTCCATAGAGACGCTGCTGTCGGGACCGCGCGGGAAGATCGTCGCGGGCATCGACGAGGTCGGACGCGGCGCATGGGCGGGCCCCGTCACGGTCTGCGCGGTCGTGACCGACCTGTCGCCGCCGCCGGCCGGCCTGACCGACTCCAAGCAGCTGTCCGCCGGACGCCGGGCCGCGCTGGTGCCCCTTCTCGAGTCGTGGGCCCGCGGCATCGGCTACGGCGAGGCGTCGCACACCGAGATCGACGCGCTGGGGATGACCGAGGCGTTGCGCCGCGCCGCTCACCGGGCGCTCGAGGCGCTACCGGTGCGGCCCGACGTGGTAATCCTGGACGGGTCCCACGACTACATCGGCTCGCCGTGGCCGGTCCGGCTCGAGGTCAAGGGAGACCAGGCGTCGATCTCGGTGGCGGCGGCGTCGGTGCTGGCCAAGGAGCGACGCGACGCGTACATGGGGACGATCGGGTGCGAGGAGTACGGGTTCGGCGAGAACGCGGGGTATCCGTCGCCCGTGCACCAGGGCGCCTTGGCGACGCATGGGCCCACGGCGCACCATCGGCTGTCGTGGTCGTACCTGGATGACCTCCCGCAGTGGCGCCACCTCAAGATCCACCGAGACGCGGCGGTCGGCGAGGGCCAGATCTCCCTCTTCGGCTAGTTGGGACAGACCAGTTCGATGGTGGGGAAGTAGGTCCTGAAGCGCTGGACGTCGCGTGTGAGAAGTCGGTAGGACTCCACGGCCGCATGTGCGCCGATGTAGAAGTCGGGCAGAGGCGAACTCTTGATGCCGCCCCTTTCCTTGTACGTCAGATAGGCCTTCCCCGCGAGAAAAGCCGCCTCATAAGGAAGATCCACGCGCTCGATCTCCGTGTGTGGCAACGCGTCATCGAGATTCTCGACACGGTCGAAGCCAACCGACACTTCGGCATAGATGATCGGATTGATGATGACGCTGCCCTCCGTCTTGGCTTGGGCTATAGCGTCGTCGGACCAGTCTGCCCAGGTCGGATCCTCCATGAGGACGTCAAGAAGGACACAGGTATCTATCAGCGTCACTGGACGGGGTGACACTGAGGCGAGATGGGGTCTACTCGCCACGGAGAAGCTCCATCAGTTGATCGGTGCTCATCCGCCTCGTGGCTTTGCCTCGCATGTGACGCGTGAGCCGCTTTCCGCGGGATTCGGCGCCTCCCCTTCGGATGATCTGCAAGGAGTCGCCGACCTCCACTACATCAACCTCGTCTCCTTCATGAAGATCGTATTTCTCCCGGAGCGGCGCAGGGATGGTGACCTGTCCCTTGCTGTTGATCCGCATACTGCGATCACCGATTCTCGTGTTCATGTGTCACTTGTAATACCTCCAAACCATGCCCTGTCCCGACCTTCAAGAATCAGTCAGTATCGGTAAGGTGCGCATCGGGATATTTCTGATCGCTGCCCAGTTTCCGGGCATGCGCCCAGGTCAGGTGCTGCGGGACGCGGTCGAGGCGGTCGTGGCGGCGGAGGAGGCGGGGTTCGACGACGCGTGGATCGCCGAGCACCACTTCATGTCCTACGGCGTGTGCCCCTCGGCGATCACGATGGCCGCGATGGCGCTCGGGAGGACCTCGCGCATCCACCTCGGGACGGCCGTGAGTGTGCTGTCCACGCAGCACCCGGTGGCGCTGGCCGAGCAGGCGGCGATGCTGCACCACCTGTCGGGCGGACGGTTCACCTTGGGCGTCGGCAGGGGCGGCCCGTGGGTGGATCTGGAGGTGTTCGGCACCGGGCTGCCGAGGTTCGAGCGGGGGTTCGCCGAGTCCCTGGACGTGCTGTGCGCGGCGCTGGGCCGGGACCGGGTCTCGGCGGAGGGGGAGTTCTTCGCCTTCCGGGAGGTGGAGATGGTGCCGTCGGCGCGCCTGACGCCGGTGGTGGCGTGCACGTCGCAGGAGACGACCCGGCTGGCGGCCGAACGCGGCCTGCCGATGCTGCTCGGCATGCACATCGACGACGAGGAGAAGGCAGCCGCCATCGCCTCCTACGAGGCGACCCGCCACTCGACGCTCTCAGACGACGGCCCGGGCAAAGGCGGCGGCCCGGGCAAAGGCGACGGCCTGGGTGAAGGCGGCGGCCTGGGTGCAGGCGAGGGCGTCGCGCACGTGGCCGCGGCCGTCGGGTTCGTGGGGGACAGCACCGCGCGGGCCGTACGGGAGTTGAGAGAGGCGATGCCGAAGTGGCTGGAGCCTGGGCTCGCGGGGTACGTGCCGGTGGACGGGCACGCGCGGCCGGCGCGGGACGTCGGGAAGTACGTGGAGTTCCTGACGGAGGTACATCCCGTCGGCGACGCCGATCACTGCGTGGCGGCGATCGAGAGGACCAGGGAGGTCACCGGGATCGAGCACCTCATCCTGATGGTCGAGGGCGCGGGAGACATGGCCCGCACCCTCGAGAACATCAGGCGCCTGGGCGCCGAGGTGCTACCGAGGCTCAGCAGTCGACGAGCTCGGGACTCTGGTTGAGTATCTGCGCCCTCGGCGTGACGAACTCGCGCAGGGCCTCGGTGGCCGAGGGGTCGAACACCGCGACCCTGTGGCAGTTCTGGAAGGCCAGCCGTACCCCGAAGTGACGTTCGAGGGCGCCGCGCATCGAGTCGCTCGCCAGGCAGCGAAGGAGCTGGCCGCGGGCCTCCTCGTCGGGCGGCGGGGTGTGGTTGTCGGTGAACTCGGCTCCTGAGTGCTCACGCTGCTTGACCAGCTCGCTGATCATCGACCAGGCGTAGGGCAGGGAGTCGCGGACGCAGGCGACGAAGGCCGCGTCGTCGACGGGTCCTGCTTTGGCCTGTTCGAGTAGATCGTTCGGAACGGTCAGCGACATGCTGTCTCCTCTCAAAGGGGAACTACTTGACGCTAGGTGGGGAGTGGGGAGTGCTCCAGATGGCTTAAGGGCGACAGTCGAGTGACGCGGGGCCGTACACGAAGCCGGGGTCGATCTGGGCGGACAGGTCGAGCCCGGTGCGCTCGTTGGCCCACGCGCGGGCGTTGCGCAGGTGGAACTCCACCGCCTGGCGGCCGAAGCGGACCCAGTCCTTCTCGCCCGAGTCGACGGTCTTGACCAGCACCGACAGCGCCTCGGCGTTGGCGGGTTCCAGGTCGTCGAGGGTGAAGGGACGGCCCTGCTCCATGGCGCGCACGGCGGTGGAGTGCTCCATCCAGGTCAGCAGGTCGTCGCCGACGTGCTCGCGCAGGAACTCCACGTCGTCGGGCCCGTGGACCTTGTTGCCGACCACCGCGATGGGCACGTCGTAGTCGGCGGCGTACTCGCGGTACTGCCGGTAGACGCTCACCCCCTGCCTGGTCGGCTCGGCGACCAGGAACGTCAGGTCGAACCTGGTGAACAGGCCGGAGGCGAAGGAGTCGGCGCCCGCGGTCATGTCCACGACCACGTACTCGCCGTGCCCGTCGACCAGATGGTTGAGCAGCAGCTCCACCGCGCCGACCTTGGAGTGGTAGCAGGCCACACCCAGGTCGTCCTCGCTGAAGGGCCCGGTGGCCATGAGGCGCGGCCCCTCGGGTGTCTCCACCGTGTACGGCAGGTCGTCGAAGCGGAGGATGCGCGAGCCGCGTCCGGGCGGGGTCGTCTTGACCATGGCCTCGGCGCTGCCGATCAGGGGGTTGGAGCCGCGCAGCAGTTCCTTGATCTCGGTGAGATGGCCGCCGAGTGGCTCCGGCGCCTGGTCCAGGCCGAGCACCAGCGCCAGGTGCTGGTTGATGTCGGCGTCGACGGCGACCACCGGGTCACCCTGACTCGCCACGTACCTCGCGAACAGCGCGGACACCGTGGTCTTGCCGCTGCCGCCCTTGCCAACGAACGCCACTCTCACGTCGACGATCCCATCTGAGTATGAAAACCGTTTCCGGTCGAGCATGGCACAGCGGAAGGAGTCCGGCTGGGCGGATGGCCAAGGATTTTGCCGAAACCTTCGAAAGAACCCACCCTTAATCCGGCAAACCGGACACCAGCCTGAGGCTCGCCATCGCCCGAACGAGCACCTGCGCCGCCTGCCGATGCAGCAGCCCACCCGCTCCGAGGGTGATCCCTCCGCTCGGAGGGTGATCCGCCCGCTTGGGAGGTGATCCACCCGCACCGAAGGATCCGCCGGCGTCGGCCGAACCACTCACTCAGCCAGCCCACCGGATCAGGGTGCCCCTCTGCCCCCGAGTGGCGGTCGCCTCGGGAGGACCGGGTGGCGCGCCTCCGAAGGGCCCGTGCGAGTGCCCTGTCGCCCGTGAGCGGGCCGCGTCTGGCGGTCTCGCCTCCGAGCGCCCTGTCGCCCCGTAAGCCGCCCGCCGTCTCCGGTGGTCACCTCCGAGTGCCCTGTCGCCCGTGAGAGCGATGCGTTAGCCGTCCGTCCGTGCGGAGCCCTTCACCGGGGTTCTGTGCACGGGCGGCTGGACGGGGGAGCGGGGGGTGATGATCTGGGCGAAGGTGATCTCGGTGAGGAGGCGTTCCTCGTGTTCGCGTAGCGAGGTCCATACCTCGGCGAGCGGTTGCGCCACGCCCGGGTAGTCGCCGTGGTCCTGCCGTCCCTCGATCAGCAGGATCACGTCAGCCAGCGTGATCTCGTCGGCGGGTCTGGCCAGCCAGTAGCCGCCGTCAGGTCCCCGCTGGCTGCGGATGAGCCCGGCCCTGCGCAGCTGGAGCAGGATGTTGTCGAGGAACTTGCGGGGGATGCCCTGCGCCGTGGCGATCCGATCGGCGGGCACCGGCCCCGGTGGCGCCGCGGCCAGCTCGGTCAGCGCCCGCAGCGCGTACTGGGTTCGCGCGGACAGGTGCATCAGCCTGTCCGCAGGCCCCAGCGGCGGCGCAGGGCGTTGTCGCCGGTCTCGAAGAGAAGGTCGATGACGATGCCGATCGCCAGAACGACGATCATCGTGGCCAGCAGGCCCGCCGAGTCGGCCAGCTCCCGGGCGTAGTGGAGCTGCTCGCCGAGTGAGGGCTGGTTGGCGATGATGACCACGATCTCCCCGGCCATCAGCGACCGCCAGGCGAAGGCCCAGCCCTGCTTGAGCCCCGCGAGGAACGACGGCAGCGACGCGGGCAGGATCACGTGCAGGTAGAGCTGGATCCTGCGGAAGCCCAGCACGTGCCCGGCGCGCAGCAGCAGGGGCGGGGTGTAGTCGACGCCGGTGATCAGGCCGTTGGCGATGGAGGGCGCGGCGCCGAGGATGACCACGAAGAGGATGGCGCTCTCGCTCAGCTTGAACAGCAGGATCGCCAACGGGAACCAGGCGATCGACGGCATGGTCTGCAGGCCGGTGATGAGGGAGCCGAACGCGGCCCGCAGCACCTTGACCCTGGAGACGAGCGCGCCGACGACCAGTCCGATGAGCACGGCGGCGGCGAAGCCGGTGACCGCGCGGCGCATGGTCACGCCGACGGCCTGCCAGAACTCGGCGGTGCCGAGCCGCTCGAACAGGACGGGGAAGACCTCCGTGGGCCCGGCGAAGACCCACGGCTCCCAGAATCCCGCCCAGACCACGCCCTGCCATACGGCCAGCACGATGCCGGCGGCGAGGGTGATCGGCCACAGCCTGGCCCAGAGGCGGGCGGGCAGGTGACGGCGCCGCCGCTCCACGATCTCCAGGGCGTCGAGTCCGGCCAGCTGGGCCGCGTGCGTGTCGGTGCTCATGAACGCACTCCCGTCTGCCCGGAGGTCTCCGCGCGGTGAGCGACCGGCGGAAGGGAGGTCTGCGCGTGGTGGGCGGTCGGCGGGCGGGAGGTCTCCGCGTGGCGGGCGACCTCCTGTTTGAGCTGGTCGGTGATGCGGGCGGCCAGCGTCGCCACCTCGGCCGAGTCCGTACGGCGGGGCCGCGCCAACCGCACAGGGAACTCCTCGACGACCTTGCCCGGCCTGCTGCTCAGCAGGACGACGCGGTCGCCGAGCCGGACGGCCTCGCGGACGTTGTGGGTGACGAACAGGACCGAGAGCTCCCGCTCCCGCCAGATCCGCTCCAGCTCGTCGTGCAGCAGGTCGCGGGTCATGGCGTCGAGCGCGCCGAACGGCTCGTCCATGAGCAGCACGTCGGCGTCCTGGGCCAGCGACCTGGCCAGGGCGACGCGCTGCCGCATGCCGCCCGACAGCTCGTGCGGGCGCTTCTTCCCGAAGCCGCCCAGGTGGACCATCTCCAGGAACTGCTCGGCCCTGGCCCGGCGCTCGCGCCTGGGCAGCTCCCGCATGGCCATCTCCACGTTGGCCGAGACGGTGAGCCAGGGGAACAGCGCGGGTTCCTGGAACATCATCGCGACCCTGCGCCCGGTGGTGGTGATCTGTCCTGCCGTCGGCCGGTCGAGCCCCGCCACGAGCGAGAGCAGCGTGCTCTTGCCGCACCCCGAGGCGCCGAGGAGGCAGACGAACTCGCCGGGGGCGACGCTCAGCCCGACCCTGTCGAGCGCGAGCAGGTCGCCGTAGCGCTTGGAGACCGCTTCGAGTCGTACCGCGATCTGGTGGTCCAGCTGCACGGTCATGTCACTTGTCCTTGATCGACTGCTGGCCCTTGGCGGCAAGGACCTCGTTGAGGATCTTCAGGTCGTAGATGCCGTTCAGGTCGACGGGCTTGAGCAGCCCGACCTTCACGGCGTGGTCCGCGCTGCCGGTCAGCGAGGAGGCGATCGGGTCGTTGGTGAAGGTGATGTTCTTGAACGCGCCGGCCAGCACCTCGGGCTTGAGCGGCTTGCCGGTCAGCTTCTCGACGGAGGCGTTGACGACCTTCGCGGCGGCGTCGGGATCAGCGTTGATCTCCTGGGTGGACTGCACGTGCGCCTCGACGAGCTTCTTGAGCAGGTCGGGGTTGGCCTTGGCCCACTCCTGGCGGACGATCAGGTGGGTGATCACGAACTCCTTGCCGGGCCAGAGCTCGCGCTCGTCCTGAAGGATCTTGCCCTGGCTCTCGATCACCAGGCGGCTGGCGAACGGCTCGGGCACCCACGCGCCGTCGATGTCGCCGGTGGCGAAGGTCTGGAGGGTCTGGGAGTTCTCCTGTGGGACGATGCTGACCTCGCCGCCGCCCTTGGTGTCGGTCTTGATGCCCTTCTCCAGCAGCCAGTGCCGCAGGGCCACGTCCTGGGTGTTGCCGAGCTGCGGGGTGGCGATCTTCTTGCCCTTGAGGTCCTCGACGGAGTCGATTCCGGGCTTGACCACGAGGAAGACGCCGCCGGAGGCCGCGCCCGCGACGATGTTGATCGCCTTGCCCTTGGATTTCTCCCAGGCGTTGATGGCCGGGTTCGGGCCGATGTAGGTGGCGTCGACGGCGCCTGAGAAGACCGCCTCGATGGCGGCGGGCCCCGCGTTGAAGGTGCTGGTCTTCAGCGGGACGCCCAGCGACTTGGCGTACAGGCCCTTCTCGATGCCGTAGAGCGCGGTGGCGTGCGTGATGTTGGGGAAGTAGCCCAGGCGCACCTGCCTGCTCTCGGCTGAGGGCGTGCCCGGGGAGGACCCGCAGGCCGCCGCGAGCGTGGTCAGAGCCAGGACGGCGGCAGCGGCGGCAAGCCTCTTCATCGCTTCTCCCTATTTCCTACTTAATAAGTCGGCTATGTGTACATGAAAACCGCTTGGCTCGAGCTCGTCAAGTCCGCGTATGGTGATCGGCCATGGACCGCCAGCTGATCAGCCACCTCGCCCATGCCGACCACCCGATCGCCGCGCCGATCAGCGAAGAGCACCTCGACCGGCTGCTGCGCAGGGTGAAGCCGCCTGAGGGCGCGCGCATTCTCGACCTGGGCTGTGGCGCCGGCTTCTGGCTGATCAGGCTGCTGGAGCTGTACGGCGGCGCCACCGCCGACGGCGTCGACATCTCCCAGCCCGCTCTCGACGCCGCGCGGGCCGCCGCCACCGAGAAGGGCGTGTCCGAGCGGCTCGGGCTGCACCTGGTGTCCGCGACCGACTTCAGCGCCGCCGAGCCGTACGACCTGGTGCTCTGTGTGGGCTCCACGCACGCCTTCGGCGGGCTGACGCCGACGCTGGAGCAGATGAAGTCGTTCCTCAGGCCCGGCGGGCTCGCGCTCGTCGGCGAGGGGTTCTACGAGAGGGAGCCGAGCGACGAGCTGCGCGCCGACGTCGGCGAATACGAGGACCTGGCGCGGACCGTGGCGAGGGCCGAGTCCTCCGGGTTCCGCACGATCCACGCCCATACCAGCGAGCCGGGCGAGTGGGACGAGTACGAGTGGTCGTGGACGGGCTCGCTGCTGCGCTGGGCGCTGGCCCACCCGGGACCCGACGGCGACCAGGCCAGGGCCGCGGCGCTGGAGCACCGCGGCCTGTGGCTGAACGGCTACCGGGGCGTGCTCGGGTTCGTCACCCTGCTGCTAGCCGCAGACGTCGTCGAGTGAGATCGCGTCTCCCGCGTTGGGGGTGGAGCTGGGCGTGGCGGAGGCCGGTTTCGCGACCTTCGGCCGGTCCTTCAGCGCGTCCGCGACCGTCTCCCTGATCAGATCCCAGTCAGGATAAGCCGTGCTGATCAGCGGCGGCACGAACTGCACACTCCTGATGTGGGTGCGCTTCACCTTCTGCCCGAGATCCATCAGGGCGGGTAGCAGGTCCTGGGGGAAGTCGGTGGAGATCGCCCGCTTGGTGGCGCCGGCGAGACGTTCGAAGCTGTTGAGCAGCGTCACCGGGTCGGCCTGCTGGGCGACGGCGTTGAGCAGGCACTTCTGGCGGCCCATGCGGACGTAGTCGTCGCTGTTGGTGCGCGAGCGGCCGTACCAGAGCGCGTCCTCGCCCGACAGCCTGCGGGTGCCCGCGGGCAGGACGCCCTCGCTGTGCCTGCCGTAGGTGATGGGCTCGCGGATGGTGACCTTCACCCCGCCCATGGCGTCGATGATCTCGGCGAAGCCTGCCATGTCGACCATGGCGTAGTAGTCGACGGGGATGCCGAGGATGCCGCTGATCGTCTCCTTGAGCAGCGTGGGACCGCGATGGCCCGACCGCACGCCCGGCACCACCTCGGGGTGGTTCTCGGCGTACTGGTAGACCTCGTTGAGCAGCCCGGGGGTACGCGGGCCCTCGCCGGTGAACCCGTAGGGGAAGCGGTCGCGGGCGGGGCCCTTGGGCATGGGGGCCTGCTCCAGGTTGCGCGGCAGGCCG
This sequence comes from Nonomuraea africana, assembly GCF_014873535.1. Lineage (NCBI taxonomy): Bacteria > Bacillati > Actinomycetota > Actinomycetes > Streptosporangiales > Streptosporangiaceae > Nonomuraea > Nonomuraea africana. The sequence continues at coordinate 7,335,004 of NZ_JADBEF010000001.1, read as the reverse complement.
AACAGTGTGGTCCGCCCCGTGACGGTGTCGATGCTGGCAACTGTCATGCTGTCGGTCCGCACGCCGATCCTGTTCGCCGCCGCGTCGGCGCCGACCAGCAGGATGTTGAGGCGTGTCGCGCCACTCCACGGGTCCATGGAGACCACGGGCGTCGAGGTGGTGGCGGAGAAGACGCTGCTCACCACGTCATGGGAGACGTACGCCAGGCGAGTGGCCCACGCGCTCGGCGCGATGATCATCAGGCAGAGCAGTCCCGCGGTGGCGGCGGCCGGGTTGCGGCCCGAGGCGGCCGGCCGTACGAGCCAGAAGGACCAGAGGATCACCACGGACCAGATGACGGCGATCGCGGCGATGGCGATGGTCAGCGCCATCAGCCACGAGGGGCGTACGGCCAGCGAGAGCAGCTGCCCCCTGAACGCCGTCGCCAGCGTGACGATGACCGCGACGAGCACCAGATAGACGGTCATGAGCGCGAAACCGGTGCGCTGCCGGCCCGTGGCGATGTGCGCCACCCCCCACAACAGCGCCGAGCCGATCGTCAATCCCACGCTCTCGCCGGTACCGAAGTCGCGCTCTTTGCCAGCCATCCACATCCATCACAGGTTAGTAACGGTTTCAGGATCAACGAGCCAAGCTAAGCCTCGCGGCTCGGCAAAATCCCGCATGCGTCACCAGGAGGCGGCGCCCTCGAACGACGTGGGAGCGGGGTCGTAGCCGAGTTCTCTCCTCGCCCTGGTGATGTCGAGCGTGCGCTCCACGGCCAGGTGCCCGACCGCGTACCTGGTCAGCCGAGGTGCGCGGCCGGTGATCAGGGCGGCGGTCTCGGCGAAGGCGGCCATGCGCATGGCGAGCCCCTGACAGAGGTAGACGGGTTCGGCGTCGATGTCGCGTTCGCGAAGGAATGCGCGCAGCGCCGAGTCCAGGGTGACGGGATGGCTGTCGGTCACGTTGTAGACGCCGAGCCGGCCGGTCGTGGCCAGCAGGCAGGCTCGTGCCAGGTTGTCGACCGAGGTGAGGCTGAGCCTGGTCGCGCCGCTGCCCACCGCGAGGAGCCGGCCGGCCCTGATCGAGCGCAGGAGGCGGGGCAGCAGGGTGGTTTCGCCGGCGCCGTAGATCGCGTGCGGGCGCAGGATCACCGCCTCACCCCTGACGGCGTGCTCGGCGGTGGCCTTGGCGGCGCCGTAGGCGTTGGCGTAGCGCCTGACGGGGGCCTCGCTCTCGGTGGCCATGACGGTGGGGCGGAAGGGGTCGTAGACGCTGGCCGTACTGACGTGGACGAACCGGGCGCCGGGGAAGGCGGCCCTGGCGTTGCGGGTGCCCGTCACGTTGGCCTGCCAGATCTCGCGCGGCGGGCCCCAGTCCGTGACGCTGCCCGCGCAGTGGATCACCGCGTCGACCCGCTCTCTCGGCGGCTCGTCGTGGACGAGGTCCCACGAGGCGTACGGCACGCCGCCCAGATCCGCGTGGGGCCGCCGGCCGAAGGCGAGCACCTCCCAGCCTCTCGCGGCCGCCGCCCGGCACACCGCGCCGCCCACGAAGCCGGAGGCGCCGGTGACCGCGATCCTCATCGGGCCACCATGGTCCTGATCGCCGCCCGGTCGAGCTTGTCGCTGCGCCCCTTGCGGGGCAGCTCGGGGAGCGTCACCACGCGGTCGGGGAGCGCGGCGGCGTCCACGAGCTCCGGCAGGGCCCTGCGCAGCGACCTCTCGTCGTAGCCCGTCGTCGTGGTGAGCGCGAGGACGACCTCCTCGTCGCCCGTCTCCTGGTCGGGCAGCCCGACGATGGCCGCTTCATGCACGCCGGGAAGGGCGGCGATGGCCGGTTCGTACAGGCCGGGATAGATGTTCACGCCATCCCTGAGGATCATGTCCTTCTTCCTGCCGAGCAGGACGAGGCGGCCCTCGCCGTCGAGCCTGACGAGGTCGCCGGTGGGCAGCTCGGTGAGGGGTTCGTGGCCGAGGTAGCCGCGGGCGAGGTGCGGGCCCCCGACGAAGAGCTCGCCGTCGTCGGCGACGCGGACGCCCACCCCCGGCAGCGGCGCGCCGAGCAGGTCGCCCTCGGTGGTGGCGAGCTTCTCCTCGGCGGTGGCGATCGCGATCGGCAGCGCCTCGGTCATCGCGTAGACCGACAGCACCCGGGCCCGGGGCGCGGCCGCCATGGCCTTCCTCAGGACGGCTGGCGGCGCGGGGGCGGCGCCGAGAAGCAGGCAGCGGAGCGTGTCGGGAAGAGCCGGGGTGCGCGAGAGCAGTTCGTGCAGTTGCACCGGGACCGAGAAGGCGTGGGTGGCCCGGCGCGCGGCCAGCTCCTCGGCGTAGTCGCCGCGGCCCCGCATCGACCAGGTGGCGCCCGCGATCAGCGCGGGCAGGCCGAGGATGAACTGGTCGGTGTGCACCACGTCCTCGGGGCCGAGCGAGACGGCCGTGCTGAACAGCCGCAGCCCCTCCGACAGCGACCGCCTGGTGTGGACGACGCCCTTCGGCTGCTCGGTGGTCCCGGAGGTGAAGGCCACCACGGCCGCGTGGTCGTGGACGCGGGGCATGGCCTGGACGGCCGGCAGCCCGCCGAGCCGCAGCGCGCCCCTGGGCACGCCCGGCAGCCACCGGCCGGTGTAGAGGTGGCGGGCGTGCGGGAACGGGTCGCGCAGGGCGGGCAGCGACAGCCCCCTGCGCCTGGCCAGCCCCTTCAGCGGGCCGCTGAGCAGGTAGAGGAGCGATTCGCTGAGCACCCAGCGGGGCCTGGTCAGCGCCATGCGCCCGGCGAAGACCTCGGGGGCGAGCCCTGGATCGGCCAGCACGAGGGTCCCTCCGGCCGCCACCGCGCCGAGCGCCATGGCGACCGCGTCCGGGCCTGGCCGGACGGCGAAGAGCACCCCGAACTCGAGGTCGCCCGAGCCGGCCGCCTCGGAGGAGAGGGCGTGGGCGATGGTGAGGACCCGCTCGCGGAGCGTCCCGTACGAGACGGGCGTGCCGTCGGGTGCGATCAGGGCGGTCCTGGAGGGGGTGGCCGAGGCGACGTCCAGGACGCCGGAGACGATGTCGATCATGCGGCTCTGATCCAGAGGTGCTCGTAGGTGGGGATGAGGACGCCTCTGGCCGCGCGCCGTCCCACGATGCGCAGATCGTGCCGGAGCAGCACGGCGGCGACGGCGCGGATCTCGGCGAGCGCGAGCGGGTAGCCCAGGCAGAAGTGCGCGCCCGCGCCGAACCACAGCCTGCGCAGCTCAGGCGGGTGCCGCCGCGAGAGGTCGAAGGGGCCGTAGGCGCGGGCGCAGTTGTGGGTGGCGATGAGCACGCGGTCGCCCGGCCGTACCGGTGTGGCGGCCACGTGGGCGGGCTCGGCGACCGAGCGGAGCATCACGGGGGTGGGCGTGGTCACCCGCATGGCCTCCTCGATCGCGACATCGAGGTCGAACCCGTCGCCCGCGCCGTGGTCGTGGAGGAGGGCGACGAGGCGGGGGACGAACGTGGCGACGGTCTCGGTGCCAGTGAGGAAGAAGGCTCCGGCGGCGCCCCTGGCCTCGGCCTCGGACAGGCCCAGCGCGCGCATGCGGCCCATGACCGTGGACGGGTCCTCGGCGCGGTAGGCGGTCGAGGCGATGTCGCCGATCCCGTCCAGGACCTCGCGGGCGACCGCGACCTGGCGGGTGCTGAGCCGTCTCGTGCGGAGCGACACCATCGAGGCGACCCGCTCCCCGTCGGCGAACAGGGCCAGGGCGCGCTCTGCCGAGACCTCGCCCAGCCCGATCACCCTGCAGATCACCGCCCCCGCCATCAGCCGCATCGCGTGGACCAGGTCGACGCTCTCGCCCCGCTCCAGCCGTGCGGACAGGTCCTTGAGCGGCTGCGCGAGCACGTCGGACACCAGCGCCGACACCGACGAGGGCGTGAACAGCGGAGCGAGCTTGGCGCGCAGCGCGGCGTGCGCGGCGCCCTCCATGTTGAGCAGCACGGACGGCCCGAGCACGGGTGTCCACAGGTCGCCGGGCGAGCCGGGGCCGTCCTTGCGGAAGCGGGGGTCCATGAGCACGCGGCGCGCGGTGGCGGCGTCGTTGACCACCACGCCGACGCCGGGCACGCGCACGACGGGCCCGAGGCGCGCCAGGAGGCGGATCAACGGGTAGGCGAAGGGGTGGGCCGCCAGGTAGAGCCTGGTCTCTTCGGTCATCGGATGTCGATCACCTCGGGTTCGTAGTGATGGTCGATGTACCAGGCGAGGGTGCGGACCAGGCCGTAGGCGCGCAGGCGGCGGACCGAGCCGAACACCACGACGTCGCGGCGGGAGCCGTACGCGCCGGTGATCCGGCGGACCCTGTTGACCAGCACGCGGTCCTCGTGCGCCTCCTCGATCGCGGTGCGGGGGAAGCCTCCCGCGCGCTCGTAGAGGTCCGCGGTGATGGCGAGGGTGGCCCCCGGCATCATGACGTAGGGTCCCCGGTACTCGGGCGCGCGGTTGCTCGGCCTGGCCTTGCCGAAGAACGCGGCGATCTCGACCACCGCCGGGATGAGGCGCCGCTCCCACAGCTTGAGCGGGAACTCGTCGGTCCTCGCCCGCAGCTTGCCGCCGACGAGCTCCAGTCCGTCGGCGAAGGCGCGGCGGATGTTGGCGGTCCAGTCGGCGCGCGGCAGGCAGTCGGCGTCGGTCCTGGCCAGGTGGGTCGCGCCGTGGGCGATCGCGTGACGCATGCCGGTGTCGGACGCGGCGCCCGTGCCCTTGCGCGGCTCGTGGATCACCTCGACGCCGAAGCCCCTGGCGACCTCGGCGGTGCCGTCGGTGCTGGCGTTGTCCACGACGAGCACGGTGAAGTCGCGGTCGCGCTGTGCCTCGAGGGCGCGCAGCGTCGCCCCGATGCCCGCCGCCTCGTTGTAGGCGGGCACGATCACCCAGAGCTTCATCTACATCTCCGCCAGCATGACGCCCATGCTGATGCCCCCGCCGAGGCCGAGCAGCGCGACCCTGTCGCCCGGAGCCCAGCCGCCGAGCTGGAGCTGCAGCGGGAGCGTCGCCGACGCGCAGTTGCCGTGCCCGGGCAGCGTGACGACCAGCCGGTCCTCCGGGATGCCCAGCGTGTCGGCCAGGAAGCGCAGGTACGGCAGCGCCACCTGGTGCACCGCCACGATCGCGAAGTCGTCCCAGGTCAGGCCGGTGCGCTTCAGCGCGTTGAAGAAGAGGTCGGGCCCCACCTGCTCGAACGCCTCCTTCAGACGGCGGCCGTCGCCGCGGAAGTAGGAGTACTCGGGATCTCGCGGATGCGCCGAGCCGCCACCTGGAAGGGTGCCGACCGCCCACGCCGTACTTCGCGCCGAAAAATCGCGATAGAAGATGCCGCGCTGCCGGTCCGCGGCGACCAGCACCGCCGCGCCCGCGTCGGAGAGCGTGTAGCCCGCGAAGGAGTCCACGAACTGCTCACGGTTCCTGACCTGCCACCTGATCGCCCTGGACGGCATCTCGCCCGTGCACACCAGCACCCGGCGGTGGGCGCCCATGCGGATCAGCGCCTCGGCCACCTGGATCCCGTTGAGCAGGCTGTTGCAGGCGTTCTTCACGTCGAACACCGGGCACGACAGGCCCAGCTTGGCCGCCACGATGTGGGCGGTGGCGGGCTCCACCATGTCCTGTGAGGCCGAGGCGAAGATGAGCAGGTCGACGTCGGTGTCGAGACGCCTGGCGGCCTCGGCGGCCAGGTCGGAGGCCTGCTGGTCGTCGGCGGCCACGTGGCGGGTGGCGATGCCCGTCAGCCGCTCGATGATCCCTCTGGGCGCCCTGAACCCCTCGATCCGCTCCTCGACCTCCGCGCTGCTCCGCGTATGGCCGGGGAGATATGTCGCTATGTCCACTATGCGCGCCTTCACACGGAGCACCGTAGCCACCCGGGCTTGCAGAACGGTTGCCGGGCTCCCTCACGACCGCGCGATCCGCTCGACGTGGGAGAGGTCGGCCAGGTAGAGGTGCGGCACGTCCACGAACACCCGCATGGGGCCGCAGCCCAGGCCGAGCTCCCGCGCGATCCCGGCCTGGACCTCCCTGAGCGGCACGTAGTTCAGGTAGCAGGTGTAGGCGTTCTGCGAGCGGAAGGTGGCCGTCAGTGCCAGCGCGCCGTCCCTGATCCTGACCGCCACCGCCGCCAGGCAGGGCACCGCGTCGTACGGCTCGCCCGGCCGCGTCAGCGACACCCATGCGCTCTTGCTGTACGGCCGCGCCCGCAGCAGCGTGATCGCCCATTCCATCTGCGGCGTCAGACGCTGCCCGTAGCTGTACTTGAACGGCGGGATGACCTCGGCCTCGGTGAACTTACGGGCGTAGAGCGAGCGTTTGGCGGCGTCGCCGTACTCCCTGAGTATCGGGTCGTCCCACCGCACGTCGCTGATCTCGAACAGCACCGCCGGGCCCTCGAGCACGGGTCCCCGGTCGTCGTCGGCGGGCTCGCCCGACGACCGCACGTGCCGCATCAGCCATATCCACGCCTCCCCACAAGACGCCCACCTGGTGGGCTCGTCCATCAGGTCTCCACGTTCGGAAAGTTGTAGGGGTTACGGGGAAGGCGGCGCCGTCGGGTGACATTGCACCGCACGTAGTAGACCGAGTAGTGCACGAGCGCCACGAGCATGATGCTGAGCAGCAGCAGCGGCACGTTGAGCTCGCCCTTGCTCAGTCCGGTGACGCCGACCGTCAGGTAGGCGGAGTTGACGATCGACAGCATCATGACGTTGATCCCCGGCCAGGCCAGCGGGGCGTAGGTCTCGGGGAATCGCGGGTCGACGGGGAGGTTCGGCGACCAGTCGAACTCGTCCTTCAGGCGGGTGACGTAGAGCAGCCTGAAGTTGTTGAGCGCGCGGGCGGTCCTGGCGTGGGCGTTCACCGCCTCGATCAGTCGCAGGAACGGCAGCACGGCCAGCAGGCCGAAGGCGGCGACCAGGGCGTAGAGGTACCAGGGAACGGTGTCCCACCTGGTCAGGTCGGCGGGATCGACCACCTTCGTGCTGGCCAGTGCGATCGCGGCGGCGAACGGGGCGGAGAGCAGGCTCATCGCCAGCCTCGTCATTTTCAGCCGCTCGTCCTTGGCGGCTAGATGGACCGCGTAGATCCCGCTGAAATCGACTGCGGCCAGTTGGAGGAACTGCGTCGCTTCGAGCGGCGTCGGGGGTTTCCGCATGAGCGTGCTCCTGGAATGCCAGCTGCTTCCAGTATGAGCGGCCGTCTTGAGTTTTGTACCAACAAATCTCAACTTGCTCTGGTCAAAGTTTGCCGCTCGACGTGGTCGATGTAGGCGGTGGGCAGGCCGTACATGATCGCGGCTATTTCCCTGTCGTGGATCACGGGGAGGGCGGCGAGCGCGTCGGAGGCCAGGCCGCGGCAGTGCTCCAGGGTGTCCTCCACGATCGTGGACCTTCTGAGCGCGGCGAGGGTCGCGTCCACGTCGTCGTGCAGGAGCGAGGGGTCCTTGGCCAGGGCGGTCAGGAAGGGCAGGGTGTAGACGCCCTGTCTGAGGTCGTTGCCCGCCGGCTTGCCCAGCGTCTCGGCGGGCGCCGTCAGGTCGAGCAGGTCGTCGAGGATCTGGAAGATCAGGCCGAAGCGCTCGCCGTACGCGGCCATCCTGGCCCGCTCCTCGGCCGAGGCCCGCGCGCAGATGGCGGCCACCAGGCAGGAGGCGCGGAAGAGCGCGGCGGTCTTGCCGGTGATGGAGCGGAGCGCGCTCTCGATGGTGCGGTGCGGGTCGTGCAGGTCGGTGGTCTCCAGGTACTGGCCCTCGGCCAGCTCCACCACCGTCGCGGCCAGCACCTCCGCCACCGGCCTGGAGACGGAGGTGATCGCGGCCAGGCCCGCCCTCGCGAGCATGAAGTCACCGATGACCAGCGCCTTGCCCTCGCCCAGCTCGGCGTTGAGCGTGCGGGCGCCCCTGCGCTGGGTGGCGTGGTCCATGAGGTCGTCGTGGACGAGCGAGCCGGCGTGGATCAGCTCGACGCAGGCCGCGGCGGTGATCACCCTGCGGTCGGGGGTCCTGCCGAACGCCAGCGAGGTGGCCAGGGTCAGCGCGGGGCGCAGGCGCTTGCCTCCGGCGGTGATGATCCGGCCGGCGCTCGTGTTGATGCCGGGCAGCGCGGAGGAGCCCGCGAGGCGCCTGATCCTGGTCTCGACCTTGCGCAGACCGTGGGCGATGGCGGGGGTGTTCAACAGCTCATCCATGTCCTCCAGCCTGCGTCGCGCGTGCTGTGGATTTCCTGAGAGCGGCTGTGAACGGGCTCAGCGCGGGGTGCTCGCCGTACCCTCTCCTGAAGGCGATGAGGGTGCGGCGCTGGATCTCCACCCGCGTCAGCCGTACGCCCTCGGGCGGGCTCGCCGCGGCGAGCCTCGGGACCAGGGCCACGCCCTGCCCGGCCGCCGCGAGCAGCAGCACGGTGTCGAAGTCGTCGATGTGGTGGCGCACGCGCGGCTCGAACCCCGCGGCCTGGCAGGCCCGCACGGTCATCGTGTGGCAGAGCGTGCCCGGGGTGCTGACGAGCCACGGGTCCAGGCTCGCCTCCTCGAGGGTGCTCCTGGTCGTCAGGTACATCGGCTCGGTGAGGAGCGGCCTGGTCTCGACGCTGTCGTCGACGACGGGCGGGACGAAGTCGTACTCGTGCACCAGCGCGACGTCCAGCGTGCCCGCCCGCAGGGCGGCGGAGACGTCGGCGGGATCGATCTCGGCCACCATCGGCTCCAGCCCGGGGTGCTCCTCGCCCAGGATGGTCAGCGCCTCGGGCAGCAGGGCGCGGGCGGCGGTGGGGAACGCGCCGATCCGCAGCGGCCCCGCGGGCCCCGTGCGGGTGGCGGCGAGCGCGGCCTCGGCCCGTTCCAGGCTCTCCAGTACGGCTCCCGCGTGCTCGACCAGCACCCGGCCCGCCGGCGTGAGGACGACCGTGCGGCCCGTCCTTTCGAGCAACGGCAGGCCCGCCTCGCGTTCGAGGGCGCTGAGCTGCTGGGAGACGGCGGAGGCGGTGAACGTGAGCGCCTCGGCGACGGCGGCGATCGTGCCCCTGCGGGAGAGTTCGCGCAGCAGCCGAAGCTTTCGCGGATCGAGCATAAGGTCAGCTTATGGGCGACCGCAGAAACGTGAACTGGTGCTGAAGGTCGCCTGCCCTGCAGGCTGGAGGCATGCTTTCGGGAATCTACGTGCCGCTGATCACGCCCTTCGACGACTCGGGGGCGGTGGCCCACGCCGCGCTGGAGAAGCTCGCCGCCTCGGTGCTCGACCAGGGGGCCGCGGGGCTGGTGGCGCTGGGGACGACGGGGGAGCCGTCGACGCTGTCCGCCGCCGAGCGCCGCTCCGTCGTCCGGATCTGCCGGGAGGTGGCGGCGTCCTACGACGCGCAGCTGATCGTGGGCGACCTGGACCTCACGGACGGGGCCACCGCCGCGCTGGTGACCGTGCCCGCCTTCGTCCGCCCCGGCGAGCGCGGCGTCATCGCCCACTTCGAGCACCTCGCCGCCCGCTCCGAGGTGCCGCTGGTGATCTACCACATCCCCTACCGGACGGGTCAGCCGCTGACCGCCGGCGTCCTGCGCAGGCTCGGCGAGCACCCGATGATCGCCGGGGTGAAGTACGCCACGGGCGCCGTCGACCAGGACGCGGTCTCGCTGCTCGGGAACCCGCCGTCCGGGTTCTCGGTGCTGACCGGCGACGACCTCTACCTCTCGCCGATGCTCGCCCTCGGCGCCTCCGGGGGCATCCTCGCCTCCGCGCACCTGCGCACCGCGTCGTTCGTGTCGATGGCCGCCTCGTGGGACCGTGCGCTCGGGCACCGGCTGGCCGCCATGTCGGCGACGCTGTTCGCCGAGCCGAACCCGACCGTGATCAAGGGCGTCCTGCACGCGAAGGGCCTGATCCCGACCCCCGACGTCCGGCTTCCGCTGGTGCCGGCCACGTCGGCGTCGGTCTCACACGCGCTGGAACTGCTCGAATAAATCGCTGGACAAACTTAGGTCCGTCCCATAATCTCTCCGGCATGGGTTCCCTGTGATTCTCGCGACGCGTTGAGCGCTGTCATGTCCGTTTCGCGATACCAGAATCCAGGAGGACGCTTCCATGCGTGCCGCCCAAATAGCCCTTTCTCATGTTTCCCACCGTTACGCCGACCGGGTCGTGCTCGACCAGGTCTCGTTCACGATCAAGCCCGGCGAGAAGGTCGGGGTGATCGGCGACAACGGGTCGGGCAAGTCGACGCTGCTGCGGCTGCTGGCGGGCCGGGTCGTGCCGGCCAACGGCTCGGTCACCGTGTCGGTCCCCGGCGGGATCGGCTACCTCCCGCAGACCCTGGAGCTCCCCGGCTCGGCCACCGTGCAGGACGCCGTCGACCTGGCGCTGGCCGAGATCCGTGAGCTCGCCGCCGAGATGCGCGCGATGGAGGCGTCGCTGACGCCCTCGCGGTTCGACGCCTACGCCGAGCTGATCGCCCGCTTCGAGGCGAGGGGCGGCTACACCGCCGACGCCCGCGTCGACGTGGCGCTGCACGGGCTCGGCCTGCCCGACCTGGCGAGGTCGCGGCGGCTCGGCACCCTCTCCGGAGGGGAGCGGTCGCGGCTCGCGCTGGCGGCGACGCTCGCCTCCGCGCCCGAGCTGTTGCTGCTCGACGAGCCGACCAACGATCTCGACGACTCGGCCGTGTCCTGGCTCGAGGACCATCTGCGCGGGCACAGGGGGACCGTCATCGTGATCACCCACGATCGGGTGTTCCTGGAGCGGATCACCTCGACCATCCTCGAGGTGGACCTCGGCAAGGTGCGCCGTTACGGCAACGGCTACACCGGCTACCTCGCGGCCAAGGCGGCCGAGAGGGCGGCGTGGGCCGAGGAGCACGAGGAGTGGAAGTCGGAGCTGGCCCGCCATGAGGCACTGGTCGTGGCGAACGCGGGACGGATGGCCGCCATCCCCCGCAAGATGGCCAAGGCCGGCATGGGCACCGGCTCGTGGCGGGCGCGCTCCCGCGTGCACGGCGCGGCCGGCCGTATCAGGCAGTCGCAGCAGCGGGTCGAGTGGCTGCACGCCAACCCGGTGCCGCCGCCGCCCGAGCCGCTCCGCTTCACCGCCACGCCTCGCCGGGCCTCGCAGGACGGGCGGCGCGCCCTGGTGGAGCTGGACGGCGTGCGCGTGGGGTCGCGGCTGTGGATCCCCTCGTTCCGCGTCGAGCAGGGGGAGCGCCTGCTGGTCACCGGGCTCAACGGAGCGGGGAAGACCACGCTCCTGCGGGTGCTGGCCGGCCTGATCGCTCCCGACGCGGGCACGGTACGGCGGCCGGCCAGGATCGGCTACCTCCGGCAGGAGTCGTCGGGCGCCGATCCCCGGCACACCGTGCTGCGGGCCTACGCGCACGGGCGTCCGGGCACGCTCGACGACCACGCGGACGCCCTGCTCGCGCTGGGGCTGTTCCGCCCCGCCGAGCTGGGCGTCAGGGTGGGCGCGCTGTCGGTCGGGCAGCGGCGCAGGATCGAGCTGGCCAGGGTGGTCAGCGAGCCCGCCGACCTGCTGCTGCTCGACGAGCCGACCAACCACCTGTCTCCGCTCCTGGTGGGCGAGATGGAGGAGGCGCTGGCCGGCTACTCGGGGGCGGTGGTCATGGTCACGCACGACAGGGGCATCAGGGCCGCGTTCAGCGGGACGCGCCTGGAGCTGGCCCGGGGTGAGATCGCGACCCGTCGCCGGGCGGCCTGAGGGCCTGGCCGATGTCACCCACCCGATCGGCCAGCAGCCCGATGGCGCCGACCGCGCGCGTCATCGGGTCGTCCTCGGCGCCGCCCAGCGCCTTCGTCCTGAGGTAGGCCGTCTTGACCGCGGCCCACCGCGCCTCCTGCTCGGGCGTGAGCCTGCCGCGCAGTTCGGCCAGCTTGAGCAGGTTGGACTCGGCGCCGGAGGTGAGGGTCTGCGCCTCACCGAGGTAGTGGTCGTCGATGAGCTGCTCGAGCTCGGCGTCGTTCATGACGGGGACGATGCGCTCGGCCAGCTTGTTCATGTTGCGGTAGGAGCCCTGCAGGCGGAACGGCGGCTCGGTGCGCGAGTCGTCCGACTGGGCGGCGGAGGCGATGTAGGCCTGGTTGTTGGCCAGCACCACCTCCTGCACCCTGACGAGCTTGCGCAGGACGCTGAGGATCTGCTCGAGCTCGACCTTCGAGTAGGGATGGCTGAGCTGGTCGGTGCGCACGTCGGAGTCGCCCCTGGCGATGCGCACCAGCAGCTCGACGTCGCCCCTGTCGCGCGTGGACAGCGGAGCGAGGATCGGGTTGGACGTGAGCGCGTTGTCGATGTAGCTGAGCGCGAACAGGTCGTCCTTGCCGGACAGCACGTCGCCGAGGTTCCAGACGTCGGCGCGGTTGGCGAGCATGTCCGGGATGCGGAAGCGCTGACCCGACTCGGTGTACGGGTTGCCCGCCATGCACACCGCGAAGCGCTTGCCGCGCAGGTCGTAGGTGCGCGTCCGGCCGTTCCACACGCCCTCGATGCGGCGCTGGGCGTCGCAGAGCGAGATGAACTTCTGCAGCAGCTCGGGCGAGGTGTGCTGGATGTCGTCCAGGTAGAGCAGGGTGTTGTTGCCCGACTCCAGGGCGAAGGAGATCTTCTCGACCTCCTGCCTGGCGGTGGCGTCGGGAGCGTCCGCGGGGTCGAGCGAGGTGACCTCGTGGCCGAGCGCGGGACCGTTGACCTTGACGAACAGCAGGCCGAGGCGGCTGGCCACGTACTCCATGAGCGTCGTCTTGCCGTAGCCGGGCGGCGAGATGAGCAGGAGCAGGCCCATCTGGTCGGTGCGCTTGCCCTCGCCCGCGGCGCCGAGCTGCTTGGCGAGGTTGTCGCCGATGAGCGGCAGGTAGACCTCGTCCAGCAGGCGGTTGCGCACGAACGCGCTCATGACCTTCGGCTTGTACTCCTCGAGGCGCAGCCGGTCGCGCTCCCGCGCGACCAGCTCGCCGCGCTGCTTCTGGTAGGCGCGGTAGGCGGGGACCCGCTCGGTCCTGAACGCGCGGGTCCTGGCCAGGGTCTCGTCCAGGCGCAGCGTGAGCGACCTGTCGGTGATCCTCGGGTGGGTGCCGAGCAGTCCTTCGACGGTGGCCGTGAGCGCGGCGCTGGAGTCGTGCCTCGGCAGGTCGCACAGCTGGACGGCCAGCGCCTCCGGCAGCTCGTCGGACCGGTCGAACGCGCCGAGCCACGCCTGGGCCAGCTGGATACGGTCGGGCAGGTCCAGCGCCGCCAGGTCCTCCTCGAACTCGCGGACGCGCGAGGGGCCGAGCGTCTGGCGGAACCGGTCGAGGATCCCCCGGGCGGCCTGGCTGGTGACGAAGCCCTCGGGCTTCCCGGCCAGCTCCTCGATGAGGTACTCGGCGGCGAGATCGGGGTGCGCCCCGAAGCCGGGCAGGAAACCGGAGATCGCCGCCGACAACTCGCCCCCGAAGGCGTCGAGGGCGTCGATGCCGCCGAAGGCGTCACGAGCCCTGACCAGTGATCCCGCGCGCGTGGCCAATGTTTTACGTGAAACATCGTCCACGCCGAACGCCCAGAAGAGCTGCGCGGACGCCCGAGCGGCAGGGGGATAGCGCAGCAACCCGGCGCCGTCGTGGAGGCGCTGCAGGGTCTCCAGGATCGCCGTCGCGTCGTGGTCGTGGACGCCGCGCTCGTAGCCCTCGTCGTAGCGTTCTTCGGCGGCCAGCCGTACCAGCGCGGCCAGGTCGGCGCCGGGCGGGACCGCGGGCAGCAGGGCGGCGGCGAGGTGCTCGGCGCGGTAGACGTCGGCCGTCTCGGAGACCAGCAGCTGCGACCAGAACGGCCTGGTCTCCGCGAAGGAGTCCGGAGCGGGAGAGCGGTAGTCGGTGCCGGTGATGGAGAAGTGCATGGCGCCGTCGTGCGGCACGAGGGTCAGGTCGATGGGCTGGGTGTTGACGGCGAAGCGGTGCCTGCCGAGCCTGAGGGTCTCGCCGTCGGCGGAGAACAGGTCGAGGCGGTCGCGCAGGGCGCGGCCGGCCTCCTGCTGGGCGGCCTTGATCCGGCCCTCCAGCTCCTCCGCGCGCACGCCGTCGCCGAGGCCGCGCAGCTCGTCGGCGGACGAGCGCAGCTTGGCGATCATCGGGTCGGTGGCGAAGTAGGTGTTGACCTCGTCCAGCGACGCCAGCGTGGCCACCCGGCGCGCGACGCTGGCGAGGATGCGGTCGGCCGAGGCGGAGATGCGGTCGGCGCGCCTCGCCCTGTCGTCGAGCTGGGTCTGCTTGCGGGCCGAGAAGGCCTCGTAGACGTCCTCGCGCTTGGCGGTGAGCTGGAGCGCGAAGTCGTCGAACTCCCCGAAGCGCGACTCCAGGGTCTCGAGCTGGAGCATGAGGCGGCCGAGCTGCTCGTCGCAGCGCTCGGGGGTGTCTGCCATGGCGAGCGCGCCGGTCACGGCCTGGCCGAGCAGCGCGAACTCGGCGGCGAAGGCGGCCCTGCCCTCGGTGGCGAGCAGCTCCTGGCGGCGGCCTTCGAGGACGGCGCGGGCCCGGTTGACCCCGCCCAGGACCTCGCCGATGCGTTCGAGGATGGCGGTGCGGACCGTGGCGTCGGCGATGTCGAGCGAGCCGACCACCTCGGTGACGACCTCGAGCCCCTCGGCCTGGGCGACCAGCCGCTCGGAGACGGGCGCCGCCTCCGCGACGGTGGCGATGGCCGAGGCGTCGGCCTCCAGCTGGGCGACGGCGGCGTGGTAGCCGGTGAAGGCGTCGGCGCCCTGGAGGAAGTCGACCGCCCTCCGTCCCACCGACCGCAGCTCCTCGCTCACCCTGGCGCCGAGCGTGTCGAGGCCGGCCAGGTCGATGTGGCGGACCTCCCGCAGCGTCACCAGGTGACCCTGCGCCCTGCGCAGCGACGCGAGCCTGGACACCCAGGCGTCGGCGCTGGTGAGGGTCTCGGAGTGCCGCACGAGAGCGAGGGTCCGCGCCGTGGCGGTCTCCAGTGTGGCGGCGGCCTGCGCGGTGAGCTGGGCGACGTTCTCGTACTCGTCAAGCACCTGCTCGGCGGTGGCCCTGACGTCGTCGAGCGGGGTGCTCAGGCCGTGTTCGCCCAGCCAGTGGTAGTGGTCGAACGCCCGCGTGCACGCCGCGATCAGCGCCTCGAAGGTGGCCTCCGAAGGGGCCATCTCCTCGACCATGCGCGCGACCGACAGGCAGTCGGAGATGCCCCGCACCAGCTCGGCGTTGCCGATCCGCTCCAGCGGCCCGGTCCCGGTCGGCTGGGCGGCGGCGTAGGTGTCGGAGACGTACGGCGTCTGCCACACCTGCATCGGGTGGACCCTGGTCGGCTCGTCCGAGGTCGCCCTGAACACCACCAGCGTGCCGTCGTCGAACAGGGAGTACCCGTGGCACGGCAGCGGGTTGGCGACCTCCTTCCTGATCACGTTGTACGGCAGGAGCAGCGACCGGCCGTCCTCACGCGCGTGGAAGACGTAGAGCACGTCCTCGCCGTTGGGGGAGCGGATCACCCGCTCGAACTCCAGGTCGGCCACCTGGGTGTCGAACGTCTTGGACACCCCCGTGGCCAGGTAATAGCCGCCGGGGAAGATGATGCCCTGGTCCTCGGGCAGCCGCTGGCAGGCGAGCGCGATGCCGTCCAGCCTGGTGACCGTCCTGGTGCGGGTGTTGAAGACCAGGTGCCGCCACTCGCTCTCCTTGTACGGCCTGACCCGCAGCAGGATGAGCGGGCCGATCCTGGCGTGGTCGACCTCGGCGTCGGCCAGCGACTGCAGCGGCTCGGCGACGGGCTCGGTGTAGATGCCCTCGCCCGACTCCGTGTTGTTCTCGATCTTGATGGTGAGGTCGCCGCCGACCGTCTCGACGAACACCTCGTCCTGGATCGAGATGTGCGGGTGCCTGCCGAGCACGTGGTCGTCGCGGGTCGTCGGGGTCCACTCGAAGTCGTGCGAGGGCGGGAAGACGTGGTCCCGCTCGCCCCTGTTGTCCAGGTACTTCACGTCGTGGCCGACGCTCCACCTGAGCACGCGCAGGTCGGAGGGGCCGGTCTGGAAGACCGCGAGCAGCTTGCCCTCCAGGCGCCTGAGCTGCAGGAGCCTGGTCTCCTTGTAGTAGCGGTACAGCTCCGCGAAGTCCTTGCGGAAGGCGGGGTCGCCGAGCGCGTCCAGCTGCTCCGCGTCGAACCTGAACGCGTCGCCGTCACGGGTGAACCGGTGGACGGAGAAGACGTCGTCCACGGCCGTCTCGGGCTTCAGCCCGATGAAGACGTTGTAGCCGAAGAGCATCAGGTCGCCGACCGAGACGATGTCGCGGGGGACGCAGTTGTTCTCCGTACGGATCCGCTCGGTGCCGATCAGGCGCAGCTCGGCCCCGCCGAAGACCGCCAGCCGCTCGGCGTTGACCGCCTCGGCCGCTCTGGCCAGCTCCTTGGCCTGGGCGCCGAGACGGTTGCGCAGGACCTCGTAGGTCCCGGCCTCGAGAGACGTGGTCACCGCAGCGCCGCCACCGACGACTCGGCCACCCCGAGCCTGCGCGCGCTCTCCAGCAGCTCGTTCAGCTTGGCGGTGTCAGGCCCGCCGTGCGAGATGAGCTGCATCAGCAGCGCGGAGACCGTCAGATTCTTCACGTCCTCGCTGCTCACGCCGCCGACCAGCTTGGCCAGGTCGTCCGTCAGGCTCGCCGTCCCGTTCAGGTACGGCTCGGCCAGCGTCTGCGTCACCGACGAGTGCTCGACGAAGCCGTCCACGACCTTCCCCGCGGTGATCGACCCGACCACCCTGTCGAAGAACATCGTGTCGCCGCCGACGATGTCGATGTTGGCCTTCGCCAGGCCCGCCGCCACAACGCTCGCCTGCGACTCGGCGACCTGCCGCTGCACGTCGATGTGCTTGAGCCTGATCTCCTTCTCCGCCTCCAGACGCAGCCGGTACTCCTCGTGCGTCCTGGTGGCCTCGTCCATCGCGGCCATCGCCTTGGCCTTCTCGATCAGACCCTCGGCCTCGGCCTTCAGCTTGTCCCCCGTGACGAGGGCCATCGCCTGCTCGCCCTCGGCCTGCGCCTTGAGCCGGTCGCCCTCGACCAGCGCCATCGCCTTGGCGCCCTCGGCCTCGGCCTTGAGCTTCTCGGCGGTCGCCATCGCCTCGGCGCGGCCGACCTTCTCGATGGCGTCGGCGCCGCGCTCGCGGACCTGCACGTCGGCCAGCCCCTTGGCGGCGGCCTCCGCCTGCAGGCCCTCGGCCAGCCGGATCTTGGCCCGCGCGTCGAGCTCGGCCGCCTGCTGCCTGGCCTCGGCCAGCACGACGTCCTCGCGGGCCTTGTGCTTGGCGGCGGCCTCCGCGGCCTCGGCGGCCTTGATGTCCTTGACCAGGCCCTCCTGGGCTTCGGCCTCGGCGTGGATGATCGTGGTCTGCCTGAACCGCTCGGCCTCTTCGAGGGCGCGCAGCTTCTTGATGTTCTCTTCCTGCTCGGCGACCGTCTTCTCCACCGCGATCCGCTCGCGCACGACCTCGGCGATCGAGCGCTTCTCCGTCTCGACCTCCTTGTCCTTCGCGATGCGCGACAGCTCGGTCTCCCGCTCGCGGGCGATGACCTCCAGCATGCGGTCCTTCTCGATCCGCTCGCTCTCGATGGCGATGACCCGCTCGCGGTTCTTCTCGGCCACGGCGATCTCGCGGTTGCGGTTCTCGGTCTGCACGCCGAGCTGCTCGTCGGTCTTGATGTGCGCGCCCTGGGCCCGCAGCCGCTCCTCGGCCTGCACGCGGGCGATCTCGGCCTCCTCGCGCGCCTTCATCGTCTCGATCTCGCGCTTCTGCTTGATCTCGGCGTCGGCCTGGCGGCGCTTCAGCTCGAGGATGGCCTCGGTGGCGTCGACGTTCTGGCGCGTGATCTCCTTCTCCTCGCTGCGCCTGAACTCGTTGGTCCGCACGTTCTCCGTCGCGGTCAGCTCGGTGATCTTGCGGATGCCCTGGGCGTCGAGGATGTTGGCCGGGTCGAGCTTGGCCATCGGGGTCTGCTCCAGGTAGTCGATCGCCGCGTCCTCCAGGCTGTAGCCGTTGAGGTCGGTGCCGATGACCTGGATGATCTGGTCGCGGAACTCGTCGCGCTTGGTGTAGAGGTCGACGAAGTCGAGCTGCTTGCCGACCGTCTTGAGCGCCTCGGAGAACTTCGCGTTGAACAGCGCCTGGAGCGTCGTCTCGTCGCTGGCCCGCTCGGTGCCGATGGCCTGCGCCACCTTGATGACGTCCTCGATGGTCTTGTTGACCCGCACGAAGAACGTGATGCGGATGTCGGCCCTGATGTTGTCGCGGCAGATCAGGCCCTCGCCGCCGGTGCGGGCGATCTCGATGGTCTTCACCGAGATGTCCATGACCTCGGCCTTGTGGAGGACCGGCAGGACGACGGCGCCGGTGAAGGTCACATCGACCCTGCGCACCTTGGAGACGATGAGCGCCTTGCCCTGTTCGACCTTTCTGAACAGCCGGCTGATGACGAAGATCAACGCGATGACGATGATCAGGATGACGGCGAGCAGAATGCCGAATCCGGTCGAGATGACACTCATGAGTGGTCCTCCATGACCCAGAAGAACTCGCCCTCTGCGTCGTAGTCGAAGATCAGCGCGGCCTGGCCGCGAGTGAGCACGTCGCCGCCCGTCGTCCTGACCTGGACGACGGCGGAGGAGCCGTCGGGCGCGGTGACCTCGGCCTGACCGAAGGCGGCGTCCGCCCTGCCGGTCCGCACCACGCACCGCCGGCCGACGAAGTCGTGGCGCGAGGGTTCGCGCTGCTCGGGGAAGAGCCTGCGCATGGGGATGATCAGGGCTTTCGTGCCCACCCATCCGGCCGCGAGCGCCGCGCCGAGCACCAGCGGTCCGTGGCCGAGGAGCACGACCCCTGCGAGGCTGACGAACCACGACAGTGCGACGAACAGCGAGAAGGCGACCGTCGCGGGGATGCCGCCGAGCCCCAGCGGTAACTGCACGCCGTCCAGGTCGGCGTCGCCGCCCACGAACATGACCACGAGCCAGTAGCCGACGACCACGACGAGCAGAAAGGTGAAGAGAACGGTCGGGAAGGTCAACGCGGCGTCGACAAAAGCGGGCATCAGTTCCCTCGGATAATGGCCCCGTAGTGGGGCGAATATATCCAAGTAGGGGTTGCAAACCGCTTGAAAAGGGCTTAATGCCCTGCTGTCGCCAGCCCCGTCTCGTAGGCGACGATGACGGCCTGCACCCTGTCGCGCAGACCCAGCTTGGTGAGGACGTTGCTGACGTGTGTCTTCACCGTGTGCTCGCTCACCACCATCTCGACGGCGATCTCCGCGTTGGACAGCCCCCGCGCGATCAGCGCGAGCGTCTCCTGCTCCCTGGTCGTGAGGACGGCCAGCCGCTCGGCCGACACCGAGGCGGCGGCGGGGCGCGAGGTGAACTCGGCGATCAGGCGGCTGGTGACGCTGGGCGCCAGCAGCGATTCTCCCGCCGCCACCACGCGGACCGCGTTGACCAGGTCGTCCCTTCGCACGTCCTTCAGCAGGAACCCGCTCGCCCCCGCCCGCAGCGCGTCGTAGACGTAGTCGTCGAGGTCGAAGGTGGTGAGCATGAGGACCTTGGTCTCCTTGCCCACCAGGCGGGCCGCCTCGATGCCGTCCATCCTGGGCATGCGGATGTCGAGGAGGAGGACGTCGGGGCGGTGCTCGCGGACCAGGGCGACCGCCTCGATCCCGTCACCGGCCTCGGCGACCACGTCGATGTCGGGCTGGGCGTCGAGGATCATGCTGAATCCGCCGCGGACCAGCTCCTGGTCATCGGCGACCACCACGGTGATGCTCATCGGCTCTCCTTCGAGAGGTCTGCGGACGTCGACCCCGCGGCCGCCGGTCCTCCCGGCGGGACGGGCGCGCTGCGGGCGGATTCTCCCAAGAAGACGGGTTCTCCGGTGACGGGGCGGGATTCGGCCATGGCGTGGGTCGGGGGGAGCGGGAGCCGTACCGAGACCTGGAAACCGGGGGCGTCGGCCCGGGGGCCCGCGGTCGCGGTGCCACCGCAGGAGGCGGCGCGCTCGCGGATGCCGATGAGGCCGTGACCGCCCGACGGGAGCCGCAGCCCCGCGCCCCTGCCGTCGTCGGTGATGTCGATGAGCAGCGCGTCCGCCTCCCACCTGAGGAGCAGCCCGGCCCTGGTCGCTCCGGAGTGCTTGACGATGTTCGTGAACGACTCCTGCGCGATGCGGTAGACCGCCACCTCGACGTCGGGCGGCAGCTCCCGCTCGGCGCCGCGGACCTCGAGCGAGACGGGCAGCGGCAGCCGGGAGGTCAGCGTGGACAGGTCGGCGACCGTCGGCTGGGGAGCGCGCGAGCTCTCCTCCTCCTTCAACACCCCGAGCATCCGCCGGATCTGGACCATCGCGTCGCGTCCCGCGCCGGCGATGGCGTCGAAGGCGGCCTCGGCGCGCGCCGGGTCGCTCCTGACCACCACCGGGCCCGCCTCCGCCTGCACGACCATCAGGCTGACCGCGTGCGCCAGGATGTCGTGCATGTCGCGGGCGATCCTGGCGCGTTCGAGCTCGGCGGCCCGCTCCGCCTCCAGCGCGCGCTCGCGCTCCAGCCGTACGGCCCGCTCCTCCAGCGCGGCCGCGTAGGCCCTGGAGGTCGCGGTGGCCCTGCCGATCGCGTAGGCGGCGACGGCGCCGACCGTGCCCCGGACGGCGGTCTCCGAGGAGCCGACCAGGAGCAGCCCGCCGCCGACGGTGATCGCCAGCATCGCCAGCCTGGGCCAGCGGGGCGTGTGGGCGGCCACGGTGTACATGCTGATGAGGCTGCCGTACCAGATCGGCTGCGCCGGCACGGCGTCGGCCAGGTCGTAGAGCGAGAGGGCCAGCAGGGAGACCAGCATGCTCGTCACCGGGGCCCGGCGCCGCCAGACGAGCGGGAGGACGGCCGCGACCACGACCACGTAGCCCCACCAGTGCCACGGCCGGCCGTCCCGGTTCTCGCCGAAGAACGGCCACAGCTGGATGAGCAGCACGAACGCGGTCAGCGCGAGATCCACCTGCACCGCAGGCAGCGCCCGCAAGCGCTCCTTGAGCCTGGCGATTTGCGGCAGATCGGACACGGCGTCCAATCTTCCTCCTCTTTGGGGATGCTCCGAGCCTGGTCCGGAGTTATGCGGATCGTCCCGAGACATCGTCGGCGATCGGAGAGGAGTCGCGGATCGCCGGTGGGAGCGGTCTTGGCTCACTCTCGGGAGGGATTTTGAAAATGATTATCGATAGCATGATGCCCCTGAAGGAAGGGAGCTCTGATGTCGGTCCCCGTGGTGATAGTCGCAGGGATACACGCGCAGGCCCGCGCCGAGGTCGTCGCCGAGCTGGCCCGCCGCCATCCGGGGGCCGTGACGATCGGGCCAGGTGATCCACCGGTGGCGGCCCCGCTGCTGATCGTCGAGCTGGGGGACACGGACGAGCCGCGCCCCGTGGCCGAGGCGCTGGCCGTACGGCCCGAGCTGCGGCTGACCGGCGTGCTCGCCGCGCTGGAGGCCGACCACATGCCGCTCGACATCTGCAGGGGCGATCGCCTGCCCTGCGGCAGGCACGTGGCGGCGGTGCTGGCCAGGCAGATCGAGTACGCCACAGGACTGGTCGTGGTCGGCGACGATCCCGAGCTCGCCCTGCCCGCGCTCGCCCACCTCGCGCCGCTCACGCCGATCGGTCTGCCCGACGTGACGGGTCCGGCGGTGGACGTCGAGGAGCTGGGCGCGCGGGTCGACCCGGCGACCGCGCAGCTGCCGTGCGCGCTCGAGACGCAGGACTTCGAAACCATCGTGTGGCGCAGGTTGCGCCCCCTCCATCCCCAGCGGCTCTTCGACGCCATGGACGAGCTGGTCACCACGACCGTGCGCAGCAGGGGCAGGTTCTGGCTCGCGAGCAGGCACGCCTCGCTGCTCGCGTGGGACGCCGTGGCGGGCGCGGTCTCGGTGGCCGAGGCGGGCACGTGGCTGGCCGCACTCCCCGAGGCCGCATGGGACCAGGTCGGTACGGCCCGCAGAGCCGCCGCCGCGCTCGACTGGAACCCGATCACGGGCGACAGGGTCCAGCACCTCGTCTTCACCGGCTGCGGCGGCCTCGACCCCGACCGCGTCATCGCCCTGCTCGACTCCTGCCTGCTCACTCCCGAGGAGGCGGTCGCGGGGTCACTGGTGTGGGAGACCTATCCCGATCCGTTCGCCGAGTTGACCTCAACCAAAGTCGAGGTTGCAGAGTGGGGTGACTGACGACGAGGAGTTGATCCAGATGAAGGCAGCGGCGTTCGCGACCCCCGGTGGTCCCGAGGTGCTCCAGGTGATGGAGATCGAGACCCCGCACGCGGGTCCTGGCGAGGTGCGGGTGCGGGTGAAGGCGGCGGGTGTCCAGCCGTACGACGCGGCGGTGCGGGCGGGATGGACCCCGCAGGGCGTGACGGGAGACCTGCCCCGCGTTCCCGGCAACGAGTTCGCGGGCATCGTCGACCAGGTGGGCCCGGGGGTCACCGGGTTCGCCGAGGGTGACGAGGTGCTCGGTTTCTCCCTGCTGAACAGTTACGCCGAGTACATCGTGGTCGGCGCCGACCAGGTGGCGCCCAAGCCCGCGAAGGTGCCGTGGGAGGTGGCCGGCGGCCTGACGGCAGGGGTGCAGACCGCCGAACTGGCGCTGGACGGCATCGGCCTGCGCGACGGCGAGACGTTGCTGGTGCACGGGGCCTCCGGCTCGGTGGGCACGGCGGCGGTGCAGATCGCCAGGCGGCGCGGCGCGAAGGTGATCGGCACCGGCCGGGCCGAGAACCACGACCACCTCCGCTCCCTCGGCGCGATCCCCGTCGTCTACGGCGAGGGGCTGGCCGACAGGGTGCGGGCGCTCGGACAGATCGACGCGGTCCTCGACGGCGCCGGAGGTCAGGCGCTCGAGGTGTCGCTCGAACTGGTGAAGGATCGGTCGCGGATCATCACGCTGGTCGAGCACGGCAGGGCGGCCGAGCTGGGCATCAAGGTGGTCAACGCGGGCCGTACGGCGGAGCGGCTCGGCAGGTACGCGGCGCTGATCGCGGAGGGCGCCTTCACCTTCCCCGTTCGCCGCACCTACCGCCTCGACCAGGCCGCCGACGCGCACAGGGAGATCGAGACGGGACACGGCAGGGGCAAGGTGGTCATCCTGGTGTCATGATCGAATTGGCGGAATCTTAGCGATAGGCGGCTTTCCCGCCACTGTCTCGGGTGGGCCCTCGGCGGTCACCATGGGTGCGTACCTCCCCGCAGTGAAAGGAAGCCCCCGATGTCCGCTGTCACCGTCGTCCCCGCCGCCGACAACGCCGCCGCGCTCGCTCACTTCGCGGCGCGGCTGGCGTTCGAGACGGACGTCTCCGATGTCGCCGCCGATCTCGCCGACAAGGCGGAGGGCGTCGTGGTCGTCGACTCGCGGAGCCTGGAGAGCTGGAACCAGGGGCACGTCGAGGGCGCCCTCCACCTGCCCACCCGCGAGATCGCGGCCAGGGCGGAGACCCTGGTGCCGCGGGACGCGACCGTGGTGACCTACTGCTGGGGCCCCGGGTGCAACGGCGCGACGAGGGCGGCGCTGGAATTCGCCAAGCTCGGCTACCGCGTCAAGGAGATGATCGGCGGCTTCGAGTATTGGGCGCGCGAGGGCTTCCCTGTCGAGACGGCGAGCGGCGTGGCCAGGCGTGCCATCGACCCCCTGACCGCTCCGGTGTCGGGCGTGGCCTGCGCCTGCTGACCGGATTGGCGCCCCCGGCTGGAATACCGTGGCCGGGGGCGATCATGTTTTACCCCGTCTCACGTGAGTCAACCGCGGAGATCAGGTGCTCGCCGGCCGGTCTTCGGCTGAGTGCCGGGTCAGGTATCACCGGCTCAGCAGCGCCTCCGCGATCGCGATCTCGTCCGGCGAGATCCTGCTCTCGCCGTCCTCGAGGTCCCATAGGGAGTCTTGAAGGACGCGGCCGAGTGTCCAGCCGACCGCTCTGTCCCTGTCGAGCCCGAGCCCGTCGACCATCAGGTCGAACCGGTGCAGCACCGTCTTGCGCACGTCGGTGGACGGGAAGCGGTCGCGCAGCGCGGGCAGCAGCTCGAAGCCCGGGTCGCCCACCAGCGGCTTGGGGTCGATGGCCAGCCACGGCTCGCGCTCGGCCGCCAGGACGTTGCTGAGGTGCAGGTCCCAGTGCAGCAGCCGGTCACCGGGCTCGCCCACGAGCTCTCGTACGGCCGCCGCGCACCGCTCCAGCCACGGCAGGTCGTCAGGGTGCGCCTTGCGGAACTGCTCGGGCACCTCCTCCAGCATGTCCGCGGCGATGTCGGCCAGCGTGCGGACGCCCTCGGGGCCCGGATGGGCGACCAGCCGGGCGAGCAGCCCGGTGAGGATCTCCAGCGCCTTGGTGGTGTCGGGGACCTCCTCGAGGAAGCGGTCACCGTCGAGCCGTTCGAGCAGCAGCGCGTTGGCCAGGTGCGGAGAGGTGGGCGCGGGCAGGGTCGCCTCGTCGAGCAGGTGGACGATGCCGTCGCCCGCCCACGCGCGCAACCCCGCCCCTTCGCCGATGTTCTCCTCGGTGGCGGGCTGGAGCTTGAGCGCGGCGCGGGTGCCGTCGGCCCGCACGACGGGCAGGACCAGCGACACCACCCCGTGCATGACGCCGCCGTCGGGCCGCAGCTCCCACAGGTCGAGGAAGGTCTCGACGAGGGCGGGCAGGTCGGCGGTCCACTCGGGACCCGAGTCGTGGGCGTACTTCAGGTGGTAGGCCGCCAGCTCGGCGGGCACCTCGATCATCAGAAGTGCCAGGGGAAGGGAGACCAGTCGGGCGCGCGCTTCTCGAGGAAGGAGTCGCGGCCCTCGGCCGCCTCGTCGGTCATGTAGGCGAGCCGGGTGGCCTCGCCCGCGAACAGCTGCTGGCCGACCAGGCCGTCGTCGATGAGGTTGAAGGAGTACTTCAGCATCCGCTGCGCGGTCGGCGACTTGCCGTTGATCTTGCGGGCCCACTCCAGCGCCGTCGACTCCAGCTCGGCGTGCGGCACCACCGCGTTGACCATGCCCATCCGATGGGCGTCGGCCGCCGTGTAGGTGTCGCCGAGGAAGAAGATCTCGCGGGCGAACTTCTGGCCCACCTGGCGGGCCAGGTAGGCCGAGCCGAAGCCGCCGTCGAAGCTGGCCACGTCGGAGTCGGTCTGCTTGAAGCGGGCGTGCTCCTCGCTGGCCAGCGTGAGGTCGGCGACGACGTGCAGGCTGTGCCCGCCGCCCGCGGCCCAGCCGGGCACCACGCAGATGACGATCTTCGGCATGAAGCGGATGAGCCGTTGCACCTCGAGGATGTGCAGGCGGCCGGTCGACGCGGTGCCGTCGGCGTACTGGTAGCCGTCCTTGCCGCGGATGCGCTGGTCACCGCCCGAGCAGAACGCCCAGCCGCCGTCCTTGGGTGAGGGGCCGTTGCCGGTCAGCAGCACGCAGCCCACGTCGGTGGTCTGCCTGGCGTGGTCGAACGCGCGGTAGAGCTCGTCGACGGTCTGCGGCCTGAAGGCGTTGCGCACCTCGGGCCGGTTGAAGGCGATGCGTACGGTGCCCTGGTCGACGGCTCGGTGGTAGGTGATGTCGGTGAAGTCGAAACCCTCGACGACCTGCCAGGCCTTGGGGTCGAACAGCTCGGAGACCATGGCTCAAGAGCCTAACGGATCTGCCGCTCGGCCCACCCGGCCCACTCCCGCCGCGTCGTGCCTAGCCCACCTTCCGCCCCTCGGCGCGCAGCTCGGCCAGCAGCTCGCCCTGCCCGGCGAGCATGTCGGTGAGGATGCGCCTGGCGTCGGCGAGCAGGTGGGCCAGGTCGGGGCTCGACAGCTCGTAGACGACGGTCGCGCCGTCACGGGTGGCGTTCACGATCCCGGCCCTGCGCAGCACCGCCAGTTGCTGCGAAAGGCTGGAGGCCTCGATCTCGATCTCGGTGAGCAGGTCTCGGACGGGTCGTGGACCCTCCCGGAGGAGCTCTAGAACCTGGATGCGCACGGGATGCCCGAGCGTGCGGAAGAAATCTGCCTTGGCCTGGTACAGCGGAACGGGCATGCGACTATCGTAATATACCGAGTTGCACAATTCTTCAACTTGATAGGATGATGGCGGGCATCGAGGGAGTGGAGCCATGGGGCGAGGCAGAGCCAAGGCGAAGCAGACGAAGGTCGCTCGCGAGCTGAAGTACACCAACCACCACATCGACTACGAGCGGTTGCGCGAAGAGCTCGGCGCCGACTCGCCGAGGGAAGACACGAGGTCCACGGAGTCGTCGCGCGATTCGGCGACGTCGTCCTCCGGGTGACGCTCAGCACTGTATGACGGGCGGTCGGCCAGGGGTGTACCTGGCGTGATCGCCCGAACCGGGCAGATGGCCGCCGCGCCGGCCGTCACCCAGACCGCTGGTTACGGCGTGCTCTACGCCTCCTCGGTCTTTCTCCCCCTGTGCGGGTGGAGCTGCGAGCGAGCATCACACAGGTGGCGGGCGCTTTGACGCTCGCCGTCCTGGTGTGGGGCTGGTCGCGCCGGTGGTCGGGCGAGTGCTCGACGCCAGGGGTGGCGGAGTCCTGATGACGGCGGGCTCGTTGCCGGGGGGCGGTCGTGCTGCCGGCCCGGTAGCGGGTGCGGCCGCTCTGGCGCCTGGCCGGTTACGAGCGCACCGGCTGAGCGCCGGCGATGCGCGCCGCCGCGCGCTCGGCCGTCCTGGCAGCCCATGCGCCCGTGGTGAGCCGGCCGACGACCAGCACCGCCGCGCCGCAGCCCGCGATGATCCACCACGCGGGGTCACCCGCGGCCTGGGCGTGACCGGCGGCGGCGATCACCGAGCCGATCACGGCGACGCCCAGCGAGGTCCCGATCTGACGGCTGGTCGAGGTGATGCCGGCGGCCACCCCCGCCTGGTCGCGAGGCATGCCGGAGACCGCGGTGTTCGTGACGGGGGCGTTGACCATGCCGAAGCCGATGCCGAACAGGACGTAGGCGGTGAACAGCAGCGGGTCGGAGCGCTCCGCGCCGAACCCGGCGGCCAGCACGCCGCTGGCCAGCATGGCGATCCCGCCCAGCAGCAGGGGCAGCCTGGGGCCTCTGCTGCCGACGATCCGTCCCGAGAGCGGCGCGGCGACCAGCGTCATCCCGGCCATGGGCAGCATGTACAGGCCCGCCTGGAGCGCCGACAGGCCGCGCACGTCCTGCAGGTAGAGCGTGTTGAGGAAGAGGAACCCGCCCAGCGCGGCGAACGCGGACACCGCGATCACGGTGGCGCCCGTGAACGGCGCGCTGTGGAAGAAGCGCAGGTCGATGAGCGGGTCCTGGCGCCTGGGCTCGTAGCGGAGCAGGACGGCCAGCGAGATCACGGCCAGCAGGAGGCAGCCGAGGATGAGAGGGGACGTCCAGCCCGCGGTGGGGGCCTCGATGATCCCGAACGTGAGCGAGCCCAGCAGCACGATCACCAGAAGCTGTCCGACGGGATCGAACCTGCGGGCCTTCGGCGCCTTGGACTCCGGCACGAAGAGCATGGTCAGCACCAGCGCCGCCACGCCGAGCGGCAGATTGAGCCAGAAGATGGAGCGCCAGCCGAGCGTGTCCACCAGCAGGCCACCGGCCAGCGGGCCCGCCGCCATGCTGATGCCGGCCACGCCGCCCCAGACGCCGATGGCCCTGGCCCGCTCGCGCGGCTCGGTGAAGACGTTGGCGATGATCGACATGGCCACCGGATTCAGCATCGAGCCGCCTACGGCCTGGATCATCCTGAAGGCCACCAGCCAGCCGAGGCCCGGCGCGAGGCTGCACAGCAACGAACCGAGCGTGAACAGCACCAGGCCGAGCCGGAAGATCCGGCGGCGGCCGAACCTGTCGGCCGTGGAGCCCGAGAGCATCAGCAGCGAGGCCAGGACGAGGGTGTAGGCGTCGATCGTCCACTGCAGCCCTGAGACCGAGGCGTCGAACTCGCGGCGCATGGTCGGCAGCGCGACGTTGAGCACCGTGGTGTCGAGGCTGACGATCAGCAGGCTCATGCAGCAGATCGCCAGCACCAGCATCCGGCGACGATAGGTCACCTTCGCACAGTATCCGTGTGCCGGAGGACGGCGTCGGCCAGGGTCTCGTGCACCTGAGGGGCCAGCATGTGCCCCATGCCCTCGACCAGCAGCAACTCCGCCCCGGGGATGGCCTCGGCGATGAGCGCGCCGTGACCCGGCTTGACGGGCTCGTGGGTGCCCTCGACGACCAGCGTGGGCGCCTTCACCGTGTGCAGCAGCCCCACCGGTTCGAAGGCCATGTCGGCCGCCGCGGCCAGCCGGTGGTTGGCCAGGGCGGACACGTCCAGGGCCCGGTCGTGGAGCCGCTCGGCCTGGCGGCGCTCCTCTTCCTCGTCGATCGGGAAGCCGCCGCCCGCGAGCACCCTGGCCTCGGCGATCTGGAAGTCGATCTGCTCCCGCCTGGTCGCGGGCGGAGGAGAGGTGATCATCTTCCGGTAGAACTCCACGAACTCCCGCGTGGGCGGCGGCAGGCTGCCCTCCGGCTGCTCCTCGCCCATCAGGGCCCGCATGACGGTGAGACCCTCCTGCCTGCCGAGCGGCGAGGCGCCGATCGCGGTCAGCGTGGTGACCCGCTCGGGGTGCTCGACCGCGATCCACTGGGCGAGCAGGCCGCCGGCCGAGTGCCCGACGAGATGCGCCGACTCGATCCCGTGGGCGTCGAGGACGGCCAGCGCGTCGTCCTTGATGTCGCGCCAGGTGTAGGGGTCGGCCGCGAAGTCGGTCGTCGCGGAGCGGCCGGTGTCGCGGTGGTCGTAGCGGATCACCTTGCGCCCTCCGGCCGCCAGGCGGCCGACGAACGCGTCGGGCCAGCTGGCGGGTCCCTGGGACATGGAGCCCGCGATGAGCAGGATGGGCTGGTGGGCGCTGTCGCCGAACTCTTCGGTGAAGATGTTTTTTTGCATGGGTCAGAGCATGCCGTGGGCGGACTCGCCCGCCATCCGTAGGACTACTAGTGCCAGTTCAGTACGTGAGGTGACGCCCAGCTTCGGATAGATCTTGTAGAGGTGGTACTCCACCGTGCGCGGGCTGAGGAAGAGCTGGGCGGCCACCTCCTTGCTGGACGCGCCGCCCGCCACCAGCCTGGCGATGCGCAGCTCCTGCGGGGTCAAGGTGGCGAAGACGTCCCGCTCGGGCCTGGTCCTGGTCTCGCCCGCCGCTCTCAGCTCGTCGTGCGCCCTGCGCGCCCAGGGGTCGGCGCCCGCCCGCTCGAACGTCTCCGCGGCGTACCGCAGGTGCGACCTGGCCTCTCCCGGGCGGTGCAACCTGCGCAGGCGCTCGCCGTAAAGCAGGGCGGTCCTGGCCCGTTCGAAGCCCTCGGGGTGCAGCTCCATGGCCTCGTCGAAGGCGGCGTCATCGCCGGTCAGCGCCCTGCACCTGGCCAGCAGCGCCTTCGCCTGCGGCGTGCCCGCCGTGGCCGACCAGCGCGCGTAGGAGGCGAAGGCGGCACGGGCCGCGTCGAGCTCGCCGCAGCCGACCGCGGCCTCCACCCTGTCGGGCGTCGAGCGCCACACCGCGGTCGGATGCCCGGTCGCGGCCAGGGACTGGAAGCGGTCGTGGGCCGCCGCGTAGCGCCCCATCCCCAGGTCGAGCAGGCCCAGCGCGTAGCGGGCCGTACTGGCGCGCATGCCGAGGTGATGGGGGATCGCGATCGTCAGGGCGTCGTGGGCGTGGCGCGCACAGTCGTCCTCCCTTCCCTGGATCGCCGCGACCGCCGCGAGGTTGGCCAGGTGAGCGGCGACGGAGTTGGTGTACCCGGCTTCTCGAGCCAGCTCCAGGCCCTCCTCGGCGAGCGCGGCGCTGTGGGCGAACCTGCCCTCGATGCGCTCGGCCGTCGCCACGAACTCCAGGACGACGGGCAGCTGGCCCACCATGCCGGAGACCCTGGCCGCGCGGCCCGCCATGGCGACCAGCTCGGTGGAGACGTCGGCCTCGCCCAGATACGTGGCCGCCGCCGAGGCCCACAGGAACTGGGCGGCCTCCCGCAGCTCCTCCCGACGAGCCAGCACCCTGCGCAGCATCGGCGTCGCCCGGTCCTGGTCGCCGGCGAGCATCGCGCCGATACCCGCGACCGCGTCACGCAGGAAGCTCTCGGGGAAGGCCTCCGCGCGGCGGCCGAGCGCCACGAGCGCCTCGACGTCGCCCACGTAGGAGGCGGCCTCGGCGGCGTCGGCCAGCATCTCCAGGGTCTCGCCGCCCTCCAGGATCCTGAGCGCTTCGGCCGCGTCACCCGAGTTGAGTTCGAACCTGCCCCTGAGCTGCGCGAACTCCGGCCGGTCGGCGAGCGACCTGGCCTCGGCCAGACAGCTCTCCGCCTGACCTGGACGGCCGCCGAGCCAGGCGGAGGTGGCCGCCGCCGCCAGCCGTACGGCGCGGGCCTCGGGGTCCGGCGTCAGCTCGGCCGCCCGCACCAGCGCCGTGGCCGCGTCGGCGTACCCTCCGCGCTCCCTGGCGCGCTCGGCCGAGGCGGCCAGCTCGGCGGCGACCTCCTCGTCCTGGCCCACGGTCGCCGCCGCCCGGTGCCACGCGCGCCGGTCGGGGTCGCGCACCCGCGCGGCGAGCGCCTCGTGCACCTCCCGCCGGTAGGCGGGGTCGGCGCTCGCGTGGACCGCCGACCGCACCAGCGGATGCCTGAACCTGATGGCCGAGCCGACGGTGACCAGTCCGGCGTTCTCGGCGGGACGCAGGGACTCCGCGCCGACGCCCGCGACGTCGAGCACCAGCCCGAGCTCACCCCCGCTCTCCAGCGCGGCCGCCAGGAGCAGCCGCCTGGTGTCGCCGGGCAGCTGCCGCACCTGCTCGCCGAAGATGCCCGCGCCCACCGGCAGCGGCTCGGGCAGCGCGGCCCGGCCCGCCAGCTGGTCGGCGGTCAGCAGCTCCACCGTCTCCCTGAGCGCCAGCGGATTGCCGCCGGTCAGCTCCGCCAGCCGCGCGCCGACCTCCTGCGCGGGCGCGGCGCGCTCGGCGAGCAGCGCGGTGGCGCTCTCCTGGTCGAGCCCGGTCAGCGCCAGCTCGGGCAGTCCGGGGGTGCGGGCCTCACCTCGTACGGCCAGCAGCATCGCGACGCGCTCGCTCCCGAGCCGCCTGGCGGAAAAGAGCAGGGCGTCGGCGGAGGCCTGGTCGATCCACTGGAAGTCGTCGACGACGACCAGCAGGCCGTCGTCGGCCGCCGCCTCGATCAGCAGCGAAAGGACGCCCGCCGAGACGAGGAACCGGTCGTCGCTCCTGGTGGCGGCCAGGCCCAGCGCTCCGGCCACCGCGTCCCGCTGCGGTGCGGGAAGGGCGTCGAGGCCGCCGGTGACCGGGTGCAGCAGCTGGTGGAGGGCGGCGAAGGCCAGGCCGGTCTCGCTCTCGGCGCCGGTGGCGCGCAGCACCCGCATCGGCCCCGCCTCGGCTGACGCGTACTCCAGGAGCGCCGACTTGCCGATGCCCGCCTCGCCCCGGACGACGAGCGCTCTGCCCTCGCCCTTCGCCGCGCTGGTCAGGACCTCGGCGATGGCCGTCCGTTCGGGGGTTCTGCCGTACAGGCTGTCTTTCTGGCGCACTCGACCGAGCCTAACGGGAAAACAGTGGAATGGAGTGTTCCGTTCTGCTATAGTGGAGACATGATCCTGAACGAGGCACACGAAGCCCTTCGCACCGTCGTCCGCAACGTTCCCGCCGACGGCTGGGAGCTGCCCACCCCCTGCGCCGAGTGGAACGTCACCCAGGTGCTCCAGCACGCGGCCGGCGACCAGATCGGCTACGCCGCCTTCATCACCGGTGGCCCGATGCCCGCCGAGAACCCGTTCGCCCCCTCCGGCCGGCTGGCCGAAGCGCCCGAGGTGGTGGCCGAGCAGGCGATGAAGGCCTCCGCCGACGCCTGGGCGACGGTCTCTCCCGACGCGGAGGAAGTGCCCGTTCCCGTGCCGCCGAACACGATGACCTACACGCTGGGCATCGGCGCCTGCGCGCTCGACGCCGCCGTCCACGCGTGGGACATCGCGATGGCCACCCGGCAGCCGTCCCCCCTGACTCCCGCCATGGCCCGCGAACTGCTGGAGATCGCCAAGCAGCACATCGAGCCGCTGCGGGCGTACGGCGTCTACGCCGCCGCGCTGGAGGCGGAGGACGGCGACGACGTGGCGACCCTGCTGCGCTACCTCGGCCGCGACCCCCACTGGTCCGCCTGAGCCGCCCTTCCCCTGCCTTTTCTCCCGACACGCGGCTAACCGGATCTTCTCCGCACGCGCGTAATCCCATGCGAGGCCCCGATAGACAGGTAGCTCAGGGACGACGACGTCGTTTCCGGGGAAATCTCCTGCGCCCCGGCGGAAATGGCAGGGGGAAGGGGCTCTCATGCGACTGCGACATCCGGACGGGACCGGACCGGCCCGCGAGCGGCGACCGCGGGCGGGCAGGCGGGTCTCGGTGCCGCCGATGGACCTGCCGGGTCAGGAACCGGCCGACGACCCGGACCGTCCCGAACCGGCCGAACCCGCCACCGAGCCGCCCCAGGAACCCGTGCTCTGCTGACGGCTCGCGGGTTCCCGCCGGATCACACCTGTCCGCCGACGCCCAGCCTGCGTCTGACCGCGGCCAGCTCGCCCTTCAGCCGGTCCACCTCGGCGCGCAGCTCCTCCAGCTCGGTCCGGTAGGCCTGGCGCTCGTCGTCGGACGGCGGTTCGGGAGCTCCTCCCTGCGCCGGCACGGAATGCCCGCCCATCGGCGTCTCCCGCGTGCCGCTCCCCGGGGTGCCCCGATCTTCCGGCGCCGCCTCTTCCTCGAAGCCGTTGGCGCTGTCGAGCGGTCTGGGCTCGGACGTCCTTTCGCCCTCGGGGACATCGGGATCCGAGGGGCTCTCCTCCTCGGCCGCGTCCCTGGGCTGCAGATCCTCGGGTGTCTTGCGGAAGTCGGGCTCCGCTTTCTCCTCGCTTCCGCCGGGCCGCTCCGACGCGGCGTCATCGCTGCCCATGAAGGGGCGCGGTCTCGTCTCGTCCTCGCCGGTGGAGTGATCCGAGGCGGTGGTTCCGGGCCTGGCGGGTTCGTCCAGCCAGCTCGGGCGTCCTTCGTCCGGGTTCATGTCGCTTCTGTCGTCGGCCGGGTCGCGGGGGGTCGGGCCGGGGTTTCCCGGCATGCGGCCCGCCATGCCGGCCCACTTGTCCTCGCTCGGTCCACCTGATGACCCCATCAACGAGTCGTAGATGGGGCTGGGCGGGGTGTCCTCCGCGCTGTGCGGGATCTCGCCGAGGGTGTCGTGGGCAGGGTCACCCGCGTCATGGAACTTGTCGGCGCCGTGGCGGGAGTTCGAGCCGCCGGACATCGCCGACATCCCCATGGCGCCCACGGCCATCCCGGCCGCTCCCATGGCGACAGGGCCAGGACCCGAACCCGTGCCGGACGGACGGCGCTCGGCGTCGGCGTCGGCGGGGCCGGTCCTCGAGCCGGAGGCCGGGCCTTCGGCGCTCGTGCCGGGGATCCTGCGCTCGGTGTCAGCGTCAGAGGCCCCCTCGCCGGAGGGTGGGCGGCCGGTGGACGGAGGTTCGGTGTGCTGGTCCGGGCGCGGGCCGGAGGGCGGACGTTCGGCGTCCGAGTCGTTGTCCGCTCGTTCGGTGCCGGTGGCGTCCGCGTCGCCTGGGAGGGGGCTCACGGCCGTCGCGCCCGCGAGTGGTGCGGTGGTCGTGCTGTCGGCGAGCGTCGGCGTGGTTTCGGGCTGGGTGGTGTCGGGCTGGGAGGCGGCCGAGCCCGGCTCGTCGGATGGACGCGAGACGATCACGGAGCCTCGGGGCTCGGCGGTCGCCGCCGCCGCCGCGGCTGTCGCGGCCTCGGTTTCGCGACGGTCCCTGCGCTTGGCCATGGCGCGGTTCAGCAGGCCGTCCACGCTGATCCGGCCGCCCCCCAACGCCATCAGCAGCAGGCAGGCGGCGGCGAGAGCGACAACGAGTTCCCACCTCGGCGTGCTGTTGAAGACACCGGCACGGCTCTCGACGAAATACCCCGCGCCGACCATGTCGGCGAACAGCAACGCCGCCGCCAGCCGTACGCCCAGACCGATGATGAGCATCGCCCCGCCGATGATCTCGACGACGGTGGCGAACACGGCTGCCAGCTGTGGGCTGGGCACGCCGAGCTGCGAGAACATGGCAGTGGTGTTCTCCAGGCCGCCCTGCCACTTCTGCAGCCCGTGCGCCATGAAGATGACGCCGACCACGATGCGGGCCACGAGCAGTGCGAGATCGCTGGTGATTCTCTTCAACATGCCAATCCCTCCCCCATCGCGTTCATGCCCCTACGTACGACAAAAGCGCTGTATGTCGGGATTTGCGAGTAGAGGTTTGACTTGCGCTATGCCTGATCGGGCGAAAAGTGGCGTGGCAGGGGTGGGCGCCAAGGGGTATGGCCTAGCGTCGGTTGGCTCTGTCGTGGCCTGCGACAAAAAGCACCAAAGCCACGTTCGCCGTGGTGGGCGGAGGGGCAGCATGGGCGCATGGAGCTGTTTCCCGCCATTCCCTACGAGGACTGGCTCGACACCAAGGACACCGTCCACAGGTTCGCGCAGATCGTGGGGAAGGTACGGCTGGCCGTCAGCACGCGGCGCAACCACTGGTGGAACGTGCCCTTCCACCTCACCGGGCGTGGCCTGACGACCAGGCCCATGGGCCTGCCCGAGCCGTTCAGCATCGACTTCGACCTGGTCAGGCATCGGCTGGTGGTCGACAAGGCGGACGGGCGCTGCGCGGAGTTCTCGCTGATCGGACTGTCGGTGGCGGACTTCTACGCCAACCTCTTCCAGCTTCTCGACGATCTCGGGATAGGGGTGGAGATCCTCGCGGTGCCATACGACCTGACGGACCGCACCCCGTTCGCGCAGGACACCAAGCACGCGGCCTACGACCCCGCGCTGGTCACCCGCTACTGGACGGTCCTGTCGCAGGTCGGGCAGGTGCTGGAGCGCTACGCCGCCGACTTCACCGGGAAGACCAGCCCCGTCCACCACTTCTGGCACACCTTCGACATCGCGGTCACGCGCTTCACCGGCAGGGTGGTGAGCGTCTCGCGCGAGAGCGACTCCGTCACCAGGGAGGCCTACAGCTGGGAGGTGATCAGCGCTGGGTTCTGGTTCGGCGACGAGGAGCGGCCGTGGCCCGCGTTCTACTCCTACACCGCGCCCGAGCCCGAGGGCCTGGACACGCGCCCGCTCTGGCCCGACCAGGCGGTCTGGTTTCCGTCGAGAGGCAGCCACCTCGCGATCCTGAAGTACGACGACGCCAGGCTGAGTGACGACCCCGTGGCCACCGTGCTCGGCTTCCTGGAGAGCGCCTACCAGGCGGGCGCGGAGCTGACCGGCTGCGACGCGGCGCTGGTGCCGAGGATCGAGGGTGTCACCGACCCCTATCTCGAGGAGTCATGACCGCTGCCTGGTGGCGTACGGCAGCAGCGCCATCTCCCTGGCGTTCTTGATCGCCCTGGCCAGCTGCCGCTGCTGCTGGACCGTCACCCCCGTCACCCTCCTGCTGCGGATCTTCCCCCTGTCCGAGATGAACTTCCGCAGCAGGTCGGTGTCCTTGTAGTCGACGAACCCGACGTGCTCCAGCGGGTTGCTCTTCTTCCTCGGCGGACGGCGCGGCTTCATGCGATCTCCCTCAGGTCGAGGACGTGGGCGAACGGATCGTCACAGGGGACGGACTCCCCCTGGGTGAGCAGGCACGAGTCGAGCAGCGCGTGGAAGCGCTCGCGGTCGAGGTCGGGCCCGGTGAAGACGAGGTGCTGCACGCGGTCGCCGAAGACCGGGTCCCAGTCGAGGGCGGCGGCCGTACGGCGGGCCGGCGAGGTCAGCTCCCACGCGGCCTCGGGAAGGGCGGCCAGCCACGGCCCGGCGTCCTCCACCGAGACCACGCCCGCGACCGCGTCCCAGGCGAGCATCCGGTCCCTCCTGGTGGCCAGCCAGAACCTGCCGCGCGACCGGACCGACTCGGTGACCAGCTCGTCCACGGCGTCGAAGAAGCGGCCGGGGTGCAGCGGCCCGCGCCGGTTCCAGACGACGGTGACGATCTCGTCGGTCGTGGCCTCGCTGGGCAGCTGGGCGGTGGCGGGGTCGACGCGGTCGGCCAGCTCCTGCGGGCACAGCGCCGCGCCGGTCACCGGGGGAAGCGCGTCGTGCAGGACGGGGGTGTGCGGGGCCAGGTGGCCGAGCACGGCCGTCGAGAGCTCGACGTCGTCCTCGTCGGAGCCGTGCAGGTACAGCGCGGTGCCGTACTCGATCTGGCGGGCCAGCACCTCGGCCAGGTGGCGCTCGTCGCCCGCCGCCGCGTGCCTGCCCGACCTGGCGAGGGGTTCGCCCCTGCTGAGGTCGTGCGGCAGGTGCTCGGCGTCCAGCGCGGTCAGGACGCAGGTCAGGGCGAACAGCTCGGGGTCGAGCGCCTCGGCCACCGAGCGGGGCTCGACGGAGTCCCACAGGTCGACGATCAGCGGGGCGGCCGTGGCGGCGTGCCGTACGAGCTGGGGGAGCAGGTCTTCGCGGACGGTGCACGTGACGCAGCCGTGGGCCAGGCGGATCTCGGTCAGGTCGAGCACGCGGAAGCGGTCGCGGACGAGCCTGCTGACCCGGCCGGTGGTGACGGCGCGCAGGTCGTGGTGGAGGGCGACCGCCCCCTGATGTTCCTGGAGCAGTCGATCCACGGCGGCGGCGCGGGCGCCCGCATGCAGGCCCGCGACGAGGACGACGGGTGTCGGCACGAGTTCCTCCGAAGCAAAATGAAAATCGTTATCGGTATCATGGCATGCGCTGTCAACCGAGAAGGAGGATCTGATGTCGGCCGTGTGTCAGCTCACCGGGACCAAACCGGTCTTCGGCAACAACGTCTCGCACTCCCACCGGCGCACCCGGCGCCGCTGGAACCCCAACATCCAGCACCATCGCTATTGGCTCCCCAGCGAGAACCGGTTCGTCCGGCTCACGCTGAGCGCCCGAGCGATCAGGACCGTGGACAAGATCGGTGTGGAACGGGCCGTCGCCCGCATCCGCGCCAGAGGAGAGAGGGTCTGATGGCCAAGAAGAGCAAGATCGCCGCCAACGAGCGCAGGAAGTCCGTCGTCGCCCGCCACGCCGTTCGCCGCGCCGAGCTCAAGGAGCTCATCCGCACCGGCGACCCCGAGCAGCGGGTCGCGGCGGCTCGCGAGCTGTCCCGCCAGCCGCGCGACGCGAGCGCCACCAGGATCCGCAACCGCGACTCCGTGGACGGCAGGCCGCGCGGGCACCTGAGCAGGTTCGGCCTCTCGCGGGTGCGGTTCAGGGAGATGGCGCACCGCGGCGAGCTGCCCGGCATCACGAAGGCGAGCTGGTAGCCATGGCCGTTCCCAAGCGGAAGACCTCCCGTGCCAACACCCGTCACCGCCGCGCCCAGTGGAAGGCCGCCAGGCCCGACCTGGTCCCGATCACGGTGGCGGGCCGCGAGCTGCTGGTTCCCCGCCGCCTGATCCGCGCCTACCGGCGCGGCCTCCTCTGATGAAAGCCCCCGCCTGACGGGCTGTGACATGCGGCTCCCAGGCCGTCAAGACGCCGTCAAGATTGGACGAATCCCGCTTTTGGCGCTGTATATCCCCTAGTGGTGTGCTGCTCCATCAGCGGAAGAGGTTGGTCATGAGGCGGGCGTCAGCCGTACTCGAGCGTTTTCAGCACCCCGCCCAAGTCATCGTCACCGGGTTCGGGGCCGCGGTCCTTCTCGGTACGGCGTTGCTGGCCCTGCCTCTGGCCACCACGTCGGGGCAGTCGGCGGGCTGGCTGGCCGCGCTGTTCACGGCCACGTCGGCGGTCTGCGTGACGGGCCTCGTGGTCGTGGACACCGAGACACACTGGTCCGTCTTCGGCGAGGTGGTGATCGCGGCGCTGGTCCAGATCGGCGGTCTCGGCATCATGACCCTGGCGACGCTGTTCACCGTGCTGGTCTCCGGCCGGGTCGGGCTCCGCGTGCGGATCTTCGCCCAGGCCGAGACCAAGACGGTGCGCATGGTCGACATCAGGCACGTGGTGCGCAAGGTCGTGCTGTTCAGCCTGGCCTGCGAGGCCGTCGTCGCGGTGCTGCTCACCGCCAGGTTCGCCTTCGGGTACGGCGAGCCGTTCGGCAGGGCGGTCTACCTGGGCGTCTTCCACGCCGTCTCGTCGTTCAACAACGCGGGGTTCGCGCTGTGGTCCGACAACCTCATGGGCTTCGTGTCCGACCCGTGGATCTGCCTGACGATCGCCGTGGCGGTGATCGTGGGCGGGCTCGGCTTCCCCGTGATGTTCGAGCTGGTCCGCTCGTGGCGGCACCCGGGCAAGTGGTCCGTCCTCACCAGGCTGACCGTGGGCATCACCGCGATCCTGCTGGTCGGCGGGACCCTGGTGTTCCTGGCCACCGAGTGGCACAACCCCAGGACGCTGGGCGCGCTCGACGACCCGGGCAAGGTGCTCGCCGCCTTCTTCACCGCCGTCATGCCGAGGACGGCCGGCTTCAACAGCCTGGACATCGCGGCGATGTACCCGTCGAGCTGGCTGGCGACCGACCTGCTGATGTTCATCGGCGGCGGCAGCGCGGGGACGGCCGGCGGCATCAAGGTCACCACGTTCGGCCTGCTGGCGTTCGTCATCTGGGCCGAGATGCGCGGCGAGCCCGAGGTGAACATCGGCCACCGCCGCCTGCCCGAGACGGCGCAGCGTCAGGCCATCTCGATCAGCCTGATCAGCGTCGCCCTGGTCGCCGTCTCCACCTACGTGATGCTGGTCCTGACCCCGCACACGCTCGACCAGGTGCTGTTCGAGGTGGTGTCCGCCTTCGGCACGACGGGGCTGTCCACCGGCATCACCGCGCAGACCGGCACGGCGGGCCAGGTGCTGCTGGTTCTGCTCATGTTCGTCGGCAGGACCGGGCCGCTCACCCTCGGCTCGGCCCTGGCGCTCAAGGACCGCACCCGTCGCTACCAGCTCCCCGAGGAGCGAGTCATCGTCGGTTGAGCAAACAGTCACGATTTTTGACTATAAAGGATTCTGACTATATCGTCGGTGTTCCCGCTGCATCCTTCTTTCAGGAGCCATCGTGAACACTCCCGTGAACCTGTCCATCGTCTACTACTCCTCCACGGGGACGATCGCCGCGATCGCCCAGGAAATGGCCGAGATCGCGGAGAAGGCGGGTGCCGAGGTACGCCTGCGCAGGGTGGCCGAGCTCGCCCCGCAGTCCGCCATCGACTCCAACCCCGCCTGGGCCGCCCATGCCGCCGCCACCGCGGACGTCCCCATCGTCACGGCCGACGACCTGGTCTGGGCCGACGCGGTGATCATGGGTTCGCCAACCCGGTTCGGGAACATCTCCTCGCAGCTCAAGCAGTTCCTCGACACGCTGTCAGGGCCGTGGAGCCAGAATCTGCTCGCCGACAAGGTCTACAGCGGCTTCACCTCCACCGGCACCGCGCACGGCGGCCACGAGTCCACGCTGCTGGCGCTGTACAACACCTTCATCCACCTCGGCGGCGTCATCGTCCCGCCGGGCTACACCCACCCCGACAAGTGGGCCGACGGCAACCCGTACGGCACCTCCCACTGCGACAGGGGCGGCACGCACGCCGTGGACGACATCACCCGCGCCGCGGCCCGCGTCCAGACCGAGCGGGTGCTGAAGTTCGCCCGGGCGACGAAGGCCGCCGCGTCCGCCGCATGACCACCCCCGCCGCATGACCACCCCCGCCGCGTGACCATCCCCGCCGCGTGACCACCCCCACGGCCACGCGGAACGGCCCCCACCCCGCCGCGGCCCCTCACAGGCGTGCGAGGCTCCGCGGCGGGGTCCCGGGTCGCTTGCTGCCTACCCTCCGGCCCTGAGCTCGGCCACGGGAGGGGCTTGGCCGCCATCCGCATGCGGCCGGCGGCGGTTTGTCACACTTCGAGGATCGGCGCCCTCTCCCTATCGCCGCAGCTACGCCTTGGCATCAACCATCGAGGGCGCGGACCCCTGGTTTCAGCCATCGGGGTAAGCCGTTCTCTCGAATCTTTGAGCGGTCAGACACCGCATCGCGGCATAATGATCGTGTGGCCGTGACCCTCCGCACGAACGGCAACATTCAGCAGCAGCTCGCTCGCACCCGCAAGGGATCGAACCGGCGCAAGCGGGTGGTGGCCAAGCTGGGGGCGGTGATGGCTCGGGTACGGCAACGCCGTCAGGACTTCAACGCCCAGACCGCTGCCGTGCTGGTGTCTCGGTATGGCACGGTCGTGCTGGAAGACTTGAAGACCCGGAACATGACCAGCTCGGCGTCCGGGACCGTCGAGACCCCCGGCGGCAGGGTGAGGCAGAAGGCCGGGCTGAACCGCGCCATCCTGGACAAAGGTTGGCACGGGCTGGAAATCGCCCTGACGGGAGCGGCCCGCTATACGGGCACGCAGATCGTGAAAGTGAATCCGGCGTACACGTCCCAGACGTGCGCGGCCTGCGAGCATGTGAACCCGAAGTCCCGCGAGAGTCAAGCGGTGTTTCGGTGCACGGCCTGCGGCCTGGTCGCGCACGCCGACGTGAACGCCGCCATCAACATCAAGAACGCGGGCGGGCAGTCCGTGTCAGGACGTGGAGACCTCGCCGTTGGGCGGTCTGCGAAACGTCAACCACCAATCGGGCGGTCACGGCCGCCGGCTGGAATCCCCCGGCTTTGAGCCGTGAGGAGGAAGTCAAAATCCCAGGCGTGGGTGGATACTCCAGGCGGTTGGCTCTCCGGCTCGGCGGCGTCGCCGCGGCGGGAGCGGTGATCCCCGCGAGCGCCGCCCGCTCCTCCGCCGAGCACATCTGGCCCGAGTCCTTCGCCCTGCTGCGCAACCGGTGGCGGGACGTGACGGTCGAGCCGTACCGGAGCAGGCCGGAGCGCCTGGGGATGACGGCGGCCGGCTACCGGGACACCATGGCGCCCACCCGCGCGTCGCTCTGGCCCGATCTGGCCTTCCCCTCCTTCGACGACACCCCCGAGCGGCTCCTCACGATGGCCCGCGCGTACGCCATGGAGGGGACCGGACTCACCGGCGACGCGAGCCTGGCGGCGGCCGTCGCCACCGGCCTCGACCACTACCGGCGGCGGGTGTACACCGCGGGCAGGGACCCGGTGGGCAACTGGTGGACCTGGCAGATCGGCGTCCCGAAACGGCTGCTCGACGCGGCCGTGCTGATCGCCCCGCACCTGACGGAGCGGCGGAGCAGGGCGCTGCGCGACGCGGTGGACCACTTCGTGCCCGAGCGCCGCCTGGCCGACTACCGGCGCACCAGCACCGGGGCCAACAGGGTGGACCTGTGCACGGTGATGCTGCTGCGCGCCGTCCTCAGGTCGGACCCGGGGAAGGTGGCGCTGGCGGTCTCGGCGCTGTCGCCCGTCTTCTCCTACGTCAGGGAGGGCGACGGGTTCTACCGCGACGGCTCGTTCATCCAGCACACGTCCGTCCCCTACCAGGGCGGGTACGGCGTGGTGCTGCTGTCGGGACTCGCCACCCTGTTCGCGGTGCTGCGCGGCTCGCCCTGGGAGATCACCAGCAAGGTCGTCCTCGACAGCGTCGAGAGGTCGTTCGCGCCCTTCGTCCACGACGGCTTCTGCATGGACCTGGTCAACGGCCGGGGGATCAGCAGGCGCGCGTACGGCGACTACCGGAGGGGAGACGCCCTCGGCTCGGCCATCCTCCTGCTGAGCGAGTCGGCCCCGGCCGCCGAGCGGGCCCGCTGGCGCGGCATGGTCAAGGGATGGGCGACGCGCAGCGCCCGCACCGACGGCCGGTTCGCCGCACTCGTGGCCGACGACACGGTTCCGGCGCTTCCCGAGCCCGAGGGGCACCGGCTGCTGCCGATGAGCGCCCGTGCCGTCCACCGCAGGCAGGGCTGGTGCGCGGGGCTCAGCATGGCCTCCCACCGGATCGGCCACTACGAGCACGGCAACGGGGAGAACGAACGCGGCTGGCACACCGGCTCGGGCATGCTCTACTGGTGGGCCGAGGGCCACGGCGAGCAGTACTCCGACTCCTTCTGGCACACCGTCGACCCCTACCGCCTGCCCGGCACCACCGTCTCCATGCGGCGGCTGCCCGACGGCGCGGGGAAGGGGTGGGGCGACACCTGCCCGCCGGCCCGCTGGGTGGGCGGCGCCACCGACGGCTGGTACGCGACCGTCGGCCAGCACCTGTACGGCCTCGAGAGCACGATGGAGGCCTTCAAGTCGTGGTTCTTCCTCGACGACACGATCGTCTGCATGGGCGCGGGGATCACCTCCCGAGACGGCGTGCCGGTCGAGACCATCGTCGACAACCGCCGAGCCGACGGGGGCCTCACCCTCGACGCCGGCCTGGCCCATCTGGAGGGGCACGGCGGCTACGTCCTGCCCACCGGCGACGGCCTCCGCACGGTGCGGGAATACCGCTCCGGCGGCTCGGCGAGCAGGGGCTACGTGACCCTCTGGCTGGACCACGGCGTCGATCCCCGCTCGGCCGCGTACGTCTACCAGCTCATGCCGGGCGCCAGCCTGTCGC
Source organism: Nonomuraea africana (assembly GCF_014873535.1). Classification (NCBI taxonomy): domain Bacteria; kingdom Bacillati; phylum Actinomycetota; class Actinomycetes; order Streptosporangiales; family Streptosporangiaceae; genus Nonomuraea; species Nonomuraea africana. The sequence continues at coordinate 7,292,489 of NZ_JADBEF010000001.1, read as the reverse complement.
GGACCAGGGCGCGCGCCGCCGACCCGCTGTGGGCGCGCGTGCTCGCCAACACCGCCGGGCGGCAGGGGATCCACGTGCCGTCGCTGGGGCTCACCGCGGTCAATTTCTGGAACGGCGGAGCCGCCGGCGGCCTGACCGCCTCCGACCCGTGCGCGGTCCTGGTACGGGAGCGCGGCGACGGCACGGCCACGCTGACCGTGTCGGATCCGCGATGCGACCTGAGCGAGCTGGCCGTGACCTGGGACCGGCCCGTGGCCGGGGTGCTCGACGGTCATCCCTCCCTGGCCGCCACCACGACCGGGCCGCGGCTCACCCTGGCCTTCGAGCGGCCGGCCGACCTGGACGGCGGCTCGGCGACGGTCACCGTACGGCTCGACGGAGCCGCCTGATCCTCCCTGAGGGCGTCGATCCCCGGTCCCCGCGGTTCAAGAAGGCGGAGGCGGCCTGCGCGAAGCACCAGCCGCAGAACCTCCCGAAGAAGAAGGTCAACGGGTAGCGGAAACACTCGGGAAACCGCCGTCCCGGTAGAACCGGTGCCCGTGACAGACGACATGACGCGCCCTTCGAAGACCAGGGGATGGCTCGCCGCCGTACCGGTATGCCTCGGCACGGTGGTGGCGCTGGGGGCCTGCGCACCCGCGCAGGCCGTACCGGCCAGAACCGCTCCGGCAAGAACCGCTCCGGCCAGCACCGCTCCGGCCAGCACCGCTCCGGCCGGAACCGCCCCTGCCTGCGCCGAGCCGACCGGACGGCCGCAGCCGCGGCCGGTGACGGCCACCACGATCAGCACCGTCGAGCAGGTGTACCACTGCCTCTTCAAGCACTACTACGGCGGCGAGAAGCTGGACAGCCGGCGGCTGCTGACCGCGGCCTTCGCCGGGCTCGCGCGGGAGCTCCACCGGCGCGGACGCGACCTGCCTGAGGCCGCGATGCCCGCGCTGTCCGGTCAGCGGCAGAGCGACTGGGCGGCGTTCAGCGCTGTCCACACCCGCGTCATCGACCAGATGGCGGGCGACGACCTGCGTCAGCACCTGGCCGCCGCCACGATCAACGGCATGGTGGACAGCCTGGGTGACAACCACGCCCGATGGGTGCGTCCCGAAGGGGGCGTCGACCGCAGACCCGGCACGGAGTTCGGGCTGGGGTTCGACACCTCTCCCTTCGCAGGCGTCGTGACCGGCGCGCCGCAGCAGACGACACCGCCGCTCCACGTCACCGTCGTCCGCGGCGGACCCGCGGCGGACAAGGGCCTGCGTCCAGGCGACATCATCCGGTCGGTCAATGGGGCACCGCCGTTCGTCGGCGGCATCCTGTCCGTCGGCGCCGTGCGGCCGCTCTTCCAGAGCCGGCCAGGCGACCAGGTCGAGCTCAGGCTGCACCGCCCCGCCACCGGCCGCACCTGGACGGTGACCATGAAGCCCGCCGGCTACCGGCCGAACCCGAAGACCACCCCGATGGTGACGGCGAAGGCACTGAAGGGAGGCGTCGCGTACGCCAGGGTGGCCGCCTTCGGACCGCGCGTGGCGGACACGGCCCGCAAGGCGATCTCCGACCTGGGCAAGGGCAAGAAGCAGCGCGGGGTGGTCCTCGACCTGCGCGGCAACACCGGCGGAATCCCCGGCGAGGTCAACAGGCTGCTCGGCGCGTTCGCCCATGGCAAGATCACCGCCTACCACTGCGACGCCGACGAGAGGTGTGCCGCCGACCGCACCGACGACAGCGTGGCGCTGCTGAACCTGCCGCTTGTCGTGCTCGTCGACCGCGACTGCGCCTCGGCGTGCGACCACTTCGTCTCCGCGGTCAAGCACCACAAGCTCGGTCCCGTGGTCGGCACCCGAACCGCCGGAGTCGTCTCAGGCGCGGGCCGGCCGCTCCTGCTCGACGACAACAGCATCCTGTCCCTGCCCGACCGGCATCACCGGGGGCCCGACCGGGCGGTCGTCAACGGGATCGGCGTGGCGCCCGACCACTACGTCCCGCTGACCGCGAAGGACCTCTCCACAGGAAAGGACCCGGGCCTGGCGAAGGCCCTCAGCCTGCTCCCATGAGACGGGACGGCTCATCGGTGAGCCGCCGAGCACGCCCCGTCTCGATCAGGATGCCCGCGATCACACGCCGCACGGGCCCTGGGTGGCGCGAGGGACGGCGTCGACGCCGGAGACGTCGGTGCCGGACAGCTCGCCTCGTGCCACCGAGGTGAGCAGCGCCATGGCCGGGACGGTGAACAGCCGCTCCAGGTAGCCGTTACTCTTCTGGCCGACGGAACGGACCTCGTAGAAGATGGCGCCCTGCGTGGTGAAGCCTGGACGGGATCCGTCAGGCCCGGGCCCGCCGAGCAGCATGCGGGAGAACACGGCGTTGGTGATGTCGATGTCGGGGTAGCGGGCGACGTGCGTCTGCCCGAAGCCGTCCAGCGCCTTCACCGACACCATGGACATCTGCCGGTTCGTGAGCCACTGCGCCGCCGTCATGCGGCTGGGGTCGATCGGGCGGACACCGATCTGGAACTGGTTGAGCTCGTCCGTGCCGTTGACCACCGGCGCCGTGCCCATGTGGTGCAGGTCGAGCGCGAGGCGGGGGCGCTTGGCGGCCCAGACGGCGTACCAGGCGCGGGATTCGGGCTGCGCGAAGTTCTCCCAGTCCCTGTTGAGGTCGACGCGGGCCGGGGTGGTGCTCTGCCGGATGTTGGCCTCGGCACCGTCGGGGTTGTACATCGGGATGACGATCACGGTCATCCGCTCCCTGATGAGCCGGGCGTCGGGGTCACCGGAGGCCAGGTGGTCGAGCATCTGCAGGGCGGACTCGGTGGAGTGCAGTTCGTTGCCGTGGATGCGCGCCTGCAGCCAGAACACGTCCGGTCCGTGGCCGACTGTGGCGTACAACAGGTCGCGTCCCTCGCCCGACCGCCCGGCGTTGTGGACGGTGACCAGGCCCTTGCTGGTGCGGACGATGCGGTCCAGGCCCTGCACCACGTCGGCGTAGTTGGCGACGCTGCTGAGGCTCACGTTCTGGTTGTCCTGGATGCAGGGTCCGCCTGGCTGGTGGCCGGGGTCGGCTGTCGCCGGGAGGCCTGTCAGGCAGAGGACGCCGGACAGAATCGCGGCGAATCCGTGACGCATGCGCATGCCGTACTTCTCCTCGATCGGGTCACGCGGGCAGCGTCAGTGTGCGCCTGGGACAGAAATGGATCAATGGGTAAATTCGTGTTTAAGCATGGGCGTCGGCCCATCCGGCGGTGAAGCCGCTGAACAGCAGGGCGGCCAAGGCCGGCGCGACGACCACGTTGACCACCGTGGCACCGGCGAACACGGCGATCGGGCGCCAGCCCGCCTCGCGTAGTGAGGAGACCCGAACTCGAGGCCGATGCTGACCAAGGCCAGGACATCCATGTATATCAAGTAGGAAATGTTGACTTTGCTTCATCAGGCTCGTACGTTCGCGGTATGAGCCAGGGCCTTTACCTGACCAGGCGCCCGCACGTGGACTTCGGCCACGTCGCCAGCGCGCAGTGTCGTTGATCACTTCCCTTGCGACCCCTTCCCCCCGCGCGTCTCGCGTACTGACGCGCCTCCTCCAGAGGAAGCATTCGTGATCAAGATCAAACATGCCCGAGCCGGCACCACGGCGCTGCCGCTCCTTGTCATGGGCGATCCCGCCCACTCCCTGGCGGTCGAGGTGCACCTGCGGCCCCTGCTGGTGGAGCTCGGAGCCACCGTGCCCACCCCTGGCCTCGCCCTGCTCGAATCAGAGATCCCGCACCGGGAGGAGCGCCTCGGGGCATGGGCGGACCGGGTCGCTCCGCAGGTGGCCGTGCCCCTCAAGGAGAGGGTGGCGACCTCATGACGGACACCCTGCCGGACCGTACGGTGAACGCGGAACACTATCGCCGGGCTCTCGCGGTGCACGCCGCGGGCGTCGTGGTGATCACCGCGCAGAGCGAGGGCATCCCTGTGGGTCTGACCGCGACGTCCTTCTCCTCGGTCAGCCTCGACCCCCCTCTGGTCTCCTTCTACGTCGACCAGAGCTCCACCACGTGGCCCTGGCTGCGGTCGGCGGACCACTTCGCGGTCAACGTCCTGGCCAGCGGTCAGGCCGAGCTGGCCGCCAGGTTCGCGCGCAAGGACATCGACAGGTTCGCCGAGCCCACCAGGTGGCGGCCGGGGCCGCTCGGGGCACCGCTGCTCCAGGACGTCTCGGCGCACCTGATCTGCCTGCCCCACGAGACGCTCGACGTCGGTGACCACGTCCTCGTCGTGGGGCTGGTCGCCGAGGCGAACGTGCACGACCCGGGCCGTCCCCTTCTCTACCACCAGGGCAGGTTCGGCCGCTTCATCGCCCTCTGAGCTGCACCTATACGGAAACCGATATCAGCCTCTTCGTGATATCGGTATTAGACAGCAAATGATCCGTTCTGTTTTCCTTCTGGTCGTGCCGTCCCCTTCCAGATAGGTGTCTCTCCTCATGCCAGAACAAGGCCGGCGTCGCTCGGGCGCCGCGTCGAAGATCGCACGCCTGGCCGCCGCGAGCGCACTGGCGGGTGCGCTCGTCGCGGGGATCGCGCTCCCCGCCGTAGGGGGCGCGGGCTTCGGCTTCATGTCGGCGACCGAGGAGCTGAACCTCAAGCCCGCGGACCTCATCGCGCCGCCGCCGGCCGAGGTCACGATCGTGCGGGACGCCAAGGGCAACGAGATCGCCAGGTTCTACGAGGAGTACCGCGAGGTCGTCAGGTTCGACCAGATCGCCGACATCATGAAGACGGCGATCGTCTCGATCGAGGACTACCGGTTCTACGAGCACGGTCCGATCGACATCGAGGGGACGATCCGCGCCTTCGTCAGGAACATGCAGGCGGGCGGCGTGAGCCAGGGCGGGTCGAGCATCACCCAGCAGTACGTGAAGCAGGTGCTCCTCAACGCCGCCGACACCGACGAGGAGAGGAACAGGGCTCTGGGGGCCACCTACGCGCGCAAGCTCAACGAGCTGCGCCACGCGATGGCCGTCGAGGAGAAGTACACCAAGGACCAGATCCTGGAGAAGTACCTCAACATCGCCTACTTCGGCGCGGGCGCCTACGGGGTCGAGGCGGCGGCCAAGCGGTTCTTCGGCGTCAAGGCGAGCGCCCTCAGCCTGCCTCAGGCCGCGACGCTGGCGGGCGCCGTCCAGGACCCCAACGCCACCGACCCCAACCTGGGCAGGAAGCAGCGCGAGCGGCTGAAGAAGCGGCGCGACGTCGTGCTGAACCGGATGGCCGAGCTCGGCAAGATCACCGCGGCCGAGGCGGCGAAGGCGAAGGCCACCAAGCTCGGCTACAAGGGAACGAAGCTGCCAGGTGGCTGCGAGGCCAGCACCTATCCGTACTTCTGCCTCTACGTCCGCCACGAGATCCTCAGCAACCCCGACTTCGGCAAGACGGCCGAGGACCGCCTGGACTTCCTCAACCGCGGCGGGCTGACGATCAGGACCACGATCGACCCGGCCATGCAGGCGGCGGCGGACAAGGCGATCAGGCGGTGGGTGCACGCCTCCGACGATCCGGTCGCATCGGAGGCGCTGGTACAGCCGGGCACCGGGGCGATCAGAGCCATGGCGGCCAGCAGGCCGTACGGCCGGAGCAAGGCCAGGAAGCAGATCGCGTACAACGTCGTCGCCGACGCCGCTCACGGCGGCAGCGTCGGTTTCCAGCCCGGCTCCACCTTCAAGACCTTCGCCCTGCTCAACGCGCTCAAGAAGGGCATGAAGGTCGACGACGGCCTCACCGCAGGCGCCGGCTACCGCGCTTCGGGCTACTCGGCGTTCAAGAACTGCCGGGGCAAGAGCATCGGCGACCCGACCCACACCGTCACCAACGACGAGGGCAGCCCCGGCTGGAAGACCCTCCGAACCGGCACCTGGAGCTCGGTGAACACCTTCTTCATGGAGCTGGAGCAGCGGGTCGGACTCTGCGACACGGTCAAGACGGCCAAGTCGCTGGGCATCCATCGCTCCGACGGGCTCGCGCTCCAGGAGTTCGAGACGTTCGCGCTCGGCATCAACGAGATGGACCCGATCACCGTGGCCAACGCGTACGCCGCGATCGCCGCCCGCGGCCGGTACTGCGCGCCGATGGCGATCACCCACATCACCGACCGCAACGGACGGACCACCAGATACCAGCCCAAGTGCCGCCAGGCGCTCGACCCCGAGATCGCCGACGCGGCGGCCGACGTGCTGTCCGGCGTGTTCACCCACGGCACGATGCGGGGCGTCGGCGGCATCGGCCGCGACGCGGCGGGCAAGACCGGCACCACCGACGGCTACGCCGCCGCGTGGTTCGCCGGGTTCACCCCTGACCTCGCCGGCGCGGTGAGCATCGGCGACCCGCGCGGCTCGACGGACCACAAGCTGATCGGCGTCACGATCGGCGGCCAGTACTACGGCTCGGTCCAGGGCGCCAGCATCCCCGGGCCGATCTGGAAGGACACCATGCTCGCCGCGCTGAGGAACGTCGAGCCCGCGTCCTTCACCCCGATCAACACGTCCAGGTTCGGCGGCTGCAGCCGGCACTGCAGGCCCGCGCCGCGCCCCTCGGACGACGACGCCGCCACCGACGACGCCGCCACCGACGACCCCGACACCCTCGACGCCGACATCACGGAGCCGCTCCCCGCTCGTTGATCGATCTCGGGACCGACCTAGGGCCTGTTTCGAAGTCTGTTTGATGAGCAATGGCGCGGTCGGTGCCAACGTTGCCAAGCTCGAGGACTACCGAGCCTGGCCTCGTGTTCGGGGCAACTCTCAGGCTCCCGTGATCTTCTGGCAAGCTCGCGGGATGCTCAAACTCACCGATTTCATCATCGACTGCCCGGACACCATGAAGCTGGCGGCTTTCTACTCCGAGGTGACAGGCCGCCCGATCAAGGAAGGCAGCCACGAGAACTGGGCCGGTATCCAATTCGGTGAGATCGAGCTGGCCTTCATCCGGGTGGACGATTACCGCGCCCCGCAGTGGCCCGACAGCGAGCACCCCAAGCAGTTCCACCTCGACTTCGAAGTGGACGACATCGAATCCGAGCAGCGCCGCGTCCTCGAACTCGGCGCGACGCTGCAGCAGGACTTCATCGGCCCCGAAGGCTACGGCTGGCGGGTCTATACCGACCCGATTGGCCACCCCTTCTGCCTGTGCCGCAACAAGGGTGTCATCTGGACCGACCAGGGCCCGACCTGGCCCAAGCACGACTAGGACCCTGACTCAACGCGAGGTCAGCAGCCAGTCGTTGATGATGGCGATGTGGAGGCTGGCCTCATAGCGGACGGCGAGTTTGTCGTAGCGGGTGGCGGCGCCGCGGTGGCGTTTGAGTCGGTTGATGCCGCATTCGACGGCGTGACGGCCTCGGTAGTCCTCGCAGCTGAAGCGGGGTGGACGTCCCCCGGCTCTGCCTCGGTCCTTGCGGTGGCGGATCTGGTCGGCAGGTTCGGGGATCGTCGCGAGGATGCTGCGCCTGCGCAGGTAGGCGCGGTTGGCGCGGGAGCTGTAGGCCTTGTCGCCGGTCAGGCCGGGTGCGCGGACGACCGGCCCCGATCCGGGGGACGTTGATGGCGTTCAGGACGTTCCGGAACTGCGGGGAGTCACCACGCTGGCCCGCGGTGAGCAGCAGCGACATCACCTTCTGGCCTTGCTCACAGGCGAGGGGGATCTTGGTGGTGAACCCGCCTCGGGAACGTCCCCGAGCGTGGTCGGCGGGCTCGGTCGTGACGCCACCGGCGGGCTCTTTCTGCGGGGCAGATCGTGCGCCGGCGGCGTGCTGGTGGGCGCGGGCTGTTGTGGAGTCCACACTGATCTCCCAGCTGATCCGGCCGACCGCGTCAGCCCGGGCCTGCAGCTTGGTGATGATCCCCGCCCAGACACCGGCCCGCTGCCATCGGCGGAACAGCGAGTACACCGCCTGTCAGGATCCGTAATGTTCCGGGACGTCCCGCCACGGTGCGCCGACCCTCACCCGCCACCGGATCCCGTCTATGAGCTGCCGTTTCGTCCATGAAGGCGGTCGTCCCGACCGGACGGGCACGGGCAGCAGTGGCTCCAGCCGCGCTCACTGCGCATCGGTCAGATCGAACCGCCGCGACACAGCTAGGGTGGCCACGAGGTCTCCGGTATTCAGGTTTTTCTTGGTCGATCAACCCATCTACCGGAGACCTCATCTACTTCACGAACACCAACACACCGGACTTCGAGACACGACCTAGACGTTCGCGAGAGTGACGGCCGAGACCGGGCGCACCGTGCGGAGCACGGCCAGGAGGTCCGCTTCGGACGCGCTTCCGCTGTCGAGCTGGACCAGGGCGTTCCCGTGCCTGGCGAACACCGCGGTCACGCCGTCGGGGTCTTGGCGGACCCACCGGCCGCCGCCGGCCGACCGGCACGGGCCGCCTTCGGTGCCCCACATCAGGAGCGGGTACGGCGTGGCGCACGCCGCCTCGGGGGTGGCGGCCGAGACCGGGCGGACGAACACCCGGACCTGTGACCAGGTGCTGTCATAGGCGTCGCCGCGGCCACGCTCGTATTCGAGGAGGATCGCCGAGCCGCCTTCCTCCTGATCGCCGGACCACACCTCGGCCCGGTTCAACGTGTGGCCCGCGACCTCCGGGGCCACCAACGGGACGCCCGCCCGCTCGAAAGCCGACACCTCCCGCGAGCGGCGCAACGGCTCCTCCACCTGGAGCGTGGCCACCTGCGCCGTGACCAACAGGCCGGCAATGGTGATCCGGCCCCACCAGCCCCCGGTCTCGCGTGCCCACCAGGCCGCCGCGAGGTAGCCGATCAATCCGGCGAGCACCCACACGCCGCCGGCCCGCGGGTCGTCGACGCCGAAGAGGGTGTTCTCGGGTACAACGCGCCACACGGCCGTGCCCAGGAGCAAGGTCGCGATCGCGCCGATGATCGACACGACGCCCCAGCGCGACATCCGCAGCAGGCGGGCCGCACCGCCGCCGAGCGGAAAGGGAACGGCGAGCATCGCCAGGTAATAGAGCTCCGTACCGAATTCGTGGTCCTGGGCCGCCGCGTCCGCGTGGATGGCCGCCACCGCCAGACCGACCACCAGACCCACCACCGCGCCCCTGACGACGGAGGTCCGTGCATTCGTCTGCGCCATGTCGCCATATCTCAGCACATGAGGACCAGCCGTGCAGGCCGGTTGTGATCTTCCCTTCACGCCGCCCCTCAGGAGCGACCACGACGTGGCCCGCCCGTCGACGTGCTGGCGGAATCCAGGATGACGTGCTGGTTGTCGAGTCACGCGAAGGCGCTCGCCGCAGCCAGGGGAGCGACCGGGTCAGGGCAGCACTTGCCGTGGCGGGCGATGTGATGTCAGCGCTGATCGGTGTGGCACGGAAGGATCTGCAGGATGCCGCCCGCGGGCATGAGGAGCACAGCCGTGACCTGGATGCGGCGCAGCACCCGCCGAGGATGGCTCCTCACAAGAGCCGCCGCCGAATGAGCATCAGATCCTGGCGTTTCTCTGGCTACGTCCGGAAGTGCTGGAGTACTGGTCAACGCTTCTCCGGAAAAGGCCCAAAGCAACTCGGGACAAGGGGGCATGCAGGCGCAAGCCCTTTCTGGCAAAGAGATGGATCGTGAAAGCATGCGCCTGCTCGCCGGCCGACACCTGAAGTGGGATACGGCGACGTGCCCTCAGCGGAAATCAGCAGGTCGGGTCAGCGTGCTTCGGCGTAGCCGCTCCGGTCAGCCGCACCGTACCAGGCTTGTGGATGATGACCTTCTTCATTGTGTACTCCTTCATGATCGATGAACGCCCTGACCACTTTCTGTCGAGAGATCACATGTGTCAATAGGGAGATTGGTGGCGAGTTGGACGTGCTTCAGGAACTCGGCGGTGCGAGCGAATTCTGGCACGTCCAAATCTCGGTAGAGCTCGAGTGCTCGATTCAGCTCCCTGATAGCTGCGTCCGTGCCGTTCGTCGTAAGAGTGAGACAGCGGCCGACGCCTTCCATAGCCCTTGCTTCCTCGTGTCGGCTGCCGGTTTCATGGGCGAGTTCGCGCGCCTCGACATAGGCGGCAAGCGCCTCTTCCGGCGCCTGCGCGCCGTCGAGAAGCACCCGGCCGAGCCGGTTGAGCGCTTCGACGCGACCCAGCCGATCGCCGGTTTCGAGGAAGACCTCAATGGCCTGCCTGAGGGTGCGTAGCGCGGCTTCGTGGTCGCCGGTCAGGTGATGGATGAAGCCCAGCTCCCGCAGGGAATCGGCCTCCCCGACCCGATAGGGAAGGTCGCGGGCCAGGGTCAACGCCTCGGAGACGCCGGCGTTCGCGGCGGCAAGGGCGCCGGTGAGGTATTGGACGACGCCAAGGCAGTTGAGGGCGTTGACCTGGCCCATCCGGTTTCCCAGCTCACGGTAGAGGTCGAGGGCCTGCGTCAGGTTGACGGTCGCGGCTGAATGGTCGCCGGTCAACTGCTGCACGACCCCGATGTTTTTCAGCGTGTTGGCTTCGCCGAGCCGATCGCCCAACTCCCGGTAATGGGTCAGCGCCGTGGCAAGGTGTTTCTTCGCATGCGGATAGTCGCCGGTCAGGTAGAGCACGAAGCCGAGATTCTTGACGGCTCTGGCTTCTCCTTGCCGATTCTCCAGTTGCCGGAAGATGGCGAGAGCCTCGGTGAAGGCCTCGATCGAGGCGGCGCATTCGCCGGTGAGATGTTGCACGGTGCCGAGCCGGTCGAGTGCTTCCGCCTGCCCCAGCCGATTGTCCGCGTCGCGGTAGAGGTCGATGGCGGACAGCAGTTCACGGATAGCGAGCGGGGAATCACCCATTGTCGAGTGCGCGAGGGAGAGTTCGGCGAGTGTATCCGCCTCACCGAGCCGGTCTTCCCGCTCCCGGAAGAACGTCAAGGCCTGGGCGAGTGTCCCTTCCGCGCGTCTGAACTCTCCGGCCCTGCGCTGCGCGATTCCCCTGTCAATGAGGGCTTGACCAGGAGAAAATCTCGGTTCTCTCGTCATTTCATCCTCACTATCACGGGTGCGTACAGAGATCGAAAGTCTAGCCACATACCTGATCGTTAATTAGGATGAGTGATCTTCGTGGCGAAAGGAAGGGCACATATGGCCCGTGCGAGGTCACTCTGGAGGCACCGTGACTTCATGCTTCTCTGGGGTGGCCAGTCGATCAGCATGGCCGGAACAGAGCTGAGCGCCCTCGCCCTTCCCTTCGTCGCGCTGACGATGCTGTCGGCCTCCCCGCTGCAGGTCAGCCTGCTCAGCGCGGCCGGCTACATCCCCCATCTGGTCGCGTCGCTGCCGGTTGGCGCGTTAGTGGACCGGCGGCGACGGCGGGCGTTGATGGTGTGGTGCAATCTCTGCCAGGCCGTGGTCCTCGGCTCGATTCCCTTCGCCGCCGCGATGGGGGCGCTGAGCTTCGCCCAGCTGTACGCGGTGGCGTTGGTGGCGGCGTTGTTCGCCGTGGTGTTCGACACGGCATACCAGAGCTATCTGCCGACCCTGCTCCGGGGCGACCAGCTCGTGGAGGGCCACGGGAAGCTCGGGGTCTCGATGTCGTTCGCCACCGTCGTCGGCCAGGGCGGCGCCGGTGGCTTGATCACGGTGATCGGGGCCGCCAGAGCGGTGACAGTGGATGCGGTGTCCTATCTCGTCAGCGCCGTCTGTCTCATGCTGATCAAGACTCCCGAGCCGCCCCCGGCGCCGCGGCCGGCCGGTTCGCGGCTGCGTTCGGACATCGCCGAGGGCCTGCGCTATGTGTTCGGCGACCCGCTGATGCGTCCCACGGTCGTGGCCAACGCGCTCGTTTCAGCCGGGATCGGCGGCGTGTGGTCGCTGTGGATCGTGTACGTCTACCGCGAACTGCACTGGACGGCCGCCGAGACGGGGATCTGCATGGCCATCAGCGCCGCGGGCGGCATCGCCGGAGGGCTGCTCACCAAGCGGCTCACCAACTGGCTGGGACTGCCCCGGCTCATGCTGCTTTCGGTGACCGGGTACGCGCTAGACCTGATCCCCACCCTGGTCGCCGGGCCAGGGCTTGCGGGATACGTGCTGGTCACGGTCGGTCACTGCCTGGCCATCGCCGTTCAGATGGCCTACATCGCCGCCAATCGCAGCTTCCGCCAGCTCATCTGCCCGCCCCAGCTCATGGGCCGGATGAACGCTACGTCCCGCTGGCTGGCCCTGGGTTCCAAGCCGGTGTTCGCCATCCTGTTCGGCCTGCTTGCCACCTGGTGGGGCCTGTGGGCGACGCTCGCCGTGGGGGCGGTGCTCTTCTCCGTGCCCACCGCCGTCCTGCTCGCCTCTCCTCTGCGGTCGCTCCACGAGGTACCCGTCCACACCGGACACGCCCTTCGTTCCCAGGAGGAAAACCCATGAATCTGCTGTCGGCCGACGCCGACGGGCGGCTACACGGCGTGTACGCGGTCGCCGCCACCTTGGCGCACGCCCTCGTCCCCGTCGCCATGGAGCGCCATCCCGAACTGGTCGCCGCGCACGACGTGGAGCTGCGTGCCGTCGCCCCCGATCTGCACGTCCCTGCCCGTCGCCAGTCCATCGCAGCCCAGCTCGCCAAGTCCGAACGGATATTGATCCCCGGCTCTCGCCACACCCTGCGCATCGCCAACGGCCTGGCCGAGTTCGTCCGCGATCATCTCGCCGCGGTCGGGCCGATGACCTTGACTGTGACGAACGCCGACCGGGCCGACGCCGCCGACAGGGAGTTCCTCGAGGTGGTGGAGCGCCGCCTGGATGGAAGTCTGCTTGAGATCGTCAAGGGCGACGCGAGCCCGTACGAGCCACTTGCCCCCGAGGAGCACGACAGGCTGGCCGACGAGCTGGAGGAGTCCGGGCTGATCCGACCGCAGTTCGGGGAGATCACGTTTCACCGGGAGCGAGGCAGCGACAGGGAGCTCGCGGTGAAGGCGCTGTGGGGGGCGATGAGCCGCTGCCTCATGGAGGGTTTCCACCACGCCACGGCCGACTTCGGAGAGCGCGCGCTGGCGCTGCTCGACCCCGGCGCCGAGGTGGAGACCTGGTGGCGGATCTCGTACGGCACAGCGCTGGCCTACTCGGCCACTGATCGCGAAGACGCGGCGCGAGCACTGTTCGACGAGGCGCGTCGGCGGGGTGTCGAGCCGAAGGCCCGCGCGACAGCGGCCTACGCCACCGCGATGTCGCTGGTCCGCCACCACGTGCCCGCCCGCAGGGACCCGGAGGAGGCGATGGCTTGGATCAACGAGGCGATCACCATCACCTCGCTGCTGCCCGACCGGCGTGAGCGGGCCTTCCATCTGAGCTTCGACCTCAACGGCGCCGCTCTGGTCCAGACCCGTCGCGACCGGCTCGACACCGCCCTCGAACTCGTCGAGGAAGCCATCGCGCTAGCTGACCGGGACCTCGGGGAGGGCGAGCATCCGATCCACCGCCTGGTGCTGAGGGCCAACCGGGCGAGCCTCCTGACGATGATGGGCGATCCCGAAGGGGCTCTACCCGACCTCGACGCGGCGATCTCCGCCGATCCCGGCTACCCCGACTACTACATCGAGCGAGGCAACCTCCTGAACCGGCTGGGCCGTACGGACGAGGCCGTGGCCGACTACGAGACGGCGATGCGGGTCGGACTGCCGTTCCCCGAGCCGTACTACAACCGGGCAGAGATCCGCTTCGCGGCAGGCGACCTCGAAGGAGCACTGACCGACCTCGGCTACGTGCTCGAACTCGACCCCGAATTCGTCGACGCCTACATCAACCGGTCCGGGATCTGGGCGGCGCTCGGGGAGTATGAGAAGGCCAGGGCCGATGCCGTACGAGGTCTCGAACTGGATCCACGTAACGCGTACCTGCTGTCGGCGCTGGGGCAGGCCGAGGCCGCCACGGGCCGCCAGGCTGAGGCGTGGAAGGCGTTCGAGGCCGCCCTGGAGATCGACCCGCGCTCCGCGGCGACCCTTGCCAGCCGCGGTGCGCTCGCATACGAGACCGGCGATCTCGAGGCCGCGGTCGCCGACCTGGGCCGTGCCATCGAGCTGGAGGAGAACCCGACCTTCCTCTTCAACAGGGCGGTTGCCCTGCGCGACCTCGGCAGGACCGAGACCGCCCGATTCGACCTGGCCCGTGCCGCCGAACTCGATCCCGAGGACGCGGACGTGCGGAAGGCGCTCGAGGAACTCGAGCCGATCTGAGGAGGCAGCTGTGCCAGAGGATCCGCTGCTGCCCGAGACCGTCGCCCGTGCACTGCGGGAGTACCGGGCCCTGCGCGATCGGCACGGAGTGTGCTGGGGAGAGCAGCTCATCCCGTACGTCGGTGAGGTGCGGACCAGCGCGTACCTGATGAAGGGCTATGACTACTGGGGGGCCTGCTTCCGCCGGCTTGCCGGCTCGGTCCCCGGTGCGGGGCGCCGCGATCTGGATCACTACATGGCCGATCTCGATCTCGACCAGGTCGTGCGTGACGCGTTGGCCGGTGACGTGCTCGACAACCTGGCCGCCCTGCGTCTCACCCCGCGGGGCTCCATGGTCGAGGCCACGACCCTGGTCGTGCTCGACGACACGCCGCTGCGCACCACGCTGATGCTCGACTCGAGCAGGGAAGAGCCCGTCAGGGTCGTCGTCGGCGGCGTGCCGTACGAGCTGGAACCGCACGGAGCCAGGCTGGTCGAGATCGACAGCACCGACGAGGTGGTCGTCGACGGACACCCGGTCGACCTCGGCACGCTCACCAGGCGGGTCGAAGGGGCCAGGATCCGGCTGCGCGCAGGGATGCCCTGCCGGTGGAGCGTGGCAGGAACGAACGGCCAAGGCTGGTACCCCGAGGGCGTGCCACGCAAGCTCGACCACCACCGCAGGCCGTACTTCCACGGCGACGACGTGACGCTCGAGGTCCCGGCCGAGCCGATCAGCGTGTCCGTGACTCGTGGCATGGAGTACGCCACCGCCGAGATCTCGCTCCATCTCGCGCCCGGCGAGGAACGGCTGATCGAGCTGACTCCCGAACGGCTCTACGACGCGGCCGCCCTCGGCTGGTACGGCGGCGACCTCCACGTCCACCTCAATTGGATGGGCGACGAACCGGCGGCGCCGGAGCTGGCCGCGGCCGTCCAGCACGGTGAGGACCTGCACGTCCTCAACCTGGTGGCAGGCAACGTCGCTGGAGATCGCGTCTACGATCGTGAGGCGCTGGCCCATTGGGCGGGCCAGGACCTGCCCTGGTCGGACGAGCGGCACCTGGCCAGATTCGGGGTGGAATACCGCAACGACCTGCTCGGGCACGTCACCGCCTTCGGGCTCGCCGCCCCGCCGGCACGGTTTCACTCCGGGTTCGCCGCAACAGCCGACCGGGAGCCCAACGCCTTCGCGCTCGAGGAGTTACGGGCGCTGGGGGCGGTCACCGGCTACGGTCACCCCTTCCACACGGACCTTTCGGATACCGACCCGCCCGACGGGGGCGTGGCCGCCGGGCGCAACTGCTCGGCCAGAGAGATCGTCGCCGACGCGGCGCTCGGTCTCGTCGACTCGCTCGACGTGCTCAACCATTCCTCCATTCAGGCCACGGCGGTGGTGTACCGGCGCCTGATCGGGGCGGGCAATCGGCTGGCGGTCACCGCCGGCAGCGATTCGGTCCTGTCGATCTCGCGCCGCGGGACCGCCTCCAGCCCGCCCGGCTGGCAGCGGGTCTACGCCCACGTCGGCGAAGCCCTCACCGCCGAGTCCTTCGCCGAGGCGATCCGGCTGGGCCGTACGTTCGCCACTACCGGTCCTTGGCTGGATCTCACGATCAGTGGGTACGGCCCGGGCGACACCGCGCAGCTGGCTCCAGGCGACAGCGTCGAGATCAGGGTCAGATCGATCGGGCCCGAGGTGGAGAGACTGGAGATTCGCACCGACGAGGGCATCATCGCCCATGGCGCCCCAGGCGAGCTGATGACCGAACTGGTGGTCCGCGAGCCGACCTACGTGGTCGCGGTCGCCACCGGAGGGCCGCATCCGCGGTCATGTCATCCGTCTGGCGCCTACGCGCACACCAGCCCGGTCTACCTGGATGTGGCGGGCCGGCACGTGGCCAGGCGAGCCGATGTGGAGTGGTGCCTTCGGTGGCTGGACCTCTTGCAGTCGCTGCTTCAGGTGGATGGCAGGTTCGACACCGAGGAGCAGTATGAGGCCCATCTGACGCTGTACGAGCGAGCCAGGGCGATCTACCGGTCCAGGCTCACCTGACGACCAGCGGAACCCGGCACGGCGGGCGGGTCGGACGCGGTTGTCGACGAGCCCGTTAGGAAACCGCCGACGGGCGGCCCGCTCGCCGTATGACACCAGGCCGGAGACGGGTCTGGGCGGGCGTCTCTCTGCCGAAGAGAGGTGACGGACATGGTGGGAGCACTGGGCCAGCAGTGAGCCGGTATGCGTGGCAACCAGCAGATGACGAGTTCCCTCCTGCGGCCCTCGGTTCAAGGGCTTGCTCCTCCCTCGCCTTCGGGCCGCAGCTTGGGAACTACCCCGACCCCGTACCACTGGAGCCTGACCGGCGCCGACAGCGGGGAGGCCGGCAGACCTGGCCCGGTGAACGGCGCTCATGACAAGGTGAACAAGTGGCGCACGCGATCGAGATGTTCCTGGATGATCACGCTGAAGCGGCGGTCCATCAGCTGTGGGAGATCCTCGACGATCACGGGCTCCCTAGTCTGGCGACGCTGACTCACCGTCGCCACCGTCCTCATGTGTCACTGACCGTCGCCGAATCCCTCACCGGCACGGACCTGGGCGACTTGCGATCGGTCTTGGCCGAAAGCAGGCCCACCTTGAAGTTGAGCTCTCTGGGACTTTTCCCCGGTGCCGAAGGTGTGCTCTTTCTCGGTGCGACGGTGACCCACGAGCTGCTGACTTTCCACAACCGGGTTCACGCCGCTCTCGCGAATCAGTCGATCAAGCACTGGCCGTGCTATCTCCCCGGCAATTGGGTGCCACACTGCACCCTTGCTGTGGGGCTGAAGCGCGAAGAGGTCGTGCGGGCCACAGAGGTGCTGCACGACTTTGCGCCGATAGTGGCCGTAGTCTCGGCCATCGGCAGCACCGACACCACAACGGGCGAGATCACCTCATTCGCCTCCGGAAGCATCGGCTGACACTGCCGCTTGTGACCCGCAGCCAGGGCTTCGAACGCCGACCGACATCATCGCCTGCCTGATCGTCTTGTCTGCCCCCGCGGACCCCCTTGGTTCATGAGGTTGGCTCGGGCGATCGCCTGCATGTGTGACCGGCTTGGCCGCCTTGTGGTCGCGCCCGCTCTTGCGGTATCGGCGATTTATCGGTGCGCTCTGCCCTTCAATCAGTTCCAGGGTTGCTCTGCCAGGTTTCGAATTGAGGGGCGGGCGGATGCATGAATTGTTTCGCCTTGTTCAGGCAGTCGGGGCAGATGGGTTCCTTAACCGATCTGGCCGTCGCTTCGGGTGTCGGCTCGCGGGTGGTACCCAACACCGTCATGCCGGGAGGAAGACCGGTCTCGGGGTCGATCGTGACTGTCGTGACGCTCCCAGGGATGAAACTGAAGGTGCGCTTGCATCCATAGCATCTGCCGATCGTCGTCATCTGCTCGTCTGCCATATGGCGTCTGCCCTCCTCCGTAGCACCGTACATCCTGGTTGGTGATACCTAGGTGCAACGTAGGTCCCACGGGTTGCCGTCGAGGTCAAAGAACTCCACGACGACAGAATCACTGTCGCCGGGCCGCACCGAGACTTGCGCTGGCCCGGACAATCCAACGATGGCGGCCTTGCCGTAGTAACCCTGGACAGCCGCCGGAGACAGATCGGTCTGAAGCGTCAGGCGGACCGAATATTCGCAGTAGTCGCCATTGGTTGGCGCCCTGCTGATTGATGTGTCGCTGTCGCGGACCTGAGCCTTCGGTGGGAGCGGATACGCAGTCACGCGCTCATGGAACTCGTCGAGCCGGCCATTGCCCTCCCAGATCGGCGGCACAAACAGTAAGAGCAGCCCGGCCAAAGGAACGACCACCACGGCGGCTAAGCATCCCACCAAGATCCGCACGAGATTCTTCCCCGTATGTCGACGTGTGACTGGGGCCTGGCGGCGGCTCACCCCGTGCCACCGCCGCCGGTCGCGGACATCCCGTTCATCGCGGTCCAGTTCGAACCCTGTACGTCAACGGTCGGCTCGCGTACTCGACCGCGTCCGCGAGATGCATGCTCGCCAGGAAGGGTGAGCCCGTCCGGCAAGGGAGATCGACTTCAGTGGCCGGTTCCCTCGAGCTTGCCGGCGTTGTCCGCCCGGGCTGGCAAGAGCAGG
Source organism: Nonomuraea africana (assembly GCF_014873535.1). Lineage (NCBI taxonomy): Bacteria > Bacillati > Actinomycetota > Actinomycetes > Streptosporangiales > Streptosporangiaceae > Nonomuraea > Nonomuraea africana. The sequence continues at coordinate 7,274,203 of NZ_JADBEF010000001.1, read as the reverse complement.
GCGGTGACGACCACAGCCACGGACAGCACCGCGCCGATGATGAAGGCCAGCCGCATGCCGTCGAGGTTGGCGAGTGCCTCGGTGACTCCCGCGGATTTCAGGGCGTCGGCTCGCGCGCTCATCACGGTGACCACGAGCGCGGTGCCGAAGGCGGCGGCGACCTGCTGCAGCGTGCTCAGGATCGAGCTGCCGTGCGAGTAGAGATGCGGGGGAACTGCTCCGAGCCCGAGAGTGAAGACCGGGGTGAAGGTCGCGGCCAGACTCACCATCATCAGCGCGTGCAGGCCGAGGAGCTGCCAGTACGGCATGGTCATCGTGACCTGGGTGAAGCCGGCGAGCGAGAGCGTGATCCCGATCGCGCCTGGGATGACCAGAACCCGGCCGCCGAACCGGTCGAACAGGCGGCCGACGGTCGGACCGAGCAGCCCCATCGCGAGGCCGCCCGGCATCACGAGGAGCCCGGTCTGCAGGGCGCTGAGTTCGCGGACGTTCTGGAGGTACAGCGGCAGCAGGATCATCGAGCCGAGCATGGCCATGAAGGCCACCGACATCAGGATCAGCGCGACCGTGTAGGTGCGGTGGCGCAGGGTACGCAGGTCCATCAGCGGCACACCGCGCTTCTGCAACGACAGCTGGCGGAAGACGAAGACGGCGATGGTGACCAGGCCGGCCGCCACGATTGCGGCGGCAACGCGGACATCACCGCCCTGGAACCGGCTGAGCCCGTAGACCAGGCCGCCGAAGCCGGCAGCGGCGGTCACCACGCTGAACCAGTCGATGGTGCTGAACTGGGGCTCGCCGATGTTCTCGAGCTGCTTCAGGCCGCGCCACGTGATCACGGCGGCGATGGGGAGCACCACGGCGAACAGCAGCCACCAGTCCCCGAACTGGAGGATGACCCCCGAGACCGCCGGGCCCATTGCGGGCGCGACCGAGATGGCCAGCGTGACGTTGCCCATCACCCGGCCCCGATCTGACTCGGGCACCACCTGCATCAGCGTGGTCATCAGCAGCGGCATCATCACGGCCGTCCCGGACGCCTGGATGATGCGGGCGGCCAGCAGCACCTCGAACGACGGCGCGACGGTGGCCAACGCCGTGCCGAGCAGGAACAAACTCATCGCGGTGGCGTACGCGCGGCGGGTGGACACCCGCTGCAGGAACCACCCGCTGATCGGGATGACGGCGGCCATGGTCAGCATGAAGGCGGTCGAGAGCCACTGCGCGGTCTGCTCGGTGATGTGCAGCGCGCCCATCAGCCGCGGGATCGCGTTGATCATGATCGTCTCGTTGAGAATGACCACGAACGTGGCGAGCACCAGCAGCCGGATCACGGGCGGGGTGCGACCTGGAGCGGTCGCCGCGGATTTGGCGGGTGAGTCGAGCAGCGGGCTGGACACGGCACCTCGATCTGGGTTGGTTGGCTCAGGGTCGTGGCTGGAGTCCCAGCCTTCGGTCTCACGGTCAGTCATGGCCATGCACATACTGACGGGCACCACCGACAAAAACTCGTCGACCGTGCCCAACCTTGCGGCAAGGGATGTGAGATGTCACTCGGTTTTCACCGGCGGCGGACGACGATCTCCAGATCGTGCAAGGAGGCCATTTCGCTCCGTGGCCTGGGGGAACACCTCGCTGACCACCCGGCCCGAGGGGGCCACCACGGTGACGAGCACCACAAACCGTGGACTAGGTGATCGAGAGAGCCGAACAGGCTACCCGTGAGTACACTCGGCGCGTTTGCCTAGGTCAACGCTTGGAGTGAGAATGACGAAGCCCCACAAGCTCGGTCCTGTCGGGTGCCTTGCTCTCGCATACTCAGGCCTGGTCCTGGCCCTGGGTATCTACTCGATCGTGGTCCTGCTGACAGTCCAGGATCCGATCCTGCTGTCCGGAGTGGCTCTCATCTACCTCACGTTCCCCCTTGGCTGGTTGATCTGGCAGGCGTGGGACCTGCTGCCGATAGAGCTGACGAATCCGATCGCGCTGACCTTGTTCCTCATGGTCGCGGGCTGGTTTCAGGCATGGGGGGTCTCGCGCCTCGTGCGGCAGCTGGTTCGCCGTAGCGGAGCCTAAGGGCTGCGAGCTGCGGTGACGTGTTAGTCAGTGGCGTGGAAGCCCAAGGCTTGATACAGCGCGACGGCTGGCTTGTTGGTGCTCTCGACGCGAAGCGCAAGGCGGGGTCGATCGATCATGCTCGCGCGCGTGAGGCTGCGGGCCAATAGCGTGCGAGCCAAGCCTTGGCGTCGCCACCTGGGGGCGGTGAACAGGTCCGTGACGAAGGGGCAGTCCGGCGTATCCGGCCACGGAGCCCGGTGAACGACGAGAGTCGCGGTCACAAGTTCGCCCTGCGACTCGACCACGGCGCTCGCCTCGGTCCAGAGATCACCGAAGTCACCCTTGAAGGCGGCGCGGATCTCCTCGATAGCCTCGGCAAGGCTGGCGCACGCCACCCCCGGTGCGTAGGACTCGAAGTACAGTCGGCCAAGCTCCTCGGCGTCGGCGAGCTCGGGTTCGCGTAGCACGAGCCCTTCAGGAAGAGCCGGCACAGCCATGGATCGAGCTGTGGCCACCAAGGTCATCTGCGCCATGCCGCCACCCTAAGCGCTCGGCTGACGCTCGATGGAACGCGGTATCCCATGGCGCACCTGCGCATGCGCGTGCCTCATCCCGTCTGCCGCCGACCCTGGTCTGCTCGGCTTCGGATGGCCGAGGAACAAGGCCGAAAGACTGAGCTGGAACACAGGCTCAGGCGTCTCCCCGTTGCTCAGTCCCGATCCCTTCGACCGCGATCACCTGGCCGCATCCCTGCGCGAACTTGGGAGTCTCGTTGAGGTTCTGGGGAGAGCCGACCCAACCCGCAAGGCAAAGATCTACAGGCAACCTCGGCCTGGAGCTGGTCTACCACTCCTCACAACACAAAGTCCTGGTCGCTGTCTCCAGCAACCAGGACCATATGAGGTACGGGTCTGTGTCCGAGGGGGGACTTGAACCCCCATGCCCCGCAAAGGGCACTAGCACCTCAAGCTAGCGCGTCTGCCTATTCCGCCACCCGGACTTGGTGCCTGCACGCGGGACCGTCATCCCGCGTCGGCTCAGTAAGGTTAGCAAACTCTGCGGGGTGCGTCATACCGTGATTCCTCAAGACCCGATCGAAGGAGTCCGCATGACCCCGCGCACCGGTGAGGACGAGGTCGTCGACCTCTGCCGAGACCTGATCCGCATCGACTCGACGAACGCGGGCGACAACGCGGGCCCGGGCGAGCGGCAGGCCGCCGAATACGTGGCCGAGAAGCTCGCCGAGGTGGGCCTGGAGGCGCGCATTCTCGAGAGCGACGACCGCAGGGCCAACGTGGTCGCCCGCCTCGCGGGCGAGGACCCGAGCAGGGGAGCGCTGCTCCTGCACGGCCATCTGGACGTCGTGCCGTTCGACGCGGGCGACTGGACGCACCATCCGCTGTCAGGTGAGATCGCCGACGGCTGCGTCTGGGGCAGGGGCGCCGTGGACATGAAGGACATGGACGCGATGATCCTGGCCGTCGCCAGGCAGTGGGCGGGCGCGGGCAGGCGGCCGCCGCGGGACGTGGTGCTGATGTTCACCGCCGACGAGGAGGCGGGCGGCGCCTACGGGGCCAACTGGCTGGTGAACAACCATCGGGAGCTGTTCGAGGGCGTCACCGAGGCGATCGGCGAGGTCGGCGGTTTCAGCGTCACTCTCGGCGACAGAAGGCTCTACCTCATCGAGGCAGCGGAGAAGGGCATGGCGTGGATGCGGCTGAAGGCCAAGGGCCGGGCCGGCCACGGCTCGATGCTCAACGCCGACAACGCCGTCACCGAGCTCGCTGACGCCGTCGCCCGCATCGGCCGCTACGAATGGCCCGTACGGCTGACGCCCACGGTGAAGCGCCTGCTCGAGGAGCTGGAGATAGGCCCTGACGACGTCGACCGGCTCGGCCCGCTGTCCCGCATGATCGGCGCGGTGCTCCGCAACACCGCCAACCCCACGATGTTCCAGGCCGGATACAAGGCGAACGTCATCCCGCAGAGCGCCGAGGCCGTGGTGGACGGGCGGTTCCTGCCGGGGCACGAGGAGGAGTTCTTCGCCACGCTCGACGAGCTGCTCGGGCCGAACGTGACGCGGGAGTTCGTGCAGCACCAGGTGGCGCTGGAGTTCGCCTTCGAGGGGCCGCTGGTGCGGGCGATGGCGCAGGCGCTCACCGCCGAGGACGCCGACGGCGTCGCCGTGCCGTACACGCTTTCAGGGGGGACGGACCTCAAGGCGTTCAGCAGGCTGGGAATCACCGGGTACGGCTTCGCGCCGCTCAAGCTCCCCGCCGACCTGGACTTCTCCGGGATGTTCCATGGGGTGGACGAGCGGGTGCCGGTCGATTCGCTCCGGTTTGGGACCCGGGTGCTTGACCGATTCCTGGAACTCTGCTGAAAAGCCCTTGCGGCCACCTTGAGTGCTGCTACGGTTACCGAGCGTTGAGGGGTGAGTCCACGGACTGGCCTCACAAGTGAGGTCGGTTCTGGAGCTCGGGAGGTCACGTGGCACGCACGCCGGTGCAGCAGTGGAGGGCTACGGCCTTCCCTGCTCGGCGCGTGCCCGTGGCTGTCTTCGAAGAGCGTGCGACCACCGATCGGGCCGCCCGGATGGCGCGGTTCGCGGCCGGCGCCCGCCCGGTCATCGCACGAGCACTCACGGTAGGCGGCCTGCTGGTCGCCGGTTGGCTGCTCGCCATGCTCTTCGGACTGCTCGCAGCAGCTCCGGCGGCCGCGGAGACCACCGCGGCCACAGGGGCCGACACCTCTCAAGCCGTCGCCGGATTCCCCACGGCAGACGGCGCCGCCTTGGTGCTGGACAACACCGAGGCCATGGCCGGGGCTGAAGTAGACGGGCTCACCAGCCAGTCGAAGCCCGGCTTCCCCGCACCTTCCTCCGCCGGCAAGAGCATGGGCGCCAAGGGCTTGGCGCCGAACGGCGGAGGCAACGGCCCGTTCGGGCCGGGCATGGGGGACATCGCGGGGTCGGTCATCGACCCGCGGGACACGGCTCAGCGCGCCCCCCTGGCGTGCGTGCTGCCCCCCGTCGTCCGCACAGCGGCGGACGACCCTTCTTTCTCACCTGACTGATTCCGCTCAAGAGCAGGAGTGTGGGCTGAGTCCCCTCCGCAGAGCGTGTGACACATCAGTCACTTTGCTGGTTCGCGAATCCGAGGTTCCCGCTGTGCGCGGTCGTCAGTGGACCTCGTTCGGCCTCGGCTGCCCGCGACCAGGTCAGGCATTCCCCCCAAGAACCACTAGGAGCATTCATCATGCGTACGTGGGCTAAGGCATCGACCCCCGCGGCTCTGCTCGCGGTAGCGGTCATGTCCTTCGGCAGCGGTACCGCTGTCGCCGACACCTCCGGAGACTCCTCCATCGGCGGCGGCAACCAGGTCAACCTGCCGATCTCACTTCCCGTCGACATCAGCGGCAACTCCGTCGGCGTGGCCGGCGAGTCCACCGCCGGCTCCGAGGGCGGCGCCTCGGTCGAGAACACCGGCCAGAGCGGCGGCATCCCAGGCAAGACCTCGGGCAACAGCAGCGTCCTGGGCGGCAACCAGGTCAACGCGCCGATCAGCGCGCCGATCAACGCCTGCGGCAACGCGCTGTCGCTGTTCGGCAGCTCCGAGGCCGGGTGCAAGGGCGGCGCCACGGTCAAGACCACCGGCAAGGGCGGCGCGGGCGGCAACAGGACCTCCGGCGACAACAGCGTCCTGGGCGGCAACCAGGTCACCGCGCCGATCAGCGCGCCGATCAACGCCTGCGGCAACGCGCTGGCGATCTTCGGGGACGCCACGGCAGGGTGCAAGGGCGGCTCGTCGGTCAAGAACACCGGCATCGGCGCCGGTGGCAACACCACCTCGGGCAGGAACTCCGTTCTGGGCGGCAACCAGGTGATCGCGCCGATCAGCGGCCCGATCAACATCTGCGGCAACGCGATCGCGGTCTTCGGCCAGGCGTTCGCCGGGTGCAAGGGCGGCTCCAGCGTCACCAACGGCGGCGAGAAGCCGGGGCACGGCTACCACCGCGGTCACGGCCGTCCGGGCTCCTCGGGCAACGACACCGACGGGCGCTTCGGCGCCGGCAGCGGCAACCAGGTGATCGCGCCGATCAGCCTGCCGATCACCGCCTGCGGCAACGCCGTGGGCAACGCCCCCGCCGGGTGCAAGGGCGGCAGCACGGTCGAGAACACCGCCGCGGGCAGCGGCGCCGGTGGCAACACCACCTCGGGTCGCTCGGGCGTCCTGTCCGGCAACCAGGTGGTCGCGCCGATCACCGCTCCCGTCAACGTCTGCGGCAACGCGGTCGCGCTCGCCGGGGAGGCCTTCGCCGGGTGCAAGGGCGGCGTCTCGGTCAAGAACGGCGGCAAGGGCGCGGGTGGCAACAGGACCTCGGGCCAGTCGGGCGTCGGCTCGGGCAACCAGGTGATCGCGCCGATCACCGCTCCGATCAACGCCTGCGGCAACGCCGTGGCGGCGCTGGGCCTGGCTGAGGCCCACTGCAAGGGCGGCGCGAGCGTCTCTCCGAAGGACGGCGTGGGTGGCGGTGGCAACACCACCTCCGGCAGGTCCGGCGTCCTCGCCGGCAACCAGGTGATCGCGCCGATCACCGCTCCCGTCAACGTCTGCGGCAACGCGGTGGCCGTCCTGGGTGACGCCGCCGCCGGGTGCCTCGGCGGCGCCAGGGTCGGCAAGCCGGTCGACGAGCACGACCACGGATACGACCACTGGACGCGCTCCAGCGGCAAGGTCGCCAACTCCAAGGCCAGCGGCCTGCTGCCCGCCCTTCCCGTCGTGCCCGCCATGGCCGGGCTGAAGGATGTGGGCAACGTCACCCAGCAGATGAGCGGCGCCGGTCTGCCTCCGCTGCCCGTCGTCGGCGACCTCGCCAGCACGCTCGGCCTGCCCGAGCTGCCGGGCCTGCCCGGTCTGCCCGGCCAGCCCGCCACGCCCGCCCAGCGCCAGGGCAAGGCCACTCCTGCCCCGAGCAGCCCCGTCTCGGCTCTCGGCCCCGCCACGCAGCTCGTCTCCTCGACCCCGGTCGGTGGGGCGGTCGGTTCTGCCACCGGCGCCCTGCCCGTCGGCGACCTCGGCCTGATGAGCGCCGCTCAGCCGTCCGGCGTCACGGGGATGAACTCCAACTCGCTGCTCGCGCTGGTCATGGGCGCCATGTTCGCCGCGTCGGCGACGCTGTTCGCGACCACCCGCCGCTTCCGCCCTGGCAAGAAGTAGGGCGGCGCGGCATTCCGGTTGATCACGGTACGGCACCGCCCGCAGCCGGCGGGTGAGTAGCCAAGGACCCCACTGCCCGCTCCCATCCAGGGGGCGGGCAAAGCCCGTTCCTCGAAGGGGAGTCCGTTCCCCAAAGGGGAGCCCACTTCCCGAAGGGGGAGCGCCCGAAGAGGGAGCCCATGCCTCGAAGGGGAGCCCGTTCTCGAAGGGGAGCCCGTTCCCGAAGGGGAGCACCGGATGCCTGGCCCGCAGTGGCGACTCACGTCCTCGGCGGGGCCCAAGCGGACGCGCTGCCCTCAGGTTCATCGGGTGCAGGTGGACCCGCAAGGCCCGTAGGCTCACGGTGTGCGGGCACAGGTAGACCGTCAGGCCCCAGGCTCATCAGCTGCAGGCGCAGGCAGACCGCTAGACCCGCAGGTTCATCGGGGTGCGGGCACAGTTAGACCCGCAAGGCCCGTAAGCTCACAGTGAGCGGGCAGCGGCAGACCGCCAGGCCCCCAGACTCATCGGGGCGGGCACAGGTAGACCGCTAGACCCGCAGGTTCATCGGACGCGGGCCTGGAGAAAGACGCTTTGCCCGCACCGAGAGGGCGCATCGTCCCGGGGTGGGCAAAGGTAGACGCTTTGCCCGTTCTGGGGGGCGCGGCCCCGGAACGGGCAAAGCCATGTCAGAGAGTGCTTCGGACACGGATGATCTTGCGGCGTAGCCGTACATGTCTGCTGCCGTCGGGGTACAGTCGCACCCTGGCCAGTTCCCACTGCCCGTATTCAGCATGTTCGGTCAGCATCTGACGTGCGGCTTCGCGCGAAGTGTCGCGGGGGATATAGACATCCATGTAGGAGTAGGCCAGCACAGCGATTAGTCTCCAGGGTGAGTTAGGGAGCGACGGCACTCACTCGGCCTTATTCTGCGTCCTTGAGTGAGACAGTGAGCCCGGGGGAAGGAAAATCCCCCGACACGGGTTACCTTTCAGATCTGTGCCCGCTCCCGGCAGGGGGATAAGCAAGCGAACAGCGAGGTAGGAAGCAGCGTGCCAGCCAACAACGGCAGCGCCGGCGGAAACCGCCTGGTGATCGTCGAGTCGCCGGCCAAGGCGAAGACGATCGCGGGCTACCTTGGGCGCGGCTACATCGTCGAGTCCAGCATCGGCCACATCCGCGACCTGCCCGAGAAGGCAGATGACATCCCCGAGAAGTACAAGGGGGAGGCATGGGCACGCCTCGGCGTCAACGTCGACCACGAATTCGAGCCGCTGTATGTCGTCAATCCCGACAAGAAGGCTCAGGTCAGCAAGCTCAAGCAGCTGCTGAAGGACGCCGACGAGCTCTACCTTGCCACTGACGAGGACCGCGAGGGCGAGGCCATCGCGTGGCACCTGCGTGAGGTGCTCAAGCCCAAGGTGCCCGTGCACCGCATGGTCTTCCACGAGATCACCCCGCAGGCGATCCGTGACGCCGTGGCCAATCCGCGCGACCTCAACCTCCGGCTGGTCGACGCTCAGGAGACCAGGCGCATCCTCGACCGCCTCTACGGCTACGAGGTCAGTCCCGTGCTGTGGAAGAAGGTCAAGCCGCGGCTGTCCGCCGGCCGCGTGCAGTCGGTGGCGACGCGCCTGGTCGTGGAGCGCGAGCGCGAGCGCATGGCGTTCACCGCCGCCCACTACTGGGACCTGTCGGCGCTGTTCGACTCACGCAAGCCCGAGGAGACGCCGCGCGACTTCACCGCCACGCTGACCGGCGTCGACGGCAAGCGCGTCGCGCAGGGCCGCGACTTCGGCTCCGATGGGCAGCTGAAGAACGCCAACGTCCTTCACCTTTCCGAGCAGGCCGCCGGCGAGCTGGCCGGCCGGCTCAGGGGCGCGTCGTTCGCCGTCAGGTCGGTGGAGCGCAAGCCCTACACCCGCAAGCCGTACGCGCCGTTCAGGACGACCACGCTGCAGCAGGAGGCCAGCAGGAAGCTGGGTTTCTCGGCGAAGTACACCATGCAGGTGGCGCAGCGGCTCTATGAGAACGGTTTCATCACCTATATGCGTACCGACAGCATCACGCTGTCGGAGACCGCGGTCGCGGCCGCCAGGTCACAGGCCATCAAGCTGTACGGCTCGGCGTACGTGCCCGACAAGCCGCGCGTCTACGCCAGCAAGGTGAAGAACGCGCAGGAGGCGCACGAGGCGATCCGCCCCTCGGGCGAGGAGTTCCGCACGCCTGGCGAGACCGGGCTGAGCGGCGACATGTTCCGCCTGTACGAGCTGATCTGGCAGCGCACCGTCGCCTCGCAGATGAAGGACGCGGTCGGCGAGTCGGTCACCGTGAAGGTCGACGGCGGCGGCGCCGAGTTCACCGCCTCGGGCCGCACGATCACCTTCTACGGCTTCCTGAAGGCGTACGTGGAGAGCGCGGACGACCCCGCCACCGACCGCGACGACTCCGAGAAGCGGCTGCCGAACCTGGTGGAGGGCGACGCGCTCGACCTCAGCAGGCTCGACGTCTCCGGGCACTCGACCAAGCCGCCGGCCCGCTACACCGAGGCCTCGCTGGTCAAGGAGCTGGAGGACCGCGAGATCGGTCGTCCTTCGACCTACGCCTCCATCATCGGCACGATTCTCGACAGGGGCTACGTGTTCAAGAAGGGCACCGCGCTGGTGCCCTCCTTCCTGGCGTTCGCCGTGGTCAACCTGCTGGAGCAGCACTTCGGCAACCTCGTCGACTACGACTTCACCGCCGAGATGGAGAAGGTCCTCGACGACATCGCCAACGACAGGGCCGAGCGCGTCCCCGAGCTGCAGCGCTTCTACTACGGCCAGGAGGGCGACGAGGGCCTGAAGGAGATGGTCACCGACCTCGGCGAGATCGACGCCAAGGAGATCAGCTCCTTCCCCATCAGGGGCAGCGACATCGTGATCAGGGTGGGCCGCTACGGTCCCTACCTCGACCGCGAGGGCGTCCGGGTCAACATCCCCGAGGACATGACGCCCGACGAGCTGACCTCGGAGAAGGCCGAGGAGCTGTTCTCCCGCCCGACCGGCGACCGCGAGCTGGGCAAGGACCCGGTGAGCGGGAACATGATCGTCGCCAAGGACGGCCGCTTCGGGCCCTACGTGACGGAGATTCTCCCTGCCGAGCAGGACGAGGACGCTCCGAAGAAGCGGACGAAGAAGGCCGACGCGCCGAAGCCGCGCACCAGCTCGCTGTTCAAGTCGATGTCGCTCGACACCATCACGCTGGACGACGCGCTCAAGCTGCTGTCGATCCCGCGTGTGGTCGGCGAGATCGACGGCGAGGAGGTCACCGCGCAGAACGGCAAGTTCGGCCCCTACATCAAGAGGGGCACCGACTCCCGGTCGATCGGCTCGGAGGAGGAGCTGTTCACGATCACGATCGAGCAGGCCAAGGAGCTGTTCGCGCAGCCGAAGCAGCGCGGTCGTCGCGCGGCCGCCGCCGCGCCGCTGCGTGAGCTGGGCGACGACCCCAACTCCAAGAAGCCGGTCGTGGTCAAGGAGGGCCGCTTCGGGCCCTACGTCACCGACGGGGAGACCAACGCCTCGCTCCGCAAGGGCGACACGGTCGAGGACATCACCATCGAGCGGGCCGCCGAACTGCTGGCCGAACGGCGGGAGCGCGCTCCCGCGCCGAAGAAGAAAGCTCCGGCCAAGAAGGCCACGACCACGACGAAGAAGAAGCCGGCCGCCAAGTCCTGAGAAGACTCTCAGGGGCGTCGGCGCGGGTTGTCGGTGGGGGCTCGTAGCATGGCGCCGTGGTCTTCGGATTGGTGCTGACGCTGGCCGTCGCAGGGGTGCACTACTACCTGTGGCGGCGGCTGGTGCGCGGCACCACCCGTCCGGGCCGGGCCCGCAGGGCGCTCACCTGGTCGCTGGTCGGCCTCGGCGTGCTGGTGCCGGTCACGCTGGTGGCCTCGAGGTCGGGGTTCGCTCACTGGCTGGCCTGGCCGGGCTTCCTGTGGCTGGCGCTCATGTTCTACCTCGTGGTCTTCCTGGCGCTGCTGGAGATCCCGCGGGGCGTGGCGGTGGTGCTGCTGCGCCGCAAGACGCCGGTGGTCCAGGCGCTGACCGTGCCGCCTGCCGTACAAGAGGTGGATCCCGCGGAGCCCGATCTCTGGAGCAGGCGGCTGTTCCTGGGGCGCGCGACGGCCGCGGTAGCGGGCGTCAGCGCCCTGGCCACGGTCGGGTACGGCATCAGCACCGCGCTCGGCGCGCCGGTCGTGGAGCCGGTCAGGATCGCGCTGGCCAGGCTCGACCCGCGCCTGAGCGGGCTGCGGTTCGCGGTGGTCAGCGACATCCACCTGGGGCCGCTGACCGGGCGGCGGCACACCGAGCGGATCGTCCGCATGATCAACGAGCTCGACGCCGACGTGGCGATCGTCGGCGACCTGGTCGACGGCACGGTCGCGGAGCTGGGGCCGCTGGCCGAGCCGCTCAAGGACCTCCAGTCGCGGTACGGGTCCTACTTCGTGACCGGAAATCACGAGTACTACACGGCCAACGGGCCCGGCGAGTGGATGGCCGAGCTCGAGCGGCTCGACGTGCGGCCGCTGCGCAACGAGCGGGTGGAGATCGTCCACAGGGGAGCGGTGCTCGACCTGGCCGGCGTCGACGACGTCACGGGGAGGCCCGACTTCGAGCGGGCGCTGGGCGGGCGCGACAGGTCGAGGGCCTCGGTGCTGCTCGCGCACCAGCCGGTCCAGGTGGCGAAGGCCGCGGGCTACGGGGTCGATCTGCAGCTGTCGGGGCACACCCACGGCGGCCAGATGGTGCCCTTCAACCTGATCGTCCCGATGCAGCAGCCGGTGGTCTCGGGCCTGGCGACCATCGACGGCGTTCGCGTGTACGTCACGAGAGGGGCGGGGTTCTGGGGGCCACCGGTGCGCGTGGGCGCACCTCCTGAGATCACGCTGGCCGAACTCACTCACGAGGGGGGTCTCTAGGTATTACCCTCAGGCCACGAGCAGCCGGGCATATCAGGCTCGCCCCCCGAACCCCCCTGGATACTGTGACACTATGACCATCCGCAGACCGGCCCATGTGCTGGCTATTGCTCCCTTTCGCCGGCTGTGGATGGCCATGTCCGTCTGCAGCCTCGGCGACTGGCTCAACATCCTCGCCCTGACCGCCCTGGCCGGGAACCTCACCGCCGGACAGGGCTTCCAGACGCAGTCCCTGGCCGTCGGCGGCGTCTTCCTCGCCAAGATGCTGCCCGCGATCCTGCTCGGGCCGCTGGCGGGGGCGTTCGCCGACCGCTTCGACCGGCGGCTGACCATGGTCGTGGCCGACCTGTCGCGCTTCGCCCTGGTGCTGACGATCCCGCTGGTCGGCGTCTACCAGTGGGTGATCGTCGCGACCTTCCTGGTCGAGTGCGTGAACCTGTTCTGGGTGCCGGCCAAGGACGCCACGGTGCCCAACCTGGTGCCGAAGGAGCGGCTCGAGCAGGCCAACCAGCTCAACCTGCTGGTGACGTACGGCACGGCGCCCGTCGCTGCGCTGCTGTTCGCCGTGCTCTCGCTGACGGGGGAGCTGGCGGGCTCCGCCGTACCCGCCCTGTCGTGGATGCGGCCGACGGATCTGGCGCTGGGCGTCAACGCGGTCGCCTACCTGGTGTCGGCAGCGCTGATCTTCACGCTGCGCGACCTGCCCGGGCGCGACGGCGGCATCTCCACGCCCTCGGTGCTGAAGCAGATCGTCGAGGGCTGGCGCTTTGTGGGCCGCGACCAGCTGGTGCGCGGGCTGATCGTGGGCATGCTGGGCGCGTTCGCGGCAGGCGGCGCGGTCATCGGTGTCGCGAAGGTCTACGTGGTCTCGCTGGGCGGCGGCGACGCGGCCTACGGTGTCGTGTTCGGCGCGGTCTTCGTCGGCATGGCGGCGGGCATGTTCTTCGGGCCGCGGCTGCTGGCCGGGCTGTCGCGGCGGCGGCTGTTCGGGCTGGCCATCACCGTGGCGGGCCTGACACTGGCGGCGATCGCGCTCATCCACAACCTGGTGATCGTGGTCATGCTGACCGTGGTGCTCGGCGCCTGCGCGGGCATCGCGTGGATCATCGGCTACACCCTCATCGGCCTGGAGGTCGACGACTCCCTGCGCGGGCGGACGTTCTCCTTCCTGCAGTCCACCGCGCGGGTCACGCTCCTGCTCGTGGTGGCGGTGGCCGGGCCTGTCGCGGGCCTGTTCGGCAGCCATCTGGTGGGCTCCTACGTCTTCGACGGCGCCAACCTGGTGCTGCTCCTGGGTGGTGTGTTCGCGATGGTCGTGGGCATGCTGGCGTTGCGCCACATGGACGACAGGCGAGGTGTGCCACTCTCGGAGGACCTGCTCGCCGCGCTGCGTGGCGAGAGCTATTCACCGGGGGTCGTGGAAGAAGTGCCGGGGGTGTTCATCGCCTTCGAGGGCGGCGAAGGTTCGGGGAAGACGACGCAGTCCAGGCTGCTCGCGATCTGGCTGCGTGACCAGGGGTTCGATGTCGTGCAGACGAGGGAGCCCGGCTCGACCAAGGTCGGCATGCGGCTGCGCGCGATCCTGCTCGACGCGGCCGAGAAGGGACTGTCACCCAGGGCGGAGGCCCTCCTCTACGCCGCCGACCGGGCCGAGCACGTGGAGAAGGTGATCAGGCCGGCCCTCCACAGGGGCGCGCTGGTGATCACCGACCGCTACGTCGACTCCTCGCTCGCCTATCAGGGGGCGGGCAGGGCGCTCGACCCCTCCGACGTGTCCAAGGTCAACGCCTGGGCCACGGGCGGCCTCGTCCCGCATCTGACCGTGCTGATCGACACTCCGCCGTCGATCGGGCTGACCAGGCTGGGCGGCGCGGCCGACCGGATCGAGTCCGAGCCGCTCGCCTTCCACGAGCGGGTGCGCAAGGAGTTCCGCTCGCTGGCCGCGGCCGCGCCCGACCGCTATCTCGTGGTCGACGGCACGCTGTCGCAGGAGGAGATCAGCAGGGCCGTCCAGGACAGGGTGCGCGAGATCCTGCCCGACCCGGTGCCGAGCGAGTCCGAGGACATCACCGGCACCATGCCCGCCATCCGCGACTAACCTTGGGCCGGTGAGCGTCTTCGACGACCTGGTGGGCCAGGAGCAGGCTTCAGCCGTACTCTCGCGGGCAGCCCACGCCGCCGCGGAGGCGGTCGCGGGCGGGCGGGGCGCGGGCATGACGCACGCCTGGCTGTTCACGGGACCGCCCGGATCGGGCCGCGAGGACGCGGCGCGGGCCTTCGCCGCCGCGCTGATGTGCCCGTCGGGCGGCTGCGGCCACTGCGACCAGTGCCACCAGGTGATGATCGGCTCGCACCCCGACCTCGAGGCGGTCAAACCCGAGGGGCTGTCCTACAGCGTCAAGCAGACCCGCGAGCTCATCCTGCGCGCTGCGGGCGCGCCCACCCAGGGCCGGTGGCGGGTCATCCTGTTCGAGAACGCCGACCGGGTCACGGAGTCGGCGGCCAACGCGCTGCTCAAGGCCATCGAGGAGCCGCCGCCGCGGACCGTCTGGCTGCTGTGCGCGCCCGCCCCCGACGACATGATCATCACGATCAGGTCCAGGTGCAGGGTCGTCAGCCTCGTCACGCCCTCGGGCGAGGCCGTCGCGCACGTGCTGGCCACCCGCGACGGTGTGCCGTGGGAGATGGCCACCTTCGCCGCGCGGGCCTCCCAGGGAGACCTCGCCCGTGCCCGCCAGCTCGCTCTCGACGAAGGCGTACGGCGGCGCCGCGACGCCGTGCTGGCGATCCCCCGTTCGCTGAGCGGGGTGGGGGAGTGCATCACGGCGGCCGAGCGGCTGGTGAAGACCGCCGAGGAGGAGGCCGCCGCGGCCACCACGCTCCTGAACGAGAGCGAGACGTCAGACCTGCGCAGGCTCTACGGCGAGGGGTCCACGGGCAAGGGCCTGAACAGGGGGCTGGTCAGGGGCGGCGCCGGGGCGTTGAGGGAGCTCGAGGACCGGCAGAAGTCGCGCGCCACCCGCGTGAAGCGCGACTCCCTGGACGGCGCGTTGCTCGAGCTGGTGTCGTACTACCGCGACGTTCTGGCGATGCAGCTCGGGGCGACGGTGGAGCTGGCCAACGACGACCATCGGTTCGAGCTCGACTCGATCGCCAGAGGGTCGACGGCTGAGGAGACGCTGCGGCGGATCGATGTGATCATGCAGTGCAGGGAGCGGCTGGCGGCGAACGTGAACCCCCAGATCGCGGTGGAGGCGATGATGCTGGGCCTGCGCCGCCCCTGAGCTTGGCTCCCCGGGAGTCCTCGGCCCGTCATCTTCCGGTTCCTCGTCTTCCGGCGTTCGCCCGCACCCACGCGGGTCGGGCCAGGCTGCGAGATCCCGACAGCGCGCTGGCCTACGTCCGCTCCGCCGTGCTCAACGGCTGCAGGTCGGTGCTGCGGCGCCGCGCCACGGTGTTCAGACGGCCGGTGCCGTACGAGCCGCCGGTCTGGTCGGCGGAGAGCGCGGCCCTGCTCGGTGAGGAGCGCAGGGAGGTGCTCGTGGCGCTGCAGGGTTTGCCCCAGCGTCAGCGCGAGGCGCTGACGCTGCGCTACTACTTCGACCTCACCGACCAGGAAGTGGCCGCCGCCATGGGCGTGAGCGGGAGCACCGCCCGATCCACCATCGCCAGGGGCCTGTCGGCTCTGGCCCGCGCACTTGGGGAGGACGCATGAACAGCCCGATGGAAGACCGCCTTCGCGATGCCCTGGTCGCGGCCGGCGCCACGATCGAGCACGAGACGGTGACACCGCTGCGAGCACCGGCGGGGGGCCGGCGTTCTCGCGTCGATCTGCGCCTGGTCGCCGTGGCGGCCGCGGTGGCCGGGGTGGCCATGTTCCTCGTGCTCAGACCGATGCACCAGGCGCCTCTTCCCGTGCTGGCGGCGGGCATGGTGCCGGCGAAATGGAGCCAGGGAGAGCCGGAGATCGCGGTGTTTCTCTGCCGGGAGAACTCACCGCTCGTGAGGTGCCTGCAGAGTCCGCCCCCTGACCGCGGCGCGATCAAGCAGGCGCTCCTGGCAAGACCGGAGGTCGAGTCCGTGGTGTTCGAGGATCAGGAGACCGCCTACAGGAAGTTCCAGCAGTCCAGCTCCAGCGGCGAGCTTCGCTCGATCGTCAAGGTCAGCGACATGCCGGAATCGTTCAGGGTGAAGCTGCGGCCGGGCGTCGGCGGCGGGGCGGTGGTCGTCGCGGCGAGTGACCTCGACGGCGTGGCAACGGTGGTCAATCACGCATGCTTCCGCGACCAGGCCGACCTGATCGAGCGCTTCACGTCGGGGGTCTACGACCAGGATGGCGGGGTCTGCACAGCTCCCTAACGGGCAGAGCCTCTCGTAAGGTGGGGGCGGAAGGCCGTACGAACCACGAGGCCGTCAGGAGGCGAGCGCGAGCCCATGGGAATGATCATGGCCGTGAGCTTCACCCGTTACGGAAGGCTCTACTACCTCGACCCCGGCGGGCACACTCCCAAGGTGGGCGACAAGGTGCTGGTGCCCACCGACTCGGGCCCGGAAGTCGCCGAGTGTGTGTGGGCGCCGCAGTACACCAGCGAGGAGATCGACGGCCTGCCCGTGTGTCAGGGGCTCGCGGCTGACGAGCACCTGTCCCGCGACGAGACCAACAAACGCAGGCGCGCCGAGGCCCGAAGCGTCTCCAAGCGGCTCATCAAGCGTCACACGCTGCCGATGAAGGTGGTGGGCGTCGACTACCTCGACAGCGACAACGTCTACACGGTCTACTTCTCGGCCCCGCATCGCGTCGACTTCCGCGCGCTGGTCCGCGACCTGGCTCGTAACCTGCGCGCCAGGGTCGAACTGCGCCAGATCGGACCGCGCGACGAGGCGAGGCTGCAGGGCGGCATCGGACCGTGCGGACGCGACCTGTGCTGCGCCACGTTCCTCAAGGACTTCGAGCCTGTCTCGGTGCGGATGGCCAAGGAGCAGGACCTCCCGGTCAACCCGCTGCGCATCGCGGGGGCCTGCGGTCGGCTCATGTGCTGCCTGAAGTACGAACATCCGCTCTACCAGGAGTTCAGGGCCACCGCACCACGCGTCGGCCTCGCCGTCGACACGCCCGAAGGCGCCGGAACCGTGGTGGGGCACAACGTCCCCTCCGACTCGGTGGTGGTCAGGCTCAACGACGGCGGCCGGAGATGCTCGTGCTCGAAGGCGAGCGTGTGCGGTCCCCGCAAGGCCTACGACTCGACGTACGGAGCCGACGACCGCCCTCCAGCCGACGAGGCGTAGGACCCACCACGGGGCTCGAGGCGGGAGGCGAGGAGGGCGACGGGCGAGGTGAGGAGGCGGCTCGGGCGGTTGTGGCGTCGCGCGGCCGTGATGGGTGTCGCCGTGAGCCTGACGATCACGGCATGCGGCACCGACACCCTGTCTCAAGGCTTCTACGACCAGCGGCCGGCCTGGGACGACTGCGGTGACGGGTTCGAGTGCGCCAAGCTGAGGGTCCCCCTCGACTACCGCCACCCTCGGGGTGAAGAGCTCGCCATCAGCGTGATCCGCCTCCCCGCCACCGGCGACCGCCTCGGCTCCATTGTGATCAACCCCGGCGGTCCGGGCGGATCCGGCATCGACTACGGGAGGGCCGCGCGATCGGTGCTCAGCCCCCAGGTGCGCGACCGGTTCGACGTCGTCGCCTTCGACCCGCGCGGCGTCGGCGAATCCGCGCCGGTGGAGTGCCTGAGCGACAAGGGGCTCGACGCCTTCCTCGCCCTCGACGCGACCCCCGACTCCCCGGCCGAGCTGGCCGCTCTGGAGGAGGGCTCCCGCAGGTTCGCCGATGGCTGCCAGGCCATGTCGCCGCGCCTGCTGCCCCACATCGGGACGGCGAACGCCGCCCGCGACATGGACGTGCTCCGCGCCGCCCTCGGCGACGAGCGCCTGACCTACCTGGGCAAGTCGTACGGCACCTACTTGGGCGCCATGTACGCCGACCTGTTCCCCACCAGGGTGCGTGCGCTCGTCCTCGACGGGGCCGTCGATCCCGCCCTGAACCGCGTCGAGCTGAACGAGGGGCAGGCGGAGGGCTTCTCCGTCGCGTTCAAGGCCTACGCCGAGCACTGCTTCGCCATCCCCGACTGCCCGCTGACGAGCCGTACGGTGGACGGGGCGGTGGCCGAGCTCACGTCCCTGCTGCGCCGTACCGACGAGGAACCCCTGCGGGGAGACGGACGCTCGGTCACCGAGGCTCTGGCCACGCTGGGCGCGCTGACGCCGCTCTACGACCGGCGCACGTGGCCCGTGCTCACGGAGGCGCTCCGCCAGGCCTCGACCGGCGAGGGCGAGCTGCTCCTGCACAGCGCCGACCAGCTCGTCGGACGGGCGCGGGACGGCACCTACTCCAACCAGACCGAGGCCAACATGGCCGTCAACTGCGTCGACAGCCCCTACCCCGGCAAGCTCTCCGCCTTCGCGACGGCGGCGAAGGCGGCCGAACGGCGCGCGCCGGGGTTCGGGGCGTACGTGATGTGGGGCTCGCTGCCGTGCGCCTTCTGGCCCGTCCCCGCCGCGGAGCCCAACCGACCGCTGGCGGCGCGCGGCGCGCCCCCGATCCTGGTCGTGGGCACCACGCGAGACCCCGCCACGCCGTACGGCTGGGCCCGCGCGATGGCCGCGCAACTGGAGTCGGGTGTGCTCCTCACCCTGGACGGCGACGGCCACACCGCGTACCTGAACGGCTCGTCCTGTGTGGACGGAACGGTGGACGCATACCTGGTGTGGGGGCGGATTCCGAGGGATGGCATGCGGTGTCCGGAGATCGAGTGATCGGAGGGCGCGAGGACCCCTCCGGCTCCTGTAGACTTCAACACGCCGTATGGCGCGCCGCCTTAGCTCAGTCGGCCAGAGCACTTCACTCGTAATGAAGGGGTCTCGGGTTCGAATCCCGAAGGCGGCTCCAGGTCAAAGGCCCCCTGAGAGATCTCAGGGGGCCTTTGGGTGTCTAACTGGGTGTCTATTGCCTGCAGGTTCGAAGTGAGCACGGGCCGGGACCGCTGGCGGCATCAAGGGCCGATCAAACGGGTCTCCCACTCTTCGAACGGGGGGTCGACCACGTAGCTAGGATCGCAGTATCGGCGGATCCATTGGGCTACCCGGTACTGGGCGTGTCCGTCGTCTACCAGACCATCTTCATCGATCTCCAGCACGTTGGTGTAGATGGTGAAGACCATCTCCAGCGTGGAGCCGAAGTCAACCAAGGCTGGCCTGTAGTCGATGTCCTCGAGCAACTCCATGTCTAGGGTTCCGTTGGCGAGGTAGAAGGCGAAAAAGCGCAGGCTGGATCGGACTTCTTCGGGAAGCTTGGCCATAGCCCATTATCGAGTGGGCGAGCCAGACTCTTGTCTTGGGCGCGTCACTGATCGTCCGTCAACGGGCCAGCGTCGATCGCTGACCGCGCCAGCACCTCAGTGCGGCCGTCGGCGTAGGTAATGACCAACACCGGTTCACCCTCGGGCACGCTCAAGGCCGTACGCTCCTTGGCTGTCGGCATTCGTGCAGTGATCCTCGCGGGCTTTTCGAGGCTTACCACCGTCAGCTCCGGCGGCTTCCGCACGGTACTGCCGCGCCGGTTCTCCGTATCGATGAGCCCCTCAGCCCGCAGCAGTCGAAGCGCCTGGCGGACCGTGGCCTTACCGGTGCCGAACTCCTCCGCCAGGGCATCCTCGTTCTTGAGCTTGTCTCCGGGCCGTAGCTCGCCCTCTTCGATCTGGGCGCGCAGAAGGTCGGCCACCTGCCGGTAGAGCGGCGTGAATGAGTTCGGATCAACCTGCACCGTCCCATGATTCTGGCGCTATAGCGCTCCTGCACCTTTACGCTATTGCGTAATAGCCCAACCATAGAGGTGTGCTGACCCACTCCACACGGGAAGCCTTGCCTGACCACAGCCCTTCGCGTGCCCTACATCACGGCCTGGTTCGAGGAGACCGTGCCGCACCCTCTCGGGTTCGCGTGGGCTGACGAAGCGGCTGGACTCCGGCTCGCCTACGCAGACCCACGCCCACAGGACTGGATGTACGGCGTCCTATGGGCTCGGCAGGGGCTCTCAACACGAGGGCGCCCAGAGTGGAAGTTGGTGAACACCCTCAGATAGCGACGATGCATGCTTCACCGGTTGTGCCAGGTGTGCGGAGACTCCGCCGTTGACCGTGCCACTGGCCGAATCTGGTGGCTGCTGGCCGACGGGCCCAATGGCGCGCCGGGAACGGCCGGGTACACGAACGCGCCCCCAACCTGCTTGACCTGTATCCCCGACGCGCTGGTCTCATGTCCACGCTTGCGGCGGGGAGCGGTCGTCTATTCCGTCGGCGGCAGTGAGCCCTACGGCGTGGTGGCGGACCTATTCGAGCCTTCCACCGGCGGAAGGGCAATCCAGGTTCAGCGCAACGTCTCGATCCAGCTCGATGAGTTCAGGAGGCTTGAACACGCTTTGGCCAAGCAGCTTCTCGTACTGCTGAGCGATCTGGAGCGAGAGCCCGCCGGGGCAGTGAGGTAGGAAGTGTCCCTGCTGTCCCCGAACGAGTGCTGACCAGGGGAAACGCTGAGAACGTCCGGGGACACTGTCGGGGACAGGCTGTCCCCCTGTCCCCGGCTACAGTGTGAAGTCTGAGTTCCGTAGCGGTGCTTCGCGCGCCTTGTCCGCGCTTCGCGCTGGGACGCTTCGCGTCCAGGAGCGGCTGAACCATTCTGGGGGGATCACCGGGCGCAGTCATCGTGAGCCGTGCCGGACATGTAGGCCCCTCCCTGCTGCATCTCGAGATCAACCCCAAAAGATGGTGCAGCCGCTTTTGGGCGCGAAGCGTCCCAGCGCGGAGCGCCCAAGGGGCGCGCGAAGCGCCTTCTTTGCTTTGGGCTCTGGGTGTCTAACTGGGTGACAACGACGGAAGTCGATCGCGGACGTAGGTGGACGCCGACGGACGGTCCGATGCTGGCCGTAGAGGGCTATCTCAATCATCGAACCTATGTTCGATTTTGCTCCGTAATGAAGGGGTCTCGGGTTCGAATCCCGAAGGCGGCTCCAGGTGAAAGGCCCTCTGTGATGATCACAGGGGGCCTTTGGCTAACACCCTTGCTGACAGAGCCTTAGTCGATCTTCGGTAGCTCCATCCTCTGGACTCGCGGCTAACAGGGATCAGAATCAGGTGTCGTAGTGGCCTGGCGGGGTGGCCAGCTCATCCTCAGCGACGGTGAGGGCGAACGCAGAGCCTCGCTGCTCGTAGTCCCAGCCGCGCGAGACAGCTCGCCGGAGCCGCGACGATGTGAACGGGGACGCCAGCCAGGAGCAGCATGGTCGCGTGCAGGTGGCGGAGGTCGTGTAGGCGGATCATCGGGAGCTTGTCGGCGGTGGTCTTGTTGTGGGCCTCGATTAGCTTGCGGGGCAAGTTCGTGACCGTGGTGGGGTAGATGGGGCCGCCCCAGGCGGTCAGGAAGACGTGGTCATACGCCCTGCGCACGGTGCAGGGCTTCATCGAGTCGCTGCTGACCACCATCCAGTTCCGGGCGGTCGAGGCCGGGGCGGCGGTGCCGGCGATGGTGCGCGCCGCTGCGGCGATGGCCAAGAACCACCGCCGCCACGGCCCGGCGAACATCGCCGACCACGATGAACTGATTCCCGGATCGTGGCGGCCGTTGATCTACCGCAACCTCGACCTCCCTGAAAGGCACATCGACAAGGCCGCGTTCGTGCTGTGCGCCCTCATGCACTGGCACCAGGGGTTGCGGCGGCGGGATGTGTTCGCCGAGGGCTCGGATCGATGGAGCGACCCGCGGGCCCGACTGCTGGGCGGGGATGCGTGGGACCAGGGGCGGCCACGCGTGCTGACCTCGCTAGCACTGGAACCAGCCGGGCATCTTGCCGAGATGGCCAGTGCGCTGGAAAGTGCCTACGCCCGGGTGCTGGACGGGCTGGGCGCCGACACCGCCCTGACGAACTCGTGGATTGTCCGGGTGAACAGCTCGGGCTGCTCGAGATTCCAGATGTGACCGGCGTTCGGGATCACCCGGTGTTCGGCGCCGTGAATGCCGGCGGCGATCTCCTCGGCATGCGGCAGGTTGGCCTTGTCCTTGGCTCCGTTGAGCACGAGGGCCGGGACCTTGATCTCGCCGAGTCGGTCGCGCAGATCGAGCCGGCCCAGCTCCGCCAGTCCCGCGAGGATGGTGGCCTTCCCCGCGTGGCGCAGGTCCTGGGCGGCCTGGTCCAGGTGTTCGGCCTTGCCTCCGGCGTACATGCCCTTGAGGATGCTCACGATCAGCCCCTCCGGCATCAGGCGCACCATGAGGCGTTGCACAGCGTCTCCGCGCCCGCCGTGTGCCGTACCCCCGGACAAGATCAAGCCAGCGACCTGAGCTGGCTCGGCCAGCGCGACCAGCAGCGCCACGCTGACCGAACCGGAGACAGCCACGAGGTGGACGGGCTCGGCCTCGCCAAGGATCACCGAACGAATCGATGCGACTGCCCGTTCCAGCGAGAACGGTCCCGGCGTCGCGCCGTGACCGGGTAGGTCAGGAGCGAGCACCCGATGGCTGTCTCCCAACTGGCGGATCTGCGGCTGCCAGGCGCGCCCGCTGGATCCGAACGCGTGCATGAAAACGATGACCGCCATTTCGCGGCTCCTTCCTCTGGTTACGTGGGCCTGCTCCGCTCAGGATCGCGAGTGAATTCCGACTCTGGTCTCAAGGCGGGCAGGCCACACCGGGGTCAGCGGCTGTAGGCCGCGGCGAGCTGTCCGACGAGGGTGGCGAACGGCATGTCGAGGTCGCCGTAGACCTCGCCGGCGATCGGGTGCGCGTTGTCGGCGAGGATCTCTACGGCGAGCGTGGCGTAGTCGCTCACGATCACACCCGCCTGCTGCAACCGGAGGAGCCCGGTCTCCCGCTTGGTCCGGGAGAAGGTGCCACAGGCGTCGACGGCCACGTAAGCGTCATAGCCTGCCGCGGTCGCGGAGATCGCGGGAAACGCGGCGCAGACCTCGAGTGAGATCCCCGCGATGAGGAGTTTGCTGCGTCCGGTCGCCTCGACGGCGTCGCGTACCCGGTCGTCCTGCCAGGCGTTCACCGAGCTCCGGTCGATCACCTTCAGCTCCTCGGGGAGTACGGCCTGCAATCCAGGGATGAGCGGTCCCCACATGCTGTCAGCGGCCGTGGTGGTGACGACGATCGGCAGCTTCAGGCGCAGTGCGGCCTTGGCCAGGCTTGTGACGTTGTGCTTCAGCTCGCTCACGGTAATGTCGCGCACCCCGGTGAACAGCCCGATCTGGTGGTCCACCAGCAGGAGGGCGGCGTTGTCCGCGGTCAAGGGGGTGTGGAATCGGTCCTGCATTTCTGCCTCTCTCTTCTGATCGTCACGGTTGGTGACGCGCATCCAGCCTCGATGCGCGGGCCTGCTGGAACAATCGCGATCTGGCTCACCATTGGTGAGCAATCTTCACCAATGGGGCGCAGGCAGTCCGTCGGTGACAACCTTCCAGGCGGCACTCGCTCTGGTGGCGGCGGGCAGGGCGGTGGTCCCGCTCACCTGCCAGGCCACCCGCTACTACGGGCCGGACATCGCCTACATCCCCATCGCGGACGCGCCGGAGGCCGCCTGCGGCTGGTCTGGAACACCACGAGGGAGAACGCCAGGATTCGCGCGTTCGCCGGCCTCGCCGCCCGCGCTTGAGCCCTGGATGCGGCGCGCGACGCGGCGCGGGCCGCTGGCCGACGTGGTCGGCATCGACGAGTTACGAGACATGGGTCGACCGCCACACCCACCGGTTCGTCAGCGTGGACCGCGGGGCAACCTTCACCGTCCCGCCGATGCCGGGGAACGCCTGGCGATGTTCTCCCATGAGCGCGAGGCGAGCTGACAGGACGCGCATCTGCTGGCGCAGGGCGACTACGACGTCCAGGTCACCGACTCCCGCTGGCCGGTCTTCTGCGTTCAGGCTAGAGCTGGGGCACGTCTGACGAGCCATAGCCGGTGATCTCTTACGGCTAAGGCGGCCGCTGGCTGCCCCACGTTCCTTGAGGGCCAGACGGGAGAATCGGCTGAATGCAGCCTGGAAAGGGTGCCCGCATGGAACTGCGGCAACTGCGCTGGGCGTGCGCTGGTGCAAGCCGCTGCCCTTGCTCGCTCAAGGGGCCGGCTGGTGGCCGCGATGAGCAGCAAGAGCCGCATCGCATAGCAAATCCTCGCCACTCACACACGGTAACGATGAGGTCTGGGCTGATCAATGACTCGGACAAGCACGGGTCGCAACAGGCTCAGGGTGTAGCCGATCACTTCATAGATCAGTCCTGTCAGCCGACTTGCCGATCGCTGTCGTCCCAGTACTTTCCGCGCAGCTCGCGCTTGAGAATCTTGCCCGCGCCAGAGATGGGGAGTGCCTCGACGAACTCGCAGGTGCGGGGGGCCTTGTAGCCGGCGATGAGGCCCTTCGCGTGCGTGCGGATCTCCTCGGCGGTCGCGGTGGCGCCCGGCTGGAGGACGATGATGGCGTGGACGCGCTCGCCCCACTGCTCGTCCGGTACGCCGATCACCGCGCAGGCGGCGACCGCCGGATGCTGCGAGACGGCGTTCTCCACCTCGGTGGAGTAGACGTTCTCCCCGCCCGTGACGATCATGTCCTTGATCCGGTCGACGATGTACAAGTACCCCCCCTCGTCCATGTAGCCCCCGTCGCCGCTGTGCATCCAGCCGTCGCGCACCACGGCGGCGGTCTCGTCCGGATCGTTCCAGTAGCCGAGCATCACATGGCCGCCACGGACGATTACTTCGCCGACGGTGCCGCGCGGTACCTCGTTGCCGTCGGCGTCCACGATCCGTACCTCGCAGTGTGTGGCGGCCCGTCCCGCACTGCGCAGTAGCCTGCCCCCCGCCACGTGGTCTTCGGCCCTCAGCAGGGTCGCCGTCGACGCCAGCTCCGTCATCCCGTAACCCTGGGTGAACCCGGCCGCCGGGAACTCCTTCATGGCGCGAGTGAGGACGTCCTCGGAGATCGGCGAGGCCCCGTAGATGATCGAGGTCATGCTCGACAGGTCGTAGGAACCGAGTTGAGGGTGATCCACCAGGGCCTGGATCATCAAGGGGACCATCAATGCCGAGGTGACTTCATGCTCCTGGACGGCCTTCATGACGCTCACCGGGTCGAACGCCGGAACCATGACATGGGTGCCGCCGACCAGGTACTGCCCGATCCATGCCGCCAGGCCGGCGATGTGGAACAGCGGGGCGGAGTGGAGCATCCGCCCGCCCGGCACCGCGGGGCCGCCCTGCGCCACGGAGCCCATCACAGAAACCAGCATGTTGGCATGGCTGAGCATGACGCCTTTGGGACGTCCACTTGTGCCCCCGGTGTAGAACAGGCCGGCCAGGGAGTCTCCGCCCAGCCGAAGGTCGGCGACCGGGTCGGCGTTCGTGATCAGCTCTTCGTATGGCGTCATCCCATCGGGAGTGGCGCCGTCCCCGCAGTGGATCACGGTGGCCAGGTCCGGGCAGTAGTCGCGCAGCGCCGGGACATAGGCGGCGAAGAGGTCGTCCACCAGCAGGACCGTGGTCTCGGACTCGCTCAGCGAGTATCCGATCTCCACCGGGTTCCAGCGGATGTTGACCGGGTTCACCGCGCCGCCCACCCACCAGACGGCCAGCAGGTACTCGTGGTAGCGGTCGGAGTTGAGCGACAGCATCGCGACCCGGTCTCCCTTGGTCACGCCCAGCTCGCGCAGCGCCCCGGCGAGCCGGGCGACGCGGTCCGCGCTCTCCCGCCAGGTGCGCACTCGGTCTCCGCAGATGGTGGCGGGCAGGTCCGGCGTCAGCTGGACGGCTCGGTGCAGTCCTTGAGTGAGATACACAGGTCTCCTCCTGAGAGAGGTCAGGTCACCGGGGTCGGTTCACCTGGAATGGCATGTCAAAACGGCGCCGAAGCACGCGCAGGCCGATCGTGCGTGGCACTTTCCCGGGGGGCGGCGAGGATGGGGCCGGACCGCAGGGAGGCTAACGCCGGTGATCGCTCACTTACGAGGGCGAGAAGCAGGCCATTCGGTGCTCACTTGTGCTCACTGGATCCGGGCGAACCGTACGAAGTCCTGGGACGAACCGCAAGACCCGGCGCGCCTCCGGGCCGGCGTGTTCGGTGACGAGCCTGCTGCGGGTGAGCGGGGATGAGGTGTTCGACGCGATCAGCGAGGAGCGGGAACCGACAGGAACGGCTCGCCCCGAGCACCCCGATCCTGGATGCGCCCATCGAGGTGACCCGGCCCGATCGAGCTGCGGCTGTACGCGTGGTCGTCGGCTACACCGACGCCATCGGTGGTCTTTGCGCACGCGTGCGGCCGCGGCGAACAGGCGTTTGGGTTCGTAGCGGTCGGTGGGGCGATCTGACGGAAGGGTCTCCCGGGAACGGGCAATCACTGTTATCCATGTTCCCCGCCAAGAGAGAACCTTGCATGACTATGTCCCTCGACGGAGCGGTCGCCGACCCCGAGCGATAATCAAGCGGCTCGGCTGGACCGACGAGGCGCCTCGAGGTTGAACTGCACGGCGGCGCGCCAGACAGGACGGGCTTGATGTGGTCCGCGATCATCGCCGAGTGCTCGGGGTGATCGCGGTCCACGAGGTAGGCCGCGAGCGGGGCAGCGGCGACGTAAAGGGGGACGCCCTCCAAGAGCAGTGCAGATGCCTCGATCAGCTTGCCGGGGCTGGTTCGTGACCGTGGCCGGGTAGATGGGGGCGCCCAGGTGATCAGCCGAGCCGTCTTCTCGACTTCCTGGATCAGGAGGACGTGGAAGAGCTGGGAGGCGACCGGTGGGAGGACCATCCAGACGAGAGCCGTGATTTCGGCGAAGCCGTTGTCGGGAGGGGCGGGTTACCTTTCTCTTGACGAGGTGTGGTGGTCGCATCGCCCGGGGGTCGGTGCCGTCCAGAGGGGTGTCTCATGAGCGGGGAACTCGTAGCGTTAGTCGGTACGGCGTCGCCTTACGTGGTGGCGGCGGTGAGTGCGTATGGAGGAGCGGTCCTCGGGCGGGTGCAGGAGGACGCGGCCGACGCCACGGTGCAGTGGGGGCGGAAGATCCTTCAGCGGTTCTTCGGCGCCGAGCCCGAGCAGGCAGAGGTGCCCAGGGAGCTGGAAAGGCTGATCCGAGACCCTGACAACGCTGACTTCCAGGCCGCGTTGCGGGTCTACCTGGCGGAGCAGTTGCAGGAGGACCCGCAGCTGGCCGACGACGTGCGCGACATGCTGGAGCAGGCCGAGACCGCCACCGGCCACACGGTCGCAGGCAACATGGTGACCGCGTCGAATCGCGGGGTGGCGGCGGGTCGTGACATCACCGGGCCGGTGACCACGGGAGACGACTCGTCCATCACCGGAGGCTAGGCCATGACCCAGCAGGGGGAGCGGCTCACCGCATCGAATCGCGCGGTGGCGGCGGGCCGTGACATCACCGGGCCGGTGACCACGGGCGATGGTTCGCCGATCGACGCGAGGACGGCTCGACTGGAGCCGGGAAGTTTGCTGGCGCCCGGGCAGGTCGACGTGGCCGCTCCGATCAGGTTCCTTCAGGAGCCCCGCGCGGCGGAGTTCGTCGGACGCGAGGACGCGCTGACGGCCTTGGAACAGATGCTCGCCGGCGACGGCGAGCAGGTGGTCATTCGCCAGCTCGTGCGCGGGATGGGGGGCGTGGGCAAGTCAGAACTGGTCCGGCACTACGCCCACGCCCATCAGGCCGGCTACCCGGTGGCCTACTGGATCACCGCGGACACGGTGGAGAACATCGAGAAGGGGTTCGCCGCGCTGGCCGCGGAGATCCACCCGCCCATCGCACTGGTCGGGGACGTGCGGGAGGCCTCCCAGTGGGCGCTCGGCTGGCTGCGCGCCCATCCGGGATGGCTCGTCGTGCTGGACAACGTTGATGATCCCGCCGCTGTGCGGCCCTGGCTCGACCACCTGGCCGCCGGCCATGTTCTGATCACCACGCGCCGTGACGTGCACTGGCCGGGAACCCGCGTCGTCTCCCTGGACGTCCTGGACGAACGCTCATCGGTAGAGCTGATCACCAAGGTCGGCGGGTGCGAGAGGCCGCAGGACCACGCGGATGTGGCGGCGATCGCCGCTGAGCTCGGTCACCTGCCGCTGGCGTTGGAACAGGCCGCCGCCTACATCCGCCAATCGCACAAGAGTCCCGGCCGCTACCTGGCGCGGCTCCGCCGTCATCCGGCCCGGATGTATGCCACGTCGACGGCGGGGGGCAGCGCCGAACAGACGATGGCGCGCCTGTGGGACACCCACCTGGAGGCCGTCCGCGAGCGTGCGGACCTGAAGGCGGAACACCTGCTGCGCACGCTGGCGTGCTACGCCCCGGACAACGTCCCCCGCACTCTGTTGATAGGGGACGCCGACGACCTGGATCTCGATGACGCGTTGGAGCTGCTCGCCTCCTACAGCATGATCACGCGGGAGGGGGAGGAGCAGGAGACGGTGAGCATGCACCGGCTCTTCCAATCGGTGATCTACAACGGCCTGGACTACCACGACCCGCGCAGCCACGCCGCGCGCGAGAGCGCCCTCGCCCGTCTGAGTCAGGCGCTCCCGGCCGACCCGCATTCCAACGTGGCGGGCTGGCCCCTCTGGCGTGATCTCCTCCCGCATGTGAACGCGCTCGTTCTTCGCTACCGGCAAGGAAGCGAACCAGAGGAACTCGGCAGGGTCCTCAATCAGGCCGCCCTCTTCTCCTCCACACAAGGCCGGCACCAGCATGCCCGGGACTTCTCCAGCCGAGCGCTGGCCATCGCCGAGGCCGCGCTGGGTCCCGATCACCCGGACGTCGCCACCTGCTTGGGGAATCTGGCGTCGAGCCTCCGCGATCTTGGTCGGGCGAGTGAGGCGGTGCCCTTGTTCCAGCGAGCGCTGGCCATCACCGAGGCGGCGCTGGGCCCTGGTCACCCGGATGTCGCCATCCGGTTGGGGAATCTGGCGGTGAGCTTCCGCGATCTGGGCCGGGTGGGTGAGGCGGTGCCCTTGTTCGAGCGGGCGCTGGCCATCACGGAGGCCGCGCTGGGTCCTGGCCACCCGTACGCGGCCATCTGGTTGGGAAATCTGGCGGCGAGCTTCACCGCCTTGGGCCGGGCAGGTGAGGCGGTGCCGTTGGAGCGGCGGGCGCTGGCCGTCACCGAGGCGGCCCTGGGCCCCGACCACCCGACCGTGGCCACCTTGCTGGGGAATCTGGCGTCGAGCTTGCACGCGCTGGGTCGGGCCGGTGGGGCGGTGCCCCTGTCCGAGCGGGCGCTGGCCATCACGGAGGCGGCGCTGGGCCCTGACCATCCGGACGTGGCCATCCGGTTGGGGAATCTGGCGGCGAGCCTTCGGGATCTGGGCCGGGTGGGCGAGGCGGCGCGGTTGGAGGAGCGGGCGCTGGCCATCGCCGAGGCGGCGCTGGGCCCTGACCACCCGGACGTGGCCACCTGCTTGGGGAATCTGGCGGTGAGCCTTCGAGTTCTGGGCCGGGCAGGTGAGGCGGTGGAGTTGGAGCGGCGGGCGCTGGCCATCTCCGAGGCGGCGCTGGGACCCGATCATCCCGACATGGCCCTCCGGGTGGGGAACCTGGCGGTGAGCCTTAGCGATCTGGGCCGGACAGGCGAGGCGGTGGAGTTGGAGCGGCGGGCGCTGGCCATCATCGAGGCGGCGCTGGGCCCTGATCACCCGACCGTGGCCATCCGGTTGGGGAATCTGGCGGTGAGCCTTCGAGTTCTGGGCCGGGCAGGTGAGGCGGTGGCCCTGTTCGAGCGGGCGCTGGCCATCACCGAGGCGGCGCTGGGCCCCGACCATCCGCAAGCAAAGACCCTGCGGCAGAGCATTTCTCACACGTTGGACGGCATGTGCGGCTGTGGATCGGGAAAAAGGTTCAAACATTGTCACGGCCGCCGCTGAACGATCCGGAGCAGGGGCCCGGCAGTGACTCAAGTACGGCTCGAGCGATCAGGTCTAGGCTCCTCCGCGAACTCGTCGTCCTCGAGAGCGGGAGATCCGGATGTCGACTCCTCGCTGCGGAAAAGCCGTACTCACCCATGAGGACGGCGGGGTGACGATCGACACTCGAGGGAGGTCGTCGAGAACGAGGACCAGCCGCGGGCGCTCTGGAGCATGTGCTGATCTCCGGCCAGGTCAGGCCGGGCGTCCTCGTCGACGACCCGTCGTGGAAGGACCTGGGCGGCCCGGAAGGCCGGCCCCCCGCCGGGTGATGAAGCCGGTGGGCGGGCGAACGGCGCCGGGCCTGCCGGAGTTCTGAGGGCGTTGACTTCGCGGGCAGGGCCGGGGACTCTGGCGGGGTGGAAGGCACTGTCGCTGTCGTGACCGGAGCCGCCCGAGGCGTCGGGCGCGGCGTCGCCCTCGTGCTCGGCGAGACCGGGGCGACCGTCTACGTCACCGACCGCGAGAGCCGTGACCACCGCCACTCGCAGCTGCCCGGCACCGTCGAGGACACCGCCGAGCAGGTGACCGAGCGAGGCGGGCACGGCATCCCCGTGCGGGTCGACCACGCCGACGACAAGGCCGTCGAGTCGCTGTTCGACCGGGTCCGCGACGAGCAGGGCGGTCTGGATCTGCTGGTGGCCAACGCCTGCGACGGCAACGCCCTGCCCTTCGCCGGTGGCCCGTTCTGGACGCTCCCGCTCGAGCACTGGCACAACATGATCGACATCGGGGTTCGCAGCCACCTGGTGTCGGCCTGGTATGCGGCGCCGCTGCTGATCGAGCGGCGCGGGCTGGCCGTTCTGACCGGGTACGCCGATCCTGACGCCGAGGTGATCGCCGGCCACCTCTTCTACGACCTGGCGATGACGAGCGTCAGCCGCCTCGCCCGCTCGCTCGCCCATGACCTGCGTCCGCACGGGGTCACCGCGCTCGCGGTGTCTCCCGGGTTCACGCGCACCGAGGCGATCACGGCGGCGCTCGGCGAGGACGTGCCGGGCGCCGACTCGATCGAGTTCCCGGGGCGCGCCGTCCGTGTCCTGCTGGAGGACCCCGAGGTGGGACGGCACGCGGGCCGAACACTGCGCGTCGCCGACCTGGCCAGGGAGTACGGCTTCAGCGACGTCTGACCGTCGACGCCATGCCGGTCCTCGGACGATACGCGTCCTGCGGATGGTGCAGGAGCGGGCCGGTCAGCTGAGGAGGCCGCGTTGGTAGGCCACGGCGACCGCCGCCGCCCTGTCGTTGACGCCGAGTTTCGTGTAGATGTGCAGCACGTGCGTCTTCACCGTCGCCTCGCTGATGAAAAGGCGGGCCGCCGCTTCGCGGTTGGTGGTGCCCTGGGCGATCAATTCCAGGATCTCGCGTTCCCGCGCGCTCAACGGGTCCACCGGTGTGCGTACCTGGCTGAGCAGCCGAGTGGCGACCGATGGTGACAGGACCGCCTCGCCCATGGCCGCCGCCTGGACGGCGCGGATGAGCTCCTCGCGCAGGGCGTCCTTGAGGAGGTAGCCGGTGGCGCCCGCCTCGATGGCGGGCAGGACGTCGCTGTCGGTGTCGTAGGTGGTGAGCACCAGGACGCGGGCCTCGATGCCCAGCCTGCCGAGCTCCTTGATGGCCGCGACGCCGTCCATCCTGGGCATCCGGAGATCCATGAGGATCACGTCAGGTCGCAGCGCCCGCGCCAGCTCGACAGCCTGCGCGCCGTCACCCGCCTCGCCGAGCACCTCGAAGCGCGGGTCGCCGGTGAACATGCCGCGGATGCCGTCGCGGACGATGGGGTGGTCATCGGCGATCAGCAGCCGGACGGGGGTCTCAGACACCGGGAACCTCCCTGGGGACGGCGGGAAGGGCCGCGGAGATCGCGGTGCCGACGCCGTGCTCGGACTCGATCTCCAGTGTGCCCGCCAGACGGGTCACCCGTTTGCGCATCGACGTCAGGCCGAAGCCTCCGCCGTCCCTGGCCCGCTCGGGGTCGAAGCCTGCGCCGTCGTCGCGTACGTCCAGGGTGACCAGGTCCTCCATGTACGACAGGGTCAGACCGACCCGCGTGGCCCCGGCATGCTTGGCCACGTTGGCGAGGGCCTCTTGGGCGATGCGGAGCAGGGTCGCCTCGACCTCGGGATGCATGGGCCGGACCGTCCCGGTCGTGGTGACGTCGGCGCGCACCCCGTTGAGTCGCACCCACTCGGCGGCGACCTCCGCCAGCGCGTCGGCCAGCGGGGCCGCCTCCAGCGGGCCTGGCGCGATGGCGTGCACGGACCTGCGCGCCTCGGCGAGGCTCTCGCGCGCCAGGCGGGTGGCGTTGTCGATGTGGCGCTGCCGGTCGCCGGCCTCCTTGGCGTGGGTGGCCGCCTGGAGCTGGGTGATGATGCCGGTCAGCCCTTGCGCGAGGGTGTCGTGGATCTCGCCCGCCATGCGCCGGCGTTCGTCGAGCACGCCGGCTTCCCGCGCCTGGACCAGCAGCTGGGTGTGCAGGCCGGCGTTCTCGCGCATGGCCTCCTCGAGCTGGGCGACCATGCGCTTCCGCTCGGCGCTGCGCTCGGTGGTGAGCTCGCCGACGAAGCTGAACAGTCCGACCAGGGCCACGATGGCGGCGACGAAGAACAGGTAGGTGAGGATCGCCGTGGGGGTGGGCTCGGGGAGCCCGCCGTTGTAGGCGACGATGCTGATCGCCGCCGTTGCGGTCACCCCGACGAACCTCCACTTCCCGCGCAGGAACTGCCACGAGTGGAGGTATCCGGTGAAGGCGAAGAAGCTGGCGAACCACACCCCGCGTGCGCTGAGCGCCGCGATCAGGATCACCAAGCCGGCGACGTAGAGCGCGGGCCGGCTCGTCTTCAGCTGGTTCCACCCAGCCGCGGGCCGCCCGGTCATCAGCTGGATCCATCCGGCGGTCAGTACGGCGAGGCCGAGCGTGACGAGGCGGTAGTCACCCGAGTGGGTGTCGGTGAGCAGGAACAGCGCCGTGGAGACGACCAGGAGCACGTACGGCACGGCGCCCATGAGCCGGTCGAGCCGACCTTCCCATTCGTCGAGGCGCGTCGGCATGACTACTCCCAGCGGAAGAACTTGGCTGCGGCGAGGCTGATGACCACGGCGTACGCGACCATGACCCCCAGCAGCAGGGGGCTCGGAGAACCGCCCGCCCAGACGTCCTGAAGCGCCTGCCTGAAAGCGCCCAGGGGGGTGAACTCGCCGATGCGGGCCAGGATAACCGGCATCTGGTGCGTGGGCTGGACCAGCCCGGCGAGGAAGGCCATGGGGAAGTACAGCAGGATTCCCACGCCGTTGGCGGTGCGTCCGTTCGGGGCCACGGCCGCGATGAGCAGGCCGACGGCGAACATGGCGGCCGTACCGAGCGTGAAGGTGACCGCGACCGGCAGCACCCGGGTGGGCAGGTGCGCGCCCAGGACGGTGCCCGCGACGCTGAGGAGCAGCGCGCAGGCGGTCAGGGCGAGGACGAGCTGCAGGAGCAGTTGCACCACCAGCATGCTTCGCGGGCGCACCGGAGTGGTGGAGAGGCGCCGCAGGATGCCCCTCTCTCTGTAGGTGGCCAGGGTGGTGGGCAGCAGGTACAGGCCCACGAGTCCGACGGCGATCGCCAGCGTCATCGGCAGGAGCACCGTGTCGCCCGGCGAGATCGAGCTTCCGAAGATCACCAGGATGAAGAGGGGAATCAGGATCGTGAACATCGAGCCCGGCTCGCGGGCCAGCAGCTTCAGTTCGACGATGGTGAGCTTGGTCATGGGGGGTTCTCCTCAGAGGTGGAACGAGCGGCCGGTCAGAGCGACGAACGCGTCGTCGAGGGTGCGCTTGTCGATGCGCAGGTCGGCGACCAGGATGTGGTTGCGGGCCAGGACGGCGGTGACGGCGGTGGCGAAGTCGCCCCTGCCCGTGACGACGACCTGGTCTCCCGTCCTGGTCACCCCGGTCACCCCGGGAACACCGCTCAGAAGAGCACGGGGAACGTCGCTCAACAGAGCTCCGGGTACGTCGCCCTGGAGACCGTCGGGTGCGTCCACCCGCAGTGCGGCGTCTCCGGTCATCAGCCTGAACCGCATCTGGTGTTCGGCGTCGATCCCGTCGATCAGTCCGGCCGGAGTGTCGATGGCGACGATGTCGCCCCGGTCGAAGACGGCGACCCGGTCGCAGAGCTCCTCCACCTCGTCCATGAAGTGGCTGACCAGCACCACGGTCACACCGGACGCGCGGACCTGCTTGATCACTTCCCAGGTGGCACGGCGGGCCTGCGGGTCGAGTCCGGTGGTGAGCTCGTCGAGGAAGGCCACCTTCGGATTGCCCACCAGAGCCAGGGCGATGAACAGCCGCTGCTTCTGGCCGCCCGACAGCTTTCCGAACCGGGCGTCGCGCTTGTCGGCCAGTCCCCACTGGTCCAGCAGCTCCCGCCAGTCGCGCGGGTTGGCGTAGAAGGAGGCGTAGAGGTCGAGCGCCTCCCAGACCTTGATGTTCTCCGGCAGCTGGGTGTGCTGGAGCTGGACGCCGATCAGTTCGCGCAACCGTCGGCCGTCCTTGATCGGGTCGAGCCCGAGCACGCTGATCGACCCGCCGTCAGGCCGCCGCAGGCCCTCCACGCACTCGACGGTGGTGGTCTTGCCGGTGCCGTTGGGGCCGAGGATGCCGAAGATCTCGCCCTCCTCCACGGAGAACGACACCCTGTCCAGAACCGTCTGGCCCGCGTACCTCTTGGTGAGGTCGGTGACTTCGATGACTGCCATGGCACAAGCATCTGGCGCGGGCCCGCCGCGCGAATCGGCCGCGAAGCCATGATCTCGGGTGAATGCGGCTGACCGGAAAATCCACCGTTTGGTGGATGGCGCCGGCGATCTGATTGACAGGGGGCCCTTGCGCGCGCGGTTGCAAAGGAGTTAATTCTTAGGAAGGTTTCCTTTTAGTTAACCCCATCGGGAGCTCCCGTGAACAAGAAGACCGCCGCCTTAGCCGCAGGCACGGCCGCCCTCGTCCTCCTCCCCGCCGGCGCCGCCAACGCCCACGGCACGATGTCCAACCCGCCCAGCCGCGTCTACGTCTGTAAGAACGAAGGCCCCGAGGCGCCGAAGTCGGCCGCCTGCAAGGCGGCCGTCGCCGCCGGTGGCACCCAGGCCTTCTACGACTGGAACGAGGTCTCCCTGCTCGAAGCGGGCGGACGGCACCGCGAGATCATCCCCGACGGCAAGCTCTGCAGCGCGGGCCGCGACAAGTACCGGGGGCTCGACCTCCAGCGCGCCGACTGGCCCGCCACCTCGGTGCGGCCCGGCAGCTTCACCCTCACCTACCACGCGACCGCACCCCATTCCAACAGCAACTTCGAGTTCTACATCACCCGCGACGGCTGGAACCCGACCATGCCCCTCAGGTGGTCGGATCTGGTGCACCTCAGGACGTTCAACAACCAGAACCCCACCACGTTCACGAACTGGACGATCAACCTGCCGCAGCGCTCGGGGCGGCACATCCTCTACTCGATCTGGCAGCGCGTCGTCGGCAGCAACGAAGCCTTCTACACCTGCTCGGACGTGGACTTCGGCGGTGGCGGCACACCCACGCCGACCCCGACGCCGACCCCCACGCCCACCCCGACGCCGACCCCGACGCCGACCTCGACAGTCCCCGCGGGCACGTGGCAGGCTGGCAAGGCGTACAAGGGAGGTGACCGCGTGACCTACGCCGGTCTGTCCTATGAGTGCCTGCAGCCGCACACGGCCATCGCCGGGTGGGAGCCGCCCAACGTTCCGGCGCTGTGGAAGCGCGTCTGATCGCAGCCCTCGCCGCGGCCCTGCTCCTCGGAGCGGGCTGCGGCGGGCCGCCGCCTGAGCGGGTCAACGCCGACGACGTGATGTTCCTGCAGATGATGATCCCGCACCACAAGCAGGGCATCGAGATCGTCCGGCTGGCGGGCCCCAAGGCCACCACGCCCGCGGTCAGGAACCTGACCGCGGCGATCGAGCGGACCCAGGCCACCGAGGTCCAGGCGATGACGAAGTGGCTGACCGAATGGGACCAGCCGCTCACCGCGCCGACGGACGCCCACGCGGGGCACGGCGGTCTGCCGGAGACCGACAGGGAGCGGATCGCCGCGGTGAAGAACGAGCGCGACCTGGTCAACCTGCTGATCGCGCACCAGGACGATGCCGTCCAGATGGCCAGGGTCGAGGTCTACAACGGCGAGAACCCCAAGGTGAAGGAGTGGGCCAGGCAGGTCGCGGCGTCGCGCAAGGCGCAGATCGACCTGCTGCTCACCGTGCTGGAGCAGTGACGAACGCGGTCACGGCCCGCTCGTAGGCGTCGGGCGAGAGGTTCCACGACCCCGTGTGCCCCGCGCCCGCTGTCTTGACGAGCCGGACGAGGTCGGGGCGGAGGGCGGCGAACTCCACAGCGGGTTCCACCGGCACGGTCCGGTCGTCCGTGTCGACGAAGATCAGCATGGGCACCTTGAAGTCGGCCGCGTGCGCCACGTGGTCCAGCTCCTCGAACGACAGCCCGGTCCGCCGCTCGACCACGAATCTCCCCACCGACGCCAGCCACAGCGGCACTCCCCGCTGCCGGGCGCCGAGCTCGATCGGTGAGGTCCAGTCCATGACGGGGCTGTCGAGGATGAGCCCCCTGATCGGCTCGCCCGGCAACCGCCTGGCGGCCATCGGGACGATCCCGCCGCCCATCGACCAGCCGTACAGGTAGACGTCCGTGGCGCCCTCGCCGCGGGCGTAGGAGATCGCGGCGGCCACCTCCTCCCACTCGGTCGCGCCGAGGTGTAACTTGCCGTCGTCGCTGGCGGGGGCGCCTTCGTCGTTGCGGTAGGTGATGCTCAGCACCGGCATCCCCAGCCTGTGGAAGAGCGGGACCACCCGCAGCGCCTCCGCCGGGCCGGCGTTGCGCCCGTGCACGGCGATCACCCACGTCTTGGCGGTGCCCTCGGTGCGCCACGCGGGGAAGTCGCCCAGCTTCGAGGTGATCTTCACCTTCGTGTACGGCACGCCGACCGCCGAGCGAGGGTCCTCGTGGCCCCACATCCACCTGTCGAGATAGGCGCGGACGCCGGGCTTGAGCGTGCCCCGCCGTACTGCTGAGACCTTGCGGGTGACGGTGCCGGGAGCGCGGGAGACCACCGCGCCGAGCGTGGCGTTGCCCGAGGCCCAGGTCAGGCCGTAGACGCCGGGGGCGTCGGTGTCGGAGCCGCCCTTCAGCGTCACCCGGGAGCCGTCGTAGGAGACCACTTCCAGCGGGTAGGAGGCGCCGTGGGAGGGGTCGATGACCATGCCGGAGTAGTACCAGCCCGCGCCGGCCACGCCGACCAGGGCGAGGACCGCTGATAAGGCGGCCACCCACCCAGCCGACGATTCTCTTCGTGACTCCTCCGCTCCCTGAAGGGAGCGGCTTCTCGCTAAGCCGCTCCCGCAGCGTCGCGAAGGGCAAGCCCTGCCCTCAAGATGTTGATCGCCGCGTTCACATCGGCGTGCGCGGTGTGCCCGCACGCCGTACATCGGAACACGGCCTGGGTGACGCGGTTCTCTTTCGCACAATGCCCGCATTCGGCGCATGTGCGGGAGGTGTTGGCAGGGTTCACCGCGATCAGCTCTCGACCGGCGCTTTCAGCCTTGTGCGACAGGATCGTCAGGAACGCCCCCCAACCCGCATCCAAGATCGAACGGTTCAGCCCGGACTTCGCGGCGGCGCCGTTGGGCAGGTAGCCGCCGTTGCCGTCCGGTTGGGGTACTGCCCGCTTGGTCATGTTGGTGACCTTGAGTGCTTCGTGCACGATCACGTCGTGGTCGCGGACCAGCGCGAGCGCAGCCTTGTGTACACCGTCGAGGCGTTGCCGCCGCACCTTCGCGTGCAAAGCAGCGACACGAGCGACGGCCTTACGCCGCCGCTTACCGCCCCGTTTCTTCCGGGCAAGGTCACGCTGTGCCGCCGCGAGACGGTCAGCGGTCACGGCGAGGTAGCGCGGGTTGGCCAGATGTTCGCCATCGCTGGTCGTCACCAGCGACGCGACTCCCATGTCGATCCCGGCGACCGCGCCCGTCGCGGGCAGCCTCTCGGCGGGCACGTCGTCACACGACAGCACAACGAACCAGCGGGCGCCTTCCCGCTTGATGCTGATCGTCTTGACGGTGCCCAGCACCCGGCGGTGCTGGTGGACCTGGACATGCCCGACGCCCTGCAACCGCACGTAGGTCGCGCTCGGGTGGTGGGGCTGGGAGTCCCACCGGCACCCGTCGCCGTCCTTGGGCCACTCAACCGTGTCGAACCAGCCCCGCCCCTTGAAACGCGGGAATCCTGGCGTGCGGCCTGCTTTGACGCGGTCGAAGAACGCGCGGAACGCCTTGTCCAG
The DNA here is from genome assembly GCF_014873535.1 of Nonomuraea africana. Lineage (NCBI taxonomy): Bacteria > Bacillati > Actinomycetota > Actinomycetes > Streptosporangiales > Streptosporangiaceae > Nonomuraea > Nonomuraea africana. The sequence goes on along the minus strand of NZ_JADBEF010000001.1, from coordinate 7,235,641 downwards.
CCTGCGGAGCGTGGCCTGCTGGGAGGAGAACGACCACCGGCCCTGACCGTCGGGGTCGTCGGCGCGGATGTGCTTCAACTCCGCTGACTGGTCGCCGTAGCGCACCGTCACCCCGGCTTTGCGGTAGACCGCACGGCGGTGTTCGAGAGCGGCGTTGTACAGCTCCCGGTGGTCTTCCAGGCACCGCGTGAGCGCGGCGGCCTGCTTGCTGGTGGGGCGCAGCAGGAACTTGAACGACCTGCGCACGCCCACCTCCCACGTTCGGTAACGAGAACACCACGGTATCGGCCGGCACCGACAAAACCCGGAAGGAAGTCTGTGATGCGCAGAACTGATAGGTCAGGGCACGCTCGGGCCTTGGCGGCCCTCCCGCTCCCGATTCCCCCGTCGCCTAAAGGCGACGGTCCCCTCGGGAGACTCTGATGGGGTGAAAATGCAGGCGATAAGTGATCTAATCATTAGATGATGGTTGCCCGGCCCTCCCTCTCAGGCGTGCTGACCGAGCAGGTGCTCGGTCTGATCAGCGACAGCGGGTTGCAGCCTGGCGACCGGCTGCCCACCACCCGCGAACTCGCGCAGCGGTTCGCGGTGACCACGCCCACCCTCAGGGAGGCCCTGCGCCGCCTGGAGGCGACGGGCGCGATCGAGATGCGTCACGGTTCCGGGCTGTACGTCGGCGCGGACATCGAGCGCATCGTGCTGCCCAACCCCAACATGCGCTCGATGCCCGGAGGGCAGCTGCTCGACCTGCTCGACGCGCGCATCCTCATCGAGCCGCCGCTGGCGGGCCGCGCCGCGGGCCGTCCAGGGGTGGAGGAGCTGCGGGAGGTGCTGAGCGAGGCCGCCAGGCACCTGCGCGGCAGGGACGCCGAGCTGCACGAGGCGAACATGACCTTCCACCGGGTCACCGCGCGGCTGGCGGGCAACATCGTGCTCGAGGAGGTCGTCGACTCGCTGCTCAGCGTGCACGCCTCCGAGCAGCGGGAGATCCTGCGCATCTACGACGACAGGCGCCGCGACTACGACGAGCACCTGACGATCCTCGAGGCCATCGAGGCAGGCGACGCGCAGGCGGCTGAGGAGCTCATGCGCGCGCATCTGATTGACGTGAAAACGGTGATCCAGCAACGGCTCGTGTAGAACAGGAGGCCGGTCATGATCCGGCGTACCCCCATCCTGATTGCCGCATCAGTCCTGCTGGCCGCGTGTGGAAGCACTCCCACGGGCCAGCCCAAGACAGAGCTGACCCTCTACAACGACAAGGGCGCATGGAGTAAGTACTTCACCGAGATGGGCGCGCTGTCCAAGCAGCAGATCGGCCTCGGCATGAAGCCGGTCGGCTACACCGACGAGCCCACCTACCAGGCCTTCATCAAGGCCTCCTTCCGCACCGACGTGAAACCCGACCTGTTCACCTGGCAGACGGGGGGCCAGCTGAAGGAGATCGTCGGGCAGAAGCAGGTCGCGGAGACCACCGCCATCTGGCAGGAGGCGATCAAGAACGGCGACCTCTCGCAGGACGTCGCCACCTACTACACCGTGGACGGCAAGCAATACTGCGTGCCGCTGAACGTCGCCTACTGGGGGATGTTCTACAACAAGAAGATCTTCGACGCGCACGGACTGAAGCCGCCCACGACCTGGGACGAGCTGATCACGGTCGCCGAAACGCTGAAGAAGGCGAACATCAAGGCCTTCTACCACACCTCCGTGCTGTTCTCCTTCGTCTGGTTCGAGCAGCTCCTCGCGGGCACCGACCCCGACCTCTACGACCGGCTGTCGACGGGCAAGGCGAAGTACACCGACCCCGGTGTCGTCCAGGTGATGGAGAAGTGGAAGTCGCTCATCGACGCCGGATACTTCAGCAACCCGGGCGACAAGACCGACCCCGCCGACGCGCTGAAGAACGAGAAGGTGGCGATGGTCTCCTTCGGCACCTGGTTCAACACGAGCATGACCCAGCGCAACCTCGACGCCGGCTTCTTCGTCATCCCCAACGTCAACGCGTCGCTCCCGAAGACCTCGATGATCTTCGAGAGCGGCCCGCTGTGCTCGCTGGCCAAGGCCCCCGACCCCGCGGCGAGCACGAAGTACCTCAAGTGGTGGACGACCGAGCAGGCGCAGGCGAAGTGGGCCTCGGCCCGCGGTGACGTCAGCGCCAACCCCAAGGTCACCATCAAGAGCGAGGTCCTCGGACAGGTCACCAAGGACGCGGGCAGCGGGAAGTACCGCCTGGTCAACCGTTACTTCGAGGCGACGCCGCCGCCGATCCTGACGGCCGCGCTCGACGGGTTCGGGCTGTTCGTCACCAAACCGGAGAGCTACCGGCAGGTCCTCGAGGACATCCAGAAGAAGGCGGACGAGTACTGGAGCACGCACCAGTGACAGGCAGGGCGGCCCCGCTGCTGGGCAGGTTCCGCGCCGGGTACGTGGCTCCGTCGGTGCTGCTGGTGGCGGGGCTGCTCTACGCGCCCTTCGTGTGGACGGGCTACCTCAGCCTCACCCGCTACGACGGCCTGATCCCGCCCGAGTGGGTCGGCTTCGACAACTTCGCCAAGCTGTTCGACGACCCGGCGCTGCTCACCGCGATCCGCAACACGCTCATCTGGGTCGCGGGCACCATGGTGCTGCCGGTCGGGCTCGGCCTGCTGGTGGCGGTGCTGTCCTACGACATCAGGGGCGGCGCGTGGTTCCGCGTGCCGTTCATGCTGCCGTACGCGCTCAGCGGGGCGGGGCTCGGCCTGGTGTGGAGCCCGATCCTGTCGCACGACGGCATCGCCAACAAGCTGCTCGGCGTCGACACCGCCTTCCTGCAGGAGGCGCCGCACAACACGATCGCGATGCTGCTGGTCTGGACGTGGCAGCAGCTCGGCGTCAACACGCTGCTGTTCGCGGTCGGGCTCCAGTCGATCCCGAAGGAGCCGATCGAGGCGGCGCGGCTCGACGGGGCGACGGGATGGCGGCTGTTCAGGCACGTCATCTGGCCGCTGATGGCGCCGCTCACCGCGGTCGTGGTGGGCCTGGCGCTGGTGGCGAGCCTGAAGAGCTTCGACATCGTCTGGGTGATGACGCAGGGAGGCCCGGGACGCAACTCCGAGACGCTGGCCGTGACCATGTACCGCGACACCTTCGTGGCCAGTGAGTACGGCTACGGCTCGGCCGTCGCGGTGCTGCTCACGGTCGTGACGGGGCTCGCCTCCTACCTCTACCTGAGGGGGCGGAAGTGATCAGGAGAGCCGTTCTCGTGGTGCTCGGGCTGATCTGGCTCGGCCCCACCTACCTGCTGCTCGTCAACGCCGCGCGCCCGGCCGACGGTTACGACGCGTCGAGGGCCTGGATCCCCTCGCCCGACCTGGCGCTGTTCAGGAACTTCGCCCAGGCGTGGGAGTCGGCGAACCTCCAGGAGAGCCTGGCCAGCACCGCGCTCTACAGCTTGGTCTCGCCCGCTCTGGGCGTGCTGATCGGCGCGATGGCCGGGTACACGATCGTGGTGCTGCGCCTGCGCTACGGGTTCTGGTGGTTCATGCTGCTGTTCGGCGGCACCGTCTTCCCCTCGCAGATGCTCCTGGTCCCGCTCTTCGTCGGGTACAGCGCCGCGGGGCTGTACGACTCCAGGTTCGGCATGATCCTCGTCTACACCGCGATCAGCGTGCCGCTGTCGGCCTTCGTGCTGCGCAACTTCTTCACCGGGGTGGCCTTCTCGATCTTCGAGGCGGCCAGGATGGACGGCGCCTCCACCTTCCGCATCTTCTGGCGCGTCTACCTGCCGCTGGCCACCAGCGCGCTGGCCGCCGTCTTCATCCTCAACTTCACCTTCATCTGGAACGACCTGCTCTTCGGCCTGACGCTGACCCAGACCGCCGAGGTGCGGCCGGTGATGACCGCGCTGGCCGGTCTGGTGACCGACGTCTACGCGGGCACCCCGGTGCCCGTCGGCCTCGCCGCGGGGCTGGTCGTGTCACTGCCCACGGTGGTGCTGTTCGTGGCCACCCAGCGGATGTTCGCCCGTGGACTCGCCCTAGGAGGACTGTCATGACCAGTCGGCTGCTGCAGCCGAGCCTCGGTTCCCCCGACTACGACGGCATACGGCAGGCGCTGCGCGAGGACACCTCCGTCCCGGTGATCTCCGTCAGAGGTCTGGAGGCGCGGGCCTCCGTGCTGCCGCTGATCACGCACGAGGGGCGCCAGGCGGTCAGGGTCTCGGTGACCGGCCTGGTGCCCGCCCGGATGGAACACGAGCTGGTCGGCGTCGATCGGGCCGAGGGCGCGGACGTGACCCTGCTCGTGCCCGAGGTGTCGCGGCCGACCGACTTCACCCTGCGGCTGAGCGACGGCGAGGGGCTGATCGGCGAGGCGACGATCACGGTCACGCCCCAGCGCCACTGGGACGTCTTCGTCGTGCACCACTCCCATCTGGACATCGGCTACACCGACCCGCAGGGCACCGTGCTGCGTCACCATCTCGACTATCTGGACGCGGCGCTGCGGCTGACGGAGGAGAGCGCCGACTGGCCCGACGACGCGAGGTTCCGCTGGACGGTGGAGTCGTCGATGCCGGCGTTGCGCTGGCTGGCCGTACGGCCCCGCGACCTGGTGGAGGCGTTCAAGGAGCGGGTGCGCGAAGGGCTGATCGAGGTGACCGCGCTGCCCTTCCAGTTGCACACCGAGGCCTGCTCGACGGAGGAGCTCTACCGCCAGCTGCGCTTCACCCAGGAGCTGCCGACCCGCTCGGCGATGCACACCGACGTGCCCGGCGCCGTCGTCGGCCTGGTCGACGCGCTGAACGCGGCGGGGGTGCGCTACCTCGCGGCGGCGCACAACTGGGCGGGGCGGTCCGTGCCGTACCTGCACGGCGGCGACCAGCTGACGCGGCCCTTCAGGTGGCGCGCGCCCAGCGGCAACGAGCTGCTGGTCTGGTTCACCGACACCCCGCACGGCATGGCCTACATGGAGGGCAACACGGTCGGCCTGGCCGACTCCTTCGAGCTGGCCGACGACCTGCTGCCGCGCTACCTGTCCGCGCTCGCGGGGAAGGGCTACCCGTACGGCCCCGGCACGTTCGGCTGGCAGGGGCCCGACGCCGACCGGGCCCCCTACGAGCTCGACGCCCTGCACCTGCGCGTGCAGGGAGCGCACGCCGACAACGCGGGCCCCTCGATCGTCCCGGCGTCGATCGTGCGCGAGTGGAACACCAGGTGGGCCTATCCCCGGCTGCGCTCGGCGATCAACAGCGACTTCTTCGCGCACGTCGAGGAGCGCTACCACGACCGCCTCGCCGTACACGAAGGTGACTGGACCGACTGGTGGGCCGACGGGCTCGGGTCGGGGGCGCGCCCGCTGGGCTACGTACGGCGGGCGCAGAGCGCGCTGCGGGCCGCCGAGACGCTCCACACGCTGGCGGGCGCCGACGCCACCGAGCGGATCGACCTGGCCTACGACAAGGTGGCGCTGTTCAACGAGCACACCTGGGGCGCGGCCAACCCGTGGGAGGACGCCGAGGAGGCCGGCGACTCGGGCGGGCTGCAGTGGACGCGCAAGTCGGCGGGCGCCTACGACGCGCAGGACGACTCGGCCGATCTGTTGCAGGCGGGCATGCGCAGATTCGGGCGGCAGTTCGGCGGCACCGGCTTCGTGGTGGTCAACCCCGGCACCCAGACCCGCACCGACGTGGTGCGGGCCTTCCTGCCGCGCGACATCGTGCCGCTGGAGCAGCCGATCGCGCTGGTGGACGAGCGGACGGGCGAGCGGATCGCGCACCACGAGGAGGTCGTGCACCCCGTCGACTGGCCGACGCGGCCGATCGGCCGGCACGTCAGCGCGGTGGTCAGGGATCTTCCCGGGTACGGCTACGCGTTCGTGTCGATCCAGCCGGGCGAGCCCGTCGAGACGCGGGAGATCGACGAGGCGGCGATCGAGAACGAGTTCTACCGGGTGAGCTACGACATCCGCGAGGGCTACCTCCGCTCGATCTTCGACAAGGTGGCGGGCAGGGAGCTGGTCAACGCCGACGCCGCCGCCGGGTTCGGGCAGTACGTCTACGACCGCTACGCCACGGCCCCCCACTTCAACCACATGTCGGGCCACGTCGGCGCGCACGACAGAACGCTCCTCGGCGACCGGGCCATCGGCCGGCACGCCGCGGTCGTCAAGGCGGAGCGCACCGCGATCGGCGAGAAGCTGGTCGTGGAGCTGCAGGCCAAGGGCGTGGACTGGGTACGCACGACCATCGAGCTGCACGCCGGCGTGCCCAGGCTCGACCTGACCTACCAGCTCGCCAAGCAGGGCACGCCCGCCAAGGAGGCGGTCTTCGTGGCCTTCCCCTTCGCCAGCGAAGGTCCACCGTCGGCGTGGGAGCTGACCGGCGGCGTCGGAGGGGGCGCGAGGGTGCCGGGCTCGGCCGCCTACATGCTGCCGATCAGGCACTGGATCACCTTCGACGACCCGGCCCTGTCCATCGCGTGGGCGACGCTGGAGGCGCCGCTGGTGCAGCTCGGCACCATCCACATGCCCTACGCGCCCTTCCCCGCCACGCTGGACGAGGAGCAGGGAACGGTCTACTCCTGGGCGCTCAACAACATCTGGGACACCAACTTCCCCACGCAGCAGCAGGGCGAGACGACCTTCCGCTACGCGGTGACCTCCTCGACGGAGGTGAAGGGCGTGGCGCTGGGCGCGCTGGCGGCCGCGGGTCTCACCGACCCCTTCCTCGGCGTCCTCGCCACGGGAACCGCTCCTCCGGCGAAGGAGGGCGTCTTCGCGACCGTGGACCATCCCGAGGTGCAGATCACCTCGCTGGGCCGCTTCGACGAGGGCGTCGTGGTCAGGCTGCAGTCCTTCGCCGACGAGCCCGTGGAGGTCGAGGTCGGCCTGCGCGGGCTGCGGTCGGCGCAGGTGAGCGCCGGGCTCGCGCGGGGAAGGACGCCGCTCGAGGTCAGTGCGGAGAAGGTCAGGGTACGGCTGCCCGCCTGCGGAGTGGCCGCCGTTTGGGGGACCTGTGAAGATCGTTGACATCCGGGCCACGACGGTCGCCGTTCCCCTCGAGGCGCCGCTGCGGCACAGCAACGGCGCCCACTGGGGCCGCTTCGTCAGGACGATCGTCGAGGTCGAGGCCGACAACGGCCTGGTCGGGCTCGGCGAGATGGGCGGCGGGGGAGAGAGCGCGGAGGCGGCCTTCCGCGCGCTCCTGCCGTACCTGGCGGGGCACGACCCCTTCCAGCTGGAGGCGCTGCGCTTCAAGATCGCCAATCCGACGGCGTCGCTCTACAACAACCGCACCCAGCTGCTGGCCGCTCTGGAGTTCGCCTGCCTCGACCTCATGGGCCAGCACCTCGACGTGCCCGTCCACGACCTGCTGGGCGGCACGCTCCGCGCGGAGGTGCCGTTCGCCTCCTACCTCTTCTTCCGGTACGAGGGCGAGGGCTTCGCCGAGGTGCGCACCCCCGACCAGCTCGTCGAGCACGCCAGGGAGCTGAAGCGGGCGCACGGGTTCACCGTCCACAAGCTGAAGGGCGGGGTGTTCCCTCCCGACTACGAGCTGGAGTGCTACCGGGCGCTGGCCGCCGCCTTCCCCGGCGACCGGCTGCGCTACGACCCGAACGCGGTGCTGTCCATGGCCGAGGGGCTGCGCTTCGGCCGCGCGATCGAGGGGCTGGACAACGACTACCTCGAGGACCCCGTCTTCGGTCTCGAGGGTCTGCGGCTGGTCCGCGAGCAGGTCAGGGTGCCGGTGGCGACGAACACCGTCGTCGTGAACTTCGAGCAGCTCGCCTCCAACGTGCTGCGCCGCGCCGCGGACGTCGTGCTGCTCGACACGACGTTCTGGGGCGGCATCAGGCCCTGCCTCAAGGCGGCGGGGGTGTGCGAGACCTTCCAGCTAGGGGTGGCGGTGCACTCCTCCGGCGAGCTGGGGATCCAGCTGGCGACCATGCTGCACCTGGGGGCCGTGCTGCCCAACCTCACCTACGCCGCCGACGCCCACTACCACCAGCTGCGCGACGACGTGATCGTGGGCGGCAAGCTGGCCTACCGCGACGGGCGCATCGCAATACCGGAGGGGCCGGGGCTCGGGGTGCGGCTGGACAGGGAGCGGCTGGCCCGCTACGCCGAGCTCTACAAGGAGCTCGGCGGCTACCCCTACGACCGCGACCCAGGGCGGCCCGGCTGGTACGCCCAGGTGCCGAATGAGCGCTTCGCCGACCCCTACGCGGCGCCGTGAGCTAGTCGGGCAGGGCGGCGGGGTTGCGGGCGAGCAGGCCGCCGTCCACCCGGTGCTCGGCCCCCGTGATGAACGACGAGCGCGGCCCGGCGAGGAAGGCGACCAGTTCGGCGACCTCCTCGGGCCGCGCCACCCTCCCGAGCGGATGCGTGCGGCCCCACTGCGCGACCTGCTCCTCCTGCGACAGCGGCCCGCGCCACAGGTCGGCCGCCCACCGCAGCATCGGGGTGTCCACCGAGCCGGGGCAGACCACGTTCACCCTGATCCCGTCGGGGGCGTGGTCGAGGGCCATCGCCCTGGTCAGGCCGTTCAGCGCGGCCTTACTCGCGGTGTAGGCGGCCACCTGCGTCTGCGAGGCGAAGGCCTGCACGGACGACATGACCACGATCGACCCGCCGCCGCGCCTGCGCAGCGCGGGCACGGCCGCCTTGCAGGTCAGGAAGACGCCCTTGAGGTTGATGTCGAGCACCTCGTCCCACACCTCGGCGGGCGTGTCCTCGACCGTGCCGTAGCGCTGCACGCCTGCGCAGGTCACCACGATGTCGAGCCCGCCGTACGTGCGCTCGGCGAGGTCGACCAGCTCGCGCATCCGGCCCTCGTCGCGCACGTCGGCCACCTGGGTGACCCCGGGAGCGCTGCCGTCCCCCGCTTCACGACCGCAGGAGACCACGGACGCGCCGCCCGCGGCCAGCCGCTCGACGACCGCCTTCCCGATGCCCAGCGATCCGCCGGTCACCAGGGCCACCTTGCCCTCGAACTCGCTCACCCGATCACCTCCACGCGCAGTCGCGACGTCCTCGACTGGGCGGGGCCGAGGAGCATCGCCGTCCCGTTGTCCACGGCCGCCGCCAGCCCGTCGGTGGGCATGCTGGAGAACGGCTCGAGCCCCACCACGTACGCCCTGCCCCACCACGGCCAGTCCGTCGAGGCGCCGAGCTCCTGCCACAGCCACAAGTAGGGCATGACCGTGGCGTCCCAGTCCACGCGCAGCCCGACCTGCGACTCCACCTCGTACCAGCCCTTGTCGAAGCCGGTCAGGTAGACGATGTCGCTCGGCGAGCCGGGCGGCGGCACCGTGAACAGCTCGGCGGCCCGCCGTCCCTGCGGATCGATGGACGTGGCGTGCGGGATCACGGTCACCCCCTCGGGCACCCTGATGCGCGCCCCCGGCCGCAGGAACGGCCGGCCGTAGGCGAGGTGGTGGCCCCACATCGCGTGCAGCGCCACCGCACCCTCGTTCGTGACCCGCCCCTCGACCTCCAGCGCGGCCGTGCCCGAGGCGAGCCTGAACGTCTTCTCCACCCGGTACGGCAGGCGCCGCGTGCGCACCGCCAGCCGTACCGCCACCTCGCGGGCCGAGTCGGTCAGCACCTCGACCGACCACGGCAGCCCCGCGACCTCCCCGTGCTGGGCCAGCCGCGCGCCCCGGTAGACGCTGGGCGCGCCGCCGTTCGGGAAGACCTCCTGCCAGCCGCCCTCGTAGTGGTCGACGAAGGCGCCCACGTCGTCGGCCGCCTGCGGGGGCAGCGGCCGGCGCAGCCCCTGGGGCGAGAGCCACACCAGATCGGTGTCGGACGGCTTGTGCAGGAACTCCACGACGTCGCCGCCCTTGTCGGCCAGCACGGTCACGCGCAGGTGCTCGTTCTCCAGCACGAGCGCGCGCATGCCCTCGATCGTGATCTCCCGCAGCCTGGCGGCCCAGTTGCGCCTCACTCTTCTACTCGAAGACCAGGTCGAGGAAGCGCGGGCGGTAGATCGTCACGTCGCGGTAGTGGTCGGTGTTGACGAAGCTGTTGACGTTGTAGGAGACCACCAGCCCCGGCCCGGCGATCCCGGGATGCGCGTGGGCGTTGTAGGTGAAGATGTTCCCGCCGGTCTCCGGGGTCGTGTAGACGGTGGTCTTGTTCGTGAACGGTCCGTACGGCGTGCAGCTCGTGTAGGCGACGATCTTGGCGCTCAGGATCTCGGTCGTGTCATGCGTGATCAGGACGTAGCCGCCCTTGACCCGGCTGACCGAGTATTCGTTGGCCACGCCGTCCATCACCCGCGCGGAGTCGGCCTCGTTCGCCGACCAGGTGCCGTCGGCCTTCAGGTACTCCCAGCTGCCGAGCAGGCTGGCGCCGCGCACCCTGGCCAGGTGCATGTACTTGGTCGCGCCGAGGTCCTCCACGCCGTAGACGTAGGTGTGGCGGCCGTCCCTGTGGATGCCCGAGGCCCACGCAACCTTGTGCCCCGAGGGCAGGTCGTGGACGCTGATCGGCCGGTCAAGCCGTCCGGGGGCGAAGCGGGCGACCACGTTGCGGTGCCAGCGCCAGTCCCACGCGCCGGGGCCGTACCGCTCGTACTCCTGGTAGGTCACCTCGACCACGCCGCCCGCGAGGGTCGCGTCGCCCGCCCAGTACCAGTGGTCCTTGTCCCGCGGCGGCATCACGGCCTTGGGCTCCTCGGACGTGCCGCCGTAGATCGTGGACAGCCTGCCGTCCCTCTCCACGGCGAAGGTGTTGTTGAGGAAGACGGTGGTGCCGCCCTCCTCCCTGACCGGCGGGCGTGAGCCGTCGGGGTTGACCTGGCCGAGGAAGGTGTCGGAGAAGATCCACAGCTCCTTGCCGCCGGGGAGCCGCACCGAGTAGGTGCCGTCGGCGCCGGTCCAGTCGTCGGTGCGGCTGTTGTCGTTGCCCTGGGCGGTGAACAGGGCGGTCAGCCTGGCATCGGTGGTGGTGGCGCGGAAGGTGGGCAGATCGCAGGTGGTGGTCGCCGCCGCCACGGCCGGTGGAGCGGCCAGGGAGACGAGGACGAGGACGAGGGAAAGCAGAAGACGCCGCATCGCAGCCCCTTATCGGCTGGGGGATCTGTTAATAGTTCTAGTCATCAGATCACTTGCTGTCCAGGACTTTCTGGTGGAATGCGGGCATGCCTCTGATCGCGATCCTGCTGTCCGCTCTCCCGTCGCTGGTGGACGCCTTTCCTCCGGCCGCGAGCTTCGGCTGGTTCGCGTACGCCCCGGCGCCGCTTCCGGACGTGCCGTGGCTGCCGTTCGTCCTGTGTGGGCTGGCGCTGTGGGCGCCCCGATTGCTGGGGCCCGTGGGTGTGGCGGCGACCTGTGTGGCGCTCGCGGTGGAGACGCTGGTGACCGGCGACGGGACCTGGTTCGCCATCGCCTGCCACGTGACGGCACTCGTCGTCCTGGCGCTGGTGTGGCGGCGCGGCTTCCGTGGGGAGCGGCCCGCGCTGTTCACCGGCCTCGCCTGGGCGGTCGCGGTTGCCGCCACAGCGTGGGAACAGCTGGAACGCCTGGTCCACGCACTCTCCTGGGCGTGGGAGCGCGACGCCGGCCGCTTTCTGGGGGCCGGCTATCGGGACCCGGCCTTCGTGTTCGACCCCGGGTTCCTCTGGGCGGTGCTCGTCGCGGTCGCCGTGACCGCCGCCCACCTCACCGGCCGTCGCCTCGTGGCCCTCCTGGCCGTTCCCCTGCTGGCCGTCCTCGCCGCCGCTCGTTGGCCCTCTGCGCAGGCGGTGCCGTACGTGGTCGCGGGGGTGGCCCTGCTGCTCGCCCATTGGCGTCCGGCCATCCCGCGAGGGCACCGCCGCCGATGGTGGCGCTCGTGATGGTCTACTTCGCCCCCTGAGTGCTCCTGCGTCAGCCGTCCACCGCGGGTGCGGGGTTGATCAGGTCGCCCGATGCGCTGAGGTCGTCGTCGGGTTCGACGGGCCACGCCTCGAGATCGGGTGCGGCCAGCACGGCGGCGATGAGGTCGGCGGACCCGCCGACGAGGGTGGAGTCGAAGTCGATCTCCGTGCCGACGCACCACGAGCGGTCGGCGGGCCACAGCAGGCTGGGCGACTGCGGCTCGAACCCGAGCGGCGACCCCTGCCAGCCCATGTCGAGCGCCGCCCGCAACGGCCCGCGGAAGAGCAGGTAGTCGCGGTCCGGAAGGCGCAGGCGGGGTAGCGCCCACACCTCGGCGGGCACGCCCGGCTCCGGCGCGGGACCCCGCTCGACGCGGCCGTCGTCACTGACGCTGAAGATCGCCACGCCGCTGCCGTCCACCCAGCCCCAGCCCTCCCACAGGGCGTGGAAGCAGTCCTGCTCGCCGGTTGCGGGCTCCAGGACGTCGATCAGCGCGCCGAGCGCGGCAGGAGCCAGATCGCCGACCCGCACGTCCCCGTCCTCCCATATCCCTGACGGTCCCGCCACGACCGCCGCCCCCGCCGCCGGGGTGACGACGGCGGCCCACTGCATCAGGGCGTGCGGGACGCGCCCCGTGAGCATGCAGACCTCCGCCCACGTCACCGGCGGCCTCTCGTCGTCGTCGAACTCCACCGGGTGCAGGATGCGGGCATAGGCCGCGAAGCCGCGTGGCACCACCGAGCCGACCGTGCCGAGCGGCCCGCCCAGCCCTTCGGCTATCCAGTCGCCCACCGACACGTCCGCCGTGGGTTCGAGTCCGTTCATGCCCACCCCGCCGTCCCGTCGGTGCTCCTGGCGGCGAATTCTCGCATGCCCGCCCCCTGGAAACCGGTAGGCCGCCTGGGAGAGGAGGGGAGGCGCCCAGACCGGTGACCACGTCCGCCTTGAGCCCTGAGGCGTTGACGCGCTACCTAGGTGACGAAACGGCGTACGGCGGGCACCGCCGAGTAGCCGGTGTTCGGCGGTTACCTTGCGCGGCGCTACTGGAAACCGGGGTCGGTGGTCTCTAGTTCCAGTACCAGTAGGTCCAGGAACCGTTGTGCTGACGGCACTCCCACCGGTTCCAGCGCTGGTCTTCCCCGTATGACCGGCATGCCGATCGACTGCCGAACGTGGGCCCCCTGTGCCAGTCGGCCTTCTCGGCAGTGCTCGTCGGCGACGATGTTGCGGCGCTGGCCGGCGCGAGGAGAGGTGTGGCGGTCATGGTGACCGGGGCGACGAATGCCGAAGCCACTATGACGCCGGCGGTGAACAGGTTTCTGACCATGATTAACCCCTTTCCGAAATGGTTGGTTAATCTGACCGAGTTACCAGTACCGATCCTTGAACACGCTAGATTTCCGGCCTGTGAGTGTCGATCCAGATCCCGCTAAGGAAGGGTCAGGCCTTCGGAAAGCCCCTGGGCATCGGTGGGACGATGAACAGTTTCTTTTCCGCCCACCGCTTATATCGCTATCATATTTTACATTGATCAAGATATTCCGCTCAATGCCCCCAGCCGCTACGTGGTCGGCGGTTCGGGCGTCGCCTCGCATCGAGCAGCCCGGCCCTTGCGCGCAGGGCGCGGTACCCCTCTGTCGCAGGCATCGGGCCATTGCGTGATCTTGCCAGTGATCATGGCGGTTCCGGAGACGGCGGTCCCTCGTAGGAGCAGCTCGGTCCGACAGCGAAATCCAGATGCCGGGCCCTGACATAGCCGGATAGCCTGCGCGAGGGCCACAGGGAGGGAAACGTCATGGGACACGTCGAGGTCGGGCACCTCACCTACGTCCTGCCTGACGGCAGGCCGCTGCTCAACGACGTGTCCTTCCGCATCGGCGAGGGGGTCAAGGCCGCGCTCGTCGGGCCGAACGGCGCGGGCAAGACCACGCTGATGCGCCTGGTCGCCGGCGACCTCCAGCCGGTCGAGGGCAGCGTGGCCAGCTCCGGAGGCCTGGGCGTGATGCGCCAGTTCATCGGCAGCGTCCGAGACGACAGCACCGTGCACGACCTGCTGCTCAGCGTCGCCCCTCCAGCCGTACGGCAGGCCGCCGACAAGCTCGGCGAGGCCGAGCTGGCCATGATGGAGCGCGACGACGAGAAGACCCAGATGCGCTACGCCCAGGCGATCACCGACTACAGCGACGCGGGCGGTTACGACATCGAGGTGCTCTGGGACACCTGCACGATCGCGGCGCTCGGCGTGCCGTACGACAGGGTGAAGTACCGGGAGACGTCCACGCTGTCGGGCGGGGAGCAGAAGCGCCTGGTCCTGGAGGCGCTGCTGCGCGGTCCCGACCAGACACTGCTGCTCGACGAGCCCGACAACTACCTCGACGTGCCCGGCAAGATCTGGCTGGAGCAGCAACTGAGGGAGACTCCCAAGACGGTCCTGCTCGTCAGCCACGACCGCCAGCTGCTGGCCAACGCCGCCGACCGCATCGTCACCGTCGAGTCGGGCGGCATCTGGATCCACGGCGGCGGGTTCACCACGTACGCCGAGGCGCGCCGAGCCCGCAACGCGCGCCTCGACGAGCTGCGCAGGCGATGGGACGAAGAGCACGCCAAGCTCAAGGCGCTGGTCAACATGCTCAAGAACAAGGCGAGGTACAACGACGGCATGGCCGCCGCCTACCACGCCGCGCAGACGCGCCTGCGCAAGTTCGAGGAGGCGGGCCCGCCCGAGGTGGCGCCGAGCGACCAGCGGATCAGCATGCGGCTCAGGGGCGGTCGCACGGGCAAGCGCGCCGTCATCTGCGAGGAGCTGGAGCTCACCGGGCTGATGAAGCCCTTCGATCTCGAGATCTGGTACGGCGAGCGGGTCGCCGTCCTCGGCTCGAACGGTTCGGGGAAGTCCCACTTCCTGCGCCTGCTCGCCGAGGAGCCGGTCAGCCACACCGGCGTCGCCAGGCTCGGCGCGCGCGTCGTGCCGGGTCACTTCGCGCAGACCCACGCCCGCCCCGAACTGCACGCGCGCACGCCGTGCGAGATCGTCATGACCGAGCACGCCAGGCTCAAGAACGAGGCCATGAAGATCCTGGCCCGCTACGAGCTGGCGGGGCTGGTCGCCGACCAGCGCTTCGAGACGCTGTCGGGCGGGCAGCAGGCGCGCCTGCAGATCCTGCTGCTGGAGCTGTCCGGCGCGACGCTGCTGCTGCTCGACGAGCCGACCGACAACCTCGACCTGGCCAGCGCCGAGGCGCTCCAGGACGGTCTGAACGCCTTCGACGGCACCGTGGTCGCGGTCACCCACGACAGATGGTTCGCCGCCGACTTCGACCGCTTCCTGGTGTTCGGCGCGGATGGAAAAGTGTACGAATCGCCCGAACCCGTCTGGGACGAGGCCCGCGTCGCACGCCGGCGTTAAAGACTTGGTACGGCAGGCGCGTGTCCCTGCCTGCTGTACCTCTCTGACGGGCTATCACGGCAAAGTGATCCCGCGTAGCCGTATGTTCGCCGCCCTTGCCCTGATCCTCGTGGCGGGTTGCTCCTCCACCGCCGAGGAGCCCTCCACGCAGCAGATGCAGCCGCTCGCGCTCAAGGAGCAGGCCTCCTCGGTCGCCAAGGGCGACGGCGGGTACGTCGTGAGCTGGGCGGGTGTGCTCGGCAACAGCAACCCGTGGCACTTCGGAGAGAACGTCGTGGCCACGATCGTCGGCATCGACGCCAAGGGCGCCGAGGTGCTCCGCATGGACCAGCCGCTCGACGCGGTGCCCCCCTCGGGGACGCTGGCGTTCACCGGGCAGGCCGTCACCGGGGCCAAGCCGGAGAGGGTGACGATCACCCACAGGTCCGCGCAGTGGCGGCAGGTGGCACGCATCCCCTCGTCGCTCCGTAAGTTCCCCGTCTCGCGGGTGCAGACCATCAAGCAGAAGGACGGCACCTACCTGGTCACCGGCGACGTCGGCAACCCCTACGTGCTGCCCGCTAGCAGCCTGACGGTCAGCGCGCTGCTGCGCGACAGGTCGGGCAAGCTGCTGGGCGGCGCCAGCACGTTCGTGGACGACGTGCGGGCGGGCAAGACGCCGCGCTTCATCCTCACCGTCGAAGGGCTGCCGGCCTCGACGCAGGTCGCCAGGACCGAGGTGGTGGCGCGGACCTGGGGGTCGACGGGCCGTCCTTACGAGGAGCTGGCGGTGGGGGGAGCGGTACCCGTCCACACGGTCAAGCCGAGCACCCCGCCTTTCGCCAAGGACAGGGGCCGGTACGCCGTCACCGCCGAGAACAAGCCCTGACCGAGCGTTATCCAACGTTAATTAGCGAAATATCCGGACTCTCCGGGCGCATTCCGGGATCCTGGCTCCGGAGCAGCTTGGGGCCGCCGTCGCCGGGGGAAAGACCGACGTCGGCGGCTCTCTCGTGCTCCGATAAGACGATAAATCGGTCATTGTTGGCATGCGGTGCGGCCCTTTTCTCTGCGAGCAAGAATGAATCGGTAGAACTACTAGTTACCAATCCATTACCTTCGGTCACATGAATGACCGCGTCCTGGTCGAAGCTCTCCTTTCCCGCGACCCGGGTGCCCTCGCAGCGCTCTACGACTCGCACGCCGAGGGCATCTACCGATACTGCTGGTCCATCCTCAACAGCCCCGACAGTGCCCAGGTCGCCCTGCGCGACACGCTGATCGCGGCCGAGGCGCACGTCGGCGCGCTGGCCGACCCTGACCGACTGCGAGGGTGGCTCTACGCGCTGGCCCGGCAGGAGTGCCTGCGGCGGCAGTCGGCCGACGTGACGGACGACGCGACGGAGACAATGGTCGCGGTTCCTCCGGTGGCCGATCCCGCCGACGCGGAGCTGCGGGTCATGGCGTGGAACGCCGTCCGCGCCCTCACGGCCGCCGAGAGCGAGCTGCTGGAGCTGACCGCCAGGCACGAGCTGTCCACCTTCGACGTCGCGGCGGTTCTCGGGGTCACGCCGCGCCAGGTCGAAACCGCGCACGAGAGCGCGCGCGAGCGGCTCGGCGACGTGGTCACGGCCGAGGTCCTGGCGAGGAAGGGGCCCTACGACTGCGCGCAGCGGGTCGCCATCCTGACCGGATTCGCGGGCGAGCTCACCGCGGAGATGCGCGAGGAGGTGGTGGCCCACCTGCCCAGGTGCGAGACCTGCGCGCCGCACCGGTCCAGGCAGGTGTCGACGGCGAAGGTGTTCGAGCTGCTGCCGACCGTGGTGCTGCCCGAGACGCTCAGGGTCAGGGTGATGAGCTGCTTCGTCGATCCCGAGCTGCTGCCATACAGGAGGTATGTGGCGCGCAGGTCGGCGGCGCTCGACGCCGCGGGGTTTCCCCTGGCCGGAGACGGCAGGGGGCGGCGCTGGTCACAGGCGCTGGCAGGCGCGCTGGCGGCGGTGGCCACCGTCGCGGCCATCGGGATGATCTTCAGCTATTTCGGCGACGACGGCGACGGACTCACGGGCATCGCCTCGGGGGCGTTTCCCGCGACCGGAGAGCCGCCGGGCATCAGACTGCCGTGGCTGCCCGATCCCCACGAGACGCCGATCACGGTGGAGCCCATCCTCGACAGCTCGGCGACCTACCCGATCGGGGCCTACCGCTCGACCGCCCCGGTGACCGTGACGACGCCCGACGTGGTGCCCACGCGCAGGGATCTGCCCGTCGTCCCGGTGCCGACGCGCACGGGGCCCGCCCCTTCTCCGACGGCGCCTGGCGAGCCGCCGCCGACGCTGTCGCCGGGTGAGCCACAAGGCCCGAACCCGCCGCGTGACCACCATGGCAGCCCCACGAAGTCGCCGTGCCCGACGAAGCGACCGACGGCGACCTCGACGCCCACCTCCACACCGACGACCAGGCCGGAGCCGACGCCGACCCCCGCGCCCACCGTGACCCCGACCGATCCCCCCAAGCCCGACCCCACTCCCACCTTCACGCCCACCGATCCGGCGCCGACGAAGGACCCCCAGCAGGGCTCCGACGGCGGCTCCACCACTCCGGGCGGCGGCTCGGGGGACGGGTCGGGTGGCGCCGCCACGCCGTCGGACGCGGCGGCCGAGCAGCCGCCGGTCCTCGTGGAAACCCCCGCACAAGAGCAGCAGGCCGGCGAGCCGTCGGGCGCGAGGGAGAACGCGTAGGGCAGTCGCTTCACCGTGAAGGGGCACCGGGTCTGCCCCCTCCCAGTCGAGGGGGAGCTGGCGGACCTGGTGCCCCGCATCCATGAGGTCGACTGGCCGACCTGGCTCGATCCCGGCCCCCGCATGCTGCGCG
Source organism: Nonomuraea africana (assembly GCF_014873535.1). Taxonomy (NCBI): domain Bacteria; kingdom Bacillati; phylum Actinomycetota; class Actinomycetes; order Streptosporangiales; family Streptosporangiaceae; genus Nonomuraea; species Nonomuraea africana. Next base: position 7,217,539 of record NZ_JADBEF010000001.1, on the reverse strand, counting down.
ACGTCCTCGACGAGTGCCGCCTGCTGACCGCCCGCGCCCTGGCCACGCTCTCGTGGCTGGCCTGCGGCGAGTCGCCCGCCGACCTCGAATGGCTGTGGACCCGGCGCAGGCTGACGGGCCCCCGCCAGGAGCGCATGTACGGCGCGGCGGCCGCCGTGCCCGACCCCGTCCTGGCGCTGGTCGTCGCCGACTGGACCTGGGTGCTCGGCACGGCCTACGGCGGCAGGGTCACCGCCCCCTACCTCGCGGGCAGCGCCTACCCGCGCGACGGTCACCAGGCCGCGCACGCCACCATGACCCTCTTCCAGACCTACGACCGCTACCCGGAGTCGAGGCCAGCGATCGCCGCGGCGTGGGCCGCCGCCCGCGTCACCGCCGACTGGTGCAAGGCCGCTGAACTTCACGCTGCGTATGGGAGTGAGACCCCGGTCTTCACCTATCCCCGAGGGGCGATACCTGCCGCCATGTCCGTTCGTCCCTGGATAGAACGCCTGCTTCGCCTGCGATGATGACGGTACGTGAGGTACATGTGTGCGCAGCGTGAGCAATGGGAACTGTGTGCATAGAGTGACGACGCATGCGCGGAGGGGGAATCTATGCACACCGTCCATCAACGGCTGTTGGTGGCCTGTTGCCTGGTCCTGGCGCTGTGCCCGCCCGCCGCCGCAGAGCCCGCCCCCTCCGCGGGCGAGGTGGCCGAGGCGCGCGCCGCCGTACGGGAGCGGGCCAAGGCGCTCGGAGCGGCGAGCGTCAAGCTGGCCACCGCCCAGACCCGCCTCGAGGAACTGGCGGCCGACGCCGAGCGGAAGGTGGAGGTCTACAACGGCCAGCGTGTACGGCTGGAGCAGGCCAAGGTCCACCACGCCACGGCCCAGGAGCGGCTCCGGGCGGCCGAGGCCAAGGTGGAGGAGACGAGGGCGGCCGTCTCCATGCTGGCGGCGCAGTCCTACGGCGGCATGGACCTGAGCAACCCCATGGTCGGGCTGTTCAGCGACGACGGCGGCATCGCCGGATACCTGCACAGGACGGGCATGCTCGCCTCCATCGGCGAGGAGCAGGGCGAGACGCTCAAGCAGGCGCGCTCCGCCCAGGAGGTGGCGGACGTCCTCCGCGCGCAGGCCGAGGAGGCCTACCTCGAGCAGCAGGACGCCTTCAGGCAGGCAGAGGCGGCCAAGGCCGCTGCGCAGGAGGCGCTCGACCGGCAGGCCGGCGAGGCAAGGCGGATCGAGGCGGAGAAGGAGCGGCTCCAGGGCAGAGTGGACGCGGCACGGAGCGAGGCCCAGCGCCTGGCGAGGCAGCGTGAAGCGGCTTTGGAACGTGCCAGGCTCGAACGCGAGGAGCGGGCGGCCGCCCAGCTGACCAGGCACGGGTTCGGTGCCTCCGGCGGGTCGAGCGCCACGATGGGCGACATCGCCGCCGACTGGGCGCTGTCGCAGCTCGGCAAGCCGTACGTGTGGGCGGCCGACGGCCCCTCCAGCTACGACTGCTCGGGGCTCACGATGCGGGCGTGGGAGCAGGTCGGGGTGCGGCTCGACCACTGGACGGGCACCCAGTGGACTTCAGGCCCGCACATCCCGCTCAACCAGCTGCGCAGGGGGGACCTGCTGTTCTTCGGGAAGATCACCGACGACCCCGGCGACATCCACCACGTGGGCATGTACATCGGCAGAGGCCTGATGGTGCACGCCCCGCAGACTGGCGACGTCGTCCGCGTCGCCTCGATGTGGCGCAGGGACCTGGTCGGCGCGACCAGGCCCCGTTGACGCCGGGAGCCGTGGACCCGTGGACCCCGCGGCTCTCGGCGACGGGCGTCAGTGGGCGCCGTAGCCCTCGTCCTTGGCCCGCTGGAAGGAGCGCACGATCTCGGCCTCGGCCTCGACCCTGCCCACCCAGTTGGCGCCCTCGACCGACTTGCCGGGCTCGAGGTCCTTGTAGACCTCGAAGAAGTGCTGGATCTCCAGCCGGTCGAACTCGGGGACGTGGTGGATGTCGCGGATGTGCTCCATGCGCGGGTCCGTGGCGGGGACGCACAGGACCTTGTCGTCGCCGCCCTTCTCGTCCGTCATGCGGAACATGCCGACGGCGCGGCAGGTGATGTAGCAGCCGGGGAAGGTCGGCTCCTGCAGCAGCACCAGTGCGTCGAGGGGGTCGCCGTCCTCACCGAGGGTGTTCTCGATGAACCCGTAGTCGGCGGGGTACTGCGTGGAGGTGAACAGCAGCCGGTCAAGTCTGATCTTGCCGGTCTCGTGGTCCACTTCGTACTTGTTCCGTTGTCCCTTCGGAATTTCAACGACAACGTCGAACTCCACCGCGGTTCCTCCGCTCGATCCCCCGGGCACCCCCGGATGGGCGTTAATGTCTCGTAGGCGAACTAAGAGAGAGGTCGGCGACGTGGTACGGCGCGAGCGGTGGGTGACGTTGACCACGCTCGCCATGCTCCAGGCCGTCACGATCGTGACCGGCGCGTACGCCGTCACCAACGACTTCAGCCTGGGCGCGCTGACGAGGCCAGAGTCACAACCGAGCGTGCCGGCGGAGCCTTCTCCCGTTCCGGTGATCACCTCGGGACCAGTGCTGGCCACGGGTGGGAACGGACCTCTCCCGACTAAGGGTACTTTGACCTCGCAGCTCACGGACGCCCTGGGGGACGAAGCGCTCGGCGGCAGGGTGGGCGCCGTGGTCCTCGACGCCGCCACCGGCCAGCAGATCTTCGCCGCCAACCCCGCGGCGGGCATCGTCCCCGCCTCCACCACGAAGGTGGTCACCTGCGTCGCCGCCCTGGCCTCCCTCGGCCCCGACGCGCGCCTGAAGACCTCGGTGGTGCAGGGTGCGAACAAGAGCTCGATCGTCCTGGTCGGCGGCGGCGACCCGACTCTCGCGGGCCCCTTCGCCAAGGCGGGCGCGTACCCGAAGCAGGCGTCGATGGCGCAGTTGGCCTCCCGCACGGCCGCCGCGCTCAAATCTTCGGGTGTCACCAAGGTCACGCTCTCCTACGACGCCACTCTCTTCACCGGCCCCACCAGCGCCCTGGGCTGGAAGCCCAACTACATCCCCGACGGCGAGGTGGCTCCCGTCCACGCCCTGACGATCGACGTGGGCCGCCGGCACCCCTCCTCCAGGGCGCCGCGCGTCGCCAATCCCTCCGCCTTCGCGGCCGCCGCCTTCGCCAGGCTCCTCGGCAAGTACGGCATCAGCGTCGGCAAGACCGTGCGCCCCTCGAAGGCCCAGGCCGGCGCCCCCGCGCTGGCGACGGTCGAGTCGGCACCCGTCTACGCGCTGGTCGAGCGCACGCTGACGATGAGCGACAACGACCTCGCCGAGGCGCTGGCGCGGCACGTGGCGATCAAGGAGGGGCAGCCCGCCTCCTTCGAGGGCGGCTCGCGGGCCATCGCGGCGGTGCTGAAGCGGATCGGCGTGGCCAAGGGCGTCATGCTCTCCGACGCCTCCGGCCTGTCGATCAGGAACCGGGTCAGCGCGGACGGCATGGCCCGCGTGCTGGCCATCGCCAGCAAGGACCCGGCGCTCAGGCCGATCCTGTCCGGCATGCCCATCGCGGGGTTCACCGGCACGCTGGGCAGCAGGTTCACCCGTGATGACAGCAAGGGAGAGGTCGGCCTCGTCCGCGCCAAGACGGGCACGCTCAACAACGTCAACACGCTCGCGGGCTTCGCCACCACGCGCGGCGGGCGGCTGGTCACCTTCGCCTTCATGGCCGACAAGGTGCCGGGCACCGCCGAACCGGTCCTCGACCGCCTCGCCGCCATCGTCGCCCGCTCCTGACCCCCGCGCTCTCCCCGCTTTCCCCGGCTGGACCCGAACCCCGGGGGCAGTTCTTCGCGGGTGGGGAGGGAACCACGTACGGTGGACGTTATGCAGGTGATCGACTGGGATCTGGCCGTCTCGACCGGCACGCGCCTGGTGCGCCCCGGACCACAGGTGACTCGTGAGGAGGCCCGCCACGCCGTCACCGAACTGCGCACCCTCTCCCGAGAGGCGGAGGGTCACGTCCGCGAGTTCACCCGGATAGACGCGGCGACTCCGCCGCAGCCCGCGACCATCGTCGACAGGCCCGGCTGGATCAGGGCCAACGTCGAGGGCTTCCGCGTGGTGCTCGAACCGCTCACCGAGCGGATGGCCAGCCGCGACAACCCGCCGCCGGCCATCGTCAGCGCGGTGGGCTCCCGCATCACCGGCGTCGAGGTGGGCGCCGTGCTCGCCTTCCTCGCCTCGCGCGTGCTCGGCCAGTACGAGCTGTTCCTTCCGCCCGACCCCACGGGGCGCGAGCCGATCGGCCGCCTCACTCTCGTGGCGCCCAACATCGTCAACGCCGAGCGCGAGATGGGCGTGCACCCCCGCGACTTCCGCCTGTGGGTGTGCCTGCACGAGGAGACCCACCGGGTGCAGTTCACCGGGGTCCCGTGGCTGCGCGAGTACGTCAGGTCGCAGATGACCGAGTTCCTGCTCGCCTCCGACCTCGACCTGCCCACCCTGCTCGAGCGGCTGCGCAACGCCGCCGACACCGTGGCGGACGTCGTGCGCGGCACCGGCGAGGGGAACCTCATCGACGCGATCCAGACGCCGGAGCAGAAGGAGATCCTCGACCGGGTCACCGCGGTGATGACCCTGCTCGAGGGGCACGGCGACTTCGTGATGGACGCCGTAGGGCCCACCGTGGTGCCGTCCGTGGCCGACATCAGGGCCAAGTTCAGCCAGCGCCGCGAAGGCGGCTCGCGCCTGGACCGCACCGTGCGCAAGCTCCTGGGCCTCGAGATGAAGATGAAGCAGTACGCCGAGGGGTCCGCCTTCGTCCGCCACGTGGTCGGCAAGGTGGGGATGGACGGGTTCAACCGCGTCTGGACCTCGCCCGAGACCCTGCCCACCTCCGACGAGATCGCGGCGCCCGACCGCTGGCTCGCCCGTGTCGTCCCGCAGGAGCCGCCGGCCATCCCCGCACAGCCCGCCGACCCCGAGGCCTGACCGCCTCCCTCGCGGCGGCGGCGCGGTGAGCCCGTGGCCGCGAGGGCGGGACAATGACGGGTATGGGCCCACACCCCGCCGTCGCCGACGTCCGGCGTGCCGTACGCGAGGCGCTGGCCGACCTGAGCCCGGGCGACCTGGTGCTGGCCGCGTGCAGCGGCGGGGCCGACTCCCTCGCGCTGGCCGCCGCGCTGGCCTTCGTCGCGCCCAGGGCCCGGCTGCGGGCGGGCCTGCTCACCGTCGACCACCAGCTCCAGGACGGCTCGGCGCGGCGGGCCGCCGAGGTGCTGGAAAGCGCGGCCGCGATGGGCCTCGCGCCCGCCGAGGTGCTGACGGTCCGTGTCGGCGCCGCCGGAGGTCCTGAGGCAGCCGCGCGCGACGCCCGCTACGAGGCGCTGGCCACGGCCGCCGACCGCCTCGGCGCCCGCACGGTCCTGCTCGGCCACACCCGTGACGACCAGGCGGAGACCGTGCTGCTGGGTCTGGCCAGGGGCAGCGGGCCGAGGTCGCTTTCGGGGATGGCGCCGAGGGCGGGCCGCTACCGCAGGCCCTTCCTCCATCTGGGGAGGGACACCACCGAGCGCGCCTGCCGGGCGCTGCTGCTCCCCTTCTGGGACGACCCGCACAACGCCGACCCGCGCTACACCCGTGTGAGGGTGCGAACCAGGGTCATGCCGCTGCTCGAGGCCGAGCTCGGCCCGGGGGTCGCCCAGGCGCTCGCGCGGACCGCGGATCTGGCGAGAGAAGACTCGGACGCCCTCGACGAATGGGCGAGCAGAGCCTTCGCCGATTGCGCTCTTAGCGATATCGACCAAGCTGTGACGCTGGCCGTACCGGGTCTTGAAGACCTTCCCGACGCCGTCAGGCGGCGGGTGCTGCGGCGGGCGGCGATCGCGGCGGGCGCGCCCGCGGGCGCGCTGTCGGCGACCCATGTGATGGCGGCGGATCGGCTGATCACGGCGTGGCGCGGGCAGGGAAGGGCCGACCTACCCGGGGGAGTCGGCGTGGTTCGGCGGTATGGCACCCTTGTCTTCGCCCCCGCGCAAGAGAACCAAGCGTAAGGACACCCAGGTGGACGCAGCCGACATGGGCAAGGACCTCGAGAAGGTCCTCATCTCCGAAGACGAGCTCCAAGCGAAGATCAAGGAGCTGGCCGCTCAGATCGACGCAGACTACTCAGGCAAGGACCTGCTGCTCGTCGGCGTGCTCAAGGGCGCGGTGATGGTGGTGGCCGACCTGGCCAGGGCCCTTCACCTGGCCGTTCAGACCGACTGGATGGCGGTCTCGTCCTACGGCGCGGGCACCAAGTCGTCCGGCGTCGTGCGGATCCTGAAGGACCTCGACACCGACATCACCGGCCGCCACGTGCTGATCGTCGAGGACATCATCGACTCCGGCCTCACGCTGAGCTGGCTGCTCGACAACCTGAAGTCGCGCAATCCCGCCTCCCTGGAGATCTGTACGGCGCTGCGCAAGCCCGACGCCATCAAGGTGCCGATCGCAGTGAAGTACGTCGGTTTCGACATCCCCAACGAGTTCGTGATCGGCTACGGACTCGACTACGCCGAGCGCTACCGCAACCTCCCCTTCATCGGCACTCTCGCCCCACACGTCTACAGCGGTTCGTAGACGGAGCCCATAGTCGAGGCTCATCGACGAGGAATGGCCGGGAACATCGCGCGACCTGACGTACGTTGGTAGGGCAACGGCCGGAGGAGCGGGCAGTGACCCTGCGCCTCCCCCGGTGTACCTTCTGACACGCGGGGGGTGACCCAGTGTCGCCCTCGGGTAGTCAGAAGGAGCGGTGACGGATGCCGCAGCCCCGGGTCACACCGGGGTTCCAGGCCTTGGTCAGGAAGGGACGGGCCCGCAGGGGTTCCGCATCGGATGGATCTCAAGCGATTTACACGTGGGCCACTGCTGTGGATCCTGGGCATCGTCGTGCTGCTCCTGCTTGTCACCACAATGTGGAGCGGCGAGGGCAACTTCAAGACCGCCGACACGTCCATGGTGCTCAAGCAGATCCGCGACGGCAACGTATCCAACGCGAAGGTCGTGGACAAGGACCAGCGCATCGAGCTCACGCTCAATAGCCCGGTCAGTGTCGGCGAGACCTCCACCAACCGCATCCAGTCGAACTGGGTGACGGGTCAAGGTGTGCAGCTCGTCGACGAGCTGGCGAAGCAGGACGCCGCAGGCAAGGTCAAGGGCGGCTTCACCGTCGAGGTGCCGCAGGAGAACTTCCTGATCGGCCTCCTCGTGAGCTTCCTGCCGATCGTCATCATCGTGCTGATCTTCCTGTTCATCATGAACCAGATGCAGGGCGGCGGCAGCCGGGTGATGCAGTTCGGCAAGTCCAAGGCGAAGCTGATCAGCAAGGACACCCCCAAGACGACCTTCGCCGACGTCGCCGGCGCGGACGAGGCCATCGAGGAACTGCAGGAGATCAAGGAGTTCCTGCAGGCTCCGGCCAAGTTCCAGGCGATCGGCGCCAAGATCCCCAAGGGCGTGCTGCTCTACGGCCCGCCCGGCACCGGCAAGACCCTGCTCGCCCGCGCGGTCGCGGGTGAGGCGGGCGTGCCGTTCTACTCCATCTCCGGCTCAGACTTCGTCGAGATGTTCGTGGGTGTCGGCGCCAGCCGCGTGCGCGACCTTTTCGAGCAGGCGAAGGCGAACGCCCCGGCGATCATCTTCATCGACGAGATCGACGCCGTCGGCCGCCACCGTGGCGCCGGCCTCGGCGGCGGTCACGACGAGCGCGAGCAGACGCTGAACCAGCTGCTCGTCGAGATGGACGGCTTCGACGTCAAGGGCGGCGTGATCCTCATCGCCGCGACGAACCGGCCCGACATCCTCGACCCCGCGCTGCTGCGTCCGGGCCGGTTCGACCGGCAGGTCACCGTCGACCGTCCCGACCTCGAGGGTCGTAAGGGGATCCTCAAGGTCCACGGTCGCGGCAAGCCGTTCGCGCCCGACGTCGAGCTCGACGTCATCGCGCGCCGCACGCCCGGCTTCACCGGCGCCGACCTGGCCAACGTGATCAACGAGGCCGCGCTGCTCACCGCGCGCGCCGACCAGAAGCTGATCACGATGGAGATCCTCGAGGAGTCGATCGACCGCGTCATGGCGGGCCCGGAGCGCAAGACGCGGGTCATGTCGGACAAGGAGAAGAAGATGATCGCCTACCACGAGGGCGGTCACGCGCTCGTGGCGCACGCGTTGCCCAACAGCGACCCCGTGCACAAGATCACGATTCTCTCCCGCGGCCGCGCGCTCGGCTACACCATGACCCTGCCGATGGAGGACAAGTTCCTCGCCACGCGGTCGGAGATGATGGACCAGCTCGCGATGCTGCTCGGCGGCCGCGCGGCGGAGGAGCTCGTCTTCCACGAGCCCACCACCGGCGCCTCCAACGACATCGAGAAGGCCACCGCCGTCGCCCGCCGCATGGTCACCGAGTACGGCATGAGCGAGCAGCTCGGCGCCCGTAAGTTCGGCACCGGCAACGGCGAGGTCTTCCTCGGCCGCGAGATGGGCCACGAGCGCGACTACTCCGAGAAGATCGCCTCCACGATCGACGAGGAGGTCCGCCGGATGATCGAGACGGCGCACGACCAGGCGTGGGACATCCTGGTCGAGTACCGCGACGTCCTCGACAACCTGGTGCTCGAGCTCATGGAGAAGGAGACCCTCTCCCGCCAGCAGGTGGTGGAGATCTTCTCCCCGGTGGTCGTCAGGGAGCACCGCCCGTCCTACGCGGGCTACGGCAAGCGGCTCCCCTCGGACCGCCCGCCGGTGCTCACCCCGAAGGAGCAGTCCGGCAACGGCGCTCTGACCGCGGGGCACGCGGACAACGCTCTTCCCTCCGGCGAGGGTGCGTGAAGCCGCACGACGTCGACCACGCTCGGATCGAGAAGGCCGTCAGGGAGATCCTCTACGCGATCGGCGAGAATCCCGACCGTGACGGCCTGATCGACACCCCGGCCCGGGTGGCCAGGGCGTACGCCGAGCAGTTCTCGGGGCTGAACCAGAGCCCCGAGGACGTGCTGAACAAGGTGTTCGACGTCGACCACGACGAGATGATCCTCGTACGTGACATCGAGGTCTACTCGACCTGCGAGCACCACCTGGTCCCCTTCTACGGCATGGCGCACGTCGGCTACATCCCGAACGACAAGGGGCAGGTCACGGGCCTGTCCAAGCTGGCCCGCCTGGTGGACGTCTTCGCCAGGCGCCCGCAGGTGCAGGAGCGGATGACCTCGCAGATCGCCGACGCGCTGATGCGGATCCTCGAGCCGCGCGGGGCCATCGTGGTCCTGGAGTGCGAGCACCTGTGCATGACCATGCGCGGGGTGCGCAAGCCGGGGGCGAAGACGCTCACCTCCGCGGTCCGTGGCGACTTCCGCACCAGCGACAAGACGCGCGCCGAGGCGATGTCCCTCATCATCGGCCGCTGATCGTTCCTCTTACGTACGGCATGCCCGGCCCCGCGCCCCCCAAGGCGCGGGGCCGGCGTCCGTCCAGGGACACGCGTCACCGAGCGCACGGGGCCGGGCGCTCCAACGGACCGGCCACCCAGATCGTTATCCACAACCGGACACCCCCTGGGGAGGCGACGCGGGTGATGCACCTAGGCTTGGGGATATGAAGATGGGGCTGCCAGGTGAGGAGCGCTGCCTCGTCATGGGCGTGGTCAACGTGACCCCCGACTCCTTCTCCGACGGCGGCCTGTGGTTCGACGAGAGCGCCGCCGTCCGTCACGGCCTCGAGCTGGTCCAGGAGGGCGCCGACCTGGTCGACGTCGGCGGCGAGTCCACCAGGCCCGGCGCCGCGAGGGTGCCGCTGGAAGAGGAGCTGGCCAGGGTCGTCCCGGTGATCCGCGCCCTGAGCGGCGAGGGTGTACGGGTGAGCGTCGACACCATGCGGGCCGAGGTCGCGAGGGCCGCGGTCGAGGCGGGCGCGGAGCTGGTCAACGACGTCAGCGGTGGGCTGGCCGACCCCGACATGCCACGGGTGGTCGCCGACACCGGTGTGCCCTACGTCGTCATGCACTGGCGCGGTCACAGTCACGACATGGACAGCAGGGCGGTCTACTCCGACGTCGTCACCGAGGTGCGCGAGGAGCTGGCCAAGCGGGTCGATCTGGTGCTGGCCGAGGGCGTGGCGGAGAGCCAGATCGTCCTCGACCCCGGCCTGGGTTTCGCCAAGAACGCCGAGCACAACTGGGCGCTGCTCAACGGCATCGAGGAGTTGAACGAGCTGGGCTATCCGTTGCTCATCGGGGCTTCGCGCAAGAGGTTCCTCGGCCGCCTGCTGGCCGATCCCGACGGGACCCCGCGCCCCTTCAGCCGTAGCGACCATGCCACCACCGCGGTCACCGCGCTGGCCGCCTACGCGGGCGCGTGGTGCGTGCGGGTGCACGAGGTGGGGCCCAACGCCGATGCCGTCCGCGTGGCGGCCGCCTGGAAGCGAGGAGGCGGCCGATGAGCGTCGACACCGCTGCGATCGAGACGATCAACCAGTCCTTCTATACCGCCATAGAGGACGCCGATCTCGACAAGATGACCGAGATCTGGGCCGAGGACACCGCCGACGGCCAGGTGACCTGCGTGCATCCGGGCTGGTCGATGCTGGCGGGCAGGGGCGAGGTGCTGCGCTCGTGGGCGCTCATCATGGCCAACACCACCTACATCCAGTTCGTGCTCACCGACGTGCGCACCACCGTGCTCGGCGACCTCGCCGTGCTCACCTGCGTGGAGAACATCCTCACCGCGGGCGAGGAGGGCGAGGCCAGCTTCGCGGCGGGCAAGGTGGTGGCCAGCAACGTCTACGTCAGGTCGGGTCAGGGCTGGCGGCTGTGGATGCACCACGGCTCGCCCGTACTGCAGAGCGACGATGACGAGGAGGAGGAAGCCGATCTTGACGGCTGACCGGATCACCCTCAAGGGGTTGCGCTTCAGGGGCCGCCACGGCGTCCTGCCCGCCGAGCGCGAGCTGGGACAGGAGTTCGTGATCGACATCACCCTGTTCCTCGACACGAGACCCGCCGCCGAGAGCGACGAGGTCACCAGGACGGTGCACTACGGCGAGCTGGCCCTCGAGCTGGCCAAGGTCGCCGAGGGCGAGCCCGTCAACCTGATCGAGACACTCGCCGAGCGCCTGGCCGACGTCTCCCTGGCTCGCGAGCTGGTCCAGGCCGCGGAGGTCACCGTGCACAAACCCGCCGCGCCGATCCCGCTCGCCTTCGACGACGTGGCCGTGACGATTCTGCGGAGCCGGGCATGAGGGTCGTCCTCGCTCTCGGCAGCAACCTCGGACCTCGTTTCGAGACGCTCCAGGGCGCCCTCGACTCCCTGTTCGACGCGCCGGGGCTGCGCTTCGTCGCCGTCTCTCCCGTCTACGAGACCGACCCCGTGGGCGGCCCCGACGGGCAGCAGCCGTACCTCAACGCCGTGGTCGTGGCCGAGTCCAAGCTCACCCCCGAAACACTGCTCGACCGCGCGCAGAGCGTCGAGAACGCCTTCGGCAGGGTCAGGGAGGAGCGCTGGGGCCCGCGCACGCTCGACGTCGACGTCATCGCCGCGGGTGACGTCGTCTCCGACAACCCGGAGCTGACGTTGCCGCATCCGCGCGCCCACGAGCGGGCCTTCGTGCTCATCCCGTGGCTCAAGGCCGACCCCGAGGCCGTGCTGCCCGGCCGCGGTCCCGTCGCCGACCTGCTGGCGGGGCTCGACAAGAGCGGTGTACGGCTGCGCGACGACCTCAAGCTGCAGGGGCCGGATTGAAGCCCACCCGCCCGGCCGTCCTGGTCGGCATCTTCGTCGTCGTCGCCCTGCTGACCTGGCTGATCGTCAGGCAGATCTACTCCGACCTGCCGCTCCTGCCGTGGACCGCGATCCCCACCGTGCTGCTGCTGGCGGTCGGCGAGGGCTACAGCGGCTGGATGACGCGTGCGCGCATCGCCCGCAAGCCCGACACCAAGCCGGTCGAGCCGCTCGCCGTCGCCCGTCTGGCGGCTCTGGCGAAGGCGTCGGCCTACGCGGGGGCGGTCTTCGCGGGTCTGTTCGCCGGGTTCTCGCTGACCACGGTGCAACTGCTGACCAGCGAGACGCCTCGTTCGGAGTTCTTCGTGGCGACAGGGTCGTTGCTGGCCTCCGTGGCGCTGATCGCCGCGGCCCTCTACCTGGAGAACTCCTGCAGGGTGCCCAAGGACCCCGAGGGAGAGCGGCACGACTTCAGCAGGTAGCGGTCACGTGGACACGGGAGCGCGCTCTGCTCTTTTTCTCCTGGAGAACAGGTAGATGACGGGCAGGGTGCACAGCAGCGGGCCGACGATGGAGAAGGGCCGTTCCAGCCACCACATCAGGTTGGGCCGGGGATCGGCGGCGGGGAAGCCGAACACCCCCCACCACAGTCCGAGCGCGATCGCCATCCCCGTGGTGTGGAAGAGGAACAGCGGCAGCGCGAAACGGTTGATCGTCTCGTTGACCCGCTTCCACCTGACCCGTTCGAGCACCCGTTCCATGGTCGGGCGGAGCACCTCGACCAGGCCGATCTGGAAGATGAGCAGGCTGACGATGACGAAGGTGGGCGGCGCCATGTTCGACAGCTTGTCGCCCGGCACGCCGACCATCGAGCCCGGATACAGCCCCGAGTAGACCAGGCCGAACAGGCCGAACAGGCCCGTCCAGAGGATGGCCACGTCGTAGCGGCGGGGCAGGACGACGACCCGCTCGTAGAAGAAGCCCGCCTGGTGGGCCAGGCCCCAGATGAGGATCATGTTGAGCCAGCCGGCCCACTCGACGCCGTAGCGCAGCCGGACGACGTCGACGACCAGGGCCGCGCCGCCCAGCCAGATGAGCGCGAGCACGTCGTAGCGGCGGTGCAGCCACAGCGCCACGGGCAGCAGCGCGATCAGCATCAGGTAGACGATCAGGAACCACAGAGGGCTGAGGACGAGCAGCACCACCCGCCACATCCAGGGGATGTCGAACAGCGCGGTCACGACGGCGCCGATGCCGATCCAGACGCCCGACAGGGTGAGGCCGGGGACGGCCAGGGCCTTGATGCGCCGCCAGACGAAGGCGCCGATGCCGGTCCCGCGTTCGCAGGCCCTGTTCCACGACAGCAGGTGGACGTAGCCGCCGACGTAGAAGAACAGTGGCAGCACCTGGAAGAGCCAGGTGAGGATCCACAGCCCTGAGGTGAAGCCCAGCGGGCTGGTGGGGGTGGGCCCGTCGGGCGACCACCGGAGGATGGTGAACGCCCAGTGCCACACCACGACGGTGATCAGGCTGACCGCGCGCAGCCAGTCGACGTATTTGTCCCTCACTTGTCGATGTCACCCACCACGAAGAACATCGAGCCGAGAATCGCGACCATGTCGGCGACCAGGTGCCCTGGCAGCATCTCGCGCAGCACCTGGACGTTGCTGTAGGAGGCCGAGCGCAGCTTCATCCGCCACGGGGTCTTGTCTCCCCTGGAGACCAGGTAGTAGCCGTTGATGCCCAGCGGGTTCTCCGTCCAGGCGTAGGTGTGGCCCTCCGGCACCTTCAGCACCTTGGGCAGGCGCTGGTTGATCGGGCCTGGGGGCAGCGCGCGCAGCCGCTCGACGCAGGCGTCGGCCAGGTCGAGCGAGACCTTGAGCTGCTCGAGCAGCACCTCGAAGCGGGCGTGGCAGTCGCCCGCCGTCCTGGTGACCACCTTGACCGGCAGCTCCCCGTAGGCGAGGTACGGCTGGTCGCGCCGCAGATCGAAGTCGACGCCCGAGGCCCTGGCGATCGGGCCGCTCACGCCGTACTGCATGATCGTTTCGCGGTCGAGGACGCCGACGCCGCGGGTGCGGGCCAGGAAGATCTCGTTGCCGAGGATGAGGTTCTCGATGTTGGGCACCTTGGCCCTGGTGGCGGCGACGGTCGCGCTGACGCGGTCGAGCCAGCCCGCGGGCAGCTCCTCCTTGAGCCCGCCCACCCGGTTGAACATGTAGTGCATCCGTCCGCCGGAGATCTCCTCCATGACGGCCTGGATCCGCTCGCGCTCGTTGAACGCGTAGAAGATCGGGGTGATCGCGCCCAGTTCGAGCGGGTACGAGCCGAGGAACATCAGGTGCGACAGCGCCCTGTTGAGCTCGGCGAGCAGCGTGCGCGTCCACACCGCCCTGGCGGGTACCTCCATGCCGAGCATGCGTTCGGCGGCCAGCACCACGCCGAGCTCGTTGGCGAACCCAGACAGCCAGTCGTGCCTGTTGGCCAGCATGATGATCTGCCGGTAGTCGCGGACCTCGAACAGCTTCTCCGCGCCCCTGTGCATGTAGCCGATGATCGGCTCGGCGGTGGCGATGCGCTCGCCGTCGAGGGTGAGGCGAAGGCGCAGAACGCCGTGCGTCGAGGGGTGCTGTGGCCCGATGTTGAGGATCATGTCCTCCGTGGCCAGCTCCTTGGCGCCTGCGCCGATTCCGACCACGCGTTCTTCCATACCCGCCATGCTGCCACCGACGGTGGGGGTGATCCAGTCAAGGAATGGTCTATTCGCGCATTTCCGCTGGTGAGCCAGGGGAGAAGAAAGGCATGAAAAGAGTCTTGTTCGATCTCGCCGCGTTGGTCGCGCGCGTGGTGGTCGGCCTCATCTTCATCGCACACGGCGTGCAGAAGTGGCAGAACGGCTACGACGCCACGGCGCAGGGATTCACCCAAGGGGGGGTGCCGCAGCCGCGGCTGGCCGCGGCCTTCACCATGGTGGCCGAGCCGGTGGGCGGCTTCCTGCTCGTCATCGGCCTGTTCGTGCCGATCGCGGCACTGGCCCTGGTGGTGGTGATGGCGGGGGCGTTCCTGTTCGTGCACGTGGACAACGGCATCTTCCTCGCCGACCGAGGGTGGGAGCTGGTCGGCACGCTGGGGGCCGCCAACCTGGTGCTCGCCGCGACGGGCGGCGGCCGCTTCGGCGTCGACGGCATCTACAAGGGGGTCCTCGGCAGACGGGCCCGCCGCCGGGCCGAAGACCAGGCCGCGGCCCGTGCTCCCATCGACGTGTCGCAGCAGCACCGCGAGCTGTCGAGCCCCTAGTGTCGCGTGACCAGGTCGCGCAACGCGCCGATCAGGCGGTCGATGTGCTCCTCGGTGGTGCCGATGCCGATGGAGGCCCTGACGGCCGCGGTGGTCCCGTCCTCGCAGCCGCCGTCGGCGCTCGACGTGCCGAGCAGGTGGCGCACGAACGGGTGCGCGCAGAACTTGCCGTCGCGCACGCCGATGCCGTACTCGCCGGACAGCGCCTCGGCGACCTCGCGCGCGGTGTAGCCGTCCACGACGAACGACACGATGCCGACCCTGGGGTGGTCGGGGCCCCACAGCGACAACTCGTGCACGCCCTCGATGGCTGACAGGCCCTCGCGCAGCCTGGCGACGAGGCGCTCCTCCTCACGGACCAGGGGCGTCCAGCCGGTGGCGGTCAGCGCGTCGCACGCGGCGGCCAGCGCGATCGCGCCGAGCACGTTCGGGGTGCCCGCCTCGTGCCTGGGCTCGGCGTCCTCGTGCCACTCGGCGCTGTCGGTGACCGCCTTCACCGCGCCGCCGCCCTTCAGGTACGGCTGGCCCGCCGACAGCCAGTCTCGCCGCCCGACCAGTACACCCGCGCCGAAGGGAGCGTAGAGCTTGTGACCGGAGAAGGCGACGTAGTCGAGGTCGAGCGCGGTCAGGTTGAGCCTGCGATGCGGGACCAGCTGGGCGGCGTCGACCAGGATGCGGGCGCCGTGCCGGTGCGCGATGTGCGCGAGCGCGGCGATCGGCCACAGCTCGCCCGTCACGTTGGAGGCGGCGGTGACGACGAGCAGCTTGGGGCCGTCGATCTCGGCGAGCGCCGCGTCGGCCTGCCGTACGGCCTCGCCGGGGAAGGCGGGCGGGGCGAGCCTGACGACGCGCTCCCACGGCAGCAGCGACGCATGGTGCTCGGTGTCGAAGACGACCACGGTCGTCTGCGGAGGAAGACAGCTCGCCAGCAGGTTCGTGGCGTCGGTGGTGTTGCGGGTGAAGATCACCGCGTCGTCGGGGCGGGCTCCCACGAAGGCGCGGACGGTGTGGCGCGCCTGCTCGTAACGGGCGGTGGTGAGCTGGGAGGCGTAGCCCGCGCCGCGGTGCACGCTGGAGTAGGCCGGGAGCGCGGCGGCGACGGCCGCGCTGACCGGCTCGAGACACGGGGCGCTGGCGGCGTAGTCGAGGTTGGCGTAGGAGACCAGACGGCCGCCCTTGACGGGCACCTCGAGGTCCTCGCCGAGCACCTTGACGGCAACGGGGGCGGAGATCGTCGCAACGGACATGGCACAGCCTTCCTGGGGTCATCGGACCCCCGGCTGTGGCACCTCGGAGCCCGCGCTTGCCCGCCACACCTCGTGACGGACCAGGTCTTCACCCGGGGCACCCCGCCGCGGACGCGAGGGTTGCCGGCCAGCAAGCCGGGGCTAAGCGCTGGCACTCATGACCTACGCCGGAACTATAACCGACACGTGGCCCCATTTCGCAAGCCCGCGCCATCGGGTGCCGGTTGGCGGGCCGGGGGTGCGGAGGGCCACGAACTTTCGGAGTGATCGGCTCGTTGGGGTTGGGGACGACTAACCGAGGAGGTATGTGATGCTGGACTGGGTGACAAACCCCCAGATCTGGATCGGGTTCTTCACCCTGGTGGCCCTGGAGATCGTCCTGGGCATCGACAACATCATCTTCATTTCGATCCTGGCGGGCAAACTCCCACCCGAACAGCGCGACAGAGCCAGGGTCCTCGGACTGGCCGCCGCGCTCATCTCCCGCCTCCTGCTGCTCCTCGGGCTGGCATGGGTGGTGCGGTTGAGGGAGCCGCTGTTCGAGATCTTCGGGCACGGGGTCTCGGGCCGAGATCTGATTCTCATCCTGGGCGGCCTGTTCCTGCTGGCCAAGAGCGTGATCGAGATCGGCGACAGCATGGAGCTGAAGGACAAGGAGGGCAAGCAGCGCAAGGTCACCTCCTTCACCTCGGTGATCCTGCAGATCATGGTGCTCGACATCGTCTTCTCGCTCGACTCGGTCATCACCGCCGTCGGCATGGTCGAGGAACTGGGCGTGATGGTCGCCGCGGTGATCGTCGCGGTACTGGTGATGCTGTTCGCCTCGGGGCCGATCAGCAGGTTCGTCGACAGGCACCCGAGCATCAAGATGCTGGCGCTGGCGTTCCTCGTGCTGATCGGCGTCCTGCTTCTGGCCGAGGGGTTCGGGCAGCACATCGACAAGGGCTACATCTACTTCGCGATGGCGTTCTCGGTGGTCGTGGAGCTGCTCAACATCAAGATGCGGAGCAGGCACGCGAAGGCGGAATCTAGTATTGACTAGTGCGCTTTGATCCTTGGAATCCGGATTTCGTGGCTTCGCCTTACGCGGTCTATGACGAGCTGAGGCGCGAGACGCCAGTCAGCTTCTTCGAGCCCACGGGGCAGTGGCTGATCGCCAGGCACGCCGACGTCAACGCGCTGCTGCGCGACCGCAGGCTGGGCAGGTCCTACCTGCACCTGGCCACGCACGAGGAGTTCGGGCGCGAGCCCGAGCCGGACTTCCAGGAGCCCTTCTGGCGGGTGATCAGGGCGGGCATGCTCGACGTCGAGCCGCCCGTCCACACCCGCCTGCGCCGCCTGGTCTCCAAGGCGTTCACGCCGCGCATGGTCGAGTCGATGCGCCCGAGGGTCCGCGCGATCGTCGAGGGCCTCGTCGACGACTTCGTCGAGAAGGGCGGCGGCGACCTGATCGCGGAGGTGGCCGAGCCCCTGCCGGTCACCGTCATCGCCGAGATGCTCGGGGTGCCCGACGCCGACCGGCACCTGCTGCGTCCGTGGTCGGCCGACATCTGCGGCATGTACGAGCTGAACCCCTCGGCGGCGGCGCAGCACACCGCGGTCAGGGCCGCGGCGGAGTTCTCCGACTATCTCAAGGGCCTGGCCCGCGCCCGCAGGTCGGCTCCTGGCGACGACCTCATCAGCGCGCTCGCCCAGATCGAGGAGCTGACCGAGGACGAGCTGGTCGGCACCTGCGTGCTCCTGCTCAACGCCGGTCACGAGGCGACCGTGAACGTCACGGGCAACGGCTGGTGGTCGCTGTTCCGCAACCCCGCCGAGCTCGTACGGCTGCGCGACGACCTCTCGCTGCTGCCCACGGCCATCGAGGAGCTGATGCGCTACGACACGCCGCTGCAGATGTTCGAGCGCTGGGCGCTGGAGGACATCGAGGTAGGCGGCGTGACCATTCCGAAGGGCGTGGAGGTCGCCCTGCTGTTCGGCTCGGCCAACCGCGACCCCGAGGTCTTCGCCGATCCGGACACCCTCGATGTCGGCCGGGCGGACAACCCGCACATCTCCTTCGGCGCGGGCATCCACTTCTGCCTGGGCGCGCCGCTGGCCAGGATCGAGCTGGTGGAGTCCTTCGGCGCCCTCCTGAAGAGGGCGCCTTCGCTCGAGCTCACCAGGGAGCCCGAGTGGAACCCCGGCTACATCATTCGAGGGCTTCGCTCGCTCGACGTTTCCTGCGAGTGAGCGAAGCGACTCACGGGGCCGACGACGGAGGCCGCGTGAGTATCGGCTCGACCAGCTTGGCGGCCAGCGGGCCGAAGGCCGCGAGGATCAGCACGTAGGTGGCGGCGAGCGGGCCGAGATCGGGATGGGCCCCCGCCGCGACCGCGAGGCCCGCGATGACGATGTTGAACTCACCGCGCGGGACCAGCGCGATGCCCGCGCGCATGCGGCCCGCCCTGGCGATCCCTGCCCTGCGGGCCGCATAGGCGCCGGTGAGCAGCTTGGTGATGATGCTGACCAGCGCGAGCAGCAGCGCGAGCAGCGCCACGGGCGGGATCTTCGTGGGGTCGGTCTGCAGGCCGAAGAAGACGAAGAACACCGCGGCGAACAGGTCGCGCAGCGGCATCAGCAGCGCTCTCGCCTCGTGCGCCAGCTCGCCCGACAGCGCGATGCCGACGAGGAACGCGCCCACGGCGGCCGACACCTGGAGCTCCTGGGCGATGCCGGCCACCAGCAGCGCCAGGCCGAGCACCTTGAGCAGCAGCACCTCGTTGTTCGGGCTGGAGACGAACGCCTCGATGAACCTGCCGAAGCGCAGCGCGATGACCAGGACGACGGTGACCGTGCCGAGGGCGATGCCCAGCGAGATCGCGCCCGTCATCAGCGAGACGCCCGCCAGCATGGCGGTGAGCAACGGCAGGTAGACGGCCATCGCCAGATCCTCGAAGACGAGAAGCGACAGCACCACCGGTGTCTCGCGGTTGCCTATCCACCCGAGATCGGACAGCACCTTCGCGGTGATGCCCGACGAGGTGGCGTAGGTGACGCCCGCCATGGCCACGGCCGCGACCGGGCCCCAGCCCAGCAGCAGCGCGGCGATCGCGCCAGGCGCCGCGTTGAGGACGATGTCGACCAGGCCGGCCCTGGCGTTGCCGCGCAGGCTGGAGACCAGCTCGCTCGCGTTGTACTCGAGGCCGAGCGTGAGAAGCAGGAGCACGACGCCGATCTCGGCGCCGATGGCGATGAACTCCTCGCTGGTGGCGAGAGGGAGCAGGCCGCCCTGCCCGAAGGCGAGACCGGCCAGGAGATAGAGGGGGATGGCGGAGATTCCCGCTCGCAACGCCAGCGCGCCGAGCACCCCGAGAGCGAGGATGATGCCGCCGAGTTCGAGGAAGACGATCGCGGTGTCGTGCACTTCGGATGAGAAACGTGCCAAATGGACCGCCATCACGCTGCCCGGCCCCCGCAAAGGCGGTATGGCGGGCTGATGAGCTCGTTTCTCATCCGCCGTCCGTGAGAATGTCGGCGACCGCCCGGGTCGTCTCATCGTCACCGACGACGACCACGACGTCTCCCGCGGTGAACCTGAAGTCGGGGGTCGGGCTGGCGTTGACCTGCGGACCGCGCACCACGGCCACCACCGAGGCGCCGGTGCGGGTGCGGATGCGCGTGTCACCCAGCGTCCTGCCGTCGTACGGCGAGCCGGGCAGGATCGGGAGCTGGATGCTCACCAGCCCTTCGATCTCGCTGTGCAGGGCGTTGAGCCGCTGGACGATGCGCGGGGCGCCGAGCAGTTCGACCAGCGCGTCGGCCTCTTCGTCGTTGAGCTGTATCGCTTCGCACGCCCTGTCGGGATCCGACCGGTCGTAGATGATCAGGTCACGCCGCCCCGAGCGGTGTGAGACGACGGCGACGCGGCGACCCGAATGGGTGCTGAACTCGTGTTTGAGCCCGATGCCTGGAAGCGAGGTCTGTTCGATCTCCACGCCTTTTAACGTAGCTGGCTGAGCCACCCGAACGCACCAAGGCCCTCGGCGTCGATGAGCTCGGCCTCCTGCGAGGCGCGCGCCAGCGCCCTCAGATAGGCGGGCGGATCGGTCCGCGCCAGGTCGAGTGAGGGACGCGTGCCGGTGACGCCGAGAGAGCGCAGCATGTCGCGCTGTGTGGACAAGGTTGTGGATATCGCACCGGCCCGCTCGCCCGCCTCCGCGCACGCGTCAAGTGCGACATGCGCGGTGATGTCGCAGGTCCCGTCGGGTATAGGCGCAACGACCGAACCGTCCCTGTATCCGGTCAGCGTGCCGCGAGCGGGCCGGTTATCCACAGGGTGTGCATAATCGATGGCTATCGCCTGACCGTGGACCAGCCGTCCGATCACGCCCGCCCACGCCGCGCACCGTGACCTCCCCAGCTCCGCGCGCTGACCCACTGCGCGCAGCGGCCACCAGCGCTCCATCCAGCGCAGGTCCTCCTCGTCGGGGGGAGGGCCCAGCCGCTCGTCACCGGTCTCGGTGTCGACCAGCACCAGCCGCGGTCCGTCGGGGGTCTGCTCGGCCACGTCGAACGGTATGTTGTCCAGCCATTCGTTGGCGATCACCAGGCCGCTGATCGCAGGTGGCGTCGTGTGGCTCCAGGCGATCGCCTCGGGCAGCTCGGCGGGGCGCGAGGACAGGTCGACGGCCGTGACGCGCAGCCTCTTGCGCAGGCCGGGCTCGGCGAGGGCCAGCACGCCGGCCGACAGCGCTCCGTCACCCGCGCCGATGTCGACCAGGTCGAGTGGCTCGGGCCGGCCGAGCTTCTCGTCGAGTCGCATCAGCACGGTCAGTATCGCCTCGGCGAAGAGAGGAGAGGCGCCGACCGAGGTGCGAAAGTGCCCTGAAGGCCGTTCGCGCAGGTAGAACCCGTTGTCCCCGTAGAGCGCCCGCTCCATCGCCGCCCGCCAGGTGAGCCACATGGAACGGACTATCTCATGAGGCTCCGCTGGCACGCCAAGTGACCGTATGACTACTTACTGTCTTCGCTTTGCGCTAGCGTTACGGAACGTCACCGGGCGATCGCCCGGCCCTACCCCCAGTGGGCGCGGTCCGGTCCCCGGCGCAGGCACCCGGATAGCGGCTCTCAGGCCGCGCAATGAGAGGAGACCCCCATGCTGAAGAAGTCTGTCGTCGTCGCCGGTGTGATGGCCATGATGGCGCTCGGCGCCCCCGCCGCCCACGCCGACAACAACACCAGTGGCAGGAACGGCGTGCTCTCCGGCAACCAGATCTTCGCCCCGATCTCGGTGCCGGTGAATGTGTGCGGCAACGCCATCGCGGTGTTCGGCGTGGCTGTCGCCGGCTGCAAGGGTGGCGCCTCCGTGGACGTCCACCAGCACTGACGCTCCGATGCGCAGCCCGCGGGCGGCGGAGCCTGCGGGCGTGCACCGGCACGCGAGGGCCGGCCCGTCGGCGGTGGGCCGGCCTCCTTGTCGCAGCGCGGGCATCAGGTCACCTGGGCTCGACGCCCGCTTCTGGCAGCGGTGTACTTTTTATCTCTCCTTATCCGTCCTTGTGGCATCTTCATGGGCGGCAAAAGAGCCATGACCCGAGCCGTGAAGCACCGGCGGTTACCCTGTTCAGCAGTGTCGTTGACAGGGGGGCAGGACGTCATGGACGCAGGGGATCGCCCGGGTCGGCTGGCCGTCGGCGTGCTCGGCGCAGGCAGGGTGGGATCGGTGCTCGGCGCCGCGCTCGCCCAGGCGGGCCACCGGGTCGTGGCCGCGAGCGGAGTCTCCGACACCTCGCAGCGCTGGGCCGCGGAGCGCCTCGGCGTGCGGACGCGCAGCCCCGAGGAGGTCGTCGGCGCGGCCGAGCTGATCCTGCTCACCGTCTCCGACGACGCGCTGCCCGGCCTGGTCACCGGGCTCGCCGCCACGGGCGCCGACCTCCGTGGCAAGCTGCTCGTCCACACCAGCGGCGCGTACGGCCTGGCCGTCCTCGACCCCGCCGCCGAGAAGGGCGCCCTGCCGCTCGCCCTCCACCCGGTGATGACGTTCACCGGCAGGGACGACGACCTCAACCGCATCACCGGCATCTCCTTCGGCGTCACCTCGCCCGAGCCGCTGCGGCCCATCGCCGAGGCGCTGGTCATCGAAATGGGCGGCGAGCCCGTCTGGATCGCCGACGCCGATCGGGCGCTCTACCACGCCGCTCTGGCGGGTGCGGCCAACCACATGGTGACCCTGATCGCCGAGTCCTCGGAGCTGCTGGAGCGCATCGGCGTCGAGCATCCGGGCCGGATGCTGGGCCCGCTGCTCGGGGCCGCGCTCGACAACGTGCTCAGGCTGGGCATCTCGGGGCTGACCGGCCCCGTCGTCCGCGGCGACGCGGCCACCGTGCGCAGGCACGTCGACGCGCTCATCCTGGCCGCGCCCGAGGCGGCCGACGCATACGTGGCACTCGCTAGGCTCACGGCGGACCGGGCGCTCGCCGCCGGGTTGCTCAAACCCGAGGCGGCCGAGCGACTGCTCGACGCGCTCGGTGGGAACATTTGGACCTGATCGGGCCGGGACGTTCCGCCTGGACCTGATCAGTCTAGGAGGTCACCGATGGAACCGATCGTCGCGCACGACCGCGCGGAACTGGACAAAGCCCGCTCCTCGGGGAGCGTGGCGCTCGTCCCGACCATGGGCGCCCTGCACGAGGGGCACCGCTCGCTCATGCGCCTGGCCCGCACTCTCGGCGACCAGGTCGTCGTCAGCATCTTCGTCAACCCCCTGCAGTTCGGCCCAGGCGAGGACTACGCCCGCTACCCCCGCACGCTCTCCACCGACCTCGACGTCTGCGCGGCCGAGGGGGTGGACGTGGTCTTCGCCCCCTCGGCCGACGACATGTACCGCCCCGACCGCCAGGTGGGCGTCTCGGCGGGGGAGATGGGCACGATCGTCGAAGGAGCCGTCCGCCCAGGACACTTCGACGGCATGCTGACCGTGGTGCTCAAGCTGTTCAACCTGGTCCGGCCCGACGTCGCGGTGTTCGGCCAGAAGGACGCTCAGCAGCTGGCGCTGATCAGGCGGATGGTCGTCGACCTCGACCTGCCCATCGAGATCGTGGGCGCGCCCACCGTGCGCGAGTCCGACGGCCTGGCGCTGTCCAGCCGCAACCGGTACCTGACGCCCGACGACCGCCACGCCGCGCTCGCCCTGTCGCGGGCCCTGCGCGCGGGAGCGGCCGAGTCCGCGCCGGCGGCGGTCAGGGCCGCCGCCCTCGACGTGCTGGCCTCGTCGGCGCTCGAGGTCGACTACCTCGTGCTGGTCGATCCCGCCACGTTCGCCGAGGTGCCCGACTCCTACCGGGGCGAGGCCGTGCTCGCGGTGGCGGCCAGGGTCGGGTCCACCCGGCTGATCGACAACGTCCTCGTCACGTTCTAGGGCGGGGGCGGGAAGACGGCACGGGTTCGCGGGCGTTATCGTCATGTTGACGAAAGCCTGTGAGGAGGCCCCCATGAGTGCACCGGCGATCCCCCTGAAGCTCACCCCCGCCCCCGGATGGACGGTCGAGGCCGATGTGGTCGTGGTGGGCTCGGGCGTCGCGGGCCTGACCGTGGCCCTGCGCTACGCCGAGCTCGAACCGGAGTCGAAGGTGCTGGTCGTGACCAAGGACGTGCTGTCGTCCGGCTCGACCAGGTGGGCGCAGGGCGGGATCGCGGCCGTTCTCGACCCGGCCGACTCGCCCGCCGACCACCTCGAGGACACGCTGGTCGCGGGGGTGGGGCTGTGCGACGTGCGGGCCGTACGGACTCTGGTGACCGAGGGGCCGGGCGCGCTCAGGAACCTGATCGCCCGGGGCGCCAGGTTCGACACCGACGAGCGGGGTGAGCTCCAGCTGACCCGCGAGGGCGGCCACCACCGCGACCGCATCGTGCACGCGGGCGGCGACGCGACGGGCGCGGAGGTGCAGCGGGCGCTCATCGAGGCCGTGATCGCGCACGGCGGGATCGAGGTGGTCGAGCACGCGCTGGTGCTCGACCTGCTCAAGGACGCCGAGGGCAGGGCGCGAGGGGTGACGCTCCACGTGATGGGCGAGGGCGCGCGCGACGGCGTCGGCGCGGTGCGGGCCAGGGCGGTGGTGCTGGCCACGGGCGGCATGGGCCAGGTCTACGCCGCCACCACCAATCCGGTCGTCTCCACGGGTGACGGCGTGGCCCTCGCGCTGAGGGCGGGAGCGGTGGTCCGCGACCTGGAGTTCGTCCAGTTCCACCCCACCGTGCTCTGGCTGGGCGAGGAGTCGACGGGCCAGCAGCCGCTGATCTCCGAGGCCGTGCGCGGCGAGGGCGCCTACCTGGTCGACGCCGAGGGCAACAGGTTCACCGACGAGCTGGCCCCGCGCGACGTGGTCGCCAAGGCGATCATGCGTCAGCCCGGCCAGGTCTACCTCGACGGCCGCCACTTCGGGCTGGAGAAGTGGAAATCGCGCTTCCCGACCATCTACGCGATCTGCCAGGACCACGGCATCGACCCGGCCTTCGACCTGGTGCCCGTCATGCCCGCCGCCCACTACGCCAGCGGCGGGGTCCGCACCGACCTGCGCGGGCGCACCTCCATCGAGGGCCTGTACGCCTGCGGCGAGGTCGCCTGCACCGGTGTCCACGGCGCGAACAGGCTGGCCTCCAACTCGCTGCTCGAAGGGCTGGTCTTCGCCGAGCGCATCGCCGCCGACCTCCACGAGGTACGGCACGCGCCGGGCGAGCCCGTCGAGGACGACCTGCTCCCCGGCCTGATCGACCCCCGGGCGAGGAGCAGGATCCAGGCCCACATGAGCAGGGGCGCGGGTGTGCTCCGCAGCAGGGCGTCGGTCGCCGAGGCCGCCGCGGCGCTGCGGGACGCCAGGTGGACCCCCGTCGCGGTCCAGCCGTGCGTGGAGTCGTGGGAGACCACGAACCTCCTCACCGTGGCCACGGTGCTGGTCGCCGCCGCCCACGCGCGGCTGGAGACCAGAGGGTCGCACTGGCGGGAGGACTTCCCCGACCGCGACGACGAGAACTGGCTCGGACACCTCGACATCACGCTCACCAGGGAGGGGCTGCACATGACCTACACGCCGCACGAGGAGGCCGAGGGACTCGACCCCGCGGTGATCGAGGAGGTCGTCACGCGCGCGCTCGCCGAGGACCTCCAGGAGGCGGGCGACGTCACCTCCCGCGCCACCATCCCCGAGGAGCAGCGGGCGGTCGCCGACGTGGTCGCCAGGGCCGACGGCGTGGTCGCGGGCCTGCCCGCCGCCGAGGCCGTCTTCCGCAGGCTCGGCGTGACCGAGATCGACCCGCGGGCCAAGGACGGCGAGCGCGTGCGGCGCGGCGACGTGCTGATGACCGTCTCCGGGTCGGCCAGGAGCCTGCTCACCGCCGAGCGCACCGCGCTGAACCTGCTCACCCACCTGTCCGGCATCGCGACGCTGACCGCCCGCTGGGTCGAGGCCGTCGAAGGCACGGGGACCAAGGTGCGCGACAGCCGGAAGACGCTGCCCGGACTACGGGCGCTGGAGAAGTACGCGGTCAGGGCGGGCGGCGGGGTCAACCACCGCATGTCGCTGTCGGACGCCGCGCTCATCAAGGACAACCACGTCGTCGCCGCTGGAGGTGTCGCCGAGGCTTTCCGTAAGGTGAGAGACATGTATCCAGGACTGCCGATCGAGGTCGAGGTGGACAGGATCGACCAGATCGAGCCCGTACTGGCCGAGGGAGCTGAGGAGATCCTGCTCGACAACTTCACCGTCGAGGAGCTGGCGCAGGCCGTACGACTGGTCGGCGGGAGGGCGCGACTCGAATCCAGCGGAGGATTGACCTTGGAATCGGCCCGTGATGTAGCCGACACTGGCGTGGACTACGTTGCTGTGGGAGCGCTGACGCACTCTGCTCCCGCGCTGGACATCGCATTGGACCTCCGGGGGATTTGATGCTGCTCGCGATCGACGTCGGCAACACGCACACGGTTCTCGGCCTCTTCGAGGGCGAGGAGGTCATCGAGCACTGGCGGATCGCCACCGATGCCCGCCGTACCGCCGACGAGATCGCGGTCGTCCTGCAGGGGCTGCTGGCCCAGTCGCCCCTGCTGAAGGGCGCGGACGTGAGCGGCATCGCGATCTGCTCGACCGTCCCCTCGGTGCTCAACGAGATGCGCGAGATGTGCCGCCGCTACTACGGCGACGTCACCGCGGTCATCGTCGAGCCCGGCATCCGCACCGGTGTGCCGGTCAGGATGGACAATCCCAAGGAGGTCGGCAGCGACCGCATCGTCAACTCGCTGGCCGCCATCGACCAGTACGGCGGGCCCTGCATCATCGTCGACTTCGGCACGGCGACCTCCTTCGACGCCGTGTCGGCCAAGGGTGAGTACGTCGGCGCGGTCACGGCCCCCGGCATCGAGATCTCCGTCGACGCGCTGGCCGCGGCGGGCGCCCAGCTGCACAAGGTCGAGCTGATCAGGCCTCGCTCGGTCATCGCGAAGAACACCGTCGAGGCGCTGCAGGCGGGCATCATCTACGGCTTCGCCGGCCAGGTCGACGGCATCGTCGAGCGCATGGCGGCCGAGCTGGCCGAGGACCCCGACGACGTCACCGTGGTGGCGACCGGCGGCCACGCCTCCCTCGTGGTGAGCGAGTCGCGCTCGATCGACGTGCACGAGCCGTGGCTCACGCTGATCGGGCTCAGGCTCATCTACCACCGCAACACGACATGACAAAGGGCCCCTCTTCCGAGGGGCCCTTCCTTACGGCCGATCACACCTCTTCGGCGTCGTAGATGTCCCACCAGCTCCCGCACTTGCTGACCTTGTGGGTGTAGGGGTTGTACTGGCAGACCTTGGCGCGCACCGCGTAGACGTCGTCCTCGTGGAACTGGAAGGTCTTGTAGCCGGGGTAGCCGCAGTAGTGACGGGCGTAGACCTGGTACCAGTCGTACTCGTCGTCGGCCGCCTCGAACTTCACGTACGCGCACTTGCCACCCTGGTTGTAGGTACGGTTGTCGAGGTCGTAGAGGCGGCCCTTGACGTGGACGGAGTTGCCGTCCTCGTAGTCGCCCTCGACGCCGATCCAGCCGCCGGCCTTGGCGAGGCCGTGCTTGGCGTAGTAGGGGCCCCAGTAGTCGTCCCAGTCGGAGGCGCTGGTGGTGGCCGGGGAAGTCGAGGCGCCGGCGCTCGAGGCGGGGAGCGACAGGGCCAGTGTGCCGGTGGCGGCCACTGCGAGGAAGCCTGTCGCGAGCTTCTTCATCATGATCTCTCCTTGAGCCCCCACGGTTCCGGCTCCCTGCCGGATCCCCCCTGGGCTCTGTAGGACATTGATAACCCCGCCTGGTTGCACTCCCTTTGCAAAGAGCTGACGAACTCTTGCATCGCGCCATATCGGTACCCTTGGGGGTTGTGACCGACGAACTTCCCGAGCAGATGCGCATCCGGAGGGAGAAGCTCGACCGCCTTCGCGACGAGGGCGTCGATCCTTACCCGGTGTCCTTTCCCCGTACGGCGACCAACGCCGAGGTGAGGGAGAAATACCAGGGCCTCGAACCGGACACCGCGACAGGCGACAAGGTCGGCGTCGCGGGGCGCGTCATGCTCAACCGCATCGGCGGGAAGCTGTGCTTCGCCACCCTGCGCGACGGCAGCGGCGACCTGCAGGTCATGATCTCCCTCGACAAGGTGGGGGAGGAGTCGCTCGCCGCCTGGAAGCGCGACGTCGACCTCGGCGACCATGTCGGCATCGAGGGCGAGGTCATCACCTCCCGCCGCGGCGAGCTGTCGATCCTGGCCGACAGCTGGCAGATCACCTCCAAGTGCCTGCGCCCGCTGCCGGAGAAGCACGTGGGCCTCACCGATCCCGAGGCCCGGGTACGGCAGCGCTACGTCGACCTCATCGTCAACGACGAGGCGCGCAAGATGGCCCACGTCCGCAGCGCCACGGTCCGCGCGGTGCGCGACTTCTGGCACGAGGAGGGCTACCTCGAGGTCGAGACGCCGATGCTACAGCCGATCCACGGCGGCGCGGCGGCGCGTCCCTTCAAGACGCACATCAACGCCTACGACATGGAGCTCTACCTTCGCATCGCGATCGAGCTCTACCTCAAGCGGCTCGTGGTGGGCGGCATCGAGAAGGTCTTCGAGATCAACCGCAACTTCCGCAACGAGGGCGCGGACTCCACGCACAACCCCGAGTTCACCATGCTCGAGGCGTACGGCACCTACCTCGACTACAACGACATGGCCGACCTCACGCAGCGGATGTACCAGAAGGCGGTCGTCGCCGCGCTGGGCACCACCGTGGTCGTGCACGACGGCGTCGAGATCGACCTGGGCCTCGCGCAGTGGCCGAGGATCACGCTGTACGGCTCGGTCTCCCAGGCCCTCGGCGAGGAGATCACCACCCACACCCCGCTCGACCAGGTCAGGAAATATGCGGACAAGCGGGAGATCCACTGGGACGCGAAGTGGGGCCAGGGCAAGCTCGTCCAGGAGCTCTTCGAGGAGCTCGTCGAGCACACGCTGGTCCAGCCGACGTTCGTCATGGACTATCCGCTGGAGACCTCCCCGCTCACCCGCCAGCATCGCGACAATCCGCTGCTCACCGAGAAGTGGGACCTCATCGGGTTCGGCACCGAGCTGGGCACCGCGTACTCCGAGCTGGTCGACCCGATCGAGCAGCGCCGCCGCCTCACCGAGCAGTCGATCCTCGCCGCCGGGGGCGACCCCGAGGCGATGCAACTGGATGAGGACTTCCTGCAGGCCCTGGAGTACGCGATGCCGCCGACGGGCGGGATGGGCGCGGGCATCGACCGAATGATCATGGCCTTCACCGGCAAGAACATCAGGGAAACCATCCTCTTCCCCCTGGTCAAGCCGTCCCACTAAGCCTTCGCACGTCTCGGGGTCGGTCTGGCATCGGGCCTCAAGGGCAAGGGTCTCCCGGTGGCGCGCTTCGCGCGTGTCTGAGGCGGGCTGGTCCGTGTGGGGAGCCGAGCTCCCCCACACCCCCTTGCCGGGCGGCCTGCCGGCCCCCGCGACGTTGGCCTGGTTCGGCGGGTTCCTTCGAGTGAGGCGGGATCGCAAGCTGACGCCGTTATGCAGAGCGAGCCCAGCCTCATTGGGACGGTCTCCGGCGATGTGCCTCCGCCGACTTCCAGTAGACAGCCTTTTCGACCCCAGGTGCCGCTCCACCTCGTCGAGGTCTCACCGTCGACGACGGCGCGGGGACGGTAGGACTCCCCATCGCTCACGCCCGTGTCAGCATCGAGGACGTCGAGGCGGCGCCATCGTTATCACGCCGATTCTGGAAATTCGCCGTGAAATTCATGAGACGGATGGATTGCAGTAAGGGCCTTGTGGACCGTTCTCAGCACTCCAGGCATGGAATGTTCTTCAGATAGGAACGATCAAGTCAATGGCAGTCGTCAAGTAACGGCCCGAATCGGCCTTGACGACCTTTCCGGTATGCGTTTACCGTCTGCGGGACGAGCAGCCAGCTTGAGCGAGACGTCTCCGAGTTTGTGCTGTTGGGGGGAGGGCTCCCGATGGATGTGCTCACCGAAGGCGTCGAGCTGAGCCAGGACGACCTGGATCTCCTCGCGCAGTTGGCCAAGGGTGTCACCGTCGACCGCGTAGGTCGGGCCATGGACATCAGCGGCCGGACGGTGCGTCGCCGCCTGCGCGTCATCTGCGACAGGATCGGCGTCGCCACCGCGATCGAGGCGGTGGCCTGGGCCGCGCGCCGAAGACTGATCTAGGCGGCGTCAGTCCGCGATGCGCACGGCTCCCGCGAACGGGCGGTTGCCGATGGTGGCGATGCGGACGACGTCGCCGGTGCGCGGCGCGTGGACCATCATCCCGCCGCCGATGTAGATGCCCACGTGGTGCAGGTCGCTGTAGAAGAAGACCAGGTCGCCAGGGCGCATCTGCTCGCGGGTGATGTGGGTGCCGGCCGTCCACTGGTCGCCCGTGTAGTGCGGCAGGCTGATGCCGACGCGCTGGTAGGCGGCCATGACCAGGCCGGAGCAGTCGTAGGAGTTGGGCCCTTCCGCGCCCCACACGTACGGCTTGAGCTGCTGCGTGAGCGCCCATCGCGCGGCCTCGGCCGCCTTGCCGCTGCCGATGATCGGAAGGTTGACCTTGGTGGCCCTGGTGCCGGGCCGTCCTGCCTCGCCGATCGCCCGCCTGAACAGGTTGCTCTCGACCTTGGTCACCATCGAGGTGATCTTCTTGCGCTTGGCGCCGAGGTCGTCGACGAGCTTCTGCACCTCGGCCAGCCGCGTCTTGGCCGTCGCCTTGGCCCGCTCCGCGGCGGCGATGGAGTCGGCCAGCTCCTTGACCTCCTGGCCCTGCTGCTGCCCGAGAGCGTAGGAGGTGGCGGCGCCGTCGAGGAAGGCGTCAGGGTCGGACGACGTGGCGAAGGCCAGGCCGTCGGCGAAGCCGCCGCTCATGTAGGTGCTCTCGGCCAGGAGCGTGGCGCGCGCCCGCTTGGCGGCGAGGTCGGCCTCGCTGGTGGCCAGCACCTTCTTGGCCGCCTCGGCGGACTTCTTGACGCTCTTGAGCTTCTCGCGCTGGCCGTTGTACTGCTCGGTCAGCGTCTCGATGTCGTTGTGGAGCTTCTCGACCTGCTGGGAGAGCTCCTTGAGCGTCGGCTTGGGGTCGGCGGCGGCCGAGCCGAGAGGGACGGTGAGGGCCAGGGCGGCCACCGCCGCGCCCACGATCGCGAACCGCTTCCTGAGGGGGCTGGGTTCGTGGGGGCGGGCATGCTTGCCCGCGGACTTCCCCTCGTGGGTACGCGTGCGCTTCACCAACCAGCTCCTCTCGTTGCCGCCTACCGGGTTAGCTGACGGGTTCGGGCCGGAGCAGCCCTACCGAGCACGGGCTCGGACTCACCCCATTGGCGGCGCAGGCCGCCGGCGGGTCCCCGGCTCCCCGCGTGCGGGGATTAGGCGCGTCTCCACGCATGGTCGCGTGGGTGACATCGTCGCTGGACACTAGTGCAAGCCAGGTTCGTGCTCAACCAGAACTGTCAATCCAGTTGAGGTTCCGCCACCGAAAGATCACGGCGTGATCACGTAAAACCTCGATCTACCAGGCCGTTGCGGGCTCTTTGCTCGACTTTAGGAGCATTTGTCCGGCAGGCGCTCCGGTACTGCACGCCGTATGCGGCCAAATACAGAGAGTCATGGGACGGTAGTTAAGTATTGTCCGAAACAAGCTAGGTACGCTGAAGGGCCATGGAGCAGGTCGCCGAGCGCACAGCGCAGGACACCGAGATCGTCGTACGGCGTGCCCGTACGCCCGACGTCCGGGCCATTCGACGCCTGGTCGACACGTACGCGGGGGCGGGCCCGAGGCTGCTGGAGAAGGCGACCGTCACGCTGTACGAGGACGTCCAGGAATTCTGGGTCGCCGAGCGCGGCGGTGAGGTCGTCGGCTGCGGCGCGCTCCACGTGATGTGGGAGGACCTCGCGGAAATTCGCACGGTCGCGGTGGACCCCGAATGCAGAGGCGCGGGAATCGGTCACCGTATTGTTACCGCGCTGGTCGCGGCCGCCCGTGACCTGGGTCTGCGCAGGGTCTTCTGCCTGACGTTCGAGGTGGACTTCTTCGCCCGGCACGGCTTCGTCCCGATCGAGGGCGCGCCCGTATCGCCCGAGGTCTATGCCGAGTTGCTGGCTTCCTACGACGAAGGCGTAGCGGAGTTTCTCGATCTTGAGCATGTGAAGCCGAACACCCTCGGCAACACCCGCATGTTGCTCCATCTGGACGCAGTTGACTACGGGGTTGACCAAGGGGAAAGGTGATTGTTGATACTCATGTCGATACGTTGGGCAACAGCAAGCATGTGTCCTGACATGTGCCACATGCGCCATCGAAGCGAGGTGACACGGTGAGCACCGGACAGCCGCCGTATCCGCAGGACCAACCTGACGACAATTCCGGCGGGACTCCTGGGTACGGTCAGCAGAACGCGGGACGCCAGGGCGACCCCGATCCAGACGTGACGATCGTGGGCTATCGCCAAGACGGCGGCGGCTACGGTCACCAGGGCCAGCAGCAGCCCGACTACGGCCAGCAGGGCTACGGTCAGCAGCAGTACGGCCAGCAGCAGCAGGGTTATGGCCAACAGGGCCACGGCCAGCAGGGGTATGGCCAGCAGGCCGCCTCCTCCGGCCAGCAGCCCGGCTACGGCCAGCCCTCGTACGGCCAGCCCTCGTACGGCCAGCAGGGCCAGGGCCAGCAGCCCGACTACGGGCAGCAGGGTTACGGCCAGCAGCAGCCGTCCTACGGGCAGCAGGGCTACGGCCAGCAGGCCGCCTCGGGCCAGCAGCCCGAGTACGGTCAGCCCGGCTACGGGCAGCAGCCCGGGTACGGCCAGCAGGGCCAGCCCGGCTACGGCCAGCAGCAGCCTTCCTCGGGTCAGCAGCCCGGCTACGGTCAGCCTGCCTACGGCCAGCCAGGTCAGGGTCAGCAGGGCCAGCCCGGCTACGGCCAGCCTTCGTACGGCCAGCAGGGCCAGCAGCCCGACTACGGCCAGCAGCCCGGCTACGGCCAGCAGCCGCAGCAGGGTTACGGCCAGCAGGGGCAGTCGCAGCCCGGCTACGGGCAGCAGTCGCCCTACGGCCAGCAGCAGCCGTACGGCCAGCCCGGGTACGGCCAGCAGCAGCCGGCCTACGGTCAGCAGCCCGGCTACGGCCAGCCGTACGGCGCGCCCGCGGGGGTGCAGCCTCCCGGCGCGCCCGCTCCGCTCGCCGAGTGGTGGCAGCGTCTGGTCGCCCGCATCATCGACGGTCTGATCATCGGTGTCGGCGGTGTGATCATCGGGTTGATCCTCGGTTTTATCCTGGGCGGCATCCTGGTCACCCAGGCCAGCTACGACATCAACACGGGCATCCTCACGCAGGGCTCCGGCTACTGGACCCTCAACGCGATCACCGTGGTGCTCGTCACCGTGCTCTACGTCGCCTACGAGTTCTTCCTCACGAAGTCCAAGGGGCAGACCGTCGGCAAGATGGTCATGGGCATCAAGATCGCCCAGGTGGGCGCGCCGCTGACGCAGGGCGGGCTCCCGAGTGACGCCGCGCTGAAGCGGGCGGGTGTCACGTGGGGCGGCAACATCCTGGGCGTTCTTCCGTTCGCTCTGGGCAGCCTCATCGGCGCGTTGCTGATCATCGTGAACGCCGTCTCGCAGTTCTGGGACAAGCCGCTTCACCAGACCTTCGCCGACAAGGTGGCCAAGACGGTCGTCGTGAAGATCAAGTAAGCGGAATCTTAAGAAATCAGGGGTCGGCTTGACGCCGGCCCCTGATTTCGCGCGTGGGCCCTGTAATCGCGGTCGCCCGCCGTACACAATGGGCGTTATGGTCGCGTCCGGAGTGCCTGCCGTACCCGCGGATTGGTGGGAACGGCTCGCGGCGCGAAGTATTGAGACACTCGTCATCGGTGTCTTCTATTACATTCTGTTCATCGCGGCCTGGGGGTTGTTGCGGACTGTCGGGCTTCTCGACAGCTTCGAGGGGCGGCTGCCCGGGTTGTTCGCCTGGCTCGTGGTCGGCTCGGGTTATGCGGCCTATGACTGCCTCGCGCATTACCGGCGCGGTCGCACGTTCGGCAAGGTGATCATGAAGATTAGGCTGGTGGCCGTACCGGGCCGGAGCCTTACTCGGGGAGATCTGGCGAAACGAGCGCTCCTGTATCCCGGCGCGATGCTCCTCGTGGGGATTCCCGGGGTCAATCTCCTTGCCGGAATCCTCGCGTTCGCCGTGGGGTTGTCCATCTTGATCGACAGGCCGTTCCAGCAGGGGTTCCATGACAGAGTGGCCGGCTCCCGAGTGATCAAAGAGCCCCGCTGAAGTGTGCATCCACCCCAGATCCAGATTTTTCGGGATTTTCCGGGCGATCGGGTAAGGAGTCTGGAGAGACTGGCATTAGGCTGGGTCTGACACCCCCGCCAGGTAGCCACCGTCTATGGGGCGCTATGGTCGGGGCGGGCGGCGACCATCCAGCCGCCCGTAGGTGTCGTCGGCAGCTTGTGCATAAAGGGCGCGTCCCCACAAACCTGATGAGGCGCCGTGGGGACGGAATGCAGCCGCTGGACATCGTCCAAACCGGGCGGATCCACCGGAGAACCAGACCTGGCTCACTAGTCAGCGGAATCCGCGAAGCGCTGAATTGTCTCGCTGCCTTTTCGGGTATATGTTTGGCAGGCGAATGAAACAATGCTCCGGGAAAGGATTCCGTAGATGGCCAAGCAGATCCAGGAGATTCTCATCGATGACCTCGATGGGGGCGAGGCCAATGAGACGGTCAGCTTCGCCATTGACGGGGCGTCCTATGAGATTGACCTCAGCGTCGATAACGCCAAGAAGCTGCGCGACGCGCTGTCGCCTTTCCAGCAGGCCGCACGCAAGTCGGGTGCTGCCACCGCGCGTCGCAGGGTGCGGGGCGGCACGCGTTCGATGAGCCGTGAGAAGAGCTCGGAGATTCGGCAGTGGGCCAAGGCTCACGGGCTCCCCGTCAGCGAGCGCGGCAGGATCGCCTCCACCGTCGTGGAGAAGTACGAAGCGGCTCACTGACATCATGCGCTTATGACGATCGCCTAGAACCCCGGAGATCGCCATAAGCGCATGATCGTGTTTGCCTGCGAATACCGGGCGTGTCGCGCAGCCGATCGCCAGGTGGGTAAACGTCGTTCGCTTGCGGCGTATCGGGAACACAGCACCCCCAGACAGTAGTTGGATGGAGGGTGAACGCCCTGCTCTCGGGGAACGTCTCTGCTATAGAGCGTGTCAGCGGCAAGAGGCATGGTTCGCCGAGCCAGGGCTAGCATGCGGGAGGACGGGACCGGATTTACCGGCCTGACTGACCGCTCTGTGAGGAGCGACAAGATGTTCGAGAGGTTCACCGACCGAGCAAGGCGGGTTGTCGTGCTGGCCCAAGAAGAGGCCAGGATGCTCAACCACAACTACATCGGCACTGAGCACATTCTTCTTGGTTTGATCCATGAAGGTGAGGGCGTAGCCGCCAAGGCTCTGGAGAGCCTCGGCATCAGCCTT
Organism: Nonomuraea africana; assembly: GCF_014873535.1. Taxonomy (NCBI): domain Bacteria; kingdom Bacillati; phylum Actinomycetota; class Actinomycetes; order Streptosporangiales; family Streptosporangiaceae; genus Nonomuraea; species Nonomuraea africana. The sequence goes on along the minus strand of NZ_JADBEF010000001.1, from coordinate 7,182,216 downwards.
GAGGGTGTGCGCCAGCAGGTCGAGGAGATCATCGGCCAGGGCCAGTCGGCTCCGTCGGGGCACATTCCGTTCACCCCGCGGGCCAAGAAGGTTCTTGAGCTGTCGCTCCGTGAGGCTTTGCAACTGGGTCACAACTACATCGGCACCGAGCACATCCTGCTCGGGCTCATCCGTGAGGGTGAGGGTGTGGCAGCCCAGGTGCTGGTCAAGCTTGGAGCCGATCTCAACCGTGTGCGGCAGCAGGTCATCCAGCTGCTCCACGGCTACCAGGGCAAGGAGCCGGCCGCCGCGGGTGGTCCGCAGGAGTCCGCGCCTTCCACCTCCCTGGTGCTCGACCAGTTCGGCCGCAACCTGACCCAGGCGGCCCGCGAGGGCAAGCTGGATCCGGTCATCGGCCGTGAGAAGGAGATCGAGCGGGTCATGCAGGTCCTCTCCAGGAGGACCAAGAACAACCCCGTTCTCATCGGCGAGCCCGGCGTCGGCAAGACCGCCGTCGTCGAGGGCCTGTCACAGAAGATCGTCAGGGGCGAGGTGCCCGAGACGCTGAAGGACAAGCAGCTCTACACGCTTGACCTCGGCGCCTTGGTCGCGGGCTCCCGCTACCGCGGTGACTTCGAGGAGCGCCTGAAGAAGGTGCTCAAGGAGATCCGCACGCGCGGCGACATCATCCTGTTCATCGACGAGCTCCACACGCTCGTCGGCGCGGGCGCCGCGGAGGGCGCGATCGACGCCGCCAGCATCCTCAAGCCGATGCTGGCCCGTGGCGAGCTGCAGACCATCGGCGCCACCACTCTCGACGAGTACCGCAAGTACCTCGAGAAGGACGCCGCTCTGGAGCGCCGCTTCCAGCCGATCCAGGTGGCCGAGCCGTCGCTCAGCCACACGATCGAGATCCTCAAGGGTCTGCGCGACCGCTACGAGGCGCACCACCGCGTCTCGATCACCGATGGCGCGCTGGTCGCCGCCGCGCAGCTGGCCGACCGCTACATCAGCGACCGCTACCTGCCCGACAAGGCGATCGACCTCATCGACGAGGCCGGTTCCCGGATGCGCATCCGCAGGATGACCGCTCCGCCGGACCTGCGCGAGTACGACGAGAAGATCGCCAACGTCCGTCGCGACAAGGAGTCCGCGATCGACGCGCAGGACTTCGAGAAGGCGGCTGCCCTCCGCGACCAGGAGAAGCAGCTCCAGCTCAAGCGCGAGCGTCGCGAGAAGGAGTGGAAGGCCGGCGACATGGACGTCGTGGCCGAGGTCACCGAGGAGCTCATCGCCGAGGTCCTGGCCACCGCCACCGGCATCCCGGTCTTCAAGCTGACCGAGGAGGAGTCCCAGCGCCTGCTCCGCATGGAGGACGAGCTCCACAAGCGGATCATCGGCCAGGACGACGCCATCAAGGGCCTGTCGCGGTCCATCCGGCGCACCCGCGCCGGTCTGAAGGACCCGCGCCGTCCCGGCGGCTCGTTCATCTTCGCCGGCCCGTCCGGTGTCGGTAAGACCGAGCTGTCCAAGGCTCTGGCGGAGTTCCTCTTCGGCGACGAAGACGCTCTGATCATGCTGGACATGTCGGAGTTCATGGAGAAGCACACCGTCTCCAGGCTGTTCGGCTCGCCTCCCGGCTACGTCGGGTACGAGGAGGGCGGCCAGCTGACGGAGAAGGTGCGGCGCAAGCCGTTCTCCGTGGTCCTGTTCGACGAGATCGAGAAGGCCCACCCCGACATCTTCAACTCGCTGCTGCAGATCCTGGAAGACGGTCGCCTGACCGACGCCCAGGGCCGGGTGGTCGACTTCAAGAACACGGTCATCATCATGACCACCAACCTCGGTACCCGCGACATCTCCAAGGGCATCGGGGTCGGGTTCGCGAAGTCCAACGACGCCGAGTCGAACTACGACCGGATGAAGTCCAAGGTGCAGGAGGAGCTCAAGCAGCACTTCCGGCCCGAGTTCCTCAACCGTGTCGACGACATCGTGGTCTTCCACCAGCTCACCATGAACGAGATCATCAAGATCGTCGATCTGATGCTCGCTCAGGTGGACGAGCGGCTGAAGGACCGCGACATGCGCCTCGACGTCAGCCCGGCCGCCAAGCAGCTGCTGGCCGACCGCGGTTACGACCCGGTCATGGGTGCTCGTCCGCTCCGCCGTACGATCCAGCGCGAGCTGGAGGACTCTCTCTCCGAGAAGATCCTGTACGGCGAGCTGCGTCCCGGCCAGGTGGTCAAGGTCGGCATCGAGGGTGAGGGCGACGCCGCCAAGTTCACCTTCACCGGCGAGGCCGCCTCGCAGGTCCCCGACTCGGCCGCGTCCATCGTGGAGCCGATCAAGAAGTAGCAACCGGCACAACGGGCCCGCGCGGTATTCTCCGCGCGGGCCCTTTGCCGTCTTGCTCTTTCTTTCTCGTACGGCAAGCCACCGTAAGCGCCACCCTCGTCACCGGCCAGGCTCCTTCCAGGGAAACGCTCCTCGAGCTCACCGGCCGACCGCCGCAACGGCGATCCGTCACGCCGCCTTCGAAGCGTTTTGGGGGCATGCATCGGTTCGATGTCGGATCGGAACTCCAGGTGGAGATCGGCTATACCGCCACCAGAAGTAGTACTACAATCTGTAGAGCAAAGAAGAGTCGCCAAGTCCCGCACAAGTGGCCCGCAAGACGGCGTCCCTACGTTGGACTCATCCCTGGGGCGTACGAAGGAATCAACCCAGGGCGGACGCGCAGGCGCCCGTCGGGCGGGCAAGCTCGGCACAGTCCGAGGCGATGGACACAGACACCCAGTGCAAGCCGTGGAGGAAGCCGATGCGCCTGCGTCACGATGACGGAACGCTCGTTCACTTGGCCTACAACGCCGGCGTGCACCCCGCGGAAGACCTCGAGAACCTGATCGCCCACCTCACCCGCTATGCCGTGCCGGTGCGCAAGCGCCTCGGCGTGGAGCGGATGGGTGTGGGGCTGTGGCTGTCACCCGCGGTCGCCGACCACCTGACCGCCGACCGCATCGAGCTGGTCCGGCTGCGCCGTTCGCTGGAGGAGCGCGGGCTGGAGGTCGTCAGCCTGAACGGCACCGGCGGACGCAACCAGGAAGTGCCAGGCCCCGACTGGGCCAAGCCCGAGCGCTACCGCTACACGATGGCCCTCGCGAGGATCCTCGCCTTCCTGCTGCCCGAGGACGTGCGGTTCGGCAGCATCTCCACTATCCCGATCGGGTGGCGCCGCGACTGGCCCGCCGACCTTCACTCGATCGCCACGCGCAGGCTCGAACGGCTGGCCAGGGAGCTGCGCGGCATCCACAGCGTGACCGGCAAGACGATCAGGGTGGGCTTCGAGCCCTGGCCCGGATGCGTGCTGGAGACGACCGAGCAGGCCGTCGAGCGGGTGGGCGGCATCGACTCCGAGCACCTCGGGGTCTGTCTCGACGCGTGCCACCTGGCCTGCGGGGGCGGCGAGGAGTCCGGCGCGGCGCTGCGAGGGCTGGCCGCTGTGGGGGCGCCCGTCGTCAAGCTGGGGCACGTCCACAACCACACCGACACGGGCGCGGTGCTGCACGACACGCTCAACGCGATCCTGTCGGGCGCGGTCAACGGGACCGCGCACATCGAGGTCGAGACCCACAACCTGATGGTGCCGGGCCGGGCGAAGGGTCCTGGCGCGCTGGTGTCCCTGCTGGCTGAGGAGCTCGACTGGGCCCGCACCAACCTCACCGCCCTGGGTCTCCAACTCGCCGCCTGACCCGAACCGGACATCCCGGCCCGAGGTCGCGACCCCACTCCGAACCGGCCCGAGGTCGCGACCTCACTATGGGCCCGGCCCGAGGTCGCGACCTCACTATGGGCCCGGCCCGAGGGTGCCAACGCAGGACCCGGCGGCGGTCCCCCGGACCCATCCGAGCCGAACCCCGGGCCGAGGTCCCCGTCTCATCCCCGAGTCGGAGGGCGCTCACCCCTGAACCGAGGGTCCCGAGCTCGAGTCGAGGGTCACGCCCTCCGAGCTGAGGGGTCGAGCTCGAGTCGAGGGTCACGCCCTCCGAGCCGAGGGGTCCGAGTCCGAGTCGAGAATTACGTGTCCCTGGATCGAGGGTCCGGGCCCGAGCTGAGGATCACGCGTCCCTGAATCGAGGGTTCCGAGCCCGAGCTGAGGGCTCCGGGCCCGAAGTTGAGGGGCCGATCAGGAGAACCCCGGGGGCCTGACGACCCGTAGGCCCAGGTGCGGCGATGAGGGCGTGGTCGGTGGTCGGGGGAGCATGGCCGTCGTCGAGGTTTCGTTGGTGGGGAGCGGCGAGGGTCAGGGCGGCTGGGTCAGGTAGGGAGGCGGGTCAGGCAGGGAGGCGGTAGGTGCCGTCGGACATGACCTCCGCCAGGCCATCCGTGACCAGCCCGTCCAGGGCGCGTTCCCGCTGGATCGGTTCGTCCCACACCACGTCCAGCGCCGCCTTGGGGACGGGCCCGTGCGCCGCCCGCAACACCGCGAGCAGGCGTCCCCTGCACTGCCGATCGGTGCCGTCGTACGTCTGGCCCCTGCGCGCCACCCCCGGCGGCCTGCCCGCCAGCCGCCAAGCGCACACCGTTTGAACCGGGCACGCCCCGCACTGTGGGCTGCGGGCCGTACAGACGAGGGCGCCGAGTTCCATGACCGCCACGCCCCAGAGCGGCGCGCCCACCGCCGGCAGCAGATCGAGGGCCAGGCGGCGCTCGGCGGCCGTGGTGGCGTTCGGGGGATACTCCTCGCCCCGCACCGCCCGGCCCAGGACGCGGCGGACGTTGGTGTCGAGGATGGGATGCGTGCCGCCGAAGGCGAAACTGGCGACGGCCGCCGCGGTGTACTCGCCGATGCCGGGCAGCGAGAGCAGCGTCGCGTGGTCGGCGGGCACCTCGCCGCCGTGCTCGGCCGTGATGGCCTTGGCGCAGGCGTGCAGGCGCAGGGCGCGGCGCGGGTAGCCGAGGCGGCCCCAGTGGCGTACGGCCTCGCCTGGGGGCTGTGCGGCGAGGTCGGCGGGGGCGGGCCAGCGCTCCATCCACTGCTCCCAGACCGGCAGCACCCTGACGACGGGGGTCTGCTGCAGCATGATCTCGCTGACCAGAATTCCCCAGGGCGTGGCGTCGGAGCGGCGCCAGGGAAGATCGCGGGCATTGTCCGCGTACCAGTCGAGAATGGGCTCTCGTAGGAGGTTCGGGTCGGCCACCCGCCCAGCGTAGTGCGTTACGGCGTGTCGTCACGCTGCGTGCGCAAGGAATAAGCATGCTGTGCGTATGGATCCGGATACTCTGCGTGGCGGCTCTGGCGATGTCTACTGGCGGCGGCGCATGACCGTGCTCGTCGGAGTGCTGGTCGTCGTGGCCGTGGTGGCCTGGGCCTGTTCCGGCAGCCCCGACGGACCGCAGAGCACGTCCAGCGGCACGTCGGCGCCGAGCTCGTCGGCGTCGGAGCAATCGGTGCTGGCGGGGTTGCCCACAGTGACGATGGCGCCCACGCCGACGCCCAAGCCGTCCAGGCCGGGCAAGCCGCGAGCGGCGCTCCCTGTCACGCCTACGCCGAAGCCGAAGCCGAAGCCGGGCATGCCGTGCGCGGAGAAGGACCTGGTGCTCAACCTCCAGGGACGCCAGGAGGTCTACGGCGCGGGCGCCCGTCCGAACTTCCTGGTCACCCTGGTGAACACGGGCCCGGTCATGTGCGTGGCCGATGTGGGGGCGCGCTCGATGGAGGTCCGGATCACCTCGGGCAGCGATCGGGTGTGGTCGACCTCCGACTGCGTCAACGGTGAGGGCGTGGAGCTGCGCAGGCTGGAGCGCGGGATCCCCTATGTCCGCAGCCTCGACTGGGACCGCCGCCGCTCAGGGAGCGAGTGTGGAGGCACGCGGGCCGCGGCGCTGCCCGGCACGTACGTGGCCGTGGTGCGCACCGGCGGGCTGCGCAGCCCGAAGGCCGTCTTCCACCTGCGCTGACGGGCTACACGTAGCGTTCGAGGATGCTGGACTCGGCCAGCCTGGACAGCCCCTCGCGGACGCTGCGGGCGCGCGACTCGCCGACGCCGCCGACCGCCTGGAGGTCGTCGATGCTGGCCGCGAGCAGCTTCTGCAGCCCGCCGAAGTGGTCGACCAGCCGGTCGACGACGGTGGCGGGCAGCCTGGGGACCTTGGCGAGCAGGCGGAAGCCGCGCGGGCTCGCGGGGCTGTCGAGGGTCTCGCTGGCCCCCCGGCCGAGCACCTTCGCCACCGCGGACAGGTCGAGCAGCTCGCTGGCCGACAGGGCGTCGAAGCCCTGCAGGACGTCGGTGACCTTGCGCTTGCCGCGCGCCGCCGAGGTGGGCAGGTAGTCGCGGACGATCAGCTCGCGGTCGGAGTCGACGCCCGCCACCAGCTCGTCGAGCTGGAGGGAGAGCAGCCGCCCGTCGGTGCCGAGCTCGACGACGTAGCCCTGGATCTCCTCGGAGATCCTGCGCACCATCTCGAGCCGCTGGGCGACCGCGGCGACGTCGCGGACCGTGACGAGGTCTTCGATCTCGAGCGCGGACAGCGTGCCGGAGACCTCGTCGAGGCGGTGCTTGTAGCGCTCGAGCGTGGCCAGGGCCTGGTTGGCCTTGGAGAGGATCGCCGCCGACTCCTCCAGGACGTAGCGGATGCCGTCGAGGTAGAGGGCGATGATGCGCATCGACTTGCTGATCGCGATGATCGGGTAGCCGGTCTGCCTGGCGACGCGCTGCGCCGTGCGGTGCCTGGTGCCCGACTCGTCGGTCGGGATCGAGGGGTCGGGCACGAGATGCACGGCCGCGCGCACGAGCTTGTGGTCGTCGCTGCGCAGCACGATGGCGCCGTCCATCTTGGCCAGCTCGCGCAGCCTCGTCGCGGAGAACTCCACGTCGAGTTCGAAGCCGCCGCTGCACAGCTCCTCGACCACGCTGTCGTAGCCGAGCACGATGAGCCCGCCCGTCTGGCCGCGCAGGATGCGCTCCAGACCGTCTCTCAGTGCCGTGCCCGGAGCGACCGAGGCAAGGGCTGTGCGACGACGGTCGTCAAGACTCCTGTCGTTTGCCACCTGACCCCCGTGTCCTAGTCAAATCTCAGCTTACCGGCCGACCTCCGCCGTCCGCCGCTGACGCTTTACTTCTCCGTCGTCTACGGCAAGCCAACGATAGGCCAAGGCAGCCCCATGGCCGGCCCACGTCCTTCACGCTACTGCGGGCCCATGCGGCGGGGCGCCGTTACGCCAGGTTTTCCGAAAAAGCCAAGGTCAGGTGACGTGCGTGAGCGCGTCCCAGACGTTCTCCGCCTCCATCACCTCGAACCCGGGCGCGAAGGCGACGGGCCCGACGGGGACGAGAGCCCGTTCCTCGTCGGGGCGGCGGCGGCCGCCGTCCTCGAGGGAGCCGCGGGGCACCAGCGCCCGCTTGAACCCCAGCCGCGCCGCCTCGGACAGCCGGCGGCGGACGTCGCGCACCGGCCGCAGCTCGCCGGCCAGCCCCACCTCGCCCAGCGCGATGAGCCCCGAGGGAAGCGGCTTGTCGCCGGCGGCGCTCGCCACGGCGAGCATGACGGACAGATCGACCGCGGGGTCGGCCAGCTTGATGCCGCCGACGGTGGCGGTGAAGACGTCGCAGCCGCCCAGGCGGGCGTTGAGCCTGCGTTCGAGGACGGCCAGGACCATCTGCACGCGGTAGGGGTCGAGGCCGGAGGAGGTGCGGCGCGGCTGCTGCGCCTCGGTGCGGGCGACGAGCGCCTGCACCTCGGCGGGAAGCGGGCGGGTGCCCTCGACGGTGACGGTGACGCAGGTGCCGGGAACCGGCTCGCTGCGCCGCGAGACGAACAGCCCGCTGGGGTCGGTGATGCCCTCGATGCCGCGTTCGTGGAGGTCGAAGCAGCCGACCTCGTCGGTGGGGCCGAACCTGTTCTTGATCGCGCGGACCATGCGCAGCCGGGAGTGGCGGTCGCCCTCGAAGTTGAGCACCACGTCGACGAGGTGCTCGAGGGTGCGGGGGCCGGCGATCGAGCCCTCCTTGGTGACGTGGCCGACCAGCACGGTGGCCATGTTGCGCTCCTTGGCCAGCCGGACGAGATTGGCCGCCACCTCGCGCACCTGCGTCACGCCGCCGGGGACGCCGGTGGCCTGCGCCGAGCCGACGGTCTGCACGGAGTCGACGACGAGCAACTGGGGCTCGACCTTCTCCACGTGGGTCACCAGCGCCGACAGCTCGGTCTCGGCGGCGAGGTAGAGGTTGTCGCGGATCGCGCCGATGCGGTCGGCCCGCAGGCGCACCTGGGCGGCGGACTCCTCGCCCGTGACGTAGAGGACGGTGGACCGCTCGGCGATGCGGGCGGCGGCCTCGAGCAGCAGCGTGGACTTGCCGATGCCGGGCTCGCCGGCCAGCAGCAGGACGGCGCCGGGCACCAGACCGCCGCCCAGCACGCGGTCGAGCTCGCTCACGCCGGTGGTGCGGGCGGCCGCGATGTCGGCCTTGACGTGGCCGATGGGGACGGCGGGGCCGCTGGTCGCGCCCGGCTGCACCACGTGGACGCCCGCCCGTGCGCCTTCTTCGTCGACCGTGCCCCACGCCTGGCACTCGCCGCACCTGCCGACCCACTTGGTGGTGCGCCAACCGCACTCGGCGCAGCGGTAACCGGGCTTCTGTGCGGTCTTGGGTGCCATGCCGAGCAGGCTAGCCTGCTCCGCCGACAATCCGCCGCCCCCCGATCGGATCAGCCCGACGCGATCGGTTCGGCACGACCGGGCCCGGGCAGGACACGGCGAGTGGGTCAGGACAGGCCGAGCTCTGCCTCCAGCAAGCGCTTGGGCTTGGCGCCGACGACCTGCTTGACTGGCTCGCCGTTCTCGAACAGCAGCAGCGTGGGGATGCCCATGATGCCGTAGCGGGTCATGATCTCGGGGTTCTCGTCGGTGTTCAGCTTGCCGATCGTGAGCCCGCGCTCGGCCTCGATCTGCTCGAGGACGGGCGCGACCATCCTGCACGGACCGCACCACTCCGCCCAGAAGTCCACCAGGACGGGCTCGGAGCTCTTGAGCACGAGCTCCTCGAAGTTGTCGGTGGTCAGCTTGATCATGTCTCTCCCTTGGCGAAGCATCCAGAGCAGCTCTTGCCGAGTTGTCCCGCGACCTCGGCGCGCCGGGCCAGCAGGACGCGGATCTCCTCGTCGATCTCCGCGAGCTTGCGCCGTGAGACGGCCATCGACTCCGCGCAGGAGGAGCCCGTGGCGTGCCCCGCGCGCAGGCAGTCGACGAACGGCCTGGCGTCCTCGAGCGTGAAGCCCACGGTCAGCAGCGAACGGATCTCGCTGACCAGCTCGACGTCCGAAGGGTCGTAGTGGCGATAGCCGTTGGTCCCCCTGCGTGCCTTGATCAGTCCGTGCTGCTCGTAGTAACGCAGGGAGCGGGCGCTCACGCCGGTCAGTTCGGCAAGCTCTCCGATCCGCATGCCTCCAAGCTAAACCCTGACACCGGTGACAAGGTCAAGCTCAGAAGTAGCGCCAGCGGAGCACGTTCGGATACGGCAGCTCGAGCCCCGGGGTCTCGGCGATGGCCTCCTCCGCCACCTCGTGGGAGAACTCGATGCGCAGCACGTCCTCCAGGTCGGCCCTGTGCTGGAAGACCATGCGGAGGTCGAGCGTGTCGCGCTGCCAGCCGTGGCGGGACCAGAAGTTCTCGACCGTCCTGGCGGAATAGGAGGGCACCGTGCGCTGGAACCAGCGGCCGAAGGCGCCGCGCGTGGCGTCGAGGTCGATGACGAAGGCGGCGCCGCCCCGCCGTACGACGCGGTCGAGCTCGCGCAGGCCGGGCTCGCAGCCGGGGCCGAAGAAGTAGGCCCAGCGGGCGACGGCCACGTCGACGCTCGCGTCGGGCAGCGGCAGGTTCTGGGCGGTGGCCGCGTGCACCTTCACGTTGGACAGGCCCGCGCAGCGGCGTCTGGCCAGCTCGACCAGGTCGCCGTGCGGCTCCACGCCCGCCACCTTCGCGGCGGAGGCGGCGAAGATCGGCAGGTGGTATCCGGCGCCGCAGCCGATGTCGAGGACGGTCGCGCCGTCCCAGTGCCGGATGGCGCGCATGGCCGCGTTCGCCTTGCCCTCGGGGTCGACCGCGCGGTTCTCCACCTCGTAGATCTTGGGTGCGTTCCAGATGTTGGGGCTGGGGATCGCCCCGTTCGCGATGCGCGGCATGGTTCAACGGTACGAGGTCCGGCGGCATACGCTGGCAGCGTGGCAGATGTCATCCGCGTGCCCAATGCGAAGATCGCATTGTCCACGGCTTCGGTATATCCGGAACGCACCCCGGACGCCTTCGAGCTGGCCGCGCGCCTCGGCTACGACGGTGTTGAGATCATGGTGGGCGCCGATCCGGTCAGCCAGGACATCGACGTGATCGAACGGTTGTCCGACCACTACGGCGTCCCGGTCCTGGCGATCCACGCGCCGTGTCTGCTGGTCACCCAGCGGGTGTGGGGGCGCGACCCGTGGGCGAAGCTGCTGAAGGCGCAGAAGGCCGCCGAGCGGCTCGGCGCGCAGACTGTCGTGGTGCATCCGCCGTTCCGCTGGCAGCGCGACTACGCGCGCGACTTCGAGAACGGCCTGGCGCGGATGCGCGAGGAGACCGACGTGATCTTCGCGGTGGAGAACATGTTCCCGCTGAAGGCGCGTGGCAACGACGTCGTGCCGTACTCACCTGACTGGAATCCGATCGACTACGCCTTTCCGCAGGTCACGCTCGACCTGTCGCACACGGCGGTCTCGGGCTCCGACGCGATGGAGATGGCGGTCAAGCTCGGCGACCGGCTGGCGCACCTGCACCTGGCCGACGGTCTCGGGGTCAGCAACAAGGACGAGCACCTGGTGCCGGGCCGGGGCAACCAGCCGTGCGCGGCGGTCCTCGAACGGCTGGCCGGCACCGGCTTCGGCGGGCTGGTCGTTCTGGAGATCAACACGCGCAAGGCGGCCAGCCGTACCGAGCGGATCGACGATCTGGCCGAGGGGCTCGCCTTCGCCAGGCTGCATCTGGCGGCGTCTCAATGAGCGGCGTCTAGATGGTCAGCGAGTGGGGCAAAGTGTTCTCATGAGTGTCACTGGCCCCTCTCGCGCGCTTGGCAGGGTGTTCGACCGGGTCGCCGATGCCTACGACGCCGCCCGGCCCGGCTACCCCGACGAGCTGTTCCGCGCTCTGTCGGAGGTCTCGGGGATCCCGCTGGCCGGCGCGACCGTGGTGGACGTGGGCGCGGGCACCGGCATCTCCAGCCGCGCGCTGCGCGCCCGTGGCGCCCGGGTGGTCGCCGTCGACCCGGGGCGCGAGATGCTCGCGCGCCTGGTGGCCCGAGACCGCTCAGGTACGGCACAGCGAGCCGGCCAGACGCCGGCCCGTGAGGGGCAGCCCGTGGGCTCTCCGGGGGCCGAGGCGGCGGACGCGCCGGACGAAGAAGGACGACTCGAGTCAGGCGCAAGCGCATCGGGCCGGTTGGTCGTGGTGCAGGGCGACGGAAACGCGCTCCCGATCAGGGACGGCGGCGCCGACCTGGTGACCTACGCCCAGTCGTGGCACTGGCTCGACCCCGTGACCTCCGTCGCCGAGGCCAGGAGGGCGCTGCGGCCGGGAGGCGCGATCGCCGCCTGGTGGAACACGACCGACGCGGGCAAGGCCGACTGGCTGGCCGCCTACGAGGTGCGCCTGGCCGAGTCGTGCCCGACCTACTGGGGTCCCGCGCTGCCCGAGTGGCGGGTGCCGCAGATCGCCGCCGCGCTGCGGGTGGAGGAGCGCTGGCTGCACTGGACCCGCCTGGTGGCGGTGGAGGAGTTCCTGCTCGACCTGCGCTCCCACTCCTACATGGCGGCCCTGACCCAGGAGGCCGCCGACGAGCTGGTCGACAGGCAGCGGGCGGAGCTGATCAGGGTCTTCCCCGACGGCCTGCTCACCGTGCCGATGCGCGTCTACCTGGCGGTCGGCAGGTGACCGTCAACCGGCGCACGGGACGCAGGCCGGGGGCGGCCGACACCCGCGGCGAGATCCTCGCCGCGGCCCGGCAGGTGTTCGCGGAGAAGGGCTTCGACAAGGCGACGATCCGCGGCATCGCCCGCGAGGCGGCGGTGGACCCCGCGCTCGTGCACCACTACTTCGACACCAAGGAGGGCCTGTTCGTCGCGGCCATGCAGCTGCCGATCGATCCGGCCCAGGTGGTGCCCCTGGTCCTGGAGGGGCCGCGCGAGGAGGTCGGCGAGCGGCTCGTCAGATTCATCCTGACGGTGACGTCCGACGCCCAGGCCAGGGAGCCGGTGCTCGCGCTGCTCCGGTCGGCGATGACCAACGAGCAGGTCGTCGGCATGATTCGGGAGTTCATCACCAACGCGCTGCTGTATAAGGTGGCCGACGGGCTCGGCGTGTCGCACCTGCGGATGGAGGCGGCCTTCGCCCAGCTCATCGGCGTGGTGCTGGCTCGCTACGTGCTCGCGCTCGAGCCGCTGGCCTCCGCCGATCTGGAGGACCTGGTGGAGCTGCTCGCGCCGACGGTGCAGCGCTATCTGGCTCCATAGAGCAATGTTCTAATATGGCCGTATCGGTGCAAAGTTACTCACCGGTAGGATTGGCCTGACGCCGTCTGTGGGAGGAATCGTGCTCTGGGTAGCCATCATCGGGCTCGCGATGACCGTCGCGGCGGTCGCCGTGGCGGGCCGTCGAGCGCTGTTCCTGTTCAAGCTGGCCACGGTCGGCCCGCCGGCGCCCGAGCGCATCGAGTACGCCAAGGCGCACGCGGGCGACGAGGCCAAGGCCCAGCTGGTCGAGGTGTTCGGCCAGAAGAAGCTGCTGAAGTGGACACCCTCGGGCGTCGCGCACTTCTTCGTCATGTGGGCCTTCTTCATCCTGCTGACCGTCTACATCGAGGCGTACGGCGCGATCATCCAGGGCGCGGTCACTGGGCGGCCGAACTTCCACATCCCGCTGATCGGGCAGTGGTCGGTCCTGGGCTTCCTCCAGGACTTCATCGCGGTCGCGTGTCTGCTCGGCCTCGTGGCGTTCGCGGTGATCCGCGTCAAGAACTCGCCGAAGACGCTGGGCCGCAAGTCGCGCTTCTCCGGCTCCCACCTCGGCGGCGCGTGGCTCGTCCTGTTCATGATCTTCAACATCATCTGGACGCTGTTCCTGGCCCGCGGCGTCGCGGCGGCCAACAACAACCTCCCCTACGACGGCGGCGCCTTCGTCTCGCTGGCCCTGGGGAACGTGCTGCCCGCCAGTCCGCTGCTCGAAGAGATCGCCCTGCTCCTGCACATCGGCTTCATGCTGGTGTTCCTGGTCATCGTGGTGAACTCCAAGCACCTGCACATCTTCACCGCGCCGCTGAACGTGCTGTTCTCCCGCCGCCCCGACGGCCTGGGCGCCGCGCCCGAGATGCGCGTGGACGGCAAGCCCGTCGACTTCGAGGACGAGGACCTCGACCCCGAGAAGCTGGGCAGGGGGAAGATCGGCGACACGACGTGGAAGGGCTTCCTCGACTTCTACTCCTGCACCGAGTGCGGCCGGTGCCAGTCGCAGTGTCCCGCCTGGAACACCGACAAGCCGCTGTCGCCGAAGATGCTCATCCTCGACCAGCGCGACCACGCCTTCAAGGTCGCGCCGTACCTGCTGCAGGGCGACACCAGCCACGCCGACACCGACGTGCTGGCGCTGCTGGAGAAGCCGCTGGTCGGCGAGGAGGGCGTCATCCACCCCGACGTCCTGTGGTCCTGCACCAACTGTGGCGCCTGCGTCGAGCAGTGCCCGGTGGACATCGAGCACATCGACCACATCCTCGACATGCGCCGCTACCAGGTGATGGTGGAGTCGTCGTTCCCGTCCGAGGCGGGAGTGATGGTGAAGAACCTGGAGAACAAGGGCAACCCGTGGGGCATGTCCGAGATGAAGCGGGCCGACTGGATCGAGGAGCTTGACTTCGAGGTCACGCTCATCGACGAGAAGATGCCCGAGGACACCGAGTACCTGTTCTGGGTCGGCTGTGCCGGAGCCCTGGAGGACCGGGCCAAGAAGACCACGAAGGCCGTCGCCGAACTGCTCCACATCGCGGGCGTGAAGTTCGCGGTGCTCGGTCCCGCCGAGGCGTGCACCGGTGACCCGGCCCGCCGCCTGGGCATGGAGTTCCTCTTCAACATGCTCGCCCAGCAGAACATCGAGACGCTGAACGAGGCGGGCGTGAAGAAGATCGTGGCGACCTGCCCCCACTGCTTCAACACGCTGGCCAACGAGTACCCGCAGCTCGGCGGCACCTACGAGGTCGTGCACCACACGCAGCTGCTCGCCAAGCTGGTGGACGAGGGCAAGCTCACCCCGATCACGCCGATCGAGGAGAAGATCACCTACCACGACCCGTGCTTCCTCGGCCGCCACAACAAGGTCTACAGCCAGCCCCGCGACATCATGTCGAAGGTGCCGGGCGTTCAGACGCAGGAGATGCACCGGCACAAGGACAGGGGCTTCTGCTGCGGCGCGGGTGGCGCGCGCATGTGGATGGAGGAGCGCATCGGCAAGCGCATCAACACCGAGCGCGTGGACGAGGCGCTGACCACGAATCCCGACACGGTCTCCACCGCCTGCCCGTTCTGCATGGTGATGCTGGGCGACGCGATCAACGAGAAGAAGAACAGCGGCGAGGCCAAGGAGACGCTGGAGGTCGTCGACGTGGCCCAGCTGTTGATCAAGTCTGTCAAGGGCTGAGTCGGAAGTCCGCAACACCTGGTGTTGCGGACTTTCGCATGTCAGTCGCGCGACAAGGCCGAAAACCTTTCTCCACATAACGGGAAAATCACGGTAACCTCAACGTCGCATGGCTTCATTCGACGGGGAGGGGCTGCGGATGCGCGTCGTCGTGACCGACGCCGAAGTCACCCTGGCTGACGTGCTCTCCCTCCGACTGGCCGTCGACCGCCCGCTGAAACCCGGCATGGAGCTGATCCTGCGTCACCGCGCGACGGGGATCGAGCGCCGCATCTCGCTGGGCGCAGCGGGCGCGGAGGTGCGCGACGCCGCGCTCGCGGTCTCGCTGTCACCGCTGACGCTGACCTCCGGCCGGTGGGACGCCTACCTCGGGGACGACGACGGCCGCACCCGCATCAGGAGCGTCGACCCCGGCTTCTCCCTCGACCATCTCGACACCTACGCGCTGTCGAGGCGCACGCTCGCCTACCGGGCCTACCGCACGCGGAACGGCTTCCTGGCGCTGAAGATCTGCACCGCCGAGCCCGCCGCCGAGGTGCGCGCGGTCTGGTTCAGGGAGGGCCGCTTCGAGGTCACCGGGCTGCTGGCCTACACGGGGCTCGACGACGACGACGCCAGGCACGAGGCCACGCTCTCACTGCAGCGCAGGCGGCCCTCGCGGGCCGATGACACGCCGGACGGCGGGGCGGTGGACGAGGCGGCGGCGACCACGGTGGCCGCCGTCGCGACCGTCCAGGGGGTGCGCTTCCACGCCGCCGTCTCGCTGGTCGACGTGATCGCGGCCGATCCCGAGGGCGCGGGCACCTGGGAGCCTTCGCTGGAGGTGGAGGGTGTGCCGGCGCCGCTGCGCCTCGCCTCCCGGCTGGACGACGTCGACGGCAAGCGCCGCCGCCTGCACTATCCGGCGATGCGGGTGGACGGCGTGCCGGTCCGCCCGTGCTACACCGCCGACGACGAGCTGCGGATCGAGGTGGGCGTGTGAAGGTCAGCCTCGTTCTCCCCTCCGCCTACGTCATGCGGGGAGATGTGCGCGCCGTCCTCAACCTCGCCTCCGACCTGGCCGAGCGGCACGAGGTCGAGGTCATCAGCGTCAGGCGGCAGAAGGAGAAGCCGTTCTTTCCGGTGAGCGGGCGGGTGTCGATGCGCTCACTGATCGACGCCAGGCCCGGGTCGAGGCAGTTGCTGCCGCGTGGCCAGATGCGCACCGAGGTGGCGCTGTGGCGGTTGGTGCGCACGCTCAGGAGTGATGTTCTCATCACCACCCGGCCCGGCATCAGTGTCCAGGCGGCCAGATCGGCCCCGAGGGAGCTGGTCAAGATCGCTTGGGAGTGGGGGCGGCCTGCCGTACCGGCGCCCGTGAAGCGGTTCTACCCCCGGCTCGACGCGGTGGTGACCTCCACCGAGGGGGCGAGGGACGACTGGCGGCGGCTGCTCGAGACCGCGGGTCCCGCGGTCCACGTGGTGCCCGACGCCCTGCCCGGCGGGCCGTGGCCGCGCTCGCGGATGGACAACAGGATCGTGGCGACCGGCGGGCGCCTGGTGGCCGCCCGCGCCTACGACCGGCTGATCAGGGCCTTCGCGATCGTGGCGGACAAGCGCCCCGACTGGCGGCTCAGGCTGTACGGCTCGGGCCCCGAGGAGCGCAGGCTGCGTGACCTGGTGCGCGACCTCAACCTGCACAACCACGTCTACTTCATGGGGACCACGCCCGACCTGGCAGGGGAGTTCGCCAAGGCGTCGATCGTGGCGACCACGTCACGCGCGGAGACGCTCGGGATGACCGTGCTGGAGGCGATGGGCTGCGGCGTGCCCGTGGTGGGTTTCGACGGCGCCACAGGCGCCGCCGAGTACATCGTCACCGGCTACAACGGCGTGCTCGTGCCCGAGGGGGAGATCGAGCTGTACGCCTCGGCCCTGCTCACGCTGGTCGACGACGATCGCAGGCGCAGATCGCTGGCGGCCGGAGCGCTCGAGACCGCCACGGGGCACGCGGCGCCCGAGATCTCGGCGCAGTGGGAACGGCTGATCGCCGACCTCCGCTGACTGGGTACCTTTGATGCATGCATGGGTACAGCGGAGACAAGCAGGCCTATCTGACCCGTCTGCGGCGGATCGAAGGTCAGATCAGGGGCCTGCAGCGCATGGTGGAGGACGATGCCTACTGCATCGACATCCTCACCCAGGTCTCGGCGGCCACGCGGGCGCTCCAGGCGGTGGCCCTCGGGCTGCTGGAGGAGCACATCTCCCACTGCGTGACCGACGCGATCAACTCCGGAGGCCCCGAGGCGGAGGCGAAGGTCAAGGAGGCGTCGGCGGCGATCGCTCGACTCGTCCGCTCGTGACTAGTCATCTCGGGCTTCGGTGAGCTATCAGAAAAACCGTGTCCCGGACCCCGCGGGAGTCCGGGACTAGGTCAATGTGATGGCCTTCAGCGGCTCGCCGAAGTCCGCAATCCGAGCGCGTCGTCGAGTTCGTCCAAGGTCAGCCGCCGCTCGCTGATCGCGACGGCGGTGAGCACCTCGGCGTAGAGCGCAATCTCGTCCAACGCGACACGGTCGTGGACCCGAGAGTCCAGGTCGTCGTGCCCCACCGCGTCGTCCTTCCTTCCGCAGCCCACACCCTCTTCGAGGTTACGGCGGGGGCCCTTCAGGCGACATGGCCCATCGGGGTCATTCCTTGCGGTGCCATCCTGCCCCCACACGGATCATTTCCCGTTTCCGAGATCACAATTCGGAGAATTCTCGCGCTGGAACGATATTTACCGAGTAAGGGTGAAATAGCCGTATTAGTGGTTTAGGTGGGGATCGTCGCGCTCATGGATGAGCCTGTGAACGATCGCGGCGGCCCCGGGGAAGCCACCGCCCGGCACGGGCGTGCCGGTGAGACGGCACCACGCCAGCCCTGACGCGTAGGCGGCGCCCAGCACCGCGGCCGCCTCCTCCCTGGTGGGCGGGACGGTGTCGAGCCAGCGCGGCCCCACCTCGAACCCGTCGGGCTCGGTGTCCTCGCCGTGCGAGGCGGCGAGCTGGGTGTGGAGGGCGTGGCGCAGGCGGTGGTCCAGCCAGGCCGACACGGTGGGCAGCCCCTCGGGGGCGTCGACGTGGTCGGCCGCGAGGAGGGCGGCGGCCGTCCTGTGCGGATCGGGGGCGAAGGCCACGGCCTCGAGCAGGTCGCCGACGGTGTGGCGGAGGTGCTCCCCGGGGTCGGTCTCCGCGAGGACGGCCCGCGCCAGGCGGTCGGGCACCCTGGCCAGCCACGCCCACCGCAGCGCGTCGTCGGCGGCGGCCGCGCCCGGGTCCTCGCGCGGATCCGCGGAGGGAGTCCGGCCGGGCATCTCTACCGATCGGTCGGCGGAGGCCCACCCCGAGATCTCGCGTGAACGACCGCCGGGCGTCCACCCCGCGGTCTCGTGCGAGTGCCCGGCGGCGATCCATCCCGAGGCGTCGTGCGAGGGACCAGAGGTGGCCCATCCTGCGGCGTCGTGCGGGTGGCCGGTGGTGGCCCATCCCTGGGTCTCGTGCGGGTGGGCGGTGGGGGGCCATTCTGCTCGGGGGTGGTCGGCGGAGGGGGCGCGGAAGGCACCGGAGGAGTCCGTGTGGGCCGGAGGCGGGGCGAGAGGGCCCGTGGGGAGCCGGTGCGGGGCCAGGGGTGGCCGGTGCACCGGGAGGGGGCCTGTGGCGGTCTGGTGGTCGAGGGCGGGATTGCGAAGAGTGGGCTCCAGCATCGCGATGAGCGCCTGGGCCCTCGGCGCGAAGCGCGCGTCGGCCGCGAGGATCCCGGCCGTGTCGGCCATGAGGGCGGCCAGGCGCAGCGCGGCACGGGCGGCGCCGGCTCTGATCCGCTCGCCGTACAGGGTGACGAGGGCGGTCAGCGGCGGGGAGGGCAGCCAGCGCACCCACTCGTCGCCGGGCAGCGGACGGCCCAGGTACTCGCCGAACACCGAGAGCAGCTGCTCGTTGCCGTCGAAGGCGGGTGCGTAGGCGCACCACATGATCGTCGCCCAGATCGCCGCCACCGTGCCCGGCACGTCGCTCGCGAAGACCTCGCGAAAGGAGCTCAGCGGGAAGTCGTCGACCGAGCGCCTGCCGTTCGCCCTGACCAGGGCGCGGATCTCGGCGGTGAGCGCGGCGGGCACGTCGGGCCCGACGAACGCCTGGCTGGACCATCCGGTGAAGGCGAAGTCGGGCCCGCGCGGCACCAGGTGCGGCAGCAGGACGCCGGTGTGCGGCTGGATGCGGGCCGGGCACTGGCGTGGCGGGGCGGTCAGGTGCCAGCGGCCGTCGATGGGGTCCTGCAGGTACCAGCGGGCGTGCGCGCCGAAGATCCACCGGCCCCCGTCGGGCGTGGCCAGGGCCCTGGACGCGATCGCGTGGGCGCGCGACTGGAGGGGGAGCGCCGTCCAGCGCGGGTCGGTGACCATCGCGCGGACGTCCGCCTCGATGGCCGTGAACCGCATGGCGGCATCGTAGCCCGACGTAAAGACGAGGCAGAATGTCCGTTATGAGAGCGAAGATTGCGGTGTCCCTGGCCGTCGCCGGACTGCTGGCCGGTTGTGGGACAGCGTCGGGGCAGGCTCCACAGGCTTCATCCAAGGCGCTCACCACCGCCGCCGTGCGACCGCCCGACCCGGGCGGCGAGGTCGGCACCGCCTCCAGCGAGTTCGCCGGCACGGCGGACCTGAGCGCGTGGAGCAAGCTGAGCGACACCGAGGGCGACCTGAACAGGATCGCGAAGCTCGACGTCAACGACACCGCGAAGAACGCTCTCTACCTCGAGCCCAAGACCTCCACCTGGTTCGACGGGTTCCGGGGGCCCTTCGTCTACCAGGAGCTGGCCGGCGACATCGTGATGCACGTGCGGCTCAAGGTCGAGGGCAAGAAGAAGGACCAGCCCGAGCGGAAGTTCTCGCTCGGCGGCGTGATGCTGCGGGTGCCGCAGTCGAACGCCAATCCGAACTGGGTCTCCGTCACCACGGGCACGGGCGACAGCGCCAAGAGGGTGGAGGCGAAGAGCACGCTGGACGGCAGCTCCAAGCCCAAGGAGGTGGCAGTCAAGGCGGGCTGGATGGAGCTGGTCCTGGCCAGGGCGGGGGGCGTGGTGGCCGCCTTCTACAAGGAGGACGGCGGCACCTGGAAGCTCGGCCAGCGCTGGGTGCGGGACGACCTGCCGAAGGTGCTGCAGTGGGGCATCACCGGCTACACCGACTGGGACAGCTACGGCGCGCTGAAGAAGGACGCGGCCAAGGCCAACGCCAAAGCGATCAAGGGCCTGCCCGACGTCAGGATCACCGTTGACTACGCGCGCTTCCTGCGACCCGCCACGCCAGAGGGCGGTGACCTCATGACGGCCCCCGACGACGTGCTGGTCAAACTGCTGACGCCTGCCGGTGTCTGAGCGCCTTGGCCATGTACCGGTCGGGAGTCTGCGCGAAGCTCGCCCTGTCGTCGTCGGTGAGCTCGCGCACCACCCTGCCCGGCACGCCCGCCACCAGGACGCCCGCGGGGATCTTCTTGCCCGGCCCGACCAGCGCGCCCGCCGCCACCAGGGTGCCCGCCC
Organism: Nonomuraea africana; assembly: GCF_014873535.1. NCBI lineage: Bacteria > Bacillati > Actinomycetota > Actinomycetes > Streptosporangiales > Streptosporangiaceae > Nonomuraea > Nonomuraea africana. Next base: position 7,161,974 of record NZ_JADBEF010000001.1, on the reverse strand, counting down.
CGATCCTGGCCCCGCCGAGCACGATCGCGCCGATGCCGATCAGCGCGCCGGTCTCGACGTGCGCGCCGTGGACCATCGCCTTGTGCCCGAGGCTCACCCTCGGTTCGAGGACGGCGGGCTCGCCCGGATCGGCGTGCAGGCAGCACAGGTCCTGGACGTTGCACTCCTCGCCGATCTCGACGCGTTCGTCGTCGCCGCGCAGGACCGAGCCGTACCAGACGCTGGCGCCCCTGCCGACCCTGACGCGGCCGACGACCACCGCACCAGGCGCGATGTAGGCATCTGGGTGAATGTCAGGAACTGCGCCGTCGTCCAGTGCTGCGATGTACATCTTGGACATCGTAGTAGTCCGAGATTTCCCGGGCAGGTATGGCGTTCGGGTTGCGGACTTGGGCAGATGGCAGGAAAGTCATTCCCTGACACGTCGTTGTCGGACCCTCACAAACCGCAAGCCCCCCGCCCAGTGCACTCCGCATTACCCGCCACCGGCTGCAACCGGCGGCTTGCTCTCACGGTCCCGTCTGGTTGAAGGGAGGCCGGAAGCGTGTGCCTACCGCTCGGCCCCGTCCACCGCTGGGGTGAGCCGTGTCCGCGCCGACAGGGGCAGACCTTCGCCGGCCGATGCGCGCAGCGGCATCGCGCCCCTCCTGCCCTCTTCGCCTCGTGCGCCGAACATTACTGAATGTGATCAGATTTTTCCGTAGAGTTTCCGAAAGGAGGGTGGCCTTCCTCGACCCTCGGACAGAGGGGAAGCGCCATATACCAGATGACAAACCACCCCGAGAGCTTTCCCGACCTGATGCAGGAAGACTCCTTCGAAGTCGTCATGCGCGGCTACAGCCGTCGTCAGGTGCACGATTACATGATCCGCTCACGCAACCAGATCAGAGACCTGGAGGAGCGGCTGGCGCGCGCGATCGACCAGGCCGAGCAGGGCCGCATCGAGCTGGCCGAGGCCAGGCGCCGGATGGTCGAGGCTCCGCAGAGTTACGACGACCTCAGCCCGAGGCTGGCGCAGATCCTCAAGCTGGGCGAGGAGGAGGCGGCCGCCAAGCGCGAGGACGCGGAGGCCGAGGCCAAGAGGCTGCGCGAGACCTCCTCGATGGAGGCCGAGCGCATGGTCTCCTCCGCGCGCGAGACCGCCGACAACATCCTGACCAGCGCGCAGGCCGAGGCCGAGCGCCGCGTGGGCGAGGCGACGGGCGCGGCGGAGCGCATGCTGGCCCAGGCGGGTGCGGACGCCGAGGAGACCCTCACCACCGCCAGGGCCGAGGCCGACGAGACCCTGCGCGCGGCCAGGGCGGAGTCCGAGCGGTTGCTCACCGCCGCGCGGCTGGAGGCGGAGCAGACCGTGGAGAGCGCCCGCGAGGAGGCCGAGTCCACCCTGGGCGCGGCGCGTGCGGAGGCGGCGGCCACGCTGTCCAACGCGCAGGCCGAGGCGCAGGCGGCGCTCGCGGCCGCGCAGCAGCGGGTCGACGCGCTGGACGAGCACGCGGGACGGCGGGTCACCTACCTCACCGACACGCACGGTGAGGTCGTGCGCAGGCTCAACGAGATCAGCTCGGTGCTGGGCGACCTCATGCGCAGGGAGAACTCCTCGGGCCCGCTGATCGCCGCCGAGCCGGCCGCCGAGGAGGTCGAGGAGGTGCGGATGATCGTCGAAGAGGAGCCCGCAGCGCCCGCAGCGCCCGCCGAGCCCGCCGACGCGCAGGTCTCCGAGGACACCGACGTCAACCTGGGCACCCTGGCGCACAAGTAGGGCCCCCGGGAGCGCCCGTACGGCAGGCCCGCCGGTTCACCGTGATCCGGCGGGCTGCCCGTCGAAGGCCTCGGCGAGGGCGTCGCCCGTGCTCGTCCGGTAGTAGAGAACCGAGCGGCCCGCACGGCGGCGCCGTACGAGGTGGGCGTCGAGCAGGATCTTCAGGTGGCGGCCCACCGAGCCGAGCCCCTGACCGGTCAGCGCCACCAGCTGCGTCGTGCTCTTCGGTGTGCCGAGCAGGATGAGCACCTTCGCGCGGGCCGGTCCGATCAGCGCGCCCAGCGCCTCGGGAACGGGGACGGTGTCCACGTCGGCCAGGGCGCCCGAGCACACGTACACCACGGCGTAGCGGTGCGGCAGACTCCACCCGATCCAGCCCTTTCTCGGCGTGAGCGGGGTGACGGGCACGAACAGCAGGCGAGAGCCCGACAGGTCCCTGGGCGGGTAGTCGTGGGTGTTGATCCGCAGCCTGCCCTCCCCGAGCCAGCGCATCCCCGGTCGCAGGCCGTCCAGTGCCGCGGCCCAGCCGCCCTGCGTGAGGAGCCGGGTCCTGGCGACGATGTCGGCGTCGAGGACCCGCCTGCGCTGCGGCCATGAGGGGAGCACGGTCTCCCGCCACACCCACTCCAGCAGGTCGGCCGCGCGCTCGGGCAGGTCGGTGCGGTGCAACTCGGCGGGGACGGGGCCGGCCATGGACACCGCCAGGTCCGAGACGGCGGTTGCCGGCGGGGTCCGGCGGACGCGCGCCAGCTCCTCCTCGAAGGAGGGGTCGTCCTCGCCGGTCGGGGCGGGGGTGAGGAAGTCGGCGGTCCACGCGGCGCCGAACGCCGCCCGCAGGAGCAGCGCGGTGATCGGGTCGGCGGCCAGCCGTTCCCTGTAGGCGGGCAGATGGGCGTCGAGCCAGGCGCGCTGGCCGGGATGTCCCGCGACGCGCGCCTCCAGCGCGAAGAGCGCCGCCGTGGCCTCGGCCAGGGGAGAGAGCGCGAACCGGCCCTCGGCCAGGGTGTCGGCGTTGATCTGCCACCAGCCCATGACGCCTCCTTTCGCGCTGGCGCGAAACTCTAACGTTCCCGCGGGACGGCTCATGAGACTTCCCGCATGCGGACGTATCGCGAACTGTTCGGGACACCGGAGTTCACCCCGTTCTTCCTCACCGCCTCGGCCCAGGTGGCGGCCACGACGGCGAGCGGGCTCGCGCTCGGCACGCTCGTCTACGCGGCCACGGGGTCGCCGCTGCTGTCCGCGCTCAGCATGTTCGGCGCCTCCCTCGCCCAGGTGGTGGGCGCGGCGGTGCTGCTGTCGGCCGCCGACAGGATGCCTCCGCGCTTCGCGCTGACGGCTCTCGCCCTGGTGGCGGCGCTCGGCACCGCGGCGCAGGCGCTGCCGGGGCTGCCGCTGTGGGTCATCTTCGCGATCCTGCTGGCGCTCGGGATGGCCGGCTCGCTCGGCGGCGGGGTGCGGCTGGGCCTGCTCGACGAGATCCTCCCCGAGAGCGGCTACGTGCTGGGCCGCTCGGTGCTCAACATCTCGACGGGCGCGATGCAGATCTGCGGGTTCGCGCTGGGCGGGGTGCTGCTGAGCGTCCTTTCCGCGCGCGGCACGCTGGTGGCGGCGGCGGGTCTCTACCTGGTCGCGGCGGGGCTGGCCAGGTTCGGGCTGAGCAGGCGACCGGCCCGAGCGGAAGGACGGCCGTCGGTGGCCGCGACCTGGCGGGCCAACGCGTGGCTCTGGTCGTCGCCGCCCCGCAGGTACGTCTACCTGGCGTTGTGGGTGCCGAACGGGCTGATCGTCGGGTGCGAGTCGCTGTTCGTGCCCTACGCGCCCGGGCACGCGGGGCTGCTGTTCGCCTTCGCCGCGTTCGGGATGCTGGTGGGCGACGCGGCGATCGGCCGGCTCGTTCCGCACCGGTGGAGGGCCCGGCTCGGGTCGCCGCTCAGGTTGCTGCTGGCCGTGCCCTATCTGCTCCTCCTGCTGGATCCCCCGCTGCCCGTGGCACTGGCCGTGGTGACGCTGGCGTCGGCCGGCTACTCGGCGAGCCTGCTGCTCCAGGAGCGCCTGGTGGCGCTCACGCCGCCGCACGCCCGTGGTCAGGCCCTCGGGCTGGGGTCGTCGGGGGTGCTCACCATGCAGGGCGTGGGCGCGGCGCTCGCCGGCGCCGTCGCCCAGCACACCTCGCCCGCGACGGCGATGGCGGTCATGGCGGTGGCCTCGGTCGCGGTGACCGTCTTCCTGGCGCCTCGGCTGCGCGACTCCCCGCGGGAGGGCGGCGCCGTACGTTCAGGGCGGAAGCCCCCGCCCCCGATAGGGTCGGAGACTTCCGCGCCTGGGGGCCCGGTGCCGGAGCCGCCGAGACGCTGAACCCGGCACCGGGCTGCTCATGGCCTCGGGAGAGGCCGGGCGCGTGCCGTGGATCCCCCGCCTAGAACGATCCACAGCACGCGCGTCAAGGGGCGGGCCCAGGCCGCCGCTCCTCGTCGCGCGGTTCTTCGTGGAGGTGGTCGGGAGCGGCGTGTCCCACCCGCCGCTCCTGGTCTCTCAGCTGTTCGCGAAGGCCCTCCGGGTCGTCGGCGTCTATGGTCATCGCACAGCCCGCGTCGCGCTGCTCGGCGCTGAGCGGGTGGTGCCGCGTGGCCCACCAGCGGCCCGCGTCGCTCCGCCAGATGGTCCAGTGGGGGTACTCCCGGGCGATCTCGGCTAGATGCCGGTCAAAGGACATCTGGTCACCCTTTCCGGGTCCCCACTCGCACTTCCCTCTCTCTCGAAGGTGCGGCACATCTCTAGAGAAATCAATGATCGCAAGGGACAGGTCAACCTATCGCTTGACATTTCTTCTTGACCTAGGCGTCGAAGTCGTACTGGAGTACATAGGAGGCGGAGTCGAGCACCATCTCGTTGTATTCGACCGGCAGGCCGCCGGTCGTGTAGGCGGTCCTGGAGATCACGATCACCGGGGTGCCCGCTGGCAGTTCGAGCAGGCGGGCCTCGGCGGGATGCGGCATCCGGGCCCGCACCTCCTCGGTGAAGTGCGCGGGCGGCAGCCCGAGGTCCCGCAACCGCGCGTAGACACCGCCGGGTCCCGTGTCCGCCAGCGTGATCGCGCTGCCTTCCACCAGGTCGGCGGGAAAGTAGGAAGTGGCCATCTGGACGGGTCTCGCGTCCACCGAGTAGCGGCGGCGCCTGATCCACACCTCGGTGCTGTCGAGGACGCCGGCGGTCGCCTCGCTCGCCTGCGCGCGAACGACCTCCACCTCGTCCACGGTGAAGGGACGGCCGCGCGTGTCGGCGTCCCAGATCGCCCGTCCCTGGCCCCATTGCTCACGGGACAGGCGGCGCGATCCGTGTCTGCGGATCGGCTTGAACTGTCGCACATAAACCCCCGAACCTCTTTTCGGCACCGCCAGCCCTTCGTTGATCAGCACGGCCAGCGCCTGGCGGGCGGTGGCTCGAGCGATTCCGTGTTCCGTCATGAGCGCGTTCTCGCCCGGTAGTCGATCCCCGTCGCGCAGTTCGCCGGACAGGATCCTGGCGCGCAGGCCGTCGGCGATGCGGCGATAGATCGGGGGCTCGTGGGGTACCGGGGATTCAGACACGTTTGATCACCCTCTGTCACCAACCGGGTTCGGCGTCTCCAGAGAACTTGCCCCGCCTTGTCCACGATCGCACAGATACGGAGGTTGGTCCCGTGCTTCTTTTGAGTGCATCGTGCCCGTGTGGTGATCTTCGTGAGTTTTCGCGGGCCGTTACTGTGGAACGGTCCTGGCCGCTATCGGGAGCTCCACCAGCGGCGAGTAACCAAAGCGGCCATGACCGCTCCCGCGGTGTTGACGAGCACGTCGTCGATCGAGGAGAAGCGGCCGAGCCGCAGGCCGTACTGCAGGAGCTCGACGGTCAGCGACGCGCAGGCCGCCACGGCCGCCACCCGGGCGAGCCCCGCGAACCGCGCCGAGCGGACGGGCAGCAGCGCGCCCAGGCAGGCGAAGACCAGCAGGTTGCCTCCGACCTGCACGAACACGGTCGCGGGTGGCGCGGAGGCGAGCGTGGCGAGGTCTCTGAACGGGACGAGACTGACACCGCTCCGACCGTGGACGGGCGTGAGGATCATCCAGATCCAGGGCGCGGTGCCTGCGACGATGCCCACGTCGGCCACCGCCGTGCGCATGGGCGCGGAATGTCCGCGGCGCCGGCGGGTGCGGGCGAATGTCAGGGCGGCCAGTACGGCCAGCGGCACCCCAAAAAGCCCGGCAATGACGATATTTCCCCACAATTCCCAGGTTTGGCCCACCGGACAATAATGCGGGTACGGAATACTGGCGGATAGGACAGCCAAATCCCGGGGTGCATGGGACAAGTCAGATGGATCTGGTCAGCGCCCGCGACACTCCGAGCGCCGCCGTCTTCACCGCGGGCGCCAGCCGGGTCGGGTGGAAGCGGGCCAGCGGCACCGACACCGACAGCGCGGCGACCACGGCTCCTCCGCTGAAGACCGGCGCGGCGATGCACGCCCCTCCCCGCTGTGCCTCCTCGCGCTCGTAGGCCAGCCCCGCCGCCTGGACCTGGCCGATGACCTCCTCCAGGCGCTTCGGATCCACGATCGAGTGCGGGGTCAGCCTGCGCAGCGGACGGGCGAGCACCTCCTCGATGAACTCGGGCTCCGAGTAGGCCAGCAGCGCCTTGCCCACGCCGGTGCAGGTGAGCGGCAGCCGTCCACCCACCCGTGAGGGCAGCGAGAACGACTCGTGGCCGCGGATCTTCTCCACGTAGACGACGTCGAGCCCGTCGCGCACGCCCAGGTGGATCGTCTCGCGGGTGGCCTCGTAGAGATCGTGCATGAACGGCAGGGCGGCGTGGCGCAGGTCGCGTTCGAGAGGGACGATGCTACCGAGCTCGAACAACCGGCGGCCGAGGTAGTAGCCGTTCTCCTTGCGTGCGACCGCGCCGATCTCGGTCAGCTCGGTGAGCAGCCGGAAGGCGGTGGTCTTGGGCAGATGGCAGTGCTGGGCGACATCGATGAGCCTGAGCGGGCCACCGGTGGGACGGAACGCGTCCAGCACCAGCCACGACTTCTCCAGCATCGACAGACGGTCCGGGTTCCGTGTCACGGAACGCATTCTTGTCCGAAACCGCCGGGAAGTTCTATACCCCTTGGTGGAGGAATGATGTCATTTGAGCAGGTAGCCCACTTCATCGGTGGCTCATGGGTGGCCGAGGGCGAGCGATTTCCATCCTATGATCCGATGACCGGTCAGGTAATCAGGCAGGTCCACGAGGCGGACCACGCCGTGGTGGACAGGGCCGTGGGCGCGGCCAGGGCGGCGGCGCCCGGCTGGGCCGCGCTGCCGGTGGCCGAGCGGGCCACGTGGATGCGCCGCCTGGCCGACGGCATCGAGGCGCGCTTCGACGATCTCGTCGCGGTCGAGATCGCCGACACGGGCAAGCCCCTCGAGCAGACCCGCACGCTCGACATCCCGCGCGGCGCGGCCAACTTCCGCGCCTTCGCCGAGATCGCCGCCCAGCGCCCCGCCGAGGCGTTCCACCTGCCCGACGTGCTCAGCTACACGGTGCGCAGGCCGCTGGGCGTGGTCGCGGTCGTGGTGCCGTGGAACCTGCCGTTCCTGCTGATGACCTGGAAGCTCGGGCCCGCGCTGGTCGCGGGCAACACCGTCGTGGTCAAGCCGTCGGAGAACACCCCCGGATCCGCCGCCCTGTTCGCGGAGATCTGCGCCGACGTGGGCCTGCCGCCGGGGGTGGTCAACGTGATCCACGGCCACGGCACGACGGGGCAGCTCCTGGTCTCGCACGAGGGGGTCGACGGCGTGACCTTCACCGGCTCGACCCGCACCGGATCGTCGATCATGAAGTCGGTGGCCGACCGGGTCAAGCCGATCTCCTTCGAGCTCGGCGGCAAGAACGCGGGCCTGGTCTTCGCCGACGCCGACCTGGACAAGGCGGTCGAGGGAAGCGTGCGCTCGGTGTTCACCAACGGCGGCCAGGTGTGCCTGTGCACCGAACGGCTATACGTCGAGCGCCCGATCTTCGAGGAGTTCTGCGCCAGGCTGTCGGAGCGGGCCGCGTCGGTAACCCAGCAGCCGATGATCTCCGCGGCGCACCAGGAGAAGGTCCTCGCCGCCTACGCGCGGGCCCGCGACGAGGGCGCGAAGTTCCTGACCGGCGGCGGCGCGCCCGACCGGCCCGGATACTTCGTGGAACCCACCGTGGTGACCGGGCTGCCGGAGAGCTCGCGCTTCAACACGGAGGAGATCTTCGGCCCCGTCTGCCACGTGACCCCCTTCGACTCCGAGAGCGAGGCGGTCGCGCTGGCCAACGCCTCCGACTACGGACTGGCCGCCACTCTGTGGACGACGAGCCTCGACCGGGCCCACCGCGTGGCCCAGCGACTGGAGGCCGGGCTCGTCTGGGTCAACACCTGGTACCTGCGTGACCTGCGGACCCCGTTCGGCGGCGTCAAGCTGTCGGGCATCGGCCGCGAGGGCGGCACGCAGTCCCTCGACTTCTACTCAGAGCCCACCACGATCACGATCAAGCTGGAGTGTTCCGATGAATGACGAGTGGTCCGAGGCGGTCGACGTGCGCAGCCAGGCGGCCGACCGGTTGCTCGAGGCGCAGCGCTCCGGCAAGCCGTGCGCTCCGGTCAGGGATCTGGTCTCCACCGCGGACGAGGGCTACGCCGTACAGGAGATCAACACCCGCCGCGCGCTGGACGAGGGCCGCAGGCTGGTCGGGCGCAAGATCGGCCTGACCAACCTCGCCGTGCAGCGGCAGCTGGGCGTGGACTCGCCCGACTTCGGCATGCTCTTCGCCGACATGGCCTACCTGGACGGGCTGCCGGTGCCGTACGGGAGGTTCCTGCAGCCGAAGGCCGAGGCGGAGGTCGCCCTCGTGCTCGGCCGCGACCTGGTCGGCGGGCCGTTCACGGTCGCCGAGGTGATCAGGGCCGTGGACTTCGTGCTGCCGGCGATCGAGATCGTCGACTCGCGCGTGGCCGACTGGGACATCACGCTGGCCGACACCATCGCCGACAACGCCTCCAGCGGCGCCTTCGTGCTCGGCAACACGCCGATCGGGTTGCGCGGCGTCGACCTGCGGCTGGCGGGCATGACCATGACCAGGAGGGGACAGGAGGTCTCCACGGGAGCGGGCGCGGCCTGCATGGGACATCCGCTCAACGCCGCCGTCTGGCTGGCCGACACGCTGGGCGCGGGCGAGTACCCCCTGCGCGCCGGTGACGTCGTGCTGACGGGGGCGCTCGGCCCGGTGGTGCCGGTGGCGGCCGGGGACGTCTTCGAGGCGGTCATCGACGGCCTCGGCTCGGTGCGGGCGGTGTTCGCGTGAAAATCGCGATCATCGGGTCGGGCAACATCGGGACCGACCTGATGTTCAAGGCCCTGCTGTCGAAGAAGGTCGAGGTCGTGGCGATGGCGGGGATCGACCCCGACTCGGACGGCCTGGCGAGGGCCCGGCGCAGGGGGCTGGAGACGACCTCCTCCGGCGTGGACGGGCTGGTGTCGCTGCCCTCGTTCGACTCCGTCGACGTGGTGCTCGACGCCACCTCGGCGGGGGCGCACGCGCGCAACGCCGAGGTCGTCCAGGCCCGCGGCAAGCGGGTCATCGACCTCACGCCCGCCGCCCTCGGCCCCTACGTGGTGCCCTCGGTCAACCTCGAAGAGCACCTGGACGCGCCGAACCTCAACATGGTGACGTGCGGCGGCCAGGCGACGATCCCCGTCGTGGCGGCCGTGTCGGCGGTCGCGCCGGTGCGGTACGCCGAGATCGTGGCCTCCATCGCGTCGCGGTCGGCCGGGCCGGGCACCCGGGCCAACATCGACGAGTTCACCACGACCACGGCCAGGGCGCTGGAGCGGGTCGGCGGCGCGGGACGCGGGAAGGCGATCATCGTGCTGAACCCGGCGGAGCCGCCGCTGATCATGCGGGACACCGTCTACTGCCTGGTGGACTCGTGCTCGGAGGCCGAGGTGGTCGCCTCGGTCGAGGCGATGGTTGCCTCGGTCCAGGAGTACGTGCCCGGCTACCGGCTCAAGCAGGAGGTGCAGTTCACCAAGGTGGGCGACGACGAGCCGGTGCGGACACTCGTGCCGGGCGCGAGGGGCGGGGTGAAGGTGAGCGTCTTCCTGGAGGTGGAGGGCGCGGCCCACTACCTGCCCGCCTACGCGGGAAACCTGGACATCATGACGGCCGCCGCCCTGCGGACCGCCGAACGGCTCGCGGAGGTCGGGGCATGAGGGTCTACGTTCAGGACGTGACGCTGCGGGACGGCATGCACGCCATCCGCCACCGCTACACGGTCGAGCAGGCCGTGTCCATCGCGAAGGCGCTGGACGAGGCGGGTGTGGCCGCGATCGAGGTGGCGCACGGCGACGGCCTGGCGGGAGGGAGCTTCAACTACGGCCCCGGCGCCCACACCGACGAGGAGTGGATCGAGGCCGTCGCGGGAGCCGTACGGCGGGCCAGGCTCACCACCCTGCTGCTGCCCGGCATCGGCACCATCGAGGACCTGAGAAGGGCGCACGCGCTCGGCGTCACCTCGGTGCGGATCGCCACGCACTGCACCGAGGCCGACATCTCCGCCCAGCACATCTCCACCGCCCGCGAGCTGGGCATGGACGTCGCGGGGTTCCTGATGATGGCGCACATGGCGCCGCCCGAGGTCCTGGCGAAGCAGGCCACGCTCATGGAGTCGTACGGAGCGCACTGCGTCTACGTGACCGACTCGGGCGGCGGCCTGACCATGGACGGCGTGCGCGACCGGATCAGGGCCTACCGCGACGCGCTCAGGCCGGAGACCGAGATCGGCATCCACGCCCACCACAACCTGAGCCTGGGCGTGGCCAACTCGGTGGTGGCGGTGGAGAACGGCTGCACCAGGGTGGACGCCTCGCTGGCCGGCATGGGCGCGGGCGCAGGCAACGCGCCGCTGGAGGTGTTCGCGGCCGTGGCCGACCGCATGGGATGGGAGCACGGCTGCGACCTCTACGCGCTGATGGACGCCGCCGACGATCTGGTCAGACCGCTGCAGGACCGCCCGGTGCGGGTGGACAGGGAGACGCTGACGCTCGGCTACGCGGGCGTCTACTCCAGCTTCCTGCGCCACGCCGAGGCTGCCGCGGAGAGGTACGGCGTGGACACGCGCGCCATCCTCGCCGAGGCGGGGCGCCGCCGTATGGTCGGCGGGCAGGAGGACATGATCGTCGATATCGCATTGGACCTGACGAAATGAAGCTCGCCCAGGCGCTGCACGAGGCCGCGCGCACCAGGACGCCGATTCCACAGCCGGTGGACGACTTCGACGTCGCCACCGCGTACGACATCCAGGAGGAGCTGCTGACCCTGCGCGGCGAGCCGCTGTCGGGGGTCAAGCTGGGCTTCACCAGCGAGGGCAAGCGCCGCCAGATGGGGGTGAACGACCTCATCCTGGGCCGGCTCACCCCGTCGATGGCCGAGATCGACCTCGGGAAGTACATCCATCCGAGGGTCGAGCCCGAGGTCGTCTACCTGGTCGGGCGCAGGATCGAGACGGTCGAGGACGCCCTGAGGCCCGGCGCCGTCGTGGCCGTCGCGGCGGGCCTCGAGGTGATCGACTCGCGCTACGAGAACTTCAGGTTCTCGCTGGAGAGCGTGATCGCCGACAACACCTCGGCGGCGGGTTACGCGGTCGGGCCGTGGCGGGTCTACGACCCCGACGACTGGAACCTCGGCGTGGTCTTCGAGATCGACGGGCGTCCCGTCCACGTCGGGTCCACCGGGGCGATCCTGGGCGATCCGCGCAGGGCGGTCGTCGAGGCGGCGCGGCTGGCCGTACGGGTGGGGCTGGTCATCGAGGAGGGCGCCGTCCTGCTCGCCGGCGCGGCGACCCCCGCCGAGCCGCTGCGGGCGGGCGCGCACGTGCAGGTGGAGATCCAGCGCCTCGGGAAGGTGGTGCTGTGATGCTGGTCGAGGGGATGGCGACGCCGAGGGGGAGGTTCCCGCACGTCAGGCGGGCGGGAGACTTCCTCTACGTGTCGGGTACGAGCTCCAGGAGGCCGGACAACACCTTCGCAGGGGTGGAGGTCGACGAGATGGGCGCGACGGACCTGGACATCCGCGTGCAGACCAGGGCGGTCATCGAGAACATCGGCGACATCCTGCGCGCGGCCGGCGGCAGCCTGGATGATCTGGTCCAGATCACCACCTACCTGGTGAACATGAACGACTTCAAGGGCTACAACGAGGTCTACGCCGAGTTCTTCGACGAGACCGGGCCCACCCGCACGACGGTGGCGGTGCACCAGCTGCCGCACCCCCACCTGCTGATCGAGATGCAGGCCGTGGCCTACCTACCAAAGGAGCGATCATGATTCCGCCCATCGACTTCACCAAGTGGATCGACGAGCACGCCCACCTGCTCAAGCCGCCGGTCGGCAACAAGGTGGTCTTCGAGCAGGCGGAGGACTTCATCGTGATGGTCGTCGGCGGGCCCAACCAGCGCACCGACTTCCACGTCGACCCCTACGAGGAGCTGTTCTTCCAGATCAAGGGCAACATGCGCCTCAACGTCATGACGCCCGAAGGCCCGGACACCGTCCACATCCGCGAAGGCCAGATGTGGCTGCTGCCCGGCAACATGCCGCACTCCCCGCAGCGCGAGGCCGACTCGGTCGGCCTGGTGATCGAGAAGATCCGCGAGGAGGGCACACTGGAGAAGTTCCGGTGGTACTGCCAGGAGTGCCACGCCGTGGTCCACGAGGTGGAACTGCAGGTGCGCGACATCGTCAAGGACCTGCCGCCGGTCTTCGCCGCGTTCTACGCCGACGAGAAGGCACGCACCTGCGACAACTGCGGGGCGCTGCACCCCGGCAAGGGATAGCCGTTGATCACCGACATCCACACGCACCACGTCCCCAAGGGCTGGCCCGACCTGGGCTGGCCGGGGGCGCCGCGGCTGCGGATCGACTCCGAGCGCGAGGCGATGATCCTCGTGGGCGACAGGGAGTTCAGGAGGATCCAGGACGACTGCTGGGATCCCGATGTCCGCGCCAAGACGATGGGCGTGGACCGGCAGGTCGTCTCGCCCACCCCGGTCTTCTTCGCCTACGACCGCCCGGCGCGGGAGGCGGTCCGCGCCGCCCGCGTCTTCAACGACCTGAACCTCGAGATATGCAGTGACGGGCGGTTCATCCCGTTCTGTCAGGTGCCGTTGCAGGACCCCGACCTCGCCTGCGAGGAGCTCGACCGCTGCCTCGCCAACGGGCACAAAGGTGTCGAGATCGGCAACCACGTCGGCGACAGGGACCTCGACGACGAGGGTGTGGTGCAGTTCCTCCAGCACTGCGCCGAACGGAACGCGCCCGTCTTCGTCCACCCGTGGGACCTGCCCTCGGGGCCCCGCGTGGACAGGTGGATGGCGCAGTGGCTGGTCGGCATGCCGGCCGAGACCCACCTGTCGATCCTCGCGATGATCCTCGGCGGCGTCTTCGACAGGGTCCCCGAGACCCTGAGGATCTGCTTCGCCCACGGCGGCGGGTCCTTCGCCTTCTGGCTGGGCCGCTTCGAGAACGCCTGGCACCGCAGGAACGACGTCATCGGCACCTCGGAGCATCCCCCCTCGCACTACCTCGACCGCTTCAGCGTCGACTCCGTCGTCTTCGACGAGCGGGCACTGCGGCTGCTGGTGGACACCATGGGCGAGGACAGGGTGATGCTCGGCTCCGACTTCCCCTACCCGCTGGGCGAGTCGTCCGTGGGCGCCGTGGTCAGGGGGGCGGCTTTCCTCTCCGACGGGGCCCGCGCCAGGATCCTGGGAGGGAATGCGGCGATATTTCTGGGAGAAACACCGTGAATCGTGACGACTGTCTGGCCCTCGACGAGGCCGATCCGCTGAGGGCGTTCAGGGACGAGTTCGTGCTGCCCGACGGGGTCGTCTACCTCGTCGGCAACTCCCTCGGCGCGCTGCCGCGCCGTACCTCCGAGCGGGTGCGGCGCGCGGTCGAGGACGAGTGGGGCCGTGAGCTGGTCGGTGGGTGGAACAGCGCGGGCTGGTACGCCCAGCCGCTCACCACGGGCGACCGGCTCGCCCCGCTGATCGGCGTGGGCCCGGGGACGGTGGTGGTGGGCAACACCACGTCGATCGCGGTGTACCAGGCGGTGGCTGCGGCCCTGCGGCTCAACCCGTCGCGGCAGGTCGTGGTCGCCGACGTGACCAACTTCCCGACCGACAACTACGTTCTCGAGGGCCTCGGCTGCGAGATCCGCGACATCTCCGAGGGGCTCGGCGACGACGTGGCCGCGGTGCTGCTGTCCGAGGTGAACTACCGCACGGGCGAGCGCTACGACATCGCCGAGACGACCGCGCGGGTCCAGGCGGCGGGCGCGCTGATGATTTGGGACCTCTGCCACAGCGTCGGGGCGCTCCAGGTGGACGTCTCCGCCGCCGACTTCGCGCTCGGCTGCACCTACAAGTACCTCAACGGGGGCCCCGGCGCCCCCGCGTTCCTCTACGTGCACCCGCGCCACCACGAGACCGCGGAGAACGTGCTGTCCGGCTGGTACGGCCACGCCGAGCCGTTCGCCTTCGAGCCGCGCTTCCGCCCCGCCGACGGCATCAGGCGCTTCACGGTCAGCACGCCGCACGTGCTGTCGTTCGCCGCGCTGGAGGCCTCGCTCGACGTCTGGGAGCGGGTGGACCTGGCACAGGTGCGCGCCAAGAGCGTACAGCTGACCTCCCTCTTCATCGACCTGGTCGGCGACGCGCTGGAGCTGGCCTCGCCCCGCGAGCCCGAGCGCAGGGGCAGCCAGGTCAGCTTCCTCCACCCCGACGGCTACCCGGTGATGCGGGCGCTGATCGACAGGGGCGTGCACGGCGACTTCAGGGCGCCCGACATCCTCCGCTTCGGCTTCGCCCCGCTCTACATCAGGCACGTGGACGTCTACGACGCCGCCCAGACCCTGCTGGAGGTGCTGGACAAGGAGCTGTGGCGCGACGAGAAGTACGCCCAGCGGCTCGCCGTCACCTGAGCCGCTGGGCAGGCCCACGGTGGGCAGGCCCGCGGCGCCGTACCGGAATTCGGACAAGTAACATCGGGGATGCCCACAAGGCACCTCCATGTACGTCCGCGGTTCTGTGCGGCCTGCACACCCGCGGGTCTCCCGGAGCGCGCCCAGCTTCCGGGAGACCCCCGCCATGCTGCTGACCTTCGCGGTCACCGCCCTCGTCATGATCATGATTCCCGGTCCCGACGCGGCTCTGATCATGCGTAGTTCCCTCACCCACGGCCGTGTCGCGGGGCTGCTCACGATGACGGGCGGGCTGCTCGGTCTCACCGTCCACGCCACCGCGGCCTCGCTCGGCCTGTCGGCGCTGCTGGCCGCCTCACCGACCGCGTTCACCGCGCTCAGATGGGTCGGCATCGCCTACCTGGTGTGGCTGGGTGTGCAGTCCTTCCGCGCCAAGCCGCGGGAGGCGGTGGGGGCCGCGGGTCGGCGGCACATCCGCAACGGCTTCTTCTCCAACCTGCTCAACCCGAAGGTGCTGCTGTTCCAGGTCACCTTCCTGCCGCAGTTCATGACCGGCCCGAACGACGCGCTGCTGCTGTCGGCCGTCTTCGCCGGGCTCTACGCGGCCTGGTTCGCGCTCTACGTGCTCGTGGTGGACCGCGTGGGCGCGCTGCTGCGCACGCCCCACGTGCGGCGGCGGGTCGAGCGGATCACCGGCGTGCTACTGGTCGGCTTCGCCCTGCGCCTGGCTGTCCAGTAGCTTGATCGCCCGCTTCGGGGCGATCAGCCGGTAACTCTCCTCGACCCAGTCGAGCAGCAGCTCGACCTCCGGCAGCGCGCTCTGGAACGGGACGGTCACCCAGCCCGCCTTGCCGAGCCCGTAGCCGCTGGGCTCGGCCCCCTCGACGGTGAGCGCGTGGCCGTGCGCCTCGGACTGGAGCTTCACGCCGAAGGAGGGGTTCCACTTCTCGGTCGGCTCGTCGATGCCGAGGAAGAGGAAGACCTTCTTGTTGACCTTGATGACCCGGTCGCCCCAAGGGAAGTCTTCATGGGCCTCGGGCAGGTTGAGCGCGAAGTCGCGCATGGTCTGCCGGATGGCGTGCCAGTCGCTCATGTGTCTCTTCTACCCCTGAGCTCCGACAGTTTGGCCTCGATGGCGGGCCTGATGCGGTCGCGGGCCGCCATGCGGGGCACGCCGTCCATCAGCATCCTGTCGTAGCCGGTGTCGAGGTGGCGGATCGAGGCCACGACGGCGAGCGTGATCGCGTTCTCGTCGAGGGCCTTGGCGGCGGCGGTGCGGCCCACCCTGCCGCTGCCCCGCTGGGCGGCGTGGGCGGCCACGGACTCGGCCCGCTCGGGCGGGCAGGCGGGGAAGAGCCGCATGATCTCGGCGGCCATCCGCGCCTGGAAGTCGAGATCCTGCTCGGCCCTGCGCTCCCTGTCGCGGTCACGGCGGCGCAGCCGTACCTCCTCGTCGCCCAGGCACTGCTCCTCGGCGCGCGCCAGCGCGGCCTCCTCCACCAGCACCCCCTGACGCTGATAGACCTTGCGCCGGCGGTTGTACTGGACCACCACCGCCGACAGCACGCTCTCCTTCTTGGCCCTGCGGCTCAGCGCCGCGTTGCCCGAGGGCAGGAAGACCAGGTGGTCGAGATCGGCGCAGCTGAGGCAGTGCGGCCGGTCGTCCTCCATGATCAGGTAGGGGCCCGTGTCGCGGCACGTGGCGCACGTCCACGCCTCGAGCGGCGCGACCACGACGAGGTCGGGCGCCTTGCTCTGCCGTTCGGTGAGCTGCTTCACCCGTGCGTCGCTGAGGTCGGGCGAGATCCAGTGGACGCGGAAGGCGTCCTGCTCGCCCGTGGAGGTGAACCGCAGCTCCCTGCGCTCCCTGCTGCCGGACAGGTAGGGCGTCTCGACCGGTCGCAGCCCCCTCGACAGAGCCCACGCGCGCAGCGCGGCGGCCGCGTCGGCCAGGCGCGCGTCGTCGACGGCGGCCAGCTCGCCCAGCGTGGCCGACCTCCCCTGCCTCCAGGTGTCGACGTGGCGGCTGTGCAGCCAGCGCAGCCCGGTGACGACGTCGATGAAGGTCACGTACTTGCGGGTGGTGAGCGCGATCTCGGCCGCGTCCGCGACCCTGCGCGCCAGGTTCGGTCGGCTCACAGCACCCCAGTTTGCCGGGAGATGGCGGGTGGTCGGGCGTCGCTTGGCGCGATCCGGGCTAGGTCATCACCGTGCGCGTGACCGTGCTGGTGAGTCTCATGCTCGTGACCTCCTGCGCCGCCGCCTCCGCGCCCGTCGTGAGCGGCGCGTTCGGCAGCAGGCCGGTCATCGAGCTGCCCTCCCGGCGTCCGGGGAACACGCCCGAGATCAGCGTGCTGGCCAAGGGCACCGGCCCCCGCACGAGGCAGGGCGACGTGGTGGTGGCCGAGGTCGTGATCCGCGGCTGGAACGGCGGCAGGACCCTCCTCAACACCTACGACGCCGGCCGGCCCGTCACGGTCGTCTTCGGCCGCGACCGGGTCCCCGAGACCTGGGAGCGCGCGCTGATCGGCCGCAGGATCGGCAGCAGGGTGATGCTGATCGGCCCCGACCGCCTCACGTACGGCAGGGCGGGCGCCGACCCCGACGACCCCCTCGTGCTGGTCTTCGACATCCTCGGCGGCTATCCGCCCGATGCCAGGCTGGTCGGCGAGAAATCTCGGGCGCTTCCCGCCAGGCCGCGCTCCGGCACGCTGATCGACGGCTCCGGATACCAGATCAGGCCGGGATCCAGGGTGGTCGTGCAGTACGTCACCGCCCGCTGGCCGGGGCGCGAGATCGTCGAGTCCTCGCACGCCCGCGGCGGACCCAGGGCCTTCGTGCTGAAGGAGGGGGCGGTGCCGTCCGGGTGGGTGGAGGGGCTGGTCGGAAAGCGGGTGGGAAGCAGGGTCGCCATCGCGGGGGGCTCGACCGTGACCGTGATCGACATCATCGACCTCGTGTGAAAGGCCCCCGGACACACCGGGGGCCCTCCGAAGCGGTCGTCAGCCGCAGTGCTCGAACGGGCTGTCGTAGACCGAGGAGCCTGCCTTCCCTCCCCACCTCACGCACTTGTTGGCGGCGGAGGCCCGCACGGGTCCCGCGTAGTAGGAGAAGTTGCCCGAGTCGGTTATCCGGCTACTGCCTTGCACCTCCAGATAGGCGGTGGTGGCGGTGGGGGTGCCGAGCGAGGTCTTCTTCAGCGTGGTGACGCAGTTGTAGCCGTTGCTGCTGTTGTAGAGCAGGTAGACGGTGCCCGACGTGCCGAGGGCCGCCGAGTCGATGACGCTGTAGCCCGAGCCGCACACCTCCTGCGGGGTGTACGGGTTGGTGGTGCTGGAGCAGTTCCTCGAGGTCAACGTCTGGATCGGGTAGCCGAAGGTGGTGCCGTTGAAGACGGCCTTCTGGATGTTGTCCGGGTAGTTGGTGCCCAGGCGCACCTCGTAGTGGAGGTGGGGGGAGATGTTGTTGCCCGGCTTGCTGGTGTTCCCGACGGTGCCGATCTTCTGGCCCTGGGAGACGGCCTGGCCGGCGCTGACCGAGCGGACGTTCAGGTGCGCGTAGTAGGTGGCCCAGCCGCCGCCGTGGTCGATCTTGACCAGGTTGCCGTAGCCGTTGGCCGAGCCCTGGTGGGCGGAGATGACCACGGTGCCCGCGGCCGCCGCCACGACGGGGTCGCCGAGGTCGGCGTCCGCCGTGCTGCCCCTGTTGAAGTCGATCTCCCACGACTCGTGGGCGCTGCTCGCGCTGGAGTTGCCGTTCCACGCCTGACCGCAGGGGAAGGGCAGCTGGAAGTTGGTGGCCATGACGCTCACATCCGCGGTCACCTCGTTGGGAGGGTCGCCCCCCTCGTCGGGATCGGCGGCGGCGATGCTCATGACCAGGGCTAAGCCTGCGATGAGGACTGCTCGGAGTTTCACTGGGACCCCTTCCGCACCGGTAAGTCTTCGCAGGCCCCAGGGTGGGGATAACCCGTACAAAAAACGTACAGAGGGCTGCCATGGTGTCCTTCCATGTGCTCGGCCCGCTGGAGGCGCGGGCCGGAGGGCGGCCCGTGCGCATCTCCGGCAGGAAGCCGCGCATGCTGCTGGCCACACTGCTTCTCGACGCCAACCATCTCGTGGGCGCCGACCACCTGGTCGACGTGCTGTGGGAGCGCCCGCCCCGATCCGCCCACGCCAACCTGCGCACCTACGCCAGTGCGCTGCGCTCCGGCCTCGGCGCGCGCATCCGCGCAGAGGGCTTCTGCTACCTGATCGAGGTGGCCCCTGACGACCTCGACCTGCTGACGTTCGAGCGCCTGGTGGCCCGCCGCGATCCCGAGTCGCTGGCGGAGGCGCTCACGCTGTGGCGCGGCGCCCCGCTGGCCGACCTCCCCGACCACCCGCTGTGGACACGCCGCCTCGCCCCCCTTCCAGAAGTGCGGCTCGCCGCCGCGCGCGAGCTGATCGCCGCCCGCATGGAGCGAGGGGAGTACGGCGAGGCGATCACACTGCTGCGCGGCCTGTGCGCCGAGCATCCCTTCCGCGAGGACCTGTGGGGAGAGCTCATGCTCGCCCTGCACGCCGCGGGACGCCAGGCGGAGGCGCTGGCCAGCTACACGACGATCAGACGGCAGCTGGTGACCGAGCTGGGCGTCGAGCCCGGCGTGGAGCTGCGCGGGATGCAGGCCGTCGTGCTGGCGGGCGGGGCGCCGCCAGAGGCCGGATGGCCCGGTCCCCGGACTCCGCGGCAGCTGCCGCCCGACCTCTCCGACTTCGTGGGCAGGCGGCAGGCGTTCGGCCTCCTCACCGAGCACCAGCCGCCCTCGCGACGGCAGGGCCCCGCGCCCTTCTCCGTCGCGGTGATCTCGGGGCCGCCCGGCTCGGGGAAGAGCGCGCTGGCCGTCCGCAGCGCGCACGCCCTCGCCGGCGCCTTCCCAGCGGGGCAGCTCTTCCTGTGCCTGGCCGCCGCCGCCCCCGCCGACCTGCTCGCCCAGGCGCTACGGGCGATGGGCGTGAGCGCGATCCCCGCCACGCTGGACGAGCGCTCGGCCCTCTACCGCAGCATCCTCGCCGAGCGCCCGATGCTCGTGGTGCTCGACGACGCGGCCGACGCCGCCCAGGTCAGGCCGTTGCTGCCGGGAGGGGGCAGCGCGGTGATCGTGACCAGTAGGGCGAAGCTCACGTCGGTGCCCGGCGCGCTCCAGATCCACCTGGAGCCCCTGTCGCCGCCCGAGGCCCTGGACCTCCTGGAGCGGATCATCGGCGCTGACAGAGCGCGACGAGAGCGGGCGGCGGCCGTGGCGATCGTGCGGGCCTGCGGGTTCGTGCCGCTGGCCGTACGAATCGCGGGGGCGCGGCTGGCGGCGCGCCCCGGCTGGTCGCTGGCGCTGTTCCAGAACCGGCTCAAGGACGAGTCGCGCAGGATAGGCGAGCTGCGCATCGGCGACCTGGACGTGCGCCTCGGGCTCGACCACAGCTACCGGGGCCTGCCCGGCGAGGCCGCCCGCACGCTCCACACGCTGGGCAGGCTGGGCGGCGGGTCGCTGCCCGGCTGGATGGTGGACGCCGTGCTCGGCAGGCACCGCGCCGACGACGTCACCGACGCGCTCGTGGACGCCGACCTGCTGCGGCAGGTCGGCACCGATCCGCTCGGCCAGCCCCGCTACCGGCTGCCTGACCTGGTCAGGTGCCACGCGCTGGAGCGCGGCCCGGACCAGGACGCGCTGGCCAGGGTCGTGGCCACCTGGACCGCCACCACCGAGCTCGCCACCGCCAGGCTGCCGACCACCGTCTTCACGCTCAGCTCGGCCGCCGCCGCCCGCTGGTGGCTGCCGCGCGAGACGCTGGAGCGGCTCACCGCCGACCCGCTGGCGTGGTTCGAGGCCGAGCACGAGGGACTGGAGGAGGCGGTGGGCCTGGCCGCCGACACCGGACTGGCCGAGCAGGCATGGGGGCTGGCCGCCGCGCTGGTGCCCTACCTCGACCTGCGCTGCCACTTCGGCACCTGGCAGCGCACCCATCGCGCCGCGCTGGCCGCCGCCAGGGTAGCGGGCGACAGGTACGGCGAGGCCGCCATGCTCAGGGGCCTGGCCCAGGTCTGCCTCTACCAGGACCGCTACGCCGAGTCGGAGGAGATGTTCGCCAGGGCCCGCAGGGCCTTCCACGAGCTGGGCGACACCAGGGCCGAGGCCACCTCGGTCTGCGGCCTCGGCGCCGTGGCGCAGTTCCGCGGCGAGCACAAGGCGGCGCTGGCGCACTTCCGGCGCGCGCTGTCGATGTTCGGCTCGGTGGGCGACCTCAACGGCGAGGCCTACACCCGCCAGGCCATCGGCAGGGTCTGCCTGAAGTCGGGCGACCTCGCCGAGGCCGACCAGTGGCTCGGCCAAGCGCTGCGCCTGGCCAGGGAGCTGGGCGACGTCCACCGCGAGGGCTGCGTCTCGATCCACCTCGGCAAGCTCCGCGAGCCCGAACGCTTCCACGGCCGGGCCCTCGACATCTTCGAGAGCCTCGGCGACAGGCACTGCGGCGCCTACGCCATGCAGAGCCTGGCGGGGTTCCAGGCCGCCCGCGGCGACCTCGGCCCGGCCTCCGCCGGGCTCGAACGCTCGCTGCTGGTCTTCAGACAGCTCGGCGACCGCAGCGGCGAAGCCTCCTCCGCCCAGCTGCTCGGCGAGCTGTACCGCTCGGCAGGCCGGGCGGAGCTGGCCCGCGACTACCTCGACCAGGCGGTGCTGCTCAGGGGATCACTCGCCGCAGAAGCCGTCTGAGCCTGCCCTCCCGCACGGCGGGCAGGCCGTCGAGCGCCGCCAGCGCCTCGGCCGCGCTCGGCCGCTTGGCGGGGCTGTGGTCGAGCATGGCCCGCACCACGTCGTGGGAGAGCGCGTCGGGCCCCTCGGGCAGCTCTCCGGTCAGCAGCTGGTGGGCGATCACGCCGGCCGCGTAGACGTCGGCGGCCGAGGTCATCAGGTCGGGCCGGTCGTGGCACTCGGGGGCGACGTAGTGGGTGTCGAGCACGTTGGTCAGCTCGTGGGCCACGGTGTAGGGCCTGGGCGCGCCCTTGGCGTAGTCGAAGCCGGTCAGCATCGCCTGGCCGTCCTCGGCGACCAGCACGGAGGCGGGGGTCAGCGCCCGGTGGACCACGCCGTGGGCGTGCACGTGCGCGAGCCCGGCCAGCAGGCCCCGGAGCACCTCGCTGCGCCGTTCGTGCAGCTGGAGGTGGAGCGCCCGGCCGTGCGCGTCGTCGAGCACGAGCACGAACCGGCTCTCGTCGTCGATGGCGAAGAAGTCGCGCGACCTGACCACGTTGGGGTGGGCGGGGATCCTGGTCAGCGACTGGTAGGCGTTGGCGATGCGCTGCCGCTCGGCCGCCCGCTGTTCCTGGTCGGCCAGGGGGTCGGCCTGGTAGACGCGCAGCAGCACGGTCTCGCTGCCGGGCAGCGTGGCGTTGAACGCGCGGTACTCGGTGACCTTGCTGTCGCCGCCGAGCCGCTCCTCGACCTCCCAGTTGCCGAACCTGGGCGGGGCGGTGCTGCGGCGCACGGTGGCGTTGAGCGCGTCGAGGATCTTCGGCAGGTACGGCCTGGCGTCGCGGGTGCCGCCCCGCCGTACACGGGAGGGGTCGGCCAGGGTGTCGATCAGGGAGGGCAGGCCGGTGACGTTGGCGGAGTCGCGCCCGCCCGCGTCGACCAGCTCGGCGTCGGGAGAGGAGAGCACCACGAGGCTGTCGACGTAGACCCGGTCGAGCTCCCTGTGCTTGTCGACCAGCAGCCCCTTCAGCGCCCTGGCGGTGCCGCGCAGCTTGGCCACGGGGGAGCCGAACGCCTCCCGGCGCGGGGGGAACCAGCGCTGGCCCGACACCTCGATGCGGCCCCTGGTGCCCTTGACGTCGATGACCACGACCGAGTGGCCGGTCAGGACGATCAGGTCGACCTCGAACAGGTCGGCGCCACGCGGGATCTCGATGTTGTGCAACAGCAGCCAGTCGTCCGGCGCGTGGTCGCGCAGATGCGCGATCACGCGCCGCTCGGCGTCGTTGACCGGACGTCCCCCGCCGACGATCTCTGCCATGGGCCCCATCCTTGCAGACTTTCAGTTGACAACATGCTGTCGAAATGACAATATGTTGTCATGAAGCGAATCGTTCACCTCGCCGTTTACAACACGCTCGCCGACTGGGAGACCGGTTACGCGACCGCGCACCTGCGCGGGGACCAGTACGACGTCGTCACCGTCGGCCAGTCGTTCGACCCGGTCACGACCATGGGCGGGACGCGCATCCTGCCCGACATCACGCTCGACGCGCTCTCTCCCGCCGACAGCGCGATGCTGATCCTGCCGGGCGCGGAGCTGTGGGACGCCGGAGACGACCTGCGCGCGTTCGCCGCGAAGGCGGGCGAGTTCCTGGCCGAGGGCGTGCCGGTCGCGGCCATCTGCGGCGCGGTCGCCGGCCTGGCGCGGGCGGGGCTGCTCGACGAGCGCGACCACACCAGCGCCGTCGCCGGTTACCTGCTGGCCCAGGAGGGCTACGGCGGCGCCGCGCGCTACGTGGAGGCCGACGCGGTGACCGGCGGCGACCTCATCACCGCGGGGCCGACCGAGCCCGTCGCGTTCGCCCGCGAGATCCTGGCCAGGCTCGACGTCTACAAGCCCGACCTGCTCGACGCGTGGTTCCGGCTGTTCAGGCACAGCGACCCGGCGGCCGCCGAGGTCCTGATGGGTTCATGAGCGACCCGGGAGAGCTGTTGTCCGCGACGGCGCTGACCGCTTTCCGGCTCAACGGCCAGTTCCTCGAGGTGTCGGAGGAACTGGCCAGGCCGGCGGGCCTCACCGCCTCCTGGTGGCAGGTTCTCGGCGCGGTGCTCTACGAGCCGCTGCCGGTGGCGGGCATCGCCAGAGTGATGGGGATGACCCGCCAGGGCGTGCAGCGCATCGCCGACCTGCTGGTGGAGCGGGGGCTGGCGGAGTACCAGCCCAACCCCGCCCACCGCAGGGCCAAGCTGCTGCGGCCGACGCCCGAGGGGAGGGCGGCGGTCGAGAAGATCACACCCGGTCACGCCGCCCTGGCCCGGCGGCTGGCCGCAGAGCTGGGCGAGGACGACTGGGCCACCATCCTGCAGGCGCTGCGGCGGTTGTCGGAGGCCCTCGACCGCCTTCGGTAGACCGGCTGCCGGCCGTCCCCGGCTGCGGCGGGTCAGCTGTCGGCGGTCACCAGCGGTCTGGTCTCCCTGCGGGCCGGCGCGCCGCCCGGCAGGGCGAGCAGCGCGATCAGGGCGATCATCGCGCCGAAGACGCCCAGCCACGGGATGACGGTCGCGGCGGCCGAGGACTGGATGGCGACGGTCAGGCCCGAGAGCATCGAGCCTCGGCCGCTACGCGCTCGACCACGGGATCAGGCACGTCCGCACCACCATCGAGTGGGCCGACGACACCATTGCCACGATCAGGCGCGGCGATAAGGCATCGTGAGTCCTGTGATGCGAACGTGGCTGACAGATCGATTCGACCGCGCGGTGCCTCTCGTCGGGGCGCCCATGGCAGGGATTGGCGGAGGCCGCCTGGCGGCCGCGGTCTCCCGGGCGGGGGCGCTCGGCATGATCGGCGTGCCGGCCTCCGCTTCGGCGCAGTGGATCGCCGAACAGGCGGCCGTCGCGGGAGAGGACGGACTGCCGTACGGGATCGGGCTCATGGCGTGGGCGTTGCCCGGCAATCCCGCGCAGCTCGACGCCGTGCTGGCGGCCCGGCCCGCGCTGGCGTCGGTGAGCTTCGGGCCCTACGCGCGGTACGTCCGGCCGCTCCAGGAGGCGGGCATCACCGTGGTGACCCAGGCGGGCACCACGGAGGAGGCACTGGAGGCCGAGCAGGCGGGGGTCGACGCCGTCGTGGCCAGGGGCGGCGAGGGCGGCGGCCACGGGCGCAACGACGTCGCCACGCTCCCGCTGCTGGAAGGCGTGCTCGACGCGGTGCGGATCCCGGTGCTGGCCGCCGGCGGCATCGTGACGGGACGCGGTCTCGCCGCCGTCCTCGCGGCGGGGGCCGAGGGGGCGTGGGCCGGCACCGCCTTCATGGCCTGCGTGGAGGCGACCGTGCCGGCCGCCGCACTGGAGCGGATCCTGGCGGCGAAGGAGACCTCCACGGCCTACGGGCGGGTCTTCGACGTGGCCCAGCGGCTCGGCTGGCCGCCCGAGTACGGCGGCCGCGCCCTTCGCAACGCCTTCTTCGACCGGTGGGCGGGCAGAGAGGACGAGCTCGACGACCAGGCGGTGGCCGAGCTCGCGGACGCGCGCGGGGCCGGCGACTTCGACATCGCCTACATCTACGCGAGCCAGGCGGTGGGCATGGTCCGCGAACGGCGTCCGGCCGCCGAGGTCGTCGCCGACTTCGCCACGGCCGAGTCGTTCCTGCGCAGGCGCTTCCAGCAGGCCGCCCCTCCCGAGGTGTCCTGATGCCCGAGGAGAATGGGGAGATGTCGTCCGGGATCCAGAGCGTGCTGGCGGAGGTGGGCGGCCGGCTCAAGCGGCTGCGCACCGAGCGCGGCGTCACCCTGGCGGAGCTGGCCGAGGCCACGGGGATCTCGAAGAGCACGCTGTCGCGCCTGGAGTCGGGGCAGCGCCGGCCGAACCTCGAGCTCCTGCTGCCGATCGCGCAGGCCCATCAGGTGCCCCTCGACGAGCTCGTCGGCGCGCCCGAGGTCGGCGATCCGCGCGTCCGCGTCGTGCCGCGCCAGGCCCACGGCATGACCGTGCTGCCGCTGACCCGCCAGCCCGGCGGGCTGCAGGCGTTCAAGCTGGTCATCCCCGAGCGACGGAACGAACCCGAGCCGAAGACCCACGAGGGCTACGAGTGGCTCTACGTGCTCTCGGGACGGCTTCGCGTGGTGGTGGGCGAGCACGACCTGGTGCTGCGCGCCGGCGAGGTCGCCGAGTTCGACACCCGCCTGCCGCACTGGTTCGGCAGCGCGGGCGACGGCCCGGCCGAGGTTCTCAGCCTCTTCGGACGGCAGGGCGAGCGCATGCACGTGCGCGCGAAACCGCGCTGAGCGCCTGCGTCACCCTCCCGCTCTGACCAGGCGTTTCTCGTAGGCGAAGATCACGGCCTGGATCCGGTCCCGCAGCCCGAGCTTGGCCAGCACGCGCCCGACGTGCGTCTTGACCGTCCCCTCCGA
This sequence comes from Nonomuraea africana, assembly GCF_014873535.1. NCBI lineage: Bacteria > Bacillati > Actinomycetota > Actinomycetes > Streptosporangiales > Streptosporangiaceae > Nonomuraea > Nonomuraea africana. Next base: position 7,136,047 of record NZ_JADBEF010000001.1, on the reverse strand, counting down.
CACGAAGAGCAGGGCGGCGATCTCGGCGTTGGAGCGGCCCAGCGCGATCTGCTGCAGAATCTCGCGCTCCCTCGGCGTCAGCGCGGCCAGCGGGTCGGGGCCCTCGCCGGGCACGGGCAGGTCGGCGGCGACGTGGTCGAGCAGCCGCCGCGTGGTGGAGGGCGCGATGACCGCGTCGCCGCGGTGCACGGTGCGGATGGCGGCCAGCAGGTCTTCCGGCGGCGCGTCCTTGACCAGGAAGCCGCTGGCCCCGGCGCGCAGCGCGGCGAAGGCGTACTCGTCCAGGTCGAAGGTGGTGAGCACGATCACCCGTGGCGCCGGGTCAGGACGGGAGAGCAGGCGGCGGGTCGCCTCGACCCCGCCCATCCGCGGCATCCGCACGTCCATCAGGACCACGTCTGCCCTGGCGGCGGCCAGCCTGTCGAGCGCCTCGACGCCGTCGCCCGCCTCGCCTGCGACCGTCATGTCCTGCTGGGCCTCGACGACCATGACGAAGCCCGCCCTGACCATCACCTGGTCGTCGACGAAGAACACCCTGATCGTCACGCCCGCTCCTTCACCGCAGTCGTCGGCGGGTACGGCAGGCGGGCGGCCACCTGGAACCCGCCCGACGCCGCGGGCCCGGCGGTCACCGTGCCGCCGAAGGCGACGAAGCGCTCGCGCATGCCGAGCAGGCCGTGCCCGAATCCCTCCGCGTGCTCGCGGGACGGGCCCTGGCCGTCGTCCTCCACCCGCACGGCCAGCTCGGCGGCCTCCCAGGTCAGCCGCACCACGGCGGCGTGCCCCTGCCCCGCGTGCTTGAGCGTGTTCGTCAGCGACTCCTGGACCAGCCGGTAGACCGCCAGCTCGGCGGCCGGGCTGAGCCGCCGTTCCGTGCCGTCGCGCAGGAACGTCACCCGCAGTCCCGCGGCCCGCGCGCCCTCCAGCAGCTGGGGCAGCTCGGCCAGCGTGGGCTGGGCGTCGGCGGGCCTCTGCTCCAGCGGCGTGTCGGCGCGCAGCACGCCCAGCAGGCCGCGCATGTCGGCCAGCGCGTGGCGCCCCGCGTCGGCGATCGTCGTGAGGATCCCCGCGGCTCTGCCGGGGTCGGCGCGGACGGCGTAGACGCCGCCCTGCGCCTGGCTGATCACCACGGACAGCGAGTGGGAGACCACGTCGTGGATCTCCCTGGCGATCCTGGCGCGCTCCTCGGCCACGGCCCGCAGCGCGCGCTCCTCCCGATCCGCCTCGGCCCTGCGGGCCCGCTCCTCCAGCGCGGCGAGGTACGCGCGCTGCGTCCTGCGCCACAGGCCGAGGCTCCAGGCCACCGTGCCGACGGCGAGCAGGAAGAGGAAGACGAAGGAGGGCGGCAGCCCCGCCGCCTGCCGGGGTTCGAGCCAGAAGCGCGCGCCTGCCGCGGCCGAACCGAGCACGGCGACGCCGGCTCCGGCCGCCGACGCCGCACGCGGGCCGTTCGCGCAGAGCGAGTAGAGCGACCACGGGAAGATCAGCATCGAGGGCGGCAGCAACAGGTCCGCGCCCGCCAGCATCGCCGCGCACCCGGCGGAGACCGCGGCGAAGGACCACAGCGGCGCCGTACGGCGGAAGGCCATCGCGGCCGTGGCGAGCAGCGCGCCCGCGGACACGAGCGGCGCGGGGCCTGGACCCGTGCCGAGCACGAACCAGGTCCAGCCCAGCAGGGGCAGGCCCACCAGCCCGGCCAGGGCGGCGTCGGCCACCGTCGGCCGCGCCCCGAGCCGCGGGAGCGGTGACATGGGCCCGAGTCTACGAACGGCCGGACGGCGCCCGCGTCTGCCTGAGGTCGCATCTTCTCTGGCCACAAGATGGACGCGCCGGCGGCCCTCGTGGCGGGAGCGTGGGGCTCATGCGATCACGAACACCTGTCGCCGGATACGTCGCCGCCGGATGGGCGGTGGCCTACGCGGGACTGCGGGCCTACTGGACCATGGGCGGAGACTGGCTGGCCGCGCGCTGCGACGCCGCAGAGGCCGCCAAGGCCACCGCCGCCGATCCGTGCGAGACCAGGCCGCTGCCCGAGTTAGACGCCCTGGCCGGGTGGGGGAGCGTGCTCGCGCTGGTCGTGGTGGCGGTGCTGGCGCTGGCCACCGTGCGGCCCTTCGGACGGCGCCTGCCGCGGACCGGCCTGCTCGTGGCGAACGGCGTCGCCGCGCTCGCCCTGCTGTGCCTCGGCGGCCAGATCCTGCTGCTCGGCCTGCTGCGGGTGCTCTTCTGGGTCACCGGGCTGCCGGGGTGGGCGGGCGAGCCGTACTGGGCGCTCTTCGCGGGTCAGCTCATCGTGCTGGCGGGCGTGGGGACGCTGGCCGTCGCGACCTGGTCGTTCCAGCGAAGGACGCGTCCCGCGTCGGTGGACGTGGTGGCCGCGCGGCTCTGGCTGCGCAGGTTCGGCTTGGCGGCGGCGGTCGCGCCGCTGCCGTACGCGGGGTTGAAGGCGGTGTGGGCGCTCGGCTACCCGGTGGGCGGCTACGTCGAGTCGGGGCTGTCGGGGGAGCACCACTGGTACAGCCCGCTGGCCGATCCGAGCGTCACGGTGCCGGTGTTCGGCTCGCTGTGCGCGATCGCGCTGATCTCCGGATGGGTCAGGTGGGTGCCGCGCTGGATGGTGCTGACCGCGGGCTGGGCCGGCGGCGTCGGGCTGCTGTCCATGGGGTTGCCGGCGGCCGTGACGACGGTCGGCGCGCTCCTGGGGCTGGCCGCGCTTCCGACCGCGCCGGGCAGCGCGAACCTGTGGGTGATCTGCCTGACCTACGGCGGCTTCCTGTGCTGGGGCGCCGCGTTGGTGGGTCTGATGACTTCGTTCCAGCAAACTGTGGAATAGATGGTTCCGTTCTGCTACAGTGGGAACAGAACAAGCCGTTCCGTTTCGAGAGGATCCCCGATGTCTGAGATTCGTCCCTTCCGCGTAGAGATCTCCCAGGCCGACCTCGACGACCTGCAGGCGAGGCTGGCGCTGACCCGCTTCACCGACGAGGTAGAGGGCGCGGGTTCCGACTACGGCGTGAGCGTCGAGTGGGTCAGGTCGATGGTCGACTACTGGCGCACCGGCTACGACTGGCGCGCGTGGGAGGCCAGGCTCAACGCCCACCCCCAGTTCACGACGGAGATCGACGGGCAGAACATCCACTTCATCCACGTGCGCTCCGCCAAGGAGGACGCGCTGCCCCTGATCCTCACGCACGGCTGGCCCGGCACGGTCGTGGAGTACCTCGACGTGATCGAGGACCTCTCCCAGGACTTCCACCTGGTCATCCCCTCGCTGCCCGGCTTCGGATTCTCCGGTCCGACCAGGGAGAAGGGCTGGAACCGCTACCGCATCGCGAGGGCGTGGGGCGAGCTGATGGCCCGCCTCGGCTACGAGCGCTACGGCGCGGTCGGCAACGACGGCGGCTCGTTCGTCTCGCCCGAGGTCGGCAGGGTCGACCCCGAGCACGTCGTCGGGGTGCACGTCACCCAGATCTTCTCCTTCCCCTCGGGCGACCCGGCCGAGCTGCAGGACCTGACCGAGCAGGAGCAGGCGGCGATGGCGCACCTGCAGTGGTTCTGGGAGAACATGGGCGCCTTCAACCAGCTGCAGTCGCAGTCGCCGCAGACGCTGGCCCACGCCATCGCCGACTCGCCCGCGGGCCTGCTCGGCTGGATGGGCCAGCTCATCGGCGGGCACCTCGACCGTGACTTCACGCTGACCAACATCGCGATCCACTGGTTCTACGGCACGGCGGGCTCGTCGATCCGCTTCTACTACGAGGACGCCAAGGCCGAGCACCCGAGCCAGCCGACCACGGTGCCGATCGGGCTGGCCGGCTTCGCCAACGACTTCCAGTCGATCCGCCGCTTCGCCGAGCGGGACCACAAGAACATCGCGCAGTGGAACACCTACGACACCGGTGGCCACTACGCCGCCCACGAGGTGCCGGAGCTGCTCGCCGGCGACGTGCGGGCCTTCTTCGCCGGCCTTCGCTGACGAGATGGCGGCTCGGGCCGGCATCGGCCCTCAAAGGCAAGGTCCTCCCGGTGGCGCGCTTCGCGCGTCTCGGGTCGGGGGCAGGGGAGGCGGCGCTGCGCAGACGGCTGGAGCGGGCCACCGACCTGCCCCCGGACGTGACCCCGCCGCCATGGCAGGGCTGGTCCACACCATCACCGACGGCATCGCCGTCCAGGCGGCGGGCGGCCGAGGCCGCGAGGAACTGCGGCAGGTGGCCGACCTCGCGCTGCGCGCCCTGCTCGGCTGAGGGCTCAGTAGAGCCGGCCGACGTACCCGAGCGCCTGCTTCAGCAGCACGCCCTGCCCGCCCGTCATCTCCTGCTGCACCATGGGCGAGGCCGCCTCCTCGGGCGTGAACCAGACGAGGTCGAGGGCGTCCTGGCGCGGACGGCAGTCGCCGACCACGGGAACGATGTAGGCCAGGGACACAGCGTGCTGGCGGGCGTCGTGGTACGGCGTGACGCCAGGCGTCGGGAAGTACTCCGCGACGGTGAACGGCTGGGGCGAGGCGGGGATGTGCGGCAACGCCACCGGGCCGAGGTCCTTCTCCAGGTGGCGCAGTAGCGCGTCGCGGACCCGTTCGTTGTGGAGCACCCTTCCCGAGACCAGCGCCCTGCTGACCGTGCCGTCCGAGCCGATGCGCAGGAGCAGGCCGACATGGGTCACTACGCCGGTGTCGTCGACCCGAACGGGGACGGCGTCGACGTACAGAATCGGCAGCCGCTCCCGCATGGACTCCAGCTCTTCGGGAGCAAGCCACCCTGGCACGGTTTCGGTCTTTTCGGTCATTGGCTGATCGTACGTCCCCGCGCCCGTCGTGTAGGGGACGGACTCGGGGTGAGCCGGGGAAGTCCCTGATGGGCCGGGGGCCGCCGGGCCGCGAAGCTGGCAACCATGCCGAACAGAACCGCGGTGGCCACGCTCGTCGCCGCTCCGCTCCTGCTCCTGGCGGGCTGGGCCGTCATGAAGCTTGCCTGGGTGCCCCACAGTCGCGCCCTCCCCTGGCCCGAGGCGCTGGCCGTGTGGACGGCGGGGCACGTGTTCTACCTGGCCGCCTACGTCGCGTTCGTGCCGGTCATCCTGACGCTCCACCGGCTGGTCACCCAGCGGTCGGGCGCGGGCGTCAAACGCGCCTCGCGCGCTCTCACGGCCGTCTCGCTGCTCGGCGTCGCGGGCTTCGTCGGCCAGATGGTCATCGACCTGGCCATCGGCTTCCAGGCGGGGCACCGCGAGGCGATGGGCGCACTCAGCGCGGGCTACCGGGCCTTCCCGGGCGTCTCCGTCCTGTTCTACGGGCTCGTGCCCTCGCTCTACCTGGCGGGGATCGTGCTCCTCGTCCTGCTGGCCGCCGCCCTCCGCAGGGTCGGCGTGCCCGTCGCCCTGGCCGTGCTGCTGTCGGGCCTGCTCATCGGCACCCAGAACGTGCCGCTGATGACCGCGGGCACGGTGGGTCTCTGCCTCGGGCTCGGCGCGCTCGCCCTGGCTCTGCGGGGCCCCGCCCTCGCGCCGTCGCCGGGCTGACGGGTCAGCGCCGACCCGTCAGCGCGGGGTGAGCCTGGGGAGGCGCCACTCGCCGTTCAGCACCTCGGGGGCGGGGCCGTACATGCGGAGGAGCACGGTGAAGGGGCCGTCGGGGGCGGGCAGCCAGTTGGTCACGCCCTCGGCGGGGCGCTCGCACTGGACGTACAGGGTCAGGCCGCCGTCGTCGTCGTAGACCAGGCCGGGGGTGCGGTCGCCGATCGAGTAGCGGTCCATGGGGTTCTCCACGAGCATCCGTGTGGGCAGCTCGTACATCGTGGCCGACCAGAAGAACCGCACGGGCGGCAGCTTCCCCGGGGGGAAGTGGATGACGTACTTCTTGTGGGCGCCGTCCGGCCGGTCGCCCTCGCTGTCCTTCAGCCACCCGGCGTAGAAGGCCTCCTCGGCAGGCAGGCCGTACAGGCCCCTGTCGGCGCCGACCGCGCGGCTCAGGTAGTCGTCGCCGAGTTCGGCGCGGGTGCCGAACAGGCCCGCGGAGGTGTCGACGGTGGATTCGGCCTTCTCCAGCATGGCGATGCCGTCCTCGATGCCCTGCTCCAGCGCCGCGCGCAGGTCGGGCGAGGGCGAGAAGGAGCCGGAGCCGTCCACGCCGATCGAGGCCAGCCTCCCGCGGATGCCCCGCTCCGAGGCCAGGACGGGGAAGAAGCGCAGCAGGAAGTCGAGGCGGGCGAAGAAGTCGACCCTTTCGAGCACCTCGTCGCGCCATACGGGCCAGTGGGGCTGCGGTATGGCGGGCGGCGGCGGCGTGCCGAGATAGGTGTGCAGGGGGCGCAGGTCGTAGCTGCGCTGGATGGCGCGCAGGGCCTTGACGTCGCCAGGACCCGCCAGATACGTACGGCCGAGCACGCCCACCAGGTAGGTGTCGGCGCGCAGCACCTGGTCGACGCCATCCGGTGTCGGGCCGTCCCAGCCGGGGCCCGCGATCAGGTAGGTCCCCGGCCCCTGCCCCGTCGCCCTGGACCCGACGAAGCCGATGTAGGACGTGTCCAGATCGTGGAAGGCCAGGACGTAGTAACGGTCGATCGCGGGCACCGACAGGACGTACGGCTCGGCCCGCACACCCAGCCACGCCCAGGAGAAGGAGGTGTCGTTGTTCGGCAGCACCACGTCGGTGCTGTGGGGGGTGGACGGCTCGGCGTAGTGGCGGAAGTGGCCGAAGCCGCCCATGTAATGGGGATCGTCGACGTCGATCGCCTGCTTGTACATGGTCCGGTAGTTCAACAGCAGCGGGAAGCCGTACACCCAGCCTTCCGCCGCGATGCGCCGCGCCTCGGCCGTATCGACCATGATCGCCCTCCGTCAGCCGTTTCGGAGGAGATGCCCTGCCGTCCGCCTGCCCGCAATCCCCGAACGGTCAAGACTTGGCCGTGTTCCGTTCCAGGGCTGCGGTGTCCGGAGGCGGTGTCCTGCCGCGCCCCGGTGCCCGATGGAGATCGCTCGCATGTGTGACTCCCTTCCGCCCCGAGCATCCTGCCGTCGGAGTGCACCGCGCGGGACGAACGGGGCGAGTATGATCATTGGGCTCGCGCGCCGTCCCCCCCGGAGGTCCAGTTGGAGGCGTTGAGCCTGTCGTGTCAGCACCTGCCGGGCGTCACCCTGATCCAGGTGGGTGGTGAGCTCGACGTGACCAACGACGCGCAATTCGCGGCGTTCGTCCGGCAGGCCCGCCGACGGCCCGCCGACCATCTCGTCTTCGACCTCGGCGAGCTGACGTTCATGGGGAGCAGCGGCCTGAGAGTCGTGCTCGACGCCTACCGGTCGGGCGGGAGTCACGGCGGCGCCGTCTATCTGGCGGCGCTCCGGCCCGAACCCGCTCGTCTCGTCGAGATCACCGGCGCCGGCCGCCATCTGCGGGTGCACGCCACGGCCCAGGAGGCGCTCGCCCACGCCCTCGCCGCGGGCTCCGCCGGGTAACCGGCCTGCTCCGAAGTGTGGAGCCGGATGGGTGGGGCAGCAGAGGTCAATGGGGATGGCCAAGGTGTCGTCGTGGCGTGAGCTCGACGACGCGATCACCGCGGTCGACCGCAGGCACGGTTCCGGCCAGGCGCACTCGACGCTGGTCTTCCGCGGCCTGGCGAGGAGCGACTACTCCCACGTGTCGGGGCTGGCCAGGCTCAAGGGTGACTTCGCCGCCCTGGAGCCGCACCTTATCCGCAACTTCCGCAAGTACGCCCATCGCCAGACGCCTGGTTCGACCGTGTGGGACTGGCTGGCTCTCGGCCAGCACCACGGCCTGCCCACGCGACTGCTGGACTGGACCTTCTCGCCGCTGGTGGCCCTGCACTTCGCCACCGCCTCGTGGCCGAAGGACGACGCCGTGCTGCTGGCCGTGGACTGCGCGGGAGCGCACCGGTTGCTGCCCGAACGGCTGCGCGCGGTGCTCGACCGTGAGGGCGCGCTGCTCTTCACGACCGAGATGCTGGCCGAGGAGGCGGGGTCCCTGGCGCGCTTCGACACGCTGAGCGACGAGCCGTTCCTGACCTTCTTCGAGCCGCCGTCACTGGACGAGCGGGTGGTCAACCAGTCGTCGGTGCTGTCGGCGATCTCCTGCCCGAGGTTCCAGGTCGAGCAGTGGCTCGCCGGGCACGAGCGGCTGTGGTGGGCGTGGACGATCCCCTCCACGGTCAAGGCGGAGATCAGGGAGCGGCTCGACCAGGCCAACGTCACCGAGCGGGTGCTGCTGCCGGGTCTCGACGGGCTGGCGGCCTGGCTGCGCCGCTACTACACGCCCGGCCTCGCCGGCTCGGACGAGGACGGCGGCGCGTCAATGAGCGGCATGGAGGCAGACCGCCAGCGAGAGGGCCGGATGGGCGGCTGATCCTCAGTGCTTGCGCGCGGTGGGCATGCGGCCCCGCGCCAAGAGGAAGCCCAGGGCGAGCATGCCCGCGCCCAGGACGAGGTGCAGCCAGTTGTCGGCGACGTTGACAGGGACGAAGTTCGCCGCGCTGTCGCGGTCGATGAGCATGCCGTACAGCCAGAGCAGCAGGTAGATCACCCCTCCGCCGATGAGGAAGTTGCGGGCGCCCACCCAGGTCCGGGCCAGCAGGATGCCCGCGACGCCGAACAGCAGGTGGACGATGTTGTGCAGGATCGAGACCTGGAACACGCCGAGCAGGAGCGCGTCGGAGCGGTGACCGGCGAACCCCAGCTCGTCGTAGTTGGCGGTGACGCCTGGGATGAAGCCCAGCACACCGACGAGCAGGAACACCGCGCCCACGACGAGCGCGGCGAGCTGCACGGGCGAGGTACGGGCAGGGGTGCGAGGGGTGCCCATGGCAGACCTCCCTGGAAGCCGTTGATACCCTGACCAGCTACCCGAGAGAGATCGGACCAGACCTCGAGGCTCAGGACCGCTTGCCCAGGGCGGCGGCCAGCTCCCTCTTGGTCATCCTGGACCGTCCGGGCAGGTCCATGGCCTTCGCCTTCTCGTAGAGCTCCTCCTTGGTGAGCGCCGCGTCGGGGCTCGCCTTCTGGGCGGGCACGCGCAGCGCCAGCATCTCCTGGTCCCTGCGCTCCTTGAAGGCCTTGCCCAACTGCTGGAGCCGCTTGGTGCCCGCGGCCTTGGCGAGGGCGGGCAGGATCTCGTTCTCCTCCTCCTTGACGTGCTGGGTGACCGACTCGACCAGCTTCTTGAGCACCCCGTCGAACTCCGGGCTGTCCGGCCTGGTGGCCTTGAGCTGGTCGAGGAGGATCTCGGCCTCCTTGTGCTCCTCGACGCTGTGGTGGATCTCGCCCTTCTCGGAGGGGGTGGTCTCGCGGATCGTCGGGTAGACCCGGTCCTCCTCCGCCCGCGCGTGCGCGGTCAGCAGCGCGGCGAGCTCGGCCACGTCGGCCTTCCTGCTGTCGGGCTTGCTCTGCAGCCGCGCGAAGAGGGCTTCGACCTTACGGTGGTCGCTGGTGATGAGTGTGATGACGTCTGTGCTCATGTGAGGGCGCCTACCCCCGAGTGCGCAAGCTATCCCCGGTGGTCAGTGCCACTCGTGCGACCACCGGCAGGCGTAGACTGGCGGTAACCGAGGAAGTCCCGTGCGCCGGCATTCGCATCGACGCGGACCCCGGTCAGCAGTCGGCTCCTCGCGAGTCGGAGACAGGCGGCACGTCATGATGCCGAACCACACCACCGAGCTCGCCGACGTGCGACTGCTCCTCGAACCGACGGAATCCCGGGACGGGCTCCTGCACGGGGCCTGGTGGCCGCGCTCCCACGACCTGCGCCGCGAGCTGGGCGGTCTCGTCACCGAGCTGGGCCGGAGTCTCGGCCCGATCCTCCGCGTCCGCGTCGACCACGACGCGTGGAACGACGTGCCGTCCAGCCTCATGGTCTCCGGCCGGTTCCTCAGGGTCGGCGACTTCCCCTCACCGGCGGGGACGATCACCGTGATCCGCGGCGACCAGGACGGGTTCCTGCTGCTGGTGGTGCCGCCCGAGACCACCGCCGCGCGGGCCGCGAGCCTGATGGTCGCCGCCGCGCGAGCGGACAACGGGACCTGCGCGGCCGACCTGCTCGCCCGCGGGGACGACGCCGAGGAGACGCCGCCGGCGATCAGACTCGCGACCGTGCGCGACTACCGGCGCGGTGACGAGATGGCGGTCCTCGCGCTGATCAACGCCGATCGGCTGCCGGGACAGCCGCTGTGCTCGCCGGAGATGCTGGCCGCCGCCGTCCAGGGAACGTGCGCGGACAATCCGGCGCCCTGGGCCGAGCTCGATCCGCCCCGCACGCAGGTGATGATCGACCATTCGGGTGACGTGGTCGGCGTGATCTCCTACACGACCAGGGCGCGCGACGCGGCAGGACTCATCCTGTGGCTGCACGGGCGGGAGAACGTCAGCGTGATCGAGCCGCTCGTCGAGAGGGCGCTCGGCTGCCTGGCGAGCCGGGCCGTCGTCCACGCCTTCACCGTCGCCTCCGCGCTGACCTCGGGGCTCGGCGCGCTGCCCAGCATTCGCCGTCCGGTCACCCGCAAGGTGCTGGAGCACGCGGGATTCTCCGGGCGGGAGTCGTGGCGCTATCTGCACCGCGGGGTCAGGGGCCTGGGGCTCGCGCAGGCCAGCCCGCTGGTTCGGGTGGCGAGCTGCCTGAGGCCGTCCGGCTGGTGGCTCAGCGTCGACGAGCACGAGATCGGAGTCGAGGCGGTCGCGGGCACCCCTTCAGACGGGGTCGGGGTGCTGTGGTGGCTCGGGACGGACACCGCCCACGACGACGCGGCGCTCGACAAGGCACTGCTCGACCGGGCCCTCGCGCTGCTCTACGCGAACGGGGCACGGGAGATCGTGCTGTACGCCGAGGGCGAGCCGCTCCCGGCCAGGTCGCTGTTCGACACGGCGGGCTTCGTCGACATCGATCACCTGGCCTCGTACGCCCGGGGGTGAGGTCTATCTGGTGGCGGCGCGGGGCGGGGGGACGATCGTGGCGGACCGCCGGTAGATCGGGAGCTTGCGGTCTAGCCCCGTGAGGTGCAGCAACGTGACCACGGTGGGGCGGGGCGCGCTCACCCCGAAGTCGACGCCCCTGGCGCGGGCGCGGCGCTGCATGCCCACCAGGACGGCCAGGCCCGAGCTGTCGCAGAAGACGACGTCGGAAAGGTCGCAGACGAGCACGTTCGCGCTCTGGTCGAGCGCGTGCATCAGGAGGTCGCGCAGGGCGGGGCTGGTGAAGATGTCGATGTCGCCGTGCAGGCGGACGACGGTGGCGTCGGCGGGCATCGCCCGCGGGCCTGCCCTGAGAGCGGCTCGGGAACTAAGGATGATCATGGCAGGGTCCGATCGACGATGGGAATGGCTTGCGGCCCCGTGGCGGCACGGCCGCCACGAGCCGATCTCATAGCGGACGTACGGCCTGGGCCTGCGGGCCTCTGTCGCCCTGGGTCACCTCGAACTCGACGCGCTGGTTCTCGGCGAGGCTGCGGTAGCCGCCGGCGTCGATCGCGGAGAAGTGGACGAAGACATCGGGACCGCCGCCGTCGACGGCGATGAAGCCGAATCCCTTGTCATCGTTGAACCATTTCACGGTTCCCTGTGGCATGTGGCGTCTCCCTTGTCCGAGACGAAGGCGGGTCGCAGGCTCGCGCCCGCCGACCGGTTGTCGCAGCGGCGGTACCGCGCCTTCTCTCAACGAAACAGGGGCACACCCGTGCCATCCACGAGCGTGCGAGAGCAAACCACGTGCACGAAAAATTTCCGGCTGTCACATATAACGACGCGAGCCCGGTCGAGCATTCCCGCGGGGGAACCGCTCCCCAGGTAGACTATGGGCACCGAGGACATTCCGTGCGTTGGCATTCAGGCTCGCGTCGCCCGCGGCGATAGACGATTTCCGGCCCCTTTTCCGGACCCTGAGCAGGCGCACGACTCTTTTCTCCGATCGGAGCACCCCATGAACGTCCTCGGCACCGGGCCCTCGGCCGTCACCACCGTCGCGCTGTCCGGCGAGATCGACATCTTCTCCAGCGCCGCCCTGCGGGAGCGGCTGCTGGGCGTGCTGCGCGGCAGTTCGCGCCTGCTCGTCCTCGACCTGTCAGCAGTGTCGTTCTGCGACACCTCGGGTCTGGGTGTCCTGGTGGGCATCCAGCGCCGCGCCCGGTTGATGGGCATCACGCTCGCGCTGACCGGGGCGCTGCCGTACATGACCCAGCTGCTCCACACCACCGGCCTCGACCGCAGGCTCCCGACGCTGATCTGAGCCCGTCGGCACGACGGTTCTTTCACGCTCTCTTTACACGGCCTTCATCCGGCTGGCACACTGGTCGTTCTGTAAGCGCTTACACACGTTACTGTGAAAGCGCTTACAGTCAGGAGAGGTTATGGACGTGACCATTTACCAGGTGGCTCAGCGGGCCGGGGTGTCCATCGCGACCGTCTCGCGCGCGCTGCGCGGCACCGGGCCGGTGTCGTCCAAGACGCGGCAGAAGGTGCTCAAGGCGGTGGAGGAGCTCAACTTCACGCCCAGCAGGCTCGGCGTCAGCCTGGCCGAGGGACGGCACGCCGCCAACGGCATCGTCTTCCCCAACCTCGCGGGTCCCTACTACACCGAGGTGCTCCTCGGGTACGAGGAGGTCGCCGCCGAGCTCGGCCGCTCCGTCGTCATCCTCTCGACGAAGGGCAGGCCCAACGTCCGCGAGGCGGTCAAGGAGCTCGCCGGACGGGTCGACGGCCTGGTCGTCTTCGGCAGGACCGCGCCCGACGACCTGGTCGCCGAGCTGATCGGCGTGGGCATGCCGCTGGTGTTCATCTCGAGAGAGCCCATGGCCGGCGCCGACACCCTGCGCAGCGAGAACATCGAGTCGGCCAGGAAGCTCGCCCTGCACCTTCGCGGGCACGGCTACACCCGCTACGCCTTCCTCGGCGCGCCCTACGCGCCGGGCGACGACATCTCCCAGCGGTGGGAGGGCGTGTCCGGCGTCCTGGGCGAGCGGATCGAGCCCGTCCTCACCGCCGAGTACACCGTCGAGAGCGGCCACGAGGCCGCGCTCCGGCTGCTGCGCTCGCCGAACCGGCCGCAGGCGCTCATCTGCTCGGACGACGAGGTGGCGCTCGGCGCGCTGCTGGCGGCGGAGGAGCTCGGCCTCGCCGTACCCGACGATCTGGCGGTCACCGGATGGGACGACATCATGGCCGCCCGCCATGCCCGCCCCGCGCTCACCACCATCCGCCAGCCGATGCGAGAGATGGGTGCGCGGGCCGCGAGAGCGCTCGACGAGCTGATCAGCGGCGTCCGCGAGACCTGCGCCCACCTGAACCTGGCCACTGAGCTCGTCATTCGTGCGAGCTGCGGTCATCACCCCCAGGAGGACCACAAGTGAACACTCTCACCAGGCGCTCGGCCGTCGGGCTGCTCGCCGTCACCCTCACGCTGAGCGCCTGCGGACGCGGCGCGGACCAGGCCCCCGAGCAGGCCGTCGACGTCAAGACCGACAAGGTCGCCGGTGAGGTCACCGTGTGGGCGATCGGTGAGGAGGGCAAGGCCCTCGGCGCGTTCGCCAAGGACTTCGAGGCCGCCAACCCCGGCGTCACGATCAACGTGACGCCCCTGGGCTGGGACGTCGCGCACGACAAGATCACCTCCGCGATCGCCGGCAACGCCACCCCCGACGTGAGCATGATCGGCTCCACCTGGTCGGGCGAGCTGTCCAAGACCGGCGCGCTGGACCCGACGCCGGGCAACCTGTTCGACAAGTCGGCGTTCTTCCCCGGCGCCTGGCAGACGGTCGACGTGAACGGCACCGCGTATGGCGTGCCGTGGTACGTCGAGACCCGCGTGCTGTTCTACCGCAAGGACCAGGCCGAGAAGGCGGGCGTGCAGGCGCCGAAGACCTGGGCGGAGTTCAAGACGTTCGTCAGGGCGCTCAAGGAGAAGGGCGGCGCGAAGAACGGCTTCAACCAGGGCTACCTGCTCGGCTCCTGGCAGGAGGTGCTGCCGCTCATCTGGCAGGCGGGCGGCGAGATCGTCAAGGACGGCCGCTACACCTTCGACACCCCCGAGGCGGTCGCGGGGCTGAAGCAGTACGCGTCGCTGTTCGAGGAGAAACTGGCGCCCACCGACACCCCCGAGGGCGCCTTCCCGCAGAACTTCATCAAGGGCGAGGTCGGCGGCTTCTTCCTCGGCCCGTGGATGATGGGCGTCCTGACCAGCGACGGCGGCGCCGGCTTCGCGGACAAATTCGACGTCGCGCCCTACCCCAAGGGCCCGGTCGCCGGCACGAGCTTCGTGGGCGGCGCCGACCTGGTGGTCTTCAAGAAGGCAAAGAACCGCGACGCGGCGTGGAAGTTCCTGCGGTGGCTCACGGAGCCGAAGGTGCAGGCCAAGTGGTACACCACGGTCAAGGCGCTGCCCAGCGTGCAGGCCGGGTGGCAGGAGCCCGAGCTGACCGCGGACCCACGGCTCAAGGTGTTCGGCGAGCAGCTCAAGGACGCCAAGACCCCGCCGCCGTTCCCGACCTGGGAGCAGGTCGCCAAGGTCATGGAGACCGAGCTGGAGAAGCTGGCCCGCGGTAAGTCGACGCCCGAGGAGACGGCCAAGGCGATCCAGGCGCAGGCCGACACGATCGGCACCGGCGTGTAGTCATGGCCGTCCTCGTGAAGGAGTCGAAGCCGGGGCCCGCCACGGCCGGTATCCGGCTGAGAAGCCCACTGCGACAGGCGGGCGCGGGCTGGATCTTCGTGCTGCCCTTCGTCGTCATGTTCGTGGTCTTCTACCTCGGGCCGTTGTTCGTCGGCATCGGCATGAGCTTCACCGACATGCGCAGCACCGACGTCGCCGACCCGCTGGGCGTGAACGTCGTCGGAGTCGACAACTACCTGCGCCTGTTCAACGACGAGACGATGAGGAAGGCGGCGTTCAACACCGTCGTCTTCGTCGTCACGGCCCTGCCGCTCACGATCGGGCTGGGCCTCGGCGCGGCGGTCATGCTCAACTCGGGGATCGCCAGGCTGCCCGCCGCCTTCTTCAGGCTCGGCTACTACCTGCCCAACATCACCAGCATCATCGGCATCGCGGTGGCCTGGAAGTTCCTGCTCGAACCGGAGGCCGGCCTGGTCAACAGGCTGCTCGGCCTGGTCGGCCTCGAAGGCGCCGCCTGGCTGCAGAACGAGGCCACCGCGCTGCCGTCGATCATCGTGATGACGGCCTGGCGCAGCTTCGGCTTCACCATGGTCGTCCTGCTCGCCGCGTTGCAGGCCATTCCCCGGGAGCTGTACGAGGCGGCCGAGGTGGACGGCGCGGGGCGCTGGGAGCGGTTCCGCTCGGTCACCGTCCCCGCGCTGCGGCCCGTGCTGCTGTTCTGCACCGTCTACAGCTCGGTCGGCTTCATGCAGTTCATGGAGGAGGTGCTGGTCATGACCAAGGGCGGCCCGCTCAACTCCACGATCTCCGCCTCGCTGGCGATCTTCAACCAGTTCGGCGTCGGCAACTACGGCTACGCGGGAGCCGCCTCGACCGTTCTGTTCACGGTCATCGTGGCCCTTGCCGTCCTGCAGCTCAGGATCGGGAGGTCCCGATGACCCGCCGCCAGCGCCTGATCACCTACACCGGTCTGAGCCTGGGGCTGCTCCTGGTGATCGGCCCGTTCCTGTGGACGGCGCTCAGCTCGGTCAAGCCCGAGTCGGAGATCAGGCGGAACCCGCCGACCCTCTGGCCGGAGTCGTTCACCCTCGGCAACTTCACCGAGTTGTTCGAGCGGGTGAACATCGGCGGCGCGTTCGTCAACAGCGTGATCGTCGCGCTGGTGCTCGTCGTCAGCAACGTGCTGCTCTGCACGATGGTGGGCTACGCCTTCGCCAAGCTGGAGTTCAGGGGCAAGAACCTGGTGTTCGGCCTGGTCATGATCCAGATGGCCATCCCCGCCATCGTGCTGATGATCCCGCAGTTCGTGCTGATCGCCAAGCTCGGCATGGTCAACACCTTCGTCGGGATCATCCTGCCCACGCTGGTCGGGCCGCTCGGCATCTTCATGATGCGGCAGTTCATCACCGACCTGCCCGACGAGCTGATCCACGCCGCCCGCGTCGACGGGGCCAGGGAGTTCCGCATCTTCTTCCGGATCATCCTGCCGCTGTGCGGGCCACCGCTGGCGACGCTCGGGCTGATCACCTTTCTGGGGGCGTGGAACAACTTCCTGTGGCCGGCCGTCGTCGCCCAGAGCGAGAGCATGTACACCCTGCCCGTGGCGCTGAACATCCTCAACGGCCACGAGGGCACCCACTACAACCTGCTGGTCGCGGGGTCGGTCGTGGTCATCGCGCCGATCCTGTTCCTCTTCGTCTTCCTGCAGCGCTTCTTCGTCCAGGGCATCGCCACCACCGGCATCAAGTAGCCAAGGAGAAACCCCCCATGCGCAAGACGGTTCTCACCGGCATGCTCGCACTCGGCCTGCTGGCCTCGACGGCTCCGGCCGCCACCGCCGAGGGGCAGCGGGGCGGTGGCGACAGGCTGACGCTGCGCGCGTACGCCGCCGCGACCTGGCGCTCGATGGCCGCCATGGTCGACCCCGTGACGGGCGTGCCGTCCGACAAGGTGTCCGGCGACCTCAGGACCAGGGCCAAGGTCACCTCGCCGACGAACATCGCCACCTACCTGTGGTCCGTCTTCACCGCGCGCGACCTCGGTCTCATCACCCCCGGCCAGGCGACCACCCGGGTGCGGAAGGTGCTGGACGCGCTGGCCGCGATGGAGCGGCACGAGCCCACCGGCCAGTTCTTCAACTGGTACGACCCGGCCACCCTCCGGCTGGTGCGGACCTGGCCGGAGAACGGCGATCCCGTACGGCTGTTCGCCTCCAGCGTGGACAACGGCTGGCTGGCCGCCGCGCTCATGATGGTGCCGCAGGCGGTGCCGTCGCAGGGCGACCGGGCCAGGGCGATCCTCACGAAGATGAACTTCGCCGCCTACTACGACAAGGACGCCCGTCCCGACGCGGGAACCGGCCTGCTGCGCGGCGGATTCTGGGTGGACAGGCCCGCCGGCTGCTCGGTGGAGAGCGACTACGCGGGCACCGGCGTCACTGTGTACTCCACCTGCCACCACTACGGCGCGCCGGGCGAGACCAGGATCGGCACGTACGTCGGCATCGCCCTCGGCCAGCTGCCGAAGGAGCACTACTTCGGCATGTACCGCACCTTCCCCGACAGCGGCTGCGACTGGGCCTGGCAGGACCAGAAGCCGGTCGGGAGCTGGAAGGAGCACCTGGGCGTCAAGGTCTGGGAGGGCACGTACGGCTACCGCGGCATGCGGCTGGTCCCGACCTGGGGCGGCTCGATGTTCGAGGAGCTGATGAACGACCTGATCGTGCCGGAGTCGGCCTGGGCGCCGAACAGCTGGGGCCGCAACCACCCGGTCTTCGTCAGGGCGCAGATCGAGCACGGCCTGACCGAGGCGGGCTACGGCTACTGGGGCTTCTCGCCCTCCAACGACCCCCACGGCGGCTACCGCGAGTACGGCGTCGACGGCCTCGGCCTGCAGGCGGAGGGCTACACCTCCGACAGGGAACGCACCAGCGTCGATCCCGGCTACGAGGGCTGCCGCCCGGCGCAGCCCGAGCCGACCTCGTACGGCGACGGCGTGGTCACCCCTCACGCGGCCTTCCTCGCCTACCGCTACGCGCCCGAGCAGGCGCTGGCCAACCTGGCCAGGCTGAAGCAGAACTTCGACGCCTACGGGCCTGGCGGCTTCTACGACGCCGTCGCCGTCCGCTCGGGCAAGGTCGCCAAGGCCTACCTCGCGCTCGACCAGGGGATGATCATGGCCTCCCTCGGCAACGCGCTGGCCGGCGACAACATGCGCCGCTACTTCGCCACTCCCGAGGTGGCGGCCAAGCTCAGGCCCGTCCTGTCCCTCGAGGACTGGGACGTCAAGTAACGCTCTGTCACTTCGATCGGGGAGAAGCCCTTCCATGAGTACGGCTGACGCCGCGCGCCGCGACTGGCGAGAACGCATTTACCAGACCTCGGGGGAGATCGCGCCGGTCTCCGAGCTCACGCTCGACGCCCCCGCCGGGCTGCGGGCGACACCGGGGGCGGGCCAGGTGACGCTCACCTGGGAGCCGGTGCCGGGGGCCATCGGGTATCTCCTGCACAGGGACGGCGTCTCGGTGAAGCAACCGGACGTGGACGTGCCGGCCGTACCGGGGTGCCGGTACGTCGACACCGGGCACGGCGCGGCCTCGTACCAGGTGGCGGCGATCGCGGCGATGGAGGTGACCGGCCCGTTCTGCGAGCCGGTGCAGGCCGCCCCGAGGGAGGGGGCGGGCGCGGTCACGGTCACGGTGGACGCCGCGACCGTGACGGGGGAGCTGGCCCGCCCGTGGAGGTTCATGATCGGCTCCGAGCACCTGTCGTACCTCCTGTGCCAGGACACGTCGGGCGGCAGGCCGATCGGCGCGGAGCTCACCGAGGCGCTGCGGACGATGCGCGAGGAGCTCGGCGTGCGCACGGTGCGCGCGCATGCGATCCTCGGCGACGACCTCGGCGTCTACAAGGAGATCGACGGCAGGGCGGTCTACGACTTCAGCGGGGTCGACCAGGTGTACGACACGATCATGTCGCTCGGGCTGCGGCCGATCGTGGAACTCGGCTACATGCCGCGCGACCTGGCCGCCGACCCGTCCAGGACGGTGTTCGGGTACCAGGCGATCATCTCGCCGCCCAAGGACTTCGAGGCGTGGGGCGATCTGGTCCGCGCCCTGGTGGAGCACCTGGCCGAGCGCTACGGCATCCAGGAGCTCGTCGACAACTGGGCCTTCGAGGTGTGGAACGAGCCCAACCTGGCGGTGTTCTGGTCGGGCACGCCCGAGGAGTTCTTCCTGCTCTACGACGTCAGCGCGGCGGCGGTGAAGAACGTCCACCCCGGCCTGCGGGTGGGCGGTCCCTCGTCGGCGGCCAACGGCTGGGTGGAGGAGCTGCTGGCGCACGTGGCCGAGTCGGGGGCCGCGCTCGACTTCGTCTCCACCCACACCTACGGCAACGCGCCGCTCGACTGGCGTCCCGCGCTGGCCAGGCACGGTCGCGAGGGCACCCCGATCTGGTGGACCGAGTGGGGTCCCACCCCCACGCACTTCCACGGCATCGGCGACGGCCCCTTCGGCGCCACCTTCCTGCTGCACGGGATGAAGTCGGCCGCGGGCAGGCTGGAGGCGCTGTCGCACTGGGTGGCCTCCGACCACTTCGAGGAGCTCGGCCGTCCGCCGAGACTCTTCCACGGCGGGTTCGGCCTGCTGTCGGTCGGCAACCTGCGCAAGCCCCGCTTCCACGCGCTCGCCCTGGCCGACCGGCTCGGCGATCAGGAGCTGGCGGCCGCCGTCGACGGGGACGTGGCGGGCGTCGAGGCGTGGGCGGCCCGGCACGAGGACGGCAGGGTCGGGGTGCTGGTCTGGAACGGCACGCTCAACCAGGCACAGGCGGACGGGGCGCCGGAGCTGACCCGCGCGGTGCGGTTGCGGGTCGACGGCCTGTCCGGCAGCGGCTACCTGCTCACCCACCACCGGATCGACGAGACACACTCCAACATCAAGGCGGTGTGGGAGTCGATGGGCGGCGGCGACTGGCCGGTGGGCGAGCAATGGGAACGGCTGGCCGCGGCCGACGCCATCGACGAGTACGCGGCGGCCGTGGAGGTGTCGGGGGAGATCGCGCTCGAGTTCGACCTGCCGATGCCGGGGGTCTCCTTCGTCGAGCTCATCCCCGTGCCAGCCTGACCTCGTCCCGCGTGGTCACCCCGAGACGCCGAGGAAGAAGGCGGCGGGGACCAGCGCGATCGTCAGCGCCACGGCCCACCACCTGGGCCTGGGGGCCGCCCTCAGGACGGTGACCCCGAGCGGGACGAGCGCGACGGCCAGGCCGAGGAGGGCGACGAGGGAGACCGGGTCGCCGCTGCCCTTGAGCACGCCGAGCGGCAGCCCGGTCGCGAGCGCCAGGGCGGCGCACCGCACCATGCCGACGGCCCGCGAGCCCAGGGCCCCGGCGCGGAAGGCGCCGACGGCGAGCACGATCCAGCCGGTCATGATGCAGACGTTGACCGCCTTGAAGACGTGGAAGGCGCCGTAGGTGGCGGCGACCGCCCGCTGCGCGGCCGCCAGCCCGAGGGCGTCGACCAGCTGGAAGGCCAGGTGGCTCACGCCCGCGTGGAAGACGCGGCCGAACAGACCGAGGATCACCAGCGTGGCGCCCCACCTGGCCCAGCCGGGGTGGGTGCCGGCGATCCCGCGGGCCAGCGCGGTCACGGCGGGCCACAGCAGGACCGTTCCCGCGGCGAAGAGGCTGTAGGAGAGGACCATCCGGCCCGGCTGGGCGGCGTAGGCGGCCAGCTGGCCGGGGAAGAAGTCGGCCTCCCCGATCCGCGCCAGCACGCCCGCGATGAGCAGCAGCGGGCCGAGGACCAGGCTGACGCCCTCGACCCACGGGCCGGGAACGGTTCGCGGCGCTTGCGTGATCGTCATGCGCACCATTGAATCGGCGGCGCCGCGCGGGCGCATGGGCGTGAGGGCGAGACCTGGAGGTAGACCCAGCACTACCGCTTGCCGCGCCGTACCGCCGATGATCTCAGCCCCGCCGCGAGGGCCGTGGCCAGAACGGCGGCGGCCGCCGCCCCGAGGAGCCGCCGCTGCCCGCGCATCCTGCGCCTGACCTCGGCGTAGGGCACGGTGGAGAACGACACGAGCTCGTAGCGCGACATGTACCGGCCGGGCAGCACCCGCTCCAGGCCGTGCTCGACACTCCTGACCAGGCGGAACAGCGGCGAGGCCACCTTGTCGCGCATCTCGACGAAGTTGGCGAGCGCCATCTCGGCGATCGCGTCGGCGTTCTCCTTGCGCCGCTCCTCGAACAGCGGCAGCGCCCGCTCCCACCGGCCGCCGCTCTCCTCCAGGCACCGGTCGAGCTCGACCACGTCCTCGAAGCCGCAGTTGGCGCCCTGGCCGTAGAAGGGCACGATCGCGTGCGCCGCGTCGCCGATCAGGCCCACCCTGCCACCGGCGTGCCAGGGCGCGCAGCGGACGGTGCCGAGCAGGCCGACGGGGTTGTGCCGGTAGTCGTCGGCCAGATTCGGGATGAGCGGGACCACGTCGGGGTAGTGCGTGCGGAAGTGCCGTTCGACGGCCGCGGGGCTGCTCAGCGAGGCGAAGCTGGAGGTGCCGCCGGTCGGCCAGAACATCGTGCAGGTGAAGGAGCGGTCGGGATTGGGCAGCGCGATCATCATGGAGGTGCCGCGGGGCCAGATGTGCAGCGCGCCCGGATCCAGCGCGAACCGCCCGTCGACCGCGGGGATGGTCAGCTCCTTGTAGCCGTGGTCGAGGAAGTCCAGGCTCTCCTCGATGGCTCCGTGGGCGAGCAGCTCCCCGCGTACGGCCGAGCCTGAGCCGTCCGCGCCGAGCACCACGCCCGCCTCGGCCAGGACGTCGCCGTCCTCGGTCGCGAACGTCATCGTCCCGGTTTCGGGGTCGAGGCCGGTCAGCTGGTGCCCGAAGACGATCTTCACGCCGGGGGCCGACTCGGCCGCGTCGAGCAGCGTGTTGTTGAGCGCGCCCCTGCTGATCGAGTTGATGGCCCGCTCGCCGTCGTGGCTGTAGCTCTGGAAGTCCAGCGGGCCGGACACCGGGTGGATCATCCGGCCGCGCATCGGCAGCGCGTCGGCCAGCACCCGCTCCTCCAGGCCGATCCTGCGCAGCGCGTCCAGCCCGCGTTCGGAGATGGCGAGGTTGATCGACCTGCCGCGCTCCACGACGCCGCCGCGTGGGTCCGGCCGCCGCTCGTAGACGGTCACGTCGAGTCCGCGCCTGCCCAGATAGCACGCGAGCAGGCAGCCGGTGAGCCCCGCGCCGACGATGGCCACGTTCATGGTGTCCTTCGCTCCTTTCACATGTGGGTACGTGCCGACCACAGCTCGGGGAAGACCACCCGCGCCATGCTGCGCTCCAGCCACGCCAGGCCGTTGGACCCGCCGCTGCCCGGCTTGGCGCCCATCGAGCGGCGGACGGCGCGGACGTGCTCGTAGCGCCAGTCGCCGAACTGCTCGGCCACCTCGCTGAGGGCCTCGCCGAGCATGCGCAGCTCGTTCGTCGTGCTGTCGTCGCGGTAGACCTCGACCCAGGCCCGCTCGACCGCCGGGTGCGGCTCGTGCTCGGCGGAGAAGTCGCGTTCGAGCAGCTCGCGCGGGAGGTCGTGGC
Organism: Nonomuraea africana; assembly: GCF_014873535.1. Lineage (NCBI taxonomy): Bacteria > Bacillati > Actinomycetota > Actinomycetes > Streptosporangiales > Streptosporangiaceae > Nonomuraea > Nonomuraea africana. The sequence goes on along the minus strand of NZ_JADBEF010000001.1, from coordinate 7,113,860 downwards.
CGCGGCGGGCGAGCAGGGCGATGGTCTCGTCCCAGACGCTCGACGCCTCGAAGGTGCGCATCAGCTCGCGGTGCACCTTCGGCTGCCGCCTGAACGGCCTGAGCAGCGCGGCGCTCTTCAGCCCCAGCAGGAACTCCAGGTGCCGGTACATCGACGACTGCAGCCCCGAGGCCTCACCGAGCTGGTCGCGGAACCGGTTGAAGTCCGAGGGCGTCATCCACCGCAGGCCGCGCCAGCTTCCGTTGAGGCCTTCCAGGTGGAGGGCCGTACGGCGCAGCGGGGCCAGCGCCGCTCCCACCTCGTCGTCCCGCAGCGCCGTCCGCGCGTTGCGCAGCTCGAAGGTGACGAGCTTGAAGTACAGCTCCATCACCTGCGTGATCACCAGGAACGACATCTCGCCCGGGTCGTCGCTCAGCGGCTGCTGCAGGCCGTGCAGCACCTCGGTGTGCACGTAGGCGTCGTAGGGCACCTCGGTGTGGAACTCCAGGGTCGGTGATCCGCCCGTGGCCATCGCCCGCTCGGCCCGCTCCACGGCCGTCGTCGGCCGCACTTTCTGACGTGTACCGTCCACGTGGTCACCCTCCCTGACTGGCCACCTCATGATGGCCGGTCACAGGGCGGTGGAGGAATGCCGGTTCAACGGCGATATCCCATTATCAGCGTGTAATGAGGGCTATATCCTGGCGACTGCTTTCCGATCGAAAGGTGCCGCCCGATGGACGAGATGGACTGGGAGCTGCTGCGCGAACTCCAGGCCAACGCCAGGCTCTCCTTCAACGAGCTGTCGCGCAGGGTCCACCTGTCGCCGCCCGCGGTCGCCGAGCGGGTGCGCAGGCTGGAGGAGTCAGGGGTGATCACCGGGTACCACGCGCACGTGGACCCGGCCATGGCCGGCTGGTCGGTGTCGGCGTTCATCCGCATGTCCTGCTACGGTCCGCGCTGCGTGCTGCGTGACCCCGAGGTGGCCGACTGGCCCGAGGTGCGCGAGATCCACCGCGTCACCGGCGACGCGTGCAGCATCCTGAGGGTGGCGGCGGCCTCGATGACGGCCTTCGAGGACCTGATAGACAGGCTGGCCGCCTATGGGCAGCCGTCCAGCACGATGGTCCTGTCCAGCCCGCTCACCGGGCACCCGCTCACCGCCGCCCCGCGAGCACCCCTGTCTCCATGAGCAGGGGGACGACCTGCTCGCGGATCGCCGAGGCCAGCAGCGGGACGTACGCGTCGGCGCCGTCGGTCCAGGCGAGCCTGGCCAGCTCGGCCGCCGCCAGGGGCGCCTGGTCGAGCGCCGCGGTGAACACGGCCAGCCGCATCGGCACCCCTTCGAGCGCCGCCACGCCCTCGAAGCGCGCCAGCGGCGCGACCTCGATGGGCGCCGCGCCGAGCTCCTCCTTCAGCTCGCGGGCGAGGGTCTCCTCCTCGCTCTCGCCGGGCTCGGGCTTGCCGCCCGGCAGGTAGAAGAGGTCGGGAGCGCTCTTCTTGCTGACGATGAGCAGCCGCCCGTTCTCGATGACCGCCGCGGCCACGACGTCGATGCCCTCACGCTCGTCTCCATCCACAACCGGTCACCCTGCCAGATCCGTCCGAACGGGCGGCGTCCGGGTCTCCTGCGATCAGCGCCAGTACGTGGGGTAGCGGTGGCCGGGCAGGGCGCGGCCGAGGACGACGCCGCCGAGGACGACGACCACGCTGGCGGCCAGCACCGGGCTGAGCAGGAAGATCGGCTCTGGAGCGGTCAGGCCGACCAGCGCCGCGGTGGCCGTCGCGGGCGGATGCGGGGCGCGGAGCAGCAGCATCGGGGCGGTGGCCAGGCCCGCCGCGACGACGGCGGCCCAGATCGACGGGCCGGTCAGCGCGGTGATCGCGAGGGCCAGCGCGGCGGCGCTGAGGTGGCCGAGCAGGATGCTGCGCGGTTGCGCGAACGGCGCGGCGGGGGCGACCGCCACGATGGCCGCGCTCGCCGCGAACGGCAGCGCGAACAGCGGCAGGCTGGTCGCGGACGTCACGGCGGCGAGCAGCAGCAGCCCGGCCAGGGTGGCCGTGGTGGTGACGAGGATCGCGGTGGCCGAGGGCCGCGCGGGCGCGGCCGGGGGAAGGGACGTCAAGGGTGCCATCGGAGGTCTTCCTTCAGGTCAACGGGGTTTCCGTCAGTCGGACAGGCCGCGGAGGAAGTCGCGGATGAGGGCGGCGCTCTGCTTCAGGCGGGTGGTGAGCGGGAAGTGGCCGGCGTCCAGGAGGTGGATGCGGGCGTCCTTCACGTCCCGTGCGTAGGCGCGGGCGCCGTCAGGGCCGAAGATCTCGTCGTTCCTTCCCCAGACCGCGAGCAGCGGCGGCTGCTGGGTGCGCAGGTAGTCCTGCCAGTCGGGGTAGCGGCCGGGGTTGACGCCGTAGTCGAGGAAGAGCGCCAGCTGGATCTCCTGGTTGCCGGGACGGTCGAGCAGCGCCTGGTCGAACGCCTCGTTGTCGGGGTTGACCAGTGAGGTGTCGGGGACGCCGTGCGTGTACTGCCAGTGGGTGGCCTCACGGGTGAACAGGCCGCGCAGGGCGTCGCCGTTGGCCTGGCTCGGGTCCGCCCAGTAGGCGCGGATCGGGTCCCAGAAGGGGGTCAGGCCCTCGTCGTAGGCGTTGCCGTTCTGGGTGACGATGCCGGTGATCCGCTCGGGATGGCGCAGGGCAAGCCGGAAGCCGATCGGCGCGCCGTAGTCGTGGATGTGGAGCGCGTACCTGGTCAGGCCGAGCGTCTCGAGGAGCCGGTCCACGACGTCGGCCAGGTGGTCGAAGGTGTAGTCCCACTCGTCGGCCGCGGGGGCGGAGCTGTGCCCGAAGCCGGGGTAGTCGGGGGCGATGAGGTGGAACTCGTCGGCCAGCTCCGCCATCAGTTCCCTATAGGCGATCGACGAGGTCGGAAAGCCGTGCAGCAGCACGAGCGTGGGCGCGGACGGGTCGCCCGCCTCGCGGTAGAAGACGTTCAGTCCGTCGATCTCGACTGTGTGGTGGCGGACGGTCATGACAATCCCTCGCTAACCATCTAAAGGAGTTTTGCCGGTTAACGTAGCGTGATTCTGGCAACCGGTCAAATTCCGATAGCGGGTTAGACTGGAGGCATGACGAGAGCGCGACCGCTGATGGGGGAGCCCCTGGCGCTTGACCTGGTCAACACCGCCTGGGTGGAGCAGGACGCCTGGGTGGACTTCTTTGACGACCCGGGCGGGACGGAGGCATGGCTCGCCGAGCACGGACTGCCCGGCGACGCCGATCAGGCGAGGGAGCCGCTGGTCGCGGCGCGCGACGCGCTGCGGGCCGCCCTCGGCGGCAGCGAGGACCAGCTCGACGCCGTCCTGGACCACGGTTCACGGCGGCCGCGGCTGCGGAAGGCGCGGCCGTACGAGGAGACCGTCGTCGACCACCCGTCGTGGCACGCGGCCTGGGTGGCGGCGGCCGACCTCGTCCGCCTGATGGGGGAGCGGCCCGAACGGATCCGCAAGTGCGCCAACCCCGCGTGCGTGCTCTGGTTCTACGACACCAGCAAGAACGGCAGCCGCCGCTGGTGCTCGATGGAGACCTGCGGCAACCGCGCCAAGAGCAGCCGCTTCCAGGAGCGGCACAAGCCTTCGGGCTGATCTACGCTCGCGGGCGAAGCGGAAGCGTCAGACCCACCTTGACCGGGCGCATCACGATGCTGGTGGTGAACCGGCGCACATTGCCGTTGTCGAAGAACGTCCGCTGGGTGAACTCCTCGAAGTCCGCCATGTCCCGAGCCGTCACGATCAGCACGAAGTCGTAGGCGCCGGTGACGTAGTAGCACTGCTGGACGTTCTCGTCGGCGTCCATCTGGTAGCGGAACGCGTCGAGCACCTCCGACTTCTCGCGCTCCATCTCGACTTCCACGATGAACGTCATCGCCTGGCCGAGCGCCTTCGGGTTGAGCACCGCCACCTCGCGCGCGATCACGCCGGTCTCGCGCAGCCGCTTGATGCGGCGCTGGACCGCGGCGGTGGACATGCCGACCTCGACGGCGATCGACTCGGCGATGGTGCGGGCGTCCCGCTGCAGGCGGTCGAGGATCGCGCGGTCGAGGTCATCGAGGTCCGGAGTGCGCATGAACCGCAGATTACCGCCGTGGCGCGCGGCCGAACGACGAAATCAGGGCTGAAGTCGAGGCTTGGCCGCGTGCTCGATCCCTAGCATTTTCCACATGGAGAAGAGCTGGCTGAACACGGCGCGAGAGACCTACACCGCGAGAGAGCGCGAGCTGATCGGCGCGGAGCACGCCGCACGGGCCCGCTCCTTCTTCCGCCGCCACCCCGCCCACCAGGTCACCCCGCTGCGTCCCCTCCCCGCCATGGCCGGTACGGCGGGCGTCGCCGCGATCCAGGCCAAGGACGAGAGCGCGCGCATGGGGCTCGGGAGCTTCAAGGCGCTCGGCGGTCTGTACGCCGTCGCCGGGCTGGTGCGCGCCGAGGCCGAGGAGCGCCACGGACCGTCGCCCACCGAGGAGCAGCTGCGCGAGGTCGCCGCGCGCACCCCGTTCGTCTGCGCCAGCGCCGGCAATCACGGCCTGTCGGTGACGGCGGGCGTGCGCGAGCTCGGCGGCACCCCGATCGTGTTCCTCAGCGAGGACGTCCCCGAGGAGTTCGCCCGGCGCCTGCGCCGGCTCGGCGCGGAGGTACGGCGCAGCGCAGGCGACTACGAGCAGAGCATGGCCGCCGCGCTGGAGGCCGCGGAACGCCACGGCTGGCGGCTGGTCTCCGACAGCTCCTGGGACGGCTACACCGACGTCCCGCTCGAGATCATGCGCGGCTACACCGCGCTGTTCGACGAGGTGGCCGAGGTGGGCGAGGCGCCCACCCACGTGTTCGTCCAAGCGGGCGTGGGCGGGCTGGCCGCGGCGGCCGCCGGGTACGCGCGCGACCGCTGGGGCGAGGAGCCGAGGATCGTCGTCGTCGAACCGGAGGCCGCTCCCTGCCTGCTGGCGAGCGTCCGCGCGGGCCGGCCGACCCGGGTCGAGGGCGGGCGGACCCGGCTCGGGCGCCTGGACTGCCGCGAGCCGTCCCTGCTGGCCTGGCGGCTGCTGTCCCGTCTGGCCGACGCCTTCGTGACCATCACCGACGAGGAGGCCGAGGCCGCCGCCAGGAGCCTGGCCGCCGAGGGCGTGCGGGTCTCGGCCTGCGGGGCCGCCGGAGCGGCCGGCCTGCTCTCCCTCGACCAGGACACCCGTGCCGCGCTGGACCTGGGTCCTGGCTCTCGCGTCCTGATCGTGGGGACCGAAGGGGCGCTCTGACGTGCCGGTGTCAGGGGCCGGGCTGGCGACGCGGGTCGCCTGGTGGGCGTGGATCACCCGGTGACACCTGCACCGCGTGAATCTGGTCACCTGGTGGCGCCGGTCGCGTGGCGGGCACGGCCCGCCTGGTGACGCTGGTCGCCTGGTGGGTGCCGGTCGCTTGGTGGGCGCTGGCGGCTTGGTGAGTGCGGATCGCCTGATGACGCGAGTTGTCGGATGGCGCGGATCGCCTGATGACGGGGGGTCGCCTGGGGACACCAAAAAGCCGGGGCTCGCACCAGAAGGTGCGAGCCCCGGCTCGTGGCATAAGCCCCGAATTAGGCGGGAACGATGTTCTCGGCCTGCGGGCCCTTCTGACCCTGGGTCACGTCGAAGGAAACCTTCTGACCCTCGGTCAGCTCCCGGTAACCGCCCTGGGAGACGATGTTGGAGTAGTGGGCGAAGACGTCAGCGCCGCCGCCGTCCTGCTCGATGAAGCCGAAGCCCTTTTCCGAGTTGAACCACTTCACGGTGCCAGTAGCCATGTCGATCTCCTTTGATAGATGCGGAAGCGAGTTCCGCCCCGCATACATGGGTCGCTTGTCGCTGAGATGACCCCACCCGGAGATGACCGGCAAACAAAAATGCACCTGAAGGTCACATGATGACATCAGGCGCACACAAAGTCTTTGTATGGGTACCACAACTGCAACTTCCATCAAGGTAGCACACATCTGCGTCCAGCGCTAATCGCGCACCACGTCGCGTGTCGCCTGGCCGAAGGCGCGGACCCTGGCGGTCTCGCCGTCGGCCCGCCACAGGAATCATCTACGTCACCGCCCAGCACGGCGTATCCGCCACCGCGGTGGACGCGGTCACCAGGGAGCTGAAGGTCAGCACGTGGAGTGGAACAGGCCACCTACCGGGACGGTCTCCGCCAGCGCGTTGTACCGCTCGACCGCGGCCGACGTCTCCTCCACGTGGACCTCGACGCCGCTGTCCGCCAGCAGGTCCAGCGTCTCGGGGCAGGTCTGCAGCGCCAGCCGCATGCCACGGGACAGGACGATCACCCGGCTGCCATGGTCGAGCAGTTCCCGCACGTCGGCGGGTTGAATGCCGGGCGAGTGGCGCGTGCCGGTCTCGTTCCAGTCCCAGGGCCGCCCGCCGCCGGGGTGGAGCTTGAAGTCCTTGCCTTCACCCAGGCCCTCGACGACCATCCGGCCCCAGGAGAGATGCGTGATCAACGGAGATCGATGCTCCATGACGCGAGCCTACGTGGGGTTCACGACCGGCTCCTCGGCCTCGGCCTCGGACGGCTCGCCGGTGTGCTGCCGGCGGAGAGTGAGGACGGCCGCTGCGGCGCCGAGGCCGAGGGCGAGGGCGGCCACACCCCAGGCCAGTCCCTTGCGTTCACAGCCGAGCACCGCGTCGACCGACAGTTTGCCCGGTCCGTGCACCGCCAGCGAGGCCGCGCCCGCGCCGAGCACGAGCGGGTACTCGAACCCGCCGTGCTGCGCCCACAGTCCCTGGGGCAGGTGGGCGGAGACGGCGGCGTTTGTCATCGTCGCGATCAGACCGGCGGAGGACAGCGGCGTGGCCGCGCCCAGGGCGATTCCCGCGCCAGAGCCGAGTTCGCCCAGTCCCGCGGCCAGGCCCATGAGCTTGCCGTGCGGGTAGCCGAGCGCGGTCATCACCTCGCCGGTCTTGTCGGGGCCGCCGCCGCCGAACCAGCCGAACAGCTTCTGCGCGCCGTGTCCCATGAGCAGCAGCCCGGCGGGCACCCGGAGCATCAGCACGCCGATATCCTCTGCGGTCACTTTCATAGGTGGGTTCTTACCCGCACAAGCCGGGCATTATGGGTGCCCCCAAATGATCCCGCCCTGCGCCGTGCACTCCCGGTCCGACGGAGAGCCGCGGGTGAGCGCCTCGCGGACCGCGGGGCGATCTCGCCGGCCCACCTGCCGAGCGCGAGCCGTCCGGTGACCGCCGGACCGCGGGGGCGATCAGCCTCCTGAGTCGCGTTCGGCCAGTGACGAAGGCCGCGGGGTGTCGCGCAGCCGGTCGAGGCGGGACATGATCGGTGTGGCGGTGACGCCGTGCAGCACGATCGAGGCCACCACGGTGAAGGCGGCCACCGCCCACAGTTCCTCAGCGGGCACGCCGAAGTCGGCCTGGCCGAGCGCGAACGCCAGGTAGTACAGGGAGCCGATGCCCCTGATCCCGAAGAAGGACATGACGGCTCGCTCCCGCGGGCCTGCGGGCCCGCGCAGCTGGGCCAGCCACCCGGTCAGCGGCCTGATCACCAGCAGCAGCAGGACGGCGACGGCCGCGCCGCGCCAGGTCAGCGCGGACAGGCCGCCCGCCGCGACGAAGCCGCCGAGCAGCAGGAGCAGCCAGGCGGTGAACAGCCGCTCGATCTGCTCGATGAAGCCGTGCAGGATGCCGTTGTAGCCGTGGCTGCGCTCGACGTCCCTGATGGCGCAGGCGGTGACGAAGACGGCGATGAAGCCGTACCCGTGGACGAGTTCGGTCAGGCCGTACGCCAGGAGAGTGCTGGCCAGGGCGACGAATCCGTCGCGGTGTTCGGCCAGGCGCAGGTTGTCGGTCTTGGCGTGGAAGAACAGGCGGCCGAGCAGCCTGCCGATCAGGATCCCGGCGAACACCCCCACCGTGATCCGGTAGAGCACGTCGACCAGCGCCCACTCGCCCAGCCACGCGGAGCCGCCGGTCGCGGCCATGGCGATGGCGGCGTAGACGATGGGGAAGGCCAGGCCGTCGTTGAGCCCCGCTTCGGAGGTGAGGGAGAAGCGGACCTCGTCGTCGGCGTTCTCGGCGTCGACGGGCTCACCCACCTGCACGTCGGAGGCCAGCACGGGGTCGGTGGGCGCGAGCACCGCGCCGAGCAGCACGGCCGCCGCCAGCGGCCAGCCCAGCAGCCACCCGGTGGCCACCGCGACGGCCACGACGGTGAGGGGCATGGTCCAGCCGAGCAGCCGCCAGGTCGACGACCAGCTGCGCAGCCCGACTCTCCGGTTGAGCGCCAGTCCCGCGCCCATGAGGGAGATGACCACGCAGACCTCGGTGGCGTGCTCCAGCGCGGCCCGGTGCGCGACGGGGTCCGGCTCCGGCAGCGGAAGGGGGAGCAGGAACAGCAGCAGCCCGCCGAGGAGGCAGGCCAGCGGCAGGGAGAAGGGGAGCCGGTTGAGCACGCTGGGCAGCACCGCGGCCAGCAGCGCCCCCGCACCGCCGAGCGCGAAGATGAGATCAGGGTTGCTCATCGGCTCTACCTGCCCCGCTGACCTCGGGAAAACCACGAGCCGCCGCGCGGGCGTACCCGCCGCGGCGGCTCGTGCGCGGGCTCTACCGCTGTGGTGCGAGCCGCCCGTCCACCAAAGGACGGGCGGCGTAGGCGATCCGGACGATCCCGTCGGTGTCGCGTGCCGCCTGGGCCCGCACGCCGAACACCTCGCGCAGCACCTCCGGCGTCAGAGCGTCGAGCACGGGTCCTTCCGCGACGACTCGCCCGCCGTGCAGGACGACGAGCGAGTCGCAGACGCGCGCGGCGAGATCGAGCTCGTGCATGACGGCGAGCGTGGTGGTGCCGAGCTCCCTGACGAGGTCGAGCAGTTCGAACCTGGCCCTGATGTCGAGGTGGTTGGTGGGCTCGTCGAGGATGAGCAGGCTCGGTTCCTGCGCGAGCGCGCGGGCGAGCTGGACGCGTTGCCGCTCGCCGCCGGACAGCGACCCGAAACGGCGTCCCGCCAGGGCGAGCACCCCCGCGCGATCCATCGCCTCCCGCACCGCCGCGCGGTCTGCCTGTCCCTCGCGGTCGAACAGCCCGTGGTGCGGGGTACGGCCGAGCTCGACCACCTCGACGACGGTCATGCCCGCCGGTGTGGTGTCGTCCTGGAGCACGGCCGCGATCTGGCGCGCCGCCGCGCGTGCCGATCCGGCCCACACGTTGTGCCCGCCGAGCCTGATGCCGCCCGACTCCGGGCGCAGCGAGCGGTAGACCGTACGCAGCAGCGTCGACTTGCCGCTGCCGTTGGGCCCGACCAGCCCGACGATCTCGCCTGGCTCGGCGACGAGGGAGACGTCGTGCAGGATGGGCACGCCGCCGAGCCTGACGCTGACGTCGCTGACGCACAGTCTCATGCCTCCTCCCTGCGCAGCAGCCAGATGAAGAAGGGGGCGCCGAAGACCGCGGTGAAGATGCCCACGGGCAGCTCGGCCGGGCGGTCGACGGTGCGCGAGAGCAGGTCGACCAGCACCATGTACGTCGCCCCCACCAGGGTCGCCACGGGCAGCAGGCGGCGGTGGTCGGTGCCGAAGGCCAGCCGTACCAGGTGGGGGATCATCAGCCCGACGAACCCGATGCCGCCCACGACCGCCACGACCGTGCCGGTGAGCAGGGACGAGACGACCAGCAGCCCGATGCGCGCGCGCCGTACGTCGAGGCCGAGGGCCGTCGCCGACTCCTCACCTGTGACGAGGGCGTTGAGCCGCCTGCCGTACAGCATCAGGCCCAGGGCGCACGCGGTCACGGCCGTCGCGACGGCGGGCAGCTGGTCCCACTGCGCGCCCGCCACGCTGCCGAGCATCCAGAACATCACCTTCCTCAGCTCGTCGGGGTTGGCCTGGAGCTGCAGGTAGCTGGTGGCGGCGAGCAGCACGTAGCCCACCGCGACCCCGGACAGCACCAGCCTGGTGGGGGTGAGGCGGCCCTGCCGCTGCCCGAGGACGAACACGATCAGCGAGGCCAGCATCGCCCCGGCGAACGCGGCCGAGGAGACGCCGAGCCCGCCCGCGACGGCCGAGCCCATCGTCATGACGAGCACCGCGCCTACAGAGGCCCCTGAGGAGATTCCCAGGACGTACGGGTCGGCGAGCGGGTTGGTCACCAGCGCCTGCAACACCGCTCCCGCGATGGACAGGCCCGCGCCCGCGAGCGCGGCGAGCAGCACCCTGGGGATCCGGTAGTCCAGGATGATCTTCGTGTTGACCGGGTCGCCTGCCTGGCCGGTCACGATGTCCCAGGTCTCGGCGAGCGGTACGGTCACCGATCCGACGCCGACGGCGAGCAGCATCCCGGCCAGCAGCGCGGCGGCGAGGACAGGCAGGCAGACGGACAGGGGGAGGCGGCGCAGCATCAGAACCTCTCCGGGTGGAGCAGCCTGGCGATCCGCTCCACGGCGACCGCGTTGTCGGGGCCGAGATAGGCCGAGTCCGACAGCACGACGTAGCGCCGGTCCTTGGCCGCCTGCCAGTGCGGGAACTGGGCGAAGAGCTTCGCGGCCTCGGCGTCGGGGTCGGGGTTGCGCCAGTTGACGATCACCACGGCGTCGACGTCGGTCTTCGCCACCCGCTCCTTGCTGAGGTTGGCGAAGATCTCCTTGGTGGCGTCGCCGAACGCGTTGACACCACCGGCCTTGTCGAAGATGTCGTTCCAGATGCCGTTGGCGCCGATCGAGCTGAACTCGGCGGCGCCCATCTGCATGCCGGGGATGATGTACATCACCTTCGGCCTGGACACGCCCTCGACCTTGGCCGCGATCTTCTTGATCCGCCGCTTCGACCGCTCGATCAGCTGCTCCGCCCGGTCGCTGACCCCGTAGATCCTGCCGAAGTCGCGCAGCATGTCGTAGCTGTCCTCGATCGTCTGGGTGCCCTTGACGGTGCCGGGGCCGCCGCAGGTGGAGTCGGGCAACCAGGTGTTGGCGCCGATCTCGAGCAGCTCGGCCCTGGTGGCGTAGCCGTTCTGGGCGTCGAAGTCGAAGCCGGTGGTGCCGATGACCAGGTCGGGACGCAGGGCGAGCATGCCCTCGCGGGTGATGTCCCAGCTCCCTTGCTGGATCTTCGCCTTGGGCAGCCGGTCGATCGCGTCGGCCCGTCCTGGCACGTCGGAGGCTCCGTAGTTCTGGGCGTTGCCGACGATCCTGGCTTCGAGGCCGAGCGCGATCAGCGAGGAGACCTGGCCCACCGCGCCACCGCTCATGAGGACCGTACGGCTCGGCGCTCTGTCATAGGTGTACGTCTGGCCGCAGTTGGCGATCGTGACCGGATAGCCGGGAGCTGCGGGCGGCACGGCCGTGGCGGATCGCGTCGGTGATCCGCCGCACCCGGCCGCCGACAGGCCGAGCACGGCAAGCGTGGTGAGGGCATGCGAGAGACGCATGGGAGTGAAGTCCTTTCAGGGCACGCCGAAACAGGCGCTGTCTGGCGGAGGAGAAATTCAGCGACAGAAAGCGACCGCAGGCGGCCCTCGCCTGCTGACCACGGACCTGAGGAGCGCCGACCGCAGCCGAAGGGCCTCGGGGAAGGCGGGCACCGGCCCGCGCCCGACTGCCGGCTCCGGCGCCAGCCACGCGATGATCAGGCGCAGGACGCGGGCGCCGGCCAGCCGCAACAGCGCCCACACGGCCGCCTCGCCCCTGGCCAGCCAGACGGCGGTCAGCGTCACGGCGGCGCCGTGCAGGATCGTCATGCCGAGGCCCGGCGTCGCGCAGTGGAGGTGCTGGACGACGCTGTCTCCCGCGGGCGTGGCGTCGACGACCGCGAAGATCACGTGCATCCCCGCCTGCACGGCGGCCAGCAGCGGAAGGATCACCCGCAGATCGCGCTCGCGGCCGGTCAGCGGCAGCGCGGCGAGCAGGGACAGGCCCTGCCCCCACGCGGCCGTCTCCACGGTGACCGTGCCCCCGGCGAACACGTGGGCCAGCACGCCCAGACCGACGCACACCGTGGCGAAGGCCGTGGCGCGGGCGAGTCGGAGGAGGAGGGCTGCCGGCATCGCGGCACATCATCGCACGGGCCCGGAGCGCCCTCCCAGACGGTCCGGTTGACGTTCGAGATCGACGACGCCTTTCCCGGCCGCCCTGTCACCATGGCGCACCTGCTCACCCACACCGCGGGCTTCGCCGGCGGCGACTTCGGCACGGGTGCGGCGAGCCCGGGGCAGGTCCACCCGCTCGGCGCGTATCTGGCCGACCACCAGCCCGCCAGGATCCGCCCGCCGGGCACGTGCTCGCCTGGCGCAGGGGCTGGTGGAGCTGGGTCGGCCGGACGCACTACACCTGCGTCGCGCTCGCCGAGGTGGCCTACCTCGCCGTGGCCGCCTCCTACAACCTGCTGGGCTGACCGCCCGGGGGCACCTCGATCCTGGACGGATCGTCCACCTCCGGGGTCTGCTCCGCCGTGGGCCGCACGTGGCGGAGGAAGACGAAGGCGATGCCGGCCGCGACGAGCACGATCCCCGCGCTGATCGCCGCCGACACCTGCAGGCCGGAGGTGAAGGCGGCTCCGGCCGCGCCGAGCAGCTCGTCGGCGGCCGGTCCCGGCAGCCGTTCCGCCGCGGCGGCGGCCCCGCCGAGCGTATCCCTCGCCGTCTCCGCGACCGCGGCCGGAATCCCTTCCGGTACGGCCAGCTGGGTCCGGTAGACGGCGGTGGCGATGCTGCCGAAGAGCGCCAGCCCGAACGCGCCGCCGAACTCCTGGACGGTCTCGGACAGGGAGGAGGCGGAGCCCGAGCGCTCGGGCGGCGCGGACCCCACGATCAGGTCGGTGCCCAGCACCCAGAGCGGGGAGGCGCCGAGGAAGAAGACGACCTGCCCGGTGACGACAACCGCGAGGCCGGACGTGGCGTCCGCCTGGGTGATCAGGGCGACGCCCGCGGCGGAGGCCAGCAGTCCGGCGCCGATCACCACGGCGGGACGCAGCCGGCGGGCCAGCAGCGGGGATATGACCAGCCCCGCGGTGACCGCCAGCGCGGGAGGCAGCGACCACAGTCCGGCTTCCAGCGGCGACAGACCCAGCACCAGCTGCAGATACTGCGCGGAGAGCAGGCCGATGCCGGGGCCCACCAAGATGGTGATCATCAGGGTGCCCAGCGACGCGGTGAACTTCCGCTCCGCGAACAGCTTCAAGTCGAGCAGTGGATCGGCCAGCCCCCGCTGCCTGCGCACGAACACGACACCGAGGGCCAACCCCGCCAGCACGGTCAGGACCGGAGGGAGCGCGAGGCCGTACGCGGCGATCTCTTTGAATCCGTAGATCATCGCCAGGATGGCGGTCAGGGAGAGCAGCACACTGGTCACGTCGAGCCGACCGGCCCCGGGATCGCGGTACTCCGGCAGCAGGATCGGCCCCGCGACCAGCAGCACCGCCATGACCGGCACACCGAGCAGGAAGACCGAGCCCCACCAGAAGTTCTCCAGCAGCACCCCGCCCACCACGGGACCGAGCACCATGCCGCCGGTGAACCCGGTCATCCACAGGCTGATGGCCACCGTGCGCTGGCTGGGATCGTGGAACATGTTGCGGATCAAGGAGAGCGTCGAGGGCATCAGCGTCGCCCCCGCGACGCCAAGCAACGCCCGCGCGGCGATCAGCAACTCGGCACTGGGCGCGTAGGCGGCGAGCAACGAGGCCAGGCCGAAGGCGGCGCCGCCGATCAGCAGCAACCGCCTGCGGCCGATGCGGTCACCCAGCGTGCCCATCGTGATCAGGAAACCGGCGATGAGGAAGCCGTAGATGTCGTTGATCCACAACAGCTGGGTCGCGCTCGGCCGCAGATCCGCGCTGAGCATGGGCACGGCCAGGTGGAGCACGCTCATGTCGATGGAGAGCAGGAGGGTCGGCAGGACCAAGACGGCAAGGCCGATCCACTCCCGCCGACCCGCTCTGGCGATCACATTCTCACTCATGTGACCCCACGCTAGGACCTCGAGTTAGGTTGAGGTCAATTCGTGGTCAGCCGAGCGCGGGAGCAGCGCCAGGAGGGCCACCAGGGCGACGGCCACGGGCACGCCCCAGAACAGGACGTCGGGGATGGCCGTCGCCGTGCTCTGCGGGTGGCTCTGGAGCTGCCTGGCGAGCAGGTTGCCGAAGATGGCGACGCCGAGCGACATGCCGAGCCCGCGTACCGACACCGCGGCGGACGTGGTGGCCGCGAGATCCGCGGGGGTGGCCGCGTTCTGCGCGACGACCACCAGGTTCTGCATCAGGAGGCCGAACCCGGCGCCGAGCACGCCGAGCTCCACGGCCAGCACCGCGTACGGCGTGCCGGTACCGAGCTGGCTGAGCAGCGCGAACCCCAGCACCACGATCACCGAGCCGGCGATCAGATAGGGCTTGAACCGGCCGCTCGCGCCAATGCGGGCGCCGGCGAGGAAGGACACCGCCATGAAGGTGACGACGTAGGGGTTGAGCGCGAGGCCCGCCTGCGTGGCGCCCATGCCGTAGGCGGCCTGCAGGTAGGTGGGCAGATACACGATGGAGCCGCCGAGCAGCGCCCCGAGCAGCGCGGTGGCGGGCAGCGCGACGCGCAGCGCGGGGTTGGCGAACAGCCGTGGCGGGAGCAGCGGGTTGGCCGCGCGCCGTTCCCACCACACGAACAGGGCAAGGAGGACGGCGAAGGCGCCGATCAGCGTGAGGATCACGAGGGAGGTCCAGGCGTGGACGCGGCCGCCCCACTCGGCCACCAGCAGCAGGCTCACCGTCGCGCCGACGATCAGTGCCGAGCCCGCGACGTCGACCTTGCCGCCACCGCCCGGCTTCGGCAGGCGCAGCGCGAAGGTGACGAGGGCGATGCTGAGCAGGCCGAGGGGCAGGTTGATGTAGAAGATCCAGCGCCAGCCCACGCTGTCGGTGATCAGCCCACCGGCGAGCGGGCCGCCCACGCTGGCCAGGGCGAAGACGCCGCCGGTGAAGCCCTGGACCCTGCTGCGCAGGCGCTGCGGGTACAGCTCCGACAGCGCGATCGTGGGCAGGACGAACAGCGCGCCCGCGCCGATGCCCTGCAGGGTCCTGGCGGCCACCAGCTGGGGCACCGTCAGCGCCACGCCGCACAGCACGGAGCCCACGATGAAGACGGCGATCGCGGTGACGAAGACCGCGCGCCGCCCGAAGCGGTCGCTGATGCGGCCGTAGAGCGCGCCGGTCGTGGTCGAGGCCAGCACGTAGGAGGTGATGATCCAGCCGATCGCGTCCATGCCGCCCAGGTCGGCGGCGATGTCGGGCAGCGCGATGGCGACCACCGTCTGGTCCAGGACCGACAGCAGCATGCCGAGCAGCAGGCCGGCCGTGGCGAGCGGGACGTTACCGGGCTTCGACGGCGCGGCGGAGGCCGTCCGGGTGAGTTCGCGGGTCACGGCGCTCAGCTCCTGGCCTGTGCGAAGGGGTTGGGCAGGTCGAAGTCGGCGCTGAGCAGGTCCTGATCGATCACCGCGGCGGCGACGGTGCCGCCGGCCGCGGCGGCGATGACGGCGGCCATCGGCATCGGTACGGTGGCCCGCCGCGCCATGTCGCCCGCCGCGTAGACGCCCGGCACGCTGGTCTGGCCGAACTCGTTCACCTCGACGCAGCCGTCGGCGAAGGTCTGGCAGCCGAGGCGGACGGCGAGGTCGGAGCGCTGGCGCGGCACGTTGACGACGAACACCGCGGCCCTGGCGAGTGGCGGGCCGGTCTCGAACACGATCTGCTCGAGCCGGTCCCCCGTGCCCTCCAGACGGGAGATGGCCTCGCACCGCACGGTGACGCCGTGCGATTCCAGCGTCGCCCGCAGCGCCGGGTCGAGCGGCTGGCCGCCGGTGCAGAGCGCGACGTCGGAGGCGAAGCGGCTCAGCTGCAGCGCCAGCCGTACCCTGGCCGGTTCGGCGCCGATCACCGCGACAGGTTCGCCGGTGCACTCGTAGCCGTGGCAGTAGGGGCAGTGGAAGGCGGATCGGCCCCACAGCGGCTCGACCCCGCGCGGGCCGGGCAGGTCGTCGGCGAGGCCGGTGGCGAGCAGGAGCCGCCGCGCGCCCGCCGAGCCGCCGCCGGCCAGCTCCAGGTGGAACCCATCCAGAACGGTCACCGCGGTGACGGTGTCGTGGCGCAGCCGAACGCTCGGGTAGGCGGACAGCTCGGCGCGGCCGAGTTCGCGCAGCCGTGCGGGCGGCGTGCCGTCCCGGGTGAGGAAGTTGTGCACGGCCGCGGCCGGGGCGTTGCGGCCCTCCCCGGAGTCGAGCAGGAGCGTCGTGCGGTGCGCGCGGCCCAGGGTCAGCGCCGCGGCCATCCCGGCAGGGCCCGCGCCGACGATGACGACATCGAACAGCTGGTCGTTGCTTGACATGGAGGGAAGTCTGCAAGTTAATGTCAACATGAAGTCAAGTGGCACCATGGCCATCGGAGAGCTCGCCGAACGATTCGACCTCGCGCCGCACGTGCTGCGGCACTGGGAGGCCATGGGCCTGATCACCCCGGCCGCCAGGGTGAACGGCCGCCGCCGCTACACCCGCGACCACGTCATCCGGATCATGACGATCATCCGCGCCAAGGCGGCGGGGATGAGCCTGGAGCAGATCAGGGAGATCCTCGCCGTCTCCGGTCAGCGCGAGCGGCGGGAGATCCTCGAACGGCACCACGCCGAGCTGGAGCGGCGGCTGCACGAGATCGCGGCGTCCAAGGCGCTGATCGAGCACATCATGCAGTGCCGGGCCGACGACTTCACCCAGTGCCCCGGCTACCGGCGTCTGGCGGAGACGGAGGAGCTGAACCTCAGCGACGACATCTGCGTGGTGCCGACCCCGTGACGCGGTCTCAGGGTCCGAGTGTGTCTCTTTCTTTCTCGGTTGATTCCTTCCTGAGCCTTTTATGGGAGCGGCGGTTTCGGCAGGGTTTCGTTGATCCACGCGCCCTTTCTCTATCTCCGGCTGACAAAAGTGCGAGGCTCTAGGGTTTCCAGTCATGGAAATCAAGGCGGTGCTGGTCGGTCAGGCACATCTCGGGAACGCGGTCCGTCTGGTGGAATCGCCGTGGGCGGTCGAGGTCCGGCGGGGGCGGTCGCCGAGGATGCTGCACCTGGAGGGCGCGAGCCTCAGGCTGTACGACCTGGACCGGTTCTTCGGCGCGGGAACCTCATTGATCAACACCTTCCCGGCGCCGTGGCCGGCCGAAGAGGCGTGGGAGGCGGCGGTCGGTCCGGACGGCGACGTCGGCGTGTTCTGCCATGACGGGGCGGTCCGCGCGGTCGCGCCGTCCGGGGTGGTGTTGTGGGAGCATCGCGGCCAGGAACGGCAGTCTCCGAGCGTGAACCGGTCCTCGTGCCAGGTCTCCGACGACGGCCGGCACGTGTGGGTCCTGCTGCCCGGCGCGTCCTGCGCGGCGGTCTGGCGGCACGACGGCGAGCCCTACCCCTACGCCGGTGATGAGTGGCTCGTGCTGGCGGCCCACACCGGACGCGTCGTGGCGCGGGCGACGCTGGGCTGCGCCGCCGTCGGCACGCAGCATCTGCCGCATCCCGACGGGCTGCACATGGGCCTGGGCGTCGGAGAGGGCCAGGACGGCCTGCGCGTCTACTGGGGCCGGTTGGAAGAGGACGGCCTGCGCGTGTGGCCGCACGAGGACGACTACCGCATCCTGGTCGACGTGCACCCCAACGGGCTGTCGTATCTCACCTGGGCCCCACCGGACGAGATCGCCTGGCACTCCTTCCCCGGTGGAATCGTCATGCGCCGGCTCGAGGCCGCTGACGCCTGGCGTCCGGCCGTCGGGGAGGCCTACTGGGACGACTGCGGCTACGTCGACGCCGGCACCGTGATCGCCACCGCGACGGCCTACGCCGAAACGCCCGAGGACGCGCGGCACCTCCTGATCGACGCCTTCAGCGGGGAGGTGCGTGGCGACGTGCGATACCCCGGGCCCGTGCCCCGGTCCGCCCGCCCGCTCGGGGACGGCACCTGGCTCACCGCGGAGGGCGACGCCCTCTTCCGCTGGAAGGCGCGGTGAGCACGCGATCAAGGCCACAACCGTGTCCTGCCGAACCTCGACATCGAGGGCGAGAGCCTGCACAGGGAACTCGCCACCCAGCACGACGGCCCCAAGCAGGCCATCAAGGTCTGACCTCCGTGTCACGTGCGTCCGGCCGGAGCGAGCGGTTCGCTCCGGCCGTCACGACCTGGGTGTCCCAGGGTCAGCGGTAGGAGCCGTCAAGGAGGTCGGCCACGGCCCCCTGGCGCTGGGGCTGCCAGCCGAGCTTCTCGCGCGCGGCGGCGCCGCTGACGCTCTGGTCGAGCGCGAGGGCGTCGGCGAACGGAGCGCCGAGCGCCTCGCGCGCCTCGTCGAGCGGCCAGGCCTGCGGCCGCGCGGAGATGCCCGCGGCCCGTCCGGCGGCCGAAACAAGGTCATGGACGGTCACCGCGGGCTCGCACACCCCGTGCCAGAGCGTTCCTGCGGGCGCCCGCTCCACCACGGCCACGAACAGGTCGGCGAGATCGTCGATGTGCACCATGGGCCAGCGCACCGACTCCTCACCGATGAACGTGGGCGCCCCGTGCTTGCGCGCGAGGTCCACCAGCAGGGCCGGAATGCCTCCGCCGCGACCGTGCACGATGCCAGGACGGATCACCGAGGTGCGCACCCCGTGCTCGGCGGTGTCGAGCACCTGACGCTCGATCCGCGGCCGGTAGCCCACGATCGGGATGGGGTTGGTGGGGCTGCTCTCGTCGACCGGGCCGGGTCCGGTGGCGCCCAGCACCCAGACGCCGCTGGTGTAGACGAAGGCCCGTCCGCTGCCGCGGAGCGGGTCGGTCAGCGCGGCGACCGCGTTCGCGTCGGCCTCGGCGTCGCCGGTGGGCGTCGCCAGGTTGACCACGGCGTCGATGTCGGCTGTCACCGCCGAGGTGAGCGACCGCGGGTCGGTCAGGTCGCCGACGCGCCGCTCGCGCCGCCGGCTGGACTCGCCGTCGCCGGGTCGGGCCAGCTCGACGACCTGATGCCCGGCCCCTTCCAGGTGTTCCGCGACAGCCGATCCGACGTAACCGCTAGCGCCGATCAACAGGATCTTCACAATGACCTCCGTCAACAGATACTTACGGGGTGACCACGAGACGGCCGCCCGTCATGACAAGAAAGGGGTATTCGAGGCTCTTGACGGCGCCGTGTCCCTGCCGGATGTCTCCGGCCGCGGCGACGAGGTCGGCGGGAGCGCCGGGGCGCAGGGAGCCCAGCGGAGCCAGCCCGAGCTGCTCGCCGGCCAGTGAGGTGGCCCCTGCCAGAGCCTCCTCCAGCGACAGCCCGACGTGCGTCATCAGGCTGAGCTCCTGCGAGTCGAAGCCGTGGGGGATCTCGGGGTGCGCCATGTCCGTGCCGTAGAGCAGCCTGCCGCCGTGGGAGACGAAGAGCTTGGCGTTCCGCACCGCGCCCTTGGTGTGGGACTGCGTGTCGAGGGTGCCGACCATGCGGACTCCCCGCCGGGCGGCCTTCTCGAGCAGGTCTTCGGGGATCGGGTCGCTCGGGCTGTGCGCCCATTCGTCGACGCCCGCGTCGAGCGCGATGCGCGCGCCCCGCTCCTCCCCGATATGGGCGGTGACCTTGCGTCCCCGCCGGTGTGCTTCCTGTACGACGGCGCGGGCCTCCTCGACGGACGGCAGGGGCCAGGGCGGGGGAGTCGAGGCGTGGTCCCCGCTCCACGGCGCCCCCGCTTCTCCTCCAGGCTCCAGCGCGAGCTTGATGACCGCGGCTCCCTGGCCGACGAGCCTGGCCACCGTCTCGCGAGCGGACTCCGGGCCGTCGATCACCGCGGCCAGGCCGGTTCCCCACACGGGGATCGGGTAGCCGCCGGGCACGGTGACGAGCGGTCCTGCGGCGACGTAGCGGAGCCGGCCAGGACCTCCGTGACCTCCGTGCGCGGCGCGCAGGTCTCCGCCGAGATCGCGGATCGTGGTCACCCCATGGGCCAGAATCCGGTCGAACGGCACGCGATTCTGCGTGGCGTGAACATGAAGGTCGATCATCCCCGGAGCGATGGTGGCCGGTCCCAGGGCGAGCCTGCGTGCGGAGGGGTCGCGCACCGCTCGCGCGGGACCGGATCGGATGACTTTGCCGCCCCTGACGAGCACCGCGGCCTTCTCGACGAAGCGGTGACCATCGAACATCAGGTCGGCGGTGAGCAGCAGCCCGTCGTCCGCCGCCGGCCCGAAGGTCCCTCCCGAGGTGCCGGCCACTCCGACAGTGGCCATGGCGCCCAGCTTCAGGGTCTCGCGGCGGGTTGTACGAATGCGCATGTCTTCCTTCCGAGCCGCCCTCAGCCGCTCTGAAGTAGGTTCTTGTAGTGCAGCTATGAGATTATTTTCGTAGTGCCACTACAGTCAAGTTGTGGCTAGTCCGCAACGAAAGGAGAAATTTCCCCACTGGTTATCAACCGTCACTACGATCACTCGCTGTGTCACCCGACAGCGGACCCGCGCCGACCCCCGAATCTGTCTTCGTCGACCACAGCGGTCGAGGCCGGCGGCTGGTCATGGTCGGCTCCATCGCCTTCAGCACGGTGGCCCTCATGCTGCTCGCCTTCGTGATCGGCAGCCTGCTCTCCGGCACGACGCTCACCGTGAGCGGCTGGCCGGGCGGCACCGGCGACCGCCCCGACATCGCGGCCTCGCCCGAGCGCTCCGAGTCGACGGCGACACCCAGGGCGAGCCTGTCCAGGCGGCCCACCCCTGCGACGACACCCCCCGCGACACCCACGGCGACACCCACGCGAACCAGGGTCACCCCCACGGCGAGGCCCAGCAGCACCCGGTCTGCCGTGCCTTCGCGGCAACCCCGGTCCGAGCAGACCGTGAACCCGGAGCAGCCCTCGGGCAGCGCCGAGCCGAGCGCACCACCGGCCACCGAGCCGCAACCGGGCACCGAGCCGACGTCCACGCCCACCGGTGACCAGCCGCCCGGCCAGGACAAGACCCCGCCGGGACGGGACCCGGACAAGGTGAAAGGCCCCAAGGACTGAGGGCTCAGGACAAGCAGGTCCGGCCGCCGCCCTCGCTCCTTGCCCGGCAGGAGACCGGCTCGTCGCCGCGTGGAGACCGCGCGGGCGAGGGCCGGACCGAGCCGCCCGCCGTCCCGACGCCGCCGCTGCTGCTCGGTGATCCAGTCGGTGGCGTCCGCGGTGCTCGGCCGGCACACCGTGCGCGGCGAGGGGACGTTCGGCTGATCGACCGTCAGGCGACCTTGGCTTCCGGGGCCTTCCAGGTGTTGCAGGCGCTGGGCCCGCCGGCCTTGAAGCCCTGGTCGAACCAGTGGCGCTCGTTGCCCTTCAGCAGCGACTTCCAGCTCTTGACCGGACGACCGAGCGCCTTGGCCGCGGCTCCGGCCAGGCACGTCTTCTGGTAGGCGTAGCGGCGCTCCTGCTCCTCGAGCTCCTTCTCGTCCCCGTGATAGTCGAGGGTTGTCGCCGCTCTGGCAATACCGGTCTCGACGAGGACGGTCTCGCCGTAGACGGCGGCCATCCCGTGGAAGACGGGCAGTTCGTTCCTGGCCTTGATCCAGTCGTCCGCGAGCCCGACGTAGATCCCGTCGAAGGAGACGAAGGGCCACGACTTGTACTTCTTCTTGCCGTCGGGCTCGTAGTGGATCTCGACCTTGATCGCGTCCCTGCCCCAGGCCTTGTCCAGGCAGCCGACCAGAGTGCGGATGTACTTCTCGGTGGCGGCCCTGGTCGTGCCCTTCTTCGGCGTGCACGACGTCTTGGTGAGCTTGCCGGCCCGGTAGAGGTCGTTGTTGGTCAGCTCGGGGGCGCCCTGGATGGGGGAGGCGGCAGCCGTACCGGAGAAAAGGACCAGCCCCGCCGCTGCGGTGGCTAATGCTCGAATCATCACAAAGCGGGATGTTAGGGCTTCATCGGCTGCCGTGATGCCTTGACCGTTTGGGGTAATTCATGGGTATGTCCGCCACACTCGCGCTGGCGGGTGACACGATGCTCGGGCGCGGCGTCGCCGCCATGCTCGAGGTCACGAACGAGCCTGCCGCGTTCTTCTCCGACGGCGTCCGCGATCACCTTGCCGAGGCCGATCTGTTCCTGCTCAACCTCGAATGCTGCGTCTCCGCGCGGGGGATCAAGTGGGCGGCGCCCGGCAAGCCGTTCCACTTCCGCGCGCCGCCGCAGGCGGCCGAGCTGCTCGCCGGTCTCGGCGTCGGCTGTGTCACGCTGGCCAACAACCACGCGCTGGACTACGGCCACGACGCCCTGCTCGATACCCGCGACCACCTGGAGCGGGTGGGCATCCAGGTGGTGGGCGCCGGCCCGGACGAGGCCCGGGCGCGCCGACCGGCCATCCTCTCCATGGGCGGCCTGCGCGTCGGGGTGATCGGCGTGACCGACCATCCGGCCGACTACGCGGCGCGTCCCGACCGGCCCGGCGTGGCCTACGCCGAGCTGCCCGGCGGGGTGCCGTCCTGGCTGACCGAGTCCGTGGCCGGCGTCAGGGCCGACAGCCGGGTCGACATCGTGCTGGTCACCCCGCACTGGGGTCCCAACATGACCGCCCGCCCGCTGACCTACGTCCGCCGTGCGGCCGAGACGCTGGTGACGTCCGGTGCGACGCTGGTGGCGGGGCATTCCGCCCACGTCGCCCACGGGGTGGCGCTGCCGGTGCTGTACGACCTGGGCGACTTCCTCGACGACTACGCGGTGGATCCGGGGCTGCGCAACGATCTGTCGCTGCTGTTCCTGGTGACCTTCGAGGGGGCACAGGTGGAACGGCTGCGGGCCGTACCGATCAAGCTGGAGTACGGCAGGACCGAGCTCGCGCGCGGCGGGGAACACGCGTGGATCAGCGAGCGGTTCATCGACGCCTGCGCGGAGCTGGGCACCGAGGCCCGTCTCGACCAGGGCGTGCTGACCGTTCGCGGGCAGGGGATTTCTTGACCACGTCGTGAAGCTCCCCTGCCCCGGCCAGGACCTAGCCTTGAGCTGGAAGGGACAGGCCCATGATCATCAACATTGTGCTCGGGCTGATCGCCCTCCTCGTCATCTGGGCGGCGTTCAGCGGCATCAGAATCGTCAACCAGATCGAGCGCGGCGTGGTGTTCCGCTTCGGCCAGGCGCAGCGGAAGATTCGCCAGCCAGGGCTCAACTTCATCATTCCGGGCGTCGAGCGGATGACGAAGGTGAACGTGCAGATCGTCACGATGCCCGTGCCCACCCAGGAGGGCATCACCCGTGACAACGTCTCCGTCCAGGTCGACGCCGTCGCCTACTTCCGGGTGCAGGACCCGCTGCGGGCGGCCGTCGAGGTGCAGAACTACCTGTTCGCGGTCGAGCAGGTGGCGCAGACGTCGCTGCGCTCGATCATCGGCAAGAGCGAGCTGGACGACCTGCTGTCCAACCGCGAGGAGCTGAACAAGGGCCTGGCGCTGATGATCGACAGCCCGGCGCTCGGCTGGGGCATCCACATCGACCGCGTGGAGATCAAGGACGTCCACCTGCCCGAGTCCATGAAGCGCTCCGTGGCCAGGCAGGCCGAGGCCGAACGGGAGCGGCGGGCTCGCGTGATCACCGCGGAGGGCGAGTACCAGGCCGCGCGGAAACTCGCCGACGCCTCGTCCATCATGTCCGAGACGCCGGGGGCGCTCCAGCTGCGTCTCCTGCAGACCGTGGTGGAGGTCGCGGCGGAGAAGTCCTCCACGCTGGTCATGCCGCTGCCGGTGGAGCTGCTGCGCTTCTTCGACCGCGCCGCGCGTGCCACGGAACGCGGCGCCGAGCGCTCCTCGAAGGAGCCGGAGGAGCAGGAGAAACGGCAGGAGCTGACCGACTCGGCGACGCCCGAGCTGACACCGGCGCAGGGGCTCGTGCCCGAGCCGTTCACCCGTCGCGCGACGGAGGGGGCCGACCGGCTGCCGCAGGGTTGAGACTCAGCGCGTGGGTTGGCCGGTATCCTGCGGTGGATCTTGTGATCCCCGCACTCGGACGGAGCGGCCATGAGCGACGCGTACTCTCCCGTGCCGGAACTGAACCAGCTCGCCGCGCTTCAGGAACGGCTCGGGGGCGAGTTCATCTCGGACGGGTTCGAGCTGGTCGAGTTCGGCGAGCCTCGCCACGACAGCTGGTCGGAGGCGCCCGAGTTCCTCGACGGCTTCCTCCCCTTCGCCTATGCCAACAGCTCCGGGTCGTTCTACGCCCTCTGGCGCGTCGACGACCGTACGGACCTGTCGGCCTTGCCCGTCGCGGTGTTTGGGGACGAGGGCGGCGTTCACATCACCGCGCGCGACCTTCGGGAGCTGTTCCTGCAGCTCGCATGCGACAGGCCGCTGTGGGTCGACTGGGCGGGGGCCGGTTTCGGCGCGTACGAGGGATACCACCGCGACGGCGACGGCCGAGCCCACGAGACGTACCTCGCCTGGCTGGATGAACACGTCGGCCTGACCCCACCGGACGATCCCAACGACCTGGTCGAGGCAGCGCAGAGGGAACTGGGAGCCCGGTTCGCGAGCTGGGCGGGACGGTTCGTCGGCTAGCCTCTCGCAGGCGCCTCATGTCCGTTGTCATCCGCAAAGGAGGGCGGGCAACGAGGGAGCCCGGCGGCCGTGACCGCGCTTCTCGCATGGCGGGTGAGCAGGCTGGGGTGGTGCTCGGGGCGCTCGGCGGAGCACTGCTCACGGTGGAGGCCGGTGCCCGGCTACCGAGATGCGGGCCAGTGCTCCGGCCTTCAGGCCGGGGGTGACGGCTCGCGCGAGGGAGCGCCGCCAGGCGCGAACGAGCCACGATTTTGTCGGTGCTTGCCGATAGGTTTGATCAGTGCAGCTGCGGTACAACTTCCGCCTCCACCCGACGCCGGGTCAGCGTCAAGCGCTGGCCAGGGCGTTCGGGTGCGCGCGGACGGTGTTCAACGACGGGCTGCACACGGCAGGAAGCCCACGCGGCAGGGATGCCGTACATCTCGGATAGGGACCTGTCCAAGCAGGTGATCACGCAGGCGAAAGCGACGCCGGAGCGGGCCTGGCTGGGCGAGGTCTCAGCGGTGCTGCTCCAGCAGGCTCTCGCCGACCTGAACACCGCCTACCGCAACTTCTTCGCCTCGCTCACCGGCAAGCGCAAGGGCCGCAAGCTGGCCCCGCCCCGGTTCCGCTCCCGCAAGGACTCGCGGCAGGCGATCCGCTTCACCAAGAACGCCCGCTTCACGATCACACCGGGCGGGAAGCTGCGCCTTCCGAAGATCGGCGATGTGCCGGTCCGCTGGTCGCGGAACGTGCCGTCCGACCCGTCGTCTGTGACGGTGATCAAGGATGCGGCGGGCCGATACTTCGCGTCGTTCGTCGTGGAGACGACCGATCAGCCCTTGCCGGGCTCGGATGCCGAGATCGTGATCGACCTGGGCCTGTCGCACTTCGCGGTGCTGTCGGATGGACGCAAGGTGGCCAACCCGCGCATCCTGCGCCGCGCGGCCAAGAAGCTGCGCAAGGCGCAGAAGGCGTTGAGTCGCACGCAGAAGGGCTCCGCGAACAGGCAGAAGGCCAAGCAGGTGGTCGCCAAGGCGCATGCCAGGGTTACCGACACGCGCCGGGACTGGGCACACAAGCTCTCCACGCAGATCATCCGCGACAACCAAGCGGTGTACGTGGAGGATCTTGCCGTGTCGGGGCTCGCGCGCACGAAGCTCGCCAAGAGCGTGCACGACGCGGGCTGGTCGCAGTTCGTCGGCATGCTGGAGTACAAGGCGGCGCGCTACGGTCGCACCTTCGCCAAGGTCGACCGATGGTTCCCCAGCTCGAAGCTGTGCTCAGCATGTGGGCGGCTGGCCGAGGCGATGCCATTGAATGTCCGCTCGTGGTCCTGCCCCTGCGGCGCAGTACACGACCGGGATGTCAACGCCGCCGTCAACATCCTGGCCGCCGGACGGGCGGACAGGCTAAACGCCTGCGGAGGGACCGTAAGACCCGCCGACTAGCGGAGGGCAGGACCCGGCGAAACAGGAAGTCACAGAGGTGCCGCACAGTGCGGCACGGGCTGAATCCCCGGCCTTCAGGCCGGGGAGCGCGTCAATGGCGGTTGATGACGGGGGAGTCCGGGCTCGCCCGGCTGGTTCTCGCCGCCTGGCTGGTGGTCCTGTGCGTCATGCTCGTACGGCGCGCCGCTCGGAGCCGGCGCCCCGCCGTCTGAGGCCATCCGCGTCACGTCCACGGGTCCCGGTGACGCCGCCGTCACGTCGGCATCGCGCTGAGGTGACACGGGGTTGGCCATGCTGGCAGGTGAACGCCGGAGCACGACCCGACAGTGACGATCGCCGCGGACCGCCCGGCGAGGAGAAGAAGGAGATCAGGATGCGCGCAAAGCGCGGTGTGATGCTGGCTGGCCCAGCGCTCCTCACAGCTCTCGCACTAGGCCCGGTCGTGGCCGCACCTGCCTCGGCCGACCCGAGCTCGGCAAGGACAACGGTGACCAGCGCGAGCGTGGAGCTCGGGATCGCCGTCCAGTCGCCGCCCGGAAAGAAGAGGCAGTACAGGAGGGGTTACTCAGCCGGATACGTCGACGGACGTGGCGACTGCAAGGCAGGAAGAGGTTACGACCTCAGATCCACCGGAAGTGGTGCGTTCCAGCGTGGGTTCCGCGACGGGTACAACGCGGGCTTCAACAGTTGCACGCGCCCGACGACGAAGCCGCCGACGACGCCCCCGCCGACGACACGCCCGCCGACGATGACCCCGACGACTCCGCCGACGACTCCGCCGATGACCCCGCCGATGACCCCGCCGACGACTCCGCCGACGACTCCGCCGACGACGCCGCCCACGGGCTGACCGGCAGGGCCGACGTCGAGCGCCACAGAACTCCACCCCGCCTGGCCGGGGTGGAGCCACTCACGTCGGTCTTGCCCACGTCAATGGGAAGCAGCGCGGGAACCGGAAGGTTACAGATCTTCCGGGCGCTCCCGCCTGCCGAACGGGATCACGGTCAACTCCTGAGCATCAGCTGTTGCGTGGCGTACGAGCGCCAGGGGCGCCAGCGGTCCGGGCGGGCGGTCAACCGGTGGACGGCACGCCGTACGGACACGCCGGGCAGGAGGACGTCGGGATCGCCGAGCGCCCTCATCCGGATGGCGGAGATCGCCCATCGGCTCATGCCCGGGATGTCGAGCAGGTGCTTGCGCACCTGGTGGGGGTCACAGCCGGCGTCCAGCCCGAGGGTCCCGTCGGCGAGCGCGCGGGCCAGTTCACGCTGGGTACGGCAGGCGGGCGTGGCCTCGGCCAGGACCGACATGTCGGGAAACAGGTGCGTTATCCCGCCGAACGGGGTGGCGAGCGGCCTGCCGTACCTTCTGACCAGGTCGGCGAGGTGGGCGCGAACCGCCGCGGCTCGCGTCCGGCGGCTCAGCACGGCCCGGATCGCCAGCTCGCCGGGGTCGGCGCAGCCGGGCACCCGCACGCCGGGACGGGCCGCGACCAGCGGCCCGAGCCACGGATCCGCGCCGAGGAAGGCGTCGATGGCCTGCTGGTCGGCATCCAGGTCGAGCAGCCGCCGACAGCGTTGCACGGCCGCCGTGAGATCTCTGAGATCCTCCAGCCGGAGCTCGCAGGCCACGTAACCGGTCGCCGGCCGCAGCATGACCACGCCCACGCCGTACGGCAGAGACAACGACCTGCTGTAGGCGCCACCGGAGTAGTCCTCGATGCCGGGAACGGCACGCGCGCCCAGGTGGTCCAGGGTTGCGGGAACGTCCATGGGCGGCCGGTAGGCGAGCCGTAACGTGGTGGCGCCGGGCACGTGGGCGCCGCTCCCCGCGCCGCGCAGCCGGCTCGGCGTCGCCGCGTACACCTGCCTGATGGTCTCGTTGAACTGCCTGATGCTGGCGAACCCGGCGGCGAAGGCCACATCGCTGACCGGCAGCGAGCCGGCCTCCAGCAGCATCCGGGCGGTCTGCGCCCGCTGCGTCCTGGCCAGCGCCTGCGGCCCGGCGCCGACCTCGGCGAGGAGCTGGCGATGCACCTGCCGCTGGCTGTATCCGAGGCGGGCGGCCAGCCCGGCCACGCCTTCGCGGTCGACGATCCCGTCGGCGATCAACCGCATGGCCCGGCCGACCAGATCCGTGCGCGTGTTCCACTCGGGCGAGCCGGGAGCGGCGTCGGGACGGCACCTCCTGCATGCCCGGAAGCCGTTGACCTGCGCCGCGGCCGCCGTAGGGAACAGCCGGACGTGCTGCGGCTTCGGCATGACGGCAGGGCAGCTCGGGCGGCAGTAGATGCCGGTGGTGGTGACGGCGACGTAGAACCACCCGTCGAAGCGCGGGTCGCGGCTCTCCATGGCCGCGAACGCGACCTCGTCCTCGATCACCTGCTCAAGCGTGCCACACCGGCATGAAGCGGGCTGGCGGCCATCGGACGCCGACGTCGCCGACCGATGCCCGCCAGCGCCCGGGGTCGGCCGCGGCCACGCTGGCCGCATGACTGTGAACGATCTCGCTCGTGGCCGGCGGGCCGGCTACCGGCAGGCACTGTCGCGGCGCGACTTCCGGGTGCTGTGGCTGGGCTCGTCTCTCTCGCTCATGGGTGACGGGATGACGTTCGTCGCCCTGACGTGGCTGGTGCTGTCCCAGCCGGGCGGCGTCCAGCTGCTCGGGCTGCTGACCGTCTGCTACACGCTGCCCGTGTTCGCGGGCGGCCTGCTGAGCGGTCCGATCCTGGACCGGTTCGACAAGCGGCACGTGCTGGCCGTCGACAGCGTGGTTCGTGGCGCGGCGATGGTGTCGATCCCGGTCGCGTCGGCTCTGGGAGAGGTGCCCGCGGCGCTTCCCTTCGTCGTGGCCGCGGTCTACGGGCTGTTCAAGATGGTGCCGCTGGCAGGGTTCCCCGCGGCGATTCCCGATCTCGTCCCCGAGGAGGACCGGGACGCGGCCAATGCCCTGGAGAGCCTGAGCTTCAGCCTTGCCGGGATGATCGGTCCCGCGCTCGGCGGACTCCTGATCGCGGGATTCGGCAGCGAGGCCGTGCTGGCCTTCGACGCGGTCTCGTACGCGCTGTTCGCCGTGGCCGCCCTCGCCGTCCGCCGTCCGCTCACCCCCGCACAGCGGCCCGACACGGCGAGGCCGCGCGGCAACGTCTTGATGATGCTGCGCGACCGAACACTGGTCGCGACCACGCTCGCGTTCATGGCCTTCAACATCGCCGCGGGCATGCTGCTCGTCGCCGGGCCCTGGCTGGCCAAGACCCGGCTCGACGGCGGTCCGCAGGCCCTGGGGCTGCTGCTCGCCGCTCTGTCCGCGGGCGAACTCGTCGGCGCGGCGGTCGCCGGCGCCCGAGCCCCGCGGGCGCGCCCGATCAGAGCGATCGCGGTGGTCCAGCTCATCGCCGCCACCGGCTTCCTGGCGCTCCTGACCGCTCCGCACACGATCGGGGTCGCCGCAGGCTTCCTCGTCATCGGGATGTTCAGCGCGCCGATGACCATCTGGGCGCAAACGCTCCGGATGGCGCGCATCCCGGCGGACCTGCGCGGCAGGGGCTTCGCCATCCTCAGAACGCTCATGCAGGCCACGCCCCCGATCGGAGCCGGCCTCGTCACGCCACTCCTGGCCGCCGGCCTGCTCGGCCCCGCCGTCCTGGTCATGACCGTCGTCGCCGCCGCGCCCGCCCTGGTGCTGCTGCGCAGGGAGCACTGACGGGGTCACCAAGCGGGGAATCAGCCGAGGGGGCCCTTCCCGGCCCGCCTCGCCTCCCGTGATCCACAAGGGGGACGCGACCCATGCCGTCCCGGTTCCGCGGCGATGTTTTGGTAGTAGTGCTACAGTTACCAGGTGAGTGACAGATCGCAACGCGGCAAGCGCGGGGCCGCCAAGGCTCCCGAGCGCGAGGACGGGCGCACCGCGCGGGCGCGCGTCACCAAGGCCCGCATCATCGCCGCGGCCACCGAGCTGTTCACCACGGCCGGCTACACCGGCACCAGCATCGGCGCCATCGCCGCCGCGGCCGGGGTCGGCGAGCAGACCGTCTACTACGCCTTCGGCACCAAGAAGGCCATCCTCGCCGCGGCACTCGACCAGGCCGTCGCCGGTGACGACGAACCGGTGCCCACGCTGGAACGAGCCTGGGTGCGCGAGGCGCTGGCCGACCCCGATCCGCGCAGCCAGATCCGACGGCAGATCGCCGGCGCCGGGGACATCTACCTGCGGGCCGCTGCCCTGCTGGACGTGGTGCGCAGCGCCGCGACCACTGATCCCGATCTGGCCGAGATCTGGGCCACCAACATCCAGCAGCGGCTGACCGTCCAGCGCGTCTTCATCGTGGAGTTGACCCGCAAGACCCCGCTCGCCGGCGGTCTGACGGTCGGCGAGGCCACCGACGTCGCGGTGGCGCTGCTGTCGCCGGAGACCTACAACCTGCTGGTGCGCGACCGGGGCTGGGAACACTCGCGCTGGCAGGAATGGGCCGCCACCGCTTTCACCAGCCTGCTCACCACACTCCCTGTCGCACCCCTGCCGTCCTCTTCACCCGCCTGAAAGACGAACGACGACATCATGGATCGCGACGAGTTCTGGAAGATCATCGATTCGTCCCTCGCATCCGATGCGCACGAGACGATCGCCACCATCGAGGAGAAGCTGGAGTCCCTAGCCTGGTAGCCACAGATGCTCCACCGTTCGCGCACCGGCATTGCGCGCTGAGTTAGGCTCTTGGCGCTCAATTTCGATCATGTGAGGCACGTGTGGACATCGGCCCCTACCGCGTCATCCGCCAGCTCGGCCGAGGTGGGCAGGGCACCGTCTACCTGGGCCAGGACGAGCGCGGCGAGCTCGCCGCCGTCAAGGTCGTGAACGTCGGCATCGACCACGCCTTCGCGCGCGAGCTGGCGGCCGCTCGCCAGGTCGACGAGTTCTGTACGGCCCGCGTCCTGCGCGCCGACCTGGACCATGAGCCGCCCTACGTGGCCAGCGAGTTCATCGACGGGCCCGCGCTGGCCACGGTCGCCCCGGTGCGCGGCGCGGCGCTGACCCGCCTGGCCATCGGCACCGCCACGGCGCTGGCCGCCATTCACCGAGCGGGCGTGGTCCACCGCGACTTCAAGCCAGGCAACGTGCTGATGGGGCCGGACGGGCCGCGAGTGATCGACTTCAGCATCGCGCGGCTGATCGGTGCCGACACCACGAAGCAGGGCTCCGTCGGCACGCCGCCTTACATGGCGCCCGAGCAGTTCTCCGGCGGGCCCGTGGGACCGGCCACGGACGTGTTCGCGTGGGGCTCGACCATGGCGTACGCGGCCGGTGGGCGGCCGCCGTTCGGCGCGGACACCTTCGCGGCCGTCGCCTACCGGATCCTGCACGCCGACCCCGACCTGAGCGAGGTGCCGGAGCCGCTGCGCGCGATCGTCGCCCGCTCCCTGGCCAAGGATCCGGCCCGCCGGCCGTCCGCCCGGGACCTGCTGCTCGAGCTCCTGGGCGAGCAGCGAGGCGAGCGCGCTCTCGAGCGCGAGGAGACCGTCTTACGCCAGGGGGCCGCGGCGGCGCACGGCGGCGGCGCCGTCCACCCTGAGGGATTCCCCCAGGATCAGCAGGCGACGGGCCCGAGTGCGGGCGGGGTCTCGCGGCGCGCGCTGCTGGCGACAGGTGCCGCGGTCGCGGCGGCCGCCGCGACCGCGGGCGTGCTGCTGTGGCGGCGCGGCGGGGGATCGGACGGCGCCGCGCCGTCGAACCTGTCCGCGTCCACGGGTGGAGCGGAGGCGAGCCCACCTGCGCCGAGCGACCTCGCCACCGCCATCGAGAGCGGCGTGGGCGCGACGCCCATGGCGGACTTCTCCTACCAGGGCGGCCTCAGCCAAGGCGACTGGACGTTCAGCGCCAAGGGGAAGCTCTCCTACCACCACAGCGCCGGATCGTCGCCGCTCGACACCCGCATGGACATGACCGTCACCACCGACCTGGGCCGGGTGAACCGGCGGGTGCTCCTGGCCGGGATCGACGACTTCGTGGACGGTAGGCGGGTCGACAACCCGAACGCCATCGAGATCATGGAGTACGCCAAGTACGCGCACACGATGGCCGCCATCGGCATCATCGCCGACCTGGCGAGAGTCACGCCCCGGATCCGGTCGTCCGGCCGCCTGTACTCCGGCTCGCTGACCACGACCGAGGCGCCGGCCCAGCTCTGGGAGTGTTTCCTTCGCATGCCCACGGTCGCCGACACCAAGGAGGCGCTCGCCAAGACGACGCTCACCTGGAAACTGGAGCTGGACAAGCGCGATCGGCCCACGTTCTTCGAGCTCGCCTGGCATCTCCGGACGGAGGACGGCACGCGGCTGACATCGAGCTTCACCACTGAATACGGTGGATGGCGGGTGGGGGAGGTCAGCCCTCGACCCTGAGGCCGGGCGCACCCACTGCGGCTATATTGCCTGAAGTGGATGATCTCGAGCGGATGCTGGCAGCGCTCCGTGCCGCGCACCGGTCGGGCATCACCCATCGCGACATCAAGCCCGCCAACATCCTGCTGGAAGACGGTCGTGCCGTCCTGAGCGACTTCGGGATCGCCGCCGTTGAGGGCGATGCGGCCCTGACGGGTTCGGGGATGCTCATCGGGACTCCCGCCTTCATGGCGCCCGAGCAGGTCCGTGGCCTGCCGGCCACCCCAGAGTCCGACCTCTGGTCGCTGGGCGCGACCCTTTACACCGCGGTGGAGGGGCGTCCGCCGTTCGCCGGCGCCAGTCCGGGAGCGGTCATGGTCGCCGTCGCGACGGAGGAGCCGGCTCCCGCCGTACGGGCCGGGCCCCTCGAACCTGTGCTGAGGGGGCTGCTGCGCAAAGACCCGGCCGAACGGCTGACCATGGACCAGTTGCACCAGCTGCTGAAGCCCTCGCCGGTCTCAGCGCGGAGCCCCGCACCACCTGTCCGAAAGGGGGGAACACAGGTCATGGCGGTCATCGCGGTGGTGCTGGCGGTCGTGGCGGCCTCGTCGGCGCTCGTCAAGCTGATGTCAGCGGACCGTGGGAGCACCACCTACGACGCCAGCCTGCAAGCGGCCAGGACCCTGGGAATGCCCAAGGGCTTCAATCGGCTCGCCGAAACACGCACCGAGGATGACCGTGCCCGAGTGACGTTCACCGCGACCGGCACGTGCGTGGACGGGTGCGCTCACGCCATCGCCGCCGTCCGCCAATGGCTCACCAGGCTGCCCGGCGTGGCGGAGGTCCGCCCCGTCGCCAACCCCGCTGGCTGCCTCCACGACGCGGACGGCTGCGCCATACCCATCACTCCCGTCAGTTCGTCCGATCGACCGGCGATTCTCGACGCCTGGATACAAGTGGAGAACGATCGGGTTCTCCTTCGGATCGACGTCGGCTGAGCTCGGGGTCGGCCGCGGTCCAGGCGAGGGCGACGGCGGCGTCGAGGGTGGCGGCGCGGACGTACCAGCGGCCTTCGGTCCGGCCGGGGATCGCGTTGGGCGCGTCGCCACCGTGGGTGACGATGCCGTGCACGCCGGCCGAGGCTGGCGCAGCAGCCCGATGGCGACCTGGGCGAGGGTGAACCCGTCGGCCGCGTTGACGCCCTGCTCGGGGTAGGCGGCGGCGTGCGCGGCCCGGCCGCGGTAGCTCACCTTCCAGTGCGTCACGGCGTACGGCTCGGCGCGCGCGACGTCGACCGGGCCGGGGTGGGCCATCATCGCGCAGTCCAGCCCGGCGAAGGCGCCGCGCTCCAGCATGAGGATCTTGCCGCCGCCGAAGAGGGGACCGGCTGACACCCTCCAATCGTGGGCGGTGCTCAAATGTTCTCGGTGCTCATCTGAATCGCGCCTGTCTTTCCGCTTGTGCGCATTCCTCGGCTGTCAGCCATCGCAGCACGATGTCACCGAACAGATCGACGTCGATGCTGTTCGGTGAGCCCTCTCCTAAGTCGTCAATCCGCCGGTAGAGCACCTGGGGAAGAGCCGTGGCTCTGGGGTCGGCGATGTCCGTGATCACGCATCGCGCGGGGCGGAAGCCGTGCTGCGGGTCGATCTCGTGCTCCAGGGCATGCTCGAACCACATGCCTTGTTTCGGGATCAGGTGCTCAGTCACGTGGCCATTGTCCGTTGGACAGGAATGACGTGTAGTGCAAACCGATCGGTCCGCACGCCGCTTTTCGCTGCTGACCCATCGGGCGCAGGCCATGGCCAAGCGGTTGATAGCGGCAGGATGGTGTTACCGCCTCACCTTGCTACGCCTTCGTGCGCAGCAGGGCATGACTCGTGGAGCTGAGGCGAATTTCTGGATCCGGTCGATGCGTAGGATAATTCCTACCTATACTGGGGACGTGAACATCACCCACGCCAAGATCGTCACAGTGCCCGTCTCCGACCAGGACCGGGCGAAGGACTTCTACGTCTCCTCGCTCGGCTTCGAAGTCATCGCCGACCAGCAAATGGGCCCGGTACGGTGGCTTCAGGTCGCCCCGAAGGGAGCCCAGACCAGCTTCACGCTCGCCACCGCGCAGCAGGGCTTCGCCCCCGGCAGCGCGAAGGGGATCATCCTCGAGACGACCGACCTGGACGCCGACTGCGCGGAACTGGCGAAGGCGGGTGCCGGCATCGAGGGACCGACCGACCTGCCATGGGGGCGCCAGGTAACTCTCACCGATCCGGACGGCAACAGCTTCGTGCTGTCCGCTCCGGCTCCATCGGGGGCCTGACCCCGATGCCCGCTGTCGAAACGGACGCTGACCGGGCTTTCGCGGCGCTGGCGAGTCCGGTGCGGCGCGAGGTGCTGCGGCTGCTGCGAGAGCACGGGCCGCAACCGGTCACCGAACTGGCCTCGCACTTCGCCATGGCCCGCCCGAGTTTCTCCGAACATCTGCGGGTGCTCAGGGAGGCCGGGCTGGTCAGCGAGACCAGAGCCGGGCGGCAACGGCTCTACCGCCTGGAGGCGGCCGCCTTGTACGAGGTGCAGGAATGGCTGCACCCGTTCGAGAGGTTCTGGCGTGAGAAGCTGACCGGACTGCGCGACCTGCTCGACACATGGGACGACGATCAGTCGTGACCGAGGACGATCTGACCACGGTCCGCGTCGACCAGTTCCTGACTCATCCGCCGCGGAAAGTGTGGCGGGCGCTGACCGAGCCGGACCTGCTCGCCCAGTGGCTCATGCCCGGCGACTTCCGCCTCGAGGTCGGGCACCGCTACACCATGCGGGCCCAAGCCATGCCCGCCACCGGCTTCTCCGGCATCGTGCAGGCCGAGGTCCTGGCCTTCGAGCCCGAACGCATGCTCCGCATCGGCTGGCGCGACGCTGACCCCGACAGCCCCGGCCGCGCCGACTGGACCATCACCTGGACCCTCCAGCCGGAGGGCCGTGGCACCCGACTCTTTCTCGTCCATGAGGGCTTCGATCCCGACAGCCCGATCCAGCAACGCGCCCGCACCATCATGGGCGGCGGCTGGCGTTCCATGGCCATGCGCCGCCTCGACGAGGTCCTGCACCGGCTCGAACCACGCTGATCCCCAGGCGCCCACCCCTTTGCACTCCTCCACTCCGACGACAGGAGCTGCCGCATGTCCGAAATAGCAGAACGTTACTCCGACCTCGCCGATGCCTTCCTGGCCCGAGTCCGAGCCACTCCGGCCGGCCGCTGGGACGCACCGAGCCCCTGCCAGGGTTGGGTGGCCCGCGACGTGGTCGCACACGTCATCAACGGCCACCGCGGCATCCTCGCCGCCGTCCACGGCACCCGACCTGAAGCCGAACACGGCGTCGCCGTCTCGCCCATGGCCGACGCACCCGCCGTGGAGCCGGACGCGGACCTGGCCGCCGCGTTCATCGCCTGCCGCGACCAGATACTGGCGATGCTGCGTGACCCCATACTGGCCCGACGGCCGCTGCCCGGAGGACCACTCGGACCAGTACCCGTGGAGGAGGCCACCGACGTGATCGGCGCCCTCGAACTGCTGGGACACACCTGGGACCTGGCCCGCGCCACCGGAGGCGACGAGAAGCTGGACCCCGAGGCCGTCGCCCGTACCCACCAGGCACTCCTCCCGCACCACGCAGCGCTGCTGGCGACCGGCGCGTTCGCCCCAAGCGCTCCCACCGTACGGGACGCCGACGGCCAGACCGCGTTCCTACGGTTCATCGGACGTCAGCCCTGACCGGCCAGGTTCGGCGAGCAGCTTGGTGGTCAATCCGGAAGCCGGCGGAGAGAGCGGACATCGTCGTCAGCGCCGACTGCCACGAGCTGCTTTGCGGCGAGCGCTAGCAGGCGGCAGGCCGGCGCAGGAAGCTTCGAAGGGTGAGAACAGGCTCTAGACGTGGTGGTGTCCACCGACGTCCAGGCTGACCTGGGGTGATTCTATGAACAGAGCAGGTTGGACACTGTCTCCGTACAGAGGAATCCGA
Organism: Nonomuraea africana; assembly: GCF_014873535.1. Taxonomy (NCBI): domain Bacteria; kingdom Bacillati; phylum Actinomycetota; class Actinomycetes; order Streptosporangiales; family Streptosporangiaceae; genus Nonomuraea; species Nonomuraea africana. The sequence continues at coordinate 7,077,504 of NZ_JADBEF010000001.1, read as the reverse complement.
TGATCGCCCGAATCTGGCACGGCGTCACCCCGATCGAGAAGTCAGCGGACTACCTGAGGCTGATGCGCGAGGTCGCGATCCCCGACTACCGGTCGACTCCCGGCAACCGGGGCGCGTACGTGTTGCATCGCGAGGAGGGGGACGTCGCGCACTTCCACACGCTGACCTTCTGGGAATCCGAGCAGGCGATCGCCGCCTTCGCGGGCGACGACATCACCCTCGCCAAGTACTACGACTTCGACGGCGACTATCTACTGGAGAAGGAACCCCGCGTGACCCACCACGACCTGTATGACCGGTGAACCCAGCGAGCCGCGCGGCCGTACGGCACGCCCTGAAGGTGCTGCGGGCCCGATTGTCACCAAGCGCTGGGTCCGGCGAGGCGGCTGCCGATCGGGTGATGCCGGCCGTCGGGGTTCCGCTGTGATCACAGGCGTTCAGCTCGAATGAGCCGTAGCGATATTGATCCGCATGCTGCACGAAACCTGTCCGTCGGGAGCAACCAGGCTGCCACACCCTTCCAAGAAGCTCTCGTGCAGGTAGACCAGAGACATGATCCGCGAGAGTGACCAGTCACGTCAGGCCTCTGGTTTGAGCTCCTGTCGGATGGCCTGCCCTGCCGCGCGGTGCTCGGCGGCGGCAGATGGGTCCGTCTCCTCGAGCACGGCGGCGATCCCCTCGTGGGCCAGTGCCTCCTGGTGCCGGTAGCCCACCTTCGGAGCCAGCTCGAGTGCCTGACGGTGCAAGCGCAAAGCCTCGTCGGGCAGGCCGGCCAGTCGGCAGGTCTCGCCGTACCCGTTGAGGAAATGAATCTTCCAGTGCTCCTCGAACAGCTCGTCCAGGAGTGCGAACGCCTGTCGGTGGCTGGCCAGCGCCTCCTCGTAGCGGCCCATCTGGCGCAGGGCGACGCCCAGGCAGTTGAGACACCACGCCTCGTTGTGTTTGTGGCCGTCCTCGCGGGCGAGTTCCAGGGCTTGGTGCAGGTGCTCCGCGGCCTCGTCGGGTTGCTCGTGGGTGATGGCCATGCCAAGGGTGATCCGGGCGGTCAGTACGGCCGGCAAGGCGGGGTCGGCGTGGGCGATGTCCAGCACCTCGCGGGCCAGCCGAGCCGCCTCCTCGCGGTGTCCCAGCTGCAGCATCGCCCATGCCTCGTCGGCGGTCGCATGGGCCGCGCCCATCGGGCAGCCGGCGTCCGCGTACAGCTTCCGCGCCAGCCGGAAGAGGTCGAGTGGCTCCTCGACGTAGCCCTCGTCCCACCTCAGGTAGCCGCGGCGCATGATCAGATCTGCCTCGGAGCGGGTGTCCCCGGCCTGGGATATCAGCGGTGCCGCCGCCTCGTACGCGGCGCCGGCCTCCGCCATCCGGCCCGCGTTGTAGCGGGCGAACCCCAGGTCGCTGTGCGCCTCGGCCAGTTGCCACGGATCGCCCAGGCGCTGTGCGGCCGCCAGCGATCGCTCGAAGAGGACGTTGAGGTGCGTCGTGCCGCAGCGCCGCGCGAAGAACGTCCGCATGAAGCGCGGCAGCTCGCACGCGTGGGCGTCGGCTCCGGTGGCGACCGCCACCTCGAAGGCGCCCATCAGGTTGGTGTACTCCGTGACAAACCAGAAGAGGGCCGCATGCTTGTTGGTGAACCGCGGCAGCTCGGCCGGGGGCCGGCCCGCGGTCGCCGCGCGGCTGCCGGACTCGTACGGCATCGCGGCGTCGGCGGCAGCCGCCGCGTGCACGTAATAGTCGAGCACCCGGCCCAGCGCCTGCTCCCGCTCCGCCGGAGAATCCTGCTCAGCGGCTGCTCGGCGGGCGTGCTGATGCACCAGGTCGTGCAGCGTGTAGCGGCCGGCCGACGGCTGCTGGACGAGGTGCGCGTCGAGCAGGTTCTCCAGCATCGCCCGGGCGCTGCGCAGCGGTACGTCCGCCAGTGCCGCCGCCACGTACTCGTCGAAGGACGACCCGGACAGCAGCCCCAGCAACCGGAACAACCGGCGCTCGGCCCGGTCCAGCTGCCGTACGGACATGGCGAACGCGGTGTCGAACTCGCTCGTGCCCTCCGCCATACGCTCGACGAGGATGCCTACGGTCCAGCCCGGCCGGTGCCGCAGCCGGGCCCCGGCCAGCCGTAGGGCCAGCGGCAGATGGCCGCACAACCGCAGCACCTCGGCCGCGGACTCCGGATCGCGGGCCAGCCGGCCGTCGGGGCCGCCGGGATCGCCACTGGCGCGCGCCAGCAGCTCCGCACTCTCCTCCGGGGCCAGTACGTCCAGCGACACCGGGGGCACCTCCTCCAGGCCCAGCAACCGGTTGCGGCTGGTGATCAGAGCGACGGAGACGCCCGCGCCGGGCAGCAGCGGGCGGACCTGGTCAGCGCTGGCGACATTGTCGAGGACCACGACGGCCCGCCGGCCGGCCAGTTCCGACCGCCAACAGGCGGCCAGCGGCTCGATGCCGCCCTCCTGCGGGATCTTTTCCGACGGGACGTCGAGCGCGGCGAGCAACGCCCGCAGCGCGGGATCGGGATCGAGCGGTTCCCGCCCGTCGGTGAACCCGTGCAGGTCCAGATAGAGCTGGGCGTCCGGGTATTCGGCGGCGAGCTGGTGCGCGGCGTGCACCGCCAGACAGGTCTTGCCGACGCCCGCCATGCCGTCGACGGCGACCACCCGGCTGCCGGCCACCGCGGCGAGGACGGCGGCGAGCTGGGCCTCACGTCCGGTGAAGTCGGGCACGTCGCGCGGCAGATCGTTGCGGGGCGGGCGTGGGGCGCTGGCGGGCGGCGACGGGGGCTGGACCTGGCGGCTCGCCTTCGGGGGCGCCGGCAGGTGGTTCGTCGCCCGGTCCCACAGGGGGCGCAGCGGGCGGGGGTCACGCTTGACGAGGCGGCAGAGTTCGATCACCACGGGCCAGGGCGGCACTGACTGGCCACTGAGGTAGCGCGACAGCGACGACGAGCTGAGGCCCGTGTCCCGCGCGAGGGCCCGCACGCCGCGCCCGGACAGCTCCTGGAGCAGGCGCAGCCGGGCGGCCAGCTCGTCTTGGGGGTCCACCTTCGCCATCCGCTGTTGCACAACCACCGCGTCCTGCCTCTCTGTCCCGTCGCGGAAGAAACTTACCGAGACGAATCGCCGCAGGCCAAAGCCGTTTGGACTGTCCCACGGTGTCCCACCGCCGTCGTCATGGCAAGCCCGTCCGGCTGTTATGGAGTCACGCCCCGCGGGACGGGGCGTCGATCAGGAAGAGGAGAACCACGATGCAGTCTCGTATGCAGAACCCGGCCTTCATTCTGCCCGGCGCGATGCAGTCCATCCAGGAGCTCTTCAAGGCCGTGCACGCCGGAGGGGTCGACGGTCAGACGCTGGAGCTGGTGCATCTGCGGGTCAGCCAGATCAACGGCTGCAGTTCCTGCGTCGACGGGGGCACCAAGACCGCTCGTAAGGCCGGAGTGAGCGAGGAGCGGCTGGCCACGGTCGTCGCCTGGCGGGAGGCCCCGTACTTCACCGAGGAGGAGCGGGCGGCGCTCGCGCTGGCCGAAGCCGCGACACGGCTGTCCGACCGTGCCGACGCGGTGAGCGACGAGGTCTGGGACAGGGCCGCCACCTATTTCGACGAGAAGCAGTTGGCCGCGATCGTTCTGATGATCGGCGTCACCAACCTGTTCAACCGGCTCAATGCCACCACCCGGCAGATCGCAGGCGCATGGGGGTGAGCGGTGCGCGGTCCCGCGACCGCTCGCCTCATCGCCGCGAACACTCTTAGCGCCGCTACGGCGGCCGCCTTTGTAAGCCGGCCGTCCCGACCATGATTCGCAGACAAGGAGTTTCCCACCATGAACGAAACGCAGAAGGCCGCCAAGAGCACCACCGCAGCTGACAAGAAGTTCGACGGGTTCACCGACGAAGAACGAGCCGCGATGAAGGAGCACGCCCAGGAGCTGAAGAAGGCCGCCCGCCGCGGCTCGCGCGCGGCCAAGGCCGACGGGGAGCGCGACGTGCTCGAGAAGATCGCCGAGATGGCGGAAGCGGATCGCGTCCTGGCCGAGCGGTTCCATGCCATCGTCACGGCCAGCGCGCCGGACCTCTCGCCCAAGCTGTGGTACGGGATGCCCGCCTACGCCAAGGACGGCAAGGTCCTCTGCTTCTTCCAAAGCGCGGAGAAGTTCAAGGCGAGGTACGCGACTCTCGGCTTCAACGACATCGCGAACCTCGACGACGGCACCATGTGGCCGACCGCCTTCGCTGTGACGGAGCTGACCGCCGCCGACGAGGCCAGGATCGCCGAGCTCGTGAAGAGAGCGGTCAGCTGAGGACCGAGCAAGCCACTGGATCCCCGGCCCTGGTATTCGACGATCCTGGGCTGGGTGATGGCTGCTGGAGGATCGCGCAGACGGTGTCCGGGCGTAGCGGCCGGGTCGGTCGTCCGCGCACACTCCCGCGGCGGGCGGCGAGGTGTTCCTCGTGGCGCTTGTTCACCTCGGCCAGGCCAGATCGGGTGCTGACTTCACGAGCGGCGGATGCGGGCGGGTTGATGCGCAGCTTGCGGCTGGTTCACACGACGGCCCGCACCCGCTCCACTCTTGAGGTGGACGTGCCGTGCGCCAGCGTCCAGGACGCGGTCGACCGGACGGTCGCCGAAGTGAGTGCCGCCTTTCCCGGACGTGAGCTGCGCGGGCTCGACTGGCCGGCGATCTGCCGGGAGCACGTGAAGGGTGTCGTGGAGTCAGCGCGGGTCGCGGCGCAAGGGATGGTCGGGCGGGACCTGCACCAGGACGATGCGATGGCCGTCGGGATCCGCGATCCACAGCTCGGTGAGACCCCACGGCTCCAGGCGGGCCTCGCGCAGCATGGTGACGCCCGCCCCGCGAAGGCGTTCCTCCTCGCGTGCCACGTCGCGCACCTGCAGCCAGAGGGACATCGCCGAGCCGGCCTCGCCGTCGAAACGCCCGGAGAGCTCCAGGAATCCCTGACCCAGGAAGAAGACCGTTCCGAGCTGACCGGCCGGGCCGAACTCACGATAGACCGCCAAGCCGAGCGTCTCGGCGTAGAAGTGCCGGCTGCGTGCGAGGTCGCGTGGACGCAGCAGCACGCGGCTGCTCAACACCTCCATGCCGCCCCTGTTCCCCGCACGACGGCGAGGACACACGGATCCGACAACCGGGCCACCGCGGCGGGTGCTGAAGCCTGTGGGGGTCGGGCTTGCCCCTGAACCACCCGTTGACCTGAGAAGCCACGTGACCTGGTCTTCAGCCTTCGACCGACGGCCGGAGGTCAACGAACAGGCCGAGGGGTGGAAGAACCTTGATCCGCTGCGCGGGCTTGCGGTGTCGGGATCCCGCAGTACAGGCGCCCAGAACTGATCGATGGATTGCGTCGTTCAGGGTTCGACTTGTTCATTACCTCCTCTCTGATCCCCCTCTTCCTCGCTGACCAACGGGACGAACTGGGCATGCGTCAGCATTCGCTGCTCCGTCAGATCGCCGTGTCGCTTGCGGTACAGCATGACGGTCTCATACAGAACCTGCTGGATAGGCATGACGAGCCGGCCCCCCTCGGCGAGCTGCTCGACCAGCGGGGCAGGTACCCGCCGTCCGGATGCGGACACGATGACGGCATCGAAGGGAGCGTGCTCGGGCATACCGGTCGTGCCATCGCCGACCACCACCTCGGCGTTGGTCACGCCCACCGCCGCCAGATTGACTCGGGCGTGCTCGGCCAGGTCGGCGTAACGTTCCACCGAGACGACCCGGCGGGCCAGGCGCGCCAACAGCGCGGTTTGGTAGCCGTACCCCGTGCCGATTTCCAGGACCTTTTCAGTCCCTGACAGCTCAAGGGCGTCGATCATTCGCGCGATCAGCGACGGCTGCGTGGTGGGTTGGCCGTGGCCGATCGGAATCGGCTCGTCCAGCTGGGCACGAGCGACCGATTGCGGCGGCACGAACGTCGCGCGCGGCGTGGCCACAACAGCGGCCAGAATGCGGGGATCGGTGACCCCGGTCCGCTGAATGACGTCCACCAGCCTGTCCGGCTGCATGAGGGGTCACCGACCGTAGGTGCCGACCAGCGTGCCCGATGCCAGCACGTCCCCCTCGATCGCACGCCGGAAGTCCTTCGCGGAGAAACCCTCGCCAAGGCCCGTCGGCGCGGACAGCGCGTAAAGGCGGAAGAAGTACCGGCCGAAGTCGTCGCGGCCGACGGCACACCCCGTCAGCTCGGCACCGGATTCCAGCTCATTCGTCCCGGGTGGGATACCGACGACAAGCCGGTAGGTGAAGGTGCCGCCAGGGGCGTCTGGATCCTCGCACAGCAGGGCCGGCTCGGCGGTCTCGTCCGGCACTTGCGACCACTGGAGCTCTGGCGAGACGGCCCCGCCCGAATACGCGCGCGGGATCAGCGCGTGATCGTTGAACGCGGTACTGAGAAGCGTTGTCCCAGCCATGCCGGTCCGCTTCCCCTCTGCCTCGGGGCGACACCTGCTCAGCACCTCCCGTCGAACGGGCTGGTGACGGAGCCAGCCGGACCGTCCAACGCTCTACGGGCCTCGGCCCGTTGCATCCGTTGGCCCAGCTACGCTCTGCCGGCTCGCGATGGCGAAGTGGACGGGGACGAGCCGACCCGCGTACGGGCCGCGCGTCAGCTGGATCCCGTGCCCGGGCCCGGTGGCGAACCAGTCGTGACCGCCGGCGGGCGCCTTGATGACGCTCGTCAGGTTCTTCGGCGCGGACCAGGTCCGTCCGTCGTCGTGGCTGACCTGTACGGCCGGCACGAGGCCGAGGCGGTTGGACATGTCGAGTTCGAAGAGCCGTAGAGTTCAGCTGCCACGGCTCACCCTTCTAAACGGTTCGGGCGAAGGGCCGGCCGGCGAGGTCGACTCCGGTGATCACGCCGGTCTCGTCCCGAGAGAAGAAGCCGCGCTGCCCCGTGAAGGCGCCGTCGGTGATGACGTATTCATCGGTGCCACCGGGCAGCAGGCCGAACGGGAAAGGCGCGTGGTCGGCGGGCAGCTCGACCTCGGAGTTCTCGCGGATCTCCGGCTTGATGAGGACCTCGAGTGTCAGCCCGGCACCGTCGGCTGTGACGGTAAGCGTCATGACCTCGTTCTCGTAGCGGCCGACGACCTCCTGGGCGCGGGCGGCGTCGTAGGGGGCCGGTTCGGGGTCGGCGTCGGTCACGCCCAGGTAGTGCTGCAGCGCCCACCGGACGACTGCCTGGTTGCAGGGGATGCCGTCGGGGCCGGCGTTGGACATCACGACGACGGCGAAGTTCCGCTCCGGCACCAGGAGGAGCTCGGCGAACTGGCCGTTGGACGAGCCGCCGTGCCCGACGGTGCGGACCCCGTCGACCCCGCGCAGGAACCAGCACAGGCCGATGGCGTCGCCCAGATTGCTGGCCCGCAGTTCGGCGGTCGGCTGCTTCATCCGGTGCAGCACGTCGGCGGGCAGTACACCGGCGCCGTCACCGAGGTGGAAACGGGCCCAGCTCAGCAGATCCGAGGCCGAGGAGGCGATGCCGCCGCCGGGGTGGTCCCCGCGCCAGTGCCGCCACGGCCGCGAAATCGACAGCGTGCCGTCCTCACCTTTGTCATGTCCTACGGCGAAGCGCCGCGTCATGACGTCGTTGTGGGAGAAGAACGTGTTCGACAGCCCTGCCGGTTCGAGCACCAGTGAGGCGACGGCCTGGTCGTAGGGCTGGCCGGTGACCTTCTCGATGACGTGCCCGATCAGGTTGTAGCCCGCTTGGCTGTAGGAGGCGCGAGCGCCGACCGGGGCGATCATCTCGACCTCGGCCATCTTGGCCACATACCGGGCCACGGCGTCATCGCCCTCGCCGGTGTCGGTGATGACCCCCCAGCCCAGGCCCGCGGTGTGGTTGAGCAGATGCGCCACGGTGATCTCGGCCGAGACCGGGGCCTCGGGGACATAGCGGTGCACAGGGGCCTCCAGCTCGACCCCGCCCTCGGCGACCAGACGCATCAGCGCGGTCGCCGTGAAGGTCTTGGTGACCGACCCCAACAGAAACAGCGTCTGCTCATCGACGGGTAGCGGGTTGTCGATGCTGGTCACGCCGTGACCGGCGTAGATCTCCGTGCCGTCGGCCCACACCCCGGCGCAGACGCCGGGGATGCCGAACTTCGTGGCCGTCGCCTCGACGAAATCGGACAGCGTTTCCTGTGACACGTTCCCTCTCCTCTTCATGCAGTGTGTACGGACGCCACGGCGCTCACCTGGAGCACTGGGCCATTGGCTAGCGGTTGGCGTCGGCGGCCCACGCCTTGAGCTGTGCCGCCTGAGCGTTGAGGGAGTCGGCGAACTGCTTGCCCTGCGCGAGCGCTTCGGCGCGCACCTGCTCAGTCACCGCCCGGACATCGACCTGCTCCTGCTCGGCGGCGAGCCGCTCGGCCTCAGCAGCCCTGATGGAGGCCTGCTCGACGGCGGTGTGAGCCGTGGTCATCGTCTGCTCGGCCTTCGTCTGGGCGCGCTCGACGCGGGCGGTGACCAGCTCGGACAGCGTCGTCTTCGACATGAGATCTCCTCGTTCACCTTGGTGGGTCTTGCCTGCACTCAGAACGATGGCTGCCGCCGCTATCACCGGCCTGACGGCGCGCTAACGCGCACGCTCAGCCCATATCAGCGGGCGTCCTGCCGGGTCACGACCTTGTGCTCTTCGGCCACGGAAGCCGAGCACGGTTGATTGCCGCGGCCTCACGGGAGAGCATCGGACTCATGCCGCTGAGCCGATAGGCGGAGAACCCGGTCGATGATCTGGTCGGCGGTCTTGGCCCAGGCGAAGGGCAGGGCGTTGTCGTTCCAGACCTCGATCCAGTTCGCCAGCGCGGTCTTCAGCACATCCAGCGAGAGAACACGCCCCGATCCAGGCGGCCGCCGTTCCAGCTCGGCGAACCAGCGTTCGACCTGGTTGATCCAGGAAGAGTAGGTCGGGGTGAAGTGCAGGCTGAAACGCGGGTGCGCCAGCAGCCAGCGCTGCACCACTCAGATGGGTGTGGGGCGGTAGGGCGCCCGAGGCTCGAACCAGGAACCTACGGATTAAAGATCCAGTTCGGCCCGTTCCGGATCGTTCAATGCAGGTCAGAAGCAGTGCCCGGTCCTTCCTGAACCCCTTGGAACGCCCCTGCATTGCAACCCGGATCGCAACCCTGGTCACCCCTTCAGATGTCGAAGATGTCCCTGCAGGTTCCTGTGCCTGGGATAGCGTTGCCCGCCATGACCGACTTCATCTCTCTCCCCTTCTATGACCTGCTCCATGAAGACGGGCACGTACCGGGGGTCCGTGAGAAACTTCCCTCGCTTCTCGCCGGGATACGGCGGAGCATCCTGGAGATCGGTGCGGGAACCGGCCTGATCACCACATCGCTCGCCGACTCGACGCCAGCGGAGATCTTCGCGCTGGAGCCCTCGACCGGTATGCGCGGGGTATTGCTGTCCCGACTGAATGAGCGCACGGAACTGCTCAAGCGAGTCACCGTGCTTCCCTATGACGCGCTGAGCGTTGATCTGGATGAGCCGGTCGAGGCCATGGTGATGATCAACGTGATGTACGCCCTGGAGCCTGACTACCGAAAGCGCCTCTGGCCGGTGCTGGCAAGTCAGCTGGAACCTGGTGGGCTGTTGGTTTTCACCTGGCGCGATGGCGGTGCCCCCCAGCCGCGCCCTCTCCAGGAGTCCGGCTCACGTCAGGTGGGCCGTCACACGTACACGGTCCTCTCGGAGATCCTCGAGTCGAGCGAGGAGGCGTGCAAGGCCCGTTACCTCTACCGGATCACCGAAGGTGACAAGGTGATCAATGAGGAGGAGATCATCGGCCACGCCTACCGTCCTGTGCGGGAGACGATCGAAGAGGAGCTGGTCGGGGCGGGTTTTGTCCAGGCCGATGCTACCGAGGGCTTCCTCTCCTGGCGGCTCGCCTAAGGTCGGGCAGGCGCAGTAATGGATGCCCCGCAACATGTTGGACGATCAGGCTTCCACCTCAGCCACTGACCGCCTGCCGCTCGTTTCGAACCCTCGTCAAGTGGCTGATCAAGAGTTGAGAGAGCGAGTAGCGGCCGAGCGTGCGGCTCACCAGCGCGAAGCAGCTGAGCGTGCGGGTCCTGGTGCCCAGCCGGGCAGGTCACAGTGCTGTCAGCGTGTCGACGGCGAAGTCATCGAGGTCGAACCCGGGCGCGGCCCGGCACAGCGGGGCGGGTTTGATCACGGCGCGATGCCCGGCGGCGGGCGTCGGCCAGGGTGAGCGAGCAGGCTTGGCCGCCCTGGCGGGGCTCGGCCCCTCCCTGACCGCCACGCCGCCGTGTCATGGGGGTCCGGAGAGGACCCCCGTGACAAGAGGTTGACATCCCATCAAGCGGCGTCGAGGGCTGCGGTGATCTTGCGGGCCATGTCAGCGATGGTGGGGCTGGGCTGGCCCTGGTGGGTGCGGGCGGCTGCTTCGATGGCAATGATGACGATGCTGCGGAAGTTGTCGGCCTCTGCCGGAGCCTGCTTCTTGAGCAGGCTCATGGCTGCCGTCAGGGCCGGCAGCACGTGGTCGGCGAGTGCGGCTACTGACTTGCCGTTCAGGTTGATGTCCTTGGTCTTTCCGGCGAGCACGTGCCCGACCAGGCCGGTGGCGGAGGACAGGGCGATGGAGCCTTCGGTGGCGGCCTTGTGGGGCGAGCCGGCGGCATCAGCGGCGGCCAGCAGCGAGACGGCGCCGTAGGCGGCGGTGCGCAGGGTGCGCTTGTCCTGGTCGGTAAGGGTGATGGACATGGTGGTGTGCTCCTTTAAATGAAAGTCAATGGAACGGACGGATGGTGGAATGCGGTCCTGGCGGTGCCCGGGGTATCTGGGTTGCTGAGGCCGGGAGTCGCCCGAGGGGATCTCACCCTTGGGCGATCTGACCTTGGCGAACAGGGCCAAGACCAGACCTCGCGGGACCATCGACGGTTCGGCCGCCAGGGGGGCTGAGGGCGGGTCCACCGGGCGCGGGCTCGGTGTCAGTCGTCGATCGCCTGGTAGAGCGTGGTCCAGAAGTCGTGGATAAGCCGCGCCGGATCCGGGGTGGACAGCCCGACCTGGGTGAGCAGGATTCCGGTGAGCTGCTTGTCCGGGTCGGCGTAGGCCGTGGTGCCGGTTCCGCCGTCCCAGCCGAACTGGCCGATGGACGCGTAGTCGCCACGGTAGGTGCGCACCGCCATCCCGAAGCCCCAGCCGCCGTGCTGCCCCTGGCCGAACGACACATGGATGTTGTTGCTGGCCAGGGCGTTTCGGGCGGCGTTTTGCTCGGGCGTGAGGCGGTTGGTGGTCATCAGCTGGACGGCGGGCCGGGACAGGATCCGTTCGGTCCCGTGCATCCCGCCATTCAGCAGCATCCGGAAGTAGGCGTGGTAGTCGTCGACGGTGGAGACCAGCCCGCCGCCGCCTGACTGGAAGGCCGGAGGCTGGCTGTAGCGTCCGCCTGCCGCCTCGTCCCACACGATGAACTCTCCGGTCCGCGGGTCGGGCGCGTAGCTGGGCGGCAGCCGGTCGATCATGCAGGCGGGCACGTGGAAACCGGTGTCCTTCATCCCCAGCGGATCGAGGATGCGCTCGCGCAGGAACGTCTCGAACGGCTGACCCGTGACCCTGGCAACAAGCACGCCGAGGACATCGTGGCTGATGTCGTACTGCCACCGCTCTCCAGGCTGGTACGCCAGCGGCAGCTCGCCAAGGCGTCGCATCCACTCATCCGGCCCGGGCGCCGGCTCCGCCCCCTGGCTGTAGTTGCCCCGCTCGAGAATGGCGTCCATGATCGGGGAGCCCATCAACGTCAGATCCACTCCGAGCCCGAACGTGGAGGTCAACAGGTCCCGTACGGTGATCGGCCGCTGCGCTGGCACGGTGTCGTCCAGCGGGCCGTCTGCCCGCTTCAGCACCTGCCGGTCGGCGAGTTCGGGCAGCCACTCCTGTACCGGGTCATCCAGCCGCAGCCTGCACTCGTCGAGCAGGACCATCGCCGCCGCCATCGCAACCGGCTTGGACGTCGAGGCCATCCGGAAGATCGTGTCCCGGCGCATCGGCGCGCCACCGTCATGGCGCATCGTCCCGACCGCTTCGACGTGCGTCTCACCGCCCCGGCTGACCAGGGCGACAAGTCCGGGAATCTTCCCGGACCCGACATGCCGAGCCAGCACGTCGCCCAGTCTGCGCAGCCCCTTTTCGGAGAAGCCGCTGTTGCTCTTTCCCATCATGAATCTCCTTGCGCACAGTGTTCAATCTGCGAGACCAGTCTTGGCGTGACGCCGATGGCCTCGGCGAGCTGGGCCTGGTGAGCCCGTGGTGCTTATGCTCCGGCTCGACTTCCCCGCCGGACATCCAGGTCGATGCCGTCGAGCACGATCTTGTCTTCGTATGCCTTCCGCAGCCCCGAGGCCGCAATCGGTGAACCGTTCATGGCGTCCACCATCGCCGACCGCCCTGATACCAAGCCGCTGCCGTCCTGACGTGGCCGCTGACACGACACCGCATGGGTCGACGGCGAGCGCGAGGGCTGGTCAGCTGAGTCGAGGAGGGCGGTGTCGGACGTGTTCGGGATGTCGGTGCGGCAGCTCGACCGGCTCCAACGCGGCGCCTGGATCACCCGCGAACGCGACCCCGACAACCCAGATCGAACGCGGAGATGGATCAGCCCTGCGAGGGGTACCCCGTTCCACCAGGGTGTCGAAAGTCCGCGCGGGCCGGTGCCGCAGCCGCGCGGCGGTCACCCGGATGGCCAGCGGCAGGTTCCCTGTACCGCTTCAGAATTCATCGCGTGGTGCTTGATCTGCGGTTTTGACCTCCAGCCGCCGTGCGGACAAGATCGCGGTCTGTGTCGGTTCGTCTGCTGTATCTGACCCTGATTAGGGTGTTCGGCTGGCTGGTGTTGCTGGGACGTGGTCAGTCGTCCAAGGACGTCGAGATCATGGTGCTCCGGCATGAGGTGGCCGTGTTGAAGCGTCAGGTCATCCGGCCGAAGTCGGACTGGGCCCCGATCGGTCCCAGGTCCACCGGCGTCTGCCGGGCAGATCGACCTGATCGCCCTGCGCGATTCCCTCACCCCAGCTCAGTGCAGCGGCCGCGCATGCATTCAGTGCGGCAGAAGCGACCTCCTTCTCCAACCTGCGGGCACCCTGCTCGACTTCAAGGTGGTCGAGTGTTACAGCCATAGGCACGACCGCGACACCGCCGCCAGTCCGGCCCACTGGCTTCCAGCGGGTGCGTGCCCGCCGTGGTGCAACGACACCCACCGCGGTGCGGATCACCATGTCCTTAAGCCAAGGCTCACGATGGATACGCCATAATCCAATGGCAGAACCGGTAGGGGACTGCGAGACTTCGCTCATGATCGAAGTAGATGCGGCCGCTGTCCTGCGAGGGCACGTGGACTCCTTCAACGCCCGCGACCTTGACGCTCTGATGGCCGGTTTCACCGACGACGCCTTGTGGGTCACCGGCTCCAGCGTCGCCCGGGGGCGCGGTGAACTGACCGAACTCTTCTCTGGTGCGATGGAGGGCTTGCTGCCAACGTTGACGATCCAGAACCTGCTTGCGGCAGGGGACCAGGCAGCGTGTCAGATGACCGAGACACTGACGGTGGCCGGCGAGGAGCGGACCTTCTCCATCGCGGGGTTCTACCGGCTGCGCGACGGGCGCATCGAGTCGGCGAAGATTTACCGCGAGGGCCGTGCCGAGATCGGCTGAGGAGTTCGGCTGCCGCACGACGGGGAGCCGCACCACTCCGGTAGGGAGTGTGGAAGAGCCAGTACTGCTGAGCTTCCTGACCCGCACTCCGATCGACCGTGTTGTACTTCCTCGGATCTGTCGATGGCTCGGGCGCACCTCCGCTCCCCACCAGCTGGCCCGATCGCTCCGACCGCCGCCGTCGCGGCAAGGACGACACCATCGACGCTGAGAACGCCGCTCACGCCACGTTGGCCGGGCGCCGCGTCATCACCCCCAAGACCCGCGATGGCATGGTCGAGTCCCTGCGGGTGCTCAGAATCGCCCGCACCACCGCGGTCAAGGCCCGCCGGGTCGCGCTGCAGATGCTGCTTGCGCAGATCGTCTCGGCTCCCGACGAACGCCGCGACCAGCTGTGCAACTTGACCCGGATGCACCTGATTCGCACCATCGGGGCTTGGCGGCCCGACTCGATCCGACCGCCTTCCGCGATCCGGTGGCCACGACCAGGATCGCGCTGAAGTCCCTGGCCCGCTGCTACCTCGAGCTCGATGATGAGATCGCCGACCTCGAAGACTTGATCGAGCCCTTGGTCCGAGAACTGGCCACCTCTTTGCTCAACGCCGTCCCCTACATCCGGAGGGTAGGCCGGGGGACCATGAAGCCCGAATGATGCTGCCGGAGGGCCCGCTGCTGCACTTCAACCAGGTCCCGCAGATGAAGACGATCAAGAACTGGATCCATCGGTGTCTGCGTCCAGAGACCTCGCGCGAGGAGGAGGCCGAGCGGTTGCCAGGCCTCGGCGCGACCCTGGTCGCCGACCATCGGAAACTCGACGGCTCAGGCTGGGCCATCCTCGCGGACCCCGAAGGCAACGAGTTCTGCGTCCTACGCAGCGAATCCGACCGTCCTGCCATGTCTGCCTGATCCCGGAGCCGGAGAACGTACCGGCGGCACGGTCCGCTCAAGCTTCGCTGACACTCAAGTGGCGCCGAGGGATGGGCCGAAGTCGCCGAGCGGTGAGCGCCTGCCTTTGCCGGCTCCGGGGCCTGGCTCGGCGGGCTCGCCGAGCTCATCACCATCGGGGTGGAGATCCTCAAGACAATCGGCCAGTTCTTCCTCGACATCACCGCGGCCAACCCCGCCTATCAGGTGGTCGCGGGTGCGGTCGGCATGCTGCTGTTTCTCAAGGTGGTCAACCAGCTCATCCTGTTCGCCACGGCTTTGGCCGCCACCAGCAACAACGGCCACGTCACCGACCTGGCCATCCGGTCGTCGGGGGTATAAGCCAAGAGAGCCCGCACCGTGACGCGAGAATCTTCTCGCACGCCACAGCACAGGCTGAGCTTTCTCGATGCCGAGCTAGGGGATTAGCTCTTGTCGCTGATCACGTCGTAGTCGGAGAATTCGATCGGGCCGTCACACAGTTTGGTCATCTGTGCGTTGAATCGGTCGGTTTCCGGCAGCTTGCTGTTGCGCTGCGCCTCCTCGAGCGAGCCGAACTCGACGATCGCCACGTAGTGGTCAGGGCGGCTGTGGTGCTTTGCCACGACCTCGCGCTTCACGGTGCGGGTGCTCTTCGTCTGCGTACGCCACTCGTTCATGAGCGTCTCGACTTCGCCGGCCCGCTTGGTGTCGAATTCAAGAATCTGTACGAAGCTCATATGAGCCTCCCTTTTTCTTCGGGTTATATTTCCTATTAAACATCCCGCAAAAACTAATAGCAAGAAAATCTCGAACAAATCATAGAATTCCACTCTCAGCATAAAACGGAGCAAGTCGCGTCTAGGGGAAATTCGAAATCGAAAGTACTGAAAGAGGCTCGAATGGCCAGGTCAAAGGGATTTAGCAACCTCGTGTGAGGGGCCGGGCTGCAGTCCGGCGCGAACCACATGAACGAGAGCTGCCACGCTCTCAGCCGATCGCAGACGCTGAGGATGTCGCCGAGTACTGCTCGCAGGGGTGGCCGGGAACCGAAGATGGGTCAGGACCCGGCGGAAGGCCCAGACCGAGCCGAGGAAGGCCAGGCAGGTGATGACCCCAACAGCAAATGGACGCGCGAGCAGGTAGGTGCCGATCGGCTGAGAGAGCAGCAGCCAGATGCTCAGGCCGGCGTTGAGCAGCAGGACCAGCACCCACAGCAGGGTGAGCCGGACGAAGCATCGCTGGATCCGCCGGTGAGCCACCATGTCCGGTGGCAGGCGGATGTAGTCAAGGATCAGCTTGCCGACCAGCGGGCGGCGTAGCCGTACAGAGACCAGGAACACCAGGCTCACGCAGATCGTGCCCAGCTCAGGCTGCAGGAAGTACATAACCGCGCTACCGGTCCACAGCGCCAGCCCGGCGCGGACGGTGATCGCCACCGCAGTGAGAATTATGGTTGCCGAGGCCGGCTGGCGCCTGATCAGGCGCCAGGCCAGGTTGCCGTATACCCAGGACACGGCCGTGATGAGAGCGCCGTTCAGGCCGATGAGGATCAAGGCGGCGTAGAACACGGCGAGGGGAACGATTACATCGTGGAGTAGCCGGGGTGCAGCCTGTCTGGCCAGCGTCATGAGGCTCGGTAGCGACACCAGCGTCGGGTCCGTGGTGGGCTGGTCGGTCGCCATGATGTCCCTCCGGAGTCCGGAGGCACGTGACCAAGGGTGCTAACGATCAGACACGTGGCTCCGGACATATCGACATACCCGCCGAAGGCCGGCAGCCGGGTGCTTTCAGTCAATGTCCTTCGCGAAGGAATGGATACCGGCGTTCCGAGCAAGGCTCATCGTCCTGGCTGATCACAACGCACACCGGGCGAACCTTGGTGGGAGACTCTCTGGAATGAGCCCTCCGCAGGTGACCTATGACGACGTCGTCGCCGCGCGAGAACTCCTCGCCGGCGTGGTAGTCCACACGCCCGTGCTGGCCTCGCGGGCGCTTTCCGAAGCGGTCGGCGGAGTAGTGCACCTCAAGTGCGAGAACCTGCAACGGGCCGGGTCGTTCAAGGCACGCGGGGCCTACGTCAGGATCGCCCGGCTCAGCGATGAGGAACGCGCCAGGGGCGTGGTGGCGGCCAGCGCCGGCAACCACGCCCAAGGAGTGGCGCTGAATGCACGACTCCTCGGGACCAAGGCCGCGGTCTTCATGCCCGAGGGGTGGCACTACCAAAGGTCGAGGCGACCCTGGGCTATGGCGCGGAGGTCATCTTCGCTGGCCGTACCGTAGACGAGGCCCTGGCCCGAGCGAAGGAGCATGCGGAGCAGACCGGAGCGGTGATCATCCACCCCTTCGACCATCCGGACATGGTCGCCGGACAGGGCACGATCGGGCTGTAGATCCTCGAACAGCTCCCGGACACCGCGACGATCGTCGTTCCCCTCGGCGGTGGAGGCTTGGCGGCCGGGCTCGCCCTGGCAGCCAAATCCCTGCGGCCCGGCGTCAGGATCGTCGGCGTGCAGGCCGACCGGGCGGCAGCTTATCCTTCCTCGTTGGCGGCAGGACATCCGGTGCTGGTCGAGCCGTCCTCGACGATGGCCGACGGCATCGCGGTCGGATGTCCGGGCGAGCTGCCCTGGCGTCACAGTGAAATGGGCTCTCTGGACGCGAAAACGACCCCGATGTGTTCACACCGGGGTCGTCCCTTCCAAGCCGTTGCACGTGAGAGTGCACGGCTCTACACACAACGCTACAGCCGACCCAACCCCATTCCTAGTCAATCGAGTTCTCATTCCAGGACGGCCGCAAGGGTGCCAGGAGTGATGTCAAGCGTTCGGGTAGGGGTCGGCAGCCTGTGGATACAGCCCCAGCTCAAGCGATTTCTTCTTCAGAGCTGTCGCACGCGATCGCCACGCGCGTGATGATCTCGACCTGCTGTAGTCGCTCAGTGGCGCTCGGACTGGTCGGGCAACCAACCTGCAGGAGCCTGCATGACCTTGTCCGATAACGCTGAGCTGGTCGCCGTCCGGCGGCGGCCTACCCAGGCTCTCAACGATCGTTCCTCCCTCGGGGAGTGCCGCAATGCCCTGGACCTCACTCGCCCAGGCTGGCCCTGGCGCGACAAACCGCAACAGTGGGCCTGCTATCGCCGTTGGTGATGGGGCTTGCTGGGATTGGCTGTTTCCGCGGCCTCGCGGGGCACGTTGACTGATGAGTGATCAGGTGGCGCATGTGGGCGTCGCTGTCGCCATAAGGGGGTCGTGATGACCCTGAACACAGAAGGCATGAACGGTACCGCCCCTTACCGGTACGGCGTCAGTGTGCGCGGGCAGCTGCGGGGGCTTGCCCACGCCCACCTGGGCTGGATGTTCACCAACGATCAGACCGACGCCGGCCGGTACGCTCCCGACCTGCTGGACGATCCTGCGATGGTCAGAGTGACGCGCGCCTTCCCCGCGTTGTGCGCGCTGTCGCTGACGCTTCTCTTCCTGGCCGGCTGGACGATCAGCGGCACCCTGTACGGCGGGCTGACCGCCTTCCTGTGGGCCGGGCTGGTCCGCGTGGCCCTGCTGCAGCACGTCTCGTGGAGCGTCAACTCCCTGTGTCACGTGGTAGGCGACCGTAGGTGGCGGCATCGCGGGTGGAGACGAAGACGACCAGGGGCGGCTTGGCCAAGGCGCCGAGGAGGTCGGCGATGGCGAAGCCGTCGAGGTCGGGCAGTTGGATGTCCAGAAGGACGAGGTCGGGAAGGAGCCGGGCGGCTTCGTGCACGGCTTGCACACCGGTCGCGGCTTCGCCTACCACACGGAAACCCTCCGCCTCCAGGAAGACCCGGCAGGCGGAGCGGAACACGTCGTGATCATCGACGATGAGGACGCTGGGCGCCACCCCTTGATCGTGTCACGGGCGACGAGAGCCGTCATCCGTGCTGGCAACAGGTGGCTGGCGGGGTTCGCGGCGGAACGCCTCGAGCACCGACAAGCTCAGCGGCTTACCCCCAACTGCTTGCATAGGGCGACCAACTCGGCGGATGTGTACTGGACGGATTCAAGTGGTCGTCGCAACATCTCGTTGTTGGGTGTTGCTGGTGGGTTTGGGGAAGCAGCAGAGGGCTGTCAGGTTGTATCGCGGGCAGATTTCCTCGCCGGCGAGTTGCGCGGCGCCTGGGGCGTTCGCCGTCGACCATCTCGCGGGAGATGCGACGGAACGGAACGCATCCACGCGGATGGCGACAAGATCGCCGATGGGCGACGTGCTGGAGCCCGGAGCAGATCTCCAACCGGCTGAACGGTGATTTTCCCGAGGATGACTCCATGCGGATCTCACACGAGGCGATCTATCCTGCGGCTGGCCGGAGGGGGTCACAGACGATGGATCCTGCTCACCTCGGTTCGGGGATGATTCCGCACAGGTAGGTGGACCCCTCCAGCAGCTCCGGTGTCAGCGTGATGCCGGTGAGATGCTCGGCCAAGAGGAACGCCGGCCCGTCGCTGGGGTAGAGGTGTCTGTAATCGGCGTCGATCCGCTGCATGATCTCCACGACCTCGTCCGGTACCTCTTCCGAGTAACCTTCATCAGCGATGAAGCAGAACCGGAGCTCTCCATCTTCGCTCCAGTAGAAGCACTCGACGCCTTCGACGTCGCGGAAGTGGGAGACGAGGCGGGTTCCCGCCGACAACGAAGTGATGATTTCTTCATCGGTGCCGAGCCCGCCGTTGGGCTCAACGATGAACACCCAGTCGCCTATGGTCGTGGCGCCGAGAAAGGCGGTGTCGTAGCTGTTCCTGTGGCGAGTCTCGATCAGCTCCTCAAGCGTCATGGGCGTGAAATCCTCCGGCCGGCCACCGAGCCGGACCACCAGTTGCTCGGGTGTCCGGCCGTGGACGTAGGTGAAGCAGTAGGCCTCCGCCAGCTCGGGGAAGCGCTCGTAGGAGAACCAGGCATAGTCGTCAGGGGTCGCGATCATTTCGTCATGCTCGCAGCGCCGACCGACACAATGAACCTGCTCATGCTCAGGCGGCCTGTGCGACGCGGTGTTTTGAAGGACGCGATGGCCTTGCACTGGTGGCCGGCCTTGCCGGGGCTGCAGCGTAGCTTCCGGAGGATCTTCCAGCTCTTCAGCTGGGCGTTGGCGCGTTCGCCGGGTCCGCGGAGCTTGGCGTGGGAGCGGTTGGCCTGTTTCTGCGACGCGGGCTTGTCCTTGCCCTTGTACGGCGTGGCGACCGGGACCTCAGCTCCCTGATACGCCTTGTCGGCCAGGGTGATGATTCCGGCCGGCTCCAGCGCACGCAGGATGCCTGTACCGCTTCAAAAGTCATCGCAGGTGCCTGACCTGCGAATCAATCACGGCGGCTTCT
The DNA here is from genome assembly GCF_014873535.1 of Nonomuraea africana. Lineage (NCBI taxonomy): Bacteria > Bacillati > Actinomycetota > Actinomycetes > Streptosporangiales > Streptosporangiaceae > Nonomuraea > Nonomuraea africana. The sequence goes on along the minus strand of NZ_JADBEF010000001.1, from coordinate 7,057,560 downwards.
ACGACGTCAGCCCCGTCGTCCTGGAGGTGCCCTACGACGACTACTGGTATCTGGTCGTCGACAGCAATCCCCGGCGGATCCGGGCCGGGGTCTCCCAGGTCTTCGACTGAGCGCGGCACCTGCGGTCAAGGCTGGGGAGAGCGGTCCTGATCACGGGACCACGGTGGTCCCGTGGTCCCGTGTCCGATCCCCCTGCGTGCTTCACAGCGTGGCGTGGAGGGTTCCACAAATCCGACCGCGAAAGAGGAAGATCACTGCGGCGGGCCGGGGTCGGGACAGCGTGACAGGTCGCGGACGTGGACGCTGATGGAGCCGACCAGCTTGGTCAGCCGTTCTGTCAGTTCGGCCAGGTCGCGCTCCCGCCCGTTCGGCGCTCCGGCGTCGGCGTCCTGGTCGAGGCCTGCGGCGCCGATCGTGGCGATCGCCGCGGTCAGCTCGTCGACCAGCTGGCGGACGGCGGCCGCGTCGGCGGCCAGGCGCTCACGTAGCCGTGCCGCGCGAGAGGCGGTCTCGGTGGGACGGCGGCGGGCTCGGTGGGCGGCCTGGCGGCAGGGAGTTCCGCAGTAGCGGGCCGGGCGGCCGGTGCGGGCCTGGGCGATCGGCGTACTGCACACCGGGCAAGACACCGGCGCCGACATCGGGGCCGGGGCCGTGTTCGCCTTCTGGCCAGGTGAGGACGGGGGTGATGACGGGGTCGGCGAGGCCTTCGCCAGCGCGGTGGCCGCCGCCCTTTCTCTCGCCCTCTCCTTCGCCTCCGCTCCTTCGCCTCCTTGGCCTGCTGCTTGGCCTTTGCGGCAGCGCGCTTGGCCCACAGCTTGGCGAGCTTGCCCAGGTCGGCGTTGACCTCGGCGCGATCCCACTTGGCCGGGTCCGGAGTCGAGGAACGACGGGACAGGGGTTAGCGGTACGGGCTGTTCAAGCAGGTCAGGGCGGTGCACGACCAGCGGTGTTGAGTCAGCTTTCGGCCCCGAACATGGCGGGGCAAATCCGTCGAGATAACGCGATCTTGAATGTTTCCGCAGGTCGCGGTGCTCGATATGTCAACCATCCGCACCATGATCCATCTCACCGCTAATGGCTGTCCTTTCGTTCCTCGACCCCGTACCTGTCCAAACAGCGGGTTCGCCAGCGGAGGCTGCGTCAAACCTGTCGGTGTGGGCCGCCCCCGGTCAGGCGCCGGTGGCGGCCGGGACGGGGTCCGGACCGGGTGCGGAGTTGATGATCTGTGCGAGCAGGTTGAGGCCGGGACGGTCCACGGGTCGGGTGTTGGCGTTGAGGATGACGACTGCGGCTCGGTGTTCGGGGGCTATGGCCAGCAGGCTGCGGTAGCCGCCGGTGCCGCCGGTGTGGAACAGGATCCGGTGCTGGCTGCGGGGCAGGTTGGCCGAGATCCAGCCGGGATGGATGGCGGCTCTGGCGTTGATGCGGTGGGCGGTGGTGTGGGTGAGAGCGATGGCTTCGGCGAGTTCTTCGGGTGCGGGGCCGATCTGGGCCCGGGCCAGCGTGAGCAGGTCGGGCACGGTGGAGTGCAGGCCGCCGGCGCCGGCGAGGGCGGCCAGGTGCCAGGGTGGGCGGGGGCGGCCGGTGCGGGAGTGGCCGGCGGCCAGTCGTGCGGTGCGTCCGGGGTCGAGAACCACGTGGGTGTCGGTCATGCCGAGGGGCCGGCAGATCTCGGCCTGAATAAGCGTGTCGTAGTCGGTGCCGGTGTGGCGTGCCAGGGCGAGCCCGAGCAGGCCGGCGCCGAAGTTGGAGTAGCGGAAGCGGGTACCGGGCACCGACCGCAAACGGGTGCGCCGAAATCCGTCCAGCAGGAGCTCGCCCGTGCAGCCAGCGTAGGGGTCCGATCGGAACAGGCCTCGCGGCAGGAGGCCTTTGGGCAGCCGGGGCAGGCCGGAAGTGTGGCAGGCCAGGTGAGCCAGCTTGATGACCTCACCGCCGCGTTCCGGAGCCGTGATGTCGCGGGGTAGCAGGTCGCGAAGCGGTTGGTCCAGCCCCACGGCGCCACGCACGGTGAGCTGGGCCAGGGCCAGCGCGGTGAACGTCTTGGTGACGGAACCGATCTCGAACAGCGTGCCGGGGTCTGCGCCGTGCAGTGCGGACTGCCCGCCCCGGACGGCACCCACCACGACGACGCCACGCTGTCGGGCGCCGAGCCGCTCCGCCGTTCGTCTTGCCAGATCATCGAGGAGCGAGGTCATGATCGTCAGGCCTCCGTCCGGCCGAACAGGCGTCGGCCGCCGTACTTCTTGTGTACGGCCTGCTTTGAGACCCCCAGCGCCTCGGCGATCTGCGTCCACGTTGTCCCTGCCACCCGCGCCCGGTGCACGAGAACCTCTTCCTGTCCTTCCAGGCGGTGGCGCAGCGTGGCTGCCTCGCGCAGTGCTTCGATGGGATCGGTGTTCTCGGTGATCGACGAAATATCAACTTCGGTCATGCGTCAACCTTAGTTGACCTTCCCCTCGATCGTCAACCTAAGTTGACGGCATCGGTGAGGTGCCGAGAGTTGTCGCAATCGGAGGAGCCAGAGGGCACGCGTGTCTTCATCCTCAACCATCGTCGAGCTGTCCGTGTGTCATGCGGGCGTTCCGGGCGGGCTCGGGTCAGGATGGCTGGTGGGTGCGCACTGCCCTGTGCCTCCAGCGGACGACCCCACGAAAGAGCGGGGGCTTGCCGCGGGCGGCCTGCCCCGAGAGCTTCTCCGGTGCTCGGAGTAGGCCGGCCGGGGTCAGGGCCAGGGCGTGCGTCGCATCCGTGCCCCAGCCGCCCTGCGGGGCCGGGTCTCGCCACACCAGCCCTCGCCGACTGGCTGGGTGAAGGCGGCCTCCGCAGCTGGCCGTTCCCACAGCACGGATACGACGGACCTCGCAGAGCGTAGTAGATCGCTGCGGCCTGGCCAGGTTCGCGGCAGTGATGCCAGCGGACACCGGCCGCTACGCGGTCGGCGGTGCTTGCCGGTCGGCCGCGGCGGCCTGGTGGTCACGGGCGCTGGCGCCGATGGCGCCGGCCAGCCTGGTCAGACGGCCTGCCAGCGCGATGATGTCGCTCTCCCACCCGATCGGCTGTGCGGCGCCCTGGCCACCGCCGTCGACGGTGGGGAGCGCGGCGGCCAGTTCGTCGGCCAGCTGGCGGGCGGCGGCCGCGTCGTCGGCCAGGCGCTCGCGTAGCCGTGCCGCGCGAGAGGCGGTCTCGGTGGGACGTCGGCGGGCTCGGTGGGCGGCCTGGCGGCAGGGGGTTCCGCAGTAGCGGGCCGGGCGGCCGGTGCGGGCCTGGGCGATCGGCGTGCTGCACACCGGGCAGGACACCGGCGCCGACGCCGGGGCCGTGTTCGCCTTCCGGCCAGGTGAGGACGGGGGTGATGACGGGGTCGGCGAGGCCTTCGCCGGCGCGGTGGCCGCCGCCTTCTCTCTCGCCCTCTCCTTCGCCTCCGCTTTCTTTGCCTCCTTGGCCTGCTGCCGGGCCGCGGCGGCCTGCTTGGCCCACAGCTTGGCCAGCCTGCCCAGGTCGGCGTTGACGTCGACGCGGTCCCAGCGGGCCGGGTCCCAGCGGGTGGTGCCGTAGATGGACTTGGCCACCCGGTACTTCCAGCCCTTGCGGTGGCGCAGGGCCCGCATGTGCTCCTCGTAGCCTTCCGGGCCGCCGCTGTCTTCCGGCGGGCAGGCGCGGCCGCCGCCGCTGCAACGCGGATAGGCGGTGTTCTTCGCCGCCCGGTGGATCTTCTCCACCTCGATGTCGTGGTCCCACATGTCGCCGAAGTCGTAGCGGTAGCCGAGCCAGTCCCCGGCCCGCGGGATCAGGCCGGCCAGCGTCACGCTCGTCTCGTCGCGGGCGTTGTCGCCGTACTCGAGGTCGCCTTTGCCGAACAGGTGCAAGTGGTGTTGCTCCCAGCCGAGTGCGACCTGGATGACCTCGTGCAGCTGGTCCAGGGTCGCCGTCGACGGCACGTGGACGCGTCGCCAGACGGGCGGGTGGACCCCGCGCAAGGTGACCTTCAGCTGGTGGACGGTGCCCACAGTGCCCGCGGTGCCCACGGCGGCCCTTCCCCCGGTGTGTCCGGCGGTGGGCGCCACGGTAGCTGAGCGCGTCTTGCCGCGTGTCGTGACAGGAGTCCGGGCGGCCGGGGGTGATGCTGGATCGCGAGGACGCACTGCCCAGTGATGCCTCAGGCGGAAGGCCCTCCTACTCCGGAAGGGGCCTTCCGCCCCCACCTTCGTGGGTGCCTCCTGAAATTCCCGAAAGCCCTCTGGACCTAGAGCGTGTCCCGTGGATCATAGGACATGGTCACGGAGCCAGATCCGGATCGAGGCGACGTCGATGGTGCCCTCGTAGATGCGTTCGCGCTTGTCGGTGCGAAGGGCCACCGCGCGGTGGCCCTTGAGCTTGTTGACGCACCGCTCGGCGGTATTGCGCTCCTTGTACCGCTCGGCGTCGAAGCCGGGCGGTCGCCCGCCCTTACGCCCCCGGTTGAGTCGGTTGGCCTGCTGATCCTTCTTGATCGGGATGACCGCCTGGATGCCGCGCCGGCGCAGGTAGGCGCGATTGGCGCGCGAGGAGTAGGCCTTGTCGGCCAGCACACGTATCGGACGCCGGCGAGGACGGCCCAGACCGCGACGCCGGATGCGCACCCGCTCCAGGATGCGCCGGAAGTACGGGCTATCGCCGTGCTGACCGGGGCTGATGATCCGGGCGATCGGCCGGCAGCGCCGGTCGGCGACCAGGTGAATCTTCGTGCTCCACCCGCCCCGTGAGCGGCCCAGCGCCTCCCGGCCCGTGCCCGGTTTGTGATCTACGCCGTCCCCTTTGACGGGATGTCGGCGGGCGGCTCACGACGAGCTCCGGCGGCATGCTGATGAGCGCGCGCCACAGTGGAATCCACACCCACCACCATCAAAGATCCACGCGACACGCCCTAGAGCCGTGCCCCTCTAGGTCTAGAGGCTGCTCTAGAGCCCGAATGCCGGGCCGACCTGCGCTCTAAGTGGCCGCGAGTGGGGAATCTCAACTGGCCACCAACAGGCAAGCGCCGGAAGACGGATTCCGGCTACGGCCCTTGGTCCCCTGACGAGAGAAGATCACCATGCGTGAATACACCAAGCTGTACATCGACGGCGCCTGGCGCGAGCCGGAGCAGGGCACGGTCCTGGAGCTGACCGGCAGGGGTGCGGCGGGCTCGCCCCAATGCTGGTGCGGGGGCTGAACGGCGGGGCCGCGTCGCTGTCGGGCTGTGTACTTCTCGTCGCAGGGGTGGCCGTGTCGGTCACCGGGTTCGGCGGCGGACACGCCCTCGTGTTCTTTGCCAGTGCGGCGATCACCGGCGCGGGCTTCGGCCTGTGCTTCATGGGCTCGACGAGCACCGTTACCGCGGCAACCAGGGCCGAGGGGGATGCCTCCATAGTCTCGGGGTTCTTCGCCATCGCCTATATCGCGGTGAGCATGCCCATCGTCGTCCTGGGCGTGGTCGAACCGTGGCTCGGCCTGCAGGCGGCCTTCTCATGGTTCGGCCTGCTGGTGGCGCTGTTTGCTCTGGCAGCGGGGGCCATCGCCGTTCGAACCAGGTAGGGCCGCCCCTCCTCGCCGCACGCCACGCAGCGCCCCGCGCAACGGCGTTCATGTGCCTTCCCCGCCTGCCACGGCGTTCGGGGGCACAAGGTCGGGCGGCGGTTCCTATGCAGATCCTTCCCTGGATGACTGTCTCGGATCCGGTGAGCATGGACGACAACCAGTACACGTAGCATCGATTTGTAGGGAGCAAGAAATGACCACATGGTTTATCACCGGCGCATCCCGGGGTTTCGGTCTGGAGACCGTCCGCCAGGCACTGGAGCGCGGAGACAACGTCGTGGCGACCGCGCGTGATCCCCAGGCCATCGAGAAGCAGCTGCCCGAGTACGCTGACCGGCTGCTCGCCGTGAAGCTGGATGTCACGGACGAGTCGCAGGCCCGTGCCGCGGCAACGGCCGCAGTGGAGCGGTTCGGGGGGATCGACGTCCTGGTCAACAACGCCGGGCGTGGCCTGCTGGGCGCGGTGGAGGAGGCATCGGATGCCGAAGTACGCGCGGTCTACGACACGAACGTCTTCGGTCTTCTGAACGTCACCCGTGCCGTGCTGCCGGTGATGCGCCGGCAGGGGTCGGGCCGCGTGCTGAACCTCAGCTCGATCGGAGGGTTCAGGAGCGTCGCCGGCTTCGGCATCTACTGCTCCACCAAGTTCGCCGTCGAGGGGATCTCCGAGGCGATGCGCCAGGAACTGGCCCCGTTGGGGATCCATGTCACGATTGTCGAGCCGGGCTACTTCCGCACCGACTTCCTCGACGCCAGCAGCCTGCACACCCAGGACGAGGTCATCGCCGACTACGCTCGCACGTCCGGCGCCATGCGTGGAGCCGTCCCCGGACTCAACCATGCCCAGCCCGGAGACCCCGTCAAGGGTGCGGCGGCCATCCTCACCCTCGTCGACGCCGGCACCCCGCCCCTTCGTGCCCAGCTCGGCAGCGATTGCGCGGCGGAGATGGACCGCAAGATCGAACAGCTCCGAGAGGAGTCCGCGGCCTGGCGGCACCTGGCTCTGTCCACCGACCACGACGACACCAGGGCTGGAGGGTGATTCTCTGGTCTCACCGGCTCGCGGGGCAGGCTGTCCAGGAGCGGCGGCTGCCGTGCGCAGCTGGCAGGCCGCGGGTCGCTGGGGGCATGGTGTGCCGCCGTGCCCCGGCGGCGCGCCGGTCGGAGGAGCCAGACCGGATCGGCCCGAGCGCATGATGACTCAGGGCGTCTCTCGGCACATGATGGTTAGGAGTGATTTCAATGCCGACTGAACTGGGTGAGTACCTGCGTGCCTGTCGAGCCCGGATCAGCGCCGAGCAGGCTGGTATTCCGTCGTCCGGGCATCGCCGGGTGCCGGGATTGCGGCGCGAGGAACTGGCCACGCTCGCGGGTGTCAGCTCGGACTACATCGTCCGCCTGGAGCAGGGCCGGGTTAAGTCCGCTTCGCCCGCGATTCTCTCAGCGCTCGCGCGGGCCCTGAACCTTCGCCCCGATGAGGAGGAGTACCTGCGGCAGTGCGCGGCAGGTGCGGACTACGCCGCTTCCCGAGCGCGTTCGTCGGCGCCCCGCAGGCAGCGCGTGTCCCCGGCCACCCAACTGCTGCTGGACAGCCTGACAGGTGTGCCCGCACTTGTGCTGGGCCGGCGGATGGACGTTCTGGCCTGGAACAGTCTGGGCGCCGCACTGATCACCGACTTCGGCAAGCTGCCTCCGGAACGACGCAACCTCATATGGCTGACATTTCTCGATCCTGACGTTCGAGGACTCTACGCCCGCTGGGGCACGGTGGCCCGCGAGTGCGTCGCCTACCTCAGAATGGACGCCGGCCGCTATCCGGAAGACCCCGAGCTCGCCCGTCTCGTCGGGGAACTGTCCATGAAGGACGCCGACTTCCGCCGATGGTGGTCCACTCACCAGGTCCGTGCCCAGCACTACGGCCGCAAGGACTTCGTGCACGCGACCGCCGGAGAGCTCAGCCTCGACTTCCAGGTGCTGGATGTGCGAGGCACAGTGGATCAGACACTGCTCGTCTACACGGCCGAGCCGGACTCCCGCTCAGCGCAGGCCCTGGCGTTCCTGGCCGGCTGGGCTCCCGCCAAGCAGCCAGCCCCACAGGGGTGAACCTGTCCGGTGCCAGAAACTGGCAATGAGGGTCTGACCTGGTCTTCTAAGCTCAGCTCCCGTGCTGTTTCGACTTCTGTATCTGCTGGTGGGTCAGGTGTTCGGCTGGCTGGTGCTGCTCACTCGGGGCAGCGCCTCCAAAGAGGTGGAGATCTTGGTGTTGCGGCATGAGGTCACGGTGCTGCGTCGCCAGGTCGCCCAGCCCAGGCCGGACTGGGCCGATCGGGCGCTGTTGACCGACGAGACCGGCTCGGCGGAGTCCTCCACGAATACCGACATGCCGCTTGAACTGCATGGACGGAGTTTTCGGCAGGTGCAGGATCCGCCGCTCGGTCGGCCGCACCGGGATCTGCTACGACAACGCGATGGCCGAGTCGTTCTTCAGCACGATCAAGAACGAATGGCTCGCCCGCTTTGTCTTCACCACCCGCGCCAAAGCGAAACGACAGGTCATCCGCTATATCGAAGGGTTCTACAACCGACGACGCCTGCACTCGGCGCTCGGCTACCGGCCACCCCTCGAAGTACTCAACGAGTCCCTTTCATCCCAAGCAGCCGCATAGGCTACGCCCATAAGGCGGTTGTCCGGAATCACCGTGGCCCCTCAGGGCCGGCCTCGGCCACCGCGCAACGCCGGACGCTGCTGGCCGCTCTGGTTGCCGAGGTCTTCGCCGGCTCGCACGAGACCTACGGCTACCGGCGTGTGCACGCCGCTCTGCTGCGCCGCGGTGAGCACTGCTCAGCCGAGTTGGTGCGGGCCCTGATGCGTGAGCTGGGCCTGGTCCCGGCCCAGGTACGGGCTTTTCGGCCAATCACCACCGTGCACGGCGACTATCGCGGTATCCCCGACCTGGTCGCCCGCGACTTCACCGCCGAGCGGCCAGGCGCCAAGCTGGTCGGCGACATCACCTATATCCGCACTTGGGAGGGCTTCCTCTACTTGGCCACCGTGATCGATTGTCACAGCAAGGCGGTTCTGGGCTGGGCGATGGCCGGCCACTACCGCACCGACCTGATCAAGGACGCAGTCCGGATGGCGGCCGGCACTGGCCTACTCCAGCCCGCTGCTGTATTCCACACCGACCGCGGCTCGAACTACACCTCTGATGAGTTCGGCCGCTTCCTGACCGGCCTGGGCATCCGCCGCTCGGTCGGCCGCACCGGGGTCTGCTATGACAACGCGATGGCCGAGTCGTTCTTCAGCGTGCTCAAGAACGAATGGCTGCACCGCTTCGTCTTCACCACCCGAGCCAAGGCGAAACGGCAGGTCATCCGCTACATCGAAGGGTTCTACAACCGCCGCCGCCTGCACTCGGCGCTCGGCTACCGGCCACCCCTGGAAGTACTCAACGAGTCCCTTTCAACCCAAACGGCCGCATAGGCTACGCCCATAAGACGGCTGTCCGGAATCACCGTGGCCCCTCAGCTGATGGAAGCCAGCGCTAAGTGTTGCTGGCCATGACGTTGTCGTCGGTGGTGGTCACGGCTGAAGGGACTGTACGGTTTTCGGTGTAACTCCTGATCAAGGAGAACGCACCTGATGAGTACTGTGATCCAGGCATCGACGGAGATCGACCTGGAGGACGCCGCGGTGGCGCGCAAGAAGCCGGACAACTCGACGGATCGGGAGCTGGTGGCCAAGCTGGTCGACCAGGCGCGGGCCGAAGGAGTCGAACTGGTCGGGGAGAACGGGCTGCTGGGCCGGCTGACCAAGCTGGTACTGGAGTCCGCTCTCGAAGGCGAGATCACCGACCATCTCGGCTACGACAAGCACGAACGCTCCGGCGGCGAGACGGGCAACACCCGCAATGGCAGCCGGGCCAAGACCGTCATCACCGACGTCGGGCCGGTGGAGATCACCGTCCCCCGCGATCGGGACGGCAGCTTCGAGCCGAAGATCGTGCGCAAGCGGCAACGACGGCTGTCCGGGGTGGATGAGATGGTCATCTCGCTGGCCGCCAAGGGCCTGACCACCGGCGAGATCTCCGCGCACCTGGCCGAGGTTTACGGCGCTGAGGTCTCCAAGCAGACCATCTCCACCATCACCGACAAGGTGCTGGAGGGGATGGCCGAGTGGCAGAACCGGCCGCTCGATGTCGTCTATCCGGTGATCTTCATTGACGCTATCCACGTCAAGCTGCGTGAGGGCCAGGTCGCCAACCGGCCGATCTACGTGGCGATGGCGGTCACCGTCGACGGCGAGCGTGACATCCTCGGGCTATGGGCCGGCGACGGCGGAGAGGGCGCCAAGTTCTGGCTGCACGTGCTGACCGAGATCAAGAACCGCGGCGTCGCTGACGCGCTGATGGTGGTCTGCGACGGCCTGAAGGGGCTGCCTCAGGCCATCGAGACCGTCTGGCCGCAGGCGGTGGTGCAAACGTGTGTCGTTCACCTGTTGCGCGCCAGCTTCCGCTACGCCGCCCGCCAGCACTGGGACGCCATCGCCAAGGCCCTCAAGCCCGTCTACACCGCCCCGACCGAGGCCGCCGCGCTCGAGCGCTTCTACGAGTTCGCCGAGACCTGGGGCGGCAAGTACCCGGCGATCGTGAAGCTATGGGAGGACGCCTGGGCCGAATTCGTGCCCTTCCTCAACTTCGACACCGAGATCCGCCGGGTGATTTGCTCCACCAACGCCATCGAGTCGGTCAACGCCCGCATCCGGCGGGCAGTCAAGGCCCGCGGCCACTTCCCGAACGAGCAAGCCGCGCTCAAGTGCGTCTACATGGCCATCATGAGCCTGGACCCGACCGGCAAGGGCCGCAAACGCTGGATCACCCGCTGGAAAGCCGCTTTGAACGCCTTCGCCATCACCTTCGAAGGCCGCCTGAACCCGACCACCCGATAACTAATCAAGATCGAGATACACCGTTAACTGGACACACCCCGGCTGAACTTCGTCAATCCGGCATGAGCGGTCGGATCTTGTCGCCAGTCGCTGACCGGAAGACGATATTGCTGTGACCAGCGGGAGAACCTCGGATTGTGCAGCGGGTATCGGCTAGAGGCGTGTCGCGGTGCGGACGAGGTCGGCGACGGCTTTGGATCTGCTGTGTGGTGGCCAGGCGATGACGGTCGTGACGGCCGGTGCGTCCGGCACCGGCACGATGGCGTGGTCGTCGCGTAGCTGGTCTCGGAGCGACTCGGGTACGACGGCGCAGGCCAGTCCGAGCGCGATCAGTTGGAACAGTTGGGTATGGTCGCGCACCTGCGGGCCGGGGCCGTCCGGATGGCCGCCATCTCGTCCAGGCCAGCGCGGCAGGGGCAGGTCCGTCTGGGCGTTGACCTCGACTAACGACAGATGCGCCCGGTTGGCGAGGGGATGACCCTTGGGCAGGACCACGACCTGCTGTTCGGTGTGCAGATCCTCGGTGTCGAATCCGGCTGTCGTGTCGTAAGGCCGGTGGAGCAGAGCAACGTCGGCACGCCCGGTGCGCAGCAGACTTTCCGGCTCGCCCGGCCCGCACAACATCACCTCGACTGCCACTGAGCCCGGTTCAGCGGCGTAGGCGTCCAGAAGCTTCGACAACAGTTCCCTGGACGCTCCGGCCTTGGCGGCCAGCACCACACCCGGCTGGTCGCCCGCGGCACGGCGGGTTCGCCGCTCGGCGGCTTCGACCGCGTCGAGCGCGGTCCGGGCCTCCCGCAGCAGCACCGACCCGGCCTCGGTTAAGGCGATGGCGCGAGCAGTGCGGTGCAGCAGAACGACTCCGAGCCGCCGTTCCAGCTGCTGGATCGCCCGCGACAGTGGTGGTTGCGCCATCGCGAGCCGTTGTGCCGCCCGCCCGAAGTGCAACTCCTCGGCGACGGCGACGAAGTATCGCAACTCCCGCGTCTCCACCCGCTCATCGTATCCGGCGCTGACCACGACCAATACCCGTGCGGTATCGCCGCCCACCCGACCGGTCTTGGACGCCCCACCCGAGTCCGCAACATGATCGACGGTATGAGTGAACGGACGATTGCGCTGGTGACCGGCGCGAACAAGGGAATCGGATACGAGATCGCCGCTGGCCTGGGCGCGCTTGGCTGGCGAATCGGTGTGGGCGCGAGGGATCAACAACGCCGCGACACCGCGGTGGAGAAGCTGCGCGCGGCCGGGACCGATGCGTTCGGTGTGCCGCTCGACGTGACCGACGACGCAAGTGTGGCCGCGGCGGCCGAGCTGATCGCCGGCCATGCCGGAGGGCTCGATGTTCTGGTCAACAATGCCGCGATCACTGGCGGCGTGCCGCAGACACCTACCACGGTCGATCCCGCGACCGTGCGAGCTGTCGTGGAAACCAACGTGATCGGGGTCATCCGGGTCACCAACGCGATGCTGCCGATGCTGCGCGACTCGGCATCACCACGGATCGTCAACATGTCCAGCAGCGTCGGCTCGCTCGCCCTGCAAACCACACCCGGCATCGACATGGGCCAGGTTCCGGCCGCCTACTTGGCCTCGAAGACCTTCCTCAACGCCCTCACTATCCAATACGTCAAGGAACTGAGCGACACCAACATCCTGATCAACTCCGGCTGCCCCGGCTTCACCGCCACCGACCTCAACGGCTTCCAAGGCGTCCGCACACCACAACAGGGCGCGGCCATCGCGATTCACCTCGCGACCCTGCCCGACGACGGACCGACCGGCGGATTCTTCGACGACGCCGGAACGGTGCCCTGGTAATAGCCACACCGGCACGAACCATTCCCGTTCTCGACGTCAGCCGCGCATCGCGCGCCACAGGAGAAGCAAGACAATGACAAAGGCAGTCAGATACGACGAGTTCGGCGGAATCGAGGTGTTGCGGGTCGACGAGGTCGACCGGCCAGTGCCCGAGTACGGGCAGGTCCTCGTGCGGGTCAAGGCCGCAGGCATCAACCCCGGTGAGGCGGCCATACGCACCGGCGCGATGGCCGACATCTTTCCCTCGACCTTTCCATCCGGGCAGGGCAGCGACCTCGCCGGAGTTGTCGCCGAGGTCGGCGCCGGAGTCGACCGATTCGTGGTCGGCGACGAGGTGATTGGGTTCTCCGAGCGGCGGGCCGCCCAGGCCGAGTTGGTCCTGGTCGACGTCAACAACCTCACACCCAAACCGAACGGCGTCCCCTGGGAGGTGGCTGGCGGCCTGTACGTCGCCGGGGTGACTGCGGGGGGCAGTAGATTCCATGCAGCTCGACAAAGGGGAGACCGTTATCGTCTCCGCAGCAGCCGGAGGAGTCGGCTCGCTCGCCGTTCAGCTCGCTCGCCGTGCCGGAGCCACGGTCATCGGCCTGGCGAGCCAGCACAACCACGAGTGTCTGCAAACACACGGTGTGATCCCGGTCGCATACGGTGACGGCGTCACCGACCGGATCAAGGCCGCCGCACCGAGCGGCATCGATGCCTTCATCGACACCCACGGCGGCGGGTACGTCGAACTGGCCCTTGCCCTCGGCGTCGCGGTCGAACGGATCGACACCATCGCCGATTTCGCGGCAGCCGCGAAGTACGGAGTCAAGACCGAACCCGGAACCAACGCCAGACCGGGCGCCGAGGTACTTGCCGAACTGGCCGCCCTGATCGCCGACGGACACCTCGAAGTCCCGATCGCCAACGTCTACCCGCTGACGCAGGTCCGCCAGGCCTACACCGAACTCGAACGCCGACACACCCACGGCAAGATCGTGCTCAGACCCTAACCGGCACCATGCAACGCAGCGCGCTCAAGGCTCTGCTCAACCGCAGGATGATCCCCGTCGGGACTGTCCGGTCGGCCACCTGATTGGCCGCGACTACCCGGACGACACATCCGATATTCGGCAGATCCGCAAGCAAACCTCGCAAGAAGTTCAGACAGAAGGACGCAGGATGACGCACCGCAACTCGCCGCTGTCGGTCGAAGGCAGGCGGCGACTGGTGGAGCGGTGCCGGAGCCGACCGATTTCCCGCGTGGCCGCCGAAATGGGCATTTCGCGAGCCACGGCGTCGAAATGGGTGAATCGATACCGGCAGTTCGGCGACCTCGGGTTAGTCGACCGGCCCTCGACGCCGCACCGGCAACCCACCGCGACCCCAGGCGACGTTGTCGTACAGATCGAAACTATGCGCCGCAGCCATAAGTGGTCGGCGGCACGGATCGCCTTCGAACTCAGCCAGCAGGACGTCCCAGTGAACCCATTTCAGCGGGCTTCACGGAGTTGTAGGACGAGGATCGCCTTGACGAGTTGACCTGCGCGAAGGGGACAGCAGCGGAGTTTGCGCAGGATGCGCCAGGCCTTCAGTTGCGCGTTGGCGCGCTCGCCGGGGCCGCGGAGCTTGGCGTGGGCGGAGTTCGCGCTCTTCTGCGAGGCCGGCTTGTTCTTGCCCTTGTAGGGCACGCGTACGTGCTCACCTGCGCCGATGTAGCCCTTGTCTGCGAGGGTGACCAAGTCGGCGCTCTTGAGTCGGCGGATGATGCCCCAGATGCGAGCTGCCTTGAGGTCATGGACTGAGCCGGGCAGCGATCCCGAGGTCCACAGCGGGGTGCCGTCCGGAGCAGCGATGACCTGGATGTTCATGCCATGCTTCTTGTGCTTGCCGGAGTAGAAGGGCCGGTCTGCAGCCAGGCGGTCGATGGGGATGAGCGTGCCGTCCAGCACCACGAAGGCGTAGCCGGTGCGCTTGGCGGCGCGTAAGGCCTGCTCCAGGCGGGGCGAGCGACGGGCGAGCAGGTCGACGGACTCCCGCACGTAGCGCCAGGCGGTGGCCGTCCCCACGCCGAACCCGGCGGCGATCTCGGCGAACGTCTCGCCTTTGCGCAGGTAGACCAGCACGAGCATGGCCTGCTGGCCGGGGTTGAGGCGCCGTCGGGTGGATCTGATCGCCGCGCGGTGCCGCCGCAGCACACCGGCCAGGTAGCTCAAGGTCTGGGATGACAACGGCAGCGCGGCACGGTAGAACAGCACACAGGCCCCTGGTGGAGATGGTTGCTCTTGGTCGACAACCCTTCTACCAGGGGTCTTCCTGCTTCTGGATCAAGAACGATGATCCTCAACGAAGCCGTGACCTGCGGCGTCGCGGTGGAATGAGCTCATTGATCTCTACTCCGGCGATGCTGATGCCGTCGCCCTTCCGGAGGTGCTCAGGGGAGTCATGTACGGGCACCTCGATCCTCAAGGATCACGGTGGGTGGCCTGAGCCAGGCCGGGGTAAGGACCCGGCCTGAGGGCGCGGAGGGCCCGGGACGACGCGGCACCTGGAGCTTTCCGCCCTGTGAGCGTCGCCGGTACTGCGAGCACCAACCCTAGCCACGCACTCCGATCACTTCACAGCCGGGGCCCCCGCGTCAGGTTGATGGCCTTGCCTCCCACGCGGCCACAGTTGTTTAGTCCCAGCGCGACGGCGTGCGTGGGTTCGGCACCATGGCGGTCCATCCCGTCGCGGTGCGATGGACTGGAATGGCACGCCAGTTCGTGCCGTCGTCGGAGGAGAGCTCCAGCTTGAGAGTCGAGGGGGCGGCCGTGCCGGACACGCGGAAGGTCACGCTCACCTTGGCGAGGTCCTGCTTCCCGGCGGCGTACGTGGGATCCTCGGGAAGGCCGCCGGTGCGTTGGTCGGCCAGGTCGTACATGTACGGGCTCGGCCCGGCGTTGGGTGCTGGGTTGACATTACCCACGGGGTGAAATGTCCGTATTGTCGTGACAAGTCGGTATTGGATCCGACAGAATGCGGGACCACCACCGTCTCCCTCCACCGGAGGATCCCTCATGCGTCGACCCCTAGGGGTACTCGCCGTTGTCGCCAGCCTCGTCTCTTGCACCCCGTCCGCCGGCGGGGCAGCCGGAGCAGCGCCGGAGGGTGCGGCGCCGGCCTCGACACCGACGCAGACCGAGGAGGCGGCTCCCGAGCTGACCTCCGAATCGGACGAGTGCCGCGTGAGCGTGGCCAGGCCGGGCACCTCCACGCTCAGGATCCAGACCTCGGCCGTCCGCCGTGGCTGTGTGCGCCCGGCGCTGCTGCGCATCCAGGTCAAGCGCGCCGTCCCCGGCGACGATCCGGTCGTCAAAAGCGGCGCCACCAGGAAGGGCCGCATCACCCTGAAGATGCCCTGCAAGCCGGGCACGTACTATGCGGTCGCCACCGACTACCGGGGCGGCACCGCCAAGTCCAAGGCCGTACAACTGACCTGCGTCACCCCAACCCCCATCCCCACGACGCGGGAGACAGGGGCGCCGCCGGTTTCCGAGCGGAAAGAGGCCATCTCCTCCGTCGGCACGGCATTGGAGAACGAGGTCGTCCGGCTGACCAACGCCGAGCGGGTCAAGGGAGGCTGCCACCCGCTCAAGCACGACGCGCGGCTGCGCAGGGCAGCGTTCGGGCACTCGGCCGACATGGCGAAGAACGACTACTTCGACCACGACTCCCAGGACGGCCGCGACATGGCGGACCGCATTCGTGCGACCGGCTTCACCGGCTCGGCCTTGGGCGAGAACATCGCCATGGGGCAGCGGTCGGCGGCTGAGGTGGTCAAGGGCTGGATGAACAGCGACGGCCACCGGAAGAACATCATGAACTGCTCGTACACCCTCATCGGGGTGGGCGCGGCCAAGGACGCGAAGGGGCAGATCTACTGGACGCAGGACTTCGCCGCCCGCTGATTCACAGCCTCTTGAACGACGGCAGGTGGTCCCAAGGCATTCCCCCAGGAGGGGCGGTCACGAGGGATCTTTCTCCTCGTCGACGCGGTGAAGGTGGTCCTCGAAGGTGGGACGTCGGCCTGCCAGACGCGACCACACGATCAAAGTAGCCAGTCGGAACGGAGCCAAGGCGAGCCTGAGCATTCGACGCCCCAGCCGACGAACCCACCTGAAGAGTTCCTTGACCGTCTCCCAGGGGCGCCCCAAAGCCACGACGGCCAGGGTTAAGATCATCCGGCCGAAACTGATCCCTCCGAAGTCGTCGGAGTCGTCTCGCTCCTTCTCCTTGCTCACGGCGCGGAACTGAAGGCCGAGGACATGAACGTGCTGCTGTGCGTCACGGATCCTCCCAGTCAGCCTGGTGAGCAAAGACCGATCGCCGCAAGCCTACGTTGGCGAAGACGCACCGGTCTCGATCACCGAGAGGGCCGCGATGATGCGCAGCGCGTCAATCTCATGCAGCCGGTCCCGTTGAGGGAGACGGTGCCGTCCGATCTCCCGTCTGTTGCTCTCTTCGGCTGGGTAGGCGTGGGAAGGCAAGATGACCTCGCGTGATGAGCGCGATGGGCATCGCGTTGCTCGCGAACACGTGGTAGGCGCTGGAGTTCGCGGGCGATCCGGGTGCGTTCGGCGGCGCGGGTGGCCTCGGCGACGTGGCGGCGGCGTTCCGCCTCGTCGGCGCGGGAGGAGCGCAGCCAGGTCCCGATGCCCCATGCGAGGGCCAGAGCCAGCCTGGTCGAGAACGAAGCCGAGCGACACCAGAGTCAGGCACACGGCCGGCCACCGCCGGCGGACGGCGAGCGGAAGGCACTCCAGGGCGATCACCACGAACGCCAGCGCGTCGAAGGGTCGGGCCGGCAGGTCGCCGACCTGAGTCCCCTTGCCGTGGAGCGCCGGCAGGAGCGATGCGACGGCCAGCAGCAGCCCGAACGGTAAGTCCCGGACCACGACGTCGCACCGCCGCCACAGATCCGTGACCCGCCGTAGATCGATCATTGGGCGAGCGTAGCGGTCGCGCCGCGCCGGAGCGGGACCACGTTGCCGCGCCGGCGGGCCAGCCACATGAACACGACCGTCAGCAACAGGCCGAACACCACCGCGTATGGGCTCGCCTCCGGCCCGAACTCGCCGCCCGTGAGCAGGGCTGGGCCCGACGTCACGCCGTGCAGCAGCCCCTGCGTCGCGCCGTTGCCCGAGACCTCGGTGCCGAAGATGCCGGCTGCGGCGAAGTTCCAGCCGAAGTGCACGCCGATCGGCACCCACAGGGTGCGGGTGGCGGCGTAGGCGGCGGCGAGCATGCCGCCCGCCTCGACCGCGATGGCGATCGCGCCCCACAGGTCGGCGTGCGGGTTGAGCAGGTGCGAAAGGCCGAACAATAGGCCGGTCAGCGCCAGCGCCGGCCACGTCCCGGTGCGTTCCTCGACGATCCTGAACAGGATGCCGCGAAACAGCAGCTCCTCCGTCACCGCGGCGGCGGCCATGAAGCCGAGCAGCCCGGCCGCGCCCGCCGGCGAGCCCGGGCCGTCGATCCGGTAACCGCCCACGAGAGCGATGTTCACGATGACGGCCGCGAACAACGCGACCCCGATCAGCGCCCCTCGCGCGATGGCGCGGGCGGCGCCTCGCGCCGCCACCTCCGCCGGTGCCCGGCGCTCGGACCACCGCACCACGCGGGCGTACACGAGCACGGCGAGCAAGGCCGTCGCGACACCGAGGAACAGGGTAAGGAGCGGGCTTTCCTTCACCGCGCCCACGATCGCGCCGCCGGCGAAGGCGACCACCGCGACGGGCACGAGCTGTTTCAACAACCGCATGACGACTCCCTTACGTGGGGACTGCGGCGGGGCGCCACCGCTACGCCGAGAAACGCTAGGGATCCGGCGGTCCGGGATCGTCCCCGTGCGGTGGACATTCGCCGGTAGCTCGTGTGGGGGACAAGCGCGGCCTGCCGGGAAGGACCGAGATCGTCGCGCTCTGTCGTGCGGTGCGGACGCACGGAGGTGTATCACCAGTCCGCCCAGGCCATCGCGCGGCTGGTCCTGTCCAGCACCCGCAAGACCGCTCGGAAGACTCGCAAGCTGGCGGCCTGACACCTGTGACCCAGGTATGACCCACACGTGTCTCACGATCAGTAAGAAACCTTCCCATATGGGAAGTAGCAGCAGGTCAGAGTGGTAGGGCGCCCGGGGCTCGAACCCGGAACCTACGGATTAAAAGTCGGCCTGCATCCGCAGTAGCTCAGTAGAAAAGCTCCGCTTGCGAGTCTCGTTTGACCCGTACCGCTCAATCATTTCCGACAGAGCTTTAATGGCCAACCTTCTATCGATCTTTTCGAGCTTCTTGCACAGAACGAGAATCTCGCTTAGGCTGCGACCTGGCTCAGCGATCATGTCAGACATGACATGGGCAGCCCGAAGCCCATCAATTGTCACCAGGCAGTCAGTGGCATAATCGCGATACATAATACTCAATCGCCGATCCATGGACAATTCGACGAAGACATCAACGGCGCGGGTCGGATCGAATTCGATAACCTTCTTGGAGAGCCTTGCCCGATCCACAAAGGTTAGGCCCGAATTCTTGAGGGCCAAAGAAAGTACTTCGACGGCCGATGAGACGTCAACAGAAGCCAGATCCTCTGCCGCCGAGATAGCGGCGGAGCCGTTACTGCTGCCAATCATGTGCATCAGAGTCCGTGCGGCTGTGTCGCGAATCTCTTGCCCTAGATCAACCTGATCGCGTATGAGATCCGATATTCCGGCAGCCGAGCTGTAATGAGCGGACAGCGCCTTCAGTAGGTCGAATAGGCCAGGCGGCGCGCCACCCTCAGTGATCCAGGCGGCTACAAGGAAGCGGTCATATGAGCTCAGATACGTTGTTACTCGACCCTCGTCGGAAGACTGACGCTTGCGGCAGAGGCGTTGAAACTCTTCCTCGCTAAAGTCGGCGTTGTCGGCGGCATGTTTTGCGGCGAGAAACTCCCTCAGCGTCTGATGGATGAAGTTTAGGTTGTCGCCTTGTACGACGACTAGGCCAGTGCGTCGCAACACTTGAACGACCAATATTTCCCATCTGCTACGCGACATATCTCTGGAACGCAGCGATGCAAGACCCTCCTTGATTCTGGTAAGCGCGTCGGGTACACGCTCGCGTTGCTGACGGAAGGCGATGTTTCCTAATCCACTAAGTATTTCGCGCGGGAGGCCATCGATGGCCTCACGGGCCTGGCGCCCATATCGGCCCAGCAGTCGATGCAGCTGATCATTTATTCCGCCTGGCGAACATTCATAAAACCTGTCTCGCAGCAGCTCGAAGAAGCGCAGATAGGCACCATAGCGACCGCGCGGAAGGGGGTAACTGGGGTCTACGGCATGAAGCTGACACAGGATCGTGGCCATGAGTGGGCTTCTGACGAGCTCGCTAAGCCTCCCGCTGTTCACTTGGCCTATGAAGGCGGTGGCAGCCGACAGAGGATCCGGTACATGGGCAGCTTTCATCCATTCGCTGACAAAGATTGGCAGTTGTCGAGAATCGAAGGGCAAGAGCTCATACCGATCGGACGGTATAGCTTTATATTCGGTTTTGCCTACAGTGACGGCCTTGTCGAGGATCGCAAGTTCGGCCTCCGGAAGCGGTCTGCTTCCAATGATGAACCGATAGATACCGTGCTTGTTATTATTCAAGATGCCGAGAATTCTCGCCCGTTCATCGACATCAGATATCTCATCGAGGCCGTCGATCAAGACAAGCCATCGCCCTCGTGCATGTGGCCGGTTGCTGAAGAAGTCCTCGGTCGGGGGGTTGTAATTCTGACCTCGAAGCTGCACTTGGACAGCGCTGGCCAATTGCTGCGCAAACGACCCAGGCTGTGTGAAGCAGTACGCCGGGACATAGACAGGGAAAAGACGCAAAGGCTTCCCCCCGCTTTTTGCCGAATGAATCGCTTTCCGCCCGCCCGTCTCCCGCTCATCGCCATCCACCTCGGCCAACCGCTGATCGGCTAGTCCGATGGCTATCATTCGCAGCAGGCTAGACTTGCCCGCTCCAGGACCGCCGAGAAGGCAGCTGACCAAGGCATTGCTTCTAACAATGTCTTCCGCCGGCCGCTTGTCCCACACGACATCGGGGCGATCAGATCCCTGCCCAGAGTGATTCGTTTGTTGGGACTCTGCCTGCTGCCTCACATAGACCTGCGAGAGTGGAGGAAGGGCGGTACCGGGGAGCACGGCTGGATATGGATGCTCCACCGCCAGCGTGCGTGCTGCGTTTAGGAAGCCAATCAGGTTGGGAGATAGCCTTTGGGCTCGTGATGCTTTGCTTTCCCCCGTGTGAAGGCTCTGCTTCTTCGCCGCCTCCCAATAGCCTTTCCATTCACTCTCTTTGCGGACCCACCATACTCTCTCGTCCCTGCGAAAAGCAGGCGCCCGACGAAGCAAAGCTGCTACGAACGCCCAAAGGTCCTGGAAATCATTTGCCACCAGCCCATGCGCCATCCAACCTGAAATGGTCTGCGGGCTTAGCCTACGTCCACGCCCATTGCCACAAATGTCATCGAGCAGCTTCTTCCGGCTGTATCCACCTGCCAGCTTGACGGCTTCCTCTAGCTTGACGAGCTCACGATGGAGCAAATGACGCTCAGCAGCCTCCGCTGCCCGCCCAGTCATCCAGCCTCGTTCATACGACTGTCTCCCCGCGCTGCCTGTCCGAGTCGTCCGATCGGCACCTTCCTCGCCCCTCCCGTGAGCTGCCGAAACACGTGGTCGAATCCGTCCTATACGACTCTCATCGACTGCCGAAGAGGTTTGCCATGGACTGATTGCACCAGTACTTGCCTCTAGATCGGAAGGGCAGAAATGGATCTGATAGCTCTGGCCACCGTGGCCGCGATCGGCGTTGTGTTGATCACTGCGATCGCTGCGGTCGCCATGGTATGGCTCACGGTTTCTCGCGCTGAGTCGACCGACATTGCCGCCGCGCTCCGCGGCATCGCTGATGTGATCCGCGCGGTGCGGGGCAAGAGGTGAGCCGTCGACCCCGAGCTGCCCCCAGAGGCCAGGCCTCAGGAGCAAGCCATGGCCCTGAGGAGGGACGGTGTCCTGGGATCGCAATCGGGCCTTGTCTGGAGCCGGCAACGTCAGTCCAGCGGACGTGCGGTGGGCCACTGCAGTGGTGTGCGACACCCGCCATCGCGGGCGCTGGCCTGACCGGATCGGTCCGAAAGATGGCCAGGTGTCCGACGGCAGGTGTTGCCGAACGCGCCAAAGCGACCACGGGGATCAAATCTGATGCTGTGTCGTGTCAGCGGCCATGTCAGCACGGCAACCGCCCGGGATCAGAGCCGTTGGCGATGGTGGATTCCATGAACGGCACCCGCAGCCCATCGACGTCCAGAACTCCTGTCTTTCCAAGCCGGCCGCGTGGTTGACGCCGCGCGGAAAGGGACGCGGTCGTGCGGGTGCTCGGCTCACGCTCCGGATCCGGTACGGGCTGCGGCCCCGCCCGCGGGTCCGTCCAGTTGCTGGAGGGGATCGCGCCTGTCTCGGGCCAGCCGATTACCACCAAGGTCTTGTCGGGCCGACTCGCCGCCATGAAGACCATCGACCAACTCACCCCGAGTCAGGAGCAGAACCCGGCCATGTCCCTAGTCCTCTTCCTGCTGATCCCGCAGGTCCACCTTCTCGATGTGGCCGGTCCCGCCCAGGTCTTCTCCATCGCCGACGACCTCGGCTATGCGTACACCATCACCTATGTCGCCGAAGCCCGCCAGGTCGCCACAGGGCAGGGCCTGACGCTGTCCGTTGGTACCGAGTGGCCGCGCCTGGCACCGGACGATCTGATCATCGTGCCGGGCTGGCGCGGCCCGACCCGCCCGCCCGGCAAGAAGACCCTGCGCCGCCTGCGGGAGCACCACGCGGCGGGTGGCACCGTCGTCGGCGTGTGCGCGGGCACCGACGCACTCGGTCGCGCCGGGCTGCTGGACGGCCGCCGCTGCACGGTCTACCACTGCGTCCAGGATGAGTTCGAGCGCCTGTACCCGCGGGCGGAGGTCGTCAAGGACATGCTGTACGTCGAGGACGACAGGATCATCACCTCGGCAGGCGGGGCCAGCGGCATCGATGTGGCCCTGCACCTGCTGAGCAGGTGGCACGGGCCGTACACGGCGGGCCAGGTGGCCCGCGCCATGCTCGTCCACGCCCACCGCGACGGTGCGACGCCACAGGTCAGCCCGATGCTGCGCCGACGCTCCCACGTGGACGAGACCGTGCACCGCATCCAGGACCTGATCGAGACCCGCTTCACCGAACGGCTGCCACTGAGCCTGCTGGCCAAGGCGGCTGACTGCAGTGAACGGACCGTCACCCGGCTGTTCCGCCGGGCGACCGGGATCACTCCCTTGGCCTATCAGACAGCCCTGCGGTTGGAACGTGCCGAGCTTCTGCTGCGGCAGGGCGCCACCACCGCGATCGCCGCCCGGGAGGCAGGCTTCAGGGATGCTCGGATGCTGCGAAGGTTGCGCGCTCGCGCAAGGGCCGCAAGCCAGGTGAGGACTGGCGGGACTTCAACACCGGCTACTACGTCACCGGCCTGATCGGCGAGCAGGCGACGGGCGGCAGCCTGGCTGAGGAGATCGATCGTCTTAGCATTCGCCGCTGAGGCTGCGCGGCATCGGGTGGGCAGCCGTCACGGCAAGCAGATGGTCGGCGGCAACGCCAACGGCGACCCGGAACAACGCGATCTGCGGGCCCTCGGCGTCATCAAGGCCGAGTTTTGCGCCTGGAAGCAGTCCCAGAAAGATCGGGAATACCGTTCTTGTCAGGGAGTTCCGCATCGAGAAGGAGTGCCGCTCCCGGTCAACCTCCGGGCCGATCTGGACACGCATAAACCCGGCCACGCCTGATGACCTGGCTGTTCGCCTCCCGGGGTCGCTCACTCCGGGAGGCGTCTGTTTTTGCGGAGAAGAATGCGCGTATGCCACTCTTCTCCTCCGAATGACGAGATTCGGGAGGAGGAAACGTGGAGCTGCGCGATATAGAGATCTTTTTGACGCTGGCCGGAGAACTACATTTCGGCCGGACGGCCGAGCGGCTCCATGTGTCGGCCGCCCGTGTCAGCCAGGCGATCAAGAAGCAGGAGCGCGGCATCGGCGCGGAGCTGTTCCACCGCGACAGCCGCAACGTCCGGCTGACGCCTGCCGGCGTACGGCTGCGCGACGACCTCATCCCCGTCTACCGGGACCTGAAGGCCAGCATGGAGCGGGCCAGGCTGACCGCCCGCGGCAAGACCGATGTGCTGCGCATCGGCCTTCTGAGCGGCAACGCCCAGGATCTGCGTCCGATCACGGACGAGTTCACGGCCCGCCACCCCGGCTACGAACCGCAGTTCCGGACGATCGGCTTCGGCGACCCCTTCGGTCCCCTGCGTGATGGCAGGGTCCACGTGGCGATCCTCTGGCTCCCGATCCTGGAACCGGATCTCACCGTCGGTCCCCTGGTCTACACCGAATCCGCCGTACTCGCCATGGCCGCCACTCACCGGCTGGCCGGCCGCGCATCGGTCTCGCTGGAGGATCTCGGCGATGAGATCGTCATGGGTGGCTGCAAGCCCGACTACTGGCGTGAAGCACTAGTGCCGTTCCAGACTCCGAGCGGGCGGCTGATCCGGATCGGGCCGATCGTGACCAACACCGAGGAAATGCTCCCCATTCTGTCCACCGGCGAGGCGGTCTCCCCGGGGCACTACCGCTCGATCCGCTACTTCACCCGGCCGGACATCGCCTACGCGCTCATCCACGACGCGCCCCCGCTCCAGATGACACTCATCTGGCACACCAGCGCCGAGAACGAGGTCATCCGCGCCTTCGCCGAGGTCATCCGCGACCTGGGCCCTCTTCCCGCGAGGCACTAGACAGTGGAACTCCGTGATATCGAGATCTTCCTGACCCTGGCCGACCTGCTGCACTTCGGCCGGACCGCTGAGCGCCTGTTCGTCTCGGTGGCCAGGGTGAGCCAGGCGATCAAGAAGCAGGAGCGGGGCATCGGTGCCGAGCTCTTCTACCGTGACAGCCGCAAGGTACGGCTGACGCCCGCCGGCGAGCAACTCCGGAAGGATCTGGCCCCGATCTACCAGGGGCTCAAGGAGAGCATGGAACGCGCCAGGCTGGCCGCACAGGGCAAGACCGGCGTGTTGCGTATCGGCACCATCTCCGTCAACAACTACGAACTGCGCCGCTACTGGGAGACCTTCCGTAGCCGTCACCCGCAGTGGGGCCTGCGCCTGGGGATCGCCCCCTGGATCGACCCCTTCGGCGGACTGCGCCGCGGCGAGATGGACATGTTGCTCACGTGGCTGCCCGTGCTGGAGCCTGATCTCGTCATGGGGCCGACGATGTTCACCGACGGCCGGGTGCTGACGCTTGCCGTCGACCACGAGCTGGCCGGCCGTACCACGGCCACGATCGAGATGCTCGGCGACTTCCCGCTCCCGCTCGCCAACCCGGCCCCTGACTACTGGCTCGAGGCCTACACGCCGCGGCAGACCCCCGAGGGCCACCTCATTGTGCCCGGGCCGGTAGTCACCAGCAACGACGACCTCTACTCCCGCCTCAGCATGGGTGAGATCATCAATGCGTCTCCTGCGCACGTGGCTCGGTACTTCGCCCGCCCGGACCTCGTCCACGTGCCCATGCGCGACATGCCCGCGCTGGACTACGGCCTGGTCTGGCGAGGAGAGTCGGAGAACGACATGATCAGCGCGTTCGCCGAGGTCGTGCGCGACCTGGGCCCCCTGCCCCTGTGAACCGGTGACGTCGTGGAACTACGCGACATCGAGATCTTCCTGACCCTGGCCGACCTGCTGCACTTCGGCCGCACCGCCGAGCGCCTCCACGTGTCGGTGGCCAGGGTGAGCCAGGCGATCAAGAAGCAGGAGCGCGGCATCGGCGCCGCGCTGTTCTACCGGGACAGCCGCAACGTACGGCTGACGCCCGCCGGAGAACAGCTCCGACGGGATCTGGCCCCGATCTATCAGGGGCTGAAGGAGAGTATGGGACGGGCCAGGCTGGCCGCGCAGGGCAAGACCGGCGTGCTGCGCATCGGCATGATCCCCGCCAACGCCCATGACCTGCGCCGCTACTGGGAGACCTTTCGCTCCCGCCACCCGCAGTGGGGGCTGCGCCTACGGCACGCCCCCTTCGTCGACCCCTTCGCCGGACTGCGCCGTGGCGACGTCGACATGCTGGTCACCTGGCTGCCCGTCCAGGAGCCCGACATCGTCGTGGGGCCGCGCATGTTCGCCGAGCGCAGGGTGCTGGCCGTGTCCGTCGACCACGAGTTGGCCGGCCGTACCTCGGCCACGTTCGAGATGCTCGGCGACTTCCCGGTCGCGCGCGGCAGGCCGATCCCCGACTACTGGGCCGAGAGCTACACGCCGTGGCACACGCCCAGGGGCAACCGCATCGAGCGGGGACCGGACATCGAGAACGTCGACGACATCTTCACCCTCATCAGCGCGGGTGAGATCGTCAATACCTTCCCCGTGCACGTGAGCCGCTACTGGAACCGCCCGGACATCGCCTGGCTGCCCATCGGTGACATGGCCGCGCTGGACTACGGCCTGGCCTGGCGCGGTGAGGCAGAGAACGACATGATCCGCGCCTTCGCCCAGGTCGTCCGCGACCTCGGCCCCCTCTGACCCACGAAAGCGGCCGGGCTCCCGTCGGAGCCCGGCCGCCGTTTTCTGCGTTGACGGTGGCGCGCACTCTGACTGACACCACGGCCAGCCAGATGAGCCCCAGCCCCGCTCCGGCGGTGAACGCCATCACGGTGGCCGAAGACCCGGTGAACCCGGCCAGCACGCCGACCGGCACGAGCCGGGAGGCGATCGCCCACCCGCGCTCGCCCCGGGCGGCGAAGTACCGGCCCATCACCACGAAGGCCGCGCACAGCGACACGAAGCCGACCATGGCTCCCGCCATGCGGATGGCGCCGGTCGTGCTGAGCACGACTGCCTGATCGCTCGCCTCTGGGAAGCCCGCCCCGGGATCAGCGCTGAATACCGCGCTGATCAGAACGAAGCCCCGAACACCGCCACCAGCGGCGGAGCCCAGGTGCCGCCGGGAGCGCCGCGCAGCGCCTGGCGCAGCCCGATCGATCCGGCAATCGCCAGCAGGGCGGTGATGACGAAGCTGCTCACCTGGATCCAGCCCAGCTCGCCGAGGCTGAGCTGGCTGATGGTGTTGCGGGTGAAGTCGAAGGGCTCGCGGGTGAGCCCTTGGATCAGCGCCACGCACAGGAACCAGGGGCCCGCGGAGATACCGCAGGCCAGCAGGATCCGGGTCATGCCAGCTGGTAGGTCAGGTCGAACACTCCGGTGCCGAAGGTGACCGATCGGGTGAGGGTGAGCGGCACCTGGCGGGGGCCGCCCGGGAAGAGCCGACGGCCGGTGCCCACCACGATCGGGTGCACCAGCAGCCGCAGCTCGTCGACGAGCCCGGCCACCAGCAGCGACTGGGTCAGAGCGATGCTGCCGGTGACGTTGATGTTCGCGCCGGGCTGCTCTTTGAGCTCCTTGACGGCCGCCACGACGTCGACCTCGATCACGCTCGCGTTCTGCCAGCCCGCCTCCTTCAGGGTTGTGGAGGCGACGAGCTTGCGGATACCGTTGATCCCGTCGGCCATCTCACCACTCTGGTGCGGCCACACCGAGGCGAACTCCTCGTAGGTCATCCGGCCCAGCAGCAGGGTGTCGGCCGCGGCCGACATCTCGCCGACAGCAGCGCCCATCTCCTCGTCGAAGTAGGGGAAGTGCCACCCGGTGGGCGCCTCCACGACGCCGTCGAGCGATATGAACTGCGCGGCCACAAGCTTGCGGCTCACGTGTTTCTCCATAACGGTGTTTCTTTCTGGTGACGTTGCGCCGGCCGGGAGCCTGCACAGCGTCCTGGTGTCCCCGAAGCTCGCCTCCCGCGCGGCGACTTCGGTGGTTGATCCCCGCCGCGGGAAGTGCTCGGCACGTTCCAGCCGCAGGGCCGTCTGTTAGGCCAAGGGGGTGAGCCCGGTCGTGGCCGATGAGGATCACGTCGTCGAGTTTCAGGGCGTCGAACCAGGCGTCCAGGTAGCGGGCGTGGTCGGCGAAGGTGTAGGCGATATCGGGCTTGCCGGATTCGCCCATGCCGATCAGGTCGGGAGCCAGCAGACGGCCCCGGCCGATCGACGGGAGGACGTCGCGCCACAGGTGGGAGGAGGTCGGGTTGCCGTGCAGGAACACCATGGGCGTTCCGGTGCCGGTCTCCCGGTGGAAGATGATGGAGTCGAGGACGTTCTGGGTGGGCATGGCGGGTCCTTTCAGACGTTGAGGCCGGTGATCCGATCGACCGCGATCTCGATGACGACTCGGTCGGAGGGATTTGGCGGCAGTACGGCATAGCGCTCGGCGTATCGGCGGACGGCGCGCTCGACGTGCTCCGGATGGGTGTGGACCGTCGCGGGGCCTTCGAGGGTGATCCAGCGGAAGCCGTCCACCTGGCACAGCGCGGCGGCCAGATTGCGCGCCTTGCGCGAGCCGGCCACGGTCAGCACGCGGGCCATTCCCGCGTGCCGATCCCAGGTGAAGCGCACGGCTGTTACGTGGGCGAGCCGTCGGGGCGCAGGGTGGTAAGAGTCGCGACGCGGGGCTCGGCGAGGAAGGCGTGGAGGTTCCGGGACATCGTCATGTGATGGCCCTCTTCTTAGTTAGTTGGCTGACTAAGAGGAAGAGGGCACAGAAGAAGTTCGCATAGTTAGTAGTTAACTGACTTGCTGAGTTCGCGCGGATCCGGGCGGCCGGCGCGAAACGAACCGGCCGAGAAGACACTCCTCGGCCGGTTCGGTCCCTGACGGTTCGTCGAGTGGTTGTGTCGCTCGGTGCCGCCTACTGAACCGATCCGGTCCGCCCGTCGCAGAACACCTGCTTGACGAGGGTGTCGGTCAGTTTCTGGAAGTCCTTGGCCGGGCCTCTCGTGGCCGAGTCCACCCAGGTCACTGAGGCGGTCAGGGTCGTCTTGCCGTCAGGCGAGCTGTACATCAGGGTCCCGTAGCCGTGCGGCGGGCTGCCGTTGTGGTGGTAGACGGTGCCGCAGCCGGGGCCGAGGTCTTGCACGAAGAGCCCGAGGCCGTAGCCGAGTTCCCCGCCCGGGTACGGCTTGCGCATCTCGGCCAGCAGGTCGGCCGGCAGAAGCTTGCCGTCGTTCAGGGCGGAGATGAACGTGTGCAGGTCCTGGGTGGTCGAGATCAGGTCACCGGCGCCGGCCAGCAGGGAGAGGTTCTGGCGGGAGATGTCGGCCACCCGGCCGTCCTGGGTGCGGTAGTAGCCGTGGGCGTGCGGCCCGGGCAGCTGGGTGCGGTCGCCGGGCACCGTGGTGGCGGTCATGCCGAGCGGGCGCAGGATGCGCCGCTTCATCTGCTCGGCGTAGGAGCGGCCGGTGACCTTCTCGATCAGCAGCAGGGCGAGCGTGTAGTTGGTGTTGGTGTACTTCTGGTTGGTACCCGGCTCGAAGCGGGGCGCTCTGGACAGCGCCAGCCGTACCAGTTCTTCTGGCTTGTAGCTGCGCAAGCGGTCGGGCAGCCAGGCGTCGCCGTTGGCGGTGATACCCGGCTCCCACTTCCCGTCGGAGCCGGAATCGCCGGTGTAGTTGAACAGGCCGGTGGTGTGCTGCAGCAGCATCCGCACGGTGATGCGCCGGTCCAGGCCGAGCTCGGGCAGGTAGCCGGCGACCGAATCATCCAGGGCGATCTTGCCCTCGGCCGCCAGCTGCAGTACCAGGGTGGCGGTGAAGGGCTTGATGACGCTGCCGGTCCAGAACCGCCCGTTGGCCGGCGGCTTGGCGGCCGAGCCCAGCTTGCGCGCTCCGGCGCTGCCGGTCCATTCGCCTCGCTCGTGGTTGACGCGCACCTGCACGCCGAGGAAACCGGCATCGACGAAGGCCTGGACGCTCTTCTGTAGCTCCGGCCGATCCCGGTCGGCGGCGAGCGCGGGTGTGGCCGTGCCTGCCAGCAGCGCGGCTGCCAGCGCGGGGATCGCCACTCGCCTGAGGACTTTGCTGGTGTTCATGGTTTGTCGTCTTTCGTGTCGCGTTACTTGCCGGTGACCAGCGGAAGGGAGATCGAGGTGCCGGCCAGGTCGACGGTGACCTTGGTCCCGGCGCCGGTTTCGGCGCCGCCGAGGGCGGGTTCGCCGAGGTCGGCGTTGGTTCCGGTCAGCACCAGGCCGAGGCGGTGCCCGGCCTTGAACTCGTAGTCCTGGGGCAGCATCTTCCAGGTGATCCGGTACGGCCTGCCCGGCGTCAGCGGCGTCTGGCGGCTGAGCGAGGTGTGGTTCTGCGCGTCGATGACGCCCCGGGAGACCACCTGGAAGCCGGAGGTGATCGTGTTGTCGGCGGCCCTGACGTAGCAGCTGCTGTCGTCGGCCGTGCTCTGGCCGACGCAGTCTTGGCCGTCGACGAGCTTGAGTCCTTGCCCCTTGTCAGGGGCGACGCCGTGGATGCGGGTGTCGGTGCCGTAGTCGACGAGCAGGACACCCAGATTGGCGGCCGGCTTGTCCAGCTTGACATTGAGGCTCACCGACGGCGTCCCGGACACCCTGATCGCGTTCTTCAGCGGCGGCGTCAGGTAGGCCAGCCGGTTGGGGTTGGCAGTGCCGGGATCGCCGGCCATCGCCTCTTCGGTCTGCAGGGTGTCGAGGTAGCTGCCGGTGCCCTTGGAGGGCACGCGGCCCAGGGCGCCGTCGGCCTGCGGCCGCAGAGTCGTCGTCCGCGCCTGGCGGGCGGGCCAGTCGGACTGGGTGATCCACCGGTCCGGGCCGAGCTGCACATCGGCGCGCGGCTGGCGCATGATGTCGTTGGTCACGCCCATCAGCTCGTGGTCGAACCACTTGTGCAGGGTGTCGACCCACACCTGGCGGCGGGCCCAGAACGGGTCGAGGTGCCCGTACTGCGTCACCCACGCCTTACGCCGCACGTCGCGGGGCAGCTTGGCCCACCACTCCGAGAACTGGTTGCCCATCACGTTGCGGTCCTGCATGCCCACCACGGCCAAGACGCTGGCGCGCACGTTGCGCGCGTTCGAGACCGGGCCGGTCCGGTAGTTGAGCTCGTTCCAGTAGGCGTTGTAGTTGCCGGTGGCGTCATCGGAGCCGGCGGTCATCCGCTGGTGCACCGCCGCGCATTTCTCGTCCGGGTCCTCATCGATCATTTGGGCCAGCCATTGCGGGCCGCTCTTGAAGTCGGTGAGGGTGCCGTTGGCGCGCCACATGTCGTACCAGCTGCTCGGCCCCGCGAGCGGGACGATCGTCGCCAGCCCTGGCACCCCGGTGCCGGCGACGCCGATGGCGAGCCCGCCCTCGTAGGAGTGGCCGATCATCCCGGTGCGCCCAGTGGTCCAGGTGGCTTTCACCGGAGCGCCCTGGTCGTCGTAGGCGGTCGCCCGGCCGTTCAGCCAGTCGACGACCGCCTTGCCGCCCAGTACGTCGGACGGACCGCCGCCGGTCGGGCAGCCCTCCGACAGCCGGGTGCCGGCCATGTCGACGGACACGTACGCGTACCCGCGCGGCACGAAGTAGTTGTCGTAGAACAGCGGGAACTTCGTCAGGTTGCCGTTCGCGTCGTACTTCTTGTGGTCCAGCTGGAACCCGACGCCCGGTTTGTCGAAGTACGGGCTCTGATGCATGATCACCGGAACCTTGAGCCCGGAGCCGGACTCCTTCGGCCGGATGATGTCCACCCGGACCAGATCCTTCTTGCCGTCGCCGTCGCTGTCGAGCGGCGACTGCACCCGGACGTGCTCACGGATTGCGTCGGCGTAGGAGAAGACCGGCTGGGTGACCCCGCCCGAGACCGTGATCCCCGGCTCCGCCGTCGCGGAGGCGGCGGGAGCCCCCGCGACCGCGATCGCGGCCGCGAGGGAGGCGGCGGCGAGGAGTCCTCGCCGTTGGAAGACTGACATATCCATCCTTTTGCGTTCTTCGTAACAGTCCGGGCCGACGTCCTGTCAGGCGGCGTCGAGAGCTTCGGTGATCTTGCGGATCATGTCGGTCATGGTGGGGCTGGGCCGGGTCGCCGGCCTGGGCGGCGGCTTCGGCGGCGACCAGGACGGTGCTGCGGAAGTTGCCGGCCTCGGCCGGATCCTGCTTGTTGAGCAGGCTCATGGCGGAGGTCAGGGCCGGCAGCACCGTGTCGGCGAGTTCGGCCACGGACTTCCCGCTCAGGTCCTTGTGCTTGGGCGCCTTGGCGAGCACGTGCCCGACCGGGCCGGTCGCGGCGGTCAGGGCGATGGAGCCTGCGGTGCCGGCCTTGTGGGCCGAGCCAGCGGCGCCGGCGGCCGACATCAGCGAGACGGCGCCCCAGGCGGCGATGCGAAGGGTGAGGGTGTCCTGTTCGGAAAGGGTGATGGACATGGTGTGCTCCAAGAAATCAGTTAGGGATTCGGTTGATCGGGCGGCTGAACCGCTCATGGCATCTACGATCGCGGGCCGTCCTGATAGCGGGCAGCCGCCGTTCTGACGTGGCCGCTGACACGGCACCGCGTACATGTCAGTGCGTGGCGACCGGAGTCGGCTCCTCGGCTGGGGTCGAGGCCAGGGTCGAGGTGGCGGTGTGCGCGCCGCGCTTGCGGCCACGCAGGAAGAGCAGAGCCAGTACGGCGGCGCCCAGCACACCTGCCATGGCCGCCAGGAAGGCGGAGGACATGGCCGCGCTGTAGGCGTCACGAGCGAGCGCGGCCAGGGACGGGTCGCTCACGGCGACGGCCAGGGAGCGGCGCGCCTCCTCCGGTGCGGTGGCGGGCATGGCGGAGGTGTAGCTGCTGGTGGCCAGGCTGCCCAGGATGGCCACGCCGAGGGCGGCGCCGGCCTGCTGGATGGTGTCGTTCATCGCCGAACCGACACCGGCCTGCTCGGTCGGGACGGCGCTCATCAGCGCGGCGATGGCCGCGGGCCCGGCCAGGCCGCTGCCGGCGCCCAGGATGACCTGGGCGATGGCCAGGGCGAGGAAGCTGTCGGGGGAGGTGAAGCTGAGGACGGCGAAGCCTGTGGCCATCACGGCCAGGCCCAGGAGCACGGTGGTGCGGTTGCCGAGTTTGGCGCCCAGGCCCGCGCCGACGCCGTTGAAGACGATCGAGGCGATGAACATGGGGATGAAGGCCAGTCCGGCCTGGATGGGGGTGTAGCCGAGGACGAACTGCATGTACTGGGTCAGCACCAGCAGCATGCCGCCGCTGCCGATCTGGACCAGGGTGAGCGACAGGCTGCCGCCGGAGAAGTCGCGGTCGCGAAAGAGCTTGAGCGGCACCATCGGGTGCTCGGCGCGCAGCTCCCACCAGACGAAGGCGGCCAGGGCGACGACGGCGATGATCAGCGGAATCCAGGCGATGCCGTGCGTGAGCTCGTTGATGGTCCACACCAGGGCCGACATGCCGACCATGGACAAAATGGCGCCGACGGGATCGGGCTTGGGGGCCGAGCCCTTGGATTCGGGCATGAGGGCCAGCGCGGCCAGGATCGCCACGGCGGCGATCGGGACGTTGATCCAGAAGACCGCTTCCCAGCCGGCCGAGGAGATCAGCGCGCCGCCGGCGACCGGGCCGCCGATCAGGCCGAGTACGGCGAAGGCGGCTCCGGCGGCCATGGCCTTGCGGCGCTCGGCCTCGTCGGGGAAGACGACCATCAGGATCGACAGGGTGTTGGGCATGACCATCGCGCCGCCGAGGCCCATCGCCACGCGAGCGGCGATCAACTGGCCGGGGTCGGTGGCGAAGGTGGCGGCCAGGGAGGCGGCGCCGAACAGGGCCAGGCCGATGACCATGAGCTTGCGCCTGCCGTACCGGTCGGACAGGGATCCGGCGGTGAGCAGCAGGCCCGCGAAGACCAGCATGTAGGACTCCAGGATCCACTGGATGTCCTGCGGGGTGGCGCCCAGGTCCGCGGTCAGGGAGGGGATCGCGACGGTGAGCGCCATGTTGTCGATGACCAGTACCAGCGTGCTCAGGCACAACACGATCAGGATCAGCCACCGACGGGGATGCGGTTGCATACTTCTAGCTTCCATTCATGTACAGAGAGTGATCGATCATGGGGGTGCCGTTCAAGGGCCATCCCAAGGGGGGATCAGGCGCCGCTGGGCGGGATCCATTCGGTCAGTTCGACGATGATGCCGTTGGGGTCGGTCAGGCGCATGAGCCACTCACCCCACGCATCGCGCCGCAACTGCGTGGTGATACGTGCGCCCTCGGCCTGCAGGCGCTCGGACTCCTTGGCCAGATCGGTGACCGCAAAGGCCACCACCGGCTGAGCCGCCCGCTCCCTAGGCAGCTCGAGGTCTCGCTGACGCAACAGGATGTCGGCGGCCCCGTCGGCACGGCTCAACCAGGTGAAACTCGGCGTGTCGAGCACCTCGCCGAAACCCAGATGGGTGGTGAAGAACCGACGGGAGCCCGCCAGATCATCCACCGTGAAGACAACTGTTGAGGTGACGATGTTCATGGATGTGCTTGCGCGTGGCGGTGTATCACGCTTTCCCTCCGATGCGGTGTTTCGTCCTAGATCAAGGCTGTCGGATCGACCAGGCCGGAACAACGGCGAAGCACACAACGGAGCGTTAACCCAGAGGTTCACGATCCGGGGCGGAATGGAGATTCGGGGATGTCGAGCTGGGGACTACTCAGGAACGCTCGCCTGGCCTTCATCACCGCCCCGGAACCCTCGCCGACTTTACGGAGTGATCCGCATCCCCACGACCTCGCCATCGGCGCGGGGGCCTGGCTGCTGTCGATCGTGCTGGCCGACTGGATGCGCCGGGTCGGCCACCGGGACCTGCGACACGTCCCGTGCGAACTGTCCCGCTGATCTCCACGGTCGCCAGTCCCAGCCCTGAATGTGAGAGGGCGGTTCGCGAGTTGATGCCCCACCCTGTCGTATTGTGATCGGGTGGATCTGTAGCGTTACGTCTGGCTGGCGGGCTCGGATGTGCTGAGATGGCCCGGTGAGCGAGCGCAAGCCGTACCCGAGCGACTTATGCCGATCATGTGCGGCTGCATCTGATCCCGTATCTGGGTCGGATCGAGCTGGCCGAGCTGGCCGGCCGCGACATCGCGCGCACGTTCACCATGCTGGCTGGGCGGCGTAATCGGTACGGGGAGCCGATCGCGTCGGCGGTGATCCAGCCGACAAACGTGGCCGTGACGAACACCGGGATGAACATGAGCAGGTGGTGGCGGCGCATGACGGTTCTCCTGTCTGCGAGTTGGCACGGCCGGTGAGGTGGCCGGCTACGCGGGGGCGCAGAAGAGCTCGTTGAGCTCGGTTGGGGTGGGCGTGAGGTCGAGGTGGCACCACACCAGGCGCAACCCGGCCGGAGGAAGCCGGTAGCTGCCCCACCGGCCCCGAGACAGGGCCTCGACGATCGCCCTACCGCGCTCGGCGTTCAGGTTCGGCACCTGCAGTGGGATCACCGACGGCTCTGAACACGACGATCCTGGATCGGTCACTGCTAACCGCAGATAGTCCGACCCTTGGGACAGCCTGAGCGTGATCACGTCCGGCGTTCCCTGAGTCACGGCGGAGGGTTGCGCGGTGCTTGAGTGCCGGACTGCGTTGGTGACCAGCTCCGACGCCGCCAGCACCGTGATCTCGCGGGCGGGGTGCGCGGGCTCCAGCCAGTCGCCGACGGCCTCTCGGGCGAGAGCGGGAGCCCGGTCACTGCGCGCCAGGGCGGTAGTGCCGATTGCCTGAAGCTGAGGGCCAGACACTTCGGCTCCGGCATCTCCCCACGAACCGGCCACCGCGCTGAGCGCAATACCGGAAATCTCCCTTGGTGCCGGTGCGTCCCAGATGTGACCCAGGCATGACCCACCTCATGATTCTTTGATCAAGAGGTGAGAGAAACTGCAGGTCAAAGTAGTAGGGCGCCCGGGGCTCGAACCCGGAACCTACGGATTAAAAGTTTCCGCTATACCATCCATTCACATTCGGCGCAGGCGGCATCGTAGCCGATCCTGCGGGATGCGGAACCAATCGCGTCCATTCAGCCCAGTCGGAGACCACAGGGGGCCTACCGCTCCCACATGCGGAGCCACATGCGCGGTGCTCCCCGGTTGGCGCCCATCGGCTGTCCAGAAATGCCAATAGAGCCACTTACCGTGGCGGGAATGGCCTCTGAGTAGGCGGGCTCCTGGACCAGTCCATGACCTCAACAAACGCCATCTAGCCCGCGTGCTCGACGAGCACCTGAACCACTAAGACGGGGCCGCCCGCACCAGACCATGGTGCTACAACGAAAACGCGGCGCGACAACGCGACTACAGATTCTCAAGAAACTGTAGGTCAGCGCAATAGGGAGCCAAGGGCTCGAACCCGGAACCTACGAATTAAAGGCGGCCCCCAGATCGAGGCTCTCTACTCCTCGTGATCGATTGAGTAGGGCCTACTCATGGCGCGTCGGAGATCGGTGGGGATAATGGGCGGGTGAGCAACCGTAGCCGCAATCTGCTAATCGGCTCCCTGTTCGCGGTCGTCCTCGTTGTGGGTCTCTTCCTGGCCATCCGACCCGCATTCACGACCCAGAGCGACTCCCAGAGCGACTCCCAGGGCCAGCCTTGGGACGGTGACGCCGGGCAGTCCTCGAGCCCGGACGATTCCGGGGGCGGGGATGGTCCCGGCGACAGCCCCAGCACCGCACCGCCCGCGAAGAAGTCCACGATCATCGGCGGGCCGACGCTCGGCAACTACTACCCCATCGAGAACTTCGGGCAGGAATTCCCCGTTGCCACGTGCGCAATCATCGGCGCCGCCGAGGGCTCCCGGACGCTCATCATCGAGGCGATCACTGTGCAACCGGCCGGGTTGTGGAAGGTGGACGACTGCTCGCAAGTGCCCCAGCCCTACGACGACGGCAAAGCCAGGACGGTCGGCGTCGCCCCCTGCCAGGTGGGCTTGAAGATCCCGCCGAACACCACGAGCGGGCTGCGCAACGGCTGCTGGATCGGCGTCCGGACCGTCGGCACCCGCCCGGCGAAGGGCACGCTGACCATCACCGCCCGCTGGCAGTGCAGATCCGGCGAGATCTGCACGTCGACGCAGGAGCCGTTCCCTCTGGTGAGCACCGGCGACGGCTCCGCCGAGCCGCCACCGGACCCGCCGACGGACGGGCCGGCCACAGAGCAGCCGACCCCGGACGAGCCGACCACCGAAGCCCCGCAACCTTCGGACGAGCCGACCGAAGGGGCCACCTTCCCCGAGGACGAGCCCACGGGATCATGACCGCCGCAGAGGTACGGCAGGCAGCCGAGGCGGAAGCCGACCCGCCGCCCCAGCCCCAGGCGTTGCTCGGTCACCTGACCGCCTACAGCAACATCATCGCCCCCACCACGCTGGTGACCTCGCTGCTGTTCTACTTCGGCTACCTGGCGACCCGGGCGCGGTTCGAGTACTTCGGGGTCTACCTCGACCTCGTCAACCTGTCCACGGCCGATCTGCTCCTGTATGGCTCCGAGGTGGTCTACGTTCCGATCGTCCTGGTGGCGCTGATCGCCCTGGCGACAGCGGGCCTGGGCCTGGGTACCCAGTGGCTGGTTTCCGACCCTCGGCGGGATGCCCTGTCCCGTTGGACTGCCCTGGCCATCGTGATGATCAGCTTCATTCTGTTCGTGCGAGCGGTCGTGGGCATTGTGGTGCCCCACGTATCGGCGAACGAGGTGCAGGGCACCACGGCGCTCTCCCTCACCATCGGGGTGCTGCTGCTTCGCCATGCGGGAACGCTCTGGGGCAAGCTCCGGGAACGGCGGTCCGATCCCGGCTGGGCCCCTTCGGGCAGCGGCCTGGCAATCGCCCGCTGGTCGAGCATAGCTCTGGCGGTGTGCGGCGTGTTCTGGGCCGCCAACAGCTTTGCCGCCTCCTACGGTGCGGGCCTGGGCCAGGTGGACGCCGAACGTCTCGGGGGCCGCCCCCAGGTCTTTCTGCAGACGGCCGAACCGCTGGCCGATCCGCCTCCCGGCGTCAGCCACACGGCGCTGCCCGCGGGAGGCAAGTTCAAGCACCGTTACACCGGGCTTCGCCTGCTGGTGGAGTCAGGCGGTCACCTGTTCCTGGTTCCCGCCCCCTGGCAGCGTGGCGTCAGCCGTACCGTGGTCCTCGCCAACTCCGGGGATGTGCGCCTCCAGCTCAAATGAGGACAGCACACGCTAATCCGAAAATCGGACAGTAACTGGGCAGGCGGCAGCGAACCCCGGCAGGTGATGCCCGGTCGGGGTGAGCAGGCCGGTAGTTGTCAGGTGGCTGGCTCGATGATCATGCGGTAGCCGAGGGCTTCGAGCTGGCGGATGTGGTTGCGTTTGGTTGCGGTCGGGCTTGATCCGGGTGTCGTAGAAGTCGGCGCCGAGGTCCTGGAAGCGGGCATCTGGATCGGACAACAGGTGCCATACGATGGTCAAAATGGAGCGGCCGACGGCGACGACGGCTTTCCGCGAGGACGGCCCGTTCTCGCTGGTCACGATCGTGCACGGCGGGGCATACGGGCGCTGGGCCGACCAACTGCTCCTGCACTACTGCGTCGTCCACTGCTCTGCGGCAGCATCACGGCCGAAAGCGGCTTTGCGAGCCCTTGGACGGGCCTGGGGTCAAGTCGGGCGCGGCCTGCCACGCGACCCTTGCGCCACACCCCTTCCCTTGGACGTTTGGCGGGGCTGGCTTTACCTGCCGGGGCCGGGCGGCCCGGCGACCGCCCACGCAAAGCGGGTCTTTTCGCCCCGCGCGGGTGCCCACTGACATGCCGAACCCGTGCCGAAGAGCATGTGACGAGCATGAACTCGGCCATTTTCGCCTCTCAGAGACGAGCCGAGAACCGAGAAAGCCCAGGTCAGATGGGGTTTTTGGTGGTAGGGCGCCCGGGGCTCGAACCCGGAACCTACGGATTAAAAGTGGAAGGCTTGTTATGGGATGAATGGTGCGATGACCTGGACTCTTCCAGTCTATTGATCAAGGGCGGACGGGATCATTCCGCATATGCTCCGGATCTTCAGGCAGCATGGTCGCCTGATTCGTCTCAACGTCCACGGCCACGACCAGCCGGGGTTTTCTCAACCAGCGTGCCGGCCTGGAGCGGGCGGAGAATCTGAAGATGACATGAGGGAGTGGGCCATCCGTGCTGGGGATCTCCTCCAGCGTATGCCAGAGGTCTTCCTCCCATCCCTTGCTGTCATACCCCCGTGCGATCAGCTCTGCCGTTGCAGCGGTTCGGGCCGTTCTGATTCGTCCTCCGAGCCGAGACGCCTGGTCGTACTTGTCATGGTCTCCTCGATCGGGGAACAGGTGGCGATGGTCGTAGCCGACTTGGGTGAAAGCCTCTCGTAGCCACTGACGCTTGTCTGGGCCGGCGGTCCTCCATGTGTAGGTCAGGCTCTGTTCGATGTCCTCAGGGGATGAGGACCGGCGGACCATGGCGGCAAGACACGACGGCAGTTGGTCCCCGAGGTCCGACAGCATGTGGATCTTCTGGAGGTAGGCCGTCGACTCGGGTCCGGGCTCATCTCTGTCCAACCAGAGCGGCTTGCGGTATCGGACCATGTGACGGATGTCGATGAAGGCGCGGTGGATGACGTAGGCAAGAGCCTCTTCCGCCCCTGGCGGGTACCACGAACGCTTCGGCGAGAATCGGTTCCTGACGCGCATCCGCATGCCCTTCCAACGGATTAACTGGCACCTCCCCACCCAGCCTATGAGCCATGATCATTCAGAAGAGGGCTCATAGGATGCATCTGGTGCGCTGTCAGCTTGGGAACTCTTTCAAGATCACGGCCTCTGAGCGGGGGGAATCGCTGGCCTGGAGGGTAGCGCTTCGGCTACCCGTGATTCCCCGTGAGGTCCCTGGATTCCTCTCCTGACGGGCACGCAATGGGCACGGCCGGCCTACTCGATCCCATCGATCGAGGGCATTGCCCAGATGCAGCCAGGTTGGAGCGACTGGTGTTCCGGTACCAAGAGGGTCCGTTGCCCTCTGCGCTCGGACATTTCACTGGCGGCTAGCTCCATCCGAGCACCGATGATCGTGAGTCTGTAGCCGTCTCGTCGCCGGAGTTCGAGCGTCTCGCCCGGATTCCAGTTTCCCGAACGCCAGTGGCCGGTGATCCTGACGGTCGCTCCCGGCCCTGTGTCCATCCGCATTGCCCGGAAGTGAAACGGTCCGCCTTCCCCACGGGAGGCAACGTGGTACCGTTCCCCGCACTCACCGCACATACGCTGGTCGGGCCATGGTGCAGCTTGAACTAGTCGGTCTGCGTCATACTGGGCCACCTCCCCACTGTAGGCGCGTAAGCCCGACGGGTCTTGCCACCTGGAGCCCGTGGCGCGAACCCGGAACCTGTGGATTAAAAGCTCGATCTTGAACTGTTCCACGTGGTTCAATGCAGGTCAGGGGCACCTGGCGGTCCTCGTTGAATGCCGCGGGACGAGGTGGAATTGCAACGGAAACTGCAACGAGCGCCGACCTCAGGAGTAGAAGTCTCGCCCGTACTCCCCGTGCGGCTTGATGAAGTAGTTTGGACGTGTCTCCCGGAGATACTCGTAGCGCTCGCTGAACCTGTCGATAGCTTCGTGGAGCGTCCCGCCGAAGTGATCTCGAATGATCATCAGAGCTTGAACGATGCGCTCTGCGAGGATCTGATCATCGATGGCATCCCACGGATCGCTCACCCGTAGATGGTCCCACGCTGTCAGCTTGGGAATTGCAGCTATCGCGGGCTCTGGACCTTGGGTTGCCTGGTCAGCGACGCTCTCGGGTCGGTCGTAAGTGACCGTGGTTGGCCCCTCGTCACTGGGGTTAATGGCACGCTAATGGCACGATGATCAAGCGCTGGCCTGGGCCAACGCCTATCATGCTCCCAGCGCCTTCAGGTCCCAGGAAAGCCGGATCAACGGCTTGGTCTGAAGCACGATCGGCTCGCCCGCGCCTCGGAGCCACAGCTTCATGGCCTCTATATCGGGTTCCGCTCGCTCGATGCGAAGGCGGTCGAGAGGGCGGAGCCGTCCCAGGGTCACCAGCTCGTCATCGCCCGCGTAGAGGCTGATGTAGGCCTCGCCCGCCGTGGGATCGAGCGAGAACAGCACGGAAGATGTCCCTCGGTGTAGCCGGAAGGAGTGGAGACCGACCGGCCACGGAACATCGTCGTGTTCGCCCTCTGGCTCGTCCTCAAAGAGCCAAATCAAGTCGGCGAGCTCCGGCATCTCCATGTCGTGACGATACTCGACGGCCTGCGGAGACGACTCCCGCCCCACAGCACCCCGCCCGCCTGATCATCCCGTCTGCCGTCGACCCGCCCGCAGGGGAAGCGGGTTAGGGCCACGGCTACCAGATGGAGCGCCCCACTGGACGAACGATCTGGTAGCCGTGGCCCTGGTCTGCTCGGCTTGTTCCGGGTCGATGGCGGGCGGGATGATCAGGCCCCGCCTCAGCCACCAACAGAGTTGCGGCGACGAGCCCACCTGGTGATCATCCCGGAGCCGGAGCCCCCGTCGGAGACGAAAAGAAGTTGGCAGGTGAGAGTGCTCGCGTGGAGCATGAGCGCTTATGGGGATGTTCAACACGGTGAAGTTGCCCGATCCATTCACCTGCCCGAGCTGCGGAGTAGCTGGTATCTGGACCGCGCAGTTCAAGTTCGGAGCGACGGACCTCGTTGAGTATGAGGTGGGTCAGCGTCTGAACTGGGATTACAGATGGGCCGTGGAGGGTGAACGGGGCCATCACCGTGTGATTGTTCAGGGCATCTTGGAGGGGTGCGCGCATTGCCGCACGTACGACTTCGAC
The DNA here is from genome assembly GCF_014873535.1 of Nonomuraea africana. Classification (NCBI taxonomy): domain Bacteria; kingdom Bacillati; phylum Actinomycetota; class Actinomycetes; order Streptosporangiales; family Streptosporangiaceae; genus Nonomuraea; species Nonomuraea africana. The sequence goes on along the minus strand of NZ_JADBEF010000001.1, from coordinate 7,016,438 downwards.
GACCTGTGGGAGATGGTCGTCATTGAGATTGTCGATGACGTGATTGTGTCGGTGGTGCAGGACACCAGCGGTGATGGCTGGTGGGCGGAAGGCTGGCGAGTGCTTGAGGCATAGGCCGATGCCCATTTGAGCGCGGCCCGAGTGGCGGGCGCGCGCGAGAACGGCCCCCAGGCCGCACGCGCAGCGTGCGGGCCGCAAGCTCGGGCCGCGTGGCGGCGCGGAGCGCCGCCCTTGATTCCTATGAGCCCAATTCGGCAAGTTCGCTGAGTGCGCGTTTCCACGGGTAGGTGCCGAACTGCTCCCCGCCTGTGGTCGGTGCGTGTGGCTCGAACTGGCCGGGGCCGAACAGGACGCGTACCCCTTCGGCGCGTAGGTCTTCGACGCTGCGCAGGAACGGGGCTCTCGCGGCAAGTGCGCTGTTCACGAACGGCAGGACTACGACAGGGATACCCAGACCTGGCGCCTCGGACAGGAGACCAAGAGCGTAGGTGTCGGCGATGCCTTGGGCGAACTTGTTGATCGTGTTGTATGTGGCGGGGGCCACGATGATGGCGTCAGCTCGGGGCGACTTGGGCTCGGACGGCTTGCGGTACTGGCTGCGTACAGGACGGCCGGTCTGTTGCTTCAGCTCTGGCGCGTCGATGAAGTCGAGTGCCGGTGGGGTGGCGATGATCTGGACAGTCCATCCGTCGTCCTGAGCCAAGGCGACGAGGCGGCCGACATCTGCGGCCGGTCCGGCGGCGCACACGATGATGTACAGGACCTTGCCAAGCTGGGTCACGCGATGACTCCCACAGATTCGGCGTACTCACGAGCTTCGCGCCGCACACTGATCGGCGCTGTGGCCAGAATGTCACGGACCAACCGCAATGCCGCTTCCCGCCCTGCGACTTCCTCGGGCGCGATCTCTCCAGCGGCGCGCAGGATATGCAACGCCTGCTCGTGCTTGCCGCACATCAGGAAGGCGCTGGCGGTGTCGAGGAGAAGCGTGGCCTTACGCTCGTTGATCGGCAGCTTGTCGATCTCCACGTGTCGTGCGTGCTCGATCGCAGTTCCCGCGTCGCCCAGTCGCAGCGCGATGTTGACGCGGTGGCACAGGACGTTGTTCGGTCCGAAAGCGGTCCACATGTGGTTGCCGTCGTGTCCGAGTCGAGTGCCTGCCTCGGCGGCTTCGTCGAGGAGTTCGGCGATGTTGTGGCGGTCACCGCTCTGTGCGGCTGCGACTGCCCCGCGGAGCAAGAGAGATCCGTAGATCGACAGATCATCGGGAGACGGGGCGCTCATGTCGGCGTCCATCCGTACGGCTGCCGCACGTGTCGCTTCGGTGGCTGCCCGGTGGTGCCCGCCGTCCATCAGAGCGTGGGTGATGATGCGAGAGCTCGATCCGATCATGAGCGGGCTTCCGCTGGCATGCGCGGCTTGAATGCTGCGGTCTGCGGCGAGCCAGGCGAGGCCCTTGTCGTCCTGCTTGAGCAGGATGGAGGCGGCCACGTGATGGGCCTCGGCTGACAGGGCATGAGCCCGCAGCTGGGCGTCGCCGTCCGACTGGGCGCAAGCGGCGCGGAGACTGCGGAGAAGCGCGGGCAGAGCCTCGGTGACCTGCGCATATCGGCAGGCTTGATAATTCTGCTTCGCCGCCACGACAGCAGCGGAAAGGGATTCCAAGTCAACCGGCCCGTTCATGGGCGTGGAGTAGTCGGTCAGAACGGTAGCGAGCTTTTCGATATGGCGGCTGGTGTCCAGCGGCTTTTCCGGCTTCCCCAGGACGGCGCTGAACAAAGCGGCCCCTGTCAAGCCGACGAATTCGCGGCGTCGCACGCTGTCATTCTCCTCCCGATTGGCGAGGTTGACCGTAAACGAGCTGCTGCGCCGAGTCGGGACAAAACCCAGGTCTTCGGGCTTCAGTCCGGTGACCTCGGCGATCGCCTGGCGGTACGGCTCGCGAGGCCACCTGACCTCGCCGGCCTCCCAACGCCTGATGCGCTCCTCGTCGCAGGCCAGCTTGTATTTGACCCCGCTCGCGCTGAGGATGACCATTTTGGCCATTTCGGCTCGGGTCAAACGCGCGTTCTCTCGCCATGCGCGGAGTTGAACGTTGGGCGTCGCCTCTGCCATATCCAACCTGCTTTCCGAGGGGGGCGAAAAGGGGCTAAGAGGGGGGCCGCTCGGGGGTCCTGCATATCTCTGTTTGCCGGTGGACTTGCCATCAATCAACCACGGTACGTCAAGCGGCCTCCCGCCACAGGGAACGCCGGATGAACGAGGAGATGGCGACGGTGATCCGGCCAGACGAGATGAGCGAGACACGCCCTTGCCCTTCGTGTCGGGGCGTCGGGTCCAAGCTGCGCATTTCGCGTCGTGCGCTGCTGGTAGCGCAGGGCGGTACGGATCAAGAGATGGGTGGGGAACGGGAGTGTCTCGACTGCCTCGGAAGCGGCCGGGCCGAAGGGAGCGCAAGATGAACTCGATCATGGCTGCGGCCATGGCCGGCTTCGAGCAGATCCACGAGAGCAACATGCTCGTCCGGCTGCGTGATCAACTCACGAAGCATGGCGTCAACGCAGAACTGCGGGACAACAACAGCGTGCTCATGGTGCATCCGCCTGAGCCCAGCCTGCCGGTGTGGGTGTTCGTTGGCTATGGCGGGGTCTACTACTCCTGGCAGAACGCGGAGAAGCGTCACCCGACCAGCGACCCCGAGGGTGCGGCAAGTGTCCTGGCGGAGTACATCGCCAGGTGATGACGGGCGCGGCGAGGCGGTGTTGAGCCGCAGGGAGGGGTTCCTGCGATGTTCCGGGTACCCGCCTCGTCGCGCCTCTATCTCCCCGGTAGGCAGGCCGTGGCCCATCCCACGCCTGTACGGCGGTGCCTCGTCGTCTGCCTACCGGGGTTTCTTGCTCTGGCGATGACGCCACATGGACATGCGCATCGGAGCAGGCTACGCTCGCACTTGGTAAAACAACCTGTTGGGTGCAGGACGGTCATGATGTCACTAGAGTCCGTGCCGCCGAAGTATGCGCAGCTCGTGCAGACCCTTCAACGGCGTATCGAGGCGGGAGACTACCCTCCGGGGTCTCTCCTTCCCAGCGAGAACCAGCTGATCCAAGAGTTCGGCGTCTCGCGTCCCACCGTGGTCGCCGCTCTGCGCATGCTGCGTGAACAGGGCTGGATCGACTCCCAGCAGGGCAAGGGCCGCTTCGTGCGGGGCCGTCCGGCGATGGACTCGGTCGAATCCAACCGCCCCGGACAGGCATACCTCACCAACCCCGAGGCCGACACGCCCGGCGAGGTGCTCGAAGCGGGCGCAGTAGCCGTACCTAACCGGATCGGCGCCTTGCTCGACGTGCCGCAGAAGGCCAAGGCCTTCCTGCGGCGGCGACTGATCGCCCGTGACGGCGGGCCGACCGAGTTGGTATCGCTGTGGCTGCCTCTGGAACTGTCGGAGGGGACCGACCTGACCAGCGGGGAGCCGCTGACGCAGGGATTGCGCGAGCATCTCAAGGCGCGTAAGGGCGTCCGCTTCGATCACATAGTGGAGCAGATCACCGCGCGCATGCCGTCGGCGGATGAGGCCAAGAAGCTCGCCATGCCGAAGAACACGCCGCTGCTGGCGGTCTTCGGGGCGGTTCGGGATGCGTCCGGCCGTCCCCTCGTCGTGGTGGAGATTCTCCTCCCGGCGGACCGTCATGAGCTGGAAGACGCCTATCCGGTCTCATAGGGCGCAACGCCAGTCCCAGTCACTGTCGTGGGAGTCGTAGACCTCCAGGATGTACCCGCGCCCGTACCACTCGTCGGGTTCCGCGAACCACAGGGTGATGTGGGCTGGGCGCTCGGCTCCCGCGATCTTCGCCTTGTTGTAGTAGCGGCGGATCTCGGCTTCGGAGAGCGAGGTGTGCAGGGTGATTCTGACCCGGTAGTCGCAGTAGTCGCCGCTTCCGCTGCTCATGTTCTTCTGAATGGTTGCGTCACCGTCGCCCCAGAACTCGTTGCGCGTGTTCGGTGGAAGCGGGTAGTTGAGTGCCCGCTCGTACAGGGCGTCGAGCCGTGCGTTGTCCCGCCGGACAGGGATCATGATCAAGACGAGCAGTACGGCAAGCGGCACACAGATCGCCGCTAAGCATCCCCAAGCACCCCGTGTCATGAGCCAGCACCATAGGGCATGGGGCGGTTCTCGCTCCTAGGAGTGATCGCGCCTCCCTGCGCTGCAGCTATCCGACCGGTTAGCCGATTGTCACCAGGAAAGCCCGCCTAGGCACTTGACCTATCAAGCGGGCTCTTCTTATCCTCAAAGGACTTGATAGGTTAAGTGCCTATCAGTCGTCAGGAGGAATCATGGCTCTGCAAGGCCCCATCCCCGTCACCTTCCCCATGGTGTTCCCGCACGGCTGCTACATCGTCGGCGAGGTGGAGCCCGTCAAGGACTTCGACGCCTCGACCAACGGCCGGTTCGTGCAGGCCCGCGACAAGCAGACCGGTGAGCTGGTCTGGCAGGTCGCGGTCATGGACGGTGACCCGACCCTCAAGCCCGCCCAGAAGACGGTCGCGGTCAAGATCCTCAGCCCCGTGCAGCCGGTGCCTCCCGCGCCGATGCCGGGACTGCCGTTCACGCCGGTGGAGTTCGAGACCGTCTCGGTCACGCCGTACGTCAACGGCAACGGCCGTCTGGCCTTCTCCATCAAGGTCCGCGAGATGCACGCCCCCCGCCACACCGCCCCGAGCAAGGCCCAGGCCGGAAAGGACGCCGCTTAGTGACTCGCCGCCGTACCCCTCGAACCAGCGTGATCCGCCTGACCACCGGCCAGGCCACACGCACCCTCCGCCACCCCTACGCCCTGCACCCGCCCGTCCTGGCGCTCGACTTCGGCGCCACCTCGGTCCTGATCACCACGGCCGGACCGGTCACGGTGGACGACCTGAAGTTCGCCCGCCAACTCGCCCGCGAGGCCGCTCTGTTCGTCCTCACGCTGGAGCGCCACTTCAGCGTGAGCCACTGCGAGCACCGGCACGCCGACCAGTCGGCCAAGGTCGCCACCGGCAAGGCGGCCTGACAGCAAGCGGGGCCGCTGGAAGGTGCAACTTCCGGCGGCCCCTGGTTTCTCCCACGACTTCCACATCACGAGAGGTTCCAAGCTTATGTTCCGCAGGCTCCCCGGTGACGAAGCGCACAACCTCGTCACCACCACCCCGGACACGGCCATCGTCTTCCAACCGGCCGTGCTCAAAACCCCCGCCATCCTGACCATCCTCATCTACCTGTGGCGCTTGCTCGTCGCGCTCGTCCGTACCGTCTGGCGGCATCCGGTCGCGGTCGCCATCCCGCTTGCCCTGGGTGCTGTCTGGTACTTCTACGGCTGGCCGCTCGCGGCGAGCGTCCTGGGATTCGTCGTCCTGGCGCTGACCGCCTGGGCCTTCGTCGATCGCGCCTCCTTCGTCCGTCTGGTCGGCCGGCGGCTGCTGGCCTGGTGGCGGCTGGTGTGGATCTACCGCCGTCACTGGCAGTCGGTCACTTTCGTCTCCGGGCTGGCCAAGCGCATCAACGGCCGTGACTACCTGCCCTATCTGGTCCGCGTCCGCTGCGACGGCTGGGCCGACCTGGTCACTGTCCGGATGCTCAAAGGTCAGGCGGTCAAGGACTGGACCGACCGCCTCGACAACCTCGCCCAGGGCTTCGGCGCCACCTCCTGCCGGGTGGCGCTGATCAGGGGCGGGCGGCTGCTGCTGACCTTCCCGCGCTGTGATCCGCTCGCCGATCCGATCCCGGCGCTTCCGATCCCTGGCGAGCCCACGGTGGGACCGGTGGAGATCGGCAAGCAGGAGGACGGCAAGCCGCTGCGCTTGAAGGTGCTCGGCACCCACATCCTGATCGCGGGCGCCACCGGGGCGGGCAAGGGCTCGTTCCTATGGGACACCATCCGCGGCCTACTTCCCGCGATGCGGGCGGGCCTGGCGGAGATCTGGGCGCTCGATCCGAAGCTGATGGAGCTGTCCTTCGGCCAAGAGCTGTTCACCCGCTACGCCGCCCATCCCGGCGACTGCGCCGACCTGTTAGAGGACGCGGTCGACGTCATGCAGAAACGCGCCGCTCGCTTCGCCGGCCAGCAGCGCAACCACACCCCCACCACCGAGGACCCCTTCGTCCTGGTGCTCGTCGACGAGGTCGCGTTCCTGACCGCCTACCAACCCGACAAACAGCTCCGACAGCGCATCTCCGCCGCGCTGGCCACCCTCGCCACCCAGGGCCGTTCGGTCGGGGTCGGCGTGATGGCGGCTTTGCAGGACCCCCGCAAGGAGGTCATGAACATCCGCAACCTGTTCCCCGACAAGATCGCACTGCGGCTGGACGAGTCCGAACAGGTGGACATGGTCCTCGGCGACGGCGCCCGCGACAGGGGAGCACTCGCCGACCACATCTCACCCGTCCCCGAGCTGGGCGCGGGCGTGGCCTACATGCGGCTGGAAGCCTCACCCGAACCCGTTCGCGTCCGGGCGGCTTACGTCTCGGATGCCGACATCCGCGCCATGGTCGCCGAGTACGGGGAGGCCGCATGACCGATCGCTGCCTGCCCCGAGCAGTACGGCTGGCCATGCCGCAGGCCCGCGAAGTCGTCGAAGAGGTCGCCAAGCTGCACGGCGTGTGCATCCGGCCCGTCCCGCTCAAGCGCCTCGACACCCACACCGGCAAGTGGGAAATCATCGACGTCCCGTGCGGCGCCACGATGGACAGCAAGTGTCCGTCGTGCGCCAAGCGCAACAAGCACCTGCGGATGGCCCAGTGCCGCGAGGGCTGGCACCTGGACGAAGAACCCGCCATCACCCCCGACCCGGCCACCGACGAACAACGCTGGCTGATCGAGTTCCGCGCCGACATCCAAGCCCAACGCGACCAGGCCGACCACCTCGGCCAGGACACCACCGACCTCGACGCGGTCATCGTCGGCCTGGACGAGGAGATCAACGAGGCGGGCATGCGCGGCAACGTCCTCGGCCGCACCACCGCCAAGCGCTCCCGCTCGACCCGCCGGCGGCAGGACGCCCCGGACCTGCCCAAGCGCTCGATGACCAACACGACCCTCGGCCGGACCTTCACCGGCTCGGACGGCAAGGTCTACCGGCCGTCGCTGTTCGTCACCCTGACCCTGCCGTCCTACGGCAAGGTCCTGAACGGCGCCCCGGTCGATCCGGACGCCTACGACTACGCGCGGGCCGCTCGTGACGCGCTGCACTTCTCCAAGCTGATCGACCGGTTCGTGCAGAACCTGCGCCGCGTGGCGGGCTACGACGTGCAGTACTTCGCCAGCGTCGAACCACAAAAGCGGCTCGCCCCGCACCTGCACATGGCCATCCGGGGCACCCTCCCCCGCGCCGAGGTCAAGCAGATCGCCGCCGCGACCTACCACCAGGTGTGGTGGCCCCAGATCGACACGGTGAAGTTCGAGGGCGATCACCTGCCGGTCTGGGACGAGGAAGTCGGCTACCTCGACCCGGAAACCGGCGAGGTCCTGCCCACCTGGGACCAGGCCCTCGACCAGCTCGACACCGACCCCGACGCCCAACCGGCGCACGTGATCCGCTTCGGCGACCAAGTGGACGTCAAGGGCGTCCTGGCGGGTACCCCGGATGCCGACCAGTGCATCCGCTACCTGTCCAAGTACCTCACCAAGAGCCTCGACCAGGCCCTCGACGGCCAGGCCCAACGCGAACACGCCGCCCGCTTCGTCGATGCCCTCCGCTACGAACCCTGCTCGCCCACCTGCCCCAACTGGCTCCGCTATGGCGTCCAGCCCAAGGGGGCGAAGGCGGGGATGACTCCCGGCCGATGCCGAGGCAAGGCCCACAAGCCCGAACACCTCGGCTACGCCGGCCGCCGCGTCCTGGTCTCCCGCAAGTGGAGCAACAAGACCCTGACCGAACACAAGCAAGACCGCCGCACCTGGGTCCTGGAAGTCCTCGGCCAGACAGGCGACACCCCGGACCCGCACCGCTACGTCTGGCGGCCCGTCCTGGCCGGCGACGCCAACGTGGAGCCCCTGACTGTCCGGCTCCTCAGGTCCATCCATGAACGGCAGCGCTGGCGCGCACACCTGCGCGAGCTGGAAGCCCAAGCCACCGGCCAAGATCCTTCGGCAACTGAGGCGGTGGCGGCGTGAAGAGAGACGAACTCCTCACCGTCGCCCAGGTCCTCGACGAACTCGGCGGCATCTCCCGCCGCACCTTCTACCGCTGGCGCGAGATCGGCAAGGCGCCGCAAGGCATCCGCCTGCCCAACGGCGAACTCCGCATCTACCGCAGCGACCTCAACGCCTGGCTCGAATCCCTCCGGAGGGCAGCATGAACACCTCGTACAAGGTCAAGTTCTGGGACATCCGCACCAACACTCGCAACGACGGCAAGAGCAAGAAGCCCCGCGTCATCTCGCACACGGTGCGCTGGACGGTCGGCAACCGGGAGAAGTCCTCCACCTTCAAGACCAAGGGCCTGGCCGAAAGCTTCCTGTCGGAGCTGCGGCAGGCGGCCAAGAATGGGGAGGCGTTCGACGAGGACAGCGGCCTCCCTGTGTCGATGGTCAAGGCCAAGGATGCGCGCACCTGGTACTCCTTCGCGGTCGCCTACGTCCACGCCTGGTGGCCTCACGCCGCGCCCAAGTCCCGCGAGGGCATGACCGACACTCTGGCCAACATCACCCCCATCCTGAGCACCGACGCTCCGGGCCGTCCCGAGGATGGGGTGATCCGGAAGGCGCTGCGGGAGTACGCGTTCCTCCCGCCAGATCGTCGCCCCGTCCCATCACCCGAGATCGCCAAAGCCATCCGGTGGATCGAAGCGGCGTCGCTGCCCCTGAGCGCCTTGGACGAGGCCAGGCACACGCGGGCCGTCCTGGAGGCGCTGTCGCTTTGCATGGACGGCAAGCCTGCGGCGACCTCGACCTATCGCCGTAAGCGGGCCGTGTTCCATCACGTGCTGGAGTACGCCGTGGAGTTGGAAGAGCTTTCGGCAAATCCGCTCCACAAGGTGAAGCTACGCAAGATCAAGTCAACGGGGGAGATCGATCGTCGCTCGGTCGTCAACCCGAGCCAGGCGCGCGAGCTGCTCGTCGCCGTGACCTACGTGGGGCGGTCGCGCGGTCAGATGATGATGGCCATGTTCGCCTGCATGTACTTCGGTGGTCTGCGGCCCGGTGAAGCGTCGGCCCTGCGGAAGAAGGACTGTCATCTACCTGAGAAGGGATGGGGCCTGCTGACGCTGGAGAAGACTTCGCCCGAGACGAACAGCCGCTACACGGACTCGGGGGAGAGCCACGACGAGCGGGGCTTGAAGCACAGGGAGCAGAAGGCGACGCGCCCGGTACCCATCCCGCCCGAGCTGGTGAAGATCCTCCGACAACACATCAAAGATCACGGAGTCGGCGAAGACGGGCGGCTCTTCCGTACCAGCACGGGCAAGCCGTTCCCCGGCTCGACGGTGTCGAAGGTCTGGAGGGAGGCGCGTACGTACGCCTTCACCCCTGATCAGGTCACCTCGCCACTGGCGGGCAGGCCGTATGACCTTCGGCACGCTGCCGTCTCCCTCTGGCTCAACGCGGGCGTCCATGCACCCGAAGCGGCTGAGCGAGCCGGGCATGGCGTCGATGTCCTGCTGCGCGTCTACGCCAAGTGCATCGACGGTCAACGTGCGGTCGCGAACCAGCGCATCCTCGATGCCCTCGCCGCATGACACAGGGTGCTCGTCACCAGGACCCCGGGGAACACTCGGGGTCCTTCGTCGTTCGCGGCTGCGGAATGGGCCGTGGAAGCTTCCGAAACGCGCGGCCGACCTGGGCAAACGCGCCAAGATCCATTCCGCGTATATTCCGGGAGGAGTGGCATACGGCTGCTTTCGGCGGCATTCAGCTGCCTACGCGCTCACGCCGTACGGGAGAGGAGCCCCAGCTCAAGCACGGGATTCGAGGTGGAGAGTGGTAGGGCGCCCGGGGCTCGAACCCGGAACCTACGGATTAAAAGTCCGCAGCTCTGCCAATTGAGCTAACGCCCCTCGCATGATGCAGGGTACAGAGAGTACAGCCCCCAGCGCGACGTCCGTAGCCTCACCGGTACGCCGACAGCCCCGTCAGCGCCTCTCCCAGTACCAGCGTATGGATCTCCTCCGTCCCCTCATAAGTCAGCACGCTCTCCAAGTTGGTCATGTGCCTGATCACCGGGTACTCCAGCGTGATCCCGTTCCCGCCGAGGATCGACCTGGCCTGCCTGGCGATATCGAGCGCCGCCCGCACGTTGGCGAGTTTCCCGAAGCTGACCTGGCGCGGGGTGAGTTCCCCCGCGTCCTTCAGGGATCCGAGGTGGAACGCGGTCAGCGACGACTGTGCCAGCCCCACGTACATCCACGCAAGCTTCTCCTGCGTCAGCTGGAAGCCCCCGATCGGCTTGCCGAACTGCACGCGCGTCTGGGAGTAGGAGATCGCGGACTCCAGGCAGGCGCGGGCGGCGCCGACCACGCCCCACAGGATGCCGAAGCGCGCCTCCGACAGGCAGGAGAGCGGTCCGCGCAGACCGACCACCTCGGGCAGGACGGCGGAGTCCGGCAGGCGGACGTCGTCGAAGTACAGCGAGGAGGTCACCGAGGCCCTGAGCGACATCTTCTTGTGGATCTCGGGGGCGGAGAACCCGGGTGTGTCGGTCGGGACCACGAAGCCGCGCACGCCGTCGTCGGTCTGCGCCCAGACGACGGCCACGTCCGCGACGGAACCGTTGGTGATCCACATCTTGGAGCCGTTGAGTATCCAGTCGGAGCCGTCGCGCTTGGCGTAGGTGCGCATGGAGGAGGGGTCGGAGCCGTGATCGGGCTCGGTCAGGCCGAAGCACCCGATGGCCGACCCTGAGGCCATTCGGGGGAGCCACTCCTCCTTCTGCGAGGGTGACCCGTACTTCCAGATCGGGAACATGGCCAGGGAACCCTGAACCGAGACGAACGAGCGCAGCCCCGAGTCGCCCGCCTCCAGCTCCCTGCAGGCCACGCCGTACGAGGTGGCGTCGGTTCCGGCGCAGCCGTACCCCTCGAGATGCATCCCCAGCAGCCCCAGCTCGCCGAGCGCGGGCGCCAGCTCGCGCGCGGGGAAGACGGCCTCTTCGAACCAGTCGCCCACGTACGGCAGGACGCGGTCGGACACCAAGGACCTGACGGTGTCCCTGATGAGCCGCTGGTCGCCGGTGAGCCGGTCGTCGACGCGCAGGATGTCATCCATACCAGGGTTCTACCAGGGGGAATCCCGATGTGGAAACGCCTGGCCGAGGGGCAGTCTTGAGTCATGAGCGAATCGAACATCAAGCAGCTGCGCAGGACCCGCAACGGCCGGATCATCGCGGGCGTCTGCTCGGGCATCGGCGACTACATCGGCATCGACGCCAACCTGGTCAGGATCGGCCTGGCGATCGCCACGCTGTTCGGCGGGGTCGGCATCGGCGTCTACGCGATCGGCTGGCTGCTCATGCCCGACGAGGGCAAGAACACCTCGATCGTCCAGGACCTGATCAACAACCGGCAGGCCAAGACCAGCCCCTGGCAGGACGAGACCCCCGACTACAGCCCGGCCGCCGGCTGGCAGCGCCAGGAGCCCACGGTTCCCGGTGACCAGAAGCCGCAGGCGTGATCAGGCGGCAGCCTGGGCGCGCACCCTGGCGACGATGTCGCCGCGAGACTCGGTCCACATCATGGCCAGCACGGCCGCGACGGTGACCCCGCTGACCCCCGCGAGCGCGACGACGGGTTCGGGACCGAGTCTCTCGGCGGCGAGGCCGCCGAGCAGGATGCCGACGCCCTGGGCCGCCATCAGCCCGGACTGCACCAGGCCGAACGCCTGGCCGCGTCGTTCCGCGGGAACGCACTGCACGAAGGCGGCATTGGCCGCCAGCTGGTAGGCGCCGCCGATCCCGGAGAGGATCCACAGCGCGAGCACCACGATCAACGGTGGCCGCATCGCGCAGACGATCAGCGGCGCGCACGTCAGCATCGACAGCCACCCCATCGCGCGCAGCCGTCCCGACGGCGAGACGAACCTGCTGAACAGCAGCGCGCCCACCACCGTCCCCGTCGGCATCGCCGCCATCAGCAGGCCCGTGATCACCGGCACGGGCAGCGTCGTTCCCGCGGCGAGTTGCGCCGCGTAGGGCACCGCGATTCCCTCGGGCAGCACGTAGAAGCCGCACAACCAGGCGAACAGCACCAGCGTGCGCAGCTTCCTGTCGCCGAAGACCAGCACGGCGCCGGCGCGCGTCATCGTCCACATCGACGGCTTCGACCCGTCCGTACGGCCGGCGGCGGGCCTTCGCCGTACCCCCGAGACGAGGATCAGCGCCGAGGCGAGGAAGGTGGCCGCGTCGAGCGCCAGCGCCCGGTAGGGCCCCATGAACGCGATCACCGCGCCACCGGCGGCGAAGCCGAGCATCTGGACGGCCTGGTTGGTCATGTTCTGCAACGCCGAGCCCGCGACGTAGCGGTCGCCCAGCAGGATCTCCGGCAGCAGCGCCGCCCGCGCCGCCGAGAACGGCGCGCTGAGCAGGACCACGAAGAACACCAGCACGCACAGCGCGGCGAACGGCATGCCAGGCACGGCCATGGCGGCCACCAGGAGCGCGCGGACGAGATCGCACACGATCATGACGCGGCGGCGGGCGAACCGGTCGGCCAGGCCCGCCAGCAGCGGGCCGCCCACGATCGACGGCAGGTAGGTCAGCGCGTAGACGGCGGCCGTGGCCAGTGGCGAGCCCGTCCTGTTGAACACCAGGACGGCCAGCGCGACCTGCGCGAGCTGGTCGCCGAGCAGGGAGAGGCCCTGGCCGTACCAGAGCGCGCGGAACTCGCGTATGGCGACGACCTCGCCGTACGTGGCTTGTCGTTCGGGAGCACGTCTGTGTCTCCCCGGAAGCCTGGCCCCCATAGGTCCCCGCCGAACCTGACTCAGAGTGTTCGCTATGTCACCTAAGGTGCCTGGCGGGAACCTTGAGCGCAACCGAAAGCAGTCAGGCTCTTGCAAACTGTAATCGGGAGAGGGGTTTACCAGCCGAGTTGGTGGAGTCGGTCGTCATCGATCCCGAAATGGTGGGCTATCTCGTGGATGACCGTGATCCGTACTTCCTCCACGACGCGAGCTTCGGTATCGCACATCTGGCATATCGGATTGCGGTAGATCTCGATGCGGTCGGGCAGAACCGCGGAGTACCAGTCGCCGCGCTCGGTGAGGGGAACACCGGTGTACAGCCCGAGCAGGTCAGGCTCCGGCGGATCGTCGACGACGACCACGACCACGTTGTCCATGACGCGCGTCAGCTCGGGAGGGATCGTGTCCAATGCTTCGGCCACGAGTTCCTCGAACTTCAGCCGGGAGACCTCGATCACGGTTGCCATTCTGCCCCGTCAGTCGGGTAAGCAAGAAAGCGTATGAACTTCATCAGAACAGTCATACGGTCGCGCGCCGCCAAGGTCGCGGCGGTCCTCTTCGTGTCCGCGGTCGGCGCCTGGCTCGGCATCATCCTCAGCGGGACGGTCCGCGCGCAGGTGGGGCCGGTCGAGACGGGGATGTCGCTGAGGCCCGCCTGGACCGGCGAGACCGTGGTCGACGCCCATCCGCTCGGCACCCTGCGCTTCCGCAGCCACGACGCTCCGCTCCAGCTCCGCATCACGCTCGAGAACATCGACCAGGAGAAGGCCAAGGCCCTCATCGACGATCCGCGCCTCGCCAACAGGCTGCCCGAGATCATCGAGGGCGACCTGCGCTCGGGCGTCGAGGCCCTGGTGGTGCGCTCGCTGCTGTGCGCGGCCGCGGGCGCGCTCCTGGCCGGCTTCGTCATCTTCAGAAAACCCAAGATCGCCCTGTACGGCCTGCTCGCCGCCGCCGTCGCCCTGGCCGGTACGGGCGTGGTCGCGGCGGCCACGTTCCGCCCCAGCTCGCTCGTCGAACCGCGCTACTCGGGCGTGATCGCCGTCGCGCCCTCGCTGGTCGGCAGCGCGCAGTCGATCGTGACCAAGTTCGAGTCGTACCGCGAGCAGCTCACCAAGCTCGTCACGAACGTCTCCAAGCTCTACGACGCCGTCAACACGCTGCCCACCTACGACGCCGACCCGGCCTCCATCAAGGTGCTGCACGTCTCCGACATCCACATCAACCCCATCGCGTGGAACGTCATCCGCTCGCTCAAGGAGCAGTTCAAGGTCGACCTCATCGTCGACACCGGCGACATCTCCGACCACGGCACCAAGGCGGAGAACGCCTTCATGGAGGAGATCGGCAAGCTCGGCGTGCCGTACGTCTTCGTCAGGGGCAACCACGACTCCAAGACCACCGAGCGGGCCATCGCCAAGCAGAAGAACGCCATCGTGCTCGACAACGCGTCGGCCACCGTCGCGGGACTGCGCATCTACGGCCTCGGCGACCCCCGCTTCACCCCGGACAAGTCGGTGCCCGTCAACAACGATCCCGCCCATATGCGCGAGTTCGGCCGCCGGCATGCCGAACAGCTGCCGCGTCCCTCGCCCATCGACCTCGTCGCCATCCACGACCCCGACGCCGCCAAGGGCTTCTCCGGCGCCGCGCCCATGGTCCTGGCCGGCCACTCCCACCGCCGATCGACCACCGTCCTGCCCACGGGGACCCGCGTCCTCGTCCAGGGCTCCACGGGCGGCGCGGGCCTGCGCGCCCTCGAACACGCCGAACCGACACCCGTTCAGGCCTCGGTTCTCTACTTCGACAGGAAGGAGCACAGGCTCCAGGCCTGGGACGACATCACACTCGGGGGGCTGGGGGAGCAGTCGGTGCACATCCAGCGTCACGTCGAGCCGGACCCTCGACGTATGATTTCCCCAGCGCCAACGACGGCCCCGTCGCCAACGGGAACCGTCAGCGGAGCTTCCGATGGATAGCCGCTTTGGCACTGGGGGCAATCGTCCCCTATGCTTCAGGGGTCTCCAACGGAAGACGTCAGGAACGGGACGCAAGTCCTGAGCCCCCATCGTCTAGCGGCCTAGGACACCGCCCTTTCAAGGCGGCGGCACGGGTTCGAATCCCGTTGGGGGCACGAGCTACACCGGAAGATCGGCGGTCGAAGGCCTCCGAAACACTGGTAAGCTAAGCGAGGCGCTCCGGCCGAAAGGCCGGAACGAAAGCAAGGTCCTGTAGAGCAGTTTGGAGTGCTCGCCACCCTGTCAAGGTGGAGGTCGCGGGTTCAAGTCCCGTCAGGACCGCTCTGGGTCAGGTAGCTCAGTTGGTACGAGCGTCCGCCTGAAAAGCGGAAGGTCGGCAGTTCGACCCTGCCCCTGACCACCATTCATGAGCTGCAAAGAAGCCCCGAAGCGATAACGCTCCGGGGCGTTTTTGTATGTGCTGACGGCAACCCTGACGGCAACGTCTGCCACGATCCTTCTTATGTGGCTCAGGGCCAAGAAGGTGACCTCAGCACGTGAGCTGTCCGCACAGGAGGCGGTACGGGTGCTGATGGCCTTCGGCTTCACCGGGATCAGATCACGTTCACACCTCGTTCGGCGCGAGCTCGCGGCAGGTAATGAAGAGGAGGCTCTCCGGTGGCTCGATGAGATACGCGTGATCGCGAACGCTTGCCACAACCTTCCTGCCGATCTCCGTCATGGAAGCAGATCTGAACGCGAGCGTCGCGCGACCGAGAGCTTGAGGTTCCATCTCCGCGAGCTCGCGCCTGATGATCATGAAGCACAGTGGGTCCGGGAGACTCTGGACCATTTCGGCTTCGACTACCGGTATCTCCTCCCCGAGAACGTGCGGCAGCGGCAAGGGACGCCCGAGACATAGCGTCGCGGGCGTCCAATAGCGTGTTAGGCCAGGGCGTCGCCCAGCTTGCCGAGAGCCTTGCGCTTCTCGTCGAGCGAGGCGTGAGCGTAGATCGTCATGGTGACCTCGATGTCGGAGTGCCCGACGATCTCCCGGACGATGTGCGGCGGCACTCCCAAGTCGAGGAGGAGGCTCACGCAGGTGTGCCGTAGATCATGAAGGCGCATCTCGCCAAGGCCCGCCGCCTTGCGGACCGTTCCCCAACTTCGACGGAGGTTGTCAGGCTCCATCGGGGTGCCGCGCCGCGAGGGGAAGACGAGGCCGTGGTCCTCCCAGTCGGGCCAGGTTTCCGAGCGCTCGGCGAACTGACGCTTGCGGTGCTCTTTCAGGGCGTCGAGGCAGAGCTGAGGCAGCGGGGTTGTGCGCTCTGAGTTGTCCGTCTTGGGGCGGACGAACCGCAGCTCGCCACTGACGCGCTGGAGTATCTGGACGACTTCGAGAGTCCCCGCGTCGAGGTCGACATCTTCCCAGCGGAGCCCGAGAAGTTCCCCGCGCCGGAGGCCGAGGCAGAGCGCCAGGACGTAGAGCGCGTGGAACCGATCTCCCTGGGACGCCTGCTGCCCGCCGTACGGACGTCGCCGTTCAACCGGGCGACCTGCCCGACCAACTCCCCATCGCGATACAGCGCCCACAGAGCGCCGTCGGTGTAGAGGACGTTCGGAAGGAGCCGTAGCTTGTCCCATTGCGTCTTCTCGTGCTTGTTCGGGGTCCAGGTCGTCGGCACGCCACGACCCGGCGCCTTGAGCTCGACGTAGCCCACCCGAGCACCGGCCACGTCAACGGCATAATCCGGGCGCACACCGAGCGTGGCGAGCGACATCTCACCGATCATCGCCACGTCAACACCGAGGGCTATGGCCATGTCCTCGAACAACCGCTCTAACGGCGCGCGGAGCTGATTCTTGGGCTGTCCACCGCCGTTCAACTTGATGGTGGCGGATTTGCCGAAGCGTGCCACCGCTTCGACGGCCTTGTCCAGCAGCGGCTTAGGGGGTTAGTCGCGGCCATGTGCACCCGTTCGATGTGAAGTTGTTGCGCCCGACCGGTCACTTGTGTATCGCTTGACCCGGCCTGCCAGTTTCACACGTTCCAAGGCGTATTTACAGGGTTTGCGCGAAGTAGTGGATCTTCGTCACCTATGGTGATCCTGTCGCTGAACTACGCATCACGTGGTCATCAGGCCGTGACGATCGCTGACTTCGGTGCTCGCTGCACGGGGTTGGGGCGATCGGCTGCCGCACCCCTCCTTCGTCGGGCCTTGCCATCGGGCAAGGTGGGGTCCGTGACAGCAACGCTGACCGCAACGTCAGCCACCCACTAATAGCGACAACACCTTAATCGTTAGGTAGCCGAGCCAGGGAGTCTCATGTGTCGGATGGGGACTCGCAAGTTCGCCGAGAACTCTGTGAGTTTCCTGGGAAGTTCGCAGAACGAGGATTATGGATATTCGCACTCTGCCAGGCATTACTACGTTTCGTAACGTCGCCTCCTAGTTAGCTCGTGCGTCCAAAAGGTGAGGTCATTCCGCCCTCCTGTCCTATGTCGCCAAGATGTCGATTCACTCTGGGGTTACTCTCCGTCAGCTTGACGCGGGATCTCGCTGCATGCGTTGATCTTGTGGCTTTCGTACTAGTGAACGATTAGAGGAGGGCCCATGCTGTCACCACGATGTCCAGACGTCGGTACGCCACTGATCAGACCATCAGTCTCCCGATTAACCCGCCGCCTGCTCGCCCTCGGCAGCACGTTGATCGTGGCTGTCGGCCTCGTTGTGGCCCAAGCCCCCGCCGCCTTGGCCGTCGACACCATGACCGATCTCGGCGTTACCTGGGGTGGCGCGGACATTGCGGTGGGCGGCGGCAAGGTCTTCGTGTCAGCGAACGATCGGATCGTCGTCACTGATGCTCAGGGCGCGCTCAAGGACGCGATAACTGGGTTGCCCCGGCCATCAGGCCTCGCGGTGACGGCTGATGGCACCTTGCTGTACGTGGCGCTCAGCGGTTCTCACCAGGTCGCCGAAATCGATACCCAGTCTCTCGAGATCTCCCGGCGGATCGACCTGACCGCGTACCCGTGTCCGCAGAGCCTGACGCTGGCCGGCAGTCGGCTGTGGGTCGGCCATGGTTGCAGCGACGACTGGAAGGCTGGCGTCGTCAGTCTCGACGTGTCGGCGACGGTTCCAGAGCCATCCCGGATCCCGATCACTCTGTACAAGGCTCCCTTGGTCGTTGCCGCAGGAAATGCGCTGGTTGTCGGCGAGACGGGGGTCAGCCCAGCAGACCTGCTGGTCTACGACGTGTCCAGCACCACCGCCACCTTGCGTGGCGTCATCGACGGTTCCACGTACGGCCTCAATAACTTGCAGGACCTCTCCATCACGCCGGACGGCTCGATGGTTGTTTCGGCGTTCGGTTCTCCCCACCGGTTCGAGGGCTGGGACACCACGAGTCTGACGCGGGTTCGCACGTATGGCGGAGAACCGACGTGGCAGGCAGGTGCGACCGCCGTCGCGGTGAGTCCAGATGGCGCACGTGTCGTGGGCGGCTGGTCCCATCCCACGTCTGAAGCCAAGCGCATCGCTCTGTACGACGTGGCGACGACGGCGAGGACGTACACGAACGACAACTCGATCGGTGAGTTGGTCGCGGGAAGCCTTGTCTTCTCCGGGAACGACATTTTCGGTGTGATCAGGCAGCGATACACCGATCGGCTCCATCTGTGGCGGATGGAAGGAACGACCCTTCCGGCGTCCACGCTCGCTTTGACGGCTCCCTCTACAGCGCAAGTGCTTGAACCGCTCACCCTGACCGGCAGGCTGGCGCTGGGCGGCTCCGACGCGGGTGCGCAACCCATCGTGGTGACCCGTCGATTGCCCGATGGCACCATCGCAACGCTCGCCGGTGTGACAACCGAGGCGGACGGTACGTTCACCGTCACTGACACCCCACCGGTCCAAGGCACGATCAGGTATGACGTGATCTGGGATGGTAATTCGGAGTTCCGCTGGAGTATGGCCTCGGCGACGGTCAGGGTGGTCAAGCGTGAGTCCTCGCTTACCCTGACGGCTCCCTTTGAGGTGCCAGCGCTCGAATCGCTCACCATGACCGGTCGGCTCGCTCTGACGGATGGCTCGGCTCCAGGCGCCCAGCCCTTGGTGGCGATCCGCTACCTGCCCAATGGCACCAGCCAGACTCTCCCCACTGTGACAACCAAGACGGACGGTACGTTCACCATCACCGACATACCACCGGTCAGCGGAGACGTCAGGTATGACGTGCATTGGGAGGGCAACGCGATGTTCTGGGGGAGTACGGCCTCGAGGACGGTTCTGGTGGCCAAACGGGATTTGTCGCTGACGCTGTCTGGACCGACGACAGGGATCGCAGGCAAGGAACTTCAATTCAGCGGAACGCTGGATGCCGGTGGTCAGCTTCCTGCATCGGGTCTCCTGATCAAGGTGCTCCGGACCGTTACCAACCGCAATGGAACCGACACCACCACACTGCCGTCGGTGGCTTTCGCCAGCGACGGGTCATTTACCTTCGCTGACACCCCGTCTGAGGGTGGCGAACACACCTACACGGTCAGGTGGACCGGGGACTGGGCGTCCCTCCCGGCCGAGGCGAGCCGCCAGATCACGATTCGAGGTGGAGTCGGGTAGCTGACACCACGACGGTTCGAGGGTGAGCGGGGCGGCTGCGCAGCCGCCCCGCTCACCAGTCGGCATGTTCTCCCACGAGAAGACAGCCGATGCTCTTAAGGCGCTGCATAAAAGGAGGGTCCTCCCATCAAGGCCCGCAGTTCGGAAATGCAATGGTCAGTACCGCTCAGAAACCCGATCTGCTTCCCTACATCACAGAGCAGCCAAGTCGTTCGCGAAACCGGCGTTCGGAAGCGTTCGGCAAAGCCGGGACGATCACTGACTTCGGTCCTCGGCCTCGAGGTTAGGCGATCGGCTACCTAATCGGCCCTTGCCGCCGGGCAACTGGGCTGACGACAGTGCTGACAACAACATGGACCACCACCAGCGCGCAGTGCCCAACATGCACCCTCACTGACCTCGAAGGGAGCGCTCTGTATCAGGACAGTTGGTCCGCCTGCCGGCTCCACGACCCGGGCACGATCGCATCGGAGGACGCGTTCTGGTGGGGCGTCGTCATGGGCCTGGCGTAGGCACTTCCATTGCCGTCTTCCCGGGACTCGTGACGGCAACGCTGACGGCAACGTCGGCCGCCGGTCCTACACGGAGGGCACTGCGAGCGACCGCCTACCTCCCGGTCAGAGCCCGCGAACAGCCTGATTGCTACACCTGAAAAGCGGAAGGTCGGCAGTTCGACCCTGCCCCTGACCACCATCTTCCACCAGCGAAGAAGCCCCGAAGCGATAACCGCTCCGGGGCTTTTTGTATCCACTGACGACAGCGCTGACGACAATGGGCGTGGCGGTTGTACCTGAGCGGCTGCCAGAATTTCAAATGTGAGCCGGACCTATAACACGATGCCGTTGCGCATCCAGGAGCAGGACGGCCGCCGCTACAGGCACGACGTTGGCGGGTCCTACGTAGGCATCGGCGTGGACACGAACATCGCAGAGCGGAAAGCGCGACAACGCGTCAGGTTGTTTCTGCTACGGGGCGAGGAGCCGGAGCCGACGAGGCACCGACTACTAGGGAGCAGGAGAAGCGCCCCAGAAGATCCCGGAGCGCTTCACGGCAGGGCGTAGGTCAGATCAGCTCAGTGCGTCGCCCAGCTTACCGAGGGCCTTGCGCTTCTCGTCGAGGGAGGCGTGAGCGTAGATCGTCATGGTGACCTCGATGTCGGAGTGGCCGACGATCTCCCGCACGATGTGTGGTGGCACGCCGAAATCGAGCAAGAGCCTCACACAGGTGTGCGTGAGATCATGCAGGGAACCGCGCCGAGTCCGGCCGCCTTGCGGATCTCGCCCCAGCTACGCCGTAGGTTGTCCGGCTCCATCGGCGTGCCACGGCGAGAAGGGAAGACGAGGCCGTGATCCTCCCAGTCCGGCCAGCGGTCAGCGCGCTCGGCGAATTGTCGTTTGCGGTGCTCCTTGAGCGGGCGGTCGCGAGGACCGCCTCCTGGTAGGGCTCGAACGGGTTGGCTTCGCCGAACCGGCTGGTGGCGGCGGCGCGGTCGAAGAAGTCGAGGGCGATGCCCGCCGGCGGCGTTGCCGTCGGGGCGAGGGGCGCGCAGCTGCTCAGCCTGGCACCCCTGCTGCTCTCGCGCTGCGTCGGATGCGGGACTTCTAAGGAGCGATCTCATGGAACGCGGGGCCGGTTGAGAGCACCCGGTCACTGGATCGCGCTGAGTCGCCGGGCGGGGATGGGATCGCGCTGCGTGAAGGCGCCGACACCTTCGCCGCCTCCGCTGCCAGCAGGGCGGCGCCGAGCTGGACGGCGACCAGGGTGCGGATCGGGATCGGCGTGGCGGTGAATCCGCTCTCGGCTTCGGTGAACCAGGCGTCGAAGAGCTCCTTCACCCGGGCGCGTTCGGCCCGGATGGCCGGGGTCGGGTTGCCCGCGGCGAGCTCGGCGTCCAGCAGGCGCAGGCACATTCCCCCGTACCTCAGCCGCACGCTGTGCTTGAGCTGCTCCTTGCCGATGACCTCGGCTACCGTGGCGGGCCGGTCGGCGCCGGGGAAGTCCTCCCATTCGGAGATGTAGTCGTCGTGGGTGCCGAGGAAGTCCTCCAGGGCGCGGCGGAAGGGTGACCGTACGGTCAGCTCGGAGTCGACCTTCGCCAGGGACCGCCTCAGCTCGGCGATCAGAGCGCGCTGGCCGGTGAGGTAGGTCGTGATCACCTCACCGTACGTCTGGCCGGTGGGGGTCTCGTCGGAGACGCGGGGGTCGGCCCAGTAGGGGAGCTCGGTCACCAGGTGCAGGGCGTCGAAGCGGTCGGCGTAGTCGACGCTGCCGCCGCCGATGCCGTAGATCTCTCCCAGCTCGGCGCCGCGCGGTGTCACGTACGCTGCCGGGGCGATCTGGGTCGCGCTCGGGACCTCCGGCGGGCCCATGTGCAGCGGCAGGCCCTGGCCGGCCGCGATGGCGGTCAGGGCGGCGGCGAGGCCGGGCTCGTTCCTGCTGAGGTAGTAGAAGGCGCCCTGGAGCTCGCCGTTGTGCAGCGAATAGACGAAGGAGGGCCTGACCTCGTCCATCAGCCCCATCAGCGCCTGGGTCTCCGGAAGCGTGCGGTCGAAGGTGTAACCCTCGCCGGTCAGCGGGAAGGTCCACTCGACCTGGTCGGCCTCGCACGGGCGGTAGAAGTGCTCGGCGTAGGCGCGGCGGTCACCCGGCCGGACGTACCAGCCCTCGTTGAGGCGGGCTCCATCGGGGTCGACGCAGGGGATGAGGTGCCAGCGGTAGCCGAACTCCTCGCGGAGCCAGGCGTCGTCGATGAGCTGCCGCAGCAGGCTGCTCACGGTGAGCGCGCCGATCGGCTCGTTGGGGTGGGGGCCGCCGATGATCACCGCGTCGTGGGGGCCGGCGCCGATCGTGGCCACGCGCAGCGGTTCGCCCAGGCGCGAGGTGCCGATGCGGCGCAGCCGTACCAGGTGGGGGTGGGCGGCGGCGAGCTCGTCGAGCTCGGCGTGCATCTGGTCCACGGTTGGGAACGCGGCGTAGTCGGGGACCCGGTTCATGTGCTGGTCAACGTCCATGCCCGGAAAGATAATCTGGATTATTCTAATAATCTAGATTATCGTTGCGCCAACCTCGAACAGGGAGACCTCAACGCCATGCGACTGACCAGGGCGGAAAGCAAGGCCGCCAACAAGCGCGCGCTGATCGACGCGGCACGCGAGGTCGTCGGAAGGGAGGGCGCGCAAGCGAAGCTGGAGGACATCGCCGAGCTGGCCGGGTTGACCACGGGGGCCGTCTACTCGCTGTTCGGCGGCAAGAGCGGCCTGATGGTCGCGATGATCGACGACTACACCGGCCCGCTCGACCTCGGACCGGTCGAGGAGATCGCGCCTGGCCGGCCACTGGAGGAGGTCGTCGTCACCATCGCCAGGCAGTACTGGCGGATGTCGGCCGACCCCGAGGCCGCCGCGCTGCTGCTGTTCGAGATCCGCGTGATGGACCTCGTGCTGAACGACGCCGAGTTGCTGACCAAGCTCAACACGGCGATCAACGCCTCGGGGGCCCAGCTGGCCGAGCACCTCGCCGGCAGGGAGCACGCAGGCGTGCCCGTCACACGCGAGCAGGCCGTGCGCCTGGCCCGCGCGCTCAAGGCGCTGCTGTCCGGGCTCGGGCAGGCCGTCGTGCTCGGCGTCC
Organism: Nonomuraea africana; assembly: GCF_014873535.1. Classification (NCBI taxonomy): domain Bacteria; kingdom Bacillati; phylum Actinomycetota; class Actinomycetes; order Streptosporangiales; family Streptosporangiaceae; genus Nonomuraea; species Nonomuraea africana. The sequence goes on along the minus strand of NZ_JADBEF010000001.1, from coordinate 6,993,303 downwards.
ACGGCAGCTCCGAGGAGTACTTCGCCGACGTCGCGCGGGCCCTGGTCACGCCCGGGGTGCTCGGCCCGGCCTAGCCAGGTCGCGGGTTCGGGGGAACGCGCGACCGTACACCACCCCCCACCCGAAAGGCCCCACCATGCCCAGATCCGGCTTTGGCGTCATCGGCGCGCCGGTGTTGTTCATCGGCGTCTTCCAACTGCTGGAGACAATGCTGTCTCCAGCGCTCCCGCTCATCCAGCGGGAGCTGGCCGCCTCGCCAGGCGAGCTCGCGTGGATCTTCACCGGCGGGCTGATCAGCTCGGCGATCAGCACCCCGATCGTCGGCCGCCTGGCCGACATGTACGACAAGCGCACCCTGCTGCTCGCCCTGATGGCGATCACCAGCGCCGGAGCCCTCGTCTCCGGCCTCGCGCCCAACGTGCTCGTGCTGATCGCCGGCCAGGCGGTGCAGGGCGTCTGGCTGGGCATGCTGCCGCTGACCGTCGGGCTGTTCCGCGACACCCTCGAACCCGAGCGGGGCGCCACCGGCAACGGCCTGGTCATCGGCGTCGCCGCCCTGGCCAGCGCGCTCGGCCTCATCCTCGCCGGGCCGCTCACCTCGGCGCTCGGCTACCGGTGGCTGTTCTTCCTGACCCTGGCCGGCGCGCTGGTGGCCGCGCTCTGGGCCTGGCGGGCGGTGCCCGCCACGCCCCGCGCGGCCTCGGGGCGCGTCGACTGGGCCGGCGGCCTGCTGCTCGGCGTCGGGCTCACCCTGCTCATGCTGGGCCTGACCACCTCCTTGAGCGTGGGTTGGACGGCTCCCACCACCCTCGCCCTGTTCGTGGGCGCGGCGCTGACGCTGGGCCTCTGGACGGTCGTCGAGCTCCGCATCGCCGACCCGCTCGTGGACCTGCGGCTGCTGGCGGGGCGCTCACCCGCAGGAGTGACCGCGATGGGGTTCGTGTTCGGCTTCGCCTCCTTCGGGCTGGTGGTCGCGCTGCCCATGATGTTGTCGCTGCCCGCAGAGACCGGGTACGGCCTGGGCGCCGACACCCTGTGGATCGGGGTCTACATGTTCCCGCTCGGCATCGCGGGCACCCTGGTCGCGCCGCTGGTCGGGCCGATGACCAGGCTGCTCGGACGGCGCGCCGTGCTGGTGCTCGGCAGCGCGCTCGTCTCGGCCGGCACCGCCGTGCTCGCCTTCTGGCACTCCTCACCGTGGCAGATCGTGGTCGGGGTGACGATCATGGGGCTGGGCGGCTCCATCGGCCTCACCTCCGGGCTCAACGTCGTGGCCGCCGACGTTCCCGGCGACCGGGCGGCCGGGGTCAGCGGCGTGGTCTTCGTCGCCAAGAGCATCGGCGGCACCTTCGGGGCGCAGCTCGGCGGCATGGCGCTGGCGGCCGGCACCGTGGCGGGGGTCCCCGCGGAGAGCAGCTTCGTCGACACCTACCTGCTCTCCGCGCTGCTCGGCCTGCTCGCCGTCGGCGCCGCCTTCGTGATCCCCTCCGCTGTACGGGACGCCCAAGGCGGCCGCCCAGCTTCGGCCCCCACGACAAAGCCCGCCGTCCCCCAGGGTGACACGCTGTGACGGCGACCAAGGAAAGCCAAGGAAAGGAGCAGCCGGTGCAGGTCTTCATCTCCATCGACATGGAGGGCGTCACGGGCATCGCCACCATGGACCAGGTCGTCCGCGGCGGCCACGGGTATCCGCGATCGCAAAGGCTGATGACCGCCGAGGCCAACGCCGCCATCGAGGGCGCCTTCGCGGCCGGAGCCGACAGCGTCCTGGTCAACGACAGCCACGGCACCATGGACAACCTGCTGCACGAGGAGCTCGACCCACGCGCCCGGCTGATCTTCGGCACCCCCACGCTGGACTGCATGGCCGAGGGCATCTCGGCCGAGCACGACGTGGCCATGTTCCTCGGCTACCACGCCGCGGCCGGCTCGCCCGGCGTGCTTGCCCATACCTACTCCTCGCACTTCTACGAGGTGCGGCTCAACGGGCGTCCGGTGTCGGAGGCAGAGGTCAACGCGTTGCAGGCCGCCGCGGTAGGCGTCCCGGTGGGGTTGCTGACCGGCGACGACGTCATCTGCGGCGTCGCGGAGAAGGCCTTCCCCGGTGTGCGTACGGTCGCCGTCAAGGTCGCGCACGGGCACACCGCCGCGGACAGCCTCTCACCGGCCGAGGCCAGGCGGCTGATCAGAGAGGCGGCGGCGGAGACCGTTCGGGGGGCGGGGGAGCTGGCGCCGCTCCGGCTGCCCGAGGTGTTCGAGCTCGAGATCGACATGCCGAGCACGCCCGCGGCCGAGCTGGGGGCGCAGATCCCCGGCGTGCGCAGGATCGCCGACAAGACACTCGCCGGCACCTTCGGCACGCCCACGGAGGTGCTGGGCTGTGTGACAATCTGCTACCACCTCGCCGCCGACGCCATGATCAGCCGGATGGCCCTGTACGGCCGCCGTTAGCCCCAATGCCGGTTAGTTAAGGCGGGGGTGGTGGTGTCAAGAGGTTGAGGTCCGCGAACTGCTGCGCCGGGCGGTGACGGATCAGCGCGGCCTCGACAGTTCGGTCTCGCTGTCGGCCGAGGCCGAGGACGCCCTGGTGCGCCTCGCCGCCGGCGATGCCCGCAGCGCGCTGACCGCGCTGGAGGCGAGCGCTGACGGGGTGGCTGACACGGGCGGCTCGGTGATCGACGTGCCGGCCGTGGAGTGGGCCGTCACTGAGTCCACCGTGCGCTACGACCGGCGCGCTTGGCACCTACCAGTATGGAGCGGTCCGAATCGCGTCGGCGGCGGCCCGCAGAAGGCGACAACTCTCAGGATGACACTCCGTAGCGGGTGGCGATCGCGGCGGCGCGGTTGCGCAGGGAGTTGCGCAACCACTGCGGGGCCAGGGCTTCCGCGTTCGTGGTGAGCTGCCACAGCGCCCATTCGGCGTGTCTCGGATCTTGGAAGGTCACCTCCAGCCGCAGCCAGCCGTCTGAGTCGGCTGCTTCGGCGCGGACGGCCAGCGCGGTGCCCACCAGGTCCTCCCGCCGCGCCGGGTCCACCCGTACCAGCACGGTGACTTGGTCGCCGCCGGTCCGAAACTGCGTGCTGCGTTCCTGCCAGGCCCGGTCCAGATCAACCCGGTCTGGTCGCTGTGCGGGTTCGGCGAGTTCCTCGGCGGCCAAGACCCGGGACAGCCGGTAGGTGCGGTCCGCGCCAGACCTCGTGGCCAGCAAGTAGCCCCGGTCGCGTACGGTGACCAGGCCGATCGGGTCCACCGTGCGCCACTTCGGGGTCTGGCCCACAGCCGCGTAGTGGATGCGCAGCTTGTGTCCGGCGAACACCGCGCGCAGGACCTCGGCCACTACGGCGTCAGGCACCTCCTCAGCGACCAGCCGACGCGAGAGGAGGTCGGTGTCCGGGTCGATGAGCAATCGCTCGGCCGCGCCGGCCGCGGTGTCCCGATAGCTTTCGGGTAGCGCGTCAACCACCTTGAGCATCGCCGAAGCGAGCGCCGAGCCGAGGCCGAATGCCTGCGCGCCGCGCCGCGATCCGGCGACCAGCAGGGCAAGGGCCTCGTCGTGGTTCAGTCCGGTGAGCTCGGTCCGGAAACCGGGCAACAACGCGAAACCGCCGTGCCGGCCGCGTTCGGCGTAGACCGGCACGCCGGCTGCGGACAGCGCCTCGATGTCGCGCAGCACGGTACGGGTGGATACCTCCAGCTCGCGGGCCAGCGCCGCCGCTGACAGCCGACCGTGCTGCCGCAGCAGCAGCACCAGCGAGACCAACCGGTCGGCGCGCATACAAAAACTGTACCGAAATACACGACACAGGATGTCGTGATTTGCCGGGAGGCTTATCAACACGACCAAAAAGACGGTGGCTACCGCGCCGATGGACGTACGTAATGTCGACGAATCGAATGGAGCTGATATGGCAATGGAGCGAACGGCGGTCAACCCGTGGGCGTGGTCGGTGGAGCTGGGGTACAACCAGGGTGAGATCGTCTCCGGGCACACCCGGACCCTGTACTGCGCCGGGCAGACCGCGATGAGCGGCGACGGCAAGCCCCAGCATACCGATGACATGGCGGCGCAGTTGGCGCTGAGCCTCGACAACCTGGAGGCCGTGCTCGGCGAGGCCGGCATGTCCCTCGCGAACCTCGTCCGGCTCAACGTCTACACCACCGACGTGGATCGGCTCTTCGAGCACTACGGCGTGCTGGCGTCGCGGTTGGGCGCCGCCGGGGTGGCGCCGTCCACCACGATGCTCGGGGTGGCACGGCTGGCGATCCCCGACCTGATGGTCGAGCTTGAGGGGACCGCCGTCGCGTGATGCGACCTCGCCGCCTCCGGCAGGGCTGCCGGAGGCGGCACGAGTAATAGGCAGGTGGGTGATTTCCGGTGCTCAGGATGGTGACAATCGGCGTCTATGGCTTCGGCGGCGAGTCCTTCCTGCAACGACTGCGGCATGCGGACGTTCGTCTGCTGCTCGACGTACGCCAGCGCCGCGGTGTCCGCGGACCCGAGTACGCCTGGGCGAACTCACGCCGGCTGCAGGCGGCCCTCGCCCATGCTCGGATCGCCTACGAGCACCACCTTGAGCTCGCCCCAACCACCGAGCTACGCCAACTCCAATACGCCGAGGATGACCGCCAAGGGGTCGGCAAGCGCTCGCGCCGCGAACTCGCTGCCGAGTACACCCGCCGCTACACCACCGAGATCCTTGACCGCGCCGACCTCACGCCGATCGTGTCGGAGCTGCCGAGCAGTGGGACCGCAGCGCTGCTCTGCGTCGAGCGCGACCCCGAGGCCTGCCACCGCTCGTTGATCGCCCAGCGGCTGACCGAGCAGCACCACGTCACGATCGAGCACCTGCGCCCGTTGTGACGCGTGAATTCCTAGGGTTCGCGGCAGCGGCATCGCCACCCGCCCCGACCTGGAAGACGACCGGGCCAGCGATCTCCAACACCGCGCCAAAGGCCAAATCGACCGCACCAGCCACCAGATCGACATCCACACCACCGTCCTGACCGGCCCAGGCCTGACACCCACCCACGACCCTTAACTAACCGGCATTGCCGTTAGCCGTTCCTTCGATCAGCACGCCACCTGCTGAGAGCACGTTCAGAAGGCGCAGCTCACCGTGTCCACCACCGTCGTGCAGGCCTCCAGGCCGGCTTCCTCGGGCAGCGCGCCGAGGCCGGGCTCGGCCGGAACAGCCAGTTCGCCGCCGTCGAGCACGAACGGGCGGGTGATGTCGCGGTGGTAGTACCGCTCGGTGGCGGAGATGTCGCCCGGCAGCGTGAAACCGGGAAGGCTGGCCAGCGCCAGGTTGGCGGCCCGGCCCAGGCCTGTCTCCAGCATGCCGCCGCACCAGACCGGCACACCGTTCGCCTGGGCGAGGTCATGGATGCGGCGCGCCTCCAGGTAGCCGCCCACCCGGCCGGGCTTGATGTTGATGATCGAGCAGGCGCTCCTTCTGATGGCCTCGGCCGCGTCGCGCGCGCTGGTGATGCTCTCGTCCAGGCAGACCGGCGTGTCCATGCGGGCGGCGAGCGCCGCGTGCGCGTGCAGGTCGTCAGGGGCGAAGGGCTGCTCGACCAGCGCGAGCCCGAAGGCGTCGAGTTTCGCCAGGTGCCTGAGGTCGCCCGGCTCGTAGGCGGTGTTGGCGTCGACGGTGAGCATCACGCCGGCGCCGAACGTCTCGCGCACCGCCCTGACCGGCTCGAGGTCCCAGCCGGGCTCGATCTTCAGCTTGATCCTGGCGTAGCCGGCGGTCAGGTGCCGGTCGACCGTGTCCAGCAGCGCGTCGACGGTCTCGGCGATGCCCACGGAGACGCCCACGCGCACGCGCTGCCGTACCCCTCCCAGGTGGGCGGCCAGGCTCGTGCGGCGGGCCCGCAGCCAGCAGTCCAGCACCGCCATCTCCACGGCCGCCTTGGCCATCGGGTGCCCGCGCAGGTGCCGCAGCGCGGGGCCGACCGCCGCCGGATCCAGATCGAGCGGGGCCAGCGCGGGGAGCATGAACCGCTTGATCGCGTCGGCGGCCCCCGCGAGGTGTTCGGGGCTGTAGGTCGGCTCGTCCTCGGCCGCGCACTCGCCCCAGCCCTCGCCCTCGTCGGTGAGCACCCGCACGAGCAGCGCGGTGCGAACCGTCTGCGTGCCGAGCGAGGTACGGAACGGGCTGACCAGCGGCAGCGCGACCTGGCGCAGTTCGACGGCGTCGAGCTTCACGCGGCACCCCCGCGGGCGAGCAGGTACCAGCCGGAGCGGGTGAACCCGGTGACCCGGTAGCCCTGGCCGAGCGCGCCGCCGAGCTCGCTCGCCAGCGCCGCCCGCCACCGCCTGGCCGCGGCAGGGTCCGTCGTACGCAGCGCCTCGACGTCCGCCGGGGTCGCGCACCGCAGCAGCGGCGCGCCCTCGGCGTCCCTTACGGCCCCCGTCTCGTCCACCACGACCACCCCTTCGCGCTCCTGAACCGGCGGGGGAGCGGCCTGCTCGATCGGCCAGGTGACGAAGAGCCGGTCGGAGGGCCCGCCGTCGTTGATGCCGTCGCTCATCGGCCCGTAGAAATCGGGCAGGTAGGCGCCGACCTCGGCGCCCAGGCGGGTCAGGTTGAAGAAGGCGTTGCGCCGGACCAGCGGGTCGAACGTCCATGAGACGGCCACGAGCCCGTGCTCTACCGCCCAGTCCCGCTGGTGTTCCTTGAGCGCCCGGCCCACGCCACGTCCGCGCGCCTTCTCGGCCACGCCCGCGACGTGCGAGTGCAGGCTGTGGCCGGCCGCCAGGAACCCCGCCGCCACCCCGACGAGCTCGTCGTCGAGGAAGGCGCCGCCCACGTACCCGCCGGTGTGGGCGAACGCGCACAGCAGGTCGAGGGCTATCGGCGGGTCGTCACCGCGTCTGGTTCCCCAGACCTCGCGGAGCAGTCGGTCGGCACGCCGCAGCGCCTTGGTGCCGTGGAGGGAACGGATGGTGAGGTGTTCGGCCATGGGCATCAGCATCGCGGCGCGCGCCGTCCGGGGCGTTGGCGTCCACGCCGAACTTCATCCAGTCTGCTTTGTGGCGCCGTTCAGCCTGAGCTGGAGGGCGAGCACCAGCCGCGTGTCCGGATCGTCCAGCGCGATCAGCTCGCCGATCCTGCGCAGCCGGTACCGCAGCGTGTTGGGGTGCAGCGACAGCAGTTCGGCCGCGCGGGGCACGTCGTAGTGGGCGCCGATCCAGACGGTCAGGCTGTGCACGTAGTGGGTGCCGTGCCTGGCGTCGTGCGCCGCGACCAGCGCCAGAGGCTCGCCGGACAGGGAGGGCTTCGGCCGCAGGGCGGCCTCCACGTCCATGAGGAACAGCGCCGCCGACAGCTCCTCGTGCGACCCGGCCAGCTCCTGGGTGAACGGCCCGCAGACCGCGCGCAGCGCCTCTTCCGCCTGGCGCGCGCCGGCGGGCACGGCGGCGACGGAGGCGGCGGTACGGCCGATGCCGGCCCGCCAGCCGCCGCCCAGCCGCTCGCTCACCCTGGCCAGCGTGTCCACGACGATGCGGCGCAGCAACGTCGTGGCCGCCTCGGCCGCCACGATCGCGTGGGCGCGGCCGTCGACCACGCCGGTCGCGGCCCTGATCCGGTAGGCCACGAACGCGGTGCGCAGCAGGTCGGCGGCGTGCGTCGCGGCGAAGGCGTCGGCCGAGCCCGCGTAGGGGCCCAGCGTCACGACCGTCACCGGTTCGCGCGGCAGCAGGCCGAAGGAGGTGGCCAGCTCGTCGACCGCGCCGATGCCGCGCAGCAGCCAGCCCAGGCACTCGTCGCGCCTGCGCCGCGCCTCGTCGGCGGCCAGGTTGATGCGCGCCAGGTGCGACGCCGCGGCGGTGGCCGCCTCCTCGAGAACCTCGGCGGCGTCGTGGGCCAGCGCCTCCTCCGCCTGCACCGCCCAGATCGTGCCGAGCACCTCGCCGTGCGCCCGGATCGCGATGGCCAGACGGGGGTAGAACTCGCGCGGCTCGTGGCTCCAGACCACCCCGTCGGCGCGCAGCACGGCCGCGTACTCCTCGGCGTTGGTCGGGTGCTCGGGCACCCGGCGGCCCAGGATGCCCTCCTTGCGCAGCTCGTCGATGCGCTGGCCCTCGACCGTGGAGTAGGCGAGCACCCGCATCGCCAGATCCTCGATCGCCACCGCGCCACCCACCCGGACCGCCACCTCGTTGGCCAGCACGAACAGGTCGGTCGCCCGGGTGCCGCGTGGGTCCTCGGCCGGGGCGACCACCGCGAGCAGGGCGTCGATGAGCGTGTAGAGCTGCCCCCAGGACAGCTCGGGCGGCGCGGCGAGCAGCGCCGTGCCCGCCGCCTTGGCCGCGGTGGCCAGCGCCTGCTCGTCGCAGGTGCCCGGCTTGACCACGACGACGGCCACGCCGCTCTCGCCCGCGCGGGCCAGGATCTCGGCCGACGGGCGGCCGGTCACCAGCAGGACCGCGCCGTCGAGCCCCGCCTGCGGCTCTTCGGGGTCGTAGATGACCGGGGTCCCCACCAGCGGCTCCCTGCCGTGCGGCAGCGCCAGCGGGCGCGCCAGGCCGGGGCCGAGGCTGTCGATCAGCACGCCGAGCGTGACCCGCCCGCGCGCCGTCACCGGGCGCCCCGCCTGAGCATCCGGCCGTGCCTGCCGCCGGTGAACTCCCCGTCGGCGACTACCTGGCGCCCGGCCATGAAGACGTGCTCGACGCCGGTGGGCCGCACGTCGGGCCTCTCGTAGGTGCCAGCGTGGCCGATCGTGACGGGGTCGAAGACGCAGAGGTCGGCGATCGCCCCCGGCCCCAGCCAGCCGCGCCCGGCCAGGCCGAACTGGGCGGCGACGGCGGAGCTGAGCTTGCGGATAGCCTCAGGCATGTCCTCCTTCTCGACGTAGGTGCCGAGGTAGGTGGGGAAGGTCCCGAACGTGCGCGGATGGTTGGGGCCGACCGGAGGCCCGTTGTCGGAGCCGATGGAGATCAGCGGGTCGGCGAGGAAGGCGGCCAGATCCCGCTCGTGCATGGTGTGGAAGACGCCCGAGGCCTGCGGGTCCAGACTGACCAGGTCGCACAGCGCCTCCCACGGGTCGCCGCCGAGGTCTGACAGCCGCCTGCCCTCGATGCCAGGGTCGTTGTGGACGAGGATCTGCACGTCGGAGGGGTGCAGCTCGCGCCAGAAACCGACGCCTGTGCCGGTGGCCGGGTCTTCCGCGAGTGCGCGCAGCGCCGCACGCTCGGCCGGGTCGCCCAGCCGCTCCAGCAGCGCCTGCTCGCCGCCCTCGCACGCGATCGGGGGCAGCACCGCGACCAGCATGGTGCCGAAGGCGAGGTAGGGATAGACGTCCGCGCGCACGTCCACGCCCGCGCGGCGGGCCTGGACGAGCTTGTCCAGCACCATCGCGGAGGCGCCGTGCACCGCTCGCCCCGAGGCCTTGCAGTGCGAGACCTGCAGCCGGACGCCCGCCCGCTTCGCCACCGCGATCGCCTCGTCGAGCGCGTCGGCCAGGCCCTCGCTCTCGCTGCGCATGTGCGTGGCGTACGGCAGGTCCCAGCGCTTGGCCACCAGCGCGAGCGCGACCAGCTCCTCCAGGTCCGCGTAGGCGCCGGGCACGTACTCCAGGCCGCTCGACAGCCCCACCGCGCCCGCCTCGAAGGACTGCGCGGCCAGCTCGCACATGCGCGCCAGCCGGTCCGGCGTGATCTCGGCGCTCATCCCGGCCGCGGCCAGGCGAAGCGTGTTGTGCCCGGCCAGCACGGCCAGGTTGTTGCTCGGCCCGGCCGCCTCGGCCGCGTCCAGGTAGTCGCCGAGGGTGGCGAAGGCCGCCCCGGCCAGTTCGGCCGGCATGAAGCTCCTCGACTCCGGATCGACAGGGCCGCACGAGAAACCGCAGTTGCCCACGATCTCGGTGGTCACGCCCTGCAGGAGCTTGAACGGCTGCGGCTCCTCCAGGAAGGGAACGGTGTCGGAGTGGCTGTGCGGGTCGACGAAGCCCGGGCTGACGAGCAGGCCGGAGACGTCGATCACGCGCCGGGCAGGGCCGAGGTCGCGCCCGACGGCGGCCACGCGCCCGTCGGCGATCGCGACGTCGGCGTGCCGGGGCGCTCCTCCGAGCCCGTCATGGACGGTCCCGTCGCGAAGCAGCAGGTCATGCATGGCGCTAGGCTCCCTTGCCCGCCATCGCGGGCGCTAGGTACAGAAGTATGAAATATCAGGGCGTGGCCGGTACGGAGGCCAAAAGCCTGCGCGTGTAGGCGTGCGCGGGGGCGTCGAGCACCTCCGCGGTGCCGCCGCTCTCCACCACCTCGCCGCGCGAGAGCACCACCAGCCGGTCGGCCATCTGCCTGACGACCGCCAGGTCGTGGGTGATGAACAGCATGCTGGTGCCGACCTCCCGCAACAGCTCCAGGACGTGCGCCTGGACCGAGACGTCCAGCGAGGCCACCGGCTCGTCGCAGATCAGCAGAGCGGGCCGGACGGACAGCGCCCTGGCGATGGCCACCCGCTGCCGCTCCCCACCCGACAGCCCGGCCGGCCGCCTGCCGGCGTAGGCGACGGGCAGCCCCACCAGCTCGAGCAGCTCCGCCGGTGTGAGCCTGTCCTTCGCCGGGCCCTGCGCCGCCGCCTCCGCCAGCGTGGCGCCGACCGTCAAGGCCGGGTTGAGCGAGGTCGACGGGTCCTGGAAGACGCACTGCACCAGCTGGTGCCGTGGCCGAACCGGGTCGGCCAGCTCGATCGTGCCGGAGTCCGGCCTGACCAGGCCCAGAACGCAGCGGGCCAGCGTGGTCTTGCCCGAGCCCGAGCCGCCGACGACACCGACGCTCTCACCGCGGTTGACGTGCAGGGAGACGCCGCCCAGCGCGACGTGCGAGCCGTACGTCCTGCGCAGGCCGGTGACGCGCAGCACCTCGTCGCCGGTCACCTGGCGGCGCTCCTCCCCGCCTTCCTCGACGCGGGTCCTGGGACGCACCTCGTGCAGGCAGGCCGTGAGCCGTTCAGGGCGCAGCTCGCGCAGCGGCGGCCGGGCGTGCGCGCACTCGGGCGTCGCCTGGTCGCAGCGGGCGGCGAACGCGCACGTCGCACTCACCTCCGCCGCCGACGGCACGCCGCCCCTGATGCCGATGAGCCGGGGCAGCCGCCGCTCGACGGTGGGCACGGCGGCCAGCAGCCCCGCCGTGTACGGATGCGCGGGCTCCTTGCCCATCTCGGCAGGCGGCCCCTGCTCGACGATGCGCCCTGCGTACATGACCGCCACCCGGTCGCACAGCTCGAACGCCACCCGCAGGTCGTGGGTGATCAGGAGCACGCCCATGCCGCGCGCCCGCTGGATGCCCTTGATCAGTATGAGGATCTCGTGCTGCGTCGTGGCGTCCAGCGCCGTGGTGGGTTCGTCGGCGATCAGCAGTCCCGGGTCCGCCGCCAGCGCGGCGGCCAGCGCCACCCGCTGTCGCATGCCGCCCGACAGCTGGAACGGATGGCGCCCGGCCACGTCCGGATCGTCGATGCCCACCTCGGCCAGCCGGCGCAGCACCTCCGCCCTGTCCCTGCGCCCTCGCAGCGATTCGGCGACGTGGGCGCCCGCCGTACGCAGGGGGTTCAGCATGGCGAACGGGTCCTGCATGAGCAGGCTCACCCGGGTGCCGCGCACCGAGCGCCACACCCGCTCGCGCGCGCCGAGGAGCTCCCGGCCGTCGAGCGTGACCGAGCCGGTGGCGCGCAGCCCCTTGGGCAGCAGTCCCGCGGCGGCCCGCGCGGTGAGCGACTTGCCGCTGCCCGACTCGCCGACCAGTCCCACGGTCTCGCCGCTGGAGACCTCCAGGTCCACGCCGTCGACGATGAGCCCGGACCCAGAGATGCGCAGCTCGGAGATCCTCACCGCAGGCCTCCCTTCGACAGCGACTCGAACGCGCGGTCGCCCAGCAGGGTGGCCGCGCACGCGACCACGGTGATCAGGGCCGCGGGCGCGATCGAGGCCCACGGGTTCAGGTCCAGCAGCCCGCGGTTCTCCTCGACCATCAGGCCCCAGTCGGGCGTGCCCGCGGGCAGCCCGATCCCCAGGAACGACAGGCCCGCCAGCGCGACCAGCGCCGCCACGAAGCTCAGCAGTGAGCTGGCCACCACCGTGGGCGCCAGGTTCGGCAGCAGGTGCCTGAACATGATCCGCGACGCGGGCAGGCCCAGTGTGCGGGCGGCCTCGGCGTAGGCCAGCTCCCTCTGGGCGAGGGTGAGGCTGCGGATCACCCGGATGTCGCCGGGAGTGAACAGCAGCGCCATGGCCAGCACCGCCCACCCGTACCCGCCGCCGATCACGCCCACCACCACGATCAGCACGAGCATGCCCGGCATCGCGATCGCCAGGTCGACCGTGCGCATCATCAGCGCGTCCACCCAGCCCAGCCGGTAGCCCGCCAGCAGCCCGAGCGTCGTGCTCAGCACCGTCGTGCAGGCCGCGACGAGCACCGGCCACATCAGCGCGGAGCCCGCGCCGGCCAGCAGCCGCGACAGCACGTCGCGGCCCAGGTCGTCGGTGCCGAGCCAGTGCGCGGCGCTCGGCCCCGCCGCGCCGAGCGCGAGATCCTGCGCGGCGGGATCGTACGGCGCCAGCCACGAACCGGCCACGGCCGCCACCGCCGCCAGGCCCAGCACGGCCACCAGGATCGCCCTCATGCCGTGGCCGCCTTGTGCCTGACCCTGGGATCGACGGCCACGTAGGCCAGGTCGATCAGCAGGTTCACGACGATCACGATCGCGCCGCCGAACAGCACCAGCGCCTGCACCACCGGGATGTCCTTCTCGCCGACCGCGCTGATCAGCAGCGCCCCCAGCCCGTGCAGCCCGAAGGCCTGCTCGACGAAGACCGAGCCGGTCAGATTGGCCGCCAGCAGCAGGCCGCCCACCGTCAGCACGGGCAGCGCCGCGTTGCGCAGCGCGTAGCTGACCCACACCCGCCGCCTGGGCAGGCCGCGCGCCCTGGCGAAGGTCAGGAAGTCCTGCGCGGCCAGGTCGAGCGCGGCGGCGCGCATCTGCCTGACGACGATCGCCGCCTGCGCGGCGGCCAGCGCGATCGCGGGCAGCGTGAGATGCACGAGGCGGTCCATCGGGGTGTCGCCCGCGCCGAAGACAGGGAACCAGCCCAGCGCGACCGCGAAGCCGTACAGCAGCAGGATGCTCAGCGCGAACGACGGGATCGACAGCGCGACCAGCGACGTCAGCGTGATGCCCTGATCCAGCCTGCCGCCGCGGCGCATCGCCGCGGCCAGCCCGGCGGGCACGCCCACCACGACCGTGAGCACCAGCGCGTAGCCCGCCAGCCCCGCCGTCACCGGCAGCCGGTCGGCGATCACCGTGGTGACCGGCTCGCGTGAGGAGATCGAGGTGCCGAAGTCGCCCCGCAGCGCGTCGCCCAGCCAGCGCGCGTAGCGGACAGGGAAGGGATCGTCCAGGTGGTACTGCTCGCGGATCGCCGCCCTGGTCTCGGGCGTGGACGGGCGCCCGCCGAGCAGCACCTGCTCGGGACCGCCCGGCGCCGCCGCGAGCAGCCCGTAGGTGAGCACGGACAAAATCCCGAGCAGGAGCACGGCGGCGCACAGGCGCTTGACGATCGCCATGTCAGCGGCCCGCCGGGCGCAGCGAGGCGATGGCGTCCGTGGACCAGGTGGAGAACGTGCCCGTGAACCTCTCGTTCAGCGCGACGGCGTAGTCGGTGTGGAACAGCGGGATGTAGGGCACCTGTTCGGCGATCTCCGTCAGCAACGCGGTGACCTGCGCCTTCCTGTCCTGACCGGTCGCCGAGGCCAGGGTGTCCAACTGCTTGTCGGTGGCGGCGGTGCCGTAGCCTGAGAAGTTGAAGCCCTCCGGCTCGGCTGCGGCGCGGCTGACCATGTCGGGCAGGACCTCGAGCGGGTCGGGCGTGCCGTAGGCCAGGTTGACGTACTGGATCGACAGGCGGTCGTGCTGCATCACCCGCGCCCGGTACTGGTCGGCGGGGCTCGGCTGCAGGGTGAGCCTGATGCCGATCTTGGCCAGGTCGGCGGCGACGGTCTGCATGACCGTGCCGCTGTCGCCGGTGCTGGCGTAAGGCACCTCCAGTTCGAACCCTTGCGGGTGGGCGGATCTGGCCAGCTCGGCCTTGGCCGCCTCCACGTCGTAGGGATAGGCAGGCAGGGCCGGGACGCTGTCGCCGTACAGCGCCGCGAGCTGCGGGCTCGGCAGCATGGCCGCCGCAGGAGCGCCGTGACCGGCGGTCATCAGGTCCGACACCGCCCTGCGGTTGACCGCGTGCGCGATGGCCCGCCGTACGTGCGGATCCTTCAGCGGGCCCGTGTTGACCGCCAGCGACAGGTAGCCGATGTTGTTGCCCGGGTAGAAGATCGTCTTGACGCCGGGCAGGCCGGTCCACTTGCGCGCGTCGCGGACGCTGACGCCGTCGGTGGCGTCCACCTCACCCGACCTGACCGCCAGCCGCAGCGTCTCGGGGTCGGCGATGGTCTTGAACTCCACCCTGCGCAGCGCGGGCCTGCTGCCCCAGTACGACTCGTTGCGCTCCAGGACCACGCCCGAGGTGAGCGAGAACTTCGCCACCTTGAAGGGGCCGGTGCCCATCGTGCCCACCTCGGGGCTGCCCAGGTCCTGGGGGTGCGCCTCGGCCAGCTTGCGCGGCGTCACCTGCCAGGCGATCGCCGACATGGCGAGGAAGGCGGGGTTCGGCCGCTTCAGCGTGACCTTGACCTGGCCGTCGCCGACCGCCTCGACCTGCTTGACCGTCGTGAAGTAGCTGGCCGCCTGCGAGGCGACCTTCGGGTCGAGGTGACGGCGCAGTGAGAACGCGGCGTCGTCGGCCGTCAGCGGGGTGCCGTCGGCGAAGCGCACGCCCTTGCGCAGCGTGAACAGATAGGTGGCAGGGTCCGGCTGCGTCCACTCCGTCGCCAGCCGGGGCGCGGGCACGCCGCGAGTGTCGAGGGTGACCATCGTGTCGAGGACCGCGGTCTGGATGAGGGTCGAGGCGTTGTTGAAGCCGTGCGCGATGTCCAGGCTGTTGGGCGGGTGGGCGGTGGCCCAGACCAGGGAGTCTCGGGCCTGTGGCGCGGCTCCTCCTGAGGAGCAGGCGGTGGTGAGCGCGAGTACGACGGCGGCGGTCGCGGCCTTCGCGTATGTCATGGGACCACCTCGGAAACGTTCGGGCGGGGACAGTCGGACGCTAGGAGCCGGACAGCCGCTGTTCACTGACCCGGCAGCCAAAACCGGCGGCCCCCGCCTCGTCCTGCGGGCCAATCAGCCTTCGAAGCGCGTCCGGCGCAGGCCGCCGCCGCTCACCAGCAGGTCGCCCTCGTGGATACGGAGCGTGAACGGCCCGGCCTTCCATGCTCCGCCAGGGGCGGCAGACACCGGCAGTTTGAGCTCGCGGCCGATGCGCACCTCACCGTCGCTCACGATGGCGTCGACGCCGAGCTCCCAGCTGCGGTATACGCCGTCGGGCAGCGGCGCGTCCGAGGGCGGCTCGGCCGCGTCGAAGACGACAGGGGGGCGCGAGAGTGGGCCGACGCTGAGCAGCAGCCGGTCGCCGTCGATCTCCACCCAGCCGCCCTCGGCGTCTCCCGTCCCGTGCCAGCGTCCGTCGGCGCCGCCGGTGAACACGCCCACGTCGGCGATCACGATGCCCTCGTCGGCGGGTGCGAGGGTGAGCGTCCCGTCCCCGGCCGGATCCTGCCAGTGCAGCCGCTCCGGCGCGGCCAGCCTCTTCGGCTCGGGCTTCGGCGGCTCCTCCTGGCCGAGCAGCAGCCGCGCCAGCCGGTGTGACACCCTCACCGGATTGATCGCCGTCTGGTTGGACAGCACCGCGATACCGACACCCGGATCGGACAGGTACAGCAGGTTCGACTGGTACCCGTGCATGCCGCCCGCGTGGGCGAACCAGCCCTCGCCGTGATAGATCCCCATCGCGTACGCCTGGACCGTGCCGTCGGCCAGCACCCCCCGCTCCAGCAGCCGCTCGCGCAGATCGGCGCCGAGCACCCGCCCGTCGGCCAGGAACCCGAACCACGGCGCCAGCCCCGCCACGCTCGTCACCAGTCCGCCGTCGCCGACCGCGCTCTCCTGGGTGTCGGCCCTGCGCGGCTCGCCCTGCGCGTTGGCGTAGCCGTACGCCAGCCTGTCCAGCGGAACCGACGCGTCGTCACGGAACAGCGAATCCGCCATCCCCAGCGGCTCGAAGAGCCGCTTGCGCGCGAACTCCGCCAGCGACGAATTCGTGACGCGGTTGATCACGACCGCCGCGAGCACGTAGCCGGTGTTGGAGTAGGAGAACGCCGTGCCCGGCTCGAACGTCGTCCTGCGGATGCCCGTGAGCACCTCCAGCAGCCGCTGCTCGGTCATCTCCGCCAGCGGCACGCCCGTCAGCGCCTGCAGCGAGTACCACTCCGGCAGGCCGCCGGTGTGCTGCAGGCACTGCCGCAGCGTCACCGGGGTCTCCAGGCTCAGCTCAGGCACGTGCACGCGCACGTCGTCGTCGAGCCCCAGCTTCCCTTCGCGCTCCAGCAGCAGCACGCACGCCGCCGTGAACTGCTTGCTCGCGCTGGCGATGTCGAACCGGGTGTGCTCGTCGACCGGTACGCCGAACTCCACGCACGCCGCCCCCTGGGCGACCGTCAGCACCGCGGCGCCGTCGACGTACACGCCGACGGCCAGGCCGGGGGTATGCGGGCTGACCAGCGAGAATACCTCGCGCTTGACTCGTTCGAGATCCATGCTGCCAGTATCGCCAGGCGACCGGTGCCGCCCTTTGGCCTGCGGGACGACGGATGCGCGCCGTTCTTTGTCCTCCGGGCCCAAGCGGATAGGGGTCCGACGTCACGATCCAGTTCGACTGGGACTTCTACGATGGCCCGCTTTCGGGGCGCTGGAGTGGCAGCGGCGAACCAGCAAACATCAGGACCGCGATGTGCCTCATGCACCGGAAGCCGATCAGGACGGCCGCGCCGCCGCCGGCAAAAACGCGGGCGGGCATCCGGTGGGGTCACCCGCCAAGGGGTCCTCGACGTTTCAGCCGACGGTGCGACTCACCACGTCCCCCACCGCCGTGCCGTCACAGACCAAAGAAGGGGAACGGCTGACGACACCCCCGGCGTCCAGGCAGACGGTACCCAAGCAGGCGGTGCCCAAGCAGACGCCCCGCCGCAGGACGTCGGCGCCGACCGCCAAGCAGACCCACACCGAGAGCCTCGCGAACACGCCGACAGGCGACGAATCCAGGAAGGGCTCGACCCCCGACCCGACCTCGGGGACCACCCCGGAACCAGCCCCCGAGACCACCACTGCCGCACCCCCTACGTTTGCCCCACCCCCTCCGTATTGGACCCCGCCCGAGAATCCCTTCACCTGCGCTCCCTCGACGTGCTGACGACGGTCGGCCCTCAGCTGGCGATCCGCGCCGCGCCGGCCCGTTCGTGGAAGGTCCGCCGGTAGGCGGTGGGCGACACCCCGACGATCCGGGCGAAGTGCGCCCGCAGGCTGGCCGGCCCGCCGAACCCGCAGGTGGCGGCGATCCAGCCGATCGGCCGGTCGCTGGTCTCCAGGAATTGCTGGGCCCGGCGCACCCTCTGCTGCAGCAGCCAGCGCAGCGGCGACATCCCGAGCGCCTCGGCGAACCGGCGCTCGACGGTGCGCACGCTGACATTGGCCTGAGCGGCCAGATCGGCGGTGGACAGCGGCAGATGCAGGTGCTCGCCGGCCCAGTCGAGCAGGGCGGCCAGCCAGTCGTCGCGGACCACGGGCGAGGTCGGACGGTGGTACTGGGCCTGCCCGCCGTCCCGGTGCGGCGGGGTGACCAGGCGGCGGGCCAGCTCGGCGGCCACCGCGGCGCCGTGGTCGACCCGCACCACGTGCAGGCAGGCGTCGATGCCGGCCACCGTCCCCGCGGAGGTGATCACGTTGGCGTCCTCCACGTAGAGCACGGACGGGTCGACCCGGACGGCGGGATAGCGGCGGCTCAGCTCCTCCGCGTGCAGCCAGTGGGTGGTGGCCCGACGCCCGTCGAGCACCCCGGCGGCGGCCAGGACGAAGGCGCCGGAACAGATGGACAGGATCCGGATCCCGCGCCGGTACGCCTCCCGAACGACGTCCACCAACTCCGCCGGCGGGTCGTCGTGCACATTCGTGCAGGCCGGGACGACGAGGGTGTCCGTCGATGCCAGATCCCACCCGTGGCGGGCCGGGGCGAGGGTGAATCCCGGGCTCAGCCGTACCGGCGCAGTCCCGACCGGGACCGCCGAGAACTGGTACCACGGATCGGCCAGGTGCGGCCGGTCGACGCCGAAGACCTGACACGGGACGGCCGCTTCGAAGATCGGCATGTCGTCGGTGACGGCCATGACGACTCGATGGGGGCGCATGACGCGAATCTAGCGCAGGTTGACGTCATGGACGGTGGCCCCCGGCGGCACCGCTCAGCAGGATGGGAAGGAGCCCCTACAGCTGGAGGAGACCTGATGACGAAGACCAACGAGCCGGTGATCGCGGTGTTCGGTGCCTACGGGCACACCGCCCGGTTCGTGACGGCGGAGCTGCTGGAGCGCGGTTTGACGCCGGTGCTGTCCGGGCGGGACGCGGCGAAGCTGGAGGCGGCCGCTGCCGCCCACCCCGGCGTGGAGTGGAGGGTCGCCTCGGCCGACGACCCGGCCTCGCTCGACCGCGCGATCGCCGGTGCGGCCGCAGTGATCAACTGCGCCGGGCCGTTCGGTGACACCACGCCGCCGCTGATCGAGGCCGCGCTGCGCGCCGGGATCCACTACCTGGACGTCACCGGCGAGACCCTGGTCGCGATCGACACCTTCGACACCTACCGGGATGACCCGCGGGTGAAGGAGGCGGGCATCGTGGTGGCGCCGGTGATGGCGTTCTACGGCGCGCTGGGCGACCTGCTCGCCACCGTCGCGATGGGTGACTGGCCGGAGGCGGACGAGATCTCGATCGCGGTGGCACTGGACAGCTGGCACCCGACCCGGGGAACCCTGCTGGCCGGCCGCCGCCGGGCCGGCCGGCGGGTGGTCTTCTCGGACCACCACCTGCAGGTCCTCTCGGGCGACGAGCCGCAGCCGACGGGGACCTGGACCTTCTCCGACCCGTTCGGGACCCAAGAGGTCGTAGGGCAGTTCTCCACCACCGATGTGATCACCATCTCCCGCCATCTGGACACCGCGCGGATCAACACCTTCCTGAACGCCGCCCCGCTGAAGGATCTCAGCGACCCGGAGACCAAGGGCCCGCAGGCGGCTGACGCCGACGGCCGGTCGGCCCAGGTCTTCCTGGTCGAGGTCGTCGTCCGCCGGGGGGACGAGCAGCGACGGGTGGCGGCGCGCGGCCGCGACATCTACGCCATCACCGCGCCGATCGTGGTGGAGGCCACCGAGCGGATCGTGGCCGGCCGTGGCCGGGCCGCCGGCGTCGTCACCGCCGGGGAGATCTTCGATGCCGAGGACTTCCTGCGGTCCCTGCCGCTGGACGAACTGTCGCTGGGCAACGGGTGACCTCCGGCCTCATCGCACACGCCGGCCGACCGTTCATGACGCGGATCAAGCGCCGGCCGTGGAGCCCAGGCCTCCGCGCCGCAGGCCGATGCAGAGAGCCACGACGTACACGCATGAAACCGATCCTCATGTGACGCCTTGCGGACGCGGCGGGGCTGTTCGGTGCGGGGCCTGGTGGGGTGATTGGCCGATCGATGGGGTCAAGTTACAGTCGGCTGCATGTACTCGACGCGGGTCTCCCAGCACGTGAACGCGCCGCGTTCGGCCGTTTACCAGGCACTCGTCGATGCGGGCGCGATCGCACAATGGCGGGTGCCAGCGGGTATGAGCAGCCACATCCACGAGTTCGACGCTCGTGAGGGCGGCTCGTTCCGGATCTCGCTCACTTACGACGCGCCGGGACCGACTGGCAAGTCGGCGTCGCACACCGACACGTACCATGGCCACTTCGCGGAACTCGTTCCGGACGAGCGGGTTGTCGAGGTGTTCGAGTTCGAGACCGCAGATCCCGCGCTGCGCGGGGCCATGACGATGACGACGACGCTCACCGACGCCGGCGGGGGCACCGATGTCGTCATCGTGCACGAAGGAATCCCCGACGCCGTGCCCGCCGCCGACAACGAGACGGGCACGCGGATGGCGCTGGCGAACCTGGCCGCACTCGTCGAGTCCGCTCCCAACAGATCGACACCAGGGCGTTCGGACCTGGGTGGCACCTCATAGGCCATGCGCGCGCCCGCTGCGATCTTCACGCGGACGGCACGATGGCGCTGAAGGCCATGGCAACCTTGCGACACGGCAAGGGCACCATCGTTACCCGCCCGATGTTCGCAACAGCCCTGAGTCGGCCTCTGACGAACGGAGCGCAAGGTGACTCCTGACGATGTGGTGCAGCCGGTCTCGGGCCGCGCTGGGGCCTCGTCGCGAGGGCTCTTCCACCAGGGCCGTTCCGCGGCTGCGTCAGCCGCTCCTCCGGACTCGCCATCGAACGCATAGCCACCAAGCCGTTCTCTTGGATTAACGGTCCTGACCGTAATCTCTCGCCGGGAAGGCCGTCAAGGTGCAGGAGTCTCCAGCACGGGGGACGGCGCGTCGCTGGTGGCCCCTTCGGCCCGCCTCGCACGGCACGTCGAACGCGACGCGGCATCTCCGTGCCTTTGTGGCGACTACTACCAGGATCCCGACCAGGCGACCCGGCACTCTTGACGACTCCCAGCGGCGGTGATTAGGGTCCCGACCGTAATAGAGGTTCAACCGACGGAGACAGCGATGCCCCTCAGTCGTCGAGCATTCCTGGCAGGCAGTTGCCTCACCGGCGCGTCGCTGTTAGTCGGCCACGGCGTTGGTGTGTCACCGGCGTTCGCCGATGACAAGACTCTCACCCCGACCAGTTTCGGACCGGCGTCTTTGACCGCCGCTGTACGCGGAGCGGCGGTGATCGGAGACAGCGTCTTCATCACGTCGCGCTTCAACACGCCCGAGTCGAAGTTGCGGTTGGGCGCGTTCGACGTCAACACCGGCGAGCTGCGGTCGATCGATGATCTCACCATCCCCAGCAACGGCGGCCAGAAGCTCGCCGCCGACGGCCGGTACGTCTACATCGGCCCGGCCGGCAGCGCGTACATCTACCGGTTCGACCCGCAGACCAAGGAGCTGGTCGCCTGGGCCCAGGCCGGCGGCAGCACCACCTGGTACTACGACATGGTCGTCAACGGTGACCACCTCTACATCGGCACGTATCCGGACTGCACGGTGAAGCGGATCCGCCTCTCCGACGCAGTGATCGAGACGTACGGCCGGATCTCCACCTCGCAGTACGCGACGGCCGTTGCCATCGACGACGAGTACGTCTACGGCGGCTCGGCGGCCCCGGGCACCCTGCTGGTGTGGCCGAAGGCCGGCGGCACCCCTACCAGCCTCACGTCGCACCTCAGCCCCTCGCCGGTCGGCATCCTCGACATGACGGTCAAGGACGGCGTCATCTACGTCGCGAGCGGCCGCCAGCTGATCTCCTTCCGCCGCGACGGCTCCGAGCGGGTCTCCCGGGACATTCCCGCCGAGGACCGCTACATCGACCAGGTCACCGTCGGCAGTGACGGCAAGGTCTACGCGCTGACCCGGCTCACCACCAACCTGTACGAGGTCACCGCCGACGGTCTGGCCAAGGTCGGCCAGCCCCTCGCGGATGTGGAGAATCAGCTCCTCGCCCCGCTGCCCGGCGGCAACCTGCTGGGCGTCAGTGGTCTGGGCCACGTGTGGAAGGCGACGCCGGGCGGCGTCGGCAGCGTGTGGCAGACCGCGACGCGTGGGTTCGGCTATCCCGAGACCATCCAGACGATGATGCGGCACACCCGGGGCACTGTCTGGGTGGCCGGTCACTACGCGATGACCGTGCACCGGCCCGAGGCCGGCACCAACACTCGGTTCGACATCAACGGCGAGCCGAAAGCGCTGGCCGAGGGGATGGCGGGCACGGTCTACGCCGGGCTCTACCCGAGCGCGCAGATCGTGTCGATCGACCCGGACAGCTTCAAGATCACCGTGCTGGGACTGCTCGGCAACCTGCAGCTGCGCACCAAGCGGATCCACGTCGACCGCCCGCGCAACCAACTGGTGGTGGCGTCCAGCCCGCAGACCACCAAGCACACCGGCGCGCTGACCTTCATCGACCTGGCCACCAACACCTTCGACGTCCACCGGGAATACCTGCCCGAGCAGAGCGTGATGGACGTGGTGGTGCAGGGCACCACGGCGTACATCGTCGGCGACACGTACGGCGAGGGCACTACCGGCCCGTTGCGCAGGACGGCTCAGGTCGCGGCGGTCGACATCGTCACCAGGCAGCTGCTGTGGCGTGAGGAGATCAAGCCGGACTGGGCCTCGTACGAGAGCGTCCACGTGGTCGGGAACCTGCTGTACGCGATGGGCCGGCGTCCGCGCGGCGCCTGGTTCGCGTACGACCTGACCATACGCACGATCGTCATGGAGGGTGAGCTCGGCGGATACGGCCAGCTCAACGGGGTCGACGGCCGGGTGTTGTCGTGGGTGCACTGGACCAACGACATCTCCGAGCTGCCCACCACGCCGGGCGGCGAGGTCACCACGCTGTACGACAACGTGCCGCGCGGCTGGTACAACAACCCGTCGTTCAACTTCACCCCGGACGGCAAGGCCACCTGGGGCATGCTCGGCACCGACCTGGCCCGGTTCCCACTGCCGAAGACCCGGCAGTAATCGCCGAATTGCCGCCCGCACCAGCCGGGCGTCAGTCGGCCCCTGTCACGCACAGCCACGTGGGCGGACCCCCGAACAGTAGCGATGCGAACCTTGAGACCTGTCAGCCCCTGGTATCGGTCCGGACCGTAAGTTAGGGTGCTGCGTACTTAGCCCTTTGGAAGGATGCTAGATGCGTGTTCGGAAGAGCCTGTCGGCCGTTGCGGTGGTGCTCGTCGCCGCGCTCGTGGCCACCGGCTGTGGTGGGTCCGGCTCCGGTGACTCCGGCAAGAAGTCCGTGACCATGTGGATCTACCCGGTGATCTTCGATGAGGCCAAGCACCGGGCCTACTGGGACGAGACCGTCAAGGCGTTCCAGGCGGCGAACCCCGACATCGAGGTCAAGGCCGAAATCTTCCCGTGGGCGAACCGCGACCAGGCGCTCGCCACCGCGATCGCCGGGAACAAGGGCCCCGACGTCGTCTACCTCATCCCCGACCAGCTGCCCAAGTACGTCCGCAACATCGAGCCCGTCGACGCCTACCTCGACGAGGCGGCCAGGAGCGACTACCTCGACAACGTCGTGAAGGCAGTGACCATCGACGGCAAGATGATGGGCGCGCCGGTGCTCACCAGCGCCGTGACGCCGCTCTGCAACAAGAAGGTCTTCGAGGCGGTCGGTCAGGAGACCTATCCGACCAGCTGGAACGACCTGCTCGAAATGGCGCCGAAGTTCAAGGCCAAGGGCTACGACATGACCGCGTACGCCGGTGACGTCAAGCAGACCCTGAACCAGACCTTCTACCCGCTGCTCTGGCAGGCCGGCGGGGACGTGTTCAGCCCCGACGGCAAGTCGGTCGGCTTCGACAGCGACGCCGGCCGCAAGGCGCTCGGTTTCGTCAAGCAGCTCGTCGACGGCGGATACGTGGACAAGAGCCTGCTCACGTCGATGCCCCCGATCGAGCAGACCCGCATCGCGCAGAACAAGGTGGGCTGCGTGTGGCACGTGGTGCCGTCGGAGCTCGAGAAGTTCTGGGGCAAGGAGAACATCAAGGCCCTCCCCTACCTGACCGGGACCAAGCAGATCGGGTACGGCACGGTCGGCTCGCTCTCCATGCTCAAGAACGCCGAGAACAAGGAGGCCGCCGGCAAGTGGATCGCCTTCGCGTCCAACGCCGAGAACGCCAAGAAGTACGACCTCGCGTCCAGCTTCTTCTCCGCGAAGAAGTCCACCGGCGCCCTCTACGCCGACGACCCGGTCCTCGGTGAGCAGGAGAAGCAGGTCGCCATCAGCACCGTCGGCCCGCTCCACGAGAAGGCCCGGGACGTCCAGGGCGTGCTCGCTCCGGAGATCCAGGCGGCGCTGCTCGGGAAGAAGTCCGTCGAGCAGGCGCTGAGCGACGCGGCCAAGGCCGCCGGCCCGCTGCTCGGTTAGCGCTGACGCGGCTCGCGGTGGGCGCTCGTGCCCGCCGCGAGCCGTAGAGAGAGGTTGCCCGATGGTTGCACACCTGGCGCCCCGTGGCCGGCGCCTGCTCCGGCCGTCCCGGCGCGAGGCCGGGACGGCGTTGCTGTTCGTCCTGCCGTTCCTGCTGCTCTTTGTCGTCTTCCGGTTCGGACCGGCGATCGCCGGGGTGTTGCTCGGATTCACCGACTACGCCATCGGCGGAGATACCGGATGGGTCGGTCTCGAGAACTTCCGTCGCCTCGTGGACGACCCGACGTTCTGGTCCGCCCTGCAGGTGACGGTCATCTTCACCGCGCTGTCCGTGCCGCTGTCCATGGTGGTCTCGCTCGGCATGGCGCTGCTGACCCGGCGTGCCTTCCGTGGATCGAAGGTCTTCCGGTCCATCTTCTTCCTGCCGGTGGTGACCAGCCTGGTCCTGGCCGGTGTGGTCTTCACCTGGGTCTTCGCCGAGGGCGGCCCCTGGTCGCGGGCGATGGGAGCGCTGGGCCTGCCCGCGCAGTCCTGGCTCGCCGACAGCGTCCTGGTCATCCCGGCGCTGGTCCTGGTCTCGGTCTGGTCCCGCTTCGGCTACGGCATGCTCATCCTGCTCGCCCGGCTCCAGGACGTGCCGGCGGAGCTGGAGGAGGCGGCGCTCACCGACGGCGCGACCGCTTGGCAGCGCTTCCGGTACGTGACGCTGCCCCAGCTGCGCCCGGCGCTGTTCTTCGTGGCCGTCATCGAGACCACGATCTCCTTCCAGGTCTTCGACATGATCTACGTGATGACCGGCGGCGGCCCGGTGCGGGCCAGCTACAGCCTGGTCTACCTGCTCTACGACCAGGGCTTCAAGTACTTCGACCTGGGCTACGCCAGCGCCGTCGGAGTCGCCCTGTTCGTGATGACCATCATCGTGGCGCTCATCCAGCGCCTGACCCTGGGGAGGGAACAGTGACCGACGTCCTCGTACGGCAGGCCACCGCCCCGGCCCCGCCGAGCCCCGCCCGCCGCCCCCGCCGGGCCGGTCGGGCCTGGCTCGTCGGGCGGACCGTGCTGCTGGTGATCGGGGCGCTCGTCACCCTCTTTCCCTTCTACGCGATGGTCGTGCTGTCCTTCAAACCGGCCGGACCGGTGACGTTCCCGGACAGCCTGCTGCCCTGGCCGTTCTCCACCGAGGCCTACGACCAGGTCATCGGCGCCAAGAGCGTGCTGCGGTGGATGTGGAACACGGTCGTCTACTCGGTGGTGTCGGTGGTCGGCGTGCTGCTCTTCGCGTCGATGGCCGGCTACGCCTTCGCCAAGAAACGGTTCCCTGGCAAGGAGGCGATGTTCTGGTCGTTCCTGGCCATGCTGATGGTGCCGTACCACGTCACGATGATCCCGACGTTCATCGTCATCTCCCAGCTCAACGGCGTGGACACCTACTGGGGCATGATCGTGCCGACCCTGGCCAACGCCCAGGCGGTGTTCCTGATGCGGCAGTTCATCGCGTCGCTGCCCGACTCGTTGTTCGAGGCGGCCAGGCTGGACGGCTGCTCGGAGTGGCGGGTGTACGTCTCGATCGTGCTGCCGCTGATCAAGCCGATCCTCGCCACGCTCGGGATCTTCGTGTTCCTGTGGCACTGGAACGACTTCCTGTGGCCGCTGATCGTCGGGCAGAGCCTGGACATGCGCACCCTGACCACGGGCATCGCCTCGTTGCAGCAGGAGAACGTGGCGCTGAACATGCTGCTCGCCGGTTCGGTCGTCGCGTTCGTGCCGATCTTCGTGGCGTACCTCATCGGGCAGCGTTACGTTACCGAGGGCGTCGCGACCTCAGGGATCAAGGGGTGAGCGTGATCGCGGTGGCGGCGCCGCCGGCCGTACGGGAGATGTTCTTCCCGCCGGAGACCTGGGCGGCGCTGACCTCGCTGGGCCGGCTGCGGCTGCCGCCCGAGGGCGCCGACGTCGGCGACGAGGCCGTACTGGCGGGATTGCTCACCGACGCGGACGTCGTCGTGACGGGCTGGGGCTGCGCTCCGCTGTCGGCCGCGGTACTTGCTTCCGCGCCCCGGCTGCGGCTGCTCGCGCACACCGGCGCCTCGGTGAAGCCGTTCGTCACGCGGGAGAGCTTCGCCCGAGGGGTACGGGTCACCCAGGCCGGCGAGGCCATGGCCCACGCGGTGGGAGAACAGGCGCTGGCCCTCACTCTCGCCCTGCTGCACGGGGTGCACCGCTTCGACCACGCGTTGCGCACAGGGGTCGACTGGGCGACCGCGAAGGCGGCCCCGCCCCGTCGCGAGCTGCGGGGCGCGGTGGTCGGGGTGGTCGGCGCGTCCCGTACCGGCCGGGCGTACATCGGGCTGGTCCGGGCGCTCGGCGCACGGGTACTCGTCGCCGATCCGTATCTGGACGCCGAGGAGGCCGCCGCGCTCGGCGTCGAACGGGCCGGGCTCGACGAGCTGCTCACCGGATCCGCGGTGGTGTCCCTGCACGCGCCGGTGCTGCCGGCGACCGTCGGAATGATCGGCGCGCGGGAACTGGCCCTGATGCCCGCCGGCGCCCTGCTGGTCAACACCGCCCGGTCGGCGCTGGTGGACGAGGCCGCCCTGCTGGGCGCGCTGCGCTCCGGCCGGATCGACGCGGCGTTGGACGTCTTCGACGAGGAGCCGCTTCCCATCGGGCATCCGTTCCGTCGGCTGCCGAATGCCCTGCTGACCCCGCACGAGGCGGCGGGGACGGTCGAGTCGCGGCGGCGCGCCGGAGCCATCGTGCTTGCCGAGATCGGCCGGTTCCTACGCGGCGAGGCGCTGCGGCACGAGGTGCAGCCGGAACTCCTCGACAGCACCGGTTGACCGGTCTCCCCGCCGCTGAGGCGGAGGGCTCAGGTTGTGCCCTCTCGTAGTTCCTTGGTGGCCGATCGGTAGGCCTCGGCGACGCGGGTGAACATCTCCAGCAGCAGCGGCACCTGTTCCGGTCCGTAATGCACACCGACCGCGTCCAAGTGTCTCCTGGACGCCTCGCAGGCGGCGTAGTAATCCTCAAGCCCGCCCTCGACCAGCTCCACGGTGACCATCCGCCGATCACGCTCCCCGCGCACCCGTCGTACGTACCCCGCCTTCTCCAGCCTGTCGATCAGCCGGGTCGTCGAGGCGGACGGCAGGGCGAGCTCCTCCGAGATCGCCCCTACGGCGAGGGGGCCGCGCATCTCCAGCAGGATCGCGGCGGCGACGTCGACCGGCTGCAGGCCGAGCTGGTCGGCGACCGCCTCGTTGTGCAGCAGGGCCGCGATCAGGAACTCACGGAAGACGTCTTCAGGATGCTTGCCGGCCACCGTCCCAATCTACTCCATCATGATATATCTTCGAATCGAAGATAAACCAATTTGGAGAAGACATGGACGTTCTTGTCATGGGCGCCGGGGTGGGCGGCCTGGCTGTCGCGCGGGGGCTGCTGGCCGCCGGTCACCGGGTGCGGGTTTACGAGCAGGCGCCCGGCCGGCGGACGAGCGGTGCGGCGTTGACGATCTTCACCAACGGACATGCCGTACTGAACGATCTCGGGGTGAGCCTGGACGGCGTCGGCGGCCGCGTCGACAGGATCGACGCGATGACCTCCGACGGCCGGCTGCGCACCCGCGTGAGCGTCGCCCACGCGGCCGACCGGTTCGGCTTCGACACCAAGGCGATCTCCCGCCGCGACCTGCTGGACCGCCTGGCCGACGGGCTGCCCGACGACCTCATTCAGTACGGCGTGGGCTGCCGGAGCGTCACTCAGGACGACGGCCAGGTCACGGCGACCTTCAGCGACGGGTCGACGGCCAAGGCCGACCTGCTCATCGGAGCCGACGGCCACCACTCCGTGGTACGGCGCCAGTTGTGGGGCGACGGCACCGTCCAGCCGGCCACCTTCGGGACGTGGCAGGGGCTCAGCGCGATCGACATCCCCCTCACCCATTCGCACCTCAGTCTCATGATCACGGGACGAGAGGGCGCGTGCGGGCTCATGCCCGCGGGGGACGGCATGCTGCAGTGGTGGTTCGACGTGCGGTGGTCACCCACCGATCCGCGGCCCATGGCACCGCTGGCCGAGCTGAGGCGCCGGTTCGGGCACTGGGCGTCGCCCGTCCCCGAGGTGCTCGCCGCCGCCTCCGAGGACGACCTCAACTTCTTCGGTCACCACTGGAACAAGGTCCGCCGGGTGTGGGGGGAGGGCCGTATCACCCTGCTCGGCGACGCAGCCCACACCATGCCGCCCACCCTCGGGCAGGGCGCCAACCAGACCCTCGAGGACGTGTGGGTGCTCATGCGCGAGCTCGCGAAGGGCGGAGCAGACCCGGCGGTACGGCTGCGCGCCTACGAGAAGGCCCGCTACCCGCACATCTCCCTGGTGTCCGGGATGGCCAGGCGCAACCCCGCCAACTGGCGCATCCCACCGCTGATCGGCCGGCTGTTCCCCGAAACCTCCCAGACCACCATGCTCATCCGCTACAGCAACCGCCTCAGCGCGCCTGCCGCGAAACCTCTCTGACCACATCCGCCATGACCCCTCTCGCAGGCCGTCGAGCATGAGCGCCGGATAGCGGCGGCTCGGCGGCGGCGCCGGCAGGAACGTGGCGCGGCGTGGAGCGATCAGGAGAGCCGTCAACCGATCACTTGGCCACGAGGTCGTTCTGGAAGGTCGCCATGTGACACCTTGATGCCGGAAGGGCTGATTCGGCAGAGTTGGCCAGTGTCCGCGTGCTGATGCCAACCGCGGCTCGACGGGGAGCGCACATGATCGCAGCGGGGTGGCGGATCTGGGGTGTGCTGGTGGTGCTCCTGGCCGCTGCTCCGCCGTACGGCTGGGCGCAGATTTGGGCGGCTCCTCGCTCGCTCGAGCACTTTCGACGGGAAGGACGAGGGATGTCCCAGCTGAGGAGTGCCTGCTGCCGTGAACTGGAGCCTTCGCGCCTGTAGTCGCCGCGGTCACGTCACCTACGCCCCCGACGAGCCTCATCTGCGGCAACGGCTCCGCGCCGACACCGCGCTCGGCGTGGCGTGGCGCTGCCTGCGCTGCGGCGACTTCACTCTCGGCCCGCCGCACGGCGCGGGCCCCGCCGACGAGGCGCCGCTGGTCCTGCGCGGCCGAGCCCTGCGCGACGCGACCCTCCTCCGGCTGCTCGCGCTCGACCGGTTCGCCAAGGGGCTGCTGATGTTCCTGGCCGCCTACGGCGTATGGCGGTTCAGAGGCGGCAAGGAGGCCGTCAACAGGGCCTTCGAGGAGTACCTCCCCCTGCTCACCCCGCTGGCCGACCGGCTCGGCTGGCGCCTCGCCGACTCGAAGCTCGTCCACACCCTGCACCAACTGCTGGCGACCGGCGCGGGGACGCTGACCTGGCTGATGATCGCTCTCACCGCGTACGGCCTGCTCCAGCTCGCCGAGGGCATCGGCCTGTGGCTGCTCAAGCGGTGGGGCGAGTACTTCGCCGTGGTCGCCACCTCGGTCTTCATCCCCCTGGAGTTCTACGAGCTGAGCCACAGGGTCACCTGGGTCCGCGTCGCCTTCCTCGTCCTGAACCTCGCGGCCGTCGCCTACATCGTGTTCAGCAAGCGTCTCTTCGGCGTGCGCGGCGGCCACGCCGCCTACGAGGCGGAACGGCACGAGGCCAGCCTTCTCGAAGTGCGGGCCGCCGGCGCGCCGGATTGAGGGTCACCGGCTGGTCGCCGTGTACCGGTTCAGGAGGGTTCGTACGGCGGTGCGGATCGACCCGCCAGGATCGTCCGGCGCGCCGGTGGTCAGCGCGGTGAACAGGATGCCCAGCACGCTCATCTCCAGCAGCATGGCGTCCTGCTCGGTGACGGCGATGCCGGCCGTGTGGCACTGGCGGACGATGAGGTCGCGGTCGCGCCTGCCGTACCCGATCGAGGTGTCCCGGCCGGCCGAACGCGCTGAGTCCGTCCTTCACCGGTCGATCTTCACGGCGTCCCCGGCCTCCAGCCGCCCGCTGGGCAGGCGCCACAGCGCGGCACGGAGCAGTACGGGCAGCGCGGCCAGCAGAGCGATCCCGCGCAGCACACCCGCGACGGGGTACGGCGCGCGCAACCCGAACGAATACGCCACCAGCCCACCGGCCAGCGCTCCGAGCGGGATCAGCCCCCAGCCGACCATCTTGTAGACGCTGTTCACCCGGCCGAGCAGCGCGGACGGCACGACCTGCTGCCGGAGGGTGACGGTCACGATGTTCCAGAGCGTGATGACGAAGCCGTTCACGGACAGCAGGGCGCCGAGCACGATCGCGTTCGGACTCAGCCCGATCCCGACGAAGACGACGGCGTTCGTGGCGAGCGCGGTGAGGAGCGCGGGAAGGGCGCCGATCCTGCCCACGACGCGCGCGCTGACGAGACCGCCGAGCACGCTGCCGATCGCGGCGCAGGCGAGGAGCAGGCCGTAGCCGCGCGCGTCAAGGTTCAGCGTCTGGGTCGCCAGCAGGACGAGTGTCGCGTTGCCGAGCTGGCCGCAGAAGGTGTTGACGCCGAGCAGGATCGCGAGGGTGCGCAGCAGCCGGTGACCGGCCAGCCAGCGCAGGCCGTCCGCGATCGCGCTGCGCATCGGCGGGTGCGTGGCCGGCCGGTGCGCACGCCGGGGCAGCGTCGCCAGCAGCGCGGCCGACAGGGCGAACGAGCCGGCGTCCACCCCGAACGGCAGCGCCACGGCGACCGCGAAGAGCAGGCTGCCGATGGGTGGTCCCAGGAACTGGTGACCGATCGTCGTGATCGTCTGCTGGTAGCCGTTCGCCCGGTGCAGCACGGGTCTCGCGACGACGTCCGGCACGATCGCCTGCGCCGCGTTGGCGAAAACGGTCTCGCACGCCCCGAGCGTGAAGGCCATGAGCGCGAGCGCCGTGACGTCGAGACGGCCGACCGCGGCAAGGACCGCGATGACGGTGACGATCAACGCCTGGATCGCCTGCGAGCGCCACATGAGGGTGACGCGGTCGTGCCGGTCGACGAGCGCGCCGGCGGGCAGGGACAGTAGCAGCCAGGGCAGGTACGCCGCCGCGGACACGACGGACACGAGCCGGGGGTCGCGCGTGATCGTGACGGCCAGCAGCGGAACGGCGGCGGCGAACGCCCCGTCCCCGATGGAGTTGATCCCCGCCGCCCACCACAACCGCCAGTACGGCGCGGGCAGGCGGGGCGTGTCCGGTTTCATGCCAAGATCGTCCGGTGTCTGACGCCGGCGCGACAGCTTTAAGGCCGGTGCTACATAGTCGAAGCCATGGCGTTGACGATCGATCTCGGCGTGGCCGAGCTGGCGGCGACGCGATTCGCGATCTCGCCGCTGTCCGAGACGGTGTCCGGACTCCAGCAGTTGGGTGATCGCGATCGGCACGCGGTCAACCTGCCGTGGCTGCGCTGGGCGGCGGACGAGCTCGCCAGGCGTCCGCTCGACCTCTCGCGTACCTGGCCGCTGATCGTGAGCGACCGGCCGGGCTGGCCGGAGTTCCTCATCCCCGCCCCGCTCGGTGCGGTGGCGTCCATCGAGGACGACCTGGCGGCGTTGCGGCGGACGACCGCTCGTCAGGTGCGGACCAGCCTGCGTCGCGTCTTCGGCGGCGAGCTCCCCGGCGCCGTCGAGGAGCTCGCCGCGCGGCCGGCGGCGGGCCTGCGGGCGATCGCCGCGGAGCTGCGCGCGGCACACGACCGGCTCATCGCGCCGCATTGGTCGCGGATCAGGGCCGTCCTCGACGCGGACGTCATCTATCGCGCCAAGCACCTGGCCGCGGGCGGCGCCGAGAGGTTGTTCACCGACCTGCATCCGGACCTGCGGTGGCGCGAGGGCAAGCTGATGATGGAGGGCGCGCGCTGGCGGAGCGAGCACGTCGTGAACCGCGGTCCTGGGGGGCTGGTCCTCATGCCCGTCGTCCTCGGCTCGCCGTACGTGTCGATCAAGAAGAGCACGTCCACGCAGACCACGGTGCGGTACCCGGCGCGCGGTGTCGGGGCGTTGTGGACGGCGGGGACGCGGGCGCCCGCGGGCAGCGCCGTCCGGCTGCTCGGCCGGGTGCGGGCTGAACTGCTCGAGGCGCTGCGGTCCCCGGCGACGACGACGGATCTGGCTCGCGCCTTCGGCGTCACGCCCAGCGCGGTGTCGCAGCACCTCGGCGTGCTGCGCGAGAGCGGGCTGGTCGCGCGGGAGCGATCCGGGCGCCACGTCCTGTACATGACGACCCCGCTCGGGGCGGCCCTGAGCGCTCCCCCCGGCGCGGGAGATCGTGTTTGACTGGCTCGGTGAGCGAAACCGGTGCTGAGGCATGACGTGGACGAGTTACTGAGGAACGTCCGCGCGGCCGTGGTTCTCCTCCTGCTGAGCGCCACGCTCGCCGGCTGCCAGGTGTGGGGGATGCTCGGCGGCGGCCGCGAGCTGTGTGAGCGGCGCGCGGACCGGGTGAACGCGATGGTTCGCGAGGCGATCAGCCCTGCGCTTCCGCCGGCGAGTCAGATCCTGTCCATCGGGGGTGTGAACGACTGCGATTCCTCCACCTACGGGGCTTGGGTGTTCGTCGAGCTGAAGGAAGAGGAGGACCTTCGCGCCAGGTTCGTGGCGGCGGGATGGTCCGCAGACCTGGAGGTCGACGCGGCCAACGCCTACGACCTGGCCAAGCGGATCGGAGATCGCGTGTTCGGGGTGTCGATCGAGTCGAACGTGGAGATCAGCGCCGTCGTGCTCGACGGTTGCTGGGACAGTGGCGGTTATGGGTGTGGTTGAGCACAAGGACATCAGCGAGGATCTGCGGGGCAGGCTGGTCGAGCTCGCGCGGCTCCAAGACGGTCAGCCCGGCGACTTACGGGACGAACACGAACGCTGGGCGCTCTACCGGGTCGCGATCGAGGACGGCATCGGCCAGGCCGGGGCCGGACGAGGCGGGTCCGCAGGCAGGCGGCGGCGGCCCTGCGCGATCTTGCCTAGGGGCGCCGCGTCGGTTGTCCACAGGGTTGTGCACAGGGTGTGGAACATCTGTTCGTAAGAGGCCACCGTCCTGAACGGACGGTGGCCTTCACGAACGACTAGTTGTACCGGTACAGCCTGGTGGCGACCTCGTCCTCGCCGTCGAACACCGAAGCGCGGTACATGCTCACCCGCAGCTCGCCGTGCTGGGCCTTGCCGCAGGTGTTCAGCCCCGCCAGCTGGTGGATCTCGAACCGCGCCGTCGGGTCGCCGTCCACGAAGTACTCCGCCCGCGCCTGGTGCGTGTCAGCGCCCGTGTCACACGCGAAGACGAACGTGTTCTTCCCACCGCCGAAGCAGATGCTCGCCGCGCCCTTCGTCGAGGTGCAGACCTTGGACCTGGCCTGTGCGGTGGCCGGGGTCACGCTGGTCTCTCGCTTGACGGGGTACTTGGTGACGTCGCGAACCGTCTTCCAGCGGCTCACCTTGATCAGCTCGCTGCCGTTGTACACCGCGGCCCTGAACGTGACGGTCTTGCCGATCTCGCGGCTGCCCTTGATCTCGCCCTCGCGCGCGAGATTGTGTATGACGTACTTCGTGCCCAGGTAGCCGTTCAGGTAGTACTCGACCGCGGGGTGGAGCCGGTCGTTCCTCGTGTCCTCGATCGTGATTCCCGGTCTGTCGCTCGCGTCCGGCCCCACGCACGCCATGGCGCCCTTGACGCGGACGCACTCGGCCTCCTCCTCGTCCTCGGCGACGCGGGTGGTGGGGACCGCTGCGGGAGTGACCACGGCGACGGGCGCGGCTGCTGCGGTGGTGCTGGGGGCGTTCGCGGCGGGGCGGGGTTCCACGTGGGCCGCGGCCCCTTCAACGCTGAGCGCGGCGGTCACCGACATGACCACGGCTATGACTGTGCGTCCTAGCGCCACTTCGTTCTCTCCAACCTCAGGAGTAACAGGGGGTTTGCCAGGGTGTGACGCACCAATTGCGGTAAAGGTTCAGATTTATTGTCGAAAGACCCTGGCGTGAGACGATGGCAGAACGGGGAAAGCGCTCCGAGGGGGGAGCAGGATGGACACCACCGTTACCGAGGTCGCGCCCGATATCTACCGGTTGTCGACGTTTATTCCTGACGCCGGAATTATGTTCAATCAATACCTCGTCAATGCCGAGGAGCCACTGCTGTTCCACACCGGCCTGCGGGCGCTGTTCCCGTCGGTGTCGGCGGCGGTGGAGCGCGTGGTGCCGGTCGAGCGGCTGCGCTGGATCACCTTCGGGCACGTCGAGGCCGACGAGTGCGGATCGATGAACTCCTGGCTGGCCGCCGCGCCCAACGCCCAGATCGCGCACGGCCTCGTGGGCTGCCTCGTGTCCGTGAACGACCTGGCGGACCGGCCGCCCAGGCCGCTGGCGGACGGCGAGGTCATGGACCTGGGCGGCAAGCGGGTGCGGCGGATCGAGACTCCGCACGTGCCGCACGGCTGGGACGCGGGCCTGTTCTTCGAGGAGTCCACGGGCACGCTGCTCTGCGGTGACCTGTTCACCTCGATGGGCGAGGCTCCCGCCGTCACCGAGAAGGAGATCGTCAGCCCGGCCCTGGCCGCGGAGGACACCTACGGCGCCACGTGCCTGACCCCTGGCACCGGCCCCACCATGCGCGCGCTGGCCGACCTGGAACCGAGCGCGCTCTGCCTCATGCACGGCCCCGCCTATCGGGGGGACGGCGGGACGGCGCTGCGCGACCTGGCGGGGGCCTACGAGGAGCGGCTCGCCGCCGAGGGCGTCCGCCTGCACGGCCCCGTCACGCCGTCCACCTAGCGACAAAGGAGTCTCGTGCTCACCGAGGACTGCCCGCTGCACCGGGTGACCATGGACGCCTACCCGCCGCCGAACCGGTCGTACACAAGGTCCTGGATGGAGGCCAACGACCGGCTGCGCAGCACGTGTTGCATCGCCTCGGCGAGGGCGTCCCCCTGCCCACCGACGCCTTCGAGGACTGCGCGATGGAGGACTGGCGCTCCACCGGCTGGACCGCCAGCCGCAACGTCGAGCGGATGCTGACGTTCCTCTGGCTGCAGGGCAAGATCATGGTTGCCGGCCGCGCCGCGGGACAGCGGCTGTGGGCGCTTCCCGGCGCCGGCGAGACGGTACCCGAGCGTTGGGCCCCCTGCCGGCCCGGTCCTGAGCCAGGGCGCGGTCACGCGACGGTCGCAGGAGCTCGGCGGAGGAGACCCGCCCTCCGCAGGCGCCAGACCGCGAAGGCGGTCGCCAGGAGCGCGAGCGCGCCGGAGCTGAGGATCGCCGTTCGGGCGTCGAAGACGACCCCGGGCGTTCCGAGGAGGAACCCGAGCGCGACGCAGGTGTTGACCAGCACCCGGAAGTACGCCCACGCCCGCCCCTGCATCTCGGCGGGGACGTGGTGATGCACCACGTTGCGGACGCCGACGTTGTGCGCGCCGTTGCCGAAGCCGCCGGCCACGAAAGCGACGGCGATGACGACCGCGACTGGGACGAGCCCTTCGACCAGCAGCGCGCTCCCCATGAGGGCGGCGCCGCCGAGCACCATGGCGAGATGCCGCCTGCCCACACTCTCCCACGCGCCGATGAGGGAGCCGGGCAGGGCGCCGAGGGCCCATGCCGACAGCAGGAAGCCGTAGAGGGTGTCGCTGCTGGTGATCTCGCGCAGGTAGAAGACCCCGGCGACACCCTCGATGGACGTCGCGAAGATCACCGCGGCGAGGATGGGCAGGAGCGGGCGGATGACCGGCGAGTTCCACATGACCTTCAGGCCGTCGAGGGCGCCGGTGAAGGGGCTGGTGCTCAGGGACATGCGCTCGTCCCTGTCGCCGGGGACCACGCCCCAGATGACGAGGGACACCACGACGAAGGTCGCCGCGTTGAAGCCGAGCAGCCAGGCGTTGCCGACCGCGGTGAAGAGGGCGGCGCCGAGGCCGGGGCCGATCAGTGTGGACAGGGACATCGCCGCGGTCAGCCCGCTGTTGGCCCGCTCCATGCCTGCCGTACCCGCGACGGCTGGAACGAGCTTGAAGCCCGCCGCCGAGGAGGCCACCGCGAAGACGTTCGCGAGGGACAGCATGAGCACCTGGGCGTGGAAGAAGGGGGTGGCGGCGGCCCCGGCGAAGAGAACGGCCTGGACGAGAACCGCCGCGAGCCAGATCCGTTTCGCGTTCGTCCGGTCGACGAGGACCCCCAGCAGGGGAGCGAGCAGCAGCGGCGGGAGGAGTTCGGCGAGGTAGACCTCGGTGACCCACCAGGTCGGCCCGGTCCTCGCCGCCTCCAGCACGAGCGAGAGGGTGGCGACGCCGTCCCCAAGGGTGGACAGGAAGGTGCCCGCGAGCAGGACGAGCAACGGCAGGGGGAGGGGGCGTCGTGACAACGGAGGCCTTGTCGGGTCGAGGGCGCGATCAGGACCCTAGGGAGATCCTTCTCCGTTGGACAACTCATTTTCCTCGACGCCGAAAAGGCCACCGCCGGCGTGTCACCGGCGGTGGCCTCAGGGGAACGTCGGTTACCTGAAGTTCCTGTACTGCCTGATCCAGCGGCGGTACATCCGCCCTTCCCTCTTGTCGCTCTTGTCCGTCCGCACCGAGGGCTTGTCGCGCTGGACGGCCGGGGGTGCGACGGTCGCCATGCGCTGCGCGAGCGTGATCGGGTAGTCCTCGACCTCACCGCTGTCGGCCCAGCCCGTCGGCCGTTCCACGCCGTCGGCGGTCGCGGCGGCGCGCAGCCGCAGCCACGTGGCTCCCGGCCGGACGGTCTTTGGAACGGTCCAGGTCAGCGTGCCGCTCGAGGCTCCTGCCTCCACCTGGGCCTGCGCCCGCTCACCGGCGTCGAAACTGCCGTTGCGGTCGAAGTCGATCCAGCCGCCCAGCGACGAAGCCGAACCCGCCCGGACGGGGACGTCCAGCGAGTACGTACTGGCGTTGCCCGCCAGAGGCGCGGGGCCTTCCGCCTCGAGCGCGTCGTCGGCGTCGGCGCCCACCCGAAGCGTGCGCGGGGTGAAGCTGTCGGTGTCGGTGTGGTCGGGGGTCACGTCCCTGCCGAGGGAGGTGTCGGTGAGGATGTGCGACGCGGCGCCGTAGGAGGCGGGCGCGTCGGAGTCGTCCTCGTAGAGGGACAGCTTGAAGGCGCCCCACATCTGCGAGGTGCCCGCCTCGCCGCCGCGGCGGACGTCGCGGGCGCGCAGCATGATCGTGAACGAGTTGAGCGTGCCGTTCACCTGGACGGTGCCGCAGGTGTAGACCACGCCGCAGGTCGTGGTCGTCGCCGAGTGGACCCGCTCGGGCGCGATCGTGGTCCTCGTGACCCGGTAGCCGGGGAAGCCCGCCACCTTGCTGAAGGTGGGGGTGGAGGGCGTCCCGCCCACCAGGCGCACGCCGCTCCAGTAGTCGTCACGCCGGTCCTTGGAGAGGTCGGTCACCACGCCGCCCGTGCCGAACACGTGCAGGCGCGGGTCGCGGACCGGCCTGGAGAAGGTGAACGTCAGCGCGACGACGTCGCTCCAGCCGTTGGGCTTGACGTCGAAGTCCTCGTAGAGGTCGAGGATCCCGGCGCCCGCCTTGGCGTTCACCGGGACGAGGAACTCGTCGGGGAGCGCCGCGGGATCGGCGGGCGACACCTCGGCCGAGACCACTTTGGTGTCGCCGACCGGCGTCTTCCGCACGACGACCGTCACCCCTGACGGAGTCGTGCCGACCGCCTCCGTCGCCGAATTCGTGAAGGTCAGCGGCCCATCCGCATATGCCATGGGAACGACTCCCGCCATCCCGACGACCGTCGCGGCCACGCCGGTGAGGATTTTACGAACATACATTTTCGCTCCCCAGATACCGTTTGGCTTATTTTCCGACACACCCCGGATCCTCTTACCGTTGGACACGGTCAAAGGCTCGGAAAGCTCCCCGCTCAACCTGATTTACGCACCTGTCCGAGGAGGCCCCGAGTTACTCTTCTCGCGGCGAAGTCACTGCCGTACACGAAACGCATGGCAGGTCCGAAAGTGGCGGCCGAAGCCAGCCCGACCAGATAAAGGCCGCTAATCGGACTTTCGAAGGTCCTCGTCAGCCGGGGAGTGGGTCCCCCGGCGCGGAGGCGGCGGCGCAGGCTGGGGTCGAGGATGCCGATCCTGCCCACGTCCACCTGGTAGCCGGTCGCCGCGATCACATGCTCGGTCTCGAGCGTGCGCACGTTGCCCTCCTCGTCGCGCAGGTGCAGGTGTACGGCGCCGCGGTGCTCCGCGGCGGCGACCCGCGCGTCCAGCGTCACCGGGACCGCGCCGTCGAACCGCTCCCTCAGCCACCACGACCCCGCGGGCCCGAGCGTGGTCCGCACGATGTGCTTCCTGGCCGCCCTCGGCAGGTAACGGACGGCGCCCGGCAGCTCCGACCACACCCATGAGGGCCACCCCGTGCCGAGGCCCGAGCTGGGGGCCAGCATGCGGTGCAGCATCGAGCGGTGCTCGACGGGTGTGTCGTTCCAGGCCAGCGCCTTGCTCCTGGCGACGACACGGGCCATGGCCCCGGCCTCCATCAGCAGCGTCGCGGTCTCGAGCGCGGACTGGCCCGCGCCCACGACCGCCACGTCCCTGCCCGCGAACGCCGACAGGTCGTGGTGGTCGCTGCTGTGGGACGACACCTCGGGCGGCAGGTCGGCGAGCGCGGCAGGCCTGTAGGCGAACGGCAGGAAGCCGAGCGCGAGCACGACGGTCCTGGCCAGCACGGACGCGCCCGACGACAGCGTGACCGCGAACAGCCCGCCCTCGGTGCCGATAGCGACCACCGAGGACTCGTCGAGCGCCTTCTTGGCCGTCTGGCCGCTGAACCACTTGCCGTAGCCGACGAAGGTCTCCACGGGGACGGGCTCGCCGTAGGAGTACTGGCGGAAGGCGTCGAGTCCGTAGCGCCGATCGGGGTCACCGAGATGGGAAGCGGAAGGCTCGGACTTCAGCAGCATGCCTCGCGGCATGTGCTGTGCCCACGCCTGCATGGGACGGCCGAAGACCCGAGCGTCCAGCCCGGCCGCCAGCGCGTGGGCGGCCACCGAGAGCCCGTAGGGGCCCGCGCCCACAATTGCCACGTCTATCACCGGCATCTGCAAAACTTCTCCTCCTATTCGTGAGTGGCAAAAGCCTATTTCCGGCGGCGCGCCAGGCGAGTAAAGCCACGCTTTATCGTCTGTCCGGTCATCGCCACGAAAGGCCAGTAATCGTCTGCCGAGAGCCACGCCAGTTCGTCGGCCCCGCGCATCGCGCGCAGCCATCCCGTACAGGTGCGTTCCCGCCCGATCCGGAGCGCGGGAAAAACGTCGTAGTTCTCGACCAGAAAAGTGCGTCCGTAGACCGTGCGGGCAGTGGTGTTCCACTTTCCCGTCAGGTGCAGGTGCATGGTCCGGACCAGATCGAGGCCGCGCTCGTCGCTGAACAACCGGAACTGCGCGCCGAGTCGCGGGTTGAAATCGAGAAGGCAATAGGCGTCCACCGCCGCGTCGTAGCGGAAATCCAGGTCGAGAATGCCGCGGTAGCCGAGTGTGGCCGCAATCGTGTGGGCCGTTTTCTCGATGGCGGGATTGGGCAGGGACCTGCCGTACGTCGTGAGCCCCGCGCCCGACGGATAGGCACGTTCCTTACGCCCGGTGCCGCCGAACAGGCACGCCGAATCCTGGTCGTAGTAGCCGTGGAAGAACCAGTCGGAGTCCGCGTCTCCCGGCACGAAACGCTGCAGGAGCAGGGTGCTGCCGCCGCCCCTGCCGAGCAGTTGGACGGCCTGCTCGGGGCGGCGCACCAGGCTGGTGTTGCGCAGTCCCGGCGCGCGGGGGAGCAGCCACGGCCGCGCCCACTTGGCCACCACCGGGAGACCGAGGTCGGCGACGGCCGCCGCGACCTCCCGCTCGGTGGTGACGACGCGCGTCTCGGGCTGCGCGATGCCGAGCGCCGCGCACACGGTGGCGAGCCTGGCCTTGTCGGCCAGCGTGCGCGGCAGCTCGGGCGCCTGGTCGGGCAGCAGGAAGTGCGGTCGCAGCTCGGCGGAGCGCTCGGCGACGGCGATGGCGCCCTCGTCGTCCATCGGGATCAGCACCGCCCTCCGGCCGATCCGCTCGGCGACGGCGGTCAGCGTCTCCACGAAGTCCCTGCCGTTCGGCCAGGTGTGCATGTGGGCGAGGTACTTCGACCGTGAAGCGGGCGCGTGCCTGCCCTCGATGAGTCCGTGGACCTCGACGCCGGCTCGCCCCAAGGAGCGAATCGCGCCGAGTGTCCCGTGATGAAAGATGTTGTCGTCGAGCCGCAGAACCAGCGCGGGCACCGTCGAATCCAGCATATTTTTCGTTCCATCCCCAAGGTCTTATACGGGACATTTACTGGCAATTCACAGGTCGAATATTCGGCATATAATCGAGTGGGGTAGATAGGGTGAGACTGACGACAACGTATGGGGACATTCGCCATGACACCCAAAAAGGGACACATTCGCTGGCTTTTTTCGGCAGTCGCTGGATCGGCGGCGATTGCGTGGCTCGCCACGAACGGGGGCGTGAACGGAGCACTGCGGGCCGAGCCGAAGAAAAGCGCCGGCCTCGGCGTTTTTCTGGCCTCCGACGCGCGCGGCGTCAAACGGCTGCCCCGATTCGAAGCGTGGCTGGGCGCGGAGGTGACGGTCGGCCGTACCTACCTGCCCGGCGAGAACTGGGCGGCGCTCCAGGGACCCGGTTTCATCCTCGATCCCTGGACGAGCTGGCGCGCCGCCAAGCCTGGCCGGATCCTGGCGCTGAACGTCCCCATGATCACGCCGAACGAGGGCGATCTCCCCGACAGCACGGTCTCCGTGCTGCTGTCCGCGGGAGCCCATGGGGCCTTCGACACGATCTTCGAACGGCTGGCGCAGAAACTGGTGGCCGCGAACGCGCCCGACACCATCATCGTGCTCGGCTGGGAGATGAACGGCACCACCTACTCCAGCCGTTGCGCGCCCAACCCGACGGCGTGGAAGAACTACTGGCGGCGCATCGTCACGGCCATGCGCTCCGTGCCGGGGCAGCGCTTCCGCTTCGACTTCGCGCCCAACCGAGGACGCGACGCGATCCCCTGGACCAAGTGCTACCCGGGCGACGACGTGGTCGACATCATCGGAATGGACAGCTACGACCAGGGGCCGGGACGCAAGTTCTCCGACTACGTCAATCAGCCGTACGGGCTGCAGGAGCAGGCCGACTTCGCGAGGAAGCGGGGCAAGCCGATCTCCTTCCCCGAGTGGGGGCTGTTCCGCTACGGCGACCGTCCCGACTACGTGCGCCGGATGCTGGCCTGGATCGCCAGGCACGACGTGGTGTATCACTCGATCGCCGACTACTGCTCGCACGGTGTCTGGCAGTGCTCGTCGAACCCGCGCTCGTCGGCGGTCTTCCGCGAGATGCTGCGGCCCCCGGCGTCCGCCGTCACGCCTACGCCTGCCACGCCCACGCCCGTCACATCCATGCCTGCCACACCCACATCCGTCACACCCACTCCGGTCACACCGGCTCCCGCCACGCCGACCGCGGTCGTGCCGGCGGTCGCCACGCCCGTTCCCGGGACACCGGCCCCCTCCGTGCTGATCGCCGCCACCCCGACGCCGGCTCCTGGGGCACCCGCCACCCCCGTTCCCGCGCCCTCGGCCGTCCTCGCCGCGCCCGTCGGCGCGGCGCTGGTGCCCAGGCCCGTTCCGCAGGACGCGCCCACGAGCCGGAGCGTGTGCTCGGCGAGCGCGTCGAGCGCCACGGAGTCGTCGTACGACAGCGACAGCAGCGCGGCGGCGCGTCCTTCGGCGGCGGCGAGCTCCGGCTGCGTGAGCCTGAGCAGCAGCGCCCCCGCGAGCGCCGCGACATCC
The DNA here is from genome assembly GCF_014873535.1 of Nonomuraea africana. Taxonomy (NCBI): domain Bacteria; kingdom Bacillati; phylum Actinomycetota; class Actinomycetes; order Streptosporangiales; family Streptosporangiaceae; genus Nonomuraea; species Nonomuraea africana. The sequence continues at coordinate 6,951,373 of NZ_JADBEF010000001.1, read as the reverse complement.
CCCGCGGGCACGGCCGCGCCCACCTTCTCGCCGACCACCTCGGCCAGGCCCGGCACATCGGCGGCGACCAGCGCCCGCCCCGTGGCCAGGGCCTCGAGCGCGGTGAGCGGCAGACCTTCCCAGCGCGAGGGCAGCACCACCACGTCGGCGGCGGCGTACCAGGAGCGGGGATCGGCGACGGGGCCCGCGAAGTGAACGCCGGGGACGTTCCGTGAGCGCAGCGCCTCGAGCAGGTCGCCGTCGCCGACGATCGCCAGCCTCGCCGCCCCGCACTCCTCGCTCACCAGCTCCCACGCGGACAGCAGCAGGTCCTGCCCCTTCTGGCGAGTGACCCTGCCGACGCAGACGGCCAGCGGCGCGCCGTCGGGGATGCCGTGGCGGGCCCGCGCCGCGGCCCGCTCCTGACCGCCCGCGGGCCTGAACCGCCGGAGGTCGACGCCGTTGCGCACGATCGCCAGGTTGCCCCGCACGTCGTTCCGCAGGGCGGTCGCCGCCTCGCCCTCGCCCACGCACACGAGCACGTCGGCCCAGCGCACGGCGGCTCGCTCCCACTCCAGCGCCATCGCGGCGACGAGCCCACGGGCGGCGAGCCACGACCAGCCGTGCGGCTGGAACAGCGTGGGGATCCTTCCCCGGATGGCGGCTCTGCCCGCCAGGCCCGCCTTGGCGGAATGCAGGTGGACGGCGTCGGGGGCGAAGTCGCGGACCAGCCTCCGGACCCGCAGCGCGGCGGGGAGATCGGCGAGGCCGGGTGAGCGGCCCGCCCGCCAGTCGAGCCGCGGAACGCCCTGCTCGGCGAGGCGGGCGGGCAGCGGACCCTCTCCTGGGCAGGCGACCGCGACCTGCCAGCCCCGCCGTGCCTGGTCGGCCGCCACCGCCGCCACGTAGGCGCCGACGCCGCCGTCCACAGGCTGCGCCACGTGCAGGACGCGCGGGGCTGCCCCGGCCCCCGCCGTACGGCCGGCGCGCCTCACGCCTCGGCTCCGGTCAGCGCGGGCGACCGGCGCGGCCCGCTCGCCGCGGACGGCGAGGCGAGGAAGACCAGCCCGGCGACGAGCACCGCCCCCGCAGCCCCGATGCCCACGTTGAGCAGCGGCACCGGCGACGACGGCGCGAGCGGCATGGAGGCGCTGGCGAAGCTGGCCAGCCGTACTCCCGTGTTGGCCGCCTGCATGTTCGCGTAGGAGATCAACGCAGTCGCGGCCTGGTCGGCCCGCTCGACCGCCTCCCGGGCGGTGGGCGCGATGGCGGTGAGCCGCACCAGCGGGGCGTCGGGCGAGGCGGAGGCGCTCAGCGTCCGGCGCGCCTGCTCCCCGCTGGTGATCAGGCCGGGCTGGGCGACGATCCTGGCATAGGCCTGCGCGAAGTTCGTCGACTGCCCCGGATCGCCGGCGGCGACCACCACCACGTACGCGTCAGAGCTGTAGACGGTCTCCTTCGCCAGCGAGTAGAAGAGGCCGCCCAGCGCCCCGAGGACCAGGGACAGCGGCAGCCACCATCGCGTCAGCCACTTCATCTCGCGTGCCCGCGTCCATATCATCGCCACTCCTCGCTGGCCTGGGCGCCCAGCAGGCGCCGGTATAGCGCTTCCAGTTGCTTCACTTGATGTCGGATGTCGTAGAGCCGGACGGCTCTGGGGGGCGTCAGCCTCGTCGGCCGGGCGCGGGCCAGCGCGCCGATCTCGGCGCTCAGCCTGGCCGGCATGACGCGGCGCGCTCCTGGAGCGGCGCCCGGCGGCAGGTCGTCGATGGCGGGGCAGGTGTCGTAGAGGACAGGCAGTCCCGCCGCGAGCGCCTCGATGACGGCCAGGCCGAACGTCTCCTCCTGTGAGGGCGCGGCCAGCACGTCCATCGCCGACAGCATGGCTCGCGGGTCGGGAGACTCCCCTGTGAAGACCACGCGGCGCTCGACTCCGAGCGTGCGGGCGAGTTCCTCGAGCTGCCGCCGGCGGGATCCGATCCCGACCAGCAGCAGGAAGGCGTCGTCCAGCCCCGGCATCGCCTCGATGAGCAGGTCGAAGCGCTTGCCGGGCTCCAGCCGCCCGACGCCGCCGACCACGAACGCGTCGCGCGGAAGGCCGAGCGTGTCGCGGGTCCGCTCGCGCAGGCGCGGGTCGTAGCGGAACGCGCCCGCGTCGACGCCGTTGGCGATCACCACGATGCGCGATCGGGGGACCCCCCACAGGGCCAGCCGGTCGGCCACCGTGGGGGAGACCGCCACGGTGACGTGCCCGAGCAGCTCGCTGGCCAGGTACAGCGCCCTGATCGGCTGGGTGATGCGGCGGCCCTCGATCTGCTCCCTCCCGATCGAGTGCTCGGTCGCCACGATCGCGGGCACGTTCGCGAGCCGCGCGGCCACCCGCCCGTAGACGCAGGCGCGGTACAGGTGCGTGTGCACCACCTCGTAGCGGCCGGCCCGCATCAGCCTGGCCAGCCGGCCGAGCGCGCGCACGTCGCGGTTGCCCCGCATGTCGAGGCGATGGACGGGGACGCCCGTCGCGCTGATGGCTTCCGCCACCACGCCCGCACCCGTCAGCACCGCGACCTCGCAGTCGGCGCTCATGTACGGCAGCTGCGTCCTCAGCTGCTGTTCCGCGCCGCCCGCCGCCAGGCCGGTGATGACGTGCAGGACTTTCACGACCCCCACCGCATCCGGTGCCGTAGCTTCTTGGCGTGCAGCCGCAGCGACCCGTCCCTGTCGCCGACGTAGGTGCGTGGCAGCGCGTGCGGGCCGGTGTGCTCGGACTTCCAGATGGCGCACGCGTAGTCGTAACCCGCGCCCCTGACCGCGGCGACCTCGCGGCCGCCGACGTGGCCGTAGGGGTAGCAGAAGCCGGTGACCTCGGCGTCCACGACGTCTTCGAGCGCCGCCTTGCTCGCCGTCAGCTCGTGCCTGAGCTCGGCGCCCGTCAGCGAGATCAGCGAGGGGTGCCCCACGGAGTGCGAGCCGATCTCCATGCCGTGGCGGGCCGCCCTGCGCAGGTCGTCGGCGTCCATGAGCGGCTTGAGGGGATGGCCGGCGTCCCACTCGTTGCAGCCGCCGATCAGGCCGGAGACCATGAACACCGTCGCGGTGAAGCGCTGCGCCAGCAGGGCGGGCACGACCTCGCTCACGAAGTCGGCGTAGCCGTCGTCGAAGGTGAGGCCGACCAGGCCGCGTGCCGTATCGGCGCGTCTGGCGGCCAGCAGCTCGCGCATCGAGACCCCGCGCAGCCCGCGCCTGGCCAGCCAGCGCAGCTGGGCGGCGAACCGGTCGGGCGAGACGGTGATGTTCAGGGGGTCGGCATCGTACTTCGTCACCGAGTGGTACATGAGGACGAGCGGCATGGCGGTCACGCGCGCCCTCGCATCCTGATCATTCTGGTGATCTCCTCTGTTCCCGTGAGTGCCGCGACGGCGTAGAACGCCGCCGCCGTAACAGCCGCGGTCAGCGCCAGGACGGCCGCCGACGGCAGACCCGCAAGCAGCGAACGAGTGCCCCACCCGGCCGCGGCGGCGAGCACCGCGGCCAGGACCAGGCGGACGGCCGGCCCCGCGATGGCGCGCGGAGGCAGGCCGATGGCGGGGCCGCGTAGGCCCGCGAGCAGGATCGCCGCGCTCAGCGTGATGCCGGCCGCGTTGGCCGCCGCGATCCCGGCCACGCCCCATGGAGGGATGGCCAGCGCGATGGTCGCGGCCAGCCCCGCGGCCATCGCCAGCGCCGGGTACCAGGCCGGGCGGGTGCCGCAGAAGAACACCCTGCACACGACTCCGACGACGGCCTGGCCGAGCAGCCCGAGCGAGTAGACGCGCATGATCTGGGCGGTGGCCTCGGCGTCGGCGTCGGTGAACGCGCCGTGCTGCAGCAGCACCCGCACGATGTCGGGCGCGCACACGACCAGCACCGCGGTGGCCGCCAGCACGATCGCCGCCGCCACCACCACGTCGTCGGTCAGCCTGCGCCACACGGCGGCGCCGTCACCCGCGGTGATGGCCCGCACGAGGTGGGGGAAGGTGACGGTGGCGACGATCAGTGAGAGGATCATCGGCACCTGGGCGATCTTCTGGGCGTAGTTGAGGTGCGAGATCGACCCTTCGGGCAGCGACGATCCGACGAACCGCTCGACGAGCACCTGCCCCTGGCGTTCGAGGGTGAAGGCCGCGATCGGCACGAACGCCCCGAGCGGCAGCAGCATCCTGCGGGCCGGCCTGCGTGGCCGTCCGCACCGCTTGACGAAGGCGGGGGCCTGGATCAGCACCATGCCCATGGCGCCGAGGGCGACGCCTACCGCGGCCGCGGACACGCCGACCTCCTGGAAGGTCCAGAGGCAGGCGATGATGCCCAGGTTGTAGGCCATGGTGATGGCGGCGGGCGGGCCGAAGGCGTGCTGCGCGCGCAGCGCCGCGCTCAGGTAGCCGGCCAGCCCGAACATCAGGACCGTCACGGAGGTGAGCCGCATGCAGCGGACGGCCAGCTCGGGGTCGGCGATGCCAGGAGTCAGCAGGGCCACCAGCCACGGAGCGCCCGCCGCGGTCAGCACGGTGAGGCACAACAGTGCGACGACCATGTGCGGCAGCGTCGCGGCCACCAGGTACCTGACGTCGCCGCCCTGCTCGACCGCCCTGCTGAACAGCGGCACCAGCAGGAAGGCCATGGCGCCCTCGATCAGCAGCGGCGCGGCGGTCTCGGGGATCATCCAGGCGACGAGGAAGGCGTCGGTGGCGGAGTCGGCGCCGAAGGTCGTGGCCAGCAACAGGTCGCGGCCGAAGCCGAGCAGCGAGCCGCATCCGACGAGCACGGCGGTGAGGCTCGCGGCCTTCAGCCCGGCCGAGGCGGTCGTGGTCATCGCGGCCACCCGTCCGTGGCCCAGGTGAGAGCCAGGCCCAGCATCACGGCCATGACCAGCGTCGGCGCGCCACCGATGTCGGAGTAGGCGAAGTCGACCATCTGCCAGGTCAGCAGGCCCGCGACCACGACCCCCCGCCGCATGGACGTCCAGAGGAGCAGCGCCCCGAAGAAGAACACGAAGGCGGCGAGGCCGAGCACGCCCTGCTCGCTCAGCACGAGCAGGTACATGTTGTGCGGCGACAGCAGCGGCTGCCGCTGGAAGCCGTTGACGGGGTCGTCGGTGTCGCTGCCCGACGACAGCCTGGTCGGCGCGTAGCTGTCGCGCAGCTCGGCGAACCTGCGAGGGCCCACCCCGGTCAGCGGGTGGTGCTGCCACATCGCGCCTGCCGTCTGCCACAGGCTGTAGCGGTCGCTCACCGACTGGTCGGGCTGGGAGATCGAGGAGGTGATGGAGGCCAGCCGCTGCCCGATCGTGTCCGAGCCCACCCCGAAGCCGAAGACCAGCACGACGGCGCCGGCGGACGCGACGAGCACCACGCGGGCGGCGCTCCTGGCGCCGTACCTGACGAGCATGACCAACACGGCGCAGAGGAGCGCGAGCCACGTGCCGCGGCTCAGCGACAGGACCAGCGGAACGGCCAGCAGTCCCGAGCCCGCGAGCGCGGCGATCCTCGGCCTGCCGCGCAGGGTCAGCCCGAGCGCGAACAGGATGATCAATCCGTAGCTGACCACTGTCGCCATGCCCATGACGTCGAGCGCGCCGAACGTGCCGACGGCCCGCACCCTCTCGCCCCCGTAGGACGCGCCGGTCGCCGTGAGCGCCTGGTAGCAGCCGACGGCGCCCTGCACGGCCGCGGCGGCGACCAGCGCGCCGCCCACCAGCCACGCGTCTTCCTTCTCGCGCAGCGTCACCAGGACGGCCAGCGGGATGAGCACGAAGACCTGCAGGTACCTGAGGTAGCCGGGCATGCTGGTCAGCGCGTCGGCCGAGGTCAGCGTCGCGGCCGTGACCGCGAGCGCCAGGGGCGCGAGCACGAGCGCGCGCTGGGGCAGGCGTGGCCGGCCCCCCGCGAGGCACGCCGCCGCCACGGCGATCAGCGCCGCCGACGCCACATCGGCCATGGTCACGTGGACGGCCGCGCCCGGGTTCCCCTGGCCGGAGGGAAGGCAGGTGAGCAGCACGGTCAAGGCGGCCAGGAGGCTCGGCCCGCGTGCCAGGGTCGTGGAGAGCAGGTCGCGCATCCCTAGCCTCCACCCGGGCGGAGCAGGGACCAGGCGGTCCTGAGCATGATCTTGAAGTCTGTCCTGAGGGACCAGTCGTCGATGTAGTGGTTGTCGAAGCGCGCCCTGTCCTCGATCGAGGTGTCGCCGCGCAACCCGTGGATCTGCGCCCAGCCGGTGATCCCGACCGGCACCCTGTGCCGCAGGCGGTAGCCGGGGGTGGTGGCGGAGAACTGGTCGACGAAGTAGGGGCGCTCCGGCCTGGGACCCACGATGCTCATGTCGCCCTTGAGCACGTTCCAGAGCTGGGGTAGCTCGTCGAGTGAGGACCTGCGCAGCGACCTTCCCACGGGGCCGAGCCTGTGGTCGTGGGCGATGCTCCAGCGGGTGGCCGACTCCTGCTCGTCCACCGGCTTGAGCGTGCGCAGCTTGATGAGCTCGATCGGCCTGCCGCCGCAGCCGACCCTGTGCTGCCTGAACAGCACGCCGGGGCCGATCTCCCAGCGCACCACGACCGCGCATACGGCGAGGATCGGCGCGCTGATCACCAGGCCGACCATGGCGACCGCGATGTCGAGTGCTCGCTTGAGCGGCCAGGTCAGGCGAGTCTGCGGGTCTGGGCGCATGCGCAGCAGCGGAAAGCTCCTGACGTGCTCGCGCAGCGGGGCGAAGTCCAGGACCAGATCGCCTGGCTCGGGGGCGAAGTAGACCTCGCAGCCCAGTGCCCTGGCGGCCCTGGCCAGGCTCTGCTCCTTCTGTCCCGCGATGACCACGGCTCGCACCTCGTGCATGCGGAAGATCTCGGCGAGGTCGTCAGGCTTGCCGAGCACCGGAGGCCCGGTTTCCCTGTCGGTTCGCTCGTCGAGGAAGCCGATCGGCAGCAGGCCGTACTCGGGAAAGCCGAGCAGGGCCGAGGCCAGGCGGTGCCCGTGCGGGTTGGCGCCCACCACCACGGCGGGCTTGGTGCCGCCGCGCCTGCGCGCGCCGCGCATGGTGGCGTGGAAGACGCATCTGCCGCAGAAGGCCAGAAAGGTGAAGAGGGCGGCGGCGACCACGGTCACGGGCAACGAGGCTGATTGCCAGAAGGCGGCCAGAGAGGCGGCCAGCCCCGCTCCGGCCAGCCAGAAGCCCCTGTCGAGGCTGGAGGGCAGGATCCTTGGCTCGTACACTCGGCCGGCGGCGTTCACCGCAATGACCAGGACGCAGGCGAGGAGGACCCGCCAGGGCGTCTGCTCGGCCACCAGCGCGCTGAGGGTCATGCACACCAGGTCGATGCTCATCAGGCCAAGCGGCTGGACGGCTGCCCAGTGCCCAGATCTCCGGTGTCCCATCCACACCGCGGCATGGCGGTCATCGCCTACAGATACAGCCATCATTTCTCCGCATTAATCGCCTTAAGTCGGCATGCGCCACTTGCCGGACCTAATCTATTTAAAGATCATCAATGAGCCATTGTTTGCTTTGTCCCCACTATTGGTGGGTGCCGAGATTGACCCCTCCAAATAGGCGAGAACACCCTCAACAAAGACTTGATGGTAGCCGTCCGGCAATCACGGATTCCGTATTGGGGCAGGCGAAACGGAAGATGGCGGGCAAGATTTCGTTGGGAGTGTGTTGGTGGTAGAAATACCGATTCCGTGTTTGTGGCGCGCCCGCCGGGGCGAGGATTATCGGGAGGGTCGATCCAGGTTTTCGCGTTATCCGGCCGGTCGCCTGACCGGGGGCGTACGGCCCGTTACCAGGCGATCTCCCGCCGGCCTCGACCACCACACACCCTCGCCGCGCGTCAGCCCCGGCAGGTGCCGCTTGGCCTCGTTGACCAGCCGAGCGGGTAGCGAGCCCGTGACGAGCGTGGGCGAGGTGTCGGCCAGCTCGGCGCCCAGCCCGGTCAGCTTGGCGGTGACGGGGCCGAACGCGTCGGGCGGCAGCTCCACCTCGAAGGCGTGACACGGCTCGTAGACCCTGGTGCCCGCGCGGGCCAGGGCGGACCTCAGCACGATCGGGGTCTGGCTGCGGAAGTCGCCGGCGGTGCTGAGCGGTGCGACGAAGCCCGACCTGGTCAGCGTCACCGTGCAGTCGACGACGGGCCAGCCGTACAGGCCCTCGCGGAGGGTGGCGCGGACGGTGTCCTCGATCGCCTGGTTGAAGCTGTGCAGGAGTGAGCCGAGCTCGACCTCGCGCCTGAACGAGTAGCCCGTGCCCGGCTCCACGCGCAGGCCGACGGTGGCCAGGAAGGTGTTGTCGGCGTGCCTGCCGATCTCCCTCCAGTCCTCGCCCACGCCTGCCGGGCGTTCGAGATAGAGCGGTGTGCTGTCGGCGAAGACGGCCTCGACGCCGAACTCGTCGCGCAACCGCTCGGCCAGCACCTCCTTCTGCACCTCGCCGTAGAGCAGCACGGAGGTGCCGCCTTCGGGCAGGCCCCTGGTCTGGATGAGCGGGTCCTGCTCGGCCAGCAGGACCAGCGCGGCGTGCAGGCGGGCGGCGTCGGCCGGGTCGGCGGGCGTGACGACCGTCTCCATACTGGGCCTGGCGAAGGCGGGTGTGCCCTCTGGCGCGGGGGAGAGCCGGTCGCCGACGCGGGCGCCGGACAGGCCCGAGAGCCTGCCGATGTCCCCGGCGGTGAGCCGCTCCTCGGGCCCCGAGCCCACCACCTCCAGCCTGGTGACCTGGCCGGAGTCCAGCTTCTGGCGCAGGTGCAGCTCGCCGGAGAACAGCCGCAGGTAGGCGACCTTGTGGCCGGCCCTGTCGCGCTCGATGGCGAAGACCGTGCCGCTGAGGCCGTCATCCGGCGGCTCCGGCACGGGGAGCAGATCGCGGACGCCCGTGAGGAGGTCGGCGACGCCCTGGCCGCCGATCGCCGAGCCGTGGAAGACCGGGTAGACCCGGCAGGCGGCGGTCTGCGCGGCCAGCGCCTTCCGGAGCTCGTCAGGCATGGGCTCGCGCCCTTCGACCAGCGCTTCCAGCACGGTGTCGTCGTGGTCGGCGAGGACCTCGGCGTCGAGCGCCGCGGGGACGACGCGGCCCTGCCGTACGCGGTTGACGCGGACGACGGGCAGCCCTTCGAGGATGTCGCGCTCGAGCGCGCCCCTCCTGTCGATCTTGTTGACGAACAGCAGCGTGGGCAGGCCCATCTTGCGCAGCGTCTTCAGCAGGACCCTGGTCTGCGCCTGGATGCCCTCGACCGCGGAGATCACCAGGATGGCGCCGTCGAGCACCCCGAGCGCCCGCTCGACCTCGGCGACGAAGTCGGCGTGCCCGGGCGTGTCGATGAGGTTGACCCGCAGGTCGCCCAGGGTGAAGGAGGCGACGGCCGAGCGGATCGTGATGCCGCGCCTGCGCTCGATCTCGCCGGCGTCGGTCTGGGTGTCGCCGCCGTCGACGCTGCCGAGCCGGTGGATGGCGCCGGTGTCGAAGAGGATGCGTTCGGTCAGGCTGGTCTTACCCGCGTCGACGTGCGCGAGCACGCCGATGTTCAGGGTGGTCATGGATGCGTGGAACCTCGGTAGGAAGGACAGGACGCTGGGTCGTTCCGAGGCTCTGCCGCATCTGGTCCTCCCGAGGTTTTCGTGCGGCGTCCATGGTGCTCCAGGGCGCCTCGCCCGGTCCACCGGTTTTCCGGGGTACGGCGAGGGCCGTCGCCCGGGTGAGAATTCCCGGGTGAGAGCTCTGCTGTACCTGGTGGCCAGCGCCGTCCCCGGCCTGGTGGCGGTGGCGGTCGCGGTCATGGCGTTCGCGACGCCGTTCGCCGCGCTGCTGGCCGTGCCCGCCGTGCCGCTGGTGGCGTGGTTCGAGCGGTGGCGGCTCGGGGCGCCGGCCGCCCGGCACCGGTGGCGCGAGCTGGGGCTGGGCCTCGCCTCGCTGCTCGTGCTGTGGTGGATCGACCTGGTGATGATCGCGTTCGCCGTGGGCGGGCCGATCGTGCTGATCATCTCGCCTGCCGTACAGGAGGACCTCGGGCCCGCGATCGCCGCCTCCGTGGCAGGCGCGGTGCTCGTGCCCGTGGGGGGCTACGTCCTGGTGCTGTGGGGCAGGGCGCGCATGACCATGGCGAGGGAGCTCCTGGAGCCGCACCGGCTGGAGGAGGTCGTGGCGTCGAGGGCCAGGCTGGTCGACGCGTTCGACGTCGAGCGGCGCAGGATCGAGCGGGACCTGCACGACGGCGCCCAGCAGCGGCTGGTCGCGCTGTCGATGCGGCTGGGGCTGGCCAAACTGGATCTGCCGCCCGGCTCGCCAGCCGCCGAGCAGGTGGCGAGCGCGCACGAGGAGGCCAGGCAGGCACTGGTGGAGCTGCGCGAGCTGATCAGGGGCGTGCACCCGCAGGTTCTCACCGACAGGGGTCTGGCGGCGGCGATCAGGGAGGCGGCCTCCCGCTCGCCGGTCCCCGTCGAGGTCGAGACGGACCTCGACCGGCTGCCCGAGCAGGTCGAGACGGCGGCGTACTACGTCGTCTCCGAGGCGCTGGCGAACATCGCCAAGCACAGCGGCGCGTCACGGGCCTGGATCAGAGCTTCGGGACGGTTCGTCATGGAGATCGGCGACGACGGGAAGGGTGGGGCCGACCCGGCCAGGGGCTCGGGGCTGACGGGGCTGGCCGACCGGCTCGCGGTCGTGGGCGGCAGACTGTCGCTGTCCAGCCCGGCAGGCGGGCCGACGACGATGCGAGTGGAGATCCCGTGCGAGTAGTGATCGCCGAGGACGCCGTGCTGCTGCGCGAAGGGCTGGTCGGGCTGCTGGAGCGGTTCGGTCACGAGGTGGTCGCCGCCGTGGGTGACGCGGAGGCGCTGACCGAGGCGGCCATGGCGCACCGGCCCGATGTCGTGGTCACCGACGTGCGGATGCCACCCGGCTTCACCGACGAGGGGCTGCGGGCGGCGATCGGGCTGCGCGCCGAGGGCCTGCCCGTGCTCGTGCTCAGCCAGTACGTCGAGCAGACCTACGCCGCTGAGCTCGTCGACGCGGGGGAGGGTGTCGGCTACCTGCTGAAGGACAGGATCGGCGAGGTGAGCGAGTTCGTCGACGCCCTGGACAGGGTCGCCAAGGGCGGGATGGTCGTCGACCCCGAGGTGGTGCGGCAGTTGCTCGGCCGCCGCCGCGACCCGCTCCGGCGCCTGACGCCCAGGGAGCTCGAGGTGCTCGGCCTGATCGCCGAGGGCCGCTCCAACGCCTCCATCGCCCGCGAGCTCGTCGTCACGGACGCCGCCGTGGCCAAGCACATCGCCAACATCTTCGCCAAGCTCGATCTGCCGCCGGCCGCCGACGGGCACCGTAGGGTGCTGGCCGTCCTGGCCTACCTGCGGACCTGAGCCTCCAGGGCGCGCAGCCGGGCCGACGCCAGCTCGAGGACCATTTTGGTGGAGGGGGAGAGCGTCGGGCCGTGCACGATCGCGAACGTGTCGTGCAGCGGCGGATCGAGCGGCGACCAGCGCAGCGTGCCCGGCAGCCGGTCGGCCAGCCGGTGCAGCACGCCCCGCCAGCTCACCGTCGCCGCCAGGCCGCGGGCCACGATCTCCAGCGCGGTCTCCGGGTCCTCCACCTCCACCCTGGGCCGCAGCACGTGACCCGCCGCCTGGACGGCTCGCGTGAGCGCCCGGCGGGTGGTGTCCTCCTCACGCCAGCTCACGTGCGGCAGCACGAGCGGCTGCGACGCCAGGTAAGCGGGCGTGACGGGATCGCGGGCCTCGGTGCTGACGTAGACCAGCTCGTCGCGCATCACGGGGGTCACCGACAGCCCTTCGTCGGGGACCGGCACCGCTGAGACGGCCGCCTCCAGCCTTCCCCTGCGCACGTGGTCGAGCACCTCGGCGGAGTTCTGCCCGATGAGCTGGACGCGCACCCCGGGGTGCCGTTCAAGGACGTCGGCCACCAGGTCGGCGCCCAGGTAGAAGTGGGCGGTGCCGAACAGGCCGAGCCGTACCGTGCCGGTCAGGACCTCCCGCACCGCGGCCACCGCCCTGCCCGCCTCCTCCACCGCGGCCAGGGCGGCGGCCGCGTGGGGGCGCAGCGCCAGCGCCGCCTCGGTGGGCACCACGCCCCTGCCCACCCGCAGGAACAGCGTCACCTGCAGGTGCTGCTCCAGCAGGCGCACCTGTTCGGAGATGGACGGCTGGGCGTAGCCGAGAGCCACGGCGGCGGCGGTGAACGAGCCGTGCTCCAGGGTGGCGAGGAAGCAGCGCAGCTGGTGGAGAGTGGCCAAGGAATCCCCTATGGAATCCAAAGGAAAGCAAGGCTACCTCGATGGCTCGACGCCGCCTAGGTTGGCCGGTCATGGGAGTGCTGTGGTGTCTGGTGTCCGCGCTCGGCTTCGGCCTGTCGCCGATCTTCGCCAAGGAGGCCTACGCGTCGGGCGTCACCGTGACGGGGATGCTGACCGGCAGGTTCGTCATCGCCGCCGTCGTGCTGTGGCTCGTCGTGGCGTGGCGCAGGCCCGCGCTGCCCGTCGCCAGGGTGGCGCTGACGGCCGTCGGGCTCGGCGGCGTCGGCTACGCCGTCCAGGCACTGTGCTACTTCGGCGCGGTCGCCCGCATCGACGCCTCGCTGGCCGCGCTGCTGCTCTACACCTATCCCGCGCTGGTGACGGCCCTGGCCGTGGTGCTGCGCAGAGAGTCGCTCGACCGGCGCAAGCTGGCCGCGCTCGGCTGCTCGGCGATGGGCCTGGTGCTCCTGCTCGGCCTGGGCGGTTTAGCGGCCGAGCTGTCGGGGGTGCTGCTGGCGCTCGGCGCGGCCGTCGCCTACTCGCTCTACCTGACCGTCGCCGACGGGCTGCCCGAGGGCCTCGACGTCTACCTGCTGTCGGCCATCGTGTTCACCGCGGCGGCGGTCACGCTCGGCGTCGCAGGCGGCCTGGACCTGCCCGCGACCGCCGCGGGCTGGGCATGGACGGGCCTGCTCGGGCTGGTCTCGACCGTGCTGGCGATGGTGGCGCTGTTCATGGGCGTGCGCCTGCTCGGCGCGCCGACCGCCGCCATCCTGTCGTGCGCGGAGCCCGTCGTGACGCTCGTGTCCACCTCGCTGGTGTACGGCGAGCGCCTCGCGGCGGGTCAGCTGGCGGGCGGCGTCGCCGTCCTGGCCGCGGTGCTGGTGCTGCGGCTAGACCTCAACCTTGTACGGCAGCGCCAGCTCGTCGGCGGGCACGCCCCTGATGCCCCAGTTGACCGCGGGCATCTCGATGATCGTTAGCTCCAGGTCGTCGGAGGAGATCCCGAGCGCGGGGGCCTTCGCGAACACCTCGCGGATCAGCGCCCTCTTGGCCTCGTCGCTGCGTCCGGTGAAGCAGACGATCTCGACGATCAGGTAGTCGGCGCCGCGCTGCGGGCAGATCAGGTCGTCGGCGTCGAGCAGCAGGAAGCGGTGGAAGCGCTTGCCCTCGGGCAGCCCCCACGTCTTCACCACGCACGCGTGGAGCAGGTCGGAGACCTCGCGCTGCCGCCCCGCCCACACGTCACGCCGCCCGAACACTTTCACCTGCGCCATGTCGGGCAATATACAGGCGTGATCCGAATTCTCCTCGCCGACGACGAGGCCATGATCAGAGCGGGTGTCGGCGCGATTCTCGGCGTCGACCCGGCGTTCCAGGTCGTCGCCGAGGCCGGGGACGGCAGGCAGGCCGTGGACCTGGCGATCAGCCACCGGCCCGACGTCGCCCTGCTCGACATCCGCATGCCGAAGCTCGACGGCCTCGCCGCCGCCGCCGAGATCCGCCGGGTGGCGCCCGACACGGCCGTCATCATGCTCACGACCTTCGGTGAGGACGACTACATCGCCAAGGCGCTCGACGTCGGCGCCAGCGGCTTCCTGCTCAAGTCGGGCGACCCGCGCGAGCTGATCGCCGGGATCCACGCCGTCGCCGACGGCGCCGCCTACCTGTCGCCCAAGGTCGCCCAGCGCGTCATCACCCAGCTCACCGGCGGCAAGATGGCGCGCGGCGCCGCGGCCCGCGATCGGATCGAGGTGCTGACCGAGCGCGAGAGGGCGGTGCTCGCGCTGGTCGGCGAGGGGCTGTCCAACGCGGAGATCGCCAAGCGGCTGTTCGTCGTCGAGGGGACCGTCAAGGCCTACGTGAGCGCGATCCTGACCAGGCTGGAGGTCCGCAACAGGGTCCAGGCCGCGATCCTGGCCTACGAAGCGGGCCTGGTCGGACAGGACCGATAACCTGAGTCGTGATGTACCGACTCCTGTTCACGCAGGTCTTGCGGCGCTTCGACGCCGAGGCCGTGCACCACGCCACCGTCAGAGCGCTCGCGCTGCTCTCCACGCTGCCGCTGCTCAAGCGGCTGCTCCACCGCGCCCTCGCGCCGAGCGATCCCGCCCTGCGGGTGACGGCCTTCGGGGTGCACTTCCCCGGGCCGCTCGGCCTGGCCGCGGGGTTCGACAAGGACGCGGCCTGCGCGGAGGCCCTCGCAGCGTTCGGGTTCGGGCACGTGGAGGTCGGCACGATCACCGCCCACGCCCAGCCGGGCAACCCGCGTCCCCGCCTGTTCCGCGACCTGAAGCAGCGAGCGATCATCAACAGGATGGGGTTCAACAACGCGGGCGCCCAGGCCGCGGCGCGCAGGCTGCGCCGTACGCGGGGGGTGCCGGTGGTGGTCGGGGTCAACATCGGCAAGACGAAGGTCGTGCCCGAGGCCGAGGCCGTGGCCGACTACGTGACCAGCGCCAAGGAGCTGGCCCCCCTCGCCGACTACCTGGTCGTCAACGTCAGCTCGCCCAACACGCCCGGGCTGCGCAACCTGCAGGCGGTGGAGCTGCTGCGGCCGCTGCTGGCGGCGGTGAAGGAGGTCGCCGACTCCACGCCCCGCCGTACACCGCTGCTGGTGAAGATCGCCCCCGACCTGGCCGACGACGACGTCGACGCGGTGGCCGATCTGGCCCTGGAGCTGGGGCTCGACGGCATCATCGCGACCAACACCACCATCCGCCACTCGGGCGAGACCGGCGGCCTGTCCGGGCGCCCGTTGAAGGCGCGCTCGCTCGAGGTGCTGCGCCGGCTGCGGGCCCGCGTGGGCGACCGGCTGACGCTGGTGTCCGTCGGCGGCGTCGAGGACGTCGACGACGTGTGGGAGCGGCTGCTCGCCGGCGCCACGCTGGTGCAGGGCTACACGGGGATGATCTACGGCGGGCCGCTGTGGGCCGCCCGCATCCACCGTCAGCTCTCCCGCCGCCTGCGCCGCCACGCCACCACGGTCCCGGAACTGATCGGCCGCACGGCGGGCGGCTGATCAGTCCCGGGCGACCGCGGAGGGTCAGACGCTCGGCCTGGTCGAGGTGGCCGAGTAGGTCATCTCGTCGAGGTGCTCCATCGCGCTCGTCACCGGCACGGCGGAAGGACGGTGCGGACGGCCCCGCTGCCACGGGTGCGGGCCCGCCGACGGGCGATACTCCACGCCGAGCGCGTCCAGCCGGCCGAGATGGCGCTCCAGCCGTCCCATGAAGTCGGTGCCCGCCTCGCCCGCCCACGCGACCTCGGCCAGCGCGCAGGCCCGCGGCCACGCCCGGTAGTCGAGGACGCGGGCGTCGGGGATGCGCTCGCTCCACAGCTGCGCCTGCAGGCCGACCACGCGCTCCCGCTCGGCCGGCGCCCATGACGAGGGAGCGGGGTCGAACGAGGCCACGTCCGTCACGGTGATCGCGTCGCCGATGGCCAGCGGCTCCTCTGCCGAGGACGCCTCCGCGTAGTCGAAGTAGAGCGGGAACACCGGCGTCGCGATCACCTGGTGCCCCGCGGCGGCGGCCCTGCGGCCGACGCCCATGCCGCGCCACGGCATCACCATCGTGTCCTCGCGCAGCGCGCCCGCGACGAAGGCCTCGTCCCACACCACGGCGCGCGCGCCGCGCGCGGCCAGCACGTCGGCGAGGCGGCGCAGGAACCAGGCGTGCAGCTCGCCCACGTCGGCCAGGCCGAGCGACTCCCGGTAGGCGGTGATCTCGGCGGAGGACTCCCAGTCGTCCAGCACGCACTCGTCGCCGCCGATGTGCACGTACGGCGTCTCGCCGAGCGCGCCGAGCAGCTCGTCGAAGATCGTGGTGAGGAAGTCGACGGTCGGCGGCAGCGGCGACAGGATCGCCGGAGAGATGCCCCACCGGTCGAGCACCTTGAAGCTCTCGCCCGTCGCGCCCAGCTCGGGATAGGCGGCGAGGATGGCCGTGGCGTGCCCCGGCACGTCGATCTCGGGCACGACGACGACCTCGCGCGACCGCGCGTAGGCGGCGATCTCGGTCAGGTCGTCGAGGGTGTAGTAGCCGCCGTGCGGGATCCCGTCGTACGTGGGCTCCTCGCGGAAGTAGTTGGTGGCGGTGCGCGCTCGGTGCGAGGCCACCTCGTGCAGGCGGGGATAGGCCCTGCTCTCCACCCGCCAGCCCTGGTCGTCGACCAGGTGCAGGTGGAGCCGGTTGAGCTTGTGCGCGGCCATCAGGTCGACGACCCGCAGGATCTCGCGCTTGGGCAGGAAGTGCCGCGCCACGTCGAGGTGGAGACCGCGCCACGTGTGGCGCGGCGCGTCCTCGACGCGCACGCCGGGCACGGTCCAGGTGTCGGTCGTGACCGCGCTGCGGTAGGTCGCGTCGGGTAGCAGCTGGTGCAGCGACTGCCCGGCGTAGAACGCGCCCGCTCTGCCGCCCGCGGTGATCTCGACGCCGCGCGAGCCGACCAGCAGGCGGTAGGCCTCCTCGCCGAGCGAGGTATCGAGCCTGACGTCGATCGCGCCCGTGTCCCCTGGACGCAGGTCGAGGATCGGCAGTGCCCGCCGTACGGCGTCGGCCAGGTCGGCGGGCCCGGAGACGATGGCTCCCACGGTGAGCTCGTAGGAGCCGGACAGGTCGGACAGAACAGTCGGGCGGGGCAGCAGCGAGTTCATGCCAAAAATGATGTCACTTCAAATACTTTTGCACACCGTCCGCCAGCGCCTGCGCGATCTGCTGCCTGAAAGCGGCGTCCTGGAACTTGGCCGCCTCACCCGCGTTGCGCATGTTGCCGGCCTCGAGGAAGATCTTGGGCACCGTCGACAGGTTGAGCCCGCCCAGATCGTTGCGGAAGCTGAGCGCCTTCGACCCGATGTAGGTCGAGTACGGCAGGCCCGTGCCCTTCTTGAACGCGTCGCGCACCGCGACGCCGAGCTTCCGGGAGTCCTCCACGACGGGGTCGACGGGACCGTTGATCTTCTTCGGGATGATCACGTGGAAGCCGTGGTTGGCCGGGGCCGAGCCGTCGGCGTGCACCGAGATGGCGGCGTCGGCCTTGGCCTTGTTGCCGATGGCGGCCCGCTCGGTGATGCAGGGCCCGACGCCGGTGTTGTCGGCGCGGGTCAGCTTCACCGTGGCGCCGCGCGCCTTGAGGATCTTGGTGAGCCGCTGGGAGACGTCCCAGGTGAAGGCCGCCTCGGAGTAGCCGTCGTTGGTGGCGGTGCCGGTGGTGTCGCAGGCCTTCCACTGGGTCAGCACGTTGACCTGGCGGTTGATGGCCTTCGGGTTGTTACGGTTGCCCCCGTTGTGGCCGGGGTCGATCACGATGGTCTTGCCCTCGAGCGGCTTCTGCGCCGCCGAGCCCGCCGAGCCCGCCGAACCTGCGGAAGCCGGCGAAGGCGCGGTCTCGGCGGGCGGCTGGGCGGCCACGGGAGCGGCGACCCTCTCACTGTTGGCGGCGGCCCCGCCGCACGCGGCGGCGGCCAGGCCGCAGAGGGCGAGAGCGGAGGCTGCTAGAACACGCATCGTTCCAACTTACGTGACCCCGAGGGGTCACCAGACGTGTTCGCCGACTTCCTGGCGCTGGAGAAGGGCCGCGAGCTCCCTCGCATCCTCGGCGTCCAGGCCGAGCACGACGCGCGGACGGCCCCACGGGTGGTCGAGAGAGTGAGCAACGTAACTGGCCACCGACTCGGCCCCCGTGTCGGAGCCCCGCCCCCGCTCCGCGCGCCAGTGCGCCCAGGCGCGTTCGAGCTCGGCCGCCGCGCGCTGGGCGCATGACACCAGTTCTGGATCACGCATGACTGTCCCCCGGGTCAGATACAGCAGTGACCCGTCCGAGTTAACAACCGGGGCCGCGGGGCGCCCCGGTCGTTTGAACCAGGCTTGGGGAAGGCATCGGGCGAAGAAGACGCCCTCTTCACTCGTGGGCGGGGCCCGTGCTGCGCCGTACGATCAGCTCGGGTGTGACCTGGCGCAGGCGGGCGACCTTGCCCGGATCCTGGATCCTGTCGCTCAGCAGCGCCGCCGCCGACCTGCCCATGGTGCGCCTCGGCTGGTCGACGGAGGTGAGGGAGATGTGGTGGACGGCCGCCAGATGGGTGTTGTCGTAGCCGACCACCGACAGGTCTTCTGGCACGCGCAATCCCAGCTCGCTGGCCGCCGACAGCACGCCGAGCGCGACGAGGTCGTTGGCCGCGAAGATGGCCGTCGGGCGCGGGTCACGGGTGAGCAGCGCGCGTGCGGTACGCCTGCCGCCCTCCTCCGTGCTCTCGCCGTGCTCGACCATGATGTACGGCGCGAGCGCGTGCCGCCGCATGGCGACCAGGTAGCCCTCGCAGCGTGAGGCGCGCGAGCCTTCGATGTGCGCGATGCGCCGGTGGCCGAGCTCGACCAGGTGGTCGATGGCCAGGCGGGCGCCGAGCTGGTCGTCGTCGACCACGATGTCGACGTTGTCGAGCTCGATGTCACGTTCCCCCACGACGACCGTGGGGGTGTACGACGTCGCCTCGATGAGGGTCTCGCTGGTCGGGGCGATGCCGAGGAGCACCAGCCCGTCCACCCTTAACTCGAGGAACGCTTCGACGGCCTCGTCCTCGAAGGCCGGGTCCCACTGGCTGTTGCCGATCAGCATCCTCAGCCCGTCGCCGTGCAGGCTCTCCTGCAGGCCGTCGAGGAACTCGGCGTAGAAGGGGTTGTGCAGGTCGGCCACGAGCGCGCCGACCAGGTGGGTACGTCCCTCGACGAGGCTGCGCGCCACGGCGTTGGGGCGGTAACCGAGCTCGCGGGCCGCCTGCAGGACAGCCTGCCTGCGGTGCTCGCTGACGTGCGGGGAGCCGCGCAGCACGAGCGAGACCAGCGATTTCGAGACGCCGGCACGCTCGGCCACGTTGCGGATGGTGGGTCTCGGGCGAGGCAGCGTGTCTACCTCGACGACGGTCGTGTTGACTGGCGGTCCTGACATGTGTCTCCCCCGCGATGCGTGGATGGGCACCTGTCTCAACAAACGATCGAGGACGCGGCAGGGTACGGGCCGAAGCGTTATTAGGCAGCGGCTCCGATAGTGTGCAGGGGTGACAGCAGGGAAATCCGCAGGCAGCGGCACGCGTCCTGCGCGTCGCAGGCTGAGCGTGGATCGGCGCCGCGAAGAGCTCATGGCGGCCGCCCTGGAGCTGTTCAGCCAGCGCGATGCCGAGGATGTCTCCATCGACGACGTCGCCTCGGCGGCGGGAGCCTCCCGCGCGCTCGTCTACCACTACTTCGGCGGCAAGCAGGAGCTGTACGTCGCCGCGCTGCGGAGCGCGGCCGAGCAGCTCGAGTCGCGGCTGCGGCCCCAGGACGGCGGGCGTCCGCTGGACGAGCTGGCCTCAGGTCTCAAGCGGTACTTCGACTTCGTCGAGGAGCACGCGGCGGGGTTCGCCGCGCTGCTGCGCGGAGGGCCGGCCAACCGCGCGGGCGAGGTCGGCGAGATCGTCGACGGGGTGCGGCAGCGGTTGTTCCGGATGATCCAGAAGCAGATGCGGGTGGAGTCGCCGTCCCCGCTGCTGCGCATCACGCTGCGGTCGTGGATCGCCTCGGTCGAGACGGCGGGGCTCGACTGGCTCGAGCATCGTGACGTGGAGCGGGCGACGCTGGAGAAGATGCTCGTGGATCACATGGTGGCGCTGCTCGGCGTCGCGGCGGCGCACGATCCCAGCGTGGAGCTCCTCATGCAGGACCTCGCGTGACGAGCGGACTCACGACCGCCTGAGCGAAACCGGCGCCCTGGCGTCCATGGAGATCGAGCGGGCACGGCCCTTGGGGCGACCCGCAGGGAGCCAACCCTCGCCTCTGGGAGCCCGGCCCTCTGGTGATCGGCAGGGATGCGGGGGTCTCCGGCTCCGCGGGGGGAGCCTCGGCCCGGGGGACCGGCGGAGCCCGTCGGGGGTGGGGGTTTCAGGGGGTGGAAGGATGGCGCCGGGCGGGCGGCGCCAACTCCCGTATGCGTCCCCCGACGCGCGGGCGACATGACGTCGTCACTCGGGTGGACCGGGCTGAGGAACCAGGCCCACCGTGAACCCCCCTAAGGATCGTGACGACCCCTGACCTACTCCGAGCGCTGCTGCGGAATCCCCGCGAGCAGAGCACGAACCTCGGTCTCCCGGTAACGCCGGTGCCCCCCCAGGGTGCGAATCGACGTCAACTTACCCGCCTTGGCCCACCGCGTGACGGTCTTGGGGTCGACCCTGAACATGGTCGCGACCTCGGCGGGCGTGAGCAGTGGCTCGGCCTCGGGTGTACGAGCTGACATTTGTGCGGCCTCTCCTCCGTGTGGACCGGCTCAGCGATCCTGCGACTGCTTCTGCGCGTGTCACGGATGTCCCCCTACGGCCCAGTGCGTGCGGCTTTTCTGGACCATATGCGGCATCACCCGAAGTGACCATACCGCCACGCTGAGCGATTGGCGAGCCCTTCTTTGACCCAACTGCCCGCCCACATGGCGATGTCACGCTCGGTGATTCTAGCGACACGTTTCGTGGTATCGCAGTGAAAACGGCAAACTACTCAGTTCGCAGAAGCGAGGAGTCGCGACACGTGACCTACTCATGCAGGTCAGACCGTTTTTTTGGGGTTCAGTTGGCACTTTCCAGATGTTGCATTGACTTCCACCGCAAGATCACACGCTGATACATGGCAAAGGCAAGTTCTTCTTGACCTGTGTCCAGCCCCGTGAGAGCCGCCGAGAGCTCCGCCACCGACTGATCGGCCTGCAACGCCTCGTCGTCCATGAGGTGGACCAGGCCGCCGTAGTCGAGCTCCACCAGCGAGTGGGGGTGGAACTCCTCCAGCCAGCGGGCCACGTCCTCCACCTCCAGGCCGGTGGCGACCTCGCCCACGTGCTTGCGGATCACCTGCAGCGCCCGTGCCGAGCGCTTCCTGGCCTGCGCCATGGAGGTCACGTAGATGAGGTTGCGGCCCGTCGTGGTCGTGGTGTCCTGGCCGTTGGCCGCCTTGCCCAGCACCAGCCACCGCTCGTTGCCGTCGAACGGCACGAACCAGGCGGGCGGCACGTTCCACGTCGTGGTCCTGATGTGGGTGCGCAGCGCGGCCGAGCCGCCCTTCCGCTTGAACTTGTCGAAGTCGTCGGCGGTCTGCTCGGCGATGGCCTGGGGCACGAAGCTGTCCATAAGCTTCACAGGAGTACTGCCACGAAACTCTGAGAACGCCAGCCACGAGCGCAACCGGCTCTGCCATGGGCAGACGTAGAGCCTGTCCTCAACGCGCCGCAGATAGGCGTTGGGGCTCTCCTGGGCGGGTGCGGGATGCGGGGGCTTGGCGAGGAGCCTCCTGATGGACTCGCCGTGCTCGGCTTCGAGCGCGGTCGCCCTGCGCGGGCGGTCGCGCGAGTCGGCGTAGGCGGCCCAGATCGCGCGTTCCTGCTCGGGGAACGCGGTCAGCGGCTCGTAGACGCGGAGGTAAGCGGCGTAGGGCAGCACGCTGGCATCGTGTCACGAAGACACCCTGCTTGCACCGTTGTGGTGGCACTGGCCATCTCGTTTCAGGTGGAGGATGGGCGACGGCAGGCCCTACCGACCTCTAATCTGAGGAGTGATCTCCGCCGCGAAGGTGCGGTGGACCGGACAGGGAGTCACTACCGTGACCGACGTCTTCGGGCAGTCCCACAAGGACTCACATGAGCAGGTCGTCTTCTGCGCTGACCAGCAGAGCGGGCTGCGCGCCATCATCGCCATCTACAACACCGCACTCGGGCCCGCGCTCGGGGGCACCAGGTTCTACCCGTACGAGAGCGAGCAGGCGGCCCTGGCCGACGTGCTCAACCTCTCCAAGGGCATGGCCTACAAGAACGCGCTAGCGGGGCTCGACCTCGGCGGCGGCAAGGCCGTCATCATCGGCGACCCGTCCAAGGACAAGAACGAGGCGCTGCTGCGGGCCTACGGCCGCTTCGTCCAGTCGCTCGGCGGCCGCTACTACACCGCGTGCGACGTGGGCACCTTCAGCGAGGACATGGACCTCGTGGCCCGCGAGAGCCGCTTCGTGACCGGCAGGACCGTCGCCCACGGCGGCGCCGGCGACTCCTCCATCCTCACCGCCTTCGGCGTCTTCCAGGGCATGCGCGCCTCCGCCGCACACCTGTACGGCACCAGCTCGCTGCGCGGCAAGCGGGTCGGCGTCGAAGGGGTCGGCAAGGTGGGCCACCGCCTGGTCGACCACCTGATCGACGACGGAGCCGAGGTCGTCGTGTGCGACGTCAACCCCGCGGCGGTCGAGCGTGTACGGCAGCGCCACCCCTCGGTGGACGTCGTCGCCGACGCCAAGGCCATGACCGGGTCCGACATCGACGTCTACGCCCCCTGCGCCCTCGGCGGCGCGCTCGACGACGACACCGTCGCGCGGCTCCGCGCGAAGATCGTCTGTGGTGGCGCCAACAACCAGCTCGCCCACGTGGGAGTGGAGAAGCAGCTCGCCGACCGCGGCATCCTCTACGCGCCCGACTACGTGGTCAACTCCGGCGGGGTGATCCAGGTCGCCGACGAGATCGAGGGCTTCAACATGGACCGCGCGCGGGCCAAGGCGACCCAGATCTTCGACACCACGCTCAAGATCTTCGGCATCGCCACAGAAGAAGGTGTGCCTCCGGCGGTCGCAGCGGATAGGCTGGCAGAGCGCAGAATGTCGGAAGTTGGGCGAATTAGGGGTATCTGGCTGGGCGGCTGACGCCTCGCGCCCATACGACGTACCGAGCTGAGCGCAAAACAGGTACGGTAATAGGCGAACAAGAGACTGACGCCCAAAGTCATGGCGTCAGTGCGTGGTGCGTTAGCGACGAGGGGTCGGGGACGACCCCACACGAGGGGGTCGAGCCAATGGGGCGCGGCCGAGCAAAGGCCAAGCAGGTCAAGGTTGCTCGCCAGCTGAAGTACAACAGCGGTGGCACGGATCTTGAGCGTCTTCGCGACGAGCTCGGAGTCTCTGACTCCAACCACAGTGACGACGACGCCGACGACCTCAACGATGAGCTGGCGGATCGCTATGCCGATTACGCCGATGACTACGGCGACGATGACGACGACCGGCCGTCCGGGCGTCGATAGCTGATCTGTTGTCGGGGTGAGCCCCGCGGGTGAGTCACCCGTGGGGCACTTCCGCGTTTCCCGCCAGATCCCGACCGCTCCGGCGGGGTTACCCCGGATCCTCGACGAGCCTGCACACCCGTTGAACGTCCGGGGTCGGCTCCCTGGAGGTCCTCATCACCCGGAAGGCCCTTCAACGCCTCCCCTGGAGGCCCCTTCACCAAGCGGCCGCCGCACCAGACCAGCGAGGCGTGGAATCACGCCAGGGGTGCCGTCTCCTCGAAGGACCGTGAAACTAGCACCCGCGGGGCGCCGAGTGTTCGAAGGACCGTGGGTATGGTCTCCTCGGAGGCAGTGAGCTCACATCCGCGGGGTGCGGTCTCCTCGAAGGACCGGAGACTCACACCCCGGGGTGCGGTCGCGTCGAAGGACCGTCAGATCCACACCCGCGCCGCGTCCCCATGGGCGCGAGACTCTCACCCGCGGGGGCGGCCTTCTTGGAAGACAGACAGATGCGACTTCGCCAGGTCGGGCCCCCCGGGTGAGCGGTGCCCCGTTCGAACGACGGGCGCCCGATTCAGCGGTACCGCGCCTGGCCGGTGCCCGGGACGATCTCGCCCAGCACCCACGTCTCCAGCCCCCGCCCGGCCAGCAGCTTGATCGCCGCGTCGGCCACGTCGGCGGGCACGACTGCGGCCATGCCGACACCCAGGTTGAACGTGCGGTCCATCGCCTCCTGCTCGATGCCGCCGTGCCCCGCCAGCACCCCGAAGATGGCCGGCGGCGTCCACGAGGAACGGTCGAGCAGCGCGTCGAGGTGGGAGGGCAGCGAACGCGACAGGTTCGCCTCCAGCCCGCCGCCCGTGATGTGGGCGTACGCGTGGACCTCCAGCGTGCGGGCCAGCTCGAGGCAGTCGAGGGAGTAGATCCGCGTCGGCTCGAGCAGCTCCTCGCCGAGCGGCCGCCTGAGCTCGGGCAGGGTGGCGTCGAGGGAGAGGCCGGCCTCGCGCAGGACGTGCCGTACGAGCGAGTAGCCGTTGGAGTGGATGCCGGAGGAGGCGAGGCCCAGCACCACGTCGCCCTCGGCGACCCGGGAGGGGCCGAGCATGGCGGCGGCCTCGACGACGCCGGTGCCCGCGCCCGCCAGGTCGTACTCGTCGGCGCCCATCGCACCCGGGTGCTCGGCGGTCTCGCCGCCGACCAGGGCCGCGCCGGCCAGGCGGCAGCCCTCGGCCACGCCGCCGACGATCTCGGCGATGCGCTCGGGCACGACCTTGCCGCAGGCGATGTAGTCGGTCATGAACAGCGGCTCGGCGCCGCACACCACCAGGTCGTCGAGGACCATGCCGACCAGGTCGATGCCGATGGTGTCGTGCTTGCCGTACCGCTGGGCGATCATGACCTTGGTGCCGACGCCGTCGGTGGAGGTCGCCAGCAGCGGGCGCTGGTAGCGCAGCAGGGCGGAGGCGTCGAAGAGGCCGGCGAAGCCGCTGGCGTCGTCGACCACCTCGGGCCGCCGCGAGCGCGCGACCTTGTCCTTCATCAGCTCGACGGCACGCTCGCCCGCCTCGATGTCGACGCCCGCTGCCTCATAGGTAGTCACTTGGGAGAACTCTCCAGTACGTACTTGCCCACGTTGTCCTGGTCGATCGCGATGGGGTAGGAGCCGTCGAAGCACGCCCTGCACAGGCGCTCGGCCGGGATCGTGGTCGCCTTGGTGAGGCCCTCGAGCGAGATGTAGCCGAGCGAGTCGGCGCCGAGCGACTGGCGGATCTCCTCGACGCTGAGCGAGCCCGCGATGAGCTCGGCGCGGGTGGCGAAGTCGATGCCGTAGAAGCACGGCCACGCGACAGGGGGAGAGGAGATGCGCACGTGCACCTCGCTCGCGCCCGCCTCGCGCAGCATGCGGACGATCGCGCGCTGGGTGTTGCCGCGGACGATCGAGTCGTCCACGACGACCAGGCGCTTGCCCGCGACGACCTCCTTGAGCGGGTTGAGCTTCAGGCGGATGCCGAGCTGGCGGATGGTCTGCGAGGGCTGGATGAAGGTGCGGCCCACGTAGGAGTTCTTGACCAGGCCCTGGCCGTACGGGATGCCGGATTCCTCGGCGTAGCCGACGGCGGCGGGTGTGCCGGACTCGGGGGTCGGGATGACCAGGTCGGCCTCGACGGGGTGCTCGCGGGCCAGCACGCGGCCCACCTCGACCCTGGTCGTCTGGACGCCACGGCCCGCGATGGTGGTGTCGGGCCTGGCGAGGTAGACGTACTCGAACAGGCAGCCCTTCGGGTCGGCGAGGGCGAACCTGCGCGAGCGCACGCCGCCTTCGTCGATCGTCAGCAGCTCGCCGGGCTCGACCTCGCGCACGAAGGTGGCGCCCACGATGTCGAGGGCGGCGGTCTCCGAGGCGACGACCCAGCCGCGCTCGAGGCGGCCGAGCACCAGCGGGCGGATGCCCTGTGGGTCACGGGCGGCGTAGAGCGTCTTCTCGTCCATGAAGACCAGCGAGTAGGCGCCCTTCACCTGCGGCAGCAGCTCCGCCGCGGCGTCCTCGATGGAGCGCGTGCGGTCCTGGGCCAGCAGGCTGGTCAGCACCTCGGTGTCGGTGGTCGCCCTCGTGGCCCCCGGCGCCAGGCGCTCGGCCAGCTCGGGGGTGTTGATCAGGTTGCCGTTGTGGGCGAGCGCCAGGCCTCCCACCTCGGTCGAGCTCAGCGTGGGCTGTGCGTTCTCCCACACGCTCGAACCGGTCGTGGAGTAGCGGCAGTGGCCGATCGCGAGATGCCCGCGGAGCGTGCCGAGCACCGACTCGTCGAAGACCTGGGCCACCAGGCCCATGTCCTTGTAGACGAGGATGCGGCTGCCCTCGCTGACTGCGATGCCCGCGGACTCCTGGCCACGGTGTTGCAACGCGTACAGCCCGTAGTAGGTGAGTTTGGAGACTTCCTCGCCTGGCGCCCAGACCCCGAAGACGCCGCAGGCGTCCTTCGGTGCACGGTCGTTGGGGTCCAGGTCATGGCCGAGTCGGCCGTCGCCCTTCAGCACGTGCTTCAGTTTAGGTCGGCCGCTTATCTGCTCGCACACCCGGGGGCCAGATCACGCGATATGACTAGATCGTCCGGGGATGTGGCGATCTCGAATGAGCCTCGTCGAGGCTGTCCGATGCCTTCTGGACAAGGGGTTCGGTGGCCTCCGGCCCACTCTCACTGATTGCGGCGACACCTTGGGTGTTTTGTTGCACTGTGACCCAAGGATCGCCGGGGTTTTGCCGTGTCGGACCGTTTCGACGGGGTGGTCCAGGGGAGTGTGGTGGTTCCGGCATGCCGACACGTCGGGGGAGACGTAGACCGTGACCACACCTGGTGACCCGAACCAGCCCAGGGCCGGGCAGGATCCGCGGGGCGGCGAGCCCTCGCCCGATCCGAACGAGCCCAGAACCGAGCACACCTCGTCCGAGCCGGAGGCCGCGCCCTGGCCCGACGAGGCGGAGACCTCCCCCGGGGGGGAGCCGATCGCTCCCGAGCCGCCGGGGCATCCGGAACCTCCGGGGTCTCCGGAACCGCCCTTCACGCCCGAGCCGCCGATCACGCCCGAGCCCCCCGTCGTTCCCGAGCCGCCCACGGGGCCTGAGCCGCCGACGGGACCCGAGCCGCCCAGCGGCCCGGAACCGCCCGGCGGGCCCGAGCCCTCGTGGGTTCCCGAACCCGGCCGCCCTGAGCCGTCGATCGTGCCCGAGCCCGACCACCCCGACCTGCCGTCCGCGCCCGAGGTTCCGCCGCCGAGCCAGGGTGAGGACCAGTGGAGCGCGAGGGAGTGGCAGAGCGCCACCGACGAGACCCAGGAGACCGCCTTCCCGCCCAGGGACGGCGGCACCGTCGAGGTCGATCCTCAGGGCCTCCACGCCGCCCGGCAGCCGCCCTCCCCAGGAGGGACGCGCGCCTTCGAGGCTCCTGGGGAGCAGCGCCCAGAGAGCGGTCAGGAGGAGAGCGGCGAGGACGTCGAGAGCACGCAGGTCTTCAGCCAGTGGCGCCGCCCCGACGCCGGCGAGCAGCCGTCCTACACCGTGCCAGGCTCGACGCCCTCCTACCCCGGCTGGACGGCGGAGGAGGAGCGCGGTGATGACACGCCGACGATTCCGCCCACCCCTTCCCGGTACGAGCCGCCCGACCCCTCGGTCCCCGGCGTCTCACCCTCCAGCCCGTACGGCGGGGCCCCGGGCGGCGGCTCCACCCCGTACGGCGGTGAGCAGGGCGGCGGCGCCTATGGCGGCGCGCAGTCGGACAGCGCCTACGGCGGACCCCAGGCGGGCGGGCCGTACGGCGGTTCCCAGCCAGGCGGCAGCCCGTACGGCGGCCCACCGATTGGTCCGTACGGCGGCCCACCGAGTGGTCCGCAGGGTGGTGGTCCACAGGGTGGTGCGCCGAGCGGTCCGCAAGGCGGTCCGCAGGGCGGCCCCTACGGCGGCCCGAGCGGCGAGCTGCGCGCAGGGGAGCACGGCGGAGCCTATGCCGCCGCGGGCGGGCCAGGCGGGCAGCCGAGCCACGACGTCCCCTCGCCCTACGGGCCGCCCGCGGGCGGAGCCGTCTACACGCCGCCACCCGGCGGCCCCCAGCCGTACCCGGGCGGCGCCGAGTGGCGGCCGGCCCAGGCCGGCAGCGGGCTGGCGACCGCCTCGCTGGTGCTCGGCATCGCGAGCCTGTTCCTGCTGTTCGTGTGCTTCACCGGCGTGCTCACCGCGATCGTCGGCCTGGTGCTCGGCCTGGTCGCCGTCTCCAAGGGCGCCAGCAAGGGCCGGGCATGGACCGGCGTCGCGCTCAGCGCGCTCACGCTGATCCTGGCCGTCGGCGCGGCCATCTGGATCTCCAACTACTTCGCGGAGTGCTCGGGCCTGCCGCCCAGGCTGAGCGAGCAATGCGTGGAGAGCAAGATCCCGTGGATGAACGCGACGCCCAACTAGACGGGCAGATGACCTGACAGGTCGGCACGGGCGCCGCTCGCGTGGACGGAGCCTTTCGCCATGGCCTCCGACCACGTCAGCCGTCCCACGGCCAGCTCCAGCCAGGTGCGGGGATCGGTCTCGATGACGTTCGGCGGGGTCCCCCGCGTGTGCCTGGGCCCCTCGACGCACTGCACGGCGGCGTACGGCGGCACGCGCACCTCGACCGTGCGCCCGGGCGCCTTCTCGGCTAGCGCCTCCAGCAGATGCCGTACGGCGAAGCGCCCCGCCTCCCGCTCGGGCTTCAGCCCGCGGTCGTAGGCGGTCAGCACGGCGGCGACACACGCCCCGGCCAGCGCGGACGCGGGGCCGTCGAACGGCGGCTGGTCCAGCGCGACCAGCTGGGCGTCGAGAGCCGATCTGAGCTTGTCCTGGTCCAGTCTGCGTGGCGGCATCCCCCTATTGTCCTCCCGGCAAGGGTTCATCGGACGGGTGGTCTTCGTTCACCTCCGGTTCCGGCGACCGCCGTAACGTCCCGGCGGAACTATCGCGTATGAATCTGGAGGACCTGTGTCGAATCCGCGCAGGCTGCTGCCGTTGCTCTCGACTCCGCACAAGAGTGGTCGAAGCGCTCTTACCTGCCAATTCCGCTGCGGCAACGCGTGTGCGCACGACGTGGCGAACACCAGTGACAACACCTACTTCGGCGACGTCGTCGCGCAGGCGATGTCGCGTCGCGGCATGCTGCGCGCCGGTGCGCTCGGCGCGCTCGTCGTGGGCACGGGCGTGGCCGGGGCCGTACCGGCCTTCGCCGACCCGGGCGCCGAGTCCCTCGGAGAGCACGGCGGCCACGGGTACGGCCGCAGTGGTCTGGCCTTCAAGTCCGTGGCACCGAACACCAGTGACGCGCTGACGATCCCCGAGGGCTACTCCTCCTCCGTCGTGGTGGGCTGGGGCGACCCCGTGCTGCCCGACGCGCCCGCCTTCGACTTCGACAAGCAGACGGCGGAGGCGCAGAGCAAGCAGTTCGGCTACAACTGCGACTACGTGACCCTCTTCCCCATGGGCCGCGACCGCGCCCTGCTGTGGGTGAACCACGAGTACTCCGACGAGAACCTCATGTTCCGCGGCTACTCGGGTGGCGCGACCGCCACGGAGGAGCAGATCAGGATCGGTCTAGCCGCGCACGGCGGCTCGGTGGTCGAGATCGAGCGGGTCAAGGGCAGCGGCGAGTGGAAGCTCGTCACCAGCGGACGCCGCCGCTACAACCGGCGCATCACGGCGCAGACGCCGATGCGCTTCAGCGGTCCGGCGACGGGCAGCGACCTGCTCAAGACGGCCGCCGACGCCAAGGGCGAGAACCCGATCGGCATGCTCAACAACTGCGGAGGCGGCGCCACCCCGTGGGGGACCGTGCTGACCGCCGAGGAGAACTTCGACCAGTACTTCGTCAACGGCGACAAGACCAACCCGAACGTCGTCAGGTACACCCTCCCCACCGGCGTCTCCGCCGGCAGCCGCCGCTTCGACCGCGTCGAGGAGCGCTTCGACCTGGCCAAGCACCCGAACGAGGCCAACCGCTTCGGCTGGATCGTGGAGATCGACCCGTTCGACCCCGACTCCACCCCGATCAAGCGCACCGCGCTCGGCCGCTTCAAGCACGAGGCCGCCACCACCACGCTGACCAGGGACGGCCGTCTGGCGGTCTACATGGGCGACGACTCGCGCTTCGAGTACGTCTACAAGTTCGTCTCCGACAAGCGCTACATCCCCGGACACGACCGGCACAACCACACGCTCCTGGACGAGGGCACCCTCTACGTCGCCAAGTTCACCGGCGACAGCCCCGCGGCGGAGATCGACGGCTCCGGCAAGCTGCCCTCGGACCAGGCCTTCGACGGTTCCGGCGAGTGGATCCCGCTGGTGAACGGCTCGAAGAGCTTCGTGGACGGCATGAGCGCCGCCGAAGTGCTGGTGTTCACCCGCGTCGCGGCCGACAAGGTCGGCGCGACCAAGATGGACAGGCCCGAGGACATCGAGCGCAACCCCGTCACCAAGGGCGTCTACGTCGCGCTCACCAACAACTCCAACCGGACCGCGGCCCAGGTGGACGAGGCCAACCCGCGGCCCTCGAACAAGCACGGTCACGTCCTGGAGATCATCGAGCGCCGTGACGACGCGGCCGCGACGACCTTCGCCTGGTCGATCCCGCTGGTCTGCGGCGACCCGAACGACCCCGCGACGTACTTCGCCGGGTTCGACAAGACCAAGGTGTCGCCGATCTCGTGCCCCGACAACCTGGCCTTCGACCGCGACGGCAACCTGTGGATCTCCACGGACGGCAACGCGCTCAAGACCAACGACGGCCTGTTCGTCATGCCGGTACGGGGCAGGGAGCGTGGCTACGTCCGCCAGTTCCTCACCGTGCCCGTCGGCGCGGAGACCTGCGGCCCGATGGTGACCGAGGACCAGCGCAGCGTCTTCGTCGCCGTGCAGCACCCGGGTGAGGTCGACGGCGCCTCGCCCGAGACCCCCGCCAGCCACTGGCCCGACGGCGGCTCCTCGCAGCCCAGGCCCTCGGTGGCGGTGGCCTGGCACACGCGCGGCAAGAAGATCGGCTCCTAGACCTTCCTCCCCAACCCCGGCCCGTGACCTGTCGTCGGTCACGGGCCGCCGCTTGACCTGAAGTTGACTTGAGCTTTTATGGTCATCCCCATGGACATGGAAGTCACCGCCTGGAACCAGCTCTACGGTGCGATGAACGCCAGGCAGGAGCGTCGCCCCTTCTCGGCGGCCACTCTCAGGCGGATCACCGCCTTCGCCCGCCCGCACCGGGGCAGGCTGATCAGGTTTCTCGCCCTGAGCCTCGTGATGGCGGCGCTGGCCGTGGCGGCTCCCGTCCTGGCGGGCCGGGTCGTGGACGCGATCGTCAAGGCCCAGCCCTTCGACGTGGTGCTCGGCCTGGCCGGACTGATCGCGGGGCTCGCGCTGGCCGAGGCGGGACTCGGCCTGCTCACCCGCTACCTGTCGTCCAGCATCGGCGAGGGCCTCATCCTCGACCTGCGCACGGCCGTCTTCGACCACGTGCAGCGGATGCCGATCGCCTTCTTCACCCGCACCCGGACCGGCGCCCTGGTCTCCCGCCTGAACAACGACGTCATCGGCGCCCAGCGGGCCTTCACCGACGTCGTCTCGAGCGTCGCGGGCAACCTCGTCACGCTCGTGCTGACCCTCATCGTGATGATCGGCATCTCATGGCAGATCACCCTGCTCGCGCTGCTCCTGCTGCCGGTCTTCGTGCTCCCCGCCCGGCGCATGGGCAGTCGCATCGCCAGGCTGCGGCGTGAGGCGGCCGACCACAACGCCGCCATGGGCACCCAGATGACCGAGCGCTTCTCCGCCCCTGGAGCGACGCTGGTCAAGCTGTTCGGCCGTCCCGCGCACGAGTCCGCCGAGTTCGCCACCAGGGCTCGCCGGGTCCGCGACATCGGCGTCCGCACCGCCGTGACCCAGTCGCTGTTCGTCACCGCGCTGACCCTGGTCTCGGCCCTCGCCCTCGCCCTGGTGTACGGCCTGGGCGGCTTCTACGCCCTGCGCGGCGAGCTCGACCCGGGCTCGGTCGTCGCGCTGGCCCTGCTGCTGACCCGCCTGTACTCCCCGCTGACGGCCCTGGCCAGCGCCAGGGTGGACGTGATGAGCGCGCTGGTCAGCTTCGAGCGGGTCTTCGAGGTGCTCGACCTCAAGCCGCTCATCCAGGAGAAGCCCGACGCCCGGACCCTGCCGGACGAGCCCACGAGCGTGGAGTTCGACCAGGTGCGCTTCGCCTACCCGTCGGCCGACAAGGTGTCGCTCGCCTCGCTGGAGGAGGTCGCCACGCTCGACTCCCGTGGCGGCGTCGAGGTGCTGAAGGGCATCTCCTTCCGCGCCGAGCCCGGCCAGATGATCGCCCTCGTCGGCTCCTCGGGGGCGGGCAAGTCCACGATCGCCCAGCTGCTGCCGCGCCTCTACGACGTGGACGAGGGAGCCGTACGGCTGGGCGGGGTGGACGTCAGGGACCTGACCGCCGGCTCCATCAGGGAGACGCTCGGCATGGTCACCCAGGACGGTCACCTCTTCCACGACTCGATCAGGGCCAACCTGCTGCTGGCCCGTCCCGAGGCCACGGAGGAGGAGATCTGGGACGCGCTGCGCAGGGCCCGCCTCGCCGCGCTCATCGAGTCACTGCCGGACGGGCTGGACACGGTCGTCGGCGAGCGCGGCTACCGGCTGTCGGGCGGCGAGCGCCAGCGGCTCACCATCGCGCGCCTGCTGCTGGCCAGGCCCAGAGTGGTCATCCTCGACGAGGCGACCGCGCACCTCGACTCCACCTCGGAGGCGGCCGTGCAGGAGGCGCTCGGCGAGGCCCTGGACGGCAGGACCGCGATCGTGATCGCGCACCGGCTCTCCACCATCCGCGCGGCCGACCTCATCCTGGTCGTCGAGGACGGCCGTGTGGTGGAGCAGGGCACACACGCCACCCTGCTCGCCGAGGGCGGACGGTACGCCGAGCTGCACAGCACTCAGTTCGACGCCCCGGCCATCGCGGCCTGAGCCGTACGGCGCAGCGAGAAGACGCACCTGGTGGCCATGGCCGGGCCCATGGTCGAGGGCGGCAGCGAGGAGTTCTACGACAGCTTCGGCGTCGATCTCGTCCTCGGCGGGATCACCTCGCTCGCCGTCCGTCGATAAGGTGCCCTCTATGACGTTCCAGGTGGTCTGTGAGATCGAACCGCCCACCAAGCCCGACCTGACACACGTCCGGCACCAGATCGGCACCCTGGGGAAACTCGCCCACTCCTTCCTCATCCCCGACAACCACATCGGCCGAGCGACCGTCTCCAGCGTCGCCGTCGCGCACGAGGTCCAGGCGATGGGCGGGCGCAGCATCGCCTGCCTCAACTCCCGTGACCGCAACCTGCTGGGCCTGCGCCGCGACCTGCTGACCGCCGCCGCCTACGGCGTCGACCAGTTCCTCTTCGTGTACGGCGACAAGCCGACGGTCGGCAACAGGACCAGCGACCTGACCGTGCGCTCGATGATCGACGTGGCGCGCGAGTTCTCCCCGTCGTTCCGGGTGGGCGCGGCGGCGGGGCTGCGGCCGCTTCCCGCGTGGAAGCGGGCGGCCGACTTCCTCTTCGTCCAGGTGAGCTTCTCCCTGGACGCGCTGCTGCGGTGGCGCGAGGAGAATCCGGTGGACGTGCCGGTGTACGCGGGTGTGATGGTCCTGGCCAGCCAGCCGCACGCCCATCGCCTGGCCGCCGCCATCCCGGACATCGACATCCCGTCGGAACTGGTGGAACGGCTCGGCGGGGACCGGATGGCGGGGGTGGAGGCGGCTTGCGAGCAGGTGCTCCGGATCCGCGACTCGGGCGCTTTCGACGGGGTGCACCTGATCCCGGTGGCCAGGTACCGCGACGTCGAATCCCGCCTGCACAACAGCCTTTAGCGGAATCCCACGCGGCAAGGTCCTCTGGGCTCGCGCGAAAAGGGCCTCTCGGTTCGCGCTTCGTGCTGGCGCCCTTCGGGCGGGTGGGGCCGGGCGTTCCTTCCAGTCGGGCCTGCGCCCGACCCCTATGTGGCCCTCGCTCCGCTCGGCCGTCCTCCTGGAGGCGGGACCTTCGGCCCCGCGAACCCGTCGTTTCGCCCCGGCGACTGCTTGAAACCGAGCGCCTTGGGACAGGGAGCTGCGGCCGGACACCGAAGGGGCCCAGAAATGTCATTCGAGCTCGGGCGGAGCAGGAAGGCGATGCCCTCGTTCTCGGGGGCCGACACCTCCAGTCGGGTGTCGGCCAGGACCTCCGCGATCAGGTCGACGTCGACCTCCCCGCTGCCCGTCTGGAACACCGCCAGAGAACCCGCCCGAGGATCGTCGGTGAGGAAGGTGGTGAACACCTGGTCGGCGCGTACTGGCAAGCCGACCTGGGACAGGATCCGCGTGTCCTCGTTCGAGAGACCCTTCTCGCGGGCCTGCTCGACGTCCATCAGTAGCAGGCCCTCGTCGCCGAATGCTTGGACCATCTCTTCGCGCGTAACCACGATTCAGCACCTTGTCGTAGCGGACGGCCCCGCGGCACCCGACGCCAGGCCAGGAGATCAAGTTGCCCTGAGTGTAGTGCTGTCGATCAAGGTCTTGACGACGAAGAGGGAGCCGCGGCGGCGGGCCGCAGGGTTCCGGTCGCCGCTCTAGGAAGCCGGCCCGCGATGGCGGAGGCCGGCGACGGCGTCGACGTACTTGAGCATCAGCCTGGCGAACTCCAACCGCTCCCTCTCGCTCCAGTCCGCGGTGATGTACTCGAACGCCTCCCGTTGCAGCCTGCGGAAGCGCGTCATCATCGCCTCGCCCTCGGACGTGAGGTGCAGAACGGTTCGCCTGCCGTCCTGCTGGGAGGCGGCGCGGGACAGATAACCCGCGGAGATGCAGTCGGAGACCATGCGGCTGCCCACCGAGGGGTCGACGCCGAGCCGTTCGGCGACCGCGCCGACGGTCATCTCCCGCTCGCCCTCCTGCACGATCGCGAGGACCAGGGACCTCGACATGTCCTTGGCGGAGACCGGGTTCTCGACCTCCATCAGCACGCCGCGGCGCAGCTTGGAGAAGGCGGGCCCGACGGCGTCGAGCAGCGCGTCGTTCTCGCTTGATGTCACCCTGCCACTCTAACATGTATGTTGACGCACACATATGTGCATGGCAGCATGCATATTCAGTCTCACCATGAATCGAAAGGAAGAGAAGCTGTGACCGTTCTCATCACCGGTTCCAGGGGTCAGGTCGGCTCCGCCGTACGCGATCGGCTCCAGAGCGGCGGGCACGCCCTGCGCGCCGCCAGCAGCCGGCCCGACGGGCCGGAGGTCGTCGAGCTCGTGCTCTCCAAGCCCGAGACCTTCGCGCCCGCCCTGCGCGGGGTCAGCCAGGTCTTCCTCTATGCCGAGCCGGACGGCGTGCGCGAGTTCGTGCGCACCGCCGAGGCCGAGGGGGTGGAGCATGTCGTGCTGATGTCGTCGTCGGCCGTGCTGGCGCCCGACGCGGAGAGCCATCCGCTGGCCAGAACCCATCTGCTCGTCGAGCGCGCGCTGGAGGAGTCGGGGCTGACCGTGACGGTCCTGCGTCCCGGCGCCTTCGCCGGCAACGCGCTCGCGTGGAGTCACGCCATCGGGCGGGGGCAGCCCGTCCAGCTGGCCTATCCCGACGCGCACGTCGCCGCCGTCCACGGGGACGACCTCGCCGACCTGGCCTACGCGGCGCTCACCGGGCACTGGCTGGCCGGTGGGACGTACACGCTGAGCGGGGGCGAGTCGCTCACCTTCCGCGAGCAGCTGGGCATCATCGGCGGGCTGCTGGGCCGCGAGGTGGTCGTCGAGACGATCACCAGGGCCGAGGCGGAGGAGCAGCTGGCGGCCTACCTGCCGCCTGCCGCCGTCACGGCGCTGCTCGACCTGTGGGCGGACTCGACGGCGGGGCCCGCTCCCATCGACGACACCACGATGACCCTGCTCGGCACCCCGCCCCGCACGTTCGAGCAGTGGGCCCGCGAGAACCTCACCGCCTTCGCCGCCCAGTCCGCCCTGAGGTGAACGCGAAAGATCTCAAGTGACGAGCAACTTCTTGGCCGGGGAGTTCGGCCCACGTGCTGAGCGTTGATCAGGACCTCCGCTCGGGCGACCAGGTCACCGTCGACGTCGACGCTTGGGAGCCCCGGCCGAGGACCTCCACCCGGCGATCGTCGCCGCGCAGACCGGCAGCTTCGCTTCGTGCTCTACGCCGGCGCCTTGACGGCCGAGCCCGCCGCGGCCCGCTCCCGCGTGACGCGGCGGCGCCGGGTCGGCAGCCCGAGCGTCGGGTTGGAGACGCCCCAGGCGGCGCCCTTGCAGACCAGCTCCTTGTAGACGGCGGCGGGCCGTCCGGTCAGGACCGCCTGCACGGCGCGGTCGTCGGCGGTGACGTACTGGATCAAGCCCTCCTTGCGGCCCAGTGAGACGCACTGGTTGAAGTAGCGGATCGGCACGTTCGGGAGCTTCCCGCCGGTCAGGCGCGCCGCTATCGCGTCGGCGGCCTGCCACGCTGCCGGGGTTCCCGAGGCGCACGACATCCGTAGCGGCTTGTCCCCGGGGCCCATCACCATGGCCGCGTCGCCGACGGCGTACACGTCCGGGTGCGAGACCGAGCGCATGGTCCCGTCGACCACGATCTGGCCGGTGCCGGTGACCTCCAGGGCGGTCGCCTTCGCGATCGGGTGGACCGCGAAGCCGGTGGTCCACACGGTGACCGCGGCCGGGATGGCCCTGCCGTCGGCGGTGGCGACGCGATCGGCTTCAACGCGGGTGACGGCGGCGTGTTCGTGCACGGTGATCCCGAGCTTGCCGAAGACCTTCCGCAGGTGCTCGCGGCCCTTGGGCGAGAGCCAGTCGCCGAGGCCGCCGCGGGCGGCGAGGGCGACGTCGAGGTCAGGGCGGGCCTCGGCGATCTCGGTCGCGGCCTCCAGGCCGGTGAGGCCGCCGCCGACGACGACCACGGTCTGCCCGGCGTCGAGGCGGGCCAGGCGCTCGCGCAGCCGGAGTGCTCCGGGACGGCCGGCTATCTCATAGGCGTGCTCGGCGGTCCCGGGGACACCTTGGGCGTTCCAACCGCTGCCGAGGGCGTAGACGAGTGTGTCGTAGGCGAGTTCTTCGGCGCCGGACTCGGGCGCGATCAAGCCGGCGCCGTTCGCGTCGACGACGGTGACGGTCTTGCGGTCGACGTCGACGCCGGTGACCTTCGCGAGCCGCAGTTCGACGCCGGTGCCCGCGAACATCTCGCTGAACGGCCGGGGCTTGAGGTCCTGGCCGGCCGCCAGCTGGTGCATGCGGACGCGTTCGACGAAGTCGGGCGCGGCGTTGACGAGGGTGATGGCGACGTCCTCGCGGCGGAGCCGCTTGGCGAGGCGGCCGGCGGCGCTGGCTCCGGTGTATCCGGCTCCGAGGACGATGATCCGGTGCTGCATTCCCTTGCTCCTGTCTCGCGCGGGTTCGTGACTTGAACCGGGCGGCCCGCCGTTTCCTGACAGGAACGCGATGTGAAGCACCTCACATTGCGGTCAGAAGGCGTTGAACAGGGGCTCCCCGTGGTCTGTGGTCGCCCAGCGCGCGGTCGCGCGTTCGAGCTTGTCGGGGTTGACCTGGCTACGGAACGCGGCGATGCCCTCGGCGGTGACCTCCAGGCACATGACGCCGACGACCCGGCCGTCCACGACGGCCACGACGGCGGGGTCGCCGTTGGCGGTCCAGGCGTAGACCTCGGGCGCGCCGCCGACCATGGCGCGCTTGGCCTCGCCGGGTTTGAACAGGCCCCACAGGAACTTCGCGACCGCGGCGGCGCCCTCGAACGCCTTGGCGCGGGCCGGGACCTTCCCGCCGCCGTCGCCGATCGAGATGGCGTCCTCGGTGAGCAGGCGCACGAGCGGCTCGGTCTGGCCGCTGGTGGCGGCCGCCAGGAACTCCTCGACGATCCGCCGGGCGGTGGCCTCGTCGATCTCGGTGCGGGTCTTGCCGTCCGCGACGTGCTTCTTGGCGCGGTGGAAGATCTGCTGGCTGGCGGCCTCGGTGATGTCGAGGATCTCGGCGATCTCCCGGTGCGGGTAATCGAAGGCCTCCCGCAGCACGTACACCGCCCGCTCGTTGGGGGAGAGGCGCTCCATGAGGGTGAGGACCGCGTACGAGACCGATTCGCGCTGCTCGGCGGTTTCGGCCGGGCCGAGCATCGGGTCCCCGGCGAGCAGCGGCTCGGGAAGCCATTGGCCCACATAGGTCTCGCGGCGCGCCCGCGCGGAGGTGAGCTGGTTGAGGCACAGGTTGGTGAGGACCTTCGTCAGCCAGGCCTCGGCGACCTCGATGCGGTCGACGTCGGCGGCCTGCCAGCGCAGGAACGTCTCCTGCACGGCGTCCTCGGCCTCCCCGGCGCAGCCGAGGAGGCGGTAGGCGATGGCCTCCAGGCGCGACCTGGAGCCCTCGAACCGGTCGACGTCGTTCGCGGTCAAGGGCATGGCCCGATCCTAGAGTGTGTCTCCTGGATCAGGAGGGCGCCCGCCGCGTGCTGGTGGGCCCGCACCACGGTGGAGTCGATCTGGTCCGCCTAGTCGTCGGGGAAGGCGGACAGGATCGTGATCAGGTTGTCCCAGTCGGTCACCTGGACCCGGTCGGCCATCTTGCGCAGGCGTTTCGAGATCTCGTCATGGGCGTCCAGGAGGGCGTCGACGCCCTTGGCGATCTGCCCGGAGACGGCCTCGTAGCCCGTTCCGCCGCCCTCGCCCTTGAAGAAGGTCGTCCCGTTCTTCCCGCCGCCCCAGAAGTCGCCGATGGCGTTCAGGTCGTCCATGGCGTCCTCGACGAAGGTGGCCAGGTCGTTCCGTTCGAGGTCGTAGGCGCCCGCGACCGACCGGACGTGCGCCGGGTAGATCTCCATCGGCAGCCGCAGGCGCATCCCCTGACGCAGGGCGTGCGGGTCGCCGAGGACGTCGCGATTGGCCTCGTAGATCCGCTCCCAGCGGGAGCCGTCCTCGAAGAGCTTCTCGGCGATCTGCCAGAGGGACTCCTCGGGGCCGACGGTGATGCTCTCAGGCCGCTCCGGCGGCTCGATGGGTTCGCTCGACATCGTCATCCCGGGGGTTTGTGGGCCATCGTGAAGTAGAGGAGCGCCCTGCCGAGGGTCTCCTTCCAGGTCGGGATGAGGTCCTCGCCCGTCTGGCCGTTCATCGCGTCGTAGGCGGGGCCGTAGCCGATCGAGCCGCCTGCCATCCGGCCGAGGAAGCCCTGCACGTCGGCGTTCTTGCTCAACGCGCTGATGGCGGGCGAGGCGGCGTCGGACACGCCGTAGAAGACGACCGACGCGGCGAACTCCTTCAGCGCCTGCTTCGCGTTGTCCTCGACCGAGCCGACGTCGTCGCCGCGCAACGCTTTCACCCCCGCCACCACGGACACGTCGCCGACCGCGAAGAACGCGCTGCCGATCGAGTACTCGGTCAGCTTGCTCATCAGGATGCGGGCGATGTTGTGCTCCAGCAGCTTCGCCAGGAGCTTGGCCTGTTCCCTCCGCATGAGGATCTTGGTGATCTCGGAGGCCACGCCGGCCTGCCAGGGGAAGGTGGAGATGAAGACGAAGCTGGCGAAGTTGGCGAGGGCCAGGGTCCAGTAGGCGTGCTGGGCCGCCTCGACGACCTCGGCGTAGTCCTCGCAGGCCGCGCTGTTCTGCCTGCACCGCCTGGCGAGCTGGGCGGCGTGGCCCATGACCGGAGGCTGCGGGTACAGGCCCTCGGTCACCGCCGACTTGAAGGCCGCCACGCCGTCGCCTTCGTTGCGCTTCCACACCGCCTCGGCTGAGGGGTAGGTGCGGTTCGGGCTCTGCTCGATCCGCTCGGCCAGCCTGGCCCACACGTCGCGGGCCTCGCGGGCCTTCGCCGGATCGCCCTCGGGGTAGTCGACCGCGAGCATCTGGAAGACGAAGCCGGCCATGCCCAGCGTGCCGAAGGCGAAGATGCTCGCGCGACCCGGATTGATCCTCAACGGTCGTCGTCCAGCACGGTGCCGGCGATGAACGGCTCGACCAGCTCGCCGATCCCGGCCTCCGCGTTCGTGGCCGCGTCGGCCGCGGCCTCGAGGATGGCCGCGGCCAGCTCCGCGGAGCCGAGCCGCATGGCGCGCGGCTCGATGGTGAGGCCGACCAGGGCCCCGGTCGGCGACACCTCGGCGACCACCTGCCCCCGCGCCGCCTCGCCCCTGCCCCTAACCTCGGTGATCCGGTCGCGAAGCCGCTCGATCTCCGTGACGTCCTTCTGAAACTGTGCCAGGAGCCTGTCGAGCTCCGGGTCTCCGGTCCCGTGTCGCATCTGAGCCAGTATAGATCACTTGTGCGAGGATTTTTGGGATTAGTGGTGGGGAATGAGGGTTATAGCGAGACGTCGCCCGCCGTTCGGAATCCCGTCATGTGACCTCTCTAGGGTGCCCGCCATGAGACGTATCGCGATGATGATGTGCGCGGGCGCGCTGGCCCTCGGGCTCGCCGCCCCCGCGGCGAGCGCCGAGCGCGAGCCCAGGCCCGGCGAGTACGGCAGGGCCACGCTGACCGGGTTCGCCGCGCTGCCCGCCCGGACCTTCGTTCCCGGCAGCGAGGCGTCAGGAGCACAACTGGGCACCGCCCCGATCAACGGCATCACCCCGCCCTTCCCCGGCCAGCCGGTGCAGGGATTCAGCGGCATCGCCCGCCGTGGCGACGGGAGCTTCGACGTCCTGTCGGACAACGGTTTCGGCGCCAAGGCCAACAGCGCCGACTTCCTGCTGCGCGTGCACCAGATCAAGCCCGACTTCGGTGCCAGGGCCGTGCGGGTGCTCGGCGGCTTCGACCTGTCCGACCCGCGCGGCCTCGTGCCGTTCGCGCTCACCAGGGCCGACCGTAAGCTGACCGGCGCCGACTTCGACGTCGAGTCGATCGTGCGCGCGCTGGACGGCACGTACTGGATCGGCGACGAGTTCGGGCCGTTCCTCCTGCACGTCAACGAGCGGGGCGAGCTCGTCGACGCGCCGATCGAGCTTCCCGGCGTCAGGGCGCCGGAGAATCCGAACCTGAGCGGCGCCCAGCCCAACCTGCGCAGCAGCAAGGGCTTCGAGGGCATGGCGAGGTCCGTGGACGGCCGCCGCCTCTACCCGCTGCTCGAGGGGACCGTCACCGGCGACCCTCAGGGCACGCTGCGGATGCTCGAGTTCGATCTGCGCAAGCGCGCCTACACCGAGCGCCGGTGGACCTACCGCCTCGACGACCCGTCGCACGCCATCGGTGACGCGATCGCGGTCGACAGGCACCGGTTCCTGATCATCGAGCGGGACAACCTGCAGGGCGACGCCGCCAAGGCCAAGCGCGTCTACCTGGCCGACACCCGTGACAGGGACGGCTACGGCGCGCTCGACAAGACATTGGTCGCCGACCTGCTCGACCTCGCCGCTCCCGACGGCACGTTCAGGTTCCCGTTCCAGACGATCGAGGATGTGATCATTCTGGACGACCGCACGCTCGGGCTGCTCAACGACAACAACTTCCCCTTCTCCGCCGGCCGTACGGCGGGCCGCCCTGACGACAACGAGTTCATCACCGTCCGGCTGACCCGCCCCCTCGACGCCGATCCGAGGGTCTACCGCTAGGCGTCGTACCTGAGCCTCGACGTCGCCACGTACTCCCGGTGCCGTTCCGCCCACCGGATGAGTGAGCTGACCTCCACCGACAGCGTCTCGCCCACGGGCGTCAGCGCGTAGTCGACCCGGGGCGGCGACGTCGGGGTCACCGTACGCCGCACCAGCCCGTCGCGCTCCAGGCTGCGCAGGGTCAGGGTGAGCATCCGCTGGGAGATCCCCTCGATGGAGCGCTGCAGCTCCGAATAGCGCCGGGGCCCGTCGCCGAGCAGCGCCATGACCAGCACGCTCCACTTGTCGCCGACCCGGTCGAGGACGTCGCGCAGCAGGCAGGTCGGGCTGGCCGCGCCGATGGGCTCGGGCACATCGGTGTTCGTTACGAGGGACAAAGTGCCTTCTTCCTTCACCCCGCCATGGTGAACCACACTCGACGTGCGCACAAGAAGTAACCAGCGCACGATGAGTAAGGAGAAGCATATGCGTGCTGTCGCATTCGCCGCTTTCGGAGCCGCTCCTGAGGTCACCGAGCTGCCGGCCCCGGAGCCGGGCCCGGGTGAGGTGCTCGTCCAGGTGCGGGCGTCGTCGGTCAACGGCTTCGACCTCGGTGTCCTTGGCGGCTTTCTGCAGGGCGTCTACGAGTACGAGTTCCCCGTGGTGATCGGCAAGGACTTCGCGGGCGTGGTCGCCGCCGTGGGTGAGGGCGTGACCGAGGTGGCCGTCGGTGACGGCGTGTTCGGCGTGGTCATGCGCCCGACCCTGGGGCAGGGCGGCTTCGCCGAGTACGTCGCCGTCCCGCAGGGGTACGGCCTCGCGCGGCTTCCCGAGGGGCTCGACCACGCCCGCGCCGGCGTGCTGGGCCTGGCCGGCACCGCGGCGCTGAACGCCGTCGACGCGGTCGCGCCCGTGGCCGGGGAGACCGTGCTGATCTCGGGGGCGACCGGCGGGGTCGGCGCGCTCGCGATCCAGCTCGCCGCCGCCAGGGGCGCCACGGTGATCGCGACCGCGCGGCCCGGCGCCGAGGCCGAGTTCGTGGCGGGGCTGGGCGCCGCGCACGCCGTGGACCACGCCGACCTGACGGCAGGCGTGCGGGCCGTCGCTCCCGGCGGCGTGGCCGCGGCCCTGCACCTCGCGGGTGACGGTACGGCCGTGGCCGGGCTGCTCGCGAAGGGCGGCAGGTTCGCCTCGACCGTGCACTTCACCCCCGAGGACGCGGGGGAGCGCGACCTCAAGGTCACCACCGTGATGGCCGACCCGAACCCCGCCACGCTGGCGATGCTCGCCGACGAGGTGGTGGCGGGCCGGTTGCGGGTCCCGGTCGCCAAGGTCTATCCGCTGGAGGAGGCGCCGCGGGCCATCGCCGACTTCACCGGCGGCACCCTCGGCAAGCTAGCCGTCTCGATCTGATCGCCGCCTGGCGAACCCCGCCAGCACGGCCCCCAGGAGCGCCACCGCGAACAGCACGCCGTACGTCCGCTGGAAGCCGGACATGAGCTGTTCCACCGCCACCGGCGACAGCTTCGACAGCGTCCCGCCGTACACCTGGGCGCGGAGGGCGGGGGAGACGGCGCTGGTCAGGACGCTCAGTGACAGACCCACGCTGATCACGACGCCCACGTTCATGACCATCAGCCGGAACCCGTTGACCACGCCCAGGCTCCCCGCGGGCAGGGCGCTCATCACCTGGGTGGTGTTGCCGGTGAGGAAGGTGCCGCTGCCGCAGCCGGCCAGGAAGAGCCCCACCCCGATGATCCAGTACGGCGTGCCGGGCCGGGCCGTGAGCATGAGGATCAGCAGCCCCGACGCGCTGAAGAGCGAGCCGCCGATCGACAGCGCGTACGGCGAGACGCGCCGCCCGAGCGTGCCCGCGATGGGAGAGGCCAGCGCCATCCCGACCGGCACCGGCAGCACGCTCAGCCCCGCGGTGAAGGCGTCGACGCCACGGGCGGCCTGGAAGTAGAGCGCCACCACCAGGATCAGCGCGGCCCTGGCCAGCGCGTTGCAGAACGACGACAGGTTGGCGCAGGCCAGCATGCGTCCGCCGAACAGCCGCAGGTCGAGCACGGGATGCGAGGCCCGCCGTTCGACCAGCACGATCAGCGGCACCAGCACGGCGGTGACCGCGCCCCCGACGATCAGCACCGGGCCGCCGTTGCCGATCTCCGAGAGGGCCACCAGGAAGGCGGTCAGCGCCGCGAAGATGAGCAGGTTGCCGAGGGCGTCGACGGGCTCGCGCGGCCCCCTCGGCACCTTGCGCAGCGTGAACGCGCCCCAGACCAGCGCGATCATCCCCGCGGGCACGTTCACCCAGAAGATCCACTGCCAGCCCGCCGCCTCGGCGATCAGCCCGCCGACCGTCGGACCCGCCAGCTGGGCGATGGAGAGGGTGCCGATGTAGACGCCCATGCCCTGGCTGAGGCGGTCCGGCGGAAAGGCCGCGGTGATGATGACGGTCCCGTTGGCCAGGATCATCGCCGAGCCGATCGCCTGCACGACGCGCATCGCGACCAGGAACCAGACGTCGGGCGAGATCCCGGCGAGCAGCGAGGCGACGGTGAAGAGCGCGAAGCCCGCCAGGTAGACCTCGCGCCTGCCGAGCAGGTCGGCGACGCGGCCGAAGAAGACGAGGCTCGCGGTGTTGACCAGGAGGAAGGAGAGCAGGATCCAGCTCGCCTCGAACGGCGTGGCGTGGAAGTGGCGGACGACGGCCGGGAGCGCGACGTTGAGCGTGCTGCCCGCGATGCCGATCAGCACCAGACCGAGGCTGGTCACCGAGCAGACACGCCAGGCGTAGCGGAGTTGGAGGGTGTAGTCGGGGGAGGCGACCATGCCCCTTACTATGACGTACGACGTACGTCCGATTTATCCTCGGGTCAGCGGGCCCTTTTACGCAGCCCTTCGAGGTCGTGGACGAGCACCCGCCGCCGGCCCGTCTCGATGAGGCCCCTGTCGCGCAGCGTCCGCAGCGCCTTGCTCACCG
Source organism: Nonomuraea africana (assembly GCF_014873535.1). Classification (NCBI taxonomy): domain Bacteria; kingdom Bacillati; phylum Actinomycetota; class Actinomycetes; order Streptosporangiales; family Streptosporangiaceae; genus Nonomuraea; species Nonomuraea africana. The sequence continues at coordinate 6,906,984 of NZ_JADBEF010000001.1, read as the reverse complement.
CCTCCCTGGACGCTCCCGTCCACCCCGCCAGCTCGTCCTGCGACAGCGGCAGCGCCACCCGCAGCCCGGTGTTGGTCTGCTCGCCGTATCGTTCGGCCAGCTCCACCAGGCGCGTGGCCACCCGGCCCGTGGTGTCGAAGGCGCCGTACTCCACCCGCTTCCTGTCGGAGTCGCGCAGCCGTTCGGTGACCATCCGCATCAGCAGGACGGCGACCCGCCCGTGCTTGGCGAGGAAGCCGGTGAAGTCGTGGATGACGACCCCCGAGACCGGCTCCAGCGCCGTGACGGTCGCCGAACGGGCCGAGCCGTCGATCGCCGACATGTCGCCCAGCAGCCCGCCGGGCCCGCGCACGGCCAGCACCACCTCCGTGCCGCCGCTCGTGTGCGACGACACCTTGACCCTGCCTTCCAGCAGCAGCAGCACCCAGTCGGAGGTGTCGCCCTCCGTCATCACCACCGCTCCGCGCTCCCAGCTCCTCGGGCGGCCCGCGGCTTTCAGCGCCGCGCTCTCCTCGGGAGTCAGCATGGACAGGAACTCTCCGGCCTCTGCGGTCATGTCCTGATTATGCGGGTCAGGACGAACGCCTTCACCTCCTGCTCCTTGCCTTTCAGCCGCAGGGGGCCGAGCGGACGCGTCTCCGCGTTGTCGAGCTGGGCCAGCGTGGTGGCGCCGATGACGACCGTTCCGGGCTCCGCGAGGCCCTGGAGCCTGGCGGCCACGTTCACCGCGTCGCCCATGGCGTTGAAGCCGCGCAGTTCGGGGCTGCCGATGTTGCCGACCAGGGCCATGCCGGTGTTGACGCCCACCCTGAAGGTCGGCCAGCCCTCGGCGGCCACGGCCGTGGCCGCCTCCTGCATGGCGAGGGCGGCCGTGCAGGCGGCGAGAGCGTGCTCCTCCTGGGCGGCGGGCGCGTTGAACAGCGCGAGCAGGGCATCGCCGACGAACTGCACGATCGTCCCGCCGTTGTCGAGGATGCACGGGACGGCGGCCGTGTGGTAGCGGTTCAGCATCTCGACGATCTCGCCGGGCGCGACCCGCTCGGAGAACGTGGTGAACCCCTTCAGGTCGGCGAACAGCGCGGTCAGCTCGCGCAGCTCGCCGCCGAGCGCGGCCTGGCCGGGGTCGGCGAGCAGCCGGCTGGCGACATCGGGCGACATGTACTGGCGGAACAGCGTGTCCAGCTCGGCGTACAGGCGCGCGTTCTCCAGCGAGATCGACAGCTGGCTGGCCAGGGTGGCGGCCAGCGCCTCGTCCTGGGGGGTACGGCCGAGCGGGACCTCGAGCGCGCCCGCGAGGTGGCCCTTCACGGTGAGCGGATAGGTGATGAGGCCGTCACGCCTGATGGGGGTGGCGCCGCTGAAGGTGTACTCCCGCGAGCCGATGCTCACCCTGCCGTCGGCGACCAGGCCGATGCGGACGTCGCCGTACGCCTGCCGTACGCGCTCGAGGGCGTCGGTCAGCAGGTCGGACTCGGCCAGCCCTACCCTGGTCTGGGTTCCGACGTCCACGAGCGCCGCGAGGCGCTCGGACAGCTCCCGCTCGCTGGCCAGCGCCTCGCCCGCCCGGTCGAGGACCGCCGCCTGCCCCTCGGTGAGCTGGAACCGCCCGGCCAGCCGTACGGCAGGCAGCTTCGTGCCCCTGCGCACATGCTCGACCAGCTCCTCCAGCGCCTGCTCGTACTGCGCCTGGATCCGCACGACGGTCGCCGACAGCGCCACCGAGTCGAACAGCCCCGCGCTCGACCCCTCGCGCCTGAACTGCAGGTAGGCGCTGTAGGCGACGAAAAGGAAGGCCAGCGTCAGCAGGATGTGCCACTCCCACCAGGACAGGTGCCAGTTCAGCTGGGACATGCCCGCGATCATCGCCTCGGCCAGCAGCGCGTAGGCCGTGACCAGGCTGACCAGGATCGCCGAGCGGCGCATCCGGTGCAGGCGATACATCATCCCGCCCGCCGCCACGAACAGCACCAGGCCGGGCACGGAGAACCAGCCGAACCAGGGGATCGGCAGCACGGCGGGCGGCTTGCTGAGCAGCGTCAGGCCCGGCACGAGGGAGGCGATGCCCCAGAGCACCATGAGCCCGACGACCGTCGCCCTGATCAGGTGCTGCGACCTCATCACCGAGCGCGCCTGGGCCGCACCCAGCGGGAAGGCCGAGGCCAGGGCGAAGACGGCGGCCATCGTCAGCCCCACCTGCTGGCCGATGTCGAAGCCGAGCGAGTGGTTGCCGAGGATGATCCGCGGCGTGGACAGGCCGTGCAGGAAGAAGAAGCCCGCGCTGCTCAGGAAGACCATGGAGACCAGGAACAGCCTGGCATCGGCTCTCCTGCGCGCCGCCTCGCTGATCATCAGACCGAGGACCACGTTGACGCCCGCCACGACGAGGATCATCCAGAAGTGGCTGGGGTTGTGGTGCCACATGATGTTGACGCGAGGCTCGGCGAGCAGCAGCCACAGGCCGAGCAGCGGCAGCACGAGATGAATCGCCCACACCACCACCCTGAGAGGCTGGGTGGCCGGCGGGAGGTAGGAGTCCACGTCCGATTATCTCCCCGCCGCCCCCGAATCCACTGCGTCCTTCTGCACACAGATTCCGTCGTCAGAGCTGACCGCCGGTAAGTCGAATCTGTCACCCTTTGTTTCGTGACATACACGTTATGTAGCCACGTAATCCTTTGGAACGGTTGAAACGTGAATCTCATGAACAACATGAGCACCTCATGTTCCTTTGGAAGGACATCCGTGGCGATCAAGATTCGTGGTGGGCGTGCGCTCACCCTGACCACCGTCGGAGCGCTGACCCTCTCGCTCTTCACCATTGGTGGCGTCGCCACCGCCTCCTCGGCCGCCGGCGAGGAGGTACACGCCTGCGTCCACAAGAAGACGCGGTACGCCCGCATCGTCAACCCGTCGACGCCGTGCAGGAAGACGGAGGAGAGGGTGCTGATCGGCGGCTCGACGACCAGCGGCCTGTCCGGCACCCGCGAGAAGGGCGACACCGGCGCCCAGGGCCCGAAGGGCGACACCGGACCGCAGGGGCCCGCGGGCCCTGCCGGCAAGAACGGCCTCGACGGCAAGCCCGGCATCCAGGGCCCCAAGGGCGACACGGGCCTGAAGGGCGAAACCGGCCCTCAGGGCCCTCAAGGCCTTAAGGGCGACAAGGGCGACAAGGGCGACAAGGGCGACAAGGGACTGCAGGGCCCGCGTGGCTATCGCGGCCCGGCGGGCCCGAAGGGCGAGAAGGGCGAGCCCGGCTCCTCCGGCACCTTCACGACCTACACCAGGTCCGCACTCATCTCGGGGCTGGGCTCGAAGTCAGCCTCCTGCGACGGGGCCGACCCCGCGACCGGCGGCGGCTTCTCCTTCGCCACGTTCAAGAACGCCGTGGTGCTGAGCAGCATGCCCGACGGTAAGAGCTGGACCGTGACCGTGGCCAAGGACGACAACGGCGGCGGCAACAACCTCGCGGGCGCCGGCGGCGCGACCGAGCCTCCCGCTGGCACCGACCAGAAGGGCGGGACCAGCGTGGACGGCACCGTCTACGTCGTCTGCCTCAAGAAGGGCTGACACATGCGACAAGGGGGCTGATAGCAGCCCCCTTGTCCAAGAAAACCTCAGCCGAACAGCGCGGGCAGCGTGTTCGTGTGGACCTCGCGGAGTTCGGCGACGGGCACCTCGAAGACGCCCTCCACCACCAGCGAGTCCCCGCCGGTCTCCCCGAGCCCGTAGCACGGCACCTCGTTCGCCGCGCACAGCGCCGCGAACTCCTCGAACGCCTCCGGGCGGACCGCCACCAGCGCCCGAGCCGACGACTCGCTGAACAGGTGCACGAACGCGTCCCCGGCCAGGGACACCCTGGCGCCGACGCCCTGGGCGAGGCACGCCTCCGCCAGCGCGATGGCCAGGCCGCCGTCGGACAGGTCGTGCGAGCCCGCCACCAGCCCGCGGCGAGCCGCCTCGACCATCACCGACGCGAGCCCCTGCTCGGCCACCAGGTCGACCTCGGGCGGCAGCCCGCCGAGGTGCGAGTGGACGACGTTCGCCCACTCCGACCCGCCGAACTCCTCGCGGGTGTCGCCGAGCAGCGCGATGCGCAGCCCCGGCTCGACGAAGCCGGACCTGATGCGGTTGGCGACGTCGTCGATGACGCCGAGCACGCCCACGACGGGAGTCGGGTGGATGGCCGCGGTGCCCGTCTGGTTGTAGAACGAGACGTTGCCGCCGGTCACCGGGACGCCGAGGGTCCTGCACGCGTCGGCGAGCCCGCGTACGGCCTCGGCGAACTGCCACATGACCTCGGGGTCCTCGGGCGAGCCGAAGTTGAGGCAGTTGGTGACGGCCAGCGGCTTGGCGCCGGTGACGGCGACGTTGCGGTAGGCCTCCGCCAGTGCGAGCTGCGCCCCCGCGTAGGGGTCGAGCCTGGCGTAGCGGCCGTTGCCGTCGGTGGCCAGCGCGATGCCGCGGTTGGTGGGCGTGGCGCCGTCCATGACCTCGGAGATGCGCAGCACGCCCGCGTCGGCGGGCTGGGCCAGGACGGTGTTGGAACGGACGTACCGGTCGTACTGGGAGGTCACCCACTCCTTGGAGGCCAGGTTCGGCGAGCCGAGCAGCTGGAGCAGGGTGGCCCGCAGGTCCTCCGAGCGCGGCAGGTCGACGGCCTGGTTCAGGGCGGCCTGACCGGCGGGCTCGTGGAAGGGGCGCTCGTAGACGGGACCCTCGTCGGCGGCGGTGCCCGGCGGGATGTCGACGATGACCGAACCGTCCCAGGTCATCACGAGCCTGCCGGTGTCGGTCACCTCGCCGATGACGACGGCGGGGACGTCCCACTTCTCGCAGATCGCCATGAAGGCCGGAATGTCGGCGGGTGCGACGACCGCCATCATCCGCTCCTGCGACTCGCTCATCAGGATCTCCTCGGGACGCAGCGAGGAGTCGCGGAGCGGGACCAGGTTGAGGTCGACGTGCATGCCGCCGGTGCCCTTGGCCGCCAGCTCGGTGGTGGCGCAGGAGACGCCGGCCGCGCCGAGGTCCTGGATGCCGACGACCACGTCGGCGGCGTAGAGCTCCAGGCAGCACTCGATGAGCAGCTTCTCCATGAACGGGTCGCCCACCTGGACGGCGGGTCGCTTGGCCTCGGACTCGTCCTCGAAGGTGGCCGACGCCAGCACCGAGGCGCCGCCGATGCCGTCGGGGCCCGTGGAGGCGCCGAAGAGCACGACCTTGTTGCCCGGCCCGGGAGCGGTGGCCAGCTTGATCTGGTCCTTGCGCAGCAGGCCGACGCAGAGCGCGTTGACCAGCGGGTTGCCGATGTAGCAGGGGTCGAAGACGACCTCGCCGCCGATGTTGGGCAGGCCCAGGCAGTTGCCGTAGAAGGAGATGCCCTCCACGACGCCGGGCAGCACGCGCCTGGTGTCGGGCTGGTCTGCGCCGCCGAAGCGTAGCGCGTCCATGACGGCGATCGGGCGCGCGCCCATCGACATGATGTCGCGCACGATGCCGCCGACGCCGGTGGCCGCGCCCTGGTGCGGCTCGACGTACGACGGGTGGTTGTGCGACTCGATCTTGAAGGTGGCCGCCCAGCCGTCGCCGATGTCGACCACGCCCGCGTTCTCACCCATGCCGACCAGCAGCGCCTCGGACTTGGGCGCCTTGGTGGCGAACTGCTTCAGGTGCACCTTGGAGGACTTGTACGAGCAGTGCTCGGACCACATGACCGAGTAGATGGCCAGCTCGGAGGAGGTGGGACGGCGACCGAGGATCTCCTTGACCCTGTCGTACTCGTCCTGCTTCATCCCCAGCTCGGCGAACGGCATCGCCTCGTCGGGCGTCTCGGCCGCCCGCTTCACAGAATCTGTGTTCATGGGTCGCTCACCACTCCTCATTCGCTCCGCGGCGTGCCTCGTTCCTCGGCCCGCCACTCCGCTCACTGCGTCGGGTTCACTCCCGGTCATACGTTCACCAGCTTCTTGAGGATGGAGGTGAAGAAACCGAGGCCGTCGGTGCTGGGCGCGCCGACGAGGTCCTCGACCGCGTGCTCGGGGTGCGGCATGAGGCCGACGATGGTGCCGGACTCGTTGGAGATGCCCGCGATGTCGTTGAGCGAGCCGTTGGGGTTGCCGCCGACGTAGCGGAAGACCACCTGGCCGTTGGCCTCCAGCGCCTCGAGGGTCTCGGCGGAGGCGACGTAGCGCCCCTCGCCGTGCTTGACCGGCAGCACCAGCTCCTGGCCGACCTCGAAGGCCGAGGTCCAGGTCGTGGCGGCGGACTCCACCCTGATCCGCTGGTCGCGGCAGATGTAGTGCAGGGAGGCGTTGCGGGTCAGCGCGCCTGGCAGCAGGTGCGCCTCACACAGGATCTGGAACCCGTTGCACGTGCCCAGGACGGGCAGCCCGCTCTTCGCGGCCGGGATGAGCTCCTCCATCAGCGGCGCGAAGCGGGAGATGGCCCCGCAGCGCAGGTAGTCGCCGTAGGAGAAACCGCCGGGCAGGAAGACCGCGTCGACCCCCTTGAGGTCGTGATCGCCGTGCCAGAGCGGCACCGCCTCCGCGCCCGCCAGCCGTACGGCACGGGCGGCGTCCTGGTCGTCGAGAGTTCCTGGAAACGTGACAACGCCCACACGGGCAGCGCTCATGACTTCGTCCCCTCCGGAGGAATGCGCACGCCACGCCACCGTCTCGTCAGGGTGGACGGTGGTCTGCGGCGGTTCCTCAAGGGTATCCGCTGTCGTCAGGTGCCGTTTTCGCGGGGCTCAGACGGCGGCGAGCTCGCGCGGGCGCGCGCCTTCCTCGTCGTCCCACGCCAGGTGCTTGCGCAGGTGGACGGTGGTGCCCCGGCCGGGCGTGATGCCGAAGGAGATCTCGTCGACGACGGAGCGCATGATGAGCAGGCCGCGCCCGTTCTCGGTCTCGGGCGGGGGGTAGTGCAGCGGCATCGACGGCAGCCCGCCCCCCGAGTCGGCCACCTTCACGTCGCAGCGGCCGTAGCCGATCGACGCGCTCACTTCGTACCGGTTGGCCGGACCACCGTGCCGCACCGCGTTGGAGCAGGCCTCCGAGACCGCGAGCAGCATGTCGGAGATGCAGGTCTCGCTCACGCTGAGTGAGCGCATCGCGTCACCCAGCACTCGCCTGACCATCGGGATGCCGATCGCATCCCTGGGCAGCGCCAACGAGAACTCAATATCCACCGGACCCCTCCGGGTGCCAGAATCTCACCTGGAGTAGGTTTCCCCGTGAAATCAGGGCTAACCGCAAAATCACGTTGTTGTTATTTAGTGTTGGTAAGCCCGTGGGATTGTGGCATGGCGAAACCCGGCTTTAAGCCGTGATGGGTAATTCAGGGTGTCAAATGTGCTGTTCTACCCCTCGACCCTCACGGTGTACTCCTCGATCACCGTGTTGGCCAGCAGGGTCTCGGCCATCTTTCGGACGTCCGCAAGGGCGGCCTCGTCGGCGGCGCCCTCGAGCTCGATCTCGAAACGCTTTCCCTGGCGCACCTCGGAAACGCCGGAGAAGCCCAGGCGCGGCAGCGCGCGGGCGATCGCCTGCCCCTGCGGGTCGAGGATTTCCGGCTTGAGCATGACGTCGACGACTACGCGCGCCACGGCGCTCCTCCTGAAAGGTGGGTACGGCTTGCGGCGTTCAGCCTAGTCCCCCCACCGACCTCACTCACCGTCACCCCCCGCACCGACCGGCGGGGGAGCGCTGGCGGAAATCCGTTCCGCGAGGTTCGCCGGCGGCCTGTGCCTGATCATCAATGTTGCGAGAGCCCGTAACCCGGCGTGATCTTGGCAGGACAGCACCCGCGATCACCGGGCCGTCGCCCGTACAGGAGTCTCGTAAGGCGGCTTGCGAAAATTTTGTATGGCACCTTACGATCTCGGGATGATCAACACACAGCGCCCCTCGTACGACGAGCTCGTGGTGCGGCTTGGCGCGCCCGTCGCAGTGGAGGACGCCCGCTCCCGCTGGGGCTCGCTGGTGAAAGCGGCCAGGAACGGCGACACCACGCTGATCACACGCGAGCGCTGGGAATGGGCCGCACTGGTTCCCCTGTCGCGGGTGCGGGGGATGCTGACCGGCCTGTCGATGGTGCCGGTGTCGACGGCCCGGTCCAAGCTCGGCGACCTCGTTCGCCAGGTCGCCGACCCGTACTACGACGAACCCGTGCTGCTGGCCCGCCACCGCGCCCCGGTCGCCGCCCTGATCGCGGCCCGATCCCTCCTGGCCTCGCCCGCCTCGCCGCTCCGCCCGGAGGCCGACGCGCTGCTGTCCGGCGGCCACAGCATCACACTGACCCGCGACCCCGTGGGGGAGTTGGTCATTGCCATCGCCCGCGACCAGGACGGCGACGAGATCGCGGCCGGGGCAGGACGCGACGCCGCCGAGGCCCTGCGTGCCCTGGCCGGGCCGCGGCGTCATCTGGACTCCTCCTCGTCATGAACCCGGCCCTCCGCTCGGGCTGTGCGGTGAGGGGCTCCAGCAGGAACCGCATGGGAACACGGTGGCGTGGGTGCGGGCGGGCGCCGGCGGAGGTCCGATCGGAGAGGTTCACCGGCGGCGCTTCTTGCTCACCGTCACCCTCTGTGTCGGTGACTGAGAGAGCGCTTGCCGAAGTCCGATCGGAGAGGTTCACCGGCGGCGCATCGGGAACGGGGAGGGCATGGGGCTTGCGCGTAGGGATGTGACCTCTGCCACGATGTCCCCAAACGCGTACGAACCACCACCAGATGGGCCGTACGCCGGAAAGGCCGGACAAAGCATGGCAACCCCAGCGAACCGGCCCCGACCGCACAGGAGTGGCACGTGACCGTCGACGCCTCTCGTGGTGCTGACGCACCTCCGGAGCTCGTCCAGTTGCTCACCCCCGAAGGGGAGAGGGTCGAGCACCCCGACTACGACATCGACCTGACGCCCGAAGAAGTGAGGTCGCTCTACCGCGACCTCGTGCTCGTCCGCCGCGTCGACCTGGAGGCCGTTGCCCTGCAGCGCCAGGGCGAGCTCGGCATCTGGGCCTCGCTGCTGGGCCAGGAGGCCGCGCAGATCGGCTCGGGCCGCGCGCTCACCGACGCCGACATGGCCTTTCCCACCTACCGCGAGCACGGCGTCGCCTGGTGCCGTGACGTGGACCCGGTCAAGCTGCTCGGGCTGTTCCGCGGCGTGAACCACGGCGGATGGGACCCCGCCGAGCACAACTTCCACCTCTACACGATCGTCATCGGCAGCCAGACGTTGCACGCGGTCGGCTACGCCATGGGCATCCAGCGCGACGGCGCCAACGCCGCCACGATCGCCTACTTCGGCGACGGCGCCACCTCCCAGGGCGACGTCAACGAGTCGTTCATCTGGGCCAGCGTCTTCAATGCGCCGATCGTCTTCTTCTGCCAGAACAACCAGTGGGCGATCTCCGAGCCGCTGGAGAAGCAGTCCCGCATCCCGCTCTACCGCCGCGCCTCGGGCTTCGGCTTCCCCGGCATCCGCGTGGACGGCAACGACGTCTTCGCCTGCCTGGCCGTCACCCGTCAGGCGCTGAAGAACGCGAGGGAGGGACAGGGCCCGACGCTGATCGAGGCCTTCACCTACCGCATGGGCGCGCACACCACCACCGACGACCCGACCCGCTACCGGGTGGCCAGCGAACTGGAGGCGTGGAAGCTCAAGGACCCGATCGAGCGGGTCAAGGCGTTCCTGGTCAGGAACGAGCTGGCCGACCAGGCCTTCCTCGACTCCGTGGAGGCCGAGGCCGAGGACCTGGGCGCCGACCTGCGCAGGCGCTGCCTGGAGATGCCCGATCCCGAGCCGCTCGAGATCTTCGACCACGTCTACACCGGACCGCACGCGCTCGTCGCCGAGGAGCGCGCCCAGTACGCCGCCTACCTGGAGGGTTTCGAGCGATGAGCGTCCTGACCCTCTCCAAGGCGATCAACGAGGGCCTGCGCAAGGCGATGGAGGACGACCCCAAGGTCCTCATCATGGGCGAGGACGTCGGCAAGCTCGGCGGCGTCTTCCGCGTCACCGACGGCCTGCAGAAGGACTTCGGCGAGGACCGCGTCATCGACACGCCGCTCGCCGAGTCGGGCATCGTCGGCACCGCGATCGGCCTGGCCCTGCGCGGCTACCGGCCCATCTGCGAGATCCAGTTCGACGGATTCGTCTTTCCCGCGGCCGACCAGATCATCACCCAGCTCGCCAAGATGCCGCTGCGCTCGCTCGGCGCCATCAAGTTGCCCGTCGTGGTCCGCATCCCGTGCGGCGGCGGCATCGGAGCCGTCGAGCACCACAGCGAGTCGCCCGAGGCGTACTTCACCCACACCGGCGGCCTGCGCGTCGTCGCCTGCAGCAACCCGGCCGACGCGTACTCGATGATCCAGCAGGCCGTCCGCTGCGACGACCCGGTGATCTTCTTCGAGCCCAAGCGGCGCTACTGGGAGAAGGCCGACGTCGACACCTCCTCCACCGACTGGTGGACGCCCTTCGACGAGGCCACGGTCGTACGGCAGGGCACCGACGTCACGCTGCTCGCCTACGGCCCCATGGTCAAGACCTGCCTGGAGGCGGCCACGGCGGCCCAGGAGGAGGGACGCTCGCTCGAGGTGATCGACCTGCGCTCGCTCAACCCCCTCGACTTCCCCAAGGTCATGGAGTCGGCCCGCAAGACCGGCAGGGTGGTCGTCGTGCACGAGGCGCCGGTCTACAACGGCTTCGGCGCCGAGCTCGCCGCACGGATCACCGAGTCGTGCTTCTACCACCTCGAGTCGCCCGTGCTGAGGGTCGGCGGATTCTCCACCCCCTACCCGCCCTCGAAGCTGGAGGAGCACTACCTGCCCGACCTCGACAGGGTCCTCGAGGCCGTCGACCGTACCTTCACCTTCTGAGAGGGGGACCTCGAATGCGTCGCGAATTCAAGCTCCCCGACGTCGGCGAGGGCCTGACCGAGGCGGAGATCGTCCGCTGGCACGTCAAGCCGGGAGACTCCGTCAAGGTCAACCAGATCGTCGTGGAGATCGAGACCGCCAAGTCGATCGTCGAGCTGCCCTCTCCGTGGGCGGGCGTGGTCGCCGAGCTCATGGCGGAGGAAGGGCAGACGGTCGACGTCGGGCTGCCCATCATCGCCGTCGAGACCGGCGAAGCCGCCCCCTCCGGTGCCGCCGCCCCTTCCGGTGCCGAAGCCGCCCCCTCCGGTACGGCGCCCGCCTCCGCCGCCTCGGCCCAGGGCCCGGCGGACCGGATGGCGGCGCTGGCCGACGACATGGTGCCGCGCCCGCAGACCGAGGGCGTCGTCGAGCCGGGCGTGCACGGCAGTCCGGCGCCCAAGGAGGAGCGCACGCCCGTCCTGGTGGGCTACGGCGTCAAGACCGGCGCCGCGAAACGCCGACCCCGCAAGACCCCCGCACCGGACGCGGGGCGCACCCAGCCGACGCAGGCCGGTCAGGCACAGCCAGGTCAGGCACAGCCAGGTCAGGCGCAGGCGGCTCAGGCAGCCCATCCCGAGCGGGTCGCCTTCACCGGGCCCGGCACCGCGCACGTGCTGGCCAAGCCGCCGGTCCGCAAGCTGGCCAAGGACCTGGGGGTGGACCTCACCACCCTGACCGGCACGGGCCCCCAGGGCTCCATCACCCGCGACGACGTCCACGCCGCCGCCCAGGAGCCAGCGCAGGCCGTGTCCGCAGCGTGGGCCGCCCGGCCGGGGACGCCCGAGCTGGCGGAGGAGCGCGTCCCCATCAAGGGCGTGCGCAAGATGACCGCACAGGCGATGGTGGCCAGCGCCTTCACCGCGCCGCATGTCACCGAGTTCCTGCAGGTGGACGTCACGGAGACGATGGCCGCCGTCCAGCGGCTCAAGGCGCTGCCCGACTTCGCCGAGGTCAGGGTGTCGCCGTTGCTGCTGGTCGCCAAGGCCGTTCTGGTCGCCGCCCGCCGCTACCCGATGATCAACTCCACGTGGGACGACGCGGCGCAGGAGATCGTGGTCAAGCACTACGTGAACCTGGGCATCGCCGCCGCCACCCCGCGCGGCCTGGTCGTTCCCAACATCAAGTCGGCCCACACCCTCGACCTGCCGGCTCTGGCGGGGGCGCTGGGCGAGCTGACCGAGACGGCGCGCGCCGGCCGTACCCAACCGGCCGACATGGCGGGCGGGACGATCACGATCACCAACGTGGGCGTGTTCGGCGTCGACACCGGCACCCCGATCCTGAACCCGGGCGAGGCGGCGATCCTGGCCTTCGGCATGGTCAGGGATGCGCCGTGGGTGGTGGACGGGCAGCTGGCGGTCAGGAAGGTGACCACGCTCGCGCTGTCGTTCGACCACCGGATCATCGACGGCGAGCTCGGCTCGCTCTTCCTGCGAGACGTGGGCGCGATGCTGGAGGATCCGCTGCGCATGCTGGCCTGGAGCTGAAGGAGGCGGGCGGGCGGCGCTCAAGGAGCCCCGCCCGCCCGCGCCCCCGCCCGAAAGACAGCAATCCCGCCCACACGCGCCTCCGCTCGAAAGGCAGGAACACCGCCCGCCCGCGCCCCCGCTCGAAAGGGGTGGGCGCACCGGTCACTAGGCTGAGCGCATGATCCGCCACATCGTGCTGCTGACCTGGACCGAGGACGCCACCGACGAGCAGAAGGCCGCCGTCGCCAAGGGACTGGCCGAGCTGCCCGCCGCCATTCCCGAGCTGCGCCGCTACGACCTCGGCACCGACCTCGGCCTCGCCGCATCGGGCAACTCCGACTTCGCCATCATCGCCGAGTTCGACTCCGTCGCCGACTACGAGGTCTACCGCGACCACCCGCAGCACCACGCCGTGATCAACGAGCACATCGTGCCGATCAAGGCGGGCCGCGCCGCGATCCAGTACGAGTTCTAGAGCCGCGCGTTTCCAAGCCGCGCCGTGCAGCACGGCGGCAGCCGGGAGGCGGCACCGGGCGCGTGTCGCTCCCAGGTCGTCGGCCATGCCGAGGTCGAGCCTGCGGCCGATGTAGCGACGGATCTCCTCGTAGTGAGCTTCGAAAGACGGCCTCGAAGACGTCAGGAGCAGTGATCACACCCTTGTTTGCCCGCAAGAGTGCGATCCTTCCTGGAAATCTCAGACTTCGGGCGGATTGTTCTCGCGGTGCATCAGGCGGTTCTCGGAGGTGCTCCCGCGCCTGGGCGCGAGCACGATGCTCAGCACCACGCCCACGCCACCCACGATCATGAAGATGACGCCGATCCTGTCCATGTGCACCGCGCTGCCGAACACGTCGGGCTCGATCGCGAAGCGGAGGATGGCGCCGAGCGTGAGGAAGAAGATGCTGACGCCGACGCCCATGACGACCTCCGGGGGAAAAGACCGTGTACGCACACCGTCATACCCGCATACCAGTGATCACACCTATGAGTTCAGGCGTGACAGGTCAGCGGTCTGCCGCCGTTGAAGGTGATCACGTCGAGCAGCGCCGCCGCCAGGTCGACCTCGCCGCCCGAGGCGTCGGTGTAGGCCCGGTGCAGGTTGCCGACGACGCGCTCGGGGTCGAGCAGCCCGCCGTACTCGCCGAGATCCTTCCACGCGTGGGGTCATGACGCGTAGGTACCCCTCGGGACGAGGAAGGACCGCCCGTCCGGAACGGACGAGCGGTCCTGGTGACCTGCCGCGGGAGCAGGCGGTTCTAGAAGGCCTCTTCGGGGAGGTCCATAAGGTCGAGACCGGTGCTCTGCAGCACCCTGCGGTCGGCGGTCAGCCTGGGCAGCACGGTGGTGGCGAAGAACGCGGCGCCCGCGACCTTGCCCTGGTAGAACGGGTCCTCACCCTCGGCCAGCCGGGCCAGCGCGATCTCCGCCTGGCGCAGCAGCAGCCAGCCGATGACCAGGTCGCCCAGCGCCAGGAGGAAGCGGGTGGTGTTGAGGCCGACCTTGTAGACCTCGCGCGGCGCCTCCAGCGACCCGAGCGCCCATCCGGCCATCGTGTCGCCCATGGCCTTGACCTCGGCCGCGGCCTCGGCGAGCAGCTTGCGCTCCTGCTTGAGCCTGCCATTGCCCGCCTCGGAGGAGGCGAAGGCGTTGATCTCGGCCATCAGCGCGCCGATCGCCGCGCCCTGGTTGCGCAGGATCTTGCGGAAGAACAGGTCGAGACCCTGGATCGCGGTCGTGCCCTCGTACAGGGAGTCGATCTTCGCGTCGCGGATGTACTGCTCGATCGGGTAGTCCTGCAGGTAGCCGGAGCCGCCCAGGGTCTGCAGCGAGCGCGACAGCATCTCATAGGAGCGCTCGGAGCCGACACCCTTGACGACGGGCAGCAGCAGGTCGTTCATGGCCTCGGCGTGCTTGTCGCCGGGGTTGATCAGAAGCGTGTCCTGGAAGGTCGCGGTGTAGAGCACCAGCGCCCGCATGCCCTCGGCGTACGTCTTCTGCAGCATCAGCTCGCGGCGCACGTCGGGGTGGTGGGTGATGGCGACGCGCGGGGCGCTCTTGTCGGCCATCTGGGTCAGGTCGGCGCCCTGCTTGCGGGACTTGGCGAACTCCAGCGCGTTCAGGTACCCGGTGGACAGCGTGGCGATGGCCTTGGTGCCGACCATCATGCGGGCGTGCTCGATCACCATGAACATCTGCTTGATGCCCTCGTGCGCGTCGCCGACCAGCGTGCCGATCGCCGGGTGCTTGTCGCCGAAGGTGAGCTCGCAGGTCGTGGAGACCTTGAGGCCCATCTTCTTCTCGACGTTGGTGACGTAGGCGCCGTTGCGCTCGCCGAGGCTGCCGTCCTCGAGGTTCACGTGGTACTTGGGCACCAGGAACATCGACAGGCCCTTGGTGCCGGGACCGTGTCCCTCGGGCCTGGCCAGCACGAGGTGGAAGATGTTGTCGGCCATGTCGTGCTCGGCGCTGGTGATGAAGCGCTTGACGCCCTCGATGTGCCAGGTGCCGTCGGGCTGCTGGATCGCGCGGGCGCGACCGGCGCCGACGTCCGAGCCGGCGTCGGGCTCGGTCAGCACCATGGTGGCGCCCCAGTTGTTCTCGATCGCCAGCTCGGCGAAGCGCTTCTGCTCGGGGGTGCCGAGCTTCCACAGGGTGTAGGCGAAGTTGGGGCCCGCGGCGTACATGTAGAGCGCGGGGTTGGCGCCGAGCACCATCTCGGCCGCCGACCAGGCCAGCGTGCGGGGGATGCCGGGGCCGCCCAGGTCCTGGGGCAGGTCCAGGTGCGCCCAGCCGCCCTCCATGAGGGCCTTGTAGGACTTCTTCACGCCGTCGGACACCGTCACCGTCGACGTGGCGGGGTCGAAGACGGGCGGCGTACGGTCACCCTCCTCGAAGGAGTCGGCGAGCACGCCGGTGGCCAGCCTGTTGACCTCGTCCAGAATGCTGCGGGCCACGTCCTCGTCCACTTCGGCGAAGGGGCCCGTACCGAGGATGTCGCCGCGTCCGAAGACCTCGAAGAGGTTGAACTCCAGGTCGCGCACGTTGCTCTTGTAGTGGCCCATGGCTGCTCTCTCTCCTTGAACCGGGGGTGTTTGTACTGGCGAGTAACCTTACTCCGAATGCTACCCATGGGTAACCTCTCCTATGCACATACTCTCGACTCATGGATGCCGAAGCGCTGAACGAACGGTGGCGGCAGCACCTGGCGTCATGGGCCATCCCGCCGGACATCCTCGAGGCGGCGCCCACCGACCCGTGGGGCCATTCCCCCGCGCGCTTCGCCGCGCGCACCGACCGGGCTGTGGCGGAGGCGGAGGGGCCAACCCTGGCCAGGGTGGACGAGGCGCTCCCTGACGGGGGCACGCTGCTCGACGTCGGCGCGGGCGCCGGCGCGGCCTCCCTGCCGCTGGCCGAGCGCATCGGCAGGCTGATCGCCGTCGACACCTCCGCCGCGATGCTCGCCGAGCTCTCGCTCAGGGCGGAGAAGGCGGGCGTCCCCGCCACGACCGTCGAGGGAAGCTGGCCGGAGGTCGCCGAGCGCGTGGGCCGCGCGGACGTGGCGGTCGCCGCGCACGTCGTCTACAACGTGCCGGATCTGGCCGCCTTCTTCGTCGCCCTCGACGACCACGTCACCGGCAGGGTGGTCATCGAGCTGCCCAACCGCCACCCGATGAGCTGGATGAACCTGCTGTGGGAGCACCTGCACGGCGTGCGGCGCCCGGTCAGGCCCATCGCGGAGGACGCGGTCGCGCTGGCCGCAGCACTCGGCTTCGACGTGCGGGTGGAGGAGAGGGAGGCGCCGATCGAACGGTTCGACACGATCGAGGAACTCGCCGTGAGCGTGTGCCGCCGCGCCTGTCTCGACCCCTCACGGGCGGGGGAGGTGGCGCGGACCGCGATGGAACTCGGCATGTGGCCGGTGCCGCGAGACCGGTGGGTGACTCTGTGGTGGAATCACCGCGGGCGTTGAGCCGTTGTCGGTAGTGAGCGACACGCTCCCGGACGAGACGCGCCGTACCCGGAACGCCAAGACGACGCACCCCTTCGACAACAAGGAGTGCACATGGCTTGGGTCGTTCTCGTCGCCGCCGGCCTGCTCGAGGTCGCCATGGCCTACTCGCTCAAGATGAGCGAGGGCTTCTCCCACGTGTGGTGGGCTCTCAGCTTCCTGGTCTTCGCCGTCCTCAGCTTCGGGGCGCTGTCCTTCGCGCTCAGGAGCCTGGAGGTCGGCACCGCCTATGCCGTATGGACGGGCATCGGCGCCGTAGGCACCGCGGTGCTGGGCATGCTGCTGATGGGTGACGACGTCTCGACGGTCAAGCTCGGCTCGATCGCCTTCATCGTCATCGGCGTCGTCGGCCTCAACCTCTCGGGCGCGGCCCACTGACGAACCGCGGAGAAGGACGCCCGGGCAGGCGTCCTTCTCCGGGGGCCGGCGCTCTCTCGAGTGCGGACTAGCGCGCCCTCCCCTTCATGGTGAGGGTGATGATGCCGGCGATGAGGTAGACCAGCGCGCCCCGCCAGACCGAGTCCCACGCGGCCCCGACGATGCCCTCGCCGTCGATGACGAGCTGGACGGGGTAGCTCAGGACCGCGGTGATGCCGGCGGGCAGCAGCGCGAACTTCCACGGGTGGCGCAGCGACCAGCTGCGCGCCTGCCTGGTGACCCTGTCCCCCTCCTCGGGCTTGGCCACCGCGCCGATGGCGGCGATGAGGGCGAACAGGCTGATGCCGAGTCCGAGGGCCCACGGCAGATCGGCGGATCCCGGCAGGATCCACCCCATGCCGAGGCTGGCCGCGGTGACCACGCCACCGCCCACGGCGGCGGCCTTCCACGGGGCGCCACGCAACGCGGCGCCGGACAACGACAGTTCTTCGCGTCGAGAGAGCTCGTTCATAACCCCAAGGGTGCCTTTTCGCGCCCCTTGTCCACATCGGGGATCGACCCTGAGAGTTCCCCGAGGATGCGTCATGATTCGGACATGCAGGAATTCACCATCGAGCGACTCCGAACCGGCGACGAGGACCGGCTGCGCGAGATCAGGCTTCGCGCGCTGGCCGACGCGCCCACCGCCTTCGGCGCCACCTACGACAAGGAAGCCGCCCACCCCCGTGACAAGTGGGCCGAGCGCCTGGCCGACCCCGACGCGGCCTGGTTCGTGGCGGCCGGCGCGGGCCTGGTCTGCGCCAAGCAGGAGCGCGAGGGCGAGGCGCACCTGCAGTCGATGTGGGTGGCGCCGGAGGCCAGGGGGACGGGCCTGGCCGGTCGCCTGGTGGACGAGGTCGTCGCCTGGTCCAGGACGCGCGATGCGTACGAGATCGGCCTGTGGGCCGTCGACGACAACCTCGGCGCCCGCGCGCTCTACGCGCGCAAGGGCTTCCTGCCGAGCGGCGAGGTCATGGCGCTGCCGTCCCATCCCGAGCTGATGGAGTCGCGCTACGTCCTGTCCCTGGTCTTCCGTACGGCCGGCGCCGACGACCTGCCCGCCATCGTCGCGCTCATCACCGACGACGCGATCGCCGCGGCCCGCACCGGCGCGTACGGCCCCGAGCACGTGGCCGCCTTCGAGGACATCGAGGCCGACCCCAACAACGAGCTCATCGTGGCCGAGCTGAAGGGCGAGGTGGTCGGCACGATGCAGCTCACCTACATCCCCGGCATCTCCCGGCTGGGCGCCACCCGCCTCCAGGTGGAGGCGGTCAGGATCGCGGGACACCTGCGCGGGCAGGGCTGGGGCCGCAGGATGATGGAGTGGGCCCACGCGAAGGGCAGGGCACGCGGCTGCGCGATGGTGCAGCTCACCTCCGACAAGCGGCGCGAGGACGCGCACCGCTTCTACCGCTCGCTCGGCTACGCCCAGTCACACGAGGGGTTCAAGCTCCAGCTCGACTAGGTTGTCGTGGTAGACGGCGCCCTTGCCCATGTCGGCGTCGCGCTCGTCGACCACGGCGTTCGGGTTGGCCCCGCCCGTCGTGAGCTTCGGCCACCTGCCCTTGGGGCTGGCCACCACGCCCTTGGCGACCCTGTCGCTGACCTCGACGTCGGCCAGGAAGTAGCCGTTGTGGTTGACCACGCGAACCCGCTGCCCCGTGGACAGGCCGCGCGACTCCGCGTCGGCGGGGTTGACCAGCACGACGGGGTCCTTGGCGCGGCGCAGCAGCTCGGGGTTGTTGCCGAAGGTCGAGTTCAGGAAGGTATGGGCGGCGGGCGTGATGAGCGTGAGCCGGTCGCCCGCCGTCCGGGCGGAGAGCGAGGGGACGTAGGCCTTCCCGCGCCTGGGGAAGCGGAGCCGGCCCGACGGGGTGGGGAAGCCGTCGGCGAAGGGCGCGAACGGCTGCGGGTAGCTCATCCGCATCCAGCCCTCCTTGCGCAGGCGGTCGAGGGTGATCCCCTCCAGCGAAGGGTGGCCGCTGGACAGCAGGTCGGCCGCGAGCTCCAGGTCGGAGTCGTACAGGGAGGGCTCGGTCAGGCCCATGTGGGCGGCCAGGCGGCGGAAGGTCTCGGTGGTCGACAGCGCCTCACCGGCCGGGGCGACGGCGGGCTCGTTCCACAGCAGGTACATGTGGCCGTACCCGGCGTGCAGGTCCATGTGCTCGGTCTGCATGGTCGCGGGCAGCACGATGTCGGCGTAGTCGACGGTGTCGGTGGGGAACTGCTCCATGACGACCGTGAACAGGTCGTCGCGGGCCAGCCCCTTCCTGATCCTGTTGGTGTCCGAGGTGGAGGCCAGCGGGTTGGCGGCGTAGACCCACAGGCACTTGACGTCCTGGAGCTCGGAGGCCAGCCGGGTCATGTACCTGGTGCGCACCGGCTTGGCCAGCAGGTCGTTGCGCCGGTCGATGTTCAGGTGGACGTGGCCGCTGGTGGAGTAGGCCACGCCGCCGCCCGGGTGGCGCCAGTCGCCGGTGACGCCGGGGATCGAGGCGATCGTCCGCATCGCCGCGCCGCCGCCCTCGTGCCGCTGGATGCCCATCGTGGCGCGGATGGCGGTGGGGCGGGTGTGGGCCAGTCTCATCCCCAGCCTGTGGACGGCCTCGGCCGGGATCCCCGTGACCTCGGCGGTCCGCTCGACGGGCCACTCCATGATCTCCTGGCGGAAGTCGTCCCAGCCCTCGGTGTGCAGGGCCAGGTACTCCTCGTCCTGGGCGTTCTCCGCCAGCACCACGTGGAGCAGTCCGAGCGCGAGCGCCGCGTCGGTGCCGGGCCTGATGGCCAGGTGCTCGTCGGCCTGGTCGGCCGTCCTGGTGCGGATCGGGTCGATCGCCACGACGTGGGCGCCGTTGGCACGGCCGTCCTGGATGAACTTCCACAGGTGGTGGCCGCTGGTGAGCGTGTTGGTGCCCCACAGGAGGATCAGCTCGGCCTGGGCGAAGTTCTCCGGGTCCATGCCGCCCGCGGTGCCCTGGGCGCGCGCCAGGCCGAGACTGCCCGCGACGGAGCAGATGTTCATCGCGTGCTTGGCGGCGCCGAGCACGTTCCAGAACCTGCGCCCGGCCACGCCCTCGCAGCCCTGCAGGTAGCCGAGGGAGCCGGTGCCGAGGTAGGGCCAGATCGCCTCGCCGCCGTGCTCGTCCACGATGCCGCGGAGCCTGGTGGCGATCTCGTCGAGCGCCTCGTCCCAGGTGATCCGCTCGAACCGCCCCGACCCCTTCGGCCCGGTACGGCGCAGCGGATACAGGATCCGGTCGGGGGCCTGGGTGTGCTCGAGGTAGCGGTTGACCTTCACGCACAGCGCGCCCCGCGTGTACGGCTGGTCGGGGTTGCCGCGCATCTTCATGGCCTTGCCGTCCTCGACGGTCACGATCCAGGAGCACGTGTCGGGGCAGTCGAGCGGACACGCCCCCAGAACTCGCAATTCACCCGACATGGCATCGAGTGTAGGCGGCAGCGCCCCAGCCGGGACGCTGCGCCGCCGCCGGGCCGAGGCCCGGTTCGCCGCCAACACCAACCACACCATCGCCAAGCAGATCGTGACCGAGGCAGAACGCACCGGCCGCGGAATCGCCCTGGAAGACCTGGGCGGGATCCGTGACCGGGTACGGCTCCGCAAGCCCCAGCGGGTCACACTGCACTCCTGGAGCTTCCACCAGTTGGGGAGCTTCATCGCCTACAAGGCGGCCCGCGCCGGGGTCGCCCTCATCTACGTGGAGGCGGCCTACACCTCGCAAGGGTGTTCGCGCTGCGGACACGTGGACAAGCGCAACCGGGCCGACCGGGAAACCTTTACGTGCACGTCGTGCGGCTTCGCTGAGCACGCCGACGTCAACGCGGCCCGCAACATCGCCTCGCGTGGTGTGGCGGGCTGGGCAGTGAGTCACGCTGCCGACGACGCGGCCTGAACCGTCGAATCCATCGATGGTGAGGAGCTGCAAGCTCGGTCGGTTGCGGTCGAGAAGCTGACGTAGAGGGCGATGTTCGCCCGCTCCTGCTCGGTCAGGTTCGCCAGGCGAGAACGCACTAATGATCTCCTAAGAGCTAAGCGCATGCACGGTATATTGGCGAACCTTTATGGAGAAGATGCCGACTGCATTTCGTTATCTACGCCATGCGAATGTGGTTATCACCGTCGCCACGGCGTCCGCCGAAACATCCAGGGCATGGGTATTGATGTTCTTCAGGTCGTCGCACGCCTTGTGGTAGCAGTCGTCCAGCGGGGCGCCGGCCGTCCCTCCGAACATCGTGGCCTGCGCCTCCGTCTTCAGGGCCTCCGCGCCGGTGAAGAGCCCGCCCGCGGGGATGCCCGCGGCGATGAAGGGACCGTAGTCCGAGCGTCCGGTGAAGTCGCTCCCCGTGTACGGCAGGCCCCGCGCGGTGAAGAAGTCCTGGAAGGCCCGCTCGATCCGCGCCGATCCCTCTGGCCCAGGCCCCTGGCCCACCTGGTCGGAGTCGTCGCCGTCGTAGATCGCGAACGTGTGGTTGGGCGACGCGACCATGTCGACGTTGATGTACATCCCGATCTTGGCGCGCTCCTCCGGCGGGAGGGTGGCCACGTAGTGCCTCGACCCGAGCAGCCCCAGCTCCTCCGCCCCCCACCAGACGAAACGCACCGCCCGGTCGGGCCGCCTGGTGGCCATCCTGAGCGCGATCTCCAGGACGGCCGCGCTGCCCGAGCCGTTGTCGTTGATGCCGGGCCCGGCCTCGACCGAGTCGAGGTGCGCGCCTACCATGACCACGTCGTCGGTCGCCCCCGTCGCGGTCTGCGCGATCACGTTGCGCGTGAGCCATCTCTGGGTCTCGGTCCTGGTGACGACGGTCACCTGCCGCGCCTTGGACACCGCCGCCCCCTGCTCGGAGTCGACGCCGACGACCGGGATCGGCTGAGGAGCGCCCGCGTTGCCGTCGAACGCGCCGCCCTGGTTGACCACGATCAACGCCTTGGCGCCCGCCGTCGAGGCGCGGGCCGCCTTGGTCTCGAACGTGCACCGGCCCCTGTCGACCACCGCCACACCGCCCGGCTCGAAGCCGGCGAAATCCGTGTCCGCGCAGCCCGCGCCCACCCTGCGCGGTTGCGCCGTCACCTCGCCTGCCCCCGAATTGACCAGCGTGGAAACCTTCCCGAGGTCCGTGCCGTGCACCCTGAGGACGGCGGGGGCCAGTTGCCGGTAGGCGACGAAACGGAAGGGCTGGAGCTCGACCGTGTAACCGGCCTCCATCAGCCGCGCCGCCACGTAATCGGCGGAGGCGTCATATCCTGGCGTGCCCGCCGCCCGGTTACCGCCGTGGGCGTCGGCGATGGCCTGGAACGCCTGCAGATGGGCGAGCATATCGTCGAGCTTCACGTCGTCGGCGAGCGTGCCGCCCGGCGCCGCGAGGGCCAGCGTCACGAGCAAATGGGTGATCATGCCGGCCAGCGTGGCAAGCTTTTCTCTCGGGGGTATGGCAAGGCACGTCGGAGCTGGCGGAGACGTTACCCGGTGGAGTGGCCGCAGTGGTGACTGCGGACACTGGAGCCCAATGATCGCACGGTCGAGTCGGAAAGAGGCAGAATCGCTGTCGGTGGCAGACATCACGGAAAGCGAGAAAACGGCCGACTCCGCGGAGGGGGACCCGGTCGTGTCTGACGCGCGCGACGAACCGGTCGTCTTCGTCGTCGAACCACTCCTGCCGCAGCGGCTGCGGCGGCCGTCCGACGCTCTGCGCTTCCTGGCCACGCTCCTGGTACTGAGCGCGGTCATCCTGCTCATGCTGGTGGCCCAGCAGACGCTCATCGGCCTCGAACAGGACGTCACCGAGGGCACCGACCGCGCCCCCGCCCTGCTGGCGGGCATCGCGACCTTCCTGAGCGGCGCCGCCGTGCTGGTCGTCCCCACCGCCTTCGCGGTCGAGCGGGTCTTCCACCGCGACGGGTTGCGCGTGGCCGAGGGGTTGATAGCCGCCATCCTCGGCATGGCGGGCTCCTACCTGATCGGCCAGTGGCTGGTCACGGCGGGCCCCGAAGACCTGGCCACGCTGCTGACCGGCGGCCGCGACCTCGAACCGCTCAACGCGCTGCTCAGCTCGGTCATCGGCTACGCCACCGCGGTCCGCATCTCCCGCCGGCCCACCTGGCGCGCGCTGATGTGGACGGTCACCGCGCTGTCGATCTTCGCGCTGTTCACCGGCAAGCAGATCACGCTGCCGAGCGCGATCGTGACCGTCCTGTTCGGCATGGCCGTCGGCTACGGCACGCTGTACGGCGTCGGCAGCCCCAACACGCGCCCGCCGGGCAACGCCGTCATCGCGGCGCTGCGCAAGCTGTCCTTCTCGCCGGTCTCCGCCCGGCGCATCGACGACGACCACCAGGGCAGCCGCCGCTACGCCGTCGGCCTGTCCGACGGTTCCAGCCTCGACGTCACCGTGCTCGACCGCGACCGGCAGGTGGCCGGCCTGCCGTACCGGCTGTGGCGGCGGATCAGGCTCCACTCCGAGACCAGGCGGCGGGCGATCCGCTCGCTGCGCGCGGAGCTGGAGCGCGAGGCGCTCATGGCCTACGCCACCCAGGCTGCGGGCGCCAACACCCCGCGCCTGCTCGGCACCAGCGAGATCGGCACCGAGGCC
Organism: Nonomuraea africana; assembly: GCF_014873535.1. NCBI lineage: Bacteria > Bacillati > Actinomycetota > Actinomycetes > Streptosporangiales > Streptosporangiaceae > Nonomuraea > Nonomuraea africana. The sequence continues at coordinate 6,883,565 of NZ_JADBEF010000001.1, read as the reverse complement.
GCGCTCCTGGCCTACGAGCACCTCGAGACGCGCGCCCTCGACCAGCTCAAAGACAGCGAGATCAGCGACGACCTGCTCGCCCAGATCTGGGAGCAGGTGCTGCTGCTGCAGATGCAGCGCCTGGCTCACAGGCGGCTGACCGGCGACAGCATCCACGTCGACCGCGAGGGCCGTGTCGTCCTCGCCGACCCGCGCAGCGGCGAGGTGGCGGCGGGCGACCTGCTGCTGCGCATCGACATCGCGCAGCTGCTCACCTACCTGGCGCTGCGGGTCGGCGCCGAGCGCTCGGTCAGGGCCGCGGCGGGCGTGCTCGGCCCCGACGCGCTCGGCGGCGCGCTGCCCCTGCTCCAGCGCATCGCGCTGACCAGGGAGACCAGGGCGGCGCTGTCGAAGAACAAGGAACTGCTGGCCGCGATCCGCGAGCAGATCGAGGCGCTGACCCCGCAGGCCGAGGTCGAGGAGGTACGCCTCGAGCGGTTCAGACCGCGCACGCTCGTCACCATCATCGCCAGCACGCTGGCCGCCTACTTCCTGCTCTCGCAGCTCAGCCGGGTCGACCTGCTCAAGGTCATCACCACGGCCGAGTGGGGATGGGGCGTGCTCGCGCTGGCCGCCTCGGGGTTCAGCTTCGTCGCCGCGGCGCTCATGATCAGAGGCTTCGTGCCCGAGCCGTTGCCGCTGGGCCGTACGGTGCTGGTGCAGTTCGCCTCGTCGTTCGTGAAGCTGGTGACCCCGCCGGCGGTGGGCGGCGTCGCGATCAACACCCGCTACCTGCAAAAGCGCGGCGTGCCGCCCGCGCTGGCCGTGGCCAGCATCGGCGCCTCCCAGGTCATCGGGCTGGCCAGCCACATCGCGCTGCTGCTGGTGTTCGCCTACATCACCGGATCGAGCACGACCACGTCGTTCGCACCCTCGCGCGGGCTGCTCGTCGCGGTGCTCGCCGTGGCGGTGCTCATCGTGATCCTGCTGGGCGTGCCGCCGGTGCGCCGCATGGTCACCAAGCGGCTGAGGTCGCTCTTCGCCAACGTCGTGCCGCGCCTGCTCGACGTCCTCCAGTCGCCGCGCAAGATCGCCGAAGGCTTCGGCGGGATCCTCTGCCTCTCGCTGGCCTTCACGTTCTGCCTCTACGCGTGCGTGCGGGCCTTCGGCGGCGAGACTGGCTTCACGACGGTCGCGGTGGTCTTCCTCACGGCCAACGCGATCGGCTCGGCCGCGCCCACACCTGGCGGTCTGGGCGCGGTCGAGGCGTCGCTGGCCCTCGGGCTCACGGTCGCCGGAGTGCCGGCCGAGTTCGCGACCTCCTCGGTGCTCCTCTACCGGCTGCTCACCTTCTGGCTGCCGGTGCTGCCCGGCTGGGCCTCCTTCGCCTACCTCCAGCGGCACGAGGCCCTGTGAGCGTCACGCGGACGACGTCGTCCCCGTCGTGATCTTGTCGATCTGCTCGAGTTCGTCCTCGGTGAAGACGGGGCCCTCCACGGCGGCCAGGTTGACCTCCAGCTGCTCGACGCTGCTCGCGCCGATCAGCACGCTGGTCACCCTCGGGTCCCTGAGCACCCACGACAGCGCCATCTGGGCAAGTTTCTGCCCCCGGGACGCCGCGATCTCGTTGAGGTCGCGGGCCAGGTTCGTGTCGATCCGGTCCGCGGAGAGGAACCTGCTCGTCGCCGCCCGCGAGTCGGCGGGCACGCCGCCCAGGTAGCGGTCGGTCAGCAATCCCTGGGCGAGCGGCGAGTACACGATGCAGCCGATGCCCTCCTCCTCCAGCGTGTCCAGCAGCCCGTTCTCGATCCACCTGTTGATCATCGAGTAGGACGGCTGGTGGATGAGGAGCGGCGTGCCGAGCTCACGCATGATCCTGGACGCCTGCGCGGTCTGCTCGGCCGAGTAGTTGGAGACGCCCGCGTACAGCGCCTTGCCCGAGCGCACCGCGTGGTCCAGCGCGCCCATCGTCTCCTCCAGCGGTGTCTCGGGGTCGGGACGGTGGCTGTAGAAGACGTCCACGTACTCCAGGCCCATCCGCTGGAGCGACTGGTCGAGGCTGGCCAGGACGTACTTCCTCGATCCCCACTCCCCGTACGGCCCGGGCCACATGTCGTACCCGGCCTTGGTCGAGATGATCAGCTCGTCGCGGTAGGGCCTGAAGTCCTGCGCGAAGATGGCGCCGAAGTTCCGTTCCGCCGAGCCGTACGGCACGCCGTAGTTGTTGGCCAGGTCGAAGTGGGTGACGCCGCGGTCGAAGGCGGCGCGCAGGATCCTCCGCGAGTTCTCGATCGGCCGGTCGTCGCCGAAGTTGTGCCACAGGCCGAGGGAGACCTGCGGGAGCTTGAGCCCGCTCCGCCCGCTGCGCACGTACGGCATCTTCTCGTAGCGGTCGGCCGCCGCGATGTAGCTCACTTCGTCCCTCTCTCGATGATCCAGGACAGCGCGAACGCCTCTTCCTTCCAAGCGTCGTAGCGTCCGCTGCGTCCGCCGTGCCCCGCGCCCATCTCCGTCTTCAGCAGGAACGGGCCGCCGTGCGCGGTGGCCCGCAGCCGTGCCACCCACTTGGCGGGCTCGTGGTAGAGGACCCTCGTGTCGTTCAGGCTGGTGATCGCCAGGATCGGCGGATACGCCTTGGCCTCGACGTTCTCGTAGGGGGAGTACTCCTTCATGTAGGCGTAGACGTCGGCGTTGTGCAGCGGGTCGCCCCACTCGTCCCATTCGATGACGGTCAGCGGGAGCGTCGGATCGAGAATGGTGTTGAGCGCGTCGACGAACGGCACCTCGGCCACCACGCCCGCGAACTCCTCGGGCGCGAGGTTGGCGACCGCGCCCATCAGCAGGCCGCCGGCCGAGCCGCCCCTGGCGATGATCCGCTCGCTCCAGCCCGTCGCCCTGAGATGCCTGGCGGCGGCGACGAAGTCGGTGAAGGTGTTCTTCTTCCTGGTGAGCTTGCCCTCCTCGTACCACCTGCGGCCCATCTCGCCGCCGCCCCGCACGTGCGCGATGGCGAAGGCGAAACCGCGGTCGAGCAGGCTGAGCCTGGCCACGGAGAAGCTCGGGTCCATGGAGGTCTCGTAGCTGCCGTAGCCGTACAGGAGGGTGGGGGCGGGCTTGCCCGCGTCCTTCCTCTTCACGATCGAGATCGGCACCCTGGTGCCGTCCTCGGCGGTCGCCCACTCGCGGAACTGCTCGTAGTCGCCCGGGTCGTAGCCGCCGAGCACGGGGCGCTGCTTCAGCAGGATCAGCTGCCTGGTCTCGAGGTCGTAGTCGTAGACGCTCGGCGGGGTGACCATGCTGGTGTAGCCCAGCCGAAGCCGCTCGGTGGTGAACTCGGGGTTGCCGGCGGGGCTGACGTCATAAAGGGGCTCGGGGAAGTCGATTTCATAGGGCTCGGCGTCCTGCAGCGGGTACGGCAGGATGCGGATGCCGGTCAGGCCTTCGCGGCGGAAGTGGACGACCGCGTGGGAGGCGAACGCGTCGATCTCCAGCAGCCTGGTGTCCTCGCGGTGCGCGACGAGCGGGGTCCAGGTGCCGGGGGAGTCGAGCGGGGCGGTGGCGAGCTCGAAGTTCTCCGCGTTCTCGTTGTGGAGGACGAAGAAGTGGTCGCCGGCGTGCTCGATGCCGTACTCGACGCCGGTGACGCGCGGGCGGACGACCTGGAACTCACCGGTCGGGTTGTTCGCGTCAAGGATGCGGACCTCGCTGGTGATCTTGCTTCCGGCGCCCAGGACGAGGTACTTCTCGCTGCGGGTGAGGCCGATGCCGATCCAGAAGCGCTCGTCGCTCTCCTCGTAGACGAGCACGTCCTCCTCGGCGGGGCTGCCGAGGGTGTGCCGGTAGACCTGGAAGGGCCGCCATGCGTCGTCCATCCTGGTGTAGAAGAACGTGGTGCCGTCGGCCGACCAGGCGCCGCCGTAGAAGACGCCGGTGATCTCGTCGGCGAGCCGCTCGCCCGTCTCCAGGTCCTTGAAGGTCAGCGTAAAGCGCTCGTCGCCCTTGTAGTCGGTGGAGTAGGCGAGGAGCTTGCCGTCGGGAGTGACGGCGCTGGTGCCGATCGAGAAGAAGTCGCTGTCGCCCGCCAGCTCGTTGCCGTCGAGCAGCACCTGCTCCCCTGGGAGCGTGACGTCGGTGGTGACGATCGGCGGGGTGTCGCCGTCGGCCGGGACACGACAGGAGATGCCGTACTGCTTGCCCTCCTGGGTGCGCGAGAAGTACCACCAGTCGCCCTTGCGGCTGGGGACGGACAGGTCGGTCTCCTGCGTACGGCCCTTGATCTCCTGGAACACCTGCTCCTGGAGCTCCGCCAGGTGGCCGGTCTCCTGCTTGAGATATTCGTTCTCCTGCTGGAGATAGGCGATCGTGTCAGGGTCTTCCTTGTTGGTGAGCCACGCGTATTCGTCGATCACGGTGTCGCCGTGATGGGTGCGCTCGCTCGGTACCTTCTTCGCCAGAGGCGGGATGTGGCTGCTCACCTCGCCGAGTCTACGTTTCGCGTCTCGAGTGCTCTGTGGCGCTGCTAATCTTTAGAAGCCGACGGGGTGCGGCGCAACCATCTGGTGGCGGACCCGCAGGAAGTCGGCACTCCCCCCTGGCGCAGCGGTTCTGAAGATCGGTTCGCGGATCGATCGGAAGGCTGGTAAGTTAGAGGGGTTGCCCCGGAAGCGGGGTGGTCGAAATTTTAGCCAGTCTGACCGGTTTGACACCAAATCGGGCAAGATGCTAAGATTGAGACATAACGAAGCGAGTGCCACCGGGTGGGTGACGGTGAACGCGTCCGTTTCTTGAGAACTCAACAGTGTGTTAAAAGCCAGTGCATGATGCACAACCCCGTCCATTGGACGGATTCCTTTGGTTGGAACATTCATGTTTCAGCCGGGAGAAATTCTCAAACATTGTTTGGAGAGTTTGATCCTGGCTCAGGACGAACGCTGGCGGCGTGCTTAACACATGCAAGTCGAGCGGAAAGGCCCTTCGGGGTACTCGAGCGGCGAACGGGTGAGTAACACGTGAGCAACCTGCCCCTGACTCTGGGATAAGCCCGGGAAACTGGGTCTAATACCGGATACGACCGCCCCCGGCATCGGGTGGTGGTGGAAAGTTTTTTCGGTTGGGGATGGGCTCGCGGCCTATCAGCTTGTTGGTGGGGTAGTGGCCTACCAAGGCGACGACGGGTAGCCGGCCTGAGAGGGCGACCGGCCACACTGGGACTGAGACACGGCCCAGACTCCTACGGGAGGCAGCAGTGGGGAATATTGCGCAATGGGCGAAAGCCTGACGCAGCGACGCCGCGTGGGGGATGACGGCCTTCGGGTTGTAAACCTCTTTCAGCAGGGACGAAGTTGACGTGTACCTGCAGAAGAAGCGCCGGCTAACTACGTGCCAGCAGCCGCGGTAATACGTAGGGCGCAAGCGTTGTCCGGAATTATTGGGCGTAAAGAGCTCGTAGGTGGCTTGTCGCGTCTGCCGTGAAAGCTCGCAGCTTAACTGCGGGTCTGCGGTGGATACGGGCTGGCTAGAGGTAGGTAGGGGAGAACGGAATTCCTGGTGTAGCGGTGAAATGCGCAGATATCAGGAGGAACACCGGTGGCGAAGGCGGTTCTCTGGGCCTTACCTGACGCTGAGGAGCGAAAGCGTGGGGAGCGAACAGGATTAGATACCCTGGTAGTCCACGCTGTAAACGTTGGGCGCTAGGTGTGGGGGTCTTCCACGATCTCCGTGCCGGAGCTAACGCATTAAGCGCCCCGCCTGGGGAGTACGGCCGCAAGGCTAAAACTCAAAGGAATTGACGGGGGCCCGCACAAGCGGCGGAGCATGTTGCTTAATTCGACGCAACGCGAAGAACCTTACCAAGGCTTGACATCGCCCGGAAAGCTGCAGAGATGTGGCCCTCTTCGGACTGGGTGACAGGTGGTGCATGGCTGTCGTCAGCTCGTGTCGTGAGATGTTGGGTTAAGTCCCGCAACGAGCGCAACCCTTGCTCCATGTTGCCAGCACGCCCTTCGGGGTGGTGGGGACTCATGGGGGACTGCCGGGGTCAACTCGGAGGAAGGTGGGGATGACGTCAAGTCATCATGCCCCTTATGTCTTGGGCTGCAAACATGCTACAATGGCCGGTACAGAGGGTTGCGATACCGCGAGGTGGAGCGAATCCCTAAAAGCCGGTCTCAGTTCGGATTGGGGTCTGCAACTCGACCCCATGAAGTCGGAGTCGCTAGTAATCGCAGATCAGCAACGCTGCGGTGAATACGTTCCCGGGCCTTGTACACACCGCCCGTCACGTCACGAAAGTCGGCAACACCCGAAGCCCGTGGCCCAACCAGCTTGCTGGGGGGAGCGGTCGAAGGTGGGGCTGGCGATTGGGACGAAGTCGTAACAAGGTAGCCGTACCGGAAGGTGCGGCTGGATCACCTCCTTTCTAAGGAGCATCTGGTTGGAGGCGACAGTCTCCGGCCTACGTCGAGGTCATCAGCGAACGTCTGATGCTCGACAGCTCATTAGTGGAGCACTGGCTAGTCAGCTGGACCGGGTTGCCGGGCCGCTAGTACCGCCCTCGCAAGAGGGAGTGGGAACGTTGGTCGCGGGGGCTTGGGCCGGGTCTGAACACACTGTTGGGTCCTGAGGAAACGGACATCGTGAGATGTTCTCCTCTGGAGCACAGGACCGGGGATCCTCCCCTTTTGGGGAGGCTAGCCGGTCGCTGTTTGTTGTTTGAGATTTGCATAGTGGACGCGAGCATCTTTGTGGCCAAGTTTTTTAGGGCACACGGTGGATGCCTTGGCATCAGGAGCCGATGAAGGACGTGGGAGGCTGCGTTAAGCCTCGGGGAGTCGCCAACCAGACGTTGATCCGGGGATGTCCGAATGGGGAAACCTAGCACCAGTCATGTGGTGTTGCCTCCGCCTGAATGTATAGGGCGGTTGGTGGTAACGCGGGGAAGTGAAACATCTCAGTACCCGTAGGAAGAGAAAACAACAGTGATTCCGTGAGTAGTGGTGAGCGAAAGCGGATCAGGCTAAACCGGGCATGTGTGATAGCCGGCAGGCGTTGCATGTTCGGGGTCGTGGGACCCTCTTGATCGATCTGCCGATCGGTCGAACAGTGAGAAACCTGTCTGATAGTTGAAGCCTCTGGGAAGGGGCGCCGTAGACCGTGAGAGCCGGGTAGACGAAATCGGATGGGCTGTTTGAGGGGATCCCAAGTAGCACGGGGCCCGAGAAATCCTGTGTGAATCTGCCAGGACCACCTGGTAAGCCTAAATACTCCCTGATGACCGATAGTGCACTAGTACCGTGAGGGAAAGGTGAAAAGTGCCCCGGTGAGGGGTCGTGAAATAGTACCTGAAACCGTGTGCCTACAAGCCGTAGGAGCTTAGTCGTCTTCGGACGGCTGTGATGTGACTGCGTGCCTTTTGAAGAATGAGCCTGCGAGTTATGGTGTGTGGCGAGGTTAACCCGTGTGGGGGAGCCGTAGCGAAAGCGAGTCTGAATAGGGCGTTTGAGTCGCATGCTGTAGACCCGAAGCGGAGTGATCTACGCATGGGCAGGTTGAAGCGAGGGTAAGACCTCGTGGAGGACCGAACCCACCAGGGTTGAAAACCTGGGGGATGACCTGTGTGTAGGGGTGAAAGGCCAATCAAACTCCGTGATAGCTGGTTCTCCCCGAAATGCATTTAGGTGCAGCGTCGCGTGTTTCTTGCCGGAGGTAGAGCACTGGATGGCCGATGGGCCCGACAAGGTTACTGACGTCAGCCAAACTCCGAATGCCGGTAAGTGAGAGCGTGGCAGTGAGACTGCGGGGGATAAGCTCCGTAGTCGAGAGGGAAACAGCCCAGATCACCGACTAAGGCCCCTAAGCGTGTGCTAAGTGGGAAAGGATGTGGAGTCGCAGAGACAACCAGGAGGTTGGCTTAGAAGCAGCCATCCTTGAAAGAGTGCGTAATAGCTCACTGGTCAAGTGATTCCGCGCCGACAATGTAGCGGGGCTCAAGTACACCGCCGAAGTCGTGGCATTGACCCCCATGCGGGGTTGATGGGTAGGGGAGCGTCGTGCAGCCGGCGAAGCAGCAGAGTGATCTAGTTGTGGAGGCTGTGCGAGTGAGAATGCAGGCATGAGTAGCGAATGCAGGGTGAGAAACCCTGCCGCCGGATGACCAAGGGTTCCTGGGCCAGGCTAATCCGCCCAGGGTAAGTCGGGACCTAAGGCGAGGCCGACAGGCGTAGTCGATGGACAACGGGTTGATATTCCCGTACCCGCTTTAACGCGCCCATATCGAACCTCGTGATGCTAAGAGTCCTTAAGCCCCGCAGCGTCCTTCGGGACAAGTGGTGAGGCTGAACGCTCGATCCGATCGGGTAGTAGGTAAGCGATGGGGTGACGCAGGAAGGTAGTCCAACCCAGGCGATGGTTGTTCCTGGGGTAAGCATGTAGGGAGTGTCGTAGGCAAATCCGCGACACACGTATCCTGAGATGTGATGCCGAGCCGATTGTGGCGAAGTGGATGATCCTATGCTGCCGAGAAAAGCCTCTAGCGAGTGTTGTGGCGGCCCGTACCCTAAACCGACTCAGGTGGTCAGGTAGAGAATACCAAGGCGATCGGGTGAACTGTGGTTAAGGAACTCGGCAAATTGCCCCCGTAACTTCGGGAGAAGGGGGACCTCTGCTGGTGATGAAACTAGCTTTCTGAGCTGGTGGGGGTCGCAGTGGCCAGGGGGAAGCGACTGTTTACTAAAAACACAGGTCCGTGCGAAGTCGTAAGACGATGTATACGGACTGACGCCTGCCCGGTGCCGGAACGTTAAGGGGACCGCTTAGCTGTGGTAACACAGCGAAGGTGAGAACTTAAGCGCCGGTAAACGGCGGTGGTAACTATAACCATCCTAAGGTAGCGAAATTCCTTGTCGGGTAAGTTCCGACCTGCACGAATGGCGTAACGACTTCCCCGCTGTCTCAACCGCAGACCCGGCGAAATTGCACTACGAGTAAAGATGCTCGTTACGCGCAGCAGGACGGAAAGACCCCGGGACCTTCACTACAGCTTGACATTGGCGTTTGGAGCGTCTTGTGTAGGATAGGTGGGAGACTGTGAAGCTCGGACGCTAGTTCGGGTGGAGTCATTGGTGAAATACCACTCTGGTCGTTTTGAACGTCTAACTCTGGTCCGTGATCCGGATCGGGGACAGTGTCTGGTGGGTAGTTTAACTGGGGCGGTTGCCTCCTAAAGAGTAACGGAGGCGCCCAAAGGTTCCCTCAGCCTGGTTGGCAATCAGGTGTCGAGTGTAAGTGCACAAGGGAGCTTGACTGTGAGACTGACGGGTCGAGCAGGAGCGAAAGCTGGGACTAGTGATCCGGCGGTGGCATGTGGAAGCGCCGTCGCTCAACGGCTAAAAGGTACCCCGGGGATAACAGGCTGATCTTCCCCAAGAGTCCATATCGACGGGATGGTTTGGCACCTCGATGTCGGCTCGTCGCATCCTGGGGCTGGAGTAGGTCCCAAGGGTTGGGCTGTTCGCCCATTAAAGCGGTACGCGAGCTGGGTTTAGAACGTCGCGAGACAGTTCGGTCCCTATCCGCTGCGCGCGCAGGAGACTTGAAAGGGGCTGTCCCTAGTACGAGAGGACCGGGACGGACGAACCTCTGGTGTGCCAGTTGTACCGCCAGGTGCACGGCTGGTTGGCTACGTTCGGAAGGGATAACCGCTGAAAGCATCTAAGCGGGAAGCTCGCCTTGAGATGAGGTCTCCCACCACGAGAGTGGGTAAGGCTCCCGGTAGACGACCGGGTTGATAGGCCGGAGGTGGAAGCACGGTAACGTGTGGAGCTGACCGGTACTAATAGGCCGAGGACTTGACCACAAAGCATTCTTGCTCGCGTCCACTACGCAATTCTGAGACAACAAGCACTGTCTCATGGGGTTGCGGCGGTTATAGCGCAGGGGAAACACCCGGTTACATTCCGAACCCGGAAGTTAAGCTCTGCAGCGCCGATGGTACTGCACTCGGGAGGGTGTGGGAGAGTAGGTCGCCGCCGCGCAATCTTTACATTATGGGATTTGGGGTTCCACCGTCTGGTGGGGCCCCTTTTCTCGTTGTCGGGGGTTCTGCCATGTGCTCGTCATCGCGCGAAAAGTGAGGAACGCCGGGCTGGCCGACCAGGGCCGCAAAGCCTGACGCGAGACGCCACCCCTAGATACCAGGCCGTCCGGATAGGCGGGACGGCGTTCCAGTCGCCGGTGTCGTCGCGGTGCTGCACCTGCCGTACCCCGAGGGCGGTTGCACCTGCCGTACCCGAGGGCGGCACTGCACCTGCCGTACCCGAGGATGGACGGCGAGCCGGGCGCCGAGCTGAGCCATCAGCTCCTTGGTGACGTCGTCCAGCCGGACGCAGGCGACGTCGAAGTGAGGTCGCGGGCCACCATCAGCCCGAGCGCCGCGCTGCCGACGCATTCGGGTGTGCCCATGGTGGAGAGCAGCGACTCCAGGCGGAGGTCATCGCTTCCCGCGCGGCCTTCGGCTTGCGGCCGGCCTTGGCGATGGAGAAGGGGCATGATCGCAAGACTGTCAGAGGGCTTGGTTAGGTTGCCTGGCATGGATTCTCGAGATCTTCTCGCCCATCTGGGTCAGGAGCTGATGGCGTTTCGGGCCTGTCTGGATGCCGATCTGGAGGCGCCGATCGAGCACTGCGGCGACTGGACCTTGCGCGATCTCGCCGAGCATCTGGGTGGGTCCAATCTGTGGGCCGCTGTGGCGGTGATGGAGAAGCGGGGCGACTACGTGGCTGCGGCGGCGCCGAGAGATCGTGCGGGGTTGCTGCGGTGGTTCGATCGCGCGTCGGCGACCTTGCTGGAGGCGTTGGATGCTGACCCGTCGGTGGAGGCGTGGACGTTTCATCCGCCGGGCACGGTGGGGTTCTGGCAGCGGCGCCGGTGTCTGGAGGCGTTGCTGCACCGGTGGGATGCCGAACATGCTCTGGGTACGGCAAGCGTCCTCCCGCCGGAGCTGGCGGGGGAGGGGGTGGCTGAGGTGGTGGACACGATGGCGCCACGACAGGTCGTGCGGGGACGGGCGCGGCCGCCCGGCTCCGCTGTGCGACTCGACGCGACCGACACGGGGGCGTCGTGGACGTATGGGCCCGGCGCGCCGGTCGCCAAAGTGTCCGGTACCGCGGAGCACCTCTTGTTGATGCTGTGGGGGCGGAGGCCGATGGTCGACGAGGCGTTCGTATGGGAGGGCGATGTGGAGGCTGGTGGTGGGGTGCTGGCCGGTCCGCTGACGGGCTAGACGACATGCGCGGTGCACTTCGGGCGACCTCTACCTCGTTATGGGGCTTCGACCGCTGACGACTGGAAGGTCTGCGGCATGAGACCGCAGGCTTGGGAGATCTGTGGCAGGCCGCAGGCTGACGAATGCGGAGGATCGCTGAGGTGCCGGTGGAGGACGCTGGAGAGAGGTGCGGCGGTCTAGGTGTCGAGGTGCAGGGTGGCTTCGAGGATGGTCACTGCGCGGCCGGCCAGGTCGACTCGGTCGCCGCGGAGGGTGGTGTGGACCATGCCGCCCCTTGCCGACAGCTGGGCGCCGAGGAGAGAGTCGCGGCCGAGCCTGGCCGACCAGAACGGGGCGAGTGCGCAGTGAGCCGAACCGGTGACCGGGTCCTCGGGCACACCCACACGAGGCGCGAAGAAGCGCGAGACGTAGTCGGCGGGGGTGGCGGAGGAGGCCGCGGCGGTGACGATGACGCCCCTCGCGTCGACGGCCTCGAGGGCGGGGATGTCGGGGCGAAGGGAGCGCACGCTCTCCTCGGATTCGAGCTCCACCAGCAGGTCGAGCTGGCTGCGGTTCACGCTTACCACCGCAGCTCCAAGTGCCTTTTCGAGTCCGTCGGGAACTGTGGCAGGAGTCACTTCTTTGGCTGGGAAATCCATCGTGATCAGTCCGTCGTCGGATCGATTCACGGTGAGGATTCCACTCTTCGTCGTGAATTGGAGCGTTCCGGTGGCCGCTCCTGTGGAATAGAGCACATGGGCCGTGGCCAGCGTCGCGTGTCCGCTCAGCGATACTTCGACCGCCGGAGTGAACCAGCGCAGCGAATTACCGAGCAGGAACGCGGTCTCCGACAGGCCCATCTCGGTGGCCAGAGACTGCATCCAGGTGTCGGAAGCGCCTGCGTTCAGGAGGCAGACAGCGGCAGGATTACCGTGGAATGCTGTGTCGGTGAAGGCATCGACGGTGAACAGGCGCATGAGATCGATGATATAGGCGGCAGATATCCAGTCGAAACCGGGACGCTTGCCGTACAAAATGGAATATGTGTTGGGCGTGTCGCATGGCGAACGCCGAGGCGTCGGTTACCGTCCAATGTGTAGGGACGTGCCGATTACGGTGAGTTCCTGAGGAAAGGACAAGCCGATGGGGGCAGTGCGCAAGGTGGTGAGCTACCTTGGCCTGGGCGGGATCGATCAATACGACGACGGCTACGAAGACGAGCAGTACGAAGATGAGTACGTGCCGGCGTCGGAGCGTGCCGCGAAGCGGTGGCGGGCCACCGTCGAGTCGTCGCGGATCGTGATGGTCCAGCCACTGAAGTACAACGACGCGCCGATGATCGGCCAGCACTTCCGCGAGGGGCAGACGGTCATCATGGACGTCACCGGCATGCCCATGCCGGAGGCCACCAGGATGGTCGACTTCGCGGCCGGACTGGCTTACGGGTGCGACGGGCGGATCGAACGCATCGCGGATCGGGTGTTCCTGCTCGCGCCCGCGCATGTGGAGATCGAGAGCACCTGAGCTCTGTGAGCGTGCGCCGGACCGGCTGGGGGGCTGGTCTGGTGCGTCCGCTGGGCGTGCCGCCGGGCGGACGAACGTATGCGTGATGGCGCGCCTGCTGGAGCACTGCCGCGCGTCATGGCGACTGTTCTTTCGACGGCCCCCGCTCGCCGACCTTAGGCTTGCGAGGGGCCACTGCCCACAAGGCCGGAAGACGGGGCCTGCTGGACCGAAGACGGCGCCCACTGGGCCGAGGCCCGAAGACGGGAGCCTGCCGCGAAGGCCCGAAGTGCAGCGTGAAGCCCGAAGTGCAGCGTGAAGCCCGAAGTGCTGCGCAAGGTCTGTAGTGCCGCGAAGCCCGAGAGTGGGGTCTGCCGCGCCATGCCTAAGACGGGGCCTGCTGCGCAAGGCTGAAGACGGGCCTGCTGGGCGAGGTCTGAAGGCGGGGTCTGGTGTGCGAGGCTCGGTGGAAGGTCGGGCTAGGCGGCTCTGGGGCCGCGGCGGAGGAGGCGGATGAGCCCGGCGGAGTCCTCGGCGGCCTGCTTGGCCCGGTCGTCGGCCTCACGGGCGTACGCGTGCAGGGCCCAGACCGCGCCATCCGCGAGGTCCTTGAGCTCCGCGAGCCGCGTCTCCACGTAAGCCGCGTCGGAACGTCGCGCCTGCTGGTGTCGCCAGAGTTGCCAGCCACCCAGGCCGGCGGCGGCCACCCCCACGACGGCGAGCGGCCACCAGGCCACGACCGCGAGGATCACCAGGGTGCCGGCCAGGGCCATGAGCAGGTAGGCGAGCCACGGCAGGCGGCGGTCGGGGACCCCGTCGGTGATGATGGCGCGCTCGGCGGCGGCCATCGACTCGGCGTCAGGCCCCTCTGGCAGTAGCACCAGGCGGTGGCCGAGCACCGGCACGGTGATCGAGTCGGGCGGAGTGAGCCGGGTGTCGGCTTCCAGTTCCGCGGCGACCTCGCGCAGGATCGGCGCGGCGACGTGGAGCGCGATCGCGGCCAGGTAAGGGTCCGAGCCCGGGCGCAGGTCGTCGAGCAGGTGACCGATGAGCGAGCCCATCGGTCCCGCGGGCCCGCCGAGGCCGACCAGCGAACGGAGGACGGCCAGCGGCTCCTCCTCCGCCCAGGCCGTGGCGGGCGTGGCGGCCGAGTTGGTGAGCGGCGTGCGGGAGTCGTGCTCGGCCTGCCTGGTCATGGTGATCTCGGCGCACCGGGCGCGCAGCCTGGACAGGCGGGCGGCGGCCTGGGCGGGCTTGGCCAGTTCGGGGATCTCGGCCAGTTCGGGGAAGTCGACGAGGGCGGTGGGCACCACGACGGACGGCTCGCCTGGGGCGAGGGCCTGGAGCCACTGCTCGGTGTCGGCGTGCGCGGGGATGGACAGCGCGTCGAGCTTGCGAAGGACGAAGATCTTGCCGGCCGGGCCGTACGCGCCCCTGGCGGCGGCCAGCCACAGCGCACGCTGGCCGTGGTTGACGGGCAGCTCCATGGACAGCTCGCCGAAGGCGGTGCCCAGCCAGGAGGCGTGGATGCGGTCACCGTGGCCGGCCACGGCCAGGGCCAGGCACAGGAACAGGGCGGTGTTGCGCTGGTCGCGGTTGGCGGCCGTGGTCAGCGGCTCGAGGGGGTCGTCGCCCCTGAGGATCGCGACGAGCGCCTGGACGGCAGGCGGCAGCCAGAAGCCGGGAATGTCCCGAAAGGCGGGTGCCGCTGGGGGCGCCGAGCCGTTGGCGGCGAGGTTGGCGAGCAGAGCCTCGGCGTAGCGGTGGAGCTCAGTCGTGGCTGGGGGGCTCGCGCTCAGATCCGTTGCCAAGGTCGAGAACTCCCCCAATGTCGGCCTCACTTCATGACCGCGTAAAGCCTAGCCGGGGGGCGCGCCAACCAGGTGGAGGCGCGCCCATCCCTTACATGCGGTCGGGAACGGGGACTCCCAGGAGGTCGAGACCGGTTTCCAGCACGCGCAGGGTCAGCGCGCACAGGGCGAGCCTGGAGGCACGCGTCTCGGCGTCGACGCCCTCCATGAGCACTGGGCACTCCTCGTAGAAGGTGCTGAAGAGGCTGGCGGTCTCGAAGAGGAAGGCGCACAATCTGTGCGGCTCGACGAGATCGGCGACCTGGTCGACGACCGCGCCGAACCCGAGCAGGTGCAGGGCGAGAGCGCGCTCGGCCGGCACGCCGAGGATGATCGGACCCTGCGCGGCGGCAGGCTCGACCCCGGCCTTGCGGAAGATGGAGCGGATCCGGGCCGTGGCGTACTGCATGTACGGGCCGGTGTTGCCCGAGAAGTTGAGCATGCGGTCGAAGTCGAAGACGTACTCGCTGTCGTGGCTGATCGACAGGTCGGCGTACTTGACCGCGCCCATGCCCACCGCGTGGGCGATCTCGGCTCTGGTCTCCTCGTCGTACCCGCGTTCGGCGATGGCCGTGCCGGCGCGGTCGACCGCCTCCTGGAGCAGGTCCATGAGCTTGACCGACTCGCCTGAGCGGGTCTTGAAGCGGCGGCCGTCCTTGCCCAGCATCATGCCGATCTGGACGTGCTCGGCGGAGACCGAGTCGGGCAGCCACCCCGCCTGCCTGGCGGCGGCGAACACCATGCGGAAGTGGAGCGCCTGGTCGGCTCCGACCACGTAGAGAATGCGGTCGGCCTTGAGGTCGTCGACGCGGTAGCGGATCGCCGCCATGTCGGTGGAGGCGTAGCCGTAGCCGCCGTCGCTCTTGCGGATGATCAGGGGGAGCGGCTTGTCGTCCGAGCCGGTGAAACCCGGCGGGAACAGGCAGAGCGCGCCCTCGCTGAGCACCGCGACGCCCTGCGCCTCGAGGTCGTCGCAGGTCTTCTCGAGCATCGAGTTGTACATGCTCTCGCCCGCGATGTCGGCGTCGGTGAGCGTGACGCCGAGCATCTCGTAGACCTTGTCGAAGTAGCGGATCGTGGCGTCCATGAAGACGTGCCAGAGCCGGATGGTCTCAGGATCGCCCGACTGGAGCGTGGTGACCCGCTGGCGGGAGCGCGTCTTGAACGCCTCGTCGCTGTCGAACTTGGCGCGGGCGGCCTGGTAGTACTCGGTGCCCTGGCCGGCCTCGAGCTGCTCGACCGCGGCCGCCTCGCCGATGTCGAGCAGGTGCTCGATGAGCATGCCGAACGGCGTGCCCCAGTCGCCCAAGTGGTTCTGGCGCACGACGGTGCTGCCCAGGTGCTCGTAGATGCGCGCCATGGCGTCGCCCACGATCGTGGTGCGCAGGTGGCCGACGTGCATCTCCTTGGCCGCGTTCGGGGCGGAGTAGTCGATCACCACGCGCTGCGGCGGGGTGGCCGTGCCGATGCCCGTGCGGGGGTCGGCGAGCATCTCGGTGGCCTCGGCGGTGATCCAGCCGGAGTCGAGCGTGATGTTGAGGAAGCCGGGGCCGCTGACCTCGACCGTGCCCGGGAAGTCGCCGAGCTGGTCGGCGATGGCCTGGGCGACCTCCCGCGGGGCTCGTCGCAGGCGCTTGCCCAGGCTCATCGCGACGTTCGCCTGGAAGTCGGCGAACTGGGAGGGCCTGATCAGCGGGTCTGCGTCGGCGTACTCGGAACCGAACGCGTTCGCCAGCGCCTGCTGGACGCGCTCGGTGAGCACTATCTGCGGGTCGGTCATGCTCTAAGGGTACCGGTGAGCCCGACTGCGGCGCTGATTGCCGCGATGGGTGGTGATCACCAGAGCCGGTGGGGGCGATGGCCGGTGGCGAGGCGTTCGCCGATCCTGGCGACGATGCCCCTGCGCGAGAGGGTGGCGGCCAGCTGGCACGCCGCGCTGATGGAGGCGGCCTTGGCCGCTCCGTGCGCGATGACGACCGTGCCGTTGAGGCCGAGGAGGGCCGCTCCGCCGTACGCCTCGGAGTCGAGCCTTCGGGAGAGGTCCCTGAGCCGGCCGCGTTGCATGAGCGCGCCCATCCTCGCCATCGGGCTGGCGCTGATGGACTCGCTCAGTTCGGTGAAGGCGTAGCGGACCGCGCCCTCCATCGTCTTGAGCGCGACGTTGCCGGTGAAGCCGTCGGTCACGATGACGTCCGCCGCGCCCGAGAGCAGGTCGTGGCCCTCGACGTTGCCGATGAAGGTGATGCCGTGCGTGGCCTTCAGCAGCTCGTGGGCGCGCTTCGCGAGCTTGTTGCCCTTCTCGGGCTCGGCGCCGATGGTGAGCAGGCCGACGCGGGGGGCGTCCATGGCGTAGGCGGTCTCGGCGTAGGCGGAGCCGAGATGTGCGAACTGCACCAGCATTTCCGGCTTGACCTCGGCGTTCGCGCCCGCGTCGAGCAGGATGGTGGGCCTGGGCCTGGTGGGCAGGGCGACGGCGAGCGCGGGCCTGAGCACCGACTGCTGCGCCTTCAGCCTGAGTTTGCCCGTGGCGACGACCCCGCCGGTGGAGCCGGCCGAGACCACGGCCGAGGCGTCGCCCCGCCTGAGCAGATGGCAGGCGACGGCGATGCTGGAGCGGGGGCGGCGCAGGCTGGACAGCGCGCCCTCGTCCATGGCCAGCGCCTCCTCGGCCCTGACGATCGGGATCTCGGAGGTGGCGTCGTGGTCGGCCAGCGACTCGTAGAGCACGCGTGGCGAGCCGACCAGGACGATCGACAGGCCGTGCTCTCTGACCGCCTGGACGGCACCGGCCACGATCTCGTGCGGCGCATGGTCGCCGCCCATGGCGTCAAGCGCTATCGGCGGTTCGGACTCTGGCACAGTTCGAATCGTATGGTTGTTATGCGAGGTTCCAGTCAGTGACCCCGCGGGCCACGACGACCTTTCCACAGGTCACCTTTCCGACGACCCTGATCACCGGCCCGCCGCTGCCCGCGCCGCCGGAGACCTGGCGCTTGGCGAACAGCGCGGCCACCTCGTCGATGACCTCGGCGTCGTCGGGGACGCGGATGATGAGCTTGGCGGCGTAGGCGTTGACGGTCAGGGTGATCTCCCTGCCGGGAAGCACGGCCTCGGACAGGTCGACGATGAGCGCGCCGTAGGCCGCGGTCAGTGTGGTGTGGCGAGAGGCGACCCACCGCCCCTTTCTGATGACCTTGCTGAAGACCGCGCTGACGGTCTGCTGGTCGACCAGGGCAGGCCGAGAGCTTGCCGAGATGTCGGGAAGGTCGTGGGTGATGGGGACGAGCTCGCCGACGGTCTTGGCCGAGTAGGCGGCTTCCAGCCGGTCGGCGTGCTCGACGCTGGTCAGTCTGCCCGTGGAGAGGGCCTCCCCGAGCACGGCCGCCACACGGTCGCGGTCGGCGTCGGAGGCTCGCAGAACTGCGTCGTCGGTCACAGTCCGCCAGTGTATGCGCATTCGCGATATGTCGCGAGTGGTCGAGTCTCGACAGAAACTTGGGCTGCGACGGAACCAGAAGTGGTCTGGGCCGCGTCCGGGTATAAGGACCCTAGACGCACGACAGGGCCACGAGGTTTACATCCGATCGAACAAAAAAGACGGGAAAGGCCTAGTGATCTTGAACCAAGCGGGAACACGGCGCTTCAAGGCGTACACCTCCAAGCACCTCGACGAGCTGTTGCGGCGTACGGAGCTGGACGAGGCGCAGCGGCTGAAGGTGCGGGCGGTGGCGACCGTACTGCCCTTTCGGACCAACGCCTACGTCGTGGATGAACTCATCGACTGGTCGGCCGCGCCCGACGATCCCATATACCGCCTGGTCTTCCCGCAGGCGGACATGCTGCCCGCCCCGGACGTGGACAGGCTGGCCGATCTCCTGAAGGCGGAGGCGCCCAACGCGGAGATCCAGGCCGAGGCCAACAGGGTCCGGATGAAACTCAACCCGCATCCGGCGGGACAGCTCTCGCTCAACGTGCCGCGCATCGACATGGAGCCCGTGCCCGGCATGCAGCACAAGTATCCCGAGACGGTCCTCTTCTTTCCCAAGCAGGGTCAGACATGCCACGCCTACTGCACCTACTGCTTCAGGTGGGCGCAGTTCGTGGGCGACGCCGACCTGAAGTTCGCCTCCGACGACGTCGGCCAGCTGCTGGCCTACCTGCGTGCGCACCCCGAGGTCACCAGCGTGCTGCTGACCGGAGGCGATCCCATGATCATGGGTGAGTCCGTGCTCAGGCGCTACGTCGAGCCGCTGCTGGAGATCGAGCAGCTGGAGTCCATCCGCATCGGCACCAAGTCGCTGGCCTACTGGCCGCAGCGCTTCACCACCGACCCCGACGCCGACGACACGCTGCGGCTGTTCGAGCAGGTGAAGGCGGCGGGCAAGAACCTGGCGTTCATGGCCCACTTCTCCCACCCGCGCGAGCTGGACTCCCCGCTGGTGTCGCAGGCGGTCTCGCGCATCATCTCCTCGGGGGCGACCATCCGCACCCAGGCGCCGCTGATCAGGTCGATCAACGACGATCCCGGGGTGTGGTCGTCGATGTGGCGGCGGCAGCTCGGGATGGGGATGATCCCCTACTACATGTTCGTCGAGCGGGACACGGGGCCGCAGGACTACTTCGCGGTGCCGCTCGCCCAGGCGTACGAGGTCTTCAGGGACGCGTACGCGTCGGTGTCGGGGCTCTGCCGTACGGTGCGGGGCCCTTCGATGTCGGCGACCCCAGGAAAGGTCTGCGTCGACGGGGTCACCGAGATCGCGGGACAGAAAGTCTTCGTCCTCCACCTCATCCAGGCTCGTGATCCCTCACTGGTCGGTAAGCCGTTCTTCGCTCATTACGACCCGCAGGCCGTGTGGCTGACCGATCTCCGTCCCGCCTTCGCCGATCGATTCCCGTGGGAGGCGGTCGCGCAGGAAGCTCTGCTGCCGGCCTGAGCGGTCAAGCCAATATCCCGCTACGGAAAAATCTGACCCCCCGGCCCGTGGCATTTGTTTCCCGAGCCGTTGTAACGGGCCGGTGGGACTCCTTTGATCGACTGGTAAGACGTCGGGGGAATATCCGAAATCAGCCCTCCCTATATCCGGACTTGTCAGCCGCCTTCTTGATCCGCTGTTGGGGCCCCAGCCAGGGTGGGGTTCGGGTTTATCGGCGTTCCCGGCCGCTCGCGGTGGTGATAGAACTGCGTCGGTAGCTCAGCCGGACGGCGCGCGCTCCCTGTGGCGCCCATAGCGCGCACGCCGGCTTTCGGGGACTTCGATTCGCGATTCGCATAACGAACAATGTGAATCGAAAAAGAGCCGGGAAGGCAATCATGAAGCGTATTATCAAGGCGGCGGTAGCCGTCGCCGTTTGCGGGCTCGCCGCGGCTGTGGCCGTGCCCGCGCAGGCCGACAACTCCATCCGCGTCAACGGGCACGGCGTCGTCGAATCCCTCTCCGTCACGGGGCAGACGGCAGGGTTCCGCAGTCTCCCGCCGTTCACGGGGCGGGCTTCGGTGGCGACGAGCACGATCGACAGGGAGGCGCTGGCCACCGGTGCCGCTCCCGCGGCCACGGGCGTGCTGCTCAACGGCCAGGAAGCGGCGACGGTGTCGCGCGTCCACGACAGCAGCGGCCCCTACGACGAGGTCGATCGCCTCATAGACAAGGCGCTGAACATCTCCCCGAAGGACCTGTACGAAGCCGCGCTGGACAAGGCCCGGCAGGACGTGCATGGAGCCGCGACAGCGGAGGACGAGCCGTTCATCGACAGCATCCTGCGGAGCCTGGGCGACACCACCTCCAGCGAGACCGGCATGGCCCCGGCGCGTGAAGGGCTGACGAGCCAGAGCGACACCGCGGGCGGCGCCGTCGAGAACGACGCCCGCGTCGCTCCAAGGATGGGTGCGCCCGAGCTGGCGCCCCTGATCCGCGAGGCGATGCCCTCCCAGGCCGCGCCGATCGCTGACTCGCTGCCCGGTGTCGTGAGCGCCGCCACGCTCGACGAGATCGCCCCGCTCGTCGATGCCGCCACCGACGTCGTCGACAACAACACCCACAGGAGCGTCAACTCGGTCGGCGAGACGCAGGGCGCGGTGGCCGAGTCGATCGCTCAGACGAACGACCTCGCCGCCCAGCACTGACAGCAGCGCGTCGTGGTGCCCTCCGCGCGATGCCTCCCCTGGCGGGGGTCGCGCCCAACACACCTGACCGCGGGCATGTCCTCCCCGGTGCCGGTAGGGCCGGAACCGCGCGTCACAGCCGGTGCCGGCGGGCGTGACACCGTACGGCAAGCCCGGCCGAGCGCCTGAGCAGGTGCGTGGCCGGGGCCAGCTGGAGGGTCGCTCTCCGGAAGCGCCTCTTCCGCACCGCCACGGCGCCCGTGACACCATGAACCGTTCGACGAGGATGGGACGGCACGTCGAACGGGCGCGGTGATCAGGGGCTGGAGGGAGAAACGGCGGCAGCCGGCACCGAACGGCTGGCGGGCGTGGGCCACGCGCTCACGGGACGGACCGCCAGCCGGTCGGCTCACCGGATGGCCGCCGCTCTTCTCCGCGACGCGGTCGTCAGGGTTGGCTCCACGAAACCGGTGGCCCGGATCGGGCCACCGGTTTCGCCATGTGCGCCGCTGCTGGTCCGCGGGCCGCGCTCGGCCCGCGGGACGGTGGAAGATCCACTGCGGGCCTGGCTCGGTCCGCGGTGGACAGGTGCGGGCCGGGCTCCACTCGCGGTGTGGACGGACAGGTGGGCCGGCTCGGCCCACGTGGCGGTGGACAGACGGCTGCGAGCCGGGCGCGGCCGGCAGCGGCGGTGGAGGGGCGGATGCGGGTCAGGTGATGCGGACGCCCGTGCGACGGGCGATCTGAGCCTGCAGCCTGGCCATCTGCCAGTGCAGCTCGATGAGTTGCTCGGCCAGCTCGGCCCTGGGAATCTCGGAAGGGTCCTCGATGGCCAAGTGGTCAATCGCGGTCGACAGCTCTCGCATCGCGCGCCCCCACTCCATCACGTTCCTCAGATCGAATTAACGTTCGAATCATAGCGGAACGACGAGAGCGGCGTCAGTCGTTTGCCCCTCCAGACACTCAGGTCTCGTACACAGGTGCGATAAAGCCTCTGGCCAGCGTGTTCGCGGTGATGTTGAAGCCGACCACCGCCGGTGGCGCGTCGGTGTCGAGCCCCAGCGAGTCGACGCCGAGGGCGTGCACGGCGAACAGGTAGCGGTGCGGGAGGCCGGGCGGCGGGGCGGCTCCGCCGTACGCCTTGACGGAGAAGTCGTTGCGGGCGTGCTTGCCCACCTTGGCGTCGGCCGTGCCGGCGCCCGTGGGCAGCTCGGTGACGTCGGCGGGGATGTCGAACAGCACCCAGTGCCAGAAGCCGCTGCCGGTGGGGGCGTCGGGGTCGTAGCAGGTGACCGCGTAGCTCCTGGTGCTCTCAGGGGCGCCCGACCAGCGCAGGTGGGGCGAGAGGTTCTGGCCCTTCATGCCCCAGTCGTCGAAGACGTGGGCCTCGGGCAGGCGCTCTCCGTCACGGATGTCGTCGCTCTCGACGGTCAGGGCGGGGACTTCGGGCAGGAAGTCGTAGGGGATAGGTGGCCTTGCGGGCAAGATGCACCTCCGGTGGATCCATGGGTTGTCCGCTTCCCATCTTCCACCCGGCGGCGCCGCGGCGGTGATCGCCGCAGGCGCGTGTCAGCCCTTGTTGTAGGCGGCGATGACCTCTTTGGGGTCACCGTCCATCTTGATCTTGCCCTTGTGCAGCCAGATGACCCTGTTGCAGGTCTCCTCGATCACCCTGAGGTCGTGCGCGACGAGGAAGACGGTGCCGGCGGACTCGCGGATCTGCTTGATCCGCTGCTCGCTCTTCTTGCGGAACTCCCTGTCGCCGGTGGCGAGCGCCTCGTCGATCAGCAGCACGTCGTGCGTCTTGGCCGAGGAGATGGCGAAGCGCAGGCGGGCGCCCATGCCCGAGGAGTAGGTGGACATGGGCAGCTGGACGAACTCGCCGATGCCGGAGAAGTCGACGATCTCGTCGTACTTCTCCTTGACCTGGGCGGGCGTCATGCCCATGGCGTAGCAGCCGAGGACGATGTTGCGCTCGCCCGTGAGCTCGCGCATGAGGGCCGCGTTGACGCCCAGGAGCGACGGCTGGCCGTCGGTGTAGACCGAGCCGGAGTGCGGCGGCAGCAGCCCCGCGATGGCCCGCAGGAGCGTGGACTTGCCCGAGCCGTTGCGGCCCACGATGCCGATGGCGTCGCCGTGGTAGGCCACGAAGGTCACGCCCTTGACCGCGTGGACCTCTTTCATCTGGGGTCGCCCCTGGCGCTTCAGCAGGCGCGTGAGGGCGTGTACGGCGTTGCCCTTCTCGTGGTCGCTGGCAGCGCCGTAGACGCGGTAGACGATGTGGAGGTCGTCGACGATGACGGTCGGTGTTCCCGTCGTGGGAGCCGGGGGCTCCGGGTTGGGGTGGACCCTGACGTCCTTGGGCGGGACCCCGGGCTCCTCAGCCTTCACTTGGGACAGCTCCTCGGTCAACTCAGCCACGGCCGTATCTCTCCTCGGCACGCCAGAAGTACCAGAAGCCGAAGGCGAGTGCGAACACCGCCCAGAATACGCAGCTCACCCAAGCCCACGTGGGTACAGGGTGGTCAGGGATCAGGATGTCCCGCATGAACTCGATGTAGGAGGCCGCGGGGTTGGCGTACATGATGTTGGCCACCCACTGCGGCATGTGCAGCGTCTCGACCACCTTCTCCTGGATGGAGAAGAAGACGCCCGAGGCGTAGAGCCAGGTGCGCATGATGAAGGGCAGCAGCTGGTTCATGTCGCGCATCGAGGAGCCGATGCGAGCCATGGCGAGACTGGCCCCCACGTTGAACATCGTCTGCAGCAGGAGCACGACGGGGATCATCAGCCAGAACCAGGTGGGGAGCGCTCCAGTCGAGACGACGACGAGCACCATGAGAATGCCCATGGAGATGGCCAGCTGCTGGAGCTCCTGGATCGCGTACGCCAGCGGTAGCGCGGCTCGGGGGAAGTGGAGCGCTCTGATCAGCGAGAGGTTGCCGGAGATCGACTTGGCGCCCGCCGTCACCGATCGCTGCGTGTAGGTGAAGACGAACATTCCCGTCAACAGGAAGGCGGGGTAGTGCTCGATGTTGCCCTGTCCGCCGAGGATGAGGCCGAACATCACGTAGTAGATGGCGGCGTTCAGCAGCGGGGTCAGCACCTGCCACAGCTGGCCGAGGGCCGAGTTGCTGTACTTCGAGACATTACGCGAGGTCGCGTAGGTCAGGATGAAGTGTCGCCGCTCCCACAACTGGCGCAGGTAGGCGGGGAACCTCGGCCGTGCGATGGCACGGCGAAGCCCGTATCGCTTGGCGAGCTTGCTCAGCGGCTCCTGCCCGCTGCGGCCGCCCGCCTGGGCGTCCGCGACAGCGGATTCCGGCTGGCTCATGGCATGGACTCTATTGGATCCAGATCGGTGAGATGCCTCGCGCGACGGTTTGCCGCAGACACTTGGACGTCGCCTTGGGAAGACGGGTTCCAGGCGCCGCCCAAGACTTGGTCAACGGTAGCCCAGGAGCGGTGGCGATGTGGGGACGGCGTGAGCACTGTCTGCTGCGGTGTATTTTTACTCGATGTTTGGCGCCGTGCTTATGCCCGTTTGACCGGTTTTCCTCCTCTATGTGGCGACTGGAATGAGGCTGAGAACGGGTGTGACGCCGGGCATACACACGTGTGACCGAACTGCAATGTGCCAGAGACTCGCTGGTGGCAAGTAGTGAGGGATAGTCGCGATCGACTGGCAGGGCGTGGGCTGGTTTGACCATGTCAGCCAAACCCGGGGGACAGACCAGGAACCCTCCGTCAGGCTGCCTAGGACTTCGCAGCTCAGCGCTTACGCCCACCTGTAGAGGGAGGAAAATCTACTGATGCGTGTTACTAAGGGCGCACGGATCGTCGCCGGTACCGCGCTGCTGGCCGTCGCAGTCGCCGCGTGTGGTGGAGGCGGCGGTGGGACGGCCACCAACGAAGGGGGCGGTAGCTCTACCCAGCCGGTCCGGGTCGACATCGCCAAGCCCCAGCACGAGCTGAGCCCCACCAACACCAACGACACCAGCGGCGCCGAGGTGCTCAACGCGCTGTTCGTCGGTCTCGTCGACTACGACAAGGATAAGAATGTCATCCTTCGTGGCGCTGAGTCCATCGAACCCGACGCAGAGTCCAAAGTATGGACGATCAAGCTGAAGGACGGCTACAAGTTCCACAACGGTGAGGCCGTCACGGCCAAGAGCTACGTGGACGCGTGGAACGCCGCGGCCTACGGCCCGAACGCCCAGGAAGGCGGCCACTTCTTCAACGCCGTCGAGGGCTACGCGGACGTCGCCCCCGTCGACCCCGACGGCGAGGAGGGCCCGCAGAAGGCCCCCGAGCCCAAGGCCAAGACCCTCGCGGGTCTCAAGGTCGTCGACGACAAGACCTTCACCGTCACGCTGGCGCGCCCCTACTCCGGCTTCAAGACGATGCTCGGCTACACCACCTTCATGCCGATGCCGTCGGTCGCCTTCGACGGCAACGGCGGCATCAAGAAGGAGTTCGGCGAGAACCCGATCGGCAACGGTCCCTTCAAGATGGCCAAGCCCTTCAAGCTCGCGACGGACACGACCATCTCCATGGTCCGTTACGACGAGTTCGTGGAGGGCAAGGCGAAGATCGACTCGGTCGAGTTCAAGATCTCCAGCGACAAGGGCACCTCGTGGAACGAGCTGCGCGCCGGCAACCTGGACATCATGGACCAGCTGCCGCCCGAGGCCATCGCCACGGCCAAGCAGGAGCTGGGTGACCGCTACATCGAGCAGCCGTCCTCCGGTGTGGGCTACCTCGGCTTCAACACCAAGAACGGCGAGGAGTGGGCGAAGAACGTCGAGCTCCGCAAGGCCGTCTCGATGGCGATCGACAGGAAGACCATCACCGAGCAGGTCTTCTCCGGCACCCGTGTCCCGGCCGACGACTTCGTCAGCCCGATCGTCGCCGGCTACCGCAAGGGCGCCTGCACCGCCTGCGTCTACGACCCCGCGAAGGCCAAGGAGCTGTGGGAGAAGAACGGTGGCGGCAAGGGCCCCATCAGCCTCTCCTACAACGGTGACGGCGGACACAAGGAGTGGATCGAGGCGACCGCCAACAACCTGCGCCAGAACCTGGGCGTCGAGGTGAAGGTCGACTCCTTCGAGTCCTTCGCGTCCATCCTGGACGAGCTGGACAAGGGCAAGGTCGCCGGCGCCTTCCGCATGGCGTGGATCATGGACTACCCGTCCATCGAGAACTACCTCCGTCCGATCTTCGGCACCGGCGGCAGCTCCAACCACGGTCGCTACTCCAACAAGGACTTCGACGCGCTGCTCGAGAAGGGCGACTCGGCGAAGAGCGACGAGGAAGGCGTCAAGATCTACCAGCAGGCCGGCGACATGCTGGTGAAGGACATGCCGTACATCCCGGTGTACTTCTACCAGACCAACGGTGGTTACTCGCAGAGGGTGAAGAACGTGACCATCGACCCGTTCGAGCGGATCGACCTCGCCAAGGTCGAGCGGGTTTCCTGACCATGACCCGCGCTCTCGGGCCGGCTCCCACCAGGCGCCGGCCCGAGGGGCCCTGAACAACAGAGGGGCAGCCCGGAGGTTGCCGGGCTGCCCTTCGCAATGATCGGGAGACTTCATGGGCCGCTATGTGATCAGGCGCCTGCTCCAGGCGATTCCTGTTCTCTTGGGTTCCACCTTCCTCATCTTCTGCACCGTCTACGCTCTACCCGGCGATCCCGTGACGATCCTGGGCGGTGAACGCAGAATCGACCCCGTGCTCGCGGCGCAGCTGCGTGAGCAGTACGGACTCAACGATCCGCTGATCGTGCAGTACTGGAACTACATCTCGGGTGTCTTCGTCGGCGACTTCGGCGAGACCTTCCAGGGCGTGCAGGTCGCCGACCTGTTCGCGGGCAAGTTCGAGGTCACCATCCAGCTCGCGGTGACCGCCCTGATCATCGAGGCGATCGTCGGTCTCGGCCTCGGCCTGTACGCCGCGCTGCGTCGCGGGCGCTGGCAGGACCACGCCGTCCTCGCGCTCACCCTGCTCCTGGTCTCGGTGCCCACCCTCGTGAGCGGCTTCGTCCTGCAGCTCGTCCTCGGCGTCAAGCTCAAGACCGAACTCGGCATCGACTTCTTCCCGATCTCGGGAACCGAGGCGGGGTGGCGCAGCTTCCTCGTGCCCGGCTTCGTGCTGGCGGGCACGTCGATCGCCTACCTGATGCGGCTCACCAGGACCAGCCTGATGGAGACGCTGAGAGCCGACTACATCCGTACGGCTGTCGCCAAGGGCATGCCGCGCAGCAGGGTCCTCGGCAGGCACGCGTTGCGCAACTCGCTGATCCCCCTGGTCACCTATCTGGGCGCCGACCTCGGCACGCTGATGGGCGGCGCGGTGATCACCGAAGCGATCTTCAACCTGAACGGGATCGGCCAGCAGCTCTTCCAGTCGGTGGCAAGGCGCGAGAACGCCGTCGTCGTCGGGGTGGTCACGGTTCTCGTCCTGGTCTACCTGCTCGCGAACCTCATCGTCGACCTGCTGTACGCCGTCCTAGACCCCAGGATCCGTTATGAGTGAGCTGAACACCGCGGTGCAGGAGCCGAAGGCCCACCCGCGCAGGAAGCAGAAGGAGAAGAAGCCGAACAGCCTGTGGTCGGACGCCTGGTACGACCTGCGCAGGAATAAGGTGTTCCTGGTCGGCACGGCCATCGCCATCCTGCTGGTCCTCCTGGCGATCATGCCTGGTGTGTTCGCGCCGCAGAGCCCTCAGGCCTGCAATCTGGTCGACGCCAGGCAGGGCATCAGCTCGGCGCACTGGTTCGGCATCGACAACCAGGGCTGCGACACCTACTCACGGGTCATCCACGGCGCCCGGATCTCGATCCTCGTCGGCCTGCTGACCTCGCTGGCGACCGGTCTGGTCGGTGGCGTGCTCGGGCTGATCGCCGGGTTCTACGGACGCTGGGTGGACGTGCTCCTCTCCAGGGTGGCCGAGATCTTCTTCGCCATCCCCTCGATCCTCGGCGCGCTCCTCCTGCTGTCGGTCGTCGGCAGGGACCGGGCGGGCGTGTGGACGGTCGTGATCGCGCTGTCCATCCTGGCCTGGCCGATGGTGCTGCGCATCATGCGCGCGGCCGTCATCACCGCCAAGAACCAGGACTACGTGACGGCGGCGCGCGCTCTCGGGGCGAGCCCGTTCCGGATCTCGGTGCGGCACATCCTGCCGAACGCCATCGCCCCCGTCATCGTGGTCTGCACGATGAACCTGGGCGTGTTCATCGCCGGTGAGGCCGCGCTGTCGTTCCTCGGCGTCGGCATCCAGTCGCCCAACATCTCGTGGGGTCTGATGATCGCCGACGCGCGCAACCGGTTCCTCATGGCGCCGGAGCCGCTGATCTTCCCGGCGGTCTTCCTGAGCATCACGGTCCTGAGCTTCGTCATGATCGGCGATGCCGTACGAGACGCACTCGACCCGAAGCTGCGATAGAGAGGGGGGAATCGCGATGAAGAAGAGGTCAGCAACGGACGTTCTGCCCGCCGAGGGAGGGCTGGGCAACGAGCCGCTGCTCGCTGTCGACAACCTGCACGTGGAGTTCCACACCAGGGCGGGCGTCGTCAGTGCGGTCAACGGCGTCAGCTACTCGCTGAGCGCCGGTGAGACGCTCGCCGTCCTCGGTGAGTCGGGCTCGGGCAAGTCCGTGACGGCTCAGGCGATCATGGGCATCCTCGACATGCCGCCCGCGGTGATCCCCAAGGGGGAGATCCGCTTCCACGGCACCGACCTGCTCCAGCTGTCGGAGGAGGGCAGGACCCAGGTCCGTGGCGAGCGGATCGCGATGATCTTCCAGGACGCGCTCTCCGCGCTCAACCCGGTCTTCACCGTGGGCTGGCAGATCAGCGAGATGTTCAGGGTGCACCGCGGGATGAGCAAGCGCGACGGCATGAAGAAGGCCGTCGAGCTGATGGACAAGGTCCGCATCCCGGCCGCGCGGCAGCGCGTGAACGACTACCCGCACCAGTTCTCCGGCGGCATGCGCCAGCGCATCATGATCGCGATGTCGATCGCGCTGGACCCCGAGGTGCTGATCGCCGACGAGCCGACCACCGCGCTCGACGTGACCGTGCAGGCCCAGATCATGGAGCTCCTGGCGGAGCTCCAGCGCGAGAGCAACATGGGCCTGATCCTGATCACTCACGACCTCGGCGTGGTCGCCGACGTCGCCGACAAGATCTCGGTCATGTACGCGGGGCGGATCGTCGAGAACGCCCCCGTGCACGACATCTACAAGGCTCCCGCGCACCCGTACTCCAAGGGCCTGCTGGACTCGATCCCCAGGGTCGACCACAAGGGCCAGGAGCTGTACGCGATCAAGGGCCTGCCGCCCAACCTGCTCGACATGCCGACCGGCTGCGCGTTCCATCCCCGGTGTCCCTACCGGCAGGACAACTGCGTGACGGACGTCCCCCCGCTCTACGAGATCAGCGGCGTGCGCGGCAGCGCCTGCCACTACTGGAGGGAGGTCCTCGATGGCAGCCGCGGCTGACCGCATCCTCGAGGTCCGCGACCTGGTCAAGCACTTCCCGCTGACGCACGGTGTCGTGCTCAAGAGGCAGATCGGCGCGATCAAGGCCGTCGACGGCGTCTCGTTCGACCTGAACAGGGGCGAGACCCTGGGCATCGTCGGGGAGTCGGGCTGCGGCAAGTCGACGCTGGCCAAGCTGCTGATGGCGCTGGAGCGGCCGACCTCGGGCTCGGTCAAGGTCAACGGGCGAGAGATCGCCAACGCCAGGGGCGCCGAGCTCAAGCGCATGCGCCGCAACATCCAGATGGTGATGCAGGATCCCTACACCTCGCTGAACCCCAGGATGACCGTCGGCGACATCGTCGGCGAGCCGTACGACATCCACACGGAGGTCGCGCCGAAGGGCGACCGGCGCAGGAAGGTGCAGGAGCTGCTGGAGGTGGTCGGTCTCAACCCCGACCACATCAACCGCTACCCGCACCAGTTCTCCGGCGGCCAGCGCCAGCGCATCGGCATCGCCAGGGGGCTGGCGCTCCAGCCGGAGGTCATCGTCTGCGACGAGCCCGTCTCGGCGCTGGACGTGTCGATCCAGGCGCAGGTCATCAACCTGCTGGAGCGGCTGCAGAGCGAGTTCGACCTGGCCTACATCTTCATCGCCCACGACCTGTCGGTGGTGCGCCACATCTCCGACCGGGTCGCGGTGATGTACCTGGGCAAGTTCGTCGAGCTCGGCAAGGACGCCGAGATCTACGACCGGCCGGCCCATCCCTACACCCAGGCGTTGCTGTCGGCCGTGCCGGTGCCCGACCCCGAGGGGCGCGAGCAGCGCGAGCGGATCATCCTGCAGGGTGACCCGCCCTCGCCGGCCAACCCGCCCTCCGGCTGCCGCTTCCGCACCAGGTGCTGGAAGGCGCAGGAGATCTGCGCGGAGCAGGAGCCCCTGCTCCAGATCAGGCCGGGTACGGCGCACGCGAGCGCGTGCCACTTCGCCGAGACGCACGACGTGGTGCACGTCAACTGATGGAGGAAGGGTGGGCCCTCGGACGAGGGCTCACCCTTTCAACGCGTGGCGACGACCGCGGAGCCGTGGCCGAACAGGCCCTGGTTGACCGCGATGCCGACCAGGGCGCCTTCGACCTGGCGGGCGCCCGCCTCGCCGCGCAGCTGCCACGTCAGCTCGCAGACCTGGGCGATGGCCTGTGCGGGGATGGCCTCGCCGAAGGAGGCCAGACCGCCCGAAGGATTGATGGGGATCCGGCCGCCGAGCGCGCTGTCGCCGGATCTGAGCAGCTTGTCGGCCTCGCCCCGCTCGCACAGGCCGAGATCCTCCATCCAGTCGAGCTCGAGGGCCGTGGACAGGTCGTACACCTCGGCGAAGGACAGGTCCTCGGGCCCGAGGCCCGCCTCCTCGTAGGCGGCGCGCGCGAGGGCGGTGCGGAAGGGCACGCTGTCCCGCACGGGCGGGTCGGTGGCGAAGTCGGGCAGGTCCAGGACGGCCTTGGGGAAGGTCGGGGTGACCGTGGAGATCGCGGCGAGCCTGATGGGAGAGCGGACCCCCAGCCTGCGCGCGTAGGCGGCGGAGGCGAGGACCACGGCGGCGCCGCCGTCCGACGTCGCGCAGATGTCCATGAGCCGCAGCGGATCGGCGACCATCGGCGAGGCGAGCACCTGCTCGGCGGTGACGCGCGTGCGGTAGCGGGCGTGGGGGTTGAGCGATCCGGCGAGCGCGTTCTTGACCTTGACGGCGGCGAAGTCCTCGGGCGTCGAGCCGTACAGGGCCATGCGCCTGCGCGCGTAGAGCGCGAAGTAGGCCGGATTCGTGGCGCCGAGGAGGCGGAAGCGCAGCCAGTCGGGATCGTCGGGCCGGTCGCCTCCGACGGGGGTGAAGAAGCCCTTGGGGGTCGAGTCGGCGCCGATCACCAGCGCCACGTCGCAGAGCCCCGCGAGGATCCTGGTGCGGGCCAGCTCGACGGCCTGGGCGCCGGAGGCGCAGGCCGCGTAGCAGGAGGCGACGCGCGCGCCCGACCAGCCCAGTGCGCGGGCGTAGGTCGCGCCGGCGACGAAGCCGGGGTAGCCGTTCCTGATGGTGTCGGCACCCACCACGAACTGCACGTCCGGCCAGGTGACGCCGGCGTCGGCGAGCGCGGCCCTGGCCGCGGCCACGCCGTACTCGTGGAACGGCCTGCCCTGCTTGCCCCACGGGTGCATGCCCGCGCCGATCACGACCACGCTCATCGCGGCAACCCCCACATCCACACCCTCGGCCCGTCGGCGAGCGTGCCCTCGGTGAGCTCCAGCTCCATGCCGACTCGCAGGTCCTCGACGGCCAGGTCCTTGACCTGGCCGAGGACGACGATGCGCTCGCGCGCCAGCTCCACGGCCGCCAGCGTCACCGGCTCGTACGGCTCGGCGGCCAGGAACGGCGCGGGCGGCGGATAGCAGGCGTTGGTGTAGGACCACACGGTGCCGCGCCTGGACAGCCGCTGCGGCACGAGCTCCTCGCCCTCGCAGCGCGGGTCGCGGCAGAAGCCCTGGTGCGGGGGGAAGAAGACGGCCTGGCAGGTGGTGCAGCGGGTGCCGATCAGATGGGTGCCGTCGAACCAGCCGGGGATCATAGAAGGCAGTATCACACAAGCGCTTGCTAGGTTCCTAGCGTCTGCCGCGCACGCTGAGCACCACGACCCTGGCCGCCATCGCCGTCGCGAGCGCGAGCAGGGCCACGATCACGGCCAGCCTGGAGTCGGAGGTGGCCGCCGCCGGGCCGCCGCCGAAGTAGGGGGCGCCGTCCTGCGTCTTGGCCGGCGCCCTGCTGGCCAGCCGCTCGGCGGCGTCGAGGGCGAGGGCCGCGTTCACCACCCCGTGGCCGTAGGACCTGCTGTGCCCCTTCCGTCCCGCGCTGGCCTCGATCGCCCGCCGTACCTGCAAGGGCGTCAGGCCCGGGTAGGCGGACCTGATGAGCGCCGCGATGCCCGCCACCATCGCGGCGGCCGAGCTGGTGCCGTCGCCGATCACGTAGGAGTCGGAGCCGTCGGCGCTGACGATCTGGCTGCCGGGCGCGACCACCGACAGGTACTCCTGGCGGTTGGAGAAGCCGGCCACCTTCAGCTTCCTGTCCACGGCACCGACGGCGATCACGCCGGGGTAGGCGGCGGGGAAGTTCTTCTTGTTGGGCCCGTCGCCGTCGTTGCCCGCCGAGGCGACCAGCACGGCGCCGCCCGCCAGGGCGTACTGCACCGCCTCCTCCTCGGCCGCCGAGCCCTCCCACGTGCCGCTCCCGCCGCCGAGCGACATGCTGATCACCTTCGCGCCGTGGTCGACGGCGTAGCGGATCCCCCTCGCCAGCGAGTCGCGGCCGCGGGTTCGCGTGCGCTGCTGCTCGCGGCGCGGATCGTCGTTCTCCAGCGTGACCCGCACCGACAGCACGGTGGACTCGGGTGCGATGCCGATGATCCCCTCGGCTCTGTTCCTGCCGTGCCCGCGACCGGCGATGAGGCTGGCCATCGCGGTGCCGTGGTGCCCCCAGCGGTCCTTGCCCGTCTGTCCCGTCAGGTCGGGGCCCTTGACGACGGCGCCGACGAGGTCGGGATGGCGGGCGTCGACGCCGGTGTCGAGGACCGCCACCGTCACGCCGCGGCCCTTGCTGACGCGCCACGCCTGCGCCATGTCGAGCGGCGCGAGCTGCCACTGCCGTTCGCGGGCGGTCGCGGCCACGTCGTCGGCGGCCGTGGGCGCGCTCATGACCAGCAGGACCGCCAGCAGCCCGGTGAACACCGCCCTCATCCGGTGAGCCGCCCGTGCAGCGCCCTGGCGAGCTGCTCCGCCATGCCGCGCAGGCGCGGCGGGGCCGCCTGTCCCTCGGTGTACGGCCGGCCGTCGGTGTACCCGGCGGCGGTGAGCACCACGTAGCGCTCGCGCGCGCTCTCCCTCGCACCGGCGATGTACTGGCGCTGCCCGAACAGCTCGGCGGGACCGCCCTGGACGGGGTAGGGCCGCACCGTGACCGGCCGCGGGTCACGGTTGCGCTCGGCGGGGGGAGGGCCGGTGAGGACGGCGATGCCCGCGGTGGCGACGAAGGTCTGGGTGCTCTCGGTGTAGGTGGCGCGCAGGGCGGTGCGGCAGCCGGGCAGGCGGACGCCGTCCTGGAAGGCGGCGGCGCACGGCGACTCGGGCGCGATGCCGACCAGGACGTAGGTGGTGCGGGCGCCGGAGGGGGTGGTGCCGGGGAGCCGGGCGGGGAAGACCTCGGCGGCGGGCCACATCCGCCACCGCTCGGCGACGGGCGGCTCGGCCGGTGGCCAGATCATGGTCATGATCGGAATCAGGACGATGGACAGTCGGATCACGTCGACCTCGGAGAAAGGGGGGAGAGGGACGCTTCGCCGTGCATTCTGGCACGCGGGCGATGATTCAATCCGACGGTTCGGTAAACAGCCCGATACGTGGAGTAGTCGACACTTTCACCCCTTCAACCACCACCACCCCGTTTGTCCCAAGATTCGGCAGCTCCTGGGAACCCGCCTCCCGAAACCCCCCGCGCCCTAAACCCCCAACCCCATGGGGTCCTCCACTCGCTGAAGAACCTCAGCCCCGTGCAATCCTTCGCCCGCTGAAGAACCTCAGCCCCGTGCGATCGTTCGTCCGTCCGAAAAGGGGGTCAGGGGAGGGCGGAGAGGCGGACGTGGGCGCCTGGGGGCAGGCCGAGTCGTTGGGCGGCGTCGCCAGAGTTGACCGCCAGCGCGATCAGCCCGGCCGAGTCCGTGAACGCCACCAGGTCCCCGGGCGCCACCGCGGCGAACGACTCGCGGAAGGGAAGGGCCAGCTGCCTGCGCCCGAGCCACACCCCCAGCGTGTCCCCCACGCGGACCCCGAGCGCCGCAAGGTCGCCCGCGGGGATGGACAGCTGGGTGTTGCCGAAGCGGTCCACCGAGACCACCTCGCCCTCCACCGCCCCCTCGCGCAGGTGCGAGGCGGGCGAGGGCAGGGAGACCAGCCTGTCGAGCGAGATCTCGGGCCCGACCTCCGCCGGCTTGCGCCCCGTGCACAGGTGCGCCGCCACGGGGGAGAAGACGTCGCGGCCGTGGAAGGTCGGCGAGATGGGGCTGAGGCACAGCTCGGCGTTGGCGATCTCGTAGGCGGCCACGGCGCCGCCGCTGGCGCCGATCGCCCAGGAGAGCAGGCCGTTGTCGGGCCCGATGAAGATCCGGTCGCCGGCCTCGACCGCCACCGCGCGGCGGGCGCCGCCCGCGCCGGGGTCGACGATCCCGATGTGCACGCCCGCGGGCAGGTAAGGGATGGTCTGCGCGAGAATCGCCGCGCCCCTGCGGACGTCCCCCGAGGGCACCAGATGGCACACGTCGATCACGCGCGCCTGCGGCGCGATCCCGGCGATCACTCCGTGGCAGGCGGCCACGTATCCGTCTTCGAGTCCGTAGTCGGTGAGAAGTGTGATGACAGGGCTCACACTTGGCGACTGTACGTCTCCGCAACCGTCGTGAACACCCGCACGTGGCACATTACGATGGGCCACGGGCCGCGCCGACCGAGGAGGAGACCATGGACACTGCACCGGTCAGCGGTGACAGTGCTGCCCAGGAACCACCGCGCAAGCCCCTGTCCGAGCGCGACCTTCAGCTCCTCGCCTTCGAGCGCCAGTGGTGGCGTCACGCGGGCGCCAAGGAGCACGCCATCCGCGAGACCTTCGGGTTCTCCGCCACCCGCTACTACCAGTTGCTGGGTGATCTCATCGATCGTCCGGAGGCGATGGAGCACGACCCGATGCTGGTCAAACGCCTGCGCAGGTTGCGGGCGACCCGGCAGAGGGAGCGCGCGGCGCGCAAGCTGGGCATGCGCCCCTGACAGCCTGGGTACGGCAGGCGCGTGATGAACATTCCAGCAATTCACGCCATGGTGCGCGATCCTGGCGGCGCGGTGATCGGGCTCGACTTCGACGGCACGCTGGCGCCGATCGTGCCCGATCCCGACGACGCCAGGATCCATCCCGCTGCCCCCGGTGTGCTCGCCGAGCTGGGGAGCCTGGTGAAGGCCGTGGTCATCGTGACGGGCAGGCCCGCGGCCACCGCGGTCAAGTACGCTCCAGGCCTGGAGAAGGTCCCTGGCCTGGTGGTGCTCGGGCACTACGGGTTCGAGCGGTGGGAGAACGGGAGGGTGAGCGCGCCTCCGCCACCCCCCGGCGTCCTGCACGCCGAGGCGGCGCTGCCGCTGCTGCTGCAGCGGCTCGGCATGGACGGCGTGACGATCGAGGACAAACAGCGGGCGGTGGCCGTCCACACCAGGCGCGCCCCCGACCCCCAGGGCGCCCTTGAACGGCTGCGCGAGCCGCTGGCGAAGCTGGCGGCCGCGCACTCCCTGGTCGTGGAGCCGGGCCGGCTGGTCCTCGAGCTGAGGCCGCCCGGCATGGACAAGGGCCACGCGCTCGACCTGTTCCTGGCCGAGCGGGCGGCCCGATCCGTGATGTTCGTGGGCGACGATCTGGGCGATCTGGCGGCCTTCGCCGCGGTGCGCGCCTCCGGGCTGCCGGGGGTGGCCGTGTGCAGCGGCTCGGCCGAGGTGACCGAGCTCGCCGAGCGCGCCGACCTCGTCGTCGACGGGCCTGACGGGGTCGTGGCGCTGCTGGGTGAGCTGGCCGCGGCCATCCGCGATTCGTCTGCAACCGGGGCGGGCTAACCTCCCGGTCATGTTGATGACGCTGGCCGTGACGGCCTCGCTCGTGCTGACGGGCGCCCCCTCCTCCGGCGCCGAGCCGGTGTCGATCCGCGGGGCGACGATCCAGGTCCCCTCCTCGTGGAAGGTCAAGAAGACCAACTGGGGAGCCGTCCACGTGCTCACCGGAGGCTGCGACCGTCGCGCTATGGAGTGCAGGGGCTTCTGGCTGCTCGGTCCCGAGGGCATCAAGTACGCCTCGGAGAACAACCCGTTCAGGGTCGACGAGCCGTACCACCCGAGCAGCGGGGTGATGCAGTGCACGCACGACAAGCGCTACTTCTCCTCGCCGATGCCCTCGAAGCCGAGCGTCTCCGGGCTGCGGCAGGTCGGCAGCGGACACAAGGCCTACTACCGGCAGTGGAAGGTCACCTGTCACACCGAGCGGGGCAAGCCGACCAAGGTCACCTACCCGCAGCGGATCTGGTACCTGCCGACGTCGAAGATCCTCGTCGTCGACGAGTGGGCCACACCGGGCCTCGGGGCGATGCTCAAGCGCGCGTCCTGGCGCTGAGCACGCCGCCGACGGCCAGCGCGACCAGCGTGGGGACGATGAGGAAGGCGGTGTGCGTGCCGAAGCCGTCGGCCAGGGCGCCGAGCACGAACGGTCCCGCGCCCATCGCGAGACCCGCCCAGACGGGAGCGGCCGCGGCGGCGAGGCCGGGGCGGTCGCCCGACGCGGCGATCACCCCGGCCAGCGCGAGAGGGAAGTGCATCGACGCGCCGAGCCCGCAGACGACCAGCCCGGTGTAGGCGACGAGCGGTTGCGTGCTCAGCCAGAACAGCAGCCAGCCGGCCGCCGTCATCGACAGCGCGCCCACCAGGAGCCGCGCCGGCGAGACGAGCAGCGCCAGCCGCGCGCCCGCGAACCTGCCGATCGCGAGCCCGCCGATGAAGGCGGTCAGCCCGGTGGCGGCGGTCGCGGCGTCGAGTCCGGTACGGCCGGCCAGCACCTCGGCGCCGAACAGGTTGAAGCAGAACTCGATCGCCACGCAGCAGAACAGCACCACGCACGCCACGTGGAAGCGCCAGTCCGGCCTGCCGGTGACCCTGACCGACGCCGCGGGCCCCTCGCCCAGCCTGGTCCTGCCCATCGTGACGACCAGCACGACGGTCAGGGCCGGGGTGAACAGCAGGGCCGCCCGCCAGCCGAGCGCCGACTGGGCGGCCAGGCTGAGCAGGAAGGTGGCGGCCACGCCGATGACGACGGCGATCGCGTTCGCCTCGCTGATCGCGGCGGGTCCCGCGGGCCCGTGGTGGTCGCTGAGGGCGGCCATCGCGGTGTAGAGCATGACCGAGCCGAAGCCGCCGGCCAGCGCGAAGCCCGTGAGCGTGAAGGGAAGCGACGAGGCCAGCATGACGAGCATGACGCCCGCGTTCAGCCCGGCCAGGCCGATCCACAGGACGGCGCGCCTGCCGTACGCGCGGGTGAGCAGGGGGAGGGAGAGGCCGGCGGCGATGGTGGCGGCGGCCATGGCGGTGCCGTGCAGGGCGCCGACGGCGGCCGAGACGCGCAGGTCGATGCGGAGCAGGGGGAGCGCGGCGCTGAGGCCGTAGATGAAGGTCGCGAACACGCTCATCTGGAGGTAGATGAACCAGGTGACGGTGTCTCGCGATAACGCCCTAGATGCTGGCAAGTTGCTCGCCCAGCCACCGCCGCGGAGGGAGCGCGGTGGCGGCGGCCTTGAGCCGCGCGCCGCGCCGTAGCCGCTCGTCCTCCGGCATCTCCAGGCCGGCGTGCAGGGCGCGCGCGGTCTCGCACACGTCGTAGGGGTTGACGACGAGCGCGTCGGCGCCGAGCTCGGCCGCCGCGCCCGCCTCGCGCGAGAGCACCAGCGCGCAGCGCGGTGACAGGATCGGGCCCTCCTTGGCGACCAGGTTCATGCCGTCGCGGATGGGGTTGACCAGCAGCACGTCGGCCAGGCGGTAGGCGGCCAGCGAGCGCGGGTAGTCGTCGTTGACGTTGAGGATCAGCGGATCCCAGTCCTCCGTGGCGTACTCGTCCTCGATCTCCTTGGCGCAGCGCTGCACGGCCGCGGTGTACTCGCGGTACTCGGGCAGGTCGTGCCGCGAGGGGTAGGCGAAGGCGAGGTGGACCACGCGCCCGTGCCACTCGGGATGCGCGGCGAGGAACTCCCTGTAGGCCATCAGGCCGCGGACGATGTTCTTCGACAGCTCGGTGCGGTCGATGCGGACGATCAGCCTGCGGTCGCCCACCTGCTCCCTGAGCGCGGCCATGTGCGACTCGACGTCGGGCTCGCAGGCCCGTTTCCACAGCGTCTCGCCGTCGACGCCGAGCCCGTGGACCCCGATGCGGGTGGTGCGGCCCTCGTGGGAGACCGTGCGGCTCGAGACCTTGGCGTCGAGCAGGCTCTCGCAGCAGTCCATGAACGCCCGGGCCCATCGCTCGGTCAGGAATCCGGCGTGGTCGGCGCCCAGGATGCCCTCGAGCACCTCCCTCGCGACCTCGTCGGGCAGTAACGAGAAGTACTCGGGAGGCGCCCACGGGGTGTGGCTGAAGTGCGCGATGCGCAGGTCGGGGCGCTCGGCGCGGAGCATGGCGGGGGTGAGCGTCAGGTGGTAGTCCTGCACCATCACCCTCGCGCCGTGGCTCGCCTCCTCCGCCAGCGCCAGCGCGAACGCGCCGTTGTAGTCGCGGTAGGACTCCCACTCCCTCTCGAACCTGGAGTCGAAGTGGGGCGCGTTCGGGATGTCGTACAGCAGGTGGTTGACGAACCAGAGCGTGGAGTTGGCCACCGCGTTGTAGGCGCGGTGGAAGGTGGCGGGCGGGATGTCGAGCATGCGCAGCTTGCCGGTGTCGTAGCCGGCCTGGTCGAGGCGGCCGCCGGGCGCCAGCCGTACGGCACTGCGGTCGCCGTCGGACAGCGCCGCGCAGACCCAGAGCACGCCCTCCTCTCTGGCCACCCCGGAGAGCCCTGACACCAGGCCTCCCGCGCCGCGTTTCATGGTCAGCTCGCCGCCGTCGGAGACAGTGAAGGAGACCGGACCCCTGTTGGAGGCCACCAGGACGCTGTTCATGTGAACAACCATGACGCCCGACCATAGGATCTCGCTATGGCCCTTGATGAGCTAACCGAGGAACTGGCCCGCTCCGCAGCGGGCGGCGACCATCGCGCGCTGGGCGAGCTCCTGAAGCGCATCGAGCCCGACGTGCTGCGCCACTGCGCGCGCATCCTCCCCTACCACCAGGACGCCGAGGAGGCGTGCCAGGACACCCTGCTCGCGGTGGCCCGCAACATCGGCCGCTTCGAGGGCAGGGCCAGGTTCAGCACCTGGCTCCACATCGTCACCGCCAACTGCGCGCGCACCACCTACCGGTCGCTGAAGCGCAGGGCCGCCGAGCAGACCTCCGAGGAGCTGCCGGTGCAGAAGCCCGACGTACGGCGCGTCAGCGTCATCGCGGGCTCGCGGCTCGACCTGCTCGACGCCATGGAGGCGCTCGAGGCCGACAAGCCCGACCTGGCCCAGGCGCTGGTGCTGCGCGACATCGTCCAGCTCGACTACAACGAGGTCGCCGAGCAGCTCGGCATCCCGCTCGGCACCGCCAAGTCCCGTATCCACCAGGCGCGCAAGTACGTTCAGGCCGCGCTGGGTGATACGTATCGTCTCAGCTAGCGAGACGCCTGCTCGTGTCATGAGCATCGCCGGGTATGGTGAGGCGCATAACTTCATATTGCTCATCCAGAGGGGTGGAGGGACCGGCCCTGCGAAGCCCCGGCAACCCTCCCGGACTGTGCTCGTGAAGTGACGAGGCCGGCCGGGACAGGTGCCAATTCCGGTCTGTGACCAAGGTGGTCGCAGACGAAGATGAGGGAAGGCCTCGCTTCATGTCCCTTGATTTCGGCCCCGCTGTCGCTCTGTCCTGCCGCGAGTGCGGCGCACGCTACGACCTGGGCCCTAGCTTCGCCTGTCTGGAGTGTTTCGGGCCGCTCGAAGTGGCCTACTCCTTCGGCTCCGTCACCCGCGAGGACATCGCGTCGGGTCCCGCGAACATCTGGCGGTACCGCTCGCTGCTGCCCGTCCCCGTGGACGTGACGTCCAAGCAGAACATGAACCCCGGCTGGACGAAGCTCGTCAAGGCCGACAACCTGGGCAAGGTTCTCGGGCTGCGCGACCTGCACGTCAAGGACGACTCGGGCAACCCCACCCACTCCTTCAAGGACCGCGTGGTCGCCATCGCCGTCGAGGCGGCGCGCAACTTCGGCTTCCACACCCTGTCGTGCTCCTCCACGGGCAACCTGGCGGGCGCGGTGACCGCCGCGGCGGCTCGCGCGGGCCTCGAGGCGTGCGTGTTCATCCCGGCCGACCTGGAGCAGGCCAAGATCGCCATGGCGCGGGTCTTCGGCGGCAAGCTGGTCGGCATCGAGGGCACCTACGACGAGGTCAACCGCTTCTGCTCCGAGCTCATCGGCGACCCGCTGGGCGACAAGTGGGGGTTCGTCAACGTCAACCTGCGGCCCTACTACGCCGAGGGGTCGAAGACGCTGGCCTACGAGATCGCCGAGCAGCTCGGCTGGGAGCTGCCCGACCAGATCATCATCCCGGTGGCCTCGGGCTCGCAGCTCACGAAGATTGACAAGGGCTTCAAGGAGCTCATCTCGCTCGGGCTCGTGGAGGACAAGCCCTACAAGATCTTCGCAGCGCAGGCGGCGGGGTGCTCTCCCGTCTCCACCGCCTTCAAGGCGGGGCACGACGTGGTCCAGCCGGTCAAGCCGGACACCATCGCCAAGTCGCTGGCCATCGGAAACCCCGCCGACGGGCCGTACGTGCTCGACATCGCGCGCCGTACGGGCGGGGCGGTGGAGGACGTCACCGACGCCGAGGTGGTGTCGGCCATCAAGCTGCTGGCCTCGACGGAGGGCATCTTCGCGGAGACCGCGGGCGGGGTGACGGTCGGCGTGCTGAAGAAGCTCGTCGAGACCGCGCAGCTCGACCCTTCGTTGACGACCGTCGTGCTCAACACGGGCGACGGGCTCAAGACGCTCGACGCGATCGCGGAGGACGCCAGTCCCACGGCCGTGATCCGGCCGTCTCTCGACGCGTTCCGCGCGGCTGTCTGAAAGGAAAGGTACAAGTCATGAGCGTTTCGGTGCGGATTCCCACCATTCTGCGCACGTACACCGGCGGCAACGCGGAGGTGAGCGGCGAAGGCGGCACGCTTCGCGAGGTGCTGCAGAAGCTCGACGCCGACTATCCGGGGATCGGTGCGCGAATTCTGGATGAATCGGGCAAAATTCGCCGTTTTGTCAACGTTTATGTGGGAGAAGAGGACGTCCGTTTTGTGGACGGGCTCGACAGCGCCACCCCGGCCGGAGCGCAGATCTCCATCATCCCCGCGGTGGCCGGCGGCTGACGCTTTCCCTTCTCGACGACGCCCGCGGGGGTTATCCCCCCGCGGGCGTTTTTGGTGTTCGGCCTCGCGAAAGTGGAATGTTTAACTACCTTTTTCGCGACGGGAAGAATGCCCGGCTCGATTGACTCTGTTGTTCTACGGGTTGCCACAGGTATGGTCGAGGGCGATCGTCCGGCTGATTTCCCCATAAGTCATGCCGGTCGCGGATCTCGCGAGTGGAATGGGCGGGGTCCGGAGCCCAGTAAGAGGAGTCGGAAGTGGCGCAGGGCACCGTCAAGTGGTTCAACGCGGACAAGGGCTACGGCTTCATCGCGGTAGACGGTGGTAAGGATGTATTCGTCCATTACTCAGCGATCATGATGGATGGCTACCGGTCACTCGAGCAGGGCCAGCGGGTCGAGTTCGAGATCACCCAGGGCCAGAAGGGTCCGCAGGCGGAGTCGGTCAGGGCGGTCTGATCCGTCACGTCGCTGGTAAGCACCGGCAGCTCACACGGCAACGCAGTCCGTGCGGATCTGCCACGTCCTTTTCGTCGACTCTGCAGGCCCGATCCGCACCCGGCGATCGGGCCTGTGGCCGTACTCTGGTCATGACTGACCTGGGCAGGCGTGTCGCTCGCTTGCACTCGGCAGGGTAGAGTGCTAAACAGTTCGTTGGCACTCTCGTTATGAGAGTGCCAGACACTGGGATCGAGACGATGGGGTCCGCCGAATGGAGTCGGGCCCTTGCCGTCGCGGGCGTCGGCTCGGTCCGCTGAAAGCCACCCTGCATCTGGGAGGTCTAGCCTTATGGCAGCCAAGATGATCGCGTTTGACGAGGACGCCCGGCGCGGTCTCGAGCGCGGTATGAACCAGCTCGCCGACGCCGTCAAGGTCACCCTCGGTCCCAAGGGCCGTAACGTCGTGCTGGAGAAGAAGTGGGGCGCTCCCACGATCACCAACGATGGTGTGTCCATCGCCAAGGAGATCGAGCTCGAGGACCCGTGGGAGAAGATCGGCGCCGAGCTGGTCAAGGAAGTCGCCAAGAAGACGGACGACGTCGCGGGTGACGGCACCACCACCGCCACCGTGCTCGCCCAGGCGCTGGTCCGTGAGGGCCTTCGCAACGTCGCCGCGGGCGCCAACCCGATGTCCCTGAAGAAGGGCATCGAGGCGGCGGTCGAGCGCGTCAGCGAGGAGCTCTCCAAGCTGGCCAAGGACGTGGAGACCAAGGAGCAGATCGCTTCGACGGCCTCCATCTCCGCCGGTGACGCCGAGATCGGCAACCTCATCGCCGAGGCGATGGACAAGGTTGGCAAGGAAGGCGTCATCACCGTCGAGGAGAGCAACGCCTTCGGCCTCGAGCTCGAGCTCACCGAGGGTATGCGCTTCGACAAGGGGTACAACTCCGGTTACTTCGTGACCGACCCCGAGCGCATGGAAGCTGTCCTTGAGGACCCCTACATCCTCATCGTCAACTCCAAGGTCTCGGCCAACAAGGACCTGCTGCCCCTGCTCGACAAGGTCGTGCAGGCCGGCAAGCCGCTGCTGATCATCGCTGAGGACGTCGAGGGCGAGGCTCTGGCCACCCTGGTCGTCAACAAGATCCGCGGTCTGTTCCGCTCCGTGGCCGTCAAGGCTCCGGGCTTCGGTGACCGCCGCAAGGCCATGCTGGGTGACATCGCGACCCTGACCGGTGGTCAGGTCATCGCCGAGGAGGTCGGTCTCAAGCTCGAGTCCGCCACCCTCGACCTGCTGGGCCGCGCGCGCAAGGTCGTCGTCACCAAGGACGAGACCACCATCGTCGACGGTGCCGGTGACGCCGAGCAGATCGCCGGCCGGGTCAACGAGATCCGCGCCGAGATCGAGCGCACCGACTCCGACTACGACCGCGAGAAGCTCCAGGAGCGCCTGGCCAAGCTCGCCGGTGGCGTCGCCGTCATCAAGGCGGGTGCCGCGACCGAGGTCGAGCTCAAGGA
This sequence comes from Nonomuraea africana, assembly GCF_014873535.1. Taxonomy (NCBI): domain Bacteria; kingdom Bacillati; phylum Actinomycetota; class Actinomycetes; order Streptosporangiales; family Streptosporangiaceae; genus Nonomuraea; species Nonomuraea africana. The sequence continues at coordinate 6,840,339 of NZ_JADBEF010000001.1, read as the reverse complement.
GCGCAAGCACCGCATCGAGGACGCCGTTCGCAACGCGAAGGCGGCCGTCGAGGAGGGCATCGTCCCCGGCGGTGGCGTGGCGCTGCTGCAGGCCGGCACCAAGGCGTTCGACAAGCTCGAGCTCCAGGGTGACGAGGCCACCGGTGCGGCGATCGTGCGCAAGGCGCTCGAGGAGCCGCTGAAGCAGATCGCGATCAACGCCGGCCTCGAGGGCGGCGTCGTGGTCGAGCGCGTGCGGAACCTCACCCCGGGTGAGGGCCTCAACGCCGCGACCGGCGAGTACGTCAACATGTTCGAGTCGGGCATTCTCGACCCGGCCAAGGTGACGCGCTCCGCGCTGCAGAACGCCGCCTCCATCGCGGCGCTGTTCCTCACCACCGAGGCTGTCATCGCCGAGAAGCCGGAGAAGAACGCGGCTGCTCCCGCGGGCATGCCCGGCGGCGGAGACATGGACTTCTAAGTCCGCGACGAATCAGGGCGACCCCTCGGGGTCGCCCTTTTTCTTTGGGTACGACGGACCTGCCGGCGTGACGCGTCAGGTCAGCGGCTTGACCCAGCGGCCCCACTGCGGCTGACGGGAGTAGCCCGCGGCGCGCCACACGTGGTGGGCCGACGTGTTGTCGTCGAGCACCATCGCGTCGGCCCTGAAGGCCCCGAAGGCGGCGAAGCGCTCCTCGGCGGCGGCGAGCAGCGCGGTCGCGATGCCCCTGCGCCGGTGCGCGGGGTGGACGGCCAGGCGGTAGAGGTGCGCCCGCCAGCCGTCCCAGCCCGCGATGAGGGTGCCGACCAGGTGGCCGTCGTCCTCGGCGAGCAGGAGCGCCTCAGGATCGCGGTCGACCAGCGCCACGACCTTGTCGGCCGAGTCGTGGCGGTCGGTGCCCTCGGCCGCCTCCAGCCAGAAGGCCAGGACGGCAGGGATGTCGTCCGCTCCGCCGAACCGTACTTTCACCTCAGACCTGCCCATGGCCCGCGAAGCTACCAGAGCAGGGTCGTGGGAGCCCGGGATGGGCCCCGGGGCCGGTGGAGCTCTATGCCAGCTGGGCGGGCAGCGGCTTGGCGTGCAGGACGGTGAGGGACGACACCGCGCGGGTCAGCACCACGTAGAGACGGGCCAGCCCGCGGGGCTCGGCCTCGACGATGTCGGACGGCTCGACCACGATCACGTGGTCGTACTCCAGACCCTTGGCCAGCGTGGCGGGGATGACCAGCAGGCGGTGCTCCCCGGTGGAGTCGGGGCCGAGGACGGCGTGCGGCAGGCCGGCGAGCTCCTTGGACACCGTCTCGACCATGGAGTCGGGGACGATGACGCCGATCGAGCCCTCCCTGGCGAGCGCCTCGTGGACCGCTTCGAGGACCTGGCCGTCCCGCCGTACGGTCAAGGAGCCGAGGCCGGGACGCAGCGAGCGCGGGGCGGCGAGGCCGGGGGCGATCGAGGGGAGCAGCCGGGCGGCGTAGTCGAGCACCTCCCGGGGGACGCGGAAGCCGAGCGTCAGCTCGGTGACCTCGCCCGAGTCCTGGCCGAGGTGCCGGAGCACGGTCGTCCACGAGCGGGTGGACCACGGGGTGGTGCCCTGGGCGAGGTCGCCGAGGACCGTGGCGGAGCCGTTGCGGCAGCGCCTGCCCAGAGCGCGCAGCTGCATCTCCGACAGGTCCTGCGCCTCGTCCACGACCAGGTGGCCGAGGGAGGGCGTGCGCTCGATCAGGTCGGCCAGCTCGTCGAGCAGCGCGGCGTCGGCCGCGGACCACTTGGCGGACTTCCACGAGCGGTAGGGCTTGCTCCAGAGCAGCAGCTCCTGCTCCTCCCGCGACAGGTCGGACCTGGCGGCGGCGGACAGGAACTCCGGGTCCGACAGCAGGCGGAACAACACCTGGGCGGGGGTCAGCTTGGGCCACACCGACTCGACCAGCTGCTTGACCGGCTTCGACCGGGCCACTGCGTCCTGCACCCTGTCGTCGGGGGAGTCGCCGCGCTGTTCCATGCGCACCAGGACCTGGTGGGCCAGGCGCTGGGCGAGGGCGGCGCGGCCGGGGCCGTACCTGGTGGTGCCGCGCAGCGAGGCGACCATCTCGCGCACCTCGTAGTCGGCCACCCTGAAGCGGTGGACGCCCTTGGTGTAGACGAGGCCCTCGGTGGGCTTCACGATGTGCAGCCAGAGCGCCCGCTCCAGCACCCCTGCCATGCGGGCGTCGCCCTTGACGGCCGCGACCCGAGGATCTTCCGGCAGGTCGGAGGCGCCGAGCAGCTCCGCGACGGTGGTCTGGTCGACCTTGACCTCGCCGAGCGCGGGCAGGACGGAGGAGATGTAGGACAGGAACGCCTTGTTCGGCCCGACGATCATGACGCCGGCGCGGGCGAGCTTCTCCCGGTGGGTGAACAGCAGGTAGGCGGCGCGGTGCAGGCCGACGGCGGTCTTCCCGGTGCCGGGGGCGCCCTGGACGCAGACGGTCTGGGTCAGCGCCGAGCGGACGATCTCGTCCTGGTCGGGCTGGATGGTGGCGACGATGTCGCGCATCGGGCCCGTGCGGGGGCGCTCGATCTCCTCGGTGAGGATCTTCGAAGGGGCCGCTGGGGAGGCGTCTCCACCGTCGGCCAGGGGCTCGTCCTCGAAGGCGGTCAGGTCGCCGCCGTGGTAGCCGAAGCGGCGCCGCCGTACGAGGCCCATGGGGTCGGACGGGCTGGCCTGGTAGAAGGCGCGGGAGACAGGGGCGCGCCAGTCGATGACCAGCGCGCGGCTGCCGCCGTCGTGGACGTGGCGGCGGCCGACGTAGATGGTGGCGGGCAGCTCGTCGCCGGTCTCCCGGCTCCCCTCGGGGGCGCGGTCGAGGCGGCCGAAGAACAGCGGAGTGTCAGGGTGGTCGGCGAGCGCGGCCACGCGCTGGTCGAGCAGTGACTGCAGGATCTGCTGCGAGACCCAGTCGCCGGCGGCGTCGGAGGAGAGCGACTCGGCGTGCTTGCGCATCGCCCTCAGCGCCGCGCGGGACGCGGAGAGATGAGCTCGCTCGGCGGCGAGCACGTCGGTTGGTATGTCGGGGGCCAACTGGTGTCCGGGCATGCGAAAGCGCCTCCCCATTCGTTGACGGAGGTGATAAACAAGGCAGCGAATCGACTAGCTTACCGGCGAGGTCGGCGGCTTCATATTGATTAACGGAGGGGCAGCGTGCGGATCTCCCCGGTCATCCCGACCGTCGCGAGCCTCCTGCTGGCCGCCCTGTGGGGGCTGTCGGTCTTCGCCGGCTGGGGGCTCGAGGCGTTCTGCACAGACGGGGAGACCTCGGTCGCGTGCGCGCAGCGCCTCGACACCGTCTCCACCGTGTCGGGGCTGTTCGCGGTGCTGGCGGCCTGCCTCACCGTGGGGGCGTGGCTGCTCCCGCTCAGGTTCTGGGCGCTGATGGGGGGTGCGGTGGCGGCGTGGCTGGTCGCGGCGGGGGTGCTGTTCTTCGGCGGGCTGCTCGCCCAATAGTCAGCACGATAACTGCTCAAAAACCCGAAAAATCCGGGCATGTCTCGTTGATTCGGCGGATCATGGGGGTATGTCGCATCGCGACAGGTGTCGCCGGTAGGGGGTGGTCCGATTGTCGAAGGCCCGCGGAGTTTCGTGGACCTAGGAGCGCGGCTCGCGCGAGACCCTTCGCGCGAGCCCTTTCACTGGTGGACGTCGTCGGCGTCGATGATCTGGTAGGCGTAACCCTGCTCGGCCAGGAACCGCTGGCGATGGGCCGCGAACTCCTGGTCGACCGTGTCGCGGCTGACCACCGTGTAGAAGCGCGCGCCACCGCCGTCGGCCTTGGGCCGCAGCACGCGGCCGAGCCGCTGCGCCTCCTCCTGACGTGAGCCGAACGTGCCCGACACCTGGATGGCGACGGCCGCCTCGGGCAGGTCGATGGAGAAGTTGGCGACCTTGGAGACCACCAGGACCTGCAGCTCCTTGTCGCGGAAGGCCTGGAAGAGCCGCTCCCGCTCCTTGATGCGGGTCTCGCCCTTGATCACGGGGGCGTTGAGGTGGTCGGCCAGCTCGTCGAGCTGGTCGATGTACTGGCCGATGACCAGCACCTGCTCGCCGAGATGCCGCCGCACCAGCGCCTCGGTCACGTGCGTCTTGGACGGCGTGGTCGCGGCGAACCGGTAGCGCTCCTCGGACTCGGCCATCGCGTAGGCCAGGCGCTCCTCGTCGGAGAGCGTGACCCGCACCTCGACGCAGTCGGCGGGCGCGATCCAGCCCTGGTTCTCCATCTCCTTCCACGGCGCGTCGTAGCGCTTCGGGCCGATGAGGGAGAACACGTCACCCTCCCTGCCGTCCTCGCGCACCAGCGTCGCCGTCAGCCCCACCCTGCGGCGGGCCTGCAGGTCGGCGGTCATCCTGAAGATCGGCGCGGGCAGCAGGTGCACCTCGTCGTAGACGATCAGGCCCCAGTCGCGCGCGTCGAACAGCTCGAGGTGGGCGTAGACGCCCTTCCGCTTGGTCGTCATCACCTGATAGGTGGCGATGGTGACGGGACGGATCTCCTTCTTGGTGCCGGAGTACTCGCCGATCTCGTCCTCGGTCAGCGTGGTGCGCTTGAGCAGCTCCTGCTTCCACTGGTGGGCGCTCACCGTGTTGGTGACCATGATCAGCGTGGTGGCCTCGGCCCTGGCCATCGCGGCGGCGCCGACGATGGTCTTGCCCGCGCCACAGGGCAGCACGACCACGCCGGAGCCGCCGTGCCAGAAGGCGTCGGCGGCCTCCTGCTGGTAGGGGCGCAGCGACCAGCCGTCCTGCAGCAGCTTGATGGGGTGGGCCTCGCCGTCGACGTAGCCCGCGAGGTCTTCGGCCGGCCAGCCCAGCTTGAGCAGCGCCTGCTTGATGTTGCCGCGCTCGCTCGGATGGACGGCGACGGAGTCGGCGCCGATGCGCTCGCCCAGCATCGGCTGGATCTTCTTCGAGCGCAGCACCTCTTCGAGCACCGCCCGGTCGGTGGAGGCCAGGACCAGGCCGTGCAAGGGGTCCTTCTCCAGGCGCAGCCTGCCGTAGCGGGCCATCGTCTCGGCCACGTCGACCAGCAGCGCGTGCGGCACCGGATAGCGGCTGAACCCGATCAGCGCGTCGATGACCTGCTCGGCGTCATGGCCGGCGGCGCGCGCGTTCCACAGCGCGAGCGGCGTGACGCGATAGGTGTGGACGTGCTCGGGCGCGCGCTCCAGCTCGGCGAAGGGCGCGATCGACTTGCGACACTCGTCGGCCCGCTCGTGGTCGACCTCGAGCAGCAAGGTCTTGTCGGACTGGACGATCAGCGGACCGTCGTTCACAGGCTTCCCCCGGGGATCGGTACTGCTACCGCATATCCAACACCCGCGGACCGACAGTTAGTCCAGATTCCCCGATACTCCCAGCGCGATGATCACGCCGAAGCCCACGATGACCAGCGCGACGTTGATGCCGATGCTGATCCAGGTCCACTTGAGCAGGTTGCGCGCCTTGTCGGGCTGCGTGTCGACCTGGCCGAGCGCGATGCCCGACATGATCGCACCGGCGATGCCGCCAGGGGTGATGTAGCAGCTGAGCGCGAGCACGATGCTGATGACCAGCGCGACGATGGCGTGCGTGCGCGGCCCCTGCTGGGGCGGCGGGTAGCCGTAGCCGTAGCCGGGCGGGGGCTGCTGGCCGTACGGCGCGCCGTAGGGCTGCTCGCCGGAACCGTGGCCGTACGGCGAGCCGTACGGCTGCTGCTGGCCGTAGGGGCCCTGGTTGTCGCCCGGGTTCTCTGGGGTGTAGCCGCTGCTCACTGAGTCACCTTTTCGTTTTCTGACATAACAACAATTATCACGAAAACGGGTGACAGTTCCGCCGGACGCTAGGAAAGGCGGGCGCGCAGCGCCTTCCTGTCGAGCTTGAGCACGCTGGTCAGGGGGATGTGGGCGGTGAAGTGGATCTCTCTCGGATATTTCACCCTGCCCACCCGGTCACGCGCCCAGGAGATCAACTCCTCCTCGGTGGCGGTGGCGTGGGGGCGCAGCTGGACGAAGGCGACGACCTCCTCGCCGTGCACGGGGTCGGGCCGGCCGACCACCCCTGACACGGCGACGGCGGGATGGACGTTCAGCGCGTCCTCCACGTCGCGCGGGAAGACGTTGAAGCCGCCCCTGATCACCAGGTCCTTTTTCCTGTCGACGACGTAGAGGTAGCCGTCGTCGTCCAGGCAGCCGATGTCGCCCGTGCGCAGCTCGCCGTCCACGAGGGGGGAGTCGAGCCCGCCCCAGTAGCCGAGCATCAGCGAGCGGCCCGCGACGCAGATCTCGCCGATGTCGCCCGTCTCGACCTCCTCGCCGTCGTCGTCCCTGATCGTGATCGTGTAGCCGGGGAGCGGCAGGCCGACGCTGCCCGGCTTGCGCCTGCCCGGCGGGTTGAAGGTGGTGACGGCGCTGGTCTCGGTCAGGCCGTACCCCTCCAGGATCTGCACGCCCGGCATCCGCCGTTCGAACTCCCTCAGCACGTCGCGGCCGAGCGGGGCCGCGCCGCAGGTGAGGTGGCGCAGCTCGGGCAGCGGGGTGTCCTCCAGTGGCTCGGCGAGCAGCATCTGGATCATCGAGGGGACCACGGTGCCGTACTGGACGCGCTGCTCGGCGGCCAGCGTCAGGAAGGCCTTGGGGTCGAACCAGCGCATCAGGACGGCCTGCTGGGGCTCGGGGGCGTGCATCCCCGCGATGGTGACGATGAGGCCGTACGCGTGGGAGAGGGGGACGGGCACGATCGCCCTGGTGACGCCGGGCTGGTAGGACAGCTGGAAGGCGTCCTTGGCGACCTGCCAGAGACCTCCGTGGCTGAGCATGACGCCCTTCGCCCTGCCGGTGGTGCCGCCGGTGTACATGACGGCGGCCAGGTCGGAGGGGTCTCGCGGGAGCGGTCCGTGCTCGTCGGCGCCCGCAAGCTCCCCCGTGTCCACATATATCGGGATACGCGGGTCGGCGGCCCGCACGATGTCCAGCAGCTCGGGGGAGGTGACGAGCGCGGCGGCGCCGCTGTCGCCGAGGATGTGGCGCAGCTCGTCCACGCCGACCAGGAAGACCACGGGGACCACCACGGCGCCCGCCGCCCAGACCGCCTGGTAGACGACGGCGACGTCGGGGCTCGTGGCCATCATCACGGCCACCCTGTCGCCTGGGCCGACCCCGGCCTCGATCAGTCCGCCGGTCACGCGTCTGGCCCGCTGGGCGAGGGTGTGGCTGCGATGCCACTCGCCTTCGTAGAAGACCGACTCGTGATCGTCGAACCGGTTCCACGACTCCTCGGCCAGGCGTCCAAGCGTTTGTTCCGTCACACCTCTCACGGTGATCCGCACGCGCGCCCGAGTCAACCACAGCCTGTCTTTCGGGTACGGCCAGTTGGCGCGGGGCCGGGGTCCCTTGCCCCGCTTCCGAAAGACGCCGGCCGCCGTCTCTCGGAGGCTCGGTGTGAGGGCGCAGGTGTTGGTCGGGGAATCCGAAAGACGCCGGCCGCCGTCTCTCCGGAGGTCGTTCAGGAGAGGTTGGCGACGCCGGTGATGCGGTGGAGGGCGAAGCGGTGGACGGCGGCGCGGGTCTCGTCGTAGGCCGTCAGGTAGCCGCCCTCCATGCGGGCCGGCTCCAGGATGCGGCTGGTGGCGTTGCCCTGGGAGTCGAGGTAGCCGATCCACACCCGCACCCCCTGCCTGATCGCCTCCTGCAGGGTGGAGATGGTGGCCGTGGCGGGGCCGCGGGGCACCGCGCCGTCCGGCGCGTCGACCGGGCTGCGTCGCGCCTCACCCGCCCGCATGGCCCGTACGGCGGCCGCCACCACGTCCGGGGCGAGCCCGTTGAAGGACGAGACGGTCCTGGCGACAGGCACCCCCTCGGTCCGCCTGGCGTCGAGCTGGGTGACGATGACGTCCCCGTCGAGGGACTCGGCGACGGGCGCGAACCCCATCGCCCTCAGCGAGTCGACCAGCGTCGCCCTGGAGGTGCGCGAGGCGATGACCGTGGGCGCCAGGCGCCTGAGCCGCAGCGCGTTCGAGCGGCGGTCGGCCATGAGCTGGTCGAGCATGGACGGGTCATCACTGCGGATGTACGCGCTGGCCGTGCCGACGCGCATCCTGCCGTGCCTGCGCGCCACGTCGGCCACCAGGTACGACAGCGGCTGCGGCACAGGGGTGGCGGAGTGGCGGGACAGCATGGACAGCAGCTCGTCCGCCCCCTGCCCCGCGTCGAGCGCGCGCCTGATGGAGCTCTCGCCGAACCGGTAGACGGTCGCGCCGCCGGTGGACTCCACGTCGGCGGCGAGCGTCAGCCAGCGCGCCAGGTCGCTGGTGAGCGGTCCCGGCGCGACGGCGGTGAGGTCGGCCTGCAGCAGCACGTGGTCGACGGGTTCGGGCAGCAAGGGCGCGAGGACGGCGGCGGCCTCCTTCGAACCGGTCAGCAGCGCGCGGCCGTGCGCCGACAGCACGCCCAGCCCGGTGAAGCCCAGCTGCTCGGCCTCGCGCAGGGTGAAGTCGGTCAGCTGCTCGCGCAGCGCCCCGCGCCGCCTGGGCTGCTCCCACGCCAGCCGCCGCAGCACCGACTCGCGGGACGGCGCGAGACCCGGGGCGGTGGCGAGCACGCGCAGCGTCGCCTGCCGTACCTCGGGGGCGGAGGAGCGGCGCAGATCGGAATGGAGCGCGTTGAGCAGGCGGTCGCGCTCGTCGCGTTCGCCCACGATGCCCGGCACCCTGTCGGTGTGCAGCCAGGTCACGGCCAGGGTGACCCAGCGGTCCTCCGTCGGCCTGATGCGCCAGCTGTCGTAGGCGGCGGTGGGCAGCCACTCGCCGTCGACGGTGCCGCCCGCGGCGACCAGACCCGCCGCGTGCGCCACCTCGATGACCAGCGCGGCGGCCCATTCGGGCAGGTCGAGCTGGGTGGCGGTGCGCTTGAGGTCGCGTACGCCGAGGCCGCCCGTGCGCAGCACGCCGGGAGCGTCGAGGCTCCACCTCTCGCACAGCTCCTCGACCGCCCGTACGAACGTGAAGGCCTGGCCCGCCGCCGTCCTGCCGGCGAGTGTCCCGGGACGCTCGGAGCCTTCGAGCGGCGGCGGCACGGGGGACAGGTCGCGGTGGACGCGGCCGTCGCGCAGGTAGAGGCCGACCTCGCGGGGCAGTGACACGCTCTCCTCGCCGGTGGCCGCGAGCAGGCCGCGGGCGAGCAGCTCCTCGATCGGCGAACGGGCGGTGGCCAGGCGGACGGCCCTGCGGGCGTTGGGCACCCTGCCGCTCGGCGGCCCCCACGCCAGCTCGTCCAGCGCCTTCCTGGCCGGCGGCGAGATCTCCTCGACCAGCTTGGCGGGCTCGGCGAGCGCGACCTGGAGCCGTTCCTTGGCGCTGCCCTGGGTGCCGGGGGCGATGTCGTCGGCGATCTCCTCCAGCTGCTCGGGCGGGTGGTGCCTGAACACCTCCGCGACGGGAGGGCCGAGCCCCGCGGGGTCGTCCAGCACCTTGCGGACTCCGGGCGCGAGGGCCAGGGCGTCGTCGGGGCCGTAGACCAGGGCGAGCGCGCGCAGGCGCTCCAGCGTGTCGTCCAGAGGGACGTCGTCGCCGCCCGTGGCCATGGCGAGCAGCCTGTGGAGGGACTCCCTGGCGAGCTCACCCGGCTGGACGGCGAGCGTCTCGACCACGGCCAGCGCGAACCTGTCGAGCCGGTCGAGGGCGCGGCCGATCGCCGAAGGGCTGCCTGCCCGCGCGGCCAGCCCTTCCAGGTGGGCGGGGACCGGCGTGATCAGCTCGGGGCGCGCGGACACGAGCGCGCCCAGCTGCTCGTCGGTGCGCTCCCTGATCCACTGGGTGAACTCCATCATTGCAATGGTATGTTCCTGCGGATTCGGGCAGCATGGCTTGCGTGATTGAACGGGCCGACCAGCTCGTCCTCGACTACGTCAGCAAGGCGGCCGACGCCGCTCACGGCGTGCTGCGCCAGGACCACCGGCTCGACTTCGTCCAGCGGCTGCGGGCCCGCATCGAGTCGGAGCGCGCCGGCAGCGAGGACCCCAAGGTCGTGGCCAGGGTGCTGGCCAGGTTCGGTGATCCGGCGGCGCTCGTGGAGCGCGAGGCCCGCCGGCTCACCTCCGACGGCGCGGTGCCGAAGATCCAGGCCGAACCCGAGGTACGGCCCGCCGAGAGCGACACCGCCGTCTTCCCCCGCGTCGTCGACGACGTCCCGCACGGTGTCGAGCGCGGGATCCGCGAGGCGCGGGCGAGGCTGACCAGGAGGACCGAGCGCGGCCTGCCGTTCGCCGGGCTGCGCCGGGCGGCGATGGCGGGCGCCAACCCGATGGCCACGCAGGGCAGGGACGCCAGGACCGTGGTGAAGGGTCATCCGCGCGAGGTCCTCGCGATGGGGCTGCTCCTGCTGGCCGCGCTGCTGGTGCCGATCAGCCTCCCGACCGTGGCGATCTTCCAGGTGCCGGTGATCGTCTGGGCGGTCGGGGCCGCGGTCGTCCTGGCGAGCGACAGCTGGTCCTTCAGGGACCGGATGATCGGCCTCGGCGCGCCGATGTTCGGCTACGGCGTCGGCGGGGTGGTGGTCGGCGCGCTGCGGGTCGGCGGCGAGCAGGGCTTCGCCGCGTTCGTGACCCAGTTCTACGAGGTCAGCGGGGTCATGTTCATGATCTTCACTGGTCTGGGCGTGGTCTGGCTCGCCTATCGCCTGTGGGATCTCAGCTGACCGGCGCGGGGGCGGGCAGCAGGCCGACGGCCAGCCGTACCCACGCGGCCACGAACTGGTCCTTCTCGGCATGGCCAGGGGTCTCGCCCACGGTCTCCTGGAACAGCCGGTAGTGCACGACCGCGCCGCCGAGGACCGCGCCGATTCCGGTCCAGTCGAGGTCGACCTCGGCGTACTCGGGCTGGGCGCGGAACCAGCCGGTGATCGCGTCGAACATCGGCTGCAGCAGGCCCTCGCGCACGACCGCGACCAGTTCGGGGAACTGGCTGAGGTCGCGGAAGAACACCCTGGTCAGCTCGCTCTCCTCGCGCACCTTCGCGAGGCCGGCGCGGCACACCAGGGACAGGCGCTCCTCGAGGTCGGCCGAGGCCTCCATGCTGCTGAGCTCGGCCAGGCTGTCGGCCACCTGGATGCGGGTGCGCGCGGCGTGCTCGTGCATCGCGGCGGCGAGCACCTCGTACTTCGACTTGAAGTGCCGGTAGAGGCCTCCCGCACCAGGGGAGAGCCCGGCGGCGGCCTCGATCTCGGCCACCGAGGTGGCGGAGTAGCCCCGCTCCGCGAACAGTCTCAGGGCCTCGTCGACGATCCGCTCGCGCGTGGATCTGGTCATGTCGTTCTTAGTACCTCCATCTAATGAGAAACGTGCTCATCAGACCGCCGCAACGCCTACGTGCCGGTCAGGGACCCGGCGGTGGTCCGATTGGCACGTTTCTCATTAGTAAGGACCATAGTCGTTACGGCGACACGCGCCGGATGAGGCTCGCCACAGCCGAGCCGAGGGCGAGCCACACCACCGCGGCCAGGCCGTAGTTGACCAGGACCTGCCAGCGCGCGTCGGCCAGCCTGAACAGGTCGGACAGGCCGAGCGACAGCGTGGTGGCCACCGACTCCACGAACTGGACGAGCGCGTTGGCGGGGTTCGCGGGGAAGATCCTGAAGGCGATGTATAGCGCCATGACGAGCGCGACGCTCCGCGTGAAGACCTTGACGGCCCACACGGCGATGGCGGCCGCGCGCTGCCAGACGGTCGGCGCGGTCCGGACGGCGGGCCGATGCGGTCGGGTTTCAGCCATGGCCGCTCCCTCGGATAAGTAATTCCTTTCTTCCCACTTCAACGCTCCCATACCAGGGACCGTTACTCTTCACGGGTGGGGAAATCAGTGGGGTTTGACCTCGATATGACGTTGGCCGACACCAGAACGGGTATCGCGGCCGTCTATGACGAGCTGGCCGTACGGCTGGGCGTGGTCATCGACAGCGCGGCGGTGATCAGCAGGCTCGGCCCTCCGCTCGAGGTGGAGCTGGCCAACTGGCTCCCCGCAGGCGACGTCCCCGCCGCCGCGGCGCTCTTCAGGGAGCTCTATCCCGCCACCGCCCTCCCGCTGCACATCGCCATGGACGGCGCGCACGCGGCGATCAAGGCCGTGCGCGCGGCGGGCGGCCGGGTGATCGTCGTGACGGGGAAGAACGTCCACGACGCGAGAAGGACGGTCGACCTGCTCGGCTTCGACGTGGACGAGGTCGTCGGATCGGTGTTCGGCGCGGACAAGGGCGGGGCGCTCGCCAGTTTCGGCGCGGCGGCCTATGTTGGAGACCACGTCGCGGACATCGAGGCGGCGCGAGCCGGAGGCGCCGTCAGCGTGACGGTCGCGACGGGCCCCTACACCGTGGGAGAGCTGCGTGATCACGGAGCCGATGTGGCGCTGTCGGATCTGACCGAGTTCGCCGCCTGGTTCGCCGACTGGAATTAAACCCGCATTTACCCGGTCGCTCTCCGGGCCCGCTGGGCATAACCTACTTCCATTCATCTTTCCCGACAGTACGAACGAGGTCCCCCCTGTGCCGAGTGGCAAGGTCAAGTGGTACGACGCCGACAAGGGTTTCGGCTTCCTCACCCGCGACGACGGCGGTGAGGTCTTCGTCCATTCCTCCGCGCTTCCCACTGGCGCGGAGCCGCTAAAGCCCGGACAAAAGGTCGAGTTCGGCGTGGCCGAGGGCCGGAGGGGGCAGCAGGCGCTGTCGGTGCGCATTCTCGAGCAGCCCCCGACCCTGGCGAAGACGGTCAAGCCGAAGGGCAAGCGGAAGAAGCCCGACGAGATGGTCGTGATCGTCGAGGACCTCATCAAGCTGCTCGACACCATCTCCGAGTCGTACCAGCGGGGCAAGCACCCCGACGCCGCGCACTCCAAGAAGATCGCCCAGGTGCTGCGCGCGGTGGCCGACGACCTCGACTGATCACCCGCTGTGCGGGTTGGTCAGCGGTTTGGTGGTGGCGGTGGGGTCCTTCGCCGCGGTCGAGGCGCTCACCTTGGCCGCACGCGCCCTGACCCGCACCCTCCTGCGCACCACCAGCCAGCCGAGGGCGAGGGCCAGCACGACCGTGAGCCCGGTGAGCCCGCCGGGGCCGGCCGACCAGTCCGACACCAGCAGGCCGATCAGCCCGCCGAACACCCAGGCCAGCTGCAGGAGCGCCTCGACCACGCCGAACGTGGACGAGCGCACCTCCTCGCCGATCTCGCGCTGCACGATCGCGTCGAGCGCCAGCTTGCCGAGCTCCTGCGCGAAGGCGGCCACCAGCGCCACCGCGACGGCGGCCCACAGGCCGAACAGGAAGGCCGTGACACCCGCCGTCACCGTGGTCACCGCCAGCGTGAGCAGCACGATGAGCTGGGGCGAGTGGTTGCGCGCCCAGTTGGCCACCGCCGCGCCCGCCAGGCCGCCGAGGCCCGCCGCGGCGGCGAGGAGCGCGATGGTGGTGGTCGCGGGCAGGTCCTTGAGGTGCTCGTCCTGCACGAGGAAGAGCAGGTAGAACAGCAGGAAGCCGGAGAAGAAGCGAATCGCGGCGTTGGCCCGCATGGCCTCGGTGACGGCGGGGCCGACGTTGAGCAGCGTCCGCCAGCGCGCCCTCTCGCCGCCCTCCTCCTCGTCGAGGTCGGGGGAGTCGACGTGGCGCGGCAGCCGTACCGCGAAGACGCCCAGGACCAGGAAGACCACCATCGCGATGCGCAGCACCCACGCCGCGCCGAGCCAGGCGGTGAGGCCGGCCGCCGCGGGCACCGCGATGCCCGCCGCGACCAGGGAGAACAGCGCCACCCTCGCGTTGGCGCTGACCAGCGTGATGTCGGCGGGCAGCACGCTCGGCATGATCGCGGCGCGGGAGACGTGGTAGGCCTTCGACAGCACGAGCACGCCCAGCGCGCCCGCGAAGAGCGTCAGCACGTCGCCCGGACCCACGGCCGCGGCCATGGCGAAGCACAGCAGGCCCCTGGCGAACAGCGTGCCCGCCATCACGTAGCGGCGGCCCGATCTGAACCTGTCGAGCACAGGACCGACGAACGGCGCGACCACCGCGAACGGGATCATCGTGATCACCAGGTAGAGCGCCACCTGACCGCGTGCCTCGTTGACCGGCAGGCCGAAGAAGATCGTGCCGGCCAGGGCCAGGGTGACGAGGGAGTCGCCCGCGCTGTTGGCGGCCGTCAGCTCGATCAACCTGCCGAGGCCGGTGCGGTCGGCGCCGTGGGCGTGCGTAAGCCGGCGCGTGGCGTGCCCCACCCGCTGGGCGCCGCTCGCGGTGGCCAGACCCACGCGCCGGGTGCCGCGCGCCGTCCTGCGGCCTGCACGAATGGACGCGCGGCCGGCTTCGGCCAACACGTGTCCCACCCGTCTCGCTAGCGTCCACACACGATCCACGCTAACCAGTCTTACCTGACATGGGTGCTCGCACGTCCCGTCATGGGTGAGAATGGAGTGTGAGCGAACAGCACCTTTCGGCGAGGGCGCGCCGATGACCAGGACCAGGACCCGCGTCGCCGCGCCCGACCAGGCCTGTGTCGCCGCAGTCGACCTCGCGAGGGAGGCCGCGCGGGAGCTCGCCAGCCCCGGAGAGCCGGGAGAGCACCTCGGATTCGAGGGCCAGGGCGACCGGATCGTCACCCATTACTTCGCCTGCCTCGACCGCGCCTACCGCGGCTGGCGCTGGGCCGTCACCGTGACCCGCGCCTCCCGCGCGAAGAACGTCACGGTCAGCGAGGCCGTGCTGCTGCCGGGCCCGGGAGCCCTGCTGGCCCCCGAATGGCTGCCGTGGAGCGAGCGGCTGCTCCCCGGTGACCTGGGCGTCGGCGACCTGCTGCCGACCGCGGAAGACGACGACAGGCTCGTCCCCGGCTTCACCGGCGCCGACCCCGAGATCGACCACCAGATGATTTTCGAGTACGGCCTGGGCAGGGCCAGGGTCCTGTCGGCCATCGGCAGGGACCGCGCCGCCAAGCGCTGGCACTCGGGCGCGTCGGGCCCGCACACGCCGATCGCGCACGCCGCCCCTGCGCAGTGCTCCACCTGTGGCTTCTTCTGGCCGCTCGCGGGCGGCCTGCGCGGAGAGTTCGGCGTGTGCGCCAACGAGTACGCGCCGGACGACGGCAAGGTCGTGGCCGCCGACCACGGCTGCGGCGCCCATTCCGAGGCCGCCGTCATGCCGCCGCCCGTGGAGCAGGCCACGCCGATCCTCGACGACCTCGGCTACGACCTGATCGAGGACGAGCAGGGTTCGGTCGACGAGTCGGCCTCGGAGGAGCTCGGCCACTCCTGATCCGCGCCGATCCGTATTGTCGGCGCGGAGCGCTAGCCTTCGGTGGCCCCTCTCTCGTTTAGGAGTTTGCCCCGTGGACACCTTTGGCACTGACCGGATGCGCGCCGCCGTCCTCACGGCTTGGAAGGCCTCGCCAGCGCGCTTTCGTGAGGACGCCAACGCCGAGGAGGACTTCGCCCTCGGCGGCTACCGCGACCGCCTGATCGTCGAGCTGGCGCAGAACGCCGCCGACGCCGCCCTGCGCGCGGGCGTGCCCGGCCTGCTGCGCCTGGAGCTGCGCGACGGCGTGCTGACGGCGGCCAACACCGGCGCGCCGCTCGACGCGGCCGGGGTCGAGGGCCTGTCCACGCTGCGGGTGTCGGCCAAGCGCGGCCACGTGGGCGCGGCCGGCCGCTTCGGCGTGGGCTTCGCGGCGGTGGTCTCGGTGTGCGACGCCCCCTCGATCGGATCGCGCTCCACGGGGGCGGTCCGCTGGTCACGTGAGGAGACGACGGCGCTGGTGGCCGCCGAGCCCGCCCTCGCGGGCGAGCTCGACACCCGCGAGGGGCACGTGCCGCTGCTGCGGCTGCCGTTCCCCGACTCCGTCGAGGTCCCCGACGGTTTCGAGACCCTCGTACGGCTCCCGCTGCGTCCCTCGGCCCTCGAGGCCGTGCGGCGGATGCTCGCGGAGACCTCCCCCGCGCTGCTGCTCGGCATGCCCGCGCTGACCGCCATCGAGATCGTGGTCGACGGGGTCACCCGCAGGGTCGAGCCGTCCGGGTGGCACGTGGTCTCCATGTCGGGGGAGTTCTCGGCCGACGAGGTCGCCGCGTACTTCGCCGACCGGCCGACCGAGGAGCGATCCAGGCCCTACTGGTCGGTGCGCTGGGCGGTGCCCGAGCAGGAGGGGCCGTTGCCCGTGCCGCAGGTGGTGCACGCGCCCACCCCCTCCGACGAGCCGCTCGACCTGCCCGCGCTGCTCATCGCCTCGTTCCCGATGGCCACCGACCGGCGGCACGTCGCGCGGGGCCCACTGACCGACTTCCTGATCTCGCGCGTGGCCGAGGCCTACGTGCGGCTGCTGGAGGAGCTGCCGCGCACGCCCAGGCTGCTCGACCTGGTGCCCGCGCTGATGGGCAAGGGCGAGCTCGACGCCCGCATCCGGCGCGCCATCCTGCGCCTGCTGCCCGACGTCCCGCTGCTGCCCGCGTTGTCGGCGCCGCCGCCCGTGGTGCAGTCGCCCTCGTTCGCGGATGCGGCGCTCTACGACCCCGACGCCGCCTGGCAGGTCGAACATCCCGTGCGCGAGCCCTCGGGCGACGGCTGGGTGGTCTCCGGCAGGGAGGCGTCGGTCGTCAACGGCTCGGGAGAGCTGCTGGCGGTGCTCGCCTCGATCGTCCCCGGTCTGCTGCCCGCCGGCTGGCCGGCCAGGCACCCCGCCATGGCCTCGCTGGGCGTGCGCAGGGTGGAGCTGGCCGAGGTGGTCGACCAGCTGTCGGGCGAGGCCATCGAGGGCCGCGACCCCGCCTGGTGGCGCTCGCTCTACGACGTGCTGCCCGCCGACGACCCCGAGGCGCTGGGGGCGCTGCCCGTGCCGCTGGCCGACGGCCGCCTGGTGCGCGGGCCGCGCGGCACCCTGGTGCTGACCACGCCGCTCGATCTGGCTCCGCTCGGGCTGCGCATCGTCCATCCCGACGCGGCGCACCCGCTGCTCCTGCGCCTCGGCGCCTTCGAGGCCACGCCGCGCGCCGTCCTCGACGACCCCCTCACCAAGAACGCCGTGGCGCAGTCGCTCGACAGCGACGATCCCGACGCGGTGGCGAGGGCCGTGCTCTCCCTGGTCGACGCGGCGGGGCTGACGGCAGGCGAGGAGCCGTGGCTGTCGGAGCTGGCGCTGCGCGGCGCCGACGGCTCGCTCTACCCAGCCGGTGAGCTGCTGCTGCCCGGCGGCGCGCTGGCCGGGTTGCTCGTCGACGACTCGGGCTTCGGCGTGGCCGACTCCTCCTACGACCCCCGGGTGCTGACGGCGGTCGGCGTGCTCGACGGGTTCGCCGTGGTCAACGACGCCGACGTGCTGCTCGACCTCGACTCCTGCGACCACGACCTCGATGAGGAGGACGCGTGGCTCGAGTCGCTGCCCGCCTTCGAGCTGCCTCCCGTCGCGCCCGAGTTCACCGCCATCCGTGACCTGGAGCTGGTGGCCGACTGGCCCGCCGCGCTCGCTCTGATCACCAGGCCGCCGCTGAGGAGCGCGCTGCTGCCGCTGCGCGTCGACGGTCAGGAGGTGCCCTCCTACACCGCGTGGTGGCTGTCCACCCACCCGGTCCTCGACGGGCGGCGTCCGCTGGAGCTGCGCCTGCCCGGCGCCGACCCGCTGCTGACCGGCCTGTACGACGAGGCGCCCGAGGGGCTCGACCACGCGGCGCTGGCCATGCTGGGCGTCCGCACCACGCTGACCGACCTGCTGGCCTCCCACGGGGGCCCTGAGGAGCTCCTGGAGCTACTGGCGGACCCGTCGCTGACCGTCGACCGCGCGCAGTTGCGCGCGCTGTGGATGGCGCTGGCCGCCGTCGACCCGTCGCGGGTGGCGCCGCCCACCTCGGTGCGGGCGGTGCTCGGCGGCGAGATCGTGGTCGCCTCGGCCGACGACGCGGTCGTGGTCGAGGCGCCCGACCTGCTGCAGCTGGTGACCGACAGGCCGCTGATCCTGGCCCCCTTCGACCTGGCCGAGGCCCTGTCGGAGCTGCTCGATCTGCCGCTCACGGGAGAGCTGGTCCCGGGCGCGGTGACCTCCACGGGGGTCGAGCGTCCGGTGCCGCAGGAGGTCAGATCGCTGCTGCCCACGGCGCCCACGCGCTACGTGGAGCACGAGAAGCTACTGGTCGATGGGGTGCCGTGCGCCTGGCGCTACTTCGACGGCATGGTCCACTGCGACGGCGTCGACGGCCTGGCGCGCGGCCTGGCGTGGGCGACGGGTCAGTGGAACGACCGCCTCGCCGTCGCGGCCCTCCTGCGCAACCCGGGAGACGTTCCGCTGCTGCTGGCCGAGGCCGATCTGTCCTAGCCGATCAGGTCAGCACGGAGCCGACGACGACGATCAGCAGGAGCAAGCCGAGCACGGTCGGGAGAAGCCAGAAGCGAGGACGGTCCACGCCGTGCAGCCTAGCTCCGCTCGGCGGGTGCGAGCGCCCAATGTCCGAGTGACTCGTACCTCACCGCCGAGCCCGGATGGCTGCGCATGAGGTGGATCGAATCGGCCCACCACGGTGACCCCGCGAAGGACGACAGGGCCTCCACCAACGGGCGGAGGTCCGTGGGGTGCCTGGCGCGGGCGAGCGTGAGGTGGGCGTGGAAGCGCTTCTCGTCAGTCTGTACGGCTCCCGCGCGACGCCCCGCCGCGGCGGCCGAGTCGGCCAGCCGGACGAGGGGGTCGCCCGTGATGCCGACCCAGAAGACCCGTTTGGCGAAGGCGCCCGCGCCCGCGAAGGCCAGGCGCTTGACGGGGTGACGGGCGGCGGCGCGGGCCAGCCGTACCTCGAGGTCGGGCAGGGAGCGGTCGGCGACCTCGCCGTAGAAGGCGAGCGTGAGGTGCCAGGTGGAGCGATCGACCCAGCGCAGGCCCTCCACCACCCGGATACGCGGGGCCAGCGCGGCGGCCACCTCGTCGAGGATCTCGGGCGGCGGCAGGATCGCGGCGAACAGTCTCACGGGTCGATTGTCCCCGAGTGCCGAGGGCCCTTCGGCCCGCGGGTGTGGAGGCCGGGTCCATCAGCGGCCCGCGGGTGTGGAGGAGCGGGCCCCTCGGCCCGCGGGGTGTGGAGGCGCGGGCCGGAGGGGCGTCAGGCGGTGGCGACGGCCAGGCGGCGGGTGCGGCGGGCGCCGATCATGCGGGTGAGCAGGATGGCCAGGCCGGTGCCCACGAGCGTGAGCAGCCCGCCGATCATGACGCCCACGCGCGGACCGCCCAGGTCGGAGATCCAGCCGATCAGCGGCGCGCCGATCGGGGCGCCGCCGGTGAAGACCAGCACGTAGATGCCCATGACCCGGCCCCGCATCTCGGGCGAGGTGGACATCTGGACCAGCGAGTTGGCGGCCGTGTTGACCGTGATCAACGCGATGCCGGTGGGGGCGAGCAGCAGGAGGTAGACCGGGTAGAAGGGGGCGAGGCCCACCACCACCTGGAACAGCCCGAACCCGATGGCGCCGGCGATGAGCAGCTTGCGGCTCGGCCTGGCGCGGCGGGCGGCCAGCAGGGCGCCGCCGAGCGCGCCGACGGCGAAGGCGCTGGAGGCCACACCGAACGACGAGGCGCCCTGACCGAAGACCTCGCGGGCCATGAGCGCGATCGACATCGAGAACGACTGCGTGAACATCGCCATGAACGCGATCACCAGGATCGGCAGCAGGAGCTCCGAGCGTTCGACGACGTAGCGCAGCCCCTCGCGCAGCTGGCCCTTCGCCCTGGGGACGAGCTCGGCGGGGGTCAGCTCGGACCTGCGCATGAGGAGCAGGCTGGAGATGACGCCGCCGAAGGTCAGCGCGTTGAGCAGGAAGATCGGTCCGGTGCCGATGGCGTACATGAGCACACCGGCGAGCGCGGGGCCGACCACGCGGGCCAGGTTGAAGATCGAGGCGTTGAGCGCGATGGCGTTGGGCAGATCCTCCCTGCCGACCATCTCGACCACGAACGCCTGCCGGGTCGGCACCTCCACACAGGAGATGACGCCGAGCGCGAAGGCCATCGTGTAGACGTGCCACACCTCGGCCGAGCCGGTGACGGTGAGGACGCCCATGGTCACCGCCAGCATCGCCATGAGCGACTGCGCGATGATGAGCACGGGGCGCTTCGGGTAGCGGTCGGCGAGCACGCCGCCGAACAGGCCGAACAGCAACTGCGGGAGGAACTGCAGCGCGGTCGTGGTTCCGAGGGCCGCCGCGCTGCCGTGGGTGAGGTCGAGCACCAGCCAGTCCTGGGCGGTGCGCTGCATCCAGGTGCCGAGGTTGGAGACGATGCCGCCGGCCGCGAACAGCCGGTAGTTGTGAACCCTGAGAGACCGGAACATCCCGGTCCTGGGTTCGTCAGGCTCTATATCTTGCTGAGCTTCTCCAGAATCGGCGCCGCCTGCCGGAGCACTGCCCGCTCCTCGGGTGTCAGCTCCTTCAGCCGATGCGTCAACCAGGCTTCCTTCAACCGGCGCTCCTCCTTCAGGAGCGCCTTGGCGGTGTCGGTCACCACCACGGTCACCTGGCGCCTGTCGGTCGGGTGCGGTGAGCGCGCGACCAACCCGCGCTCCTCGAGCGCGGCGATCACCCGAGTCATCGAGGGCGGTTGCACCTTCTCGAGCTCGGCCAATTCGCCGGGGGTTATCCCTGAATGCCGTTCCACGGCGGCGAGCGTCGCGAACTGGGTGGGCGTCAGGGTGTGTGCCGCCGCCTGTCGTCGGAGTCGTCTGGTCAGCCGCGCCAGCGACACGCGCAGGGCTGATGCCAGGCCTGCGTCGCTGCGCAGATCCATCTTGGGAGGGGGATTCGTTAGCACGTCTCATTACCCTTGCTAACTATATGCGAAGCCACGCTATTCCCTCCAAGGGTTTTCGGTAGAGTCCACCATGCACTTCTTATTCTGGGCCGCCGCGGTGATCGTTTCGGCCTGGGAAGCCGTCACTGTTGCGTTGCCTCCGGCCTTCGTGGCGGCGAGCCTGCTCCCCACCGTCTTCCTCCTCGGCCTGGCCATTCTCGCCCGCGTCGCCGAGGGGTCCGCACACCGCAGGCTGGCGCTCATCGGGATCGCGGGCATGCCGTCGCTTCCCGCGATCTCCGTTCTGGCTCACGAGTACGGCGGAGTCGTCGGCTCGCTGCTGTTCGACCACACGGCCGGTCCCGTCGCCACGGTGGTCTGCGTCATGCTCATCGCCGCCGCGGACCTGATGGTCCAGCGTAGGTCGGCGGTGCCGTACCTCCTGCCAACGCTCGCGGTGGCGCTACCCTTCCTCGTCGCCACCGCCGACCTGTGGACCGGCAATCTGGCGTGGTTCTCGCTGCCCGACTGGATCGCGATCGAGGTGCTGCTCGGGTCGGGCGTGCTCGCGGGGCTGGTGCTGGCCGCCGTCGTCACGCGGCGGCTGTGGCTGCGCGTGGCCACCGCCCCCCGGGAGGAGGGCGGCCCCGTGGACGGCCTCGCTACAGAAGCGTCTTGATCGGCCCGAGCGCGAAGTAGACGACGAACAGCCCGGCGACCACCCACATCAGCGGATGGACGTTCCTGCTCCTGCCCTTGACGACCTGGATCAGCACGTAGCTGACGAAACCCGCGCCGATGCCGTTCGAGATGGAGTAGGTGAACGGCATGAGCACGATCGTCAGGAACGCGGGGATGGCGATGTCGAAGTCGTTCCAGTCGATCTCGCGGACCGTCGTCATCATCATGAAGCCGACCACGACGAGGGCGGGCGCCGCCGCCTCGTACGGCACGACGGCGACCAGCGGCGCCACGAAGATCGCCAGCAGGAACAGCACGCCGGTGACCACGCTGGCCAGACCGGTGCGGGCGCCCTCGGCCACACCCGCGGCCGACTCGATGTAGGTGGTGTTGGACGACACCGAACCCGCGCCGCCCGCCGCCGCGCCGATGGAGTCCACGAGCAGGATCTCCTTGGTGCGCGGGAGCTGGCCCTCCTCGTCGAGGAGGTCGGCCTGGCGGCCGACGCCCACGATCGTGCCCATCGTGTCGAAGAAGTCCGTGACCAGCAGGGTGAAGATCAGCAGCACGGCCAGGATCACCGACACCTGGCTGAAGGCGCCGAACGGGTCGAACTCGGTGAACAGCGTCAGCGGGTTGTGGAAACCGAAGATCTGCTCGGGCCAGGACGGCGTGACCAGCTGCCAGCCGGCGGGGTTCTTCGCAGTGGCCGCACCCGTCTTCGTCAGCGCCTCGACGATCATCGCGAGGAGGGTGGTGCCGACGATGCCGATGAGGATCGCGCCCTTGACCTTGCGGGCCACCAGGACGGCGGTGGCCAGCAGGCCGAGGATGAAGACCAGCAGCGGCCACGAAGTCAGCGCGCCCGAGATGCCCATCTCCAGCGGCGGCCCGGCGGCGACGCGGCGCACGAAGCCCGCGTCCACGAAGCCGATCAAGGCGATGAACAGGCCGATGCCGACGCTGATCGCGGTCTTCAACTGGACAGGGATGGCGTTGAAGACGGCCACCCTGAATCCGGTCAGCACGAGGATGCCGATGATGACGCCCTCGAGGAAGACCAGGCCCATCGCCGCCTCCCACGTCATCTGGGAGGCGATGCCGAACGTGACGAAGGCGTTCAGGCCGAGGCCCGCCGCCATCGCGAACGGCACCCTGCCGACGACGCCCATGAGGATGGAGAGCATGCCCGCGACGAACGCGGTGCCGGAGGCGACCAGCGGTACGTTGGCGACCAGACCGTCCCCGATGAACTGGCCGTCGGCGTCCGTGGCCCTCGCGATGATGAGGGGGTTGAGGACGACGATGTAGGCCATCGTGAAGAAGGTGGCCAGGCCGCCGCGCACCTCGCGGGAGACGGTCGAGCCCCGCGCGGTGATGGCGAAGTACCGGTCAAGTCTGGATGGAGTAGTGGCTTTCATGTCTTTCACGCGCGAAGAGTGACAGCGGTTGCGACCTGCGAAAAGACCCCGCGACCTGATCGAGACGGATTTGCCGCCATATCGCGTGAAACAGCACGTCGACTAGGCTGGATCACGTGAAGCAGCCATGGCGGCCGGATCCGGAGCCGCTCGAGACCAACGACAGAGCCGCCGTGCTCGCGGGCACTGCCCTGTGGGCGCTGGCGTTGGTCGTGCTGCTGATCGTCCGGCCCGCCCCCGAGAACGCGTGGTGGATCTGGACCTGTGTGACGGGCGTCGCCTTCGGCGGTTTCGGCTACTGGTTCGTCGGCCGGAAGCGCCGCAAGAGCCTTCCGGCCGACGAGGCGCCCGTCGAGCCCGTGCTGGGAATGGGCCCCCCGGATCACCAGGCGTAGTCCTCCGGCGCGGTCTCGTGGCCGGGGAAGATCTCATCGAGCCTGGCCAGCGCCTTGTCGTCCAGGTCGATCTCAAGCGTGCGCATGGTGCCGTCGAGCTGGTCGAGCGTGCGCGGGCCGATGATCGGCGCGGTCACGGCGGGGCGGGTCAGCAGCCAGGCCAGGCCGACGTGCGCGGGGTCCTCGCCGAGCTCGTCGCAGAACGCCTCGTACTGCTCGATCCGCTCGCGGTGCTTGTCGAGCTCCTTGACCATGTTCTCGGTGGCCGAGCGGCCCTTGTCGATCTTGCGTAGCACGCCGCCGAGCAGGCCGCCGGCCAGCGGGCTCCACGGGATCACGCCGAGCCCGTAGTCTTCGCAGGCGGGCAGCACCTCCAGCTCCACTTTGCGGGTGAGCAGGTTGTAGTGGGACTGCTCGCTGACCAGGCCGAGCATGCCCCTGCGCGCGGCGCTCTCCTGGGCCTTCGCGATGTGCCAGCCCGCGTAGTTGGAGGAGCCGACGTAGATGATCTTGCCCTGCTGGCGCAGGATGTCCATGGCCTCCCAGAACTCCTCGAAGGGGGTCTCCCTGCCGATGTGGTGCGCCTGGAAGATGTCGATGTAGTCGGTCTGCAGGCGCTTGAGCGAGGCGTCGCAGGCCCTGCGGATGTGCAGCGCCGACTGCAGGCTCTCGTTGGGCCACTCGCCCATCTTGCCGTGGAACTTGGTGGCGATGACGGTGCGCTCCCTGCGGCCACCGCCCTGGGCGAACCAGCGGCCGACGATGTTCTCGGTGACGCCCTCGCCCTGCTTCCAGCCGTACACGTCGGCCGTGTCGAAGAAGTTGATGCCGAGTTCGTGGGCCCTGTCCATGATGGCGAAGGAGTCTTCCTCCGTCGTCTGGGGACCGAAGTTCATCGTGCCGAGGCAGAGCGGGCTGACCTTGAGCCCGGTGCGTCCAAGGTTCACGTATTCCATGCCCCCAGCCTAAGAACCTGGAGCGCACTCCAGGCCAGACCCCGCCCCGGTATACTGATCACGAATCCCGGGGTCTGATCGCCTCGGGATTGTGCGTTTCATGCATCGCGCCATCGCGGGGGCCGCGCTCCCGCTCCTTCTGTCCTCGGTCACCGGATTAGCCGGATCCCTGGTCGTCACCTCCGTCCTCGGCCGTCACGAGACGGCCGCGCTGGCCGCCTACGCCCTCACCACGGCCGTCCACCACCCGGCCCTGATGGCCGTCGTCGGTGGCCTGCGCGGGCTGGGGCCGTTCGTCGCTCCCTTCCGGGACGATCCGCCGGCCGTGGTCCCCGTCCTGCGCGATGCCCGATGGCTCGCCCTGCTGATCGGTACGGCCGGCGCGGTCGCGGTGGCGTGCGCTCCGCTCATCGCCGCGCTGAGCGGGGTCAGGGTGGCGGGGTTCGGTGTCCTGCCCGTCACGCTGGCGCTCTCGCTGCTGGTGAGCGCCTCCAACGGGGGCGCGAACATCGTGCTGGTCTCGCTCGGGCGCAGCCGTCAGGTCCTGTGGTCGAGTGCGGCGTCCACGCTGGTGGTCGTCATCCTGGTGCCCGTCATGGTGCCGGCATGGGGGTTGACCGGCGCGGGCGTGGCCTTCCTCTGCTCGTCGCTGGCCGGAGCGGGGATCGCGAACCTCGCCCTGCGCCGCGTGCTGGGACGGCCCGTCGGCAGGGGCAGGCCGCGCGTCCAGGAGATCACGCGCATCGCCCGGGTGAGCCTTCCGCTGTCGGGGACGCTGCTGATCAAGTTCGCCGGCCTCGGCGTGGTGGCCTATGCGGCGGCGAGGACCGGCGTCGCGGGCTCGGCGGCGCACGCGATCCTCTACTCGCTGACCGGCTTCCTCATGCTGCCCGCGCTCGCGGTGGCCCAGGCGTCCGTGCCGGAGATCGCCCGGGCGAACGGGATGGCGGGCAAGCGGCACGGCGCCCGGGTCGCGCTGACGCTCGCGATCTGCGGGGCGGGCGCGGGCGTCCTGGTGGTGCTGCTGCTCATGGACCCGCTGACGCGGGCGTTCACCACCGACGTGGCGGTCCGAGCCCAGGTGACGGCCGTGGCGGCCCTCATGCTGTCGGCGACGCTGGCCGACGCGGGCAACGTGGTCATGGGCTTCGGGCTCACCGCGATGAAGCGGTCGAGCTCCAGCCTGCGCTCGCTGGCGATCGGCTGGGGCCTGATGGCCACCGCCGCGGGACCGGTGGCGGGCGCCTGGGGCCTGCCGGGCCTGTGGACCGCCATGCTGGCCACCAACCTGCTCCTGCTCGCCCTGCAGGGCAGCGCTTTTCTGTCGGCGACGGCTGGTGGATGAGCTTGGATTCCTTTGTGATCGGGTACGGCTTGTTCGCGGCCGTCGCGACTTCCGCGGCGGCTTCGGGTGGATTGGGTACGTTGTGGATGGCGGTGCTCGCGGCCAACCTCGGGCTCGTCGTTCTGCAGGGCGGCGGCTTCTACCGGCAGAGCGCGATGGTCGCCGCTGCGGCATGATTGCTGGATGGGGGATGTCCTGATTCGCACGCTTGTGGGGCTTGTCATGGCCCTGGCACTACCGGCCACACCAGCCTTCGCCACCCCCACTTTCGCGGAACCCGTAACCTCCCAGACCTTGGCCTCTCGCACGGAGACCCCTGGTGCTGAGGCGGCTCAAGCGGTGGCTGCTCGCGTGGAAGCCCCTCGAGTGGACGTTGCTCGCGCGGGGGCCCCTAGCGTGGTGGCCTCTCGTGCGGTGGCCTCTCGTGCGGTGGTGGCGGTGGCGGGGGGTGCGGTCGGCCGTGGTGTCGGGGGTTCGGTGGCGGATGTGCCCGTTGTCGGGAGTCCGGGTGCCGCGGTGCCCGTGTCCGAGGTTTCCGGAGTCGCCGGGGCTCGGGGGTTCGGCGACGGGAACGACGAGGTCGCGTTCACGATCCCGGACCCGCGCATCACCGAGTCGAGCGGTCTCGCACTGTCTCCCACGCACGACGGTGTCTACTACACGCACAACGACAGCGACGCGGGCCCGACCTTCTTCGCGCTCGGTGCGAACGGCAGGACCAGGGCGACGTTCACGCTGCGCGGCGCCCAGGCCCGTGACTGGGAGGCCATGGCCGCCTCCAAGGATCCGCGGACCGGGCGAGGCGTGCTCTGGTTCGCTGACATCGGCGACAACTTCGACGGCGCGTGGCCCGACATCTCGATCTACAAGGTGATGGAGCCCACGACGCTCAGGGACGCCGCGCTGCCCGCCGTCCGGTATCGCTTCACGTACGAGGACGGCGGGCACAACGCCGAGGGCATCATGGTCCACCCGAAGACCGGACGCCTGTACGTGGTGACCAAGCAGTTCGCGGGGGCGATCTACGAGGCGCCCGAACGGCTGAGGGCGGGCAGGACCAACGTCCTTCGCAAGGTCGGCTCGGCTCCGATCATGGCCACCGACGCCGCCTACGCGCCCGACGGGTCGAGCTTCGTGGTCCGCACCTACTTCTCCGCGACCGTGTACAGGGCGCTGGACGAACCGCTGGCGAAAGTGTCGATGCCCGCTCTCGACCAGGCCGAGTCGATCGCCTACACCGCCGACGGGAAGGCGCTGCTGACCGGGAGCGAGGGGGCCAACAGCCCCGTCCACCGGGTGCCGCTGCCCGCGACAGCCCTGCCCTCGCCGTCCTCCACACTCGCGGACTCCGGACCCGCGTCCGAGGCCGCTGAGTCCGGGCCTGCGTCCGAGGCCGCGCCGGACGGCGAGTCGTCGGCGGCAGCGGACGGCGAGGCGGTCGCCGCCGATTCGCCCGGTGGGATCTCGGGCACCGACGTCCTGCTGTGGCTGGCGGTGGCGGCGGGCGCGACCGGGGTGATCACGGTCATCGCCAGGAAGACGCGATGAGTCGGGGTGCCTAGGCGTTTCTGAGTAGGACGGCGCAAGCGATCATCAAGTCGAGTGCGGCATTGTTCTCGCCATGCGTGCGAACTGTCCTGATTGCGACCTTCCTCTGGCCGGGCCCGCCGGCGCCTGCCCCCGGTGCGGGCTGCCGCTGTCCGGGCCCGTGGCGCTGGAGCTGTGGAAGGTGGACGGCGCGCTGGCGGGCCTGAGGGCGCACGAGGCCGAGCTGAAGGGACGGCGGGAGCACCTCCTCGCCCTCCTGCGCGCCGACCGCGCCCGTCTCGCGGGCCACACCGGGGATCCTTCGGTGGTTCCACCGAGGGCCGCCGCAGGGCAGACAGCGGAGGACACACGGGCAGGGAACTCCACAGGTATCGGGGAGCCGGGTGACCTACCCGCCGGAGCCGCTCCCGGCGATGAGGGCTGGCCGGGCGGGGTCTCACCTGGTGGTGCGGGCACTCCTGGCGGAGCCTCACGGGTGGGCGGTCCGGGTGTCTCGCCTGGTGGTGTGAAGGCTTCGGGCGCTGGTGCGGGGGCGGGTCCCGGTGGGGGGTTCCCTGGCGGGCCGTCCGGAGGACGTGGGCGGGCGCAGGGGGAGGTGTCCAGGAGGACCGCGCAGAACCTGCTGCTCATCCTCGGCGGGCTCCTCCTGGCAGTGGCGGCGATCGTGTTCACCGTCGTCAGCTGGGGTCACCTCGGCATCGGGGGCAGGGCGGCGATCCTCGCGGGCCTCACGGGCGTGACGCTGGCCGTACCGGTCGTGCTGCTCAGACGGAAGCTGAACGCGACGGCGGAGACCGTCGGCGCGCTGGGACTGGCGCTGATGCTGCTGGACGGCTACGCGGCGCACCGAACGGGCCTGGTCGGCGCCGTCGACGGGTGGGACTACGCCGCGGCGACGCTCGGGGTGGTGGCCCTGGCGGCGGCGGTCTACGGCAGGGTGCTGTCGCTGAAGGTGTCGCTGTCGCTGGCGGTCGTGCTGGCGCAGGCGCCGTTGATCATGCTGGCGACGGGGCACGGTCGCGGCTGGCCGAGCGCCGCGCTGGCCGCCACGGTCGTGCTGGACATCGCCGTCTGGTCCGTCGCCGCGCGCTGGGGAGCGCTCCGCGTGACGGCGGTGGTCTGCGCGGCGATCATGGGGACGGCCGCGCTGGTGTCGGCAGGGGTGGCGACGGCCGAGCAGGACTGGCTGCTGCACGTGCCGTCGCTGCTCGTGCTGGCCGCCATGGGGTTCTTCGCGGCCTTCCGCACGGAGGACAGGATCGGCCGGGCGTTCGCGGCCGGCTGGTCGGCGACGGCGCTGGTCGTCGCGGTGGGGGCGCCTGGGCTTGGGCTGCCGGCCGCGGACTGGCGGGTGCCGCCGTACGTCGGGGCGGCGCTGGCCGTGACGGCTCTGGCGCGGTTGCTCCCCGAACGGCTGCGCGCGCCCTACGCGTTCTCCGGGGTCGGGCTGGCGCTGCTCGGCGGGCTGGCGGTGCTGCCTCAGACGCTGATGGCGGTCTTCGACGCGCCCGTGACGACCTTGTGGGACGACGACGTGGTCGTCGGGCCGCCAGCGGCGCCCGTTGTCTTCGCCCTGCTGGCGGCCGTCCCGTTGGTCCTGGGAAGGGCGCGGTGGGCGGCGGTGGTGCCCGCGACGGCGGCGGTGGTGGCGGCGCCGGTGGTGTACGGCCTGCCGTACCTGGTGGTGGTGGGGGTGCAGCTGGCGGTCGCGCTGGGGTTCACCGTCGTCGCGGCGCGG
This sequence comes from Nonomuraea africana, assembly GCF_014873535.1. NCBI lineage: Bacteria > Bacillati > Actinomycetota > Actinomycetes > Streptosporangiales > Streptosporangiaceae > Nonomuraea > Nonomuraea africana. The sequence continues at coordinate 6,811,492 of NZ_JADBEF010000001.1, read as the reverse complement.
TTCAGGGTGCCCTCGGCTCCGTGGGTGGCGGGGGTCGTGGGGGCGCTCGCGGTGCTGTGGTCGCTGGACCAGCGGCCGGTGGCGTATGCGGTGCTCGGGGCGCTGCTGGTGGCGTGGGGGCTGCTGTACCGCAGGCCCGCGGCGCTGGTGGGGGCGGCGCTGGCGGGTTCGGGGCTGGTGTGGGTGGCGCTCGACGGCCTCGGCCTGTTCGCGCGGGACGCGGCATCGACCGGGCTGGCCATCGGCGCGGGGCTGGCGCTGTTGGGTTGGTACGGCACACGCGCAACGCCAGGGCCCCCTGGAATCGAGCGCACGCCCTCCGAGCGCACGCCCTCCGAGGGCGGGCCTGCTGCGGCGATCCCTGGGGGCGGGTCCTCTGTGGCGACCTCCGAGAGGGGGCCTGCTGTGGTGCCCTCCGAGAGAGGGCCCGGTGCGGTGACCTCCAGGGGTGGGCCCGGTGTGGCGACCTCCGTGGTTGGCAGGGTGACGGTGGTGCTGGCGGCTTTGGCGCTGGTGGTCGTCGGCGATGTGCTGGTAGGGACCTTTGGGGCCTATCTGGCCGTGTTCGATCCGTGGCGCGGTGGGGTGGCGTTCACTGGGGATCGCCCGCTGGCGGTGGTGGCCGTCGGGCTGGCGGGGGTGGTGCTCGCGCTGGCTGTCCGGCCTGGTCTCGTGGCGCTGGCGGGGGTGCTCGTCGTGGCGGTGGTGCCGGTGGCGGTGCGCGTGCCGTACGTGGTCGTGCTGGTCGTGATGGTCGTGGCGACGACGGGTGCGGCGTGGGCGGCGGCCAGGGGGCGCAGCGGCCGGGTGGGCAGGGCGGCGGGCACGGCGGGCGCGCTCTGGCTCGGGTCGCTGGTGCTCGGGTGGGCGCTGGCGGACGAGACCGCGACGCTCGCGGTGTTCCCTGCCCTGGCGACCGTCGCCGCCACCACCGCCCTCCTCTGGCGACCAAACCCCAGCACGACGCACCCGCGCCCGCATCCGGAGCGTCCGGCGCGGACACGCCCCGAGGAGACGGCGCATGCTCGAGCCACGGAGACGGCACAGGCGCATCCTGAGGAGGCCGCGCGGCAACGCCCCGAGGAGACGGCGCGTCCTCGAGCCGAGGAGTGGGTGCACGCACGACCCCACCGGGTGGGGCCGGGGGTGCGTGTGGGGGAAGGGGCCAGGTTCTGGTGGGCTGTGCTGGCGGGGGTGCTCGTGGCCGGGGAGGTGGTCGCCGTGGCGGCGGCGCTGGAGGTGCGGGTCTTGGAGGCCTACACGCTGCCCTTCGCGGCGCTCACGCTGGCCGTCGGCGGATGGCGGGCCAGGGGGACGGCGCTCTCGTCGTGGCTCGCCTACGGTCCTGGGCTCGCGCTGGCGTTCGGGCCGAGCCTGCTGCAGGAGGCCACCCCGCTGAGGGCGTTCGCGCTGGGCGCGGCGGCGCTGGCCGTGACGCTGGCGGGGGCCTGGCGCCGCCTGCAGGCACCCGCGCTGATGGGCGGGGTCACCGTGGCGATCGTGGCGGTGCGGGAGCTGGCCCCGTGGATCGCCGACCTGATGGGCGCGGTGCCGCGCTGGGTGCCGATGGCCCTCGGCGGGCTGCTGCTGCTGGTGGTCGGCGCGACCTACGAGGCGCGCAAGCGGGACGTGCGCAGGCTCAGGGACGCCGTCGCAAGGTTGCGGTGAACCCCTCGCCCCTGAGCGCCCGCTCGACCGCCTCGATCGAGCGGGCCAGCTGGACCAGCCTGGGCCCCTCGCGCCGGTAGGCGTCGAGCACCGCCTCGACCGCGTGCGGCGGCAGGTGCCCCTTGAGCTCGACCGCGGCGCTCCGGTAGCCGGCGCGGGCCGCCTCGATCGCCGCGCGGACATGGTGGCCGGCCATCCTGGCCAGGGCGTAGGGATGGCGGCGCAGCACCTCGTAGGCGCGGTAGTCGGGTGGGACGGCGTCGAGCAGCCACGCCACCGCCGACGTCTCCCATTCGGGGATGTCGGGCGTGCGGACCTCGGACGGCCATTCCGGAGGCACGTACACCTCTTCATCGTACGCGTGTTCGATTGAGGAGGTAAACGTCCAAGCGCTAGCTTCCAGGCCATGCGCGTGTTGGTGACCGGTGCGTCGGGCTTCGTTGGTTCGCACGCGGTCACCGCGTTGCGCGAAACCGGCCATGAGTGCCTGCTCCTGGTGAGAGACCCGGAGAAGGCACGGAAGATCTTCAAGGTGCCCGGCGTCCTCTACGAGGCGGACATCAGGGACGCGGACGCCGTACGCAAGGCTCTGGAGCAGTGTGACGCGGTCCTGCACGCCGCCGCCGACATGGGCGTCACGGGCCGGGACGTGGACCTGAGCGGCGCCAACGTGCGCGGGCTGAAGAACGTGCTGGCGCAGGCCGTGGACCTCGGGCTCGACCCGGTCGTGCACGTCTCCAGCGTCGCGGTGTTCGTGCCGCCGCGCGAGCCGGTGCTCACCGTGGACAGCCCGCTCGCCAGGCCGCGCAACGCGTACGGCCAGACCAAGGTGTACGGCGAGCGCTACGCCCGCGACCTCGACGGCGTGACGATCGTCTATCCCGGTGGCGTCATCGGCCCTGGACAGCCCACGCTCGACGCGCTCAACGAGGGCTTCAGGGCGGGGCTGCGGCAGGGCTGGCCGATCGTGCCCGGCGGGGTGAGCGTGCTGGACGTGCGTGACCTGGCCATGGCGCTGGCCAGGTGCTTCACGCCGGGCCAGGGCGCCCGCCGGTACATGCTCGGGGGACATTTCCTGACCTGGGAGCAGGTGGCGGCCGTCTGCGAGCAGGTCACGGGGCGCAGGGTCAGGCGGCTGCGGATGCCGGGCGGGCTGCTGAGGGCGGCGGGCTCGGCGCTCGACGCGCTGAAACGGGTGGTCCCCGTCGACTACCCGTTGACCCGCGACGCCGCCGACCTCATGCTGACCCTGGTGCCCACCGACGACACCCGCACGCTCCAGGAACTGGGGCTGACACTCAGACCCGTGGAGGAAAGCGTGGCGGACACCGTGCGCTGGCTCGTCGCCGAAGGACACTTGACCTCATGACAGAGCGGATCGGCGTCATCGGGGCGGGCATCGTCGGTCTGGCCGTGGCCAGAGAGCTCGCGCGCACCAGGGGCGCCGAGGTGACGGTGCTCGAAGAGGAGAACAGGGTCGGCGCGCACCAGACCGGGCACAACAGCGGCGTCGTGCACGCCGGGATCTACTACCAGCCCGGCTCGCTCAAGGCGACCCTGTGCAGGGAGGGCGTGGCGCTGCTGCGCGCCTACTGCGCCGAGCACCGCCTGCCGTACGAGGAGGTGGGTAAGCTGGTGATCGCCTCGACCGGCGCCGAGCGGCCCGCCCTGCGCGCGCTGGCCGAGCGGGCCAGGGCCAACGGGGTGCCGGGCATCGAGGAGCTCGACGGGCTCGGCCTGCGCGAGATCGAGCCGCACGCGGTCGGCGTCGCCGCCGTCCACTCGCCGCACACCGCGATCGCCGACTTCCCCGCGGTCGCCCGCAGGCTCGCGCAGGACGTCGCCGAGCTGGGCGGGTCGGTACGGCTCGGCCAGCGGGTGCGGGCGCTGCGAGAGAGCGCCACCCAGGTGGAGGTGCTGGCGGGCCGCAGGAAGTTCGCCTTCGACGCCGTCGTGGCCTGCGCGGGGCTCGGCACCGACGCGGTCGCGAGAATGGCGGGACACCCGGGCGAGGTGCGGATCGTCCCGTTCAAGGGGGAGTACTACGCCCTCGCGGGGTCGGCCAAGGACCTCGTGCGCGGCCTGATCTACCCGGTGCCCGACCCGCGCTACCCGTTCCTCGGCATCCACCTCACGCGCAGGATCGACGGCGAGGTGCTGGTCGGGCCCAACGCGGTGCTCGGCGACCCCCGCGCGTTGCTGACCTGGCCCGGCACCCGCCGTCTAGCCGCCAAGCACTGGCGCACCGGGCTGAGGGAGCTGTACGGCTCGGCCGTCAAGGGCGCGTTCGTCCGCGCGGCCAGGCGCTACGTCCCCGCCATCACCAAGGACGACCTGGAGAGAACAGAAGGCGGGGTGCGCGCCCAGGCCGTCTCGCGTGACGGCGGCATGGTCGACGACTTCGTGGTCGACGTCCACGGGCGGGTCGCGCTCGTGCGCAACGCCCCCTCTCCCGCCGCCACTTCCAGCCTGGCGATAGCAAGGCATATCGCGGGGATTGTCCCAGCACTCGCCCGTTAAGGGCATTCTTAGATGTGATGGCCACTATGGAAGCCGTGGAAGCACGCCTGCTGATCGTCGAGGACGAGCCGAACATCCTCGAGCTACTCGCCGCGAGCCTGAGGTTCGCGGGTTTCGAGGTGTCGACCGCCAAGAACGGTCTCGACGCGGTCAGTGCCGTCCAGCGGCACCGGCCCGACCTCGTCGTGCTCGACGTGATGCTGCCCGACCTCGACGGGTTCGAGGTCGTGCGCAGGCTGCGCAGCAGCGGGCAGGGGACTCCCGTGGTGTTCCTCACAGCCCGCGACGAGACCGAGGACAAGATCCGGGGGCTGACGATCGGCGGCGACGACTACGTCACCAAGCCGTTCAGCCTGGAGGAGGTGGTGGCGCGGATCCGCGCGGTGCTCCGCCGTACCTCGGGGGACCCGCAGGCGCCGCCGCCGCGGCTCACCTTCGCCGACATCGAGCTGGACGAGGAGAGCCACGAGGTGTGGCGGGGCGGCAGGCCGGTCTCGCTGTCGCCGACCGAGTTCAAGCTGCTGCGCTACCTCATGGCCAACTCCGGCCGGGTGCTGTCCAAGCCGCAGATCCTCGACCACGTCTGGGACTACGACTTCAGGGGCGAGGTGGGCATCGTCGAGTCGTACGTCTCGGTGCTCCGCCGCAAGATCGACAACAGGGAGCCACGTCTCATTCACACCCTGCGCGGCGTGGGATACGTGCTGCGCAGCCCTCCTGAGTCATGACGCTCAGGGTCAAGCTCATCGCCGCGACGCTGGCGCTGCTGGCGTTCGGATTCACCTTCATCGGCGTCCTCAGCGTCTCCGTGCTGCACAACTACCTCATCGACAGGGTCGACACCCAGATCTCCGTGGTGGCCACCAGGGCGCTGATCCGCATCGAGCACAAGGGCTCGCCCGGCCTGAAGAACCTCGTCCTGGAGCCCGACGCGATCATCAGGGCCGAAGGTCCCTGGCTCAGCGGCCTCGACGCCGACAACAGGCCGAGGCCCGCCGTGCCCGAGCCGCCCCCGTCCGTCGCCACGACCGTGCCCGCCGTCTCCGGCGACGGGGAATGGCGGGTGCAGCTGGTGCGCGGCCCGCAGAGCGGCAGCGTGCTGGTCGCCGTCGACCTCGACGAGGTCAGCCAGATCACCCGCAGGCTCGTGCTCATCGAGCTGCTCGGCGGTGGCGGCATCCTGCTGATCCTCGCCGTCGTGGGCGTCACCGCGGTGCGCGGCAGCATGCGCCCGCTGGCCGAGATCGAGCGTACGGCCGAGGCCATCGCGGGCGGCGAGCTGGGCAGGCGGGTGCCGGACGGCGACCCGCGCACCGAGGTGGGCCGGCTGGCCCGCGCGCTCAACGGCATGCTGGCCCAGATCGAGACGGCCTTCGCCGCGCGAACCGCCTCCGAGAACGCCGCGAGCAGGTCGGAGGAGCGGATGCGGCGCTTCGTCGCCGACGCCGCCCACGAGCTGCGCACCCCGCTGACCACCATCAGGGGCTTCGCCGAGTACGCCAGGCAGAACCCCGAGGCCGATCCCGCCGAGATGCTGCGCCGCGTCGAGCGCGCCGCGGGCCGGATGAGCCTGCTGGTCGACGACCTGCTGCTGCTGGCGCGGGTCGACCAGCAGCGCCCGCTGCAGATGCGGCCCGTGGACGTGCTGGCGCTGGCCGCCGACGCCGTCCAGGACGCCCGCATCCTCGCCCCCGGCAGGGGTATCTCGCTGGAGGTCGCGGGCGGCGCCGCCCTGATCGTCCTGGGCGACGAGGTACGGCTGCGCCAGGTCGTCGGCAACCTGATGTCCAACGCCCTCACCCACACACCGGGTGACACCCCCGTCACGATCAGGGTCGGCGCCTCCGGCGAGAGCGCCGTGGCCTTCCTCGAAGTGATCGACAAGGGGCCCGGCCTGACGCCAGAGCAGGCCGAGCGGGTCTTCGAGCGCTTCTACCGCGCCGACTCCGCCCGCGCCCGCCGCTCGGGTGACGACAGAGGGAGCGGCCTCGGCCTGGCCATCGTCGAGGCGCTGGTGCGGGCGCACGGCGGCAGCGTGGTCGTGGACAGCGTGCCGGGCGAGGGCTGCGTCTTCCGCGTCGAACTCCCACTCGCCCCTGAGTAACCCTTCAGCTTTTCCTCAGCCTCCTCGGGCAATCTGGCAGGTGTGAACACACCTGAGGCGCTGATCCTGGTGGTGGACGACGAGCCGAGCATCCGCGACCTGCTCTCCGCCAGCCTGCGCTTCTCCGGCTTCGAGGTGCTGACCGCCGCCGACGGGCTGGAGGCCGTGGAGATCGCCGAGCGGGTCAGACCCGACCTCGTGGTGCTCGATGTGATGCTGCCCGACCTGGACGGGTTCGAGGTGGCCAAGCGTCTGGACGCGCCCGTGCTGTTCCTGACCGCGCGCGACGCCGCCGACGACAAGCTGACCGGGCTCGGGCTCGGCTACGACTACGTGACCAAGCCGTTCAGCCTCGAAGAGGTGCTGGCCAGGGTGCAGGCGGTGCTTCGCCGTACGCGGGGGGAGATCGGCGGCGCCCGGCTGCAGGTGGCCGACCTCGTGCTGGACGAGGCCGAGCGCGAGGTGTGGCGCGGCGACCGGCAGGTGCACCTGTCGCCGACGGAGTACAAGCTGCTGCACTACTTCATGGCCAACGCGGGGCGGGTGCTGTCCAAGGCGCAGATCCTCGACCACGTGTGGAACTACGACTTCGGCGGCGACGCGGGAGTGGTCGAGTCGTATGTGTCGTACCTGCGGCGCAAGGTGGACGACGTGGAACCGCGACTCATCCACACGCTCCGCAGCGTCGGCTACGTGCTCAGGGAGCCACCACCCGACTAGCGTGGGGGTTATGGACCTCCTCGAGGCGTTGCGGTCACTGCGGCGCCTGCTCTCCGCCGACCTGTTCCCGTTGGCCATCGGCGACGTGGAGGCCGACCGGCGGGCGCTGACGGAGTTGGCCGGCCAGCTCGACGACTACCTGCTGCCGCGGCTGGTCACGCTCGACGCACCGCTGCTCGCGGTCGTGGGCGGTTCCACCGGCGCGGGCAAGTCGACGCTGGTCAACTCCCTGGTGGGGGCGGACGTCTCCGAGCCGGGCGTGCTGCGGCCCACCACGCTGGCGCCGACGCTGGCGGTGAGCCCCGACGACACCGCCTGGTTCATGTCGCTGAAGGTCCTGCCTGGGCTGCCGCGCGTAACGGGCTCGGCGGGCGATCCGGGGACGCTCCGGGTGGTGACCGTGCCCACCCTGGCTCCCGGGCTCGCGCTCCTCGACGCCCCCGACATCGACTCGGTTGTGACCGCCAACAGGACCCTCGCCACGCAACTGCTGGCGGCGGCCGATCTGTGGTTGTTCGTCACCACCGCGGCCCGCTACGCCGACGAGGTGCCGTGGAGCTTCCTGCGCTCGGCCCGCGAGCGGAGCGCGGCGCTGGCGATCATCCTGGACCGGGTGCCGCCCGACGCCGTCGTCCCCGTCTCCGCCGACCTGAGACGGCTGCTGGAGGAGAACGGCCTGGCGGGCACGCCGCTGTTCACCGTGCAGGAGGCCGTGCTGCTGACCGAGAACGGCCGGCTCCCCGAGGGCTCGGTGGAGCCGATCATCTCGTGGCTGTCCGGTCTCGCCGCCTCCTCCCAGGCCCGCGCCGAGGTCGTGCGGCAGACGCTCGCCGGAGCGCTCGACAGCCTGGCGAGCAGGGTGCCCGCGCTGGCCGCGGCCGTCGAACGGCAGCGGGAGGGCGCCGACCGGCTGGCCGAGATAGTCTCCGCCGCCTACTCCGGCGGGATGGCCACCTTCGACGAGGGCATGCGCGACGGATCGCTGCTGCGCGGCGAGGTGATGGCCAGGTGGCAGGACTTCATCGGCACGGGCGATCTCATGCGGTCACTGGAGTCGCGCGTCGGCTGGCTGCGCGACAGGGTCTCCGCGCTGTTCACCGGACGGCAGGCGCCGCAGGCCAAGCTGAGGGTCGCGCTCGAGAGCGGGGTCGCCGCGCTGATCAGGGGAGCGGCCGACGGCGCGGCCGAGCGGGCGCTCGAAGGCTGGAGCGCCGCGCCGGGCGGTCACGACCTGCTGGAGCGGGCGGGCGCGGTGAAGGCCGCCAAACTCGGCAGGGCCTCGTCGGAGCTCGACTACGACGACGTGGTGCGGGGCTGGCAGGCCTACGTCCTCGACCTGGTCAGGGCGGAGGGGGCGGCGCGGCGCACCACGGCGCGGGTGGCCTCCTTCGGGGTCAACGGGGCGGGGCTGCTGCTGATGCTCGCGGTCTTCGCCTCCACGGGCGGGCTGACGGGCATCGAGGTCGGCATCGCGGGCGGGACCTCCGTCCTGTCGCAGAAGGTGCTGGAGGCGATCTTCGGCGACCAGGCCGTGCGGACGCTGACCGCCAAGGCCAGGGACGATCTGCGGGCCCGGGTGAAGGGGCTGCTCGACGAGGAGGCGGCCAGGTTCACCGAGCTGCTGGAAGGGGTTTCGGTGCCGGCTGACACGGCTCCCGCGCTGCTGGCGGCGGCGCGGGCGGTGCGCGACCACCAGCACGAGCTGCCCCGGGCGGCGCCGGACCCGGGTGTGGCGAGCCACGGCGCCTCAAGGGCCTCCGATGCTCCCGGCGAACGTGCCGAAGGCGGCCCAGGTGACGGTGTTGCGAGTCAGGTGGAGGGCGAGTGAAGCTGTTGCGGCGCAAGGAAGGGCCCTCGCTGGACGACAGGCTGACGGCGCTGCTCGAAGCGGCCCGGCTGGCCGAGGGCAGGCTCGCCCCCGAGCTCGTGGCGGCGGCCAGGGAGGTGTCCGAGCGGGCGGGCGCCCGCCGGAGCCTGTCGGTCGACCACACGGTGGCCGCGCTCGCCGGCGCGACGGGCAGCGGCAAGTCGTCCCTGTTCAACGCCCTGACCGGGGCCGATCTGGCCAAAGTGGGCGTCACCCGGCCGACCACCTCAACGGCCCAGGCCGCGCTCTGGGACGGCGAGGGCGCGGGGCCGCTCCTCACCTGGCTCGACGTGCCGTACCGCCACGAGGTGGAGGGCGACCTGTCCGGGCTGGTCCTGCTCGACCTGCCCGACCACGACTCGATCGAGCTGACCCACCGCCTGGAGGTGGACCGGCTGGTCGAGCTGGTCGACCTGCTGGTCTGGGTGGTGGATCCGCAGAAGTACGCCGACGCCGCGCTGCACGAGCGCTACCTGCGCCCGCTGTCGCGCCACAAGGAGGTGATGGTGGTCGTGCTCAACCAGATCGACCGCCTCACGGCGAGCCAGGCCGAACGCTGCCTCGCCGACCTGCGCCGCCTCCTGGGCGACGACGGCCTCACCGGCGTTCCCGTGCTGGGCGCCTCCGCCCGCACCGGGTCGGGCCTGCCCGAGCTGCGCGGCCTGCTGGAGGAGCGGGTCTCCCGGCGCCGGTCCTGGGGGGAGCGCCTGACCGCCGACGTCGCCACCGCCGCCGCCCACCTCGCGGGCGCGTCCGCGGCGGCCGACCCCGGGGGAGCGCCCGACGACGGGCGGCTGACGCGGGCACTGTCCGAGGCCGCCGGCGTGCCGCTGGTGGTGGACGCGGTCGCGAAGGCGCACACGCACCGGGCGGTGGCGGCGACGGGGTGGCCGATGACGAGGTGGATGCGCAGGTTCAGGCCCGATCCGCTGCGCAGGCTCGGCATCGACTCGGGGGCGCGCGGCGAGATCGCCGGACGGACCTCGGTGCCCCCGCCCTCCGCCGTGCAGAAGGCGCGGATGGAGACCGCGATCAGGGACGTCGGCGAGGCGGCCGCGCGCGACCTGCCCGAGTCGTGGGCGGCGGCCGTACGGCAGGCGGCCCGCTCCCACGACGACGACCTGGCGGGCGCGCTCGACAGGGTGGTGGCCACGACCTCGGCCGGCGCCGCGAGGCGGCCGAGGTGGTGGGCCGTGGTCGGCGGGCTGCAGTGGATGGTGTTCGCGGCGATGGTGCTCGGCGCGGTCTGGCTCGGGGTGCTGTTCGTCCTGACCTACCTGCGGCTGCCCGAGCCGCCGCTGCCCACGGTGGTGGAGGTGCCGTGGCCGACCGTGCTGCTGATCGGCGGCGCGGTCGCGGGAGTGCTGATCGCGCTGCTGTCACGGCTGGCCGCGTGGGCGGGCGGCCGGCGCAGGGCCAGGCGGGTGGCGAAGGCGCTGAGGGCTGGGGTGGCCGAGGTCGGCGGCCGGCTGGTGCTCGGGCCCGTGTCCGAGGAGCTCGACAGGTACCGCGACTTCACCAAGGCGCTGGACGTCGCCCGCTCCTGATCTCGAGCGGGTGCGCGGCTCAGCCCAGCGGACGGCTGGCCGTGAGCGTGGCGAGCAGCGGCCGGAGAAGGGGATGCTGGTCGGCGCCCTTGCGGACGGCGGCGAAGACGCGCCGCTCGGGCCCGGGGATCTGCCGGACGATCACCGCGGACAGGTCGAGGTCGCGCAGCGCCAGCCGGGGCACGAGCGCCACCCCCGCCCCCGCCCCCACCAGGGCGACGACCGCGCGGAAGTCGTCGGAGGAGTGCGCGAAGCCGGGCGTGAAGCCCTCTCGCTCGCAGGCGAACGTGATCACGTCGTGGACGGGATTGCCGGGATAGGGGCCGATCCAGTCGTCCTCGGCCAGCTCCGCCAGCGTCGAGGCGGGGGCGTGCTCGCGGGGAAGCAGCAGGTCGAACGGCTCGGCGTAGAGCGGGATGCGGGTGAGGCGCTGGTCGTCGGGCGCGCCCCTGTACTCCACGGCGATGGTCAGGTCCGCCTCGTCGTCGAGCAGCATGGTGAGGCCGCGGTCGCCCTCCGCGTCGAGCACCCTGATCTTCAGCGCGGGCGCGCTGACCCGCAGCTCGCGGACGGCAGGCGCGAGCACCGCGCTGATCGCGGTGGCGAACGAGGCCACCGACACCTCGCCCGCCGAGCCCGTGGTGTAGGCGGCCACCTCGGCTTCGGCGCGTTCGAGCTGGGCGAGGACCTCGTCGGCGTGCGCGAGCATGATGCGGCCCACGGCGGTGAGCCTGATGCCCCTGCCGTCGCGGGCGAACAGCCGGTGCCCGACCTCGTGCTCCAGCGCGCCGAGTTGCTGGGAGACGGCCGAAGGGGTCAGGTGCAGTGCGGCGGCCGCCGCGGTCACCGTCCCGTGGTCCGCCACCGCGCGCAGCGTCCGCAGCCGGCGAGTGTCAATCACCTGCCCATTGTCACCCGGCGATGGGCCGGTTCTTGTCGGTCGGCTCTGGCAGGATGCGCCGCATGGAGCCGGCGCAGATCGTTCAGCGCCATCTAGCCAGGAACCTCGGGCGGTCACGCCCGAGAGGAATGGCTTCCCTGCGTAGGCTTGTTGTTACTCCTGGTGACGCGGTGACGGGATTGAACGCACCCGGCGTGCCGGGGAACGGCTCTGTGATCTGGTATCGGCATCGCAACGCGGCATGGCCTGCCATGTCGGGCAGTGAGTCACGCTGCCTTACGCGGCCCGAAACGTCGAATCCATCGACGCAGAGGAGCTGCAAGCTCGGTCGTTCACGACCGAGAAGCTGACGAGTTCTGGGACCGCATGCAGGCCCGCGATTGGGAGGGGCTCTGACCGGGGTCCGCCGGCCGGAGACGACCGGCGGACCCGTCGGGTGCTCGATCCGCCGGGCCAGGCGGACCTGGGCGCTCGCGATCCGCCGGGTCAGGTCGATCGGGCCGTGACGAACGCCTCGACGGCGCGGTCGACGTCCTCGGCCGAGTGGGCGGCCGAGAGCTGGACGCGGATGCGGGCCTGGCCGTGCGGCACCACGGGGTAGGAGAAGCCGATCACGTAGATGCCTTGGTCGAGGAGGCGTTCGGCCATGGCGGCGGCCTCCCCGGCGTCACCGATCATGACCGGCGCGATCGGGTGGTCGCCCGGCAGGATGTCGAAGCCCGCCTCGGTCATCTTGGTGCGGAAGCGCCGCGTGTTCTCGCGCAGCCGCTCGCGGGCCTCGCTCGAGGTCTCCAGCAGGTCGAGGATGCGCAGCGACGCCGAGGCGATCACCGGGGCGAGGGAGTTGGAGAAGAGGTAGGGGCGCGAGCGCTGGCGCAGCAGCTCGCAGATCTCCTTGCGGGCCGACACGTAGCCGCCGCTGGCGCCGCCGAGGGCCTTGCCGAGCGTGCCGGTGATGATGTCGATCCGGTCGGTCACGCCGTGCAGTTCGGGGGTGCCGCGCCCGGTCGGGCCGACGAAGCCGACCGCGTGGGAGTCGTCGACCATGACCATCGCGCCGTACTGGTCGGCCAGGTCGCAGATCTCCCTGAGCGGTGCGACGTAGCCGTCCATGGAGAACACGCCGTCGGTCACGATCAGCTTGCGCCGCGCGTCGGACGCCTCCTTGAGCCTGGCCTCGAGCTCGGCCATGTCGCGGTTGGCGTAGCGGAGGCGGCGGGCCTTGGAGAGCCTGATGCCGTCGATGATGCTCGCGTGGTTGAGCGCGTCGGAGATCACCGCGTCCTGCGCGTCGAGCAGCGTCTCGAAGACGCCGCCGTTGGCGTCGAAGCACGAGCTGTAGAGGACGGTGTCCTCCATGCCGAGGAAGTCGGAAAGGCGCGACTCCAGCTCCTTGTGCACCTCCTGGGTGCCGCAGATGAAGCGCACCGAGGCCATGCCGAAGCCCCAGCGGTCGAGCGCCGCCTTGGCGGCCTCGACGACCTCGGGGTGGTCGGCGAGGCCGAGGTAGTTGTTGGCGCAGAAGTTCAGTACTTCGCGGCCCGCGACGCCGACCGTGGCGCTCTGCGGGGTGGTGATGACCCGTTCGGGCTTGAGCAGCCCGGCCGAGGCGATCTCGTCCAGCGTGGCCCGCAGGTCATCCCGCGTCTTTCCGAACATCACACGCTCCTAATCTGTTCTGAAGGGGAGGTCGCACCCCGCGGGTTCGCGCGGCACCTTCCCCGGTCGCAGGTGGGGGGCCTTCGGGAGCGGCCCGTCTGGGGTCGTACCCCGCGGTTCGCGCGGCCCTCTCCCCGGTCGCAGGTCGGGACCTTCGGGGAGCGGCCCCGTCCGAGGGCGCCACCGGTGGTCGCCGGGGTCCTGCGGCAGGTACGGCAGGCGGTCAGGCGCTGGGCGCGGCGTCGCTCCAGTCGAGGATGACCTTGCCGGTGCGGCCGCTGGCGGCCGTGTCGAAGGCGGCGTCGAAGTCGCGGTAGGAGAACCTGTCGGTGATCACGGGAGAGAGGTCTAGCCCCTTCTCCAGCAGGACCGACATGTTGTACCAGGTCTCGTACATCTCGCGGCCGTAGATGCCCTTGATGGTGATCATCGAGGTGACGACCGTGGACCAGTCGATGGCGAACTCCTCGGCGGGCAGGCCCAGCATGGCGATCCTGCCGCCGTGGGTCATGTTCGCGATCATGTCGCGCATGGCCTGCGGGTGCCCTGACATCTCCAGGCCGACGTCGAAGCCCTCGCGCATGCCGAGCCGCTTCCAGCCGTCGGTGATGGAACTGCGCGCGACGTTCAGCGCGAGGCTGACGCCCAGCTTCTCGGCCAGCTCCAGCCGCTCGGGGCTGACATCGGTGATCACGACGTTGCGGGCACCCACATGGGTGGCGACGGCCGCGGCCATCAGCCCGATCGGCCCGGCGCCGGTGATCAGCACGTCCTCGCCGACCATCGGGAAGGACAGGGCGGTGTGCACGGCGTTGCCGAACGGGTCGAAGATCGCCGCGATGTCGGGATCGACGGGGATGCGGTGCACCCAGACGTTCGAGGCGGGAAGCGTCACGTACTCGGCGAACGCGCCGTCGCGGTTGACGCCGAGCCCCACGGTGTTGATGCACAGGTGCCTGCGGCCCGCCATGCAGTTGCGGCACCTGCCGCAGACGATGTGGCCCTCGCCGCTGACCAGGTCGCCGACCTTGATGTCCTCGATGCCCGGCGCGACCTCGACCACCTGGCCGGAGAACTCGTGCCCGACGATGAGCGGCAGCCGCAGCGTGCTCTTCGCCCAGTCGTCGTACTTCCTGATGTGGAGGTCGGTGCCGCAGATGCCGGTGCGCAGCACCCGGATCTTGACCTCGCCCGGGCCCACGACGGGCTCGGGCACGTCCACGAGCCACAGACCGGGCTCGGCCTTCTGCTTGACCAGCGCTTTCATGACGGTCGTTTCCCCCTCCTGACAACCTTACGCACTGTGCCGGTGATCACCTCCGGTGTCCATCGAGGTTTTCTTAACGCGCCTGTCAGCGAATCTTCACGGTTTTTCGAAAGAACCTTTTGAAATAGAATGGACCATCATGAGACAGGTGAGCGGTGACGCATCCCTCCTGAGGAGGCTCAACTCTGCCGCGATCCTGCGGATCATGCGGGCGTCGGAGGACGCCACGCTGACCGAGCTCGCCAGGGCCGCCCGCGTGTCCAGGCCGACCGCCGAGGGCGTCGTCGAGGATCTGCTGGCCGAGGGCTGGGCAGAGGAGTGCGCCGAGGAGCAGGGCGACCGCCAGCGCGGCAGGCCCGCCCGCCGCTTCAGGTTCCGCGCCTCCGCCGCGCACGTCGTCGGGGTCAGCATCGGCCATTCGGGCGTGCGGGCGACCGTCTCCGACCTCAACGGCGGGCTCGTGTCGGTGCGCAGGCGACAGCTCGCCCCCGACACCCCCGCACCCGACCGTCTCGCGGCCACCGTCGAGCTGGTCTGGCTCGCGGCGGCCGACGCCGAGATCGCCGTCGCCGACCTGGTCACGGTCGGCGTGGGCACCACGGGAGTGGTCGACGGCGAGGGACGGGTCGTCAAGAGCATCGCGCTGCCCGGCTGGACCGGCCTGCACCTGCAGGCGGAGCTGGGCGCCAGGCTCCCCGTCCCCGTGGTCGTCGAGAACGACATGCGCCTGGCGGTGCTGGCCGAGCACTGGCGGGGCGCGGCGCAGGGACGGAGCAACGTCGTCTACCTGTTCACCGGCAACAGGATCGGCATGGGCCTGCTCATCGGCGGCGTGCCGTACAGGGGGTCGCACGCGGCCTCGGGGGAGATCGGCAGGCAGCCCAACGACAACTGGGTGGCCTTCAGGCACGTCATGGACTACGCGATGGCGGCCGAGCCCGGCGAGCTGCGCTCCAGCAGGCAGAGCGCCGAGTTCGCGATCGCCAGGGCCAGGGACGGCGACGAGCGCGCCGGCCAGGCGGTCAGGGACTTCGCGCGGGGCCTGGCCGCGGGGCTGATCCCCGTGGTGAACCCGCTCGACCCCGAGATGGTGGTGGTCGGCGGCAGCCTCTCCTCCGCCGGTGACCTGCTCGTCGACCCGATCCAGGAACTGCTCGACGAGTACTGCCTCTACCCGCCCAAGGTCACGGCCTCGGGCCTCGGAAGCGAGTGCATCATGCTCGGCGCCGTACGGTTGGCGCTCAACCACGCCGACCGCCTGCTCTTTACACCACCTGCCTGAAAAAATCTTCCCCACGCCCTCCAGCTCGGGATTCGGCGCATCTTCGCAGGTCAGAGAGATAACTCTTCCATCACGGGCCGATTGCCGGTGAGCATCGATTCGACCATCTTGCCCGATCAAGCGCGATTAACTCTAGTTACTTGCATAAATGGGCGTTAGCCTCCAGGCGAACTCGTTCTGACTTGGAGGTGAGACGTGGTCGCATCCACGGCAGCCGCCCGGGCGGAGGTCCTGGCGGACGCCCGCCCGCAGCGCCGGGCCATCAGAGACCGGCTGAAGCGCGACTGGACACTGCTGGCGCTGTGCGTGCCCGGAGTCCTGTACTTCGTGGTCTTCTTCTACGTCCCGCTTCTCGGGAACGTGATCGCGTTCAAGGACTACGCGCCGTTCCTGGGCATCAACGGCAGCCCGTGGGTGGGGCTGGACAACTTCACCGCGCTCCTGGCGGAGCCGGAGTTCTGGTCCGCGGTCAACAACACGCTGCAGATCACCGCCCTGCAGCTGCTGCTGTACTTCCCCGCGCCGATCGCGCTCGCGCTGCTGCTGAACTCCCTGGTCGGCCACCGCATCAAGCGGTTCATCCAGTCGGTCGTCTACCTGCCGCACTTCCTGTCCTGGGTCGTCGTGGTCGCGATGTTCCAGCAGGTCATCGGCGGCGCGGGCACCGTGAGCGGCTTCCTGAACTCCCACGGCATCACCATCGGCAACCTGATGTCCAACGCGGACACCTTCAAGCTGCTGGTGACCGCTCAGGTGATCTGGAAGGACTGCGGCTGGGGCACGATCATCTTCCTCGCCGCGATCACCGCCATCGACATGAGCCACTACGAGGCCGCCGCGATCGACGGCGCCGACTGGAAGCGCCGCCTGTGGCACGTGACGCTCCCCGGCATCCGCTCCGTCGTGCTGATGATGCTGATCCTGCGCCTCGGCGACATCCTCTCCGTCGGCTTCGAGCAGATGGTCCTGCAACGGGACGCCGTCGGCGCGGGAGCCGCCGAGGTGATCGACACCTACGTCTACTACCACGGCATCCGTGACGGCGACTGGGGCATGAGCACCGCGGCCGGCCTCATGAAGGGCGTCATCGGCGCGGCGCTGATCTACGCGGCGAACAAGCTGGCACACCGCTTCGGAGAGCAGGGGATCTATCGATGAGGCCGCCGTGGATGGAGCGCCCGACCATCGCGGGCCGCACGCTGAAGTTCCTGGTCCTGACCGCCATCACGGTGGCCGTGCTGTACCCGTTCGGCCTGGCGCTCGGCACCAGCCTCATGGGCCGCGCGGAGAGCATCGCCAACGGCGGCGCCTACGTGCTCTTCCCCTCGAAGCCGACCTTCGAGGCCTACGCCGTGATCCTCTCAGGCGGCGCGGTCACCCGCTCGGTGCTGATCAGCATCGGCATCACGCTCGCCGGCACCGCCCTGAGCCTGGTCTGCACGGTCTTCCTCGGCTACGCGCTCTCGCGCAGGGGCATGCTCGGCGGCAAGCCGATCCTGCTGATGGTGCTGGCCACCTTCCTCTTCACCCCCGGCATGATCCCGAGCTACCTGATGGTCAAGGAGCTCGGCATGATCGACACCTACCAGGCGCTGATCGCGCCGGTGCTGGTCAACGCCTTCAACGTGGTCGTGGTCAGGGCGTTCTTCCAGAACCTGCCGGACGAGCTGTTCGAGGCGGCCAAGATGGACGGCTGCAGCGAGTGGCGGATGCTGTGGCGCATCGCGATCCCGCTGTCCAAGGCGGTCATCGCCGTGGTCGGCCTCTTCTACGCGGTGTCGTACTGGAACACCTTCTTCAACGCGATCCTCTACCTCAACGACCAGTCGATGCATCCCATCCAGGTCGTGCTGCGCCAGTTCATCTTCCGCGGCGGCGCCGCCTCCGGCATGGACGTCGCGATCGTCCGTGACCTGCCCGCCTCCTCCATCCAGATGGCGGTGCTGGTCATCGCGCTGGTCCCGATCCTGCTCGTCTACCCCTTCCTCCAGAAGTACTTCACCAAGGGCGTCCTGACCGGCGCCATCAAGGGCTGAACACACCCCCAGGAGACATCCATGTCCTCACCCATGTCCCGTCGCGGCTTCCTCGGACTCGCGCTCGCCGGCGTCACGGTCGCCGGGCTCTCCGCCTGCGGGGGCGAGGGCGGCGGCGCGGCCGGCGTCAAGAAGGGCGGCGCCGAGCTGTCGAAGAAGCTCGTGCTCCCGACCTTCACGGCCGCCAAGATCCCGACTCCCGACCTCCCCGTCGACGCCGGTCAGGACCCCGCCTACCTGAAGTACCCGACCGAGCTGATCAAGTCGGTCGCCACCCCGCCCGGCGACGGCAAGAAGATCACCTCGCTCACGCAGACCTGGGACGTGGCGCCGCCCTCTCCCGCCGACAACGCCTACCTGCAGGAGCTCAACAAGGCGCTCGGCTCCGAGTGGAGCATGAACATCGTGGTCGGCGACGGCTACCCCGACAAGTTCAACGCCATCATCGCCAGCGACGACCTGCCCGACCTGGTCTGGTTCCCGCCGAACCAGGGCCTCCAGCGGGTGCCCGAGCTCCTGGCGGCGAAGTTCCACGACCTGACGCCCTACCTGACCGGCGACGCGATCAAGAAGTACCCGAACCTCGCCAACCTCGGCGACGTGGCCTGGAAGTCGGCCGTCACCGACGGCAGGCTGCACGGCGTCGCCGTGACCTACAGCAAGTTCGGCCAGGTCTTCTGCGTCAACCAGGACTACTGGCAGCCGGTCGGCGGCGCCACCTTCACCAGCGCCGACGACTTCCTCGAGAAGACCAAGCAGCTGCTCGACGTCAAGAAGAACAAGTACCCGCTCGAGCCGTCGTACGTGAACCACGTGCACATGTTCAGTCAGTGGTACGGCGCGCCGAACTTGTGGCGGCTCGAGGGCGGCAAGCTGACCCACTGGTATGAGACGCCGGAGTACCTCGCCGCGGTCGAACTGGCCGTCAAGGCCTTCAAGGCCAACCTGTTCTGGCCCGACCCGGCCCTCGCCACCATCAAGGACAAGGTGGCCAACGGCCAGATCGGCGCCTATGTCGAGTCGTTCCCCGGCTTCATCAACGACGCCAAGACCCAGAAGTACGACCTCGGCGCCATCGTGCCCTTCGCCGCGACCCCGTCGTCCAAGCCGGTCTACAACGCGGGCCTCGGCTCGGTCGGATTCACCGCGATCAGCAACAAGGTCGACAAGGCGCGCATCGAGACGCTGCTCGGCGTGCTCAACTACCTGGCCGCGCCGTTCGGCACCGAGGAGTACCAGCTCGTCAACTTCGGCGTCGAGGGCACGCACTTCACCAACGAGGGCGGCGACCTGGTCTTCACCGACAAGGGCAAGGCCGAGGTGCCCACCACCTGGCAGCCGCTCTCCTTCGTGCTGAACGCGCCCTCCGCGCTGTTCATGCCGGGCCAGCCCGACCGCACCAAGCTCGTCCACGAGTTCCAGACCAAGGTCTCGCCCATGCTCCAGCAGCGCGTCACCACCGGTCACTTCTCCGACACCTACACGCAGAAGATCGGCGAACTCACCACGATGGCGTCGGACACCATCGTGGACTTCGTCACCGGACGCAAGCCGCTGTCGGAGTGGAAGAGCTTCGTCAAGAAGTACATGGACAAGGGTGGCAACGCCATGAAGGCCGAGTACGAGGCCTCCATCGCCAAGGGTTGAGCCCCGCCGTACCGCTAGGAAAGGACAGAAGTGGAAGACCTGCGCATCGGAGTCATCGGCCTCGGGCTGCGAACCAACCTGGCGCTGTCGGCGCACCGGCCGGGCAAGGGCTCGGTCGTGGCCGCGCTGTGCGACTCCGACCCGGCAGCGCTCAAGCGTCAGGCCGAGAAGTTCGAGGCGAAGATCCTGACAGAGGACTACCGCGAACTGCTCGACAGGAAGGACATCGACGCCGTCATCGTGATGACGCCCGACGACACCCACGAGCGCATCGCGGTCGACGCGCTGCAGGCGGGCAAGGCGGTCTACCTGGAGAAGCCCCTTCACATCACCGTGGAGGGCTGCGACAACATCCTGCGGACCGCGATGCGGACCGGGACCCGGCTCTACGTGGGGCACAACATGCGCCACATGGGCGTGGTCCGCCTGATGCGCGACATCATCCAGAAGGGCGTCATCGGCGAGCCGAAGACCGTCTGGGTGCGCCACTTCGTCTCCTACGGCGGTGACTACTACTTCAAGGACTGGCACGCGGACCGCACCCGCACCACGGGCCTGCTCCTGCAGAAGGCCGCGCACGACCTCGACGTCATCCACTGGCTGGCGGGCGGCTACACCACCCGCGTCAACGCGCTCGGCGACCTGATGCTCTACGGCGACCTGCCGCGCCGCGAGCCCGGCACGCCGCGTCCCGAGGGCTGGCTGCGGGAGTTCGAGTGGCCGCCCACCGAGCGCAGGAACCTCAACCACGTCATCGACGTCGAGGACGTGTCGGTGATGAACATGCGCCTCGACAACGGGGTCATCGCCGCCTACCAGCAGTGCCACTTCAGCCCCGACTACGTGCGCAACTACACGGTCATCGGGACGGAGGGCCGCCTGGAGAACTTCGGCGACGGCCCAGGCGACACGGTGAAGGTCTGGAACACCGGACCGACCTCCTACCGCGACGACTGCGACATCGCCTACAAGGTGCCCGACGCGCAGGGCTCGCACGGCGGGGCGGACACCGGGATCATCGGGGAGTTCAACCGGTTCGTGCGGGAGGGCGGGATCACCGACACCTCGCCGGTGGCGGCCCGGATGAGCGTGGCGGCCGGGTACATGGCGACGATGTCGCTGCGTGACGGCGGCATGCCGTACGACGTGCCGCCGCTCGACCCCGAGCTCATCGCCTACTTCGAGCGCGGGCAGGTGTGAGACCGGCGATACGCCGGTGGGAGCGGGGCGCGGGCGTCTTTCGCCCGCGCCCCGGCGCGGTCCCGCCAGAGGGTTCGGACCCGGGGCTTCCCGCGGTGCCCGGTGACGTCGCGCTGCTCCTCGACCCCGTGCTGACCGACGCCGAGGGCGGCGAGCGCTTCGCGCAGGAGGGCTTCCTCCTGACCGTCGCCGAGGACGGCGCGCGGGTCACCGCGCCCACCCCGCGCGGCCTGCGGTACGGCGCCCGCACCGTGATCCAGCACCTCGACAGGCACGGCGAACTGCCCGTCGGCCAGGGCGCGGACTGGCCGGGCTACGAGGTACGCGGCTTCATGCTCGACGTGGGCCGCCGCTACTTCACGCCGGGTTTCGTCCGCGACCTCATCGGGCGGATGGGCGAGCTGAAGCTCAACGAGTTGCAGCTCCACCTCAACGACAACGGCTTCCGCAAGGACAAGACCGGCCCATGGGACGGCGTGCAGGCCGCCTTCCGGCTGGTCAGCGTGCGCTTCCCCGGCCTCGCCGCCGCCGACGGCGCCTACACCAGGGCCGAGTGGGACTCCTTCGAGGACCTGGCGGCCGAGCACGGCGTCACGCTGATCCCCGAGATCGACGGCCCCGCGCACGCCCTGGCCTTCACGCGCTACCGGCCGGAGCTGGGGGAGGGCGACCACCTCGACCTGTCCAGGCCCGAGACGACCGCCTTCGTGAAGGAGGTCCTCGACGAGTTCGTCCCGTGGTTCCGCGGCCCCGAGATGCACTTCGGGGCCGACGAGTACTTCTCCTCGCCCGAGCTCTTCCGCGAGTACTTCAACGCCATAGCCGCGCAGGTCAGGGCGCTGGGCAAGCACCCGAGGGCGTGGGGCAGCTTCACCAGGATGACGGGCGACGCGGAGGGCTACGACCGCGACGTCACCATCAACACCTGGAGCACCGCCTGGTACGACCCGGTGTCCGCGGTGCGCGACGGCTACCGCTTCGTCAACACCGACGACTGCCTGCTCTACATCGTGCCGTTCGCCGACTACTACCACCCCACGGGGCTGGACAAGGAGTTCATCGAACGGGAGTGGGCGCCGCACGTCTTCGCCGACGGGATGACCGTGGAGCCGAAACATCCGCTCCTGCGCGGCGCCATGTCGGCGGTCTGGAACGACCTGACCGAGGCCGACTACACCGAGCAGGACGTGTGGGCGCTGGTGGAGCCGACCTTCGCCCTCCTCGCGGAGAAGATGTGGAACGCATGATCATCCGGGCGGCCGGGCTGACCAAGGAGTTCCGGCGGCCACGCCGGAAGGAGGGCCGCTTCGGCGGCCTGCGGACCCTGCTCACCAGGGAGTACACCACCACCAGGGCGGTCGGCGGCGTCGATCTCGCGCTGGAGGAGGGGGAGCTGGTCGGCTTCCTCGGCCCGAACGGCGCGGGCAAGTCCACCACGATCAAGATGCTCACCGGCATCCTGGTGCCGACGAGCGGCACGGTCGAGGTGGCCGGCCTGGTGCCGTGGCGGCAGCGCGAGCGCAACGCCAGGCAGATCGGCGTGGTCTTCGGCCAGCGCAGCCAGCTGTGGTGGGACCTGCCGCTGATCGACTCCTTCCGGCTGGTCGGGAAGATCTACGAGGTCCCCGACCCCTTGCTCAGGAAGAACCTCGACCTGTTCGTGGACCTGCTCGACCTGGGCTCCTTCCTCGACACCCCCGTCCGCTCGCTCTCGCTCGGCCAGCGGATGCGCGGCGACCTGGCCGCCGCGATGATCTACGAGCCGCGCATCCTCTACCTCGACGAGCCCACGGTCGGCCTCGACGTGGTCGCCAAGCAGCGCATCAGGTCCTTCATCGCCGAGCTGAACAGGGACAAGGGCGTCACCGTCGTGCTCACCACGCACGACATGGACGACGTCGAGGAGCTGTGCCGTCGCGTGGTCATCATCGACAAGGGCCGCACCCTCTACGACGGCGAGATCAAGGCGCTCAAGGACGCGTACGTCACCCACCGCGAACTCGTCCTCCACCTCGCCTCGGCGGCGGGGCCGATGGAGCGCGAGGTGCGCAGGGAGGGCGACAGGGTCTGGCTGCGCTTCGACCCCGCCGAGATCTCGGCCTCGAAGCTGATCCGCGAGGTCACCGAGCGCTACGACGTCTCCGACCTGTCCCTGGCCGAGCCCGACCTCGAAGGCGTCATCAGGGAGATCTACGCCGTGGGCGAGGTGGCGTGAAGCTCGCCGCCTACCGGCTCATGGTCGTCACCTGGGCGCGGGCGTTCACCGCCTACCGGTTCGACACGATCTTCAGGCTATTGGTGCCCGCCATCCAGATCCTCATGCTGATCGAGCTCTGGAACGCGGTCTACGGCGGGCGCGACGTCGTGGCGGGCATGCCGCCGCGCGCCACCATGCTCGCCTACCTCACCGTGATCAACATCCAGACCTGGGTGACCAGGACCATCATCCACGGCGACATCCCGCAGCGGATCTCCGAGGGCGGTGTCGCCACCGACCTGCTGCGGCCGATGCCCTTCCCCGGGCAGATGGTGGCCAAGCAGGCGGGGTTCACGCTCGGCCAGCTGCCCATCTTCGCGATCTCCCTCGTGCTCGCCATGGCCGTCGGGCTGATCTCCCTGCCCGTGTCCTTCCTGTACGTGCCCAGCCTGCTGCTGGGCTGCGTGGTCGGCACGCTCGTCGCGCTGCTGCTCGGTTACGTCTCGTTCTGGACGCTCGAGACCGAGGGGGCGCTGTGGGCGTACGGGATGATCAGCGCCTTCTTCGCGGGCGCCTACATCCCGCTCGACCTGCTGCCCGACGTCGTGCGCCCGATCTTCCACGCGCTTCCCTTCCAGGCCATGGGATACACGCCCGTGGCGATCTACACGGGGCTGCTCGGCGGGGAGGCGATGTGGCGGGCGCTGGCCGTCCAGGTGGGGTGGATCGTCGTGCTCGTGCCGCTGGCCGCGCTGGTGTGGCGGCGGGCGGCGCTCCGAGTCACCGTGCAGGGAGGCTGACGTGCGGCGTTATGCCGGGTTGTGGTGGGTGATGCTACGCGCGTCGGTGTCGGCCCAGATGCAGTACCGGGTCAACTTCGTCGTCTCGGTGCTGACCGGGCTGATCTACTCCTTCGTCGGGCTGGCCCTGGTGTGGCTGATCACCAGCCGCTTCCAGACGATCGGCGGGTGGACGTTCGCCCAGATCGCCTTCGTGTACGGCCTGCGTCAGACCGTCCACGGCGTGTGGGTCCTGTGCACCGGCGAGCTCATCGCGATGCCGCACCTGATCAGGGAGGGCAGGCTCGACAGGTACCTGGTGCGTCCCGTCAGCCCGCTCTTCCAGGTCATGACCAAGCGGATCATCCTGGCCGCGACGGGCGACGTGACGGCCGGGATCGGCATGCTGCTGGCCGGAGCCGCGGCGGCGGGCATCTCGTGGACAGCCTGGAACGTCCTCTTCGTGTTGCTGACGATCGCGGGCGGCGTGCTCGTGCAGGGCTCGTTCTACCTCGGGCTGGCCGCGCTCTCCATCCGCGTGGTGGAGCTGCGCTCGCTGATCTTCGTGGTGGGCGACCTGTTCGCCGCGTTCGGCGGCTACCCGATGCACGCCTTCACCAGGCCCGCGCAGGTGGTCTTCACATTCGTGCTGCCGATCGCGTTCGTCGCCTACCTGCCCGCCGCCGTGCTCCTCGGCGAGACCGGCTCGCTCACCATGCCTGCCTTCCTCGCCTACGGCGCTCCGGTCGTGGGCGGGCTGCTGTTCGGAGGCGCGCTGCTGATCTGGCGCAACTGCCTCAATCACTACCAGGGAGCGGGACATTGACTCATCACGCACCTCATCCGCCGGTTCGTCACCGGTTCGAGCCCCTCACGGAATTCGTCTAAAGGTTGGTAGGCCAGGCGATCCAACCCTTTAAGCGGATGGTGATCAGCGTCGGTCGCAGACGTAGCGCGGCCGGCGTTGGGAGGGTCCGTCTCGAGTGAAGCGCGGGCCATGCTCCTAGACGATCTCGAGGTTGGCCATCATGGCCATGTCCTCGTGTTCGGCGTTGTGGCAGTGGAACAGGTAGCGGCCGCGGTAGCCGTCGAAGCGGGTGATGATCTCCACCGCTTCGCCCGGCCGCAGGGAGACGGTGTCTTTCAGGCCCGCGTCGTGGGGCAGCGGCGGCCGGCCGCGGCGCGAGAGCACCCGGAAGCCGACCAGGTGCAGGTGTACGGGGTGGTGGACGTCGGCGATCAGCCGCCACACCTCGACATCGCCGAGGCGGGTGGTGACGTCGGAGCGGGCGGGGTCGAACGGTTGCCCGCCGATCAGCCAGCCGTGCCCGCCGCGCATCCGCCCGGTGCGGAAGGCGAACTCGCGCACCCCGACGGCGTCCGTCCTGCGCCAGGTCGGCAGATCGGTGGACAGGATGGGTGGGATGCGGCTGTCGTCAGCGGCCTTGCGCGCGACCACGAAGGCCATCACGTCGCGGGTACGGCCGGAGCCGAGCCGGTTGAGGAGTCTGACGCGGCTGCCGACCGGGACGCCGGAGAAGTCGACGACCACGTCGTAGCGTTCGGCCGGCGCGATCGGCAGGAGCCGGTGGGTGACCGGCGTCGCGAGTAGTCCCTGGTCGGCCCCGATCTGCACGAGGTCGAGCCGGCGCCCGTCGTCGGTGACCGCTTCGAGTTCGTAGTGACGGGCATTGGAGGCGTTCAGGATGCGCAGCCGGTAGCGAGTCGCGTCGGCCTCGTGCACGGGCCACGGGGCACCGTTGACCAGGATCACGTCGCCGAGGACTCCGGCGAGGTACGGCTCTGGCACGCCCGGCCGCTCCCGCAGCGTGGGATCGAGGGCGGGATAGTCGAGGCTGCCGTCGGCGGCGAACGCCCGGTCGACGATCACGAGGGGGAGTTCGCGCCGCCCGGCGGGTAGGCCGAGCGAGTCCTCGGCGCCGTCGCGGACGATGTGCAGCCCGGCCAGGCCCCGCCAGATCGCGGGGGCGGTGAAGTCCATCCGGTGGTCGTGGTACCACAGCAGCGTCGGCCGCTGGTCCAGCGGAAATGTGTAGTCCCGGGTCAGCTGGGTCACCACCGCCCGCGGATCGTGCATGCCGTGTCCGTGATGCACGGTGGCCCGCGGCCAGCCCTCGGGTAGGACGAGGTCGGTGGGGTATCCGTCGGAGGCTGCAGGGGTGCGTCCGCCGTGCAGATGCACGACGGTCGGCACGGGCAGCTCGTTGCGGTGCGTCACGGTGATGGGTCGGCCGCGGCGCGACTCGATCGTCGGGCCGGGGAAGGTGCCCTCGTACGTCCACAGCGGCGTCTTGAGACCGGGCAGGATCTCCGCACTCGCTTCGCGCTGGGTGATCTCATAACGGTCGGCACTGACGGGCTTCAGCAGGGATGGAATCGGCAGCGGCACCTGGAACGGCGGCGGTAGTGGTACGGCGCTGCGCAACTCGGCGCCGGTGATCGACGGCCGACGGGCCAGCGCGGCCGAGGCCGACAGCCCGGTGGCCGCCATCAGCCCCAGTGCGCCGCCGATGCCCAGCATCCCTCGCCTCGTCATGCCGCCGGCTGTGTGCTCACGCATCGCGAGCCTCCCGCCGCGAGAAGGGCTGGCGCCAGACGGCGATGAACAGCACGACGAGCGCGGCGATGGTCATCACGCCCAGCGGGAGGTGCAGCCACAGCGCGCCGTCCAACCCGGCGAAGTACTGCACCGTCTCGGCCGCCACCACCGCCATCGTGGCGAGGAACGGCCAGAGGTGGCGTAGCCGGACCCAGACCATGATCGCCGCAATGACCTGCAGATAGCCGATGGAGGTGACCACGTCCGCGCCGATCGCGTGCCAGCGCAGGCCGTCGTAGTCACCGGTCAGATACACCCCTGCGAACACCGGCTGGCCGACGATCGCCACCACGTGCGCGCTGACGACGGCCCGCAGTGTCCACCCCGTGGGTGTCGTCCGATGCGCAGCATCCAGGCTGTCGGCCACGGTGACCATGAGGGATCCTCCTCACTCTGTTCTCGGTTCGCGAATGCCTCCGACACTATGGCTCACGAGTTATCTTGTCTAAGATCAATATTGCTATGCTGTTATGTATCGGGAGGCATGATGGATCTGAATACGCTCAAGCAGTTCCTGGTGGTGGCGCGGTTGGAGCACCTGAGTCGCGCTGCCGAGGAGCTTCGCGTTGCTCAGCCGTCACTGAGCCGTACCATCGCCCGCTTGGAGAGCGAGCTGGGCACACCTTTGTTCGATCGCAGCGGCCGGCTGCGGCTGAACGACGCGGGCAGACTCTTCCGCGGTTACGTCGAACGCTCCCTCGGTGAGCTGGAGGCGGGACGGCGGGCCGTCGCCGAGGCCATCAGCGAGGGTGTGGGGACCGTGCGGCTGGCCTCGGAAACCTTCCTCACCCTCACCGGGCCGCTGGCGGCCTACAAGCGCGCCCACCCCACCACCGAGATCGAACTCCGCTGGATGGCAGCGGAGGACATGGCCCGCCATCTGCGAGCCCAGGACATCGACCTGTGTGTCGCCTCCCAGCCGATCCACGCCGAGGGCCTGGAGGCGGTCCGGCTGCTCGATGAGGCGGTGGGGGTGGCCACGCAGCTCGATCACCCGCTGGCACGCCGCGCTTCGGTGAGCATCGACGAACTCGCCGATCAGTCCTTCGTCACCGCCCGCAAGGGGCACTGGCAACGCAGGCTGCTCGATCGCCTCTTCGCCGCACGAGACCTCACTCCGAAGATCGTCTGTGAAGTCGACGAGCCCAGCGCCATCGCGGACCTGATCAGCGCGGGACTCGGCGTCGGTCTCGTCCCCGCCTTCGCCCGGCGTAGCTCCACGCGGGCGCCACTCGCCTGGATCGCCGTCGACACCCCCGACTGCCGTCGCGTGCTCACCCTCTTCTGGGCCGCCGACAGTCACGTGTCAACCGCCGCCCGCCTGATGCGCACCACGATCACCAGCTGGAACTGGATCGCCGGCGAGCCACAGGAGCAACGCTGATGAGCACCCTACGGGGTGGGCGCTACGGCCCCAGACCTCGGCCCTCCAGGCGCACGGTCGCTGGTCTCGCCCGACTGACCATTTATGAGAACGGGTGGCCGAGCCGCCTCTCGGCACGAGCCGGTCCAGGGACAAGCGCTATCGCCTGGCCGACCCCTACCTGCGGTTCTGGACGCGCTTCCTGGAGCCTGCGTTCCCTCTGCTCGAACGTGGCAGGTCGGATGTGGTGCTGCGCCGGGTGCGGGAGGGCTGGACCGCCTGGCAGGGGCGCGCGGTGGAGCCGGTGGTACGCGAGTCGCTGGCCAGGCTGCTGCCTGACGAGGACCATGGCCTGGTTGACCGGCTACCGCCGACTTGCCACATGAGGTGTTCTCGAAGCCTGGCGGTCGGCCCCTACCCGCGAAGATCATTATTGTGGTACGATGCATATGTCATGACAACTCATGACGATGGCGCCTTGCGCGCAATTCTCCCCGAAGACGCCACGCAGCTTCCCGCGGCCTTCGTGACCGCGTTCAACTCCGGGAACGCAGAACATCTGGACTACCTCTACAGCGACCTGGGCGTACTCGTCCCCGGACCGGGTCACCCCGTCACGGGCAAGGAGCGGGCCGCCGCCGACCGGCATCTCCTCGGGTTCGGTCTTCCGCTTCGCGCTCAACTGCGGCACGCCTACGTCTCAGGCGATCTCGCCCTGCTCATCGTTGACTGGTCCATTCACGGCACGGCGAGCAATGGTGAGGAGGTCCGACTTCAGGGAACCGCGACCGACGTCGCCCAGCGAGGTCCGGACGGGCTGTGGCGTTACGCCATCAACAATCCGTTCGGAGCCGGCTGAGTTCCGCCCTCCGGTGGTTGAGGCTTCAGGGGCCCCTGGCCTGGCGCTGTCTGCACCGCTGTTAAGAGCGGCGGTGCAGAGCGCCTCTTGCCCTTCGCCGACCTCGTCTCGGCCCTGACGTGCTACCACCGCTTCACCACATGAGGCAATCTCCAAGGCCGGAGACGGCCAGGCCGCGGATTTGAACTTCAGAGCGCCGGGTGCCGGGGGGCGGGGCCCACTCGTTGGGCCTGTGGGGGCGTGCCCCCACAGGGCGCTGCCCGAACTCGAAGGCGCGAAGCGCCCCCTTCTGTGAGGACGAGGCGGTTGGCCCCGGGGTTAGGCCTCCTGGCGGTTCTTTTCCAGGTCCGGGTAAGGGGACGGCTCCGGGACCGCGGAGGTGAGTTGGCGGGGGCCCGAGGTGGTTTCGGCCTCGCGGGCGTCTGCCACCGCCTCCGCCGCCGCCTCCGAAGCTCGGGCGATCTCCTCCTCCGCCTCCGACACATCCGAAGCCGACGCGTCCGCCGAGGCGGCGCGCGTGGCAGCGGACGGCGGCAGGGCCTCGGTGAAGGCCTTCGAGACGCCCTGCAGCGCCGACGTGACCTCGCTGGGAATCACCCAGAACGTGTTCCCCTGGCCCTGGGCGAGCTGGGGAAGCACCTGGAGGTACTGGTAGGCCAGCAGTTTCGGGTCGGGGTCGTTGCGGTGGACGGCCTGGAAGACCTGGTCGATCGCGCGGGACTGGCCCTCGGCTTCGAGGATCTTGGCGGTGCGCTGGCCCTCGGCGCGCAGGATCGCGCCCTGCTTGTCGCCCTCGGCGGTCAGGATCTGCGACTGGCGCTGGCCCTCGGCGCTGAGGATGGCGGCGCGCTTGTCCCGTTCGGCGCGCATCTGCTTCTCCATGGCGTCCTTGATCGTCTTGGGCGGGTCGATCGCCTTGATCTCGACGCGGTTGACGCGCAGCCCCCACTTGCCGGTCGCCTCGTCGAGGACGCCGCGCAGCTGGCTGTTGATGGTGTCGCGGGAGGTGAGGGTCTTCTCCAGGTCCATGGAGCCGACGACGTTGCGCAGCGTGGTGACGGTGAGCTGCTCGACCGCCTGGATGTAGTTGGCGATCTCGTAGGCGGCCGCGCGCGGGTCGGTCACCTGGAAGTACAGGACGGTGTCGATCTCGACGACCAGGTTGTCCTCGGTGATGACGGGCTGGGGGCGGAAGGAGACGACCTGCTCGCGCAGGTCGATCATGGGATAGACGCGGTCGATGTAGGGGATCACGAAGTTCAGGCCCGGCTTCAGCGTGCGGTGGTAGCGGCCGAGACGCTCGACGTTGCGCGCACGGGCCTGCGGGACGATGCGTACGGCACGCAGCACCGTGAAGACGGCGAACAGTGCGACGACGAGTCCCGCTATCAGTAGCGCCATATGATCACTCCCGGGGATAGACGAGGGCGGTGGCGCCCTCGATCTCGATGACGTCGACGGTCGCCCCTTCCGGGATCACCACGGTCTCGTCGTAGGCGCGCGCCGACCATTCCTCGCCGCCGATGCGGACGAGGCCTTCGCGGCCGGTGACCTCTCTGACGACGTACGCGGACTTGCCCACCAGCGCGTCAATGCCGAAGCGCTTGAGCTGGGGCTGGCGGATGTTCCGCAGTGCGAGGGGTCGGATGACGACCAGACCCGCGACCGAGGTGACGGTGAACACCAGAAGCTGTATGGGCATCGGCAACCCGATGGCCGCTGCCAGCGCGGTGAGCAGAGCCGAGACGCCCAACAGACCGAGCGCGGCGGTGAGGGAGAAGATTTCGGCCACGCCGAGAACGACGGCGAGGATTATCCAGATGACCCAATCATCCATACTCCGGCCCTCCTACAAGGATAACGGGCCAATGTCCACCAATAGTTCCTCCTCTACGGTAATCCTCGGGTTACCGACTTGGCAGTGCCAGAGACGTCCGGGATTGGAATCGTGTCAGGGCAGGGTGTTCGGCGGCGGCGCGGTGGCGATCCAGCCGCTCGACGGCCTGGGGTCGTAGAGGGCGCTGCCCTGGATCCACTTCTCCCACGGCAGCTGCCAGTAGCCCCAGCCGTTGTTCCATTCCAGCTCGCGGTCGGTGCCGATGACCGTCACCGGGTCGCCGCGCAGCGAGTTGTCGTAGAACCAGGCCGCCTGGTCGGGTCTGGCGTTGACGCAGCCGTG
Source organism: Nonomuraea africana (assembly GCF_014873535.1). Classification (NCBI taxonomy): domain Bacteria; kingdom Bacillati; phylum Actinomycetota; class Actinomycetes; order Streptosporangiales; family Streptosporangiaceae; genus Nonomuraea; species Nonomuraea africana. The sequence goes on along the minus strand of NZ_JADBEF010000001.1, from coordinate 6,781,077 downwards.
GCTGACGTTGACCCGCCCCTGTGCCCAGATGTTGTTCTTGGCGTGGACGTACTCGCCACTGTTGGAGATGCGGACCGCGTGGTCGATCATCAGGTCGTAGAAGCCGGGCTCGCCCTTGCTCCTGCCCGGCGAGATCATCCTGACCGGGTTGCCCTTCTCCATGGTCAGGTGGATGCCGCTGGTGGTGGTGTACTCGCGGGTGGTGCCCATGCCCGCGCTGATCGCCATGCTCTGCACGATCCTGCCGTCGCGGCGGACGACCATCTGGTGGGTGAGGGTGTTGACGGCGCTGGTCTGCCTGCGGCCGATGGTGAAGGCGAGTTCGTGGTCGGCGGTGCCGTACACACCTGGCGCGGATCGGACCCCGGCGAGGTGGGCGGTGAGGGCGACCTGCTGCCGCGCGGGCCAGTAGTGCCTGGTGCGGTAGACGGCCTCGGTGTCGCTGGTCCAGCGCCAGGCGCCCTCGACGGGCTTGGTGGAGTGCACCTCCATGGCGCGCTCGACGGCGGCCTTGTCGCGGATGGGGCTGTCGAAGGTGACGATGATCGGGGCGCCGACGCCGACGGCCTCGCCGGGCTGCGGCGAGACCGACGCCACCTTGAAGGCACGCGCGGCGGCGCGGGTGCGGAAGCGGCCCATCGCCAGCGTGGCGGGCCCTTCGGGTCCTGTGGCCGTGGCGGTGACGGTGACGGTGTGCTCGACGCCGGGCGGTAGCGTCCAGGTCGAGCGCCAGAGCGTGCCCGTCGGGTCGAGCCGGCCGGGGACGGCGACGCCTCCCGCGTAGACGTCGACCTTGCTGAGCCTGCCGCCGGTGGCCTTGACGACCAGGCCGCGGTCGGGCCTGGCCTGGTCGGTGTCGAAGGCGGGTGAGACGGCGATCACCGGCGGCGCGGGCGCGGCCGGCCCCTCGGCCCGCACCAGGCTGCAGCCGCCGGCCAGCAGGAGGCCGCTGAGCAGCAGAAGGGCGCGCCGCATCTCACTCCTTCACTCCGGGGAAGGCCCCAGAGTTTAGCGGGGAGTGAGTGATCAAGCACCCGGAGTGACTGTTCCGGACACTTCTCCCAAAGCGATGCCGCCGGCGGTCGCGCGGATCGTGACGATGTCGCCGTCCTCCAGGAACGTGCGGATCTCTCCGTTGCCGAGCTTGAGCGGCTCTGTGCCGTTCCAGGTGAGCTCGATCAGCGAGCCGCGGGTGTCGGCGGCCTCCCCGGAGATTGTGCCGCTGGCGAACAGGTCACCGGTCCTGAGCGTCGCGCCGTTCACGGTCATGTGCGCGAGCATCTGGTCGGGGGTCCAGTACATGCCCCTGTACGGCGGGCGCGAGACGACCTCGCCGTTCAGCTCGACCTCCAGCTCGATGTCCAGCCCCCAGTCGGCCTCCCGCGACAGGTACGGCAGCGGCTCGGGATCCTGGGCGCGTCCGGGAATCCTCGGCAACGCCTCCAGCGGCGTGATCCACGGCGAGATCGAGGTCGCGAAGGACTTGCCGAGGAAGGGGCCGAGCGGCACGTATTCCCACGCCTGGATGTCGCGCGCGCTCCAGTCGTTGACCAGCGTCACCCCGAAGACCTTCTCCTCGAAGGCGGCGCCGTCGGGCGAGCCGACCACGAAGCCCAGCTCGGCCTCGATGTCCAGCTTCGCCGTCGGACCGAACCTGCCGGGGCCGAGCTGGCCGCCGGGCCTGACGATCGTGGTGCCCGACACCACGACGGTGCCCGCGCGGCCGTGGTAGCCGACGGGCAGGTGGCGCCAGTTCGGCTTCAGCGGCTCCTCGTCGGGACGGAACATCCGGCCGAGGTTCGAGGCGTGCTCGATCGAGCAGTAGAAGTCGACGTAGTCGGCCACCTCGAACGGCAGGTGCAGGGTGACCTGGTCGAGCGGCACCAGGTGGGGCTCGACGATGGCCAGGTCGGTGGAGAGCTTGTTCTGGATCAGCGCCCGCGTGTCGCGCCAGGCGGTGTGCCCCCTGGCCATGAAGGCGTTCAGCGAGCCCGTGGCGAACACCTCGTCGTGCAGCGCGGGAGCCAGGTCGAGGACGGCGTCGCCGTAGCGGACGCCCACGCGGGGCGCCTGTCCGCGCCTGGAGAAGACGCCGTAGGGCAGGTTGTCGAGTCCCCAGCTCATCAGCTGTCCAATCCAAGGGTTCGCAGGTCGTCGATGGGCGCATGCGTGCTGCACGAGCCGTAGCTGACCAGGAGCTGCCTGGCCCGCTTGGCGGTCTGCTCGGGTACGGCCCGCGCCAGCCGGACGAGCTCGCCCACGTCGGTGGAGCCGAGCACGTGCGCGGGATCGCGCTCCTCGACGGCCTCACAGGTGGCGAGCACGAGGTTGAGGAAGCCGTGGCGGTCGACGCCGAGCGAAGGGTCGAAGTGGCGGACGGCGTGGTGCAGTCCCGCGGTGGCCTTGAACCTGGTGTCGTGCGCGACGCAGAAGGCGATGAACGCGCCCAGCTGGCCGACGCTCGGGAAGGCGTCGTGGGTGAGGCCGCCGCAGCGCACCTTCAGGCCGACCCCTGGCGGCATGTTGGGGACGAGCTTGGTGGGCGGCACCTCGATGAAGAGCGAGACGTTCGGCGGCAGGCCGCCGCTCAGTTGCTCGGCCAGGGCGTTCACCGACTGCTCCGGCGGCAGCCGTACCTCGACCAGGTCGACGGGCAGGTCGGCGAAGTCGGGAAACTCCGAGGTGTCGACGATGAGGCCGATCCGCCTGGGCTGCTGGGGCTCCCTGCGCAACGCGTCCAGGCGGCTGGCCGGGCACAGGAAGCGGTGGGTCAGCACCGGGCTGCCCGCGTCGAGGTCGCGCTGGTGCCGTGCCAGCGCCTCGGACATGTGCAGGGACGTCGGGGGGAACAGCCCCGCGTCGTCGACCAGCTCGGAGAACAGCGTCGTCCGCGGCCCCTCGGTGCCGCACTCGAAGGAGGTCATCGCGCCCAGGTCCATGCGTAGCCGGGGTCTTCACAGGCGAGCGCGCCCTCGCCGAGGTCGAGCGGCCTGAAGGTGTCGACCATGACGGCCATCTCGCTGGTGTGCGTGGCGCCCGCGGCGATCACCGCCTCGACCGCGCCGGGCTGCGGGCCGTGGGTGAAGCCCGCGGGGTGCAGCGAGATCGAGCCGACGTCGATGCCCGACCCGGCCCGCGCGGAGTAGTCGCCGCCCACGTAGAACATGAACTCGTCGGAGTCGACGTTGTGGTGGTTGTAGGGGATCGGCACGGCCTCGGGGTGGAAGTCGAGCGGGCGCGGCATGAACGAGCACACCACGAACCCGGGCCCCTCGAAGGTCTGGTGGACGGGCGGCGGCGCGTGGGTCTTCTTCACCACGGGCTCGAAGTCGTTGATGTTGAAGGCGTAGGGGTAGAGGTAGCCGTCCCAGCCGACCACGTCGAAGGGGTGGTTGCGGTAGGTCAGCCTGGTGAGGCCGCCGCGCGTGCGCACCAGGACCGGGACCTCCTCGCCCTCGGTGATCAGCGGCTCCTGCGGCGTCCTGAGATCACGCTCGCAGTAGGGCGCGTGCTCCAGGAACTGCCCGTACTGCGACAGGTAGCGCTTGGGTGGCCTGATGTGCCCCGACGCCTCGATGACCAGGGCGTTCACGGTGCCCGAAGGGACCCAGCGGTGGATCGTGCCGGTGGGGATCACGACGTAGTCGCCCTCGCCCGCCTCGATGACCCCGTAGGTCGACTCGAAGCGGACGGTGCCGCGCTGGATGTAGACGCACTCGTCGCCCTTGGAGTTGCGGTAGAGCTCGCTGGGCTGGTCGGTGGTGGCGTACGACAATCGGACGTCGCCGTTGGCCGACAGCAGTATCCGCCCGCTGACCAGGTCGCCCGCGGAGGTGAGGTCCTGCGTGCGGAAGTGGCGGGGTGACAGCGGGAGGTTGGGCGAGGTGTTCACCGGGACCACGGGATCGACGGCCTCGGCCTTGACGATCGCGGTCGGCAGGTAGCGGTGGTACAGCAGTGACGAGTCGGAGGAGAAGCCCTCCTCGCCCATCAGCTCCTCGGCGTACAGTCCGCCGTCCGGGCGCTTGAACTGCACGTGGCGCTTGCGGGGGACCTCTCCCACCTGGCGGTAGTACGGCATCGCAACTCCGTCCGTTTATCGGACATATGTGTCCTCTATCCGAAAATACGCTCCTTCATTCCGCGTGGGATGTCAACCGGAGCGCTCAGCCGAGGGCGGCGGTGAGCTCGCGGGCGGCCTCGACCACGCGGGGCCCGACCTCCTCGCCCAGCGCGCCGAACGTCACCACCCCCACCGACGCCTCCAGCCAGGGCAGCCCGGTGACCGGTGCGGCCACGCCGCGCGCGCCCTCCTGCAGCTGCCCCTCCGTCACGAGATACCCGGTCTCGCCCGACCGCAACGCGAGGATCGCCCGCCCCGCCGCGCCCTTGGCGAGCGGGTGCCGCGCGCCCTCGCGATAGGCGACGTGCATGTTGGTCCACGAGGGCTCGACCACCGCGACGGCGAGGCCGTCGTCGCCCTCGGCCACCGTGAGGTGCGCGGTCGCGCCCACCTGCTCGGCCAGCCGCCGCAGCGTGGGCAGCGCCGCCGCCCGCAACAACGGCTGGACGGCCTGGGCCAGCGCCAGCACGCCGTACCCGAGATGGACCCGCCCCTCGCGGTCGCGCCGGACGAACCCCTCGTTCTGCAGCGAGGTCAGCAGGCGGTAGACCACCGGGCGGCTCAGCGACAGCTGGGCCGCGAGCTCGGTGGGCGTGCGCCCGCCGTGACCGTCGGCGAGCAGCCTGAGCACATGGAGCCCGCGCTCGAGCGTCTGGGCGGATTCAGCCATGTCCTGATTATGTCCATCTGCGCTGGGAGTGACGCTGAGCTGCGAAAGGGGTAGGTACCACGGCATGCAGTGGAAGTGGCTGGCGCTGGTGGCTCTGACGGCCCTGTGCGTGGTCATACCACTGGTGTCGTCGGTGAGCGTGAAGCCCGCCGCCATGATCCGCGACACCCCCGTGCGGCAGGAGAGCGACGACCCGAGGCTGGTGGTCGAGAACACGTTCCACGTCACGCTCGGGATCAAGGTCGACGAGCGGCTGCTGACCATCGGCAGCGACCTCAGCTTCGAACGCGCGAACCTCGCGCCCGGGGTGAACATCGACGAGGACGGCTTCCTGTTCGGCACGCCGAAGCGGCCCGGCACCTACTCCACCACGATCAAGGTCTGCGGTGGCAGAGTCTGCGCCGACGAGCGGGTCACGGTGATCGTGCACAGGAAAACGGGGTGGGCTCCCCGCGAGCTCACCTTCCCCGCCAGGGTCGGCAGGCTCCTTGACACGGAGATCGGGATCGAGGGCGGTCCCCCGGACGTGCTGGCGACCTACACCGTCACCGATCCGGGCAAGCTTCCTCCCGGCGTCGCGATCGGGCCGGACGGGCACGTGGGCGGGCTCCCGATGAACCCGGGCGTGTACGACGTCCCGGTGCGGATCTGCGTGGCGGGCGACTGCTCGGGCGTGGTGGTCCGCATCATCGTCGCCTAAAGCCACTCCTTGTCACGTCGGTAACAAGACTCGAAGCGGAATGTGCAGGCGTTTGGCAAGAATCGCACGCCTATCTGCCGTAATTTGCTAGGTCCCTGTTGGCGGCCTCGGGGAGTTTCGGCATGGACGTTCTGATCAGCCGGATCGCGCGATGGGCGCGTGAGATTCCCGACGCGCCCGCCTACACCTTCGCCGACTACCTCGGCGACGGGCGCCGGCACACCCTCACCTGGAAGCAGGTCGACCGCAGGGCGCGGGCGCTGGCCGTACGGCTGCGCGAGGTATGTGAGCCGGGCGACAGGGCCGCGATCCTCGCCCCGCAGAGCCTGGAGTACGTGGTCGCGATGCTCGGCGCGATGTACGCGCGGGTGGTCGCGGTGCCGCTGTTCTCTCCCGGACTGCCGGGCCACGCCGAGCGCCTCGCCCTCGCCTACGCCGACGCCGACCCCGTGGCCGTGCTGACGACCAGCGCCGCCATGGCGGACCTGCCCCCTGCCAAGGCCGTCATCGCCGTCGACACCGTCTCGGACCTGCTCGCCGACGAGTGGGAGGACGAGCCGATCGCCCCGGGCGACCTCGCCTACCTGCAGTACACCTCGGGCTCGACCAGGACGCCGGCGGGCGTGGAGATCTCGCACGGCAACTTCGGCGCCAACGCCGCTCAGCTCTGGGAGGCCTTCGACGCCAGGCCGCGCACCTCGGTGGCCGCGCTGTGGCTGCCGCTCTTCCACGACATGGGGCTGATCGCGATCATCGCCTGCCCGATCGTCGGCGGGAACCAGGCGGTGTTCATGGACCCCGTCGCGTTCGTCATGCAGCCGATGCGGTGGATGCGCCTGCTGTCGGAGTACGACGACGTCTACACCGGCGGGCCGAACTTCGCCTTCGACTACACCGCCGCGCGGGCGACGGAGCTCACGGAGCTCGCGGAACTCGACGGGCTCGATCTGTCGGGGGTACGGGTCATGCTCAACGGGGCCGAGCCGGTGCGCCCGGCGACCGTCTCGCGCTTCACCTCCGTCTTCCGGCCGTACGGCCTGCGCCCTGAGGCGCACACTCCCGGCTACGGCCTGGCCGAGGCCACGGTCTTCGTCGCGGCCGGCGCGATCGACGAGCCGCCCCGCGTGACGGACTTCGACAGGGACGCGCTGGCCGAGGGGCGGGCCGTGCCGTACACGGGGGTGGGGTTCGCCAGCACGCAGGTCTCGTGCGGGCGGCCGACGGGCCAGCGCGTGCGGATCGACGCGCCGGACGGCCACGTCGGGGAGATCCTCGTGCAGGGCCCGAACGTCGCGCGCGCCTACTGGCGCGACCCCGACAAGAGCGCGGAGGTCTTCGCGGACGGCTGGCTGCGCACCGGCGACCTCGGAGTGATCCACGAGGGCGAGCTGTACATCACCGGGCGGATCAAGGACCTGGTGATCGTGGACGGCCGCAACCACTACCCGCAGGACATCGAGGCGACGGCCCAGGAAGCCTCCCAAGGGGTGCGCAGGGGGCACGTGGCCGCGTTCGCGGTGCCGGGTGACGAGACCGAGCGGCTGGTGGTGGTGGCCGAGCGGTCGCGCGCGGCCGTCGAGGCGGAGGCGGTGATCGGCGAGGTGCGCTCCGCGATCTCGAGGAGCCACGACCTCGCGGCGAAGGTGGTGCTGGTCGAGGCGGGCACGGTGCCGCGCACCTCCAGCGGCAAGATCGCCAGGCGGGCCTGCAGGCAGGCCTATCTGGAGGGCGCGTTTGTTTGAGTCGCTCGGCCGGTTCGTCTACCGGGGCCGCTGGACGCTCCTCGTGCTGAGCGTGGCTGCCGCGGTGCTCGTCGCGCCCTTCGGCCTCGAGCTGTTCGGACGGATGGCGGACGGCGGGTTCGAGGACCCGTCGGCGGAGTCGACGACCTCGGCCACCTGGAACGAGGAGTGGTACAGCGGGAACTCGCCCGACGTGGTCGTGCTCTACACCCACCCCACGGTGAGCGCCAAGGACAAAAGGTACAAGAAGGCGGTCCACGACTCGCTGCGGCGCCTGCCGGCGGCCCACGTGCGGCAGCTGACGACGTACTGGACCACCCGTTCGACGAAGATGATCTCGCGCGACTCCCTGTCGACCTACGCCCTGATCACCTTGAAGGGCGACAAGCAGGCCGCCTACGCCGCGATCGAGAATCGGTTGCGCACCGTCGAAGGGCTCTCGGTCAAGGTCGGCGGCGCCGTGCCGCTGCTGAAGGATCTGAACACGCAGACGGGGGCGGACCTCGCCAAGGCCGAGGCGATCTCGATGCCGGTCCTGCTGGTGCTGCTCGTGCTGGTCTTCGGCAGCCTGGTGGCGGCGGGGCTGCCGCTGCTGGTCGGGCTGCTGGCGGTGCTCGGCGCGCTGGTGCTGCTGCGGCTGCTGACCGAGGTCACCGACGTCTCGGTGTTCTCGCTGAACGTGGTCACCATGCTGGGTCTGGGCCTGGCGATCGACTACTCGCTGTTCGTGCTGAGCGCCTTCCGCGAGGAGATCAGGCGCGGCGCCTCCCGCGAGCAGGCAGTCGTGGCGACCATGGCCACGGCGGGGCGGACCGTGGCGTTCTCGGGGCTGACGGTGGCCACGGCGCTGCTCGGGCTGCTGCTGTTCCCGCAGATGTTCCTGCGCTCCATCGGGCTCGGCGCCGCGGCGGTCGTGCTGGTCGCGATGTTCTCCGCGCTGATCGTGCTGCCCGCCGTCCTCGGGATCCTGGGGCCGAGGGTCGACGCGCTCAGGATCACCCCCTCCTTCGGCGGCGCCCGAGGGGGCGGGGCCTGGCACGCCGTGGCCTCCAGCGTGATGCGCACGCCGGTGCTGTACCTCGTCGGGGTCACCGCGGTGCTGGTCTCGCTGGCGCTGCCGTTCGTCGACGTGAAGTTCGGCAACGTCGACCACAGGGTGCTGCCTTCTCGGGTCGAGAGCCGCCAGGTCGCCGAGGCCGTCGACACCGACTTCGCCAGGAACTCGATGGCGCCGATCGACGTCCACGTGCTGGTCGAGCGTGACCTCGTGGACGCCGAGCCGCTGCTGCCAGGACCGCTCGGCCAGGGACACACCGTGGTCAGCCCCGTGACGCCGGTGCTGCCCGCCGACGTCAAGCCCTTCACCGACCGCCTGCGCCGCCTTCCCGGCGTCACGGGCGTGGACGTCACCGGCTTCTCCCAGGCCAACGGCTCGGTACGGCTGGCCGTCCGGTACGAGGGCGACCCGATGTCCGCCTCGGCGCGCTCGGTGGTGACGCTCATCAGGTCGATGGCGCCCGAGCCGAACATCAGGGACGTGGTGGTCGGCGGGCCCACGGCGGCGCAGATGGACCTGATGGACAGCCTGACCGCGACGCTGCCGTGGATGGCGCTGGTGGTGTGCGGGGCGACGTTCGTGCTGCTCTTCGCCGCGTTCGGCTCGCTGCTGCTGCCGTTGAAGGCACTGCTGATGAACGTGCTGTCGATCGGGGCCTCCTTCGGCGTGATCGTGTGGGCGTTCCAGTACGGGAACCTGGCCGCCTTCCTGGGCTTCACGCCGACGGGGACCATCGAGGCGACGGTCACGGTGCTGATCCTCGCGGTGGTCTTCGGGCTCTCGATGGACTACGAGCTGTTCCTGCTGTCGCGGGTGCGGGCCGAGTGGCTGCGCACGGGGGACAACACCACGGCGGTGGCGGTCGGGCTGCAGAAGACCGGCGGGATCATCACCAGCGCCGCCCTGCTGCTGCTGGTGGTGATCGGGGCCTTCTCGACGGCGGGCATCACCATCGTGAAGCTGCTCGGGGTGGGGATGTTCGTCGCCATCGTGGTGGACGCCACCCTGGTGCGGGCGTTGCTGGTGCCCGCGACGATGCGGTTGATGGGCGAGGCCAACTGGTGGTTACCCCGTTCGCTGCGGGGTCTGCACCGGCGGATCGAGCTCCGTGAGCCCGAGAGCGACCCCGACCCCGCCGGCCTGCCCGCTCCCGCGCTCGTCCCCGCCCCCACTCCGCCCGCGCTCGCCGCGCCCCCTGCCAGAGCCGCGGCTCTCCCGAGCGGGCAGGCCAGGCCGATCGAGGGACGGCGGGCGGTCAGGCCGAACCTCGACGGACCCGGCTGGCAGTGGACGGAGGACGACGGCCGGCCGTCCGCGCTCAGAACCGACCCAGGGCCCGCCCCCGCGCCGGTCTTCGGGATGGACACCGACCCCATCCCCGCGCCGGTGCCGCTTCCACCGCCGCCCCCGGTGGTCCCTGCCGTCAGCGGGCCGGTCGGCACGGCGGCCGTGGTGCGCAAGCGGGGCATCAACCCCTACCCCTCAGCCATACGAGAGTCCGCGCCGCCGGAGGCCGTGCCCGACGAGGAGGCCCCGCGGGCGGCCGAAGGCGACGGCGCAGTGATCGGGTGGGTGAAGGTGCGGCCCAGGACGCGGGTGGTCAAGGCGAGCGCCGACGGCGCCGGCTGGACCTGGGCGGAGACGGACTGATGGCCCAGAGCGTCCTCCAGCCCGCGAGAAGCGCAAGAGCCTGGCCGCTCTACCTCGTCGTCGGCCTGGCAGGGTTCGTCACCACGCTGGACAACACCGTGGTGACCGTCGCGCTGCCGTCCATCAGGGACGACCTCGGCGCGAGCCTCGCGGCGCTCGAGTGGGTGGCGACGGGCTACATCATGACCTTCGCGGGTCTCATGCTCGCCGGTGGCCGGCTGGCCGACGTCCACGGCAGAAGGCGGGTGCTGGTCGCGGGGCTGGTGACGTTCACGGCGGCGTCACTCGGGGCGGGGCTGGCCACGACGATCCAGCTGCTCGTGGTCGCCAGGCTGGTCCAGGGGGTGGGCGCGGCGCTGATCCTGCCCGCGACGCTGGCCGTCCTGGCGGGCAAGGACGGCAGGCAGCGCTCGGCGGGCGTGGCGGTGTGGATGGCGTCGGGAGCGGCCGCGCTGGCACTCGGGCCCGTCGTCGGCGGCTACCTCAGCCAGCACGCGCACTGGACGTGGGTGTTCCTGATCAACGTGCCCATCGGGGCGGCGGTGATCGCGCTGGCGCTGGCAGTGGTGCGGGAGAGCACCGAGACGGCGGCCACGCGGGTGGACGTGCCGGGAATCGTGACCTCGGCGGTGGTGCTGGCGGCGGGGACGTTCACGCTGATCCACGGCACGGAGTACGGCTGGACCTCGCCGCTGATCGTCGCGACGGCGACGGCCTGCGCGGTGGGCGCGGTGGCGTTCGTCGTGGTGGAGCGGCGGACGGCCGAGCCGATGGTGGATCTGGCGCTGTTCAGGGCCAGATCGTTCACCGGCGGCGTGGTGGCGCAGGTGCTGTGGGGCCTCGGCGTGAACGGCGTGTTCTTCTACACGGCGATCTTCCTCCAGGGGGTGCTGGGCTTCTCGCCCACGGACTCTGGCGTGGCTTTCGTCCCGCTGGCGGTGCTGGTGGTGGCGGTGACGCCGTTGGTGCCGTTCGCGGAGCGGCGGCTGGGCCCGGCACGGACGGTGGCCTCGGGGCTGGTGCTGGTGGCGGCGGGGATGGCGGCGGTGGCCTTCCTCGGGCCCGGCGACGGGTGGGGTGAGCTGCTGCCCGCGGTGTGCGCGATCGGTGTGGGGTCGGCGCTGACGATGCCGCTGGGCTCGGCCGTGCTGGGCGCCGTCCCCGAAGGCAGGGCGGGCGTGGCGGGCGGGGTGTTCACGGTCGGCAGGGAGATCTCGGGCCTGTTCGGCATCGCCGCGATCGGGGTGATCGTGCAGGGAGCGCCGGCGTTCGCGACGGGATACTCGGCGGGGCTGCTCGTCGCGGCCGGGCTGGTCCTGGTCGGGGCGCTGGTGAGCCTGGTGTCGCTGCCGTGAGAGTGGCGATCCTGGCGTTCGGGTCGCGGGGCGACACCCAGCCGTGCGTCACGCTGGGCGAGGGCGTGCGGGCTCGCGGGCACGAGGTCACGGTCGTGGCCGCCGAGCGGTACGCGCCGCTGATGGGCGGCCTCACCCTGGCGCCGCTGAGCGTGGACCCCGTGCGGATCATGGAGTCGGAGGAGGGGCAGGCCTGGCTGCGCAGCGGCCCCCTCGGCTTCGTCAGGGGCTTCAGGCGGATCGTCGAGCCGCTCGCGGAGAAGCTGGTCGCCGAGGTGGACGCGGCCGCCCGCGACGCCGACCTGGTCCTCGCACCCGCGCTCGGCGGCATGGGCGGGCACCTGTCCGACCGGTACGGCATGCCGCACGTGATCCTGCACTTCCAGCCCAGCCACCCCACCGCCGAGTTCCCCAACCCGCTCGTCCGGCTGAGAACGCTGGGCAGCTGGGGCAACCGGGCCAGTTACGCGCTGATCGAGCGGCTGAGCCGGCTCGTCCTCGGCCGGATGGTCGACCGCCTCAGGGGCACCGTGCTCGGCCTCGGCCCACAGCGGGGCCACCGGGACGCGACGCCCGTGCTCTGCGGCGTGAGCCCACTGGTCGTCCCGCGCCCGCGCGACTGGCCCGGCCACATCCACCTCACCGGCTACTGGCGGCCGGCGCCGCGGCCGCTGCCGGCCGACCTCGTGGCCTTCGTGGAAGAGGGCCCGCCACCGGTCTACGTCGGCTTCGGCAGCATGCGCCCGCCCGCGTCGCTGGCCGGGCGGGTGCTGGGGGCGCTGGAACTGGCCGGCGTGCGCGCGGTGGTCCAGGGGCTGCCCGCGGAGCCGTCCGGGACGGTCTTCCCCGTCGAGGAGGCTGACCACGCAGCGCTGTTCCCGCTCATGGCGGCCGTCGTCCACCACGGCGGGGCGGGCACCACCGCGGCGGGACTGGCGGCGGGCGTGCCCAATGTCGTCTGCCCGTTCTTCTCCGACCAGCACTTCTGGGGCGCCAGGGTGGCGGCGCTGGGGGCGGGGCCCGAGCCGCTGCCGGTCAGGCGGCTGACCTCGGAGGGGCTGGCGGCTCGGCTGGCGCGTGCCGTACGGAACCAGCGGCTTGCGGCCCGGTTAAGGGAGGAAGACGGTGTCCGGCAAGCGGTGGATCTCTTAGATCTGTCCGGATAGTGTGCTAACTGCCCACCTTTGATCCCCCGCGAAGTAGGCGACATGCGTTTCCGCAAGATCTTCGTCATCGGCCTGGCGCTCTCCCTTCTGGGAATCGGAGTCCCGGCCTGGTCGGACAACGATCCCAGGAGCTGCAACGACCTGATGCCCAGCGACACGCCGGCCTACGTGGTCTGCCGCTGGATGGCGACGCCGGACGAGGCCGCGGACATCGCCAGGTTCTGGCTGGACAACGACGGCGAGAACATGAAGAACACCCAGCCCGTCGACAGCCCGACCATCGACTGCACCGAAGAGGGCAACACCTGCCCCGAGGTGCCGGGCGACAGCACCTCTGGTGACGTGGGCGACCCCGACCCCGCTCCCGAGGAGACCGGCGCGCCCGAGTGCGAGGGCGGCAGCAAGGACTGCTACGTCGACCCCTCCGAGCTGTCGGCCGCCGAGGTGAAGAGCGCGGGCGACACCGCCGAGGGGCAGGCGGTCAAGACGGCGGCGGAGGCGGGACTGCGGGTCTGGATCGACACCGACCTGGCCGACGACTGGAAGGCCGGCAAGCTCGCCGACGCCGTCAAGCGGGTGGGCGCCCTGGCGATGCAGGAGGGCGTGGTCGGGCTCAGGTTCACCTCGCAGCTCGGCTACAACCAGACCTTCACGTCGGTCGAGGAGATCGACAAGTTCATGACGGAGACCACGACGGCGCTGCGCGACGCGCTTCCCGGCAGGAAGCTCGCCGTGCACACCGTCGTGCCGGTGCTGGGCTGTGGCGCCAACGAGGAGTGCAGGACCGAGCTGACCAAGAAGTACCCGCTGCTCGACCCCGAGCGCGTCGGCGCATGGCTGTCCAAGGGCCTGGTGGACCAGCTCTCGCTCGACAACGGCCACCTGGCCACCGAGTACGCCACCTGGAAGATCGACGCCGTCGCCGCCCAGCGGAACCAGTGGATCCAGGTGCGGGCCAGGGCCTGGGACGCCTACGGCACCATCGGCGCGGAGGACGCGGTCTTCACCGCCCCCGGCTCCTCCCAGCTGACCGCCGAGCAGGCGCTCAAGACGATCACCGAGCGGGTGGCGACGCCGCTGCAGTCCGACGCCGCCGAGACGGTCACCCTGTGGACGCGCTGGCAGGACCCGAAGGGCACGGTCAACAGGGTGCTCGGCGACAAGCTCGCGGGCAACGCCACCTGGGAACAGCTGGTCAGGCTGAGCGAGGTCAAGCCGCGCCTGGCCACGCTCTACAACCCCGCCGCCCCCGAGGTGGACGTGGCGACGGACCTCAAGAAGTACGCGGAGGCGTTCGGCCAGGTGTACCTGTCCGCCGTGTGACCCCTGACCGAGGCCGGGTCAGTAGCCGCGCCCCGCGGCGCCGTGGCTGAGCAGGTCGAAGGCGGTGTCGGCGGCCTCGGTCGCCTCGGGGTAGACCTCGTCGGCGCTGCGTCCTGCCGAGATCGCGGCCACGTTGTCGCGCGCCAGCACCTGCCGCACGGCGACCACCTGGGCGGCGACCAGGCCGGGGGCGGGGCCGCCGAGCGCCCGCGCGAGCGCGTCGGCGTCGGCGGTGCCGTACTCGACCAGGCGGGCGGCGATGCTGGGCGTGCCGAACACCAGCCGCTGGAAGGCCAGCACCTCGGGCAGGTCGCACAGCCCCGTCACGGGGTCGCGCTCGTCGAGGCCGCGCATGAAGTGCCGGCGCAGGGCCTGGAGCGGGGTCTCGTCCTCGGCCCTGCCCTCGACGATCCTGGCCGCCTCGCCCTGGTGGTCGGCGATGCGGTGCAGGACCAGGTCCTCCTTGGCGGGGAAGTAGCGGAACAGCGTCGGCTTCGACACCTCCGCCGCCGCCGCGATGTCGGCGACCGCCACCCGGTCGAACCCCTCGGCGAGGAACATCGCTATCGCCGTGTCGGACAGCAGCTGCCGGGTTCGTTCCTTCTTGCGGTCGCGCAGGTTCATGGGTCCAGTGTCCAGCCTTTCACGCCCAGGGGCAGCGGGGCGGGCTGGACGGCGTCGGGCGGGGTGATGGGCGGCAGCGGCGTGTCGTACTCCCAGTCGCGCTGGTCGCGCATCGTGGCCACGCCGGGGTCGCCGCCACCCTTCAGCCCCAGGGCGCGCAGGGCCATGGGGAAGGAGTTCTTGAACTCCCTGTTCCAGTAGGGCCAGGTGTGGGTGCCGTTGCCGTACATGTTCATCGTGTGCTTGATGCCGAGCGCGTCGAGGCGCTTGCTCAGCGCCTTGGCGGTGTAGGCGGAGATCGGCTCGCCCAGGTGCGCCGGGTGCCAGGGCGAGCCCGGAGGGTCGAGGGGACCGGCGAAGCTGTTGGTGCCGCTCGACAGGAAGATGGCGGTGCCCTTGAGGTTCGGGGCGAGCACCAGGGGGTCGTTCGCGGCCCAGATCTTCTTGTCCCTGGCCGGGTCGCCCCACAGCGCGTTGGGGTCGTGGCCCTCGCTGAGCTGGGCGTTCTGGATGATCTGCGGAATGCCGGGCAGCTCGGTGGCCATGATGCCGCTGAACGCGCCGACGAAGGAGAACATGCCGGGGTTCTGCGCGGCGTACTTCACCGCTCCGTAGGCGCCCATCGACAGCCCCGCGATCGCTCTGCGGGTCCCCGCCCGGTAGCCGATCTCCAGCAGCTGCCGTACCTCCTGGGTGTGGAAGGTGGCCCAGGCAGGCGTGCCGCCCCTGCCGCCGTTGTACCAGTCGGAGTAGTTGCCCGCCCGGCCCGCCTCCGGCATCACGATGATCGCGTCGACGTTCTCGGTGAAGCTCGCGACGTCGGTCATCCTGGTCCACGCGGTGTAGTTGTCGGCGCCGCCGTGCAGCAGGTAGAGCACCGGCCAGGTGCGCTTGGCGGACTTGGACCAGCCCCTGGGCAGCAGCAGGCGCACCGGCATCATCCGGCCGACCGAGGGAGAGGAGATCAGGAGGTCGAGCATGCGCGGCCCGAGCCAGCGCTCTCTGACCACCCTCGCCGAGCCCTTCAGCGCCCGCTGCCAGGGGGCGTAGCGGCCGTCGCCGCTGTCCTGCGGTTGGGGCTGACCGCTCTCCCGATGCTGGGGCGGAGCAGCCGGTTCCCCGGAGGGCCGGCCCGAGGCCGGCGGGGGTGCTCCTGGCGCCTCCTGCGGAGCCACCTCACCCGGTACGGCAGGCGGCCGCCCCTCCTGCGGGTCGGGAGCGACCTGCGTGGGCCCCGCCGTGCTCTCGCCCTCGGGAACCAGTGACCAGGTGGGATCGGCGAGGGCCGGAGCGGCACTCGCGCCGACGAGCAGCACCGTCGTCAACACCACCGCCAGCGCTGTCGCCGGCAAGCCCTGGGATCGCATGATGCCCTCCACCGTCCTCAGCGTGCAGGCGAGGCTAGGCCCTGGTGGCGGGAATGGGCTATCACCGCGCGCAACGAAAAGGCGTCCAGGGTTGCGCTCCGCGGACAATTATCACCGCCGTGACAAAACGATCCAGAGGAATGTTCGGCTACGGCCTGCTCCTGAACGGTGCGTATCGGTAAGTTGACCGATCACCCCGGCTGTATGGGAGCGCGTGTGGACATACTCGGCGAAGGTGACATCCGACGCTTCCTCACGGAGCGGATCGCCTCCCGTCTCCCCTCGCAGGAAGTGGACCCCGACCGGCCCCTGGAGGAGTTCGGGCTGTCGTCGAGGGACGCGGTGGGCATCGCGGGTGAGCTGGCCGAACTGCTGGGCCGGGAGCTGCCGCCGACGCTGGTCTGGGAGCATCCCACCGTCAACCGCCTCGCCGCCGCCCTCGCGCCGGGCGCCGCCCCCGCCGCACCCTCGGCGGCGCGGGCCGGAGGGAGCGAGCCGATCGCGGTGGTGGGGGTCGGTTGCCGCCTCCCCGGCGCGGAGGGGCCCGAGGCGTTCTGGGACCTGCTGATGGCGGGCCGCGACGCCGTACGGCAGGTGCCCGAGGGCAGGTGGGAGGCGTTCGACGACGGCAGCGCCCGCACCGCCGACGCCATCGGGCGCACCACGAGGCACGGCGGCTTCCTCGACGACATCGCGGGCTTCGACGCCGAGTTCTTCGGCATCCCGCCGGGCGAGGCCGCCACGATGGACCCCCAGCAGCGCCTCCTGCTCGAAACGGCGTGGGAGGCGCTCGAGCACGGGGGCATCGCGCCCAGGTCGTTGCGCGGCAGCCGTACCGGCGCCTTCGTCGGCATCTCGGGCAACGAGTACGCCCACCTCACCACCGCCGACCCCGCGTCCGTGGAGGCGTGGACGGCCACCGGCGCCGCCTTCAGCATCGCGGCCAACAGGCTCTCCTACCTCCTCGACCTGCGCGGGCCGTCCATGGCCGTCGACACCGCCTGCTCGTCCTCCCTCGTCGCCGTCCACCTGGCGGCGGCGAGCCTGCGGGCGGGCGAGAGCGACCTGGCGCTGGCGGCGGGGGTCAACCTGCTGCTCTCGCCCGTCGTCACCATGGCCTTCGACCACGCGGGCGGCACCTCGCGCGACGGCAGGTGCAAGGCCTTCGACGCCTCGGCGGACGGCATGGTCCGCGCCGAGGGCTGCGGCGTGGTCGTCCTGAAGCGGCTCTCGGACGCCCTGCGCGACGGCGACCGCGTGCTCGCCGTGGTCCGCGCCACGGCGGTCAACCAGGACGGCCGCTCCAACGGTCTGGTCGCGCCCAATCCCGAGGCGCAGGAGGAACTGCTCCGTACCGCCTACGCGGGTCTCGACCGCGGACCCGACTACGTCGAGGCGCACGGCACCGGCACCTTCCTCGGCGACCCCATCGAGGCCCGCGCCCTGGCAGCGGCCCTCCAGGGCCACGTCCTGGTCGGTTCAGTGAAGACCAACCTCGGCCACCTGGAGGCCGCGGCAGGGGTGACGGGTCTCATCAAGACCGTCCTGGCGCTGCACCACGGCGTGATCCCGCCCAGCCTCCACTTCCGCGAGCCGAACCCGCACATCCCGTGGGAGCGCCTGTCCGTCGTCACCGAGCCGACCGCCTGGCCGCGTCCCGGCGCGCGGGCGGGGGTGTCGTCGTTCGGCTTCGGGGGCACCAACGCTCACGTCGTCCTCGACGCCTTCCCCGCCGCCGCCTTTCCTGCCGCCGCCGCGCGGGACGACGCGCCCGTCGCGCGGGTCTTCGTGCTCAGCGACGTCACCGCCGACAGGGTGCGCGACCACGCGGCCGACCTGGCCGAGTGGGCGGCCGCCGCGGCAGGGAAGGGCGTCGGCCTGGGCGATGTGGCGGCCACGCTCGCCAGGCGCGCGGGCAGGGGCAGGGTCGGCGCCGCCGTCGTGGCGAGGGACGCGGGCGAGCTGGCCCGCGCGCTCGGCTCCGTCGAGCCGGTCCCCGTCGGCGGCAGGGGTCCGGTGTGGGTCTTCAGCGGGTACGGCGCGCAGTGGCAGGGCATGGGCCGCGACCTCTACGCCGCCGCGCCCGCCTTCCGCGAGGCGGTCGACGAACTGGCCCCGCTGCTGAAGGCCGAGGCGGGCATCGACGTCCACGACTGGAGGGGCGAGGGCGTCGCGACCCTCCAGCCGCTGATCTTCGCGGTGCAGCTCGGACTTGCCAGGCTGTGGGATGCCTACGGCATCACGCCCGCCGCCGTCATCGGGCATTCCATGGGCGAGGTCGCGGCCGCCGTCGTCGCGGGCGGCCTCAGCGTCCGCGACGGAGTGCGCGTCATCTGCAGGAGGGCCAGGCTGCTCGGCTCGCTCCGCGGTGGCGGCGCGATGGCCGTGCTGGAGGTGGGCGCCGCCGAGGTGCCTGAGGACCTGCACGTCGCGGTCCACTCCTCTCCCGTCCAGACCGTGGTCACGGGCGATCCCGGCAGGGTGACGGCCTTCGCGGCCGAGGTCGCGGCGAGCGGACGGATGGCCAGGGTCCTGACGGCCGAGGGCGCGGGACACTCGCCGCAGGTCAGGCACTTGCAGCCGGTACTGCGCGCGGAGCTGGCGGCGATCGCGCACGGCGCGCCTTCGCTGCCGTTCTACTCGACCGTGCTGGAGGATCCGCGCGATACGCCGACGTTCGAGCCCGCCTACTGGGCGGCGGGGATCAGGCGTCCGGTACGGCTCATGCAGGCCGTCCAGGCCGCCGCCGACGATGGGTTCACGGTGTTCACCGAGATCGGCCCGCATCCGGTGCTGGCCGTCCCGCTGCGCGACACCCTTCCGCGCACGGCCGTGGTGACGCACTCGCTGGTCAGGGGCGGGGGGACGAGCGCGGTCGAGGAGCAGGTGGCCAGGGTGGCGGCCGCCGTACCGCCGAGGACGCACGGACGCGTCACCGACGTGCCGCGGCCACGCTGGCGGCGGGAGCGGCACTGGGTCGCCGCCAGGCCGCGGCCGGTGGGCGGGCATCCGCTGCTCGGCGCGCACGTGGAGACGCCCTTGGGGCACTGCTGGTCCACGACGCTCGACGACCTGTCGCAGGTGCCGTGGCGGTTGGCGCCGGAGGTCTGGCACCGGCATGGACACGCCGTCCTGCCGGTGGAGGCCGTCGCCCGGCTCGCTCGGGCCGCGCTGGGCGGGGCGGCGGTGCGCGATGTCGTGCTGCACGGGCTGTTGCCGCTGCCCGCCCGGATCACGACCACGCTGGCGGGCGGGCGGGTGGAGGTGCACGCCAAGGACGCGGCAGGGGTCTGGCGACGGTACGGCTCCGCGACCGCGGACCCGTCGGAGGTCGTGTGGTCGGCGGATGACGGGCGGTCGGAAGACGGGCGCCCGGTCGGTTGGGCCCGGCCGGAAGGGGGGCGGTTCGGGAATGGGCGCCCGGCGGGTGGGGAGGCGCCGGAAGATGTGCTCGAAAAGATTGCGAAGGTCGGTGTAGACGGGGTCTGTGTGGGAATCGAGTCGCATGAGGTCCGGCCGGAGGAGGTTCCGGTGCGGCTGGCGGACAAGCTCGTCGAACGGATCTGGGTGCAGGCGCCACTGGCGCAGGGCGGGGCGGCCCCGGCTCGTGAATGGCTCATCCTGGCCGATGAGGGGGATTCGCGGGCGGGCCGCCTCGCCTCGCTCGTCCCGACCTCGCCGGACGGTGACCCCCTGCTCCTCGTGCCGCGACGCCCCGACCCCCGTCGCGTCATGCTCGAGGTCGCCCGGCTGGCGGCGCGGGGCGGACGGCTCAGGATCGTCACCGAGCGGGCCCAGTCCGTGGTGGCGGGCGAGCGGGGGGAGCCCGCCGCCGCATCCCTGCGCGGGCTGGTGCGGGTGCTGGCGCTGGAGCATCCCGAGCTCAGGGCCACGCTGATCGACGTCGACGACCTGGCCGCGCTGCCCGGGGAGCTGGCGACGGATCTGGGGGACGACGAGGTGGCCTGGCGCGACGGCGTCCGCTACGCCGCCCGCCTGCGCCGCGCCGAACTGCCCGACCTCCCCGGCATGCCGTACGCGCCTGCCGGGAACGGCCTGCCGTACGTGCCTGGCGGGAAGGGCGTGCCCTATGTGCCTGACTCGAGCGGCCTGCCGTACGTGCCGGACGCGGCGGTGGTGCGGCACGGGGGCGGTTATCTGATCACTGGCGGTTACGGCACGCTCGGACTGCTGGTCGCGCGCTGGCTGGCCGACAGGGGCGCGGGTCGCGTCGTGCTGAACGGCCGCTCGGGCCCCTCGGCTGAGGCCGCCGCCGAGCTGGCGCGGATCGGGGTGGCCGAGGTGGTCGCCGGCGACCTCGCCGTTCCGGGTACGGCTGAGCGGCTGGTGGCGGCGGCGACCGCAGGAGGTGTACGGCTGCGCGGTGTGGTCCACGCGGCGGGCGTCCTGGACGACAGGCTCATCGCCGACCTCTCCCCGGAGCCGGTGGACCGGGTGTGGCGGGCCAAGGCGCTGGGCGGCCTGCGGCTGCACGAGGCCACACGTGGGACGGACCTCGACTGGTGGGTGGCGTTCTCGTCGTCGGCGGCGTTGCTGGGCTCGCCGGGCCAGGCGGCCTACGCGACGGCCAACGCCTACCTGGACGCGCTGTGCGAGCTGCGCAGAGCGGAGGGGCTGCCCGGGGTGTCGATCGGCTGGGGGACGTGGGCCGGGGCGAACCCGCTGCCCGCCGTCGCGCCGCTCACCCCGGCGGAGGGGATCGAGGCGCTCGAAGCGCTGCTGCTGCGGAAGCTGTCGGTCGGGGTGGTCCGGCTGGATCCGGCGGCGGCGGTGGCGGTGTTCCCGCGGGTGGCGCGCATGCCGTACTTCTCCATGGTGGTGGAAGGTCCTTCGGGACGGGCCGACCTCGGGTCACTGTCGCCGGACGAGGCGCTGGAGGT
The DNA here is from genome assembly GCF_014873535.1 of Nonomuraea africana. Taxonomy (NCBI): domain Bacteria; kingdom Bacillati; phylum Actinomycetota; class Actinomycetes; order Streptosporangiales; family Streptosporangiaceae; genus Nonomuraea; species Nonomuraea africana. The sequence goes on along the minus strand of NZ_JADBEF010000001.1, from coordinate 6,760,399 downwards.
GATCGCGGCGCGGGTGCGGGAGCGGGCGGCGGGGGTGCTGGGGTTCGACGGCGCGAGCCTGGGGGATGGCGTCGCGCTGACGGAACTGGGGCTGGACTCGCTGGCGGCCACGCGGTTGAGGGGGACGATCGAACACGACTTCGGGGTGGCCCTGCCCGCGGGACCGCTGCTGAGGGGCGCGACGCTGGGGGAGATCGCCCTGATGGTAACCGCCGAGCTCGACATCAAGACCACCCTTCCGACGGATCTCCACCCGGCCGACCTTCGGACGGATCCCCAATCGACGGGTCTCCACCCGGCCGACCCTCACCTGATCCCCCCGCGTTCGGTCGACCCGCGTTCGGCTGAGTTACATCCAACTGGCTCGCCCCCAACCAGTCTGCGCTCGACGGGTGAGAGTTCGGGGTCGGGAGAGGTTGGGCCTCGGGATGCGGCGGAGCGGTTGGTCGTCAGGGTGGCGGGGGAGGTGCTCGGGCGGGCTCCAGGGGTGGACGAGCTCCTCCCTGCCGAGACGTTGCCCCTGGTCGCCGCCAGCTTGGCGGGCGAGCTGGGCGTGGAGGCCGTGGCACTGCGGGGGCTGACGGATCCGACGGTCGCCGAAGCGTCGGAGCCACACGGAGCGGCCGAGATGGGGTCAAAGGGCGGGGCGGGGCCGAGGACGGTGGCCGAGGTGGCGGAGGCTGTGCGGGCGATGGACGAGCAGGAGGCGGGGAGAGGCATCGTCAGGCTGCTCACCCCCGCCCTCCCCTCGAGCAGCACGAGGCCGTTGTTCCTCGCGCATCCGGCGGGCGGCACGACAGGGGTGTACGCCGGGCTCGCCGCCCTCCTCGGTGTCCCCGTGTTCGGGCTGGAGCGGCTGGACGGCGGCGCCGACGTGACCGAACGGGCGGCGATCTACGTCGAGGCGATCAGGCGCACCGCCCCCGCCCCCTACCGGCTGGGGGGATGGTCGTTCGGCGGGATCCTGGCCTTCGAGATCGCCAGGCAGCTCGGCGGCGACGACGTCGAGCTGGTCGCGATGATCGACTCGGGGCTGCCCGACGAGCTGGCCGAGGAAGACCGGAAAGCGGTGCATGCCCGTAGATATGTGGATTTCTCGCGGTATCTGAGTGAGACCTACGGCGCCCGCATCACCCTCTCCTACGAGGAGCTCGAGAACCTCGACGAGCAGGCCCGGCTCGACCTCACCGAGCAGCGGATCAAGGAGTCGGGCGTGCTCGCGGCCCTGAGCCCGGCCATCCTGCGCCACCAGCGGACCTCCCACGAGGACACCAGGGCGATCGAGCGCTACCGCTGCCTGCCGTACGGCGGGCGGGTCGTCCTCTACCGCTCCACCGAGCCGACCCCCTGGGCCGTGCAGGACGCCCGCTACGTCCACGAGCACGATCCGGCCAGAGGGTTCGCCCCTTATGCGAAGAGTCTCGAGATCGTCCCCGTCCCCGGGGCGCACCATCTCAATCTGCTCGACCCCCCGTACGTAGAGATCGTCGCCGCACACCTGAGAGGTCTCCTATGACGCTGGCACAGGCAGTCATCGAGGGCGCGGACCCCGAGGAGCTCCTGCGCGCAGAGGTTCCCCCCGTGTACCGGGCAGCCCACATCCGCAGGGACGAGGTCGGCATGTTCGGCCGCGCCCCCCACGGCACGATGGGCGTGGACAAGGACGTGCGCAGGTCGCTGCACGTGGGCGAGGTGCCGATGCCCGAGCTGGCGCCCGACGAGGTGCTGGTCGCGGTCATGGCCAGCGCGATCAACTTCAACACCGTCTGGTCGGCGATGTTCGAGCCGATCCCGACCTTCGCCTTCCTCGAACGCCTGGGCAGGAGCGACCCCCGGCACGACCTGGACACGCACGTGCTCGGGTCTGACGCCTCGGGGGTGATCGTCAGGACGGGCGCCGCCGTACGGCAGTGGCGGGTCGGTGACAAGGTGGTGACGAGCCCCGCGTACGTGGACAGCGAGGACCCCGTCGCCCACCACGACTCGATGCTGGCCGCCGACCTGCGGGCGTGGGGGTTCGAGACGAACTTCGGCGGGCTGGCCGAGTTCGCGGTGGTGAAGGCGACGCAGCTGCTGCCCAAGCCGCGCCACCTGAGCTGGGAGGAGGCCGCGTGCAACATGCTCTGCGCGTCGACGGCCTACCGCATGCTGGTCGGCGAGCACGGCTCACGGATGAAGCAGGGCGACGTGGTGCTGCTGTGGGGCGCGACGGGCGGCCTCGGCGCGTACGGCGTGCAGCTCGTCAGGAACGGCGGCGGCATCCCTGTCGGCGTGGTCAGCTCAAGGGAGAAGGCCGAGCTGCTGCGCGGCATGGGCTGCGAGCACGTTGTGGACCGCACGGAGTTCGAGCACCTGGACGACGAGAAGGCCTGGCGGCGGTTCGGCGCCGAGGTGCGCAGGCAGGTGGGGGAGGATCCGGCGATCGTCTTCGAGCACACCGGCAGGGAGACGTTCGGCGCGTCGGTCTACGTCGCGAGAAAGGGTGGATCGGTGGTCACCTGCGGCTCGTCCAGCGGGTTCGACCACTCCTATGACAACCGGCACCTGTGGATGAAGCTCAAGCGCGTCATCGGCTCGCACGGCGCCAACTACCAGGAGTGCGCCGAGGTCAACAGGCTCATCTCGCTCGGCATGATCCACCCGACGCTGTCGCGGGTCTATCCGCTGGAGCGGGCGGCGGACGCGGCGCGCGCCGTCCAGACCAACCGGCACGTCGGCAAGGTCGGCGTGCTCTGCCTGTCACCCGCGGAGGACCTCGGCATCGAGGACCAGGCCCTGCGCGAACGCATCGGGGAGGACCGCCTCCGGCTCTTCCGCACCTCGTGAATTCCGGGCCCCGAATGAAGGCCGGGCGCGCCCACCAAAGCGGGGGCGTGCCCACCAAGAATGGGCGTGCCCAACAAGGCCGGGGTTCGTTCAGGAAGGGCGGGCGCCCTCGCGGGCGGCCTGTCTGGCTCGCAGGACGATCTCCAGCTCGAAGCGGATGTCGGGGTCGCCGAGCTGCTCGCCGTACAGCTCCTCGAGCTGGCGCAGCCGGTAGCGGACGGTCTGCGGGTGGACGTGCAGCCTGGCGGCCACCTCGCCCGCGCCCCTGCCGTACCGCAACCAGGCGAGCAGTGTCTCGGCCAGCCGGTCCTGCTGGGAAGGCCGCAGGTGCGCCAGCGGCGCGAGCCTGTTCTCCGCCAGCGAGCCGACCAGGTCCTCGTCCTTGAAGACGATCAGCGTCGCCATGTGGTCGGCGCAGCGCAGCGGCCCGCGCCCGCCCGGTAACACCCCTCTGCGGGCCAGCTCCAGCGCCTCGGTCGCCCAGCGCAGCGAGCTCGCCGCGCGTTCCAGCGGTACGGCGGGCCCGATCGCCGCGCGCCACCCGCACAGGCCCTTCTCCAGCATCTGCGGCTGGCCGGGGCCGTTGGGATCGGGGACGAGCAGGCAGGGCTGCGGCCTTTCGAGGCCGACCAGGATGTCGGGCGGCAGGGAGGGCGTGCCGTTCTGGTCGTCGAGGGCGACGCCCGCGACCGTGCGCGGCAGCCGCCAGCCCGCCGCCTTGGCCAGGTCGGAGATCGCCTCCGCGGCGGCGGGCGGCTGGGAGAGCAGCAGGTCGAGCAGGCGGTGGCGGCGGCGCTCCATCTCGCCCGCCGCGTGCGCCCGCGCCTCGTCGAACCCCTCGGCGGCCGCGTCGGCCAGCTGGTCGAGGTAGACGAAGATCGCCTCGCCGAGGTCGTAGAGCGACTGGGGCGACAGGCGGAGCGGCTCCGCGAGCTCCGTCAGCCGCCGCCATCCGACCCTGGCGCCGAGGCGCATGGCGGTCTGGAGGGCTTCGAGGTTGCGGCCTTCCGCGGCCTCACCCCTGCCGATCATGCGGAACGGCTCGGGGTCCCATGGCGCGTCGGGGTCCTCGATGCGGTCGAGGAAGCGGCCGATGGCCTCCTCGACCGCCATCCGCACGACCTTGATGTAGACCTCGTCGGTGGGCCTGGCGTACTCGGGGATGCGGGTCTGGATCTCCTCGATGACCTCGTCGGAGACTTTGGCTATGCCAGGGCGCAGGGCGTGCGCGATGCCGGAGGGCACGGACTCCCACAGTCGGCGCCAGTCACCCGAGTCACCCCTCATGCCCATTTCCCCTCCCGCCGCTTAGTGTTGCTTATCTGACAGGGGATCCAGAAGCAAGTGCTTGGTTCGTCGTTATGTGAGGAAGCGGCCGAACTCCTCCAGCGAGATGAGGCCGTCGCCGTCGGCGTCGAGCCTGGCCACGCCGGCCTGGGCGGCTTCCAGGGTGATGGGCTGGCCGAGCACCTCCATCAGGCGGGCCAGCTCCTCGGCCGAGATCAGGCCGTCGTTGTTGGCGTCGACGAGGTCGAACGTGATCGCATAGTCGCTCATGGCGAGAGGTTAGCCGGATTTGTCGCCCATCGCCGCTCACTCACCCAACCTCGGCACCTCCGGCCCGTCATGGCGGGGATACCGCCTGGCAGGCGGCTATCGTCGGGTTTCATGGAGTTCATCGCATCCGTGCCCAACCTGCGTGACATCGGCGGTCACGTCACGGCCGACGGCCGCAAGGTCCGCACTGGGCTCGCCTTCCGCTCGGGCGCGCTCGACCGGCTCGCCCCGGCCGACCACTAGGCCCTGCTGGCGGGAGGGGTGCGCCTGGTATGTGATCTCCGTACCGCCAGCGAGCGCACGGACCAGCCCGACCGTCTGCCCGACGGCATCGACTACCTGGTGCTCGACGTGCAGCGGCAGGGCGGCCACGGCGCCGACATCGCCGCCCTGTTCGAGGACCCGGCGCTCGTGGAGTCGATGACCTCGCCCGAGGTCTCCGAGGGCTTCCTCATCGAGGTCTACCGGGGCATGGTCACCATGCCCGACGCGCACGAGGCCTACCGCGACCTGCTGCGCGCGCTGGCCCGGCCCGGCACGCTCATGCACTGCACGGCAGGCAAGGACCGCACCGGCTGGGGGGCCGCGCTCCTGCTCACGCTGCTCGGGGTGGACCGGCGCGCCGTCATGGACGACTACCTGGCCAGCAACGAGCACCTGGCCGAGACCGCCGCCACGGTCTACGCCCTGCTCGACGGCACCGGCATCCCCCGAGAGATCGTCAGCCCGCTGCTCGAGGTGCGTGAGTCGTATCTGAACGCCGCCTTCGACACCATCACCGCGACCTACGGCGATCTCGACACCTACGTGCGCCAGGCGCTCGGCCTCGCCGACGACGACGTCGCCGCCCTGCGCCGACTCTACCTCGTCTAGTCCCAGGCGGCCCGCTCCGCCGAGCAGCTCACCGGGCCTGGCACCGGGCCGGTTCGCCCGGTAGCGCGCGGCAGCACCGGCTCACCTCCGCCCTGATGAGCGGCGAGCCGGTCGAAGGTTTGGCCCCGCGCTACCTGGTCATGAGCCTGGCGATGGAGGAGAGCACGGCGGTCGCCACGCGGCGCAGGCTCCACCGGGTGCTGCGCGAGCTCGACTCCTTCGCCGACGGTGCGGCCCTGCCCCTGCTCGACGCGGCGGGCGGCAGCGTCCTGGTTCCCTGGGAGGGGCCATGGGACAGGGTCAGGGAGCTGGTGGCGCGGCTCCAACACCGTCGACTACCGGTTGCGCAAGGTGGCCGCGCTCACCGGCCTCGATCCGGCGGACGACCACCATGTCCAGCGCATCGGCGCCGCCCTGGCCGCCAGGCGGGCCCAGGGCTGAAGGAGAATGGGGCCCATGCCGACGTCGATCAGGGTAGTTCTCGTCGAGGATCACGACATGGTGGCCGAGGCCCTCGGCATGGCGCTCGGCATGGCGTCGGGCATCGAGGTGGTGGCCAGGTCGGCGTCCCTGGAGGCCGCGGTCGCCGACACGGGCCGCTGGCAGCCCGACGTGGTGGTGCTCGACCGCCGCCTGCCCGACGGCGACGGCGTCGAGGCCATCGGCAGGTTCACCGCGGCGGCGGAGGGCGTGCGCGTCCTGGTGCTGACGGCCGAGGCGAACGCCTCGGTGGCCACGAGGGTGGTGGAGGCGGGCGGCGCGGGGCTGGTGATGAAGTCTTCGGGGCTGCGGGCGCTGGAGTCGGCGGTCCGCGAGGTGGCCTCCGGCGCCGTGGCGTTCGCGCCTGAGCTGTTGCCCGAGGTCCTCGACCGGCTGGCGGGCCGGGCGGGGCCGTACGGCGCCGAGCTGACGGGCAGGGAGTGGGAGACGCTGCAACTGCTCGGGGAGGGGGCGAGCACGGCCGAGATCAGCCAGCGCCTCGGCGTGGCCCGCAACACCGCGCGCAACCACGTCCAGCGGGTGCTGGAGAAGCTCGGGGCCCGGTCGAAGCTGGAGGCCGTGGTCATCGCTCGCAGAGACGGCCTGCTCGACTGATGCAGATGCACTAGTCGGTTATGGGCCAGCCGCATCTCGTGATCACTCGCGGCCTGCCGGACATTAGGTGGATGGCACTCCAGACCGAGCAGCGGCTGGCAGAGGAGCTCGACAGCATCACCGTGGCGAGGGAGATCGCCGGACGATTCCTCCAGCAGGCCGCTTACGGTGGCGCGCACGACGACGTGCTGCTGGTCGTGTCGGAGCTGGTGACCAACGCGTTGCTGCACGGTTTGGGGCCACCGCTGTTCCGCATGAGCGCGAGCGCCGCCAAGGTGCGGGTGGAGGTGGCCGACTCGGGGACGGAGCTGCCCGTGCCGCGCGAGCCTGGCCCCCACGACGGCTGGGGCCTCCAGGTGATCGAGCGAGTCTGCTCCTCCTGGGGCGCCATCCCGCACGAGGGCGGGAAGGTGGTGTGGTGTGAGCTGGTCGCCGCCCCTTCTCCAGCCACGACCAAGTCGGGTGTGGTGCTCGGCTGAACGGCAGGCCGTACCGCGGGCGGGGCCCCTCGTGCGAAGCTGCGGTATGGCCGATGGAGACCGGGACCTCAACCTGCTGGTGCAGAGCGTCATCGACTACTCGATCTTCATGCTCGACACCGAAGGGCGCATCGTCAGCTGGAACGAGGGCGCGCAGCTGATCAACGGGTACACCGAGGAGGAGATCACCGGCTCGCACTTCTCGGTGTTCTATCCGCCCGAGGACGTCGCCGCCGGCAAGCCCGAGCGCGAGCTGGTGACGGCGATCGCGGAGGGGCGGCTGGAGGACGAGGGCTGGCGGGTCCGCAAGGACGGCACGAGGTTCTGGGCCAATGTGATCATCACCGCCCTCTTCGACGAGACTGGACGGCTGCGCGGGTTCGGCAAGGTCACCCGTGACAGGACCGCGCAGCGCGCGGGCGAGCAGGCCCTTCGCGAGAGTGAGGAACGCTTCCGCCTGCTGGTGCAGAGCGTCGTCGACTACGCGATCTTCATGCTCGACCCCGAGGGCTGCATCGTCAGCTGGAACGCGGGGGCGCAGCGGATCAAGGGCTACCGCGCCGACGAGATCACCGGCTCGCACTTCTCGGTGTTCTATCCGCCCGAGGACGTCGCCGCCGGCAAGCCCGAGCGCGAACTGGTGACGGCGATCGCGGAGGGGCGGCTGGAGGACGAGGGCTGGCGGGTCCGCAAGGACGGCACGAGGTTCTGGGCCAATGTGATCATCACCGCCCTCTTCGACGAGACCGGACGGCTGCGCGGGTTCGGCAAGGTCACCCGCGACATGACCGAGCGGCGCATGGCCGAGCGCACGCTCGACGAGCGCGGCCGGCTGCTCGCCCACCTGGTGCAGGCGCAGGAGGCGGAGCGGCGCCGCATCGCGTGGGACGTCCACGACGACACGATCCAGTCGATGGTCGCCGTCGGGATGCGCCTGCAACTGCTGGCGGGACGGCTGCCTCCCGAGCACGCCGCCACCGTGGAACGGCTCGACGAGGCGGTGACCAGCGCCATCAACCGCCTGCGCGGGCTCACCTTCCGCCTGCGCCCTCCAGGACTCGACGGGGACGGCCTGGCCGAGGCGGTGAACGGCTATCTCGCCCAGTCCATGGCGGGTACGGGACTGCGCTACACCTTCTCCCACGACCTGGAGCGCGAACCCGCGCCTGAGGGCGCGATCACGATCTTCCGCATCCTCCAGGAAGCGCTGACCAACGTGCGCAAGCACGCCAGGGCCACGACGGTGTCGGTGTCGATGGAATCGGCCGACCACGGTGTACTGGTGCGGGTGGTCGACGACGGCGTCGGTCTCTCACAGCCGGTGGAACGGCTCGCGGGACGCGACCACTTCGGCCTCCTGGAGATGCGCGAACGCGCCGAGACGGCGGGCGGCTGGTGGAGCGTCGGCGGCAGGCAGGGGGAGGGGACGACCGTGATGTTCTGGGTGCCCGCCCTGATGTACGGGGAGGGCGGGTCGTGACCAGGCTGACCGTTCTCATCGGCGACGACGAGCCGATGATCAGGGAGGCGCTGTCGGAGGTGCTGGGAGCCGAGCCCGACCTGGACGTGGTCGCCGTCGCGTGCGACGCCGAGGAGTCCATCGAGCTCGCCGTACGGCACGAGCCCGCGGTCGCCATCCTCGACATGCGGATGCCGGGCGGCGGCGCGCGAGCCGCGCGCGAGATCCGCAACCGCTCGCCGCGCACCAGGATCATGGCCTTCTCCGCCTACGGCGACCCCCGTTCCGTGGAGGAGATGGACCGGGCGGGAGTCACGGAGTACGTGCTCAAGGGCGTGCCGAACAGGGACATCGTGGCGGCCGTGCGAAGGGTGGCGGCCGCGTGTCAGCCGTAGGGCATGACCCGCCCCGCGCCACGCAGGGCGGGCTCCTCGACGGTCACCAGTCTGGCGACCCTGTCCACGCGGAGCAGCCGCAGGTGCGCGCTCTGCCCCGGGCAGGCGAGGATCGACAGCGGCGCGCACCTGGCGGCGGCCACCAGACCGAGCTGGGCCATCGCCCGCACGTCGAGGAAGGACATGCCGGTGATGTCGATGACCGCCTCCCCGTCAGGCAGCGCGCGGGTCAGCGCCTGCCAGGCCAGCAGGTTGGTGCGGTCCGCCTCGCCGGTGAAGGTCACCCCTGCGCTCGTCGTGCGGTGCCGCAGGCAGGCGGCCTCCCGGCCGACGGGGTGGGCCTGGTGGAAGCGCGTGAGCTGGGCCGGAGGGAAGAGCCTGGTGTCGTAGTGACAGATCGCGGTCAGCCGCCCGTCCCCGAACAGCGTGTTCAGGCCGGACTCGGCGGCCACCAGCTCGTCGGGGTCGATCGCGCGGGCCCAGCTCATCTCGACGCTGGTCCAGAGCCCTGACCGGCCCTCGGTCGCCGCCTGCCGTACCGCCTCGGCGTAGAAGTCCATGAGGCCGTCCAGTGTGCTCCTGGGCTCCATCACCTGGACCCCGGGCAGCGAACCCGCGAGGTGCGGGGCGGCGAACACGAGCACGCGGGCGCCCGCCCGCCGCCCCTGCTCGACGAAGTCGAGCGTGGTGGCGGCGAGCGAGTCGTCGTCGTCGAAGGTGACACCGACGTGGTCGCCCGGCTGGATGGCCTGCGGTTTCGTCACCTTTCGGATGTTACGCCCTAACTAGGGGTAGTTATATGACTACCCAGCTGAAACCTCACACGACGGCTCCCGAGCCCTCGCGGGAGCGGGGCTCGCGGCGCTTGGCCGGCTCGGGCGGCGGCTGCTTGCTGTACCGCTCGAGCTCGATGGCCAGCGGGCCGGCCACGAACGACGAGGTGAGCGTGCCCACCACGATGCCGATGAGCAGCGCGATCGCGAAGTCGCGCAGCGAGTCGCCGCCGAATACCGCCAGCGCGGCCAGGATGAACAGCGCGCCGAGGCCGGTGTTGACGGTTCGCGGCACGGTCTGCAGGATCGCCTGGTTGACGATCTGCGGGAAGGGCGTCTTCCGGTGCGCCGCCCACAGCTCGCGCACCCTGTCGAAGACCACGACCTTGTCGTTCACCGAGTAGCCGATGATCGTCAGCATCGCCGCGAGGAAGACGCCGTCGATCGGCTTGCCGAGCCACGCGAAGGCACCGACGACCGCCGCCGTGTCCACGAACAGGGCCAGCACCGCGGCGGCGCCGAAGGTCCATCTGAACCTGGCGGCCAGGTAGAGCAGCTGGGCCGCGAGCGCCACGCCCAGGGCGATCAGCGCGTTGCGGCGCAGCTCGTCGCCGAGCGAGGGGCCGATGAGCTCGTCGCGCACCTTGCTGACCCCGCCGCCGAGCGCCTCCTGGATCCGGACCACGTCGTCACCGCTGATCTGGCCCGTGCGCACCGAGATGGCCTCGCCGGAGCTCTGCACCACGGCCGACGGGAAACCGGCGGCCGAGACCGCCTGCCTGGCCGCGTCGGCGCTCATCGGCGTCGCCGTCGTGAACTCCACGAGCCGCCCTCCGGTGAACTCCACCCCGAAGTTCAGCCCGCGCGCGAGCAGCCCGCCGACCGCGACCAGGACCAGCACGGCCGCGCCCGCCAGCCAGCGCCGCGAGTGACGCATCACGAAGGGGTTCTTCGCCGTCAGCCAGGTGCGCACCCTGCCGATGGAGCCGAGACCAGAGACCCGAGGCGGCACCCTGCCGATGATCCACTGGGTGAGCGCCCTGGTGATGAGCATGGCCGAGACGAGTGAGGCGAGCACGCCGATGGACAGCGTCACGCCGAAGCCCTTCACGGGGCCCGACGCCAGCCAGAACAGCAGGCCCGCGGCGAGCAGCGTGGTGATGTTGGAGTCGGCGATCGCGCTCCAGGCGTTCTTGAACCCCCGGTCGAGCGCCGCCTTCAGGCCCTTCCGCGGCGTCGCGCCGTACTCCTCTCTCGCCCTTTCGAAGACCAGCACGTTGGCGTCCACGGCCATGCCGATGGCCAGCACGAATCCGGCCAGTCCCGGCAGGGTGAGCGTGGCGCCGAGGGCGACGAGGGCGGCGTAGGAGATCAGGCCGTAGGAGGCCAGCGCGATGGCGGCGAGCAGGCCGACCACCCGGTAGACCAGGATGATGAACAGGCCCGTCAGGAGGACGCCGACCACGCCCGCCTTGGCGCTGGCCGCGATGGCGTCGGCGCCGAGCGTGGGGCCGACCGTCCGCTGCTCGACGATCTCCAGCGGCACGGGCAGCGAGCCGCCCTTGATCAGCACCGCGAGGTTCTGCGCCTCCTCGGGGGTGAAGGAGCCGGTGATGTCGGTGGAACCGCCGGGCATGCCGGTACGGCACGGCGTGCCCTCGTTCACCTGCGGCGAGGAAATGATCTTTTTGTCGAGCACGATGGCGACCCTGCGCTTGGGATCGCCCACGGGCTCGCAGGCCGCCGCGCCGGTCAGCTTCTGCCACGGGCCCGACTCACGGAAGTCGACGGAGACGAACCAGCTCGCCCCCCGCTGCGGATCGGTGCGGGCGACCGCGTCCGTGACGCCGTCGCCGCTGATCACCGCGGGGCCCAGGCGGAGCGGCTGACCGCTCTCGTCGGGCAGCCCCTTGGGATCGTCGTCGCCGAGGACGGCGTGGAAGGAGAGCTGGGCGGTCCTGCCGATCACCTCGGCGGCTCTGCGCGGGTCGAGCACGCCGGGCAGCTCGACGATGATCCGCTTCTCGCCCGAGCGGACCAGGGTCGGATCGACCACGCCCAGGGCGTCCGTCCTGCGCTGGAGCACCTCCAGTGTTCTGTCGGTGGCCGCGGCGTCGGCCTTCACGGTGGGCGAGTCTCTGGTCTCGAAGACGAGCTGGGTGCCGCCGCGCAGGTCGAGGCCGAGGCGCGGGGACATGGTCAACGCTAGGTACAACGAGGTCGCGATGACGGCAAGCGCCGCCACCGCGCGCCACATGGGCGCACGGGACATGTGTCCTCCACAAGGCTCTTACAGGGATTCGGTGAGCGATGGGGAGGCGGGAGGGGCGCGGGCCGGCGCCCGTCTGTGGTGCCCGGCGCCCTGCGCGCGGCGCCGAGCGTCGGTGACGGCGGCGAGGTGGGCCTGCCTGCCGTACGGGGTCCTGGCCGTGAGGACGGCGACGCCGCCCGAGGCGGCGTGCACACCCTTGCCCGCGTGGGCCTGCGGCCTTGACGGGTCGGGCAGGATCTGCTGGTGATCGGCCGCCCTGAAGGACTTGGCGTGGACGGTCGGCGTGCCGGAGGCGGGCGGAGTCGTCCCGCCGGCCAGGAAGAGCGTGGACAGCAGGAGCAGCAGCGCAGCGGGCAACCTGGTCCGCACGGGTTCACCATACGCCTGATCGGGTAGCAGGGGCGCCATGCGGCTCACGTACACAAGCGATCTTTGGTGGAAGAACGCGGTCATCTACTGTCTCGACGTCGAGACCTACAAGGACGGCGACGGCGACGGTGTGGGCGACTTCCGCGGCCTCACCCAGCAGATCGACTATCTGCACAGCCTCGGCATCACGTGTCTGTGGCTCATGCCCTTCTTCCCGACCCCCAACAGGGACGACGGCTACGACATCACCGACTTCTACAGCGTCGACGCCCGGCTCGGCACGCTCGGCGACTTCGTCGAGTTCATGCGCACCGCGAAGGACAGGGGGATCAGGGTGATCGCCGACCTGGTGGTCAACCACACCTCCGACCAGCATCCGTGGTTCAAGGAGTCGCGGTCGAGCAGGGAGTCGCCGTACCGCGACTGGTACGTGTGGACCGACAACCCCGAACCTGACGACCCCAGCCAGATCGTCTTCCCCGACAAGGAGGACTCGATCTGGCAGTTCGACAAGAATACGGGGCAGTACTACCTGCACAGCTTCTACCGCCACCAGCCCGATCTCAACGTCGCCAACCCCGCGGTCCGCGACGAGATCGCCCGCGTGCTGGGCTTCTGGATGGAGCTCGGGCTCTCGGGGTTCAGGGTGGACGCGGTGCCGTTCCTCATCGAGAACGTGGGCGACAAGCTGCCCGACCCGCACGCCTTCCTCGCCGACCTGCGCGCCTTCATGTCCAGGCGTGAAGGCGGCTCGATCCTGCTCGGCGAGGTCAACATGCAGTACAAGGACCTCGTCTCCTACTTCGGCGACGGCAACGGCGACCAGCTCACGATGTGCTTCGACTTCATCGCCATGCAGCGCACCTGGCTGGCCCTGGCCAGGAACGAGGCCGAGCCGATCAACCAGGCGCTGGGCGACCGTCCCAGGCCGCCCAAGGACTGCCAGTGGGCCACCTTCCTCCGCAACCACGACGAGCTGACCCTCGACAAGCTCAGCGAGGAGGAGCGGCAGGAGGTCTTCGACACCTTCGGCCCCGAGAAGAACATGCAGATCTACGGCAGGGGCCTGCGCCGCAGGCTGCCCTCGATGTTCGGCGGCGACCTGCGTCGCATCAAGATGGCCTACAGCCTGCTGTTCTCCATGCCGGGCACGCCGGTGATCTTCTACGGCGAGGAGATCGGGATGGGGGACGACCTCGACGCGGAGGGACGCATGGCGGTCAGGACGCCGATGCAGTGGTCACCGGGCGGCGGCTTCAGCGACGCCAAGCCGGTGCGGGACATCCCCGAGGGGACGTTCGCGCCCGACCGGGTCAACGTCAGTGACCAGAAGCGCGACCCCGACTCGCTGCTGCGCTGGTTCCAGCTGCTGATCGAGCGCTACAGGGAGTGCCCCGAGCTGGCGTGGGGCGACAACACCGTGCTGGACACCGGCCACCCCTCCGTCTTCGCGCACCGCTGCGACGCCGACAGCGCGACCGTGGTGGCCGTCCACAACCTGTGTGACACCGCGACGGAGATCGAGCTGGCGCTGGAGGGCCTGGACGGCTGCGTGCTCACCGACCTGCTGGCCGACGAGACGATGGAGGTCGCCGGGGGCCACGTGCGGCTGCCGATGTCGCCGCACGGCTGCCGCTGGCTGCGCGCGGCACCGCGCGAGGACATGCCGCCGGAGGACGCCTCGATCATCGCTCACTAGCGGGGTAGGCCAGCATGGCCAGCTCGCGGATCTCGGCCGTCGCCTTCCTCCGAAGAACCCCAGCCCGTGACCGCCTGCCCTCTTCGTGCGGGCTGGGGCTGGGGTCTTTCTGGGGGAGGGGTGCGAAGAGGCATCTGACGGCGCCCGGTGGATGGGGGGCTGGGGTCTTTGGAAGGGCGGTCGCGAAGAGGCGTCCGACGGCGCCGGTGGATAGGGGAGAGGGCGTTACAGGTAGGACGGGCCTGTTACGCGGGCTCTGAAGGTCCACCAGACCCATGCCTGTGCCGCCACCAGGAACGGGATCAGCGCCAGCATCACCGGCACGAGAAGCCCCAGCGTGCCCGCGTCGGCCGCCGAGTGCGCGAGGTCCAGCTCCGCCCCCGCCAGCACGCCGAGCCCGGTCAGCGCCACCGCCGTCAGCGCGTACGTGCGTCCCTCGCCCGACCCGCCGGTCAGCCGTACGGCCCGCTCCCGCAGCTCTCCGGTGAGCCGCAGCCCCGCGAACGCCAGCCCGTGCATCGCGAACAGCAGCGCGACCACGCCCGCCGCCACGATCGGCACCGGCAGGATCTGGGTGAAGATCACCCCCCAGGCCAGCGCCAGCGTCCACGAGCCGCCGACGATCGCCCCGTCCCAGCAGGCCTGCCAGCGCGCCCCCGGCATCCGGCCGCGCAGCCACAGCCCCATGTCCCGGACGATCCAGCCGACCAGCAGCGCCACGATCGCCAGGTAGTTGCCGCTCAGCAGCTCGCCCTCCAGCAGCGGGAACAGCCCCGCCAGCACCCCGGCGGTGGCGACCAGCCACACCTCGTTGCCGAGGAAGAAGGGGGCGAAGGCGGCGATGACGGTTCTGCGCTCGGCGGCCGTCCTTCCGAGGTACGGCAGCAGCATGCCCACCCCGATGTCGGCCCCGCCGAGGATGAGGTAGCCGAGCGCGAAGAAGCCCAGGATGAAGATCTCCACGATGTCTCCTCAGAACGTCAGAGCGGGGGCGGGGGTCTCGACAGGGCGGCTGCCCAGGGCCACGGCGTCGGGCCCGCGCTTGGCGTGCCTGGCCAGCAGCCAGTAGTTGATGACGATGAGCAGTCCGAAGACCGCGCTGAAGGCGATCAGCGAGACGCGCATCTCCAGCGGGCTGACGTGGGACATCGCGTCCTGCGTGGTCAGCAGGCCGTACACGACCCAGGGCTGGCGGCCGACCTCGCGGAAGATCCAGCCCGCCAGCATGGTGACGAAAGGGATCGGGATCATCGCCGTCAGCAGCCAGTGCCAGATCCGCAGGCCACGCACCGCGGGCCGGAACAGCATCAGCAGGAAGCTGGCGGCGGCGACGACGAACATGATCACGAACAGCAGCATCATCACGATGCCCGCGGTGCGCACCAGCTCGACGGGCGGCAGGTAGTCGCCGGGGCCGAAGCGCGCCACCATGTCGGCCTGCACCTGGGCCAGCTCGTCCGCGCTGCCCGACCAGGCGGCCGCCTTGGTCGGCTGCATCGTGTCGAAGCCGAGGCCGCCGAAGGTCGCGGTGACCAGGGTGGCCGGCAGCGCGAGGGCGATGCCGATGCGCAGCGACTTGCGGAAGAACTCCTGCTCGTGGGTGCGCCTGCGCAGGTGGTAGGCGCTCACCCCGGCCATGAAGAAGCCGCCGACGACCATGGCGCCGCTCAGGATGTGGCCGAAGGCGACGAGCGAGGCGGGGTTGGCCGTCAGCGCGCCGAAGTCGGTTAGCTGGAGCACGCCGTCCACGACCCGGTGGCCGACCGGGTTCTGCAGGAAGCCGTTGGCGATCAGGATCCAGAAGGCGCTGGCGTAGGCGGTCAGCGTGACGACCCAGATCAGCGCCAGGTGCGCCCACCGGTTCAGCCGGTCCCAGCCGAAGATCCACAGGCCGAGGAAGGTCGACTCGATGAAGAAGGCCACCAGCGTCTCGATGGCCAGTGCCGCGCCGAACACGTTGCCGGCGAAGTGCGTCAGGCCGCTCCAGGACATCCCGAACTGGAACTCCATCACCAGCCCCGTCACGATGCCCATGGCGTAGTTGATGATGTAGAGCTGGCCCCAGAACCTCGTCATCCGCAGGTGCAGCGGGCTACGGGTGAGCGTCGCCCTGGTCTGCAGGACCGCGACCAGGGTGGCGAGGCCGAGCGTCAGCGCGACGAAGAGGAAGTGCGCCCCCGCGGTCAGCGCGAACTGCAGGCGGGCCAGGTCTACGGTTTCCATACCTCAGACCATCCACGTACGGCCTGCCCCGCCGCGTCAGCCCACGGTTGTGCGGGCCGTACTCCCTAGGGTGTAAGCCATCCCGGGGTGATGACACCGGCCTCGTACGCCAGCACGACCAGCTGCGCCCTGTCGCGCACGTCGAGCTTGGTCATGATGCGGCTGACGTGCGTCTTCGCGGTCGCGGGGCTGAGCACGAGCCGGGCCGCGATCTCGTCGTTCGACAGGCCCTGCGCGACCAGCTCCATGACCTCCCGCTCGCGCTCGGTCAGCGCGTTCATCTGGGGCCCCGGCGCGGGCCGCTTGACCCTTCCGGCGAACTCGGCGATCAGCCGGCGGGTGATCGACGGCGCGATGAGCGCGTCGCCGCGCGCCACGACCCTGACGGCGTGGATGAGCTCGGCGGGCTCGGTGTCCTTGACCAGGAAGCCGCTCGCGCCCGCCTTGAGCGCGCCGTAGACGTAGTCGTCGAGGTCGAAGGTGGTCAGGATGACGACCCTCGTGCCGGTCAGCCGGGGGTCGGCGACGATCTGACGGCTCGCCTCCAGCCCGTCGAGCTCGGGCATCCTGATGTCCATCAGCACCACGTCGGGGCGCAGCTCGCGGGCCTTGGCGACGGCCTCGGCGCCGTTGGCGGCCTCGCCCACCACCTCGAGGTCGTCCTCGTCGGACAGGATCGAGCGGAACCCGGCCCGCACCAGCGTCTGGTCGTCGGCCAGCAGGACGCGGATCACAGCGGCAGCTCGGCGACGACGCGGTAGCCGCCCTCGGGACGGGGGCCGGCCTCCAGGGTGCCGCCCAGCGCCATGGCCCGTTCCTTCATTCCTTGCACGCCGTACCCGCTTCCTCCCGGGAAGACCACGGAAGGGCCGTCGTCTTCCACCGTGATGACCATCTTTCCGGATATTTCGGCGACTGACAGCCGTGCCCGGCCCGCCGCGGAGTGCCGCGAGACGTTCGTCAGCGCCTCCTGGATGATCCTGGCCGCCGCGAGGTCGACCTCGACGGGCGGCTCCCCGACGTCGATGTCGCTGTCGACGGTGAGGCCGCTCCTGCGCACGACCTCGTCGAGCCGGCCGAGGCTCGCGGTGGGGCTGGTCGGGGCGCCCTCGTCCACCTGGCGCAGCACACCCAGCGTGGCCCGCAGCTCCCGCAGCGTCTCCTTGCTGGTCTCCTTGATCGCCTGGAGGGCGGCCTCGGCTTCCTCCGGCCGCTTCTTGATGCCGTGCAGCGCCGCTCCGGCCTGGACGTTGATCATGGAGATGTTGTGTCCGAGGACGTCGTGCAGCTCGCGGGCGATGCGCAGCCGCTCCTCCGTGGCCCTGCGCTTGGCCTCGGTCTCCTTGGTGTGCTCGGCCTCCGCGGCCCGCCGTTCGACCTCCTGCAGGTAGGCGCGCCTGTTGCGGGTGACGCCTCCCGCCGCGACGGCGGCCGCGAGCCAGCCCGCGATCATGAGGAACAGCCCGTCGTCGACGTGCCTGACCTCGCCCGTCTCGCCCATGCCCATGCCGAGGAGCAGGGCCGCGGCGACGGTGCCCGCCGCCGCCAGGTGACCGAGGTCGGCGGCGGTGTAGAGGGCGAGCAGGGCGGCCAGCATCACCGGCCCGTCGTATCCGGCGAAGGGATAGTAGACCGCGCAGGCGATCATGACGACCAGCAGCACGGCGACCGGGTTCCGGCGCCGCAGGAACAGCGCCCCGCAGATGATCAGCGGCAGCGCGACGTCGAGCACGTTGGGGCTCGCCTCGGGCCGCACCAGCACGGCCAGGACGCAGCCCGCCGCGATGACCGCCACCATGCCGATCGTCACCTTCATCGGGAACCTCCGAGGAAACCCCCGCCTTCAGGCGGGGGAGGAATCGGACTCCTGCGGAGCAGGGCAGGGGTAGGCGATTCGCCGCCAGGCGGACCTCCGTCTCGAACAAACACGCGATGCTTAACCGACAACGCGATAGAATGTGAGGCGTGGCGCAGATCGTGAAGCGGGCCTACAAGTACCGCTTCTACCCGACCCCCGAGCAGGCCGAAGAGCTTGCCCGCACGTTCGGGTGCGTCCGCCTCGTCTACAACAAGGCGCTCGAAGAACGAACCCGCGCTTACACGCTTGAAGGCCGTCGCGTCTCCTACGTGGAGTCCTCGGCCGCGTTGACCGCGTGGAAGCGCAGCGGCGACTACGACTTCCTGTTCAAGGTGTCGTCGGTTCCGTTGCAGCAGGCGCTTCGCCATCTTCAGGCGGCGTTCGCGAACTTCTTCGCCAAACGCGCCACATACCCCACCTTCAAGTCGCGTAAGAAGTCCCGGGCGTCGGCCGAATACACCCGCTCGGCGTTCCGCTGGCGCGACGGCGCGCTCACGCTCGCGAAGATGGACGCACCCCTGAACATCGTGTGGTCCCGTCCACTGCCCGACGGCGCGGAGCCGTCCACGGTCACCGTGTCCCGTGACGCGGCAGGCCGCTGGTTCGTGTCCATGCTGGTAGAGGAGAAGATCACGCCGTTTTCGCCCGTGGACGCGATGGTGGGAGTGGACGCGGGCATCACCGCGCTGGCCACGCTCTCCACCGGAGAGAAAATCGTCAACCCGAAGCATGAGCGGGCCGACCGGCGCAAGCTCGCCCGCGCTCAGCGAGCGCTCGCACGGAAAGAGAAGGGGTCCGCCAACCGGCAGAAGGCGAACCTTCGGGTAGCCCGCGTGTACGCCCGCGTCACCGACCGCCGCCGCGATTTCCTGCACAAGCTCACCACTCGGCTCGTCCGTGAGAACCAAACGGTCGTGATCGAGGACCTCACCGTCCGCAACATGGTGAAGAACCACTCGCTGGCTCGCGCCATCAGCGACGCGAGCTGGCGCGAGCTGCGCTCCATGCTGGAGTACAAAGCCGCCTGGTACGGGCGGGACCTGCTGGTCGTGGACCGCTGGTTCCCCTCCTCCAAGCTGTGCTCGGCGTGCGGAGCCATCCAGCAGTCCATGCCGTTGAACGTCCGAACGTGGGAGTGCGCCTGCGGCGCGGTCCACGACCGGGACGTGAACGCGGCCAAGAACGTGCTCGCCGCCGGGCTGGCGGAGAGCTGAAACGCCTGTGGAGCTGGTGTAAGACCTCAACGAGAGTCCTCTCGGGCGGGCTACCGGCGGTGAAGCAGGAAACCTCACGGGTGACCGTGGGAATCCCCCTCGTTTACGAGGGGGAGGAAGTCAAGGGGTCATTCTGTCGCCGGCCGGCTGGCTACCTGCTCCTGCTCGCCCTCACCGCGCCGCTTTACACGTTGAAGACATTTCGCTCGGGTAGAGGAAGAAGATGAGCACACAGGACGAACTTCGCCGGCTCGAAGAGGATCTGGCGAGGCTGAAAGCATCGAACGCCGACCTGCGCAGCCAGATCAGCGACATGGGAGCGACGGATGTCGTGGAGAAGTCGGCCATGCTGGGCATGGCCGACGAGCAGGACGGGTTGATCGCCGAGCTGGAGTCGAGGCGTGACGAGCTACGCTCCCGCCTCTCGTAGCGGCCTGCCGACCTCGTGGAGGTGGCGGAGTGCCTGGCCGTAGGAGCTGACGAGCCCCGACTCCAGGTACGCCACCCCCAGTTCGGCGCAGTGCGCCATGACGATCGGCTTCGCCTTGCGCAGGTTGGGGGTGGGCATGTTCGGGAACAGGTGGTGCTCGATCTGGTAGTTGAGCCCGCCGAGGGCCACGTCCACGATCCAGCCACCGCGCACGTTGCGTGAGGTGAGCACCTGCTTGCGCAGGAAGTCGAGCTCGTCCTCCTTGGTGAGGATGGGCATGCCCTTGTGGTTGGGGGCGAACGTGCAGCCGAGGTAGACGCCGAAGACCGCCTGGTGCACCAACGCGAACGCCAGGGCCTTCCCGAACGGCAGCACGGTGAAGATGAGGCCGAAGAACCAGACGAAGTGCAGCACCAGGAGCGCGCCCTCCAGGGCCCGGTGCCGCATCGACCCCTTGGCCAGCGCCTTGAAGCTGGCCACGTGCAGGTGCCAGCCCTCCAGCGTCAGCAGGGGGAAGAACAGCCACGCCTGGCTGCGGGCGACGAACCTCGGCAGTCCTTTCACCCGCTCCGCCTGCTCAACCGACCAGACGATCACCGCGGGCGAGACGTCGGGATCGTGGTCCTCGTGGTTGGGATTGGCGTGATGCCGGGTGTGCTTGTCGGTCCACCAGCCGTAGCCCATGCCGATGAGCAGGTTGCCCACCGTCCGACCGGCTATCTCACTCGGTCTGCGGTTGCGGAACACCTGCCGGTGCGCCAGATCGTGGGCGACGAGGGCCACCTGGGCGAAGGTGACAGCTGACACGAAGGCCACGAGCAGCGTCCACCACGAATCACCCACCAGCGCGAACGCCACCCATCCTGCAACGAAGGCGGTGCCCACCAGACCCAGGCGGACTGTGTAGTAGAGGGGCCGTCTGTCAAGCAGTCCGGCTTGGTTGATCTTGCGTGCCAGTCGGGCGAAGTCGCTGCCTCGGGCTTCGACGGTGACAGGTACGTCGGTCACAGGGCTCCTCATGAGCGTCGGGCAATGGCCCCACATTGACGTGCGACACCACACGGGGGCAATAGATCGTCAGTTCGGTGACTGAGGTCTCCCCGGCCTGTGCGTCATGCAGACTGGAAAGATGATCTACGCGAACATCCCTCTCACTCCGGCGATCCGCCGGGCCGTCACCGCCACCTGGGGAACACCCGACGACGAGGGCGTGCGCCTGCACGGTGGAGAGGAATCCGCAGCCTACCTCCTGGGCGGGCATGTCGTGCGCGTGGGCCCCGAGTGGCGCACCACCGCGGCGGCCGAGTGGTGCCACGCCATCGCCCGCCGGGCCGCCGACGCGCTGCCCGAGGCGGTGGCGCCCGTTCCCACTCCGGCCGGCGGCACCGTGATCCGGGTCGACGGCCGGCCGGTCTCGCTGTGGCCGTACGTCGAGGGCGCGTGGCCCGGCTCGGACCTGCCCGACCAGCGCGTCCAGGGCGCGCGCCTGCTGGCCGGGCTGCACGCCGCGCTGGCCGACGTCCGCCCGGGCCCGCGCCCGGTGCCCGCCTTCCAGGAAGAGGGCCTGTACGGCACGCCGTCCGCTTCCCCGGAGGAGGGCCGGTACGGCACGCCCCCCGCCGACACCTCAGAACTGGCCGATCCCGCGCTGGACCTCTGGCTTGCCGCCTTCCACCGGGAGCACCCCCGCCGCCACCCCCTTCACGGCGACTTCTACCCCGGCAACACCCTCGCGAGGAACGGCACGCTCGTCGCCGTGCTCGACTGGGACGAGGCGTTCGTCGGCGCTCCCGAGGTCGAGCTGGCCGCCGCCGCCTTCGAATGGGGCGACGACGACCTGGGCCAGAGCAAGGAGTTCGTCGACGCCTACCTGGAGGCGGGCGGCACCGCGGCCCCGCTGACGGAGGAGGAGCTGGTCCAGCTGATCAGGCACAAGTTGCGCAGGGAGTTCGCCTACTTCCAGCAGGCCGTCGCCTCGGGCGTGGTCCATGACGCGGAGGACCTCGACTATCACGAGCTCCGCGTGGCGCTCTTCCACGAGCTGGCCGGTTGAGCCGGGTCCTCAGGCGGCGTTCTGGAGCCTGCGGAACAGGGCCGAGTCCCAGATCGCGACGCCCCAGACCACCAGCATCGCCGCCGTGCTGATCACCAGCGGCGGCGCGACCAGCGCGAGCACTCCCAGCGCCGCCAACGCGGCCACGGCCGCCACGCGGTTGAGGGGCACGTAGCCGAACACCGCCCGCTTGAACATCGCGTGCCCGACGAGGAACAGCGCGGGGCCGCCCAGCACGGTCAGCGCCGTGGCCAGACTCGTGTGCCCGCCGGGATGGGCGATCACCAGCTCGTCGCCGACCGCCGAGACGATGATGCCGAGCACCATGGGGATGTGGATGTAGGTGTAGGCGGAGCGGCCGAGCCGTCCGGGGTCGTCGGAGGCGGCGATGGCCTCGGCGGCGGCCTCGGCGGTGCGGTCGAAGTACACCCACCACAGCGCCACGCTGCCGAGGAAGGAGACCACGAAGGCGGCGACGGCTCCCGGGGTGAAGTCGTGTCCCGCCAGCGTCGCCCCGGTGACCAGCACGGACTCGCCGAGGGCGATGATGACGAACAGCTGGCAGCGCTCGGCCATGTGCGAGCCGTCGATCGTCCAGTCGGTCGTGACGCTCCTGGGCAGGAACGGCGTGGGGTAGCCGATGGCGGGCGCGGCGTACTCGACCACCAGGGCGGCCAGCCACAGCACGATCTGAGCGGTGCCGCCGACCAGGGCGCCGGCGATCCACAGCACGGCCGACATCACCAGCCAGACCAGGACCCTGATGAAGACGGTCTGCAGCGTGGTGCCCCTGGACAGGACCGTGACCGCGATCGTGCGCCCCACCTGGATCAGCACGTAACCGCCGGCGAACCACAGGGCGTGCTCGCCGAAGGCGTGCGGCAGCGCCGCTGCCATCACCAGCCCGCCGACCATCACGCCGACGAGCGTGAGCCGCATCGAGGGGTGGTCGGGCTGCAGGTAGTTCGTGCTCCACGTGGTGTACATCCACGCCCACCACACGGCCAGCGCCAGGATCAGCGTCAGGCCCACGCCCTGGAGGTCGAGATGCTCCAGCAGCAGGTGGGAGAGCTGGGTGATCGCGAAGACGTAGACGAGGTCGAAGAAGAGCTCGATCGGCGCGACCCTGCCGCCCACGTTGCTCCGGGACCTCAGGATCTCGCTCGACACAGTGTCGCTCCTCCGCCCACAGGGATACCTGGCGGGGTATTTCTACTGGTATGTCGGCCTGCCCGTCTACCGAGTCGGCTATTTGTGATGATCTCGAAGGAGATCAGCTCAGCACGAAGTCGGCGACGTCGGCGGCGAAGCGCGGGTGGGTGAAGCTGCCCATGTGACTGGCGCCCGGATAGACGATGTGGCGGCAGTCGGGGATTCCCTCGGCCGTCTCGCGGAAGATCTCGGGAGTGTAGGCGAGATCCTTCTCCCCGTTGATGAGAAGGGCGGGCGCGGTGATGTCGGCCAGGCGGTCGCCGATGGAGAAGGAGTCTTCCGCCCTGGCGAAGGCGAGCGGATCGGCGGGGTCGGTCGCGCGCATCAGCGGGTCCATCAGCCAGAGCCCGGGGGTCAGGGCGAGCCGGCCGAGCCGCGACCCGGTCATCAGCGGCGCGAGCAGATGCAGGCTACGCCGCCCTGTCGCGGCCACCTCGGTGTAGCGCCGCTGTACCTGCCGCGTCAGGTCGGTGAGCCGGTGACCCGCGCCTGCCACGACCAGCTTGCGGACGGTGTGGGGATGGTCGGCGGCCAGTTGCAGCGCCACGGAGCCGCCCGAGGACAGGCCGAGGACGTTCACCGGTTCGCCGAACTCCGCCATGAGTGCCTCGGCGTGCTGGGCGGCGATCTCGGCCATCGTGGTGCCGGGGCGCATGCCGGGCGCCCTGGTGACCGCATGGACCCTGAGGCGTTCGGCGAGCGGGCGGACGATCTTGAGCTCCAGCGGCCGCTCCATCCCCTTCGGGTTGGCGTGGTTGACGCCGAACCCGCGCAGGACGATCAGCGGCTCGCCCGACCCGAGCGAGAAACGGGGCAGTCCGTGGAGGAGCGTGTCCTGCTCGATGCGGTAGGCAGCCATGACCCCGATGCTCGCACGCGGGCAGGGCGGGCGCGCGGGCAGCCTAGAAGGTGACCTCGTCGACCTCGACGACGCGGGCGCCGGCCTCGGACAGCTCCTTCTCGACCGCGAGGGAGATCTCGTGGGCCGGACGCGGGTCGTCGTAGGTGGCGTGGGCCCCGCGCACGAGCGTGACCTCGTGGCCGAGGGCCAGCGCGGTGAGCGACGTCTCGCGCACGCACCACTCGCTCTGCATGCCCGCCACGACCAGGTGGCTGGCGGGTGGCAGCAGGTCGCCCAGGTCGGTGTTGGCGAAGGAGTCGGGGACCGACTTGTCGATGACCGGCTCACCGGCCGCGGGCTCGTGCACCAGTTCCCAGCCCGTGGTGCCCGGGGCGTCGGGATCGTCGGGGCCGCCGTTGTTGCGGACCCACGCCACCGGCTCGCCCGCGGCGCGGGCGCGTTCGAGCAGGGTGGCGATGGCCGCGGACACGTCCTGCCACGCGGGCACGGGGAGGGGCGGCTCCAGCATGTTCCGCTGGACGTCGATGAGGAGAAGCATGCGAACACTCTATCGAATGACCGGGTGCGGTTTCCCGGAGTTCACCGAACCCGTCTCCCCATCCTGAAGACCGCGGAAGGCCGTTGGAGCACGCTGATATCGGTCAGCGGGTCGCCGCCGCAGGCCACGAGGTCGCCGTCGAACCCCTGCATGATCCGTCCCTTCCTGTCGGCCACCCGGCACGCCCTGGCCGCGCGCGAGGTGATCGAACGCAGCACGTCGAGCGGGGCGTAGCCGAGGCCGACCAGCATCTGCGCCCCGTACGGCAGGACGCCGTGCGGCTTGATGGGCCCGATCCCCGCGTCGCTGCCGATCACGAAGGACACGCCCTCCGCGTAGAGGGCCCTGAGCGACGCCATGATTCCCGGCAGCCGCTTCGCGACGCCCGGCGGCGGCGGCACGTCGGTGGGCACCATCCCCGCGGTGAGCGAGACGATCACCTCGGAGGCCGCCAGCCTGGCGATGATCGTGTCGTCGTGGGCGGCCGCGTGCTCGGTCATGAACGAGCAGTGCTCGATCGTGTCGAACCCCGCCGCGAGCGCGTCGGCGATCCCCTCGCCCGCGTGGGCGTGCGCGGCGATCGGTAAGCCGTGCGCGTGGGCCTCCTCCACCGCGGCGCGCAACTCGGCCAGGCCGTACTGCCGCAGGTGGGAGTAGGTGCCCGGGGTCATCTCGCCGCCGGTGACCATCATCTTGACCACGTGCGCGCCCTGCCTGGCCCGCTCGCGTACGGCCGCGCGGACCCCCTCCACGCCGTCGGCCTCCCCGCCGAGGAACCAGCAGTGACCCCTGGTCGTGGTGATCGGCGGTCCGGAGGCGAGGATCTCCGGCCCCTCGGTGACGCCGAGCTTCTCGGCGAGCCTGAGCGCGAGGTAGCCGCGGTCGCCGAGGTCCCTGACCGTCGTGACGCCGGCGGCGAGCGTTCTGGCCGCTTCCCCGCGCATCCTGTCGAGCACCTCCTCGTCGCTCGACTCCCGCAGGTGGCCGACGGGGTCGGTGCTCGCGTCGAAGACCAGGTGGACGTGGCAGTCGATGAGCCCGGGCAGGAGCGTGACGTCGCCCAGGTCGAGGTCGGCGGGGCCGTCCTCGGTGACGGCGGTGATTTTGCCGTCGGCGACGTGCACGACCCGCTCGCCGAGCAGGTCCATGCCGTCGAACAGGCGCCGTGCGCGAATGGCTGGCATGGCTTCACTGTCGGCGCGGTTCCGGCGGGCGTCATGAGTAGCCCCGTACTCATCCCGCCCTGCGGAAGGCTGCCGTGGTCGTGGCCGTGGCCCACGCGATGACCTAGGCGTGCGGCCCCACGGTGATCTTGCCGATCGTCAGCCGGGGGACGCCCTCCATGATCTCGCCGATCCGCTCGACCTGCTCACCGAGCCGCGCCAGCTGCCGCGCGTCCAGCTCGGCGAGCGGCTCGACGGCGATGTCGAGCTTCCTGCCCGAGCGGCGCTGGTGCCAGACCCCCGCCACGATCCCGTCGATCAGCAGGACCGGGTAGTTGCCCGCCTGCCCGCCCGCCAGCGCGCGCTCCCACGCCATGCCGGGGAAGAGCTGCTCGCGCGGGTGCGAGCCGACGACGAAGGCGTCGAAGTACGGCAGCAGCCGCACGCCCCTCGCCGGCCCGTCGGGCGCCTCGGTGTCTCCCTCGTTCACCCAGCCGCCCTCGACCTTCTCCAGCGCGACCTCCTCGAACACCCTGGTGGCCCAGGAGACGGGGGCCGACAGCCAGCGGGCGAAGTGCTGAGGGGTGGACGGGCCGTAGGAGTGCAGGTAGCGCCGCAGCAGCTCGGCCCGCGCGCTCGCGGCGTCGGCGGGTCGTACGCACGGGTTGGTGTAGGTGACCTTGCGGCCCCTGGTGGGGCCGAAGGCGAGCACGCCCCTGTGCGCGGCGAGGTGCATGGCCTGCCGCCAGCGCGGCCACTTCGTCTGGAACGCTTCCATGACCCTGTCGCCCGCCCACGGGCCGGCGATCGCCGTCACCGCCTCATCCAGTTCGTCGACGACGAGTGCCGTGTCCTTCAGCGCGATGCCGATCGCCTCGACGACCTGGTCGATCTGGTCGGGGGTGAGCAGGTCGATCCGGCCCGCCGGCAGGCAGGACAGGGCGCCGGTCCACATGGCCAGGTCACGGGCGGGGAGCAGGTGCACGGTGCCGCGCGGGCCGTAGGTCTTGACCAGGCTGCGCTCGTCCCACAGCGCCTCGCGGACCGCCACCCTGGTGACGCCGGGCATGCGGAGGCCGATCGACAGCTCGGCCGCCGACATCACCTGGGCGTGCGCGCCGCACATCGCGGCGACCACGTCGGCGGCGGTGGCGGAGGGGTCGTCGGGAAAGTGACGCGCCAGACGGCGGGCGTTCCAGTTCATGCTGTCAGCGTAGAAGCCAATGCGGCACGTTTCGTTCCGCATTGTTTTGCGGAGCGAATTGCTCCGTTATGGTGGAGGCATGAGAGCGATCGTGATGGACGAGTTCGGCGGGCCCGAGGTGCTGAGGGCGCGCACGGTGGAGGATCCGGTGCCGGCCGAGGGCCAGGTGCTGGTGCGGGTGGAGTTCGCGAGCATCACGTTCGTGGAGACACAGGTGCGGGCCGGGAAGGGGCCCTTCGCGCCGCCGCCGCTGCCGCGCACTCCCGGCAACGGGGTCGGCGGCGCGATCGTGGCGGTCGGTCCGGGGGTCGATGAGGGACTGGTCGGCACCGTCGTGGTCACCACCACGGGAGGGACCGGCGGCTACGCCTCGCTGGCGCTGGCCTCGGCCGCCGACGTGGTGCCCGTGCCCGAAGGAGTGGCGCTGCGCGACGCGGTGGCGCTGCTGGCCGACGGACGCACCGCGGTAATGCTGTACGAGCAGGCGAAGATCCAGCCGGGGGAGCGGGTGCTGGTGCTGGCGGCTGGCGGCGGGGTCGGCGGGCTGCTCATGCAGCTGGCCGCCGCCTCGGGAGCCGAGGCGATCGGGGCCGCGCGCGGCAAGCGGGAGCTCGTGGAGCGGTTCGGCACCTTCGTCGACTACTCCGAGCCGGGGTGGGCGCGCTCGATCGAGGCCGACGTGGTCTTCGACGGGGTGGGCGGAGCGGTGGGCACCGAGGCCATGACCGCCCTGCGCCCCGGCGGCAGAGCCAGCATGTACGGCATGGCCAGCGGCTCGTGGTCGGAGGTGGACGGGTTGCCGATCACGGTCCTGGAGCGCTCGGGCCCTCCCAGCCCCGAGGAGCTGAAGGGGCTGGTGGCCGCGGCCCTGGAACTGGCCGCGCAGGGGCGGTTGCGCCCGACGATCGGGCAGACCTACCCGCTGGAGGAGGCAGCCTCGGCACACCGCGCGATCGAGGCCCGCCAGACCACAGGCAAGACACTCCTGGTCATCTGGTCCCCATCGATCATCTGATCGCTACCGGTCGTGTGATCCCGACGATCGTCTGGTGCTGATCGGTCATCTGATCGCGCCGAACGCGACCGCGGTGGTCGAGGCGATCACCGTGGTCAGCACCACCATGACCAGCACCGAGCGGATCGGGTTGCGTCGTGGCGGCCTCGGTGGCTCGGCCCTGATGTAGGTGCGGCGCTGCGGCACGGCCGTCCTCGGCGGCGACGGTGTGGCCTCCACCGGCTTGGGCGGCACGAGCACCGGCCGCGGCGCCGCGACCGGTTGGGGCACGGGTCTCGGCGTGGGACTGACGGCCCTGGGCGGTGCGCTCCTCGGCGTGCTGGAGACGGGCGTGGGCACCAGGGTCGGCGGCGGAGGCGGTGGGGGCGGCGACGGGCTGGGCGAGGGACTCGGCGGGGGCGGCGTCGGCCGGTGACAGTCGCCCACCTCGACCGCCACGGGCGGCAGGCTGACACACACCGACACCTCGACGTGAACCTCCTCCGGCTCCGGCCCCACGCTCGCGCCGACAGGACCCACACTCACACCGACCGGCCCCGGCTTCGGGCCCGAGCTCGCGCCGACCGGACCTGGCTTCGGGCCTGGGTTCGCGCCAACCGGGCCCGTGGCGACCGGACCCGGTTTCGGATCCGGAGCCGCGGCGACCGGACCCGGTTTCGGATCCGGAGCCGCGGCGACCGGGTCTGGCTTCGGGGCCGCGCCCGCGTTGGCCGGGCTCGCGACAACCGGGCGCGCCCCGAGGGCGAGGCTCGCCTTCGGGGTGGGGCTCGGTTGGGGAGCGGGGGCGGGAGCGAGGGCTGGGGTGGCCGGCTCGGAAGCGGCGGGGAGCCCGGCGCCCAGGCTGAGGAGCGCGCCCGCCAGCAGCGCCGCCGCCCTCACGCGCTCTCCGCGATCCTCTGGAACTCCTGCAGCGCCGCCTGCAGCGCGTCGGGCCCCACCGCCAGCGCTCCCGCGAACGCGTAGGAGATGTTCCAGGTCAGGTAGACGCCGATGCCGAGCATCCCCGCCATCACCATCAGCGGCGCCAGCGTCAGCCCGCGCGGCCGCGCCCCGGCGAGGAAGGGGAAGATGATCACCACCACGCCGGTGAGAATCGTGAGCGGCAGCAGCCCGGCCGGCGGGGTGGTGCCCGCGTCGGCCGCCCTTCTGCTGCGCGCGGCCGACATCTCCTCCACCTTGTCGAGGACGGCAGCCTTGGTGTCGTCGTCGACCTTCGACTGGTCGATACTGCTGCGCAGGGCGTCGAGGCGGGCGCCGCCCTCGGGCGACATCCGGCCTTCGGCCATCAGCGGCCACTCGTCGCGCACCACGAACGCGACGTAGTCGCGCAGGCTCTGCCGTACCCACGCCTGGTCGTCGTCGGCCAGCTCGCCCACGGCCCAGTAGGTCTCCACCGCGGCCTGCCCCTCGGCGAAGGTGTTCTGGCGAGCGGCGTCGGCGGTGGTCCACGGCACGATGATGGCGATCGCGAAGACCAGCAGGAACAGCGCTGACAGCATCGCCCCCGCGTGGCCGGTCGAAGGGCCCCCGGGGTCGCGGTCTTCGGTGCCGAGCTTCCTGAACAGGAAGGCGGTGAGCGCTACCACGCCGACTGCGGCCGCTACGGCGGCAAGGAGGGCAAGCATGACGCAAACCTTAGTGACTACCGAGCGTCACGTCGCGAGCACGCAAAGATTTCTCGCGTGGCGTGTCGAGAAGTGAGGCGACCACTCCGACCAAGGGGCATGAAATACCTACTGATGATCTACGCGAACCCGGAGACCTGGGTGGCGCTCACCGACGAGCAGCGCCGGCGGCTCAACGAGATGATCAGGGAAGACAGCGAAGAGGAGTGCCAGGCGTGAACACCATCCAGAAGTCCATCGACACGCTCGTCGAGTCCGGGGCCGAGAGCGGCCTCCAGGTCGCCGTCTACCGTCACGGCGAGCTGGTCGTGGACGCCACCGCCGGCCCCATCGAGGCGTCCACGCCCGTCTACAGCGCCTCCACCGGCAAGGCCGTCACCTCGACCGTCGTCCACGTGCTGGTCGCGCGCGGCGTGCTGTCCTACGACACGCCCATCGCCGCGCTGTGGCCCGAGTTCGGCGCGCACGGCAAGTCGGCGGCGACCGTACGGCACGTGCTGACGCACACCGTCGGCGTGCCCGCCGTACCCGACGGCACCACGATCGAGGACCTGTGCGACTGGGACGGCATGTGCCGCGCCATCGCGGACTCGGTCCCGTGGTGGGAGCCGGGCACCAGGACCGGCTACCACTCCCAGACCTTCGGCTGGATCCTCGGCGAGGTCGTCAGGCGCGCGACGGGCAAGCCCATCTCGCAGGTGCTGCGCGAGGAGATCGCCGAGCCGCTCGGCATCGCCGACGAGCTCTACCTCGGCGTCCCCGCCTCCGAGCTGGACAGGGTCGCCAGGCTCGACGACGCCCCCGGCAACGCCGCCATGCTGGCCGTCATGGGCGACTTCCCCGGCACCCCTCGCGGCCTGCTGCCCGACGCCGCCTACGGCAACAGGCGGGACGTCCTGGCCGCCGACATCCCCGCGGGCGGCACGTTCTCCGCGCGCGCCGTCGCCAGGATGTACGCCGCGCTGCTCGGCGAGGTCGACGGGGTGCGCCTGCTGTCGCAGGAGCAGCTCGACACCGTGACCGCGCCCGCCTTCACCGGCACCGACCAGCTCATGGGCAACCCCGTCACGTGGGCGCTCGGGTACGCCAAGGGCAGGCCGGACGGCTCGTTCGCGGACACCTCGTTCGGCATGGTCGGCATCAACGGCAGCGCCGCTTTCGCCGACACCTCGTCCGGGCTGGCCTTCGCGCTGACCAAGACGCGGTTCTCGCTGGGCGACATCAGCGCCGTCCAGCAGCTCCTTCCGCTTCTTGGCTGACGCCCGCCGTGGGGGAGGCGGCGAGCCGCCTGCCGAACGGGCGCCAGGCCAGCACCGTGAACACCGTCATCGCCACCGCCGACATCCAGAAGGGTCCCGTGATGCCGAGCCAGCGGGCGATGACTCCGCCGACCAGGGAGCCGAGCGCCGCGCCGCCGATCGAGAACCACAGATAGACGCTGTCCACCCGGCCGCGCAGCTCGTCGGGTACGGCCCGCTGGCGGAGCGTCGTGATGACCGCGCCCAGGACGGACCCGTGGACGCCGAAGGCGAGCAGGACCGGCCCGGCCACCCACGCGGTGGTGGCCAGCGCCAGCCCGACGTGCGTCAGCGTCTCGATCACCAGCCCCACTCTCAGCAGCAGGGAGTCGGAGAACCTGGCCTGCAGCCTCGGCGCGATCGCCGCGCCGAGGAGCAAGCCGACAGCCAAGGCGGTGATGAGGACGCCGTCGCCGTACTCGTCGAGTCTCAGCCGCTCGCGGCTCTCGCGGCTGTAGAGAACGAGGGTGACTCCTCCGCTCCCTGAAGGGAGTGGCTTCTCGCTTTCCCCGGCTGGGGGTAGGCGACGGACAAGCCCTGCCCGTTTCGAACACAAGAACCATATCAGGGAAGCGATTCCCCTGCCGGGTGAACTCGGCAGTCCCCTCGGACAGGTCGGCGCGCACCGAGCGCCGCTCGACGGGCGCGCTCCTGAAGCTCCCGCGCAGCGTGGAGATCAGCACGGCGGCCAGCACGAACGACACCGCGTTGATCCCGAACGGCAGCGCCGCCGCCGCCACGAACAGGGCCGCGCCCAGCGGAGGAGCGGCGAACCGGTTGACCGCGAAGAACACCGTCTGCATGCGGGCGTTGGCGCGGGGCAGGTCCTCGGGCTTCACGACCATCGGGACGAGCGCCCCAGAGGCGTTGTCTCCGAGTGTCTCGCAGGTGCCGAGGAGGAAGCCGGCGGCGTAGACGACGGGGATGCTCGCCGCGTCCTGCCACACCGCGAGCGCCAGCCCGCCGACGATCAGGGCGCGCAACACGTTGACGACGACGATGAGCTTGCGGCGGTCGAGCCGGTCCACGTAGACGCCGCTGATCAGTGAGAAGCACAGCCATGGCAGCTGCTGGACGAAGACCGCCAGGCCGACCAGCACCGGATCATCGGTGATCGAGGCGACCAACAGCGGCGCGGCGGCCGCCGCGATGCCGTCGCCGATGTTGGAGACCGTGGCCGCCGCCCACAACCTGGTGAAGTTCCCGCCGAGTCCGGACACCCGGTGAAGTATGACGTGTCGTGGCAGGCGGGTGGAATACGCGATTTGGCGTAGCTCGCGCCGCTACCGGGCCAGGTGGCGCAGGGTGTAGGCGGGCGAGGCGAAGTCGCCGCCCTGCAGGTCGAGGCCGCAGGACTGGGGGACGCGGTCCGCGTAGCGCTCGGCGTCGTCGAGCGGCTGGTAGCCGTCGCTCAGCCGCCAGACGCGGCGGGTGTTGGCCGAGTTGGGCGTCTCGGCGGTCAGCTCCCTGCGGTCGACCAGCACCAGTCGCCGCGCCCGCTCGCGGAGCGCTCCGCGTATCGCGGTGCCGACCAGACCGCCGCACCCGTCACCACGACCGTTCCGATGCTCATGGTCCATCCTATTGACAAACAAAATTTTTACGTACAACATTGATTTTGCGATGAGAGACGTCCTGCACATAGAAGAGATCGAGCAGGCCGAGGCCCTGCTGAAGCCGCAGCGCATCGAGGTGCTGCGGCAGCTGGCCGAGCCGCGTACCTGCACCGAGGTGGGCGCACGGCTCGGCCAGACCGCGCAGCGCGTCTACTACCACGTCAAGAAGCTGGTGGAGGCGGGCCTGGTCGAGCAGGTGTCCGAGCGCAGGGTCCGCGGCATCAGCGAGGGCATCTACCAGGCCCGCGCCCGCTCCTACTGGCTCTCGCCCCGCCTGGTGGGGCGCATCGGCCTGCGGAAGACGCAGGACGAGCTGTCCCTCGGCTATCTCCTCGACCTGATGGAGGAAGTGCAACAGGACATCGCCGCGCTCGACAGAACCGCGCCCGAGCTACCGTCCATCGGCGTCTCGGGGGAGATCAGGGTGCCGCCCGAGCGGCGCCAGGAGTTCGTGAACGACCTACGAGAGATCCTGCAGGACCTGTTCACCCGCTACGGCGGAGCCGAGGGAGACGCCTTCAAGCTGGCCGTCGCCTGCTATCCCAAAGGAGAAACACCGTGACCGAGCCGATGATCCTCCGCGTCCGCGTCGCCGCTCCCGCCAAGGAGGTCTGGCACGCCCTCACCGACCCCGCCGCGCTGCGCACCTGGCTGGCCGAGCACGCCGAGGTCGACCTCCCCGGCCGCTTCGAGTTCTGGGGCCGCTTCACGCCCGACGGCGAGGCGCCGCACCAGCGGGTCCTGCACGTGGGCGAGCACACCCTGCGCCTGGAGTGGACACTCGGCGGAGTGGCGACGACCAGCGAGATCTCGCTGGAGGAGGAGGGCCCCGAGTCGACGATCGTCTCGCTCGAGCAGAGCCACTTCGACTTCCAGGACGTCATCACGGGCGCCAGTGTCAGGGGCAATCTGCAGACGTTCTGGTGCCTGTCCCTGGCCAACCTGACCGACCACGTCGAGGGCCGCCCGCTGACCCCGAAGGTCGACTACACCTCCGCCACCATGAGGGAGGAGGTGCTCATCGACGCGCCGATGGCCGAGGTCTACGACTCGCTGGTCGACTCGGAGAAGGCCACCCGCTGGTTCGGCTACAAGATCGAGATCGAGCCCCGGGTCGGCGGCCGCTGGGCGATGGGCGGTTTCGAGAACCCCGACCCGGCGAAGGTCATCGACCTCGACGAGGGCCGCGCGATGACCGTCGACTGGGGACCCGTGGGCCTCACCAGCTGGGAGCTGGCCGAGTCCGAGGGCAAGACGAAGCTCACCTTCGTCCAGTCCGGCTTCGACGAGGCTCGTCCGCCGCACGCGGGGTGGGCCGGCTGGCTCTCGGGTCTGGCGGAGCTGCGTCGCTTCCACGAGCTGCCCGACTGGAAGCCGATCTGGGTCGAGGCCTCGTGAGCTGATCGTGCAGCCGGCGTAGCGGCCGGGGCGCCCACCAGTTGGCGGCCCCGGCCAGACGCATGAGCGCCGGAACCAGCGCGGCCCTGATGACCGTGGCGTCCACCAGGATCGCCACCGCCATCCCCACCCCGAGCATCGCTCGTGTTCAGAGGTCAAAGATGAATTCTCGGTGGGCCGCGTGTGAAAATATGCAACCTCACTGCATAATCCGGTTCGTCCGGCTCTACTGTGCCGTACATGTATAGACAGTTAGCTCATGTGGTACGAGCCGCTGTGCTGCTCGCAGCGGTGATGGCCGGGATCGCGGTGTGCGCAGCCCCGGCGTCGGCGCACCTGACGAGGGAGCACGGCGAGCTCGTCGTGGCCACCTCCGACGGGGTGACCAGCGGCCGGTTGATCGTCCACCGCGACGTGGTGACTCCGGAGCGGGCCGGAGCGTGGGCCGGCGGCCTGCTGTCCGGCCCCTGCCCGGTGAGCGCCCACGGTGTGGCGGGCGACGACGGCGGCGTGCCCGACGGCGTCGTCGTGGAGCTGGCCTGGTCCTGCGAGATCGGCAGTCTCGACCTCGGCCCCCTGCTGCGCCAGGCCGGGCTGACCGAGGTGATCGCGGAGTTCGACGGGACCGCCGCCAACGTCACCCCCGCGCTGCCGGTGCTCGACGTGGCGGGCGCGCACGCGCCCGGCGTGCCGTGGTCGCCGGTTCCGCTGGCGCCGTTCGCGCTCGCGGGCCTGGCCGGGCTGGCGTTGCTGGTGCTGGTGACACGCCGCCGTACGAGGGCGGCCGTGGTGGCCGTGCTTGCGGTCGCCGTGCTGGCTCCGCAGGCGGCGGTGGCCGACGTGACACCGGAGCCCCCCGCCGGTACGGCCGCCGCCACCGGAACCCTCGCGCTCACCACACCCAGCCCCAAAGTGGGACAGCCGGTCACCTTCGGCTACACGACCGACCGTCCCGGAGCCCTGAACTGGGTGGGCGTCTACGGTCCCGGCGAGCGGCCAGGCGTGGCCCACTCCCGGGTGTGGGCCCGCGCCCCGCACGCCTCGGGCACGGTGTCGCTGAGCACCGGCGCCCTCGGCGAGGGCACCTGGACCGCCTACTTCATGCTGAACGACGGCTACGAGATGCTGAGCGCTCCGGTCACCTTCACGCTGTCGGGCGCGAACGCCGACGTGGTGACCGTCCAGGGCATGGTGTTCGACGACACCGACGGCGACGGCAGGAGGGACCAGGGCGAGAAGGGGCTCGCAGGGGTCTCCGTGACCGACGGCGCGGTCTGGGCGACCACCGCGGCCGACGGCTCCTACAGCCTCGCGACCAACCGGGCCCGCAGGGAGACCGACCTGGTCAACGTCGTCTCGCCGAACGGGTACACGCCCGTGCTGCGCGACGACTACATCCCGTCCTTCTTCCGCGAGGTGCCCTCCGGCCAGGGCCCGCTCACCGGGCTCGACTTCGCCATGGTGCCGGACGCCGCGGCGGCCGATCCCAAGGAGAAGTGGCTGATGATCTCCGACGTCGAGGTGGGCAACCGCACCGACGCCGAGTACAAGAGCTCGCTGCCCCGGTGGAAGGGACAGGTCGAGGCGATGGCCGAGGTGGACGGCGCCACGCTGACCATCTCGACGGGCGACCTGACCGTGACCGACTACGCCGCGGTCGACCGCCGGCAGGGCGGCTACGACCTGCTGCGCGACGGACTGCGGGAGGGGAGGCTCGGGCACCCGTTCTACCCGGTGATCGGCAACCACGACCTGGGCGGCACGCCCACCTCCACCGGCTACGCGGGCAACCTGGAGTACTGGCGGCGCAACGTCGGTCCCGAGTGGTACAGCTTCGACCGCGACGGCAGGCACGTGGTGGTCCTCGAGGACAACGACTCGCGCGGGCTGGCCGCGCAGCTGGAGTGGCTGCGCGAGGACCTGCGCAGGCACGCCGTGGGCAAGCAGGTGCTGGTGTTCGCGCACCGCTCGCTGTTCACCCGCTGGGGGCCCGGCGCCGGCATGCAGCCGACCGTCGACGAGCTGGCCAAGTACGACGTGCGGATGTTCGCCGCGGGTCACAACCAGCAGGCCGAGTACCGCAGGGGCGCCTTCGCCCGCTCGGTCGAGGTGAACAACATGGGCACGTACGGCATCGACGCCGCCAGGCCCGACTACAAGATCCTCGACTTCAGTGGCATCACCGGCGAGGACAAGGGCTACGTGGTCAGCACCCACCGTCAGTTCGGCGTGAACGACGACGTGGCGCTGGTCAGCCCCGCTCCCGGCAGCGTTCACGGGGCCAAGGCGGGCGTCCCGCTGGAGATCTACGCCGAGGACGACGGCCGCACGCCCGCCAAGGCGACGCTGACGGTCAGGTTCAAGAACGGCAAGGTCGTCTGGACGCGCGACGCCCTGCCCTTCGGCGCCCCGGTGCACCCGGACGGGATCGTCACCTGCTACCGGGACGAGACCTGCCCCCAGGCGCACGTCTCGTGGACGAGGGTCAGTGAGAGGATCACCGGCCTGCACCCCGGCTCGTACACGGCGGAGCTGGTCGTGGCGGACACCAGGGGCAGGGCCTTCCCCACGGTGAAGACCGCCTTCGAGGTGCGGGCCGACGCCCGCGTGTCGAAGCCGGAGCTGGGCCAGGCGTGGACCCGCCAGGGCGGCGACGAGCAGGGCAGGTCCGCGAGCGCCGACGACCCTGGCGCGACGCTCGACCTGCGCTGGGCGGCCAACACCGGCGAGCAGTTCCATCTCAACGGCGCGGCCGTGTCGGACGGGAAGGTGATCGTCGCCTCGCAGGCGTTCGACTCGCCGTACAGCATGATGCTCGCCTACGACGCGCTCACGGGTAAGGAGATCTGGCGCACCTACCTCGACGGCGACGCCGAGTCGCACCCCACGGTCCACGGCGGCAGGGTGTACCTGACCACCGGCGTGGGCCGCGTCTACGCGCTCGACGCCGCCACCGGCAAGGTGGCCTGGGAGACGATCGACGCCGAGCAGGTCACGGGCACGACCGTGCGCCGCTACGGTCGGGCCGGCGGTCCGGTCAGCGTCTTCGACCTGCCCGGGGGCCGCGCGGTGGCGGTCTACCACGAGTGGGACGGCGTGCGCTGCCGCGACGCCGCGACCGGCGAGCGGCTGCCCGGCGGATTCTCCGCGCCGGCCGGCTGGGGCGAGTTCCACAGCACCGCGATCAGGCAGCCGAACGCGACGACGGCATGGCTGCAGTCGGGCTCGAGCCAGTCGCTGATCTCGATGGACCTCACCACCTGCAGGCAGCTGTCCACCGTGGACACCGGAGGCGACCTCTTCTCGCAGTCGTCGCCGGTGTTCACCGACAAGGGCCTGGTCACCTCGACCTGGACCGGCACCAGGGGGCACGACGTCACCGCGGGCGGCAAGGTGCTCTGGCACGCCAAGCTCGGCACCTCCGCCACCTGCGAGTACGGCCCCCCGCCGGTCACCTCCCCGGCCACCTGGGGTGCCATGGCCTACGTGGCGAGCCAGGACGGCGTGGTCCGCGCCTACGACACCGCGGCGGCCGGCCCGGCCAAGCCGGTGTGGGAGACGCCGGTCGGCTACCTGCCGGGGGAGAGCCCCATGGAGGACAGGTGGCGCGCGGGCACGATGTGCGCGGCCAACGGTCCCGGCTCGCCCGCCATGCACGCGCTGGTCACCGAGAGCGTGGTCTACGCGGGCACGTGGGACGGCCGCGTGGTGGCGATGGACCGCGCGACCGGCCGCCTGCTGGCCCAGCACGACCTGGGCGGCGGCGTCGCCTCGGCCCTGTCGATCAGCGGCGACGTGCTCTACGCCCTGACCGACGACGGCTCCATCCACGCGCTGGCCGCCAGGTGACATCCGGATGATCAAGGTCCTCACGCGCGTGCTCGCGGTCGCGGGCGCGGTGGTGCTGGTCCTGCTGGGGACGGCGGGCACGGGGTGGGCACACCCCTTCGGCCCGCCGCCCGTGGCGAAGGTGCGCGCCGAAGGGTCGCTGGTGGAGGTCACCTGGTCGGCCGCGGCCGACGACGTGGCCGCGCTCAACCGGGCCGATCGCGCCGGTGGCTCGATCGGCGACTACCTCGGCAGGGGCGTCGGGGTCGAGCAGGACGGCAGGGCCTGCCCGCTGGTGGAGGTCAGCGCGCAGGCCCTGGCCACCACGGGCGCGGTGCTGCGCTTCCGCTGCCCCGGCCCGGCCGGCGAGCTGCGGCTGCGGGTGGAGCTGCTGACCGACCTCGACCGCGCCTACCGGACGGTCTCCGTCACGCCGTCGGGCTCCGGCGCGTTGCACACGGCCGACGCGCCCGTCCAGACCATCCGGCTGGACGGCTCGGCCGCCGCCACGGGAACGGACCTCGACCGGTTCTTCCCGCTGGCCCTGCTGGCGGCTCTCGTGGCGGGCGCCTTCCACGCGTGCGCTCCGGGACACGGCAAGACGCTCACCGCCGGGTACCTGCTGGGCGGGCGGGCCAGGCCCAGGGACGCGATCAGGCTCGGGGTGGTCGTCGCGCTGATGCACACGCTGTCCGTGGCCGTCCTCGCGGTGGTGTGGTGGGCGGCGAGGGAGAACGCCCCCGACCTCGAGGCCATCACCCTCTGGTTCCAGCTGGTGGCGGCGCTGGCGGTCCTGGCGGTCGGCGCGGGCCTGCTCCGCCGCCACCTCCGCACTCCGGTGAGCCACGGGCATGGGCATGGGCATGGACATGGGCATAGTCACGGTCACGGTCATGGGCACGGGCATGACCTTCTTACGCGCAGGGGACTGGTGACGCTGGGCGTCTCCGGCGGGCTGCTCCCTTCGCCCTCGGCGTTCCTGCTCCTGCTGACCGGGCTGCTGACCGGCAGGGCCGTCCTCGCGCTGGTGCTCGTGGCCGCCTTCGGGCTCGGCATGGCGGTCACGCTGTCGGGCGTGGGCCTGGCCGTCCTGCGTGGGCACGACCTGCTCGCGGCGGCGACGCGCACGCCGCGCCTCCAGGCGCTGGCCGGCAGGGTGCCGCTGGTGGCAGCCCTCCTGGTGGTGGCGGGCGGTCTGGTCACCACGGCCATGGCGGTGGCGGGCCTGGTGAGCGGCTGATCGCTCGGCACCGTGACCGACCGCTAGCTTCTCCCGAATCCGGGCGAGTCTGCCCAATCGGGAATCCATGCTGGAAACCGCTTCCTTGATGATGTTTCATGACAGCGAAGGCGGCCGTATCGGGGAAGCGTACGGAGGGTCTATGGGATCCATCGATCGGCCTGACGAGGCGATCGACGGAAGGGGGGCGGCAGCGGGCCGGGTGATCCGTCTGCCGATCCGCCTGCTCAAGCAGGGCAGGTCACCGCGGCTCTCGGGGATCGACCGCGCACACGTGCGCGTGCTGGCCGAGCTGAACAGCCGGCTGCCGCCGATCCTGGTCCACCACCCCACGATGGAGGTCATCGACGGGGTGCACCGATTATGCGCGGCCCGGCTGAACGGCAGGGACGAGATAGCGGCGAGACTCTTCGCCGGGTCCGCGGCGCAGGCCTTCCTCCTGGCGGTCGAGACCAACCTCGCCCATGGGCTCACGCTCTCCCTGGCCGAGAGAAAGGCGGCGGCGCGCGCCATCATCGTCGACCACCCCGACTGGTCCGACCGCAGACTCGGCGCGGCGACCGGCCTGTCGCCCAAGACCGTGGCCGCCCTGCGAAGACGTTCAACCGAGGATTCACCGCAGTTGAGCGAACGCGTCGGTCAGGACGGCCGGGTGCGGCCGCTGAACAACGCCGAAGGCCGCCGGATCGCCAGCGAAGTGATCGCGGCCCGGCCGGACGCCCCTCTCCGCGAGATCGCGAAAGCCGCGGGCGTCTCCGTGGGCACCGCGCACGATGTGCGGACCAGGATCAGGAAGGGAGAGGACCCGCTCACCCGGCGACGTCAGCTCAGAACCGACGCGGAGCCCGCCGGGATCGAGGGCGAGGACTCGGACGTCAGGCTGGTGCTGGAGACGCTCCGGCGGGATCCCTCACTCAGGTACAGCAGCCGTGGCCGGTCGATGCTGCGGTGGCTGGATTCGCTGGTGCTGCGAGAAGAGCAGGTCTCCGCCCTGCTGAACGACGTCCCGCCGCACTCCGCGCTCCTGGTCGCGAAACTGGCTCGCCACTGCGCCACGGTCTGGGGGCGTATCGCGGAGTCCATCGACGAGAAGCACGCGTGAAGTGCGGAGCTCTGCCTACCGGGAACGTACGTTGCGGCGCATCTGGGCGGACATCCTGAGCCATGAGGCCTTCGGCTCGACAGACGCCTTCTCCGCCGTCGGCGGGAAGGAAGAAGACATACCCGAGCTCGAACGCCGGATAAGGGAGCACTTCGGCTACGACCTCCCGCTCGGCCGCGACGGCGCGGACATCACTCTTCATTCGCTCGTCATGCTGCTCAGGGGCAACGCGGCCGGCGACGCCGCGACCTCGCTCGTGACCCTGCGGCCACAGGGACTGGGAATCATCCGACTCGCCGGAAGGAGAACGCTGATGTCCGACCTGGAAGCGGTCGTCCGCGTGTTGAAGGAGCACCCAGCCGTCCGAGACACCGCAGTGATGAACGCCTTGGCCGACTCGGGAGAGGCGCTCGTCGTCATCGCCCCGC
The DNA here is from genome assembly GCF_014873535.1 of Nonomuraea africana. Lineage (NCBI taxonomy): Bacteria > Bacillati > Actinomycetota > Actinomycetes > Streptosporangiales > Streptosporangiaceae > Nonomuraea > Nonomuraea africana. Next base: position 6,720,295 of record NZ_JADBEF010000001.1, on the reverse strand, counting down.
GAGATTTCCTGACCGGCGTCGAGGCGCGTCGCATCGCGGAAGCGCCGTCGGTGGCGTTCGTCCTGGTGCCCGACCTCTGGAGGGACGCCGCGGGCCGCCTGGACGAGGCCCGATGCCGGGAGTACGTCCAGGAGCCTGGTGCCGTCTACCGCTACGAGGCGCCGCGGAACGAGGCGGAGGAGCGACTGGTCGCCATTTGGCAGGACCTCCTCGGCGTTCCCGACGTCGGAGTGCTGGACGACTTCATCGAGTCAGGCGGCGACTCCCTGAGCGCACTGCGGCTGATCGACGCCGTGCACGACGCCTTCGGCGTGGAAATGATGCTGGTCGACCTGCTGGACTACGCCAACATCCGGGAACTGGCCGGAGAGATCTCGTCGCGGCACGAGGTCACGCATGGCTAGGAACCGGCTGGCGGGCGGCAACGACGGGGGCGCCGTCCGCATGGGGGCCACCGTCCGGCGACCGGCGAGAGCGTGGACGGAGTCGGTTCATCACCTCTTGAGACACCTGGAGCGCAAGGGGTTCGCGGGTGCTCCCCGAGCCCTGGGCATCGACTCGGACGGGCGCGAGATCCTCACCTTCCTGGACGGCGAGACCGTCGGGGACCATCCCGTGTGGCCCGAATGGACCCGCGCCGAGGACACGCTCCTGCAGGTGGCGTGGTGGCTGCGCGCCTACCACGAGGCCGTGGCCGACTTCGTGCCGCCCGCGGACGCCCGGTGGCGCATCGGCCCGCCGTGGTCACCGGGTTCGATCATCGGGCACAACGACGCGGGCCCGTTCAACGCGGCCTGGCGCTCCGGGCGGCTGGTCGGTTTCTTCGACTGGGACTTCGCCGGCCCGACCACCGTGGGCTCGGACGTGGCCTGGATGGCCCTGGCCTGGGTCCCGCTGTACGCCCGTCGCGTGGCCGCCGCGGAGGGTTTCACCGATTTCGCCGCCAGGCCCAGGCGGCTGCGCCTGTTCCTGGACGCCTATGGATGGACCGGAAATCCGGAGCTGATCATCAAGGAGGTGCAGGCGCGAATGAGCGTGCGCATCGGTGAGATTCGCCGCTTCGGCGTCACTGACGACGAACTCTACGTCCGGCTCCTGGAACGCGGAGTGGCGGACGACCTCGACCTCGCCATTCGTGAACTGGACGATTTTCTGCGGTAGCGACCGTTCAGTTTCGATATTTGTCAAAGATCCACGCGCTGGGCAGGATGTTTTCCGAACAGTCGGCACGAGCGGAAGGGAAAGCGATGAAGCGACGGCCGGTAATGGTGAAGGTGGAAGAAGCGCGGTTGCGTGTCGGTGCGGTGACGGCATCCAACTCCGCCGGAAACTGAACACCCTGTTCGGGTAGTACTCGGTGGGTGAGGCGATTGTTTCGCTTCACCCACGCCCGGCGCGCGGGGAGGTGGTGAATGGGAGCGGCCGAGTGGCGCCCCCGCCTGCGGGAGAGCGTGATCGTGCAGACGGACGGCAGCGAGCTGCTGTTCCTCTGCACGGCGGATCGCACCGTGAAGAGATTCACGTCAAGCGATTTCGTGGAACAGGTCGTTTCGCTGCTCGACGGTTCGCGTACCGTCGGCGAGATCGAGCGCCGGGTCGGCGCGGGCGACACGGAGACGCGCGAGCAGTTGAGGGAGGTCCTGGAAATCCTCTCGGCGGAGAACATCCTGAGCCGGGTCGGAAATGCCGAGGAGGCGTTCGGCGGCCTGGGTGCGGGCCGCGCCGAATTCTACGACCGGCAATTAAGGCTGCTCCAGGATTTCGCGGACCAGGGTTTGTCGGACGACGCGAATGGCGTCGACCTCCAGAAACGCATCGACGGCTCGACCGCTGTGGTGTGCGGGATCGGCGGCCTGGGCGGATGGGTGGCGCTCTCGCTGGCCAACGCCGGTGTCGGAACGATCAGGATCTGCGACTTCGACCGGGTCGAGGCGTCGAACCTCACCCGGCAGACGCTGTTCGGCGTCGGCGACATCGGCGCCCCCAAGGTGGAGGCGGCCACCGCCAGGCTGAGAAGTGTCAACCCCTACGTCACGGTCGAAGCCGTCCACCGCCGGATCAACGGCGCGGGCGACCTGGCGGATCTCGTGGCCGGCGCGGACATCGTCATCAACACGGCGGATCAGCCCACCTCCAACGACATGTCGACGTGGGTGGCCGACGCCTGCCGGCCTGGGGTGCCGCACATCCTCGGCACCGGTTACGCCTACCACATCGGGGTGCTCGGCACCTCTGTCATCCCGGGCAGGACCGCGTGCTGGGCGTGCGTCAGGGCCGAGACCTTCGCCGACCACGGCCGCGACCGCATGGAGTCGGTCGTGGGGAAGCGGGAGAAGGCGGGCGCGATGGGGGCGCTCTGCGGCCTCGTCGGCAACATCCTGGCCTGGGAGGCGATCCGCATCCTCGCGGGCCTGGCCCCGGGGCTCGGCGACCGGTGGAGCGAGATCGACTTCTGGCCCCTGGAGATCCACTCCCGCGCCATCCCGAAGCGGCCCGACTGCCCCGCCTGCGGCGAAGGGGCCACCGGGCGGTGAAGGACCCCTTCGAGACACGCGCCGGCATGACCTACTTCAGGGTCAAGTTGCGCCGCCTGCCACCTGCGTACCGGACCTTCCTGGAGGAGAGCCTGGCGCCGGGCGCGACGCTGGTCGTCTCCGACTGCGGCCTGCGCTGGCCGACGACCTCCGTGGGCCCGCGCCACGTCTTCCAGCACGGCGCGCTCGGCGGCGTCGCCCGGGCCGCGGCCTGCCGGGCGATCGGCTGCTCATCGAGTGCTTCCTCCTGCTCGAACCGTGGTGGACGCTGCGCGGCGGGTCCGTGCCAGTGGCGCGACCTGCTGGCGCGCGCCCGCAAGATCGGCGTGTTCACCGGCGTCGACACCCTCGCCTATCCCCGCACTCCGCGAGCCTGGCCCACGCGCACCGCGAACTGTCGAAGATCCGGGCGCGGTTCCCGATGCCCCTGCCGCTCGACTGGGCGGCGGCCGAGGAGTTCCTCGCCAAGCGCGACGAGCTCGACTGGCACGTCGACGCGTGACGCTTTGGGCATTGACGAAAGTTACTTACATGCTATTCATAGATCAAGTCAAAAAGTTTCAGTACCGCTGCACCTTCGTCGGGGGACCGCCAGAGCCCACCTAGGAGGACGCGCATGGCGCGAAGCCAGCCCACTGACCCGCCCGCCGACTTACTCGGCCCCGTACTCGGAGAAGTCTCCTGGTTCTGCTGTGGAACGGCCTGGGGGCCGTGCAGCAGCACCGGCAGGGGAGCCTGCGGCACCTGCAACTCGGGAAGCATGCAGCACGCATGGCCCAACACCTCCGACGCCTGCTGGTCGATCACCCGCCCGGACCGGTGCAGCGAATCGCTCTCCAGGCGGACCTGCGGTTTCCGCCACAAGACCACGGCGCTGTGCAGCGGCGCCAGCGTCATCACCGCCATCGCCGACTGCGGCCCGCAGACCGACCTGTTCTGCGGCGAGCGCAGCTGCTGCGGCTCCACCTGTGCGAGCAACCGCCTGATCGACCTCACCCCGGCGGCGTACAGCAGGATCGCCAGTCTCTCCACCGGCCTGCGGCCGGCCGAGATCTCGACCGCCTAGGGGGCCGACGATGACCAGCAGAAGGCAGATGCTCAAGTCCGCCGTGCTCGGCGGCGGTGCCACCATCGTCGCCGCGACCGCCCTCGGATCGCTCGGCGCCGAGGCGGCCTTCGGCGCCACGCCGCCCCAGGTCGAGCCGGGAACCCCCGACCCCGACTTCGCCGAGGGCCGGATCCGTTCCATCAAGGACAACATGCTCCTCGTCCTCGGCTCCAACCTGGTGTTCCACAACATCAGGGTCGTCGACGGCACGAGCCTCTGGAAGCTGGGCCCAGTCGGCTTCGAGCAGGCCCAGCCCGGCGACGGGCTCTACGCCAGGGGCGTGCGGATGCCCGACGGGGTGCTCGCCGCCGAGTCGGTGTGGCTCAACATCATCAACATCAAGGGCCACATCAGGAACATCACCAGCGAGAAGCTCCACCTCGACCACCACGGAAAGGAGGTCCTCTGCCACGTGGTGCCCGGTAGGTCGGTCGCCGTCCACTCCGACTCGCCGCCCTCAGCGGATCTCTCCATGCTGAGAGTGGGGCAGCACGTGCAGATCCTGGGCGCCTGGCGACCGGGAACCAACCAGGCCGACATCGCCACCATCTTCTCGCCGCACTAGGAGCGACACATGCAAGGGATCGCCGCGCTGCAGCCGTACGTGATCGCCGCTTTCCTCATCTGGGCGGCCGTACTGAAACTGTTCACCCGACGGATGCACGCGCAAGCCGGGCAGACGGCCCTGGCCCGGCTGGTCGGCGCGGCGCGCGCGATCCCCACCCTCCGCCTCATCGGGCTGGTGGAGCTGGTGGTGGCCGCAGTGCTGTTACTGCCGCCGGCCTTACCGTGGGAGGGTACGGCGGCCGCCGCGCTCTCCACCGGCTTCCTGGCCTACCTCGCCTACTCGTACGTGGCCGCGCCCACGTCGTCCTGCGGCTGCCTGGGCACCCACTCCAAGCCCGTGAACTGGCGCGCCTTCGCCCGGGCCGGACTCCTCCTCGCCATGAGCGTCACCGCCGTCTGGTCACAGCCGTTCCAGCCCACCACGCCGCTCGTCCTCCTCGGAGTGGCGGAAGCCGTCGCCCTGCTCGGGCTGTCACCTGAGCTGGACCGCCACTGGCTGACCCCGCTCCGCCAGCTTCTCGTACGGCTCCGCAAGCCGCTCGCCATGCCGTCTGCGGAGGATGTCCCGCTGGAGGTGTCACTCCGGCTGCTCTACCGCAGCCCGGCGTACTGCTCGGCGTCGGCGCGACTCAGCTCGGATGTCCAGGATGTGTGGGATGAGGAGGGGTTCCGGTTCGCGAGTTACGCGGCGGGCGATAGAACGGCAGTCTTCGCCATCCCCCTGGCCGGCGACGACCCCGCATCGGTCCGCGTGGCCCTCGTCGAGGAACCCGCAGCCGCCTGACTCTTCAAGACGCCCGGCCCTCCAGGCCGTCCTGGTGCATGTGCGCGCTCCAGCCGTCTTGGCCGTCCACGCCTGGTGAAGCATCCCACTCTGTCGGCGGAGAGGAAGATCGCCCTACACTCCCGGTGATGGACTGGATCGAGCGGATCGCCGGTATCCGGCGTTGGACACGAGCCGGCGAGCGGGCCCCGCACAAGCCGCTCCTCCTGCTGTACGTCCTGGGCCGATTCCAACACCACGGCAACCAGCCCATCGCATTCAGCGCCGCTGAAGCCGAACTGAAAAGGCTGCTCAAGGAGTACGGCCCAGCGCGCGACACCAGCCCCGGCTATCCGTTCCACCATCTGACCAGCGACGGGCTGTGGCTGGTGAACAGCACCGAAGGACACGGCAGTCCCGGTTCAGAGCTGGGACGCCTGCGCGAGACCCAGGCCGCAGGTCGCCTCCACCCGGACCTGGCCCGTGCCCTGACCGAAGAGCCGCACCTGTTGGCGCGGATCGCCCGCTACCTCCTGGACGCCAACTTCGCCCCCTCGCTGCACGCCGACCTCTGCCTGATGGTCGGCCTGGACCTGGAGACCCTCGAAACCGCCGAGACCACCGCGACGAATGGCGTCGCCGTACGACGCGATCCGGCCTTCCGGGAGCAGGTGCTGATGGCGTATGAGTACTGCTGCGCCTTCTGTGCCTACGACGGCTGGCTGGACGGGACCGCAGTCGGGCTGGACGCCGCGCACGTACGCTGGTGGGCGTTCGACGGCCCCGACGAGCTGGCCAACGGACTATGTCTGTGCGTGATCCACCACAAGCTGTTCGACAAGGGCGTTCTGGGTTTGACCGCTGACCGGACAGTCACCGTCTCCGCCAGATTCGTCGGCCGTACGGCCGCGGCCCGCGACATGGTGTTGTCCCTGGCCGGCCGGCCGACTCGGGAACCCCAGCCCGGGCTGGAAGCTGTGGAAGCGGCCCACATCGAGTGGCACGGCCGCCAGGTCTTCCGCACCCCGGCACGCAACGGCTGAGCGCTACCCGCCTCAAAACGGAGAATCCCTCCAGCGTCATGTGAGATTCCGAACTGCACCAGACGCGAACGGGTACGGGGGCATTGTGGAGATCAGCTTGCTAGCGCTTCCGGACGGGCTTCCAGCGATAGGCGTCTGACCAGAACACGCACCTGAGCTTCCTGGAGTGCGGGGCATGGTCCATTGAGTAGCCGTAGTCCCCACGCTGCTTCTTTGAGCAGGTCAGGTGCTCGCCGACACAGTCCCAGTGGTTCTTGTGCTGGTAGTAATACCGACTCGTGGACGGGTGCTTTTCGTTGCACCAAGGCCGTGCGGCAGAGCTTGCAGGGGCAGCCGAGGCGCCGGGCACCGAGATCAACAGGAGGGAGGCCGCGGCGAGCATAGCCGTAAGGGTGATCTTCATGGTTCCTTAACCGGGAGGTGTGGCGGGAGCGCAGATGTTCAAGATCAGTAGGTGCGCGTGTTGCAGGAGTCTAGGAGATGTCGATCTCTCAGCGGCACCCGCCCGTGCCCTCCGCGGACTTGGCTCAGCCCGCGGTGGCCTTGGCGTAGTAGAACACCTCGGGCGGGAGCGGGTGGTCCAGGCGCCAAACAAACCGAACAGGTCGCTCACCCTCGTGGTTCACGTATCGCATGGGACCCGCGTAGGTGTACGGCGGAGCCCCCAGCCCTTCATCGCGCTTGGACTGCCGGATCAGGAGATGAACCGTGGATTCTCCAGTCAGATAACGCTGCGCGGTGGTGGTCGAGGACCGCAGGGTGCTCTGCGACTCCCACTGGAACAGCTCCTCACTGATCGCCCGATCATGGTAAAGCGTGGTGGGAGAGTAGTGGTCCTCGGACTTCTCGATGGTGACGAAGAACAGGTCCGCCCGGTGCTCCTGGACGTACTTCACCCCTTCCCGCATATGCGCAGGCCTGTCGATGCCGAAGGCCGCCAGCACCTCGTTCTTGCTGTAGCGGGCATGGACGCGCAACGGCACGACAGGGTCCAGAGGCGAGGCCAGGTGACGGATTCCCGAGCGGAGCACGTCCGCCAACTCCTTGAGCTCCGCGGAGCGGACAGCCGTGAGCCTCGCGAACCGGGCTTCCATGCCGGAGACGGGCTCGCTGCCACCCCACAACATCGCATCCAGCATGGACATGAGGCGTAGCTCGCGCGGGGACTGTGGAATCCGGCCGTCCAGCACCTCGGTCAAGAAGGCGAGACGCTCGACGTCGTCAATGTGCAGCATTCTGCCGAAAGCCCGCCCGAGCCTTTCGTCAGGGGGCGCAGCTTCGAGACCCGCGGCATGCCGCAGGGAGGCCCAGCCCTGACGGCGCCGGTAGAGATCCTCCACGTCCAGCCCGGTCTCCTGCAGGAACCTGGGCATGCTGACGTCACCGAGTTCGCGGAGCTCGCGCGCAAGATCCCGCCAACTCAGGCTGAGCGCTTGCCGAATGTTTTCGAGGACCAGCCGGCGCACATCTCGGTCCAGGTCGATCACGCAGCCGGCGGGCAGCGTCGGAAACCCCTGCTCGATCTCCCGTGCGATTCCGGTACGGCTGGCACCGGTGAGCGCCCGATAGCGTCGGTCGAAGCGGAACTGCTTGTGCTGATGGCCGACGAAGTCCAGCACGGTCAGACACGGCTTGTCGTTGGCCAGCCGCAGGCCACGCCCGAGCTGCTGCAGGAAGATTGTGGCGCTATCGGTAGGGCGCAGAAAGAGCACGGTGTCGATTTCCGGAACGTCGATGCCCTCATTAAAGAGGTCAACGGTGAACACTGCGTTGACCCGGCGGTCTCTCAGATCTCGTAGCGCCTGGGAACGCTCGCTTGACGGGCTCTGCGCGGTGACAGCCACCGAGGGAAGCCCGGCTCGGGTGAAATGGTCCGCCATAAAGCGTGCGTGGTCGATGCTCACGCAGAAGCCGATGGCCCGCATCCGCCCAACATCGCCAATCTTGCGGCGCAACGTCTCCAGCACCACGGCGACGCGGCGGTCGTTGCCCGTGTAGACACTCGAGAGCTGGCCGGTGTCGTAACCCTGGCCTCTGCGCCAGGCAACCTGGCGCAGGTCGGTGCCGTCGTGGACGCCGAAATACTGGAACGGGGCCAGGAGTCCACGCTCCAGCGCCTCCCACAAACGCAGCTCGGCAGCGATTCGGCCGCCGAACCAGTGCTTGATGTCCTGGCCGTCGGCCCGTTCCGGCGTCGCGGTCAGCCCCAGGAGCACCTTCGGCCGCACTGCAGACAGCAGGCGCCGGTACGTCGAGGCCTCGGCATGGTGGAACTCGTCCACGATCACCATGTCGAACCTGTCCGGCTCCGGCAGCGGATTGGCGTGCAGCGACTGGATCGAGGCGAACACGTGCCGCCATCGCTCCGGGTGAGAGCCGTCGACGTACAGTTCGCCGAACGTCTCATCCCGCAACACCTGTCGGAAGGTAAGCAGGCTCTGCCGCAGGATCTCCGCACGGTGGGCCACGAACAGCAGCGTCTCCGCCTGTCCGGCCGTACGTAGCCGCCGGTAGTCCAGCGTGGCGACCACGGTCTTGCCGGTGCCAGTGGCCATGACGACCAGGTTTCGCCACCGATCGTGGATCTGCCGTTCGGCGGCGAGCTCGTCGAGGATCTCGCGCTGGTAGGAGTAGGGACGGACGTCGACATGTGCGAAATCGAGCACGATCGCCCGGCCGCCAGTCCGTTCGGCGGAGAGGGCGCGGTCGAGCCGCTCGGCATCCTGCGCCGGATCGTAGGGCTCGAAAGACGGATCACCCCAGTAGTCGTCGAACGTGGCGGTGAACGTGTCGATCAGGTGGGGTTGTTCGGCTTGAGCGAGCCGTACGTTCCACTCGAGCCCATGGCTAAGGGCGGTTTGCGACAGGTTGGAGGAGCCCACGTAGGCGGTGGACAAGCCGCTGGCCCGATGAAATAGCCAAGCCTTCGCATGCAGTCTGGTCGTCCGGGTGTCGTAGGAAACGCGTATCTCGGCACCCATGGCCGCCAGCCGGTCCAGCGCGAGGCGGTCGGTGGCGCCGATGTACGTGGTGGTCACCACCCTCAGCCGGCCGCCACGCGTCAGGAATTCTTCGATCGCCTCCGCCAGCACCCGTACGCCGTTCCACTTCACGAACGCGCACAGCAGGTCCACGTGATCGGCGGAGGCCAGCTCGCGCTTGAGCTCATGGCCGATCTCCGGCTGTCCCCTGCCATTGACCAGCAATGCGCTACCTGTAAGGGGGATAACCGGACGTACGGGAAACCGTACCTGGCCGGCCGCGTCCCGGCTCCTGGCGAGGCCCAGCAGTTCCTCGGCGGACTCCACGAGTTCTTCAGGCGAGGCGGCCTCGGGCACCAGGTCGCCGATGAGGTCGGCGACTCGATTGACGATCTCCACCTGACGAGCCAGTCGCACGGCATCGCTTTCACCCCGTACGGAACGCAACGCAAGACGTGTGAGCGCAGCGAGATGCCGGGCCAGCGTCTCGTGGGAGTCGGCAACGTCCAGTGACCGCCGGTCGATCAGTTTGCGATCGGATACCGCTCGCAGGTGGGCGTCGACCTCACGGGTGATCAGATGTTGGTAGATGCCCGGCTGAAGATCGCTCACCTCGGCGACTATAGGGTGCGGCGGGGTTCGGCCGTATGCGAACGTCAACTCGTTCCATGCGGCCCTGAAGACATCACATGCTTGCTCGGATACGTGATCGCCGTCGATCCCGCGTCGCATCGTCGCACCCCGGAGCCGCCGGTCTTCCTCCGTATGGTGGACGCATTCAAGCTCCCTGTCTCGCCCCCCACGCGCCGGAGGATTCCGTGACCGTCGCTCGTCTTGTCGCCACCGTCGCCGCACCGCTGGACCCGGCGTCCGCGGACGCTCCCCAGGTGCTGCACTGGTCCGGACGCAGGTTGCTCATACAGCGCGGTGACACCGAACTGGTCGCCCTCGATCTGGACGTGGCCACCGCAGGCGGGCGGCTCGTGGAGGCGCGTTTCCCGGCCCCATGGCCGCGCCGCTTCGGATCGGTGACCGTCTCGCCGGAGGGTGCGGCAGCGGTGTTCGTCGGCGTGCACGCGGTGCGCTGTGTGGAGGCGACCGGAGCGACGCGGTGGGAGGTACGGCACGGCTGCTGGGAGGGCGAACAGCCCCACATGCACACGTCGTTCGCCGAATACGCCGACGACAAGGACCACCGGTACGCCGACAACGGATCAGCCGCCTTCTCCGCGGACGGCAAGCTCGTCTGGGCGCACGTCCGCGGCCCGTTGCGTGACGACAGGGAGGCGGAGAACGACCAGGAGTTGTGGCTCGTTATCGACGCCACGGACGGCAGGGTCCTAGGACGCGCGAACACCATGACCGTAGCCTCCAGCTCCGAGCACACCCCGCACCCGGACCCCACGCAGATAGGACTGAGCGTCGGAGAGGGCGAGGAAGGTTCGCCCGTGCTCTGGGGACGCTGGGACGGGCAGCGACTGACCATCGAACAGATCGACATCGAGCGGATCCTGCTGGCGGTGAGCCCATCCGGCCGACACCTCCTGACCGTTCCCCTCGAGCAGGGGTCCCTCTCGCTGCACCGGGTGGACGACGGCGCGGTCCTGCGGGAAGTGGACGCCCAAGGCACTGTGACGGCGCACCCGGGGAACACCGGCGGCGACAGGATCTACTGGGACTACGAGGCGGCCTTCGTGGACGAGGACACCGTCGTCGCCGGCACCTCCGAATGTGACGCCGAGTACGGCACAGCCCGCCACTGGCTCGTCGACGTGCAGGGGATGACCCTGCGCGGCGAGATCTCCTACCCCTTCCCCGTCTCAGGGCCTCCCCGCTCAGCGGGGGACGGCACCTGGTACACGGTCTCCGAGGACCAGACGTCCCTGCACCTGTGGCGGCCGGCCGACGACGACTGACTCGACACGGCCCGCCAGTGGGCCGCGTTCGGGCGTGGGCGCGCTCAGGCTCGGATCGGGCCGGGCGTGTCCTGGCTCGGATGGGGTGGTCATGGTGTCGTCGGCTCCCTTGGTCGCAGCTGCCCTCACCCGTTCGACGAGACAGCGCGCCGAACTGTGAGGTTGGCGCGTCGCCTCACATTCGCAGCGGTTGTGTCGTCGGACTACTGGGACACCATCCAGCACGCAAGAAAGCTCAGCGACCCGGGCGGTATGCGGATCGCCGTCGAAAACCCGCGTCGGAACGTGTGATCGTCCCCCGCGGCCGGCCGCTTCGTGATGGAGGGCCAACCCCACCAGGTCGCAAGCCTCTAAAACACCGCTGACATTGAGAAAGGAAGACCTCGCGATGTCCACACCCACGACGGCCGAGCAGGACGACCTCCAGTCGCGTCTGCCCGACCCCGTCCAGTTCTTCCCCGAGGTGGCAACAATCGCCGGAGCCATGTCCAAGGCGACCAGGAACGGTTCGATTCCGCAGACCACCGTCAGCCTGGTGCAGCTCCGCGCCGGGCAGATCGTCAGCAGCACTTACCACACCGTCCGGCAGACCGGCGAGCTCCGCAAGGCCGGGGAGACAGAGGAGCGCATCACCGCCGTGGCGTCATGGCAGGACGCCCCCTACTTCACCGACGCCGAACGGGTCGCACTGGAGCTCGTGGAGGCCGTCCTCACCCCGAACCCGTTCGGGGAGCGCGTCCCCGAGGAGTTGTACGCCAAGGCATCCGCCCACTACGACGACAAGGCGCTCTGGACGCTCACCCTGGCGATCGGCCAGATCTGCTTCTTCATCCCCGTCGCTCTCATCGCCAAGCCGATCCCCGGTAAGGCCCTCGGGAAGAACTACAACAAGTAGCGCCCTACATGCTCAGGGTGAGGACACGCAACCGTGCCTCACCCTGAGCACGGCCAGCTCTGAGTGAGTCTCCACGGTTTGAGGGATTGACATTCCTACTCCTCCTCCGTGAACACGGCCTCGCGCCGCTTGCTAATCGTCGGGAGGGCGGCGACGACGAGCGCTGCCACGGCCAGGGCCAGGAGCACCGCGGAGATCGGTCGGGTCAGGAAGACCGACGGGTCGCCGCGGGAGATGATGAGCGCCCGCCGCAGGTTCTCCTCGAGCAAGGGTCCGAGGACGAAGCCGAGCAGCAGTGGCGCCGGCTCGCAGCCGCACTTGATCAGGATGTAGCCCAGGAGCCCGAAGAACACGATCGCGTAGACGTCGTACGCGTTGAACCCCAGGGAGTACGTGCCGATCGAGGCGAACAGGATGATCATCGGGAACAGCACCTGGTACGGGATGCGCAGCATGCGCACCCAGACGCCGATCAGCGGCAGGTTCAGCAGCACGAGCAGCACGTTGCCGATCCACATCGACGCGATCAGGCCCCAGAACAGCGCCGGTTCGTCGGTGATGACGTTCGGGCCGGGGGTGATGCCGTGGACGATGAACGCGCCGACCATCAGTGCCATGACCGGGTGCGCGGGCAGCCCCAGGGTGAGCAGCGGGATGAACGACGTCTGCGCGGCGGCGTTGTTCGCCGACTCGGGGCCCGCGACGCCTTGGATAGCGCCGCGCCCGAACTCCTGCGGCCGCTTCGAGATTCGCTTCTCGACGGCGTACGAGGTGAACGAGGCCAGCACGTGGCCACCGCCGGGCAGGACGCCGAGCGCGGCGCCGAGACCGGTGCCCCGCAGGATCGGGCCGACGATCCGGCGCCGGTCCACGCGGGTCGGCCAGAGGTTCTTCACCTTGCTGACGATCGCCGTGCGGGTCTGCTCGTTCTCCAGGTTGCGCAGGATCTCGGCCACCCCGAACATGCCGACGGCGACCGACACGAAGTCGATGCCGCCGTACAGCTCGCGCTGGTCGAACACGAACCGGGGCGTGCCGGTGTAGATGTCCTGGCCGACCGTGCCGAGCAGGACGCCGAGCACGATCATCGCCAGTGCCTTGAGCGCCGAGCCACGCGCCAGCGCGATCGACACGATCAGGCCGAGCAGTACCAGCGAGAAGTATTCGGCCGGGCCGAACTTCAACGCGACGCGGGCCAGCGGTGGGGCCGCGACGGCCAGTGCGACGGTGGCCACCGTACCCGCGATGAAGGACCCGATCGCGGCGGCTGCCAGCGCCGCGCCGGCCCGACCCTGCCGGGCCATCTCGTGCCCGTCCAGCGCGGTGACCGCCGCCGACGACTCACCGGGCAGGTTGATCAGGATGGCGGTCGTCGAGCCGCCGTACTGCGCGCCGTAATAGATGCCGGCCAGCATGATCAGCGCCGTCACCGGCTCGAAGCTGAACGTGATCGGCAGCAGCATCGCCACCGTCGCCGTCGGCCCGATGCCGGGCAGCACGCCGACCGCCGTCCCGAGCAGCACTCCCACGAAGCAGTAGAGGACGTTCTGGACCAGGAGGGCTGTCGAGAAGCCCAGCGCGAGGTTGTCGAGAAGTTCCATGCCTCAATCCGATGCCGCGTCAGAACCCCAGCCACGGGCCCCATAGCGGGATCCGCAGCTGAAGTCCGACGACGAAGATGAGCGTGCTGGCCACGGTCAGCCCGGCGGCCACGGCCACGGCCGTGAGCGGCCGTACGCGCGAGCTGGCCAGCGTGGTGAGCAGGGCGGTCACCGCCGACGTCGGTACGAATCCGAGGCCCCGGACGGTGAATCCGAAGAACAGGACCGCGAGCACGATGACGGCGACGGCACGCCAGGGGATCGGCCCGAACGAGACCACCTCGCCGGCGATGAGTCCCTTGATGACGATCGCCAGGCCCAGAACGGCCACGGTCGCGCCGACCAGCAGCGGGAAGGCGCCGGGGCCCATCCGCAGTGGGGTGCCCAGCTCGTAGCCGAGCGACCCCACCACGAACGCGCCACCGATCAGGACGAAGATTCCCCCGGCGAGGACGTCCGGGAGGGACCGGCGGCGCTCCACCTCAGGAGACCTTGACGCCGGCGTCGGCGATGACCTTCGCCCAGGTGCCGAGCTGCTCTTGGAGCTTGGCCCGGTGCGCCTGCGGTGTCGCGTCCTCGGCCGGGACCGGCGCGGTGCCGAGCTTGGCCATCTGGTCGATGACCTTCTGGTCGGCCAGTGCCACCTTCAGCGCCTCGGACAGCTTCTGGACGACGTCCTGCGGCGTACCGGCCGGGACGTAGAGACCGTGCCACACGCTGACCTGGAGCTTGGGCAGCCCGGCCTCGGCCGTGGTGGGCAGGTCGGGCAGGCTCTTCACCCGCTCCGGCGTGGTGACCGCATATGCCTTCACCTCACCCGCGGAGATCTGGCCGCTGGTGTTGGTCGTCTGGTCGCACATGAAGTCGACCTGGCCGCCGACGAGGTCGGTCAGCGCGGGGCCGGTGCCTTCGTACGGGACCTCCTGGACCTTGACGCCGGCGGCGTTCTGGAACAGCAGGCCGCACAGGTGGGACGCGGCGCCGATGCCGGCGTTGGCCAGCGTGACCTTGTCGGCGTTCGCCTTCACATGCGTCACGAGGTCCTGGAGCGTCGCGGGCGCGAAGTCCTTGCGGGCGACGACCGTCATCGGCACCTCGGTGACGAGCCCGACCGTCTGGAAGTTCTCCAGCGGCTTGTAGCCCAGGTCCTTGTACAGGGCGGGCGCCGTCGACATGCCGATGTGGTGCATCAGCACGGTGTAGCCGTCGGGCTTGGCCCGCGCGACCTCGCCTGCGCCGACCGTGCCGCCGGCGCCCTCCACGTTCTGGACGACGATCTTGGTGCCGAGCTTGGCGGCCATCGGCTCGGCGATCATGCGGGTGACGGTGTCCGTCGGGCCGCCCGCGCTGAACGGCACGACGAAGGTGATGTTCTGGTCCGGGTAGCCTCCGGCGTCGCCTCCGCCGGTAGGGCCTGCGCCGGTGGTGCCTCCGTTGCCGGAACAGGCGGCGACGAGCGAAACGACGCCGATCGCGGCGATCATCCGCGCGGCGGCCCGGTACCTGCTGGTCGTTCTCATATCGCGGCCTCCTCGTCAGCGCATGCGCTGCGTCGGTGAGTGCTCGACCTCAGTCTCGGCTGGAAGGGACGCGGATAGTGTCAGGAGAATCCCAAGAACTGAAGGGCTGACACAAGCGTCGATCCGCGCCGTACAATCCGCCGGTATGCGGATCACCATCATCGAGGATGACGACCGCGTGGCGCGGGGGCTGGTGACCGTCCTGGCCCAGGCGGGCTTCGAGGTCCACCGCCTCGCCACCGCCGCGGAGGCCGTGCGCGCAGCCCCATCCGATGTGGTCCTCGTCGACATGGGTCTGCCCGACGGCGACGGACTCGACGTGATCCGCAAGCTGCGCGACCGCCCGGAGACCGCCGTCATCGCCGTGACGGCACGATCGGAGGAGCACGAGCGCGTCCGCGGCCTGCGTGCCGGCGCCGACGACTACATCGTGAAGCCGTTCGGGATTCCGGAGTTGCTGGCCCGGATCGACGCCGTCCTGCGGCGCACCCGGGTGGCTCGTGCCCTGAGCCACCCCGATGAGCCGCTCGTCCTCGGCCCGATGCGGATCGGCGTCGGCACCCGCGAGGTCGCCGTCGACGGCACGCCCGTGACGCTGACCCGCAAGGAGTTCGAGCTGCTCCTGCTGCTGGCCCGGCGGGCGCCGAACGTGGTGAGCCGCGACGTCATCCTCGACCAGATCTGGGGCGCGACCTGGGAGTCCTCGAGCCGCACCCTGGATACCCACATCGCGGCGTTGCGGCACAAGCTCGGGCCGGCCGTGCTCATCCGCACGATCCACGGGGTCGGCTATCGGCTCCTGGCCGACCGGCCGGAGCTGATCGGCTGACGCACCGTGCACCGTCGCCTGCTCGTCGTCCTGGTGCCCCTCGCGGTGCTGCTCGTCGCGGCGCTCGGGGTGCCGCTCAGCGTCACCGTGGCCGAGCGGGAGATGCAGGAGACGTACGTCGACCGGCTCAACGACGTCGGCCGGTTCGCGTCGCTGGCCGAGACCGCGCTCTCGACCGGGCGGACCGAGGCGCTCCACCAGGAGCTGGCGCGCTACCGCGAGCTGTACGGCATCCCGGTCGCGGTGATCGACACGTCGGGTACGGTGCTGCTCGGGCCGGCCGGCGCGTACCAGGAGGCGGCGCGGGCCGAGCCGGCGTTGCCCCGGATCGTGACCGCGGCGCTGGCCGGGGCGAGGTCCGAACCGTCCGGGGAATGGGCGCCGTGGGACGACTCCGCACTCGTGGTCGCGGAGCCGGTGGGCCGGGACAGCGAGGTCGTCGGCGCCGTCGTGACGATTTCCGACCTGTCGAAGACGCGCCATCGCATCCTCGTGCGATGGGCCCGGCTCGCCGGGCTCGGGCTGCTGCCGTCGATCGCGCTGGTGGCCGTCGCCTGGCCGGTATCGGCGTGGGTGCTGCGGCCGGTGCGGGAGCTGGACGCGGCGAGCTCGCGGATCTCACAGGGTGACCTCACGACCCGGGCGGACGCCGAGGCCGGCCCGGTCGAGCTGCGGCGACTGGCGGAGTCGTTCAACACCATGATGGACGCGGTCGAGAACGCCGTGCAGCGGCAGCGGGCGTTCGTGTCCGACGCGTCGCATCAGTTGCGCAATCCGCTGACCAGCCTCCGGCTCGCGGTGGAGAGTCTGGAACCGCATCTGGGCGCGGCCGGCAACGGGCGGCAGGTGTACGACGTCGCCGTCGACGAGCTGAAGGCGATGCAGCGGATGCTGAACTCGCTGCAGGCCAGTGCGCGGATGGAGAGCATACGGACGGCGTCGCCGGTGGATCTCGACGCGGTGCTGGCGACCCGGGTGGACCGGTGGCGGGCGTTGACGGCGACGGCTGGGCAGACACTGGCGGTCGACGTGCCGCCGGGGCTGCGGCTGCTGGAGCCGTCGGGTGGACTGGGCAGCATCCTGGACGAGCTGATCAGCAACGCGTTACGGCTGTCGGACGCGCAGGTGGTGGAGGTGAGCGCCCGAGTCGTCCCCGGTGGTGCGGGCGCTGCCGGACCCGGCGACGCCTCCGCGGCCGGAGGCGTGGTCACGATCGCTGTCCGTGACGACGGTCAGGGGATCGACGCGTCCGAGCGGGCCCAGGCGCTACGGCGGTTCTGGCGGTCACCGCGGCACCAGAACGTGTCAGGGACCGGCCTGGGAC
The DNA here is from genome assembly GCF_014873535.1 of Nonomuraea africana. Lineage (NCBI taxonomy): Bacteria > Bacillati > Actinomycetota > Actinomycetes > Streptosporangiales > Streptosporangiaceae > Nonomuraea > Nonomuraea africana. The sequence goes on along the minus strand of NZ_JADBEF010000001.1, from coordinate 6,703,214 downwards.
TGGCGATCTGCGCCGACCTGGTCGGGGCGGCAGGGGGCGACCTGCGGCTGGAGGACGGCCTGCCGCGTCCGGACGGGTCCGGGCACGGATTCGCCGCGGTGGTCGCGTTGCCGGCCGTTCCGCGGGTGACGTCGCCGTCCATCTGAGGATCCGGGCTCCTTCGGCCGGCCTGTCGCTGCCACGGGTCAGCGCTTGGGTCAGCGCTTGCGGTCGCGGAACCAGGCGGCCGCGCCCGGATGGAGCGGGATCGACGCGGTGGAGATCCCGGTACGCACGTTGATCTGCCACGCTTCGGGAACGGCTTCGGCGTCGTCGCGGCCGGCGGAGGTGATCGTGCCGGTGTGCGTGAAGATGGTGTCGGTGATGGCGTGGACCAGGTCATCAGGCAGGTCGTTGCGCACGAGAAGCACGTTCGGCACAGCGACGGTGCGGGTGGCCGGGACGCCGGCGTAGGCGGTCGTGGGGATCATGGCCGGAGCGTAGGGACCTGGGAACGCCGTGAAGAGCGCGCCTGCCTGTGCGTCCAACGGGATCAGCCGGATCGGGTGCTGCTGCGCCAGCTCCGTGATGGCGGGTGTCGGGACGCCGGTCAGGGAGAACATCGCGTCGATCTCGCCGTCACGCAGTGCCGCCGCCGATGCGGCCTGGCTGAGGTACCGACCGTCGGCGTTCACCCGGCCGAGCTCCAGAACCCGCAGCGACGTGAACTCTGTGCCCGAGTCGCGGGCACCGAGGGATATGCGCTTGCCCTCGAGGTCCCGGAACTCGTCGATCGCTGAACCGGCCATGACCACGAGATGCAGGTGACTGTCGTAGAGCCGGCATATCGCCGAGAGCCCCTCGGGCGCGCGGCCGTCGGTCGTGAACAGCGCGTCCAGGCTCGTCAGCCCAAGGTGCACCTCGCCGGCCCGCAGCATCCGGATGTTGTCGGTGGACGCCCCGCTCGGCACGGTGATCACCGTGGCACCCGGGACCTGCTCGGAGATGTGTTCGGCCAGCGAACCGCCGATGCGCCGGTACACCGCCCCCGCCGGCCCGGTGGCCAGTCGCAGCTGGACCTTGTCGATCTCGGGCTGCTGGGAGCAACCGACGAGCAGCCCTCCGGCGGCCAGGAGCACCGCCCGCCGGCTGAGCCGTAACTCCAGGTTCAGCACCATGCCGAGATGATACGGACGGCGGCCGTCGGTCGCCGATGACATCGGGAGTTCTTCGCTACCAGGCCGGCGCGGCCGTTCTCGATGAACTGACGCTTCCAGGTGCCGATCGACTGTTCCGAGACTCTGGCACGGCGCGCGGCCTGGGCCACCGTCATCTCTCCGGCCAGGATGCTCGGCACGATTCCGACCTTCTCATCGACCGGGATCGCAGGAGGTTGGGGCATCACGGACTCCTCGGTCAGAGGACAAGCATGACGCGGGACAGACGGAATCACAGACTTCCACTCAGAAGTGCCCGATGATCTGGTGTGGCCGGTAGGGGGCCTCCAGGCGGGCCGCCTCCTCTCCACTGAGGGTCACCTCCACCGCCGCGATCGCGTCGTCCAGATGACCCACCTTGCTCGCCCCGACGATCGGCGCAGTTACCCCAGACCTCCCGAGCAGCCACGCGAGGGCGAGCTGCGCCGGTGGCAGGCCTCGTTCGTCAGCGACCGCACGCACCACGTCTACGACGTCGAAGTCCGCGTCCTCGTACATGCTGTCGGCCAGCTGGTCGCTGCCGGATCGGACCGTGCGCCGCCGGCCGTCGCGTCGGCGGCTCCCGGTGAGCAGTCCGCGTGCCAGTGGGCTCCACGGGATGACGCCCACCCCCTGGTCCAGGCAGAGCGGGATCATCTCTCGCTCCTCCTCCCGGTACACGAGGTTGTAGTGGTTCTGCATCGACACGAACCTGGTCCAGCCGGCCGCCTGAGCAGTGTGCTGCGCCTGGGCGAACTGCCAGGCGTACATGCTGGAGGCCCCGATGTACCGTGCCTTGCCGGCCCGCACCACGTCGTGCAGGGCCTCCATGGTCTCCTCGATCGGCGTCTCGTAGTCCCATCGGTGGATCTGGTACAGATCGACATAGTCGGTTCCTAGCCTGGTCAGCGAGGCGTCGATGGCGGCCAGCACGTGTTTGCGGGACAGCCCCCGGTCGTTCGGGCCCGGCCCCGTCGGGAAGTAGACCTTCGTAGCGAGAACGTAGTCGTCGCGGCGTGCGAAGAGCTTGCCGAGCAGCCGCCCGGTGATCTCCTCGCTCGCGCCGTCCGAGTACATGTCGGCGGTGTCGAAGAACGTCACACCGGCCTCGACCGCGCGCCGCACGATCGGCTCGGCCGCGTCCTCGCGCAGCATCCACTCCCAGGAACCTGGATCGCCGTACGTCATCATGCCCAGGCAGATCCGGGAGACCTGCAGCCCCGACGAGCCCAGCTTCACATATCGCATTTCGTCTTACCTTCCTGTAAGAGCGTGGCCTTCTCCTCGGCTGGAGGAGTCCGAAACTCCCGGTGGAGCGCGACCGAGAGCACCACGAGCCCGACTCCGGCGAGCTCGGCGAGTGAGGGAAACTGCCGGAGCACCACGATGCCGATCACCGTTGCCGTGGCCGGAAGCAGCGCCACCAGCAACGCGTACGTGGAGCGAGCCATGCGTGCCATGGCGAGTTGATCGCACACGTACGGGATCACCGACGAACAGATCCCCACCCCGATCCCCGCGGCGAGCGTGACCGGGTCGATCAGCGCGGGAGCGGCCTGCCCAACGCCCATCGGCGCGACGAACACGCAGGCGATGAGCATGGCGGCGGCCAGCCCGTCGATGCCGCTGATGCCGCGCAGACGCCGAGCCGTACGGTGGGCCAGGACGATGTAGGCGGCGAACAGCACCGCGTTGGCGAAGGCGAACACCAACCCCAGCGGCTCCCCGGCCAGCCGGATGCCGGTCAGCACGTAGACACCGCCGACGGCTGCCACGAGTGCCGCGAGGTTACGTGCCGTACGGGCACCGAGCGCGGCCAGCACGATGACCGGCAGAAACTCGATCGCGGCGACGGTGCCCAGGGGCACGCGGGCGATCGCCAGGTAGAAACAGACGTTCATGGCCGCGAGCACCGCGCCCCAGGCGATGATCGTACGCCGCCCCCCGGCGTCGAGCCGGGCGAGGATCCGCCAGGGGCGACGCCAGAGCGCCAATACGAGTGCGGCACTCCAGATCCTCAGCGCCGCGACCCCGAGCGGGGCGAGCCTGGTGAACAGGAGCACGGCGAAAGCCGGGCCGAGGTAGTGGAAGACGGCGCTCCCGATGAAGTAGGTCCATGGAGGCGCCGCGGACAGGACGGCGCGAGGGCCGGTGGGCGGCATGACCCCCATCGTTGGCCAACCCGTAATTTAGGAGAATGGCGAAACGAAAGATCAGACCCGAGCGGGCATACGAATCCAAGGGAATGGACTCCCTCGACCTTCGTATTCTCGCCGAGTTGCAGGTCGACGCCAGATTGAGCTTCGCCGAACTGGGCCGCCGGGTCGGTCTGTCGGCCCCCGCGGTGGCCGATCGGGTGCAGCGGCTGGAGGAGACGGGAGTGATCACCGGCTATCGCGCCGAGGTCAACCCGCGGGCCGTGGGCTTTCCGGTCACCGTGATGGTCCGGATCCGTCCGGCGATCCGGGAACTGCAACGCATCTCCAAGATCGCCCAGGAGGTTCCCCAGATCGTCGAGTGCTACAGAATGACCGGCGACGACTGCTTCTACTTCACGATGCACCTACGGGCAGTCGACGAGCTCGAACCGATCCTCGACCTGTTCACCCCGTACGGTCACACGACCACATCTCTCATCCACACTGCACCAGTGCCACGCCGCCCGCTGCCTCTGGAGTGAGACTCGGGCCCACCTTCGCAAACCAGCTCCAGGGCTGCTACCGGGCCACGCTCGTCGGGCAGGCTCACCGGCCTGACCGTCTCGCCCGACCTCGGGCCCGCCGGAGTCCGTCAGCTCCGCGACCCCGATGAGCCGGATTGGGGGGACGACATCCTGTAGAGCGTCTTCACGTGGGCCTCTTGGCTGCGCGGCGACGTGGCAGGCGGTCGAGCAGAACCGCGCCCGGCGCCAGTGGGTGCCTGCCGTACGGGAAGACCGCACTCCGGTCCTTCGTTACATGGGTCGGTCATGGCAGGGAGGGTTTCGTTACGGGCGTCGAACAGCACGTCGGTGGCGTTGAGTGGCCGGTTGGACCACAGCACCTCGGTACGGTTCTCCCAGGTCCAGCCTGGCTGGTGGAGGCCTGTCAGTGTGTAGCGATGCCAGCCCACATACAGCTGGGTATCGGCCTGTCGGTCAGGCTGGCCCCACCAGCCGCCATCTACGACATTCCCGCAAGCAGACAATCCGGCCGTGAACTTCCTCGCCGGTGCCGATGCCCTGGAATTCGGCACCGGCAGGCTGGTTCAAAGACGGGTTCTCAGCGGCTCACGGCGGTCTCCTGTTCCATACGCGACAGCTTCTCGGGATTGCGCACGTGGTAAGCGCCGGTGACGTATCCGTTCTCCACTCGCACCGCCACCACGCCGTCGATCTCGCCGTTAACTCGGACGAGCAGCCCCGGGCCACCATTGATCTGCACCAGCTCGACCAACCTGTCTGCGTCGCGCTTCCACCAGCCGACGGCCAGCAAGCGAGCAACGTTGTCAGCCCCCACAATGGGCCGCAGCAGGGCATGCTTGACACCGCCGCCGTCGCTCAGGGCGACGACGTCCGGCGCGAGGATGTCGAGCAGGCTCTGCAGCTCGCCGGTCTCGACCGCTCGCTGGAAAGCCTGGAGCGCGGCTCGGTGCTCGGCCGGGGAGCCGGTGCCGCGGGGCCGGCGCGCGGCGACGTGTGCCCGTGCCCGGTGGGCGATCTGGCGTACCGCGGCCGGGGTCTTGTCGACGGCTTCGGCTATCTCGTCGTAGTCCAGATCGAACACCTCGCGCAGCACGAACACGGCCCGCTCGGTCGGCGTGAGCGTCTCCAGCACCAGCAGCATCGCCATCGAGACGCTGTCGGCCAGTTCGACGTCCTCGGCCACATCCGGGGTGCTCAGCAGCGGCTCGGGTAGCCACGGCCCGACGTAGGTCTCCTTGCGCCGGTCCAGTGTGCGCAGTCGTTTCAGCGCCTGCCTGGTGGCGATCCGGATCAGATACGCGCGCTGGTCCAGCACCGTGCCGAGGTCGACGCCCACCCACAGCATCCAGGTCTCCTGCAGGACGTCCTCGGCGTCGGTGGCGGAGCCGAGGATCTCGTAGGCGAGGGTGAACAGCAGGTTGCGGTGGGCGACGAACGCCTCGGTGGCCGCGTCCATGCGACTGCCACGAGCTGTGGCCGTCGGTTGCTCAGTCCGTTCGCTCATCGCGGGTTCCTGCCTGTTCGTTCGCGACCGTGCCATATCCATACGATCCCGGTCCCCGCCGCTTTGTGACACCGACGATCGGTGGGCTATGTCACATAGGTCCCGCTGTCACAAGGTGCGGGTCGCCGGGATCTCTTGCTCGTAATGACGCAACACCACGAGTAAGGAAGTCCCAGCATGTCCACACCCACGACGACCAACCTCCGGTCGCGTATGCCCAACCCCCTCCCGTTCGTCCCCGAGATGGCGGTAGTCGCCGAAGGCCTGCACAAGGTCATCAAGAACGGCTCGATTCCGCAGGTCACCATCCACCTGCTGCAGCTGCGCGCCGGGCAGATGCTCGGCAGCACGTACTTCACCATCAGGGAAACCGGCAACCTCCGCCAGGCAGGGGAATCAGAGGAGCGCATCACCGCCGTGGCGACCTGGCGGGACGCCACCTACTTCACCGACGCCGAACGGGTCGCGCTGGAGCTGGTGGAGGCAGTCCTGTCCCCGAACCCGTCCGGGGAGCGAGTCCCCGACGAGCTGTACGCCAAGGCGTCCGCGCACTACGACGACAAGGCGCTCTGGACGCTCATCATGGCCATCGCCCACATCGGCTTCTTCACCCCCGCCGCGCTCATCGCCAAGCCGATCCCCGGCATGCCCCCCGGCCAGAACTACAGCGAGTGAGAAAGGGATAAAGCATGAGCATCACCAAGTTCGCGGTGGCAGGAGCGACCGGGCGGCTGGGACGCCATGTCGTCGACGTCCTCACCGAACGGGGGCGCCAGGTCGTGCCGATGTCCCGAGCCACCGGCGTGGACATCATCACCGGTGAGGGCCTGGCCGAGGCGCTCACCGAGGTGGATGTCATCATCGACGTCGCCTCGTGGCACGCCTCCGAGCAGGAGGCGGCGACGGAGTTCTTCCGCACGTCGGCCCGCAATCTGCACGAGTACGGCCAGAAGGCGGGGGTCGCCCAGATCACCGTGGCGTCCATCATCGGCGTCGACAAGGCCACCACCGGTTTCGTCGCCGCCAAGAAGGTGCACGAGGAACTCCTCCTGTCCGGCCCGCTCGCCGTCCGCATTCTGCGGGCCGCGCAGTTCCACGAGTTCGTCGGTCAGCTTCTGGACTGGCAGCAGGGCGACGTCGCCTACATCCCGGCCCTGCCCACCCAGCTCGTGGCCTGCCGCACCGTGGCCGAGGAACTGGTCGACCTGGCCCTCGACCCCGGCGAGCCCGCTCCAGGAACGCCGATCCCCGAGATCGCCGGACCCCGAAAGGAGACCTTGGCGGAGGCGGCCGCACTCCTCGGCGCCCGCCGAGGCATCAAGGTCGTCGGCGTTGACGGTTCGGGCATGCCCGATGCCGAGATTGCCGCCAAGGGCGGGTTCCTGCCCAGCCCGCACGCCAAGCTCGCAGGACCCACCTTCCAGGAGTGGCTCGACACCCAACCCTGAGCCGGCCGTATGACCACGGCCTGACCTTGTTCTCGGAGCTCCACGGCCCGGAGCTCCGCGAACAAGGCTTCCTCCGAACCTCGCTCGCCAGCGGCGTTCAGGGGCTCACTTCTTCCCGCTCCTCGGCGAGATCGCTACCACCGCCGAGATCATCGACCTGCTGGCCAAGACCCGCGCCTGACGATCTCACACGATCACCAGATGAATGGACAGATGATGACGCAAACGCCGGAATTGCCGCTGCACATGCGGCGGAACGGGTTCCACCCGGTCGAGGAGCTGGCCCGGGCCCGCGACGACGAGGGTGTGGTCCGGGTCGAGACGCCGTTCGGCCCGCCCGCGTACCTGGTCTGCCGCCACGAGGACGTTCGCCAGGTACTGTCGGATCCGGCCCGGTTCAGCAGTGCCCTGACGCCGTTCCCGGGATCCGGGCAGATGAACGCCGACGAGCTGGCCAAGATGCAGGCCGGGCAACTGATCGGGTTCGACCCGCCCGAGCACACGCGGTTGCGCCGGATGCTCACCCCGGAGTTCACGGGACGGCGGATGCGCCGGCTGGAGCCGCGGATCACCGAGATCGTCCAGGCGGCTCTGCACGATCTGGAGCGGGCCGGTAAGCCGGCTGATCTGGTGGCGCACTTCGCGCTGCCGGTGCCCTCGCTGGTGATCTGCGAGTTGCTGCGTGTGCCGTATGCCGACCGCGCCGCCTTCCAGGATCGTTCCGTGCGCCTGCTGGACACCTCCTTGCCGATGGAGCAACGCGTCGCGGCGCAGCGGGAGGACCGCGCCTACATGGCCGGCCTGGTGGCCCGCGCGCAGGCGGACCCGGGCGAGGACATGCTCGGGATGCTGGTGCGCGAGCACGGCGACGACCTTCGCACCGATGAGCTGATCGGCATCGCGGGACTGCTGCTGCTGGCCGGGCATGAGACGACCTCGAACATGCTCGGCCTGGGCACCCTGGCCCTGCTGCGGCACCCGGACCAACTCGCGATGATCCGCGAGGATCCCGCCCAGGTCGAGCCCGCCGTCGAGGAGCTGCTGCGCTGGCTGTCCGTCGTGCAGGGGCTGCCGCCGCGCACGACCACGACGGATGTGGAGATCGCCGGGCATGCCATCCCGGCGGGCGCGCTCGTGATCCTTTCGCTTCCTGCCGCCAACCGCGACCCTGCCTTCATCGACGACCCCGACACCCTCGACATCACCCGGGGAGCCGTTGGTCACGTCGCCTTCGGCCACGGGGTGCACCACTGTCTCGGGGCGCCGCTGGCGCGGATGGAAATGCGCATCGCCTTCCCGGCCCTGCTGCGGCGCTTGCCCGGCCTGGCCCTGGCCGATACGTACGAGCAGGTGGACTTCCGGGTCTTCAGCCTGGTGTACGGCTTGCGCACGCTGCGGGTTACCTGGTGAGCGGGTGGCCGCTGAGAGCTGCCACCGCCCGCAACTAGGAGCAGATCGTCATTGAAGCCTGTCCGGGAGGGGGTGCTGGCTGGGGTGGTCTCGCCTTCATCAACGCCAACCCGCCAGGGCCGGCTCGGCGGGCGGTGACCGCGGAGCCGCGGCCGTGGCCCGGCACTTCTCCGGATCCGGGGTCAGTCACCGCAGCCAGCAAAACCCTTCGCCCCACCCAGCAAAACGACCACCAAGGAGTGATCCCATGTCATCGTCGGCCAAGCTGCCCTTTCCGGCTCACGCGGACCACGCCCTGCCTCCCCGGTTCTTCGGCCTGATGAAGGCGACAACGCTGTTCCTGGCCGCCGTTCCGGAAGTGGAACAGACATCCAGGGAGTCCCACGTTCTGTCCGGGCTGCTCCATAAGCTTGGACGACCAGCGGCAACCGGCAGGAGGTGAGGCGTCGTCATGACCGTCCAGCGACACGACCGACCCCAACCGCACATCGAGCGGACCTTCACCGCCGTCCGCGCAGCCCTGCCCGCCGCCAACGTCGCCGCCTTCGACGCCGAGCTCGAACAGATCACCCATGCGCCCGTCGTCGACCTGGCGGCGCTGGACGACTTCCTGTCCGCGTGGTGGCGCATCGCGACGCGAGCGGTCGCTGATCCGGTCGACTGGCAGCGCGTGCATGAAGAAGCCGAGCAGCTCCAGTCCGGCGCGCGTCAGCCGGGCCCGACCTTGGAAGAGGTCCCGGCTCGCCGGGGAGTCCAGCGGTAGGTGTACACCATCCGCATGGGCAGCGACGTGGCAGACGGTGCACCGACGCTTCGCCGAGTGGAGCGCGGCACCGGTGTGGGCCACGCTGTATCGCGTCATCTTGGACGAGCTCGGCGCCCGAGGCGAGCTGGACTGGTCGCGTTGTGCGGTCGGCTCCATCAGCCTGCGCGCGGTCAAGGGGGAGCTGACGGGTCCGAATCCTGTCGATCGTGGCAAGAACGGCACGAAGATCCATATGATCACTGAACGGACCGGCCTGCCCATCTCGGTGGCGATCTCCGCGGCCAGCACCCATGACAGCCTGGCGCTGGAGCCGCTGGTGCGCGGGGATCCCGCCGATCCGCTCTCGGCGCGGGCCGCGCCGCCGCCGGCCCGGCAAATTGCACGGCGACAAGACCTACGACTACCCGCGCCTGCGCAGGTTCCTGCGCGGACGCGGAATCACGCCTCGCATCGCGCGCCGCGGCATCGAGTCCGGCCAGCGGTTGCGCCGTCACCGCTGGGTGATCGAAAGATTCCTGGCCTGGCTGGCGGCTACCGCCGTCTGCACCGCCGCTACGAACGGCGAGCTGATCACTTTGCGTCCTTCGTCGGTCTGGCAGCAGCGCTCATGTGCTACCGCCGTCTGACCAAATGAAGCAACCTTGGGTCTGCGGCCCATAGTGGGCTCGCATGGTTTGCCTGGTATCAGCCTGGAAGTGTCAGTCCATGATCGTAGGATCGCCGTCCATGACCGACACTCGGACCGTATCGTTCGATCTGCACGTTCACTACAGTCAGGCGTACCTCGTCGACGACACCGACGACGCCATGGGCCCGGACGGCATACCCGACGATCACCCTGCGCATCCCGTCGGGATCATCCGAGTGGACGACGGTGGCGCTTTCCTGATCACGGGTCTGCATACAGGGACGGTCGGCTTCTCGGTGACGGTCGCCGACCACGACCCGGGAGCGGACACCGACGGGTACGAGGACATCGTCGAGATCAGCTTCGAGTCCGAGGCCGGACAGGTCTCGCTGTACGAGTGGGGTGGCGGGGGCGTCCACGAACTCCCGGTGCTGCCCGCGGGGCCGGGGTGGTACCGGCTGCGCTACCACGCCCAGAACATGGACGAGGCCCGAGAGGTGGACACCTCGAACGAGATCATCGACCGCTATCTGCTGCAGATTTGGCCTCAGGATGAGTCCACACCGCGGGTGGTCAAGAGCGCGAGCGGGCAGCTCGCCTACTGGCGCCGGCCTCGTTAACACCAAAGAAGCGGCCTCCGCCGCTCAACGGCGCATTCCTTGCTTTGGCTCATCCGTGTGGGGAAGCCGCTGCAACGATGCAGCCCCTTACCGCCAAATGAGACGTCCTCTAACGTCGGTGTTCATCCATAAGATCGTCGGCCATGGCGGAGATCGGCGCTGAGGCGTGGACGACAACGGTGGACTTGTGGGTTCACTACGGGCAGGCGTATCTCATCGATGAGACCGACGATGCGCAGGGTCCGGAGGATTTGACCGACGACCACCCGGACCACCCTGTCGGGATCATCAGAGCGGGTGACGATCACGCTTTCCTGCTCACCGGCACGCATACCGGGACAGTCAGCTTCTCCATTGAGGTGGCTGAGTCAGAGCCCGCTGCGGACCTGAACGGGTACGAGGACGTTGTGGAGGTCAGCTTCGAGTCGGAAGGTGGAAGCGTCTCCCTGCATGACTGGGAAGGCGAGGTACACGAGATACCGGAGCTGCCGGCCGGTCCGGGTTGGTACCGTCTGCGCTACCACGCCGCCGGGATGGACGAAGCCAGTGACTGGACCCGCGAGAGCGCGGACGACGCCGACGGACACGGGGTCGACCGTTATCTGCTGCAGATCTGGCCCGCGGCGGAATCCGAACCGGTCGTGGTCAAGAGCACGAGCAGCATGCACCGTTACTGGTTGACCGTCGGATAGAGGGACTCAGACGAAGGAGAGCGAGATGAACGCGGAGACGGCGGACTTGCTCTTCGACGTGGTCAGACGCCTGGAGAAGAGCATCGTGGCCCGCGACTGCCCGGCGATCGTGGCCGTGGATGGCGCGCGCAAGCTGGTGCTCAGTGATTATGACTACCTGCGTGACCGGGGTACGGCTGTCGCCTTCGAGAATCGGGCTGCGGCCAGGGGTAAGGAGATCGAGGCGATCCGGTGGGTGCTTGCCGTACCGCAGGTGTGGTTCTTCGAGCCACCGAGCACGGTCAGCGTGCGGGCGGTGTCGAATCATCCGCTTCGTGAGGGTGAGCAGGAAGCGATCACCTGGATGAGTTTCGACCGGGAGGACGGCGTCGACTACGGGCGGGTGGCCTACGCGCGGCATCCCAGTGGGGAGCCGGTCTTCGAGGAGCCGGAGATCTTCGATGTGGGGATCAACCCCAGGCCGGAGGCGCCGGGGGACGCCCTGCTCCAGGCGTTCGTCCAGGATGAGACGGAGCCGACTCCCGGAGGAGGCGGCTCCTGACCCTTCCAACTTGCCTTTGAGAGAAGAAAAGGTGGAGACGGGTCAAGAACGCCGAGCTCGCCGCCGCTCTGCGACACGCGCTCTTGAATGACTGGACGCCGCGAATCGGATGACGGCTATCCCGTGACGCTGATCGAATGGCTGCCGGCGGCCTGGGCGAGCGTGATGATCCCCGCTCCGAGAAGGGCCGCCGCCCACATCCGGTCCACATTGAACCAGGCTCGGCGCAGGACGGTGATCCCGGCCACCTCGTAGACGATCACTGCGACGGTACCGGCCACCGCGAACATGGCCAGCGTGTGGAGGGCGGCCACGCCCAGCCCACCCGAGATCGCATGGCCCTTGTGCAGCCTGGTGAAGACCGGGATCAGCATCAGCCCGGCGCCGTGGGCGCTCGACATCAGGAACGACCAGGCAGCGAGCTGGGGCAGCGACAGCCGCATGCCCACCCAGCGGAAGTGCCGCCTGGACAGGAGCCGCCACAGCCCGAAGCCGACCAGCAGCATTCCCCCGGCGACCGACAGCACCGTGCCGGTGACCAGCGAGCCGGTGGCGCCGACGACGAGCGCGACCGACGCTACCGACGCGAGGTGCCCTGCGGCGATCACGGGGAGCGACTGCAGAAGTTGGTCCCTGCTGCGCTCCTGCAGGCCACGTGCCACGGCGAACAGCCAGCCCATCGCCGGGTTGAGGCCGTGGAAGGCGCCCAGCAGGATCACCGCCGCGATCGTCATGGATAGCAGTAGGAATCGGAGGAGGCGTCACCGCCCTGCAGTCGCACCTGGTGCGGGCGCAGGCCGCGGAAGTCGTCGCCGTGCGGGAAGAAGCGTTCGTCGAAGGTGAACGAACCGGCGTCGATCTTCGCCAGCCAGGCGCCCACTCCCTCGGGGTAGAACTGGTCGTCCCAGGAGCCGTAGAGGGAGTTGCTGACGTAGACGCGCTGCCCGTCGCGGCTGACCTCGACCATCTGCGGGCCACCGCGCAGGGGCAGCTCGGGAGCGGTGGGATGGGCCGCCTGCCGGACGATCCCGCCGATCTTCAGTGAGCCGGTCTCGACGGGTTTGAACGGGTCGGTGACGTCGTACTGCTTGATCTCGCCGGTGCCCCAGCAGGAGACGTACAGGGACTGGTCATCGAGCGACAGGTCGATGTCGGTGACCAGCGGGGGCACCGCCCCGAACGGCTTCAGCACCGGCGGCAGGTCGTCCGAAGAGGCGGGCTCGGCGGGGATGTCGATGACCTTGCGGGCCTGCCAGCGGCCGTCCTCGTGAAACCACGTCCACACCGAGGCCGACAAGTCTTCGACGCTGGTGACGACGCCGACGAAGCCGTACGTTCTGGTCGGGTCGTGGGCGGGGCGCAGCTCCAGTGTCATCTGGTACTGGTCGCCCAGATCGACCTCCTGCAGGTGACGGCGCCTGCGCAGGTCCCAGAAGTGCAGCCGGTGACCGTACTTCCTGCTGAGCAGCAGCTCGCCGACGACCCCGTCCTCGAACATCGACGGCGTGCCCCACTCCGAGCTGATGAGCACGTCGTGGTTGATGTGCCACCAGAAGTCGTAGGCGAGGTACTGGGGTCCCCGATCGACTTCCCAGCGGCCGAGCACCTCGAAGGACTGATGGTCCAGGATGGCGATGCCACCAGGCCCGTCCTGGCCGTTGGCCCCGCCAAGGGCGGAAAGGTAGATGCCTTCGGGGCCGCAGTGCACGGTGTGCGGGCGGGAGTACCCGGCCCGCTTGGCCAGCTCGCCGGGCTCGATGATCTTGACGATCTCGGGGCTGACCCTGTCCTTGGTGTCCAGGATGTAGATCCGCGAGGAGCGCAACCCGGGCACGACCAGGTAGCGGCGCTCGACATGGGGATGCGGCGCGTAGGGGCACAGCGCGCTGCTGCACGCGTTCCACCCGAAGTGGTGCAGCTCGTCACCGGTGAACGCCAGCTCCGTCCAGCCGACAACGGTGCCGTAGCGGGCAGAGTCCGGATCGGTGTCCAGTACGGCTATCGCATCCGGTCCGCCGGCAGAGCGGTCCAAGGCCGCGACGTAGGCGAGCAGCTCGGCCGGTGCGTCAGCGGCGTCCCGCGGAGATGGGTAGAAAGTCGGGTCAGGTTTCCAGAGAGTCATGACTCCAGCCTCCCTCCATCCCCAAGCCGCGCGGGTAAATTCCCCGTCTGGACGAAGGGGCTGCGCTGCGGTTCCGAGCAGGTGTGACGAATCTTGAAACACAGCGAGCGCCTGGAACGGCAGCCGAGCCGTACACCGATGGCAGCGCATCCTCGGATACCGGCGTGCGGCTTTTGTGAGATCATCTGTCATGCCGACGGCCGACCGTTTCGCGCAGTTCACCCCCGAGTGGGCAGCCCTCGTGTCCGTTGTCCGCGACGAGTGGGTGAGCATCGCTCTGGCAGCCGGCCCGGCGGACCGCCCCGCAGCCGAGCACGGGTGCGCTTGGCGTACGAGCGTGCCGGGTTGCCGGCTCCATGCACCGTCATCTGGCTGGACTCGCCGTTGCGCGGTGCGTACGCCATCGCGATGATCTGGCTGCTCGGAGGCCACTACCGGGAACCAGATCAGGGGGAGGACACGAGGAAACGGTTCGCCAGACGTACGCGCTCGTCCGTCTCGGTCTGGACGAGGGTGCGCCGCTCGACCGCCTGATCCAGGTTGCCCGATCGTTCGGCTGGTGGTGGTACCCGCTGGAGCACGCGCGTCATCCCTCACCGAACCGCCTACGTCGTCGTCACTCTCCTGGCCGCTGCCATGGCAGGCTTCTCGGCTGGCTCCCTCTTCTTCTCTTCCGCGCCAAGTGGGTCGTGCAGCCCCTGGCGGCCGACTCCGGCATTCCCCGCTCGTGGTGGTCCCTGGCTCGGTACGGCCAAGGCCGCGGGGGGCCGGCCTGTTGGTCGGCCTGTTCGCGCCGGTCATCGGTGTCATGGCCGGAACCGGCCTGACGCTGTACTTCGCCGGGGCCGTCGTCACCGTGGTGCGGGCGCGCTGGTACTCGCACATCCCGTTCCCGCTGCTGTAGGTGGCGCCGGTGATCGGTGCCCTGGTGCTAGGGTTCACCGCCTGAGCACCGTCTTGGCCCGATCCGATACAGCGATGACCTCACCCTTCTGGCCCAGCTGCTTCGGTGGCCGCAGCATCGATCAGTCGGTTACGAGGAGGACGGGGCGGAGTAGGGGGACGGGCAGCGCACACCACGCGCCAGCAGTTCATGGCCGTGCCCGATGGCATGTTGTTGAGTGCTCTCCTTGCCAGATCGTCAAGGCGGGAGCCGGGCATGCGGACTGGGGGCCAGTCCTGGCCGTCGGCGGCTCGCCGAGACCGACCTCAAGCCTGGCCCGACCGAGGACGACCATGTGGAGGGCTGCTCTCCCTGGTCCTGCCGCTCCGGCTCTCCTGTGCCGGAAGGCGGTGAGGATCAGTGAGGCTACAGATTCCACTCCCCGTCCAGGGTCTCGTAGACCTCATCCAGAGCCTCGGGTGTACGTGCCCGGACCATCAGGCAGGCACCTGCGTCCTGGCGCAGCAGCACATCCGGGCCGGCGAACCACACGATGGACGGCTCGTCGGCCGGGTAGGCGGGCATTGCCAGACGCTCGTAGGTCGCCTCAACAAGCGCTATGTCGTCAGGAGTGAGGTCGAGGAAGTTGAACAGTTCCTCCTCTGCGATGAGCGTCTCCGACAACACAATCTCCACGAAGGCCAGCGACAGCCTGTCCAGCCACGGAGCCCACAGCTCAGCACTCTTGTCGGCCATCGAGGCGCGGTAGACCGTCCGGGAGTCTTCCCGCTCCAGGGCGTCAAGCGGGATGCCCCACTCGGCGACGTGCTGGTTCTCCAGCCGGTAGACCAGAACCTGTCCGGTGTCGTCGATGTACAACTCCTCGGGAGTCAGCAGCCGGTCCTGGTTGCCGGTCAGATCTCCACGGCGACCGAGCAGCGCATATGCCTCGCGCAGGACGGTGGGCAACCGAAGACCAAGCCGTTGCTCAGCCGCATCAAGATCTGCGGCGTCGTACCCGTCTCTCTCGCCGAGAGGCGTGGACCAAGCGGCGGCGAAGCGGCGGATGAAGCCCCAGGAACCATCCCGGTTATCGATGGTGCCGGCCAGCTCGGTTCGGAGATCAAACATGAGGGGAAGCATAGAGGCGGACTTCTGTGGAGTCTGCCCCTGTTTGTGGGCATGGTGGCGCTGGCCAACCTGCTCAGCGCCTCCCTGACGGTTCCCGTGGGATTCGGGCTGGTCGCACCCGCCGGGGTCTATCTCGCCGGGTTGCTGTTCGCTCTGCGTGACCTCATCCACGAACAGTCCGGCCCGCTCCCGGTCCTGTACGCGCTGTTCGGCGGCATCATCCTGTCCGGGCTGCTCGGATCGGACCAGATCGCCGCCGCCAGCGCGGCCGCCTTCACGGCCGCGGAGCTGATCGACACCG
The DNA here is from genome assembly GCF_014873535.1 of Nonomuraea africana. Classification (NCBI taxonomy): domain Bacteria; kingdom Bacillati; phylum Actinomycetota; class Actinomycetes; order Streptosporangiales; family Streptosporangiaceae; genus Nonomuraea; species Nonomuraea africana. The sequence continues at coordinate 6,687,310 of NZ_JADBEF010000001.1, read as the reverse complement.
CCGTCTACGCCTGCACCCGACGCCATGGCCCACTCGTGGCCGTCACTGTCTCCAACCTCGTCGCTCTCGCAGTGGACAGCACGCTCTTCCTGCTCATCGCGTTCGGCTCGCTGGCGATGGCACCTGGGCAGTTCGTCGGCAAGGTCTGGATGACCGTGCTCGCCGTATTCCTCCTCTGGACCTGCCGGAGGTGGACACGATGAAGATCTACCTCGGCACCCACCAGCCCAGCTGGCTCACCCGCATGCCCGGCGTCCCGCTTATGCTCTCCCACCGGCGCCTCGCCTCGATGCGCCGCCTCCCGATCGCCGTCACCCGCTGGGCGCTGGATTCCGGCGGCTTCACCGAACTGTCCCTTCACGGCGGCTGGACTACCGACCCTGTCGTGTACGGCATCGCGGTACGCCGCTATCAGCAGGAGATCGGCAACCTCGACTGGGCCGCACCCCAGGACTGGATGTGCGAACCGCACATGCTCCGCCGTACCGGCCGCACCGTCGGCGAGCACCAGCGCCTCACGGTTCAGAACTACCTGCGGCTCCGCGAGCAGGGCGTGCCGGTCATCCCGGTGCTGCAGGGCTGGCGTTTGGCCGACTACCTTCTCCGGACTAGATGCCCGTTCGCTGATCGACTCGAGCGGTCGACGGGATCGTTCCGCTGGCTGTGGTCGGTCCCGTCGCCCTATCCTGGTCGCCCCTCAGCGCTGGGTGGAGGGCTGGTTCGCGTCACGCCGGTAGGAGTAGTGGATGAGCCCCTTGTGGAACTTGCCCACCTTGTCGTACAGCGCGCGAGCCGGGGCGTCTTCCAACGTGTTCCAGTAGAGGCCTGGGAAGCCGTGCTCCTTGGCGTCCCGCGCCACCCACTCGATCACTGCCGTCGCGATACCCCGCCGCCGGACTTCCGCGTCCACGAACAAGTCCGCCAGATAGCATTTCCCGGCATACCAGACACTGGCGTGGAACAGGTAGTGCGCGATGCCGACCATTTTGCCGTCCAGCCAGGCGGCGATCCCGCGTATCTGCTCGTCGTCGAGCAGGCGTCGCCAGGTCCGTTCGTAGTCGTCGTCGCTGCGTTCGACCTCGAAGTATGTGTCTTTACCACGGGCCAGCACTTCCCAGCAGGCGCGGTCGGATCCGGTCAGGAAGTTGATCTCCATCATGGCGCCCATCCTGCCGTACGGTCGGGTCTGCGTTGGGCGCGTATCAGGAAGCCGGTCAGCGTCGCGTCGAACGTGGCGGCCGGCCCGAGCCGGGGCAGCCGGCGCTGGCGCCGGTGTTGGCAGATCCACGGTTCGGGCTTGCGCGCGGAGCTTCCGCATTTGCTGAAGCTTCTGGCGGGCGCCAGCGAGACTCACCTGGAGCCCTTCGACCTCGCCGAGCCAGCCGCGTTCGGTGGCTTCGCGTATCCGGTCGTGCAGATTCGTGATGATCTCTGCGAGCCGCATCGCTTGTGCTGGATCTGGCTGCAGCATCGGACATCTTCTCTGAACTTTGGGGCCGGTCCGTCCCAAAGCCTCTGATCGGCAGCTCTCTGAAACCGAATCGGTGATGCCAGAGGAATCACAGCGAGATGTTCCGGAGAGCGAGAGCCGATCCGCCTGCCGCCTCAGTACTGTGACTTCGCATGGCCGACACCGAGATCGAGATCACCGCAGACCTGGTCCGCGACCTGCTGCAGGAGCAACATCCAGACCTTGCAGGGCTGGCCATCCGCGAGGTGGCGGGCGGCTGGGGCAACCAAATGTGGCGCCTCGGGGACGAGTTGGCCGTGCGCATGCAGCGCATGGACCCTACCCCGGAGCTCCAGCTCAAGGAGCGGCGGTGGCTACCTGTGCTGGCTCCGCGCCTGCCGCTCCCGGTGCCGACCCCGGTGCGGTTCGGCGAACCGTCCGAGCGCTTCCCCAAGCACTGGACCGTGATGACGTGGGTTCCCGGCGAGCCGCTGGACCACGGCTCAATCAGCCGCGGCGCCCACGCGGCCGACACGCTGGCGGGCTTCCTCAGGGCGCTCCATGTGGAGGCGCCCGCCGAGGTCCCGGCCAGTTCGGACCTCGGCGCTCACCCCAAGAGGTGCACGGGCGGCTTCGAGCAGTTCTTGCAGGCCATTGACCCCGACGCCGTCGGCGATGTCCGCGCCGTCCGGGCCGTCTGGGCCGATGCCGTCGCGGCCCCCGGGTGGGAGGGCCCGCCGATGTGGCTGCACGGTGACCTCCATCCCGCGAATGTCGTCGTCTCGGACGGGACGCTCTCGGGCGTGATCGGTTTCGGTGCCTTGTTCGCCGGCGATCCGGCGTGGGACCTCGGCGCCGCGTGGGTGCTGCTCCCCGCGGGCGCGGCCGCACGGTTCTTCGACGCGTACGCGCACGCGGACGAGGCAACGATCAGGCGCGCCCGCGGGCTGGCCGCTATGAAGAGCCTCTTCCTGATGCTCATGGGGCAGAACGGAGATCGGGGCCTTCCCGGCGGGAAGCCGAACTGGGGACCTGCAGGCCGGGCGGCACTTGATCGTGTTCTGAAGGGCGTTTGATGCACGCTTCTTTGAACTTGTTCTCGATCTTGGTTGAGGGCCATGTGGCAGCCCACCTTCGCGGGTTCATCGATCACCACGCGTGGTGGGGATGCCAAGGTCCACGGCCGTATGCTGCCCGTGGCCTCGATCGAGCTGGATGAGCTTGTCTTGGGCGCCGGCCAGGCTGACGCGGAGCCCTTCTGCCTCGCCGAGCCAGCCTTCGCGGGCTTCGGCGATGCGGGCGATGAGGTTGTCGCGGATCTCCTCCAGCCGGCCGCGTTGTGCCGGGTCCGGCCGGAGGAGCGAATATCTGACACATGCGTGCTCATGAAGACAAGGAGTTGAGAATGCTCGGGCGCAGGTGCCGATGGACACCTTGCGCTTCTCGAAGTGAGCGAGGAAGGCGTCCCATTCTTCCTCGGTGGGGGTCCGGTACTCTTCGCTGGGCCGCGTGGCCCGCCGGCGGGCGATGAACGCTCTGTGTGCCTCGATCGACTCCGCCGGGTAGACAGCCTTGTAGCCCATCGTTGTTTCAATACTCTTATGACCGCAGATCACTTGGGCGATGTGCGGCGGCAGGCCGTTCATGATGGCGTCGGTAACGAAGATCCTCCTTCTGCCCGTACTCGCTGTGTGCGGTTGTGTTCGTGTGGCGATCGAGCAGGTGGCTCTTATCGGGATGTTCGCGCTGGGGGTCGTCGCTCGTGTTGCGTTTCCGGGCAGGTCATGTGACGCAGATCACTAGCTTGGGGTGCTCGTAGAGCAGGTTGTCGGTGGTGCCTGCGATCGTGTCCTGCATGGGCGAGTTGGTCGAGCGAGTGGATGAACTGGACCGCGTGCTGGGAGTCGTGGATCGCGCAGAGGCGGAGCGTCGGCGATGGATGCATCGGATCGCGACGACGATCTGTCGCGATCCGATGCGGCGGATCCTGGTGCTGCGCCGGGCGGAGCAGCTCACTCGCTTTCCCGGCCACTATGACGTGATGGTCGGGGGTGCCGTGGACGTGAGCGAGTCGTATGAGGACGCGGCAGCCCGCGAGCTGTCCGAGGAGCTGGGCGCTGGCGTCCCGGTGCGTTTCATGTTCAAGTTCCTGTGCCGGGATGGGGTCAGCCCTGTCTGGTTCCGGGTGCACGAGGCCGTGATCACTGAGCCATTGGTTCCAGATCCGTCCGAGATCGCTTGGCATGCCTGGCTCACAGAGCTCGAACTGCGGGAGGTCGTTGATCGATGGCCTTTCATTCCCGGTGGGCGAGAGGCGTTGCGCCGATATTTGGTATTCGGGAACGGGGGCCAGCCGTCGGCTGGCTGCCAGCCCGATCACTTCATCCAGGGTGGTGCCGAGCACCGGGTAGTGAGTGTGGCCGTGCGCGGCAATCAGCTCGTCCAGGTCGATGACGGTGGCCGTGCCGTTGATGGCGATGACCTCGACGCGGGGCGCCGACCGAGCCCAGATCGCTCAGCTCGACGTCCGCCGACATGATCGTCTGGGCGGTGTCCTCAGCTCGTGCAGGCGGACACCTGGACGCCTCCGCCTGCGGCCCTTTAGAAGCCTCGCCGCCCTGGCCTGAGCCGCCCGCCCGCGGCTTCTCGGCTCAGCCCTTGGCCGCGCCGTAGATCTCCCGGTGCCACAGGTCCTCGCAGACCCGCTCGATGCCCGAGGCGAGGTGGCGGCGGTAGGTGGTGAAGGGCAGGCCGAGCCGCTCGGCAGCGACCTCCTGCGTCGGGGCGCCGCGCAGGAATGTCATGGCCAGGGCCCGGTGCAGCTTGTCCGCGCGCGGGTCCCGGCGCACGGTGTCGACAGCCTGCTCCAGGATCCGGCGCAGGGCACTGGCGGGGTCGGGCTCGGAGTCGTCGGTGACGATCCGGCAGCGCGTGAGCGGACTGGCGGCCAGCTCGCCGGGCCGGGACAGGTGGCGCAGCGCCTTGCGTACGGCGTCGCCGAACTCGGCCTGGGACAGCACCGCCAGCGCGGGGCCGGGAATGGCCTGGACGTCCTGCGGGTCGCCGAGCAGTAGCCGGTTGAGCCGGTCGAGCCACGCCTGCGCGGGCGCCGCCCGCCAGTCGTGGGCGTACAGGGCGTACTCGGCGTCGCCGAGCCAGGCGTGCTCGCCGACGTCGTGCATGTCGTAGTGTCGCAGGTAGTCCCGCATGGGGTCGTCGCTCCGCATGGCCATGAACGACCAGGCCATACGGTCCGCGCGCAGGCAGTAGCCGATGGACCGCCACTGGACAAGGTCCATGACCGGCGACATGCCGCGATATTCGGGGCGCACCCATGTCCTGCCGACGGCCAGGTGCTCTCCGGGCCGCAACGGGGCGAGCGCGCGGGCATTCGCCCAGGCCGTGGCGACGATCGGGTCGAGCGCTGCCTCCTCCTCGGACGGCTCGTACAGCCGTAGCCAGGAGCAGAGGCCCACCAACTCGCCGGTCTCGGCCCGGCGGTAGAGGCGAAACGCCTCAGGTTGGCGAGCGGTCCAGTAGGCGACGGCAGTTGCCGACGCCTCGTTCTCCACCTCGGCCGCCATCCGCACCAGAGCCTCGGTCTCCCCAGGGCGGAAGGCGTCCTCGTACGCCTCGCCGTCTCCGCGCCAGCTGTTGAACTCCGATGTCGAGCCGACGGCGCGGTGCAGGTAGAACAGCGAGCCGACGGCCCCGAGTACGAAGGCGTCGGGCACGGCGCGCGTCTGGGCGGCGAGATAGTTGCTGATGCGCTCGTGCATCGCGGCGTATCCCTGGGGATCGCGCCAACGCAGGTCGGCCTCGAGCACCTCGCGGACGACGTCGTGCGGGAACAGCCCGCGCGGGCTGGACTCCACGAACGGCAGCCGCCGCAGCCAGGTGAACAGGGACGAGGCGTCCTCCGGCAGGATCTCGCGCAGCAGGTCCTCGGTGGTCATGTAGGCGTGCGCGCAGACCTCCAGCGCGTGCCGGTGCGTGGGGCTGGGCACCTCGCCGACGAGCTGGTAGAGCAGGGTGGCGACGACGTCCTGCGAGGGACTCCAGCGCGCGCTCGCCCGACTGTCCTTGGTCGCCACAGCCGCCCCTAGGGACAGGGCGAGGGGATGGCCACCGGCGAAGGCCAGCAGCGGCCCGCGTAGCTCGTCCGCCACGCCACGCGCCTCCAGCAATGCGGCGGCGTCCGCCGGGGCGAGGTCGCGCAGCGGCAACACCCGCAGCGCCTCGGACCAGCCGGGGTCGGCGGTCCACATCACGTCCGGGGGGACGCGCCCGGCCACCACGACCAGCGCGCCGAGCGGCAGGCCTGGCAGGAACCGCTCGCGCAGCCAGCCCTCCAGACCCTGGACGCGCTCGAAGGTGTCGATGACGAGCACCGCGCGCTCGCCGGCGAGCACCGGCGCCGCCTCGGCCTCGAAGGCCGCCGGGGTCGGGTCCAGCGTGCGCCCGTCCAGCGTCGTCACCTGGCGTCCGAGGGCCGCCGCCTGTTGAGCAAAGCGGCGCAGTAGCGCGGTCTTGCCGACGCCGCCGGGGCCGTGCACGTACAGGACGCTGCGGGAGCCGCGCAGGGCGTCGGTGAAGACTCCGAGTTCTTCCTCCCGGCCCACGAACGACCGCTCCCGCACCGCTTCCAAGCGCTGCTCCAACACCCCGAGCTCCTGCTCACTCCCCGAACGCATGGGAGTAACAGTAGTCACCCGCGTATGAGGGGGCAGGCGCCCTGGAGTGTGTATTTATACGCATTTGGCGCGGCGGAGCCGGCCCTCGGAAGGTCTCATGGGCTGCGCTCCGGCCATCCCGAACGGCGCCCCGCCGCCATTCGGGATGAACGGTTCCGCAGCTCGTGGTCCCCCATAGCACCGCCGCGTGGTGGACGACATGACCATCGCGTGCGGGACTCCGGCGAAGGCGGCCGGTGTGGCGGTTGAGCACCGAATGGGCAGAGAAATGACCTGGGTCCTGGACATTTCGTTGAGGAACCATCTTGGCCTGCGGTTTCGATCTGTGGACCCGAGCCGCATTCCATATGTCAAGTAGATCGACAGGACCGAGGGGATGTTCCATGGGCGGTATCGACGGTATGGATCTGGGCACGTTCGGCATCTACACCTTCGACTTCGAGCATCAGCCGGCCGCGCAGATGCGCGAGTCAATCCAGGAACTGGAGAAACAGGGTTGGCGGGCGTTCTGGATGCCCGAACTCCTCGGACGTGAGGCGCTCACCCACGCCGGCTTTCTGCTCTCCTGCACCGAACGCCTGCACATCGTGAACGCCATCGCGCAGATCTGGTCCCGCGAGGCCAGGTGGACGCACGGCGCCGCCCTCCTGCTGGCCGACGCCTACCCCGACCGGCACGTGCTCGGGCTGGGGTTCGGCGGGCAACGACGGCCGGGGACCAAGCCGCTGGCGGCCATGAGCGCGTACCTGGACGAGATGGACGCCCTCGAGATGCTCAACCCCGCGCCGAAGGCCCCGGTGCGCCGTATCCTGGCCGCGTACGGGCCGAAGATGCTCGAACTGGCCCGCGACCGCACCGCCAGCGCCCACACGTACCACGTCACCGTGGCGCACACCGCGCAGGCGCGGCAGATCCTCGGCCCCGACGCGTTCCTGGCCGTTGAGCACGCGGTGCTGTTCGAGACCGACCCTGCCGCGGCCCGCGCCATCGCCCGCCAGCACCTGGCCCCCTACCTGAACAGCCCGTACAACAGGACGAAGTTCCGCCGCCTGGGCTACGCGCAAGAGGAGATCGACGGGGGTGGCAGCGACCGGCTTATCGACGATGTCGTGTTCTGGGGAGACCTCGACACCATCGCCGGCAGACTCCGCGGCCACGTCACGGCCGGCGCCGACCACGTCGCCGTACAGGTGATCGGGATCGAACCGGGCCAGACGGCGATGCCCTACTGGCGCGAGCTCGCCGACGCGCTCTCCCCAGCGCACGTCAATGCCTGAGGGAGCCGGAGAACCGCCGTTGGCTTGGTGGCGTCCAGCGCATGTGACACAACGCGGCCGCGGGACGGTCGCGCGGCAGGAGCCGGAGGACGTGATCACGTTGTCGCATTCCGCGGACGCCGTCTTCGACGCGATGCTCGAAGGGTGGGCACGGCAACAGCGCGGCACCGGACGTTTCCAGCCGTCCACGATCGACTTTCGTGAGCAGGTCGTGCGCCGGTTCGCCAGGTTCACCGGCGCGTATCCCTTGGGAGTTGGTCACCCATCCACGTCGATCGGTGGATCTCCTATCTGACCGCCGGGGCGCGCCGGGCAGTCGACCGTACGCGGCTATCAGGCCGCGTTGCGGTTGTTCTGCCACTATGTCGCCGCGCCGCACAGCGGGTGGGTGATGGAAGGCGAATCGCGCTTCGGCAGCACCCCGGCGCAGGTCTGCGAGGACTGGACCGCCGGGTGTCCGGGCCGGCCGTCGTCAGCACTCCGGTGATGGGCTCGCCGTACGTGGCCCACTCGCGCAGGTGAGGGAACAGGGCGATGGCCCGGTCCCAGACGTGCTCCTCGTACAGCGACCGCATGGCCCAATCCCTCCGGGAGACCACCAGCGTCAGAGACCACGTCCCGTTGTCGCTGGGCAGCGACAGCGTCGAGACGCTGTCGTGGTGGTCGAGCAGCCAGGCCGGCTGGGCGGGCAGGGTTCCGTCCGAGCTGCGGAAGAACCGCGAGTAGTAGTCGAACCCCGCGTCAGTCCGTACCGCGGGCCGCTTGACCCGGCGCAGGTCGCTCAGCATGACACTCACCGGCGAATCGCCCCCGCCCGCGTCCGCCACGAGCCCGGCCTGCAACGTCTCCCCGGTTTCGGTCACCACCGCGCTTACATGGGGAACACCGGCCGCACGCGCGTGCCCGGGCAGCAGCGCGGAGACGCCTACGCCGTCAGCGCGTCCATGGTCGGCCCGCACAACTGATACGACGAGGGGGAGGTCCAGGAGGACGTCATACGGGCCGAGGACGTCGGCGCCCTCCTGCGGCTGGCGAACGCGGCGGAGGGCGAGACATCTGCGGCCCGCGCCGATTTCTGGTTGAAACGCCGGCCGGAGGCCTTCCGGATATACCGGCGGACTGAGACCGGCGAGCCGGTGGCTTTCTACGCGTGGCTTCGTCCGCAGAAACCCGATGAGGCCGAATGCGCGGTTGATCCCATCGTGGCCGCGGCGTAGGCGCACGCACGCACCACCGCGCCGCTGCGCGCCGGAGAGCATCTGGCCGTTGGCCGGTCGTGGATCCTGCCCGGTTATCGCGGCAATTCGCCGGTCATGGACCTGCTGCAGTGGCGGGTGATCGCCAACTGCCTGCGGTCGGAGCGGATGGCGTGGTCGTATCTCGCGATTCGCCGGCCCAGCCAGGACAGAGTGGAGTGCTTCCGGCAGCACGACATTCCCGAGCTCCGGCGCGGGGGACAAGCCGTACACCTTGTTCGTCCACGACTGGCGGGCGGTGCCCCCGCAGGCCTGGCTGGAGCACCTCAACCGATCGCCGGAACCCGACCCGTTCGGCCCCGCGGCCGCCACGGCGGAGAGGCTGGCGGTGCTGTCGTAGGAGGAGTTCGCCGAGGCGGTCCGCAAGGCGCTGCGCCACCTGTCGCGCCCTGACGCGCCGGCCGGCTCACCCTTGACGCGCAGCAGGCTGGTCGTGGAGCACGCCGAGCGGGATCCCGCCCAGGCGCTGCGCGATCTGCTGGAACAGGCCATCGAGTCGCTGCGCGAGGATGCGCGCTCGGTCAAGTTCCACCGTGCCCTCGCCGCCACCTTCCTGCACGGGGCTCCGACCCAGGAGCTGGCCGCCGAACGCCTCGGCCTGCCCTTCACCACCTACCGGCGCCACCTGGTCCCCGGCATCGAGCGCGTTTGCGCCCACCTGTGGCACCGCGAGCTGTACGGCACCGGGGTGGCGCACTCGCACGCGGGATAGAGGTTCAGCTCACGCCATCGCTGCCTGGTGGTGAGCAGCGGTTGGATCATGCGCTTGTCCTTGCTCGCGTACATGTCGTAGCCGACCGACTCCTTGTAGGTGTTGATGTAGATGGCGTCGGCCTGGCCGCGTGCCTGACTCGATCAGCAGCACCCGGCAGGACGGATCGGCGCTGAGCCCGGTTGGCCAGCACGCATCCGGCCGATCCGGCTCCCACGATCACCTAGTCGTAGGCATCGCTCTGTTGAGCGGGCTCCGCGGACGGAGGGGAAGACACCCTGCGTGTCCTTTCGTTGTCTTGTGCGGACATGGGCTACTGCGTGGCTCGCCAGATGGTGTGGGTGTCGAAGACGGTCTCGAACCGCTGCGCGATCCCGTCCAGGAGGTGCCAGACATGGACGAACCTGGCCGCTCCTTCCTTGCCGGTCGTGCGATTCACGCCGCGGTACTCGCCCTGGGCGAAGAGCTTGTCGCCCACGGGGGTGAGCTCGAACAGGGTGATCGTGAAGTCGGACCAGTCGACGGCGATCGGCGCCATCGCCTTTTCGAGGACCTCCTGGGGGCCGTGGTAGGTGCCGCCGGTCGCGCCGCCGGCCGCCACCGTCCACGTGACGTCCGGCGCCAGGCGCTCCATGAACCCCTGCATGTCGCCCGTGGCCAGCGCCGAGTAGATCTCGGTGACGGTCCGGCGGTTGATCCGCTCGGTCGGGGTGAGGGTCTTCGTCTCGGTTTCCATCGTGTGCAGCTCCTCAGTCGTCTGGTGTGCTGCCGATAGCCGACTACGAAGGACTGCTCATTTCCCAGACCGTCCGGCCGCCGATTTCCGCCCACCCGCGATGCCGGAGCGGCGCGTTCAGCCTTGTCACGTGGCGGCTGTGCTCCAGTCGCGGTCAGGGGATCAGCAAGGTCTTGCCGAGGGTCCGCCGCGCGCCGATCGCGGCATGTGCGTCAGCGGCGCGTTCCAGCGGAAACGTCTGTCCGATGGCCGGTCGCAGACGCCCGGCCGCGCCGTCGGCCAGTGCCATGCACGGACATCTCGTGCATGGCGGCCGGTGAGGGGAAGGCCGCCGCCATCGGCACCAGGCCGACGCCCCGTTCGGCCGCCTCCTCCTCGGGGATCCCGGTCATCGTGCCGCTGCCGGCTATCGTGGGGGCGCGCGGTCATGGGCCCTTGCGGGCGCGTTCGACTGAGTGGGCGCGTACCGGCGGCCCGGTCATGGTCCGCACCGGGCACGGCCCGGAACTGGTCGACGACCCATGGGCGCCCGCATGAGGGTCGCCTTCCTCTACCCCGGCCAGGGTACCCAGCGAGCTGGGATGCTCCATGATCTGCCCGACCACCCGGCCGTCGCCGCGACCCTCGCCGAGGCCGAACGGATCCTGCCCGGCTCGTCCCGGCAGGACGGCGCGCAGGCGCTGACATCGACCGTCACCACGCAGGTCGCACTCTGCATCGCCGGAGTCGCCGCGACCCGCGCCCTCGCCGACGAAGGCGCCGCTCCCGACGCCGTGGCCGGCCACTCCACCGGGGTGTTCGCCGCCGCCGTCGCCGCCGGGGCCCTCACCTTCGCCGAAGCGCTCGTGGCCGTACGCCACCGCGGTGAGCTGATGCGGGACGCCTACCCGTCCGGGTACGGCATGGCCGCCGTCCTCGGGCTTGGCGTGCCCCGGGCCATGACGATCGGTCCAAGACCTTTCCACGCTCCCGGGAGACTTTTTGCGCTCCCGATGGCTCCCGACAGAGGAGTGAGGGTTCCCCCGGACGTTTGACTGTTCCAGCCAAGCCTGATCCTGTCCTTCTCCAGTGGCCGGAAGGTTGCCTCCACAGGCCCGGCGGCGTCCCCTTCGGAGAAGGACATGCCGCCGCAACCGATGCCTCGCGTACGCGGGCGATCGCGAGCCCCGCGTATTGAAGCGACATCGCGGCCGAAGGACGTCAGGATGAAGACTCCTTGGGTTTTGTGAAGGAGTCAGCAGGTGCACAGCTACCGCCGCGATCTCGACATGCTCCGAGATCGGCGCTTCACCCTGCTGCTCGTCGCCCGGACCATCTCGGTGCTGGGCAGCTCGTTAGCACCCGTGGCCCTCGCTTTCGGCGTCCTCGCCCTGCCCGGGGCGACGGCCCCGACGCTGGCGGTGGTCCTCACCGCGGAGGCTCTGCCGATGGTGGCCTTCATCCTTGTGGGCGGGGTGATCGCCGACCGGCTGCCCCGGCACCGGGTGATGATGGCCGGTCCTTCCGGCATGACGTCGACGAAGCTCTGTTCCGGCTCGTCGTCGAAACCTTCGAGGGTACCGAACACGCCGAGCTCTACCCCGGCGGACTTGGCTTCTACGAGCCCTGGGACGGCTCATGCGACACCTGACCACTAATCCGTAGGCAAGGGCAGACACCTCGTCAGCGGCATCTCATCCTGTTCAGGTGGTGGATACAGGTCGGTGGAGTGTGATCGTGTAAGGCAGTGTTGCTGTATCGGCTGCTGTACAGCAACCGCTCACCGGGATGCGGTCTGACCCCAGGGCTCCGGCAAAGTCGGTTGAGCGCCTGTTGATCACGTGAGGCCGAGGATGGCGCGGGTGGCGTCTCGGGAGAGATGGCGTATGGCCTGGGCCAGATTGCCTGTGCCGGTCAGGCGCAGGGCTCCGATGGCGAGGTTGCGCAGGGCGGCCATGTTGCGGGGCGCGTGGCCGGTGCGGGCCTGGGAGTGGTCTTCGCCGTAGGTGACGTCGCGGACCCAGTGGAGTTTGTTCTCGATCGACCAGTGTCCGCGGATCCAGGCTGCCAGGTCGGCGGGACTGGCTTGGAAGGTGGGCAGGCTGGTGATGGCGTAGACGGTCACGGTCCGCCACTTTCCCTGCTTCAGGTCCCTGACCTGGCGTTTGATCTGGATGGCCTGGACCGCGTGGGGGAACAGCAGCCCGACTTGCACGGTGAGGACCTTCAGGGAGCCGGCGCTCCTCGCGGCCGTGTCCGCGGTTGCGTTGCCGATCACCGACCGCGACCTGCTTCCACAACAGTCGCTTGAGTTGGGTGTGCAGGGTGGGCTGATTCTTCTTGACGATCAGCAGGTAGTGGGCGTTCTTCTCGGTCACCAGGAAGGTGGCGTGATCGCGCTGGGTGTGCAGGGCGTCGGCGGTGATGACGCATCCATCCAGGTCAAGGTCTTCCAGCAGGGGCCGGAACCGGGTGATCTCGTTGGTCTTGCCGTCAACGTCGGTCTGGGCCAGGACCAGGCCAGAGTCGTGATCCAGCGCCGCCAGCAGGTGCACGGTGCCGTGCTCGCTGCGGCGAGCGCCGCGCAATGCCTTGCCGTCCACGGCGATCGCTCGACGTCGCCGCTGGTGATGGCGCGGTGGCGGCATGACGCGGTCTGAGCACGGAGACGAGCCGACAACCACGTGGTGATGGCCGTATCCAATGCCTTGGCGTCCACGCTCTCCAGCACGCGGCGCACGGTCGCCTCGTGCGGCGGCCGATGAACTCCGTTCAGCTGGTCGCGCCGGACCTCCAGGGCGGTCATGACCTGGGCGGGAGCGTCATTGATCCATTCGCCGATCGCGGTGAAGGACCGCGCCCCGGCCAGCACCGCCGTCGCCGCGACGGCCAGCACCGAGACAAGCGTGTGACGGATCCCGCGCGGGTCACGGGGGTCGGGGATCAGCCGCAGCCGGTCCAGCAGACTGGCGTGCTCGGCGACCGTCACGAGCGAAGAGGTGCAGCTCAGCTCGGTCAGGTGGCTCAAGGCAGAACTGATGGGCAAAGATGAAGGGGCAGGCACGGTCTTCCTTGATCATTTGGCGTAGAGAACCTCATGATCTCGAAGATCGTGCCTGCTTGCTTACCCGGCCAACCACATGGCCGTCACTCGGCGAACCGGACATCGGGCCCTCGACGCCACTATGCCGAGGCCCTGACTGTGTGCCCCCGGCATGATTCGAACATGCGACACCCGCTTTAGGAGAGTGGGGGCTGTACGGCTGGCCAATGCACTCTGACCTGCGTATACGCCTCTCACTGCCCACACCTCTCTAAAGATCATCCCGCGCATGTCCCTGCATCGGCCCAAGGCTCGCGCCGCCACGTCACTCTGGGCAAGCGACACAACCCTAGGGTGCTGAATTCTCACAGACCGGAAGGTGAGTCGGGCTTGATCCGGATCGACGGACATCTGGCACCGATCTACGAAGGTGGAATCGTCCAGTGGCTGCCCCGGTGGATCTCATTCCAGCGCGGCAGCCATGAAGGAGCCCGAACGTCGGGCACATTCCGCCCGGCAGCGGGTGCCGAGCCCTCTGCGATGAGAAGATCCATGATGTGCTGCCAGGTTCCGGTGGCGATGACTTCCACTGGGCACTGGCGGCAGCGCCGGCGGGAGCAGCTGGTGTTCCCCGTGAGTTGCTGCCGGAGGTGGTTGAACGCATCGACGGGGGAGTCAGCTTGGACCAGGTACCAGATGCCGTGTTGGTCGATGGCCGGCAGCTCAGCGGCGACGTCGACCTGCTGAGGCAGGTAGAGGCGCTCTTGATGGAAACGGATCATGAGCTGTCGGTCCAGGATGTCCACGGTGTCTGGGGTTGGGCGCTCAGCTGCGAGCCATTTCACGGCATCGGTCCAAGTCCCCGGTCCCCACAACAGCTGGCACGGGTAGAGCGTTGTTTCGAAGCGGGCGTCGAAGTACGTCAGCATTGGGTCATGCAGCACAGCGTGGACGATGACGTGGGTGAGCTTCTCAGGATTGAGATCGGCGGGCATCGTGTGCAGATGCTCCGCCAAGCTGTGGATGACGTTCCCGCCGCCGCGGTCCCAGCTCAGGGCGATGACGTCGCGGTGCAGCGGTGCGGGATAGAGTCTTCCGCCCGGGGTGGGTGCACCCCACAACCGGTTGATGATCTCGGCCAGGTCGTTGATGGCCCGGGCAGACTCCAGCGGTGAAATAAGTTGGTAAGCCGTGTGATGGGCTACATGGTTGCGGAGCTTGACGAACAGAGGCTCAGTGCGCCGGTTGCGTTCCCCGTTCAGCAAGCCTTCAGCGCGCGCCCAGCCCAGGAGGGAAGTAAGCATCCCGTCGAAGAACATCGTCTGGGACGTTCGGCGCAACAGCAGTTGCCATGGCCGCTGCCCGCGAGGACGGCCACGTCGGCGCAACTCATGATGAAGCTCGTCGAACGTGGAGAAAGTAAGGCGTTGCTTGTTACCGCACTGGTCCTCAAAGGTCACTGCACCGCTGTAGAACTCGACGAAGCGCTCCCTCAGCGCGTACTCCAACACCAGGTGCGCGTGATCATGAGCAAGCGTGAAGAGCTCGTAGTTGAGCACCCCATAGCTGTGGGCCACCCGCACCCGTTCAAAGCTTCTGCGCACCGGTTCGGGCACGTCCTCTGCCAGGTCGATCCGTGCGATGACCTCCTGCTGGAATGCTGCAGCGTCGTCAGCGTTCAGCTTTCCGCCCAGGCCCAGCGGTGAAAAGACCAATGTAGTTTTGTCGGGCTTCTGAAGTTCCTGGAGCGTTCTGATATCCATCCTCGTGCTCCTCCGTGTAAAGCCTTTCAGGCTAGGCCTCGCGACGTTCGTGGACAATCAGTTTCCCCAACTCGCCGCCCGTCTTTGTTGATCTGCACGTTCGCGCGCTGGTGCAACCATGTGAGGCGAGGGGTCTCGTAGCTCTACGCCTATCGGATTCCAGACCTGGCGATACGGTTGTGAGTGGCCGGGATGCAGGAAGGCAAATCCGGTGACGTGCAAGAACGCAAGGACGACTGGTTCGCGATCTTTGACTACGGCTGCATCCAGCTGAGCTCCGAAGCGATTGAGCGACGGTCGTCGCCCAAGGCTCCCTGCTGGACGGGCGCCACCGGGGTGGCAGAGGGTCGATCTCAGCGAGATAGCGAGTCGCGGCACGTTTAACCGGTAGCACCCGGCCAACGCGGAACGGCTCGATGACCTGCACAATTTATCCATCCCAGCAGGATGGGACATTGGCCGCTATCCTCGACGATTGTGTTGCTGTGAGTGCCGCAAGCACGCTGCCATGCATGGCGTGCGCCGCCAGCCGAACGGCCAGCCCTGGGCGCCGCAGCTGTTCGTAAGCAACCGCGCGGCACGCTCACACCACTCGGAGCCGAAAGCGAGGAGAACGAGGTTGGACGCTGGCGTGGGCAGTGTGATCGACCTTTTGACCGCGTCGCTCGATGAGATCGAAAGATGCGTGACCTTCCACCCTGGTATCGCGGCGTCGAGCCATACCGTCGTCATTGTCTCAGGGCTGGACGCCTTTGAGGTACCTGTCGCCATGGGCCGGTATCTCGTCGGCACACTGGCCGGTGCCGTGGGGTTGGACGCCCGGCTGTCGGAGGATCTGCTGGCGCGAGGCGTCGATCGCCGTGAGGAAATCCGAAGGACTGTCACGGCACTGATCGGCACAGACAACATCTTCATCACGGAAGAGCAGAAACAGGTCCGCGACACGCGCAGGAACGCGTGGATCGGCGAAGGGATCGGGCATGCCCTGCTGTCACTCGGTGCACGCCGGGAGACGTCGTGCGTCGATGGCCGGATCTGCACATTGTCCGAGATGCATCAAACGGTGACCCGCCAGGGCTTGGACTCGGTAGGCACCTACGTGCAAAACGACGTGCTGGGTGTGTCCATCGGCGAAAGCAAGTCGACCGAGTCGAACGCGAGCGCAAACTTCGGCGAAGCGCTGAACCTTTTCAGCGAGGTGGAGGAGGGCATCCACGGTCCAGACCTGCGCGCCCGACTTTCTGCATTCCGCTACATCTTGGAGCCGGGTCTCAAGGAACAGGTCAAGGACTCGCTCTGGAGCGACAACGCCTCCTACCTACCGATCGTTGTCTATCAAGATGACTACGACTTCACGACCGCCCGGCCGAAGTTTCAGCGGATGAAGACACCGCGCGAGCGGCGTCGGGTCATCGTTGTGCAGCTGCCAAGCTTCCATGCCTTCTTCGACGCCGTCGCGGACGCGATGCGAGCGGCGGTCGACGAGGTGGTGGTCTAATGTTCAACCGGGGAATTAACGCCCTTCTGGCAGCACTGCCCACGATCGCCGACCTGAACGTCAATGAGATTCGCCGGATACTGACCACAGCGTGGCTCGAGACCACTGGGTCGCGACTGGGTGCTGATCAGCCCGCAACGGCCTCCGCAGAGGCGCTGCACCGGCTGGCGACGGCGCTGGAAGTACACGCGATCCTTCCCCTGCAAGCCGAACCCTCCATGGTTCGGGCATGTGCTTTCGTGGCCGCAGAGGCGCTGACCATCGCACACGGCCTAGCAGATACTGGCGGGAGCGACAGGCAACCTGGAAGCAGCAACGGCTCTGCCTTCTGGCTGTTCGGGTCCGAACGTACCTTTGAGCGCGTCGAGGCTGCACTGCTATACCTGATCGCCGGCTACGACGCCAACGCGGCCCTGACGGTCTCTGGCATGGGCGCGGAGGACACCGACGACAGCAGCATCGAGGGTCCGATCGCTAGTTGGGCGGTGCAGCGCATCGTGGGACTGTGCCGTCTGACGCCGGCTGTTGAGGTCGCTGCCCCGATGCTGGACCAGCAAGGACTGCCAGCGCGCATCCTCGTGCGGCACGAATTGTGGCGCCGCATTGGCGTGCACGTCGCCGACCATCTCGACTGGCTCATGTTCCGCAGCGGGATCGACCCCAACGCCGGCAGCGCGCTACGGGCTCTCGCGGAGCGGCTTGAGAACCGGGACCAGATACCTGTAAGGCCGGCTGCCCATCCTGACCTCCATCACCTGTTGCTCCTACTAGCCACAGCCTGCGATGAGACTGGCGCCCGGGCGCTGCGGACGGTGCCACCTCCGCCGCAAGACACCGGGGACCGCTTCGGGACCTACCAGCGCAAGCGTGCCGCGAGCCGACCGCTATTATGGCCCGCCGCCCAGGAATACGCGCACGAATCGCTGCCCGGTCCCAAGGCCCACGCCGTGGTGGCAGTACCCACCAACTCCGGCAAGTCGTCTGTCGCCGAACTCGCGATCAGCCAGGCCCTGTGCCAGGGCTGGGTCCTCTACCTGGCACCGACCAACGCACTCGTCGGCCAAATCCGCCGACAGATGGCCGATGTCTTCGGCCGGACGACGGTACGCGAGTTCCTTGGTGGCGCCGAATACACGCAACTGATTGGCGAGTCCCTGGAACAGATCGAAGATCAGCAGATCCTGGTCATGACTCCGGAGAAGTGCTCCCTAGCTCTACGGCAGAACCCCGAGGCTTTCACGAAACTGGCCTTGTGCGTCTTCGATGAAGCACACCTTCTCGGAGACCGGGCCGGCCGTGGTGTGATCGCCGAGTTGATCGTCGCAGAGATCATGCACCGTGCCAGGAAAGCACGCCTTCTGTTGATGTCCGCGCTCATCGCCAACCCCTCCGAGCTCGGATCCTGGCTCAGCCAGGCGACTGGAATGCACACGGCCGTGATCAACGAACCGTGGCGTCCGACCCGTACACTCCGCGCGATTGCCGGCATCGACAACGATCGCGGTGCAGCTGCCTTCACCGCCGCCTCTCAACGGCTTCAGGCGCTCCCTCCTCGCCGTAAACGGGAGACATTCAAGGCACCGATCGCTCTGCTCGCCGGCCTGCAGGGCGCATGGGCAAGCGAAGCGGCCGACGACTACGCGCTGGTCCAGACGGACATAGAGGTTCCCCTCGTCGTCACCCGGGAGTCCAGATGGGACCCGGCTGGCTACTGCACCCCGGCCACCGCAGCGATCGTGCAACGCCTCGGCCTGCGCGGCGACAAGATCCTCGCCTTCCTGCCCCGAAGCAAACACGACAGCTTCCACGCCGCGGGGATGACACAGTTCGCCGCAGCGCCAACCGATAGCACCGTCGAGGCCCTGCTGGACCTTGCCGACCTGGAACTCGGCGTACCGTCGGCACTTCGCGCGCATCTGCTGCAACGCGTCGCCGTGCATACGAGTGCCCTCATCCGCGAGGAGCAGCGCGCCAGTGAAATCGCTTTCGAGTGCGGCGTCGCCGTCGCCATGTACGCCACCGGAACCATGGCCCAAGGGCTCAACCTGCCCGCCACCGCCGTCGTCATCGGCGGCACTGAGATCGGTTACGACAACGCCTCCAGCACACAGCAACGGCGCGACCAGGCTCGTGCGCAGTTGCTGAACGCGATTGGACGTGCAGGCCGCGCCCACGTTGCCTCCCGCGCGATGGCCATCGTCGTACCGAATCAGGCTCTTGTGCTCAGCTCCTCAACCGCCGCCCGGCGGGCGGTCCACACCGCGGAGTTCCTGCAGGACGAAGACGCGTCGTCAGAGCTGAGCAGCGCGCTGGATGGACTCATCCATAACGCACTCTCTGGCGCGCTGACGACGGACACCATGACTCCGGCAGAGCACACTGCGTTCAGCCTTCTGGCCTTCGAGAACGAAGACGAAGACGACACCACGCAGGTGGTGGGCAAGACCTGGGCCGTCTACCGAGCAGGCGCCCAACATCAGGTCCAAGCGATCACCAACGCAATTGCCGTCACCGGCAGCACTTTCATCCAGGAGGCTGGCGCACCTGCATGGGTGGCGTTCGCCGCTCACCAGTCTGGCATCGCGCTCTCCGAGACCGCGGCACTTTACCGGCACTTGCGGGCGCGCCTCCAGGGCACACCAGCACCTGAAGGGATCATGGGGTGGGCCAATTTGATGCTCGACCTGCTGGAACAACTACCCCCCGAGCAGCTCCGGCGTATCCTGCCCGCCACCCCCTATGGAAATGCGAGCAAACTATCAAAGATCTTCGACCCTGGTCCGGCGCGCGCGGACTCCTGGACGGCCTACCGGGCTGCACTGCGCGCATGGATGAGCGGCGAACCGATCATCGCGGTGGCCGAGCACATCCACCGCAAAAGCGTCGCCGGTAACGCCAAACGCGGTCCGCAAGATCCACTTCCGCGCGCGGTTACCGTCACCAGTGACGCTTTCCGGTTCGGGCTTCCACTCATCGCGGGAGCGCTCACCGCCATCATCATGCTCGGCCAGGAGCATGAGCCCGAAGGGCCCTGGGCGCTGTCGGCCGAAGCCGCCAGGACGCTGAATCTGCTCCCACTCGCCGTGCGCTCAGGCGCGAACACACCTGAGTCGCTCGCGTGGATCCGCGCCGGTGTCCACACCCGGGTCGCCGCTCACCAGCTCAACACACTGCTGCCCGCTCCGCCCGGGCAGCCCGATGACGAACTCCAGCGATGGGCACATGCCCGCTTGATGGACCTCTACCAGGACGCAATTCCCGATCTGGTCACACCCGCGCAAGCCGCCGTGATCTCCGCGTTGCGGACCGTTCGCGAAGCCCGGTAGCCAGTTGCGTAGTTTCGCGGGACCCGGCAAACACTGGTCGTCCTGCTTGACGGCCGGACTGCCGGGCCGCTGGTGTTGGACATCACCACCTAGTGAGCTGGTCCGGAGATCCTGTCGCAGTAGCGGCAGATCCGGTCGATGATCTGGTCGGCCGTCTTGGTCCAGGTGAAGGGCCGGGCGTTGTCGTTCCAGACCTCGATCCACTCCGTCAGCGCGGTCTTGAGCGCGTCCAACGAGCAGAACACGCCCCGATCCAGGCAGCGTCGTTCCAACTCGGCGAACCAGCGCTCGACCTGATTGATCCAGGAGGAGTAGGTCGGGGTGAAGTGCAAGGTGAAACGCGGATGCGCCAGCAGCCAGCGCTGCACCACCGGCGCCTTGTGCGCTGAGAGGTTGTCGCAGATCACGTGGACCGCCAGGCCGGGTTCGGTCTGGCGGTCGATCTCTCCGAGGAAGTCGCGAAAGTCGATGGCGCGGTGTTGTGCCGATAACTTGCCGATCACCTCGCCGGTCGCGGTGTTCAACGCTGCGAACAGGTCGACGGTGCCGTGCCGGACGTAGTCGAAGCTGCGCCGCTCGGGCACCCCGGGCAGCATCGGCAACACCGGCGCGGTCCGGGACAAGGCCTGGATTTGCGGTTTCTCATCTACCGCGAAGACCGCCGCGTTGGCCGGCGGGGCCAGATACAGCCCGACCACGTCCCGGATCTTGTCGATCAGCAGCGGATCGGGCGAGATCTTGAAGTTCTCGGTGCGCCATGGCTGCAGGCCGAAGGCCCGCCAGATTCGCAGCACCCTGGACGGCGAGATCCCCACCTGTTTGGCCAGCTCTCGTTTGGACCAGTGGGTGGCTCCTTCGGGCGTCTGTTCCAGGGTGCGCACCACCACCTCTTCCACTTGGGCGTCGGTGATGGTGCGCGGCACTCCGGGCCGGGGCTCGTCGCTCAAGCCGTCCAGCCGATCGCGTAGGAAACGGCTGCGCCAGCGGGCCACGGTCTTGCGGTCGATGCGTAGCCGTCCGGCTACCGCCATGTTGCTGCCGCCCTCGGCGCAGGCCAGCACGATCCGGGCACGCAACGCCAGTCCCTGGGCGGTTGTGCGGCGGGTGACCCATCCCTGCAACGTCAGCCGCTCGGTGGGGGATAACACCAGCGGTTCCAGCCTGTTGTCGGCCATTTCTTCAGCAGACCTCAGGCAGCAGGCGCCGTCGACACCTGGCATCGAAACTGCTACAGAACGCACCTCATGTGGTGACCGCCGTACTCAAAACCGGATCACTAGATGGGCGAGGGGCGGAGTGGTGGCGTCCAACGGTCGCCTTCTACGTTTTACCCCAGAGCAGGCGATCGCGTTCTTGGCCGAGCAGATCGATGGCTTCGCGGATGGAGCGCCAGGCTGTGGTAATGCCGATGGCGAAGCCGCTGGCCAGGCGGGCATAGGTGTCGCCATTACGCAGGTGGGCCAGGACCAGCAGGGCTTGCTGGGCTGGGTCCAACTTCCGCCACCGGGAGCGGCGTTCGGCACGCCGGGCGCGGATGAGTTCGGCCAGGCGGATCAAGGTTTGGTTGGACAGCGGAATCGAGGCACGGCAAGACAGCAACGGGGCTCCCGGTTGGGGCATCGGATCTTGGTCGACTGCTGTCTTATCGGGAGCCTCCTCTCAGCCGCCACCGCTCTCCGCAGACCCATCCTGACCAGGGCCGTCACGATGGAAAGAGCTCAAGATCCGTGTGCCACGCCGGGGATCGGGCCGACCACGCACCCGGCCCGATCACCTAATTAGGACACGAGTTCATCAAACCTCTTCTTGAGGAGCCGAAACTCATTCGGCTTGGGCTCTAAAGGATGGATGCTCGCTTCAGCCTCTTCGACGAGTTCGCGTAGGTCGTCATCATCGAGGGCCAGCACGAAGCCTCGATAGTCGAGCGCAGTATCACGGCACCGCTTTTTGAAAAGATCTTTGTTCTTGAATCTTCTGCAGGCCAAAATGCCAACCTGGCCTCTGAGTGGACTAAACCTGGACGAGATCTGGTCGAGTTCGGGGTTCTCCAAGTCCGTTCCGTAGTTCTTGCATTCAACCACAACGTAGCGACAGGGAACCCGCTGGATTCGAAGCCACTGGAAAAAGCCACTCGATGCTACGTTGGTATATGAAATATCGACCCTCTTGCGGCCTTCGTGGAGCTTCGCTTCGATCTTAGGTTCAGAGAGCGATGGATAGAAAAGCGCAGTCAATAGAGCTTCTACGGCATGATGATACTTAGTCGCGTGCTCGGTCCCGGTCGGGACTGAGAGGACGTCATCTAGGAGTTTTCCGAAGTCGGGCAAGGGGGTCGAGGTATAGGTGCTTAATTCCCGATGACCTAGTGGGCGCGAAGAGACCGTCTTTTTCTTTTCGCGGTAGGCCTCGAATATGCTTATACGTTGGAGGCTGAGGTTTGTGACGACCGATTTCCTATTCGGATAGCGCTCCTCTAGCACCTTTTTGGTGACATATCTTTCGCCGTCCTTCATCACCTGCACCAAACGGCTTCCCGGATTCGCCAACTCTTCGGCTTGCAGGTTAGGGAGTAGATGATGCCGGTAGTATTCATCCCGGTCGAGGTGGGGGCGATAGCGGGCTATGACTTTCGGGACAAGCAATAGTTTTCCATGGGAGGCAACAGGAAGCATGGCGAAGTCGTTCTCCCATTCCTGGCGATGTGGATGCCAGACTGGCCCTGAGGGAACCTCCCTGAGTGGGATGTCATGGTAGTCGCACACTGATTGAGTGTAGGCAATGAGCATCCCACGTATCACGTTCGTTGTGATGTCGGAAACGATATCCGGGCCAATCTGGTCCACAAAAATCGACGCGTCTTCGAGGTCTTCCAGAAGGCCGCTATGGACAGCCCTGCTAGATCTTAGGCTTTCAATCACCTTTTCCGCCTTTTTGGCACCCAGACCCCGCCCCTTAGATTCTCCTTTTGACCACCCAAGGTGGGTCTCGTTTGGTTCGCTCAGATTAAGGAGCAGATAACGCAACCTCTGCAAATCTCCCATCCTGGCCGCGTCAAGGAGGGAGTCGAAAAATGTTGTGATCATTATCATGCATTGCTGCCCCCAGTCATCGTCAACATAGCGAATGGCGGCTGGTTCGATAAAGACACTAACGTCATTGACGGTGTCGACGTCGACGAAGTCGAGCGCTGGTTGAGTTCGTCCCAGATGAAAGAACTCCGACACTCTCATACTCGACCCTCCTGCTGGAACGATCTACATCTTGGGTATATCTGCCACCATGGGCCTGGCGTTACGGCGGTACCGAGATGACGGGATGGCATGGTGCGGGATGCGAAGGCGGCCTACTCGCCGCATCTGCATCGTGGTAGAGCCCCGGTCCGGTTGGCTCCGTCTTGCTGTGCCGCGCAGGGCCGTCGGTGCCCACCAGAGCGGATTGCTTGTCCGAGGACCGCGGGCGCAGACGCGTGAATATCCACCCTCAATCGCCCACGTGGGCGATTGAGGGCCGTGTGCTGCCTGTTCGGGCGGCAATCGGCGAGGAAGACGCGCCTACGGAGGTGCTCGGCGGGCTTGTCACAGGAGAAGCACGCTGCGCCTCGCTGTCGCCGTGAAAATGTCGGACAGTAGTAAGGGTTCTGCGGACCGCAGGTGACCGTGCGTGCTCTTGCAGCGCATCGGCGTCGCCCAGCGTGAACGGTTGATTGCTAGAGTTGTGTGCGTGTTGGGACGGGGCGTTGGTGTGCTGGCCGCGCACACGGCTCTGGTGCGGGCGACTTACGCTGCGCAAGAGGTTATGTCCCAAGCCGTCCTGTTCAACCAGTCTTGGGATGAAGAACATGTGACTGCACGCTTCTGCTTCGAACTTCCGCCTGAGATTCGTTTTAGCCTCTTCAGTCGGACTCAGGAAGGTCGTGTGGGTGCGGACTTCATTTGGTGGTTTGTTGACGAGCAAGCGGCATTCGGCTGCTTGACGCAGGCAAAAAAACTCCGCTGTTCTGGAGGGGTGTGGAGAATAGGTACAGATTCCCCTCGTAAGACGTTGGCGCAGATGAGGCGACTGCATGCAGTTGCTGACATCCTTAATATCCCAGCTAGCTATGTCTTCTATGCGGGGGATGCTCGCTATCGCTCTTCCATGCTTTGCGACAAGAACCACCACGGCCCGCTCTGTACCGTACGTGACGGTGCTGCCGTCACTTTCCTTCCTACTCTCATCCCCGAAGCCACGGTCCGGGCGGAAGCTCAGTTCGGCGATCGCCATGATCGCTGTCGATGGTTGACTACGACCGGCGCTATTGACGCCTTTCACGAGGCTGTGCCCATCAGCTGGCTTGTTGACCCCACCGCATGGAGGAAGAACACCTCACGTCGGTGCGCCACCTATCGCTCTTTGGGTCTCGAGCATGGACACGAACTGCTGGATTTTCTTACGACGGAGCAGACCGGTGCCAGGGGGATCGCCCGCAGTGTTCTCGAGATAATTGCCGGTATCGCGATAACTCAGTTCGCCACTATTACCATGGAGCCTGACGCTAGTCCGCATGAGGTTGGTGCAAGTGATGCCCCCACCTTCGTTTCCTATCCTGATACTCGAGGCCATTTCAGCCGCCCCTACTACAGGTTCGTCCTTCGTGGCTTGCGCCATCGCGCCCCTGACTATGTCGAACGCTGCCTCTCTGGCGATGTGCCGTCCTTCGTATCTACCAACGCTGACGGTCTCATCGTCGTCGACCTTACGCCCGAAAAGCTGATGCATTGAGGCTTTTCCAGCCTGATCGCGCTGGTCAGCAGGGGCGGCGCCGGGACGGGTTGGCATGAGAAGAGGCTCTCGGTAAGACAGCAGTCGACCAAGATCCGATGCCTCTACCGGAGAGCCTCGTTGCTGTCTTACCCTGCCGCGATTCCGCTGTCCAATCACACCCTGATCCGGCTGGCCGAACTGCTCCGCGCCCGCGTGCCGAGCGCCGCTGCCGGTGGCGGCGCCTGGACCCGTCCCGGCAAGCCCTGCTGGTCCTGGCCCACCTGCGTAACGGCGACACCTACGCGCGTCTGGCCGCGGGCTTCGCCATCGGCACCAGCACCGCCTGGCGCTACGTCCGCGAGGCGGCCGCCCTGCACTCTTCGCGTCAGGCAGTCGGCGAGTGCCGTGAACGGGCTGGAACCAGGGTGGATCGACCCGAGGACGGACCAACGGGATGAAAGGCTCGGTATGAGGCCCGCATGGATCAGGGAAGACTTTCCGCTGCCGGAAGGACCAACGACTGGTATGAAGCGCAACGACGGATTCACGCCTGATTTGGTCAGTCTCGCGACGATGCGGGCTACCTCGTGTCGCGGCCGAAGAATACCTTGGCGCGATCGGCCGCGAAAGGGGCAAGGCCGGCATATGGACTGCCAGGCCCTTGCCACAATATGCGCTGTTTCTCCCGCAGGCGCCCGATCGCCTCATGGGCAAGAGCAGCAGAAACGCCTAAGACCAGCCATACGGGCGCAAAGCGATCGATGAGAGGCAAAGGCTCCGGCCAAGTTTCCGGATTGGCGGTGACCAAGTTTGTGCCAAATCCGAAGACTAGCCCTAGGAGGAGTGATCGTACCTCCAGCCGCGTACGTGATTTGCCATCCACAGTGTCCTCCACTGCCTTCCCGCATATGCAACGTACCAGCTCAGTCTCGCTCGAACCGGTGCTTGTGGCGTTCTCTGGTTCTATCCACTTGTCGAGGCCGCACGTGGGATGGTCGATCGAAATGCTCTGCCAGGCCTGGCCAGCGCGCGGGCAGACTGCTGCACTTCAGACAGCGGTCACTGACCTGACGTCACCTCGTCAAGCCACAGCCGACGGCTGAACCCGCCACGCTTGCCCCGCTTGTGACGTGCCGACTCCAGGACCTGCTCGTAGGAGAATCCAAGTGTTCCTGCTAGGGCCGCCAGCACCTCGTAGATGTCAGCCAGTTCCCCTAGATGGTCCTCCGGCTCTGCTTCACGCAGCTCCTCAGCCTCTTCCACAAGCTTGTCTATCAAAGCGGGGACCAGCTCCGACTCAGCAAGGACGCGAACTATGGCCGTCCGGCCCTCTGCCTCGATGATCTCCGGGATCCGATCACGGACAAGCTTGCCGTAGGTGATCGTCTCTTCCTGGCTCAAAATGTCACCGTCCTGGTGAATACTGCTTGCATGGATTACCGACGCGGCGTGGTCACCGGTGAAAGCGTATGGCGTGCCATCGTTTTGTACGGTGCCAACTCGGCGACCTACAAGTTCGCCTTTGGCGCGACACTGCTCGAAATCGCCGCTACCGATCGTAGCCATGTCACGCTCGAAGAGCTGGCGCCGCGGTATGCGCAGCTGCTGTGTCAGGCCCTTCAGCGCCAACCCCGGCAGGGTACCGCCGCACGCAGCAAGTTCCTGGACGCCTGCCGCGCATTCAACGCCGGCGAGCTCGACCGTGACACGCTGCACCGGCGAACCGTCCAGCTCGGATTCAACAACGTTATCGATGCGTTCCCACAGCTCGGTGGCGACCAGGCACCGGTGCGCTACTACGAAGATCAGCGTAAGAACTCCAGCGCCCCTGGCCTTGTGCTGCGTGACGAGCTGCTCGAGCTCGCCAGCTCGGTACATGCTCAGGACCTCGACGCCGAGACCATTGCCCGATGGCGGCTGGTGGAGACGGCATGGGCGACCGGCATATCCGACGCCGTACTCGCCCCCTCCCTGGTCTACGACTCTGAAACCCAGCACCTGGTACTCCAGTCCAAGCAGCGCCGTAGGAGTGTCACCGGGGTTGTCGCCGCTCTCAGCGGATATCAAGACGGCCGATGCGCCTACTGCAACCAGGTCATGGCGCAGGGAGGCTTAGGTGCCGGGCCGATTGTTGAGCACGTTCTGCCCTGGAAGCTGCTTACCCGACTTTGGAACGGCCCCGACGTCGACGCTATCTGGAATCTCGTTCTGTCCTGCTGGCCCTGCAATCAGGCCAAGCGGGACCGAGCACCCCACGAAACGTGGATGCCGTGGCTGGAACAGCGCAACAACGACCTTATTGAATCGCGTCATCCGCTGCGCGAAGTACTCATGGCTCAGACCGGCGAAACCGCCGCCGTCCGACACGCCACCCTCAAGCTCGCGTACCAAAGGGCGACAGAACTATTTCCGGCTGTTTGGGTACCACCAGCAGGCGTCCACATCCCGTAAGCCCTGCCCACACGTAGGCCAGGCGATCCGCGCATGCGGTTTAGCCTGCTGATGACCTACCTGACGCTGTGCCGCTGTACATGCCGGCCATGTCCTGTATTGGCCGAGTTGGTCGATGTTACGGCACGCTTCCGCTTGCAAGCAGAGCGCAGGCCGCTGAGTAGGAGTCCACTGCTGGGCATGCGGCCGCGGACGACAGGCTCGCTACCACGCGGGTGGCGAGCACATCACTGATCGACGGGCCGCGCTAGGTTTCGCTGGGGATTAGGGTCGAGAGGAACTCGCGGAGCTTGGGGTCTACTGCATAGAGCGCGGCGTGCGCATTCCAGCAGGCCAACGCCCGTCGCGTCGGGCAACGCTCTCCGTATCGCCTCGCCGTAGGCACCTGACCCGTCCCGGCAGACGATCTCCACTCCGGGGTGGGTACGCAGCCACGCCTCAAGGGCATCAGCGCCACGGCCTGGGAGAACGTCGATGCGCTCGCCGGTCTCGGCGTCGGTAAGAATGGTGGCGTACCGGTGGCGGCGCTTGAGAGCGAAGCCATCGACCCCGAGCACTCGGGGGATCCGCGGTGGCGGCAGCGGCAATCGCATGAGCAGCCGCAGCGCCGTGGACCTGGACACCGCGACGTCCAGCGCCTGTGAGAGACGAGCGCCCGCCCGGCCCGCGAGCTCTCTCACCACCGCTCCCAGCTGGCTTGTGAGCCTCCTGGTGCGCCGCTGGTAGCGCTCCAGCAGCCCCGGCACCTGTTCACGGAACGTCTGCCGCGGGCATCCCAGCGCCGGGCAAACCAGGCGCCGTACTCTCACCGACACCACTACCCTCCGCCCGTCGACCAGGACGTCCGTGACTGTCCGGCCGCAGAAGGCGTGCACACGGTCGGTCAGCACCCCGCACACCGGGCATGGCACAGGCATCGCGAGTGCGGGCCAAGACCCGAATGAGGTCGGTCTCGTCCACCACATCCTCCATGACCAGGTCAGACAGCCCCGAGAACACCACGCCCACTAGATCGTTGATCTACAGCACGGCTCAGGCTGGCAGGTGATCACTCAGCGCCACCACCGATTACGGGACAGAGCCGTTCTTCTTACAGTCCCGGGGCGGCAGTGCCGGAGTACGGTGAGACCGCCATGATCAGCGACAAGCACAAGCATGCCTCCGGCGGGGATCTCCAGCCCCGAGGTGATCGCCTCGCGGGAGCTGGGGCGCTGGAGTGGCTGGGGTGGAAGGCTGATCACCTCGCCAGGACGTGGCCAGCGCGAGGCCCAGTAGACCTCGACGGAAGTCGTGGCGGCACTACCGACGGATGCCTATCCACTACGCGGATCGGGCCCCGCAGAGGAGAAGCCGGGTGAGATGTTGCAGCACTTGCTAGTCATGACCGGGACGAGAATGTCCAACGACAGGCGAAATATGATGCTTTGAGTGGATTTCTTTACATGGGTTGCTTTCGGGCGCTCCCTGTCGCCCTGGCCTGGTGCTATTCGAATTCCAGACAATATTAGATGAATTCCTCTGTGAAGCGACAAATCATTCTGTAGTCTGATCGCTGTTAGGTCGCCGTCTCCCGCATTCGGGAGCTGACTATGTGTCGCCGTCACCCCCGCTGGGGTGCTGACACGGGAGGAGTAGGGGTTTGTCCAGCAAGGACTACAGCTACGACATTCCGGATCACCCGATCAAGTACCTCGAGGTGGATCCGAGGATCATCAAGTTCGATCATCGGGCGCAGCGCAGCCTCAACAAGACCCGTGCTAAAACCATCGCTGAGAAACTCGTTCCCACCGCTCTCGGAACGCCGATCATCTCGCACCGCGACGACGATGGCATGTACGCGGTGGACGGCATGCACCGAATCTACGCCTGCCAGCTCATCCTGGCGGGGACAGTTACCGTCCGGGATGAGGTCCGCGATGCCGTTCAGACCATCACCTGTGAGGTCCACTCTCGCCTGTCGATGGCCAACGAGGCGTCCTTGTTCATCATCAAGAATAAGGAATCCTCGAAGGTCGGCCCGACCGATGAGTTCAGGATCGGCGTGGTAGCTGGACACCCGCTGTTCGTGGACACCAATACCGTCCTCGAAAAGCACCAGCTCAAGGTCGGCACCCGTGCCGTCAACGCTGTACGAGGCATCAAGGGAATCCTCGATGTAGTCAAGGAGTACGGTCCCGATGTCCTGGACCAGTCACTCACCATCGCCGAGGAGGCATGGGGTCGCACACCTGACACCTGGCACTCCGTCATCATCGGAGGTATCGCCATCGTGATCAGCCGGCATCCCGATGTGGTCAAGCCCGCCGAGTTGGCGCAGAAGCTCAAGCGCCAGGGCGACCCCGCGACATTCAAGGCAAAGATCCAGATCGCCGCCACCAACAACAACACCCGCCTCGACGGCACCAAGGGCCGCCTCAAAGCAGCCCACCTGGCGGTTGCTTCGGCCTGGAACGCTAATCGTCGCGTCAACAAAATTCCCGTCCCAAACATTTTCGAGTAGCCCAGAAAACACGATGCCTCGCGCCGACCTCCGGCGCGAGTCGCCGTGTTACCGACGACATATTCACTGGGTGTCAGGGGCGTATCTGTCTCAAGCCAAGGGCCCCTCTGAGCGGATGGCGCTCGTTCCCGGCGATGCACCGCCACTTTGCTCATCTATATCCGACGGCACTAGGGCGGGCCTCCTCCTGTACGCCATGCTCACAATGTCGGTGATCATGACTATGAGACACGAAGTCTGTCTGACGATTTGCCTGACAACGGGGACGGCTCAGCCCGCACATCGGCGAGCCTTCACGCAATTCACTCGTAATAAAGTGATCAGTGCGAGGTGATGATTCTTGATGATGCACAAGGTACGACGGCCGGATTCCCCGGGAGCCGGCCACGGAGACGACCCGGTTGCCTAGCTTCCCACTGATTGCTGCAGGGAAGGTCTACTCCGTGGCTTGGGAATGGGTGGCACCAGTCGCGGCGGGTGCCTCAGGCGTCATTGGAGTGTTCTTCACTTGGCTTACTGGGGCTCAAGCGCGCAGACATACCGAGGAAATGGTTTCGAGAACTCGCGAGGAAGATCTGCGCGTGTGGAGACACAAAGAGCCCTTTTCATCTTGAGTAGCGGCCCTCTTCGACGAGCTGCAGGACGAGAATCGCCTGCACGAGTGCGGTCGCACGATGCGGGCAACAGCGCAGCTTGGTCAACACTTTCCAGCCCTTCAGGGTCGCAACGGCGCGTTCGCCGATGGCCCGGATGCGAGCGTGGGCGCGATTGACGTCCCGCTGGCCGCGAGACAGC
Organism: Nonomuraea africana; assembly: GCF_014873535.1. NCBI lineage: Bacteria > Bacillati > Actinomycetota > Actinomycetes > Streptosporangiales > Streptosporangiaceae > Nonomuraea > Nonomuraea africana. The sequence goes on along the minus strand of NZ_JADBEF010000001.1, from coordinate 6,657,087 downwards.
CAGGGCCGATGGCGATGCCGCTTGAACGGTGTCCGAATCGTGCCGCCGGCGCCTTGATAGCCCTTGTCCGCGAAGGTCTTGACACCGGCGCTGGTCAAGGCGTCGATCAGGCCGACCGTCCGGGCCGCGGTGACGTCGTGAACGGCGCCTGGCAGCGCAGGCGAGGCGCACACCAGCCGGCCAGCCGGGTCGGCCAGCAGTTGCACGTTCATTCCATGCTGTTTGTGTTTGCCGCTGTAATACGGCCGCTCGTCGGCGAGGCGGTCGATCGGGATGAGGGTGCCGTCCAGGATGGTGTAGGCCAGCTGGGCTGCGCGCTTCACGGCGGCATGCACGTTCTCGGCCAGCGCCGCCAGCAGGTCCACGCCTTCGCGGACATAGCGCCAGGCCGTGGTGGTACCGATGGCGAAGCCAGCGCCAAGGCGAGCGTAGGTGTCGCCGTTACGCAGGTGGGCCAGGACCAGCAGCGCTTGGCGGGCCGGGTCTAACTTCCGCCACCGCGAGCGGCCTTCGGCGCGCCGTGTGCGGATGAGTTCGGCCAAGCGGATGAGGGTGTGGTTGGACAGAGGAATCGAGGCACGGTAAGACAGCAACGAGGCTCCCGGTTGGGGCATCGGATCTTGGTCGACTGCTGTCTTATCGGGAGCCTCGTCTCATCCGCCACCGCTTTGCGCGTACCCATCGTGACCAGCGCCGTCAGGATGGAAAGGGCTCAGTTTCGTTGGGTGAGGTCAGCAGGCTCTCAACCGATAGCCGTTACGACGCGAGACAGGCCGTGCGGGTGGGGAGTGTATCCGTCCTGACGCCTCGCCAGTGGATGCGGAAGCCCGTCGGGCCGCAACAGAAGGTCGTGAAGAGGTTACCGCAATACAACCACGACTGAAGAAGCTGCACTCATGACCGGACGCGCACCTGATGATCCTGGCTATGCCTCTACTCGTCGGGCAGTAGAGGTACACCTAGCTTGGCGAATAGGCGGTTGGTATTGAGGTCCTCAGAGAAGAGGACAGCTCCGCGCATGCCACGTGTAGCGAGCACCCTGTAGGTATTACGGACTAGTTTCTCAAAATGCGGAGCGCGGTTGACCGCGGGATCTTGATTGGCCTGGACATCGACTATCCAGCCCTGTGAAGTCCAAGTTAGATCTCGGCCAAAGATCACACCGGCGTATTCGTACTCGAATCCCTGCGCAGTGTAAATACAGCCGATCTGGTCGAATCCTGCAGGATCGGTGGCCCATAGACTCGAAGGTGGGATGCCGTTAACCTTGCGTTCAGCTGAGGAATTCCAAGGCCGACTCCATGAGCTGATCTTGATGTCGTTGACTAGAGTCCCATCCGAACGTGGCTTGCTCCATGGCCAGCAGTAGCCAGCCGCCATCCTTGCGCTCTTGCCTGCGGCAATCTTACGCCGTAGGTATTTCTCCATCGCATCGGGAGTACGGGCAACATATAATTCAAAGGTGTCGAGCGGATTCCAGCGTTGAGGCCCCTCGTCGGTACCTAGACCGAGGAGTTGCTCGATCCAGGTGACGTATTCAGGGCAACCGCCGCATCGAAATTGATGCCGAAGGTCGATCTGATGTACGTTTAGTTTCATGTATTGAGCTGCCTTTTTGATCAGCTCTATTGATCCTACTTCCCCTCGACGTACAACCTGATGTTCGTCTAACAGGAAAACCGGGACGTGCGCCGCGTTGATCAGTTCCGTTACCTGCGGTCTACCTGCCGGCCGAGCTTGAGTCTCGTCGTAGGAGCTTCTTTTGCGGGATGTGTGGCGGATTCTGTGCGCTTCATCGCAAATCAATACATCTATATCGTTAGGTGTGGCATGGGTGTAGCTGTTGAAGTAGGAGAAGCTATGGCGAGCCCTCCGATCCATCCGCTCAACGTTGTCACGCAGCGTCTGCGTGAAGGATCTACTGCCTGTGGCATGAACTGCGCGTACTCCCTGTCGGTTGAGAGCGCCGAGCAGCTCCACTGCTATTACACTCTTTCCAGTTCCAGGTCCACCTACGATTAGGACGACCTCCTTAGGAGCACCTTGTTTACTCGCTGCCACGGCCCTGCGTACGTAGTCGTAAGCTTCGCGCTGCTCGTCTAACAAAGTGAATACAGAGCGACGACATACGCTTTCGCTCACCACTGCCATTAGCCCTCCGGTTGGACTTACCGGAGCTGCAAGGAGCTCATGGGCGTATATGTCAGCCCGCTCGGGAGCTAAAATTCTATGCAGGTCTCTTTTGAAGGCCGTTCGGTGTTCTGCTCCGTACCAACGGATGTAGCTCTGATCGCAGGAAATGTTGAGGAGAGAGGGTCTTACTGCATAGAGGGTTTCAGTGGAAGCCTCGTGCATGTTCACTATGGAATGAACCTGGGCTGATTGGGCTACCAGAGATATGTAGTCGAGCAAGACCTGGCGATAGCCCCAGGCTTGAGTGATTGGATGTAATCGCGGATTGGAGCCCGGCGCGCCGGTCACGTTTACCATGTCGGCGTACTTGTCGCGATAGATACGTGACCACTGCTTGTTTTCTACTACCACTATCGACATTTGGCCGCTCTGCGGATAGGAGCCCACCAGCAGAAGGTCCATTCGTACATCTGTGATGGGTGCCTTGAATTCGATCAGAACCTGAACGTCGGCCAGGTTCGCTTCGACTAGAAGGCTGATCACATTAGGTATACTATTCCGCCATGAACGTACTTCGCTGTCGCTAGGTTCGCCGCCAAACAGATCTCTGAAGCGTCCTGTGAGCTCCTGTATGAGCTGATTGGTGGCTATGAGGCCAGCGATATGGCCGGCCGTCCCCTGATACAAGCATTGAGAAGTCATTCACCTTGCCCTCGTTCAAGAGGTAAGAGCTTAAGCAGTGGAGTATGTGGCTGGCGTGCAGGAGACAAAACCAGTTACGCTACTAAGCGGGCAGGTCGCCTCGGTACGCGTGGGATCTATGCCAGGAGTAGTAGCGCTCACGCTCTGCGTTCCACCAAGTGGCGACGCGGCCTTTTAGATGCCGTTCAACGTGCTCTTTAACGCTCTGGCCGTTGAGCGCCGCTTTGCTGATCCAAATATCTCCGCCCGGGCCCACTGTGACGTACCCATGTTCGTACAGGGCGTCACACCCGAGGATGCAATTGAGCATCGCGATATTTCCAAGGTCTCGCCGCTCTTCTTCTGAGCATGCGGCGCGCTTCTTGATGTGTGCAGCCACCAGAAGGCGCCTTTCGAACGTCCGCCCGCAGAGGGCGCATTGACCAGTTAGGCCAGGTAGTAGCAGTTGCTTTAGCTTCGCTTGCTCACGACGACTCAGGGCTGAAGCGTTCTCGGCTGGTGAGACGGTCGTAGCCCTGTAGACGGGCAGATGGTTGAGGGCGCCCCGGTGCGGAGATGACAAACGCGACCCCTGATGATCGTCGGTGTCTAGCCAGTCGATCAAGAACAGGGGCCGCGTTCGCGTGCCATCTTCCCCGATCGACGTGCTCTCCCGCCACCTGGAGCACGTCACCACCACCGACCCGATGACGGACCTGACCGACCTGCCCGCGTTGGCCGATGTCCTGGATGCCGTACCCGACCCACGTAACCGTCGCGGGCGCCGCTACCAACTCGGACCGCTGCTGGCCTTAGCCTTGCTCGCCGTACTCGGCGGCGCCACCTCCCTGGCGAAGATCACCAGATTCATCACCGGATGCGACCCTGAACTACGCGTCCAGCTCGGCCTGCCCGCCGCGACGCGGCTGGCCGCCAGCACCCTGGGACGGCTGCTGGCCCGCCTGGACGGCGACGCCTTCGACACCGCGACCTGCGCCTATCTGACCAAGCTGGCCGCCTGCGCCGCACCGCCCACCCCCAGCACCCGACAACCGCTACTCGGCCTGGCCGTGGACGGCAAGACGCTGCGCGGCAGCCGCACCGGTGACGGCGTAACCCACCTGCTGGCCGCCGTCCGCCACGACACCCAGACCGTCGTGGCCCAAGCCCAGATCCAGGCCAAGAGCAACGAGATCCCCGCGTTCACGCCGCTGCTGGCCGACCTGAATCTGTCCGGCGTGGTGATCACCGCCGACGCCCTGCACACCCAGCACGAACATGCCCGCCAGATCGTCGCCGCCGGCGGCCACTACCTGCTCGTCGTCAAGGGCAACCAGCCCACCCTGCACCGCCGACTCAAGGCCCTGCCCTGGCGCGAGGCCATCCTCAATGACCGCACCGACGAGACCGGGCATGGCCGCCGCGAGATCCGCCGCATGAAGATCTGCACCGCCCGCCCGGGCCTGCCCTTCCCGCACGCCCTGCAGGCCATCCAGGTCAAGCGCCGCCGCACCGACCACAAGAGCGGCAAGACCACCATCGTCACGATCTACGCCGTCACCAGTCTCCCGCCGGGCCGGATCCTCCACGCCCACCTCGCCACCCTCATCCGCGGCCACTGGAGCATCGAGGCCCTGCACCACATCCGCGACGTCACCTACCACGAAGACGCCTGCAGAGTGCGGAAAGGCGCCGCTCCACGCATCCTGGCGAGCCTGCGCAACCTGGCCATCGGCCTGGCCCGCCTGATCGGCTGGACCAACATCAGCGCCGCCACTGACCACTACCGCAGCCACCCAGGCGACGGGCTTCAGCTACTCGGTCTCGCCACATGAGAACGCTTCAGCCCTGCACGACGACTAGCGCTAGAAACCATTCGGTCCAGCTCACCGGTGAACGGTATTCCCTCTGGCGCTAGATCGGTATTTTGTAGGCTACTGTTAACAGGCACATCTCCGATGTCTACCTGAGCAATATCAATTAGTCTTTCCGCGTCTACGCCTTCGACAATATAGGGGTTTTGGACGAAAAATTTCGGGCCAAGAGCTGTGACGCAATCTCTCACCTCTTCGATTGTGATATGGCAACCTTTGAGGTCGTCGAGAGAATACATGTACTCCCATGTTTGCCCGTCGTCGTCGATCCCCCAAAGCAGGCTTGCCAGTTGTGCGTTACGAAAAAGGTGAGTTATAAGTCCGCCGAGATAGAGGCGCTTCTGGCCATAGAAGAACACGTAGTCGCCGGGCCGTAGCTTTCTGTACTTGCCGACATTCACATCTCTTTTGCCCGGAGTGACACCCCACATGGGAGCAACGCCGGTGGGGTAGAGGGAAAGAAGGAGGTTCAGATTCGAGCCGAGCAGGGAGCTGTAGGTAGCGAGATCGACAGGGCGCTGGATGGTGTCCTCGTAGTGTCGGCGTACGGAGGCTGTCGCTAAGCTGGCTGGCTGCATCATGACTCGCATACATCCTGCTTTCTATGTACAAACTGGACATAAGGTGCAGATGTGAAATGGTGCTCGAATCTTAGCGATCAAATTGAAGGGTGCAAAGCATCCCTAAGTGATGGGTTCCATCGCTGATGGACTCTGGGCATGACACGAGGGCGTACGTCGCGTATCGGACTGCAGAGCTGGAGGAGTAGCTGGACTGTTGGAGCTGCTCATCGTCAGTAGAGCGATGCCCGCACTGGATGAGAAACGAGTCGCGATGGAGGCCCTTACCTATGAGCTGCAGAGCCGGAGGCAGCGATGAACGCCGTTGAACTGTTAGAGCCCACCAGACTGTGGCGAGCCTCTGAGGTGCTAACGCAACCAAGTCCGGTGCCGGCGGCTCCAGGCGTTTACGGCTGGTACTTCGAGCAAGCGCCTGACCCGCGTCTGCCCCGCGACCAGCTGCTTTACGTTGGCATGGCACCTCGCCGTATGGCGGCCCGGGTCAGCAGGCAGAACCTTCGCGGTAGGGTGCGTTACCACTACCGCGGCAACGCCGAGGGGTCGACCTTGCGGTTCACCTTGGGCTGTCTGCTGGGGCTCGAGCTGCGACGAGTTGGCAGCGGCAAACGGCTGACATTCGGGCTAGTCGGCGAGCGAGAGCTCACTGCATGGATGGCAGAGTATGCCCGGGTGTGCTGGATGCAGCACGACGAACCCTGGGCAGCAGAATCAGAGCTGATTGCCCAGCTAGATCTGCCTCTCAACCTTGACCAGAACCGACATCACACCTTCTATCCATATCTGAGGAGTCTTCGATCCTCCGCGCGGGCGCAAGCCCGGAGTCTGCCCATCGGCTCCTGATGATTCCGAAGCGTGGCCGTTGCACTACAGCTTCGCGCGGCGGCATTCACTTCTACTTGCCGGTAAGACTGGAGAGCATCGGGAGGGCAACGCATTCGGGTCCGTTGACGGTACTTGTGCCGGCTATCCGGGCCGTCGAGGCAGTCGCGAGACCTGTGATATGTCCCAGCGAGTCCCGCCCGCCGAACACCTCAAGCCTTTTGACGGTTGGGGTCGATAGATATGGTGCGAGATCAACTGCTAGAGAGGTGGAACAGGATGCCTGCATGGGTGTTGGTGTGTAACCCGGCGAAGTTTGATCTTGTGGGCATGCGAAGAGATGGCAAGAAGCCTCAGGACTGGACGATCGGCCGGTACCGCGGCGAGATTTCTCCAGGAGAACCCTTCGCGCTGTGGCTGACAGGCTCCTCCGGAGGGATTGCCGCCTTCGGAGAGATCGCAGGCGCCCCATACGAAGCAAACGACTCGGCTGATGCTGACTACTGGGCTGATCCCCCCACTGGACAGCGATGGGTCGTTCCCATTCTCATCACTAGCTGGGTAGAGCCTGTTCTGCCGCGAGATACGGTCAGGGGCGACAGTCTGCTAGCCGGCGCTACGCTGCTCACCCAACCGTTTGCCTCCAACCCGCATCGCCTATCCGAGACTCAGTGGCACCGTCTCATGACCCTAGTAACCCAATCCGGACAGCCTCTCGCAATGCAGGACTCAGGCGGATGGCAGCTGGAGCCAGGCCAAAAGATCCGGCGCGTTGAGCTGCACGAACGCTATGGGGGGAGCGGGCAAGGCGGCATCTCACCCTCCCGCAGCACCCCCAACATCCTCATCTTCACGGACCCTAGCTCTGGCCATGAGCACGGGTACTACGACGAGTGGGCCGAAGACGGCACCTTCCGCTACACGGGAGAGGGACAGACCGGCGACCAAACCTTCACCCGCGGAAACAAGGCCATTCGCGACCATGCCCAGGACGGGCGCGCTCTACGACTGTTCGAAGGGTCACGAGGAGAGGTTCGCTATGTGGGTGAGTTCGTACTTGATCCGACCACACCATGGTCGTATGGACGAGCTCCCGAAACAGGCGGCGGCCCTGAACGTCAGGTCATCCGCTTCCACATGCTGCGCACCGGCGCCCCAGTCCTGCGCCCGGAAGTCGCTGTAGGAGTTGGGTATCGCGAAGCAGATGAAGATGTCGTCCCCGTGCCCACTACGCCGGCGCCCAACACTGAGCTCAACGGCCGTAACCTTCGCGCACACCGACGACTGCAGAACTTACTTGCGTCCGAACTACGGGCTCGTGGCATAGAGCCACTATCCCCGGGGCCAGCTGATCCCGACTTCGACCTTGCTTGGCGCCCCGACGTCGACTGCCTTACGGTGTGCGAGATCAAGTCACTGACACGCGCCAATGAGATCAACCAGCTAAGGCTAGGCCTTGGTCAGGTCCTCGACTATGTTGACCAACTAGGACACCGCGCCGAAAGAGTTCTTGGGGTCCTGTGGATCGAGCGCGAACCATCCGACGATCGCTGGGTCGCACTGTGCCAGAGGGCCGGTATACGCCTCGCGTGGCCGGGTTTGGAGCAAGAGATCACACGTTTGAAGAAGTGAGGTGCACTTCGTTTCCGCTGCGGACTGATCCCGAGTCGCGGATGAGCCCGTCGGGGATTGACAGAGGCCCTTCCCCCTACTAAAGGGGGTACTGAAGGTAGGGGACCCCGCTAAGGCTACGCGTCGGCAGCAAACTGGTGCAGTTGCCGCGGCTCCCTTTGTGTCCTGCCTTAGTCAGGCAAGGAGCTGTCGAACTGCCTCAGTGAGCACGGCAGCGGCACTTGCCAGGACAACCAAAGCAGCAGCACAGCCACTGGTTCGCTTGGAAGCGGCCCGATGTGGCTGTCGAGCAGAAGCCGAACTATGAGGCTGGAGCGTGACGCGAGTGGTGTGATCGGTACGCCGGGATTCGTCCCAGTCCCGGTAGCGATCGATGAACAGAGCTCGATAATCGGCGGTGCTGAGCTCTCGGGGTCGCCAAGCCTCATGCCACTCCGGGCGCTGCCTCAACGCCTGTTGACGTTGCTCTGCGCTTAGCTTCTCGGCCAGCTCCTGACCACGCGCGTTAGCGAACAGGCCAGCGTGGGTCATCTCGACTTCTTTCTCAAGGAGCTGCATCGCTTCGCCGGACGAGAGGATCGTTATCCCGGCGGCTGTCGCCTTCTGGAGGCGAGGGTCGTCACCCGCAGGCGAGTCTGCTACCACTAGGCGTACGGTCTTGGTCACGTTCGCTGCCACAGTGGCGCCGTGGGTAGAGGCGAAGTCCATGACCTCCGCAACTCCTGGGGCGTCTCCTACCGGAAGCAGTCGCCAGCCCTTGAGCGGTCCGTTTCTGCGTGCGCGATCGGCTGCTGCGGCCTGCTCTAGGTCTCCGATCAAATGCGTCGCCGCTAGCTCTCGGGCGGCGCGCTGGAGTTCCTTAAGTTCGGCGGTGGTGACAACACCATCGGCCTCTGCCCTGGCCCGGACGTTCGCCAGGAAGCTTTCATGGACCTGACGAGCAGTCAGCTGCGTGAGGCCGGCACGAGCAGCTAGAAGGGCCAGCTGCTGAGCCTCTTCTCCGACAATGCGGCCATCGGCAAGAGCGTGCCCCAGCATCGCTTGGTAGTCAGTGACACCCTGGGGCTGCGGTGCAGGTGGTTGTGCCATCAGTGGAAGCCGGGCTGTGAGTGAGGCCAGCCAACCTTCTGTCCCTTTACGCAGGCCCGCAGCGCGTGGAGCAATCACTCCGGTACGAGGATATGGCGGTAATGCCACCGGCGTCGGTCCTCTCCAGGACAGGCGCTGCGGAGCTTGGGTGATGACCCTAGCGAGCATGTTGGCCAGTGTGCGGGCGTCGCCCAGTGCAGAATGAGATGCAGCAGGCCACTCGCCGGTGATCAGGTTGGCGACATCGTCGAGGCGATAGCCGTATCGATCCAGTTGGGTCCTCGTCATGACGAGCGTGCACAGGCCCGGGATGTCGCGCAGGTTGATGCCTAGCCGCCCGAATTCTGCGGTGAGGAACTTGTCCTCGTAGTCGAGATTGTGACTGACCACGATTGCGTTGCTTAGATATGCGAGTACGTCGCCGGCGATCTGCTGGAAGGTGGGGGCACCCTTGACGACGGCGTTCGTGATGCCGTGATACTCGTCGTTGGCGATGCGTATCCCCGGGGCGACGAGGGTGGAGTACTCGTCGAGGACGACGCCGTCGCCGCGCATGCGTACGATCCCGATCTCGCAGACGCGTGATCCCTTGTTTGGGTAGAGACCGGTCGTTTCGAGGTCGATCGAGGCGAACGTGAGGTTTCGCGGATCGATTCCTTGGTTCCGTGTGAGTTGCCCATGAACGAACATGACGGAACCTCCAGAGAATCGCCCTGCGAGCGAGCAGAATGACATCTCTTTCCCATTGATGCAATGCATCTCGGGCGATTGCAGCAAGCTCGTTGCTCTGCTGTAGGGCAAAGCGGCTGAAGTCGGTCACCGTGTGGCCCTGTGTCGGTCCTCTGCACGCCAAGGCCCTTGCTCGGGCGGCACGGCGGCAGACAGTCCACACGGAGTTGTGCCGGTGGCGTCAGGTCGACGTCGGCGGTAGTGGAGGACGAGCACGAAGTAGCTCACTCTCCGTGGTCGACCATGGAAGCACCTCAGGCGAACCGCGACCGTCTGCTTTTCAGGCGGACCGATCGCCCTGCTCGGCTAATCGCGACCGCGGTCAAGCAGGTGTGGACGGTGGCGCGGATACGTCGACGTGTGGGGACGTTGCTGTCAGCGCTGGTGGCACCTAAGCCATGGCCACCCGGTGGCGAGGACCGACGGAGGAGGGGCCTTGCCGGCGATCGCCCCAGCCCGGATGACGGGCCACCGAAGTCCGCGATCGTTACGGTCTCAGCCACCACGCCGAGGGAAGGGCGGATACCACGTCAGCGACTTCCCGCCCTGATGAAGCGGCGGATGCAGGTCGGCGGGTTGTGATCCGTGAGGCGGTGTTGCTGTACGGGCTGCTGTACAGCGCTCCCCCGCAAGCTGCGGCGCGACCTCTCGGTCAATGGTCGCCATGCAGAATCTCCATCGCCTGAAGCACATCCGTGACGACATGGTCCGCCTCGTGCTCGTGGCCGGGTGAGGTCCCCGCGCTGACCCAGACCGTACGGAGGCCGGCGGCCCGTTCCCCGCCGGTGTCCTTGACGAGGTGGTCCCCGAGTATCCAGCCCCCACGGGCAGGGCCATGCCACACCGCGGGGCAGCGATCTCGAACCGACCGACATCGGGCTTGCGGACACTCCAGCTCCGGAGAGCGCGTAAGCATCATCGGCCTCGGCCAGTCCCGTCCGCTGGATCTTCCCGAGCTGATTGTCCGCCATCCCGTTGGTGGCGATGGTCACCTTCCACCCGGCCGCGCGCAGCCGCGCTAATCCTTCCAGCACTTCAGGTCAGCAGCGGACGGGGAACGGCATGCGCGTGCGGTAGCGGCTCCACAGCTCACCAACGGATCCGAAGAGGGAGAAGTGCTCGCGGACCTTGCCGATGAACGCTTCACGGTGCGGGTAGCCCGCCCGGTCGAAAGCGATCAGGCGGTCAATCGCCTCGCGCCCAAGGCCGTGCTCGCCGGCGAACTTCGCCGCCCACACCCGGAACGCCTCTTCCAGGTCGTTTTGTCCAGGTCAAAGAGCGCAAGCTGTTGCATGTCGGATCACCCTAATTGAGCCCCGATACCAACATGAATGCCTGCTTGCAAATGGGAGCCAGTCTCAAGGTCGAGCGGACTTCTCCTGGTCAAGCTGCAGGTGCTGGCTGACGGTGCCTGCTCTTACGCAGCAGCGTTGCTGTATATCCCTGCTGTACAGCAACGGGCACGGTAGAACGCCAACATCCCGCTCGTAGCAAGGCTATAGCTACCAAAGCCGTTCACTCCTAATAGAGACGAGCGCCATTAGTATACTGGCCTACAAGATCCTAGAGCTGTCCCGAACACTTGGGAACCTTCGCTCCATGGCCTGGTTCAGCTGCCATGTTCAGTCACACTTTTTCGCTCAGCTCAAAGATGTTCGTGGTCGGCCAGGCATCGGTGAACCGAAAGGCGTTATTGATTGCGCGCCGGTTTCCCGAAGAAGGCCATAGAATGATAGTTACCTCAGTCGGCCAGTCGCCTACATACTCGGCAACTACGTGTGTCGCTACAACGCATTCTCCGCGCTCAAGTCTCGCCAATATAGCGCGCCTATCCGACTCTGTTGATCGCGAGCTAAGGATTGCCCGAGGCATCCTACCGGTGTCTTCGAGATGGCTAGCAATGTAATGGCTATCGGTGACTGTTGCTGCCACGACAATGCATCGAGAATCCGCAACGTCAGGCCTACCTAGAACCTCGTCAAGGGCGGTGAAGCGCGAATCCTCTCCTTGAACTGCTTCCATGCGCTCAAGTATTGACCATGCTCGCTGAGCCAGCACGGAGTTTTCCGAGAGTTCCGACACCAAGGCAAGCAATCTCTGACGCATTGCCGGAAGGCTATCACTTAGGAGGAAAAACGGGACACCCTTTTCATTCGCATGCGCACGCAACACATCCATGGCTTCGGAGCGGAGTTCACGCTCTTCCGCGCTAGGCGCGTACGGGACCTGCGTGAAACGAAGAGGAACATACCCAGTTTCTAGAAGTCGTTGAGGCGAAATCTCCCAGATAAGTGGCCATCTGAGCGACGCTTTAGAGACATCCGCTGAATCGACTAGTGCTATAGCCTGCACGGCCTTCGAGTTGAGCGAATCAATAGCACGGGAGATCTCATCCGGCATTGATCGAAGCGGTTGATCATGCACGATCAGGCCGAAACTGTGGCCCACAAGCGCTCTCCTACTTGGGCCGTGATGCGCTCTAGCATACGTAGCTATCAATATGCCCGCTCTATCGCTCGCCTGCTTCTCTAGGATATCGAGCGCATCACTCGTTGAGCTCATGACTCTAACGCTGGAGTCTCCTTGGTCTTGAATAAGCTCCTCCCACTGATGTGCCATTGCGATGGTTGGGCACAGGACCAACACAGGCGACGTGCTAGCGATCTCTAGAATATAGAGAGCTACCACTCGACGAACGCCGGCTCCGGTTGCCGAGGAGACCGTTCCTACGTGCGGGCGGTCGGTCCTCCTCAGAGTATCGAGCAGCTCTTGCTGGTAGGAGCGCAGGGAAGTCAACGCGCCACTCCTCGTGTCAGCATTTTTCGCCTGAGCCAGGCCACCACTTCGGCCAGCGTTTGCATCTCGTCCTCAGCAACTTCGTCACGGAAATGGACAATTTTATTTCGAATGTCACGTACCGGCTCAAGAGTCAAACTCACATAGTCTCGCCTAGGGCCGAATCCGAACCGGAAGAAACTGCCATAGTTGGACGGATTCAGAAGGACTGATAGAAGCTCACTGAGAGTCAAATCTTCGAGATTCGCTTCGTCCTTTAACGACTCGGACGGAAGCCCAGTAACGACGGAGCTAGCAAGTTCCTCATCAGTGCAGCATGATCTCATTACGTCTCTAATGCCGAGCTCAATATCTCGAATCAAAATGAAGGGCCGTGTCCGACTCAAGAGAAAGCGCATCATGTCGGCACTCGTCACGACGGCTAGAAGGCGATCCTCGTCTCCAACAAGCACAGCATGATCAGCTTCCAGATACTCCTCAATCGAGCTGATTTCCTGGGAGACTCGCACAAACTGCAAATCCTCGATGAGATCATCAACCGCGATTTTGAGTGGATTATCTGCCGCACGAACATGCCGAAGCGAGCGAGCGAGGGAGCGGTACGAAAAAGCTCCTATAACCCGGCCTTCACTTGTTATCACAGGCAGTTGGTCGAAGTCGTTCGCACGCATGAGCGCAAGTGCACTTTCGACCGTTGTGCCAACTGGGATCTTCAGAACTTCTTGATCTTCCGGCACAAGCTGACCAACACGAAAGAACCCGGACGCTTGTATCTGCATGAGATGAAGGCCAGCCTCGCTTGGTATGGGAAGCAATCGGGTGATCACTAGCAGTTGCTTGGCATGGAGCGGCTCAACGCTACTACAAAAGTGGTCTCACGCAGGGAGAACAGGGTCAAACTCGGTAGCCGTATGAGCCTGCTGTACAGCGGGCATCAGCCCTCGGACTCAGTGGCAAGGGCCGACGAAGTCGGTCCGCGGCAGCCGATCGCCCGGACCATGTACGTTAGGTGCCGAAGTCGGCGATCGTCACGGCCTCAACCACTTTGTAAGCTCGGTCGGACAGGACAACCATCACCGGCCCCCTCAAGCACACGTCGAAATGTGCTTCGACCGACAGTTGCCCGCTGCGACTACATAGCGCGTGGGCGGTGCTGGCCGCGACCGGCCGAAGAGCCGCAGCGCGGCCAGCAGACCGCCTCACGCGCTGCCGACCGCCGCAGGTGGGCGGCCTTGATCACGTGTAGATAAGTTGCTTTCACTCGTCCCTGGCATCGTCGTCCCTGGAATCGTGTCCTGCAGTGAGCTTTCATCCGGACTGACGGGTGGTTTAGTGCGTCTCGCGGTGCCGGCCTGATCGCGACTCGCAAGGTCATGACCGGACGCTCCGTAGGCGCTCCAGATATGACCGGATCCCAGGGCGGTCCTTCTGAGCTGCGGAAGCGCAGAGCGGAACAAGCTCCATCAACTAACGCCTCGCCGGTCCCGGACGGCTATAGGTGCGGGCCCGATTGAACCGATCAATCGGAATTGACGTCTCAGTGTCATGAAGCTCGTCCGTTGGATCGGCGTCGCCCTGGCCGTGGTCGTCGTTGGTGCGGGGGTCATGCTGATCTCGCAGTCGGCGAGCGGGTCACCGCCGGTACCGGCCACGTGCCCGCAGCAGTGGGGCGGCGACGGCATCGGCGGCTGGGTTCCCGCCGCCGCCGACGTCGACGGGGTCGGCGAGTCACTCGTGCCCGGCGCGCCGGTCCAGGCGCTGATCTGCGCCTACCCCGGAACCAATGCCCGCCCAGGTGGCGAACGGCTGGGCGGAACCAGGACCCTGACGGACCAGGCGAGGGTGATGGCCCGTGACCTCGCGTACCTTCCGGTGACCGCCACCCCTCGCGGTGGTCTGTGCACGCAGATGGGAGGGCCGATGACGAACTACCTCATCCGGTTCGCCTACCCCGACGGCCGGGCGCTGTGGGTGGGCAGCGCCGAGGAGGTCAACTCCTGCGTGACGACCACGAACGGCACGGCCGGCAGCCGTTCGTACGTCGGGCCGAGCATCACTGCCGCCTATCGGGCGGGAACCTGGAAGCCCGCCCGGTCCGACGACCCCTGCAGGGGCCGCCTCGCCGGCCGTCGGGGCCAGAACGAGCAGATGGTGCCCGAGGGGGTCGTCTCGGTCGTGGTGTGCGGCCAGGCCACCTCGTACACCGGGAAACCCCCTCGACTGGAGCACGGCAGGCAGGTCGCCCACGACCTGGCCGCAACGCTGAGCTCCCTGGACACCTGGCCGAGTGAGCACATGTGCCAGGGGGGAACAGGCGCGGATGACCGCGAGTTCCGGCTCCTGTTCGGCTATCCGGACGGACCGCCCGCGGATGTCCGGATCTCCGTGGGCTGCACTCCCGGAATCGACAACGGGCTGCTCCAGGCCGACCTCGGTGACCCCGTCCGTGACCAGGTGGCGCGGCTCGCCCCGCCGGCCTAGGTGTGGGAAGTCCGATCGCAGGTCGTGCACTCACGAGGCCGGCAACGGACCGTACGTCCTGGCCCTGTACGGCATGAGCCACAAATCGGATCTCGGTCGACTGCTGTCTTACCGGGCTGCATCTCATCTCAACCCGGTCTCCTGTCCCTCCGCTGACCAGCGCCGCCAGGTTGGAAAGGACTCAGTTCTTCAGGATCGCCTCTGGTGCGGCTCCGCACTGCTCCAGACGCGTTCGAAGCTACTCAGGTAGACCTCCGCGGCTCCTTCGCTCTCGATGGCTCTCAGATCGATCACGGGGGCGTGTGCGGCTGGGGTGCCGTAGGCGTGGATGTTGACGAGAAGGCGATCATCGGCGCGATAGATCGAGTTGTAGAGGGTCGTGCGGTGGAGCCTGATCTCCGCCTGGTCGACCCGGTCGAGAGACGAGCAGAGGGCGAGCGAGTTCTTGATCCGCGCCGCCATCACGTCGGGCCCGATGGTCTCGTCCTGGCCCCGCGTGGCTACCTCGGGGCAGTCCGGGTCGCCGAGCAGCATCCGGACTCTTACGCCTGCGCAGGCGCGCTCGGCTATGAGGTTGAGGATCCCGGCGTCCTCGATGAGGAAGAGCCCGCTGTAGGTCAGGATGTCGATCTCCCGTTCTGCCTCCTCGAACAGGCGCCGCCACACGCTCTGCGGTACTGCCCAACGATGGGGATAGACGGCCTGTACCTCATCCGAGATCAAGCGCTGCTGCTGGGCGGCCTCAGGCCACAGGTCGGCCTCATCGACACGGAGGAGATCGGCGACGGCCCACCGATGCCGCGGGTAGGGAAGCCGCCCTTTGAGCCAGCGGTTAACGGTCTTGGGATCAACCGCGAGGCGTGCGGCCACGTCAGCGGCCTGCAGGCGGGCGTTGATGAGGGCGTGGCGAAGGTTGTCGTTCATACGGCGCACCTCCGGGGGAGACCGGTCCTGATCGCGAACGTAACACAAGACGTCCCTAGACGTCCCCGATTCGTGGTGTAGAGGTTCCTTGCTAACGGCGACTCTCGATTCACCAACCGTGACCTCGAAGGGACCGCCCCTGCCATGAACAGCACCCTGGAACACCGGCGCGCCTACCAGCAGCGTCTGCTGACCGCCCTGCGCGAAGAGCTGACCGCCCGCGACATCCCCGCTGTCCTGGTCGTCACCGCAGACGGCCGCCCCGGCTTGGACGTCACCGACGCTCGATGCCGTCCCCGTCGTGTCTTCGTCCACCTGCCGTTCTGCTGGTTCTACTGGGGCGACCAGCAAGACGAACGCGTCACGTTCCTGCGCCTGCCCGCCGCCGTCGACCGGATCGAACAGGCCGCGCGGGATGGCTGGCAGGAGGGCGAGCAAGGGGAACTCGGCATGGACCTCAGCAAGATCGCCGATGCCTACCGTTCCTGACGCCATGCCTGAGGAGCGCCAATGGCTCACCGGCTGGCGGGTCTACACCCAACTCGCCGACAGACTCCGCGAACGGATCGCGGCCGGCACCTACCCTCCGGGCGCCGCGCTCCCCTCGGAAGCCGAGTTGTGCGAGGAGTTCGGCGTCGCCAGGAACACCGCCCGCCGCGGCCTGGCCCTCCTGGAGGGTGAAGGGCTGATCGTAACCGTCCCGGCCAAGGGGCGAGTGGTCACCGGTGCAGACCACGCCGCCCTCTACCGCTACCAGGTGATCGCGGATGACCTGCGCCGCCAGATCCAGCAGGGCCACCTACCCCCAGGGACCGCGCTACCAAGCGAACTCGCCCTCAGGGGTCGTTACCAGGCTTCGCGCAACACCGTCCGGCAAGCGCTCGCCGTACTGGAGAACGAGGGCCTGGTCGTCGCCGAGCACGGCAAGGGCCGCTACGTGCGCGGGTGAGACGTCCCAGGACGTCTCACTTGTGCCTCTAGTCCGCCCCTGGTGCCCGCTGGCTATCGTGAACAGCGTGGGACAAGCCGAATGGGCCCATGACCTGGCCCGACACCTTCTGAAGACGACGCTGCCGCGACGCTGGGCGCATACCCAAGGGGTAGCTGCCCGCGCATTGTCGCTGGGCCCGATCCTCGGCGACGAGGCCGACACGCTCACCGCGGCCGCCTACCTGCACGACATCGGGTACGCCCCCGACCTCGTCGACACTGGCTTCCACCCTCTCGACGGCGCGCGTTACCTCCGCGATGTTCACCAGGCCGACGACACGCTCTGCCGCTTGGTCGCCCACCACTCCTGCGCGGTCAACGAAGCACTCAACAGGAACCTGCTAGATGCGCTCACTGCGGAGTTCGACGAGGAGCGTCCCGAACTGGTGGAAGCGCTGACCTACTGCGACATGACCACTGGCCCGGACGGTCGACATCTCGACGTCACCGAACGCCTCGCCGAGATCCACTCACGCTATGGCCCCGAGCATCTAGTCTCCCGTTCGATCACCGCATCGACGCCGTGCATCCTGGCCGCTGTAAAGGCGACGAAGGCCGCGCTTGCGGCGAAAACGAGGGATGCACCGGGCCGGACGACCCCGGCATGATGACCTCATGCGGCTACCGATCCCGCCCGACCTCAAGCTGATAGCCGTCGTCCGACGCTACGTCAGCTCAGGGAAGGGCGAAGTTCGGCGGTACCTGAAGCTTTTGGGCGGCGGGTTCATGATGCTGCCAGAGCCTGACCTCGTCTGGTTCGCCCGCTCCTTGGCCAAAGACGCACGGCGGATCACCGATGATGACCTTGAGCTGTTGCTGGAGAGCGAGTGGCGAGCGCGGCTGACCGCCGCGTGGCTGATCGGCCTGGATCGGCGCACCCAATTCCGAGAGCGACTTGGCAAGATGCTCCTGGACAGCGAACTGGTGTATTCGGGGCAGGGGTACTGCTTCGCGCTCGCCCGCTTCGGCGAGGATCGCGACGCCACACTTCTCACCGCCTACTTGGACCGCTACCTGCCTCGGCTGGATTGTCATTACGACCAGGACGACGCGATAGGCGCCCTCCTCCATCTTGACGAACGACGGGGCACTGATCACGCCGCTCGGTTTCTCGTTCCTGGCGGCCTGTGGGAGAGATCATCAATGCGTACGGCGAACCCTGCCGAGCAGAAGCTGTACATGGACGAGTGGTGCGCCTTCGCTGATAGCTGCATGACCGACACGATCGATCAGTGGTTGCCGCAGCGGCGACGCTTCTTGGACAGAACTCACCCGATGTACGGAGATGGCGTCCCAGAGAGGTAGTGCTCGATCCGCATCCTCATCGACCGGTCCATCGTCAACGAGGCGACCTCATCGCGGGGTACCCAACGAACCTCGCGGGACTCGTCGCTCGGTGTCGGCTTCCCGCTCACCGCCCGCGCTGTCAGAACGAGGGAGAACTCCTGCCGGGCCTCGCCGTTCGAGGTGTAGAGGATCACGTGACGGGGGTCGCTGTAGGTACCGACCAGGCCGGTGATCTCACAGACGATGCCCGTCTCCTCCAGCGTTTCCCGTACGGCTGCCGCCGGGATCGACTCGCCCAGGTCGATCGCGCCACCGGGCACCGCCCAGTTGTCGTTGTCGCTGCGCCGGATCATTAGCAGTTCCCCAGCGTCGTTGGTGACGATGACGTTGACGGACGGGACGAGGCTGTTGGGCGCGGGGGCGTTCGGGTCGTCGTAGAAGTCGATCCGCTTCGCCATGGTCACGACTCTATCGGTGCGGCCTCCGCCCACACTCGCTCGAAGCTCTCGATGTAGGTCGTCACCATGTCGCCGCCGTGGACCTTGCGGAGGTGGAAGACGGGGGCGTTGCCCGCCGGCGTGCCGTACACGTGGGCGTTGACGAGGAGCTGATTGTCGGCGCGGTAGATGGAGTTGTAGAGCACGGTGCGGTGGAGCCGGATCTCCACGTTCTCCCGCCCTCGCAGGGGCCGGTACAACACGAAGACGTTGCGGATTTTGGAGGCCAGGCCGTCACCGATCTCCTCGTCTGCTCCCCGTTGCGCGACCGCCGCGCAGTCAGGGTCGCCCAGCAGGATGCGCACGCGAACGCCCGTGTCGGCCTTGTCTCCGAGCATGCGCACCATGCCAGTGTCATCCGCGAGAAAGAACCCGCTGTAGACCAGGACGCCGATCTCCTCGGACGCCTCGGCGAACAGACGTCCCCAAGCGTCCCTCGGCACTGCCCAGCGATGCGGGTAGACGTTGACAATCTCGCTCTCCGACGCTGAGGCCACCTGATCGCGCGTCAGCGCCTCCGGCCAGAGGTAGGTCTCATCCGTTCCGAGGTACGAAGCCGCTGCAAAACGGTGTCTTCTGTACGGCGGACGCCCCTGCGTGATCCATCGCTCGACCGTCTTGGGGTCCACTTCGATCGCCGTCGCGAGCTCGATGACGGTCACACCGCGCTGCAACAGGGCCGCGCGCAACCTCTCGTTGGCCATCTCACCTCTTCGGGGGGACGTCCAGGGACTCCGACATCGTAAGCCGGACGTCTTGAACATGTCCCGTCGTGTAGTGATCTCGTCCTCACCCTCCGTCGCATTCTCGGTCTGCAAGCAGGAACGGCGACCGAAAGGAGAGGTGATCACATGACAGAGGAGATCTACCCCGCCCCCGCGTGCGAGTGCGGCGCGCAGCTGGACGAGACCCGGAGCCGATGCCTCAAGTGCCTGGCGCGCGACCGCTGGATCAAGAAGCAGACGGCCAAGAACAAGCGCCGCGGCGAGACTCCACGGCCTCCGCGTGGTCAGCGCAAGAGCTTCAAGGCTGGGGTGATCTGGTCATGATCTCGCTCATCGTCGCCGGACTGCTCGGCCTCGCCATCCTGGTCGGCTTCGTGACAATCGTGGTGCGCATCCACCTCGACGACAGGGCGATGAGCGCGAACGCCCGCGCCCGGATGGCTACGCGGGGCGTTCAGTGGACGTAGCCAGCTGCTCCTCGACCCGCGCCAGCCGTACCGACAGCTCTTGGACGGCGGAGCGCAGCTCGGCGACCTCGCCGGCGAGGTCTTCGGCGGGGGCCTCGTCGACATCGCGGACGAAGACGCCCTTGCCCTGCTGGCCGATCACCAGGCCCTCGTTGCGCAGGATGCCGACGGCCATCTTCACCACCGACAGCGACGCGTCGTATTGCGCGGCGAGCCGGGCCGTGGAGGGCAACGGGCTGCCGGGCGCGAGGGAGCCGCCGCAGATCTGCGAGCGCAGGTCGTCGGCGATCTGGAGGTAGCCGGGCCGCCCGGTGTGCTTGACCATCGCTCCAATCTCACCACACCAAGTCATCCACGCCAACATTGACAACTGAGCCAACTAGGTTAACTATGTTGGATAGGAAGAATAAGGAGGTCAGACCCTATGCGCTCGATCCCCATCCCTGTGGATGTCAGCAAGCTCGCCATCACCTGCGTGAAGGCCCCGCGCCCACGCGTCCTCAACCGCGACACCGGCGAGATCAAAACCGACAAGAACGGCAACACCGTCTACGAAGTCACCGTCTCGATCGAGGACGAATTCGGCCGCATCGAACTCGTGAAGATCGGCATCACCGGAGAGCCGCCCATCAAGACCGGTGACCAGGTCAACGCGGTCGGCCTGCTCGGCTACGTCTGGGAGATCGCCGGACGGTGGGGCATCGCCTACCGCGCCTCGGCTCTGCTCCCAGCTCGGGAGGGCGCCGATGTCTGAGCCGCTCGCCCTGCTCACAGTCCTGGTCGCCTTGGTGGTCGGGCTGTGGGCTTGGCGTCGTTACCACTACCCGTCGTTCTGGCTGGCCCTCGGATTCCCGCTCACAGCGATCAGCGTCCGAGCGTCCTGGCGGCGCGTCGCCCTCGGCTGCGGGCTCACCAAGAAGCGGCAACGCTGGTGGTTCACCCTCACCCCCGGCGCGGTCGCCTCGACCGGCCTGGTCAAGGTCCGTCGCCGCTTCCAGCGGGTCGCCGTCGACACCAAACCGTTCATGTGGCTCCCGCTGCCCACCCGGTACGGCTGGCGCGTCACCCTGTGGACCCTGGAAGGCCAGATCCCCGACGACTACGCCGAGGCCGCCGAACGCCTCGCGCACTCCTGGGGCGTGCACGCGGTGCGCGTCTCCTCCGACAAGCCGGGCCGGGTACGGCTGGCCGCCACCATGCGTGACCCACTCGTCAAGGTCGACCAACTCCCGCCCTCGCCCGACCTGCTCAAGGTCACCGTGGGACGCCTGGAGACCGGCAAGCCGTGGGTGGTCGACTTCCGCACCGTCCCGCACTGGCTCAACGCGGGCGCGACCCAGTCCGGCAAGTCCAACCTCGCCAACGCCCTCATCGTCGGCCTGGCCCCGCAACCGGTAGCGCTGGTCGGCTTCGACCTCAAAGGCGGCGTCGAGTTCACTCCCTACGCTGCTCGGCTGTCAGCCCTGGCAACGTCCCGCGCCGAATCCGTCGACCTGCTGAGCGACCTGGTCGGCCTCATGATCGACCGGATGGGGCTATGCCGCCAGGCCGCCGCCCGCAACATCTGGCAACTCCCACCGGCCATCCGCCCGGTCCCCGTCGTGGTCCTGGTCGACGAGCTGGCAGAGCTCTACCTGATGGCGGACAAGAGCGAGAAAGACGAGATCGCCAAGACCTCGACGGCCCTCCTGCGAGTGGCCCAACTCGGACGGGCCTTCGGCATCTACCTGTTCTGCTGCGGCCAGCGGATCGGCTCCGACCTTGGTCCCGGAGTCACCGCACTGCGCGCCCAATGCTCTGGACGCATCTGTCACCGGGTCAACGACCCCGAGACCGCCATGACCCTCGGCGATCTCGACCCTGCTGCGCTGGCCTCCGCCCGAACCATCGCCGCCGAGACACCCGGCGTCGCCATCGTGGCCTCCTCCGATGGCCAGTGGTACCGCGCCCGCTCCTTCTACGTCAGCGAGCAGACCGCCGAACACGCCGCCCGTACCCACGCCCACCTCACCCCGCCCTGGGACGAGATCACCGCCCACGTACCTCAGCCCATCAACGCCTGAAAGGGGGTGGAACGATGCGACGCTTCGCCTGCTGGCTGGCCGACACCGGCCCGGTCCTCGTCCTGGCCGTCATCGCGGGTGCCGGATCGTTCACCCACATCCGCGACACCGCCGCCGACCACGGCCAAACCGGCTGGATGTCCTGGGCGGTAGCGGTCTGCATCGACCTCACCTGCGTCATGGCCGCCCGCGAACGCCAACGCGACAAGAAGACGGGCCGCGTGCGACAGGGCCGGATCTCCTGGCCCATCCTCGTCCTAGCGGGCGGCATCGTCCTGTCCCTGGCCGCCAACCTCGCCCAAGCCGAACCAACCGTGTGGGGCTGGATCACCGCCGCCACCCCAGCGGGCGCATTCCTCGTCGCCGTCTCCATGCTGGAGCGCCGCGCGGCCGGACCTCGTCCTGAGCCGTCCCCGGTAGCTGTCTCCGTCTTGAAGACCGAGGACGAACCGCAGGACGAGCGAGAGAACGCCCCCGCTCCGGCCCTGCTCGACTACGCCCGCCGTGTCGCCGAGGAGCACCACGCCAAGCATGGCAAGCCCATCACCCGCGATGCCCTGCGCTCCCACCTGGGCGTCTCCAACCAACTCGCCTCCGACCTGCTCCACACCCTCCGCACCGCCTAACCAGAAGGGAGAACTCGATGACCGACCGAACCGACCTCATCACCGGCCTGCGCGACCTGGCCGCCTTCCTGGAGACCAACCCGAGCCTTCCAACCCCGAGCCATACGACCGTCCATAACTTCCCGAGCAGCGACGACGACAACGACCTCTGCGCTGCGATCGACCAGATCGCCACCCACCTCGGCACAGTGATCGATGAAGAGAAGATTCCGCACGGCCACTACGCGACGTCGATCCGCTTCGGCCCCGTCGAGTACAAGGCTGTCGCCATCCTGTCCGACGCCCGCTCCCGGTACGCCGCCGAGACCAGCTACCGCGGTTGCGTACAGCCCGAATAGGAGAACCCGCCCATGCGAATTCGCCTCGACGGCACGCGGGCCGAAATCGTCGACGCCCTGTTCCGCCTGCGCCTCAACTTCACCGTGGCCGGCGTTTCCCGTGCCTACCCCGACCGCGCCCGCCCGCAGCACTGGCGGGTCTACGTGAGCACCACACCCCGCGAAAGGAGGTGATCGCATGACTCACTACTGCTGCTGCACCTGCAACGGGACCGGCCTCGACACCATCAGCGACCGCTGTGTGGACTGCGACGGCACCGGCATCGACAACCACGGCGCATAGCGCAGCACCCCCGGCCTGGCCGTACATCCGCCAAGACACACGCCAGGTCGGGGGCCATCCCTTCACCCGAACGAGCGAAAGGAGGACTCCATCTTGCCTGCAAAGCACTCAGATCCGCACGCCATCACGGGCATGATCACCCGACTCAACGCCCCCGACTACCACCGGTGGGCCGCACAAGTCCGCGCAACGGGCGGCTGCCGGCAGCCGATCCACCTCCGCGGCAAGGTCGAACACTGGGACCCGGCCACCGGCCAACTCCTGCACCGCTACACCACCCGCCGAGAGCCTGACGGCCTCCTGCGCCTGCCGTGCAAGACCCGTCGCGCCTCCCGCTGCCCTGCCTGCGCGGAGACCTACCGCACCGACACCTACCACCTCATCCGGGCGGGCCTCATCGGCGGCAAAGGCGTCCCCGAGACCGTCACCACCCATCCCACGCTCTTCGTCACCCTGACCGCCCCCTCCTTCGGCGCGGTCCACGTCCGCAGGGAGAAGAACGGCAAGACCCTGCCCTGCCACCCTCGCCGCGACGCCAAGACCTGCCCGCACGGCAAGGTCATGTCCTGCACGGAGAAGCACCACAAGGACGATCCCCGCCTCGGCGAACCGCTCTGCCCTGACTGCTACGACTACACCGGCTCGGTCCTGTTCAACGCCCTGGCCCCACTGCTGTGGAAGCGCTTCGCCGACTCCCTCCGCCGCCACCTCGCCAAACTCGGCGGCCTGGCCCTGCGCGAGCTTCGCCACCACCTGACGCTCTCCTTCGCCAAGGTCGCCGAATACCAGCGCCGCGGCGTCGTCCACTTCCACGCCGTCATCCGCCTCGACGGCCCCGGCGGGCCTGCGGCAGCGCCTCCCGCCTGGGCCACAGCCGACGCCCTGGAGCGAGCCGTACGGCACGCCGCCCGAGTCGTCAGCGTCCTGATCCCCGCCATCGACGACCAGCCCGCCCGCCTGTTCAAGTGGGGCGCCCAGCTCGACATCCGCCCCATAACCCTGGACGGCGACCTCACCGAACAAGCAGTCGCCGGCTACATCGCCAAGTACGCAACCAAGGCGGCTGAGTGTGTCGGCACCCTCGACCGCCGCATCAACCCGCTCGACAACCTCGACGCCTTCAACCTCCGCGACCACGCCAAACGCCTGATCGCCGAATGCCTACGCCTCGGCGCGATCGAGGACCTGGCCGACCTCCGGCTCACTCAGTGGGCGCACATGCTCGGCTTCCGCGGCCACTTCTCCACCCGATCCCGCCGCTACTCCACCACCCTCGGCGCGCTCCGCGCTGCCCGTGAAGACCATGCCCGCGACCACGAGATCACCACCGGACGCCTCCCGCTCTTCGACGAGGACACCGTCCTCGTGATCAGCGAATGGACCTACGCAGGCAAGGGTCACTCCGTCGGTGATCAGCTCCTCGCCGCTGCTCTCACCGGGACCCGCCCTCCGGTAGCGGGCGGTGGTGCCCGATGAGTCACCGTGACGAGCTGCTGACGGTCGCCCAGGTCCTCGACGAGCTCGGCGGAGTCTCCCGCCGCACCTTCTACCGCTGGCGTGAGCTCGGCCGCGCTCCGGCCTGCGTACGCCTCCCCAACGATGAGCTCCGCATCTGGCGGCGTGACCTGCTGACCTGGCTCGACACTCGGAAGGAGCGCGCATGAACATCACCTATGACGTGCGCTTCTGGGAGGTTCGCCGGAACACCTCCAGCAAGACGCCGTCCTATGAGGCCCGATGGAAGGTCGGGCACAAGCCGAAGTCCAAGACCTTTCGGACCAAGGCGCTTGCCGAGAGCTTCCTCTCCACGCTCCGCGAGGCCGCCAGGAAGGGGGAAGGCTTCGACATCGCTACCGGCCTCCCGGTATCGATGCTCCAAGCTGAGCCCTCAGGTCCGTCGTTCTTCGAGTTCGCGCAGTCGTACCTCCTCCGGCGCTGGCGCACCTCTGCGGCCCGGACCCGCGAGACTGACGCCTACGCCCTGCTCACGCTGCTGCCCGCCTTGGTGGCCGACGTACCGGCCCGCCCTGATCTGGAAGACCTACGGGTCGCGCTCCGAGCTCACGCCCTGCTACCCGAAGACCGGCGAGCCAAGCTGACAGGGGACCAAGAGGCGGCGTTGCGGTGGCTGGAGAAGGCCTCGCTACCCCTGTCGGCACTGGGAGAGGCGGCCACGTTGCGTCTGGCCCTCGACGCCATCTCGGTCACCCTCGCAGGCAAGGCGGCCGGGGCCAACACCGTACGGCGGAAGCGGGCGATCCTTCATCACCTCCTGGAGCAAGCGGTGGAACACAAGGCGTTCACTAGCAACCCGCTCGATGAGATCAAGTGGACCCCGCCCAAGGCCGTCACCGTGATCGACCCGCGAACGGTCGTCAACCCGAGCCAAGCGCGGGACCTCCTTGACGCCGTGCCCAAGGTCGGGCGCAAGCGCGGCGCTCGACTCAAGGCCTTGTTCGCCTGCATCTACTACGCCGCACTTCGACCCGAGGAGGCGGCGGATCTACGGGAGAAGAACTGCACTCTGCCCGAGTCAGGATGGGGACTGATCATCTTGGAGCGAGCCCGACCCCAGGGCACCAAGCGGTGGACGGACAGCGGCGAAACCCATGAGTCGCGTCGTCTCAAACACCGGGCCGACAAGGAGACGAGAGAGATCCCGATTCCTCCGGTTCTGGTGGCCATTCTCCGCGAGTACATCGAGGCGTACGGCGTGGCCAAGGATGGTCGGCTCTTCCGTACCGAGACTGGCGGCTCCTACTCCAGCTCGGCCTACTCCTACGTGTGGCAGGCCGCCCGCAAGCTGGCCCTCACACCGGCTCAGTTCAGCTCATCGTTGGCTGCCCGCCCGTATGACCTGCGCCACGCGGCGGTCTCGCTCTGGCTGAACGCGGGCGTCCCGGCCCCTGAGGTAGCCAAGCGCGCCGGTCACAGCGTTGATGTCCTGCTCCGCGTCTACGCCAAGTGCATCGACGGCCAGCAAGACCACATCAACGGAAAGATCAACGACGCCCTCGAATAACCGCCCTCGCCCTCACCTCGGCCCTGGCTCTCCCGCCGGGGCCGTTTGCTTGTTCCGTGTGGCGCGCGCCTTACGCTGTGCCGGTGTTGAAGCAGGGAAGACGCGTGCCGAGTGGTCGGCGCGTGTGGCCGTGGGCAGTTCTGGCGGTGCTCGCTTCGGCAGCGCCTTGGGTGCTGTTGTCCTCGACGGAGGACGGGGGACTCGCCTACCTGCCGTTGGTCTCCGTCAGCTCCGCTTTCCTGGGCGTCGCCGCCCGATCTCTCCTGCCCTTGGATATCGCGATGACTGGTGGCCTGCCATTGCTCGTCATGGTTGCGGCTGCAGGGCGGTGGAGAATCCTGGGCGCCGCCACAGCTCTGCTTCTGGGCGTCTTGACCCTGGTCAACCTGGGGCTCTTCCTGGGAGAGGTTCCGAGCGCCTTCTCTTCAGCGGACGTCAGCGCTGGCAGTCAGCCTGACTTCTCTATCAGCACAGGCAGTGGGGGAGGGCTGTGGATTCCCGCGGCCGTCGCCTACGCGGTGAGCACGTTGTCGCTCGTCGTCGGTACTCGACGTAGACATCGCCACTTGCCGGAAGCCGACTGTACCGCCTGACCATTTCTCTCCCGCTCCTCGACGGTCGCTCAATCGCCGGGCTGAGGAGCTGGTCAAGGTGGAGCGCCCGGAGCGCAGCGAGGACGTACGACCTTGACCAGTGACGAGGAACGGCCAGGATTAGGACACCGAGGACGGGCGCCGCCTTCCCAATGACTTCCCACGGCCGGAGCGCGGGATCGTGCGCACGTCTGCGCCACGATCACCAAGTGACCTGCGAAAACGTCCCCTGATCCATCCCACGTATATCCCGCGACCACTGACATGCGGTGGCATCCGATGCCTCACGGCTGCCTAGCAAGCAAAAGACCTGCGACTGAGAAGTCGCAGGTCAGTTGCCGTAATGGCTGATCTACTGTGTGCCCCCGGCATGATTCGAACATGCGACACCCGCTTTAGGAGAGCGGTGCTCTATCCCCTGAGCTACGGAGGCGGACACGCATAAGCCTAGCGAAGTTCTGGCACTGCATGTGCCGCTGCGCGGTGTTGACTTTCGTGGCATCGGTCATGGCTGCTCTGAGCTGCGGTAAAGGCATGACAAGCGATCACCTCCCCCGTCCAGCCCCGTGGCTAACGTCGCCCCCGTGAAGAGAAGTCGACGTAAACAGTTGCGTAGGCGAGGGGCAGGACGTCCCGTGGTGCTGTTCGTGGCGTTGCTCGCGCCCGCGATCCTGGCCGGGGGGCTCCTGGCCGGGCAGCTCACCGGGTACGACGCGGTCACGCCGGCGGCTGAGGTCCCGGACGGGGCGGTCGACAGGGAGAGGGAGCGCGTCATGCAGGCCCGCCAGAGGGCGTGGCCTGGCGACGATGCGCAAACCGCCGGGGGAGGGGGCGTGCTGGCGTTCGAGCCGGTGCTGGCGCCGGCGCCGCCGCATCCGGATGCCACGTACGAGGGGCCGGTTCCGGCGCCCCCGCTTCGGGAGGTGGTGCCGGAACGCGTGGCCGTGCCGGTGCCGGAGGCGCCGGTGGCCAGGCCCGAGGTGGACGTGGAGGAGCGGCGGCCCGGGTGGGAGCGGCCGCCGGTACGGCGCGTCGGCTGCCCCGGGGAGTGGGCGGAGACCTGGCTCTGGGAGATGTGCCAGGAGCATCAGCGGAGGCTGGCGTAGGAACCGGGCCCACAAAATCCCGCAAACGGCGCGTTGGGAGCATAACGGCTCCTGGGAGTTCGGTCCGGGCACTGAGAGTGCTGTAGTAACGTGCGTGCCTGACCCAGGTAACGAGTTCGCAAACGGAGGAATCGAACGTGTCAGCCCCTCGATCAGCGGGTCTGATCGCGGCCGTCACGGCGATCTCCTCGATGCTCGTGGGCCTGCCCGCCGAAGCGCTTAATAGGAGCTCGGCCGAGGTCGCCGGCTCAACTGCGGCCCAAAGCGCCCATACCCAGCCCATAGCGGTCCCCATGAGCGTGTCGGCGAAGGAGCTCGTCCGAGCCGTCCGGAGGGCGGCGTCTCCTGTGGACGATGTCGCCGACGCCGTCGATCCGGGGGCGGCCGTGGACGAGCTGGTCGGTACCGTGGAGACGCCGGCCGAGGGCAACGGGGCCGCGGGGGCGGTCGTGCCGGATCCGGGTGGCCTCTCCGCGCTGCGGAAGGAGGCCGAGAAGGCGGCCAACGAGCTGGCCGCCGCGCAGAAGGTGCTCGACAAGCGGACCAGCGATCTCAAGGCCTCCAACGACGCGCTCACCAGGAAGCTCAAGGACCTGGCCGCGGCCGAGACGGCCCTCGCGCGGATGCGGCGGCCGATCGCGGATCTGGTCGAGCTGGTGTACCAGCAGCCCGTGGGCGACGGCGTCTTCTCGTATCTGACGGGCGACGTGAACGAGGAGATGCTGCGCGCCCAGAGCGACGCGAGCGCGCTGGCGCAGGCCAGGCAGCTCCAGATGGACGCCATCGCCAAGGTCTACGCCGACAAGCAGCGCCTGGCCGCCGAGGCGCAGGAGTTGAGGGCCACGAACCTGCTGGCCGCGGCCCAGGTTGAGGTCGAGGTCAGCACGCTGACCAAGCGCTCGGAGAAGGTCGTGCAGTCGCTGACCAAGGCGCTGGTGAAGCTCGGCATCAAGATCGACAGGGTGGGCCGGGCCGCCTTCGCGTGCAACCCGCTGCGGATCGACGCGACCAAGGACTACCCCAACGGCCTCATCCCGAAGAACATCCTCTGCCCGATCCAGCAGCGCGGCCATCTGCTGCGGGCCGACGCGGCCATCGCGTTCGTCTCGCTCAACGAGGCGTACACGCGGCAGTTCGGGCAGCCGATGTGCGTCACCGACGCCTACCGGACGCTGGCCGAGCAGCAGTCGGTCTACTACCGCAGGCCGGGCTTCGCGGCGGTGCCGGGGCGGAGCAACCACGGGCTCGGGATGGCCGTCGATCTGTGTGGAGGGGTGCAGACGGCGGGGACGCCGCAGTTCCGGTGGCTGGAGGCCAACTCCAAGAAGTATGGCTGGTTCCACCCCGACTGGGCCTACAGCAATCCGTACGAGCCCTGGCACTGGGAGTACGACCCGGAGATCGACTCCCTGCGCTGAATCAGACCGGCGCGACCTCGACGCAGCAGTGGCTGCAGCGCGAGGCGGCCTTGGGGATCTCCGACAGGCACGCGGGACACTCGCGGTGGGTGGCCTCCTCCTTCTCCTCGCGCGCCTCCTTGAAGTGGGTGTAGGGCTTGATGATCAGGAAGTACACCACCGCGGCGATGATCAGGAACGACACCAGCGCGTTGAGGAAGTTGCCGTACTTGAACTGCGCCTCGCCCACCGTGAGGGTCAGCGAGCTGAAGTCGGGCAGCCCGCCGAAGGCGGAGATCAGCGGGGTCAGCAGGTCGGCGACGAAGGATGTGACGATGGCGCCGAACGCCGCGCCGATGACGACCGCGACGGCCAGGTCGATGACGTTTCCCTGCATGAGAAACTTCTTGAATCCGCTCATGATCACGGATGGTAGCGAATCGATTACTGTGTGCGTGAGTTGATCGTCACCGACAGGTGACCACCGGCCTGGGCCGCGGCGAGCATCCTGGCCTGGTCGGGGCTGGCCGCGAGCACGACGAGGGCGCCCGCCTCGCTCTGGCTCGGCGGAACGGTGATGACGGGCATCCGCTCGGCCACCGTCTGCGCGGCCTGCCCGCCGTCCCATGCGGCCAGCACGCCGACGGAGTCGCCGGGGACCAGCAGGCGCGCGGCGTCGGGGTCGGCGATGCGCACCGGCGTCGCGACCGTGCCGGGAGGGAGCGTGGCCAGCAGGCCGGGGCCGAGCAGCCGCACGTCGGTGACGGGTTCGCCCCTGCGCAGGGGAGAGGCGAGAATCCGGCCGACCGCGCCCGTGTGGAGAGCGCCGTCGGGCACCGCGGACGAGGGGAGCCGGACGGCTCGCAGGTCGCCGGGCCGTAGCGGGCCGGGTTTGAGGTCCTTGGCCGCGACGAGGACCGCGGTGGTCGGGCCGGGACCCGGGCGGAGGACGGTGAGCCCGCACGCCAGCGCCAGCGCGGTCAGCGCCGCGGCGAGCAGACGGCGGCGCCGCCCGAAGGCTCGGATCCAGGCACGCATGATGACTCCAGCCGGGCCGTACGTCAGGGCAGGTCGAAGGGGAGCTTGATGCCGTCGAGCGCCGAGCCGCAGGAGCAGGTGCGCTCCTCGGGCAGGGCCTGGACCGCGTCGGCCACCAGAGTGCGCATCTTGGTCACGTTGGCCGCGAAGAACCGCAGGACCTCTTCGTGGGTGACGCCCTCGCCCGCCTCGATGCCCGCGTCGTGGTCGGTGACCAGGGACAGCGAGGTGTAGCAGAGGGCCAGCTCCCTGGCGAGCACGGCCTCGGGGAAGCCGGTCATGCCGACGATCGTCCAGCCGTTGCGGGCGAACCACTGCGACTCGGCGCGGGTGGAGAAGCGCGGGCCCTCGATGACGACCAGGGTGCCGCCGTCGACGACGTTCCAGCCGCCCGAGCGGGCCGCGGAGACGGCGACGGAGCGCCCCACGGCGCAGTAGGGGTCGGCGAAGGAGACGTGGACGGCGCCGGCCGCGTCGTAATAGGTCTGCACGCGGCCGGAGGTGCGATCGACGAGTTGGTCGGGGACGACGATGGCGCCCGGCCCGTGCTCGGCCTTCAGCGAGCCGACCGCGCTGGGGGCCAGGATCTGGCGCACCCCGAGCGACCGCAGCGCCCACAGGTTGGCGCGGTAGGGGATGCGGTGCGGGGGATGGCGGTGGTCGCGGCCGTGCCTGGGGAGGAAGGCCACGGATCGCGCGCCGATGCGCCCGACCGTGACCACGTCGCTGGGCGGCCCGTAGGGCGTCGTGAGCTCGACTTCCTGTGCGTCGTCGAGCAGGGAGTAGAGCCCTGACCCGCCGATGACGCCGATGTCTGCGCGAGTGACCATGGGCGAGAGAGTAGCGGGAAGGGCCGGATAGCAGGAGGAGCAGAACGCGGTTCTGTGGATAACCGGCGGGAAGCGACTCCACAGAGTAGTCAAATGATCGCGAAGGGTATGCTCGTCTCACAAGGTGCGACAAGGAGATGACCCGATGCAAGAGCGGCAAAAAGGCCTCGGCCTGATCCTCGTCTCGCTCATGCTCGGCATGCTCCTGGCCGCCCTCGACCAGACCATCGTCTCCACCGCGCTGCCCACCATCGTCAGCGACCTCGGCGGGCTCGAGCAGCTCTCCTGGGTCGTCACCGGCTACCTGCTGGCCTCCACCGTTTCCACCCCACTCTGGGGCAAGCTGGGTGACCAGTACGGTCGCAAGAACCTCTTCATCACCGCGATCGTCATCTTCCTCATCGGCTCCGCGCTCTGCGGCCTCAGCCAGACGATGGGCCAGCTCATCGCCTTCCGCTCCCTTCAGGGGCTCGGCGGAGGCGGCCTCATGGTCCTCGCGCAGGCCATCGTCGGCGACGTGGTCCCTCCCCGCGACCGGGGCAGGTACCAGGGCTTCTTCGGCGCCGTCTTCGCCGTCTCCAGCATCGTCGGCCCGCTCCTCGGCGGGTTCTTCGTCGACAACCTCTCCTGGCACTGGGTCTTCTACATCAACCTGCCCATCGCGGCCGTCGCGCTCGTGGTGATCGTCGCTGTGCTGCCGGGGAGGTCCACCCGTACCCGGCACACGATCGACTACGCGGGCATCGTGCTGCTCGGCAGCGCGACCTCGTGCCTCGTCCTGCTCGCGACCTGGGGCGGCACCACCTACCCGTGGTCCGACCCGATGATCTGGGGGCTCGGCGCGGCGGCCCTGGTCATGCTGGTGGCCTGGTGGGTCGTGGAGCGGAGGGCGGCCGAACCGGTCATGCCGCCGCGGCTGTTCGCGCTGCGCAGCTTCACCATGTCGTCCCTGGTCGGCTTCGTCGTCGGGTTCGGCATGCTGGGGGCGCTGACGTACCTGCCGCTGTTCATCCAGGTGGTGTACGGCGTGAGCGCCACCACGTCGGGCATCCACCTGCTGCCCATGATGGCGGGCATGCTCACCATGTCGATCGTGAGCGGCCAGATCGTCTCGCGCACGGGGCGCTACAAGTTCTTCCCGATCGTCGGCACGGCCGTGGCCACGCTCGGCCTGTTCATGCTCTCCCGCCTGACCGAGCAGAGCTCCACGCTCATGATGAGCGTCGACCTGCTCGTCCTGGGGCTCGGCCTCGGCATGGTGATGCAGGTCCTCGTCATCGTCGTGCAGAACGCCGTCGGCTACGAGGACCTCGGCGCCGCCACCTCGGGCGCCATCTTCTTCCGCTCGATCGGCGGCTCCTTCGGCGTCGCCGTCCTCGGCGCGGTCTTCACCGGCAGGCTCAACGACGACCTGCGGAAGGTCGTCGCCAGGGTGCGGCTGCCTGAGGGGTTCGACCCCGCGCAGGTGGAGGCGGACCCGACCGTCATCCAGCGGCTGCCGCCCGCGCTGACGGCGGAGTTCCTGCACGTCTACGCCGACGCGATCTCCAGGGTGTTCGCCGTGGCGACCCCGGTCATGGCAGTGGCGTTCGCGCTGTCCTGGTTCATCCCCGAGCAGCCGCTCAGGCAGACCGTGAAGGCCGTCGACCTCGGCGAGGGCTTGGGCGCGACCTCCGCCGAGCGGTCGTCGCTGGCCGAGGTCGAGCGGGGTCTGGTCCGGCTGGCCGACAACGACCTGCGCAAGGACTACTACGCCAGGCTGGGCGCGCTGGCGGGGCTCGACGGCATCCCGCCCGCGGGAGTCTGGATCATCGCCAGGCTCGGCGGCGAGGGCTGGGTCCGGGCCCAGGATCTGGCCGAGCGGGGCAGGGTCACCAGGGCCGAGGGCCGGCCGTACGTCGAGCAGCTGATCGAGGCGGGGCTGGTCAGGCGGTCGACGGACGATGAGTCGCTCAGGCTGACCGCCTACGGCGACCACGTGGCCGAGACCCTGCTCGCACACGCGAAGCAGGGACTCAAGGAAATCGTCGACGACTGGGGCCCGCACCCGGAGCTCCAGCACCTGTTGGACCGCCTCTGCCCCGAACTGCTGGGTGCCGAGGCGGACCGGCCTAGCTAGAGGCGGCGGCCGGCGCGGGGGTCGCGGCGGCAGCGGGGGCGGGGGTGCTCTCGGCGGGCTTGGCGGGGGTCGTCGTCGACGTGCCGGTCGAGGACGAGGAACGGTTGTCGGTGCGGTAGAAGCCCGAGCCCTTGAAGACGATGCCGACAGCCGAGAAAACCTTGCGCAGCTGTCCCTCGCAGGCGGGGCAGATGGTCAATGCGTCGTCCGAGAACTTCTGGACGACCTCGAGCGGCTGACCGCAGTCGTTGCAGACGTACTGGTACGTGGGCACGCGCTCCTCCTCAGGTTGGCACTCGACGTACGCGACTGCTAATCATAAACGCTCCTTGGGTGCGACTCATTCCATACCGCGCTCGCCGTACCATCCGGCCAGCTTGCCCCGGCGGCTGACCGCCCGCAGCCGCCGTTCGACCTGGTCGCGGCAGGCGGCCGTGGCGACCACCAGCAACTGGTCCTCGGCTCTCAGCCTGGTGGTGGCCGTGGGCACGAACGTGCGGCCCTCGCGGACGATCAGCGTGACGGCCGCGTCGGCGGGCAGCCTGAGCTCGAAGACCTCCACGCCGTGCAGGCGCGAGCCCTGCGGCACCTTGACCTGGAGCAGGTCGGCGTTCAGCTGCTCGAGTGGCGCCGACTCCACGTCGAGATCGCGCGCCTCGCCCTCGGCGGCCACGCCGAGCAGTCTGGCGGCGTAGGGCAGCGTCGGCCCCTGCAGCAGCGTGAACACGATCACGATGACGAAGACCTGGTTGAACAGGTGCTCGGCCTCGCCCACGCCCCGCGCCCACGGGATCGTGGCCAGCACGATCGGGACCGCGCCGCGCAGCCCCGCCCACGACAGGAAGGCCTGCTCGCGCCAGTTGACGCCGTCGAGGCGGACCAGCTTGATCAGGAAGGCGCAGGCCATCACCGACAGCGGTCTGGCCAGCAGCACCAGGACCGTTCCCGCGATGAGACCCGGCACGACGTCCACCGGCATGTCGCCGGGACTGGCCAGCAGGCCGAGCATGACGAACAGGCCGATCTGCGCCAGCCACGCCGCGCCCTCGGCGAAACCGCGGGTGGCCACGCGGTGCGGCAGCCTGGCGTTGCCGAGGATCAGCGCCGTCAGATAGACGGCGAGGAACCCCGAACCGTGCAGGAGGACGGCTCCGCCGTACGCGACGAAGGTGAGCGCCAGCACCGCGATCGGATAGAGACCGGAGGCCGGCAGCGCCACGCGGCGCAGCGCGTAGGCGCCGATCGGACCCAGCAGCCCCGCCACCGCCGCGCCGATCGTCAGCTCCATCACCGCGTGGAGGACGAACTCGCCCACGCTCGGCACGGGCCTGCCCGCCTGGCTGAGCAGCACGACCACGATGACCGTGGGCGCGTCGTTGAAGCCGGACTCCGCCTCGAGGATCCCCGACAGCCTGGTGGGCAGCGGGAGGCGACGCAGCACGGAGAAGACCGCCGCGGCGTCGGTGGAGGCCAGGACCGCGCCGAGGATCAGCGCGCTGCGCCAGTCGGCGCCCAGCAGACCCTGGACGGCCAGCGCCACGACGACGATGCTGACCGCCACGCCGAGTGTGGCGAGGGCCATCGCGGTCGGCACGGATTTTCGGACATGGCTCCATGTCGTGGTGAGCCCGCCCTCGGCCAGGATCAGCGCCAGGGCGCCGAGGCCGACCTGCTGGGCGATCTCCGGATCGTCGAAGGGGATGCCGAATCCGCTCTCGCCGAGCAGGAGTCCGAAGCCGAGGAAGAGCAGGAGGCTGGGCAGACCGCTGAGGTGCGCCACCCTGACCGAGGCGATGGCCGCGATGACGACGGCGGCCCCGAGAAGAAGCCAGACGTCGAGCTTCATCCGGCCCCCTCTCTCTTTCCTGAGGGCTATTGTTGCGTACTCTCCTGGCTAGTCCGTTTTCACAAGGCCGCCTGGATGCAGGGCCCAGCGGACCCGGCGGTCGTGGGGTTCTGCGGGGATCCCGTCGATCAGCTCGCCGTCGTGCAGGAGCGCCACCGTCGGCACGTTCGGCCCCACTCTGGCGAGCGCGCGGTCGTAGGAGCCGCCGCCGCGGCCCAGCCGTACACCCGTGGTCCTGTCGACGGCCAGCGCGGGCACGATCACCAGCGCGGCGGTGCGGATCGCTTCGACGCCCCTGCGCGCGTCGACCGGCTCCATGATCCCGAAGCGGCCGGGCGCGAGCGTGTCGGGCCCGTCGTAGACCGCCCAGTCGAGGTCGTTGTCGTCGCGCAGCACCGGCAGCATCACCGTCGCCCCGTGCTTCCACAGCGCGAACACCAGCCCGTGCGTGTCCGGCTCGTCGCCGATCGACCAGTAGCACGCGACCAGTCCGGCCATCTGCACCCAGGGCTGGTCGAGCAGCGTTTCGCGGATCCGCCGGGCGTTCTCCCGCCGCTTCTGCTCGGGAAGGGCGGCACGCTGCTCCATCAGCTTGCGGCGCAGGTTCAGCTTGTCCACAGATACCTCCAGTAGGGTCGCCTGTATGGCTGACTTCGACCCTGTGACGAAAGCCGTCGTGCCCGCCGCGGGTCTGGGCACCCGGTTCCTCCCGGCGACCAAGGCAACTCCCAAGGAGATGCTGCCGATCGTCGACAAGCCCGCGATCCAGTATGTCGTCGAAGAGGCCGCCTCCGCCGGGCTCCTCGACGTGCTGATGGTGACCGGCAAGAACAAGCGCTCCATCGAAGACCACTTCGACCGCGCGTTCGAGCTCGAAGGCGCCCTTGAGGCCAAGGGCGATGAGGAACGGCTCTCCCAGGTCCTCGAGCCTGCCTCGCTGGCGACCCTGCACTATGTACGGCAGGGCGCGCCCAAGGGCCTCGGGCACGCCGTGCTCTGCGCCAAGCAGCACGTCGGTGACCATCCCTTCGCCTGCCTGCTCGGCGACGACCTGATCGACTACCGCGACCACCTGCTCAAGCGCATGATCGAGGTGCGCGACACCTACGGCGGCAGCGTCGTGGCGCTGATGGAGGTGCCCAAGGAGCAGGTCTCCCTGTACGGCGTGGCCACCATCTCGCCGACCTCCGAGGACGACGTCGTGCGCGTCACCGACCTGGTGGAGAAGCCACCGGTCGACGAGGCGCCGTCCAACTGGGCGGTCATCGGCCGCTACGTGATCGACCCCGCCGTCTTCGAGGTGCTGGAGAACACCCCGCCCGGGAGGGGCGGCGAGATCCAGCTCACCGACGCCCTCCGCACGCTGGCCGGGCGCGGCAACGAGGCGGGCGGCCCCGTGCACGGCGTGTTGTTCCGCGGCCGCCGCTACGACACGGGCGACAAGCTCGAATACCTGCGCACGGTGGTGAGGTTCGCCGCCGATCGTGAGGATCTCGCCCCGGACTTTGTACCGTGGCTGCGTGAGTTCCTCGATGAAATCAGTTGACGCGCACCTGGCCGACATCCTCGCCACGGTGCGCACGCTGGCCCCGCTCGAGGTCGAGCTCGAGCGGGCGCTCGGCACGACGCTGGCGGAGGAGGTCTCCTCCCCGGTGCCGCTGCCGCCCTTCGACAACTCCGCGATGGACGGCTACGCCGTACGGTGGGCGGACGTCGCCTCCGCGCCGGTGACGCTTCCCGTCATCGACGACATCGCGGCGGGGTCGGGCGAGCTCAGGGCGATCGGCCAGGGGCACGCCGTCCGCATCATGACGGGCGCGCCGCTGCCGGCGGGCGCCGACGCGGTCGTGCCCGTGGAGTGGACCGACGGCGGCACCGCCACCGTGCGCATCCACCGCGCCGTGCCCGAGGGCAACGCCGTACGGCGGGCGGGGGAGGACGTGCAGGCCGGAGAGGTCGTGCTCAAACCCGGCAGCACGATCGGCGCCGCCCAGCTCGGCATCATCGCGGGCACCGGACGCCGCCGCGTCTGGGTGCGCCCGCGCCCGCGCGTCGTCGTGCTCTCGACCGGCGCCGAGCTGGTCGAGCCCGGCACCCCGCTGGGCCCGGGCCAGATCTGGGACTCCAACAGCTTCACCCTCACCGCGGCCGTCCGCGAGGCCGGTGGCGACGGCTTCCGCGCGGGCACGGTGACCGACGACCCCGCGGCCTTCCTCGACCAGCTCGACGCCCAGCTCGTGCGCGCCGACGCGGTCATCACCAGCGGCGGGGTCTCCATGGGCGCCTACGAGCCGGTGAAGGAGGCGCTCGGCCCGCTCGGCACCGTCAAGTTCGAGAAGGTCGCCATGCAGCCCGGCATGCCGCAGGGCTTCGGCGTCGTCGGCGACGACAACGTCCCGATCTTCACCCTGCCCGGCAACCCGGTGTCGTCCTACGTCTCCTTCCAGCTGTTCGTACGGCCGGCGCTGCGCAAGATGCGCGGCCTGCCCGCGGGACCGCCCGTCACCCGGCAGGCCCACCTCCTCGAGCCGCTGCGCTCGCCCGAGGGGAAGCGCTCGTTCCTGCGCGGCGTGCTGGCCGACGACGGCACGGTGACGCCGGTGCACGGGCAGGGCTCGCACCAGCTGGCCGCGCTCGCCTCGGCGAACTGCCTCATCATGGTGCCCGAGCAGGTGACCGACGTGCCCTCAGGGGCTTCTGTACAGGTGATTCGGATATGAGTGGTTTCACGCATCTCGACGAGACCGGCGCCGCGCGCATGGTCGACGTCGCGGGCAAGGACGTCTCCGTCCGCACGGCCACCGCCACGGGGCGGGTCGTGCTCTCGGAGGAGGTCGTCGCGCTGCTGCGCTCGGGCGAGGTGCCCAAGGGCGACGCGCTCGGCGTGGCCCGCATCGCGGGCATCATGGGCGCGAAGCGCACGCCCGACCTCATCCCGTTGTGCCACCCGATCGCGCTGCACGGCGTGTCGGTGACGCTCGCCGTGGTCGACTCCGGGGTGGAGATCACCTGCGTGGTGAAGACCGCCGACCGGACGGGCGTCGAGATGGAGGCGCTGACCGCGGTCACCGTGGCGGGGCTCGCCCTCATCGACATGGTGAAGGCGGTGGACCCGGCGGCCGTGCTCACCGACGTGCGGGTGGAGGAGAAGACCGGCGGGAAGACCGGGCTCTGGAGACGTCCTTGATCCGCGCGCTCGTCATCACCGCCTCCAACCGCGCCTCCGCCGGCATCTACGCCGACAAGTCAGGACCCCTCCTGGCCTCGCTGCTCTCCGACGCGGGCTGCACGGTGACCGGACCTGTCGTGGTGCCCGACGGCACGCCGGTGGAGGAGGCCCTCAGGGCCGGGGTCGCCCAGGGTTACGACGTGATCGTCACGACCGGCGGGACGGGGCTGACCCCCCAGGACCTCACGCCGGAGATGACGGCCAAGGTCATTTCTCGCGAGATTCCTGGCATCGCGGAAGCCATCAGGCAGGCGAACCGCGACCAGGTGCCCACCTCGGTCCTGTCGCGCGGGCTGGCCGGACAGGCGGACGGCACCCTGATCGTCAACCTGCCCGGATCGTCGGGAGGCGTGCGGGACGGCGTGGCCGTCCTCGCCCCCATCCTCGGCCACGCCGTCGACCAGATCCGCGGCGGCGACCACCCACGCTGACCTGGCCCCGATCCATGGCGGCCTGCCGCGTCTTCGGGGGATGATGAGAGATGTGGATCGACTACGTGGCTGGCCGGTGACCCTGACAGAGGGGCCGGTGGGGTTGCGCCCGCTACGCCTTGGCGACGTGCGGGTGTGGCGCGACACCCGCCTGCGCAACGCCGAGTGGCTACGCCCGTGGGAGCCGAGCAATCCCGAGACGCCCCTGTTCAGGACCGGGCTCGGGCCGTACCTCTCGATGGTCACCATGCTGCGCAGAGAGGCCCGCCAGGGACTCTCCATGCCCTGGGTCATCACCTACGAGGGCCGCTTCGCCGGACAGCTGACCGTGGGCGCCATCGTCTGGGGCTCGGCGCGCTCCGCGCAGGTCGGCTACTGGATCGACGGCGCGCTGGCCGGGCGCGGCATCACCCCCACCGCGCTGGCCATGGCGGTCGACCACTGCTTCTTCACCACCGGCCTCCACCGGATCGAGGCGAACATCCGTCCCGAGAATCACGCCAGCCGCAGAGTGGTTGAGAAGCTCGGGTTCAGGGAAGAAGGGATCCGTCGGCGTCAACTCCACATCGACGGAGCCTGGCGTGACCACATCTGCTACGCGCTGACCGTGGAAGACGTCCCTCGGGGGTTGCTCGTCCAGTGGCGTCGCGCCGGTTCATCACATGAAGAGGTTTGACGATCTCGCGACACACCGCACCGAATGCTCGTCAATTAGTGACACGCGGTCTTACGGTGCGTGACGTGAGCACATCGAAGACGCCAAGAGCACGTATGCGTCTTCATGCTGCCCTCAGGGCGGTTCCCGCGATCTCCGGGGCGCTTCGTGCGGCTCTGCTCGGCGCTCGGAGGTGGCCGTGAGCAGCGTGTTGCTTTACCTCGCCATCGTGGTCATGTGGTTGTGCGTCCTCGTTCCGATGTGGTTGCGCAGGGACCGCAGCAACCTGGCCGAGCTCGAGGAGTTCTACGCGGCCGAGGTGACAGGGCCCGTCCCCGTGATGTCCGCCACTTCCGCCGCCCCTCCCGTCGAGGACCCGGAGCCGGTGGAGGCGGACTACGCCCCGCTCTCCGACGACACGCTCAGCGACCTCCAGCGCCAGTCCGTGGACCTGCGCAGGCTCCGCGCCCGACGCCGAGCGATCATCGTAGCGCGCCGCAGGCGGATGCTGTTCTTCTCCACCCTGCTGATCCTGGCCTCCGTGGTGACCGCCGCGGTCCAGGTGATCCCCTGGTGGGGAGTGGCTCCGGCCGGGGTGCTCATGGCGGGCTACCTCACCGTGCTGCGCATGGCCGTAGGGGTCGACAGGGAGCGCAGGCAGCGCGCCGTGGAGGCACGCGCGGCGCGTCTGCGCAGGTTGCGGGAGCGACAGCGCGCTGAGGCGCTGGCGGCGGAGCAGGCGGAGGCGGAGATCCTGGAGTTCCGGCAGCCGGACGTTCTCTTCGATCAGTACGCGGACCCGCCCCGGCGGGCGGTGGGGGACTGAGAGACTGTGGCGCGAGGACTCCTGGAAGTTTGCTAATCTAATCGAGGTCGTTGGGGATGTAGCGCAGTCCGGTAGCGCACTTCGTTCGCATCGAAGGGGTCAGGGGTTCGAATCCCCTCATCTCCACCCAGCTCAAAGGCCGCTTCTGAGAGATCAGAGGCGGCCTTTTGCGTTGCCGGGTGACTAACTGAGTGACTACGTGTCCCTGGTCAGCGCGGCCAACGGTCGTTGATCGCTACGACGACTGCCGTCAGAAGGAATCCCAGTCCCACACCTACGATCGCGATCACGGCTGGGGCAGCGTTCGCCCCTGCGCCTCCTAGGAAGGCCGCCAAGGCGGCGAAGGTGAGGATGACCCATCCAACGATCACTAACCCATGCGCTCTGCTACTCCGGTTCAATAGTCGTCCTTCGTGGCGATTGGAGCCTCCATGATGGCGCCCATGTCACGCGTTGCGGAAGATCCGATCCATCGCCTCCGCACCTTCCAGAAGCACGGGCCGGAGTTGCTTGCGGTAGACCGTCTCTGTCACCGTCGTGTTGCTGTGCCCCACCAGGCGGGAGATGTTCTCCAGCGGGACGCCCGAGTCCGAGAGCAACGACACGAGCGCCGGCCGGCCCCAGCTGCGCTCGTTCACCGCTGCGCAGTGGCGTCCGGTGCTGGGGCTCGCCGTGGTGTTCGCGACGATGAATCTGACGCTGTACACGGCGATCGACCGGATCGGGCTCGGCCTCGCGGTCATCCTGGAGTTCCTGGGCCCTCTCGCCGTGGCGCTGGCCGGCTCCCGCCGCCGTATCGACCTGGCGTGCGCTCTCGCTGCTGCGGCGGCCGTGGTGGTCCTCACCCGGCCCCGGCCCAGTACCGACTACTTCGGCATTGGCCTGGCGCTGCTGGCCGCCGTCTGCTGGGGCTGCTACATCCTGCTCAACCGCACCGTGGGCGAGCGCCTGCCCGGCTTGCAGGGATCGGCCGCCGCCGCAGCCGTCTCCGGCCTGCTCTACCTGCCCGTCGGGGCCGTCGTGCTGTGGCTCCACCAGCCCACCGTCGGCGCCCTGCTGTGCGCGCTGGCCGCAGGCGTGCTGTCCTCCGCGGTGCCGTTCCTCGCCGACCTTCTAGCGCTGCGCAGGGTCCCCGCCCACTTCTTCGGGGTCTTCATGAGCGTCAACCCGGTGTTCGCATCCCTGGCCGGCATGCTGGTCCTCGGCCAGCACCTCGAATTGGCCTCGTGGGTGGCCATCGCCGTGATCGTCACCGCCAACGCCGTCGCAGTGGGCGCCGCTGCCAACCGCTCAAAGGGAAAGACCGCCTGATGAAGGTTCTCATCGTCCACGAGTGATCAGAGGCGGCCTTTTTGTTGCCGTGAGTACGACGTGTTCCTGGTCAGTGCGGCCAGCGGTCGTTGATCGCTACGACGATTGCGGTCAGAAGGCATCCCAGCCCCACGCCCACGATCGCGATCATGGATGGGACGTCATTTGCTTTGAGGTCCCCGACGAAGGCTACGAGGAAGGGGAAGACGAGGAAGATCCGGTTCATCGCCTCGGCGCCCTCTGGAAGCACGGGCCTGAGTTGCTTGCGATAGACCGTCTCGGTCATCGGTACAGCAGCGGGAGCCAATCGGGGAGCCACTCCGGCGGGATGCTATTCGTCGCCGAGTTGCTGGGGTGCTTTTCTCGCGGCTTGGCGGCGAAGCTCCTTTGGACCGTGCGTGCGTCGCCTACCGCAGGTCTGTCCTGCCTCCGCCGAAGAGTTGCTGGGCATCACCGAACAGGTCGCCCAGGCCGAGGCCCGCGCCCAGGTCGCCCATCAGCGCGGTCCTCGCCTCCGCCGCGGCCTGCTCGGCCGCGTGGATCGCCTCGAGCACCGCGTCGCCGAGCGTCACGCCGTCGTGCCGCCGCTTGCTCAGCTGGCTGATGTCGATGGCGAGCAGGTTTCCCGCCCCGTCCACCGTCGCCACGATCCCGCCCTTGTCGGACTTCCCGGTGAACTCCCGCGTCGCCAGCTGCTCCGCCGCCGCCGCGGTCTCGGCCTGAGTCGCCGACAGCCGCTCCAGCCGCTCCAGGTGCTCTGTGACCATCCGCAGCCTGTCCTCATCCATGCTCGGCCTCCCGCAGCATCGCGTCGAGGTAACCCGTGAGCGGATTGTCCTCCGGGTCTGGCTGCGGCCGACCGCCGTTCATGCTGCCCAGGATCTCGGTCAGTCCCTCCGCCGCGGCCTCGCGGGCCGCTCTGACCGCGTCCAGTACGGCCTGGCTCAGCTCCACGTGGTCGAGGTCGCGCATCGCCCGGTGGTCGATGCGCACGTCGAGGAGCTGCGCCGTGCCCGACACCGTGGCCACCACCCGGCCGGTGCCGTCGGCACCGGTCACCCGCCGCTCCTCCGCCTCGCGCATCCCGCCCGCGAACGCGTCGGCCAGACGTTCGACCTCGCGGAACAGCCCTGGGAGATCCTCCCCGTTGCCCGCGCTGAAAGCGTCAGTGTGCTTCACGAGGTTCCTTTGTGACGGGCTCCCAGAGGTCGGGGTCGGTGCCCGGCGCTTGCAGATGCAACTTGTCCTCTCCCACGGAGAAGAGCCCTCGAAGTTCAAAGATCTTGTGGCCGAGAGTTTCCAGCTTGAGGTCGAGTGCTTTGATCTTGCCGGCGAACTCCTGCAACAGGCTCGCGAGCAGCGAGAGGAACGTGACGGCAGTCGCCCCCAGGGCGAGCCTGCCAACCGGACTCGCCCTGAACGGCAGCAGGGCCTTGAAGGCGGTGCCGGCCACCACCAGCAGCGAAACGAGCTTCAGATCATATTCCACGACATCCCAGGCCAGGCTGGTCATGGTGGTGCTCATCTCCGTGGCGACGCGACCGAGCTCGTCGAACATGCCGATCAACTCGAACCGGAGATAGCGCTGGACCGTCTCCGACGCGTGTCCCACCCAGTACGGCGAGATCAGGCTGAAGAAGCTGATCCACACATCCCAGGCGCTGAGCTTGAGATCGCCCAGCATCTCGTTCCACATGCTCCGGTCCTCGAAGAACTGCCGAGGGTCGGACGCGTTCCCCACGGCGGCAACGACCATCGCAGCGCCTGCGACGGCCAGGCCAGACGCGGCCAGCCCCGCAAGGATCGGCCGATTGTGGGTCTTGACCAGGTTTATTACTCTCTTGAAGAAGTCCGGGTCGACCTTGACCTGGTTACGTCCGGCCAGCTGAGCTGCACGTGCCGCACGGTTCTGGGCGGCCCGTACGGTGGGGCTGACGTGGTGCGGCCTGGGCGGCCTGCCTGAGGGGGTCGGCATCTAAGGCACCTTGATCTGATTGAAAGCTGCTTTGGCGTCATCGTCGGCGTCGCGGTACCTCTTCGCCACGCTGATGAGCTTCGGCGCGTCGTCCTTGAGTACTCGCTCCAGGGTTCCCGCGGCTGAGACCCATTCCCCGATATAGCCGTTGAGCCTGGTGAGAAGAGGGCTAATGATGCGGGGGGCGTCAAACCATCCCCAGTCTTCTACCGTGGGCGTCTTGGCCTTGATCGCGCCGACGTTCGTCGCGGCATCAAGCATCACGTCGGCGAATGCGACGATCTTGTCGGTTCGTGCCGCAAAGCCATCCTTGTCATCTGGGACGGGCTCAGTGGGCCGCGAGGTAGGAACGTGATCGTCAGGACCAGGCAAAAGAGGGCCCTGCGGACGGCCCAGTCTGTCCGGCGGCAGGCACGGACGAATCCGGCACGGGGGATCATGCGGGCACGGGGACAGATCCGATGGAGAGG
The DNA here is from genome assembly GCF_014873535.1 of Nonomuraea africana. NCBI lineage: Bacteria > Bacillati > Actinomycetota > Actinomycetes > Streptosporangiales > Streptosporangiaceae > Nonomuraea > Nonomuraea africana. The sequence goes on along the minus strand of NZ_JADBEF010000001.1, from coordinate 6,613,224 downwards.
GACTCGGGGTGCCGGTCGAAGAGCTCGGTGACGGGCTCGGAGAGCCGGAGCCGCTGGGGGACGGACTGGGTGATCCGGAGCCGCTCGGCGACGGACTGGACGATCCGGAGCCACTCGGCGAAGGACTCGGCGTCGCGGAGTCGCTGGGTGAGGGACTCGCGGATGAGTCCGGATATGTCGGGCTCGGGGGGTTGCCGTCGGGCACTCGATACACCTTCCATGTGCTCAGTAAATGGGCGACACAGCTTCAGCGACGATCGGGGAACCGCGACAGGCATGCTCCGATTCGGTGCTCGGAACCTCCGGTTATGGGCGGGACCATAATCTAATGGACGATCGTCATCGGCGTCCACGTAAGCGTCATCCGCGTGCTCGCCTATAAATAACCTCCAGGAAGGCCGCAATTCCGGCCGACACCTGCCTGACGACCTAGATCGGTGGGCGGCGGCCTCTGGATGGACAGTGGCAGGGCGCCCGATTCGAGATCCGTCCTGACGACGCGTACGGCGGCGCATTCGGTCGTCTGTACGCGCTGGCGGAAGGCCAGGCCGTGTGCGAGATCGACGGTCGTGTCGTCAGGCCAGGGCTTCCAGGTTCGTGCCGACCCCGGTCGGCAGATGGCCGCCTCCCCTGGGTGGATATGAGGACCAACCGGCTCCGTCGTTGATGGGCATGGAACTTCCCCTCCCTAGGGTGACCGCAGACGGCCGGACGATCCCTTCCCGAGCGGGAAGGTTAGCCTGGCAGCGGAGAGGAGGGATGCCACGGATGACGCCGATCGCCTTCCGTCTCGTCCAGGCGGTTCTGCTGCCGCCCGCCGTCCTCGGCTACCTCCTCTGGGTGGTCAAGCTGGTCCTCTACACCCGAAGGACCGGCGTGTCGGCCACGGTGCTGGCCTCCTTCTACACCCGTTGGATGCAGCACAAGCTGGGCGTCAGGCCCGACGAGCCGTGCGACAGGCTGATGGCCGTCCTCCCCAACGTCTCCCGGCCAGGGCTCAGGCTGGCGACCACCCCCACGCTGGTCGCGCATCGGCTGACCGGGCACGTGCCGAGGATCTACCGCTACCCCCACCCGGGGGCGCCGCCCATCTGGCACCAGCCCGCGGCCAGGACGACCTTCTTCGACGAGGCGCTCGAGCCGCACCTGGGCGACCAGGTGGTGGTGCTCGGCGCGGGGCTCGACACCCGCGGGTACCGGCGGCGGCTGCGGTGCTTCGAGATCGACACGCCGAGGTCCCAGGCGTTCAAGCGGGAGGCGCTGAGAAGGGCGGGGGTGGACCCGGCAGGTGTCGTCTTCGTGCCCGCCGACTTCGAGAAGGACGACTGGTTCGAACGGCTCGTCGAGGCGGGTTTCGATCCTGGCCGGCCGAGCTTCTTCCTGTGGGAGTCGGTGACGATGTACCTGGACAGGGCGGCGGTGGAGCGGACGTTGCGGACGATCGCCCGCATCGGCGGGGTGGTGGCGTTCGACTACCTGGCGGAGCGCTCGCTGCTCATCCGCTGTGCCAGGCTCGCGGTCAGGGTCGTCGGCGAGCCGTTCAAGTTCGGGATCGACACCACCCGCGTCGCCGCCTTCCTCGAGTCGTGCGGCCTGTCGCTGGAGGAACATCGCACCCTCGGCCGTGACCCGGTGCTGGCCGGATTCGCCATTGCCCGTGGCCGGGTGACCGAAGCCGGGTGACTGAACCATTGTCTGTGGCCGGGTGACCGAAGCCGGGGTGACCGAATCATTGCCCGTGCTTGGATGATCGAACAATTACCCGTGGCCGGATGACCGAAATGTCCGAGCTGTTCTCTATTGTGTGCGGAATGGACTCGAAGGCGCTCGCCGCAGCTGGCATCACCGTCGTGCTCTGGGCCTCGGCATTCGTTTCAATCCGCAGCGCGGGAGCGGAGTACAGCCCGGGAGCGCTGGCCCTGGGGCGGCTCCTGGCCGGCTCGGCCGTCCTGGTGATCATCTGGCTGGTGCGGGGCGGTGGGCTTCCGCCCAGAGCGGCGTGGCCCGGAATCCTCGGTTCGGGCGTGCTGTGGTTCGGCCTCTACATGGTGGCGCTCAACTGGGGCGAGCAGCTCGTCGACGCGGGCACCGCGGCCATGGTCGTCAACATCGGTCCCATCGTCATCGCCCTCCTCGGTGGCTGGCTGCTCAAGGAGGGCTTCCCCCGCGCCCTCTTCGCCGGCCTCGCGGTGTCGTTCGCGGGCGCGGCGGTCGTCGGGTTGTCGATGTCCGAGGGCGGTGGCTCGTCGGTGGCCGGGGTGCTGCTGTGCCTGCTGGCGGCCGTCTCGTACGGCGTGGGCGTCGTCTTCCAGAAGCCCGCCCTGCGCCACGCCAGCGCCTTGCAGGTGACGACGTTCGGCTGCGTCGTCGGCACGGTGGCGTGCCTGCCGTTCGCCGGGCAGCTGATCGAGGAGGCCCCCGTGGCCTCGCTCGGAGCCACCCTGAACGTGGTCTATCTCGGGGTCTTCCCGACCGCCCTGGCCTTCACCACCTGGGCCTACGCCTTGGCCAGGACGACGTCGGGGAAGATGGGCGCCACCACCTACCTGACGCCCGCGCTCGTGGTGCTGATGTCATGGGCGGTGCTGGGAGAGGTGCCCGGCTGGCTGACCCTGCTGGGCGGCCTGCTCTGCCTGGTCGGCGTGGGCGTCTCGCGGAGCAGGCCCAGGCGGCTAAGCGGCCAGGGCGTGCGCTGACCTGCGGCCGGCCTGGCGGGCCAGGGGCAGGAACGAGATCAGCAGGCAGATGGCGCCGAGGGGGATGAAGTCGCGGTCGACGATCGGCAGCGCGAAGTCGAGCACGACCAGCACGGGCGTCCAGGCCTTGACCTTGCCCTGCGCGGCCAGCTGGATGATCAGTGCCGCCTGGGCGAGGTAGAAGAGGAACGGCAGGCCGTTGTAGATCGCGAACTCGACGCCGGGGATCGCCTGCACCCTGTCGAAGTACTCGCCCATCGCCGCGTGGTCGGCGGACAGGAAGCCGACGACGACGTCGATGACGAACTGGGCGCCGACGGCTGCGATGCCGACGAAGGCGAGCACGACGCCGGTCGTGGCGAGCGCCCCCTTGCCCGCCATGCGGCGCAGCTCCAGGAAGATCGGGACGAACAGCGCCAGGGCGGCGAGGAAGGCCAGGTGGCCTGCGGTCCAGGCGAATCCGGGACCGCGCTCGCCGTCCAGGCCGTCGACGAGGCGGAGGAGGCCGTAGGCGAGAACGAACAGGGGGGCGGCGATGAACGCGAGGGGCTTCATGCCGAGAATCCTCGCGAAACGGCGCCGCCGTGTGATCGCCGGAACGGGCGATCCCTCGACTCCCTCTTGAGAGCGAGTCAGACCTGTTCCTGCCGGGGCAGCACCACCTCGCGGACGATGATCAGCAGGGCCGCGGCGAGCGGGATGGCCAGCAGCGCCCCGATCACGCCGAGCAGCGCCCCGCCTATGAGGGCGCCCACGATCGTGGCGACCGGCGGCACGTCCACGGACGACTGCATGATGCGCGGCGCGATCCAGTAGTTCTCGATCTGCTGGTAGACGATGAAGAAGATCACGCATCCGATGCCCACGGGCACCGAGACGAAGAATCCGACGGCCGAGGCGACCACCGCCCCGATGAACGCCCCGACCAGGGGGATCAGGTCCGTCACCGCCACGATCATGGCCAGCGCCAGCGCGTACGGCACGCGCAGCATCATCAGGAAGAAGAACGTCGTCAGCCCCGCGATCAGCGAGATGACCAGGTTGCCCGCGACGTAGCCGCCGATCTTCTCGATGACCGCGTCGCCGAGCAGCTTGGCGCGCACCCTCCGGGACCTGGGGACCAGCCGGTAGCCGGCCTCCTTCATCGACGCCATCGACCCCAGGAAATAAAGGGTCAGGACCAGCACGGTCAGCGCGTTGAAGATCGCCCCGATGACGACCTGGCCGAAGCCCAGCAGCCCGCCGAACAGCTGGGAGCCGAACGCGCCGCTGCTCACGTACTCGACCAGACGTTGGAGGAGCTGGAAGCGTTCGTCCAGCTCGCGGATGGTCGGATTGGCCTGCAGCTGGCGGGCGTAGCCGGGGATGCGCTGGACGAACTCGGCGCTCTGCTCGGTCAGCGGCGGCACGAGCGCGACGCCCGAGCCGATGAAGACCAGGATCACGCCCAGGAACACGACCGTGATCGCCAGAGGCTTGGAAAGGTTGTGCGCCCTCAGGAACTCCACGGCGGGGTTGAGCCCGATCGCCAGGAACAGTGACACGACGATCAGCAGCAGCATGGACCCCGCGGTCGCGATCGCCTGGACCAGCAGCCACGCGGTGAGGACGCCGAGCGCGCCGACGAACCCGAAGACGAACGGGTTCGGCCATGGCGGCCTGGTATCCCGCCGGGAGGAACCCGGATCGACGTGCCTGGAAGGAGCTGACGGATCGAGGCGACCCGAGGAACCCTTGGCGTCCGCGGGGCCCGGCGAGGAGGCGGCGTCATGGCCGGGGGGAGTGGGATCCGACACGGGATCCCACTGCCCGCAGAAAGGACATTTAGACGCTGACGTACTTGCGCGGACGCAGCGCGTGCGCCCGCAGGGCCGCCAGCGCCGCCGACCGCCCCACCGGCGTCAGCCGTATGGATCCGTCGAGGCTGACGCCCAGCCCCAGCGCCGTGATCTGGCGCAGGAGCGTCGCCAGCGTGCCCGCGATGTCGTCGGGGCGCCAGCCCTCGCCGCCGATCACCTCGGAGACCCTCGCGCAGAGCTCGGGCCACGGCATCGGGTCGCCGGAGGCCAGCAGCAGCAACGCCGCCTCGCCCGCCGACACCGACAGCTCGTGATCTCCTGGAGCCAGCAGCAGGCCCGTCGCGGTCTCCCACAGCAGCTCGGGTGAGCCGAGGAGCTTCCGGCCCTCGGCGGTGATCACCAGCCGGGTGCCGAACCTGCGGATCGCCCCGAGCTCGTTCTCGGCCAGCTCCCGCAGCGCGATCGCCTCGGGCGAGGGAGGCAGGCGCAGCGGCACGCCCCCCTCGGAGGCGGCCAGCGCCAGCAGGCCCTGCAGCGCGGGGAGCGGCTCGGCGGGGACCGGGGCGTGCAGCCGTACCTCGTAGGGCTGGGCCAGCTCGCGCCTGGCCGGCCCCCGGCCGAGCACCCAGCGGTTGAGCCGTTCGCCCTGCACCCTGTGCAGCCAGCTGTCGCCGCCCAGCTCGGGCCGGGCCTCGGTCAGCCAGCGCCTGGTGAGGCCGACCTGGCCGTCGAACTCCGCGCCGGTCAACATGGCCAGTTCGAGCGCCGCCGAGCAGGCGACATGGGCGCCCAGCTCCTCGGGGCCCATGATCGTGCTCCACTGCAGCTCGGGCACGTCGGGAGGGAGCACGCCCGTGGCCTTCAGCGCCCGCTGGTAGGCGGTGGTGCCCGCCTCCTCGCCCTCGCGTTCGTAGGTGTCCAGGATCTCCTTTGTCGTTGGGGAGACGCACAAAGCGGCATACCGGTCGAGGCCGCCCAGGCTGAGCAGCCGTCCGAGAGCGGTGGCGACCCGTTCCCACGAGCCGTCGACCTTGATCGGGAGGGTGTACCAGAGGAATTCGCACACGTCGAGCTGAGTGACTGTCTCGAGCGGTTCGCCGCCGGTCAGCCACTCCACCGCGGTCCTGGCCTCGTCGGCCACCTCGGGCTCGGAGCGCTCCAATTCCACGAGAAGCGCGGCCACGTCCGGTGCAGGCATGCCTCGAAGTTTGCCGTATGGACCCCAGCCCTGACGATGACCGAAACCGCTGCGTATTGGGTCTTGCACGGCGCCTACCCTACGAAACCGGAGCTAAGCGATCGGTAGCCGAACTCATATCCACCGGGACTTGAACAGCATGCGGGCGTTCCAATCGACATAGGGGATCACCTCGCCCGCCAGGACGGGGTACAGCCAGCCGAAATTGATGAGTGCGAGCAGCGCGAAGGCGCCGGTGACGGCCGCGCCGACCATCCGGCGGGAGGGCGAGGCGGTCGAGGGCCCGATGATGAGCCCGGCGGCCAGCGTGAGAGCGAGCACCATGAACGGCACCATCGGGGCGGCGTAGAACAGGAACATCGTCCGGTTGTCGGCGATCGCCCAGTAGAACCAGGGGAGCCAGCCCATGAGGTAGGCCAGCAGGACGGCGCCGGCTCGCCAGTCGCGGGTCGAGACGTACCAGGCCACCATCGCGATCAGGGCGGCGAGCGCGCCGTACCAGATGACGGGGGTGCCGACGCCGAGCACCGCCTCCGAGCAGTCCTTGACGCCACAGACGTTCTGCCTGCCCTCGTAGAAGAAGGCGACGGGCCGCAGCAGGAGCGGCCACGACCACGGCTCGGACAGGTAGGGGTGGGTGGAGTCGAGCTGGTTGTGGAAGCCGAGCACCTGGAGGTGGTAGTCGATCCACGACCCGATCGAGTTGACCACGAAGTAGGCAGGGCCCTGCGAGGTGGCCTCGGTCCAGTTGCGCCCGTAGCCGGTGGCGTTGACGAACCAGCCGGTCCAGCTGGCCAGGTAGACCAGCGCCGGGGCCACCGCCGTCGCCAGCAGTCCGGTGGGCACGTCCTTCTCGAAGGCCCCTGTGTACGGCCTGCGCAGCCCGACCGCCTTGCGCGCCCCCATGTCCCAGATCAGCGACATGATCGCGAAGGCGATGAGGAAGAAGATGCCCGACCACTTGACCGCGCACGCGGCGCCCAGGCACAGCCCGGCCGCCAGACGCCACGGCCTGAGCCCGAGGTGGGGGCCCCGGTTGGACAGCGCGGAGGTCTCGTACCAGTCGACCAGGCGCGACCTGGCCTGATCCCTGTCGACGATGAGGCAGGCGAATCCGGCCAGCACCCAGAACATCAGGAAGATGTCGAGCAGCGCCGTACGGGAGAGCACGAAGTGCAGCCCGTCGAGCGCGAGCATCAGCCCCGCGAAGCAGCCGAGGAGCGTGGAGCGGGTCATCCTGCGCGCGACTCTGGCGATGATCAGGATGGACAGCGCGCCGACGAAGGCCGCCGCAGCCCGCCAGCCGAACGGGTTGAGCCCGAACAGCCACTCGCCCGCCGCGATCATCCACTTGCCCAGCGGCGGGTGGACCACGTAGGAGGCGCACTCGCCGATCTTGTCGGCCGCGCACTGCTTCCAGATCCGGGCCGCGTCGCCGGCGAGGATGAGCTTGTCGGCGTCCTTGACCGTGACGCGCTCGACTCCCCAGGTGAGCAGGGAGTAGGCGTCCTTCATGTAATAGGTCTCGTCGAAGACCACGGCCTTCGGCCGGCCCAGGTCGACGAAGCGGAGCACCGCTCCGAACAGCGCCACGACCAGCGGGCCGACCCACCCCCACAGCACGCTGCCGGGCATGGCGGGGATCAGCCGGTCGCGTAGAGAACGCTCGGGCTCGCCCTCCGGCTCGGAGAAGGCCTTCTGCGGGAAGTCGGTCACGGCCATTCGGACATCGTAGGGGCCCCAACGCGGTGGTTACGTAAGAAACACCGCCCATTTAGGGCTGCCTGACACAATGGTCAGGTGAGAGAACAGGGCAGGCTGGTGCTGGCGGGTGCGCCGATCGGGCAGGTCGGCGACGTGTCACCGAGACTACGTGACGCCCTCGAGAGCGCCGACGTGGTGGCGGCCGAGGACACCAGACGGCTGCGCAGGCTGGCCAACGACCTCGGCGCGGAGATCGGCGGCCGCGTGGTGTCCTACTACGACCAGAACGAGGCCGCCCGCGCGGCCGAGTTGCTGGAGTCGCTCAAGGACGGCAGGACGGTGCTGGTGATCACCGACGCGGGCATGCCCGGCGTCTCCGACCCCGGCTACCGCCTGACCAGCCTGGCCGTCGAGGCGGGCATCACCGTCACCGCGCTGCCCGGCCCGTCCGCTGTCACGACCGCGCTGGCGGTCTCGGGCCTGGCCAGCGACCGGTTCTGCTTCGAGGGCTTCCCGCCGCGCAAGGCCGGCGAGCGCTCCCGCAGGCTCGCCGCGCTGGCCGCCGAGGAGCGCACGATGGTCTTCTTCGAGGCCCCGCACCGCCTGGAGGCGTCGCTGCGCGCGATGGCGGAGGCCTTCGGCCCCGACCGGCAGGCCGCCGTCTGCCGCGAGCTGACCAAGACCTACGAGGAGGTACGGCGGGGCGGCCTGGCCGAGCTCGCCGACTGGGCGGCGGCCGGCGTCAAGGGCGAGATCACCGTGGTCGTCGCGGGTCACGTGCCCGACGCGGGACCGCCTGACCTCGACGCGCTCGTCGCCGAGGTGGACCGGCGGGTGGCCGGGGGAGTGCAGCGCAAGCAGGCCGTGGTGGACGTCGCCAAGGAGTCGGGCATGGCCAAACGAGAACTGTATGACGCGGTTCACAGGAGATCGCCAACGCCATAAAGTGCCGAAGGTGCTCAATAGGCGACTAGTTCCCCCCATGCCGGTTGACACGCTGTGGGGATGGGTGGGGCCGCTGCTGGTCACCGCCTTCGGGGCGTTTCTCCGTTTCTTTCGGCTCGGCGAGCCGCACGCCGTCGTCTTCGACGAGACGTTCTATATCAAGGACGCCTATTCGCTGCTCCTGTTCGGCGCCGAACGGATGTCACTCGGCGACGAGAAGAACCCGATCGCCGACCGCATGATCATCGCGGGCGATCTCGACTTCTGGAAGAAGTGCCCGACGGTGGAGGCGTGCGCGGAGTACGTCGCGCACCCGCCGCTGGGCAAGTGGATGATCGCGGTGGGCGAGTGGCTGTTCGGCCTGACTCCCTTCGGCTGGCGCTTCGCCGGCGCGCTGGTGGGCGCGCTGTCGATCCTCATCATCGCCAGGGTGGCGCGCAGGATGACCCGCTCGACGATGCTGGGCTGCCTCGCGGGCCTGCTGCTCGCGCTGGACGGGCTGCACTTCGTGCTCTCCCGCAACGCGCTGCTCGACATCTTCCTGATGTTCTGGGTGCTGGCCGGGTTCGCCTGCCTGGTGGTCGACCGAGACCACGCCAGGCAGCGGCTGTCCGACTGGTACGAGCACTCCCTGCCGACTCCGACGGGCCCGTGGCTGGGCGTCAGGCCGTGGCGGCTGGCGGCGGGCGTGTGCCTGGGCGCGGCGTGCGCGGTCAAGTGGTCGGGCGTCTTCTTCCTCATCGCCTTCGCCGTCATGTCGCTGCTGTGGGACGCGGGGGCGCGGCGCGCGCTCGGGTTGCGGGAGCCGTACAGGGGGGTGGTGCTGCGGGATCTGACCGGCGCGCTGGGCGCGCTGGCCCTGACCCCCGCGGTGGTCTACCTGGCCGGCTGGACCGGCTGGTTCGTGAAGGCGGAGGGCTGGGGACGCAACTGGGAGCAGGCGACGAGCGCCGGGCCGGCCTTCTTCGTCGTCGACTCGCTGCGCTCGTGGCTGAGCTACCAGCTCCAGGTGCTGGGCTTCCACACCGGCATGGAGACGCCGCATCCCTACCAGTCGGAGCCGTGGCAGTGGCCGCTGCTGCAGCGGCCCGTGTCCTTCTACTATCCCAGCGACCCGCCGCCCACCGGCTGCGGAGCGGACAAGTGCTCCTCCGCGGTGCTCGGCGTCGGCACGCCCGCCCTCTGGTACCTGGCGGTGCTCGCGCTGCCGGCGATCGTCGCGTGGTACGTCGCCGGCCGCGACTGGCGGGGAGGGGCGGTGCTGCTCGGCTACTGCGCGGGCTGGCTGCCCTGGTTCTACTACGCGATCGCCGACAACAGGACGATGTACCTGTTCTACATGATCCCCGTCGTGCCGTTCATGGTGCTGGCGATCGTGCTCGTGGCCGGGCTCATCCTCGGCCCCACGGACGCCCCGCCGGTCAGGCGGGCCGCAGGCGCGGCGGTCGTCGGCGCCTCCGCGCTGGTCGTGCTGATCAACTTCGGCTGGCTCTACCCGGTGCTGAGCGCCGAGACGATCACGTACGCACAGTGGTGGGCTCGGATGCTGATGCGCTCGTGGGTGTGACCGCGACGCGGCGGCGCAGCCTGATCCCGTGCCTGAGCGTGATCGCCGCCGCGACGCAGGCCAGAGGTACGGCGGGCAGCAGGTAGCGGTAGTCGAACTCGGCCGTGGCGGCCGGCGCCAGGATCAGCCCGAACGCCCCCAGCCACGGCAGCAGCACGGGACCGCCGAACCTGCGCCACCTGACCACCGCCCCCGCCAGGCCGACGAGCAGGATGCCGCCGAGCATGACGCCCTGCAGGTAGAACACCTTCTGATAGGCGCTCATGATGTCGGCCCACGGGTGGACGATCCTGGTCTCGGCGGGGCCCTGCTCGTACATGAACGCGTCGGTGTCGGCGAAGCCACCCACGGTCGCCCAATGCGGCAGCCGCTGTGGCCTGCCGTTCGCGTCGAGGTCGTAATAGGGCCGGAACTGGTACATGTTGAAGGTCTTCGCGTCGGGGAAGCGCGGCCGGCCCCAGGTGAAGGCCCGCATGAAGTCGCGCGCGACGACCTGGAGGTAGTCGGCGGGCTGGGCGAGGATCGCCCGCTTGGCGAACTCGCCGGCCAGCTCGTTCTTGAAGTCGTCGAACTTCACCTTGCCGGGCAGCCGGTGCAGGACCTCGCCGCCCGGGTTCGCGTTGCCCTGACCGGTGCCCCACAGGTACCACTGCGCGTAGCCCATCCGCTGTTCGACGGGCTCCTCGATGCACATGAAGGCCAGCGGCAGCTCGCGAGGCAGGTCGAGGTCCATCTTGGCGCAGTCGGCGAAGATCGACACGCGCATGTAGAGGATGAGCCCGTCGCTGTTGGTCATGGCGAATTTGCCGAAAGTTACATAGAACCAGCTCATGTAGGCGACGACCGGGATCGCACAGGCGGTGACCATCGCGGCGATCGGCTTCCAGCCGGCGCGCTTGATCAGCATGTAGACGACCACCAGGCCGAGGATCGGCAGGCCGATCGAGCGGGTCAGCGCGGTGAGCGCCAGCAGGAACCCGACGACCGCGCCGACCTTCCACGACATGCGCCGGTGCCAGAGCACCAGCGTGATGACGCCCACGACCAGCAGCGTGAACATCGTGTCGGACATCACCAGCTGCTCGAGCTGGATCTGGTAGGCGTCGAACAGCACCGGGACGGCCGCCAGCGTCGCGCCCCACTTGGGCAGCGCGAACTTCCTGCGCAGCAGCGCGTAGATCAGCACGCCGGTGGCCAGGCCCATGAGGTGCTGGGTGAAGACCACCAGGGTGAAGCTGTGGAAGGGCTGCAACAGCATCAGCCAGAAGCTGTAGCCGTCGGGTCTGACGGCGCTCGGCCTGGGGTGCAGCGCCACCGAGACGTACTCGTAGGAGTCGTTGAACCACATCGCCGGGCTGTAGCCGAGCATGGCGATCAGCCGCAGCAACGCGCCGAGCGCGAAGGCGGTGACGAAAACGCGATGCCTGCTCACATACGACAGCAAACGAGCCTTACGTCCTGGGACGGAAGGCTCGACACGCGTTCTCTCGGCAACGCTCACCATGCTTTGACCTCCACTGATAGCGCTGCAGAGGACCGGATCTCCTGTGCGCCACAGGCGTCACATCCTGCCAGTGGGCCGGTAGGCCCAGCGTGCGACAGTGCCGAGCGTCTCGATCATATCATCGAGCTTTTCGGCGACTATTCCACTCCAGAATGCCAGTCGTTTCGAGGACTTGACCCGACCATGTCGGGGCACAGGGCATGATGGTTGACTTGGGAAGTGCTGTGACTGAAGGGTCGGAGACGTGGAACTGACGGTGGTCATGCCCTGCCTCAACGAGGCGGAGACCGTGGAAGTCTGCGTGCGCAAGGCTGTTGCGTGCATGGAAGAGCACGGCATCGAGGGCGAGGTCCTGATCGCCGACAACGGCAGCACGGACGGCTCTCAGCAGCTGGCGCGCGACGCGGGGGCCCGCGTGGTCCACGTCGAGGAGAAGGGGTACGGCAACGCCCTCATGGGCGGCATCCGCGCCGCCCGTGGCAAGTACGTCATCATGGGCGACGCCGACGACTCCTACGACTTCACCGCGCTGCTGCCGTTCGTCGAGCAGTTGCGTGACGGCGCCGACCTGGTGATGGGCAACCGCTTCAAGGGCGGCATCGCCCCGGGCGCCATGCCCCCGCTGCACCGCTACCTCGGCAACCCGGTCCTGTCGTTCGTCGGCAGGCTGTTCTTCCCGAGCGCGATCGGCGACTTCCACTGCGGGCTGCGTGGTTTCCGCCGCGACTCGATCCTGCGCCTCGGGCTGCAGACCGGCGGCATGGAGTTCGCCAGCGAGATGGTGGTGAAGTCCACGCTGCAGGGCCTCGACGTGCGCGAGGTGCCCACCACGCTCTCGCCCGACGGCCGCTCGCGCCCCCCGCACCTGCGCTCGTGGCGCGACGGCTGGCGCCACCTGCGCTTCCTGCTGCTCTACAGCCCCAAGTGGCTCTTCTTCATCCCCGGCCTGGTGCTCATGACGCTCGGCCTGGTCGTGGGCGCCGCACTGACGTTCGGCCCGGTGAAGATCGGCGAGTTGGCCTTCGACGTCGACACCCTGGTCGGCGCGTCGGCGGCGGTGGTGATCGGCTTCCAGGCGGCGCTGTTCGCGCTCTTCACCAAGGTCTACGCGGCCGAGGAGGGCTTCCTGCCCGAGTCGCCACGCATCCGCAAGCTGATCAGCATCGTGACACTGGAGAAGGGCCTGGTCGTCGGCGGCCTGCTGGCCCTGGCCGGTCTGGTCGGCCTGGTGATGTCGCTGGTGCACTGGCAGGTCCGCAGCTTCGGCGCGCTCGACCCCCGCGAGTCGCTGCGCATCGTCGTCCCCTCGGCGACCGCGCTCATCATGAGCTTCCAGACCATCTTCGCCGCGCTGTTCATCAGCATTCTGGGCATCAGGCGCACCAGGGAGACGGCCACCGACGTGGCCGCCAAGGCGGCGGAGGAGGCGGCCGAGGCGGTCTCCAGGGAAGAGTCCCCCACAGCCAAGGGGTAATGGGGTTCTCGGCCCGCGTTGAGCCTTAGGCTTGGTGTCATGTTCTACGTCTCCACGCCGATCTACTACGTCAACGACGCTCCGCACCTGGGCCACGCCTACACGACCGTCGCGGGCGACGTGCTGACGCGCTGGCACCGCCAGCGCGGCGAGCAGGTGTGGTACCTCACGGGCACCGACGAGCACGGCCAGAAGATCATGCGCACCGCCGAGGCCAACGGCGTCACACCGCAGGAGTGGGCCGACAAGCTCGTCGACGAGGCGTGGAAGCCGCTCTGGCAGCACCTCCAGATCGCCAACGACGACTTCATCCGCACCACGGAGAAGCGGCACACCGAGCGGGTCCAGGAGTTCGTCCAGGACCTCTACGACAAGGGCGAGATCTACAAGGGCGGCTACGAGGGCCCCTACTGCGTGGGCTGCGAGGAGTTCAAGACCCCCGGCGACCTGCTCGAGGGCGACCTCTGCCCGATCCACAAGCGGCCCGTCGAGTGGCTGCGCGAGGACAACTACTTCTTCAAGCTCTCCGAGTACGGCGAGCGCCTGCTGGAGTTCTACGAGGCCAACCCCGACTTCATCCAGCCCGCCTCGGCGCGCAACGAGGTCGTGCAGTTCGTCAGGACCGGCCTGCAGGACCTGTCGATCTCCCGGTCCACCTTCGACTGGGGCATCCCGATCCCGTGGGACGACAAGCACGTCATCTACGTGTGGGTCGACGCCCTGCTCAACTACGCCACCGCCGTCGGCTACGGCTCCGACCCGGCGCGCTTCGACCAGATCTGGCCGGCCAACGTCCATCTGGTCGGCAAGGACATCCTGCGCTTCCACGCGGTCATCTGGCCCGCGATGCTGATGGCCAACGGTCTCCCGCTGCCCGGCAAGGTCTTCGCCAACGGCTGGCTGATGGTCGGCGGCGAGAAGATGAGCAAGTCCAACCTGACCGGCATCTCGCCGCGGCAGCTCACCGACCACTTCGGCGTCGACGCCTACCGCTACTACTTCCTGCGGGCGATCCCGTTCGGGCAGGACGGCTCGTTCTCGTGGGAGGACTTCTCCGCCCGCTACACCTCCGAACTGGCCAACGACTTCGGCAACCTGGCCTCCAGGGTGGCGGCGATGGTCGGCAAGTACTTCGACGGCGCGCTGCCCGCGGGGCAGAAGGAGCAGCCGATCGCCGACGCGCTGGCCGCGACCGTCGCCAAGGCCGACAAGGCGATCGGCGACGACCTCGACTTCGCCGGCGGGCTCGGCGCCGTCTTCGACTTCGTGAAGCTGGTCAACGGCTACCTCAGCGAGCAGGAGCCGTGGAAGGTGGCCAAGGACACCTCGGAGGAGGGCCGCGCGAAGCTGGCGACCATCCTCTACACCGCCGCCGAGTCGCTGCGCGCGGTCGCGGTGCTGCTCAACCCGGTCATGCCGGGCACCGCGGAGAAGCTGTGGGCCTCACTGGGCGCCGAGGAGCACCTGGGCGCCCTGGCCGAGCAGCGCGTGGCCGAGGCGGGCGAGTGGGGCAGGCTGCCCGCGGGCGCGCGCGTCGTCAAGGGCGAGATCCTCTTCCCGCGCCTCGAGAGCTAGTAGTCCTTCAGGGAGACGGCCGACGCCGTCTTCCTGACCGACTTGGCGATCATGCCCTTCCAGGGCAGGTAGGGGAGCAGCCGGTAGTTCTGGTTGAGGAACCACGCCATGGACCGGTTCTCCGGCACCATCCACCTGCCCGCGCTCTCGCCCGACTCAGCGGCACCGATGTGCCGTCGGCGCGCCATGCCGCGGTGACGCCCAGGATCCCGAAACCGCATGGAGCTGATTCTCCCCGGTACCTTTGGGTGAGTGAGCAAGCTTCCCGTCGCGCCAGAGCCGCTGAGCACGCCCGTCTTCGACAGTCACTGCCACCTCGACATCATGGTGGGCAACAGGCAGGCCTCGTCGGGGGACCCCGTGGCCCAGGCCGCGCAGGCGGCCTCGGCCAGCGTGGAGAGCATCCTGGCCGACTCCCGCGCGGCCGGGGTCACCAGGCTCGTGACGATCGGCTACGACCTGCCGTCGTCGGTCTGGGGCGCGCGGGTGGCCGCCGGCCACGACGACGTCTACGCGGGCGTGGCCATCCACCCGAACGAGGCGCACGCGGCCACGCCCGAGGTGCTGGCCGAGATCGAGGCGCTGGCGGGTGAGCCCGGCGTGCGGGCGATCGGCGAGACAGGGCTCGACTACTACCGCGACTGGGCCTCGAAGGACGACCAGCACGCCAGCTTCCGCGCGCACATCGAGATCGCCAAGCGCACCGGGAAGGCACTGGTCATCCACGACCGCGACGCGCACGACGACGTGCTCAAGGTGCTCGCCGCCGAGGGGGCGCCCGATCGCGTGGTCTTCCACAGTTACTCGGGCGACGCCGAAATGGCCAAGAAGTGCGTCGAGGCCGGATATTTCATGTCCTTCTCCGGGCCCGTCACCTACAAGAACGCCGCATACCTGCGCGAGGCGGCCAGGGTCGCGCCCAAGGAGCTGATCCTGGTCGAGACCGACGCGCCGTACCTGCCGCCGGTCCCGCACCGCGGCAGGCCCAACGCGCCCTTCCTCATGCCGCTCACCCTGCGGTGTGTGGCCGAGGTCAAGGATGTGCCAGTCGACGAGCTGTGCGAAGCCGTGAACGCCAACGGAGAGACGGTCTTCGGCATCTCCCAGTGAGTCCCGGCCGTCCTCGGCTAACCTCGCGCGGGTGATGGCTAGAGGACGACGCCGCGCACCCAGATCCGCCTGGGGCTCGGGGTGGGCGATGGCCGGGTACGGGGCCGCCGCGCTCGCGCTGGTCGGTTCGGTCGTCGCCGGATCGGGCGACGACGTCGCGCTGGTCGTGGACGGCAAGGCCATGGCGCTGCGCAGCACCGCGGGCACGGTCGGCGAGGTGCTCGAGGAGGCGGGGGTCTCGCTGGGCGACAACGACTACCTCCACCCTGACGCCCACACCCCGATCAGCGACGGGGCGACGATCGTGGTCCGCCACGCCCGCCCGATCACCCTGACCGTGGACGGCCGTACCGCCAGGCACGTCGTCACCGCCATGAGCGTCGGCGGCGCGCTCGACGAGCTCGCCATCAAGCACACGGGCAGCAGGCTGTCGGTCTCGAGGGAAGGCACGGTGCCGCTGTCGGGGATGTCGGTGACGATGCTGACCCCGCGCCGGGTCCATGTGATCGCGAACGGCCGCCGCCTCACCACCACGACCACCAGCGCCACCGTGAGGGGCGTGCTGCGGGAGAACCGGGTGCGCTACGGCGACGGCTACCGGATCACCCCGCCGCTCGACAGCTTTCCCCGCCGCGGCACGGTCATCAGGGTCGACGCGCCGGGCCCCGTCGCGCCGCCGCACACGATCCCGATCCGGCCGGAGGTGGCGGCGCTCAACTGGGCGGCGCTCGCCGCGTGCGAGTCGGGAGGCGATCCGCGCGCCTTCAACCCCTCAGGGCCCTACTACGGCCTGTACCAGTTCGGCCTGCAGATGTGGCTGGCGGTGGGCGGCGTGAGCACGCCGCACGTCTGGCCGGCCGAGGAGCAGACCTACCGGGCGCAGCTGCTCTACCAGCGGGTGGGCGGGCGCTGGCAGGCGCAGTGGCCGCACTGCGGCGCCCGGCTGTTCAGCTAGCCACGGAGGCGCCGAACTCGGCGCCCTTCGGGGGCTTGAGCAGCTCGACGGTGTCGGCGTTGCGCCCCGCGATGCCCATCGTGCCGTACGGCTGGTCGTCGGGGGCGCCCGCGACCAGCTGGTTGCCCGAGAAGGTGACCGACCAGCCGAACCTCGCACCCTGCGCGGGCGTCAGGAGCCGGTCGACGGACTCGTCGGCCACCGACAGGATGCGCACCGCGCCGGTGCCTCCCGCGAAGGGCGCGCCGACGGCGAGCCTGCCGTCCCGCGAGGCGGCGAGGGAGAAGCCGAACGCGCCCTCGCCCGTCACCTTCCTCGTCGGCTTGACCGCATTGTCGAACAGCTGCACGAAGCCGCCCTGCGGCGCGCCGACCGCGATGCCCGCGCCCTCGACGTAGGCGACCGCGTAGCCGAACCTGTCGCCCGCCGCGCGGTCCGGCGGCTCCCACTTGGTGCCCGAGAGCCGCTGGGCGGTGATGTCGGCGAGCAGGGTCACCGAGCCCGAGTCGAGCTTGCCCGCCTCGACCTGGACGCCGTCGCCGTCGTCGTTCTCGTACGGCACGCCCACGACCAGGCTGTTTCCCGCGCCGAAGGCCAGCGCCCAGCCGTACTGGTCGCCCACCTCGGGATTGCCTGGCACGTCGGGCGTGTCCTGGCCGATCCTGCGCAGCGGCGCCTCGCCCCTGCGGACGTAGACCGCGCCGGAGTCCTTCACGTCTGCCAGATCCTCGTACGGGGCCGACACCGCCACCAGGTTGCCCTTCGCGGCCACCGTCCAGCCGAAATGGGCGTCCTGCTGGGGCTCGGGGGCGGTCAGCCGTACCTTGGCGCCCTTGCTGGTCAGCAGGTAGGCGGCTCCCGCGTCCTTCTTGCCGTCCACGTCGGCGTACGGCGCGCCGACGAGCAGGTCGTCGCAGCCGTCGCCGTCGACCTCGGCCATCGCCACCGACCAGCCGAAAGCGTCAGCCTTGCCCAACTCGGGCGGCGCGACGGGGACGAACGCGCCGCCGGACAGGCGGTGGACCGAGCCCGCCGCGTCGAAGGGGTCGCCCACGACGACGTCGCCCGTGCACGCTCCCACGGTCGTCTGTCCGGACAGGCCGCTCACTAAGAGAACCAGGGTCAGCAGGGTGCGGATCACGACAGACGCACCTCGATTCGCCGGCCGCCCTGCATCAGCGTGCCCTCCAGCATCGAGGGCAGCCGCTGGGGCGGCAGGTCGAAGACGAAGACCCCGTCGATCCGCTCGCCCGGCGCGACGGTGGCGGGCAGCTTGGTGGAGGCGGCCGCGGCCTGGTGCCTGGCGCCCCTGTCGTCGACGAGCGTGACGCCGGAGGAGCCGATCGCCCGCTGGGTGCCGCCGGGGTTCAGCATGGCCCAGCCGATCACACAGAACCTGCCGTTGGCGGGTCTCGTGCCCTGGTAGTCGGTCAGGCCGCAGCGGGGCTGACCGGTGAGGAGGAACTGCGGATCGTCGAGTGCGGTGCCGAGGTTGAACCGCCTGCCCGAGTCGGGCGCGACGAGGGTGGGGGCTCCCCGCGGCGCCGAGGGGGGCTCGGACGGGTTGCCGACGAGCAGGACGACGATCGTGACGATCAGCGCGACCGCGGCGGCGGCCGCCGCCGCCAGCCAGCGCCTGCTCTTCGGCCGCGCCTTCTCCGGCGGCGGCGGGGGCGCCTGCTCCCTGTCCTGCCGCAGGATCGACGTGGACCGCACGGCGGTGTCGGCGACGTTGGGCGGGGGCGCCCAGTTCCGGTCGAGGAGATCGGTGGCGACGCGCGTGGACTCGCCTGTGGACTGGCCGCGGGTGGACTGGTCGCGGGTGGACTGGTCGCGGGTGGGCAGGCGCCCGCCGACCAGTGCCAGGAGCAGGTCCTGGGCGGTGGGGCGGAGCAGCGGATCCATCGCGGTCGCCCGCCGTACGAGGTCGTTGAGCGGCGCGGGCAGCGCGCCGAGGTCGGGGGTCTGGTGCAGCACCCTGGTGGCCAGCGTGACCGCGTCGCCGCGCCCGAACGGGTGGCGGCCGCTGCCCGCGTACGCCACCAGGCACCCCCAGGTGAAGATGTCCGCCGCCGGCGTGATCTGCTGACCCCGCACCTGCTCGGGCGCCCACCAGCCCGGGCTGCCCAGCAGCTCGCCCGAGAGCGTGAAGTTGCTCTCACGGTCGAGCGCGCGGGAGATGCCGAAGTCGATCACCCTCGGGCCCGACATCGACAGGATGACGTTGGCCGGTTTCAGATCGCGGTGCACCAGCCCCGCCACGTGGATGGCGGCCAGCGCGGCGGCCACCCCCAGCGCCACCCCGTGCAGCGCGGCGGGCTCCAGCGCGCCGAACTCGCTGATCTGCTCCGACAGCGGCACGCCCGCGATGTACTCGGTCACCATGTACGGCCTGCCCGCGCTGTCGTTGCCGTTGTCGAGCACCTGCGCGGTGCAGAAGGAGGCGACTCTGCGCGCGTTGTCCACCTCCGCGTGGAATCGCGCGGCGAATCCCTTCTGGTTGGCGAACTCCGCCTTCACCACCTTGACCGCGACCGGCCGTCCCGTGGGGGCGATGGCCAGGAACACCGTGCCCATGCCGCCCTCGCCGATGCGCCCGAGCAGGCGGTACGGCCCGATCTGGCGCGCATCGGTGGGACGCAGGGGTGCGGGGCCCATCGGCTTCATCTCCCCATCCTCCCTCCTACCCTCCGGTTCTTCGATGCCTCACGGATGCGCGAGACTGAATGGGTGATAGGGGGAGTGCCATTGTGAGCCTGCTGGGGCCGATTGAAATACGTAATTTGGCGGAAAAGCTCGATCTTCGCCCGACAAAGAAGTTCGGTCAGAACTTCGTGATCGACGGCGGCACCGTCCGCCGCATCGTGCGGACGGCCGGGCTGTCGTCCGACGACGTGGTGATCGAGGTGGGTCCTGGGCTGGGCTCGCTCACTCTGGCGTTGCTGCCCGAGGTCGCGCACGTGGTCGCCGTCGAGATCGACCCGGTGCTGGCCGGGCAGCTTCCCCTGACCGTCGACTCCCGAGGGCTCGGTGACAGGCTGACGGTCGTCGGTGCCGACGCGTTGAAGGTGGGCCCCGACGACTTTTCCGGCTATACCCCGACAGCGCTGGTCGCCAACCTGCCGTACAACGTCTCCGTGCCCGTGGTCCTCCACCTGCTGGAGGTGCTGTCCTCGCTGCGCAAGGGCCTGGTCATGGTGCAGGCCGAGGTCGCCGACCGCCTCGCTGCCCCGCCCGGCTCCAAGGTGTACGGCGTGCCGTCCGCGAAGGCCGCCTGGTACGCCGACGTCAGGCGGGCGGGCCCGGTGGGCAGGACGGTGTTCTGGCCGGTTCCCAACGTGGACTCTGGGCTGGTGTCCCTGGAGCGCCGCGATCCGCCGGTGACCAGCGCTTCTCGGAAGCAGGTGTTCTCGGTGGTGGACGCGGCTTTCGCGCAGCGGAGGAAAACGTTGCGGGCGGCGCTCGGGTCGTTGTTCGGGTCGCCTGGGCGGGCGGAGGAGGCGTTGAGAGCGGCGGGGGTGGACCCGTCGACCCGCGGCGAGCAACTGGACATCACAGCCTTCGCCCGGATCGCCGAACACCTGGAGAAGTAGTCCGGAGGTATCGAGACGGCCGGCGGCGGTCCGTGACGGCCCTCGAGCGGTGATGGGCGGCGACGGTTCAGGGTGAACCGCAACGGTCCGCGGAGACTGTCGCCACGGGCGGTGATGGACGGCGACGGTCCGAGGTGGACCGAAACGGCCCCGGAGACTGCCGCGACGGGTGTGACAGGCGTAGGCAGGCCGCGACGAGCCGCAGCTGCCCCAGCCGCCGCCCCGCCGCCGGTCGCCCGGTCGACGCGCATCGGCCAGATCGCCGCTCTCCGCCCGTCGCCACGGTGTGCGGCGCAGTCACCCCCTAGCCACTCGACCCTCAGCCACCGCCTGGGTTAGCCCTCCCGCGATCCCAAGCCAGCGCCTGGTTCCGCCTTCGCACGATCCACAGCCCTCGGCCCCGTCTGGCACCTCTGTCCACAGAACCACGCTCGGCCCGGCAAGCCACACCCCCTCCGCACGATCCTGAGCCTCCCTTCCAATGCTCAGGAGGCTCTGATGTGGCTCACCATCGGTTTTCTCGCAACGCTGAGCGCCGCCTCACCAGGCCCGGCGACGATCATCCCTGCCCAGGCGTCATGCCTGCGCACGATCTCCTTGCCCGCCGCCTACGCACCGCTGCTGAAGGCATGGCGACAGGAGGACAACACCCCCGCCTCCCACCTCACCCACGCCGTACGCCCCGTCATCAAGGACCCCAGCCCCACCGTCGAGCTAACGATCACCCTGCCACCGCAAGCCTGCTCACTCGAACGAAAATCGCCAACCGCCTCGCCGCCCTGGCACCCGGCCACGCCGAGCCCAACGCCGGGACACAGACTCGCCCCCGATGCGCCGCCAGGCCACAGACACGCCGCTGATCCCACGCCAGGGCCCCAGCTCGTGTCTAGGCAGGTACCCAGGCTAGCTTCGGGCCAGGTTTCCAGGCCGGCTTCTGTTCAGGTGCCGTGGTGGCTCACACCTGGCCGGGTGTCGCCCTCGCCCGAGTCCGACCTGCGGTCCGCCTCCACGCCCGATACGCCCAGGCCATGGTCCGTGATGCGCATGAGCGACACGGACCCCGGCTCCCGAGCCGCAGTCCACGACACCATCTCCGCCTGGCTCGCCAGTTGGCAGAACCACATCCCTCACGCCCCGTCATGGCTTAGGGTCTCGCCTCATCCCACAGCCCTCGTGCGAGTCACGCCAGCCGCCGCCCATCCTTACGCCGATTGGTCGACCGCCCCTTCCTCGCCCACGGCCCCAGCGCGCCTCCACCCCGCCACCCCCTCGGACAATCACTTTCTCCCAGGCCGGCCCTTCACGGATGGTTATCGCCAGGATGTGCCATCCATAGATCTCCCTCACCCGGACTGGCCTGTGCTTGATCGGCCTGGACCAGGTGCGCCATCCATGGATCCCTCGCGCTCGAATTGGCCTGTAGGGGATCGGCCTCGGCCAGGTGCGCCTTCCGCGGGTGCGCCTTCCGCGGATCGGACACGGCCCGGCGTGCACCCGTCGGACAGGACACGCCCAGGGACGCCGCCCTCACGCGACAGAGCGACCCCGAAAAAGCGCAGCGACCACAGGCCGCCCGGAAAGAAGAGAAGTCCCCGCTCCAAGGGCGATCTGGCCGCCACCGCCGCCATCGCCCGGCTGGGCACCCCCTTCTCCTGGGGCGGCGGGACCCCCGCAGGACCCAGCCGGGGCATCGGTCGAGGAGCGGGCACAGTCGGCTTCGACTGCTCCGGCCTCACCTTGTACGCCTGGTCCCGAGCGGGGGTGAAGCTCGGCCACTACACCGGCACCCAGTTCCGTCAGGGCAAGCGCATCCGCCTGTCCGACCTGCGCCGGGGCGACCTCGTCTTCTTCGGCGGCGGCACCGGCGACCCCACTCACGTCGGCCTCTACCTGGGCAACGGGATCATGATCCACGCACCCAAGACGGGCGACGTGGTCAAGAAGACCGACTTCCTCGACTCCACGTACTACCGCCCCCGCTATCGCGGCGCCGTACGCCCCGGTTGACGTCAGCCGTCCAACCGAGCGGCCGGGCCCTTCACAGCACCTCGAAGGGCCTGGCCGTACGCCTCGGTTGACGTCTGCCGGGTAACCGAATGGCGAGATCGCGGGTCGTCACGTCGGGTCTTCTCGGGGCTGCGCTGGTCCGGGTGTCTCTGGTAGGGATGGCTCCGACGGCATCACGCATGCACAGCTGGTTGGCGGTCGCGGCGGAGGATGTACAAGGCGATGGCCAGGCCGGCCACCGTGAACAGGGCGCCGACGAGGAAGATCGAGCGCAGTCCCAGATCGCCGGTGATGACCCACCCGCCCAGCCATCCGGCGAACGCGGCGGCGAGCTGGAAGCCCGAGGCGTTGACCGCCACCGCCAGTGTCGGGGCCGCGCCGGCCGTGGTCATGACGCGGGTCTGCATGCCCGGGATGATCGCGAAGGCCAGGACACCCATGACGAAGGTCAGAATCGCCGCAGGCACCTGGAACCCGCTGACGAGCCAGAACAGCGCCAAGACGCCTGCCAGTACGGCGAGCAGCCCAGCCAGCGACGGCATCAGGGCGCGGTCCGACAACCATCCGCCGACGAAGTTCCCGACGGTGGCGCCCGCGCCGTACACCAGCAGCAGCACCGGGACCGTACCGCCAGTGAACTCGCTGACGTCGGTGAGCAAGGGGGCGATGAAGGTGAAGACGGTCACGACCCCCACGTTGCCCACCGCGGTGAGGGCGATGGCGAGCTGGACGTCCCGGCTCGCGAACACGCGCAGCTCACCGAGGACCGGTCCCGTCTCGGCCGCGGGCTGGGCGGGGACGAACCGCAGCACCATCAGCAAGGCGGCGGCGCTGAACGCGGCAACGGCGACGAAGGTCGCCCGCCAGCCGAGGTTCTGGCCGATGAGGGTGCCGATCGGGGTGCCGAGGATGATGCCCAGGTTCATACCCAGGGCCACCTTCGCCACGGTGGAGGCCTGTCGGTTCGGGGGCGCCATAGAGACGGCGGTGGCGATCGCGATGGCGAAGAACGTGGCCACGACCAGGCCGGCGGCGAAGCGCGACACCAGCAGGACGGGGTGGTTGGGCGCCACGGCGGAGCCGAGGTTCCCGAGTACGGACACGGTGATGAGGCCGACGACGAGCGGTTTGCGGGCGAGTCGCGCCGTCAGCACGGTGACCACCGGGCCACCGACGATCATGCCCAGCGCGTAGGCGGTCGTCAGCAGGCCGGCGGCGGGGATCGACACCGACAGGTCGGCGGCTACGTCCGGGAGGATGCCGGCGATCACGAACTCGCCGGTCGTGAGGCTGAAGACCACCAGCATCAGTGACAGGACAGGAAGTGGCACAGCGGGCACTCCAACATGGTTCTAGTTCGGATGATGCGAACTAGAACTATCATAGTTCGAAGTAAGAGCGGTATACTTTGCGGCATGGCAAAGCAGGCGGATCTGACGGCGGACGGTGAGCTCGATCGCGACGTGTGCAAGCTGGTCCACCAGTTCGTGCAGAGGCTCGATGTCCACGTGCGCCGCGTCGCCGAGGAGCTCGGTCTCACGGCCACGCAGGTGGTCGCGCTCCGCGAGTTGTCGGAGCCGATCACCGCGCGTGAACTGGCCACCAGGATGTCCTGCGAGGCGTCGAACGCGACGTTCGTCCTCGACCGGCTCGAACAGCAGGACCTGATCCAGCGCCGACCGCACCCGACGGACCGGCGCGCCAAGCAGATCGTGCTCACGCAGGCCGGGCAGCGCCTCCGGGTGGAGGTTCTGCAGCATCTGGACACCGGGTCCCCGCTGACTCCGCTCACCGCCGACCAGCAGGAATCCTTGCGCGACCTGCTGCGGACGCTCGTCGAGCGCCACTAGGAGCCACATTCAGGGCCTTCAGCCGCCCTTGGTGATTCATGTGCTGCTTGGAGGTTTGTGTCCCCCCTCGGTCCGGCGGGGCTTCCCGGCGGGACTCCGGGACTCGGTTGGACGGGCGCGGTCATGGAACCCAGTCATCCGGGCCTGGGTTCCGGTTGATCCGCAAGGGATGGGTGCGGTCAAGGAGCCCAGTCATCGTCGGGCCCGGGTTCCGGTTGGGCGCCAGGGACGGGCGAGGTCATGGAGCCCAGACCATCGTCTGCTGGTGGATTCGCTTGCCGGCGTGTCTGAGGCCGGGAACCAGCGGAGTCGGGCCGTACGGAGTGAAGCCCATGCGTTCGAAGAACCGCACCGCGCGGGTGTTCTCGACCAAGGTCTGCAGGTGACAGCCGGGTGATCCGGCGTCTCTGAGTCGATCGAGCCATCTGTTCATCAGCCCGTCGGCGGCGCCGGCTCCCCTGGCTGCGGGCGCCACGTTGATGTGCAGGTGGGAGGGCCACCGTGGATCGGTGAAGTCTTCGGCGGTGGGTTCGCGCCGGATCGCGGCCCGTGCCATGTCGGCCATGCTGCGCGCGAAGAAGGCGGCGGGCCTGGCCCGGAAGATGAGCCGGTACGTCCTGATGGCCTGGTCTATGCGCGCGCTCTCGCTGGGGAACGCCGAGCTGTCGAGGCAGCCCGTCAGGTAGCCGACCAGGGCGCCTTCGTGCACGGCGACGTACAGCGAGCCGGGCTCCAGATCCATGTAGGGGTCGAGGTAGACGGCGGCCTCGGACTCCTCGTGCCCCCACAGGGAGGCGGTCGGAGCGCCCTCACCCGCGCGGCGGGACAGCTCCCGCAACTCGGCGCGGTCGGACTCCGCGAACGTGCGAATCTCCATGTCGTCCGACACACTCCTTGGCGTCTCGATGCGGCGAGGCCGCCGGTGGGGAGAGCGGCCCAGCTGACTGCGCATGCCGTACTATGTATCACATATACGATTAGTCGGCGAGAGGAGTCCGATGGTGGAGTTGCCGCCTGTCGTGGCACGGATGTGGGGGCGCGAGCACGCGTCGCGCCGGGGCCCGAGGCCGCGTCTGGACCTGGCGACGATCACGGCGGCCGCCATCGAGATCGCCGACACCGAAGGGCTGGCCGGGGTCTCGATGGGCAGCGTCGCCGCCCGGGTGGGCGTCGCGCCGATGGCGCTGTACCGGTATGTCGGCAGCAAGGACGAGTTGCTGACCGTCATGGCCGACAGCGCCGTCCCGCCGCCGCCCGAGCGGGGCGACCTGTCGTGGCGCGACTACCTCGCCGCGTGGACCCGGGCCAACCGCGACTTCCTGCTGTCGCGTCCGTGGCTGCTGTCCGTCCAGGGGCTCACGCCGCCCATGGGTCCGCGGCGGCTGTACTGGCTCGACCGTGTCCTGGACGCGCTGGGCGACACCACGCTCGACGACGCTGAGAAGTTCAACGCGGCCACGGCGCTGAGCGGTTACGCGCTGACCGACGCCACGCTCGTCCACACGATGAACGCCGGTGGTGAGCGACTCGCCGCCGCAGGGGTCACGGGGGCCACGGACTACGGCGAGGTGCTCGCGGAGGTGCTCGACCCCCAGACGTATCCGGCACTGTCGGCCATGATGCGCTCCGGGCTGCTCAGGGACTCCGAAGGCTGGACGGAGGACGCCGACTTCCTCTTCGGCCTCAATCTGCTGCTCGACGGAATCGAGGCCCTGATGTCCCGACGCGCCCCTCGACCGGGCGACTGAACGCCCTGTGGCGGGCAACTGAACGCCCTGGGGTCGGGCGACCGAACGTGCTGTGGCCGGGCGACTGAGCGGCCATGACGTCGGGCGGCTGTGCGGCCATGAGGTCGGGCGGTTGGGTGTTCCTCGGTTGGACGGCGGAGCGTCCTGCGGTCGGGCGATTGTGCGTGCCCTGAGGTCGGGCGGCCGGGCGCTCTTGGGTTGGACGGCGGAGCGTTCGTCCCCCGCGATCCTCCGGGGATCGCCGTCTGGTGTTCAGGGGTGGCTTGACGGCCGGTGTTGGGCCGGGGAGACGAAGTCGGAAGATGGCCTACTGGTGCTCAGGGACGAGCTGAGGGTGGCTCCCGTTGGCGGTGGGGCGATCGTGGTTCTGGAGGATCGGCGGCCGGCGTTCAGGGGTTGGGGGTGACGAGGGCGGCGATCAGTGGGGTGAGGAGGAGTCGGTCCTCGGGGCGGGTCGGTTCGTATTCGGTGATGCAGAGCCCCGCCAGTTCGAAGTGCTCCGTCAACGACCTGACCAGCTTGACGAGGTCGTCCGGGAGAAGACCGTCCGGAGCGGGGGTGCCGACGGAGGCGAAGACGGCGGGGTCCAGGACGTCCAGGTCGATGTGGACGTAGACGGCGCCGGCGCCGGTGGCCTCCACGGCCTGCACCAGGGTGGCGGGGTCGGACAGGTCGGCCACGCTCAGGTGGGTGAGGCCGCTGGAGGCGACGAAGTCGCGTTCGCCCGGGTCGAGGTCGCGAGCACCGGCCAGGACGATCCGCTGTGGACGAATGGGGTGTTCGGGCAGAAGGGTGTCGTGTCCTTCGCCGGTCAGCGCGCGCAGGACCATGCCGTGGAAGGCCCCGGAGGGGGAGGAGCCGGGGGTGTTGAGGTCGCCGTGGGCGTCGAACCAGACCAGGGCGAGGCTGTCGCCGTACCTCTCGAGGGCGGCGGAGACGGGGGCGAGGTCGATGCCGCAGTCGCCGCCGACGGTCACCACGAGCCCGTTGGGGGCTTGGGCGAGGGCGGCGCGGGTCCGGCCCGCGGTGGTGGCGAGGTCGGCGGGGGTGTGGCCGTCGGCGACGTCGACGCGCAGGTGCCGTACGGCGTGCGGGATCATCCCGGCGAGCAACGTGGCGCCGTCGCGCAGCCGGTGCGCGGTCGGGGAGGCCGAGCCCTGCCATTGCGGCACTTCGATGACCGTTACCTGGGACATCAGTACACCTCACCTTGTTGTACGGGATCAGGCGGATCCTGCTTCTACGGGATCGGGCGGATCCGGGTTCTACGGGATTGGGCGAACCTGGTTTCTGCGGGTGGTGTGGATCCGAGGGCTGCGGGGTTGGGTTCCGGCTGCTGCGAGATCGGCGGATCCGGGGTCTGCTGGGACGGGTCCGGTTCTGCGGGTTGGACGGGTGCGGGTCTGTGGGTGGTGTGGATCCGGGTGGATCCGGTTCTGCGGATTGGACGGATGCGGGTCTGTGGGTGATGTGGATCCGGGTGGATCCGGCTCTCCGGGGGCGGGTGGATCCGGTTCCTCGCGGGCGGGTGGATGGGTTCTGGTGGGCCGGGGATGTGGAGTCGGGTGGGTGGTTGGTTTGGAGTTCGCAGGATATGTCGGGCAGGTGAGAGCCGCGGCCGGGCGCACGGTCCGAGAGGGAGGAGCTCAACGGTGTCGGCGACCGGGGTGTGCGATGAGAAGGGCGTGGTGGCGAGGTGGGTCCCGCTAGCATCGAAGGTCTTGACCCGCAGGCGACCGAGAGTGGCAGAAGATCGATGAGTTTCGTGACCGTTCGGGTGCCCGCGAAGGTCAACGTCCAGCTGGCCGTCGGCCCGTTGCGGGATGACGGCTTCCACGACCTGGTGAACGTCTTCCTCGCCGTCTCCGTCTTCGACGAGGTGGTGGCCAAGGAGTCGGAGACGGTCTCGGTGCGGGTCGAGGGCGAGTCGGCCGACCAGGTCCCCGTGGACGACGGCAACCTCGCCATCCAGGCGGCCAGGGCGCTGGCGAAGCACGCGGGCCGGACGTACGGCGTCGAGCTGGTCATCCGCAAGGCGATCCCTGTGGCGGGCGGCATGGCGGGCGGCAGCGCCGACGCGGCCGGCACGCTGGTGGCCTGCAACGAGCTGTGGGGGCTCGGGCTGCCGCGCGAGGACCTGATGGAGATCGCTGCCGACCTGGGGAGCGACGTGCCGTTCTCCCTGCTCGGGGGTACGGCGGTGGGCACCGGCCGGGGTGAGCAGCTGACCGCGCTGCCGGTCAAGGGCACCTTCCACTGGGTGTTCGCCGTCGCGGACGGCGGGCTGTCGACGGCGAAGGTCTACGCCGAGTGCGACCGGCTGCGGGCGGCCACGGGAGAAGAGGTCGCCTGGCCGCAGGCGAGCGAGCCGCTGCTGCGGGCGTTGCAGGAGGGCGACGCGCGGGCGCTGGGCGCGGAGCTGAGCAACGACCTCCAGGCGGCCGCGGTGATGCTCCGCGGATCGCTGGCCAGGACACTGGAGGCGGGACGCGAGCGCGGGGCGCTGGGCGCGATCGTGTCGGGCTCGGGGCCGACGTGCGCGTTCCTGGCGGCCGACGAGGAGCACGCCAGGGAGCTGGCCGTGGCGCTCACCGGCGCGGGAGTGTGCCGAACGGCGGTGCCCGCGCACGGACCGGTGCCGGGCGCCTCGATCGTCTGACCGGCGGCGGGCCGCGCGCTCGCGCGGAGGGCCAGGGCGGACCAGGGAGAGGATAGCCTTGGGAAGCGATGAATCTGGTCAATCTTGAGTCGGTTTCCCACGCCTACGGGCCCAAGCCACTGCTGAGCGACGTCTCCCTCGGCATGGAGGCCGGCGAGCGCATCGGCGTCGTCGGCCGCAACGGCGGCGGCAAGTCGACGCTGCTGTCCGTGGTCGCGGGGACGGTGAAACCCGACGCCGGCCGCGTGACGCACAACAGGGGCCTGCAGGTCGGCCTGCTGTCCCAGCGCGACGACCTCGACCCCGGCCGCACCATCCACGAGACCGTGCTCGGCGGGCGCGCCGAGCACGAGTGGGCCGGCGACCAGGCGATCAGGGAGATCCTCGCCAACCTCATCGGCGATCTCGACCTGGAGAGCAAGGTCGGCGACCTGTCCGGCGGGGAGCGGCGCCGTACGGCGCTGGCGAAGCTGCTCATCGACGAGCATGAGCTGATCATGCTCGACGAGCCCACCAACCACCTCGACATCGAGGCGATCGCGTGGCTGGCGGGGCACCTGGCGCAGCGCAAGAGCGCGCTGCTGGTCGTGACGCACGACCGGTGGTTCCTCGACGCCGTCTCCACCAGGACGTGGGAGGTCGTCGACGGCAGGGTCGAGCGCTACGAGGGCGGTTACGCAGCGTACGTGCTGGCCAAGGCGGAGCGGGCGCGCATCGCGCAGGCCGCGGAGGAGCGCCGCCAGAACCTCATGCGCAAGGAGATCGCCTGGCTGCGCAGGGGCCCGCCCGCGCGCACGTCCAAGCCGAAGTTCAGGATCGAGGCGGCGCAGGCGCTGATCGCCGACGAGCCTCCCGTGCGGGAGAGCGTCGAGCTGATGAAGTTCGCCGCGGCCAGGCTCGGCAAGACGGTCTACGACCTCGACGACGTCACGCTGCACGCAGGAGGGCCCGACGCGGGCCCGCTGGTGCTCGACCACGCCACCTACCAGTTCGGCCCCGGCGACAGGATCGGCCTGATCGGCGTCAACGGCTCGGGCAAGTCGACCGTGCTGCGCCTGCTGGCCGACCAGGTCAAGCCCGACGGGGGCCGGGTGGTCAGGGGCAAGACGGTACGGCTGGCCTACCTGTCGCAGGAGCTGACCGACGTCGATCCCGCGCAGCGCGTGCTCGAGTCGGTGGAGCAGATCCGCAAGTACATCCAGCTCGGCAAGAAGGAGTGGACCGCCTCCCAGCTGCTCGAACGCCTCGGCTTCAAGGGCGAGGCGCAGTGGAAGGTCGTCGGCGACCTGTCGGGCGGTGAGCGGCGGCGGCTGCAGCTGCTGCGCCTGCTCATGGACGACCCGAACGTCCTGCTGCTCGACGAGCCGACCAACGACCTCGACATCGAGACGCTGAACGAGCTGGAGGACCTGCTCGACGGCTGGCCCGGCACGCTGGTGCTGGTCAGCCACGACCGCTACTTCCTGGAGCGCGTGGCCGACCGGTGCGTGGCGCTGCTGGGCGACGGGCGGCTGTCGATGCTGCCCGGCGGGGTCGACGAGTACCTCCAGCGCAGGGCGGCGGGCTCGGCGGTGACGGCCAGGGTCGCTGGCGGCGCGCCCGAGACGGCAGCGCCGGTGCGGTCCGAGCCCGCGGGGCCCTCGGCGAAGGAGGAGCGCGAGCTGCGCAAGGAGCTCGGCCGCCTCGAACGCCAGCTGGACAAGCTCGCGGGGCAGGAGGAGAAGCTGCACGCGGCGATGGCCGACGCCGCCGCCGACTACGCCAAGCTGGGCGAGCTCGACGCCAAGCTGCGCGACATCCTCAACGAGAAGGACGCGGTCGAGGCGGAGTGGCTGGAGGTCGCCGAGCGCCTCGGCGAGTGAGCCCTAGGTGTCGAAGGGCGTGAGGAGGGTGCGCAGGAGGTCCGCGAGGACCTTCTGCTCATCGGCGTCCAGCCCCGCCAGGAGCTCCCGCTCACGGCGCAGCAGGTCGGCGAAGGCCGCGTCGACCCGGGCCCGTCCGTCGTCGGTCAGCGACACCAGCACCCCGCGCCGGTCCTCGGGGTCGGGCCGCCGCCGCACCAGCCCCGCCTGCGCCAGCCGGTCGATGCGGTTGGTCATGGTCCCCGAGGTCACGAGCGTGGCGCGCAGCAGCGCCCCGGGTGACAGCTCGTACGGCTTGCCCGCCCTGCGCAGCGCGGTGAGCACGTCGAACTCCCACGGCTCGAGGTCGTGCTCGGAGAAGGAGGCCCGCCGCGCCCTGTCGAGATGACGGGCAAGGCGGGAGACGCGGCTCAGCACCTGCAGCGGCGTCACGTCGAGATCGGGACGCTCCTGCTGCCAGGACGCCACCAATCTGTCGACCTCGTCCATCGTCATGACACCGAGTGTACTGTCTTGACATCGAGATATATATCTCGATATCAATTATCTTTATGTCAAGAGATATCTGGGACCCAGCGACCTACGCCGCGTACGCCGACGAGCGCTCCAGACCCTTCTTCGAGCTGGTGAGCCGCGTGCGAGCCGATCATCCCGATTATGTCGTCGATGCGGGCTGCGGGTCGGGCGAACTCACCGCGACACTCGCCGAACGCTGGCCGAACGCCACCGTCTACGGCTTCGACTCCTCGCCCGCGATGATCACCAAGGCGCGGGGGCTCGACACGAGGGTCCACTACGACGTCGCGGACGTCACGCTCTGGCGCCCCGACCGGCCCGTCGACGTGCTGGTCTCGAACGCGCTGCTGCAGTGGGTGCCCCATCATCGCGACTTGTTGGAGCGCTGGGTCGACGAGCTCAGCGCGAACGGCTGGCTCGCCTTCCAGGTGCCGGGCAACTTCGACGCGCCCAGCCACGTGCTGATCCGGCAGCTGTGCGCCAGTGACAACTGGAAGGACAGGCTGGGTGAGTTCGAGCGCCCGTGGCCGGTCGCCGAGCCGGTGGCCTACCTGGACCAGCTCGCCGCTCTCGGCCTGCGGGTGGACGCGTGGGAGACCACCTACGTGCACGTCCTGCAGGGGGAGAACGCGGTGCTCAACTGGATCTCCGGGACCGCGCTGCGGCCGATCTTCGACCGGCTCGAGCCCGACGAGCGCGCCCGCTTCACCGACGAGCTGGCCGTCCTGCTCGACGAGGCCTACCCCGCCAAGCCGTACGGCACGCCGTTCCCCTTCCGCCGCATCTTCGTGGTCGGCCGCAGGTGAGGGCGCTTCTCCAGTTCGTTGCCTAGTGGCATGATTGTCCGCAATCGAACGGTTGCGAGGTGCAGTGAGCATCGAGATCGAGGACAAGTTCGACGTACCGGGTGACTACGAGGTGCCCGATCTGAGCAAGCTGGGCGAGGTCGTCGGACCCAGGAGCCACCAGCTCGTGGCGCTCTACTACGACACCGCCGACCTGCGCCTGGCCGCCAGAGGGGTCACGCTGCGCCGGCGGCGCGGGGGCGCCGATCCCGGGTGGCACCTCAAGCTGCCCAAGGCCAAGGGCGCGCGTCAGGAGATCCGGCTCCCGCTCACCAGGAGCACCAAGGTCGTCCCCGCCGAGCTGGCCGAACTCGTCCAGGCCTACACCCGAGGCGCCGAGCTGCGGATCGTGGCCGAGCTCGACACCCGCAGGACGGTGACCCTGGTGGGCGGGGGCGTCGAGGTGGCCGACGACCGCGTCAAGGGGACCGCCTTCGGCGACCAGCCCCGCATCGAGCGATGGCGCGAGGTCGAGGCCGAGCTGATCGACGGCGACGAGGAACTGCTGGCCAAGGTGGGCAAGCGGCTGCGCAAGGCGGGCGCCGTCCCCGCCGGCTCGGCCAGCAAGCTGGCCAGGCTGCTCGAACCCGCGCCGCCGGCCCGTGCGCCGGTCGAGCCGGGCAGCGCGGCCGAGGTCGTCGTGAACTACCTCGCGGACCAGGTCGCCGCCCTCCTCGCACAGGACCCGCGCACCCGCAGGGCCGAGGAGGACGCCGTGCACCAGATGCGCGTCGCCTCGCGCAGGCTGCGCAGCGCGCTGAAGGCGTTCAAGAGCGTGGTCCAGGACACCGGCGCCGTCCAGGACGAGCTGAAGTGGCTCGGCGCCGTGCTCGGCGAGGCCCGCGACCTGGAGGTCATCAGGGCCAGGTTCGCCGGGCACCTCAGGAGGCTCGACCCCGAGCTCGTGACCGGCCCCATCCAGGTACGGCTCGGCGACGACCTCGGCAAGCGCGAGGAAGAGGCGTATGGCGCGATCAGGGCGGCGCTGAGCGGTGAGCGGTACTTCGCGCTGCTCGACGCCCTCGACCGGCTGGTCGCCGAGCCGTCCCTGGGCAAGGCGGCGGGCCGGCCGGCGGACACCGCGCTGGCCGCGATCGCCGACAAGAACTGGCAGCGCGTGACGAAGACCTACGACCACGCTCAGGCCGTCACGGATCCCGGCGAACACGAGACCGCCATGCACGACGTGCGCAAGGCGGCCAAACGCGCTCGGTACACCGCCGAGGCGATCGGCATGGGCAAGCTGGCCAAACGCGCCGAAGCCGTCCAGGAAACGCTCGGAATCCACCAGGACGGGGTGGTCGCGCAGGAAACGCTCGCCAAGGAGGCCGAGAGCGCGCGTCAGGCGGGGGAGGACACCTTCACCTACGGCGTGCTGGTCGGCATCGAGCGAGCCGCCGCCGAGCGCGCCCACGCCGACTTCCCCGAGGTGTGGGCGAAGGTTCAGATCGAGTAGCGCTCGATGTGGAGAATCTCGCCGTCCAGGCGGTGCAGGACGGCGAAGGCGCCCTTGCGCAGGTGCATGCGCAGCCCGCTGAGCTCGTCGATCAGCGGTGGGAGCACCTTGCCGTGGCTGCACACGGCCGCGGGCCCCTCGAGCCCGCGGACGAGCTCGGCACTCTTGGCCTGGTCGTAGCCCTGCTCGCTCAGCAGCGGGTCGAGCCGCAGACCGGCGCCTGGAAGCGTCTGCACGCACCGCTTGCTCGGGGAGCTGAGCAGCGCGGCGGGCCGGTAGGCGGGCAGCACCGTGGCAAGGGTGCGCGCCTGGGCCAGGCCGTCGGCGTCGAGGGGGCGCAGGTCGTCGTCGCCCTCCCACTCGTCGCGCGAGCCCGCGCTGCCGTGCCGTACGAGCAGCAGGGGGGTGGTCCGCGGCGGAGGGGCGGTCAGCAGGCTCGCGTCCCACTCGTAGGTGAGGCGGGCGCGGGCCGCGTCGCGGGTGAGCCAGACCAGGTCGTCCACCTCAGGCCCCGGGACGAATGCGCCGGAGACGACGTGGGCGATCCAGTAGTCGACCCGCTTCAGCCGGCCCTTGCGGAGGTAGTGGACGGCGGGCAGCGCCCTGCCGAGGTGCACGGTGAGGCCCGTCTCCTCGCGAACCTCGCGGAGCGCCGCGGCGATCACGTGCTCGCCCGGCTTCAGCTTGCCCTTGGGGAAGGTCCAGTCGTCGTACTTGGGACGGTGCACGAGGGCGACCTCGTCGCCGCGCCACACGACCGCCCCCGCGGCTCTGATCGGTTCAGTCGTCAACGGTCCTCCACCGCCGCGTCCCTATCAGGTGGCTCTGCAGGTCGTCGCCCACGTGGCGGCTCCACGTGCCGTCGGAGTTCAGCCACCAGCAGTTCGCGGTGTCGGCCATCGCCAGGTCCATGAGCTCGATCAGGTAGGCCCGGTGCGACTGGCCGGTCACCTTCACCAGCGCCTCCACCCGCCGGTCGAGGTTGCGGCGCATCAGGTCGGCGCTGCCGATCCAGATCTCGGGACGCCTGCCGAGGCCGAACTCGTACACCCTGGAGTGCTCGAGGAAACGCCCCAGCACCGAACGGACGCGGATGTTCTCCGACAGGCCGGGAATCCCCGGACGGAGCGCGCAGATCCCGCGGACCCACAGGTCCACCTGCACGCCCGCGCGGGAGGCCCGGTAGAGCGCGTCGATCAGCTGCTCGTCGACCAGGGAGTTGGTCTTCATCCTGATGCGCGCGGGCCGGCCCGCCTGCTGGTGGGCGATCTCTCGCTCGATCCTGGCCAGCAGCCCGCCCCGCAGCGAGTGCGGCGCCACCAGCAGCCTGCGGTAGGCCGAATGGTTGGAGTAGCCGGTCAGGTGGATGAACAGGTCCGTGACGTCCTCGCCGACCAGCGGATCGGCGGTGAGCAGGCCGAAGTCCTCGTACAGGCGCGCCGTCTTCGGGTTGTAGTTGCCGGTCCCGATGTGGCAGTAGCGGCGCAGCTCGCCCGAGGGCTCCTGCCGCACGACCAGCGCCAGCTTGCAGTGCGTCTTCAGCCCGACCACGCCGTAGACCACGTGGCAGCCGGCCTTCTCCAGCTTGCGGGCCCACGAGATGTTCGCGTGCTCGTCGAAGCGGGCCTTGATCTCCACGACCACCACGACCTGCTTGCCCGCCTCGGCCGCGTCGATCAGCGCGTTCACGATGGGGGAGTCGCCGCTGGTCCGGTAGAGCGTCTGCTTGATCGCCAGCACCTGCGGGTCCTCGGCCGCCTCCTCGATGAAGCGCTGCACGCTGGTGGCGAAGGAGTCGTAGGGGTGGTGCAGCAGCACGTCGCGCTCGCGCAGCACGCTGAAGATGTCGTCCTCGGCGTGGATGGCCTCGGCGGGGACGAACGGGCGGAAGCTCAGCTCGCCCCTGTCCAGGTCGGCGATGGCGTCGAGACCCGTCAGGTCGAGCGGGCCGTCCACCCGGTAGATCTCGTGCGGCGCCACGTCGAGCTCGTCGACCAGCAGCTCGAGCACCTCGGGTGTGATCGTCTCCTCGACCTCCAGCCGAACGGCGGGGCCGAAACGGCGCTTGAGCAGCTCCTTCTCCAGCGCCTTCATGAGGTTCTCGGTGACGTCCTCGTCGACGTCGAGGTCCTCGTTGCGGGTCACCCTGAACGCGTGGTGCTGCAGGATCTCCATGCCCTTGAACAGCTGGCCCAGATGGGCCGCGATCACGTCCTCCAGCGGGACGAACCTGTTCTTCGAGGCGGCCACGAAGCGGGGCAGCTGGGAGGGCACCTTCACCCTGGCGAAGACGGTGTGGTCGGTGGCGGGGTTGCGCACCACGACGGCCAGGTTGAGGCTCAGCCCGGAGATGTAGGGGAAGGGGTGGGCGGGGTCGACGGCCAGCGGCGTCAGGACCGGGCGGATCCGCTCCCTGAACAGCTTGCGCAGCTCGGTGCGCTCGTCGCGGCCGAGGTCGTCCCACCGCACGATCTCGATGCCCTCGGCGGCCAGCTGCGGGCAGATCCGCTCGTGGAAGAGAGCCGCGTGCCGCTTGGCCAGGCCGTCGGCGATCGTCGCGATCCGCGCCAGCTCCTCGCGCGGCTTGAGCCCGCTCTTGGTCCGCAGCAGCAGACCCGTCGCCATCCGTCGTTTGAGACCCGCCACCCGCACCCGGAAGAACTCGTCGAGATTGCTCGCGAAGATCGCCAGGAAGCGCACCCGTTCGAGAAGGGGGAGGGAGGGGTCCTCGGCCAGCTCCAGCACCCGTTCGTTGAACTGGAGCCAGCTCTCCTCACGGTTGAGGAACCGCTCCTGAGGCAGGGGCAGGTCGTTTCCAGAGGACAGGAGCTCGACGGACATATTACGTAATATGCCCAACTAGATTGAACAAAGCGTTAACTGCATCTCAACGACTCACTCTTGTTCGAGTTTCGCCGCCCGCTCGGCGAGTCGCGCCTCGCGCTGGCGCAGCTTCTCCTCGCGCTCCCTGGCCTTCTCCGCCTCGCGCAGGAGCCGCTCGCGCTCCTTCAGCTCGCGCTCCCTGGCCTTCTCGGCCTCCTTGAGCTCTCTGGCGCGTGCCTTCTGCGCCTCCTTGAGCTCCTTCTCGGTGGGCCGCGGCGGCAACGGCGCCATGGCCGACAGCTCCAGGCCCTTGCTCGTCGCGGTGATCTGCGGGGTGGGGTTGAGGCCCGTCAGGCCGTTCCACGCCAGGTTCACCAGGTGCGAGGCGACCTCCTCGCGTCCAGGCTTGCGCACGTCGAGCCACCACTGGCCGGTCAGCGCCACCATGCCCACCAGCATCTGGGCGTACATCGGGGCGAGCTTCGGATCGTAGCCCCTGCCCTTGAACTCGTCGGCCAGGACGTCCTCGACCTGGCTGGCGATCTCACTGATCAGGCTCGCGAACGTGCCGGTCCCCGAGGCCGCGTGCGAGTCGCGCACCAGGATGCGGAAGCCCTCGCTGCTCTCCTCGATGTACTGCAGCAGCGCCAGCGCCGCGCGCTCCAGCTTGATCAGCGAATGCGACGCCGCCAGCGCCGAGGTGATCATGCCGAGCAGTTTCTGCATCTCGCGATCGACCACCACCGCGTAGACGCCCTCCTTACCGCCGAAGTGTTCGTACACCACAGGCTTGGACACCTGCGCCGTGGCGGCGATCTCCTCGATGGAGGTCCCGTCGAACCCCTTCTCGGCGAACAGAGTGCGACTGATCGTGATCAGCTGCTCTCTTCGCTCTCTACCGGTCATACGCCTGCGAGATCGGGATTCGGTGGTCACAGGTTCCATAATGGCGGTGCCCGGCCCGTTACCGGGCACCGTGATGGCGGCACTAGCCAATGCGCTTCGCCGCCAGGCGCTCAGGAGTCGGCCAGCGGACGTCGTGGACCCAGCCCAGCCGCTCGAAGATCCGGATCAGGCCGGCGCTGAGGTCGATCTGGCCCTTCAGCGCCCCGTGCCGGGCGCACGTCGGGTCGGAGTGGTGCAGGTTGTGCCACGACTCGCCGAACGAGGGAATCGCCAGCCACCACACGTTGCGCGACTTGTCGCGGCTCTGGAAGGCCTCCTCGCCGAACACGTGACAGATCGAGTTGATCGACCACGTCACGTGGTGCAGCAGGCCGATGCGCACCAGCGAGCCCCAGAAGAAGGCGGTCAGCGCGCCCTGCCACGACCAGGTCAGCAGCCCGCCGAGGACGGCGGGAAGGAAGATCGAGGTGATGGCCAGCGCCGGGAACCACTTGTGCAGCTTGATGATGTCGGGGTCCTTGTACAGGTCAGGGGCGTACTTCTCCCTGTTGGTCCGCTCGCTCTCGAACAACCAGCCCATGTGCGCGTAGAGCAGACCCTTGGTCATCGACCTGAAGCCGGGCCCGAAGCGCCACGGCGAGTGGGGGTCGCCCTCCTTGTCGGAGAACTTGTGGTGCTTGCGGTGGGTGGCGACCCAGTCGAGCACGGACATCTCCAGCGAGAGGCTGCCGGCGATGCCCAGCGCGATCTTCATCGGCCGCTTGGCCTTGAACGAGCCGTGCGTGAAGTAGCGGTGCAGACCGACGGTCACGCCCAGCCCCGTGACCACGTAGAACACGGCGGCGATCGCGATGTCGGTCCAGCTCAGGAGGTTCCAGCCCCATGCCAACGGCACGGCGGCCGCGATCGCGGCCAGGGGGAGACCCACGACGAGGCCGAAGATGACCAACTCGGCCCTGGTCTTGGGCTCGGGGTCTACATCTGGCTTGGGACCGGGCGCCGGTCGGTCGACAAGAACGGTCATGGGCTACCTCTCACGACGTGTATGAGGATGAATGTCCTGGCTACGCAACCGTAACCTACGTCAGCGTAAGTTAGGAATCCCTAAGAAGCGAATGTGTGGAAGATGACGGTCTTCCGGGGACGCTGAGTGGATTCCGTGTCTTGCCCCTTCCCCCCGAATCTGCTAACACGCGCGAACTCGCGGCCGACTTGTGATCCCGATCGGCGGAGGGGGCCAATCGCCGGTACCCTAGACGCGGGGCAGCCGTCAGGCTCCTCCTTCCGGCGTTGAGTAATTGGCAGCTCGCGGTCTTTTGGTGTCCGTTGTTCAGGTTCGAGTCCTGGCGCCGGAGCTGTGGTGAATGTCGCCATGTGGGTGAAGAGGTGACGAAGGCGGGCAGGTATCCTCACGGTGTCGGGAGGGTAGCGGTGCGGTAGCCGTACCTAGCCCTGATCCGCCTCGTCACAGGGAGCCTCAGTCCGTGAGTGTGCCGCGCCCGGCCGCAGTCATCGTCCTCGCCGCAGGCGAGGGCACCCGGATGAAGAGCCAGACCCCCAAGGTCCTTCATGAGCTGTGCGGCCGCTCCTTGGTCGACCACATGCTCGCCGCCGCCAGGGAGCTCGATCCCGAACGGCTCATCGTCGTCATCGGTCACGCCAAGGAACGGGTCGGCGACCACCTGGCCCGCACCAGCCCCGACGCGAAGGCCGTCGTGCAGAGCGAGCAGCGCGGCACCGGTCACGCCGTGCGCACGGTGCTCGAGGAGATGGGCACGATCGCCGGCACGGTGCTGGTCACCTACGGAGACACCCCGCTGCTTCGTGCGGAGACGCTGGGGCGGCTGCTGGACACCCACGCCAAGGACGGGAACGCGGTCACGGTGCTGACCGCGGAGGTCCCCGACCCGACCGGGTACGGACGGATCGTGCGCGACGCGACGGGCGGCGTCCTCGAGATCGTCGAGGAGAAGGACGCCGGTCCCGCGCAGCGGGCGATCAGGGAGATGAACTCAGGCGTGTACGCCTTCGACGGGTCGCTGCTGGCCGACGCGGTCAAGCGGGTGTCGTCCGACAACGCGCAGGGCGAGGAGTACCTCACCGACGTGCTGTCGATCCTGCGTCAGGAGGGCCACCGGGTCGGGGCGCACGTCGCCGACGACTACGTCGAGGTCGAGGGGGTCAACGACCGGGTGCAGCTGGCGTTCGCGCGCGGGGTGCTCAACCGGCGGATCCTCGAGCGGCACATGCGGGCGGGCGTGACGGTCGTCGACCCGTCCAGCACGTTCGTCGACGTGTCCGTGGAGATCGAGCCTGACGTCGTGATCCATCCCGCCACGCAGCTGCACGGCCGTACCCGCATCGAGACCGGCGCCGAGGTCGGCCCGGCGACCACGCTGACCGACACCTTCGTCGGCCCCGGCGCGGTGGTGCGCAACGCGGTCGCCGACAGCGCGGTGATCGGCGCGGAGGCCTCGGTCGGACCCTACGCCTACCTGCGGCCGGGCACCGAGCTCGGGCACAAGGCCAAGGCGGGCACCTACGTCGAGATGAAGAACGCCAAGGTCGGGGCGCGGTCGAAGGTGCCGCACCTGTCCTATGTCGGCGACGCGACGATCGGCGAGGACGTCAACATCGGCGCCTCCACGGTCTTCGTCAACTACGACGGGGTCAACAAGCACCACACCACCATCGGAGACGGCGTCTTCGCGGGGTGTGACACCATGCTGGTCGCTCCGGTGACCGTCGGCGACGGCGCCTACACGGCGGCCGGATCGGTCATCGTCGACGACGTTCCCCCAGGGGCGATGGGCGTGGCCAGAGCGCGGCAGCGCAACATCGAGAAATGGGTCTTGCGCAGGCGCGCGGGCACGAAGTCGGCTGCGGCGGCCGAGAGGGCGCTGGCCGAGCAAGAGCGGGAGAGTGGCACGTGACGAGCATCAAACAGCCGGGATCCAAGGAGCTGATGCTCTTTTCTGGACGGGCCTATCCTGAGCTGGCCGAAGAGGTGGCCAACCACGTCGGGGTCTCGCTCACGCCGACGAAGCTGATCGACTTCGCCAACGGCGAGATCTACGCGCGCTACCTCGAGTCGGTACGCGGGTGCGACGCCTTCGTGATCCAGAGCCACACCGGGCCGATCAACAAGTGGATCATGGAGCAGCTCATCATGGTCGACGCGCTGAAGCGGGCCTCCGCCAAGCGCATCACCGTGGTCATGCCGTTCTTCGGCTACGCCCGCCAGGACAAGAAGGGCCGCGGGCGCGAGCCCATCACGGCCAGGCTGATGGCCGACATCTTCAAGACCGCGGGCGCCGACCGGCTGATGTCCATCGACCTGCACACCTCGCAGATCCAGGGCTTCTTCGACGGGCCCGTGGACCACCTGTTCGCGATGCCGGTGCTCGAGAGCTACCTGAAGGACAAGCTCGACCTGGCCAACACCACGATCGTCTCGCCCGACACCGGCCGCGTGCGGTTGTCCGAGCGGTGGGCCGACACGCTCGGCACGCCCATGGCCTTCATCCACAAGCGGCGCGACCTCGACGTGGCCAACTCGGTGAAGGTCAACGAGGTGGTCGGAAAGGTGCGCGGCCGCACCTGCGTGCTGATCGACGACATGATCGACACCGCCGGCACGATCTGCAAGGCCGCCGACGCGCTGTACGAGCAGGGCGCCACGAACGTGATCGTGGCGGCCACGCACGCGGTCTTCTCCGACCCCGCGGTCGACCGGCTGAAGAACTCCCGCATCTCCGAGGTGATCGTGACCAACACGCTGCCGCTGACGGAGGAGAAGAGGTTCGACAAGCTGACGGTGCTGTCCATCGCGCCGCTCATCGGCAGGGCGATCACCGAGGTGTTCAGCGACGGGTCGGTGACGAGCCTGTTCGAAGGCAACTCCTGACGTGCCGTAGACTACAAAGGTTGCGTTCGTAACGCCTTCCGCTAGGGCGGGTGAGGGGGAACGCAGTATCCGCTTTCATGCGTCATCCGATCTCATGCATCCCTAGGAGATGTCGTGTCCGAAGTACGTATCGCCGCAGAGCC
This sequence comes from Nonomuraea africana, assembly GCF_014873535.1. NCBI lineage: Bacteria > Bacillati > Actinomycetota > Actinomycetes > Streptosporangiales > Streptosporangiaceae > Nonomuraea > Nonomuraea africana. The sequence continues at coordinate 6,572,382 of NZ_JADBEF010000001.1, read as the reverse complement.
CCGCACCGAGTTCGGCAAGGGCGCCGCCCGCAAGATCCGTCGCGCCGACAAGGTGCCCGCCGTTCTCTACGGGCACGGCATCGACCCCAAGCACCTCACGCTGCCCGGCCACGAGGTCCTCCTCGCGCTGCGCACCGCCAACGTGCTGATCCGCCTGCAGGGCGAGGGCGTGGACGAGCTGGCCCTGCCCAAGGGCGTCCAGCGCGACCCGATCAAGGGCTTCGTCGAGCACGTCGACCTGCTCCTGGTCAGGCGCGGCGAGAAGGTCACCGTCGAGATCCCCGTCACCACCACCGGTGACGTCAACTCCGAGGGCCTGCTCGACCAGCAGCTCGTCTCCATCGCCGTCGAGGCCGAGGCCACCCACATCCCCACCGGCGTCGAGGTCGACGTCGAGGGCATGGAGGTCGGCTCGGTCGTCACCGCGGGCGACCTGAAGCTGCCGCAGGGCACCACCCTGGTCGCCGAGCCCGAGACGGTGATCATCCAGGTCAACGCCAAGCCCGTCGAGGCCCCCTCCGAGGAGGAGGCCGAGGCGGCTGTGGCCACCGCGGGCGAGAGCGCCGAGGCCGCCGAGTAACACGGCCGAAGAGCAGTTGACGGGGCGGCCGGGCGAGATGCCCGGCTCGCCCCGTTGCCGTATGGAGGAGCGCGATGGATCGCTGGCTGATCGTCGGTCTGGGCAACCCCGGGGCCGAGTACGAAGGCAACAGGCACAACGCCGGTTTCATGGTCCTGGACGAGCTGGCCGCACGGGCGGGCGGCAGGTTCAAGGCGCACAAGAGCCGTGCGCACGTCCTGGAGACCAGGGGCGCGGTGCTGGCGAAGCCCCAGACGTACATGAACCTGTCCGGCGGGCCGACGAAGCTGCTCGCCGACTTCTACAAGATCGGCCCGGAGCGGCTGATCGTGGTCCATGACGAGCTGGACATCCCCTACGGCGCGCTCCGCGCCAAGCTGGGCGGCGGCGACAACGGCCACAACGGCCTCAAATCGATCACCAAGACGCTGGCGACGCGCGAGTACCTGCGCGTGCGGTTCGGCATCGGCCGCCCTCCCGGCCGCATGGACGCCGCCGCCTTCGTGCTGAAGGACTTCGGCACCGCCGAGCGCAAGGACCTGGCGTTCCTGGTCGACAGGGCGGCCGACGTGGTGGAGTCGCTGATGGAGAAGGGCCTCGAAGCCACACAGAACGCCTTTCACAGCCTCGATCTGAACATCTCGCCCCCGCCTCGCTGAATCGGGGCCACGCAGAGCTACCCCCCGCTACCATTCCATGACTGTCTGTTGAACATGGGTCACGGGGGGCCGCGTGGAGGGGCTGATGACGGTCGCGAAGGTCGAGCCGACGCTCGTCTGGCGGGCCAGTCCTCGCATGCCCGGATGGGTGCGCTCCTACCGCTTCCACGCTCTCGTGGCCGATCTCGCCTGCGCGGTGGCGGGGGCGATGCTGGCCTTCGTCGCCAGGTTCGGTGAGCTCACGCCCTACGTCACGCCGTACATCCTGCTCAGCCTGGCGTTGCCGCCCGTGTGGGTGTGCGCGGTGGCGCTCAACAGGGCCTACGAGCCGCGCCTGATCGGCATCGGGTCGGAGGAGTTCCGCCGGATCGTCAGGTGCGGCATCGCGTTGACCGCGGCGATGGCGATCTGCGCCTACGCCACCAAGACCGAGGTCGCGCGCGGCTACGTCGTGCTGGCGCTGCCGCTGACGACGCTGCTGACCGTGCTCTTCAGGTACGGCCTGCGCCGCTCGCTGCACCGGCGCAGGGCGGCGGGGCAGTGCATGCGCAGGGTCGTGGCGGTCGGCCACGCGGCGGGCATCGCCGAGCTGGTGGCCAGGTTCCGCAGGGAGCGCTACCACGGCATGGAGATCGTGGCCGCCTGCCTCCCCGACGACGCCCACGGCAGCAGGGTGGGCGACGTGCCGGTGGCGGGCGGCTTCGCGGATGTTCCGCTGGTGGTGCGGCAGGTCGACGCCGACACGGTGGCGGTGCTCGCCTGTCAGGAGATGGACGGCGTCGCGCTGCGCCGCCTGGCCTGGCGGCTGGAGAAGACGCACACCGAGCTGGTCGTGGCGCCCGCCCTGATGGAGGTGGCGGGCCCGCGCACGACGATCCGTCCCGCCGCGGGGCTGCCGCTGCTGCACGTCGAGCACCCCGAGCTGGCGGGGGCGAGGCAACTGGTGAAGAACGTCTTCGACAGGGTGGTGGCGGGGTTGCTGCTCGTGCTGATCGCGCCGTCACTGCTCGGCTTGGCGCTGGCCGTCCGGATGAGCAGTCCGGGGCCCGCGCTGTTCAGGCAGACGAGAGTGGGCAGGGACGGCAGGCTGTTCACGATCGTGAAGTTCCGCACGATGCGGCAGGACGCCGAGCGGATGAAGGTGGAACTGGTCAGCGACGCCGACGGCGTGCTGTTCAAGGTGCGCGACGATCCACGGGTGACGGCTCTGGGGGCGTTCATGCGCCGCCACTCCCTCGACGAGCTGCCCCAGCTGATCAACGTGCTGTTCGGTCACATGTCACTGGTCGGCCCCCGGCCCCCGCTGCCCGAGGAGGTCGCGCAGTACGGCGACGACGTCCGCAGGCGACTACTGGTGCGCCCGGGGCTCACGGGGCTGTGGCAGGTTTCCGGCAGGTCAGATCTGTCGTGGGAGGAATCCGTACGCCTCGACCTGCGTTACGTCGAGAACTGGTCTCTCATGCTTGATCTGCAGATCCTGTGGAAGACTTGGTCGGCCGTCGCCCGCGGGCAAGGAGCTTACTGATGACGATTCGCGACGACCATGCCCTCGCCGCCGACCTGGCGACGGAGGCGGGAGAGCGGCTCCTCGCGCTGCGCGGGCGCGAGGGCTTCGCGCACCCGCCCGCGCTGCGGGCCGAGGGCGACAGGCTGGCCCACGTCTTCCTGACCGAGGCGCTGGCGCGGCTGCGTCCGAGCGACAGCGTGCTGTCGGAGGAGGCCACCCGCGAGGAGCGGGAGAACTCCTCCAGACTGACCGCCGACCGGGTGTGGATCGTAGACCCGCTTGACGGCACGAGGGAGTTCGCGGAGCGGCGAGCAGGGCCCGACAGCGGCAGCTTGCGTAACCAGGGAGGGCCCGTCGGGAGCGCGACCGTCAACGCAGCGGAGGGCCGCGCGGACTGGGCGGTCCACGTCGCGCTGTGGGAGCGCGGCAAGCTGGTGGCCGGAGCGGTGGCGCTGCCCGCTCAGGGCCGCACGCTGTCCACGGCCGAACCGCCCAAGCTCCCGCCCTTCGAGGGCGGCAGGTTCCGCATCGCGGTCAGCCGCACCAGACCGCCCGAGTTCGTGCAGAAACTCGCCTTTCTCGCGGGAGCCGATCTCGTGCCGATCGGCTCGGCCGGGGCGAAGATCTCCGCGGTTTTGACCGGCGAGGTGGAGGCGTACGTCCACGCGGGCGGGCAATATGAATGGGATTCCGCGGCACCTGTGGCGGTCGCCCAGGCCTCCGGGGCCTTCACGAGCCGGATCGACGGCTCCGAGCTGGCCTACAACCAGGAGGACCCCACTCTTCCGGATATCCTTGTTTCCCTACCGGAACTGGCGCCAACGTTGCTCGCCGGAATCCGCGACCTGCACCGCTAATGCCGGAGGAAGCCCCCATGCTTCAGCGTGACTATACGACGTCACAGCTCGACGTCCTCGAAGCCGAGGCCATCCACATCATGCGTGAGGTGGCCGCGGAGTTCGAGCGCCCGTGTCTGCTGTTCTCCGGCGGCAAGGACTCCATCGTGATGCTGCGCATCGCGGAGAAGGCCTTCTGGCCGGCGATGATCCCGTTCCCGCTCATGCACGTCGACACCGGGCACAACTTCCCCGAGGTCATCGAGTTCCGCGACAGGCGCTCGGCCGAGCTCGGCGCGCGCCTGGTGGTGGCCAGCGTCCAGGACTCCATCGACGCCGGCCGCGTCACCGAGGAGACCGGTCGCCGCGCCTCGCGCAACCGCCTGCAGACCACCACGCTGCTCGACGCGATCGAGGACCACGAGTTCGACGCGGTCTTCGGCGGCGCCAGGCGCGACGAGGAGAAGGCCCGCGCCAAGGAGCGCGTCTTCTCCTTCCGCGACGAGTTCGGCCAGTGGGACCCGAAGAACCAGCGCCCCGAGCTGTGGAACATCTACAACGCGCGCATCCGCAAGGGCGAGCACATCAGGGTGTTCCCGCTGTCGAACTGGACCGAGCTCGACATCTGGGACTACATCCGGCGAGAGGGCATCGAGATCCCCTCGATCTACTACGCGCACACCCGCAAGGTCTTCGAGCGCGACGGCATGCTGCTGCCCGACGACCCGGTGGTGAGCAGGGGCGACGACGAGCCGCTGTTCGAGGCGGTGGTCCGCTACCGCACGGTCGGCGACATGACCTGCACGGGCGCCGTGCAGTCGGCGGCCGCCACGGTCGAGGAGATCATCGAGGAGATCGCGGCCACCCGGATCACCGAGCGCGGCGCCACCCGCGCCGACGACCGGGCCTCCGAGGCCGCGATGGAAGACCGCAAGCGCGAGGGCTACTTCTAATGCCGACGTCCACGCCACTCACGGCACACCCACGGAAGACCGGCTGCGTCAGATTCAAGGGCTACTTCTAAAAAATGGACATTCTTCGTTTCGCCACCGCCGGATCCGTCGACGACGGCAAGTCCACGCTCATCGGCCGCCTGCTGTTCGACTCCAAGGCCATCTTCGAGGATCAGCTGGAGGCCGTCGAGCGCACCTCGCGTGACCGCGGCACCGAGTACACCGACCTGTCGCTGCTGACCGACGGCCTGCGCGCCGAGCGCGAGCAGGGCATCACGATCGATGTGGCCTATCGCTACTTCGCCACGCCCAAGCGCAAGTTCATCATCGCCGACACTCCCGGCCACATCCAGTACACCCGCAACATGGTGACCGGCGCCTCCACCGCCGACCTGGCCATCATCCTGATCGACGCGCGCAAGGGCGTGCTGGAGCAGTCGCGCCGCCACGCCTTCCTCACCTCGCTGCTGCGGGTGCCGCACCTGGTGCTCGCGGTGAACAAGATGGACCTCGTCGACTACTCCCAGGAGCGGTTCGAGGAGATCCGCGAGGAGTTCACCTCGTTCGCCTCCAAGCTGAACGTCGCCGACCTGACCTTCATCCCGATCTCCGCGCTCAATGGCGACAACGTGGTCTCCAGGTCCGAGAACATGCCGTGGTACCAGGGCACCTCGCTGCTGCACCACCTGGAGAACGTCCACATCGCCTCCGACCGCAACCTGGTCGACGTGCGCTTCCCCGTGCAGTACGTCATCCGCCCGCACAAGACCGAGTTCCACGACTACCGCGGCTACGCGGGTCAGGTCGCGGGTGGCGTGCTGAAGCCGGGCGACGAGGTGCTGCACCTGCCCTCCGGCCTCGCCACGCGCATCGCTTCCATCGACACCTTCGACGGACCCGTCGAGGAGGCCTTCCCGCCCATGTCGGTCACCCTCCGCCTGGAGGACCACATCGACATCTCCCGCGGCGACATGATCTGCCGGCCCAACAACAAGCCGCAGGTCGCCCAGGAGCTCGAGGCGATGGTCTGCTGGATGGCCGACGGCGTGAAGCTCGCGCCGCGCTCGAAGCTGAGCATCAAGCACACCACCAGGACGGCCCGTGCCCTGGTGCGCGAGTTGCACTACCGGCTGGACGTCAACACCCTGCACCGCGACGAGAGCGCGACCTCGCTCGGTCTCAACGAGATCGGCAGGGTGTCGTTGCGGGTGACGCAGCCGTTGTTCGTCGACGACTACGCGCGCAACCGGCTCACCGGTGGCTTCATCCTGGTGGACGAGTCCACCAACACCACGGTCGGCGCGGGCATGATCGTCGAAGCCAAGGCGTAGACCGGAGCGTCGTACAGGGCCGTGGTCGGTGACCACGGCCCTGTCGCGTTCCCTAGGTAGATCCTTTGGCGTTCGCTGACGATTCGATTACTCTCCGCGCTAACGTCTCCACGGTCCGTGTTCACCGCACCGCCGGAGGCATGCTATGACCGACCGGGTGATCTTTCTGGGTGGTCTCGGCCGCAGCGGCACCACGCTGCTCGAGCGCCTGCTCGGCGAGCTGCCAGGGGTCGTGCCGCTGGGCGAGGTGGTCCACCTGTGGGCCCGCGGCGTGCTCGCCGAGGAGCTGTGCGGATGCGGTGAGGCGTTCCCGAGCTGCCCGTTCTGGCGGGAGGTCGGCGAGCGCGCCTTCGGCGGCTGGTCCCGCGAGCTGGCCGAGCGGGTCCTCCAGCTGCGCCACAGGGTCGACCGCACCAGGCGCATCCCGGCCGTCGGCCACCCCGACCTGGCCGAGTACGTCGCCGCCTACCGCCGCGTCTACGCGGCGGCCCAGGAGGCAGCCGGAGGCTCGGTCGTGGTCGACTCCAGCAAACACGCCTCGCTGGCGTTCTGCCTGGCGGCTGGGGGCGTGCGGCCGCACGTGGTGCACGTCGTGCGCGACCCGCGCGCGGTGGCCCACTCCTGGCGCAGGACGGTCCCCAGGCCCGAGGACGGCAGCCACATGACCAGGTGGGGCGCCATGCGCACCTCGCTCCACTGGAGCGCCCAGAACCTCGCGCTCGACCTGCTGGCCATGCGAGGGGTCCAGCTGACCAGGGTCCGCTACGAGGACCTGCTCGCCGATCCCCGCGCCACGCTGACCGCCCTCGCGGCCCGGCTGGGCCTCGACACGCGCCTCGGCTTCCTCGACGGCACCACGGTCAGCCTCCGCCGCGCGCACACCGTCTCGGGCAACCCCATGCGCTTCGCGGTCGGCCAGGTGGAGCTCTCCCACGACGACGCCTGGCGCGGCGGCCTGCCCGCCGTCCAGCGCGCTGTGGTCTCGGGCCTCACGGCCCCTCTCATGACCAGGTACGGCTATCGCGGAGCGGCGGCATGACACCTTCGGTCGGCGTGGTGATCCCCACGACGGGCAAGCGGCCAGAGCAACTGAGGGCGGCCACCCGCGCGGTGCTCACGCAGAACTATCCGGGCCGGATCGACCTGGTCGTCGTGGTCGACGGCGGCGACCCCATCGCGGTGGCCGAGCAGATCGCCGACGTGGTCGCGCCGCGCTCGGAGGGCGACGAGCCGCATCGCGTGCGGGTGCTGCCCAACCGGCTCAGCCCCGGGCTGCCCGGTGCCCGCAACACCGGCATCGCCGCCTCCGACACCGACCTCATCGCCTTCTGCGACGACGACGACGTCTGGCTGCCGGGCAAGCTCGCCGCCCAGTCGGGCGCGCTCGTCGGCGGCGCCGACTTCTCCAGCTGCGCCATCGAGGTCGAGTACGGCACGCGCCGGGTGCCGAGGCTGGCCGGGCTGACCCAGGTCACCAAGGCCGACCTGGTGCGGTCGCGGATGGTGATGGTGCACTCCTCCACCTTCGTGTTCAGGCGCGGCGCCTACTGGGTCGACGAGAGCGCGCCCATGGGCCAGAACGAAGACTGGGATCTCGCGCTGCGCGCCGCCAAGCGGCAGCCGATCGCGCACGTCGACCGGCCGCTCGTCCGGGTTCGCTGGGGCGCGTCCCACTACGTCGCTCAGTGGACCGATCGCATCGCCGGGCTGGAGTGGATGCTCGCCCGGCACCCCGAACTGGCCGTGGATCCGCGCGGCGCGGCGCGGATCTACGGTCAACTCGCCTTCCACCACGCGGCCATGGGGCGGCGCAGGGAGGCGGGCAGGTGGGCGCTGCGCACCATCGCCGCCAGGGCGAGCGAGCCCCGCGCCCCGATCGCGCTCGCCGTCGCCGCCGGGCTCGTCTCCGCCCCCACGGTGCTCTCCCTGCTGCACGATCGGGGACACGGCATTTGACCGGCGCCGTTCCCGCGCGTCCGCCGAGGGTGGCGGTCGCGGGGGTCCCCTTCGATCCGGTCACCGAACGGCAGGCGGTCGAGCGGGTGGCCGCCGCCCTGGGGGCGGGCGAGGGCGGCCACCTCGTCACCCCCAACGTCGACATCTGCCGCGCCGTGGCCAGGGATCCCGCGCTCAAGGAGCTCGTCAGCGGCGCCGATCTGGTGGTCGCCGACGGCATGCCGCTGGTGTGGGCGTCCAGGCTGCTGCGCGAGGCACTGCCCGAGCGGGTGACGGGAGCCGACCTGATCTGGTCGCTCAGCGCGATGGCGGCCCGTGGCGGCTGGCCCGTCTACCTGCTCGGCGGCCCTCCAGGAGTCGCGGCGAGGGCGGAGTGGGAGCTGGCGAACCGCTGTCACGGGCTGCGGGTCTGCGGGGTGGACGCGCCGCCGTACGGGTTCGACCGGAGCGACGAGGGGGTGGCGCGGGTCAGGGAGCAGCTCGTGGCCGCGCGACCCGCGATCGTCTTCGTCGGTCTCGGCTTCCCCCTGCAGGACAGGCTGATCGCCGGCCTGCGCCCCGAGCTGCCCCGCACGTGGTTCGTCGGGTGCGGGTCGGCGATCGCGTTCGCGGCGGGGTCGGTGGCGCGGGCGCCGCTGTGGATGCGGCGCAGCGGCACCGAATGGCTGTTCCGCCTGGCCAGCGAGCCGGGACGGCTGGCCAGGCGCTACCTCGTCGACGACGTGCCCTTCGCGACCAGGCTGCTCACGAGGTCGCTGCTGCTCAGGCGGTGAGCGCGCGCACCCTGTCGATCTCTTCGACGGTCAGGCGCTCGCGGTAGGAGTGCAGCGCGTGGCTGGAGTCCATCGGGCGATAGGCCGTACGTGACAGGCCCGACCAGGCGAAACCCCGCTCCGCCGGACGGCTGGCCGTGCACGCGCGAGTGATGCGGCGCTCGGCCGCAGGGGTCCAGGGCAGCCCTGCCACCTCGTACAGGCGGCGGAAGCCAGGAAGGGGCGCGGCGGCGAGCTCCTCATAGGAGACCACGGTGATGCCCTCGGTGCGCGCCAGGATGGCGCGGGTGACGCGCCAGAGCGCGCAGACCGTGGCGATGCGGTCATCGGAGCCGGCCAGCGCGCGCAGCTCCGCCACCTCGGGATGGTCGCGGACCAGGAGGGGCTGGTCGAGCAGTTCCTCGAGACGGACGGTCCAGCCGAGACGCGTCCACGAGCCGACCAACGACACCGGGTCGCGGACCAGCGCGATCACCGTGCAGCCGAGCCGGCCCGCGAACCAGCCGGACGACAGCACGGCGAAGGGGTCGTCGAGGAGGGCCCGCCGTCCGGTGAGCCTGCCCCAGGTGAAGGCCGAGCCGTAGCGGGCGAGCCTGGCCAGGTCGTACGGCGAGCGGTTGACGCGCAGCTCGGCGCGGAAGCCGTAGCGCAGCGCGGTGGTGTCGCGGAAGGCGGGCAGCCAGTCGGCGGAGTTGTCGTCGCAGATGTACTGGAAGCGGTGCGTCACCGCGGCCCGCAGCACGCCCGGACAGCGGCCGGGCGGATGCTGCGGGTTGAGCGGCTCGTTGACGTAGACCAGCCGGCCGGAGGCGGTCAGCATCTTGCCCGTCCAGCTCGTGCCGCTGCGCGGCAGCCCGGTCACCAGGATCGGCGTCATGCGGTGGCCCAGGAGCGGAAGCGGAACGCGGTCAGGCTGTGCCGGCCGAAGGGACGCAGGCCGTAGCGCTGGTGGATCTGCCAGAGCGGCAGCAGGTTCTTCACCATCACCCCGCCCGCCCAGCCCAGCGCCGCGCCGAGCGCGCCGTACGCAGGGACCAGCGCCAGGTCGAGCAGCACGGTGACGCCCACGGCCACGACCAGGTTGGCCAGGCTGGCGGAGGTGTGCCCCGCCGAGGTGAGCACCACGTCGACCATGCCGCACGCGGTGGCGACCATCATCGTCACGGCCAGGACGAGCGCGACGGGCAGCGCCGCGCCGTAGCCCGAGCCGAAGATCCGTAGCAGCCACGGCGCGAGCAGGGCGTAGCCCAGCCAGACCGGCCAGGTCAGCAGCACCAGCCACATGGTCGTCACCTGGTAGAGCTCGCGGGCCCTCGGCAGGTCGCCCTCGGCCAGCGCGCGCACCAGGCGGGGCTGCGCGGCCTGCGCGAGCCCCTGGCTGGCCAGCTGCCCGACGACCTTGAACCTGGTGGCCGCGGTGTAGACCGCCGCCTGCGCGGGACCCGCGAGCACGGCCACGATCACGATGTCGAGCCGCTGGAAGACCGCCTGGATCGCGCTCGCCGCCGACCTCGGCGCGGTGTGCCGCCACAGGTCACGCCCCGTGCCGGGCAGGTATGGCGTGCGTGGCACCCGCCCGCGCAGGCTCAGCGCCGCCAGCGTCAGCACCACGAGGCACGGCGCCGCCCACGCCCCCGCCAGCGCCTCCTGGGGGTACGGCGGCGCGGTGGTGGCCACGACCGCGACCAGCGCGAGCTGGGCCACGGGAAGCAGCACGCCGTCGAGCAGCACGGTCGGCCGCATGGAGCCGAACCCTCGGGTGGCGGCGAGCAGGATGTCGGCCACGACCATTGACGGCAGCGCCAGCGCCAGCGGCCCGAGCTGCGGATACAGGACGACGCCCGCCACGCTGGAGAGCACCGCCCCGGGGATCACCGCCGCCCTGACATAGCCGGAAATACCGCGATAGTCGAAGGTCTTGGCGCGGGCGACGAAGTAGATCAGGCCGTTGCCCGCGTCGAGTTTGACGATGCCGGCGACCATCAGCGCCAGCGCGATGGCGGTGAAGAAGGCGCCGGCCTGCTCGGCGCTGAAGGTCCGCGTCACCACCACGACCAGGAGGAACTGGGCCAGCGCGCTCACCCCGGCGCCGGTGACGCCCGCCAGCCCCGCCCTGGCCACCCGCCCGAGCGTGCCGCCGTTCCCTTCCGCGCGCTCGGTCGAGGTCACTGGCGCCACGAGGGATCACCGCCCAGCCATGGCGCGAGCTGCGTGTCGTACACCTCGAAGTGCTCCATCAGCGTCTGCCGCACCGACTCGGGCAGCGGCTTGGGCCGGGCCCGCCCGTTGTGCCGCTCGAAGACCGGGTTGCCCAGCGGCGGCATCTCCAGGAAGTCGAGCACGCGCGCGTAGGTCCGCTCGGGCTCGGCGAAGAAGTGGTGACTGTCGAGCACCAGGATGCGCTCGCGTCCGAACAGCGGCTCGAGCCTGTCGAGCTGCTCGGCGTAGCGTCCCCGGGCCAGGTAGGCGTGGTGGCGGTGGGAGTGGTGGACGGAGTGCGGGTCGGCGCGCAGCCGCTGCTCGGCCCCCGCCAGCCGCTTGACCTCCAGCTCCACCGCGTACTCGAAGTGCGACTCCGTCTCGAAGCCCCTGGCCAGCTCGTGCGAGTGCGCGGAGAAGGCCCGCTCGACCGGGTCGCGGACCAGGACGATCAGCTTCACGCCCGGCAGGTCCCTGGCGATCCGCTCGCCCGCCAGCGGGTGGTACAGGTAGTAGGGGGCCGACTCGAAGGCGAGGGGCTGCCTGCCGTACCTCTTCCTCAGCAGCGCCGCGCCGACCTTCAGCGGGAAGTGGCCCTGGTACCAGGAGACGCCCTTGCCGTAGCCGACGTCGAAGTAGTGCACGCCTTTGTGCAGCACGGGCTTGAGCAGCAGGGGGTGCTGGGCGAGGGCGCGGTAGAGGGAGGTGGTGCCGCAGCGTTGCGCGCCCATGATCAGGAAGGACGGCAGCATCCGACCGCCCGACGTCAGCCGTCCTGTGGTGCGCGAGACGGACAGGACCGAGTGCTTCATGGCGTTCACGTGAGCAGCTCCTGATGGTCGACAAGCGGGTTCAGCCAGTTCTCAGGGGGTCCTAGAGGCTCGTGGCCGTCGTTGGCGTGCCGGTCGGCGAGCGCGATGAGGTAGCGGATCACGGTCAGCCTGGACTGCGCCGCCGACAGGCCGAGCGGCGCGAGCGCCCGCACCGCCTGGGCGAGGCAGGCCTTGGCGGCCTGGTCGGGCGGCATGCGGCGGAGCGCCCGCTGGAAGAGGTGGTGGGCGGCGTCGAAACCGAGGGGGACACCGACCTCGTAGCGCTCCCAGTCCCACACGTGCAGCCGGCCGTCGCCGGTCGGCGCGATGTTCCACGGGGACAGGTCGCCGTGCCAGGCGGGCCCAACGTGCCCGCCGGTGGCGGCGATCTCCTTGACGGCCGAGGTGAGGAGCGCGGGCGCGACCCTGCCCCTGCGCACGGGCAGGGCGGACACCGCGAGGACGGCCAGCCCGTTCCACATCCCGTGGTGCAGCACGGTCGGCGGCACCACGGTCTTCAACGGCAGGTCGGCCAGCCGCTTGAGCGTCGCGGCCTCGTTGGTGATGAGGTCGCGGGCGTGAGGCGTGTCGCCGATCTTGACGAACGCGACGCGCTCGCCGTCCGCGTGGAGCTCCAGGATCGGCTTGCGGTTGGCGCGGCGCGCGGGCCGTACGTGGAGAGTGGCTCGAACGCGCGTGCCGAACACCTCGCCCAGGTGGGACTCGATCGAGCCCTCCACGGGCAGCATGACCCTCGGCCCGAGCGCGGCGTGCCACCAGCGGCGCGGCCGCAGGCGGCGGGGGAGCACGGCATGCGGCAGCAGGCTGTAGGGCTGCGGCGCGCCGGGGCCCGGATAGAGCAGGCGGACGGTCTGGCCGAGATAGCGCAGCCTGATGCGGGCATCACGCATGAGCGTTCCTCCACAGGAGGGCGAAGGAGATGAGGTAGAGGCTGAGTGGGGTGACCAGGCCGTCGTAGACGAACATGTAGAGCAGCACGAGGATCATCACGAGCACCCCCGCCAGGCCGATCGGGCTGCGATCGGGCCAGTGGCGGCGGATGGCGCCGAGGAAGAACGCGACATAGAGCGCCGCGCCGACGAACCCCTGCGTGATGATGAGGTGCCACAGCTGGCCGTCGCTGCCCAGCGGTGGGTGCCCGCACTCGGCGCACCAGTCGGTCTTGCCGGTGGTGATCGTGCGGTGGTTGCCCATGGCGTTACGGGTGTTTCCGTAGCCGATGAACGGCGAGCCGCCCGCCGCCCTGACGGTCGCCGAGACGGTGAAGGCCCTGATGTCGTTGCTGTGCGGGTTGTCGATCCGCTGGGTGACCAGGTCGGCCAGCGGGCTGGCGGCGAACACCGCGGCGCCGGCCAGCGCCGCCGCGCAGATGGCGAGGCGGGTCCGCCCGCCCACCCGCACGACCAGGTACAGCGCCGCCAGGCCGAGGCCGATCCACAGGCCGCGGTTGAGCGAGTAGACGACAGGGACGGCGGCGGCGGCGATGAGCAGCACCGCCACGGCCTTCCTGCGCGGCCCGCCGTACACCCACCAGCCGACCACGAACCAGATGAGCAGCACCGACAGGTTGCTGCCCCAGGCGTTGGCCCACTCGAAAGGCGCCTCGGGACGCGGTGAGGCGTGGCCGAGCACCTTCTGCATCTGGGCGGCGGTGGGGTGGATCAGGTTCTGGACGAAGGAGTTGCCGCTGATCCAGCCGGGCAGGACGCGTTCGAGCGGCGAGGTGAAGGCGAAGGACGGGAAGAACACGCCGAGGAGGCCGCCCGCCACGGTGGTGACGAACAGCGCGCCGAGCATCCGCACCAGACGCAGCTGCGGCAGCTCGCGCTCGGTGAGGTTGCCGAGGTAGAGCACCGTGACCATGAGCGAGGCGTAGAGCGCGAGGCGCATGACGTAGCCGACGATCCGGCCCGCGCCGAACTCGCCGTAGGTGTCGGGCGGCATCTCGGTCAGCATCAGCGCGCTGACCAGGTAGCCGGCGAGCAGGAGCAGCCACAGGCCGAGGCCGCGCGGCACCCTGATCGGCCGCCTGCGCCACAGGACGGCCGCCATGGGGACGGCGAGGACGATCACCGCGAGGCCGCCGAAGCCGAGGGCCCACCACACGGGATAGCCGACCAGCAGGGCCGCGATCGGCCATGCCGCCCGGCTGCGCGAGGCGTCGGGCACCGTCACGTGTCGGACACCTGCGGGATCGGAGAGGTCTCGGCCGCCTCGGTCCTCCTGCCCCCGTTCACGTGCTCGTGAGCCGCCCTCCCGAGGGGGCTGTCGGGCCTTCCCGGGGAGGGGGCGGCCGTCCTTCTCGACGAGAGGACGTCGCCGGTGACCGGGCTCACCCCGTTGACCTGCCTGCCCAATGCCTCCCCCGACCGCCCAAGCCCGGAACCCGCGGAACCCGCGCCCGCAGCCCCCATCGAACCCGTGGAACCCGTGGAACCCGTGGAATCCGCGGTCCTTCCGAAATCCGCAGAACCCGTGACCGTGGACCCCCCAGGGCCCGTGGACCCCGCGGGGACCGGACAAGCCTGGACAGGATCCGCCGGTACGGGATCCGCGGGGGCGGGATCGGCGGAAACCGGGGCCCCGGCCGCCCCGAAAGCCGCGGGCACCGTCCCCCCGAGGACATCCCCCGCGCTCCCTCCCTGAGACCGCGTCCGCGCGCGGGCGGGGGAGGAGGTGACTCCGAGGGCGGCGGACCCGGCCCGCGCGGGCGCGGTGGACGTGTGGTCCGCGGCTACCGTGACGGCCCCGATGATCTGCACCCCATGCCGCTCCAGCCGCCGTACGGCCAGCGCCACGTCCCCCGCCCTCGCCGCCGGCACCCCGATGACCAGCAACGCCCCTTCCGCCCTGGCCAGATCCCCGACGTCGGACCCGTCGAGCACCTGGACCGACGTGCGGCCCGCCAGCGGCTCGACCGCCGCGGTGCCCATCGAGGAGGGCACCGCGCGCACCAGCAGGTGGGAGCCGGGACAGCCGGCCACGACCGACGAGGCCAGGTCGTGCATCGTCGCGGGATCGGCGGGCCCCGACAGGTCCGCGAGCACCGGCAGCCCCGTCAGCCGCTCCACGTCGTCGGAGCCGCGCAGCCGCGTGTCGAGCCGGTCGCGCCCGTAGGCGGCCGCCGCGCCGGTGAGCAGCCCGAGCATCAGCCCGCTGCCCAGGTAGAGCGGCAGGCTGGGCGCGCTGGGCGCGGTCGGCTCGGCCGCCTGGCTGATGACGTAGCCGGGGGTCACCGCGACCGTCTTCAGCGCGTCGTACTTCATGGTCAGGCTGTAGACCTGCCTGCTCAGCACGTTCTGGCGCTGGGCGGCGATGGTGTGCTCGGCCGTGCCCCTGCGCAGCTCGGACAGCTCCTCGACCACCTTGCCCAGGCTGGTGTTGACCTGTTTCAGCTTGGCGAGCAGGGCCTTCAGCTGGGTGGCGAGCGCGGCCTGCGCGGTCTCGGTGCGGTGGGCGAGGTAGGCCTCGGCATAGGCGCGCGACTGGGCTGCCGCCTTCGCGGGCGTGGCCTCCGTGACGGCGATGGACAGCACGGAGGAGTTGGGCGGGACCGTCACCTCGGGCGGCGAGGGGGTGACCTTGAGCAGCGTGGCGGCCTTGGCGGCGACCACCGCCGACTGGGCGACCTGGGCCTCGGTGTCGAGGTTGAGCGCCTCGCGCTGCCGGCCCGTCACCTGGTTGGGCTGCTCCTGCACGCCGGTGGCGGCCACGAGGACCTGCGTCGTGGCGGTGTAGGAGGGCGGGGTGAGGCGCAGCAGCGTGACGCCGCCGAGCACGCCGGTGAGCAGGCAGACCAGGAAGACGGCCTTGCGCCTGCGGAGCAGGGAGACGTGCTCGGCCAGGTCCACGCCAGAGCGGTGCGGGTGAAGGTCCGGCGACATAAAGAGCGATCTCCCTGTAGCCGCGGCGCGACTCTGAGTTACTGGGTCTGGTCACTATAGGGGCGACGGACATTTCCCGGCTGAATAACGAAGATTTTCGCCGCTCACCCGGATCAAATTTCGCGAATTAATGAGAAATGTCGCTGTTGTGACCTGAGAAGTTCACGACATCGCAGGTCGCAGGCGTGGCAGGGTAGTTCCGCATCACGGCGGGGGCTGAAAGGACTTATCGAGGGGAGTGGAGGCGACTTGCGTCTCAGAAAAGCGACGGCCCTGATTCTGCTCGCCGCGTTGCCGGCCTGTTCCCAGGCCTCAGGCACCGCCAAGCGGACAGTGGCGGACACGCACACCGAAGCGAGGGTCAACGGCCTGCTCGGCATCACCGAGTCACCTGCCTGCGCGGTGACGGCCAAGCTCATCCCGTCCTGCGGGGCCTGGTGGGGCATCGCGCCGGAGATCTTCACCGGGCTCCGGCCCGACCGGGCGCTGGCGCGGGCGGAGCAGCGGATGGGCCGCACCGCCGACATCCTGCACGTCTACCACAGGACCAAGGAGCTGTTCCCCAACGAGAGGGAGATCGCGCTGGCCCGCGATCCGTCCCACCCGAGGCTGCTGCTGATCAACTGGAAGCCGTCGTTCGACGTCACGTGGGCCGAGATCGCCGAGGGGGCGCTCGACCGGCGCATCGACCGGCTGGCCGACCACATCAGGCAGACCTTCCCCGAGCAGTTCTTCCTCACCGTGCACCACGAGCCCGAGGACGACGTCAGGGCGAACCCGGGCTCCGGCATGACGGCCGCCGACTACGCCGCGATGTTCCGCCACGTCGTGCAGCGGCTGCGGGAGAAGGGGGTGAAGAACGCGGTCACGGTCATGACCTACATGGGCGCGCCCAACTGGGCCTCGCAGCCGTGGTTCGAGCAGCTCTACCCCGGCGACGACGTGGTCGACTGGGTGGCGATGGACCCCTACGCCGACGCCAGGGTCCGCGACTTCGACGGGCTGGTCAACAAGACCCGCAGCGACCACCCCCGCTGGCCGGGCTTCTACCGCTGGATGCAGTGGCGCTTCCCCGGCAAGCCCATCATGGTCGCCGAGTGGGGGGTGTTCGGCGACGAGCGCAAGGGGGCCTTCTACGAGTCGGTGCGCAGGCAGGTCAAGCGCTACCCGCAGATCAAGGCCCTGGTCTACTTCGACTCGCCACGCGCGCCGAGGGGCGACACCAGATTCGACACCGATCCGGCGGCCGGGCGGGCCTTCACGGCACTCGCAACGGATCCGCACTTCTCCGCGACCCGCGTGCCGCGACCATGAGCCCCGCGCCGCCGAGGAACACCGCGACGCCCACGATCCAGAGGGTCGCGGTGTTCCCGACGCCGAGGAGCTTGAGTGCCGAGGCCAGCAGCACCACGGCCAGAAGGGCCCTGATGGCGCCGTTCGGCGCCCACGCCGAGACCCGCGCGCCGAGATAGACGCCGGGGATCGAGCCGAGCAGCAGCGAGGCGGTGAGGTCGAGCTGGAAGTCGCCGAAGAACAGGTGGCCGAGCGCCGCCGCGGCGACCAGGGGCACCGCCTGCACCAGGTCGGTGCCCACGAGCTGGTTGGCCTTGAGCGCGGGGTAGAGCGCGAGCAGCGCCACGATGATCAGGGACCCCGACCCGACGGAGGAGACGCCGACCACGAGGCCGCCAACTGTACCGACCAGTACAGTCGGAATTGGGCGCACGACAATGTCGCGGGCGCTCGACGAGCCACCCCTGTCGCCGAGCCACGCCTTCAGCACCAGGCCGGCGACGGCGAGCAGCAGTGCGACGCCGAGGGCCGTCTTCACCGCCTGCTGGACGGCGGCGCCCTCGCCGAAGGCGCGCACCAGGAAGACGCCGCTGAAGGCGGCCGGCACCGAGCCCACGCACAGCCAGCCGACCAGACGCAGGTTGACGGTGCCCCTGCGCAGGTGGACGACCCCGCCGACCGGCTTCATGATCGCCGAAGCCACCAGGTCGCTGGAGACGGCCGCCAGCGGGGGCACGTTGAAGAAGAGCATCATCATCGGCGTCATCAGCGCGCCGCCGCCCATGCCGGTCAGACCGACGATGATCGCGACCAGAAAGGATCCGACCACCAGGGGGAAGTCGATCAACGTACCCACCCTCCGCTTCGCAAGGTGTCGAGGACGCGGGAGACGGCGGCCTCGATCGAGATGTGCGTGGTGTCGATGACCAGGTCGGCGTCGTCGGGCTCCTCGTAGGGGTCCGAGACGCCGGTGAACTCGGGGATCTCGCCGGCGCGGGCCTTGGCGTACAGGCCCTTGCGGTCGCGCCGCTCGCACTCCTCCAGCGGCGTGGAGACGTGCACCAGCAGGAAGTCGGCGCCCACCGCCTCGACCGACTCCCTGACCTCGGCGCGGGTGGCCGCGTAGGGCGCGATGGGGGCGCAGATCGCCAGGCCGCCGTGTCTGGCCGCCTCGGTGGCGACGAAGCCGATGCGGCGGATGTTGAGGTCGCGGTCATCCTTGGAGAAGGTCAGGCCCTTGGACAGCAGGTGGCGCACCACGTCGCCGTCGAGGTAGGTGACGGTGCGGCTGCCGAGCTCGAGCAGCGCGTCGCGCAGGCCCCTGGCGATCGTGGACTTGCCCGATCCCGACAGGCCGGTGAAGAAGACCACGAGGCCGCGGCGGTGCGGCGGGCCGGGCAGCGTGACGGGTTCGGGGCCGGCCAGGTGCTCGGTGGCGCCGTAGGCGGTGGCGACGTGCTCGCGCAGCTCCAGATCGATCTCCTGGTCCTCGCGGGGCGCGAGGGGGACCGAGACCACGAGTGTGTCCTCGGGCAGCTTCTCGCGGGCCTTCAGCGCGGCCCTGACGAGCGCGGGGCCGCCCTCGCCGTACGCCAGGGGGAGCAGCAGGACGGTCGCCTCGAGCTCCTCTGCGACGGCGATGATCTCCTGCGCGCTGAGGTCGTCGAGCGGTCCGCGCATGGTGACGGCGAGCGCCGGGCGACCGGCGAGTTCCTTGCGCACCTCCTCGGGGGAGCGGCGCAGCCTCGCGAAGGGGCCGTGCTCGACCGCGCCGAGCGCCTCGAGCGGCCCTGCGACCAGCCCGTCGTGGCCACTCTCGGCCACCGTGAGGACGGCGAGCGCCGCGCCTTCGGGATCGAGCAGCGTGACCCGGTCTCCCGCCTGCGCTCCAGGCACTCGCAGCGTGACGGGCGCGGGCCACGGGGTGCCGTCGGCGAGCGCGCCGTGCGACTCGACCTCGTGCAGGTCGTCGTGTCCAAGGAAGCCGGTCAGCGGGTGGAAGGCCCCGGACAGCAGCAACTCGAGGTCGGCGAGCTCGCGCGGGTCGGGAGTCCACTGGAGGTTCGCCGTCATCGCTCCACATTTCCGATCGACTTAGTTGGATATACCCTACCCCGTCAGATCAACCGGGCGAAATGATTCTGGGGCTTCCTGATGACCATCGTCACCTCGTCGTAGGAAGACGTGAACCTGCCGCGCGACAGCCTGTCGACCAGTCGCACGACCGCCGAGCCGGCGCGGCCCCTCGCAGGACCGCTGGTGGCGGCGAGGTCATCGGTGATCATCAGGCCGCGCATGAAGCAGAAGGCGCGCAGGCCCTCACGCGAGGAGACCGGCTCGTAGACGGCCGGCAGCGGACCCGTGACGTCGCCCTGCACGAGGCGCCGCCACAGCAGGCGGCGCAGCCACGACGGGGTGAGGCGGTCGCACAGGCCGTAGGCGGTGGACCTGTCGCGCATGCGCACCAGCAGCAGGCCGCCAGGGCGCAGGCCGTTGAGTATGCGGTCGAGGACGAGCTCGGCGTGCTGGATGCGCTCGATGAGGAAGGTCAGGTGGACGACGTCGAACGAGCGCGGCGGGATCGGCACCGAGCGCAGGTCGCCGAGTGTCCACGAGTCGAGGTAGGTGCGGTCGGGCAGGTGCGCCCTGACCGCGGGCAGATCCTCGTCGACACCCGTGGCCTTGGCGTCGATCCGGTCGAGGAAGGGCGGTGGGTCGTGAGCGCACCCTGCGACGAGCAGGTCGAGCCTGCGCCCCAGTTGCTCGGTCCACTGCTCGCGAATTCGCTGCTCGAAAAGGTCGCCTCTGAGAGCGACCGACCGCACGTCAGCCATGTCACCCAGAGTAATCACATCAACCCGGCTCGTTAGGTATTTCCTGCGGAGCGGCCGGCCCGCGAGGACACCCGGCGTGCGCCTCCAGCGGTGGAAGTAGTCTGGACGGGCAGACCCCCGCGACCTCACTCGGCCGGGGGTAGTCGTGTTGCCGCCGTGGGGCTGAGGGCGTATCTGATGAGTCTTTCCGGACTGCTTGACCTTGTTGCCGCCGACCCGAAGCTGACCGCCGTCCTGAAGCAGGGCGGCGACGTCTCGTTGGTCGCGCCCGCCGCGCTGCGCCCGTTCGGCGTCGCGGCGCTGGCCGAGCGCGAGCGCCGCACGGTACTGGCCGTCACCGCCACCGGTCGTGAGGCGGAGGACCTGGCCTCGGCGCTCACCAGCCTCGTCGACCCCGCCACCGTGGCGGTCTTTCCGGCGTGGGAGACGCTGCCGCACGAGCGGCTGTCGCCGCGCAGCGACACCGTGGGACAGCGGCTGGCCGTCCTGCGCAGGCTGGCGCACCCGGTCGCGGACGACCCCACGGCCGGACCGCTGTCGGTGATCGTCGCGCCGATCCGCGCGCTGCTGCAGCCGATCGTCAAGGGCCTCGGCGACCTCGAACCGATCAGGCTGCGCGCGGGGGACGACGCCGACCTGGACGACGTGGTCGCCCAGCTGATCCAGAACGGCTACGCCAGGGTCGACATGGTGGAGAAGCGCGGCGAGGTGGCCGTGCGCGGCGGCCTGCTCGACGTCTTCCCCCCGACCGAGGAGCACCCACTGCGCCTCGAGTTCTGGGGCGACACGGTCGAGGAGATCCGCTGGTTCAAGGTGGCCGACCAGCGCTCGCTCGAGGTGGCAGGCGACGGCCTGTTCGCCCCTCCCTGCCGCGAGCTGCTGCTCACCGCCGACGTGCGGGAGAAGGCGGCCGAGCTGGCGCGCGAGCATCCCTCGCTGGCGGAGGTGCTCGACCAGCTGGCCGAGGGCATGCCGGTCGAGGGCATGGAGGCGTTCGCCCCGGTGCTGGCCGGTGAGATGGACCTGCTGATCGACCACCTGCCGAGGAACGCCACGGTGTTCGTGTGCGATCCCGAGCGCATCAGGGGCAGGTCGGAGGAGCTGGTCAGGACGAGCCAGGAGTTCCTCGAGGCGTCGTGGATCAACGCGGCGGCGGGCGGCGAGGCCCCGATCGACCTCGACGCGGCCGCCTTCCGCACGCTGGAGGAGGTCCGCGAGCAGGCCGACTCGCTCGGCCTGCCGTGGTGGACCATGGCGCCCTTCGGCGAGGGCGTCGAGCTCGATGCGCAGGACAGCGAGGCCTACCGGGGCGACACGCAGAAGGCCCTGGCCGACATCAAGGGCTGGCTGGGCGAGGACAAGTCCGTCGTGCTGCTCAGCGAGGGCATGGGCCCGGCCGAGCGGATGGTCGAGCTGCTCAAGGGCGTGGACGTGCCCGCTCGGCTGTCGAAGTACCTGGACAGGGCGCCCGAGCCCAAGGTCGTGCACGTCACCACCGGGCTGATCGAGCACGGCTTCGTCACGCCCGAGCTCGCCGTCCTCACGCATCTCGACCTGGTGGGGCAGAAGGCCAGCACCAAGGACATGCGCCGCCTGCCGAGCAGGCGGCGCAACATGGTCGACCCGCTCCAGCTCAGGGTCGGCGACCACGTCGTGCACGAGCAGCACGGCGTGGGCCGCTACGTCGAGATGGTCCAGCGCACCGTGCAGGGCGCCACCCGCGAGTACCTCGTCATCGAGTACGCCAAGGGTGACCGCCTCTACGTGCCGACCGACCAGCTCGACGAGGTGACCCGCTACGTCGGGGGCGAGGCGCCCACTCTCAACAGGATGGGCGGCGCCGACTGGGCGAAGGCCAAGTCGAGGGCGAAGAAGGCGGTCAAGGAGATCGCGGGCGAGCTGATCCGCCTCTACAGCGCGCGGATGGCGAGTCCCGGGCACGCGTTCGCGCCCGACTCCCCGTGGCAGCGGGAGATGGAGGACGCCTTCCCCTACGCCGAGACCGGCGACCAGCTCGAGGCCATCGACGAGGTCAAGCGTGACATGGAGCGCGGCGTGCCGATGGACAGGCTCGTCTGCGGCGACGTCGGCTACGGCAAGACCGAGATCGCGGTGCGCGCGGCGTTCAAGGCCGTGCAGGACGGCAAGCAGGTCGCGGTGCTGGTGCCGACGACGCTGCTGGTGCAGCAGCACCTGTCGACCTTCAGCGAGCGCTTCTCCAGCTTCCCGGTCAACGTGCGGCCCGTCTCCCGCTTCCAGACCGACGGCGAGGTCAAGGCGACGCTGGAAGGGCTGAGGGCGGGCGAGATCGACCTGGTGATCGGCACGCACCGGCTGCTCAGCCCCGAGGTCAGGTTCAAGGACCTCGGCCTGATCATCATCGACGAGGAGCAGCGGTTCGGCGTCGAGCACAAGGAGGCCATGAAGCACCTGCGCACCCAGGTCGACGTGCTGGCGATGTCGGCCACGCCGATCCCGCGCACGCTGGAGATGGGGCTGACCGGCATCCGCGAGATGTCCACGATCCTCACCCCGCCGGAGGAGCGGCACCCGATCCTGACCTTCGTCGGGCCGTACGACGAGAAGCAGCTGACGGCGGCGATCAGGCGCGAGCTGATGCGCGACGGGCAGATCTTCTTCGTCCACAACAGGGTCGCCTCGATCAACAGGGTCGCCTCGCGGCTCAAGGAGCTGGTGCCCGAGGCGCGCGTCGCGGTCGCGCACGGCCAGATGAACGAGCACCAGCTCGAGAAGATCATGGTCGGCTTCTGGGAGCGCGAGTACGACGTGCTCGTCTGCACCACGATCGTCGAGTCGGGCCTCGACGTGCCCAACGCCAACACGCTGATCGTGGACAGGGCCGACAACTACGGCCTGTCCCAGCTGCACCAGCTGCGCGGCAGGGTCGGGCGCGGCCGCGAACGCGGCTACGCCTACTTCCTCTACCCGCCGGAGAAGCCGCTCACCGAGACCGCGCACGAGCGCCTGGCCACCATCGCCCAGCACACCGAGATGGGCGCGGGCATGTACGTCGCGATGAAGGACCTGGAGATCCGCGGCGCGGGCAACGTGCTCGGCGCCGAGCAGTCGGGCTTCATCGCGGGCGTCGGCTTCGACCTGTACGTCAGGCTCATGTCGGAGGCCGTGCAGGAGCAGAAGGCCAAGCTGTCGGGCGAGCAGGTCCAGGAGGAGCACCCCGACGTCAAGGTCGAGCTGCCCATCAACGCGCACATCCCGCACGACTACGTCACCTCCGAGCGGCTGCGCCTCGAGGCGTACAAGCGGATCGCGGCCATCACCGCCGACGTCAACATCGACGAGGTGCGCGCGGAACTCACCGACAGGTACGGCAGGCCGCCCGTCGAGGTGGAGAACCTGCTGGAGGTCGCGCGCTTCCGGCTCAAGGCCCGCCAGGCGGGGCTGACCGACGTGACGCTCATGGGGCAGAACATCAAGTTCGGCCCCGTGGAGCTGAAGGAGTCGCAGCAGGTCAGGCTCGATCGTCTGTACAAGAAGGCGCTGTACAAGGCGGCGGCGCAGACGCTGTTGGTGCCTGTGCCGAAGACCAAGCCGCTCGGTGGGGTGCCGCTGCGCGACCTCGAACTGCTGAAATGGTGTTCGGACCTGGTCGAGGTCATGTTCCTGGAACCGGCGAGGGTAAAGTAAGCCGACGTTTCGTCGCGAAGGGATGCAAGGGTGAAGTCGATTCGAGTGGCCGTCGCCGTCGCCGCGCTTGGAGTTGCGGTGACCGCCTGTTCGTCGCCCGTCCAGGCCGGATCCGCGGCCGTCGTCGGTAACGAGCGCATCTCGGCCAGCGATCTGAGCACGAACGTCAAGCAGCTCGAGAGCGCGCTGGCCAAGGCCCAGATCCCGCAGTCGCAGCTGGGGCTGCCCGTCACGCAGTACGCGCTGCTGCAGATGGTCAACGTGGCGCAGTTCAGGCAGCTGGCCACCAAGGCGGGCACCAAGGTCACCGACGGTGAGATCGACCAGCTCATCGCCTCGCAGGGCGGTCTCGCCGCGCTCGAGAAGCAGACCCTGGCCCAGGGCGTGCCGCCGGCCTACACCCGCGAGTGGCTCGGCACCTCGATCGCCATCAACAAGATGATGCAGCAGTACGGCGGCGGCACCGACGAGGCCGCCAGGCAGCGCGGCCAGCAGAAGCTGATCGAGGAGGCCTCCGCGATCAAGGTGACCTACAGCCCGCGCTACGGGACCTTCGACCCGCAGAAGGGCTTCGTCGACGCGGGCCGCTTCGGCAAGCCGGCCTCTTCCACCCAGGGCTGAGATGCCGCTCGTCGTCGTCACCACCTCGCCGAGAGTCGCCCCTGGCGTGCTCAGCCACCAGGCGTGGCAGGCGCTGTCGTCCGGCAGGGTGCTGACCGGTTCGGCGGACCACCCGCAGCTGCCCTATCTGGCGGAGGCGGGCATCGAGGTCGAGGTGGTCACCCCCGACCACGCCGCCCTGGTACGGCAGGCCGTCGACGACACCGTGGTCTGGCTGGCCGGCGAGGACGAAGGCTTCATGCGCGCGGTCGGCCACGCCGCCCTCGCGCTCGACGACCCTCCGGTGATCGAGGTCGTCCCCGGCTCCTACGACCTGCCTGGCGCGCGCGTGCTCGACCTGGTCGCGGTGATGGACCGGCTCAGGACCGAGTGCCCGTGGGACCGCAAGCAGACCCACGCCTCGCTGGTGCCGTACCTGATCGAGGAGGCCTACGAGGTCCAGCACGCGGTCGAGCAGGGCTACGGGCTGCGTGAGGAGCTCGGCGACGTGCTGCTCCAGGTGGCCTTCCACGCCAGGGTGGCCGACGACTTCGACATCGACGACGTGGCCGACGTGATCGTCGGCAAGCTGATCCGCAGGCACCCGCACGTGTTCGGCGACGTGAGCGCCGAGACCGCCGACGAGGTCAACACCAACTGGGAGGCCATCAAGGCCCACGAGCGGGCCGGCAAGGAGCTGTTCGACGGCGTGCCGATGGGCCAGCCCGCGCTGTCGCTGGCCGCCCAGCTCATCCGCAGGGCCGAGAGCGCGGGCGCCCCCGAGGGCCTGGCGCACGCGGTCGGCCAGGGCGTGGCCAGGGAGCTGTTCGACCTGGTACGGCGGGCGCAGGAGGCCGGGCTCGACCCCGAGGCCGAGCTGCGCGGCGCCGCGATGGCCTACCGGGCGCGGGTGGAGGCCTGGGAGTCCCGCTAGTCCGCCAGCGAGGTGACGGCGGCCGACTGGCGCGTGCTGGCCGTCCAGGTGCGGACCGGGGGCGTGGACGTCGTCGACTTCGAGGACGGCAAGCCGACCTGCACGGTCTCCGAGGAGCTCGCCGACGTCAAGGTCGCGGGGGAGGTGCTGGTCGGCGCGGGGCCCGGGCTCGGCCTCTGGCGGCTGGACACCTGCGAGAGACTCGCGGCCCCGCTCGCGTCGGGCAAGGTCGCGGCCCTGGCCGTGGGCGAGGTCGACGGCGGGAAGGTCGTGGTGGCGGGCGTCGACGGCAAGGGGATGAGGATGTGGAGCCTCGATGGCGTACCAGCTGGTCGGGGTCGATAGGCTCGTATGGCAAACCGCCCTTCGACTCTAGGAGCGCCTGACGTGGCTTCCATCGAGGCCGTTTCCGCCCGCGAGATCCTCGACTCCCGGGGCAACCCGACTGTCGAGGTCGAGGTCCTCCTCGACGACAACAGCACAGGCCGCGCAGCGGTCCCCAGCGGCGCCTCCACCGGCGCGTTCGAGGCCGTGGAGCTCCGCGACGGCGACGAGCGCTACGGCGGCAAGGGCGTCGAGAAGGCCGTGCTGGGCGTCACCGACGAGATCGCCGACGAGATCCTCGGCATCGACGCCGACGAGCAGCGGATCATCGACCAGATCATGATCGACCTGGACGGCACGCCCAACAAGGGCAAGCTCGGCGCCAACGCGATCCTCGGCGTCTCGCTGGCCGTGGCCAAGGCCGCCGCCGACAGCGCCGACCTGCCGCTCTTCCGCTACCTGGGCGGCCCCAACGCGCACGTGCTGCCGGTGCCGATGATGAACATCCTCAACGGCGGCGCCCACGCCGACACCAACGTCGACATCCAGGAGTTCATGATCGCGCCGATCGGGGCGGAGACGTTCCGCGAGGCCGTGCGCATGGGCACCGAGGTCTACCACGCGCTGAAGGCGGTGCTGAAGGAGAAGGGCTACGCCACGGGCCTGGGCGACGAGGGCGGCTTCGCGCCCAACCTGCCCTCGAACCGCGACGCGCTCGACCTGATCCTCGTGGCCATCGAGAAGGCCGGCTACACGCCGGGCGAGGACGTCGCGCTCGCCCTCGACGTGGCCGCCTCCGAGTTCCACAAGGACGGCGTCTACACCATCGACGGCAAGGGCCTGTCGGCCGACGAGCTGATCGCCTTCTACGCCGACCTGGTCGCCTCCTACCCGCTGGTCTCCATCGAGGACCCGCTCGACGAGAGCGACTGGGAAGGCTGGAACAAGATCACCAAGGCGCTCGGCGACAAGGTCCAGCTCGTCGGCGACGACCTGTTCGTCACCAACCCCGAGCGCCTGCAGCGCGGCATCGACGAGGGCACCGCCAACGCCCTGCTGGTCAAGGTCAACCAGATCGGCACGCTGACCGAGACCCTCGACGCGGTCGACCTGGCCCACCGCAACGGCTACCGCTGCATGATGAGCCACCGCTCGGGCGAGACCGAGGACACCACGATCGCCGACCTGGCCGTGGCGACCAACTGCGGTCAGATCAAGACCGGCGCGCCCGCGAGGTCCGACCGGGTGGCCAAGTACAACCAGCTGCTCCGCATCGAGGAAATGCTCGACGACGCCGCGCGTTACGCGGGTCGCGGGGCTTTCCCCCGCTTCCGGCGCTAGTTTCTTGTACGGCCCCGCGTCAGGTCGAGGGGCCCTCCCCGACACCTGACACGGGGCCGCCGGAACGGATTCGGGGCCCGGGCGCCGGTCCCGGCAGGGCCCGCCGGTGACCGGATGGGCGCAGTGCGGCGGAGGGAGCATCGATGGCGAAACGACCGCAGTTGACGGGAAGGGCCGCGATCCTCGCGGTGGTCGTGTGCGCGATCGCCATGAGCCTCGCCTACCCGGTGCGCGAGTACGTCGCCCAGCGGCGGGCGATCTCCCAGCTGCAGGCGGAGAAGGCCAAGGAGCTCGAGGAGCAGCGCAGGCTGGCCGAGCGCCAGAAGCAGCTGCAGGACCCCAACTACATCAAGCGCGAGGCCAGGCGCAGGCTCCACTACTGCGGCGCGGGCGAGAAGTGCTACATGGTCGCCGACAGCGAGTCCAAGCAGACCCAGGCGGGCGGGCGACAGCAGCCCACGATCACGCCGCCCTGGTACCAGACGCTGTGGGAGTCGGTCGAGGCGGCCGACACGGGCAAGGGCGTCAAGGCGTCCGCGGCGCCCACAGCCGAGGAGAAGAAGGACGATGGAAAGCCATGACATCGCGGCGGTCGAGTTGCAGCTCGGCCGTCCGCCGCGGGGCCTGCGCGGGGTCGCGCACCGCTGCCCGTGCGGCAATCCCGACGTGGTCGAGACGGCTCCCAGGCTGCCCGACGGCACCCCGTTTCCCACGCTCTACTACCTGACCTGTCCCAAGGCCGCCTCCGCGATCGGCACCCTCGAAGGCTCAGGCCTGATGAAGGAGATGCAGGCCAGGCTCGCCGACGACCCCGAACTGGCCGCCGCCTACCAGGCCGCCCACGACGGTTACCTCGCCAGCCGCGACAAGGCGGCGGCCGAGGAGGGCATGGAGCCGCTGCCGCGCGACATGCAGAGCACCGGCGGCATGCCGTACCGGGTGAAGTGCCTGCACGCGCTGGTCGCGCACGAACTGGCGGCGCCGGGGACGAACCCCTTCGGGGCCGAGGCGCTCGAGCACCTGCCGAAGTGGTGGGCGGACGGGCCGTGTGTGCGGGTCGCCGAGTCCGGGTCGTCCCACGGGGATGCCGAATGACCCGCGTGGCGGCCGTCGACTGCGGCACCAACTCCGTCCGTCTGCTGATCGCCGACATCCACGGCGACGACCTGACCGAGGTCGAGCGGCTCATGGAGATCGTCCGGCTCGGCCAGGACGTCGACAGGACAGGACGGCTGGCCCCCGAGGCGCTGGAGCGCACGTTCGCCGCGATGCGCGACTATCGCAAGCTGATCGACCAGCACGGCGCGACGGCCACCAGGGTCGTGGCCACGAGCGCCACCCGTGACGCCGCCAACAGGCAGGAGTTCGTCGACGGGGTGCGCGAGATCTTCGGCGTGGCGCCCGAGGTGGTCTCCGGCGCCGAGGAGGCCGAGCTGTCCTTCGTGGGGGCGACCAGGGGCCTGCTGCGCCTGTCGGCCGAGACCGGGATGCCGCAGGGGCCGCTTCCGCCGTACCTGGTGGTCGACATCGGCGGCGGCTCCACCGAGTTCGTGGTCGGCTCCGAGTCCGTCGAGGGCGCGCTGTCGGTCGACATCGGCTGCGTCAGGCTGACCGAGCGCCACCTGCGCGGCGCGGGCGACCCGCCGGAGGCGGCGGCGCTGGAACGGGTCGTGGCCGACATCGAGGCGGCGCTCGACCGGGTCGAGGCGGCGGTCCCCGTACGGCAGGCGACGACACTTGTGGGTCTGGCGGGCTCGGTCACGACGATCGCGGGTATCGCGCTCGACCTTCCCGCTTACGATCCGGAGCGGATTCATCACTCGATTCTTTCCGCGCGACAGGTTCACGACGTGACGCGCAGGCTTCTCGCCATGACCCATGGTGAGCGCGCGGCCGTTCCGGTGATGCATCCGGGACGAGTCGACGTGATTGGGGCGGGGGCCCTGATTCTCGACCGCATCGTCAGGCGTTTCGCGTTTTCGCAGGTCGTCGTGAGTGAACACGACATTCTGGACGGAATCGCCTGGTCCATCTCCTGAAAAGTTCCGTGATTTGGGACATTCGGCCCCTTTGGCGTGTGTTGAGAGTGCATTCTGTTCTGTGATTAGGTAAAGGAGCTTTACGGGGGCTTTGCCATATGGTCCGGCACAGGATGGTGCCGGCGTGGCGACCGTTCCCGAGCGCATCTTTTCCCTCACGGAATGGAGCACTCTCACATGAAGTCCTCAGGACTGCTCCGCAGGGTGGCCGCCTTCGGCGCCACGTCTGCGGTGCTGGCCGCCATGGTCGCGGGGCTGGCCAGCCCCGCCCAGGCGGCGACCACGGCCAAGGCGGGCACGCTGTCCGCCGCGGCCGGAGCCACCAGCCAGGCCAAGCCCATCGCCGTCTCGGTCTCGACGCCCAAGGCGTCGATCCGCGACTACGAGGGCTCGTGTCCGGTGAAGGTCAACTTCTCGGCGCAGATCAAGGTCAAGCTCAAGGGCAAGACCACGGTCGCGTGGCGTTGGCTGCACGGCGACGGTTCCAAGAGCAAGGTCCAGACCAAGAAGGTCGCGGGCAACGGCGTCAAGAAGGTCAACGTCGCCCAGTCCGTCACCTTCAAGGGCAACGTCAAGGGTTGGGAGGCCCTCGAGGTCCTCGGCCCGAAGCACGTGAAGTCGAAGAAGGTCTACTTCTCCGTCGCGTGCGGTAACAACGACGACGAGGGTCTCCGCGAGGCCGACTACGACAAGGTGTCGGCTCGCGCGTGGGCGAACCCGAGCGAGTACGTCGGTTCGTGCACGCCCGGCGACAAGATCGACTTCACCGGTGTGATCAGGGTGGACCGCCCGCGCTGGGTGCACTACCGCTGGATCCTCAACGGTGACGTCGTCGACGGGGGCAAGGTCAAGGTCTGGGACTCGCGGAAGGTCGGCTTCGGCTTCTCCCCGCGTTCCAGCCACCGTGGCTGGGCGGTCCTCGAGACCCTCGGCCGTGGCTCGACCGAGTCGAACCGGGCCCACTACAAGGTCTGGTGCAAGGGTGACGGCGGCCACCACGAGACCAAGGTCTCGGTGTCCACTCCCACCACCGGCACCAACCACAACACCTGCGCCGTCGGCGCCAACGCCACCGTCTCCTCGACCGGCCGCGGCCGCGTCGAGTACGTGTGGTCGGTGAACGGCAAGGCCGTCTCCAGCGGCTCCACCTACTTCCACGGTGCGGGCAGCAAGTCGGTCGAGCTGTCGGAGCAGGCGCTGAGCGGTGACGCCACCAAGGGCGGCACCGTGTCGATCGCGATCTCGGGCCCGGGCAACCGCGACTCGGCTTCGCAGTCGTACGCGGCCTGCAAGAAGGAAGACCCGGCTCCGACCTACTCGATCGCGAGCTTCGAGGCTTCCGCCACCGGCGTCACCTGCACCGACGGCAAGGTGACCGCGGCCAAGCTGACCGGTAGCTTCACGCTCAAGCGGACCGGCTCGCTGGCTCACTCTGCTTCGGTTTCCTACCGGATCACGGTGAACGGCGCCTTCCGCAGCGGCATCTCGGTGACCTTCCCCGCTGGGGTGGACACCGTGACCCGTCCGATCGACTACAACCTGGCCGGTGACGAGCTCAAGGGCGGCACCGCGGGTCTGGAGCTGGTCGAGACCGGCGCTTCGGTCTCCACGAAGTACAGCACCGGCGTCTGCGCGCAGCCGCACGACGAGCCGAGCACGCAGGCGACTGCGCCGGCTCAGTCCTAAGGTGAATTGAAACCGGGCGGCACCTCAAGGTGCCGCCCGGTTTTCTTGTTGCCGCTCCTGTGCGTTCCGCAGTAGTGCGCATCGCGTGAGCGGCCCCCTTATCCGTCCCCGCGGCCGCTGCCACTGCCACGGCGGAATCCCAGTGACCTGATCGGGCACTATCGGTGCCATGAGTTACGTACCTCCTGGCACCGGCTGGCCCGACGATCCCGCGGCTCCCGACACCCCCGTCGCGCACAGCCCCGAGGGGGTCAGGGAGCTCGCGGCCGCCAGCCGTACCCTCGGGGAGCTGACCGCCCGCGAGTCCGTCTGCAGGGCCTGCCCCCGCCTGGTGGAGTGGCGCGAGGAGGTCGCGACGGTCAAGCGGCGCGCGTTCGCCGAGGAGACCTACTGGGGGCGGCCCGTCGCCGGATGGGGCGCGGAGCAGCCGCGCATCCTGATCGTGGGGCTGGCGCCAGCCGCGCACGGGGGCAACAGGACGGGGCGCATCTTCACCGGCGACCGCAGCGGCGACTGGCTGTTCGCCTCGCTGCACCGCACGGGGCTGGCCACCCAGGAGACCAGCGTGCACGCCGGCGACGGACAGCGGCTGCTCGGCGCGCGGGTGATGGCGGCCGTGCGCTGCGCGCCACCGGGCAACAAGCCGCTGCCGGAGGAGAAGGCCGCCTGCTACCCCTGGCTCCAGCGCGAGATCGCGCTGGTCGCCGACAGCGTGCGCGTGGTAGTGGCGCTCGGCGGCTATGCCTGGCAGGCCATGTGGCCCGCGCTGAAGGACGCCGGGTACGGCCTGCCGCGCAGCAGGCCGCCGTTCGCGCACGGCCTGGAAGTGCCCGTGACGTACGGCGAGAGTCAGGTCACGCTGCTCGGCTGCTACCACCCGAGCCAGCAGAACACGTTCACCGGCAGGGTCACCGCCGCGATGCTCGACGACATCTTCCACAGAGCGGCAAATATCGCCTTCCACAAAGAGCCAAATATCGCTAAATAGGCTATAAAGCGCTCTTTGGGGCATTTTATAGTGTGGGCAGCGTCACCCAGGAAGGCATTGGCCTCACAGAGGGTTGCGGGCGTATGCTTGTGAATAGTTTCACAAGCGTGAACACGAGGGATGGGACCTCAGGTGAACAAGCACATCGTGATCGTCGGCGGCGGGTACGTCGGGATGTACACCGCCCTGCGCCTGCAGCGCAAGCTCTCCAAGGAGCTGCGCAACGGCAGCGCGCACATCACCGTCATCGACCCCAACTCCTACATGACCTACCAGCCCTTCCTCCCCGAGGCGGCGGCGGGCAACCTCTCACCCCGGCACGTGGTGGCGCCGCTGCGCAGGGTCCTGCCCAAGGTCGAGATCCTCAACGGCATGGTCACGAAGGTCGAGCACGCGGCCAAGAAGGTCACCTTCGTGCCGGGTGAGGGCGAGCCGCGCGACATCTCCTACGACCTGCTCGTGATGGCCGCGGGTTCGATCTCGCGCACCCTGCCCATCCCCGGCCTGACCGACATCGGCATCGGCTTCAAGACCGTCGGCGAGGCCATCGCCCTGCGCAACAGGGTCCTGCACCAGCTCGACGTGGCGGAGTCCACCGACGACGTCGAGGTCCGGCGGCGGGCGCTCACCTTCGTGGTCGTCGGCGCCGGGTTCGCGGGCGTCGAGGCCCTGGCCGAGCTCGAGGACATGGCCAAGGACTCCACCCGCTACTACCGCAACATCAAGCCGTCGGACGTGCGCTGGGTCCTGGTCGAGGCCACCAACAGGGTGCTGCCCGAGGTCGGCCCCGAGATGGGCAAGTGGACGCTGGAGCAGCTGCGCGAGCGGGGCATCGAGGTCAAGCTCGACACGCGCCTGGAGTCGGCCACCGGCGGCCACGTGATGCTGTCGGACGGCACCGAGTTCGACGCCGAGACCCTCGTCTGGACCGCGGGCGTGAAGCCGAGCCCCGTGGTGACCGAGGGCGACCTCCCGCTCGACGAGCGCGGCCGGATCAAGACCACCACCAAGCTGACCATCGCCGGCACGAACGACGCCTTCGCCGCGGGCGACGCGGCAGGCGTGCCCGACGTGACCAACCCGGGCCAGTACTGCGCGCCCAACGCCCAGCACGCCGTACGGCAGGCGAAGGTCCTGGCCGACAACATCGTGCGCACGCTCCGCGGGGAGCAACTGGCTGAATACCGGCACAAGTACGTCGGATCGGTCGCCGGACTCGGCCTCCACCAGGGCGTCGCGAACGTCTACGGGGTCAAGCTTCGCGGATTGGCTGCGTGGTTCATGCACCGCACGTACCATCTGTCCCGGGTGCCGACGCTGAACCGCAAGGTCCGCGTCGTCGCGGACTGGACGCTGGCGCTGTTCTTCAAGCGGGAGACCGTGTCTCTCGGCGAGATGGAGCACCCGCGCGACGAGTTCAGGGCGGCGGTCGCGAGCAACCGCCGCTGACGCTTCGGGACCCTCCTTCCGCGCGTGAGGAGAAGGGGGAGATCCAGGGGTGGGGCTCTCTGCGGTGACCGTGCTCGGCGCCGACCGGCCAGGCGTGATAGCCGAGGTGGCCGGTTCTCTGGCCGAGTGCGGCGTCAACATCCAAGACTCGACCATGACGCTGCTCGGCGGGCACGTCGCGATGATGCTCCTCGTCGCGGGTGATCTCTCCGCCGAGCAGTTGCGGCAACGGATGCAGGTCCGCGAGCTGGTGGTCACGGCGGCGGCCGTCGAAGGCCGTCGCGACCCCGGTGGGGCGGGCACCGGCCTGGGCTACGTGCTCACGTTGCACGGGCCGGACAAGCCCGGCATCATCTCGGCCGTCTCCAGCGTGCTCGCCTCGGTCGGCGGCAACATCACCGGGATGAGCACCCGACTGACCGGCCGCTTCTACGTGCTCATCGCCGACGTCGACCTGCCCGCCTCCGTCGACGTGGCCGACCTCATGCGCCGCCTGGCCGCCGTTGGCGCGGAGCTGGGCTCGGAGATCACCTTCCGTCCCTGCGAACCGGACGTGCTGTGAGCGGCGTCCCCCGCGACGTGCTCGGCGCGCCGCATCCCGTGCTGTCCGCCTCCGCCGAACCGGTGGACCCGACCGATCCCTTCGTCGTCTCGGCCGCCGCCGACCTGCTGGCGACCCTGCGCGAGACCGGCATGCCGTCGGGCATCGCCGCGCCCCAGATCGGGCTGAGCTGGCGGCTGATCGCCTTCGACGCGGGCCGGCACCCCCGAAGCCGGTCGAGCGCCGGCGCGCTCACGCTGGTCAACCCACGCCTGGCCGAGGCCTCCCACTGGCGCGCGGGCAGGGAGTGCTGCCTGTCGGTGCGCGGCCTGTCCGCCGAGGTGCTCAGAGCCGCCGAGATCACGGTGTACGGCCAGCTGCCCGGCACCGGCGAGTTCGTCACCATCGAGGCCGACGCCTTCGAGGCCCGCTGCATCCAGCACCAACTCGACCATCTGGACGGCGTGCTGTTCCTGGACAGAGTGTCCGGAGCGCGGGCACTTCACCACAAATCTCACTCTTGTTACGCCTGATACAAAGTTGTGCTCCTCGTGAGCATGGTCCGTTTCGTATGATTGCGGCGCCCCCGTGGCCCAATGGCAGAGGCAAACCCCTTAAAAGGGTTGACGTGCGGGTTCGAATCCCGCCGGGGGCACCGCCAATTTATAACTAATTTAGCCCCCTGACCAGGCGTTTCTCCTTGACGCCCGGTCAGGGGGTCAGAACCGGGGCGGCGTCGGGGCTTCCGGCGGTGGTGAGCCGGGGTGACGTGGCTCACCAGGCGGCTCGCCCCGGCTTGACTGGATCCATTCATGGACCGTTTATCAGAGTGTCCCGAATGCGGTTATGTGTCCTGCTTAAACGGCGACGAAGCCCCACACCATAGCGCCACGCTTTGTCAAGGTGATAGGCGGAGAAACTTCTCGGGAAGCGCTCTCCGCACGCTCGGGCGGGACGAATCTGGCGACCAGGTAGTCACGCACCGTCGCGGCGTCGGGCAGCGTGATCAGCGGAGCGTCCCACCGCTCCACCTCCACCCGCTCGAACACCGCCGCCACCAGCTCGGGCGCCTCCTCGGCGTCGAACGTCGTGAGGGCGGGCCGCCACACCTCCGCCAGCTCGGGGGAGTCGGCCCTGCTCGGCGTGGCGGCCACGAACACCCCGCCCCTCGCCAGCACGCGCCTCGCCTCCC
The DNA here is from genome assembly GCF_014873535.1 of Nonomuraea africana. Taxonomy (NCBI): domain Bacteria; kingdom Bacillati; phylum Actinomycetota; class Actinomycetes; order Streptosporangiales; family Streptosporangiaceae; genus Nonomuraea; species Nonomuraea africana. The sequence continues at coordinate 6,537,984 of NZ_JADBEF010000001.1, read as the reverse complement.
GGAGCGCCGAGAGCGGATCGGGCAGGTGGTAGAGCATGTTCACCGCCACGGCTGCCCCGAAGGAGCCGGAGGCGAAGGGCAGCGCCGTCGCCTCGCCCATGAGCCGGGGCGCGGGGTGGTCACGGAGCATCGTGAAGGACGCGTCCAGGCCCACGACCTGGGGCAGCTCGGCGCGCAGCGCGCCGTCGGCGCAGCCGATGTCCAGGACGCGTGGCACGTGCCTGAGTCGCGCGGCCAGGTGGGCGTAGAGGGACGTGCCGCCGGTCAGGTGGCGGGTGGTGAGCCCGGCGCCGAGCCTGAACCTGGCGGGGTTCGAGTCGTAGTCACGCGGGGTGCTCATTCAGCCATTCCTCGAATACGGCCTGCGCCCGGCCGGCGAACTCAGGGAACACCTTCGGCTTGGCCAGTGTCCACAGAATTCCCTGGAGCCGCCGCGCCGCGAGGAAGGCCGGGCTGTCGGCGTCGTGCCGTACGAACTGCCAGAAAGAGGCGTCGAGGCCCGCGTGGGAGAAGGGATCAGGGGGCATCAGGTCGGTGGGCGGCACCACGGGCTCGCCGCCGGCGGCGAGAAAGGAGGCGACGGAGACTTCCCGCGCGAGCGCTTCGGCGGGTCGTGGCCTGCCCACCGACGTGACGGTGGCGACCCTCGCCACGACCGGATGAGGGCGCAGGTGGATCCGCATATTGTAGGAATCATGAAGGACGACAGGGTCCTTGACCCGCAGTCCGTGCCGGGCGGCCAGCCCCGCGACCAGGTCGGGAACCGACACGGCACCTCGTTCGTTGAGATCGCTGCGGAAGTCTCGAATATACATAGATCCCGGCGTGACTTGGCCTGTGTGACAGCCGGTCCAATACTCTGATCACATTGGTCGCAGCGTGGAGGCAGCGATGGAGAGTAAGAACCCCGTATTCAGCCGGTCGCCATACACCCATCAACAGCAAGGGTGGACCCCGAGCCCCGAGCACCTGCAGGGGATGTACGACAGCCCGGCGTACGCGCCGCCGGCCGCCAGGACGATGACCATCGACGACGTCGTGGTCCGCGGGTTCATGACGCTCGGCACGCTCGTCGTCGCCGGCGCCGCCTCGTGGTATTTCGAGGTGGGCATGGGCGTCGCGGCCATCTCGGCCCTCATCGGAGTGGTCCTCGGCCTGATCGCGTCGTTCAAGCAGAGCACCAACCCGGCCCTGATCCTCGGCTACGCGCTGTTCTACGGCGTGTTCGTGGGCGCGCTGAGCCGCATGTACGAGTCGTTCTTCAACGGCATCGTGCTCCAGGCGGTGATCGGCACGGCACTCGCCTTCGCGGCGGTGCTGACCGTCTACTCCCTGCGGATCGTCAGGGTCACCCCCAAGTTCACCAAGTTCGTGATCGCGGCCGCGATCGGCGCGCTGGCGCTGGTCCTGGTCAATCTCGTGGCGGGCTTCTTCGTCGAAGGCGGCATCGGCCTGCGGACCGACAGCCCCCTCGGCTGGATCTTCAGCGCCGCGATGATCCTGCTCGGCACCTTCTTCCTGCTCCTCGACTTCGACGACATCGAGCGCGGGGTGAAGGCGGGCGCGCCCGACAAGTACGCGTGGCAGTGCGCGTTCGGGCTCACGCTGAGCCTCGTCTGGATCTACCTCGAGGTGCTGCGTTTCATCAGCTATTTCTCGGGCGACGACTGATCGTCAACGCGCAAGACCCCGCTGGTCCACCAGCGGGGTCTTTTCGTTGCGCCACCAGTGATCTACTCGGCGTGACAAAAGGCTGGCCGCCGAGGGGTTGCCATTCGCGGTGAGGTGTTGCAGTGTCAAGCAAAGGACCTTAATCCGTGGAGGTGCCCATGTCCTTGAACCACTCACCGGAGACGCAGACGAAGCTGATCGCAAGGGTCCCGGCCATAACGGGACGCGAACTCCCAGAGTGGTTCCAAGCCATCGACAACGGTCCATCCTTCCTCAGATGTGATGAACGAGCGCACTGGCTCGCCGAGGAGCACGGGCTGACTCATGGCTACGCCGCCGCCATCGTCCTCGAGCACGAGCGGCACCGTCGAAACAGAATGGGGTTCATCTAAACCCCACCGAGAACCCCCCACGCGCCCGTGCCGATCAGTCGGCTCGGGCGCGCATCATGGTGTGATGGATCTCGACAAGGCGCGCGGCTACCTGGCCCGCCACCATCATGCCGTCCTGCTCACCCGGCACGCCGACGGACGGCCGCAGATGTCACCGGTGCTGGTCGGCGTCGACGACGACGGCCACGCGGTCATCAGCACCCGCGAGGGCGCGGCCAAGACGAAGAACGTCAGGAGAGACCCGCAGGTCGCGGTGTGCGTGTTCACCGACGGGTTCTTCGGCGAGTGGATCCAGGTCGAGGGCACGGCCGAGGTCATCTCGCTTCCCGAGGCGATGGATCACCTGATCGCCTACTACCGGGGCATCTCGGGTGAGCATCCCGACTGGGCGGAGTATCGCGAGGCGATGGAGCGCGAGCGCAGGGTGGTGCTGAGGATCACCCTCCATCGCGCGGGCCCCGACCGTCACGCCTGAGGACGAAGTCCTCGCCCTCGTCGGTCCACTCGTCGATCGCGCCGACGGCCCACAGGTCCTTGGTGCCGGGGATGGCGGCGATCGCCTTGACGGTGCCCCGGCCGAAGGCGCTCTCGGCGGTCCACTTCCGCCCGTTGAAGTGAAGGACCACGGATTCGTGTCCCGAGACCCACACGTCGTCGGGCCCGAAGGCGGTGACGCCGGTGAGCGAGCCCTTCGCCGGCGGCACCGTCATCTGCCGCCAGGCGCGGCCGTCCCAGTGCAGGACCAGCGGCGTGGTGGGCTGGTCCTCGGCTGTCTCGTAGGTGTCGGGGCAGGACGGGTCGCCCTCGTGGGCGTTGCCGCCGCCGTTGGTGATCTCCCCGATCGCCCACACATCGGTCGGCGAGATCTGCGTGACCGCCCGCAGACTCCCGCCGGGGATGTCGGGCAGGCGCAACTCCTCCCAGGAGGAGTGCTTCTGCCTGCTGTGCAGGACCATCGGGGTCAGCCCCGCGCACGACTCGCGCGACTTGGCGCCCACGACCCAGGCGTGACCTGCTCGGTGGCTGATCGCGTGGAAGGCCCCCGACCTTCCGGGGAACTGGAACGCGAACTTGCCGTCCTCGCCGGACACGATGAACGAGCCCGACGCGTCCGAGCCGATCAGCAGCGCGCGGCCGTTGTGGACGGAGACGTCGGAGAAGTGCTTGTCCTCGGCGATCCCGAAGGGGCGGTGCACGGCCCAGCGCCTGCCGTCCCAGTGGGCGACCTCGGCGTCGCCGGCGAACCAGATGTCGTCGGGGCCGGTGGCGTCGAACCCGCCCGGCCCGGAGAGCGGGGGGAGCGCGACCTTCGACCAGGTCCGCCCGTTCCAGCGCTGCATGACGGGCCGGCCCTCGTCGTCCTCGGCGCCGTCGTGGAACCCGACCGCCCAGGCCGCGTCCGGTCCTGTCGCGACGACGTCGACCAGACGGGAGGCGTCACGCAGCGGAGCGCTCCTGACCTGCTTCCACCGGGGTGACAGGGCGACCCACGTGCTCTTCTCGCCGCTCTCGGACGAGGTGTCCGCCGGCGGGGAGTTCTTCTGAGGGGCTGGTGATGGCGCGGCAGGCGGGGGCGCGACGGTGCTCAGAGCGTGGGTCGGGCTCGCCTTCGCCCCGGCGTCCCCGCTCGCGCCGTCTCGCTCCCCCGAGCAGGCCGCCGCGAGACTCACGCAGACGACGAGGGCCGCGGCTCGCTGTGCGATCTTCATCGCGGGCATTATGACGAAATTTCGGGCCCGGCACGCCGGTTCCGCACAGACGCCATCTTTCATCCGCTTCCTGGCGCTCTCCCCGAGCCCGTGTGGCCCTCCCTCCAGAGCCCGGAGGAAGCGGCAGCGGTCCCGGTGCACTCTGCGAGGCCGCCCGTCCAGGAGCGCCGCGATTCCCTGCCTTGGGGCCCCGATGGCTTGCGTGGCCGCGGCGGCTTGCCGTCAGTCTCCTCTGTACGGCAAGCCGCCCCAGCGCCTCCGCAGGCACGTGGTCCCGTCCGTCGCGGGCGCGCCGCCCAGCGGGACTTCGGCGGGCCGCCGTCACGACGCCCGCCGAATCGGTCGGGCGTGGGTCGTGACGGCGGGCGCCGGGTGAGGCTAGGAGAGGCGCTCCAGAACCATGGCCATGCCCTGGCCGCCGCCGACGCACATCGTCTCGAGGCCGAAGGTCTTGTCGTGGTGCTGGAGGCTGTTGATCAGCGTCGAGGTGATGCGGGCGCCGGTCATGCCGAACGGGTGGCCGACCGCGATGGCGCCGCCGTTGACGTTCAGGCGGTCGAGGTCGATGCCGAGGTCCTGGTAGGACGGGATGACCTGGGCGGCGAACGCCTCGTTGATCTCCACGAGGTCGATGTCGGAGATCGACATCCCGGCCCTCGACAGCGCCTGCTTGGACGCCTCGACCGGACCGAGGCCCATGATCTCGGGCGACAGGCCGGTGACACCGGTGGAGACGATGCGCGCCAGCGGGGTGATGCCCAGCTCGGCGGCCTTGGTGTCGCTCATGACGATCACCGCGGCGGCGCCGTCGTTCAGCGGGCAGCAGTTGCCGGCCGTGACGGTGCCGTCGGGGCGGAAGACCGGCTTGAGCTGCGAGACGGCCTCGTAGGAGGTGCCCGCGCGGGGTCCGTCGTCCTTGCTCACGATCGTGCCGTCCGGCAGCGTGACAGGGGTGATGTCCTTCTGCCAGAAGCCGTCGGCGAGGGCCTTCTCCGCGAGGTTCTGCGAGCGGACGCCGAACTCGTCCTGCTCCTGCCGGGAGATGCCCTTGAGCTGGGCGAGGTTCTCGGCGGTCTGGCCCATCGCGATGTAGATGTCGGGGAGCGTGCCGTCCTGCCGCGGGTCGCGCCAGGTCTGGCCGCCCTCGGCGAACGTGGCGGTGCGGGCGCGGGCGCCGTCGAAGAGCGGGTTCTGGGTCTCGGGCAGCGAGTCGGAGTTGCCCTTGACGAAGCGGGAGACGGTCTCGACTCCCGCCGACACGAACACGTCGCCCTCGCCGGCCTTGATCGCGTGGAAGGCCATGCGGGTGGTCTGCAACGACGACGAGCAGTATCTGGTGATCGTGGTGCCCGGCACGTTGTCGAGGCCCAGCATCACCGACACCACGCGGGCCATGTTGAAGCCCTGCTCGCCGCCCGGCAGGCCACAGCCGAGCATGAGGTCGTCGATGGTGGTGGGGTCGAGCTGCGGCACCTTGGCCAGCGCGGCCTGGATCATCTGGACGGTCAGGTCGTCTGGACGGATGTCCTTCAGCGACCCCTTGAAGGCTCGGCCGATCGGCGAGCGCGCGGTGGCGACGATGACTGCCTCGGGCATGGGGCTCTCCTGGGTTCGTGTCAGCACTCCATCGGGAGGTTACCCCTCGGTAGGCCCGTTGCCACGACCCGGGGCCCAGTAAAACAGAACTTTGTTTCAGATAGGTGAAAGGCCGGGCGATCGGGGCCGCCCGGCCGGTGTCAGCCGTACATTCCGGGAGCGTTGGCGGCGCCGTCCTTGATGCCGTGGAGGGCGCCCTTCTCGTCGCGCCACAGCCGCCAGCCGTCCTGGCTGCCGGTGAACCACGAGGGCGGCGCGCTCGCGCCCGCCACCCGCTTGCCGTTCGACAGGTCGAACTCGCAGATCGCCGCCACCGAGTAGAACCCGGGCGCCTGGCCCTTCAGCGGCAGGGGCTTGGGGTCGGTGACGCAGAAGGACCAGCCGTGCTGGTCCTTCACCGGGACGGAGTTGCCGGTGGTCAGGTCGAAGGCGGAGCCGCCGCTGTTGTGCTTGAGGAAGCCGAGCCGCTCCATGCGCTGCGGGAAGGCCAGCCACCAGCCCGATCCCGGCACCTGGGCGGCGGTGATCTGGCCCATGACGCGGCCGGTTTCGGAGTCGAGCCTGGCGAAACCGCCGTACTGGCCCTGCTGGTCGACGGGGCGGACCACCGGCGCGAAGCCCGGGCTGCCGCTCGGGTAGACACGCACGACGGAGGGGCGCATCCAGTTGACCGTGCCGTCGGCGATCTTGAGTGAGAACAGCCCGAAGGTGGAGACCTTCTTCGTGCGCGGATTGGTGTACGGCGCGACGTAGCCGACGAGGTTCTGGCCCGTCGCGCCGAACGCCCAGCCGCCCGACATGTCGATGCCGGGGCCCAGCGCCTGCTCGATCGGCTGCTGCCACTGGAGCTTGCCGGTCTTGAGCTCGTAGGACTCGATCATCGGATTGGCAGCCAGGCGCAGCAGCAGCACCCTGTTGGCGTCGGACCACTCGACCTCGGCGATGCCGGGGAGCTTCCATTTCAGCTTGCCCGTCGCGGGATCGAGCACGACCACCCTGGCCGACGACAGCGCAGTGTGCTCCGACACGCACACATAGGGCCCGCAGCGCTGCGGGCCGAAGGTCGAGTGGACCGGCCTGATCCACTTCTGGCTGCCGGTGCGGGCGTCGCGGGCCACGAGGGCGGCGTTCCACCTGCCCTTCTTGCCGGGGTCGAGCGAGACGATGACGTTGTCGACGATCGCCGGAGGCGGCACGCCCATGCCGGGCAGCCGGCCCGCCATCGTGGCGGGCTGGGCCCACAGCTTCTTGCCCGTGGTGAGGTCGAGGGCGACCGTCTCGAGCGTGCCGTCGGGCTTCATGGAGGTGGTCGTGGCCACGCCGGCGGCGGTGACCATGCGGCTGACCACGTTGACGTCGGTGTTGTGCCAGGTGGGGAAGTCGGTCGTGGCGGCGTCGCTGCCTGAGCAGGCGGCCAGGGACAGGGTTCCGGCCAGGGCGAGGGCCGGTTTCGCGAGGGGCCGGAGCACGGTTATTCCACTCCAATGGGGGCGAGGAGTGGCGGCTCAGCCGGGGAGGGTGTCTTCTGGTCGTCGGCGGAAAAGCGTGACCCACCTACCGTGGGGACCCGTCGCCCGCCCTGCGACCCTGGTCGCGGTGACCTCTGTGCCTGACTCCTCCGCAGCCGTCGCCGCCGCAAGGTAGATCGTTTGCAGTCCTTCGCCACGCCCGGGCCGTGGTTCGGGCCACAACCCCAACGCAGCGCATACAGAAGGTAGCACCGCGTAAGCGGCCTGGGTGTAACCTCGGTCAGATGGATGGAAACGATCCGGTCCGAACATTTCGCCCGGATTTGTAGCGAATTCCGGCCCCAAGAGGTCGGCGAACGCCACCGTCCTGCCGCCCGCCTCGACCACCGCGACCGTCTGCGCGGCGGCCAGCTGGCGGCTCCATCGCCTGGTCACCCACCGCAACGGCTGCGCGATCGGACGCACCGTGCCCAGGTCGGGGCAGGTGCCCACGATGACCTCGGCGCCCGCCTCGCGCAGCCGCCGCACCGCCTTGGCCAGATGCCGTACGGCGGTCGCCGGCGGCGTCTGCGTGGTCACGTCGTTGGCGCCGACGAAGATGACGGCCACCCCCGGACGCGCCTTCAGGGCTCTGTCGACCTGGTCGCCCAGCTCGATCGAGGCGGCCCCCGACTTGCCCACGACGGTCAGCCGGACGGGGCGCTCGGCGACGGCTGCCAGGCCGTGTGCCAGCCGTACGCCGGGGGTGTCCTCGGGGTCGCTCATGCCCAGGCCCACGGAGAGGGAGTCGCCGAGCATGACCAGGCTGATGGGCTCGCCGGGGAAGTCGCCGTAGAGGCCGTCGGAGGGCGGGCCCTCCATGCCGTGCGGACGCCCGATCACCCGCCTCGCGACCAGGCTCTCGGCGATCAGCAGGCCGTACGCCGTGGCGCCCAGGGCGGTCAGGCCGCCCCCACCGACTGCGGCCGCCGCGGCGATCCTGCGCGCCGTGCGCGCCACCCCCGGAGTCCAGATCACTCGGCGGCCCCCCTCGACCTGTCGCGACGGTAGCGTTATCAGGAAACCTAACCAAGGCCCCACCACCCCCTGGGGGCCCTGGCCATCCACAAGCTGATCAAGCTTCTGCAAAGAAGGTGAACACCTCAGTGCGCGTTTACGATTCCCTGATCGAGCTCATGGGGAACACTCCGCTCGTCAGGCTGCACAAGGTCTCGGCGGGCCTTCCCGCGCAGGTGCTCGCCAAGGTCGAGTACTTCAACCCGGGCGGCTCGGTGAAGGACCGCATCGCGGTACGGATGATCGAGGCGGCAGAGGCGTCGGGGGAGTTGCGGCCCGGCGGCACGATCGTCGAGCCGACCTCCGGCAACACCGGCGTCGGGCTGGCCATCGTGGCCCAGAAGAAGGGCTACAAGTGCGTCTTCGTCGTGCCCGACAAGGTCGCCCAGGACAAGATCTCCGTACTGCGGGCCTACGGGGCCGAGGTCGTGGTCTGCCCGACCGCCGTCTCGCCCGACCACCCCGAGTCCTACTACTCGGTCTCCGACCGGCTGGCCCGCGAGATTCCCAACGCGTGGAAGCCCGACCAGTACTCCAACGTCCAGAACCCCGAGTCGCACTACCGCTCGACCGGCCCTGAGCTGTGGGAGCAGACCGAGGGGCGCATCACGCACTTCGTGGCGGGCGTCGGCACCGGCGGCACGATCAGCGGCACGGGCCGCTACCTCAAGGAGGTCTCCGACGGCCGGGTTAAGATCATCGGCGCGGACCCCGAGGGCTCGGTCTACTCCGGTGGCACCGGCCGCCCGTACCTGGTCGAGGGAGTGGGCGAGGACATCTGGCCGGCGACCTACGACACGACGATCTGCGACGAGATCATCGCGGTGTCGGACAAGGACTCCTTCAACATGACCAGGCGCCTGGCCCGCGAGGAGGCGCTGCTGGTGGGCGGCTCCTGCGGCATGGCAGCGGTCGCCGCCCTGCAGGTGGCGGCCAAGGCCGGGCCCGACGACGTGGTGGTCGTGCTGCTGCCGGACGGCGGGCGGGGCTACCTGTCCAAGATCTTCAACGACGAGTGGATGGCCGACTACGGTTTCCTCACCACGCCCTCGGAGAGCGGACTGGTGCGCGACGTGCTCTCGCGCAAGGGCGGCACGATGCCGTCCTTCGTGCACGCGCATCCGCACGAGTCGGTGGGGACGGCGATCTCCATCATGCGGGAGTACTCCGTCTCGCAGCTGCCCGTCATGAAGGAGGAGCCGCCGGTGATGGCGGCCGAGGTCGTCGGGTCGATCGTGGAGCGCGACCTGCTGGAGGCGCTGTACCGGGGCAAGCTGGACTCCGACGACCCGATCGCCGAGCACATGTCGCAGCCGCTGCCGATGATCGGCGCGGGGGAGCCGGTGTCGCGGGCGGTGGAGGCGCTGGAGAAGGCGGACGCGGCGGTGGTGCTGGAGGACGGCAAGCCCGCCGGCCTCCTCACCCGCCAGGACCTCCTCGCCTTCCTCGCCAACCACTGACCCGCCGGGGAAGCCCACTCCCAGGAGACCCCGTGACCGCCCTCAGCACGATGAGACCGTGTGGGCGGTCACGGGGCCGGGGTTTTGGGAGACGGGCGTCTCGCCTCTACGGAGAGGCGAGAATACCTCGGTCTGCTCCCTTGCTCGGGCTGGGGCTGTACGGGTAGTCACGGGGTGGGTCTCTGGGGGCTGTGTCGACGTCCCTGAGAGCTTCGAGGGACCTCGGCCCCGCTCCGGCGGGGCGGGGCCGTACGGGTGGTCAGGGCTTCTTGATGGACTCGATGATGGTGCCCAGGCCCTCGGCCCCGCGACCCTCCGCGTCGGCGCGGTCGAACAGGCTCTTCAGCGCGACGGGCAGCGTGACGTCGATCCCCGCCTCCTTGAACGTGCACCACGTGCCCCATCCCCACCGCCTGCATGTGCAGGCTGTTGGCCTCGCCAGGGTAGGACCGCTCCTCGAACTCCGCCGTGAGGTACTTCAGGAACCCCATCGGCCCCTCGCCCGCGATCCCGCCGAACGTCTCCTGCGCGAAGGGAAGCAGCTGGGAAGGCGCCACCCCCGCGCTCTCCGCCAGCGCGCTCGCGTACATGTACGCCGTCAGCCCGGACCAGAACATGAACAGCTGCGACTGGTAGAAGACCATCGCCAGCCCCGGGTCGGCGCCGACGTAGGTGACGTCGCTGATCGCCTTCAACGTCTCGGTGTGGCGGGTGACGACCTCGGAAGGGCCGCTGTAGAAGGTGTAGGCGCCAGGCTGGCCGATGCCGGGCGGCGGGACCATGATGCCTCCGGTGACGAGCACCCCGCCGCGCGCGGCCACCCAGTCCGAGGCCTCGCGCAGGATCGAGGGGGCATCGGAGCTGAGGTTGAACAGCACCTTCCCCTGCAGGTCGACGTCGCCAAGGCTGTCGTACATCGCCTGGTAGTCCAGCTGACTGATCACCAGGAGCTCCCCGGCCTCGGCGGGCGAGGACGCCTCGTGCGCGCCGAGCGCCACCAGCGCGCCCGCCTTGCCAGGTGTCCTGTTCCACACCGTCACCTGGTGGCCCGCCTTCAAGAACATCTCGGCCATCGTCGAGCCCATGGCTCCGAGGCCGATCACAGTCACATGCGTTGTCATGCCCCCAGCCTCGGCGACCGTCCTTCGGGAATGCTTATGGTTGGCTACGGGTCATGCGTTTCGGGGTGCTGGGGCCGCTGGCCGTGTGGACGGACGAGGGCGTCCAGGTGCGGGTGCCCGAGGCGAAGGTGCGCGCCCTGCTGGCCGACCTGCTGGTGCACGAGGGCCGTCCGGTGCCGGTGGACCGGCTGATCGACGACCTCTGGGGCGCGCGTCCCTCCGCCAACCCGGTGGGGACGCTGCAGGCCAGGGTGTCGCAGCTGCGTCGCGCGCTCGGCTCGGCCGACGCGGTGGTGCGCGACCCCTCCGGCTACCGGCTCGCCGGGGCGTGGGTGGACGCGAAGGAGTTCGCCGACCTCCTCGGGCGGGCCCGTGAAGGGTCGCTGGAGGCGCGGGCCGGGCTGCTGTCCGACGCTCTGGCGCTGTGGAGAGGGCCCGCGTACGCCGACCACGCCGACGCGGCCTTCGCCGCTCCCGCCGCCGCCAGACTGGAGGAGGCGCGCCTGACGGCGCTCGAGGACCAGGCGGAGGTACGGCTGGCCCTCGGCGAGCCGGTGGAGCTCGCCGACCTGGTGCGCGAGCACCCCCTGAGGGAGCGGCTGAGGGGACTGCACCTGCGCGCGCTCTACAGGGGCGGACGGCAGAGCGAGGCGCTGGAGAGCTACGCGGAGGTGCGCGCGCTGCTGGCCGACGAGCTGGGGGTGGATCCGAGCAGGGAGCTGGCGGCGCTCTACGAGGCGATCCTGCGCCAGGACCGCTCACTCGACGCCCCGCCCCACGCGCCCCTCCTCACGACCTCAAGACCCGACCGCGACCGACCCGAGCGGGAGCGGCCTGGAACCACAGAGTGGCGGGCGGAAGGGCGGTCTCCGGGCGGGCGATGGGTGAACGGCCGGGAGAGACAGGCCGGGCGCTGCTGAGCACGGTGGCCGGAGGACCGGCGACCCAGGATCCGGGGTTCGAGTCAGGGGTGCGGCTGCCGGTGCCGATGACCGAGCTCATCGGCAGGGACGAGGCCGTGGCCGAGGTGCGCGCGCTCCTCGGCTCCAGCAGGCTCGTCACGCTCACAGGCCCCGGCGGCGTGGGCAAGACGAGGCTCGCCGTGGAGAGCGCCGCGGAGGTGGAGGAGGTCAGGCTGGTCGAGCTGGCCGCGACGGGCGACCCCGTGCAGGCGGTGATCGAGGCGCTGGGCCTGCGCGACGACGGAGTCTCGGCAGGACCCGTCGAACGCCTCGTCACCGCGCTGCGCGACAGACGGCTGCTGCTCGTCATGGACAACTGCGAGCACGTCATCGACCGCGCCGCCGACCTCGTCTCCACGCTCCTGAACGCGGCACGGGGGCTGCGCGTGCTGGCGACCAGCAGGGAGGCGCTGGCCGTACCAGGGGAGCGGGTATGGCCCGTGCCTCCGCTGGAGACCGAGCAGGGCGTACGGCTGTTCGCGGCGCGGGCGGTGGCCGCCGATCCGGGGTTCGCGCTGGACGAGGGCGACGCGAAGACCGTCGCGACCATCGTCGAACGGCTCGACGGGCTGCCGCTGGCCTTGGAGCTGGCGGCCACCAAGGTGCGCGCCCTGGGCCTGCGGGAGCTGGCCGTACGGCTCGACGACAGGTTCAGGGTGCTCGGCGCGGGCAGGAGGGGCGCGCCCGGCCGGCAGCAGACGTTGCGCGCGGTCATCGACTGGAGCTGGGAGCTGCTGTCCGAGGCCGAGCGGGTGGTGCTGCGGCGGCTGGCCGTCCATGCCGACGGGTGCCTGCTGGAGGCCGCCGAACAGGTCTGCGCCGAGCGGGGCGTGGACGTCGTCGCCACGATCGCGCAGCTGGTCGACAGGTCTCTGGTGAGTCCAGGGCCGCGTTACAGGCTGCTGGAGACCGTCAGGGCCTACGGGCTCGAACGGCTGGCGGAGGCGGGCGAGAGCGACGTGCTCAGGGAGCGGCACGCGGCGTACTACACCGATTTGGCCGAGCGGGCCCGGCTGCGCGGTCCCGAGCAGGGGGAGTGGCTGCGCAGGCTCGACGCCGAGGGCGCCAACCTGCGCGTCGCGCTGGAGAGCGAGACTCACGCGCTGCGGCTGGTCAACGCGCTGGGCTGGTACTGGTACCTGCGCGGCAGGCGGGGCGAGGCGAGCGCGGCGATCGCCAGGGCGTTGGCGTCCGGGACGGGCGAGCCGAAGGAGCGGGCGCTGGCGGCCGTCTGGCACGCCGTGATGACGCTGTCCACGGGCGACGAAGCGGAAGCGGTGCCGTACGAGGAGCTGGACGAGGCGGGGCAGGCGTTCGCCGACTGGTTCATGAGCTACGTGCGGTGGGTCTACGGCGACTACATGGTGCACGGGGTGAGGGTGGAGCGGGCGCTGGCCGCCTTCCGCCGGCGGGGCGACAGGTGGGGCGTGGCGGCCGCGCTCTGCGTTCGGGCCAGGCTGGCCCTCATCCACGGCGACCTGGCCGCGATGCGGGAGGACGGCGAGCGCAGCCTCGCTCTCTTCGACGAGCTGGGCGACGGGTGGGGCAGGAGCGAGGCGATGGACACGCTCGGCCTGCTCGCCGAGATCCGCGGCGACTACGGGGAGTCGGCGAGGTTGCGAGGTGAAGGGCTGCGGCTGGCGGAGGAGCTGGGGCTGGAGATCTCCTTCTCCCTGTCGGTGCTGGGCAGGACCGCCCTGCTGATGGGCGAGCACGCCCTGGCCGACGAGTACCACGAGCGGGCGAGAAGGCTGGCGGTCGAGCACTCGTACAAGTCGGCGGAGGAGCACGCGGTGGTCGGGCTCGGCCTCAGCGCGCGGCGACAGGGCAGGCTGGACGAGGCCGAGGCGCTGCTGCGGCCGTGGCTGACCTGGCTGAGGCAGGTGGACGGCCAGCCCGGCGTCGCGCTGATCCTGGCGGAGCTGGGCTTCGCCGCCGAGCAGCGCGGCGACCTGCGGGCGGCGCTGGCGCTGCACAGGGAGGGCTACGAGTCGGCCAGTGCGAGCGGTGACCCCCGAGCGGTGGCGCTGGCGCTGGAGGGCCTCGCGGGCGCGCTGCCCGCCCGTGACGCCGCCCGCCTGCTCGGCACGGCCACCGCCATCAGGCGGTCGGTGGGCGCGCCCCTCCCGAGGGCCGAGCGCGGCGACGTCGACAGGATCGCCGCCAGGGCGCGCGCGGAGCTGGGCGAGCGGGAGTACGACAGGCTCCACGCCTCAGGTGAGGGGGAACTCGGCGAACACCTCCCACGCGCCTTCAGGGGTGGGCCCTGCCAGCAGCCTGCCGCCGAGGGCCTCGACCCTCTCGGCCATGCCGACCAGCCCGAAGCCCCCGCCGAGCCGTGAGAGGCGCGGGTCGGTGGCCGAGCCGTAGTTACGCACGCGCAGCCGTACCGTGCGCTCGTGGAGCCGCAGGTCGACCTCCACCCATCCGGTTCCAGGGGCGTGGCGGCGGACGTTGGTGAGCGACTCCTGCAGCACCCTGTGCAGGGTGGTCATGACCTCGGGCGGGAGCGTGCCGTCGGTGATGCCCTGGCCGACCTCGAAGGAGACGTTGGGCCCCGTGGCGCAGAAGCGCTCGGTCAGCAGGCGCAGGTCGGCGAGGGAGGTGCCGGGCGTGCGGGCCGCCTCGTCCTCCGCGCGGAGCACGGTGACGAGGCGGCGCATCGAGGTGAGCGCCTCGGCCCCCGCGTTGGCGATGGCGTCGAGGGCGGGCGTGACGGCCTCCGGCTTCACCTCGGCGACCGTCCTGGCCGCCTGGGCCTGGACCACGATGCCGGTGATGTGGTGGGCGACCAGGTCGTGCAGCTCCCTGGCCAGCTCCAGGCGTTCGGAGCGCCGTACGGCGTGGACGGCCTCGACGCGGCGCTCCTGCTGGAAACGCAGATAACCGCCGACGCCCGCGGCCATGGCCCAGCCGATGAACAGCACGAAGGAGAAGAGCAGCCCGGCGCTGCCGTAGTCGCGCAGGCCGCCCTCCGCCATGAGCACACCCATCGCCACCAGGCTCAGCGTGGCGGCCTTCCGCACGGGTTCGACGTGCCGCAGGATCCCGATGACCAGGATGAGCAGCGCGCCGCTCTCCGCCGTTCCTGGGACTCCACGGAGGTTGGTCGCGCCGATGAGAAGGGAGACGCCGAGAGACAGGGCCATCAGGACGACGAAGCCCTCGACCCGGTAACGCCTGCGCAGCGCCACCGCCGCGATGCCGACGCCGCCGCACACGGGGACGAGGAACTGCAGCCCTCCCGAGCCGATGGCGACGGCCAGATCGGCCAGCAGCATCATGCTCAGCCAGCCGATCATCGCGATCTCGCTGAGCCGCCTGATCCAGTAGACGAAGCGTTTGTTGTCCCCCACGGCACCCGAGCCTAGGCCGGAAGTCGGACAGCTCATATCAACCATTCGGCCGACCTCCCGGCCCGGAGACCGGTCCTTCAGTCGATTCGGGGACAGGGGCGCGGCGCGCATGCTTGAAGCGTCGAAGGGGATGAGGGAAATGGTCGTTATCGGATTCGTACTCCTGGGTGTCGGGCTCGTCATCAGCGTGCTGCTCGCGCTTGCCGACCCGGTGCTGCTCTCCCGCATCAACGGGGAGTCCGCCGAGGGCGAGAGCGGCCG
The DNA here is from genome assembly GCF_014873535.1 of Nonomuraea africana. Classification (NCBI taxonomy): domain Bacteria; kingdom Bacillati; phylum Actinomycetota; class Actinomycetes; order Streptosporangiales; family Streptosporangiaceae; genus Nonomuraea; species Nonomuraea africana. Next base: position 6,522,931 of record NZ_JADBEF010000001.1, on the reverse strand, counting down.
TCACATCAACGCCGACGTCGTACGGCTGCCCCGGCTCGCCGCCGAGGAGCGCGGCGACAGCAGGGCGGCCTGACACAAGACCCGTCACGGGTGGGCGGTTGGGGGACAAGCCGCACGTGACGACGATGAGGCCCGCGATCGGTTGGGGGACGGATCGCGGGCTTCGCCGTTTTTTCCTGGGCTAGCGTGGGGGGCATGAGCAATGGTTTCGAGACCCTGGCGATTCACGCAGGCCAGGAGCCCGACCCGGTGACCGGCGCGGTCGTTCCACCGATCTACGCCACCTCCACGTACAAGCAGGACGGCGTGGGCGGTCTCCGGGGCGGATATGAGTACAGCCGGTCGGCCAACCCGACGCGGACCGCGTTGGAGGAGGCGCTGGCCGCGGTCGAGGGAGGGGCGAGGGGCATGGCGTTCGCCTCGGGCCTTGCGGCCGAGGACACGCTGTTGCGCACGGTCTGCAAGCCCAACGACCACGTGGTGATCCCGAACGACGCCTACGGCGGCACCTACCGGCTGTTCGCCAAGGTGCACGAGCGCTGGGGGCTGCGCTACGACCCCGTGCCGCTGGGCGACCTCGACGCGGTGGCCGCGGCCATGACGCAGAAGACCAGGATGATCTGGGTCGAGACGCCGACGAACCCGCTGCTCGGCATCGCCGACATCGCCGCGCTGGCCGAGCTGGCGCATGACAACGACGCGCTGCTCGTGGTGGACAACACCTTCGCCTCGCCGTACCTGCAGCAGCCGCTGTCGCTCGGCGCCGACGTGGTGGTGCACTCGACCACCAAGTACGTCGGCGGGCACTCCGACGTGGTCGGCGGCGCGCTGATCGTCGCGGACAAGGGGCTCGGCGACGAGCTGGCCTACCACCAGAACGCCATGGGAGGGGTGGCCGGCCCCTTCGACGCGTGGCTGACGCTGCGCGGGCTGAAGACGCTCGGCGTGCGGATGGACCGGCACTGCGACAACGCCGAGCGCGTGGTCGATCTGCTGCTCGCCCACCCGCGCGTCACCCAGGTGCTCTACCCCGGCCTCGACGAGCACCCCGGCCACGAGATCGCGGCCAAGCAGATGAAGCGCTTCGGCGGCATGGTGTCCTTCCGCGTCGACGGCGGCGAGGAGGAGGCCGTCGCGATCTGCGACAGGACGAAGCTGTTCACACTGGGCGAGTCGCTCGGTGGGGTCGAGTCGCTGATCGAGCACCCCGGCCGGATGACGCACGCCTCGGCGGCGGGCTCGCCCCTCGAGGTGCCCGCCGATCTGGTGCGGCTGTCGGTCGGCATCGAGACGATCGACGACCTGCTCGCCGACCTGACCCAGGCGCTGGGTTAGCTGTCGCCGGGGAAGACCATCAGGAACAGGATCACCAGGTAGATCAGGCCGATCACGCCGCCGATCATCGCGATGCGCGCGTTTTCGACCTTCGCGTCGTCGTCAGGGGTCTCGGACGAGAACGCCCTGACGGCGCCGCGCAGATCGCGCTCGACGAGGAAGAGCAGGACGAGGGCGACGAGGAACAGCGTCATGGACGCGGTCATGTACCAGCGGCCCAGCACGCCGAGGCTCGCGCCGAGCCACACGCCGAAGACCAGCACCCCGAGCGAGCCGATCCCGTAGATCCGGGTCATTCGCTGCAGGGTCTGCAGGACGGCGGCGTTCTTGGAGCGGATCGCGCGCGGCGCGGCCATGATCACCGCGGTGAGCGGTCCGATGGCGAAGATCGCAAAAGCGATGTGCAGCCAGAGCAACGTGCTATTCATGGGGCTGACATTAGTCGTCAGCTGATCGCTCCGGTATTACTCACGACCCGCGGTCTCTACCTCCTTGCGGTCGTGAGGGCAGCTCATGCACAGCTCGAAAGCCGTGATGGCGACGACCATCACGACGATGAGGACAATCATGGCGAGCATGGCTTCCTCCTTCCTCGAATATCGTCCGTAATGACTAGACGCTCTGGCAATGGAATAAGTTCAGCGCCGGTATGGTTGGGATTCTGTTCTCCAGGCACAAGGGGGTGCCGTCGTGGCCGTAAGGCACGTCGAGCCGTACTCACAGGAATGGGTGCGCCAGCCGTTCTCCTACGTCAGTCAGGTCGTCGGCCTGCTCGGCGACGAGGTGGGCGACTGGTGGGAGGGTCCGTGCGACCCGCGTGACGCCACCCTTCGCCTGCGTGACGGCAGTGCCCTGGTCTGGGACGAGGAGAGCGGCTGGCGGCTCGGAGCCTTCGTCTCGGGCGGCCACGGGCAGCACACCGAGCTGGCGGGGGTGCGCTACCTCGGTCACGGGCTGCTGCCCAGGCCCGAGCGGGTGCCGGGAGCGCTGGCCGACGCCCGCGCCGGAGTGGGCTCGAGCTCGGCCTGGCGTCCCTGCTACCGCTCGCACCGCAACTGCCGCGACGGTTTCGACGTCGCGCTCAACTACTACTGCGCGGTGCTCAACGCCTGAGCGTCAGGTCGCTCTTTCCTTCGTGCCGCAGGTCGGGCAGTCGAAGGGGGCGTGCTGGTCATTGGTCGCGTACCTGCATCCTGAGTGATCGACGGTGAGCCTGAGGATGCGCCTGGTGCCCGCGTGGATCGGGCCTGGTGGCGCGCCGGTGGCCGAGGCCCCGCCGTCCTCGTGGTGGATTCCTATCACCACGACGACGAACACGCCCGCCGCCCCGCTCGCGATGATCAGCGCCAGGATGATGGCTGCTTCCAACATGGAGGCCTCCCCTCGGTATGGGGTGGATTTCGGGGGTCGCGGTCCCGAGATGCGGCCTCCTTGCCGCGTCCGTTCTCGCTGGGAATCCTTGGTGTAGGATTCACTTGGGTAAACCCAGTCATACCAATGATTGGTCTCATCCAAACCATCGGAACTCAAAGGGGAGCGATCCGGTGCCGGTTCCGAAGTACCAGCAGCTGGCCGACCGGCTGCGCAAGGCCATCGAGGACGGGCGATGGGGCCCCGGTGACCAGATCCCGACCGAGATCGAGCTCAGGGACTCCTCCGGCTTCTCCGTCAACACCGTGCGGGAAGCCATCCGCCAGCTGGTGAACCAGGAACTGCTCGAGAAGCGCCAGGGCGAGGGCACCTTCGTGCGCCGCAGGCCCGACACCTTCCCCGTGCTGCTGTCGGACGAGGAGGGCAGGCGCGCCGCCGACCTGCCGGGCGACGCCTACGTCTCCTCGGTCCTGCTGCGCGGACGCCGTCCCGAGGTGGGCAGACCCCACGTGGACGTCGTGCAGGCCCGCGCCGACGTGGCCGCCAGGCTCGACGTCAAGGTCGGCGCCAAGGTGGTCACCAGGGTGCAGCAACGCTTCGTGGACGGCACGCCGTGGTCGCTGCAGACCTCCTACTACCCGATGGACATCGCCGACGGCACCGACCTGATCAGGCCAGGTGACATCGAGCGGGGCACGATCAGGCTGCTCGAGGATCTCGGGCACCCGCAGGTCGGCTACACCGACGAGCTGACCGCCCGTATGTCCTACACCGACGAGAGCGCCTTCTTCGGCGTGACGGGCGCGGGAGTGTCCGTCCAGGTGCTGTGGCGCACGGCGTTCGACCCCGCGCGGCCGATCAGGCTCACCGTGACCGTCTACCCCGCCGACCGCAACCGCCTCGTCTACCACATCGGGTCCATCCCGGCGAAGTATCGAGACCGGAGCTGAATGATCCACCTGCGCCAGGCCACGCCGGACGACTTCCCGGAGATCATCGGCCTGATCGAGAACGCCGCGACCTGGCTCGCGGACAAGGACACCGACCAGTGGCAGCGTCCGTGGCCCGACCGAGAGGCCAGGGACGCCAGGGTCATGGGCGGCATCAAGGAGCGCCTGACCTGGGTGGAGGAGCGGGACGGCAGGCTCGCCGCCACCGTCACCCTCACCTCGGCGGTGCAGCGGGAGCTCTGGGCGGAGCACGACCCCGACACCGCCGCCCTCTACCTCCACCGGCTCGTCGTCCACCGCGACCACGCCGGGCACGGCCTGGGCGCCGAGATCATCGACTGGGCCGAGGCGCGAGGGCCCGGCCTGCTGCGCATCGACGTGTGGAAGACGAACGAGTCGCTGCACAAGTACTACCTGCGCCAGGGCTTCGAGTTCGTCGGAATGTCGCGGTTGCCCGGGTACCCCTCGGCGGCCCTCTTCCACAGGAAGATGGTTACAGTGGGGTAAAGCCTCCCCCATTGAAGGGATGAGCATGCGGCCGTACACGCCCGAATGGCTCTCGATGCCTGTCGCCTACGTTGCCGAAGTCGCCCTAGCCGTCGATGCCCTGGAGTGGTGGGACGACCCCTTCGATCCCCGCGACGCCACCATCCTGCTGGTCTCTGGAGCCGCCCTGGTCTGGGACGAGGAGAGCGGATGGCGGCACGGCCGGTTCGTCTCGGGGGAGAAGGGCGTGCGCACGGTGCTCGCCGACCCCCGCTACCTGGGCGGCGGCGTGCTGCCCAGGCCCGCTGACGTTCCGGTCCTGCAGGCCATGGGCGGCAGCCCCGTGCGTCCCCACTACCGCTCGTACCGCGACTACGGAGACGGCCTCGACGAGCGGTTGGCCACCTACACGATCCCCGCGATCGTCTAGCGCGCCCTCCGCAGCCGCAGGAAGTCGCTGACGACGTACTCTCCCAGGCGGTCGGCGCTGGGGGAGAAGACCCTGCCGCCGTTGCGCCGGGCTACCTCGTCGACGAACTCCTTGAGCCGGTCGTCGGCGGCGAGCATGAACACGTTGATCGTGGCTCGCCGCCTGGTCATCTTGTCGACCTCGGAGAGCGTGAGCTCCAGGGTCTCCGGCGAGGGCGGCCACTCGAAGGCGGAGCGGCCGTTGCGCATCAGGTGCGCGGTCGGCTCGCCGTCGGTGACGACCAGCACGACCGGCTCGAAGTCGGGGTGCCTGTCGAGGTGCCTGCCCGCGATGAGCAGCGCGTGGTGCAGGTTCGTGCCCTGCACCATGTCCCAGTCGAGGCCCGCCAGCTCGTCGGGCTGCAGCACCCTGGCGTAGTTGGAGAAGCCGACGATCTGGACGGCGTCCTGCGGGAACTTCGAGGCGACCAGGGCCTGCAGCGCCAGCGCGGTCTGCTTGGCGGCGGCCCAGGTGCCTCTCAGGGCCATCGAGTAGGACAGGTCGACGAGCAGGCACACGGCGGCGGCGCTGCGCCGCTCGGTCTCGCTCACCTCGAAGTCGTCGACGGAGAGCCGGACCCGCGAATGCGGCCTGACGGTGTCCATGCCGCGCTGCCCCGATGCGCGGGCCGGGGTTCCCAGGGAGGACGCTCCAGGCGCGTGAGGGGAGAGCGTTGCGGGGCCCTCTCCGGATGCGCGGGCTGGGGCTTCCTGGGGGGCAGGAACGGATGCGCTGCCCGGGGCTTCCTGGGGGGCGCGAACGGATGCGCTGCCCGGGGTTGCCCGGGGGGCGTGGGGGTGTCCCTCTGCCGGCGGGTCGGCAGGGGCGGTACGGCGGGGCGCGTCGCCTCGGCGGATGCCGTTGACGAGGGTGCGCACGACGTCGATCGGCTGCTCGTCGCCGAAGCGCCAGGACCGGGAGGAGCCCGTGAGCTCACCGGCCGAACCCGCGTCGCGCTGGTCGTGGTCGCCCCTGCGCCCGGCGTCGAGCGAGGCGAACACGCGGCGCAGCGCCGTCTCGCCGAGCCTTCGCACCGCCTTGGGCGTGAGTTCGAGCTTGCCGCGCCGCCTCAGCAGGTACCCCTGCTCCTCCAGCTCGCGCTCGATCCGCTTGAGCGCCTCCAGGTCGTCGACGGCCGAGCGGCCGAGGGCACGCCGGATCGCCGCCTCGTCGATGTCGTCGAGGCGCGCGCCGGGGTAGTCCTGGCGCAGGGCGGCTTCGAGCTGGGTGAGGTCGGCCAGCTCCTCCAGGGCGGTGACCGCGTCGCCCATGCCCATCGGGTCCTCGCCCGTCAGCCGTTCGGGAGTGCCCCACCCCAGGTCGGGACGGCGGGCGTAGAGCGAGTCGCCCAGACGGCGCATCTGCTCCGACAGCCCCGCCTGGTCGAGCGTCTGGTTGATGAGGTTGGTGAGCTCCTCGCGCTGGCGGGGCGTGAGGGAGGCGAGCATCCGCTGGGTGGCCGCCGCCCTGCGGGCGAGGATGTCGACGAGCTCCTCCAGCGTCCTGGGCCGCTCTGGGAACAGGTCGCCATATTGCGACATGAAGGAGTCGAAGTCGGCTTGAGTGTGGTCGCCTCGGGCGTCCCGTTCGAGCATGTCGTTGAGGTCGGACATCATCTGCCTGACCCGCTCCATCGCCGCGGGATCGGGGTTGGCCAGCGCGTCGCGCATGCCCTTGAACTGCGCGTCGAGCACCTCGCGGCGCAACAGGCCGCGCAGCTCCTCGAAGGTCTGCCTGGCCGCCGCCGAGCGCCAGTCGTACGAGCTCAGCTCCTGGATGGCGCTCGCGGTGTCGTCGGGCAGGGTGTCGAGCGCGGACTCCCGCAGCCGGGCGTCGTCCGAAGGGTCGGGGAACAGCTCGGCGCGCTCCTGCCCGATCGCCTTGTCGAGCAGGGAGCGGGCCCTGTCGAGCGTGCCGTCGAGCCTGCCGCGCTCCCGCAGCTCGCGGCGGCGCCGCCGGACCTCCCTGAGCATGTCGTCGAGCCCGCGGCGGTCCTGAGCGCCCGGCAGCCCGCGCTTGAGCAGGTCGCGGAGCGCGTGGACGGGTGTCGACCCCGACAGGATGGCGTCACCCATCTCGTCGAGCGCCGCCCGCACGTCGTACGGCGGGGCAAGCGGGTCAGGCCCGTCGTGGTACTCGCCATAGCGGTAGCCCATGCGCCCACGCTAACCCGGGATCGCCCGTCATGCGTCGCCGTAGACCTCCCACACCTCGATCAGCTCACCGCTGAGCGGGTTGTAGTCGGCCTTGACCAGCACGGGATGCTTCTGAGCCTTCAGCACTCTGGTGAAGTCGGCGGCCGTGCAGGGCTTCTGGCCGAGGCCGTCCTGGGAGGCGTTGACCGGCTTGCCGGTCAGCCAGCCGCTGGAGCACGTGGCGGTCACCCGGTAGAAGCCGATGGCGTGGGTGTAGCCGAGCTTGATCCCCTTGAAGGTGACCGTGGTGTCGTTGACCCGCTTGATCGTGCCGAACGCGCTCTTCGGGGTGCCCCAGTCGGTCAGGAACTCGCTGACCTTGACGGCCTTCGTGCCCGCGTACTCGACCTTGATCGCGGCGGGGCCGCGCTGCAGCGTGAAGGCGAGGTCGGCGGGTGTGCACGTCGTCTTGCCCAGGCCCTTGGCGTCGAGCGCCACCCGGCCCTCGGTCTCCACGAGGTCGCAGGCGACGGTGAGGCGGCGGTAGGCGGACTTGGTGTAGTCGAGCCTGACCTCCTTGGCGCCTGGGACGGCCTTGAGCTTGTAGCGCAGGATCCCGTGCTCCTTGACGAGCGTCGCCTTGGCGGGCGTGACCCGCAGGACGCCCTTGCCGTCGGCCCAGGCGAAGCCGTACGCGACCTTGCCGGCCGCGGTGCCGGCGGAGACCGGCACCGCGGCGGGTGCGGCGGCGGGCGCGGTTGCGGGTACGGCGGTGGGCACGGTGGTGGCCGAGGCGACGCCGGCGGCGCTGAGGGCGGCACAAAGAGAGGCGCTGGCGGTCAGTGCGAGCAGACGCATGATCTCCCCCGGGATTCAGGTGTCACCACTTATGAGAAACGTGCGTGTCAGACCGGCGGTCTCTGCCGCACGTTTCTCATAAGTAGGACGCGGGAGATCGCCTGAATGTTTACGTGCGGTAGGTGGCGACTCCGTCGACGTCGTCCTTGGACAGACGGCGCATCAGGTAGAGACCCTCGAGCGCGAACTCCAGGGCGGCGGCCGCGTGACCGGGCGACTCCTCCCCGGTGCCCATGCCGAGCTTGGACATCACCTTGGCGAGCCCCTCGACGGGTCCGATGCGGCGCAGCAGCTCGCCCGCGGGGACCAGCTCGCCCGACTCCACCTGGGCGCCCGCGGAGAACTTGTCCAGCAGCGGCGTGAGGTCCAGGCCGCCGAGCCTGCCGCGGAAGGTCTCGGCGGTGGCGCGGCGCAGCAGGTGGGCCAGGATCTCGATCTCCCGGCCCTCCTCGCTGACCTCGAACTCCACCTTGCCGCGCAGGCTGGGCACCACCGTGGCCAGGTCGCAGACGCGGGTGACGGCCCGCTCCTCGCCGGCGATCGCGGCCCGCCGTACGGCCGAGGCCGCGGCGGTCTCGGCGGCGGCGATGGAAAAGCGCGCCGACACGCCGGAGCGGGCGTCGACGGCGGTCGACTCGCGGACCAGGCGGGTGAAGCGGGCGATGACCTCGACCAGGTGCTCGGGCACGTCGGCGCCGATGTCGGGCATCGACTCCTGGCGGATGAGCGTGAGCTCGTCCTCGACGGTGAGCGGGTAGTGGGTGCGGACCTCGGCGCCGAATCGGTCCTTCAGCGGGGTGATGATCCGGCCGCGGTTGGTGTAGTCCTCGGGGTTGGCGCTGGCGATGAGCAGGATGTCGAGCGGCAGGCGCAGGTTGTAGCCGCGCACCTGGATGTCGCGCTCCTCCAGGACGTTGAGCAGCGAGACCTGGATGCGTTCGGCCAGGTCGGGCAGCTCGTTGACGGAGAAGACGCCGCGGTTGGTGCGCGGGACCAGGCCGTAGTGGACGGTCTCGGGGTCGCCGAGGGTGCGCCCCTCGGCGATCTTGATCGGGTCGACGTCGCCGATCAGGTCGCCGACCGAGGTGTCGGGCGTGGCGAGCTTCTCGCCGTAGCGCTCGTCGCGGTGCTTCCACGCGACGGGCAGGTCGTCGCCCAGCTCGTCGGCCAGGCGCCGGCACCTGGTGCAGACCGGCTCGTAAGGGTGGTCGTTGATCTCGCATCCCTCGACCACGGGGGTCCACTCGTCGAGCAGGCCGGTGACCGTACGGATGAGCCGGGTCTTGCCCTGGCCGCGCTCGCCCAGCAGGACCAGGTCGTGACCGGCCAGCAGGGCGCGCTCGAGGTGGGGTAGGACGGTGTCGTCGAAGCCCACGATGCCCGGGAAACGCGGCTCGCCCGCGCGGAGCCTGGCGAGCAGGTTCTCGCGGACCTCGGTCTTGACGCTGCGATGAGCGTGACCGCTCTCTCGCAACTCACGGAGAATACGAGGCTGATGCACGGGATCGAGACTACGTCGCCTTTGGGGAATGCGGGAATGTCTTTCGGATTTGACTGATGCGTGACGATAAGGGCGCGTGCTTGTGCTCGCAGTGGGGAGAATCCGCCCGAGGGAAACCACCGACGTGTAAGGGAGGCGAGACACGTGGCGCTGTTGACGAGCCGATTCGCTGACGGCCTCGCCGTGGGATCCGACCTGTGCGCGGCCGCGGAGACGGCCGTACGGCAGGCGCTGGCAGGGCTGAGCGGGCCCGCGGACCTGGTCTGCTTCTTCATCTGCGGTGAGGATCCCGACGACGTGGCCAGGGCGGGACAGCGGGCCATGGAGGTCGCGTCGTCCGCGCACGTGATCGGCTGCAGCGCGACCGGCGTGATCGGCGACGGCCAGGGCGTGGAACTGACGCCTTCGGTGAGCGCGTGGGCCGCGAAGCTCGACGGCGGGCGGCTGACCACGTTCGCGCTGGAGACGCTGAGCGCCGGGGACAAGTTCGTGGTCGTCGGGCTGCCCGAGCGCAGGGCCGACGACCAGGTGGCGATCCTGCTGGCCGACCCCTACACCTTCCCCACCGACGCCTTCGTCGAGCGCTCCTCCGAGGTGCTCGGCGACCTTCCGCTGATCGGCGGCCTGGCCAACGGCCTCGAGGGCAGGGGCTCGGTGCGGCTGTTCGCCGGCGGCGAGGTCTACACCGAGGGCGCCATCGGCGTCCTGCTGGGCGGCGGGGTCAAGGTGAGCACGGTGGTCAGCCAGGGCTGCCGGCCGATCGGGCCGACCATGGTGGTCACCAGCGCGGAGGAGAACCTGCTGCTGGAACTGGCCGGTCAGCCCGCGCTGGCCAGGCTGGAGGACATCGTCAGCGACCTCGACGAGGACGACCGCGAGCTGGTCGCCTCAGGGCTGCAGATCGGCGTGGCGATGGACGAGTACGCCGAGCACCACGAGCGCGGCGACTTCCTCATCCGCGGGGTCATCGGCATCGACCCCGAGCGCGAGGCGGTGGCCATCGGCGACGTGGTCGACGTCGGCAGGAGCGTGCGCTTCCAGGTGCGCGACGCGGCGACCGCCGACGAGGACCTCTACGACCTGCTCGACGCGCACCGCGAGGAACTCGGCAGGGTCGACGGCGCCCTGCTCTTCGCCTGCAACGGCAGGGGCTCGGCGATGTTCGGCAGCGCCGACCACGACGCGGTGGCGCTGCGCGACACGCTCGGCGCGATCGGGATGGCGGGCTTCTTCGCCGCGGGCGAGGTGGGCCCGGTGGCGGGCCACAACCACGTGCACGGCTTCACCGCCTCGATCCTGGTCTTCTCCTCGTGATCCTCGCGATCGACATCGGCGGGACCAAGTTCGCCGCCGGACTGGTCTCCGCCGCCGGGGAGGTCGTGGCGGCCGAGCGGGTGGCGACCCCGAGGGACGGCGGGGCGGAGACGCTGTGGAGGACGCTCACCGACCTGGTCGAGCCGTTCTCGGCCGAGGTCAAGGGCGTCGGTGTCGGCTGCGGAGGCCCGATGGCCTGGCCCGAGGGCGAGGTGTCGCCGCTCAACATGCCGGGCTGGCGCGACTTCCCGCTGCGCGCCAGGCTCGCCGAGCGCTTCCCCTCGGTCCCGGTGCGCGTCCACAACGACGCGATCTGTCTCGCGGTGGCCGAGCACTGGCGCGGGGCGGGCAGGGGCAGCGCCAACATGCTGGGCATGGTCGTGTCCACAGGGGTGGGCGGCGGGCTCATCCTCGGTGACCGGCTGATCGACGGCGGCACCGGCAACGCGGGGCACATCGGGCACGTCGTGGTGGATCCCGAGGGGCCGCCGTGCGGGTGCGGCGGGCACGGCTGCCTGGAGGCCGTCGCCCGCGGGCCGGGGCTCACGGCGTGGGCGCTGGCGCAGGGCTGGATCCCGGCGACGTACGGCGCGGCCGGGGACGCCGGGCCGTACCTGGAGGATCGCGAGGTGACGGCGCGGGACCTCGCCCGCGACGCCGCGATGGGCGACGAGGTCGCGATGGCCGCCATGCGCAGGGCGGGCACCGCCCTCGGCGTGGCGATCGCCTCGGCCACCGCGCTGTGCGACCTCGACCTGGTGACCATCGGCGGCGGGCTGTCGCAGGCGGGCGAGCTGTTGTTCGGCCCGCTGGAGGAGGCGCTGCGCGGGCACGCGCGTCTCGACTTCGCGCGCAGGGTCAGGGTCTGCCCCGCCGAGCTCGGCCAGGACGCGGGCCTCGTCGGCGCGGCCGCTCTCGTCCTGGCCGAGGAGCGCTACTGGAGCGCGGGCTAGCTCGTCGAAGGGCGTCGACCGGCGCCATCCGGCCGGCTCATCGAAGGGCGTCGACCGGCTCCATCCGGGCGGCGCGCAGGGCGGGGTAGAGCCCGGCGAGCAGGCCGACCAAGGCGCCCGCGAGGGGCGCGATCACGGCCAGCCGCACGTCGAGCACGGGTGTCCACTGCTTGGCCGCCGAGACGGCGACGATGGCCACGAGGCCGAGGCTGGCCCCGATCACGCCGCCGGTCAGCCCGGTGAGCGTCGACTCCAGCAGGAACTGGGCGGCGATGTGCCTGCGCGCGGCGCCGAGCGAGCGGCGCAGGCCGATCTCGGCGACGCGTTCCATCACGGTGACGAGGGTGACGTTGGCGATGCCCACCGCGCCCACGACGAGCGACACCAGCCCCAGGATCAGGAACAGCGAGTTGACGTCGTTCTGCACGGCGTCGCGCGCCCTCGTCGGGCTGGGGGGCGCGATGACCTGCAACAGGTCCTCGTTGCCTGGGCTGAGCGCGGTCGGCGCCTGCCTGGCGATCAGTTCGGCGGCGCCGAGGCTGGTGTTGATCAGCACCCTCGTGACGTCCTTGAGCCCGAAGCGCTTGCCGATCGTGGGCGGGACCATGACCGCGGTGCCGAGGTTCTTCTCGCGCTTCATCGCGCCCAGGACACCGATCACGGTGTAGGCGTGCTTGCCGATGAAGACCGCGGGCGCCCGGTCGAGCCGGGTGATCCCGAGCATCGTGGCCGCCTGCTCGCCGACCACCACGACACGGTCCTGGCGGGCGAGGTGTCCTGCGTCGAAGAAGCGGCCCTGGACCATGCTGCCCTTCACCGCCCCCGGGAGGCTGGGACTGGCGGCCACGACGCTCAGCGTCTGGTCGGTGACCCGGGTGGGATCCACGATCTTGTTGGAGCGCACGCTCAGGTTGGCGCTCTTCTTGGTCTCGGCCACGGCGGCGGCCGAGGTGACCCCGCGCAACCTGGTGACCTGGTCGATGGCGTCCCACGCGATCGACGCCTTGGTGCTCTCCGGAACCTCCACGGTGATGGTCGTGGCGGTCAGCTCGTCGAACCTGCCGACGATCTGGTTGCCGGCGGTGGCGGCGATGCCGAGCGTGATGACGAGCGTGGTGATGCCGAGCACGGTGCCCAGCGTGGTGAGAGCGGTCCTGACCGGGCGGGCCAGCATGCCGGCCATGGCCTCGTTCAGCAGGTCGCGGAGGTCCATTACTCCTCCACCAGGACGCCGTCGGTGATCCTGACCCTGCGCTCGGCGCGGTCGCTCACCTCGGTCTCGTGCGTGATGACCACGATCGTCAGCCCCTGCCCTCGCAGCTCGTCGAACAGGTCGAGGACGGCCTCGGTGTTGCGGCTGTCGAGGTTGCCCGTGGGCTCGTCGCACAGCAGCAGGGAGGGGCCGCCCACCAGCGCCCTGGCGATCGCGGCGCGCTGCCGTTCGCCGCCCGAGAGCCGGTCGGGCAGGAAGTCCACCCGATGGGAGAGCCCGACGCGGTCGAGCGCCTCGAGCGCCCTGACCCTGCGGTTCCTGCGCTCAATTTTCCCTGTGCTCATGGTCGCAGCCGCTTCGTGACTCGTTGGCTCGTTCCTCGCTCTCTCCTCCCGAGCTCCTCTGCTCCGGTAGACCTCGGCCAGCATCACGTTCTCCGCCACACTCCGGTGCGCGAGCAGGTGGAAGGACTGGAAGACGAAGCCGATCCTGCTTCCGCGCAGCTTCGTGCGTTCGCCGTCGCGGAGGGTCGTGGTCTCGATGCCGTCGATACGGTAGCTGCCCGAGGTGGGCATGTCGAGCAGGCCGAGCACGTTGAGCAAGGTGGACTTGCCCGACCCCGAGGGGCCGACGATCGCGAGGTAGTCATTCGGCCGCACCTCGAGGAACACGTTGGAGAGCGCTCGCACGGGCGGGTCCGCGGGGAACTCCCTGCTGAGGTTCTCCAGGGCGATGACGGGCTCAGGCACCGCCGACCACCACCCTGTCGCCCTCCTTGAGGTCGCCGGTGACCTCGACCTTGCCGTCGGCGGTGAGTCCCGTGCGCACCTCGACGTCCTTGGTCCGGTCGGGTGCGACCTCGACCTGCACCCTGGCCTTGCCGTCGGCCGCGGTGACGACGGCGGCGACGGGGACGACCAGCACCTCGGTGTCGGTCGCGCCGACCGTCACCTTGGCGGTGACCGCCGTCCCCGAGAGGCCCTTGAGGCCCTTCTCCGACAGCGGGGTGATCAGCACGGGCTCCGAGCTCACGGCCTCGTCGCCCTCGGCGCGCTTGGCCTCCCCGGTGGACAGCGCCGCCTTCTGTCCGAACGCGGTCAACGTGGCCGGGTAGGTCTTGCCCGAGGAGGTCTCGATGACCGCGTCGAGCCCCTCTTTCAGCAGGTCGGCCTCGGACGACTCCACCGAACCCGTGACCACGAAGGACGAGCTGGTGACGGTCGCGATCGCCTTGTCCACGTTCTCTCCCGCCTTGACCCCCGCCTTGTGCAGGCGGGCCGGCAGCTTGGGCAGGAAGACCAGCTCGCCCGGCGGGATCGTGGTGCCGTAGGTCCGCTGGTACTCCGCCATCAGCGACCTGGCGGCGCTGAGATCCTTCTCGGCGTTGGCGACCTTCAGCTTGACCGGCGACAGCGCGCGGGCCTGCCGTAGCGCCTGCGCGGCGGTGGCCGCGGCCTCCTTGGCGTCGCGCACCGCCTTGCCCAGCTCGCTCAGCCGCTTCCCGCGGGCCAGCCGCGCCTCCTCCTCGATGCGCCCGTAGGCCCTGCGCGCGCTCTCCAGGTCGGCCCGCGCGTTGGACACGCGCAGTTCCAGCAGCGCCGTGTCGACGGAGGGCCGCGGTGTGGGGGCGGGCCCAGCGGTGGGCCCTGTGGTGGGCCCTGTGGTGGGCGCTGTGGTCGGCCCTGTGGTGGGCGCGGTGGTGGGCGTGCCGGTGTCGCGCTTGTCGTTCTCCGCCCTGGCGGTGGCGAGGTCCTGCTCGGCCTGCAGCAGCTTCTCCTCCGCCGCGCGCACGGCGACGTCCGCGGCCTCGATCTTGGCGTCGTCGTCCGTGGTGTACCTGCGCTCCTTCGCCTCCCGGTAGGCCTGCTCGGCCGCCTTCAGGTCGGCCTTGGTGTTGCTGAGCTTGAGCTTCAGCGGCAGGACGTCGCTTCCCTGGTCGAGGGCCTTCCGCTCGGTCGCCAGCGTCTCCTGGGCCGTCTGTACGGCCTTGCGCAAGCTGTCGAGCTGCTGCCGCGCCTCGAGGGTGGGCTGTTGGGCCTCGTAGCCCTTCTTGGCGTAGAACCTGGTGACGGCCGCCACGGTGGCCTGGTCGAACACGCCGGTCACCCTCGCGCCGTAGCCGAGTCGGCGCAGCGACCTCTGCAACTGCCTGATGTCCGCGCCCTTGGCGCCGGGCGCGATCGTGCGGTGCATGGGCACCTTGCCGGTCATGGCGAACACCGGCCTGCCGTTGACCTCCATCAGCACCCCGCCCTCCACGACCTTGCCGGGGCGGGGCGCGCGGGTGGCGCGCTGGGTGGTGTCGGAGCCGCCGACCACGCCTGCCAGCGTGACGGGCAGCGGTGAGCCGTACTCCAGGGTGCCGCTGACCGCGATGCTGCTGACCAGCTTGGTGCGCTCCACCGGAGCGGTGATGAGCGAGGGTTTCGGCGGCGTGCGCGAGGCCGCCTCGTCGGCGGGGGAGCGCAGCCGGGTGCTGACGCCCCAGCCGACGCCCGCGGTCGCGATCACGCAGGCCACGGTGCCGATCAGCACCTTGCGGGGGGACTTCACGTCAGAACTCCTTGTTTTCTGGCATGGCGAAGAGAGCTCTTGGCGCTGGCGGGGTCAGAGGAGGATGCGGCGCCTGGCTCGGAACGGCACGGCGGCCGCGATGGAGGTGAAGAGGACCAGCAGGCCCCAGTGAGCGAGGTCCTGCCGCTGGAGGAGCTGGTGGTTCTCGGCGAGGACGGCGCTGGCGGGCAGCAGGTACGCCGCCGCGGCGATCGCCCACCGGGGATCGGCGGTGAGGTGACCGGCGTAGGCCGCGCCGCACAGCAGCGTGAGCTCGAGGACCACTCTGATCACCGCTGTGGGCGACCCGGCGACGATGTCCAGCCCCGCGGGGTCGGACCCGGCGACCAGCGGCACGGCCGCCAGCCACCACCACGAGCGGGTCCTCGGCCGCCGGCCCCTGGTCGCCAGGACCACCAGGCCGAGGACGATGAGCAGGTTGGCGGTCAGCGGGCCCACCGGGCCGCCGGTGCCGTACAGCGCCGGCCCCTGCCACAGCCCGTCGGGGAAGACGGGCAGCAGCGTGTCGTCCAGCCACGGCTGACCCATGGTGATCGCGGTGACCTTGACGGCGACGAGCCCGGCGAAGGGCAGTGCCAGGCGGGGCCGTCCGCGCAGGATCAGCAGGAGAGCGGTCACGGACAACCCCAGCCACAGCGGGATGCTCATGGCGTAGGGGAGGAGTACCGCGAGGTTGAGCACGGTCAGCGCCACGATTCCCAGATGCAGTCCGTCCACCCAGGCGGGCCCCTGTGCCGCCGTGATGATGCGGGTGCGGATCCCGCCGACGACCAGCGGTACCGCCTCACGAAGGGGAGGCAGCGCCTGGCCTGGCTTCGCGCTGTCCAGCAGGACGTCGAGGAGCTCGTCGCCGTAGTCGGCCCGGTAGCCGTAGGGGTAGGCCTTGAGCAGCCACCGGTAGCGCCGCTCGAGAGTGGTCATCCGAACGTCGCCCCGAGGCTGCGGCGGCCCGTGACCACGGCCGCGGCCTGCTGCATGCGCCTGGCCTCGGCCTCGACCATGCCGCTGCCCTCGTCGGTGATCCGGAAATAGCGGCGCTTGCGGCCGTTGACGATCTCCTCGCGCTCGACGACGATGACGCCGTTGGCGGCCAGCCGGTCGAGCGCGCCGTAGAGCGTGCCCACGGCCAGGGTGATCCGGCCCTGAGAGAGGTCGACGACCTTCTTGATGATCGCGTGTCCGTGGAGCGGGCCGTCCAGGAGTGCCGCGAGGACAAAGTAGGTCTGCTCACTCAAACCGGATGATCCCTTAGACATAGCCGAAAACGTACTTCGATCCGCGAAGTATCGTCAAGACCACCCCGTCATCCCGAACTCCGCGTCGATCCTCTTGAAGATCTCCTGCTGCTTGGGGAGGTAGGCGGCGTAGAAGTCCTTGCCGCACTCGAGGTCGTCGAGCGCGACCTTGATCTCCTTGGTGAGGTACGGCCTGGCCTCCTCGGCCGTGAGTGACGGCTCGTAGTACTGCCCGGGGGTCAGCTTGCTGTCGTCGATGTCGTCGGTCTTGCCGATCTCGACGACCTGCGCGCGGATCTCGGCCGTGCCCCGCTCGGCGATGGCGGTCGGGTTCGTCTTGCCCACCCGGTAGCCCTTGCCCTTCAGGCAGTCGGCCATGACCTGAGCCTTCTCGGCCAGCGAGGGGTCGGTGTCGAGCTCGCGCGCCAGCGCCTGGTCTCTCGCCTTCTCGGCCACGTCGTAGTGGTCGATCACCGACTTGACGTTCTTCCCCGTGACCTTCTTCAACGCGGCGGCGTAGCACGCGTCCTTGGCGCTCTGGTAGGCCTTGCGCTGTTCCTCGGAGAGCGAGCCCTGAATGGCCCAGTTCGGGTCGATGTCCGGGTTGTCGGGCTTGACCATCGGGTTGGGGTGCTCCTTGGGATAGACGTAGAGGGAGAAGTGCCCGAAGCCGTGCTTGGCGCGCTCGGCCCGCATCGACTCGTAGTCGCCGGAGGACGCCTTCTTCCGCTGGTCGCTGAGCTGGACCGGCGGCCTGACGTACGCGACGTACTTGAAGCCCTTCTGCTTCATGCACGTGGCCATCTCGGCCTCCTTGCGCTGCTCGACTCCCTGGCCGCCCGGGCTGGGCGCCGCGGTTTCCGCGGCGGTGCCGCCGCATCCGGCGACCAGGGTGAGGGCGAGGAGCGCCGTCACGCGCCTCACTGGCCGAACTCCGCGTCGACCCGGGCCTGGAGGGAGGTCCGCTTCGGACTGGACATGGGGTGGAACTCCTTACCGCACTCGAGGTCGTCGAGTGCCGCTCTGATCTCTCTGGTGAGGTACGGCCTGGCCGCCTCGGATGAGAGCTCCGGCAGCAGGGTGACACCCTTGACCGGCTCGATCTCGGGGTCCTGCTTCCTGCGGATGGCCTCCAGCTGGTCCGCGAAGACCTTGCGCACCGCCGCCGACACATGCGCGCCGCATCCGAGAAGGAGGATGAGAGGGACGATCGCGAATGATCGCTTGGGCATGGAGAGGACCATACTTCGTCAGGCGAAGTATGGTCAAGCGGGTCATTCCCGACGCCTGCCCTCTCTCGTGGAGTGCCCCTGCCCCGGGTGAGGGTGGGACACTGGCCGCATGGTGCTCGCGCGGGTGACCCTCGACGACGTGGTGGCCGCACGTGACCTGCTGGCAGGTGTGGTCGTGTCGACCCCCGTGCTGCGGTCGCGGGTCCTCTCGGAGATCGTCGGCGGCCCTGTGCACCTCAAGTGCGAGAACCTCCAGCGGGCCGGCTCGTTCAAGGTCCGCGGTGCCTACGTCCGCATCGCCAAGCTGACCGGCGACGACCGGCGGAGGGGCGTGGTCGCCGCCAGCGCGGGCAACCACGCGCAGGGCGTGGCTCTCGCCTCGGGCCTGGTCGACACGCGGGCGACGGTCTACATGCCGGAGGGGGCGCCGTTGCCGAAGGTCGAGGCGACGCAGGCCTACGGGGCCGAGGTCGTGCTCGGCGGCGAGAGCGTCGACGTGGCGCTCACGAGGGCGAAGGAGCACGCCGAGCGGACCGGCGCGGTGTTCATCCACCCGTTCGACCACCCCGACGTCATCGCCGGCCAGGGCACGATCGGGCTCGAGATCGTCGAGCAGCTCCCCGAGGTCGGCACGATCGTGCTCGGCATCGGAGGGGGAGGGCTGGCCGCCGGGGTGGCGCTGGCGGTCAAGTCACTGCGTCCCGGTGTGCGGATCGTGGGCGTCCAGGCGGAGCAGGCCGCCGCCTACCCCGCCTCCCTGGCCATGGGGGAGCCCGTCGTCGTGGATCCGTCGGGCACGATGGCCGACGGCATCGCGGTGGGCCGTCCCGGCGAGCTGCCGTTCGAGATGATCCACTACCTGGTCGACACCGTGGTGACGGTGTCGGAGGAGGAGATCTCCAGGGCGCTCGTCCTGTGCGTCGAGCGCGCCAAGCTTGTGGTCGAGCCCGCGGGCGTGGTGGGCGTGGCGGCCCTGCTTGCCCACCCGCACGCCTTCGAGCCGTCCGTGGTGGCCGTGCTGTCGGGCGGCAACATCGACCCGCTGCTGCTGTCGAAGGTGCTCAGGCACGGCCTGGCCGCCGCGGGGCGCTACCTGACCGTGCGGATCAGGATGTCCGACCGTCCCGGCGCGCTCGCGCGGCTGCTCGGCACGCTCGGCGAGCTGCGCGCCAACGTGATCGACATCGCCCACGAGCGGGTCAACGCGCGCATGCACGTCGACGAGGTCGAGGTCAAGCTGCAGGTCGAGACGCGCGGACAGGCCCACTCCGACGAGGTGCTCGGCGTGCTGGGGAACGAGGGCTACAAGGTCTTCGTCGGCTGAAGGGCCGATCCAGGCCTCGGGCGGTTCACATGCCGACCAGCGGGCCGTACTCGTCCATCACCCTGGCCTCCACCGCGGCCTTCCTGGGCGCGTAGCGGGCGTAGAACTCCTTGCCGCACTCCAGGTCCTCCAGCGCCGCCTTGACCTCGCGCTCCAGGTACGGCCTGGCCTCAGCGGGGGTGAGCATCGGGACGTAGTGGTAGCCCTCCTTGCCCTTCGGGAACTGCTTGTCGCCCATCGTGTTGGACTCGGCCCAGAAGGCGTCGGGCCCTCTCTTGGCCAGTGCCTCAGGCTTGGTCGAGGACACCTTGTACCCCTTGGCGGTGAGGCAGTCGGCGAAGCCCGCGGCGAGGGTGACCAGTTCGGGGTCGCCGTCGATCTCGCGGGCCTCCAGCCTGGCCGAGGCCGCGTTCAACTGGTCCACGGCGTTGTCCATGGTGGTGACGTCCTTGTTGAGCACCTCCTTGGCGGCCCTGCGGAGACATGTCTCCCGGGTCTTCTTGTAGGAGGCGAGCTGCGTGGAGTTCAGCTTCATCATGATCTTGTCGTTCGGGTTCTCGGGGATGTCGGCCTCGGCGCCTCCGGCCAGGGGATCCTTCGGGTAGACGTGCATGGCGAACACCCCGAAACCGTATTTCTGGCGATAGGCCCTCATGCCCTCGTAGGTGGTTCTGTCGGGCTTCGGCTGGCTGGGCTGGACGAAGGCGATGTAGGCGAAGCCCTTCTGCTTCATGCAGTCGGCCTTGATCTGCTCCATCCTGGGCCGGGGGTCGGCCCCTCGGGAAGGGGCGGGGGCGGCGGCCGGTTCGGCCGCGCATCCCGCGACGAGGGCAAGCGAAAGCAGCCATGTGGCATGGCGAGGCATGGAAATCTCCAGTTCAGTCGAGCGCGCGCGTGCGCGACCCGTCCGGCACGAGCGCCGCGACCAGGGTGAGGAATGCCAGCAGCCCCCAGTAGGCGAGGTTCTGGCGTGACTGGTAGGGAAGGTTCTCGCTGAAGGCGGCGGAGCTCGCCACCAGGTAGATCACGGCGGCCAGCGCCCAGCGCGGGTCGCCGGTCGTCCGGCCCGCCCACGCGGCCGCGGTCAGCGTCACGGTCTCGGCCGCGATCCTGACCAGGACCACGGGGCCGGGGTCCTCGAGCGACATCCAGGCGGGATCGGCCGCCGCCAGCAGAGGTACGGCCGGCAGCCACCACCACGACCGCCGCCTCGGCCGTTCCTCTCGCACGGCCAGGAAGGCCAGGCCCGCGCAGACCAGCAACGGCCCCGTGACCGCGGCGACAGGACCGCTCCTGGCGTAGAGCGGGTAGTGGGCTAGGAATCCTGGCTCGACGGGCAGCTGCGTGGCGTCGAGGAAGGTGACGCCGGTGCCCAGCGCCCACGCCTTGACCCCCGCCAGCAGCGCGAGCGGCAGCGCGTGCCGTACCCGGCCCAGGATCACGAGCGTCAGCGTGAGCGCGGACAGCGCGCACCAGGCGGGGATCGACGCCACGTAGGGCAGCAGCGCCGCCAGGTTGGCCACGCACAGGGCGGTGACTCCCAGATGCACCCCGTCGGCCCACATCGGGGCCGTGACGGCCTGCCAGACCCGCTCCCTGGCCCCGTTGACCAGCAGCCCAGCCGCCTCCTTGAACGGAGGCGTGGAACGCGCCGGGTCGGTGTGGCCGAGCAGGACGTCGAGGAGTTCCTCGCCGTAGGCCGAGCGGTAGGAGCGCGGGTAGGCCCGCATCAGCCGCCTGTAGCGCCGCTCCAGAGGGGTCACGCCGTGCCTAGGTCGGGCCTGGCTCTGACCAGCCCGGCTGCGTGGTGCATGCGCTCGGCCTCTGCGGCGGCGAGGGCCTTGCCGCTGTCGGTGATGCGGAAGTAGCGGCGGTTGCGGCCCTGCACGACCTCTTCGCGGTCGACGGCCAGGATCCCCTGCGCGGTCAGGCGTTCCAGGATGCCGTAGAGGGTGCTGATCGACGGCCTGACCCGTTCACGGGAGAGTTCGGCGACCTTCCCGACGATGGCATGGCCGTGCAGCGGGCCGTCGAGCAGCGCGGCGAGCACGAAGTACATGGGCTCGCTGACTTCGGTTGATCTTCGCGGCATGCCGGACAAGATACTGCGTTCAACGGAATCTTCACAAGGCGGGCTTGCCCTTGTCGAAGAGCCAGGCGTCGAAGAACTGGTCGAGCTCCTTGCCCGACAGCTTCTCCGCCAGCGCGATGAACTCGGGAGTCGTGACATGTCCGTACTTGTGGTCGTTTGCCCACGTCTTCAGGAGCGTGAAGAAGGTCGCGTCCCCGATGTGCTTGCGCAGCGCGTGGAGCGTCATGGCGCCACGCGTGTAGACCGACTCGTTGAACAGGTCTCTGGGCTGTGCCCGGCCCGGCGGGTAGGCCCACACCGCGTCGCTCGGCTGCCTGGCGTAGTAGTTGTCGAAGAGGGTCTGCGCGCTCGCCCTGCCCTTGTGCTCCGACCACAGCCACTCGGCGTAGGTGGCGAACCCCTCGTTGAGCCACAGGTCCTTCCACCGCTTGATGGACAGGCTGTTGCCGAACCACTGGTGGGCCAGTTCGTGGGCGATGATGGCCTCGTCGGGCTGGAAGCCGCCGTACATCGGCTTCGTCTGGTTCTCCAGCGCGTAGCCCGCGGGGAAGTCGTCGACCACGCCGCCGGTGGAGGAGAAGGGGTAGGGGCCGAAGACCGTGGTCCAGTAGTCGGTCACCTCGCCGGAGGTGGTGTAGAGGCCGTTGAGCGTGGCGCGGTACTTCGGATCGGCGGCGGCCAGGTTGGGGACGCCCTTCGTGGTCCGGCCCTCGCGCAGCTCGAACTTGCCGAGCGTCATGGTCGCCAGGTACGTCACCATCGGATGCCGCTCCGACCACGAGAAGGTGGTCCTGCCGCCGCTGGTGACGGGCTTCTTGGTCAGCTCGCCGTTGGCCAGCGCCGTCAGGCCCTGGGGAACGGTCAGCTCGAAGTCGAAGCGGGCCTTGTCGGCGGGATGGTCGTTGGCGGGGAACCACGTCTTGGCGCCGTTGGGCTCGCAGGTGACGAAGGCGCCGTCGGCGGTGGGGATGAACCCGTACGTGCCGAGGTTGGAGGAGTCCTTGACCGGCTGGGGCGTGCCCGCGTAGGCCACGGTGACCGTGAACGAGCCGCCCTTGGCCAGAGGTTCGGCGGGGGTCACCGACAGCTCGTCGCCACTGCGCGCGAACGTGGCCGGCCTGCCCGCCACGCTGACCTCGCTCACCTGGAGGCCGGACAGGTCGAGGTTGAAGCGCCGCAGCGGCTGCGTGGCCGCGGCCTCGATCGAGGCGAGCCCGGTGAGGTGTTTGGTGGCGGGGTCGTAGCCGATCTTCAGGTGGTAGCGGGAGATGTCGTAGCCGCCGTTCCCGTCGAGGGGGAAGTCGGTGTCGCCGATGCCGTGCGCACCCCACCCCTCGCCCGACTGCACGGGCGTGGGCGTCTGGGCGGTGGCCGAGGAAAAGGCGTCCCCGTTGGAGGGGGCGCAGGCGGCCACGCCCAGAAGGATGGCGAGCAGAGCGGAACGCATGGCCTAGTAGCCTACGCGAATGAATCGTCGCTGGTCAGGCATCTACGACAACGGTCTTGGCCGCCTTGTCGTGCAGGGCCTGCTTGCGCCGGTCGAACAGGATCCAACCATCGTCGACGATGCTCAAGCAGCACAGAGCGCTGAGCACGGCGGCGACCAGCTGGCTGATCGCCCACCTCTGACCAGGGCAAACCTCTACAGGTTGCCGCGGCGCTCCTGCTCGCGCTCGATCGCCTCGAACAGCGCCTTGAAGTTGCCCTTGCCGAAGCCGAGCGAGCCGTGCCGTTCGATCAGCTCGAAGAAGACCGTCGGGCGGTCCTGCACCGGCTTGGTGAAGATCTGCAGCAGGTAGCCGTCCTCGTCGCGATCGACGAGGATCTTGCGCTTCTTCAGCTCCTCGATCGGCGCCCGCACCTGGCCGATCCTGGCGCGCAGCTCGGGGTCGTCGTAGTAGGAGTCGGGGGTGTCGAGGAAGTCGACGCCCGCCGCCCGCATGTTGTCGACGGTGGTGAGGATGTCGTTGGTGGCCAGCGCGATGTGCTGCACGCCGGGGCCGCCGTAGAACTCGAGGTACTCGTCGATCTGCGACTTCTTGCGGCTGATCGCAGGCTCGTTGAGCGGGAACTTCACCTTGCGCGTGCCGTCCGCGACGACCTTCGACATCAGCGCGGAGTACTCGGTGGCGATGTCGTCGCCGATGAACTCCGCCATGTTGGTGAAGCCCATCACCCGCTTGTAGAACTCCACCCACTCGTCCATCTTGCCGAGCTCGACGTTGCCGACGCAGTGGTCGACCGCCTGGAAGAAGCGCTTGGCGGGCGGCTGCGTGATCGGCTCGGCCGCGCGGTAGCCGGGCAGGTAGGCGCCCGAGTAGTTGGAGCGGTCGACGAGGGTGTGCCGGGTCTCGCCGTAGGTGGCGATGGCCGCGATCACCACCTTCCCGTGCTCGTCCTCCATCGTGTACGGCTCGGCGAGCCCGCGCGCCCCCTGCGCGACGGCGTGCGCGTAGGCCGCCTCGACGTCGGGCACCTCGATGGCCAGGTCGATCACGCCGTCACCGTGCTCGGCGACATGACGCGCCAGGTCCGTGCCGGGACGAACCGAAGCGCGGAACTCGAAACGGGCCCCACCCGAGGTCAGGACGTAGGCCACCTCGTCCCTGCTGCCGTTCTCTGGGCCGCGGTAGGCCACCAGCCGCATCCCGAACGCGGTGGAGTAGTAGTGGGCCGCCTGCTTGGCGTTGCCCACGGCGAACACCACGGCATCCATGCCTTTGACCGGAAACACGTCGCTCATACGGCTAACTCTTGATTTGTATGGACGGCATGCGCAACTGTCACTTGAAATAGTGGACAATTTGTCCATGACCATCGACGAACTGGACGCCAAACTGCTCAGTCTGCTCGCCAACGAGCCGCGCCTGGGTGTGCTGGAGTATTCCCGGCGGCTCGGCGTCGCCCGCGGCACCGTCCAGGCCCGGCTCGACCGCATGATCGCCAGGGGGGTCATCACCGGGTTCGGGCCCGACGTCTCGCCCACCGCGCTGGGCTACGACGTGACCGCGTTCGTGACGATGGAGATCAGGCAGGTCAGCGGGCACGACCCGGTCGCCGACCGCCTCGCGCACATCCCGGAGGTGCTGGAGGTCCACACCATCACGGGCGGCAGCGACCTGCTGTGCAGGGTCGTCGCGCGCAGCAACTCCGACCTGCAGCGGGTCATCGACCAGATTGTCGATGTTCAGGGGGTTCTGCGGACCTCTTCGGTCATCGTGCTCGACACACCCGTCCCATACCGAGTTCTGCCGTTGGTCGCCGATGTCCCACGACGCGGCGTCCGCAAGCCCTAGCATCGTTACCGATCGTTTATTCTTGGCCTTCCGCCCAGCTGACGGGGGTTTGCTGAGCTTGCGATCGGGGGCGCTTGTGCGGATTGGTGGGGACAAGGGCATGCGGAAGCGACGCATCCTTCGCTACGTGGCCATCTCGTTCGGCGTCGGAATCGTCGCGTTGATCGGCCTGTTCGGGGTGGCGTGGGCGATGACCCCCATCCCCGACAGCACGCAGAAGGAAGCCACCGCCCAGGGCTCGGTGATCTACTACCGCGACGGCAAGAGCGTGCTGGCCAAGCAGGGCGTCAACCGTAGGAACGTCAAGCTCGAGCAGGTGCCCGAGCACGTGCGCGAGGCCGTGATCGCCGCCGAGAACCGGTCCTTCTACACCGACAGCGGCGTGTCCTTCAAGGGCACCGCCCGCGCCGTCTGGTCCACCGTCACGGGCAAGCAGCTGCAGGGCGGCTCCACCATCACCCAGCAGATGGTCCGCAACTACTACAGCGGCCTCAGCCAGGAACGCTCGATCACCAGGAAGTTCAAGGAGATCCTGATCTCCATCAAGGTCGACCAGTCGAAGTCGAAGGACTGGGTGCTGGAGCAGTACCTCAACACCATCTACTTCGGCAGGGGCGCCAACGGCATCCAGGCCGCCGCGCAGGCCTACTTCGGCAAGGACGTCGCCAAGCTGTCGGTGTCGGAGGGCGCCTACCTGGCCGCGGTCATCCAGCAGCCCAGCAGGTTCGCCGACCCGCAGGGCGCCGACCTCGACGCGGCCAGGACGAGGTGGAAGGCGATCGTCGACGCCATGGTGAAGACCAAGGCGATCACCGCCGACCAGGCGGCGGCGCAGATCTTCCCCACGCTCGGCGAGCCCAAGGCCGCCTTCAGCCTCAAGGGCCAGGACCAGGTCATGGTCGACAGGGTGCGCGAGGAGCTGCACGCCCGCGGCTACACCGACGAGGACATCAACGGCGGCGGCCTGAAGATCGTCACGACGTTCGACAAGGACCTCATGGCCGCGGCCGAGCGAGCGGTGAAGTCCGTCGTGCCGTCCGGCACGCCGAAGAAGGTCCGCACCGGCCTGGCCGCGGTCGATCCCGCGACCGGCGAGGTCGTCGCCTTCTACGGCGGGCGCAAGGACCAGTCGTGGGACAACGCCTTCTCCGCCAAGGTGCAGGCGGGCTCGACCTTCAAGCCCTACACGCTGGCGGCCGCGCTCGACAACGGCTACAGCCTGTCCACCACGGTCGACGGCAACTCACCCATCACCGTGCCCGGCGCCTCCCAGCCCATCCCCAACGACAGCGGGCGCTCCTACGGTCACATCGACCTGGTGCGGGCCACCCAGAACTCCGTCAACACCGCCTTCGTCGACCTCGGCCAGAAGGTCGGCCTGGACAAGGTGGCCAAGACCGCCGAGCTGGCGGGCATCCCCGCAGGCCAGCTCCAGCCGCACCAGGCGGCCGCCTCCTTCCCGCTCGGCGTCGCCTCGGTGAGCGCCGTGCAGAACGCCTCGGGCTTCGCCAGCCTGGCCAACGGCGGTGTCCACATGGAGACGCACGTCATCAAGTCGGTGACCGACACCTACGGCAAGAAGAAGGTCGTCAAGCCCAAGGCCACGATCGTGGTGAGCAAGCAGGCCGCCGCCGACACGATCTACGCCATGGAGCAGGTCGTGAAGTACGGCACCGGCACCGGCGCCCGCCTCTACGACCGGCCCGTCGCCGGGAAGACCGGCACCACCGACAGCTCGGGCGCCGTCTGGTTCAACGGCTTCACGCCGCAGCTGGCCACCGCGGTCAACATGTTCCGCGACGACAACAAGACCGTCGAGATCCCCGGGTACGGCGTGCAGTTCGGCGGCCAGCTCCCCGCGCGCATCTGGAAGGCCTTCATGACCGAGGCCCTCGCCGACGAGCCGGTCGAGCAGTTCCCCGAGCCCTCCGACCACGGCTACGGCTGGGACGACTACCGCGACGGCGGCGACGACGTCGGCAACGGCTACGACCAGCGCGACAACGGCGACTGGACCGAGCGGTGGCGCGACGAGGGACGCGGTGACGAGGAGTTCGGCTCGCCGCCGCCCTCGCCGCCCGACTCCTCGACCCCCGACACGCCGACCATTCCGGAGGAGACCGACAGGGGCGACGCCAACTCCGAGGAGGAGCAGCAGTCGGATCAGCAGCCCGCCCGGCCGGATTCGAACGCCACGTCCGGGCCCGGCGAGCTGGACGACACCTCAACCCCGCCAGGCCGCTAGCTCCTTCCGCAGGTCGGCGGGCGTGGTCACCGGCAGCCGGCAGGTGAACCCCCTGCAGACGTAGGCCGCGGGAGCCCCTTCGACGGGCCCGCGCCCCTTCAGAAGCGGCACGACCGCCCCAGCCCCGTCCGGCGCGGTTCCCGTCTCGGTGCCGAGGGCCACGACCAGGCCGGGGACGTCGGCGAGCAGCGCCGCCCTGTGCAGCGCCGCCGTGCGCGGGTCGTCCCCGGGCCCGACCACGGCCACCTCGACGGGGCCCGCGAGCGCGGCCCGCGCCACGGCGAGCCCCCACCCGGCGAACCTGGCGTGCCCTCTGGCCAGCACGGAGACCGTGCCGAGCGCCGCCTCCGCCGCCTCCCTGTGCCGGGCGGAGCCGGTCAGCGCCGCATAGGACAGCAGCGCCCCCGCGGCGGCGAACTGGCCCGATGGGGTGGCGTTGTCGGCGGGGTCCTGCGGACGCTGGAAGAGCCGCTCGGCGTCGTCCGCGGTGTCGAAGAAGCCGCCCCGGCCGTCGGCGAACCGGTCGAGCACCACGTCGAGCAGGCGGCCGGCCAGCTCGAACCAGGGGGTCTCGCCGGTCACGCCGTAGAGCGCGATCAGGCCCTCCGCCAGGTTCGCGTAGTCGTCGAGCACTCCGGCGTTCCGGCCTGGCCGTCCGTCGCGCGAGGTCCTGAGCAGCCGGTCGCCGGTGACGTGCGTCTCCGCCAGGAGCGTCGCGGCCGCGCGGGCCGCCTCGACCAGGTCGGGACGCTCGAAGACCGTTCCGGTCTCGGCGAGGGCGGCGACGGCCAGGCCGTTCCACGAGGCGACCACCTTGTCGTCGCGGCCGGGCCGTACGCGCTGGTCCCTCGCGGCCATCAGCCGCGCGCGCACCCGCGCGAACCTGGCGGGGTCGTCGGGGTCCTCCAGCAGTTGCAGCACCGAGGAACCGTGCTCGAAGGTGCCCGTCACCTCGAACAGGTCGACGGCCCAGTCCGCGTCCTCGCCGAGGACCTCACGCAGTTGCGCGGGCGTCCAGACGTAGAATCTGCCCTCCTCGCCCTCGCTGTCGGCGTCGAGCGCCGAGGCGAACCCGCCCTCGGGCGTACGCATCTCGCGCAGCAGCCAGTCGGCGGTCTCCAGCGCCACCCTGCGGGCCAGCGGCGCGCCCGTGGCCCTCCACCAGTGCGTGTAGACCCTCAGCAGCAGCGCGTTGTCGTAGAGCATCTTCTCGAAGTGCGGCACGACCCACTCCGCGTCGACGCTGTAGCGGGCGAACCCGCCGCCGAGCTGGTCGTAGATCCCGCCGCGCGCCATCGCCTCGAGTGTCCTGCCCGACATGTCGTGCTCGCCGCTTCTCAGCAGGAACTCCAGCACCATCGACGGCGGGAACTTCGGCGCCCCGCCGAAGCCGCCGCGCGCCGGATCGAAGGACTGCTCCAGATTCCGGACGGCCAGCTCCAGCGTCTCCGCCGTCGGCAGCGGGCCGCTCGGCAGGGTCGCGCCGCTGTTGAGCGCCTCGACGACCTTCGAGCCCTGTTCGAGCACCTGCTCCCTGTCGCCCGTCCACGCGTTGTGCACGCCCACCAGCAGCCGCTGGAACTGCGGCCTCGGGAAGTAGGTGCCGCAGTAGAACGGGTGGCCCTCAGGAGTGGCGAAAACGGTCATCGGCCAGCCGCCGTGCTGCGTCATGGCCTGCGTGGCGCTCATGTAGACCGCGTCGACGTCGGGCCGTTCCTCGCGGTCGACCTTGACGTTGACGAAGTACGCGTTCATGAGCCGCGCGGTCTCGTCGTCCTCGAAGCTCTCGTGCGCCATGACGTGACACCAGTGGCAGGCCGAGTAGCCCACCGAGATCAGCAGGGGCACCTCCCGCCGCCTGGCCTCCTCGAACGCCTCCTGTCCCCACTCGAACCAGTCGACCGGGTTGGCGGCGTGCTGCTGGAGGTAGGGGCTGGTGGCGTGCTGCAGCCTGTTCATACGACCAGCCTCTCACGCGCGCGGCCGTCACCGGAGGTCGCGCGGAGCCTCGACGGCAGCCCTCGACGGCAGCGCTGCCTCTTCGACTGATGGGCGCGGTGGGGCGTAGGTTACGGAGCGTGGACCTAGACTTCGTGAGCGCTCACGCCGGGCGCCCCGCCACCGGACTGACCCGCAGGGATGTGGCCCGCGCGCTGCTGGCCGTACCGTCGGGGGTGGCTCTTGTGGCCATGCCCGACCTGCGCAGAGCCATGCTGGCCGTGGGTAACCCGCTGTCGGCCACCTTCTGGGAGAGCGCCAGGGCCACGCTCAGCGCGATCGAGTCGGGCACGGCCACCGTCGGCGACGTGCAGCGCTGGCTTGAGGCGACGGGCAGCGAGCCCATCCTGCTCACGCCCAGCTACTTCGTCTGGCCGGAGGAGGACGAGCGCGGTCCCGTCGCCGAGGAGATGCACGCGAGGTTCGTCGCCTACCTGGAGGAGCGCATCGAGGCGGGCGAGATCGACCCCGACCTGCTGGCCAAGGGCGACAAGGCGGCCCGCGCCGCCTACGAGGAGCTGCAGGAACACTGGCTCAACACCCCGCTGCCCGACGGCAGGGTGCCGAGCGTGGTGGTCGGCGACGAGCAGGACGAGGAGCTGTTCGCCGCGTGGGACGAGGAGGAGGCCTACGCGCTGGCCGAGCTGCGGCGGATCATGTCCGAGCTGCCCAAGCGGCCCGAACTGCCCGAGGCCGAGCTGAGTCAGGCCGCCACCAGGCTCCGCGAGCTGCTCGCCTTCCCCGGCTACCCGGGCAGCGTGCTGCGGGCCTGCGCGGGCTTCGAGGGCGGGCTCATCCCGGACGACGACCGCGAGCTGTGGCTCAGGGTCGTCGCGGGCATCGCCGGGCCCATCTCCGACCTCGACGACGACGGGAGCGAGGAGGAGGACGAGCTCGACGAGGAGCTCACCCACGAGGAGGCGGCCCTTGCCGCCCTGTGCGCCATCCACCACGCCGACTGGCTCGCCGCCGTGGCCGCGCTGGCCAGGCTCGGCCCCGGCGTGCTCGCCTCCCCTGAGCGCATCTCCAGGCTGATCGCCGAGTCCGAGGACATCACGGTCGACATGGACGACCCCGACGACCTCGACACCACGGAGACCCTCTTCACCCACGTGACCGCGCTGTGGGCCTACCTCGGCATCGTCGACGAGGACGACGTGCTCACCCCGCTGGGCTGGTGGGGCCTGCCTGAGGCGCTGGAGCGCGCCTGGTCGCCCGACGACTGAGCCGGCTCGGCAGCCACCAGTTCCATCTGCCCATGACCGAGACCAGGGCGGGCAGCAGCAGCGCGCGCACCAGCGTGGCGTCGAGCAGGATTCCCAGGCCCAGCGCCGTCGCGAAGAGCTTGACCTGCAGGATCGGCGCGGCGGCCAGCGAGGCGAAGGCCAGGAAGAGCACCAGGGCCGCGCTGGTGACCAGCCGTCCCGTGCTTCCCAGCCCCCGGACGATCGCCTGGTCGGTCGAACCCGTCCTGTCGTACTCCTCGCGCATCCTGGCCAGGATGAACACCTCGTAGTCCATGCTGAGGCCGTACAGGAAGGCGAAGATCATCGCGGGGACGAACTCGTCGATGGCGCCGAGCGCCTGGATGCCCCACACCGGCTCCGAGCCGTGGCCCTCCTGCCAGACCAGCACCAGCGCGCCGATGACCGCGGCCAGCGACAGCAGGTTGAGCAGCACGGCCTTGAGCGGGAGCACCAGCGACCTGAATGCGAAGGCCAGCATCAGGTACGTGGCCAGCGAGACCAGGACCAGCATCGGCGGGAAGGCGCCGTAGACGGACGCGGTGAACCCAATGCTCTGCGCGACCGCGCCGCCCACCCTCGCCCCCGGGGGTGCGGAGGCCAGCACGTTCTCGACCGTCGCCGTGCCCTCGTAGTCGGGGATCACCTCGATCAGCCCGGGGGCCGCCACGACCGCCGTCTCCACCCCCGGTACGGCCCGCAGCACCGGCAGCGCCGACTCGGGCGCGAGGACGGGGATCGGGGACAGCGCCCCCGTAGGCAGCCCCGCCTCGCGCATGCCTGCCAGCGTCTCGTAGGCGGGGCCGCTCCTGGCCAGGGAGTCGCTGGTGGGCTCGCCCAGGTTCAGGCCGAGGGCGGCCGACGACAGCGCCACCAGCAGGCCCGTCGAGACGAGCAGCGCGGGCCACCTGAACCTGATCACCCGGCGCGCCCAGCCGGCCCACCGCGACGGCTTCGGCCGGCCCCTGTCGATCCGCGGCCCGACGGTGGCCAGCAGGATCGGCAGCAGCGTCAGCACGGCCGCCATCGACACCAGCGGGATCACCACGCCGCCCAGGCCCACGGCGCGCAGGAAGGGCACCGGCAACACCATCGTCGCGACCAGCCCGATCGCCACCGTGGCCGCGCTGAGCGCCACCGCCCTGCCCGCGGTCGCCATCGCCCTGCGCACGTCGTGGCCCTCCTCCCTCCACCGGGTGACCAGCAGCAGCGAGTAGTCGATCGCGATCCCGAGGCCCATGAGCGCGACGATGTACTGCACGACACCGCTGACGTCGGTGAGGTAGGTCAGGCCGTACACCGCGAGGAAGGCCGCCAGCACCGCCGCCGCGGCGATCACCAGCGGCACGACGGCCAGCGGCGAGCCGAACACGAAGGCCAGCACCACCAGCGCGCCGACCCCGCCGATCAGGATCTCGGCGACGAGGCTGATGCCACCGCCGCCCTCGGGTTCGAGCGCCTCGAGCCCCGTCACCCTGACGTGCGGCCCGAGGATCTGGGTGATCTCCTCGGTCAGGTCGCCGTCCTGGGGCGGGTAGAGGAGGGCGTAGGTGGTCCCGCCGTCGTCGGAGGCGAAGGCCGGATCCGTGACCACCCTGCCGAGCGGGGCCAGCCTGGCGAAGTCGACGGGCTCGGTGGCCACCGCGACCAGCGGGACCAGGCCGCCGCCGTACGTCCTCATGATCTCCTGGTTGGCCTCGTAGGCGGGCTGCCCAGGTGCGCCGAACCGGGCGCCGAGCCGGTCCTGGACGGCTGCCGCCGCGAACGTTCCGGCCAGCGCGACCGCCACCCAGGCGAGCACGACGGCAAGCTTGTGCCGCAGCACGAAGTCGGTGAGTCTCTCCATGGCGTCCAGTGGATCTTCGAGATCTTCAGCGGCCGTCCGTCCGTTCTGAGAGTTCTCTAAGAACGGTCGACCAGACTGGAGCGCGTGAAGGCTCGCATTCTGGTGGTGGACGACGAGGAGAACCTCGCCGACCTGGTCGCGATGGCGCTGCGCTACGAGGGCTTCGAGGCGGTCACCGCCGGCACCGGCGCCGCCGCGCTGGCCAGGGCCGCCGACTTCGGTCCCGACCTGATCGTGCTCGACGTCATGCTGCCCGACATCACCGGGGTCGAGGTCTGCCGCAGGCTGCGCAGGCAGGCGGTCCACACCCCGGTGATCTTCCTGACCGCCAAGGACGCGCACGAGGACAAGATCACCGGGCTGACGTCGGGCGGCGACGACTACGTGACCAAGCCGTTCAGCCTGGAGGAGCTGATCGCCAGGGTGCGGGTGGTGCTGCGCCGTACCGGGCCGTCGGCCAGCGCGCGCCTGGAGTTCGCCGACCTGTCGCTGGACGAGGACCGCTACGAGGTACGGCGGGGCGGCACGCTGGTCGAGCTCACCCCGACGGAGTACAAGCTGCTGCGCTACCTCATGGTCAACGCGGGACGGGTGCTCACCAAGCAGCAGATCCTCGACCACGTGTGGGACTACGACTTCGGCGGCAGCGACGGCGTCGTCCAGACCTACGTGAGCTACCTGCGCCGCAAGGTCGACTCGGGCGATCCCCAGCTCATCCACACCGTGCCGCGCGTCGGCTACGTCCTCAGGCTGCCGCGATGAGCCTGCGCAAGCGGCTCACCTGGACGGTGCTCGCCCTGCTGGCGGCGGGGCTGATCATCGTCCCCGCGACGACGTTCGCCGTCGCCCGCGACTTCCTCAGCGACAGCGCCCGCGACCAGCTCGCCCAGGTCGCCGCGCGGCTGGAGCCGGCGCTCGCCGGTGGCCGCGCGTTCGCCGCGGACGATCCCCTCACCGCCGCCCTCGGACCCGGGTTCATCCAGCTCCGCGACAGGGGCGGCGAGGTGCTGCAGACCGTCTCCCAGGGCGCCGACCCCGACCTCGGCGCGCTGCGGCTGCCCGACCGCGGCGGCTGGTCGTTCTCCAGGGACGGCGGCTTCGGCCCCGCGGGCAAGGCCGCCAAGGGCTGGTGGCTGCGCGCCTCATGGCTGCCGGACGGTCGCCTGCTCGTCCTCGGCATGCCGGCCTCGGGCTTCGACGACCTCGGCGGACGGCTCACCGGCGTGCACACCACCATCACCGCGCTGGCCCTGCTGGTTCTCGGGTTCCTCGCCTACCGGATCATCAGGCGCGCCGTACGCCCGCTGGAGGAGATCGCGGCGACCGCCAAGGCCATCGGCGAGGGCGATTTGGCCCGCAGAGTCGAGCCCGCGGACGACAGGTCGGAGGTGGGCCGCCTGGGACTGGCCCTGAACGCCGCCTTCCACCAGCGGATCGTTTCCGAGCAGCGGCTGCGCAGGTTCGTCGCCGACGCCTCGCACGAGCTGCGCACCCCTGTCGCGGCGATCAGGGGCTACGCCGAGCTGTTCCGGCGGGGCGCGGCCGGCCGTCCCGCCGACCTGGCCCTGACGATGCGCAGGATCGAGTCGGAGGCCACGCGCATGGGCGTGCTCGTGGACGAGCTGCTCCTGCTGGCCCGCCTCGACCAGGGGAGGGCACTGGAGCCCGCGCCCGTCGACCTGGGCGTGCTGGCCGCCGAGGCGGTGGCCGCCGCACACGCGGTGGATCCCGACCGGCCGCTGACGCTGGAGGTGGACGACGTGGTGGTCGAGGGCGACGCCGTACGGCTGCGCCAGCTCATGGACAACCTGCTGGCCAACGTCCGGCGGCACACGCCGAAGGGGACGCCCGCGACGGTGCGGGTCAGCGAGGGGGAGAGCGTCGTCATCGAGGTCGCCGACGCGGGACCGGGCCTGCCGGCCGAGCAGCTCGACAGGGTCTTCGAGAGGTTCTACCGGGTGGATCCCGCCCGCTCCCGCGACCAGGGCGGCGCGGGACTCGGGCTCGCGATCGTCGCCGCCGTGGCGAAGGCCCACGGCGGCACCGCGACAGCCTCCTCACCCCCGGGTCAGGGGGCGAGGTTCACCGTCACGCTTCCTCGAGCAGACCCTGGTACTCGGGATGCCGGCTGATGTACCTGGCCACGTAGGGGCACAGCGGGCGCACCTTCAGCCCGGTGTCCCTGCTGGCGTCGAGCGCGTGAGCGACCAGCTTGCCGGCCAGCCCCTGCCCCTCGAACTCGGGCTTCACCTCGGTGTGGGTGAAGACGATCGTGGCGGGCAGCAGCTTGTACTCGGCGAACCCGGCGAGTTGTCCATCGACATGGATCTCGAACCGGCTTTCCGCTGAGTTGTCCAGAATCTTCACTTCTTGTCCAGGTCGGCCTCGTGGGGAACCTCGATCTTGGAAATCTGCTTGTTCATCGACTTGATGAGAAGGAACAGCGCGAATCCCATGAGGGCCACGACGGTGAAGCCCAGGATTCCAGGGCTCACGTCACCTATGGCGAAGTACGTCACGCCTCCAGCTTACTTGCAGGCACCAGCGGTCTCCTCGGCGTGTATGCCCGCGAACAGGTCGTCCTCGGGAAGCGTGGTGTCGACGAGAGACCTGGCCAGGTGGTAGTCCTCGGTCGGCCAGATCTCCTGCTGCAACTCCCTCGGGCAGACGAACCAGAACCCGTCGGGGTCGACCTGCGTGGCGTGCGCCATCAGCGCCTCGTCGCGGATTGCGAAGTAGTCGCCGCACGGCACCTTCGTGGTGACGGGCCACTTCTGCGGCCGGTCCTCCCACCGGGAGATCCAGTCGGCGTAGGGCGAGCCGATGCCGCGCTCGTTCATCGCCTCGTGCAGCGCCTCGAACCGCTCCTTGGTGAAGCCCATCTGGTAGTAGAGCTTCAGCGGCTGCCAGGGGTCGCCGGCGTCCGGGTAGCGGTCGGGGTCGCCCGCGGCGTCGAACGCCTCGACCGAGACCCTGTTGGTCATGATGTGGTCGGGGTGCGGGTAGCCGCCGTCGTCGTCATAGGTGAGGATCACGTGCGGCCTGAACTCGCGCACGGCCGCCACCAGCGGCGCCGCGGCCGCCTCGAGCGACTGGAGGGCGAAGCAGCCCTCGGGCAGCTCCTCCTCCTCGCTCTCGGGCAGCCCCGAGTCGACGAAGCCGAGGAAACGCTGCTGGACCCCGAGGATCTCGCGCGCGCGATCCATCTCCTTGCGCCTGACCTCGCCGATGTTCTCGACGATCTCGGGCCGGTCCATCTTGGGGTTGAGCACCGAGCCCCGCTCGCCGCCCGTGAGGGTGCAGACGAGGACGTCGACGCCTTCCGCGACGTAACGGGCCATCGTCGCGGCGCCCTTGCTCGACTCGTCATCCGGGTGTGCGTGGACGGCCATCAGCCTCAGCGGTGCGCTCACTGGCTCGCTGTCTCCTCAGTTCGGACCGGTTCACTCGCCACAAGAGGTTTACTTCTCTTGGGCGGTCGCGGGGGCGGGCCCCCGACAGGCGACAATTGTCTCGGACAACACCGGGGAGTGCAGGGAGATTCCGTCATGGCCACCAGAGATGTCGAGAACGGCCCCGTTCTCGGCACACCGGACGACTTCAGCGACCGTCCCGAGCGGCAGGGCAGGTTCGTCGTCCATGTCGTGATCGCGATCCTGGTGGCG
The DNA here is from genome assembly GCF_014873535.1 of Nonomuraea africana. Taxonomy (NCBI): domain Bacteria; kingdom Bacillati; phylum Actinomycetota; class Actinomycetes; order Streptosporangiales; family Streptosporangiaceae; genus Nonomuraea; species Nonomuraea africana. The sequence continues at coordinate 6,487,595 of NZ_JADBEF010000001.1, read as the reverse complement.
ATCGTCGCGGGGGGCTGGGGCTACGTGATGTGGACCGCGACCGGCCAGGCCACGGTTCCGCAGCAGGTCGTCGCCTTCGACGCGAGCGATCCCGGCTCCGCCCAGATCACGTTCGAGGTCCACAGGCCCGCCGGCAAGGGCGTGGTGTGCCGCCTGCGCGCGACCGACGCGAACCATGTGGAAGTCGGCAGCAGAGAAGTAAAGATTCCCGCTGGTGAGGGGTATATCCGACTGAAAGAGCGCCTGGACACCAGTGCTCAGGCCTCGTCAGTCCACATCCAGGCCTGCTATCTCGTATAGTGAGACATTTGGGGAAGCGGAAGGCGAGTAAGGTTGTTAGTCTTTCGCAATTCGCCAACCCAAGTGAACTCAGGGCCCCCTAAGGAAGCAAGGAGAACCCGTGGCCGACTCTCGCGATGAGAACGTCACCTGGCTGACACAGGAGGCGTACGACCGCCTCAAGGAGGAGTACGACTACCTCTCTGGCCCGGGTCGCGTTGACATCGCCAAGAAGATCGAGGCCGCTCGCGAGGAGGGCGACCTGAAGGAGAACGGCGGCTACCACGCGGCCAAGGATGAGCAGGGCAAGATGGAGGCCCGCATCTTCCACCTCCGTCAGCTCCTTGACAGCGCCAAGGTCGGCGAAGCGCCCAAGACCGAGGGTGTGGTCGGTCCCGGCATGACCGTCACGATCCGCTTCGAGGGTGACGACGACGAGGTCACCTTCCTGCTGGCCTCCCGCGAGGAGACCGGCGCGCCGATCGACGTCTACTCGCCCAAGTCCCCGCTCGGTGCCGCCATCAACGGCAAGAAGATCGGGGAGAAGGCGACCTACGCCATGCCCAACGGCCGTCAGAACACGGTCGAGATCCTCGAGGCCGTGCCGTACATCGGCAACTGACTCCCGAAGAGATGATCCGCCGGGCCCCTGGCCCGGCGGATTTTCCGCATGCCCGCGGCGGCATCAGGCAGGACCTCTCCTTCCTGGTGAACGGCGGGCGGGGGCGCAGGCGCAGGAAGGTGGAGGGCCGCAGGCTGGTGCCGTTCATCTCCGTGACGCTGGCCTTGGTGATCGCCGCGGACCTCGCGTTACTCGGGGAGTTCTCCGCCGCACCCGCTGACTCGGGCGCGGGCACCGTGACGGCCAAGAAGCTCGCGCCGCAGGAGCACCTCGTGGCAAGGAGCGAGGTCGCGCCACCTGTGCGGCCGCTCGGCAAGCTCCACGAGCCGAGCGTGTTCGTGGTGACCCGCAAGCCCCTGCAGCGGGCCACGATGGAGAAGGTCGTCAAGATCAGGGGCATCAGGGCGGTCGAGCTGGCCGACGCCGCCTCCGTCACGATCGACGGCAAGCGCGTGCAGACGCTCGGCGTCGATCCCTCCAGTTTCCGGTCCTACACCCCCAAGGTGACCGCCGCCTCCGACGGCCTGTGGGCCAACGTCGCGGGCGGTGACGTCGCCGTCTCGTTCGTGCTCGGCAACGACGGCGGGCTCACGCTGGGCCGCAGCGTTCCTGGGCCCGGCGGTCAGCTCAGGATCGGTGCCTACGCGACCATGGGCATGGGCGCGGTCGACGCGGTGCTCTCCAGGGAGAAGGCCCGCTCTCTCGGCTTCCCGCAGAACAACGCGATCGTGGTGAGCGCCCCCAAGGCCGACACCACCGCCCTCCGCAGGGCGCTGCTGCGGGTGCTGCCGAAGGGCTCGCAGGTGGCGGCGATCAATCCGGTGCTGGCGGCGCCGAAGAAGCAGGTCGCGCAGTGGAGCTCGGGGTCCTTCATGTCGGCCCCCCAGCTGACCACGGCGCTCCAGGCGGCGGCGGGCAAGCTGGGCAGGCCATACGTGTGGGGCGCCGAAGGGCCCGACACCTTCGACTGCTCGGGGCTGGTGCAGTGGGCGTTCGCGCAGGCGGGGGTCCGCATGCCGCGCGTCACCCACCAGCAGTGGGTGACCGGGCCGCAGGTGCCGCTGTCGCAGGTCCAGCCCGGCGACCTGGTCTTCTGGCGGAGCGATCCCACCAATCCCGGCTACATCTCGCACGTGGCGATCTACTGGGGCAATGGCAAGGTGCTCCAGGCCCCCCGCACGGGTGACGTGGTGAAGATCTCCCCGCTCAGCACCCGCAATCTGGCCGGCATCGTGCGGGTCAGCCCGGCCGTGGCCGCGCGCGTCCGCTAGACGGAATCCCGGTAGGACGATCGGGGCTGGCACTTGCCTCGCTGGTGTGTAATTCTGATTACATGGATGCTGATGAAGCAGTCGCCCAGCTGCGTGGGTGGTTCACCGGGCGCCTTCCCGAGGACTGGTTCGAGGGCCCCCTCACCATCGTCCTCGACAGGGAGGAGATCGCGGTCCTGGGAGCGCTCCCCGAGCCGCCTGCCGAGTCGTCGGACGTCGAGCGGGCAGCCATGATCGACGGCCTGATCAGGCGCTTCCGCGAGGAGACGAGGGAGCGCCGCATCGAGATCGCCGCCGAGGCCGAGCGGAAGTTCCGCCGCAAGGTCTCGTGGGGCGTCACCTGCGGCGGCGAGACGGTGATGTTCACCACACTGTCCGTGCCCGTCATGACCCGTCTGCGCCAGTCCGAGCGCCAGGTCCTCGACACGCTGGTGGCCGCCGGCGTGGCCCGCAGTCGCAGCGACGCTCTCGCGTGGTGCGTACGGCTCGTCGGCAAGCACACCGACACCTGGCTGGCCGACCTGCGCGACGCTCTGCAGCACGTCGACAGGGTGCGTGCGGCGGGTCCGCAGGGAATGGACTGAACCAATCGGGGAATTGGTGTAGACCTTTCATTCTGGTCTGGACCAATTACATTTCTTTAAATCGCTTCTCGGTGGGTAGGGACCCTCTCCATCAAGGCCACAGCCTGCGCAAAGGTCTACTCCAATTCGCCTTTGTCGGTATTGGTCGTTAATGATGACGTGGCCCAGATAAGAGTGGAGGAGCCGCCGCCGTGTCCCTTTCCGTGGAAGTACACGCCCCGACGACCAACCAGGAATTGGTCGACTGGGTGAACGAGATCGCCGCCCTGACGCAGCCCGCGCGGATCGAGTGGTGCGACGGCTCAGAGGCCGAATGGACGCGCCTGACGAACCTGCTCGTCGACCAGGGCACCTTCACCCGCCTGGCCAAGCGGCCCAACAGCTTCTACGCCAAGTCCGACCCCAGCGACGTCGCGAGGGTCGAGGACCGCACGTTCATCTGCTCCGAGCGCGAGGAGGACGCCGGGCCGACGAACAACTGGATCGCGCCCGCCGAGATGCGTCAGACCTTCGGCGAGCTGTTCAAGGGCTGCATGCGGGGCCGCACGATGTACGTCGTGCCGTTCTGCATGGGTCCGCTGGGCGGGGAGATCTCCCAGCTCGGCGTCGAGATCACCGACTCGCCCTACGTCGCCGTGTCCATGCGGATCATGACGCGGATGGGGGAGAAGGCACTGCGCCTGATCGAGGAACGCCAGGAGTTCGTGAAGGCGGTCCACTCCGTCGGCGCGCCGCTGGAGGAGGGCCGGCAGGACGTCCCGTGGCCGTGCAGCAGCACCAAGTACATCAGCCACTTCCCGGAGACCCGCGAGATCTGGTCCTACGGTTCGGGCTACGGCGGCAACGCGCTGCTCGGCAAGAAGTGCTATGCGCTGCGCATCGCCAGCGTGATGGCACGCGACGAGGGCTGGCTGGCCGAGCACATGCTCATCCTGAAGCTGACCCCGCCGCAGGGCGAGACCCGCTACGTCGCCGCCGCGTTCCCGAGCGCCTGCGGCAAGACCAACCTCGCCATGCTGCAGCCGACCATTCCGGGCTGGAAGGTCGAGACGATCGGCGACGACATCGCCTGGATGCGCTACGGCGCCGACGGCAGGCTGTACGCGATCAACCCGGAGGCCGGCTTCTTCGGTGTCGCGCCCGGCACCGGTGAGACCACCAACGCCAACGCGGTCAAGACGCTGTGGGGCAACAGCATCTTCACCAACGTCGCCCTCACCGACGACGGCGACGTCTGGTGGGAGGGCCTCACCGACGAGCCGCCCGCGCACCTCACCGACTGGAAGGGCCGCTCGTGGACCCCGGGCTCCGAAGAGCCCGCCGCGCACCCGAACGCCCGCTTCACCACTCCCGCCTCCCAGGCGCCGACCATCGCGCCCGAGTGGCAGGACCCGAAGGGCGTGCCCATCTCGGCCATCCTGTTCGGCGGCCGTCGCGCCACCGCGGTGCCGCTGGTCACGGAGTCGCTGAGCTGGCAGCACGGCGTCTTCCTCGGAGCCAACGTCGCCTCCGAGAAGACCGCCGCCGCCGAGGGCAAGGTCGGCGAGCTGCGCTACGACCCGTTCGCGATGCTGCCGTTCTGCGGCTACAACATGGGCGACTACTTCGGCCACTGGCTGGCGATGGGCCGCCGCGAGGGTGCGAAGCCGCCGCGCATCTACTACGTCAACTGGTTCCGCAAGGACGACGCGGGCCGCTTCATCTGGCCGGGCTTCGGCGAGAACAGCCGCGTGCTCAAGTGGATCGTCGAGCGGCTGAACGGCGAGGCGGAGGCGGTGCCCACGCCGATCGGGCTGGTGCCGAAGACGCTCGACACCGAGGGCCTCGACCTGGCCGAGGAGGACCTGCGCACGCTGCTGACCGTCGACCGCGAGGTCTGGCGCGAGGAGGCGGCGCTGATCCCCGCCCACTTCGAGAAGTTCGGCGACCACCTGCCCAAGGAGCTGTGGAGCGAGTACGACGCCCTGCTCGACCGGCTGTGACCGGACGGCCATGCCGGGCGCGCGTCTCCGGCATGGCCGGTCTTCCTGAGAAGGCCGCCCGTAGGGGAAACTTTTACCGGGGCGCCACGCGTCTTCTTGGTACACGGGGCATCGTCCTCCTTCCCCTCAGGGAGGCAGTACATGGATCTCCTCCTCCTTCTCCTCGCGCTGGTCCTGATCGCGGCCGTCAACGGCGCCTCCTCGGCCCTCAGACGTGAGCACGGCAGGGTCCGCGCGGTCGCGGCCAACGCCGGTCCGGGCGAGCTCGGCCACTACGAGCTCGCCTACCTCGCCGGAGGTCCCAGGCGGGTGGTGAACACCGCGATCGCCCTCATGGCCAGGGCGGGCGCGCTGCGCGTGTCGCGCGGTGGCACGCTCCACCTCGTCGCCTCGGCCTTCTCGGCCGATCCCGTCGAGCGGGCCGTCCTCGACGCGGTCCGGGCCAGGCCAGGCGGCGTCTCGGCCGGGGTGGTCCGCCACGAGGTCGGGACCGGGCCGGCGATGGAGGATCTGCGCCATCACCTCATGACCGTCGGCCTGCTCGTGCCCGACGGGTCGCTGGTGCCGGTCAGGTCGCGCCTGAACCGGCTCACGGTGCTGGCCTGCCTGTCGGGAACCGTCGGGCTGGTCACGGCGGCGCTGATGGTCACGGGCGCCGTCCCCGTGGGTCCGCTGGCGTTGGCGACCCTGCTCATCTCCGCGATCCTCGCGATCAGCGGGCTGGTGGCGGCCGCCAGGCACCGCCGCGCGCTCGGCAACGTCCTCAGCACGGCGGGCCAGGCCGAGCTGCTCAGGGCCCAGCGACTGCACGTGCGGGGCGCCTCCCGGTCGCACGCGCCCCAGCTGGCCTTCGCGGTGGGCGTGCCCGTCGCCCTGTACGGCCTGAGCGAGCTCGACGACCCCGCCCTGCAGCAGGAACTGCAGTCCGAGGAGGAGCAGGGCCACACGGCCTCCTCGGGCGGTTGCGCGGGAGGATCCTGCGGCGGCGGCTCGGGGTCCGACAGCAGCTACGGCGGCGCCGACTTCGGCTCGTCCGCCTCGTGCTCGTCGGGCGGCGGCGGCGGAGGAGGCGGTTCGGGCTGCGGCGGCGGCGGTGGTTGCGGCGGCGGCTGCGGCGGCGGGTGACCCAGCACATGGGGCCGGGGAGCGAAAGGCTGGGCGTGGGTCTCGGCTGGCGTCCCGAGATCGACCTGACGGTCGAACGCCTTCCCGGCGTCGACTTCGTCGAGGTCATCGCGGAGAACATCAGGCCCGGACGGTTGCCCGAGTCGCTGAGGGTGTTGCGCTCCAGAGGCGTGCCGGTGATCCCGCACGGGGTCGGCCTGGGCCTGGGTGACGCCACCCCGCCCGACCCCGCGCGGCTGGCGCACCTGGCCGCCTGCGCGCAGGCGCTGGAGTCGCCGCTGGTCAGCGAGCACCTGGCGTTCGTCAGGGCGGGCGGCACCGAGGCGGGACACCTGCTGCCGGTTCCTCGCACCTGGGAGATGCTCGGGGTCGTCGCGGACAACATCAGGCGCGCCCAGGACGCGCTGCCCGTCCCGCTGGCGCTGGAGAACGTCGCGGCGATCTTCGGCTGGCCCGAGGACGAACTGACCGAGGCCCAGTTCCTCGGCGAGCTGGTCGAAATGACAGGGGTGCTGCTGCTCGTCGACGTCGCCAACCTCTACACCAACCAGGTCAACCTCGGCCTGTCCGCGGTCGGGGCGCTGGACGCGCTGCCGCTCGCCGCGCTGGCCTACGTGCACGTCGCGGGCGGCCATCTGCACGACGGGATCTGGCACGACACGCACCAGGAGAGCGTGCCCGAGCCGGTCCTCGAGCTGCTGTCGGAGCTGTGCGCCCGCGTCGAACCGCCGGGCGTCCTACTCGAGTGGGACGACGCCTACCCGAGCGACGCCGCGCTGGCGGAGGAGCTCGGCCGGATCCGCGCCGCCATGACCGCCGGCGACCGCCCATGAGTCCGCCCGAGCCACCCGCCCGCCTCGCGGAGGAGGCGGCCGAGCAGGTCAGGGCGCGGCTCGAGCGGGATCAGGCGCGGGTCCTGGCCGCGCTGGTGAGCGGGGCAGAGCCGCCGCCCGGCTTCGATCCCGTACGGCTGGCCGCGCAGGCGCGCAGCCTGCTCGCCAAGCGGCGCGGGATCGTGGCCAGGCTGCGTCCCGACGCCGCCGCCGCGGCGGGCGCCGACCTGGCCGCCGAGTTCGCCGCCTACGCCGCCGCCCGCACGACTCCGCCGCCCGGCTACCGCGCCGACGCCGACGACTTCGCCGCCTGGCTGCGGGCCAGGGGCCGCCTCACCGACCCGCCACCGCCGTCCCCGCCGGCCGCGTCGCGCCCCGCGTGGCGTCGCCTGTTCTCCCGCCCTCGCTGAACGGCTTGCCCTGCCAGCAGAGAGATCCTATGTTTGCGGCGTGATTGTCGACGCGCACCAGCACTTCTGGAACCTGGAGACCGGGTCCTACTCCTGGCCCACGCCCGACCTCCCGGCGATCTACCGGACGTTCGGCCCCGAGGACCTGGCCCCCGAGCTGGCCGCCGCGGGCGTGGACAGGACAGTGGTGGTCCAGGCCGACGACTCCTTCTGGGAGACCGACGCGATGCTGGCCCACGCCGACGCCCACGACTTCATCGCGGGCGTCGTCGGCTGGGTGCCGCTCGACCGCCCCGACGAGGCCGCGCGGGCCCTCGACCGCTACACCAGACATCCGAAGTTTGTCGGGGTCCGGCATCTCATCCACACCGAGCCCGATCCCGACTGGCTGGTCCAGGACAGCGTGCTCGAAGGGCTGGGCCTGCTCGCGGAGGCGGGCGTGCCGTTCGACGTGGTGTCGCTCCTGCCGAGGCACCTGGAGCACGTGGTCACGATCGCGGCGCGGCACCCCGCGCTCAAGGTGGTCATCGACCACCTGTCCAAGCCCAGGATCGCCGCCCACGAACTGGAGCCGTGGGCGAGCGGGCTACGGGCCGCCGCCGCGCTCCCCAACGTCCACGCCAAGGTGTCGGGCCTGGTCACCGAGGCCGACCACGAGCACTGGACGGTCGAGGACCTGCGTCCTTACGTGGAGCACGCGGTCGAGGTCTTCGGCCCCGACCGGCTGATGTTCGGCAGCGACTGGCCCGTGGCGCTGCTGGCCGCCGACTACCAGACCGTTTTCAGGGTGTACGGCGCGCTTCTTGGTGCTACGGACCGCAGCAAGGTGCTTGGCGGTAATGCAGCCCGTTTCTATGGGTTTAGCGAGATTTAGGGCGGATACGCTCTGTATATGGGGGGACTACGTTGCGTCGACGGTTCGTACCTGACCGTCACGCCCATCGCGTGCAGGGACAGCCTCGGCATGCCGTACGAGGTCACCCTGGCGCTCCATCGCGACGGCTCGCCGTACGGCGTCGTGGGTGAGCGGTGCGGGTGGTTCCTCGCGCGCCTGGCGCGCGGGGTCGGCGCGGCCCGCGCGGGACGGGGGAACGCGCGGCTCTGGCCGGACCCGGACGACAGGTTCCCCGGCGACGAGCCCGACGGCGAGCTGTTCGCCTTCCGCTATCGCACCAGGTCGGACATGGTGGGCGGCGGCGAGCTGCGCTGCCAGCTCAGGACCGTCCCCGTCTGGGTGCCCGGCCGGCACGGCAGGGGCGAGTGGCGGGTGACGAGGCGGGCGTACGTGGAGGCATGGGGACCGGCGGGGATCGGCATGCGCGCGGTTCTCACCTCTGGCGAGCTGGCGGCCTTCGTGGAGGCGCTGGTGGCGGAGGCGGAGGGGGCGCTGGAGCCCGGGGAGCTCGGCCGGAATCCCGTTGAGGGGGCGGGCAGCCTCAAAAGCCGGTGATAATTGCCTGTTAGGTCGTGAGACGACCACAAAGGCACAGCACCGCTGGGGAGGGACTCCGTGGGCCTGCGCGATCTGGTCTACCGGCTCTACGAGCGCCGCTTGGAGGCCAAGCTGTCAGCCGACAGCGACAACTTCCCCCGGCACGTCGGGGTCATCATCGACGGCAACCGCCGTTGGGCGCGCGCGATGGGCATGCGCGACGTCAGTAAGGGGCACCGCAAGGGCGCCGACAAGATTTCCGAGCTGCTCACGTGGTGCCGCGAGGCGGGCGTGGAGGTCGTCACCGTCTGGATGCTCTCCAGCGACAACCTCAACCGGCCGAAGGAGGAGCTCGAGCCGCTGCTGAAGATCATCGAGGATGTCACGCAGGAGCTCGTGGACGAGGGCTGGCGCATCAGCCCGGTCGGCGCGCTCGACCTTCTCCCGGACAGGACGGCGAATGTCCTGAAAAACGCAAAAGAAGTCACATCACACCGTCCAGGGCTGATTGTGAACGTTGCGGTTGGGTATGGAGGAAGACGTGAGATTGCCGATGCGGTGCGCTCACTCCTTCAGGAGCACGCCAGCAAGGGGGCGAGCATCGAGGACCTGGTCGAGGTTCTCGATGTGGAGCACATCGCGGAGCATCTCTACACTCGCGGCCAGCCCGATCCCGACCTGCTCATCAGGACCTCTGGCGAGCAACGGCTGTCAGGATTCATGCTCTGGCAGAGCGCCCACTCGGAGTTCTACTTCTGCGAGGCCTACTGGCCTGACTTCCGCAAGGTCGACTTCCTGCGGGCGCTGCGCGACTACGCCGCGAGACACCGGCGTTACGGTTCCTGAGACGAGTTCACGAACAGCGCGTGAACACACGCTTGGCCTCTTCGGGGGCGGGTATTCAGGACCTAACGTTGGAAGTGGCCGGTCACGGGCCGGTCACTCCGGAGAGGGCCCGCCTTTGCGCAATGATCTGCCGAGGGGGGCCGGACCCCGGCGCTCCTGGCGGGTGCGGGTCCGGTCCGAATTCCCGCCTCGTCTGCAGGGCGCCCACCCCACCGGGCGCCCGGGGGAGAACGTGTGGCAGTGTCCTCGAGCAACCACCCCACCACCAAGCGCACCTACGTGCTGGACACCTCGGTCCTGCTCGCCGACCCGGCGGCGATGACCCGCTTCGCCGAGCATGAGATCGTCCTTCCGATCGTCGTGATCACGGAGTTGGAGGCCAAGCGGCACCATCCCGAGCTCGGCTACTTCGCACGCAAGGCACTGCGCTACCTCGACGACCTGCGGGTGAAGCACGGCAGGCTCGACGGGCCGATGCCCACGGGAGAGGGCACGATCAGGGTCGAGCTGAACCACAGCGACCCGTCGATCCTTCCTGTCGGGTTCAGGCTGGGCGACAACGACACCCGCATCCTCACCGTGGCGCGCACGCTCGCCGCCGAGGGCAAGGACGTCGTGCTGGTGTCCAAGGACCTGCCCATGAGGGTCAAGGCGGCCTCGATCGGCCTGTCGGCGGAGGAGTACCGCGCCGAGCTGGTCGTCGAGTCCGGCTGGACCGGCATGTCAGAGATCCAGGTCACGACCGAGGACGTCGGCACGCTCTTCGAGCAGGGCAGCGCCGACCTGGAGGAGGCGCGCGAGCTGCCCGCCCACACGGGTCTGCGGCTGCTGTCGAGCAGGGGTTCGGCGCTCGGCAGGGTGCTGCCCGACAAGTCCGTACGGCTGGTCAGGGGCGACAGGGAGGCGTTCGGCCTGCACGGCCGCTCCGCCGAGCAGCGCATCGCCCTCGACCTCCTCATGGACCCCGAGGTGGGCATCGTGTCCCTCGGTGGCAGGGCGGGCACCGGAAAGTCCGCTCTGGCGCTCTGCGCGGGCCTGGAGGCCGTCCTGGAGCGCCGCCAGCACCGCAAGGTCGTGGTCTTCCGTCCGCTCTACGCGGTCGGCGGCCAAGAGCTCGGCTACCTGCCGGGCGGTGAGGGCGAGAAGATGGGCCCCTGGGCCCAGGCCGTCTACGACACCCTGGGCGCGGTCACCACGCCCGAGGTGATCGAGGAGGTCCTCGACAGGGGCATGCTGGAGGTCCTGCCGCTCACCCACATCAGAGGCCGCTCGCTGCACGACGCCTTCGTGATCGTGGACGAGGCGCAGTCGCTGGAGCGCGGGGTGCTGCTGACCGTTCTGAGCCGCATCGGGGCCAACTCCAGGGTGGTGCTCACCCACGACATCGCCCAGCGCGACAACCTCAGGGTCGGCAGGCACGACGGCGTGGTCGCGGTGGTCGAGAAGCTCAAGGGGCACCCGCTGTTCGCCCACATCACGCTGACCAGGTCCGAGCGCTCGCCGATCGCCGCGCTGGTGACCGAGATGCTGGAGGACATCACGCTCTAGCGGCCGCTAGGAGGGCGCGCCTGGGGGAGCCAGATCGTGGAACTCCCTGCAGGTGCGCCTGCCGCTGGTCGTGGAGGGCGCGACGGTCCTGATGACGTTGACTTGCACCTTCGAGATGTCCGGGCGCAGCCGCGCGGTGCAGACGATCTGGGCCAGCGCCACGCGGCTGAGCTCCCGCTCGCCCTGCAGGGTGACGTAGAGGACCAGGCTCCGGTTCTCGGCGGGGTCGAGGCGCCGTTCCTGGCTGCCCACGGGCTCCGCCTCGGCGTCCTGGTAGCGCATGCCGTACAGGTCGCTGTCCTGGCCCGACTCCGTCGGGTGGTTGGCGAGGTCCATGAGCGTGCGCATGAGGTCCTCGGAGGTCCTGCCCCCTACTCTGACGCGCTGCAGCTCCAGCCGGCCCTTCTTGATCAGGAAGACCTGCGAGAAGATCGGCTTGGTGCTGATCACGGGCGGGGAGCCGAGCGAGGTGACGGCGGTCGGGCTGATGCCGCAGCCGGCGAGCAGCGCCAGGCAGGCCAGCAGGAGTGGTGCCCGCCTCATGAGTGCGGCAGCCAGACCGTGAAGAGGGTGCCCGGCCGCTGCGGGCGCACCGAGATGGTGCCGCCGTGCAGCTGGGCGTTGGCCCGCGCGATGGACAGGCCGAGGCCGCTGCCCTGGCTGCGGACCCGTCCGGTGCCCACCTTGAAGAAGCGGTCGAAGACGTGCGGCAGCGCCTCGGGAGGGATGCCGTCGCCGTGGTCTCGCACCTTCACCTCCAGGCCGTTGGGCGTGCTGCGGGCGGTGATCAGGACGGGCTGGCCGCCGTGCTTGAGCGCGTTGCCGACCAGGTTGGCCACGATGACGTCGAACCTGCGCGGGTCGAGGTTGGCGACCAGGCCGGCCGGCGCCTGGACCCTGACGTCCTCGCTCCAGCCGCGGAGCTCCAGGCTGTCGCAGATGGCGTCGGCCACGTCGACGGACTCCAGCGCCAGCGTCGCGGTGCCGGCGTCGAACCTGCTCACCTCGATCAGGTGCTCCACCAGCTCGGTGAGCCTGCCCACCTCCGACAGCACCAGCCGTACGGCCTTGGCCGGCTGCTCGGGCAGCCGCTCGGCCTCCTCGGAGAGCATGTCGGCCACGGCGGTCATCGCGGTCAGCGGGGTGCGCAGCTCGTGCGAGACGTCGGCGACGAACCTGCGCGACATCGCCTCCAGCGCGCGCAGCTCCGACACGCTCAGCTCCAGGGCCGCCGCCGCGTCGTTGAAGTGCGCGGTCAGCTCCGCCAGCTCGTCCTTGCCGCGTACCGGGAGCCGGGTGTCGAGCCTGCCTTTTCCGAGCGCCTGCGCCGCGGCGCTGAGCCTGCCCACGGGCAGCAGCACGTGCCTGGCCGACACCAGGGCCACGGTCAGCGCGATGAGCAGCGTGATGCCGCCCGCCTGGGCGAAGGCCTCCCTGAGGTTGGCCAGCGTGCGCTCCTCCTCGCTCAGCGAGACGAACTCGAAGACCAGCAGCCCGGTCGGCTGCGGGACGTCGTCGGCGCCCGCCCGGTAGACCTGCGTGCCGAGGACGAGCCACAGCTGGCCGTCGATCATCCTGCGCTGGCTGGCCAGCTTGCTGCGGGCCTGTCCACGTAGCTCGCCCGTGACGTCGCCGCCGCTGAAGACGCCGTCGTCGTCGCGGTAGTACTGGTCCTGGTACTCCAGCAGGGTGTGGCGGTCGGGCCCGGCGAGCGCGTTGGCGAGGTTGCTCAGGTCCTCGCTGCTCGGCGGCACCTCGCCGGGGCGGGGGTCGCCGACGGCGAAGTCGATGCGCTCGAGGTCCTTGGTGAGGTCGTCGACCGCGTCGCGTGTCGTCCTCTCGATGAGCGCGCCCTTGGCGAGCTCGAAGCCGATGCCCGCGACCAGCGCGGAGGCGGCCACGGCGACGACGGTGAAGGTGATGACCAGCCGGCCGCGCAGGCCGGTGAGAAAAGCGATCACGGGGGGCTGAACCGGTAGCCGAAGCCGCGCACGGTGTGGATGAACATCGGCTCGGCGGGCCTGGGTTCGATCTTGGCACGCACCCGCTGGACGCAGGCGTCGACGAGGCGGGAGTCGGCCACGTGGGTGTGGTCCCAGACCACGCGCAGCAGGTAGCGCCGGTTGAGCACCTGTCCGGGGTGGCGGACCAGTTCGAGCAGGAGGCGCAGCTCGGTGGGGGTGAGGTGGATCTCCTTGCCGGCCAGGCTCACCTTGAGCGCGCCCCTGTCGATGACCAGGTCGCCGAAGGTGATGCGGTCGGAGGTGGCCGACTCGGCCCTGCGCAGGATCGCCCTGATGCGCGCGTCGAGCACCCTGGGCTCGACCGGCTTGACGACGTAGTCGTCGGCTCCCGCCTCCAGCCCGACGACCACGTCGAGGTCGTCGCCCCTCGCGGTGAGGAGGATGACGGGAAGCTGGTCGAGCCTGCGGATGCGCCTGCAGACCTCGACCCCGTCGATGCCCGGCAGCATGACGTCGAGGATGGCGATCTCCGGCCGTCGCGACCTGACGTGGTCTAGAGCCTCCTCGCCGGTCGCGTAGGAGGTGACGGAGTGACCCTGGCGGGTCAGAGCCAGCTCGAGCGCCGTCCGCACGGAGGGGTCATCTTCGACCAGGAGGATTCCTGCCACGCGCACATTATTCTTCCAACCTGGGAAAATCCGTTCGGTGTCATGAAACTGTGACATCTCGCGCACAAGACCACAAAGATCCTCCGGCAGCCTGAGGGAGGTCCTCCCTTCGGGGCGGGGGCACGAAGGGTGGACCAATACCCCGATGTGATGAAAATCACATGATCTGAAAACGCCTGGTTGGTCAAGGGAACCCCAACCCAATGCCACGTTTCGGTTGCCAACCACCCCCTCTGACAGGGCAAGCTCATAGGTCGTGAGCCAAGGTCCGCAGTTGAGTGAGCGTCCAGCGCCCGAGGTGCCCCGTGGCCGGCGCCGGCCGGCCCGTTCCTCCGCGCTGACCCCGAAGCGCATTCTGATCGCTGGCCTCACCGTGGTGGTCGTCTTCGGCGGCGGTGGCTTCGTGGCCTACACGGCCTACCAGAACGCCACGGCCCCGCCCAAGCCCGGTCTCACGATGGGGGAGATGAGCGGCCTGTTCGGCAGCGGCGATCCCTTCGCCGAAGACCCGAGCGCCGACGTCCTCAAGGCCGCGGCCGTCGACGCCATGCGCAAGGACCAGCTCGCCGACAGCCGCAAGAACAAGCCGAAGCTCAACCCCATCAAGGTCGTCGCCCAGGGCCCGGGCGGCGACGGCATCCCGGCCGCCAACTTCCCCCCTGGCAGCACCCCCTCGCCCGGCAGCAACAAGGCCCTGGCCAAGGGCATGCTCGCGGGCTTCGGCTTCGGCGACGACCAGTGGGGCTGCCTGGAGAAACTCTGGCACAAGGAGAGCGGCTGGAACGAGCGGGCCATGAACCGCTACTCGGGCGCCTACGGCATCCCACAGTCGCTGCCCGGCAGCAAGATGGCCAGCGCGGGCGCCGACTGGCAGACCAATGCGGCGACCCAGATCAAGTGGGGATTGGGTTATATCAAGGGCCGCTATGGCACGCCCTGTGGTGCCTGGAGCCATTCCATGGCAAGGGGCTGGTACTGACACCCTCTGTGATGGGCAAGTCCGCTCGCCGTTGAGCGGATGACGGCTCACGCTTGGCCGTGTGAAGGTCAGTGTGATCGTGAATGTTCACAATCCAGGCGAGACCGCCGACGCATGCATCCGTTCCGTCCTGGAGCAGACGCTGCCACCGGACGACTATGAAGTGATCTTCGTGGACGACGGCTCCACGGACGGGATCGCCGAACGGCTCGACACGATCGCCGCCGTCCGGCGCAACGTGCGGGTCCTGCACCTGCCCCACACCCGCTCGGCGGTGCGCGGCCGCAACGTGGGCGTCGCCAGCGCCAGAGGCGACTACGTCTACCTGCTCGACCAGTGCGACAGGCTGACGCGCGGCGCACTGGAGATGATGTACGAGCGGGCCGTCGAGTGCGACGCCGACGTGCTGATCGGCAGGCTCGTGCGCGACGGCGGCCCGCCGATGGCGGCCTTCGAGGCCAACCGGGCGCGTGCCGACGTGCTGCGGGACAAGCTGCTCACCCTGCTCACCCCGCACAAGCTGTTCCGGCGGGCCTTCCTCGAGGAACACCGGCTGGGCTTCGCCGTACCCGGGGGGAAGGTGGCCGAGCAGGCGTTCTCGCTGCGCGCCTACCTCGCCGCCAAGGTGGTCACGGTGCTGGCCGGCGAGGTCTGCTGCCACCTCGGCGAGCAGGACGAACAGCCGGACGACCCGCCCTCGGTGGTGATCACCGAACTCCACGCGCTGCTCGACCTCATCGACGCGAGCACCGAGGAGGGCAGCCAGCGCGACCGGATGTACGCCCACTGGTTCCGCACCACCGTGCTGCGCCCGTTCGTGGGCGCGAGGTTCGCCAACTCCTCGGTGGACAGAGGGGCGTTCTTCACCACCTTCAGGAGGCTGGTCCTGGAGCGCTTCCCCGAGCGGCTCGACCGCCACCTGCCCGTGCATCTGCGGGCCGTGGCCGTCCTGCTCCGGGCGGGCCGCCTGGACCAGCTCGTCAGCTTCGCCAACGACTGGGGCAGGGGCGGCCTCAGGGCCGATCTCGTCGACCTGTGCTGGATGGGCGCCGCGCTGGACTTCGGCCTGGAGGTGGAGATCTACACGCACGCGGGCGAGCCCGCCCGCTTCCGCGAGGAGGGCGACCGCCTCTACTGGCGCCCGCCCGGCTCGGTCGACGCCACCCTGCTGCCCGAGGACGTCACCGACGTCACCGAAGAGGTCGAGCGCGCCCGCATCGAGGTCTACGTCAGGCAGCAGGAGACCGGAGACATCTACTTCGTCCCGGTGGCCGGCGAGATCGTGCGGATCAACGAGCGCGGCAGGGTGCGCGTCCAGGTGCACGGCAGGGCGCGCATCGACGTCGGCACCGCCGCGGTCGGCGACTCACTGCCCTCCGGGCACTGGGAGGTCCACGTCAGGATGTACGGCGGAGCGCACCGTGCCTCCGCCAGGGCCAGGTCGGAGGGTCCGCTGACCTGCCTCGGCGTGCTGGCCGAACGGCCGAGGAGGCGCCTGGTCGTGCCGTACTGGAGCGACAAGGGAGAGCTCGGGCTGTGCGTCGAGCCCAAGACGTTCGCCGAGTCGATCGCCCTGGTCTCACCCTCCGCGACCGTCACCAAGCGCGACGGCCACTGCTACGTGGTGGTGCCGGTGCCGTACGTGCCGCCGAGCGGGGGCCCCGCCATGGAGCTGGTGCTGCGCGACCCCACGCGCTGGGGCCGCGAGGTGAGCGCGCCGGCACTGATCGAGCCGGGCCTGCCGGGGAAGACGCCGGGTCAGCTGGTCGCCAAGGTGCCCGTCAAGCGGATCATGCCGGGCAAGGAGCACCTGGGACCCGGCGCGTGGCTGACGTCGCTGCGCCTCGAGGACAAGGAGACGGGGCTGCGTTTCGCTCTCGAGATGCGCCGCGGCAGGATCGAGGTCAGGCCGGCCGCCGCGGTCGACCCCGAACGCAACCCGCTGGGCCGCGACACGGCGCTGCGCAGGCTGGCCCGGCGCGTGCCAGGAGCACGGCACGCCGTACGGCTGGCACGGGCGAGCACGCACCGCTACCTGCGCGCCTGAAGGTGCGCCACCAGCAGCCGGCGGAACTCCTCCGGGTGTTCGAGATGCGGGCTGTGGCCGCACTCCGCCAGCACGGCCTCGCGGTAGTCGCCGTAGCGCTCCAGCGCGGCCCTGGTCTGGGTGACCATGGGCTGGGCCGGCGTGCCCGGCGAGCCGGGCACGATGCCGAGCAGGCCGAGCTGGGCCAGGTCGAACGGCGAGGCGTCGGAGACGATCACGTCGTCGGCGCCCCTGATCCACAGGATCGGCGGCCTGGGCTCGACGGTGTGCAGGTCGTCGATGCGGAAGTGGGTCGGGGCCAGGGCGTTGAGCACGCCGCGCGTGCCGGGGCGCACACCTGGCCAGGCCGCGGAGGTGACGGCGTCACCGGGGTAGTTGTCGTCGCCGACCCTGGTGGTCAGCATCGAGGCGACGTAGAAGTCCTCGTCGGCGACCGGTTTGGCGACGTAGGAGGTGCGGAAGACGCTGCGCGGCGAGGTGGGCGACTCCGCCGACGTGTCGCCCTTGGCGAGCCTGGCCACGAAGTCGGTGTTGGCGGCGCCCGCGCCGGCTCCGGTGCCGTCGGCGTGGGTGAGGACGCCGTCGGCGCCCTCGGTGCCGCTGTAGCCGTACGGTGAGACCGGGTTGACCAGCGTGAGCGAGCGGACCAGAGCCGGGTGGTCGCGCAGCACCTGCATCACGACGCCGCCGCCCATGCTCCAGCCGACCAGGTGGACGGGGCCGAGCTCCATGGCCGCCACGAGCTCGACCAGGTCGTCGGAGAAGTCGCGCAGGCCGCGGGTGGCGTCCACGGGGGCGGGGTCGCTCTCGCCGAATCCGCGCAGGTCGGCCGCGAGCGGGCGGTAGTCGTCCGGCATGGCGGCGAGCGTGTCGCGCCAGAAGGCGGCGGAGGAGACGTTGCCGTGGACGAACAACACGGGCTCGCCCTCGGCGCGCGGCCCCTCCAGCACGTTCTGCGTGAGCCGCGACGTGGTCACCTTCATGCGTTGACCTTCTCCGCGAGGTCGCGGCCCTGGGTCTCGCGGGCGGCGTAGACCGCCACCAGGGTGAGCACGGCGGCGATGGCCAGGTAGCCGGCGATCGGGACCCACGAGCCGAACTCCTGCAGCAGCCTGACGGCGATGACCGGGGCGAGCGCGCCCGCCACGATGGCCGAGAGCTGGGCGCCGATCGAGACGCCCGTGTAGCGCATCCTCGTGCCGAACAGCTCGGAGAAGAATGCGGCCTGCGGGCCGTACATCATGCCGTGGAAGAGCAGGCCGACGGTGACGGCCAGGGTGATCGCCAGGAAGCCGCCGGTGTTGATCAGCGGGAAGAAGGCGAAGATCCACACGCCGATCCCCGCGGCGCCCGCGAGATAGACGGGGCGGCGGCCGAGGCGGTCGGAGAGCGCGCCCCAGAGCGGGATCGTCAGGAAGTGGATCGCGGAGCCGATCAGGACCGCGTTCAGGACGGTCCCCCGGTCCAGCTTGACGACGGTCGTGCCGTAGGTGATGACGAAGACGGTGATCAGGTAGAAGGAGATGTTCTCGGCCAGGCGGGCGCCGATCGCGACCAGGACGTCGCGCCAGTGGTGCCTGAGCACACCCACGATCGGCGTCTTGTCCTCCAGCGGGGGAGCCTGCTGGAAGACGGGCGACTCGCTGATGGAGAGCCTGATCCACAGGCCGACCATCACCAGCACGCCCGACAGCAGGAACGGCACACGCCAGCCCCACGACAGGAAGGCCTCGTCGGACTGGAAGGCGGCCAGCAGCGCCAGCACGCCCGTGGCCAGCAGGTTCCCGCCGGGCGCGCCGGCCTGCGGCCACGAGGCCCAGAACCCGCGCCTGCCGGCGTCGCCGTGCTCGGAGACGATCAGGACGGCGCCGCCCCACTCGCCGCCCAGCGCGAAGCCCTGCACCAGGCGGAGCGCGGTCAGCAGCAGCGGTGCCGCGCCGCCGATGGCCGCGTGGGTGGGCAGGCAGCCGATGAGGAAGGTCGCGACGCCCATCAGCAGCAGGCTGATGACCAGCAGCGTCTTGCGGCCGAGGCGGTCGCCGAAGTGGCCGAAGACCAGGCCGCCGAGGGGGCGGGCGACGAAGCCGACGGCGTAGGTGAGGAACGCGAGGAGCGTGCCGGTCAGCGGGTCGGAGTCGGGGAAGAACAGGACGTTGAAGACGAGGGCCGCCGCCGAGCCGTACAGGAAGAAGTCGTACCACTCGATGGTGGTGCCGATCAGGCTCGCGGCCACGATCTTTTTGATGCTCATAGGTTCGCCTTTTCTGGGGGGTTTCGCCCACGGTAAAGAGTGACCGGCGTCACTTATATGGGCGTCGGCCCCACAGTCCCCGCCGCGGATATGTGGCGCAGGCGCAGGGCGAGCTGGATCTCCAGGGCGCGCTCGGGCTCCTGCCAGCCGTCGCCGAGCAGCCTGGCGACCCTGTCGAGGCGCTGGGTGACGGTGTTGACGTGGATGTGCATGGCCTCGGCGGTGCGCGAGGGGGAGCCGCCCGAGGCGAAGTAGGCGGCGAGCGTGCCGAGCAGGGCGGTGCCCCTGCGCTCGTCGTAGTCGATGACGGGGCCGAGCGTGGCCGAGACGAAGGCGCGGACGTCGCGTCCCTCGCCGATCAGCAGGCCGACGAAGCCCAGCTCGGCGGCGCCGGCGCCGTCGCCGGCCCGGCCGAGCGCGATCAGCGACTCGGCGCAGCGCAGCGCCTCCCTGTGGGCCCTGGGGACGTGCGTGGGCTCGGTGATCGGGCCGGCCGCGCCGGCCGTCGCGGGGGAGCCGAGAGAGGCGGTCAGCTCGGTGGCCACGCGCTGGGCGGTGCCGCCGGGGTCGGTGCCGGGAAGCAGGAGCACCACCTCCTGGCCGCGCGCGGCCGCCAGCCCTCTGGCGACCGCCGCCTGCGACGAGGCCCAGAACGCGGCGCGCTCGCGCTGGCCGTCGTGCCTGGCCACGACCAGCAGGTGCGGGGCGGACAGGTCGACGCCGAGCCTGCGGGCGCGGTCGGTGAGGCCGCGCGGGTCCTCGGCGGCACGGGAGATGAGGTCGTCGAGCAGCTCGCCGCGCACCCTGCCCTCCGCCTCCGCGACGCTCCTGCGGAACAGCAGCAGCAGCGCGCAGACCAGCGCGGCCCGCTCCAGGATGCGCTCGTCGGCGTCGTCGCTCCGCAGGACCAGCGTGCACAGCGGCGCGCTCTGGCTGATCATGAGGTCGCCCCTCCTGACCGTGCGGCCGGGCACCGCCTGGTCGAGGACGCCGTCCTCCACCTCGCCGACCAGCGGCCGTCCCGTCTCGTCGAGGACGGCGAGCGTGCCGCCGAGCACCTCGGTGACCACGGCCGCCACGTCCTCGATGCCGCCGCCGCGCAGCACCAGCCCCGTCATCCTGTCGTGGGCCAGCGCGGCCCGCTCCACCGCGTCGCTGTGCTCCCTGGCGATCCGGTGCGCGTGGGAGAGCTCGTCGAGGGCGTTGCGCGTCTCCTGCAGCAGCCTGGCGTTGTCGATCGCGACTGCCGCGTGCGCGGCGAGGCTCGCCAGCAGCGAGACCTCCTCCTGGGCGAACGGCCTGGCGCTGCGGTTGGCGGCCATGAGCACGCCGATCACCCTGCGTCCCAGCCGCAGTGGCACACCGAGGATGGCGACCAGGCCCTCCTCCTTGACCGCGTGGTCGATCTCGGCGGTGTGCCTGAAGCGGGCGTCGGCGAAGTAGTCGGCGGTGGAGTACGGCGTCGCCGTCTGCGCCACCAGGCCGCCGAGCCCCGCGCCCATCGCCAGCCTGAGCGCACGGAAGTCGGCCGAGATCGAGCCGTCGGTCACCCGCATGAAGGTGTCGCCCCTGTCGGGGTCGTGCAGCGTCATGTAGGCGGTGTCGGTGCCGAGCAGCTGCCTGGCCCTGTGCACGATGGCCTCGAGCACGGCGTCGAGGTCGCGCAGGCCCGCCAGGTCGCCCGCGGTGTCGTAGAGCGCGCTCAGCTCGGCCTCGCGTCTGGCCCTGCGCCGCAGCAGCGCGCGGACCTTGAGTGCCCGCAGCTTGGCCTCTTCGAGTTCCTCGATGACCTGGTGGCTGGCGCCCTCGGCCCTGGCCTTGAGTATCGGGCCCTCGAACTCGACCGCCGACGCCTCTCTGGCCAGCAGGTCGAGGAAGGCTAGCGAGCCGTCCATCCACCGTCCACGGGAAGGGAGACGCCGGTGACGAAGGAGCCGTGCGGGCCGCACAGGTAGGCGACCAGCTCGGCGACCTCCGCCGGCTCGATCAGCCGCTTCACCGCGGCGGGCTGGAGCATCACCTGCTCGACGACCTCGCTCTCGGGTATGCCGTGGGAGACGGCTTGGGCCGCGATCTGCCTCTCGACCAGCTCGGTGCGGACGTAGCCGGGATTGACGCAGGTCGAGGTCACGCCCTTGGCCGCGCCTTCGAGCGCGATCACCTTCGACAGCCCCTCGAGGCCGTGCTTGGCCGCGACGTAGGCCGCCTTGTACGGCGAGGCCCGCAGCCCGTGGACGGAGGAGACATTGACCACGCGGCCCCAGCCTCTGGCGTACATGCCCGGCAGCACGTGCCTGGCCAGCAGGAAGGGGGCCTCCAGCATGACCTTGAGCATGGTGGCGAAGATCTCGGGAGGGAACTCCTCGATCGGCGCGACGTGCTGGAATCCGGCGTTGTTCACGAGGATGTCGACGGGTTCGCGGGGAAGCTCGCCGAGGAAGCCGTCGAGCGAGAGATCGGCGGTGACCGCGACCCCTCCGATCTCCTTCGCCACCCGCTCGGCCGCCGCGCCGGACCTGTCGACGACCAGCACCCTGGCCCCCGCCGCGGCCAGCCTGACGGCGCACGCCCTGCCGATCCCGCTTCCCGCCCCCGTCACCAGGGCGGTGCGCCCGGTCAGCTCCTCCGTCATGTCTCGGACCCTAGCCGCTTCTCCTCCCACGGCACATGGAGCCCGGCCACATACCTCTCCGGGCTCATGTGTGCCTCAGGACATCTTGATGAGGCCGCCCGCGAACGCCTTCTGGCTCAGCGCGCCGAGCTTGACCACCGAGCTCGGGTAGACGCTGCCGCAGCTGGTGTCCTGGGCGACCAGATCGGGCCTGATCACCGCGGAGTCGATGACGCCCTGGCCGTACCCCATGAGGAAGGAGCGCAGCTCGACGGGGGTGGGATCGACGCCTTCCTCCTCGATCGACCGGTCGATCTCGGCGACCTCCTTGGCGATGGCGTCGGACAGCGCGCGGTCCTGGGCCGCCTGGGCCAGGATGTCGCGGCCGAAGCGGGCGTAGATGTGCTCGAGGGGCGTGGCGGCCAGGTGCCGGGTCAGGTCCTTGGCCCTGGCGTTGCGCATGGCCTGGAACAGGCGAAGCATCAGGATCCTCATCTGGTACGTGACGCCGGGGGCCTGCCTCGGGGCGGCGGGGTGGCGTCACACCTCCTCTCGAAACTCCATGGGATGTCTTCGACTCGCGAAACCTCATGGAGCCGAGGGCGGGCCGCGCTGCGCCGACCTCTGCCGTCCTTCGTCCGGGATGCCCACACCGTCTCCTTCGGGACCCCACCACCTGAGCGTGGCCTGCCGCACCGGCGCACCAGCCGATCCACGGCCCAGGGATACCCCGTCTGCCGGCGGTGCCGACGTGTTCCACCGAAACGCAATGCGGTTGTTGCTCGCCGCGGGAACCTTTCGCACGCTATCGGTCACCCTTTCGCCAGGCGGGATCGGCGGTTGCCGACGCCTTGCTCTGACGACCACTTTGCGGAATCGGACGACTACGTTGGCGAATCGTTACCGAACTCGCCCGACCGATCCCGGCGGGACGGCGGCCGGGACCGGTCGGGCGGGTGGATCGGCTACTGCGAAGGGCGGGTCATGGACAGGACGTCGAGGGCCGCGTCCAGCTCGATCTCGGTGAGGGTGCCGTTGGCGACGTGGCCGCGCTCGATGACCACCTGGCGGATCGTCTTGCGCTCGGCCAGCGCCTGCTTGGCGATCTTCGCGGCCTCCTCGTAACCGACGTGGCGGTTCAGCGGCGTGACGATCGACGGGGACGACTCGGCGTACTCCCTCAGCCGCTCGGTGTTGGCCGTGATCCCCGCGACGCAGCGGTCGGCGAGCAGGCGGGAGACGTTCGCCAGCAGGCGGATCGACTCCAGGATGTTCCTGGCGATGACGGGGAGCATGACGTTCAGCTCGAAGGTGCCCGAGGCCCCGGCGAAGGTGATCGCGGCGTCGTTGCCGATGACCTGGGCCGCGACCATGGCCGTGGCCTCGGGGATCACCGGGTTGACCTTGCCCGGCATGATCGACGAGCCGGGCTGGAGGTCGGGCAGGTTGATCTCGCCGAGCCCCGCCCTGGGACCCGAGCCCATCCAGCGCAGGTCGTTTGCGATCTTGTTGAGCGAGACGGCGACGACCTTGAGCTGCCCGGACAGCTCGACGATCGCGTCCTGGGCGCTCTGCGCCTCGAAGTGGTCCTCGGCCTCGACGAACCTGATGCCCGTCGCCTCGCTGAGCTTCTCGATGGCCTTCGCGGCGAAGCCCGGAGGCGTGTTGATGCCGGTGCCCACGGCGGTACCGCCCAGCGGGAGCTCGACGACGTGGCGCAGGGCCGAGTTGACCCGGCTGACACCGTGCTCGATCTGCGAGGCGTAGCCGCCGAACTCCTGGCCGAGCGTCACGGGGGTGGCGTCCATGAGATGGGTCCTGCCCGACTTCACGGTCTGCGCGAACTCCGTCGACTTGGCCCTCAGCGCGATGGCCAGGTGCTGGAGCGAGGGCACCAGATGGAAGACGACCTCGGTGGCCGCAGCCACGTGGATGGAGGTGGGGAAGACGTCGTTGGACGACTGCGAGGCGTTGACGTGGTCGTTCGGGTGCACGGGACGGCCGAGCCGCTCCTGGGCCAGCGTGGCGATGACCTCGTTGACGTTCATGTTCGAGGAGGTGCCCGAGCCGGTCTGGAACACGTCGATGGGGAAGTGCTCGTCGTACTCGTTCTCCGCCACGTCGGCGGCGGCCTGGGCGATGGCCTCGGCGACGTCCTTGTCGAGCACGCCGAGCTCGGTGTTCACCTCGGCCGCGACCGCCTTGATCAGGCCGAGGGCGGCGATGTGGGAGGGCTCCAGGCGGCGTCCCGAGATGGGAAAGTTCTCCACGGCCCGCTGGGTCTGGGCGCGCCACCGGGCGTCCACGGGGACGCGCACCTCACCCATGGAGTCGTGCTCGATCCGAAACTCACTCATATCCCCAAGTCTGTGCGATCCGGATCGAGCGCGGCGTGCCGGGGTCAGCCTGAGACGGCGGAGATGACCAGGATGGCGATCACGGCGAGAGCCACGATGGCGACGCCGATGAGGATGAGGACTCCCGCGCGGTTGCCCTCCTTCTCCTGGGCGGGCTGCCCCGCGATCGCGAACAGGTCGGTGCCCAGCCCGGGCTGCCGGTCGGGGTGGTCGCTCCCGTGGCCGCCCGCCGGAGCAGCAGGTACGGCGGGGCCGCCGGGACCGCCGGGCGCGCGGTGCACCACGGTGTCGCCGGGGGCGCCGTTGAACGGGGGCGCCGGAGGACCGGCGTAGCCGGGACGCCCGGGCGGCCCGCCCTGGCCGGGATGAGGGGCGTGCTGCGGCGGCGGCCCCGCCGGCGGACCGGCCTGACCCATGGGGCCCGGTGGCCGCCCAGGTGCTCCGGGGTGGTGGCCGGGTCCGCCTGGAAGCTGGTGGGGTCCGCCCGGTCGGGGACCGGCCTGCGCCGGTCCTGCGAAGGCTCCTGGGCCGCCGGGGCCGGCGGGGGCGCCGAACGCGCCCGCGCCACCCTGAGCGGCGGGGCCGGAGAAGGCCCCCGCCCCTGCGTTGGGGCCGGGCTGCCCAGGCCCTGGCGGCACTCCGGGCCGGCCGGGACCCTGCGCGGCGCCTGCCGTACTGGGGTCGGGAGAGGCGGGCGGCGGGTAGACGGGCTTGCCCGGCAGTCCCGTGGGAGGAACGGACAGTCGAGAGGTGACGATGGCGCTCTGGTCGTCCTGCTCGGCGGGCTTGGGGCGCTGCACAGTCATCGTCCTGTCGGGGTCGAAGTCCTCCATGACCTTGGGGATGTCGCTGGTGGGCGTGTCGGCCACCATCCGCAACATGGTCTCGGTCGTGGCCGCGGTCAGCCGCTGGCGGTGGTCCTTGTGGAGCATGCCCTCCAGCACGGGACGGAGCGGCCCGGCCTGCGTGGGGGCGTCGGCGTTCTCGGTCATCAGCGCGGCGAGGGTCTCGGCCACGGTCGCGCGCTCGTAGGCCGGCCGTCCCTCCACCGCGAAGTACAGCGTCGCGCCGAGCGACCAGATGTCGGACTCGGGCCCCGTGTACTCCCCGCGGGCCCGCTCGGGCGCGGTGTAGCCGGGTGAGCCGATCACCATGCCGGTCTTGGTGAGCCTGGTGTCGCCCTCCGCCTTGGCGATGCCGAAGTCGGTCAGGACGACCCTGCCACTCTCGGTGATGAGCACGTTGCCCGGCTTGACGTCGCGGTGCGTGACGCCCTGCGCGTGGGCGGCGCGCAGCGCGCCCAGCAGGTCGACGCCGATCTCCGCCACCAGCCGGGGCGGCAGCGGGCCCTCCTCCTCGATGACCTGTTCCAGGGAGCGGGCCTCGACGAGCTCCATGATGATCCACGGACTGTTGTCCTGGATGAGCACGTCGTGGATCGAGGCCACGGAGGGATGGTTGATCCGCGCGGCGGTGCGGCCCTCTCGGACCATGCGCTCGCGCAGTTCGGCGCGCTGCTCCTCGGTGAGCCCGGGATCCTGGCGGATCTCTTTGATCGCGACCTCGCGACCGAGGGCGCGGTCGTGGGCCCGCCAGACGGTCCCCATGGTCCCCCGGCCGATCGGTGAGATCAGCTCATAGCGCTCCGCGAGCAGGCGCTTCTGCTGTTCCGGCATGAGAAGAAGATATCTATTCTCGCTTGGAGAACGCTTTACCCACGCTTGCGAAGTTCGCGGGGCCAAAAGCGTCGTGGAAGGAACAACTTTATCACTTTGGCGACAAAACGGGCATAACCGGATGGCGCGGGTCGCTGCTCCATGACCTTCCTGTGCACTCCCTCGCCTGGCTTGCGGTGCTGCGCGCGCGGCATGGGAACGACGGGGGTCGGCGCGGTCGTCTCGGCCCGGTGCAGGCCGCGATGGGTGGGCCTGCGGGCCGGCCCCGGGCGTACGATCCTGGCCCTGGTGGTCAGCGGCTCCTCCGCCGAACCGCCGGCCGCGACCCTGGCCAGCATCAGCGAGGCGCGCACCGAGTCGAGGCGGGTGGCGGGGTCGATGCGCAGCAGCGCGTCGAGCACGGGGGCCAGCGGGCCCGCCTTGTGCATGGGGATCGGCTCGCCGCTGGTGAGCGCGGCCAGCGCCGCGGCCGCGGTGCGCCTGCCGTGCAGGCCCCTGCCCTCGACGGCGGTGTAGAGGGTCGCGCCGAGCGACCACAGGTCTCCGGCGGGGCTGGCCTTGGCGCCGAGCACCCGCTCGGGCGCGATGTAGCCGGCCGAGCCGAGCACGATGCCGGCCTGCGTGATGGAGGCGTCGCCCTCCATGGCGGCCAGGCCGAAGTCGGTGAGGACCGCGCGATCGTCGGTGACCAGCACGTTGCTGGGCTTGACGTCGCGGTGGAGGATGCCCTTGGCGTGGACGGCGCGCAGCGCGCCCAGCACCTGCCTGCCGATCTCGGCGGCCCTGCGCGGCGGCAGCGGGCCCTCGTCCTGGATGAGCTGCTCCAGCGACCTCGCCTGGAGCAGTTCCATCACGATCCACGGCCGCTCGTCCTCGGTGACGACGTCGAAGACGGTGATCACCGAGGGGTGCGCGACCATCGCCGTGGCCCTGCCCTCGCGCTCGGTGCGGGCGCACAGCTCGGCCCGCAGCTCCTCGTCGAGGACGGTCGGCAACCGTACTTCCTTGACCGCGACGTGACGGTCCAGCAACTCGTCGTGCGCTCGCCAAACGGTGCCCATGCCGCCGCGGCCGACCGGCTCCATGAGCCGATAGCGCGCGGCAAGGAGGTAACCGGACGGCGCACGCATGGCAGGCAGCTTACCTATTTGCAGAAACCGACCAGTAGAGGCGGGGCCGATAAATAGTTGCGAACTTCAGTCAACCGGCCTGACTCGTCGCGTCAGCAAACCGCCTGGCCACATCGTCCCAGTTCACGGTGCCCCAAAGCTTCTCCACGTAGTCCGGGCGGACGTTGCGGTAGTGCAGGTAGTACGCGTGCTCCCAGGCGTCGAACACCGGGAGCGGCGTGGTGTTCATGCCGACGTTGCCGTGGTGGTCGTAGACCTGCTCCACCACCAGGCGCCCGCCGAGGGGCTCGTAGGCCGGCACGCCCCAGCCGGAGCCCTGCACGCCGCTGGTGGCGGCGCGCGGGTTCTGCTGGGAGCCCGTACGGCAAGCCCACTCGAGCCCACCGGGGTCACCGCTGACCGTCCGTCCTTCACGCATGCTCCAGCAGGACTCCGGCGGGCCGCCGCCACGCGCCGCGTCAGCCGCTTGCAAGCCATCCGTAAGGGTCCCGGAGCATCATGAAAACGTGAACCTGAGTGCCACAAAATGCGTCGAAACTGTCAGTGCCGGTCGTCATGATGAAGGTAGGAAGGTTCACCGGAAACAAGAGCGTCGCCAGCCTCGTTGGGGAGAGAAAGAGATCCGCCGGAGTGATCGGGCGGGGTCCCAGCAGGAGGGCGAAGATCGAGCCGGACCTCCGGACACCGTCAGGGCGACGTTGCCCTACCAACAGAACAAACCAGGAGAATCATCTGAGAGGTGCATGATGTGCAGTCACCGACCCGTTTGCCCCGCCGCTGACGCAGCGGACCGTGAGGCCTCGCATGTAATCGCGTCCCACCCCGACCAGGGCTGGAGCCTGCTGTGCAACGGCGTGGTCCTGTTCGAGGACACCGGCCTGCTGCTGCCCGACGGCTCCGTCGTCGCCCCGCACAGGGGTCTGGTCGCGGCCTGAACCACCCGCACGACCCGCAGCAAGCCCCGAGCCACCGCTGGATCCTCCCGAGCCACGATCGGCCGGCAGGAACTCCAGCGGCGAAGACAGCAGCAGCACCGACGCGAGCCGAGCCGCCAGTCCCGCAGGACCATCCTGCTGGCGGGGGCTGAGCGACCGGCAGGGCCCGATCCACCTGGATCCCGCCCTCGCGTCGCCGCCGGACCGGGATCTGACGCCACGGTCGCCCGAGACCGGCCACGCCTCGCTGATCGGCCCCCTGAGAACCCCCCAGAACCTCGCCGCCAGGCCGTCCCCCGGGATCCGACACTCCCGAGTGCGGACAGCCCCGACGACGGCACACGCCCCACAGGCGCACTCATAGGCCTGGGCCACCGGCCTGTCTGGGCCACCCCCAGGGCAGCCCCATGGAGACGGGCGAGCTGATCCAGGGCAGCTCCGTGGAGACGGCTGAGCTGATTCAAGGGCGGCCCCGTGCAGACGATCCAGGGCAGCCCCGTGTGGCTCGGAGCTTCGATCCCGAGTCGGCCCTGGTAATCCTGGGACCCGACCCCCCGACCGGGCTCCAGGCTGCTGAGCCTTCGGGAGCGGCCACCCACCTGCGGGCCGATCGATCGTGAGTGCCCCGCCGGTCCGGCCGTTCGGTCGGCGGAACGGCCGGGCGGTCAGTGGGTCAGCCGGAAGTCAGCGGCGGCCGATGGACAGGACCGGGCCCGTCTTGTCGATGAAGAAGTCGTCGCCCTTGTCGTCGACCACGATGAAGGCGGGGAAGTCCTCGACCTCGATCTTCCACACCGCCTCCATCCCCAGCTCCGGATACTCCAGGACCTCCACCTTCTTGATGCAGTCCTGCGCCAGGCGCGCCGCGGGCCCGCCGATCGAGCCGAGGTAGAACCCGCCGTACTGCTTGCACGCCTCAGTGACCTGCTTGGACCTGTTGCCCTTGGCGAGCATGACCATCGACCCGCCCTCGGCCTGGAAGCGCTCGACGTAGGAGTCCATGCGTCCCGCCGTGGTCGGCCCGAACGAGCCCGACGCGTACCCCGAGGGCGTCTTGGCCGGTCCCGCGTAGTAGACCGCGTGGTCCTTCAGGTAGGCGGGCATCTCGCCGCCGTTGTCGAGCAGCTCGGCGATCTTCGCGTGGGCGATGTCGCGGGCGACGACAAGCGGGCCGGTGAGCGAGAGCCGCGTCTTGACCGGGTACTTCGTCAGTTCGGCGAGGATGTCGGCCATCGGGCGGTTGAGGTCGATCTTCACCACGTCGTCGGACAGGTGCTCGTCCGTCGTCTCGGGCAGGAAGCGCGCTGGGTCGGTCTCCAGCTTCTCCAGGAAAACGCCCTCGGGCGTGATCTTGGCGAGCGCCTGCCTGTCGGCCGAGCAGGAGACCGCGATCGCCACGGGGCAGGAGGCGCCGTGCCTGGGCAGGCGGATGACGCGCACGTCGTGGCAGAAGTACTTGCCGCCGAACTGTGCCCCGATGCCGAGCTTCTGGGTCAGCTCGAAGACCTTCTGCTCCAGCTCGAGGTCGCGGAAGCCGTGCCCGGACGGCGAGCCCTCGGTCGGGATCGAGTCGAGGTAGCGGGCCGAGGCGTACTTGGCGGTCTTCAGCGCGTACTCGGCGCTGGTGCCGCCGATCACCACCGCCAGGTGGTACGGCGGGCACGCCGCGGTGCCCAGGGAGCGGATCTTCTCCTCGAGGAAGGCCAGCATGCGCTTCTCGTTGAGCACCGCCTTGGTCTCCTGATAGAGGAACGATTTGTTGGCCGACCCGCCGCCCTTGGCCATGAACAGCAGCTTGTACTCGTCGGGGTGCCCGTGGGGGTCCTCGGCGTACAGCTCGATCTGGGCGGGCAGGTTGTTGCCCGTGTTCTTCTCCTCCCACATGGTGAGCGGAGCCATCTGGGAGTAGCGCAGGTTGAGCCTGGTGTAGGCGTCGTAGACGCCGCGCGAGATGTGCTCGGCGTCGGCGCCGTCGGTCAGCACGTGGCGGCCGCGCTTGCCCATGACGATCGCGGTGCCGGTGTCCTGGCACATGGGCAGCACGCCACCGGCCGAGATCGAGGCGTTCTTGAGCAGGTCGAGCGCCACGAACCTGTCGTTGCCGCTCGACTCGGGGTCATCGACGATCTTCCTGAGCTGCGCCAGGTGGGAGGCGCGCAGAAAGTGCGAGATGTCGTGCACGGCCGTCTCGGTGAGCAGCCGCAACGCCTCCGGGTCGACCTCCAGGAAGCTGCGTCCCGCAGCTTCGACCTTCCGCACCCCCTCGCTGGTGATCAGCCGATACTCGGTGTCGTCGGCGCCAAGCGGAAGCAGGTCGGTGTAGTCGAACTCGGGCATGTCCCCTCGATCCTTTCGGTCCTCCTAGAGCGTAAGGCGTGCCGCGCCCCCGCAGGACCCCGCCCTGAGAAGCACGCCTTCAAGAAGCACCCCCTTCACGAAGCGCGTCTTCAGGAGCGGCCGGGGACCGGAGCCGGAACGGCGACCGCGGCGCCGCGGTTCGCGGTGAGGCCGACCACGATGCCGAGGATGACCAGTCCCGCGCCGAGCAGGTCGGGCGCGGACGGCACCGCGATGCCCAGCACCAGCCCCGTGACGATGGCGCCGACCGGGATCAGTCCTGCGAACAGGCCGGCCGTTCCGGCGCCGAGCTTGGGCAGCGAGGTGTACCAGAGGAAGAAGGCGATGGTCGTCACGACCACGGTCAGATAGGCGAAGCCGAGGCCCTCGGCGAGGGTGGGCACGCGCAGCATGGCCGAGCCCTCCATGAACAGGCCGACGGCGGCCAGCATGGGGACGGCCAGCGCCGTCGAGTAGGCCGACACCCGCATCGCGCCCAGCTTGGGCAGCAGCGGGATCGCCAGCAGGGAGAAGCTCACCTCGCCGACGAGCGCGCCCAGCGACCACAGCAGCCCCGGCAGGTTGCCGCTGCCGAGCCCCGTGGCCAGCACCGCACCGGCTACCACGATGCCCGCGCCGATCACCACCCGGGGTGCGGGCCGCCCGCTGACCAGGGCCAGCACGAGGGGGACCGTACCGAGGATGGTGCCGGGCAGCGCGGGGCCCGACGCGCGGGTCGCCTCGATCACGCACACGTTGAAGACGACCAGGCCGAGAACCGAGAGCGCGACCAGGAGCAGCGTCTCGCGGGCGGTCAGCCTGACGAACCGCTGGCCCGCCATCCACGCGGCCGCCAGCAGGATGACCGCCGCGGCGAGGTAGCGGACGGCCTGCCCGCCGTAGACCGGATAGTCCTGGATCACGCCCGACACCCCCGCGAGCGTGCCGACAAGGAACATGGCGGAGGCCGCCCCGATGACACCGTTTCTCATGTACGGCATGCTAGGAAAACAATGGTTCGCCCAAACAGTCCAATGATGCGGCAAAAGTGAGGTCCAATTGGCTGATCTCCACATCCCGATCGACAGGGACAGGGGCGCCATCGCGGGGCAGGTGGCGACCGAGCTGAGGGAGGCCATCAGGCAGGGCAGGCTGGAGGCGGGAACCCGCCTGCCGGCCAGCCGCGAGCTGGCCAAGGATCTCAGCGTCTCCAGGGGCGTGGTCGTCGAAGCCTACGAGCAGCTGGTCGCCGAGGGCTTCCTCATCGCCAGGGTCGGCGCCGGCACGGTGGTCGCCGCGACCGCCCGCAGGGAGCCGGCGCGGCCGCTGGAGCGCGCGCCCTACTACGGTCACCGTCCCACCTCGCCCGACCTGGGCGGCTTCCCCCGCGAGCGCTGGCTGGCCGCGGTCAGGCACGTGCTGACCACGGTGCCGAGCGACGCCTTCGACTACGGCGATCCAGGGGGCGTCCCCGAGCTGCGCGAGGAATTGGCGAGCTATCTCAAGCGCGTGCGCGCCGCCGACGTCAGCGCCGACAACCTGGTGATCGTCGGCGGCGTGGCCCAGGGGCTCAGCCTGATCCTGCACGTGCTGCGGAGCCCGAAGCTCGCGGTCGAGGACCCCACAAGTCACCGCCAGGTCCCGCTGCTCCGGCGCACCGGCGCCGAGCTGGTGCCGATCCCCGTGGACGAGGAGGGGCTACGGGTGGAGCGCCTGCGCGGGGTCGGCGCCGTGCTCCTCACGCCCGCCCACCAGTACCCCACGGGTGTGGTGCTGTCGCCCGCGCGCAGGGCCGCGCTGATGGAGTGGGGCGGCGTGGTGCTCGAGGACGACTACGACGCCGAGTTCAGGTTCGACCGCGACCCCGTCGGCTGCCTGCAGGGTCTCGCGCCCGACAGGGTGATCCTGTCGGGCAGCGTCAGCAAGTCGCTGGCCCCCGGGCTCCGGCTGGGCTGGATCGCCGCCCCTCCCGACCTGGCCGAGGCCGTACGGCAGGCGCGCGGTGAGCTCGACCTCGGCTCGCCGGTCATCGAGCAGTACGCGCTGGCCCACCTCCTGCGCACCGGCGGCTACGACCGCAACCTGCGCAGGATGCGCAGGGAGTACAGGAAGCGCCGCGACGCCCTGGTCAGAGCGCTGGCCGAGCACCTGCCCGAGTTGGTCGTCCGCGGGATCGAGGCGGGCCTGCACGTCTACCTCGACCTGCCGGAGGGGTGGGACGAGGCCGAGGTGGTCGCCGCGGCCCAGGCCGAGGGGCTGTCGGCCGAGCCGGTCGGCCCGATGCGCTTCTCCGAGGGGCCGCCCGCGATGGTGATGGGATTCGCCCGTCTGCCCGCCCATCACGCCGATGACGTGATCAGACGCATGAAGGTCAGTATGTCTGGACAAAGAAAGGGATAGAAGGTTAGAAAGGGATCCCCAACCCCTTGGAGGCGTCATGCGTGTCGGTCTGCTCGGTTTGGGAAGGATCGGAGCGTTTCACGCCGAGACTCTCGCCGCGCATCCGCTGGTGGACGACCTGATCGTGTGGGACCCCGTGCGCACCTCGCCGTACGGCAGGCAGGGCGACCCGTTCGAGGCCGACGTCATGGTCATCGCCACCCCCACCAGCACCCATGCCGACCTGCTGATCAAGGCCTGCCGCCGCGGGATCCCGGTGTTCTGCGAGAAGCCGGTCGCGCCGACGGTGGAAGAGACGATCAAGGTGCTGAAGGCGAGCGAGGGCAACCGCGTCCAGATCGGCTTCCAGCGCCGCTTCGACCCCGGTTACGTGGCCGCCGCGAAGGCCCTGCGCGCGGGGGAGCTGGGCGAGCTGCACCGCGTCCACCTGCTGACCGCCGATCCCGTGCCGCCGCCCGCCGACTACATCCCGATGTCCGGCGGCATCTACCGCGACTGCCACATCCATGATTTCGACATCCTGCGCTGGGTAACCGGACGTGAGGTGGCGACCGTCTACGCCACGGGCGCCAACAGGGGCGCCGACTTCTTCAGGGAGGCGGGCGACGTGGACAACAGCGCCGCGCTGCTGACGCTCGACGACGGCACGCTGGTGACGCTCCAGGGATCCAGGTACAACGGGGCCGGGTACGACGTCAGGATGGAGCTGGCCGGCACCCGCCGCACGCAGGTCGTGGGCCTCGACCCGCGGGCCCCGCTGACCAGCGCGGAGGGCCTGCAACCACCGGGGGATCCATGGCCCGACTTCGTCACCCGCTTCAGGGCGGCCTACGTCGCCGAGATCGACGGCTTCCTCACCGGCGACACGAGCCCCTGCACGATCGAGGACGCGCTCGCGGCGCTCTACGTCGCCGAGGCCGCGGAGAGGTCGCGCCGCGAGGGCAGGTCCGTCGCCGTCGAGGAGGTCAGCCGATGAGGATCGCGGGCGCGCCGATCTCCTGGGGTGTGTGCGAGGTGCCGGGCTGGGGCCATCAGCTGGATCGCGAGCGGGTGCTCTCGGAGATGCGCTCGCTCGGGCTGACCGCCACCGAGCTGGGCCCCGACGGCTTCCTGCCGCACTCGCCTGCCCGCAGGAAGGCCCTGCTCGACGAGTACGGCCTGCGGGCCGTCGGCGGCTTCGTCCCCGTCGTGCTGCACGAGCCCAGGCACGACCCGCTGCCTGGCGTGCGGGCCCGCATGCGCGACTTCGCCGAGGGCGACGTCGAGGTGCTGGTGCTGGCCGCCGACAGCGGCGCCGACGGCTACGACAGGAGGCCCCGGCTCGACGCCGCCGGATGGAAGACGCTGCTGGACAACCTGAAGCGGATCACGACCGCCGCCAAGGGCCTCGGCCCGCAGATCACCCTGCACCCGCACGTCGGAACCATGGTCGAGACGCGGGAGGAGGTCGAGCGCGTGCTGGACGGCTCCGCCGTACCGCTGTGCCTGGACACGGGGCACCTGCTGATCGGCGGCACCGACCCCCTCGAGCTGGTCAGGAGGGATCCGGGCAGGGTCAGGCACGTGCACCTGAAGGACGTCGACCAGAACCTCGCGGCGAAGGTCAGGGACGGGAGCCTCACCTACACCGAGGCGGTCCGGCAGGGCGTCTACCGCCCGCTGGGCCAGGGCGACGTGGACATCGCGGGGATCGTGACGATCCTCGGGCAAAGCGGCTACTCCGGCTGGTACGTGATGGAGCAGGACACGGTGCTCACCTCGGCGGAGGGCGACACCGTGCAGGACGTCAGGCAGAGCGTCGCCTTCCTGGAAGGACTCGCATGATCGACGTCCTGACGATGGGGCGGGTCGGGGTGGACGTCTATCCCCTCCAGGTCGGGGTGTCGCTGCGGGAGGTCGAGACGTTCGGCAAGTACCTGGGCGGCAGCCCGACCAACGTCGCGGTGGCGGCGGCACGGCTCGGCGACCGCGCGGCGGTGATCACCAGGACGGGCGCCGACCCGTTCGGGGAGTTCGTCCACGACGCCCTGCGCTCCTACGGGGTGGACGACTCCTTCGTCACCGCCGTCGAGGGGCTGCCGACCCCGGTGACGTTCTGCGAGATCAGGCCGCCCGACGACTTCCCGCTCTACTTCTACCGGCTGCCCAAGGCCCCCGATCTGGTGATCCATCCCGACGAGCTGCCCATCGCGCACATCAGGCAGGCCAGGCTCTTCTGGGCGACCGTCACGGGGCTGTCGGCGGAGCCGTCGCGCGCCGCGCACTTCGCCGCGTGGCAGGCGCGAGACCGTAAGACGCACACGGTGCTCGACCTCGACTACCGGCCGATGTTCTGGGCCTCGGCGCAGGACGCCATGCACCAGGTCCGCAAGGCGCTGGGGCACGTCACCGTCGCCGTGGGCAACCTGGACGAGGTCGAGGTGGCCACCGGGACCCGCGAGCCGTACGAGGCGGGGAAGGCGCTGCTGGATGCCGGCGTGGAGCTGGCGGTGGTGAAGCAGGGCGGGGCCGGCGTGCTCGGCATGACCGCGACGGAGACGATCGCGGTGCCCCCGGTCGAGGTCGAGGTGGTCAACGGGCTCGGCGCGGGCGACGCCTTCGGTGGCGCGCTGGCCCATGGGCTGTTGGCCGGCTGGCCGCTGGAGCGGACGCTGCGCTTCGCCAACACGGCGGGCGCGATCGTGGCGGGACGGCTGGCCTGCGCCCCCGCGATGCCCACTGTCGAGGAGGTGCTCGCCCGTGGGTGACTACCGGTGGATCCAGGAGATCAGGGCCAGGCAGCCCGAGCGGATCGCCCAGGCGGCGGCCGTGCGCAGGCGCAGGCCGCTGCTCGGCGAGCGTGACCAGCTCATGATCATCGCCGCCGACCATCCCGCGCGCGGCGCGCTCGGCGTCGGCGGACGTCCCCTGGCGATGGGCAGCAGGGTCGAGCTGCTCGACCGGCTGCGGACCGCGCTCGCCAGACCGGGTGTGGACGGCCTGCTGGCCACCCCTGACATCGTCGAGGACCTGCTGCTGCTCGGCGCCCTCGACGACAAGGTTGTCATCGGCTCGATGAACCGCGGCGGCATCCAGGGCGCGGTGTTCGAGTTCGACGACAGATTCACCGCCTACGACACGGCCTCGATCGTGCGGATGCGGCTTGACGGGGGCAAGATGCTGTGCAGGATCGCCCTGGACGAGCCGGGCACCGCGGCCACGCTGTCCGCCTGCGCTCGGGCGGTCAGCGAGCTGGCAGGGGAGGGACTGGTCGCCATGGTCGAGCCGTTCTGGTCGCGGCGCTCGGGCCACGACCTGACGCCCGAGGGCGTGATCAGGGCGATCAGCGTCGGCCAGGGGCTCGGCACCACCTCGGCCCACACCTGGCTGAAGATCCCCGTCGTCGAGGACATGGAGCGCGTCATGCGCGCCACGACGCTGCCGACGCTGCTGCTCGGTGGCGATCCGGGCGACGCCCCCGACCTGGCCTACGCGGCGTGGCGCAAGGCGCTCAGGCTGCCCGGGGTGCGCGGGCTCGTGGTCGGCCGCGCGCTGCTCTACCCGCCCGACGACGACGTGGCCGCCGCCGTCGACACCGCAGTAGCGATGCTGGAGGTCTCATGACGTACATCCCGGCAGGCACCACCTCCCGCGCCCCGTGGGCGCTGGAGATCACCCCGGAGGCCGCCGGGTGGGCCTACTGCGGGCTGCGGGTCCTGAACCTCTCGGGGGAGACCGTCACCTTCCATACCGGTTCGTCGGAGATGCTGGTGCTCCCGCTGTCCGGCTCGTGCCTCATCGAGGCCGACGGCGAACGGCTGTCGCTGCACGGCCGTTCGTCGGTCTTCTCGGACGTCACCGACTTCGGCTACGTGCCGATCGACACCGAGGTGACGGTGACGGGGGAGGGCCGCTTCGCGCTGCCCGCCGCGCGGGCCACCCGCCGCTTCCCGGTCAGGTACGGCCCCGCCGAGAAGGTCCCCGTCGAGATCCGCGGCGCCGGGCGGGCCTCCAGGCAGGTCAACAACTTCTGCGCGCCCGACGCCTTCGACTGCGACAAGCTCGTCTCGGTCGAGGTGCTCACCCCGGGAGGGAACTGGTCCTCCTATCCGCCGCACAAGCACGACACCGCCTCCGCCCACGAGGCGGTGCTCGAGGAGATCTACTACTTCGAGGGCGGCCCCGGCTACCAGCGCGTCTACGGCGGGCACGAGGTGCTGGCCGAGGTGTCGGCAGGCGACGTGGTGCTGGTGCCGCGCGGCTACCACGGGCCCTCCATGGCGGCTCCCGGTTACGACCTCTACTACCTCAACGTGCTGGCGGGCCCCGCCGACGAGCGGTCGATGGCGTTCTGCGACGACCCCCGGCACGCCTGGATCAGAGGGACCTGGGAACAGCAGCAGGTCGACGACAGGGTGCCCTTCGGGAGGGCCGGATGAGGCTCACGGTCGCCCAGGCGCTGGTGCGCTTCCTGTCCCAGCAGCACTCCTCGCGCGACGGCGTCGAGCACCGGCTCGTCGAGGGCTGCTTCGGGATCTTCGGGCACGGGAACGTCGCGGGCATCGGGCAGGCGCTGGCCGCGCAGGGGGCGGGGACGTCGTCGGCGTTGCCCTACTATCTGGCCCGCAACGAGCAGGCCATGGTGCACACGGCGGTGGGCTTCGCCAGGATGCGCAACAGGCTGTCCACCTTCGCGTGCACGAGCTCCATCGGGCCGGGCGCGACGAACATGGTCACCGGCGCCGCCCTCGCCACGATCAACCGCATCCCCGTGCTGCTGCTGCCCGGCGACATCTTCGCCACGCGGGTGGCCAACCCCGTGCTGCAGGAGCTCGAGGACCCCCGCTCGCTCGACGTCAGCGTGAACGACGCCTTCAGGCCCGTCTCGCGCTACTTCGACAGGATCAACCGGCCGGAGCAGCTGCCGTCCGCGCTCATGCAGGCGATGCGGGTGCTCACCGATCCCGCCGAGACCGGCGCGGTGACGCTGGCGCTGCCCCAGGACGTGCAGGCGGAGTCCTTCGACTGGCCCGCCGAGCTCTTCGAGCACAGGGTGTGGCACGTCGCGCGGCCCGTCCCCGAGCCGGCCGCGCTGGAACGCGCGCTCGAGCTGATCCGCTCCGCCGAGCGTCCGCTCATCGTGGCGGGCGGCGGGGTGATCTACAGCGAGGCGTGGGACGCGCTGCGCGCCTTCTCCGCCGAGTACGGCGTTCCCGTGGCCGAGACCCAGGCGGGCAAGGGCGCGCTCCCGTGGGACTCGCCGCTGTCCGTGGGCGCCATCGGCCACACGGGGACGGCTGCCGCCAACGAGCTGGCCCGCTCGGCCGACCTGGTGATCGGCATCGGCACCCGGTACAGCGACTTCACCACGGCCTCCAGGACACTGTTCGGCCGGGCGCGCTTCCTCAACATCAACGTGACAGCCTTCGACGCGGCCAAGAACGGCGCGGTCATGCTCGTCGCCGACGCCCGGGCCGCGCTGGAGGCGCTCCGCCCGGACGGCTGGCGGGCGCCCGCGTCGTGGACTTCGCACGCCGCCTCGCTGGCCGCCTCGTGGTGGTCGTTCCGCGCGGGGCCCTCGCTCACCCAGGAGGCGGTCCTGGAGGACCTGCGAGAGGTCATGCACCCGACGGACGTGGTGGTGAACGCGGCGGGCTCCATGCCGGGGGATCTCCACAGGCTGTGGAAGGTCAGCGACGCGAAGGGCTACCACGTCGAGTACGGGTACTCCTGCATGGGCTACGAGATCGCCGGTGGGCTCGGCGTCAAGCTGGCGGCTCCGGCTCGTGAGGTCTTCGTCCTGGTAGGCGACGGCTCGTACCTGATGATGGCCCAGGAGATCGCCACGGCCGTCCAGGAGGGGATGAAGCTGGTGATCGTCCTGGTCGACAACCACGGCTTCGCCTCCATCGGGAACCTGTCGGAGTCGGTCGGCGCCCAGCGGCTCGGCACCGCCTACCGGCTGCGGGGAGCCTCGGGGGAGCTGGACGGGGTCTACGTGCCCGTCGACCTGGCGGCGAACGCGGCGTCACTGGGGGCCGACGTGCTCAGGGCCGACGACAGGGAGTCGCTGCGGGCGGCGCTGACGAAGGCGCGTGAGGCGGTCAGGACGACGGTGGTCTACGTGGAGACGGTCCCCGGCGGCTCGGCGCCTTCGTCGGGAGCGTGGTGGGACGTGCCCGTGGCCCAGCAGCCCGGCGAGATCTACGACCGCTACCAGCAGGCCAAACGCGACCAGCACCCCTACCTGTAACCCCTTCGACCGGCGCCTTGCCGTACCGCCATGGGCCTGTGGCGAGGCGCCGGTTAGGCTGAAGATCCACAGCTGAGAGAAGAGGGCGCGATGACGTTCGACACGATGGTGGCAGTGGGGTTCGTGTTCGTGTTCGTGCTCGTCATCATCGGAGTCTTCCTTGCGATGATCGGCGGAGGCTCCTCTTCACGGAGCGGAGCACGTCACCGGGGCTCCTTGTTCTCCGGTGACGCGTCGTCCTCGGACGACGGCTACGACATCCGTTCCTCCGACAGCCGTTCCTCCGACAGCGGTTCCTCCGATGGCGGGGGTGGCGGCGGCAGTAGCGGCGACTGACCGGCGGGCTCAGACCTTGGGCCGGGGGCGTGCCGGTTCGAACCCCCGGGCCAGCACGACGATCGCCGCCGACAGCACCAGCG
This sequence comes from Nonomuraea africana, assembly GCF_014873535.1. Classification (NCBI taxonomy): domain Bacteria; kingdom Bacillati; phylum Actinomycetota; class Actinomycetes; order Streptosporangiales; family Streptosporangiaceae; genus Nonomuraea; species Nonomuraea africana. Next base: position 6,448,657 of record NZ_JADBEF010000001.1, on the reverse strand, counting down.
GCGCCGCGAACGCCACCCGCATGTCGGTCGCGTCGGCCAGCCCGCCCACCAGCGCCGCCCCCACGATGAAGCCGACGTAGTTGAACAGGTTGACGCGCGCGATCGCCACCCCGGTCCCCGCCGGATCCAGCCGCCCCGCCGCCGAGAACGACTGCGGCGCCACCACCGCGAGCCCCATCCCCGTCAGCCCGAACGCCACGATCGCCAGCGGCTGCGAAGGCGCGAGCACGACCCCGGCGAACCCGAGCGTCGCGATCGCCCCGCCGATGCGCACGATCGCCGCCGAGCCGTACCGCCTGACCGCGACGTCGCCGCCGAGCCGTACGACGAGGGTGGCCGCCTGGTAGGCGCCGTAGGCCAGCGGCGCCACGCTCCCCCCGGCGAGCAGGATGTTCTCCATGAACACGCCGTGGAAGTTGGACACGGCCGCGTCGCCGACGTACAGGAAGCCCATCGCCAGGCAGAGCGGGATGATCGGCCCCCACGGGAGGTGCCCGGCGGGCGCCGCGACCGCGGTCTCGGACTTCTCCTCGTCGATCGTGCAGAGGTACGGCGCGGCGGCCAGCGACCCCACGACGGCGATCGCCATCGGGATCGCCATCATGACGGGCAGGGCGAGGCCGAGCCCGTTGGCCAGCGACACCCACAGCGCCCCTGCCAGGCTGGTCGCGCTCCACGCCGCGTGGAAGCCGTTGAGCACCGCCCTGCCGTACCTGCGCTCGACGGCGACGCCCTGCATGTTCATGCCCGCGTCGACGGCGCCCACCGCCAGCCCGAAGACGACGAGCGCGGCCACCAGCAGCGGCACGGTGGCGGCCAGGCCCGCGGCGACCACCGCGAGGGCCACGGCCGGCTGGGCGAGGCGCAGCAGCCACTTGCTGCCCCTGCGCGCGGCGAGCGCGCCCGCTCCCACGCTGCCGACCCCGGCCAGCACCGGAACCACGAGCAGCAGGAGGGTGAGGTCGCCTTCGGTGAGGCCGTGCTTGTTCTGCAGGGCCGCGACCTGGGTCAGGAGTGTCGCGAAGCTCAGGCCCTGTACGGCGAATACCGCGAAAGTGGCCGTTCTGGCCTGACGGTTGCGCACGTCGACCTCCTTGTCCGGGGGGAAACATGAGGCTGCGTCAGGTTAGTACCGGCCCGTCGGTCTCCGCTAGAGGCGGTTGTTACCAATGAGAAACGTGCGGGGAAACCGCCGAAAGACAGTTGGACCAGGTCAGTCGTTTGGGTGCGGTCCATTACGCACGTTTCTCATTAGTAGGGTGTCCGGGTGCGTCGAAGGGGATATGCGTCGGGAGAAGCGAGACGGGAGCGGATCCTCGCCATCGCCCTTCAGGAGTTCGCCGAGAACGGCTATCGAGGGGCCTCCCTCGCCAGGATCGCCGAGCGGTCCGAGCTGTCCCAGGCCGGGCTGCTCCACCACTTCACGAGCAAGGGGCGCCTGCTCGTCGCCGTCCTCGAGTATCGCGACGAGGTCGACGCGCGCAGGTTCGACCTCGAGTCGATGACCGGCGTGGCCGCGCTGCGCACGCTGGCCGACGTGGTCGACTACAACGCCCGGGTGCCCGGTCTCGTGCAGCTCTTCTCGGTGATCAGCGGCGAGGCGGTCACGGCCGACCACCCGGGGCACGCGTGGGCGCGCGCCCGCTACCGGCGGCTACGGCAGGCGGTGGCGGGCGCGCTCCGGCGGGGCGCCGCCGCCGGAGAGTTCCGCGCCGACCTCGACGCCGAGGCGCACGCCGACCGGCTGATCGCGATGATGGACGGCCTGCAGACCCAGTGGCTGATCGACCAGGACCACGTCGACATGGCCGCCATCTTCAGGGGCTACGTCGACGACCTGATCACCACCCTCCGCCCGTAACCGCCCACCACTCGACGGAGGACCCTCACCGGTTGGCCGGGGGCCCTCACCGGTCGGCGGAGGCCGTTCTCGGGGTCGGGCGGCCGGCTGTTACCGGGGTCGGGCGGGCTGTCGTCCGCTCCGGGGTTTCGGTGGTGATCCGGGAGGCTCCCCAGAGGCCGAGTGCGACCAGCGCGCCCACCTCGGTGACCGCCAACCCGCGCTCGACCAGCCCGAGCGGCATCACCTGCCACCATGCCAGCCCCGAGCTCTCGCCGATCCACACCATGGTCGCGATGCCCGCCACCCACAGCACCGAAGCCACCCCCAGCAAGAAGGCCGCCAGCGCCGCGCGTGGATGCCGCCGCCACGTCCTGGCGATCAGCAGCGCCGCCAGCGGCAGCGACAGGAACGCGACCAGGCTCCCCACCCGGTGGATACTGCCGCTCAGGCTCGGCCCCACCGACCAGTCGTGCTTGGGAAACCACGCCACCACCAGCAGGCCCAGACTCCAGCCCGCCAGCGCGATCGCGCCCACGATCCCGGCCAGCCGCCTGCGCAGCAGCGACACCCCGATCGCCAGCGATCCGACGGCCAGGAGCGCCACTCCCAACCCGAAGATCCAGCCCTGGTCGCCGAGCCCGTGCTCGCTGATCGTACGGCGGAGCGGGTTGATCTCCCCCAGGTAGGCGAGGTCCAGCGCGGCGATGACGCCCGCGCCCACCGCCACGGCGGCCAGTCCTGCCCGTGCGGGTCCGTGCATCGAAGCCCCCCTTCCCTTTGCCGGTTCAACAGCTGGTCGACGTTCGGGATTCCTTCTTCTTGAACTCTCAAGAATCTCTTTGCCAGCTTTTCCTTGAGAGTTCAAGGAAGCTTGCTGGGCCTCGGATGTTGCGGGACTGCCGGCCGATCAGTCGATCAGCCGGGCGCGCATCTTCCACACCGCCAGCACCCACATCAGCACGGCGAAGCCGGCAAGCACCCCCAGATGCCCCAGATCGTCGAGGCCCAACCGGCCGAACACCGCCCCTCGCACCAACTCGACGCAGTGGTAGAGCGGGTTGACCTGCGCCGCGGTCGCCACCCACGCGGGCAGCTGGGTCACCGGGAAGAACGTGCCCGCCACCATGAACATCGGGGTCAGCGCCCCCGTGATGACGTAGTCGAAGGTGTTGATGGACGGCACGATCGCCGACACCCACACCCCGAACAGCGCGAACGCCAGCCCGGTCAGGAAGCCGATGAACGGCACCAGCAGCATGCCCCAGCTCGGCTCCAGCCCGAAGGCGACGCCGACCAGCATCGGCGCGCAGCCGTACACCCCCGCCTTGACCGCCAGCCAGGAGGCCTCCGCGGTCACCAGCTCGCGGACGTCGACGGGCGCGGCCAGCATCGCGTCGTAGGTGTGCTGGAACGTGCGGCGGATGAAGGTGTTGAACATGCCGCCGAACGCCCCGATGAACAGGACCGCCGTGGCGACGACACCGGTGGCGACGAAGTCCTTGTACTCGTAGCCGTAGAGCGCGCCGACCACGGAGCCGAAGCCGTAGCCGAAGGCCAGCAGGTAGATGGTCGGCTCGGTCATCGCGGCGAAGGAGGTGGAGGCCCAGTAGCGGCGGTAGAGGGCCAGCTCGCGCCGCCAGACGGCCCGCACAGGGGCGAACTCCATCATTCGACCGCCTCTCCGGTCAGCACGACGAACACGTCCTCCAGGTTGGCGGGACGCCGGACGTTGGGCGCGCCCAGCGCGTCCTCCAGCGACCTGGGCAGCTGCTCGGCCTTCAGCACCGAGATCGACGGGCCGGTCCTGCGGGTGGGAACCCCGGCCGCGGCCGCCAGCGCGGCGATCTCGGCCTGACGCTCCGGCGCGGCGTAGTGCTCGGCGACCTCGGTGCCCGCGTGCTCCTTGACCAGCTCCTCGGGCGAGCCCCTGGCCACGATGCGACCGTGGGACATCAGCGCGCAGTCGTCGGCCAGCCGCTCGGCCTCCTCGATGTAGTGGGTGGACATCAGCGTCGTGACGCCCTCGTCGCGCAGCCGTACGATCAGCGACCACAGCTCCTGGCGCACCTGCGGATCGAGACCCACGGTCGGCTCGTCGAGCAGCACCAGCCGGGGCTGGTGGACCAGGCCCCTGGCGATGAGCAGCCGCCTGCGCATGCCGCCCGACAGGTTGACCGTGCGGGTGGCGGCCCTGTCGGTGAGCTGGGCGAGGGCCAGCGCCCTGTCGACCGCGGCGCGCCGCTCGTGGCGGGGAACGCGGTAGAGGTGCGCGAACACCTCGAGGTTCTCCCTCGCGGTGAGCTCCTCGTCGAGGTTGTCGAGCTGGGGGACCACCCCCATGAGCGCCCTCGCCTGCTTCGACTGCTGGGGCAGCCGCAGCCCCAGCACCCTGATCTCGCCCTCGTCGGCCAGCGACTGGGCGGTGAGCAGGCGCATCGTCGTGGACTTTCCCGCGCCGTTCGGGCCGAGCAGGCCGAGGCAGATGCCCTCGGGCACCTCGAGATCGAGCCCGTCGACCGCCGTGACGTCGGGATAGCGTTTGGTCACGCCGTGCAACACGATCGCGTGCATAGTGGCCACGATAAGCATCGCCACCGACAGAATCTCAAGCGGTTATCGTCAAGGGGTGAACGAGCGTTGGCTTCCCCGCATCCAGGAGGTCGGTGAGCGGCTGGCCGAGGAGTTCGCCTTGGCGCGGCGGCCGGCGACCGACGGTCCCCAACCACACGAACTGCGCGCCTCCGATGCCGACCGGGACCGGGTCGCCGAGGTGCTCAACGAGGCGGCGAGCGACGGGCGCCTCGCCATGGACGAGTTCGAGGAGCGGCTGACAGCGCTCTACAACGCTCGCACGCTGGGGGAGCTGGCGCGGCTGACCGCCGATCTGCTGCCCGCCGAGGAACAGCCGTTCAGGCTGGATGGCAGGCCGGTGTCGGCGATCTTCAAGAAGGAGCAGCGCGAGGGGCGCTGGGTGGTGCCTGCCGAGCTGCCCGTGACGGCGATGTTCGGGACGACCAAGCTCGACCTGCGTGACGCGATCATGCAGAACCGGCGCGTGGTGATCAACGCGACTCTCATGTTCGGCGGGCTGGAGATCCACGTGCCGGAGGGGGTGGAGGTGATCCGGGTGTCGAAGGACAAGACGGTGCGGCTGACCAGGGCGCAGGAGGATCCCGACTGTCCGGTGATCGAGGTTCGGACGTCCAACTTCCTGGGCGAGGTCAAGGTCAAGGAACCCCCGAAGCGCAAGCGCCGCCGCTGACCGTGGGCCGGTGGCCGGGGTTCTTCGGTGCTGGACGGCGATGGCGGTGGCCTCTCGGGTTCTGGAGGACGACCGCGGTGGCCGGGGTTCTGAGAGGCCTCAGCCACCGCGATTCCCGGATGCTCAGCCCGCGGTGTCGAAGTTGATCGCGCTGTACGCGCGCAGCTTCCACAGCTGGTGCTCGCTCTCCACCTTGCGGATCGTGCCGGAGCGCCCGCGCATCACCAGCGAGTGCGTCACCGCCACCCCGCCGCGGAAGCGCACGCCGCTCATCAGCTCGCCCTGCGTGATGCCCGTCGCGGCGAAGAACACGTCGTCGGAGGTGACCAGGTCGTTCGTGGTCAGCACCCGGTCGAGGTCGTGACCGGCGTCCAGCGCGCGCCGCCGCTCGGCGTCGTCCTGCGGCCAGAGCTTGCCCTGGATGACCCCGCCCAGGCACTTGATCGCGCAGGCCGCGATGACGCCCTCGGGCGTGCCGCCGATGCCGAGCATGAGGTCGACGCCGGTGCCGGAGCGGGCGGCCATGATCGCTCCGGCCACGTCCCCGTCCGGGATGAACTTGATCCGCGCCCCGGTCTCCCTGACCTCCTTGACGATCTGGTCGTGCCGGGGCCGGTCGAGGATGACCACCGTGACGTCGGAGGCCGAGGCGCCCTTCGCCCTGGCGACCGCCTGGATGTTGGCGGCGACGGGCGCGTTGATGTCCACGACGTCGGCGGCCTCGGGGCCGGTGACCAGCTTCTCCATGTAGAAGACCGCCGACGGGTCGTACATCGACCCTCGGGAGCTCACCGCGATCACCGAGATGGCGTCGGGCATGCCGAGCGCGGTCAGCCTCGTCCCGTCGATCGGGTCGACGGCCACGTCGCAGTCGGGGCCGCTGCCGTCACCGACCCGCTCCCCGTTGAAGAGCATCGGCGCGTGGTCCTTCTCGCCTTCGCCGATCACGACCACGCCGTTCATCGAGACCGTGCTGATGAGCTGGCGCATCGCGTTGACGGCCGCTCCGTCGGCGCCGTTCTTGTCGCCACGGCCGACCCAGCGGGCGGCCGCCATGGCGGCCGCCTCGGTGACCCTGACCAGCTCCAACGCCAAGTTGCGGTCGGGTGCGTGCTCGCCAGTGGCGAGGGCAGGAGGAACGGACGTCTCGGACATGGTGATGGGCCTCCTCGTGGGACAACTGACTCGATCGTAGTTGCCCCTCCATGCCCGGTCAGCGGAGGATAATGTGCCTGCCATGAGCAGCGATGTGGAACGCCTGGCGACAGGGCGGGGCGCCGCCACCCGAGCGGCCCTGCTCGACGCGGCTCGCGAGGTGTTCGTGGAGAAGGGCTTCGCCGAGTCTGGCGTCACCGACGTCGTCGCGAAGGCGAAGGCCAGCGTCGGCAGCCTCTACCACCATTTCTCCGGAAAGGCCGACCTCTACCTGGCGTTGTTCGAGGAGTTCCAGTCCCGGCAGTCGCAGCGCACCAAGCAGGCGGCGCGCGAGCTGCGCGCCACCGGCGAGAACGACCCGATGCGCGTGTTCGTCGCCGCCGCGCGCGCCTACCTCGCGGGATCGCTGGAGGAGCGCGAGCTGGCGGCGTTGTTCCTGCGCGGCGACGGCCCTCCGGGGTTCGAGGTCATCATGCGCGACAGGCTGCGCACCTGGGCCAAGCTCAACGCCACGCTGTTCGACGGCGACGACGCCCTCGTCGTGGTGATCACCGGAGCGCTGGCCGCCGCCGTCTCCGAGGTCGTGCTGTCGGAGGACGAGGCCGCCGCGCGCCGCCTGGCCGACGACGTGCTGGCCATCATCGGGCGGATTCAGCCGGTCACTTCGGCGGGCGGCACCTCCACCGGGTAACCTCGCCATTCGTGCGACGGTTCACTCAAGGTTTCTACGGCTACGCGTTCGCCCTGCTCGTCTGCGCGGGCCTGGCCGTGATCATTGTGGTGTCCGCGCCCACGGGCAGGGAGGGGCAGCACGTGCCGCGCCTCGAGTACTCGATCACCGTGGCGAACTACAACAGGTCGGTGCCGCACGAGGTGTGGGCGCCCGCCAAGGACCCCGCCGACTGGATCCCCAACAGCAACAGGATCGCCAAGGGCGCCGACGGCTCCTCGGTGTTGTCGGTGGGGTACGCCACCGCTCCCGACGCCGAGAACGAGCGGCACCACGCGATGATCGTCCAGGGCGCGGAGCAGCCCGCCCCCGCCTTCGCCAGCCGTATCGCCAACACCGACAAGTCCATCGGGGCCGTGCAGATCGCGGGCCAGAGCTGGGAGAAGCGCTTCCGCGAGGACAAGAACCAGCGCACGCTGGTCCGCTTCCTTGCCGGCACCACGCTGATGGTCACGGGCACCGCCGACTGGCCCGAACTCACCGCGCTGGCCACCACCCTGAAGCCGCAGCCCAAGCCCACGAGCTGACCTGCTGCGACAGGCGGGTCCATCTTCGGGACACGAGCCGACGACTCGGGCAGCCGCCGCGTTCCACCGTGATGTGCTCGGCCCGCCCCATCTCGCCGCGTTCGCCCCGCCAGGGCCTTCCTCGACCTCGGCGGCGGGTGCGCGGCAGATCGAGAAGGCCGCGCCGGGCATTCCCCCGACATCGACGCCATCCACAGGCTCAGAGAGCGCGGTGTGGAGATCCTCAAGGAGCCGCGCCCCGGCGACGGACGCGTCGGAGGTGTGGCTGGACGGTTCAGGGACTCCCAGGGAAGAGGAGGCGGAGCAGGTCGTCGAGGCCCGCCTTGATCTGTTCGGCGGTCATGCCGCGGTCGGCCTGCTGGTGGCCGAGCAGGCAGGCGTTCAGCGGGGCGAGCAGGGCGTCGGCGAGGAAGCGGGCGTCGGCCTCCGGTCTGGCCTCGGCCAGCAGCGTGGCCAGATGCGTGTGGTGGACCATGTACGGCCCGCTGAACCTGGCCTTGGGCGAGCCCGTCTCCAGCAGCATGAACAGCTCCTGCTGCGCCACCTTCCTGTCGACCAGCGCGTGGAGGAAGGCGCGGATCCGCTCGGCGGGCGGCGCGCCGGGGCCGATCGGCGGCGGCCCGGTCATGAAGGCCTCCTGGAGCGCCCGCTCGCCCTCGTCGATGAGCGCGTAGATCAGCCCCGATCTGTCGCCGAAGCGCCGGTAGACGGTGCCGACGCCGACGTTCGCCTCTCTGGCCACCTCGTCGAGGGAGAGGTTCGCGGCCCCGTTCGCCTCGACCATCCTGGTCGCGACCTCGATGATCTTCTGGCGGTTCCGCGCGGCGTCCGCCCGCTCGGGAGGAGGCTGGCTCGCGATCGGTAGTTCACGCGTCATCGCTGCATCATAATCCTTGTAAGTGGAGGTCTCTCCGGTTATCCTCCGAATCGGAGAGATTTCCGGTTACAAGGAGGCTTTGCCATGCCGTCAGAGTTCAACGAGAAGGTCATCGAGGAGTTCCGCGCGAACGGCGGGCGCGTGGGCGGCTACTTCGAGGGCTCCCGCCTGCTCCTGCTGTCGACGACCGGCGCCAAGAGCGGCAACCGCATCACCACGCCGGTGATGTACCTGCCCGACGGCGACCGCCTGGTGATCATCGCGTCCAACGCGGGCGCCGACAACCACCCCGCCTGGTACCACAACCTGCTGGCCGACCCCGACGTCACGGTGGAGCTCGGCACCGAGACCTTCGCGGCCAAGCCCGAGCTGATCGAGGGCGACGAGCGTGACCGCCTCTACGCGGCGATGGTCGCCGTCGCGCCGACCTTCGCGGAGTACGAGGCCAAGACGACCCGCCGCATCCCCGTCGTCGCACTCAACCGCGCGGCCTAGCTCCGGCGCGGCCGCGGCGCGGTCCTTGTGCGGTCCAGTGCGGTTCTTGTGCGGTCTAGAAGGGCGCGTCGTCGTCCTGCGGGCCGGGCTCGGCCCTGCGGGCCATCGCGGCGGCCAGCTTCACCCTGGCGCCCTGCAGCCACTCCTCGCAGATCGCCGCGAGCTTCTCGCCCCGCTCCCACAGCTCGATCGACTGCTCGAGGGTGAGCCCGCCGGTCTCCAACCTGCGCACCACCTCGGTCAGCTCCTCGCGGGCCTGCTCGTACGACGGCGTCTCGTTCTTAGCCACCGCACCACCCTAGGGCGCGCACCCGACAGAATCGTCCACCCCCCGGTCCGCGCGCCCGCCCCGCGTCGCCGCCACCCCCGTGTCGCCGCCATCCTGGGTGCCACCACTCCAGGCACCGTCATTCCAGGCACCGCCACTTTGGGGTGCCGCCACTTTGGGGTGCCGCCACTTTGGGGTGCCGCCACTTTGGGGTGCCGCCACTCTGGGGTGCCGCCATTCCGACGGCGCCCTCGATTCTGTACGGCAAGCCACCCAGCGCCTCCGCGGTCACGGGGTGCCGTCCGCCGAAGGCGCGCCGCCCAGCAGGACTCCGGTGACCCGCCGTCACGGCGCCCGTCACCCCTCAAGGGCCTCGACGGCTAGGCCAACTGATCGGCCTCTACCGGGCTCCACCTCGTCGGCCCAAGCCCGATCTCATCGGCCTTCATGCGCCTCCGCCGGGGACACGCCAGGATCCATCGGGTTGACGGAGACGCGTCGGCATCCTTGGGTGATCCGCCTTCACGGGCACGCGTCAGAACCCATGGGGTGGTCCGCCTTCGGGGGCACGCGTCGGGATCTATTGGGTGGTCCGCCTTCACGTGGGACGCGTCGGGATCCCTCTGGTCGGTCCATCCTTGTCGGGTCGGGTCGGGTCAGGTCAGGGCTCGTTCGGTTCGTTGGGTTGGTTGACCGTTACGGGGATTCGGCCGTCGGGCAGTCTGACCGTGAGCTGGTCGCCTGGCGAGACGTCGCGCGCCAGCCGTACGACCTCTCCCGACGGATGCTGCACGATCGCGTAGCCCCGCTCCAGCGTCGCCGCGGGAGACAGGGCCACCAGCCGGGCCCGGAGGTGGGTCAGATCGTCCTCGGCGCGGTCGAGAGAGCCGCCCATGACCCGCCTGGCCCGCTCCCGCAGCGCGTCGACCTGCTCGGCCCGCCGTTCGAGCTCCCTCACGGGGTCGGCGAGCGAGGGACGCGAGCGGACCGAGGTGAGCCACGCCAACTCCCTGTCGAGCCACCCGCCCATCACCCGGCGCCCCCTGTCGCGCAGCTGCCTGACCAGCGTGAGCTGCTCTCCCACGTCGGGCACGACCTTCTTGGCCGCGTCGGTGGGGGTGGAGGCGCGGACGTCGGCCACCAGGTCGAGCAGCGGGCTGTCCTGCTCGTGCCCGATGGCGCTGACGACCGGCGTGCGACAGGCAGAGACCGCGCGGACCAGCGACTCGTCGGAGAAGGGCAGCAGGTCCTCGAGGGAGCCGCCGCCGCGCGCGATGACGATGACGTCGACCTCGGTGTCGGCGTCGAGCTTGCGCAGCGACTCGGTGACCTCGCCGACCGCATAAGGCCCCTGCACGGCCACCTGCTCCACCTTGAACCGGACGGCCGGCCACCGGCGACGGGAGTTCTCCAGCACGTCGCGCTCGGCTGCCGAGTCGCGCCCGCAGATCAGGCCGATCGTGCCGGGCAGGAAGGGCAGGCGGCGCTTGCGGTCGGCGCTGAACAAGCCCTCGGCCGCGAGCACCTGCCGCAGCCGTTCGAGACGGGCCAGCAGCTCGCCCACCCCGACGGGGCGGATCTCCAGCGCGGTGAAGGCGAACGAGCCCCTGTTGACCCAGAAGTCGGGCTTGACGTGGACCACGACACGCGCCCCGTCGGCGGGACGGGGCACGGCGGCCTCGTAGACCCCGCGCGGGCAGGTGACCCTGGCCGAGACGTTGGCGACAGGGTCGCGCAGGGTGATGAACACCGTGCCGCCCCTCGCGGTCAGCTCGGTGATCTGGCCCTCCACCCACACCGTGCCGAGCTTGCCGATCCATCCCGCGACCATCTGCAGGACGGTGCGGACCGGCAAGGGCTGTTCCGGTGTGGTCTTCGCGCTCATGGAAGGAAGGCTAGAGGGCGCGACCGACTATTCGGCGGCTTCGAGCTTGGCGAGGCGGTTCTGGTACATGCGCACGACCTCGGCGCGGGCGCTGGTGGCCTGTTCGAAGTCGAGCATGTCCTGGATCTGCGCCGCGGACTTGCCGCGCATCCTGGCGCGCAGCGAGGCCACGCTGAGGTCGGCGTATCCGGGCAGCGGCTCGACGAGGTCGCGCTCCTTGGTCGCAGCGGTGTCGGCGTCCTCGGCGGCCGACGTGGTGGCCTTGGCCGCCTGCGCCAGCCCGGCCTCGGTCTCGGGCTCGGCGGCAGCCGGGGCCGGCTTCGTGGCCTTCGTGGCCTTGGGCGTCTTCGTCGACTTCGCGGGCTTGGCGGCCGCGGCGGACTTGCCGGCCTTCGCGGGAGCGACCTCGGCCACGGCCTCTGCCACCGCCTCGGCCACGACCTCGGCGGACGGCTCCGCCACGGCCTCCACAGCGACGGCGGGCGTGGCCTCGTCCTGCACCGAAACGGCGGGCGCGGGCTTGGCCTCGTCCTCCACAGAAACGGCGGACGCGGGCTTCGCCTTGGGTGCGGCGGGTGCGGGCTTGGCCTTGCTCTCCGCGGGCTCGACGGGCTCGACGGGCTTGGCGGGCTTGGTCTCAGGCTCGGCCTGCGCGGCGGGCGCGGGCTTGGTGTCGGTGTCGGCCTGAGCGGCGGGTGCGGGCTCGGTCTCGACGGCCGAGGCGGCGGACGCGGCCTCGGGCTCGGCGGGCTCGGGCTTGGCGGCGGTCGAGCCGTTCGCGCTGCCGTCCTTGGAAGGCGTGAAGATGACCGGCTCGGGCTTGGCCTCGGCGGCGGGCTTCTCGCGGGGCGCGAAGATGACCGGCTCCCTGCGCGCGGGCTTCTTCTCCTCCTCCGCCTCCGTCGTGGTGGCCAGCTGCTCGGCGGCGGAGGAGCGCTCGCTCTCCTCCTCCTCGTTCCTGCCCGCCATGCCCTTGACGGCGTTCTTCACCCGGTCGGCGAACAGAAGCGCCTGGCCTGCGGCGCTGAGCGTCGTCTGGATGACGAACAGCGGCACCTCCTTGGCCTTCTCCTTGAGCTCCTCACGATTGGTGACGGTTTTAGCGATGTTGCGGACAACGTCACTGAGAGACATGCCGGGCTCCCTGGGAGGTCAGTATTGGACGGCCAGTCTGGCGAACGCCCGTAACGGCAGGCACGGGCGGGCCGGGTGGCCTCTCCACGTAGCATAGGAACATGGAGCCAAAGACCCCCGCCCGACGTGTACTCGTAGCCAAACCGCGAGGCTACTGTGCTGGAGTGGATCGCGCAGTCGAGGCGGTCGAGAAGGCCCTCGAGCAGTACGGAGCGCCAATCTACGTACGCAAGCAGATCGTGCACAACACCCACGTCGTCAGGACGCTGGAGGAGCGCGGCGCCATCTTCGTCGAGGAGACCGCCGAGGTCCCCGAGGGTGAGATCGTGGTGTTCTCCGCCCACGGCGTCTCCCCGATGGTCCACGCGGAGGCCGGTCAGCGGCAGCTGCGCACGATCGACGCGACCTGCCCGCTCGTCACCAAGGTGCACAACGAGGCCAAGCGCTTCGCCAACCAGGACTACGACATCCTGCTCATCGGGCACGAGGGCCACGAGGAGGTCGAGGGCACCGCGGGTGAGGCTCCCGACCACATCCAGCTCGTCGACGGCCTCGACTCGGTCGACCGCATCCAGGTGAAGGACCCCAGCAGGCTGGTCTGGCTCTCGCAGACGACGCTCTCGGTCGACGAGACCATCGAGACCGTCAACAAGCTCAAGGAGCGCTTCCCGACGCTGCTCGACCCGCCCAGCGACGACATCTGCTACGCCACCCAGAACCGCCAGGTCGCGGTGAAGGAGATCGCGGCTCAGGCGCAGCTGGTCATCGTGGTCGGCTCCGAGAACTCCTCCAACTCCAAGCGCCTGGTCGAGGTGGCCAAGGGCTTCGGCGCCGCCTCCTACCTCGTCGACAATGCCACCTTCGTCCAGGACGAGTGGCTCGACGGCGTCACCACGGTCGGCGTGACCAGCGGGGCCTCGGTCCCCGAGGAGCTGGTCGACGGCGTGCTGGCCTACCTGGCCGGCCACGGCTTCACCGACGTCGAGGAGGTCGAGTCGGTCAAGGAGAGCATGCGCTTCGCCCTGCCGCACGAGCTGCGCAAGGACCTGCGCGCGGGCTAGAACGGACCGGCGGTTATTCGTCGGTGACGCGCGGCGTGCCGTACACCTTGGGCTCGAAGTAACCCTCTGGCTCGGGGGCGAAGGCCTTATCCCTGCCGGCGCGGGGGCGCGGCACGTCCACGCCGGCCCGCAGCTCCTCGCGCAGCTCGCGGACGTTGGCCGGCAGCCCGCGCTTCCACGCCACGGCCAGCACCAGCGCCGAGCCGGCGAACAGCCAGGGCGCGCCCGCCGACAGCGAGGTGAACAGGCCGAGCGCGAGCGCCTGCACGAGAGAGGCGCTGCCGAGCGCGCGGCCCAGCTCGACGACCAGCGTGGCGGTGAAGAAGATCAGCGGCGGCGTCACCATCAGCGACAGCAGCTCGCGCGGGTTGACGAGGGTGACGCCCACCAGGCACGACCCGATGAAGGCGAGCCCCACCAGGAGCGGCATGTCGAGCAGCGCGGCCAGGACGTAACCGGCCAACGTGCCGATGAGGACAAGCGCGATGGCGCCGCGGGCGGTCAGCCTGACGGCCGAACGCCTGCCTTTGTCACTCATGAGCCCGCCCCCCTTACCACCGACCTGCCGCCATCGTGCGTCAGGACAGGTCGCCAGCCAACTTACCGTTCGCGTGAGATATCAGAGACGAGGTTTCCAGCAGTTCGGGGGAGGCGAGCGGCCGCGGCAGGCCTTCGAGCATCTCGGGCGAGTCGAGCTCGCCGTCCACGACGCCCAGATCGTGCAGTTTGCGCGCGGTGACCAGCACCCTGCTCTCCAGGGAGCCGACCGTCTTGTTGTACGACTCGACGGCCCTGGTGAGCGCCTTGCCGAGCGACTCGACGTTGCGCCCGAGCGACGACAGCCGCTCGTAGAGCTCCTTGCCCAGCTCGAAGACCGCGCGGGCGTTCTCGCTGAGCGCCGCCTGCTGCCAGGCGTAGTGCGCGGTGCGCAGCATGGTGATCAGCGTGGTGGGGGTGGCGATGTGCACGCGCTTGTGCATCGCGTACTCCAGCAGCGAGGGGTCGCGCTCCAGAGCGGGGGAGAGGAAGGCCTCACCCGGGATGAACAGCACCACGAACTCGGGCGAGGGGTTGAAGCCCTGCCAGTAGGCCTTCGCGGCCAGGCGGTCGATGTGCTCGCGGATGTGCCTGGCGTGGGCGTCGAGGCGCACCGAGGCCAGCGACTCGTCGCCGGTCTCCGCGGCCTCCAGGTAGGCGGCGAGGGAGACCTTCGAGTCGACGACGATGTTCTTGCCGCCCGCCAGCCGTACGACCATGTCGGGCCGGTGGGCGCCCTCGACGACCTGCTCGTCGAAGTCGCAGAAGCGCTGCATGCCCGCGATCTCGGCGACCCTGCGGAGCTGGAGCTCGCCCCACCGGCCCCTGGCCTCGGGCCGCTGCAGCGCCCTGACCAGCGCGGTGGTCTGGGAGCGCAGCTGGTCGTTGCTCTGCCTGACGAACTCCATCTGCTGCGTCAGCTCGGCGCGGGCGGCCCGCTGTCCCGACTCGGTGTCGCGCAGCTGGGTCTCGACCCGCGCCAGGAGGTCCTTCAGCGGCTCCACCAGGTGCTCGACGGCCTGCCTCCGCTGGTCGAGGTCGCCGGTCGCCTCGGCCCTGCTCGCCGCCATGCGGGTCTCGGCCAGCTCGAGGAAGCGGACGTTGTTGACGTCGAGCGCGCGCGTCGACAGGGACTGGAAGCGCTCGGCCAGCTGCTCCTCGACGTAGACGAGCTTGTCGGCCGCGGACCTGGCGCGCGCGTCGGCCTCCGCCACCCGTACGGCGGCGCGGGTCCTGGCCAGCAGGAAGCCGACCGCGATTCCGAGTGCGAGGCCGATGAGGAGCGAGACGACATCCATTGTTCGCATCATTCCAGGGGGCGGTGGTCATGGTCGTCCCGACACGCCTGTCGCATTCCGCTTGTGCGCGGACGTCTTCGTCACCCAGAGTACCCATATGGTCACCGGTCCGAAGTTGATGGTCGCGCTCGCCGCCACGGTCGTCGTCGCGGCGCTCGTCGTCGTCGCCGCCGGAGCGGTCATCGCCGCGCGCGAACGCGACACGGGGCAGCGAACCACCGCGGGCGCGCCGTCGCAGCACACGCTGCTCTGGACGCCGGGCGCGTGCACGAGCAAGAACGGGTCCAGGTTCGACCTCACCGCCTGCAACGGCGGCCACGCCGAGGTGCTGGCCATCGCCGCCGACCCGCCCGGCCTCGACGGCTGTCCCGCCGACACCGACGAGATCGTCCGCGTCGGCAAGGGCAGGACCGCCTGCCTGCAGTACTTCCTCGACCCGCACCCCGGCCGGCCCGGCGGTGGCGGCGGCATCCCGCGCGCGGGCGACTGTCTCGGCCGCGACGGCCGCGAGCTGCCCTGCGCCAAGCCCGGCTGGTACGGCAGGGCCGTGGCCGTCGTGGCCCGCATGGAGGCCTGCCCCTCGGGAACGGCCGACGCGCTGGCGATGAACGACGACCAGGTCGCCTGCCTCGGCTCAGAGGGCCAGGTTCCGGTCGAGGGGGAGTGCGTGAGCTCGAAGGTGCTGCGGGTGCCGTGCGCCTCCCGCCCCGCCTGGGCGAGGGTGACCGCCTTCGCCACGTCGGGCGACGACTGCCCCGCGGGCTCCGACCGGTACGTCACGGCACGGGGCGCCTTTCGGCCCGTGACCTGCCTGCACCTTCTGAGCAAGTAAACTCGGGCTACGTGAGCCTCAGCATCGGCATCGTCGGCCTGCCCAACGTCGGCAAGTCCACCCTCTTCAACGCGCTGACCAAGAGCGCCAACGCTCTCGCGGCCAACTACCCGTTCGCCACGATCGAGCCGAACGTGGGCATCGTGGGCGTGCCCGACGACCGCCTGGCCACGCTGGCCGAGATCTTCGGCTCGGCCAAGATCCTGCCCGCCAAGGTCGAGTTCGTCGACATCGCGGGCCTGGTGAAGGGCGCCTCCGAAGGACAGGGTCGGGGCAACCAGTTCCTGGCCAACATCCGCGACACCGACGCCATCTGCCAGGTGATCAGGGTCTTCAGCGATCCCGACGTCACCCACGTCGACGGCGAGATCTCGCCCAGGCGCGACATCGAGACGATCAACACCGAGCTGATCATGGCCGACCTGCAGACGGTCGAGAAGGCCATCCCGCGCCTGCAGAAGGAGGCGCGCACCAACAAGGACAAGAAGGGCGCGCTCGACGCCGCCGAGGCGGCGCTGAAGGTGCTCGAGACCGGCAAGACCATCTTCGAGAGCCGGCTTGCGGAGCTCGACCGCGCGGAGCTGCGCGACCTGCACCTGCTGACGGCCAAGCCGTTCCTGTACGTCTTCAACCTCGACGCCGACGAGCTCGTCGACACCGCGCTCAGGGCGCAGCTGTCGGAGCTGGTGGCGCCAGCCGAGGCGGTGTTCCTCGACGCCAAGATCGAGTCGGAGCTGGTGGAGCTGTCCGACGAGGAGGCGCTGGAGCTGCTGCAGTCCGTCGGGCAGGAGGAGTCGGGGCTCTCGCAGCTGGCGCGGGTAGGGTTCGAGACGCTCGGGCTGCAGACGTACCTGACGGCGGGTCCCAAGGAGACGCGCGCCTGGACGATCCGCAAGGGCGCCACGGCTCCCGAGGCGGCGGGCGTCATCCACACCGACTTCCAGCGCGGGTTCATCAAGGCGGAGGTCGTGTCCTTCGACGACCTGGTGGCGGTGGGCTCCATCGCCAACGCCCGTTCGGCGGGCAAGGCGCGCATCGAGGGCAAGGACTACGTGATGCGCGACGGCGACGTCGTGGAGTTCCGCTTCAACGTGTGACGCTCTGGGCCCCCGCCGACACCTCCGGTGAAACCAGGACAGTATGGGGCGTCAACCCCTTCCGGCTCTGGTGCGTCGAATCGTCACGGCGATCGCGCTGACTCGGGAGGACAGGTCATGATCCGTCGCATGCTCAGGAACAGGCGTCCCACCACGCCCTCGCTGGCGAGCATCAGCCTGGAAGAGGAGCTGACCCTGCTCAGGGTCGAGCTGATGTACGGCCTCCGCGTCAACAGGGAGGCCTATCTCCGCAGGAAGATGGAGGAGCGCGAAGAGGTCGTGCGCAGGATGCACCACCGTGACGCCCAGGCCATGCTCACCGACCTGCGCGGCCGTCTCGACAGGGTGAAGCCGCAGGGCGACGCGCCGAGGGTGATCGATCTGCGAACTCGGCGGCACCTGCGGTCCATCGACGGGCCGGGGAGTGCCTGAGCACCCCCGCTGACCAGGCCATCAGCCCTCAGCGAGCGCGGCTTATACCAAACGCGCCGGTCGCGACAGTGCCTATGCTCTTTGGACAGCAATCTCTGGCCATCGGGTAATGCGCCAACCCGTCTGGCCTGGTCAAATGCCAATTCCTCAGGAATGGGACAGGAGTCGGCACTTCGCCCCGTCATGCACACTCGGTTTGCCCCCACGCGGCGATGCCTGCAGCATGGGCGTGGCTTTCCTGGAACAATTGGCGGGACTCGATAGGGTGACTGCTTCACCACGGATGATGCGATATCGCGCCAGCCGGGGGGATCGGCGCGAGCGGAGGCGTGATGGCTCGTAGGTCAACCGTCCAGCACGGTCCGCGGATCGCTGGCGACCCCGAGCTTTCGGCATACCCAGAGTTCGACCAGGCGCCGCCGAGCGGCAGGCGCAACGGCAAGCGCGGCGGATGGTCGGGTGGCGGCGGGCGCTGGCTCGTCTGGACCGGCCGCGCCATTCTCTGGGCGCTTATCGTAGTTATCGTGGTCAATGGGGTTCGTGCACCATTTGAGCGATTTACCGAGTCGGGTGCTCCTGCGGCGAATGTGCCCGCGGCGACAGGCCAGGCATTTCCCTCCGAGCGCGCCTCCGCGTTCGCGACCCAGTTCGCCAGCATCTACCTCAACATGAAGTCCGAGGAGCTCGACCAGCGCAGCCGGCAGCTCGCGCCGTACCTGCAGTCGGACGAGGACCCGCAGTTCGGCTGGGACGGCTACGGGCGCATGTTCGCCGCCAACCTCCAGCCGTTCGGCGTGGAGGTCATCGACGACAGCAACGGGGTCGTCACGCTGGCCTTCCAGTCCGGCGCCCGCAGGTTCCTGCTGTCGGTGCCCGTCTATTACTCGGGCGGCAGGTTCGTGGTCTCGGGGCGCCCCGCGCTGCTGCCCGCGCCGGCCCCCGCCGAGCTGCCGCAGGTGGCCCAGCCCGAGGGCGACGAGGCCGCGGAGGCCGAGCTGCGCCCGCAGCTGCAGGGCTTCTTCAAGGCCTACGCCGACGGCAGCTCCGACCTTTCGCGCTACCTCGTCGCGGGCAAGAGCCTGCCCAGCTTCGGGGGCGCCTTCACCTTCGTCGAGCTCAAGAGCGTCGTGGTGCCTGTGGGGGGTGCCACCAGAGAGATCCAGGCAGTCGTCGTGTGGGGCGTGCCGACCGGCGCGACCCCGTCGGCGACGCCGAGCGCCACCGACCCGAGCGCGGTCGGCGGCCGCCTCGAGCAGGCCTACCGCCTCACTGTCGAGAAGCAGGGCGACAAATGGTACGTCGAAGACATCCGCGGCGCCGGTCGGGCCGTTGGATAGACGCACGACCGCGCTGCTGATCGGTACCCCCCGGGAGGACCAGAGTGAAAACCATCATCCTGAACATGATCGAACTAGCGACGCCATCGCCCGCCCCGACCGGCGTCAACACCGAGGGGCTCGCCGACTTCCTGCGCGCCTTCTTCGCCCCGCTCTTCCTCGTCGTCGTCTCCGTGGTCGCGCTCTTCTTCCTCTTCACGCGCGAGATCACGAGATTCGTACAGTTCCTGATTTTGGCCGTGGCGATCGGCGTGATCTTCTACGTTCCCAACATCATCGAGGTGACGGCGAAGGCGATCGCGGGGGCTCTGGGCATCAAATGAGCACCTCTCCCTGTCGGTATCGGGAGGGTTGAGACCGCTCTGAGGCGGTCATTGAACGAGAGGCAGCGGCGGCTGCGAGCGAGGGCGGAGAGGAGGACCGCGTGGACCTGCCTACCTATACGAACATCTGGCGCATCGAGAAGCGGCTCTACAAGCTGTACGACCTACGGCTGCCCATGCCGCTCCCGATCGTCTGGATCGGCGTGTTCGTCGGCGTGCTCGCTCCCTGGTCCCTGCTGCTCTGGCTGGTCGGCATCTCCTTCGAGACCCCGTGGCACGTGCTCTACCTCGTGCCGCCAGGCGTCGTGACGTGGCTGTCCACCCGCCCCGTCATCGAGAGCAAGAGGCTCACCGAACTGTTGCAGTCGCAGCTGCGCTACATGGGCGAGCCGCGCTCCTGGTGCCGCCTCACGCCGTCGGGCGAGCCCGAGTCCGTCACCTTCTCCGGCAGGGTCTGGCGCGCCGCGCCCGCCCCCGTCAGGATCAAGGCCCGCGCGGGCGCCCGCAGGCGCCAGGCCGTCCCGGTGGTCGACAAGGCCCGCGAGGTACGGCCGGCCGTCGCCGCCGCGGCGGCCGCCGCCGCCCGCGCTCCGGTCGCCGAGCCCGCCACGCTGCGCCGGGGCCTCTCGGGCGCGACGGGCCGCGGCACCGCCCCCGCCCTCACCGCCGAAACCACGCTCCGCCAGACGGCTTCCCCCGACTCCGGGGTACGGCAGAGCGAGCCCGCCACCCGGCAGCCGGCTCTCCCCGGGCCTTCGGTACGGCAGGCGGCCTCCTCTGCGCTTCCTGTACGTCAGAGCGCGTCCGCCGAGCCGGTGGCCGAGTCCCATGAGGCCGCCGCCGCCGCGCGGCTCGGTGAGCTCCTGGACGCCTCCCACGGGAGCCGCAGGGGAACCGCCAAGGGCGAGTCCGTGGTGGAGGTCTCCGAGGGGGCTCCTCAGAAGGAGAGCGCGCAGGGTGTCGTCGAGGTCCGCGACAACTCTCGCCTGGCCGACGCTCCGACCGTCGACGAGGCTCCCGCACCCGCCTCCCGGTGGGGATCGCGATCCGAGCCCTCGGAGAGCCGCGCCCCTTCGCCCGCCAAGCCCATCGGCACCGAGGCGCTCCGACGCCTGCGCAGACTGGCCGCCACAGCGGACGCCCCAGGCCCGTCCGACCCGACCCCTCCCGCACTCATCACCCCCGAGCCGCTCGGCACCGCACCCGCCGCCCCCGAGCCGGCCAGCCTCCTCGAGCCTGTCAAGGCAGGCCGATCCGAAGCTGCCGGCCCCGAGGCTGCCGGCCCCGAGGTGGCTGGTTCTGAGGTGGCTGGTTCTGAGGTGATCGGGTCTGAGGTGGCGGCATCGACGGCGAGTCCGTCGGAGGTCGCTGAGGCGGAAGCGGTCGAGTCCGTGGAAATCGTCGACGTGGCCCAGGCCGAGGATCAGGCGCGGGACCAGCACCGCAAGGGGCAGCCGCCGAGGACCGCCGCCGTCGTCCTGCCCGCCTCGCCGCGAGTCTGGCCGCCCACCCCCTCGTCCAAGCCACGCACGCCTCCCTCGATCTCCCCGAGCAGGCCGGCCCCCGCCGACCGGCAGGACGGCCCGGCGCAGCCGATGTCCCCCGCCACGCCGAGTCCCAAGGCGTCCCCCATGACGCCGCCGGCCAGGCCGCCCGCCATGACGCCCCCGCGGACCACGCCGCCCAAGGCCACCCCGCCCAAGGCCACCCCGCCCAAGGCCACCCCGGCCACTGGCACGCCGGCCACTGACACGCCGGCCAAGACCGCGGCCGAGTTGCCCAAGGCGCAGCCGCCCCCGTTGACCATCAGGGCGGTGCCCGCCGCGGCCGCACCCGCCAACCCCGGCGCGGCCGTCCCCGGCCCACGCAACGAGACCAGGGTGCGCAGGGTCGAATCCGTCGTCGGCCGCGACTCCTCAGGCGGCTGGCGCAGACTCGCCCAGGTGGTCGTCGGCGGTGGCGGCAGCCGTACCGACGGGTCTGAGATCGACGAGGCGCGCACGCGCGCGGTGTTCGGCGGCAGCAGACGGGTCGTCGTGCTCGGCTGCACGGGCGGCGCCGGCCAGAGCACCACCGCGCTGATGCTCGGCCACACCTTCGCCCACTACCGCGACGACCGCGTGCTCGCGGTCGACGCGAGCACCGGCGGCACCACGCTGACCAGCCGCATCAAGGTCGACTCGCCCGAGACGCTGACCAGCCTGCTGTCGGGGCTCGACCAGATCAGCGGCTACCTGAGCATGCGCGCCTTCACCACCCGCACCGGCAGCGGGCTCGAGGTCGTCGCCGCCGACACCGACATCGGCGCCGAGCAGCGCCTGGCCGACCGCACGCTCTACTCCGACCACCGGCTCGGCCAGGCGATGAGGCTGCTCGACCACCACTACAAGCTGGCCGTCATCGACCCCGCCCCCGCCCTGGCCGCGCGCGTCCTGCCGTACGCCGACCAGCTGGTGCTGGTGGTCCCCGCCAGCGAGGACGCCGCGGAGGCGGTGGCGATGACGTACGAGTGGCTCGACGGGCACGGCTGTGCCGACCTGCGCAGGCGGGCGGTCATGGTGGTCAACGGCGTGAGCAGGCGCAGCATGACCGACGTCGAGCAGGCCGAGGCGGTGGCCAGGGGCCGGTGCAGGGCGATCGTCAGAGTGCCGTGGGAGGACGACCTGGCGCAGGGCGGCACCGAGCCCGTCGAGCCGGGCCGGCTGCGACCGGCGGGACGGCGGGCCTACCTCGCCCTGGCCGGAGTCGTGGTGGCGGGATTCGCATCAGCACAGAGCACACGTCCTAGCGAGGAGGAAGTGGCCCAGTGATCCCCCGGGCACCCAGTGAGAAGCGCGCAAGGCGGACCGCCATCGCATCGAGCAACGGGCATGACGGAGGTATGGCGGTCTGATGAGCACGCTTCTCACTGGCCAGCGAAGCTCATGCGCAGAGGGGGCGGCATGAGCAGGTCGACTCGGGCGCACCAGCGTCTGGCGGTCCGCTATTTCGACGATCGCATCCTGCTGACGGAGAGCTCCGCGTGGGCGTACTTCAGGCTGCCGACGGTCAGCTACGAGTTCGTCACGCCGGAGGAGCGCGAGGCGCTCGCCACCAACATCACGATCGCCCTGGCGGCGATCCGCATGCCGGACGCCGAGGTGCACCTGCGGGTCGCGCACCGGGCATATCCCGCGGCCGAATGGGCGATGGCGCTCAACGCGACCTCGGACGAGGGGCCCGGCTGGCGCGACTACCTGGAGGAGATGTACCGGCACGTCTGGGCCAAGGACTTCTGGTCCAAGGAGGTCTACCTCGGCGTACGGCTCGGCCCGCGCGGCAGGCAGCTCGGCGCGGGCGTGCTGTCGCAGCTGTTCGGCTTCTACCAGCGCAGCGAGAAGGCGCTGGGCCTCGACGACGACCACGTGCCGGACAGCGAGATCACCAAGTGGACCGAGCAGGCCGAGCGCCTGGGCAGGGCGCTGGCCTCCAGCGCCCTGTACGCCCGCCACGCCACCTCGGGCGAGGTCGCCTGGTTGTTCAGGCACGCGGCGACCGCCTCGCTCGGCGACCCGCCCGCCAGCGCCAGCCCGAAGCGTCGCTGGGGCAAGGGCGAGATCGAGTCGCTGGTCGAGGGGCAGATCCACAACGGCAGGTCGTTCCTGCGCATCGTGCAGCCGCAGGGCGACTCCTACGTGGCGCACCTGTCCTTCGCCCGCTTCCCCGACCTGATGCCCTTCCCCGACGGCGAGCCGTGGATGCACTTCGCCGACCAGCTCCCCTTCCCCGTGGAGATCTCGAGCAGGATGCGGCTGATCCCGCCGGTCAAGGCGTCCAAGGACGTCGCGCGCAAGCTCGCGCACGCCCGCGACATGGACATCCACATCCGCGAGGCGGGCGCGGAGGCGCCGATCGCGCTGGCCGAGCAGATCGACGCGGCCCGCATGCTGGAGCACGGCATCACCAAGGAGCGACTGCCCTTCGTGTACGGCTGGCACCGCCTCGTCGTCAGCGCCCCGACCGAGGAGATCTGCCTGCAGCGGGTGGAGGCGGTCGTCGAGCACTACCGCGACATGGGCATCGACATCGTCCACTCCACCGGCGACCAGTTCTCGCTGTTCTGCGAGGCGCTGCCGGGGGAGAAGGTGACCGTCAACGCCTATGCCCAGCGCCAGCCGCTGCGCACGATCGCGGGCGGGATGGCGACCGCGACGGTCGACCTCGGCGACCGGATCGAGACCGAGGCGGGCTGGCACGGGCCGTACATCGGAGAGACGGTCGGCCGCGCCCGCAGCATCGTGCACTTCGACCCGCTGGTGGCGGCCTCCCGCAACAGGCCGACGGCCATCGCGATCACCGGTGAGCCCGGCGGCGGCAAGACCACGCTCGCGCTGCTGATGATCTACCAGATGGCGCTGCGCGGGGTGACGGTCGCGGTGATCGACCCCAAGGGCGACGCCGAGTCGCTGGTGCAGCTGCTGCAGAAGCGCGAGCGCAAGGCCAGGATCATCCCGCTGGGCTCGGCCGCGCCAGGACTGCTCGACCCGTTCTCCTTCGGCGACGACATCGCCGCCAAGAAGACGATGGCGACGGAGACGCTGCGCCTGCTGCTGCCGCGCATGTCGGAGGAGCGCGAGTCGGCGATGATCCAGGCGGTCGCCGCGGTCTCCAACGCGCCCGACCCCTCTCTCGGCAAGGTCGTCGACTTCCTCGAGCAGGCCGACGACGCGGCTTCCAAGAACCTCGGGGCCGTGCTGCGCTCGATGTCGGAGATGCATCTGGCCAGGCTCTGCTTCGACCCCTCGGGCGGCGAGCAGATCGACTCCGAGGGGTGGACGACCGTCTTCACGCTAGGCGGCCTCACCCTGCCCGACGCGACCACGGGCCGCGACGACTACTCCTACGAGCAGCGGCTGTCGGTGGCGCTGCTCTATCTGGTCTCGCAGTTCGCCCGCAGGCTCATGAACGGCCTCGACCGGCGCGCGCCCAAGGCGATCTTCCTCGACGAGGCGTGGGCGATCACCTCCACGCCGGAGGGCGCCAAGCTGGTGCCCGAGGTCAGCCGGATGGGCCGCTCCCGCAACACCGCGCTCGTCCTGGTCTCGCAGAACGCGGGAGACCTTCTCAACGAGCAGGTGACCAACTGTCTCTCCTCGGTCTTCGCCTTCCGCTCCACCGAACGGGTGGAGGTCGACCACGTCATGGCTTTGCTCGGCGTGGAGGCCTCGGAGGAGCACAAGGCGGTTCTGCGATCTCTGGGCAACGGCGAATGCATTTTCCGTGATCTCGATGGCAGAGCGGGCCGCATAGGCGTAGACCTGATCTCCGAAGAGCTGCTGCGGTGGCTCGACACGAACCCGACGCACGACAAACCCGGGGAGAACGGGCATGATCATATTCGCGGGGGAGTGACAGGAGCGCAGGAGGTACGTTCATGAAGGGCCGACTACGTCGGCGGCTGACGCTGGCGCTGGTGCTGCTCGTCGGCATGCTCGCGCTCCCGCTCGCCCTGCCCTCGGGCACGGCGGCCGCCGCCGCTCCGTTCTGTGACCTTTCACCCGACCTCGCCCCGCAGCTCGTCGGCAGCGGTGTCGACGGCCTGCTGCAACCGCCGCCGCCCGACGCGGCGGCGGCGGCGCCCCAGGCGACCACCAACTACGCCCGGTATGGCATGAGCGGCCAGTTCTGGCACACCGAGGGGCTCGGGTGCAGCGACGTGGCCGCCGTGCTCGGCAACTCGTGGGCGAACATGATCTTCGACTGGGCGAAGGCCGTCGACCGGTTGACGATCACGACGTACCAGGCGGCGGCGACCGAGGGCCCGCTGCAGTCCATCAAGGACGTCGTCGACGACATCGTCGAGAACCTCGCCAACGCCATGTACTGGCCGTTCCTGCAGCCGATCATCATCCTGGCCGCCATCTGGCTGGCCTGGTACGGCCTGTTCAGGCGCAGGGCGTCGGTCACCACCGAGGCCGTCGTGTGGATGGTCCTCGCGGTCACCGTCGCGGTGTGGTTCTTCAGCCGTCCAGGTGACTTCACCGGGCTCGGCAAGATCGTCACGGACAAGACCACCGAGGTCGTCAACCAGGCCTTCTCCGGCCTGCCGGGCGCGGGCGGCACCTCCTGCCTGCCCACCAAGGGTTCGACGGACGAGAAGGCCGTGCAGGGCGGCTACGGCAGGACCGGCACGCCCGGCGTCGACCAGAACGCCGACGCCCTGTGGTCCACGCTGGTGTGCAAGCCGTGGCTGGTCGGCCAGTTCGGCACCTCCGACCCCAACGCGCCGGTGATCCGCGACTTCGGCGCCAAGCTCCTCGACGTCCAGGCGATCGACAGACAGGAACAGACCGCCCAGACCCCGAACAGCAACGCGCACCAGGCCGCCTACGAGGAGATCTCCACCCCGCTGCGCACCACCCCGATCTACTTCCTGTTCCAGGGCAAGGACTGGAGCGGCAGGCTCGGCATCGCCATCGGCGCGCTGCTGGCCGCGCTCATCGCGGGCCTGCTCATCTTCCTGGTGGCGGTCTCGCTCCTGGTGCTGAAGGTCGGCTTCCTGCTGCTGCTGATCATGGGACCGGTGTTCCTGCTCATCGGCGTCCATCCGGGCAGCGGGCGGATCATCGCGATGCGCTGGGTGGAGATGCTGGTGGGCACCCTGCTCAGACAGGCCGTCCTGGCGCTGGTGCTGGGCGTGCTCGTGTACGGCTACGCCCTGATCATCTCCACCGCGTTGCCGTGGGGCATGCAGATCCTGTTCATGGCGCTGCTGACGATCGCCGTCTTCTTCTACCGGCGACCGTTCCAGCACCTGTTCGCCTCGATGAACGGCCACACGCTCACCACCAGGATGCTCGGCGACGCGGCGTCCTCGCCGCTCCTGGAGCGGGCGGCCACCACGCTGCCGCCCGTCGCCGTGACCAAGGCGGGCCGCTGGGGCCTGCGCAAGGCCGAACCCGTCCTGCAGGCGGCCGCCGCGGGCGGCACCGCGGGCGCCTCGGCCGCCGTGGGCGCCGCGGTCGCGCAGGGCAGGGTCAGGGGCGAGGAGGGGGCCGCCGCGGGCAGCCCCTCGGGCACCCGCGTGCCGGCGCCACTGGCCACCGACGCCGAGGGCAAGGCGGGCGCCAGGCCGGCGCCCGCGCAGCGCACCGGCGCCGCGCCGCCGCTCAACCTCAGCTCGGGCCGTACGGCGCGGCCGACGCGTTCGGGGCCTGGCACGTCCGGCACCGGCGGTTCGGCCGCGGGCGGTCCGGTCCGGTCGGGCGGCTCGACGGTGTCGGGCGGTTCCGGAGGCTCAGGGGTCACGGGCTCCGGCGGGTCACGCGGCTCCGGCTGGTTCGGCGGTAGATCGGGTGGCGGCTGGGCGTCAAGGAGCGGATCCGGCGGATCCGGCGGCACGACGCGCTCCGGCCGTGGCTCCCGGTCCTCCGGCGGGCTGTTCGGCGGCGGGTCGGGCTCGTCGGGTTCATCGGGCGCGTCCTCGCGCGGCTCCTCGTCCACCCGGGGCTCCTCGTCCTCGCGCGGCTCCGGCGGGTCCTCCGGTGGGGGACGGCCGGCGGACGTGCCCCAGGCGCG
This sequence comes from Nonomuraea africana, assembly GCF_014873535.1. Taxonomy (NCBI): domain Bacteria; kingdom Bacillati; phylum Actinomycetota; class Actinomycetes; order Streptosporangiales; family Streptosporangiaceae; genus Nonomuraea; species Nonomuraea africana. The sequence continues at coordinate 6,422,007 of NZ_JADBEF010000001.1, read as the reverse complement.
CTCCTCCGAGCCGCCGCCGCTGTGGCTGCCCAGCCGCAAGAGCGAGGGCAGGAGTGAAGAGCCGCCCGTGCCGTTCTGGCTCCGGCCCAACAGCCCCGACAAGGACTGACGATGGCACAGCCGGGTGACAAGAGAGGGCTGGCCTTCGCCGCGATCGTCCTGGTGCTGGCGGCGGTGGGCATCTTCGTGACGATGTGGCCCGACTCCGAGACCGCACCGCCCACGTCGGGTCAGGAGGTGACGGCGGGCCGTACGGGATCGGGGTCGGCCGCCGCGCCGGCGGTGGTCACCCCGCTGGCGACGGCCAGCGACGCGCCCTTCGACATCTACTCCTTCCTGCCCATGACCAAGCAGGAGCTGGCGGCGGCGGCCGACCTGGCCGAGCGCTTCACCGCCGCCTACGGCACCTTCCGCTACGACGAGGACCCCGCGGTCTACGCCGGCAGGCTGAAGGTGTTCACCACGACGGGCCTGGCCGACGTGCTGACCCGCACCATCACCTCGCCCGGCACGGTCGAGGCGAACCGGGCCGACGAGGTGGTCTCGCAGGCGACCGCGAAGGTCAAGGAGATCAGGCAGGTCGACAGGACCTCGATCGTCTTCGTCGTCACGGGCACCAGGGAGGTCTCCGCCAAGAGCGGGCCGACCAGGCGGGACGAGGCGTACGCGGTCACGATGCAGCAGATGGGCTCCGACTGGCGGGTCTTCGACCTGCAGCCCGCCGACGAGGGCCAGGACGGAGACAGCCCCGGGTGAACCTCTCCCCCCGCACGAAGATCGTCGGGGCGATCGGCCTCGCAGGGCTGGTACTGGTGGCGCTGATCATGTCCCCGATGTTGATGACCTCCTTCCCCTCCTTCATCAGCGGCGGCGGGCTGCCCGACTGCGAGGAGGTCACGCAGGAGGACGAGGCCGCCTCCGACGGGGCGACCTCCGACATACCGCCCGACTACCTCGCGCTCTACCAGAAGTTCGGCAAGAAGATCGGCGTCCAGTGGACCATCCTGGCCGCCGTGGGCAAGCGCGAGACCGACCACGGACGCTCCACGCTGCCCGGCGTCCAGAGCGGCACCAACTACGCGGGTGCCGCCGGCCCCATGCAGTTCCTGGTGAGCACCTGGGGCGGGGCCAAGCGGATCAAGATCCCGTCGAAGTTCAACGGGTACGCCTCCGACGGCGACGGCGACGGGTGGGGCGACATCTACAACCCGGCCGACGCGATCCTGGGCGCGGCCCGCATGCTCAAGCGGAACGGCGCGCCCGAGAACGTCAGGCGGTCGCTGTTCGTGTACAACCGGGCCTGGTGGTACGTCGACCAGGTCGAGGAGATCGCCCGCAAGTACGCCAAGGACGGGACCGTCAAGGTGCCGCCCCAGGCTGACTCCGCCTGTGACGAACCGCTCGTCGAGGCGGCGCCCAACGACGTGGTGGCCAGGATCCTCGCCTACGCCCTCGACCAGCGTGGCAAGCCGTACCTGTGGGGTGGCACGGGACCCGACGCCTTCGACTGCTCGGGGATCATCTACATGGCCTATCGGAGCGTGGGGCTGACGATTCCGCGCACGACGTTCGGGCAGTGGCCGTTCGGGGTGAAGGTGCCCGACGGCGAGGAGCAGCCGGGCGACCTGGTGTTCTTCAACGCCGGACCCGGCACGAGACCCGACAGTCCGGGACATGTCGGCATGGTCGTCTCCAAGGGCAAGATGATCGAGGCCAGGTGCCGGCTGTGCGGCCCGATCAAGGTCACCAGCTACCGGGGACGCGACGCCATCGTGGGATTCACCAGGCCGCTGCAGAACGCCGACGTCGTGGATCAGCTCAAGAAACTCGACTCGGCGCTCTAAGGTTGGGGACCTTCGAGGGCGAGGAGACGCGATGACGGTTGTGGTGGTGGGGGCGGCGATCGTCGCCGACGGCAGGCTGCTGGCCGCCCAGCGGGCCGAACCGCCGGCGCTGGCGGGCGGGTGGGAGTTCCCCGGTGGCAAGGTCGACGAGGGCGAGAGCGACGAGGCGGCGCTGGTCAGGGAGTGCCATGAGGAACTCGGCGTGCTCGTCTCGCTCGGCGAGCGGGTGGGCGGCGAGTGGCCGCTCGGCGACGACTACGTGATGCGGGTCTGGCTCGCCTCGCTCGTCTCGGGGACGCCCGAGGCCAAGGAGCATCTGGCGTTGCGCTGGCTGGGCCTCGACGAGCTCTACGACGTGCCCTGGCTGGCGGCGGACCTGCCGGTGGTGCAGGCGGTGGAGATTCTGCTCCGAGAGGGTTAAGTCGCTGCACTGCGTGACATAACCCTTACTAGGCGTGTTGAAGGTTCGCGCCTGTATCGGGGAATCGGGGAAGCGCAGTGAGTTGGTGGCATCGCGCCCGAATGATGTCGGCCGTCGGGTCGGGGGCGCTGATCCTGGCGACCGCGTCGACCTCCGCGGCCGCTGCTTTCAACCCCTCTTCCACAGGACCTCTGCCGGACACCACGGGACGTCTTTGGGATTCGGCCGGGCGTGTGTCGGAGTCGGCCGGGGGTGTCGCGGAGTCCCCTGGGTCTGAGCAGGCTCCGCCGGTCGGGCTCAGCGTGGAGCGCCTCGGCGACCCGGATCTGGGCCACTGGGTGCGCACCGGCGACGTGCTGCGCTACAGGATCGCGCTGCAGGGGGACGCCCACGACGCCAGGCTCGCCGTGGCCACCAACCGGTCACAGGCCCTGTCCGCCGTCGAGTGCACCGCTCGTCCCGCTTCGCCGGCCGCGCCGACCACGTCAGCTTCCACGGTCTCCGCGCCCTCGAGCGCATGGCCCTGGCTGACCTCGTATGCCGTAGAGGCGCCTGCTTCAGGCTCGCCTTCCTCAGCGTCGCCGGGCTCTGTGTCGCCGGGCTCTGCGTCGCCTCTCTCAGGGTGGCCTCTCTCAGGGGTGCCGGTCCCGGCCTCGTCTGCCTCGGCTTTGTCCACGCCTGCCTCGTCTGCCTCAGCCTCGTCCGGCTCAGGTTCGCCCGTCCCAGGCTCGTCGGCCTCCTCTGCCTCGTCTTGCTTGGCTGCCTCGCTGGTTTCGACCGACGCCTCGCCTGGTGGCATCGCCGGCGTGCTCGAGGATCCCGCTGAGCCCGAGCGGTCGGGCGTCACTGGCACGGATGAAGAGATCATGACGACGGGCCCCGACGGGGAGCCCGCCGTGGCGGCTCCGAGCGCGGAGGTCGTGGGCACGGCGCGGAGGGGCGGGGCCTTCAGCGATTCGGCGGATCCCCACGGCGCGGTGGAGGGCTGGCTCGAAACGATCGAGGCTCCCCGCTTGGGCCTTCCGTCCCACTCAGGAACAGAAGCCAGCAGACCGTCTGGGCCTTACCTTGGGACGCAGGGCCTCCACTCCGAGACGGCGGCGCCCCAGAACCCTGGCCTGCTCAAGCCTTTCGGTCCCACCTCACCCACCGGCTTCCTCCTGCGCCCGGCACCGGCACCCACCGCTTCACCCACTAGCCCGGTTCCGAGCACGCCTCCTGGTTCGCCCAATGGCTTGCTTCCTGGTTTCCCCACTGGTTCGCTTGCGAATTCGTCGGCTGCTGGGCCGCTCGTGGGTGTGCCTGAGGGGCCGGTGACCAGTTCGCTCCTGGGTTCGCCTCCGGGTCTGCTTCCGAGCAGGCCCCTAGGTTCACCTCCAGGCGTGCTTTCGAGCGCGTCCCCTGGTCCGCCTCCGAAGGCACCCCCCGGTTCGCCCATTGGCTCGCTTCCGATGGCGCCCGTCGGTCCGCCGGGTGGCTCCACTTCCAAGGCGCCGCCCACCAGTTCGCCGGTTGGCTCGCTTTCGCAGATGCCCGGGTCCGTCCCGAGTTCGGCCGTGAGCAAGGTGCCTGTGGGAGGCGGCGAGGTCGACTCGTCCGGCACTCGTCCGGAACCGATCATCACGAGCTGGACCCCGCATGTGGTCGATGATGACCTGCGGTGGTCGGCAGGGAGTCCGCGTTCGGCTGACGGTGTCCCGCGGGCCTCGGATGAGCATTCACGCGCCTCCGACGCGGACTCCCGTGCGGTCGACGACTCCTTGCGCGTCCCCGGCACGGACTCGCGGGCGGGTGACGGTGCATCCCGGACCTCGGGCTCGCCTTTGGGGGATGGTGCATCCCGGGCCTCCGACTCGCGGGCGGGTGACGGTGCATCCCGGACCTCGGGCTCGCCTTTGGGGGATGGTGCATCCCGGGCCTCCGACTCGCGGGCGGGTGACGGTGCATCCCGGACCTCGGGTTCGCCTTTGGGGGATGGTGCATCCCGGGCCTCCGACTCGCGGGCGGGTGACGGTGCATCCCGGACCTCGGGTTCGCCTTTGGGGGATGGTGCCTCGAGGGCCTCGGGTGGGGACTCACTCGGGAGTGATGGCAAGGCGCGGGTCTCGGGTGCTGATCCGGGTGCCGGTGATGCTGCCTCCCCACAGGCCGGGAACGGGTCGGGGCTCGTTGATTCGGGTGTGCCGTCGTTGGGTGGTGCGCCGGTTGCGCCGGGTGCCGGACCGGCTGAGTCGGGGTCCAGTGCGGGATTGTGGAACGATCCTCAATTGCGATTGCCACAGGTGGCACCTCATCCGCGAGCCAATCCCGGATCGTCGGCTCTCGCTGTGCCGTTGCCCCGGGAGATTCCTGGCTCCGATGTCAGAAAGCAGGCCGAGAGTCGGTGGGACCTCACGTCGGGGGCCAACGGACTTCCGATCGCAGGAGGCGGCATCGTCCTGCTGCTCGGCGCACTCTGGGCGGTGACGAAGGTACAGCGGGCCCGCCGTTCAGGGCGGTGACGGAAGCATCACCATCTGGTATCCGGGTGCTCTGGGCGAGGGTGCGCCGAGCTTGTATCCAGGCGTGCTCAGGGCGGTGGCGAGGGCGAAACGGACCAGATGTCTCGGCGGTGGTGAAGGCGCAGCGGGCCTGGCGTTCTGGGCTGTGGCGAAGGCGCACCGAGCTGGTGTCCAGGTGTGGCTGAGGACGGTGCGAAGACGTACCGAGCTGGTGTCCAGGTGTGCTCGGGGTGGTGGCAAAGACCTACCAAGCTGGTGTCCGGGCGAGCTCGGGGCTGTGGTGAAGGTGCAGCGGGGCCGGTCGCTCTCGGTGGTGGCGAAAGGGTGTCAAGTTGGTATCCGGGGGTGTTCTGGGTGGTGGCGAAAGGGGGGCGCGGGGCCGTATCTGGTCGAAAATCCGGGCGATGTTGTAAATCGGACTTTGCTGTTACATTTACCGCCCTAGTATTCTCTTTGACCAAGGTCCAGGAATGCGCGGAGGGCAGCGGTGGCACCCAGGCGACTGACAGCCGTGTCCGCCCTTCTGCTCTCTCTGGGCATCAGCGGCGGTGTGGTTCTCGCGGCGGTGCCGCTCATCGGCCAGGTCGCCAGCGCGTCGGTCGTGGCCAGGGATCCAGACGCGGGTGACGTGGTGCCTCCGTGTGACGCGGGGGAGAGCTGCGAACCCACCGAGGTCGTCACCACGGTCACGATCACCACCACGCTCCCCACGCCCACGCCGACCCAGACCGACCCGGTGACCACCGTGACGACCACGGTGACGCCGTCGGCGACGAAGATCAGCAAGGCCCCCGAGCCGCAGAAGACCACGCAGGCGCCCACCAGCCCGCCGGTGACGCAGGAACAGCCGGTGCAGCCGCCGCCCGTGGTGCCGACCAGCGGCTCTGTCGCGCCGCCGACCACCGCCGAGCCGGAGCCGACGTTCTCCTTCCCCTCGGTGCAGGAGAGCGCCCCCACGACGCTGGACACCGGAACGCCGACCACGGCGCCCACCGACTCCGAGCAGCTCGTCGTGCGCAACGCGGCCCCTGAGTACAACCAGGCCGACCTCAGCCGCAAGCTGGGCATTCCGGCGCTGGTGCTGGTGCTGCTGGCCCTGTTCGCGGTCCTCATCTTCGAGGGACGGCTGCGCAGGCTGGCCCACGCCGCCGCCGTCCGCAGGGCGGGCCCGCAGGGACCTGGCCGTCACCGCGGCGAGCCCACCCCCGAGCCGTACGGTTACCCGGCGGGTCCCGGCTACGCGGGCGCGGTGCCCGCCTATGCGCCGATCATCAGCTTCGTGCCGGTGCAGACCTACCCCGGAGGGCCCGCGCAGTACGCGCCGGTCTACCAGCAGCCCTACCCGCAGGACCCGGCGATGTACGGCCAGCAGGTCCCGACCGCCGAGTACCCCGGATACGCGCAGCACCCGGGGCACCCACAGCCTGGACACCCGCAGCCTGGATACACGCAGCCGGAATACGCTCAGCCCGGGTTCCCCCAGCCTGAACACGCCCAGCCCGAACACGCCCAGCCGGAGTACGGCCAGCCGGACTACCAGCAGACGGAACACCAGCAGGGCGACTACGGGCAGGGCGACTACCGGCAGCCGGAGGACGTGCAGCACGAGGAGCCGCGCTTCGACGCGTTCCAGCCGCGCGAGTTCCAGGTGGCGGGCGACGACCCGCTCCCCGCCGACCTCGTCACGGGGTCCGCCGGATACCGCGGCGGGTCGATGGCGGACGACGCGGACGCTTCCGGATACCTCGACGAATCCGCCGGGCACCACGGATATGGCGAGAGGGCTTCCACGGGCGATGCGGGCCTCCCGGCGATGGGTGATGCTGAGGCGCCTGCGGGTCCTGCCGGGCACCTCAGGGGGAGGTCGGAAGGCGGTGAAGGCTTCCCGGGAGTGGGCGACTGGTCCGCCGAGGGGCCTGCGGGTTCTGCCGGGCACCTCGCGGAGGGGCGTTCGGGGGCGGCTGAGGGGCCGGAGCCCGAGTACCGCGACCTGTTCGAGCCGCTGGTCCCGCCGGACCAGCAGCCGCTGGGTGACCTCCCGCCCGGAGGCGACGCTCCCTATGGCGAGCCGCACCACAGCCACCCGGTGCCGTCCGCCCCTACGGGTCTGGAGCCGGGTGACGCCGAGCCGTGGCAGTTCGGCGACGACCGTCAGGACGACCCGTCGTCGATCGTCCCGATGACGGAGGACCGCGACCGCCGCGAGTTCTGACCACCGCGATCGTCTGACGGCTTCTGACGGGGCGATCGTCTGATGGTTGCCGGCCGCGATGATGGCCACGGCTTCTGGCCAGGGTGATCGCCTGCCGATGACGGTCCGACGGCTGGCCGCGACTCGTCCGACGGGTTTCAGGCCGCGACTCGTCTGATGGTTTCTGGCCCCGATTGTCTGGCGGCTCGCCGTTGCGGTGGGAAGCGAAGTCCTGCTCGAGTGGCGCACGGGGACAGACGCGAGCCCACGACGGCGGGCGGCGCGTGGGGCGGCGACAGCCGTACACACCCGGCGGCAGAGCACCCCCGAACAAACGGCCACACACCGGGAAACAGGGGGACCCTACACAAACGGCCACACACCGGGAAACCGGGGCACCCCACACAAACGGCCACACACCGGGAAACCAGGGGACCAGAGAGACAGATGGCCCCGGGGCCGTGGGGGACGGCCCCGGGGGGGAGGGTCAGCTCGGGCGGCGGAAGATCTTGTTGCCGAGCCAGACCAGCGGGTCGTACGTACGATCCACCACGCGCTCCTTCATCGGGATCAGCGCGTTGTCAGTGATCTTGATGTGCTCCGGGCACACCTCGGTGCAGCACTTGGTGATGTTGCAGTACCCGAGCCCGTGCTCCTTCTGTGCCGACTCCTTGCGGTCGGCCACGTCGTACGGGTGCATGTCCAGCTCCGCGATCCGCATGAGGAACCTCGGCCCCGAGAAGGCCGGCTTGTTCTCCTCGTGGTCGCGGATGACGTGGCAGACGTTGTTGCACATGAAGCACTCGATGCACTTGCGGAACTCCTGCGAGCGCTCCACGTCGATCTGCTTCATCCGGTACTCGCCGGGCCTGACGTCGGCGGGCGGCGTGAACGAGGGGACCTCGCGTGCCTTCTGGTAGTTGAAGGACACGTCGCACACCAGGTCCTTGATAACAGGGAAGGTGCGCATCGGGGTGACCGTGATGGTCTCGTCCTCGGTGAAGGTGGACATCCGGGTCATGCAGCCCAGACGCGGCTTGCCGTTGATCTCCATGGAGCAGGAGCCGCACTTGCCCGCCTTGCAGTTCCACCGCACGGCCAGGTCGGGCGCCTGGGTGGCCTGCAGGCGGTGGATGATGTCGAGGACGACCTCGCCCTCGTTGACCTCGACGGTGAAGTCCTCGAGCTTGCCCTCGCCGCCCTCACCGCGCCAGACCCTGAACTTCGCCTTGTAACTCATGAGAGCTCCTCGTCGGTGAGGTACTTCTTCAGCTCGCTCACCTCGAACAGGTTGAGCAGGTCTTCGCGCATCGCCGGCTGGATCTTCTCCTCGACGGTGACGGCCGAGCCGTCGGCCGTGGCGGAGCACACCAGCAGCTTGCGCCGCCACTCGGGGTTCATGCCGGGGAAGTCGTCGCGGGTGTGCCCGCCACGGCTCTCCTCTCGCAGCAGCGCGGCCTTGGCCACGCACTCGGAGACGAGCAGCATGTTGCGCAGGTCGAGCGCGAGGTGCCAGCCGGGGTTGTAGACGCGTCCGCCGGCCGCGCCGACGAGGTGCACGCGCTCCTTCAGCTTCTCGACGACCTCGAGCGCCTCGGAGATCTCCTCCGCCCTGCGGATGATGCCGACCAGGTCGTTCATGGTGCGCTGGAGCTCGGCGTGGACCTCGTACGGGTTCTCGCCGGAGCGCTCGAGTGGGGCGAGCGCCTCGGCCCTGGCGCTGTCGACGCTCTCCTGCGAGACGGCGGGCCGCGCGGGCAGGGAGTCGACGTAGGCGGAGGCTCCCGCGCCCGCCCGCCGTCCGAACACCAGCAGGTCGGAGAGCGAGTTGCCGCCGAGCCTGTTGGAGCCGTGCATGCCGCCCGAGACCTCGCCGGCCGCGAACAGGCCGGGGACGGCCGCCGCGCCGGTGTCGGCGTCGACCTCGACGCCGCCCATGATGTAGTGGCAGGTCGGCCCGACCTGCATCGGCTCGGCGGTGATGTCGACGTCGGCCAGCTCCTTGAACTGGTGGTGCATCGACGGCAGCCGCTTGATGATCTCGGCGGCCGGCAGCCGGGTGGACACGTCGAGGAAGACGCCGCCCTGCGGTGAGCCGCGTCCGGCCTTCACCTCGGAGTTGATCGCCCGCGCGACCTCGTCACGCGGCAGCAGCTCCGGTGGGCGGCGGTTGTTGGCCTGGTCGGTGTACCAGCGGTCGCCCTCCTCCTCGGTGGTGGCGTACTTGTCCTTGAACACCTCGGGGATGTAGTTGAACATGAAGCGCTCGCCGAGCGAGTTGCGCAGCACGCCGCCGTCGCCGCGGACCGACTCGGTGACCAGGATGCCGCGCACGGACGGCGGCCACACCATGCCGGTCGGGTGGAACTGGATGAACTCCATGTTGATGAGCTTCGCCCCCGCCAGCAGGGCCAGGGCGTGCCCGTCTCCGGTGTACTCCCAGGAGTTGGAGGTCACCACGTACGACTTGCCGATGCCGCCGGTGGCCAGCACGACCGCGGGGGCGTCGAAGAGCACGAAGTTGCCGGTCTCGCGCCAGTAGCCGAACGCGCCGGCGATCGCGTCGTTCTCCTTGAGCAGGCGGGTGACCGTGCACTCGGAGAAGACCTTGATGTAGGCCTCGTAGTCGCCGTGGTTCTCGTAGTCCTCCTGTTGGAGCGCGACCACCCGCTGCTGCAGGGTGCGGATCAGCTCCAGGCCGGTGCGGTCGCCCACGTGCGCGAGGCGGGGATACTCGTGCCCGCCGAAGTTGCGCTGGCTGATCTTGCCGTCCTTCGTACGGTCGAACAGCGCGCCCCACGCCTCGAGCTCCCATACCCGGTCGGGCGCCTCCTTGGCGTGCAGCTCGGCCATCCGCCAGTTGTTGAGGAACTTGCCGCCGCGCATGGTGTCGCGGAAGTGCACCATCCAGTTGTCGTCGGGGTTGACGTTGCCCATGGCCGCGGCCGCACCGCCCTCGGCCATGACGGTGTGGGCCTTGCCGAACAGCGACTTGCACACGATGGCGGTGCGCTTGCCCTGCTGACGAGCCTCGATGGCGGCCCGAAGACCCGCGCCGCCAGCGCCGATGACGACGACGTCGTATTCGTGACGCTCGATTTCCACTTGTTGGGGTCCTTACGCGTACGGGAAGTTGATGAGGCCCTTGGCCACGAGACGGACGTAGAGGTCCGCGCCCATCACCGAGAACATCGACGCCCAGGCGAGCGGCTGGTGCTTGGCGTTGAGCTTGGAGACGAACGTCCAGGCCTTGTAGCGCACCGGGTGCCGGGAGAAGTGGTTGAGTCGCCCGGCGGTGATGTGCCTGCAGGAGTGGCACGAGAGCGTGTAGGCGTTGATCAGGATCGCGTTGGCGATCAGGATCCAGGTGCCGAGGCCAAGCGGCTTGTGGATCAGCGCGAGAACCGCGTCGTAGGCGAGGACGAGGCCGATCACGATCGCCGCGTAGAAGAAGTAGCGGTGGATGTTCTGGATGATCAGCGGGAAGCGCGTCTCGCCGGTGTACTTGCCATGCGGCTCCTGGACGGCGCAAGCGGGCGGAGACAGCCAGAACGAGCGGTAGTAGGACTTGCGGTAGTAGTAGCAGGTGAACCTGAAGCCGCCGGGCAGGCCGAGGATCAGCAGCCCCGGCGGCAGGGTGTACCAGTCGCCGAACGGGGCAAATCCGAGGAAGCGGGCTCCCTCGGGACACGAGGTCGCCAGGCACGGGGACGCGAACGGTGCGATGTACTCGGCCACCGGCACGTAGTAACTGTTGTCGATGATCGCCCACACACCGTAGACAAGAAAGGACATCAGCCCCAGAAAGGTCAGTAGCGGGGCGAGCCACCATCGGTCCGTGCGGAACGTGCGCACCTTCACTTGCGCGCGTTGTCTTCTGACCTGGGGTTCAGGTGTCGTCTGGGTCATCGCGGATCTCTCCACCTCCCGCGGAATGGCTGCTGCGAGGGTGGTGGAATCACTCGCCTCTCGCGCATTGGTGGGGGATACGTTACGACGACGCCATCGGGTTTTGTGAGAAGGGTCACTCACTTTTTGGATGACCGCGTGTGATTCCTGTCACCTCTCAGTCAGAAGCGCTGCCCAGGGGGCGGGAGCTTAACCACGCCGACAAAGAAATCATCGATTTGGCGGACAACTCGGATGAACTGGTGAAAATCCACCGGTTTCGCCACATACGCATTGGCGTGCAGGCGGTAGCTGTGCAGGATGTCCTCCTCCGCCTCGGAGGTGGTCAGCACCACGATGGGGATGCTGCGCAGATCGGGGTCACTCTTGACGTCGGCCAGCACCTCCCTGCCGTCCTTGCGCGGCAGGTTGAGATCGAGCAGCATCATGTCGGGCCTGGGCGCCGACGCGTAGCCGCCCTGCCGGCGAAGGAAGGCCATGGCCTCCTCGCCGTCGTTGACGACGTGCAGCCTGTTGCGCACCTCGTTGAGCTCGAACGCCTCTCTGGTCAGGAGCACGTCGCCCGGGTCGTCCTCGACGAGCAGCACGTCGATGGGGCGCGCGTCGTTCATTCATGGCTCCTGCCTGGCAGAGTCCACCGCACGGTGGCGCCCCGACCCTCCCGCTGCTGACTGTCCAACCAGATCCGGCCCCCGTGATAGTCCACGATCTTCCTGCAGACCGCCAGCCCGATGCCCGTCCCGGGATAGCGGTCGCGGGTGTGCAGGCGCTGGAAGATCAGGAAGATCTTGTCAGCGTACTTCTCCTCGATGCCGATCCCGTTGTCCGCGCAGGAGAACTCCCACATGTCGTCCGCCACCTCGCGGGCCTCGATATGGACCGCGGGCGGCTCGTCGCCCCTGAACTTGATCGCGTTGCCGATGAGGTTCTGGAAGACCTGGGTGAGCTGCGACCTGTTCCCGACGACCTCGGGCAGCGGGCCGTGGGTGACGCGGGCCCCCGTCTCCGCGACCCGCGCGGCGAGGTTGTGCAGGGCGTCGGCCAGCGGAAGCGCGCTGTCGAGCGGCACCTTCTCCCCGCCGATCCTGCCGACCCTGGAGAAGTCGAGAAGGTCGTTGATGAGGGCCTGCATCCGCTTGGCGCCGTCGACGGCGAAGGAGATGTACTGCTTGGCCCGGTCGTCGAGCTGGTCGCCGTAGCGCTGCTCCAGCATCTGGGTGAAGCTGGCCACCTTGCGCAGCGGCTCCTGGAGGTCGTGGCTGGCCACGTAGGCGAACTGCTCGAGCTCGCCGTTGGAGCGCCTGAGCTCCTCGGCCTGCTCCTCCGAGCGCCGCCACTGGGCGAGGATCCTGCGGCGCATCGCGTCGATGTGGCCGGACAGCTCCGACAGCTCCGCCGGACGGTCGACCTTGAGCGAACGGTCGAAGTCGCCCTGGGCGACGGCCCTGACCTGCGCGGTCAGCTCGGCCACCGGGAGCAGCACGACGTGCCTGACGATCAGGCCGATCAGGACCAGCACCCCCACCAGGACGGCGGCCAGCATGCCGAGCGCGAAGGTGAGGGTGCTCGCCCGCTGCTCCAGCTGGCGGCTCTTGGCGGCGTGGAGTGACTCGAGATGGGCGCGCTGGGCGTTGAGCGCCGCCCGGACCTCGCCGAACCTGAGGTCGTTGACCTCGGTGTGCTCCTTCGTCGGCGCCGCGCCCCCGAGGACGGGCTCGGCGGACTGCGTGCGCCACGCGGCGCTCGCCTGTCTGACGGCCTCCAGCCGCGGGCCGGGGACGAGCCTCTCGATGCGGCCGAGGGCCGCCTTCTCGTCGCTGCGCGCCCGCGCGTAGGCGGAGAGGTACCGGCTGTCCGCGGTCAGGCCGAAGCTCCTGACGGCGTCCTCCTGGGCTGTCAGCGCCACCGACAGATCGAGCGTGGCCAGCGCCGCGGGGTCCACGACGTCGATCACCTCGTGCCGCGCCTCGGAGAACCGCGTGAGCGTGCCGGTCGTGAGCATCGCGCCCGCCACCAGGACGAGCAGGCCGACGACGCCCGCGAACACGAACCAGCGGCCGATGGGCAGCCTGCCGTACCCGATGGGTGGTTGGGGCGGGGGCAGCGGGCGCGGGCGGGCCATCGCTCATCCCTTCCTGGAGATCAGCACCGCGGCCAGGTCATCGGAGAGCGCCTCTCTGTTGATCTCTGTCACCCTGTCGATGATCTGGTCGAGGTCGATCCCGCCGTGGTTCCGGATGATCGACAGCAGGCCGTCTGTGCCGAGCAGACCGGGCCCGCCGCCGACGGTCGCCTCGATCAGCCCGTCGGTGTAGAGGAGCACCGACCACTCGTCGCCGAGTGGCACGTCGATGGCGCGCCACTCCACGTCGGCGAAGATGCCGAGAGGCGGACCCGAGGGCCCGCCGCGCACCACGTCGAGTCGCCCCTCTCTGATCAGCACCGGTGGCGGGTGGCCGACCAGGTGCATGGTCGCGTGCCGCAGTGAGGGGTCGATCGTGGCGGTGCAGAGCGTGGTGAAGATCTCCGGTGACCTGCGCTCGTGCTTGAGCACGGTGTCGAGGGTGCGGAGCGCCTCGTTGCCGTGGATGCCGGCCAGCGTCAGCGTCCGCCAGGCGATGCGCAGCGCCACGCCGAGCGCCGCCTCGTCAGGGCCGTGGCCGCACACGTCGCCGATGACGCTGTGGATCGCGCCGTCGGGGCCCTGCACGGCGTCGTAGAAGTCGCCCGCGAGCAGGGATCGCTGCCGTCCGGGCAGGTAGCGACTCTGATGGTCGACGGGGCCTGGCGGGAGCAGCGGCACGGGCAGCAGGCCGTGTTCCAGGCGGGTGTTCTCCCTGCCGGTCAGCTCCGACTGGATGAGCCGCTGGTGGGCCAGGTCGGCGCGCTTGCGCTCGATGGCGTAGCGGATCGCCCTGGCCAGCAGGCGGGCGTCGACGTCCTGCTTGACCAGGAAGTCTTCGGCGCCCGCGGCCACGGCGGCGATGCCCACGTGGGCGTCGTTGAGCCCGGTCAGCACCAGCACGGCCACGTCGGGCGCCATGGCCAGCACCTGGCGCAGCGCCTCCATGCCGTCGGCGTCGGGCAGCGACAGGTCGACCAGCACGCACTGGATGTCGGGGCTGAAGCGCTGCCTGGCCTCGGCGATGCTGCGCGCCCAGGTGATCGTGGGCGGCTTCTCCACTTCCTGGAGCAGTTCCTCGACCAGGAAGGCGTCACCCGCGTCATCCTCGATCAGCAGCAGGGGAGGCATCTCTGGAAGGCCGTGCGCTGTCACGTACACCTCTGATGAGCTCGACGCCTTGGGGGAGTTCGCCCCCATGGTCCGCTTCCGCGAGGAAGAAGAGCAAGGTCGCGCGAAAGGCCTGTGCGGCCCTGGTCGGCTCGACGTCCTTCCGGTGTGCCAATGCGATCGTACGGCGCAGCCCGGGCGGCGCGAGGGGAATGCCGGTCAGTCCCGGACGGCCGTCCAGCACCATCGACGGCACCACGGCCACACCCAGTCCCGCTTCGACGAAGCGCAGCACGGCGTCCATCTCGCCGCCCTCGACCGCGAACCTTGGCTCGAACCCCGCCTGCCGGCAGGCGGCCAGCGTGGCCTCCCTGAGGTCGTAGCCCCGCCTGAACATCACCATCGGCCGCCCGCGCAGGTCCTCGATCCGCAGGTACGGCCGGCGGACCCGGGCGTGCGAAGGCGAGGCGACCACGAGGTTCTCCCGCAGGATCTCCTCGGTCACCAGGGCGGGATCGTCGCTCTGCAGCGGCATGATGATCACCGAGAGGTCGAGCTGCCCTCTGGCGAGCGCCCTGACCAGGTCGCGGGAGCCGCCCTCCTCGACGAGCAGCTCGATCCCCGGGTACTCACGGTGGAAGCGGGCCAGCGCGTCGGCCAGCAGTCCGGCGCAGAGGGAGGGGGTGGCGCCGAGCCGTACCCTGCCTCGCCTCAACCCGGCCAGCTCGGCGACCTCCTGGCGGGCGGTGTCGGCGTCGGCCAGCATCCGGCGCGCCAGCGGCAGCAGGGCCTCGCCCGCGGGCGTGAGCGTGACGTTCCCGCGCGCGCGGGAGAACAGTGGCGCGCCCAGCTCGGTCTCCAGCGCCTTGATCTGCTTGCTCAGCGACGGCTGCGCGACGCGCATGCGTTCGGCGGCCTGGGTGAAGTGCCTGGTCTCCGCCACCGCGACGAAGTAGGCGAGCTGCTGGAGCTGCACTTTCCACAGCGTACGGGGTGTGACATTGATCGCACCGCGGCGGGGCACAGGCCGCTTCCTGCCCGGCAAATAGCCCCTGGCTATCGAAACGAGAACCATGATGACTTGGACGGATAATCGCAGCTTAATTAGCGTCGGAAGACGTGACAGCCACGATTGAGCGCGGGTCCGCCACCGCGCCGGTTAGCTCCCCCGCGAAGGCTCCCAAGCCTGCAACGCCCAAGAAGTCCGGCGGGTTCCTGGGCTCCTCCAACGGCAAGAAGGCCGTGATGGCCGTCACGGGCGCCATCCTGGTGATCTTCCTCCTCGGCCACATGACGGGCAACCTCAAGATCTTCCTGAGCAAGGACTCGTTCGACGAGTACGCCCACTTCCTGCGGACCATGGGCGAGCCGCTCGTGCCGTACCGCACGCTGCTGACGCTCGTCGAAGTGGTGCTGTTCGCCAGCGTCGTCCTGCACATGTGGGCGGCCATCTCGCTGGCCAGGCGCGCCAGCAAGGCCCGCCCGGTGAAGTACGCGGTGAAGAAGTCGCAGGCCAAGGGCTACACGACGCACATCATGCGGTTCGGCGGCATCACCATCGCGCTGTTCGTGATCTGGCACCTGCTCGACCTCACCTTCGGCGTGGTCAACCCCGCCGGGTTCGACTCGGCGCCGTCCGAGAGGCTGGTCGACGGCTTCCAGCCAGGGCGTTGGTGGGTCACCCTCTTCTACGTCGTGGCCGTCGTGATGGTGGGCCTCCACCTCCGGCACGGCCTGTGGAGCATGTTCCAGACGCTCGGCTGGTCGAACGGCAGCCGCTACAAGACCCTGAACGCCGTGGCCGCCCTGGTCTCGGCCGTGCTGGTCCTCGGGTTCCTCGCGGTGCCGATCGCCGTCATGACTGGAGTGGTGAAGTGAAGTACACCGAGGGCACGGAGATCAGGGACACCAAGGCTCCCGCGGGTCCCATCGAGGAGCGCTGGGAGAAGCGGAAGTTCAGCGCCAAGCTGGTCAACCCGGCCAACAAGCGCAAGCTTCAGGTCATCGTGGTCGGCACCGGCCTGGCGGGCGGCTCGGCCGCCGCGACCCTGGGCGAGCTGGGCTACAACGTGAAGTCCTTCTGCTACCAGGACTCACCGCGCCGCGCGCACTCCATCGCCGCGCAGGGTGGCATCAACGCCGCGAAGAACTACCGGGGCGACGGCGACTCGATCTACCGGCTGTTCTACGACACCGTGAAGGGCGGCGACTTCCGCGCCCGCGAGTCGAACGTCTACCGCCTGGCCCAGGTGTCGGTGAACATCATCGACCAGGCCGTCGCGCAGGGTGTGCCGTTCGCCCGTGAGTACGGCGGGCTGCTCGACACCCGCTCCTTCGGCGGCGCGCAGGTCTCTCGCACCTTCTACGCCAGGGGCCAGACGGGCCAGCAGCTGCTGCTCGGCGCCTACCAGGCGCTGGAGCGCCAGGTAGCGGCCGGGACCGTGGAGATGTTCACCAGGCACGAGATGCTCGAGCTGATCGTCTCCGACGGCAGGGCGCGCGGCATCATCGTGCGCGACATGGTGACCGGCGAGATCGAGCGGCACATGGCCGACGCGGTCGTGCTGGCCACCGGCGGCTACGGCAACGTCTTCTACCTGTCCACGAACGCCAAGGGCTGCAACACCACGGCGATCTGGCGGGCGCACGAGAAGGGCGCCTACTTCGCCAACCCCTGCTATACGCAGATCCACCCGACCTGCATCCCGGTGTCGGGCGAGTACCAGTCGAAGCTGACGCTGATGTCGGAGTCGCTGCGCAACGACGGCCGGGTCTGGGTGCCCGTGGCGGCGGGCGACACGCGCGCCCCCGGCGACATCCCCGACGACGAGCGCGACTACTACCTGGAGCGGATCTACCCCGCCTTCGGCAACCTGGTGCCCCGCGACATCGCCTCCCGCGCCGCCAAGAACGTCTGTGACGAGGGCCGTGGCGTCGGCCCCGGCGGGCTGGGCGTGTACCTCGACTTCCGCGACGCGATCAACCGGCTCGGCCGGGACGCGGTGGAGAAGAAGTACGGCAACCTCTTCGAGATGTACGAGCGCATCACCGGCGAGGACCCCTACACCCAGCCCATGCGCATCTACCCGGCCGTCCACTACACGATGGGCGGCCTGTGGGTGGACTACGACCTGCAGTCCACGATCCCCGGGCTGTTCGTGATCGGCGAGGCGAACTTCTCCGACCACGGCGCCAACCGCCTCGGCGCCTCCGCGCTGATGCAGGGACTGGCCGACGGCTACTTCGTGCTGCCGACCACCATCGGCGACTACCTGGCCAACGGCCCGTACGGCGAGGTCGACGAGGAGGCCGTCGCCGAGGCCGAGATCAAGGTCCGCACGAAGATCGACAAGCTGCTGTCGATCAACGGCACTCGCACGCCCGACTCCTTCCACCGGGAGCTCGGCAAGATCATGTGGGACTACTGCGGCATGGAGCGCACCGAGGAGTCGCTGCGCAAGGCCCTGGAGCTGATCCCCTCGCTGCGCGAGGAGTTCTGGCGCAACGTCAAGGTCTCCGGCTCCGCCGAGGAGCTCAACCAGGTGCTCGAGAAGGCCGGCCGCGTGGCCGACTTCTTCGACCTGGCCGAGCTCATGTGCCTGGACGCGCTGGTGCGCACCGAGTCGTGCGGCGGTCACTTCAGGGCCGAGTCGCAGGACGCCGACGGTGAGGCGTTGCGAGACGACGAGAACTTCGCGCACGTGTCGGCGTGGGAGCACACCCCCGACGGGCCGGTGTTGCACAAGGAACCGCTCGAGTACGAGTACGTCAAGATGAGCCAGCGGAGCTACAAGTGAACCTCACCCTTAAGGTCTGGCGTCAGAGCGGTCCCAAGGACTCCGGCCGGATGGTGACCTACCAGGCCAAGGACGTCTCTCCCGACATGTCCTTCCTGGAGATGCTCGACGTCGTCAACGAGCAGCTGATCCTGGCGGGCGACGACCCGATCGCCTTCGACCACGACTGCCGCGAGGGCATCTGTGGCATGTGCGGCATGGTCATCAACGGCGTCGCTCACGGCGAGCAGCGCGCCACCACCACGTGCCAGCTGCACATGCGCCACTTCGAGGACGGCGCCACCGTCACCATCGAGCCGTGGCGGGCCGCGCCCTTCCCGGTGGTGAAGGACCTGGTCGTGGACAGGTCGGCGTTCGACCGCATCATCCAGGCCGGTGGCTTCGTCTCGGTTCCCGCCGGTTCGGCGCCCGACGCCCACAGCCTGCCGGTGCGCAAGGAGGACGCCGACGACGCCTTCGACGCGGCCACCTGCATCGGCTGCGGCGCCTGCGTCGCGGCCTGCCCGAACGGCTCGGCCTCGCTGTTCACGGCGGCGAAGATCACCCACCTCTCGCTGCTGCCGCAGGGCCAGCCGGAGCGGATCGCCCGCGCCAAGTCGATGGTGGACCAGATGGACGCCGAGGGCTTCGGCGGATGCACGAACACCGGCGAGTGCACGGCTGTCTGCCCGAAGGGGATCCCGCTGGACACGATCGCCAGGATGAACAGCGACTACCTCAAGGCCAACGCCAAGTAGGCGCGCGCGAACGCGGGCCGTCCCTCCTCGCACCGGAGGGGCGGCCCGCGTCGTCGTTGTCACCTGCGCTTCAGGAAGGCGGCGGCGAGCAGGGCGCCCGCCAGCACCAGGGCGGCGTTGACGAGGATCGCGATCGAGACCCCGGAGAGCACCCCCTCCGGGCCCGTGTCGCCGAGCGCGGTCAGCCGGGCCGTGACGACGGCGCTCATGATCGGGATGCCCATCGTGATGCCGACCTGCTGGGTCATGGTCGCCAGGCCGGTGGCGAGGCCCTGCTCCTCGTCGGGCAGCCCTGAGGTGGCGGTCACCATGAAGCCCACGATCACCAGCATGTTGCCGACGCCGCCGACGAAGGTCGCGGCCAGCAGCAGCCAGATGGAGGAGCCCGAGGTTCCGAGACCGATCAGCGCGAGGGTGGCGACGGCCTGGACCAGGCCACCGCCGACGATGGTGGCCCTGGTGCCGAGGCGGCCGACCGCGCGCCCGCCGAGGGTGCCGCCGAGCACGGTGCCCAGGCCCAGGACCCCGAAGGCGAGACCGGTGGCCAGCGGCGAGTAGTCGAGGACCTCCTGGAGGTAGAGGGTGAGCAGGAAGACCAGCGACGTCTCGGTGACGAAGGCGATGAGCCCCGCGGTGTTGCCCCAGACGACGCTGCGCCGCTTCATGATCCGCACGGGGACGAGGGGCGCGTCGGCCCGCTTCTCGATGAACCAGAACGCCACCAGGAGCGCGAGCCCCGCGATCAGCGCGGCCAGCGTGGAAGGCGTGGTCCAGCCGGTCTCACCGGCCTGGGTGAGGCCGTAGACGAGGGCGAGGAGCCCGCCGGTGACGGCGATCGCGCCGGGCACGTCCAGCTTCGGCCGTACGGCGGGCCGCGAGTCGGTGATCACCGAAGGAGCCAGGGCCAGGACGAGCGCGGCGACGGGCACGTTGACGAAGAAGGCCCAGCGCCAGGAGAGCAGGTCGGTGAGCAGGCCGCCGAGGATCGCGCCCGCGGTGAACCCGGCGGACATCAGCGCGCCGTTGAGGCCGAGGGCGCGCTCCCGCAGCGGGCCCTCCTTGAACGCCGTGGTGAGCAGGGCGAGACCCGCGGGCGTGACGGCGGCCGTGGCCAGTCCCTGCAACACTCTGGCCACCAGCAGGACCTCGGGAGAGGTGGCGAGACCGCCCATCAGCGAGGAGAGACCGAGGACGGCTATGCCGCCCAGGAAGAGCCGCTTGCGTCCGACCAGGTCGGCGACGCGGCCGAACAGGAGGGTGAACCCGGCGGCGGCCAGCGCGAAGGAGGTGGCGATCCACTGGAGGTGGGTGAGGGAGAAACCGAGCCCCTGTCCGACGACGGGCAGCGCGACGTTCAGGATCGAGAAATCCACGGCGATCATGAACTGGGCGCCGAGGAGGAGGGTCAGCACGAGCTTCTGCCGTCCGGTCATGACGGCCCGCGGCTCGGCGTGGGTGAGCGTGGACATGGCAAGCCCTTCTTCTAACGGGTCTCTGGTTCCGTTAAGATGAGAGCAACGTAGCATGAGGGGGTTGGTAATGGAACTGGAGACCCGTTATGGCGCGGTCAGGCCGGGGGGACGCACCGCGCGCGTGCGCGCCGCCGTCCTCCAGGCGGCCGGCGACGCGCTGGTCGAGCACGGCTTCGACCGGCTCGACCTCGCCGACGTCGCCCGCAGGGCGGAGGTCGGCAAGACCACGGTCTACCGGCGCTGGTCCACGACCACGGGCCTGGTCGCCGACCTCCTCGTCGACATGGCCGAACAGTCCACGCCCCGCACCGACACCGGCTCGCTCGACGAGGACCTCAGAGCGAACGCCAGGCTCGTGGTCGCCACCCTGACCGATCCCCGCCAGGGGGCGCTGTTCAAGGCGGTGATCGCCGCGGCGACGTGTGACGAGCGGACGGCCGAGGCGCTGCACCGCTTCTACGCGACGAGGATCGAGGAGTGGGCGGGGTGCGTGCGGGCGGCCATCGCGCGGGGAGAGGTGCCCGGCGGAACGGACGCCCATGAGGTCATCCGCGCGGTCTCGGCGCCGCTGTACTACCGCTTCCTGGCCAGCGGCGATCCCCTTGACGAGACCGTCGCCGACCGCGCCGCCGCGGGGGCGGCGACGGCGGCCAGGGCGGGTGTTTACACGGTGTGACCGGCGCCCTGGCCTTCGCAGGACCTCCGGGGGACATCAACCCCAGAGGCCGAGTGCTACGGGAGGTTCAGCTCGTAGACCTTGACGGCCATCGGGCCCGCGGGGTCGTAGACGACCCGGACGGCCAGGCGGCCCTTGCCCAGCAGCGTCCACAGGTCGCCGGGCGTGCACTTGACCGCGCCGAAGCCCTTCTTCGTGTACTTGTCGTGCGGGTAGCCCGCCGCCCGCTTGCCGCACTTCTTGTTGATCTGGCGGAAGTCGAGCCCCTCGGTGTAGTCGATCTTGATGGGCTCGCCCGTCCTCTTGCCGAGACTCCAGCCGGGCAGGCCGCTCTCGCCGATCTCGCCGAGCGTCGCCTTGGCAGGAGTGAGGATCATGGCGGAGTCGCCCGACTTCTTGGCCCAGCCGTACACGGTCTTGAGGCCGGTGTCGGCGTGGGCCGCGGGGGCGACGGCGGCCGTCGCCAGCAGGGTGGCCGCCGCGATTCCGATGAGTTTGGTGGTCATAGATCGGGATCGTCCCACGAGCACCGCTTGTGGTGGGATGGGGGCGGTTCAAATCGGGGCGATGCCGGCCGAGGACCAGAGGATCCTCCTCGAGGCGCCGGCGACGCTGCTCACGCTGGAGGACGACCTCGAGGTGGTCGCCACGGCGCGCCCCCGCGCGCGGCGCACCAGCTCAGGCGCGGAAAATCGTTTGCCGGTGAGCTGGGAATTTGTCAATCTTGACGAGCTATGCGCTCCCTACCCCAGGCCGATCCAGGCACCCCTGACATTCGCACGCCCACGCGCTACCTCCTCTGGACGGCGCGCCGCCAGGCGGGCGCCCTTGCCATTGGCATCTCCTTCGCCATCCTGTGGTGGTTCGCGCAGGCGCTCATGCCGTACGTGCTGGGCAAGGGCATCGACGCGGTCACCGGCAAGCACACCGACGATCTGGTGACCTGGTCGGCGGTGCTGTTCGGGCTCGGGCTCGTCCAGTCCTACGCCGGCATCATGCGGCACCGGATGGCGGTCTACAACTGGCTGGCCGCGGCCTACCGTACGGTCCAGGTGACCACCAGGCAGGCCACCAGGCTGGGGGCGACGCTGCCGAAGCGGCTGTCCACCGGCGAGGTGGTGAGCGTCGGCAACTCCGACATCGCGCACATCGGCAACTCGATGGACATCCTGCTGCGCGGCGTCGGCTCGGTCGTGGCGCTCGTCACCGTGACCGTGATCCTGATCTCCACCTCGCTGGAGCTGGGGCTGCTGGTGCTGATCGGCGTGCCGCTGATGGCGATCGCCGTCGGCCCGCTGCTCAAACCGCTGCACAAGCGCCAGCAGGCCCACCGCGAGCTACAGGGTGAGCTGTCCACCAGGGCCGCCGACATCGTCGCGGGCCTGCGGGTGCTGCGCGGCATCGGCGGCGAGCAGGTCTTCGCCGACCGCTACCGCGAGGATTCGCAGCGGGTACGGCACGCGGGCGTGCGCGTCGCGGGCGTCGAGTCGATGCTGGAGGGCGCGCAGATCCTGCTGCCCGGCCTGCTCATCGCGATCGTCACCGGCATCGGCGCCTCCTTCGCCGTCGGCGGGCAGATCACCACGGGCCAGCTCGTCGCCTTCTACGGCTACGCGGTCTTCCTGATCGGCCCGATGCGCACGCTCACCGAGGCCGCCGACAAGCTGACCAAGGGCCACGTCGCCGCCAGGCGCGTGGTCAGGATCCTGTCGATCGAGCCCGAGGTGACGGGCGGCCAGGACACCTCCCATGGCGGCCTCCTGCACGACGCCGAGAGCGGGGTGACGGTCAGGCCCGGCACGCTGACCGCGCTCGCGGGCGGCACCCCCGAGGACGCGATCGCGATCGCCGACCGCCTGGGCCGCTACAGCGAGGGCGAGGTCTCCTTCGGCGGCACCGATCTGGCCACGCTGCCGCTGGCCGAGGTCCGCTCCAGGGTGCTGGTCGCCGACAACAACGCCAGGCTGTTCGCCGGACGGCTGCGCGACGAGCTCGACGTCCGGGGCGAGGCCTCGGCCGACGACGTGGCGCGGGCACTGCACACCGCCTGCGCCGAGGACATCATCGAGGCTCTGCCCGACGGCCTCGACGCCCACGTGGCCGAGGCGGGCAGGGAGTTCTCCGGCGGGCAGCAGCAGCGGCTGCGCCTGGCCAGGGCGCTGGTCGCCGACCCCGAGGTGCTCATCCTGGTCGAGCCGACCAGCGCGGTCGACGCGCACAGCGAGGCGCGCATCGCCGAGCGGCTCGCCAAGGCGCGGGCCGGCCGGACGACGCTGGTCTGCACGACCAGCCCGCTGGTGCTCGACCGCACCGACCACGTGATCTACGTGGAGGACGGCAGGGTGCGGGCCGAAGGCGCGCACCGCGACCTGCTGGCCACCGAACCCGCCTACGCGGCGACCGTGACGAGAGGGGAGGACTGAGATGGCTCGGGAGATTCTCCCCGTCGCCGACCAGGCGCAGGTTCGCGCCTACGCAAGGCGGCTGACGTTGAAGTACCCGCGTGAGCTGACCGTCGCCCTCGCGTTGCACGGCCTGGCCGCGGTGGCGGGGCTGGCGGTGCCGTGGCAGCTCGGCAACCTGGTCCAGCACGTGCAGGACGGCGCGGACATCAACGTCACGCTGGTGGCCGTCGGCATCGGAACGTTCCTGGTGCTGCAGTCGGTGCTGGTCCGCTTCGCGGTGCTGGCCTCCTCCCGGCTCGGCGAGAAGGTGCTCGCCGAGCTGCGCGAGGAGTTCGTCGACAGGGTGCTCGCGCTGCCGCTGTCCACGGTGGAGCGGGCGGGCTCGGGCGACCTGATCACCCGCACCTCGCGCGACGTCGACTCGCTGTCGAGGACCGTGCGGCACGCGGTGCCCGAGACGCTGATCGCGCTGGTCACCGGGCTGATCACGGTGGGCGCGCTGCTGCTGGTCAGCCCGCTGCTCATGCTGCCGATGCTACTGGCCGTCCCCATCATCTGGATCTCCACCCGGTGGTACCTCAACCGGGCGCGCGACGGCTATCTGCGGGAGAACGCCGCCTACGCGGACATGACCGAGGGGCTGGCCGAGACGGTCGAGGGTGCCCGCACGATCGAGGCGCTCGGCCTGCAGGAGCGCAGGCACGCCCGCACTGACGGCGACATCTCCAGGTCGTGGGCGGCCGAGCGCTACACGCTCGGCCTGCGCACGGTGTGGTTCCCCATGGTCGAGCTCGGCTACGTGATCCCCGTGGTCTCGGCGCTGCTGGTCGGCGGGCTGTTCTACACCAACGGCTGGGTGACGCTCGCCCAGGTCACCGCCGCCGTGCTCTACGCGCAGCAGCTCATCGACCCGCTCGACAGGTTCCTGATGTGGATCGACGAGCTGCAGGTCGGCGGGGCGGCGATGGCGCGGCTGCTGGGCGTGGCCAACGTGCCCGACGACCGTGCGGCAGGCACCTCGGTGCCGGCGGGCGAGAACCTGGCCGCCTCGGACGTGCGCTACGCCTACCGCGAGGGGCACGACGTCCTGCACGGGGTGTCGCTGTCGCTGCGTCCTGGCGAGCGGCTGGCGATGGTCGGGCCCTCGGGCGCGGGCAAGTCGACGCTCGGCAGGCTGCTGGCCGGCATCCACGGCCCGCGCACCGGCTCCGTCACGGTCGGCGGGGTGCCACTGGTCGACCTGCCCCTGGACGACCTGCGCGGCCACGTCGCGCTGGTCACCCAGGAGCATCACGTCTTCCGCGGCACGCTGCGCGACAACCTGCTCATCGCGCGGCCCTCCGCCACCTCCGAGCAGGTCCTCGACGCGCTGAGGGCGGTGGACGCGCTGGACTGGGTGGAGTCGCTGCCCGACGGGCTCGACACCACGGTCGGCTCGGGCGGCACGGCGATCTCACCCGCGCACGCCCAGCAGATCGCGCTGGCCAGGCTGGTCCTGGCCGACCCGCACACGCTGGTGCTCGACGAGGCCACCTCGCTGATCGACCCCAGGGCCGCGCGCAACCTGGAGCGGTCCCTCGCGGCCGTTCTCGACGGCCGCACGGTGATCGCGATCGCGCACCGCCTCTACACGGCGCACGACGCGGACCGCGTGGCGGTGGTGGAGGACGGGCGGATCAGCGAGCTGGGCTCGCACGACGAGCTGGTGGCCGAGGGCGGCTCCTACGCGGCCCTGTGGGCCAGCTGGCACGGCAGCCCCGCCCCGACCGCCCGCTGATCACTTCCAGAACCGCACCTCGGGGTAGGCCGTGGACGGGCCGTCCAGCAACGGCTCGTCCCTGCCCCGCAGGTGCGTGTCGAGGAAGGCGGCGAGGTAGGCGCGGGTGATCTTCAGCGCCCGCGCTCCGACGAGCTCGGGTGCGGGCAGGCCCAGCTGGGGCCTGAGCACGGCGTAGTCGACGAACGAGGAGTGGTCGGCGCCGGTCACGGTGATCCAGCGCTTCCAGCCCGTCATGTTGGCCCACGACTGCCGCCACGTGCTGTCCTTTCCGTCAGGGACGTGCTTGGTGGTGCCGACCATGAGGAAGGGCTTGCCCAGATTCGGCACGATCGGGGCGAACGTGCCGTCCAGGTTGGCGGCCGCCTTGACCCGCGGGTCGGCCAGCATGGTGTGCGCGGCGCTGTTGCCGCCCATCGAGTGGCCGACCACGGCGATCCTGGAGCGGTCGACCAGGTCCCGCCTCATGAGCTGGTCGAGCACGAACCGCAGGTCGGCGACCCTTCCCTGGGCGACCTTCGCGCCGTCCTGCCCTCGCACGCAGGCTAGGCAGGTGGTGGTCCTGCCGTCGGGGAAGGTGGTGGCGACCGACTCGTAGGTATGCTCCACCGCCGCCACCAGATAGCCCCTGCTGGCCAGGTCCTCGGCCAGCGACGTCAGCGTCGCCTTGGGCATGGTGAAGCCCGGGGACATCAGCACCAGGGGCAGTCTGGCCCGGGAGGGCGGCGGGCTCACCCTGGCGTGCGCCCGGGTCGCGGTGAGTGTCTCGGGAGGCACGTCGAAGTCCTTCAGGACGGCGGCCGACTCCTCCTTCGTCAGGTAGCTCGCGCGCTTTCCTCCTGACCTGGACGCCGGGTACCAGAGGGAGACCATGAGCTCCCTGGCGGCCGCCTCCTGGTTCCAGGGGTCGCGGCGCTCGATGTCGACCAGGTGGAGGGAGGTCGTGCCGACCGTCTGCTCGCCCGTCGGTTCGGGCAGCGAGGGCTTGGCGGTCTCGGCGTGTGCGGGGGCGGCGATGAGGGCCGACGACAGGGCCGCGACAACGTAGGGCGTCTTCATGCGGATCACTCTGGTCCCACCCGCGGGAAGCGGCCCAGCTCCGATCGTTGCTGGGGAGTTACGACTTTCGTCGTAATGTGTCCGGTTCGCTGCGTCATACGCTCGGGGGCATGGTGCTTGGCGTCCTGGTGTTCGGCCTCTCGCTGGCCACGGTCAGCGGCCAGATGGGGGTGGTGGCGAACCTGCCGTTCCCACTGCTCGTGCTGATCGCCGCGGTGGCGGGGGCGGCCGCGTGGTTCGCGCCGCGCGCCTGGTGGCCGCTGGCCGCGGTGGGCGTGCTCGCCTACGTCGGGCTCGCGATGTGGCCGCCGCTGCTCGTCGCCTCCTACTACGCGGGCACCACGCTGCGCGAGCGGCGCGGCGTCGCGGCGTACGCGGGCATGGGCGCGGTCGTCGTCGTCCTGTCCGCCGCGGCGGGAGTCCTGATCGGCGGTCCGAGGGAGCACATGACCGGCACGTTCGGCAACGCCACGGTCATGGGCGCGGCGTTGATCGGGCTGCCGCTGGTCTTCGGGCTGTGGGTGCGGGCCAGGCGGGACGTGCTCGCCGCCGCGCACGAGCGCGCCGAGCGCCTCGAACGCGAGCAGGTCATGCGCGCCGAGCAGGCACGCGTCCAGGAGCGGGCCCGCATCGCCCGCGAGATGCACGACATCGTCGCCCACCGGGTGTCGCTCATGGTCATGCACGCGGGCGCGCTGGAGGTCGGCTCCGCTGACACCCGTACGGCGGAGACCGCCGCGCTGATCGGCGACATCGGCAGGGAGGCCCTCACCAACCTGCGCGACGTGCTGGGTGTCCTCCGCTCGACCACCCAGCCCGCCCCCCGCGCCCCTCAGCCCACGCTGGCCGACCTCGACGAGCTCCTGGACCGGTCGCGCGCCCTCGGCATCGCGCTCACCAGGCGCGACGAGGGCGAGGCCCGGTCCCTCGGTCCGACGGTCGAGCGCACCGCCTACCGGGTGGTGCAGGAGGCGCTCACCAACGTCCACAAGCACGCGGGCGAGACCAGCGCCGACGTCTCCCTCCGGTTCCTGCCCTCCTCGCTGGAGGTGGTGGTCGCCAACCAGTCGCCGGTACGGCCGGCCGCGCCGCTGCCCGAGTCGGGCTGGGGGCTGGTGGGGCTGCGCGAACGCGTCGAGCTGGTGGGTGGCACCCTGCACACCGGTTACCGGGAAGACGGCGGCTTCGAGCTGCGCGCCAGGATCCCCGCGTGATCCGCGTCCTGATCGTCGACGACGAGGCGCTGGTGCGGTCGGGCCTGCGGCTGATCCTGGAGGCGGCCGGCGACATCGTGGTCGTCGGCGAGGCCCGCGACGGCGCCGAGGCGATCTCGGCGGCGGCCCGGCTGCGCCCCGAGGTCGTGCTGATGGACGTGCGGATGCCGGGCATGGACGGGCTCGCCGCCGCCGAGCGCCTCCTGAGCGTGCCCGACGCGGTCAAGCTGATCATGCTGACCACCTTCGACCTGGACGAGTACGTGCACGAGGCGCTTCGCCTCGGAGCCGTCGGCTTCCTGCTGAAGGACACGCCGCCGCGCGAGCTGGCCGCCGCCGTACGAACCGTGGCGGGCGGGCAGGCGATGCTGTCGCCCACGGTCACCAAGCGGCTGATCTCTGCCTTCGTGGACAGGGCGCCGTCTCGGGCGGAGGCGGCTCGCCGGCAGCTGGCCACGCTGACCGGGCGGGAGGAGGACGTGATCAGGGCGCTGGCCAGGGGGCTGTCGAACGCGGAGGTCGGTAGGGAGCTGCACCTGACGGAGGCGACGGTCAAGGCGCACGTCAGCCGCGTGCTGGCCAAGCTCGGCCTGACCAACAGAGTCCAGGCCGCCATCCTGGTCCACGACGCCGATCTCAGCTGAATGATGAATAATAAGCAAGCCTATAATAGCCTCAGTTATCATAGGAGCGTGGAAAAGCCTTCCGGCATCTTCGATCGGGACTACGAGTGGTCGCAACTGACCCGATTCGTCCAGTATCCCGGCGGTGAAGCGACGCTTGGCGTGGTGTCCGGGCGACGCCGTCAAGGTAAGACCTACCTGCTGGACGCGGTATGCCGCGCGGCGGGTGGCTTCTATTTCGCGGCGACCGAAGCGACAGAAGCTGAAGCGCTCCGCCAGTTCGGCACGGCGATGGCACACCACCTCGGAGAGCCGGTGCCGCGTCGTTTCGAGCGATGGGACGAGGCGGTCCAGGCGCTCATGCGTATCGCCTCAGACCGGCCCGTTCCTGTGGTGATCGATGAGTTCCCCTACCTCGTGAAGGCATCACCAGAGCTCCCCTCCCTCATCCAGCGGGCGCTCGGGCCGCAAGGGCAACGAGCTGGCTCCCCGGTCCGTCTGCTGCTGTGTGGATCCGCGCTGTCGTTCATGGGCTCGCTGCTGGCGGGCACCGCGCCCCTTCGTGGAAGGGCCAGTCTGGAGTTGGTGGTCCCAACCCTCGACTTCCGGTTGGCCAGGGAGTTCTGGGAACTCGACGATCCTTCTCTGGCTCTGCTCGTCCATGCGGTGGTGGGCGGAACTCCCGCCTACCGGCGCGAGTTCACTCTCGGAGACGTCCCGCGGGATCGGGCGGATTTCGGCCCGTGGGTGATTCGCAACGTGCTCAACTCCGGAAGCCCCCTCTTCAGGGAGGGGCGCTCCCTTCTCTCGGAGGAGCCCGAACTTCGCGATGTGGCGCTCTACCACGGGGTGCTGTCGGCGGTCGCGGGAGGCAACCACACGCGAGGAGGGATCGCGAACTATCTCGGAAAGAAGTCGACGGATCTGGGCCATGCCCTGACCATGCTCGAGGACGTGGGCTTGATCTGCAGGGAAGCCGACGCCTTTCACGGTAAGCGGTCCGCCTATCGCATCACCGAGCCGATCGTCAGCTTCTACCATGCGCTCATGAGGCCTGAGTGGACCGACCTGGAACGGCCCGGATCGGCAGCGCAGGTTTGGGAGCGATCTCAGGCGACCTTCTGCAGCCAGGTGCTCGGCCCGCACTTCGAGCACTTGGCTCGGCTATGGACCCGGTGGTACGCCGACGTCTCGACCCTCGGAGGCCGACGGGCCAGAGTGGCCTCCGGCGTGCTGCCCGACCCTGCTAACAGGACCGGTCACGAGATCGACGTTGTGGCCTTCTCCCGCATGGACGACGGCAGGGAGAAGATCCTCGCGATTGGCGAGGCGAAGAGCGGGGACGTGGTCGGGCGCGCGCACCTGGATCGGTTGGAGCGGACTCGCGCGTTGCTCATGGCCAGAGACGAGCGTGCCACGCCTGAGACGCGGCTGTTGCTATTCAGCGTGGCGGGGTTCATGCCACAACTGGAAGAGATGGCGCGAGCGCGCGAAGACGTCCAGTTGGTGGATCTGGAGCGCCTCTACGGCGGGTCCTGAAGGCTTGGCGCCTGAAGCATCGGGTCAGAGGGCGAGGTGCATGCGCAGAGCCTGGTCCAAGCGGTGCAGGGCCTTGGGCGAGACACGGCCTGCCCGTCCTTGGACGCGCTCGATCGGGAACTGATCTCCGAGAGGTAATCATCAGAGCGATTCACGTGGGTATGACGGCCAGACGCGCGGAGCAAGGCTGGGTGGGGTCCAGGTGTCTACCACCCAGGTGCGTCAGGGGTGGGTCTGAGAAGGGCGTCCGCGGAGCTAGGGCCTCAAGGGGTCGGGACGGTGGCCCGACTGGGGGAGCGGCTGAACCCCCACGCGCGAAGCGCGCCCTTGGTGAAGGCCTTGCTTTTCGCGCGTGGGGTTCCGACCCTCTTACAGATCCAGGGACTTCTTGAGGAAGTCGACCTGGAGGAGCAGCAGGTTCTCCGCGACGACCTCCTGCGGCGTCATGTGGGTCACGCCCGACAGCGGCAGGACGGTGTGCGGGCGGCCCGCCGACAACAGGGCGGACGACAGGCGGAGCGTGTGGGCGGCGACCACGTTGTCGTCGGCGAGGCCGTGGATCAGCAGGAGCGGGCGCTCCAGCTTCCCCGCGTCGGCGAACAGCGACGACTGGTCGTAGACCTCGGGCTGGGCGTGCGGGTCGCCGAGGTAGCGCTCGGTGTAGCACGTGTCGTACAGGCGCCAGTCGGTCACCGGCGCGCCCGCGATCGCCGCGTGGAAGACGTCGGGCCTGCGCAGGACGGCGAGCGCGGACAGGTAGCCGCCGAACGACCAGCCGCGGATGGCGACCTTGGTCAGGTCGAGGTCGTCAGGGTACTGCTGGGCGACCCCCTGCAGGGCGTCCACCTGGTCGTCGAGGACGGGGGTGGCCAGGTCGTTCAGCACCGCGCGCTCGAAGGCGGGCCCGCGTCCAGGGGTGCCGCGGCCGTCCGCGACGATGACGGCGAAGCCCTGCTCGGCGAACCACTGACTGGTGAGGTACATGCCCTGGCTGGCCAGGACGCGCTGGGCGTGCGGCCCGCCGTACGGGTCGAGCAGGACGGGCAGCCGGCGCGAGCCCGGCTCGTGCCACGACGGGAAGACGACGGCGGTCGACAGGTCGCGGGCGCCCGCGCGGCCCACGTGGACGCGCAGGTCGAGGCCGGGACGCTCGGCGAGCGAGGGGATCGGGATCGTCATGCCGCTGGGCAGGACCACGGTGGCGGAGACGCCCTCCTTGTCGAGGGATTGCTCGGTGAGCACGCCGACGCCGCCGGACAGGCGGCCCGAGTAGACGCCGGACGCCGTGGAGACGGGCATGAGGGAGTGGCCGTCCCACGTCCAGAGCTGGATCTCGGTGGGGTCGCCGCTGGCCCTGAACAGCACGGTGTCGCGGTCGATGTCGAGCACGTCGCGCACCTGGAGGGTGGGCGGGGTGACGACGCGGTCGCCGACGAACAGGCGGCGGCCGCCCTCGTCGTCGGCCACCCACACCAGCGAGCCGTCGTCGAGGTGCCCGGGGACGCCGGTCACGATCTCGACCCACGCCTCGTCGGTGTCCTCGCGGACCAGGCTGGACCGGCCGCTCGCGGGATCGACGGTGAACAGGCGACGCGTCCGCTGGTCGCGCGACATGGTCACGATCGACAGCGCGTGGGAGTCCCACGAGGCGGTGGTCAGGTACTCGTGCTCGAACGGCACCGCGACCCGCGAGCCGCCCAGGCCCAGGACGAACAGCTCGGTGCGCGCGTTGGGCGTGCCCGCCGCCGGATACCTCTGCGGGACGGCGGGGCGGTCGGGGTTGGCCGGGTCGGCGATGTACCAGGTCTGGACGGGCGCCTCGTCAGCCCGCTCGACCAGCAGCGCGTCGCTGTCGGGCGACCACCAGTAGCCGCGGTGGCGGTCCATCTCCTCGGCGGCGATGAACTCGGCCAGGCCGTAGGCGACCGTGTCGGTCTCGGGGGTGGCCAGGGCGCGGTCGTCGCCGGTGGCGAGGTTCTGGACGCGCAGCGAGCCGCTCGTGACGTAGGCGACGTGCTGCCCGTCGGGGGACGGACGCGGGTCGATGACCGCCCCAGGCGTCTCCAGCCTGCGGGTCTCGCCCGTGGCCAGGTCGGTGACGTAGAGGCCGCCGGAGAGGGCGAAGGCCGCGACCGTGGCGGCCGAGTCGGTGGCGTAGGCGACGACGCCGCCCGCCTGCTCGCGGCTGCGCTCGCGGCGGGCGCGCTCCTCGGGGGGCAGGTTCTCGTCGTCGGCGTCGAGGGCGCGGGGGTCGACGACCAGGCGTTCGACGTGGGTGGCGGTGTCGAGCTCCCACAGGCAGGTCAACGGGTCGGTGCCGGACTGCGTGCGCAGGAAGAGGACGCGGGCGCCGTCGGGGGAGATCGTGAAGCCCCTGGGCACTCCGAGGGTGAACCGGCGGGTCCTTGCGTGCAGGCGCGGGAAGCTCTCACTCATAACCCCCCATCTTGCCAGGTGAGACACCCGCCCCGTGCGGCCCCGAACGGCGCGTTCTTCGGGAGGTGGTTGGGCGGGCCGGGGGGTGCGGTCTTGGGGGTGGGGTTCTGGGGATGAGGTACGGCTGGGCGGGTGGAATACGCTCGGGGGCATGAGTGATCGACGCCTCCTGCTCGTGCACGCCCACCCCGACGACGAGACGATCGGGACCGGCGCGACGATGGCCAAGTACGCCGCGGAAGGGGCCCACGTCACGCTCGTGACCTGCACCCTGGGTGAGGAGGGCGAGGTCATCCCGCCCGAGCTGGCGCATCTGGCCGCCGACGGGGACGACACCCTCGGCGAGTACCGCATCGGGGAACTGGACGCCGCCTGCAAGGCGATGGGCGTCGAGGACCACCGCTTCCTCGGCGGGCCCGGCAGGTGGCGCGACAGCGGGATGATGGGCGTGGCCGCCAACCACCGGCCGAACGCCTTCTGGCAGGCCGACGTGGACGAGGCCGCGGCGCTCCTGGTGGAGGTCATCAGGGAGGTGCGCCCGCAGGTCATGGTCACCTACGACGACAACGGCTACTACGGGCATCCCGACCACATCCAGGCACACCGGGTCGCGTGGCGGGCCGTCGAGCTGGCCGCCGATCCCCTGCACGGCGAGGGCGAGCCGTGGCGGGTGGCCAAGGTCTACTACACCGCCACCGCCAAGTCCGTGATGCGCAGGACGGCCGAGGAACTCGCCGAGGCCGAGGTCGCGTTCGTCCCCGAGAACGTCGAGGACGTCCCGTTCGGCGCGGCGGACGACGAGATCACCACCGAGGTGGACGCCCGGCCGTACCTGGGGAACAAGCTCGACGCGCTGCGCGCGCACGCCACGCAGATCACGGTCGACGCGCCGTGGTTCGCGCTGTCCAACAACATCGGGCAGGAGGCGTTCGGGGTGGAGCACTTCATCCTGCGCAGCGGACCCCGCGGCGAGACGGTGCCGAGCCTGCCGGTCGAGGCGGGCGGGCTCGGCGAGCCTTACGCCCTTGAGAACGACCTGTTCGCAGGGATCCACTAACCTCCTCCGGTATGGAGCAAAGGAGCCACGCCGAGTCAGCTCTGGCCGGGGCCGCGTACGGCATGCTGGTCGTGCTGGGGGTCGTCCTCGGCGTGGTGGGCGGGTTCACCCACGCGTGGTACCTCGGCGACTCCTTCCCCGCGGCGGCCATCGGCTGGGTTCCCGTGCTGTTCGGGCTGTGTCTCCTCGCGGGGAAGATGATGCGCGCCAAGCTCGGCGCCTCGGCGGTGGCGATCGGCTGGCTGCTGGTGTCGATGGTGTTCTCGCTGAGGCGGGCGGCGGGCGACCTGGTGATCGCCGGTGACGCCGCGGGCTTCATCTACCTCTACGGCGGAATGGTGGTGGTGGTGATCGCCGTCCTGCTGTCGCCATCGTCGGGCGGCTCGTGGCTCCTGAGGGGCTACGACCAGCCACCACCTCCCAACGCCTGACGGCGCCGCCCATGGGCGACGCCGTCGTTAGTTACGTCGGCCTCAGCTACGGGGTCGGCGTGGGCGGTGAGGTGGGCGTCGGTAGCTGGTTCTGCATACTCGCCCCGGTGTCGTCGGGGTTCTCTGTCGGGCACGGCTCGAAAGACGGAGCCAGTGCGGCGGGTGGGGTGGCGCCCGTGTCGGACGCGCTGGGAGTGGTGCCGGTCGGCGACACCTCACTGGACGCGGGCGGCGAAACGACGGGGGTCGTCTCCGTCGCCGAGACGGTGGCGGACGGAGTCGGGGCCAACGCGTCCTCGCTGGGCGACGGCTCGGGGATGTAGCAGGTCTCCGTGACCGTCGGCGTCGCCGTGATCGTCGAAATCGAGACCGACGGCGCGGGCGTCTGTGTGATCGTGGTCGTCTGGGTGGTCGTGACCGTGGCCGTGGTCGTGGTCGCCACCGTGACCGTCGCGGCCGGGGCCGCCGACGCCGTCACCGTGGGTCCCGTCGTCACCGTGGTGGTGGCAGACGGCGTCGCCGTGGCGGTGATCGTGCGGGTCGGCCAGGGCAGTACCTTCAGCGAGACGCTCGGCTTCCCGTTCGTCTTGTACGACCCCTTGCCCAGCTTCTTCGACGCCTTCCCCGATCCCGTGGTCACCGGCAGCGTGGTGGAGGCCGTCCTGCAGGACTTGCCCTTGCACACCTTCTGCTTCACAGTGAAGCGAGCCGCCCCGCCGTACGTGACGGCGACGTCCAGGTACGAGACGCCCTTCTTCTTCACCACCTTGGTCGTCGCCTTGTACTTGGCGGCGCTCGTGGTGGGAGTGGGCGTGGGGGAGGGGCTGGTGGAGACCGGTAATTCGAGCCTGTCGGCCGTGGGGGTGTCGGTGGCGGACGAGGTCTGGGTGACGGCCAAGCCGCCTACGGTGGCGAGCGCCATGGTGCAGACGAGCGCGGCCAGAATGATGAATCTCATGATCCTGCTCTGGTGGGAGATTTCAGGACGGGGATCATTATTCCGATTTGTCAAGTCCGGTCAAGGGTGAGACGCATGGAGAGGCGCCATCGGATCCGCAGGATCGCGAACTTCGTCAATCTGTCCACCCCGCTCGGCCTGCTGATCTCCGTCGCCGGCGGGGCACGCAGAACCGACGGTCCCAACGGCCTCATCCTGGCCTACGGCTACCGCTTCGCCTTCCCCGTGGCGGGCGCCTTCACCGTCGGGAACGTCGTGCTGACCAAGCATCCCGACGGCTACCTCACCGACAGGCTGCTCGAGCACGAAGGCCGCCACGCCACCCAGTGGGCCTGGTGCGCCGGCCTGCCGATGCTGCCGCTCTACCTGCTCTCGCTCGCCGTGTCGATGCTGATCTGCGGCGACCAGGCCGCGTACAACCCCTTCGAACGGCTGGCGGGGCTCGAGGACGGTGGATATCCGCGCAAGTCGCCATGGTGGCGGAGGAATAGAACGCTCCCAGAGGGGATCATCAAGGGTGAGTGATCCACTACGCAGGGGAGCGTGCCCATGTCACAGACCACCCAGCGGAGCGCCCCCGTCCGGCCGGCCTCGTTCAGGGACCGGTCGACCGCGCCGCTTCCCGCCTTCCGTGAGCTGGTGAGCGTCGCCTGGCACGGAGGCCTGCGCACCGACATCGGCGACATCGACCAGATCCCGGTGCTCAGGGGTGGCCTGCCCCAGCTCACGGGCACGGTGGTCACCTGGGTGGGCCACGCGACCTACGTGCTCCAGGTCGAAGGGCTGACCATCCTCACCGACCCCGTGTGGTCCAGGAAGATCCCGGGTGTACGGCAGCGCCTCACCCCGCCGGGCGTGGCCTGGAGCGACCTGCCGAGGATCGACGCGGTCGTGATCAGCCACAACCACTACGACCACCTCGACGCCCCCACGGTCAGACGGTTACCCAGGACCACGCCGGTCTTCGTCCCGGCCAACCTCGCCCGATGGTTCACCAGGCGGGGTTTTCGCCACGTCACCGAGCTGGACTGGTGGGAGGGCGCGACCCTGGGCGGGGTCAGCTTCGACTTCGTGCCGGCCCACCACTGGAGCCGCCGGACGCTCTGGGACACCTGCAAGACCCTGTGGGGCGGCTGGGTGATCAACAAGTCGATCTACTTCGCCGGCGACACCGCCTACGGCCCGCGCCTGGCCGAGATCGGCGCCCGGTTTCCCGGCCTCGACCTGGCGCTGCTGCCGGTCGGCGCCTACGAGCCGCGCTGGTTCACCAAGGGCAACCACGTCAACCCCGCCGAAGCCGTCCAGGCCTGCCTGGACGTGGGCGCGCCGCGGATGGCGACCATGCACTGGGGCACGTTCGTGCTGTCAGGCGAGCCGCTGCTGGAGCCGGTGCGGCTGGCGAGGCAGGAGTGGGAGGCGCGCGGCCTGCCGCGCGCCGACCTGTGGGACCTCGCGGTGGGCGAGTCGCGCCTGCTCACGGTGTGAGGGTCAGGGTGTTCACCGCGGCCTTCCTGATCGAGTCGGGCTTGGAGTGCATCGGCGTCGTCTCCCCGTTCGCCCAGAGCGGCGCCTGGTCCCAGTAGTTGTCGTGGAAGGCGTGGCCCGAGGCGCCCGTGAGGTTGATCCAGCGGGACCTGTCGAGGTCGGCGAGGTCGATGACCATCCGCATCGAGGGGACGGCGGTGATCGCGTAGTCGTCCTGGATGTTCCAGCCCGTGGCGTTGACGGCGTCCTTGTTGCCCGGCGAGCCGAAGGGGCCGCGGTTGAACAGCGCCTCGATCGGGCCGATGCCTGAGGTGCCGAACGTCTGGTTGGTCAGCGTGAGCCGGTGCAGATCGCCCCAGCGCCAGGCCTTGACGTCGGGGCCCAGCAGCCCGGAGAGCTCCTGGTGGGCGTCGGCCATGGCGGTGCGCAGGATGTCGTCGCGCGTCTCGGTGTGGCCCCTGGTGGTGACGTCGTCCCAGAACGGGTCGGCCGGAGCCGCGAGCAGGTTGCGCACGACCTCGTACCAGCGGTCGCCGCCGGTCGGCCGGGCGCCCTCGGGCAGGTCGTCGTTGAAGGCGGCGATGAGCAGGTGCCGCCAGACCGCGTTGAAGTAGGCGGCGGGGGCGGAGTCGAGATCCTGCGAGCCGTCCCAGCCGCGCAGCAGCCCCTGGGCCTCGGCACTGGGTCCGGCGAGCTCGATCGTGAGCAGGGCGGGGACGAGGAGCTCGGCCAGGCCGTTGCGGGAGTCCTGCTGGATGCGGCCCATGGTCTCGGCGTCGATCTTGCCTGACTTGATCGCCTGCTGGACGCGTTCGAGGATGCGCTTGGCGCGGTAGCCGTACGACCAGTCCTTGGTGAGCAGCGGCCGGTAGCGGCCGGGGTCGATGACCGCGTTGTTGGCCGTGACGACGAAGCCGTCCGCGGGGTCGGCGACGCTGGGCAACTGGTCGTAGGGGATGGGCGCGGTCCGCCACTCGTACTCGCCGGTCCAGCCCGGCACCGGCCAGGTGCCGTCGCCCTTGGCGCGCACCGGGATGCGGCCGGGCGCCTGGTAGCCGATGTGGCCCTGGGTGTCGGCGAAGACCAGGTTCTGCGCGGGCACGTCGAACAGCGAGGCGGCGGCGCGGAACTCGTTCCAGTCGCCCGCCGCGTTGAGCTCGAAGATCGCCTCGGCCGCGGTGCCGGGGGAGAGCGCGGTCCACTGCAGGGCGACGGCGTTCGCCTCGCCGGAGGGCTTGACGCTGCCCATCACCTCGTTGATCAGCGGGCCGTGCCTGGTCTTGCGCACGGTCAGGGTGACGGGCTCGCCGCCCGCGACCTTGATCTGGACCTTTCTGGTCTCCAGCTTGGCCCACTGGCCCTGGTAGAGGTAGGTGTCGCCCTTGACCTGCTCGAGGAAGAGGTCCGCGACGTCAGGGCCCAGGTTGGTGAACCCCCAGGCGATCTTGTCATTGTGTCCGATAATCACGCCGGGCACCCCGGAGAAGGTAAACCCTGTCACGTCATATCCGCATTTTTCCGACTTTGTACGGCAGTGCAGTCCCGCCTGGTACCAGACTGACGGCAGCTGCGCCGACAGGTGCGGGTCGTTGGCGAGCAGCGGCTTGCCCGTCGTGGTGTGCTCGCCGGAGACCACCCACGAGTTCGACCCGATGCCGTCGTGCTCCTTGGTGCCCATGAGGTCGGGCACCCTGCTCAGTGCCTCCGCCGCCCTGGTGAGGGTGGCGGCGGCGCCCTCGTCGAGCCGAGGCTCGGACTTATGGTCGAAGTGCTCGTCGGAGATCGTGCCCTGGGTCACGATCGCCGGATTCCGGTCGAACGGGTAGCCGGGGAAGAGCTGGTTCACGCGCTCCCTCGGCAGCCTGGTGGCCGCCACCGCCCTGGAGATCTCGTCGGAGAGGTTGGAGCGCAGGTCCCACGCCATGGCCTTGAGCCAGGTCACCGAGTCGAGCGGGCTCCACGGCTCGGGCGTGTACCCGGAGTTCTGCAGCTTGAGCACCGAATACTCGAGGCTCTTCGCGGACGCGTTCGGGTGCTCCGCGAGCCAGGCGTTGACGCCCTTGGCGTAGGCGTCGAGGTAGCTCCTGGTGCGGTCGGTCAGCGTCGCCAGCTCCTGCTCGGCCACCTCGCGCCAGCCCATCGTGCGGATGACCTTGTCCTCGGTCAGCGTCGCCGTCCCGAACAGCTCCGAGAGGCGGCCCGAGGTGACGTGCCGGCGGAAGTCCATCTCCCAGAAGCGGTCCTGGGCGTGGACGTAGCCCTGGGCCATGAAGAGGTCTTCCGAGGTGTCGGCGTAGATCTGCGGAATGCCCCACGTGTCGCGGTAGACGTCCACCTTCGCGGACAGCCCCGGGAGCTTGATCGCTCCGTCCAGCTGCGGGAACGACTGTCGCGTGATCCACACGCCGACGGCCGCGAGAACCAGTGCCAGGGCCAGGAGGACCGTCACTAACCGTGCCAGCCAACGCAGCGGCCACGGCAACCACGCATAGGGCCTGATCCTCACGAAAACCTCCCTCTGACCTGCTCCGCACCAAGTGTCGCAGCCCTACATCGCCGCCTGGACAGGCATTACTCGGGGTAACCGTCAGGACACGATCATGGAGCGCCGAGGGGCGCGCGGGTCAGGCCCAGGTCTGGCCGTCGGGGGTGTCGGCGACCTTCACGCCGAGCGTCGCCAGCTCGTCGCGCAGGCGGTCGGCGGCCGCCCAGTCGTGCTCCCGCCTGGCGCGGGCGCGCTGCTCCAGGAGCTCGGCGGCGCCGGACGGCAGCACCCGCACCCTGCCGATCTCCGACGAGAGGTCGAGGCCCAGCACGTGGTCGAGATGGAGGAAGGACTCGAACTTCGAGCCCGGCGCGACGCTCTCGTCGCGTTCGAGCTCCCGGAGCACCCTGAGGGCCGCGGGCGTGTCGAGGTCGTCGTCGAAGGCGGCCTCCGCCTGCCGTACGGCCTGCTGGTCGAGAGGCGCGGACGGCGACTCCGCCCACTCGGCGACCCTGGTCCGCCAGCGGCGCAGCGTGCGGTCGGCCGCCCGCAGGGTGTCCCAGGTCAGGTTCATCTGCTGCCGGTAGCGGTGCTCCATGAAGGCCAGCCGTACGGCCAGCGGGTCGATCCCCTCGGCTTCCACGTCGGCCAGCAGCACCACGTTGCCCGTGGACTTGGCCATCTTGCGCCCGTCGAACAGCAGGTGCTCCCCATGCACCCACCGCCGCACGACCTCGTGCCCCGCCGCGCTGTCGGACTGCGCGCGCTCGTCCTCGTGGTGCGGGAAGCGCAGGTCGATGCCGCCGGTGTGGATGTCGATGTGCTCGCCGAGGTAGCGCAGCGACATGGCCGAGCACTCGATGTGCCAGCCGGGAAAGCCGCGCCCGCCCCACGGGGTGTCCCAGGCCAGCTCGCGGTGCGAGTGCTTCCACAGGGCCCAGTCGGCGTGGAAGCGCTTGCGCGGGTCGACGCCCTCGACCCGGTGCCCCGGCTTGAGCGCGTCGAGCCGGTTGCCGGAGATCTCCCCGTACGAGGGGAAGGTCTCGGCGGCGAAGAAGACCGAGCCGTCGGGCACGGTGTAGGCGTGGCCCTTCTCGATCAGCTTGGCGATCAGCTCGATCATGAGGTCGATGGCCTCGGTCGCGCGGGGGGTGTGCTCGGGCGGGCGCAGGTTCAGCGCGGCGGTGTCGCGGCGGAAGGCGTCCTCGTAGAACCTGGCGATGTCGAGCGTGGACCTGCCCTCCTCACGCGCCTGCGCGACGATCTTGTCCTCGCCGATCTCGGCGTCGTCGACCAGGTGACCGACGTCGGTGATGTTCTGGCAGACGAGCATGCGGACCCGCCGGCGTTCCAGGATCCTCCTGATGAGGTCGGACAGCAGGTAGGAGCGCAGGTTCCCGACATGCGCGTACCGGTAGACGGTCGGACCGCAGGTGTACATCCGCAGCGCTCGCGCCTGGGGGATGTCCTCGACCTGCCTGGTACGCGTGTCGTAGATCCTCAACATGCACCGAGCCTAATCCGGCGCCCTGCCGGCGGAAAGCGACTACTCGCCCAGGAAGGCCAGGATGTCCCGGTCGCCGCGCTCCCGCAGGCGCGCCAGCACCTCTTCGCGCGTCGCGGTCTCCGGCAGCCCGACCCTGGCCCCGATCAGCCGCAGGCCCTCCGCCTCGGAGTTCACCGGGGCCGTGTACCCGATCAGGTGCAGCGCCCGGTTCAGCGGCCGGAGAGCCGGCTGGGCCGCGGGCAGGAAGCGGGTGAGCAGCTCCCCTCCGTCGGACACCGTGAGGAACACGTGGTCGCCCTCGGAGGCGTTGAACTCCGCCAGCACGTTCCTGATCGACCCCATGGTCGGCTGGTTGTGCCAGGAGATCACCACGTCGCCGGAGGGCGCGGAGGCGGTCAGGGAACCGCCGGGCGCCATGCCGAGATGCGCGGCGAAGCCGGTGGGGAGTGGGGAGCCCGAGCCGCGCAGGTGCTCGGCGTTGACGTCCACCCGGTGCCACCAGCGCCCGTCACGCGACCTGAAGCAGCGCCGCGTCTCCGAGACGTCCTTGCGCGGCTGGTAACCGGGCTGGTCGGGCGCCGCCACCCTGATCCAGCCGCGCTGCGACCGCTCGAACCCCGGCCCGCCGGAGTAGGCGCGGACCGAGCTCTCGCTGACGTCGTAGCGGGAGGTCAGGTTCGTCACGATGGTGTTGACCGAGGCCTCGCCGCCGGCCCGCTCGATCTCCCTGGCGATCATCTCCCTGATCCCCAGGTACTCCTCGCCGCCCCACCGTGCCAGGCCGTACTTGTTCCTGTCGACCCTGCGGAAGCGCGCGTCGGCCGTGAGCTGGTTGCGGATGCCGACCAGGCTGTAGTCCTCGCCGATCCGCTCCTGGATCTCCTCAGGGGTGAGCGGCCGGCCCGCGACGGCCAGCACCGCCTCGGCCTTCTCGTTGACGCTGCGCGGCCAGAGCATGACATGTCCCTCGAAGACCCGCAGTTGCGGCACGGCGGCCAGCCACCGCTCCGCCACGTCCTCGCGGACGCCGAGCTGGGCGGTCATGGCGACCGCCTCGCCGACGGGTCGCGGTCCCTCGGTGAACAGCTGCCTGGTCTTCTCCCTCAGCTCGTCGGCGCCGCCCGCGATCAGCCACCCGTCCACCTGGTCGTAGCCGGTCAGCAGAGTCCGCACGAAGCGCCACACGGGGATGCCGAGCGAGACCAGCTCCGTACGGTGCCACGCCACCGCGTCCGCCAGCTCCTCGGCGGGTACGGCGGCGCCCAGCCGCCCTCGCAGCCACGTCACGTGCGCCAACAGCGGCGCCGCCGTGACGGAGGAGAGCCAGGCTTCCACGTGGTCGCGCAGGTCGCGCTCGATCTGCCTGATCCGCTCCCTGGTCACGGAGAAGCGCTGCGCCAGCTCGTCGAGCGTGGCCCGCTGCTCGGCGTAGACACGGTCGCGCGCGATCGTCCGCTGACGCTCGTCGAGCGAGACGAACAGCTCGTCGACCAGCTGGGGCAGCGGAACGGGCCGGACCTCGGCGACGGGTTCGAGCAGCCGCTCGAAGACACCGCTGAACAGCTTGTGAACCACGTCGCGGCCGAGCAGCTCAGGCGTCCGCTCGCTCTCGGCGGGGTCGGAGAACCTCAGCAACGGCAGGATGTCGCCGAGTTGCAGATGCCCCCACGTGGCGACGGCGAGGTCGGCGAGGCGTCCGGCGACGGCCTGCGCGCCGATGACGGCGCACGCGCGGTCCAGCGGGATCGACTGCCACCATGCTTCGGGCAGCTGAGGATCGTCCGCGAGCGGTGCGATCTGGACGGGGGACGTCCAGCGCAAGGGTGGCGCGAGGTCGCTCAGGCTGAGATTCATTGGGGTCCAACCGGCAAAGGGAAGATATCCGCAGTTCAGAGACTATGTGATTAGGACGACAAAAAAGGGCTACCTCTTCCCGAATGGGAAACGTAGAGCACGGACCTGGCCCGCGTACAGGCAACGTAGAGCAGACCCCGCTCGCGCTGCAGCACTCGCGCCCGGTCACCGGGGTCGGCGGGTAGCGGTTCGGGCACCACACCCTCGGTGATGCCGACCAGCGCGACGTTCTCGAACTCCAGGCCCTTCAGGCCGTGCAGAGTGGTCACCCTGACCTCCTGCCTGGCCTGACGCAACGCCTCCTTGGCCGCCTTGACCAGGCGAGTGGTGCGCGCGGCCACGGCGATCTCCGCGCTGGGCACCCCCTCCTCCCGCCACGACTCGATCGTCGTCACCAGTCCGGCCAGCTCGGCCTCCGGCGTGTCGTAGGCCCGGACCGTCGGCCGCTCGCCGTGGCGGGTGCTGCGGAAGCCGCGCAGCTCCTGCACCCCCTTGACCAGGCCGAGCGTCGGCCCGCCACCGCGCAGCCGGACACCGAAGGAGAGCAGTTCGTGCGGCAGCCGGTAGGAGATGCTCAGGCCGTGCTGGACGGCATGGATGCCGACCGCGCCCAGGGCGATGCGATGGTCGGTGATGCGCTGGTGCGGGTCGCCGACCACGAACAGGTCGTCGGGCGCGCGCGGCACCGCCGCGCGCAGCAGCCGCCACTGCGCGGGGCTGACGTCCTGCGCCTCGTCCACCACGATGTGCCGGTACGGCTTGCGCCCGGGCTCACCGAAGCTCAGCACGTCATCGAGCAGATCGCCGGTGGCCCTGGTGAGCAGCCGCAGCGCCTCGTCGGTCAGCTCGGTCAGCGAGCGGGCCCCCGGGCCGACGAGGGCGGGCTGCCGCCCCTCCACGTCGGCCACGATCCTGATCGCCAGCCGGTCGACGTTGCAGACGTCGATGCGCTTACGGACGGACTCGTCCTCGATGAGGATGTCGAGCCTCGCCGACAGGTCGGTGGCCAGACTCTGCGTGAACGTCACCAGCAGCACCGGCCCGTTCCCGTGCGCGGCCAGGTGCGCGGCCCGGTGCAGGGCGATGAGGGTCTTGCCGGTGCCCGCGCCGCCGGTGACGAGCACGGGATGCTCGTAGTGGTCGGCGCGCGCCAGCCGGTGTTGCGGCGGGTGCAGGAAGACGCACCAGTCCGGCGCGGTGACGATCCGCTCCAGCTCCTCGTCCGTGGCGGCGAACACCGCTCTGTCAGGGCTGCGGACCAGCGCCGCGTACAGGTCAGAGGTGTCGATCGGCTCGGGCGGGTCCCACGAGGTGCGGCGGGAGTCGAGCTCCTTCCACGCCTCGGGCAGCGAGCCGCCCCTGGCCATGACCGAGAGCGGAAGGTACTGCGTGGGCGGCAGCAGCGGTTCGAGCGCCTCCACGTCCGCCTCGTTGCCGATCAGCCTGATGATCGGCAGCAGCGCGAGATCGATTCCCAGGCTCAGCAGGTCAGTGTCGCTGACCGGCTCGAACAGCCTGGCGTGGCCCGCCGAGCGGCGCAGGGCGTGCTCGACCAGGCCGAGCGCCTCGGCGTCCCACTGCTCGACCACCCCGATGACCGGGTTGACGCTGAAGGCGTGCCGCCTGGCGTAGGCCTCGGCCTCGGCGTCGGGCAGCAGGGTGAGCAGCCACGAGACATCGCCCTGCCGTACGACGACGGCCATGTGCTCCTCGGCCATCCGCAGCGTCCCCACCCCTTCGGGGACGGGGACGTGCGTCAGCAGCGCGGGCAACGCGGCCATGACCTCCCTGCGCGCAGGCGGGGCCAGAGCGCTGAGCTCCCTGGGGAAGTCGGGGGCGATCGCGAGCCGCGGCACGGGCTCAGTCCAACAGTTCGAACAGGTCACGGTCCCCGCGTTCGCGGAGCCTGGTCTTCAAGTCCTCGAGACTGACGTTGCCCGACATGCCAATCCTTATGGCGATGATTCTGGCGGCGTGTTCGATGGCACTGCTGAGGCCGGTGTAGTCGGCCAGTCGCAGCGCCTTGGAGATCTTACTCGCGCCAGGGGTGGAGACCGGGAGGTGTTTGGCCCGCAGCACGCCTTCCTTGGAGAGCGTGATGAACAGGTGGCCGCCCTCCCTCGCGCCGACGTCGGCCAGCAGCCTGCCCATCTGGCTGATCGACGGCCTGCCGTGCCAGCTCATCATCAGCTCGCCCGCCGCGCTCCTGACCGTCCAGCTCGCGCCCGGGGTCAGCCCGAGGTAGGCGGCGAACCCGCTGGGCAGCGCGCACTCGCCGGTGGCCAGCTGCTCGGCCGTCACGTCGATCCGCAGCCACCACCGGCCGTCGGGCTGGCGGAAGCAGCGCTTGGTGAGCGAGACGTCCTTGAAGCCCTGGTACGGCTTGCCGTTGCCGTCGGCGGGTCCGTCCTGCTGGACCCGCGGGGGCTCGGGTGCCTGGAAGGGCGGCTGTGGCGGCAGCGAAGGGAAGGGGGCTTCCTGCGAAGGCGCTTGGAACGGCGCGTCCGGCGGGATGGCGGCCTGGAACGGCGGCTCCTGGGCCGGTTGGAAGGGCGGTTCCTGGGCCGGGGGCGCCGGCTGGAAGGGCGGTTCCTGGAACAAGGGCGCCGGCTGGAAGGGCGGTTCCTGGACCTGGGGTGCCGGGTGGAAGGGCGAATCCGGCGGGGGCGGCGCGAGGTCGGGGACGCGCACCAGTGCCGCCATGGTGGC
Source organism: Nonomuraea africana (assembly GCF_014873535.1). Lineage (NCBI taxonomy): Bacteria > Bacillati > Actinomycetota > Actinomycetes > Streptosporangiales > Streptosporangiaceae > Nonomuraea > Nonomuraea africana. The sequence goes on along the minus strand of NZ_JADBEF010000001.1, from coordinate 6,377,688 downwards.
CTGCACGAACTGCCAGGCGGGCACGTCGAGGGCGCGGATCTCCTTGCCGTGCCACCCGGCCGCGCCGGCCAGCAGCTCCTTCGGCGGGTTCTCGCCCAGGCGCGCGCGCAGCTCGTCCAGGTGGGCCCGGTAGGGCGCCGTCTCCTCGGCGGCCAGCCAGCGCTGCAACCGCTGGCGCAGCGCGGCCTCGACGGAGACGATCTCCTCCTTCGACACGGCGAACAGCTTGGCCAACTGCTCGACGGCCGAGGGGGTGTCGGTGAAGACGCGGTTCTGCGCCACGGCCCAGGACTTGTCGTCCAGTCCCGCGAAGGAGGACTCGATGAGCGCGTGCAGATCGTGCTGGTCCGCTACGGCCAGCGCGGCCACGGGCTCCTCGGCCGGCTCCGCCTCGACGAGCGGCTCAGGTTCTCTGGCCGCGTCGAGGAGCGACTCATGGGCCTCGGCCGCCTCGACGGGCGGCTCGGGGTACGCGGCCACGTTCGCCGCGATGGGCGGCTCAGGCTCTCCGGCCGCGTCCACGGGAGACTCAGGTGCCTCGGCCGCCTCGATGGGCGGCTCGGGGGCCTCGGAGCGAGACTCCTCCTCGTGCTCGGCCTCCTCCGCGTCGGGGTCGGTGTGGAAGTCGCCCTGCGGTTCGACGGGTGCCGGCTCGTGGTCCTCCTGATGCACGGGCGAGTGGGACTGGAAGGCGTCCCACCCCTGCTCCTCGTGCTTGACGACCGGCTCGGGGCCCGCCACGGGCTCCGGCTCCTCGACCGGCTCGGCCGCGACGAGAGGCTCATGCTCCTCGATCGGCGCATGCTCCTCGAGCAGCTCGGGTTCCTCGACCGGCTCGCGCTCCGCGACGGGCGCGGGCTCCGGGGTCTCGAACGGCTCCTGTTCCGCGGCGGGCGTCTCGACGACGGGCTCCGGCACCACGATGTGCGCCTCGTCGGCGTGCACATCTTCGGGCACCGCGCCGACAGCGGGCGCCGCGTCCACCACAGGTGCCACGTCGGCCGCGGGCGGCGCCTCGACGCGGCGCTCCCCGATGGGGGCGCCCGGGGCCAGCCGGACGAACACCGACCCGAAGAGCGTGTTCAGCACCGGACGCGCTTTCACGAACGGCTGGTCCATCAGCTCGCGGCTGCTCAGCGCCAGCAGCCCCGGCCACGACCCCGCCCGGTCCAGGGCGATCGCCACGTGCGGCTCGTCGGCCTCGTCAGGGTCGAGCACGTGCAGCGCGGGCAGCACGTCGCCGACGGCCGCCGCGGGCCAGTGCTCCAGCGCGATCTCCGTCAGCAGCTCACCGAGGGACTCGGGCCCGATGGCGGACAGCACCCGTGGCACGGGCAGGCTCCGCCACCAGGCCTCGGGTAGGTGCGGCTGACCGTGGAGCAGTGTGATCGCGGCCGCGTCGCTCCACCTCAAGGGTGGTACGAGGTCGCTCAGGCAGAAGTTCATCCTGTTCCGTTCACCAGCCCCTCACGCCGCTGTCGCGGCGCAGCCATACTCTTGCCGCCACGGAACAGACCATAGCCGCGCAAAACAGCCCTGTGCATCATGGAGTACGCATCAGCGCCGGACGGCGGCGAAGCGTAGCCGCACGTAGTCGGCCATCCACCCGGTCTCCCTGCGGAGAGCGGGGGCGGCGAGCTCGTTGACCCGTCGGAGCAGGGCGTCGACCAGGTCGGCCGGCAGCCCTTCGAGCAGGGATCCGGCGTACATGCGCACCCAGTCGGCCGCCCCTCCCGGGCACTCGTCGAGCGGGGTGGGCCGGTCGAAGTTCTCCAGCAGCCTGACGACGAAGCCCTCCTCCTCCAGCAGCCTGGAGTGCTCGGCGGGGGTCGGGAAGTACCAGGGCAGCTCAGGCTCGCGCAGGCCGTACTCCCGCCACGCGGTCGAGAGCGCGGCGGTCAGCTCGGCGCAGTTGCCCGCCCCGCCCATCTCGGCCACGAAGCGGCCGCCAGGCCGCAGGGCCTCGCGGACGTTGGCGACGACGGTGCGGGGATCGCGGCTCATCCAGTGGAGCGCGGCGTTGGAGAAGACGGCGTCGTAGGCCTGGACGACGCTGAAGTCGTGGCCGTCGCCGACGATGAAGTCGATGCCGGGGTGCTGGGCGAGCGCCTTCTCGATCATCGCGGTCGAGCCGTCGATGCCGAGCACGCGCGCCCCCCTGGCGGCGATCTCGGCGGTCAGCACGCCGGTGCCGCAGCCGAGGTCGAGCACGTGCTCGCCCGGCTGCGGATCGAGCAGCTCGACAAGGGGAGCGCCCTGCGGTGAGACATAGCCGAAGCTGCTGTCATAGGCACGAGCGTTCCACCGTGTCATGCTCGGTGTGTCGTATCGCAAGACCGATCAGCTCCCCCCGTAGTGGGACAACAACTCTAGGGGCTGAATGTCTCTACGACATATCAGTCACACCGGGCGCACCGGTCTCACCTGCCCCAGGTCTTGTTGACGTACTTCTTCGCCGCGTCGGTCTGCGGGATCGTGAGCAGCACCGGCGGCCCCGGAGGCGCAGGTAGCCGGGCCGCGGTCTCGGTGTCGAGCGTGCCCTTCATGAGCATCGCCTCCCCGCGCGCGGGACGGGCGTAGCCCTTGAGGAAGAGGTTCTGGCCCTCGTCGGAGAAGAGGAACTCCTGCCACAGCCGGGCCGCCGCCGGGTGCGGGGCGTCCTTGTTGATCGCCTGCACGTAGTACGCGCCCAGCGGTGAGTCCTTGGGGATCGTCACCTTCCACGACGTGTCGGGCTCGGCCGCCCGCTCGGCGTTGAGGTAGTCCCAGTCGACGACGACGTTGGCCGTGGCGGGCTCGGCGAGCCTGCCCTCCTTCTTGAGCTTGGTGAACAGCTCGACCCCGCGCTGCACCTGGGGTACGCCGTTCTGCAACGAGGCGGCCATGACGCCGTTGAAGGCGGCGGCGGTCTGGCGCGGGTCGCCGGGCAGGGACACGGTGTAGCCGGGCTTGAGCAGGTCGGCGAAGGACGCGGGCGGCTTGACCTTGGCCGAGTCGTACGCGAGCGACATGTATCCGCCGTAGCCCGCGTACCAGGCGCCGTTCCTGTCCTTCACGTGGTCGGGGAGGTCCTGCCAGCCCTGCACCTTGTACGGCGCGAAGCGCTGTGCGTTGGCCACGGCCACCTCGAGGGTGAGGTCGAAGGCGTCCGGCTTGAGCTGCGCGGCCGCCTCGATCTGGCGGCGGCTGCTGGCCCCGGGTTCGAGCTGGTTGACTTTGATGTCGTACTTGTCGGCGAAGGCGTCGATGATCTCGCCGTAGTTGACCCAGTCGCGGGGCAGGGCGATGAGGGTGAGCGCGCCCTCCTTCTTCGCCGCCTGCACGAGCCCGTCCATGGTCGAGAATCCGGCCTTCATGGAGGCGGCCTGCGCGTTGACGGGCGGAAGCGGCTTCTCCTCCGTGGTCGAAGCGGCGCATCCTGCGCTGACAAGAACGGCGGCGATGGCGGCACACGTACGTACGGTCACGCTATAGATACTTACGGTTACTTCCGCTCAGGTCGAGGAGGCACGACCTTCGCGGCCACCAAATGCTCCTCGGAGATCTCCACCAGGCTGCCGTCGCGTTTGCGGATCCGGAGGGTCCCGCCGTCCCACGATTCGAGCACGCCTACCGCGTCACTGAAACCGCCTGGCACTCTTCTGCGAGTGGTGACCCGTGCCCCTATGTCCGAGGTTGTAATCGCGATCTCCAGGCGAGCGGCCACGAGTTTGCCACCCTCCGTTCCGGACACTTGGCTGACCCGGCAATACTAGGGCGTAGAGAACCGCAGTCTATGAAGGAGCTCGACGTGACGTACGTCATCGCGCAGCCTTGCGTGGACGTCCTTGACAAGGCGTGCATCGAGGAGTGCCCCGTCGATTGCATCTACGAGGGCGAGCGCATGCTTTACATCCACCCCGACGAGTGCGTGGACTGCGGCGCATGTGAGCCCGTGTGCCCTGTAGAGGCGATCTTCTACGAGGACGACCTTCCCGAGCAGTGGAAGGACTTCTACAAGGCGAACGTGGACTTCTTCGAGGACCTGGGCTCGCCCGGGGGCGCCTCGAAGGTCGGCAAGATCGAGAAGGACCACCCGGTCGTCGCCGCGCTGCCGCCGCAGGCCGAGGAGCACTGAGCCGGTGCACAATCTGCCGGACTTTCCGTGGGACCGGCTGGTGCCGTACAAGGAGCGGGCTCAGGCGCACCCCGACGGCATCGTCGACCTCTCGGTCGGCACCCCTGTCGATCCCGTGCCGCGGATCGTCCAGGACGCGCTGGCCGGGGCTGCCAACAGCCCTGGCTACCCCCTGACGTACGGCACGGCCGGGCTGCGCGCCGCGGCGGCGGAATGGCTGCGCCGCAGGCACGGCGTGACCGTCGACGAGCGGGCGGTGCTGCCGCTGATCGGGTCGAAGGAGTTCGTGGCCTGGCTGCCGACCCTGCTCGGCGCCAAGCGGGTGGTCCTGCCGGAGCTGGCCTATCCCACCTACGACGTGGGCGCCCGCATGGCAGGAGCCGAGGCGGTGGCCGCCGACGGGCTGCTCTCGCTCGGCCCCGCGCAGGTCGACCTCGTCTGGGTCAACTCGCCCTCCAACCCCACGGGCAAGGTGCTCCCCGCCGAGCACCTGCGCAAGGTCGTCTCGTGGGCGCGTGAGCGCGGCGCGATCGTGGCCTCCGACGAGTGCTACATCGAGCTCGGCTGGGAGGAGGAGCCGATCTCGATCCTGCACCCCGACGTCTGCGGCGGCTCCCACGAGGGGCTGCTGGCGGTGCACTCGCTGTCCAAGCGCTCGAACCTGGCCGGATACCGGGCCGGATTCGTCGCGGGTGATCCCGCGCTGGTGGCCAGGCTGCTCGAGATCCGCAAGCACGCCGGCATGATCATGCCCGAGCCGGTGCAGACGGCGATGGCGGTCGCGCTCGGCGACGACGCCCACGCCGACGCCCAGCGCTCGATCTACGCGGCGCGGCGCGAGGCGCTGCGGCCCGTGCTGGAGAAGGCGGGCTGGCGCATCGACCACTCCACGGCGGGCCTGTACCTGTGGGCCTCAGACGGCGGCGACTGCTGGGATCAGGTACGCCGCCTTTCCGAAATCGGGATTTTGGTCGCGCCCGGAGATTTCTACGGATCCGCAGGTCAAAGCCACATCCGCATCGCTGTGACGGCCACCGACGAACGCATCGGTGCGGCGGTGCGTCGCCTCCAGTAGGATCCCGCGGCATGACCTCCATGGTCGTCATCGGACTCAGCATCGCCACGGTCGTGATCGTGCTGGGCGGCCTCTACGCGACCATGCGCAAGGGCCGCCCGCCCACGGCCTCGGTGTCCACGCTTCCCACGCACGACACGATCGGCTCCGACTATGACGACCCCCGCACCATCGAGGTGGGGGACAGCATCGAGACCCACGGCAGGCGCGCCGGGGTCACCGGCGCGCTGCACATGTCGTGGCAGGGGCGGCAGTGGACCGAGCACCTCCTCGACGACGGCTCGCGCCGTCCGGTGTGGCTGTCGGTGGAGGTACGGCAGGGCCTGGTCTCCACCGACCCCCCGCACCTGGAGGTCCTGCTCTGGAACAGCGTGCCGACGCAGGGCATGATCCCCGCCAAGAGCATGCTGATCATGGAGGGCGTGGAGTTCTTCCCGATCGAGCGGGGCACGGCGGCGTTCAGGTCGGAGGGCGAGACCGGGCGCCCCGAGCGGGGGCTGCTCGACTTCGCCGACTACCGGGCCGCCGACGGCAGGCTGCTGTCGTTCTCGCGGGTGCAGGGGGAGGGATGGACGGCCAGCTACGCCCAGCCGCTACCGCCCGGCTCGATCACCATCGTCAGCCGCGCCGCGTAACCCGTGCCCCTCGGCCGCTCCTACCGGTGCTCCCAGCCCGGTGCCTCATGACCGCTGGACCTGCTGGTCGTGACAAGCCCGGCTGGTGCCTCGGTCGCTCTGACAGATCAACCAGCGCTTGCCATTCCGCAGCAGTCCGATCGGTCTCTTGGCGGTTGGGGCAGGCCGACCGGGTTTCTAGGACAGCTCGACTCGGCGGGAGCCCGCCTTGCCGCCGGTCTTCCAGCCGTCCGCCGACCAGATGATGCCGTTGAACCCGACGCTCCGCAGGCCGTACTGCTGAGCGTGCGCGACCGACCAGGTCGCGATCAGCCACCCGCGCCTGGCGCTGGGCACGCTGACGGCGCCGAGAGCGCGGGCCAGGTCGCGCTGCGCCTCCTCCGTGCGCGGCGGCGGGGGCGTCTCCTTCACCGGATAGGTGCAGTGGAGGGCCCGCGGCACCCTGCCCGTGAACGCCGCCGCGAGGATGCGCGCGTTGTTCTCGTGCGGTCCGTAGGCGTATCCGGCGGCCGATCGCTGGACGGCCTGCGCCGCCTCGGCCACGGGCATCTTCTGGTAGCCCTTCACCTTCACCAGCGCCGCGAAGAACCGGTTGGTCGAGTAGATCGGGTCCATGATCTGCTTCTTCTTGCCCCACCCCTGCGAAGGCCGTTGCTGGAAGACCCCGAGCGAGTCGCGGTCGCCGTAGGAGACGTTGTACATCTTCGACTCCTGGATGGCGGTGGCGTAGGCGATCACGATGGCCTGCTCGGGCAGCCGCCTGCGCTCGCCCACCGCCGCGATCGTGGCGGCGATCCTCGCCTGCTCGATGTCGAGGTCGAGCTCGCCCTTCGGCGTCTTCACCACGCAGCCCTCGGCGTTCTCGAGCAGTGGGTCGGCCCTTTTGAGCAGCAGATAGACGCCCACGGCGATGGCCACCGCGAGCGTGAGAACGATGATCCCGATTGTCAGGACCGCTCGGGAGAAGCTTCGCCGCACCCTGAAAAACCTACCCGGCCAGATAGGCTCCGTGGCCATGAGCCAGAGCTATGTGAGCCCGCTTCCAGCGGCCGTTGACGAGTTGTGGTCCAACCGCGCGCAGCTGTCCCCTTCGGACGCCGAAGCCAGGGGCATCGTGGTCGCGGCGATCGACCAGCTCGACACCGGCCAGGCACGGGTGGCCACCATCGCGGACAGCGGCGAGGTCGTGGTGGACGAACGGGCCAAGCGGGCCATTCTGCTCAGCTTCAAGGTGCTCGGCATGGCCAGGTCGCAGGTGGGCGACTTCCAGCACCACGACAGGCTGCCGCTCAAGACGACGTTCGACGGGGTAAGGGTGGTGCCGGGAGCCATCGCCAGGTGGGGCTCCTACGTGGCGCCCGGGGTGGTGCTGATGCCGTCCTTCACCAACATCGGCGCCTTCGTCGGCGGCGGGACGATGGTGGACACCTGGGTGACCGTCGGCTCCTGCGCGCAGATCGGCACGAACGTCCACCTGTCCGGCGGGGTGGGCATCGGCGGCGTCCTGGAGCCGCCGAACGCGGTGCCGGTCGTGGTGGAGGACGACGCGCTGATCGGCAGCAGGGCGATGCTGGTGGAGGGGGCGAGGGTCGGACGCGGCGCGGTGGTCGGCGCTGGAACGATCCTGTCGGCCTCGATGCCGGTGATCGACGTGCAGACGGGGGAGGAGCTGGGCCGTGGGCGCATCCCCGACTGGTGCGTCGCGGTGGGCGGAACCCGGCCCAAGGAGTTTCCTGGAGGGACGTTCGGGCTGCCGTGCGTGCTGGTGCTCAAGCGGCTGGAGGCTGGTCAGCGGCATGACAAGGCGGCGTTGAACGAGGTGCTACGAGAACACGGCATCAACGCCTGACGTCCTTCGCTCTCCTCGCCCGGCTGCGGCTCAGGGGTGTACGGCCTGCCGTACCTGACGGGTTTAGGGTTGGCTCTCATGCTGGACTTGACGCAGGACGTGGGCGCGCTGACCGCCGCCATCGTGGACATCGAATCGGTCAGCGGCAACGAGAAGGCCCTGGCCGACGCGGTGGAGCAGGCGCTCAGGGCGCTTCCGCACCTCGCCATCGACCGCTCGGGCGAGACCGTCGTCGCACGGACCTTCCGGGGCCACGCCGAGCGGGTGCTGATCGCCGGTCATCTCGACACCGTTCCCGTGGCAGGCAACCTCCCCAGCCGGATCGACGGCGACCTCCTCTACGGCTGCGGCACGTCCGACATGAAGGCAGGCGTCGCGGTCGCGCTCAAGCTCGCCGCGCTCGTCCCTGAGCCCAACCGCGACGTCACCTACGTCTTCTACGACTGCGAGGAGGTCGAGGCCGAGCGCAACGGCCTGACCAGGGTGAGCCGCGACCATCCCGACTGGCTGGCCGCCGACTTCGCGGTTCTCATGGAGCCCACGGACGGCGTGATCGAGGGCGGCTGCCAGGGCACGATCCGCGCGGAGATCACCACAAGGGGCAAGCGCGCCCACAGCGCCAGGTCCTGGCTCGGCGTCAACGCGATCCACGCCATCGAGGGCGTGCTGACCAGGCTCAACGCGTATGAGGCCAGGCGACCCGTGGTCGACGGGCTGGCGTATCACGAGGGGCTCAACGCGGTGGCGGTGCGCGGCGGGGTCGCGGGGAACGTGATCCCCGACGAGGCCGTGGTCACGGTCAACTACCGCTTCGCGCCCGATCTGTCACTCGCGCAGGCCGAGCAGCACGTGCGGGAGGTCTTCGCCGGGTTCGAGGTCGCCATCACCGACGGCGCGCCCGCCGCGCGGCCGGGGCTGACGCATCCGGTGGCCGCGGCCTTCGTGGCCGCGGTGGGCGGGACGCCACGGGCCAAGCTGGGCTGGACCGACGTGGCTCGCTTCTCCGCGCTGGGGGTTCCGGCGGTGAACTACGGGCCCGGGGATCCGAACCTGGCTCATCAGCAGGGGGAGTACGCGTCGCTGACGAAGATCGCGGAAAGCGAGATCGGCATGCTCAACTGGCTCACATCAGGCCCCACACCGGCAACCTGAATCAGGGGCCGTTCGACGGGTGGGCCAGTCGCAAGGCTCACCCACACCCCACATCCACCCCACGCCCGCCCTCGAGAACCTGCACGCAGTCATCTGAGGCACCGTCACCCTGGGAAGCCTTGTTCCTTCACCAGAAGGAGCCTGTCCTGCACCTTGGGACCCTTCACCCGAGATATCTCGCCCTGAGGGGCCTCGGCCGTCGCTCTCAGGTCGTGCAGGAGCCGGTCTGCTGGGGCCCGCCGTCCGAGAAGAGGGTGTGAAGGCGGCGCGGCGAGAGGGTGGATTGCCTGGTGGGAGGCGGTTGCGGAGTCTCACGGTCGCCGGCCATGCTACGGCCACGGGGCGGCTGGCGAACCCCTCAGAAGGGCCGACAACGTGAAAGTGGCTTTCCTCGCCGGCCATTTGGCGGGGAAAGCCACTTTCAGTCCCGAGCAGCACCCTCGGCAGTTAGACGCAGGACCTTCGAAATCTGGTTCCCTCCTTTTTTCAAGATTTTTTAGCCAAGCGCGCTAGCGTGATCCGTATGAAACGGACACGTCCCGAACGTCGTCAGGGCCAAGCGGTCGTCCGCGGCCGCCTGGTTCCCGAATCCACCCACGACCAGCGCCTTCTCGATCGTCAGGGCCCCGCTGACTGGGTGCACATGGACCCGTGGCGGGTGTTGCGCATCCAGGCCGAGTTCGTCGAAGGTTTCGGCCAGCTGGCCGAGTTGCCTCCCGCGGTCACCGTGTTCGGCTCCGCCCGTACCCCCGTGGACTCACCCGACTACCAGACCGGCGTGGCGTTGGGCCGCTGTCTGGCCGAGGCAGGCTACGCCGTGATCACCGGCGGCGGGCCCGGTGCTATGGAGGCGGGCAACAAGGGCGCGTCGGAGGCCGGCGGCATCTCCGTCGGGCTCGGCATCGAGCTGCCCTTCGAGCAGCGCATGAACGACTACGTCGACCTCGGCATCGAGTTCCGCTACTTCTTCGTCCGCAAGACGATGTTCGTGAAGTACTCCTGCGGATTCATCACGCTGCCCGGCGGTTTCGGCACGCTGGACGAGCTGTTCGAGGCGCTCACCCTGGTCCAGACGCAGAAGGTCACCTCCTTTCCCGTGGTGCTGATGGGCACCGAGTACTGGGGCGGCCTCATCGACTGGATCAAGAACACGCTGCTGTCGTCGGGGAAGATCTCGGCGCAGGACCTGGATCTGATCCACGTCACCGACAGCGTCGAGGAGGCGGTCGGCATCATCATCGAGTCGGAGCGGCGGCGCAACGAGATCGGCGAGGAGGAGAAGGAGGCGGTGGCCGGCCACATGGTGGAGCCTCAATAGACTGATTTCCCGTGAACATCTGCGTTTTCTGTGCATCTAGTCAGAAGATCGACCCCAAGTACGTGCACCTCGCCACCGAGGTCGGCACCGAACTCGCGCGCAGGGGCCACACCCTGGTGAGCGGAGGGGCGACGGTCTCCTGCATGGGCGCGGTGACCAGAGCAGCGAGAGCCGCCGGCGGTCGCACCGTCGGCGTCATCCCCCAAGTGCTCGTCGACATCGAGATCGCCGACACCGAGTCGGACGAGCTGGTCGTCACCGCCGACATGCGCGAACGCAAGGGTGTCATGGACGCCCGCTCCGACGCGTTCCTGGTGCTCCCCGGGGGCATCGGGACGCTGGAGGAGCTCTTCGAGATCTGGACCGCCAGGGTCCTCGCCCTCCACACCAAGCCGCTGGTGATCCTCGACCCCTGGGGCCTGTACACGCCGCTGCGCTCGCTGGTCGAGCACATGTACGACGAGGGGTTCACGCGGGCGAACGTCTTCGACGCGATCTCCTGGACGACTTCCGTGGAGGAGGCGCTCACGGTCCTGGAGTCCCCGGCTCGGCCGCTGCAGCCGAGTGTGGAGGAACTGGGCGAGTCGACCCCCTGACCCGCTTCACGGGCGCCGTTACGGCGGGGACCCTGTGCCGCTGGAGGAGCGCACGGAGACAGACCTCAACCCGGGACGGCGGGCGGCGCTGGGGTGGCGGGAGCCGTAGGGGGAGGTGGGTTCTGCACCGAGCGACCACCCGCAGCCGGACACCTGAGATCGCGCCAGCGGACGGCGCCGCGCCCGGCTCGCGCACCGGGGGCGGTGGGGTGCTGCGTCGAGTGACCGCCGTCGGTTGGACACCTGCGACCGCGCTGGGGGACGGCGGCCGCGCTGGGCTCGCGCACCGGGGGCGGTGGGGTGCTGCGTCGAGTGACCGCCGTCGGTTGGACACCTGCGACCGCGCTGGGGGGCTCGCGTGCCTGGAGAAGGCAGCGGAGGGAGGCGACGACGGACGGCTGTCCGCCTGGACGGAGCGGCCCTGCCCCCTTGTAGCTCGCGAGCCGATGGGTGTGCGTTGCGCGACGCCGGTAGTGAAAGCCGGCAGGTGGTGCATGACGCGAAGCCCGGAGTGGGGTCTGCGGGTTGTGCGTTGGGGCGCAGACCTGCAGCGAGCCTCGCGGTGGAGACCGGCGGGTGTGCGCGGTTGGTGACCTGGGCCGAGGAGGATGAGCGGCGGACGAGGTTGGTTGTGGCCGAGGCCGGTGGGGGAGTCAGGCGAGGCCGCGGCGGGTGAGGGTTGGGGGGCGGGTGCCGGACAGACAATCGGTCATCTCCAGGGCGAGTCTGACCTGATCGGTATGTTCCGTCACGAACACGCCCGCTCCCGCGCGCCGGAAGACGGCGGCGGCGGCGAGGGCGGCGTCGAGCCGTGCGGGCAGCCTGACCAGCACCGTGACCCCGTCCGCGGCTCGCTCCCGCACCTCGAGGAGGGTGTCGGCGGGGGTCCAGGTGGGTTGTTCACGCTCGTCGGGCGCGAGCACTACAGGCCTCATGTCTCGATCGTACGAGTACGATTCCAGTGTGCTGGTCGTACTCGCCATCGCCGCCCTGGCGATCCTCGCCTGCGTGGTCGTGGTCTCCCTTGGCAGGGGCGGTGAGCTGACCGAGTTCCCGCCTGACGTTCCGCCGCTCGACCTGCCCGAGGCCGGGCAGCTGACCGCGGTCGACTTCATGGCGCTGCAACTGCCGGTGAACCTGGTGGGCTACCACACGCAGAGCGTCGACGAGACGCTGCGCCGTGCCGCGAACGCCATCAGCGCCCGCGACACCCGCATCGCGGTGCTGGAGCAGCGCGTGTCGGAGCTGCTGGCCAGCCGGTTGCAGGCGCGGCAGGAGGTGTACGCGGGTCCGAGCGCGGCTCCCCGCACCGAACACCGTCCCGACGCTCCTGCCCTGGCACTTTCCGAGGACGGCTCGCCTTCCTCTGACGCGCGTGTGGGTCACCACTCCACGGCCGACCTGCCTGAGGTCGCCCCTCCTGCTGACGGAGACGCCGTATTCGGCCAGAGAGGGGATGACACGCCGGTTCCCGCGGACCTTGCGAGTGGGACTGCGGCTGACCACCTTTCGGACGGCAGCGCGATGCCCCCGGTGGCTGGCGAGATCTACGGCAGTGCGAGTTCGTCGACGGCTGGTCAGATTTGGGGCGGAATCGCCGATCGTGGAGAGGTGGAGGATCTGCCCGACCTGGGATCTGGCAGAGCCGACCACTCTCTGGGGGAATCGGTCGACGAGGGAAACGTCGCTGCTTCTGGACATGGAGAAGGCGGTCATCTCGACTCCGATGGCGCCGTCGAACCTCAGATGACCGCCGAGGCCGCGGATGCCGAGGCTCATCTCCACGACGCCGGCACGGATGGGGACGCGCCTCACTCCGACGCCAGGCAGTCGGCGGACCGGGATGCCGGGCTGCCTGATTCCGAGGACGCCGAAGAGTCGGCCTTCGACCGGGATGCTCGGCTGAGTGAACCCGAGGACGCCGAGTCGGCTCCGGGCCGGGGCACCGGGCTGCCTGCATCCGAGCGGGGCAGCGCGGCCGAGGGTTCCAATGGTGCGGATGAGTTGCCCGCCTCGATCGGTCGTCGTGGGGACGGTCGCTCGTGAACGAGGTGATCCGTTGCGAGTGGACGGGCATGAGCGCTCCGCTCTACATCGCCTACCACGACGAAGAGTGGGGGCGTCCGGTTCGCGGGAATGACAAGGTCTTCGAACGGGTGAGCCTGGAGGCGTTCCAGTCGGGCTTGTCCTGGCTGACGATCCTGCGCAAGCGGGACAACTTCCGTAAGGCGTTCGACGACTTCTCCATTCCCAAGGTCGCGGCCTACACCGAGCAGGACGTCGACCGGCTCCTCGCCGACGAGGGCATCGTCCGTAACCGGGCCAAGATCGAGGCGACGATCGCCAACGCGCGCGCTGCCCTCGAGGTGCCCGGGGGGCTGTCGGAGTTGGTCTGGCGGCATGCCGATCCCGACTCTCCGGTGCCGAAGTCGATGGCCGATGTCCCGGCGATCACGCCGGGGTCGAAGGCGCTGGCCAAGGAGCTGAAGTCGTACGGCTTCCGCTTCGTGGGCCCGACGACGGCTTATGCGCTCATGCAGGCCATCGGGCTGGTGAACGACCACATCGCGGACTGCGTCGTCCGGATTCCAACCGGCCACTGACTTCGCCCCTTCGGCTTGCGGTTACCGGATGCTGCCCTGGGTGCAGGGTGCAGGGTGCAGGGTGCAGGGTGCTGCGCTGGGGGATGCCCGGAGTCTGCTGGTCTAAGTGCGGGGTGCTGGGCTATGAGAGACCTGGGTGGTTGGGTAGGGGATGGGTGTGGTGGTCGCCGTCGGGGAAGGCGATCCTGATCGACTCGGGTGATACCTCTACCGTGATGGCGTCGCGTAGAGCCGATGGGTGGACGGTGTCACCTGACAACACCACGAGTGAGACATGGACTCCAGGCGTGTCGGCGTGCAGGCAGGGCACCGCTGAGTGGGGTCCGAAGGCGTTCGACTCCACGTCGCGGGAGATGCTTGCCCGGTGCCAGCCGTACAGGCCGACGATGGCTGAGGTGAGCCCGTCCGTACGGCGGGCCAGCGCCCACCCGGGCCCGGTGATGGCGGCGGGCGGGGTGACGTCGGAGACGGCGTAGCCGCCCTCTCGCACTGTCACCCCCAGAACTTGGGTGGCCGTCTCACCTGTATGACGTGAGCTCAGGGCGAGGGTCGTCGTTGTTGGGGCGGCTTCGGATGAGCCCTGTGGGTCGTCGTCCGTTGAGCGCTGTGGGTTGGCGTCCGTATGAGGTGGTGTGGGGGTATCCGTGGGTGATGTCGGCACGGTGTGTTCCACGGCGGGGGGCGGGCTCGCAGGAGTCGATGGTGGGGAGGGATGGGAGGCGGAGGTGATCTGGTGGATGCGGATCTCCCAGGGGCCTCGGACGAGTGAGGTGGTGGTGACGCGGTCTCCCTGAGGAGTTTCCGTGTAGGAGGAGGCGGTCCGGCCGGAGCACTCCAGCGGGTGGATCGCGCCACGTGCGGACGGGACGCCGTCAGGGGACAGGAGGGCGAGGTGGTTGTCGACGTTCCTGGCCCAGGCGTGTTCGGCGGACTCGGGCGCGGTGCGGGTGGAGTAGGCGAGCTTGGCGTAGTGCGGATCGTCGGGCGGAGCGCCGTGGTCGCTGCCGTGGTTGACCAGGCGGACGATGCCGTCGTGACGGGTTCCGTGCAGGAGCAGGCCCGCGGTGGGGAGCGCGACGGTGAGATCGCCCTCGTCGATGGGGAGCATCTGCTCGCGGGCCGTCCACACCGGGTGCTCGGGCGGGAGCAGCAGGCCGAGCAGGCCCTTGGACGCCCAGTACGGCGAGGCGGGCCCCGAATACGCCTGCGTGGTCGGGAGAAACGTGTCGTACCAGCCCTGGGAGAGCAGCCCGCGCTGGTCGGGGACGCCGCGTTCGGCGAAGTGGCGCGCGACCGACGAGGCGAGCTTCCTGGTCTGCCCCGGGGCGAGCGGGGTGGCGTCGGCGAGGGCGCCCATCCAGATGGGGGCGAGCGAGGCGAAGCGGTAGCAGAGTGAGCGGCCCTGGTGGAGTGGCGCGCCGTCTGAGCCGAAGAAATGCTGGTAGCCCGTGAGGAACTCGGTCAGGCGGGCGCGGTAGAGCTTGGCGCGCTCGTCGTCGCCGGACATACGGGTCCACAGCAGGGGATACAGGTGGAGGGCCCAGCCGCCGTAGTAGTCGAAGTTGCGCGTGCCGCCGTCGGTGTACCAGCCGTCGCCGACGTACCACTCCTCGATGCGCTCCAGGCCCCTGTCGATCTCGTGCTGGTCGTACGGCCCGCCGACCGACTTCACGAACTCCTCGCTCACGGTCTGGAACAGCATCCAGTTGTTGTCCCAGGTGCGTTTCCCGACGAACCCGCTCAGCCAGGCGACCACCCGCTCCCTCACCTCGGAGGAGAGCCGGTCCCAGAGCCAGGGCCGCGACTCGTGCAGGCCGACCGCGATCGAGGCGGCCTCGACCATCTGCTGCGAGCAGTCGGTCAGCTCGGGCCAGGCCTCGCCGCTGGACGGGTCGGTGCCGTTGGCCAGGCCGGTGGCGTAGCGCTCGATCAGCGCGGGACGGACCCGGCCGCGCGCGCCCGCGATGCGGAACGCGGCGGCGAGGAACGTGCGGGCGAACCCCTCCAAACCGTCGAGAGCCACGCCTGACCAGCTCGCTCGTCCCGGCAGCCGGTACTGGGCGAACCCGGGCGACGCGTACGGCACGACCGAGTCGAGCAGGTGGTCGGTCAGCGTCTCCCAATGGGCGCGGGTCCAGCCGGTGCGCGGCGAGAGCAGCCGGTCGGTGGGCGGCAGGGACAGGTAAGGAGGGGTCATGCCTAACCTTCTCGGTGGCGGCCGACGGTGAGCTCGGCCGTGTGGGTGTGGCCGCGCGATCCGGCCAGTTTGACGGTGATCGTGGGGTTCTTACCCGGTTGCACGGTGACGGTGTCGTCGGCGCGCACCACGCCGTGGGCCGGATGGCCGAGGGTGAGCGTGACAGTGTCGACCGTACGGCTCGGGTCGGAGACGGCCAGCGAGACGCGGTCGCCCGCCCGCCGTACGAGCACGGCGCAGGGAGCGCTCGCGGTGACCTCGCCCGCGCTCCCCGCCGCCCAGAAGGTGGCGGCGAACAGCCGGTGCCCCTGGCCGCCCCGGCCCGCGTGGACCGCCTGCACCTCGGCGGTGTTGGCGAGCACCTCGACGCCGGAGAAGGCCGCGGTCTGCTCGGCGGTCGCGTGGGGAAGCAGGAGGTAGGCGTAAGTGGCGCCCGAGGGGTTGGCGCCGTGGTCGAACCAGAGCGTGACGTACTCCCTGGACACGGGCCCTGGCGTGCCGCCGGTGTCGGCGCCGTCGTTGATCGCCCTCCAGGAGTCGGTGCGCACCTCGCGCAGCATGCGCAGCGGCGCGCCACCGGGGAAGACGTAGCCGCCCACCCCTTCGAGATGGGCCCACGAGGAGGTGGACGAGCCCTCGTGGCCCTGCTGGAGGACGCCGTCGACGGTCAGCGCGCCCGTGGTGCCGCGGTTCTCGACGATGGTCTCGATCGTGCGGCCGTCGGTGCTGGTGATGCCCGTGCCCAGGCACACCACGGCGTCGTCGAGGCAGATCCAGCTCTTCCTGGCCGTGAGCGTGCTGCCCATGGCCATGAGCTCGAGCCCCGCCACGCCGTACCCGTCGAGGACGGCACCGCCCGCCCACGCGTTCTTCGGGCGGAAGGTGCCGGTGCCGCTCACGGAGACCGCGGGATCGCGGTGCCGCGTGTCGACCGTGGTGCCGGGCAGCCGGTAGGAGTTGACGGTCGGCCAGTAGTCGGCGCTGTAGTGGTCGAGGTCGGTGTAGAGGTAGGTGACGCCGTCGCCTTGGTACCAGGCGCGGTAGTTCTCCCCGTTGCCGCACTCGTATCCGGCGATGCGCTTGGAGTCGAGGCTGAGAGCGAAGGACCAGCTCTCCCTCCGGTGGACCACGCGGTCCATGTCGGCGAACACGTGATGCCCCACTGGTCGCGGCGCGGGGGTGAGCCGGGTGTCGGCCAGGAGGGTCCGCGCCCTGGCGGTCGCCGCGATGCCCGCCCTGTCGAGGAACCTGCCCCTGCCGATCCAGACCTTGGCCAGCTCCTTGAACCGGGTGGCGTACGGCTCCGGCGCGCCGGTCGCCAGCTGGAGGATCGCGTCGACGGTGTCGCGTCCCGCGTCGTGGTCGCGATGGCCGCCGCGCGACACCGCCCTGCCCCTGACGCTGTCCATCATGAGGCCGTCGTGGATCCACGGCGCGAACGTCCGCTCGACCGCGTCGAGGATCACCGACCGCTTCGGGTCGGAGACCTCCCAGCTCGAACCGCCGAGCAGGCCGAGCACCGCGCTGACCGACTGGAGCAGGACGACGCCGTAGGAGCCCGTGTAGGCGACGGTGTCGTGCTGGACGAACGAGCCGTCGGCGTAGAAGCCGTCGCGCGAGGTGACGTAGCCGAAGAGGGTGTTGCGCCCGCCGTCACGCAGGTCGGACAGCCCGTCACGGGCCAGCGCCACCTTCGCGGCGTCGTCGCCGACGATGCCGCGAAGGGCGACGATCAGCGCCTTGTCGGCCCTGTTGGCGCCGGTCTCGGAGAAGTTCGTGAGGTTGGTCCTGCGGTCGGGGTTGGGGCAGAACCTGTCGACCGCTCGGATCCACGCCGCGCGTTGCTCCGCGCTGATGACGTCGTACATCAGGAGACAGGTGTCCGTGAGGGCCCGGGCGGATCCGATCTCCCAGTGCCACCAGTTGCCCACCTCGCGTTTGGTCTCGTTGTAGGCGCGGGCGTAGAGGAAGTCGAGGGCGCCGAGGAGCTGCGTGGCGAGGCCGCTGTTGCCGTGGAGGGCCGAGCCCGGGGTGGCCCAGGCGGTGGCGAGCGTGCGGATTCGCTGGTGGCTGCTCGAGATGTCGGCGGAGGCGCCCTTGAGGGGGAGGTCGGGCCAGAGGGAGGTGCGGTTGGGCGACAGGTCGAGCGCCTCGCGCAGGGCCTTGGCCGAGGTGTCGAGCCTCGCGAGGGGGGCGGCGAACGCGGGGTCGGCGGGGTCGAAGGGCGCGCCGGTCAGGAGGGCGGTGGCCTTGGCGCGGAGGGTGGCGAACTCGGTCACGCCCGAAGTTTGCCCGATCGGGGTGGGGGTGAGGGACGGGGAGGCCGCACCTGTGGAAAACCCGGCGCTGTTCGCGGAGGCTGTGGATAACCCGACCGCTTGCTGGGGGAGGAGGAACGCCGCCAGCCCACCCGCCAGCCCGAGAAACCCCCTGCGGCTGGTGGCGGAGTCGGCGTCGGCCGAGAGTACGCGTGCTGTGGAGGCCAGGACGGTGTCGCGAGCGAATGGGGAAGCGTCGGCCAAGGGCGCAGGTGGGCCGTTGGTGGGGGACGGCAGCAGCGGGCGAGGACCGGTGCTGCCGGAGGTTCCGCGGTGGTTCGGGTTCGCCGTGTGGACGGGCGTCAGCGCATGCGGGTCGACCTCGGGGGACGGCGGTTGCGGGTGCGACCCGGGCGTTGGGGACGGTGGCAGCTGGCGGGTGTTGATGGGTTGAGGGGGGAGCTGGGGTGCAGGCATGGGGGCGGCTCCTACTCGGCCAGTGTGCTGGGGTCGGTGTCGGGCGTGGGAAGGCCCAGGGCGGACACCCGCGCCAGATACTCCGCCGTCACCGGTGCACCCCACCGCGTCCAGAACCCGCTCAGATCCCGTCCAGCCGTACGAGAGGTGTAGAGCGCCAGGTACCCCCACCTCTTGTCCGTCTCCGTCCAGTCCGACGCGGGCCGTTCGGCGCGGACCAAACGGTGCAGACGGGGCCAGAAGTCATCGCCGAACGCCAGCTCCAGCTGCCTGAACGGCACTAGCTTCTCGAAGGCGCCGAACCCCTTCACATATCCCGAGCTGGGCAGCTTCGGCAGCGCGCTCTGGTACGGCGTCAGCCCCGTCTTCGCGTCGGGCTTGGTCAGGTTCGAGGGCTGGCCGAGCGTCCGCTGCGCCGCCAGCGAGTAGATGTTGACCGTGACCTCCGTGAGGTCGGTGGGCTTGTAGGCCATCTGCTGGTGTTGGTGTCCGAGCTCGTGGTAGACGCCCCAGCCCCTGGTCCGCAGCCCCTCCACGGTGATCAGCCGGTCGAGGTAGGTGCGCGGGTAGGCGGTCCAGCCGTGCGTGGCGTACGCGCCCGCGCCCGTGGGCATGCGCGGCGCCTCCACCAGGTGGAACGGCAGCGGGCTCCGCTCGCGGTCGGTGAGTCCGGAGATCGCGGCGTGCGAGGAGATGATCGTCTCGAGCACGGTGAGCAGTCCGCCGTGGTCCTCCTCGCGCCAGGCCAGCATGCCGTCCCTGGTCACTGTGACGATCCCGTACGGCGACAGCAGCTCGACCTGCGGCGCGGCGGTCAGGGTGTCGAGCTGCGACTGGAAGTCCGACTCGGTGGTCTCGCCCAGCACGAAGGTCGGCACCGGCACCGCGCCGCCGAGGAACTTGACCTTGGCCTTCTGCCCCTCGCCGATGAGCGACAGGTACACCATGCCGCCACCGGGGTCGGTGACCGTGTTGACGCCCGCGCTCAGGGGACAGGCGCGCGGGTTCTTGTAGATCACGTCGGGGTGGGTGTCGGGAGCGCCCACGTGAAGGGTGGGGAGCAGGCCGTCCGGCGCGTCGACCTGGACGGTCAGCGGGGTCGCGGCGGGCAGGTGGAGACCTGTGGGGTGGAAGTTGGTGGTTCCGAGCGCCTGCTGGAGCCGCAGCCGCTCGCTCTCGGCGCTCGGCCTGGCCCTGAGCACCACGGTGCGCCTGGCGTCGAGGGCGGAGGTGGTCGCGAGAGCGGGGCCCGCGCCGAGGAGGACGGCGCCGGCGGTGGCCGCGCCGAGGAAGCCGCGGCGGGAAAGGGGGGTGTGTGTCATGACGGCAGCATGAAAGCGCTTTCTATCGCACGTCAAGAGCCTGGGAATCTTTCTATGTCTTTCTATGCTGCTCAGTGCCAGGGTTTCAGTAAGCGCTTGCTACCGAGGAGGCGCGACCGAGCCGCGGACGACGATGCTGGTGCCCACGCGCGTCGTGGTCTGCACGGGTGCGAGGTAGTCGCTCTCGCCCGCCACGCCCAGCGCCAGCCGTACGGCCTGCCGTCCCATCTCCTCCAGCGGGATCCGCACGGTGGTCAGCTGGGGGCGCAGCTCCTGCGCCACCGGCACGTCGTCGTAGCCGACCACGGAGAGCTCCCCGGGCACCGACACGCCCGCCAGCTCCAGCGCCTGCATGACACCGGCGGCGATGGTGTCGTTGGCCGCGAAGATCGCGGTGAAGCCGAGCCCTTCGGACAGCAGGGCCCTGACCTTGTCGTAGCCGAACCTGCGGGTGAAGGACCCGGTGTGCACCAGCTCCTTGGTCTGCGGGAGCCCCCGCATCTCCAGCGCTCGCCGGTGCCCCGCCAGGCGGGCGATGGTCGTGGACAGCGTGGCGGGCCCGCCCAGGAACAGGATCCTGCGGTGCCCCTGCGTGATCAGGTAGTCGGTGATCGCGAAGGCGCCGCCCTCGTTGTCGTACTCGACGACCTTGGTCGGCACGTCGTCGCCGAGCGACGGCCGCCCGCACAGCACCAGCGTCGAGCCCGCGGTGTGCAGGGCGCGGGCCCTGCGGCTCACCTCGGCCGCGTAGGCGCGGTCCTCGTGCGCCCCGCCGACCAGGATCACCGCGTCGGCGCGCTGCTCGTGCAGCAGGTCGATGAACGCCAGCTCCTGCTCGTGGCGGCCCTGCGTGCAGCACACCATGCACAGCCGTCCGTGTACGGTCGCCTCGCGCTCGACGCCCCTCGCGATGTAGGCGTAGAACGGGTCCACCACGTCGTTGATGATGATGCCGACGGTCCTGTTGGTGGCGCCCGCCAGCGCCCTGGCGTGGGCGTTGGCGACGTAACCCAGCTCGGCGATGGCCGCCTCCACGCGTTCTCTCGTGGACGTCGCGACGGGGTAGTTGCGGTTGATCACTCTGGAGACGGTGGCGCTGGAGACGCCGGCCCGCCTGGCGACGTCGGCGATGGTCGCCGAGCTCATCTCGGTCACCGGCTCCTCCTTACCCGTGTGAAGATCATGCCATTCGGTCGAGCGCGTCGAGCTGGATCTCGTGCAGCAGCGGCAGCCCCACGCAGTACCTGGCCACCTCCTCGACCGTGGAGTCGGCCAGCCTGCCCAGCTCGTTGCCCTGCGCGCCCGCCAGATGGGGGGTGAGGAAGACGTTGGGCAGCTCGAACAGCGGGTGTCCCGACGGCAGCGGCTCGGGATCGCTGACATCAAGTATCGCGTCAAGTCGCCCGCTCGTGACCTCCTCCAGCAGGGCCTCGGTGTCGATGAGCGTGCCCCTGGCGGTGTTGATCACCACCGCGCCGTCCATGAGCCTGGCCAGCCGCGCGCGGTCCAGTATCCGGTAGGTCTCGGGGGTGCTGGGCGCGTGCAGGCTCACCACGTGCGAGCGGCGCACCAGCGTGTCGAGATCCACCAGGGCGCCGCCCAGCCTGGAGATCTCCTCGGGGTCGGCGTACGGGTCGTAGACCAGGACCTCGGCCTCGAGCCCGCGGAGCAGCTCGACGACCCGCCGCCCGATCCGCGACAGCCCGACCACGCCGACCGTGATGCGGCGCGCGCCCAGCCAAGGGATGCCAGTGAAGTCGCGTTTGGTGCCGTACGTCCGGTAGCGGTGCGCCATCGTGAAGGCGCGCTTGGCGCCGAAGACGATGGCCGCGTAGGTGAACTCGGCCACGGGGACGGCGTTGGCGTCGGCCGCGCTCGACACCCTGACACCCTGCCTCAGCACCGCGGGGTCGAGGAAGGTCTTCACCGTCCCCGCCGCGTGGGCGATGAAGCGCAGGTTGGGCGCCCGCTCCAGGAGCCGGGCGCCCAGCGGGGGGCATCCCCACCCGGTGACCAGCACCTCCGCCTCGGCGAGCACCGGGAGGGCGGAGTCGGCGGACAGGTCGTGCAGGACGTCGTCGTGAAGGTCGGCCAGCTCGGCGAGCCGGTCGAGGGCGCCCTTGGCGAAGACCTCCTCGCGCACGCCCGGCGCCATCGCCAGGACGGTACGCGGTCTGAGCCGCACCTCCATGACCGTCACATCACTCTCCCCGAGTCCTGACCGAACCAACCCGAACCACCCAACCCCCAACCCAGGAGCCCGGCCATCACATCCACCCGCAACCCGGAATCCCTGGGACCCGCGTCCCTTGGGACCCGAACCCGCGCTCCCGTGGATCCGGACGATTCGAGCCCTCGTTCCCGCGGTCTCGGACTCGCATTCCCGTGGGTTCCCGTGGGTTCCCGTGGGGCCGCGTGCCCGTGAGACCGCGCTCCCGTCGATCCGGGACCCGTGGACCCATGCGTCCGCGGGCTCGAGGTTCCGAGGCCCGCCGGCGCGAGGTCTCGGTGATCCGCGAACCCACGGCCGAAGATCTCAACTCAATAGTAAGCGCGTACTACGAAGATCCTGGGCCGCACGCTAGGCCCTCACCTGAACAAACGTCAAGTGCCGAAAACCCACCCCGCCCAACCCCTTGACGGGACGAGAAAGCGCTTACTACGGTCACGCCAACCGGAAGGACCACGCATGACGACACCCCTGCAAGCCGTCGGGCCCGGCACGGCCAGCCGTACCAAGCCCGAAACCTCCTCGGCCGCGCCCAGGCGACTCCCGCTGTGGAAACGGCTCTGGCGGGACCGGGTGATGCTCATGCTCACCCTCCCCGGCCTGGTGTACTTCCTGGTCTTCCACTACGTCCCGCTCTTCGGCTACGTGGCCGCCTTCCAGGACTACCAGCCCTACATCGGCTTCCTCGACAGCCAGTGGGTGGGCCTGCAGAACTTCGCGACCATGCTGGGCGACCCCCGGTTCTGGGACGCGGTGGGCAACACGCTGCGCATCACGCTCACCCAGCTGGTGCTCTTCTTCCCCGCCCCCATCGCGCTGGCCCTGCTGCTCAACAGCGTGATCAGCGAGAAGGTGCGCAGGTTCGTGCAGAGCGTGGTCTACCTGCCGCACTTCATCGGCTGGGTGATCATCGTCTCGATCTTCCAGCAGGTCATCGGCGGCGCGGGTGTGCTCCCCGACTTCCTGGAGAGCGTCGGGCTGCCGCGCTACGACATGATGACCGACCCCGACGCCTTCCCCCTGCTGGTCACCCTGCAGGTCATCTGGAAGGACTGCGGCTGGGGCACGATCATCTTCCTGGCCGCGCTGCTGTCGATCAATCCCGAGCTGTACGAGGCCGCCGCGATGGACGGCGCGGGCCGCTGGCGCCGGCTCTGGCACGTCACGCTGCCCGGCATCACGCCGATCATCATCCTGCTGCTCATCCTCAACCTCGGCAGCATCCTGTCGGTCGGGTTCGAGCAGATCCTGCTCCAGCGCGACGCGGTGGGGCCCGAGTCGGGCGAGGTGCTCGACACCTTCGTCTACTTCAACGGCGTCCAGGACGGCCAGTGGGGTCCGGCGGCCGCGGTCGGGCTGGTGAAGGCGGTCGTCGGCGCCGCCCTGGTGCTGGGCGCGAACAAGGTGGCGCACCTGCTGGGCCACGAGGGGGTGTACCGCAATGCGAGCAAGTGACCGTCCCGCCTGGATGGAGCGGCCCTCCAGGCTCGGGGTGGCCCTCAAGGCGGTGATCATCACCGCGATCACGCTGCTGGTGATCTATCCGTTCGTCGGGGTCCTGAGCACCAGTTTCTCCTCGGAGTCTGAGATCGCCAAGAGCGGTGGTTTCGTCGTGTTTCCCACCGCCCCCCAGCTGGACGCCTACCGCGCCGTCTTCGACGGCGGCACCGTCACCCGCGCCCTGCTCATCAGCGTCCTGGTCACCGGCCTCGGCACGCTGGCCAGCGTCACCGTCACGATCTGCATGGCGTACGGCCTGAGCCGCCGCGAGGTCACCGGATCGAAGTGGATCCTGATGATCGCGCTGTTCACCATGCTGTTCAATCCCGGCATCATCGCCAACTTCCTGCTGGTCAACCAGCTGGGCCTGCTCAACAGCTTCGGCGCGCTCGTCCTGCCCAGCCTGGTCAGCGCGTTCAACCTGGTCGTGCTGCGCTCGTTCTTCATGAACCTGCCGAGCGAGCTGCTGGAGAGCGCCCGCATGGACGGCGCGGGCGACCTGCGCATCCTGGTGCGCATCGTGCTCCCGCTGTCCAAGGCGGTGATCGCGGTCGTGTCGCTGTTCTACGCGGTCGCCTACTGGAACAACTTCTTCAACGCCCTGCTCTACATCGACGACTCGGACCGGCACCCGCTGCCGAACATCCTGCGCACCTTCATCCTGCAGGGCCGCACGCTGGAGAGCGCCGTGGGCACCGAGGCCCCCGCTCCCGTGCAGGCGATCCAGATGGCCGTGCTCGTCGTCGCCATCGTCCCGATCCTGCTCGTCTATCCCTTCCTGCAGCGCTACTTCACCAAGGGCGTCCTCACCGGCGCGATCAAGGGCTGAGCTCCCCCCACCCCCGAAGGAAGACCATGAACCTGTCCAGGCGCGGACTCCTCCGCCTCGGCGCGACCGCCACGGCCGGCGCCGCCCTCTCCCCGCTGCTGGCCGCCTGCGGCGGGGGCGCCGGCAGCGCTCCCGCCACCAAGGCCCAGGGCCTGACCGTCAAGCTGCCCGCCTACGTGCCGCTGTCCGGCGCGGCCAAGCCCGACCTGCCCGGCACGGCGGCGGGGGTGCCCGAGGGGTACTTCACCTATCCGAAGGAGCTGTTCAAGTCGGTGGCCAAGCCGCCGATGTCGGGTGGCACGGTGACGATGGCGTCCAAGACCTTCCTGCCGCCGCCTCCGCCGCGCGAGCAGAACGCGGCGTGGCAGGAGATCGAGAAGCGACTCGGCGGCAGGGCCGAGCTGATGATCGTGCCCGAGGCCGACTGGCCGACCAAGTTCAACACCATGGTCGCCGGCGGCAACCTGCCCGACGTCTTCCCCTACGTGTCCACGCAGGGCGTCAACAACCTGCCCGCCTTCGTGGCCAGCCAGTGCGCCGACCTCACTCCGTTCCTCAGCGGCGACGCGGTCAAGGAGTACCCGAACCTGGCCGCCATCCCCCAGGTGTTCTGGAAGCAGGGCATCGTCGCTGGCAAGCTCTACGGCATCCCGATCCCGCGCAACCTGGTCGGCGGCATGGGCTTCTACCGCGCCGACCTGTTCGCGGCGGCCGGCGTCGGCGACCTGACCGAGCTCTCCGACCTTGACCGCCTCTTCGAGGCGCTCAAGGCGGTGACCAACCCCAAGGAGAAGCGCTGGGGCCTGGTCACCGCGACCGGCGCCGCGTACGGCCTGACGATCTTCGGCCAGCTCTTCGGCTGCCCCTACGAGTGGCGTCTCGACAAGGCGACGGGCAAGCTGACGCACCAGATCGAGACCGAGGAGTACAGGGCGGCGGTCGAGTACACCCGCAAGCTGCGCGAGGCCGGCGTCATCTACCCGGGCTCGGAGGGCTTCGACTCGCTCAAGCGCAAGAACGAGTTCAACGCGGGGCGCGCGGCGATGACCTACGACGGCATGCCCGCCTTCCTCGGGCCCGTCGGCTACCTGCAGACGCAGAAGAAGATCGACCCCAAGGCCGACCCGCGCCCGATGGTGCCCATCGGCGGGAAGGCGACCGCCTATCTCAACAACATCGTCTTCGCCACCAACTTCGTGAAGAAGGCCGACGAGGCCAAGGTCAAGGAGATCCTGCGGGTCGTCGACTTCTTCGCCGCGCCGTTCGGCAGCGAGGAGTACACCCTCATCCAGTACGGCGTCGCGGACACCGACCACACCCGCGACGACAAGGGCAACCCCGTCCTCACCGAGCAGGGCGCCAAGGACACCACCGTGCCGTGGAAGTTCCTCGGCGCCCCGACCCAGCCGGTCTTCGACTCCTCGTCGAGCGAGGCGGTGAAGCTGGTCCACGACGCCCTCGCCAAGATGATCGCCGTCGGCGTCGAGGACCCCACCGCCGGACTGTTCTCGCCCACCAGCGAGAACAGGTACGAGTCCCTCTTCACGATGCGCACCGACAGGGTCACCTCGATCATCGCGGGACGGGCCCCCGTGTCGGACCTCGACCGGCTCGTCAAGGACTGGAAGGCCCAGGGCGGCGACAAGATCCGCGCCGAGTTCGAGAGCGTCATCCAGAAGAACGGCGGCGTCGGCTGAGCGACACCTCTTCCCCGTCAGCTCTATTACGGAGACCCCCCATGAAGCGAACCATCGCGGCGCTGGCCGCCGTCACCCTGGCGGCCGGAGCCCTCGCCCCGCCCGCGCACGCCGACCGCTTCGATCCGTCGCCGGGAGCGCCCGGCCTCGGCGACCCGCTCTTCCCCGATCTCGGCAACGGCGGCTACGACGTCCGCCACTACGACGTCTCCTTCGACTTCACACCCGTCACCTACGACTTCACCACCGCCGTGACGATCACGGCCACGGCCGTCCAGGACCTGTCGTCCTTCAATCTGGACACCGACGGTCACACCATCGAGTCGGTCACCGTCGACGGCCGCCCGGCGACGTGGGCGCTCGGTCAGGGCCGCACGGGGCAGGAGCTGACCGTCACCCCCGCCGAGCCGTTGCGGAACCACCGGCCGTTCACCGCCGAGGTGCGGCTGCGCGGCAACGGCAAGGCCCCGCGCGCCGGCCTCACCGGCTGGCGATTCGGCCCCGACGGCGGGTTCGCCGCCGCCGCGCAGGCCAGCAGGGCCGACACCTTCTTCCCTGTCAACGACCATCCCTCCGACAAGGCCACCTGGACGTTCAGGGTGAAGGTGCCCGAGGGGTACGTCGCCACCGCCAACGGCGAGCTGGCCGCCAAGGACGGCGACGTCTGGCGGTTCGAGGAGCGCGAGCCGATGCCGCCCGAGCTGCTCGGGCTGGCCGTGGTCAAGGGCACCTACCTGTACGGCACCGGCCCGCACGCCCTGCCCCTGCGCCACGTCGTCCCGCAGGGCCAGGAGGAGAAGTACGGCCCGATCGCCGCCGAGACCGCGGGCCAGATCGAGTGGGCGGAGGCCAGGTTCGGCCGCTTCCCCTTCTCCACCTACGGCGTGCACATCTACCCCGGCTACACCGACGCCCTGGAGAACCAGACCCTCTCCCTGTTCGGCACCGGCTGGTTCACCAGGCCCACCTACTCCAACACGATGATCCACGAGCTGGTCCACCAGTGGTTCGGCGACTCGGTCACCCCCGCCACCTGGCAGGACGCCTGGCTGAACGAGGGCCCGGCCGTCTACTACGCGGCCGTGTGGGCCGAGGAGAAGGGCGGCGAGAAGCTCGCCGACAAGATGCGGACGGTCTACGGCAAGCTCGACGCGGTCCGCGCCAAGGACGGCCCGCCCGGCAGGCCGAAGGGCCTCGGCGGCTACAACATCTACGACGGCGGCGCGCTGGTGCTCTACGCCCTCAGGAAGGAGATCGGCGAGGCCGACTTCGACCGGGTCATGCGCCGCTGGGTGCAGCGCAACAAGGACGGCAACGCCTCCACCGAGGACTTCATCGCGCACGCGGCGCAGACCACCCACCGGGCCGACCTGGACGCGTTCCTGCGCGCCTGGCTCTACGGCGAGAAGAACCCCCCTCTGGAGATCTCATGAGACGCCTGCTCGCCCTGACCGCCCTGCTCTCGCTCCCCTTGACGGGTACCGCGCACGCCGCGGAACCCACCACGAAGGTCTACCACGCGGCCCCCGACGCCACGGGCCACGCCTGCAACGAGACCAACCCCTGCTCCCTGGAGACGGCCAGGGACAAGGTACGTGAGGCCATCGCGGGCGGCATGAACCGCGACATCGAGGTCCGCCTGGCCGGCGGCGTCTACCGGATGGCCGAGCCGCTCGTGCTCGACCGGCGCGACTCCGGGCCGGACGGGCACACCGTCACCTGGACCGCCGCCCCCGGCGCCGAGCCCGTGCTGTCGGGCGGCGTGCCGATCACCGGCTGGAAGCAGCAGGGCGGTCTCTGGGTCGCCCAGGCCCCCGACGGCGTGGTGCCCAGGCAACTGTTCGTCGGCGGCGTCAGGGCGGTTCGCGCCCGGGGCGAGGCCTGCCCCGCCAGCGTCTGCGACGCGACGAAGACCGGCATGACCGGCGCCGTCAAGAGCGGGATCGCCGCGTGGAAGACGCCCGCCAACGCCGAGGCGGTGATCAGGATCCGCTGGCGCAACTACCACTGCGCGATCGACAGGGTCGAGGGCGACCTGATCACGTTCGTCCAGCCGTGCTGGGTCAACTCCGCCAGCGGCACCAACCGCACGGGCCCCGCGTGGGACACCACGACCGTCGACTCCAGCCGCTACACCAAGGTCTCCTACTTCGAGAACGCCCTGGAGCTGCTCGACCAGCCCGGCGAGTTCGTCT
This sequence comes from Nonomuraea africana, assembly GCF_014873535.1. NCBI lineage: Bacteria > Bacillati > Actinomycetota > Actinomycetes > Streptosporangiales > Streptosporangiaceae > Nonomuraea > Nonomuraea africana. The sequence continues at coordinate 6,349,638 of NZ_JADBEF010000001.1, read as the reverse complement.
ACGACCGCGGCAGCCGTACGGTCAGCTACCTGCCCAGGCCGGGCGAGGACCTCAGTGACGTGATCACGCCCGCGCACGAGACGCTGCTGCGGATCGAGGGCGCGAGCGGGGTGAGGGTCTCGGGACTGGCCTTCGAGCACGCCGCCTACCTGCAGCCGAACACCGACGAGGGCTACGCGGGCATGCAGGCGGGCCTCACGCTGACCGGCGCCACCGGCCCCGTCGACCATGCGGGCCGCTACTACACCAAGCCCGCCGCCGCGGTCGTGGTGCGGGGCGGGCAGCGGGTCACGGTGGAGAACAGCTCCTTCGCCCGCCTCGGCGGCGCGGGGATCATCATGGAGAAGGGCACCAAGGACTCGGCGGTCATCGGCTCCACCTTCACCGACCTGTCCTCCGGCGCGGTCTACGTCGGCGACACCGAGCCCAACCCGCCCGTCGAGCTGCAGGGCGAGCGCAACACGGTGGCCCGCAACACCATCACCCACATCGGCGTGGAGTACACCGACGCGGTGGGCGTCTGGGCGGGCTACGAGAGCGAGCTGTCGGTCGACCACAACACCCTCGAGAAGCTGCCCTACTCCGGCATCTCGGTCGGCTGGGGATGGAACCAGCCGGAGGCGCAGCGCCCCGCCATGCGCGACAACAGGATCACCGGCAACCGGATCGTGGACGCGATGATGGTCGCCTTCGACATGCACGACGGCGGCGCGATCTACACCCAGGGCCCGCAGCCCGGCACGGTGATCTCGGGGAACTACATCAACCGCTCGGCCTACGGCAACACCGAGCGGGACGGCAACGGCGTCTACCTCGACGAGCAGAGCAGTTACATCCGCGTCGAGGGCAACGTGCTGACCCGCATGGGCTACAAGTGGGTCTCGAACTGGGCCGGCTACGGCATCCAGAACCTCGCCACAGGGAACTGGACGGACACCACCGCGCCCGCCCTGTCGGGCAGGGGCTCGCAGATGGTGGACAACTTCCTCGCGCTGGAGCTGCTGCCCGAGGCCGCCCTGCAGGTGGCCGCGGCCGCGGGCGCGGCCCCCGGCGGTCAGGTCGAGCAACTGGTGCCCGACCTGGCCAGAGGCAGGGCCGCCACCCAGTCCTCCACCGACGGTACGGCCGGCGCCGCCCACGCGGTCGACGGCTCGACCACGACCGACACCAGGACGCTCAGCCAGCCCGGCTCCTGGTGGCAGGTCGACCTCGGCGAGGTCAGGCGGATCGGCTCGGTCGAGATCTGGAACGACGCCTCGATGACCACCGGCGACGTCGAGGTGATCGTCGCCACCCGGGCCGACCTGTCCGACGCGAAGCGGGTGAGCGTCACCGGCAAGGTCCTTCGCCCCTCTCTGGTAGAGATCGCGGCCGATGCCCGGTACGTGCGCATCCAGCGCACCGGCACTGGCAGGATCGGGCTCGCCGGAGTCTCGGTCCACCCGTAAGCCCGTAAGAACGCACCTCGAGGGGGTACGGCCCGGCCGTGCCCCCTCCCGCTTGGAGAGCAGATGAGCTGGTTCACCGACGCGCGGTTCGGCCTCTTCGTCCACTGGGGCATCTACGCCGCCGCGGCCCGCCACGAGTGGGTGAAGTCCTACGAGAAGCTGGACGACGCGCACTACCAGCGCTACTTCGACCATTTCGCCCCCGACCTGTACGACCCCGAGGTCTGGGCGGACGACGCGTGGAACGCGGGCATGCGCTACCTGGTCGTCACGACCAAACACCACGACGGGTTCTGCCTGTGGGACTCCGCGCTCACCGACTACAAGGCCACGGCGACGCCGTACGGCAAGGACCTGTTGCGGCCGATGCTCGACGCCTTCAGGGCGCGGGGCATGCGGATCGGGCTCTACCACTCGCTGATCGACTGGCACCATCCCGAGTTCCCCATCGACCTCTACCACCCGCAGCGAGACCTCGGCGAGGACGAGAGCCGGGATGTCCGGAAATACGCTGACTACCTGCACGGACAGGTCCGCGAGCTGCTCACCGGCTACGGTCCCATCGACACGATGTGGTTTGACTTCTCCTACCCCGGGCGCGGCATGGGAGCCAAGGGCCGCGACGAGTGGCGCTCGGCGGAGCTGGGGGCGATGGTCCGCGAACTCCAGCCGGGCATCATGATCAACAACCGGCTCGACCTCGGCGGTGGCGACTTCATGACGCCCGAGCAGGTCATGCCGCCGGGCGGGGTGCCGGGACACCTGCCGTGGGAGGCGTGCCAGACGCTCAACGGCAGCTGGGGCTACGACCGCGACAACCTCGACTGGAAGTCGCCGCAGCTGCTGCTGAGCATGCTCGTCGACACCGTCTCCAAGGGCGGCAACATGCTGCTGAACGTCGGCCCCAACGCGCGGGGCGAGTTCGAGCCGCGCGCGGTCGAGCGGCTGCGCGAGATCGGCAGGTGGACCAGGCTGCACGGCAGAGCGATCTACGGCGCGGGCGCGTCGGAGTTCACCCCGCCCCAGGACTGCCGCTACACCCAGCGCGGCGACCGGCTCTACCTGCACCTGCTGAACTGGCCGATGAAGCACGTCCACCTCGCGGGACTGGCGGGCAGGGTGAAGTACGCCCAGTTCCTGCACGACGCCTCCGAGGTGCGCGTCCTGGAGGTCGACCCGCACGAGCCCGGCCACGCCTACCTCAGGGGCGTGCCCGTGGACACGCTCATCCTGCAGCTGCCCGTGACCAGGCCCGACGTGGCGGTCCCGGTGGTGGAGCTGTTCCTCTAGCGGCCGGTGAAGGAGGGACGCTCCTTGGCCAGGAAGGCGCGGGTGGCGCCCAGGTGGTCGTCCGTGGCGGCGAGGGCGTCCTGCAGGTCCGCCTCCAGCTCCAGCGCCTCCTCCAGGGAGTGGGACGCGGCGAAGTGGAGTGCCCGCTTGGTCGCCGCGTACGCCTTCGTGGGCCCGGCCGCCAGCCGTACGGCCAGCTCGTGGGCGGACTTCAGCAGCTCGTCCTCGGGCACCACCCTGGAGACCAGCCCGAGCTCCAGCGCGCGGGCCGCGTCCAGCGGCTCGCCCAGCAGGAGGAGCTCGGCGGCGCGGCCCTGGCCGACCAGCCGCTGCAGCGTCCAGGAGGCGCCGGAGTCGGGCGCGAGCCCGATGCCGGAGAAGGCCATCGCGAACTTGGCCCGTTCGGAGGCGACGCGCAGGTCGCAGGCGTAGGCGAGGGAGGCGCCCGCGCCCGCGGCCACCCCGTTCACCGCCGCCACGACGGGCTTGTCCATGCCGGTGATCAGCGAGATCAGCGGGTTGTAGTGCGCCCGCACGGTTCCCGCCAGGCCACGGCCCTCCTCCAGGTTCGCCGCGTGCTCGCGCAGGTCCTGTCCCGCGCAGAAGGCCCGGCCCGAGCCGGTGATCAGCACGGCCCTGACGGCGTCGGCGGCGGCCGCCTCGCGCAGCGCGCCGAGCAGGGCCGTCTTCACCTCCACGGTCAGCGAGTTCATCGCCTCTGGCCGGTCGAGCGTGACGGTGGCGACGGCATCGGTGACGTCGTAACGGATCACAACAGCTCCTTGTCGACGAAGGCGGCGGCGGACGGCATCAGGCGGGCGGCCTCCTGCTCGAAGAAGGCCCTGGCCTTCTCGCCGGGCCACCCGGGCGGCAGCAGCTCGGCGGGCAGCCCCGGATCACGGAACAGGAAGTTGCGCCAGCCGTGCAGCAGTCTGCTCCTGGTGGCGAAGACCTGGGCGTCAGGCGCGCCGTCCGGCAGCCCGCCGACCAGCTCCTGCGCGTCGGACAGCCACTGCTCGTAGGCCCGGCCCATCGAGTCGAGGTCCCAGGCCCTCGCCACCAGCTCGCGGGGGTCGCCGTCGAGGACGGCCTCGAACCTGTCGGCGCGGATGTGCTCGTTGGCCAGCAGCGGATCGAGTTCGGGGGAGGGCCGCGGACCCACCCAGGTGGTCTCCGAGAGCGGCGCGTAGCCGAGGAAGGCCAGATCGGCGCGGAGCCGCTCCCTCCTGGCCCGCTCCCTGACGGGCTCCAGGACGATCAGGTGCCAACGGCCGTGCCACTTGATCGTTCCAGCTCGGTAAATTCTCAGCGCGGCCTCGTCCAGGCGTCTGACGCACTTGGGCGTGACCACGTACCCAGGCCCCTGGGGCAGTCTGGCCCGGTCCAGCCAGCCCTGCCTGACCATCCGCGAAACCGCCGTCCGCACGGCGGGAGCGGCGATTTCCAGGGGGGCGAGCAGTCTGACCAGGGCGGCGACAGAGGCCTTCCCGCCACGGGAACGCAGGTGGTCCCCGTAGAGGTCGAACAGCGCCGCGCGTGCGTTCACGAGCACCAGTTTGGACGTCTTCGCGACCCTGGACAACGGATGCTGGGAGGAGATCGTTACCCATTTGGCACTCCGATGCGGGAGAATAGGACATCACAGAAGACGTGAATGCGTCGGCCACCCACCCGGGGCGGTCGTTGATCGCAACCGCGGAGTCCATGGCAGGAAGGGATACACGCATGGCGGCGATGAAGCCGCGGACCGGTGATGGTCCGCTGGAGGTCACCAAGGAAGGGCGCGGCATTGTCATGCGGGTCCCGCTCGAGGGTGGCGGCCGGCTCGTCGTGGAGATTTCGGCCGACGAGGCGAAGGCGCTAGGCGAAGCGCTGAAGAACGTTGTCGGCTGACGCCGGCTCAACCACCTGATCGAACGGCCCTGGCGTCTCTCCGCCGGGGCCGATCACGTTTGGAGATTCTCCCGTGCCCATCCAGACGACGACGTCTGTGCTCTCCGAGGCGCCCGCGGACGCCGAACTGCTCGCGGTGCCGTACGACTCGGCGCTGAACCCGCGGGTCGAGCTGCCGGTGCCGGTGGCGGCCCTGATGGCGCACCACGCGGCCAAGGGCGAGGCAGGCGAGATCGTCGAGGTCCCCGTCACCCGCGGCGACTCGGTGGGCGTGCTCCTGCTCTACGGCGTGGGCGACGGCTCGCCCCGCTCCCTGCGCAAGGCCGCCGCCGCGCTCGCCCGCAGGGCCAAGGGCAGGGCCGAGCTGACCGTGGTGGTCCCCTCGGGTGACGCCTCCGTCTTCGCCGAGGCCGCGCTGCTCGCCACCTACACCTTCAAGATCGGCGCGCCCCAGGGCAAGCCGCCGGTCGCCGCCGTGGCCTTCGTCGGCGCGGAGGAGGCGGCCGTACGGCGGGGCGAGACCGTCGCGCAGGCCGTGGCGGTGGCCCGTGACCTGGCCAACACCCCGTCCTCGACCAAGACCCCCGCGTGGCTGGCCGACCAGGCCGCCGTCGAAGGGCTCGAGGTGAAGGTGTGGGACGAGGAGGCGCTCAGGTCCGACGGGTTCAGCGGCATCCTCGCCGTCGGCCAGGGCTCCGTCCACCCGCCCCGCCTCATCCAGCTGTCCTACACCCCCGACTCCTACGACGAGCACGTGGTGCTGGTCGGCAAGGGCATCACGTTCGACTCGGGCGGCCTGTCACTCAAGCCCACCGACAACATGAAGACCCAGAAGACCGACATGGCGGGCGGCGCCGTCGTCATCGCGGTCATGGGCGCCCTGGCCACGCTCGGTTCTCGGGTGCGGGTGACGGGGCTGATCGCGGCGGCCGAGAACATGCCCTCGGGCACCGCGCAGCGACCCGGCGACGTCATCACCCACTACGGCGGCACCACGGTCGAGGTGACCAACACCGACGCCGAGGGGCGCCTGGTCCTGGCCGACGCCCTGGCCTACGCCGACGCCGTGCTCGAGCCCGACGCGATGGTCGACATCGCCACCCTCACGGGGGCGATCAGTGTCGCGCTCGGCCGCAACATCGGCGCCGTCTACGCCACCGACGACGACCTGGCGCAGGCACTGGTCTCGGCGGGGGAGGCCACCGACGACAGGCTGTGGCGGATGCCGCTGATCGACGACTACCGTCCCGCGCTCGACTCGCCGATCGCCGACATGCAGAACGCCGACCTCGGCGGGCGCTTCGGGGCGGGGTCGATCACGGCGGCGCTGTTCCTGAGGGAGTTCACCGGCAAGCGGCCGTGGGCGCACCTCGACATCGCAGGGGTCGGCAGGAGCACGGTGGACGAGGGCACGACCACCAAGGGCGCCACGGGCTTCGGCGTCCGCGTCCTGCTCGACTGGCTCACCCGCCGCTGAGCCCTCCGCCGAGGGGCTGGCCGCCCTTCAGACGGAGATCTTGATGGCGGCCAGCAGCCCGTCGCCCAACGGCATCATGAGCGGCCGCAGGCGGTCGTCGGCCTGCACGAGCTTGCCCAGCTCCCGCACCGCGACCGTGTCGGGGTCGCGCTGGGAGGGGTCGGCCACCCTGTTGTGCCACAGCGCGTTGTCGAAGGCCACGATCCCGCCCACGCGCAGCAGCCGCACCGACTCGGCCAGGTAGTCGGCGTACTCCTGCTTGGCCGCGTCGGCGAACACCAGGTCGTACCCGCCGTCGGACAGCCGGGGCAGCACGTCGAGCGCGCGCCCGGTGATCAGCCGGATCCGGCCGCCGGAGAAGCCGGCGTCCGCGAAGGTCTGGCGGGCCAGGCGCTGGTGCTCGGGCTCGACGTCGACGCTGGTCAGCGTGCCGTCGGGGCGCATGCCGCGCAGCAGCCACAGCCCTGACACGCCGCACCCGGTGCCGATCTCCACGACGGAGCGCGCGTTGAGCGCCGTGGCGAGGAAGCACAACGCGGCACCGCCTCCGGGAAGGATGGGCGGCGCGCCCATCTCCTGGCCGCGCTGCCGCGCCGCGTGCAGAATCTCATCCTCATGATGGAACTGCTCCGCATAGGCCAGAGTGGCCTCTACCGGGCTGGTCATCGGCCTCTCCTCCCCACTTCCGTGCAATTGGTCACCGATCGCAGCCTAGGGGAGACACGCCGGGACGGGAACTCTGGTCGCGCCTAACGCGTTGCAGGTTTAAACGGGCTTTGCCGGTCCTGAAGGCAGGCAGTGCGCACGAAGGGACGAAACCAGGCACTATGGCGGTAGCGACGGTGGTCCCAAGGAGAGGAGTGCTGGTGGACGAAAGCGACCACCAGGCCGATCCTCGCGTGTCAGATGTGTCTGAATGGACTCCTCCCACCTGGGAGGAAGTGGTGCGGACACACTCCGCCCGCGTGTATCGGCTGGCCTACAGGCTGACCGGCAACGTTCACGACGCGGAGGACCTCACGCAGGAGGTCTTCGTCCGGGTCTTCCGGTCCCTGTCGAGCTACACACCCGGCACCTTCGAGGGCTGGCTGCACAGGATCACGACGAACCTGTTCCTCGACACGGCGCGCAGGAAGCAGCGCATCCGCTTCGAGGGCCTGGCCGACGACGCCGCCGAGCGGCTGAGCGGCAGGGAGCCCTCTCCCGCCCAGGCGTGGGACGACGCGCATCTCGAGCCCGACATCCAGGCCGCGCTCGACGCGCTCGCGCCCGAGTTCAGGGCCGCGGTGGTGTTGTGCGACATCGAGGGCCTGTCGTATGAGGAGATCGCGGCCACGCTCGGCGTGAAGCTGGGCACGGTCCGCAGCAGGATCCATCGTGGCCGGGCGCAGTTGCGAGAGGCGCTCGACCACCGGGCGCCCCGCAGCCCTGAACTCCCCCCGACCGTGACCCGTGGGGAGGAAGTCTGATATGTCGCACCTTGGAGAGCGCCTCTCGGCGCTTGTCGACGGTGAGCTGCGCCACGCCGAGCGTGAGCGCGCCCTCGCCCACCTGGCCTTCTGCGCCGACTGCAGGCGGGAGGTGGAGGCGACGCGGGCGCTGAAGTCGCGCCTGCGCTCGCTCGACGGCCCGTCGATGCCCGCCGACCTCACGATGTCGTTGCTGCGGATGGGTGAGCCAGGCGACCCCGTGCCGCCACGGGAGCGCCCCTTTCCGACCTTCGGCGGCGTCCCGCTTCCCGGCCCGCGCAGCATCGCCCCACCGGACAACCGGCCTCGGGGGGTTCTGGGCGGCTCGTCGGGGCCCGGACGGTCCCGCAGGCGTCCGGCCTATGTGGCCGTAGGCGTCGTCTCCGCCGCGGTCGCGCTCGGCACGCTGTTCGTTGTCGCAGGGCAGGACCAGGGCCCCTCGGTCTCGCCTCCCGTCGAGGTGTTCAAGCAGGTCCACAAGACCACGGTGCCCTACGGCAATCCGCCCTCCGCCACTCCGTGAGCCGGCTGCTGGCCGTCCTCGTGCTGGCGCTGCCGTTGGCGCTGGGCCTGCAGGGCACGGCGCTCGCCGTCCCTGACGACTCGGAGAACGAGGACACCGGGCTGTCGCTGCTGAGGCAGTCGGCGGCCGCGGCGAGGGCACAGCGGTACTCAGGCACGATGTTCACCACGTCGGGCGCGGTGCTGGCGGTGCGCAACGCGCCGGGCACGGGCATGACGATCGACTCGCGCGCGGCCGATCCGGGCGCGCCCGCGGGCGGCCTGCTGGCGCCCTCGGACGGCATGCTGCGCGCCCTCGGCGCCAACTACCGGGTGGTCGAGTCGGGCGCCGGCAGCGTCTGCGGCAGGGCGGCCCGCCTGGTCGAGGCGCTACGGCACGACGGGCGGGTGGCCGCCCGCTACTGGATCGACACCGCCAGCGGAATCCCGCTGCGCAGGGAGGTGCTCGACGGCCAGGGCAGGATCGCCAGGGGCGAGGCCTTCGTCGAGGTGACGATCGACGCCGCCCGCCCCCTGACACACCTCCCCACCCCGGGAAGACTCGGCTCCGGCACGGTCGCCGCGCTCAGGTCTCACGGATGGGTGTTCCCCACCATCCTGCCCGGCGGTCTCGAGCTGGCGAACGCCGCCGAGACCGGCGGCTACCTGAAGCTGGGATACTCGGATGGTGTGTCCGTTCTGTCGGTGTTCGTCCAACGCGGCAACCTGGACGAGGAACGGCTCGCGGGCTGGCGTAGTCAGCATCGCGACGGGCATACGATCTGGATCCGGGATCCTGCCGGGCTGGAAATGATCTGGGCAAGTGGGGGTCATGTCTACACCGTCTTCGCCGACGCGCCCTCGGACGTGGCAGCGGCCGCGGTCCTCGGCCTGCCGCACGAGGCGGAGCCGGGCTTCTGGGACCGGTTCGCCCGTGGCGCCGACCGTGTGCTTTCCTGGGTCAACCCGTTCGCTTGACGCTCGCTTTACGTCTCTCGTACATCGCGCTGGCGAAGATTGCGGTGTCCGAACAAGGAGTGGTGAGACTAGATGACCGACGAGACGCGCCCGACGGACGGACGCACGCCGTCGGACCTCGCTGAGCCGCAGGGGCGGCCGGAGTTCCTGCCGGCCGGCGACGGGTGGGAGAGCGCACGGACCGAGCAGCTCGGCTGGAACGCCGCCGAGCAGCCCCAGCTGGATCAGCCCTACGCCTCCGGGTGGGGCGACCCGTCGGGGCGGCCCTCCGGCGACACCGCGGTCTACAACAGCCCCGACTACGGCCCGCCGCCGCCCCCTCCGCCACCCGCCATGGCGGTCGGCATGGGGCCGGGATGGGGGCCGCCGCCCCCGCCCGCCGACGGGCCGTCGAGCCAGGGCCGCCGAGGGCCGAGCACGGGCGTGCTCGTCGCGCTGGGCGTGGTGATCGCGCTGCTGGCCTCCGTGACGGGCAGCGTCGGCACCTATCTGCTCACCAGGCCGAGCGGCACGGCCATCGACCCCTCCTACTCGCTCGGCCCGGTGCCCACGGGGGAGACCAGCAGGGCGCCCGAGTCGGTCGCCGGCGTGGCCTCGCGGGTGCTGCCCAGCGTGGTCTCGCTCGAGATCGAGGGCGCGAGCGACGCGGGCACGGGCTCGGGCTTCCTGATCAAGGGCGGCTACGTGGTCACCAACAACCACGTCGTCGAGCTGGCCGCCCAGGGCGGCGCCATCAAGATCGTCTTCAACAACCGCAAGTCCACCACGGCCCGCATCGTCGGCCGCGATCCCGGCTCCGACCTGGCCGTGGTCAAGCCCGACCAGACCTTCGGCACGCCGGAGATCACTCTCGGCAACTCCGACCAGGTGGTCGTCGGCGACCCGGTGATCGCCATCGGCTCGCCGCTCGGCCTGACCGGTACCGTCACCACCGGCATCGTGAGCTCGCTCAACCGGCCGGTGGTGGCCGGTGAGGGCAACGACCCCGACCCCGCCTACATCAGTGCCATCCAGACCGACGCGGCCATCAACCCGGGCAACTCCGGCGGCCCGCTGGTCAACGCCAAGGGCGAGGTCGTCGGCGTCAACTCCGCGATCGCCACGCTCAGCAGGGCGATCTCCAGCCAGAGCGGCAGCATCGGCCTGGGCTTCGCGATCCCGATCAATCAGGCCAGGCGGGTCGCCGAGGAGATCATCACGACCGGCGCGGCCAAGCGGGTCAAGATCGGCATCGTCCTCGACTCGCGCTACCGCGGTGAGGGCGTGCGCATCGCCTCCGAGCCCGCGCAGGGCCGCCAGCCCGTGGAGGCCGACGGCCCGGCGGGCAAGGCGGGCCTGAAGCCGGGCGACATCATCCTGGAGCTCAACGGCCTGCGTATCCAGGACAGCACCGAGCTCATCTCGCTCATCCGCAGCAAGTCGCCGGGCACGAAGATCGCAATCAAGTACAAGCGCGGAGCCGAGGAGCGGATGGCCACGCTGACCGTCACGGCCGAGGCCGAGCCCACTCCCACACCGTCATGATTCGGCGGGCTCGTCCGGGCTGGGTGCGTCACAGCCCGGTCGAGCCCTTAGTCTGGAACTGGCCGGGGTTGTCCCCGGAACCGGTTGCACAGTGGTAGGAGCTTGCGGTGTTCGGACTCGGTTGGATGGAGGTCGGGGCGCTCGTCGTCATCGCGCTGCTGGTCTTCGGGCCGGACAGGCTGCCGCAGGCGGCCGCTCAGGCGGGCAAGACGTTGCGCAACCTCCGTCGCATGGCCACCAATGCCAGGGACGATCTGCGCTCGGGCCTCGGGCCCGAGTTCTCCGACTTCGATCCGGCGGACCTCAATCCCAAGAACTTCGTTCGCAAGCACCTGCTCGACGACGTCGAAGACTCGTGGAACGCCACGCCCCAGCCGGCGCTCGAGCCCGTCGGCGCCGGGCCCGAGCCGATCTCCGAGCTCGGCTTCGGCGAGCTCCCGCCGTACGACCCCGAGGCGACCTGATCCTCTCCCCTCATCTTTGACGGCACGCGAAACGGACGGCCACCCCTTTCCCGGGGTGGCCGTCCGTCTTTCACGCGTACCCGTCACGTCGCCCGTGAGGGGGCCGTGGCCCGGACGTGACGGTGGTCACCGTCGCCGCAGTGCCGTGATGGACGGGCGGCGGGCGGTGACCACGGTGGCCTCAGTACGGCCGGCAGTGAAAACCGGTCATCGAGGGGTCGGGGACAGCCCGAGGGAACGGCCCTTGAGGCTCGACGAACGCTTGGACAGCTGCGCCGCGATGCGGCGCAGCTCGGCGGCGGCGGGAGCGTCGGGGTCGGTGAGCACGAGGGGCTTGCCCTCGTCGCTGCCCTCGCGCAGCCGCGTGTCGAGCGGCACCTGGCCCAGCAGCGGCACCCTGGAGCCGAGGGTGCGGGTCAGCGCGTCGGCGACCGTCTGGCCGCCGCCCTCGCCGAAGAGGCTGATCCTCTCGTCGCAGTGCGGGCAGGGCAGCCACGCCATGTTCTCGATGACCCCGGCGATCTGCTGGTGGGTCTGCGCGGCGATGGAGCCGGCGCGCTCGGCCACCTCGGCTGCGGCCATCTGCGGCGTGGTGACGACGAGCAGCTCGGCCGAGGGCAGCCGCTGCGCCACCGAGATGGCGATGTCGCCGGTGCCGGGCGGCAGGTCGAGCAGCAGGACGTCGAGGTCGCCCCAGTAGACGTCGGCGAGGAACTGGTGCAGGGCGCGGTCGAGCATCGGCCCGCGCCACACCACCGCCGAGTTGCCCTCCGGCTTGAACATCCCGACCGAGATGACCTTGATGTCATGCGCCACCGGCGGCATGATCATGTCCTCGACCTTGGTGGGACGATCTGACGCGCCCAGCATGCGCGGGACGCTGTGGCCGTAGATGTCGGCGTCGACGATGCCCACCTTCAGGCCCTGGGCGGCCATGGAGGCGGCCAGGTTGACGGTGACCGACGACTTGCCGACGCCGCCCTTGCCGCTGGCCACCGCGAAGACGCGGGTCAGCGAGCCCGGCTGGTTGAAGGGGATCTCCTTCTCCGGCGCGCGGTTGCCGCGGAGTTTGGTCTGGAGGGTCTTGCGCTGCTCCTGGCTCATGACGTCGAGGTCGACGCGCACACCAGTGACGCCGTCGAGCGCGGAGACGGCGGCGGTGACGTCACGGGTGATCGTGTCTTTCAACGGACACCCCGCCACCGTCAGGTAGATGCCGACGACGATCTCGCCTGAAGGGGAGATGTCGATGCTCTTGACCATGTCAAGGTCGGTGATCGGCCGGCGGATCTCGGGGTCGTTGACCGTGGCGAGTGCGGCTGTCACCTGTTCCGGGGAAGGTGCCATGAGTCCATGGTATGAACCTAGACCGGATATGCCGAACGCCGGGGCCTTTAGGATTCTTCTAGGATTCTTCGCATGGTGGGGATGTCGCCTGCGGAGTCGGCGGTCTGGCGCATGATGCAGCGGGCCCAGGTGCGCATCACCCGCCGGCTGGAGGCCGACCTGCTGGCCGCCCACGACCTCGCGCTCGCCTCCTACGACGTCCTGCAGCAGCTGTCGGAGGCGCAGGGGCGGCGGCTGCGGATGAACGACCTGGCCGACCGGGTGCTGCTGTCGCGCAGCGGCCTGACCAGGCTCATCGACCGGCTCCAGCGCGACGGCCTGGTGCAGCGGGAGGCCTGCGCCGACGACGCGCGCGGCCTGTTCGCGGTGCTGACCGACGCGGGGGAGGCCAGGCTGGTGGAGGCCACCCCGACCTACCTGCGCGGCATCCGCGCGGAGTTCCTCGACGTGCTGGAGCCGGAGGAGCTCGCGCAGTGCACGGCGATGCTCACGAAGCTTCTGGTCGCTCCTCGCTGAACCGCTGCAGCTCCGAGCGGAGGAAGTCGCGGGTGGCCAGCTCGCCGATGGCGATGCGCAGGCCCGCGATCTCGCGGGTGAGGTACTCGACGTCGGCCTGGTTGCGATCGCTCGCCAGCCGATCCTGCTCGTACTGCACGCGGTCGCGGTCGTCCTGGCGGTTCTGCGCCAACAGGATCAGCGGGGCGGCGTAGGAGGCCTGCAGCGACAGCATGAGCGTGAGGAAGATGAACGGGTACGGATCGAAGCGCAGGTGGGCGGGCGAGAGCACGTTCCAGCAGATCCAGACCGCGACGAAGCCCGTCATGTAGACCAGGAAGCGGGCGGTGCCGAGGAACCGGGCGATCTGCTCCGACAGCCGTCCGAACGCCTCCGGATCGTAGTGCGGGCGGAACGTGCGTCTCAGCTCGCGTGGCTGGTCCAGCCGGTCAACCTGCATCGCGCCAGCCCTCGGGCAGCAGGTGGTCGAGCACGTCGTCGACGGTGACCGCGCCGACGAGCTGGCCGAGCTCGTCGACGACGGGGACCGCCACGAGGTTGTAGGTCGCGAGATACGCGGTGACCTCGGTCAGCGGCAGGTCGGGCCTGATCGGGTCGAGCGAGGAGTCGATGACGGCGCCCAGCAGCGTGGAGGGCGGATCGCGCAGGAGCCGCTGGAAGTGGGACACCCCGAGGTAGGTGCCGGTCGGGGTCTCGTTGGGCGCGCGCGTGACGAAGACCTGGGCGGCCACGGCGGGCGGCAGGTCCTTCTGCCTGATCTTCGCGAGGGCCTCGGCGATCGTGGCGCTGGGCGGCAGGATCACGGGGTCGGTCGTCATCATGCCGCCCGCGGTCTTCTCGTCGTAGGTCAGCAGGCGCTTGACCGGCGCGGCCTCTTTCGGCTCCATCAGCGCCAGCAGGCGCGCCGACTGGTCTTCGGGAAGGTCCTGCAGCAGGTCGGCGGCGTCGTCGGGGCCCATCTCCTCCAGCACGTCGGCGGCCCGCTCGGGGTCCAGCGTGCCGAGGATGCCCATCTGGTCGCCCAACGGCAGCTCCTCGAGCACGTCGGCCAGCCGGACGTCGTCGAGGGCCGCGGCGACCTCGATCTTCCGCTTGTCGGGCAGCGCGTGCAGGGCGCTGGCCAGGTCGGCCGCGCGCATGGACTCGAAGGCGGCGATGAGGCCCGCCGCGCCCTGGTCCGGCTGGAGGATGTCGAAGCCCGACACTTCACGCCAGTCGACGATCCTCGGGTCTCGCCTTCTCTTCCTGACGACGGCCACCTTGGTGATCTCCCAGATGGAGGGGCGCACCTCCTCCATGGCAAGGTCGTAGACGATCATCGGCTCGCCGCCGACCTCGACGGTCAGGTCCAGCATCTGCCCCAGGACGAGCGTCTCCGTCGCGCGCTGCTCGAACCTGCGGATGTTCAGCCGTCCGGTGAAGATGACGGCGCCCGCCTCGATGCCGCGCACGCGGGTGATGGGCAGGAAGACCCTGCGGCGGGGCTGGACCTCCACGACCATGCCGTGGACCCGGGGCGCCTGCGCGGGGCGCACGCCCGCCACGACGTCCCTGATGCGGCCGATCTGGTCGCCCGCCGGATCGAAGACCGCGGTCCCGGCCAGCCGGGCAACGAAGATCCTCATATCAGCCAGCCTAACCCGACCTGGGCGTTTGCCTCCGGCGCGACTGGCGTGTAAGTATCAAACACCTAAATTGGTGGTGACATACATGAAGTACTCAGGCTTGGCGATCGCCTTCGTCTCCGCATGGTGTTTCGCGTTCTCGGGGCCGATGGCGAAGTTTCTGGGCGAGGCCGGGCTGGCCCCGCTCGAGTCGGTGTGGGCGCGCATGGCGGGCGCGGGGTTGCTGCTGCTCGCCGTCCTCGTGGTGGTGAAGCCGCGCGCGCTGCGCATCCCGCGGTCACGGCTGCCGTTCTTCGGCGCCTACGCGGTGATGGCGGTGGCGGGCGTCCAGGCGCTCTACTTCGTGGCCATCACCAGGCTGCCGGTGGGCATCGCGCTGCTGCTGGAGTTCATGGCGCCGGTGATGGTCGTGCTGTGGGTCCGTTTCGTCCGCAGGGTACGGCTGCCGCGGGCCGCGTTCGTCGGCGCGGTGGTCGCGGTCGTGGGGCTCGGCATCGTCGTGGAGGCCTGGCAGGGCATGCGGATCGACCCGCTGGGCCTGCTCCTCGGCCTGGCGGCGGGTGCGTGCTGCGCCGGATACTTCCTGATGAGCGACAGCTTCGGCGATGACGTCGACCCGCTCGGGCTGATCGCCTGGGGGATGATCGGCGCGGCCGTCGTGCTGCTGCCGTTCTCGCGGCCGTGGAACATCCCGTGGGAGGCGTTCACGACGAAGGCCACGCTGGGCGGCCATACGCTGCCGGTGCTCGGCGCCTACCTGTGGATGGTCGTGGTGGCGACCGTCGTCGCCTACATCCTGGGCGTCAACGCGGTACGGCGGCTCTCGGCGGCGGTCGGCGCCACGGTGGCCTCGCTGGAGGTCATCGGCGGCGCCGTGGTGGCGTGGGCGTTGCTCGGGGAGGCGCTGGGCCTCTTCCAGATCATCGGCGGGCTGATCGTGATCAGCGGCGCGCTCCTGGCGCAGACCGCGACCGCCAGTCCCGTGGCCGGGCCCGTGCCCGAGCTCAGCCGCGTCTGAGCGCGCAGGGTCGCGGCTCAGCCGCCCTTGAGCTCGGTCGGCTCGGGGTCGGGGTCCGGCGTGGCGGTGTCGTCGGCGGGCGGTGTCGTCGGCGTCTCCGTCGGTGTTTCCGTCGGCCCCTGCTCGGTGGGCTCGGCGCTCGGGTCGCCAGGCGCGGTGGTGGCGCCGTCGGAGGGGTCGGGGACGGGCGCCTCGTCGGGGCCCGAGGAGACGTAGAGCGTCACCACGCTGCCCTTGGCGAGCCTGCCGGGGCCGGGCGAGGTGGAGATGACGTAGTCCGCCTCGAGCGACGCGTCGGCGCGATGCTTCACCTTGGCCTGCAGGCCGAGATCCTCCAGCTGGTCGAGGACGTCGTCGACGTGCTGGCCCTCCAACGAGGGAAGCAGCACGCCCGGCTTGGGCTTGGCCTTGGCCGGCTCCTTGGCGACGGGCTCCGGCTCGGGCTCCCCCACGTAGGCGGGGAGTGTGCCGCCGTCCGGGCTCTGGCTGGAGCGGGCGGCGCTGAGCTGGGGGACGATGACGGCGGCCGTGACGGAGGCGGCGAGCGCCATCGCGGCGAGGAGCAGCAGCGCGGGGCGCAGCCGTCCACGCCGGCGAGGCCTGGCCGGCCGGGCGGCCGGCTGTTCCACGGGGAGGATCGCGGTCGGCCTGGCCGGCGCGGCCGGCGCGAGGGCCGGATCGGTGGGGGCCAGATCCTGCTCGGCGGTGTCCCGGGCGGCGGTGTCCCGGGCGGCACGGTCCCAGTCGGCACGGTCCCAGTCGGCACGGTCCCGGCCGGTGGAGTCGGCGACCGGCTCGGCGGGGGCCTCGGCGACGGGCTCGGTGGCGGGCCCGGTCGCCGGCTCCATGGCGACGGCCTGCGGCTCGTCCTCCGCGGGGTGCGGCTCCCGCCGCGCTGCCGGGGCGTGCCCGACGAGGCGCAGCAGGGCGTCGGCGGCGCTCGGGCGCGCGGAGGGGTCCTTGGCCAGGCAGGCGGCCACCAGCGAGCCGAGCGGCTCGCCGAGCTCCGGCAGGTCGGGCTCCTTGGTCAGGATCCGGTGGAAGATCGCGGGGACGCTGTCTCCGCCGAACGCGGGGCGTCCCGTCGCCGCGAACACCATGGTCACCGCCCACGCGAACAGATCGGACGCGGGGCCCACCGTCTCGCCCGCGATCTGCTCGGGCGACATGTACGCGGGCGTGCCGATCAGGCCGCTCGCGCTCGCCGTCGTGGCGTCGAGCGCCTTGGCGATGCCGAAGTCGATCACTCTGGCCCCGTCGAGGCCCAGCAGCACGTTGCTCGGCTTGAAGTCGCGGTGCACCACCCCCGCGCGGTGGATGGCGGCCAGCGCCGCCATCGTGCCCACCGCCAGCCGCTCCAGCGCTCCCGAGGTGCGCGGGCCGCCCTCCCTGACGAGCTGGTCGAGGGAGACGCCCTCGACGTACTCACTGACGATGTACGGCCGGTCCCCGTCGGTCGAGGCGTCGAGCACGCGGGCGGTCGAGAACTCGGCCACCCTCCTGGCCGACGCCACCTCCCTCAGGAAGCGGTCGCGCGCGGCCGGGTCGCCGGAGAACCTGGCGTGCAGCATCTTGACCGCCACCAGCTCGCCCGAGGCGGACCTGCCGAGGTAGACGACCCCCTGGCCACCCTCTCCCAGGCGGCCGAGCAGCTCGTAGTCGCCCATGCGGGCGGCATCGTGAGCCAGGAGTGGCTGAACATTCTGCACTCAACGCACCCTACGGGGTAAGGCGCACCACAGCGGACTTCTCAGCCCAACGGTCGGTGAGATGGACTGCGTCCCGGGCGTTCAGCCGCTCCTTCGCCAGCGCCGCCACCGCCTCGGCCGCCTGAGCCTGGTCCACGACCTCCACCTTCGCGTCGAACACCACCAGCTCGGCCCCGTTGTCCTTGCTCCTCAGCGTCACCCGCACGCTGTCGCGCCCGACCAGGCCGGGCAGCTCCTGCTCCTCACCGCCGGTCACGAGGTAGATCGCCCCTTCGTGCCAGACGTGCCACGCGAGCCTCGGGCGGTCCAGATGCAGCCACAGGATGCCCGACTTCTTCGCGCCCTCCTCGATCACGCTCACCCGCGTCTCCTCCCTCTCACCCTGCGCCGATCTCCAGCATGCCGCACCGCGCCGGAGAATCCCGACTATCGTGCGGGTGTGCTCTACGCCCTGTACGCCAGGCACCTGCGCGCCCGTCTCCGACGCGGCCCCCTCCCGCGCCACGTCGCGCTGGTCATGGACGGCAACAGGCGCTGGGCCAAGGAGATGGGGCTCGAGAACCCGAGCCAGGGCCACCAGCACGGCGTCGAGCACATCGAGACCGTCCTCGGCTGGTGCGCCGACCTCGACATCAGGCACGTCACGATCTACGTGGCCTCCATCGACAACGTCCGCAAGCGCGAGTCGAACCAGGTCGCCTACTACATGCGGCTGATCGAGGAGATCATCGCGGGACGCCTGGTGGAGTCGGCCGCCCGGTGGCGACTCCACGTCGCCGGACGGCTGGACGAGCTGCCCGACTCCACCGCGCACGCGCTCAAGCTCGCCGTGGACCGCACCCGCGACCGCCCAGGTTTCCACCTGACCGTCGCCATCGGCTACGACGGGCGGCAGGAGGTCGTCGACGCCCTGCGCTCCCTCCTCGACGACCGCGCCCGCGCGGGCGTCCCCATCGAGGAGCTCGCCCGCACGATCACGGCCGACGACATCGCCGCCCACCTCTACACCGCGGGCCAGCCCGATCCCGACCTCATCATCCGCACCAGCGGGGAGCAGCGGCTGTCCGGCTTCCTGATCTGGCAGGCCGCCAGCGCCGAGTTCCACTTCTGCGAGGTCTACTGGCCGGGCTTCCGGCACGTCGACTTCCTCCGCGCCCTTCGCTCCTTCGCCGCCCGCCACCGCTGACCCTCCCGCGGCGCATGGCCGCGATAGAAGAGACCGTGCTGTCGAAGCGGCGGGCGTCCGCGCTAGCTTTTGGGCATGCGCTCACGCCGTTCGTGTCTCGCGGTCCCCGGATCCAACCCGCGCTTCCTGGAGAAGGCCCAGACCCTGCCCGCCGACGAGGTCTTCCTCGACCTGGAGGACTCCGTCGCGCCGCAGGCCAAGGAGGAGGCGCGCAAGAACATCGTCGCCGCGCTGCGCGAGGGCGACTGGAGCGGCAAGGTGCGCGTCGTCAGGGTGAACGACCTGACCACGCAGTGGACCTACCGCGACGTGATCGAGATCGTCGAGGGCGCGGGGGAGTTCCTCGACTGCGTGATGCTGCCGAAGGTGCAGGACCCCACCCAGGTGATCTGGCTCGACACGCTGCTCACCCAGATCGAGCGGACGATGGGCTTCGAGGTGGGGCGCATCGGCATCGAGGCGCAGATCGAGAACGCGCGCGGGCTGGTGAACGCCGACGCCATCGCGGGCTCGTCGCCCCGCCTCGAGACGCTGGTGTTCGGTCCCGCCGACTTCATGGCCTCGATCAACATGCGCACGCTGGTGGTGGGTGAGCAGCCGCCCGGTTACACCGAGGGCGACGCCTACCACTACATCCTCATGCGGCTGCTGATGGCGGCCCGCACCCACGATCTGCAGGTGATCGACGGACCCTACCTGCAGATCAAGGACGTCGAGGGCTACCGGAGGGTGGCCCGCAGGGCGGCGGCGCTCGGCTTCGACGGCAAGTGGGTACTGCACCCCTCCCAGGTGGAGGCGGCCAACGAGGTGTTCTCGCCGTCCCAGGAGGACTTCGACCACGCCGAGCTGATCCTCGAGGCGTACGAGTACTACACGACCGTCGAGCGGCGGGGCGCGGTGATGCTGGGCGACGAGATGATCGACGAGGCGTCGCGCAAGATGGCGCTGGTGGTCTCGGCCAAGGGCCGCGCCGCGGGGTTGCGGCGTACGACGACCTTCACCCCAGGCGCCTGAGCCCGCTCTGAAACCGCACGCCTGGGCCGGCTCAGAACTTCACGCCGATCGTGGTGAAGAACCACAGCGACGAGGTCAGCCAGAGGCCGACCAGCGCGGCGAAGAGGCCGCCGCCCAGCAGCGGAAGCGTCCAGCCTGGCAGTCCCCTGCGGGGCAGCGCGAGCATCTTCGCCGCGAAGACCCCGTAGAAGAAGCAGCCGAGCAGCGAGTGCACCAGCACGCGCGGCACGTCGTACTGCAGTCCCAGCGCGTAGAGGCAGTGGAAGGCGACGGGGATGGTCAGCAGGAAGGCCACCCTGCCCGACCACCGGTGCACCCACGCGGGGATGTCGACGCCGAGCCTGCCCCACATCGACAGGGCGGAGACGACCTGGACGAAGGCCAGAACGAAGGCGCCCGTCGTCAGCCACGCCTTCATGGGCAGGGCTTGGGAGAACCCGGCGGGCCCCACGGCGAACCCGGTGGGCGGGTGCAGCCTGCCGTACACGCCGAGGGCGACCATGACGAGGGCCCCGGCCAGCAGCGGTGTCAGCAGGCCCGCGGGGGCGGGCCGGTCGGTGACGGTGGTCATGACATCTCCTCGATGAATGCGTCGACGTCCTTGGGCGAGACGGCGTCGCCGTCGATGGTGACCGGCGAGCCAGGGGTGATCGTCGGCACCGGCACCGGGTCGCCGTCCTTCACCATGGCGCCGACCTGGACGAACCCGTTGCCGTCCGGGCGGGACAGGACGATCCAGCCGGCCCGGTAGCGGGCTCCGCGCACGAGCGCGGTGGCGCGGTAGAGGCCGGAGGGCTTCTTGACGGTCGGCGCGGTGAAGTCCCACCGCTTGCCGCCGAGCGCCAGCTCGCCGGTGGCCTTGCCGCCGTCCAGGACCGCCGAGAGGGTGGCGCCGCCGAAGCCCTTCAGCGTCACCTCGCCGTCGCCCGCCTTGCCGGCGAACCAGGCCTCGGTCCTGCCGTCGCAGAAGTAGCCGACGGCCTTGCCGTTCCTGACGGAGACGGCGACGAGTCCGCCGTTGCCGCGCACCCTGCCCGCGTAGTCGGCCTTCACGGCGGCGGGCCGCGCGGACGTGGCAGGTGCGGGGGTCACGGAGGTCGTGGCCTCCGCGACGGGGGGCACGGTGGCGGTGGACGTGGCGGCCGACGTGGCGTCGGCCGTCGTGGTGAGGGTGCCGGTCTGCGGCGCCGACGCGACGCTGGCCACGCCCAGTCCCGCGGCCAGCGCGGCGCCCGCCGCCAGTGTGATGAACGGCCCGAGCCTTGACATGACTGCTCCCGGAGTTCGAATGGTCTCCCACCGAGAATCCGCCGGTGCCCGCCACCTGTCTGTGAACTAATGCGCGTACGGGTGGACAGAATGAAGGAATGCACGACAACCAGCCACCCGTCCCGTACGGCCCGCCGCCTCCGGGGCAGCAGCCGCCGTACGGCCCGCCGTCCCCGGGACAGCAGCCGCCGTACGGCCCGCCCCAGGGACAGCCGCCGGAGTACGGCCCGCCGCTCCAGGGACAGCCGCCGCAGTACGGCATGCCGTACCAGCCGGGGCCCTACGCGCAGGGGCAGTACGGCGCGCCGGTTCCCCGCCCGCCCTGGTTCGTGCCCGCACCGCGCGGCACGCGCTACGACCACCTGGCGCGCAACCCGCTGAACGCCTGGTGGCGGCAGGTGGTCGGCACGCTGCTGGTGGCGCTGGCCTTCTTCGGCACGGCGGTGTTCGTGGTGCTGGCGGGCGTGATCGTGGCCACGCTCGCGGGCATCCCCACGCCGATGACCCAGGAGCGGATGTTCGGCGACCCCGTGTTCGGCCTGGCGGTGACCCTGCTGTCGATCGCGGCCGTGCTTCCGCTGGTCTACGGCACGGTGGCGGTGATCCAGCGCAGGCCGCCCGGCACGCTCTCCTCGGTCCTCGGCCGCCTGCGGTGGCGGTGGATGACGGAGTGCGCCGCCATCGGCGTGGTGGCGTTGGTGCTGGGTCAGGCGGCGCTCTGGGTGGCCTACGTCGTGACCGGAGAGGACACCTCCGAGCTGCTCGGCTGGCGGGGGTGGGGCGGCTTCCTGCCCGCGCTCGTGGTGATCGTGCTGCTGGTGCCGTTCCAGGCGGCGGCCGAGGAGTACATCTTCCGCGGCTGGCTCCTGCAGGCGTTCGGCGCGTACATCCGCTCGCCGTGGCCCGGCATCGTGGTGGGTTCGGCGGGCTTCGCGGCACTGCACGCCTACACCGACTGGGGCATCCTCGACGTCTTCAGCTTCGGCGTGCTGATGGGATGGCTGGCCGTGCGGACGGGCGGGCTGGAGGCCCCGATCGCCATGCACGTGGTGAACAACACGCTGGTCTTCGCCCTCAGCGCGGCGGCAGGGGATCTGGACGACGCGCTGAAGCAGGGCGCGGTGCCGTGGCAGTCGCTGGTGGGGACCGTGGTGCAGCTGTCGGTGTTCGCTTTCGGGGTGCTGTGGCTGGCGAGAAAGCGGGCGATCAACACCGTTTCCGGATAAATCACGCCGCGGTGCGGCGAAATCTCGCTAGAGAGGTCTCGCCATCGCGGCTCACGCGTGCTGGTCTGGATTCTGTGGAGGTGTGGGAAGGTGATCATTTCAGTGGGACGGGGTAGGAGTACCCCCGTGCGTTTCCCGAAATAGACGTACATACCTGGCATATCTGGAACGGTCCGGACATTTCCGACTAGGAGGTGCGACGCGTGGCCTCGGGCCCCAGCGAACCGCGCTCACCACGGCGACCGCCGGACGACGATCCGCGCCCTCCGGACTCAGGCACGGCGGAGCAGGCCGAGAGGCGGGAGGGACACTCCGCCGGTGAGGCGCGGCCCTCCGGTGGATCGGGTACTCCGGAGGAGCCCAGGATCCGCCACACGCCGCCAGGGCCCAGGGACGACCGCACCCGCGGCGTGCCCGTGGCCTCGCCGTGGGGGATGCCGCCGTTCGCCTCGCCCACGCCCGAGGACGAGCCCGCCGAAGGCGCGCCGTCCGACGCCGATGCCGCGGCGTGGCCCAAGGGTCGCAGGCCGTACAGCTCGCCGACGGCGCCGCCGGAGCAGGAGAGCCCGCGGCGGCGGCCGCGCAGGACCGTGGACAGGCCCGACAAGCTGGTCGCGAGCGGCCCACCCCGCCCCCACCCACGCCGCGCCGAACCCGCGGGCCGGCCGCCGCAGGCGGAGCCCGCGGTCGACCGTCCTTTCCCGCCCCACGCCGAACCCGCCGCCGAAAGGCCCCCGCAGCCTCGCGCCGAACCCGCGGAGGATCGGCCCCCCGCTCCTGAGGCGGCGGTAGGAGAAGCCCAGGAGCCGACCGCCGGGGAGGCCCAGGGGCGCGCGGCCGGGGAAGCTCCAGGGGGAGTGGCCGGGGAAGCCCGGCGGGAGTACGGCGAAGCCCAGGGGGAGGCCCGGGAGCCGGTGGCCGAGCGGGACAGGCCGACCGCGCCGCATCCGCGTCCGCCCGGCGTCAGGACCGGTCCGCCGCCGAGCCGCGCCCAGCCGTACCGCAGGCCCGAGCCCCAGGAACCGCCGGCGCCGGTCACCGACGTGCCGGAGGACGGGGTGGGCGGCCCGCCGATCCCCGTGCGCTCCGAGATCCGTGCAGAGCCCGAACGCGTTCCCGGCGAGCGGCCGGAACGCGGTCATGACGATCAGCATGGGCCCGATCGGGCTCCTGACGGGTGGCAGGCGGAGGCGCGTACCGGAGAGCCGAGAGAGGAGTGGGCCGGAGAGCACGCGGGGGCGGGAATCGGAGAGCCGGGGGATGAACGAACCGGGGGACAGGGGGAGGAGCCGGTTCGCCGGGTCGGCAGGCCGCCGGGAGGTCGTCCCACCCGTCCCGACCTGCTCGTCGCCTCGGGCCCGGCCGGCCCGGCGGGCTCGGCGGGAAGACATCACCGCGGCCCCGCCCCGTCGGCGATCCGCCGGTCCAGTCCGGTCAGGCGGCGCCGCCGTCTCGGCCCCGCGGTGATCGTCCTCACCCTGGCCCTGACCGTCGCCGCGGGCGTGGCCGCCTACCGCTGGTGGAACTCCACCGGTACGGGCCTGCGCCTGGCCGCGGGCGACGGACGCTCGGGCGACGAGCTGTTCGTCGTGCCCGCGGCGGGAGACGGCTCCAACCAGAAGCTCAACGACCTGGCCGCCGTCGGCGCGAGCGTCGTGGCGGTCGGCAGCGACACCACCAGCCCGCTGCCGCGCCCGCTGTTCCTCTTCTCGCCCGACAGCGGCGCGACCTGGCAGCTGGCCAACGTCACGGGCGGCACGACCACCACGGTCCAGCGGGTGGTCGGCGCCAACGGCAGATGGCTCGCCTTCGGCCAGGACGGCGTGGGAGACGAGCGCGGCCTGTGGACCAGCACGGACGGTTTCACCTGGGCCGCGGTCGAGCAGAGCGGCCTGCAGGTGTTCAGGAAGGGCGACCTGATCCACGACATCGCCAGGACCACCTCGGGCTTCGTCGCGGTCGGCCGTACGGTCCTGCAGGACGGCACGCCCGGCCCGGTCGCCTGGCACTCGCCCGACGGCCGCGCCTGGACCAGGGTCGACAGCAAGGACATCGGCACCCCTGACAAGGTGCGCGAGTTCAGAACCGTGGTGGCCAGGGAGGACCAGGTCGTCGTCCTCGCCCAGCCGGCCCAGGGCGGCGGCTCGGTCGTCATGCGCTCGACCGACGGCGGGCGCACCTGGGTCCGCACCGCCACGCAGTTGCCTAACATCGCGCCCAGGCAGGGCACGCTCGCCGTCCTGCCCACGCGGTTCGTCCTCGTTCCCACCAAGGACCGCGACCCCGCGGGCGACGTGCACGTCTACTGCTCGCCCACCGGGGCCGAATGGGCCAAGTGCGGCACGATCGGCGGTCTCGGCGCGCAGAGCACCGGCGTCAACGCGGTCGTCACCCACACCGCGGGTCTCGCCGCGGTCAGCCAGTCGGGCCTCGACCGCTACACCGTCTACACCAGCACCGACGCCCGTACCTGGACCAAGCGCGCCGACCTCGGCAGCATGCCGGGCGCGACCGTGCGCGGGCTGACGCTGTCCGACTCGGGCACGCTGGTCGCCGGAGGTGACCAGGCCGCGGCCGACGTCGACAACCAGCTCGTGCTGATGACGGCCAAGGAAGGGCAGCCGCCCGGCAAGGTACGGCTGGCCGACATCAAGGGCCTGACCAGGGTCGCCCGCGAGACCGCCAGGGTCGCCGCCGCCGACGGTCGCTTCGTCGCGGTCGGCTCGGCCTCCGGCGACGCGGGCATCTGGACCAGTACGGACGCCGTCGGCTGGAAGTCGATCACGCTCGCCGCGCCCCGGCAGCAGGAGCTCGCCGACCTCGCCCACGGCCGCAAGGGCTGGCTGGCCGTCGGCACCACCATGCCCGACGCCTCCTCCACCGAGCCGTTGCTCGTCGGCTCCACCGACGGCCGCGCCTGGAAGAGGATCGACGGCCCCTCGCGGGCCGAGGGCCAGCCGTACCTGGACATGCGGGCGGTGGCCGCGGGCCAGAAGGGCTACCTGATCGCGGGCGAGGATCGGGCGGCTTCGGGTACGGCGAGCGCCGCGCTCTGGTACACCACCGACCTGCGGAAGTTCACCCGCGTGGAGAAGCTGCCGCGCGGCGGTGCGGGGGTGCGCATCCACGACGTGGCCGCCGGTCAGGGCTCCTACGTCGCGGTCGGCGGCTCGGGCGGCGCGGAGCGCGAGAGCGGCGTCGTCTGGACCTCCGCCGACGGCCTGACCTGGAAGGCGGGAGAGCGCCTCATGCCGCCGTCGGCCACCTCGGCGGGCCTGCGCCAGGTCGCCTGGTACGGCGAGCGGATCGTCGCGATGGGCACCGCTCAGGTGTCGGGAGCGCGCAGGGCCTTCGCCGCGGTGTCCGATGACGAGGGGGCCTCGTGGCACTACTCCTGGCTGCCCGCTGAGCAGGCCGCGGCGGTGCACGACCTGGCCGCGGCCGTCCAGGGGCTGGTGGCGGTGGGCTGGCACGGGACGCCCGGGAGCGGCGACAGCGCGGCATGGACCTCCGAGGACGGACTGAGCTGGAACCGCCAGGACCTGACCAAGGACCGGCTGGGAGGGGAGGGGCTGCAGTGGCTGGGCGCCGTGACCGTCACGGGGGCCGACGTGGTGGCACTGGGCCGCTCCACCACCTACAACTCCGACCACCTCATCCTGTGGACGTCCACCCTGTCGTCGGACCGGTGAACCGTCCAGCACGTCCGGGCGCTGGCGCACAGGACCCGCCCGGTGGTTCCACAGCAACGATGGGACACTTCGGCTCTCCTGATTTTGCCGGCGGGATGGCTTGCTGTGGGCGGGTCGGCGATGACCAAGCCGACGTGTACGACCGCCCCGGGGCATGGGGTGGCAGCGCGGGGAGCCCTCCAGCCGTTGGGCGGGGCTGTGAACCGCGAACCACTCGGCGCAAGCCGGGAATCTTCGCCCTTCCAGGCCGGAGAGGATGTCAAAGGACCCGCCATGACGTGAGGGCCTCGAGCAGGCCGGCGGCCAGCGGAAGCCGAGCGAGGTCGGCGGGTGCGCACCAGCGCGCCGCGGCGGCGTCGTCGCCGGGTGCGAGTGTGCCCGAGACCACGGTGGCGAGATAGTCGCGGATCACGTAGACGGTTCGGCCCGGCCCGGCCCGCTCGACGGCGCCCGCCAGCGCGCCGACCGTCACCACCAGCCCGGTCTCCTCCAGCACCTCGCGCCGTACGGCGGCGGCGTCGCTCTCGCCCGCCTCCACCCTGCCGCCGGGAATCGACCAGAGCCCCTCGCCGGGCGGGTGGCCGCGCCGGATGAGCAGCAGCCGGCCCGCGTCGTCCACGATGATCGCGCCCACACAATTTACGCGCACATGGCCAAGATTACGGCGGGATAACGAGCTGTGCCCTTGACGGATGGGGCCCTCGCGACGCACCGTGAGTAGCTGTGAGAGCGGCTCCGACCTGTCCACGGTGTTTTGGCCCGCTTCATGCACCGAGTGCATGGTCCAGTGCGTGGCGCTGCGACGCGCATGGCGATGTCCTGCCCTTCCAGGCGCTGCCGCCGTCCGGCGCAGGCTACGCCTCGGTACGGCAGAACGCGGTCGTCCCTGTCTGGCTGCCGTGGCCGCTGGCGCCGGGCTGGCTGGTGACGGGCTTCGGCCAGGCGGGAGACGAACGCAGCGGCGCACGCGCGAGCCTGGTCGCGCTGGCCGGCCCCTCGGTCACCCTCGGCCCGACCGACCTGGTGATCATCGCGGAGGAACCCGGCGTCGGCCTGGGCGCGTCCTTCGCGGGGCTCGACGGCCCCGACCCCGGCGTGGGGTTCGACGAGGGCCCGCCGAACGCCAAGATCCATGTGCTCGGCCACCCGACCGCCCTGTGGTGCGTCGGCGGGCCCGCCGACCGGGCGATCTACGCGGGCGAGGCGCTCGGCAACTGGATATGGGCGATCTGCTGGCCGGCGGAGGCGGGGTGTCTCATCGCCCTCACCGAGCTGTGCATGCGCGACCTGCGCGACCACGACCAGGACCTCGATCTGCCCTTCGGCGCGTTCTCGCCCAGACTCGAGGGTTAACATCGTGACCTCCCCCTTTCGAATCTGGGGGGACAGGTGTTCGACGTCAGGTTCTTCGTCGAGGCTTTCGTCACGATGTTCGTCATCATGGACCCGCCTGGCGTCATCCCGCTGTTCCTGGCCTACACCGGCGGACGCACCCCCGCCGAACGCAGGCGCATCGCCTGGCAGGCGGCGGTCACGGCGTTCTGCCTGATCGTGGTCTTCGCCGTCTTCGGCCAGGCCATCCTGAGCTACCTGCACGTCGAGGTGCCCGCCATGCAGATCGCCGGCGGACTCCTGCTCCTCCTCGTCGCGCTCGAGCTGCTGCGGGGCACCACCGAGCCCCAGGCGGGAAGCGTCAAGTCGAACGTCAACGTGGCGCTGGTGCCCCTCGGGACCCCGCTGCTGGCCGGTCCAGGGGCCATCGTGGCCACCATCGTCTTCGCCCAGCAGGCCGAGACGGTGACCGGCGGCATCGTCGCGCTCGGCCTCGCCATCGCCCTGGTGCACGTGGTGCTGTGGCTGTTCATGCGCTTCTCGGTGCGCATCATCCGGGTCATCAAGGAGAACGGGGTCGAACTCGTCACCCGCATCGCCGGACTCCTGCTGGCGGCCCTCGCCGTCCAGCTCATCATCACCGCCGTCCGCTCCCTGGCCGCACAGCCCTGACCCCGAACCCTCCAGAAAACCCCAGCCACCGGCAGAGGGCCAGGACCTCCTTGATCCCTCGCCCCCGGAAGATCTCAGCCCCTGGCCGCCCGGAAGACCTCGGCCGAGGGGTGTGGCCGCGCGTTCCTTCGCCTCTCGCCTCCCCGAAGACCCCAACCCTCGCTCCAGGGAGACCCCAGCTGGACCCCTGAAGACGTCAGCGGTCGGTAGACGGGTAGGGCCGCGCGTTCCTCCGCATCTCGACCCTCCGATAAGACCTAAGCCGGCGATCTACGGGAGGCTTGCCGAAATGAGCCGCCGAAGCAGCGGGAATGCCGGGCCCCGGTGGCGATAGGGTGGCGGTGTGGTAGCGCGTATCGAGCGAGTCGTGACCGAGGGCACCGTCGACATCGACGGCACCGAGCACAAGGTCGAGAACAACACCTGGATCGTGGGCGACGACGACGAGGTCATCGTCATCGACCCGGCGCGTGACGCCGACAAGATCCTTGAGAAGGTCGGCGAGCGGGAGGTGCTGGCCGTCATCTGTACCCACGGCCTGCCCGACCACGTCGGCGCGGCCATCGAGGTGGCCAGCAGGGACGAGTCGGTGGTCGCCCTGCACCCCAAGGACAAGCCGATCTGGCGGGAGACCTGGTCCGAGACCTGGCCCGACATCGAGATGGAGGACGAAGGCGTCTTCGGTGTCGCCGACGTCAGGCTCGAGGTCCTCGAGACGCCCGGCATCACGATGGGCGGCGTCTGCCTCTACTCCGAGGAGCTCGGGGCGGTCTTCGCCGGCAAGTCGCTGCAGGCCGACGGTCCCGGCAAGCTGGGTGGCGAGTACCCCGCCCTGGCCGACCAGCTGACCTCCATCGGCGGCAGGCTGTTCACGCTGCCCGGCGCCACCAGGGTGCTGCCCAACCAGGGCGAGGAGACCACGATCGGCGATCTCGAGCCACACTTCGACGACTGGGTGTCGGGCTCGCTGACCCGCGAGGCGCCCCCCGAGTCCCCGCTGGCCGACGGCACGGGCGCGGCCGGCATCCGGCTGAACCTGGGCGATCAGTAGGTGCTGGAGCAACTTCCGCTCGAGGGCATGCCGCGACGGCTCTACTCGTGCACGCCGTCGCGGCTGAACTCATGGCTCGACTGCCGCAGGCGCTACCGGTTCTCCTACCTCGACAGGCCGCAGCCGCAGAAGGGGCCCGCGTGGGCTCACAACAGCATGGGCGCGAGCGTGCACAACGCGCTGGCGGCCTGGTGGCGCGAGCCGTACCACCGCAGAACCCCCGCGATGGCGAGCATCCTGCTCACCAACGGGTGGATCTCCGAGGGGTTCAGGGACTCCGAGCAGTCCACGAGGTGGCGCGACCACGCGCGCGGCATGGTGTCCGGCTACGTCGAGACCCTCGACCCTGCCGACGAGCCGGTCGGCGTCGAGCGCACGGTGGCGACGCGCACCAAGACCATCGCGGTCTCCGGGCGCATCGACCGTCTCGACCGGCGCGGGGACGAACTGGTCGTCGTCGACTACAAGACGGGACGCCGCCCGCTGACCCAGGACGACGCCCGTGGCTCGCTGGCGCTGGCGATCTACGCGATCGCCGCCTCGCGCGTGTTGCGCACCCCCTGCCACACCGTCGAGCTGCACCACCTGCCGACCGGAGAGGTCGTCGAGTGGCAGCACACCGACGAGTCGCTGGGCCGCCATCTGAGCAGGGCCGAGGAGGTCGCGCTCGAGGCGGGCGAGGCCGACGACCGCTACCGTGCGGGGGACACCGAGGCGCCCTTCCCGCCGAACCCGGGCCCCCTCTGCTCGTGGTGCGACTTCAGGCGCCACTGCCCCGAGGGCCGTACGGCCGCGCCCGACAAGCTCCCCTGGGACGCCCTCACCGACCCGAGCTGACCGGCCATCGGGAGCCGACCTGGGAACTGACCCGGAGCCTAGCCGGGCCGGGAGATGACCCGAAGTTCGGGAGCCCAGCCGGGCCCCGCCGGGAGCCGACCCGGAGACTGGGAACCCTTCCGGGCTCCACCGGGAGCTCAGCCCGAAGAACGGGCATGCGTGCCCGTCAGGCGGCGTGCCGTTCCTCGGCGGACGACGGCCACCGGCGCGGATCGGTCAGCCCCTTGAGCCCCTTGCTCACGTCGTAGCCCGCCGCCGCCAGACGCCGCCGTGAAGCCGTCAGCATGTCCCTGGTGGGCTGGGCGAAGGCGAGGTCGTGCACGGGCTCGGGCAGCGCGTTGAAGCCCAGCCTGAACGCCCTCAGCGCGGCGGTGACCGTCGAGCGCGGCACCTCGGGCAGCGTGCCGTACAGCTCTCTGGCCCAGTCGGGCAGCGAGTAGTAGCACAGCGCGCCGAAGGGGAAGTAGGCGGGCTTGCCGGGGGAGAGCCTGCGCAGCTCGGCAGGCAGCCGCGGCCACAGCAGAAAGCGCACGGTGGCCGCCGACTCCTCGATGACCCGCAGCTTGGGCCGCATGTGCGCGAAGTAGGCGTCCATCTCGGCCCGCGAGCCCGGCACGTCGTCGAGGTGCAGGCCGACGTAGGTCGCGCTCTTGCGCTGCTCGCGCAGGTACCGGTCGGCCTGACTGTCGCTCAGCCCGAGCCCGCCGCGCCTGGCCACCTCCAGGTAGGACGACACCTCCGCGCAGTGCACCCACAGCAGCAGTTCGGGGTCGTCCACGCGGTGCGTCCTGCCGTCGTCGGTGATGCGCAGGCTCCGGTGGATGCCGCGGACCCTGCGGCCGATCTCGTCGGCCTCCTGGGGGCTGCCGAAGGTGACCCTGCCCACGAAGTCCGCCGTACGGCGCAGCCGCCCGAACGGGTCGTCCTGGAAGTTGGAGTTCTGCCAGACGCCGCGCATCGCCAGCGGATGCAGCGCCTGCAGCATGAGACCGCGCACGCCGCCCACCCACATGGCGCGGTCGAGGTGGACCAGCCACGTGACGGTCTGGGGCGGCTGGACGACGATCTCTTCGATGCTCGCCATGATGATCTCCCACTCGAGCCACTCGAGCCACGAACCACCCGGCCGCCGGTCAAGGGGCCACGGGCGGCCGGTAGTAAGTGAATCATTACATGGTATTGGAGCAGTTGTCTAAAACGCGGGCTTCCTGGCCTCCGCGGCGTTCCAGAACCTCGTCAGCGCGGCGGCCGTCGTCTCGGGCGCCTCGACCGCGGGGGAGTGGACCGCGCCCGGCACCACCACGGCCTCTGCACCCAGGCGCGCGGCCATCTCCGCCTGGGCCTCGGGCGGCCAGCCGTCGTCGTGCTCGCCGTACAGGACCAGGGTGGGCACCTCGATCTGCCTGAGCTCGTCGGTGCGGTCGGGCTGGTCGAGCACCTGCCCGGCCATCGTCGCGAGCCCCGTTGGGTTGTTGGCGAACAGCCGCTTGCGCAGGAAGGCCACGATCTCGTCGGACACGCCGACCGACAGCGCCTCGGGCTCGTAGCGGGTGACCCACACGTGTTCGAGGCCGAACTCGGGCAGCTCCCGCATGATGGCCCGGCCTGCCTGCTCGCGACGGCCCACGATGCCGGAGGGCCCGGAGCTCATCAGCGTGAAGGAGGCGAACTTGGTGCGGCCGTCGATGACCGCCTCGCGCGCGACGAGCCCGCCGAAGGAGTGGCCGACCAGGTGGACGGGCCCGCCGTCGCCGACGGACATCGCGATCGCGTCGACGTCGTTGCCCAGCGCGGGGCAGGTGTAGGCGGTCGGGTCGTCGGGCCCCTGTGTCTCGTACTGCCCGCGCATGTCGATGGCGATGACCCGGCGGTTCGCGGCGGCCAGGGTCTGCAGGATCGCGAGGAAGTCTTCCTTGCTGCCGGTCAGGCCCGGCACCAGCAGGGCGGGCAGGCGCTCGATGACGCCGCTGAGCGGCCGGGCCTCGAGGGCCGCGAAAGACCCCTGGGGCGTCTCGATCTGAACCTCGACGACGCCAGGTGGCAGGGACAGGAATCGCGGCGTACTCACGTAAGGCAACAATACCCAGAGGTCAGGGTAGGGACACCCGCACGCGGAACGAGTGAGGCGCGGGCCCCGGAGAACGGGACCCGCGCCTCACCGTCGGGCTCAGCGGCGGCGGTTGCCGCCGCCGTGGCCGCCACTGTTACCGCCACTGTTGCCGCCGCCGGTGCGCGGACGGCGGCGCTGCTGCTGCCGCTCGGTCGCGGCGGACGGGGCGATCTCGTCGTCGTCCGTCGCGAGGTCGGGCGACTGGAAGATCACCGTGAACGCGTTCGGCGGCACGATCCGCTCGGGCTCCCTGCGGGCAGGGGGCGGCGGGCTGGCCAGGAAGCTGGGCTCCTCGGCCGGCGCCTCGGCGCGGTGGGTGCTCCTGGTGATGGTCTGGTCGTCGCTCACGGAGGAGAGCGCCCCTTCCAGTGCCTCGGAGGACGCGCCCCTGCGGGTGCGGGTCCGCCTGGACGGCTGCTCGGCGGCCGCCTCGACCTCCTCGTGGGAGATGATGGCGGGTGTGTCGTCGGTCCTGCGGGAGCGCCTGCGCATGGGCTCCTCCTCCGGCGCGATGGTCGATGTGGTGCCCTCGGCGGGCTCAGCCGCCACGTCCTGCCTCGCGACCACCCGGCGCGAGGTGGTCCTGCGCGAGGTGGCGCGGTCGGAGGCGGTCTCCCGCGAGGTGGCCTCGTCCGAAACCGGCGGCGTCGAGACGGGCCCCGTCGAAACGGGCTCTGCCGAGACGGGCCCCGTGGAGACGGGCTCCGTCGAAACGGGCTCTGCCGTAACAGACCCTGTCGCAACAGCCTCTACCGCGACGGGAGCCGCCGAAACCGGTTCGGCCGAAACGAGCTCGTCCTCGGCGCGTCCGCCGCGGGTGCGACGGCGCTGGCGCGGGGTGCGCGCGGGGCGCGGCTCGCGCTCCTCCCGCTCCTTGTCCTTACGGCCGCGCGAACGCGACCTGCCGGTCTCCCCGAGGTCCTCGATCTCCTCGGCGTCCAGGCCTGCCCTGGAACGGGCCGCGCGCGGCAGCACGCCCTTGGTGCCCGCGGGGATGCTCAGCTCGGCGTAGACGTGCGGCGAGGTGGAGTAGGTCTCCTCCGGCTCCGCGAAGTCGAGCCCCAGCATGTTGTTGATCATCTTCCAGCGGGTCAGCTCCTCCCACTCGACGAAGGTGACCGAGATGCCCGTCTTACCGGCCCGGCCGGTACGGCCGACGCGGTGGACGTAGGTCTTGTCGTCGGTGGGGGCGTCGTAGTTGACCACGTGGGTGACGTCGTCGATGTCGATGCCGCGAGCCGCGACGTCGGTGGCGACGAGCACGTCGATCTTGCCGTTGCGGAACGCGCGCAGCGCCTGCTCGCGCTGGCCCTGGCCGAGGTCGCCGTGGACGGCCGCGACGGCGAAGCCGCGGGTGTCGAGCTGCTCGGCGACCATGTCGCAGGCCCGCTTGGTCTCGCAGAAGACCATCGTGAGCCCGCGGCCGTCGGCCTGGAGCAGGCGACCGAGGATCTCGATCTTGTCCATCCGGTGGACGCGCCAGACGAGCTGCCGCACCTGCGGCGTGGTCTCGCCCTCGCCGTTGTCCATCTCGGCGCGCACGTGGGTGGGACGGTTGAGGTACTTGCGCGACAGCGCGACGATCTCGCCCGGCATGGTCGCGGAGAACAGCATCGTCTGCCGCTCGGCGGGGATGAGCTTGAAGATGCGCTCGATGTCGGGCAGGAAGCCGAGGTCCATCATGCGGTCGGCCTCGTCGAGGACGAGCATGGTGACCTGCGAGAGGTCGAGGTGCTTCTGCTTGACCAGGTCGAGAAGGCGCCCGGGCGTGCCGACGATGACGTCGACGCCAGCCTTGAGCGCTTCGACCTGCGGCTCGTAGGCCCGGCCGCCGTAGACGGTCAGGACCCTCGAGCCGAGCTTGCCCGCGGCCGTGACGAGGTCCTCGGAGACCTGTACTGCCAGCTCGCGGGTGGGCACGACGACGAGGCCGCGTGGCTTCTTGCGGTTCTTGCGCGGCTTGCCGATGCTCTGCAGCATCGCGATGCCGAACGCGTAGGTCTTCCCCGTGCCGGTGCGGGCCTGACCGATGAGGTCCTGGCCCGCGAGGGCGAGCGGGAGCGCCATCTCCTGAATCGGGAACGGCGTGGTGATGCCCTCGGTCTCGAGGGCATCTGCGATCTCTGGTGTGACTCCGAGGTCTCGGAAAGTCGTCAGCGTGGCCTGCCTCAGTCTCAAATGAAGGCGGGCCTGCCGGGACCATCGGGCGGAATCATCCCCGTGCCTGGGTCCTCGCGGTAGAGCCAGCCCTCGCGCGTCATCAGCGACCGCAGGCCCGGAGTGGGGGTTAGCGGGAGCGAATCTCCCGGATTAACACTGTGCGGTCGCACTTTCACAGAGCAGTGTACTCGATACCACAACGCGGACCGAGTTTCATTATGTTCCCGAAGTACGCTGCCACCATGACAGAATCCCCTGGCGTCGTCGACCTCCTCGGCGTTCTGGCCTATGCCGAGCTCACCGCGTTCCTCCGGCTGGCGGAGGACGCCGCCCATCTGGCCCCGACGCTGAGCGACAGGGCCGTGCTCGGCCAGCTGGCGGTGGCGGAGTACGCGCACTTCGAGTTGCTGCGCGACAAGCTGGTCTCGCTCGGGGCCGACCCGGACAAGGCGATGTCGCCCTTCGTGGAGGCGCTGGACGAGTGGCACCTCAAGACCGCGCCGGGCGACTGGCTCGAGGCGCTGGTCAAAGCCTACGTGGGCTCGGGGATCGCACTCGACTTCTACAGGGAGGCGGCCAGGCACCTCGACCCCTCCATCGCCGACCTGGTCGACGAGGTGCTGGCGGACCAGGGGCGCTCCGCGTTCGCGGTGGAGCGGGTCAGGGCGGCCGTCGAGGCGGATCCGGCGGTGGCCGGCAGGCTGGCGCTGTGGGCCAGGCGTCTGGTGGGCGAGGCGCTCAGCCAGGGGCAGCGGGTGGCCGCCGCCCGTCCGGAGCTGGCGCAGCTGCTCGTGGAGGCCGTGCCCGACGACCAGGCCGAGATCTCCCGCCTGTTCGCGCGGCTGACCGAGGAGCACGGCAAGCGCATGACCGCCTTGGGCATCTAGCGGCGCGGGGGGCGAATCGGTTGTAGCGTGCCAGGCATGAGGGCCTCGCGCCGCAACGGCAGTTCCTTGAGCAGATGTGGGCCGAACCGCTGGACTCCACGTGCCGCGCTGCGAAGGGGCAGCGCCGGCTGTCCGGCCACCGAACCGGGCAGGGCCGAGAGCCCGGGCGCGCGCCGCCCGCTCGGCTGCTCCGTCGATCGGCGGCGGGCCTGCGGCTGACCGGTGCTCAGGGGGTACGGCAGGCCGCCGCACCCCCCAAGCCCGTGCGTGCTACATGGTGCCGCCGAAGCCGACGGGCCTCGACTCGTCCTCACCCATCTCGATGAAGCCCAGCGAGGCGACGGGCACGATGACGCGCCTGCCCTTGACGTCGGTGATGGCGAACACACCGCGGTCGGCGGCCAGCGCGTTCCTGATCTCCTCCTCGACCTGGTCGGCCGAGAGGTCGGTCTCCACAACGAGTTCGCGGTGCACGGAGCGCACACCGATCTTGATTTCCATCGTGTTCCCTTTCGACGGGCCGGCTCACCCCATCGTCGCCGCTCGTCGGCAAAAGGGCGTTATTGATCGCGCCCAGCGAACGCGGTTATGCCGTACGCGGAAAACCGCTGATGCCGCGCCAGGCCAGTCTGGCCATGAGCTGCTCGGCCGCGTCCTTCGGGATGGAGCCGTGCTGGGTGATCCAGTAGCGGGCGCTGACCTCGGCCATGCCGACCAGGCCGACGCCCAGCAGGTGCGCCTCCTCGCTGGAACAGCCGGTGTCCTCCTGGATCACCTGGCTGACCATCTCGGCGCACTCGCGCAGCGAGCGCTCCACGCGCTGCCGGACGGGGGCGACGTTGCGCAGGTCGGATTCGAAGACGAGCCTGAAGGCCTCACCCTGGCTGGAGACGAAGTCGAAGAAGGCGCGGAAGGTGGCCTGCACCCTGAGCTTGTTCTCGTGGGTGGAGGCGAGCGCGTCGCGCACGCGGCTGACCATGTCGTCGACGTGCAGGTCGAGCAGCGCCAGGTAGAGCTCGAGCTTGCCGGGGAAGTGCTGGTAGAGCACCGGCTTGCTGACGCCCGCCCGGTCGGCGATCTCGTCCATGGCGGCCGCGTGGTAGCCGTTCTCCACGAACACTTCCTGGGCGGCGCTCAGGAGCTGACGCCTGCGAGCGAGCCTGGGCAGCCGGGTGCCCCGGGGCTTCGCGTCCGGGGTCGCGGTCATGATCGCTCCTTCACAGCGCCGAAGACAGGTCACGCTGCCTGGTCAACAGCAGCTCTTGCGGGCACATCCTACGCGTGGGTAACCAGCTCAGCGGTAGTCCTCGTCATCATCGTCACCCACGGTGCGGTCCTGCTCGAAGGCGTCGGCGGGATCGACGTCGATCGGGACCTCGCCGCGCACGCGCTCCTCCTCACGCAGCAGGCGCAGCTGCTCGGCCGCGTCGGCCTCGGGCGCCTCGATCGAGAGCTCCTCCGGCTCGAACACCACGTCTTCCATCTCTGACATATCTGTCCCCCTCCCATAGCCGAACGTGTTCCACCTTACGCCTGAGCGAACAGGTCACCATGGTCATTCACCCTGGCCAGCACGTCGGCCGAGGTGAACACCAGCTCGTCGGAGCTCTCGCACGCCTCGACCTCCTCCCAGCGCAGGGGTGTCGAGACCGTCGGGCGCGACCTCGCACGCAGAGAGTAGGGCGCGACGGTGGTCTTGGCCGGGTTGTTCTGACTCCAGTCGATGAACACCTTTCCCGGTCTGAGTTTCTTGGTCATCACGCTGACGACCTGGCGTGGGTGCTCCTTCTCCAGCCGCTGGGCGAGCGAGCGGGCGTACTCGGAGGGCTCGACCCTGTTGTCCCACGCCGCGTAGAGCTGCATCCCCTTGTTGCCGCTGGTCTTCGGCCTGACCGTCAGCCCGTCCTCGGCCAGCGCCTCGCGGATGAGCACGGCCACCCTGCAGCAGTCGACGATCGTGGCGGGCGCGCCGGGGTCGAGATCGAACACGAGCAGGTCGGGTGGCAGCGCCTCGCCGTCCTTCGAGACCCGCCACTGCGGCACGTGCAGCTCCAGCGCCGCGAGATTGGCGTAGTAGGCCAGGGTGGGCAGGTCCTCGACGACGGCGAACTCGATGGTCTCGCGGTTCTTGGTGCTGCCCGGCACGGGGAGCGTCACGCGGCGCACCCACGAGGGCGTGTGCTGCGGGGCGTTCTTCTCGAAGAAGAACGTGCCGTCGACGCCGTTGGGATAGCGCTTGACGGTCAGCGGCCTGCCCTGGAGGTGGGGCAGCAGCACGGGGGCGACCCGGCTGTAGTAGTCGATGACCTCCGCCTTGGTGAACCCGAACTCCGGGTAGAGGACCTTGTCCAGGTTGCTGAGCGTCAGCTCGCGTCCGTCCACCTTGACGGGAACCTTCACAGCGTCACCTCTGCCGGTACCTTGTCCGCCCTGAGGCCGCGCCATACCGGATGCCGCAGCCTGCGGTCGTGTGTCCACATGGTGTAGGCCACCTCCCCGACCAGCTCCGGTCTAACCCACCTGTTGCGACCGCCCACCTCGTTGGAGAAGGGGCTGCGCGGGATCTCCAGCGGCTCGAGGAGGCCGAGCAGGTGGGCGAGCGCCGCGTCGGTGAACCCGGTGCCGACGTGCCCGACGTAGGTCAAGCCGTCCTCGGTGAACGCGCCCAGGAGCAGGGAGCCGATCCCGCCCGCGCGGCGTCCCTTGCCGGGCTTCCATCCGCCGATCACGACCTCGCGGGTGTCGTGGTGCTTCACCTTGATCCACCAGGGCGTCCGCACCCCAGGCCGGTACGGCGCGTCGAGCCGCTTGGCGATCACCCCCTCGAGGCCCTGGTCGAGAGTGGCGGCCAGCAGGTCGGTGTCGCAGGGGAAGACCGGGGGCGCGCCGATGTCCAGGTCGTCGAGCAGCGCCCTCCTGTCCCTGTACGGCAGGTCGAACAGCGCGATCCCGCCGAGGTAGAGCAGGTCGAAGGGTAAGTAGGTGATGGGGAAGCGGCGCACCATCGCGGGGGAGGGGTCGCTGAGATGCATCCGCCGCTGCAGCCGCTCGAAGCTGGGCCGGCCGTCGGGGCCGAGCGCCACGAGCTCGCCGTCGACGATCGCGTGGTCGACGCCGAAGCCCGCCGCCGCCTCGCACACCTCGGGATAGCGCCGGGTGTAGTCGGCGCCGTGCCTGCCGTTGACCCGGCAGCCGCCGCCCTCGAGGTGGACGAGCGCCCTGATGCCGTCCCACTTCACCTCCAGCCCGTACTCCTCGCGATCCTCTGGTAACGCGCCTGGTACGGCCAGCATCGGTTCAATGGGATATGGCATCGGATCGCCCATGACGGGTATGTGCCCATGAGGTGAGCCCGCTATTTCTCTTGGAGTGCCCATGCGCAGCATCTGGAAGGGTGCGATCTCGTTCGGGCTGGTCACGATCCCGGTGAAGCTCTACTCCGCCACCGAGCAGAAGGACGTCACCTTCCACCAGGTGCATCGCGAGGACGGCGGGCGGATCCGCTACAAGCGCGTGTGCACCATCGACGGCGAGGAAGTGCCCTACTCCGACATCGCCAAGGGATACGAGCTGGCCACCGGCGAGATCGTGGTGCTCACCGACGAGGACTTCGAGGACCTGCCGCTGACCACCTCGCGCAGGATCGACGTGCTGCAGTTCACGCCGGCCGACCAGATCGACCCCATCTACTTCAACAAGACCTACTACCTGGAGCCCGACGCGCAGGGCGCCAAGCCGTACGTGCTGCTGCGTGACGCGCTGGAGAGCTCGGGG
This sequence comes from Nonomuraea africana, assembly GCF_014873535.1. Lineage (NCBI taxonomy): Bacteria > Bacillati > Actinomycetota > Actinomycetes > Streptosporangiales > Streptosporangiaceae > Nonomuraea > Nonomuraea africana. The sequence continues at coordinate 6,311,169 of NZ_JADBEF010000001.1, read as the reverse complement.
CAGGTCGCGGTGGTCAAGGTGGCGCTGCGGCAGCGGGAGTCGCTGGCCACGCTGCGCGTCCGCGAGGGGGTCTTCGTCCTGGAGACGATGCTCTGGCCGGACGAGATCCGCACTCCCGACTTCGGCTTCCTCGAAGAGGACGTCGAGGTGCGGGCCCAGGAGCTGAAGATGGCGGAGTCGCTGATCACCACGATGGTGGCCGACTTCGATCCCGCCGAGTACCACGACGCCTACCGTGAGGCCCTGCAACAGGTGATCGAGGCGAAGGTGGCCGGCAAGGAGGTCATCGCCGCTCCCGCGGGCGAGGAGGAGGCGGGTCCCGCCGTCGACCTCATGGCCGCGCTGCGGGCGAGCGTCGAGGCGGCCAAGAAGGAGCGCGGCGCCTCGGACAAGAAGGAGCCGAAGAAGAAGGCTCGCAAATCTGCCTGAACAAGGGGAAGCGGGGGCCGACGCGGCGTCATCGCCGGTCGGCCCCCGCCCTCATGTAATCACGGGAACGGTTCGCCGCCCGTCAATTACTTAGTTTCTGGTTCACCGATGTCGGTTCACCAGTGGTGGTGTCAGACCACCCTGCTGATGATGATTTCCTGGCAATTAGCGGGACAAACGGCGAATATCCCTTTTTGTCATACGCCTAGGGCGTCATTGCATTTCACAAAACAAGCGCCTGTGGCATATATGGCGATTTGTTGGCATTTGTCGGAACGGCAATGTGGGCGGATCCACGGCGAACAGCGGGTTATCGTCAAGGAAACGGAAGGGAGACGAACGATGACCGGACCCATCGCGCACTGGCCGGGACGCATGATCGGCGACGTGCACGTGCGCTCGACGCCGGAGGGCACGGCGGCGGAGCAGGCGGTCTTCGTGCACGGACTGGCGGGCTCGGCCACCAACTGGACCGACCTGATGGGCGAGCTGCGCGACGTGGTGACGGGGCACGCCATCGACCTGCCGGGCGCGGGCTACTCGCCGGCTCCCGAGGACGGCGACTACTCCCTCCCCGCGCACGCCCGCGCGGTCATCGCGCTGATGGAGCACACCGGGCCCGCCCACCTGTTCGGCAACTCGCTGGGCGGCGCGGTCGCCGTCTCCGTCGCGGCCACCCGGCCCGACCTGGTGCGCTCGCTCACGCTCGTCTCGCCCGCGCTGCCCGACCTCATCCCGAGGTACGGCCCCGCCCGCGTGGCCGCCTCCGCCACTCCCAGGCTCGGGGAGTGGGTGGCCGACCGGCTCCGCTTCCTGCCCGCCGAGCAGCGCATCAACGCCACGCTCGCCATGTGCTACGCCGACGCCTCCCTCGTGCACCCCGCGAGGGTCCGCGACGCCGTCGAGGAACTGCGCAGGAGGGACGGCCTGCCGTACGCGGGGAGGGCGCTGATCGGGTCGGCGCGCGGGATCGTCGCGGAGTACTTCAGGCTCGGCGAGCAGAACCTGTGGCGTCAGGCGGCCAGGGTGGCCGCTCCCACTCTGGTCATCCACGGCCGCAGGGACCGCATCGTCCGGCCCGCCACGGCCCGCCGCGCGCTGCGGACCTTCCCGCAGGTCAGGCTGGTCCTGCTGCGAAACGCCGGACATGTCGCGCAGATGGAGGCGCCCGCGGCGGTGGCCGCCGAGGCACGCCGTCTGATCCTTGAGACGCGATTGGGGAATGCCCCACTGCCCGGCTAGGTTTCTATGGAGATAGGACCCCCTAATCGGGAGCGTAGAACTGTGTCGTTGCCACCTCTGGTCGAGCCGGCCGCCGAGCTGACCGTCGATGAAGTGCGCCGCTACTCGCGCCATCTGATCATTCCCGACGTGGGCATGGCCGGGCAGAAGCGGCTGAAGAACGCCAAGGTGCTGTGTGTGGGCGCCGGTGGCCTGGGCTCGCCCGCGCTGATGTACCTCGCGGCGGCGGGCGTGGGCACCCTCGGCATCATCGACTTCGACGTCGTTGACGAGTCCAACCTGCAGCGCCAGATCATCCACGGCCAGTCGGACGTGGGCAGGCCCAAGGCCGAGAGCGCCGCGGCGACCGTCAGGGAGATCAACCCCCTGGTCGACGTCGTGATCCACAACACGGCGCTGACGACCGAGAACGTGATGGAGATCTTCTCCGGCTACGACCTCATCGTCGACGGCACCGACAACTTCGCCACGCGGTACATGGTCAACGACGCGGCCGTGCTGCTCGGCAAGCCGTACGTCTGGGGCTCCATCTACCGTTTCGACGGCCAGGCCAGCGTGTTCTGGGCCGAGCACGGCCCCTGCTACCGCTGCCTCTACCCCGAGCCCCCGCCTCCCGGCATGGTTCCGTCGTGCGCCGAGGGCGGCGTGCTGGGCGTCCTGTGCGCCTCGATCGGCTCCATCCAGGTCAACGAGGCCATCAAGCTCCTCACCGGCATCGGCGACCCGCTCGTCGGCCGCCTGATGATCTACGACGCCCTCGAGATGAAGTACCGCGACGTCAGGGTCCGCAAGGACCCCGAGTGCGTCCTGTGCGGCAAGAACCCGACGGTCACCGAGCTGCTCGACGACTACGAGGCGTTCTGCGGCACGATCTCCGACGAGGCCGCCCAGGCCGCCTCCGGCTCGACGATCACCGCGCAGGAGCTCAAGGCGATGCAGGACGGCGGCGAGGACATCTTCCTCATCGACGTCCGCGAGCCGAACGAGTACGAGATCGTCTCGATCCCCGGCGCGACGCTGATCCCCAAGGGCGAGTTCCTCAACGGCTCGGCGCTGGAGAAGCTGCCACAGGACAAGCGCATCGTGCTCCACTGCAAGTCGGGCGCCCGCTCGGCCGAGGCGCTGGCCATCGTGAAGAACGCCGGCTTCTCCGACGCCGTCCACGTGGGCGGGGGCGTGCTCAGCTGGGTGAAGACCGTCGACCCCAGCCTGCCCAGCTACTGATCACGACTGACGACACACCAATCAGGGACGCCGCAGTGCGGCGTCCCTGATGTGTTGCGTCAACAAGCTGCAAGCCCCGGTTGTCCTGTGTCGCTGGTCCTCGTCAAGGGCGTGCGGCCACCGCGCGATCAGGACCCACATCAGGATTCACTTCAGGAAGAGGAGGCCCTACGCCCCTGTCCTGTCGGATCGGGGGATGCCACTCGGCCTCCCGCATTAGGGTCGAGTGGTGAGCAAACGACGCGCATGGCCCGCCATGGTCGTGACGTCCGCGTTGGCGCTGATCTGCGCGATCACCGCGGGCATCGCGGCCAGTGCGGCGGGCGCCGAGCTCACTCGGGGCCCGACGCAGGCGGAGCTGGAGCGGGCGGCGAAACAGGAGATCGCCGAACGCTGGCGCAGCTGGCCCGCCGGACGGATCTTCCCCGCCACCCTGGTCTACTACGCGGAACAGGGTGGCGAGGAACGCGCACGCCGGGTGGGCATATCCACGAAGACGGACTGCGCGGGCTCGGTCGACAGGAAGGCCGAGGCCGCGCTGCGCAGGGCGGGGTGCAGGGCGGTCCTCAGGGCCACCTACCTGGACGCCCTGCAGGGTGTGGTCGTGACCGTGGGCGTGGTCGCGCTCCCCGACGAGCTGCGGGCCGTACGGGCGAAGAAGGTCTTCTCCGCCTCGGGCAAGCCGGTCCCAGGGGTGCGACCGCTGGCCTTCGAGGGCACGGTGACCGACCGGTTCACCGCGGCGGGCCGTCAGGCGGGGTCGGTACGGCAGGCCGGGCCCTACGTCGTGCTGACGACCGCGGGGCAGGTGGACGGGCGCTCCGCGCGGGCGGTCGGAGAGCAGCGGCCCGCGGTGTTCTCCTTCGCCGCCGACCTGGGTGAGCACGTCCTGGCCGAGCTGAGCACCCCGCGCATGCCCGAATGCGGCACCAGGGCGTGGCAGTGCTGAGGCGGGTGGCTCTCGCGCTGGCGCTGGCGCTGCTCGTGACGCCGCCCGCCCACGCCGACGAGGTGCGCGACAGCCAGCAGCAGGTGATCAAGACCCTGCGGCTGCCCGAGGCGTGGAAGACGAGCAAGGGCGAGGGCGTGACCGTGGCCGTCCTCGACTCGGGCGTCGATCCCGACCACCGCGACCTGGCGGGCTCGGTGACCGTCGGCACCGACTACACCGTCGGCGCCAACCCCGACGGCGTGGCGCCGCTGCGGGTGCACGGCACCTACATGGCCTCCCTCATCGCCGGCCACGGCCACGGCCCCGGCAACGCCCACGGCGTCATCGGGGTCGCCCCCCGCGCCAGGATCCTCTCCGTCAGGGTGATCCTCGAGGAGGAGGAGCCGGGGTTCGGCCAGTTCAACACCGCCAAGCGCTACGAGGACGTGGTGGCCGAGGGCATCAGGTACGCCGTCGACCAGGGCGCCCAGGTGGTCAACATGTCGATCTCCAAGGAGCTGGCCACCCAGAAGGAGCGCGAGGCCGTCCGCTACGCGATCTCCAAGGGTGTCGTCCTGGTGGCCGCCGCGGGGAACGACGGCGCCCGCAAGCCCGCGGCCAGCGGTTTCGCGCCCTATTCCTATCCTGCGGCCTTCCCCGGGGTGGTCTCGGTGGCCGCCACCGACAGCGGGCTGCGCCGCGCCTCCTTCTCCAACTGGAACCCCTCGGTGCTGCTGGCCGCTCCCGGTGTCGACATCCTGGGGGCCGGACCCGGCGACGAGTACTGGGTGGGCAGGGGCACCTCGCAGGCCAGCGCCCTGGTGTCAGGGGTCGCGGCGCTCATCAAGGCCAGGTATCCCCGCATGTCACCCGCGATGGTGTCGCAGGCTCTGACGAGGGGCGCCTCCCAGCGCCCCTCGGGCGGTTACGACACCGGCACCGGGTTCGGCGTCGTCAACGCGGCGGGAGCGCTCGCGGAGGCGGCGAAGCTGTCCGGGCACACGCTCACCGCCAGGGGAGAGGACGCCCATGACCCCGCTCGGTCGCTCGGCGGGGCGGCGGGTCCGGTGCAGGTGGTCCACCGCGACCACCGGCGCGTGGCCCTCTACGGCTCCATCGCCGCCGCCGCGGCCGTCGCCGCGCTCACAGCTGTCCTGGTGCTGGCGGCCCTGGTCAAGCGGACACGCCGGGCAGACAATCCGCAGGACGCATGATCCGCGTCGCTGGGGGGACGAATTACAGAGGAGAAACGCGCAAAACGGGGCATCGGTGCCTCGTAGGGCACCGGCACGACCGAGTTGAGTGAGGAGCGGTGGGGGACACGTCAGGGCGGGCACGCAGGCGGCCGGTCTCCGGGCTGCCCCGAACCGGGCAGGTGGCGAGGGGCGGATCCCCGCTCGGCGCCCCCGTGACCCGGCGCTCGCGCGTGCGCTCATGGCCGGCGGCCACGGGGCGCATGAACGCACAGGCGGCCAAGGAGCGGGCCGAGCGAGCGGCACTGGCGCAGGGCGTCCGGTTTCGCGCACTTTTTGTCGGCATCCTCGGCTGCATCGTGACGCTGTCCGCGGTCGTGGTGCTCCTCGGCACCGTCGGCCTCGTCGCCGAGAGCAGGTCCAGGCCCCTCACGGTCGCCGAGCAGACGCGTTACAAGCAGGAGGAGGTCGCCAGGCGGTGGCAGGCGTGGCCGGCCACCGGCGTCTTCCCCGAGGAGGTCGCCTACCAGGGGCTCGACGAGGCGCAGCAGTACGCCAGGAGGGTCGGCATCGCGCCGGAGAGCGCGTGCGCCGCGGCGGCCGACAACGCGGTGGGCAAGGTGCTCGAGGAGCACGGCTGCGTGACGATGCTGCGTGCCACCTACATCGACCAGAGCGCGATGTTCATGTTCACCGTGGGCGTGGCGGTGCTCAAGGACGAGGAGTCCAGGGTGGCGGCCACCGACGAGCTCTCGGTCGACGACAGGGTGGGCGTGCTGCCCGTCGCCTTCCCCGGCACCGTGACCGAGCGCTTCGGCCTCGACCAGCGCCAGCGCAACGGCTGGGTGGGCGCCGGGCCGTACATCGTCTTCTCCGCGGCGGCCTACACCGACGGCCGCACGCGCGCCGCCGTACCGGCCGAGGAGATCCTGCACAGCGAGCTCTGGCCGGCCGCCAGGTCCGTCGGCGGGCAGATCGCCTTCTTCCTCGCCGAGCCGCCCAAGGTCCCGCGCTGCACCCAGGGGAACGCGTGCTGACCGCCGTGCGGTCGCTGCTGGCCGCCGCGCTGATGCTGTACGGCACAGCCGCGCCACCCGACCGCGAGCAGCAGCAGTGGGTGCTGACCGCGATCAACGCCGAGCAGGCCTGGTCGGTCAGCAAGGGGGCGGGCGTCACGGTCGCGGTGGTCGACAGCGCCGTGGCCCCGCAGACGCCTGGGCTCAAGGGCAAGGTGACGGTCGCCCCCGACATGACCACCTCTGTCTTCGACCGCGAGAGCGTCGCCCCCGGCGAGCACGGCACCGCGATGGCGGGGCTCATCGCCGCCTCGGGGGAGAAGGGCGGCTTCGTCGGCGTCGCCCCGGAGTCGCGCATCCTGTCGGTGCCGATCACCGTGGACGAGCCGCTCGGCGGCGGGGCCGTCCCGCCGGAGGAGGACATGGAGTCCGGCAGGGAGAGCCCGCTGGCCAGGGCGATCCGCTACGCCGTGGACCGCGGCGCCAAGGTCGTCAGCATGTCGATCGGCACGTACGGCGTGCGCAGGTCCGAGCGCGAGGCCGTCACCTACGCCCTCGACAGGGGCGTGGTGCTCGTCGCGGCCGTCGGCAACGACGGCCAGGGCCCCTACGCGGTGTCCAACGACACCTCCTTCTGGAGCTTCCCCGCCGGCTACCCGGGGGTGATCGGGGTGTCGGCGATCGACAGGCAGGGCAAGCGGGCCGCCTTCAGCAGCGACAACCTCTCCGTCATGATCGCCGCGCCGGGCGTGGACGTGCCGGTCGTGAAGGCGAACGGCGAGCTCGGCACCAGCAAGGGCACCAGCGCGGCCGCCGCACTCGTGTCCGGGGTCGCCGCGCTGATCAAATCGCGCTACCCCGGCCTCCCGCCTGATCAGGTGGCTCAGGCCCTCTCGAGCAGCGCCCGCGCCCGTCCGTCCGCGGGCTACGACGAGAAGGTCGGCTTCGGTGTGGTGGACGCGGCGGCCGCCCTCACCAGGGCGGGCGAGTTGGTCGGACGGCAGCGCGGCGTCCCCGTCCCCGACGGCCACCACTTCGGCGCGGGGGAGAAGGCGCCGCTGCCCTCGCCGCCGGGGCCGAGCCCGTGGCGGATGTGGCTGTTCGGCGGCGGTGTGCTGCTGGGATTGGTAGCGTTCGGCGGCGCGGTCACCCTGCTGAGCCAGCGAACCCGACGAAACTGATCCCGATCGTGGCTTTTGTCGGCTATGGTCCCGCCTCATGAGTTACGAGCTGCACGTGGAGCGTGAGTCTCCGCTCGCCTTCGCCGAGCTCGCGAAGGCGATGGCGCCCGCCGGGTTCTCGCTGCGCGACCAGGGTGAGATCGTCGCGGGCGACGAGCCGCGTCCCGTCGCGCACTGGCGCGAGCGCGTCGTCGGCCGCCCCTCCTCGGACTGGGACGTCGCCCAGCTCGTCCGGCTGGCCGCGGTGCTCGGCGGTCGCCTGCTCGGCGAGGACGGCGAGCACTACTACCTGCGCGACGGCGTCATCGAGGTCGACGGCGACCCGATCGGCAAGATCGACGAGATCCTCCTCGAGGGCCCTGCCGCATGGTGAGCCCGTACGGGGAGCGGGTGCTCGACGTCGTCGAGCGCATCCCGCCCGGCCAGGTGATGTCCTACGGCGACATCGCCGAATATCTCGGGGAGGGCGGCCCCCGACAGGTGGGCGCGGTCATGTCCACCTGGGGCGGCGGCGTGCCGTGGTGGCGGGTCGTGCACGCCGACGGAACGGCGGCGGCGGGGCTGCTCGACAGGGCGCTGGAGCACTGGCGCGAGGAGGACATGCCGTTGCGCGGCGAGAGGGTCGACATGCGACGGGCCCGATGGTTGCCTTCAGGGGACTTTCAGAAACCTACTGACCTGGCATGACACGCTTTTTGCGGATTTGTGGCATGTGACGCGCATTACCATAGCGAGGGACCGTGCCCACCTGTTTCCGGGTCCGAAAGGCGGTGCCCCTTCATGGCCACCCCGACCGGCGACGTCGTCGCCGAGCGCCTGAGGGTTGTCCAGGACCTCTGTGACCGGGGGGAGCCGCTGGATGTGATCATGCGGACCGTCCGGTCAGCGGGGCTGCCACCTGACGAACGGCGCGCGTTCGACGCCGAGGTGCTGAGCGGCTCGCTCGGCCAGCGCTTCGACCAGGCCGCCAAGCGCGGCGCCGCCCGCAGGCGCGAACTGGTCGCCCTGTTCAGGCCGTACCTGGCCGAGGTCGACCAGGGCGTCAAGCGCGACCTGCCCGTCGCGCGCAGGCTCGCCTACCACCTGGTCGAGCACCGCCCCGACGCCGAGCTGATCGACGGCGACGCCCTCACCAAGGTCATCACGGCCGCCGCCGAGCCGTCCAAGCGCATCCGCAAGGGCCTGCGCTGGTACGCCGATCTGCCCTTCGCCGACGAGCTTCCGCACGACCTCTACCGGCTGCGCCGCTCCGACCTGGTGCCCGTCACCCAGATCGACGACATCGTCTGGGAGCACGGCAGACTCCGCGTCGACGGCTACGCCTACCTCGCCGGCCTGTCGGTGCGCAGCCGCCGCTTCAACCGGGCGACCGTCGTGCTGCGCGGCCCCCGCTGGCTGCCGCCCGTGCGGATGCGCACCCGCCGCACCCTCGCGCCCGAGGCCACCCACGCCGCCCGCGAGCCCGGGTGCAACTACGACTGGTCGGGCTTCACCGCCACCCTGAGCCCGTGGCCGCTGCGCTGGCGCTCGTCGCTGCGCGCCGCCGTCTCCGCGGTGCGGCGCAAGATGCGCCACAGGCCCGCCGTCCAGGACACCACCACGTGGCGCGCGGAGATCGTGTTCTGGTCGCGCGGCGCCAGGGCCACTGGCCTGCTGCGCGGCGCCTCCCTCGGCAGGACCGAGCGGCCCGCGGGGCTGCGGATCAAGCCGCGCTGGTGGGTGCGTCCGGTCTGGACCTCCGACCGGGCGCTCCAGGTCGTGCTCCAGCCGAACAGGGCCGAGCTGACCGGGGTACGGCTCGACGGCGAGCGCCTCGAACTGACCGTCTTCCTGCCCGGACGGACCTGCACCAAGGGCCACGCCAGGCTCGGTGGGCACCGCATGCACGCCGACTTCCAGCCCGTCGAGGGCGGCACCAACGTGCTCGTGACGCTGGCCGTACCCGCTCTGCTGCAGGAGAAGGACGGACGGCGGCTGTGGGTCGAGCCCAAGGGCGACCCCGCGGCCTCCGTCATGCTCGGCGACGCGCTGGAGGAGACCAGGGCACAGGTCGGCGACCGGGAGATCACCGTGCTCGGCGACCGGCGCGACCGCGTCGTCGTCTCCGCGCACCGGATCAGGCCGGTGATCACCTCCGCCGCGTGGGACGGCGCCGTGCTCGAACTGCGCGGCGAGTACCCCGACGTCGAGGGGCCGCGCCGGCTCTCGCTCAGGCACCGCTCGGGGCTGATGTTCCACGCCGAGATGGCACGCTCCGGCGGCGACTTCACGGTACGGCTCTCGCCGTCCGAGATGGAGCGGTTCGGGGAGCGCGTCCCGATGCCGTCGGGCACCTGGAACCTGTCGGTGCGCCACCCCACGGGCGAGATCGTCCCCGTGCGGGTCTCGCACGCGGCGCTGCCCACGCTGGACGAGTCGCAGCACTTCTTCGCCGGTCGCGGCTACCGGTTCGTCTCCACCCGCTTCGACGTGCCCGTGCTGATGGCCGAGGAGTCGCGCCCCGCCGACGAGAAGGGCGTCGCGGGCACCCACGTGCTGCGCCGCGTCTACTACCCGGCCCAGCGCGCCGAGCCACTGCGCGAGTCGACCGTCTACGTGGTCAACGACGGCCGCCACTACGCCGACAGCGTCCGCGCGATCTACGAGGAGCGGCTGCGGCGCGGAGACGACCGCGAGCACATCTGGATCGTCAAGGACGGCGCCTTCGTGCCGCCGGGGCCCGCCACCGTGGTCCGCGCGGGCAGCCGCGAGCACCACGCGGCCCTGGCACGTTCCCGGCACATCGTGACCAACGCCTTCCTGCCCACCTGGTTCAGGGCACGAGACGACCAGGTCGTCGTCCAGACCTGGCACGGCACGCCCGCCAAGCGCATCGGCAACGACCTGCCGCACATGTCCCGCGACCCCCGCCCGCCGGTCTGGCACCGCCAGGCGGCCGAGGTGCGCGGCTGGGACGTGCTGCTGTCCCAGTCGCCGTGGGCCACCCCCGTGCTGCGCGAGGCGTTCGGGTACAAGGGCGAGGTGCTGGAGAGCGGGCTGCCGCGCAACGACGTCCTCACCTCACCCGACAGGGAGGAGCTGGCCGCTGCCGTACGGCGACGGCTGGGGCTGATCGAGGGCAAGAAGGTCGTGCTGTACGCGCCGACGTGGCGCGACTACGACAGGAAGAACAGCACGATCAAGCTGGACCTGTCGCTGGCGAGGGCCGAGCTCGGGGCCGACCACGAACTCCTGGTGCGGGCGCACCCCATGCAGGCGATGCCGCTGGTGCCCGGTGACGTGGCCCACGACGTCACCACCTACCCCGACATGTCCGACCTCCTCCTGGTGGCGGACGTGCTGGTCACCGACTACTCGTCGTCGATGTTCGACTTCGTGGCGACCGGACGGCCGATCGTCTTCTTCACCTACGACCTGGAGAAGTACTCGTCGAAGCGGGGGCTGTACCTGGACCTGGCGGCGCAGGCTCCTGGGCCGTTGCTGTCGAAGTCGGCGGAGGTCGTGGCGGCCCTGCGGTCGATCGACACGGTGGCGGCGGCGCACGCGGACCGGTACGAGGCGTTCAGGGCCACGTACGCCCCGCGAGACGACGGCAAGGCAACAGCCAGAGTCGTCGACCACGTCTTCTCCTGAAGAACCTTCGGACGCAGGACCCCAGGAAGGCCCTCGCTCGAAGGGCCTTCGGTTGGGGGCGGGCGCGCCGGGGCCCTTCGGACGTGTTGCCAGTCGGGCCGGCGCCCCGACCCTCGGCCGCCGCCATGACCGCGTCGAACTGGCCGGCGATCACCTCGGCCGCGCGCCGGGGCAGGTCCGCCGACGACGGCGGCGGCGCCGCAGTCGTCAGCGCACGCGCGCCGCGTACGCGATACCGTAGGCCCAGGAGGATCTCCGATGGGCCTACGGATGTCGCCCTTGGCGTGGCGACGATGAGCCACTAGTAGTTGTGGTTGATCTGATGGTTGCTTCCGTCGCCATCCTTCTTGTAGTGGTCGCCACAGTCGCGACCCTGGTAGCGCTCGTCGTTGTGATTGATCTGGTTGTTGCTACAGGGGTAATCCTTCGTGTCGTTGCGGTTGATCTGGAGGTTACCGCCGTAGCTATGGTCTGGCTTCTTGCAATGCCACTTGCCGTGATAGCGGTAACAGTCGTCAGCCATGGAGGCCTTGACGGGCGCGGTGGCGGTCTCGACCACGGTGCCGGTGCTCGCGCCGGCCGCCTGAGCAGACATCGTCACGGGGACGGCGAAGGCGGAGGCCACGATGGCGGTGGCGGTCAGAGCGTTCTTGAGGTTGAGCATGATGGATCATTCCTTTCATATCCGCTTTGTCCTGGTGTGTGCCTATTTCTAGCTAATTCGGGTTGCAAGGCCCTTTCGCGGAGGTTGCAGGGGCAGTCGTGTGCCTCGCGCACGCCGGGCGTGAGCGATACGGCGCTCGGTGTTGTGTCAGGCTGATCGCGCCGTATGCCTGGTTGGCGTGAACACTCGTCGTTCGATCGCTACCGTGTCGATCGTGAAACCGCATCGACGCCGACGGCGGCCCCGTCGCTCTTCGCGGAACATCCGGCCCTTGGAAGGGCGGCCGGACTTCTCACCCGAAGGGCTGGCCGGCGCGGACGTCCTTGTCGTCGGTTACTTCTCCGCCAAGGAGAAGCAGCATGCCGCGCTCATGGCCGCACTCGCCGACTCCGTGACGGCCCTCGGTGCTCACGTGGTCGGGCGCTTCGTGCAGCGCCGAGGGGTGTCCGACGGCGGCGTGAAGGCGATGGACCGGCCCTACTCGTCCCGCACGCTGGTGAGTGGTGGCAAGGTGCGGGAGATCGCACTTGCTCGCGAGGAGACCGACGCCGACGTCGTCATCTTCCGCAATCCGCTGACGGCTCATCAGCGCGACGTACTCACCGAGCTCCTGGGCTGCCCGGTGATCAGCGCCACCGATCTGTGGGCGTGACGGCACTCCATGCCACACGCACCCGCGGCTCAGCGCTATCCGAGCAGCGATACCGCTCGACATCAGCAGAGCGTCGACGCGAGTGGAAACGAGCGCGATCACGCCAGGCCTCACGTCATCACAATGCGCCGCCCGGTCACCTCGTATCCGATGCGTTCGAAGGTGGCCGCCATCGGGTGGTTGCCGACGTCGGTGTTGTCGATGATGAGAGGTTCGCCCTCCTCGGCGAAGATGTGCATCGCCTCGGCCAGCAGGTCGTACGCGTAGCCGTGGCCGCGGTGCCGGTGGTCGACGCCGATGTAGCCGGTCGTCGCCGAGCGGTCGTTGCGGGTGGGCATCACCATGCCGACCAGCTCGCCCGCCGCGTTGTAGGCCAGCCGCCACCTGTCGCGTCCGCCGGGCATGCCGCCGACCATGGCCATGAGGTGAGCCGCGACCTCCTTGGGCGACATGCTGCGCAGGTCCGCCTGGTCCCCCGCGTCCAGGCTGCCGGTGACGATGTGGACCATCAGGTCCAGCAGGACCTGTTCGTCCGTGACAGGGGTGAAGGTGAGCCTGGTCGAGCGGGACGGCAGGCCGTACTCGGGGATCCAGCGCAGGTTGAGCCGCTCGACGTGGAAGGTCAGTCCCGCCTTCTCCGCGGCCTGGATGCGGGCGTTGGCCTCGGCGAAGGCGTCGGGACGCTCGCGCCAGTCCGCGGGCAGCAGGAGGTTGTACTCCGGCCGCGGGCCGATCGGTGAGTGGTAGTCGGGAGTGACGAGCGCGGCGTAGGCGGCCTTGAGCAGGGCGGCGCCGTTCTCCACGGTGTCGAAGTCGAAGTAGTCGAGGCCCCACGGATGCTCCGCGCGGTGTGGGGCGCTGAAGGCGGCCCTGGCGACGACCCGCTCGCCCCGCTGGGCGATCCAGACCCACTCCGGCCGGTACTCGCCTTCGGCGGCCAGTTCCCGGAAGGGGCGCATGCGCTGTCCGACACCGGACGTGGGCAGGGTGGTGATGCTGTCGAAAAGGGCGAACTCGCTCTCGTCGGCGAGTGCGCGGAAGACCGGTTCGGTCAAGGGATCTCCTGTGGAAGGAGCGCTCCCGTCAGGCGGACACCTGGGTCCGGTGGGAGCGCGAAAGCGAAACGGGGAACATGCGACTCCTCACCTCCTTCATGTGATCGACGGACGTACGCTATCGGCGCGCTCGGGGCGGCGCAAGATGCCCGGGCTCGTGACCAAGCTCACGCCCCGCCGTTGCCCACCCGCCCCGCGTCACGCTCACGAAGGGCGCAGATCACGCTCATCGATCTCGCCGTAGCAGGCCTCCGGCTGGTTGTGGTGCGCCGCCCAGATCTGGCTGCCGAAGTCGAAATGCCACCACTCGTCAGCGTCACAACGGAAGCCCGCACCGATCATGGCGTCCCTCAACCTTCGCCGGTTGTCCCTGACACGGGGACTTCCGGCGTGTTCCTCGAAATAGAGAGCCGCCGACTCGGGCCCGAAATGGTCGAACGGCGTCCCCAGGTCAAGCTCGTGACCGGCCCGGTCCACCAGCGTCAAGTCCACTGCCCCGCCGGTGGAATGGGGCGGGATGCGTCGCGGATTCGCGGGCTCGGTGACAAAGATCTCCGCCTCCTTCCTCAGTTCGGCCTCTTCCTTCTCCGGGTGGGCGGTTCGAAGGGTCGCGAGGTAATCCAGGTAGATGTTGCTCTGCACGGAGCGCGGCCGGTAACCGTCCCAGATCCTGAAGGTCAACGGAGCCAGGTCGCGCTGAATGTCGAGCAGCATGTCGGCTACTGCGCGCCGTAAATACATCGCGCTGGTCGGTGACAGGCCCCGGTGAAAGTAGGCGGGACACAGATCGAACGGGTAGTCACGGAGGTCCACCAGGGCATCGCCATTCTCCCTGATGACGACGTGCTCGAATTCGACGGCCGTCATCCACGCATCGCCGATCGGCAGATACGCTCGCAGAGCTCGGGGAAAGCGATTCCCGACGCTTGTGCCGACTGCGGAAAGAGGCTGGTGGCGGTCAGTCCGGGCAACGTGTTCACCTCCAGGCACCAGAGGCGCCCCTCCTCGTCCTGCCGGAAGTCCACGCGGCTGTAGGAGTCGAGCTTGAGGCTCTCATGAGCCCTGACCGCGAGCTCCTGCAGTTCGGCCGTCAATTCGCGGGAAATGTCGGCAGGGAAGATCTCCAGAGCGCCGCCGACCTGGTACTTGGCCTCGTAGTCGAAAATCTCCTTGTCACGGAGTTTGATTTCCCCGACGGCCAGCGGCTTTCCGTCGAGAACGCCGATGACGAATTCCCGTCCGGGCACGAAGCGCTCGATCAGCACATCGGCGTCGTGCACCCGCGCGGCCCTTACGGCGTCGTGCAGGTCCTGCGGCTTCTTCACCAGAGTGAGGCCGATGGTGGACCCCTGCGCGTTCGGTTTGACGATCAGCGGATCGCTGGCGGTGATCTCGAAGGGGATGTTGTCCGGATCGCCGCCCGACCCCAGCAGCAGCCAGTCAGGAGTGGGCACGCCCGCCGCGCGGAACAGCCGCTTGCTCAGATCCTTGTCCATGGCGATGGCGCTGGCGAGGTGGCCGCTGCCGGTGTAGCGCAGCCCCGCCGAGTCGAGGATCGCCTGGATGACGCCGTTCTCTCCGGCACCCCCGTGCAGGGCGAGGAAGACGACGTCCGCGCCCAGCAGTTCCTCCACCAGCCGGGTCGCCATGCCCACGACGGGCTGTTGGGCGAGGTCGGGCGGCGCGTATCCCACCTTCGCCTTCAACACGCGCTCCTCTTCGGCGCGGTCGAGCCGGCCCTTGACGGTGTCGAAGACGTCCACACGATGGCCGCGCCCACGCAGGGCCGGGATGACCTGGGCCGCCGAGGCGATCGAGACGTCACGCTCCGCGCTCGCGCCGCCGAGCAGCAGCGCCACGCGCATGGGCTTGGGAGGCAGTTCCATCAGGTTGCCTGCCTTTCGAAAGCTTCTACGATCTCGCTTATGTCTCCGTATAGCGGCATCGCGTCTTCCATAAGGAGAACCTCCGTCTGAACAGGTGTCGAAGTGGACAGGCAGTGCGTCATGAGTTCGTGGATCGGCTCCATGAGGTCGCCGGGGACGAGTTCGGGATTGCCGACCACCGCCGTCTTGCCGGCGTTGCGCAGATACAGCGCTGAAATTATGTCCTGGTCGCCGGGCTCCAGGCCAGGGTCCACGATGGCGATGTGAACGCCGGTGGCCAGTTCGCCCTTATGCTGGATCACCTGCGCCGCCGTGAAGATCTCGACAATGTGAAATGGCGCATCACGTATCGACGGAATGTCGCTCACCAGAACAACAGGAATGGAAGCGGTCATGCAACTCCCCGCGCGGCGGCGGGACCGGCGCTGATAATCCGTCCGGTTAAAAGAGTCGACCGCTGCATTGCAGCCTTCATTTCTCCCCTGGTTGTGCGGTCTCAGCGCCGGGCACGAATGCGTGCAGACGATCTTCGTGGTACGCTAGGGCGGATGCAGGGCCGTTGCAACTTGACGCACGGCCCATGCGGCTTGATGCAGACCTCGCTGGCATCTTCTTACCATCGGATGGTGATCAACGGCGTGCCCGGTCGGGCGCGTACGGCCTTGCCCTGGCGCGACTCTTCCTGAACGGCATCGGCGCCGACCGGCGGACGGCACGTGGGGTCCCGGTCACTCGGAACGCCGGGGAAGGGTGAAGGCGAGGACGGGGACTATTGACGCGCCGATCCACCACGGCGGACGCGGGGAATGCGGGAGGGCCGGTGCCGGTTGAGGCTTCTAGTTTAATTTTCAACTAGAAGGAGCCCGTCATGGTTCTCGGACACATCCTCATGCTGCTCATGGGTGTGCTGGTGGTCGGCGGTATGGGCGTCGCGCTGGTGGTCATGGTGCACTCCGGCGTCAGGACGGGTGAGTGGCCGGTGCACAACCGGCGGCGGGTCGTCTGGCGGGGGTTCGTGGTCAGGTAGGGCGGCGGCCGTAAAGGAAATGACCAGGGGGAAGCCGCTCTGTACCTTTGCCGGAATGACACCGATTTTCCGGCTGTGCGATGAGCACATCACCAGGTCGGCCGAGCTCGACCCCGTGGACGCCGTCTACATGGGCATCTCGGGTGACTTCGGCGTTTCCACCGACTACAGCCCCGACGGGCACGCGGCTCGGCACGACCTGCTGAAGTCCACGCTCGCCAAGCTCGACACCCTCGAGCCAGAGAACGACGACGACCGCAGGGCCGCGAGCCACCTGCGCGAGCGCCTCGAGGCGCATGCCGCCTGGTATGAGACCGGCGAGCAGTACGCCGACCTCAGCAGCCCGTTCGGCCTGTTGTCCAGCGTCAGGGACAGCATCGACCTGCTGCCCACCGGCGGCGACGAGCAGTGGCGCAAGGTGGCCGCGCACCTCGCGGCGGTGCCCGAGATGCTGGCGAGCTGGCAGACCTCGCTGAACGAGGGCATCAGGCGCGGCCTGGTGGCGGCGCGGCGGCAGGCGGTGGAGGGCGCGGGCGCGGCGGAGAAGTACGCCGGCACCCACGACGCCCTCGTCGCCTCCTACGGCGACGGCCCGCTGGCCGGTGAGCTCGCCAAGGCCGCCGCCCTGGCCCACCAGGGCTACGCGGACGCGGCTCGTTACCTGCGTGAGGAGTACGCGCCGAAGGCAGCCGAGCGCGACGCCGTGGGGGCCGAGCGCTACGCGGTGGCCGCCAGGCTGAACCTCGGCGCCGACCTCGACCTGGTCGACGCCTACCAGTGGGGCTGGGCGGAGCTGGAGCGGATCGAGGAGGAGATGCGGCAGGAGGCCGACGCGATCCTGCCGGGAGCGAGCGTCGACGAGGCGATCGCCCACCTCAACGCGACGCAGTACGTCGTCGGCGCCGAGGCCTTCCTCGCCTGGCTCAAGGAGAAGCATGACGGCGCCATCGCGGCGCTGCACGGCACACACTTCGACATCGCCGAGCCGCTGCGCACGATCGACGTGACGCTGGCGCCCGGCTCGACGTCCGGCTCGGCCTACTACACCGCGCCGAGCGAGGACCTGTCGCGTCCGGGACGCACATGGTGGCCGGTCGGCGGCAGGGAGAGGTTCGCGACCTGGAGCGAGCTGTCGACCGTCTTCCACGAGGGCGTGCCAGGACACCACCTGCAGCTCGGCGCGGTCACCGTGGCGGGCGACAGGCTGTCGCGGTATGCCAAGTTCTCCTGGGTGAGCGGGCACGGCGAGGGCTGGGCGCTGTACGCCGAGCGCCTGGCCGACGAGCTGGGCTGGCACACCGAGCCGGGCACCCGTCTCGGCATGCTGACCGACTCCGCGCTGCGCGCCGCCCGCGTGGTGATCGACATCGGCGTCCACCTGGACCTGCCGCTGCCCGACGGCTCGCGCTGGAGCTTCGAGAAGGCGTGCGAGGTGCTGAGGGAGCGCGGGCGCGCGGTGGCGCACACCGTGCACCCCGAGATCGTCAGGTACTTCGGCTGGCCGGCGCAGGCGATCTCGTACAAGCTGGGCGAGCGCGCGTGGCTCGAGGCCCGCGCCGAGGCCGCGCGCAGGCCGGGCTTCGACCTCAAGCAGTGGCACACCGCCGCGCTCAACCTCGGCCCGATCGGCCTGTCCGGCCTCCGCTCGGCGCTCTCCTCCATTTAGTTCCTGTACGGCAAGCGGAGTGAAGCCCACCGCCGTCACCGGCTGAGCCCCGTCCAAGCACGCCACTCCAGCCGGACTCCGGTGCCCACCGTTACGTCGTCACGTGAAGCGGACGACGTTTCGGTGCGTGGCCGAAGTCCTGCTGGAGCACGCGTGATGGACGGACGGTCAGCGGTGACCACGGTGGCCTTGAGCCACGCTTGCCGTAACGGATGTGCATGAAATGCGCCGCGTGTCGGAGGACGGATCGGAGATTTCCCTCGATACCGTGGGCGGATCGCGTGAGGAGACCGGTCAACTCGGCACGATCTACCCCTGTGGTCTGGTGGAATCTAGAGCTGTGAGTGGTCAGACCTGGCGGTTGGTGCGGCGTGGGGGCGGGGGCGCCGTTGCGCCTCCTGTGTTCGACCGTGACCAGCGTGCCGTGGTCGCGCACCAGGGCGGCCCGCTCCTGGTCCTGGCGGGTCCCGGCACCGGCAAGACCACCACGATCGTCGAGGCCGTCGTCGACCGCGTCGAGCGGCGCGGCGTCGATCCCGAGCGGGTCCTCATCCTCACCTTCAGCCGCAAGGCCGCCGAGGACCTGCGCCAGCGGGTGACGGCCCGGATGCGGCGCACCACCCGCACCCCGTTCGCGCTCACCTTCCACAGCTACGCCTACGCGCTGCTGCGCCGCGAGGCCGTCCTGGAGGGCAGGCAGCCGCCTCGCCTCCTCACCGGTCCCGAGCAGCTCCTCGAGATCCGCCGCCTCCTGCACGGCGAGCTCGAGGAGGGCGCCCCGTTCTGGCCCGAGTCGCTGCGCGAGGCGATCAAGACGCGCGGCTTCGCCGAGGAACTGCGCGACTTCCTGGCCCGCGCGGGCGAGCGAGGACTGGACGCCGAGCGGCTGGTCGACCTCGGCCGGCAGTACGGCAGGGCCGACTGGGTCGCCGCCGGACGCTTCTCCCAGCGCTACCAGGAACGCTTCGACCTCGACCCCGAGCTGTCGCTCGACTACGCCGAGCTGATCAGGGCGGCCGCCGCGCTGCTGGCCGACCCCTCGGTACGGCACCGCGAGCGCTCGGCATACGACGTGGTGTTCGTCGACGAGTACCAGGACACCGACCCCGCGCAGGAGCACCTGCTCAGGCACCTGGCGGGCGACGGCCGCGACCTCATCGCGGTCGGCGACCCCGACCAGTCGATCTACGGGTTCCGCGGGGCCGACGTCCAGGGCATCCTCCGCTTCCCCGAGCGCTTCCGCGACCGCGCGGGCCGTCCCGCGCCTGTTGTGGCGCTGCGCGTCTCGCGCCGCAGCGGCGCGGACCTGCTCGCGGCCTCCCGCCGCGTCGCCGCCCGCCTCCCCGCGGCCCCCGCCCCCCAGCCGCCCCCCTCCTTCGATCCCCAGACGACGCCTTCCCCGTCAGCCACACCGGCGCCTCATCCGGCACCCCCTCCGTCGCCCTCGACCCCCACGCCTCGGGACGCCGCGGTCGACACCTCGGGACCTTCCGGTTCCGCCTCGACCCCCGCGCCGCGGGATGTCGACGCCTCGGGATCTTCCGGTTCCGCCTCGACCCCTGTGCCGCGGGATGTCGACGCCTCGGGGCCTTCCGGGTCCGCCTCGATCCCGCAGCCGACCCTCACACCTCCGGGCGCCGCCGTGGACGGCTCTGGAGCGCCGGCCACCTCCACCGACGCCTTCGGGGCCGCCGCGGTCTCCGCCACCCCGGCTCCTCAGACGACGCCCGTGGCTCCGGACTCACCCGGGCTCGGGGCGACCTCCTCGCACGGCGGTTCGCGCGGGGTGTCCGCCGAACCGCACCCCGTGCGGACGTGGGAGCGTCCCGACAGGCAGAAGGCGCGCGGGCACAGGGACCTCACTCCGACGCCGGACACCGACCACGGCGAGGTGCGGGTGCTGCTGGCCGACAGCGTCACCCAGGAGGCGGCCGTGGTGGCCGACACCCTGCGCAGGGCGCACCTCATCGAGGGTCTGCCATGGCATCGGATGGCGGTGCTGGTGCGCTCGGCCGAACGGCAGGTGCCACTGCTGCGGCGGGCGCTGGTGAGCGCAGGGGTCCCCACGATGGTGGCCGGTGACGAGGTGCCGCTGGCGCAGGAGCCGGGGGTCCGTCCCCTGCTCACCACCCTGCGCGTCGCCCTGACCCCCGCCGCGCTCGACGAGGCGGTGGCCGAGGAGCTGCTCACCGGCCCGTTCGGCGGCACCGACATGCTCGGGGTACGCCGTCTCCGGCGCGCCCTCAAAATCGCCGAGAACGAGGCCACCCACGCGACACCACCATCCGAAGCCGACACCCCCGAAGCCGAGACCCCTGAGGACGAGGCGACGCCACCCGTCGTAGACGCCGCCTCACAGGGCGAAGGGACCCTTTCCGAGGGGCAGAGGACCCTCTCCGAGGGGACGGCGACGCTCTCTGCGGGGGAGAGGCCCCTCTCCGAGGACGAGAGGACGCCCTCAGAGGGGACGGCGACGCTTTCCGAGGGAGGGGCGGCGCTCTCCGAAGGGGAGGCGGCGCCCTTCATGGAAGCCGTCCCACAGAGCGCGGCGACGCCCTCCGAGGACGACGAGGACGACGAGGACGACGAGGACGACGAGCACGGGTACCGGCGGGAGGTGCCGCGGTCCTCGGGAGAGTTGCTCATCGCCGCACTCAGGGACGCCAGGGAGCTCGTCAGGATCGAGCCTCACATCGCCGTCCCCGCCGAACGCGTCGCCAGGCTCATCGCCACCGCCCGCGAAGCCGTCCAGGCGGGTGGCACCGCGGAGGACGTGATCTGGGCGGTATGGCAGGCCAGCGGCCTGGCCGAGCGGTGGACCGAGCTCAGCCTGGCGGGCGGCGCCAGGGGGGCGCAGGCCGACAGGGACCTCGACGCGGTCGTGGCGCTGTTCGACTACGCGGCCAGGTTCGTGGACAGGATGCCGAAGGCCGGTCCCGAGGTGTTCCTCGAGGACCTCTCCTCCCAGGAGATCCCCGGTGACACGCTGGCCGAGCGCGCCCCCGACGGCGACGCCGTGCGGGTGCTCACCGCCCATCGCGCCAAGGGCCTGGAATGGGACCTCGTGATCGTCGCGGGCGTGCAGGAAGGCGTGTGGCCCGACATCAGGCTGAAAGGCTCCCTGCTGGGCATCGACGAGCTGGTCGAGCTGGCCGAGGGCGCGCCGCTCGACTTCACCGACGCGACCGCCGCCGCGCTGGCCGCCAAGCAGCTGGCGGAGGAGCGCCGCCTGTTCTACGTGGCCGCCACCAGGGCGAGGAAGCGGCTGGTCGTCACCGCCGTGGGCGGCGAGGACGCCGACGAGCGTCCCTCGCGGTTCCTGTCGGAGCTGATGCCGGGAGCGGTGGAGGAGGCGACGGTCGACGACCACGCCAGGTGGTTGAACCTGTCGGCGCTGGTCGCCGACCTGCGCAGCGTGGTCACCGACACCGCCCAGCCGGAGACGATGCGCAGGAAGGCCGCCGAGCACCTGGCGCGCCTGGCGCGGCAGGGTGTGCGGGGCGCGCATCCGAGCGAGTGGTACGCCCTCACGGAGCTGTCCGACGACCGCCCGCTGAGCTGGCCCGACGGCATCGTGAGCATCTCGCCCTCGGCGGTGGAGAGCTTCACCAAGTGCGGCCTGCGCTGGCTCCTGGAGACCGCGGTGGGCGCGGCGGGCACGAGCTCGGCACAGGGGCTCGGCACGGTCGTCCACGCGCTCGCCGTCCTGGCCACTGAGGACCTCGCCAGCGAGGAGTTGCTCGGCAAGCGCCTCGACGACATCTGGACCGAGCTCGACTTCGGCGGCGTGTGGTTCAACCGCAAGCAGCGCAGGGTCGCCGAGCAGATGATCGCCAGGTTCATGAAGTGGCAGCAGGACAACGGCCGCACCCTGGTCGCCACCGAGGAGTCGTTCGTCGCGACGGTCTCGGAGGGCGTGCAGAT
This sequence comes from Nonomuraea africana, assembly GCF_014873535.1. Classification (NCBI taxonomy): domain Bacteria; kingdom Bacillati; phylum Actinomycetota; class Actinomycetes; order Streptosporangiales; family Streptosporangiaceae; genus Nonomuraea; species Nonomuraea africana. The sequence continues at coordinate 6,289,446 of NZ_JADBEF010000001.1, read as the reverse complement.
CAAGGGCCGCGTCGACAGGGTCGAGCGCGACGAGGACGGCAGGGCGTTCATCATCGACCTCAAGACCGGCACCTCCAAGCCCAGGCCCGACGAGCTCGACCGCCACCCGCAGCTGGGCGTCTACCAGCTCGCGGTGCTGCTCGACGCCTTCAAGCGGCACGGCCTGGCCGAGCCGGGCGGCGCCGCGCTGGTCCAGGTGGGCAAGGCGGCGGGCAAGGAGGCCAAGGAGCAGGCGCAGTCGCCGCTCGACAGGGCCGACAACTGGGCGAAGGAGATGGTCGACACCGTCGCCGTCGGCATGTCGGGGCCGTTCTTCCAGGCGAAGGTCAACGACGGCTGCCGCACCTGCGCCGCCAGGGCGAGCTGCCCCGTCAACGACAACGGGGGTCAGGTGTGCTGAGCCCCGTCGAGCTGGCCGGCAAGCTCGGCATCAGACCGCCCACCCCCGAGCAGGCCGTGGTCATCGAGGCCCCGCTGGAGCCGATGGTCGTCATGGCGGGCGCGGGTTCGGGCAAGAGCGAGACGATGGCGGGCAGGGTCGTGTGGCTGGTGGCCAACGGCCTGGCCAAGCCCGAACGCATCCTCGGGCTCACCTTCACCCGCAAGGCCGCGGCCGAGCTGGCGCACCGGGTCAGGGAGCGGCTGAACGGCCTGGCGGAGGCGGGCCTGGTCCCCTCGCAGCTGCTCGACAACGAGCCCACGGTCTCGACCTACCACGCCTACGCCGCCCGCCTGGTCACCGACCACGCCGTCCGCGAGGCGCTCGAACCGACCATGCGCCTGGTCACCCCGGCCGTCGCCTGGCAGCTGGCGAGCAGAGTGGTGGCGATGTACGACGGGCCGATGGACAAGATCGAGCTGGGCCCGCCCTCGGTCACGGCCGCCGTCCTGGAGCTGGCGGGCGAGCTGTCGGAGCACCTGCGCTCGGCGAGCGACGTCAGGAGGCTGGGCGAGTGGCTGCGCGGCAAGGCGGCCGAGGCGGTCACCGTGCGGCAGCGCAGGCCGCTGGCCGTCCAGGACGCCCGCGAGCAGTTGCTTCCGCTGGTCGAGGCCTACGAGCGGCTCAAGCGCGCCCGTGAGGTCATCGACTACGGCGACCAGATGTCGCTGGCCGCCCGTATCGCGGCCAACCACCCGGACGTCGGCCGCATCGAGCGCTCCCGCTTCTCGGTGGTGCTGCTCGACGAGTACCAGGACACCAGCCACGCCCAGCTGGTGCTGCTGCGCAGCCTGTACGGCAACGGCCACCCCGTCACCGCCGTCGGCGACCCCTGCCAGTCGATCTACGGCTGGCGCGGCGCGTCCTCGGGCAACCTGCGGCGCTTCGTCACCGACTTCCGCACCGCCAAGGGCGACCAGGCCCCCGTCAGGCAGCTCAGCGTCAGCTTCCGCAACGGCGACCGCGTGCTCGACGTGGCCGCGCGGATCCAGCTGCCGCTGCGCATGGAGGCCCGCGAGGTGCCGGTCCTCGTGCCGGGTCCCAACCGCGTCGACAGGGGCCGCGTCACCTGCGCCTTTCACGAGACGGCGGAGGACGAGGCCAGGTGGGTCGCCGACCAGGTCAAACGGGCCCTCGGCCAGGAGCTCGCGCCCGACGGCCTGCCGTGGGGCGACGGCGAGCGGAAGAAGACGCCGGCCGTCCAGCCCCAGGACATCGCGGTGCTCGCGCGCAAGCGGTCGCAGTTCCCCGCGCTGCGCAGAGCGCTCGAAGAGCGCGACATCCCCGTCGAGGTGGTGGGTCTCGGCGGCCTGCTGACCGTGCCCGAGGTCAGCGATCTCGTGGCCACGCTCAGGGTGCTCTACGACGCGAGCGCGGGCGACGCCCTCGCCAGGCTGCTGGCGGGGCCGCGCTGGCGGATCGGCCCCGCCGACCTGAGGCAGCTCGGCGAGTTCGCCAGGGAGCTCAACCGCGAGCTGCGGGAAGGCGCCGAACGGCCCGCAGACCCGCTGGACCAGGCCGTCTCCGACCTCGCCGAGGAGCGCGGCAGCCTCGTGGACGCCCTGGACGAGCTGCCCGACAGAGAGGAGTGGCTCGCCGCGTTCTCCCCGCTGGCCAGGACCAGGATGGTGGCGCTCGCCCAGGAGCTGCGCCACCTGCGCGCCCACACGCACCAGCCGCTGCCCGACCTGATCTCCGAGGCCGAGCGGCGCATGGGCCTCGACATCGAGGTGGCGGCGCGATCGGGGACGGCGGGCGCGGTGGCGGCCCGTGCCGACCTCGACGCCTTCCTGGATGCGGCCTCCCGCTTCGCCGGAGACTCCGAGGACCCGACGCTCGGCGCGTTCCTGGCCTACCTGGAGGCGGCCGAGAGCGAGGAGTTCGGCCTCGAGGCGGGCAGGGTCGGCGAGAGCAACAGCGTGAAGCTGATGACCGTGCACGCCTCCAAGGGCCTGGAGTGGCCGATCGTCGTCGTGCCGGGGCTGTCGCAGCTGCTGAGCGCCAACGGCATCACCAAGGGCAGCATCTTCCCCGCCACGCCGGTCACCAACAGCCGGTGGACCGACAACCCGCGCAAGCTGCCGTACGCGCTGCGCGGCGACGCCGCCGACCTGCCCCGCCTGACCGGGCTGACCAAGGACGAGCTGGCCGCCTTCGACGCGCGCTGCCGCGAGCGCGATCTGACGGAGGAGCGCCGCCTGGCCTACGTCGCGGTGACCCGCGCCCACTACCACCTCATCGCGTCCGGCTACCGGTGGGGCACCGCCTCGAAGCCGCTCGAACCCTCCGACTTCCTGCTGGAGATCCGCGACACCTGCGGCACGGCCGCGGTGTGGGCGGCCGCACCCGAGGAGGGCGCCACCAACCCGCTGCTCGCCGAGCCCGCCGAGGCACAGTGGCCGCTCACCCCGGGCGGCGCCCGCCAGCAGGGCATCGAGGACGGCGCCCGCCTGGTGGAGGCCGCCTTGATGGAGGTGACACCAGAGGCGGAGACCCCCGAAGAGGACGAGCCGCTCAGCGAGGGCGACGAGGAGCGCCTTCGCGCCTGGGAGCGCGACACCGACCTGCTGCTGCGCGAGCGCGCCACCAGCCGCGGCCGGTCGCGGACCACGGTCGAGCTGCCCGCCAAGCTGACCGTCTCGTCCCTGGTCACGCTGGCCACCGACGCGGGCGCGCTGGCCCGCAGGATCCGCAGGCCCGTCCCGACCCAGCCCGCGCCGCTCGCCCGCCGCGGCACCTCCTTCCACAAGTGGCTGGAGTCGCGATGGGGTCAGCAGCGGCTCATCGACGACTTCGAGCTGCCGGGGGCCTTCGACGAGCCCGAGGAGCTCGACGCCCGCCTCTCCGAGCTCCAGGAGCGGTTCGAGGAGAGCGAGTGGTCCGGGCGCGAGCCGCTCGACCTCGAGGTCCCGTTCGAGACGATGATCGCCGACCGCCTCGTGCGCGGTCGGATGGACGCCGTCTTCGAGCGCGAGGACGGCTCCTACGAGGTGGTCGACTGGAAGACCGGACGCCCGCCGTCCGGCAAGGCCGCCCGCGGCGCGGCCGTCCAACTGGCCGCCTACCGGCTGGCCTGGTCGCACCTGGCGGGAGTCCCGCTGGAGCAGGTCGGCGCGGCCTTCCACTACGTGCGGTTCAACCAGACCGTCCGCCCCGTCGACCTGCTCGACGAGGAGGGGCTGGTCGCGCTGATCGAGTCGATCCCTAGGTCAGGTAGTGGAAGCCGGGCTTCGGGTGCATGAGGAAGTCGTGGTGGGAGATGTTCCACGCGTAGGCGCCCGCCATGGCGAACACGACGGTGTCGCCCACCCTGATCGAGGTCCTGACCTGGCTGGCGAGCACGTCCTTCGGCGTGCAGAGCTGGCCCACGACCGTCACGGGGGTGTCCTCGACGCCGGGCCCCGACCCCGTCGGCAGCACGGTGAACGGCTGCGAGTGGCCCTTGGTGGCGGGCGTGCGCAGGTGGTGGGTGCCGCCGTGGACGATCGCGAAGGCCGCGCCGTGCACCCGCCGTACGTCGATCACCCGGGTCACGTAGAAGCCGCAGTAGACGGTCAGCGCACGGCCGGGCTCGATGCGGACCACCTGGCCAGGACGGCGTAGCGCGGTCAGCCCGGTGCCGTAGGCGGACCAGTCGAAGCGGCGCTCGGGCGAGGTGTAGGAGACGGCCATGCCGCCGCCGACGTTGACCTCCTCGTCGTGCTGGGCGAGCAGCACCCGGGCGAGGTCGAGCAGCGCGGGCGCCTCCAGGCCGCTGGCCAGGTGGGCGTGCACCCCGCGCAGCCGGACCCGCTCGGTGAACAGCGGCAGGCACTCGGCCAGGCCCTGGGCGTCCATGCCGAAGGGGCCGCTCATGGTCAGGGCGGCACCGGCCGTCTCCAGCGGGAGGTTCAGCCGCAGCAGCACGTCGGCCCGTACCTGATGATCGAGCAGGCGCCGCAGCTCGAACGGCGACTCGACGTGCAGGCGGTGCGCGGGCAGGCGCAGCTCGGCGTCCGTCTTGCCCGGCCCGCCCACGGCCAGGCGCGCGCCCGGCAGGACGGCGCTGACGTGCGCGTGCTCGCCGGCCGACGACACCTCGAACCCGTCCACGTGGGCGGAGAGCACCCGCAGGAGCTCGGGGTCGGGGTTGGCCTTGACCGCGTAGTAGAGCTCGATGCCGGGCAGCGCCGCGCGCACGGCGGCGGCGTGCGCGTCCAGTGCCGCCAGGTCGTAGACGAAGGCGGGGGCCGCGAGCCCAGGGGCGATGTCGGCGATCACGCGAACGGGTTGGCGATCGGCACGTAGCCCGCGCTCCTGTCGGCGGCGCGGGCCCAGCGGACGCTGAGGTTGGCCTTGGCCGGCAGCGGCGCCCCGGCCAGGAGGTCCGACAGCGGCAGCGGCCAGCCGGTCGCCGCGCCGTACTCGGCGAGGATCTCCCTGGCCACCGCCCAGAGCTCGCGCAGCGCGGCGTCCGACAGCGCGAGCGTGGCGGCGATCTCGGTGAGGTGGTTGACCATCAGGCAGTAGACCACCCTGGCCCAGCCGCGCGAGGCGTCGTAGGTGAGCGCCTCGGCGACCCGCGGATGCAGCTCCGACAGCTCGTGGTCGACCAGCTTGGTGCCCTCCAGGTCGCGGAAGATCGCCTCGACCGGCCGCCCCACCGGGTCAAGGCCGATGAGCACGTTCTGCAGGTGGGGTTCGAGGACGACGCCGTGGGTGAAGTAGGCGTCGAGCACCGGCAGCGCGACGGCCCGCACATACGCGGCCCACCAGGAGACGGGGTCGGCGGGCGTGGCCGCGCAGGCCAGCGCGCCCGCCAGCACGGGCGTGAGCCCCGGCGAGCACACCGACCACGGGCTGGCCCGCACGATCACGCCCAGCCCCTCCAGCAGCCTGGTGTCGAGCGCCGCCGAGCGGTAGCCGGGCTCGGGCAGCCAGCGCGTCCCCGGGAACCGCGCCGAGATCGCCTCGAAGACGGGCGCCAGCCGCTCGGTCAGCGCGACGGCGCCCGCCAGCTCGTACCACGCGTTCTTGCGCACGCAGTTGGTGATCCGCACGTCGAGGCTGAACTTCAGGCAGCTGCCGCTGGACGGGTCGTAGACCGTCCTGACCGAGGAGGTCGGCCAGACGACGGGCCCTTCGCCCAGGTCGATCAGCCGGTCGTCGAGGGCGGGGCGCAGCAGGTCGAGCTGCCAGGGGTGGGCGGGCAGCAGCGCGTAGCCCTGCGGCGCGATCCCGGCCAGGTCGAGCGCGGAGGCGTCGCCCTCCTGCGCCAGCACGTCCTCGCGGACGCCGAGCAGGCGCAGGGGGAAGGAGGCGTGCGCCTCGGGCGCGTAGCGCAGCCACTGCTCGCCGCCGCGCGCCTTGGGCGAGGGGTGGAAGGGGTGGCCGAGGACGAGCGCCTGTTCCGAGGCCAGCCACGGGTCGTTGGGCGGCGTGGCGGAGGCCCGCGCCCGCAGGATGGCCGCCAGCGCGTCCCTGCTGGCCGCCACCTGCCCGGCGAACTCGGTGTTGTGCCCGTCGAGCTCGGCCTCGGCCAGCCGGACCAGCTCGTCGGCGGTCAGCGGCACCCACGCGCCGTACTCCAGGCGCTCGATCTGCCCCTCGAACCGCAGCGCCGCGCCGCCGCCCGTGCGCGCCCTGATGAGCGTGTCCGCCACCGTCAGCAGCAGGTACGGCGAAGCCGGCCACACGTGCCCGCGCGGCCCCGCCACCTCCCGTACGCAGCAGCGCAGCAACGCGGACAGGGTGGCCTCCTCGGCGATCGCGGCGGGCGGATCGAGGACCAGGCTTCGCATCAAGCGCTCCTCAGCAGGGAAAGGGCTCGCAGGTAGTTGGGGCCGCTGGTGCCGTAGAACTTGTTGATGTCGCGCGCGCCGGATCGTTCCTTGGCCACGAGCGTCCCCGCGGTGATCATCGACTTGCCGGTCAGCCTGACCGCCTCCAGCGTGCGGGCGCGCAGCAGCTTGGCCATCGGGTCGTCGCCGTGCTCGTCCAGCGCCTCCTCCAGGCAGGAGCGCACCAGCGTGGCGGCCCGCTCGTCGGGCAGCGCGCCGAAGGCGATCGAGGCGGCGGCCAGGTGGAGGGTGATCGTGACGAACACGTCGGCGAGGGCGTGCGGGTCGTCGGTCAGCATGCGCTCGTCGGCGAAGGCGGGCACCTCGATCCCCGCGGCGGCCAGCCTCGCGGGGGAGGCCAGCAGGCCGTCGTTGTCCTTGACCAGGAGCCTGAGCTCGTCGCGTCCGGTCAGCACGAGCGCGAGGTTCTGCTGGTGGGCCTCCAGCGCCACGCCGTACCTGACGAACAGCCGCACGTTCCAGCGCAGCAGCGTCCGCAGGTAGCGGGTGACCAGGCCCTCCACGTCGCCCAGCTCGGCCCGCACCTCGGGGACGTTCAGCGCGGCGACGGGGATGATCCGTCCCTCGGGCAGGCGGCGCAGCATCCAGCCGAGGTACTCGTCCCCGGTGTGCGCGTAGGTCTGCTCGTCGGCCAGCACGATGTCGGGGTCGGCCAGCCCGCGCAGCAGCAACTCGGCGGCGGCGCCGTCGGCGAGCGTCGTGGGTTTGATCGAGCGGCGGTTGCGGCGGCCGAGCGTGCTGGTGGGCAGCGGCAGCTTCAGCTGGGTGCGGGAGTCGAGCTGCACGGTTCGCATCGAGAGCGTCGGCCTGACCGTCAGCCGCGGCCCCTCCACCACCTGCACCCCTTCGAGCTTCGGCAGCGTCAGCGGGTGCACGGGGAAGAGCACCTCGGGCCCCCAGTGCGTGGCCGCCCCCGTCACCCGCTCGGCGGGGACGCGCACCCAGCGCAGGTCGAAGGAGGGCGCGAACTCGGGCGCGTAGGCCAGCAGCTCCTCGTCGGACAGGCCCGCGCGGGCCCTGGCCGTCGGGTAGATCGGGTGGTCGACGAGGGCGGCCAGCGACTCGTAGTCGGCCAGCTCGCGACCCGTGATCAGGGGCCGGTGCGCGTCGAGCAGTTCGAGCGCGTGCAGCGCCTCCACGCACTCGTCGAAGAAGGCCGCCACGCCGTCGGAGTCCGCGGGGTCGGCGATCTCCTGCAGCGTGTTGAGCACCTGCTCCAGGCCGAGCAGCTCGTCGTCGGCCACCACGAAGTCCTGGAAGAGCTGGCCGGGCGCCAGCCGTACCCGCCTGCCGTCGGCCAGCAGCAGGGCCACGCCCTCCTTGCTCCTGGTCACGCGCTTGGACAGGTCTCCGTAGTCCTCTCTCAGCAGCGCGTCGAGGACCCTCTTGGCGAGGTACGGCTCGCGCGGCCTCATCCGATCACCCACGGATGCCGCTCCTGGAAGGCGGTCACGGCCTGCCGCACGCCCTCGGCGGACGGCCCGACCGCCCTGATCACGCCCAGGTAGTCGCGGTTGGTGTGGGTCAGCTCCACCCTGTCGCCCACCTTCCTCAGCGGCCGGTGCCACAACCCGCCTTCCTCGACGCGGGGCGGGGCCGCGGTGATCACTCCCGAGCGGTCGGCGACCACGCTCACCGCGCAGCCGTGCCCCACGGCGGCAGGCGGCTCGGGCACCCGCTCGCCCAGGTGCACCCGCAGGATCCACTCGAACAGCGGCACGCCCAGGATGTCGGCCAGCAGGAAGTCGCAGTGGTCGCCGATCGCCCGGTAGTTCACCTCGATGATCCTCGGCCCCCGCTCCGTGACCACGTACTCGGTGTGGCAGGCGCCGAACCCCACTCCCAGCGCCTCCAGCGCGCGCAGGACGTGCTCGTCCGCGCTCGGCGCCCAGTCGAGGCGCTCCTCCACGAAGTGCGGCAGCGGCCCGAGCGTGGTCGCGAACCCGCCCAGCACGCGCGTCGTGACGCCGTCGCCCAGGGTCTCCATCGTGCGCAGCGGCCCCTCCAGGTACTCCTCCACGACCAGCGGAAGGTCCCGCATCCCGGCGACGGACCGCTCCAGGTCGCGCCCGACCAGCAGCACGTTCTCGCTGGCCACCCCTTCGCGGGGCTTGACCACCACCGGGTACGGCACGTCGGCCGGCACCGGATCGCCGGGCGCCAGCCGTACCGACCAGACCCGCTCGACCCCCGCCTCCGCCAGCTTCCTGCGGGTCAGGAACTTGTTCTTGGCCGCGAGGCAGGCCCGCCAGTCCTTGCCGGGCAGCCCGAAGTACTCCGCCGCCAGCGCGGTCTCGACCTGCAGGTGGTCGGAGTTGGAGAAGATCGCGTCGGGCCGGTGGTGGTGGGCGATCGCGTCGATGACCGCGCGCGGATCCCACACGTCGCACCCGATGGCGTCGGGGTGCTGCTCGGGCCGGTCGCTGAGGATGGTGACGTCACAGCCGAGCGCCCGGGCCGCGGGCAGGAAACCGTCGGTCACCGAGTCGGTCGGCTTGGCAGCGGTCAGGTAGAGCCGCAACGCGTGACACCCCCGGATCAGGTAAGGCTAACCTAACCGGCAGATCCTAGCGTGGCAGAGATCATCATGCGGCACGGACAGCGTAATCACCCTGTATGAGAGTCTTCTCATCTTCCCCTCATCGTGGGCTCCCGTCCGGCCGTCAGGCTGGCGGACATGAGCCGTAAGACCTCGCTCGCCCTGGCCCTCGTCGCGCTCGCCCTCGCCGTGCTGGCCGCCCTCGTGGTCGGCGCGGTGAGCAACGCCGAGCCCGACCTGGGCGGCGCGATCGTGGTCACCCCGCGCTCCACTCCCGGCGCCACCTCCTCGCCGTCCTCGCCCTCCCCGCCTACCTCGTCGCCGGTGTTGACGCGGATCGAGCGCGCCGAACCCGTCAAACCGCCTCCTCCCAGCAGGGGCGGGGACGACGACAATGAAGACGATGACGACGACTGAGCAGGTGGAATGAGCGCCCGTGCGCGCATCGTGGGCTGGATGCTGGTGGTGGTCGGCCTGGCGCTGGGAGTCTCGCTGTTCTCCGTCTGGACGGTCCTCCAGGCCAGGGTGGACGACCGGGTCAACGCCGAGCTGGGCAACGAGGCCGACAAGCTGCGCCAGTACGTCAAGGGCCGCCCTGAACGCGACGTCACCGCGCTGCTCACCCGATACCTGGAGGTCAGCGTCCCCGACAGGTGGGAGACGTTCTTCACGATCGTCGACGGCCGGGCCGACCTGCGCACCGGCCTGGTCCGTCCGATCATCGACACCGACGACGCGCTCGTCGCCCGGCTCGCCGCGGCCACCGAGCCGACCGTCGACTGGGCGCGGACGTCGGCGGGTACCGTCCGCTACGCCGTCATCCCCGTCCGCGTCGAGGGGGACCGCTCGCGCGGCCACTTCGTCGCCGCGATCTTCTACGACCGCCACCGCGACGAGGTGGCCGACGCGGTCGGCGTGCTCAGCCTCGCCTCGCTGGCCGCCCTCGCGATCGCGGGCGCGGCAGGATGGGTGGTCGCGGGCCGCGTGCTCGCCCCCGTCAGGCTCGTACGGCAGGCCGCCGAACACATCGGCGACTCCTCCGACCTCACCAGACGGCTCACCGTGACCGGCAACGACGACGTGGCCGCCCTCGCCCGCACCTTCAACACCATGCTCGACCGCCTCGAGCGGGCCTTCGCCGTCCAGCGGGAGTTCGTCGACGACGCCGGGCACGAGCTGCGCACCCCGATCACCGTCATTCGCGGCCACCTCGACCTCATGGGCGACGACCCCGACGACAGGGCCGAGACCCTGGCCCTGGTCACCGACGAGCTGGCCCGCATGAACAGGATCGTCGACGACCTGCTCACCCTGGCCAAGTCGGAGCAGCCGGGATTCCTGGCCCTCGGGGAGGTCGAGATCGCCGACCTGACCGTCAGCGTGATCGCCAAGGCCAGAGGACTCGGCGAGCGCGCGTGGCGGGTGGAGGAGGTCGCCGACGCGCGCGTCGTCGCCGACCGCCAGCGGCTGACGCAGGCGCTCATGCAGCTGGCCGCCAACGCCGTACGGCACACGAAGCCGGGCGACCTCGTCGCCTCAGGCTCGGCGGTCGTCGACGGCCGGATCCGGCTCTGGGTGCGCGACGGAGGGCCCGGCGTGCGGCCCGAGGACAGGGAGCGGATCTTCCAGCGGTTCGTCCGCGCGGGCAGCCGCTCCCACGAGGGGGCCGGGCTCGGCCTGGCGATCGTCCGCTCCATCGCCGAGGCCCACGGCGGCCGGGCCTGGGTCGAGGACGGCTCCCGCTTCGTGATCGAACTCCCGTGTCGAGAGGTACCCGGATGAACCGCATCCTGATCGCCGAGGACGAGCACCGCATCGCCGCGTTCCTGGAGAAGGGGCTGCGGGGCAACGGGTTCGTCACGACAGTGGTGGCCGACGGCGAGAGCGCCTTCGAACACGCCCGCGGCGGCTCCTTCGACCTCATGGTGCTCGACATCGGGCTGCCGCTCAGCGACGGGTTCACCGTGCTGCGGCGGCTGCGCGAGGCCAGGGTCTCGCTGCCGGTCATCATCCTGACCGCCCGCGACAGCGTGGCCGACACGGTGGCCGGGCTGGAGGGCGGCGCGGACGACTACATCCGCAAGCCGTTCGCCTTCGAGGAGCTGCTGGCCAGGGTGCGGCTGCGGCTGCGCGCCGACCGGGTGCCCGAGGTGACCGTGCTGCGGGCCGGGGACCTCTCCCTCGACCTGCGCAGCCGCAGGGCCTACGTCGGGGGAGAGCCGGTGGAGCTGTCGGCCAAGGAGTTCGCGCTGGCGGAGGTCTTCTTCCGCCACCCCGACCAGGTGCTGACCCGGCAGCAGCTGCTCAGCCACGTGTGGGGGTTCGACTTCGACCCCGGATCGAACGTGGTCGACGTCTACGTCCGCTACCTCCGCCGCAAGATCGGCGCCGAGCACATCGAGACGCTGAGGGGCGCCGGATACCGGCTGCGGGCCGGATGAGAACGCTCTAACGGCCGCCTCATGGAGGGGCCACCGGGGGTTCGGAAGCTGGAGTCAGCCGCGCAGGAGACGCGGAACCAGGACACCAGGAGTTGGACATGGACCTCAGGCGGATCCTCCTCGCGATCGCTGTCACGTGCGGGCTGGGCGCCGGGGGAGTGGCCCTGACGGCCGCCCCCGCCCAGGCCGCCCCCTCCACCGTCACGGCCATCGACGACAGGGACGACGACGGCGACGATGACGAGAGGGACGACGACGGCGACGACGACCGGGACGATCGGGATGACCGGGATGACGACCGGGGCGGCCGGGACGACCGCGGATCTCGCGATGACGACGACCGAGCCCCACGTGGCGGCGTAGAGACCGGCAAGGGCGCCCTCCGGGACGATGACGACGACGCTCCCAAGGGCGGGGTCGACACCGGCGCCGGCGGCGTCACCCGGGACGACGATGACGACGATGACGCTCCGAAGGGCGCCGTCGACACCGGGGCCGGCGGCGTGGCCCGCGACGACGATGACGACGACACCCCGAGCGGTGGCGTCGACACCGGGGCCGGTGGCACCTGGACCGGTGAGGAGTCCTCGGGCGTCAACCCGGTCCTGCCCGCCGGTCTCGCAGGCGCGGCCGTCCTCGCCGGTGGCGGTCTGTGGCTGCGTCGCAAGCTCACCCAGGAGGGCTGACCGATGCGCCGCCTCGTCACCGGCACCGCCGCGCTGACCGCCCTCGCCTGCGCCACCCCCGCTCAGGCCACTCCCACCCAGGCCACCCCCACCCAGGCGGACACCACGGCCGCCGCCGTCCAAGCCGCAACTATGCAGGCCGCGGACCCGATCAGGCTGCGCATCCCCTCGATCGGCCTGACCACCCGCCTCATCGCCCTCGAACTCGACCGCACCGGCAAGCTCATCGCCCCCAAGCGCTACGACCTGGCCGGATGGAACGTCGCGGGGCCCGAGCCCGGCGAGAAGGGCGCCGCCGTGATCGCCGGTCACGTCGACTCGCGCACCGGCCCCGCCGTCTTCTACGGCCTGCGCCGCCTCAAGCACGGCGACAGGATCCACGTGGACAGGGCCGACGGCAGCACCGTCACCTTCAAGGTGCGCAGACTCGCCGGCTACGCCAAGAACCGCATCCCCGACAAGCAGGTGTACGGCTCCACCAGCCGCCCCGAGCTCCGGCTGATCACCTGTGGCGGCCCCTTCGACAAGGAGCGGCGAAGCTATCGGGACAACCTGGTGATCTTCGCTTCGTGACCATGGGGACCTTTGGCGTTCACCCGCCAGGGGTCCCGGCGTCTCGTTCGAGCTAAACGATCGTCATAAGATGACATCGGTCTTCGGGGAGGAAGTGGCGCGTGGAGTCGACGGCAGAAGAGCAGCTTCTGGGCCCCCTGCTCCTGGCACGAGGCACGATCGACAGATCGGCTCTGCTGCGTGGCGACACCGGATGGCTGGCCCGCGCATGGACGGATCCCACGAGCAGGGTCCTGCTCGTCCACGAGGGCCACACGCTGGTCAGGCGCACGGGCGAGCAGGTCGACGCGGTCCTGTTCACCACCGCCGACGCCCCCGAGGGCGAGCGCTACCTGCTCGGCGTCGAGAACGGCGTCGCCTATTTCGCGGTCTCCGCACCGCTGCCGGGCTTCTCGGGCGGCGACGTCAACGGCAGGGTCGTCGCGCCGCTCGGCCTGCGCGACACCCCCGAGGGCGAGCCGTTCCCCGCGGGGCTGCGCCAGGTGGGCGCGCTCCTCGGCGACCGCGACGCGGGCCTGCTCGTCTACGCCGTGGCGCTGGAGGCGTGGCACACCACGCACGAGTACTGCCCGCGCTGCGGCAGCCGTACGAACGTTGAGGCGGGCGGCCACATCCGCGTCTGCCCCAAGGACGGCAGCCAGCACTTCCCCCGGGTGGACCCCGCGGTGATCATGCTGGTGCGCGACGAGCGCGACCGCTGCCTGCTCGCCAGAGGCCCCCAGTGGCCCGAGGGACGGCTGTCGATCCTCGCCGGGTTCGTGGAGCCGGGGGAGTCGCTGGAGCACGCCGTGATCCGCGAGGTGGCCGAGGAGGTGGGCGTGAACGTCATCAACCCCCGCTACCTCGGCAGCCAGCCATGGCCCTTTCCCCGCAGCCTCATGCTCGGCTTCTTCGCCCAGGCGACCTCCACCGAGATCACCCGCGATCCCGAGGAGATCGCCGAGGCCCGCTGGTTCACCCGCGCCGAGCTGCTGGCCGCTCTCAACAGCGGCGAGGTACGGCTGCCGCCCCCCGTCTCCATCGCCCGCCGCCTGATCGAGACCTGGTACGGCGACCACCTCACCGGCGACTGGTAGACGGACTCCAGTCGAGCCCCGCCACTCACCGGGCAGCGAAAGGACCCCTCCGGAGAGGGGTCCTGTGTCGTCAGGTCAGACGCCGGCCGCGAGGCGCGCCTTGACCTCCAGCACCGACGGGTTGGTCACGGCGGTGCCGTCGGGGAAGACCACGGTGGGCACCGTCTGGTTCCCGTTGTTGACGCTCATCACGAAGTCCGCGGCCGCGGGGTTCCGCTCGATGTCGACCTCGTTGTACGCGATGCCCTCGCGAGTGAGCTGGCTCTTGAGTCGCTTGCAGGGCCCGCACCAGGTGGTGGAGTAGACGGTGAGCGCCATATGAGAATCCTTCCGGTATCAGCAGAGGGCCGGACGGTGCAACAACGGCGCCCGCTCCGGTAATCCCGCCCTCAGGACAGCTGTTCCTGGATCCACTTCTGCACCCGCTCGGCCACCCCGAACTGCCGGTACAGCGGGGCGCTGTGCGAGATGCCGGGCTCGGTGAAGACCGTCATCTTCACCCCGACCTGCCCCAGCATGTCCTTCAGCAGCAGGCTCTGCGACGCGGGCACGAACTCGTCGTCGGAATGCACGGTCAGCATCGGGGCGTCCTTCTTGCTGGCGTGCCACGGCACCTCCATGCTCGCCCACACGCGCGAGCACTTGCCCTTGGGCTCGCAGCCACCGGCCAGCTTGATCGCGGCGTCGCGCAGCTTGACGCGGTTGGGGTCGGTGGAGGTCGCCCCGTCGGTGTAGGCGCGCAGCGGTGAGATCACCGGGGAGACGCCGACGACGCCCTTGAGCCCCGGCAGCGCGCCGTCGCCGTACGTGCCGACCGCGGCCGCGATGTGCCCGCCCGCGGAGAAGCCGACGACCACGTAGTTGTTGGGGTCGAAGTTCCAGCGGTCGGCGTGCCTGCGGGCGGTGGCGATGGCGTCGAAGGCGTCCGTGCGCTGCGCGGGCCAGGCCGCCTCACCCGACAGGCGGTAGTTGAGGTTGAAGACCGTGTAGCCGAGCTCGACGTAGCTGCGGGTGATCTCGGTCATGTACTTCTTGTCGCCGCTGGACCACCAGCCGCCATGGATGAGGAAGACGGCGGGGTGCTTGCTGTAGTCGGGCGTCCACCACACGTCCATCGCCTGGCTGCGGCCCGGACCGTAGGACACAGTCTCTACCGCGGTGTTGCCCAGCGCGTCGCCATAGGAGGGCGTCGGGTCCTTGGCCGCATGGGCCGTACCCGGAATCAACGAGACGGCAGCGAGAACACCCGCTATTACCGCAGCTCGCACGGGCCTTCCTTTCCCCCCACGTTTCGGTCGGGCCCCATTGTGAGGGAAATGACCTACTTTTCGCATCTCAGCGATGATGAAACAGGTGACGGCGGCATGTTGCCAGAATGGACCTGCCCCCCGCCACCTGCTGCGAGGATGTTGATGTGATGACTGGCGATGACGTTCTGGACGGGCTCGATCCCGAGCAGCGCGCGGTGGCCGAGGCCGTGCGCGGTCCGGTCTGCGTGCTGGCCGGCGCGGGCACCGGCAAGACCAGAGCGATCACCCACCGCATCGCCCACGCCGTCCGCTCGGGCGTGGTCGACGCCCAGGGCGTGCTCGCGGTGACTTTCACCACACGGGCGGCGGGCGAACTGCGGCAGCGGCTGCGCCAGCTCGGCACACCCGGCGTCCAGGCGCGCACCTTCCACGCCGCCGCGCTGCGCCAGCTCACCTACTTCTGGCCCAAGGTGATCGGCGGATCGGCCCCCTCGGTGATCGAGTCGAAGCTGCCGCTGCTGGTCGAGGCCTGCCGCCTGATCAGGAAGAGCCCCGACCGGTCCGAGCTGCGCGACATCGCCGCCGAGATCGAGTGGGCCAAGGTCACCCAGATCGGCCACGAGGACTACATCGCGGCCGCCGCCAAGGCCCACCGCACGCCGCCCGCGCCGGCCGAGGAGATCGCCCGCCTCTACGAGGCCTACGAACAGCTGCGCCGCGACCGGCACCTGGTCGACTTCGAGACCATCCTCGAGCTGACCGCCGCCGTGATGACCGAGCACCCCGACGTGGCCGCGCAGATCCGCCAGCAGTACCGCTACTTCGTCGTGGACGAGTACCAGGACGTCAACCCGCTGCAGAAGCTGCTGCTCGACACCTGGCTCGGCGGGCGCGACGACGTGTGCGTGGTCGGCGACCCCAACCAGACCATCTACTCCTTCACCGGCGCCACGCCCCGCTACCTCACCGGGTTCTCCGTCGAGCACCCGAACGCCTCGGTGATCAAGCTGGTCCGCGACTACCGCTCCACCCCCGAGGTCGTCAGCCTGGCCAACCTCGTGATCGCCAAGGGGAAGAGCCCGCACCGCCTCGAGCTCGTCGCCCAGCGTCCCGAGGGCCCAGCGCCCGTCTTCGCCGAGTACGACGACGAGCCCGCCGAGGCCGCCGGAGTCGCCCGCGCGATCAGGAAGCTCATGGACAAGGGCGTCGCCACTCGCGAGATCGCCGTCCTGTTCAGGGTGAACGCCCAGTCGGAGGCCTACGAGGAGGCCCTCGCCAAGGCCGAGATCCCCTACCTGGTGCGCGGCGCCGAGCGCTTCTTCGAACGCCCCGAAGTACGGCGCGCGGTCGTCCTGCTCCGCGGCGCGGCCCGCTCCGCCTCGGGCGAACCTCTCGCGCAGGAGGTCCACGGCATCCTCGGCGGCATCGGCCTCACCCCCGTTCCCCCCGGCGGCGGCAAGGCCCGCGAGACGTGGGAGTCGCTCAGGGCGCTGGCCGACCTCGCCGAGGACATGGCGGCCGAAGGAGCCGACCTGCCCGCGTTCGTCGTCGAGCTGGAGCGCCGCGCCAGCGAGCAGCACGCCCCTCCCGTCGAGGGCGTCACGCTCGCCTCGCTCCACGCCGCCAAGGGCCTGGAGTGGGACGCCGTCTTCCTCGTCGGACTCACCGACGGCATGATGCCGATCATCTACGCCGAGACGCCCGAGCAGATCGAGGAGGAGCGCCGGCTGCTCTACGTGGGCATCACCCGCGCGAGGGAGCACCTCGGCCTCTCGTGGGCGCTGGCGCGCGCGCCGGGCGGGCGCAAGGGCCGCCGCCCCTCCCGCTTCCTGGACGGCCTCACGGGCCGCCCCGCCAGGTCGGCCGCGTCGCCTGGGGGATCGGGCGCGGCCTCCCGCCGTTCCGTCGCGGCGCCGGTCCACTGCAGGGTGTGCGGGAAGACACTGGCCGCGGCGGCGGAACAGAAGCTCGGCCGCTGCTCGACCTGCCCCTCGGAGTACGACGAGGCGCTGCTGGAGGCGTTGAAGGCCTGGCGGACGGCCACGGCGAAGGAGGCGAAGGTACCGCCTTACGTGGTGTTCACGGATGTGACGTTGCAGGCGATCGCGGAGCGCGCGCCGCAGAGCGAACAGGAGCTGCTGTCCATCGCGGGCATCGGCAAGGTCAAACTCGACCGCTACGGCCCCGCCGTCCTCACCCTCTGCCGCACCCACTGACTCGCCCGCCCCCGGATGATCTCTCCCGGTTCCTTTCGTTCCGGCGCAGTGTGCGGAGGGTCTCGGGTCTTTCTGTTCTCCCGCGCAGTGTGCGGAGGCTCCCGGGTCTTTCTGTTCTCCCGCGCAGTGTGCGGAGGCTCCCGGGTCCTTTTGTTCTCCCGCGCTCCGGGCCGGCGTGGTCCCGGTCGCTTCCGTCCGTCTTCCCGTACGGCAAGCCGGTCTGGCGCCTCCGCGAGCGCGTGGTCCCGTCCCCCGAATGCGCTCCTCCAGCAGGACTTCGGCCCAGGCCGCAGACGGGAACGCCTTACTCGCGGGGTGGCGGGCCCGCCACCTCCGCGTCCGGGTGGGTCCGTAACGGCGGGCCGCCACGCGCTCCCGGTGAGGCGTATCCCTGGACAGGGGCCGGCCACGTGCCGGGGGTGGCGCTGGGTGGGGCTTGCCGTAAGGCCAGAAACAACCCGCACCCACAGACACCCGAGCCCCCCGGGTGGGCCTGCGCCCAGACGCCCGAGCCGCCCGGTGTCGGCGCGCACCCACGCTAAATCGGAGCCTTCCGCAAGCCGGGCCGCGGCGGAAAGTGAGACGAACGGAACTCCCGCCCCGGTGATGGTTCGGGCACCGGGCCCGTCACACTAGGTTTGGATGGCTTTCGCCGTAGAAGGGGACCACCGTGAACGAAGCGCTCAAGGAGCTGCTCGACCTGCTCGACCTGGAGCAGATCGAGCTCGACATCTTCCGTGGGCGCAGCCCCGAAGAGCGCATCCAGCGGGTCTTCGGCGGGCAGGTCGCCGCCCAGGCGCTCGTCGCCGCGGGCCGCACCGTGCCGGAGGGACGCGACGTGCACTCCCTGCACGCCTACTTCATCCGTCCCGGCGACCCGTCCATCCCGATCGTCTACAACGTCGAGCGGGTCAGGGACGGCCGGTCCTTCACCACCCGCAGGGTTGTCGCCGTGCAGCACGGCAAGGCGATATTCACGATGTCGGCCTCCTTCCACATCTTCGAGGAGGGCGTCCACCACCAGGCCGCGGTGATGCCGCAGGTGGTGGCCCCCGAGACGCTGCCGACCTTCCAGTCGCGCATGCTCGAGCTGGTGGGCGACGACTCCGACTGGAAGGACTGGCTCTCGCGCCCCCGTCCGGTCGACGCCCGTTACGTCTCCCCGCTGACGTGGGAGGCCTACAAGGACCCGTCGCTGCGCACGGCCGAGACCAACGTCTGGTTCCGCTACGACGCCGAGCTGCCCGACGACCGCCTCCTTCACGTGGTGCTGGCCGCCTACGCCTCCGACTACACCCTCGTCGACACGGTGCTCCTCGCGCACGGTCTCGCCTGGGGCGCCTCGAACGTCACCGGTGCCTCCCTCGACCACGCCATGTGGTTCCACCGTCCCTTCAGGGCCGACGACTGGTTGCTCTATGCTCAGGAGTCGCCCTGGTCGGGGGGTGCGCGCGGGCTCGCCCGCGGGCAGATGTTCACCCCGTCGGGTGAGCTGGCGGTGTCCGTGGTTCAGGAGTGCATGATCCGCGTGGCCACGTCATAAAACTGCAGGTAGAAAATATGTTGCCGGTTCCCGGCTTCCCGGTTTAGGGTCATGGTCAAGCGAGTCGGACGGTCCTGTCCGACGATCTCAAAGATGGAGGTGAGCCCGGTGAGGAACCTGACTGAAATGTCGGCCACGCAGTGGCTCGCTTCCGCATGCCGTAACTCGGTCAGGCTCGTCGATGGGCCGGCCACGGTTCGGCAGGAGAAGTCTGCCCTTAGCCCGATCGCGTCGCACGCGGGACTCCGCCTGCGCGCAGGCTTCGGAGCAGCCGCTGCCCAGGGCGCCCCCGTCTATGTCGCGGGCGCCGACGTGCCGACCCAGCAGATCACCAAGGGTGGACTGCGCGGTCCGCAACCCTGGAGGGATGAACCGGTCATAACCTGACCGGCACAATCAGCCTCCAGGCCGCGGATCCGCAGACAGGATCCGCGGCCTTCTTGTTTGTCCGTGATCCCCCAGACACCCACGAGGTACCAAGAACAAGATCAACCAGAAGGAGAAGCAGATGGGGGCCAAGACGATCATGGACCTGATCGACGAAGCCGAAATCCCCTGTCGTACCGATCCCGACCTGTGGTTCGCCGAGTCGCCCGAGGACGTCGAGTTCGCCAAGACGCTCTGCGGCGGCTGCCCGATCCAGAAGGCCTGCCTGGCCCGCGCGCTCGAGCGCGAGGAGCCCTGGGGCGTCTGGGGTGGCGAACTGATCCTCAGGGGAACCGTCGTTCCCCGTAAGAGGCCTCGCGGGCGTCCCCGCAAGCACCCGGTCGCTGCCTGACCCTCACGCCCACCGCACGAACAGGAAGACGAGCAAGCACATGAACATCATCACTGGTAGGAGCTTCGAAGTGCCGTTTATGTACCAAGAACTGGTCAACGACCGAATACAAACCCTCCATCGGGAAGCGGAGGAGTACCGCATGGTGTCCCGCCTGAAGCGCGTCCAGCGCGCTCGGCGTGACGTCCAGCGAGCCAACGACCGGCTCCGCAGGGCCCTCCTCCAGGGATAGTCCCTGAGATCCTGCCGCCGGCGGAGGATCTCACGGTCTGACCTTCACAAAACGGCCGGGTGCCCCACGCACCCGGCCGTTCCCGTCCCCGGAGTGTGGATGCCTCGTGGAGGCATACGACTGCCTCAAGCGGCGCGGTCCCCCGCTGGGTGCGGGCGGTCCGGGCGTGGTCCCGTCCTCCGTCAACCCCTCTGGATGCGCGTGGTCCGGGCGTGGTCCCGTCCTCTTCGGCAAGTCCCTTCGTGTGTGGGCGGTCAGGGGCGGGTTGAATCCGACCTCTACGGCAAATCCCTTTGAGTGTGGGCCGTCAGGGGCGGGTTGAATCCGACCTCTACGGCAAGCCTCTTTGAGCGGTGGGTGGTCCGGGGGTGCGGGTTGAGTGCGGAGGTGCGGGTTAAGTCCAGCCTCTACGGCAAGCCCCGCCAAGCGCCACCCTTGGCACGTGGCCGGCGTCTGTCCAGGGATACGCCCCACCGAGAGCCCGTGGCCGGCCGCCGCTACGGCCCCCACTACCCCGCAGTCGCGGACTCCCAACTGACATTCGCCTTTGAGCTTCCTCCGCGAACTCGCCCACGGCCCCGCCCGCATACGGCCCCGCCTGCGGATCTCCACCTGGGACTTCCGCCTGGGATCTCCGCCTCCAGGACTCCCTCGAATTCGGCCTTCGGGCCTTCTCTTGCGAACTCGCCTATGGCCTCGCCTTCCTATGGCCCCGCCTTTCTATGGCCCCGCCTGAGGGCCTGGGGACTTCCGCCCGAGATCTCCGCCCTCGGGCCCTCCTCGGGTCTCGGCCTTCGGGCCTTCCTCAGCCTTCGGGCCTTCTCTAGCGGGCCGTCTGCGGAGCCTCCTTTGCGGAGATCGCCTGTGGATTCGGTCGACGACATCACTTGCGGACCCGTCTACGGGTTGGCCGGGCGCCGTGACGGCGGGGACCGGAGTCCTGCTGGGCGGGCGCCTTCGGCGGACGGGACCATGTGGCTGCGGAGGTGCCAGACCGGCTTGCCGTACGGGATGAAAGCTCCGGAGGTTGAAAGCCCCGGGTCGAAAGCGCGGGAGGGTGAAGGCTGTGGGGTTGAAGGCGCCGGAGGATGAAGGCTGCGGAGGACCAAGGTGGCGGTCAGCCGACGGCGACGGGTTCGTCGTCGGAGAAGCCGGGGACCCAGCGGATCGCCTCGTCGCGGAAGCGGGCCGTGGCGCCGAGTTGGCACAGCACGCCCACCCCCGCCGCATGCACCCGGTGGATCAACACATAACTGGCGGGAAGATTGAGCTGGCGGACCACGTTCGTCGGGCGCAGGTCCGTGACGCTGGCCGCCTGCGCCTGCAGCCACTCGCGGCTGAACGTGAACTCCTCCACCGCCGTCGGCTCCACATACGGAGCCAGGAAGCCGCGCAGCGCCTCGACGTCGACCTCGATGTGCTCCTGGATGAAGCCCTCGTCGCGCAGGCCCGCCACTACGGTGTCCATGTCGCCCTGGTTGAAGATGCGGGTGAGCTGCCCGAACACCATCGGATAGCCCTCGGGCATCCGGTTGACCGCGCCGAAGTCGAGCACGCCGAGCCGTCCGTCGGCCAGCATGCGGAAGTTGCCGGGGTGGGGGTCGGCGTGGAGCATGGCCACCCGCGCAGGCGAGCAGAACAGGAACCGCACGAACAGCAGTCCAGCGCTGTCGCGCTCCTCCTTGGTGCCGTCGGTGATGATGCGCGACAGTGGCGTGCCGTCCATCCACTCGGTGACCAGCACCTGCTCGTTGGCGGCGATGACGTCGGGGACGTGGAAGTGGGGGTCGTCCTTGAACTCCATCGCGAAGGCGTGCTGCGCCTCGGCCTCGCGGAGGTAGTCGAGCTCCTCGGCGATGCGTTCGCGCAGCTCGGCCAGGACGGCCTTGATGTCGAGCCCGGGCAGCAGCGCGCCGAAGAGCTTGCCGAGGCGGGCCAGCTGGGCGAAGTCGCCGAGCAGTGCCTTGCCCGCCCCCGGATACTGGATCTTGACGGCGACCGCCCTGCCGTCGTGCCAGACCGCCTTGTGGACCTGTCCGATCGAGGCGGCGGCGGTCGGCCGGTCGTCGAAGGACTCGAAGTGGTCGCGCCAGTCGTCGCCCAGTTGCTCGGCCAGCACCCGATGGACGGTGGCGGCGGGCAGCGGGGGAGCGGAGTCCTGGAGTTTGGTGAGCGTTGCCCGGTAGGGGCCCGCGATTTCGGGAGGAAGCGCCGCCTCGAAGATGGACAGCGCCTGGCCGAGCTTCATCGCCCCGCCTTTGAGTTCGCCGAGGACCTTGAAGATCTGTTCGGCGGTGCGCTGCTGGATCTCCTGGGCGACCAGCTCGGCCGACTTGCCGCCGATGCGCTTGCCGATGCCCATGACTGTGCGGCCCGCGAACCCGAGTGGAAGGGTCGCCAGCTTGGCGGAGCGCGTGACGGCGCGACGCGGAAGATCACTCACCATGACGCGCGGCATCTCTGCTGAGATGCCGCTTCCCCCCTCCTTGATCCGGACCTGACGGGGCCCTCGGTCCTGCGGTTGGCCCGTCAACCGCAGGAACCCGGCGTGACCATTGTTAGCGCACTGAACTCTTTGCGCCAGCAACGACATTGCGGATGCATGGTCCAGGATCGACGTTTCCAATGCCAATCAGGCAATACGTCCATTGTGCCGTTGGTCACAACGGTGTCCTGGCCGTCGATATGAGCAAGCGCATGGCCGGTCGCTGCGGCGGCCACGAGCGTCGACAGCGGCGAACTGCAGGCGATCTCACCGGCGGGAAATCCGCCCAGGTGGGCGGTGACGATCGGCCAGGCGGGGTCGCGGTCTCGGCGGGTGAGGTCGAGACAGTGCAGGCAGGCGGTCTCGCCGGGGCGTACGAGAGGGCCGACGGAGCCGTGTCCTTCGAAGGCGGCCACCAGGAGGTGGGGGATGCCCATGGTGACCAGCTCGGAGACGAGGATCGCGTCGAGGGGGCCGACGGGGGCGAGGATGACGAGGTCGGGGCGCTGGGTTCCGTCACTCAGATGTGGCGCTCCGGCCAGGGCCTCGACCGAGGGCCCATCGTCAACGGGTGGCCACACCTCCCGCCGCCGCTTGGTGGGCGCCCGCCCTGACGAACGCCGAGGAGAGCTGCCAGGGGTTGCGGAAGGGGCATCAGGACGAGCGCCGGAGGTACTGGGGAGATGCTGGCCAGATGGCTCGGAGTGGCCGTCGGGGTTACCACGGGACCGCCCAGAAGTGGCTGGGCGACCATGGCCAGACGGCTCGGAAGAGTAGCTGGGATGGTCGATTGAGCGCTCGGCGGTGGCGAGGGAACGGCGGTTGGAGGGGGTGGTGGTTACGGGCTGGCGATTGGCAGCTTTGGGCGCGGTGTCCGGGTGGTCGGTCGAGCGCGTGGGAGGGGCGGCAGGGCCGTCCTCGGAGGAGCTCCCCGGGTCGTTGGCGGGGCCGTCGTTCCTGCCTGCGGTGATTCTGCGGGCCACCGCCACCGCGCCCTCCTCCCGGGGCATTCCCAGCTCGGCCCACCCCAGCCCGCCGGGAACCAGGTCCTCCGCCCTCGTCGGCCCAGGGTCGATCACCCGCACCTGCCCCACCCCCGAGGCCGCCAGCAGGGCGACGATCTGGGCGCCCACCCGGCCCGCCCCGTAGACGCGCACCCGTGCCTCGCGTCTGCGGCGCATCGTCTCAAGGGCGCCCCCGGGAGTCGTGGACGCCAGGTCGAGCGCGTCGAGGTCGGGCCGCAACCGGTCGCGTTCGGCGAGCGACAACCTGGCCAGCGGAGCGGGACGAACCGCCGCGTCGTCGAGCACCCCGCGAGCCGTGAGCGTGTCGAGCAGTGACCTGGCACCCTCCTCGGTCAGCCCGGCTCGAGCCGCCTCCTTCATGACCTGCGCCATGTCCCGGGTGCCGTCGAGGCGATAGATCCATTCCTTCACGGACGGCGCGAGCTCGCTCACCAGCACCGCCCGACGGGGGTGAACGCCGAACTGGAGGGTGTGCTCGTCACGAAGGATCCTGCGCAGCGCGGGTTTCACACGTGGCCTCATGGCGCGCCAGGTTGCCACGTGCGCGGTGATCAGGAGGGCTTTCCGGCTGAGCTGTGGATAACGCGTGCACCAGTGCCGACGGCCTGTGGATAACGCGAACGGCGGGCTCGCGGAGTATGGAGATACCGCAACCCGTCGGCGAGCAGGATGACGAACCCATGGGTGCGGAAGCCCCCCGCGACGGTGGAACCCCAGCTGAGCCGAAGGCCGAGACGACGCATCCCCAGGCGTACCAAAGGCACCGAGAAAGTCAGTCGATACCCTCTCGACCATGAACGAGCTCCTGGTCGACAAGCAGGGCGACGGCGTCGTCCTCATCACCCTCAACCGCCCCGACCGCCGCAACTCCATGACCGACGGCATGACCGCTCAATGGGCCGAAACGATCAAGGAGTTGGCCGCCGACCGGCAGGCCCGCTGCCTGGTCGTCACCGGTGCGGGCACCGCCTTCTCCTCCGGCGGCGACCTGTCCTGGCTGGCCGACAGGGGCGAGGAGGAGGTCCCCGCGCTGCGCGACCGCATGCTCGCCTTCTACCGCACCTGGCTGTCGATCACCCACCTCGAGATCCCCACCATCGCCGCCGTCAACGGTCCCGCTGTCGGCGCCGGCCTGTGCGTGGCGCTCGCCTGCGACCTCGTCTACGCCGCTGACGACGCCAAGCTCCTGGCCCCCTTCACCTCGCTCGGCCTGCATCCCGGTATGGCCGCCACCTATCTGCTGCCGAGCAGGGCGGGAATCAACCTTGCCAGGGAGTTGCTCCTCACCGGCCGCACGATCAGCGGAGCGGAGGCCGCGAGAGAAGGGCTCGTCAACCGTTCGTACCCGGGAGAGGAGCTGCTGGAGAAAACTCTGGAGATCGCCGGACGCGTCGCGGCGAACGCGCCCATCGCGACGAGGCTGACCAAAATCGCGCTCAAGACCGCACACAATGACCTTGAAGAAGCGCTCAAATGGGAGTCGCTGGCCCAGCCGGTGACGATGACCTCGAAGGACATGCTTGAGGGCCTCACTGCGCATCGGGAAAGGCGAGTGCCCAAATTCACCGGGTCTTAATCATGCTGACCAGCGAAAACAGGGGCTCACCCCCTGTGGAATTCCGTCAGTGTCGGCTAACGTGCATATGTGCCCCCCGAGAGAGTCGAGGTTCGTCGAAGTTCTCGTCGCCGGCGTACGGTCTCCGCGTACCGCGACGGCGACAAGACGATCGTGCTCCTGCCCGCATGGCTGAGCGGCGAGGACGCGGATGAATGGGTGAGCCGGATGCTCGATCGGCTGGCAGCCAAGGAGCAGCGGAGGCGCCCGACCGACGAAGGCCTGCTCGAACGGGCCAACGAGTTGTCGGCGAAATACCTCGACGGCAAGCCCCAGCCGGTCAGTGTCCGCTGGGTCGACAACCAGCAGCACAGATGGGGGTCGTGCACTCCCGACAGCGGCACGATCAGAATCTCGACCCGCCTCAAGGGGCTCCCCGAGTGGGTCATCAACTACGTCATCATTCACGAGCTCGTGCACCTGCTGGTGCCGAGCCATGGCCCTGATTTCTGGGCGCTGGTCGAACAGTATCCCAAGGCGGACCGGGCGCGCGGCTACCTCGAGGGATTCTCCGCCGCGGCCAGCAACCCTCCGGAGGAGTGTTGACCCGGGTTGTCGCGGTTCTGGTACGGCAAAGCATGGCGAATGCCGCTCCAGGCGATCCACGTGAGTTCCTCGAAGCCATAGTCGAGGACACCTATGAGATGGTCGCGGGCCTCGAACTCGTCACGCCCGTCCTCGCCACCAGCGTTCCCGATTTGGATCACCTCTTGTGGCCCGGCACGGACATTATCGCGATTAATGAGGATCAGCCGTTGAAGGACATCTTCGCGGCGATTAATGCCGATCAAGCGGCGATAGTGAGCGGGGACGCTCCCGATCTCCCACCGCTCCTGATCGGAAAGCTCTTCCGCGAACTCGGCAGGGCCGAGCTGACGGTCTGTCCCGCCGAGGACGGCGGCGCGGTCGCCATGGCGGCGAAGCTGCCCTTCCCCGGCTGGGCCGCCCCCGACCTCGACGCCGAAGACCCGGTGAAGGAGCTGCGCGCGCAGGCCCCCGGCCGCCGTCTGGTCGCCACGACGCCGGGCTGGCACCGGGTGCGCACCTCCGGCGACCTCAACCGCCTCGACCCCGGCCTGGAGGGCTGGGAGAACACCAGGGCGCTGCTGGGGGCTACGGCACGGTGAGGCTGGCGAAGACCGCCCGGTGATCGGTGCCGGGCACGGTGTGCACGCTGACCTCACGCACCCCCGCCCGCGAGTCGACCAGCACATGGTCGATCGTGATGATCGGCGGAATCCGCTTGTTGGCCGGCCATGTCGGGACCAGTCCCTGGCCCACCTCGTCGGCCGCGTCCTTGTAGCCGCGTGCGAGCAGCCCGCGCAGCGCCGCGTGGTCGAGGCTCGCGTTGAAGTCACCCGCCAGCACCCGCACGGGATCGGCAGGGGCCGACGCCGGCGGCAGCGCCCGCAGTGCCGCGTTCCAATCGTGGACATGGGGGCCGAGCGGCGGAAAGGGATGCACGTCCACGATCTGGATCGGCCGGCCGCCGGGCAGCGCCAGCGTCGCCGCGGGCATCTTGTGCCCCGTCGCCGGCACCATGTTCCACAGCGCCGTCAGGGGATGCTTGGCGTAGAGGCCGCTGCCGCCCGCGGTGTACTCGTCCTCCAGCACCCTGTGGGGCATCAGGTCTTTCAGCCCGGCGGCGTCGAGGCGTTCGACGGCGTCGGGGGTGAGCTCCTGCGTCGAGAGCACGTCGGGGTTGAGCCGCCTGACCAGCTCAATGATCGAGTCGGTGTCGGCCCTGCCGAACAGCATGTTGATCGTGAGCACCTTGAGCGGCCTGCCCCCGGCGGCGTCCGCCGTACCGAAGGCTCGGGGGAGCACGCTGAAGCCCAGGGCGGCGCTCGTGACCAGGGCCACCGCGGCGGCCGCGCGGTTGCGCGCGGCCAGGGCGACCAGGAGCGGGATCAGGGAACCCGCGGCCGCGTACGGCGTGGCCGTCATGAGCTGTGTGGTGAGCGAGCCGCGTTCGAGGCCGCCGACTCTGGCCGCCGCCCACACGGCGAAGGGCGAGACGGCCATCCAGGCGAGCGTCTTGACCGGGAACCTGCGCCGCTCGGGCGTCACGATGGTGCCACCGACCGTGTCCACATATCCCCCTCGAAAGGGGACTCTAGCCAAGCGAGCGTGAACCCGAGGCAAGAACCTCGCGACCCCTGCGGGCCAGCAGTCTGGTGGCCTCGTCCGAGAGCTCGGGAATCTCGTCGACGGGGAACCAGCGCAGGTCGAGCGACTCGTCGCTCATGACGGCCTCCGCGCCGGCGGGCGCGACGGCCGCGTACTCCACGTCGAGGTGCCAGCTGTGCGGCGGGTGGCACCAGACCTTGTGCCGGTCGAGCGCGAGCGGTCCCGGCAGCAGCCTGAGGCCGGAGATCCCCGACTCCTCGGTGGCCTCGCGCAGCGCGACGCCGGCCAGCGAGCCGTCGGACTGCTCGCAGTGGCCGCCCATCGGCAGCCACATGCCCGCCTTCGGGTGCAGCGTCAGCAGCACCTGGGCGCCGTCGTGCGAGAGCACGGCGGTGGTGGCCGTGAGGTGACCGGGCGCGCACGAGCGCTTCATGGCGTCGGGGTGCGTGCGCAGGTGCTGAAGGAACTCCTCACGCAGCTCCGCCTCCTCCGCGGTGGGCGCCGCCCATCCGGCCAGGACGGCTACCGCGTCGCGGTGCAGGGTCAATCCTCGCCGCCCTCGAGCTTGGAGATGTCCCACGCCGTGTCGCCCTTGACGAAGGTGTCGGGGGCGTCGAGGTCGTCGGCCGTCGGCATCAGGTCGGGGTGGCCCCAGACCGCGTCGCGGCCGTCGATCCCGCGGTCGGCCTCCAGCGCCTGCCACAGCGCCGCGGCCTCGCGTAGCCTCCTGGGCCGCAGCTCCAGGCCGACCAGCGTGCCGAAGGTCGTCTCCGCGGGGCCGCCGGTCGCCCGGCGCCGCCGTACGGTCTCGGCCAGCGCTCCCGCGGAGGGCAGCTTGCCGTCGGCCGCGGCGTCGACCACGGTGCCGACCCAGCCCTCGACCAGTGCCAGCATGGTCTCGAGGCGGGCCAGGGCGGCCTTCTGCCGCTCGGTCTCCTCGGGCTTGAGCAGGCCGCCGCCGCTCAGCGCCTCCTGGATCGCCTCGGGGTTGCTGATGTCGAGGCCGCGGATCTGCTCCTCCAGCGCGGAGGTGTCGACCGTGATGCCCTTGGCGTACTCCTCGACCGCGCCGAGCAGGTGCCCGCGCAGCCACGGGACGTGCTGGAACAGCCGGTGGTGCGCGGCCTCGCGCAGCGCCAGATAGAGCCTGATCTCCTCGGCGGGCAGCTCGAGCCCGTCGCTGAAGGCGGCCACGCCGCCCGGCAGCAGCGCCGCGGTGTCGGACAGGGGCAGGCCGATGTCGGTGGTGCCGACTACCTCGCGGGCGAGCGAGCCGAGGGCCTGGCCGATCTGCTGGCCGACCATCATGCCGCCCATCTGCTTCATCATGCCCATGAGCGGGCCGAGCTGGGCGGCCATCTGCTGCGCCTCGGGCGGCAAGTTGCCGCCGCCGATGGCACCGCCCATGGTCTCGACCATGCGCTCGGCGATCGGCTCGCACAGCTTGCGCCAGACGGGGACCGTGTTCTCGATCCACTCCGAACGGCTCCACGCCCGCGGGTTGGTCACCCCGCTCGGCAGCGCGGTCGCCTCATTGAGCCAGAGGTCGGCGAGCTCGAGCGCGTCGACGATCTGGCGGCGTTCGCCCTCCATCACGCTGGGATCGCCCTCGGCGACCACCGCGTGGCGGGCGATGTTCTTGGCCATGTCCCAGTTGACAGGGCCTGAGCCCTGCGGCGCCGACAGCATGTCGGCGAACTGCCGCATCGCCTGAGCCATCTGCTCAGGATTGCCGAACATGGCGAACGGGTTGTCGTTGGGGTCGTTTTCGCGACCTGGCAGGTCAGTCACCGCTCTACCTCGTGCAGGATGGAGGAGTCCACATCCGCCACGTTAGTCGTCCTACGGCGGATCAGTGCAAAGTGAGGACCTGGTGCCTACCTCGAAACGCCCGCGCCAACCAGTCGTCGCCGTCACCGGCGCGTCCTCAGGCATCGGCCGCGAGCTCGTCGTGAAGCTCGCCACCAACGCGGATTTCCGCAGGGTGGTGGCCATCGACGAGCAGCGCGGTGACGTCCAGGACGTCACCTGGCGAGTGATCGACGTGCGAGATCCGCTCTTGGCGAACCGTATCTCCGACATCGACGTCCTGGTCCACCTCGCCGGTGACTACGCCCTCGACTCCGACCCGGCCGAGCGGCGCGCCTACAACCTGCGCGCGGCCCAGACGGTGCTGACCGCCAGCGCCGCGGCGCGCGTGCGGCGCGTGGTCCTGGTCACCAGCGCCATGGTGTACGGCGCGGCGCCCGACAACGACGTCCCCCTCGCCGAGGACTCCGCGGTCGCGGCCGAGCCCGACACCGGCGTCGTGGGCGACTACCTGGAGATCGAGGCGCTGGTCCGCAGGGCCTCACGCAGCCACCCGGGGCTCGAGGTCACCGTCGTACGGCCGGCCGCGATCGTCGGGCCCGGCATCGACACCGTCATCACCAGGCACTTCGAGTCGCCGCGGCTGCTGACGGTGAAGGGCTGCTCGCCGCGCTGGCAGTTCTGCCACGTCGACGACCTGCTCTCGGCGCTGGAGCTGGCCGCCAGGGGCGTGGTCACCGGCGTGGTGGCGGTCGGCTCGGAGGGCTGGCTGGAGCAGGAGCAGGTGGAGGAGCTGTCCGGGATCCGCGGCTTCGAGCTGCCCGCCGGCCTCACCTTCGGTACGGCGCAGCGCCTGCACCGGCTCGGCATCACTCCCGCGCCCGCCACGGACCTCCACTACGTCGTCTACCCGTGGGTGGTCGACTGCGCGAACCTGCGCGAGGCGGGGTGGAAGCCCGCGTGGAGCAACGAGGCCGCCCTCGAGCAGCTGCTCGAGCTCCGCGAGAACAGGACGACCGTGGTCGGCAGGCGCCTGCCGGTCAAGGAGGCCACCCTCACCGCCGCCGGCGCGACCGTCGCCGTCATCGGCACCGCCGCGATCGTCAGGCAGGTGCGCAAGAAGCGTAGGCTTTGACCGTGATTCGGTTGCTGGACATTCGCGACACACCGCTCTCCGTCGACGAGGTGTTCGCTGCTGTGGGGTCCCACGCGGCGGGCGGGACGACCCTGTTCGTCGGCACCGTCCGCGAGCACGACCACGGCAAGGCCGTGACGAAGCTGTCCTACTCCGCCCACCCGAGCGCGGTCGACGAGCTGCGGCGCGTGGCGGAGAAGGTCGCCGCCGACTTCCCCGTGACGGCGCTGGCCGCCGTCCACCGGGTCGGTGACCTGGAGCTCGGCGACATCGCGGTGATCGTCGCGGTCGCCTGCCCGCACAGGGGAGAGGCGTTCGAGGCCTCCCGCCGACTGATCGACGACCTCAAGTCGCAGGTCCCGATCTGGAAACACCAGGTGTTCGCCGATGGGTCGACCGAGTGGGTCGGCGCCTGCGAATAAGCTCAGCACATGTCACGACGTGCGCTCACTCTGATGGTGGCGGGCTTCCTGGTGCTCGCGCTCGGCATCACGGGAGCGGTGATCGACGTGCCGTACGTCGTGCTGCGGCCAGGCCCCACCGAGAACACGATCGGCGAGGTCGACAAGAAGCCGGTGATCTCGATCAACGGGCGGCAGACCTACCCCACGAGCGGCATGCTCAGCCTGGTCACAGTTTCCTACGAAGGCGGCCCGGCCGCCCGGCCCGACCTGCTGACCGCCCTGCGCGGCTGGGTCGACCCGAACTCCGCGGTCGTGCCCGAAGACTCGATCTTCCCTCGTTCCCAGACGGCGGAGGAGGTCGAGCAGGAGAACACGGCGGAGATGACCAGCTCCCAGGACAACGCGACCGCCGCGGCCCTGACAGAGATGAAGATCGACTACTCGATGGTGCCCACGGTGCTGTCGGTGGAGAAGTCCGCGCCCGCGGCCGGCAAGCTCAAGCCCGGGGACGAGCTGCGCGCTGTCGACGGCAGCGCCGTCAACACGGTCGAGCAGGTCTCGGCCGCGGTCAAGGCGCACAAGCCGGGCGAGGAGATCGCCTTCTCCATCTCGAGGGACGGCCAGGAGCAGTCGGTCACGATCAAGGCCGCCGCCTCCAAGCAGGGCACCGCGATGGTCGGCATCGTCATGCAGGCCAAGTACAAGTTCCCCTTCAAGGTCACCATCAGCGTCGGCGACGTCGGCGGCCCGAGCGCGGGCATGATGTTCGCCCTCGGCATCATCGACAAGCTCACCCCCGGCGAGATGACCGGCGGCAAGGCGATCGCGGGCACCGGCACCATCACCCCCGAGGGCCAGGTCGGGGCGATCGGCGGCATCGCGCAGAAGATGGTCGGGGCGAAGGACGCGGGCGCCACCGTCTTCCTCACCCCGGCCGACAACTGCGCCGAGGCGGTGCAGGCGGTCCCCGAAGGGTTGCGCCTGGTGAAGGCCGAGACGCTCCACGGCGCGGTCCAGGCGCTCGACGCGCTCAGGACCGGCAAGGGCGCGGTGCCTTCCTGCACGGCCGGGTGAACTTTCCCCGCTCCTCATTCGTTAGCCCTACGGGCATCCTTCGTCAGCCACGCCGGGCCGGTGTAGGTTGCCAACCACGGACCGTTTGCACATCACGACGAGGGGTTGGCCTTGGCATTCCGGACCCCAGGACCCGGTCGGGGGATGCGCCTGCCCCGCCGACCGCGACTGCTTCTTCCTGTCGCGATCGCCCTGGTGGCGATCGTGGCATTCTTCTTCTTGTTCTCGGGCATCTACACCGACTACCTCTGGTTCGACTCCGTCAGGGCCACCTCCGTCTTCTCCGGGGTGCTGCTGACCGAGATCGCGCTGTTCGTGGTCGGAGCCCTCTTCATGGTCGGCATCGTCGGCGGCAACATGCTGCTGGCCTTCAGGATGCGGCCGATGTTCGGCCCCGCGATGTTCGGCGGCGGCAGCGGCGCCGACCGCTACCGGCTGGCGCTCGATCCCCACCGCAAGCTGATCTTCCTCATCGGCATGGCCGTGCTCGCGCTCTTCGCGGGCTCGTCGTTCGCCGGGCAGTGGAAGACCTGGCTGGCGTTCGTCAACGGCACGGCGTTCAACAAGACGGACGAGCTGTTCAAGATGGACATCTCGTTCTTCATGTTCGACTACCCGTTCATCAGGATGGTGCTGAACTTCCTGTTCACCGCGGTCATCCTGGCCATCGTCATGGCGGCGATCACGCACTACCTGTACGGCGGTTTCCGGCTGCAGTCGCCCGGCGTCCACGCCTCGCGCGCGGCCCGCGTGCACCTGTCGGTGCTGCTGGGCGTCTTCGTCCTGCTGAAGGCCGTCGCCTACTGGATCGACCGCTACGGCCTGGTCTTCTCCGACCGCGGCTTCGTCCACGGCGCCTCCTACACCGACGTCAGCGCGGTCCTGCCGGCCAAGACGATCCTCGCGTTCATCGCGCTGATCTGCGCGGCGCTCTTCTTCGCCGGCGTCGTACGGCCGGGCGGCATGCTGCCGGGCGTCTCCTTCGGCCTGCTGGTCCTCTCGGCCATCCTGATCGGCGGCGTCTACCCCGCCCTGGTCGAGCAGTTCCAGGTCAAGCCCAACCAGCAGCAGCGTGAGGCGTCCTACATCGGACGCAACATCGCCGCGACCAGAGACGCGTACGGCGTGTCCGACGCCGAGGTCATCGACTACACCGCGCAGTCCGACCCCAGCAAGGTCACCGCCGACGGCGACGTCTCGGTCTCCGGCGTCCGGCTGCTCGATCCCAACCTGGTCGCCAAGACCTACCAGCAGAAGCAGCGCATCCGAGGCTTCTACGACTTCCCCACCCAGCTCGACGTCGACCGCTACAAGGACAACGGCGGTCCCGTCCCGCGCGACCACGTGGTGGCCGTGCGCGAGCTGACGGCCCCGCCCGCGCAGCAGAACAACTGGATCAACAAGCACCTCGTCTACACCCACGGCTACGGCTTCGTGGCGGCGCCGGGCAACGAGGTCGACTCCGAGGGCCTGCCCAACTTCGACGCCAAGGACATGCCGGTCACCGGCACGCTGGGCGAGAAGATCAAGGAGCCGCGCGTCTACTTCGGCGAGCAGATGGCCACCGAGTACGTCGTCGCGGGCGGCCCCAATGCCAAGCAGGGCCAGGGCCAGGAGCTCGACTTCCCCGAGAGCGGCGGCACCGGCCAGGCCAACACCACCTACACCGGCCAGGGCGGCGTTCCCGTCGGCTCGTTCTTCAACAGGCTGGTCTACGCGGCGAAGTACGGAGAGGTGAACATGCTCCTCTCCAGCGACATCAACGACGCCTCGAAGATCCTCTACGAGCGTGACCCGCGCGAGCGCGTCGCCAAGGTGGCGCCGTTCCTCACCCTCGACGGCAACCCCTACCCGGCGATCGTCGACGGGCGCATCACCTGGATCGTCGACGGCTACACCTTGTCGAACGACTACCCCTACTCGCAGAGCAAGTCGCTGGCCGAGATGACCCAGGACCTGGCGACCGTCAGGGGCGTCGTGGCGCAGCAGCCGCGCGACCAGATCAACTACATCCGCAACTCGGTCAAGGCCACGGTCGACGCCTACGACGGCACGGTCACCCTCTACGCGTGGGACCCCGCCGATCCGCTGCTGCAGACCTGGCAGAAGGCCTTCCCCGGCATCATCCAGGCGAAGTCGAAGATGAGCCAGGACCTCAGGGACCACATCCGCTACCCGGAAGACCTGTTCAAGGTGCAGCGCGACATCCTGTCGCAGTACCACATCGAGAACCCCAACGCCTTCTACAGCGGCCAGGACTTCTGGAACGTCCCCTTCGACCCCTCCCAGGGCGACAAGGACGTCAAGCAGGCGCCGTACTACCTGACGACCACGATGCCGAAGCAGCAGCCGTCGTTCTCGCTGACGACGACGTTCGTGCCGCGCCAGGGCCCCAACCTGGCGGCGTTCATGTCCGTCGACGCGACCGATGGCCCGGGGTACGGCAAGCTGCGCATCCTGCGCATGCCGTCCAACACCTCGATCCCCGGTCCCGGACAGGCGCAGAACAACTTCCAGAACAAGTTCTCCGGTGAGCTCAACCTGCTCGGCCTGGGCAACGCCACGGTCCGCTACGGCAACCTGCTGACGCTGCCCTTCGCCGACGGCCTGGTCTACATCGAACCGGTGTACGTCCAGACCGCCGCGGCTGCGGGTCAGGAGCCCTTCCCGATCCTCAAGCGCGTCCTGGTGGCCTACGGCAGCACGGTCGGCTCCGGCAGCACCCTGAAGGAGGCGCTCGGCCAGGTGTTCAGCGGCAAGGCCGCCGAGCAGCCCACCACCGGTCAGCCGCAGACGGGCGAGCAGCCCGCCGTCACCGGCGCCACCGCCAAGCTGATCAGCGACGCCCAGAAGGCGTACGACGACGCCAACAAGGCGCTGTCGAGCACGCCGCCCGACTGGGTGAAGTACGGCGAGGCGCAGAAGCGACTGCAGGACGCGCTCAACGCCCTCGGCCGCACGTCCGCCGTCCAGCCCTCACCGACCCCGACGACCACGCCTCCGGCGACCCCGTCACCGACGCCTACCGGCACGGTTTCACCGTCGCCAGCCGCTACGCCGTCTTCTTGATTTGCACGACTCCCGCGTCACCTATAGTCTTTAGACACACACCGACGCGGGGTGGAGCAGTTCGGTAGCTCGCTGGGCTCATAACCCAGAGGTCGCAGGTTCAAATCCTGCCCCCGCTACCAAGGAAAAGGCCCTTCTGGAGATGATCCAGAAGGGCCTTTTCGTTGTCTCCGCCAACGGATTTGCTAACGAAATCTGGTTCGTACGGTCTTTGATGTCTCACCGAGCGATCGTGCTGATGCGGTCAACTGGCTGGGGCGGGGAGACGGGGCGATCCTTGAATCCCTTTCGGCAGGCCAGAGCGGCGGATAGGGTCGCCGGGTGTCCAGCTTCCTCACGCAGGCCAGTCGAGTGCGTGACCGGAGTTCGCCGCCTGCGGACCGGCTGCGAGCGCTTCGTGAGTGCACGCTCCACTTCGCTCCATACGGATTTCGGGCCACGTGGCATCACCTCGTGGTCAGCGCTCGGATTCCCAAGGCATTGAAGACGGATCCAGAGTCAATGGTCCGAGCGATCAATGAGTTGGAGGCTGCGCGGCACCTCTGGCTGTCGCACATGGCCACCTATGCCAAGCGCCGCAGACAGGAGAAGAAAGAGAGGCGGAGCCGGCCCCGGAAGCTCGACGAGACGTACTCCTGGGGATGGCACCGCTTGGCATTCTGCCCCGACCTTGACATGTTCCCCGGCGAGGGACTGGTTCAGGTGGTGCGGAAGCTCACCAGCGTCTACTCCGTAGGCGTGACCGATCCCGATCGTTGCTTGGTGTGCGATGCATGGCGGTTGCCAACTGAGGCCTGTCAGCGCTGTGGTGTGGCGACTGATGAGTACGTTCCGCGGTTCAGCGAGGCCGATCGGCTACGCATGGCCGACAGGTGGCGGCAGGTCTGGGGCAGAACGTGGGCAACCCCGAAGGGGTGGGAGCAGATCGAGCGAACGCTCAGCGAGCGACGGTCGATCCCACACCGAGTTCGCTCGGACTTCGATCCTGAATAGGTCTGCAAGGGCGTGTTCTACGCTCATGCTTATCCACTTGCCCGCACGTGCAGACCAGCGGCCACAGCGCGCAGGGTCGGCTAGGCCGTACGGCGGGCGACGAGGTAGGCCTGCGGGAAGCCTCGCTTGGGGTCCTCGCTCGGGGCGATGATCATTCGGGCCACCTCGGCGAGCCCGGCCCTGAGCAGCAGGTCGGCCACGCGGTCGGGCGAGTACCGGTAGGCGAGATACGCCGCGTGGTCGAACGCCTCGGCCAGCTCGGCGGGCCCGTCATATGCGGGGAAGCCGAGAAGCAGGTGGCCGCCTGGCGCGAGGACGCGGTGGAACTCGGCGAGCGTCTCCGGGAGCCGCTCGGGCGGCATGTGGATGATCGAGTAGTTGGCGAGAACCCCGGCGAGGGAGGCGTCCTCCGCCTCGAGGGCGCTCATCAGCCCCACCTCGAAGCGGAGCTCCGGGTACGCGCCACTGGCGAGTCTGATCATCTCCGGCGACAGGTCGACGCCGAAGGCGGTGACGCCGAGGGCGCCGAGATGCGCGGTGACGTGGCCAGGGCCGCATCCCACGTCCGCCACCAGGCCGTCACCCGTGGTCCGTACCAGTTCGGCGAAGACGGAGACCATCGCGTGGTTGAGCGGGCTGGAGTGGTAGCGCTCGGGGACGGACTCGGCGTAACGGGCGGCCACGCCGTCGTAGGCGGCGCGGAGGTTCGGATCGGTCATGGCTCGCCATGCTAGGGCCTGTCTGGCAGACCGTGATCACACATGGCGCCAAGGAGGATGAGCCCGCTGAGGAGTCCTGCCCCGCACAGGACGGCGAAAATGACCGGCAACACAGCGCCGCGCGGATGGCTCTGGTCGCGGCGAATATCGATCATTACTGTGGGGCTATGACCGACCGGGCGCGGCTCCGGGCCGGCGACAGCGACCGGGACCGGGTGGCACAGATCCTGCGGAATGCGGTCGGTGAGGGCCGCATCAGCACCGACGAGCTGGGTGAGCGCCTCGACCGTGCCTACGCCGCGCGCACCTGCGGGGAGCTCGACGGCATCGTCGCCGACCTGCCCTCGACCGACGCGCACCCACCGGCGCCGGACGTCCTGCGGCTCTCCACGGGCTGGGCCAGGAGTGTCAAGCAGGTCGGCCACTGGGTCGTCCCGCCGCGTATCGAGGTCGAGTGCGGCTGGGGCACCGTGCGGATCAACTTCATGCGCGCGCACTGCCCGCACCGCGAGATCTCCATGGACGTGCGTTGCGACTCGTTGTTCGGCGACATCTGGGTGGTCGTGCCGTGGACCTGGTGGGTGCGCAGTGACGAGGTCACGACTGGCCGATCGGGGCACGTCCACAACCGGCCCCGCACACCGCCTGCGCACGACGCCGTCGTCATGCGCATGACGGGGCATCTGCGCAGCGGCGACGTCTGGATCCGCTACCGGCGTCCGCCGGGCACGAACGTCACGTTGCGCGCGTAGGGCCGGAACCCGAGCGACTCGTAGGTGGCCCGCGCCGACGGGTAGTCGTCGTCACCTCGGGCGCAGACCCGCGCGGACTCGGCGCCGAGCTCCCTGGCCGCGCCCAGCGCGCCCAGGACGGCGGCGCCGGCGAGCCCGCGCCGCCGATGAGCCGGATCGGTGCCGAACGTCGCGGCGTGACTCGGGCTCGCGGCCGACGTGCTCGAAGCGCCGCCAGGCCAGCTCACCGGGGTGCCAGCGGCTGGTCCTCGACCAGAGCCGCTGGGTCAGCTCCTGCATCACACGGAGGTCGGCCGGTCCTTCGTAGTCTCGCCGGAGGTAGTGAGGCATCCGGCAAACTATCCCGAACGCCAGACCATCAGATAGCGCCAGAAGAGCAGGCGCCTGATGCGGGCGCCGGGCAGCAGGACGGCCGCGGCCTCACGGATCTCCCGCAGCGTCATCGAGGGCGGCGCGACCGGCGCGGCGGCAGAAGAGGCGGAACGGTCGGCCAGATGGGCCAGCCGGAACAGCGCGTTGACGGGGACGGCCGCCGCACTGACCGCGTAGTCGGCGGGCGTGGCCTCGCGGTAGCACCCCAGGACGGCCAGCACGCCGCCGGGCGCGAGGCTGTCGCGCAGCCTGGTGACGGTGTCGAACGGCATGTGGTGCAGGCTCGCCAGGCAGGAGACGAAGTCGTAGTGCCCGGTGGGCAGGTCCATGGTCGTGACGTCGGCGCGCAGGTGGCGGACCCCTCCGCCGGAGGGAGGGGCGAGCGCGGGATCCACCGCGTCCACCTCGAGGCCCCTGGCGGCGAGGGCGCGGGCGAAGGTCCCGGTGCCCGAGCCCACGTCGAGCGCCCGCTTCGCCTCGGGAGGCAGTGCCCGCAGCAGCAGCCGGTGGTAGTGGTCGTTGTGGTTGAAGCCCATGGGTCAGGCGCGGCCGTCCCTGTCGTGCTTCAGCGCCAGCCGTACCGCGAAGTAGACGATGACGAACTGGAGCAGCGCGCTGATGAGCCACGAAAGCAGTGGATCCACAGACCGAGTGTGACGGCATATGTGTGGATATTCCATGGTTGCCGGAAACCCGGTCTGATGATTACATCATTACATGATCGTAGAGTACATCCGTTACCGCGTCCCCGACGCGGACGGCTTCGAGGACGCCTACAGGCGGGCGGTCGTGCCGCTGGGCGCGTCGCCCGAGTGCCTGACCTATGAACTGTCGCGCTGCGTGGACGAGCCCGAGTGCTACATCCTGCGCATCGAATGGACCTCGGCCGAGGGGCATCTGGCGGGTTTCAGGAAAAGCCCGCACTTCCAGGAGTTCTTCGCCGAGATCAAACCCTACGTGTCCAACATCGAGGAGATGCGCCACTACGAGCAGGTCATCACCAAGACCGAGCCGACCCTGTTCGAGTGGGCGGGCGGTGCAGAGGCGCTCGAGCGGCTCACCACGGCCTTCTACGACTTGGTGAAGAAGGACGACCTCGTCGGTCCGCTGTTCGCCGGCATGGACCCCGATCACCCGCGATACGTCGCGATGTGGCTCGGCGAGGTCTTCGGCGGTCCCGCCGACTACACCCGCGAGCGCGGCGGCCACACGCACATGGTCTCCAAGCACCTCGGCAAGGGCATCACCGAGCAGCAGCGCCGCCGGTGGGTGAGCCTCCTGATGGACGCGGCCGACGAGGTCGGGCTCCCGACCGACGCCGAGTTCAGGGCGGCGTTCGCCGGCTATGTCGAGTGGGGCACCAGGCTGGCCCGCTACTTCTCCGGGCCCAGGGCCCAGGCGCCGAAGGAGCAGCCGGTTCCCAGATGGGGCTGGGGGGTGGCGCCGCCGTACAAGCCATAATCTGATGGCATGGGCAGGGGGAGGTTGCGGGTCTATCTGGGCGCGGCTCCCGGCGTAGGAAAGACCTACGCCATGCTGGGCGAGGGCCGCCGGGCCCGCGAGCGGGGCAGGGACGTCGTGGTGGGGTTCGTGGAGACCCATGGCCGCTCCCGTACCGCCGAGCAGCTCGAGGGGCTGGAAGTCCTCCCGCGCAGGAGTCTCCTCCACCGGGGCGCGACCTTCACCGAGCTCGACGTCGAGGCGGTCATCGCCCGGCGGCCGAAGATCGTACTGATCGACGAGCTGGCCCACACCAACGTCCCCGGCTCGGCGAACGTCAAGCGATGGCAGGACGTCGAGGAGATCCTCGACGCCGGGATCGACGTGATCTCGACCGTGAACATCCAGCATCTGGAGTCGCTCAACGACGTCGTCGAACGGATCACGGGCGTGCCGCAGCGCGAGACCGTCCCCGACGACGTCGTACGGCGGGCCGACCAGATCGAGCTGGTAGACATGTCGCCCGAGGCGCTGCGGCGCCGCCTGGCCCACGGCAACGTCTACACCCCCGAAACGGTCGACGCCGCGCTGTCCAACTACTTCCGCGTCGGCAACCTGACCGCGCTGCGCGAGCTGGCCCTGCTGTGGCTGGCCGGCAAGGTCGACGAGCAACTGGACCGCTACCGCGCCGACCACGGCATCGCGGGCACCTGGGAGGCGCGCGAGCGCGTGGTCGTGGCCCTGACCGGCGGCCCCGAGGGCGACACCCTGGTACGGCGGGCCGCCCGCGTCGCGGGCCGGACCAAGGGCGCCGACCTGCTGGCCGTCCACGTGACCAGGTCGGACGGCCTGTCGAGCAGCGCCGACCCGGCCAGCCTGGCCAGGCAGCGCACGCTCGTGGAGAGCCTCGGCGGCAGCTACCACCAGGTCGTCGGTGACGACGTCCCCCGCGCGCTGCTCGACTTCGCCCGCGGCGTCAACGCCACCCAGCTGGTGCTCGGCGCCTCGCGCAGGGGCAGGCTGGCGCAGATCTTCTCGCGCGGCGTGGGGGTCACGACGATCGCGCAGTCCGACTCGATCGACGTGCACATGGTCACCCACGAGGCGATCCGCAAGGGCCTCGGCCGTCCTGCGCCCCCCGGGGCCGGACTCACCCGGCGACGCCGGCTCGCGGGCTGGGCGATGGCGCTGCTCGCGATGCCCCTGCTGACCCTGGCGCTGCTGCCGTTCAGGGGGGACCTGACGCTGCCCAGCGAGATCCTGCTGTTCCTGCTGCTCGTCGTCTCGGTGGCGCTGGTCGGCGGCATGTGGCCGGCGCTGACGGCGGCGGTCTTCGGGTTCGCGCTGCTCAACTGGTTCTTCACCGCGCCGGTGCACACGCTGACGATCTCCGCGCCGGAGAACGTCCTGGCTCTGGTCATCTTCGTGCTGGTCGCGGCGATGGTGAGCACGGTGGTCGACCTGGCGGCGCGCCGTACGAGGGAGGCGGCCAGGTCGAGCGCCGACGCGGAGGTGCTCTCCACGCTGGCCGGCCAGGTGCTGCGCGGCGAGCCGCTGCTCGAACGGCTGCGCGAGATCTACGGGTTGACCTCGGTCACGCTGCTGGAGCGCGCGGGGGACGGCTGGCGGATCGTCGCCATGGCGGGCGGCCCGCCGTGCACCGAACCGGGCACAGGCGACACTGACGTGACGATCGACGACGACCTGGTGCTTGCCGTACGGGGCAGGCTGCTGGACGCCGCGGACCGGCGGGTGCTGGAGGCGTTCGCCGCGGAGGCCGCGGTGGCGCTGCGCCAGCAGCGGCTGCGCGAGGAGGCCGCGCTGGCGCGGCCGCTGGCGGAGGCGGACAGGATGCGTACGGCACTGCTGGCGGCGGTCAGCCACGACCTGCGCACGCCGCTCGCCTCGGCGATGGCGGCGGTCGAGAGCCTGCGCAGCACCGAGATCGACTGGAGCCCCTCAGACCGGCAGGAACTGCTCGCCACGGCGGGAGAGTCGCTGGTCAAGCTGCACCGGCTGGTGGAGAACCTGCTCGACATGAGCCGCCTGCAGGCGGGAGTCCTGGGCCTCGCGCTCCAGCCCGTGGCGCTGGAGGAGATCATCCCCAGAGCCCTGGTTGACGTGGGACCCCGCGCGACCTCGGACTTCTCGGCGGAGCTGCCCGAGGTCATGGCCGACCCCGTGCTGCTCGAAAGGGTGCTGGTCAACCTGGTGAGCAACGGCGTCAGATACAGCCCCGTGCTGGTCACCGCCAGCGAGCACGCCGACCGCGTCGAGATCCGCGTCATCGACAGGGGCCCTGGCATCCCGCAGGAGGACCACCAGCGGGTCTTCCAGCCGTTCCAGCGGCTGGGCGACCGTGACAACCACGCGGGCGTCGGTCTGGGGCTGGCGCTGTCGCGGGGGCTGACCGAGGCGATGGGCGGCACCCTCGTGCCGGAGGAGACGCCAGGAGGAGGACTGACCATGATCGTGTCGCTGAGGACGGCCGCATGACCCGCGTTCTGGTGGTCGACGACGAACCGCAGATCCTGCGCGCGCTGCGGATCAACCTGGCGGCCAG
This sequence comes from Nonomuraea africana, assembly GCF_014873535.1. Taxonomy (NCBI): domain Bacteria; kingdom Bacillati; phylum Actinomycetota; class Actinomycetes; order Streptosporangiales; family Streptosporangiaceae; genus Nonomuraea; species Nonomuraea africana. The sequence continues at coordinate 6,248,248 of NZ_JADBEF010000001.1, read as the reverse complement.
GGAGTACGAGGTCGCGGTGGCCGACGACGGCAGCTCGGCCCTGCGCCAGGCCGCCGACTGGCATCCCGACCTGGTCATCCTCGACCTCGGCCTGCCCGATCTCGACGGCGTCGACGTCATCCACGGCCTGCGCGGCTGGACCAGCGTGCCGATCATCGTCCTGTCCGGCAGGGCGGGCAGCGCGGACAAGGTGGACGCGCTGGACGCGGGGGCCGACGACTACGTCACCAAGCCGTTCGGCATCGACGAGCTCCTGGCCCGCATCCGAGCGGTCACCCGCAGGATCAACCAGCACGAGACGGAACCCGCCGCCGTGCGCATCGGCGACCACGTGGTGGACCTGGCGAGCAAGACGATCTCAGGCGGGGTACGGCTGACGCCCACCGAATGGCACTTTCTCGAGTTGCTGCTCCGCAATCCCGGCAAGCTCATCAGCCAGCGGCAGGTGCTGACCGAAGTGTGGGGGAGCGCCTATCTGAAGGAGACGAACTACCTGCGGCAGTACATGGCTCAGCTCAGGCGCAAGCTGGAGCGCGACCCCGCGCGCCCCGCGCACCTGCTCACCGAGCCAGGCATGGGCTATCGGTTCCAGCCCTAGAGCTGCTCCTCGATGCAGGAGGTGGGCTCCTCCAGCGGATCGGGGTGAGCGTCGGTCTCGCGCTTGTCCTCCTCGTTCATCCAGTGGAAGATCCCCCGGTTGGCCTCGTCGTCGATCTCGTCGATGTGGTGCCGCTCGGGATATCTGTCCCTGTACAAGGCGATCCAGGATTCCTGCACGTCATCGCCCATATCGAGGCTGACCTCGTACGGTTGATCACTCATGGAACCAGGATACCTACCTTGTGGAAAAGCGAACGAGGGCGGAGCTCACGGGGCTTCCCACGGAGGGGGTGCGCTGCGGGCGTGCATGCCGGTGGCGTCTCACGCGGTACGGCGGAGCATCGCGGTGGCCCTCTGGGTGGCCCAGCCGGCGAGCAGCATGCCGAAGAGTGCCTGGATCGCGCGCACCCAGCCGGGAGTGGGCTCGACGGCGAAGAGCACTACGCCCGTCCAGAGGAGGCCAAACCCTCCGACAAGGGCGATCGCAGCCCAATTCCCTGCTGTCTGCAACATATGAGCAGTCTCGCAGGCGGTGATCCAAGTCGCGGTATGCGCTCGGTCGTCATCTCGGCAGCGTCCGGCTGGTGCCTACGCACCTGCGCAGGCGCAGGCCGGTCCGCTTGGGAACCGTCGGCTGCTCGAGCGCGGCGAGCAGCGCGGCCGCGGTGCGGGCGTCCGACAGGATGCGCTGGACGCTCTCGTCGTCGGCGGGCAGCTGACCGTGCTGGGCGAGCTCGTGCCGCAGGAAGACGAGCGGCTCAGGGGCACCCGCTACCTCAGCCGCGACCGTCGCCCGCGCCGCGGTGAGCAGGCGCAGGTAGTAGGTGCGCAGCGCGGCCTCGCGCATACGCACCTGCTCCAGGTCGTCGAGCAGGTCGCTGGCGATTCGCAGCAGCTCGCCGGAGTGGTTGGTCTCGTCGGCGATGGCGGCGCGAATGTCGTCGAACTCCGAGCGGGGCATGACGGGCACCTCCACGGGCGCAGTGAGCTCGTGTCTACTTCGTACAGGTGGGCGATTGCGGATGGCTTGTCATCTGGTTGCGAGAGACGAAGGTTTGACGCATCGGTGGGACGGGAATGACCTCCTGAACGCCTGAGTGGCTCCAAGTGCTCCAGGAGTCCTGCTAGAGTTTCTGTCGCTGGCCCGCCCGCTGGGGTGTGGTCCGGCGAATCCCACTTTCTGATTCAGTGTCCGGTTGGTTCGCACCTGTCCGGATCGCTGGTAAGTTAGAGGGGTTGCCCCGGAAGCGGGGCAGTCGAAATTCCTGATGAATTCTCGGAAAGCGTCAATTTGACTCGGACCGCAGAGACTGAAAGAATAACGACATAACGAAGCGAGCGCCACCGGGTGGGTGACGGTGAACGCGTCCGTTTCTTGAGAACTCAACAGTGTGTTAAAAGCCAGTGCATGATGCACAACCCCGTCCATTGGACGGATTCCTTTGGTTGGAACATTCATGTTTCAGCCGGGAGAAATTCTCAAACATTGTTTGGAGAGTTTGATCCTGGCTCAGGACGAACGCTGGCGGCGTGCTTAACACATGCAAGTCGAGCGGAAAGGCCCTTCGGGGTACTCGAGCGGCGAACGGGTGAGTAACACGTGAGCAACCTGCCCCTGACTCTGGGATAAGCCCGGGAAACTGGGTCTAATACCGGATACGACCGCCCCCGGCATCGGGTGGTGGTGGAAAGTTTTTTCGGTTGGGGATGGGCTCGCGGCCTATCAGCTTGTTGGTGGGGTAGTGGCCTACCAAGGCGACGACGGGTAGCCGGCCTGAGAGGGCGACCGGCCACACTGGGACTGAGACACGGCCCAGACTCCTACGGGAGGCAGCAGTGGGGAATATTGCGCAATGGGCGAAAGCCTGACGCAGCGACGCCGCGTGGGGGATGACGGCCTTCGGGTTGTAAACCTCTTTCAGCAGGGACGAAGTTGACGTGTACCTGCAGAAGAAGCGCCGGCTAACTACGTGCCAGCAGCCGCGGTAATACGTAGGGCGCAAGCGTTGTCCGGAATTATTGGGCGTAAAGAGCTCGTAGGTGGCTTGTCGCGTCTGCCGTGAAAGCTCGCAGCTTAACTGCGGGTCTGCGGTGGATACGGGCTGGCTAGAGGTAGGTAGGGGAGAACGGAATTCCTGGTGTAGCGGTGAAATGCGCAGATATCAGGAGGAACACCGGTGGCGAAGGCGGTTCTCTGGGCCTTACCTGACGCTGAGGAGCGAAAGCGTGGGGAGCGAACAGGATTAGATACCCTGGTAGTCCACGCTGTAAACGTTGGGCGCTAGGTGTGGGGGTCTTCCACGATCTCCGTGCCGGAGCTAACGCATTAAGCGCCCCGCCTGGGGAGTACGGCCGCAAGGCTAAAACTCAAAGGAATTGACGGGGGCCCGCACAAGCGGCGGAGCATGTTGCTTAATTCGACGCAACGCGAAGAACCTTACCAAGGCTTGACATCGCCCGGAAAGCTGCAGAGATGTGGCCCTCTTCGGACTGGGTGACAGGTGGTGCATGGCTGTCGTCAGCTCGTGTCGTGAGATGTTGGGTTAAGTCCCGCAACGAGCGCAACCCTTGCTCCATGTTGCCAGCACGCCCTTCGGGGTGGTGGGGACTCATGGGGGACTGCCGGGGTCAACTCGGAGGAAGGTGGGGATGACGTCAAGTCATCATGCCCCTTATGTCTTGGGCTGCAAACATGCTACAATGGCCGGTACAGAGGGTTGCGATACCGCGAGGTGGAGCGAATCCCTAAAAGCCGGTCTCAGTTCGGATTGGGGTCTGCAACTCGACCCCATGAAGTCGGAGTCGCTAGTAATCGCAGATCAGCAACGCTGCGGTGAATACGTTCCCGGGCCTTGTACACACCGCCCGTCACGTCACGAAAGTCGGCAACACCCGAAGCCCGTGGCCCAACCAGCTTGCTGGGGGGAGCGGTCGAAGGTGGGGCTGGCGATTGGGACGAAGTCGTAACAAGGTAGCCGTACCGGAAGGTGCGGCTGGATCACCTCCTTTCTAAGGAGCACCGACTGATCCTAGATCGGTCTACGTCGAGGTCATCAGCGAACGTCTGATGCTCGGCAGCTCATTAGTGGAGCACTGGCTAGTCAGCTGGACCGGGTTGCCGGGCCGCTAGTACCGCCCTCGCAAGAGGGAGTGGGAACGTTGGTCGCGGGGGCTTGGACCGGGTCTGAACACACTGTTGGGTCCTGAGGAAACGGACATCGTGAGATGTTCTCCTCTGGAGCACAGGACCGGGGATCCTCCCCTTTTGGGGAGGCTAGCCGGTCGCTGTTTGTTGTTTGAGATTTGCATAGTGGACGCGAGCATCTTTGTGGCCAAGTTTTTTAGGGCACACGGTGGATGCCTTGGCATCAGGAGCCGATGAAGGACGTGGGAGGCTGCGTTAAGCCTCGGGGAGTCGCCAACCAGACGTTGATCCGGGGATGTCCGAATGGGGAAACCTAGCACCAGTCATGTGGTGTTGCCTCCGCCTGAATGTATAGGGCGGTTGGTGGTAACGCGGGGAAGTGAAACATCTCAGTACCCGTAGGAAGAGAAAACAACAGTGATTCCGTGAGTAGTGGTGAGCGAAAGCGGATCAGGCTAAACCGGGCATGTGTGATAGCCGGCAGGCGTTGCATGTTCGGGGTCGTGGGACCCTCTTGATCGATCTGCCGATCGGTCGAACAGTGAGAAACCTGTCTGATAGTTGAAGCCTCTGGGAAGGGGCGCCGTAGACCGTGAGAGCCGGGTAGACGAAATCGGATGGGCTGTTTGAGGGGATCCCAAGTAGCACGGGGCCCGAGAAATCCTGTGTGAATCTGCCAGGACCACCTGGTAAGCCTAAATACTCCCTGATGACCGATAGTGCACTAGTACCGTGAGGGAAAGGTGAAAAGTGCCCCGGTGAGGGGTCGTGAAATAGTACCTGAAACCGTGTGCCTACAAGCCGTAGGAGCTTAGTCGTCTTCGGACGGCTGTGATGTGACTGCGTGCCTTTTGAAGAATGAGCCTGCGAGTTATGGTGTGTGGCGAGGTTAACCCGTGTGGGGGAGCCGTAGCGAAAGCGAGTCTGAATAGGGCGTTTGAGTCGCATGCTGTAGACCCGAAGCGGAGTGATCTACGCATGGGCAGGTTGAAGCGAGGGTAAGACCTCGTGGAGGACCGAACCCACCAGGGTTGAAAACCTGGGGGATGACCTGTGTGTAGGGGTGAAAGGCCAATCAAACTCCGTGATAGCTGGTTCTCCCCGAAATGCATTTAGGTGCAGCGTCGCGTGTTTCTTGCCGGAGGTAGAGCACTGGATGGCCGATGGGCCCGACAAGGTTACTGACGTCAGCCAAACTCCGAATGCCGGTAAGTGAGAGCGTGGCAGTGAGACTGCGGGGGATAAGCTCCGTAGTCGAGAGGGAAACAGCCCAGATCACCGACTAAGGCCCCTAAGCGTGTGCTAAGTGGGAAAGGATGTGGAGTCGCAGAGACAACCAGGAGGTTGGCTTAGAAGCAGCCATCCTTGAAAGAGTGCGTAATAGCTCACTGGTCAAGTGATTCCGCGCCGACAATGTAGCGGGGCTCAAGTACACCGCCGAAGTCGTGGCATTGACCCCTATGCGGGGTTGATGGGTAGGGGAGCGTCGTGCAGCCGGCGAAGCAGCAGAGTGATCTAGTTGTGGAGGCTGTGCGAGTGAGAATGCAGGCATGAGTAGCGAATGCAGGGTGAGAAACCCTGCCGCCGGATGACCAAGGGTTCCTGGGCCAGGCTAATCCGCCCAGGGTAAGTCGGGACCTAAGGCGAGGCCGACAGGCGTAGTCGATGGACAACGGGTTGATATTCCCGTACCCGCTTTAACGCGCCCATATCGAACCTCGTGATGCTAAGAGTCCTTAAGCCCCGCAGCGTCCTTCGGGACAAGTGGTGAGGCTGAACGCTCGATCCGATCGGGTAGTAGGTAAGCGATGGGGTGACGCAGGAAGGTAGTCCAACCCAGGCGATGGTTGTTCCTGGGGTAAGCATGTAGGACGAGAGATAGGCAAATCCGTCTCTCATTGAGTCTGAGATGTGATGCCGAGCCGATTGTGGCGAAGTGGATGATCCTATGCTGCCGAGAAAAGCCTCTAGCGAGTGTTGTGGCGGCCCGTACCCTAAACCGACTCAGGTGGTCAGGTAGAGAATACCAAGGCGATCGGGTGAACTGTGGTTAAGGAACTCGGCAAATTGCCCCCGTAACTTCGGGAGAAGGGGGACCTCTGCTGGTGATGAAACTAGCTTTCTGAGCTGGTGGGGGTCGCAGTGGCCAGGGGGAAGCGACTGTTTACTAAAAACACAGGTCCGTGCGAAGTCGTAAGACGATGTATACGGACTGACGCCTGCCCGGTGCCGGAACGTTAAGGGGACCGCTTAGCCACGCAAGTGGCGAAGGTGAGAACTTAAGCGCCGGTAAACGGCGGTGGTAACTATAACCATCCTAAGGTAGCGAAATTCCTTGTCGGGTAAGTTCCGACCTGCACGAATGGCGTAACGACTTCCCCGCTGTCTCAACCGCAGACCCGGCGAAATTGCACTACGAGTAAAGATGCTCGTTACGCGCAGCAGGACGGAAAGACCCCGGGACCTTCACTACAGCTTGACATTGGCGTTTGGAGCGTCTTGTGTAGGATAGGTGGGAGACTGTGAAGCTCGGACGCTAGTTCGGGTGGAGTCATTGGTGAAATACCACTCTGGTCGTTTTGAACGTCTAACTCTGGTCCGTGATCCGGATCGGGGACAGTGTCTGGTGGGTAGTTTAACTGGGGCGGTTGCCTCCTAAAGAGTAACGGAGGCGCCCAAAGGTTCCCTCAGCCTGGTTGGCAATCAGGTGTCGAGTGTAAGTGCACAAGGGAGCTTGACTGTGAGACTGACGGGTCGAGCAGGAGCGAAAGCTGGGACTAGTGATCCGGCGGTGGCATGTGGAAGCGCCGTCGCTCAACGGCTAAAAGGTACCCCGGGGATAACAGGCTGATCTTCCCCAAGAGTCCATATCGACGGGATGGTTTGGCACCTCGATGTCGGCTCGTCGCATCCTGGGGCTGGAGTAGGTCCCAAGGGTTGGGCTGTTCGCCCATTAAAGCGGTACGCGAGCTGGGTTTAGAACGTCGCGAGACAGTTCGGTCCCTATCCGCTGCGCGCGCAGGAGACTTGAAAGGGGCTGTCCCTAGTACGAGAGGACCGGGACGGACGAACCTCTGGTGTGCCAGTTGTACCGCCAGGTGCACGGCTGGTTGGCTACGTTCGGAAGGGATAACCGCTGAAAGCATCTAAGCGGGAAGCTCGCCTTGAGATGAGGTCTCCCACCACGAGAGTGGGTAAGGCTCCCGGTAGACGACCGGGTTGATAGGCCGGAGGTGGAAGCACGGTAACGTGTGGAGCTGACCGGTACTAATAGGCCGAGGACTTGACCACAAAGCATCTTGCTCGCGTCCACTACGCAATTCTGAGACAACAAGCACTGTCTCATGGGGTTGCGGCGGTTATAGCGCAGGGGAAACACCCGGTTACATTCCGAACCCGGAAGTTAAGCTCTGCAGCGCCGATGGTACTGCACTCGGGAGGGTGTGGGAGAGTAGGTCGCCGCCGCGCAATCTTTACATTATGGGATTTGGGGTTCCACCGTCTGGTGGGGCCCCTTTTCTCGTTGTCGGGGGGTTCCGCCGTGCGGGCGGAACCCCCCTTTTTTTCGTGTGCCGGGCCTGTTTCTGGTGGCGTCATGGCCGCGGCTGTTGCTTCTGCCCCGTGACGCCGAGGGCCTCGAGGGCCTTGAGATCCGAGGGCCTTGAGATCCGAGATCCCCACGACTACGGGTGCCCCACGAGTTGACCGTGCTCACCCACGAAGGGGATCGCGAGCTGTACTGGTTCGCCGGCGGCTGCTCCGGCCTACCTCTCCTCATGAGAAGAGGCGATCAGAGGCTCGATCCGGTAAGGGATCTGTGTCGAGAGCGCGATCGTAGTATCGCTGCGCTCCACGGCGGGAGAGGCGAGGATGCGCGCGATGACCTCCTGCAGATGGTCCGTGCTCCTGGCCACCACCCTGCACAGCAGGTCGTGCTGCCCGCTGGTGCCGTGGACCTCGAGGATCTGCGGCACGTCGCGCAGTGCCTCGACCGCCTCCGCCAGCCGTCCCTGGGCGATCTGGAGCCAGACGAACGCCAGGATCGGGTGACCGGTGCCCGCGGCCGAGACCGTGGGCCCGAAGTCGACGATGACCCCGCGCGCCGTCAGCTTCTCCACCCTGGCCTGCACCGTGCCCCTGGCCACCCCCAGCAGGCGGGCCAACTCGGTCAGTCCGATGCGAGGGTGCGCGCGCATGGTCACCAGAAGTCTGGCGTCGAGCTCGTCCACGACCGCCTCCGCTAGGTCTGTGCGATTCGAGCAGTAGAAGCCCGCAGCAACCGGGCGATATTGCGCGAATCGACCAATGAAACTGGTCACTCTTGCCAACGAAAGCCGCAATTGCTGTCATTCTCGCATGTTCGAGGAAGCGCAGTACTTCGCGCCGGTGTCCGCCCAGGACGACGGGTCCGTGGTGGTCGAGCTGGCGACGTCACATCCTGGTTTCGCCGACCAGGTCTATCGGGCCAGGCGCAACGCCATCGCGGCCCTGGCCGTCAACCACCGGCCGGGCGAGGCGATCCCCGAGGCCGAGTACACCGAGCAGGAACACGAGATCTGGGCGCTGATCTCGCACGAGCTGGCCATCAAGCACAGGAAGTACGCCACGGCGGAGTACCTGGAGGGCGCGGCGCGGCTGGGACTGCCCACCGACCGGATCCCGCAGCTCCAGGAGGTGAGCGAGCTGCTGGAGCCGCTCACCGGGTTCAGGTACCTGCCCGCCGCCGGGCTCGTGCCGCTGCGTGACTTCTACGGCGTGCTGGCCGACGGCTACTTCCACTCCACGCAGTACATCCGCCACCACTCGGTGCCCTTCTACACGCCGGAGCCCGACGTCGTCCACGAGGTGATCGGGCACGCCAACGCGCTGGCCCACGATCGGTTCGCGGCGCTGTACCGGGCCGCGGGCGCGGCGGCGCGGCGGGTGGAGAGCGAGGAGGCGCTGGAGTTCGTCTCGAAGGTCTTCTGGTTCACGCTGGAGTTCGGCGTCATGGCCGAGAGCGGCGAGCTGCGCGCGTACGGGGCGGGCATCCTGTCGTCCTACGGCGAGATCGAGGAGTTCAGGGGCATGGACATCAGGCCCCTCGACCTGCGCGTCATGGGCGCCACGCAGTACGACATCACGAAATATCAGGACGTGTTGTTCCGGGCCGAGTCGCTGCGGCACCTGGAGGACGTCGTGGGCGCCTTCTGGGAGACCTGCGACGACGACGGCATCGCCGAGCTTCAGGCAGGCGTGATCAGCCGGTAGCCGACGCCGCGCACGGTCTGGATCAGCTGGTCGTCCTCGTCGCCCAGACGCGCCCGCAGCCGCTTGACGTGCACCGCGATCGTGTTGGTCGAGGTGCCGTCGGCGGAGTGCCAGACGTTCCTCATGATCTGCTCGCGGGTCACCGTACGGTCGGCGTTGCGCATCAGGTAGTGCAGCAGCTCGAACTCGCGCAGCGGCAGGTGGACGGCGTGGCCCGCGACGCGTACCTGGTAGGCGTTGACGTCGAGCTCCACGCTCCCCACGCTGAGCACCTTGCGGGTCTCGCCGTGGGAGGCCGCCTGGATGAAGGGCAACAGCTCCGGCACCCGGTACGGCCTGGCCACGCACGCCGACGCGCCCGCGGCCAGCGCCTGGACCGCCTGCTCGGCATGCCCCTCACTGACGCCGAGCAGGACGGGCACCGAGCGTGCGAGCCGTACGGCGCGGACGAACTCCACCGCGCCGATGGTCGGCAGTGTGGCGCCCACGAGCACCACGTCGGGGTGCAGGGCGCCGGCCTGCAGGAGCGCCTGGGCGCCGTCGGTCACGCCGGTGACCTCGACGCCCTCGCGTACCAGCGCCGCCGCCAGCTCCTGGATGACGTTCTCGTCCGGGTCGGCCACCAGCAGCGTGGGGGCTGTCGGGGCGTCCCCGTTCGCCGCGACGACCATCAGCCGAAACGTCCCGTGATGTAGTCCTCGGTGGCCTTCTGCGAGGGGTTGGTGAACATCCGCGAGGTGTCGTCCATCTCGACCACCTTGCCGGGCTGCCCCTGGGCCGCGAGGTTGAAGAAGGCGGTGCGGTCGCTCACCCGGGCGGCCTGCTGCATGTTGTGGGTGACGATGACGATCGTGTACTCGTCCTTGAGCTTGGTCATCAGGTCCTCGATGGCCAGCGTGGAGATGGGGTCGAGGGCCGAGCAGGGCTCGTCCATGAGCAGCACCTCAGGCTTGACCGCGATCGCGCGGGCGATGCACAGGCGCTGCTGCTGTCCGCCGGACAGGCCCGCGCCCGGCTTGCTGAGCCGGTCCTTGACCTCGTTCCAGAGGTTGGCGCCCTTGAGCGACTCCTCGACGATGCCGTCGGTCTCGGACTTGGAGATGCGGCCGTTGAGCTTGAGCCCCGCGGCCACGTTCTCGTAGATGGACATGGTCGGGAACGGGTTGGGCCGCTGGAAGACCATGCCGATCGCGCGGCGGACGGAGACGGGCTCCACGTCGGGACCGTAGAGGTCCTCGCCGTCGAGCAGCACCTTGCCGTCGACCCGCGCGCCGGGGATGACCTCGTGCATGCGGTTGAGCGTGCGAAGGAAGGTGGACTTGCCGCAGCCGGAGGGGCCGATGAACGCGGTGACCGAGCGGGGCTCGATGGTCATCGAGACGTCCTCGATGGCCTTGTGCGATCCGTAGTATGCGTCGAGGCCCGAGACCTGGATCTGCTTGGACATGGTGGCGGATACCTCCTATCGGGCCCGGCCAGGCGAGCGCCACCAGGCGATGAGGCGCGCGACCAGGTTGAGCAGCATGACGATCAGGATGAGCGTGAGAGCTCCCGCCCACGCGCGGTCGATGGCGGTGTCGTTGGGACGGGCCGCCTGGTCGAACACGTAGAGGGGAAGCCCCATCTGCGGCCCGTTGAACGGATCGTTGTTGATGGAGTCGGTGAAGAACACGGTCAGCAGCAGCGGCGCGGTCTCACCCGCGACGCGGGCGATGGCCAGCATGACGCCGGTGATGATGCCGGTGAGCGCGGTCGGCAGCACGACCTTGAGGATCGTGCGCCACTTCGGCACGCCCAGGGCGTAGGAGGCCTCACGCAGGTCGTTGGGGACCAGCCTGAGCATCTCCTCGGCCGAGCGGACCACCGTCGGCATCATCAGGATCGACAGCGCGAGCGCTCCGGCGAACCCGGAGAACGGGATGCCGAGGAAGAGGATCCAGAAGGCGAAGATGAACAGGCCCGCCACGATCGAGGGGACGCCGGTCATGACGTCCACGAAGAAGCTGATCGTACGGCTGAGCCGCCCGCCCGTGCCGTACTCCACCAGGTAGATGGCGGTGAGCACGCCGATGGGCACCGCGATGGCGGAGGCCAGCAGGACCTGTTCGAGGGTGCCGATGATGGCGTGGTAGGCGCCGCCGCCCACGTCCCTGGCTCCGATGCCGCGCATCGAGTGGGTCAGGAACTCCATGTCGAAGCGGGCCAGGCCGTTCTTGATGACCAGCCACAGCACGGAGATGAGCGGCACCACGGCCAGCGCGAAGGCCAGGTAGACCAGGCCCTGAACGACCCGGTCCTTGATCCTGCGCCCTGTCGAGATGTGCTGAATAGAGGTCATGCGCCCTCCTTCGTCGGTCGCATGTCCTCGAGGCGGCTGTGTCTGATTGATCGCTCGCGATGCTCGCTCATGCGCCGGTCCTCGCGTACTCCTTGCGGCGGGCGATCACCATGCGGGCGCCCATGTTGACGAGCAGGGTGATGACGAACAGCACCAGGCCGGAGGCGATCAGCGCGCCGCGCCCGATGGGGGTCGCCTCGCCGAAGCCGTTGGCGATGTTGGCCGCGATGCTGTTGGCGTGCGGGGTGAGGATCTGGAAGCTGAGGTCGAAGGTCGCGGGGAAGATGAGCGCGACCGCGATGGTCTCGCCCATCGCCCGGCCGAGGCCGAGCATCGCCGCGCTGATGACGCCGGGACGGCCGAACGGCAGCACCGCCATCCTGATCATCTCCCAGCGGGTCGCGCCGAGCGCGAGCGCCGCCTCCTCGTTCATCTTCGGCGCCTGCAGGAAGACCTCGCGGGAGATGGCCGCGATGATCGGCAGGATCATGATCGCGAGCACGATGCCGCCGGCGAGCATGGTCTTGCCGCCGATGACGCCTTCACCGGCGAACAGGGGGAACCAGCCGAGGTGCTCGTTGAGCCACACCGAAGGCGTCTTCAGGAAGGGGACCAGGAAGACCAGGCCCCACAGGCCGTAGATGACGCTGGGCACGGCGGCGAGCAGGTCGACCAGATAGCCGAGTGGCCCCGCCAGCCGGCGGGGCGCGTAGTGGGAGATGAACAGCGCGACGCCCACTGCGATCGGGGTCGCGATGACCAGCGCGAGGGCCGAGCTGAGCACGGTCCCGAAAGCCAGGGCGGCGATGCCGAAGACCTGGCTGCCGTTGGGCTCCCAGATGAGTTCGGTGAAGAAGTTGCCCTTGTTCGCCTGCAACGCCGGAATCGCCTCGCTGATCAGGAAGACGGCGATGGCCGCCATGATTCCCAGCAGGACGACGCCGGCACCGGTCGCGGCGAAGCGGAAGGGACCCTCACCTGAGCTGCGCCGGGAGGCGGCCCGGCGCGTGGCCGGCCCGCCTCCTCGGGTGCGAACGGGGGTTGTCATGAGTTAGGAGATCGCCTCGACGGCAGCGCGGACCTTGGTGAGCAGCGTCGCGGGGAGCGGGGCGTAGCCGAGCTCCTTCAGCGAGGCCTGGCCCTCGTCGCTGGCGGTGTAGCCCAGGAAGGACTTCACCAGCGGGACCTGGTCGGTCGGCAGGCCCTTCTCGCAGGTGATCTCGTAGGTCACCAGGACGATCGGGTAGGCGCCCGCGGCCTTGGTGGCGTAGTCGATGCTCAGCTTGAGGTCGTTGCCGGTGCCCTTGATCTCGGCGGCCTCGACGGTCTTGGCGGCGCTGTCGGCGGTGAGCTCGACGAACTCGCCCGAGCCGTTGGCGACCTTGGCCGTCTGGAGCTGGGAGTTCTCGGCGTAGGAGAGCTCGACGTAGCCGATCGCGCCCTCGGCGCCCTTCACCGAGGCGGCGACCTGGTCGGAGCCCTTGGCGCCCTGGCCCTTGGCCTCGGCGGGCCAGGCCTTGGCGGGCTCGTACGGCCACTCCGCCGTGGCCTTGAGGAACTTGGTGAAGTTGTCGCTGGTGCCCGACTCGTCCGAGCGGTGGAAGGCCTGGATCGGCGTGGACGGCAGCTTGGCGTTGGGGTTCTCGGCCTTGATGGCCGGGTCGTCCCACTTGGTGATCGTGCTGTTGAAGATGCCGGCCAGCGTCTTGGGCGACAGCTGCAGCCCGTCGACACCGGGGAGGTTGTAGACCACGGCCACCGGACCGGTCACCATCGGCAGGTTGATGGCCTTGCCGGTCTTGCAACGCGCGTCGGCCTGCGCGGGCTCACCCTTGTCGTCCTTCAGTGCGGAGTCGGAGCCCGCGAAGGCGACGGTGCCCTGGATGAACGCCTGGATACCGGCGCCGGAACCGCTGGGCTGGTAGTTCAGGTTGACGTTCGGGTTCTTCGCCTGGAAGTCCTTCTTCCACTGGTCGATCGCGTTTGCCTGAGCCGAGGACCCAGCCGCGTTGATCGTGCCGCTGAGGGCGTTGTCGTTGCCCGAGGTCGCGGCGGCGGACGCGGACGTGGTACCCGCAGGGGCACCGGTGTTGTTGTCGGTGCCGCACGCAGCGAGCGAGAGCGCGCCGACAACGGCGACGGCGGCGAGCCGGCCTGCATACTTCACGGTTGGGTTTCCTCCCACTTGGTCCTTAGTCGAGACAGACGTTAAGCAGCGAAGGTGACTCAACCCCCGAATCGGGGTGAACGTTCGGTGAACGGCCCAGGTCAGCATCATGATGGGAGGCATGACCTTTCGCGTATCGCTGGTGTGCATGGGAAACATCTGCCGCTCCCCGATGGCCGAGGTGGTGCTCAGGCAGACGCTCGACGAGCACGGGCTGTCGGAGAGGGTGGCGCTCGACAGCGCGGGAACGGGTGGCTGGCACGTGGGCGACCCGATGGACGAGCGCGCCGCCGCGGTGCTGGCCGAGCACGGCTACGACGGCTCCCGTCACCGCGCCCGCCGGTTCGGTTTCGACGAGTACGACCTGGTGGTGGCCATGGACGCGGAGAATCTAGGCGCCCTGCGGCGCATCGTGCCCTCCGGCACGGACGTCCGGCTGTTCCGTTCCTTCGACCCCGAGGCGCCCGAGGGCGCGGAGGTGCCCGACCCCTACTACGGCGGCCGCGACGGCTTCGAGATCGTGCTCGCTCAGGTGAAGGCCGCCGCTGAAGGGTTGGCGAAGTACCTTGCCGATCGACTGGACTGAGGACCTCGGCGCCTCGCACGGATGGCGCCTGCGCAAGGGGCGGCTCGACGGGCGGCCCGTGTTCGGAAAGCACGGCGCCGTTTCCCCGTTGTTCACCTCCGAGGCGGCCGGGCTGCGCTGGCTCGGCCCGATCGCGGCCTCGGTGGTGTCGTCCGACGAGGACGGTCTGGTCCTGGAGTGGATCGACACCGAGCGGCCCACCCGCGCCGCCGCCGAGCGCTTCGGGCGCGAGCTCGCGAGGACGCACCTGCGGGGCGCCGACGCCTTCGGCGCCCCGTGGCCCGGCTTCATCGCCGACCTGCCGATGTCCAACGAGCCCGCCGCCGACTGGCCCTCGTTCTACGCCACCCGCCGCGTCCTCCCCTTCGTCCGGCAGGCGCGGCTGGCCGCCTCGGACGTCAGGCTGATCGAGCGGGCCGTCGCGCGCTTCCCCGAGCTCTCCGGACCCGCGGAGCCGCCCGCGCGCATCCACGGCGACCTGTGGAGCGGGAACGTGCTCTGGTCGGGCGGCAGGGCGGTGCTCATCGACCCTGCCGCGCACGGCGGTCACAGGGAGACCGACCTGGCGATGCTCGCCCTGTTCGGCGCGCCGTACCTGGACGTCGTCCTAGGGGCGTACCGCGAGGAGGCGCCGCCGGCCGACGGCTGGCGGGAGCGCGTGCCGCTGCACCAGCTCCACCCCCTGCTCGTGCACGTCTGCCTCTACGGCGACGCCTACAGGGACGCGCTCATGGCCGCGGTGTCGCGGCTGCTGAAGCTCTGAGCGGTGCCGCTCACGCGCTGAGCCGCTTGAGCACCTCGTCGTGGAGCGTGCCGTTGCTGCACACCAGCCCTCCGGCCTCCAGCCCCCTGGCGCCGTCGAGGCCGGTCCAGGTGCCGCCGGCCTCTTCGACGATCACCGTCAGCGCGGCGATGTCCCACGGCGACAGGTCGGGTTCGGCCGACAGGTCGACCGAGCCCTCGGCGACCATCATGTGCGACCAGAAGTCGCCGTAGGCCCTGGTGCGCCAGCACGCGCGCCCCAGGCCGAGGAAGGGCTCCAGCCGGCCGGCCTTCTCCCACTCCTCGATGTCGGAGTAGGAGAACGACGCGTCCTCGAGCCTGCTCACCGAGGAGACCCGCATACGGGAGGCCTTGGTGAGGCTCTTGCCTGTCCAGGCGCCGCCCTCGCGCGCCGCCCACCAGCGACGGCCGAGCGCGGGCGCCGACACCAGCCCGACGACGACCTCGCCGTGGTCCATCAGCGCGATCAGCGTCGCCCACACGGGCACGCCGCGCACGTAGTTCTTGGTGCCGTCGATCGGGTCGATGATCCACGACCTGGCGCCGTAGCCGGTCGTGCCGAACTCCTCGCCCACGACCGCGTCACGGGGCCTGGCCCTGCGCAGCGTGCCCCTGATGGCCTCCTCCACCGCCCGGTCGGCGTCGCTGACCGGGGTGAGGTCGGGCTTGGTCTCGACCTTGAGGTCGACCGCCTTGAACCGGCGCAGGGTGAGGTCGTCGGCGGCGTCCGCCATGACATGCGCGAGACGCAGATCGTCGCTGTAACCCGTCACGAGGAGCCACGCTATCGCGTCGGCGCGACTTCCATCAGACCCGCCTATATCCCCATGATGAGTTACTCGCCAGTAGCATGGCGGCATGTCATTCGACGCCGGCGAGTTCCTGCTGCAGACGGTGCCCTTCGCGCGCACCCTGGACATCTCCTACGACAAGGTCGAGGACGGCGTGGCCATCTGCCGCCTGCCCGACCGTCCGGACCTGCACAACCACGTCGGGGGACCGCACGCGGGGGCGCTGTTCGCGCTCGCCGAGTCGGCGTCGGGCGCGGCGACGCTGGCGACCTTCGGTGACCAGCTGTCGCGCGCCGTCCCCCTGCCCACGACGGCCACCATCCGCTACCGCAAGGTGGCCATGGGCGAGGTGGTGGCGGAGGCGCGCCTGCTCGCCTCGCGCGACGAGGTCGTGGCCCAGCTGGACGAGGGGAAGCGGCCGGAGTTCGACGTGGCGGTCGAGATCCGCAACGCGGAGGGGACGACCGTGTCGGAGATGACCGTCTCCTGGACCCTGCGCCCCAACCGCTGACCGCGGCGGGCGGGCGCCCTGCTCACTCGGGCTCGGGAGCGCCTTCGCGGATGGACAGCAGGCGGCGCAGCGAGGCGAGGCGGACCGGGTCGGCGTGACCGGCGGCGACCCACGCGTCGAGCGCGCACCCCTCGTCGAGATGCGTGCATCCCTTGGGACAGCCGACAGTGCCCTCGATCAGGTCGGGGAAGCCGGCGAGGACGGTCTCGACGGAGACGTGCGCCAGCCCGAAGCTCCGCACGCCGGGCGTGTCGATGATCCAGCCGCCCTCGGGCAGCTCGAGCGCGACCGCCGAGGAGGAGGTGTGGCGGCCCCGCCCGGTGACCACGTTGACATGCGAGACGGCTCGGTTGGCGTCCGGGACCAGCGCGTTGACCAGCGTGGACTTGCCGACACCCGAGTGCCCGACCAGCACGCTGACGCGCCCGGCCAGGTGCTCGCGGACCTCGGTCAGGTCGCCGCCCTTCCGCACCACCACGTACGGCACGCCGAGCGGCTCGTAGAGCGACACCAGCTCGGCGGGCGGGGCGAGATCCGACTTGGTCAGGCAGAGCAGTGGCTCCACCTCGGCGTCGAAGGCGGCCACCAGGATGCGGTCGATCATGCGCGGACGCGGCGGCGGGTCGGCCAGGGCGGTGACGATGACGAGCTGGTCGGCGTTGGCGACGATGGGACGCTCGATGCCGTCGGTGTCCTCGGTGTCGTCGGCGCTGCGGCGCAGCATCGAGGTGCGGGGCTCGACCCTGACGACTCGGGCGAGCGTGTCGGACCTGCCCGAGACGTCGCCGACCAGCGCGACCCGGTCGCCGACCACGATGCCCTTACGCCCGAGCTCGCGCGCCTTCATGGCGGTGACCAGCCGGCGCTCGCGCTTCTTCTTACGGCCCTCGGTCTCGACCAGACACGTGTAGCGGCCCCTGTCGACGGCGATCACGAAACCTTCGACGGCGTCCTCGTGCGCAGGACGGATCCTGGTCCGCGGCCGTGAGCCCTTGCTCGGCCTGACCCTGACGTCGTCCTCGTCGTACTCCCGCTTTCTCAGCGGTCCGCTCCCTGCTCTCGGCGCGGCGCCCCGCGGTCGACGGGCGCGCGGGTCATGGCTTCCCCAGCATCTCGGCCCACATGCCGGCGAACTCCGGGAGTGTCTTACCCGTCGTCGCGATGTCCTCCACCTCGACGCCGGGGACGGCGAGCCCGATGACGGCTCCGGCCGTGGCCATGCGGTGGTCGGCGTAGCTGTGGAAGACGCCGCCGTGGAGCGGGACGGGCCTGACGACCAGGCCGTCGGCGGTCTCCGCGGCGTCGCCGCCCAGCCTGTTGATCTCGGTGACGAGGGCGGCCAGCCGGTCGGTCTCGTGGCCGCGCAGGTGCGCGATGCCGCGCAGCGTGCTCGGCGAGGAGGCAAGCGCCGCCAGGGCGGCGATGGTCGGGGTGAGCTCGCCCACCTCGTGGAGGTCGGCGTCGATGCCCGAGATCTCGCCGGTGCCCGTGACGGTGAGCCCGTCGGGGCCGAGGGCGACGGTGGCGCCCATCGCGCCGAGCAGGCCGCGCAGCTCGTCACCCGGCTGGGTGGTCACGGCGGGCCAGCCCGGGACGGTGACCGTGCCGCCGGTGATGAGCGCGGCCGCCAGGAAGGGTGCGGCGTTGGACAGGTCAGGCTCGACGACCAGGTCCCTGGCGGCGATCGGGCCGGGCTCGACCCGCCACACGTCGGGCACGTCGTCGTCGACGGTGACGCCGGCGGCGCGCAGCATCTGGACCGTCATCTCGATGTGCGGCATCGAGGGCACGGGCGGGCCCGCGTGGCGGATCGTCACGCCCTTCTCGAACCGCGCGGCGGTGAGGAGCAGCCCGGAGATCAGCTGGGAGGAGGCGGAGGCGTCGATGGTGACCTCGCCGCCGACGGCCCTGCCGCGGATGGTGAAGGGCAGCACGTCGTTGTCGACCTCGGCGCCGAGCGCGCGCAGGGCGGCCAGGATCGGGCCCATGGGGCGCTTGCGGGCGTGGGCGTCGCCGTCGAAGCGCACCTCGCCGTCGGCCAGCGCGGCCATGGGGGGCACGAAGCGCATCACCGTGCCGGCGAGGCCGACGTCGATGCGGGCGCCGCCGCGGACGGGGCCGGGGGTGACGTGCCAGTCGACGCCCGAGGCGCTCTCGTTGGAGGGGGTCAGCTCGGTGCCCAGCGCGCGCATGGCCGCCGCCATCAGGTCGGCGTCGCGGCTGCGCAGCGCCTGCCGTACGGTGCCTGGGCCCTCGGCGAGGGCGGCCAGCAGCAGCGCCCTGTTGGTGACCGACTTGGAGCCGGGCAGGCGGACGGTCGCGGTGACCGGGGCGGAGGCCGTCGGGGCCGGCCAGAGCGGAGCGGACATGTGGTCAGCCTATCGGGAGCGGGCACAAAACCCGCCTGGGCGCGGGCTGGGAGGCGCCGGGGGGACGCCGGGGGGAGAGGCGCTCCCGTCAGGGCACCAGGACGGCGCGGCCCTTCACCTCGCCGCGCTCCAGCCTGCACAGGACCTCGGTGGCGTCGGTCAGCGGGTACCGCTCGACCTCCACCTTGATGAGCCCCCGCTGGGCCAGCGAGAGCACCTCGTGCAGGTCCTTTCGCGTCCCGCCGTACGGCCTGCTGACCGTGGCGCCCCACGGCAGCCCCTGCGGCGGACCCGAGGCCGCGAAGTCGACGGTCCCGCCGCCTAGCCCGACCACCGTCAGGTGCCCGTAGGAGGAGACGACCCCCGCGCCGACGGATAGCGTGGGCGTCACGCCGACGAAGTCGAGCACCACGTCGGCGCCCCTGCCGCGGGTGAGGTCGAGGATCTCGGTCACCGCCTCGGGCCCGGACAGCACCGCGTGGTGGGCGCCGTGGCCGAGCGCGGCGGTGAGCTTCTCCTGGTCGAGGTCGACGGCGATGACGGTGCTGGCGGTGATCGCCCGGAGGATCTGCACCGCCAGGTGCCCGAGCCCGCCGACACCGATCACCACGGCAGTGGAGGCAGGGGTGAGCAGGTCACGCGAGCGGTCGATCGCGTGGTAGGGCGTGAGCCCCGCGTCCGCCAGCGGCGCGGAGTCGACGGGGTCGAGGTCGCCGAGCGGCACCAGCGACCTGGCGGGAGCGAGCAGGTACTCCGCCATCGCGCCCGGATAGCCGAGCCCCGGGCCAGGGACCAGGCCGCGGGGGAAGCGCTCGCAGGCGTTCTCCGCGCCCGTCGCGCACCGGCGGCACATCCCGCAGCCCCACACGATGTAGCCGATGGCGTGCTGACCCACCTCCCAGCCGGTCACCTGGGGGCCGAGCGCGGCGATCTGCCCGGCCGGCTCGTGGCCGAGCGTCATGGGGAAGGGCAGCTGCTGGGCGTGGAGCAGGTGGAGGTCGGAGTGGCAGACGCCCGACCCTGTCACTCTCAGCAGAACCTGACCAGGGCCAGGCTCTGGCACGTCGATGTCGCGAAGCTCGGTCTTACCCGGGCTGACCAGCTGAAAGGCCTTCATGTCCAGCCAACCTACTGGGCGGGACGGCCGAACCCGTGGCAGGGTGGACGCATGTGCGGCAGATACGCCTCGGCGCGCAAGAAACACGAACTCCTGGAGGAGTTCCAGGTCGAGCAGGACGCCGCTCCCGACGAGGAGCTGCAGCCCGACTACAACGTCGCCCCCACCAAGAGGGTGTACGCGGTGCTCAGCAGGGTGCCGAAGGAACCGGAGCGCAGGAGCTCGGGAGGAGAGAGCGAGGAACGAGCCAACGAGTCCCGAAGCGGGCGCGACCATAGAAGCGACCGGGCGGTCAGGCAGCTGAGGGTCATGCGATGGGGGCTGGTGCCCGCCTGGGCGAAGGATCCCTCGATCGGCTCACGCATGATCAACGCCAGGCTCGAGACCGTCGCGGAGAAGCCCGCCTTCAAGCGGGCGTTCGCCTCGCGCAGATGCCTGTTGCCGGCCGACGGCTACTTCGAGTGGATGCCGGTCGAAGGCGAAAAGAAGAAGAAGCAGCCCTTCTACATCCATCCGGAAGACGACGGCGTGCTCGCCATGGCCGGGCTGTACGAGTTCTGGAAGGACCCGACCAGGGCCGACGACGATCCGCTCAAGTGGCTCGTCACCTGCACGGTCATCACCACCCAGGCGGAGGACGATCTCGGGCGCATCCACGACAGGATGCCGATGATGATCGAGCGGGAGCGCTGGGCCGAGTGGCTCGACCCCAAGCTCACCGACACCGAGCAGGCCTCGCGGCTGCTGGTGCCCGCCGACACGGGACGGCTGGTCGCCTACCCCGTCTCCACCGACGTCAACAGCGTGCGCAACAACGGCCCACACCTGATCGAGCCGCAGCAACCGGAGGAAGAGGGCTCGCTCTTCTAAAAGTGTAAGAAGCGTTCTTAGTGGGCATCCGGTGAGGAAAGCGATGCCCTCCGTTTACTCGGAGTCACCGCGCCATTCACCCCCCACTGCGCCGGGCGGGACCTCCGGGGAGTCCCGTGGCCGGCCGTACTCGCCTACCCGGAGGTGCGGACCGTGGACGACACGACCGCTCGTGAGCGACTGGAGAGCATGCTCGCCGAGCTCGACAGATCCATCGGCGTGCTGCGCGGGGATCCGGTGGCCGTCAGGGATCGCTCCGCGGCCGACGCCGGATCCGACCTGACCGACACAGACCGCGCGCAGGCCATGCTGACCGTGGCCACCGCGCAGCGCGGCGCGGTCCTGGCCGCGCTCAAGCGGCTGGACGAGGGCACCTACGGCGAGTGCGTCGACTGCGGCAAGCAGGTGCCAGAGGGCAGGCTGGAAGCCCGCCCCGAGGCCGCCAGATGCGTCCAGTGCCAGTCGAAGCAGGAGCGAAGGCGCTAACCCGCTACTTCTTGACCGCGCTCGCCACCAGATGGATCCCGACGGTGTCGTCGTCGGTCGGGTTCGCGTCGAGCTCCGTGCGGACCAGCCAGGCCAGCGCCCTGGTGTCGGTGGCCAGGACATGGTCGACGGTGGACGGCGACAACACGGTGCGCGGCCGGATCCACTCCACCTCCAGGCCCGCGCCGGTAAGCAGCTCGCGCAGCTGGCCGCTGCTGAAACAGCGGGTGATGCTGCCGTCCGGCCACGGCACCAGCATGACCTCGCCGGTCTGGCGCAGGTGCGCCCAGTAGTTCTGCTCGGCCAGTATCGCCATGCCGAGCACCAGGGAGTCGACGCAGATCAGGGCCCGCCCGCCCGGACGCAGCACGCGGACCACGTCTTCCATCGCGGACTCGGCCATCAGCTCGATCGACAGCGCGCGCTCCTCGCCGACCACCGCGTCCACGGACCCGTCGGGCAGGAACGCCAGATCGTCGGCGCGGACCTGGCGCACCCGTTCGGCATCGCGCAGCTGCGGCTGCCCCTCGACGGCGCGGCGGAAGTCGACCACCTCGATCACCTTGTGCCCGGCCTTGGCGGCCTGGCCGGACCAGCGGCCCCTGCCGCCGGAAAGATCGAGGATCACGGAGGGACGGCCGGGAAGCCAGCGGCTCAACTGTTCGGCGACGACCGCACGATAGAAGGTCCAGTACGGTCCGAGCGTCCCTGAGCCGTTCAGTTCCTCGGCCGGAATGGGCAGCACACGCGACTCCTGTGTCCGGAAAAGGTACGTTAGTTTTTCCCCGTACCGGGTCGTTCGTCACCTTCTATCTTGCGGGAACAGACGCGCTCGCGGGTGTGTTGCAGACAAGCATGCTCGCTGTTGCCGAGGGCCGCGACCGCCTCGACGGTCGTCGGCTCATCCTGTCCGAACCCCTCCCCGGTGGCCTGGCGGCCACTGACGAGCGGGTATCCTCCCCTGAGTACGGTGTTCCGCCACAGCAGGCCACCGGCGATCTTAGGGGGGTGGGTCCGGTGCCCGCGACAGGCACGGAGACTCTGGAGCAGCGCAGCGAGCGGTTCGAGCGTGACGTCATGCCGTACCTCGAGCAGCTCTACTCCGCCGCGCTCCGGATGACCCGGAACCCGGCCGATGCCGAGGACCTGCTCCAGGAGACCTTCGCCAAGGCGTTCGCCTCCTTCCACCAGTTCCAGGAAGGCACGAACCTCAAGGCCTGGCTCTACCGGATCCTGACGAACACCTTCATCAACAGCTACCGCAAGAAGCAGCGGGAGCCGAAGCAGTCGGGCACCGAGGAGATCGAGGACTGGCAGCTCGCCCGCGCCGAGTCGCACACCTCGAGCGGGCTGAAGTCGGCCGAGATCGAGGCGCTCGAGCACCTGCCCGACGGCGACATCAAGGAAGCCCTCGCGGCGCTGCCCGAGGAGTTCAGGATCGCGGTCTACCTGGCTGACGTCGAAGGCTTTCCCTACAAGGAAATCGCCGACATCATGGGCACCCCGATCGGCACGGTGATGTCGAGACTCCACCGCGGCCGCAGGCAGTTGCGGACGCATCTCGAGGACTACGCTCGCGAGCGTGGCCTGGTCCCGGCGGAGGGATCCAAATGAGCTGTGGTGAGCCGCACGACACGGACTGTCGCGAGGTGCTCGACAAGGTCTACGCCTACCTAGACGGCGAGCTGGGCGAGGGCGAGTGCTTCGACATCAGAGTCCACCTCGACGAGTGCGGTCCCTGCCTGCAGGAGTACGACCTCGACAAGGCGGTGAAGGCGCTCGTCGCCAAGCACTGCGGCTGCGACCCCGTCCCCGACGACCTGCGCGCGAAGGTCCTCGACCGCATCGCCCGCGTACGCGCGGACCTGTCCGACTAGCCCCCGGCCACCGGGGGCGCCGGTTTCACCCCCACGCTTCGAGCGTGGTCGCGCGTCATCCCCGTTCCCGGGCTCTCCAACGTCTGCAGGCCCGCACCAATCGGCCCCACGGCGAGGCGGGCTCGCCGTACGCGGCCACCAGCCTGAGCGGTCAGACCTATCTGGTCGCTTTCATGGCCCTCTCCAGGGTCGCCGGCCGCGCATCTACCTCGGCGCCGGGCTGTCAACTGGCCTGAAGGGGACAGTGGAGTAGGTCCGGAGTCGCCGCAGGTAGTTGGTTGATTACGCTTTGCTTGCGATTCCCGAGTCGGCCCCCTGCCGCCGGACGACTTCTGTAGCGTGAGCCCCATGCGCACGTTGAAAGCACTGGCCGTTCCGGTGATTCCCCTGGTCGAGGGCGTTGACGCCGCCCCTCCAGGCGTCTCCTGGACTTAAGGGTCGCGAGGGCCGCCATGCGTGGACTGCCGTGGCCTGCGAAGGTCTACCTGGTCGTCGTCATCGGCGCGGCGGCCGTTCTGGTCGGGCGCATCGTCGTCGTGCCTGGACAGCTCGCCGGTGTCGGCGACTACGCCACCCTGCTCGTGCTCGCGCTGCTGTTCCTGGTGTGCGAGTCGATGCCGACCCTGCTCAACGTGGAGCAGTTCGCGGTCTCCGTCAGCTTCTCCGCCGCGCTGGCCGCGGTGGTGCTGGTGGGCCCCGAGGGCGCCGCGATCGTGGGGCTGACCGCCGTCCTGAGCGTACGGCCCGGCCTGCCGCTGGTGAAAAGGCTGTTCAACGGGGCCCAGTTCGCGATCTGCGGTTACGCCGCGGGCAAGGTCTACCAGTTCTTCGGCGGCGTCACAGGCGTGCCCAGGGTCAACGACTTCGAGGCGCTCGTCGGCCCCTATGCGGTGGCGGCCGCGCTGTTCGTCCCGCTCAACATCGTCCTGACGCTCACCATGGTGCGGCTGGCGAGCACCGAGCGGGCCGAGAGGATGCCCGCCAGGGGCATGGCGCAGTTCCTGCTGTCCTACTTCGGCTACGCGACCTTCGGGCTGCTGGTGGCGGGGCTGTGGGCGACGGTGGCGTCGATCTCGGCCGTGCTGGTGCTGCTGCCGCTCTTCATCGCCCGCTGGGCCTTCGGGCAGTACCACGCACAGCAGCGCTCCTACGACGCCACGATCGCCGCGCTCTGCCAGGCGGTCGAGACCAAGGACTACTACACGCGCGGCCACTGCACCCGGGTCTCGCTGGCCTCCACGATGATCGCCCAGGAGATCGGCATGGGCGCCGAGCGGCTGCGGGCCATCCGCTACGCGGGGATGCTCCACGACGTGGGCAAGCTGGGTGTGCCGACGAAGGTGCTGCAGAAGGACGGGCCGCTGACCGAGGAGGAGTTCGCGGCGATCCAGCTGCACCCGATGCGGGGGCTGGAGATCGTGCGCGGCATCGACTTCCTCGACGAGGCCTTCGCGGGCATCATGCACCACCACGAGCGCCACGACGGCAGGGGCTATCCGATGGGGCTGGCCGGCGACGAGATTCCGGAGTTCGCGCGGGTGATCGCGGTGGCCGACGCCTTCGACTCGATGACGTCCGACCGGTCCTATCGGGGGGCGCGTCCCGTCGAGGTGGCGGTGGCCGAGCTGCACAAGGGGGCGGGCACGCAGTTCGACCCGGTGATGGTGGCGGCGTTCGTGCGGGCGCTGGAGCGCGAGCCGTGGCAGCCGCCGCGCAAGGCCTCGCCACCGCCCACGGACGAGACCGAGACGACGACCAAGGACCACGACGACCCGACGATGCCGATCGAAGTGGTGAGCGGCCCATGACCCCCCGGCCGGCCGGCATCTCTCGGGGCGCCGCAGGTGTGACGCGGGCTGGGGTTCTCCTGGGACCGGCAGGTGTGACGCGGGCCGGGGTGGGTCGAAGGGGCGCCGGGGTGACGCGGGCCCGAGGTCTTCTGGGGGTGGACGGCGAGGCGGCGCGGGTGCGCGGCGCCGTACCGGATGTGGGTGTGGCACGGTGAACCGGGTCTTTCAGGGGCTCGACTCGGGGCAGCTGCTGCTGATCGCCGCCGCCGGCCTGGTGGCCGTCGCCGGGGTGGCGCACACCGCCGCCGTCGGGCTGGTCAGGCCCGACATCGCCGTCGGCTTCGGCGCGCTCATCGCGATCGGCGAGCTGGCCAGGCTGACGATGCCGGGCAACAGGGAGGTCGCGCCCATCGGCGCGGCCGCCGCGCTCGGCTACACGCTCCTGCTCGACCTCAGCGACGTCCCGCTCGACCACACCGCGCTGCAGGTGGTCGCCGTGATCGCGGTCGGGATGATCGCGGGGGCGCTGCCGCATCTCGCCGTGGGCCGCCCGCCCAGGCTCGACGCGATGGCCAGGAGGCTGCTCACCGGCGCGCTGCTGGCCTTCGCCTTCAGGCCGCTGGCCGGCACCCTCTACACGCTGACCCAGGAGCCGACGAAGACGTGGTGGCCCGCGCTGGTCGTCATGGTGGCGCTGATCGCGGTCGCCCTGCTGGCCGACGTGCTCATCGCCGCGATGCTGCGGGCCGAGCAGGTGCGCACCGCGTTCAGGGTCGCCGTCAGGGACGAGATCAGGATGGCGTTCCCGCTGGGCGCGGCCGTGGCCGCCTCGGGAGTGCTGCTCGCGCTGGCCTGCCACAGCATGGACCTGATGGCGCTGCTGGTGTTCGCCGCGCCGCTGCTGGTCACCCAGGTCGCCTTCCGCAAGTACGCCGGCATCCGCGCCACCTACCTGCAGACCGTGCGCGCCCTGTCGAGAGTGACCGAGGTCGGCGGGTACGTCGAGCCGGGGCACTCGCGCAGGGTGAGCAGGCTGGCCGTCGCGATCGGCAGGGAGCTCGGGATGGCCGAGCCCGAGCTGCTGGAGCTGGAGTACGCGGCGCTGATGCACGACATCGGGCAGCTGTCGTTGCGCGATCCCATCCCGGGAGGGGCGACCGTCCTGACCGATCCGGAGCAGGCGCGGCGCATCGCCGAGCTCGGCGCGGCGGTGATCAGGCAGACGGGCGTGCTCGACAGGGTCGCCGAGCTGGTCAGGAGACAGTGCGACTCGATCGCGGAGGATCCGCCGCTGTCGAGCAGGATCATCAAGGCCGCCAACGCCTATGACGACCTCGTCGGCGGATCCACCGACCGCGACCGGGCGGGGGCGGCTTTAGAGCGGCTGCGGCTCGGCATCGGCGGTGAGTACGACCCAGCGGTGATCGAGGCCATGGCCCGCGTCGTCGACCGCCTCGCCCCTGTGCATCGGCTCTAAGGCGGGAGCGCGACGGCCGCGTTTCACCTCGATCACTTTTGTGGGCTTCCTACAAGACGGGCTGTCCGGATCGGTGGTTTCGGGAGAAAGGGATCAGCCAAGAGGCGGTCGTAGGGTGGGCGTCGTGCTTAATGAGACGCTCGGAACCGTCCTGATCGCCAACCGAGGGGAGATCGCGCGGCGGATCATCCGCACGGTCAAGCGGCTGGGGCTGCGAGCCGTCGCGGTCCACTCCGAGGCGGACGCGGATCTGCCCTTCGTCACCGAGGCCGACGAGGCCGTGCTGCTCGGCCCCGCCAACCCGGCGCAGAGCTACCTCGACGTCGACAAGGTGCTCGAGGCCGCGCGCGCGACCGGCGCCAGGGCGATCCACCCCGGTTACGGCTTCCTCGCCGAGAACGCCGCCTTCGCCAGGGCCGTCATGGACGCGGGCCTGGTCTGGATCGGTCCCGCTCCCGAGGCGATCGAGCGGATGGGGGACAAGATCAACGCCCGCAACCTGATGGAGCGGGCCGGCGTGCCCGTCGCCGCGGGCACCCGCGAGCCGGTCACCGACCTCGAGCAGGCGCGGGCGCGCGCCGAGGAGATCGGCTACCCGGTCATGGTCAAGACCGCGGGCGGCGGCGGTGGCATCGGCATGAGCGTCGCCCACGACGACGAAGGGCTGGCCAAGGCGTTCGAGCAGGCCGCTCGGGCCGCGGCGCGCTTCGCCAGCGGCGACGTGCTCGACGGGCCCGCCGTCCTTCTCGAGCGCTACATCGAGCGCGCCCGCCACGTCGAGGTGCAGATCCTCGGCCTGCCCGACGGCACCGTGCTGGCCCTGGGCGAGCGCGACTGCTCCGTGCAGCGCCGCCACCAGAAGGTCGTGGAGGAGTCGCCGTCGCCCGGCGTCACGCCCGAGCTGCGCGAGCGCATGCTCGCCGCCGCCGTCAAGGCCGGCGAGGCCGTCGGCTACCTCGGCGCCGGCACGGTCGAGTGCCTCGTCGACGCCGACAAGCAGGACTTCGTGTTCCTGGAGATGAACACCCGCCTGCAGGTGGAGCACCCGGTCACCGAGCTGGTCACCGGGCTCGACCTGGTCGAGCTGCAGCTCAGGGTCGCGGCGGGGGAGAACCCCGAGGTGCGGCCGGAGGTGAGGGGCCACGCGATCGAGTTCCGCGTCTACGCGGAGGACCCCAAGCGCTTCTTCCCCGGACCCGGCGCGATCACGGTGTGGGAGGAGCCCTCCGGTGACGGCGTCCGCGTCGATTCCGGCTACGCTGCGGGCACCACGGTCACGCCGTTCTACGACCCGCTGATGGCCAAGCTCTGCGTGTACGGCCAGAGCCGCACGGAAGCGCTCGAGCTGGGCAGGAAGGCAGTGGAGGCGTTCAGGGTCGAAGGGCCGAAGAACAACCTGCCGTTCTGCGCCGAGCTGCTCGGCAACGCCGAGTTCGTCAGCGGCGAGTACGACACGGGCCTGGTCGGGCGCATGCGCGCCAAGTGACCGTGACACAGTTGAGGCATTGGAAAGAGGGGAGTTCCCGTGGCTGAGGTGCACGCCGAGATGGTGGCGAACGTGTGGAAGGTCGTCGTCGCCGAGGGCGACACGGTCGAGGAGGGCGACACTCTCGTCATCCTGGAGTCCATGAAGATGGAGATCCCCGTCCTGGCCGAGGACGACGGTGTGGTGTCGCAGCTGAAGGTGGCCGAAGGCGACGTGGTGCAGGAAGGCGACCTGATCGCCGTCATCGCCTGAGCGTTCGCCTCAGGAGAGCCGGCCGAGGAACTTCTCCCGATCGACCACCACCCGCTCGATCGTGCCCTTGCCCACGAGCTTGGCACGATCGCGGGCGGTGAAGCTGAACACCAGGCGCCTGCCGTCCACCGCGGTCAGCTCGGCGCTGATCTCGACGTGCGCGCCCACCGGGCTGGCGGCCAGGTGGTCGAGTTCGACGCGGGTGCCGACCGACGTCTCGCCCGGCGCGAGGTGGTTCCTGACGGCCTGCGTGGTCGCCATCTCCGCCAGCGCGAGCAGCCTGGGCGTCGCCAGCACGGGCACGTCGCCGCTGCCGACCTTGGCGGCGGTGTCCTCCCGCTCGACCATGATCAGCATCGAGGAGCGGAGGCCTGGCGCGAGCGTCATGACGCCAGGCTACTTGATCGAATCTCGCCTATCGGACGGACAGGAAAGCCTGTCAGGGACCAGGATAGGTTTGTACGGCTTGTGCCAATTATGTGGTGACAAAACAGGGACAAGCCTTACACTTCCAGAATTCCGTGACCTCTGCGTTACCTCGCCGCGATACAAATCCGCTTTGTTGGAGAACCCTGGGGTGGGAGAGGTTCCAGACGACAGGGGGTAACGGGGGAGACATGGTGGCCCAAGGGACGACGCTGGCGGGGCGATATCGCCTGGATACCCGCATCGGCGCCGGCGGCATGGGCGAGGTGTGGCGTGGCGAGGACATCGTCCTTGCCCGCACCGTCGCCGTCAAGGTGCTGCTTCCGGGCCGCACGGACGACCCCGGATTCGTCGCCCGCTTCCAGGGCGAGGCCAGGGCGATGGCGACGGTCAACCATCCGGGAGTCGTGGACGTCTACGACTACGGCGTGCACCAGGTGGCGGGCGCGGGGGCCACCGTCTACCTGGTGATGAAGTTCGTCGACGGCGAGGCGCTCGACCGGTTGCTGCAACGCCTCGGACGCATCGCGCCCGAACCCGCCATGGAGCTGATCGCCCAGGCGGCCGCGGCGTTGCAGGCCGTCCACGACCAGGGCATCGTGCACCGCGACGTGAAGCCGGGCAACCTGCTCGTGCAGCGCGACGGCACGCTGGTCATCACCGACTTCGGCATCGCCCGCCAGGACGTGGCCAACCGGCTCACCGACGCGGGCATGGTGCTGGGCACCGCGGCCTACTGCGCGCCCGAGCAGGCGGAGGGCGCCCCCGTGACGCCCGCCGTCGACATCTACGCGCTCGGCGTGGTCGCCTACGAGTGCCTGGTGGGCGTGCGGCCCTTCGACGGCGACAGCCCCGTCACGATCGCGCTCAAGCACATCCGCGAGGCTCCGCCACCGCTGCCCGCCGAGATCCCGCCCTCCGTACGGGCGGTCGTCGAGCAGGCGCTGTCCAAGGACCCCCTGCGACGCTTCCCGAGCGGTTCGGCGATGGCGGCCGCGGCCAGACAGGCGGTGCGGTCCGCGCAGTCCGCGGAGGCGGGCTCGCCGCCCTCGCTCACCGACCTCGCCCCCGTCACGGGCGCCACGATGGCGCCCGCGCCCGCCACCGGAGCCATCCAGCCGCCCGAGCACACCACGGCGACCGCGCCGGGGTCGCGGCGCGGGGCGCGCAGAGCGGCCAAGGCGACCAGCGGCCGAGGCGTGCTGGTGGCGGGCATCGCCGCGGTGGCCGTCCTCGGCGTGGGCGCCGGCGCGGTGGCGCTGACCGGCATGGACGGCACAGCCGATCCGGAGGTGACCCGTTCCCACGTCGCAGGCAGCGACTCCGCGTCACCACCGCCGACCAAGACCAGGACGGCGAGACCGCCGAAGCCCGATCCCACCGAGGACGTGACCCCGACCGAGCCGGAGCCCACCAGGCCGACCAGCAGGACGAGCCCGCCCAAGCCGTCCGTCACGCCGACGACCCCGGCGACACCCACGACGACACCGCCGAAGCAGCCGCAGGTGCCCAACGTGCTGGACATGTTCATCGAAGAGGCGACCAAGAAGGTCCATGCCTCCGGCTATCAGATCAGGGTCAAGGCCGAGATGGTGATGGAGCCCGACAGCTGCAAGAAGGTGGCGAAGCAGGTGCCCGGGCCGGGCAGGCCGCTGGCGAAGGGCAAGACGGTGATCGTCGACGTCGTGGGTGACATCTGCCCGCCGGGCAAGTCGCCGAGCCCGTCGCCCTCGACCACCCCGTCGCCGTCCACCTCGCCCTCGCCGACGATCACCGCCAAGCCCTAGACAGGGCCGGGCCCGCCGTCCTCCGCTACACCCCTGTGGTGTTGCGGGGGTAGGCGACCTGCGGGTCCGTGGCGATGTTCACCATGTAGGGCACGCCCGAGTCGAACGCCCGCTTCAGCGCGGGCCCGATCTCCGACGGCTTGGTGACCAGCTCGCCGCCGCCGCCGAGCGCGGTCACGACCTGGTCGTAGCGGGTGCCGGGACGCAGCTCCGCCGCCACGTCGTAGCCGTACAGCATCTGCATGGGGTGCTTCTCCAGCCCCCACATGCCGTTGTTGCCGCACACCATGACCACCGGCAGGTCGTGCCGTACGAGGGTGTCGACGTCCATCAGCGAGAAGCCCGCGGCGCCGTCGCCCAGCAGCAGCACCACCTGGGAGGAGGGCCTGGCCAGGCGGGCGGCGATGGAGTAGCCGAGGCCGGTGCCGAGACAGCCGTAGGGGCCGGGGTCGAGCCAGTTGCCCGGCTGGCGCGGCTCGACGTACTTGCCGGCGTAGGAGACGAAGTCGCCACCGTCGCCGATGACCACCGCGTCGTCGGCGAGCACCTTGCCCAGCTCGCCGTAGACGCGCATGGGGTGGATGGGATCGCTGTCGGCACCCAACAGGTCGGCGTCGCCCGAAACGGCCGCAGCGGCCGCCTCAGAGAGCGTGGAGAGCCATGGGGCGTAGCGGGCGGGTTTCACGCCTGCGTCGCCACAGGCCGCGCCAAGGCTCCAGAAGACCAGCGACAGGTCGCCCGCGGCGGCGGCGGCCGGCTGCATGTGGGTGGCCAGCTGGGACGGCGCGTCGGCGAGATGGACGACACGGGCCGGCGGCGCGCCCTCCTTGCCGCCGAACCAGCCGTAACCGAGGCGGAAGTCGAGCGGGGTCCCGACGACGATCACCAGGTCGGCCTGGCCGAAGGCGAGACCGCGAGCGCGGGTGACGAGCAGCTCGTGGCCGGCGGGCAGGATGCCGCGGCCCTGGCCGTTGGGGATGACGGGCAGCCGCCACGCCTCGACGAAGTCGCGGGCGGCCTCCTCGGCGCGGTCCATCCAGACGTCCGAGCCGAGCACGACCACCGGCCGCTCGGCCTCGGCCAGCAGCGCCGCCACGCGGGCGAGGGCGTCGGGGTCCGGCTCGTACGGCGAGGGCGTCTGCGTCTCGGCCCGGTGCATCTGGGCGGGCGCGAAGAGGTGGTCCATGAAGAAGTCGACGAACACCGGGCCCCGGTGCGGCGCGACGGCCGTGCGGAAGGCCATCTCGACGTCCTGGCCGATCGAGTCGGCGCCCGAGGAGGTGAAGGCCAGCTTGGTGATCGGCTCCAGCAGCGGCGGGTGGTCCATCTCCTGGAGCGCGCCGCTGCCCCAGCGCGACTGGGGCGCGCGGCCGCCCATGACGACGACGGGCGAGCCGTTGAAGTGCGCCGTGGCGACGCCGCTGACGCCGTTGGTGATGCCGGGGCCCGCGGTGAGCACGGCCAGGCCGGGCTTCCTGGTCAGCCGGGCCGTCGCCTCGGCGGCGAACACGGCGCTCTGCTCGTGCCTGACGTCGAGGATGCGCATGCCCTCGTGCACGGCGCCGTCGTAGAGGGGGAAGACGTGCCCGCCCGAGAGGGTGAACATCGTCTCGATGCCATAGGCCTTGGCGACGGCGACAGCGGCGTCACCTGCGTGCTTCGCGGACTCCATGGCCCGGAACCTACCAGGCAGCCAGAGTTCCAAACAGGGAGCGCGTCAGGGCTTGCGCCCGACCGCTCCGTAACCGTCCACCTCCGGGGGAATGATTCCCTCGGGCCGCCACCGCGTCACCGAGACCAGCCCTGGCTCCACCAGTTCCAGCCCGTCGAAGAAGCGGGCCAGCTGCTCAGGGCTGCGCTGGATGTACGGCAGCGCGCCGCTCTCGTTGTACTGCCGATGCGCCTGCCTGTTGGCCTCGCTGTGCACGTTGGTGCCGTCGTTGAGCGCCAGGTAGCTGCCCGAGGGCAGCGCGTCCAGCAGCCTGCGGACGATAGACAGCGCGGTCTCGTCGTCGGTCACGTGGCCCATGATCCCGCTGAGGTTGAGCGCGATCGGCCGTGCGAAGTCGAGCGTCTTGGCGGCCGCCGTGATGATCACCTCGGGCTCCCGCACGTCGGCGTCGACGTAGTCGGTGGCGCCCTCGGGCGTGCCCACGAGCAGCGCGCGGGCGTGGCTCAGCACGAGGGGGTCGTTGTCGACGTAGACGACGCGTGACTCGGGCGCGATCCGCTGGGCGATCTCGTGGGTGTTGTCCGCGGTGGGCAGTCCGGTGCCGACGTCGAGGAACTGCCTGACGCCCGCCTCGGCGGCCAGCCACGTGATGGTCCTGTGCAGGAACGCCCTGGAGGCGCGGGCGCCCATGGCCATCCCGGGGAAGATCTTCAGGAACTCCTCGCCCGCGATCCTGTCGATCTCGTAGTTGTCCTTGCCGCCGAGCCAGTAGTTCCAGATTCGGGCGGAGTGCGGCACGGTGGTGTCGATGTCCCTCATGTCGACAACCTAGCGATCTTGTCAGAGCGGCGGAACGGACCAGCCCTTCTCGTGGAAGAGGGGGGCGTGCTCGGCGTTGACGAACAGCCGGTCCTCGGGGTTGGGCACGCGGAAGTAGCTCTGCGGGTGCATCAGCTCCCTGGAGTTGTCCGACAGGTCGAGCACGTACCGGTCAGGCGCCCTTCGCTGGGCGAGGAAGCGCAGCTCGAAGGCGTGCAGCAGGAGCGGGTTCGCGTGGTCCCACAGGGCGAGGCCGGCCTGCCGCGCCGCCTGCACCGCGTGCCTGGCGCGGCCGAGCGCGCCCGCCTCGGCGATCGCGCGGGCCGTCCCCGGCTTCGGGACGGCGTCGGCCACCCTGCCCTCCTGGCGGACGAACGGGTCCACGTTCGGCCAGATGAAGTACGGCATGACGTGGCCGGCCGCGAGCATCCGCTCGTTGTAGGGGTCAGGGCGGGGCTTCAGCTTCTGCTCGCGGTTGACGTAGCACAGCAGCCTGCCGTACCTGTCGAGGATCTCGTGCGCGAAGGCCAGCCTGAGCCTGAACGTCTCGTTGGTCAGGCCCTGCTCGGTGATGTCGCCCTGGACCATGTCCTTGAGCGCCTGGGTGGCCGGCGCGGCGTGGACGGCGTGGTTGGCCGCGGCCTGCGGCCCCACCTTGGTGAGCAGGTGGTTGTGCAGCGCGGTGCGCAGCGCCAGCTCCTTGTACCCCTTGGCGAACGGGTCGGTCAGGAAGTCCGTCCAGGCCGGATGTTCGATCTTGACGAAGCTCTTGGGGTGGTCGGGGAAGTCGGGGTTGCGCGGCAGCTCGAAGCTGACCTCGGGGGCGTCCACGCCGAGCATGCGGACGCCGAAGTTGCCGTCGGCGGCGATGTTGATCGTGTCGCCGTCGTGCACGATCTTGTCGACCGGCTGGGGCACGCCCTTGGAGCGGGCCAGGAGCGCGTGCCCGACCGTGATGCCGGGCACGGGTTGTTCGATCGCCTTAGCCATGCCTGCATCTTCTGCTTCAAATCGCGTTTTGTCGCCAACTTCACGAAGAGTCGTCGCGTCTACTAGGCATGGGGATGATGACAACGGGGGCGGCGCTCTTGACCGCCGCGGCCACGCTGCTCGGCGGCGCCACGACCACCCTGCCGAAGGGCTTCCTGCTGTGGGAGGGCAGATCCAGCGGCTGGGACATCTGGGAGGTGTCGGACAGGGCGTCGATGCCGCTGATGCTCGATGCCTGCCACGACAGCTACTGGGCCAAGCGCGGGGGCGTCGAGAAGGGCCGCGTGGCGGCCAGGACGGTCTACCGCCAGCAGGAGATCGAGATCGGCGGCGAGCAGGTCGCGCTCTACCAGGAGGAGTCGGGCGCCCGCGCGGCGATGGACGCCATGCGGGCCGAGCTGAAGCGCTGCGCCTCGCGCGGCAACGGCATCGAGCGCATCAGCTACTACAGCAAGCCGCTCAAGCTGGGCGACGAGGCCGTGCGGGTGGGGGCCCGCTACTGGGAGGGCGGCCTGCGCCAGGTCGCGGTGCGCAGGGGCGCGGCGATCATGGTCTACACCGAGACCGCGTGGCCGACCCCCTCGCTGCCGATGGGCGAGTTCGCGACGCTGCTCAAGGACGCCAAGGAGATGTCCAGGAAGGTCTGCTGGCTGCCCGAGGCCGGGTGCCAGAACACCTGATCCGCTAGGGACGGCGCAGCCTGGTGACGAACTTGTACCTGTCGCCGCGGTAGAGCGACTGGGCCCACTCCACGGGGTTGCCGTCGGCGTCGAACGCGTGCCTGGTCAGCAGCAGCATCGGCAGGCCCACGTCGACGCCGAGCATCTGCGCGTCGTACGGCGTCGCCAGCACGGTCTCGATGACCTCCTCCGCGTCCGTCAGCCGCACGCTGTAGGCGTTGTGCAGCGTCTCGTAGAGCGAGGAGTGCACCTCGAGCTCGCGCCGCAGCCTGGGGAAGCGCCTGGCGGACAGATGGGTGGTGTCGATCGACACCGGCTCGCCGTTGGCGAGCCTGAGCCGGTGGATGCGCAGCACCCTGCCGCCGGGGTTGATCGCGAGCCGTCGCGCCAGCGCCTCGTCGGCCGTGATGTAGCTGATGTCGAGGATCTTGGTGTCCGGCTCCAGGCCCGCGGTGCGCAGATCGCCGATGTAGGAGGTGAGCTGGAGCACCTGGGCGACCTTCGGCTGGGCGACGAAGGTGCCCTTCCCCTGGATGCGTACCAGCCTGCCCTCCACCACCAGCTCCGTCAGCGCCTGGCGGACGGTGGTGCGGGACGTCTCGAAGCGCACGGCGAGGGTGCGCTCGGGCGGCAGCGAGCTGCCCGGCGTGAGGCTCTTGGTGAGCTCCAGCAGGCTCCGTTTGACGTCGTAGTACTTGGGTACGCGAGGGGGTTCTTCTGTCACGCTCTCACCTTCACTCCAGCCACGGCGGTGAGGGCGTGTCTGATCACCGCGAGATCATCGGAACTCAGATTGGCCCGAGCGGTCAACCGCAGGCAAGTGCGGTCCGCGGGTATGCGGGCGTGGCGGTCGAGCCCGCAGGACGTGCTCGCCCCATCGCGCGCGTATCCGGGCAGCTCGGGCTGATTGTGAAGGATATCCATCGCCGCACGTGCGACGGCAACCGAGTCCGCTGTCAGGGCCGTGGCGACCACCTCCTGGGCGCGGGACCGCCGTGCGGTGTGACGGTTCTCACAATGTGAGATGCCCCAAAAATTGGGCTGTTGTACCCTCGCGCGGCGTGCGAGTTGGTTGTTAGGGCCGAAAGCACGCATGATGCACTCGTGCCGACTCTCAGCGACCTGGTCGTCCGCCACACCGCGCTCGACGCGGCGGACCTCGACTGGCTGCACTCGCTCGTCTCCGACTGGCAGCTGCTCGCCGACCTGTCGTTCGCCGACCTCATTCTCTGGGCTCCGCTGCTGGAGCGCAGGGGGCCGGGCGTGCTGGACGAGCCGGGCACGGGCGGGGACCAGGGCTGGATCGCGATCGCGCAGATGCGTCCGACCACCGGCCCGACCGTCTACCACGACGACATCGTCGGCACCGTCGCCGCCAAGGGCGAGCGCCGGCTGATCGACACCGCCTGGAACGAGCGGCGCATCTGCCGTGAGGGCGATCCCGACTGGTCCACGGGCGTGCCGGTCCGCGAGGAGACCATCCCCGTACGGCGGGCGATGCCCAACGGCGAGGGCCGCTTCCTCGGCGTGATCCAGCGCTCGACCAACCTGTCGTCGGCCCGCACGCCCTCTCGCCTGGAGCTCACCTACCTGCAGAGCGCCTCCGACCTGGCACAGATGGTGGCGGAGGGGCGCTTCCCCTTCTCGGGCGAGGAGCCGATCCTGGTCCGCTCGCCCCGCGTCGGCGACGGCCTGCTCAGGCTCGACCGCGCGGGCAGGGTGACCTACGCCTCGCCGAACGCGCTGTCGGCCTACCGCCGCCTCGGCCTGCACGCCGACCTGGTGGGGGCCGAGCTGGGGAGGCTGACCGCCGCCCTCTGCTACACCGACGAGCCGATCAACGAAGACCTCATGATCGTGGCCAGCGGGCGCGCGGCCAAGGAGACAGAGGTCGAGTCGGGCGGCACGATCGTGCAGCTCCGAGCGATCCCGCTGATCGTCGGCGGCGGTCGCATCGGCGCGCTGGTGCTCATCCGCGACGTCACCGAGCTGCGCAGGCGCGAGCGCGAGCTGATGACCAAGGACGCCACGATCCGCGAGATCCACCACCGCGTCAAGAACAACCTCCAGACCGTCGCCGCCCTGCTGCGCCTGCAGGCGCGCCGGCTGCAGGTCCCCGAGGGACGCGAGGCGCTCGAAGAGGCGGTACGGCGGGTCGGCTCGATCGCCATCGTGCACGAGACGCTGTCGATGGCGCCGGAGGAGTTCGCCGACTTCGACGAGATCGCCGACAGGGTCATCGCGATGGCGGGGGAGGTGTCGGCGCCGGAGGCGGCGGTGACGCCGCGGCGGGTCGGCACGTTCGGGGTGCTGCCCTCGATCGTCGCGACCCCGCTGGCGATGGCGCTGACCGAGTTGCTGCAGAACGCCCTGCAGCACGGCAGGCCCCGGCGGCTTCAGGTCGTCGTCGAGGCCAGGGGCGACAGGCTGAACGTCGTGGTGTGGGACGACGGGCGCGGCCTGCCCGCCGACTTCGATCTCGACAGCACCACCAGTCTCGGCCTGCAGATCGTGCGCACGCTCGTGGAGGGAGAGCTGTCGGGCAAGCTGACCATCGAGCCGCGTTCTGGGGGCGGGACCGAGGTGACGCTGTCGATCCCGCTGCCCACCTCGTGACCCCTCGGGGTCACCTGCCTGGCGGGAACATCTCACTCGCCAGGCGTCGTGTGGTGCGGTCAGGCAGTGTTCGGGTCAAGCATGGTCAGGTCAAGCATGGTCAGTGAAGCATGGCCGGGTCGGGATGGTCGGGTCAGGCGGTGGCGCGGGCGCGGGCACGAGCGTTGCGGCGCTTGAGAGCGCGGCGCTCGTCCTCGCTGAGACCGCCCCAGACCCCGGCGTCCTGACCGGACTCCAGGGCCCACTTCAGGCACGAGTCCACGGCCGAACAGGAACGGCAGACCTGCTTGGCCTCTTCGATCTGCATGAGCGCGGGGCCCGTGTTGCCGATCGGGAAGAACAGCTCAGGGTCCACGTCACGGCAGGCAGCTCGGTGGCGCCAGTCCATGCGTCCACTCCTTCGTAGATGGAGCCGCTGTGCCCGGCTCCGTGCGGTCTACTTTGTGAAGACTTTCACTAACTAGCGCGAGCATTTACCCGTGATCCTGTTTGGATCCGGGGGGATCGTCCGCGCCCCGCCGGTAGGGCCTCGGGATAGTTAAAGGTCCTACGTTCCGACGTCAGTGATGAGACTTCCAGCCACGCTGAGTACACGCAAGAGGTTTGGCCCTAAGTTTTGGTGGATATGGATGTCGGATGCATCACACAATGACCGAATGTAACCACCTAGACCAGAACTTGTAACGCATTCGGGATAGACCGGAACGTAACGGACTCGCGTTCGCCCAGGTAGTCACCGTCGAGCTGGAAGGCGACGGGGCGGTCGGCGGAGAGGGTGAACTCGGCCTCGTCGTGCAGCTGGACGAGGTGCCTGCCGTGCGGAAGCGTGTCACGCTCCGTGAGGATCTGCTTGATGATCGAGACCATCGAGGGCAGCCCCATCCGCTGGAGCCCCAGCAGGTCGAGGCCGGTCTCGAAACTCGCCCACGGGGTCGGCTCGACCGGACGCGTGCCCACGTAGGTCCACGGCGAGGTGTTGCAGATGATCGCCATGAAGACGCCCTCGGCCGCGGGGATGCCGGGCCCCTTCACCGTCATCGCGGGGTGGCGCTTGTCGGTGGCCAGATAGTGGCGCAGGGCGGTGTTCACGTAGCGTGCGGGGGTCGCCTTGCGGCCCGCGCCGCGCAGCCCCTCGACCGCGCGGATGACCTCGGCGTCGTAGCCCATGCCCGAGCAGAAGGTGAAATAGCGGCTCTCGCCCTCCCATAGGGCCTGGCCCAAACCGACCTCCCTGTGACGGCCTTCGCGCAGCGCCTCCAGTGCCGCGCCGGTGGCCTCCACGGGGTCGTTGGGCAGGCCGAGGGCGCGGGCGAAGACGTTGGCGCTGCCGCCGGGGATCACGAGGAGCGACGGGCGCTCGGCCCTGCCACCCGCGTCGAGCAGGCCGTTGACGGTCTCGTTCACGGTGCCGTCGCCGCCGAGCACGGCGACGGTGTCGTAGCCCTTGGCATGGGCGGTGCCGGCCAGCGCCGCGGCGTGCCCCCGGTAGCGGGTCTCCTCGACGGTCAGGTCGACGGCCGCGCCCAGCGCGCGGATGAGCACATCACGCGTGCGCCGATTCGTCGTCGTCGCCTTGGGGTTGACCAGGAGCATCGCGCGCATACGGCCAGCGTAGCCGGTGATCGATGTCCGTCTTGTCCGTATAGCGGGCTTGGGTGTGTCCGCTGCGGGGGAGCGGCCGCCGTCTCCTGCGGTCGGGCTCTGCCGTCGATCGGCTCGCGCGCCGCGTCGAGGTGGCCGGTGTGGACCCCCGGTTCAGGCCGCCCGATGGCGGGGGCGAGGGGAGGGGGCGAGATGATGGGCGTTCCCGTGAACCGGCCACCGCCTGACGACCCTGACGTGACGGCGGCCGGCCGGAGTTCTGCTGGAGTAGCGTGGAGGACGGTCGGTCACCGGTGACCTACGGTGGCCTCGAGCCCGCTTTGCCGTACAAGAGGAATGAAGAGAAGCATGCGCCCTTGGAGCTTGGTGGTCGCCGCGGGGATCGTGGCGGCCGAGGGACTGGTGGCGCTGGGGCTCGGCGCCTATGCCCTGATCGGCACGTTGGCGGGCGAGGCCACGGAGACCACCGCCGCGCTCGCCGAGGCCGCGTTCGGGCTGCTCGTCGGCGCCGGGCTGATCTGGGTCGCCGTGGGCGGCCTGCTCAGGGCCGAGCGCTGGGGCAGGGCGCCGGGCGTGCTGACGCAGATCTTCCTGATCCCCGTGTCCGTGACGGTGATGCAGTCGGGCTGGCCCGCGATCGGTGTGCCACTGCTGGCCGCCGCGATCGCGGGCCTCGGCACCCTGCTGGCGCCGCCGACCACGAAGGCGTTGTACGGCGACTAGTCTTCGGCCGTCAGCCCCTCGCGCAGCTGCGCGAGCGTGCGGGCCAGCAGGCGTGAGACGTGCATCTGCGAGATGCCGAGCTCGGTGGCGATCTGCGACTGCGTCATGTTGCCGAAGAACCGCAGCAGCAGGATGCGCTTCTCGCGCGGCGGCAGCCGCTCGAGCAGCGGCTTGAGCGACTCGCGGTACTCCACGCCCTCGAGCGACTCGTCGACGATGCCCAGCGAGTCGGACACGGCGGGCGCGTCGTCGTCACCGGAGTCGGGGGCGTCGAGGGAGACGGTGGAGTAGGCGTTGGCCGACTCGAGGCCCTCGAGCACCTCCTCCTCGGTCATCTTCAGGAACGCCGCGAGCTCGGCCACGGTCGGCGCGCGCCCCTCACGCTGCGACAGCTCGCTGATCGCCTTGGTCAGCGACAGCTTGAGCTCCTGCAGCCTGCGCGGCACCCGCACGGCCCAGCCCTTGTCACGGAAGTGCCGCTTGATCTCACCGACGATGGTCGGCGTCGCGTAGGTGGAGAACTCCACCCCACGCGCCAGATCGAACCGGTCGATCGACTTGATCAGGCCGATGGTGGCGACCTGGGTCAGGTCGTCGAGCCATTCGCCCCTGTTGCGGAAGCGACGGGCCAGGTATTCCACCAGGGGGAGATGAAGCTCGACCAGCTCGTCCCTGATGCGCTGCCTGCGCGGCTCGTCGGGGCCCAGCTCGGCCAACTCGGCGAAAAGCATGCGGGCGCGCACCCTGTCGGGCACGGCGTGGTCGCTGGCGGCCATGGCTCCAGTCCTTTCCGTCACGCCGGCCTCGCCGCGCCTCGGCGCTTACGCAGGACGATCGCCATGCGGTCGGGGGAGTCGGTCACCGCGTCCACGTCGTCGGCCAGGGCGGTGAGCACCATCCACGCGAAGTCATCGCGTTTCGGCGCCGAACTGCCCACGGTCGCGACTTCCACCCTGACCTGCATCTCATGCCCTGTCAGCTCGAACTCGGCCGTCAGGTCGGTGCCGGGCACGGCCTCGTTCAGCAGCATGGCGCAGGCCTCGTCGACGGCTATGCGCAGGTCCTCGATCTCGTCGAGCGTGAAATCAAGCCGTGCGGCCAGGCCGGCGGTAGCCGTACGGAGCACGGACAGGTACGCGCTCGCGGCGGGAAGCCTGACGCTCACCACATCACGGATCACGCGCGCCTCGGTGTCCTCGGTCACGTTCCTCCTCGCGTATAGGACGCTCTCTGCAACTTACCGCCACCGGGACCCGATTGGCGGATTCAGACGCGCCAACCAACGAAAAAGGCCCCGCGACCGCGGGGCCCTTACTGGGCGGTTCAGGCCGCCTTCGTCTCCCAGAAGATCTTGGAGATCTCGTCGATCTTACCGAGGAGCTCGTCGGCCTTGGCGACGTCCACCGTGCCCTTGCCGCCGGCCGCGCCCGCGAGCTTGGTGGCCTCCCAGAACAGCTGGTGCAGCTGCGGGTAGGTCTCCAGGTGCGGAGGCTTGAAGTAGTCGGTCCAGAGCACCCACAGGTGGTGCTTGACGAGCTCGGCGCGCTCCTCCTTGATGGTGAGGGCGCGGGAGCGGAAGACCGGGTCCTCGTTGCCGGCGTACTTCTCCATGATCGCCTTGACCGACTCGGCCTCGATCCGCGCCTGCGCGGGGTCGTAGATACCGCAGGGCAGGTCACAGTGCGCGGAAGCGACGTGCTTGGGTCGTAGCAGTCGTGCGAGCATCAGAAAGTCCTTCCTTGATGCTGTATCAGCTTGGTCCGGTTACCGACCTTACCGGAGTGGCTTTGAGCGTCCCCGGCCGCACGGGGCGGACGGGTCACGTGCCGCAGGTCGGCTCGAAGGCCTGGTCCATTCAGCCTCATGGTTAAGGGTGGGAGCGATATCGTGAGCCTGGGGTGATCAAGGGTGAGGTTGCGTTACAACTTCCGGCTCTACCCCGACGCCGCCCAATGTCAGATGCTGGCCAGGACGTTCGGCTGTGCCCGGGTGGTGTGGAACGACGCCCTGACCGCTCGCAAGACCGCCCGCAAAGCCGGTCTGCCGTTCATCGGTGACGCCGAGATTCAGCGCTTGGTGCTCACCGCCGCCAAGAAGCGCCCTGAGCGTGTTTGGTTGCGAGAGGTGTCCTCCGTGGCGCTTCAGCAGGCGGTCCGTGATCTCAACGCTGCCTACCAGAACTTCTTCGACTCCGTCAGCGGCAGACGCAAAGGGCCGAAGATGGGCCTGCCCCGGTTCAAGTCGCGCCACGACCACCGGCAAGCCGTCCGGTTCACGACCAACGCCTTCCGGCTTCATGCGGACGGCTCGCTGTACCTGGCGAAGATCGGGAATGTGGAGGTTCGCTGGTCTCGTGCGCTACCTGTCGCTCCGTCGTCGGTCACGGTCATCCTGGATGCCGCGGGGCGCTACTTCGCCTCATTCGTCGTCGAGGTGGAGGAGAGCTCCCAAAGCCTTCCGGAGATCGACGCCGAGACCGGGATCGATCTCGGACTGACTCACTACGCGACCCTCAGCGACGGTACCAAGATCGTCAATCCGCGGTGGTTGCGGCGGCGGGAGAGGAAGCTCGCCCGCCTGCAGCGCTCGCTCGCTCGCAAGCGGAAGGGGTCGAAGAACCGGGACAGGGCCAGGGTGAAGGTGGCCCGCCAGCATGCCAGGGTGGCCGACGCGCGCCGCGACTTCCTCCACCAGACGAGCTCCTCGATCATCCGCGATAACCAAACGGTGCACGTCGAGACGCTGTCGGTGCGAGGCATGGCGCGCGGCCGCCACGCCAAGTCGGCGCACGACGCGGGCTGGGGCACGTTCCTGGCCATGCTCGCGGACAAGTCCGCCAGACGTGGACGCGTCCTCGTCCAGATCGGCCGCTGGCATCCCTCTTCCCAGTTGTGCCCGTGTTGCGGCTGGAAGATCGGAAAACTCGCCCCTTCACGTGCGGGAGTGGGACTGTCCGTCCTGCGGCGAGCACCATGATCGCGACGTCGCCGCGGCGATCATCATCCTGCTCGAAGGGCAGCGCATGACCCGTACGAACGTGGCCGCCGGGCTGGCTGGACACGGAATAAACGACTGTGGAGGGCGGGTAAGCCCGGGTGAGGCAACTCCGAGCCCGGCACCGCCCGAAACCTACGACGCTTCAGCGGCGTAGCGGAAGCAGTAAGAACCTCACGGCGACGTGGGGTAGTCCTCGGCGCTTAAGCCGGGGAGGACGTCAATCGCGTAGGGAGATCATATGAGGGTACGTGTCGAAGGCGACTCCATGCGACCCTCGCTGCGTCCGGGCGACTGGCTCCTCGTACGGCGTGGCGCCCGGGTCCATCCCGGCGACCTGGTCGTAGCCCGGCTGCCCGGCGACCCCGCGCAGCTGATCGTCAAGCGGGCCCAGTGGCACGGCGCCGACGGCTGGTGGCTGGAGAGCGACAACCAGCGCGCCACGGGTCGCAGGGACAGCTGGGACTTCGGGCCCGTCGACGACATCGTCGGCAGGGTCGTGCTGCGTTACTGGCCGCTCCTGCGCCGGGCCCGGTAGGCGGCCACGTTCGCCCTGCTGGCGCAGCGCTCGGAGCAGTAGCGGCGCGACCGGTTGGACGAGGTGTCGACGAACACCCGCGAGCACCGCGCGGCCTGGCAGACGCCCAGCCGGTCCACGCCCAGCTCGGTCACCACCGCCGCCAGGCCCATCACCACGCCGCCCTCCGCCAGGTGGAGGTGCCAGCGCTGCCCGTCGTGCCCCGAGATCTGCGGACTGACCGGATGGCGCGAGAGCAGGTCGTTGAGCAGCTCGACGGCCTCCCGCTCCCTGCCCGCCGCGGCGTGCGCGAAGACGGACGTCAGCTCGGCGCGCAGCTCGCCCTCGTCCGGCAGCTCGCCGTTGACCAGCAGGACGGCCAACTCCGCGTATGAGGTCAGATCCAACCTGTTAACACTCCTTACACATGGCCGCGTCTCAGTATGTGGCAGAATCAAAAAACGGGTGACCCCCGTACCCCCTCACGAAGACGCCCTGGGTACGACACCTTTCGTGCCGCGTCTGGTTCGTGTCCGTTTCCGATGACTACTGGGGTCGCTGTGGCTGTCACGCCCGCTTCTGCATCTCTCGAATCCCTCGACCTGGATCCGGCCTTCGCCCTCCACCGCGGAGGCAAGCTCGAAGTCCGCTCCACCATCCCCGTCCGCGACGCGGACGACCTCTCCCTCGCCTACACCCCCGGGGTCGCGAAGGTCTGCTCGGCCATCGCCGAGTCGCCCGAGCTGGCCAGGGACTACACCTGGGTCTCCAACGTCGTGGCGGTCGTCTCCGACGGCACCGCCGTCCTCGGCCTCGGCGACATCGGCCCCGCGGCGGCCATGCCCGTCATGGAGGGCAAGGCGCTGCTGTTCAAGGAGTTCGCCGGAGTCGACGCGGTGCCCCTCTGCATCGACTGCACCGACGTCGACGAGATCGTCGAGACGGTGGCCAGGCTCGCGCCGTCCTTCGGCGGCATCAACCTCGAGGACATCAGCGCGCCGCGCTGCTTCGAGGTCGAGGACCGGCTGCGCGCCCTCCTCGACATCCCGGTCTTCCACGACGACCAGCACGGCACGGCGATCGTCGTCCTCGCCGCGCTCCAGAACGCCGCGAGGCTGACGGGACGGCCGCTCTCCGCGCTGCGCGCCGTCGTCGCCGGCGCGGGCGCCTCGGGCGTCGCCGTCACCCGCATGCTGCTGAACGCCGGCATCGGCGACATCGCGGTCTCCGACTCCAAGGGCATGATCTACTCGGGCCGCTCCGGGCTCAACTCCTACAAGGAGGCCCTCGCCGGCGACACCAACAAGGCGGGCCACACCGGTTCCACCGCCGCGGCGCTGGAGGGCGCCGACGTCTTCGTCGGTCTCTCGGGCTCCACGGTGCCCGAGGAGGCGATCGCCTCGATGGCGTCCGACTCGATCGTGTTCGCGCTGTCCAACCCCACCCCCGAGGTCCACCCCTCCGTGGCCGCCCGCCACGCGCGCGTGGTCGCGACGGGCCGCTCCGACTTCCCCAACCAGATCAACAACGTCCTCGCCTTCCCCGGCGTCTTCA
Organism: Nonomuraea africana; assembly: GCF_014873535.1. Taxonomy (NCBI): domain Bacteria; kingdom Bacillati; phylum Actinomycetota; class Actinomycetes; order Streptosporangiales; family Streptosporangiaceae; genus Nonomuraea; species Nonomuraea africana. The sequence continues at coordinate 6,203,973 of NZ_JADBEF010000001.1, read as the reverse complement.
AGGGCGCGCTCGACGTCCGTGCCACGACCATCACCGAGAACATGAAGGTGGCCGCCGCCTCGGCGCTGGCCGACGTGGTCGGTGAGGCGCTGAGCGAGAACTACGTCATCCCCAGCCCGTTCGACCCCCGCGTGGCTCCCGCCGTCATCGCCGCCGTGTCGGCGCAGGCGCGCGAGGACGGCGTGGCCAGGCTCTAGCGCTCTCCCCTCGGCGGAAAGTTGGCCCTCCCATTGGGGAACGGCAATCGACTCATTACTTTGCGTGCTAATAATTGAACGCTCTGTAATGACGTGCGACTCTCCGCTGAGGGGGAGCCCATGGAACGTGAGGCCAACCGGCCACTTCAGGCGCTCATCGCCGAAGCGGGCTTCTCCCACAAGGGGCTGGCCCGTCGGCTGAACGATCTGGGTGCCGCCCGCGGCACGCCAGGCCTGAAGTACGACCACAGTTCCGTGCTGCGCTGGATCGGTGGTCAGCGGCCGCGAGACCCCGTTCCGTGCCTGCTCACGGAGATCTTCGCACTGCGTCTCGGCCGCCCGGTCACGCCGGAGGATCTCGGTATGCCGGCCATCACTACACCCCTCCACCTCGGGCAGGAGTTCACCCACACGTGGCGGGAGGGGGTCGCGACAGTGACAGCACTGTGGCGGGCGGATGTGGAGCGACGCAGGTTTCTGCTCGACTCCACCTTCGCCATAGGGGCAGGGTCGGTAGGGGCCATCCGCTGGCTGACGTTCCCGCGGGCGGGTCAGCCGACGGGGTCGGGCGGGCGCAGGGTCGGGATGGCCGACATCGCCGCCATCCACGAGGTCACCCGCTCCTTCGGAGAACTCGACAACAGGTTCGGCGGCGGGCGGGTCCGCTCCGCCGTCATCAAGTACCTCGACACCGCGGTCACACCGCTGCTCAGAGACGGCTCGTACGGCGAGGCCACCGGCAAGCGGCTGGCCTCGGCCGCCGCCGAGCTCACCAGGCTGGCCGGCTGGATGGCCTACGACCTCGAGCAGCACGGCCTGGCCCAGCGCTACCTCATCCAGGCGCTGCGCCTGGCCCGCGGCGGCGACGACGACGGCCTGGGCGGCGAGATCCTCGCCGGCATGAGCCACCAGGCCCTCTACATGGGCCAGCCGGCCCACGCCCTCGACCTGGCCCGCGCGGCCCAGCAGTCGGCGCGCAGGGCGGGCATCGACACCCTCATGGCCTCCTGCCACGTCCTGGAGGCCCACGCGCACGCGGGCCTCGGCGACAAGACCTCCTGCGCGAGCTCCCTCACAGCGGCCGAACGCGCCTTCGAGCGCAGGCGTGAAGGCGACGAGCCGAGTTGGCTGTCGTACTTCGACGAGGCGTACCTGTCGGCGAAGTTCGCCCACTGCTTCAGGGATCTGGGGGAAGGGGCCCGGACGGTGCAGCAGGCCCGGCGGTCGCTGGAGATGGACGGGCGGTACGTGCGGGGGCGGATGTTCAACCTCTCGCTGCTGGCGGCGGGGTTGTTGCAGTGCGGGGAACTGGAGGAGGCGTGCAGCACGGCTACGGAGGCTTTGGCGTTGGCGGGGGAGCTGCAGTCGGTCCGCACGCGGTCGTATGCGTCGGATCTGCGCCGCAGGCTGGAGCCGTACCGGTCGGAACCCCCGGTGCTGGAACTGAACGAACGCGTCAAGGACCTGCTACCGGTCTAAAGGGCCTTCGCTCCGAAGTAATGATCGCCCGAGGGCAGGTTGACTGGTCCGCAGAGCCGTCGAGCACCGAGCACGGGGACCTGAATCCGGTGGAGTTCGGAAGGCTCCGGAATCTCCTCGCCGCAGCTGGCCGCGAACACCTGGCAGATCTCTCCGACCGAGCCTTGCTGGACGCTCTGAGACTCAGAGCCTCGGATGGCAGCGTGACCAACGCGGGGGTGCTCCTCCTTGCTGAGGAATCGCTCATCCAGCAGGTCATCCCGAGTTACGGATACTCCTACCGGTTCCGCCCGAAGCTGGGCAGCGAAGCAACCGGAAGGATGCGAGGCACACGCCCGTTGCTCGCTGCTATTGAGGCGCTTACCGAGTCGGTGGCGGTGCGACGGGAGGTGCATCCACTCAATATCGCTGGGGGCGTGCAACTTCAGCTCACCGACTATCCCGCCGAAGCGCTACGAGAGCTGATCGTCAATGCGTTGATCCACCGCTCCTATGAGACGGGCGGCACGGTCGACATCGAACACTCACCTGAGCGCTTGATCGTCGTCAGCCCTGGTGGGCTGGTTTCGGGGGTGACGCCAGAGAACATCCTGACCCATCCCTCCACGCCAAGAAACCGGCTTCTCACCGAGACGGTCTCCGTGTTGCAACTGGCGGAGCGCACGGGACAAGGTGTGGACCGTGCGTATCGCGAGATGCTGAGGATAGGCAAAGAGCCACCGGCCTTTGACGACTCAGGAACGATGGTGCGTGCAACGCTGGTCGGTGGCATCGGAAACGATGCCTTCGTCCGCTTTGTCAACGAGTTGCCGCTGCGGGTGGGACGAGATGTCAATGTGCTCCTCGCCCTCTCGCATCTGAGAAGGCGTCGGAGCATCGACGCATCCCATCTCGGGACGCTGATCCAACGCCCTCCTGTCGAAGCGCAGCAAGTGCTTGCCTCCATGGCTGGCGAGCGCCTCATCGAACCATCCAGGCGCACGGCGGCCAAGGCATTTCCCTCCTACCGTCTCCAGTCTGAGGTGGTGGCCGCGATGTCGCGGGCTATGAGCTATCACCGGCACACCATCGACGGCATCGATCAGAAGATCGTTGATCATGTGCGGGAGTATGGCTTCGTCACCAATCGCACCCTGCAGCGGCTCTTCGGCATCCACGTGTATGCCGCTCGCGACCTGCTCAACAGTCTGCGCGATCGCGAGATCCTGGAAAAGATCGGTGAAGCGAAGGGTGGGCGCGGCGTGCGCTACGGGCCTGGTCCGCGGTTTCCCGGCTAGCTCGGTATTTGAGGAGCAGTTGTTAGGTGCGCTCTTGATCGCGCATCATGCCGAGGATCTCCGAGAGTGTGGGTTCATCCGGGCTGTCAGCGGTTGGACGCAACTCCCCAAGGTCTTCGGAGCGACGAGGCAACACGTCCCCGCTGGCGATCAGCTCGACTCGGATACGTTCAGATGGAGAGAGCGCTCCTCTCGCACAGACGAACGGCCCGGCTCGTCACGAGCCGGGCCGTCCACATACCTCTACTGCAGCAGCTCGCCCTTGGGGCCGACGATGGCCTTGGTCTCCGCGTACTGCGCCTTGTTGTAGACGTCAGCCGTCTCGCCGTCGAAATACGCCGAGCTGATCATGTCCACCCGGTCGTTGCCGTCCTGGTCGTGGAACAGGCTGGTCACGCCGTTGACGTAGCCCAGGCGCTTGCTGTTGCTGTACTTCAGCAGCCACGGGCCGCCGTCCGCGCCGCCGGTCAGCGAGCACTTCAGGACCTGGTGGGTCTCCACCCTGAACGTGTTGACCTGGTAGGTCTTCGTGCCCGTCTTGCCGTAGCAGTACTTGGGCGTGACACCGGTGTACGGATTGTCGCCGTCGGGGTGCGCGTCGGCGGGGTAGCCGAAGACGAAGACGGGCTGGCCGGTCGGCTGGTTCCACGCGATGCCCTGGCCACCGACGGCGTCCCCGAGCTTGCCGGTGTCCTTCGCGAGGCCGATGAAGTAGTGGTCGCGGAAGTACCGCACGGTCTTGCCCGACTTCACCCACTGCTTGGTGTAGTAGCGGGTCTCGTACCAGGCGATCTCGGCACCGTTGCTGGAGTCGGCGTGGAGCATGCCGGGGAACTTCCCGTCGGCCTTGAGCGCCGTCAGCTTCTGGTACTCCTCCTTGCTGATGGGCGTCGGGCCGATCTTCTCGTACTGCTCGCCGTTGACGTTGGTCGCGGTGCTCGGGGCGGCGTCGCCGTACTCCTTCTCGGTCACTTCGACCTTGGTGAGGGTCTTCTCGCCCTTGTAGTCGTGGCCGACCTTCTCAGGGGTGACGTCGAAGTCCTTTGACCAGTACGGCCCGGCGGCGCCGTACTTCTCGAAGCCGGTCTTGTACTCCGCTTCCTTGATCTCCTCTTGCTGGACCCACTTGTCGCCGGCCCAGGCGGAGAACTCGCCCTTGGTGACCTCGCGGCTCTCCGTCAGGGCGAAGCCGTTGTGGACGGCGACGAAGGCGAAGTCGCCGTCGTAGTCGTCGTAGGTGTCAAGGTCGTAGGTGGTGAAGGCGTAGGCGCCGGAGAAGACGCCGAAGGGCGCCTTGCCCTGGTAGTAGCCAGGAACGAAGACCCACTTGGCGAAGACGTCGCGGCCCTGCTCGTAGACGCAGTGTCCGGCGGTGGCGACGAGGTTGCGGTGCCTCGACTGGATGGAGGTGGCCGAGCACCAGCGGTACTCGCCCTTGCGGTCGATGAAGAAGACCTTGCCGATGGTCTTGGGCAGGTTGACGTTCTTCACCTTGCCACCGGTCGTGGCGGCGCCGATGGGGGCCACGACGCCGGGCTTGCCGTCATCGGGGGCGTTAGGGCTGACCTTGACCAGCTTGGTGACGTCCTTGGAGTCCCAGTGGTACTGCGTGGCCTTCTTCAGCGCGGCGCCGTTGGCGTCCAGCCAGAACAGGGCGGTGCTGTAGGCATCAACGGGCTTGGGAGCGAGCGGGTCGGTGACCCAGGTGGGTGCGGCCGTAGCGGGTGCGGCGAGTGCGGCGGCGGTCAGACCTGCCGCAGCAAGGGGGATGAGCAGGCGCTTCAACGGGGGACTCCACAAAGTTAACAGAGGGCGTGTTGAGACCCTATCGACCCTCTTGTCACTCCCGTAAGGGATCTTTCCTGAGGGTTTGCTCCAGGTCTTGGGGTTCACCCGGAAAAGGCCGAAGGGCCCGGCAGAAGCCGAGCCCTTCGGATGAAACAGGGTGAGCTGAGGTTTGGACCCCCGGCTCAGATCAAGCGTGTTACGGCTTGGGGAACGGGAACATCGCGCCCGAGGCGGTGTTCGCGGCAGCCTTGTAGACAGTCGCGGTCTCGCCGTCGAAGTAGGCGCTGGAGATGTAGTCGATCCTGTCGTTGCCGTCCTGGTCGTTGAAGGTGCTGGTGACACCGTTCACGTAACCGAGGCGCTTGGCGTTGCTGTACTTCAGCAGCCACGGGCCACCGTCGTAACCGGGGGTCACGGGGCACTTCAGCGCCACGTGCTCCTCGATCTTCTTGGCGGCGGAGCCAACCAGCTTGGCGCTGGTCTTGCCGTAGCACCACTTCGGCGTCACACCGGTGTACGGCTTGGAGCCGTCGGGGTGCTCAGCGTAGGGGTAGCCGAAGGTACGGATGTACTTGCCGGTGGGCTGGTTGTACGCGAAGCCCTGGCCACCGACGACGTCGCCGAGGCGGCCGTTGTCGAGGAACTTGACGTCCGCGACGTAGTAGGTCTCCACCCAGTAGCGGGTCTGAGCGGTGCTCTTGACCCACTTCTTGATGTAGAACTGCTGCTTGAACCAGGCGGTGGCGTTGCCGTTCGCGTCCTTGGTGACCGTCAGCTCACCGAGGAACTTGCCGTCAGCCTTGGCGGCGGACAGCTGGTCGTACTCTTCCTTGCTGATGGACAGCGGGTCGCCGGTCATGCCGACGTACTTGGCGTTGTTGTCCAGGCCGTCGGGGGCAGCCTTGTACTGACCCGCGGTGACCTCGACACCGATCAGCTTGACGCCCTCGTGGCCGTCCGCGTCCATGTACTTCTTGGCGTCATCAGCGGTCTTGACATCGGCCGGCTTGGCGACGGTCTCGACCTTGGGGTCGACAGCCTTCGACTTGAACGGGCCGTTCTCGCCGTACTTGTCAACGCCCGCGGTGTACTCCGCAGCGGTGATGTCCTTCTCGTCCACCCACTTCGGGCCGACGTGCTTGTCGAACTCGCCCTTGGTGACCTGGCTCGCCTTGGAAACACCGCCGCCGATGCCGTTGTAGACGGTGACGAACGCGTAGTCGCGGTCGAAGTCCTCGTAGATCGAGAAGTCGTAGTGCGTGAAGGCCTGCTTGCCGACGTAGATGCCGTAAGGAGCCTTGCCCTGGAAGTAAGCCGGGACGAAGACCCAACGAGAAACGACCTCGTTGTTGGCAGCCAGGTCGTACACGCAGTGACCAGCGGTCGCGACCAGGTTCTTGTAGTTGCTCTGGATCGACGTGCCGGAGCACCAGTACAGCTTGCCGTCGCGGCCCTCGAAGAAGACCTTACCGATCGTCTTCGGCATGTTCACGTTGTGAACCTTGGCCGCGACCTTCTTCTCCTCGCCGATGGGCGCGACGACACCCGGCTTGGTGTCGGCGGTGTAGCCGCCCTTGGAGACGAGCTTCTTAACTTCCTTGTAGTCCCAGTGGTAGGCCGTGGCCGACTTCAGGGCAGCGTTGTCAGACTTCGTCCAGAAGTCGATGATGTCCGCGACCTGCTGAGCGCTCTTGGCGAGGTACTCGTCAGTCGGGGCCGGGGTGGCCGAGGCGGTGCCGGCGAGGCCGGCAGCCAGCAGACCGGTGGCCAGAACGGCACCACCAGCGGGGAGGAGGATGCGCTTCAAGGTAACTCCTTGCGCTGTCGTGAGGCGCCTCTTGCGCCCCAGGCGTCAGTAAAGGGATAGCCAGGAACATACAGTGCCGATCTTGGAAACAGGAAGCCGCTTTGGTGGGAAAAGACCGCACTAGTCGGGCGTGATCGTTCTGTGATGTTTGAGCGGTTGAGGCGCATGTGGGATGCCGCTGGGTTCTCGGTGATGTTTCCGCAGATCACCATAAAGATGTTGTTAGTGTGGCGAATGAGGTTGGAGTGCTGCTGTCACGGCGCGTGAGTGGCCTATGTGATGCAGATCACATTGTTCAGATGGCACCGTTTCGGGCTCCGGTGCGTCGAAGGAGCCAGCAAATTTCGACCATGCCGTCGAAACGCAGAGGGGGCCCGACGATGTCGGGCCCCCTCTGGTGTGTTGCTAGGTGAGCCGAGAGTCACCTCTCAGCCCGGTCGTGCAGCTCGGCCTTAGCCGACGATCTTGCCGGACCACACGTTCGCAGCGGCCTTGTAGACGGTGTTGGTCTCACCGTCGAAGTAGGGGCTGGAGATGTAGTCGACGCGGTCGTTGCCGTCCTGGTCGTTGAAGGTGCTGGTGACACCGTTCACGTAGCCGAGACGCTTGGCGTTGCTGTACTTGAGCAGCCAGGGGCCACCGTCGGCGCCCTCGGTCATGGAGCACTTCAGCGCGATGTGCTCCTCGATCTTCTTGGCGGCGGAACCAACGGTCTTGGCCGTGGTCTTGCCGTAGCACCACTTGGGGGTGATGCCGGTGAAGTTCTTGTGACCGTCGGGGTGCGCCGAGGCCGGGTAACCGAACACGCGGACGTACTTGCCGGTGGGCTGGTTGTAGGCGAAGCCCTGACCGCCGACAGCGTCGCCGAGACGACCGGCGTCAGCAGCCTTCACGTCCTGGATGTAGTAGGTCTCGACCCAGTAGCGGAACTGCTCGCTGGTCTTGATCCACTTCTTGATGAAGAACTGCTGCTTGTACCAAGCAGTGGGCTGCTTGTTCTTGTCGAGGTCGACGGTCAGCTCGCCCAGGAACTTGCCGTCGGCCTTGGCCTTGTTCAGCTCCGCGTACTCTTCGGCGCTGATCGGCTTCTTCTCGCTGAGGCGGGTGAACTTGTCGTTGTTGTCCCAGCCATCGCCAGCCGCCGTGTAGACCGACTTGAGGACCTCGACACCGGTGAGCTGGACGCCCGCGGTCGGGCCCTTGCCCAGGACGTAGTCCTCGATGTTCTTGCTGGACACGTCTGCGGGCTTGGCGACGGTCTCGACCTTGGGGTCGAGGGCCTTCGACTGGAACGGGCCGTTGATGCCGTACTTCTCGACACCCGCGACGTACTCGTCCCTGGTGATGGTCTTCTCGTCGACCCACTTCGGACCGACGTGCTTCTCGAACTCGCTCTTCGTGACCTGGGTGGCCTTCGAAGCGTCGATCTTGATGCCGTTGTAGACCGTGACGAACGCGTAGTCGCGGTCGAAGTCCTCGTAGACGTCGAAGTCGTAGTGCGTGAAGGCCTGCTTGCCGACGTAGATGCCGAACGGCGCCTTGCCCTGGTAGTAGCCCGGGACGAAGACCCACTTCGACATGACGTCGGAGTTACCGGCCGTGTCGTACACGCAGTGGCCGGCCGTGGAGACCAGGTTGCGGTACTTGGACTGGATCGAGGTGGCCGAGCACCACTTGCGCTCGCCCTTGGAGTTGACGAAGAAGACCTTGCCGATGGTCTTCGGCATGTTGACGTTCTGCGACTTGGTCGCGGTCTTCTTCTCTTCGCCGATCGGGGCGACGACGCCCGGCTTGGTGTCGGCGCTGTAGCCGCCCGTGCTCTTGAGCTTGGCGACGTCCTTGTTGTCCCAGATGTTCGACTGGGTCGCGGCCCTGAGGGCGGCGCCGTTCGACTCGGCCCAGTACTGGGCGATGGACTGAGCGACCGCGGCGTTCTTCGCCATCGGGTCGCTGGCGACGTCACTGGCGGCCTGGGCGGTGCCCGCCAGGCCGGCGGCCAGCAGACCGGTGGCCAGGACGGCGCCGCTGGCGGGAAGGAGGATGCGCTTCAAGGGAACTGCTCCTTGCTCTGTCGTGGGTCGCAACATGCGTCCCATGCGTCAGTAAAGGGATAGCAAGGACCATAACGTGGTGATCTTCGCAGGTGGAAGCGGTTGTGAGGGCTCCAGCCGGAACCCCAACCTGCGTGACCTTTCCGTTATCTGTCAGAGACAATCGCGCCCGGTATCCGGTAAGCCACGTTTCCGCAGGGCCTCAAGGGGTTGTGGTGAATGGGGCAAAAGTGGGGTGAGTGAGGGAACACGCTCCGTGATGAGCCATATGTGACGCAGATCACAGGAACTTCATGGCACCGAAATCGACCTCGCCCCGTCTAATATCACTCGATCTTGCCAGGAAACGTTCAGGAAAGCCCCGATTCGGCGTCCTGGGAGGCGTTCAGGAGAGCCGCTGCGACGGCTCGAGCGTGGCGCGCGGGCGCGGTCGTCCGCTCCCGTAAGGCGGTGACGATGGCGCCGTCCATCAACATGACGAACGGCCCGGCCAGCTCGGCGCGGCCGTCCAGCAGTTCGGCGACGTAGTCCGTGACGCGTTCCTTGTGTTCGGCGGCCGCCCGGTGGGCGGGACTCGCCGGGTCGGCGGCCTCGACCATGGTGTTGATGAAGGCGCAGCCGCGGAAGTCGGCGCGGGCGAAGCGCTCGGCCAGGGCGTCGAAGACATGGAGGGGCGTGCCGCCCAGGGCGTCCACCCTGTCGGCCAGCCATGCGCGCCAGGCCTCGTCGCGCCGCCGCAGTACCGCGACCACCAGATCGTCCTTGCTGGGGAAGTGCCGGTAGAAGGAGGCGCGGCCGACGCCGGAGACGCTCAGGATGCGTTCTTGCCGCCCTCGCGAACAGCCCCGCCGCCCTGTCCGGCTACCTCGCCATGCGCGACCAGCTGTCCAAGAGAGCACTGAGCGCCCGGCTGAGGGAGCAGATCGCGCTGCTGGTCGCGCAGGAGAACGGCTGCACCTACTGCGTGAGCGCGCACACCCTGCGCGGCAGCCGGATTGACTGACCGCCGAGGAACTCCTGCGGACCCGCGCCGCCCAGGACGACGACGCTCACGCGGGCGCCGTGCTGGCGCTCACCCCAAGCCATCGTGCGTACGGCGGGCCGCGTCGACTCCGCGGCACTGGCCACCGCCAGGGCGGCAGGGGTGACCGACGAGGAGGTCGCCGAGATCGTCGCGCACATCGCGCTCAACACGCTGTCCAACTACTTCAACCACGTGGCCGAGCCGGACCTGGACTTTCCGGAGGTGTCGGCGTGAACCGGGAGTGGAGGGCGGGGTCGGTCGAGCTGGTGGAGGGTTACCGCCTGGTCGGCGACCTCGGCGACGTCCTGTTCGCGATCGAGGGCGGCTTCGTGAACATCAAGGTGCCGGGTGTCGACCACATCCAGATCGTCTCAGCCCCGGCGATACGCGCGATCACCTGTCGCCCGTGAAGCACCGCTTCTAGACGAGCAGCTCCTCAGTGCTGTCGACTGTGACCGCTTGGGGGAGCAATCGATACAACTGATCGAGACCGCAGTCGAGCAGGCACTCTTCCTCCGCTCGCGACACCTCGATCCCTCGGGTGCGCAACACGGTGATGAGTGCTCGGGCCGTGCCCTCCACCATTCCGTCGACCCAGCCTTCGGCGACCCACTGACGGACGTAGACGCTCCTGTATCGACGAGATTCTCCGGGCATAGGAAGCTCCTGGCTTGTGAGTGCCTGGTTCGGACGGCATCCCAGTGCGGCGGGCGTTGAGGCACCAGAAACCCGTGAATTACGAAGTGCAGCGGATCGTGAACGGCGCGGGTGCGGAGCTCGACGGACACCGCACCCGCGGTGCGCTTCAGGAGAAGAGGTCTTCAGTGCTCGATACCACGGCTGCCTTGGGAAGCCAGGCGCTCAGCTGGTCGAGATCGGTGCATGTGAGGATGCGGTTTTCAGCCTCGGGGGAGACGTGGAGCTCTCGCGCCCGCAGTACGACGATGATGTCCTTGGCCTTGGTCTTGACAGTGCCCTCAGCCTGTCCTTCCGCGACCCACTGGCGGACGTAGTCGCTCTTGTACTCGTCGGTACCGACTGCCATGAGTCCCTCCAAGAACTTCTGCGCGGCTACCTTGGGTAGCAGTGTCAATACGACATCAGAATACGTCTTGCCCAGGCCCTCCGGCATGAGAGGCGCGGCTCTTTGGAACGCCTCCATAACGGCTTGGCTCAGATGACCTGGCTTCCGTCCGTGCAAGCGACAGAAAGCGTGGCGAGTTCCGGCTCCGCGGCGGCCTGAGCCGGATCTGTCACTCTGGGCATCAGATCTCGCCCCGTGACTTCGGGAACGAGCGTCCACCCTGGGTGCCCCATATCGATCGGTACGGCACACGCTCTCGCCACGCTGTCGGTCAGGCACACGACCAGCAGGATGACGTCGCATCGCAGACGAGCCCGCAGAGTGGCCAAGTAGACCGGCCAGCTCCACCTCTTGTCATCGTCGACACTGAGCTGTACCTCGACGACCACGCCTAGAACCGGTTTGTTGCTCGACCGATAGACGATCACCGCATCAGCGCGGTACTCGGCCGGCTTGCAGTCGGTTAGTTCCGCTGACTCAAGGCGCACCTCGTCATGGGCGGCAATCTCCACGCCCTGAGCGCTGATGAGGCTCCCAGCGAGCGTGGGCCGGGCTCGGAACAGCTCGATGAGGGTTTCGTGGTCTATTGATGGCACGCCCATGACATTACTGACTGTTGTCATCATGTGACTGTCAGTTCGAGATTTTGGGCGACACGACTGTGGGCCGCCCCATTGGGACGGCCCACAGTCGTTAGCAATCAATCGGGTACGGCACCGCCAGGCATCTTCAGGAAGTCCGGTTTCGACCCCTCCCAGCCGGGAGCGTTCAGCGAGTTGAGCGCCTCGACAATCTGTCTCTCCTCGAAGGAGAAGTGCGACTCCACGATGGCGGACAGGCCGTCGAGCTCCCGTCGCACCCGATCCGCCTCGTCCTCGTCGAGCTCGGCGTCGAGGTCGCCCACCAGGGCTTCGATTCTTCGCAGGATGTCGGACACCAGATAGTGGTCCTCCTGCAACTTCTCCAGGACGGGCCGCAGTTCGGGGAACTCCTCGGCCAGGGTGGGGAAGGCGTTCCTGTCCTCCCCGGTGTGGTGCCGTTCGAGCGCCGAGCAGAAGGTCAAGCAGTGGGCTCGCAGTTCGCGTGGCCGCTGGTCTTCGCCGTCGAGGAAGGCGTCGACACTGTCGCGGAGCCGGGACAGTTCCTCGCGAAGCGAGTGATGCACGTCGATGAGCTGGGTGCCGAACGCGGCGAGGCGTCCGGTTGGTTCGGTGGGTGGTTGCACACGGTTCCCATGCTTTTCGGCGCCTCCATGCCCACGACGGTCTCTTTGCCGGGTACACCGCGACGCTGACGCGGGATTTCATCACCACCGGGGCGAGCCGTCAAGCCGGGAGGGAGCCCGAGACTGTCGGTGGCCGCCTATTCAGTGTGGCGCATGGAGATGGACACGCGAAGGCGCGGGCTGTTCTGGGATGTGCTGGCGGGGCGGGTTCCACCGCCACCCGCCGCGGTGCTTCTCGGCTGGGAACTGGTCGCGGTGGATCCGGAGCAGGGGACCATCGAGGTGGCGTTCCAGGCGGGCGAGAACCTCGCGAACCCTGTGGGTGTGATCCAGGGCGGGTTCCTGGCCGCGATGCTCGACGACACTCTCGGGCCTGCGCTGGTCGCGACGTTGCCGGAGAACCAGTTCGCGCCGACTCTCGATCTCCATGTGCAGTTCCTCCGCCCCGCCCGCCCGGGACGGCTCCTGGGCCGGGGGCGGATCGTGCAGCGCGGCAAGGAAGTGTGCTTTCTGGCCGGTGACCTTATGGGCCCCGACGGCAAACCGGTGGCCGTGGCAACCGCGACCGCACGAATCCAGACCGTTCGTTGAGGGCCGCATGACAGGCCGCCAGCGGTGTGGTTGTGCCAGATGGCGGCAGCCGTGACACGAAGGCGCTGAGCGATCAGGACAGCGACGCCTTCGAAGATCCTGTCATCGTGTCGCTCCAGGTCGAGCCGGCCCTGGAGGGTGGCGTAACCCCGCTCGTTTCCTGGGGCTACTCGTGTCGTCAGATGACCTTCGCTTCCCGCAACCAGTGAAGGCTAGGAAGCGGGAATTGGCGGCAGGCAGGCCACCGGCAAGGGGGTTCGGGGGAGCTTGGCTCCCCCGAGAGAACGGCTCGAGCCCCAAAGCGCGAAGCGCCCATGGGGGACCTTGCCCTTGTGGGGGTGTGGGGGGCGCGGAGCCCCCCACAGGACATGGCCCGAGCGTCAAGCAAGGCCCATGTCGACGAGGGCTTACTTGTAGAGTTCGCCGTCCTTGCCGACGATCTTGCCCGACCAGCGGTTCTTGGCCGCGTTGTACACGGCGGCCGTCTCACCGTCGAAGTAAGGCGAGGAGATGTAGTCGACGCGGTCGTTGGCGTCCTGGTCGTTGAAGGTGCTGGTGACGCCGTTCACGTAGCCGAGACGCTTGGCGTTGCTGTACTGCAGCAGCCAGGGGCCGCCGTCGTAGCCGGGGGTCACGGGGCACTTCAGCGCCACGTGCTCCTCGATCTTCTTGTCGGGCGCGCCGACCGTCTTGGCGGACGTCCTGCCGTAGCAGTTCTTCGGGGTCACGCCGGTGTACGGCTTGCTGCCGTCGGGGTGCGGCGCGTACGGGTAGCCGAAGGTGCGCACGTACTTGCCGGTGGGCTGGTTGTAGGCGAAGCCCTGGCCACCGACGTTGTCGCCCAGGCGGCCCGCGTCCTCGGCCAGCAGGATGTACTTGCCGCCCCACTTCGGGCCGACGAAGCGGTTGTAGTCGCGGCTGTCCACCTGCTTGACGCCGGTGAAGCGGATGCCGTTGTAGACGGTGACGAACGCGTAGTCGCGGTCGTAGTCCTCGTAGACGTCGAAGTCGTAGTGGGTGAAGGCCTGCTTGCCGACGTAGATGCCGAACGGCGCCTTGCCCTGGTAGTAACCGGGGACGAAGACCCACTTGGACATGGTGTCGGCGTTGCCGTCGGTGTCGTAGACGCAGTGGCCGGCGGTGGCCACCAGGTTCTTGTAGTTGGCCTGGATGGAGGTGGCCGAGCACCAGCGGGGCTTGCCGCTGGCGTCGAGGAAGAACACCTTGCCGACGGTCCTGGGGATGTTGACGTTCTGGGCCTTGCCGGAGCTCACGGAGTTGCCGGTGGGAGCGACCATGCCGGGGCTGCCGTCGGGGGTGTAACCGCCCTTGCTGACGAGTTTCTTGACCTCGCTGGAGTCCCAGTAGTAGGCGCTGGCCTGGCGAAGGGCGGCCCCGTTCGACCTCCACCAGAAGGTCGCGATGGAGGCGGCCTCGCCGGTGTTCCTGGCCATCGGGTCGGAGGCGATGTCGCTGGCGGCCTGGGCGGTGCCGGCGGAAAGGCCGGCGGCCAGGAGACCGGTGGCCAGCATCGCGCCACCAGCCGGGAGGAAGATGCGCTTCAAGGTATAACTCCTGGATTCCTTTGCGCTGACCGTGACGCCTCTTGCGCCCCAAGAGTCAGCAAACGGACAGCCAGGAACCTACAGGGGAGGGTTTGGTCATGTGAATTTCCTGTCGATCGAGTCAAGGGACAAGTCGGGCGAAGCGCTCAGGCTGTGACCTGTCCGAGATCAGCGGACCCCTGATGATCTGCGCTGATCAGCACGCCTGTGACGCGGGAGTGATCAAATGGTTGTCAGTGTTTCATGTGACTTGAGTCACATTTTGCAACGACCATGATCAGATCAGCGTCAGAACGACGGGAGAATCAGGTGGTGGCGTCGTTGGCGGCCTGATCGTAGACCTCGAACGTCGTCGCCGTGAAATACGGCGAGGACACCGCGTCGTACTTCGCCGCCGCGTCGAGGTTCCACGTGAGGCTGTTGATCCCGTTGAGGAAGCCGAGCCCCGTCGAGGACCGGTAGCCCAGCATCCAGGGGCCGCCGCTGGCCCCCGCGCTGAAGTCGCAGCCGGAGAGCAGCACGCCGTACTGAAGGCTGCGGGTCGGGTTGACGGTCCGCTTGGTCTTGCCGCCGCACGACTTGAGCGTGCGGCCGTCGAAGGGGTGCGAGCCGTCGGGCTGGACGCCGGCCGGGTAGCCGAAGGCGTCGACCTGGTTGCCGGTCTTCTTGCCGACCGTGAGGCCCTGGCCGCCGACGTTGTCCTCCAGGCGGCCGACGTTCTTCATGACCGCCTTGCCGTCCTCGGTCGTCCAGCGGAAGCCGTGGTGCACCGAGATGAAGGCGTAGTCGTAGTCGTAGTCACCGATGGCCGCCCAGTCCTCGTGCATGTGCAGCGTGGAGCCGACGTAGATGCCGTACGGCGCGTCGCCGTTCTTGCCGGGGTTGGGGACGAAGATCCAGTTGGCGCTCTTGCCGAGGCGGGGATCCCACGCGCAGTGGCCCGCGGTGGCCACCAGGCTGCGGTTCTTGGCGGCCACGGCGCTGGCCGAGCACCAGTACTCCTTGCCGCCGAGCTGGAAGAAGACCTTGCCGATGGTCTTGGCGGCGCCGCCCTTGACGGGGGCGGTCGGCTGGATGTCGCGCGCGGCGGTGGTCCTGGACACGCCGTTGGTCATCACCGAGCCCGCGGAGGAGGACGGCGAGGACGACGGCACGGAGACCTTCGTGCCGGGCGTGGCGGGGGAGTAGCTGTCGGCGTCCTTGAGCCGCTCGGGCTTCCAGTACTCCGCGACCTTCCGCATCTCGGCCTCGGACTTGGCCAGCGGCTCGGCGTAGACGTAGTCGGGAGCGGCGGCGACGGCGTGCGAGACCCCCGTGATCATGGGCAGCATCAGCAGAACGCCGCTGCTGGCGGCGATCGCGAGTTGCCTCATGCGGGGGATCATGAATTGCCTTCCTTGCGCCGTAACGGGTGATTTTTCCAGATCGACAGAGTATTTGCAGCCTGGATAGGCGATCGTTATCTGATCAAGAAAGCCAATAGGCACTCTATATGCCGCGTGTCGTTCGTTGTCGCAGATCAGAACGGCGAGAGGCTATTCGATCATGAAGAGACTCGCTTGCCTTGCCGTGCTTTGCAGTACGGCTTTCGCCGCCTCTCCGGCCCTCGCCACGACCCCTTCCATGTCCGCAATCGAGACCGTCGCCGAGCCGAAGCGTGACGCCAGGCTGCAGCGGATGGTGCTCCTCAGCGTGGACAGGCGCTACGTGGTTCTCGTCTGCGACACTGGCCAGGTGCACCGCTCGACTCACCCCAAGGCGCAGGAGGCCTGCGACGCGCTCGAGGCGGTCGGCGGGACGCCGAGCAGGCTGCGGCCGGACGGGACCGTCACGTGCACCATGGAGAGCGACCCCGTCACCGCCACCGCCACCGGGGTGTGGGACAGGCGGCTGGCCCTGTACCTCCGCTCCTTCGGCAACCGCTGCGCCCTGCGCGCCGCGACCGGCCCCGTCTACGACTTCTGACCTGACGTAAGCCGCTCTCAGGCCACCTGCTCGGGCGTCTCCTCCCGCAGGGGACGGACGCGCCTGAGCAGGATCGCGGTCAGGACGGCGACGCCGATCAGCAGGACCGCGCTGATCCCCGCCACCGCGTGCATCCCGGCGGTGAACGCCGCGCGCGCCGGCTCCAGCCGTACCGGATCGAGACCGGCCGCGACGGCGGCGGACAGGCTCTCGCGGACGGTCTCGCCCGCATCGGCCGGCAGGGTGGCGCGGTAGACGGCGGTGCCGACGCTGCCGAGGACGGCGATGCCGAGCGCGAAGCCGAACTCGCCGCTGGTCTCGTTCAGCGCGGCGGCCGAGCCTGCCTTGTTCGGCGGGGCCGAGCCGACGACCAGGTCGGTGCCGAGCACGACCATGGGTCCAGCGCCCAGGTTGATGAGGGAGAAGCCGGCCGCCACCGCGACCGGTCCATCGGCCTGCGAGATGAGCAGCAGGCCCACAGTGGAGATCGCCATGCCGCCCGCGATGGCGTAGGCGGGACGGACCCCGCGCGCCACGATCGGCGAGAGCAGGAACGCCACGCCCGAGGCGGCCACGGCGGGCAGCATCCACAGGCCCGCGACGAACGGCGAGAGCCCGGCGACCAGCTGGAAGTACTGCGTGATGAACATCATGAGCGCGCCCATGAGCAGGGTGCCCGACATCAGCGCGCCCAGCGCGGTGGTGAAGGCGCGGCTGGCGAACAGGCGCAGGTCGAGCAGCGGGTCGGGCAGGAGGCGCTGGCGGCGGACGAAGGCGAGACCGAACGCGAGTCCCGCGCCGACGGCCAGGACGGGCATCGCGCGCAAGCCGTCCTTGGCCAGCTCCTTGAGTCCGTAGATGATCGGCAGGATCGCGGCGAGCGAGAGGGCGACGCTGGTCAGGTCGAGCCGCCCCGCGGCCGGGTCGCGGTATTCGGGCAGGAGCGCGGGCCCGAGCAGGAGCAGCAGCACCATGACGGGCACGCCGAGCAGGAAGACCGATCCCCACCAGAAGTGCTCCAGCAGCAGGCCGCCGACCAGCGGCCCGACCGCCGCGCCCGACATGAAGCAGACCAGCCAGACGCTGATCGCCGTCGCGCGCTGCCTGGCGTCGGTGAACATGTTGCTGATCAACGCCAGTGTGGAGGGCGCGATCGTCGCCCCCGCCACGCCCAGCAGCGCGCGGGCCGCGATGAGCAGCGCGGGGCTGGTGGAGAAGGCGGCCAGGACGGAGGCAAGGCCGAAGGCCGTGGCGCCGATGAGCAGCAGCCGCCTGCGACCGATCCGGTCACCGAGCGTGCCCATCGTGATCAGGAAGCCGGCGAGCATGAACCCGTAGATGTCCATGATCCACAGTTGTTCCGTGCTGCTCGCGCCGAGCTCCGCGCTCAGCTGGGGCAGCGCCAGCAGCAGGACGAAGACGTCGATCGAGATGAGCAGGGTGGGCAGGGCGAGTACGGCGAGGCCGATCCATTTCGTGTTCACGCCCCCGAGTCGGAACCGGCGCCCAGGAATCGACATGTAGCGTCGAATCCATGAAATACATGTTGATGATCTACACGAACGCCGCCGCGTCGCAGGCCATCACCAAGGACTTCGACAAGGTGGCCGCCCAGGTCGACGAGCTGATCGCGGAGCTCACCGCGAACGGCGAGTGGGTGGGCGGCGAGGCGCTGGCCGATCCGTCGGGGTCGAGGACGATCAGGGCGATCAACGGCGTGCCCGCGGTGACGGACGGACCGTTCCTCGAGTCGAAGGAGTATCTCGCGGGCTACTGCATCATCGACTGCGCGACGCCCGAGCGGGCCGTGGAGATCGCCCAGCGCTGGCCCGACGCCTGTTACGGCGGCGCGCTCGAGCTGCGCCCGTTGGTCCAGGAATGAGCGAGGAACTGCTGAGGGAGCTCGCTCCCCAGGTGCTGGGTGCGCTCGTCAGGCGGTACGGGCAGTTCGACGCGTGTGAGGACGCGGTGCAGGAGGCGCTGCTCGCGGCGGCGACGCAGTGGCCGAAGGAGGGCGTGCCGGACAACCCCAAGGGCTGGCTGGTCACGGTCGCCGCCCGCCGGATGATCGACGAGATCCGCAGCGAAGAGGCGCGGCGCCGCAGGGAGGCGGTGACCGCGCTGGAGGAGCCGCCTGAGGTCCCCGACCAGGACGACACGCTGACGCTGCTGTTCCTGTGCTGCCATCCCGCGCTGACGCCCGCCTCCCAGATCGCGCTGACGCTGCGCGCGGTCGGCGGGCTGACCACCGCGGAGATCGCGGGAGCGTTCCTGGTGCCCGAGTCGACGATGGCGCAGCGCATCAGCAGGGCCAAGGCGACGATCAAGAAGGCGGGCGGCACCTTCGAGCTGACGCCCAACCGGCTCGACGTGGTGCTGCACGTGCTCTACCTGATCTTCAACGAGGGCTACACCGCAACCTCGGGGCCCGACCTGCACCGCGCCGATCTGACCGGCGAGGCGATCAGGCTGACCAGGACGGTGCGCAGGCTGCTGCCCGACGACGGCGAGGTGGCCGGGCTGCTGGCGCTCATGCTGCTGACCGACGCCCGCCGTACGGCGCGCACGGGACCGGACGGGGCGCTGGTGCCGCTGACCGAGCAGGACCGGAGCCTGTGGGACAAGGACCTCATCGCCGAGGGCGTGGAGCTGGTGTCGGGGGCGCTGTCGACGGGGCCGCTCGGCGCCTACCAGCTCCAGGCGGCGATCGCGGCGGTGCACTCGGAGGAGGGCGAGACCGACTGGCCGCAGATCCTGGCGCTCTACGAGCTGCTGGCGCGGGTCGCACCGGGGCCGATGGTGACGCTGAACCAGGCCGTGGCCGTGGCGATGGTGCACGGTCCGCTGGAAGGGCTCGCGCTGCTCGACACCCTCGAGGCCGAGCTGGCGGGTCATCATCGGCTGCATGCCGTACGGGCCCATCTGCTGGAGATGGCGGGGCGGCAGGAGGAGGCTCGCGCGGCCTACCTCAGGGCGGCGGAGCTGACGAGCAGCCTGCCGGAGCGGCGGTATCTGGAGGAAAGGGGAAGACCCCGGTCCTAGCGGACCGGGGTCTCCAGAGCGGGCCGTCGGATCAGGAGGGCTGGTTGCCGCTCCAGCGGTTGGCGGCCACCTTGTAGACCTTGTAGGTGTCGCCGTTGAAGTACGGCGAGGAGATGCGGTCGTAGCGGTCGTTGCCGTCGGTGTCCCACGCGACGCTGTTGACGCCGATCAGGTAACCGGTGCGGGTGGAGTTCTTGTAGTTGTACAGGAACGGTCCACCGCTGGCGCCCGCGGTGAAGGAGCACCTGAAGCCGACGTGCTCCTCGATGCGGAACTTCGGCGCGGGCGGCATGGCGGCCGTCGTGCCGTAGCACCACTTCATGGTCTTGCCGGTGTACGGCTTGTCGCCGTCGGGGTGCTCACCGGCCGGGTAGCCGAAGGAGAACACGGTGGCCTTGGTGCTGCGGTTCCAGGTGAAGCCCTGACCGCCCACGTTGTCGCCGAGCCTGCCGACGTTCTTCTTCTTGGCGTGCCAGTTGCCCTTGTCGTCCTTCTCCCACACCGGCTTGGTGCCGTTGTAGACGTTGACGAAGGCGTAGTCGTAGTCGTAGTCCTCCTTGACCACGAAGTCGTCGTGGGCGTTGAAGGTCTTGGCGGCGTATATGCCGTAGGGGGCCTTGCCGTCCCACTTGTTCTTGCCGTCCCAGTACGACGGGATGAAGACCCAGTTGTCGTAGAAGACGTTGTGCTTGACGTCGTAGACGCAGTGGGCGGACGTGGCGACCACGTTGCGGTACTTGCCCTGCACCGAGGTGCCTGAGCAGTACTTCCAGCTCTTCTTGTCGTTCTGGTTGGCGCCGGGCAGCGTGAAGAAGATGCGGCCGACCGTGTTGGGCAGGTTGACCTGCTTGGTCTTGGTGGCCTTGGCCTTCTCCGCGCCGATCGGCGGGACCGATCCGGGCGGGCCGTCGGGGGCGGAGGCGCTGCCCTTGGCGCCCTTGACGTCCATGGCCAGGTCGTCGTTGATGTCCGTGGCCGCGCGGATCTTGTCCGGCGTCCAGAACGCGATGGCGTCGGCTGCTGAGGTTTCCGCGTTCTTCGAGACGACGTCGCCGGGGGCCGCGGCCTGGGCCGCGGTGGCGCTGATCAGACCCGCGGCCATTCCGAAGGCCGCGACGCCGACCGTGAGGCGCCTTGCTCGGGAAAACATAGTGCTCCTTCCGGTTCTCGGCGGCCCAGAGCGGGGAACGGTGCCCCGGTGGGCCAGGAAAACGTTGAGGACGCTACTGAATGGCCCGAGGCGGAAACCAGGAAACGACGCGAAAAAGTCTGGCCCGGTTCCATTCCGTTATTGAAATAACCAATTCGCATGTATTCAAGAAAGGTATTGGCGCAGGTGGAGGCGGGAAAGAAGCAACGACCGCACCACTATTAACGGCGGTCTCTCTCTTTACATACCGAACATTGCTCTGGTTATATCGGCGTCATGGATCCACGCACCCCCTGCCTCGTCGGAGCCGCTCAGCTCACCGTCCGCGACCAGCCGGGTCCCGAGCCGCTGATCCTGTGGGAGACGGTGGCGAGACAGGCGCTGTCCGAGGCGCGGCTGCCCGCCACGCGGCTCGACTCCGTCCAGATCGTCTACACCGACTCCTGGCAGTACGACGACCCGGTCGGACGGCTGGCGGAGCGCCTGGACGCCGCTCCCCGCCACCGCGCCTACTCCAGGGTCGGCGGGACGGCGCCGCAGCAGCTGATCGGCGCGGCGGCCGGCCGGATCGCGGCGGGGGAGATGGAAGCGGCGCTGGTCGTGGGCGCCGAGGCGCTGGCCACCAGGCGGGCCTGTCGCAGGGCGGGTGAGCGCGTGGCGTGGAGCCACCCGGCCGACCCCAAACCGCCCTACGGCTGGGAGCGCGATCCCGACCCCGCCGCGCTGGCCCACGAGCTCTTCCTGCCCGTGCACACGTACGCGATCATGGAGACCGCTCTGCGGCTCGGGATCGCGAAGGAGCGAACCTCTCGCGGGGAGCTGTTCGCCCCCTTCACCGAGGTCGCCGCGGTGAACCCGCACGCCTGGCACCGCACGGCGCACGCGCCGGAGGAGCTCGTGACGCCGGGGCCCGGCAACCGCTTCGTCGGCTGGCCCTACACGAAGAAGACGGTCGCGGTCATGGAGGTGGACCAGGCGGCGGCGCTGGTGCTGGTCGCCAGTGGGCTCGCCGACCGGCTCGGGATCCCCCTCGACCAGCGGATCTACCTGCGCGGCTGGGCCTACGCCGAGGACACGTGGGAGGTGGCGGCCAGGCCCTCGCTCGGCGCGTCCGCGGCGCTCGGCGCGGCGGCCGCGGCGGCGTTCGAGCGCGCGGGGCTCGGCCTCGACGACATGGCGGCCATGGACATCTACAGCTGCTTCGCCGTCGCCGTCCGGATGGCCTGCGCGGAGCTGGGCCTGGACCCGCTGGACCGGCGCGGGCTCACCGTCACCGGCGGCCTGCCGTACGCGGGCGGCCCGGCCAGCGCCTACGTGCTGCACTCGACGGCGACCATGGCGGGGCTGCTGAGGGACGGCGGGCACGGCCTGGTCACCGGGGTGGGCATGCACCTGACCAAGCACACCTACGCCGTGTGGTCCAGCGAGCCGGGCGGCACGCTCGGCGACGGCGTGCCCGTCCACACCGCCGAGCCCGTGCCGATCGTCTCCTCGTGCGCGGGGCAGGCCACGGTGGCCGGATACACGATCGCGCACGAGCGCGACGGCTCGCCCTCGAAGGGCCTGCTCGTGGTCGACCTGCCCGAGGGTGGGCGCGCCCACGCGTGGGTGCTGCGGGAGGAGCTGATGGCCGACGCCATGGAGAGGGAGCTGGTCGGGGAGCGCGTGGTGCTCACCAGCGACGGCAAGGTCAACATCGCCGTTTGGTGACGCACGGTTGTGAACTTGTGACCTGTGCGGGTCGCGCAGGTCTTGCGCCGGTGCGGGCCCGGCAACTGAATGGAGGTGTGCACGATGTCTTGGAGGCAGGCACCCCCCGACGCAGGCGCTGGATCGGCATCGCGGTCCTCGTCGGCGTTCTCGCCGTCCCCGCCGCGGGCCTGCTGATCAGCGGGAGCCCTGAGGAGCCCGCTCGGCCTGGGCCGCGGGAGGGAGGGCTGCCCGCGGTGCCGCCTCCCTCGGTCGCTCCGCCGGAGAGCGTCCCCAACGTGCTGCGCGCCGACGCCAGGCGGGAGGGCGAGGAGGAGGTCATCGACGTGGTCTTCCCCGACGGCACCGAGGCCGAGGTGCGCTACCCCGCGCGGCTGCAGCTGGGCAGGAAGGGGTCCAGACCGCTCCAGGGGGCGTGGAGCGAAGGCGAGAGCGCGGTGTTCCGCAAGCTGTTCGCCCCGCTGGGCGGGCTGCCGCTGAACGGCAGGCGGATCAGGAGCCTGACCCCCAACGTCTCCCTGTGGGCCTCCCCGAGCGGCCACCTGCTGATCTACGAGTTCGGCGACTGGCGCCTCGCCTTCCTCGACAGGTCGTCCGACGGGCTCACCTTCGAGCAGCGGATGGAGTGGGCACGCTCGATCAAGGGCAGGGTGACGCCTGACGGCTACCTGGTGCTGTCGGCGCGGAAACCCGTGCACCTGTCCAGGCCGGGCGAGCGGCTGGGCGGCGAGCCCGCAGGGCCCGGCCTGCTGTTCGGCGGAGGACTCAGCCAGATGGTGCTGACACCCGACTGTCCGCGCAACGGCGGCGTTCCCCCCGAGGTCCGGCAGAACGGCAGGGGCGCCGACGGCACGTGCAAGGGCGACGTCTTCGTCTCCGCCTCGGGCGAGCTGCCGTTCGTGAAGTCGGCGCTGAAGGGAATCAAGGTCAAGCTCAAGCAGTAGTGTGCGGCCATGTTCGCCGTTACCGCTACACAGACCGATCCCGACAACCCGCTGGCCGGGCTGACGCTCGGTGAGCACCCAGATCCCAAGGCGCCGGACGGCTGGACCACGGTGTCCGTGAAGGCGGCCGCGCTCAACCACCACGACCTCTGGACGCTCAAGGGCGTCGGCATCCGCCAGGACCGCCTGCCCATCGTGCTCGGCTGCGACGCCGCCGGCCTCGACGAGGACGGCAACGAGGTCATCGTGCACTCCGTGATCGGCTCGGGCGCCGACGAGACGCTCGACCCGAAGCGGTCCCTGCTGTCGGAGGTCCACGACGGCACGTTCGCCGAGCGGGTCGCGGTGCCGCGCCGCAACCTGGTGCCCAAGCCGGCCGCGCTGACGTTCGAGGAGGCGGCGTGCCTGCCCACGGCATGGCTGACCGCCTACCGGATGCTGTTCGACAAGGCGGGGCTTCAGCCGGGCTCGACCGTCCTCGTGCAGGGCGCGGGCGGTGGCGTCGCGACGGCGTTGATCGCCCTCGGGAGGGCGGCGGGCTTCAGGGTGTGGGCGACGTCGAGGTCGCAGGACAAGCGCGACCGGGCCCTGGCGCTCGGCGCCGACCAGGTCTTCGAGACGGGCGCCAGGCTGCCCGAGCGGGTCGACGCGGTGATGGAGACCGTCGGCCAGGCCACCTGGGATCACTCGCTGAAGTCGCTGCGCCCCGGCGGGCGGATCGTCGTGTCGGGCGCGACCAGCGGCGCGGTCCCGCCCGCCGACCTGAACAGGGTCTTCTTCCTGCAGCTGTCGGTCATCGGCTCGACGATGGGCACCCGCGACCAGCTCGCTCGCCTCGCGGTCTTCCTCGAGCAGACCGGGGTGCGGCCGCTCATCGACCGGACGATGCCCATGACCGAGGCGCGCGACGGGTTCGCCGCGATGCACGGGGGTGACCTGTTCGGGAAGGTCGTCTTCACCACGTAATAAGTGACGGGTTACTTCGCGCCCTCCCGGGTGATACAAAGAAAGGGAAGATGTATCATCCGGGAGGTCATGACCCATGGAGCAGTTCCATCCGGGCACGATGCACTGGGACACCGCCGGCGAATATCGCAACCTGCTCGTCGCGGGCAGCGCGCTGGTCCTGCAGACGATGCATCCGGCCGTCGGCGCGGCCGTGGCCGAGCACTCCACCTACAAGCAGGATCCATGGGGACGGCTCAACCGCACGCTCACCTCCGTCCAGAAATGGGTGTACGGCGGAGCCGAGGGCCTCGAGGAGGGGCGGCGGCTGCGCGAGATCCACGCCCCGATCAGCGGCACCGATGAGCAGGGCCGCTCCTATCACGCGCTCAACGGCGAGGCGTACGCCTGGGTGCACCTGACGCTGTTCGAGCGGTTCATCACCCTGCACCGCTACTTCGGCAAGCCGTACTCCGCCGAGCAGGAGCGCCTGCTCTACGCCGAGTCGCGGCAGCTGGGGCGGATCCTGCGGGTGCCCGAGCGGGAGGTGCCGCCGACGGTCGAGGAGTTCTGGCCCTACTTCGACGAGATGGTCGCCAGTCGGCTCGAGCCCCATCCGACCGCGCTCGAGGTGCTGGCCACCATGCGCGGCACGCCCGTTCCCCCCATGGTGCCGAGGGCGCTGCGCAAGATCTGGACACCGGTGGGGATGGGGTCGGGCGAGTTCAACTACTTCGTCACCGTCGGGACGCTGCCGCCTGCCGTCCGGGAGGTGCTGGGTCTGTCCTGGTCGGCGCGGGACGAGCGGCGGCTGCTCAGGCTCGGCCGGGCGGTGGCGGCGCTCACGCCGCACCTGCCCGAGCGGGCGCGCTACCTGCCGATCGCCTACCGTGCCAGGCGGGCCGCGCGCCGGCGGCGGGAGCTGTCACCCGCGCAGTGAGTCGCGGATCCTCTCGGTCGCCTCGTCGAGCGCGGCGCGGCACTGCTCGAGCTTCTCGCGCGTGAGGGGGCTGTCGGAGGCCTGCTCGCGGACCGTGGCGACGAAGTCGGCCAGCAGCTCGCCCAGTTCGGCGTCGAGTTCGGCGCGGTTCTCGCCGGCTCCGCCGAGGTCGCTCCAGACCTCGTTCCAGACGCTGCGCCACCGCCTGCTCAGGCGCTCGCCCTCGCTCTGCCAGTGCGTGGCGTGGTCCATCCACTGCCGCTTCTGCTGGTCCTTCAGCCGCCGGAACTCGTCCGCCTGCTGCTGGCGGCTACTGCGCTTGACGTCCTTGGCGATCGCGGTCAGCTCCTCGCGCAGCGACTTGACCGTCTCGCGGACGTCCTCCTTGACCTCGCGGGCGATGTCGCGGACCGAGTCGGTGATCTCCTGTTCCAGGTCGGCCAGCTCGTCGAGGCGGGAGTCGAGCTCGGCGCGGCCCTTGTCGGTGATCGAGAACACCTTCTTGCCGTCGATGACCTCGTGCGTGACCAGGCCCTCCTCCTCCAGGCGGGCCAGCCGCGGGTAGATGGTGCCGGGCGAGGGGGAGTAGACGCCCAGGAAGCGGTCCTGGAGCAGCCTGATCACCTCGTAGCCGTGGCGCGGGCTCTCCTCCAGGAGCTTGAGCAGGTACAGGCGGAGCCTGCCGTGGGCGAAGACCGGGCTCATTCCTTCTCCCCCTTGAGCAGCGTGACGTCGGCCGAGACCGTGTTGGCCGTGAGAGAGGCCATTCCACCACCCAGCCGTCCCGACAGCGACCTGGCCGCGGGACGGCCGTCCGCGCGCAGCTCGTCGAAGGCCGAGTCGAGGCGGCCCGAGGTCGAGCGGATCGTGACGTCGCTCTGCGCGTCGTGCGGCAGGCGGACCAGGATGTCGCCGGAGACGCTGGTCAGCGTGACGTGGCCGGTGGGGCGCAGCGCCAGGTCGGCGGTGATCCGGCCGGAGATCGTGTTGGCCCTCAGCCGCCTCGGGACGCCGCCGGCGACGGCCAGGTCACCCGAGACGCTCTTGAACGCCAGGTCGCCCTCCATCGCACGGCTCTCGACGTCTCCGGAGACGGTCTCGGCGCTGACGTCGCCGCTCACGCCGTCCAGGACGATCTCGCCGGAGACGCTGCGGACGTTGGTGCGCCGCTCGAACCCCGCCACCACGGCCGAGGCCGAGACCACGCCGACGCTGAGGCGGCAGTCCTTGGGCACGGTGATCGTCAGGGTGCTGGAGCGCCGGCCCGATCGTTTGAGCCAGCCGAGCAGGCCGTCCCAGGTGAGGTCCTTGTAGGCGATGGTGAGCGTGCCGTCCTCGTCATGGGTGACGATGAGCGGGGCAGAGTCGATCTCGGTGACCTCCAGCGTCGGCGGGCCCTCGCTGGCCAGGACGGCCAGCCGGCCGGCGACGATGCGCACGTGGAGCGCGTTCACCGTGTCGAACGCGAGCTGCTGGGGCTGCTCGATCGTCCAATGCGCCATGGTTCCGTCCTTCGTTCCCGACACGTCCGACACAAGACACGATATGTCGCGTTCGGTGAAAACTCAAGATGTATCGTGTCTCGCGCGGTCGTCACTCCTCGTCGTCGTCGGAGTCGTGCCGGGCCAGCCAGGTCGCCAGGCGCTCGATGGGGGTCTCGAACTCGGGGTTGAGATCCACGAACTCGCGCAGCCGCTCACCCAGCCACAGGATGCTGACCTCCTCCTCCCCGCGCCGCTCGACCAGTTCCTCGATCCCCCTGTCGGTGAAGTACATCTCTCTCTCCTGCTCCCTCGCACCTTTGTCGGTGCGTAACTCTAATGCGCGAGACGGCGTGAACCTTTCGCGGGCGAGCCGGTAAGTACAGGCGTTCGATCACCGCACCGAAAGGCCATATATGTCCCAGCCCGCCGCGACCACCGAGGTCGCCGACGCCGAGCTGATCCGGCGCTCGTGGCAGGAACCTGAGGCGTTCGCCGCGGTGTTCGACCGCCACGCCCCGCAGCTGCACAGGTACGCGGCACGCAGGCTCGGGCCCGACGCCGCGGAGGACGTCGTCTCCGAGACCTTCCTCGCCGCCTTCCAGCACCGCCGCCGCTACGACCCCGAGTACGCCAACGCCAGGCCATGGCTGTACGGCATCGCCTCGAACGTGATCGGCAAGCGGCGCAGGGACGAGCTCTCCCGCTATCGGGCCTACGTCCGCGGCGGCGTGGACCCGGCGGAGATCACCGGAGGGCTGGTCGAGGACAGCGTGTCCACGCTGACCGTCAACCGGCCCCTGGTCGCCGCGCTCGCCGGGCTGAAGGCCGGTGACCGCGACGTGCTGCTGCTGGTCGCGTGGGTCGGACTGAGCTACGAGGAGGTCGCGCGCGCACTGGACATCCCGGTCGGGACGGTCCGCTCGCGGCTCAACAGGGCCAGGAAGAAGGCCCGTCAGGCACTGGAGGACACATGGGAGGACGGCCTCGATGGATGAGATGGACGCGGTGCGGCGACTGTGGGCGGACACGCCCGAGGGATCGGCGGGACACCTCGCCACCAGCCGGGCCCTGCTGGAGCGGGCCTACACGGTGAACCAGGAGGAGCGGGACCGGCGGGTGCGGGGGCCGCGCCGGATCCTCGGCGGGTGGGTGCCGAAGGGCCTGGCCGTCGTGGCCGCGGCGGCCGTGACCGTGCTGGCCGTCCAGGTGATCGTGCCAGGGGCCGCGCCGCCCGCCAGCGCCCGGGAACTGCTCGCCAGGGCGGCGGACGCGGCTGAGGACCAGGGCGAGCTGAGACCGGGCCCCGGCCAGTACCTGCACGTCAGCTCGGTGGCCATGCAGAACCTGATGGTCGGGCCCAGGGACGGCGCCGGAACCCGTCAGGTGATCCTGACGGTCGCCGAGGACCGGTGGGAGCCCGCCGCTCCAGGCCGGCCGTGGCTGGTCAGGGAGGAGCGCAAGTCGGCCGCTCCGGCGCCGGGAAGCGGGCCCGTCCCCTCGGGACCGTGGGACACCGGTGTCGAGGACAGCTACTACGAGTCCTCCTGCGACAGGGCACCCGGTGACGAACTCTCCTATCTGCGGCTCGGCGACTGGCCCACCGACGTGGCCGCGCTGCGCGCCAGGATCGAGAAGGTCGCCGCGAAACAGAGCGGTCCGGAGAACCTGCGCCTGTGGTCGACGATCAGCGGCCTGATCGAGAAGTCCGCCGCCAGGCCCGATCTGGCCGCGCCGCTGTTCGAGGTGGCGTCGAGCCTGAAGGGCATCAGGCTCTTCCCCGACGTCACCGACGCCGCGGGACGGCCCGGCCTCGCCGTCGGCATGGACGAGAGCGAGTACCTGCGCTCCGAGCTGGTCTTCGACAAGGAGACCTACCGCTACCTCGGCACCCGGTACGTGACCACCGCCGACCGGACCCAGACCCCCGGCGGCCACACCTTCGTCGTGCCCAAGGGCACCGTCACCGGCACCGCCCTGCTCGGGGTGGAGCTGGCCGACGCCATGCCCGAGCCCGCACCCGACGCTTCCCGTCTGAAGATCCCCTGCTAGGAAAGGACATCCGCAGCATGTTGCTGATCAACGCCCTTCTGGCGGCCGCTGTCGTCGTCAGCCCGTCACCCGAATACGAGACCGCCTACACCAAGGCGGTCGACCTTGAACAGGCCAAGGTCTCCTGCATGAAGGCGGCGGGGTTCGAGTACCTGCCCGCCGATCACGCCAAGGCCACCTTGAGCGACACCGAGCGCAAGGCCCGCAACGGCGACTACGCCGCCCTGCGGGCCCAGCGGGCGAAGAAGGGCTTCGGCGTCTGGTCCCTGCTCGTCCACCCCGAACCCCTGAGGAACGAGCACCCCAATAACAAGATCGTGATGGCGTTGCCGGAGGATCGGCAGAAGGCATACCAGGCGGCCGAGAACACGTGCTTCGTCGGGGCGGTCAAGAGCGTCCTGGGCAAGGAGGTCAGCTCGCTGGAGGACTACGCCCGCCAGCTCAGCGCCGCGTACGACGAACGGGCCGCCAAGGAGCTCGACGGCTCCGCGAACCTGGTCAAGCTGGGCAGCGCCTTCGCCACCTGCCTCAAGGTCACCGCGGCCAAGCCCACGGACCTGGCCGAGCGCGGCGTCAAGGCCTTCGTCGACGAGCGCACGGAGGTCGCTCGCAAGCAGGGCATGCGGGCTCCGGTCAAGGCCGCGCGCCTGATCCCGAGCCTGACGCCCGACCAGGCGAGGCCGTACCTGAAGAAGGAGATCAAGGCCGCGCTCGACGACCTGGCCTGCGGCAAGGACTTCTACGCCGCCTACTCGCCCGTGGCGTGGAAGCTCCAGCAGAAGGTCTACGCGGAGTTCGGCATGCCCTTCGCCTGGTAGCACCCCAGGGAAAGCGGAACGCCCCGGCCTGTCAAAGGCCGGGGCGTTCTTCGATCTGTCAGCCGAACAGCGCGTGCTGGATCTCCTCCAGCTCCCTGTCATGAGCGGCGTGCGAGCCGGTCGCGGGGGAGCTGTTGGCGGTGCGGGAGACCCTGCGCAGGCGGCGGCCGCCGAACAGGTCGGGGTTCTCCGCCAGCTTCAGCGTGAGGTACGGCCACGGCCCCATGTTGACCGGCTCGTCCTGCGCCCAGACCAGCTCCACAGTGGAGCCGTAGCGGGCGAGCTCGGCGTTGAGCTCGTCCTCGGGGAACGGGTAGAGCCGCTCGAGGCGGACGATCGCGGTGTTCTCGGCGGCCGGCGACTTCTCGCGGGCCGCGATCAGGTCGTAGTAGACCTTGCCCGAGCACAGCACGACATTGGTGACCTTGCCGGGGTCGACCGTGGTGTCGCCGATGACGGGCTGGAAGGTGCCCGCGGTGAACTCGACGGCCTTCGACGTCGCCTTCTTGTGGCGTAGCAGCGACTTCGGCGTGAAGACCACCAGCGGCTTGTGCCTGCCCGACTGCACCTGCCAGCGCAGCAGGTGGAAGTAGTTGGCAGGGGTGGTCGGCTGGGCGACGGTCATGTTGTCGAGCGCGCAGACCTGCAGGAAGCGCTCGATGCGGGCCGAGGAGTGGTCGGGGCCCTGACCCTCGTAGCCGTGCGGCAGCAGCATCACGACGCCGGACTTCTGGCCCCACTTCTGCTCACCGGACGAGATGAACTCGTCGATGATCGTCTGGGCGCCGTTGACGAAGTCGCCGAACTGGGCCTCCCACGCCACCAGCGCGTCGGGCCTGACCACGCTGTAGCCGTACTCGAAGCCCAGCGCCGCGTACTCGCTCAGCAGCGAGTCGTAGACGTAGAACTTCGTGGTGTCCTGGTTGAAGGCCTTGAGCGGGGTGTGGTCCTCACCGGTGAGCCGGTCGACCAGCACCGCGTGGCGCTGGACGAACGTGCCGCGGCGGGAGTCCTGGCCGACGAGGCGGACGGGGTGACCGTCGATCAGCAGCGAGCCGAAGGCGATGGTCTCGCCCATGCCCCAGTCGATGGCGTCCTGCTCGACCATCTGACCGCGCCGCTGGATGATCGGCGCGAGCCGCGGGTGCGGGGTGAAGCCCTCGGGCAGGTTGAGCTGCGTGTCGACGACGCGCTTGAGCGTCTCGTCGGTGATCGCCGTGGGCGTGTCGGCGTGCGACCACTTGACCACCTCGGTGGCGGGCACCTGCAGCTCGCCGGAGTCGGCGGGGTGCTTGGCCGCCTCGCGGACCTCGGTGAAGGCCTGCTCGAGCTTGGCCTGGTAGTCGCGCAGCGCCGACTCGGCCTCCTCGACCGTGATGTCGCCGCGGCCGATCAGGGCCTCGGTGTAGAGCTTCCTGGTCGAGCGCTTGGCGTCGATGATGTCGTACATCAGCGGCTGCGTGTAGGCCGGGTTGTCGCCCTCGTTGTGGCCGCGACGGCGGTAGCAGACCATGTCGATGACGACGTCCTTGCGGAAGGTCTGGCGGTACTCGTAGGCCAGCCTGCCGACGCGGACGACGGCCTCGGGGTCGTCGCCGTTGACGTGGAAGATCGGTGCCTGGATCATCCGCGCCACGTCGGTCGCGTAGACCGAGCTCCTGGAGGAGGCGGGCGAGGTGGTGAAGCCGACCTGGTTGTTGACCACGATGTGCACGGTGCCGCCGGTGCGGTAGCCGCGCAGCTGCGACAGGTTGAGCGTCTCGGCCACCACGCCCTGGCCCGCGAAGGCCGCGTCGCCGTGGACGAGCACGGGCAGGACCGAGAAGCCCTCCTCGCCGCGCTCCAGCAGGTCCTGCTTGGCGCGCACGACGCCCTCGAGGACCGGGTCGACCGCCTCCAGGTGGGAGGGGTTGGCGACCACGGAGGAGATGATGGTCTTGCCGTTCGGCGCGGTGAAGGTGCCGCTGGCGCCCAGGTGGTACTTCACGTCGCCGGAGCCGTGCGCGGTGCGCGGGTCGATGTTGCCCTCGAACTCGCCGAAGATCTGGCCGTAGGACTTGCCCACGATGTTGGCCAGCACGTTGAGCCTGCCGCGGTGGGCCATGCCGATGACGACCTCGTCGAGGTCCTCGCCCGCCGCCTCGCTGATGACCGAGTCGAGCAGCGGGATGAGGGACTCGCCGCCCTCGAGCGAGAACCGCTTCTGGCCGACGAACTTCGTCTGCAGGAAGGTCTCGAACGCCTCGGCCGTGTTGAGCCGCGCGAGGACGTGCAGCTGCTCCTCGCGGTCGGGCTTGGCGTGCGCCTTCTCCACCCGCGCCTGGATCCAGGCCCGCTCCTCGGGGTTCTGGATGTGCATGTACTCGATGCCGACCGTGCGGCAGTAGGAGTCGCGCAGCACGCCCAGGATCTCGCGCAGCTTCATCAGCGGACGGCCGCCGAAACCGCCGGTGGCGAACTCGCGCTCCAGGTCCCACAGCGTGAGGCCGTGCGACTGGATGTCGAGGTCGGGGTGCTTGCGCTGCTTGTACTCCAGCGGGTCGGTCTCGGCCATGAGGTGGCCGCGGACCCGGTAGGCGTGGATCAGCTCGATCACGCGCGCGGACTTGGCGACGTCGTCGTCGTGGGAGGCGGAGACGTCCTGGGTCCAGCGAACGGGCTCGTAGGGGATCCGCAGCGCCTCGAAGATCTCGTCGTAGAAGCCGTCCTCGCCCAGCAGCAGCCGGTGGATCGTGCGCAGGAAGTCGCCCGACTGGGCGCCCTGGATGATCCGGTGGTCGTAGGTGCTGGTGAGCGTCATGACCTTGGAGACGGCCAGGCGCGAGAGCGTGTCGGGCGAGGCGCCCTGGTACTCGGCCGGGTACTCCATCGCGCCGACGCCGATGATCGTCCCCTGCCCGGGCATGAGACGCGGCACGGAGTGGACCGTGCCGATCGTGCCGGGGTTGGTCAGCGAGATCGTGGTGCCGGTGAAGTCGTCGACGCCCAGCTTGCCGGAGCGGGCCTTGCGGACGATGTCCTCGTAGGCCATCCAGAACTGCCGGAAGTCCATGTCCTCGGCCGCCTTGATGGACGGCACGAGGAGCTGGCGCTCGCCGCTGCTCTTCTGCACGTCGATCGCCAGGCCCAGGCCGATGTGCTCAGGCTTGATCAGCGTCGGCTTGCCGTCGACCTCGGTGTAGGAGTAGTTCATCTCCGGCATGGCCTTCAGCGCCTTGACGATCGCGTAGCCGATCAGGTGCGTGAAGGAGACCTTGCCACCACGACCGCGCGCGAGGTGATTGTTGATCACGATGCGGTTGTCGATGAGCAGCTTGGCGGGGATGGCCCTGACGCTGGTGGCGGTGGGCACGGTGAGCGAGGAATCCATGTTGGCCGCCGTGCGCGCTGCGGCGCCGCGCAGCTTGACCTCTTCTGCGCCGGCGGGCACGGGGGTGGAGACCTTGGGCTTCTCGGTTGCGGTGGTGGTCACGGCGGCCTTCGGAGCGGTGGGGGCGGGCGCGGTCGCTGTGCCGTTCGCCGCCTCCCTGGCCGGGGTTCGGCCCGGTCCATAGTCAGGGTTGTAGTCAGCGAAGAAGTTCCACCAGGCCTTGTCAACAGACTCGGGGTCCTGGAGGTATTTCTGGTACAGCTCGTCGACAAGCCATTCGTTCTGACCGAAGCTTGCCAGCGGGTTTGTCCGCGACGACTCAGACGACACGGCGGAAATCGCCCTCTTCCGCAGATCGGCGTTGATGATAGAGAACCTGTCCAAGGCTACTCGCCCAGACCGGCAACGTGCGCCCGTGAGGCGGGGCCACTTCGCCTGATCCTCTCAGGACAGTCCAAAGTGGTCACGCCTCCCTAGTCAATCATGGGGGTGCAGTCATTGTTACCATTCGGTATCAACACTCTGGCGGGAGTTTTACGTCCCGCTAACAATGAGTCTCGTCACTATGCGCACCTCCGGGGTGATCTCGGTCAGCAGGTCGGCCAGTTCCTCCCCGGCCACCTTGAGCTCCTCCAGGGAGAACGGCTCCAGGCGCTCCAGGAGGAAGAGTGCGTCGGTGGTCTCCTCCGTGATCCTGGTGCGCGCCACCTGGCGCCAGTTCCACCGGCGGCAGGTGACGCCGAGGTCGTCGCGCCAGACGACCTCGCCGGGCTCCGGCGTGCCGAGCGCCTCCTCGGACGGCTCGTCGCCCACGGCCCGCACCAGACGCGCCGGGCCCTGGTACCGGTTGAGGTCCTCGCCGCCGATGGGCAGCACGTGCTTGACGCTGATGGCGTTGTAGGCGTCGACGACCTGGTTGATCTCGGGCAGCGGCAGCCTGCGTGAGAGCGCGTCCACCGAGGGCCGCGTCCGCGACGGCTTCGCGCCGAACGCCCGGTAGGCCTCCCGCCACGACTCCAGCTTCTCGTGGTCGTTCGGCACCGGCCGGGCCCCGGCCAGCCAGCCGCGCGACCTGTCGTCGGTCGGGCCGTTGCGCAGGCCGTGCGCGGTGATGGCGAGGACGGCGAAGTCGGGCCGCAGCGCGGTGACAGAGGGATCAACGGTGATGTCGTCTAGCATGTGTCCAGCGTATGACGACCGCGCCGGCCGCCTGAGCGGGACCCGTGCCCCTGGCGTGGAACGCCCTACAGCCAGCCGTGCTCGCGGGCCAGGCTGAACGCCTCGGCCCGGCTCGAGACCCCGAGCTTGGCGACCACCGCCGCCAGGTAGTTGCGGACCGTGCCGCCGGACAGGTGGGTACGGCGGGCGATCACCGCCACCGGCGTGTCGAACTCCGCCAGCCGAAGCACCTCGAGCTCGCGCGGCGTCAGCGGGCACTCGGGCGCGGTCAGCGCGTCGGCGGCCAGCGCGGGGTCGACGTAGCGCCCTCCCGCGTGGACCCGCCTGATCACCTCGGCCAGCGCGCCGCCGGGTGAACCCTTCGGCAGGAAGCCCTTCGCGCCCGCGTCGAGGGCCCGCTTGAGCAGCGGCGGCTTGCCGTACCCGGTCAGGATGACCACCTTGCACGACGGCAGCGCCGCGGCCAGCTCGGCGCTGACCGCCAGCCCGTCGAGGGCGGGCATCTCCAGGTCGACCACGGCCACGTCCGGCCGATGGGCCAGCGCGGCGTCGACGGCGGCCCAGCGGCCCCGCGAGCGGGACGGAGGCCGCGGTCGCGGCGGCGAACAGCCGGCGGTGGACGCCCGGGTTCGCCGAAGGAGTGACCGCCGCGTAGAGCACGCCCGACTGGGCGGCGGCGAACAGCGCGATGCCGGGCGCGCCGAGGACGACCCGCACGGGCTCGGGTTCGCGCAACAGCCCGATGCCGGGCATGACGAGGCTCGCCAGCACGGTCAGGCCCAGTGTCGCCAGGGTCGCGAGCCTGGCTCAGCGCAGCACGCGGGCAATTCTAGGCGGGCGTCCCAGACCGGTGGACCCTGCCAGAACATGGTTGCCAGAATATGGTTCTGGAACAATGGCGAAATGTCGAAGTTTGTGGTGACAGCGGCGAACGAGGCCCAGCGGGCCGCCTGGCTCGGTGGAACGCTCCCCGAGGTCGAGAGGGTCCGGCCGGGCCTGTGGTCGATCCCGGTGCCCATTCCGATCAACCCGCTGCGCTACGTGCTGGTCTACGCGCTCGAACTGCCGGACGGCGTGGCGATCGTCGACGCGGGATGGAACACCGACGAGGCGTACGACGCGCTCGTGGCGGGGCTGGCCGTCGCGGGATACGCGATCACCGACGTCAAGGCGGTGCTGGTCACCCACATCCACCCCGACCACTACGGCCTCGCGGGGCGCGTCCGCGAGGTCTCCGGTGCGTGGATCGCCCTCCACCCCGCCGACGCCCGCCTGCTGCGCGACCGGTACGACGACGACTACGTCGAGACGCTGGTGCAGCAGGAGCGGGCGCTCCTGGTGCGGTCGGGGGTGCCGCAGACCGTGCTCGACACCCTGGCGGGCGCGTCGATGATGATCAGGCACATGGTGACCATGGCCAAGCCCGACCGGCTGGTGGAGGACGGCGACCGGCTCGACCTGGGCGGCTGGGACCTGCGTGCGGTGTGGACGCCCGGGCACTCGCCCGGCCACCTGTGCTTCGTGTCGGAGTCGCGCAGGGTGCTGTTCTCCGGCGACCACGTGCTCGCCAAGATCACTCCGATGGTGGCGGTGCACCCGCAGTCGGCGCCCAACCCGCTGGCCGACTATCTCGAGGCGCTGGTCGCGGTGCGCAAGTTCGAGGTGGACGAGGTGCTGCCGGCGCACGAGTACCGCTTCAAGGAGCTGGCCGAGCGCGTGGACCACGTGATCGGCCACCACGAGGACAGGCTCGAGGAGATCGTCGGCGTGGCGGCCGCGCACGACGGCGTCACCTGCTGGGACATCGCGACCAGGCTCACCTGGTCGCGGCCGTGGGAGACGATCCAGCCGTTCATGCGCCGCGCGGCGAACAACGAGACCCTCGCCCACCTGGTGTGGCTGGAGGCGAAGGGGCGGCTGCGCCGGACGCGGGGAGAGGCGGACCGCTGGCATTCCATGTAAAACTAGTCGGGAAAGTGTCAATGGCGGGTGACGGTGTGGCGGCCGGTGGCGACCGGCAGGTCGAGCATGGTGCGGATGCCCGGAGGGGCCGCGCACAGGGCGGGGATGTTGTTGACGGCGCGGGCCGCGGCCGCGGCGAGCCCGTGCGAGACATCGTCCACGGTCACCGTCATCTGCGGCACGCCCTCGATGTGGATGGCGAACCCGGGGTCGGGCCAGCGGCGCACCCTGGTCGAGTCGGCCTTGTAGACGCACTCGACGGTCATGAACGGGCGTCCGCGCACCAGCCCGGAAAAGACCCAGCGGGAGGCACAGACCGTGCCCTCGCGCACCAGCCCGGCCGCGATCTCGAACTCCTCCGTCGCCAGCTCGAACTCGTCGCTCTCCTCCACCTCGTCGAGACGCACGTCGAGCGCGTCGGCCACGAGCTGCACGCTCTCGGCGAAGAGCGCGCGCTGGAAGGCCCGGTACGGCCTTACCGCCGCGGTGTAGTCCTTGGCCGACCGGGTGAAGCCGACCAGGTCGATCACGATCTGCCTGGAGGGATGGCCGCGGAAGTCGGAGGACTCGCGCACGTAGATGTGGTCGACCCTGTTCGACAGCCCGGTGAGGGCCAGCGGCAGGAAGTCGCTCATGAAGCCGGGGTTGATGCCGGTGCCGTGGAGGGAGCTGCCGCCCTGCTTGCAGGCCTGCTCGAGCCGTTCGACGATGCCGGGGCCGTACGAGCGGGGATAGACGAAGCCGGTCGTGGTGATCACGTTCTTGCCCGAGGAGAGCAGCGCGCAGATCGTCTCGACGTCGGAGGCCTGGTCGCGCCCGAAGTAGGAGGCGGGCAGCGGCATGTGCAGCACGCAGTCGGCGTCGAGCGCCATGATCCGCTCGACGTCGTCGGTGCAGGTGACGCCGGCGGGGGGCCTGCCGACCAGCTCGCCCGCGTCCACGCCCACCTTGTCGGGGTCGTAGACCAGGACACCCGCGAGTTCGAACTCCGGTCTGCTCAGCACGCTGCGCAGCGCGTAGCGGCCGACGGTGCCAGTGGCCCACTGGATCACGCGGAGGGGCGGCTGTGTGGGCATGCAGAGCCTCCAGCCCGGATGGTGGGCGGGGCCGTTACAGGGAGGGGTGTCGTCGTTGACCGCCGCCCTAGCGGGGTCAAGAACTCTAGCAGAAATCCGGCTGGCTGATCACTGTCCGCGACGGCTTCATCGGGATATTGTGCCTTACTAGAATGTTGTTCTCCTAGGTGGAGGGTTCGCATGCTGCGGTTCGACGGAAAGGTCGCCATCATCACGGGCGCCGGGCACGGCCTCGGCCGCTCGCACGCGCTCCTCCTGGCCGAGCGCGGCGCCCAGGTCGTGGTCAACGACCTCGGTGGGGCGCTCGACGGCACGGGCGCGTCGACGGGCCCCGCGGCCGAGGTCGTCGAGCTGATCAGGAAGAACGGCGGTCAGGCGGTCGCGAACGCCGACAACGTCGCCACCCCCGAGGGCGCGAAGGCGATCGTCCAGTCGGCGGTCGACGCGTTCGGCAGGGTCGACATCGTCGTCAACAACGCGGGCATCCTGCGCGACAAGTCGTTCGGGAAGATGACGGTCGAGGAGTTCGACGCGGTGCTCGCGGTGCACGTGCGCGGCTCGTACCTGGTCAGCCAGGCCGCCTACCCCTACCTCAAGGAGCAGGGCTACGGCCGCATCGTCAACACCTCCTCGCCCGCGGGGCTGTTCGGCAACTTCGGCCAGGCCAACTACTCCACGGCCAAGATGGGCCTGGTCGGGCTGACCAAGACCCTGGCCATCGAGGGCGCGCGCAGCGGCATCAAGGCCAACGCCATCGCGCCCATCGCGTGGACGCGGATGACCGAGGCGCTGCTGCCGGCCGAGTTCGAGGCGAAGTTCACGGCCGAGCGCGTCAGCGCGCTGGTGGCCTTCCTGGCGCACGACTCGTGCGAGGCCTCGGGCGAGGTGTTCAGCGTCGGCGGCGGGAAGGTGGCGAGGGTGTTCGTGGCCGAGGGGCCCGGGTGGAAGACCGACGACCTGTCGCCCGAAGCGATCGCGGCCAACTGGGACGCGATCATGACCGAGCAGCCGTACGTGCTGACGGCGGCCGACTCGATGAAGGCGATGCTCTGACCTTGCCTTCGGGGACCACCGCCGCCAGGAGGTGGTCCCCGGCGCCGGTCAGTCCCGCAGGGACGCCATGTGGTCGTAACTGACGTCGGCGAAGCGGAGCGACCGTCCCGGGTCGGCCGCGCCGCCGGGGGCGTTGTCCTGCTCGTACATCGGGTTGTGGTAGCCCTTGGCGCCCATCCCGGAGAAGAACGCCTGGTAGTCGATGTCGCCCTGGCCGAAGGGGACCATGTCGTAGCCGTTGCCCGAGGCGGGGTTGGCCCTGCCGTCCTTGGCGTGGAACAGGGGGAAGCGCTTGGGCTGGGCCTGGACGACGGCCAGCGGGTCGAAGACGTCGGTCTGCGGGGAGCCGTCGGCTGCGGTGTAGGTGTGGAACCGGTGCTTGGCGACGTGCGCCCAGAAGATGTCCATCTCCAGCCAGACCAGGCCGGGGTCGCTGACCGACAGGAAGTACTCCAGCTTGCGCACGCCTGACGAACGGGTCGGCCGGCCGAGCGCGTCGAGGGGCCCGCTGTCGAGCAGGAAGCCGTAGGCGGCGTCGTGGTTGTGGGTGTAGAGCTTGATGCCCGCGTCGGCGGCGATCTGCCCGAGCGCGTTCCACTTCTCGGCGGCGACATCCCAGTCGGCCTTGTACGGGCTGCCCGTCGGGTCGCCGCCGGTGCCCATGTGGCCGAGGCCGAGGATGTTGGCCAGCTCCAGGTGGAACTTGAAGCGGTCGAGGTCGGGCTGGGTGAGCGGCCACGAGCCGGGGATGAAGCCGTGGTTGCCCTCGGCCTGCAGGCCGTTGTCGTCCAGCCACCGGCGCAGCAGGCGGGCGCCGTCGAGCGTTTCGAGGCTCGCGCCGCCCTCGGCGTCGCGGTGCTGGCCGTACCCGGCGAACTCGACCTGCTTGTAGCCGATCCTGGCCAGTTCCTCGAAGACGCGGCGGAAGCCGGAGGGCAGGGGAGTGGAGGCCGGGTCTCGGCCGATGGCGTCACGGACGGTGTAGAGGATGATGCCGCGTTTGGCCGGGGGAACGAGCACGCCACCTCCCGAGGCGGGGAGCGCCGTGGCGGCCAGCACTCCGGTGGACACGCCGAGGAACTGACGCCGGTTGAGTCCGAGCCTGCGCACTAACTCAGTCATAGATCGCACTGTGCGTCCCGCCCGTTTTGTCGGTCAAGACCCAACTTTGTTCGATGATCGTCCGAAGGATTGGAGATATCAGTCCGATCACGGGCCGAAGATCTCTTGATTTCGACATAAGTAGGCTCTTATCGTCGCGGCATGACGGGTGACGTCCCCGGCTCGCCGGGCGATGTTCTGACGCTGATCGGCAGCGGCTCGGCCACCACACGGTCGGACCTCGCCAGGATCACGGGCCTCGCCAGGTCCACCATCTCCCAGCGGGTCGACGCGCTCATCGAGCGCGGCCTCGTCGAGGAGACACCGGGCGGCGACTCCACGGGCGGCCGTCCCGCGCGGCAGTTGCGCCTGCACACCGAGGACCACGCGGTCGCGGGCGTCGATCTCGGCGCGACCCACTGCAGGATCGCCCTCATGGACCTCACCGGGCGCGTCATCGCGGCGGCCGAGGACCCGATCCGCATCGCCGACGGCCCCGAGACCGTCCTCTCCCACGTGGAGCGACGCATCCACGCGCTGCTCGAAGGAGCGGGCCGCCCGCCCACGGCGCTCAGGGCGATGGGGCTCGGCGTGCCAGGACCCGTGGAGTTCGCCACGGGCCGGCCGAACAACCCGCCGATCATGCCGGGCTGGAACGGCTACCCCATCCCCGACCGCTTCGCCACCATGATCCTGGTCGACAACGACGTCAACGTGATGGCGCTGGGCGAGCACAGGAACGCCTTCCCCGAGGTGGCACACCTGCTGTTCGTCAAGGTGGGCACCGGCATCGGCTGCGGGATCGTCGCGGGCGGCGGGCTGCACAGGGGCGCGCAGGGCTCGGCCGGCGACATCGGGCACATCCGGGTCAGCGGCCACGACCAGGCGTTCTGCCACTGCGGCAACACCGCCTGCCTGGAGGCGGTGGCGGGCGGAGACGCCCTCGCGCACCGGCTCGCCGACCTGGGCTTCACCGCCGAGACGGGCTCCGACGTGGTCACCCTCGTCCAGAACGGCAACCCTCACGCGCTCCGCCTGGTCAGGGAGGCGGGGCGGCTCATCGGCGAGGTTCTCGCCGGACTGGTCAACTTCTTCAACCCGGAGGTCATCGTCATCGGCGGCGTGCTGGCCAGGGTGCACGAACACCTGCTGGCCGGCGTCCGCGAGACCGTCTATCGCCGCTCGCTCCCGCTGGCCACCCATGACCTGGTCATCGTGCCGAGCCGTACCGGGGTCGACGCCGCCGCGCTGGGCGCGGGGACGCTGGCCATCGAGCACTACCTCGCACC
The DNA here is from genome assembly GCF_014873535.1 of Nonomuraea africana. Classification (NCBI taxonomy): domain Bacteria; kingdom Bacillati; phylum Actinomycetota; class Actinomycetes; order Streptosporangiales; family Streptosporangiaceae; genus Nonomuraea; species Nonomuraea africana. The sequence continues at coordinate 6,163,808 of NZ_JADBEF010000001.1, read as the reverse complement.
CGACAACATCAATCGGATCGTCACATGCTGATCATGAGAGGCATCGTCAAGCAGTTCCCCGGCGTACGGGCGCTGGACGGGGTGGACCTCGACGTGCGCGCGGGCGAGGTGCACTGCCTGCTCGGCCAGAACGGCGCGGGCAAGTCCACGCTCATCAAGGTGCTCGCCGGCGTCCATCGGCCCGACGAGGGGAGCATCGAGCTCAACGGCGAGACCATCGCGCCCAGCAGCCCCGTCGACGCCATCAGGCTCGGCGTCGCCACCATGTACCAGGAACTCGACCTGGTCGACGGGCTCAGCGTGGCGGAGAACATCCTGCTCGGCCACGAGCCCACCCGCCTCGGCTTCACCCGCCGCAAGGCGCTGAAGAGCACGGCCACGGCCATCCTCACCCGGCTCGGCCACCCCGAGATCAGGCCGTCCACCGAGGTCGGCAGGCTCTCCCCGGCCGCCAAGCAGGTCGTCTCGATGGCCCGCGCCCTCTCCCACGACGCCCGCGTGATCGTCATGGACGAGCCGTCCGCCGCGCTGGCCCACGACGAGGTCGCCAACCTCTTCCGCATCATCAGGGAGCTCACCGCGCACGACGTGGCCGTCGTCTACATCTCCCACCGGCTCGAGGAGATCAGGGAGATCGGCGACCGGGTCACCGTGCTCAAGGACGGCAGGACGGTCGCCGTCGGCCTGCCCGCCTGCGACACCCCGACCTCGCGGATCGTCTCCCTGATGACCGGCCGCAACGTGGAGTACGTCTTCCCCCCGCGCTCCGGTGTCGCCCCCGGCGCCGAGGTCCTGCGCGTCGAGGACCTCACCGCGCCGGGCGTCTTCACCGGCGTCTCCTTCTCGGTGCGGGCCGGCGAGATCGTCGGGCTGGCCGGTCTGGTCGGCTCGGGCCGGTCGGAGATCCTCGAGGCCGTGTACGGCGCGCGCCGCGCCTCCGGCAAGGTCCTGCTCGAAGGCGCGCCCGTCGCCAGGTCCACCACCAGGGCGGTACGGCGCGGCATGGGCCTGGCCCCCGAGGAACGCAAGGCCCAGGCGCTCCTGCTGGACCAGAGCGTGACGGCCAACATCACACTGGGCAGCCTCGACCGCTACGCCAGGTTCGGCTGGCTCGACCGGGCCCGCGAGGACGCCGAGGCCAGGCAGCTCGTCCGGACCCTCGACATCAGGCCGCCCGACCCGGGGCGGCCGATCAAGACACTCTCCGGCGGCAACCAGCAGAAGGCGGTGCTGGCCAGATGGTTGCTGAACGGCCGCAAGCTGCTCCTGCTCGACGAACCCACCCGAGGAGTGGACGTGGGAGCGAGAGCCGAGCTCTACGCGGTCATCAGGAAGCTGGCCGACGACGGGATCGGGGTGCTGCTGGTCTCCAGCGAGGTGCCCGAGGTGCTGGGCCTGGCCGACCGCGTGCTGGTGGTCCGCGAGGGCCGCGTCATCCACGAAGGCGCGGCGGGCGACCTGGACGAACACGCCGTCCTGGACATGATCATGGAAGGGAGTGCGGCCTGATGAACGGGGTCCTTTCGCTGGCCGGGCGGCGCTTCGGCGAGGCCAGGCATCTCGGGCTGGTGGCCGCGCTGGTGCTGCTGGCCATCGTCGGGCTGGTGACCGTGCCCGATAACTTCGCCACCGCCGCGAACCTGGTCAGCATCCTGTCGCTGGCCGCCACCATCGGCGTGATCACCGTCGGCATGACCTTCGTGATCATCGGCGGTGGCATCGACCTGTCCGTCGGCGCGATCATGGCACTGGCCTCGGTGTGGGCGACCACGCTCGCCACCCAGGCGTTCGGCCCGTTCATCATGGCGGTCTGCGCGATCCTCGTCGGCACCGGCGCCGGCCTGGTCAACGGCCTGCTGATCGCCTACGGGCGAATGGTGCCCTTCATCGCCACCCTCGCCATGCTGGTCGCCGCGCGCGGCCTCGCCCAGCGGATGTCGGATCGCAAGACCCAGCTCATCCAGCAGGGCAACGAGGCGGTCGTCGCGCTCTCGACCACCAGGGTGCTCGGCATCCCGCTGCTGGTCTACATCTTCGCGCTGGTCGTCGCGGCCGGCTGGGTGGTGCTCAACCGCACCACCTTCGGCCGTCGCACCTATGCGGTCGGCGGCAACCCGGAGGCCGCCCGGCTCGCGGGAATCGACGTGCGCAGGCACACGATGCTGCTGTACGCCCTGTCCGGGTTCTGCTGCGGGGTCGCCGCCATCCTGATCATGGCGAGGACCACCACGGGCTCGTCCACCCACGGAGACCTCTACGAGCTGGACGCGATCGCCGCGGTCATCATCGGCGGCACCCTGCTCACCGGAGGACGGGGCACGATCATCGGCTCCATCCTCGGCCTGCTCATCTTCACGTTGATCACCAACCTGTTCATCCTCAACGGGCTCAACACCAGCGACCAGCTGGTCGCCAAGGGCCTGATCATCGTCGTCGCCGTCCTTCTCCAGCGGCGGAACCTCAAGGAGAGAGCAACATGACCGAGAACGTCGCGCGCAGAGGGTTCCTGGCCGGGGGAGTGGGCGGGGCCGTCCTGCTGGCCACCGCCGCCTGCACCAGCAACCAGCCCGCCGCCCAGCCGCCCGGGCAGAACACCGCGCCCGCGCCCGCGCCCGCCACCGGCGGCAACGACCAGCCAGGCGAGAAGGTCGTCATCGGCTTCTCCGCGCCCGCCGCCGACCACGGGTGGATCGCGGCCATCGCGAAGAACGCCGAGGCCGCCGCGAAGCAGTACACCGACGTGGAGTTCAAGCCCGTCGAGCCGACCAACGACATCAACGCGCAGATCTCGGCCGTCGAGTCGTTGATCGCGGCGAAGGTGAACGCGCTGGTCATCCTGCCCAACGACGGCCAGCAGCTGAACCAGATCGCGCTGCAGGCCACCGCGGCGGGCATCCCGGTCGTGAACCTCGACAGGGTCTTCCCCGACAAGCTCGCCTACCGGACCTGGATCGGCGGCGACAACTACGGCATGGGCGTCGCGGCCGGCCACTACGTCGGCAAGAAGCTCAAGGACAAGGGCGTCGCCAACCCCGTGATCGTCGAGATCCAGGGCATCGCGACGCTGCCGCTCACCCAGGACCGCAGCAAGGGCTTCGCCGACGCGCTCAAGTCCTACGGCTTCAGCGTCACGGCCAAGCAGGACGCGCAGTTCACCGTCGAGACGGGCAACAAGGTCGCGGCCAACCTGCTGCAGGCGCACAAGAAGATCGACGCGCTGTGGAACCACGACGACGACCAGGGCGTGGGCGTGCTCGCGGCGATCAAGGAGGCGGGCAGGAGCGAGTTCTTCATGGTGGGCGGCGCCGGATCGGCCAACGCCATGCGGGAGATCCAGTCGGGCGGCTCGGTGCTGGAGGCGACCGTCACCTACAGCCCGACGATGGCCTCCTCCGCCATCAAGCTGGCACGGTTGATAGCCCAGGGAAAGGGCATGAGCGACCTCGTGGAGAACCAGGTTCCGCAGTCGATCACGCTCGCTTCGGAGACCATCACGAAGGAGAACGTGCAGACTTACCTACCACTGGGGTTCGAATCCTGATGACACAAACGACCATCGGCGTCGGTCTGGTCGGCTACGCGTTCATGGGACGCGTCCACTCCCAGGCCTGGCGCAACGTGGCCGCCTTCTTCGACCTGCCGGTGACGCCCGTCATGGCCGCGCTGTCCGGCAGGTCGCTCGAGGCGGCCACCGACGCGGCGGCCAGGATGGGGTGGGCCGCGGTCGAGACCGACTGGAAGGAGCTGGTCAACCGCGACGACGTGCAGATCGTGGACATCTGCACGCCGGGCGACTCCCACGCCGAGATCGCGATCGCGGCGCTCCAGGCGGGCAAGCACGTCATCTGCGAGAAGCCGCTGGCCAACACCGTCGCCGAGGCCGAGGCGATGGTGGCGGCGGCCGCGGCCTCGCCGGGCAGGTCGATGGTCGCCTTCAACTACCGGCGCGTGCCCGCCATCGCGCTGGCGCAGCGCATGGTCGCGGCGGGCGAGCTCGGGCAGATCAGGCACGTCAGGGCGCAGTACCTGCAGGACTGGATCGTCGATCCCGGCTTCCCGCTGGTCTGGCGGCTGCAGCGGGACAAGGCGGGCTCGGGGGCGCTGGGCGACATCGGGGCGCACATCATCGACACCGCCCAGTGGGTCACGGGGCAGGCGGTCGTCGGGGTCTCGGCGCTGACCGAGACGTTCATCAAGGAACGGCCGCTGGCGTCCGGGTCGGCGGGGCTGGGCGGCAGCCGTACCTCGGAGAAGGGGACGGTCACCGTCGACGACGCGGCGCTGTTCATCGGGCGGATGTCGGGCGGGGCGCTGGCCTCGTTCGAGGCCACCAGGATGGCCACGGGGCGCAAGAACGCGCTGCGGCTGGAGATCAACGGCTCGCTCGGCAGCCTGGCCTTCGACTTCGAGGCGATGAACGAGCTGTGGGTGTCCTCGGGCGACTCGGGCTTCCGGCGGATTCTCGTCACCGAGCCCGACCACCCCTACGTGGGCGCGTGGTGGCCGCCGGGGCACGGCCTCGGCTACGAGCACACGTTCACGCACGAGATCAAGGACTTCCTCGAGGCGGTCGGCAACGGAACCGACCCCTCTCCCTCGTTCGCCGACGGGCTGCGGGTGCAACGGGTGCTGGCGGCCGTCGAGGAGAGCGCCGCTTCGGGCGGTTACAAGGAGATCGCATGAGACCCATCACGCTGTTCACCGGGCAGTGGGCCGACCTGCCCTTCGACGAGGTGTGCAGGCTGGCGGCCGAGTGGGGCTACGACGGCCTCGAGATCGCCTGCTGGGGCGACCACTTCGACGTGGACCAGGCCGTCTCCGATCCCTCCTACGTCACGGGCAAGAAGGCGCAGCTGGAGAAGTACGGCCTCAACGTGTGGGCGATCTCCAACCACCTCGTCGGCCAGGCCGTCTGCGACCACCCCATCGACGCCCGCCACCAGGCGATCCTGCCCGCGCGCGTCTGGGGCTCCGGCGACCCCGAGTCGGTACGGCAGGCGGCGGCCGAGGAGCTGAAGAACACCGCCCGCGCCGCGGCCCTGCTGGGCGTCGACACGGTCGTCGGGTTCACGGGGTCGTCCATCTGGCACACGGTGGCGATGTTCCCGCCGGTGCCCGCGTCGATGATCGAGGCCGGCTACCAGGACTTCGCCGACCGCTGGAATCCCATCCTCGACGTCTTCGACGAGGTGGGGGTCCGCTTCGCGCACGAGGTGCACCCCTCGGAGATCGCCTACGACTACGTGACCACGCAGAAGACGCTGGAGGCGATCGGGCACCGGCCCGCCTTCGGCCTCAACTGGGATCCTTCGCACATGGTGTGGCAGGACCTCGACCCCGTCGGGTTCATCCTCGACTTCGCCGACCGGATCTACCACGTCGACTGCAAGGACACCCGCGTGCGCGTCGGCGACGGCCGCCGCGGCCGCCTGTCGTCCCACCTGGCGTGGGCGGACCTGCGGCGTGGCTGGGACTTCGTCTCGACGGGACGCGGCGACGTGCCGTGGGAGGAGTGCTTCAGGGCGCTGAACTCGATCGGCTACACGGGGCCCATCTCGATCGAGTGGGAGGACGCCGGGATGGACCGGCTCGACGGCGCTCCCGAGGCGCTGGCCTACATCCGCAGGATGAACGCCATCACGCCGCCCGCCGCGGCCTTCGACGCCGCGTTCTCCGCCGAGTAGAACCGTCGGTCCCCGTCGGTAGGTTGCCCTCATGAGCGTCGACTGGAGCACCGAGCTGTACGAGCAGCTCGACTGGCACTGGCGACGACTACACCACCCATCGCGAGGCGATCCACCACGGCGCGGAGATCGCCCTCCTGCGCGACCTCTGGGCACACCGATAGCGGGGCGGCGCGGCCCGAGCCGGAGGGTGACTCGGGCCGCGCCAGGGGGAGGGTCAGCGCAGTGTGCTGCCCAGGTGGGCGGCGACCGCGTCGGCGGCCACCGTCACCTGGGGTTCCTGGTCGTAGAAGTCGAACTGCGTGCCCTGGGTCCAGAGGACGTCCTTGGCGCCGGCCAGGCCCTCGTGGAAGCGGCGCGCCCCCTCGGGGATGGCCGCGTCCTCGCTGTGGACGATCAGCGTGGGCTGGGTGATGCGCGGGGCAAGGACGATGGAGTCGTAGGTCAGCCAGTCCGACCAGGCCATGACCGCGAACCTGTTGGGCCACGCCGCGATGCCGCCGCGCTCGGGGTTGAGGTAGAAGTCGATGTCGTACGGCATGGCCGCCCGGGGGTCGGTCGTGCTGACGACGGGGACGTACTCGACCTCGCCCGTCGCCTCGAACGTCGCCCGCGCCTCCTCGCCCACCTTGATCTTCTGGGCGACGGCCTCCGCGCCGCCGTACGCGCTCTCGCAGATCGCCGCGTCGTGCAGCCACGGGGCCACGAGCGCGAGCGACTTCACCCGCGGGTCGTCCGCGGCGTTGGCCGACATGTACATGGCGGCCGCGCAGATGCCCAGCGCGCCGAGGCGGTCGGCGTCGACGGCGGAGTGGCCGGCGAGGAACGTCAGGGCGTGGTGGATGTCGCGCACCTTCTGGGCCGGTGACTCGACGTCGCGGGGCTCGCCCGCCGACTCGCCGAAGCCGGTGAAGTCGAAGGAGAGCGCCGCGTAGCCGCGGTCGGCGAGCCGTTCGGCGTAGCGGTCGGCCATCAGCTCCTTGACGCTGGTCCAGGTGCCGGCCACGACGACGCCAGGGGCCGAGGTCGCGCCGTCGGGAAGGAACAGGTTGCCGGTCAGCGTCACGCCATCGCTGGCGAAGGTGACCTTTTCGCGATGTGTCATTGCCGTCCTTCGGTGACAGTGGGTCAGGCGTACTCGAGGGTGGCCTTGGTGATCAGGCCACCGGAGATGTCGAAGCTGTAGGAGGCGCGGAAGCCGCCGGTGCCTCCTGGCGCGAAGCGGACCAGCATGGTGGTGCCGCCCTGCCGGGGGGTGGTGCCGAGCACGGTGAGCCGCCCGCCGATGACCTCGGTGTCGGCCCAGTGGCGGATGGCGTCGTGACCGCGGATCTCGCGGCCGACGTCGACGATGACGGCGTCCGGCGCGAACGACGCGACCAGGGCGTCGAGGTCCTCCTTGGCGACCGCGTCGACGTAGCGCTGGGCGGCGGGATCCACAGTGATCTTCTCCCCCGAGGTCTCGGCGGTCGCCTGAGTGCTCGCGGCAGCAGTGGTTGTGGCCGGCTGGGGGAGCGCCTGCCCGGCCGCGGCGTCCGGCCCGTTCGCGACCGCCAGCGCCACACCGCCCCCGATCACCAGGACGGCGACGCCGCCGATCAGCAGAGCCGTCCCTCGCTTCACCGGGAGCCGGCCAGGTTCATGAGGTCCTTGTTGCCGTCGGCCCAGGTCGCGGTCATCACCACGCCGGCGATGCGCCACCCGTCCCCGGTGCGGACCAAGTCGAAGCGGTAGGTGCCGCCCAGCGTCCACAGCGGCGCGCCGAACGGGTTGGCCAGCCGGTGCGTGGCCTGGAAGGCGGCCGTGCACACCGCCGTGCCGTCCCCGAAGGAGACCAGGTGGTTGGCGAGCAGGTGCTGGGTGGCGTCGAAGGCGCCGAGCAACTGCGACCACGCGCCCACGATCTGGTCGGGGGTGAGCGTGACGGCCTCGCCGCCGTTGAGGCTCGTGTAGTCGAGCGTCACCTTCTCGGCGAAGACCGAAGCGAGGCTCTGCCACTCACGCTGGTCGGCGTGCCAGACCATCCGCGTGCACGTGTCGATGACCTCGAAGCGGTCGTCAAGGGTCCCCATGGATAGCTCCTTCGATGATGCTTTCGGGACTGAAGGATGGCGGAGCGGCAGACGTGACTGAAGCGAATAAAATGCAGACATCGTGCATGAAGCTGCACGGGCTGTGGGGTGGAGGCATGGGTGAATCTGGCCAGCCTGGGGCTGACCCCGGAACAGGAGCGCGTTTATCGCTTCTTCCTGCGCGCGCCCTGCTCCGACCCCCACGAGGCCGCCGCCGAACTCGGCATCCGCCACGTTCCCGCCATCCTCGACCGGCTCAGGACCTTGGGGATCGTCGAGGAAGGCCCGGCCTCCGTCCCGCCCAGGGTCGCCGTCGATCTGCTCATCCGGCGGCGCATGGAGCAGACCTCGCGTGAGCTCAACCAGCTCAGCGCGGCCTGGGACATCGTGCGCGACCTGTCGGAGGAGCAGCGCAGCGGCCGCCCGGTCGAGCTCATCGAGCGGATCGAGGGTGTGGACAACGTCTCCCGCCGCATCCAGGAGATCTCCGCCACCAGCAAGGAGATCATGAACACGAAGAACACGGCAAGGACCGAGCGCTACGACGACGCGAATGTCGCCCGCTTCCGCAGACGCCTGTCGGCCGGGCTCGTCGCCAGAACCCTGGTGTCCGAGGAGTACATGGGTGATCCCGAGCAGCTGGCGTACGCACGCGAGCAGCACGCGCTGGGAGATCTGCACCGCATGACCTCGAGCCGCAACAGAAAGGTCATCATCTTCGACAGGTCCGTGGCCTTCGTGCAGATCGACCCCACCGATCGTCTCGTGGGGGCGCTGATGATCCGCCAGCCGGGCGTGGTGGCCACCCTCGTCGACGGATTCGAGATGATGTGGGCCAGAGGCCGCGACCTCAACGAGCCTCCGCTCACGGCGATCGAGCGTCAGGTGCTGCAGTCGCTCGCGCTGTACGACAAGGACGAGATCGCGGCGCGCGCGGTGAACATCTCGCTGCGGAAGTTCCGGGCGCACGTGGCGGAGCTGATGAACCGGCTGGGGGCGGGGAACCGGTTCCAGGCGGCCCTGCTGGCGAAGGAGCGCGGCTGGATCTGACGCCTGCCCCCCGACCACTGCGGGGCCGGCGCCTCGACGGCGCCGGCCCCGCAGTGGTCGGGTGCCGCCCCTAGTGAACGGCGTAGGCGCGGGTGACGGTCTGGACGACGTCGGCGCCGGATGCGCCGGTCGCCTTCACCCGCAGCGAGACGAAGCCCGCCGTCCGCGGATTCGGCACCACGGCGGTCCACCCCGAGGCGGTGCGGACCACCGGAACCCGATGCCAGCTCGCGCCGTCGTCGGACGACATCTCCAGCCGGACGAGCACCGCCTGCGGACGCGTCCCGGGGTTCCCCTCGAGCCACATCGGCAGCCGGGTCCGCGAGCCCGCCTTGGCCCGATTGAGGTCGTCGAGCCCGGCCGGGGCGTAGCGCATGACCATCAGCGGCAGCGGCCGTTCCTGCCGCGTGTGCGACGACCGGAACGTCCAGGTGGCGTCGACCGCCGTCGACAGCGTCGAGTACGGCACCTGCCTGCGCATCGACGTGCTGAGCGCGTAGGTGGCGTCCTCTCCCGGCAGGTCGGCGCGCAGCTCGCACGCCTTCGGCCGGTCGAGCCAGCAGCCGGCCAGGTCGGTCTTGGCCAGCACCTGCCCGTCCCTGGTGAGGGTCGCCGTGCCGGTGGCCGCGGCGTCCGCCCCCGTGCGGCCCGCCCCGCCGTCGGCGAAGAGCGCGCCGGCCGGGAACGTGAGCTTGTCTCCGGTACGGCTGCCGCCGGGCCTCGCGAGTGACGGCCCACTCACCGCGGCGTTCCACACCTCGCGGGTGTGCCCGCGCTCCACGGCCCTGCCGCCGTCGGCCACCAGCAGGGTGTCGCCGACCTGGAACGCGCTGTCCCAGACCAGCCCTGGTGTCCGGTAGTACGTGCGGGTGCCGGGCAGGTCCACGTCATCGAGCGGCGCCATCAGGAACTTCGCCGGCTCGGCGCCGAGCCGGTGCCCGAAGAGCGGCAGGCCCTTGGCGGCCACCCCGGACGCCCGGTAGGCGGCCGTCACCTTCGCCAGGTCCTTCTGCCGCGCCGCGTACGAGGGATCGTCGGGGAACCCGTCGGTGTAACGGGCGACGAGGTCGTACAGGTACGGGCTCGGCGACACGTCCTTGCTCTTCCAGAAGGTCCTGAACGAGGCACGCATTCCCTCCTGCCGTACGGGAACGAAGTAGAACCTCGAGGTCACACCCATGGGCGACCCTTGCGTGAAGCCCATCGTCCACGGCCCGAGCGAAAGCTCGACGTCGGCCACGTTCAGCGGCGCCGCGGTCGCGTCGTCCAGCGTGATCAGCGCCTGCCTGCCCTGGCGGGCGTCCACCGTCACCTGCTGGCCGGCGCGATCGACCTTCACCGAGGTGTGGGAGAGCACCGTGCCGAACGTCCGGCCCCAGATATCCGTAATGAGGTTCCAGTCGCCCTTGGGGAGCCGGATCCTGGCTGTGCCGTCCTGGAAGAACGCTTCCCTGGTGGCGGCGGTGCGGGGGTCGTAGAACTGGGCGTAGGTCTGGGGGCCGGCCGGGTCACCGTTCCTGTCGATGGCCTTCACGGTGACGTCGTAGGACTCCGGCTCGACGTATGCGCCGGCCAGGGTGCGGATCACGGTGTCGCCCGCGGTGGCGGTGACCGTCCCGACGTAGTCGCCGGGGGCCTTGCCGGTCGCGTCGATCGCGAGGGAGACCGACGCCTGCCCTCCTGCGGGCACCTCGAGCCGCTGGGCGCCGAGCTCGAGCACCTCGCCGTCCTCAGTCAGATCGAGGGTCACCGGAGTGTCGCCGGAGTTGGTGTAGGTGAGGGTCGCGGTCTTCTCGCGTCCGTCAGGGCCGTCCCGCGGGAAGGCGGCCCAGGCGCCCTCCGCCTGTGCCACGACCTGCTGCTTCAGCGCGCGCACCAGGTCCACCCGCCCGGTGCCCTGCTGGTACGGCGTGGCCCCCTGCGCGGGGACGGCACTGCCGGTGAGGGCGGCCTTGAGCTGCTGGCCGGTCCAGCCGGGGTGGCGCTGGGCGAGGATCGCCGCGGCCCCTGCCACGTGCGGGGTGGCCATGGAGGTGCCGCTCCTCGCGACGTGGGAGCCTTCGGCGGTGCCGGCGGCCGCCGCGGCGACGATCTCGACCCCTGGCGCGGTGATGTCCGGTTTGACGGCGTGGTCGCCTTCGCGCGGACCCGTGCTGGAGAAGTCGGCGATCTGGTCCTGCCGGTCGACCGCGCCGACCGCGAGAGCGGCGTCCGCGCTGGCGGGCGTGCTCACCGGCCGCCCCCCGCCGTCGTTGCCCGCGGCGACGACGAACAGCGTGCCCGTCCGCGCCGACAGCGTGTTCACCGCCTGCTCCACGGGGTCGATCTCGGCCTGGTCGGGGCCGCCGATGCTCATGTTGACGACCTTGGCCCCGACCTCGACGGCGGCCCACTCCATGCCCGCCAGGAGGGCGGAGTCGGTGATGCCGGAGATGCCGCCCACCTTGCCGATGGCCAGCCGGGCGCCGGGGGCCACGCCCCGGTACTTCTCGCCCTTCCCCGCGATGGTGGAGGCGACGTGAGTGCCGTGGCCGAAGAGGTCGCGGACGTCGGGTTCCGCGCTGAAGTTGCGCGCCTGCACCACCACGTCCTTCAGGTCCGGATGATCGGGGTCGTAGCCGGAGTCGAGAACGGCGACCGTGACGCCCTCGCCGGTCATCCCCTGCTTCCACGCCTCGGTGGCGCCGATCTGCTTGACGCTCCCGTCGAGGCTGAAGGAGCGCCGGCCGTCCAGCCAGATCTTCGTCGTGCCCGCGCCCGCGGTCAGGGTGCGAGCGCCGCCCGCCAGCTCCTTCCACGTCTGCGCCGCGCTGGTCTTGGGCACGCGGAGGGTGGTCATGCCGAGGCCGGCGAGCGGCCGGGCCTCCCGCGCGCCCCTGAGCGCGGGTGCCGTGGCCGACTGCGTGATCAAGGGGATGTCGCCCGTGTCGGCGTCGCCGTACCGCCACTGCAGCAGTTGGGTGACGTCGAACAGCCGCCGGTCGAGCACCCCCTGAGCGACCAGCGGGCGGGCGTCGGACGGGATCACGTACAGGTGACCGTCCAGGACCTGTTTCATGAACCCCACGTCCCTGCGGGGCCGGGTTCCACGCGATACGCCTGGCCGGTGACCACCACTCTGTCCCCGGTGAGCAGAGTCACGCTGCCGGACCTGCCCGTGCCGAGCTGCTCGGCAGCGGTTCCGGGGGCTGGTGCGGGAGCGATGCTGATCGTCGCCGCGAGGACGAGTCCGATTTTTAAGTACACGGAGCGCCCTCGCTGTCCTGTTGATCAAAAAGAGTCACGTGGCAGTAGATGTCCGGATGCACCCCCTGTGTTACCGCCCGCGCTGTGAAACATCTGGGCTTAGCCGGACATCTCCTGAAGTGTTGTCGTCGGACGGAAGGATCGCCGTATGGGGTCATCAGAGCTGAAGACGCGCTTTGAGGAGATCTATTCGGCGCACTATCCAGCCGTCGCCACCTACATCAAGCGAAGAACCGACGCGCCCGATGACATCGCGGACGCCATCGCCGAGACGTTCACCACCGCCTGGCGGCGCATCGGCGACGTGCCGAAGGGGGAGGAGGCCAGGCTCTGGCTGTACGGCGTGGCCAGACGCGTGCTCGCCAACCACTTCCGTGCCGAGGAACGCCGCACCGCGCTGGCCCAGCGGCTCCGCGAAGAGGTCACGACCTGGGCCGAAGCCATGCCCGTACGCGACTCGGGGGCCGCGTACGAGGCGTTCAGGCGGCTGTCCGGCGACGACAGGGAACTGCTCGCGCTGGTGGCCTGGGAGGGGCTCAGCAGCCCCGAGATCGCCAAGGTGCTGGGCTGCTCGCACGGCGCTGTGCGGATTCGGCTGCACCGCGCGCGCAAGCGGCTCGCCAGGGAACTGGCCGCCGCCCACCTCGACCTCACCTCGTACGGCCCGCGGGCCGTCGCACTAGCGGAAAGGCAGTCATGAAGACCGACATCGATCACCTCGTCGCCCGGTTCGCCGCCGAGCCCGTGAGAGAGGTGAGCGACGGCGCCCGCGAGCTGATGCGCGAGATCACCGAGAGTGAGCCCGCCCCCGCGGCGCCGAGGGCCCGGGGGTGGCTGACCTGGCGGCTGGCCGTCCCGGTGACCGGCGCGCTGACCGCCGCCGTGCTGGGGCTGACCTGGATACTGCCCTCGGGGTCCGGCCTCGGTCCGGCGTCGGCCGCGGCGCTCGAGATCGATCGGGAGGACGGCTACTACGTCATCGAGATCAACGATCTCTACGCCGACCCGGAGCGCTATCAGGCGCAACTGCGGGCCGCGGGCCTCGACATCACCCTTCGCGTGCTGCCCGTGTCCCAGGCCTTCGAGGGCCAGGTGTTCCCCACCACTCCCGGCAACCAGTACGTCGAAGACATCAAGGGCATCTACCCGCCGGGCGCGTGCGACAGGCTGGACGGCTGCGCCATCGGGGTGAAGATCCCGGACTCGTTCGACGGCACGGCCGACATCAGCGTCGGCCGCAAGGCCAATCCGGGCGAGCAGTACCAGTCGATCACCTCGTTCGACGCCAAGGGCGAGCCCATGCACTGCGTGCCGTACTTCAACAAGACGGTCACCGAGGTGCGGGCGATGCTGGCGGAGCGCGGGGTGAGCATCGCCGAGTTCGCCGTCGACGATCTGGAGGCCGGTGAAGCCGTGACGAAGCCCTCGGTGCCCGAATCGTGGCGCGTGCACGGCGGCTACCTCACGGAACCGGGCAAGGCGACGGTCGTGGCGGGTCCGGAGGAACTGCCCGAGGACAACCCCGACCGAGGATGCCCCACCGGTTAGGTCCTTTCGGGAGGCCGGTCGGCCAGGCGGCGATGGGGTGGAGATCGTTCGCGTTGGTTGCCGGGAGCCGCGGCCTGCGCCGCGGCTCCCCACGTGGTCGCGGCCGTCACTTCGGCGGCAGGGTCCGAGCGTAGGTCAGGCTCCGCCGCACCCACCTGGCCAGGTCCGGCGGCGTGGCGCAGGCCTCCGGAGTCGCGGTGATCCAGCCGACCATCAGCCGGCCGCGCATGACCATCGCGGCGGTGCCGGCCTCGGCGAGCATCGCGTCGTGGTCGTCAGGGGCGATCCGCACCAGCAGGCCGCCCTCGCCCCGTACGGCGATGGCCATGTTGCCGCACACCAGCCACACGAGCCCGCCGAACATCCGCCGCCGTGTCACGTCCGGCCGGCCGCCGAGCAGGTCCTCCACCCGGCTGGCCAACACCTCGTCGTACGCCACCGCTTGCTCCTCCCTCCGCGTGCTACGGACGGGCCGGCTCCTGCCGGCGGCGGAACTCGTCGAACGGCGTGCGGTCGAACACGAAGCGGTTGTAGACGATCTTCCCGTCTCGGACCGTGACGCATTCGGCCGCCGGTGCGCTCTTGGCCGGGATCGTCTCGGTGTCGTACACGAGCACGGCCGTGCTGTCATCCCCGAACGCGGCGATCATCTCCACGCTGATGAGGAGCCGCTCGGCGAAGGGCGCCAGGAAGTCCCGGTACGCCTCGATGCCGACGATCCGTCCCGCCGGGGCGTCGCACACCACCTCGTCGGCGAGGTACGTCAACGCCAGGTCGAGGTCCTTACCGGTCCACGCGCGGTGGTAGGCGAGCGCGATCTGCAATGCTGGGTTGGTCATGATGTCTCCTTCCGGTGTCACCTCTTACGACACCGGCGAGCCGCAGAACGGAACGGTCGTGGCGGAAATCGCGTTCGATGAGCTGATCCCGGCGTACCGGCACGAGTTGCTGTTGCACTGCTACCGGCTGCTCGGCTCGCTGACCGACGCGGAGGACGTGCTGCAGGAGACGCTGCTGGCGGCCTGGCGCGGCTTGGACGGCTTCCAACATCGCGCGTCGGTGCGGTCGTGGCTGTACCGCATCGCCACCAACCGCTGCCTCAACGCGCTGCGCGACCGCGGCCGGCGGATCCCGCCCGAACCCCGCCCGCCGTTCCAGCCGCCCGAGCCCAGCCGCCACGGCGACGTGCCGTGGCTCCAGCCGTACCCGGACACGCTGCTGGAGCACGTGCCCGACGCTGAGCCCGGCCCCGAGGCGCGCTACGCGACACGGGAGGCGATCGAGCTGGCGTTCGTCGCCGCGCTCCAGCGGCTCCCGCCGCGGCAGGCCGCCGCCCTGGTGCTCTGCGACGTGCTCGGCTACCCGCTCGGCGCGGCCGCGCCGATGCTCGACACCACACCGACCGCCGTCAAAGGACTGCTGCAGCGGGCACGGACCGCTCTCGGCCGGCACCGCGGCGACGCCCGAGCCGAACCGCCCGCGCCGGGGTCGGCACAGGAGCGCCACCTGGTCCACCGCTTCGCCGAGGCCTTCACCACCGACGACATCGACACACTGGTCACCCTGCTCACCGACGACGCGTGGCTGGCCATGCCGCCCGCGCCGCACGAGTACCACGGCGCCACGGCGATCGCCGCATTCCTGCGGGCGAGCGCCGCATGGCGCGCGGATCGGCGCTTCGAGTTGCGCCCGACCCGCGCCAACGGGCAGCCGGCGTTCACGTGGCGTCTTGCCGGCGCCGTCGAACCACCCGCAGGGGTGATCGTGCTCACGCTCACCGGCGATCGCCTCCGCGGCATCACCCGATTCCACGACGACCGGCTACCGCGCCATTTCGAATCATCACTCGCCGACCAGGCATCATGACGCTTCAGACGCCCGCTAGCCGCGTCGGCACCAAAGATCACGGGAGACGTGACGGCTCTAGCAGTGCCTTCCTGGTGTGGCTCACCTGACTTCAGGGCCCCGGCTCCGGTTGAGGGCGTCGAGCCCCCCACAAGACGCCGCAGCCGTTAGTCGATGAGGACGATTTGGCGGAGGGCTTCGCCGTTGCGCAGGGCGGCGACCGCCTCGTTCAGGTCCGTCAGCTTGATGCGGGCGCTGATCATCGAGTCGAGGTCGAGCTGGCCCGACTTGTACAGCTCGCCGAAGTACGGGAAGTCGTGGCGCACGTCCGCCTCGCCGTACAGCGAGGAGAGCAGGTTCTTGCCCTCGAACAGCAGGCTGAAGGCGGAGATCTGCACCATGTCGTCCATGGCGCCCGCGCCGACCACGATGACGTCGCCGCCCTGGCGGGTGAGCTGCCAGGCGGACTGGATGGTGGCGGCCTTGCCGACCACCTCGAAGCCGTAGTCGAAGCCCGCCCCGCCGGTGAGCTCCTGCAGCGCCCCTGGCAGGTCGTCGGGGGTGACGGCGTGGGTGGCGCCGACCTTGAGGGCGAGCTCGTGCTTGGCGGCGAGGGGGTCGATGGCGAGGATGGTGCGGGCGCCGGAGATGCGGGCGCCCTGGATGACCGAGAGGCCGACGCCGCCGCAGCCGATGACGGCGACGGTGCTGCCGGGCCGTACGCGGGCGGTGTTGATGGCCGCGCCGACGCCGGTGGTGATGCCGCAGCCGATCAGGGCGGCCGCCTCCCACGGGAGAGAGGGGTCGACCTTGATGGCGCCCTGCCACGGCACGACGATCTCCTCGGCCCAGGTGCCGCACCCGGCCATGCCGTACGCCATGGTGTCGCCGCCGATCCGGAAGTTCCCGGTGGTGAAGGACTCGACGATGTACTTCATGCAGAGGTACGGCTGGCCGCCCACGCACAGCGCGCACTCCTGGCAGGAGGGCCGCCAGTTGATGATGACGTGGTCGCCGGGCTGGACGGAGGTGACGTGGTCGCCCACCTCGACGACCTCGCCCGCCCCCTCGTGGCCGAGGACCAGCGGCACCGGCTGGGGCACCACGCCGCTCATCGCCGACAGGTCGGAGTGGCAGACGCCGGTCGCCCTGATCTTCACGCGCACCTGCGTCGGGCCGACCGGAGCCAGCGTGACGTCGTCGCGGATGTCGAGCTTGTCGTCTCCTACGGTGTGGAGCAGCGCTGCGCGCATGGGGGGTTCACTCCTCGAGAGAGAGGGCGGCTTTCGGACATGACCGCACCGCGTGGCGGACGCGGTCCAACATCTCGGGCGGCGGCTCGGGCAGCAGGATGTGCAGCTGGTCGTCGTCGTCCACTTCGAAGACTTCAGGGACGAGTCCCATGCAGACCGCGTTGGCCTCGCACACCAGGTCGTCGACTTTGATTCTCATGACAGCCTCCTGTGGTCCCATGACACCACTTTGGTGGGCTCCACGACGAAGGCGACGCGTTTTCTCCCCGTGTGCTCCACGTATTCGCGGAGCAGCTCGTCGGGCACGCCGGGTGTCATCCTCCTGGCGATCTCCATGCCGATGTCGAGCGTCCTGCCGGCCTGCTTGGCCACGCCGTACAGCAGGATGCCGCGCAGTTCGGCGTAGTCGTCGCCGGTCTCGATCAGGCAGCTGACGCGCGGGTCGCGCTCGAGGTTCCGTGTCTTCTGGGCCTTGCCGTAGGTCCAGAAGGCGATCCTGCCCTCGCCGTCCAGCGCGTAGAACATGGTGACCAGATGCGGCGTGCCGTCCGCGTTGATGGTCGCGAGCTGCAGCTTGCGCGACTCCCTGAGGAAGGCGGTGACGTCGTCGTCGGACATCGCGATGCGGGCGCGCTGGTTCACGTTGCCAAGTAGAACAGGTTCCAGAATCCGGTTCAAGAGGAATGTTCGGTTTGCAGGTCCTCCAGTAGGGTGCTCGTCATGGAGATGCCGCCCCACCTGCTGCAGGCCGCCGAGCGCGCCAAGGGTTTCATGCCCCGTGTCGAGGGGCGGGCCCTCTACGAGGCGGCCCTCCAGTACGGCAAGCACGGTCCCATCTGCGAGATCGGCACCTACTGCGGCAAGTCGGCCGTCTACCTCGGCGCGGCCGCCAGGCAGGTCGGCTCGGTCGTGGTGACGGTCGACCACCACAGGGGTTCGGAGGAGATCCAGCCCGGCTGGGCGCACCACGACCCGACGCTGGTGGATCCGCGCTTCGGCAAGATGGACTCCCTGCCGACCTTCCGCGCCACGATCGCCGCGGCCGGGCTCGAGGACGAGGTCATCGCGATCGTGGGCAGGTCGGAGCAGGTGGCGCGGCTGTGGAACACGCCGCTCGGCATGCTGTTCATCGACGGCGGCCACTCCGAGGAGCCGGTGACGCGCGACTACGAGGGCTGGGCGCCGCACGTCGCCCCCGGCGGCGCGCTGGTCTTCCACGACATCTATCCCGACCCCGCCGACGGCGGCCAGGCCCCCTACCGCGTCTATCTGCGCGCGCTGGAGTCGGGAGCCTTCAAGGAGGTCTCGGTGACGGGCTCGCTGAGGGTCCTCGCGCGCCTCTAGCGGTGGCGGCGGGTCATCGCGCGGCGCGTGTGGGCGTGCCAGGCCTGGAAGTCCTCGTGGGTGTGGGGGTCGTGGCCCAGCGCGATCAGCGCGGTGTCCGTCCACGACGCCGCCTCCTCGGGGTCGGCCCCCGCCAGCAGGTGGACGGCGTGCCCCGCCTGCTCGGGCACGTGTCCCTCCTGCAGCCGTGCGGCGATCGCGAAGGCCGCGCCCTGCGCCAGATGGGCGCGGAAGCCGTCGGCGGTGGCGTGGGCCGCCAGGCTGCAGAGCTCGTCCAGGTCGGCGCCGCCCACGTAGGTGGCCGCGAACGCCACCCCGCTCCACAGGTCGCCCCTGCGCCCCGCGGGGAACTCCGCGACGCGCGCCGCGACGTCCTCGGGGCAGGCGCAGTCGTGGAACCACAGCATGCGGCCCAGGCCCTGGTCGAAGATGGCCCGATGCCCCCTGGTCAGCAGGTCGGGCATGGACCGCTCGCCCACCATGCGGTCGGCGTGGGTGAGCGAGCGCTGGAAGCCGAACCCGTCGACCGCCAGCCACCGCAGCAGCGGATGGCTGCTCCTGAACCCCCAGAGCGGGCGCAGGCGCAACCTGGCGTAGGCGCGGCCGATGCCCAGGTGCGCGGCGTGCCGATGGCGTACGGCGAGGCCGGCCAGCAGTTCGTGCACCCGCCGGCCCCTGCTCATGGTGATCAGGTCGAGCGTGGCGCACGCCATGGCCGCGCCCTCGTAGCCGAACCCCCGCTGCTCGGCGGGCAACTCGTCGATCTTGCCCGTCTCGTAGGACAGGACGGCGTTGTAGCCGAAGATGTGGGAGCGTTCGGCTCGCTCCAGCGTGGCGCGGACCTCACCGGCTCTGAGGCGGAAACGCCGCCTGCCCAGATCGGCCTCGGCCGGATCCTTCGCCAGGAGGCGGCGCATGCCCTGCGCGGGGGAGTTGATCGGCTCGATCCTGAGCTGGTCCAAGAACGGCAGTGTGCCCGTGTCGCCCACTCTTCCCCCGAAGACGCATCGTACGGCCAGCCACGAACCTAGTGACGGCCTTGCGGCGCTCCTCGACGGCGCTCCGATTCTCGTGGCAAAGAAACGGCAAAACGGCTTGCTTCGGGGGTGATGTAACGGCGATCAGCCGGAGTCGTGCTGGAGTGGCGTGCTTGGACGGACCTCAGCCACGTGAGCGCGGTGGGGCCAGGCCTGCCTGCCGTACGTGGAGGGGATGTCGCGGAAGAGGGCCGCGCCCGAGGTGAGCCCGAGCAGGGCGTCGGCGGCGAGCACCACCGCGGCGGCGGTGTAGCCGGATCGCTCGTGCGGGAAGTGCTTGCGGTTGGCGAACTGCCAGCCCGTCCAGTACGAGCCGTCCTCGTGGCGCAGGTGCTGCATGTCGGCGAACAGCTGCTCGGCGCGCTCGCGGTCACCCAGGGCGTCGAGCGCCAGGACCAGCTCGCAGGTCTCCGCGCCGGTCACCCACGGCTGGTCGGAGACGCAGCGGATGCCGAGGCCCGGCACCACGAACGTGTCCCACTCCTTGTCCAGCAGGTCGGCCCCCTGGTCACCGCGGACGGCGCCGCCGAGGACGGGGTAGTACCAGTCCATCGAGAAGCGGCTCTTGTCGGCGAAGGCGTCGGGGTGGTTCTGCAGCGCGCCGGCCAGCCGGTCGGCGGCCAGCTCCCAGTGCGGCTGAGGGTCGTCGAGGCGGTCGGCGAGCAGGACGCCGCTGCGCAGGCCCTGGTGGATGGAGGAACAGCCGGTGAGCAGGGCGTATCCCGCGGCGCGGCCCTGGGCGTCGCGCTCCCAGACGATCTCGCCGCGCGGGGTCTGGAGGTCGACGACGTAGTCGAGGGCCTTCTTGACCATGGGCCAGCGCTCGCGCGCCCGCTCCGGCTCGCCGGTGACCAGGAGGTCGTGCCAGACGCCGACCGCGACGTACGCGGCGTGGTTGGACTCCCCGCCTCGCTCGACGGCCTCTCCCTTGACCAGCTTCATGGGCCAGGAGCCGTCGTCGCGCTGGTGTCGCTCCAGCCAGGCGTAGCCGCGCTCGACGTTGCCGGTGAGGCCCGCCACCGCCATGGCCATCAGGCACTCGACGTGGTTCCACGCGTCGACGTGGCCCTCGGGCCATGGCACGCCGCCGTCGTCCTCCTGGATGTCCGCGATGCTCTGCGCCGTCTGGAGGACCTGGCCGCTGGAGATCACGCGGGCTTCCTGAGGTAGAGCACCACGCTCTTGCCGATGAGCTGGTTCAGCACCGCCTCGGCGATCCTGGTCGTCCTGGGCCGCTTCATGATGTCCCAGACCAGCAGCTGATGGTAGGCCTTGACCAGCGGGTGCTCGTCATTGTCGACGCCGACCGCGCACTTGATCCACCAGTACGGCGCGTGCAGGCCGTGCGCGAAGTGGTGCGGGCCGACCTTGAAGCCGGTGGCCTTGAGCTTGGCCCTGAGCTCCGCCAGCGTGTAGATCCGGATGTGCCCGCCGGGAGCGGTGTGGTACTC
The DNA here is from genome assembly GCF_014873535.1 of Nonomuraea africana. Classification (NCBI taxonomy): domain Bacteria; kingdom Bacillati; phylum Actinomycetota; class Actinomycetes; order Streptosporangiales; family Streptosporangiaceae; genus Nonomuraea; species Nonomuraea africana. Next base: position 6,143,278 of record NZ_JADBEF010000001.1, on the reverse strand, counting down.
CTCGCTCAGCGCCCACGAGATCCGCTCGGGCAGGAACGCCGGAACGGTGACCGCGGCCAGCCCGCCCGGCTTGAGCACGCGAAGGATCTCCCGCATGGCGGTCGTGTCCTCGTGGATGTGCTCCAGCACCTCGGCGGCGATCACCCGGTCGAAGGTGCCGTCCTCGAACGGCATGTCCAGCGCGGTGCCCTGCACCGTCTCGCCGGTGCCCACGGCCTCGCCGGTCTCCTCCATCGCCGCGAACATCGACTTGACGCCGTCGAGCTCGGACTGGTCCATGTCGAAGGCGACCACGTCCGCGCCCCTGCGCAGCACCTCGAAGGCGTGGCGGCCGCCGCCGCACCCCAGATCGAGCACGCGCATACCCGGCCCGACCGGCAGCCGGGCGAAGTCGACGGTCAGCACTTGCCGAACTCCTCAATGGCCTCTCCGTAGGCCTCGACGGTCTTCTTGGCGACGACGTTCCAGGTGTAGCGCTCCATCACGCGGTCGTAGCCCGCCCTGCCGACCCGCTCGCGCTCCTCGGGATCGTCGTGCAGGCGGCGCAGCACCGCGGCCAGCTCCTCGGGGTCACCCGGCGTCACCTGCACCGCGGCGTCGCCGACCACCTCGGGCAGCGCACCCGTACGGCTGGCGACCAGCGGCGTGGCGCAGGCCATGTGCTCGACGGCGGGCAGCGAGAAGCCCTCGTAGAGGCTCGGGACCACGGAGATCTCCGAGGTGGCGATCAGCTCGCCCAGCTCGTCGTCGGAGATGCCGTGGACGAAGCGGACCCTGTCCTGCAGGGAGAGCTCCTGGACCAGTTGCTCGGTCGGGCCGCCGGGCGTGGGCTTGCTGACCACGGTGAGGGTCACGTCGCGCTCGGTGGCCAGCTTGGCGACCGCTCTCAGCAGCGTCGAGACGCCCTTCATGGGGGAGTCGGCGCTCGCCACGGCGACGATGGAGCCCTTCCTGCGCGGCTTGTCGGGCCGCGGGTGGAAGTAGCGCGTGTCGACGCCCAGCGGGATCAGGCGCATGTTTGCCTGCGGCACGTTGAAGTCGCGGTGGATGTCGGCCAGGCTCGACTCGCTCACCGTGAGGATCGGGCTCAGCCGCGGGGCGACCTTGGCCTGCATCTTCACGAAGCCGTACCACCGGCGCATGGTGAGCTTCTTGACGCCCTTGGCCGCTTCCAGCTCGATGCGCCGGTCGACGCTGATCGGGTGGTGGATCGTGCCGACCACCGGGAGTAGCTTCTGGATGCCGAGCAGGCCGTACCCGAGCGTCTGGTTGTCCTGGACGACGTCGAAGTCCTTGCGGCGCCGCTTCATCTCGCGGTAGGCGCGCAGCGTGAAGGTCAGCGGCTCGGGGAAGCCCGCCGTCCACATGGTGCCGACCTCGAGCCAGTCGATCCAGTCGCGGTACTCGTGCAGCTTCGGCGTGCGGAAGGGATCCTCGTCGCGGTAGAGGTCGAGGCTCGGGACCTTGTTGAGCACCACGCCCTCGTCGAGCTCGGGGTACGGCTGGCCGGAGAAGACCTCGACGTGGTGGCCGAGTGCGACCAGTTCCCTGCTCAGGTGGCGGAGGTAGACGCCTTGACCTCCACAGGTGGGCTTACTCCGGTAGGACAGCAGCGCGATCCGCAGAGAGTCGCCCACTGGCACCCCTTTCTCCGCCCGGTACCGTGAAAGATGACCTTAGTCTGCGCACCTTACCATTGGGTAGGTATGAGGGGCCTCTTGTGGAATTGTTCCTCGGATGGCTTTCACGGGGCGCGAACTGGGAAGTTAGCCGTACCGAACGTCGTTCGGTGGAACGCGTTCTATGAGGGCTGATGCTTCGTTGGGGGACCTAGCTGTACATTCCCGTCCCAAGGACTATCGATGGAGGGCCTCGTTGGCCAGGCGCGCGCTGATCACCGGCATCACCGGGCAGGACGGTTCCTATCTGGCCGAGCACCTGCTCGCTTCGGGGTACGAGGTGTGGGGTCTGGCCAGGGGGCAGGCCAACCCGCGCGTGTCGAGGATGCGCAAGCTGCTGGCGGATGTCCAGGTGGTCAGGGGTGACCTGCTCGACCAGGGGTCGCTGATCTCCGCGGTGGAGAAGGTGCAGCCGGACGAGGTCTACAACCTCGGGGCGATCTCCTTCGTGCCGATGTCGTGGGAGCAGGCCGAGCTGACGGCCGAGGTCACGGGCATGGGCGTGCTGCGCATGCTGGAGGCCATCAGGGTGTGCTCCTCGCGCGGCGCCTCCATCCGCTTCTACCAGGCCTCCTCGTCGGAGATGTTCGGGCAGGTCAGCGAGACTCCGCAGAACGAGCGCACGTCCTTCCACCCGCGCTCGCCGTACGGCGTGGCCAAGGCCTACGGTCACTTCCTCACCCAGAACTACCGCGAGTCCTACGGGATGTTCGCGGTGTCGGGAATCCTGTTCAACCACGAGTCGCCCCGCAGGGGCGCGGAGTTCGTGACGCGCAAGGTGTCGCTCGGGGCGGCGCGGATCAAGCTCGGTCTCGCCTCCGAGCTGCGGCTCGGCAACCTGGAGGCGCGCCGCGACTGGGGTTTCGCCGGTGACTACGTGCGGGCCATGCATCTCATGCTCCAGGCCGACACCCCCGAGGACTACGTGATCGGTACCGGGCGCACGCACTCGGTCAGGGAACTGGTCGAGGCGGCGTTCACGGCGGCGGGGCTCGACTGGGAGAAGTACGTCGTCGGCGACCAGAGCCTGCACCGGCCCGCCGAGGTGGACCTGCTGTGCGCCGATCCGAAGAAGGCCCGGGTGCAGCTCGGATGGGAGCCCACGGTGCCCTTCGAGGAGTTGGTGGCGATGATGGTCGAATCGGACATCCGGCTCCTGTCCAACGGCGGCGACCCGGACCAGGACTCCTCCTGGCCCTGAGCCGCGACCGCCTGTGGACAACGGCCGGCCGTCCACAGAATCCTGTTCGCACGTCCGGGGCCGCGCGCCGCCCCGCCATCCTGGCCCCGTGCAACCCTCCCTCCTCGACAGGGCCCGCCTGTTCACCGGCATGGTCTCCGGCGCCGCCGCCTGTCTCCGCACCGCCGCTCACATCTGGGGCCTCGACGCCCTGAGCGAGAGCGAGGACGCGTGGCCCGTCGAGCTGGCAGTCCCGCACCCGGCGGAGGTGCCTGGGTGCGCCGTTCATGTCGCCTCGCTCCCGTCCGCCGACGTGACCTGCCACAGGTCCGTCCGCGTGACCACTCCCGAACGCACCGCGTTCGACTGCGCCCAGCGGCTCCCTCGTCCTGAGGGGATCGCCATCGTCGACCAGTTCCTGCGCCGCGGCGTCGATCACGACGGCCTCCTGCGCAGGGCCACGGGCTTCCGCGGCCTCTGGGAGACGCTCGCGATGGCCGACAGGGGCGCCGCCTCCCCTCGGGAGAGCTGGCTCAGGGTCATCCTCGTCGAGGGCGGGCTGCCCCGCCCCGCCACCCAGATCCGCGTCGACCTGCCCGGCGGCCGTCTCGTCCACCTCGACCTCGGATGGCCGGCTTTCATGCTCGCCGTCGAGTACGACGGCCACGAGCACCACACCTCGGCCGCCGACCGCAGGCGCGACCTTGGCCGCCGCGCCGCCCTGCGCACCGCGGGATGGCGCGTCATCACCGTCCGCCGTGACGTGATCCCGGGGCGCGGCGCCGACCTCGTCGAGCAGGTGGCCAACGCCCTGATCGAGTGCGGCTGGAAACCGGCGCCCGATCAGGTCACCCGCATCCTCGGCAGGCTGCGCTCCGCCCGCCGCCGCAGGTGGTGATCACGGATGCAGCGACAGGCCCTTCGTCACCTTGTCCACCGCGTTGCGCGGCCCGTAGATCGCGAGCCCGACCAGCCTCAGGTCCTCCTCCAGCACGGCGCGCACCGCCGCCCTGTTGTCGTCGTCGTTGCCGGTCTTGAACAGATCCTCGGTGTAGACGGCCACCCGCAGCCCGCGGGCCATGGCGCGCTCCCTCACCCCGGCCAGCCCTTCGCCGTCCGTGGCGTAGACGAGCACCGGCTGCCTGAACATCGGGAGGTACTCGTTTCCCGAGCCGTCCTCGTACGGCCGGCCGATCGTCTCCGGCTCCCCACCGGCGACGGCACTGGCCAGGAAGGCGGTGACGTTGAGCTTCTGCCAGGCAGCGAGGTCCTCCCGGACGACGATGCCGATCTTCGTATCGAACCGCATGCCGTCCACCCTGCCGACCGCGCCGTCCTCCGTCTTGAACGCTGGTGCGCGGGTCATCCGTCCAGGAGCCTGAGCCCGATGACGCCGAGCACGATGAGCGCCAGGCAGGCCAGCCTGGCCGGCGACGCGCTCTCGCCCAGGGCGACGATGCCCGCCGCGGCGACTCCGACGGCGCCGAGGCCCACCCAGACGGCGTACGCCGTGCCCATCGGCAGCGACCTGAGCGCGAAGGTGAGCAGCACGAGACTCAGCGCCGCCGCGGCCACGCCGAGGAGCGCGGGCCATGGGCGGGAGAACCCGTCCGAACGCTCGAGCGCGGTGGCCCAGACGATCTCCAGCCCGGCGGCGAGGACGAGCAGCACCCAGGCCATGACGTCAGGCCGTCGTGCCCGCGTCGACGGTGATGGCGGCGCCGGTGATGTGCCTGCCGCCCTCCCCTGCGAGGTGGGCGACGGTGGCGGCGATGTCGTCGGGGCTGCAGTAGGTGTTCAGGGCGGTGAACGCGCGCTCCTCCTCCGCCTCCTGGCTGTCGGCCGGGTTCATCTCCGTGTCCGTCGACCCCGGATGCACGAGGTTGGCGGTGATGCCCCTCGGGCCGAGATCCCTTGCCAGGCCCTTCGTCAGCCCGATCAGCGCCGACTTGCTCATCGAGTAGAGGGTCCAGCCCGGATACGGCACGCGTTCGGCGAGGCTGCTGCCGATGCAGATGATCCGGCCGCCCCTGCCCATGTGCCTGGCGGCCGCCTGGGCCAGCACGAACGCGGCGCGCGCGTGGATCGCCAGTGTGCTGTCGACCTCCTCGAGCGTCACGTCCTCCAGCGGCCCGAACGGCGCGACGCCCGCGTTGCTGACCACCACGTCGATCCGGCCGAACTCGGCGACCGTCCTTTCGACCGCCGCGACGACCTGCCTCGCGTCGGACGCCTCCGCCGCCACGGCCAGCCCGCGAACGCCCGCGGCCTCGATCTCCTTGACGACCGTCGCGGCACGGTCGGCCGCACGCGCATAGGTGATCACCACATCGGCGCCCTCGGCGGCCAGCCTGAGGGCGATGGCGGCCCCGATGCCGCGGCTTCCTCCGGTGACCAGCGCGACTCTGCGTGTCATGACGTCCTCCATATACGGAATAGGTTCCGGTTGCACGATAAACCGGAACGCATTCCGCTTGCAAGGCTTTCAGTAGGCTGTCTCCGTGGAGGCTGTGACCAACCCGCGACGCGAGCGCGTCGACGCCGCGCGCAACCGGGCGAAGATCCTGGCCGCGGCGGCCGAGATCGTCTCCGTCCACGGCGTGGAGGGACTGGCGATGGCCGAGGTCGCCGCCGCTGCGGGGGTGGGCGTCGGCACGCTGTACCGCAGGTTCGGCGACCGCTCGGGGCTGGCGTACGCGCTGATCGACGAGAGGGAGCGCGAGTTCCAGTCGGCCTTCATTCAGGGCCCGCCACCGCTCGGCCCGGGAGCCGACCCGGTGACCAGGATCCGCGCCTTCCTGCACGCGCTGACGGACCGCACGGTCGAGCAGCTCGACCTGCTGCTGATGGCCGAGACGGCGAGCCCTTTCGCCCGGTTCGGCGGCGCGTACGACGGCTACCACGCGCACCTGTCGATGCTCATCGGCCAGGCGGATCCGAAGGCCGACGCCTATGTCCTGGCCGACCAGCTGCTGGCCCCGCTGGCGGCTTCCCTCCTGGCACACCGCCTGCGCACCTGCGGGGTGACCGTCGACCGCGTCAAATCCGCCCTCGACCAACTCCTCCCGCTCCGCTGACACCTCTCCCGGCACGCGGGTTCGACCACCTGGTCTGGTTCTCTTTCGGTGTGCGGGTTCGGCTGTCTGGCTCGGCTCTCTTTCAGCGCGCGCGGTCGATCGCCCGGCCTGGCGCGCGCTCCAGGCGCCCCCTCCGCTACGGCAAGCACCCGACAGGCCACCCCGGTCACCGGTGACCGCCCGTCCTCCACGCCCCTCCAGCGCCGCTGCTGACCCACCGAGACGTCAGGCTCCTTCCACGTCTCCTTCGAACCCCGCCTGGCCGCTTCCGGGCGACCCGCCCGCCTTCCCGCCCGTCCGACGGGGGCTGTCACTTCACCCTGCGCCTCAGCCGCTTCCCGAGGACGCCTCGGTGGCTCCACTGCCTGCGCGAAGCGCTGGTGGGTTGCCGGGTTGGTGAGAATGGGAGGGTGACGCATGACTGGTCCCGCTACTGGCGCTCTCCCGACAGGCCGTTGGAAGCCATGCACGCCCACTTCGTGCGCCACGTCTACCACCGCCACAGCCACGACACCTACAGCTTCGGCGTCACCGAGGACGGCGCCCAGGCCTTCAAGTGCAGGGGCTCGGCGCACACCAGCGCCGCGGGCATGGTCATGGCGTTCAACCCCGACGACCCGCACGACGGACACGCCGCCGACCAGCTCGGGTTCACCTACCGGATCCTCCACATCGGCACGGAGCTGGTGGCCGACGCGTTGGAGGACACCACGGGCCGCCGTACCGGGCTTCCCCTCTTCGCCGAACCCGTCCTCGACGATCCGCTGCTCGCCCGGTCACTGCACGCCCTCCACCTCGCCCTGCTCGGTGGCGCCTCGGCCCTCCGCCGCGACGAGCTGCTCAGGGCGACGCTCGCGGCGATGGCACGCAGGGGCAGCAGGTCTTTCGGCTCCGTGGACGCCCGCCGTCCGGCTGCCGGCGGCACCGCGCTGATCGCCGAACGGGTAAGGAGCCGCCTGAACGACTCCCACCTCGACGACCTCACCGCCACCGACCTGGCGGAGTCGGCGGGATGCAGCCGTTTCACCGTCTACCGGGCCTTCCACGCCGTGTACGGGATGGCCCCGAGCGACTACCAACGCCAGCTCAGACTCCGTACGGCCCGCCGCCTGATCGCCGAGGGTCTCCCGTTGGGGGAGGTCGCGGCGCGGGCGGGTTTCGCCGACCAGAGCCACCTGACCCGCTGGTTCACGCGAACGTACGGCGTCACTCCCGGCGCCTACCGAGAAGCCGCCCATCCGGAACCCTTTCGCGAGGTCACCGGAGGCGGATGATGCCGCAGGCGAGCCCCAGCCGACCCTGGCGGAGGCCGGCTTCGTGGCCTTCCTCCACCAGGGCAGGAGAGGTCGATGGCGCCCCGCGACGCCGAGGGCCTGGTGGGCGCCAGGGCGGCTCGCCGTCACGGCTTCGACTGGTCGGCCTCCCGGACGTCGTGGAGGTGGATGAGGACGTCGAAGGAGCGGGCGATCGCGAGGTTGCCGGGCGGGAAGGGGTACTGCGTGCCGATATTGCGCGTGGGGCGGGTGACGTCCAGCCAGGTGCGCGCCGCGGCCGGAGCGTCGCGGATGTCGAGGTAGTAGTCCCGGTAACGGACCTTGTCGAGGGTGTACTCGTTCATGCCGGGCTCGGCCGCGCCCACGGTGAACTTCTTCCAGTCGCCGCTGAGAGCGGCGTCCTTCGACAGGAAGGAGCCCTGGTTGAAGGTGAAGCCGATGGGGAGGTACTTCCTGCCCAGTGTGTCGCGCAGGTACGACCCTTGCGTCTTGGGGTACAGCGTGGGCTCACCGGCGGCGTACCCGACGTGGTCGTTCTGCGCCGACAGCAGCATCTTGTCGCCGGTGCGCCGCTGCCACCAGGCGGTGTTCTCGGCCATCACCTGGTCGCGGTAGCGCTGCGCGACGGGCAGCGCGGCCTTGTCGGTGAGGTCGAAGGCGAGGAACGTGGCCGTCTGGGCGATGGATCGGGCGTTCTGGACCGCGAGCTCGAACTCGCTTTCGTCCGGGCCCTTCCGGCTGCTGATCAGATCCAGGGCCTGCCGTGCCTTGGCGGCGAGCCGCTGCCGTTCCGCGAGGGGCTTGCCCAGATAGGCGAACACGTCGTCGATCGGGCGCAGACCCGCGTAGAGCTGCGTGAGGTGCGGCAGCGACTCCGGGTGGGTCCGCTGCACGTAGCTGGTCACCCGGTTGAAGAAGTCGTCGCTCAGCTTGGGGGCGCCGATGTCGTCACCCATGAAATGGACCGTGCGGCCAGGGTGGCGGCGGTTGTGGTCCCGCATCCACTCGATGAGGCTCACGAACTCCTCCCGGTCCCACGGCGAGCCGGCCAGCGCCGCTTTCGCGATCTTGCGTGCGTCGCCCTTGCCGGTCTGGAGGTACTCGTCGATCTCGAGCCCCGCAGACCAGCTCAGCTCCAGGGCGAAGGTGGTGAAGCCCTTCTCCTCGACGAGGTAGCGGAAGACCCGCTCCTTCATGGTGAAGAACTCGTGCGAGCCGTGGGTGGCCTCACCAAGGCCGACCACCTTGGCGTCGCCGATCATCGCACCCAGAGCTCGCAGGTCGGCCGTGTTCTTCCCGGGCTCGGTCGAGCGCAGCTGGTGCGCCGCCTGCTCCAGTGCGCGGACCGGGTTCTGCCTCCCGCCGACCGTGTCGGACAGGGCCGCCTGAGCCGCCACGGGGGCGAGGACCGCTCCCATCGCGATCACCGCCGTCGCCACCAGTCCCCGACGGCTGATGTGCTTCCGGTCCCTAGCCATGTTGATTACCTCTTTACTTGCCTATTGCCATTCGAGAAGGATTCAGACCTCGCGGTCAGATCCATGCATCGACGACAGTACGGCGACGCGACCGCCCCTCCCATGGCGCTGACCAGCATCTTTGGGGTGAGGTGCGCCGGTGCGTCACGGTAGGGCAGGCCCTACCACCGGCCGCTACGAGCCGGCGAGCCTCATGGGCGGCGACGAGATCCACATCGGTTTCCGCGCTGGCCTTCGTTCGGCGAGTTCGGCCAGATCCTCCAGTGACCCGACGACGAATGCCCTGTCGGATCCGAGCCGCGAGTGGGTGATCACGATCTGTGCGCGGGCTGCCTCCTCCTCCTGGGCGGGCGGCTGTCGGATCTCATCGGCCGCAGGCGGAGTCACGATCGGGCTGGCCGTCCGTCTCCAGCAGGCCCGTTCGGAGACGATGCCGGCCAGGGCGGCCCGATCGGGCGCGCGAAGCCGGCCGCGACGGTGGAACCCTTCGCTCGGGGTGCGGCGGAAGCGGCGGCGCTATTTGCTCCCACAGGTCGTCGGGAACAGGACCAGCGGCCACCTCGGCAGAGGCCGCCCACGAAGGTCACCGACCACCAGCCGACACCGATTTCATCAAGAAAACGATCAGTCAGCCCGCCCGGGGTGCCCCCTCGCTTGGGTCCCCGGAGCGGTCCATCGGTTGCTGGACCATCGGGAGCCTTCGGTTGGTGCTCCCTGGGGTGGCGCCTCGGTCTCCGCTCCCTTGGGTGGTGCGTCTGGCTCTGATCTCTCGGGCGGGTGTATCGGTTCTGGTCTCGCGGGCGGCCCCTCGAACGCTGGTCGCATGCGGCGTTCGAGTTGCGAGGACGCGGGATGCTGCCTGGAGCTGGGCCCCGGCCGAACCCGATGGAGGGGTCGGCCGGGGTGAGGGTTCAGCCGAGGGTGACGGGGAGGGTCTTGATGCCGTTGATGAAGTTCGAGCGCAACCGTCGGGCCTCGCCGTTCTGCCGCAGGCGCGGGTATCTCCTGGCGAGCTGCTCGAAGAGCACCCGAAGCTCGAGCTTGGCCAGATGGTTCCCCAGGCAGAAGTGCGCGCCACCGCCGCCGAAGCCGATGTGCGGATTCGGCGACCGTCCGATGTCGAACACCTCCGGATCGGAGAAGACCGACGCGTCCCTGTTCGCCGAGGAGTAGAAGACCACCACCTTGTCATCGGCCTTGACCTGCTGCCCGCCCAGCGTGAGGTCGGCGGTGGCCGTACGGCGGAAGAGGTTCACCGGTGAGACCCAGCGGACGATCTCGTCGGCGGCCGTGGCGGCGAGGGAGGGGTCGGCGACCAGTCTGTCCCACTGGTCCGGATGTTCGAAGAGGGTGAGCATGCCGCCGGAGGCGGCGTTGCGGGTGGTCTCGTTGCCCGCGACCACGAGGAGCAGCACGAAGAGCTCGAACTCGTTCTCCGTCAGGCTCTCGCCGTTCTCGTCGGACTGGAGGAGCTTGGTGACGATGTCGTCGCGCGGGGCGGCGCGACGCTGGGCGGCCAGTTCGGAGGCGTAGGAGTAGACCTCCATGGCCGCGGCGCCGCCCTCCTCCGGTGAGGCGGCGTAGTCGGGGTCCTGGGCGCCGATCATGCGGTTGGACCAGGCGAAGATCTTGTCGCGGTCGGCGACGGGCGCGCCGAGCAGTTCACAGATCACGTAGAGCGGGAGGGGCGCGGCGAGGTCGGTGACGAAGTCTCCGTCGCCTGAGCACTGGTCGAGCAGGTCGTCGCAGATGTCGCGGATGTGCTGCTCCAGCGCGCGGATGGTGCGCGGGGTGAAGCCGCGGTTGACCAGGGAGCGCCTTCTGGTGTGCTCGGGCGGGTCCTGGTTGAGCATCATCATCCGCTGCAGCTCCCGCTGCTCCTCCGGCATCTCGTTGAACAGGGCGAGCCTGCGCGCGGAGGAGAACAGGTCGGAGTGGCGGGAGACGTGGACGACGTCCTCGTGGCGGGTGACGGCCCAGAATCCCGGCTCGCCCTCGTGCCAGTAGACGGGAGCGTGCTCTCTCAGCCAGCGCATCTGCTCGTGCGGGGGGCCGAATGTCGCGTAGTGGTCCTGATCGACGAGATCGATGTTCACTAGCCGTCACCTCGGGCTTGGTCAAGCGCTTGGTAGGTATCAGCGTATGAAAGCAATGGGAAGCGGGCAACCCCGTCCGCTCGAACGTCCCGTGTTCGCCCTTCCGGTGGTCACCCTCACCGCACCGCCCTGGGCGACGACCACCAGCAGGACGATGGCCCGCCGCCCTCCGCCTGTCGCCCGCCGCTCCCCGCGTGTCGTGGGTGCCGGTGTAGTCGGCCGATGAGGTGCCTGTGTGGCTGTGGGCTCTGTGCTTCTGCGCCGAGGCCGTGGCTGAGGTCCTCGAGTGCCGAGGCCGCCGAGGTCTGCGGGGGCGCCGAGGTGCTGGTGGCGTGGGGCGGCGGGGCACCGGGTTCAGCCTTGGGGTGGTCTGAAGGCGACCGGCATTTCCTTGATGCCGTTGATGAAGTTCGAGCGCAACCTGCGCGCCTCCCCCTTCGGCGCGATGTCAGGGAATCGGCGCGCGATCGTCTCGAACAGCACCCGCAGCTCCATCCTGGCCAGATGCGCCCCCAGGCAGAAGTGCGGTCCGCCGCCGCCGAAGCCGACGTGTGGGTTCGGGTCGCGGCCGATGTCGAAGACGTCCGGGTCGGGAAAGACCGCGGGGTCCCTGTTCGCGGCGTTGTAGAAGACGACGACCTTGTCGCCCTTCCTGATCGGCTGATCGCCGATGGTGGTGTCGGCCGTGGCGGTCCTGCGGAACTGCATGACGGGGGTCGCCCACCTGACCAACTCCTCGACGGCCGGCTCCAGCAGGGACCGGTCGTCCAAGAGCCTGCGCCACTGGTCGGGGTGGTCGAAGAAGGCCTGCATTCCGTTGGAGGCGGCGTTGCGCGTGGTCTCGTTGCCGGCGACGACCAGCAGGATGGTGAACATCCCCACGTCGTCGGGCGACAGCATCGCCCCGTCGGGTCCGGGTCTGATGAGCCTGGTGATGAGGTCGTCCCGGGGTTCCCGCATGCGCTCGGCGGCCAGCGCATTGCCGTAGGCCATGAGCTCGCCACCCGCGTGCTGACCGTCCTCGTAGGTGGTCTGGAACTCGGGGTCGTCCCAGCCGATGAGCCGGTTCGACAGGTCGAACAGCAGGTCGCGGTCCGCCACCGGCGCGCCGAGCAGCTCGCAGATCACCTGCAGCGGCAGCGGCGCGGCCACCTGGGTGACGAAGTCGCCCTCGCCCTCGCACCGGTCGAGCAGCTGGTCGCAGACCTCCCGGATGTGCTGCTCCAGCTTGGAGATCATGCGGGGGGTGAACCCCTTGTTCACCAGTGAGCGCCTGCGGGAGTGCTCGGGCGGGTCCTGGTTGAGGATCAGCAGCCGCTGCAGCTCCTTGTCGGGCTCCGGATACTCGCCGATCATCGCCAGGCCCTCGTAGGAGGAGAACAGCTCGGGATGCCTGGAGACGTGCACCACGTCCGCGTGCCTGGTCACGGCCCAGAAGCCGGGACCCTGCGGGTCCCTGTGCCAGTGCACGGGGGAGTTCTCCCGCAGCCACCCCAGGTCCTCGTACGGCACGCCGCGCTCGTAGACGGCCGGGTCGTAGAGCTCGATCATGCGCGACTCCTGACTTGATCAAGCACGTGGTCCTACCCGCCTTTGTATGCGAGTCCTGTACGGCCGTCAAGTAGCGAAGTGCCTCTAGCTAGATTGCATTGCTAACTAGCTTGTTCTACCGTCTAAGTCGTACCGGAACTCAGGAGGTTCGCCCCATGTCGCTCGCCCTCTTCATCGCCCTGGTGGTCCATCTCGCGGTGGTGAGCCCGCTGCTCGGCCGCCGTTCGTACGCGGCTCTCAAGGACGATCCGAGCCGCTACACGCGGATGTTCCTCGCCTGGACGGCCGAGCTGTGGGGGATGGCCGTCGTCGCGCTGCTGGTCGTCGGACTCTCGCCCGAGATCGACCTGGCGGACCTGGGCCTGACGGTTCCCTCTGACGTGTCGACGCTGCTCGGAACCATCACCGGGCTGGTCGTCGTCTCGGTGGTGATCGCCCTGGTGATGAGGAGGTCGGGCAGCCCGATGCCCGGTCAGGCAGCCTTCGAAGCGCTGATTCCCAGGACGAACGGGCAGAGGTGGCTGGCGCTCGTCCTGGCCGTCAGCGCGGGCGTGTGCGAGGAGATCGTCTTCAGAGGGCTGCTGATCTCGATGTTCACCTCGATGGGCGCCCCTCGTCCGGTCGCCGCGGGGCTGGCGCTGGCGGTGTTCGTGGCAGGGCACCTCTACCAGGGCTGGAGGGGCATGGTGATGGTCACGCTCGCGGGCTTCTCGCTCACCATGCTCTACTTCACCAGCGGATCGCTGGCGCTGCCGATCGTGATCCACATTCTGATCGACATCCGTTCCCTGCTGATGGCCCGGCCGGCCGAGAGCCCGCGGCCGCAGACGCGTGAGGTCGTAGGTGGGGGAACGGTGTAGATAGCATCGCTACCATGACTACCGACCGCCGGGCGAGCTGGCTCAAGGGCGTGCTCGACCTGCTCGTCCTGGCCAGTCTCACCGAAGGTGAGAACTACGGCTACGAGATCGCCAAGAGCCTGGCCGAATCGGGCCTCGGCCAGATCAAGGGCGGCACGCTCTACCCGGTGCTCAACCGTCTCGAAGAGGCGGGGCTGGTGGCGGCCGAGTTCAGGGTGACCGAGCGGGGGCCGGGCAGGCGCTACTACCGGCTGACCGAGCAGGGCAGGCGAACGCTGGCCGAGCAGGGCGACCTGTGGGTCGCGTTCGACCGGTCCGTGCGGTCGGTGCTCGCCAAGGGAGGCATCCAGTGAGCGGCTACTTCGACGAGCTGGCCGTACGGCTGCGCGAGCGGGGCGTGCCCGAGGATACGGTGACGGCCACCGTCGCCGACCTCACCGCCTACCTGGCGGAGAGCGGCGGCGACCCCGAGGAGGAGTTCGGGCCCGCCGCCGGCTTCGCCCGGCAGCTCGGCGCGGCTCCGGCGACCGAGAACGCCGCCGAGTCGAGCACCTGGCGCTGGACCGCCGACATCTTCGTCGACGAGCACCACCTGAACGAGTTCGGCGACCAAGGCTGGGAGGTCGACAGGGTCGACGCCGCGGGCCGGTTCGTCTGCCACCGTGACGAGGACAACCCCCAGCGCTGGGAGTACCGCCGCGAGGTGGTCACCAGGAAGGGCAGGCCGGCCCTGGTCGAGGAGCTCGCGCCCGACGGCTGGGAGCCGTGCGGCACCTGGTTCTTCTACGAGTACTTCAAGCGGCCGAAGGCGGCCAGCCTCGGGCCCGACGCGGAGCTGGGCGCGCCGCCCCGCGCGCCGGGGAAGGGCGCCTTCTTCAGCAAGCGGTTCTTCCTGCTGATCGGCTTCTGCGCGGTGTGCCTGGTCCTCTCGCTGGTGCTGCTGTCCGGCGTCTCGGGCGGCGGCGCGGGTTTCCTGGTCGGGCTGCTCGCGGGGGCGGCCGGCGGCGCGCTGGCCGCCCTCGGAGCGCTCTGGTTCCAGGCCCGCCGCGGGCGCGACGGTTCCGGCTGAGGCCGGTCAGGAGATCGGCCGCTCCAGGCTGAGCGCGAAGAGGTGACCGTTGGAGCTGCTGCCCAGCCTGAGCGCGACCAGTTCCTTCGCCGGATCCACCGCCACCGCCTGGTGGAAGATCCGCACGACCAGCGCGTGATCTCCCGTCCTGAAGTGCCGGTGCGTGGTGGCGACGGCGACGTCCTCGCCGTTCTCCGGCTGGCGTCCCCAGTCCGACAGCCGCAGCGAGACGGTCCCGGTGCTGCCGTCGGCGTACTCCAGCGTCACGATCTGGGCCGAGACCCCGCTCACGCCGAGACCCAGCGCGTGCAGGCCCTGGTAGGAGCCGCGCGGCACCTCGATCCGCTGCCCGGACGGCACGACGTTGTTCTTCTCCCCGTTGGCGTAGGAGGGGAAGATCCAGTCGATGCCCCCGCTGCGGTACGGCCCCGCGACCGGCATCTCCTCGGCGGGCAGCGAGTAGCCCTGTCCGAGGTCGCCGTCGGTGAGCGCGTCCTGGTGGGTGATGCCGTCGTGGTTGAGCAGCCCGGTGAGCGGCACCGGCGTGCTCGGCCCGCGTGGAATCTCGGGGCGGCCCCAGGTGTGGGGGGTCGCCGCCACCGGGAGCACCTCGGTGTCGGGCCTGGTGCCGGCCTGGTAGATCATGACCTCCTCGCCCTTGGCCAGCTCGACCTCCAGCACGCCGTCCACCACGCGGAACGGCACGTCCTTGGGCGCGTGCAGCGCCTGGACCGCCCACGGCCCCGGCAGGCCGTTCGGGATCACCCGGCACGGCTCGCCGGCCAGGCTCCTGATCCGCACGAACGCCGTCGCGCCGCCCCGCCGTACGGCGCTGACCTGGAAGGCGCCCTCGGTGCGCAGGTCGTGGAAGGCGGCCTCCGTCCAGGAGGAGGGGACGGCGGGGAAGACGCGGATCGTGCCGCCCCAGCTGGAGATCAGCATGTCGTGCACCGACTGGGCGCCCGCCAGGGGGGTCTCGATGACGGGACCGGTCTCGGCGTACATCGTGTTCGGCCGGACGTAGCGGTCCAGCAGCGTGTTGAGGTAGCCGAGCGCCCGATCGCCGTCGCCGAGCAGCGAGCTCATCGAGGACGCGCCGGTGAAGGTGTAGCCCTGGAGTGCCCCGGTGAACCCGACCCAGTGCTTGAGCGAGCGCTCGAGCAGGTCCCTGTTGGCGGGGTCGGTCACGTCGAGCAGGTAGAGCGGATAGAACCACAGCAGGTGGGAGAAGTGCCGGTGCGAGGAGGTCAGCCTGCGGTCGGCGCCGATCCACAGGCCGTCGGCGCCCTGCGGCGGGGTGACCAGCCGGTCGAGCACCTCCCGCCAGCGCGGCGCCAGCTCGTCCTCGACGCCGAGGCGCTCGACCGTCCACAGCAGGGTCCGGCAGCCCCAGGTGATCAGCGCGAGGTCGTAGTTGCAGTCGGTGGCGAAGTCGTACTCGGGGGAGTAGGTCCTGGGCAGGTGCAGCCTGCCGTCGGCGCCCTCGGTCAGGAAGTGCAGGTAGTAGCCGACCGACCGGCGCAGCACGGGATAGAGCAGGTCCCGCAGCAGGTCGTCGTCCATGGTGTGCCGGTAGGCGAGCCAGACGTTGTGCAGCGCCCACGGCAGGTTGCCCAGCTCCAGGGACGAGGCGGGTGCCGTGGTGTCACCCGGCTCGGCGAGCGCCCCTGACAGCAGGTCCTCCTGGCTCGTCCGGCACAGCCCCGCCGAGTCCGCGCGGTACTTCTCGCCCACGTTGAGCGTCAGGTTGTCGCGGTACTTCCCGATGGAGGCGGTCAGTGAGTCGAGCTCGCGGTGGCCCGTGGCGTTGATCAGCCAGTACTCCAGCTGCACGTTCAGGTTCCACCACGTGCCCGGCCACGGCGTCGGCTCCAGCCAGAGGGCGCACGTGCCGACCGGCGGCAGGTCCCTGCGGGTCGCGCTGGCGATCTTGTAGAGCTGGATCCAGTAGAAGCTCTGCAGCCGGCCGTCGGGCAGGGAGACGAAGCTCTTCCGGTAGTAGGCGTTCCACCAGGCCCGGTGCTCGGCCGTCAGCGTGGCCAGGTCGGGCGCCCCGTCGAGGACGGCCAGCGCCCGCTCCGTGGCGTCCCTTGCCGGGAAGGTGTGGGCGACGCTCGCCAGCAGAGTCGTGCCGGTGACCCGCCACGCGGTCGTGGTGCGCCCGCCGGCGGTGAGGTCCTGGTCGCACCGGTCGGCGGACACCACCGCGGCCGGGTTGTCCTTGAGCCCGGCGGGCCGGGGGTTGAAACCGAGGCGGGGGCTCTCCGCCTTGTACGGCGTGAACGCCCACTTCACGCTCTCGCCCTCGGACGGCTCGGCGTCGACGACGAGCAGGTCGCGTGTCGCGTGCGTGAACGCCCTGAGCGCGATCGTGCCCGCCGTGGTGGTGACGGTGCCGCTCAGCTCTGCGTCGAACAGCGACAGGCGCAGGTCCACGTCGAGCAGGGCGCCAGTAGTGACCAGGTCGAGCCTGCCGATCCTGAGCCTGGCGTCGCCGAACAGCGAGCCGCCGGTGCCCTGGTGGTCACGGACCCTGCTGTCGCCGAGGGTGAACGACAGCCGGTCGGAGACGGTGTAGACGGAGGCGCCGAGGCCGCCGTTGCCGAGGAAGGGTCCCTCGTAGAAGGTGCGGGGCGGCTTGCCCCACTTCAGGTCGAGCTCGCCGAGGAAGGCGGCCCAGCTCTCGGGGGTGTCGAGACGGTATTTCAGGGGGAAGCGCGGCGCCTGAGCGTGTGCGGGCAGCGCGCCCATCATGGCGAGCGCGAGGGCGCCCGCCGTCCCGCCGAGCACGGCCCTGCGGGACGGGTGGAACGAGTCGTTCACGGGGGGCCTTTCAGAAGGCGAGCTGCTGCCAGGTGGGGACTTCGGCGGGGGTCAGCGCGCGGGCGAAGATCGCGACGCGGTCTACGGCGCCGCTGAGACGCTGGCCGCCGCCCTGGTCGGCGGCGAAGCGCAGCGGCCTGGTGGCGCAGCCGGTGATCCCGTCGGCGGGCACCTTCGCGCCGCCGATCCGGGCGCCGTCGGCGTAGACGGTGACCGTGCCGTCGCGGCCCATGGTGACGACCAGGTCGACGTAGCGGCCGGTGGGCACCGTGGCGTCGGTCGTGACGTTCAGGCCCGCGCCGATGAAGCGGACCCTGTTGTCGGGCGTCAGGTCGATCAGCACCCCGTCGTTGCCGGGGTTGCCCGACGGCTGGGAGTCGAACAGGCGGCGGTAACCGGTCCCCGCGACCTTGACCTCCGCCGCGAAGGACGCCTCGCGCAGGAACCCGAGCGTGGTGGGCGCGGTGGTCAGGTAGGTGGCGCCGTTGAGCACGAGCCCGCCGTCGCCGTCGTAGGCGGCGGAGCCGACGACGGTGGCGTCCCTGCCGTTGCCGGAGCCGTCGGCGACGGTCGTGCCCGCCGAGGGATCCCATGTGACCAGCGGTTTGTCGGCCGGGGGTACCGCGCAGGGGGCGACGCCCACCGCGGCGGCGCCGCGGCCCGACCACTCGTCGCCCCGCACGGTCGCGGTGATCCGCGCGCTGCGCGAGCCGTCGGCGGGACCGGAGGTGACGGTGAAGGCCGCGCTCCTCGTCCTGGCCTGCGTCGTGGCCGGCAGGTGGATCGAGCCGGGCGCGAAGGTCCAGCCCTTGGGCAGCTGGAGCGTCACGTCTCCGGCGGGAACCGCGCGGTCGCCGGTGGCCGTGACGGTGACCTTGACCGGGAACGACTGGCCTGGGCTGGTCTCGGCGGGCGCCTCGAGGGCGACGCGAACCTCTCCCTTGGCGCGGTAGCTCTGGCCCGCCTCGGCGGTGAAGGTCACCGCGTCGCCGTCCCTGGTCAGAGGGACGGCCCGGCCCGCGGAGTCGACGAGCCTGAAGCGCCCGGCGAAGATCTGGTTGCGCACAGTCAGCGGCCCCGCCGATCCCGCGTGCAGCGTGATCTCGCTGGCCGTGCCGTTCTTCCAGGTGGCGTCCACGGTCACGTTGCCACGGGCGCGCAGGCCCGAGACCGAGCCGGTCGCCCAGGCGGACGGCAGCGCGGGCAGCACGTCGACCACTCCCGACTGCGACTGCAGCAGCATCTCGGCCATGCCGGAGGTGGCGCCGAAGTTGCCGTCGATCTGGAAGGGCGGGTGGGTGTCCCAGAGGTTGTCCAGCGTGCTGCTCTTGAGCTGCTCGCCCAGCATCTTGTGCGCGTGGTCGCCGTCGAGCAGGCGCGCCCAGAAGTTGATCTTCCAGGCCTTGGACCAGCCGGTGCCGCCGTCGCCGCGCGCGGTCAGCGAGACCTCGGCCGCCTTCGCCTCCTTGGAGCCAGGGGCGATCTGGCGGCCGGGGTGCAGGGCGAACAGGTGGGAGACGTGCCTGTGGGTGTTGGCCGGGTCGTCCCAGTCGGACTTCCACTCCTGGAGCTGGCCCCACCCGCCGATGCGCAGGCCGGGGTCGAGGCGGTCCATCGCCTTCCGCACCTCGGGCTCGTCGGTGCCGAGCGCGGTGGCGGCCTCCAGCACGTTGGCGAACAGGTCGTGGACGATCTGCTGCGACATCGACGCGCCGGCGGAGAAGTCGCCCTGCTCGGGGGAGTAGCTGGGCGAGACGACGAGCTTGCCGTCCCTCGGGTCGGTGTGCAGGTTGTCCACCCAGAACAGCGCGGCCTCGCGCATCACCGGGTAGACCGAGCGCAGGTAGTCGAGGTCCTTGCCGAACAGGTAGTGGTCGTACATCTGCTGGGTGGTCCAGGCCGCCGCCTCGGGGAACCAGAAGGCGGTCGACCAGTCGTGCACGCCGGTGAAGCCGAACGGGTTGGTCTCGTTGTGGACCACCCAGCCGCGCGAGCCGAACATCTCCTTGGCGGTCCGCTGCCCCGGGGCGACCAGCGCCTTGATGTAGTCGTCGTAGGACGTGGTGGTCTCCGCCAGGTTGGTCTGCTCGGCCAGCCAGTAGTTCATCTGCAGGTTGATGTTGACGTGGTAGTCGGCCGACCACGGCGGATTGGTGGAGTTGTTCCACACACCCTGCAGGTTGGCGGGCAGCGAGCCGTCACGCGAGGAGGCGATGAGCAGGTAGCGGCCGTAGGCGAAGAACATCGCCTCCAGCGCCCTGTCGTCGGCGGAGGCGCCGCCCGTGTAGCTGGCGCGCAGCCTGTCGGTCGGCACGGAGGGCGCCTTCTGCCCGATGTCGAGCTTCACGCGGTCGAAGAGATTGGTGTAGTCCTCGAGGTGCGCCCGCCTGAGCCCGTCGTAGCCCTTCGCGACGGCGGCGTCGACCGTGGC
Organism: Nonomuraea africana; assembly: GCF_014873535.1. Taxonomy (NCBI): domain Bacteria; kingdom Bacillati; phylum Actinomycetota; class Actinomycetes; order Streptosporangiales; family Streptosporangiaceae; genus Nonomuraea; species Nonomuraea africana. Next base: position 6,123,760 of record NZ_JADBEF010000001.1, on the reverse strand, counting down.
GGTGACCTTCGCGTGCGGGTCCTCGCCCCGGTAGGTGGGGTAGGAGCCGGCGTAGTCCGTGCCCGCCGACAGCACGAACACGGCGCTGTCGGCGCCCGTGACGGTGATCCGGTCGGCGCCGTCGGTACGGCTGCCGCCGGTCGTGATGACCTGTACCTGCGACTCGAACACCATGCCGTTGTCGGCCAGCGCGCCGCGAACGGTCAGCCTGCCGTCCTTGACGGAGACCGTCTTGTCGTCGCGCGGCGACGAGGTCCGCAGCGTGAAGGAGACCTTGCCCGCCTCCGACGCGCTGAGCCTGCCGACGATCACGTTGCCGGGATGGCTGGCGAAGTACTCGCGGGCGTAGGTGACGCCGCCCGAGGTGTAACCGACCCTGGCGACGGCCTCGCGCAGGCTCAGCTCCCTCCGATAGCCGGTGGCGGCCGTGTGGCCGGTGTCCAGCCAGAGGTCGCCGAAGGTCTGGTAGGCGCCGAAACCGCTCTTGGGCTGGCCGAGCTTCCTGGCCACCGCGTCGGGCGACATCCTGCCGTCGCGGTCGATCTGCGCCTGTACCTCGGCGATCGCGCCAGGTCTCGGGCTGGTCCAGTTGCCGAAGTCGTAGCCGCCCTTGGAACCGGGGCCGCCGGTCCACAGCGTCTTCTCGTTGAACTGCAGCTGCTCGCTGCCCACGCCGCCGAACACCGTGGCGCCGAGCGCGCCGTTGCCGATGGGCAGCGACTGCCGCTCCCAGCTGGTGGCCGGTTGCTCGTACCAGAGCGTCAGGTCGTCGGGTGGGCCGGCGGCGGCCTGGGCTGCTGGCACGGGTATCGCTCCGATCAGGACGGCGGAGAGCAGAACTAACGCGCGGGGTACGGCCAACGGAGTCCTCCGGTGAATCGCAGATGTCCGCCAAGTAGGTAGCACCTGAAACGCAGCCGTAACAAGGGTTCAGCTCCGATGTTTTCGCGAGCTTACCCGTTCACATATGCAGAAATACCCCTATCTGGCCAGGTCACGGTCGGATGTATCTGCAGTGGAGTACTTGACAGCGACACCTGCGGCAACGAGCATCAGGAAGCGAGACATCCGATGTATAGCTGAGGGATGCGGTGTGAAGCTGCTGCGAGTAGGACATGTCGGTCAGGAACGTCCGGCGGTGATGGACGCCGCGGGAAACCTGTACGACATCGGAGAGCCCGAGATCGACGGGGCTTTCCTCGCTTCGGGGGGAGTGGCGCGCGTCCGCGACGCGCTGGAGCGCGGCGACCTGTCCGCGATCGACGGGGAGGGGCTGCGCGTCGGCCCGCCGATCGCCAGGCCCGGAAAGATCGTGTGCATTGGCCTCAACTACAGCGACCACGCGGCGGAGACGGGCGCGACCCCGCCCACCGAGCCCGTCGTGTTCATGAAGGCGCCCAACACGGTGATCGGGCCCGACGACCAGGTCCTGGTGCCGCGCGACAGCGTGAAGACCGACTGGGAGGTCGAGCTCGCCGTGGTCATCGGCGAGACCTGCCGCTACCTGGAGTCGAGGGAGGAGGCGCTGACGAAGATCGCCGGTTACGCGATCTCCAACGACGTCTCCGAGCGGGAGTTCCAGCTCGAGCGCGGCGGCCAGTGGGACAAGGGCAAGTCGTGCGAGACCTTCAACCCGATGGGCCCGTGGCTGGTCACCGCCGACGAGGTCGGCGACCCCCAGGACCTCGGGCTGCGGCTGTGGGTCAACGGGGAGCTCCGCCAGAACGGCAACACCAAGAACATGATCTTCGACGTGGCCGAGATCGTCCGCTACCTCAGCAGGTTCATGGTGCTGGAGCCGGGCGACGTCATCAACACCGGCACGCCCGCGGGTGTCGCGCTGGGCCTGCCGGGCCAGCCGTACCTGAAGAGCGGCGACGTGATCGAGCTGGAGATCGACGGCCTCGGGCGCCAGCGCCAGACGGTGGGCCAGGCATGAGCGACTACCGCATCGTGGCGGTGGAGACGCACGACATCCGCTTCCCCACCTCGCTGGAGCTCGACGGCTCCGACGCGATGAACCCCGACCCCGACTACTCCGCCGCCTACGTCGTGCTGAAGACCGACGACGGCTTCGAGGGGCACGGCTTCGCCTTCACGATCGGGCGGGGCAACGACGTGCAGACCGCGGCGATCAGGGCGCTGGAGCCGTACGTGCTCGGCAGGGACGCCGAGGATCTCGGCGGGCTGTACAAGGAGCTGGTCTGGGACTCCCAGCTGCGCTGGCTCGGCCCAGAGAAGGGCGTCATGCACATGGCGGTCTCCGCCGTGGTCAACGCCCTGTGGGACCTCAAGGCCAAGCGCGAGGGCAAGCCGCTGTGGCTGCTGCTGGCCGAGCTGACTCCCGAGGAGATCGTCGGCCTGGTCGACTTCAGCTACCTGAGCGACGCGCTGACCCGCGACGAGGCGCTGGCCATCCTGCGCAGGGCCGCCCCCGGCAAGGCCGAGCGTATCGCCAGGCTGAAGGAGAGCGGCTACCCCGCCTACACCACCTCGCCCGGCTGGCTCGGCTACGACGACGACAAGCTGCGCCGCCTGTGCAAGGAGGCGCTCGACGACGGCTTCACCCAGATCAAGCTCAAGGTCGGCGCCGACCTCGACGACGACATCCGGCGCTTCAAGGTCGCCCGCGAGGTCTGCGGCCCCGACTTCCCCATCGCGATCGACGCCAACCAGCGCTGGGACGTCGGCGCCGCCATCCGCTGGATCAACGCGCTGTCGGAGTTCCAGCCCCACTGGGTGGAGGAGCCGACCAGCCCCGACGACGTGCTCGGCCACGCCACGATCGCCAGGGCCATCGCCCCGATCAAGGTCGCCACCGGCGAGCACGTGCAGAACCGCATGATCTTCAAGCAGATGCTGCAGGCCGGCTCGCTGTCCTACCTGCAGCTGGACTCGGCGAGAGTCGGCGGCGTCAACGAGAACATCGCGATCCTGCTCCTGGCGGCCAGGTTCGGCGTGCCCGTCTGCCCCCACGCGGGCGGCGTCGGCCTCTGCGAGCTGGTCCAGCACCTGTCCATGTTCGACTTCGTCGCCGTCAGCGCGACCATGGACGGCAGGGTCATCGAGTACGTCGACCATCTCCACGAGCACTTCGTGGATCCTGTCGTGATCGAGCGCGGCCGCTACGCCGCCCCCGGCAGGCCGGGCTTCAGCGCCGAGATGCGTCCCGAGTCGATCGCCGCCCACGCCTTTCCCGACGGCGCGGTCTGGAGGAACACATGACCGTCATCAGAGCACTCGTCACCGGCGGCGGGTCCGGCATCGGACTGGCCACCGCCGAGGCGTTCGCCGCCCGCGGCTGGAAGGTCGTTTGCCTGGACGTCAACCCGCCCGGCGACCCGTTCGTCGGGGTCAAGGCCGACGTCACCGACGACGAGCAGGTCCGTACGGCCGTCGCCGAGGCCGCCGAGCGCCTGGGCGGGCTCGACGTCCTGGTGAACAACGCCGGCATCGGCGCCCAGGGCACGGTCGAGGACAACGCCGACGCCGAGTGGCAGAGGGTGTTCGACGTCAACGTGCTGGGCCTGGTGCGGGTGTCGAGGGCGGCGCTGCCGTACCTCAGGCGGTCGGAGCACGCCTCGATCGTGAACACCTGCTCCATCGCGGCCACCGCGGGCCTGCCGAACAGGGCCCTCTACAGCGCCACCAAGGGGGCGGTCCTGTCGCTGACGCTGGCGATGGCGGCCGACCACGTCCGGGAGGGCATCAGGGTCAACTGCGTCAACCCGGGCACCGCCGACACCCCGTGGATCGGCAGGCTCCTCGAGGCGGCCGACGACCCCGAGGCCGAGCGGGCGGCGCTCAACGCCCGCCAGCCGATGGGCCGCCTGGTCTCCGCGGCGGAGGTGGCCGCCGCCATCGGCTACCTGGCGGGACCGGAGGCGGGCGCCACCACGGGCACGTCACTCGCCGTCGACGGCGGCATGCAGGGTCTGCGCCTGCGTCCAAGTAACTAGGAATCCCACCCCCCAAAAGAGGCGAAATCATGAAGTTCGGCCCCGTGGTCGCGAGCGCGGCCCTTCTGGCTCTCATCACCGCGTGCGGCTCCACCGAGAGCGGCGGCAGCCCGAGCGCCGCCGCGAGCGGCGCGACCGGCGGAAAGATCGGTATCGACCACCCGCGGGCCGACTCCGACTTCTGGAACTCCTACATCAAGTACATCCCGCAGATGGCGACCGAGCTCAAGGTCGACCTGATGAACCCGACCAACTCGCAGAACGACGTCGCCAAGCTGGTGGCCAACACCCAGGCGCTGGTCAGCCAGGGGGCCAAGGTCATGGTCATGGCCCCGCAGGACACCGGCGCGATCGCCTCCACGCTCCAGCAGCTGGAGAACAAGAAGATCCCGGTCGTCACCGTGGACACCAGGCCCGACAAGGGCAAGGTCTTCATGGTGGTGCGCGCCGACAACCGCGCCTACGGCACCAAGGCCTGCGAGTTCCTCGGCGAGAAGCTGGGCGGCAAGGGCAAGGTCGTGGAGCTGATGGGCGCGCTGTCGTCGGTCAACGGCCGGGACCGCGCCGAGGCCTTCCGCGAGTGCATGAAGACCAAGTTCCCCGGGATCACGGTCTTCGAGGAGCCGACCGAGTGGGACGGCGGCAAGGCCGCCTCGATGCTGCAGACCCGCCTGGAGCAGAACCCCGACGTCAAGGGCATCTACATGCACGCGGGCGGTGTCCACCTGGCCCCGACGCTGCAGGTGCTGAAGGCCAAGAACCTGCTGGTCGCCCCCGAGGACCCCAAGCACGTCTTCGTGGTGTCCAACGACGGCATTCCGCAGGAGTTCGAGGCGATCCGCAAGGGCGAGATCGACGCCACGGTCTCCCAGCCCGCCGACCTGTACGCGAAGTACGCGCTCTACTACGCCAAGGCCGCCGCCGAGGGCAAGACCTTCAAGCCGGGCCCGACCGACCACGACTCCACGATCATCGAGCTGCCGAACGGTCTCGAGGACCAGCTTCCCGCCCCGCTGGTGACCAAGGAGAATGTGGACGACCCGAATCTCTGGGGTAACCAGGTCAAGTAATGAAAAATCACGTTGAAGCCCGGAACATCGTGAAGCGCTTCGGCCCGACCGTGGCGCTGAACGGAGCCGGCATCACCATCAAAGAGGGCGAGACTCACGCCCTCGTCGGCAGGAACGGCGCGGGCAAGTCCACGCTGGTGTCGATCCTGACCGGGCTCCAGCGTCCCGACGAGGGCGAGGTGCTGTTCTCGGGAGAGGCGGCGCCCGCCCTCGCCGACAGGGACGCCTGGCGCCGGCGGGTCGCCTGCGTCTACCAGAAATCGACGATCATCCCCGAGCTGTCCGTCGCGGAGAACCTCTTCCTCAACCGGCAGACCACCAGCGGCCTGATCAACTGGAAGGGGCTGCGCGCCCGCGCGCGCGACGTGCTCGAGACCTACCAGGTCGACATCGACGCCGACGCGCTCGCCGGAGACCTCGGCGTCGAGCAGCGCCAGCTCGTGGAGATCGCCCGCGCGCTCTCCTTCGGCGCGACGTTCATCATCCTCGACGAGCCCACCGCCCAGCTCGACGGCCCCGCCATCGAGCGGCTCTTCGAGCGCATGCGCGCGCTGCGCGAGCAGGGCGTCACGATGATGTTCATCTCGCACCACCTCGACGAGGTCTACGAGATCTGCCAGAGCGTGTCGGTCTTCCGCGACGCCAGGCACATCATGACCGCGGTGGTGGCCGACCTGCCGCACGACGAGCTGGTCGCGGCCATGACCGGGGAGGCCACCGCCGCCTACGAGTACCGCGCCCGTACGGCGGGCTCCGACGTGGTGCTCGCCGCGAAGGGCCTGTCGCTGCGCGACCGCTACGAGGGCGTCGACCTCACGGTGCGCTCCGGCGAGATCGTCGGCCTCGCGGGCTCGGGCAGCAGCGGCAAGATCGGGCTGGCCGAGACGCTGGTGGGCCTGCGCAGGCCCGACACGGGTGTGGTGAGCGTCAACGGCACCCCGATCAGGGACGTGCCGTCCGCGCTCAGGGCGGGGCTCGGCTTCGTCCCGCAGGACCGCCATCACGAGGGCTTCGTCCCGCTGCTGTCGATCGCGGAGAACGCGACGATCCCGATCGCGCACAAGCTGGGCAGGTTCGGCTTCGTTCCGCCCGGGAGCAGGCGCGAGCGGGCCGCACAGATGATCAAGGATCTCGACATCAAAACCGAGGGCCCGGACCAGCCCGTCGGCGACCTGTCGGGAGGAAACGCGCAGAAGGTCGTGCTGGCCAGGGCGCTGGCCGACGACCCCAGGGCGCTGGTGGTGATCAACCCGACCGCCGGGGTGGACGTCAAGGCCAAGCAGTCGCTGCTCGGCGCCGTGGAGGACGCCGTCGAGCGGGGGGCGGGAGCCGTCCTGGTCTCCGACGAGCTGGACGACCTGCGCGTCTGCGACAGGGTGCTGGTGATGTTCCACGGCAGGGTCGTGAAGGACGTGCCGCGTGGCTGGAGTGACCACGAGCTCGTGGCCGTGATGGAAGGTATCGAACAGTGACCACATCGACCACCCCGTCCGCGCCGCCCGCGGTGACCGCGCCGGGGCCCAGGCTGAGGCTGACCAGGTTCAGGGACCTGACGCTGGTACCGGTGATCGTCCTCCTGCTGGTCGTGGGCGCCTTCGTCGACCCGGTGTTCCTCACGCCCGGCAACCTGACCAACGTGCTCCAGCAGCAGTCGGCGCTCGCGCTCGTCGTGCTGGCGGAGGCGCTGATCCTGATCGCCGGCAAGTTCGACCTGTCGCTGGAGTCGACGGTCGGCATGGCGCCGGCGATCACGGTGCTGATGATCCCGGCCGCCTCGGGCGGCATGGGCCTGCTGGCGATCCCGATCTGCCTGCTCATCGGCGCGGCGATCGGCGCGTTCAACGGCTTCCTGATCCTGAAGTTCCAGCTGTCGGCGTTCGTCGTGACGCTGGCCATGCTGATCGTCGTGCACGGCCTGCATCTCGGACTGACCGGCGGCAAGAGCCTGTTCGAGCTGCCCGACTCCCTGCTCTACCTGGGCAGCGCCACCTGGCTCGGCCTCCCCGCGGCGATCTGGATCGCGGGCGTGCTGTTCGCGGTCGGCATCGTCGTCCTCGGCTATTTCCGCGTGGGCCGCTCGCTCTACGCCATCGGCGGCAACGCCGACGCCGCCCGCGCCGCGGGCATCCGCGTCGAGCGCGTGGTCTGGACGGTGTTCATCATCGGCGGCGCCCTCGCCGCGCTCGCGGGCATCCTGGAGACCGGACGCCTCGGCGGCATCAGCGCCAACCAGGGCGTGGGCTGGATCTTCATGGTGTTCGCCGCGGCGGTCATCGGCGGCGTCAGCATGGACGGCGGCAAGGGCACGATCTTCGGCGCCCTCACCGGCGTGCTGGTGATCGGCCTGGTGGAGAACATCCTCACGCTGAAGGGCGTGCCCGGCGAGTGGAAGCAGCTCGTCTACGGCGTGATCATCCTGGTGGCGCTCATGATCAGCCGGGTGGCCGGCGGGAAGGCACAGGACTGATGCAGCGGCTGGCGCTCCGCTCCAGGCTCAGGGCAGGCTGCGAGGAGATCTACGACAGGGAGCACGCCACCATCCCCGCCGAGCTCGAGCGGGCCATGCGCGAGAACGGCGTCCACTCCTGGCGCATCTGGCGGGACGGCCTCGACCTGTTCCACGTCGTGGAGGTCGACGACTACGCGGCCCTGCAGGCGGCGATGAAGGACCACCCCGCCGACCAGGCGTGGCAGGCCCGGATGAACCGCCTGCTCGACGGCGACTTCGACAAGGACTCCGGCGGGCTCACGCTGGTGTGGGAGATGGCATGACCCTCGCACTGCCCAGGCTCGGGTTCGGCGGCGCGCCCATCGGCAACCTGTTCACGCCCGTGAGCGACGAGGAAGCCCGCGCCGCCGTCGAGGCCGCCTGGCAGGCGGGGGTGCGCCTGTTCGACACCGCTCCGCACTACGGCCTCGGCCTGTCCGAGCGGCGGCTCGGCGCGGCCCTGGCCGGGCGCGCGGGCTACGTGCTGTCCACCAAGGTCGGCAGGCTGCTCGAGCGGGGCGAGGCGGGGCCGGACACCGAAGGCTTCGCAGTCACCTCCGACCTGCGCAGGCGGTGGGACTTCTCCGCCGACGGCGTGCGCCGCTCCCTCGACGACTCCCTCGGCCGCCTCGGCCTGCCCTCGATCGACGTCGCCCTCATCCACGACCCGGACGACCACGCCGAGCAGGCCCTCTCCGAGGCCTACCCGGCGCTGGCCGCCCTGCGCGACGAGGGCGCGGCGCGGGCGATCGGGCTCGGGATGAACCAGTGGCGGCTGCCGCTGAGATTCGTCCAGGAGACCGACATCGACGTCGTCATGCTGGCGGGGCGCTACACGCTGCTCGACCAGTCGGGCCTGCCGCTGCTGGAGGAGTGCGCCGCCCGCGGCGTCCAGATGATCGCGGCAGGGGTCTTCAACAGCGGACTGCTGGCGACCGACGAGCCCGGCGGAACCTTCGACTACGCTCCCGCCTCCGCCGAGCTGGTCGATCGGGCGAGGAAGATCGCCGCGGTCTGCGGACGGCACGGCGTGACCCTGCCGCAGGCGGCGATCGCCTTCCCGTTGCGCCACCCCGCGGTCTCGTCGATCGTGCTGGGTTCGCGCACCGCCGACGAGGTGCGGCGCAACACCGCCCTGGCGGCGCAGCCGGCGCCGGAGGAGCTGTGGGCGGAGCTCGCGTCGGAGGGCCTGGTCAGGGCGTCGACGGGATGAGGATCCAGGACTTGGACTCCCCCTCCTCGTAGGGGGAGTCGAGGCGCTTGCCCACCACGCCCGGCAGGCCCTGGTCGCGGGCGGCCTGCCGTACCGGGCCCGGCTGGCCGCGCCACGCGGGCGCGGTCTGCCAGCGGGGGCCGGCGATCTCCAGCGCCTCCAGCGCCGCCCTCCGCCGCAGGTACGGCTCGGCTACCAGCGACCTGCCGTCGTCGTAGAGCAGGTCGTAGGCGATGAAGATCTCGGTGCCCGACATGGTGACGAGCTCGCCGTCGAGCACCGCCGTACGGCTGCCGAACCCCTCGGCCAGCGGACGCAGCAGCGGCACGGTGGTGCGCCCGCCCTCGATCGGAACCAGCGTCCTGCGCCCGCCCCAGGCGAACTCGAAGGAGTAGTCCTCGGCGTTCTTCGGCGACCTGGTCCTGGTGACCGGCGTCATCGGGGCGAGCTCGGGCAGCGGGTCCGTCTGGCGGGGGTCCATGCGGTGGATCATCCAGTTCTTGCCGTGCGTCTGGAACAGCACGAACCTGCCCCGCGCCCGCTCGCCGCGCAGGATCACCTTCACCTCGCGGTCGGACCACTTCTCCGTCTCGTAGGTGCCCCGGTCCCAGATGGTCATCGTGCCGCCGCCGTACTCGCCGCGCGGGATCTCGCCCTCGAACGTCGCGTACTCCATCGGGTGGTCTTCGGTGTGCACCGCCAGGTGGTTGGTCTCGGGGTCCTCCGGCAGGCCCTTGGGGATCGCCCACGAGGCGAGCACGCCGTCGCGCTCCAGGCGCAGGTCCCAGTGCAGCGACCTGGCGTGGTGCTCCTGGATCACGAACGTGTCGTCGCCCCCCGTCTCGGGCGGCTGCTCGGGGATCGGCTCAGGGGTCCTGGAAGGGTCTCTCTTGTCTCGGTAGCGCTCGAGCTTGTCAGCCACATCCGGGTCCTACCCGTTACCGAAGGTCCGCAGAAAGCCTCGGCCTTCAGAGCGCGGACCCGGGACGGTCACGTTGGTCGGCGCTGTTGTTCGATGTAGGCCTTGATGATGGTCAGCGGGGCTCCGCCGCGGGAGGCGGCGAAGTAGCTGGGTGACCAGAAGTGGCCGTGCATGATGGCTCGGTTGACGTGGCCGGTGAACTCCTTGCGCAGGTAGAGCGAGGAGACGCCCTTGAGCGAGTTGACCAGCTTGGAGACCGCCATCTTGGGCGGGTAGTGGACCAGGAGGTGGACGTGGTCGTCTTCTCCGTTGAAGTCGCGCAGTTCGGCCTCGAAGCTGTCACACACTTCGATCATGATTTCTCGCAGCGGCGCTGCATTTCGTCGTTGAACACGTTGCGCCGGTATTTGGTCACAAAGACCAGACGGACGTGCATCGCAGAAACCACCTGTCTGCCACGCCAGTATTCGCCTTACACGATCACAGGCCAGACGATAACGTGTTCGAGTCTGCGGGACGTCAAGGTCGCGAAAGGGGGTGGTGTTCGGTGAAGCTGCGCTACAACTACCGGCTGTACCCGGATGCGCCCCAGCGGGAGTCGCTGGCCCGGACGTTCGGGTGTGTCCGCGCGGTGTGGAACGACGCGCTCGCACGGCGCAAAAGCCGCCTGGAAGGCCGGCCGGAGGCGGATCAGCGGCACGGAGTTGCAGAAGATCCCGCCATGATCCCCGCCAGTCGGCCCGGTTCAACACCAACGCGTTCAAGCTCCGCTCCGGAGGCGCTCTGTATCTTGCGAAGATCGGCGAGGTCGAGGTCCGGTGGTCGCGCGAGCTACCCGCTCCACCGTCCAGCGTGACGGTCATCAAGGACGCCGCGGGCCGATACTTCGCCTCGTTCGTCATCGACGTGCCAGACGACAGCCAGACCCTTCCCGCGACGGAGGCGGAGACGGGGATCGACGTGGGGCTGACCCACTACGCGGTGACGTCCGAGGGCGAGAAGATCGCGAATCCGAAGTGGTTGCGCCGCCGGGAGCGCAAGCTCAAGAAACTCCAGCGTGCCCTGTCACGCAAGCAGAAGGGGAGCGCCAATCGCACCAAGGCCCGGATCAAGCTCGCGCGCCAGCACGGACGCGTCGCCGACGCCCGTCGAGACTTCCTCCACCAGACCAGCACCACGATCATCCGCGAGAACCAAGCGGTGCATGTGGAAGGTCTGGCCGTGCGGGGCCTGGCACGGGGCATGCTCGCCAAGAGCGTCAATGACGCCGCCTGGGGCGCGTTCCTGCGGCTCCTGCAAGGCAAAGCCGCCCGGTACGGGCGCGAGTTCATCCAGCTCGACCGCTGGTATCCCTCCTCCCAGCTGTGCCCGTGCTGCGGCTGGAAGATCGGGAAACTCCCGTTGGATGTCCGCGAATGGGACTGCCCCTGCTGCGGCGAGCACCACGACCGCGACATCGCCGCCGCGCTCAACATCCTCGCCGAAGGCATCCGCCTTCGGTCCCCGAACGACGTGGCCGCCGGCCTGGCGGACACCCGAAACGACTGTGAAGGGCAGGTAAGACCAGGCACGGCAATCCCGACCCTGGCACCGCCCGAAACCTCCACCGCGCAAGCGGCGTAGAAGCAGCAGTAACCATCCCGCCGTGAGGCGGGAGAATCCCCGTCATTCATGGCGGGGAGAAGCCAAGTACGTACCTTGATATCCACAGCCCCGGGATCACCTCGACGTCCTCGACGGTGGTGAAGCCCAGCTTCTCGTAGAGCGTGCGCGCGGGGAGGTTGTCGCGGCCGGTGGCGACGATCACCCGCTTCCCGCCCGCCCGGTCGAGCAGCTCGGCGACCAGCGCCCGGCCGACGCCCCTGCGGTGCGCGCGGGGATCGACGACCAGGCGGTCGATGTCGATCTCGTGGCCGGTGTCCGACCAGGCCACGGCACCGATCAGGGTGCCGTCGTCGTCGACGGCGCCCCTCCAGAGGAGCCGCTGGGCGAGGAGATCGTCGAGCGACTCGCGCAGGGGCGGGATGCGGTCGTCACCGATGATCTCCGCTTCGACGGCGTAGGCGGCGCGCTGCAGGTCCAGCAGCGTCTGGCCGGGGTTGATGTCACTGATGTACACAGCTGGCTACCCCCGAGCCGGTCAGAGGGCCTTCTTGAGCCAGGATTCGACGCCGGCGACGTGGACGATGGCCCAGGAGCGGGCCACCTCGGGCTGGCGGGCCGCGATCGCCTCGTAGATGGCGGTGTGCTGCTCCTGGGTCTTCTCCATCGCGCCCTCCTGCGTCAGGCCCCGCCAGATGCGGGCGCGGGTGGTCGGCCCCGACAGGCTCTCGATGAACGAGCACAGGACGGCGTTGCCCGCGCCCTGGGCGATGCGCTGGTGGAAGGTGAGGTCGTTGGCCACCAGCTCCTCGATGGTCGGCTCGGCGGGCAGCGAGTCGAGGATGTTCTTCAACTCGGCGACGTCGTCGTCGGACATCGCGGCGGCCGCCATCGCCGTGGCCGCGGGTTCGAGGATGCGGCGCACCTCGAAGAACTGGATCACGGTGTCGTCGCGGTGCAGGTCGAGCACGAAGGACATCGTGTCGAGCAGGAGCCTGGGCTCGAGGCTCGTGACGTAGGTGCCGTCGCCCTGCCGTACGTCGAGGACGTTGATGAGCGCCAGCGCCCGTACGGCCTCGCGCAGCGAGTTGCGCGAGAGGCCGAGGCGTTCGGCCAGGTCGGCCTCCTTGGGCAGCCTGTCGCCCGGGGAGAGCTCGCCGGAGAGGATCATCTGCTTGATCTTGTCGATGGCCGCGTCGGTGACCGCCACGTAACCCCCTCTAGACATCGGATGTCTAGGAGTCTACGGCCACGAAGCGCACGGGATCGACCTCTGGGAGGCGCCGGATCCGGCCACGTGCCTCCAGGGCGCGCAGATGGGCGGCGGCCTCACCCGCGGCCATGCCCCTGAGCATGGGGGAGAGGTCGGCCCATGGCCGGTTCCAGGTCATCCTGCCCGCGGTCTCCCAGATGGTCAGGGGCTCGGTGAGCAGGGCGGCCAGCCGGACCAGCTTGTCCTCGTGGTGGGCGCGGATCTCGGCGGCGCGCGCGGCGGTGTCGTCGAAGATCCGTTCGTGGGCGGGGAGTGCCTCGGTACGGCCCAGGGCGGCGACCTTGTCCAGGGATGTGAGGAAGTCGTCGAGCGGGTCGACGTCGTCCCTGTCATACGGATAAATCCCGATATGAGGGGTGATGTCGGGGAGCACATGGTCACCGGTGAACAGCCGGGCGGCGTCCTCGAGGAACAGGCACAGGTGGCCGGGCGTGTGCCCCGGGGTGTGGACGGCGCGCAGGGTCCGCCCCGGCAGGTCGATCAGGTCGCCGTCACGCAGCTCCAGGTCGGGCTCGGCGGGCGGCTCCGGCCGCGCGCCGTCCTCGAGGGTCAGGCCGGGCGCGCCCGCGCGACGCAGCATCTCGGACTGGAAGTCGCGGTGCGCGCGCTCGCCGAGCCCGCGCATGAGCTTGACCAGCCGTGCGTCCTCCTCGTGCATCGCGATCCACGCGCCGGACTCCTCGCGCACCCGTCCCGCCAGGCCCGCGTGGTCGGGATGGAAGTGGGTGACGACCACGCCGCTGACCGCCGAGACGTCCGTCCCCAGCTCGGCCAGGCCGGTACGCAACGCCTGCCAGGCGTCGGGGTGGTTCCATCCGGCGTCCACGAGCACGGGCCCGCGCGGCGAGTCGATGGCGTAGACCAGCGTGTAGCCGAGCGGGTTGCCGGGAATGGGGACCGGCACGCTGCGCACCCCGCCGCCGAGATCCCGCGGACGCTGGTCGGCGTACGGCGTGCGCGAGGTCACGGGGTGCGCTCCAGGACGGTGGCGGTGGCCAGGGCGCCGCCCGCGCACATCGTCACCAGCGCCGTCGACAGGTCCGCCCGTTCCAGTTCGTGCAGCGCCGTCGTCACGAGCCTGGCCCCCGTGGCCCCGACCGGGTGGCCGAGCGCGATCGCGCCGCCGTTGACGTTCACCCGGTCCATGTCGGGCTCGTGCGCCGACGCCCACGACAGCACGACCGCCGCGAACGCCTCGTTCACCTCGAACCTGTCGAGATCGCCCATCGTCATCCCCGCCCGCCGCAGGACCGCGGCCGTGGCGTCCACCGGGCCGTCCAGGTGGTAGTAGGGCTCCGCGCCCACCAGCGTCTGCGCGAGGATGCGGGCCCTGGGCCGCAGGCCGTGCCGCCGGGCCGCCGACGCGCTCATCAGCAGCATCGCGGCCGCCCCGTCGGAGATCTGCGACGAGGTGCCGGCGGTGTGGAACCCGTTCTCGCCGAGCACCGGCTTCAGCGTGGCCAGCTTCTCCTCGGTGGTCTCGCGCAGCCCCTGGTCCCTGGTCACCTCGCCCACCGGCACGATCTCCCTGGCGAACCGGCCGTCGGCCCACGCCTTGGCGGCCAGCCGCTGCGACCTGGCGCCGAACCAGTCGAGCCGCTCCCTGGTCAGTCCGCGCCGCCTGGCGATCCGCTCGGCGGCCGTGAACTGGTCGGGCAGGTCGATCGCCCAGTCGTCCGGCCGCGGTTTGGCCGGTAACACGTTGCTGCCGAGCGGCGCCCTGCTCATCACCTCGACCCCGCAGGCGACCCCGACCTCGATCACGCCTGCCTGGATCAGCGCCGCCACCAGGTGCACGGCCTGCTGTGAAGACCCGCACTGCGCGTCGATCGTGGTCACGCCCGTCTGGTACGGCAGGCCCGCGTACAGCCACGCGTGCCGTCCGACATGGCCGCCCTGCTCGCCCGCCTGCGTCACGCACCCGGTGAACACCTGCTCCACCAGTTGAGGGTCGATCCCCGCACGGGAGATCAGCCCGTTCAGGGCCGCGGCGAGCACCTGCTGGGGCTTCAGCCCCGACAGCCAGCCGTCACGCTTGCCGATCGGGGTCCTGACGGCCTCGACGATCACCGGTGTGGTCACAGCAGCCTCCAGAATGATGCTCTGGAGGCAAACGGTAACGCGTTCTACTTTGCCGTGGAAGGCCCGATTTCCAGGACGATCTTCCCGGCCGTCCTGTTCGTCTCGCCGAGCGCGTGCGCCTTGGCCGCCTCCTCCATGGGCAGTACCGCCGCGATCTCCGCCTTCAGCCTGCCCGCCGTGACCAGCGCGGCGATGGCCCTCATCCCGGTGTGGTCGGGCTCGACCAGCATGTTCCGCACCCGCACGCCGAGCGCGCCCGCCTTGGCGGCCAGCTCCTCGTCCACGCGCGACAGGACGATCGAGACCAGCGTGCCGCCGGGACGCAGCGTCTCCAGGGAGCGGGAGCCGTAGTCGCCGCCGATGGTGTCGAGGACCACGTCGACGTCCTTCAGCTCGGTGAAGTCCTCGTTGCGGTAGTCGATGAGCTCGTCGGCGCCGAGCGAGCGGAGGAAGTCGTGCTTGGCGGCGCTCGCCGTACCGATGACATGGGCGCCGCGCGCCTTGGCGATCTGGACGGCGAGGTGGCCGACGCCGCCCGCGGCGGCGTGCACGAGCACCCGCTGCCCCGACCGCACGCCCGCGGTGTCGACCAGGGCCTGCCACGCGGTGAGCGCGGCCAGCGGCAGCGCGCCCGCCTGGACGTGGTCGATCTCGGCAGGCTTGGGGACGAAGGTCCTGGACGGAGCCGTGACGTACTCGGCGAAGGCGCCGTTGCCGAACGGGTAGCGCAGCATCCCGAACACCTCGTCGCCGGGCTGGTAGAGGGTGACGCCGGTGTCGACCTCCTCGACGACGCCGGAGACGTCCCAGCCCAGCACGAACGGCGGCTGCCCGAGGAAGCCGCCGTGGGCGCGGTGCTTCCAGTCCGTCGGGTTCAGCCCCGCCGCGTGCACCCGCACCAGCACCTCGGTCGGCCCCGGCGTGGGGCGCGGCAGTTCGATCACCTTGAGGACCTCGGGTCCGCCCAGAACGTCCTGGCTGATTGCTCTCATGCCTCCACCCTGGCGGCTGAGCGGGCCGGCGGCCAAGTGGCCCAATGGCCAAGATGTGTAAGGATTGGGCCATGCATCGTGTGGTGGTCCTCGCCCTCGACGGCGTCATCCCGTTCGAGCTCAGTCTCGCCTCCCGCATCTTCGGCACGGCGAAGGGGCGCTACGAGGTCATCACCTGCTCCCTCGACGGCGGCCCGGTGCGGACGGACGCCGACTTCTCGATCGTGGTCGAGCACGACGCGGGGGTCCTGGCCGCGGCCGACACCGTCGTCATCCCCGCGGCCGAGTGGTTCGGCGATGTCAGGGGGCCGGCCGACCTGCCGTCCGGGCTGGCCGAGGCGCTCTCGACGGTACGGCAGGGCACGCGCATGGTCTCGATCTGCCTGGCCGCCTCCGTCCTGGCCGCCACGGGGCTGCTCGACGGCCGTCCGGCGACCACGCACTGGGCCCACGCCGAGGAGTTCCAGCAGCACTTCCCCGGCGTCAAGGTCGCCCCCGAGGTGTTGTTCGTCGACGACGGCGACGTGCTCACGTCGGCGGGCGCCGCCGCGGGCGTCGACCTGATCCTGCACCTCATCAGGCGCGACCACGGCAGCCAGGTCGCCAATCAGGTGGCCAGGCGGTGCGTGGTGCCGCCGTGGCGCGACGGCGGCCAGGCGCAGTACATCGAGCGTCCCGTGCCCGAGCCCGCCGCGTCGGGCACGGCGCGCACCAGGGAGTGGGCGCTCGCCCGGCTGCACGAGCCGCTGCTCCTCGACGACCTGGCCGGTCACGCCCGGATGAGCAGGCGCACCTTCACCAGGCGGTTCAGGGAGGAGGTCGGCATGAGCCCCGGCCAGTGGCTCATCGGGCAGCGCGTGGAGCTCGCCAGGCACCTGCTGGAGGTCAGCGACCTGCCGGTGGACCAGGTGGCCGAGCGCGCGGGCTTCGGCACCGCCGCCTCCCTGCGCCAGCACCTGCACGCGGTGGTCGGCGTCTCGCCGCACGCCTACCGCCGCACCTTCTCGGGTACGGCCTTCTTGGATACGGCCTTCTCGGGTACGGCAGGCGAGCGCCCGCCGAAGTGACCCGCTCGTGCGGGTCAGAAGCTCGTGCGGGTCAGAAGTCTGACAGCAGCCGCGTCGCGGCGATCTCGATGCGCCGCTGGATCTGCTCGTGGGTGCGCCGCCCGCGCAGCATCTCCAGCAGCTCCTGCACCCACACGCTCGACAACAGCCCGGTGAGCACCAGGTGCTCCTCCGAGGCGTCGGGCCCGCCCGCCACGCGCAGCAGCAGCCCCGCCATCCGGTCGCCGAACGGCGTCTCGACCTCGGCCAGGATCAACGACCTGATCAGCGCGTCGGCCAGTTCGGGCTCGCGCATGAGGCCGCGGGTGGCGCGCATGAGGACGTCGACCGCGCGCCCCGACGCCGTCGTGGCGCTCGGCGGGCGCCGCTCGATGCTGCTCTCCAGCAGGTCGATCTCCTCGCCGACCACCGCGACGACCAGATCCATCTTCGAGGGGAAGTAGCGGTAGAGCGTGCCGAGGGCGACCCCGGCGCGCTCGGCGACCGTGCGCATCTGCATCGCCTCGACCCCGCCCCGCGAGGCGAGGGCGGCGGCGGCCTGGACTATGCGCTTGCGCCGCTGGCGCTGGCTCCTGCCGCGGGCGCCGGCGTCGGGCTGGTTGTCATGCGCGGGGATCGTCGCATGCGGAGGGCGCATGAGAACACGTTATCCGATGTGACGCCGCCCTCGCTTGTTACTCACGAGTCACAGGCCGCACGACATTCGAGCCGGCCGTCCGCGGTCGGCCACTGGACAGTTAGTAGAATCTGTTCTAGTTTGCGGATCGGTTGAGCGAGCGCTTGCTGGGAGGCCGGATGACCGAGGACACGCTCGCCGCCTTACTCCACCGACGAGCCGACGACGACCGCCCTGGGCTGCTCTTCGAGGACTCCTCGTGGACGTGGCGCGAGGTCGTGGGCCGCTGCCGCTCCCACGCCAGGCGCCTGTCGGGGGTCAGGCATGTGGGAGTCCTGTGCGAGAACGTCCCCGACCTGGTCTTCCTTATCGGGGCGGCGGCGCTGGGCGGCCCCGTGGTGGTCGCGCTCAACCCGACCAGGTCGGCGGCGGAGCTGGAGAAGGACGCCGCCGCCACCGATGTGGACCTCCTCCTCTGGGACGCCCCCTACGAGCACCTCGCGCGGCAGTTGCCTCTTCCCGCACGCCGTCTGGGTGACCTCGCCGAGACGGCCCCCGGGGAGCACGGCGGCCGTCAGGCGGCGCCGGACGACCTGGTGATGCTGATCTTCACGTCGGGCACCTCGGGGACGCCGAGGGCGGTACGGGTCACGCAGCGGAAGATCGCGGTTCCCGGGATCAGCCTCGCCGCGATGCTCACCCCCGGCGACGTCGTCTACTGCCCGATGCCGCTGTTCCACTCGGGCGCGATCATGGCCGCCCTCGCCCCTGCCGTGGCCTCGGGCGCGGCGCTGGCGCTGCGCAGGCGGTTCTCCGCCTCGGGCGTGTTGCCCGACGTCCGCCGGCACGGCTGCACCTACCTGCACTACGTCGGCAAGGCGCTCTCCTACGTCCTGGCCACGCCCCCTCGTTCCGACGACGCCGACAACCCGCTGAAGATCGCCTTCGGGAACGAGGGCAGCGCGACCGCCATCAGACGCTTCGGCGAGCGCTTCGGCTGCCTCGTGATCGACGCGTTCGGCTCCACGGAGACCGCCGTGTCGATCACCCCCGATCCGTCGGGGCCCGGCGGCGCTCTGGGCAGGCTGCCCGAGGGTGTGGAGATCAGAAACCAGGACACCGGCGGGCGCTGCCCACCGGCGATCCTCGTCGACGGCAGGCTGACCAACCCCGACGAGGCGATCGGCGAGCTGGTCAACGTGAAGGGCGTCGGCCTGTTCGACGGCTACTACAACGATCCGGGGGCCGACGCCGAGCGGGTCAGGCAGGGCGCCTACTGGTCGGGCGACCTCGCCTACGCCGACCCGCAGGGGTTCGTGTTCTTCGCGGGCAGGGGCACCGAGCGCCTGCGCGTGGACGGCGAGAACCTGGCGGTCGCGCCGATCGAGTCGGCGCTGCGGGAGTTGCCCGGGGTGGTCGAGGCGGCGGTCTACCCGGTGCCCGACGCGGCGGCGGGCGACCAGGTGATGGCGGCGCTCGTGCTGGACCGGCCCTTCGATCCGGCGGCCTTCGCGGCGTTCACCAGGGAGATGGGCGCCAAGGCCGTCCCCCGCTACGTCCGGATCTGCGGGGAACTGCCGCAGACCGCGTCGCACAAGGTACTCAAACGCGTCCTGGCCGGGCAGGCCTGGCGCACCTCCGACCCCGTCTGGTTCCGCCGCGACTCGGCGTTCACCAGGCTGACCGGCGAGGACATCGATGTGATCGAGGCGGAGTTCGCCCGGCACGGCCGCACGCACCTACTGGAGAGCTGAGTGGATTTCACCCTGGACGAGACCCAACAGGACCTGCGCACCCTCGCCGCCGATCTCCTGGCCAAGAACCCCGAATGGGCGGCCATGGAGCAGGCTGGCCTGACGAGCATCTGCACGCCGGAGGAGGGCCTCGGCGCGGTGGAGATGGCCGTCGTGCTGCGCGAGGTCGGCGCCGTCGCCGCCGGCGTGCCGGCGCTGCCCGTCCTCGCCGCCTCCTTCGCCCTGGCCGGGTACGGCAGACAGGTCGACGGCCTGCCCGCCGTCGCCGTCAGAGGCATGAGCGTCCCGTACGCGCAACAGGCCACACACGTCCTGTACGCCACGGACGAGGGCGTGTTCCTGACCGAGGACTTCGAGGTGATCCCCGAGTTCACCGCCACGGGCGAGCCCTCGGGCACGATCCGCGACCGGGGCGGCGAGCGCATCGCCGACCCGGGCGACGACCTGCGGCGGATCGTCACCGTCGCCGTCGCCGCCCAGGCCGGCGGCGTCCTCGCCGGAGCGCTCAAGCTGACCACCGACCACATCAGGACCCGCAGGCAGTTCGGCCGCCCGCTGGCCGAGTTCCAGGCCGTCACCATGCAGATCGCCGACGTCTACGTGGCCTCGCGCGCCCTCGACGTCGCGATGTGGTCGGCCGCCTGGGGCATGGACCGCGACGACGTGGCCATCGCCGGATTCCACGTCAGCGAGGCGTTCCGGGCGCTGTTCACCTGCCAGCATCTGCACGGCGGGCTCGGCCTCGACGTGACCTACCCCCTGCACCGCTACTTCGCCCAGGCCAAGCACCTGACCCACCTCCTGGGCGGCGCCGACACCCAGCTCGACCTGATCGGAGCGCACCTCTGATGCTGATCGACCTGACCCCCGAGCAGCGCGCGCTCCGCGACGAGCTGCGGGAGTACTTCCGCGCCTGCCTCACCCCCGAGGACCGCAAGAAGATCGCGGAGGATCCCTTCGGCCACGCCTACATGGACCACTGCCGCCGGCTCGGCCGTGACGGCAAGCTGGGGCTCGGCTGGCCCAAGGAGTACGGCGGAGGCGGCTACGGCCCGCTGGAGCAGCAGATCTTCGCCAACGAGATCGCGCGTGCGGGCGTGCCGTACCCGATCATCACGCTGCAGACCGTCGGCCCCACGCTGATGCAGTACGGCACGCGCAAGCAGAAGGACTTCTTCCTGCCCCGCATCCTGGCCGGCGAGTGCCACTTCGCCATCGGCTACAGCGAGCCGGAGGCCGGCACCGACCTCGCCGCGCTGCGCACGACCGCGGTCAAGGACGGCGACCACTACATCGTCAACGGCCAGAAGATCTTCACCAGCGGCGCGCACTACTCCCAGTACATCTGGCTGGCCGCCCGCACCAACCCCGAGGCCAAGAAGCACAAGGGCATCACGATGATGATCGTGGACTGCGCCGACCCCGGCTTCTCGTGGACGCCGATCGTCACCATGGACGGCCGCCACCACACCAACGCCACCTACTACCAGGACGTCAGGGTCCCCGAGGACATGGTGGTCGGC
This sequence comes from Nonomuraea africana, assembly GCF_014873535.1. Classification (NCBI taxonomy): domain Bacteria; kingdom Bacillati; phylum Actinomycetota; class Actinomycetes; order Streptosporangiales; family Streptosporangiaceae; genus Nonomuraea; species Nonomuraea africana. The sequence goes on along the minus strand of NZ_JADBEF010000001.1, from coordinate 6,103,199 downwards.
GAGGTGGACAAGGGCTGGGACCTCATCGTCAACCAGCTCAACCACGAACGCGTCACGCTCGGCCCCGCCGGGAACCTGGCCCAGACCTACGACCGGTTCCTGTCCTGGGCGCGCGCCAAGGGCCTGCTCGCCGAGCCCGACGTGCGCAGGGCGCTGGCCAGGGTCTACACCTACTTCCGCACGAACGAGCTGCTGAACTGGCAGGTCGCGGCGAACATGGACCTCGGCTGGCTGGGCGCGCCCGACGCCTCGGCCACCAAGATCTACGGCTCCGAGCGGATGCAGGAGATCGGCAGGCTCGTCTGCGACGTCCTGGCCAGGTACGGCGACCCCGCCGACCCCGAGACCGCCGAGCTCATGGAGCGCATGGACCACGGCGTGAAGGGCGCGGTCGTGCTCACCTTCGGCGGCGGCGTCAACGAGGTGCAGCGCGAGCTGATCGCCATGCTGGGCCTCTCCCTGCCGAGGCCGCCGCGATGAGCGGGCGGGACTCCGGCGTCCACGAGGAGCTCATGGAGCTCGCCGCCAAGCAGGCCGCGCTCGGCGAGGTGCGCGGCGCGGTCGCCGCCGACCCCGTGAACGAGCCGATGATCAGGCACTGGCTCGACGCGATGGGCGACACGAACCCCGCCTACCTGGCCAACGGGGTGGCGCCGCCCGCGATGGCGCAGGTGTGGACGATGCCAGGGCTCGGGCCGCGCCAGCAGACCCCGGTGGACGAGATCATGAGCGCGCTCAACGCGGCCGGGTTCACCGGCGTGGTCGCCACCAACTGCGAGCACACCTACCACCGGCCGTTGCGTGTGGGGGAGCGGGTCACCGCCGCCACCCGCTTCACCGAGCTGAAAGGCCCGAAGACGACGGCGCTCGGCGAGGGCTACTTCGCCACCTGGACCGTCACCTGGTACGCGGGCGACGACCCGGTCGCCGAGATGCTCTTCAGGGTCCTGAAATTTCGCCCCAAGGAGCGAAAGAAGCCCTATCCGCTGAAACCGGCGATAAATCAGGACACCGCGTTCTTCTGGGAGGGCGTGAAGCAGGGCGAGCTGCGCATCCAGCGCTGCGGCGACTGCGGCGAGCTGCGGCACCCGCCGGGGCCGCTCTGCCCGTCGTGCCGCTCGGCCAACCGTGACCACATTGTCGCGGCCGGGCTCGGCACGGTCTACAGCTTCGTCGTCCACCACCACCCGCCCGTTCCGGGAAAGAAAACGCCTTTTGTGGTGGCTGTGGTGGAGCTGCAGGAAGGGGTGCGGATTGTGGGCAACATCGTGGACTGTCCCGTTGAGGACGTGGGTATCGGTATGGAGTTGCGCGTGACGTACAGCTCGATGGACGACGAACTGACCCTTCCCCTGTGGGCACCGCGGGAGCCGTGATGCGTACGCTGACCGAAGGACAGGTCGAGATCGGTTCGGTGCTCCCCGAGCTGTCGATCGATCTCACCCCCACGCTGATCGTCTCCACGGCGCTGGCGACCATGGACTTCACCCCCGTCCACCACGACGTCGAGGGTGCCAGGGCGCAGGGCTCCAAGGACATCTTCCTCAACATCCTCACCACCATGGGGCTGGTCGAGCGGTACGTCACCGACTGGATCGGGCCCGAGGCCGTGATCAAGCGCATCAACGTCAAGCTCGGCGTCCCCGCCTACGCGGGCGACCGGCTGACCTTCACCGGCACGGTCGTGGAGTGCGACGAGGGCGAGTACACCGTGGAGGTGCGCGGCAAGGTCAGCCTCGGCGACCACGCCACCGCCGCCGTGGCCTTCCGCCTGCCCTCGCCCGCCGACGGTACGGCGGCGCCATGAGGGCCGCGGCCGCGATCGCGGGCATCGGCGCCACGGAGTTCAGCAAGGAGTCGGGCCGTTCGGAGCTGCGGCTGGCCGCCGAGGCGGTGCTGGCCGCGCTCGACGACGCGGGCCTGACGCCGTCCGACGTGGACGGCATGGTCACCTACACCCAGGACACCAACCAGGAGATCGCCGTCGCCCGCGAGGTGGGCGTCGGCGACCTGACGTTCTTCTCGCGCGTCCACTACGGCGGGGGCGCCGCCTGCGGCACGGTGATGCACGCGGCGATGGCGGTCGCGACGGGGGCGGCGCGGACCGTGGTCTGCTATCGCGCCTTCAACGAGCGCTCGGGGCGGCGGTTCGGCCAGCCCGACGCCAGGGTGGGCGGCGAGCCGTCTTCGCAGGGGCTCGAGATGAGCTGGCACGTGCCGTACGGGCTGATGACCCCCGCGGCCTGGGTGGCGATGTTCGCCCGCAGGTACATGCACGTCTCCGGCGCCACCTCCGAGGACTTCGGCAGGATCGCGGTCGCGATGCGCAGGCACGCCGCCACCAACCCCGCCGCGTGGTTCCACGGCAGGCCGATCACGCTGGAGGAGCACCAGGCGTCGCGGTGGATCGTGGAGCCGCTGCACCTGCTCGACTGCTGCCAGGAGAGCGACGGGGCGGTCGCGCTGGTCGTCACCACGGCCGAGCGCGCCCGTGACCTGCGCAGGTCGCCCGCCGTGATCGCGGCGGCGGCCCAGGGCTCGGGCGCGGGACAGATGATGATGACCAGCTACTACCGCGACGACATGGCCGGGCTGCCCGAGATGTCGGTGGTCGGAACGCGGCTGTGGGAGATGTCGGGGCTGTCGCCCGCCGACATCCAGACCGCGATCCTCTACGACCACTTCACCCCCTTCGTCCTCAACCAGCTGGAGGAGCTCGGCTTCTGCGGCAGGGGAGAGGCGAAGGACTACGTCAAGGACGGCGGCATCGAGCTCGGCGGCCGGTTGCCCGTCAACCCGCACGGCGGCCAGCTCGGCGAGGCCTACATCCACGGGATGAACGGCATCGCCGAGGCCGTGCGTCAGATCAGGGGCACCTCGGTGAACCAGGTGGGCGGCGTCGCCAACGTGCTGGTCACCGCGGGGACCGGAGTGCCGACCAGCGGCCTGATCCTGACGCAAGGATGAGGGGCCCCGGCGGCTCGCCGGCCGCCGGGCCCCTTCCTTCTCCCTACCTCGGCACCCAGAGGAAGACCAGCATCGCGATCGCCACGCAGATGAGGAAGCCGGCCAGCTCCCACGCCCAGTCGTGGTGCCGGTTGCGCCGCTTGCCCTTCTTCTTCGCCGAGGCCTTCCCGCCGGCCGCCTTGCCCTTGGCCGGCTTCTTGGCAGGGCCCTTCGGTGGCGCGCTCTTCGGTGGCGTGCGTTTCGTGGGGGCCGGCCTCTTCGGCCGCTTGGGTACGGCGGGTCGCGCGGGCTCCTGGGCGAGCGCCGCCTCCGTGGGTGTGCCGGCCTCCTGCGACTGCTCCTCGGACTTCGGTTCCTCTTTCGCCGGAGTCTCGGCCGGGCCGGGCGGCAGCACGTAGACCGGCTCCTTGGCGGGACGGCGCGGCACGAACAGGCTGGGCTCGGGGCGCGGCTCGCCCTTGTGCACGAGCAGGTCGGCCAGCGCCCTCCTGTCGCGCGCCCGCATCGGCACGTCCACGGGATCGGCGGGCACGTCCACCGGCACGGCGGCCGCCTCCAGCGGTGTGGCGGCGGTGTTCGGTGAGGTGGTCGCCGCGCCCCCCGCCGCGGTCCAGTGGTCGTCGAGGATGTCGCCCGCGGGCACGACCGGGGTCTTGTCCGCCGTTCTGTCCGCCGTCTTGTCCGCGGGCTCGTCGAGGACGGCGGGCTTGCGGAAGGCGTCCCACGTCGCCGGAGGGTCGAGCACGTCGGCGGGGGTGGGCGCGGAGAGCACCGGCGGGCGCCGCGCGAGCGTGTCACCCAGGAACGGAGAGAGCGTGTCGCGCAGGAGCGGGGAGAGCGTGTCGCGCAGCTTCGGCATCGGCGCCGTCGCCGCCTCGTGATGCGAGACGCGTGAAGGGTCGGGCGGGGTCAGCAGCTCGGTCGGGAAGATCCCCGTGCTGGTCGCCGGATCGGTGTCGCTGAGCGGAACCGGCCAGGAGGGCGCCGTGGGCCACAGCGGCCTGACGAACAGCGAGGTCTTCCGCCGAGCCGGATCCGGGACCGAAGGGCGGGGGCCGAGCAGGCGGATCCTGATCGCGGCGGGCGGCGGGCGCCACGGCAGGCGGCCGAGCACGTCGCGCAGCGGCGCGACGCCCAGCGCGCCGTACACCTCAGCCACCGGCTCGGCCACCGGCTGGGACAGGCGGGGCCCCTTGGCGGCCAGCGCCGCCAGCAGCGACTGGCGGAAGCGGAGCGCGGCGTTCTGGATCAGCTCGACGGCGGTGTCGTGGGCCACGTCGAGCACCCAGGCCAGCTCGGCGTCGGTGAGCCCGATGACGACGGACAGCACGAGCACCTCGCGCTGGTGCGGGCGCAGCTCGCGCAGGACGCGCTCGACCAGGGCGGTGGCGGGATCGACGAGGGGGTCGATGACGGGAGGCGCGTAGACGATGTCGCGGCGGAAGATCTCCCGCCGCGCGAGCGCGTACAGCGCGGCACGCGGCGGCTCCACGGAGAGCGCGCTGGACAGCACGGTGTCGAGCACGTCGGAGGCGGAGCCCGTGTCGCCGAGCTGGTCCGCGGAGTAGGCGAACAGCCCGGCGGCGTGACGGTCGTAGAGCTCGGCGATCAGATCCTCGCGAGATCGCTGATCGGTGAGCGGAAGGGTCACGGGGCCGGATTCCTCTGTCAGAAAGTTCGGACGCGGGGGATGAGGGGGCGGCGTCGGAGTGTTGCAGGCAATCATGCCGGTTGCCGTCATGGAATGCACCACTGGATGCTCATTTGATAGCCCCGTGAAGCGTTTCACCTGGGGGCCAATGGGACACAGAGGGGCCGCTCGCCGTAGTCTGTCGAGCAGAGATCATGGGGCGGGCCGCGGCCCCGCCGCTCGAGCGAGAGGTCGCGCATGATCACATTCGACTCCGTCACCAAGCGCTATCCCGATGGCTTCGTGGCTGTGGACAACCTGTCTCTCGAAGCGGAGACCGGGCAGATCACCGTGCTGGTCGGGCCGTCGGGCTGCGGCAAGACCACCACGCTGCGGATGATCAATCGGATGATCGACGCCACCGAGGGGCAGATCCTGCTCGACGGCTCCGACGTCCAGCAGATCGACCCGCCGACGCTGCGGCGCGGCATCGGGTACGTCATCCAGCAGGCGGGCCTCTTCCCGCACCGCAAGATCGTCGACAACGTGGCGACCGTGCCGTACCTGCTGGGCTGGGAGAAGAAGAAGGCCCGTGACCGCGCCATGGAGCTGCTCGAGCGGGTCGGGCTCGACCCCAAGCTGGCCCAGCGCTACCCCTTTCAGCTCTCCGGCGGCCAGCAGCAGCGCGTCGGCGTGGCCCGCGCGCTGGCCGCCGACCCGCCCGTGCTGCTGATGGACGAGCCGTTCAGCGCGGTCGACCCGATCGTGCGCACCTCTTTGCAGGAGGAACTGCTCAGGCTGCAGGCCGAGCTGAACAAGACGATCGTCTTCGTCACCCACGACATCGACGAGGCGATCAAGCTCGGTGACCGGGTGGCCGTGCTGCGCGTCGGCGGGAAGCTGGCCCAGTTCGCCGATCCCAAGACCCTGCTGTCGGAGCCCGCCGACGACTTCGTGCGGGAGTTCCTCGGCAGGGACAGGGGCATCAGGCGGCTGTCGTTCGTCTCCAGCTCGCACCTGCGGCTCCGCACGGACCTGACCGTGTCCTCCGCCTCCGCCACGCCGTCGGACGACGGGTGGCCCCTGGTCGTCGCGGCGGACGGCAAGCCGGTCGGGTGGCTGGGCCGCGACGAGCCCTTCGGCACCTACGTCCACGGCAAGGACTCCCTGCGCGCGGCGCTCGACGCCGCCCTGCTGTCCTCCTCGGGCCAGGCCGTCGCGCTCGACGAGTCGGGCAGGGTGGTCGGGATCGCCACCAGGCGGGCACTGGACGAGGCGCTCGCGGAGGCCGCCGATGGATGATGATGGTCAGCCGCTGTTCAGGTGGAGCTGGGTCGAGAGCAACTGGAACTCCGACTCGCCCAACAGCATCGTCAACCTCCTCGAGGCGCACATCGTGATGTCCCTCGTGCCGGTCCTGCTCGGCCTGCTCGCCGCGCTGCCGCTGGGGCTCGCGTGCGTGCGATGGCGCTTCCTCTACCAGCCGACCTCCGCGATCATGAACGTGGTCTACGCGCTGCCCTCGCTGCCGCTGTTCATGCTGCTGATCCCCGAGACCGGCCTCGCCAGGCTCACGGTGATCATCCCGCTGACCTTCTACGCGCTCGCGGTGCTGGTCCCCGCCGTGGTCGACGGCCTGGGCTCGGTCCCCGACCACGTCAGGCAGTCGGCGGTGGCCATGGGCTTCACGCCGCTGCGCCGCCTGGTCCAGGTGGAGCTGCCGATCGCCGTCCCGGTCGTGCTGGCGGGACTGCGCGTGGTCACCGTCTCCAGCATCAGCCTGGTCAGCGTCGGCGCCCTCATCGGGCAGGGCGGTCTGGGCAACCTGTTCACCGACGCCTTCCAGCGCGACTTCTACACCCCCGCCATCGCCGGCATCGTGCTCATCGTGCTGCTGGCACTGGTCGGCGACGGGATCGTGCTGGCCGCCCAGCGCCTGCTCACTCCCTGGATGCGAGCCAGGAGGGCGTCGTGAACTGGTTGATCGACTTCTTCGCGAACCCGGCCAACTGGTCGGGCCCCGACGCCATCCCCGCCAGGCTCCTCGAACACCTCGGCTTCTCGGCCGCCGCGCTGGCCCTCGCCGCGCTCGTCGGGGTCCCGCTCGGCCTGCTCATCGGTCACACGGGCAAGGGGTCGGTGATCGTGGTGGTCAGCGCCAACCTGGCCAGGGCGCTGCCGACGCTCGGCCTGCTGGTGCTCATCGTGCTGCTGCTCGGCACCGCCTCGATCTGGCCGGTGCTGATCCCGCTGGTGGCGCTGGCCGTGCCGCCGATCCTGGTCAACACCTTCGAGGGCGTCAGGGGCGTCGATCCCGAACTGCGCGACGCGGCGTACGGGATGGGACTGCGCGGCCCGCAGGTGCTGTCCAAGGTGCTCGTGCCGGTCGCGCTGCCGCTCATCATGCTCGGCCTCCGGCTGGCCGCGGTGCAGGTCGTGGCGACCGCGGCGGTCGCCGCCTACGTGGGCCTCGGCGGGCTCGGGCGTTACATCATCGACGGTCTGGCGACACAGGACTACGAGAGCGTGGTCGGCGGCTCGGTGCTGATCGTCGGCTTCGCGCTCGCCGTACAGGGTCTGTTCACCCTCGCGCAGAGAGTGATGGTCTCCCCGGGGGTGAGCCAGCGACTGCGGGTTCGATAATCTCTCTATTACCCCCCGTTTAGAAGGGAAATAAGTATGAGACGCATATTCGGCACCGCGGCGGTGCTGCTCTCAGCGATGCTCACCCTGTCGGCCTGCGGTGGTGGCGGCAGTGGCAGCAACCCGCTGGACACCACCTCCGCCGGCGCGGCCCCGACGGGGACCGCGCCCGCGGCCGGCGGGGGCACGGCGATCGTCGGTTCGTTCAACTTCCCCGAGAGCGTGCTGCTGGGCTCCATCTACGCCCAGGCGCTCAAGGCCAAGGGCGTGACGGTCGAGGAGAAGCCGAACATCGGCAGCCGCGAGGTGATCTACAACCAGGTCAAGAGCGGCGGGCTGACCGTCCTGCCCGAGTACAACGGCGCGCTGCTGTTCTTCGTCGACCCCAAGTCGACCGCCGCCTCGAAGGAGGACGTGAACAGCGAGCTGGCGAGCAAGCTGCCCGCCGAGCTCGAGATCCTCGAGTCGTCCCCGGCCCAGGACAACGACTCGCTGACGGTCACCAAGGAGACGGCGGAGAAGTACAAGCTGACCACCATCGAGGACCTGGCCAAGGTCTCCAAGCAGATGGCGGTCGGCGGTCCCCCCGAGTTCAAGAAGCGCCGTGAGCAGCAGTTCAAGGACGTCTACGGCCTTGAGTTCAAGGAGTGGAAGCCGACGGGCGACACGACGGCCGACGCCATCAAGGACGGCACGGTCCAGGTCGGCAACGTCTTCACGACCGACCCGAAGATCATCATCAACAACATGGTGTCGCTGCAGGACCCCAAGAACGTCTTCAGCGCCCAGAACGTCACGCCGCTGGTGAACAAGGCGGCCATGACGGACACGATCAGGACCACCCTGAACGCGGTGTCCGCCAAGCTGACGACCGAGGGCCTGACGCAGATGATGCAGAAGATCTCGGTCGACAAGGACGACCCCGCCACGGTCGCCAAGGACTGGCTCACCACGAACGGCCTGCTGTAGCCAACCCTGAAACCCCGGTGAGGGGCCTGCCGGCCCCTCACACTCCCCGTGACTCGGCGGGGCTCCTCGCGCTGCCCGACGAGCCGTCGTGCTGCGGGCTGGACCTGTTCGCCGCCGAGCCGGGCTCGGCATCTGAACAGGCGCTGCGGAAACTCGCGAGCCTGTAACCGGTCGAACGCGAGGGCTGCTCAAGGCAACGCGGCCCGTCTGCACGCCGGACAAGGCATCACCCCCGCCATACTGCCACCCGGCGGGCTCCCGCTGTCCTGGGTGGGGCGGAGGTCCGCCCATGTGCCAGAGTGATCGAGTGAGTGAGTTCACCGAGGCGATGGCGCAGCTGGCAGCGGGAGTCGCCGTGATCACCGTGAAGGACGACCGTGACGACGTGGGCGTGACCGTGTCCGCGCTGATGTCCGTCTCCCTCGATCCACCGCTCATCCTGGCCAGCCTGTCCAACCGCGGTTACCTCGCCGAGGTGCTGCTCAGGCAGGACCGGTGGGCCGCCTCGCTCCTGTCCTCGGGGCAGGCGGCGATCGCCAGCAGGTTCGCGGTCGCGGGCCGTCCGAGCGCCCGTCATCTGGTCTCGGGGACGCCGCATCACCGGGGCCGGCACACCGACGCGCTGATCGTGGAGGGCGGGGTGGCGGCGCTGGAGGTGGAGACGACGCAGGTCGTGCCCGCCGGAGACCACGCCCTGTTCGTGGCGGGGGTCCTGGCCGTCGACTACGTGAACTCGGCGCCGCTGCCCCTGGTGCGGCTGAGGGGGCGCTACCGGCCGGTGTAGGGACGGTGAGGTGAGGGTCACAGGCTCGGACGAGAGATGACGATGGCCGCGCGACCATGACGCCCTGACGAGAGCCAAGACCTTCTTCACCGCCCCGCCGCCGACCTCTTGACCGCCCGCCGTCCGGGGCGAAGCCTCGGGAGAGCTGCTGGTCGATGTGCACCAGAATGGCGGGATGACCGACCCCAGAGTTGATCCCCCCGCCGCCGGTGACGAGCGCGAACTCCTGACCACCTTCCTCGACTGGCACCGCGAAACCCTCGCCGTCAAGTGCGCGGGCCTGACGGAGGAGCAGTTGCGCGAGCGGTCCGTGCCGCCGTCCACCATGTCGCTGCTCGGCCTGGTCCGGCACATGACGGACGTCGAGCGCTACTGGTTCCGCCGCGTCCTCGAAGGCGCCGACCTGCCCGCCGTCTACTGGAGCGACGTCGACGACGTCGAGTTCGACGTGGCGGAAGTCTCGGCCGACGAGGCCATGGCCGTGTGGCGGGCCGAGCTGGACGCGTGCCGCAAGGTGTCGGAGAACACCCCCGTCGACGCCCTCGCCAAGGTCGACAGGCGCGGCAGCTACCACTCGCACCGCTACATCCTCATCCACATGATCGAGGAGTACGCCCGCCACAACGGCCACGCCGATCTCCTGCGCGAACGCCTCGACGGCGCGACCGGGGAGTAGACCTAGCGGATGACGATCTGGCCGGGCAGCAGGAGCGGGCCGTACGAGGGCAGCCCGAGCTCGCCCGCGATCCGCGCGAACGGCCCCCAGGCCTCCAGCCGGATCCTGGCCAGCGCCGCGGACTTGTCCTCGCTCGACTCGGGTCCGCGCAGCCGCTCCAGCGGGTTCAGCCGCGGGTAGGTGCGCACGGGCGCGTCGGCCGCGAGACCGGCGCGCTTGCGAGCCAGGCCGAGGGCGTCCTCGAGCCCGCCGAGCTCGTCGACGAGCCCGCGCTCGTGCGCGTCGACGCCGGTCCACACCCGGCCGCGGGCCAGTTCGTGCGCGCGGTCCCTGGTCAGGTGGCGGCCCTCGGCGACCTTGCCCACGAAGTCGTCGTAGATGCGGTCGAGCCAGGCGTTGACCCGCTCCCACTCCTCCGTGGAGAACGACCGGGTGGAGGAGAACATCGCCGCGTTCGTCCCCTCGGCGATCAGGTCGGTGGTGACGCCCGCCTTCGCCATCAGCCCGCCGAGCACCGCCTTGCCGCCCAGTACGCCGATGGAGCCGGTCAGGGTTCCGGGCTGGGCGATGATGACGTCGGCGGCCATCGAGACGAAGTAGCCGCCCGAGGCCGCGACGTCGCCCATGGAGACGATGACGGGCTTGACCTTGCGGGTGAGCACGACCTCGCGCCAGACCGCGTCGGAGGCGACGTAGGAGCCTCCGGGGCTGTCCACCCTGAACACCACGGCCTTGATGTGCGGGTCGCGCCGGGCCGCGCGGATGGCGGCGCTGATCGTGTCGGAGCCCATCGCGCCGCCGCCGCCCAGGGGGCTGCGTCCGCTGCGGCCCAGTCTGATCATGCCGTGGCCGTGGATCAGCGCGACGCCGTCGGCGGTCGGGTGCGGCAACTTCCGTACGGCGGAGCCGCGCGCGTAGCGGGCGACGAACTGCAGGTGCGCCTCGTCCCCCGCGGCCTCCTTGACCTCGTCGTACACCTCGTCGCGGTAGGCGAGCTTGTCGACCAGGCCCGCCTCGACCGCCTCGGGCCCGATGAACGGACCCCTGTCGACCAGGTCGCGGACCTTGGCCTGGTCGAGCCGCCTGCCGTCGGCGATGCCCGCGACGACCTGCTCGAGGATCGACTCGGCGAGCCTGCCGTACGACTCCCTGTGCGCGTCGGTCATGTGGTCCTGGGTGAAGGTGTTGGCGGCGGTCTTGTACTCGTGCCGCTGCCCGACCTCGTAGGCGATGTCGAGCTTCTCCAGCGTGCCCTTGAGGAAGCGCTGCTCGAGGGCGATGCCGGTGAGTCCGACGTCGCCGCTCGGCTGGAGGTAGACGCGCTCGAAGGCGCTGGCCAGGTAGTAGGGGATCGTGCCCTGGCCGAACTCGCCGAACGTCTCGCCGAAGGCGACCGTCAGCTTGCCGGAGGCGCGGAAGTGGACGATGGCCTGGCGCAGCTCCTGCACCATGCCCAGCCCGAGCGGGTTCCCGCCGATCTTGACGATGAGCGCCTTGACGCGGGAGTCGTGCCTGGCGCGCTTGAGGCCGGACAGGACGTCGGCCAGGCGCGGCTTGCGCATGGTGAGGATGGCGCTGAGCGGATCGGTGGGCGGCCCCTCGGTCAGCCCCTCGGTGAGGTCGAGTTCCAGCACCAGCGGGGCGGTACGCCGCTGGCGGAACCGGTCAACGGTGTCAACGATCGCCTTGGTCGCGTCCATAAATGTCACCCTAAGCGACGCCCCTGCGCGGGCGAGCGTCGCCGACCCCACCATCTCGTACGGCAAGCCGCTCTCGCGCCTCCGCAGGCGCGGGGTCCCGTCCGCCGAAGGCGCGCCGCCCAGCGGGACTCCGGCGGGCCGCCGCAACGGCGCCCCGTGACCCGGGAAGCATCACGGCCACGCCGGAGCGACCGGCGTGGCCGTGATGTGAGCAGAGGATCAGGCCGCGGTGCAGGTCAGCGTCGCGGGCGGGGTGTCGGCCCCGCCGCGCAGCTGGCCGTTGAACCCGAACTCCGTCGCGGCCCCGGGAGCCAGCGAGCCGTTCCAGCGCGCGTTCGTCACCGTGACGTCGGCCCCGCTCTGGGAGACCTTGCCGTTCCAGAGGGTCAGCACCCGCTGGCGGTCGGGGAAGGTCCAGGTCACCTTCCAGCTCTTGATCGGCAGCGTGCCGGTGTTCTTGACCGTGACCGACGCCTGGAACCCACCGGGCCAGGACGCCTTCGGGGAGTACACGGCGGCGCACTCGATGCGCGGCAGGGCGTTCCAGACGTCCAGGCGGGGCGTGGTCAGCTGCTTGCCCGCGCTGGTGTAGGAGATCGGCTTGCCCGCGGCCTTGAGCTTGGCGAGGATCTGCTCCACCGACGCGTCGGGCAGCTTCTCCCTCATCAGCGCGAAGGCGCCGGCGACGTGCGGGGCGGCCATGGAGGTGCCGCCGAAGCCCGCGAACCTGTTGTCGGGCACCGAGGAGAAGATCGGCCAGCCGGGGGCGAACAGGTCGAGCATCTCGCCGCGGTTGCTGAAGGAGGACACGTCGTCGGTGCGGGTGCCGACCTGCGGGTACTCGACGTCGGTCGAGCCGACGGTCACGACGTTGGAGACGCAGGCGGGCCAGGAGACCGACGCCTCGTGTCCCTCGTTGCCCGCCGCGACGACGGTGGCGACGTTCTGTGCGAGCAGCTGGTCGACCTGGGCCTTGAAGTCGGCGCCGTCACCGGTGTCGCACACGGTGTCGTACTTGCCGCCGCCGAGGCTCAGGTTGACGGAGACGATGCCGTACTGCTTGGCGATCGTGTTGACGTACGCCATCCCGGTGAGGATGGAGGAGTCGTAGGCCAGGACGCACGGCGTGTTCTCGGCCCCGCCGCAGTACTCGGGGTTGGCGAACCTGCTGAACACCTGGACGGGCACGATGGTCGCGCCGGGGGCGACGCCGTTGGAGGGCTCGCGCTGCGAGGAGTGCGCCTTGCCCGCGACGATGCCGGCGACGTGGGAGCCGTGCGCGCAGATCCCGAACGTCGCGTCGCCGGGGGAGACGTCCTTCATGCACGCGTCGGTGGTGGCGTTGGCCGCGCCCGCCCCGAGCTGGAAGGGCGCGCCGCTCGGGCACAGGGACGTGGCCTTGTCGTCGGCGTTCTCCGCGGAGAAGCACGCCTCGGCGGCGATGCGGCCGCCGAAGAACGGGTGGTCGCCGTCGATGCCGGTGTCGAGGACGGCCACGGCCTTGCCCGCACCGGTCACGCCCGCGGCCTGCGCCTTGTCGGCGCCGATGATCGCCAGGCTCCTGACCAGATTGGGTGAGTTGAGGTGGTCCTCGCGGATGGAGACGACGTTCGCCTGGCCCGCGATCTTCCTGAACTCCTCGGCGGTCCCCTCGTAGACGAAGAAGTCCAGCTTGCCGGCGAGCGCGTCCGGGGTGGGTGCGACGTTCTCGACGCTGGGGGTGACCGCCTCGGCGGTGGCGGCGAGGGACCTGGCCTGCGCCGGGCTCTGCACCTGGACGATGGCCCGGTGCGTGCCGCCGATCCGCACGGCGGGGTCGAGCTTCTTGATCGGGTCGTCCGCGGCGGCTTGCGCGGGGGCTGTGACGAGCCCGGCAGAAAGGGCGGCGAGGGTGGCCGCACCAGCCAGGAGAGACCGCAGTCTCACTGTGCCTCCGAGGGGGGATGATCCAATTTGTGGGGGTTTGAGTGTACAGATGTGAAATTTGATGTCAGAAGCGAAGAGACGTGTCGTTTGGGTAACACAGACCTGAGGCCGGTCCCGCGGCGGGGACCGGCCTCAGGTCTGTTCGTCTACTTACCGAGCGAGGCGGCCGCCTTCTTCAGGCTCGCGCCGCTCGCCTTGGCGGCCAGCCGTACCTTCTCGGCGGCCCTGACCGGCTCCAGCGTGGAGGTGGCGCCATGGGCCCAGTCGAGCCACGCGGTCAGCAGGGCGCGGTCGAGCTTCGCCCGGGCGCCCTTGGCCGCCTTCAGCACCCGGTAGGCCTTGCCGAGCGAGGAGGCCTTGGTCAGCTCGGGGAAGACCTTGCTCGACTTGTGGGCCAGCTTCAGGTAGCAGGTGAGCGTCTCGTCGGACAGCTGCCCGGTGCCGCGGTAGAGCTCCACGGCCCATTCCTTGGCGCTCATCCTGGTGCCGGCCGTACCGCGGGTGCACACGGAGGCGGGGGCGGCCGGAGGCGTCGCGGTGACGGTCACCGTCACGGTGACGGTCGGCAGCGGGACCGGGCTCGGATCGGGGGAGTCCGTCGGATCCGGATCCTCGGACTGTCCCGGGTCGTCGTCCTGCGGGTTCTCGTCCGTGGGCTCCGGGGACGGGCCGCTCTCCGAGGGTGCGGGCGCGGGCGCGCTCTGGCTGACCGTCGGCTGCGGCCCCGCGCCGCTCGTGGCCGCCGCCAGGTCGAGGCGCGGCGTGACCACCTGGACCCCGTCCGCCTGGTAGGCGAACGGCCGGCCCGACGTCTTCAGCTTCTCGACCAGCGCGCCGATCGCCTGGTCGGGGAAGGCGGCCTTGAGCACGGCCAGCGCTCCCGCGACGTGCGGTGCGGCCATCGAGGTGCCGCTGTGCGCGGCCATGGTGTCGTCGGGCACCGAGGACTCGATGTCGACCCCGGGCGCGAACAGGTCGAGCAGCGATCCGGTGTTGGAGAAGTCGGCGATCTCGTCGTTGTTGTTGCTCGCCCCCACGGCGACGGCCGAGGAGATGCAGGCGGGGAACGAGGTGCCCGCGAAGTACTCGTTGCCGGCGGCGACCACGGTCGCGACGCCCTTGGCCAGCAGGTCGTCGATCTTCGGCTTGAAGACCTGGCCCTCCTCGGAGGTGTCGCAGGAGGTGTCGGACAGCTGCCCGCCGAGGCTGAGGTTCATGGCCGCGATCGGGGTGGCAGGGGCCAGGGAGGCGACGTGGTCCATCGCCAGGCGCAGCGACGACTCGAAGGCCATCAGGCAGGCCGACGCGCCGCAGGCGTCCTCGTCGTTGACCCTGCTGAACACCTGCACGGCGACGATGTTCGCGCCGGGCGCCACACCGCCCTGGCCGGCCGCGATGCCGGCCACGTGGGTGCCGTGCTCGCACAGGTTCTCGCCGCCGAGCAGGCACTTGGCGTACTCGGCGTCGGCGGCGCCGGTGCCGATCATCTGGCTCTGGCCGTTGGGGCACAGCGACTCGACGCCGTCGTACTCGGTGGAGGAGAAGCAGGCCTCGGCGACGACGCGGCCGCCGAAGAAGGGGTGGTCGCGGTCGATGCCGGTGTCGAGGACGGCGATCGCCTGCCCGGCGCCGGTCCGGCCCTCGGCGTGGACCTTGTCGGCGCCGATGACGGGGAGGCTGGAGATCGCGGTCGGCGGGTAGGCGCGGTCGCGGTGGATGGCGGCCACCCTCGGGTCCTCGGCCAGCGCGGCCAGCTCCTCGGCGGTGCCCTCGACGACGATGAACGGCTGGGCGGCCGGCTGTGTCTCGGGCTGGAGCACGACCTGCGCGTCCTGCGCGACGGCCTGGGCGGCGACGGGCGCGGTCTGCGCGGGGTCGGTCAGCTCGACGATGACGCGGCTGGTGCCCTCGGCGACCGCCAGGCCCTCCTCGAGCTTCTCCTCCGGCGGCCCTGCGGAGGGCGCACCCGTGGAGGGCGCGTCGCCGGCAGGCGGCTCGCCCTGAGGCGCGTCGGCTGCGGGTGCGGAGGAGGTGGGGGCGGGTGTCGCCGGGGGCTCACCGGCGAGCGCCGGAGCGGCGGGCAGTAAGGCGAGCAGGATCGAGCACACGATCAGGCGTCGAAATCGCACACGTCCTCCGAGGGGTGATCATCTCGGAGTGTAGAGAGATTTGTCCCGACAGCACAGAGGCTGTCGGGGTTTCTCAGTAAACCCTCACGTTGTCTCGGTCGGCGCGCCCTTCAGCCAGACCGCGCCCAGCGGCGGCACCACGAGGGTGGTCGAGTACGGCAGGCCGTGCCACGACTGCTCCACCGCCTCGACGGCTCCCAGGTTGCCGACCCCGCTGCCCCAGTACTCGTAGGCGTCGGTGTTCAGCAGCTCCTCCCACCGCCCGCCGTACGGCAGGCCGAGCCTGAAGTTCTCGTGCGGGCCGCCGCTGAAGTTGACCACGCACGCCAGCGCGGACCCGTCCCGGCCCACCCGCAGGAAGGAGAAGACGTTGCCCTGGGCGTCGTCGGCGTCGATCCAGCGGAAGCCCTCGGGCGTGGTGTCGAGCTCCCAGAGGGCGGGGGTGTCGCGATACATCCTGTTGAGGTCGCGGACCAGCTTCTGCGCCCCGCGGTGGCCGTCGAAGTCGAGCACCCACCAGTCGAGCCCGCGCTCCTCCGACCACTCCGAGCCCTGGCCGAACTCCCCTCCCATGAACAGCAGCTGCTTGCCCGGATGCGCCCACATGAACGCGAACAGCGCCCTGAGCTGCGCGAACCGCTGCCACTCGTCGCCCGGCATCTTGCCGAGCAGCGAGCCCTTGCCGTGGACGACCTCGTCGTGGGAGAGAGGGAGCACGAAGTTCTCGCTGTAGGCGTACATCAGCGAGAAGGTCATCTGGTGGTGGTGGTACTGCCGGAAGATCGGCTCGTGGCGCAGGTAGGCCAGGGTGTCGTGCATCCAGCCCATGTTCCACTTGAACCCGAAGCCCAGCCCGCCCAGGTGCACGGGCCTGGAGACGCCCGGCCACGCGGTCGACTCCTCGGCGATCGTGATGGTGCCGGGCTCCTCCCGGTAGCAGACGGCGTTCATCTCCTTGAGGAACTCCACCGCGTCGAGGTTCTCGCGCCCGCCGTAGACGTTGGGCGTCCACTCACCCTCGCGCCTGGAGTAGTCGAGGTAGAGCATCGAGGCGACCGCGTCGACCCGCAGCCCGTCGATGTGGAACTCCTTCAGCCAGTAGAGGGCGTTGGCGACCAGGAAGTTGCGGACCTCGTTGCGGCCGAAGTCGAAGACGTAGGTGCCCCAGTCGGGGTGCTCGCCCCGCGCCGGGTCGGCGTGCTCGTACAGCGGGGTGCCGTCGAAGCGGGCCAGCGCCCAGTCGTCCATGGGGAAGTGCGCGGGCACCCAGTCGAGGATCACCCCGATGCCCCGCTGGTGGAGGGCGTCGACCAGGTGGCGGAACTCGTCGGGGGTGCCGAAGCGCGCGGTGGGCGCGTAGTAGGAGGTCACCTGGTAGCCCCACGAGCCGCCGAACGGGTGCTCGGCGACGGGCAGGAGCTCGACGTGGGTGAAGCCCATCTCGCTGACGTACTCCGTCAGCTGCTCGGCCAGCTCCAGGTAGCCGAGCCCGGGCCGCCACGACCCGAGGTGCACCTCGTAGGTGCTCATCGGCGCGCCCTGCGGCGCGGTGGCGTGGCGGGTGTCCATCCACTCGGCGTCGTGCCACTCGTAGACCGACCGGTCCACCACCGAGGCCGTCTGCGGCGGCACCTCCGTGCGCCGCGCCATCGGGTCGGCCTTGTCGCGCCACATCCCGTCGGCACCGAGGACCTCGTACTTGTACCGCTCGCCCTCGGCCAGTCCCGGCATGAACAGCTCCCACACTCCCGACCTGCCGAGCGAGCGCATGGGGTGGGCCACGCCGTCCCAGTGGTTGAAGTCGCCGACGACCCTGACGCCCCGCGCGTTCGGCGCCCACACCGCGAACGCCGTGCCGTCGACGTCCTCGTGCCGCATCACCCGGGCGCCCAGCGCATCCCACAGCCGCTCGTGCCTGCCCTCGCCGATCAGGTGCAGGTCCACCTCCCCGAGCGTGGGCCAGTGCCGGTACGGGTCCCGCATCTCGTACGGCTCGCCGCCCTGATAGCGCACGCGCAGCCGGTAGTCGGGCACCTTGTCCAGACCCGCGACCGTCGTCTCGAACACTCCGTGGGCGACGTGTTTCATCGGGCGTGCCTCGTCATCGAAGACCACCTCGACCTGTTCGGCCAGTGGTCGCAACGCCCTGAACGTGACTCCGCGCGGCTCCAGGTGCGCTCCGAGAATCGAGTGCGGGTCGTGGTGTGCCCCACCCGCGAGACGGTCGAGCTCTGTCCTCATCGGCATGCCCCTTACCCTGCCCTATAGCGACCTTCCAACCCATGCCCTTGCCCGCCATCACCATGCGAATTCACACGAGCGGTATGTCGAAAAAAGGGGGTAACTATCGCGATCGCTTTGCGTCATCCCCACATCTCACGAATTCACCTCCCTTACGGGGAGGTCAGGGCACTGGTACGGGGATCAGTGGGGGTTGGTGGCGGTGACGTCGCGAGGGGTGACGCGGAAGCCCTGCCAGTGGATCGGCATCGGATCGGCGTCCTCGTCCCTGGCGACGTGGTGGAAGCCCACGTTGACCCACAGCACCGGGTCGGTCACCCGCTCGCCGTTGGCGTAGCGGTCGACGGACTTCCTGCACTTGGGAGAGACGTTCTCGCTGGCCAGCCGCTCGCAGGCGCGGTACTGCGTCACGTAGACGTCGGCGTGCGTGAACGCCTCGTCGGCGGGCCCGCGGTACTCCGCGCTGTCGGAGTTGTTGATCTCCCAGGAGACCGGGTGCCTGTCGGCATTCGGCACGCGCGGGTCGACCACCCGCCACCAGCGCATCCGCCCGTTGACCGCCCTGCTCTCCCGCTTCAGGCTGGTCTTCACCATCGACCGCTTCTTGGTGCCGCTCCCCGTGAAGTCGTACTGCTCGACCACGTCGTGCGCCTTGCCCTGGATGTCGAAGTCCATGCGCCAGAAGACGTTGTGGCTGTGCGACTCCTCGAAGTGCTTGCGGCCCACCCCGATCGGCCAGCCGTGTTTCGGCGCCGTCGTGGTGCCCGCGAGGGAGCCGGTCGCGCCCAGTCTGGGCGTGATCGAGCCGTCGTCGCCGAAGACCCACTCGGAGACGTAGGTGTACCAGCCGACCTGGTAGGCGGCCAGCACCACCAGCTCCTGCCCCTGCGCCGACTCGCGGGCGTCGGGGTCGCCCCAGCCGTCCTTGAGGTAGGCGTGGCCGCGCGGGCGGGTGGTCACGCAGACCTTGCCCTTCGGGCGCTCGCCGCCCGGGCAGTCGGCCTCCGTCAGCGCCACCACGGCCGAGCCCAGCGAGCCGATGTCGTGGTAGCGCGGCTCGCCGCTGTCGTAGGGCACGTGGATCTGCGCCAGCGCCGCGCTGCGCAGCACGCTGATCGGCCTGTTGCCCTTCGGCGTGTAGACGACCTTGGTCACCGTCAGGCCCTCGATCGTGCGCATCTCCCAGCACAGCCGCCAGCGCGCGCCGTTCGGGAGCGTCTTGTCGATGAGGTACGGCGCGCTGCACGAGGGGGCGGCGGCCTGCGCCGGGGCGGGGGGAGCGGCGGCCGCCACGAGCAGCCCCGCGAGCATGAGACGGAGGATCAACTCACCACTCCAGGATGTGGACCCGCTGGGCGGACAGATCGATGACGATGCGGCTGGTGTCGAGGAAGGTGCCGTTGGGCAGCCGCACGAACAGCCGCAGGCACCGGTGCTCGGCGCAGCTGCCCCGCTCGGGGGAGTAGATCAGCCCGCGCAGCGCGAGGTCGGACGGCGAGGCCAGCTCGCGCCCCGCCGCCTTCCTGAACGACTGGCGAACCCCCCGCCCCAGCTTCGGGTCGGCCAGCAGCAGCTCGGCGGCGCGCAGCTCCTCCCGCCTGGACGGCGGCGGCTGCACCCCTCTGCCCTTGGTCTCCTCGATCACCTTGCTCCTGCCGAGGTCGACCGTCCTGACGATCAGCGTGTCGGAGGCGTAGTCGTAGATGTAGGCCTCGGCCTGCCGCGCCTGCTCGGCGTCCTTGTCGTCGTCGCGCTCGACGTAGAGCAGCTCGGCGCGCCCGCCCTTGAGATGGTTGACGGCGGTGGCGATCTCTCCCGCGCGGGCGATCTCCTCGGGCGTCAGCGGGTCTCCCTGGACGGGAGTCTCTCGCACGGCCTGCGCGGCCTGGGGCGCCTCCCCGCTGGTCGCCAGCAGGAGCGACCCGCTGACGAACACGGCGCCGACTCCCGCGGCCGCGAGCACAAGACCTCGCCGCATGCCGCCCCCTTTACTCTTCGTTCATGTTTGCATGCGAAGAGTAATGCGATTGATGCGCTGCCCGTGGAGAAACGTGAGACTTGGGGCGAGGTCGGGGGTTGAACCCCGCTCGCCGAGTCGGGGCATGGATCTGCGCGACGGCTCAGCGGAAGGCGGCGAGGGGGATGGGTAGCCAGGTAGGCCGGTTGCGGGCCTCGTAGACCACCTCGTAGACCGCCTTGTCGTACTCCAGGGCCCGCAGCAGCGCCGCGTCGTCCCCGCACACGTCCGCGTACCCGTCGAGGAACGCCGCGCGGTTGCGGATGGCCCACTCCGCGGCCCTGGGGCGCAGCACGGCGGCCTCGGGGTGGTCGGCCAGGAGGTGGCCGGCCGCGTAGTCGAACGAGCGCAGCATCCCCGCCACGTCCCGCAACGGCGAGGCGAGCGCCCTGCGTTCGTCGAGCGGCTGTCCCGGCTCCCCCTCGAAGTCGAGGACGATCCAGTCGACGGGCGTGCGCATGACCTGGCCGAGGTGGTAGTCGCCGTGCACGCGCTGCACGCGCACCTTGCCGGTCAGCTCCTCCACCTGGTGGAAGGCGCGCTCGACCAGCTCGGCGTGCTCGGCGAGCGCGGGCACCTCGTCGATGGCCCTGGCGAGGCGGCGGCGGAAACCCTCCACCATGCGCTTGACCTCGTGCGGGCTCACGACGTCCGTGGGGAAGGCCTCGGCGAGCTCCCGGTGGATCTCGGCGGTGGCGATGCCCAGGCGGTGCGCCTCGGCGGCGAAGTCGCCGCCCGCCTCGGCCGCGCTGACCTCGGGCAGCGAGCCGTAGAGGTCGCGGACGCTGGCCAGCGCCAGGTCCCAGCCGTCGTTGGAGGTGGTCAGGTACTCCTGCATGAAGGCGAGCGTGGTCGCGATGCCGTCGACGTCGGTCTCGATCCACCCGTACGGCTGGGCGATGTGCGCGGCGCCACGGGCGGCCAGCGCGGTGACCACCTCGAGCTCGGGGTTGACCCCCGGGATGAGCCGGCGGAACAGCTTGCAGATGTAGGCGTCGCCGTACACCAGAGAGGTGTTGGACTGCTCGGCCCCGAGCACCAGGCTGCGCTGCGTGGTGTCGATCTCCACTCCCGGCGTGGCGCGGAACCTGATCGGTCCGTGGTCGCGGCCGGTGGCCATGCCCTCCAGCAGGAGGCTGGTGAGCGAGGAGTCGTGGGCGGCGTCGAAGAGGTGGCCCTCCTCCGACACGCCGATGAGGGCGTGCTTGAGGCGGTCGGGCAGCTCGGGTCTGACGCCGAGCAGGAGCTGGTAGCGGTCGTGGGCGCCCGCCTGCCGTACGGACAGGATCAGGTGGCGCAGTCCGTCGCCGAGAGGGGTGTCGGAGTCGATGGACAGAGCGTCGAGAGGACGCCCCTTGCCCGCGAACCAGCGTTGGTGGGTGATCCAGCGGGCAAGGAGGTCCTCAAGCACGGCCTACTCCTCCTGTGGCACGGCGGGTGGAAGGGTGAACCAGTAGAAACCATGCCCAGGGAGCGTCAAAAGATACGGAAGCTCGCCAATCGGTGGAAATGGAACTCCACCCATCGTCTCCACGGGCGACACGCCGACGAACCGCCTCAGGTCCAGTTCCACGGGCTGTGGGAACCGCGAGAGGTTGTTGACGCATAGCATGCGATCATCGCCCAGCTCGCGGACGAATGCCAGCACGCTGGGGTTGGACGAGTTGAGTTCGATGAAGTCGCCGAGGCCGAAGACCGGGTGGCGCTTGCGAATCTCGATCATCCGCTTGGTCCAGTGAAGCAGAGATCCGGCGTTCTTCTGCTGCGCCTCGACGTTGATCGCCTGGTACCCGTAGATCGGGTCCATGATGATCGGCAGGTAGAGGCGGCCCGGGTCGCAGTCGGAGAACCCGGCGTTGCGGTCGGGCGTCCACTGCATGGGCGTGCGCACGCCGTCGCGGTCGCCGAGCCAGATGTTGTCGCCCATGCCGATCTCGTCGCCGTAGTAGAGCACGGGCGAGCCGGGCAGCGACAGCAGTAGCGCGGTGAACAGCTCGATCTGGTTGCGGTCGTTCTCCAGCAGCGGCGCCAGGCGGCGGCGGATGCCGACGTTGGCCCGCATGCGGGGGTCCTTGGCGTACTCGGAGTACATGTAGTCGCGCTCTTCGTCGGTGACCATCTCGAGCGTCAGCTCGTCGTGGTTCCTGAGGAAGATGCCCCACTGGCAGTGCTCGGGGATCTTGGGCGTCTGGGCCAGGATCTCGGAGATCGGGTAGCGGGACTCCCTGCGCACGGCCATGAAGATGCGCGGCATGAGCGGGAAGTGGAAGGCCATGTGGCACTCGTCGCCCCCACCCACGGGGTCGCCGAAGTACTCGACCACGTCGCTCGGCCACTGGTTGGCCTCGGCCAGCAGCACCCTGTCGGGGAAGAGGCGGTCGACCTCGGTCCTGACCCGCTTGAGGTAGGCGTGGGTCCTGGGCAGGTTCTCGCAGTTGGTGCCGTCCTCCTCGAACAGGTAGGGGATGGCGTCCATGCGGAACCCGTCGATGCCGAGGTCGAGCCAGAACCTCAGCACCTCGAGCATGGCCTCCTGCACCGCCGGGTTCTCGTAGTTGAGATCGGGCTGGTGGTGGAAGAAGCGGTGCCAGTAGTACTGACCCCTGACCGGGTCGTAGGTCCAGTTGGACGTCTCGGTGTCGATGAAGATGATCCTGGCGTCCTTGTACTTCTCGTCGCTGTCCGACCAGACGTAGAAGTCGCCGAACGGTCCCTCCGGGTCGTGGCGTGAGGCCTGGAACCAGGGGTGGGCGTCACTGGTGTGGTTCATGACCAGGTCGGCGATCACCCGCATGCCGCGCTTGTGCGCCTCGTCGACGAGCTTGACGAAGTCGCCGAGGTCACCGAAGTCCGGAAGGATCTTCATGAAGTCGGCGATGTCGTAGCCGCCGTCACGCAGCGGCGACTCGTACAGCGGCAGCAGCCACAGGCAGTCGACGCCGAGCCACTGCAGGTAGTCGAGCCTGCTGATGAGCCCCTTGATGTCGCCGGTGCCGTCGCCGTTGGAGTCGGCGAAGCCCCTGATGAGCACCTCGTAGAAGACCGCCCGCTTGTACCAGTAGGGATCGCGGGGTTTGTCCTCGTCAAAGGTGTTCGGGATGGCAGCGGAGTTCACGATGTCGGACAAATGGACTCCCCGATCGCTGTGTTACCGATGAGCCGCTCGCACGGTGAAGACGTGCGCCGGGTGAATGTGTGGGTCGAGACGCACGTAGTTGCTCTGCCGCCACCGGTACGACTCGCCAGACACCTCGTCGTCGACGACGAACTCGGCATTCCAGTCGAGACCGAGGGCGGGCAGGTCGAGATCGACCGTGGCCTCATGAGTATTGTGCGGATCCAGGTTGACAACCGCCAGGACCACGTCGCCGAGGCCGTGCCGTCGTGTGGCCGTGTCGTAGGCGCCAGGGAGCCGCTTGGAGAAGCAGACCAGGTCCGGGTGGTCGACCCTGTGGAATCTCAGATTACGCAATTCCTGGAGGGCCGGGTGAGCTCTTCGGAACAAATTGAGATGGGTGATGAAGGGGGCGAGAGTGCGGCCCTCCCGCTCCGCGGCGACCCAGTCCCTCGGCCGGTACTGGTACTTCTCGCTGTCGAGATACTCCTCGCTGCCGGGCCGTACGGCGACGTTCTCGGCGAGTTCGTAGCCGGAGTAGACCCCCCACGTGGGGGAGGTGAGCGCCGCGAGGACCGCACGGATCTTGAAGGCGGGGACCCCGCCGTGCTGAAGATATTCGTGCAGGATGTCGGGCGTGTTGACGAAGAGATTCGGCCGCAGAAAGTGCGACGTCTCGTGCGATAGCTCCGAAAAATACGTCTCTACGTCATATTTGGAGTTCTTCCAGGTGAAGTACGTATATGACTGGTGATATCCGATCTTCGCCAGTGTCTGCAGCATCGCGGGCCTGGTGAACGCCTCGGCGAGGAAGATCACGTCCGGGTCGGTCGAGCGGATGTCGGCCAGCAGACGCTCCCAGAAGCCGACCGGCTTGGTGTGCGGGTTGTCCACCCTGAAGATCCGCACGCCGTGGTCCATCCAGTGCCTGACGACCCGCTTGACCTCGGCGTAGATGCCCTCCGGGTCCTTGTCGAAGTTGAGCGGGTAGATGTCCTGGTACTTCTTCGGCGGGTTCTCCGCGTAGGCGATGCTCCCGTCGGCGCGGATGGTGAACCACTCGGGGTGCTCCTTGACCCACGGATGGTCGGGGGAGCACTGCAGCGCGAAGTCGAGCGCCACCTCCATGCCCAGTTCCCTGGTCCTGCCCACGAAGTCGTCGAAGTCGCCGATCGTCCCGAGGTCGGGGTGGACGGCATCGTGGCCGCCGTCCTCCGAGCCGATCGCCCACGGCGAGCCGGGATCGTCGGGGCCAGGGGTGAGGGTGTTGTTGCGGCCCTTGCGGAAGGTGGTGCCGATCGGATGGATCGGCGGCAGGTAGACCACGTCGAAGCCCATGCGCGCGATGGCGGGCAGCCGCTTGGCGGCGGTCTGGAAGTTCCCCGACTTGGACACGCCTGCGCCGTCGACGATCGCCCCCTCCGACCTGGGGAAGAACTCGTACCACGAGCCGAACAGGGCCCTGCGGCGCTCCACCCTGATCTTCTGCTGCTTGCTCCTGGTCAGCAGGTCGCGCAGCGGATGCGCCTCCAGCAGCGCCGTGGTCTCGGGCAGCTGGGCGATCGACAGCCGGGCCCGCGGGTCGACGCCGTCGTCGCGCAGCGTGGCCGCCACCGCCAGCAGCGCCGCCCGGTGCCCGCACGTCTCGGCAGACTTGAGCTCGGCGCCCGCCTTGAGCGCGCTCGCCTTCACCGTGTCGGTGTTGAGCCGGCCGTTCTTCGCCTGGCCGGTCTTGAGCGTGCCGTTGCCGTTGCGCGTGGTGCCGTTGCCCGCGTGCGGGGCGGGGCAGTCGGCCGCCCTGACGCCGCGGGCCGCCCGCTCGAACAGCCTGGCGCCCTCCTCGCACATCAGCTCGACGTCCATGCCGCGCGGGATCTTGATCTCCGCGTCGTGCAGCCAGGTTCCGATCGGGTCGCCCCACGCCTCGACCCTGAACAGCCAGTCGCCCTCGTCGGGCAGGCACACGGAGACCGCCCACCGGTCGGTGCCCTTGCCCTGCTCCCGCATGTGTTTCAGATGGCCACGGCGTCCGTCGGGAGAGGAGAGCACCACGCCGGCGGCGACCGCGTCGTGTCCCTCCCTGAACACGGTCGCCGCGATCTCGAAGGTCTCACCGGCGACCGCCTTGGCGGGCCACTGCCCGCAGTCGACGACGGGGTAGATGTTCGTGATGGGAATTCGACCGATCATCGCGTCCTGTTCTCATGGGTCGAGTGGCGTCTGGTGGCAATGACGATCCTCGCACCTTCACGCGTGAAACAGCTGGCGCCGTCCCGGGACGGTGCGTCAGGGCTCAATGTGGGGAGTGCCCTAATAGTCCCTCTTGATGCCTCTTCATGGAAGGGTTGTGAAACGGAAGTGATCCACTCCCGCTTGCTCACCGCTCGTCACCCCCTAGGGTCGAATTCGTGAGAGCTATCCGCAGGTTTACCGTCCGCACCGTCCTGCCCACGGAGCTGGCCGCCCTCGGCGAGCTTGTGCACAACCTCCGATGGTCCTGGCATCCTGAGACCACGGACCTGTTCGCCGAGGTCGATCCGGCCGTCTGGGAGCGAGTCGGGCACGATCCCGTCGCGTTGCTGGGCGCCGTCGCCCCCGCCAGGTTGCGCGAGCTGGCCACCGACCGACGCTTCCTACGCCGTCTCGCCGACGCCGCCGACGATCTGCGCGAGTACATGACCGCGCCGCGCTGGTACCAGACCCTGCCCGACGCCGCGGGCGCGATCGCCTACTTCTCGCCCGAGTACGGCATCGCCGCGGCCCTGCCGCAATACTCCGGCGGCCTCGGCATCCTCGCAGGTGACCACCTCAAGGCGGCCAGCGATCTCGGCGTGCCGATCCTGGCGGTCGGACTCCTCTATCGCCACGGCTACTTCACCCAGTCGCTGTCGCCAGAGGGCTGGCAGCTGGAGCACTATCCCAGCCTCGATCCGGGCGGCCTGCCGCTCAGCCTGCTGAAGGACGAGGAGGGCACCGCCGTCCACATCAGGATCAGCCTGCCCAACCATCGCGCGCTGCACGCGCAGGTGTGGGTGGCGCAGGTCGGCAGGGTGCCGCTGCTGCTGCTCGACTCCGACGTGTCCGACAACGACACCGCCGCCCGCGACGTCACCGACCGCCTGTACGGCGGCGGCACCGACCACAGACTCATGCAGGAGCTGCTGCTCGGTGTCGGCGGCGTCCGGGCGATCCGCGCCTACTGCCAGATCACCGGACACGCCGAGCCCGAGGTCTTCCACACCAACGAGGGCCACGCCGGCTTCCTCGGCCTGGAGCGCATCCGCGAGCTCACCGAGGCGCGGCTGTCCTTCGACGAGGCGATCGAGGCGGTCCGCGCGGGCACGGTCTTCACCACCCACACGCCGGTGCCCGCGGGCATCGACCGCTTCCCGGCCGACATGATCGAGCGCCAGTTCGGCGGCGACAACGCGTGGCCGACCGTCCCCGTCGAGCGCATCCTGGAGCTCGGCGCCGAGCGGGAGCCCGGGCGCTTCAACATGGCCATCATGGGCATGCGCCTGGCCCAGCGCGTCAACGGCGTCTCCGAGCTGCACGGCGAGGTCAGCAGAGGGATGTTCCAGGAGCTGTGGCCCGGCTTCGACCTCCAGGAAGTGCCCATCGGCTCGATCACCAACGGCGTCCACGCGCCCACCTGGGTCGGCCGCGAGATCATGGAGCTGGCCGGCCGCGAGCTGCCCGAGCTGATCGAGAAGGGCCAGGGCTGGGAGGGCGTGCAGAAGATCCCCGACCGCGACATCTGGGCCATCCGCGGCCGCCTGCGCGCGCGCCTGGTGGAGGCGGCGAGAGTACGGCTGCGCCGCTCGTGGCGCGATCGCGGGGCCTCCGACGCCGAGCTCACCTGGGTCGACGACGCCCTCGACCCCGACGTGCTGACGATCGGCTTCGCCCGCAGGGTGCCGTCCTACAAGCGGCTCACGCTGATGCTGCGCGACCCCGTACGGCTGCGCGAGCTCCTGCTGTCTCCCGACAAGCCCGTGCAGATCCTCATCGCGGGCAAGGCGCACCCCGCCGACGAGGGCGGCAAGAAGCTCATCCAGCAGATCGTCAGGTTCGCCGACTCCGAGGACGTGCGGCACCGCATCGTCTTCCTGCCCGACTACGACATGGCCCTCGGCCAGCTGCTCGTCCAGGGCTGCGACGTCTGGCTGAACAACCCGCTGCGCCCGCTGGAGGCGTCGGGCACCTCGGGCATGAAGTCGGCGCTGAACGGCGGGCTCAACCTGTCGATCCGCGACGGCTGGTGGGACGAGTGGTACGACGGCACCAACGGCTGGGCCATCCCGACCGCCGACGGCGTCGCCGACGCCGACCGGCGCGACGAGCTGGAGGCGGCCGCGCTCTACGACCTCATCGAGCACGAGGTCTCCGACCGCTTCTACGACAGGGCACCCGACGGGCTGCCCAGGCGGTGGCTGGAGATGGTCAGGCACACGCTGACCTCGCTCGGGCCCAAGGTGCTCGCGGGCCGGATGCTGCGCGACTACGTCGTGGGCCTCTACCTGCCCGCCGCCGCCTCGGCCAGGGCGCTGTCGGTCGACTCCTACGCTCCCGCGAAGGCGTTCGCCGCCTGGCGGGTGCGCGTCGCCAAGGCGTGGCCCGGCGTGCGGGTGGAGCACGTGGAGGCGTCGGGCGTCGGCGACACGCCGGAGGTGGGCGCCGCCCTCGACCTGCGCGCGACGATCGCGCTGGGCGAGCTGGAGGCCCAGGACCTGCTGGTCCAGGCGGCCTACGGCAAGGTCGGCCCGCACGACGAGCTGCTGAACCCCCGCCATCTCGCCATGACGCTGGAGGGGACGACCGACGACGGGAAGGCCCACTACGTGGGCAAGGTGCCGCTCGACAGCACCGGGGCGTTCGGCTACACGGTGCGGGCGGTGCCCAGCCATCCGCTGATGGCCGCGCCCGCCGAGCTCGGCCTGCTCGCCCTGCCGGAGGAGCCCGCGGGCATGACCAACGGCACCCTCCGCTGACGCGCGGGGCCCCGGCGCCACGGCTCCGGGGCCGGGCCTGGGGTTCCCCGGCGGGGGAACCCCAGGGCTCGGCCTCGGGTTCTTCTGCCGGGAACCCTGGGGTCGACCTCGGGACCACACGGAGATGCCGGTTTCGGGTCATGACGTCCCGCGGCGGTCTTTCCGCCCGTCCAGGCCCCATAATCGGTATGTGGAAGACACCATCAGCGGTCTGCGGGCCGACACACTCGTGGCCACCGTCCGCGGTGTCCTCCCGTCGCTCACTCCCGCCGCGCAGACCGTGGCGCGCCTCATCCTCGAAGATCCGGCCACCGTCGCGCGCAGCACGATCACCGAGCTGTCGGCCGCCTCGGGCACCAGCGAGGCGACGATCGTCCGCACCGCGCGCCTGCTCGGCTTCGCCGGATATCCGCAGCTCAGGCTGGCGCTGGCGGCCGCGGCCGCGCAGCCGGACCGGCTGGTGCCCGGCGACCTCGCCCCCGACGACCCGTTGTCGGAGGTCATCCTCAAGGTCTCCCGCGCCGAGTCCGAGGCCATCAACGACACCGTCGCCCAGCTCACCTCCGAGCGGCTGGGCCTGGTCGTGGACGCCATCGTCGGCGCCCGCAGGATCGACTCCTACGGCGTGGGCGCCTCTGGCCTGGTGGCCGAGGACGTGGCGCAGAAGCTCATGCGCATCGGCCTGTCGAGTCACGCCTTCCAGGACGCGCACCTGGCCCTCACCAGCGCGGTGCTGCTGAAGCCCGGTGACGTCGCGATCGGCATCAGCACCTCGGGTGAGACGCCCGACGTCCTGGAGCCGCTGCGGCTGGCGGGGGAGGCGGGGGCGACCACGGTGGCCATCACCAACAACCCGCGCTCCTCCCTCGCCGAACTGGCCGAGCACGTGCTGATCTCCGCTGGAAGGGAGACCGAGTTCCGTCCCGGCGCGCTGGCC
This sequence comes from Nonomuraea africana, assembly GCF_014873535.1. Taxonomy (NCBI): domain Bacteria; kingdom Bacillati; phylum Actinomycetota; class Actinomycetes; order Streptosporangiales; family Streptosporangiaceae; genus Nonomuraea; species Nonomuraea africana. The sequence goes on along the minus strand of NZ_JADBEF010000001.1, from coordinate 6,074,474 downwards.
AGCCGCATCAGCCAGTTGCTCGTCGTCGACTGCGTCTTCGTGGGGGTGGCCCAGCGGACCTTCGACTCCTCACAGGAGGCGCTGCAGAGCACCCGCCGCGCCGTCGCCGAGTTCACCCGCAAACGCTGAAAGGACCCCGCCCGCGAGGGCGAGGTCCCCGTCGATCAGGCGCTTACTGGAACGTCACCTGCACGTCGTCGGCCTTGACGAACATCACCCGGTGACCGAACTGGATCTGCAAGTACTTCGTCTTGCCGCGCACGACGGTGTGCGGGGCGGGGTCGAAGGTCACCGCCCGGTAGTACTCGGTCGCCGCGGGCCCTGACAGCGTGTACTTCTCCCCTTCGGAGAAGGTGTACTGCAGCGGCGTCACGGCCTGGTACGGGATGCCCGTGGGGTAGGCCTCCCGCTCCGGGTACGCCCTGCCGTACACCGGGACCGTCTTCAGCCCAGGACGGGGGGTCACGACGAGACCCATGGACGGCACCGCGGTCGGCTTGTCCGCGGGGTTGTGGAACCACGCCTTCTGGCCGAGGTACCAGATCGCGGTCCAGTCGCCGTCGCGGTCGGCCACGGCGAAGCGCTGCCCGGTGGTGGCGCGGGCGCTGTGGTCATAGACGCTGTACAGCGAGTCGCCCGTCGGGTGCTTGCCGATGTCCTTGATCAGCGGCGCGTCGGGGCGCGGTTCGGTGCGCAGCCACACCGTCGAGGCGGGCAGCGGCGGGCACGCGGCCGAGGGGTTCTTGCGGTCACAGCCGTAGAAGTACGGCTTGTTCGTCGCGAAGTCCGGCTTGATCATGACCGAGCCCGACTTCGGCCCGCCGAACTGGTGCAGCGGCGCGCCCATGAGCTCGAAGTAGTGCGCCCAGTCCCAGAACGGGCCGGGGTCCTCGTGCATGCCCCTGACCGTGGTCGGCAGCGTGCCCGGCACGTTGTCGTGGCCGATGATGTGCGCCCGGTCGAGCGGCACGCCGTGGCGCATGGCCAGGTAGCGCACGAGCTTGGCCGACGTGCGGTACATCGCCTCGGTGTACCAGGTGCTGCCCTCGGCCAGGAAGCCCTCGTGCTCGATGCCGATGGACTTGGCGTTGATGTACCAGTTGCCGGCCTGCCAGCCGACGTCCTTGGTCTTGATCTGCTGGGCGATGTGCCCGTCGCTGGACCTTACCGAGTAGTGCCAGCTGCCGGGCCACTTCGGGTCCTGGTTCAGCCGCACGGACGGCGCCCAGTAGCCCTCCATGTCGTGGATGACGATGTAGTCGATCTTCTGGTTGTTCGGCCGGTCGGACAGGTCGTAGTGGCCGTAGTTGTTGTTCGGCAGCTGCGCGTATGCGGCCGGGATCCACTCGCAGGAGATCGACCGCGGGCACTCCACGCCGTCGCGGCGGGGCAGCGAGAGGCCGAGCTTGTCCAGCCACGCCTCGACCTTGTCGAGGTCGGGCACCGGCTTGAGGGTGACCAGCTGGCCGTCGTCGGTGGTGCGCGTCATGCCCGAGGCGATCACCGAGAAGACCTCGTCGGCGAAGAACTTCGCGGCCTCGTGCTCGGTGGCGCCCGAGTAGGCCGCGACCGCGCCGTACCACTGGGCGGGATCGTCGCTGAGCGGCGCGCCGAGCCGCTTCTGATGGTCGGCCAGCAGGGCCGCGCCGCCGCGGATGTTGGCCGCGGGGTCGGTCTTCAGCGTCTCGTGCGACTCGCCGGTCAGCGCCGCCGCCTTCTCCATCGTCCTGAGCGAGGCGGGGATCTCCTCCGGCGGCACCGGCGCCTCGGTCGGCAGCTCCAGCGGGCGCGTCTCGTCGCCGCGCGGGTCCTCCTCGCCCTCGGCGTGGTGGTTGGAGCCGGTGAAGGCGGCCGCGTCGGTCAGGTGCATCGGCCCGAACCCGGCGTCGTTGCTGGGCTGGCCCGCGTGGGAGTCCCACCTCGACCCCAGGTAGGAGACCCCGAGCAGCACGCTCTCGGGCACCTGGTAGGTCTCGGCCGCCTTCGCGAACGCCTGCTGCCTGTCATCGGGCGCCGCCTCGGCGTGTGCGACCGCGGTGGGTATCAGCAGCGGTAAAAAGCACGCGACCGCCAACGCTCTGCGCATGGGTGACTCCTTGACTGGGGGGTCGTTCAGGAGTCAGCGTCTCAACATTTTCCTTCCTCTAGAAGAGGAATGAGAAGGATTTTTTCAGGACTTCACCGGGAAGGCCGAAGCCTCCCCGGTGGCCGGTCAGCCGTTGGCGGCCGCTTCGAGCTCCTTGATGTTGATCTTCGACATCTTGAGCATCGCCTGCATGGCACGCTCGGCCCTGGCCGGGTCGGGGTCGCTGAGCAGCTTGGGGAGCTGCTTGGGGATGATCTGCCAGGAGAGTCCGTACTTGTCCTTGAGCCAGCCGCACTGGCTCTCTTCACCGCCGTCGACGAGCTTGGCCCACAGCTCGTCGACCTCCTCCTGGTTCTCGCAGTCGACATAGAGGGAGATCGCCTCGTTGAACGTGAACTGCGGCCCGCCGTTGAGCGCGATGAAGCGCTGCCCGTCGAGCTCGAACGTCACGATCATGGGCGTGACCTCGACGACGCGCGAGTTCGGGAAGATGGAGACGTAGTGGTTGGCCGCCTCCTCCGCCTGGTTGTCGAACCAGAGGTACGTGGTGATCTTCTGCATGATGTGCTCCTCTCTCTGCTCGCTATAGTCGCAACCCGGCGACATCCCCAGTAGTGCCTCGTTCACCAACACCGTGTGAAGGATTCACCGTGATCCGAGTTCTGATCGCGGAGGATGTTCGCATCCTGCGCGAGACGCTGGCCGCCGTGCTCGGGCTGGAGGACGACCTCGAGGTGGTGGCCGCCGTGGAACGGGGCGACCAGATCGTGCCCGCCGCGCTGGAGTGCCGTCCTGACGTGGCCGTCCTCGACATCGAACTGCCCGAGCTGGACGGCCTGAGCGCCGCCGCGCAGCTGACCGAGCGCCTGCCGGAGTGCCGGGTCGTCGTGCTCACCGGCTTCGCCAGGCCGGGCTACCTGCGGCGCGCGATGGCCTCGGGGGTGAGCGGCTTCCTGCTCAAGCACTCCCCGCCGGGCGATCTCATCCAGGCGATCAGGAAGGTGATCGCGGGGGAGCAGGTCGTCGACCCACAGCTGGCCATGGCCGCACTCCGCAAGGCCGACAACCCACTGGCCGCCCGCGAGGTCGACGTGCTCAGGCTGGCCGCCACGGGGGCGGAGGCCGACGAGATCGCGGTACGGCTCTCGCTCAGCAGGGGCACCGTCCGCAACTACCTGTCGTCAGCGGTCATGAAGCTCAACGCCAGGAACCGGGTCGACGCGATACGCATCGCCGCCGACGAGGGCTGGCTCTAGCGGCGCCGTCGCGGTGAGCGTGTGGGTGCCGTCCGCGCGTCCCACGCTCAGCCGCCCGCCCAGCGTGTTCAGGCGGTGGGTGAGGTTGCCGATGCCCGACCCCGGCTCGTGCTCGGGTACGGCGGCCGCCACGCCGTCATTCGTCAGGCTGAGCCGTACCTGCCTGTCGTCGGCCACGACCTCCAGCGCGCAGTGGCGGGCCGAGCTGTGCCTGAGCACGTTGGTCACGCCCTCGCGCAGCACCGCGGCCAGCGCCTCGTCCACCTCGGCGGGCAGCCGCTCCGCCGTGAAGGACCAGCTCACCTCGGCCCCCGTCGCCTCCAGCACCGCGCGGGCCGACTCGGCCTCGGCCGAAAGCGAGATCTCGGTGCGGCCCGAGGCCACCGAGTCGAGGTCGGCCAGCACCTGGCGGGCCGCCTCCAGGCCGTCGCCGAGCTGCCGCGCGGCCGCCGCCTCGTCGCGTTCGAGCAGGCGGAAGGCCAGCTCGGCCTTCAGCACCACCACCGACAGGCCGTAACCGAGCAGGTCGTGCAGGTCGCGGGCGAAGCGCAGCCGCTCGCGCGCCACCTGGACCCTGGCCAGCTCCGCCCGCGCCTCGCGCAGTTCGACCGTCAGTCTGGCCATCCACCACAGCGCGTAGACGATGATCGCCCGCTCGGTCACGTACACCAACCCGTAGAGCACGTCCAGGACGTTGCCCGCCAGGCCGGTCTGGGTCAGGTGGAAGACCGTGTCGCCCGCCAGCACCGCGCCCGCGGCGATCCACCGGATCGGCCCGCGCAGCAGCACGACGACGGCGCCGGGCAGCAGTGTGGCGACGTACCAGAGCTCCGCGCCGAGCACCGCCGTCGGCGCGTAGGTGAGCAGCACGAGCCCGGCCAGCGTCTTGCCCTCGTGCCGCCCGCCGGGCAGGCACGCGCGCAGGTACAGCGCCAGGAAGGCGAGCAGCGCCACGACGAAGACCACCAGCGGCGGGCCCGACAGGCCGACCTGGAAGGCGTGGCGAACCTCGTGCGGCACGATCATCAGCAGCAGCGTCGTGACCACCAGGACGTTCACGACCCTCGTGGTCAGGTCGCCCGCCACCACCGGCCTGGCCCCGGACCCGTCACGGTGGGCGTGCGAGACGGACCGCACGTCGGAGAGCGCCGCGCGCGCCGTCGCGAGGCTCGACTCCAGCTCATCCCGTGACAGGTCGGGCCGCTGGAGCGCCAGGATCACCTGCCGCAGGCTCGACCCCACCCGCTCGTTGAGCTGCTCGGCGAAGGTCAGCCGCTCGCGGGCCACCGCGGCGGCCGCCAGACTCGCCTGGGTGCCGCGCAGGTCGATGATCAGGTCGGTCAGACGCACCACGCCGTACAGCGCGACCCCGACGAAGGCGGCCTGCCCCACCACGAAGTAGAGCGCCTCGCTCACCGGCCGTACGGTGAGCCCGGACCAGAGCTGGGCGGCCAGCACCAGCGCGAACGCCGCCCACCGCGGCGCCGGGCTCCTGATCAGCAGCAGGACGGCCGCGGCCAGGAAGCCGGTGTTGCCGTACCAGGTGTTCGGGAACCACGCCAGGCCAGCCCCGGTCAGGACGGCCTGTACGGCCAGCGTCCACTGCCATCCGCGCGGCCGGTGCCCGTCGGCCCGCCGTACGCAGTTGCGCAGGTGCAGCCCGAGCAGGACGGCCAGCATCGTGAACGCCAGCGCCTTCACGGCCGGGGGGTCGTCGGAGTAGACGATGCCGATGAAGCCGCCGAAGGAGAACCCCGCGCTGGCCACCACCGCGACCAGCTGCGCCAGCTTCAACGCCTGAGCGTCCATCGCGTCCGCCTTCCCGTGTGGCCCCACATTCTCGCCGTTTCGGACCTCGGTTCTCGCCCTCTTGGCCGGATAAGGTCACCTCATGGGTGAGTTTGCACGCGTCGAGGTGTCCGACCAGATCGCCACGATCAGGCTCGATCGTCCGAAGATGAACGCCCTCAACGGGCAGGTCCAGCGCGAGATCGCCGAGTGCGCGCGGGCCGTGGACGCCGACCAGGGCGTTCACGCGGTCGTCGTGTACGGCGGGGAGCGGGTCTTCGCCGCGGGCGCCGACATCAAGGAAATGGCCGACATGTCCTACGCGGACATGGCCGCCCACTCCCGAACCCTTCAGGACTGCTTCACCGCGCTGGCCCGCGTCGGCAAGCCGGTCATCGCCGCGATCACCGGCTACGCGCTGGGCGGCGGCTGCGAGCTGGCCCTCTGCGCGGACTTCAGGGTGGCGGGCGAGAGCGCCAAGCTCGGGCAGCCGGAGATCCAGCTCGGCATCATCCCCGGAGCGGGCGGCACCCAGCGGCTGCCCCGCCTGATCGGCCCCGCCCGTGCCAAGGACCTCATCTTCAGCGGCCGTCACGTCACCGCCGAGGAGGCCCTTCGCCTCGGCCTGGTCGATCGGGTCGTGCCCGACACCGACGTCTACACCGAAGCCCTGGCCTGGGCCGCCACCTTCGTCGGCGGCCCCACGGTCGCGCTGCGCGCCGCCAAGCAGGCGATCGACCAGGGGCTCGAGGTGGACCTGGACACGGGGCTGGAGGTCGAGCGCCTGCAGTTCTCCGGCCTGTTCGCCACGGACGACGCCAAGATCGGCATGCACGCCTTCACGGAGAAGGCCAAACCCAAGTTCACCGGCCGCTAGGCCCAACAGCACCCTTCAACGGCATGGGGTCTCGCCTTCGCCCCCTCAACGGCATGGGCTTCGCCCGTGGCGCGCTTCGCGCGTTCGGGGCTCAGGCTCCCCTGTGTGGGGGAGCCCAGCTCCCCCACACCCCCTTGACGGGGGCCTGCCGGCCCCCGGACCCCCGGTCGCGGGCGGACAGTAGGCAGAGGCTGCCATGGGAAACACCAGGGTGGAGGCGAGAAGGTCGGCGATTTGGAGGCCAGCGTGATTGTCGCTGGCTGCGAACAGGGGCACCTCGCTAAGAGGGGCGAAGGGATCGCCCCCAGTCCTCCACTTTTGAGTAAAGATAGAATGTGCGACGCCAAGGTTGGTGTGATGGTCCCTGCCGTCGGCGATCAGGAGTCCCGGGGTGGCCGTTCGCGAAGCGGCCAGGAAAGTGTCTTCGTTTCAGGGCCAGAAAATCTCTCGTGAGCGCTGGAACGGACGCGCCGTTGATGATCAGGCCCAACAGCACCATGGCTGGTGTGGCTGTCATGTTCATGTCGGGGGATTCGCAGCCGCCGGACTCGTCGAGGTAACAGAGCTGCACGGAGGTCACGATAGCGCTAAGGCCGCCCACAGGGGCGGCCTTAGGATGTGGTGTTCGGGTCACCCCTAGGCACCAGTAGAAGATTTCTTATTCCAGGTAAGCACATCTGCGTGCCCGACAACAAACGGCTCTCGGTCTGCCTGGACAATCAACGGTATGTAACCGGGTTAATTCACCACAGATCTTGGCCTGAGCACGGCCGCCTCTGGTTGTCATGATGGGAGACCCGGGCCCTAGTCGGCTGCGTCGTTGGGTGGGGGGACGAAGCCGAGGCGATGGTTCATCGCGATCGCGGAGGCGTTGCGGGGGTGGTGGACGGTGGTGAGGCGTTCGTAACCGGATGACCTGACGAAGCGGATCGCCAGCAGTTTCAGCGCCAGTGACAGGCCCAGGCCGCGGTGCGGTGCGAGTACGCCGGTCATCTCGCTGAACGCGTGGCCCTTGCCCGGGTGGAGGGAGGTCGCGGACATGCCGATCCACGTTCCGTCGAGGAGTGCCAGCGCGACGCCCTCGGGAGTGAAGGCGGGCACGTCGATGCGTTGGGCGACGTATTCCTCATAGGTGTAGAACTCGCCCCTGTCGGGGATGTCGGCCGAGCAGGTTCTGTTGAGGTCGTAGAGGGCGCGCCGATGGGCGGGTGTGTCGCCGAGCTCGGCCATGGTCGTGAACGTGATCCCTGATTCCTGCGCTCGGTGGAGGTAGGGCTCGAAGGTCGCCTCGTCGAACGTGTCCACATGGAGCTCGAGGCGCACCCAATCGACCATGACCACGACCTTATCCGGGCGGCCGCCGCATGCTCTCTCGAGACCTGCCTGAGCTGCGGAGGCGGGGCCTTCTGGCGGGGCCACCGCATCGGGAGGCGCTGTGAGGTACCAGATTCGTAGGGGTCGGGGCGCCCTGGAGCGCGTCGCAGCGGGCTGGCCGGCCCCGACCCAACCTTTCACCCGCTCGTCGGCGTCGGTAATGGGTGAGAGGAGTCACCTTGGACCGCAATGAGAGCTTCCGCGAGTTCGTGGCCGTCCCTCAGCAGTCGCTGATGCGGACGGCGTACCTGCTCACGGCGGCGTCAGGTTGATGATCCAGTTGCCGTCTACCGGTCCGTTCTCAGCCGGTGAGGTCGTACCACTGGGGAGTGGCGACCTTCAGCGGATCGGGCATGGGGCCGGCCCCAGGTCCGGGAACGACGTAGAGGTCTACGGTGTCCGAGCTGTGGTCGCGGGAGCCGTTGACGATCCAGTCGTTCTTGATCCGGTCCGCGGGAACGGGTTGGTCGAAGGAACCGCCGTCAGGCCGGCTCCACAGCAGGCGATGGCCGACCTTCAATCCGCGCCGGTGCAGTTCGGCGCGCACAGCCGAGACCGTCTTACCGTGGACCGTGTACCCGTCCAGCGCCTCCTCCCCCGAGGGATCGTAGGGACGGTCATCGACGTAGGGTTCACCCGGTCCGGCGGGGCGGCCCACCCCGAAGACGACCCGGCCGGGGAAGTCCGCGGGCATCCAGACCTTGCCGCAGAAGGCCGAAGCGCACGGGGTCACGGCCTTCACTCCTATGCTTCCGTGCCGGGTGAAGCCCTCAGGGACGATCGGGCCGAGCAGCGTGCCCACTGCGTTCGGCGCCACTGGGACGACCTTGACCCTGACATTCAGCCCTACCGCGCGAAACGCCTCCTCGAAGCGCCGATGGTCGGCGGTGGGGTCGGTGATGGTGACGCTGAAATGGTCGTCGGCCTTCTTTATGGAGACGGCCGCATTGGCGTACTGGGTGGCCGGACCGACGGGCGCCAGGCCGACGCCGATCGCGACGGCCACAGCCAGGGCGGTGACCGCCAAGGCCGATATGGGCCAGCGGGCACGCCCTCGTACACGGGTTCCCCCTCTGGGGAGCCAGGAGAACCGGCGGCGCGGAGGCGGGGTCGCCATGATCGCCGCGCGTAGTTCACGCGCGCCAGGGCCCTGATCCGGCGCGTGTGGCGTGGGGTCGATGGCCATTACCAGGTGGTCGATGTCATTCATGCTTCCCCCATCGCGATCGTCGAGGACGGCTGCCGCTCCAGCGTTGCCGCCAGCCGTTTGCGTGCCCGGTGCAGGCGGGTTCGGGCGGCGATCGCCGTACATCCCACAACCTTGGCGATCTGCTCGCTGGTCAGCCTCTCCCAGCAGGCCAGTGCCAAGATCTCCCGGTCTCTCTCGGGTAGCTCGTCGAAGGCCGTGCGGACATACTCCAGGTCGGCCGGTGTGCCCGGCCGGTCGGCGGCCAGCTCGTCGCGGAGCCGGTCGGCGAGCACGGCCCTGCGTGAGGCACCGCGTTTCTGGTTGGCCAGCACGCGGCGGGCCACGCCGTACAGCCACAGCAGCGCCCGCTCGCCCGCGGGCACCTGGTCGATACGCCGCCAGGCGGTGAGGAACGTCTCGGAGATGACGTCGGCGGTGTCCTCGGGGGAGTCGGTACGGCGTGCGGCGTACTGATGTATCGCCGGATAGTACGCGTCATAGACCGCCTCGAAGCGATCTCGCTGTGTCACAGAGTCTCCTTGCCGAAAGGTGCCGGACACCTTGGTTAGTGTCCGGTGCCCTTCGATGTGTTGCAGATCGCTCCGACCGGTTTGCGTGCCACCAGCGGGGCCAGGGCGGTCGACTCGTCGTCGCCGAGGTCAGCTGGTCTGGGGAGAGCTAGATGGCCTTCGGAGAGCGGCTCTAGAGGGAGGTGGTTTGCCGCTATCGTGGCGTTTCATGATGCGCGTCCTGGTCCCGGCGCGGCTGAAGAAAGCCGTCCGTTCGTGGTTCGACTCCCGTTACATCTCGGTCGCCGACCACCGGCAGGACATCAAGGACGCGCTGTGGGAGGTCCAGACGCTGCGCCGTGAGGTGACCACTCTGCAGGAGGAGGTCAGGCGGCTCAGGGCGGTCAAGCAGCAGGCTCCGCAGACCGGGGCCAAGGCGGCGGAGGAGAAGGCCGCCGAGGCGCACCGGCTGGCGTTCGAGACGGCCCAGGCGCTCGACAGGATCCTGCAGAACGAGGTCCTGCTCTGGCAGGCCGTCGACGAACTCAGAACCGCGAAGGAACCGCCGGCGGGCGGACACAGGGGCGCGGACGAGCCGCGGGACGGCGGGATCGGAGCCGCGAACCGATCTCGGCCCAGCGGGTCCACGGTCGCCGAGGAGCAGTCGTGCGCGTGACGTGGAAGGGCGGCGAGCTCTCCTTCAGGCTCGACCCCGAGGACGAGATCACCGGCACCGTGTCCGACGGCTACCCCGTCAAACTGGCCGTCAACTCGTGCGAGATCCGGGGCATCCCCTCCGACGCGCACAACGACCTCTGGGCCGTCGCCGCCTGGACGGTCGTCGCCCCCTGGACCAGGAGAAGGATCACCTTCGACCGTCCCGTGTCGCACGAGCTCGCCGCCGCGCTGCACGACGGCTGGGGGGTCGAGGCGGGTCCCGTGGGCGGTCCGCCGCGCACCCCGGGCCCCACGCTGGCGATCTCCTACAGCGGCGGCGCCGACTCGGTGGCCGCCGCGGCGGTCTTCCCAGAGGCGCCGTTCGTGCACTTCAGGCGGGTCCCGCACAGCAGGGTGCCGAACCGCTGGCCGCACTACCGCTCCGACGTCCTGGCCAAGCTGGCCGCGCGGACCGGCCGCGACGTGACCACGGTCGAGTCCGACCTGGAGTTCACGCTGGCCGAGCCGCGTCCCGGCTATCCCGAGCACCACGCGGTCATGGTCGGGGCGCTGCTGCACGCCGACCGGCTGGGTCTCGGCGGGGTGGGTCTCGGGTACGAGATCGGCTCGCGCTGGCTGGGCGGCGGCCGTTATTTGCACCGCTTCACCCCCGACAACCCGATGTGGGCGCCGCACGGGATGTGGGGGCGGCTGTTCGCGGCGGCGGGTCTGCGGATCGTGCTGCCCGTGGGCGGCGTGAGCGAGGCGATGACCATGAAGATCGCGCTGAACTCTCCGCTGAAGGCCCAGGTGCGCTGGTGCCTGCGCGGCACCTCGGGACCCTGCCGCACGTGCGGGAAGTGCCTGTACAAGGAGCTCATCCAGGCCGCGGTCGAGCGGCGTCCGATGGACACGCCGATCACCGCGGACCGTCCCGTGGCGCGCAAGTGGCAGGAGCCTCCGCCGTACGGCGGGCAGGAGATGATCGAGTACGGCTGCGCGAGGGTCCCCGGCATCGAGCGCACGCCGTTCGCCAGGGCGGCCGGGTACCTCAAGGCGACCGAGGAGTCCACCAGCTGGCTCGACCGCTGCTACCGGCCGGCGATCGAGGAGATCCCCGAGCCATGGCGGGAGCGGGCGGAGCGGTTCATGGCGGAGAACGTCGGGTTCATGGACGAGGCACAGGCAACGCGAGTCGAGACGTGGGGTGGCGTGGGGTGAAGGTCTACCTGTCCGTTGACATGGAGGGCGTGACCGGGTTGACCGACCCGGAGGAGATGCACGCGGGCAAACGGGGCTACGAGCGCGGCTGCGAGCTCATGACCGCCGACGCCAACGCGGCCATCGAGGGCGCCTTCGCCGCGGGGGCGACCAGCGTGCTGGTCAACGACGCGCACGGGTCGACCAAGAACCTCAGGATCGACCTGCTCGACCCCCGTGCCACGCTGATCCGCGGTCCCGGCAAGTCGCAGCGCATGGCGCAGGGGCTCGACGCCTCGTTCGACGCCGCGATGTTCGTCGGCTACCACGCGAGGGCGGGCGTGCAGCACGGCGTGCTCAACCACACGTGGATGGGCAAGGAGATCCAGAACGTCTTCCTGAACGGGGCGCCCTGCGGGGAGACGCGGCTGGTCGCGGCCTGCGCGGGCTTCCACGGCGTGCCGGTCGCGCTCGTCACGGGGGACGCGGCGGTCGGCGAGGAGGCCGCCGAGCTGCTCGGCGAGGTGGAGACGGTCGCGGTCAAGAAGGGCATCGACAAGTTCTCCGCCGAGTTGCTGCCGCCGTCCGTGGCGCAGGCGACGATTCGTGAGGCGGCGGCTCGGGCGCTCGGCAGGTTGAGCGAGTTCACGCCCTACGAGACGAGCCGGCCGTACACGCTGGGTGTGGAGTGGAACTCCACGGCGATCGCGGCGGCCTGCGCGCTCGTGCCGGGCGTGAAGCAGACGGGGTCTCGGGAGATCGAGTTCGCCACGGACGACTTCACCGAGATCATGGCGCTGATGGGCCTGTTCGCGACCATTGGTGGGCAGGTGGCCTGCGGCAGCGGGCCCTATGGCTGACAGAGGCACGCTGACCAGGCGGGGACTGCTGGTCGGCATCGGCGCGGCGGGCGGCGCGGGCGCGATGTACGCGGCGATGGGCGCGCTGGGGCTGGCTCCCGCGGAGCAGGACAAGGCGTTCACCCCACCGCGGACGGGCGATTTCACGCTGACGGGGAAGGGCGCCGCGAAGGTCGTCATCCTCGGCGCGGGCGTCGCGGGCCTGACCGTCGCATACGAGCTGGGCAAAGCGGGCTACGACTGCACGCTCCTCGAGGCGAGCGACAGAATCGGCGGGCGCAATCTCACCCTGCGCGGCGGCGACCGGCTCACCGAGCTCAACGGGGCCGCCCAGGACGTGCGCTTCGGCGAGGGCGTCTACTTCAACGCGGGTCCCGGCCGGATCGCGCCGTGGATGGTGACGATGGACTACTGCCGCGAACTCGGTGTCCCCATCGAGACGTTCGTCAACTCCAACGCCTCCGCCTACGTGCACACCGAGGGCCGGACGGTCCGGAACAAGACCGCCCGCGCCGACATGTACGGCTACGTCGCGGAGCTGCTGGCCAAGGCCACCAACCACCGCGCGCTCGACCGCAGGCTCACGGGCGACGACCAGGAGCGCCTCCTGGAGTTCCTGCGCAGGTTCGGAGACCTGGGGCCCAAGCTCACCTACGAGGGGTCGGAGCGCCGCGGTTTCACGAAGTACCCGGGCCTGGACGGTGGGACGGCGCTGACCGGCCCCACGAGCCTGCACGACGTGCTCGTCGCGGGAGTCGGCCGCGCGATCATCAACGACTTCGGCTACGACCAGGCCACCCCGATGTTCCAGCCGGTCGGCGGCATGGACGCGATCGTCACGAGGCTGGTCGAGGCCGTCGGCCGCGACCGCGTCAGGACCGGCGCGAAGGTCACCAGGATCACCGACCAGGACCAGGGCGTCACCGTCACCTGGGAGGGTGGCGAGCTCACCGCCGACTACTGCGTCGCCACGCTGCCCCCGCACGTCCTGGCGAGGATCCCGCACAACCTGGGCGCCCCCGTCACCGCCGCGCTCCGCACCCCGGTCCCGGTCGCCGCCGGCAAGATCGGCCTGGAGTACGGCAGGCGCTGGTGGGAGCTGGAGGACCGCATCTACGGCGGCGTCACCGAGACCGACCTCGACATCACGCACATCTGGTACCCCTCCTACGGCTACCACTCCGAGCGCGGCCTGCTCGTCGGCTACTACAACTCGGGCGAGTCCGCCGAGCTGTACGGCGCGCTCACCCCCGAGGACCGCAGGCGCCGCGCGCTCACCCAGGGCAAGAAGATCCACGGCGAGAAGTACCGCGCGGAGCTGCTGTCGAGCGTCTCGATCGCCTGGGAGCGCCAGCCCCATCTCCAGGGCGGCTGGGCGCGCTGGCCGGCCTTTGATTCGTCCTTCACTCTCCTGCAACGTCCGTCAGGGAGGGTGTACTTCGCGGGCGACTGGCTCACCCATCTGGTCGCCTGGCAGGCGGGCGCCATGGAGTCCGCCAGGAGCGCGGTCACCCAGCTGCATCGACGTGTCACAGCCTCGGCGTAAGGTCCTGCCCATGGACGTGCAATGGGTTCCGGCTCTCGACCGGATCGACCTGCTCGCCGAACCGGTGGCGCGGGCCGTACGTGAGATGGAGGAGGAGGTGCGGGTGGCCGAGATCGATCCCGAGCTGGCCGACACCGCCGCCTTCTGCGAGCGGTACGGCGTGGCGCTCGACGCCTCGGCCAACTGCGTGGTGGTGGCGGGCAGGCGCGGCGGCGAGGTGCGCTATGCCGCCTGCATGGTGCTCGCCACGACGAAGGCCGACGTCAACGGTGTGATCAGGAGACGGCTCGACGCGCGCAAGATCAGCTTCGCCCCCATGGACGACGCGGTCTCGCTCACGGGCATGGAGTACGGCGGCATCACTCCGCTCGGCCTGCCCGACGACTGGCCGATCCTCGTCGACAGCAGGGTGGCGGCGCATCCCGAGGTGGTCATCGGCAGCGGCGTGCGGCGCTCGAAGCTCGCCCTGCGGGGGGCCGCTCTGGCCGGACTGAAGGCCGCGGAGGTCCTCGATCTGGCGAACTGAGACCAATGCGAGACTGTTGATTGGAAACCTATGGGGCCACTTCGGACGTTACACCAGTGGGAATGTGACCTCGTGGTTCATCTCGTGGGCGGGGTTTGAGCCAGTATGGTGCTGCATGCCATGAACGATGACCGACTAGGCCCCTACCGACTGCTCAGGCGGCTCGGTGAAGGTGGCATGGGCGTTGTCCACCTCGCTGTCGACCCGCAGGGGCGGCAGGTGGCGGTCAAGGTCCTGCGAGCAGAGGTCGCCGGCGACGACGTCGCCAGGCGGCGGCTCTCGCGCGAGGTCGACACGATGCGGCGAGTGCGCAGCAAGTACATCGCCGAGGTGCTGGACGCCGACGTCACGGGACACCGTCCCTACATCGTCACCCGTTACGTGCCGGGCCGTCCCCTCGACGAGGTCGTCAAGCAGGACGGTCCCTTGGAGCTGCCCGCGCTGGTCCGCGTGGCACACGGGGTGGCCTCGGCGCTGGCCGCCGTCCACTCCGTCGGCGTGATCCACCGCGACCTCAAGCCCGGCAACGTGCTGATCCTCGACGGCGACCCCGTCCTGATCGACTTCGGCATCGCGCAGGCGGTCGACGCGACCAGGCTGACCCAGACCGGCATGTTCATCGGCACGCCCGGCTACCTCGCCCCCGAGATCATCGAGGGGCACGAGGCGGGTCCCGAGGTCGACGTCCACGCGTGGGCGGGCACGCTGCTGTACGCCGCGACCGGCCAGCCGCCCTTCGGCAAGGGCACGCTGGAGATGATCTTCTATAACATCACCGCGGGCAAGGCCGAGGTGTCGGCGGCGCCGCGCGAGCTGCAGCCGCTGCTCAAGGCGGCCTTCCAGCGCAATCCCGCCAAGCGGCCCAAGGCGGCCGACCTGGCCGAGCAGACCGCGAGGCTGCTGCCGGGGCCCGCCAAGGTGGCCGACGAGATCTCCACGGTGCCCAGGCCGGACCGTCCTGGGTCGCGTCCCGTCATCGACCCCGCCGACGTCCCCACGCCCGCGATCCCGCCCGCTCGCCCGCCGCTCGGGCAGCCGGCCGCCCCTGGGCCGTACGGCGGCGCCGCACCCGTGCCGGGCGCCGCCGCCCCCGGCAGCCAGGAGTTCGTCTCCCTGCTCGGCAACCAGCCCCCAGCGACCGGCGGCCACGGCCAGGCAGGCCCCGCCACAGGGGGGCAGGGCACCGGTGGTCAGGGCACGGCGGGTCCCGGCACCGGTGGTCAGGGTCCTGGAGGTCCCGCCACGGGCGGCCATGGCGCGGCCGGTCCCGCTTCGGGCGGTCCCGCTCCCGCGGGTCAGGGGCAGGCGGGCGAGCACTCGACGACCGGGGGCGACCCGTGGCCGACCAGGCGTGTGACGCCCGAGGAGCTGCGGCAGATGCGCGAGGAGGGCGGCGTGCCCGCGCACCCGTGGGACGCGCCGACCAAGGCCGCTCCCGAACCACCCTCGAGCCGCCCGTGGCCGGGTAACCAGGGCAACCACAGCGCGCCGCACGCCCCTCCGGGTGCGCCGAGTCCGTCCGGCGGCTTCCCCTCGGCGGGTGGTTTCCCCGCGCAGGGCGGCCCGCAGAGTGGCCCTCCTGCTCAGAGCGGGCCTTCCGGTAGCCGCCCGGCCCAAGGCCCTTCGGGTGGCCACCCTGGCCAAGGCGGCCCCTCGGGTGGATTCCCGGCCCAGGGCGGCCCTTCGCAGGGCTTCCCCGCTCAGGGCGGGCCGGCCGGCGGTTACCAGGGCGTGCCGCCGCAGGCGCGGCCGTACCAGCGTGACGGTGACATCCCGACCCGCAGGGTGCGCCCCGAAGCGCCCGACTACCCTCGTGGCGCCCAGCCGCCCTACGGCCAGCAGTACCCGCAGGCGAACGTCTCGGGGCACGACCCCGAGACCTGGCGCGAGCCGCGCATTCCCGGCGCGCCGCCCGGCCTCGCGTTGCAGCGCTCCAAGGCGTACGGCGTGGCGGGCGCCATGCTGCTCGTCATCATGATCGTGCTGGCCGTGCTCGCCCCGCTGGTGGTGAGCGCGGTGGCGATCCCGTTCGCCGTGCTGCTGCGCGCCGCCGACCTGGCCCAGCCGCAGCTCAACGCCAGGCGCTCGACGGGTTCGGCGGCGGCGGACGTGGTCCGCGTGTTCGCCCAGCCCGCCGCGCTGCTGAAGTCGATCGGCATCACGGCCGCGCTGGTGCCGTACGCGCTGATCCTCGGTCTGCCCGTCACCCTGCTGCTCACCGTGCTGGTCCATTCGATGCCGCTGGCCAACGCGCTGGCCTGGGGTGGAGCGGTCGCGCTGTGGACGGTCTGCGCCGGTCCCGGGGTCGAGGCCCCCGGGCGGCAGATGCGCAGGACGCTCGCCTCACTGGTTCCGTCGCGTACGGTGGCCATGGTGACCGCCGGCGTGCTCGCCGTCGGCGCCGCGCTCTCGCTGGTCCTGGCGTTCGGCACGGTGCCCGAATTGGGTAGGAAGTCGGTATGGGCGCCCGTCGAGGTGAGTTGGCTCACGGACCAGCTGATGGAGCTGCGGGGGAAGGCGGGCCAAGGAGGGGGATGAGTAGATGAGCACTGGCAACACCCAGGCGCCCGAGCGTCTCGGTCCCTACAGGCTCGTCAGGAAGATCGGCGAGGGTGGCATGGGGGTTGTCCACCTCGGGCTCGACGAGGAGGGGCGCGAGGTCGCCATCAAGGTGCTGCACCCCCACGTCGCGGCGGACCTGAAGGCGCGCGACCGGCTGACCCGCGAGGTCGAGACCATGCGCAGGGTGCGCAGCCGGCACGTCGCCGAGGTGCTCGACGCCGAGCTGGTCGGCGGGCAGCCGTACGTGGTGACGAGATTCGCCCCCGGGCGCACGCTCGAGGAGACGGTGCTCGCCGAGGGGCCGCTGCCCGCGGCGCAGCTGATCAGGCTGGCACAGGGACTGTGCGCCGCGCTCGTCTCCATCCACGCCGCCGACGTCATCCACCGCGACTTCAAGCCGTCCAACGTCATGCTGGTCGACGGCGAGCCCCTGGTCATCGACTTCGGCATCGCGCACCTGGTCAACGCCACCAGGCTGACCCAGACGGGCATGTTCGTCGGCACGCCCGGCTACCTCGCGCCTGAGATCATCCGCGACACGGAGATCACCCAGGCGGCCGACGTGCACGCGCTGGCCTCCACGGTCTTCTTCGCCGCGGTGGGCGCGCCGCCGTTCGGCACGGGCACGTTCGAGGTCATCTGCTTCAACATCATGGAGGGGCGGGCGCAGCTCGACAAGGCGCCCGCGTGGCTGCGCGGCTGGCTGAGCAGGGCGCTGGCGGTCGACCCCAAGGCCAGGCCCACCGCGCAGGAACTGCTGCGCATGGCGCGCGCGCTCGACCCCTCGGTGACGGCCTTCAACGAGACGCCGCCGAACGGCACGCGGGTCCTGGAGTCGCCGCCGGTCGGCAGGACCAGGACGCTCGTCTCCGACGACAGCTTCTCCGACCTGCTGCCGCCGGTCGAGTACGC
The DNA here is from genome assembly GCF_014873535.1 of Nonomuraea africana. Classification (NCBI taxonomy): domain Bacteria; kingdom Bacillati; phylum Actinomycetota; class Actinomycetes; order Streptosporangiales; family Streptosporangiaceae; genus Nonomuraea; species Nonomuraea africana. The sequence goes on along the minus strand of NZ_JADBEF010000001.1, from coordinate 6,057,132 downwards.
CAAGCCGCCGCGCCCCGAGCCGCAGCCCCGCAAGGAGCACAGGCAGCGCAAGGAGCCGAAGCCGCCGCCGTACGTGCCGGCGAACGTGCCGCCGTACCAGCCGCCACCGCCGTACCCCGACCAGCGGGTCGCGGGCTACCCCGCGCCTTCGCCGCAGCAGCAGCGGGCGGCGGTCAGGCCGCCCCAGCCCGCCGTCCAGCCGCGGCCTTACACGCCGCCGCAGGCCGATCGGCCGAGGTACCGCGTGGGGCATCCGCTCATCGCGGCGCTGCTGCTGACGTTGCTGGTCGCGCTCGCGGTCATGATGCCGGTCATGGCCGGCGCCGCGGCCGTGGTGATCGCGCTGGTGCTGCGCGTGGGCGAGTACCTCTTCGGTGACCTCGTCTCGCGCCGCCAGTTGCGGGGCAGCAGCGCGGCCGATCCCGCGCTGATCCTGCTCGGCACGCCATGGGCGCTGATCAAGGCGACTCTGGTGTCGCTGGTGCAGGTCCCGCTGTCGATCCTGTGGGGCGTGTGCGTGTGGGGCGTGCTGCACTACGCCCTGCAGATCCACAGCGACCAGGCGGTGGCCTACGCGGCCGGTGCCTTCGCGGCGGGGCTGTTCGTGCTGCCCGGAGGGGGAGCGCCGCGCAAGGCCGTCACCCGCACGCTGACCGGCGTCATCCGCAGTCCAGGGGCAGGGCTCGTGGTCGCGCTGGTCGTCGGCACCGCCGCGCTGCTCGCTGTGCTGTTCGCGATGGGGCAGGCGCCTACCTGGCATCCGTGGGAGCAGCCCTCCGACGTGGTGAGGGAGCTGACCCGCACCGCGAAGGACAGCGTGACCGGACTCATCACGGGGCTCATCGACTCCCTCATGACGAGCCTCGGACTCGGCTTCCTCTCACCCTGGTCATGACGTGGTCTCCGGCCCCTCCGCGGGGCACTATGGAGACATGAGCGAGCCTGACGGTGAGCATCTCGGCCCCTACCGCCTTCTCTCCCCGCTCGGTTCGGGCGGGTTCGGCGAGGTCCACCTCGCGCTCGACCCCGAGGGCCGCACCGTCGCGGTCAAGGTCCTGCACCCGCACGTCGCCGCCGACGCCTCCGCCCTGACCAGGCTCGAGCGCGAGGTCGAGACGATGCGCCTGGTGGAGGGGCCGTACGTGGCCGAGGTGCTCGACGCCTCGATGTCGGGCGAGCGGCCCTACCTCGTGACCCGCTACGTCCAGGGGCGGCCGCTCAGCGTCGTGCCGGTGCCCGTGACGGATCTGCGCCGCCTGGCCAAGGGGCTGGCGCAGGCGCTGACGGCCATCCACGACGCGGGCGTGGTGCACAGGGACCTCAAGCCCGCCAACGTCATGATGGCCGAGGGCGAGCCCGTGGTGATCGACTTCGGCATCGCCTCGGCGCTCGACTCGCTGTCTGTCACCGCCTCGGGCGCGGTGGTCGGCACGCCCGGTTACCTGGCGCCCGAGGTGCTCGAAGGGCAGGAGACCGGCGCTCCGGCCGACGTGTTCTCCTTCGCCGCCACGCTGGCCTACGCGGCCACGGGGCGCCAGCCGTACGGCACGGGCCCGCTGTCGGCCATCGCCTACCGGGTCGTCCATCACGAGCCCGATCTCGAGGGGGTGCCCGCCTGGCTGGAGCCGCTGCTGCGCGAATGCCTGCTGCGTGACCCCGCCGCGCGGCCGACGGCCGCGCAGATCTGCGCCAGGCTCGGCGTCGACACGCCTTCCCGCGGGCGCCACGGCGTCAGAGGCCTGAGCGGTACGGCCCGGCGCCCCACGCCGAGCGCCATGGGAGCGGCGGGCCCGGCGGGACCGGAGCCCTTCCCCGGCGCCCTGGGGCCCGAGCCGGGGGCGTTCCTCGAGGCGGGCGGCCCTTCCGGTGGGCTGGGCGGCGTCTTCGCCGGGGGCCGGCGGGTGGAGCCCACTCAGGGCCATGCCGACCTGCACGACCTGTCCACGAGGGAGTGGCGGCCCGGGCGGCCCACGACGGACGAGGCGCGCGCCCGCCACAGGGAGAAGATCCGCAGGCGGTGGGTGATCGGCTCGGGCATCTTCGTCGCCCTGCTGGCGGCGGCGGCCAGGACACCGCTGCCCGAGGCGTCGCTGCTGCTGCTCGCGTCCTACTCTCTGATCGTGGTCGGCGACGCGGCGGTCGCGCTGCTCTCGCGCGGCCTGTTCAGGATCCGCCGCATGGTGACCGACCTGTCGTCGGTGGCCGGGGTGGTGGCGCTGTGGCTGGTGCTCAGCACCCTCTTCAGCCCGTTCACGCTGGCGCTCTTCGCCGGCACTGCGCTGGTCGTGGGAGTGGTCTTCCTGCTCAACGCCTGATCGCGATATGCGATGGGGGCCATAGCGGGATTCCGGAACAAAGTTCGGTATGGTGGGGCCACCTGCGGGTTTGCGTCAAAGCTACCCATGGGTAACATGGCGACCCAAGGGGCCGTGGAGTGGGGCCCTGGGCAGTCTGGCAGTCTGGACAGCACTCATCCGAGCATGCGATTACGGGAGGTCGGCCACCGGCCATGAACATCGTCGTCTGCGTGAAGCAGGTCCCCGACACGGCGACCGAGCGCAAGCTCCGGTCCGATGACAAGACGCTCGACCGCGACGCCGCCGACGGCGTCGTCAACGAGCTTGACGAGTACGCGGTCGAGGAGGCCCTGAAGCTCAAGGAGGCCCACGGCGGTGAAGTGACCGTCCTCACCATGGGCCCCGGCAAGGCCACCGAGACCATCCGCAAGGCCCTGGCCATGGGCGCGGACAAGGCGGTCCACCTGACCGACGACGCCCTGCACGGCTCGGACGCGCTCTCGACCTCCTACGCGATGGCCCAGACGCTGAAGAAGATCGGTTTCGACCTGGTCATCCTCGGTTCGGAGTCGACCGACGCGCGGACCGGCGTGCTGGCCGCGATGCTGGCCGAGCGCCTGGGCGCCGCGCAGCTCACGCTGGCCAACAAGGTGGACATCGACGGTTCCTCGATCTCCATCCAGCGCCTGACCGACTACGGCTACGACAAGGTCGAGGCCACGCTGCCCGCCGTCGTCTCCGTGGTCGAGAAGATCAACGAGCCGCGTTACCCCTCCTTCAAGGGCATCATGGCGGCCAAGAAGAAGCCGGTCGCGACGATGGGCGTGGCGGACGCCGAGATCGACGCGTCGCAGGTCGGCCTCGGTGCGGCCTGGTCCGAGGTCGTCGACTTCGCCGCGGCCCCTCCGCGCGCGGCGGGCACGATCGTCAAGGACGAGGGCGATGGCGGCGTCAAGGCCGCCGACTTCCTCGCGTCCAAGAAGTTCATCTGAGTACGGGAGAGAACAGCTGATATGTCGGAGATTCTCGTTCTCGTTGAGCAGGTCGACGGCGAGGTCAAGAAGGTCACGCTCGAGCTGCTGACCCTGGCCCGCTCGCTCGGCACCCCCTCGGCCGTGTGGGCAGGCCCCGGCTTCACCGCCGACGCCAAGGCCAGGCTGGCCGAGTACGGCGCGGAGAAGGTCTACGTCGCGGGCTCCGCCGACGTCGTCGACCACGTCGTCGCCCCCAAGGCCGAACTGCTGGCGCAGCTGGTCGGCTCGGCCGCGCCCGCGGCCGTCCTCGTCGCCGCCACGGCGGAGGGCAAGGAGATCGCCGGTCGCCTGGCCGTCAAGACCGACTCCGGTGTCATCACCGACGCGGTCGGCCTGAGCGAGGGCTTCGTCGCCGACCAGTCCATCTTCGGTGGCGGCGTCAACGTCCACTCGCGCGTGACCAAGGGCACCCCGATCATCGCGGTCCGCCCCAACTCCACCGCTCCCGCTCCTTCGCCGGCCGCGGGGACCGAGGAGGAGGTCTCGGTCGCGCTGTCGGACGCCGCCAAGGCCTCGAAGATCGTCGAGCGGGTCAAGCAGGAGAAGGGCGCCCGTCCCGAGCTCACCGAGGCGGCCATCGTCGTCTCCGGTGGCCGTGGCGTGGGATCGGCGGAGAACTTCTCGATCATCGAGGGGCTCGCCGACGTCCTGGGCGCCGCTGTGGGCGCCTCCCGCGCGGCCACGGACGCGGGCTGGTACCCGCACCAGTTCCAGGTCGGCCAGACGGGCAAGACGGTCTCGCCGCAGCTCTACATCGCCGCCGGCATCTCGGGTGCGATCCAGCACCGGGCGGGCATGCAGACGGCCAAGACCATCGTCGCGATCAACAAGGACCCGGAGGCGCCGATCTTCGAGCTCGCCGACTTCGGTGTCGTGGGCGACCTGCACCAGGTCGTCCCGCAGCTCGCGGACGAGATCAGCAAGCGCAAGTAGGCGCGTGGAGCGGCGGTCCCCTGTCTCAGGGGGGCCGCCGCTTTTCGTGTCGGTCACTTGCGGCTTTCGCGTCGCTCACTTCGCGAAGGCGGCTTTCGTGTCGCTCACCTTGCGAGGGCGGCCCGGATGCGGGCGCCCAGCGCGGCCGCCTGCTCGGTGTCCCACGGGATCAGGCCGTTCTCGCTCATCAGCGCGTGGAACTGCTGCTCGTGGTACGGCGTGCCGGGCGGCAGCGGGGCTATGTGCCAGTGCAGGTGGGAGTTGCCCTGCTGGCTGCCCAGCGTGAGGAGGTAGGTCCGCTCCGAGGGGACGACCGCCTCCACGGCCAGCGCGACCCTGCGCACCACGGCCATCAGCGCGAGGTAGGCGTCCTCGTCCAGGTCCCTGACGGCGTGCTCGACGTGCGCCTTGGGGCAGACGAGCGTGTAGCCGGGAACCGTGGGATAGCGGGCGAGGAAGGCCAGGTGCCGCTCGTCCTCGTAGAGGATCTCCTCTAGGTCGTGGGCGGGGTCGCCGGAGACGATGGCGCAGACGAAGCAGGGGCCGTTCCTGACGCGTTCGACGTAGGCGTCCAGGTCCATGCGCTCGGAGCGGGCGGTCACCGTCCGAGCCTCTCACGCACGCGCCCGAGACGGAACCGCCAGAAGCACGGCCCCGCGCCCGAGACGGAACGGCTCGAGGCGCGGCCCGGCCCCGAGACGGAACCGCTGGAGGCGCGGCCCCGCGCTAATGCGGGGCCGCGGCTTTGGGAGGCGGCGCCTGGGGTCAGGCGGCCAGTCCCGCGGGGGTGCGCTCCTCCACGTGGACCGGTGTGATCGTGGTCGTCTCCTGGCGGGGCAGGAAGCGGGCCGCGATCGCGATGAGCACGCCGAGCACGACCGCGATGCCGAGCGCCACCCGCAGCGAGGTGAAGTCGCTGATCAGGCCGATCGCCACGGGTCCGAGCAGCAGACCCGCGTAGCCCATCGCGCCCGCCTGGGCGATCGCGGGGCCGGGGTTGTCGGTGGCGGTGCCCGCCAGCGACAGCGTCATCGGCGAGATGGTCGCGACCCCGAGGCCGACGAAGAACATCGCGACGACGGCGATCAGCGGAGTGGCGGCGGTCAGCACGATCGCGAAGGTCACGGCCGTGGCCACGCCCGAGACGGTCATCATGCCGCGCACACCGAACCGCGAGCGCAGCCGGTCACCGCCGAGCCTGGCCAGGAGCATGCCGGCCTCGAAGATCGGGTAGCCGAGCGCGGCGATGGCCTCGGGCGCGCCGAGCTCGTCGCGCATGAACAGTCCGTTCCAGTCGGCGACGGTGCCCTCCACCATGAACGCGAAGAACATGATCGCGCCCAGCAGGTAGACGACGGCGGGCAGCCGCCTGCGCGCCTTGGCGGTGGTCCGCACGACGGGCGGCTCGGGCAGGTAGGTGCGGCCGATGAGCACGGCAAGGGGGAGCGAGAGCAGCGCGACGATCGACAGGTTCGCGGTGTAGGACAGGCCGAGGGCGATCGACAGGCTGCCGATGCCGCCCGCCGCGATCGCGCCGACGCACCAGCCCGCGTGCATGCCGTTCATCAGCGGCCTGCCGTAGGCCTGTTCGACAGTGGAGCCCTGGGCGTTCATCGCGATGTCGACGGTGCCGAAGGCCATGCCGAAGACCGCGACCGCCACCAGGAGCGACGGCAGGTTCGGCGCGCAGGCCATGCCGAGCAGCGAGAGCGCGGTGGCGGGGCCACCGACCCGCAGGACCGTCCGGCTGCCCGCGCGGCTCATGATCCCGCGCATCGACTGCATGGTCACGAGCGCGCCCAGACCCCACACGAGCAGGATCACGCCGACCGTCGCCTCGGACAGGCCGAGTTTGTCGGTCAGCGCGGGGATGCGCACGGTCATCGTGCCCACCATCAAGCCAGCCAGGACGAAAGTGAGGATCGACCCATAACGGGCAGTCCTCAGGTCGCGGGTCATCGTCAACACCTCTCGGATCGTCAGATGGGCGCCCATCGGGGCGCCGTTCAGTTCATGAACGGCGCCCCGGGAAGGGCGCCGCTTTCAGGGAAAAGGCAGCCGGAGCAGCGACGCCGGGCCGGGCGCCGTCCGTCCGGAAACGGGGGGACAGCGGAACGAGGGAACAGGAGAAGAAGGGAACGGGGGAACACCGGGGACCAGGGAATACAGGGGAAGGGAGAAGGCGGGCGCGCCGCGGTCAGGCGCGCGGCCTGCGGCTCTCTGGGCGCCGGGTGCTAGAGCAGGGCGAGGAGGCGGGCCTCGAGGGCGACGAGCTCGCTCTCGGTGTGGAGGCCGGGGTCGTGGCTGGCCACGTCCCACAGCCCCTCGCATGCCAGCCGGACGATCTGGGAGGCCACCGGGTCGGGCTCGTCCGACAGGCCCTCACAGTGCCACCTGGCCATCGCGTCGCGCAGCGGCGCGAGGAGGAACAGGTTGCCCGAGGCGCCCGTCACGACGGCCCAGCGTCGCAGCCGGCCCGAGCGGACGGCCGCGAGCGTGGCGCCCAGATAGCGTTTGGTGTACGTGTCGTGCGGCTGGGCCGCCAGCAGGTCGTCGAACTCTCCGATGAGCCGCTCGACCATGCCCTTGATCAGGGCTTCCTTGCTGCTGAAGTGGTAGAGGAGCCCGCCCTTGCTCACGCCGGCCCGGTCGGCGACGGCGGCGAGGGTGAGCGCGGCCGAGCCCTGGTCGCAGAGGAGCTCCTCCGCGGCGTCAAGCAACTCGTCTCGCCTCATGCCTCTACTGTACCGTCTGGACGGTACAGTCGCAAACGAGATACTCTGAGCGGGTGAGCCCGGCCTATCTCGATCACGCGGCGACCACTCCGATGCTTCTCCAGGCCATCGAGGCGATGACCCAACAGCTCGGCCGCGTGGGTAACGCATCGTCGCTGCACGCCGCCGGCCGACAGGCTCGCCGGGTGGTCGAGGAGTCCCGCGAGGCGATCGCCGACGCCCTGGGGGCGCGGCCCAGCGAGGTCGTCTTCACCGCGGGCGGCACCGAGGCCGACAACCTCGCCGTCAAGGGCCTCTACTGGGCGCGCGCGCCCCGCGCGCGTATCCTGATCAGCTCGGTTGAGCACCACGCCGCGCTCGACCCCGCCAGGTGGCTGGCCGACCGCCAGGGCGCCGAGGTCGAGCTGCTCGAGGTCGACTCCGAGGGCAGGGTCCACCCTGACACGCTGCGCGCCGCCATCGAGCGCGACCCCGAGAGCGTCGCCCTGGTCAGCGTCATGTGGGCGAACAACGAGGTCGGCACCGTCCAGCCGATCCGCGTGCTCTCGGCGATCGCGCGCGACCACGGCATCCCCTTCCACACCGACGCCGTCCAGGCCATCGGCATGCTGCCGGTCTCCTTCGCCGACTCGGGCGCCGAGGCGCTCACCCTGAGCGGCCACAAGGTCGGCGGGCCCATGGGCATCGGCGCGCTGCTGCTGGCCCGCGGCGTCACGCCGGTCTCCGTCCTGCACGGCGGGGGCCAGGAGCGCGACGTCCGCTCCGGCACGCTCGACGCCCCCGCGATCGCGGGGCTGGCCGCCGCCGTGGAGACCGCGGTGAAGGGGCAGCGGGAGCAGGCCGCCCGCCTCACCGCGCTGCGCCACGACCTCATTCACCGCGTACGGCAGGCCGTCCCCGACGTGATACTCAACGGCGACCCCGTCGACCGGCTGCCGGGCAACGCGCACTTCTCCTTCCCCGGCTGCGAGGGCGACGCGCTGCTGATGCTCCTCGACGCCAAGGGCGTGGAGTGCTCGACCGGCTCGGCCTGCTCGGCGGGGGTGGCTCAGCCGTCCCACGTGCTGCTGGCGATGGGCGCGCCCGCCGCGGCCGCCCGGGGATCGCTCCGTTTCACCCTCGGGCACACGTCGACCCAGGAGGACGTCGACCGGCTGATCGAGGTACTTCCCGCGGCGGTGGAACGGGCTCGCCGGGCCGGTCTCAGCTGACCGCACCAGCCTTTCGCGGGGGACGTCCCGATGGGTGATGCCCAGCGGTGCCCGGCACGGAGGACGGCCGGCTCTGCTTCGTGAGCGGCGGCACGCGCGGCGCATGGTTTGCTTGCCCCATGAAGGAGTCGCACGTCGCCCGTTACCTCGACAGATTCGGCGCGACCCGGCCGGCCGAGCCGGACGCGCAGAGCCTGCGAGCCCTGCAGCTCGCTCACCTGAGGGCGGTGCCGTTCGAGAATCTGAGCATCCATCTCGGCGAGCCGATCTCGCTCGAATCCGAGGCGCTGTTCGACAAGATCGTCAACCGCCGCCGCGGTGGCTTCTGTTACGAGCTGAACGGGCTGTTCGCCGAGCTGCTGACCGCGCTCGGCTACCGGGTGACGCTGCTGGCCGCACGGGTCCTCCACGGCGCCAGGCCGGGGCCGCTCTTCGACCACCTGGCGCTCCGCGTGGATCTGGACGAGCCGTGGCTGGTCGACGTCGGCTTCGGTGACTTCGCCGACGAGCCGTTGCGGCTCGACGAACGCTCGGAGCAGAAGGACGACGGGGGCGTGTTCCGGGTCGTGCCCGCTCCCAGCGGCGACGGCGACCTCGACATCGTGCACAAGGGCGACCAGGGCTACCGGCTGACCGCTCGGCCGTATGAGCTGGCGGACTTCGTCCCGACGTGCTGGTGGCAGACGACCTCGCCGGAGTCGCACTTCACCAGGTCGCCGGTCTGCTCGATGCGCACAGCCGAGGGGCGGACCACGATCAGCGGCCGCAAGCTGATCCACACCGTGTACGGCGAGCGCACGGAACGCGTCCTGCGGGAAGCCGAACTGCTGCCCGCCTACCTCGACCACTTCGGGATCGCGCTCGACCGCCTCCCGTCCAGCGGAGCGTGACCCTCCAGGTCGCCCGGGCGAAGGAGCGCGGCGTGGGGCCGGGTCAGGCCGTCCTGGTGGGTGTGGTGGGCGCTCGTTTGCGGAGACGGCCCAGCCACGTGTCGAGAGCCCACGCTCCTGGACCCAGGACCGCGATCAGCAGGAACGACCAGGAGAAGACGGCCGCCAGCTCGCCCTCGTTCTGCAGCGGCCACAGGGCTCTCGGCTGATGGACGGTGAAGTACGCGAAGGCCATCTCGCCCGAGCAGATCAGCGCGACGATCCGGGTGGCGAGGCCGAGGAGGATCAGGCCGCCCCCCACGAGCTCGATGATGCCCGCGTACCACAGCGGCCAGACACCGGCAGGGACCTTCTCGCCTCCGAGGACGCCGAAGATCTTCGCCGCGCCGTGGCAGGCGAAGAGCAGCGCGACGACGATACGGAACAGGGACAGGACGTACGGTCTGGCCGTCTCCACGAAGTTCATGGTGGGATCTCCTCTTCTGGTGAGCCCTGCCCACCTGGTGAGGAGTCGTCTGGCAGTCCAAAGGACTTTTGATGGGGTTTTGACTGACCGGCACCGGTGCGGCCCGCCGTGGCGGTGCCAGGGCAGCCATGCCGCGCTAGGAGAGGAACGGGGCGACAGAGGTCCAGCCCGGGTCGGTGACGACGTCGACCAGCGGCTGGCCCTCCTCCCAGCTCACGATCAGCTCCTTGGCGTGGATGGCCGCCTCGCCCGTCGGGTCGGCGTAGACGTGGATGACCCGCGTGCTCTCGGCGCTGAGGTGGGCGGCCAGCACCCCGTCGGCGTGCAGCCGGTCGAGGCGGGCGGCGAGCCGCTCCTCGAACTCCCTCAGCGACGCCAGCGACTCGCCCACGGGCAGGCCGTTCTCGTCGGCGTTCGCGTAGGGCAGCGTGATCTGGATGTGCTGGTCGTAGAGCGGGTAGTCGACGGGCCTCAGCGGGTAGCGTGCCGTCGCGATGAGCGGCGCGCCGCCCGCGGTCTGGCCCTCCAGCAGCGCCCACTGCTCCTCGGCGTACTCGGAGGCGAGGTCGGCGATCACCGAGGGCAGGTGCACGGCCTCGACGGCGTCGATCGGCTGGAACGTGGCGGGTGTGATCTCGCCGACCCACCTGGCCACGTCGTCCTCGCCGAGCAGCCAGTCGAGGGAGAGCAGCGTCGTCTCCATCCTCGTCTCCTCGTCGAGCATGACGAAGACGGGATGGAAGGCGGCGATGTCCATGCGCGGGGTGCCCCTCGGCACCCGCAGGCCGAGCAGCAGCTTGTCGAGGGCGAACTCGTACCCGCCCACGTCGAGCGTGAGCTCCATCGCCTCGGGGTTGGCCTGGCGAGAGGGGTGGTACTCCCACAGCGCGTCGCTCTCGGGCGCCGCCTTGGCCCACCGGTGCGCCAGCGACCGCAGCTCGGGATCGCCCGCCGCGGTCACGACCAGCGCCTGCTGCGCCTTCCTGCCGGGCGCGACCTCCCAGACCAGGCCGGGATGGACCGCCGTGACGGCCGGGGCGATCAGCTCCGACAGGCTCTCGGCCGCACCCGCCTCGACCAGCGCGTCGACCCTGGGCCTGGACTCCCGCCACCAGTCCCAGAACTCCGCCAGCCCGTCGCCGGGCTCCTCGGCGCTCTCTTCTTCTTCGTCCTTGCGCCCGAACAGTCGCATAGCCCAGCATTCTCGCACCACGAAGGCCCGCGACTCTCCGTTCCCGCCCGGTACGGCGAGCCGGGCGCGACGTTCCCGCCCTGTACGGCGAAGCGGCTTCGCTGTTCGCGCCTGGTACGGCGAGCCGCGTTCGACGGGCGAGGTGACGGCGATGGCCCTGGGGGCCCGTGTGCTCGGCGGTCGAGCGGGTGCCGGGCACACGGGGGCCGAGTGGGCGTCGGCGAGACGGTAGTCTCGAATCGTCATGGGACTGCGTGTGCTTGCCGCCATGTCGGGCGGCGTCGATTCCGCCGTGGCCGCTGCTCGGATCGCCGAGGCGGGCCACGATGTCACCGGTGTGCATCTGGCGCTCTCGGCCAATCCGCAATCCCACCGCACGGGGGCCAGGGGTTGCTGCACGATCGAGGACTCCCGCGACGCCCGCCGCGCCGCCGACGTCATCGGCATCCCGTTCTACATCTGGGACATGGCCGAGCGCTTCCAGCGCGACGTGATCGAGGACTTCGTCGCCGAGTACGCCGCCGGCCGCACGCCCAACCCCTGCCTCCGCTGCAACGAGAAGATCAAGTTCGAGGCGGTGCTCGACCGGGCGCTGGCGCTCGGGTTCGACGCCGTGGCCACGGGCCACCACGCCAGGCTCACCGACGGCGTGCTGTCCAGGAGCGTCGACCAGGGCAAGGACCAGTCGTACGTGCTGGGGGTGCTCACCAGGGAGCAGCTCAGCCACGCGATCTTCCCGCTCGGCGACTCCACCAAGGCCGAGGTGCGCGAGGAGGCCGCCAGGCGCGGCCTGACCGTCGCCGACAAGCCCGACAGCCACGACATCTGCTTCATCGCCGACGGCGACACCAGGGGCTTCCTCGCCAAGCGCCTGGGCCAGGAGCCCGGCAGCATCGTCGACCAGGAGGGCGAGGTCGTCGGCGCGCACGAGGGCGCCTACGCCTTCACGGTCGGCCAGCGCAAGGGCCTGCACATCGATCGCCCGACCGCCGACGGCAGGCCGCGCTACGTGCTGTCGATCGAGCCGGTGTCGAACACCGTGACCGTGGGTCCTCGCGAGGCGCTGCGGGTCTCCGAGATCACCTGCACCCGTCCGGTGTGGAACGGGCCCGTGGCCACCGGGGAGCTGTCGGTGCAGTTGCGTGCGCACGGCGAGGTCTACGGCTGCCGCTTCGAGGTCCGCGACGACAACACGGTCGTCATCACGCTCGACCAGCCGGCCACGGGCGTGGCGGCGGGCCAGGCTGCGGTGCTCTACTCGGGCGACACCGTGATCGGCTCCGCCACCATCGCCACCGCCGCCTGACCCCGCCGCGAACGCAGGTCAGGACAGCGCAGGTCAGGACAGCGCGGGTCAGGACAGCGCGGGCCGGGTCAGCACAGGTCAGGACAGGGTGACGGAGTCGCCCACCGCGATGCGACGGATGTCGGCGCCCTGCTTGTCCGCCTCCATCTTCAGCCAGTTGTCGACCAGGCCGAGACCCAGGTCGCTGTAGAGCGCGTCGTGCGTGGAGTAGGCGCGTGCCGCCTTCACCGTGCGCAGGTACTCGACGACCTCTGCCAGCTTCAGCCACGGCGCGCCCGTGGGCACCAGGAGCGTCCCGACGGAGGCGTCCGGCACCGTGAAGGCGTCCCCCGGGTAGAACACCTCCTCGTCCAGCAGGAACCCGACGTTGTCGACGACCGGCATGTCGGGGTGGTTGGCGGCGTGCCACTCGCCGAACACCTTCACGCCGAATCCGGCCGTGTCGAAGGTGTCGCCGTGGCGTACCGTCTGGACCTTCGCGGGCAGCGCCTCGGCGGCGCCCGAGGCGACTCCCTCGCAGGTCCACACCTCGACCTCGGGCGACAGCGTGAGCAGCTTGTCGCGGTCGGCGTGGTCGAAGTGGTTGTGCGTGATCAGTACGGCGTCGGCGCCGTCGAGGGCGGCGGCGTCGGTGAACGTACCGGGGTCGATGACCAGGACCTTGCCGTCCTTCTCGAGGCGGACGCAGGCATGGCCGAATTTCGTGAGCTTCACCTGTCCCACGATAGGACAGGGCTCCTGTCCCGTGACGACGGGACATCCCGGCCCTAGGATCCGCGACATATGGGGAGAAAACTGCTCGGGGCATTAGGTCCGCTGCTGGTCGTCGCGGCGGGCTGGCTGGGCGTCTTCGCCGTCCCCGGCTTCCGGCCGGCGGAGGCGGTCGTGGGGGCGGTGTTCCCTCCCGTTGGAGCGTTCCTGCTCGGGCGGCGGCCCGGGCTACTCACCGCGCGGCTGCTGCTGGCCGTGGGCCTGGTGTCGGCGGTGTACACATTCGCGCACGGCCCGCACGCGTGGAGCCCGCAGGTGGGTCTGCTGCTGTTGGGACCGCTCGCGGTGACCTTCCCCGACGGGAAGCCGCCTTCGCGGCCGTGGGGCCCGCTGCCGGCCGTCATGGTTGTCGGGCCCCTGGCGCTCGCCGCCGTGGCGATGACCGACCCCGGAGCGGCTGCGGCGCTGCCGACCGTGGTCGGGGTGGTCCCGTTCCTGGGCGTGGGGGCGCTCGTGCACCGCTACCGCAGGGGCGACGCGGACACCAGGAGGCAGGTCGCCTGGTTCGGCTACCCGCTGGTCATCGTGGCGAGCTGCGCCTTCTTCGATGACGCGCCGCTCGCGACGGCCGTCCAGTCGGCCGCGATCGCCGCGATGCCGGTCGCCGTCGCGGTCGCCGTCCTGCGCCACCGCCTCCACGATATCGACCTGATCGTCAACCGCACACTCGTCTACACCGTGCTCACCGCGGTGATCGGCGCCGTCTACTTCGGGATCACCGCCGTGGCGGCGGGCCTCGGCTCGTGGTCGGGCCTGGTCGCCGCGCTGGCGGCGGGCGCGCTGTTCCACCCCGTACGGCAACGCCTGCAGGAGGCCGCGGATCGGCTGTTCAAGGTCGAGCGCGACCCGTACCGGGTGGCCCACCGCCTCAACCAGAGCATCCAGCAGGCCAGCGGCCCGATCGAGGCGCTGGAGTCCGCGGCGACCGCGATCAGGCAGGCGCTCCAGGCCGACGGCGTGGCCGTCGAGGTGCTGCTGTCCCAGGGCACGGTCCGCAGGGTGTGCGACGGCGAGCCGGGGGAGCGGGCCACGCCGCTGATCTGGCACGGCCGTCCGGTGGGCCGCCTGCTGCTCAAGGGCGATCCGCCCGATCCCGGCCTGCTCGACATGCTGGTCAGGCATCTGGCCGAGGTGGCCCACGCCGTACGGCTGACCGCCGATCTGCAGCGCTCAAGGGAGCGCATCCTGGCCACCAGGGAGGAGGAGCGCCGCAGGCTGCGCAGGGACCTGCACGACGGGCTCGGGCCCACGCTGGCCAGCCTGGCGATGACCGTCGACGAGGCGCGGTTGCGCCTGACCAGGGACCCGGCGGCGGTCGATCCGCTGCTCCACAGGGTGCGCAGCCAGATGACCGAGGCGATCGGGGACGTGCGCGACCTGGTCTACGGGCTGCGCCCGCCCGCGCTGGAGGAGCTGGGCCTGGAGGGCGCGCTGCGGTCGCTGGCGGACGGGCCTGGACCGAGGGTGGACGTGGTCGTGGCGGGCGCCGTGAACGGGCTGCCCTCCGCGACGAGCGTGGCCGCCTACCGGATCGCGCAGGAGGCGGTGACGAACGTGCGCAGGCACGCCCACGCCACCACGGCCCTGATCCGGCTGGAGCGCCAGGAGGAGCTGTGGCTGACCGTGTCGGACGACGGGATCGGGCTGCCCGAGCAGCGGCGCAGCGGGGTGGGGCTGGCCTCGATGCGCGAGCGCGCGGCCGAGGTGGGCGGCGACTGCGCGGTCACGGGCCGGCCGGGCGGCGGCACCGAGGTGGTCGCGCGGCTGCCGCTCAAGGCCGAGGAGGGTGCGGAGTGATGCGCTGGATCGCCTGGGCGGGCGCGGTGTTCTCGCCCGCGGCGGCGTTGACGTCGTGGTGGCTGGCCGAGCAGGTGCCGTGGGCCCTGTCGATGGAGGGCGTCGACCCCATCGCGCTGCTCTTCCCCGTCGCCGCGGCGTTCCTGATCGCGCGCAGGCCGCGGCTGCCGTTCCTGTGGATCATGTGGGGCACCGGCGTGGTGTGGGCGGTCTACAGCCTCGCCTTCGCCGGCACCCACTGGCTGACCGCGTTCGCCCCTGGGCCGTACGTGCCCTACCTCGGCTGGCTGGCGCTGTGGCTGTGGTTGTGGACGGTGCCGACGTTCATCGGGATCATGCCGCTGCTCTTCCCCGACGGGCGGCTGCCGTCCAGGGGGTGGCGGTGGGTGCTCTACGGCAACCTGTTCCTGATGGTCGGCCATTCGCTCATGCTCGGCCTGAGCCCCGACGCTGGCTTCGAGATCGAGATCGAGGGCTTCGTCAACCCGTTCGGCGTCGAGGCGCTCGGCTCGATCCCCGAGACCGTCGAGTCGTGGATCACCCCGCCGATGATGGCTCTGTCGGTGCTGGGCCTGGCCTCGCTCGGCTTCCGCTACCGGGCGGCGGGCCCCGAGCTGCGCAGGCAGATCGCCTGGTACGCGGTCACGATGGGGGCGTTCGTCGGCTTCTGGCTGGTGCGCGGCGACGACCCCGTCCTGGTCGCCCTGCACCTGCTGCTGGCCGGCGGCATCCCGATCTCTGTCGTCGCGGCCGTGCTGCGTCACCAGCTGTACGGCATCCAGATCATCCTCAACAGGACCCTGGTGTACGGCGCGCTCGCGGTCGTCGTGGGCGTCGTCTACGCCGCGCTGATCTGGCTCGGCGACCACCTGGTGGGCTCCTACGGCCCGGTCGCGGGACTGGTGGCGGCGATGCTGGTGGGCGCGCTCTTCCACCCCGTACGGCAGCGCCTCCAGCAGGCCGTGGACCGCCTGTTCGACGTCGAGCGCAACCCCTACCGGGCGGCCGACCGGCTCAGCCGTACCGTGCAGGAGGCAGGCGACCCCGCCGAGGCGCTGGCCACCGCGACCTCGGTGGTCAGATGGGCGCTCGGCGCGCGAGGGGCGGCCGTCGAGATCGAGGGCGCGGTCACGATCGTGGACGGCGAGCTGGGCGAGGAGCCGAAGGCGGTGCCGCTCGACTGGCACGGCGAGCCCGTCGGCCGGCTGCTGCTCAACGGCGCGAGGCAGGGCAGGGAGCCGCTGTCCGTGCTGGCCAGGCACCTGGCCGAGCTGGCGCACGCCGTACGCCTGACCACCGATCTGATGCGCTCGCGCGAGCGCATCAGGGCCACCCGCGACGAGGAGCGGCGGCGGCTCGGCAGGGAGCTGCACGACGGGCTCGGTCCCGCGCTGACCAGCGTCACGATGACGATCGACGAGGCGCGGCGGCGGCTCGCGCGCGACCCCGAGTCGGTGGCGCCGCTGCTGATGCGGGTGCGCGAGGAGATGACCTCGACGATCGTGTCGGTGCGGGAGCTGGTCTACGGCCTGCGCCCGCCGGCCCTCGACGATCTAGGCCTGGAGGGGGCGTTGCGCTTCTTCGGCCAGGCCCCCGGGCCGCGCGTGGACGTGGTCGTGGAGGGCTCGCTCGACGGGCTGCCCGCGGCGGTCGAGGTGGCGGTCTACCGGATCGTCCAGGAGGCGCTGACGAACGTCCGCAGGCACGCGGAGGCCACTGCCTGCCTGGTGCGGCTGGCCCGCGCGGACGGGGAGCTGCGCGTGGTGGTCTCCGATGACGGGGTGGGCCTGCCGCCGTCGCCGCCCGCCGGGGTGGGACTGACCTCCATGCGGGAGCGCGCGGCCGAGACCGGCGGCACCTGTACGGCGGGACGGCGCGAGGGCGGCGGCACGGAGATAGCGGCCCGATTGCCTCTCTACTGATGAGAAACGTGCGAGGGAGATCGCCGAAACGCTGTTGGACCAGGTCAGACATATGGATGCGATCCTTTGCGCAGGTTTCTCATCAGTAAGCTGGGTCCCATGTCCTTTGGCGCGAGCGGTGTCGGATCACATCCAGGTGAGGATCACTTCGAGGCGCTTCGGGTGGTGTTCGGGGAGTTGCCCGGCCTGCCGTACCTGCCGGAGCTGCCCGCGAGAGGCGTCGGGGCCGACCTGGTCGGCAGGACGGCGGCGCTGCTGGTCGAGCTGCCGGTCGAGGTGCAGCCTTCGGGCTGGCGGCTGGCCTCACGCCCGGGGCGCGACCACCGCAGGGCCGTCGACCACCTCGCCCGCGACCTCGACGGGCTCGAGGAGGTCGCCGACGGCTACGAGGGGCCGCTGAAGCTGCAGGTGTGCGGGCCGTGGACGCTGGCGGGGGCGATCGAGCTGCGCCACGGCGACAAGATGCTCTCCGACCAGGGCGCCGTGCGCGATCTGACCGCCTCGCTCGCGCAGGGGGTCGCCGACCACGTCGAGTCGGTGCGCAGGCGGGTCCCCGGCGTGACCGAGATCGTGCTGCAGCTCGACGAGCCGGGGTTGCCCGGGGTGCTGGCGGGCAGCGTCCCGACGGCCTCGGGATTCGGCAGGCTCTCCGCCGTGGAGGAGTGGCGGGTGGAGGAGGCGCTGAGGCGCTTCCCCGACCCGGTCGTGCACTGCTGCGCGCCCAGAGTGCCGATCTCCCTGCTGCGCAGGGCCGGGGCGCGGGCCATCTCGCTCGACGCCGCGCTGCTGTCGAGGCGCGACGAGGAGCCGATCGGCGAGGCGGTCGAGGCCGGCGTCGACTTCTTCCTCGGTGTCCTGCCGGGCCTCGACGCCAGGCTGCCCGACGTGAAGGTGGTCGCCAAGACCGCGACGGAGCTGTGGCAGCGGCTCGGGTTCGCCGTGGAGGACCTGCCGAACCGGGTGGTCCTCACGCCGGCGTGCGGGCTGGCCGGCGCCTCTCCCGCCTACGCCAAGGCGGCGCTCGGCACGCTCAGGGAGACGGCGAAAGCGCTGCGCGGAGACTGAATGCGCGCGTGGGTCTTGACGGCAGCACCAGGAGTGATGGACTCGACGCGTGACGGCGGGCGACTTCGCGGGGGCCGGCGCGCTGCTGCTGGGCACCGGCTCGCACGCGCCCGGCTCCGACCTGCCCGACCTGCCGTCCGTCGCGCGCACGCTCGACGACCTGCGGACGGTGCTGCTCGACCGGTGCGGGCTCGCGTGGGTGCGCACCGTCCTCGATCCCGCCTCGCCGCGCGAGCTGGGTGACGCGATCGCCGCCGCGGCGTCCACCGAGGGGCCGCTGATCGTCTACTACGTCGGGCACGGGCTGGTCAGCAGGCGTGGAGCGCTCCATCTCGCGGCGGCGGGGACGGTCTCGGGGCCGCTGGGGCTGGAGCACACGGCGCTGCCGTACGACCTGATGCGCCGCTACCTGCTCGACAACGCGGAGGGGCCGCTCGTCGTCGTCCTCGACTGCTGCTTCTCCGGCAGGGCGATCGAGGGCATGTCGGATCCGTGGGACGTGACGGAGATCTCCGGCGCCTACGTGCTGACCTCCGCGGGGCGCAGCGAGCCGTCCTTCGCGCCCGGCGGCTTGGCGCACACCGCCTTCAGCGGCGCGCTGCTGCGGCTGCTGACCGAGGGGCCGCCCGAGCTGACGCTGTCCGACGTGCACCGCCACCTGAGCAGGACGCTGCCGGCCGCCGGCTTTCCCCGGCCGCGCGTCCGCACGACCGGCAGGGTGGGCGAGCTGGTGCTGCTCCGCACCCCCTCCGCCGCCCGCGCCGAGGTACGGCCGGCCCCCGCGCTCGCCCTCGACGGCCCGCCGTACAAGGGGCTCGAGGCGTTCGGCACCGCCGACGCGGCGCTGTTCTTCGGCAGGGAGCGCCTGGTGGAGACCCTGGTGCGGCGGCTCGACGACCCGGCGCCGCTGATCGTCACCGGAGCCTCGGGCTCGGGGAAGTCCTCGCTGTTACGCGCGGGGCTCGTGCCCGCCCTGCGCCAGCGCGCGGCGGGGGCCTCGGTCGCGGTGGTCACGCCGGGGGAGCCGATCCTCCAGGACGTGGACGTGCTGGTGATCGACCAGTTCGAGGAGGCGTTCACCGAAGGTGTCCTTCCGGCCTTCGCCGGGCAGGTCGTGATCGGCGTGCGGGCCGACTTCCTGGGCAGGTGCGCCGCCGTACCGGAGCTGAGAGAGGGGCTCGAACGCGGGCCCGTCGTGGTCGGCTCGATGAGCCCGGCCGAGCTCCGCTCGGCCGTCGAGCGTCCCGCGCTCGCGGCCGGACTCACCGTCGAACCGGGCCTGGTCGAGCTGCTGCTGCGCGAGCTGGGCACCGAGCCGGGACGGCTGCCCCTGCTCTCCCACGCCCTGCTGGTGACCTGGCGGCAGCGGCGTGGTCGCACGCTCACCGTCGCGGGCTATCAGGCCACCGGCGGCATCCACGGCGCGCTCGCCGCCAGCGCCGACCAGGTGCTGGCCGCGCTCCCCTCGCACGCGGCGGCCAGGGCGGTCTTCAGGCGGCTCGTCCACGTGGGAGAGAGCAGCGACGACACCAGGCGGCGGGTGGAGCTGGACCGGCTGCTCACCGAGGTCCCCGACCCGCTGGCCGCCTGCGAGGTGGTCGACCTCTTCGCCGCCGCCAGGCTGATCACCATCGAGGGACCCACGGTCGCGATCACCCACGAGGCGCTGCTGACGGCCTGGCCCGTGCTGCGCGGCTGGCTCGACTCCGACCGGGCCGGCCTGCTCGTCGAGCAGCACCTGATGGCGGCCGCCGCCGCGTGGGAGGGCGACACGCAGGGGCTGTACCGCGGCTCCAGGCTGTCGCTCGCGCGCGAGTGGGCGCTCGGCAGGCGGCTGCCGGAGGCGGCCGGACGCTTCCTCGCGGCCTCCGTCGCCCACGAGGAGGGGGAGGCACGGGCGGTGCGCCGCCGCGCCAGGCGCAGGGTGCTGCTGTCCGGCGTGCTGGGCGTGCTGCTGATCCTGTCCGTGGCCGCAAGCGGCGTCGCCTTCACCCTGTACGGCAGCGCCGAGGCGGCCCGCAGGAGCGCCACGGCCCGCGCCCTCATGCAGCAGGCCGGCGCCCAGAGCCAGGCCGACCCCGCGCACGCCCTCCGTCTGGCGCTGGCCGCCCTGGCCATCGAGCCGGGAGAACGGCACAGGGGCGCCCTGGTCGGGCTGCTGGCGGGCTCCCTCTACGCCGCCGCCCTGGGGCCGGGCGAACCCGCGCTGGCCCTGGCCCACAGCCCTCGCGGCAGGCTCGTGGCCGCCGTCGGCCTCGACGGCGCGGCCGAGGTATGGGACACCAAAGACCGGCACGCGCCCGCCCGGGTCGCCGTGCTCGACGGCCACGGGGGAGCCGTGCGGGCCGCGGCGTTCACCCCGGACGGCAAAGCCCTCGCCACCGGCGGCGAGGACGGCAGCGTGATCGTCTGGCGGAGCTCCGACTGGGCCAGGATCGCCACGATCGAACCGGGCCGCGGCGGGATCCACGCGCTGGACTTCAGCCCCGACGGCAGGCGGCTCGCGGTCGGCGCCGACGCGGCCGCGCTGGTGTGGCCCATGGGCGGCGAGCGGGCCGAGGCGGTCAGGAAGGCGGGACGGGACGATCCCGTCGGGTCCGTGGCCTTCACGGTGGACGGGCGGCGGGTGGTCACGTGCGGCAGGTTCACCGACTGCGCGCTGTGGAGCCCGTCCGGCGGGGCCGCCGTGCGCTTCTCCACGCCCCCGGCCGTGGAGGGGGAGCAGGCGCACGTCACCTGGGCGCTCGCGGTCAGCCCCGACGGCAGGACGATCGCCACCAGCGGGAACAGGTCGCGCGCCTACCTCTGGACCATCGAGGGGTCCAGGCCCAGGCTGCTGGCCGACCTCGCGGGCCACGCCTCGGCGATCACGGCGGTGGCCTTCAGCGGCGACGGGCGGCTGCTGGCGACGGCCGGGGCCGACGGGCGCGCGATCGTGTGGGAGGTGTCGCGGGGCGCTCCCGTCCAGCGCGCCGTGGTAGGGGGCCGGGCGGCGGAGCTGCGGTCCGTCTCGTTCGACCCCGTCACCGGCGACCTCGTGACCGCTGACGGCGACGGCCGGACGGTGCTGTGGGAGACCTCCAGGCTGGGGCCGCCCGCCGTACTGGCCAGGGTGCCGCAGGAGGGGGTCGGGCGGGGCGCGCTGGCCGGCGACGGCAGGCGGCTGGTCACGGTGACGGCCGAGCACGCGCTCACCCTCTGGGAGCTGGGCGGCGACCTGCGGCGGCGCGCGGTCCTGGCCGAGGACGCGGGCCGGGTCTCCGCGCTCGCCGCCGGCGACGGCGTGGCCGTCACGGGCGGCGAGGACGGCACGGCCGCGCTGTGGCGCTCCTCGTCGCAGGACGCCTCGGCGGCTTCGCGGCTGTCCGGCTCCCGGATCACCGCGGTCGCGTCGGCGGATGGCTGGGCGCTCGTCGGCGCCGCCGACGGAACCGCGGCGCTGTGGCCGCTCTCCTCCCGAGATCCGGTACGGCTGCCGCCCTCGCGCGGGTCGGTGGACGCGGTCGCCATCAGCGCGAACGGCAGGCTCGCGGCGACGGGCGACGCGTCGGGCAGGGTCCGGCTGTGGAGCCTGGCCGACCCCGCGCGCCCCGTGGCGGACTTCCCCGCCGATCCCGACGGGGTCGTCTCGGCCGCGCTGTCCGCCGACGGGCGCAGGCTGCTCGTCGGCGGGAGCGAGAAGCTCGCCAGGTTGTGGGACGTCAGCGACCCTGCCAGGCCCGTTCGCCTGGCTGACCTGGACAACGACTTCAGGGTGGTGGCCTCGGTCGGGTTCGCGCTGGGGTCGGCCGTCGCGTACACGGGGGCCGGCGGGGGCCCGGTGAGCCTGTGGCACGTGACAGGGGAGGGGGAGGCGCGCCGGTACGCGACGCTCCCCTCGGCCGACGAGGTGACGCTCAGCGCGGAGGGAACGCGCATGTTCGCCAACGGCCACCTGACGGGGGCCGTGGTGTGGGATCTGTCGCGGTTGGCCGGGGTGCTGCGCGATCCGGTCGCCGAGGCATGCGAGATCGCCCATGGAGGGCTGGACGAGAAGGAGTGGATGCGACTGACCGACGGGCTCGCCTACCAGCGTTCGTGTCGTTAGGAGAAGACCGTGATCATGCGAATCGCCGTCACCGCCCTGCTCACCACCGCCCTCTTACCCGCCGCCACGGATTCGGCCACAGTCGTCACCGGCCCCGACCGCAACCGGGCCACGATCTACGCCTCGATCGACAACGGCCACAAGCTGACCGTCCGCATTCCCCGGGTCACCGACAAGAACAGACCCAAGTGCACCTGGGTGATCCTGCGTCTGCAACGCACGAGCGGGCCCAAGCGGACGGTGCCCACCTGGGAGGCCGCCACCAACCGCAACTGCGGCAACAGGACAGACGATCTCCCCACCTTCTCCAGAGACGGCATCGCGCGGGCATGGGCGAAGTTGTGCGTCTCGTCGCGATCCAGGCCCGCTTCTCCGTGCTCGGAGACCTGGGTCCCGCTGAGCGAGCGGTGAACAGCACCCCTACGGGCTCCGGTCTGTCGGTGTCGCGAGATAGCGTTCTCCCAGGGTTGACGGAGGGAGATTCCTGATGAGCGCCGAGGTCGAGGGCGTGCCGGTGGACGCGCTGAAGCGGCACGCCGAGCTGAGCGAGCTGGTCGAGGACGCGCGCTGGCGCTACTACGTCCTCGACCAGCCCACGGTGAGCGACGCGCAGTTCGACGGGTGGTTCAACGAGCTGCTCCAGCTCGAACAAGCCCATCCCACGCTGCAGACGCCCGACTCGCCGACGCAGAAGGTGGGCGCGCCGGCCGCGGGCGATTTCGCCAAGGTCCAGCACCTGCAGAAGATGGAAAGCCTCGACAACGCCTTCAACGACGCCGACATCGCCGCCTGGCAGACCAGGGCCGAGCGGCTGGCGGAGGGCGACCCCGGGCCCTACCTGTGCGAACTGAAGATCGACGGTCTCGCCATCGCGCTGGTCTACCGCGACGGCAAGCTGGACCGCGGCGCCACCAGGGGCGACGGGCGCACCGGCGACGACGTGACGCCCAACGTCCGCACGATCAAGGGCATCCCGCACCGGCTCGAGGGCGACGACGTGCCCTCGCTCGTCGAGGTGCGCGGCGAGGTCTACATCCCCGTCGAGGAGTTCGGCAAGCTCAACGAGCAGCTGGTCGCGCAGGGCAAGGCGCCCTTCGCCAACCCGCGCAACGCCGCGGCGGGCACGCTGCGGCAGAAGGACCCCCGCATCACCGCGCAGCGGCCGCTGCGGATGCTGGTCCACGGAGTCGGCGTCTGGGAGGGCGCGGCCGAGCCGCAGACCCAGTCGCAGGTCTACGACCGGCTGAGGGAGTTCGGGCTGCCGGTGAGCGACCTCTACCGGGTGGTGCCCGACCTCACCGGCATCAACGACTTCATCGAGCACTACCGGGCGCACCGCCACGACCCCGCCTACGAGATCGACGGCGTGGTCGTCAAGGTCGACAAGATCAGGACCCAGCGCGAGCTCGGCTCCACCTCGCGGGCGCCGCGCTGGGCGATCGCCTACAAGTACCCGCCGGAGGAGGTCAACACCAAGCTCCTCGACATCGAGGTGGGCGTCGGCCGCACCGGCAGGGTCACGCCCTACGCGGTGATGGAGCCCGTGCTCGTGGCGGGGTCCACGGTCGAGCGGGCCACGCTCCACAACGCGGCGATCGTCGTCAAGAAGGGCGTGCTCATCGGCGACACCGTCGTCCTGCGCAAGGCGGGCGACGTCATCCCCGAGATCGTCGCCCCCGTGACGGCGCTGCGCGACGGCTCCGAGCGCGAGTTCGTCATGCCGACCCACTGCCCCGAGTGCGGCACCGAGTTGGCCTACGAGAAGGAGGGCGACGCCGACCTGCGCTGCCCCAACGCCCGCTCGTGTCCCGCGCAGATCCGTGAGCGGCTCTACTTCGCGGCGGGGCGGCGCGCCCTCGACATCGAGGGCCTCGGCTACGTCGCCGCCACCGCGCTGACCCAGCCGGTCGAGGGGCAGGAGCCGGTGCTGCGCACCGAGGCCGACCTGTTCGACCTCACGCTCGAGCAGCTGATCCCGATCAGGTCGGTGGTGCGCGACCAGGAGACCGGCCTGCCCAAGATCGACCCGAAGACCGGCGAGCCGAAGGTGGTCTCGTTCTTCTCCAACGTCAGCGGCGTGCCGAGCCAGAACGCGCTGAAGCTCCTCGCCGAGCTGGAGGAGGCCAAGAAGGTGCCGCTCTGGCGGGTGCTGGTCGCGCTCTCCATCCGCCACGTCGGGCCGCCCACCGCCCAGGAGCTCGCGGGCGCGCTGCGCTCCATCGACGCGGTCATGAACGCCTCCGAGGAGGAGCTGGCCGCGGTCGAGGGCATCGGCCCGAGGGTCGCCGCGACCATCCGCGAGTGGTTCGAGGTCGACTGGCACCGTGAGATCGTCGAGCGCTGGAAGGCGGCGGGCGTCCGCATGGAGGACGAGCCCGCCCCCGAGAAGGGCCCGCAGATCCTCGAGGGGCTCACTTTCGTGGTCACCGGCACCCTGGAGGGCTTCACCCGCGACTCGGCCGCCGAGGCCATCACCTCGCGCGGGGGCAAGGTCGCCGGGTCGGTCTCGAAGAAGACCGCCTTCGTGGTGGTGGGCGAGAACGCCGGCTCCAAGTACGACAAGGCGGTCAGCCTGGGCGTGCCCATCCTCAACGAGGCCGGGTTCAGGGTGCTGCTGGACCAAGGTCCCGAAGCCGCTGCGGAGGTCGCCGTAAAGCCGGAAGAATAGGCTTACCTATAGAAAGGTGGCCATATGTCCGATCTCAGCGGTGAGCGGTTGGCGGAGCTCCGTCAGGCCTTCGACTCGATCGACGCCAGCGGCGACGGGTTCATCAGCGAGGAGGAGTTCCTCAGGCACTTCCCCGACCTGCCCGCCGAGGCGCTCGGATCGCTGGAGGAGGCCGCCGATGCCGACGGAGACGGCCGGATCTCCTTCGAGGAGTTCGTCCGTCTCCTGGGCTGACAGCCCCCGCACGCTCGCCTCCTTCGCAAAACCGTACAAAAGACGCTTCTTGCCGAAAAATATGGGCAAGTGGGGTGACGGAACGTAGGCGGGTGGTTTCGGGAAGTGGGGTGAAGGTCGTACCCTCCCATAGTGACCTCATGGGGGTTCTGTTACCAATGACCGACCCGAATGACACGCGCGACACGGGACCACGCGTAGGCACCCCGTTGTGGGCCTTCCTCGCAGGCGTCTCCGTGATCGGCTTCACCGCGCTGATCGTGGCCGAGCTGCGCCTCGACGTGTTCGAGCTGGCGGAGCTGGCCAGGGCGCCGCTCTTCTGGGTGCTGGCCGTCCTGGTCGTGCTCGGCGAGCTGCGTCCCGTCATGGTGTCGTCGGCCACCGCGGTGGGCGGCACCTATCCGGCGACCATGTTCACCTTCGCCGTGCTCCTGCACTACGGGCTCGCCGTGGCGGTGCTCATGCAGGTCGTGGGCATCGTGGTCAACGGCGTCGTCACCCGCAAGGCCTGGCACCGGGTGAGCTTCAACATCGCCCAGGCGACACTGGCCTTCACCGCGGCAGCGGTGGTGCTCGGGCTGTTCGGCATCGTGCCGAGCCCGTCGTCGCCGTGGGTGCCCTCGGGGCCGACCCTGGCGGCCGTCGCGCTGTCGGGGCTCGCCTACTTCGCCGCGCGGGCGATGCTCGTCTGCGGCGCCGTGGCGCTGCACGAGCGGCGCTCGCTGAGCAGGGTGCTGCGGTCGACGGTGGGCCCGCAGGCGCTGGTCTACACGGCGCTGCTCGGCCTCGCCCCGCTGGTCGTCGTGGTCATGGAGGACTCACCGGGACTGGTGCCGCTGTTCGTGGCGCCGCTGGCCGCGGTCTACTTCACCGCCACGCTCTCCATGCGCCGCGACCATCAGGCGATGCACGACGAGCTCACCGGGCTGCCCAACCGCAAGATGCTCATCGTCTCCACCGAGGAGGCGCTGGCCGAGGCGCGCCACGACGAGCGGGTGGGGCTGTTCCTCATCGACCTCGACAGGTTCAAGGAGGTCAACGACACCATGGGGCACCCGGTCGGCGACCGGCTGCTGCAGATGGTGGCGCACCGGCTGACCCACTCGGTACGGCCGGGCGACGTCGTCGCGCGCCTGGGCGGTGACGAGTTCGCGGTGCTGCTGCCGTCCATCAGGGACTCCCACGCCGCCAGGGAGGTCGCCGCGCGGCTCAGAGCCGCGCTGACCGAGCCCGTACGGCTCGAGGGCATGACGTTCGACATGGACGGCTCGGTCGGCATCGCGCTCTTCCCCGACCATGCCCCCGACTTCGAGCTGCTGCTGCAGCGCGCGGACGTGGCGATGTACCTGGCCAAGGAGGGACGCACGGGCGTCGAGCTCTACCAGCCCGACAAGGACCGCAACTCGCCCGAACGCCTCGGCCTGCTCGGCGACCTGCGCCGCGCCGTCGACAACCGCGAGCTGCGGCTCCACTACCAGCCCAAGGTCGAGCTCGCCACCGGCGAGGTGCGGGGCATGGAGGCGCTGCTGCGCTGGCGGCACCCCGTGCGCGGCACGATCGCCCCCGACGACTTCATCCCGCTGGCCGAGCAGTCGTATCTGATGCGGCAGCTGACCGAGTACGTCATCGACGCGGTGATGGAGCAGGCGGCCCGCTGGTGGCACACGGGCCTGCAGGTGCAGATCTCGGTCAACATCTCCGCCCGCGACCTGCTCGACTCCGCGCTGCCCGACCAGCTGGAGGCTTGCCTCTCGCGGTTCAGGCTGCCGCCGGAGGCGATCCAGCTGGAGGTCACCGAGCGCATCCTGATGGGCGACCAGGCCTACACCCACGAGGCCATCAAGGCGCTGGCGGCGCTCGGCGTGCCGCTCGCGCTCGACGACTTCGGCACCGGCTACTCCTCCTTCATCCGCCTGCAGCGGCTGGCCGCCTCGGAGGTGAAGATCGACGCCTCGTTCGTGCAGCGGCTGTCGTCGTCGGAGGACGACGAGCGCATCGTGCGCTCGATCGTCGACCTGGTGCGCTCGCTGGGGCTGCGGTCGGTGGCCGAGGGGGTCGAGTCCGAGGACGTGGCGCTCAGGCTGACGGACATGGGCTGCGACATGGCCCAGGGCTGGCTGTTCGGCAGGCCGATGGCGCCCGCCGACGCGACCGTATGGCTGAGGGAGCGCGTCGGCGTGCAGGAGGCCGAGTACGTCGAGATCTAGCGGCCGCACGCTACAGGCGTGTTAATGGTTCGGCCACGCTCAGTCAAGAGCCCTAGGATGACACTGTCCAAACTCCATCCACGAAACGGGTTCAACGACTCATGTCCGCCATAACCCGCGACGAGGTCGCGCACCTGGCCCGGTTGTCCCGGCTGGCGATCTCCGACGACGAACTCGACCACTACGCGACCCAGCTCGATGACATCATCGCCGCGGTCGCGAAGGTGGCAGAGGTCGCCGCCGAGGACGTCCCGCCTTCGTCGCACGCGCTCCCGCTGACCAATGTCTTCCGTGCCGACGAGGTGCGACAGTCCCTCACGCCCGAGCTGGCGCTCTCGGGCGCTCCGGCCGTCGAGGACGACCGCTTCCGGGTTCCGCGCATCCTCGGGGAGGAAGCATGAGTCTGATCCACAAGACCGCCGCGGAGCTGGGCGCGCTGATCGCCTCGGGCGAGGCCAGCGCCACCGAGGTCGCCGAGGCCCATCTCGACCGCATCGAGCAGGTCGAGCCCAAGGTGCGCGCGTTCCTCCACGTCGACCGCGAGGTCACGCTGGAGCAGGCCCGCGTCGTCGACGAGCGCCTCCACAAGGGGGAGAAGCTCGGTCCGCTGGCCGGCGTGCCGATCGCGCACAAGGACATCTTCGCCACGCGCGACATGCCCACCACCGCGGCCTCGAAGATCCTCGAGGGGTGGCACCCGCCGTACGACGCGACCGTCACCGCGCGGCTGCGCCAGGCCGGGCTGGTCATCCTCGGCAAGACCAACCTCGACGAGTTCGCGATGGGCTCCTCCACCGAGAACTCCGCCTACCACCCGACGCACAACCCCTGGGACCTCACCAGGGTTCCCGGCGGCTCCTCCGGCGGGTCGAGCGCGGCGGTCGCCGCCTACCAGGCGCCGCTGTCCACCGGCACCGACACCGGCGGCTCGATCAGGCAGCCCGCCGCCGTCACCGGCATCGTGGGCATGAAGCCGACCTACGGCGGGTCCTCCCGCTACGGCCTGATCGCTTTCGCCAGCTCCCTCGACACGCCCGGCCCGTTCGCCCGCAACGTCATGGACGCGGCGCTGCTCCACGCGGCCTTCTCCGGCCACGACCCGATGGACTCCACCTCCATCGACGCGGCCGTGCCCGACGTCGTCGCGGCGGCGAAGAACGCCGACATCGCGGGGATGCGCATCGGCGTGGTCAAGGAGTTCGCCGGCGAGGGCTACCAGCAGGGCGTGCTCAACCGCTTCCACGACACCGTCGAGCTGCTCGAGTCGCTGGGCGCGAAGGTCGTCGAGGTCTCCTGCCCGTCGTTCACCACGGCGCTGCCCGCGTACTACCTGATCGCGCCGTCCGAGTGCTCCTCCAACCTGGCCCGCTTCGACGCCATGCGCTACGGCCTGCGCGTCGGCGACGACGGCACCAGGAGCGCCGAGGAGGTCATGGCGCTGACCAGGGCCCAGGGCTTCGGCCCCGAGGTCAAGCGGCGCATCATGCTCGGCACCTACGCGCTGTCGAGCGGCTACTACGACGCCTACTACGGCTCGGCGCAGAAGGTCCGCACGCTCATCTCGCGCGACTTCGAGGCCGCCTTCCACCAGGTCGACGTGCTGATCTCGCCGACCACGCCGACCACGGCGTTCCCGATCGGCGAGCGCGCCGACGACCCGATCGCGATGTACCTCGCCGACCTGTGCACGATCCCGTCCAACCTGTCGGGCAA
This sequence comes from Nonomuraea africana, assembly GCF_014873535.1. Classification (NCBI taxonomy): domain Bacteria; kingdom Bacillati; phylum Actinomycetota; class Actinomycetes; order Streptosporangiales; family Streptosporangiaceae; genus Nonomuraea; species Nonomuraea africana. The sequence continues at coordinate 6,028,604 of NZ_JADBEF010000001.1, read as the reverse complement.
CGCGGCCATCTCCGTGCCGTGCGGCCTGGCCGACGAGGACAACCTGCCGGTCGGCCTGCAGATCATGGCCCCGGTCCTCGGCGATGACCGCTGCTACCGGGTCGGCGCGGCCGTTGAGAAGGCACTGGAGAGCCGCTGGGGCGGCCCGCTGCTGAAGGAGGCTCCCGGACTGTGAGCGTCATGCCATTCCACGAGGCCCTGGAGATGTACGAGCCGGTCCTCGGCCTCGAGACCCACGTCGAGCTGGGCACCCACTCGAAGATGTTCTGCGGCTGCTCGACCACCTTCGGCGCGCCGCCCAACACCCAGGTCTGCCCGACCTGTCTCGCGCTGCCCGGCTCGCTGCCGGTGGCCAACGAGATGGCGATCGAGTCGACGATCCGCATCGGCCTGGCGCTGAACTGCTCGATCGCCGAGTGGTGCCGCTTCGCCCGGAAGAACTACTTCTATCCGGACATGCCGAAGAACTACCAGATCTCGCAGTACGACGAGCCGCTCTGCACCGACGGCTACCTCGACGTCGAGGTCGACGGCAAGACCGTGCGCATCGAGATCGAGCGTGTGCACCTCGAGGAGGACACCGGCAAGTCCACTCACATGGGTGGCGCGACCGGCCGCATCCAGGGCGCCGACTACTCCATCGTCGACTACAACCGCGCGGGCATCCCGCTGGTCGAGATCGTCACCAAGCCGATCCCCGGCACCGACGGGCTGGCCCCCGAGGTCGCCCGCGCCTACGCCACCGAGCTGCGTGAGCTCATGCGCTCGCTGGGCGTCTCCGACGTGCGCATGGAGGAGGGCTCCATGCGCTGCGACGTCAACGTCTCGCTCATGCCGCGCGGCGCCTCCGAGTGGGGCACCCGCACCGAGACCAAGAACGTCAACTCGCTGCGCAGCGTCGAGCGGTCGGTTCGCGGGGAGATCCAGCGGCAGGCGGCGATCCTCGCCGAGGGCGGCCGGATCATCCAGGAGACCCGCCACTTCCACGAGGACACCGGCGTGACCACGCCGGGCCGGTCCAAGGAGGAGGCGCAGGACTACCGCTACTTCCCCGAGCCCGACCTGGTGCCGATCGCGCCCGACCCCGCGTGGGTGGCCAAGCTCAAGGCCGAGCTGCCCGAGCTGCCGGCCGTACGGCGCAGGCGGCTGCAGGCCGAGTGGGGCGTGAGCGACCACGACATGCAGTCGATGCACAACGCCGACGCCATCGAGATCGTGGAGGCCACGATCGCGGCGGGCGCGCCCGCCGCCGACGCCCGCAAGTGGTGGATGGGCGAGCTGGCCCGCAGGGCCAACGAGTCGGGCAAGGCGCTCGCCGACCTGCCGATCACCCCCGCGCAGGTCGCCAGGGTGACCGAGCTGGTGGCCTCGGGCGCGCTCAACGACAAGCTGGCCCGTGAGGCGTTCGACGGCGTGCTGGCGGGCGAGGGCGGTCCCGACGAGGTCGTCGCGGCCAGGGGGCTGCGGATCGCCGGCGAGGGCGAGCTCGTGACCATCGTCGACCAGGTGCTCGCCGGCAACGCCGACGCCGCGGAGAAGGTGCGCTCCGGCAAGATCGCCGCGGTGGGCGCGCTGGTCGGCGGCGTCATGAAGGCCAGCCGCGGCAAGGCCGACGCCGCGCGGGCCCGCGAGCTGATCCTGGAGCGGCTCGGCGTCTCGGAGTAGTCGTCGCCGAGGTCCTAGGCCGATGCCTAGGACCTCGGCCCGATGTGCTGCGCGGCGCGCCATCGTAGCGTCGCACCCATGACGCACAAATCCTTGACCGCGGGCCTGGTGGCGCTCGTGTCGCTGGTGGCCTTCGAGTACATCGCGGTGGCCATCGCCATGCCGGTCGTGGCTCGTGAGCTGGGCGGATTGCACCTCTACGGACTGGCGTTCAGCGGCGCGATGGCCGCCGCGGTCGTCGGCACGGTCCTGGGCGGCCGATGGGCCGACCTGAGAGGGCCGAGCGCCCCGCTGTGGACGGGAACGGCCGGGTTCATCCTCGGTCTGGTGCTGGCCGGCGCGGCCTCCACCATGGAGATGCTGATCGCCGGACGTCTTGTCCAGGGCTTCGGCGGCGCGCTGGTCAGCGTGGCTCTCTACGTGGTGGTGGCCAGGGTCTATCCCGATGAGTCACATCCGAAGATCTTCTCCTTGTTCGCCACCGCGTGGGTGGTGCCGTCGATGGTGGGCCCGGCCATCGTCGGCCTCGTGGTCGACACGCTGGGCTGGCGCTGGGTCTTCCTCTCGGTGCCGGTGCTCACCGTGCTCGCCGGGCTGATCCTGCTGCGCGGCCTGGCGGGGCAGCCGATCACCGGCGGGCAGGCCGAGCCCGCCCCGGGGCTGGCCAGGAAGGTCGGCTGGGCGGTGCTGACGGCCGTGGGCGCGGGCCTCATGCAGTACGGCAGCGACGGCAGGCTCCTCCTGCTGGCCGTGGGGCTCGTCGTGTTGCTGGTTGCCCTTCCGAAGCTGCTGCCGGCGGGCACGCTGCGAGCCGTCAGGGGCCTGCCCTCGGTCGTGGCCCTGCGCGGCCTGGCCACCGGCGCCTTCTTCGCCGCCGAGGTGATCATCCCGCTGATGCTGATCAACCAGCGCGGCCTGTCTCCGCTGCTGGCGGGATTCGCGCTCACCGGAGGCGCGCTCACCTGGTCGTTCGCCTCCTGGCTGCAGGGGCGTGAGGTGTTCAGCAGGAGGACGAACCTGTTCGGCGGCTCGGCGGCCATCGCCCTCGGCATCCTGTTCATGGGCGCCGTCACCTTCGAGAGCGTGCCCGTCGCCCTCGCCTACCCGGCCTGGATCGTCACGGGCTTCGGCATGGGGCTGGTCTACCCGACCCTGTCGGTGCTGACGCTCGAACTGTCGAGCCCCGGCGAGGAGGGCGTGAACAGCTCGGCCCTGCAGGTGGGTGAGTCGGTCTTCTCGGTGGTCTCGGTCGCGGTCACCAGCGCGCTGTTCGTCGCGGCGGGCTCGGGCTACTGGGCCGTCTACGCGGCCACGCTGGTCATGGCGCTGGGCGGGCTCTGGGTCGCGCCGCGCTTCCAGACCGCACGAGTCACCACCCCGGCAATTGCCCATATGTCATGATTCCGCCGTGCGCTGGGCGGTGAGGGAGTCTGTCCGGCGCTCTTCGCAGTGACCCGCGACCCGCGCGGAAAAGACCGTGAAAGTGAACCGGCTGATCGGGTGATACCTATCGACCGCTTCGCACACGGAAGGCCGCCCATGACCGCAGCCGCGGTGCACCAACCGGATCTCGCCGACCCCGAGGGCTTCGGCGAGATCTTCGACGCCCACTTCGGGGAGATCCACAGGTACGTCGCCCAGCGGCTCGGCCCCGACGACGCCGAGGACGTGGTCGCCGAGACCTTCCTCACCGCCTTCCGCAAACGCGGCCAGTACGACCCCTCGCGCGCGAGCGTCAGGTCCTGGCTGTACGGCATCGCCACCAACCTCGTCGGCAAGCACCGCCGCTCGGAGGTCCGCGCGCTCAGGGCGCTCGACCGCCTGCCCCACGACCGCGACGTGCAGGGCCTCGCGGAAGGGGTGGCCGTGCGGGTGAGCGCGCAGAGCCTCGGCCCTAGCCTGGCCGGCGCGATCTCCAGGCTGGGCAAGGGCGACCGCGACGTGCTCCTGCTCGTCGCGCTCGCCGGGCTCTCCCACGAGGAGATCGCCACGGCGCTCGGCATCCCCTACGGCACGGTCGGCTCCCGGCTGAACCGGGCGAGGAAGAAGCTCCGCAAGGCCCTTGGCGGCACCAACCCGATGGAGGGCGACCGTGGATGAGCTGAACAAGGTTCGCGAGCTGTACGGCGAGCCGTCCCTGGACCCGGAGGTCAGGGCGCGGGTGGCGGCCAGGCTCGACGCGGAGCGCGCCGCGCCCGCCAGAGCGGGCCGGTCCCGCGGGCCCGCGCCGGCCACGCGGCGCCCGCCGAGCAGGGCGCGGGCGTGGTGGGCGCCGATCGCGGCAGGGGCGGCGATCGTCGCGATGGCGGCGGTGGCCTTCGCCGGGCCCGCGCTCCTGACCGACGAGGGAGAGGGCGTGCTGCTGGCCGCCGCCGGCGTGGTGGAGACCAGGCCCGTGACGAAGGGCGCCTACTGGCACGTCAAGCGGGTGCTCAACGGATCGGACGTCAGGCAGCTGTGGGTGGCGAGGGACGGTCGCGCCTGGACCAGCCAGGGCGGGAAGAAGCCGGTCCCCTTCACCGGCAAGGGGCCCTTCACGATGGGCGGTCATGAGCTGACGATCGCCCAGATCGAGGCGCTGCCCGACGAGGTCGGGCCGCTGCGCGAACGGGTGAACGGCATCCTCAAGGACGTCCCGAGGCAGGACCGCGAAGGGGTGGTCGCCGACGCGCTCACCGGCCTGCTGTGGAGCAAGCCGGCCCCGCCCGACGTCCGCGCCGCCGCCTACCGGGCGCTCGCCGGCCTGTCCAACGTGCGTTACCTGGGGAAGGGCGCCTTCAGCTACGAGGTGCGCGGGGTGCGCCGCGAGCTGGTCATCGACCGGCGCAGCGGCCAGGTCCTGCGCGCCACCACGGGCACGGCCACCGAGGTCGTGCTCGAAGCGGGATGGACCGACGTCAAGCCGTGAAGCGCGCGATCGTGTCGGTCGTCCTTTGCGTGCTCGCGATCGGCTTCCTGGTCAGGCCGGGCGGGCCCAGCCTGGCGGCGGCCGGCGGACGACCGATGTGCGACAGGACCCAGTTCGCCGCCGCCGACGTGATGAGGGGCCCGATCTCCTTCGTCGGCCTGCCGCCCGTCGAGCTCGGCGTCGACGTCGACTGGCGGATGGACCCCTACCGCAACCGGTCGTGGGCGCTGAACCTGCACGCGCTGCGCTGGGTCGGCCGCCTCGTCGTCGCCTACGAGACCACGGGCGGCGCCGACGCCCTCAGGCGCGCGGAGGGAACCGCCCTCGACTGGGTGCGGGACAACCCGCGCGGCGGCTGGGGCGTCAGCGAGTGGGCGTGGGCCGAGCACCCGATCGCCCTGCGCGCCCCCGCGCTGGTCTGCCTCAGCACCTACGTGAAGGCCGAGTGGCTGTCGGAGACGCTGGTCGAGCACGCTGAGGTGCTGGCCGACGCCTCGCTCTACAAGGGCGGCCACAACCACGGCCTCGACCAGGACATCGCGCTGCTGAGCATCGGCTGCAGGCTCGGCGTGGCGGAGTGGCGCGACCTCGCGCTCCGCAGGATGACCGAGTCGGCCAGGGCCGCCATCGACGGGCAGGGCACCCTGCAGGAGCAGGCGCCGCGCTACGGCGTCTACGTCCACCAGCGGCTCGGCGTCGCGTTCGCCGCCATCAGGCAGTGCGGTCTCGGCGTGCCGAAGGAGCTGTCCACCAGGCGGCGGGCCCTGGAGTCGTACGTGGCGCACGCCATCCAGCCCGACGGCCGGCTCGTCGCGATCGGCGACGGCCCCGCCGACATGCGTCCCACCGGCTTCCGCCGTCCCGGCGCCACGGTGGGGGTGTTCGACGGCGGCTACGTCTTCGGCAGGACCGACTGGTCGCCTGGCGCCGCCTTCTACTCGATCAGGTTCGGCCCGCCGCGCCGCTACCACGGCCACGAGGACCACCTGGGCGTCACCTACCAGGCCAAGGGGCGCGACGTGCTGGTGGAGGCGGGCTTCCACTCCTACGAGAAGGCGGCCTACCCCCGCTGGACGGTCACACCTGAGGCGCACAACGTGCCCGTGGTCGAGGGCGCGGCCTTCCGCCCCGGTACGGCGACGCGGCTCACCGGCTCGTCCATCACCCCCGCCCGGCAGACCTACGAGCTCACCGACGACGCGTACGGCGTCAGCCGTACCAGGAAGGTGCTGGTCAACCACGGCACGGACGTGCTCGCCGTCCTGGACGAGGTGCCAGAGGGGCATCGGCTGCGCAACCTGTGGCATCTGGCGCCGGGCAGCAGGCCCACGCTGGTCCAGCTGGAGATGCCCGCGTGCCGCAGGATCGGCGGGCAACGGGTGGGCACGGGAGAGATCTCGCCCGGCTATCTCAAGCGGGTGAAGACCGTCACGATCACCTCTCCCGCCGCCCGATCGCTGCTGACGGTGGTCGTGCCGGGCCGGGCGCGGGTGGCGTGCGACGGCAGGACGGTGACCGTACGCACCGGGGACGGCACCGTCACCTTTCCGGCGGGAATCCGCTGATCGCCGGGGCGAGGTCGCCTGCCACGACACGGAAGCCCCGCCGGCTGGACGGGCCGGCGGGGCCTCGACGTCATGTCCCAAGAACCACAGGGGAGATGCCCCCTGAGGCTCCGGGCTACTCCACCCGTGACGCAGGTGTGACCGCTTCGCCGCGCCGGCGTGCCCACAGGCGCCGGAACAGCGGCGTCAGGAGGGCGAGAGCGGCCAGGGCGAGCAGGACGGCCGCGATGGGGCTCCTCACCAGTGTCGTCACGTCGCCCGCGCTGATGGCCAGCGCCCTGCGCAGCTGGATCTCGGCCATGGGGCCGAGGATCATGCCGATCACTGCGGGGGCGATCGGCAGGCCGAAGCGGCGCATGGCGTAGCCGAGCAGGCCGAGCACGAACAGGACGACGAGGTCCACCGCCGAGGAGTTCAGCGCGTAGACGCCCAGCGCGGCGAAGAGCACGATGCCCGCGTACAGGTAGGGCCGCGGGATGCGCAGGACGCGGGCCCACAGCGGGGCCAGCGGCAGGTTCAGCACCAGGAGCATCGCGTTGCCGATGAACAGCGAGGCGATCATGCCCCACACCAGGGCGGGGTTGTGGTTGAACAGCTGGGGGCCGGGCTGCAGGCCGTACTGCTGGAAGGCGGCCAGCATGATCGCGGCGGTGGCGGAGGTGGGCAGGCCCAGGGTGAGCAGGGGCACCAGGGTGCCCGCCGCCGAGGCGTTGTTGGCGGCCTCGGGGCCCGCCACGCCCTCGATGGCGCCCTTGCCGTACTCCTCCTTGGCCACGCCGCTGGCGAGCTTCTTCTCCGTGGCGTAGGACAGGAAGGTGGGGATCTCGGCGCCGCCGCCGGGCAGCGCGCCGAAGGGGAAGCCGAACGCGGTGCCGCGCAGCCACGGCTTCCACGAGCGGCCCCAGTCCGAGCGGCCCATCCACGCCGCGCCCACGGGGACCACCTCGGGGCTGGCGTGGCGCAGCCTGGAGGCGACGTAGAGCGCCTCGCCCAGCGCGAACAGGCCGACCGCCACGATCACCACGTCGATGCCGTCGAGCAGCTGGGGGACGCCGAGGGTGAGGCGGGCCTGTCCGGTCTGCACGTCGATGCCGATCAGGCCGATCACCAGGCCGAGGCCGAGGGAGGCCAGGCCGCGGACCATCGAGCGCGACAGCACGGAGGAGATGGCGGTGAAGGCCAGGATGGCCAGCGCGAAGTAGTCCTCGGGGCCGAAGGAGATCGCGAAGTCGACCACCGCGGGGGCGGCCACGACCAGCAGGCCGGTCGCGATCGTGCCCGCGACGAACGAGCCGATGGCGGCTGTGGCCAGCGCCTGGGCGGCCCTGCCCCGCCTGGCCATCTTGTTGCCCTCGAGCGCCGTGATCATCGAGGACGACTCGCCGGGCGTGTTGAGCAGGATGGAGGTGGTGGAGCCGCCGTACATACCGCCGTAGTAGATGCCGGCGAACATGATGAACGCGCTGGCCGGGGGCACGGTGAAGGTGATGGGCAGCAGCAGGGCGACGGTCATGGCGGGCCCGATGCCGGGCAGGACGCCGACCAGCGTGCCGAGCGTGACGCCGACGAGCGCGTAGAGCAGGTTGACCGGGGTGAGGGCGGTGCCGAAGCCCTCCAGGAGGAGCTGGAGCGATTCCACTCAGATCACCCCCTGCAGGAGGCCGCCGGGCAGGGTGACGCCGAGGCCCTTGACGAAGGCCACGTAGGAGAGCACGCCGAGGACCACGGCGATGACCGCAGCCCTCGGCTTGCTGCCGGCGCCCAGGACGACCGAGAGGCCGAAGAAGAGCAGGGAGGCGGCGATGATCCAGCCGAGGGTGCCGAGGAGCGCGGTGAAGGCCAGGAAGATGCCGCTGACCAGGCCGACGCTTCTCCAGTCGGCGGGGGCGTCGGCGTCGATGTCCTCGCTCTCCTCGGGGTCGCCCCTGCCGCCGCGCAGGACGTCGAGGGTGTAGAAGACGCCGATGAGGACGAGGGAGCCGCCGACGAGCATCGGGAAGAACCGAGGGCCGAGGCCGAGGGCCGAGGTGGCGGCGGCGACGTCCAGCGTGCCGACGATGACGAGCACACCCAGGACGAGGACGACCAGGGAGAGGCCGAGTTCGGGCCGCCACCAGGCGTGCCGCTTCGCCTCTCCTGGTGGGTTCGTGGCATGACTCCCGGTGGGAGGAGGGACGGCGCCACCCGGGGTGGCGCCGTCGTCGCGCGGCGCGGACATCAGGAGACGAGCCCCATCTCGGCGATGACCGCCTTGACGCGCGTCTGCTCGGCCGTCAGGAAGTCGGCGAACTGCTGGCCGGTCTGGAAGGCGTCGATCCAGCCGTTCTTGGCCACCGCGTCCTTCCACGCCTGCGAGTCGTGCATCTTGGTCACCAGATCGATGAGCGACTTCTTGTCGACGTCGCTCACCCCGGCGGGGGCGACCATTCCGCGCCAGTTGGCCAGCTCGACGTCGAGGCCGCCCTCCTTCAGCGTGGGCGCGTCCACCGAGTCGATGCGGGCGGGCGAGGAGACGCCCAGCGCGCGCAGCTTGCCCGACTTCACGTGCTCGGCGAACTCGCCGACGCCCGAGACGCCGATGGTGACCTTGTTGCCGAGCAGGGCGTTGAGCGCCTCACCGCCACCCGAGTGGGCGATGTAGTTGACCCGCTTGGGGTCGACGCCGGCCGCCTTGGCCATCAGCCCGGCCAGGATGTGGTCGGTGCCGCCGGCCGAGCCGCCCGCGACCGACACCTTGGCGGGGTCGGCCTTCCACGCCGCGGCCAGGTCGGCCAGCGTCTTCAGCGGCGAGTCGGCGGGCACGACGACGATCTCGTACTCCTCGGTCAGCTTGGCGATGGGCGTCGTGTCCGCCAGCGTGACCTTGGACTTGTTCTGCTCGATCGCGCCGACCATGACCAGGCCCATGGTCATGAGCATGTTGCCGTTGCCCTTCTCGCCGGCGAGCTGGGCCAGGCCGATGGTGCCTCCGGCGCCGGGCACGTTGAAGACCTCGATCTTCCGGTCGGGGAAGACGGACTTGATGGCCTGCTCCGCCGTACGGGAGGTCTGGTCCCACCCGCCGCCGACGGCGGCGGGCGCCATGATGCGCAGTGTGCCGGTTCCGCCGGTCGTTCCCTGGCCGCCGCAGCCGGTGAGGGCCGCGACGGAGAGGGCGGCAATTGCGGCAAGTATGCGGAGTCGCATGATCACTCCAAAACGGGGGGTCACAATTTCGAATACTGGATGGTGAAACGGACATCCCCCCACGTCGAGTATTTACTCGCTTGCCGTCGTAAAGGACATATTGGTCGCGACCCTGGCGTGACCTGCCGGTGCTTGCATGGCAGCTGTGAGACTCGGCACGCAACTCTTCGTGCTGCAGATGGTGATCGTCGTCCTCGCCGTCAGCGGCACCGCTGTCGTGTGGGCCCAGCACACCCGCACCCAGCTCGATTCGCAGTACCAGCAGCGGGCGCTGGCGATCGCCGAGGCGGTGGCGGGGATGCCGCAGGTGCGGGCCGCCTTCGCCGCCGAGGATCCGTCCGCGCTGCTGCAGCCCATCGCCGCGGGCGTCCAGCTGGAGACCGGCGCCGACTACGTGGTGATCGCCAACAGGGAGCAGAAGCGCTACGCCCACCCGAACACCTCCCTCATCGGCAAGCGGCTGTCCACCGACGGCTCGCAGGTGCTGACGGGGCAGAAGTGGGTCGGGGTCCAGACCGGCACGATCGGCACCACCGTGCGGGGCAAGGCGCCGATCTACGACGAGTACGGCACGGTCATCGGGCTCACCTCGGTCGGCGTGCTCGTGGAGAAGGTGGACGCCCAGGTGGGGGCGGTCCTGGCGCCACTGCTCTACACGGCGCTCGCCGTCCTGGTGGCCGGTTCGGCGGCGGCGGCGCTCATCGTGCGCAGGGTGCGCAGGCAGACCTTCGGCCTCGAGCCGGGAGAGATCGCCAAGCTGCTCGAGCAGCGCGAGGGCGTGCTGCACGGGGTCAAGGAGGGCGTGCTCGCCCTCGACATGGAGGGCAGGGTGACGCTGGTCAACGACGCCGCCCGCGAGCTGCTCGGCGAGGTCGGCGCCGACCTGACCGCGATGCCGGTCTCCGAGCGCATGCGCGACGTCCTCGGCGGCGCCGACCCCGGCGAGGACCGGATCGTGCTGCACGGCGAGCGGGTGCTGGTGCTCAACCGCACCCCCGTGTCCGTGCGCGGCAGGCAGCGCGGCTGGGTGATCACCCTGCGCGACCGCACCGAGCTGGTACGGCTGGCCGCCGAGCTCGACTCGGCCAGCTCGGCCACCGAGGCGCTGCGCGCCCAGGCCCACGAGTTCGCCAACAGGATGCACACCGTGGTCGGCCTGCTGGAGCTCGGCGAGCACGACGCCGCGGTCAGCTTCATCACCAGGACCACCCGCAACACCTACGCGACCGGCATCCGCGACCGCGTCGCCGATCCCACGCTGGCCGCGCTGCTGCTGGCCAAGTCGGCGGAGGCCGCCGAGCGCGGCGCGACCCTGGTGCTCGCCGACGACACCTGCGTGCCCGAGGGCGTGATCGACGACCCGCAGGACGCCGTGCTCGTGGTCGGCAACCTGGTCGCCAACGCGATCGACGCGCTCGACGGCGCGCAGGGGACGATCGAGGTCTCGGTGCGGGCGACCGAGGAGGGCCTGCGGGTGCGGGTCGGCGACTCGGGCCCCGGCATCACCGCCGACCTGGTCGAAGAGGTCTTCAGGGAGGGGTTCACCACCAAGGCGGCGCACTCGGGGCCGCGCGGGCTGGGCCTGGCCCTCACCAGGCAGGCGTGCATGCGCAGGGGTGGCTGGGTGCGCGTCCACAACGCGGGAGGCGCCGTGTTCACGGCGTTGCTGCCATGACCGTCCGTGTGCTCGTCGTCGACGACGACTTCATGGTGGCGCGCATCCACGGCGGCTACGTGTCGAAGGTGCAGGGGTTCGAGGTCGTCGGCACTGCCCACACCGGCGCCGCGGCCCTGGACGCGGTGGCGAGGGAGCACCCCGACCTGGTGCTGCTCGACATCTACCTGCCCGACATGTCGGGGCTCGAGGTGCTGAACAGGCTGCGCGGCGTGGACGTCCTCATGATCAGCGCGGCCCGCGACCTGCCCACGGTCAGGGAGGCGATGCGCGGCGGCGCGATCAGCTACCTGATCAAGCCCTTCACCGCGGCCGCGCTGGCCGAGCGGCTCACGCAGTACGCCGCCACCCGCAGGCAGCTCACCGCCATCGGCCCCGAGGTACGGCAGGACGACATCGACCGCCTCTTCGGCGTCGTGCGCGCGCCTCTGCCCAAGGGACTGTCCTCGGCGACGTGCGCCCTGGTCGCCGACGCGCTGCGCCAGGCCGCCGGCGATCTGTCGGCCAGCGAGGCCGCCGCGCTGACCGGCCTGTCGCGGGTCAGCGCCCGCCGCTACCTCGAATACCTGTGCGCGGCGGGCCGCGCCGAGCTGAGACCCAGGTACGGCACGACGGGCCGTCCCGAACACCGCTATCGCTGGATGTCCTGATTCAAGGTACATATCGTGCCAGGAGTGCCTTACTGTTTCCTGAGGGAGAGCAGCGATGGGGAGGAGTTTGAGGCGTGGCGAACGCCCGACCGATCGATCCACCGACCGACCCGTTCGCCTCGGTGCCCACGCCACCCCCGGGTAATGGCAGGAAACCCAGGATGGGCGGGCTGCCGCCCGGCGTCTCACCCGACATCTACGGCCCCGGAGGCCGGCGGGAACCGGCTCCCGCCGGGCCGAACGCGCTGCCGCCCGTGGCCCCCGTGCCCCAGCCGTGGCCCATGGCGGAACCGCAGCGCCACGACGCGCCCCCGCCGCCCCCTGACTTCGGATTCCAGGAACGCTCCTCGGAGCCGCCGCGCCCGCCCGCGAAGCGGGGCGGCCGCCTGCTCCCCGTGCTCGCGATCGTGCTCGGCGTGCTGGTGGCGCTGGCCTACCTCGTCCCCGCGGTGGCCATGTCCGGCTCCGTGCTGCGCGGCACCAGGGTCGGCGGCGTCGACATCGGCGGCATGACCGTCACCGAGGCGGCCGACACGCTCAGGGACGAGCTGGCGCCCAAGGTGGAGCTGCCCCTCGACGTCGAGGTGAACGGCCGCAAGGAGACCATCGACTCCGACGAGGCGGGCGTCGAGCTCGACGTCGTGGGGACGATCGAGCAGGCGCCCAGCGGCTTCCCCGACCCCGTCGAGGTGTGGCGGGCGCTGACCGGGACGACCGAGATCGAGCCGAAGGTCTCCGTGGAGTCCGCCCAGCTCGCCAGGACCGTCGAGTCGCTGGCCGCCAAGGTCGACCAGAAGGCCAGGGAGGGGCGCGTCGTCTTCAAGGGGACCACGCCCGTCTCCGTGGCCCCGCGCGACGGGGTCGTCCTCGACCAGGAGGCCGCGGTCAAGCTGATCAGCGACGGCTTCCTCAAGCCGCGCGCGACCGTGTCGCTGCCCGTCAAGGTGGACCAGCCGACGACCACGCCCGCCGCCGTCAAGGCGGCCGCCGCCACGGCGGCCAAGGCGGTGTCCGGACCGATCACCCTGACCAGAGACGGCAAGCAGGCGCAGATCCCCGCCTCGGTCATCGCCGCCAACCTCACCTTCGTCTCCGACGGCGAGGGCGCCCTCGAACCCCGCTTCGACGCCAGGAAGGCGCTGAGCGGGATCGAGAGCCAGCTCATCGACGCCGCCCAGGCGCCGCGCGACGCCACCTACGACGTGGTCGGCGACCGGCTCAAGCTGGTTCCCGCGCGCAAGGGCAAGGGCGTGGACGACAAGCGTCTCGCCGCGGACGTGGCCAAGGCGCTCGCGTCGGGCGGCAGCCGTACCATCCCGGTGGAGCTGGCGGTCGTCGCGCCGCGGCTGACCGACAGCGAGCTGCGCGGCCTGGGCATCAAGGAGAAGGTGGGCTCCTTCACCACCCAGCACCCCTGCTGCCAGAACCGAGTGACCAACATCCATCTGATGGCCGACGCGGTCGACGGCCACATCGTCAGGCCCGGCGAGACCTTCTCCATCAACGGCCTCGTGGGCGAGCGCACCGCCGCCAAGGGCTACCTGCCCGCCGGGCAGATCGTCGCGGGCAAGATGGAGGACGGCGTCGGCGGCGGCGTCTCGCAGTTCGCGACCACGATGTACAACGCGGCCTACTTCGGCGGCTTCGAGGACGTCGAGCACCTGGCCCACATGTACTGGATCTCCCGCTACCCGCCGGGCCGCGAGGCCACCGTCTTCTGGCCGACCGTCGACCTGAAGTGGAAGAACGACTCCGAGTACGGCGTGCTGGTCAAGACCTCCTACACGAGCACGTCGATCACGGTCACGCTCTGGAGCACCAAGCGCTACGACAAGGTCGAGTCGGTCACCTCGCCGAAGAGGAACGTCGTGCCGGTGGTCCGCGAGCAGGACGACAGCCCCGACTGCAAGCCGACCGAGGGCCACGAGGGGTTCACGATCGACGTGACCCGCGTGATCTCCAACGACGGCGCGGAGGTCAAGCGGGACACGAAGACCACGGTCTACCGCATGGAGAAGCTCGTGACCTGCGTCAAGCCGCCCTCCGACGACCTGGAGTAGTCAGCCCACGGGCACCGACATGATCCGGTCGTCGCCCTGACGGGGGTCGCCCCTGCCGTCCTTGTTGCTCGTGCCGATCCACAGGGTGCCGTCGGGGGCGAGGGTGACGGCGCGGAGCCTGCCGTGGGCGTCGCGCAGATGGTCGACCGGCCGGCCGGCCGAGCCGGCCCCGTCCAGCGGCACCTGCCACAACCGCTCCCCGCGCAGCGCGCCCACCCACAGCGAGCCCTCCGCGTAGGCCATGCCCGAGGGGGAGGCCTCCGAGGTGTCCCAGGTGACGATCGGGTTGACGTAGTCGGGATCGTCGCCGACGCCCTCGACCTCGGGCCAGCCGTAGTTGCCGCCCGCCTCGATCAGGTTGACCTCGTCGAAGGAGTTGGCGCCGAACTCCGAGGCGTACAGCCGACCCGAGGAGTCCCACGCCAGGCCCTGCACGTTGCGGTGGCCGTAGCTGTGGACCAGGGTGCCGAACGGGTTGCCCGGCGCGGGCGCGCCGTCGGCGGTCATCCTCAGGATCTTGCCCGCGAGCGAGTCGCGGTCCTGGGCGAGGGCCTGGTCGCCGGTCTCGCCGGTGCTGGCGTAGAGGAAGCCGTCGGGGCCGAAGGCGAGTCTGCCTCCGTTGTGGATGCCGCCCTTGGGGATGCCCTTGACGATCACCTTCCGGTCCGAGAGCGTGTCACCGGCCAGCCGGTAGCGGACGATCCTGTTGTCCGAGGCGGCGGTGTAGTAGAGGAAGACCTGGTCGCCTCGGGCGGCCACCCCCATCAGGCCGCCCTCGCCGTCCGGTTCCACGCCTTCGATCTCTCCCAGCGGGGTGACCTTCCCCGCCGCCGTCACGCGCAGCAGCCTCGCGCTGTCGCGCTCGGTCACCAGCGCGTCCCCGCCCTCCGTGAAGGCGATCGCCCACGGCACCGACAACCCCTCGGCGATCGTGCGGGGATCGCCCGGCGTGGTCGTGGGGCTCGCCGTGCCCGCCGGGCGGGCGGCGATCTCGGCCGGCGCCGCGGCGCACCCCACGACCGTGAACGCGGTCATCATGATCACAAACCAGGCCCTCATGTGTCCCATACTGACCCTGTGCCCATAAAGTTCGGCGTATGAAGATCTGGGTGCCGTCCGAGGCGGCCGCCGGCGTGCTGACCGACCTGCCCGACGTCGAGTGTGTCGTCTACGACGGCCAGGGGCCGGTTCCCGACGGGGCCGACGAGGTCGAGGTGTGGATCCCGCCGCTCATCCCGGTGCCGGACACCCCCGGGCTGATGGCGGCGATGAAGCGGCTGAAGCTGGTGCAGACCGTGACCGCGGGCGTCGAACCGTACCGGCCGGACCTGCCGCAGGGCGTGACGCTGTGCAACGCGCGGGGCGTGCACGACGCGGGGACCGCGGAGTGGGCGGTCGGCGCGATGATCGCGGTGCTGAGGGAGTTCCCCGGCTTCGTCGACGCCCAGCGCAGGGGGGAGTGGACCTACCACCACACCGGCGTGCTGGCCGACGCGCGAGTGCTGATCGTCGGATACGGCTCCATCGGGGCCGCGCTCGAACGCCGGCTGGAGGGGTTCGAGGTCGAGGTGGTCAGGGTGGCGAGGACGGCCCGCGAGGGCGTCCACGCGATGGAGGAGCTCGAGAGCCTGCTGCCCGAGGCCGACGTCGTGGTGCTCCTGGTACCCGCGACCGCCGAGACGACGGGCATGGTCGACGCGGCCTTCCTGGCGAGGATGAAGGACGGCGCGCTGCTGGTCAACGCCGCCAGGGGCGCGGTGGTCGTCACGGACGACCTGGTGGCCGAGCTGGAGTCGGGACGGCTGCGCGCCGCGCTCGACGTGAGCGACCCCGAGCCGATCCCCGAGGGACATCCGTTGTGGAACGCGCCAGGGGTGTTCATCACCCCGCACGTCGCGGGCAGCACGCCGGCCTCGACCCGCAGGTCACTGCGGCTGATCCGCTCGCAGCTGCTGCGCTACCTGGCGGGCGAGCCGCTGAAGAACGTGATCACGGAGTCGTACTGACAAAGGGATTCCGGAACGTGTCTGCCCCGTGACCTTCGGTGCGTACGGTGGGCGTCATCGATGATTCCACGACAGCATTCGCTGACCCGTTGTCAAGGAGATCTTCGAGTGAAGTGGTCCTCATGGTTATCAGATCGGTGACGACTCCCGGGTTGTCACCCCCCGCGCACCCCGGAGCGCACACACTGGCGATGTGCGACTGCCGACCCCCGGCAGTCACGTGAGCTGACTCGGACTCGGGATGGGCAACGACATTGATCCGCTGGCGTGATCCACGGGCGCCGCTCGCCGCCGCAGCCGCGACAGGCGTGGCGGGGCTCGCCGCTGCCCTGCTCGCGGGCGCGCCGGCCCTGGCGACCGGCGCGGTCGCCGGCGGGCTGGCCGCGCTGCTGGCCGCGGTCTCGCTCCTTGTCGCCTCGGTCAAGATGGCGCCGGGGCACCGGCCGGCCGCGCGCTGGCTCGGCTCGGGCGCGGTCGTCTGGCTCCTCGGCGTGGTCCTGCGTCCCGTCGCGGCGGGCTCGAGCCTCGTGGTCAACTTCGCCGACCTGCTCGTGCTCGTGGCGATCGTGCTGCTGGCGGGCGGGTGCGTGCTGGCCGCGGGCCGGCCGTTGCACGCCCGTGCCGTCCTGCGTCATCTCACCGACGCCTACGTGTGCGCCGCCGCGCTGTTCCTGATCAGCTGGGTGGTCGCGCTCAGACCGCTCTACACCGACCTCGGCGACTCGTCGACGTTCATGATCACTTTGCTGCCCGCGCTGGTCAGCCTCGTGGTGACCTGCGCGGTCGGGCCCGTGGTGGTCACCGCCAGATCGCCGATCTGGCCGCTGGGCCTGGCCGGCCTGGCGGTGCTGGCCGCGGCCTCGATCGGCGAGCTGGCCGCGGCGGTGGCCAGGCTCGGCGGCGTCGATCCGCCCCGCTGGAGCCTGCTGCTCGCCCCCGTCGCCTTCCTCCTGCTGGCCGCGCTGCCCTGGAGCGGAAGGTCGAGTCGGATCGTCGACGCGGGCGCCGAGGAGTCCCGCCCCCGCACGGGCCAGGTGGCCGCCACTTTGATCTCCGTGGTGCCGCTCGTCCTGGTCGTGATCGCCGCGGCCGGGCTGGTGATCAGGCCGCAGGGGCGGCCGGTGACGGGCGTCGCGCTGGTCGCCGCCTCCGTGGTCGTGATCCTGGTCATCCGCGTGTTCGTGCTGGTCACCGCCAACGCCCGCATGCGCCACCTGGTGGCGCTGGCCGACCGACAGCTGCGGGAGCTGGCCGAGAGCACCGGCGACGTGGTCCTGCTGTGCGACTACGAGGGCGTGGTCCGCGAGATCGGCTCCGGCGTCGAGGTGACCTACGGCTACCGCCCCGACGACCTGGTCGGCGGCTCGATCTTCGACTACGTCCACCCCGAGGACGTGCCCGGCATCCAGCTCGCGCTGCGCCAGATGGGCCTCGACGAGGATCCCGTCGCGCCCGGCGCCTGCCTGATCGCCTGCAGGGTCAGGGCCGCCGACGGCACCTGGCGGCCGACCGAGTCCGTGGCCACCCGCCACGTTCGCGGCGAGGACCTCTTGCTGGTCACCACGCGCGACGTCAGCGACCAGGAGGCGCTGCGCAATCAGGTCGCCCACCTGACCTTCCACGACGGCGTCACGGGGCTGCCCAACCGCTCCTACTTCGAGGAGCGCACCCGCGAGGTGCTCGAGGGCAAGGTGTCGGGGCGCACGGCGGTGATCTTCCTGGATCTCGACGGGTTCACCTCGGTCAACGACTCGGTGGGCCACGCCAGCGGCGACTACCTCCTCGGGCAGGCCGCCAGACGGCTTCGCGGCGCCGTACGGCCCGACGACACGCTGGCGCGCTGGGGCGGCGACGAGTTCGCCGTCCTCGTCGAGACCGGGCCCGAGGCCGCGCAGGTGGCGGTCGACGTGGCCGAGCGGCTGGTGCGGGCGGTCTCGCAGGAGCCGTTCAGGGTGGCCGACCGCGACGTGGCGCTGACGGCCAGCGTGGGCGTGGCCTTCGCCGAGGACGGCGTGCCCGCCGGCGACCTGATCCGCAACGCCGACGTGGCGATGGCCAGGGCCAAGGAACTGGGTGGTCGCCGGGTCGAGGTGTTCGCCGCGCACATGCACGCCGACGTGGTGCGCAGGCTGGAGTTGGCCGCCGACCTGCAGCGCGCGCTCATGGAGAACCAGTTCGCGATCGAGTACCAGCCCGTGGTCGACCTGGCCACCTCGCGGGTGACCGCGGTCGAGGCGCTGGTGCGGTGGTGGCGCGGTTCGGTGTTCGTGCCGCCCGAGCAGTTCCTCGGCCCCGCCGAGGACACCGGGCTCATCGTGCCGCTCAGCGAGTGGATCCTGCGCGAGGCGTGCCGCGAGGTGGCCGCGTGGCGCGCCTCCTCCTGGGACATCGGGCTGTCGCTCAACCTGTCGGCCCGGCAGATCACCGCGCCCAGGTTCGTGGAGACGGTCTCCGAGGCGCTGGAGGAGAGCGGCCTGCCCGCCTCGGCGCTCACCCTCGAGGTGATCGAGGAGATGCTGGTCGAGGACGCAGAGGAGACGATCAGCAGGCTGTCGGAGCTGCGCGCGCTCGGCGTGCGGCTGGCCATCGACGACTTCGGCACCGGCTACGCCTCGCTGGCCTTCCTGCGGCAGCTGCCGGTCGACATGATCAAGATCGACCCGTCCTTCGTCTCAGGGCTCGGTCGCGACGAGACGCTGACCCTGCTCACCCGCACGATCGTGCGGCTCGGCGGCGACCTCGGGCTGATCGTGGTGGCCGAGGGCATCGAGCGGCCCGAGCAGCTCGAGCTGCTGAGGGAGATGGGGTGCACCCGAGGCCAGGGCTACCTGGTGGCCAGGCCCATGGCGGCGCGCGGGGTCGACTCGCTCATGCGGACCAACCTCACCAGTCTCGGATCGTGAGACGCGCGTATCACCAGGTTGACATGCACTGCCCGGGAGCGGCTATGGTGGTGCCCATGCTTCGCAGTGAGATTCTCGTAGTACTTCGCTGGCGCGCAGGCCGTTAAGCGAAGCACTTCGACCTGCGCGCCGCCCCGAGTCCCACAGATCCGTGGGAGAGGGGCATTTTTTATGTCCTCAGTGCTCAACGCCACGCAAGGAACGAGCGATGACCGAACGGATGACAGGTGCACAAGCCCTCGTGAGGGCGCTGGAGCACGTCGGAGTCGACACCGTGTTCGGGATCCCTGGCGGCGCCATCCTTCCCGCCTACGATCCCCTCTACGACTCGACCAAGGTTCGTCACGTGCTCGTACGGCACGAGCAGGGCGCCGGGCACGCCGCTGAGGGTTACGCCCAGGCGACGGGCAAGGTCGGGGTGTGCATGGCGACCAGCGGCCCTGGTGCGACGAACCTGGTGACGCCCATTGCCGACGCCTACATGGACTCGGTGCCGATCGTGGCGATCACCGGGCAGGTGACGAGCAGCCTGATCGGCACGGACGCCTTCCAGGAGGCCGACATCTCCGGCATCACCATGCCGATCACCAAGCACAGCTTCCTGGTCACCGACGCCGCCGACATCCCCCGCACGATCGCGGAGGCCTTCCACATCGCCTCCACCGGCCGTCCCGGTCCCGTTCTCGTCGACATCTCCAAGGACGCGCTGCAGGCCGACACCGCCTTCGTCTGGCCGCCCGTCATGCAGCTGCCCGGCTACCGTCCGGTCACCAGGCCGCACTCCAAGCAGATCCGCGAGGCGGCCAAGCTCATCGTCGAGTCGAAGCGGCCCGTCCTCTACGTCGGCGGCGGCGTCCACAAGTCGGGCGCGTCCGGCGAGCTGCTGAGGCTGGCCGAGCTGACCGGCATCCCCGTCGTCACCACGCTGATGGCCCGCGGCACCTTCCCCGACAGCCACCCGCAGCACATGGGCATGCCCGGCATGCACGGCAGCGTCTCGGCGGTCGGCGCGCTGCAGCAGTCCGACCTGATCATCGGCCTGGGCGTCAGGTTCGACGACAGGGTCACGGGGCAGCTGGCCAGCTTCGCCCCGCACGCCAAGATCGTCCACGCCGACATCGACCCCGCCGAGATCTCCAAGAACCGCCACGCGGACGTGCCGATCGTCGGCGACTGCCGCGAGGTCATCGCCGAGATGATCAACGCGGTCGAGGCCGAGCCCCGCAAGGGCGACTACACCGAGTGGTGGAAGACGCTCAACGGCTACAAGGAGACCTACCCGCTCGGCTACGAGGAGTTCGCCGACGGCTCCCTGGCCCCGCAGTACGTCATGGAGCGGCTGAGCGCGATCGCCGGCCCCGACACCTACTTCGTCGCGGGCGTCGGCCAGCACCAGATGTGGGCCGCGCAGTTCATCGACTACGAGAACCCGGGCACGTTCATCAACTCGGGCGGTCTCGGCACGATGGGCTTCGCGGTCCCCGCCGCGATGGGCGCCAAGATGGGCCGCCCCGACGCCACGGTCTGGGCGATCGACGGCGACGGCTGCTTCCAGATGACCAACCAGGAGCTGGCGACCTGCGCGATCGAGGGCGTGCCCGTCAAGATCGCGATCATCAACAACGGCAACCTCGGCATGGTCAGGCAGTGGCAGACCCTCTTCTACGACCAGCGCTACTCCAACACGAACCTGCAGGCGAGTCTCAGGATCCCCGACTTCGTGAAACTGGCCGAGGCCTATGGTTGTGTGGGCCTGCGCTGTGAGCGGCCCGAAGACGTCGACACGGTCATCAAGGAGGCCATGGAGATCAACGACCGCCCCGTGGTCGTCGACTTCGTGGTCCACCAGGACGCCATGGTGTGGCCGATGGTCGCCGCGGGCACCAGCAACGACGACATCAAGATCGCCCGGGACATGGCGCCGAAGTGGGAGAGCGAAGAATGACCAGGAGTGAACCCGACGCAGTGAGCGGAGGGGTCGCGAGGAACGAGCGCCCCCGGAGTGAACGAGGAGTGGTGAACGACCAATGAGCAGGCACACGTTGTCCGTGCTGGTGGAGAACAAGCCGGGTGTGCTGGCCCGGGTGTCCTCGCTGTTCAGCCGCCGCGGGTTCAACATCGACTCGCTGGCGGTCGGGCCGACCGAGCACTCCGACATCTCCCGCATGACCATCGTCGTCGCCGTCGAGGAACTCCCGCTCGAGCAGGTCACCAAGCAGCTCAACAAGCTGGTGAACGTCCTGAAGATCGTTGAGCTCGACACCTCCCAGTCGGTGCAGCGCGAGCTGATGCTGATCAAGGTGAAGGCCGACGCCGACAGCCGCTCGCACGTCCTCGAACTGGTCCAGCTCTTCAGGGCCCGCTGCGTCGACGTGGCCTCCGACGCCGTGACCATCGAGGTCACCGGCACGCCGGACAAGCTCGAGGCCTTCATCAAGGTGCTGGAGCCCTTCGGCATCAAGGAGCTCGTCCAGTCGGGCATGGTGGCCATCGGCCGCGGAGCCCGTTCCATTACCGACCGGTCCCTCAGGGCACTGGACCGTACCGCCTGAAAGGTTTATGTAAGTGACCGAGATCTTCTACGACGACCACGCCGACCTGTCGATCATCCAGGGGCGGGTTGTGGCCGTCATCGGGTACGGCAGCCAGGGCCACGCCCACGCTCTGTCCCTGCGCGACTCCGGTGTGGACGTTCGCGTGGGCCTGCCCGAGACCTCCAAGAGCCGTGAGCTGGCCGAGGCCGAGGGCCTGCGCGTCGTCACGCCCGCCGAGGCCGCCGCCGAGGCCGACCTGATCATGATCCTCGCGCCCGACCACCTGCAGCGCGGCATCTACGAGAAGGACATCCAGCCGAACCTCCAGGAGGGCGACGCGCTCTTCTTCGGCCACGGCCTCAACATCCGCTACGGCCTCATCGAGGCGCCCGAGGGCGTCGACGTCGCCATGGTCGCCCCCAAGGGTCCCGGTCACCTGGTCCGCCGCCAGTACCAGGCGGGTCGCGGCGTGCCGTGCCTCATCGCGGTCGAGAAGGACGCCTCGGGCAGCGCGCAGGAGCTCGCGCTCTCCTACGCCAAGGGCATCGGCGGCACCCGCGCCGGCGCGCTGAAGACGACCTTCAAGGAGGAGACCGAGACCGACCTGTTCGGCGAGCAGGCCGTCCTGTGCGGTGGCGTGTCCGAGCTGATCAAGGCCGGTTTCGAGACGCTGATCGAGGCGGGTTACCAGCCCGAGGTCGCCTACTTCGAGTGCCTCCACGAGATGAAGCTGATCGTCGACCTCATGTACGAGGGCGGCGTCTCCAAGATGTACTGGTCGGTGTCCGACACCGCCGAGTACGGCGGCTACACCCGCGGCCCGCGCGTCGTCACCGAGGAGACGAAGAAGGAGATGAAGCGCATCCTGGCCGAGGTCCAGGACGGCACCTTCGCGCGCCAGCTGGTCGAGGAGTTCGACGGCGGGCAGAAGGAGTTCACCCGCTACCGCGAGGAGCTGGCCGAGCACCCGATCGAGAAGACCGGCGCCAAGCTGCGTCCGATGATGAGCTGGCTCAAGGCCGAGGGCTGATCCCCCAGGGGCGCCCCGGTTTCCAGGGGCGCCCCGCCTGTTCCTCCCGCGGCCACCAGGCGGTCACCAGCCCGCGTCCACCCAGTCCGTGCCGCCTGTTTCGCCCGGCGGTCACTAACCCGCGTTCACCGGGTCCGCGCCACCTGTTTCTCCTGCGGTCACCAGGTCGCGTCAACCAGGTCCGCGCCGCTCTCCGTCCTGTCGTCCGTGCGGCAGGTCGCCCGGCTCTCCGTCCTCTCGTCCGTACGGCAAGCCGTGCCGGCCGCCTCCGTGGTCACCGGCCGGCCTCCGTCCAGGGGACGCTCCTCGGGCGCGCGGGGTCGCTCGCCGTCACGGACCGCGCCCGTCTCCACCAGCCGACAGATCAGCACCGAGGCGGCCAGTGCGGCGACGACCAGCACCGCGAGCCCGGCCCGCGCCGCGCCCGTCCAGTCGCCGGCGGCGTCGAGCACGCCGAAGACGAGCGGCCCCACGGCCGTGACGCCCAGCACGCCGCCGACCTCCTGCACCGTGCCGAGCACGCCCGCCGCCGCTCCCGCGTGCGCCTGCCGTACCGAGGCCAGGACCATCGACATCAGCGGCGACATCACCAACCCCATCCCCGCGCCGGCCAGCAGCAGCCCGGGCACCAGGGCGCCGGGCGCGCCGCCCACCGCCTGGAAGGTCCAGAGCAGCCCCGCCGCCAGCGCCAGCGCGCCCGCGACCGGGAGCCGCCTGCCCGGCCGGTCACCCGTGCCGCGACGGGCGCCGAACGAGGCGGCCAGGAACCCCGCGTTGACGGCCGTGAACACCGCGCCCGCGGCGAGCGGGCCGAGCCCCCTGCCGTCCTGGAGGTAGAGGGCCAGCAGGAACGACAGCCCTGACGAGCCGCCGAACAGCAGCGCCACGGCGGCCAGGCCGGTGACGAACCTGCGCTGGCGGAAGAGGTCCAGGTCGAGAAGGGGCTCGGCCAGCCGCCGCTGCCTGGCGACGAACGCCGCCGTCAGCGGGACCGCGGCCACGAGCGAGGCCCACGCCCACGCGGGCCAGCCCGCCTCCCTGCCGTGGGCGAGCGGGAACACGACCGCCACCAGCGCGGCGGCGAGCATGGCGGCGCTCATGACATCGAGCCTGCCCCCAGGACGCGCCCCCTCCCGAGACGCCCTTCCCAACTCCCCTCCCGTGACCTGTGGCGCCCTTCCCTCGGGCTGCGGTAGCTGTGACGTCCTTCCCGTCGGTTGCGGGGTCCTTCCTGAGACCTGTGGCGACGGGCCTGTGGGCTTCGGGCTCCTTCCCGAGGTCTGTGGCGACTGGCCTGTGGGCTGCGAGGTCCTTCCCGAGGCCTGTGGTGAGCTTTCCGCGGGCTGTGGGGTTCTTCCCGCGTCGGGGACGAGGCGGTGGACGACGGCCAGGGCGAGCAGGCCGATCGGGACGTTGACGAGAAAGCACGCCCGCCATCCGAGCCCCGCCACGTCGAGCGCGACGACGGCGCCGCCGATCGCCTGACCGCCCACCCCGGCGAGGCCGACCGCCGTGCCGTACCAGCCGAAGGCCCTGGCCCGAGCGGCGCCGGGGTAGAGGGCCGTGAGCAGGGTCAGCACCTGCGGCGCCATGAGGGCCGCCGCGCAGCCCTGCAGCACCCGCGCCGTCACGAGGAACCCAGGGCCCGGCGCCAGCCCGCAGGCCGCGGAGGCGAGCGTGAACAGGGCGAGGCCGACGACGAAGACCCTGCGCGGCCCGTGGATGTCGCCGAGCCGTCCGGCGATGATGACGCCCGCCGCGTACGCCAGCCCGTAGCCCGCGATCACCAGCTGGGTCGAGGACTCGCCCGCGCCCAGGTCGGCGCGGATGGCGGGCAGGGCGACGTTGGCGACGAAGAAGTCGAGCGTGGTGACGAAGGCGGCGACGAGCAGGACGGGCAGCGCCCACCGGCTCCTGGTGGCGGCGGTCATGACCACTCCCCGGACCATGTCGTGCCGGTGGGCACGGCAACGGCGCCGCGCGTGCCACCGGTGACCCCGGCCTCGGTGTTCTTACTCATGGCCAGCACTCTGCTGACGGGTGGTTATGGATGGATTTGGGGGCGCTTACGGTGGCGGCGAAATTGTCGGAGGCCTTTGTTAGCTTGAGCGACATGCGATTCGGGGTGCTCGGCCCGCTGGCGGTCTGGTCGACGGAGGGGCGCTCGCTGCGTATACCCGAGGCGAAGGTGCGCGCGCTGCTGGCCGACCTGCTCGCCCACGCGGGGCGGCCGGTCTCCGCCGACCGCCTCATCGAGGACCTGTGGGGTGAGGCGCCGCCGGGCAAGCCCGCGGCGGCGCTGCGGGTCAAGGTGTCGCAGCTGCGCCGGGTGCTGGAGGAGGCCGAGCCCGGCGGCAGGGAGCGGCTGGCCTTCGGCCCCGCCGGCTACGTGCTGCGGATGGATCCCGGCGCGCTCGACGCCGACAGGTTCGGGGCGCTGACCGCGCGGGCGCGTGAGAGCGACGACCCCGCGGTGCGGTCGGCGCTGCTGGCCGACGCGCTCGGGCTGTGGCGGGGCGCGCCGTTCGCCGACTTCGCCGACGAGGAGTTCGCCAGGCCGATGATCGCGAGGCTGGCCGAGCAGCGGCTCGTGGCGCTGGAGGAGCACGCCGAGGCCAGGCTCGAGCTCGGGCAGCACGGGCAGCTGGCGGCCGAGCTGGCCGATCTCGTGGCCGCCCATCCGCTGCGCGAGCGGCTGCGCGCGGTGCACCTGCGCGCCCTCTACGGGGCGGGGCGGCAGAGCGAGGCGCTCGACAGCTACACCGACCTGCGCGACCTGCTGCGCGACGAGCTCGGCGTCGACCCGGGCCCCGACCTGGTCGCGCTGCACCGGGCCATCCTGGAGCAGGACCCCGCCCTGGCCCCCGTGCCCGCCAGGGCGCGCACCAACCTGCCCGTGCCGATGACCGGCCTGATCGGCAGGGAGGCGGCGGCGGCCGAGGTGCGCTCGCTCGTCGCCGCCCATCGCCTGGTGACGCTCACGGGCCCCGGCGGGGTCGGCAAGACCAGGCTGGCGCTCGAGGCGGCGTCGGGGCTCGACGGCGTCGGCCCCGACGGTGTTTACCTGGTGGAGCTGGCCGCCCATCCCTCGGCGGGTTGCGTGGTCGACGCCATCGCCGCGGTCGTGGGCGTCCGCGACGACAGGGCGGCGGGCAAGAGGGGCGCGGGCGCGCCCGAGCGGCTGGTCGAGGTGCTGCGCGACAAGCGGATGCTGCTGGTGCTCGACAACTGCGAGCACGTGGTCGAGCAGGTGGCCGCGGTCGCCGAGTTGTTGCTACGCGCTGCCCCCTCGCTGCGGGTCCTGGCCACCAGCCAGGAGGCGCTGGCCATCGAGGGCGAGGTGCTGTTCGCCGTCCAGCCACTCGACCTGCCCGATCGCGCCGGTGAGCCCACCGCCTCCAGCGCGGTCCGGCTCTTCGCCGCGCGGGCGAGCGCCGCCGCGCCCGGTTTCACGCTCGACGACGGCAACGCCGAGGCGGTCGCCGCCATCTGCAGGCGGCTCGACGGCATCCCGCTGGCGATCGAGCTGGCGGCCTCCCGCATGCGGGTGCTCAGCCCGGCCCAGCTCGCCGAGCGCCTCGACGACAGGTTCCGCCTGCTGGCCGGGGGCAGGCGTGACGCCCCGGCCAGGCAGCAGACGCTGCGCGCGATGATCGACTGGAGCTGGGAGCTGCTGACCGACGACGAGCGCGTCGTCCTGCGCCGCCTGGCCGTCCATGCCGACGGCTGCACGCTCGAGGCGGCGGAGGCGGTCTGCTCGGGCGAGGGCGTGCGCCCTGCCGACGTGCTCGACCTGCTGGCCAGGCTGGTCGACCGCTCCCTGGTGGTGGCCGTCGCGGGGGTGAGCGGCATCCGCTACCGTCTGCTCGAGTCGGTGGCCGCCTACTGCGTCGAACGGCTCGGCGAGGCGGGCGAGCTCGACTGCGTGAAGCTGCGCCACGCCGACCACTACCTCGCCCTCGCCGAGCGGGCCGACCTGCGGGTGGCCGGCCAGTCACGGTGGCTGGCCATGCTCGACGCCGAGAGCGCCAACGTCCGCACCGCCCTCGACACCGCCGCCCACCAGGGTGCCGCCGACACGGCGCTGCGCCTGGCCAGCGCCATGGCCTGGCACCTCATGCTGCGCTGCCGCTTCGACGAGGGCCGCAGGGCGCTGGCCACGGCACTGTCGGTGCCGGGCGAGGCCAACCCGAGCATCAGGGCGACGGCCGAGATCTGGTACGCGGGGCTCACCCTGCGCCTGGGCGGCTGCGAAGACGTCTCGGGCCTGGCCAGGAACGCGCTCGCGGTGCTCGAAGCCGATGGCGACCCCGTGCGGCTGGCGACGGCGCAGTGGCTGCTCGGCTTCATCCAGTGGGGCCAGGGCGAGCTGTCGGCCAGCGCCGAGCTGCTCAACCGGTCGCTGGCCACGTTCGAGACGCTCGGCGACCGGTGGGGCACTGCGGCCGCGCTGACCGCCAGGGCCTTTCAGTCCACGATCAGAGGCGACTTCGCCGCCGTCGAACGGGAGGGCGGGCGCAGCCTCAGGCTCTTCGAGGAGCTGGGCGACCACTGGGGCGTGCTCCAGGCGGTCGAGCCGCTGGCCATGCTGGCCGAGATCGACGGCGACTACGACAGGGCCGCCGGCCTGCACCGGCGGGCGCTGGCGATGGCCGAGGAGCTCGAGCTGTGGTTCGAGGTCTCGCGCAGCATGTCGGGGCTGGGCCGGCTCGCGCTGCTGGCGGGCGACTACGCCAGGGCCGACGAGCTGCACGAACGGGCCAGGCGGCTGGCGGTCGAGCACGCGCACCCCTACGCCGAGCAGTTCGCCGCGATCGGCCTGGCGCTCAGCGCGCGGCGGCAGGGCAGGCTCGAGGTGGCGGAGCGGCACCTGCGCACGTGGCTCGACTGGATCACGAAGATGGAGGGCGAGTCGGGGGCCGCCCTCCTGCTGGCCGAGCTGGGCTTCATCGCCGAACTGCGCGGCGACGCCGAGCAGGCGCTGTCGCTGCACCGCGAGGGATACGCCCACGCGGTGGCGACCGCCGATCCGCGGGCGCAGGCGCTCGCACTGGAGGGGATGGCGGGAGCCGTGTCGCTGTCGGGCGATCATCGAGGGGCGGCGCGGCTGCTGGGCGCCGCCGCGGCGGCCCGCGCGTCGGTGGGCAGGCCGCTGCCGGTGGCCGAACGGGGCGATGTCGATCGCATCACCGCGCGGTGCCGGCAGACGCTCGACCGGGCGGACTTCCTCGCGGAGTTCGCCAGGGGCGGCGCCCAGCCGGTGGCAGTGTAGGGAGCCCTTCCGAATCTTTTTGTGGTGACACTATAAGAATCATTATGTAGTGTCGCTATAACGAGTTTGTGGGGAGCGGCCGCAGGCCAGCGGTCACGACACAAGGGGATGTGCATTGCAGGGTTTATTTCGTGCTGCTATCGGGCTGATCATGCTGGCGGCAACGCTGACCGCTGCCCCAGCGCAGGGGGACACCGGTCTGGTCGCCGCATACGGGATGGACGAAGGTTCGGGGAATACGGTTCGCGACCAGTCCGGCAACGGCCACGACGGAACGGTCCGCGACCCGCTGTGGGTTTCCGGCAAGATCGGGAAGACGCTTCACTTCGATCATTACGACCTCGACGTGGACAGGACGGTGGTCGTCCCCGACGCTCCCGGGCTGCGGACGTCATCGGCGATGACGCTCGAGGCGTGGGTGCGGCCCCCGAACAACGACTCATCGTGCGGTGTCTCCAAGGTCTTCGAGGACCAGGACCCGTCCTTCAAACTCGGGTCCAACGGCTGGCAGGTGCGGATCGGCGGGAAAGCGTATGGCGGGGCCCTGTGGCTGACCCCGGAGACGTGGATCCATCTCGCCGTGGTCTACGACGGGACGAGGCTCCGGATCCTGGGAGACGGCTACGAGGGTGAATCGGTGCCGGTGACCGGCGCCGTCGACTTCGGCAGCGGGCCCCTGGTGATAGGCGGCGACGGGTATGCCCGCTGCCACGAGGGCAGAGTCGACGAGGTCCGGCTCTACCGGCGTGCCCTGACGGACGAGGAGATCCAGCGGGACATGGTCACGGCCGTCGCGCCGGACTCACGTGCTGCGGCTCCCGGCGGTCTCACGGTCGACGACAGCTCCGGCACCGCCCGGTTGTCGTGGGAGGCGGCCACGGACGACCACGGCATCACCGGATACGAGATCCACAGCTCGTGGAACGCGGATTTCGTGCCCACGGACCAGACCAGGGTCGCCACAGTGACCGGGCTCACGTACACCGAGGGCTGCGTCGAACGGGGCACGTACTTCTACCGTGTCGTGGCGCTGGACACGCTTCCTCAGCCCGGTCACGCCTCCGAGGCGGTCTCCGCCGAGATCACCAGGCCCGACTGCCCGCCGACGGCGCCCGACGTTACCGTCCAGCCACGCACCGGCTGGGCATGGCTCGGGCTCAGTGGCGCCAGTGACGAAAGAGGCGTCACCGAGGTTCAGGTCCATCGCTCGAAGCGGCCCGGCTTCACGCCTTCCGCCGAGACACTTGTCGCGAAGCTGGCCCCGACGGTCTGGCGGTACGCCGACGACGTGCCCGCATCAGGGAACTACTTCTACCGGACCGTGGCCGTGGACACGGCCGCCCATGTCAGCGAGCCCTCACCGGCCGTGGAGGCGTACATCTCCGCGCCTCCGGACCTGCGGTCGGAGCTGGTCGCCGCGTACGGACTCAACGAGGGCAGCGGGACGACGGTGGCCAACGCCAAGCCCGACGTCTACTACCCGGCCACGGTGACCAACCCGTTCTGGGTGCCGGGGAAGCACGGCAAGGGGCTGGCCTTCTGGGCGGGGTCGAGCGTCCGCGTCACCGCCCTGCCGTCCTTCGGCAACGCGACCATCGCCGCATGGGTGAAGCCGCAGCAGAACGGTGACGATCAGCGCGCGATATCGCTCTGGGCCACTGAGACCCAGACCGACCTCAGCCTGCAAGCTCATAACAGGTTCTTCGACAAGCCCGCCGCCACGCACGGATACGAACTGCTGACCGGACCCCGGGCACTGCCCACCGACAAGTGGGTTCATCTGGCGGCCACCTTCGACGCCGGCCACCAGACCCTCTGCTTCTACATCGATGGAGAGCTCCGCTGGTGCCTCCCCGATGACGGCGGCCTGTGGGGTACCGCTCAGCTGGGGATGGGCGGCGAGGGACGGAACTCCCTCAACGGCACGGTCATCGACGAGGTCCGTGCCTACCGCGCCGCGCTGACACCCCAACAGATCAAGACCATCATGGACACCCCGATCGGCTGAGAGACCAGCGGCGTTGCAGGTGGCCGGGCTCTCGTGCTCAGAGTCTCCGCGCTGATGGTCGCCGACGCCAGCGGGGTGGGCGACCACGGGCAAGGACTGACCACCGGGCTGCTCAACGGCTCACTGCAGGTCGTCGCTCAGGCATGCAGTTGTCCGTGCTCTGTCCGGGCGTGGTGGTCAGGCCCCCCTTCGCCCTCCTGGCACAGCTGATACGCCGGCTGAGGTGACCACGGCGGCGGCTCGTTCGGGGTCTCCTCGCCCTTGGAGCGTGGTGAGAGACGTTGAGGGGCGTCGCTCAGGTGCGGCGATCTGATGCTCGCCGTACCTTGCCGGGCGGTTTGTGGGGCGGGCCCGTCCTGCGGCTCCCTGTGCGGAGGGGGAGGCGGGGACGGGCCCGCGGGGAGCGCCGGGTGGGGTGGTTGGGGGTACCCGACGCGGGTCAGGGTCAGTGGCGGGCGAAGACCTGGGTCCAGACCGGGCCCTTGTCGGCGTGGCCCACCCCGATGTGGGTGTAGTTGCAGTTCATGATGTTGGCCTTGTGCCCAGGGCTGTTCAGCCAGCCGCGCACCACCTCGGCCGCGGTGCGCTGGCCCTTGGCGATGTTCTCGCCCCACGCGCTGATGGGAGAGAAGCCGGAGGTCTTGATGCGGTCGCCCGGGCTACGGCCGTCGGGGGAGGTGTGGTCGAAGTAGCCCTTGGCGGCCATGTCCGCCGAGTGGCCCTCGGCGGCGGTGTGCAGCTTCGGGTCGTGCGTCAGCGGCTTGCACCCGCCGGTGGCGCGCGCCTCGTTGGTCAGCTTGACGACCTCCTCCTCCACGGCCGAGCCACCGGAGGGCGAGCCCGAGGGGGACGGCGAGGGGCTGGTGGACGGCGTCGGAGTCGCGGTGGGGGAGTCGGTGGGGGTCGGAGTGGGGGCGGTGTCGCAGGAGAGGGCGACCACGCCGGAGCGGTGCAGGTTGCCCCGGTAGTCGGTCGCGGTCACGTAGAGGCGCCGCGGCACGTCGGTGCACCGGACCCCGGCCACGACGTCGCCGTTGGTGACGAGCTTGGAACCGCTCTTGACCAGGCGGTCGGGGCCAGGACGCAGCTGGATGATGCGGACGCGCAGCCGCGCCTCGTCGTCGCAGCCCGCCCGCGTGGCGCCGCCTCTGACCGTGCCGGTGGTGTCGAGGTAGGGCTTGGCCGCTACGACGCGACAGGAGTCCTGCTGGGTCTCCGCGTGGGCGGCGGTGACCGGAGTGCTCAATGCCGCCAGACTTCCGAGGCAGGCGAGTGCCTGGAGCTGTCTGCGCACGATGTCCTCCGTTGGGGGTTAGACGCTGGTTCGAGGACGCATTCTGGTCCGCACACAACGGTCATGTCGAGAGAAAACCAACTAAATCTTGGGTTTCATGTGTCCCTTTTGTAATAATCTTCCCTCCAACCCCAGGTAAACCACCACCCCCACCTGCGCGTCCACCCCCACCGTTTCCGGAGGATCCGTGGTCTCTGCGTGTACGGCAAGCCGCCCCAGCGCCACCCTCGGCACGTGGCCGGCCTCCTTCGAGGGATACGCATCCTCGAGCGCCCGTGTCCGGCCACCGCTACGGAAGGCCACGCGAGGTGGGGTGCGTGGAGGGGTGCGCCAAAGGGCGGGGGCCACATGAAACGGCGCGAGGAAGGGACCACGAAGGCGTGGGGGGAGGCTCCGAGCGGGTCACGCGGAACGGTGGCTCGGGGGGCTCGGGGTGCCCGCCTGGTTGGTGGTGCCCTGTCGAGTGGTGTGATCGAGGGTGGACCGGGTGACCTGGGCCAACGCTGACCGGGGAAGCAGTTCGTGGCCGAGACCCTCCAGCGGCGGAGGGGCTGTCGTCGGAAGAAGGCGCCGAAGACGTGACCGCTCGGTGGGGGGAGGGATGGAGGCGACCTGTCTGGAGAGGTGGGGCGACTCCGGGATGGAGGCGCCCCACGGATCACGTCAGGTCGGTCGCGTGGTCGGCGGCCCAGCGGGACAGGGTGCGGCCCGGCCTGCCGAGCACCCGTTCGACGTCCGGCGTGACGACCGGCGGCTCCTCCGCGTACTCCGCCTGGTAGCCGAGGACGTACTCCGCGATCTCCATGGGAAAGCCCGCCCTGATGTAGGCCGCTCGCGCCTGCCCGTACGTCAGCGGCTCGAAGCGCAGCCGCCTGCCCAGCCCCTCGCCGATGGCGTCCGCCTGCTGGCGGTGAGTGAGCGCCTCGGGCCCGCTCAGCGTGTACGCGTGTCCCGCGTGGCCGCCCTCCAGGAGCGCGGCCACGATCACCTCGGCGATGTCGGCCTCGTGGATCGGCACCCCCAGCGCGTCGGGGAAGGCGCTGCGCACCATGCCCTCGGCGCGGATGGACTCGCCCCACATGTCGAGCTTGTTGCCGGCGAACTCGCCGGGCCGCACGTGCGTCCAGACCAGGCCCGACGCCTCGATGACCTCCTCCACGTCGTGGAACATCTCGTAGCTGCCGGGCCGCCGCACGGTCACGGCGGCGGTCGACATGTCGACGACGCGGTCGACGCCCGCCTCGGCCGCCTGCTTCACGAAGGCCTGGGCCTGCTCGGCGGCCTGGCCGGGGTCGAGCGCGCCGGCCAGGAGGTAGGCCCGCTCCACGCCGTCGAGCACGCCGTCCAGGCTGGAGGGGACGGTGAGGTCGCCCGCCACGACCTCGGCGCCGCCCGGCAGCCCGGAGGTGGCCGGGTTCCTGGTCAGCGCGCGCACCCGGTGTCCCGCCTCCAGCAGCCGGTCGACCACGACGCGGCCGACCGTGCCCGTCGCACCGGTCACGAGGATCCTCATGGATCTTCTCCCTTCGTCGGTGAGGGGCCGACGCTAACCCCGAGAACCTCGTCTCCGCACATCGGCCTATGTCTCATTTGGCAGGTCAGGGCACGTGCGAGAGGATCACCGGCATGGAGGCGCTCGCTCAGCGGCTGGTCCCGGACGAGATGTGGGCGGTGGCCAGCACGCTCATGCCAGGACAGCGGCCACGTCCCCAGGGCGGGGGACGCGCCGCGGCCGACGCGCGCCAGGTCATGGTGGCGGTCGTCTACGTCGTGACGAGCGGCTGCGCCTGGCAGCACCTGCCGCACTCCTTCGGCGTGACGGTGCCCACGGCGCACCGCTGGTTCGCCCGCTGGACCAGGGCGGAGCTGTGGCGGAACCTGCACGAGGCGACCGCGTCCGACCCCGCGCTGGCCGAGTGGACCAGGGCGATCCGTGACTGCGTGGCACGCCGGCACTACCCCTGAAAAATCACCAAACGAGACATGCCCCCTGGAACGCGGACGGCCCGCCCTTGAGACCGGGCGGGCCGTGAACGTGCGCGGGTCAGGCGGCTAGCAGTGGACGGGCTTGCGCCACGAGCACTCCAGGTCGCCCCCTTCGGTGGCGGCGGGGCCGTCGCTCCTGAGCTGGGCGGCGGTGTCGGGCGCGGTGCGGCTGAACTTCGCCAGCCGTACCGCGATCTTGTCCTCGATGTCCTTGGGAGAGCCGGACAGGTACTGGTTGAGCATGATGGAGAAGACCAGCGGCTCCCCCTCGGCGCTGGTGACATAGCCGGACAGGGACGTGACGCTGGTCAGCGAGCCCGTCTTGGCGTGGACGTTGCCGGCGGCGGGGGTGCCGCGCATGCGGTTGCGCAGCGTGCCGCCGGTGAAGCGGTCGGCGTCGCCGGCGACGGGCAGGGCGTTGTACCAGGTCGTGAACCAGGGCTTACTCCGCACCGACAGCAGCAGCTGGGCGATCGAGCCCGCGGTGACGCCGTCGCGGCGGGACAGGCCCGAGCCGTCGCGCAGGTTCAGGATCTGCACCCCGTTCGCCTTGGCGAAGTCGGAGGTGGCCTTGAGTCCCGCGGCCCAGGTGCCCTGGCCGGCGACCTTACGGCCCATGGCCTTGGTGAGGATCTCGGCGTGCATGTTGTTGCTGAGCTTCATGAACGGCACCAGCAGCTCGCTCAGCGGCATGGACTCGTGCTTGGCCAGCTCGCTCGCGCCCTCGGGGGCGCCCGAGACGGTGGGGCCGAGAACCTTGACGCCGTGGGCGGTCAGCGCCTTGCGGAACAGCGAGGCGGCGTAGCGGGTGGGGTCGTCGACGGCCACCCACTCGCTGTAGGGGCTCGCGACGGTGCCGGTGATCAGCACGGTGTTGGTGCCGTGCTGGCGCTCGATGAGCACGTCGGTCGACGCGCCGACGGTCGCGTTGTTGACGATCTTCAGGTGGTCGGTCTCGGGAGTGGTCGTGACCTTGACCTTGTCCCCGTCGGCGGCCACCGAGACGATCACCGTGCCCGCGTCGTAGTCCCTGTCGGGCGAGGCGGTCAGCGCGGAGATCTGCGCGGCGTAGTAGGCGGTCTCGTCGTCCCAGGCCCAGTCCTGGCCGAGGCGTACCGAGTCGAACCAGCTGTCGTCGGTGACCAGCCGGCCCGTGACGACCTTGACGCCCTTGGCGGCGACGGCCGCCGCCAGCGCGTCGTAGTCGGTGGCGAGCATGGTCGGGTCGCCGGTGCCGCGCAGCACCAGGTCACCCCGCAGGAACGACCCCGCCGTACGGCCGGCGGCCAGCGCGCTGGTGGTGAAGCGGTAGTCGAGGCCGAGCACCTCGGCCGCGGCGGCGGAGGTGAACAGCTTGGCGTTGGACGCCGGGGTCATGAGCTTGCCGGAGTCGACGGAGTAGATCTCCTCGCCGGTGGCCGCGCTCTTCACCACGACGCCCGCTCTGGCGATCGTCAGGCGCGAGTCGCTGAGGATCTGGTTGAGGTCCTGGGTCAGGTCGGCGACGCCGGGGGAGGGGTCGGCGGCGATGGCGGGGGAGACAGGACTTGACGCCCACGCGAGGGCGACGACGAGCGCGCCCGCGACTAATGAGGCTGGTGTGCGACGCATGGAGGCTCCAGGGTGCGTACGAGGTCTCGGAGGGATCATGGGAGCGCGCACCCCTCCCCGCAATCCGCAAATATCCGTATCTTTCCCTGGCGGCGGCCTGGAGCGTTCCAAAGCCGCCCGTCGAGAAGGACGGCGGCCGAGGTCAGGAGGCGGGCGCCGCGCTGGAGGAGACCAGGAATCCCACGTCACCGAACGAGATCTCGTCACCCGAGCGGACGCGGGCGGGCCCGACCAGGCGCCAGCCGTTCAGCCTGGTGCCGTTCAGCGAGCCGAGGTCGACCAGCATCCAGGACCCGTCGTCCTCCTTGCGCAGCTCGGCGTGGACCCGCGAGACGGTCAGGTCGGCCAGCACCAGGTCGCAGGCCGAGCCGCGCCCCACGACGTACCTGAGCCTGCTGTCGTTGGGCAGTGCGAGCCTGGGCAGCCGGGGCTTGCGCCACGCCGACTGTACGCGGGTGGTGAACTCCGAGACGGAGGCGACCATGTCGGTCAGCCGCTGGCGGAAGGTGTTGCGCGGCGGCAGGTCGGCGACCAGATCGTCGAGCTCGTAGCGGCTGCGCGCGCGCAGTGCCTGGTCGACCCGGCCCACGAACGTGTCATGGGACAGGCGCCCCTCGACGGCGCGGTCGCGGAGCTCGTCGATGGCGCGATCACGTTCCCCATCGGAAGCACGA
Organism: Nonomuraea africana; assembly: GCF_014873535.1. Lineage (NCBI taxonomy): Bacteria > Bacillati > Actinomycetota > Actinomycetes > Streptosporangiales > Streptosporangiaceae > Nonomuraea > Nonomuraea africana. Next base: position 5,993,577 of record NZ_JADBEF010000001.1, on the reverse strand, counting down.
AATGGGGGTTGCGTCGAGCTCATGTCCCTGAGTATCGGCCCGAACGGCGTTTCCTGTCCAGAATTCGCGGATCCCTTGATCGGAGCATACTGAGTATGCATACTGAGTATTCATGTCGATCAGACAGAGCCTGCTGGCCTTGCTCAGCCAGGGCTCCAGGTACGGCTACCAGCTGCGAGCCGAGTTCGAGACGTCAACGGGGGCGACCTGGCCGCTGAACATCGGCCAGGTCTACACGACGCTCTCCCGCATGGAGCGCGACGGCCTGGTCTCCTCGGGGGAGCAGGACGAGCAGGGCAGGGTCGGCTACACGATCACCGAGGCCGGTCGGGCGGAGTTGGCGCGATGGTTCAGCACCCCCGTCGCCCAGTCCGACCGGCCGAGGGACGAGTTGGTCATCAAGCTGGCCATGGCCGTCGCGGCGAAGGACGTCGACGTCGGCGCGATCATCCAGCGGCAGCGGACCGCCACGATGCGCGCCCTGCAGCAGCTGACCAAGGCCAAGCGCACCGAGACCGATGGCGCCGCGCAGCGCCTCGTGCTGGATTCCATGATCTTTCAGGCGGAGGCCGAGCAGCGCTGGCTCGACCACTGCGAGGCCGTACTCAAGGAGGCAACGGAATGACGAGTGTGGTGACGCTCACGGACGTGGTGCGGGTCCACGGCGAGGGTGAGGCGGCCGTCCACGCTCTGCGGGGGGTCAGTCTCGACGTGCGGGCGGGGGAGCTGGTGGCGGTCATGGGCCCCTCGGGGTCGGGCAAGTCCACGCTGCTCAACCTCGCCGGCGGTCTCGACCGGCCCTCGCGCGGCGGCGTGACCGTCGAGGGCGTGGACCTGTCGACGGTCAAGGACCTGGCCGCGCTGCGGCGCAGGAGCGTCGGCTACGTCTTCCAGGACCTCAACCTGATCCCCTCGCTGACCGCGGCGGAGAACGTCATGCTGCCCCGCGAGCTGGACGGCGTGCGGGCGCGTGAGGCGAGGGCTGAGGCGCTGGCCGTCCTCGAGGAGGTGGGCCTCGCGGCAATCGCCGACAGGTTCCCCGACGAGATCTCGGGCGGACAGCGCCAGCGGGTGGCGATCGCCAGGTCGCTGGTGGGCGAGCGGAGACTGATCCTGGCCGACGAGCCGACCGGCGCGCTGGACACGCCGACCGGCGACGAGATCCTCGAGCTGCTCAGAAGCCGCTGCGAGGCGGGAGCGGCGGTGCTGCTCGTCACTCACGAATCGCGCTACGCCGGATGGGCGGACAGGGTGGTGTTCCTGCGGGACGGGCAGATCGTCGACTCGACCGCGCCGGTGGTGAGCGTCGGATGAGAGCGCTGCTGCGGATCTCCCGCCGCGATGCCCGGAGGGCCAAGGGGCGCACCGCGCTGATCATGGTGATGATCGGCCTGCCGGTGTTAGTGATCACTGGGGTGTTCACCTTCGCGGCGACGGCCGACGTGACCCTCCGTGAGGGGATCGTCAGGAAGCTGGGCGCGGCCGACCTGCGAGTCATGACGACCGAGTACGACAGGGTGGCCGAGCAGTACGGCGACATCGGCGTGCCGGGCACCGAGGAGAGCGGACGGCCGGCGAACGCCGCGCCCACCACCGCGGCCGAGGTGGCGGCCAGGCTCCAGCCCGGCTCCAGGCTGATCGGCTTCGACGAGGGCAGCGTGGACGTCAGGGCCGACCGCGGCTACGACCACGTCAGCGCCATGGAGATCGACCTGAGAGATCCGCTGACCAGGGGCATGCGACCGCTGATCGAGGGCCGCTATCCAGCGGCTCCCGACGAGGTGGTGGTGACCCCGGCATTGGGACGCGGACTCGGCGACACGATCGAGGTCACCCGCGCCGAGCGCAGGGTGCGGGTGGTCGGCGTGGTCGAGTACCCGTTCAACTCGGAGCACGTGGAGGTCGTCGGCTTCCGCGGCGTCCTGATGATGGACAAGCGCGATGGGCACGGCACCGGCTGGCTCGCCGACACCCCTGCGCCCCCGACGTGGGCGGACACCCAGCGCCTCAACGAGGTGGGGCTGGTCGGCCTGTCCGCGGCCAGCCTCGACCGCGAGCCCGCGATGGCGCTGGGGACCACTGCGGTGGTGGGCATCGCTGTCGCGGTGTTCATGGTGGTGATGGAGACGGTTCTGCTGGCGGGGCCCGCCTTCGCGATCGGCCTGCGGCGGCGTGCGACGGAGCTGGCGGTGATCGCCGCGCAGGGCGGGTCGAAGGCGCAGCTGCGGGCGATCGTGCTGGCCGACGGGCTCCTGCTGGGCGGGGCCGCGGCCCTGGTGGCCGCCGTCGTCGGCGTCGCCGGCGGGCTGCTGCTGGTCCCGTTGCTCTCGGGGTCGGTGGGGCCGCCCGAGGTGCCGTGGTGGCCGGTGCTCGGCGTGATGGCGCTCGGGCTGGTCAGCGGGGTGGTGGCGGCCCTGGTGCCCGCCGTGCTGGCGGGGCGGCAGGACACCGCCGCCGTCCTGGCCGGACGCTCGGGCACGGCCCGGGGCGGGTCGGGGCGGCCCGTGCTCGGGCTGGTGTTGTTGGTCGCGGGCGTGGCCGCGACGTTGTACGCCTCGAGAACCCACGAGGCGTGGGTCTTCGCCGCCGCCGCGCTCGGGCTGCTCGGCCTGGTGGCGCTGGTGCCCTCACTGGTCACGCTGACCGGGCGGCTGGCCGTACGGCTGCCGCTGGCACCCCGGCTGGGCGTGCGCGACGCGGTCCGCCACCGGATGCGTACGGCCTCGGCCGTGGCCGCCGTGATGGCTGCGACGGCCGGCGCGGTCACGGTCGGTATCGGATTCAACAGCCAGTACGTCCAGGCCCATGACTCCTTTCGGTCCGAGACGCCGATCGGCACGTTGACGGTCAGCGCGCGCCGGGCGGACGACGCGACATGGACGAAGATCCGCCAGGCCGCGCAGGAGCGGCTGCCCGGTGTCAGGCTGGTCGAAGGGATGCAGCCGGTCGACGCCAACGGCGACTTGGTCGTCCTGGTGCCCGATCGCTCGTTCGCGTGCCCGTCGTGCGGCCCGATGCTCTACGGGCTGCTCGTCGGCGACCAGCGGCTGCTCGAGCTGGTGCAGGGCCGGCGCGATCCCGGGGCGGCCACCGCGCTCGCGGAGGGGAAGGCGGTGGTCTTCGACCCCTCGATGGTGCGGGACGGCAGGCTCTCCGTCCACTTCGCCTCCGGCACATCCGCTGATGGCAAGGTGTTCAAGGTGCCCGCGGTTGTGGCGAAGGCGGCCGACCCCCGGATGGGCGGCGTCCTGCTCCCGCCCGCCGCGGTGCGGGCGAAGGGTTTCGCGCTCGAGGAGCGCGTGGTCTACGCGCGGCACCAGCCCAAGGACGTGGCGCTGCTCCAGAAGGATCTCGCGGTGGTCAGCGCGGACGTCGCCGTCTCCCTGGAGGACGGCTTCCAGAGGGACCTCGCGATCGTGCTGCTCGTGCTGATGGGCGGCGCACTGGTCCTGGTGCTCGGCGGCACGTTCGTGGCCACCGCGCTGGCCGCCGCCGACCTGCGGCCGGACCTGGCGACGATCGCGGCGGTCGGCGCGCCGTCCAGCACAGGACGGCTGGTCGTCGCGGGACAGGCCGGATACATCGCGGGTCTCGGCGCGCTGGTCGGCGCGGTCGCGGGCGCGGTCCCAGGCGTGGCGCTCGCCTGGGTGATGACGTCGAAGTTCGGCGACTACCCGATGTTCGTCTCACAGCGGATGGCCGAGCCGGCCGCTGGCGCGACGGTCGCGGTGCCCTGGTCACTGGTGGGCGCGATCGTCATCGGGTTGCCGCTGCTGGCCGCGCTAGTGGCGGGAGCGTTCGCGCGCACGCGGGCGCTCCCACTCACCCGCAGGCTCACTTGATCAGGCGCATCTTGGACTGCTTGTGCGGCAGCTGCTCCCAGTCGTCCATGAACATGGCCTTGAAACCGTGCCGCTCGGCCATCTCGACGAGCGTCTCCGTGCGGTAGTAGAAGTCTTCGCGCAGGACGTGGTGCTCCTTGCCCTGCGTCCTGTCGAAGGTGAAGTCGAACCACCCGCCCGGCTTCATGACGCGCCCCACGTTCGCGAAGCACTCCTCGATGACGCGTGGGGGAGAGTGGGAGAAGACGCTGTGCGCGTGCACCACGTCGAAGTACTCGTCGGGCAGGAAGGTGAAGCGGAGGTCGCGGACGGGGGTCAGGTGCGGGAGCTTGTCCTGCAGGCGGAAGTCGAACAGGGTCTCCTGGGCGGCGAACAGGATGTCGGGAGAGATGTCCATCCCGTAGTAGTGGCCGGCGTCGAGGTAGTCGATGAACAGCCGCCCCGCCCGCAGGTTCCCGCACCCGATCTCGAGCATCCGGTGCTCGGGGTGCAGTCCGTGCTTCACGAGGTAGTCGAACTGCATCTGGCCGAGCTTCAGCCACCGCTCCCTGCTCTTGGAACCGACCGCCCGGTCGGGGTTGCGCTCGGTGTCCGAGCGCATCACAGCCCTGTAGTAGTCCACGTGGTCGCGGGCCTGGAGCCTGAACCACAGGTCCCTGGTGAGTCGCCGCGCGTGGGGGAAGACTCTGTCAGGGTGCCGCAGGGCGTATCTCGCCTGATGTAGAAGGCTGTTGCGGGTCATGGAGAACATGGTCCGCCGTCAATTGGTAACGGAACGTCATGAGCACGGCAAGAAAAATAATGAATGCGGGCACGGCGGTTTGACCGAGCAGCACGGCGGTGATCGCGGAATCGGGCTGGAGCACCGGCCTTCCTGGATCAGATGACACGAACCCACCCATCGTGAGCACCGCACCGAAGATCAGCCCGCCGAACGCGCTGACCGCGCTCTCGATCGCGGTCCACAGCCCGGTGAACACCCCCGCGGCGGGGACGCCGGTGAGGGGCGGCCCCGCCAACAGCAGGGCGAAGGCGAGCGGCAGCGTGCAGGCTCCGGCCAGCATCCACGGCCTGCGCGGGCCCATGCGCGAGACCGTGTGGTCCGACCACCGGCCCACCAGCGGGTTCACGACCAGGTCCCAGACCTTGGGCGCGGCGACCACGACCCCGGCGAACCACGCGGGCACGGCCAGGAAGTTGGTCATGTAGTACAGCAGCAGCAGTCCTGGCACGGCGCCGAAGGTCGCCGTGCAGAACGAGCCGACACCGTAACCGAGGCGCACGCCCCTGGAGACGATCATGAACCCATTGAATCGGAGCGGACTCCGTCCGGGCAGGCCCAGATCTCAGTCGGTGACATCGGCGCACACGACGTGCGCGCCCAGCTCCACCATCCTGCGCTCGCTGCGCGCGTCCGCCACCCGCGCCATGAGGATCGGCGCCTCGCTGGCCGCCAGCTGCGGCAGCCTGGCGCGGACCCCGCGGTGCAGGTCGCGCACCACGTCCTCGGCCGCCGACATGTGCACCTTGACGTGCAGCATGATCCCCGGGGCCCCCGACGTCGTGCGCGCCTCAGAGATCCACACGTGGTGGACCAGCGGGTAGTCCACGAGCAGCAACGCGATCGCCGCACGCAGCGCGGGCAGGATCGGATGGGTGCAGCGGCGGTAGCCGGGATCCACCTGCTGCATGGGGCCCGACAGATGGGGACGCGGCGCGGGGATCCACGACTGCGGCGCGGCGGGCGCGGAACGCACGGGTGGCGGCGCCGTCGGCGCGCCGTGCATCACCGCCGCCCCCTGCGAGACCGCGGCCATGGCGCCCGTCGCGTACGCCGTGGGCATCGCCCCTGACAGCACGGGCTGGGGTCCCGTCCGTGTGGATGCCAGGAAACGTTGGAGATCCTCGATGGGAACGGCTGCCGCGGCAGGGCCTGCGGCGTCGATCACGATCTCCCGCACGCCCGTGACGCGCTGGATGTCGAGGATGGTGTCGGCGTCGCACGCCGACAGCGAGTGGCCACCCCGGTGGCGCGCGTAGGTCTGGGGGCCGGTGTAACCGAGCAGCACGCGGTCGCCGACCTGGGTGGTGCCCAGGACGACCGAGCGGTCAGAGCGCACGGCCACCAGGATTCCCCCATCGGCGAGTGCGGCCAGCAGCAGGTGCGGACTGCCATGCTGGACGAGCACGTCGGCGAGAGCGGGGTTCCCGATGCTCATAGGGTGAACGATAGGTAGTAGCCCACGGCTTATCAGGCTAATAGCGAATAAATCTCCCGATCAAGACAAAGTTGGCTCGGGTCGGGATGAGTTGCCGGACTCCTGGGTAGCGCGCCCAGATCCTGAGACCTTCGTGAATGCGTTCACAAGCACCGATAGACTCAGAGGGATCCGAGGGGCCCGCTGCCGTGTCCCTCAGCCCGTCGCATGCCCTAAGGATCCACCTGTGAACAAGCCCGTCGTTCTGGTCGCAGAGGAGCTGTCGGAAGCCGGTCTCGCCGTGCTTGGTGCGGACTTCGAGGTCCGTCACACCGACGGCGCCGACCGCTCCCAGCTGCTGCCCGCGCTCGCCGACGTGGACGCGCTCATCGTCCGCTCCGCCACCCAGGTGGACGCCGAGGCCATCGCCGCCGCCCCGAAGCTGCGCGTCGTCGCCCGCGCGGGCGTCGGCTTGGACAACGTCGACGTCGAGGCCGCCACCAAGGCCGGCGTCATGGTCGTCAACGCGCCCACCTCCAACATCACCAGCGCCGCCGAGCAGACCGTAGCGCTCATCCTGGCCAGCGCCCGCAACACCGCCCAGGCGCACGCCGCGCTCAAGAACGGTGAGTGGAAGCGCTCCAAGTACACCGGCGTCGAGCTGGACGAGAAGGTCGTCGCCATCCTCGGCCTCGGCAAGATCGGCCAGCTGGTCGCGCAGCGGCTGCAGCCGTTCGGCGTCGAGCTGATCGCCTACGACCCCTACCTGCCGCCGGCCCGCGCCGCGGCGATGGGCGTCAGGCTGGTCAGCCTCGAGGAGGCGCTCAGGACCGCCGACTTCATCTCCGTGCACCTGCCGAAGTCGAAGGAGACCCTCGGCCTCATCGGCGACAAGGAGCTGCACGAGGTCAAGCCGTCGGTGCGGATCATCAACGTGGCGCGCGGCGGCATCGTGGACGAGGGCGCCCTCTACTCCGCGATCAAGGAGGGCCGCGTCGCCGGCGCGGGGCTCGACGTCTTCGCCAAGGAGCCCTGCACCGACAGCCCGCTGTTCGAGCTGGACCAGGTCGTCGTCACCCCGCACCTCGGCGCCTCCACCCACGAGGCCCAGGAGAAGGCCGGCACCCAGGTCGCGCGCAGCGTCAAGCTCGCGCTCGCGGGCGAGTTCGTGCCCGACGCGGTGAACGTCCAGGGCGGCGCCGTCGCCGAGGAGGTCAAGCCCGGCCTGCCGCTGGCGGAGAAGCTGGGCCGCGTCTTCACCGCGCTCGCCGGTGAGACCGCCACCAAGCTCGACGTCGAGGTCCGCGGCGAGATCGCCAGTCAGGACGTGCGGGTGCTGGAGCTGGCCGCCCTCAAGGGCGTCTTCACCGACGTCATCGAGGACGCGGTCACCTACGTCAACGCTCCGCTCCTCGCCAAGGAGCGCGGCCTGACCGTCGAGCTGGTCACCAGCTCGGAGAGCCCCGACTGGAGGAACGTCGTCAGCGTCCGCGGCGTGCTGGCCGACGGCCGTACCGTCTCGGTCTCTGGAACGCTCTCGGGCCCGCGCCAGGTCACCAAGATCGTCGAGGTCAACGGCTACGAGATGGAGATCGAGCCGACCGACCACCTGGCCTTCTTCACCTACACCGACCGTCCCGGCATCGTCGGAGTCGTCGGCAGGCTGCTGGGCGAGACCGGCATCAACATCGCCTCGATGCAGGTGGCGCGCGACGTCAAGGGCGGCAAGGCGCTGATCGCCCTGACCGTCGACTCGGCCATCCCGGCCGACGTGATCGAGCAGATCGTGACGGAGATCGGCGCCGACAGCGGCCGTTCGGTCGACCTGAGCGACTGACCCGGCACCTGTCGCGAAACGCCCTCCCGCAGCCCCGCGAGAGGGCGTTTCGCTGTTTTGCGCGTGGCGTTCTTCTCACGGGCTTCTGGTTTCCGGGTGGCGTGCGCTTCTCACGTGGTGTGGGCTTCTTGGTCTCCGTGTGGTCCGCGCTTCAGGCTTCCGTGTGGCGTGCCTTCTCGGTTGGCGCGTGGTCCTCAGACGGTCGTTCTGTGCGTGGCCGGGCGTTCGGTTCGCTGGCGGGCGTTCGGTGCTTGGCTGGGTGTTCTTCCGGCCCGTACGGCAAGCCCCACTAAGCGCCTCCGCGCTCACCGCCCCCGTCCGTCCAGGGGACGCTCCTCGGGGAGCGCCGCCGCGCCGCCGCAACGGCGTCTCATATCGTGAGATGTTTGGACGTCCAGCGAGACAGCATGGATCGTGCCAGGTACTTTGGTAGAGATGCGCTGGGTACTCGTACTTATTACCTGCCGCGACGGGGCCTGTTAGGGCAGGTCGGCGACCCGTCGCGGTGCGCGGCGTTGCGTCGGCCTTAAGTCCCCTTCGTCCGGTCCGTGATCCGGACCGCACGAGCTCAGGCCCGGTCGGATTCGCGACCGGGATCCGATGTCCGAGCCAATCGCGTCCGCGAAACGAGATGAGCCACGTGTACGACATGTATCCATGGAACCGTGCGGAAGACACCGAGGAAGAGGCGGCGGAGGCCGTCCAGACGGCGCTGGACCGCAGGGACAACGGCGGCGCACCATCCCCTCGCTGAACCGGGATGTCCTCGGTGGAGGTCCCCCTGCTCCACCGGGGAGATCTCACACCGCTGACCGCGCCCCCGCGGTGAGCACGGCGATATCCCCCGTGTGAACAGCGACACCTCAGCCGATGATCGACCGAGTGCCCGTGAACCCAAGCGGCAGTCGTTCAGAAGGTCGAGCGGCGGGCGTCCCTTGATGGCCGCCGCAGTGCCCCGATCGCCAGGTGACCCCGCTGGCGTGCCCTCTGGTGGGTCGGGTGGCCGCGAGGGTGTGCTCCTCCAAGAGCGGCGTCCCCCCTGCGTGCTGTCGTGGTGACCAGGGCGCAGGGGGGACGGTGGGACTACAGGGTGGCGGTCAGCATCGCCGGGGCGGGCTCCTGCCTGGCCTTCGCCTGCTCCGCCGCCATCGCCACCCCCTTCGGATCGGGACGGACGGCGCCGACGAACGCCCTCCGGCGCCAGGCGCTGAGCTCCTCCTCCTTCACCACGTCACCCGAGCGGGGAGCGTGGACCATGTATCCGGGTCTGGAGATCATGCCGACGTGACCGAGGCTGCTGAAGAAGACCAGGTCACCAGGGCGTAGATCGTTCCAAGCGATCTTCCGGGAGAAGGCCCGGTACTGGTCGGCGGCCACCCTGGGCAGTTCGATGCCCGCCTTCTCGTAGGCTCGCAGCATCAGGCCCGAGCAGTCGTAGCCGCGGGAGCCCGTGCCGCCCCAGACGTACGGCGTGCCGCGCTTGTCCATCGCGAACGAGAGGGCGATCCGCCAGGCGGGAGTGGGCTGCTGCTTGGTGAGCGCCTTCCTGACGTCGGCGCCCGTGATGGTGGTGCCCTTGGCGGGATCCGAGACCTTGACGACGCCGGGGCTCGCGGGGGTGCGGGAGCCGAGGTCCAGGCCGGGGGCGAGGATGAGGGGGGCGTCGGAGCCGGGGGTGTCGGCGACGGCGGGGGAGGCCGTGACGAGGGCTCCTGTGGTGAGAAGACCGCAAACGAGCGCGGTCGTGACCATGCGAGACAGGGGACTGTCCTTCCAGGTGGCCGACCGGGTTAGCTGACGGGCTCGGGCGTGGAAGCCGCCCTACGGCGTGGGGACGCCGATTCGCCCCAGGGGGAAGTGGGTCCCCGGCTCCGTGCGAACGCCGCAACGGATTAGGCCCAACGGACTCTAACGAAAGGGTCAAACCACCGCAATACGGACAAACCAGATGTCCGGAAGGTGAGATCAGGTGTTCGTCCAGCGAGACGACCCGGTAAGGTACCGGCCATGGAGTCGCGCAACATTCGTCTGGCCGTCATTCCCGGTGACGGGATCGGCACCGAGGTCGTCGCCGAAGGGCTCAAGGTCCTGGAGGCGGTCGGCGCCAAGATCGATGCTACTCACTACGATCTGGGCGCCACCCGCTACCACGCCACCGGGGAGACCCTGAGCGACGAGGTCCTTCAGGAGCTGCGCGGCTACGACGCCATCCTGCTCGGCGCGATCGGCGACCCCAGTGTGCCGCCCGGCATCCTCGAGCGCGACCTCCTGCTGCGCCTCCGCTTCGAGCTCGACCACTACGTCAACCTGCGTCCGGTCAAGCTCTACCCCGGCGTGGAGACCCCGCTCGCCGACACCCTCCCCGGGGACATCGACATGCTCGTCGTCCGCGAGGGCACCGAGAGCCTCTATGCGGGAGCCGGCGGCGTCCTGCGCCGCGGCACTCCTCACGAGATCGCCACCCAGGAGTCGCTCAACACCGCCTTCGGCGTCGAGCGCGTGGTCCGCTACGCCTTCGCCAGGGCCGCCGAGCGTCCGCGCAAGAAGCTCACGCTGGTCCACAAGACCAACGTCCTCACCTACGCCGGTGACCTGTGGCAGCGCACGGTCAACAGGGTCGCGGCCGACTTCCCCGAGGTCACCACCGACTACCAGCACATCGACGCGGCCTCGATGTTCTTCGTCAACCAGCCCGAGCGCTTCGACGTGATCGTCACCGACAACCTCTTCGGCGACATCATCACCGACATCGGCGCCGCCATCGCCGGCGGCATCGGACTGGCGGCGAGCGGCAACATCAACCCCGAGCGCACCGCGCCGAGCATGTTCGAGCCGGTTCACGGCAGCGCCCCCGACATCGCGGGGCAGGGCAAGGCCGACCCGACGGCGACCATCCTGTCGGTCGCCATGATGCTCGACCACCTCGGCCTGGCCGAGGAGGCCGCCCGCGTCGAGCAGGCCGTCGCCGACGACATCGTGGAGCGTCTGACCGGCTGGACCGGCCGTACCACGCACGAGATCGGTGACGACATCACCGCACGAGTATCCGGCGGCGCCTGACCGTCGTGTGCACCCCCAGCCCGGCGGCCAAGCGGCCGCCGGTGCTCAACCAACGCCTGGCGGCCAGCGAGAACCGCCAGGCGTTTGCTGTAGGTTCCCGTTACCCGGTCCAGCGCAAAATGGACTCAGGGCAAATCTCGCGAAAAGAGAAGGATTTCCGTCATGACCACCGCTCAGAAGCTCAGCTTCGATGTGCAGCTCTCCGACCACGCTCGCACTGCGGCAGAGCGTGAGCAGGTACTGGCGAACCCGGGGTTCGGGCAGGTCTTCACCGACCACATGATCTCGATCGACTACACCGAGGGCCAGGGCTGGCACGACGCGCGGCTGCAGCCGTACGGGCCGTTGGTCCTCGACCCCGCGACCTCCGTCTTCCACTACGCACAGGAGCTGTTCGAGGGCCTGAAGGCCTACCGTCAGGCCGGCGGTTCGATCGTGACGTTCAGGCCCTACGCGAACGCGGCCCGCTTCAACGCCTCCTGTCTGCGCATGGCCATGCCCGAACTGCCCGAGGACACCTTCGTCGAGTCCCTCGAACTGCTCACCCAGACCGACCGCGACTGGGTGCCCACGACCGAGGGGCACAGCCTCTACCTGCGGCCCTTCATCATCGCGACGCAGGTCGGGCTGGGCGTGAACTACCCGTCCAAGTCCTACAGGTACATGGTCATCGCCTCGCCCGCCGCCTCCTACTTCACCGGCGGCGTCAAGCCGGTGTCGGTGTGGCTGTCCACCGAGTACACCCGCGCCGCCCCCGGCGGCACCGGCGCGGCCAAGTGCGGCGGCAACTACGCCGCCGCCTTCGTCGCCCAGCGCGAGGCCGTCGAGCAGGGCTGCGACCAGGTGGTGTGGCTCGACTCGCACGAGCACCGCTACGTCGAGGAGATGGGCGGGATGAACCTGTTCTTCGTCTTCGGCAACAAGCTGGTCACCCCCGCGCTGACCGGGACCTTGCTGCCCGGCATCACCCGCGACTCCATCCTCTCCATGGCCGCCGACCTGGGCCTGGAGGCCGAGGAGGGACGCATCTCGATCGAGGAGTGGCAGGAGGGCTGCGAGTCGGGCGCGCTCACCGAGGTCTTCGCCTGCGGCACGGCCGCGGTCGTGACGCCCGTGGGGTCGGTGAAGGGCGCCGACCGTGCCTGGACCGTCGGAGACGGCACCCCCGGCCCGGTGACCCTCAAGATCCGCGAGGAACTGCTCGGCATCCAGTACGGCACCCGCCCCGACACCCACGGCTGGATCCACAAGATCTCCTGACGCCGGCCGGCCAGGGCGCAAAGGGCCTGCACTGAGGGTTCTTCGCGCCCTGCGCCCACGAGTGGCACGGCGGCTGTGCTCGTCTCACCCGGGTCTCGACGTGCCGATCAGCGGCTCTCGAAGGACTGGTCAGCCGCTACCACGTCCTCAGGCGTCGGCCACAGTCCCGAGCAGCAGGTAGGCCGCGCCCAGGACAGCCGGCCGACGCTGCTCCGGCTCGACGTGTGAGACGGACATGGACTCATCTCGCCAAGCCGGATCTGCCCGCCTCCCACTCGGCCCTGGTCAGCGCGTACTCGACCAGGCCCTCCGGTGACCGCACGATGCCCTCAGGCCAGTCGTCGAAGTACGTCCGCACGTGCCTCAGCCCCGACTTCTCCATGACCCGCCTCGACCCCGTGTTGGCCGCCAGCGTGCCCGCCGTCACCCGCTCCACGCCCTGTTCGGTGAAGCCCCTGTCGATCAGCGCGCGTGAGCCCTCGGTGCCGTAGCCCTTGCCCCAGGCCGCCTTCCGCAGCCGGTAGCCCAGCTCGAGCTCGCCGGGAGGGGCGTTCCTCCCCGGCCTGAAGTGGAACCAGCCGATGAACTCACCGGTGAGCTTCTCCTCGGCCGCCCAGAACCCGAACCCGTCGGGCCGCTCGTAGTAGGCCAGCAGCCGGGGCAGCGCGACGTCCCTGATCAGCTCGCGGGCCACCGGCTCGCCGCCGTTGAGGTAGCGCATGACCTCGGGGTCGTTGTCGAGCTCGACCAGGTTCTCGAGGTCGTCCTCGGTGAAGCGGCGCAGCACCAGCCGCTCGGTCTCCAGAATGATGTGCACAGCGCGCATTCTCCCGACCATGACGATGCCGGGGAAGGCGGAAGACCTTCGGGGGTCAGGACTCGATGAGCTTGGCGGTGTCGAGGGAGAGGTCCCAGGGGGCGGGGAGGTCGAGGGCCTTGCCGAGGTCGACCTGCGTCTTCTGCTGGTAGCCCTTCTCGGCTGGGAGGCTGAAGAGGACGGCGAGGTCCTGCGCGGGGTCGATCAGCAGGTACAGCGGGACGCCCGCCCTGGCGTACTCGCGAGGCTTGATGGCGTGGTCGTCGTGTCCGCTGGAGGGCGAGACCACTTCGACGACGAGATGAGTGTCGTCGCCATAGACCTCGTCGTCTCCCCACATGCGCGGATTGCGAGGGACGATGGTCAGATCGGGGATGTAGCGATCAGCTTGAGGGCCGAGGAAGAGTTTGATGTTGGTCCATAGCTTCCAGCCATTGGCCGCTACCACGCTGATGATCTGCATCAGCAGGTTCGAGATGATGTCGTTGTGATCTCCAGTGGGCACGTCGTTCACCACGATCCGGCCGTTGACGAGCTCAACGCGGTAGCCGGGGAACAGCTCACAGGCGCGCTTGTAGCTTTCCTGCATGGTCGGCATCTCTGTGATCGGTCGCTCCAGAACCTTGGCCATGCCACTATCATTCCCTCCGGATGGTAGAGCGCAACGTGTTTGGTGCGCCACCCATGGTAACCATCCGGCGGAGAATTTTCGCTAGTTCTTTCGAATCATCGTCAGGCCGTCGCCGATGGGGAGCATGACCGAGGTGACTCTCGGGTCGTTCATCACCAGGTCGTTGAACTCCCTGATCGTCCTGGTCATGTCGTCCTCGTACGACGGGTCCGCGACGTAGCCGTCCCACAGCGTGTTGTCCACCAGCACCACTCCGCCCGGGCGCAGCCGCTCCATCACCAGCTCGTAGTACGCCGGGTAGTTGGTCTTGTCCGCGTCGATGAAGGCCAGGGCGATCCGGTCCTCCATGGCGCGCAGCGACTCGGTCGCCGGCCCCAGCGTGAGCGTGATCCGGGCGGCGACCCCCGCCTTCTCCCAGTACTTCCTGGCGATGGAGGTCCACTCCTCGCTGACGTCGAAGCAGCGCAGGCGTCCGCCCGACAGCCCCCTCGCGATGCACAGCGACGAGTAGCCGGTGAACGTCCCGACCTCGACGGCCAGCTCGGGCCGGACCAGTTGGGTGATCATGGTGAGGAAGCGGCCCTGGTCCGGGGAGATCAGCATCCCCGCGTTCGACCCCGCGACCTGCTGCGTCTCGGCGGCGAGTTCGTCGAGCAGGTCGTCGGGCTGCGTCGAGTGGGCCAGGATGTACTGCCCGACGGCGGGTGAGAGATAAGAGGCCTTCATGGGCACATTCTCTCCACCAGATAAGGTGACACGCGGTCGAAAGCGGATCTTATGGGCGGAGCCATACGTGGAGTTGACGGTGGAGAGGCGAGGACGGTCCAAGATGGTCGGCGCTTTCGTGGCGCTTGCCGTACTCGCTGGAATGCTGATCATCGCGGGGCTCCCCAAGGGGACCGCGTTGCCGGACGTCAAGCTGGTCCGGCAGGCCGACGGCTCGATGCTGCTGGCCAGGCCGGGCGCTAACGCGCCGGTGCTCGACCTGTTCGAGGACTTCGACTGCCCCTTCTGCAAGGAGCTCCATGACACCTCGGGGCGGCGTCTGGAGCAGCTGGTCGACGAGGGCAAGCTCGCCGTCGTCTTTCACACCGTGACGATCTTCACAGACGAGCCCAGCCGGTCGAACTCCATCAGGGCCGCGGCCGCCGCGCGCTGCGTGCCGTCGGTCAACTGGCTGGCCTTCCGCGACAAGCTGTACGGCATGCAGCCCGCCCCGCACGGCCAGGCCACCGGCTACACGGTCGAGGAACTGGTGGCCGCGGGCAGGAGCGCCGGGGTCACCGACGCGGGCTTCGCGCAGTGCGTGACCTCGCAGCGCCACGCCGGCAAGCACCTCGAGGACAACGCGAAAATCAGGATCGACGGCACGCCCACGCTGCTGCTCGACGGCCAGCCGATCAGGGACATCTCGGCGATCGAGCAGCAGGGCACCTCGGTGTGACATCCCGAAATGTGAGATCGATGTGCCAGATGGTGAATGCGTGTGGCAGACTCACAGGCATCATGTACTTCAACCTGCTCATTATCGGCAGGCGCGCTGGCTGACAAGGGACATAGCCAGCGCGCAGACCTCTCACGTCCGTGAGGGGTCTTTTGCTTTTCCACAGACTTTTTCTCAGGAGATCTCGATGGCCGACGATCGATTCCACGTCTACGACACCACGCTGCGAGACGGCGCGCAGCAGGAGGGCCTGAACCTCAGCGTCGCCGACAAGCTCGCGGTGGCGCGGCACCTGGACGGCCTGGGCGTCGGCTTCATCGAGGGGGGCTGGCCGGGCGCCAACCCCAAGGACACAGAGTTCTTCAGGCGCGCTCGAACAGAGCTCGACCTGAAGCACGCGCAGCTAGCCGCGTTCGGCGCGACCCGCCGGGCCGGTGTGAAGGCAGCCGACGACCCACTGGTGGCCGCTCTGCGCGAATCCGGCGCGCCGGTCGTGACCCTTGTCGCCAAGAGTCACGACCGGCACGTGGAGCTGGCCCTCCGCACGACTCTCCAGGAGAACCTCGCGATGATCCGCGATACGGTCTCTCACCTTCGTGCGGAGGGACAGCGAGTCTTCCTCGACGCCGAGCACTTCTTCGACGGTTACAAGTCCAACCCAGCCTACGCGCTGGAGGTGCTGCTGACCGCCGCGGAAGCGGGCGCGGACGTCATCGCCCTGTGCGACACCAACGGCGGCATGCTCCCCGACGAGCTGGCGGAGGTCGTCCACGCGGCCGTGCAGACCAGCGCGCGCGTCGGCATCCACTGCCACGACGACACCGGCTGCGCCGTCGCCAACACCCTCGCGGCGGTGAAGGCGGGCGCCACGCACGTCCAGGGCTGCGCGAACGGCTACGGCGAGCGCTCGGGCAACGCCAACCTCTTCACGGTGGTGGCCAACCTCCAGCTGAAGCGCGGGTTCGACCTGGTGCCGCCGGAGGCGCTCGCCGACATGACCCGCATCGCCCACGCGATCACCGAGGTCACCAACGTCACCCCGAACTCCCACGCCCCCTACGTGGGCACCTCCGCCTTCGCCCACAAGGCGGGCCTGCACGCCAGCGCCATCAAGGTGGACCCCAACCTCTACCAGCACATCGATCCCGCGATGGTCGGCAACGACATGCGCATGCTGGTCTCCGACATGGCGGGGCGCGCCTCCGTCGAGCTCAAGGGCCGCGAGCTGGGCTACGAGCTGACCCCTGAGTCCACCAAGACCCTCGTGGCGAGGGTGAAGGACCTGGAGTCGAAGGGCTACACCTTCGAGGCCGCCGACGCCTCCTTCGAACTGCTGCTGCGCGACACCGTCCACGGCGAGCGCAAGCGGCACTTCGAGGTCGAGTCGTGGCGCGTGATCGTGGAGCGCACCAAGGGCGGCGAGGTGGTCAGCGAGGCCACGGTCAAGGTCCACGCCAAGGGCGAGCGCATCGTCGCCACGGGCGAGGGCAACGGACCGGTCAACGCCCTGGACCGGGCGGTCAGGCTGGCGCTGGAGAAGCTCTACCCCGAGCTGGCCGGGCTCGAGCTGGTCGACTACAAGGTCCGCATCCTGGAGGGCTCCCACGGCACGGGCGCCATCACCCGCGTCCTCATCACCTCGAGCGACGAGAGCGGCGAGTGGGCCACGGTGGGCGTCGACGAGAACATCATCGAGGCCAGCTGGCAGGCCCTCGAGCAGGCCGTCACCTTCGGCCTGCTGCGCTCGGGCCGGGAGCTCTAGCCCGTACGGCGGGGTGGCCCTTTCGCCAGGCGGCCCCGCCCGGGACTCAGAAGATCGAGGCCTTGAAGCTGACCGCGCCGTCGGCGGTCTGCACGGTGACCTTGCCGCCCCCGCACGACACCTTGGGCTGGTCGGTGCCCGGCACGATCACCGTCAGCAGCGACTTCGCCGCGGGCGAGACGACCGTCGTCGCCGGGTTCCTGGCCATGTACGACGGCGACACCCACCCGAGCGTGCCGCCACGCTCCACCTTCTGCCCGCCCACCGGGTCGCAACCGGACAGCTGCACCAGGCTGACCTTGAACTTGCCGTCGCCCAGCACCACCTTGCCGCCGGAGTTGGAGACGAGCTTGAGCGAGGAGTCGAAGCGCCAGATGTTCCTGACCTTCTTGCCGCCGCCCGCGCCGTCCAGGACGGCCATCACGTCCTCGTCGTGGTTGACCAGCACCGACCTGGTACGGCTCACGCCGTGCGCCTTGTCGGTGAGCCGGTAGCGCTGGCGGCCGGAGTCGTAGGCGGTCCCGGCCAGCCTGGTCGCGGTCCTGGGCCTGAAGCGGGCACCCACGACGGTCGGCACGTTGTGCGCCTCGGGTGACATGGTCCAGTACCGGTAGCGGGTGGGCTCGTAGGAGTGGAAGCCGGCGTCGACCAGCACGTCCCTGCCGTGGGCGTAGTAGGTGAGGCCGAGGTGGTCCTCGTGGCCGTGGTACTTCGTGCCGGGCCCGAACCTGATCGAGTAGAAGGCGGACTCCGGCTTGCCCCATGCGGTCCTGCCGTACACGTAGCCGGCCTTGAAGACCTTCACCTTCTCCGAGGGGTTCGGGAAGCCGGAGGGCTCGTGGTCGGCGCCGCCGTCGCCGATCGGCACCATGTACCCGGCCGGGTTGGTGGAGTGCATGATGAAGCCGCCCAGCTTCGACCAGCGCTTGGAGATGTCTCCCGGCACCTTCCTGCCGCAGTCCTTGAGGTTGCTCATCGCGACCTTCAGCCGGTCGTGGACGTAGATGGCGTAGCGGGGGGCCTGCTCCATCAGCGCGCCCTGCGCGTCGATGTCGAGCCGTACGGTCTTGGTGAGGCGCTTGATCGCGTGGTCCTGCCAGCGCCTGTCGCCCAGGCGGCAGCCGATGCCGAGCAGCGCGATGTCCTGGTCGATGCCGTGGTTGTGGCCCCACTCGTAGAGGCGGTCGTCGCCGAGGACCCTGGCGTGCTCGGCCAGGCTGTCCTTGAGCCACTTGGCGTCGACGTGCTTGCTCAGGCAGACCAGCGCGGGCGCGCGCAGCGCGATGGGGTGCTCGGCCCAGGCATAGGGGCTGGCGGGACGGCCGCGCGGGTTGTCCTTGACCCAGTCGTGAGCGATCTCGGCGGCCCTGGCGAGGTAGCGCTCCTCGCCGTTGTTCTCGTACTCCGCCACCAGCCGGCCCATCCAGCGCAGCGAGTGGAACACCATGCCCCACGAGCGGTTCTTGTACGGATTGGTGCGCCAGTTGACGTCCTGGCCGACCTTGACGGGCGGCAGGTCGAGGAAGGCGATCTCGCCCTTCATCACCTCGGCCGCGGTCGGCGTGGCGGGCAGCCAGTCGCCCTGGCACTCGGCGGTGCGCTTCGCGGCGGCGCTCGCGGGATTGACGAGCCCTCCTAGGGCGAGCAGGAGAGCAAGGGGGAGAGCGAGGCGACGCACGCCAGATCCTTCCGGGCTGAACCGAGGGGGCGGAACATGCTGTCCGGAATAAGATCACCTGGTCAAGCCGGGCGGGGACATCGTTATCGTGACGGCATGAACCTCGTGATCCCTGACACAGCGGCGTGCCGGGCGTCGCTCGAAGTGGCGACCGCCTACCACTCGCCCGCGCTGCTCAACCACTCCGTTCGGGCCTATCTGTGGGCCGCCCACTACGCGCGCAGAAGAGGCATCCACTTCGACGCCGAGCTGCTCTACGTGTCGGCGATGCTGCACGATCTCGGCCTGGCCGAGGCCTTCGACAACCACACCCTCCCGTTCGAGGAGGCAGGCGGGCACGTGGCATGGGTGTTCGGCGCGGGTGCGGGCTGGCCGGTCGAGCGCAGGCGACGCGCCGCCGAGGTGATCGTGCGCCACATGTGGGACGAGGTCGACGTGCGCGACGATCCCGAGGGGCATCTGCTGGAGCTGTCCACGGGCATGGACGTCTCGGGGCGCGGCACCGACGCGATCCCCGGCGACGTGCGCGAGGAGGTGCTCGGCCGCTACCCGCGCCTCGGTCTGGCCGAGGAGTTCGTCGCCTGCTTCGAGAGCCAGGCCAAGCGCAAGCCCGGCAGCCTGGCGGCGCGGTTCGTGTCGAGCGGGTTCGCCGAGCGGGTGGCGGCGAACCCGCTCGACCACTAGGCCTTCGGCCCGGTGCTCTGGACGACCTCGAAGGACCACAACTCGGCCCCCGAGGCGGCCGGGCCCTGGCCGTGGCCGTGACCCTGTCCCGGCCCAGGCCGCTCTCCCGCGGCCTGGGCGTGGCCAGCCTGGAAGGCCCTGCTGGACTGCCAGGCCTGGAAGTCCTCCTCGCTGCGCCAACGGGTGTAGACGAGGTAGGTGTCGGTGCCCTCGACGGGGCGCAGCAACTCGAACCACTCGAAGCCGTCGGACGACTCCACCATCCCCGCCCTGCTGGAGAAACGCCGCTCCAGCTCCTCACGCATCTCGGCGGGCACGGTCAGCGCGTTGATCTTCACCACGGACATGTCAGTCTCCCTTCACCCTCCTGCCAGCCTTCCACACACCCGTCACGTGATCGGGATCGGCCACGACCGTGATGTCGGCGAGCGGGCCGGCGTCGAGGATGATCAGGTCGGCGTCGTACCCCTCGGCCACGCAGGCCGTACGTGGCCGGCCGTCGCCCGGAATGGGAAGATCGGCCGTGATGAGCTCCATGCCGCCGATGATGCCGATTTTTTTGCCCGCTGTTGGCGCTCGGCTTCGCACTTCGCTCGTCTGAGGAGCCGATTGCGGGGTAGGGTCCGCAACGCAGCCCTGCTGAAGTAGCGGGGCTCATCAGAAGGAGAAGCAGTTGTCTGAAGGCACCGTGAAGTGGTTCAACGCCGAGAAGGGCTTCGGGTTCATCGCACCCGACGACGGCAGCGCGGACGTGTTCGTGCACTACTCGGCCATCACCACCAACGGCTACCGCTCGCTCGAGGAGAACCAGCGGGTCTCGTTCGAGACCACCCGTGGGCCGAAGGGCCTGCAGGCTGAGCAGGTTGTTCCGCTGTAACCAACGATGAAGCGGGGTCCCTTCGCGGGGCCCCGCTTCTTCATCTCACCGCCCGTCTGGGCGGCGCCGCCCGTTCCAGGCTGACCTTGGCGATCACCGGCAGCCGGTCGGCGCCGAGCGCCAGCTTCATGTGCGGCACGGTCACCGTCGACAACTCCTGCCGCAGCGCGCTCATCGGCATCCGGTCGTCGGCCGCCAGGCGCAGCCGTACCTTGGGGTGGTCGTGGTCGCCCGCGAGCGTCGCGGTCGCCGACGTCACGGACGGCACCGCGGTCAGCTCGGCGGCGGCCGCCTTGGCCACGGCCGCCGAGGTGACGGTCGTCTGCCCTTCGGGCCCGCCCTCCACCCTGACCTCGCCCATGGTCTCGTGGCGGCTCTGCGCCACCAGCCACCGCAGGCCGATCAACGCGAGGATCACCGCGAGCGCGGCGAGCGCCCACCAGACCCACGGGGAGAACCGGGTGAAGAACTCCTGGACCGGGCCGTTGACCAGCGGCTCGTCCGCGGGGGCCCAGTTCTGCGGGAACGCGCGCAGCCCCCTGGCCAGCACCAGCCCACCGGCCACGAGGCACACCAGGCCGAGGATCGCCAGCCCGAGGCGATTGGCCCTGCCGGTCCTCATCGCCGCTCCTTCATCGTGACCGACACCTTGTAGGTGTCGATGGGCTCGAGCGTGCCGAGCCGCACGAGCACGGCGTGCCGTACGGCCTCGGTCAGTCTGGCGTCGTCCCACCCGGAGGCGAAGGCCGTCACGGCCACCCTGCCGCTGCTCACGGTGGCCTTGGCGGAGTGGACTCCCGGCACGTCCTCCGCCGCGCGGGCCAGCGCCGAGGCGAACCCCTTCGGGCGCAGCCCGATGATCAGGTCGGGATCGCCGGTGCGCACCGGCACCACGTGCGGACGGCCGGCCCGCATGGCCAGCGCCAGCAGCCCGAGCCCGACCAGGACGAGCACGACCGCTCCCGCCAGGACCTGCGGGCTGCTCCACGGGCTCGCCGAGCCCCACGACAGCGCCGCGTCTCTGGGCAGCCAGCCGACCGGCCGGTTCACGAGCGTCGAGATGATCTCGACGGCGGCCACGAAGCCGATCCCGATCAGGACCAGCGCCGCCACGGAGGATGCGATCATCCTGCGCGGTTTGAACGCCCGTCGCGCGGCCCTGTCGGCGGCCGGATCGGCCGGCGCGACGACCGGGGCCTCCGCCGTGGGCGTCTGCTGCGGCGAGGTCTGCTGCTCCGGTGCCGCGTGCGTGGTCATGACCTCACCTCGAGGCTCGTCACGCGCACGTCGACCTGGGAGACCTCGAGGCCGGTCAGCTCCAGCACCCTGCGCGCCACGTGGCTTCTGATCTCCGAGGCGATCGTGCGGACCGGCGCGGGATAGTCGAGCGCCACGTCCACTCTGATCGTCGTCAGGTCGCCGTCGATCCTGGCCGCGGGGGAGCGGCGGTGCAGCACCTCGCGTACCTGCTCCACCTCGTTGGCCGCCTGCAGCGCGATGCTGGAGACGACCCTGTCCTCGATGCGAGTACGCCCCCGCTGCTCGGCGGGCATCCGCTGGGCGGGGATGACCACGCCGTGGATCGGAGCGGTCATCGTCGCCTCGCTGTGAGGTTGGACAAGTCGATCTCGCCGCCCTCCGCGATGCGTCCGACCAGCAGCCCGAGCGCGCCGAGCACGAGGACCAGCAGGAACGCGCCCAGCCCGCCGAAGGCGCCGGCCAGGCCCAGGATGATGCCGACCGTCATGCCGATGATCGGCAGCACGGGGATGGTGTTCATGAGTCCTCCAGATCTTCGATCGACACGTTCACCAGGCGACCGTCCGCCAGCGGGACGACGGCCCTGCGCACCTCGTCGGCGGTGTCGAGCAGTGGACGGCCGGCGCGCGCGACGATGGCGATCGCCACCTCATCGTCGCGAACGGCCACGCCCTTGAGCCGCTCGCCCGGCAGGTACGTCGCCACGGTCCCGAACGGGCCGCCCGACAGATCCGCCACTCCCAGGCAGCTCCGCACCCGTTCCGCGATGGCGTGGGCCAGCCCGTCTCCTGTCATTGGACTCGTGGCTCCCTTTCGGGCTGCGTCTCTTCGGTCTTGGGCGTCTCAGGCAGATGCACGTCGTTGACGGTGACATTCACCTCGGTCACTTCGAGGCCGGTCATCCGCTCGATCGCCGAGATCACGTTCCTGCGGACCGCGCCGGCCAGGTCGGGGATGGCCGCGCCGTACTCCACGACGAGGTCGAGGTCGACGGCGGCCTGCCGCTCGCCCACCTCCACCGACACGCCCTGGCTCACGCTCTTGTCGGCGCCGACCATGCCACGCACGGCGCCCAGGGCCCGTGCGGTGCCACCGCCCATGTTGTACACGCCGGAGACCTCGCGCGCGGCCAGTCCTGCGATCTTCGCGACGACGCCGTCGGCGATGGTCGTCCTGCCCTGCTCGGTGATGAGCGAGCTGCCGCCCTGCGTCCGTGCCCTCGGTACGGCCGGCGTCGCCGTGCCACTATCTCTGGCCATCGTGTCTGCCACGATCAGTCACCCCCGGTGTCGAATATCGACTCACTTCATCCTGTTACCAGGGGGTTCAGTGCCATTCAGGGTTTAAAGCGGGTTTTGAGGATTATTAGACCCGACGAGGCACCAGGTGGACGGCACTAGCCTTGTCATGTGCGTATAGCGAGGTTCTCCACAGGCGACGAGGTTGTCTTCGGCGTGGTCGAGGGCGATGTCGTCTCGACGATCGCCGGGCATCCGTTCAACCAGATCCAGTTCACCGGTGAGCGCTACCCGCTGGCCGAGGTGCGGCTGCTGGCGCCGATGCTGCCCAGCAAGGTCATCGCCATCGGCCGGAACTACGCCGAGCACGCCAAGGAGCTCGGCAACGAGGTTCCCGAAGAGCCGCTCATCTTCATGAAGCCGTCGACCTCGGTGATCGGCCACGGCGACGCCATCGCCTATCCCACCTCCCAGTCGCAGCGCGTCGACTTCGAGGGCGAGCTGGCCCTGGTGATCGGCAGGCTCTGCCGGGAGGTGCCCGCCGAACGGGCCAAGGACGTCATCTTCGGCTACACCTGCGCCAACGACGTCACCGCGCGCGACCTGCAGAAGAAGGACGTGCAGTTCACCAGGGCCAAGGGGTTCGACACCTTCTGCCCGATCGGGCCGTGGATCCAGACCGACCTCGACGCCTCCGACCTGGCGCTGACCACCACGGTCAACGGCGAGATCAGGCAGAGCGGCCGCACCTCGCAGCTCATCAACGACATCCCCGCGCTGGTCGCCTACGTCAGCGCGGTCATGACGCTGATTCCCGGCGATGTCATCCTGACCGGCACCCCCGCGGGCGTGGGCCCGCTGGAGATCGGTGACGAGGTCAGCGTCGGCATCGAAGGCATCGGCACCCTGACGAACAAGGTGGTCTCCCGTGACTGAGCCCGACGCAGTGAGCGGAGTGGGCGGCGCCGCGAAGCAGGCCGGCCGCGCAGCGAATGAGGAGGGTGAGGGAACAATCAAGCAGGTGACTGAAGAAGTACGGGTGCGCTTCGCCCCGTCTCCCACTGGCATGTTCCATGTCGGCGGCGCCCGCACGGCCCTGTTCAACTGGGCGCTGGCCGAGCAGTCCGGCGGCAGGTTCGTGCTGCGCATCGAGGACACCGATGCCACCCGCAACCGCCCCGAGTGGACCGAGGGCATCATCTCGGCGCTCGACTGGATCGGCATCAACGGCACCAACCCGGTCTTCGAGGGCCCCTACTTCCAGTCGGCCTTCGAGCCCCAGCACCGCGAGGCGGTCGAACTCCTCCTGGCCAAGGGCATGGCCTATTACTGCGACTGCACCCGCGACGACCTGGTCGCGCGCACCGGCTCCGAGCACAAGGGCTACGACGGCCACTGCCGGGAGCGGGGGCTCACCGCGGGCGCGGTGCGCTTCCGCACCCCCGACGAGGGCGTCACGGTGGTCGACGACGTCATCCGCGGCCGCGTGGAGTTCCCCAACAACGCGCAGGAGGACTTCGTCGTCGCGCGCACCGACGGCTCGCCGCTCTACGTGGTCGCCAACGCCGTCGACGACATCACCCAGAACATCACCCACGTCGTGCGCGGCGAGGAGCACCTGGGCAACGCGGCCAAGCAGATGCTGCTGTGGCCCGCGCTCGGCGCCAAGCCGCCGGTGTGGGCGCACCTGCCGGTGATCGTCAACGAGCAGCGCAAGAAGCTGTCCAAGCGCCGCGACAAGGTGGCCCTCGAGTCCTACCGCGAAGAGGGCTACCTCGCCGAGGCGATGGTCAACTACCTCATGCTGCTCGGCTGGGGCACGGGTGAAGACCGCGAGATCATGCCGTGGTCGGAGATGGTCCCGAGGTTCCGCCTGGAGGACGTCAACTCCGCCAGCGCCTTCTTCGACGAGAAGAAGCTGCGCGCCTTCAACGGCGAGTACATTCGCGCGCTGCCCCTCGAGACCTTCGAGGAGCGCTGCCTGCCGTACCTTGACCCGTCGTGGGACGCCGAGCTGTTCAGCAAGGTCGCCGTGCTCGCCCAGACCCGTGTCTCGGTGCTGTCGGAGATCAGGCAGAACGTCGACTTCCTCTTCCTCGAGGAGCCGGCCTTCGACCAGGCCTCGTGGGACAAGGCGATGAAGGCGAACGCCCCGGAGGTCATCGAGGGCTATCTGGCCAAGCTCGAGTCGGTCAGCTGGGACCCCGAGTCGCTGAAGGAGGCGCTCGAGGACGTCGGCGCCGCCCTCGGCGGGCTCAAGCTCAGCAAGACCCAGGCGCCGATCAGGGTCGCCGTCACGGGTCGCACCGTGGGCCTTCCGCTGTTCGAGTCGATCGAGGTGCTGGGGCGGGAGCGCGCTCAGGAGCGCCTGCGCGCCGCACTGGAGCGGCTACGAGGCTGACCGTGGTCCCCGCCGCCATGGCGAGCCACACACCCGTGACACCGAGCCAGGCGCTCAGCAGATAGGCGAGGGGCAGCTGCACCGCGAAGCCGGCCAGCGTGGCGGCCAGCAGGCGGCTGCCCCTTCCGCTCGCCTGCGCCACCCCGCCCGCGGCGATCAGGCCGCCGAAGGGGATCAGGTAGAGCGTCATCCAGCGCAGGAAGCTCACCGTCGCCTCGGGGTCGTCGGTGAACAGGCTCGCGGCGGGCGCGGCGACGAGGTTGAGCGCCAGCGCCACCGCCGCGCCGGCCAGCAGTCCCGTCCGCAGCGGCGAGCCCGTCTCCTCTGACCGGGCCGTACGGATCATCGCGGCCTGCCTGAGCGCGTAGAACGCCATCACACCCACCAGCATGATCTTCAGGCCGATGCCGTAGCCCGCCTGGGCCGCGACGCCGAACCTGGCGACGATCTCCATGAGCAGCAGGCCGACGAGGGCGCGGGCCAGGAAGTCTCCCGACATGGGCAGGCCGGTGCCGATGATCTCCCAGGCGCCCGCCCGGCCCGCGGCGTCGCGGGGCGCCAGCCGTACCAGCGTCTTGAGAGAGACGGCCAGCGTGACGGCACGGGCCAGCACGGTGGCCAGGGCGGCGCCCTGGACGCCCAGGCCCAGGCCGTAGATGAACAGCGGGTCCAGCGCGATCACCAGGGCGTTGCAGATCAGCGCGTTGCGCATCGGGACCTTGGCGTTGCCCAGCCCCTTGACCACGCCGTCGGCCACCGTCTGGGCGAAGTAGATCGGCAGCCCCGCCATCGAGACCAGCAGGAAGTCGGCGGCCAGCGCGGCCGTGGCGGCGTCGGCGGTCAGGAGCCCGGCCAGCGGCTCCCTGAGCAGGACGCAGGGGAGCGCGATCGCGATCGAGCCCGCCAGCCACAGCAGCCAGCCCGTCCTGATCAGCGGCGTGATGGGGGCGACGCCGTCGCGCCTGCCGACCAGGACCGTGATGCCCGTCGGCAGCGCCAGGACCAGCCCGTAGGCGAAGTACTCGACGGTGGTGGCCATGGTCACGGCGGCGATCGCCGCCTCGCCGAGTCCTGCGACCCAGAGCAGGTCGATCACGCTCACCGCGACGACGGCGGTGAGCAGTTCCACGTAGATGGGAAGCGCGAGCTTGAGCATCGATCCGTTATACATCGGTTAGAGGTATAGCGATACGATGCTCTTATGGCAAGTGGCGGGGATCTGACGCTGATGATCCTGGGGTTCCTCAACCAGCGGCCGATGCACGGCTACGAGCTCAAGTCGCGCCTGACCGCGCTCAGCGGGCATCTGCGGCCGGTCAGCGACGGCGCGCTCTATCCGGCCATCGCCAGGCTGGCGGCCAAGGGGCTGCTCGAACGGCACGAGGAGGAGGGCGCGGCCGCGGCGCGCAGGCAGGTGCTCACGATCACCGCCGAGGGGCGGGAGGAACTGCTGGGGCGGCTGCGGGAGCCGTCCGAGCTCGACATCAGCGACCAGACGCGCTTCTTCGCGGTGCTGACGTTCCTGTCGGCGCTGGAGGACCCCGCGCTCCAGGCGGAGGTGCTGCGCAGGCGCCTGGCCTTCCTGGAGGCGCCCGCGAGCTTCTTCTACGAAGGGGACCGGCCGCTACGGGCCGAGGAGGTCCCCGACCCGTTCCATCGCGGCATGCTGCTGATCGCCAGAGCCACCGGTACGGCGGAGCGCCGGTGGCTCACGGAGACCATCGCCGACCTCAGTCCAGGCCGCGGCGCTTGAGCAGGGGCTCGATGCGCGGGTCGCGGCCGCGGAAGTTGCGGAAGGCGGTCAGCGGGTCCATGCTGCCGCCCCGCGAGAGCAGCTCCTTGCGGAAGTGGTCACCGTTCGCGCGGGTGAGCCCGCCGTTCTCCTTGAACCACTCCACGCTCTCGGCGTCGAGCACCTCGCTCCAGATGTAGGAGTAGTAGCCGGCGCTGTAGCCGCTGGAGAAGATGTGCTGGAAGTAGTTGGTCCGGTACCTCGGCCGCACCAGCGGGAAGGCGATCCCCGCCGCCTCCAGGGCCTCGGCCTCGAACGCCTCGGCGTCCTCGACCGTCACTCCCTTCTCCAGCTTGTGCCAGGCCCAGTCGAGCAGCGTCGCGGCGAGGTACTCCACCGTCGCGAAGCCCTGGTTGAACTTCTCGGCCGCCTTCATCTTCTCCACCAGCTCGGCGGGCATCGGCTCGCCGCTCTCGTGGTGCTTGGCGTAGTTGGCCAGGACCTCGGGCCAGGTCGTCCACATCTCGTTGACCTGCGAGGGGTACTCCACGAAGTCGCGCGGCACGTTGGTGCCCGAGACGCGCGGGTAGCGCACCTCGGAGAACAGGCCGTGCAGCGCGTGGCCGAACTCGTGGAAGGCGGTGTTGACCTCGTCGTAGGTCAGCAGCGTCGGGCCCGAGGCGGGCTTGGTGATGTTGAGGTTGTTCATCACCACCGGCTTCTCGCCGAACAGGTACGACTGGTCGACCAGGTTGTTCATCCACGCGCCGCCGCGCTTGGTCGGCCTGGCGTAGGGGTCGAGCAGGAACAGCCCGAGCGCGGAGCCGTCCTCGTTGAACACCTCGTAGACGGCGACGTCGGCGTGGTAGCCCTTGAGGTCGGGACGCTCGGTGAAGGTCAGGCCGTAGAGCTTGCCCGCCGCGTAGAAGATGCCATCCTCGAAGACCCTGTTGAGCTCGAAGTAGGGCCGCATCGCGTCGGCGTCGAAGTCGTAACGCGCCTTGCGTACCTTCTCGGCGTAGAACGACCAGTCCCACGGCTCGATGTCGAAGCCCGCCTGCTCCGTGAGCGCCTCCGCCTCCTTCCTGGCATTCCGTACGGCCGGCTCCACCAGTTGGCCGAGCATCGCCTCGACCGCCTCGACGGTCTTGGCCGTCTGGTCGGTGACGGTGTAGGCGGCGTGGTTGGGGAAGCCCAGCAGGGCGGCCCGCTCGGCGCGCAGCGTGGCCATCCTGATGGCCAGCTCGAAGTTGGGGCGGGCGCGCTCGACGCTCAGCTGGTAGAGCCTGCGCCGGGTCTCCCTGTTCGTCAGCTGGGCCAGGCCCGGCTGGTTGGTGAAGTTGAGCAGCGGGAGGACGTAGACGTCGTCCTTCCTGATCGACTCGATCCTGGCCTCGTCGAAGCCGTCGAGCTCCTTGGGGTCACGGACGACCAGCGCCTCCTCGGTGGAGGCCTTCAGCAGGTTCTGCGAGAACTCGGTGGAGAGCTTCGACAGCTCCTCGTTGAGCTCCTTGAGCCTCGCCTGCTCGGCCTCGCCCAGGTCGGCGCCCGCCCTGATGAAATCCTCGCGGTACTTCTCCAGCAGCCACGACTCCTCGGCCACGTCCGTGGAGACCTGCTTGATGCGGGCCCACAGCGCGCGGTTGAGCTTGACCTCGTCCATGTGCTTGGTCAGCTTGGGGGAGATCTCGGTCTCGATCGCCATGACGCCGTCGGTGGAGTCGGACGCGGCGATGCTGAAGAAGGACGTCGAGACGCGCTTCAGGATCTGGCCCGAGCGCTCCAGCGCGGCGACGGTGTTGACGAAGGTGGGCGGCTCGGTGCTGTTCGCGATCGCGTCGACCTCGGCGAGGTGCTCGGCCATGCCCCGCTCGAACGCGGGCAGGTAGTGCTCCTCGCGGATCTCCTCGAACGGGGGCAGCTGGTAGGGCAGGCTGCTGGGTGCGAAGAACGGATTCTCAGCCAACGCTTGGGCTCCTCCACGTGGTGTTTTGTCCCCTTCAGCTTGGCATGAGCGGAGCGCGGACGCGCTTGTTGAGTAATCGTTTTGGTCTTGTCCCCCTACCTGGGCTATTCTTTCGGAGTCGCCAGCAAGCGGACCTCGCGAGAGGGTCGCGGCCGGTGGGGTATGGTGTAATTGGCAACACGACTGATTCTGGTTCAGTTATTCTAGGTTCGAGTCCTGGTACCCCAGCTTTGCTACGGATGTCCGATCATCGGGCATCCGTTTTTGCTTTTCCGGGCCGGTTCCGTGAGTTTGGTTGTGCTCCTCGAGGTGCGGTAGAGTTACATCCGTTGCCGGGGAGGCCCCCGGCACATCGCTTGTGGACAGGGTCCCGTCGTCTAGTGGCCCAGGACGCCGCCCTCTCAAGGCGGTAGCGCCGGTTCGAATCCGGTCGGGACTACCACTGTCACAAGCCGCTTCGGTCCCGTCGTCTAGTGGCCCAGGACGCCGCCCTCTCAAGGCGGTAGCGCCGGTTCGAATCCGGTCGGGACTACACCGAAGAAATGCCCGGCCGCTCCCGCGTCCGGGCTTTTCTGTTCTCCGCGTTCACTGCCGCAGGCGCTCGGCCAGCCGCTGGGCGTGCCCGGTCAGTGTGCCGTGCAGCAGTTCGACCCGGTGCACGACCCGAGGGTCGACCAGCGGCACCCCCGCGGGTGCGGGCGAGTCCGCGGGCAGCAGGGTGAGGCCGTGCCCGGCCGCCACGAGGCGCAGCACGGTGTGGAGGTCGTCGCCCGTGTAGGTGAGGCCGATCCTGAACCCGTCACCCGCGATGTCGCGCAGCCGCTCCACGGGGCAGAGCGGGGTCTGCAGCCACAACGCGTCCACGAGATCGGCCAGCCGCAGTCCCGCGCGACCCGCCAGAGGATGCCCCTCCGGCAGGGCGACGGCGAGGTCCCGTTCGGCCACGCCGAGCGTGGTCAGCGGGCCCACGTCGGGCAGCCGCAACGGGTCGCTGGGCGCGGCGACGCCGTCGACCAGGCCCAGGTCGGCCTCGCCGGAGGCGACCACGGCGGCCACCTCGTCGCGGCTCGTGGCTCTGATCGTGAGGTCTAGGCGCGGGGGCCCGGCCAGCCGTACGGCCAGGTCAGGGGTCACGGCGAGCGGCGAGACGGCGATCGTGAGCCGGGAGGACGGGGCGGCCTCGGCGCGCAGGACGTCGGCGCGCGCCGCGCGCAGGCGCAGCAGCAGGGGCTCGGCGTGCTCCAGCAGCCGGGCGCCCGCCCGCGTGGGCTCCACGGGACGGCGGCGCAGCAACGCCAGTCCGAGATCGGCCTCCAGCGTGGCGACCTGCTGCGAGACGGCCGACTGCGTGTAGCCGAGCTCCTCGGCGGCGGCCGAGAAGGAGCCACGCCGCGCGACGGTCACGAACGTCCTGAGCAGATGCGGGTCCATCAGCAATGCTTATCAGACCAGCAGTAATCATCGTTGGTGCTTAACTCGCCGGATCGAGCAGGATGGCGGACATGAGACTCGCCCTGGTCGGGGATCGTTCCCCCACTGTCCGCTCCCACGTCCGAGTACCGCTGCTGCTGGAGGCGCTGCGCGAACGCGAAGGCATCACCCTCGACGCCTACTGGATCCCCACCGAGGAGGCGGGCGAGCTGAGCGGCTTCGACGGCGTCTGGCTGCTGCCCGGCAGCCCCTACCGCAGCGAGAGCGGCGCGGTGAGTGCCATCAGGGCCGCTCGGGAGCAGGCCATCCCGTTCCTCGGCACCTGCGCCGGATTCCAGCACGCGATGCTGGAGTACGCCCGCAACGTCTGCGCGCTCGACGTCGCCCACGCGGAGTACGAACCCGGCACCGAACGCGGCCTGCTCATCGCGCCGCTGGCCTGCTCGCTGGTGGGACACGAGGGAGAGGTACGGCTGGCGCCCGGCTCACTGATCCGGCAGGCGGTCGGGGCAGAACGCGCGATCGAGCGCTACCACTGCTCCTTCGGCCTCAACGCGGACTACCTGCCCGCGCTGGAGGCGGGCGGGCTGCGGTTCACGGCGCACGACGAGGACGGCCGGGCGCGCGCCGCCGAACTGCCAGGACACCCGTTCTACCTGGCCACGCTCTTCCAGCCGGAGCTGTCGGGAGACGGCAGCCGCCCACACCCGGTCATCACGGCCTTCTCCCGCGCGGTCGCCGCGTCCGTCCGCGTGGGCAGCTCGTAGCGCGCCGCCCGGTCACGCGTCGCTCGGGCCCGGTCGCCAACCCGTGACCTGCTCATGCGTCGGCCCGCCGCACGACGAGCGCGTCATCCCGCCGGGTCTGGCAGACCTGCTGTCCCGTTTCCTGGGAGGTGAGGTTCCGCCCGAGCCCGTGGTCCTGCCATGGCACCGTCCGGAGCCGCCGGTCGTGGTGTCAGGGCGGGACCAGCCCGGGCCACGCCCTTGAGGAGCGCGGCCCGGGTGGAAGCCCACGGGTCAGGAGGTCGAGCGGGCCTTGAAGAGGGCGCGCTTGGCGGCCTTCGCCACGTTCTTGTCCGGGTGGACCTGCGAGATCAGCTCCAGCAGTTCCTCCACGTGCGCGTGCGGGATCTTCCAGATCACCTCGAGCAGGTTGTTGAGCAGGTCGGGCCCGATGTCGCGCAGGCTGCTGACGAACTCCGCGCGGCCCAGCCCCGCCGAGATGGTCCACATGTCCAGGATCAGCCAGTGGGTGTCGTCCTGGGTGGGCTCGGGTGCGCCCTCCACCTCGAGCTGCGTGAGGTGCGTCGCGGCGTACGGCCGCAGCGACGGCTCCTTCAGCACGGACTGCCAGGCGGGGATGGCGGCTTCGCCCAGCGTGCCGACCACGCTGGCGGCCTGCACCCTGATCAGCGCGTCCGTGTCGTCCTCGGCCGCCGCCTCAAGGAGCTCGCGGGCGGCCTCGGCCGGCTCGCGCAGCTCCATCCAGGCGGCGAACTCGGCGTCGGCCTCGTCCTCGGGCAGCTCGGCGCTGAAGGCCAGCAGTTCGAGCGCGGTCATCGCGTCGATCGCGGGACGGGCGTCGAGTTCGATGTCGGCGTCGTCGACCAGGTGCACGACGCCCTCGGTGCCGAGGGCCGTGAGCGCGACGTCGTCGCCGTTGACGGTCACCATGCCGTAGCCGACCAGCCAGTCGAGCACCGGCGCCAGCGGGTCGCCGTAGTGATCGCGGGCCTCGTTCCAGGCGTCGGAGCCGAGCTCGTCGAGGTCGGCGGCGGCCTCGGCCAGCTCCTCGCGCAGCTCGGGCAGCTTCCGCGAGCCGCCGCCGATCAGCAGGCGGACCAGCAGCGCGCGGGTCAGGCCGACGAGCGTCATCGTGAGGTCGTCGTCCTCGAGCTCGGGATCGCCGTAGTCGACCGAGTTGAGGCCGAGCATCCAGGCGTCGAGCACGTCCTCGTCGTCGTCGAAGGGCCACTCGGCGGTGTCGGGGTCGACGCTGACGGTGTCGGAGCCGTTGGGCGCGAGGAACTCGAGATCGACCGCGAGGTTCCAGATGTTCCACAGCTGCGGGACGGCCGCGGACAGCGGGCCCTCGGTCTGCGGCCTCGGCAGCCCGATGACGGCGAGCGCCTCCTCGACCTCGGCGTCGGACAGCAGGCTCTCCTCGCCGACCTCTCGCGAGTCGCCGACCCAGACGGCCAGGTCGCGGGCCTTGGCGATCAGCGGCACCGCGCGCGCGGCCGCGGCCAGCTCGGAGTCGGGACGCAGCCTGATCGTGGGCAGGTCGGCCAGCTCGTCGGCGAGCGCCTCGAAGTCGCCGAGGTCACCGCCCTCCTCGCGCCCGTCGTCGTCGCCCTCGTCGTCGATGAGGTCCTCCATGGCCTCGACGAAGTCGTCCTCGAGATCGTCGAGCTCGTCGAGCAGATCGTCGAGGCCGTCGGACCGGTCGACCAGCTTGCCGGTGTCCGACAGGAAGGTCAGGTAGGCGCGGACGGCGCCGATCGTGCCGTCGGCCGCCTCGTCGGGATCCTCCACGACCTTGGGCATGCGCTCGAGCAGCACGGGGCGCAGGTCGGCGCGTCGCCAGCGGCCGACGTCGTCGGAGGCGGCGAGCCTGTGCCACAACGCCGCTGGGCCCACCAGGTCGGGGTCGCTGCCTGGGGCGTGTTCCCGGGCCCACACGATGAACTCTTCGAGCAGGGGACGCAGCTCAGCGGCGGCTACCTCGATGCGATCTGTCACGCACTCAGGCTAGTGCGCCCTGGCTGCGGTCGGCCCCCGAAATCCCCTTTGCGCCGATCACGAAAAGTCGTGACTGAGGGGACGGCTCGCATGGGAGCGCGTCCAAACGCCTCCCAACCCCTTCTCCGGTACGGCACGCCACGCCGCCTCCACCCATGCGTGCCCCGGTCGGGCGACGCCGGATGTCTCGCGGAGGAGCCATCCGGGCGAGTCGTCCAGGGAACGAAAGGAGGGGACCAGGAGAGCCCACGACGCCGCCCCCTGCGCGACGGGAAACGGCCGGGCCCGTCCGGCTCCCACGGGCCCCGGCTGTCCGGGGGAGTGGGGTCTTCGCGGGTCAGTTGGCGCGGCGCATGGCCTCGGTGATGCGCTCGGCGGCGGCCATCACCGGGATCGCGTGCAGCCGTCCAGGGGTGCGGGTCAGGCGCTCGATCGGCCCGGAGACCGAGACGGCCGCGATCACCTTGCCGCCCGTACCCCTTATGGGGGCGGAGACGCTGGCCACACCCTGCTCGCGCTCACCCACGCTGTGCGCCCACCCGCGCCGCCGTACCGAGGCGAGGGTGGCGGCGGTGAACTTCGCCCCGCGCAGCCCCCTGTGCAACCGGTCGGGCTCCTCCCACGCCAGCAGGATCTGCGCCGCCGAACCAGCCGTCATGGGCAGTGCCGAACCCACGGGGACGGTGTCGCGCAGGCCGCTGGCGCGCTCGGCGGCCGCGACGCAGACCCGTTCGTCACCCTGGCGGCGATACAGTTGCGCGCTCTCTCCCGTCAGATCCCTGAGCTGGGTCAACACCGGAGCGGCGACGGCGAGGAGACGGTCCTCGCCGGCCGCGGTGGACAACTCCGAAAGCCTCGGGCCGAGCACGAAACGTCCCTGCGTGTCACGCGTGACGATCCTGTGGTGCTCCAGCGCCACCGCGAGCCGGTGGGCGGTCGGGCGGGCCAGTCCGGTGGCCTGAACCAGCTGGGCGAGGGAGGCTGGACCCGCTTCGAGGGCATTGAGCACGAGGACGGCCTTGTCCAGTACGCCGACTCCGCTAGAGTTGTCCATACACCGATACTGCCGTCTCGACATATGAGAAGGCAAGTCGGGGCAAAGTCTCAAGGAGGAGATCATGGGCCGCACACTCGCGGAGAAGGTCTGGGAGCAGCACGTCGTGCGCCGCGCCGAGGGCGAACCCGACCTGCTCTTCATCGACCTGCACCTCATTCACGAGGTGACCAGCCCGCAGGCCTTCGACGGCCTGCGCCTGGCAGGGCGCAAGGTGCGGCGGCCCGATCTCACCATCGCCACCGAGGACCACAACGTCCCGACGGTGC
This sequence comes from Nonomuraea africana, assembly GCF_014873535.1. Taxonomy (NCBI): domain Bacteria; kingdom Bacillati; phylum Actinomycetota; class Actinomycetes; order Streptosporangiales; family Streptosporangiaceae; genus Nonomuraea; species Nonomuraea africana. The sequence goes on along the minus strand of NZ_JADBEF010000001.1, from coordinate 5,959,392 downwards.
TCGGCCCGATCTCCGACCCCGTCTCCAAGACGCAGGTCGAGACGCTGCGCAAGAACGCGGCGGAGTTCGGCATCAGGCTGCATCCGATGGGCGACGCCGGCCAGGGCGTGGTGCACATCATCGGCCCGCAGTTCGGCCTGACCCAGCCGGGCATGACGATCGTCTGTGGCGATTCTCACACCTCCACGCACGGCGCGTTCGGCGGCATCGCGTTCGGCATCGGCACCTCCGAGGTCGAGCACGTGCTGGCCACCCAGACGCTGCCCGCCTACCGGCCGAAGACGATGGCCATCGAGGTGTCGGGCGAGCTGCCCGTGGGCGTCACCGCCAAGGACCTGATCCTGGCGATCATCGCGAAGATCGGCACCGGCGGCGGCCAGGGCTACATCGTCGAGTACCGCGGCGAGGCCGTCCGCAAGCTCTCCATGGAGGGCAGGATGACCGTCTGCAACATGTCGATCGAGGCGGGCGCACGGGCCGGCATGATCGCGCCGGACGAGACGACGTTCGCGTACCTGAAGGGCCGCCCGCACGCGCCGCAGGGCGAGGCGTGGGACCAGGCGGTGGAGTACTGGCGGACGCTCAGGAGCGACGACGACGCCGTCTTCGACAAGGTGGTCGAGATCGACGCCTCGACGCTGACGCCGTTCGTCACGTGGGGCACCAACCCGGGGCAGGGTCTGCCGCTGGACGCCGTGGTTCCCGAGCCCGAGTCGTTCGCCGACCCCTCCGAGCGGGCCGCGGCCGAGCGGGCGCTGGAGTACATGGGGCTGACCGCGGGCACGCCGCTGCGCGAGATCGAGGTCGACACCGTCTTCGTCGGCTCGTGCACCAACGGCCGCCTGGAGGACCTGCGGGCCGCCGCGGACATCCTGCGCGGACGGCAGGTCAGGACCAGGACACTCATCGTCCCCGGCTCGATGCTGGTCAAGCTGCAGGCCGAGCAGGAGGGCCTGGACGAGGTCTTCAAGGCCGCGGGCGCCGAGTGGAGGGAGGCGGGCTGCTCGATGTGCCTGGGCATGAACCCCGACACCCTCGCTCCCGGCGAGCGCAGCGCCTCGACCTCCAACCGCAACTTCGAGGGCCGCCAGGGCAAGGGCGGGCGCACCCACCTGGTCTCTCCCGCCGTCGCCGCCGCCACCGCCGTCACCGGCAAGCTGACCGCCCCCGCCGACCTGTAAGGACCGCTGATCATGGACGCTTTCACCACCCACACCGGTACGGCGGTGCCGCTGCGCCGCAGCAACGTCGACACCGACCAGATCATCCCCGCCGTCTGGCTGAAGCAGGTCAGCCGCACCGGGTTCGAGAAGGGCCTGTTCTCCGCCTGGCGCGAGGACCCCACCTTCGTCCTGAACGACCCGTCCTACGAGGGCGCCAGCATCCTGGTCTCCGGTCCCGACTTCGGCACCGGCTCCTCGCGCGAGCACGCCGTGTGGGCGCTCCAGCAGTACGGCTTCCGCGTCGTGATCGCCGCCAGGTTCGGCGACATCTTCCGCAACAACTCCACCAAGATGGGGCTGCTGCCCGTCGTCCTGCCGGGCGAGAAGGTCGAGCTGCTGCAGGCGGCCGTCGAGGCGGACCCGAAGCTGGCCGTCACGGTCGACCTGGCCGGACGTGAGGTCCGCTGGGCCGGGGAGAGCGTCGGTTTCGAGATCGACGACTACACCCGCTGGCGGCTGATGGAGGGCCTCGACGACATCGGCCTGACCCTGCGTCACGCCGACGACATCACCACGTACGAGAATGGTCGGCAGCCATGGCTGCCGACGACCGTCTAGAAGACGACCATCTGGCGCGGCGGTTGCGCGAAGCGCACCGCCGCGTTCGCATGCTCCCCGCCGCCGACCGAGAACGCTTTTCCCGTAGGTATCTGGCGATCTGCGACCTCGCCAAGCGTGATCCGGACCGGGCCGCGACCCGGCTGGAGGCCTTCCTTACCGATCTGACCTGCGATTCCGACACGCCGGACGCTCAATAAATCGCCCAGGGTGATTGAGATCCCAGGCGATCCCGCATTTAATTTCAACGTGTAAGGGGTTTCTCGACCGTTGGACTCGTCTGCTGGAACCCCGAGCCGTAACAGGGGGAGCGAAACCTACATGAACAAGCGGGAACTCGTCGACGCCATCGCGGACCGGGTGGGCGACAAGAAGACGGCCACCGAGGCCGTGAACGCGATTCTCGAGGCCATCCAGAAGGCCGTCGCGGCCGGCGACAAGGTCTCGATCACGGGCTTCGGCGCGTTCGAGATGGTCCACAAGCCGGCCCGCACTGCCAGGAACCCGTCAACCGGTGCGGAAATCAAGGTCGCCGAGAGCTGGGGGCCCAAGTTCCGCCCGGGCTCCGACTTCAAGGAGCTGGTCAACGTCGGCGGCAAGAAGGCCGCCAAGAAGAAGCAGTAACACCAGTCGCATCGCGACCCGCGCCCGGCCCCCCGCTCATTTGGGGCCGGGCGCCTGTCGTTTTCCGTCAGGGGATGGAAAACATTTAGTCAGGGAACGGGAAACGTCGACAGCGTGACGAAGGTGATGTCGTCCCCGGAGAGAACAAGATTGACCCGCTGTCCCGGCCGCAGCAATCGAAGCGGACCGGCGTCGAACGCGCGCGTGCCGAACTCGAGCACGTTTCCGTCGTCGAGGAAGACCGACCCTGAACGGGTCACCGGATCGAAACTCCGCACGGTTGCCTGCACGAACCCAGCGTAAATGGTTTGACCGCGCAGAGGGGAGCCGATGAGGATCACGGGTCGTGCCCACGAAGCAGAACATCTGGCGGAACGCCGCCTTCCTGCGCCTTGTCGGCGCCGACGCGCTGAGCCAGTTCGGCACCCAGGTGACGCTGGTGGCGCTGCCGCTGACCGCGCTGCTGGCACTGGACGCCAGCCCGTTCCAGCTGGGCCTGCTGACCGCCGCCGAGATGGCGGCCTTCCTGCTCATCGGCCTGCCCGCCGGCGTGTGGGCCGACCGGCTGCGCCGCCGTCCGATCCTGATCGCCGCCGACTCCGTGCGCGCCGTGGCGCTGCTCAGCATCCCCCTGGCGGCCTTCGCGGACGTCCTGTCGCTGGTCCAGCTCTACGCCGTGGCGTTGATCGTCGGCGTGGGCACGGTCTTCTTCGACGTCGCGCACATGAGCTTCGTGCCGTCGATCGTGGACAAGGACGACCTGCCCAGGGGCATCGGCACCATGGAGACCCTGCGCAGCGGCGCGTGGCTGGCGGGTCCGGGGCTCGGCGGCTGGCTGGTCCAGCTGCTCACCGCGCCCGTCGCGCTGCTGGCCGACGCGATCACCTACGCCTGCTCCGCGGTCATCCTGTCCACGATCAGGGCGGACGAGCGCCCGGTGCCGCCGGAGCGGCGGAGTCTCAAGGCGGAGGTCGCCGAGGGGCTGAGGTACGTGCTCGGGCATCGCGTGCTGCGCCGCATCGCTCTGGTCGGCTCGCTGAACATGCTGGCCAACGGCCTGTGGGCGGTCGTGCAACCGCTGCTGCTCGTGCGTGAGCTCGGCCTCGGGCCGGGCGCCTACGGGCTGATCGTCTCGGCCACGGGCGTGGGCGGTGTGGTCGGCGGCGTGCTCGCGCCGAAGATCGTCGACCGGTACGGCAACGGCGGCGCCATGTACGGCGGAGCCGTCCTCGCCGGGCTGTTCCCTCTGGCCGTCGGGTTCACCGGCGAGGGCTGGCGGGTGACCCTGTACCCGGTGGGCATGGCCCTGATCGTCGCCTCCTCGATAGTGCTCAACGTCGGCCAGGGCAGCTACCGCCAGGCCGTCACCCCCGACCACCTGCGCGGCAGGATGAACGCCAGCATGCGCTTCCTCATGTGGAGCGCGATGCCGGTCGGCGGCGTCCTCGGCGGCCTGCTGGCCGAGCAGGTGAGCGTCTGGCAGCTGCTGTGGGTGGCCTGTCTCGGCACCGTCGTGGGGCACCTGCCGTTCATCGTGTCGCCGTGGATCCGCACCCTGCGCGTCGAATCCGCCTGACGCCTGACGCCTGACATGGCCGCCTGACGCCTGACGCCGGCCGCCGGCCGCCTGACGCCGGCCGGGGCTAGCGGTCGGAGGCGGCCTGCCCGGACGCGGGCGAGAGGCCGAGCAGCTCCGCCACCTCGGCCGTGTGCGGGCCGAGGCCGAGCGCGAGCGCCGCGCGCAGGTCGTCGGGGGTGTCCACGTCGCGCCTGACCGAGTCGATGCCGTCGAGTGAAAGCTCCTTCGCGCCACCCGCCAGGTGCTTGGCCTTCGACTCGCCGCCGAAGCGAGGCGCGAACGGCACGCCGGGCCGTACCCCGTAGAAGGTCGTGCCGACCTCCTGGGCGTCGGCCACGAACGACTGGTCGAAATCGGCCGCCGCCTCCAGCACCCTGGCCAGCTCCGCCGCGCGCAGGGCGGGCAGGTCGGCCTGGAGCGCGCCGATCCCGTCGCCGGGCGCCAGCCGTACGGCATGGGCGGCGCCCGCGCGCAGCGCGGTGTTGAGACCGCGGTCGGGGTCGGGGACGACCACGGCGCCCAGCGCGGCCAGCGGCCCCGCGGCGGCGGGGTCGGCGGTGACCACGATGACGCGCGCCACGGCCGGGCAGATCAGCGCGGCGGAGAGCGTGTCGCTGGCGACCGCGACCGCCAGCGCGGTGCGATGGGGACCCGTGGCGGCCGCCAGCCGGGTCTTGGCCGCGACCAGGGTCTTCACCGGGATGACGAGTGACCAGCGGAAGCTCATAGGCTTAAGCATCTCGTCTCGACATCCTGCGCGGCCAACCGGGAGACTTGGGGCGCAAGTCGTCTCTCTTGGAGGAGTTCATGAGCCGCCCCGGCCGACCATCGCGCTTCTGGGAGACCTTCGCCGTCGTGATCGTCAAACCGCTCTCGTGGCTCCTGGTCAAGAAGGACTGGCGCGGAGGCGAGCTCATCCCGAAGACCGGCGGCATCATCATCGCGACCAATCACCTGTCGTGGACCGACCCGGTGCTGCTGTCGCACTTCCTCTACAACAACGGCCGCTGGCCGACCATTCTCGCGAAGGCGGCGCTGTTCAGGGTGCCGCTCCTCAACGTGGCGGTGCGGGCGCTGCAGGCGATCCCCGTGTCGAGGGGCACCAGCGAGGCGGGCAGATCGCTGGAGATCTCCGAACAGCGGCTGCGCGCGGGGGGCGCGATCCTGTTCTACCCGGAGGGCACGGTCACCCGTGACCCGCACCTGTGGCCGATGGTGGGCAAGACGGGCGCGGCCCGCCTCGCCCTGGAGACGGGTACCCCGGTGATCCCCGTGGCGCACTGGGGCGCCCACGAGCTGCTGCCCTACGGGCAGAAGAGACCGCGGCTCTTTCCGCGCAAGACGTTCTCCGTACGGGTCGGGCCGCCGGTCGACCTGTCGAAATACGAAGGGCAGCCGTTGCGAGGTCCTGTGCTGCGTGAGGCGACCGCCGACATCATCGCCGCCATCACCGTTCAGCTCGCCGAAATCAGGGGAGAGAAAGCTCCGGAGACCCCCTACGATCCGGCTGGACGGTGAAGCGGATGACCAAGGCCGCCGTGTTCGGTACCGGCTCATGGGGCACGACCTTCGGCATGATCATGGCAAGGGCGGGCGTGGAGACCACGCTGTGGGGTCGCCGCGCCGAGATCGTCGAGGCGATCGACCTCCGCCACGAGAACCCCGACTACCTGCCGGGCGTCACGCTGCCCCCCACGATGCGCGCCACGGGAGACCCGGCCCGCGCGCTGGAGGGCGCCGACTTCGTGGTGCTGGCCGTCCCCTCGCAGACGCTGCGGGCCAACCTCACCGCGTGGAAGCCCCACCTGCCGCGGAACGCCGTGCTCGTCAGCCTGATGAAGGGCATCGAGCTCGGCACGACCAAGCGGATGAGCGAGGTCATCATGGAGGTCGCCGAGGTGCCGCAGGAGCGGGTGGCCGTCGTCTCGGGCCCCAACCTGGTCCCCGAGATCGCCCAGGGCCAGCCCGCCGCTACCGTGGTGGCCTGCCCCGACGAGCGGACCATGGAGCACCTGCAGGAGGCCTGCCACGTGCCGCCGTGGTTCCGCCCGTACACCAACCCCGACGTCGTGGGCGTGGAGCTGGGCGGCGCGGTCAAGAACGTGATCGCGCTGGCCGTCGGCGTCGCCGCCGGCATGGGCATGGGCGACAACGTCGGCGCGATGCTCATGACCCGCGGCCTGGCCGAGATCTCCCGCCTGGGGGCGGCGCTCGGCGCCGACCCGCACACGTTCGCGGGCCTGGCCGGCATGGGCGACCTGGTCGCCACCTGCACCTCGCCGCTCTCCCGCAACCGCACCTTCGGCGTCAACCTCGGCAAGGGCATGACGCTGGCCCAGGCCGTCGCGGCCACCAGGCAGACCGCCGAGGGCGTCAAGTCCTGCGAGTCGGTGCTCGAACTGGCCAGGAAGCACGACGTGGAGATGCCGATCACCGAGGTGGTGGTGGGCGTCGTCCACGACGGCATGACCCCGGACGAGGCAGGGGTGCTGCTGATGTCGCGCACCCCCAAACCGGAGAGATACGGCGTGTGAGAGAGAACACCAGGTGCGTGCGCGCGCCGGCCGAGGGTGGATTCGCCGCCGCCGTGGCGGCCCTCGAAGGCGCGGCGGCGCCGGAGAACGTGGCGGGCCAGTCGTTCGCCACGGGTGAGGCGGCGCTGGCCGCCGTCCTGCTGACCTTCCTGCGCGGCGGCACGCATGTGGTCGCGCCCGCGGGCGCGGTCTTCGTCGCCAACGTGCTTGGCAGGTTCGGCGTGAGCGCCGACTTCGTCGACACCGCGGACCTGACCGCGGTACGGCAGGCCGTCCGCGGCCACACGAAGATCATATACGCGGAAACGCTCTCGGACACGGGTGTGGCGGATCTTCGTGGTCTGTACCGCCTGGCCCGTGAGGTCGGCGCGATGCTCGTGGTCGACTCGACGCTCGCCACGCCGATCGTCTGCCGCCCGCTGGAGCACGGCGCCGACCTGGTGCTGCACTCGACCGGCGTGCTGCTCGGCGACCGCGAGGGCGGCGTCGTGGTCGGCAGGAACGACCTCATGTACAGGCTCACCAAGGACCTCGGCGCCCCGATGTCACCCGCCGACGAGTCCTCGCTGCTCAGCGGACTGGGGACGCTGACGCTGCGGGTCAGGCGCAGGTGCGCGACCGCGATGGAGTTCGCCGCCGCCGTCGCCAAGCACCCCTCGCTCGTCGCCGTCGGCTATCCGGGCCTGCCCCGCGATCCCGGCCATCACCTGGCGCGCCAGCTGTTCGACTCGGGGCCGGAGGGCACCAGGTTCGGCCCCCGCGTGATCGTCACACCGCGCGGAGACGCCGACGACCTCATCAAGTCGCTGCGCGTGATCGGCGACAGCACCTCGGCCGTCAGACAGGGCAAGGCGGTCCGCTTCTCGATCGGGTTCGAGGACGTCGAAGATCTGGTCACGGACGTGACAAGAGCCCTTGACTCACAAGCAGGGTAGATTCGGGCGTCATGAGCAAGCCACGCGTCGCGGTCGTTTTCGGAGGTCGCAACTCTGAGCACGCCGTCTCTCTGATGGGGGCCGGCAGTGTTCTGGAGACGATCGACAGGTCGAAGTACGAGGTGATCCCCATCGGGATCGCCCAGGACGGCCGGTGGGTGCTGGCCACCGGTGACCAGCGCTACGCGATCGAGGACGGCGAGCTGCCCTTCGTGGACACGTCGGGCGCGGAGCTGGCGCTGCCCTCGAGGGAGGCGGTGCTGGTGACCTACGAGCCGGGCAGCATCCCGGTCGAGCTGGGCGCGGTGGACGTGGTCTTCCCCGTCATGCACGGTCCGTTCGCCGAGGATGGCACGATCCAAGGACTGCTGGAGATGGCCGGGGCGCGCTACGTCGGCTCGGGCGTGCTGGCCAGCGCGGTCGGCATGGACAAGGCCTACATGAAGACGATCCTGGCCGCGGCTGGGCTGCCCGTCGGCCCGTACGTGGTGGTGCGCGAGCGCGACTGGCGGCTGGACAAGGACCGTGTGGTCAAGGAGATCGAGGAGCTGGGCTGGCCCGTCTTCGTCAAGCCTGCCCGCGCCGGTTCGAGCCAGGGCATCTCCAAGGCGCACGACCTCGCCTCGCTCGTGGCGGCCGTCGAGTTCGCCCGGGCGCACGACCCCAAGGTGCTGGTCGAGGCGGCCATCGTCGGGCGTGAGATCGAGTGCGCGGTGCTCGAGTCGCTCGGCGACGAGGCGCCCGCCGCCTCGGTGCCGGGGGAGGTGCTCGTCGAGGGCGGGCAGGAGTTCTACGACTTCGAGGCCAAGTACTACCCCGACCAGACGTCGCTGACCGTGCCGGCCGACCTGCCCGCCGACAGGGCGGAGGAGCTGCGGGCGATGGCCGTGCGCGCCTTCGAGGCGCTGAGCTGCGAGGGGCTGGCGCGGGTCGACTTCTTCTACACCGCCGACGGCAGGCTCATCGTCAACGAGATCAACACGATGCCGGGCTTCACGTCGCAGTCGGTGGCGCCCAAGCTGTGGGCGGCCAGCGGGCTGTCCTACTCGCAGCTGGTCGACCGCCTCATCCAGCTCGGGCTGGGCCGCAAGGCGGGCCTGCGCTAGCCGGTGGCCCGCTTCACCGGCCCGGAGAGCTCCATCAGCACATTCGTCGTCTCGTGCGTCCTGGCGATCGTTACCTCGACGTAGGCGGTGTCGGTCACGGCGGTGAACAGGGTGGGGATGGTGGGATCGGCGAACCAGCCGACCCCGTCGAGCTCGGCCAGCTGGTCGGTGGCCGCCATCCGCGCGGGGCGGGGCACCCCGCAGCGCAGCGCGATCTCGGCCGACCCCCACACGGCGACGTAGGGGGACTCGGGCGTGGAGGCCGTGCGCTCCGCGCCGTCGAGCTCGCGCGGCAGCAGGCCGCCGAGCTTCGTGCAGGCGGCCACCGCGTCACCCTCGGGGACGGGCGGCTCCACTTGGACCGCGCTGCCGCACCCGGCGAGGACGAGCAGGACCAGGACGGCAACACGCTTCATATGTGGACAATAGGGCACGTCAGAGTACGGGTGATGCCGTCGACGGCCTGGATCTGGGCGACGACCAGCTTGCCGAGCTCGTCGACGTTGCGGGCCTCGGCGCGCACGATGACGTCATAGGGGCCCGTCACGTCTTCGGCCTGGGTGACCCCGGTGATGCCGGCGATCGCACGTGCCACGGCCGCGGCCTTGCCCACCTCGGTCTGGATAAGGATGTACGCCTGCACCATTACGTCCTCCCGGGCGATTGGATCAGCGCCGAAGGGCCACCGTACCCTGTGTGCCGACAGGAGGTGCGTCATCACAGTCGGAGATCTCGGCGAATTCGGAGTTGTAGCACGTATCACCGGACGATTGCCACAGGGGGAGAGCGTGCTGCTCGGTCCCGGTGACGACGCCGCGGTGGTGAAAGCACCCGACGGGCGTGTTGTAGTGACAACGGACTTGCTGATCGAGAGTAGGCACTTTCGCCGTCATTGGTCCAGCGCGTATGACGTAGGCAGGAAGGCCGCAGCACAGAATCTTTCCGATGTCGCCGCAATGGGGGCAATTCCGACGACACTCGTGGTGGGGCTCGGGATGCCCGCAGACGTTCCCGTGGACTGGGTCGATGGCCTGGCCGACGGGTTCCGCGAGGAGTGCGCGCTGGTGGGAGCCAGTGTGGCGGGCGGCGACACCACCCGCTCGGACCTCGTGGTCATCGGCGTGACGGCGCTCGGCGATCTCGGCGGGCATGCGCCCGTCACCCGCTCGGGCGCGCGTCCGGGTCAGGTGGTGGCCTTCGCGGGCAGGCTGGGATACGCGGCCGCGGGGCTCGCCCTGCTGGAGGCCGGGATCGTGCCTGAGAGCGGGCCGCTGCTCGAAGCGGTCGAGGGGCACCGGAGGCCGCGCCCGCCGTACGCGTGTGGGCCCGAGGCGGCGCGCCTGGGCGCGACCGCCATGCTCGACGTGAGCGACGGCCTGCTGCAGGACCTCGGGCACGTGGCGGCGGCGAGCGGCGTGGGCATCAGGCTCGATCCCGCCGCCTTCCCGCTCGCGGAGCCGGTGTCCGCCGCGGCGAAGGAGCTGGGTGCCGATCCGCTCGACTGGGTGCTCACGGGTGGCGAGGATCACGCTCTGGCCGCGATTTTCCCTCCGGAGGCACCGCTCCCGCCCCACTGGACGGTCGTCGGACACGTCGTGGAGGGGTCGAATGTCCAGGTCACGGGCCGTACGGCAGGGCCTGGCGGGTGGGACCACTTCAGAGAGTGAAATGTCGGTTTCGAGAAGATACTCCCGTGAAAGTTGTGACAAGCGCGTATTAAAGATGTTATTAAGATGGGCGGCCCATGTATCCGGCAGGAAGGGCGCCCATGGCCCGCCACGGCACCGGCGAACCAGAGCACGCGTGGTCTCAGGGGGGACGCGACTCGGAAGACCCGCGAGAGGCGGACTTTCGCTCCTTCGACGACCCCATCACCACGGGCGCCTTCATGGCGCCCACGTGGGAGCAGTCGGGCTGGCCCGCGCCGCCCGACCAGCTCGACCAGCAGGTCCAGGCAGGGCCCTCCACGGGAGAGTGGGCCGTGCCGCCGCAGCACCCCGACGTTCTCGGCGGGCCCGCGACGGGCCCCATGTCGGCACACGACGCGTTCGGCGGTCCGGTCTCGGGGGCCGGCGCGCTGAACCTCGACCCGCTCGGCGGCCCCGTGTCCGCCTTCTCCGCCACCCCGCCTCCTGGCCGTTCCGCGCCTCAGGCGGAGCCCACGCCCTTCGGCGAGCCCACCCCCTTCGGTGAGGCAGCGCCTTTCGCTCAGCCCGCATCCTTCGGGGAGACCGCGCCTGCGCCCTTTGGTGAGGCCGCGCCCTTCGGTCAGGCCGCCGGGCATTCCGGGCATTCCGCGACAGGTGGCCATGGCGGGCCCGTCGGCGACGCCGGGCCCGTCGGTCACGCCGGGCCTGACGGTGGCGTCGGCCCGGCCGGTCAGCCGCCGCCCTTCGGCGAGCCCACGGCCGTCTACAGCGCGCCCACGGACCGGCTGGTGGCCACCGGGCCGCCCCGCCAGCCCGTGGCGGCGTGGGAGGAGCCCGCAGACGCCCAGGAGACCGGTTTCCTCGGTTCCGGCGGCTGGGACGAGGGCCCGTCCGGCTGGGACGACGAGCCGGGCGACAAGGGCCGCAGGAGGCGCGGACGGCGCCGCCCGGCCGGTCCTCCGCGCGAAGCGTCCTCCGGCGGCAAGGGGAAGGTCGCCCTGCTGTCCGTCGCGGCCGTCGCGATCGTGCTCGGCGGCACCGTCGTCGGCGTGCGGATGGTCGGCTCGGCGGAGAAGGCGCCCACGGCGGGTGCGGTGTCGGCCACGCAGCCGGCCCCCTCCCTCTCGGAGGAAGAGGAGCCCGAGCCCACGGAGGACGCCGCCGCCTCCGCCACCGAGGAGGCCCCGGCGGCCGACGGCACGGAGGAGCCGAGCGTGAAGCCCTCCGAGACCAGGAACGTCCGGCCGCGCCCGACGACCACCCCCTCGCAGCGGGCGCCCCGCCGTACCAACACGCCCAAGCCGACGGTCAAGAACACCGCGCGGCCGACGGCGGAGGATGACGCCGATCCCGACGCGGAGCCGACGGCCTCGGTCGAGCCCTCGGGTATGCGGGAGGCCGACAACACCGCCCCGCCGCCCCCCGTCGAGCCTGGGCCGACCTCCACCTCGCAGCTGAGCAGCACCAGCAGCGGCGGCGGCAGCGGTGGCGCCGCGGTCAACGTCGAGTTCGACGTGCTCAGGCAGCGGCTGGCCGGCTACACCGCCGAGCTCCAGGTCGTGAACGACTCCGGCAAGGCGCTGGCCGACCTGACCGTCAGTGTCCCCGTGGACGGCACCGTCTCCGCCGTGAGAGGCGCCCAGTGGAGCCAGGACGGCGGCCTCCTGGTCATCCAGCCCGACGTGGATCTGGCGGCGGGGGAGGCCGTCCGGATCACCTTCACCGCGGACGGCACCGCGACCGCCCCCCAGACGTGCGGCATGGTGGGCGGGGAGTGCACGGTCGACTGAGTGGTTGGATGGACGACATGACCGCTTCGACCCCTCCGCGCGTGCTCACCGTCGCCGGTTCCGACTCCGGCGGCGGCGCGGGAATCCAGGCCGACCTGAAGACGATGCTGGCGCTCGGTGTGCACGGCATGAGCGTGATCGCCGCCGTGACGGCCCAGAACTCCCTGGGCGTCCAGGGGTACTGGGAACTGCCGCCCGAGGCGGTGCGGGCCCAGCTCGACTCGGTGCTGAGCGACATCGGCGCGCAGGCCATCAAGACGGGCATGCTGGCCTCGCCGGTCCTGGTGGAGACGGTCGCCGAGGCGCTGGCCGCCGCGGGGGCCCCGGTCGTGGTCGACCCCGTCGGTGTGTCCAAGCACGGTGACTCGCTGCTCGCGCCCGAGGCCGTCGACACGCTGAAGACGCGGCTGCTGCCCGTCGCCACGGTCGTCACCCCCAACCTGTGGGAGGTGGAGCAGCTCACCTCGATCAAGGTGGAGGACGAGAGCGGCCTGCGCGCGGCCGCCGACGCGGTGCTGGCCCTCGGCCCGCGGTGGGCCCTCATCAAGGGCGGCCACCTGCCGGGCGAGCCGGTCGACCTCCTGACGGACGGCAGCGCGGAGTACCGCTTCACCGCGCCCCGGCACGACAACCGCCACACCCACGGCACGGGGTGCACCTTGGCCTCGGCGATCGCGTCATATCTGGCACTGGGCGAGGACGTGCCCGCGGCGGTGGGCAAGGCCAAGGAGTACGTCACGGGCGCCATCGCCCACGGCTTCCCCCTGGGCGACGGCATCGGCCCGGTGGACCACGCGTGGAGGTGGCGGTAGCCGTCAGATGACGGAGATGGCGTGCCTGAGCTCGGGGTCGACCCGGATCAGGTCGGCTTTGTCGGCGGTGACGATCGTGCGGTCGACTTGCCCGCTCGACGGGTTCCTGCCGCACAGGGCCACGTTGACGTCGACGATGTCGTCGTGGCCGCATGAGCCGATCTTCTTGCCGATCTCCTTCGCCCGCTGACGGGTCAGCTCGTCGATGACGACGCGGTTGGCGGGTTCGGCGTCGGCGAGCTTGAGCAGTGCGGCCAGCCTGGCCTGACGTGGGCCGCCCCGCCACACTTCGGCCAGCACCGTGCGGGGGATGGTCACGACGATCGTGCCCTCGATCACCTGGGCGAGGAGCTCGATCATCTTGCCGTTGCCGCGTTCGAGCTGGATGAGCGCGCCCGAGTCGAGCACGAACCGCTCCATGAGGTCGGTGTCCATCAGGCGACCTGCTCGTCGGCGGGCAGGCGGCCTTCCCGCGCGAGTCTGGCCCGCTCGATGGCGGCCTGCGCCCAGGCCTTGTCCTCGGGGCTGGGCTCGCCGAACTCCTCCTTCAGGTCGGCGACCAGTGCCGCCAGCTCGGTGAGTTGTCGTTGCGAGGCCATTACCTCGGTGATCAGGCCGGAGATCGACTCGGCCTTGCCCTCCGCGACCCGCGCCTGCATCCAGGCGTAGAGGTCGTCGGGGAGGCTGACGCCGATCTTCTTGGTCATACCGGCAGTATAACCGCGGGGGGTAAGAGTGATAGTCACGTTGAGAAGGTAAGCGCCTACGCACCGTCACGCAAACGGCTTTCGAGTGAATGTTCGCCCCGGATAGAAGAATCTCCACACCGTGTACGAGAAAAGCCGAAAGCCCGCCGCTCGGTGGAGCGACGGGCCTTCGGAAAGGTTGTGAAGACTAGCGGGTGACCTTGCCAGCCTTGATGCACGAGGTGCAGACGTTCATCTTCTTCGGCGTACCACCGATGACCGCGCGCACCGTCTGGATGTTGGGGTTCCAACGACGACGGGTGCGACGGTGGGAGTGGGACACGTTGTTACCGAACGTCGGGCCCTTGCGGCAGACATCGCAGACGGAAGCCACGGTATCGCTCCTTTTCAGTCGATAAGCCCAGTCCGCTTGGATGTTTCGGGCGGAGGGCATGCCGGGGACAACCGGCCAGCCAGACGAGGATATCCGATCCGCGCCCCTGACCGCGAACTCGAGCCGCGGTGAGTGGATGTTGGGGATATTCTCCGCAATAAAGCTAGCGCATCGGGGTCGCGAGGGAGCACACATGGAGGTTCTCGACCCGCCCGCGGTGCGACGCTGGGCGCGGCTGGCCGCGGACACCCTCGGCAGGGCGAGGGCGGAGATCGACGCGCTGAACGTCTTCCCCGTGGCCGACGGCGACACGGGCACCAACCTGCACCTCACGATGATCTCGGCGGCCGAGGCCGTCGAGGCGCTGCCCGACGACGTGGGCGCGGCCGTGGTGTGGCAGACCCTGGCGTACGGCGCGCTGGTCGGGGCCAGGGGCAACTCGGGCGTGATCGTGAGTCAGGCGCTCAGAGGGCTGGCCGAGGTGCTCAAGGAGCGCGAGGGGACGGGCGCCGACCTGTGCGAGGGGCTGGCCAGGGCGGCGCGGCTGGCCAGGTCCGCGGTGGCCAGGCCGGTCGAGGGCACGGTGCTGAGCGTGCTCGAGGCGGTGGCGGCAGCCGTACCCGAAGGGGACCTGGCCGAGACCGCGCGAGGCGCGGCGGCGGAGGCGCGGGCGGCGCTGCGGCGTACCCCCGACCAGCTGGACGTGCTGGCGCGCAGCGGGGTGGTGGACGCCGGGGGAGCGGGGATGGCGATCATCCTGGAGGCGCTCGCCGCGGTGATCACCGACTCCTACGCCCAGCGCTACGACGTGCCCCAGCCGACGGGGCGGGTGGCGCCGATGACCGAGTCGGGCGCGGGGTACGAGGTGATGTACCTGCTCGACGCCGAGGACGAGGCCGTGGGCAGGCTGCGCGCCGAGCTCGACGCGCTCGGCGACTCGCTGGTGGTGGTGGGCGGCGACGGGCTGTGGAACGTCCACGTGCACGTCGACGAGGCGGGCCAGGCGATCGAGGCGGGCCTGCGGGCCGGACGCCCGCACCGGATCAGGGTGACCTACCTGGCCGCGCCCGGCCGCACGCACCGGGCCGGCGGCGGCAGGGGCGTGGTGGCGGTGGCCGCGGGCGACGGCATCGCGGCCCTGTTCGAGGAGTGCGGTGCCGTCGTCGTACGGCGGGAGCCGGGCTCGAGCCCGTCGCTGCCCGAGATGCTGGCGGCCATCCGCGAGGCCGGCAGCGAGGTGGCGGTGCTGCCGAACGACGAGGGCGTGCGCGCGGTCGCGGTGGCGGCGTCGGAGATCGCGCGCGAGGACGGCGTGGTGGTCAGCGTGCTGCCCACCAAGGCGACCGTGCAGGGGCTGGCCGCGCTGGCCGTCCACGACCCGCTGCGCCGCTTCGACGACGACGTGGTGGCCATGACGGACGCCGCGGGCCACACCCGCTACGGGCACCTGACGGTGGCCGACAGGCAGGCCTTCACCAGCGCGGGCATGTGCAGGCCCGGTGACGTGCTCGGCATGATCGACGGCGACGTGGCGCTCATCGGCGCCTCGCTGACCGAGGTCGCGGCGCTCATCGTGGACAGGATGGTGGCCGGCGGCGGCGAGCTGGTCACGCTGGTCACAGGGTCCGGCGCGCCCGTACGGCTGGCGAAGTCGGTCGAGGAGCATCTCGCGGCGGCCAGGCCCGACGTGGAGGTCGTCGTCTACGACGGAGGGCAGGGCGGTTACCCGTTGCTCATCGGTGTCGAGTGAATCCTGTCGGTCGAACGCGGTACAACTGGTTGACGTGAGTCGATTCGACGAACCCCTGAGCAAGGCGCTCGATCCCAAGACCGCCAAGCTGCTGCAGAGCGTGCTCGACCTCGAGACGGTCGGCGACCTGCTGCGCCACTACCCGCGCCGCTACGCCGAGCGCGGCGAGCTCACCTCGCTCGACGCGCTCGAGGTCGACGAGCACGTCACCGTGGTCGGCGAGGTCACCAGGCTGATGCGCAAGCCCATGCGCAACAGGGGCGGCACCTGGCTCGAGGTCGAGGTGGTCGACGGCACCGGCAAGAAGATCTACCTCTCGTTCTTCGGCAAGGGCTCCCACGTGGCCGAGTCGCGGCTGAAGACCGGCAGGCGCGGCATGTTCGCCGGCAAGGTGGGCCTGTTCGGCGCGCGGGCGACGCCGCGCTGGCAGCTGACCCATCCCGAGTTCGAGCTGTTCGAGGAGGAGGCCGAGGCGAACGCTGAGGAGTTCGCCGCCGCGCCCGTGCCGATCTATCCCGCGGGCAAGGACGTCACGCCCTGGGCCATCCGCAGGGCCGTCGGCGTGGTCCTCGACACGCTGGGCCCGCTGGAGGATCCGCTCCCCGCCGAGCTGCGCCGCAGGCACGAGCTGCCCGACCTGGCCGACGCGCTGGTGGCCATCCACCGGCCGCGCGACTTCGGCGACGTGACGAGGGCGCGCAAGCGGCTGAAGTTCGACGAGGCGTTCGTGCTGCAGGCCGTCCTGCTGCAGCGCAGGGCCGCGGCGGTGGCGTGGCCGGCCACGGCCCGCCCGCGTGTCGGGGGCGGGCTGCTGGCGGCCTTCGACGAGCGGCTGCCGTTCTCGCTGACCGAGGGGCAGGCGGCGGTCGGCGAGGAGATCGCGGCCGACCTCGCGCTCGAGCACCCGATGCACCGGCTGCTCCAGGGCGAGGTGGGCGCGGGCAAGACCGTGGTGGCGCTGCGCGCCATGCTGCAGGTGGTCGACGCGGGAGGGCAGGCCGTGCTGCTGGCGCCCACCGAGGTGCTGGCCCAGCAGCACCACCGCTCGATCACGTCCATGCTCGGCGACCTGGCGGCGGGCGGCATGTTCGGCGGCACCGCGGTGGCGCTGCTCACCGGCTCCATGGGCACGGCCGCGCGCCGCTCGGCCCTGCTCGACGCCGCGTCGGGCGCCGCGGGCATCGTCGTCGGCACCCACGCGCTGCTGCAGGAGCACGTCCAGTTCGCCGACCTGGGCCTGGTCGTGGTCGACGAGCAGCACAGGTTCGGCGTCGAGCAGCGCGACGCGCTGCGCGAGAAGGTGGCGGGCGGCCGGCCCCACGTGCTGGTCATGACCGCCACCCCCATCCCGCGCACGGTCGCCATGACCGTCTTCGGCGACCTCGAGGTCTCGACGCTGTCGCAGCTGCCGTCCGGCCGCGCGCCGATCACCACGCACGTCGTTCCCGCCGCGGAGAAGCCGCACTACCTCGAACGCACGTGGGAGCGCGTGCGCGAGGAGGTGGGCCTCGGCCGTCAGGCCTACATCGTCTGCCCGCGCATCGGCGACCTGGAGGGCGACGAGGGAGACCTCGCCGCGGGCGACGACGACAAGCGGCCGCCGCTGGCGGTGCTCGAGGTGGCCGAGATGCTCTCCTCGGGGCCGCTGCACGGGCTGCGCGTCGAGGTGCTGCACGGCAAGCTGCCCCCCGAGGAGAAGGACACGATCATGCGCGCCTTCTCGAAGGGCGCCGTCGACGTGCTGGTCGCGACCACGGTGATCGAGGTGGGCGTCGACGTGCCCAACTCCTCCGTCATGATCATCATGGACGCCGACAGGTTCGGGGTCTCGCAACTCCACCAGCTCAGGGGGCGGGTCGGCCGGGGTGGGCTGCCCGGCCTGTGCCTGCTCGTGACGGAGTTCCCCTCGGGCACCCCCGCGCGGGAGCGCCTCGAGGCGGTCGCCTCGACCCTCGACGGGTTCGAGCTGTCCAGGGTCGACCTCGAGCAGCGTCGCGAGGGCGACGTGCTGGGAGCGGCGCAGTCGGGGAAGCGCTCCTCGCTCAAGATGCTGCAGCTGCTCAGGGACGAGGACGTCATCGTGGCCGCGCGTGAGGAGGCGGCGGCGCTGCTGTCGGCCGATCCCGAGCTGTCGTCCCTGCCGGGCCTGCGCGCCGAGATCGACCGGCTGCTGGCGGACGAGCGGGCGGGATACCTGGAGAAGACCTGAGAGACGGGCCGGCGGGGAGTTCGCCCTGAGCGGCCCGTCACCACCGGCTGAAAGCGGTGGTGACGGGCCCAGCGCCGGGGACGGCCTCCCCCCGAATGCCGTCCCCGGCTGGGCCCACCCTCGGGTCAGGTGCCGAGGGAACCGGCGTGCGGAAGGGCTCACGATCACGCCGGTCGACCTTCATCTGGGTCACCTCGAAGGTCGCAGAACTCATCATGCGGGCCGATCGGAGCGATAGCTACGACCCTTGCGCAGTCGAGGGAGACACTTGTCCACTCTTGACCTGCGCGGACATGCGGAACAATGGGTGCCATGACGCGGATCATCGCGGGGAGCGCGGGTGGCAGACGGCTGGCGGTGCCGCAGGGCCGTACGACGAGACCGACCAGTGACAGGGCAAGAGAAGGGATCTTCTTGACGCTCGACTCGCTGTACGGACTCCAGGGCGCCAGGGTGATCGACCTCTACGCCGGATCGGGGGCGGTCGGGCTGGAGGCGGTGTCCAGGGGGGCGGCCCACGCGCTGCTGGTGGAGTCCGACGCCAGGGCGGTCAAGACGATCAAGACCAACATCAGGGAGCTGGGCTTCGAGACGGCGACGGTCGTGGCCGACCGGGTGGAGCGGCTGCTGTCCAGGCCGGGCGAGCCGTACGACATCGTGTTCGCCGATCCGCCCTACGCGGTCACCGACGAGGACGTCACGAGGGTGCTCGAACTGCTGCGCGACAACGGGTGGCTCACGCCCGACGCGCTCGTCGCGGTGGAACGCGAGAGCAGGGGGAAGGACCTGGTGTGGCCCCCCGGCTACGAAGAGGAGAGGGTCCGTCGTTACGGCGAAGCGGCCGTTTGGTACGGTCGCGCCGCCGGGAACCCGTAAACGTGGGAGGCGATGTGCGCCGCGTAGTGTGCCCAGGGTCGTTCGACCCCATCACCAACGGACACCTCGACATCATCGGCCGGGCCGCCCGGCTGTACGACGAGGTGACGGTCGCCGTACTGATCAATGTCGAGAAGAAGAGCCTGTTCACCGTCGAGGAACGCATCGACATCCTCACCACTGTCACCAAGGACTACCCCAACGTCAGGGTCGAGAAGTTCCACGGCCTGCTCGTCGATTTCTGCCGCCAGAACGACATCCCCGCGATCGTCAAGGGCATCCGCGTGGTCAGCGACTTCGACTACGAACTGCAGATGGCCCAGCTCAATTACAGGCTGTCCGGCGTCGAGACGCTTTTCATGCCGACGAATCCGGAATACTCGTTCTTGTCGTCGTCCCGGGTGAAGGAGATCGCCCGCTACGGCGGCGATGTCTCCGGGCTCGTCCCCGATCTGGTCCACAAGCTCTTGATCGAACGGCTCAGGGGCTGACGCGCGCCTGGTATCGTTGCTATCTGGCCTTGTACGACGGCGACATTTCGCCATGCCTAACGAGAGCAGGATGACTCAGCACCTCGACCCCCGCGCCCCTTGGGTGATCTCCACTCATGACCTGGGCAGGCGGCCGGGCTCGATGCGGCAGACGACTCTGTCCCTCCCGGCACCGGCAAATCTCGGCGTCGACATGATCGGTGTCCCCAAGGACGCCGAAGTCGAGCTGGACATCAGGCTCGAAGCAGTGATGGAAGGCGTGCTCGTCTCGGGCACCGGACACGCCCCCCTCGCGGGGGAGTGCTCGCGGTGTCTCGACCCGTTGACCTCGGAGATCGAGGTCAACGTGCAGGAGCTCTTCTTCTACTCCGACGAGGACGCCTCGGAGGAGGACTCACTGCTCGACGGTGAACTCCTCGACCTCGAGCCGACGTTCCGCGACGCGGTGGTGCTCGCACTGCCGCTCAGCCCCGTGTGCAGGGAAGACTGCGAGGGGCTGTGCGTGGAGTGCGGGGTCAAGCTGGCGGAGGCCGGCGCTGGCCACGGGCACGAGAAGATCGACGCTCGCTGGGCGTCGTTGCAAGGTCTGGTTTCCGAGAACGATAACGATCAGGAGAAGTGACGTGGCCGTCCCGAAGCGGAAGATGTCGCGGAGCAACACCCGCTCCCGCCGCGCCCAGTGGAAGACGTCTGCTGTCGCGCTGGTGAGCTGCCCGCAGTGCCGTTCGCCCAAGCAGCCGCACATCGCGTGCCCGACCTGCGGCACCTACAACCGTCGTCAGGTCATCGAGCCGTCTGCCTGATCGCACAATGACGGAATGCCGGCCGGGTGACATCGCGCCCCGGCCGGCGTCACCGTCTCAGGTGCGTGCGGCGGCGGTTCGCCCGCGGCCGTGGTGGACGCCGGGGCTGGTCCCCGACGCCCACCACGTTTTCGGGCATCTCTCAGTTCCCTCGCCCACGCGCTTCGGAGAGATGCTCTGAGGAGGTAACAACGTGGGCGCAGGTCCCAAGCCGGTGGCCGTGGAGGTCGCCAGAGACGAGCTGGAGCGGGTCCTTTCCGTCAGGCTCGACGCGGATATCCTCGAGCGGGCGCTGACGCACCGCTCCTACGCGTACGAGAACGGTGGCCTGCCCACCAACGAGCGCCTGGAGTTCCTCGGCGACTCGGTGCTCGGCCTGGTGGTCACGGACACTCTCTACCGCAACCACCCCGACCTGCCCGAAGGGCAGCTGGCCAAGTTGCGGGCGGCCGTGGTCAACATGCGCGCGCTGGCCGACGTGGCCCGCCATCTCGGCCTGGGCCGCTTCCTGCGCCTGGGCAGGGGCGAGGAGGGCACGGGCGGGCGCGACAAGTCCTCGATCCTCGCCGACACCCTCGAGGCGCTGATCGGCGCCGTCTACGTCGACCTGGGCCTCGACGAGGCCTTCAGGGTCGTCCACCTGCTGTTCGACCCGCTGATCACCCGCTCGGCCTCGCTGGGCGCGGGCCTCGACTGGAAGACCTCGCTGCAGGAGCTCACCGCCTCCGAGGCGCTGGGCGTCCCCGAGTACCACGTCGAGGAGAGCGGCCCCGACCACGCCAAGTCCTTCACCGCCGAGGTGCGGGTCGGCGGTGAGGCCTACGGCGCGGGCAAGGGCCGCAGCAAGAAGGAGGCCGAGCAGCAGGCGGCCGAAGCGGCCTGGACCCGCATCAGGGCGCGCAGAGAGCAGCGCGAGAGCCAGCCGGCGGGCTGAGGTGCCTGAGCTTCCCGAGGTCGAGGTCGTACGCCGGGGTCTGGCCGCATGGGTGACGGGGCGCACGATCGGCGCGGCCGAGGTGCTGCACCCGCGCGCCGTGCGGCGCCAGATCGGGCCGTTCCTCGTCGCGGGGCGCACGATCGTCTCCGCCGAGCGGCGCGGCAAGTACCTGTGGCTGCCGCTCGACGGCGACGAGGCGATCCTCGCCCACCTCGGCATGAGCGGCCAGCTGCTCGTGGTCTCGCCCGACTCCGCGCTCGAGAAGCATCTCAGGGTACGGCTCGCATTCGCCGACGGCGGCAACGACCTGCGCTTCGTCGACCAGCGCACCTTCGGGCACGTCATGCTGACCTCGCTGGTCGGCGGCGTGCCCGAGCCGATCGCGCACATCGCCCCCGACCCGTTCGAGGCGGCCTTCGACGACGACGTCTTCGCCAGCAGGCTCAGGGCCAGACGCACCGAGATCAAGCGGGCGCTGCTCGACCAGTCGCTGATCAGCGGGGTCGGCAACATCTACGCCGACGAGGCGCTCTGGCTGGCCAGGCTGCACTGGTCGCGCTCCACCGAGACGCTCACCAAGCCCAAGATCGCCGAACTGCTCGCCGCGGTCCGCCAGGTCATGGGTGCCGCCCTCCAGCAGGGCGGCACCTCCTTCGACAGCCTCTACGTCAACGTCAACGGCGAGAGCGGCTACTTCGACCGCTCCCTCGAGGCGTACGGCAGGCGCGATCTGCCGTGCTCTCGGTGCGGCACCCCGATCAGGCGCGAGGCGTTCATGAACCGGTCGTCGTTCTCCTGCCCCAGGTGCCAGCGTAAGCCGCGGTGAGCAGGGCCAGCGCGGCCCCGAACCACATGACCGCGCTGGGCGAGGCGGCGTCCACGATCGTGCCGCCGAGCAGCGCGCCGAGCGCGATGGCGGCGTTGAAGACCGACGAGAGCATGGCCATGCCCGCCTCGCCGCCGCCCGCCCTGACCACCCAGAGCTGGCCCGTCACCGAGACGCCGCCGTAGGAGACGCCCCACAGCAGGAGCATCGCGGCGCCCACCAGCGGCATCCCCATGGTGGAGACGGCGATCAGCACGGCGAGCACCACCATGACCTGCCTGGGCCCGCGCGCGGCCTGGCCTCCTGAGCCGAAGTTGCCGAGCACGCCCGCGACGCCGTACGCGAGGAGGAGGCCGCTGATCAGCGCGGGCCCCGCGCCGGAGACCTGCTCGAGGAACGGGCGGATGTAGGTGTAGGCGGCGAAGTGGCCCGTCACGACGAGGGCGGTGGCGACCAGGGCGGTCCTGAGCGCGCTGTCGCGCCAGACGGCGAGCAGTTGGGCCGGCCGTACCGCCTGGGTGGCAGGCAGCGGCGGCAGCAGCAGGGCCAGCGCGGCCAGGACCACGACGGCGAGCACGGCCACCGCCACGAACGCCATCCGCCACCCGGCCAGTGACAGGATCAGCGTTCCCGCCGGCACGCCGAGCACCGACGCCACGGAGACGCCGCCCGCGATCATCGCGGCGGCCCTGCCGACGTGCCGTTCGGGCATCAGCCGCGCGGGGAGGGTGGCGGCGAACGCCCAGAAGCCTCCGATGCTCACCCCGACCAGCACCCTGGCGACCAGCATCACCGCATACGTGGGGGAGTAGGCGGCCAGGAGGTTGGCGCCCGCCAGCAGGGCCATCAACGCGATCAGCACGATCCGCCGGTCGAGCCGTCCGGCCACGACGGTCAACAGGGGCGCGGAGAGGGCGGCGACGACTCCGGGCGCCGACATGGTCAGCCCTGCCACGCCGTCGGAGACGCCCAGCGTGGAGCCGATGGGCGTCAACAGGCCCACGGGGAGCATCTCGCTGGTCACGATCGTGAAGGTGCCCACCGCGACGGTGGACACAGCCGCCCACGGCACGCGGGCGGTCTCGGTTGTCGTCATGCTGCCAGCGTTCTGCGCCGGGCCTGCGGGAACAATGACGAAGATCGAAGCCTTGGTTTAGTCAGGCTAAGGAGTCGTGATGGAGTTCAGAGAGCTGGAGTGCTTCGTCGTGCTCAGCGAGGAGCTGCACTTCGCCAGGGCCGCCGAGCGGCTCTACCTGTCGCCGGGCCGGGTCAGCCAGCTGGTGCGCGCGCTGGAGACCCGCATCGGCGCCAGGCTGTTCGACCGGACGAGCAGGAGGGTACGGCTGACGCCGCTCGGCGAGCGCTTCCTCGCCGACCTGCGCCCCGCCTACGAGGGCCTGGCGCTGGCGGTCACCAGGGCGACGTCGGCCGCGCGGCTGGTCGAGGGCGTGCTGCGGGTGGGCTTTCTCGGCACGCCCACCGAGGTGGTCACCAGCACGGTCAGGGAGTTCGAGCGGCGAAACCCCGCCTGTGAGGTGGAGCTGGTCGAGGTGCCGATGGCCGACCCGTTCGGCAAGCTGCGCGCGGGCCGGGTGGACGTGAGCTTCACCCTGCTGCCCGTGGACGAGCCCGACCTGGAGACGGGGGCGGGGCTGAACAAGGTCCCGATGCAGGTGGCGCTCTCGCGGCGGCACCCGCTGGCGGACCGGGCAAGCATCGAGGCGGAGGAGCTGGCGGAGCTGCCGCTGGTCGGGCTGGACGACCCCGCGCCGCGCAGGTGGCGCGAGCTCGTCGCACCCACGGCCACGCCGATGGGTCGTCCCATCCCGTCGGCGGGTACGGTCTCCACCAGCCAGGAAGGCCTGACACAGGTCGCGCTGAACAGAGGCGCCATGCTCTTCTGCACCCCGACGGCCGCCTATCACGGGCGGCAGGACGTCAGGTTCGTGCCCGTCGTCGGCCTGCCCGACTCGGTGCTGGGTCTGGTCTGGCGCAAGGAGGGCGAGACGGCGGCGGTGCGCGCGTTCCAGCAGGCAGGAGTAGATCATGAGTGAGGATGTGCGGCTGACCGCCTGGGTGCGCGGACGCGTCCAGGGGGTCGGCTTCCGCTGGTGGACCAGGGCCAGGGCGCTGGAGCTCGGCCTGGTGGGCTGGGCGCGCAACACCGCCGACGGACGGGTCGAGGTGGTGGCCGAGGGGCCCAGGGAGTCGGCCGTCAAGCTCCTGGAGCTGATCAAGGGTTGCGACACACCCGGCCGGGTCGATGGAGTTGTGGAACGCTGGAGTGAAGCCCGAGGTAGTTTGAGGGGCTTTGTAGAGCGGTAGCCCTTCCGTCAAACGGTCCAAATGGGGTATATTTATATGTCGGGAGTGCCCGTCGGTAGTTCTGTGCGGTTCGTTCGACTTGACCGCCCACACTGCCGGTGCGACTCTTGTTAGGTACCACGCGCACCCCTCCCGCGGAACACGAAGTGCGCGAACCAGTCTGGTCACTCAGCGTGGAGGACCCTTTACCATGGCGAAGGCTCTACTCGGCCACGTCGGCGGTCCTGACCCTCGAATGGTCTCGGAGATGCGCCGCTTGCAGCAGCGAATCCGCGACCTGGAGGCAGAACTTACCCGGCTCCAGGCCCAGAATGACGCTCTTGCAGCGCAAACCCGCGATGAGGCGTTCAGCCGACTGCAGGAGCGCGAGCCGGCTCTCACCTGAGAGGTCGGAACGCGACATCAGGGACGTCTCGAAGAGGCGTCCCTCGTTATTTTTTCGGCCCCCTTTCGTTGGGGGTCTTTTTACTGTCCACCCGCCGGCCCGACTGCTGTGACCGGCGTGGGGCGGCGCGTGCCAGTAGGCTTTTCCGCAGTCGGTTCCGGGGAGGGCAGCGTTCGGTGTACCTGAAGACGCTCACGCTGCGTGGATTCAAGTCCTTCGCCTCCGCCACCGCCCTCCGCTTCGAGCCCGGCATCACCTGTGTGGTGGGGCCCAACGGCTCGGGCAAGTCCAACGTGGTCGACGCGCTGGCGTGGGTCATGGGCGAGCACAGCGCCAAGTCGCTGCGCGGCGGCAAGATGGAGGACGTCATCTTCGCCGGCACCTCCAGCAGGCCGCCCCTGGGCAGGGCCGAGGTCACGCTGACGATCGACAACTCCGACGGCGCGCTGCCCATCGACTACACCGAGGTGACGATCAGCCGCCTGATGTTCAGGTCGGGGCAGAGCGAGTACGCGATCAACGGCGACACCTGCCGCCTGCTCGACATCCAGGAGCTGCTGTCCGACTCGGGCATCGGCCGCGAGATGCACGTCATCGTCGGGCAGGGGCAGCTCGACGCGGTGCTGCACGCGGGTCCCGAAGACCGGCGGGCCTTCATCGAGGAGGCCGCGGGCGTCCTGAAGCACCGCAAGCGCAAGGAGAAGGCGCTGCGCAAGCTCGACGCGATGCAGGCCAACCTGACCCGCGTCCAGGACCTCGCCACCGAGCTGCGCCGCCAGCTCAAGCCGCTGGGCCGGCAGGCGGAGATCGCCCGCAAGGCCGCCGTCATCCAGGCCGACCTGCGCGACGCGCGGCTGCGGCTGCTCGCCGACGACGTGTGCATCCTGCGGGAGACCCTCGCGAAGGAGGCGGCAGACGAGGCGGCCATCCTGACGCGGAGGGCGCAGGTGGAGGCCGAGCTGGCCGAGGGGCAGCGGCGCGAGGAGGCGCTGGAGGCGTCCGAGGCCGAGGCGCAACCGCGGCTGAGCGCCGCCCAGGAGACCTACTTCAGGCTCGCCTCGCTGCGCGAGCGCTTCATCGGGCTCGAGCACCTGGCCGCCGAACGCCACAGGCACGCGCTCGACGCGGCGGCCATCGAGCGGCGCGGCCGCGACCCCGAGGAGCTGGAGCGGGAGGCCGCCGAGGTCCGCGAGCAGGAGCTGGAGCTGGCGGCCGCGCTGGAGCAGGCGCGCGAACTGCTCGAAGTGGCCGTGGCCAGGCGCGAGGAGGCCGAGGCCGCGCTCGACGCCGAGGAACGGCGGCTGGCCATGGCCGCGCGTGCGGCGGCCGACCGGCGCGAGGGGCTGGCCAGGCTGCGCGGGCGCGTCGAGTCGGCGCGCAGCAGGGCGCGCGCGGCCGAGGACGAGATCGGCAGGCTGACCAGGTCCCTCTCCGAGGCCGAGCAGCGGGCCGAGCGGGCGCGCGAGGATCTCGAGGCGCACGAGGGCGACGAGCCCGCCGTCGATCCCGCGCTCGCCGAGGAGCTGGCGGCGGCGCAGGCCGCGGTCGAGGAGGCCAGGGCGCTGGCCGAGGCGGCGCGTGAGGTCGTGGAGCAGGCCAAGGAGGCGCTGGCGGGCCCGCGCGCGGCCCTGCAGGCCGCCAAGTCGGCGGTCGGTACGGCCCGCGCCGCCGACCAGGAGGCGCAGCGCGCGGTCGCGGCGCTCGACGCCCGTCGTGAGGCGCTGGAGCTGGGTCTTTCCAAGGGGGCCGACGGCGGCGCCGCGCTGGTGGCGGCGGAGCTGTCGGGGGTGCTCGGGCCGCTGGCCGCGTCGATGACGGTCAGCCAGGGGTTCGAGGTGGCCATCGCGGCCGTGCTGGGCTCGGTCGCCGAATCGGTGGCGGTCGAGTCGGTCGGCGCGGCGGTGGCGGCGCTGGAGCACCTGAGAGCCAAGGAGGCAGGCCAGGCCACCCTCCTCGTGGCGAGCTCTCCCGGAAGCGCGGGCTCTCCTGGGAACGCGGGCTCTCCTGGGAACGCGGGCGCGGCCGGGGCGCGGGCCGTGCTGCCTGGCACGGCGCGGTGGGCGGTCGAGCTGGTCGGTGTGCCCGACCACCTCAGGGCGGCGGTCGACCACCTGCTCGCCGACGTGGTCGTCGTCCAGGATCTCGACGACGCCCGCGCGCTCGTCGAGACGCACCCCGAGCTGCGGGCCGTCACGCAGGCCGGCGACCTCGTCGGCGCCTGCCTTGCGGTCGGCGGCTCCGCGGGCGGCACCTCGGTGCTCCAGGTCAGGGCGGCGCTCGACGACGCGATCGCCGACCTCGAGGAGGCCAGGGAGTGGGCCGAGCGGACCGTGGTCGTGCTGGAGGAGTCGGCCCATGCCGAGCAGGCCGCCCAGGCGGCGCTGGAGGCCGCGCAGTCGCACGTCAACGAGGCGCAGAGCGCGGCAGGCAGCGCGCAGGCGGGGGTGAGCGCCGCCCAGGGCGCGCTCGACCAGGTCAGGGCGCGCCAGCGGGAGGCCGACCAGGCGAGCGCGGCGGCGGCCAGGCGGCTGGCCCAGCTGGGCGCGGCGGCCAAGGCGGCGGCCGACGAGGCCGAGCGCCTCGCGGGCGGGGTGCGGGCGGCGCAGGAGGCGCGCGAGGAAGGCTTGGCCGAGCTCTCGGAGCTGGAGATCGAGCTCGCCGAGGCCGAGTACGCCCAGGAGCTCGAGACCGAGCCGACCACCGAGGTGCGCGACGAGCTGGCCGCGACCTGCCAGGTGGCCAGGCAGGGCGAGATGGAGACCAGGCTGCAGGTCCGCACCGCCGAGGAGCGGGTCAAGGGCATCGCTGGCCGGGCCGAGGGCCTGGTGCGGGCCGCCCAGCGCGAGCGCCAGGAGCGGCTGACGGCCGCGGCGCAGCGTGAGCGGCGCAGGAGGCAGGCCGTGGTGGCCGAGGCCGTGGCGCGAGGGGCCAAGCAGGTGCTGCAGGCGCTGGCCGTCTCGGTCGAGCGGGCGGCGCGCGAGCGTGACGAGGCCGACCTGGCCAGGGTGGCGATCGACGCCGAGCTGAAGCAGGTCAGGGTCAGGGTCCGTGAGCTGAGCCAGGAGCTCGACAAGCTGGTCAACAGGGTCCACGGCAGCGAGGTGGCCAGGACCGAGCAGCGGCTGCGGCTCGAGCAGCTGGAGCAGCGGGCGCTGGAGGAGTTCGGCGTCGAGGCCGAGGCGCTGGTCGCCGAGTACGGCCCGGCGGCCCCGGTGCCCGGCGATCCTCCCGTGCCCTACGTCAGGCACGAGCAGGAGAAGCGCATGCGCGCCGCCGAGCGCCAGATGAACCAGCTCGGCAAGGTCAACCCGCTCGCGCTGGAGGAGTTCGCCGCACTGGAGGAGCGCCACGCGTTCCTGAATTCGCAGCTGGAGGATCTCAAGAAGACCAGGCGCGAGCTGATGACCGTGGTGCAGGAGGTCGACAACCGGGTCGAGCAGATGTTCTCCTCCGCCTACGAGGACGTCGCCCGCGAGTTCGAGCAGATCTTCACCAGGGTGTTCCCCGGCGGCGACGGACGGCTCGTGCTGACCGACCCCACCGACATGCTGACCACCGGCATCGAGGTGGAGGCCAGGCCGCCGGGCAAGAAGGTCAAGCGGCTCTCGCTGCTGTCGGGTGGCGAGCGGTCGCTGACGGCCGTGGCGTTCCTGATCTCGATCTTCAAGGCCAGGCCCTCGCCGTTCTACGTCATGGACGAGGTCGAGGCGGCCCTCGACGACACCAACACGCAACGGCTGCTGACGCTCTTCGAGGAGCTGCGGCAGAGCTCCCAGCTGATCGTCATCACGCACAACAAGCGCACGATGGAGATCGCCGACGCCCTCTACGGCGTCTCGATGCGCGGTGACGGCGTCACGCAGGTCGTCTCCCAGCGACTTCGCGAAAAGGTCTGACGCGCCCGAGGTGGGTCGTAAGGCGTGACCATCCCGGACGATCTGGAAAACTGGGTGGTTGTGAGCGACTACCTCGGCATCATCGTGATCGTGGTCGTCGTCGCCCTCTTGGCGGCCGGCGGCATGTTCTTCCTGTTCAGGCCGCGCGGAAAGGCCGCGCCTCCGCCGGTCCAGCCGCCTGAGGTGAAGCCCGCCCCCGAACCGCAGGTCAAGCCGCCTGCGCCGGAGGAAGAGGGCACCACCACCACGGTGCCGCCCCCGGCCAAGCCGGCCGAGACCATGGTCAAGCCGCCGGAGCTGGAGGTCCCTCCGCCGTCCGCCGGCCGGATGGTGCGGCTGCGCTCGCGCCTGGCCCGCTCGCAGAGCACCCTCGGCAAGGGCCTGCTGGAGCTGCTGTCCAGAGACCGGCTCGACGACGAGGTCTGGGACGAGATCGAGGAGCGCCTCATCACCGCCGACGTCGGCATCGCGCCGACCCAGATGATGGTGGAGGAGCTGCGCACCAAGGTCAAGGTGCTCGGCACCCGCACCCCTGAGGAGGTGCGCGGCCTGCTGCGCGAGGAGCTGCTCAAGCAGATCGACCCCGAGCTCGACCGCACCCTGCACGTCGCCAAGCACGGCGAGCGTCCCGCGGTCGTGCTGGTCGTCGGCGTCAACGGCACGGGCAAGACCACGACCACCGGCAAGCTGGCCCGCTCCCTGGTCGGCGACGGCAAGCAGGTCGTGCTCGGCGCGGCCGACACCTTCCGCGCCGCGGCGGCCGACCAGCTGCAGACGTGGGGCGACAGGGTGGGCGCCGAGGTCGTGCGTGGCCCCGAGGGCGGCGACCCCGCCTCGGTGGCCTTCGAGGCCACGGCCAAGGGCATCGAGGACAAGGTCGACGTGGTCATCGTCGACACCGCGGGCAGGCTCCACACCAAGACCGGCCTGATGGACGAGCTCGGCAAGGTCAAGCGCGTCATCGAGAAGAAGGCGACGGTCGACGAGGTCCTGCTCGTCCTCGACGCCACGACGGGCCAGAACGGCATGCGCCAGGCCCAGGTCTTCGCCGAAGTGGTGAACATCACGGGCATCGCGCTGACCAAGCTCGACGGCACGGCCAAGGGCGGCATCGTCATCTCGGTGCAGCGAGAGCTCGGCGTGCCGGTCAAGCTGGCGGGTCTCGGCGAGGGTCCCGACGACCTGGCGCCCTTCGACGCCGAGGTGTTCGTCGACGCCATCCTGGGTGACTGACCAGGCGAATATTTCGCTTCTGGAGCGACAGTAGGGAGACCTGTAGGGAAATGTCCCTTACCGGTCGGGGGGTTGTGAGTAGACCGTTCCCGTGTTGATATTGGGCGATCGTTTGTCATTGATCCCGAAAGAGGACCGCATGAAGAAGGTCGTTGTTCACAAGCCGGGCACGGTCAAGCTGACCGGTGCCGCGACGCCGAAGCACGCGGCCTGACCAAGGCTGAGGGAGTCGGTGCCTACGGTGAGGGCATCGGCTCCCTTCCGCATCTCATGAACCAGATCGTTCTTGACGCCGATCGGCGGTTGCGCGGTCCGTACACGCTGGCCAGTGGGCTGCTGCACGTGCTCGTGCCGGAGGCGCTCGCGCGCTGGCCCGAGCTGGTCCACGCCCACGACATCGAGATCAGGGCCGCCGCTCCCGGGCTGAGGGAGCTGGTGCCGGCCCGGCGGTCGTCGCTGGCCGACCGCGTGGCGCAGGAGGAGCGCATCCTGGTGCCCGCGCCCCGCCGCACGTTGCGGCTGGCCAACGGGCTGGCCGAGTTCGTCCGCGACCACCTGGGCCGCGGCGGGCCCCTGACGGTCACGGTCGCCAACGCGGGCGAGGCCGACGCGACCGACACCGAGTTCCTGGAGGTGCTCGGGCGCAGGGTGCCCGCGCAGCTGCTGGTGATCGCCGACGGAGCGAGCACGCCCAGGGAAGGCACGCTGCCGCTCGACACCGACCGCTACCGCAACGAGGGCTTCCACCACGCGATGGCCGAGGCGGGCGCGCTGCTGCTGCCCGAGCTGGCCGAGGACTCGGAGGAGTGGTGGACAATCCTGCACCGGACCACCACGGCCCTGGCGGCGCTGGAGCGGGAGGAGGAGGCGCGGGCGCTGCTCGACCACGCCAGAAAGGTGAGCGTCACCGCCAAGCACCGCGCCACCTGCGCCTACGCGACCGCGATGCTGCTGGTCAGGCATCACGACCCGGCCATGCGCGACCCCGAGGAGGCGCTGGCCTGGATCAACGAGGCGATCACGATCACCGATCTGCTGCCCGACCCCCGGCTGCGCGCCTTCCACCTGAGCTTCGACCTGAACGGCAAGGCGCTGGTGCAGGTGCGGAGGGGCCGCTTCGAGGAGGCCGCGGACCTGGTCGAGCGGGCCATCGAGCTGGCCGAGAGCGACCTCGCCCCCCGCGAGCAGCCGATCCACAAGCTGGTCCTGCGCGCCAACCGGGCGCTGCTGCGCGGCACGAGCACGGCGGCGCTGGCCGACCTCGACTACACGATCGCCGCCGACCCCGGCTACCCCGACTACTACCTCGACAGGGGAAACCTCCTGCTCAAGCTGGGTAGGCCCGAGGAGGCCCGGGCCGACTACGAGACGGCGATGCGGGTCGGGCCGCCCTTCCCCGAGCCCTACTACAACAGGTCCGAGCTGCGTTTCGCGGAGGGTGACCTGGAGGGCGCGCTGGCCGACCTCGACTACGCGATCGAGCTGGATCCCGGCTTCACCGACGCCTACGTCAACAGGGCGGGGCTGCTGGTGGCCATGGGTGAGTACGCCAGGGCGAGGGCGGATGCCGAACGCGACCCCGCCAACCCTTACCTGCTGT
Organism: Nonomuraea africana; assembly: GCF_014873535.1. Classification (NCBI taxonomy): domain Bacteria; kingdom Bacillati; phylum Actinomycetota; class Actinomycetes; order Streptosporangiales; family Streptosporangiaceae; genus Nonomuraea; species Nonomuraea africana. The sequence continues at coordinate 5,928,171 of NZ_JADBEF010000001.1, read as the reverse complement.
GCGTGCTCGGGCAGGTGGAGGCGGCCGAAGGGCACCAGGAGGAGGCCTACAAGGCCTTCGGCTCCGCGCTGGAGCGCGACCCCTCCATGGTGACCGCGCTGGCGGCCAGGGGCGTGCTCTCCTACGAGAACGGCGACCTCGCGTCGTCCGTCGCCGACCTGACGAGGGCGATCGAGCTGGCGGAAAGCGCCGAGCTGCGCTTCAACCGATCGGTGGCGCTGCGGGCGCTGGGCAGGACGGAAGAGGCCCGCGCCGACCTCCTCAGGGCGAGGGAACTGTCCCCCGGCGACGGGGACGTACGGCGCGCGCTGGCCGAGCCGTGAGCCGCGCCGTCGATGACCCGGGCTAGGACCTGCGGCCGATGGGCACCACCAGCGGGGTGCCCGCGACCGGGTCGGCGATGACCTTGGCGTCCAGGTCGAACACCTCGCGCAGCAGACCCTCGGTCAGCACCTCGTGCGGGGTGCCCGCCGCGACGACCCGGCCCTCGCGCATGGCGACCAGGCGGTCGGTGTAGCGGGCGGCCAGGTTGAGGTCGTGCAGCACCATGACGATGGTCCGGCCCGCCTCCTGGTGCAGGTGGCGTACCAGCTCCAGCACCTCCACCTGGTGCGACAGGTCGAGGAAGGTGGTCGGCTCGTCGAGCAGGAGCAGGTCGGTGCCCTGGGCCAGCGCCATGGAGATCCAGGCGCGCTGGCGCTGCCCGCCCGACAGCTCGTCCAGTGGACGCTCGGCGAGATCGGCCAGCCCGGTCATGGTCAGCGCCTCGGCGACAGACGACTCGTCGTCGGAGGACCACTGGCGGTACCAGGTCTGGTGCGGGTGCCTGCCCCTGGCCACCAGGTCGGCCACGGTCAGCCCCTCGGGCGCGGTGGGCGACTGGGGCAGCATGCCGAGGACCTTGGCGACCTCGCGGGTGGAGATCTTGTCGATGCGCTTGCCGTCGAGGAGGACCTCGCCGCCCGTGGGCTTCATGAGCCTGCCGAGGGCGCGCAGCAGCGTGGACTTGCCGCAGCCGTTCGGGCCGATGATCGTGGTGACGGTGCCCGCCTCGACGCCGAGGTCGAGACCGTCCACGATGACACGCTCGCCGTAGGCGAGCCGGACGTCGCGTGCCTGGAGTCTCATTTGCGGGCCCTCCAGATGAGGTGGATCAGGTACGGCGCGCCCAGCACCGCCGTGACGACGCCGACGGGCAGCTCGATGGGGGAGAAGGCGGTGCGGGCGATGAGGTCGGCGGCGGTGGTGAGCAACGCGCCGATCACCGCGGAGGCCAGCAGCGGCGGCTGGGCCGACCTGGTCAGGCGCAGCGCGATCTGCGGGGAGGCCAGCGCGACGAAGGCGATGGGCCCCGCCGAGGCGGTGGCGACCGCGGCCAGCAGCACCGCGGCCAGGATCATCAGCCCGCGCGCGAGGTTCATCCGCACGCCGAGTGAGGTCACGGTGTCGTCACCGAAGCGGAGCGCGTCGAGCGAGCGGGTGCCGAGCAGCGTGGCGGGGATCAGCACGGCCAGCGCGAGGGCGACCGGCCCGACGTGCTCCCAGCCGCGGCCGTTGAGCGAGCCGCTGATCCAGACCATGGCCCTGCCGGTGTCGTTGACGTCGCCGACGGTCAGCAGCCAGAACTTCACGTTCGTGAACACCGCGGCCACGCCGATGCCGACCAGGACCAGCCGGTAGCCGTCGAGGCCGCGCCGCCACGCGAGCGAGTAGACGATCACCGCGCCCGCCAGGCCGCCGAGCAGGGCGAGGGCGGGGATGCCGAAGGTGGCCAGCGCCCCGCTGACGCCGCCCGCCGCGCTGCCGCTCAGCACCACGCCCGCGACCACGGTGACCGAGGCGCCCGTGGTGACGCCGAGGATCTCGGGGCTGGCCAGCGGGTTGCGGGCGATCGACTGGGTGATCGCGCCCGCCAGGGCGAGGGCGGCGCCGACGAGCGCGCCGGTCAGCGCGCGGGGCAGGCGCAGCTCCATGACGACGAAGTGGTTGTCGCTGCCCGCGTCGACGACCGCGCGCAGCACCTCGGCCACACTCATCGGGATGTCGCCGATGCGCATGTTGAGCGCCATCAGCAGCACGACGACGGCGAGGCCGCCCACGGTGACCACGACGCCGCGCGGCCTTACCCGCCAGGAGAGACCTGCGACCCGCAGGGCGAGAGCGCTCACAGCCGCACCGGCTTCCTGCGCCTGACCAGCGCGACGAAGAAGGGGGCGCCCATCAGGGCGAGCACGATGCCGACCTCCAGTTCGCCGGGCGGCGCGACCACGCGGCCGATCACGTCGGCGAACAGCAGCAGCGCCGCGCCCACCAGCCCCGAGTACGGCAGCAGCCACCGGTGGTCGGTGCCCGACAGCGGGCGGACCAGGTGCGGGACGATGAGCCCGATGAAGGATAGCGACCCGCACGCCGCGACGCTCGCGCCGGCCAGCAGGGTGACGGCGGCGATGCCGATGCCCCTGGTGAGCCCGATGTTCTGGCCGAGGCTGCGGGCGACGTCCTCGCCGAGGGAGAGGGCGTTCAGACCGGGGGCGTTGATCAGCGCGAGCAGCAGGCCCACCACGATGAACGGCAGCACCTGCCAGACGACCTCCGCGCCCCTCGCGGCGATGGAGCCCGACTGCCAGAACCTGAAGACGTCCATGGCCTGCTCGTCGATCAGCACCAGCGCCGAGGTGAGCGCGTAGAGGAAGGCGCTGACCGCCGTGCCGGCGAGGGCCAGCGTGACGGGGGTCGGGCCGCCTCTGCCGCCCACCATGCCGAGCGCGAAGACGCCGACGCTGGCGATCAGCGCGCCCGCCAGCCCGAACCAGATGTAGGCGTAGAGGCTGGTCATGCCGAGGAAGATGATGCTGGCGACCATGGCGAACGCCGCGCCCTGCGTGACACCGAGCAGTCCTGGGTCGGCCAGCGGGTTGCGGGTGTGGCCCTGCATCAGCGCGCCCGCGACGCCGAGCGCGATGCCCGCCAGGACACCGAGCACGGTGCGCGGCACGCGGAGCGAGCGGATGACGATGTCGTTCTCGGTGCCGGTGGGGGAGGTCAGCGCGTGCCAGGCGTCGGTGAGCGGGACCGGCTTCGAGCCGATGGTGATGCTCATCACGATGGCGATCGCCACGATGGCGAGAAGCGCGCCGAACACGGCGGTGCGTCTCCTCACCTGCTCCTCCTCGCTGTTGCCGACCCGGGTGAAGTATGCCAGCTTAGGCATAGCTAATCTAAATGAGGTTTGCCTAACCTAAATGTGAGAGGGATCCGGATGAGAGCGTTTCGCGCCGTGGCCATGGGCGTGGCGGGGGCCGTACTGAGCCTGGGCCTGGCCGCCTGTGGCTCGACCAGCACCACCGCCGCCGGCCAGCCCGCCGGGACGCAGCCCGCCGAGGGGCAGCCGTTCCGCGTCATCAAGCACGCGATGGGCGAGACGAAGATCCCTGCCCAGCCCAAGCGTGTCGTCGCGCTCGACCAGAGCTTCGTGGACGCGGTGCTCACGCTGGAGACCCCGGTGGTCGGCTACACGACCTACCGCTCGATCGACGACAAGCTGCCGGACTACCTCGGCTCCGTCGCCACCGAGTACGGCAAGGAGGCCACGCCGGTCGGCACGCTCGAGCAGCCGAGCCTGGAGAAGATCATGGCGCTCAAGCCCGACCTGATCGTCTCGGCGAAGGTGCGGCACGAGGCCCTCTACGCGAAGCTGTCGCAGATCGCGCCCACGGTGTTCAGCGAGACCACCGGCGCCATCTGGAAGGAGAACGTCCGCCTGATGGGGCAGGCGCTCGGCAAGGAGGAGCTCGCCGAGACCAGGCTCAGGGACTTCGAGGCGCGCGCGGCCAAGATCGGCGAGGCGATCAAGGCGAAGGACGGCGAGCTGCCGACCGTCTCGGTGGTCCGCTTCGCCGGCGAGCCGACGACCAGGCTCTACGTCGAGAACTCCTACTCGGGCATCGTGCTGAAGGACGTCGGCTTCCCGCGCCCCGCCGACCAGCCGAAGGACCCGAACGCGATCGCCGTGGACATCAGCCAGGAGCGCATCGCCGACTTCGACGCCGACCACATCTTCGTCTCGACCTACGCCGACCCGTCGGCGGAGGGCCCGAAGAAGCAGTTCGTGAACAACCCACTGTGGGGCAAGCTCAAGGGTGAGAAGCACGACGTGAACGACGCCACGTGGATGAGCGCGGTCGGCATCCAGGGCGCGCACGCGATCCTCGACGACCTCGCCAAGATCTTCGAGGTCGACCCGGCGCGCGCGGCCTGACCCTGCTCTTCTCCTCCCGTACGGCAACTCCTGTACGGCAACGCAAGGCCCCGCGCCACCCTCGGCGCGGGGCCGGCGTCTTTCCAGGGCTACGCATCACCGGGAGCGCGTGGCGAGCCGCCGTTACGGACGGCGTGACGGCGGCCCGCCGAAGTCCTGCTGGGCGGCGCGCCTTCGGCGGACGGGACCACGCTCCCGCGGAGGCGCCAGATCCGGCTTGCCGTACTAACTGGTGAGGAAGGAACGGAAGGTCGCGAGATCGGGGGCGATGTCGATGCCCTTCGACGCCAGCCACGCGTCGTCGCCGTACGTGCATCGGTAGCGGTCGCCGCTGTCGCAGATGAGCGTGACGATGCTGCCCTGGTCGCCCGCCGCCCGCATCTCCGTGATGAGCTGCACGGCCGCCGCCACGTTCGTGCCGGTGGATCCGCCCACGTCGCGCCCGGTCACCTCACGTACCCAGCGCATCGCGGCGATCGAGGCGGCGTCGGGCACCTGGATCATCCTGTCGATCACGCCGGGCAGGAACGAGGGCTCCACGCGCGGCCTGCCGATGCCCTCGATGCGCGAGCCGGGCGCGGCGACCTCCTCGCCCGACGTCCACGACGGGTAGAACGCCGAGCCCGCGGGGTCCACCACCGCCAGCCGCGTGCTGTAGCGCCGGTAGCGGATGTAGCGGCCGATCGTGGCGGACGTGCCGCCGGTGCCCGCGCCGACCACGATCCACTCGGGCTCGGGATAGGGCTCCATGGACATCTGCGCGTAGATCGACTCGGCGATGTTGTTGTTGCCGCGCCAGTCGGTGGCGCGCTCGGCGTAGGTGAACTGGTCCATGAAGTGGCCGCCGGTCTCCGCGGTGATCCTGCGCGACTCCTCGTAGATCGAGGAGGGGTCCTCGACGAGGTGGCACTTGCCGCCGTAGAACTCGATGAGCGAGATCTTCTCGGGAGAGGTGCTCGCGGGCATCACCGCGACGAAGGGCAGGCCGACCAACCGGGCGAAGTACGCCTCGCTGACCGCGGTCGAGCCGCTGGAGGCCTCGACGATCGTGGTGGTGGGACCGATCCAGCCGTTCGCCAGCCCGTAGAGGAAAAGGGAACGGGCCAGCCGGTGCTTGAGTGAACCAGTGGGGTGGACCGACTCGTCTTTGAGATAGAGGTTTACCCCCCAGTGCGGGGGCAGCGGAAACACATGGAGGTGAGTGTCAGAGCTGCGGTTGGTGTCGGCCTCCACCTTGCGAATGGCCTCAGCCACCCAGCGCCGGGCTCGACTGTCGTGACGGTCCACGTATTCCATGGTCAATACGCTATCTCATGTGACTCTGACCACTATCCATGGAAAATTGAGGGGAGAGTGTTACGATAATGAGACTTGTCCGGCCGTGGACGTGATGGTGCACGCCGCGAGCATACGGACCGATCGGCCCCCTGACCAGGTAGAACGCCTAACGCCGCCCTTACGCCGGGCTTGCGAGGATGATTACTCCTGGGCGATTGACAGGCATCCGGGGGGAGAGCACGGAGGGGGATTCTATGATCACTATGACCGATGAGCAGCGCCAGGACTGGTTCGAACGAGACGTCGTTCCGGTGACCTCGCAGCTGTTCGCCTCCGCGATGCGCCTTACCCGCAACACGGCTGACGCCGAGGACCTCGTCCAGGAGACCGTGGCCAAGGCGTACACGTCCTACCACCAGTTCCGCGAGGGCACCAACCTCAAGGCGTGGCTGCACCGGATCCTGACCAACAACTTCATCAACGACTACCGCAAGAAGCAGCGCTCGCCGAAGCTTGCCGCCGCCGAGGAGGTCGAGGACTGGCAGCTGCACGCGGCTGAGTCGCACATGTCCAGCGGGCTGAAGTCCGCCGAGACCGAGGCGCTCGAGCGGCTGCCCGACAGCGCGGTGATGAACGCCCTGCGCGCGCTGCCCGAGGACTTCAGGGTCGCGGTCTACCTCGCCGATGTTGAGGGCTTTCCCTACAAGGAGATCGCCGAGCGGATGGGCACCCCCATTGGAACCGTGATGTCCCGGCTGCACCGCGGTCGTCGACAGCTGCGGTCCATGTTGGAGGGCTACGCCCTCGAGGAGGGCGCCGTGCGCCTTCCCGCCCAGCGTGCCGCCGCCTAGGCCTTCTTCATGTGCAGGCGCACGCGCAGGCCGCCGCCGTCGGCCCGTACCAGAACGTGATCGCACAACTGACGACTTATCCAGAGCCCGTATCCCCGAGGGGATTCGGGCTCTGGCGGTATGTAGCCGGGTAACGGGTCGTCGAGCGCGGCGCCGCCGGGGTCGAGGACCTCGCACACCACCTCGTCGCCCTCGGTCCACATGGCGACCGTGCCGTGACCCGCGCCGTGCTCGACGCTGTTGGCGGCGATCTCCGAGACGCTCAGCACGAGCGAGGCGACGAGGTTGCGGTCCATGCCCGCCTCCCTGGCGAAGTCGGAGACGCGCCTGCGCAGCCGGTTGAGCGTGTGGGCGGCGAACGACGTCACCATCGCCGTGCCGTTCGGCTCGGGGAGCGGGGCCTGGTCGCCGTCGAGCACCAGCGACCGCGGATCCACGTAGCGGACGCTGAGCACCTCGGGGTGGGTGAGGTAGGCCCGCGCCGCGAACTCCGTGCGGTAAAGGCACAGCAGCGTGGCGTCGACCCCGCCGAGCGCGGCGTTGGTGATCGACTCGTAGCGGATCCACTCCCTGGACTCGCGCTCGTCCCAGCTCTCCCACGGCGGCTCGCCGACGACCAGTGTCCGCCGCCCCCGCATGTAGTCGAGGTAGGCGGCCAGCGTGCGGTGCGGGTGACCGTACCACCGGCTGGAGAGCCTGGTGTCGACCTCGACGTCCAGCAGCGCGAGCTTCGCCGCGTCGGTGACCACCAGTACCTGTCTGCCCTCGGCCAGCGCGTGCCGGACGCGAGGCAGGACCATCCGGAGAAAACCCTCATCGGAGTCGTACGGCACGGCGACATGCCTGAACGTCCGGTCCGGATGCACGGCCAGACCGTAACAAGCGCTTGACTAACTACGCAACGGCTATCAACGCGACAGCGCCGAGCGCGAAGGCGACCCCCGCCACCTGGATGCCCTGCAACCGCTCGCCGAGCACGTACCGGGCCAGGACCAGCGTGCTGGCCGGGTACAGCGAGACCAGCACGGCGACCAGGCTGAGCAGGCCCTCCTGCTCGGCGAGCAGGTAGAGGACGTTGGCCGCCATGTCGAGCACCCCGGCCAGCGCGATGATGCCGAGCGCGCCTTCGCCCGGCTTCAGCGTTCTGCGGGTGACGAGGGCCAGCAGCACGACGAGGCTGATCGAGGCGATTCTGGCGCCGACGAGGGGCCACAGGCCGCTGCCTTCGGGGGCCTGCCCGAGCAGGATGAAGAAGCCGCCGAAGCCAGCGCCCGCCGCCAGCGCGGTGGCGATCGAGGTGAGCGAGGAGCGCTGCTCGGTCGCCGGACTCCTGCTCACCAGCAGCACCGACAGCAGCGCGAGCGCGATGCCCACCAGTTGCACGGCCGCCGGTCGCTCCCCGCTGATCAGCCCGAACAGCACCGGCAGCGCCGCGGAGGTGACCGCCGTCGTGGGCGCCACCACCGACATCACGCCGGTGGCCAGCGCCCGGTAGAACAGCACCAGCCCGGCCGCTCCGGCCAGGCCGGCGCCGAGACCCCAGGTGACCGCGGCCTCGGACGGCGCTCCGGGCAGAACCGGCAGCATCGCCAGCACCAGGGCGAATCCGGCGATCTGTGACAGCACCACGACCGAGAGCACACGGGATCGTCGCGTGGCCAGGCCGCCGCAGAAGTCCGCTGTGCCGTACACGAGGGCGCACGCTGTCGCCAAGATCACCGCAGTTGTCATGCGCTTAGTACAGCACATTGATAAGAGTGTTCACTACACTGGACTTCATGGATCCCGAGACGATCACGGCGGCGATCGCCACGAACGTGCGCGCCCAGCGCGCCCACCGCGGGCTGACCCTCGACGCCCTTGCCGCCAGGTCGGGGGTGAGCCGCGGCATGCTGGTGCAGGTCGAGCAGGGCCGTACCAACCCGAGCATCACCACCCTGGTGCGGATCGCCGACGCGCTCAGCGTCAGCGTCGCCCGCCTGCTGGAGGTCTCCGACACCCCGCTGGTGCGGGTGGTGCCCGCCGCCGAGATCGTCACCTTCAAGCAGGGAGACGGCTCGGCGAGGCTGCTGGTCGGTACCGACGCCCCCGCCATCCTGGAGCTGTGGGAGTGGCGTCTCGCGCCCGGCGAGCACCACGACGGCGACGCGCACCTGCCGGGCGCGCGCGAGATGCTGTGGGTGCTGTCGGGCGAGCTGACGCTGACCGTGTACGGCAGGAGCCACGCGGTCGCGACGGGCGACGCCGTCGTCTTCTCCGCCGATCGCCCCCACCGCTACGCCAACGAGGGCCGGGAGGAACTCCGGATGGTGATGGTCGTTAGCGAGCCGAGGGAGACCCCTGACCACTAGGCTCCAAAACCCCGGAGTTCCCGGACTCGATCGTGCGCAAGCTGGGTACATCCCCTGTTGTGCGACACGTCCTCGACAGGGGGTTGTGCGTTGTCTGAGTCCCGTGCTGCGATCGAGAAGCTTCACGCGGAGCTGACCGGCTTGGGGGTGACCAGCGCCTACGAGGTGGGAGATGACGCCACTCTCTCGGTATGGATCGGGCTGGTCGTGCGGTTCCGTGAGGGGTTTTACCGTTGGCAGGAGGGCGCGGTGAAACGTCGGCATCTGGGTACGGATCCGGTTGGATGTGCCATACGCGTGGCGCGTCGTTACACGGAACTGCAGGCTGATGTCCCAGTCTGGTGGGAAGACCTGGCAAAAGAGCTTCGGGGGGGCTCGGTTCAGGATTATCCGTGATGTGATCCCCCGTGTCGCTTTCGGGGGGAAGCATGCGGGTGTGGCCAGGGCTGCTCGCCTTGCTGCTGGCGGCCGGCTGCGGCGCCCACGAGGTGGCGAAGGGGCCCGTGGCCGTCCCGCTCAGCGCGAGGGTTCCGGTCAGGGTCGAGTCCGACGTCCTGGCGCGGTCGCTCGCCGCCGCGCAGCCGGGCTGGCCCAGGCCGGTGGAGCGGGTCGACTGCACATACGCCAAGTGCGTGGCGCTGACCTTCGACGACGGCCCAGGTGACTACACGCGGTGGCTCCTCGACCTGCTCGACGAGCGCGAGGTGAGGGCGACCTTCTTCGTGGTCGGGCAGAGGGTGGCGGCCGACAAGGAGCACAACCTGGCGCGCATGGTCGAGGAGGGGCACGAACTCGGCAACCACTCGTGGAGCCACGCTCAGCTCACCACGCTGCCGATCGAGGGCATCAGGCGGGAGCTCCTGCGCACCCAGGACCTGGTCGAGCGGGTCGCGGGGGTGCGGATGAGGGTGATGCGGCCGCCGTTCGGGTCGACCGGCAAACGGGTGGCGGAGGAGACCCGCAGGGAGCAGCTCGCGCAGATCCTGTGGAACGTCGACACCTTCGACTGGCGCGACCGCGTCGCCTCCGTGGTGGCCAAGCGCGCGGTCAGGGCCACGCGGGGCTCGATCGTGCTCCTGCACGACATCCACCGCACGACCGTTGAGGCCGTGCCCGACGTGATCGACGTCCTGGCGAAGCGGGGCTACAAGTTCGTCACCGTCTCCGAGCTGTACGGCAGGACACCCGATCCCGGCAGGAAGTACACCGAACGATGACGCAGGGCTATGACTTCGAGGGGCCGGCGCTGCGGCTGGGCGTCCTCATGGAGAACGGCGAGCCGCGGCCCGACGCGCCCATCAGGGTGCCGTTGCGGATGTTCAACAGGCACGGGCTGGTGGCCGGTGCCACGGGCACCGGCAAGACCAAGACGCTCCAGGTGATGGCCGAGCAGCTGTCGGAGCAGGGCGTGCCGGTCTTCCTCGCCGACATCAAGGGCGACCTGTCCGGCATGGCCTCGCCGGGCGAGTCCTCGGAGGGGCTGCTGAAGCGGACGGCGGGCATCGGGCAGGACTGGTCGGGCGTGGCGTGCCCCGTGGAGTTCTACGCGCTGGGCGGGATGGGCGAGGGTGTGCCGCTGCGCGCCACGATGACCGCCTTCGGGCCGACGCTGCTGGCCAAGGTGCTCGAGCTGAACGAGACCCAGGAGTCGTCGCTCGGCCTCGTCTTCCACTTCGCCGACACCAACGGCCTGCCGCTGCTGGACATGAAGGACCTGCGGGCGGTCATCCAGTACCTGATCGACAACCCGGACGTGCTGAAGGGCGTCGGCGGCCTGTCGAAGCAGACGGCGGGGGTGATCCTGCGCGCGCTGACCAACCTGTCGGCCGAGGGCGCCGACCAGTTCTTCGGCGAGCCCGAGTTCGACACACATGACCTGCTGCGGGTCACGCCCGACGGCAGGGGCGTGGTCTCGATCCTGGAGCTGCCCTCGGTGCAGGACCGGCCGGTCCTCTTCTCCACCTTCCTGATGTGGCTGCTGGCCGACCTGTTCGGCGACCTGCCCGAGGTGGGCGACCCCGACAAGCCCCGGCTCGTCTTCTTCTTCGACGAGGCGCACCTGCTCTTCACCGACGCCTCCAAGGCGTTCCTGCGCTCGATCACCCAGACCGTTCGGCTGATCAGGTCGAAGGGGGTCGGCGTGTTCTTCGTCACCCAGACGCCCAAGGACGTGCCCGCCGACGTGCTGGCGCAGCTCGGGGCCAGGGTCCAGCACGCGCTACGGGCCTTCACCCCGCAGGACGCCAAGGCGCTGAAGGCGACGGTCTCCACCTTCCCGCACTCCTCCTACGACCTGGAGGAGCTGCTGACCCAGCTCGGCATCGGCGAGGCCGTCGTGACCGTGCTATCGGACAAGGGCGTGCCCACCCCGGTGGCGTGGACCAGACTGCAGGCGCCCCGCTCGCTCATGGCGCCCTCGGACCCCTCGGTCGTCGCCGGCATCGTCGCAGCCTCGCCGCTGCGGTCCAGGTACGGCCAGGAGATCGACCGGCAGTCGGCCTACGAGCTGCTGGCCGCGCGGGTGGCGCCCCCGCCCGCCGCGCCCGAACCCGCGCCGCGCGAACCAGTGCCACCCGCGCCGGCTCCGGAACAGCCGTCCGTGCTGGAGTCGGTGCTGGGCTCGTCGATCTTCAAGTCGTTCGCCAGGTCGGCCGCCAGCTCGCTGGGCCGCGAGATCAGCCGCTCGATCTTCGGTACGGCCAAGCGGCGGCGGCGCTGACCGCCGGCGCCGCATGGCACCCTGTGAGCATGGGATTCACCGGCTTCCCCGACGAGGCCTTCGTCTTCTACGAGGGCCTCGAGGCGGACAACAGCAAGGTCTACTTCACCCGCCACAGGCAGCTCTACGAGGAGGCGGTCAGGGAGCCCATGCTCGCGCTGGCCGAGGAGCTGGCTCCGGAGTTCGGGGTGGCCCAGCTGTTCAGGCCGTACCGGGACGTGCGGTTCGCCAAGGACAAGTCGCCCTACAAGACCCACCAGGGCGCCTTCATCGAGCTCATGCCGGGCATCGGCCGCTACGTGCGGATCGACGCCACCGGTCTCTACACCGCGGGCGGCTGGTACTCCACCGCCTCCGACCAGGTGGCCCGCTACCGCGCGGCGGTCGACGAGGACCTGTCGGGCAAGCGGCTGCAGCGCATCGCCGACGGGCTCGCCGAGCGCGGCTACGTCGCCGAGGGCGACCGGCTCAAGACCAGGCCGCGCGGGGTGCCCGAAGACCATCCGCGCATCGAGCTGCTGCGGCACCGCTCGCTCTACTTCGGCCGCCACTTCGAGCCCGAGCCGTGGGTGCACACCGAGGCGGCGGCCGACAGGGTCCGCGTCACGTGGCGCGACTACGCCGAGCTGATCGATTGGCTGTGCACCCATGTCAGGGGCAGCGAGCTGCCTCCGCACTGACCCATGGTGCTGAGTGCGGCCCACCGCGCCCGGATCCCCGCCTCCGTGCGCTTCGAGCCGCGTCCCATGCTGTGGCGGTGGCCGTTCATGGTCGCGGCGGGCCTGCTGTTCGCGGCCAACGCGCTGATCCTGCGTGACCTCGCGGGCGTCCTGGTCGCGCTCCTGCTGGCGCTGCCCGTCGCGCTGTGCTGGTACCGGCCGATGGCGGCGTGGTGGGCGATGGTGGCGGGGCTCGCCGTCACCACGCCCTTCACGGTGCTCGTGGGCGGGCTCGTCGTGCCGCCCTGGTACCTCAACCAGCTGCCCGTTCCGCTGATCGTGCTCTACGTGCTCGCCCTGTCGGTACCGCTGAGGGTGGCGCTGCCCGCGCTGGCGATCACGCTCGGCGTCGGCTGCGCCATCGCGGCGCTGGTCGTGGCCGGCGGGCCGAACACCGCGACGGGCGTGCTGACCTGGGCGCTGGCGCTGGTCGTGGCGCTGCTGCTCGGGCACGCCAGCAGGGCTAGGAGGGAGAGCACGCTGCGGATCGCCGAGGAACGCGGCCTGCGGAGGGTGCTGGAGGAGCGCGCGCGGATCGCGCGAGACCTGCACGACGTCGTGGCCCACCACATGTCGGTGATCGCTGTCCAGGCGGCGACCGCGCCCTACCGCATCGGTGAGGGGATGTCCGAGCGGGTGGCGGCGGAGTTCGAGGCCGTCAACGCCGCCGCCCGCTCGTCGCTCGGCGAGCTGCGGCAGCTGCTGAGCGTGCTGCGCGATCCGTCGGCGCCGCAGCCGGGGCTGGCCGAGCTGCCGGGCCTGGTCGCCGCCACGCGGAGCGCCGGGCTCCCCGTACGGCTGGAGCTGCCCGATCCGCTGCCCGCCGTGCCCGACGAGGTGTCGCAGGCGGCCTACCGGATCGCGCAGGAGTCCATGAGCAACGTGGTCAGGCATGCCGCGGGCGCCTCGACCGTGGTCCGCGCCCACCTCGACGAGAAAGGCGGCAGCCTGGTGATCGAGGTGGTCAACGGGCGGCCGCCCGCGCCGCTGTCGCCGCTGCGGTCGGGCGGCGGCCTCGAGGGCATGCGCGAGCGGGTCGCCGCCCTCGGCGGTTCGCTCGCGGCCGGGCCGGACGGCGAGGGCGGCTTCGCGGTGCGGGCGATGCTGCCCCTGGGGTCCGATGGCGAGCCTGCGCGGTGAGGTGGTGACGATGATCTCGGTTCTGGTCGCGGAGGACCAGGGCATGGTGCGGGCCGGGTTCGCCGCGCTGCTGGCCGCCCAGCCCGACATGCGGGTCGCGGGCGAGGCCGCCGACGGGATGGCGGCGGTCGAGGCGGCGCGCGAGCTGCGCCCCGACGTGGTGCTCATGGACATCAGGATGCCCCGCATGGACGGCCTCGAGGCCACCAGGCGGATCATGGCGGCCGGGCAGCCGACGAAGGTGCTCATCCTCACCACCTTCGACGTCGACGACTACGTCTACGCCGCCCTGCGTAGCGGCGCGAGCGGGTTCCTGCTCAAGGACGCGCCGCCGTACGACCTGATCAACGGGGTCAGGGTGGTCGCCGCCGGCGACGGGCTGCTCGCGCCCTCGGTGACCCGCAGGCTGATCGAGGAGTTCGCCGCGCGGCGGCCGGCCGACACCCGGGAGGCGCTGCGGCTCAACGCGCTGACCGCCCGCGAGACCGACGTGCTCAGGCTGATCGCGGGCGGGCTCGCCAACGCGGAGATCGCCGCGGAGCTGACGGTCGCAGAGGAGACGGTGAAGTCGCACGTCGGCCGCCTGTTCGCCAAGCTCGGCCTGCGCGACAGGGCCCAGGCCGTGGTCTTCGCCTACGAGAGCGGGCTGGTCGTCCCCGGCGGGTGACTGCCCCCGTGGGGTGAGCGCGAGACCGGGTAATGCGCTCCACGGAGGGATCCCCGCGCACCCTTCGCCTTCCTACCGTCTCCCTGTCACCACACCGACGGGGAGATCATGTTGACGAGACTGGAGCTCATGGCAGGCGCCTTCCGCGCGGGCGCCGCGCTGGCGCTGAGCGAGCCGGAGATCCGCGGGCTGGGCCGGCTGGTCCGGCAGGGCGACGTCTGCTTCGACATCGGGGCGGCCTACGGCATGTACACCTATCCGCTGGCCGCGCTCGTCGGGCCCGGCGGGCAGGTGCACAGCTTCGAGCCGCTGCCCAACCCCTTCCGTCTCCTGGCGGCGGGGCGCCGTGTCTCGGGGGCCGAGCGCATCCGCGTCACCAACGCGGCGCTCGGCCCGGCGCCCGGCCGCGAGCTCATGACCCTGCCGTACCGGTTCGGCCTGCCCATCCACGGCTGGGCGCATCTGCGGACCGGCCAGCGCCGTCCGAGCAGGTCGATCTCCTTCTCCTCCACCAGGACGCTGAAGGTGGAGGTGCGGGGCGTCGACGAGTACTGCGACGAGCACGGCATCGACAGGGTCGCCTTCATGAAGGTCGACGTGGAGGGGTTCGAGGCCAGGGTGCTGGAGGGCGCGGCGCGGACCATCGACAGGCACCGCCCCGCGCTGCTGCTGGAGATCGAGGAGCGCCACCTGGACAAGTACGGCATGACCGCGGCCGACCTGGCCGACCCGCTGCGCGAGCGCGGCTATCTCATGTACGCCTGGCACCGCGGCCGCTGGGCCAGGGTGAACTCGGTGACGACCGCCCGGCGCAACTACCTGTTCGCCGCTCAGGGCGCGCTCTGACTCGTGGAGGAGCCCGCCTTGAGAATGCGGTCAACGGTGTTGCCGGCCGCCGACGTCGCGGCCGCCGTGCCCGCCGCGATCACCACCGCGACCACCGGGGTGGCGAGGCTGCGCACGCTCCTGACGTTGCGCACCCTGGCCCACGGCTCCCCCGCGACGTACATGATCCGCCACTCCCAGTAGAGCCCGAGGCCGATGCAGACCAGCGCGACCTGCCCGACCACGATCGCCAGCACCTGCAGCTTGTCCCAGCCGCCGATGTCGGGGTCGACGAGCGAGGGGACGTAGGCCGACAGCTCGGTGACCAGCGCCGCGCTCATCAGGTAGAGCGCCTTGGTGACCGGCTGCGTGCCCCGCAGGCGGGGATAGAAGTAGCCGTAGACGAACCCGAAGGCGGGCAGCGCGACCAGGAAGCGCGAGTCGAACACCCAGCTCGTCAGCTCGACCCCCGAGGGCCAGCCGTAGATGAGCGCGAAGGGCAGCGACAGCAGCAGGCTGACGACGAACGCCGCCAGGCCGTTCTGCCACGGCGAGCAGCCCGCCGAGGAGGCGAAGGCGGTCTCGGTGTGCGGAGGGTCCTTGGTGAGGGCGCGGTCGAGGGCGAGGCGCTGCTGCTCGAAGTCCTCCATCGTGATCTCGCCCGCGCCCAGCCTGGCCCGGCCGAGCCGGTAGAGCTCCTGCTCCGACACGTGCAGCAGCCGCCGGTGCAGCGCCTGCCTGATCAGCTCGCGGTGCTCGAGGCGGGAGGCGGGCTCGGGGATCTCGGGCCGCGGCCCGAGCAGCAGCCACGCCGCCGCCGCCCACGCCACCAGTGAGGTGATGGCCAGCGACGGCAGCGGCAGGTCGATCACGCTGGAGTCGGCGTCGGTGCGGGGAGTGAGATAGAGCACCATCAGGCAGACGAGCACCGTCGCCTGGACGGCGGGGTCGGCCACGGCGGCCAGATCGGCGCCGAGACGGCGCAACCTGAGCACGAACAGCACGAAGGTCAGCAGCAGGAGCCCGAGCACGCCGCGGGTCACCTCGTTGAGCGGCTGGCCGAGCACGGGAGGCAACGGGCTCTCCGGCGGCCGCTGGTCGGGCTGGACGCTCCACGAGCCGGTGTCCAGCCATTCGGTGGGCCAGCCGAGCAGTAACAGGCTGCCGAGGACCGCCACCACGATCGCCGTGCGCGACCACGACCTGGTGGCGACCGCCGCCCCCGCGATCGGGATCAGGGACCAGCACAGCGCGAGGACCAGCCGTACGCTGTCGGGCGGGAAGTAGCCGCCGCTCATCAGCGCGCGCACCCACAGCGCCAGCGCGAGGGCGCCGACGGCGACGCCGGCACTCACCGCGGCCAGCCGCGCGACCAGGACCGCGATGCCGAGGTCGGCGCCGAAGGCGACCGCGGAGCCCGCCGCCGCCAGCGCCGCCGTCGCGGTGCCCACCGCCAGCGTCGCCGGCGGCACCTGCCCGTGGATGAACGACCAGGCCAGCATGCCGCTGGCGACGAGCACGCCGACACCGGTGACGAGCAGCGCGTCCTTGGAGGTCCACGGCGGCGGGCCCGGCACGACCCTGCGCGCGTGCCGGAGCGCCAGCACGGGCAGCGCGCCGAAGAGGATCACCGGCCCCAGGTACGGCATGTCCGCCATGAAGAGCGCGAACGTGAGCGCCACCGCGCACAGGCCGGCGCCCGCGGCCAGCTCGCGGTTGGACATGCGCCGCCACCAGGCCGGTCCGAGCGCCTTGGCCAGGTAGACGGTCAGCGCGATCGCGGTGAACACGCTGAGCACGGGCGTCCAGGAGAACAGGTCCTGCTGCGTGGCGTCGGGCCTGCCGTACGTCCTGTGGGCCAGATGGAGGTGCGCGGGGCCCGCGTAGGCGGTGAACTCCAGCCGCCCCGCCCCCTCGCGGTCGGGCGTGACCCGCTCGGCCCTGAACACGATCCACTGCGGGGAGATCACCGTGATCTTCCGCTCGGGCACCGCCCCTGTCGCGGTGGGCGGCAGGAAGTCGAGCCTCGGCAGCGCGTCCTGCTCGACCTGGCGCAGCAGCGTGAGGGTGAAGCGGATGGTGGTGCGCCCGTTCGAGGTCGTGAGCACGGGGGCGAGCCTGGTGGTGGCGGCGAGGACGGCGGTGTCCTCGGCCTTCACCGCGCCGAGCTGCCGGTCGGTGAAGCCCTGGATGTCGTCGGGGAAGGCGCCCTCCGAACGGAGGATCGCGGCCTGCTGGTCGGTGCTGTCGAGCGTGAGGCGATGGACGACGGTGATCTTCATCTGCCTGAGGCGCTCGTCGATCTTCCCCTCCGGGACCGCGGCCAGGTCGGCGTCCGTCGCGTCGGCGACGGTGACCTCGGTGGTCAGCTCGGGAGGGGTGCGGGGCGGAGCGTGCTCCAGGAACCCGTAGGTCTCGAGCAGGGAGGGCGAGTGGGGGGCCGGGCGCGGAACCGTGGTGGTGACCGGTCTGGCCGCGGCCACGCACCAGGCGATCGCCCCGACGGAGAGCGCGGCGAGCGCGTACGCGACGATCTTCCGCAGCCACCCCACACCCAGCATGATCCACGGCACACGGTAACGGAGCGGTTACCGGAAGGCACCAGCAGGAGCACGATGGCCGTGCGGGCCGGGGGTCGCTACTTGATCACTCCGCAGGCGATGCGGCCGCCGGCGTCGCCGGTCCTCAGCGTCATCTCGTCGGGGCCGTTGCGGGCGTAGCGCGAGGGGATGTTGGCGAAGTTGTCGGGCAGCGCATGGACGATCACCGCGCTGCCGTCCTGGTCGGTGAGGTGACCGACCTTGAACCTGTCGGTCGTGAAGGACGCGGCGCCCCTGCCGTCCGCGTTGACCAGCAGCGAGGGCAGATCGCCCGCGTGCGCCGCGTGCGAGCCGCCGGTGATGTCGAAGTGCCCGCCCGCCGTGTGGAACGGCGTGGTCTTCCCGGTCGCCGGGTCGACGGCCTTGGGGTCGCAGGTGCCCATGGCGTGGATGTGGAAACCGTGGAAGCCCTTGGGCAGCCCGGTGACCTGGACGGTCACGCGCGAGGTGTTGTGCGCGTCGGGTGCGACCGTCAGCTTGCCCACGTCGCGGCCCGCGACGTCGCGGATGACGGACTCGAGCCTGACCGAGCCCCCCGTGGTCCCGGCGACGGCGTTGACGCCGACGGCGGCCACGCCCGCCGCCATGACCACGGTGACGGCGAGGTGGGTTTTGCGGAGCATGGTGACCTGCCTCGTGAGAAAAGATGACCTCTTCACACTCGTTGCCCGGCACCGGAGGCATTCAGCCCATGCGTGGAGGTTCCCTGGACAGACCTTTACCGCCCTTTCGGGACGGCCGGAAATGCCGCGACCGCCACCCTGCGGACAGGATGGCGGTCGAGGTCAGGAGCGTCAGTTGGAGCGCTTGGCGCGGGCGGCTGCCCGGCCGCGGGTGGCGGCGTCGAGCACCACCTTGCGGATGCGCACCGTCTCCGGCGTGATCTCCACGCACTCGTCCTCGCGGATGAACTCCAGCGCCTGCTCGAGCGACAGCACCCGCGGCGGGATCAGCGTCTCGGTGACGTCGGCCGTGGAGGAGCGCATGTTGGTGAGCTTCTTCTCCTTGGTGATGTTGACGTCCATGTCGTCGGAGCGGGAGTTCTCGCCGACGATCATGCCCTCGTACACCTCGGTGCCGGGGGAGACGAACAGGATGCCGCGCTCCTGCAGGTTCGTCATCGCGAAGGCGGTGACGGGACCCGAGCGGTCGGCGACCAGCGAGCCGTTGTTGCGGGTGCGCAGCTCGCCGAACCAGGGCTCGTAGGCCTCGAAGACGTGGTGGACCAGGCCGGTGCCGCGCGTCTCGGTGAGGAACTCGGTGCGGAAGCCGATCAGACCGCGGGCCGGCACCACGAACTCCATGCGGATCCAGCCGGTGCCGTGGTTGGTCATGTGCTCCATGCGGCCCTTGCGGACGGCGAGCAGCTGCGTGACCGCGCCGAGGTACTCCTCGGGGCAGTCGACGGTGAGGCGCTCGACCGGCTCGTGGATCTTGCCGTCGATGACCTTCGTGACCACCTGCGGCTTGCCCACGGTCAGCTCGTAGCCCTCACGCCGCATCTGCTCGACCAGGATGGCCAGCGCCAGCTCGCCACGGCCCTGGACCTCCCACGCGTCGGGCCGGTCGGTGGGGAGCACGCGCAGCGACACGTTGCCGACGAGCTCCTTCTCGAGGCGGTCCTTGACCATGCGGGCGGTGACCTTGGAGCCCTTGACCCTGCCGACCAGCGGGCTGGTGTTGGTGCCGATCGTCATCGAGATCGCGGGCTCGTCGACGGTGATCAGCGGCAGCGGGCGCGGGTCCTCGGGGTCGGCGAGGGTCTCACCGATCATGATCTCGGGGATGCCGGCGATGGCGATGATGTCGCCGGGGCCCGCCTCCTCGGCCGGCTTGCGCTCCAGCGCGTCGGTCATGAGCAGCTCGGTGATCTTGACCCGCTGGATCGTGCCGTCGGTGCGGCACCATGCGACCTGCTGGCCCTTCTTCATCGTGCCCTGGTGGATGCGGCACAGCGCGATCCTGCCCAGGTAGGACGAGGCGTCGAGGTTGGTGACGTGCGCCTGCAGCGGCGCGCTCGGGTCGTAGGTCGGCGCCGGGATCGTCGACTTGATGACGTCGAACAGCGGCTCGAGGTCGTCGGAGTCGGGCATCCCGCCGTCCTCCGGACGGTTGAGCGACGCGCGACCCGCCTTGGCGGAGGCGTAGACGATCGGGAAGTCGATCTGCTCCTCGGTGGCGTCGAGGTCCATGAAGAGCTCGTAGACCTCGTCGACGACCTCCTTGATGCGGGCGTCGGGGCGGTCGACCTTGTTGATGCACAGGATGACCGGCATCTTCGCGGCGAACGCCTTGCGCAGCACGAACCGCGTCTGCGGCAGCGGGCCCTCGGAGGCGTCGACGAGCAGGACCACACCGTCGACCATCGACAGGCCGCGCTCGACCTCGCCACCGAAGTCGGCGTGGCCGGGGGTGTCGATGATGTTGAGCGTCATGTCGCCGTGCTTGACGGCGGTGTTCTTCGCGAGAATGGTGATGCCCTTCTCGCGCTCGAGGTCGTTGGAGTCCATGACGCGGTCGTCGACGTCCTGGTTGGCGCGGAAGGCGCCGGACTGCCAGAGCATGGCATCCACGAGAGTGGTCTTGCCGTGGTCGACGTGCGCGATGATCGCGATGTTCCGCAGGTCGTCGCGGCTGTTCAAAGGCATGATGAGGTCTCACTCTGTGTTCGTGGAAGCTGGCCGCGGGACGTCGCGACATACCCAGTTTAGTTGATCCCGTTACCACCCTTGGTGCGGCGGGCACAACGGGGCACACTTCACCCTGTGTCCTCCCATCTGCGGCATGTCCGTCACCTGCTCGACGAGGGCCGTTTCCCTTGGGCGCATTCGTACGTGGATCGGCTGATCGCCGACGCGCCTGGCGACCCGGAGCCGCTGTTGCTGAAGGCGCTGGTCCTGGATCACCAGGGCCGCCCCTTCGAGGAGCCGGCACGACGGGCGGCGGCGCTGGGGGGCCACTACACCCCGCTGCTCGAACGGCCGGCTCCCGCCCCTGCCTGGCGTGACACCCCCGGGGCGTGGGTCTTCGTCTTCGTGCTCCTGACGAGCGTCTTCGAGGTCGTCGGAGAGCACGTCACCGGCCTCGACGACCTGCCGTGGGGCGGCGCGCCCGGCGTGCTGCTCGCGGTCGGCGCGTGCGTGGGGTGCTGGGCCGCCCTGATCAAGCGGAAGAGGCAGTCGCCCGTCGAGGTGGCCAGGGGCCGGATCGCCTGGGCCAGGGCCGTCTACGCGGGCCTGGACGACCGGAACCTCCGCTTCCGCGCGGGCCTCGCCTCTCTCGGCCTGTTCGTCGTCCCCGTTCTGGCGAGCGTGGGCCCCGAGATGATCCCGTTCGTCGCGCCGGCCCTCTCCGAGATCGTCTGGACCGCGCTGCTCTGCGCGGCAGGCGCGGCGCTCGCCTGGCTCTCGATGTGCGCCGCCCTCCTCAGGGCGCTGCGGGTGAGCTGGGTGGTGCGGGTCAACGTGGTGCTGGCGGGGGCGCTCCTGGCCGCACCGGTGTGGGCGCTCGGGGCCTGGCTGCTGACGCTGCCGTGGGTGATCATGCTGGGGGTCGGGCTCAGGCGGGAGGGCGCGCTTCAGCGCCGCCCGCGCTGAGGAACGGCACCAGGTGGCGGCGGGCGAAGGCGCGGGCCTGGTCGTCGTTCTCCAGCGGGATCGCCGACGACGGAGTCAGCAGGAACGACAGCGAGATCCTGATGAACATCTCCGCGATCGCCTCCGCGTCGGGCGAGTCGAGGTGCGACGCCACGAACTCCCTCGCCACCGCCATGTACGGCTCGGCGCCAAGAGTGAGGTGCGGCAGGATCGTCTCGGGCTCGGTGGCCAGCAGGCGGCCGAGCAGGGAATGGCCGCGCACCAGCCGCAACGTCACCGCGAACCCCTCGGCGACCTGTTCGGCGGGGGTCGGCAGCCCCGCGACCGCCCGCTCGAAGTCGCGCAGGAAGCGGCGCAGCTCCCGCAGGATCACGCCCTGGATGAGGTCGTTCTTGCGGGCGAAGCGCCGGTAGACGGTGACCCGCGACAGGCCCGCCTGCCTGGCGACGTCGTCCACGGTCGTGCCGCGCACCCCGTACTCCAGGAACCGCGCGTAGGCCGCGTCGAGGATCCGCTCACTGGCCGAGTCGGCGCCGTCGTCGGCGTGGAGCAGCTCGAGGAGCGTCATGAGACAAGAATAGGAGTTTTGTATCACCCTGTCCCCATCCCCGGGAACGCGCTGGTGGGCCGGTCACGCGGGAAGAGATCGAAATCCCGAAGATGACCCTCCATGTGCGCGAAGATGGGACCGCGCCGCTGCTAGCCCCTGAACCGCTTGTGCAAGCGCGTGATCGCATACACACTCGCGGTGACGCCTGCCCCATTTACCCCGGTTGAAGGCATGACATCGCATAACCTCCCGGCTGAACCCAACCGTTTCGTCGGCCGCGCGCGCGACGTCGACGAGCTGCGCGGGCTGCTGCGTGACCAGCGACTGGTCACGCTCTGCGGCGTGGGTGGCATCGGCAAGACCCGCCTCGCGCTGCGCGTGGCGCGCAGTGTCGTCAGCGAGTTCGCCGACGGGGTGTGGCTGGTCGAGCTGGCCCGGATCACCAGCCCCGACCTGGTCGCCCACGAGATCGCGACCGTGCTCGGGGTCAGGGAGGAACGCTCGCGGCCCGCGCTCGACGGCCTGCGCGTACGGCTGCGCGGCGCCAGGGCCCTGCTGCTGCTCGACAACTGCGAGCAGATCGTCGAGCGCTGCGCCGAACTGGTGTCCGAGCTGCTGGCGAGCTGCCCCGACCTGCGCATCCTGCTCACGACCAGGGAGGCGCTGCGCATCCCCGGCGAGCTGGTCTGGCGGGTTCCCCCGCTCGACCTGCCCGACGCCCGCCACCCCGACGCCGAGGCCGTGCTGCTGTTCACCGACCGGGCCATGGCCGCGGGCACCCGCCTGGCCACGGGCGACTTCGACGACGTCGCCAGGCTGTGCGTGGCGCTCGACGGGCTGCCGCTGGCGCTCGAGCTGGCCGCCGCGCGCACCAGGATGCTGAGCCCCGCGCAGATCGCCGACCGCATCGGCGACAGGTTCCGGCTGCTGACCACCGGCGACCGTACGGCGCCCGCCCGCCAGCGCACGCTGCTGGCCACCGTGGAGTGGAGCCACGACCTGCTCACCGCCAAGGAGCGGGTGCTGCTGCGGCGGCTGTCGGTCTTCGCCGGGCACTTCGACCTCGACCTGGTCGAGCAGGTGTGCGCCGACGAGCGGCTGCTGCCCCGTGAGGAGATGCTCGACCTGCTCGGCGGCCTGGTGGACAAGTCGCTGCTGCTGGCCGACGGCGGCCGCTACCGCCTGCTGGAGACGATCAAGCAGTTCGCTGGCTGGCGGCTGCGCGAGGAGGGCGAGCACGGCTGGTTCCGTGACCGCCACCTGCAGGTGATCTGTGAGATGGAGGAGCGCTGCCTCGAGGCGGGCCTGGCCGCGCCGCGCGCCTCGTGGCAGGAGCGCAGGCCGTACTTCGTGCGGTCGAGGAACCTGGCCGACGACTGCAGGGCGGCGGTCGACTGGGCGGTGGAGTCCGACAACGCGCTGTTCGGGCTGCGGCTGGCCTACGCGGCCTCGGCCATGCTCGCCATCCACGGGGAGATCGCCGAGGGCGTCGACTGGTTCGAGAGGCTGCTGATGCTCGACCTCTCCGGGGTGCCGCCGGAGGTGGTCGCGCTCAGCAAGGGCGCGCTGGCCTACGGCATGGAGGCCAGGGACGACCTGGCGGGCTGCGAGAGAGCGGTCGCCGAGGCGCTCAAGGACCAGGAGAAGGTCTCCCACAGCCTCGGCAAGGGCGTCACCCTGAACGTCGCGGGGGTCCTGCTGCTGCGCACCGGCCGGTTCGACCGGGCCGAGCGGCACTTCGACGAGGTCGTGGCGACCACGAAGGAGCACGACGACACCTTCAACCGGGTGATCGCGCACTCCTGCCTGGCCGTGCTCGCGGGCGTGAAAGGGCAGCTCAGGCTCGCCCAGCGGCACGCGAACGAGGCGCTGGCCGTGGCCAAGGAGCACGGGCACCCGTGGCACGTCGCGATGGCCACCAGCCAGCTGGCCGCGGTGGCCGAGTGGCGCGGCGACAGCGAGGCGGCGGTCAGCCACTACCGCGCGGCCGCGACCGTCTTCGACGAGCTCGACAACAGGGTCGAGATGGAGCGCTGCCTCGTCATGGTCGCCAAGGCGGCGATCGCGCGCGGCGACCACGCCACGGCGCGCAACCTGCTGGCCGAGTGCCTCGCGCTGGCGCGGAGCACGGGTCAGCGCCTGGGCCTGGCGCGGGTCCTGCGGGTGCTCTCGCGCCTGGCCGACGTCGAAGGCGATCTCCAGGGCTCGGTGCTCGCCTCGGCCGCCGCGGTCGCCCTCGCCGAGGAGATGGGCGAACCGACCGGGTCGGGAAGGATCGAGGAGCTGCTGGCCAGGGCCCGCGACAGGCTCGGAGAGGGCCGTACGGCGCTGCAGTGGTCGCGGGGCAGGGAGCTCGACCCCGTGGAGGTCGCCCGCCTCATCCTGGACGGCAGGCGCGAACAGGGGCCGCTGCCCATTCCCGCCGTGCCCGACGTGCCGCACCCGGTGCTCACCGCCAGGGAGCAGGAGATCGCGGGACTGCTCACCAGGGGGCTGTCGAACAGGGCCATCGCCGACGAGCTGGTCATCAGCCCCGCCACGGTCGCCAGGCACATCGCCAACATCATGGAGAAGCTGGGCTTCACCTCACGTTCGCAGATCGCCCTCTGGGCGGTCGAGCACGACCTGGGTTCTGCATAGCGGTCTGCATATTACGCCCCATGTGCGGGCGAAGCGTGCTCTCTAGCCTGATCGCATGAGCACCGAAGACCTGCTCCGAAGCCGAGGGCTGCGCCCCGGTGATCGGGTGGTCGTCTGCCTGCCCCGGGGAGAGCACCTCAGCGCGGCGGTGGACGGCGCGATCGCCGTGGGGGCCATCGTCACGGTGCTGCCCGCCGGCTTCGAGGTGGACGAGTACATCAGGGCCAGCGCCGCACGCATCATGATCTCCGACTCCGACGACGCCATCAAGGCCGCGGAGGACTCACGCATCAGGCAGGTCATCGGTAGCGGGGAGCTCAAGGGATCATAAGCTCGTTCCATGTCTTTCGCCGCCAACTTCCCCGTCATGCTCAGGACCGACGACGGCGTGCGGATCGACGCCGCGCACACCCCGTCGCGAGGCAGAGGCGATCTGGGCATCGTGGTGGCACACGGCTTCACCGGCTCGTGGCGGGACCGCACCGCCCGCCGCATCGTGCACGTGCTCAGCGGCTTCGGAGGGGTGGTGGCCTTCGACTTCCGCGGCCACGGCCACTCGGGCGGCCAGACCACCGTGGGCGACCTCGAGGTGCTCGACCTCGACGCGGCCGTACGGCACACGAAGATCATCGGCTACTCCTGCATCGCCGTCGTCGGCTTCTCGATGGGCGCCGCGGTCGCCGTACGGCACGCGGCCCTGTACCGGGGCGTGGACGCGGTGGTCGCGGTGAGCGGCCCCGCCCGCTGGTACTACCGGGACACCAGGCCGATGCGGCAGGTGCACTGGGCGATCGAGCGGCCCGTCGGCAGATGGGCGGCGCGGATGGTCAAGCGCACCAGGATCGCCAGGGGCCGGTGGGATCCGGTCCCGATGGCGCCGCACGAGGCGGCCGGGCTGGTCTCGCCGATCCCGCTGCTCGTGGTGCACGGCGACGCCGACACCTTCTTCCCCGTCGACCACGCCCACCAGGTGTTCGACGCGGCCCGCGAGCCCAAGGAGCTGTGGATCGAGCCCGGTTACGGGCATGCCGAATCGGCGGCCACGCCGGTGCTCATCCGCCGCATCGGCACCTGGGTTTCAACAAATGCGACGAAAGATCGAACCTTTCCCGGATGAATGACGTCTACCTAGGACGTATGGCAGCAACTCGCGAGGGGACCGCCCATGGCGGACGCGGGGCATCACGCTGCCTCCGGGTGAAGGCCCAGCGTCGCGGGGGCGCGCTGGGTGCAACTCGACCAGCGGGCTCCGGTACGGCATGCCGTACCGGAGCCTGGAACGGTCAGCCCAGCCTGGAGATCGTCTTGTACTCCAGGTAGCCCGACAGGCCCTCAGGGCCGAGCTCGCGGCCCACCCCGCTCGCCTTGTAGCCGCCGAACGGCACGTTGGCCTCGAGCATGAAGCAGTTGACGCCGTAGGTGCCGGTGCGCACCTGGCGCGCCACGTCCAGACCGTGGTCGGCGTCGGCCGTCCAGACCGTGCCCGCCAGGCCGTAGTCGCTGTCGTTGGCGATGCGGATGGCGTCGGCCTCGTCCTCGTAGGGGATGACCGCCAGCACCGGGCCGAAGATCTCCTCGCGGGCGATGCGCATGTCGTTGGTGACGCCGGAGAAGACGGTGGGGGCGACGTACCAGCCCCGGTCGTAGGGGCGGTCGAGGCCGCCGACGACGACCTTCGCGCCCTCGTCCATGCCGATCTTGATGTAGCTCTCGACGCGCTCCTGCTGGCGCTTGGCGACCAGCGGGCCGATGCCGGTGGCCGGGTCGGCGGGGTCGCCGACGGCCTGCGAGGTGACCATGCCCGCCACGGCCTCGACGACCTCGTCGTAGCGGCGGTGCGAGGCGAGGATGCGGGTCTGCGCCACGCAGGCCTGGCCGTTGTTCATGAGCGAGGCGATGGCGAGCATGCCCATGCTGGCGCCGAGGTCGGCGTCGTCGAGCACGATCGCCGCCGACTTGCCGCCCAGCTCCAGGCTGTAGCGCTTGAGCTGCTCGCCGCAGATCGAGGCGATGCGGCGGCCCGCCGCGGTGGATCCGGTGAAGGCGACCTTGTCCACGTCCGGGTGGGAGACCAGGTGCTCGCCGCTCTCGCGTCCGGCGGGGACGATGTTGAGCACGCCGCCGGGGATGCCGGCCTCCCGCACCATCTCGGCCAGCAGGTAGGAGTCGAGCGGGGTCTCGGGCGCGGGCTTGAGCACGATCGTGCACCCGGCCAGCAGGGCGGGCGCGATCTTCGTCATGGAGACGAACTGCGGGACGTTCCACGGCACCACGGCCGCGACGACGCCGACCGGCTCCCTGCGGACGATCGAGGGGCCGAACAGCCCGGGGCGCTCCTCTTCCTGCTGGAACGTCCTGCCGTACTCCGCGTAGAACTGCAGCATGCCCAGCGGCTGCGGGGCCTGCGCCAGCTGCGAGAACGTGATGGGCGAGCCCATCTCCTCGGTGATGAGCGCCGCCATCTCGCCCTGCCTGGCCGCGTAGATCTCGGCGAGCCTGCCGATCGCCTCGGCCCGCTCGGCGAAGCTGAGGCGCGGCCAGGGGCCGTGGTCGAATGCCTCGCGGGCGGCGGCCACCGCGCGGTCCATGTCGGCGGGCGTGCCGTCGGGCACGCTGCCGATGACCTGCTCGGTGTGCGGATTGACGACCTCGATCGTCCCGGTGCCCGACGGGGCCACCCATTCGCCCCCGATGAACAGCGTGTCGTGCTGGCGCATGTCGTGACCTTCCCGCTTGACCGGTTGCTTGTTTTCCCAGAGAAACCGAACCATGTTCTGTGCGGGCACGCAAGAGGGGTACGGCTCCCGCGAGCCGTACCCCTCCTCAGCGCGCTATCTCGCGTCGCCGATCAGGTAGGCAAGCGACCGCTTCACCAGGTCGGTGCGCTGGGCCTGGGTGGTGACGCCCTCGACGCCGTACCCGAGCAGGACGGTGTCCTTGGTGAGGATGCCGCCGCCCTCGTCGAAGACCTTGTCGGTGCGGATCCAGTTGTTGGCCAGCGGGCCCGAGCCGGGCGGCGGTCCGCCCGCGCTCCAGCCGCCGAGGTCGGACTCGAAGGAGGTCTCCTCGGCCACCGCGCCGTCGAGCGTGACCTTCGCGTCGTCGAGGAAGACGCCGGCCTGGTGGGTGGCCCAGTCGGTGATGGAGGACAGCGAGATCTCGACCTTCTTGCCCGCGTAGGGCGTCAGGTCGATCTTCCACTGCTTCCAGCCCGCCGAGTTGCCCGAGGCGGCGTGCCAGACGCCGCTGCTGCCGGTCGGCTCGCAGTTCGGCCCCTGGTAGCGGGTGGTGAACGGATGGATCGTGCGCCAGTGCTGGCCGTTGGGCGTGGCGCAGCTCGACCCCACGGACTGGCTGGTGTGCCCGTTCACGTCGGGCAGCGTCGTCCAGTCGTCCTGGCCGACGGTGTGCGCCTCGACGGTGAAGAAGTCCCAGTCCGCCTCGGTGTCGAGAGAGGCCCAGAACGTCAGCTCGCCGCTGGTCTTCCCGGTCAGGTCGATGGTCTTGGTCAGTCGCTTCCACGAGGCGTCGGCGATGCCGCTCTGCACGTCCCACGCGCCGGTGTGGGGGTCGAACGGGCCGCCCGGCCGGTCCCAGGTGATGCCGGCCCTGCTCTCGAACTGCGGGAACTGCTCCACCGGCAGGATCGCGGAGGTGGCGATCCAGGAGTTGTTGTGGTCCTGGTTGCCGGCCGAGTCGCCGCCGTTCAGGGTGCCGGTGAAGCCGCTGAAGGCTCCCACGGTGCCCTTGAGCCCGAACGGCTCGTGCGTCTGCGGGTCGGTGCCGCCGTTGTCGAACCAGATGTAGGCCCCCAGCCAGTACTGCTGGAAGTCGTTGTTGAGCTCGAAGCAGGGCGCGCCCGCGGTCACGCACTCGCCGAGCGAGGCGTCGGGCTGGAAGAAGAAGCCCTGGTTGGCGTGGTGGGGGTAGTGCGCGTACTTGCCCGCCGACAGCAGCTTGCCGCCCTCGTTGAGGTAGTCGCGGACCGCGATCTCGGTCTCGACGCTGTGCCTGGCGACCGTGCCGGGCACCTGACCGGGAGAGCGCGGGATGACGTCGTCGCCGGTCTCCCAGACGACGGCCTTGTAGTGGCTGAGCACGCCGAGCGGGTGCGGGGCCGTGCGGCCGTTCTTGTCGATGTCGTAGACGTCGGAGGTGTAGCCGGCCTCGGAGATCGCCTTGGCGTAGTCGTCGGCGTACTTCGGCTCGGTGACGCCCTGGGCGGGGCTGATGCCCGTGACGTCCTCGGCCGCCAGGATGAGCACCTGGCCGCCGATGTCGTCGGCCACCTTGTAGGTGAAGTCGGCGCTCTTCTTGGTCAGCGACCTGAACCAGACCTTGACGCTGTCGCCCGGCTTGGTGCCGCTGATCCTGCCGCGGAGCCGGTGGTAGTAGACGTCGTAGCCCTTGCCGTAGCGCTCGCCGCCCTTCCACTCGGTGGTGAGCGCGCTCCTCGTGGGTCCGCCGTTGACCTGGTACTGCACGACGACGGGGCCGAGCTTGCGCTTGGCGTTGACCTGGACGGCCTGGTCCGTGCCGTGGCTGACCTCGAAGTCGTCGACGACGAAGTCGGGCGTCTTGTTGCCGAGGTGGGTGACGGGCTCGACCGGGTTGGCCGCGGACCTGGCGATGTCGAGGGCGAAGGGGAGGTTCTTCTCGAACTCCGCCTGCACCAGCGCCTCGTCGTCGGGGAAGACGAAGCCGCAGCCCTCGCAGCCCTCGTTCAGCTCGGGCGTCCACGACAGCGTGCCGTACGCGCCGTGCGCGCGGTCGTTGGTGTCGCCGTTGGTGATGTACAGCTCTCCGGCGGCCAGGCCGGGGTTGAACCCGGGTACGGCGGGCTTGGCGTCGGTGCCGGTGAGCGCCTCGTAGACCGGGTTGTCGGCGGTCTCGGTGTACATCTGCCAGCCGGCGGGGTAGAGCAGCAGCGGGCCGAAGGAGTGGTAGTTCAGCTGCAGCTTGAACCTGATCCGCTTGAGCAGGCCGTCCATGGCCTGGGTCTCGGGCTCGCTGGCCGGGCCGGTGCCCCGGTAGGTTTCGCTGCTGGGGACGGAGGAGGCGCCCTCCTCGTCGTAGTGGAAGTTGGTCGGGAAGTTGCGGTTCGGGTCCACTCCGTCGCCCGAGGTGATCTGGCCGTCGCCGTTGTTGTCGCGCAGGTTCTTGCGCCACAGGCGGTTTCCCTCGGTGAAGGAGAAGTCGTAGCCGTCGGGGTTGGCCACCGGGACGAACCACAGCTCGGTCGTCCTGAGCAGGTCGGCCAGTTCCTTCTTGTTGGCGACCACGTACTTCAGCAGCCGCATGTCGACCTCGGTGGAGATCCACTCGCGGGCGTGCTGGGTGGCGGAGTAGAGCGCCGCCGGCCTGGCGCCGTCACGCAGCGTCCTGGCGTTTCTGGTCACCTTGGCGGCGAGGATGTCCTGGCCCTTGATCGTCTTGCCGATCGACTGCAGCTTGACGACGTCCTTGTTGGCGTCCGCGATGGCCCGCAGCTGGTCGGCGATGCCGCCCTGCTCGGAGTAGCTGCGGAAGACGGTGTAGCCGCCCGCGGCCTGGGCCTTGGCCGCTTCCAGCTGGGTCTGGCCCTGCGGGTTGCGCACGGGTTCGGGCTTGTGGCCGAGCTTGCCGAGCCTGGCCAGGTCGCTCTGGTCCGCGGTGAACTCGATGTGCTCCTTGCCTGCGACGACTTCCTTCTGCACGACGTCGATGCCGCTCTCGACGAGGGCCTGTCCGGTGCCGGGCGGGGCGTCGAGCTGGTAGAGCTCGATCCGGTCCGACCGGGGTAACGGGGGGTCCTCGGAGGCGGCGGCCTGGCCCGCCACGAGGGAGGTGGCCAGGCAGGCGGTCACTGCCGCGATGAGGGTGAGTGTGCGAGCCAAGTTCTGCCCCTTTGCAGAAGACGGGATGCTCGCAATGTCGCCCGCAGGGGTGGTCTCGGCAAGACCCAAGTGTTGGCCCGCGACCCGACAAAGTGGTAGATACTTCGCCAAAGGCGCACGAGTTCCCCGGTTCGGGTGGCAAGCATCAAGATCATCTTCTATAGTCACTCCGTCTATGAGGGGAGGACGAGCGTGAGATCAGGGCGTCGTGCCGTGCTCGCCGCCACCCTCGTCGCGCTGCTCGCAACCCCCCTCCCGCAGGCGGCGACCGCCGATCCCGACAGCCAGGCCAAGCTGCGCAAACTCACCAAACAGGCTGCCGCTCTCAACAACGTCTACCGGGGCACGATCGAGAGCCTCGAGGACACCAGGCTGGCCGCCAAGCGGGCCACCGAGCGGGCGGACAACCTCAAGGCGGCGCTGGCCACCGCCAAGGTCGAGGTCAGCAAGATCGCGCAGACCACCTACATCCAGGGCCCGCTCGACGGCACCAGCCTCTTCACCTCGGGCGCCGAGCCGTACCAGGTGCTCGGGCAGTCGGCGAGCATGGCCTACCTGGCCGCCGAGCGCACCTCCACGCTCACCCGCGTCGAGGCGCTGGTCGCCAACGCGCAGAAGGCGAAGAAGGAGGCCGGCGAGAAGATCGACGACCTCGAGCGCGACATCAAGAAGATGCAGACCAAGCGGCGCGACATCGAGAAGCTGCTGGCCAAGTACGGCATCCAGCAGCCGGGCAGCGCCTCGGGCCTCACCCCGCGCATGGTCACGCTGCGCGACGCGGTCATGCGCAACTTCCCGATGTTCTACGGCGTCGGCTGCCTGCGCGTCGGCGACCCCGGCGAGCACGGCAAGGGCCGCGCGTGCGACTTCATGATGAGCCCGGGCGGGAGCATGGCCACGGGCGCCAACCTGGCCAGGGGCGACGAACTGGCGCAGTGGCTGATCGCCAACGGGTCGCGCTACGGGGTGATGTACATCATCTGGAAGCAGCGCTACTACGACATCCGCACGGGCGGCGGCTGGGACATGATGTCCAACCGCGGCGGCGTCACGGCCAACCACTGGGACCACGTCCACGTGTCGGTGTTCTGAACTCGTTCGGACCGCCCCTTCCTGCGGTTCGCCGCTGTCCTTCGACTTCGCTTCGGGCGGCGACCCTGGTCAAGGTCACCTGTGCGGGTTTCCGCGATGATGAGTAGGGGCCTACTCATGGCAGGCGGCGAGTACGGCCCTACGGTGCCGCCATGAGGTTGATTGCCGCCATGCTGATGGCGCTGGGGCTGACGTCGTTAGTCAGCGAGCCGGTCGAAGCCGCGCCCGATCCGGCCAGGACCGCCTTCACGATCACGGTCACGATGGACTACTTCGAGCGCTACGAGGTCCCCGACTCCGGATTTGACGAGGAGGGCGAGTTCTACCCGCATGTCGACTTCGGCGCCCCGGGCAGCGACATCACCTTCGGCGACGGCAGTCCCTTCCGGCACACGGCCTTCCGCGAGGGCGGCATCGTCTCCGACGACCACTGGCATCCGAAGAACCTCCAGGGCGGGCAGCGGTGGGTGTTCGCCCAACGTGTGGAGCTTCCGGCCGGCCGTGCCGACCTGCCCGTCAAGATCAGCATCTTGGACAGCGACTGCTGCGGGCCCAACGGCGGCACGGACGTCATGGACATCAGCCCGGCCAACCAGGACGTCACGCTCGACCTGACCTACGACCTGGTCACCGACACCTGGCGAAGCGTCGTGGACTCCGCCGGCCACACGGACGGCGTGCAGCCAGGCCGGGCCTGTCCCGACGGCTACCTCCCGATCTCGCAGGGTCAGGCGTGCTCGGTGGGCGACGGCGACCCCAACTATCCGGAGGTCAACGACGGCAAGCGGGCCCGGCTCGACCTGAGCATCGACGCGAGCGAGCACAGCGACGCCGACCAGGACTCCCTGCCCGACCGGGCCGAGCGGTACGGCGTCCGCAACGCCGACGGCTCGATGGCGCTCGACCTGCCCGACCTCGGTGCCGACCCGCGTCGCCGAGACCTGTTCGTGGAAGTGGACCACACCACGGGGACGATGCCGTCCCGCCAGGTCGTCGAGACCGTACGGCGCGCCTTCGCCCGCGCCCCCGTCGACAACCTCGACGGCAGCAAGGGCATCACTCTGCACGTGGACACGGGGGGCGCCTTCGACCGCGGCGCGATGGAAGGGCCGCCCGAGGGGACCTGCCTGGACGACAAGGACAACGACGGCGACACCGACATCGACGGCGCGGACCCGGACTGCCATTACCGCGACACCGGTGTCGAGGCCTTCCGCGCCAACTGCGACGACCTCGTGGACGACGACCGCGACGGCCGGATCGCTGCGCTGGACTCCGACTGCATCGTCGGCGAGGACCTGCGCGGCGGTGGCTGGGCCGGCGCTCCACTGGCCAACTGCGGGCGCGACGACGCCTTCCAGAACGTCGCCCGCAACAGCTTCGCCCAGGTCCGCCGGGGACTGTTCACCTACGTCCTGTACACGACCAGCAAGGCCGGCTGCGACATGGGTGGCCAGGGCGGCGGCAGGGACCACATCATCCTCTACCGGACCGACGCGGGCGCGCTCCTGCACGAACTCGGCCACTCGCTCGGCCTGGACCATGGCGGCGACACGGGTGCGAACTGCAAGCCCAACTACGTGAGCGTCATGAACTACGACATGGACGGCGGCATCCCCCGCGACGGCGGCGGCGTGATCATGGATTTCTCGCCCGCCATCAAGGACCCCAACGGCACCGACCGGAGCAAGGCGCCGCTGGGCCAGCTGCGCGAGGACCAGCTCAGGGAAGACATCGCGCTGGATCCGGGCGACGGCGTCAACCAGTTCGTCTTCCTGGACGGCAAACGCGTCAAGCGGACCCGCCCGCTGAACGTCGGGCCCGACTGGAACGGCTCCAACCCGGCGGGCGACGGCGACGACGGCTCCACGCCGCAGCGGGTCAACATCGACAGCAAGGACGCCGCCGGCAACCCCGGGGATTGTGCGAACACCACCGACGACAGCCTGCTCACCGGGTTCGACGACTGGGCGCGCGTGCGGGACAACCTGGCCAGGTGGGCCGGGCGGCCGGTGTCCACGGTGCCGACGAAGGAGGAGAGCGAGCGCATCCGCGCCGCGATCAACACCGCCGACCTGGGTCTCACGCTCACCGACGCGCCGGATCCGGCGGCCGCGGGCGAGGATCTGACCTGGACGGTGACCGTGACCAACCACGGGCCCAACGCGGCCACCGGCACCCGGGTCACCGTGGAGTTGCCGACCGGGCTCGGCGTCCCCTCGACGAGTGTGCCCTGTGTGACCGCGGGCGCCACGCTCACGTGCGGCCTCAACCAGGTACGCCCGGGCGACATCCGCCGGTTCACCATCACCACGCGCCTGCCTGCCGACCTGGCCCAGCGCACCCGTTCCATCGAGGCCACGGCCAAGGTCGGAAACCTCGCGGGCCCCGATCCCGCACCCGCCAACAACGCCGCCGCCGCCCAAACCAAGGTCATCGCCAAGGCGGACGTCAAGATCGCCGCCCTGACGGCGAGCCGGCCGCTGGAGGTGCTCATCGGCGAGCCCGGCGCGGTCACGCTGGTCACGATCACGGAGAACGCCGGGCCGTCCAGCCCGGTGGACGTGGACCTGACCACCGCCGCCGTGACCGACCCCGGCGTGACGGTCAGCCCGGCGCGCACGGACGCGCACCGACCCGCGCTGGCCGTGGGCTCTCCGTGGCAGTCCACCCACGAGGCCACGCTCACGTGCACCACCCCCGGCCGCAAGACTGTGACGCTGACCTCCACGGTGGCGCTCTCCGTGGCCGGCGACGTCGATCCGGATCCGTCGAACAACACCCGCTCGACCTCTTTCCAGATCGACTGCGTCGTGCCGATCGCGATCAACGTACGACCCGGCGGCACGCCCAACTCGATCAACCTCAACACCGACGCGACACTGGCCGCGCTGACCACGAGCGCAGGGGAGTACGGCTTGCCGCTGGCGTTCGACGCGACCCGGATCGATGTCACCCGGACCCTGTGGGGCCTGCGCGAGAACCTGTTCAACCTCGCGGCACCGCACGGCGCGAGTGAGAGCCACGCCAAGGGACATCCCGAGCGCTCCTACGAGCTGGACGAGCGAACCAGCGACGCGGACCTGGACCTGGTGCTCCACTTCAAACCGAACGCCTCCGGCCTGACCGCCGACAGCACCCAAGCCTGCCTGCGCGGCGCCTACCTCGCGCCCGACGGCAATCGTTACACCTTCCTGGGGTGCGACGCGGTACGGATCACGCCGTGATCGCACCCGCGGCGACGCCGCTGTCACCGGCCGCCAGACCCGATGTCAGCGGCGGGCGAGGAAGTCCTTGAACCAGTGGAAGGAGGCGCGGGGGGTGCGGCGGCTGGTGGGGAAGTCGACGTGGACCAGGCCGAAGCGCTGGTGGTAGCCCTCGGCCCACTCGAAGTTGTCCAGCAGCGACCAGACGAAGTACCCCCGGACGTCGACGCCCTCCTCCTGGGCGGCGCGCAGGGCGGCCAGGTGGCCGTCGAGGAAGTCGATGCGGGCCTGGTCGTCGAGCTCGGGGTAGGAGCAGCCGTTCTCGGTGATGTACACGGGAGGCAGCGCCGCGCCGTAGCGCTCGCGCAGGCCGACGAGCAGCTCGCGCAGGCCGTCGGGGACGACGGGCCAGCCGAAGGCGGTGGTGGGGTGGCCGGTGATGCCGAGGTCGGTCCACGGCAGGGAGTCGTCGGTCGGCGCGCCGATCCGCGTGGGGTTGTAGTAGTTGATGCCGAGACCGTCGAGCGGGGTGGAGATGATCTCCAGGTCGCCGTCGCGTACGCAGTCGAGCGTCACGCCGTACGCCGACAGGTCGGGATAGGAGCCCAGTAGCACCGGATCGTTGAACAGGCGGTTGTGCAGGACGTCGTAGGCGTCGCCGGCGGCCTGGTCCTCGGCCCAGACGGGCGTGCAGTTGTTGGTGATGAGCACCCGCTCCGCTCCCGCCGCCCGCAGCGCCCCGGTGGCCAGCCCGTGACCGAGCAGCTGGTGGTGGGCCACCGGGAGGGCGTCGAGCATGAGGGCGCGGCCGGGCGCGTGGACGCCCATGGCGTAGCCGAACACCATGTGGACGAACGGCTCGTTGAGCGTGATCCAGCCGCGCACCCGGTCGCCGAGGCGGTCGGCCACGATCGCGGCGTATTCGGCGAAGCGGTGGGAGGTGTCGCGGTTGAGCCAGCCGCCTTCGTCCTCCAGCGCCTGGGGCAGGTCCCAGTGGAAGAGCGTGGGCAGCGGGGTGATCCCGCGCGCGCACAGGCCGTCCACGAGGCGGTCGTAGAAGTCGAGGCCCTTCGGGTTGACCGGTCCCGAGCCGCCGGGCTGGATCCGCGGCCACGAGAGGGAGAAGCGGTAGGCGTTGACGCCGAGGTCCGACATGAGCGCCAGGTCCTCGGGCCAGCGGTGGTAGTGGTCGCACGCCACGTCACCGGTGTGCCCGTCGCGGGTGCCACCGGGCCGGCGGGCGAAGGTGTCCCAGATGGAGGCGCCGCGGCCGTCCTCGTCGGCGGCGCCCTCGATCTGATAGGCGGCGGTGGCCGTACCCCACAGGAACATAGTTGGACATCCTAAACATGGGCCAGGATGAGGGGTATGACGAGTACTCTGCGCCGCCGTCCCTCCCAGCGCCGCAGCGCCGAGCGGGTCGAGCGGATGCTCGACGAGTGCGCCGCGCTCCTGGACGAGGTGGGCTACGACGGGCTGACCACCAAGGAGGTCGCCCGCCGGGCCGAGGTGCCGATCGGCACCTTCTACCAGTTCTTCCCCGACAAGCAGGGCCTGGTCAGAGCGCTCGCGCTGCGCAATCTCGACAGGTTTCTCGTCAGGGTCACCGACAGGATCGCCGCGGCCGAGCCCGCGCACTGGTCGCAGCTGTCCGACCTGGCGATCGACGAGTTCGTGGCGATGAAGCGCGCCACCCCCGGCTTCTCGGTGGTCGACTTCGGTGAGGTGCTGCCCACCCCGGGCGGGCCGGCGCTGGAGGGCACCAACCACATGCTCGACAGCGCCGTGGAGAACAGCGCCGTCGTCGCCGAACGGCTGCGCGCCCTGGTCGCGGGACGGCACGACAATCCGGCGGGCGAGCGCCTCGACCTCGCGGTGCGCGTCGCGGTCGAGGCCGCCGACGCGGTGCTGAAGCTGGCCTTCCGCACCGATCCCCATGGCGACGCGGCGCTGATCGCCGAGTGCAAGCAGCTGGTCCGCCGCTATCTCGCCGAGCACCTCAGCGAGGCTCGTCCAGTCGCGCCATGAGCGTCTCGTCCAGCTTGATCCCCGCGGCGCCGATGGCCTCCTCCAGCTGGGCCATCGTCGTCACGCCCACGATCGGCACCATGTCCTGGGCGAGGAGCCAGGCCAGCACCACCTGGTTCGGCGTCGCGCCCAGCTCGCCCGCGACCTCGCGCAGCACCGCCAGCCGCCGCGTGGTCCCCGGATGGTCGTAGGTCTCGGGAACGGGCCGGTCGGCCCTGGTGTAGGCACTCCGTGTCAAGCGGTTGACCTGGAGCCCACTCCAGGTGGGAGGATCGGGCCCGTGAGCGTCTACACACCCGCCGAGGTGGTCGAGGAGACCGGCTTCAGCCTCGACACCCTTCGCTACTACGAGAAGATCGGCCTGCTGGCCCCCGTGGACCGCAACGCCGCGGGACAGCGCAGGTTCTCCGAGGACGACCTCGGATGGCTCGGCACGATCAGGTGCCTGCGCGACACCGGCATGCCGATCGCCGAGATGCTGCGCTTCGCCGAGCTCGTGCGCGCGGGCGACCACACCATCGCCGACAGGATCGCGCTGCTGGAGGAGCATGACCGGCGCGTCAGCGGTCAGATCGACAACCTGGTCGAGCGCCAGCGCTACATCCACCACAAGATCTCCTACTATCGCAGCGTGCTCTAGCACTCGCTTGGGGTTGCGGTTGTTAGACCGGTGGGTATGGCCGGGCCCCGGGCGAGACGAATGAACATCCCACTGCGCCGCGTGGCGCTCGTGTGCGCCGTGATGATGTTCCTCCTGCTCGGCAACGTCACCTTCATCCAGGCCTTCAGGGCTCCGGCGCTGAACGCCGACCCGCGCAACCAGCGCACGCTGATCGCCAGGTTCGACCATCCGCGCGGGAAGATCCTCACCAGCGACGGCACGGTCATCGCCGGCAGCCGCAAGACCAGGAACGCCGGCTACACCTACCGCCGCACCTACCCCGAGGGCAACCTCTACGCCGCCGTCACCGGTTACGCCTCGCTCTACACCACCACCGGCCTGGAGCGGGCCGAGGACGCCAGGCTGTCGGGCGGCGACCCGAAGGTGCGGCTGCGCGCGCTGGTGCGGGACGGCATCGCCCAGGGCGCCGACGTGCGGACCACGATCGACGAGCGGGCCCAGCGGGCCGCGTACGAGGGTCTGGCCGCGACCGGCGGCCGCGGCGCCGCCGTGGCGCT
Source organism: Nonomuraea africana (assembly GCF_014873535.1). Classification (NCBI taxonomy): domain Bacteria; kingdom Bacillati; phylum Actinomycetota; class Actinomycetes; order Streptosporangiales; family Streptosporangiaceae; genus Nonomuraea; species Nonomuraea africana. Next base: position 5,890,596 of record NZ_JADBEF010000001.1, on the reverse strand, counting down.
CAACCCGGCCACCGGGGCGATCCTGGCCCTGGTCTCCTACCCGTCCTACGACCCCGGCCGATACACCACCTTCGACAGCGGGAAGCTGGCCAGAGCGGACCGGGAGCTGCGCGGCGACCCCGGCCAGCCGCTGCTCAACAGGGCGCTCAACCAGACCTACCCGCCGGGCTCCACGTTCAAGGTCGTCACCACCGCCGCGGGCCTGACCTCGGGGAGGTACACGCCCGACTCGCAGGTCGAGGCGCCGCCCCGCCTGCTGCTGCCCGGCACCTCCACCCAGCTGGGCAACTCCGGCGGCGAGTCGTGCGGCGACGGGCACCCGCCGCTGGCCTACGCCTTCCAGGCGTCGTGCAACACCGCTTTCGTCGCCATGGGCCTCGACCTGGGACAGGACGTGCTGCGCCGGCAGGCGGCGGCGTTCGGCTTCGACGGCGCCGGCCTGAGGGTGCCGATGCCGGTGTCGCCCAGCGTCTATCCGAGCGGCATGGACCAGGCGCAGACCGCCATGTCGGCGATCGGGCAGTTCGACGTCAGGGCCACGCCGCTCCAGGTGGCGATGCTGTCGGCGGCCGTGGCGAACGACGGCGCGCTCATGGCTCCCTACCTGGTGGAGGAGGTGCGCCTGCCGGACGGCGCGGTGGTCGAGCGGGCCGAGCCTTCGCGGTGGCGTGCCGCCATGAGCGCCCAGGACGCCAACGACCTCACCACCATGATGATCACCGTCACCCGGCCCGGCGGCACGGGGACGGCCGCCGCCATCCCTGGGGTGGAGGTGGCGGCCAAGACCGGCACGGCGGAGAACGTGCAGGGCGCCCAGGACCACGCGTTGTTCACCGGCTTCGCCCCGGCCGACGACCCGCAGGTCGCGGTCGGCGTGGTGGTCGAGCGGGCCGGGTTCGGCGGCGACGTGGCCGCCCCGATCGCCAGGCACATCATGGAGGCGGTGCTGGACTAGGTACACAGGGGGCGGTTCTGATCATGCGACGCGGCCGCGCGGAGACGGCTTCTCTACACATCCTTGACCCCCGGCGGATACATGCCGGAATGGCCATCTCGGCGCATGTGGCCGGAGCGGGCTCGGCCTAGCGTTGCCTCTGTGATCGACCGGCGGCGCGCACCTCGAGGCCTGGTGCCTGGTGCCCACACGCAGGGCGAGCCCGGTCGGTCGATCACCCGAGACGTCGCGTTCGCCGATGGGCCTGGCCACCTCGGAGGGGTGGAGGCCGTGGTCCTGCGGGCGCGACAGCGGGCTCGAGCCGCGCAGGGCTCGAGCCCGCCCAGGCTTGGGGGCGCCGATTGAATGCACATGGCTATGCATACATCGGGGGATGCTGCGGCCCTCACGCCCGCCGTAGCGTCCTTGACTTGCAGCCGACCACCCCTACGCGCGGATGCTGATCACCACCCCGGGCCTGGCGGAGGCGGCCGTCCGGGCGGCGGAAGACTCCAGGGTCCGGCAGGTCATCGCGTTCGGTGCCGCGCTCGACACCATCGACTTCGCGCAGCTGTCAGGGCTCGATGCGGTGCCGCTGCCCCGCCTCGACGCCCGGACACAGCTCGCCCTGCGCCCGGGAGGAGGTGCCGCGCTCACCCACCGTGACCTGCTCGGCGCGATGGCCGACCTCGACGGGGGCGTCGGCCTCACCGAGTCCGACGTGGTGCTGGTGACCTGGCCGCCCGGCGACGGCGCCGACCTGGTGGCGCTCGTCGGGCTGGCGGTGGCCAAGGGCGCGCTGCTCGTGGCGGCGCACGGGCTGGCCGCCGCCGACCTCACGGGCACCGTCCACGACTTCGGGGTGACGGTCACGGCCCTGGACGGGCAGCCGCTCGCGCGCCTCTGGAGAGAGCGCTCCCCGAGTATGCCGAGCTGTTATCCGCACATGCCTTGACGTCGCCAAGTGCGAAGTGGGTTGATGGCCCTACTGACAACGTTGTCACCGACCGTGGCGAAGGAGCGGTGTGCGATGAGACGACGGTGGCTGGCAGGCATCACCATGGCGGCCGTGCTCGGGCTGGCGGCCTGCGGCGGAGGGGGCGGCCCCGCGGCTCCCACCGGCCAGGCGTCGGGCACGGGTGGCGGCGCCAAGCAGCAGGTGGAGGTCTTCTCCTGGTGGACGGGCCCCGGCGAGGCCGACGGCCTGAAGGCCATGAAGGAGATCTTCGAGAAGCAGAACCCCAACCTCACGTTCTTCGACGCGGCGGTGGCGGGCGGCTCGGGTGACAAGGCCAAGGCGCTGCTGCAGTCCAAGCTCCAGGCCGACACCCCGCCCGACACCTTCCAGGGTCACGCGGGCGCCGAGCTGCTGGGCTACATCAAGGCGGGCGACCTCGAGGACCTCACCTTCCTCTACGACGAGCTCAAGCTCAAGGACGCCTTCCCCGCGCAGCTCGTCGAGCAGATCAGCTACCAGGGCAAGATCTACTCGGTGCCGGTCAACATCCACAGGTCGAACATCCTGTGGTTCAACCCGAGCGTCCTGAAGGAGGCGGGCGTCGCGGCCGCGCCCAAGACCATCGAGGAGTTCATCGCGGCGCTGGAGAAGGTCAAGGCCAAGGGCAAGATCCCGTTGTCCATCGGTTCGGAGTGGACCGTCACCCACCTGATGGAGAGCGTCCTGCTCGGCTCGCTGGGCACCGACGCCTACAACGCGTTGTTCAAGCCCGGCGCCGACTGGGGCTCGGCCGATGTCACCAAGGCGTTGAACGACTTCGCCAAGATCATGTCCTACGCGGGCGACCCGCAGGACGACTGGCAGCCGGCGGCCGCCCAGGTGGCCGAGGGACAGGCCGCCTTCAACATCATGGGCGACTGGGCCTACGGCTACTTCCACAACCCGCCGGAGGGCGGCCTCGGCAAGCAGTCCAAGACCGACTTCGACTGGGCGCCCTCGCCCGGCACCGAGGGCACCTACATGTGGCTGTCCGACAGCTTCACCCTGCCCAAGGGAGCCAAGAACAGGGACGGCGCGGTCGCGTGGCTCAAGGTCGCGGCCAGCAAGGAGGGGCAGGACGCCTTCAACCCGAAGAAGGGCTCCATTCCCGCCCGCAAGGACGCCGACGCCGCCCTCTACACCGACTACCTCGGCGACGCGCTGAAGGACTGGTCATCCAACAAGCTGGCCGGATCCGTCCAGCACGGCGTGGCCGTCAGCCAGCCCTGGCTCGCCTCGATCAACGAGTCAGTCGGGCTGTTCATCGGCACCAAGGACGTGGCCGCGCTGCAGAAGGGCCTCGTCGACGCGGCGGCGGCCAACGCCCAGTGAGGCAGGCACAGTGATGGCAAGAAAAGGCGGGTCCGCCCTGCGGCGGGCCCGCGCCTGGTTGCCGGGGCTGCTGCTGGTGACTCCCTCGATCATCGCGATCGGCGTGTTCGTCTACGGCATGCTCGGCTGGAACTTCAGCCTGGCGATGACCGACAAGCACGACGAGGTCTCCGAGGGGAACTTCGTCGGCCTGCAGAACTTCGTCGACATCTGGGACGAGCCCCGATGGCACCTGTCGGTCAACCACGCGATCCTGTTCACCGTCGTGTTCGTCCTCGGCGCGCTGGTGCTCGGCTGGTTCCTCGCCTTCCTGATGGAGAAGGGCATCAGGGGGGAGGGCACCTTCAGGGCGATCTACCTCTTCCCGATGGCGATCTCGTTCGTGGCGACGGGCATCGTGTGGCGCTGGCTGATGAACTCCGGCCAGGACGAGAGGGCGGTCGGCCTGAACCGGCTGTTCGACGTGGTCGGCCTGCCTCAGTGGGCCTGGTTCAGGGACCAGGACTGGGGCATGGCCGCCATGGCGATCCCCGCCGTCTGGCAGATGTCCGGATATGTCATGGCACTCTTCCTCGCGGGGTTCAGGGGTATCCCCGAGGAGCTGCGCGAGGCTGCCAGAGTCGACGGCTGCACCGAGTGGGGCGTCTACCGGCACGTCGTACTCCCACTGCTGCGGCCCGTCACGCTCTCCGCGCTGATCATCCTCGGGCACATCTCGCTGAAGACCTTCGACCTGGTCATGGCCGTGTCGGGCAAGCAGATCATCACCGACGTGCCCGCGGTGTTCATGTGGGTGGCCGTCTTCGACTTCCACGACCCGGCCAAGGGCGCGACCATCGCCTCCTACATCGTGCTGAGCGTGGCGGTCTTCGTCATCCCCTACCTGATCTGGTCGGTCCGCAAGGAGAGGCGCTCGTGATCCTCCGCCGTGGGATGCTGATCGCCTTCGCGGTCGTCTTCCTGATCCCGGTCTACGTGCTGCTGGTCACCAGCTTCAAGCCGCTCACCGAGGCCAACCCCTCGCAGGCGTGGAACCTCCCGCAGGTCTGGACGCTGGAGGCGTGGCGGGTGGCGTGGGAGAAGCTGGCGCCGGGCATCTGGAACAGCGTGCTGCTGGCGGTGCCAGGGTCGCTCCTGTCGTGCGTGCTCGGCTCCATGAACGGCTACGTGCTGTCGAAGTGGCGCTTCCCCGGCGCGGACGTGCTGTTCACGCTCTTCCTGTTCGGGATGTTCATCCCCTACCAGGGGGTGATGATCCCGCTGGTGCAGCTCATGGTGAACATCGGCATGTACGGCGACATCTCGGGGCTGGTGCTCGCGCACGTCGTCTACGGCATCCCGATCTGCACGCTCATCTTCCGCAACTACTACGTGACGATCCCCGACGAGCTGATCGAGGCGTCGCGGGTCGACGGCGCGGGCATGCTGCGCACCTACTGGTCGGTCGTGCTGCCCGTGTCGGGGCCCGCGTTCGCCGTAGTGATCATCTGGCAGTTCACCTCGCTGTGGAACGACTTCCTGTTCGCGGTCTTCCTCACCGGCCCGCAGAGCTGGCCGACCACGGTCATGCTGAACAACATCGCGGGGGCGCAGGCCACGCCGTACAGCCAGCAGATGGCAGCGGCGCTGCTCGCCTCGATCCCGACGATGCTGATCTACCTCGTGCTCGGGCGGTTCTTCATGCGCGGGCTGATGGCGGGCGCGCTCAAGGGCTGAGAAGACCCGCGCCCCCAGGGACCCGCTTGGTTGGCCCTGGGGCGTCACCCTCCTGGCGGGATCTCGCCCGACCCGCGCGGGATCAGCGTGACCGGCAGCTGGACTCTCTCCGCAGGGCCGCCCTCGCCCGCGATCCTGCGGAACAGCAGCTCCGCGCTCACCCGGCCCAACCCGGCCGGATCCTGCGCCACCACGCTCACCCCCGGGGTCAGCAGGTCGGCCAGCTCGAAATCGTCGAACCCGATCAGCGCGATCCGCCGTCCGGCCAGCGCGCGCAGGACGGTCGTGGTCATCCGCCCGTTGCCGGTGAACAGCGCGGTCGGCGGGTCGTCCATCCCGAGCATGCGGTCGAGATCGGCGCGGACCCGCTCAAGCGTGGGGTGCGCCATCGAGATCAGCCGCTCGTCCACCAGGTCGCCGAGCGCCTCACGGTAGCCGCGTTCGCGCTCGCCCGCGGTGAAGATCGCCGGACTGTCCCCGAGGAAGGCGACGCGGCGGTGGCCGTGGGCGAGCAGGTGGGCCGTGGCCATCCTGGCCCCACCTCTGTTGTCGCAGAGGACCGTGTCGACGTCGATGCCCTCACCCGCCGGACGGTCCACGAACACCGCGGGCGTGCCCGCCGCGAGCTCGGAGCGCAGGTAGGAGTGGTCGGCGCCGGCGGGCACCACGATGAGGCCGTCGACCCTGCGGGCGCAGAAGGTGAGCACCAGCTCCCGTTCCCTGGCGGGCTCCTCGGCGGAGGAGCCGCTCAGCACCAGGGAGCCGTGCCTGATCGCGACGTCCTCGACCGCCCTGCTCACCCCCGAGTAGAAGGGGTCGCCGACGTCCTCGATGACCAGGCCGATGCTCGACGTCCTGCCCTGACGGAGCACCCTGGCGCTCTCGTTGCGGCTGTAGCCCAGCCGCTCGATCGCGGCCCTGACCCGGTCGGCCGTGGCGGCGTTGACCCCCGGCTCGTTGTTCACGACCCTGGACACGGTCTTGAGCGCGACCCCTGCCTCGGCGGCGACATCCTTCATCGTCGGTCTCACACACGGATCATTTCTCATGCTGAACCGTGTGACAACGTTGTCAGCGGGACGAGCTTCCCCTGCGGGCCGCGGTGACACCGACCGGAGGGCGCATGGCAGAGTGGGCCTGGCTATGTCCTTGAGATCAACATTCGTGGTCGCCGGGCTGATCCTCACCGCGCTCAACATGCGACCCGCCCTCGCCGGCATCTCCCCCCTCCTCGACCAGATCATGACCGACGTGGGCCTCACCCCCGCCGGCGGTGGCGCGATCACCACCGTCATGGTCGTCTGCCTGGGCCTGTTCGGCCCGGTCGCCCCGCTGCTGGCCCGCAGGATCGGCCTCGACCGCACCCTCCTGGTCGCCCTCCTGATCCTCGCCGCGGGCGTGGTGGTCCGCAGCCTCGACGGCGCGCCCCTCCTCTACACCGGCGCGGCCATCGCGGGCACCGCCATCGCGATCCTGAACGTGATCATGCCGGGCGTGGTCAAGCTGCACTTCCCCGAGAAGGCGGGCCTGCTCACCGCCATCTACGTCTCGGCCCTGGTGGGCGGCGCCGCCGCGGCCTCCGCGCTGGCGATTCCCCTCGAACACCTCACGGGGTACGGCTGGCGCGGCGTCTCCGCGCTGGTCGCGGCGCCCGCGGTGGCCGCCGCGCTGCTCTGGCTGCCCCAGGCCTTCGGCAGGCAGTCTGCCCCGGCCAACGGCCCGAGGCCGGTCGGGGCGCTGCTGCGCAACCCGGTCACCTGGAAGCTGACCGCGTTCATGGGCATCCAGTCGCTCACGTTCTACGTGATGCTCGCCTGGCTGCCCACGATCTTCCAGGAGTCCGGCCTGCCCGCCGACCACGCCGGCTTCCTGCTCGCCGTCTCCAACCTCGCCCAGGTCGTCGGGACGATCGCGGTGCCCGTGCACGCCGAGCGGAGCAGGACACAGGTCCCGCACGTGGCCGCCGCCGCGCTGCTGACCGTGGCGGGCTACCTCGGCGTGCTGCTCGCCCCGACCACCGTGCCGTGGCTCTGGATGATCGTGCTGGGCGTGGGGCAGGGCGCGTCGCTCGCGCTCGCCCTGCTCATCATCACGCTGCGGGCGCCCGACCCGTCCTCGGTGACCGCGCTGTCGGCGGTGGCGCAGTCGGTGGGCTACGTGCTGGCCGCGCTCGGCCCGCTGCTGATCGGCCTGCTCAGGCAGGCGTCGGGCGGCTGGACGGTGCCGCTGCTGGCCGGGCTCGCCGCGTGCGCGGTGCAACTGGTCGTAGGAGTGCGGGCGGGACGCCCTCTGGTATCTTAGGCAAGGCTTACCTATTCGACCGAAGGGCCTGCCGTGCCGCTCGCGGAGTTGACCGGAGTGCTGGAGCGCGTCGCAGCCGCGCGCGGTGGCGTGCTCGGCGTCCTGCCCGGCCTGACCGTCGAGCCCGACGACTCCTGGACCCCGCTCGGCGAGCTGACGCGCGAGCCGTCCACCCTGCTCGGGTCGCTGATCGAGCAGACCGCCGGCCGGTACGACGCGCCCCGGCACGTGGGCGCCGCGCTGCTGTGGAAGACGCTCGGCTACTGGCTCACCTTCCCGATGGCCGTGGGCTGGGCGCTCGACGGGCGGGCGCCCGTCATGCGGCTCGAGGACACCTACTTCAAGCAGTCGGAAGCGGGCGTGACGGTCGCCGCCACGTCGGTGACGGTCGTCGACAGCCCGCAGGCGATCCGTGAGGCCCTGCTCCAGTCGCAGGAGCCGCTCGTCAAGGCGATCAGCGGGCACGCGCGGGTGGGCGCGCGGACGCTGTGGGGCTCCACGGCCGAGGCGTTCGCGCATCCGATGACCGTGGTGCTCCAGGCCGACTACATGGGCCTGCTGCGCGCGGTCGGCCGGCCCGTCGACGGCCTGCTCGAGCAGACCGCCGACGGCTACCGGCGCAGGACCTGCTGCCTGTGGGTCACGCTGCCCGAGGCCGAGCCCTGCTCGACCTGCTGCGTGCTGCGGGAGTCGTGCGCGGCCTGAGCTCAGGCGACCTCGCCGACGGGCGCCTCACTCATGGGCGCGTCGTCGATCGGGCGCAGCTCGTCCGCGTAGCTCACCGAGACCCTGCGCATGAGCCCCGTGTCGTCGATGGAGTACTGCCCCAGGCGCCACAGCGGGGGTGAGTAGGCGTGGATGGACACGCTCCTGTCCACCGCCCCCGTCAGCCGGTGGATGTGGTCGGGGCCGAAGTGGAACGACTGCCCCTCCGCCACCACGGTCTCCAGGTGCTCGCCGCCGATGCGCGGGTTGCACTCCCGCAGGGCGCCCTGGACCACGTGCACGGCGCCGGAGGAGATGTCGTGGTCGTGCCAGCCCGTGTCATCTTCCGGACGCCAGCAGAGCAGCCACACGTCCACGTAGGCGTCACGGTAGAGCGAGGCGTAGTGACGGCCGCCGTCGGCGGGGAAGTCCACCAGGTCCCGCCACTGGGCGGGGTTCGCGGCCAGGTCGTCGACCAGCTCGCGTAGTTCCCGCCGGTCGAGCGTGCGGGCGGGAAGGTTGGTGCTCACGTGCGTTTACTCCTTTCGTCCGAGTAGACGTCGAGGGTTGGCGACCCTGATGGCGTGCGCCGCGGCGGCGCCCATCCCCGGGTCGGGGGCGGTGGCGTACGGCGCGTCCGACCCGTTCACCACCACGTCGATGCCGAGCTCGCGGACGATCGCGTCGATCGCGCGCGGGCCGTACGAGGAGGTCTCCACGTAACAGAGGGGGTCGACCCGGGCCCTGCCGCCGCCACGGGTGATCAGCCGCTCGGAGTGCAGCGGCGCGAGCCCCGCCAGCAGCGCGAAGCACGCCCGCAGCCGCGGGTGCCTCGGGCGCACGACGGCGTGGAAGTGGTGCCACGCGGCGTGCATCTGCTGCACGTACGGCACCAGCGCGGGCCACCATCCGGGCACGCCCTGGGTGGCGGCGGCGGGGCCTGGATGGACGAACAACGGCAGGTCGCGCTCGGTCAGCACCTCGAGCAGCCGGTCGTCGGGCTCGGCGGTCGCGGGGATCTGCAGCCCCGCGAAGCCCCGGTCGAGGTCGGCGGCCAGCCTGCCAGGGTCGACGTCGCTGTGGCAGGTCGCCGCCCACGCGCCGAACGGCACGGGCAGCTTCAGCGCGCCCTCGTGGTAGGCGTCGATGAGCGGCCAGGCCTCTTCGGGCGGCAGGAACTCGATGCCCAGCGGGCTGGAGAGGGAGACCAGCGCGAGCTCAAGGCCCGTGGTGTCGCGGTCGGCGTGATCGAGGGGGTCGACCTCGTACGGCGGTTCGCCGTCGAGGAGGAGGGTCCAGCCGTCGAGGCGAGGAGGGCGGGAACGGGCGCGCAGCGCCTCGACGAACGAGGGCGTCCACAGGTGCTGATGGACATCGATGCTCACGATCACACCTCCCTATATTTCCTACCGAGATTACAGGTAAACCCTGACCTTGCATGTGAAGCGATTCAGTGATGCGTTTCAGTGAACCGCTTCACCTCTTGTTTGTCAATGGTGGCTACGCTTGTCCGATGGCCAGAAAGCGAGCGACCATCAAAGAGGTCGCGCAGGCGACCGGCCTTTCGCCTGCTGCCGTCTCCTACGCCCTTCGCGGGCTCCAGGTCTCGGAGGAGACCATGGAACGCGTGCGCGCGGCGGCCGCCGAGCTCGGCTACGAGGCCGACCCCATCGCCAGAGCGCTGGCGAGTGGCCGCACCGGCATGATCGGCGTGCTCTGCGGCTCCCTCGAGGACCTGTGGCAGCAGTCGCTGGCGGTCGGCATCAGCAGGGGTCTACGGGAGAAGGACCGCTACGCGCTGATCCTCGACGCGGTGGGCGACCCCGCCCGCGAGCGTGCCCTGGCCCAGCAGCTGCGCGACCAGCGCGTCGACGGCCTGATCGTGCAGCCCGTCGACCCGGCCGCGCCGTTCTGGGCCGAGCTGTGCGAGTCGGTGCCCGTGGTCGCGATCGGCGACGGGCTGCCGGGCACGGCGGGCGAGGTGGTCTTCGACAACAGGCGGGGCGTCACCCTCGCTCTGGAGCACCTCAAGGAGCTCGGTCACGAGCACATCGCCGTGCTCACCCCGACGGGGGCGCGCACGCCCGACCGGCCCGCGGACATCCACGCCAGCGCCGAGGCCGACCGGCTGGGCCTCGACATCGAGGTGGCCACCGCCTCCTACGGGCTGGCCGCGGCCACCGAGGTCGCCCACACGGTCCTCGACAGCGGGCGCCACACGGCGGTGTTCTGCTTCTCCGACTCCATCGCCTACGGCGTCTACGCCGCGGCGGCCGAGCGCGGGCTGTCGATTCCCGGCGACGTGTCGGTGATGGGCTACGACGACCATCCCATGTCGGGCCTGCTCAGCCCCGGCCTGACCACGGTCGACTGGAACATCGACGGCATCGTGCGCGCCGCCGTACGGCTGGTCGCCGCGGCTGCGGACGGTCCCTCCCGGCGCCGCAGGGTGGTGCAGCAGCCCACGCTGCGCGAGCGCGGCTCGGTGGCGCGGATCAGCCGCTGAGCTCCCTGCGCGCCTCGTCCAGGTCGGCGTCGAGGGGACGGTCGGGCTCGCCGGCGGAGCCGCGCTGCGACAGCGCCCTGCGCGCGGCGACCAGCTCGCAGGCCAGCACGATCTCCAGCGGCTCCAGGCAGCGCAGCGCCGCCCTCGCCGCCTGGGTGGCGAAGCTGGCGTGGTCCTCGGTGCCGCGTGAGATCACCGCCGTGCCCCCTGCCGCGGGCGCGGACAGCAGGCGCAGCTCGGCCAGCGCGTCCTGCGCGACGTACTCGAGGATCATCGCCCCCGAGCGGCCCTGACTCCCCGCGAGGAAGGGGAGCAGCCCGGTGTAGGCCGGCTCCATGAGCGTGGCCAGCCTCGCGGCCGACAGCTGCGCCGTGGGCACCAGCGCCGCCCGCAGGGCGTCGAGCGCCAGGGCGACGGGCGCGGCGTGGAAGTTGCCGTTGTGCCAGGCCAGCTCGCCGTGGAAGAGCGGGTTCTCGGTGGCGGCGTTGAGATCGACCTCGACGACGCGCTCGGCCCGCTCCAGCCCGTCCATGGCGGCCCCGTGCACCTGTGCGAAGGCGCGGTAGCCGTACGGGTCCTGGACCCTGACCGCCTCCTCGGCGGTCAGCATCCCGCGCAGGCGCACGGCCACCTCCGCCTGCCCCCGGTGGGGCCTGGCCTCGTGGACGGCCGGCGCCAGCGGCTCGGCCGAGGCGCCGACCGCGGTGAAGGAGCGCGCCGCCACGGTGACGGCGGACTCCATGAGCGTCCGCAGGCCATGGACGGCCAGCGCCGCGTCGGCCAGCGTGGCCGCACCGCAGCTGATGAACGGCAGCGCGTCGCCGGAGGACAGCGCGAACCGCGGCCCCGGACCTGACGCCCCGCCGGGCCCGCGCCACTCGCGCTCGCCCAGCAGGCACAGGGCGGTGGTGGCCAGCGCGGTCAGGTCGCCCGTGCCGATCGCGCCGTAGGTGCGGACAGGGGGAGTGAAGCCGCCGTTGACCGCCTCCGCGAGCACGGGGAGGAGGGCCGGATTCACCCCCGAGCCGCCCGCGAGGAGTTGGTTGAGCCTGACGACGAGCATCGCGCGGGCGCGCGCCTCGCTCACGAGCGGCCCCGCCCCTCCCGCGTGGCTGCGCAGCAGGTCGAGCCCGCCCTGCTCGACCGCGGTGTCCTTGTTGGCGCCGACACCCGTGCTCTGGCCGTACACGGGACCGGCCAGCGACTGGGCGGTCCGCCAGGCGGCGCCGGCCCGATCGAGGGAGCCGATCGAGACCGGGCCGCCGGCGGCCACCTGCGCGCAGGTGAGGGTGGCGCCGTCGAGCAGCATCAGTCGGGCAGGACCAGGCTGAGCACCCAGCTGACGACGGCGACGACGATCGCCCCCCAGAAGGCGGGCCAGAAGCCGGTGACGTGGAAGGGGACGTCGATCTGGTCGGCGACCCAGCTCGTGAGCAGCATCAGCCCCGCGTTGACGACCAGGGCGAACAGCCCCAGGGTCAGCACGTAGAAGGCGCAGCCGATGGTCTCGATGATCGGCTTGATCACGGCGTTGATGACACCGAAGATCAGCGCCACCACGAGCAGCGTGCCCCAGTACTTGGCCGTGCCCGTGGGAGTCGTGATCTCGACTCCGTCCACGAACTGGATGGCGACCCAGAGGGACGCCGCCACGACGAGAATTTTGATGATGAACTTCACGCCACAGGATCCTCGCACTTCTGATCGGCGGTTCGATAGAGCCGAAGGGCGATCAAGGGGTAGACCGTCACGCTGAAGACACCCGCGGTCACCATGGCGGCGGCCGTGGCCGCGGTGATCGCGTGCTGTTCCACGCCGGTCGTGGTGAGCACGACGATCAGCGGCAGTCCCGCGGAGGCGAACAGCGCGAGCGCCCTCGCCTCGTGCCGGCCCACCCAGCCGAGCACCACCGGACCCGCCAGCACCCCGAGCAGGATCTCCAGCACCGACGCCCGGCACCCTGACCCACCGCTGCAGCCGATGCGCGACGATCGAAGGCGAGCATCGCGGCGAGCGTGACGATCAGGAAGGTCGTCAGCTGTCGATCTGACATGCACGCTATGTGCCCCCCGATGACTCTAAGTAGTCTCGCGATGGCGTTACCCAGAGGGGTTCCGGGGGAAGGTGCGTTCTGGGGGAGGAAGTGACATGGACACTGAGGAACTCGAGTCGATGCCGGCGAGCGAACTCCACGACCGGGCCGTGCGCTATGCCGTACGCCACGGGGACTTCGGGTTCATCTGGGAGCTGCTGAGGGCCATCCCCGCGGCGGAGGCGGCCAGCGGGCACAGCCACGAGGTCGTCAACGATCTCAGCCACCTGTCCGCGCTGCTCAGCGACGCCATGAGCTCGGGCCAGGGCGAGCTGGGCGAGGCGCTGCGGCCCCTGTACGTCCAGTACCTGGCCAAGCACCCCGAGGCCTAGCCCGCGAGTCTCGTCTCGGCGTCGTAGGTCGTGAAGCCCGGCGTGAGCGTCGCGCGCCCGTCGGCGCCGACCACCATGCTCTGGTACGGCCGGGCGTCCCTGTTCCACCCCTGGCTCCCATCCGTCTCGCTCGACAGCCGCATGGCGAAACGCCTGGCTCTGGCCGTTCCCATGGCTCGCATGGCGGCGGCGTAAGCGCCCGCCACACCCAGGTCGGGGCCGATCACGCACACCCACGCCCGGCCCTCGCCGCTGAACTCCTCGCCGCCCGCGGTGGCCATGGCGGCGTCGTGCGGGAACAGCACCGACGTGGTGACCCCGTCGTAGGGATCGCGGACGCCGACCCGCCAGCGGCGGCCCGGCGATGAGGAGCCGCGCACCCGCAGGTCGTGGCCCGCGCTCACCCGGTGGTCGACCGCGCCCGCGGTGGTCAGCGCCCGTGACAGGCGCTCCACCGCCCAGCCCCGCACATAGGGCATCGGGTCGAGCCTGCTGCCCGCGTGCCCGTCGAACCAGCCGCCCGTCGCCTCGTGCAGCTCGTCGCACCTGTGCAGGATCTCCACGACCTCGGGGACCTGGTCGATGGTCTGCCCCCTGTTCAGCCTGGCGACCTGGCTGTCCGCCCTGCCCGGGTGGAAGGTGTCCTCCACCCAACGCAGCCAGGAGAACGCGTCGTCGAGCAGGGGCGTGAGCTCCCGCTCGGGTAGCGCGGTGCGAATGTCCACGCACACGGGAAGGTCCATCACCATCTGCACACGAGCGGCGCCGGGAAAGGTCATACGGTTCACCGTGGCATGGACCGGATAACGCACGGCTAAGCCCTTTGCCGGAGCTTGGACAGCGCGCCGTTGACATACCTCACGAAGCCGCGGGGGCCGTAGACCAGTACCCTGCGCTCGGAGATGTCGGGGACGAGGCGGCTCAGGCCGGAGGCGCTGACGGCCTCCTTGGCCCTCGGGTCGTGCTCGGCCCCCTCGACGAGGACCACGGGCACGCCGCGGGCGCGCAGCTCGCGGGCCGTCTCGGCCTCACGGGGGTCGCGGGCCCGGTAGAGCACCAGCGTGCGCTCCGGATGGCGGACGCGGGAGGCGATCCGGTCGGCGCCGATCCCCTCGGCGATCAGGAGCGTGCCGGTCCGCTGCGCGGGACGGCGCCGCCACAGCGCCACCGCCAGCGCCGCGCCGTACAGCAGGAAGGAGCCGGTACGGCTCAGCCCCGTCACGTCGGCGGGACCGGCGAGCTGGTGCGTGACCAGCAGCGCGCCCGCGAGGGCGGCCACCGTACGGACGCTCGGGGGCAGCGGCGCCGCGCGCCGCCAGCGGACCGCCACCAGCCCGAGGACGACGAGCAGCGCGGCGCCGACATAGGCGGTGGGCAGCCACGGATAGCTCCAGCCGGGGTGGATCGCTCCGAAATGCCCCACTGCCGCGCCCGTCCAGAAGAGCAGGGGCGAGAGAGACTGGGTGCTGGTAGTCATAGAGACGACGGTGTGCGACGTACATGAGAGTTGCCTGAAGAGAACATGGGTAAGCCCGAAGTTTTGGTGGTGGACGATGAGCCGCAGGTGCGGGAGGCCGTCACCAGGGCGCTACGCGTCCAGGGGTACCGGGTCAGGGGCGCCGCCGACGGGCCGACCGCGCTGGCGGTGGTCGCGGTGGACAGACCCGACCTCGTCGTGCTCGACGTCATGATGCCGGGCATGGACGGGCTGGAGGTCTGCCGTCGCCTGCGCGGGGAGGGCGACAGGACACCCGTTCTCATGCTCACCGCGCTGTCCGGCGTGGGCGACAGGGTCGAGGGGCTGGACGCGGGGGCCGACGACTACGTGGTCAAGCCGTTCGCGCTGGAGGAGCTGTTCGCCAGGGTGCGGGCGCTGCTGCGCCGTGGCTCCTCGTCGGGCGGGGCGCTGGAGTTCGCCGGGCTCGCGCTGAACCCGTCCAGCCGCCAGGCGCGGCGCGGCGGCCGGGTCTTCGACCTGACGGGGACCGAGGCGGCGCTGCTCGAACTGCTCATGCGCAACGCCGGGCAGGTGCTCACCCGCGAGGTCATCCTCGAGCGGATCTGGGGCTACGACTTCACCCCTGGCTCCAACTCGCTCGAGGTCTACATCCGTTACCTGCGCCGCAAGACCGAGCACGACGGCGAGCCGCGGCTGATCCAGACCGTGCACGGCCTCGGATACGTGTTGAGGGAGCTATGAAGCTGCATCTTCGGCTCGCCCTCGCGGCGGGCCTCGCGGCCGCGCTGTCGGTCCTGCTGGTGCTGGGCGCCGCCTACTACGTGACCTGCCGCAGGGCCGAGAGCGTCATGGGACAGATCGGGCGGTGGCAGGCGGAGTTCGGCTGGCCGTTCCTGGCGGTGGCGGCCGGCGGGCTGGTCATCGCGGCGTTCTTCGGCTGGCTGGCCGCGCGGACCTCGCTGCGCCCGCTGTCGACCCTCACCGCCACCACCTCCAGGATCGCGGTGACCAGAGACCTCGGGCTGCGCATCGACGTCGAGCGCGACGACGAGATCGGCAAGCTGGCGGCCAGCTTCAACACGATGCTGGACGCGCTGGAGCGCTCGGCCAAGGCGCAGAAGCAGCTGGTGGCCGACGCCTCGCACGAGCTGCGCTCGCCGCTGACCGCGGTGCGCACCAACGCCGAGCTGCTGGTGCGGGGGGACGTGCCCGAGTCCGAGCGGGCCGAGGTCGGGCAGGCGGTGGTCCTCGGTCTCGAGGAGCTGACCGGGCTGGTGTCCGACCTGGTCGAGCTGGCCAGGGACGAGGAGCCCGCGGCCCTGGTGGAGGTCGTGCGCCTCGACGAGATCGTCACCCACCAGGTGACCAGGGCGGCGCTGCACTGGCCCGAGACCCGCTTCACGGTGTCGGTCTCGCCCACGCTGGTGCGCGGAGTGCCCGACCGGCTGGCGCGGGCGGTGGGCAACCTGCTCGACAACGCCGCCAAGTACGGCGCGCCCACGGACGCGGTCGAGGTGACGCTGCACGACGGCGTACTGGAGGTCCGCGACCACGGGCCGGGGATTCCGGTGTCGGACCTGCCGTTCGTCTTCGACCGGTTCTACCGGTCGGCGGAGGCGCGGGCGAAGCCGGGGTCGGGGCTGGGGCTGGCGATCGTCCGGCAGGTGGTGGACAGCCACGGGGGGACCGTCTCGGCGGTCTCGGCCCCCGACGGCGGCACCCTGGTCCGCCTCAACCTCCCCACTCCCGCCTGACCCCACGTTCTCGTCGTCCCGGTCTCCGGCGCGGGGTTCGGGTACGGCGGGAGCGTCCCTCTCGGAAGGACCTCAGCCACCGACCCCGCGCGGCGTCCGGATACTCCCGGTAGGTTTGCGAGCATGGCGAACGTACGTGTTGAGCGGACAGATGACGGTTTCGTGGTGACCAACGAGCGCGGCGCGCGGGTCGACATCGGAGGGGGCGACCAGGACGGCGTGTTCACCCCGGTCGAGCTGCTGCTGGCCGCGGTCGGCGGGTGCAACATCGTGACCGTGGAGCCGCTCACGGCCAAGCGCGGGCACCGGCTGCTCCGGCTGGCGATGACCGTAGAGGCGGAGAAGGTCGAGCCGAACAAGCTGGGCCCGGTCACCGTGACCTACGACGTGGAGGTCCCTTCGGAGCAGGCCGACGAGGTGTTCAGGACGGTCGCGCAGCGGGTGGAGGACAAGCACTGCACGGTCAGCCGCTCCCTCAGGGAGGGCACGGAGGTCCGCTTGGAGCTCCCCTAGGCTGTTTAGGGCGATTACGGACCCTGATATGACGCGTCCGTTGCATTCAGCTCTGTAACGTTGAAGCAGGTCAAGGGTGCTGCGACTGACTTGCAGAGCTTTTGCCGATGCAGACGCGGAGGGGGACCGTGGTCTGCTGATGCGGGACCGCCGGGCACTTCGGGGGAAGGTGCCCGGCCTGGACCGCGATAGATCGGGGTCGGGCAGTTTTGGGGGAAACTGCCCGGCCCCGATTCATATGTACTGTCTTAGGGTGAAAAAGCTCCTTATCGACTGTGATCCCGGTATTGACGATGCCCTGGCTCTCGCGCTCGCCGGAGGCTCTCCCGAGGTCGAACTGGTCGGCATCACCACCGTGGGCGGCAACGTCAGCCTCGACCTGACCACCGCCAACGCGCTCGCGCTGCGCGAGTTCTACCGGCTGGGCGACGTCCCGGTGACCCCTGGCTGCGCCGGAGCTCTGATGGGCGAGCGCGTGCGCGCCGAATCCGTCCACGGCGCCTCGGGCCTGGGCGGCGTCGAGCTCCCCGCGCCCGCCAAGGGGGCGTCGGAAGGCCACGCCGTCGACTTCATCATCGAGACCCTCCGCTCGGCGCCCGGCGAGATCACCCTGGTCGCCGTCGGCCCGCTGACCAACATCGCCCTCGCCGTACGGCGGGAGCCGCGCATCGTGGAGTGGGTCCGCGACTTCGTGATCATGGGCGGCTCGTACACCAGGGGTAACCACACCCCCGCGGCTGAGTTCAACATCAGGGCCGACCCCGAGGCGGCCTCGATCGTGTTCAGAGCCGGATGGACGGTCACCATGGTCGGCCTCGACGTGACGCTCACGGCGGTCGTCACCGAGGCGATCCTGGACCGCATGCGGACACTCGGCCGCCTGGCCGACCTCGTGGTCCCGATCTCCCAGTTCTACGGGATGGTGACGGCCGAGGGCGGACCCGCCATCCACGACGCGGTGGCCGTCGCGCACGTCATCGACCCGACGCTGCTGACGCGCGTGCCCGCGGTGGTGAACGTGGAGACGATGGGGACGTACACGGCAGGGATGACGGTGACGGACTTCAGGATCGACGAGCGGACGGCGAACGCCTCGGTGGCGACGGGCCTGGACGTGGACCGGTTCTGGAAGCTGACGCTGGAGGCTTTCGAGAGGGTGGCCGAGCGGATCGGCTGATGTGCGAGTGGCGCTCCGGTGCTGCTAGAGTTACGGGCGTCGCAAGCGCCGCTAGCTCAGTTGGTTAGAGCAGCTGACTCTTAATCAGCGGGTCCGGGGTTCGAGTCCCTGGCGGCGCACACCGAAAGGCCCCAGCTCGGGTTTCTGAGCTGGGGTTTCTTCGTTTGACCCCTCAACATATTCGCCTGTCTACGGCATTGTTGATCTTCGTGCTGCTCGTGGTGTGCTCGTGTGTATCCGGGCCGATCGTCGATCATCTATTTCGGACGCGGTCTGAGGGACAGCAGCTGTGCGCCGCTGTGCTGGACGCGCCTGACCTGCACCGACGCCTCTTCGGGGGTCTAGCGTGGTGGCAGTCAAGCCGCGCGGCCGCCGAGGTGGATTTCGGACCTCTCCGCGCCAGGCAGCTGCTTGGAGCCGCCGTGAATCAGCTGGCTGGGGATGCCGGGGGCTGGAATTGGGAGCCGGCGGTCACCGCCTGCTCTCGGCGGGTGCTCCTTGAGAGGCCTCCCTTGTGTCTTCGGGTGTTATCAGGGTTATCAGGGTGGAAGCTGTCGACCGAGGCCCTAGCTGCAGAGATGCAAGCCGAACAGTGTTAAGCCGATCTAGAGATGCGTACTGGATAGTACGCACTGGCACCATGGCTGTGACAGCTCTACTGTTAACTCGTCGAGCGGAGGCGAGAAGCCAGGGGCGGGGATGGATCTGAAGAAGCCAGCAGCGGACCGATTGGTCTCCAGGGCCGAGTTGGCGGAGTTGGCCGGAGTCCGTCGACCTACGGTTACGACGTGGGCAAAACGGCATGCGGACTTCCCTCAGCCGGTTCGGCTGGGAGATGGCCAGTTCTTCCCCGTCAGTGGCATCCTTCCCTGGCTTGATCGTCGGCCTATTCCGGACAGCAGCCGGTGGCCTGGCGAAGTCGCCGGGGTCACCTATGGTGACCGAGTTCGGCACAAGTTGGAGATCGCCTATCGGGGGCGGCCGGACGACGCCCCTGACCTTGCAGGCGCAGGCCCGGCTAGCGACCCCGAGAGTCGGGTCGACCCGGACAATCGACCTGCCCAAAGCATCCTAGAGTTTCTCCGGGGCCGGTACCGAGACGGTACCAGCGGGGAGTCGGACCTCCTCTACCTCGTCATGATCTTGAATTATCTCCGGACGTGTGTGCCAGACGTCTGGCCGGAGATCCGCGCAATCAGTCAGCAGCCAACCCAAAATCTGCGGCCGACCATGGTCATCCGGAGGATTGGTGAACTCGCGGATCGGGCGTTGAGGCGGCAAGGGGTTCCCTCAGATGTCCGAAGCCGCCTCGAGCTCCTGGCTCCGCCGCCCTCCGCGGATCTTGCCGAGTTGATAGGTGTCTGTGATCGACCCGACGTCAGTGCATTTGAAGCGCTGCGGGAGCGGTACGCAGCGGCGATGAACTTCGACAGCGGAGCGTTCTTCACCCCGCGTGCTGTGACATCACTGCTGGTCCGCATAGCTGCTGGCGAGGGAGAGCAAGACCTTCCGGTATACGACCCATGGGTTCGTGGTGGAGAGATGCTACGCGAGGTGGGCAACCTGCTCGGGCCGGAGTCGCCAGTTCGCGGCACGAGTCCGAGTAGTGAGGCTCTGCAACTGGCCGCGATGAACCTGGCTCTGCATGGGCAACATGCCGACCTTCGCCTCAGCAGTGCGCGGCCGTGGATGGAGCCCCCTCCTGAGTTCAGGGCCGGCGCGGTAGTGATGAATCCGCCCTTCAACCGCCGAGCTGCCCGGCCGGATACAGGGCCCGACCGCGATTGGCTCTTCGGCCCACCTCCCGTTCACAACGACAACTATGCCTGGCTGCAGTACGCCGTCACATGCTTGAGCCCGGAAGGCAGGGCTGCTGTGCTCATGCCACATCAGGCCAGCAGTAGCTCTGACGAGCGCGAGCATGCCATTCGCCGGGAGATGGTTGAGCAGGGTGCGGTCGAAGCGATCGTTGCCCTACCGGCTCGGCTGTTCCCAGGAACCGATACAACGGTGATTGCCTGGTTCTTGAGTCGACCCACAGAAACGCCGAAACAGGTGCTCTTGGTCGACGCGTCGACGATGGTCGCCACTCAAGAAGGCACTGTCATCTTGTCTCCGGACGCTGACACAGAGATCGCGCAGCTCTTCCGCGCCAGACAAGACCTCTCCGAGGGCGAAGTACGCAGGCTCCCCGGTGGAGCACTCGCCATTTCGGTCGGAGTCCAGAGACTGCGCTGGAATGACTACTCATTGGATCCTGCCGATTATGTGGACCACGTCGAACCAGACGACGACTCGGAGCCAGTATCTGCGATCAGCGCATTCGCCCGCCTTGAGCAGCTCCACGGGGAGATACTTCAGGAGGGCGTATACGCGCGACCGGTCCGCCCCCAGCCCGCCGGACGGTCACTCGGGGCTCTTCCCGATGGCTGGCTCCGGGTCCCCCTCGGCGAGGTGTGCGAGATCCAAGCTGGCCCCGCCGTATCACGTCTAGGTCCAGATGAGCGCACGCCGGATGGATCGGTGCCCATCGTGATGCCCCGGCACCTTCGACAAGGCGAAATCGTCGCGAACGACATCGACAAGGCAACGCACCAAACAGCGGAACGGCTCGCCAGATTCCAGCTTCTCCCCGGCGACATCCTGTGCATCCGGGCAGGCGCGATGAGCCAGCCGACGCTCGTCAATCAGGAGCACGAGGGGTGGCTGTTCGGAGCCAATCTCCATCGATTGCGCATCAGAGCGCCCGAAAGAGTCGATGCCCGCTACCTCAAGAGGTTTCTCAATCTCCCGTCCACCTTGGAATGGCTCCACCGCAGGTCCAGGGCAACGGTTATCCCGACAATCAACTCGCGCGACCTGAGCCACCTCATAGTCACCGTCCCCCCGCTCACCGAGCAGCAAGAGATCGAGAGCGCGCTCACCCTTCTCGACCGGCAGATCGCTGTCCACGAGGAGTATGTGCGGGCCGCTCACGAAGCCCGCTCATTGCTGACGGATGAGCTGATCAAAGGCTCGGTGATCGTCTAATGGCCCGGCCCAGTCCGCCAGGTCGTGTCGGCCGCATCGCTCCTGCCCTCGGTGTTGTGGGGACAGCCAGTCCGCTGGGCGCGCTTGCCTGGCTTGGCGTTCCATGGGGCATCATTGCGATCATCGTCGTCCTGGCTTCCACCGCGGCTTGTCTCAACGCGGTATTTCCGCAAAATTCGAGGGACCGGCTCGAATGGTGGCAGGCACTGTGGGCGTGGCGTCTCCAGCGAGCAGCGGATCGGACGAGCAAGAGTGCTGGCTCACTCAACGAGATCGAAGGCGGCAGGTGACCTCGGCAAGTCGGGCGTCGGATTTGGCACCATGTGAACGGCAGGCTCCTGTGCCATAAGGAGACGCCCATTCAAGGTTAAAGATCTTGGCGTGACGGATGGCGGTTGCACTCGGTGGTCGGGCTACCGGCCGGTTTTGGCAGGTGGGGTTCCATCCGGCCAGACACAGGTGGAGGTCGACGCGAGGTACAGGTTGTCGCCCTTCGCCCAGCTCAGGCCAAGAATGAAGTGGTCGGGGTTCGACTCTGCGTTCAGGTCGGGGTTGTTCCCGGTGCCGACCGCGACGATCCGGTGGCCTTGGGCTTGCCAGTGGGCCTTCACCTGGCGGGAGATGTTCAAGTTTTCGCTCTTGGGGATGTCGCGCAGCCAGTACGCACGGTTGATGGACACCATCCCCTCTGGCGCATCAGCGGCCAGGCAGTTGTCGGCCCCCGTCCCGTATGGGATCAGTTCGAGGCGCGGCCTCGGCGTGAGGGCCGCGGCGGTGTCGCGAATTAGCTGGTTCACCCGGGCATCGGCTTGTTCTTGCGTAATGGTCTTGTCGTACATGGTGCATCCCGACATAAGAAGGACGAGCAGAATGGCGAGGGTGACACGGTTCATGGGGTAGACCTGCTCACTCGGAGGGCCAGCTCGGGGTCGAGTTCGGGCATCAGCAGCTGCGGGTTCTCATTCAGAGCGGGCGGCTGGACCAGCCGATCGGTCTGCGCGCTGATGATGCGCCCCATGTTCCATAGCGAGGCGGAGTCGCGATCCCAGTAGCTGCTGTGGGCTTCGTTGACTACGGTTCGGCTGTGGGAGTCCGCCGGAGTGATCGTGGATGACCTGGCGAGCCAGGTGCTCGTCCTCGGGCTACGCGCGACCGGTTCGCCGCTGGCCGACTGGCTGAGCGCCGCGGCGGACGCGGCCACGCCGTTCCGGGCCACGCTGCACCAGCTGGTGACGATGCCGCTCCAGGTGACCTCGCCGCGAGTGTTCGTCTGTGAGAACCCAGCGGTGTTGAGAGCCGCGGTGGGCGTGGGCGGAGCTCCTCTGATCTGCACCGAAGGGATGCCGTCGCTGGCCTGCCACCGGTTGGTCGCCGCCTGCGCGGGATCGGTGTGGTGGCGCGGCGACTTCGACTGGACGGGGGTGCGGACCACCGCGGATGCCCAGACGAGGTACGGGGCCACACCATGGAGGATGGATGTGACCACGTATCAGCAGGCGCTCGGCCGGGGGGAGTCCGAGGCGTTGAAAGGCAGTCCTGCCAGCAGCCCGTGGGCACCTGAGCTCGCGGCACGTATGGCGGCCACCGGGCGAGCGGTCATGGAGGAACGGCTCATCGGTGAGCTTATCGAGGACCTGGCGGGCAATGAGGAGCCGTTGTACAGGGCCTGACCAACCGTCAGGGTCGCGCCGTTCCGCGCCGCCGGGTCGGCTACGACGCTCGGGCAAGGCGGATCCGCTGTCATGGGCGGCGCGACCTCCGCCTGCCGTACGTCTTCCTGGGCTTTGACGACCAGGCCGGCCCCAACTACACGGGCCCGCCCGCGGTCAACTCCCACTACGCGCGCCGGACCAGCGGGTACTCCGGCGGAAGTAGCTCATCTGTCTCCTGCTGACGGATGTCTGGGAGGCGGCGGTGCCCGACCGTGTGGTCATGGACTTCTTGCGTCTTCTTCTGCTCTTCTTCCACCTGGCCGGTTTCGCCGCGATGGTCGGCGGATTCTTCTACCAGATGCGCCTGAAGCAACCCGAGATCGGCAGCTACATGATCGGCGGCGCGATCGGCCAGGCCGTCACCGGCGCCGCGCTGATCGGTGTCAGGTACGCGCTCGATCTGCCCGTCAACAACCCCAAGATGGGCCTCAAGCTGGGCCTCGACCTCGTCCTGCTGGTGCTGGCCATCGTGGGCGTCAGGCAGCGGGTCAAGCGGCCGGCCGTCTTCTACAGCGTGGGCGTGCTGGCCATGCTGACCGCGGCGGTGGCGGTCTTCTGGAAGTGAGAACTGTCGGTGACGATCTCTAGTGTCCCCGGCATGACGAACGCGGTGCAGGCGTACTCCTACGCCGGGCCCTCAACACTTTACGGCTCCCGGCTCGACCTGTCGACCTCCGGCGGCCGGGCCCTGTCCGGCCCCCAGACCTATCCCCGCTTCTTCAGCGGGCTGATCACCGAGGCGGCTCCGGCGGCGGCCGGGCTGCTGGCGCTGGCCGACGTGGCGATGACCCGCTACCACCAGCCGCGGCCCGGCTGGACCCGCGATTGGTGACCTGCGACGGGCAGCGGCTGCGCCTGGAGTCCTTCTCCGCGTGCGGCGGCGTCCACGCCCGGCTCGACCTGGCCGCGCTCGACGGCGAGGTGCTCGACAGGGGCACAGGCGCACTCCGTGCACACCGCGGCGCTCGGCTTCGCCGTACGGGCGGCCGCCTGGGCGAGGGCGCGCGGCCCCCTCCCGGCCGTCGCGGAGGTGGCCGCGCGGCCGGGGTCGAGCGGCTTCGTGCGGACGGCACGCCGCCTGCACGAGCGGCTGACCGGCTAGCTGGTCCGCCGGGAACGGGTCACGCCGTTCCCGGCGGACAGGGCGCGTTAGCGGACGACCCGGGCGTCGGTGATGTCGGCCGGGAGGACGGGCTTGCCGTCCACCGGCGGCGTCGGGCCGCCCGGCGTGGGCTGGATGCCGCCGGCGGCGATGCGGTCCAGCGTGGCCAGCCCGGCGGCGTCGACCGTCCCGAAGATCGTG
This sequence comes from Nonomuraea africana, assembly GCF_014873535.1. Classification (NCBI taxonomy): domain Bacteria; kingdom Bacillati; phylum Actinomycetota; class Actinomycetes; order Streptosporangiales; family Streptosporangiaceae; genus Nonomuraea; species Nonomuraea africana. The sequence continues at coordinate 5,866,733 of NZ_JADBEF010000001.1, read as the reverse complement.
TAGTTGGGTTGCAGCCCGGAGTCGCCGTAGACCAGGAAGAACTGGCTGCCGTTGGTGTTCGGGCCGGCGTTGGCCATGGCCAGCACGCCGCGCGCATACGTCTTGCGCGCCCCGGTGGGGTCGCCCGGCCACGGCGGCAGGTCGGTGGGCAGCTCGTCCTTGTACCGGTAGCCGGGCCCGCCCTCGCCGGTGAAGCTCGGGTCGCCGCACTGCAGCACCTTCAGCCGGTCGTAGGCGGTCAGCCGGTGGCAGGAGGTGACGTCGTAGAACTTGTGCCGGATCAGGTGCACGAAGCTCTGCACCGTACACGGCGCCTTGGCCGGGTCGAGGGTGAGCCCGATGTCGCCGTGGTTGGTCTTGAGAACCGCGGAGATCTGCCGCGTGGGGGTGCGGCGCGGGTCAGGGGGCAGCGGCACCTTACGGGCGGCCGGCTCGTCCGGGGTCGTGGCGTAGCCGCACGGCCCCTTCGTCGTCCTCGGCGGCTTGTCGGCGGCGGGCTCCGGGGTCGCCGAGGCGGGCATGGCGCCGAGCGCGACCAGCGAACCCGTCGTCACCGCGGCTACCGCGAGTCGTATCAACACTCTGCTTGACATGGTGTCCTCCGGGGGGTCGACGGGCTCCCTGAGGTCTAATCGATCAACGCGCACGCCGTCAAGAGGTCGGCATTGTGGCGCAGCCGTCCAGGACCGGGCCGAGCTCCCTCGCCACGGTGGTCAGGGCGCGCACGTCGCGCTCGGTTCTGGCGATCAGGATGGCGCCCTCCAGCGAACTGATCATGAGTGTCGCGAGAGAGCCGGCCCGGTCCTCCGGCACGCCCATCCCCTTCAGCGCCTGGGCCACCGCCCGGGTCCAGCGGGCGAAGGCGGCGGCGGCAGCGGCCCTGATCGAGTCGCTGGAATCGGCGCAGTCCACCGTGGCCGCCGCGACAGGGCAGCCCGAGGTGAACCCGGCCGTCAGGAACTCGTCGGTCCACTGGCGCACCATCGCGGCGAACAGTCCGCTGGGCGAGGGGTCGGGCAGTTCGGCGAGGAAGCGGGCGACCCGCTTGCCCGCGTAGTCGCCGGCCCAGCCCACGGCCTCGTTGACGAGCTGCTCCTTGCCGCCGGGGAAGTAGTGCTGGAGCGATCCCCGCGGCGCCTTGGCGTGCGCGACGACGGCGCGCATGCCCGTCGCGGTCACGCCGTCCCGCCGGATGAGCTGAGCCGCGCCGAAGACCATCCGCTCGCGCGGCCCCCGTTCGGACACCGCCATCGCCTCCAACGTCCTCGCCTCGTGGGCCTATGCCGGTCGTCATAGAGGCTACTACTATGACAAGTGTCATAGAGGCAAGGCCAGGTGGTACGTCGTGGACATGGGTTTCATCGGGCTCGGCGTCATGGGGCAGCCCATGGCGCTCAACCTCGCTCGGGCCGGGACGGCGCTCGTCGTGTGGAACCGCACCACCGCCAGGTGCGAACCGCTGCGCGCGGCGGGCGCGAAGGTGGCGGCGAGCCCCGCCGAGGTCTTCAAGCGCGCCAGGGTCGTCGTCCTCATGCTGGCAAACGGCGCCGCCATCGACTCCGCCCTGGGCCGTGGCACACCGGAGTTCGGGACGAACGTCGCGGGGCACACGATCGTCCACATGGGGACGACCTCGCCCGACTACTCGCGCGGGCTCGAATCCGACGTCCACGCGGCCGGTGGCGGCTACGTCGAAGCCCCCGTCTCCGGCTCCCGCAAGCCGGCGGAGGCGGGACAGCTCGTGGCGATGCTGGCCGGCGGGCGGGCGGCCGTGGAGGTGGTGCGCCCGCGGCTCCTGCCGATGTGCCACGAGACGTTCACCTGCGGCCCGGTCCCGAACGCGCTGCTGATGAAGCTCTCGGTGAACCTCTTCCTGATCACCATGGTCACCGGGCTCACCGAGGCGTTCCACTTCGCCGACCGCCACGGACTGGACCGGCGGCAGTTCCTGGCCGTCCTCGACGCCGGTCCCATGGCCAGCGGCGTCTCCCGGATGAAGGCGCCCAAGCTGCTCGCCCGTGACTTCGCGGTGCAGGCGGCGGTCAGGGACGTCCTGATGAACAACCAGCTGATCGCCGACGCGGCCAGGGAGTCGAGGCTCGCCTCGCCCCTGCTGGACGTCTGCCACGCGCTCTTCCGCGAGACCGTGGCGCTGGGACACGGCGGGTCCGACATGGTGGCCGTCCTCCACGCCCTCGAGGCCCGAACCGACGCCGCCCCACGTCCCGCGCGGTCCTCGCCATAAGCCGTAGAGCCGGCGCCTGCCAGAGCACAGCCGGGTGAGTCCGGTGGCCTCGTCGGTCACCGTGGTGAAACACGTCTCCGGCCGTAGCCCGCGCATCTCGGAGATCTCGTCGGCCGGGCCCTGCGCCGACATACGGCGGCAGTCCGTCTGCCGAGCACCGGTGCTCGGCGCCGATCAGGCGCCGACTCGCGCCGCGCCCAGAGGGACGCTGATGTCGCCACCGCCGGGGCGGGAGGCTGAGCGGTGACCTGCTGGTCGACCTGCTCCAGGTCGACCAAAGCGGCCATTTATCGCCTCCGTAGGCTGGTGGAGGAGTGTTTCCTCGTACGGCAGGAGGCTGCCATGAGGTCGTCACAGGGACGTACGCGCGGAATCCTCGTCAGGTTGGCCGTGGCCGGTCTGCTGGTCTTTCCGGTGTGCGCCGGGGTCGTCGGGAACGCCGGCGCTACGACGCCCGCGAGCGTTCTCCCCGCCCAGCTCTCCGTAGCCTCCGTGTTCTTCCCCTCGTCTCAGCAGACGGACTTCCCCGAACTGACCCCCGCCGTCACGGGGCGCCTCGACACCGCGGTCCGGCAGGTCATGCGCGAGACCCAGGCGCCCGGCGTCATCGTGGGCCTGTCGGCGCCCGGCAAGGGGGCGTACGTGCGCGCCTTCGGCGTCGCCGACAAGGCGACCGGTGCCGCGATGAGTCCGGACATGTACCTGCGGATCGGCAGCGAGACCAAGACCTTCACCGTGACCGCCCTGCTCCAACTCGTCGACCAGGGAAAGGTCGGCCTGGACGACCCGATCGCCACGTACGTCGACGGAGTACCCAACGGCGACCGCATCACCCTGCGCGACCTCGCGGGCATGCGCAGCGGACTGTTCAACTACAGCGACGACGAAGGGTTCTCCAAGGCCCTCACCGCCGACCCCGAACGATCCTTCACCCCCCAGCAGCTGCTGGCCTACTCCTTCAAGCATCCGGTGCAGTTCCAGCCCGGCGAGGAGTTCCAGTACTCCAACACCAACATCGTTCTGGTGGGCCTCGTGGTGGAGCAGGCCGGCGGCCTGCCGCTGCACGATTTCATCCAGAAGAACGTCCTGGAGCCGGCCGGCCTGAGCCACACCGTCTTTCCGACCGACGCCACGTTCCCGAACCCCCACGCCAACGGCTACACCAACCAGACCGCCTCGGGCTCGGTCGAGGACGCCACGGACTGGAACCCCTCCTGGGGCTGGGCCGCGGGAGCGATGATCTCCAACCTTCAGGACCTGCGCACCTGGGCCCGCGTCCTCGCCACCGGCACCCTGCTGGCCCCCAAGACGCAGGCCGAACGCCTCAGGACGGTCCCGACGTCCATCCCGGGTGCCGGGTATGGGCTCGGCATCTTCAACGTGCAGGGCTGGATCGGGCACAACGGCTCACTGCCCGGCTACCAGTCGCTGACGGTGTACCTGCCCGAGGAGCAGGCGACGCTGGTCGTCCTGGTCAACACGGACATCGTGCACGACGGCAAGGAGCCCGGCACGCTCTTCGGGCAGGCCGTCACGCGCATCGTGACCCCGGACCACGTATTCAACCTGCCCGGCCGGGCGCCGTCTCTCAGCCCGCAGCCGTCCAAGCCGCCGACCAGCGACGGCGATTGAGCGCGCGCCGTCGCTGCGGTCCGGGACGCCACACTCGTGCTGCGGCGCAGGACGCGACAGCGGCCGCCACGAGGGCTGCGGCGCGGGCCGACCTGCTGACGGTCGCGGCCTGTTGTTCCCCGGCGTCGATACGGCAGGAGGTGGAGGTCCGTGCTGAGGATGTGCCCCGGCCTCGCACCTGGAGGGGCTCGCGTGCGAACCGTGGCGAGAGGTCAGATGGCACTGCCCCGTGGCGGCACGATGCACGCGCTGACGTTCTGGGTCACTCCTGACCCGTCACCGCGTGCTGCTTCCGAACGGCGGCACAGCGCACCTTTTCTGCCCGGACGGGCATCGTTCTCAGTGACCTCTCCTGCCGTGCTCGCGCGCCCTTCGTGGGAGAGGGACGGAGGCTACGTGCTGCTCTCCCAACGGTAGTGGGCGTCGGGGAGGGATTCCTCGTTGTCGTCGCCGGTTCCGGCCAGGGTGAAGCCGTGGCGTTCGTAGAAGCGGATGGCGCCCTCGTTGGCCTGGAAGACGTGCAGGTCGAGCCTGGGTCTGGCGTGTTTGGCCCGGTCGAGGAGGGCGGCGCCGATCCCGGAGCCCTGGGCGGAGGGGGCCACGTACAGGTGCTCCAGCCACTCCTCCCGCAGCGCGGCGAACCCCGCGACCCGAGCGCCCCGCGACGCCACCCACACCTCGTGCGAGGGCAGGACGACGTTGGAGATCCACCAGCGGGTCTCCTCGTCGGTGTGCAGGCGGGGCAGGTACGCCATCTGAGCGCGGGCGGCGAGGAAGACATCGCCGATCTGGTCGGCGTCGGTCTCTGTTGCCTTACGGATGAACACCACGACACCTTGCCATATCGGGCGAACGGCTCACGAGCCGCACCAAAAATAGAGTTGCCGGCGAATGGCGGGTTTCGGGATGCTTTCTTCATGTACCGCAGCCGAATGCGCCAAGAGGCCCGCACGCGACGTTAAGGCGTCACGTGCGAGCCGTTGTGGCGGGTGAGGGTGCTGGTGTGCTCGGCGGTTTCATAAGCCGCACAAGGCGGGTTCGATTCCCGCACCCGCTACTGGGCGGGGAGATTCTCGCACCCGCTACCAGGGCCGGGAAACGGTCAGCGCCGAGCTGACCGACTTCGCCCGCCGCAGGGCCAGGGAGTACGGCATGCTCTGCCTCGTCAGCGACCGCGTGCTGTCGAGGGCCCAGGCAGGAGTCCCGCGTTCGCCACGATGCCGGCGACCGCGGGATCGTCGTCGAACGCCTTCTCGGGGAGCGTCGTGTTGCCGGAGAGCGTCACGCCCTCGGGGGCCGCACCCGGGTCGGCGTCCCAGAAGTTGCCGGTGAAGGTCACGTGCTCCAGCGGTGGCGACACGTTCAGCACCACAGGGGCGTCGGCCCGGTGGACGACGTTGCCCTGGACGGTGACCCACGCGGCCCCGTAGTCGGTGTAGAGGCCGAAGTTGTAGGGGGTGATCGTGTCGCGGACGACGTTGCCGCGGATCAGCGCGCCGCTCTCGGCCGAGTCGCCCTGGCTGCCCGACACGTAGATGCCGCCCCCGTCGGCCAGCACCTGCATCGTGTCGTGCACCAGGTTGTCGAGCACCTGGGCGCCGCGCCCCTCGTAGACCACGATGCCCGCGTGCGGCACGTCGCCGATCTCGTTGTGAGACAGGACGGTGTCGCGGGTGCCGGACAGCAGGATGGCCGGTGAGCCGTGGTAGTCGCGCCCGATGTGGTGGACGTGGGTGTTCTCGATCCGGTGGCGGAGCGCGCCCGAGCCGATGACCACGCCGCCGCCCGACACATCGTCGACCACACTGTCGCGCAGGGTGTTGTCCGCGCCCTCGCCGCGGAACTCCAGCGCCACCCCGCCCAGCCGGGTGAACCTGCAGCCCTCCAGCGTGACCCGCGAGGCGTTCTCGAAGATCACGTTGCCGGGCATGGTCGCGGCGTCGCCAGGGACGGTGACCTGCCCCTGGCCCTCGGCGAAGGTGACCGTCTGGAGCTCGCCGCCGTCGTAGTAGCCGTTGCCGTGGTAGTGCAGGAACCCCTCGGGCGTGCTGGGCCGCAGCCAGGTCGCGTCGGCGAAGGTGACGCCGCGGAGGGCGACGTCGCGCACGTCCTTGGCGTGCAGCAGTGTCTCGAGCACCGGCGCCACCACCTCGTCGAGGTCCTCGCCGGGCGGCGGCAGGTAGTGCAGGACCGCGCCGCTCAGCGCGAAGGCGCCCTCGGTGAGGAACGCGGGGCTGTTCTCGGCGGAGGTCGGGGCGTCGGCGCCGTTCGACTCTCCCGCGCCGGGGCCGTCCCAGGAGATGATCGAGTGGTAGAGCCTGATGGCCCAGTCGAAGGCGGGCCGCGCCATGGTGACCGTGGTCGAGCGTTCGTCGCCGGAGATCCGCGACACCTGGCAGCGGGCCTCGGACCAGGGATAGACGCCCCGGTAGACGAACTCCACCTCGCCCTGCCAGGTGGCGGGCGCGGGGTCGTCGATGACGTAACCGCTCTCGGTCCTGGTGAGGCGGTGGTCGAGGGCGATCGCCGCCCGTGCGGCGCGCCGTCCCGAGACGTAGAGCTGGCGGGTGGCGAGACCGGGCACCTCGGCCCGATGGACGCCGTCGTCGCCCCTGCGCCAGCTGGTGACCCGCCGGCCGCCGCTGACCACGACCGGCTCCTGCGCGGCGGTGCCGTAGCCGTAGGCCTGGTAGGTGACGCCTGAGTCGGCGGCCGAGAGCAGGAACGGCTCGGTGAGCCGGTGGGTTCCGGCCCTGAGACTGACCACGGTGCCCGGCCGTGCCGCCGCCCTGGCCCGCTCCAGTGTCGCGAACGGCCGCTCGAGCGTGCCGGGGCCCGCGTCGTCACCGGCCGGATCAACGAAGAGCATGAGAATCCTCTCGTGTGTATGGCGTACACATCTGGTATACAGCATAGACATAGAGGGGAGTCAAGATGGCGAATCCTGAGCGCAGCACCGAGCTGCTGTGGGGGTCGGGGTCCAGAGGCGGCCTCAGCCTGGAGCGGATCGTGCGGGCCGCGATCGAGCTGGCCGACGCCGAAGGGCTCGCCGCGGTCTCCATGCGCAGGGTCGCCGAACGGCTCGGCTTCACCACCATGTCGCTGTACCGGCACGTGCCGGGCAAGACGGAGCTGGTCGACCTCATGCGCGACGAGGTGATCGGCGAGCGGGCGGCCGCCGGCGTGGCGCCCTCCGGCGGCTGGCGGGCCGAGCTGGAGGCGTGGGCGCGCGCCGAGCTGGCGCTCTATCAGCGCCACCCATGGCTGGTCGAGGCGTCGCTCTCCCGGCGGGTGCCGGGGCCGAACGCGGTGGCGGGCTTCGAGTGGGCGCTGGAGGTGGTGGCGCGGACCGGCCTGCAGCCCGCGGAGGTGGTGGCCGTGGTCACCCTCGTCGGCGGGTTCGTCGAGAGCGCCGCCCAGCAGATGGTGCGCACCGCGCGGACCGAGCGGCGGACGGGTGTCAGCGAGGAGGAGTGGTGGGGCGCGCGCGAGTCGCTCTTCCAGCACATGGACCGGTATCCGACGCTGAGCCGCATCTACAGGGAGGGCGGATACGACGCGCCGCTCGACCCCTTCGAGTTCGGCCTGCAGCGGGTGCTCGACGGGATCGAGTCACTCATTGGTGACGAAAAGCGTGATGAAACCCGGTGTGTGGTGTGCGGAAAGGCCGTCGACACGGCCGCCACCGGCAGGCCCAGGGACTACTGCTCCCGCGCCTGCCAGCAACGCGCCTATCGGATGCGCAAGGGCTAGAAGGTGAAGGCGGCCATGCCGGCCGTGTTCGCCTCGGCGCGGATCTCGGTGCCCGCCTCGATCATCGGCGCGCTCATCGCCGAGTGGCTGGCGACGGGGGAGGGGATCGGCGCGGAGATCCTGCGGGCGATCGGCGGCTTCCGCTACGACCGGGTGTGGGCGGACATCGTGGTCGTCACGGGGGTGTCCATCCTGGCATACGCGGTGGTGGGGGTCGTCGAGTCCCTCGTCCTCGCCCGTTTCTCCGACAACCCCTGAGCGAGACTCCCAGCCGGTCCGTACCAGTATTGACCAGACGACGGCCGGGTGATCTCATATGAGCAATCCTGCACCCTTTAAGGGTGAATTGCGCATAGGAGGACGAGTGCCCCCCAAACGTCCCGCTTTGATCACCCTCGTCAGTGCTCTGATGGCTTCTTCGCTGATCACCCCCGCTACGGCGCACGCCGAGGCCGTCGAGATCTATCCGACTCCACAGCAGGTCACCGCCCGAGACGACGGCTTCCCTCTCTCCCCGGTCGTCGGACTGGTCCGTACCACCCGCAGCGACCCCCAGGCCGAGGCCGTCGTACGGCAGGCGCTCCAGGCGGCGGGCGTGAAGCGCGTCGAGACGACGGACGGCGCGGACCCCAAGACCCCCGTCACGCTCTGGCTCGGCGGCGGCTCCGACAAGCTGGGCGTGGCCGGGCCTGAAGGGCTGCCCGCCGAGGGCTACGTGCTGGCGGCGGGGGAGAGCGAGAGCGGCAAGCATGTCGCGCTCGACGGCGTCGACGCCGACGGCACCTACTACGCCGCGCTCACCTTCGCCCAGCTCATCCAGCGGCGTCAGGGCAACGACCGGGTGCCGGGCGTGGTCGTGCGCGACTGGCCCTCGATGGCCTACCGCGGCTCGATCGAGGGCTTCTACGGCACGCCGTGGTCGCACCAGGACCGGCTCGACCATCTCGACTACCTCGGCGCGCACCGGATGAACACCTACCAGTACGCGCCCAAGGACGACCCGTACCACCGGGACAGGTGGCGGGACCCGTACCCGCAGGACAAGCTGGCGCAGCTCGGCGAGCTGATCGGCCGCGCCAGGGCGAACAGGGTGGACTTCACGTTCGCGATCTCGCCCGGCCTGTCGATCTGCTACACCTCGGCCGACGACGTGAACAAGCTGCTGGCCAAGTTCGAGGCGATCTACTCCCTCGGCGGCAGGTCGTTCAACGTCGCGCTCGACGACATCGACCCCAACCGGTGGAACTGCGAGGGCGACCGCGCGAAGTACGCGGCGAAGGGTCCAGGCTGGGCGCAGACCGACCTGCTCAACACCGTGCAGGCCTGGGTGCGCGGCAAGGGCGACGTCGCCCCGCTGCAGACCGTGCCGACCGAGTACTACAACGCCACGGAGACGCCCTACAAGAAGGCGTTCAGGGACAACCTCGACGCCGAGGTGATCGTCCACTGGACCGGGTGGGGCGTGGTGCCGACCGTGATCCTCAAGAGGGAGGCGGCCGAGGCCAGGGCGGTGTTCGGCCACAAGATCCTGGTCTGGGACAACTACCCGGTCAACGACTACGCCCCGGGCAGACTCCTGATCGCCCCCTACACCGGGCGGGAGAACGGCCTGTCGGAGAGCCTCGTCGGCATCATCTCCAACCCGATGAACCAGGCGGCGGTCAGCAAGATCTCGCTCTACTCCTTCGGCGAGTTCGGCTGGAACGACCGCGCCTACGACGCCGAGCAGTCGTGGCTGAGGGCGCTGGCCGAGCGGGCGGACGGCGACGCGGCGACCGTCCAGGCGCTGCGCGACTTCGCCGACCTCAACACCCTGGACGGCACCCTGCACACCAAGCAGTCGCCGGTGCTGGCCGCCGCGATCGCGAAGGGGGAGGGGCTGCGCGAGCTCGCCGAGAGGTACGCCAAGGCGCCCGACCTCATCGAGCGCGGCGTGCCCGACCAGGCCTTCCTCGACGAGGCCAAGTCGTGGCTGGACGCGACCAGGCTGTGGACGAAGGCGTTGGTCAGGTCGCTGGACCTGCTGGAGGAGGTCCGCGCCGACGACGGGGCGGGCGCGCTGGCGATCCGCGCCGAGATCACCAAGCTGGTCGCCGACGCCAAGGCCATCAGGGACGTGCGGCAGCCGCACTCCACCACCTTCCCCAAGATCGGCGACGGCGTCCTCGACAGGTTCGTCACCGACGCGCTCAAGGTGTACGACGCCTGGATCGGGGTCGGCTCGGGCCGCGCCACCGCCTCCAGCACGCTCGGCGTCTACTCCGGGTACGGACCCGAGCTGATGGCCGACGGCAACCTCGACACCTTCTACTGGAGTCCGTCGTCGCCGCGCACCGGCGACGCGATCAGCCTCGACCTCGGCTCGGTGAAACCCATCGGCGACATCGCGGTGCTGATGGGCAAGCCCTCGAGCCCGAACGACTACATTCGCTCGGGCGTCCTGGAGTACTCCCTCGACGGCCAGTCCTGGAACCGGCTGACCAGCGGCAGCACCGCCGAGGTGCGGGCCAGGGCGCCCGAGGGCACGCTCGCCCGCTACGTCCGCTACCGCTCGGCGGGCGCGCAGGACTACTGGCTGGTCGTGCGGGAGTTCACCGTCGCCACGCTGGGTGACGCCGAGACCAGGCTGACCGCGAGCGGCGCCCCCGCGGGCGACCTGGCCGCCACGGTCGACGGCAACCTGGACACCGTCTACACGGCCGCGACCGCGCCCGCCGAGGGCGAGGCGCTGCAGGTCGCGCTGTCACGGCCGCGACTGATCGACAAGGTGGTCGTCATCGGCTCGGGAGCCGCCGAGGTGCAGGTCAGGACCGACGGGCAGTGGAAGGGCGTCGGCGCCCTCACGGGCGCCTACACCGAGCTGGACGTCACCGACCTGACGGGCGACGCCGTACGGCTGGCCTGGACGGCGGGCGGCGCCAAGCCGCAGATCGCCGAGATCGTGCCGCGCTACGCCGACGTGCCGGCCGCCGAGCTGCGGGTCACCCCCGGCACGCTGGTTGCCACGGCGGGGCAGAAGGCCACCGCGACGGTCGTGCTGAGCTCCCAGCTGGCCAGGCCGGTCGCCGAGACGCTCACGGTGTCCGCGCCCGAGGGGTGGACGGTCTCGCCCGACCGGAAGGACGTCACCGTGCCGCGCGGCGGCCAGGTGGCCGTGCCCTTCGAGATCACCCCGCCGGCGGGCGCGGCGGGCCGTACCGAGAAGCTGTCGTTCACGTTCGGCGCGGTGACGCAGGAGCTCCAGGCGGTCGTCCACCGGCCGGTGTCGGCGGACAATCTCGCCAAGGGCAGGCCCGCCACCGCCTCCAGCGTGGAGGGCGGCACGGTCTTCGACCCGGCCAAGGCCGTGGACGGCGACGCCAGGACCCGATGGTCGTCCAGGGCCGCCGACGGCGAGTGGTTCCAGGTGGAGCTCGCCGAGCCCGTCGACGTCGGCAAGGTCGTGCTGCGCTGGGAGGCCGCCTACGGCGCGGCCTACCGGGTCGAGGTGTCGGCCGACGGCACCACCTGGACGCGCGCGGCCGAGGTGAGCGCGGGTGACGGTGGCGTCGACGAGGTGTGGATCGACTCGCCCAACAGCACCAGGTTCGTCCGGATGCAGGGCGTACGGCGCGCCACCCGCTACGGCTACTCCCTGTGGGAGGTGGAGATCCACCGGGCCGCCTGACCCCGTGACGGTTCGTCCGGGCCGGTATGGCCCGGGCGAGCCGTCCGGAGGGGGACAACCTCACAGAGAAGTAGGGCCCCTTGTGAGGACTCCACTGCCGGGTTACAGTCATCCGACGAATCTTGGCAGGAGAAGCCCATGAGCCGGAAATTCCCCCCTTTACGCCGCTCTGTGATCGGATCTATCATCCCGGCCCGGCCGCTGAAGAAGGCCATGGCACTGGCGGCGGCGGCCGTCCTGGCCATGGGGGCCGCGGTGGCGCCCCCCGATCACTACGAGCCGACGGTCGAGTCGCTCAACAGCCATCCCACCCCGCGCTGGTTCGAGGACGCCAAGTTCGGCGTCTTCATCCACTGGGGCGCCTACTCGGTGCCCGCGTGGGGGCCGCGCGGCAGCTACGCCGAGTGGTACTGGAACTACCTGAACTCCAGCGGCAGCGCCACCAACAGGCACCACCGCGACACCTACGGCACGGGCTTCGACTACGACCGCTTCGTCGACCAGTGGAAGGCGGAGAAGTTCGACCCCGCCGACTGGGTGAAGCTGTTCAACGACGCGGGCGCGAAGTACTTCGTGCTCACCTCCAAGCACCACGAGGGCGTCTCCCTGTGGGACAGCCGGGTCAGCGGGCGCGACACCGTGGAGCTGGGCCCGAAGCGCGATCTGTCCGGTGAGCTGTTCGCCGCCGCCCACCGGGACGGCAAGCTGAAGACCGGCTTCTACTACTCGCTCTACGAGTGGTACAACCCCTCCTACACCGGCAGGCCGGCCCGCAACCCCTACACCGGCGCCGAGATCCCCTACACCGGCGCGCCCCAGGTCGCCGACTACGTGGGCGACTACATGCTGCCCCAGATGCGCGAGCTGATCGACGGCTACGACCCCGACATCATCTGGTGCGACGGCCAGTGGGAGAAGCCCGCCTCGTACTGGAAGACCGCGGGAGTCATCGCCGACTATTACAACAAGGCGCTCAGGAGCGGCAAGGAGGTGGCCGTCGCCAACCGGTGCAAGATCGAGAGCGGCAACCTCGACAGCACCGAGCTGGACTTCCAGACCCCTGAGTACACCGTCAAGGCCGACATCGACGCCAACAAGTGGGAGGCCAGCAGGGGCATCGCGCACTCCTACGGCTACAACCAGAACGAGCCCGAGTCCGACTACCTCACCTCCGACCAGCTCGTGGACTCCCTCGTCGACATCGTCAGCAAGAACGGCAACCTGCTCCTCGACATCGGCCCGCGCGCCGACGGCACGATCCCCTCGCTGATGCGCGAGCGCCTGCTCGACATCGGCGACTGGCTGAAGGTCAACGGCGAGGCGATCTACGGCACCACCTACTGGAACCACGCCGAGGAGAAGGGGGGCGGCGACGACGTCCGCTACACCGTCAAGGACGGCGCGCTCTACGCCACCGCGCTGGCCTGGCCGGGCGAGGAGCTCACGCTCGGCGCCGACGTGCCCGCCGACCACTCCACCAGGGTCACGCTGCTCGGCTCGGACGGGGCGCCGCTGGCCTGGCACCGCGACGGGCAGGGCCGCTTCGTGGTGAAGACGCCGCAGGAGCAGGGCAGGCACGCCTACGTCTTCAAGATCACCACGCCGGGGGTGAACACGCTGCTCAGGGCGTCCACCGACCTTCCCGACGAGATCGCCGAGGGCCGGACCGTCACCGGCACCCTCACCCTCACCAACACCGGCGCCACGCAGGCGCCCGTCACGGAGCTGGCGGCGAGCGCTCCCTCCGGCTGGACGGTCACCCCCGCCGCCACGCGCGTCGATCCCCTCGCGCCGGGGGAGAGCGCCACGATCCCCCTGACGGTCACCGCTCCGGCGGGCGCCGAGGCCGGCCGGCACGAGGTCGCCTTCGCCCTGCGCACGGGCCGGATGGCCACGACCGTGCGGCACCCGCTGACCGTCAACCTGCCGAACCTCTCGCTCGGCAGGCCCGCCACGCAGAAGAGCACCGGCTACGACGCGCCCGCGGGACGCGCCGTCGACGGCAACACCGACGGCGCCTTCTTCGGGGGCTCGGTCACCCACACCGCCGAACCCGAGCGGCAGGCGTGGTGGCAGGTGGATCTCGGGGAGTCGGCCGCGCTCTCGGGCGTGGACATCTGGAACAGGACCGACTGCTGCGGAGACAGGTTGAAGGACTTCTGGGTGCTCGCCTCCGACCAGCCGATCACCGCAGACGGACTGGAGGAGGCGCGCTCGGCTCCAGGGGTCACGGCGGTGCACGTGGCGGCCCAGGCCGGCCGGCCCTCGCGGATCGCGCTGCCCGAGGGCACACGGGGTCGGTACGTGCGCGTGCAACTGGCCTCCACGAACAACCCGCTGTCACTGGCCGAGGTCCAGGTCCGCGGCCGCATCTCCAACTGACCGACGAGCCGGCCGCCCCCACCCGGCACCACCGGGGGCGGCCGCCCCGACCCGCACCACCGGGGGATGGCCGCCCCCGGCTCTCCCGGATCCGTACCACCAGGGACGGCCGTCCTCCGACCTCCCGGCCCACACCGCCGGGGCCCCTCCCTCCGGCCTGTTTCGCCTGGAGGTTCCCTCCTGCTCCCCCTGCGTGATCTCGGGCCTCCGGGAAACCCTCGCTCGGCCTTCGAACGTCCGCCGCCGGATGCCTTCCGACCCCACCGCCAGACCCCACCGCCAGACCCCACCGCCAGACCCACCCCAGCGGGTCGCAAGCGGACCGTTTGCCGACTTGGGGTGAGCGGTTGGTGTTGCGCGGAGGCCCTGCTGGCAAGGCACTACACCATGAGGAACGAACAAAGTGGGCATGTCCGGCGGATCGGATCCCCGCTCACGTTCCTCGGCCGGGATCTGGCGATCGATCTCGGCACCACGAGCACCCGGATCCACGTCAGAGGTCGCGGCATCCTGATCAACGAGCCCTCCATGGTGGCGCTCAACCCCAGGACGGGACGGATCGTCGCCTACGGGTCGGCGGTCAGGAAGCCGCCCACGGGTTCGGTCACCGTACGGCCGGTCAGGAACGGGGTGATCGTCGAGCCCGACATGGCGCGCCGCATGCTGCGATATTTCGTGAGAAAGGTGCATGGGCATCCGTTCGCGCGGCCCAGGATGACCATCGCCGTCCCCAGCGGGATCACCCCCATCGAGCGGAAGGTGACATGGGAGGCGGCCTACGAGGCCGAGGCGCGCAGGATCGTCTTCATGGAGAACTGCCTGGCCGCCGCCTTCGGCGCGGGGCTGGGCCCGCGCGACCCCGTCGCCGCCATGGTCGTCGACATCGGCGGGGGCACCACGGACGTCGCGGCCGTTTCGCTGGGCACGGTCGTGGCCGCGGTCTCCAAGCGGGTCGGTGGCGAGGAGATGGACCAGGCGATCCAGGTCGCCGTCCGCCGCTCCCACGATCTCGAGATCGACGACAGGACCGCCGAGATGCTGAAGAAGGAGATCGGCGGGGCGGGTGAGCCGCCGAGGGGCCACCGGCTGCGGGTGGGCGGGACCGACCCGGAAACGGGCGCGAGAGCGTACGCCACGATCTCGGCCGAGCTCGTCCACGAGGCCGTCGCCCCGGCGGTCAGGGCGATCATCGAGGCGGTGCGCAGCGTGCTCGAGTCGTGCTCGCCCGAGATGGCCGCCGACGTGGGGCGCCGCGGCCTGTTTCTCACGGGCGGCGGCGTGCTGCTGAGCGGACTGCCCGCCCGGCTCGGCAAGGAACTGGGCATCCCCGTGTCGCGGGTGGAGCGGCCCGAGTACGCCGTCGCGCTGGGCCTGAGCATGGGGTCGGCCAGGCGCTGACCGGCGGGTCCGCGGGCCGTCCAGGCGAGGGGGCGGGGGTAAAGGCGGCGGGACGGCCAACGTTCATCCCCAGGCCATCCAAGATCGCCCGTCCGGCCAATAACGATCTTTACGTTTGCGGCGTTTGTGCCATCCCCCCTCATCGCATGTGGAAGGACATTCATGCGTACTGGCACCCGGGCGCTCACCGCGTTGGTCGCGGTCTGCCTGACCTTGAGCACCGTGAACATCGCCGGCACCCCGGCGTTCGCGGCCGAGGACCCCGCCCTCGCGGCCCTGACCCAGGTCGTCCCCGAGATCGTGGAGGAAGCGAAGACCACGCCGCCCACCGAGATCCCCGAAGGCAACATCCAGCAGCCGTTCGCGGCCTCCACCGCCGTCGACACCGCGCTGACGGTGACCGTCAGCGACTCCGAGATCGGCATGGGCACCCCTGACGCCCTGGGCGCCGGCAACCAGCCGCTGCCCGGCCTGGTGACGTACGCGGCCAAGCAGCCGAGCGTCGCCTTCGCCCACCAGCGCACCGGCCAGGTGGCCCGCGTGCTGACGGTGATCAAGGACGCGTCGGCGCCCACCGAGTACCGCTTCCCGATCACCGCTCCCGAGAACAGCACCCTGGAGCTGGACGAGGACGGCGCGACGGTGCTGATCTACAACGAGGAGGTCTACCTCGGCGAGATCGACGCCCCGTGGGCCAAGGACGCCAACGGCAACCCGGTCCCGACGACCTACCGGGTCGAGGGGATGACGCTGATCCAGACGGTCCACCACGCGGGCGCCGCCTACCCGGTGGTCGCCGACCCGGCCCTCAAGCTCCAGTGCACGTGGTGGAAGGCCATGTGCCGGGTGATCTTCTCCAGGACCCTCACCAAGAGGATCCACAACGCTTGGCTGTACGGCGGTGCGGCGGCCGCCGCCGAGGTGCTGAAGGCGGGCTGCGACAAGGTCAAGGAGAAGCGGGTCAAGCTGATCTGCAAGGTGGCGGTCGTGACCGGCATCGCCTCCTTCATCTACAAGATCCGCGAAGCTGCCCAGAAGAACCAGTGTTTCGCGATCCGCGCCCAGTGGCCGGGTCCGATCACCTGGGGTGAGGTGCGCAAGCAGAGCTGCTCGACCAGGTAGCCCGACCCTCGCGATTTCCGGCGCCCCCGCCCGACGTGGCGGGGGCGTCGCCCTACGTCCGCCTCCGGAGCACCCATGCCTGCCACCACGCCACGGGCGATCGCCAGTGGTCTCGCGCTCGTCCTTCTCCCGCTCGCCGTCCAGGCCGACCCGGCCGCCGCCGTACCGCCGAAGAGCCCGCCCGCCGTCCAGGCCGATCCGGCCCCCGCCGTACCGCCGAAGAGCCCGCCGGCCTCCGCTCCCGACGAGGCCTCGGCCAGGCTCACCGCCCGCCTGAAGGGGCAGCGGGTCGAGGTGGAGTCCGCCCGCACGGAGAGCACCACCACCTACGCCAACCCCGACGGCTCGATGACCGTCGACAGCTTCGCGGGGCCGATCAGGTTCCGCGACGACGGCGGGTGGGCCCCCGTCGACATCAGGCTCGCCAGGACGCCGACGGGCCGGATCGCGACCAGGGGCCACGGGCGCGCGCTCACGCTCGGCACCGGCCGCGGCGACCTGATCACCGTGGGTGAGGGCGACTCCCAGGTCACGATGGGCTGGAAGGGCGCGCTGCCCGCGCCCCGGCTGGACGGCGAGACGGCGACCTACCCCGAGGTCCTGCCCGGCGCCGACCTCGTGGTGAGCGCGACCAGGACCGGCGCCGAGCAGTTCCTGCTGCTGAAGAGCCGTCCCGCCGCGCCGCTGACGTACACGCTGAGCCTCAGGGCGCCGGGCATGAAGGCCCGGCAGAGCGCGGACGGCGGCGTCGAGCTGGTGGATCGCAAAGGCAGGAGGGCCGTCACCATCCCGGCCCCCGTCATGTGGGACGCGAGGGTGGATCCAGGCTCGGGCGACCACCTGCACCGGGCGCCCGTGGCCATGAGGCTGTCGGGGCAGGATCTCGTCCTGACCCCTGACCGGGCCTTCCTCGACGACCCCGCCACGCGGTACCCGGTCACCGTGGACCCCTCGCTCAACCTCGGCCAGGTCTTCGACACCTTCGTGCAGGAGGGCTACGGCACCGACCAGTCGGGCGCGACCGAGCTGAAGATCGGCAACAACGGCAGCGGCCAGGTCGCCAGATCCTTCATCACCTGGAAGACCCCGGGCATCGCGGGCAAGAAGATCGTCTCGGCGTCGCTGAAGCTCTGGAACTTCCACTCGTGGTCGTGCAACGCCAGGGCGTGGGAGGTCTGGACGGCCAACCGAGCCTCGACCTCCTCCCGCTGGCCCGGGCCCGCCCTGGCGGCCCGCTACGCCACCTCCTCCGAGACCAAGGGATGGGGCAGCGGCTGCGCGGACGGCTGGGTGAGCGCCAACGTCACCTCGCTGGTCCAGCACTGGGCGGACAAGGGGTGGGCGGAGTCCGGCATGGGACTGAAGGCCGCCGACGAATCCGACGAGTACGCGTGGAAGCGCTTCAGGTCGGGCAACGCCTCCTCCGGCGTGCCGTACATCTCGGTGACCTACAACTCCTATCCGAGCACGCCCGTGTCCACGTGGATCTCGCCGTTCAGCGACTACGCGGGCACGAGGTGGACCAACACGCTCACGCCGCAGCTGCGGGCCCACGTGCGCGATCCCGACGGCGGCAATGTGCGCGGCCTGTTCGACGTCTACAACGGCACGGCCCTGGTCGTCGACAACCTCTACGGCGGCTACGTGGCCAGCAACGGCCACTCCGCCGCCACCATGCCCGCCGGCAAGCTGGCCAACGGCAGGACGTACACGATCCGCTCCTGGGCCAACGACGGCTCGCTGTCGTCGAAGGCGTACCAGAGCGCGACGTTCTCCGTCGACACCGCCAAGCCGCCCGCGCCCAAGGTGAGCTCGACGGACTACCCCGCCGACGGGGGCTGGCACGGCGACGCCGGCCGGCCGGGCGTGTTCACCCTGACCCCCGCCAGCACCGACACCGGCTGGGTCTCCTACCGGCTCGGCGACGGTCCCGTCACCAAGGTGCTCACCACGGGCGCCGCCGTCAGCGTGAAGCTGACGCCGCCGGCCACCGGGCCGCACACGCTCACTGTCTCGACGCTCGACAAGGCGGGCAACGCCTCGCCCGCGACCGCCTACACCTTCAACGTCGGCACCGGCGCGGCGGTGGCCACGCTCACCTCGCCGAGTGACGGCCTGCGGACCACGGGCAAGGTCGAGCTGGCGGTCTCGGGAACCGGCTTCACCCAGGCCACCTTCCAGTACCGCAGGGCCGAGACCGACGCGTGGACGGACATCCCCGCCGGCAGCGTCCTCGGCGCCGACGGTAAGCCGCTGACCGCGTGGCCGGTGCCCGCGCCCGGCAAGCTCTCCGGGCTCGTCTGGACGATGGACGCGCAGCTGGGCGACGCCGCGGTCCAGGTCAGGGCGGTGGTGTCGGGGAGCGCGGCCGAGACGGCCCCCGCGACCGTCGTATCCGACCGGTGGGCCTCGCGGGCGGCGACCGCGCAGGTGGGGCCCGGCCGGGTCAACCTGCTGACCGGCGACTACCGGCTCGAGGCCGGTGAGGGCGGGCCGTTCGGCCTGACGCTCACCAGGACCGCCGGCTCCAGGGGCAGGAGCGGGCCGATCGCCCCCTTCGGCCAGGAGTGGTCGGCCGGAATCGCCTCGCTCAGGGAGACCTCGCCGAGCTCGGTCGAGGTGATCAGGGAGGACCGCACGCCGGTCCACTTCACCAGGACCGCCGGCGGCTGGAAGCCCGAGCCCGGCGCGGAGGACCTCACGCTCACCGGCTCCTACACGCTCACCGACTCCCTCGGCCGCGCCACCGCGTTCACCAAGCAGGGAGCGCTGTACCTGCCCGCCGACGGCACCTACGAGACGGTCGGCGACCAGGTCAGGTTGCTGTCCATCGGCGAGGACGGCCGCCGGCTCGATCTCGCCTACGGCGCGGACGGCTGCGTCAGCACGCTGAGCTTCCAGGGGACGGCGATCGCCCAGTACGCCTACGACGCCGCGGGACGGCTGGCCGAGGTGTGGGACCCGAGGATCAGCCCCGCACTCAAGACCGCCTACCGCTACGACGCCGCGGGCCGCGTCACCTCGATCACTCCACCGGGCGAGCTGCCGTGGACGCCGGCGTACGACGGCGAAGGACGGCTGCTCGCGGTCGGCCGCGCCACCCTGCGGCCCGGCACCGCCGACCAGGTCGCGGGCCAGGCCACGACCACGATCGGCTACGGCGTGCCGCTCAGCAAGGCGGCGGGCGGGCCCGCCGACGTGACGGCCGCGCACGTCGCGGCCTGGGGACAGGCCGCGGCTCCGGTCACCGGCACCGCGGTGCTGCCTCCCGGCCAGCAGCCGGGCTCCTGGACCAGGGCCACCGTCACCTACCTCGACGGCGCGGGCCGCGCGGTGAACACGCTCACCCCGGGCGGCCACCTGGCCGCGGCCGACTACGACCGCTTCGGCCACCGGGTCAGGCAGCTGTCCGCGGGCAACAGGGAGCTGTCGCAGCGTCCCGACACCGACTACCGCCTCGGCGAGCTCGGCATCAGCGGGCACAGCCCCGTCGAGCGCGCCGAACTGCTCTCCACCCGCTCCGTCTACGATCCGTCCGGCCGCAGGAAGCTGGAGGAGCTCGACCCCGTCCACATCGTCAACCTGGAGGCCGACGTCGACGACCTGCCCGCCGGGTTCGCCATCGGCGCCAGGACGCACACCGTGATCGGCTACGACGAGGGCAGGCCCCCGGGCGCCGCCGCCAGGGAGCTGCCCACGACGGTCAGGAAGGGCGCCAGGATCGTCGGGAGAGAGGCCAGGCCCGACGCCGACGTGCGGACCACCGCCACGGTCTACGACTGGGCGACCGGCCTGCCGGTGAGGACGGTCCACGACCCCGAGGGCCTGGCCGTCACCAGGACCGTCGACAGACCGGTCCTGTTCACCGCCGACGGCGCCGGCGAGTGCGGCGGCCGTCCCACGTGGGCGGGACTGCCGTGCAGGGACGGCGGCAAGACGTTCACCTACACCGCCTTCGGCGAGCCCGACACGGTGACGGAGGGCGGCACGGTCACCGCGATCGAGCGGGATCCCGCGGGCCGTCCCGTGCGGATCGGGACCCAGGAGCTCGGCTACGACCAGGCCAGCGGCAGGATCGTCGAGCGGAGGCAGGCGGGCGCGAAGGTCACCACCGCCTACGACCGGCTCGGGCGCGCCATCGCGCACACCGACGCGGAAGGCGCGCTCACCCGCACCGAGTACGACGATCTGGACCGCCCGGCGAAGGTGACCGACTCGGCGCCCTCCACCACCGTCTACGCCTACGACCACGCCGCCGAGCCGCGCGGGCTGCTCACCTCGCTCACCGACTCGGTCGCGGGCACGTTCACCGCGGGCTACGACGCGGAAGGCCGTCTGGTCGCGGGCGGCCTGCCCGGCGGGCTGCGGGTGGACAACCTGTACGACGAGGTCGGCCAGGCCTTCGCCCGCGTCCACACCCGCGAGGGGACGGAGGGGCCGGTGATGATCGACCAGGTCGGGCTCTCGGTGCACGGGCAGCGGCTGCTCCACCTGCGCACCGACGAGATGGCCGACCGCACGTTCGGCTACGACAGGGCGGGCAGGCTCACCTCCGCGCTCGAGATCGCCTTTCCCGTGTGCACGCTGCGCCGCTACTCCTACGACGGCGCGGACAACCGGACGCGGCTGGCCGTGCAGAGCTCGGAGGAGGAGTGCCCGCAGCCGGACGACGCGGCGGCGACGATCACCACCTACTCCTACGCGGACGGCAGGCTCACCGGCGACGGCTACGACTACGACGCGGCGGGACGCACCACGAGCCTGCCGGGCGGCAGGAAGGTGGAGTACTCCGCCGACGGCGCGCCGTACCGGCAGACCGTCGGTGACCGGACGCTCACCTGGGCGCGCGACCCGATGGGCCGGGTCAGGTCGGAGACGACGGCGGCGGGCGTCACCGTCCACCACTACGGCTCCGAAGGCGAGTCGCCGAGCTGGCTCGCGGACGGCGGCGAGATCGTCAGGACCGTCCGGGGGATCGGCGGCGGCCTCGCCGCGCTCACCTCGGCGACGGGCGCGGTCAGGGTCCAGCTGGCCACCCTGCACGGCGACGTCGGTACCGAGCTCGACCTCGACAGCGGGGCCGCGACGGTGCTGGGCTTCGACGAGTACGGCGTCGCCTCGAGCCCACGAAGGTACGGCTGGCTGGGCACCAGGCTGCACGCGGCCACCCTGGACGGCACGCTGCTGATCGGCGACCGCCTCTACGATCCGGCGCTGGGCCGCTTCCTCCAGCGGCCGTATCCGGCGTGAGCCACGGCCCTGGGCGGTGGAGCGAGCATCCGCCGTCCAGGGCCACCCGCTACCCGGGCACCCGCTCCAGCAGGGTCTTCATGTCGTCGGCGTGCTCCTCTTCCTTCGCCAGCAGCTCCTCGAAGATCCTGCGCGTCGTCACGTCCTTGTCGCCGAGCCACTGGATGATCTCGGTGTAGGCCGCCACCGCGATGCGCTCCGCGACCAGATCCTCCTTGATCATGTCGGCGAGGCCCCTGCTGGCGTCGTACTGCGAGTGCGAGCGCGAGGTCAGTGTGTCCGGGTTGAAGTCCGGCTCACCGCCGAGCTGGATGATCCGCGCGGCCAGCTTGTCGGCGTGCTCCTGCTCGTCCGCGGAGTGCTCGAGGAACTCCGCCGCCACCGACTCGGCCATGATGCCGCTGGCGGTGTAGTAATGGCGCTTGTAGCGCAGCACGCAAACGATCTCCGTCGCCAGCGCCTCGTTGCAGACCTGGATCACGCGCTCCAGGTCGGCGCCGTACGCGTCGGTGATCGGGCCCTTGCCGATCTCGACCCTGGCGCGCTCACGGATGGTCTTGATGTCGGTCAGGAACTCAGCCATGGCCCGCATATGCCCAGGAGATGGCGCGTAACGCACCACCCGCCGCAAAGGATCACTCTGCAATTCCTTTCCGGGGCCTACGGATAGAGCCTGAGCAGGTCCTCCTCGCTCTCGCGGCGGACGATCGCCCTGGCCGAGCCGTCCATGACCGCCACGACGGGGGGCCGCGGCACGTGGTTGTAGTTGCCGGCCATGGAGCGCTGGTAGGCCCCTGACACGGGGACGGCCAGCAGGTCGCCCGGGCGCAGGTCGGAGGGGAGGGGAAGATCCCTGACCAGCACGTCGCCGCTCTCGCAGTGCTTGCCCACGACGGTGACCGCGCTGGGCGGGGCGTCGGAGCGCCGGTTGGCCAGCGCGGCGGTGTAGGCGGCGCCGTACATGGCGGGGCGGGGGTTGTCGCTCATGCCGCCGTTGACGCTGACGTAGCGGCCCTTGACCGTGCCGACCTCGTAGAGCGCGACCGTGGAGGGCCCGGCGATGGACCGGCCCGGCTCGACCGCCAGGCGCAGCCCCTCCGTCTCCTTCTTGAGTACGGCGAGCAGCTCGGCCGGCGTCGGCGGGGTCGGGTCGCCGGGGGTGTAGGCGACGCCGAGGCCGCCGCCCAGATCGAGCCTGGTCACCCCGGTCGAGGCGGCGAACTCCGCCATCCTGGCCGCGGCCAGGCCGAAGGCCTCCAGCTCCAAGATCTGCGAGCCGATGTGGGAGTGCAGGCCGTGCAGCTCGAGTGAGGGCTCGGCGGCCACCTGTTCCACCGCGCGCGCGGCCAGGCCCGCGGCCAGCGAGAAGCCGAACTTGGAGTCCTCGCCGCCGGTGGCGATGGCGGCGTGGGTGTGCGGGTCCACGCCGGGGGTGACCCTGATCATCACCCGCTGCGTGACGCCCAGCTCGGCGGCGACGGCGGCGAGCCTGGCGATCTCGGTGAAGGAGTCCACGACGACGCAGCCGATGCCCCACTCCACCGCGCGGCGCAGCTCGAGGGGCGACTTGTTGTTGCCGTGGAAGACCACGCGCTCGGGCGGCATGCCGCCCGCCCTGGCCACGGCCATCTCACCGCCGGTGCACACGTCGAGCGACAGGCCGAGCTCGTCCAGCCAGCGCACCACCTCGGGACAGAGGAAGGCCTTGCCGCCGTAGTGGACGTCGCCGTCGGGCAGCGCGTCGAGCCACGCGCGGGCACGGGCCCTGAAGTCGGCCTCGTCGAGCAGGTAGGCGGGCGTGCCGTACACCCTGGCCAGCTCGACCGCGCTGACGCCGCCGAGGTGCAGCTCCCCGCCGGTCCACGCGGTGGTCTGGGGCCAAATGTCCAAGCTCATGAAGCGGGAGCGTAGGCAGACGCGATGCCCGAGACGAGCCAGCCTCGACGCTTTCGTTGCTGAGGGTCGCATGCCTTCACGGGTCTTGGTGGCGCGCGGCGTGCTCGCCACCATGGGGTGCCATGCGGAAACACCTGGTCATCGCCCTGGCGGCGATCTGCGCCCTGGGCGTGGGATGCGGGAGGTCGACCTCCGGCACGGCGGCGCCCACCCCGCCCTCCTCGACGGGCAAGAGCGCCAAGGAACTCGTCCCCGAGGCGGTCAGGAAGTCGGGCGTGCTGCGGATGGCCACCTCGGAGGGCTATCCGCCGATGGAGATGTACAAGCCGGGCACCCAGGAGATGACCGGCGTCGACCCGGACCTGGCCGTCGCGATCGGCGCACGGCTCGGGCTGCGGACGCAGGTCGTCAACGCCTCCTTCGACGGCCTCATCCCCGGGCTGCAGGGCGGCAGGTGGGACATCGCCATGTCCGCGCTGAGCGACCTGGAGCAGCGCCGCAAGGCGGTCGACTTCGTCGACTACTTCAACGCCGGCGGCTCCATCATGGTGAAGAAGGGCAACCCGGAGGGCATCAGGACCCTTGCCGACCTTTGCGGCAAGAAGGTCGTCCT
This sequence comes from Nonomuraea africana, assembly GCF_014873535.1. NCBI lineage: Bacteria > Bacillati > Actinomycetota > Actinomycetes > Streptosporangiales > Streptosporangiaceae > Nonomuraea > Nonomuraea africana. The sequence continues at coordinate 5,842,775 of NZ_JADBEF010000001.1, read as the reverse complement.
GGCCAAGGGCAGCTCCAACCTCGAGATCGGCAAGCGCCAGAACGACAAGTGCGCCGAGAAGATGGAGATCCTGCAGAGCGAGGACGCGCCGACCGGCCTGCTCACCATCGACTCGGGACGCACCGTCGCCACGATCGTCGACTCTCCCGTGGCCTTCATGTACGCCAAGGAGACCGGCAAGTACGAGGTCCTGCCCGAGCAGTACGACGCGGGCCCCTGGGGCATCGCCGTCGACAAGAGGCAGACGGGCCTGCGCGACGCCGTCGCCAAGGCGCTGCAGGAGCTCATCGACAGCGGTGAGTACGGCAGGATCCTGGAGAAGTACGGCACGACCCCGAACGCCGTCGCCAAGGTCACGATCAACACGGGCGCATGATGGAGCTCCCGATCGAGGCGGTGAAACCGTCCAGGCCCGGACGGCTGGCCGCGGCGGCGGTGGCGGCGCTCGTCCTGGCCTGGCTGGCCTACACGATCATCGTCAACCCGAACCTGCACTGGGACGTGATCGCCGCCTTCCTGTTCGACGGCCGCATCCTCGGCGGCCTGTGGGTCACGATCGCGCTGACCGTGCTGTCCATGGCGATCGGCGTCGTGCTCGGCGTGACGGCCGCCGTCATGCAGCTGTCGGACAGCCCGGTGCTGCGCGGCGCGGCCGGCCTCTACACGTGGTTCTTCCGCGGCACGCCGCTGCTCGTGCAGCTGATCTTCTGGTTCAACATCGGCCTGGTCTTCCCCCAGATCGGGATCGGCATCCCGTTCGGCGGGCCGATGTTCCTGCAGTGGCCGGCCAACGAGCTGATCACGCCGTTCACCGCGGCGCTGCTCGGGCTGACCATCAACGAGGGCGCCTACATGGCGGAGATCGTGCGGGCCGGCATCAAGTCCGTCGATCCCGGACAGCGGGAGGCGGCCGAGTCGCTGGGCATGACCCACCGGCAGATCCTGCGCAGGGTCGTGCTGCCGCAGGCGATGCGGGTGATCATCCCGCCGACCGGCAACCAGTTCATCTCGATGCTGAAGACCACCTCGATGGTCTCGGTCATCGCCGGCGCCGAGCTGCTGACCGTCTCCCAGCGCATCTACCTGGACAACTTCGAGGTCATCGCGCTGCTGGTGGTCGCCTCCACCTGGTACCTGCTGCTCACCAGCGTCGCCACGGTCGGCCAGCACTTCCTGGAGAGGCGGTTCAGCCGTGGCCACTAGCATGGTGAAGATCGAATCGGTGCGGAAGCGCTTCGGGCACCTGGAGGTGCTGAAGGGGGTCAGCCTCGACGTGCCGCCCGGCGGCGTGGTCTGCGTGGTCGGCCCCTCGGGATCGGGTAAGTCCACGCTGCTGCGCTGCGTGAACCGCCTGGAGACGATCGACGCGGGACGCGTCTGGGTGGACGGCGAGCTCATCGGCTTCGCCGAGAAGGCGGGGCGGCTGCACCACCTGCGTCCCGAGCGGTTGTGCGGGCAGCGCCAGGAGATCGGCATGGTCTTCCAGCGCTTCCACCTGTTCCCGCACATGACCGCGCTGGAGAACGTCATGGAGGGCCCCTGCACGGTGAAGGGCGTCAGGCGGTCGGAGTCGAGGCAGCAGGCGCTCGCGCTGCTCGAGCGGGTGGGCCTGGCCGACAGGGCGGGGCACTATCCCAGCCAGCTGTCGGGCGGGCAGCAGCAGCGTGTGGCGATCGCGCGCAGCCTGGCGATGAACCCCAAGGTGATGCTCTTCGACGAGCCGACCAGCGCGCTCGACCCCGAACTCGTGCAGGAGGTGCTGCAGGTCATGCGCGACCTGGCGGCCAGCGGGATGACCATGATCGTGGTGACGCACGAGATGGGCTTCGCCAGGGAGGCCGGAGACCATCTGGTCTTCATCGACGACGGCGTGATCGTGGAGGAGGGGCCGCCGCGCGAGGTCCTGGCCGACCCGCGCCACGACCGCACCCGCGCCTTCCTCGGGCAGGTGCTGTGAACCTCGAGTTGCTGATCCGCGGCGCGCTCGTCGCCGACGGGACCGGCGCCCCCCTGCGCCACGCCGACGTCGGCGTCGCGGGCGGGCGCGTCGTCCTGTTCCCCCGCGACCCCGCGGTCGCGGCGGAGCGCGGCGCGGCCAGGGTGATCGACGCCGACGGGCTCGTGGTGACCCCCGGCTTCATCGACGTGCACACCCACTCCGACGCCGTGACCCTCCTCGGCGAGCGGGGCAGGGAGCTGGCCGCCGCTCCCGTGCGGATGGGCGTCACCACCGAGATCTGCGGCAACTGCGGATCCAGCCTCTTCCCCGCCCTGCCCGAGCGCGTGCCCGCCCTGCGCAGGTCCAGCAGGGCGGGCTTCGGCGGCGACATCCCGATCTTCCAGGACTACGGGGCGTTCGTGGAGGCGCACCGGCAGGCCCCGCGGTCGAACCATCTCACCTCGCTCGTCGGGCACGGCACCCTCAGAGCGGGCGTGCTGGGCTACGCGGACCGCCCCGCCACCGCCCGCGAGCTCGACACCATGTGCGCCCTGCTGGACGACGCGCTCGCGGCGGGCGCGGCGGGCCTGTCCACCGGCCTCATCTACACCCCCGGCACCTACGGCGACACCGCCGAGGTCGTCGCCCTGGCCAGGGTGGCCGCACGGCATGGCAGGCCGTACGTCACGCACTTGCGCGACGAGATGTCGCGCGTCGAGGAGGCGCTGGAGGAGGCGGTCGAGATCGCCAGGGCGAGCGGCGCCGCGCTCCATGTCAGCCACCACAAGACCGCGGGCAGGCACGCGTGGGGCAGGACCGAGCGCACCCTGCCCCGCATCGCCGCGCTGCGCGAGCAGGGCCTCGACATCACCTGCGACGTCTACCCCTACACCGAGGGCAGCACCTCCCTGTCGGCGATGTTCCCTCCGTGGGCAAACGACGGCGGCACCGAGGCGCTGCTCGCGCGGCTGCGTGACAGGGCCGAGCGCGAGCGGATGCGCAGGGCCATCGCCGAGGGTGTGCCGGGCTGGGAGAACACCGTCGGCAACGGCGGATGGGACCGCATCTCGGTCGCCTGCGCCGCCAACCACCCGGAGGCGGAGGGCCGCACGATCGCCGAGCTGGGCGGCGACCCCATCGACACCGCCGCCGAACTGCTCCTCGCCGAGGAGGGCGAGGTGACGATCATCAGTCACTCGATGCGCGAGGACGATGTCCAGCGCGTGCTGACCAGCGAGTTCGCGATGATCGGCTCGGACGGCGTGCCGAAGCCCGGCCACCCCCACCCCCGCCTGGCGGGGACCTTCCCGAGGGTCCTCGGACGCTACTCCCGCGACCAGGCCCTGTTCCCCCTGGAGACGGCCGTGCACAAGATGACCGGCATGGCGGCCGCGCGGTTCGGCCTCGAGGACAGGGGAGTGGTGCGCGACGGCGCCCACGCCGACCTGGTGCTCCTCGACCCGCGCACGGTGGCCGACGGCGCCACCTACGCCGATCCACTGCTGCCGCCCACCGGCCTGGCCGCGGTCGTCGTGGCGGGCGAGGTGGCCGTCGAGGACGGCACGCTCACCGCCGCCCGGCGGGGAAGGATCCTCGCCCTGTGAAGGACATGACGCTCGCCATGGCGACGCGCGACCTGGTCACCGGGGAGACCCGCGGCGTCAACGAGGACGTCGAGCTCCCGCTGGCCAGCGTCGGCAAGCTGTTGCTGCTGGCCGAGGTGGCGATGAGCATCGAGGGCGGCATCCTGCGGCCCGAGGAGCCCGTCGCGCTGCGGGACGACGACTACTGCGCGGGCTCGGGCCTGCTGACCTCGCTGTCGGGCCGCACGTGGTCGGTCGGCGACCTCGCCCTGCTCACCGCCGCGGTCAGCGACAACACCGCTACCAACGCGCTGCTGCGCAGGGTCGGGCTGGAGCGGGTGAACGCCGCCGCCGCGGCGCTCGGCCTGTCGAGGACCCGGCTGCTCGACCGCGTCAGGGAGCCGAGAGGCCCCGAGCACCCGCCGACCTTCGCGATCGGCACCGCGGCCGAGCTCGTCTCCCTCGCCGCCCTCGTCAACGGCGCCGAGGGCTGGCAGGTGCTCATGCGTGGCTGGATGCGGCAGAACACCGACCACAGTCTCGTCCCCGCACTGGTCAGGCACGACCCGGAGGGCGGCTGGCTGGCCAACAAGACGGGCACGGACGACGGCGTCAGGACCGACGTCGGGATCATGGACGGGCGCGTGGCCTACGCGGTGCTCGCCTGCGGGCCGCCCGGCAGCGAGCACGAGCTGGCCGCGGCCGTACGGCAGGCGGGGCTGGCCGTCGCCTCACCTGAGCGCGGGCTCCAGTGAGTTCCTGAGCTGGGCCGAGGCGGTGCGCAGGTAGGCCAGGAACGAGATCGCGGCGGGGTTGGGGTTGGTCGGCCGCCTGGCCACCCCGATCCTGCGGAACAGGTTCGGCGTGGTCAGGCGGCAGATCTGCAGCCCCGAGACGCCGTGCAGGCCGAGGCTCGGCACCAGCGCCACGCCGAGCCCGGCCCGCACCAGGCCGATCGTCACCTCGTAGTGGTCGCTGCGGCAGCGGATCTGCGGGGAGAAGCCCTCCAGCGTGCCGGCCCGCTCCAGGATCGACACGGGGTGCTCGGCGCCGAACGTCGTGATCCACGGCTCCTCGGCCAGCTCCGCCAGCCGTACCTTGGGCCGCATGCCGGCGGGGTGACCGGCGGGCACGACCAGCAGCTGCGGCTCGTCGAACAGGTGCACCACCTCCACCCCTTCCGGGCACTTCCACGGATCGAGGGCGTGCTCGAAGACCACCAGCACGTCGAGCGCGCCGCGCTCCAGATCGGGCAGCAGCTCGTAGGGCTGGCCCTCCACCAGGTCGAGCGCCACCTGCGGGTACCTGGAGGCGAAGCGCGAGAGCGCCAGCGGCAGCAGCCGGTAGCCCGCGGAGGCGAAGAAGCCGATGCGCAGCTCGCCCGCGTCCACCCTGGCCTGGGCCAGCAGGTCCTTCTCCGCCGCCTCGATGATGTCCACGACCTCCTGGGCCCTGAGGGCCAGGCGGCGGCCCGCCTCGGTCAGGCGCAGGCTCTGCGGGTTGCGCTCCACCAGGCCGACGCCCGCCTCCTGCTCCAGGCGGGACAGCTGGTGGGACACCGCGGACGGCGACAGCCGCAGCACCCTGGCCGCGCCCGCGATGCTCCCCGTCCTGAACACTTCGAGGAGCACCCGCAGGCGATTACTACTCAGCACGGAACCAGGGTAGAGGTCGAACTGTGCGCCCGGTTTATGAGTCTTATCCCATATGAGAGCAGCATCCGTCGTCACCATGGCCGCCCTGCTGGGAACACTCCTGGCCGCTCCCGCCGCCGCGGCCCCCGTCCCCCGGTGCGGCACGGGGGCGCTGAAGGCCGGCCTCGGGCGCGTGGACCCGGGGCGGGGCAGCGCTACGCGCCGCTCACACTGACCAACAGGTCGGGGCGGAGCTGCTGGGTGTACGGGTACCCGGGGCTGGTCATGATCGATGGCAGGGGCGACGCGCTGCGCACCCGCACGCGCAGGGAGGCGGCGACCCCTCGCAAGGTGCTCCTCAAGCCTGGGTCCGCGGCGTCGTCCAGGCTCCACTGGACGGTCGTCGAGACGGGGCGGGAGACGAGCTGCCCGGCGTCGGCCCGCCTGGTGATCATCCCACCGGACGAGACGGCGCACCTGGAGATCCCCTTCACCGCCACCGTGTGCGACGACGGCCGCCTCGACGTCACCCCCCTCACCCGCTGACGGCCCCAGGACACCGACCCGAAAGCACCCCAGCCGGTGACACACGACCTCCAATCCCCAGGTCCCCCAACCCCAGCCGGTGAGCGCCGGTCAGGTCTTCGAGGCGCCGTCCGAGACCACCACGTCGTGCCGGTCGCCCGGCGCCAGGAAGGCCAGCAGCCGCCCGGCCTCCTCCACCGCCTCCGACGGGTCGAACGGCTCCCACCGGTGGATGGTCAGCGTGGTCGTCCCCTTCGCCCTGGCCGTCGTCCAGTCGCCCGCGAGGAAACCGTCCACCAGGATCATCCTCGGCTGCACGTTGTACGCGGCGAACCGCCTGAGGAGCTCCATATGCTCGACCACCCTGGAACGGTCCTCGTGCGAGAGGAAGAGGTTGTCGAAGTCGTACATGAACCGCACCGGCACCGGCAGGTCCTCCGGCGGCAGGACGGCGTCGGGCAGGTCGTAGAGCACCCGTCCCGCGGAGTCACGGTAGGTCACCAGGTCGAGCGAGGAGACCACCTCCGACAGCCGCGTCAGCCCCGACCAGGTCTGCACGTCCTTGACGCAGGCGGGCCCGAAGGCCTTCAGGTAGCGCAGCACCAGCTCGCCCGGCGTCATCGCGGGCACCTCGAACCCCAGCCACGACGCGGCGCTGGTGTGCGCGATCGGCCCGCTCCTGCCCCACAGCCCTCGCGGCGGCACCTGCGCCAGTGGCACCAGCCAGCGCACGCCCTGCCCGAGCGCGTGCTGGTCGTGGTCGGGCCAGCGCTCGCCCAGCGCCCTGCCCAGCTCGGCGAACGTCATCGCCCGGTCCGCCAGGAGCGAGCGGCTGAGCGCGGCCAGCTCGTCGAGGTCGACGCCCTCCAGCTTCCTGCCGAAGGTGCTGCGCGTCATCCGCTCGGTCACGACCTGCACCAGCGGGCGCATGGCCAGGCAGTCGCGGGCGCTGACCAGATGGATGGTCGAGCGCTGGAGCGCGATGCGGACGATCTGCCTGGTCTCGAGGAGGTCGGCGGCGTCCTCGGGGCGGAAGCCCTCCACGCGGTTCCAGAGGCCGGTGTACCAGGAGTGCGGGGTCTGCGCCTGGAGCCCCGCCACGTGCTCGATCACCTCGATGACCGGCCTGGTGGTCCTGGTGATCAGGAGCTGCCGGTCGAGGGTGGCCCGGTTGAGTGCGCGGCGGCTGAGGACGGGATCCATGGGCGTAACCCTAGAGCCGCTCAGGAACACATCCCACCGGGATAGGGCGTTTCGGGAAACAGCCGCTTCCAGCCCTCCTCGTCCAGCGCGCCGCCCGCCTTCGCGCACACCGCCTTCGCGGCCATGGCGGGATCGACCGGGCTCTCGCGCACGCTGCCGTCGCGCAGCAGCCCGACCAGCTTGGTCCCGTCGGCGCTGAAGGCGACGTCGGCGACGCCCTGTCCCAGCGGCACCCTGCTGATCTCGCGCAGCGTGCCGGCGTCCCACAGCGAGGTGTACTCGCCGGTCATCGCGATCAGCTTGCCGTCGGGGGAGAACCTGATGCTGGTGCCGTATCCCGACGACCTCCTGACCGCCTGCTTCGGCCAGTCGGACAGCTTCCACACCAGGAAGAAGTCGGCGTCGATGACGAAGGCGGCCCGGCGGCTGTCGGGGCTGAAGGCGGTGGCGAAGCTGTCGCGGCCGCCGGTCTCGGTGACCTTGCCGGTCGAGAGATCGATCACGTCCTGCCCCGCGAACAGCCGCCTGCCGTCCGGGGTGAAGGCCAGCGACTGTCTGAGCGTGTTGAACGGCCCCTTGACCTGCTTGCCCTCGGGGAGGCTCCACAGCCTCAGCCCGCCGGGACCGGTGGCGGCGAGCACCTGACCGTCGGGGGACAGCGCCACGTCGTAGCTCGTGCCCGTCGGCACCTCGGCGATCCGCGCGCGCGTGTCCACGTCCCAGACGGTGGTGGTGGACTCGCCGCCCACGGCCAGCCGCCTGCCCCCGGCGTCGAAGGACAGCTCGCCGGTGGCGGGCAGTTCGCCCAGCGACCTGCGGGCCTCGACGTCGTAGAGCCTGGTCGCCGTGTCCGCCTCGGCGGCGGCGATCCTGCCGTCGGGCGAGAGCAGGCGCTGGGCGGGGAGATGGGTGGTCTTCCTGGTGGCGCTGAGCGCCACGGTCTCCTGCCGGGGCTCCTTGCCGAGCGCGTCCGAGATGTCGACCGACAGGACCCTGCCGCCCTCGGCGGTGTAGCGGATCGCGCCGCCGTCGCCGGAGAAGGCGAAGTCTCCCGTCGCCTTCCTGGCCGGATAGGTCCCGAGCAGCTGTCCCTGGCCGACCTCCCAGAGGCGGACGACCTGGCCCAGCTCGGGCTCGGGCGGCTCCTGCTCGTCGGCCTCCGCCGTGGGCGCGTCCGACACCGGCCCGCTCCATTCGGCCGCCACGGGATCGAGCTCGTCGGGTTCGAGCGGTTCGAGGAGGTAGCGGCCGTCGGGGGAGAAGGTCAGCGGGCCCCACACGATGGACTCTCGGTCGTCCGTCCGGTCGAGCATGCCCGCGGACTCGCCGGTGGCGGTGTCGAGGATCAGCCCTCCCTCGCCGCCGCCGATCACCAGCAGCCGGCCGTCGGGGCTGAACGCCGTGGTGGGCGGGTACTCGATCTCGACCGCGCTCACGGACGGCTCCGTCGAGCGGGTGTAGAGCCGCCTGCGCCGGTCGAGGTCCCAGACCTCGACCTGGCCCGAGACCGAGGACACCGTCGCCCACCGGCCGTCGGCGGAGGTGGTGATCGTCTTGCCCGTCACGTCGAGCAGCGGGGCGCCGCCGCCTGAGGTGCGGTAGAGCCTGGTGCGAAAGCCGTTCGCGACGGACAGGAGCCGGCCCTCCGCGTGGAGCGCGGGCTTGCCGCCCGGCCACTCGCCCTCGACCTGCTGCCCTGATTCGAGGTTCCACACCCGGACCGATGCCTCGTCGCCCGCCGCGTAGGTCCTGCCGTCGCCGGTGAGGGAGGTCCAGGCGTCGGCGGGCACCGGCAGCCGGTGCGCGGCGGTCCGCCGGTGCGTGGTCAGGTCCCAGATCTCGACCTGGTCGGAGCGCTGCTTGAGCAGGCTCCTCCCGTCGTCGGCCAGCCGGTAGGCGGCGCCGTCCGACGGGTCGGGGTCGGTGAAGGCGCCCAGGTCGGCCTGGCCGAGCGAGCGCTGCAGGGCGTTGCGCGCCTCGGTCACCGGCGCGAGGCTCCAGGCAGCCACGCTGAGCTTCATCGCGGTCTGCGGATCGGCGCTGCGCATGCTCTCCGCCCGCGCCGCCACCGTCCGCGCGGCCGCCTCCGCCGTCTCGGCCCTGCGCTCCGCGCCCTGCCGTACGGTCACGGCCGTCGCGGCCAGCACCACGGCCACGCAGGCGGCGAGGCCCGCGACCAGCGCCTTGCGCAGGAGCCTGCGCCGCCTGAAGGGGGTCACGTCCGCCGACCAGGTGCGCAGTCTCGGCCACGCATGGAACAGCGCGGGGCTGACCGGGCCGATCGAGTCGTCGGCGACCGCCACCAGCCGGCCCTCGGGGCGGTCGGCCGGAGGGACGGCGATGCTCCGCCGGACGAGCAGGCCCGCCTCGGTCAGCGTCGCCACCACGGGCTCGTCCTCGACCTCGGCCAGCGGGAGCCGGCCCGGTTCGCGCATGCGGAGCAGCAACTCCGGCAGCGCGCTCTGCTGCTCGGGCGGCAACCCCTGGTAGACCTCCTCGGCCACCTCTCCGAGCGGGCGCGGCCCGCGCAGGTCGTCGGGCGGCCTGATCTCGGCGGCCAGGTGCGCGCCCACGGCGGGCTCGGCGCTGCCGGTCAGGCCGATGAGCAGCTCGCGGGCCGTGGGACGGTCCTCGGGCTCCTTGGCCAGCGCCCTGGCGGCCAGCGACCTGAGCGGTTCGGGCAGGTCGCCGACGTCGGGGTCGACGGTCAGCACCGCGTGCATGAGCTCGCCCAGGCTCTCGGCCGCGAAGGTCTCGCGTCCCGTCGCGGCGAACAGGACGGTCGCGCCCCAGGAGAACACGTCGGCGGGCGCCCCCGCCGCGCTCCCCGTGAACACCTCGGGAGCGGGGCACTGGGCCCGGGCCGTGCCCACCCCCGTGACCTTGGGCCCCTCGGGACCGAGCAGCAGGGAGTCGGGCCCGAGGTGGCGGTGGGCGGCCCCCGCGTCGTGGATGGCGACCAGCGCCGTGGCCAGCGCGACCGCGAGCCGATGCAGCCGGTCGCCCGCGTAGGGGCCCGCGTGGGCCACGGCCTCGCGCAGGCTCGGGCCCTGCACGAACTCGCTGACCACGTAGCCAGGGCCCGACTCCACCACCCTGGCCACGCAGTGCGGTGCGACCGAGGGCGCCCTGCCGCGCGCCATCTTGATCACAAAACGTCTGCCACCGCTGTCGTAGGCGTCGAAGCACGAGCCGAGCCGCCCGGCGAGCCAGTAGCCACCCAGCCTGTCGGGATCCCCTGGGAGCAAACGCGTCGTCACGGCAGCTTAGATGCGCCAATCCCGGGTTTGGTTGTGACCCATTCCTCGCGCAGCACCGACATCACGATCTCGTCGTGCCACTCGCCCTCCCACAGCAGCGCGTCGCGCAGCACGCCCTCCTGGACGAATCCCACCTTCTTGTACACGTGCACGGCGCGCTCGTTGAAGGCGTAGACACCGAGGCTGACGCGGTGCAGCGGGGTGGTGGCGAAGACGTGGTCGAGCAGCAGCGTGATCGCCTCGGTGCCGAAGCCCTTCCCCGGTCTGGTCAGCATGATCCGCAGGTTGCAGGAGAGGTTGTCGGTGTCGAGCTCGTTCAGCACGATCTCGCCCACGTACTCGTCGTCGTGGCAGACCGCCAGGTCGAGGCGGTCGTCGTGGTCCTTGCGCGTGGCGTACCACTGGGCCAGGAACGCGGGCTCGTCCGCGTCGGCGTGCGAGCCCGTCAGCCGCCTGAGCTCGGGGTCGCGCACGCCTTCGAGCAGACCTGCGACGTGCTCGGGGCCGACGGGGCGGAGCGTGACGAGCTCTCCGACGAGGGTGGGTTTGGTGGCGAACATGCGTCTTGGGTATCACATGGCGTCAATCGCTTTGTCGGCCACTTCCTGGGGAAGCGCGGAGGTCACGTCGACGCGCAGGTCGGCGATCTGCCTGAAGTACGGGTCGCGGCGGGCCTTCATCAGCGCGGGATCGAAGTCGGGGCGGTGGTCGCTCGACTTCATCCGCTCCGCCAGCACCTCGGGCGTCGCGTCCAGCCAGATCACGAACGCCTCCTTGAGCGCCTCGCGGACCTCGGGGCGTTCGACGGTGCTGGCGGCCGCGGCGACGACCTGGTTCTCGCCCAGGGCGCTGAGCACGTGCTCGGCCTCCCGCTCGTGCAGGACGTCGGCGCCCTCCGCCCTGGCGATCTCGGCGGCGCTCCTGCCGTACCTCTTCCTGAGGTAGGGATCGCTGTCGCTCATCGGCACGCCGAGGGCCTGGGCCAGCAGCAGGGCAACGGTGGTCTTGCCCGAGCCCATCAGCCCGACGACCACGACGGGTTTGTTTCTCGACATGAGGATAGAAGTTTCCTTGGCTTTAGGGAGGTATTCCATGACCATCGCCGGAAGCATTTTCCTCATCATGCTCGGCGCCGTGCTCACGTGGGCCGTCGACTGGGACGTCGCGGGCCTGGACATCAACGTCGTGGGCGTCATCCTCATGCTGGGCGGCATCGCGCTGATGCTGTTCGGCCTCTACCGGGTCAGGGTGACACGGGAGATCGTAGCGCCGGTGGAAACGGAGCGAGACCGGACGACGGTCTACGAGGAGCGACGCTACACCGATCCTCCGCAGATCTAGAAGACGCAGGGAAAGGGGGCTGTCATGCCGGCACGCGAGGAAATGCCGTCGACCATCGCCAGGTCGCCCAAGAAGGCGCAGGAGACGTGGATCAAGGCGCACGACTCGGCCGTCGAGACCTACGGCGAGGGCGAGCGGGCACACCGCACCGCCTTCTCGGCGCTGAAGCACTCCTTCGAGAAGGTCGGCGATCACTGGGAGCCGAAGGCGCGCAAGGGTCCCTCCGACAAGGGCGCGACCGACCGCTCGGGGCGGACCGCCGAGGGCGTCGACGCCAACGCCAGCAAGGAGCACCTGTACGGCGTGGCGGCCAGGCTCGGCGTCAGGGGCCGCTCCAAGATGACCAAGGCCGAGCTGGTCGACGCCATCAAGAAGGCCAACAGGCGGCAGACCGCCAAGTCCCGCTGAGCCGAGTCCCGCTGAGCGGGGGATCCCGCACCCCTTCGGGATCCCCCTCGCTTTCACAGCAGTCGCCTGACCGCGGACACGATCGCGTCCCTGCCGATCCCCGCGTCGGCGAGCTGCTCGGCGGGGGCGGCGGAGCCGGGTAGCCCGCGCACCGCGAGCTTGACCACCCTCGGGCCCAGCTCCGCCACCGCGTCCAGCACGGCGTCACCGAGCCCGCCCTCCGGCCTGTGGTCCTCGACGGTGATGAGGTTCCCCGTCGTCGTGGCCGCCTCGTTCAGCACCGCCCGGTCGACGGGCTTGACCGAGTACATGTCCACCACCCCGACGGAGACGCCCTCCTGCTTCAGCAGGTCGGCGGCGGCCAGCGCCTCGTGCACGGTGATCCCCGCCGCGACGACGGTGACCCTGTCGTCGGGGGAGTGCCGCAGCACCCTCGACCCGCCGACGGGGAACCGCTCGCCGGGGCCGTAGATCACCGGCGTCTCGCCGCGCGTGGTCCGCAGGTACGAGATGCCGGAGACGTCGGCCATCTCGGCGACCAGCGCCGCGGTCTGGTTGGCGTCGCACGGGTACAGGACGGTGGAGCCGTGGAGGGCGCGCATCATCGCCATGTCCTCGAGCCCCATCTGCGAGGGCCCGTCCTCGCCGATCGACACTCCGGCGTGCGAGCCGACCAGGCGCAGATCGGCGCCGCTGACGGCGGCCATCCTGATGAAGTCGTGCGCCCTGGTGAAGAAGGCGGCGAACGTCGCGGCGTACGGCACCCAGCCGCGCACCTGCAGGCCGACGGCCGTGGCGACCATCTCCTGCTCGGCGATGTAGCACTCGAAGAACCGCTCGGGGAAGGCCTGGGCGAACGCCTCGGTCTTGGTGGAGTCGGCCACCTCGCCGTCGAGCGCCACCACGTCGCCGCGGGCCGCGCCCAGGGCCTTCAGCGCCGCGCCGTACGCGCTGCGTGTGGCGGCCTTCTCGCCCGGAGAGTACGCAGGCAGCTCGAGCGGCCCGCTGGGGAAGGTGTGCGGGGCGCGGGAGAGCTCGGGCGGGTTGACCTTGACGGTGATGCCCCTGTCGCCGCCCAGCTCCGTGATCGCGTGCGCGGCGTCCTTCAGTGGCTTGCCGTGCGCGCCCTCGCGGTTGTCCACGTCGTTGACGCCCTCACCCTTGCGGGTGCGGGCCAGGATGACGGTCGGTCGCCTGCGGGTGTTCCGCGCGTCGCCGAGGGCGAAGTCGATCTGGCCGGGATCGTGCCCGTCCACCTCGATCGTGTGCCAGCCGAACGCGCCGAACCTGCGGGCGTATGCGCCGGTGTCCCAGCCGTGCCGGGTGGGCCCACGCTGGCCGAGTCGGTTGACGTCGACGATCGCGGTGACGTTGGACAGCCCTTCGTGCCCGGCGTGCTCGGCGGCCTCCCAGATCGACCCCTCGGCCAGCTCGCTGTCGCCGCACAGCACCCACACGTGGTACGGCAGGCGGTCGAGGCGCCGGCCCGCGAGGGCGACTCCCACCCCCACGGGCAGTCCCTGCCCGAGCGAGCCCGTCGCCACGTCGACCCACGGCAGGCGGGGCGTCGGATGCCCTTCCAGGCGGCTGCCGCGCTTCCTGAAGGTCAGCATCTCCTCGTCGGTGATGGCTCCCGCGGCCTTGTATAGCGCGTAGAGGAGGGGCGAAGCGTGCCCCTTCGAGAAGATCAGGTGGTCGTTGGCGGGGTTGTCGGGGTGGTCGAAGTCGTATCTGAGGTGGTGGGCGAACAGGACGGCCATCAGGTCGGCGGCCGACATCGACGAGGTCGGGTGGCCTGAGCCCGCTGCGTCCGAGCTCCGCACCGAGTCCACCCGCAACTGCATCGCCAACTCGCACAAGTACTGAACATCCCGCTCCGGCATCGGTCCTCCTAAGGTCTCCCGCCGCCTACCCCGCCCTGCCCCGCCTATGTCAGCGCCTATGTCAGCGCCCCTGTCAGCCTCTCTGCCGGCCTCTCTGTCAGCGGCGCAGCGCCCGCGTGGCCAGCGCGCCCGCGGCCGCGGCGGCGCCGAGCGTGATGAGCACGGGCCTGCGGTGCTGGGACAGCCAGAGCTGCGGGCTGTGCTCGTGCGACCGGGAGTCGAAGCTCCCGTGCGCGCCGTAGTCGTGCTCCTCGTCGGCGGGCTCCCAGAGGTTCGCCACGCCCGTCGGCGGCTGCTCCGTCGTGACCTGCGAGGACGTGCCCGTCCTCGCCAGGTAGCGGTCGAGCAGCCCCGGCGCGAACCGCTGGCCGAGGATGGTGAGCGCGGTGGCGGCGCCGACCCAGTACTCCCTGCGCTCGGGGTGGTCGGCCGCGTGTACCAGCGCCCTGGCCGCGACCTCGGGCTGGAAGATGGGCGGCACGGGCTGCGGATGCCGTCTCAGCCGTGACAGCACCCAGTCGAACTGCGGGGTGTTCAGCGCGGGCAGCTGGACCATGCACACCCGCACCCCGCTTCCCTCCGCCATCAACTCGGTGCGCACCGACTCGGTGAACCCCCTGATCGCGTGCTTGGCGCCGCAGTAGGCGGACTGCAGCGGAAGGCCCCGGTAGGCCAGCGCCGACCCCGCCTGCACGACGACCCCCCTGCCGCGCGGGCGCATCAGGTCGAGCGCGACCTTGGTGCCCCACACGTAGCCGAGGTAGGTCACCGCCGTCGTCCGCTCGAACTCCTCGGGCCGCACGTCGGCGAAGGGCGCGAACACCGAGGAGAACGCGACGTTGATCCAGACGTCGATGGGCCCGAGGTCCTCCTCGACGCTCTCGGCCGCCTGCCGTACCTCCTCGTAGGAGGAGACGTCGGCGGGGTAGACCACCCCCGAGCCGCCGGCGGCACCCACGTCGACCGCCGCCGCGGCCAGACCCGTCGTGCCGCGGGCGATCAGCGCGACGGAGTCACCGCGGGCGCCCAGCTCGCGCGCCACCGCCCGCCCCACACCGCCGCTCGCCCCGGTGACCACGACCACGCGAGCCGAGCGCATCAACCCGCCTCTCCCGCGCCACGCTCTTTCTGCCGGCGTACGGCCAGCACGATGTCCACGATGGTGGCCACGACGAGCACGCCCGCCACGATGGCGAGCCAGCCGATCCCGGCGATGATGCTGATGGCGCCGATCGCGAACAGGAAGATCAGAATGAACGACCCCGCCCTGATGTGGACCACATCGCGTGGAGTCGAAGGAACCATGGGCTTGCCGGAAGAGGAGTGCTCTTCGGGACGGTAGTCGTCATCATGCATGGCCGTCCCCTGCCCGTGCAGTTTGCGGCATAACGTCGCGGGTAGCCGGGCGGCGTGCACCCCAGTGACCAGAATGAGCCTGGCATCAGGCGCAGGCGAAGGGGGCGGGGATTCAGCTACTCCTATCCCGACGGGCGGCCCGTGCGCGATCGTGCCACGCTGCGCAGGATCAGGGCGCTGGCCGTGCCGCCCGCGTGGAAGGACGTGTGGATCTGCCGTTCGCCCGACGGGCACCTGCAGGCGGCGGGCACCGACGCGGCGGGGCGGCGGCAGTACCGCTACCACGACGAGTGGCGCGCCCAGCAGGACCGGATCAAGTTCGACAGGGTGCTGGAGATGGCCGAGCGGCTGCCGGCCTTTAGGAAGATCGTCCAGGAGCAGCTGGAGGGCAGGGGCCTGACCAGGGAGCGGGTGCTCGCGGCGGCCGCGCGCCTGCTGGATGTCGGCTACTTCAGGGTGGGCGGCGAGGAGTACGAGTCGTACGGCCTGGCCACGCTCAGGATGGACCACGTCACCTGCGCGAACGGCAGCGTCGTCTTCTCCTATCCGGCCAAGGGCGACATCCCCCGCGAGGTGGAGGTCGTCGACTCCGCGGCCTGCAAGGTGATCAGGTCGCTGAAGGCGCTGGGCCACGACGGCGAGCTGCTGCGCTACCGCGACAGCTCCGGCTGGGTGGACGTGCGCAGCGCCGACATCAACGACTACGTGCGCGAGACGCTCGGCTGCGAGGCGACGGCCAAGGACTTCCGCACCTGGCACGGCACCGTGCTGGCGGCCGTCGGACTGTCCCGCACGCCGAGCGTCAGCAGGGTGATGCGGGAGGTGGCCGAGTACCTGGGCAACACCCCCGCCGTCGCGCGCGCCTCCTATGTGGATCCCCGGGTGATCGAGGCCTTCGAGCAGGGTAGGGCGATCGGTCCCGGTGACCCGGAACAGGCGGTCATCGACCTGATCAGGGCCGTTTGACCGGGTCGTCAGCGGGCATGCGAGCCGTTTGACGAAGGAGGAAGCGATGGAGGCTCCGCAGTACGTCGCGGCGCGCGTCCAGCGGGCGCTCGCCGAGGACGACAGGACCAGTGAGCTCGGCATCCGCGTCGACGTGCGCGGCGACCAGCTGTTCCTGCGCGGCCATGTCACGGGTGAGGAGCACAGGCGCCTGATGGAGCGGGTCGCGCAGGAGGCCGCCCCCGAGCTGCACGTGCACAACGAGCTACAGGTCGTGCAGGTCCGAGAGCCCGGAGAGGATGAGCATCTTGACTGAGCTGCGTATCGCGGCCGTAGGTGACGTGCACCTGGGTGAGGACGTGCGGGGCCAGTACCGTGCGCGGCTGACCGGCCTCGAGGGCAGGGCCGATGTGCTGCTGCTGGCGGGCGACCTCACCAGGCACGGGACCCTGGCGGAGGGCAGGCTGGTCGCGGAGGAGTTCCGCGACCTGCCGATCCCCGTCGTGGCCGTCCTCGGCAACCACGACTATCACTCCGACCTGCAGTACGAGATCATGAGCGAGATGCGCGACCACGGCATCATCGTGCTCGACGACGACGCGGTCGTCATCACCTGCCGCGGCGCGCGGCTCGGGGTGGTCGGCGGCAAGGGCTTCGGCGGCGGCTTCGCGGGCAAGTGCGCCAGCGAGTTCGGCGAGCGCGAGATCAAGGGCTTCGTCAGCCACACCAGGAGCATCGCCGACAGCTGGCAGCGCGCGCTGAAGGAGCTCGACACCGACTACAAGATCGTGCTCTCGCACTACTCGCCGGTCAAGGAGACCCTGGAGGGGGAGCCGCTGGAGATCTACCCCTTCCTCGGCAGCTACCTGCTGGCCGAGGCCGTCGACACGGTCGGAGCCGATCTCATCTTCCACGGTCACGCGCACAAGGGCTCGGAGAAGGGCATGACGCCGGGCGGCATCAGGGTGCGCAACGTGGCGCTGCCGGTGCTGGGCAGGGCCTACGGCCTCTACTGCCTGAGTGAGCACGACTCATGTTAGGTCTTGACCGAGCGGTAGCTCGGTGTTGATGTCAGTGCATGGCCCTCCGCCGTGTCCTGGCTCTCATCGCCCTGCTGGGCGCGGTCGCGATGGCCGCGCCCCCGCCCTCGCCGTCCGCACCCGTGCGCGGGTTCGTGGACGCGCACAGCCATCTGATGTCGTACGAGGCGTTCGGTGGCAAGCTGCTGTGCGGCAAACCGTTCGATCCCGCGGGCATCGCCCGCGCGCTGCTCGACTGCCTCGACCACCATCCGAACGGCGAGGCCGCCTGGTTCGAGAACTTCACCAGGACGGGCTCGCCCACCGGCACCCACGACCCCGTCGGCTGGCCGACCTTCAAGGACTGGCCCGCGCACGACTCCCTCACCCACCAGCAGGCCTACTACGAGTGGATCGAACGCGCGTGGCGCGGCGGCCTGCGCGTCCTGGTCAACGACCTGGTGGCCAACAGACAGCTCTGCGAGATCTACCCGCTGAAGAGCAACCCGTGCGACGAGATGTGGGCCATCAGGCGCGAGGCCCAGCGCACGTTCGAGCTCCAGAACCACATCGACACGCTCGCGGGCGGCCCGGGGCTCGGCTGGTTCCGCGTGGTGCGCGGCCCCGAGGAGGCGCGCGAGGTCATCGCGGCGGGCAAGCTCGCCGTCGTGCTGGGCGTCGAGACCTCGGAGCCGTTCGGCTGCCGCACCACGCTCGGCGTCCCGCACTGCACGAAGGCGCAGATCGACCGCGGGCTCGACGAGATGCACGCGCTCGGCGTGCGCAGCATGTTCGTCTGCCACAAGTACGACAACGCGCTGTGCGGTGTGCGCTTCGACTCCGGGACCCAGGGCGCGATCGTCAACCTCGGCAACCTGCTGTCGTCGGGCGGCTTCTGGCGGGTGGAGAAGTGCCGAGGGCCCGAGCACGACAACCCGATCTCGCCCGCCGTCCTGCCTCCGGAACTGGCCCGCTGGCTGCCGCCCGGCGTCGGGCTGCCGGTCTATCCGCCCGCCCCGCACTGCAACCCCAAGGGACTGACCTCGCTCGGCCGCCACATGGTCGAGGGCATGATGCGGCGCGGCATGATCATCGAGATCGACCACATGAGCGTCAAGGCCGCCGGCCAGACGCTCGACCTGCTCGAAGCCGCCCGCTACCCGGGCGTCATCTCCTCGCACAGCTGGGCCGACCCGGCCTTCCTGCCGCGGATCTACCGCCTGGGCGGCATGGTCACCCAGTACGGCCACGCCGCCGAGGAGTTCGCCGAGGAGTGGCGGCGCACCCAGCCGCTGCGCCAGGAGAGCGGACGTCCCGGCTACGGCTACGGCCTGGACGCCAACGGCCTCGGCCCGCTGCCCGCGCCACGGGCGGGCAGCGCCGTGACCTATCCGTTCACCTCCTACGACGGCACCACCGCGCTGGACCGGCCGCGCACCGGCGAGCGGGTGTGGGACTACAACGTGGACGGGGTGGCCCACTACGGCCTGGTGCCCGACTGGATCGAGGACCTGAGGCACCTGGCGGGCCAGCCGATCGTGGACGACCTCGCCTCGGGGGCGGAGGCGTACCTCAGGACGTGGGAGGGAGCTACAGCACCCGCAGCGCGGTGACGCAGACGTCGTCGGAGATGCCGCCGTCCAGGGGCGAGCACGCACTCGATGCTCTCCTCGGGATTGCTCTCGACCAGACGACGGCCGCGGAGCTGGTCGGCCCCGCGGCCCGTGACGTCTCTGACGTGCTCGCTCGTGGCGGCGACCGGGAAGTCCACCACCCGCCCGCCCGCGTCCCTGATGGGCGCCTCACGCCGCATCCGCCTGCGCAGGACGGTGAGCTGGTCCCTGATCATGGCCTTGGTGGCCGCGCTCTCCTGGCTCACCTCTGCCTCCTGCCCCACTGGTGGGCGGAATGGCAGGGCCATGTCCTATTGGGCAAAGCCTCGGGTGGACAGGGCGCTTGTCCCTGCCCACCCGAGGGGCTTCATACGTTGAAAATGCTGACGCCTCCAGGGCCGACGAGGAATCCGAGAACGATGAGGACGATTCCCCAGAGAATGTCGCGTCGGGCCAGGATCACGTAGATCCCGGCGATGACGAGGATTACTGCGATGATCCAGAGCAAAGTAGCCATGGGACCTGAGCTGCCCCGGAGGAAAGCCGTCTAACATTCAACCCGCCGGGAAGGGGCCGATTTATGACAACATTCGGCTATTTCCTGTCATCAGAGGAACACGGCCCCAACGAGCTCGTCCGCCAGGCCCAGTTGGCCGAGCAATCCGGCTTCGAGGCGCTGTGGATTTCCGACCATTACCACCCGTGGCTGGACGAACAGGGTCAGAGCCCGTTCGTGTGGTCGGTGATCGGCGGCATCGCGGCGACCACCAGGCTGCCCGTCACCACGGCCGTCACCTGTCCGCTGATCCGCATCCACCCCGCCGTCGTCGCCCAGGCCGCGGCCACCAGCGCCGCCATGTGCGAGGGCCGCTTCCGCCTGGGCATCGGCACCGGCGAGGCGCTCAACGAGCACATCACGGGTACGGCCTGGCCGCCCGCCGAGGAGCGCCTGGAGATGCTGGAGGAGGCCGTCGACGTCATACGCAAGCTGTGGCAGGGCGACCTCGTCACGCACAGGGGCACTCACTACCGCGTCGACACCGCCAGGCTCTACACCCTGCCCGACCAGCCGCCGCCGATCTACATGTCGGGGTTCGGCGACAAGTCCGTCGAGCTGGCGGGCCGCATCGCCGACGGCTACATCACCACCGGACCCACCGCCGAGCTGGTCGAGCTGTTCCACAAGTCGGGCGGCGAGAGCAAGCCCGCGGCGGGCGGGCTGAAGGTCTGCTACGCCCCCGACGAGGCGCAGGCCAGGGCGACGGTCCACCGGCTCTGGCCCACGCAGGGCATCAAGGGCGAGGCCTCCCAGCTGCTGCCGCTGCCCAGGCACTTCGAGCAGCTGGCCGAGATGGTCACCGAGGAGGAGGCGGCCGGGTCGAGCCCGTGCGGACCCGACCCCGAGGCGCACGTCCAGGCCATCAGGAAGTACGTCGACGCCGGATTCGACGAGATCTACGTCAACCAGATCGGACCCGACCAGGACGCGTTCTTCGCGTTCTACTCGGCCGAGGTACTGCCCCGGCTCCGGTAGAGGTCGAGCAGCGGCTGGAGCAGCCAGAACCAGACACCGGTCAGCGCCACGGCGGCGGCGAACAGCGCGGCCTGCCAGTTGTTGATCACCGTTTCGGTGACGAGGGCGACCGCGCTGGTCATCGCCACCAGGAGGAACATCGCACCCGCCACGCCCAGCTCGTTGGCCCGGTGCAGCATCTTCTCCTTCAGCCCGGTGCGGAAGAGGAGCCGGTGCTGGGCGGCGGGGGCGATGAAGCAGACGGAGGCGAACGCCGCGGCCATCAGCGAGATGAAGAACAGCCACCGGCCCAGGGCGTCGACCTTGACGAAACCCACCTGGAACGGGACGGTGAGCAGGAAGGCGAACAGCACCTGCACGCCGGTGACCGCCACCCGCAGCCCCTGCAGCAGCTCGGCCAGCTCGCGATCCACCCGCTCCTTGTGGCTCTCGCCGGGTTCGGCCCGCTCCTCTTTCACTCGGCCTCCTTCATGAGCTTGGCGTAGCCGAGCTGCAGCCAGTCGGAGACGGCCACCGCCGTCATCGTCGAGCCCGCCAGGCGGGTCAGCCGAGGCGCGAAGACCAGTCCCACGGCGTAGGCGGTGGCCACCCACTGCGCGAGGCAGAAGGGGCAGGCGACCAGCTCGCCCACCGCGCCCCGCGGCTCCTCCTTCAGCTCGGCGGGGCCGCTCACCCCGTCGAACCTGGTGAAGGGGGCGCGCAGCGGGCTGGTCACGCTGTCCTTGGCGAGCGTGCGCGACATCCGGTGGGTGCTCACGCCCATGAGGAAGAGATCGAGCACGCCGATCCGCTCGGGCGGTTTCTTCCCCAGGAAGACGGCCAGCGCGGCCGCGGCCGTGACGGCCCCGCCGTACGCTGCCATGATCCGCAGGTAGCCGCCGACCGGGCGGCCGTACTCCTCGGTGATCTCCGTCATGGAGTGCCCGCTACCCCTGCTCGGCAGGTCTAGTCGCCGAGCGTGCGGGTAGCTGGCGTCACATGGGCAGCCACAGCCACGAGGTCACCGATTCCATCCTGGAGACGTTGAAGAGAGCCAGCACCGGGCTCAAGGAGTCCGGCGTGCCGTTCGCGCTCGCGGGCGGCTGCGCCGCCTATGCCAGGGGAGCGGCTCCCTCGCTGCACGACGTGGATTTCGTGCTGATGGAGAAGGACGTGCCCGCCGCGTTGGAGGGTCTGGCCAGGATCGGCTTCACCACCGCGAAACCGCCGGAGGACTGGCTGGTCAAGGCCTATGACGAAGGCCGCCTGGTGGACCTGATCTTCAGGATCGCCGACCGGTCGGTCACCGAGGGCCTGCTGGCCAGGGCCGAGTCGCTGCCGGCTTCGGCGGTGATCGTGCCCGTGCTGGAGGCCACCGAC
The DNA here is from genome assembly GCF_014873535.1 of Nonomuraea africana. Lineage (NCBI taxonomy): Bacteria > Bacillati > Actinomycetota > Actinomycetes > Streptosporangiales > Streptosporangiaceae > Nonomuraea > Nonomuraea africana. The sequence continues at coordinate 5,821,173 of NZ_JADBEF010000001.1, read as the reverse complement.
CTGGTCATCTCCTGGTTGCTGCCGATGTCGGAGCACTCCTGCGACTACGGCTCGCTGCTGCCGCAGGTGCGGGCGCTGCGCGAGCAGGTCGACTGGAACAGGGTGGCCGCGGTGACCGAGCACTCGCCCTACGCCTTCACCTTCCTGACGCTGCTGGAACGCCTTGAGATCATCGACAAGCCGGTCGAGGCGGTCATGGACCCCAAGTGGCCATGAGAAAGGGCCGCGCCCGGTGGGCGCGGCCCTTCCGCCTCCTCGTGTCAGAAGGTCTGAGGGAAGCGGCCGTAGTAGTCGCCCAGCCGCTGCCGATAGTCCGGCTCCTTGAACGAACCCTCGTCGAACTCGGGAGCGTTCTTGATCTCTTCCTTCGTCCTGGAGACGTAGACGTTGCGCTCCTGCGGGTCGATGCGAGTGATCACCGAGGCGGGCAGCATGACCTTCTTACCGAAGATCCACGGTCCGGTGTCGATGATGACGTAGCTCTCGCCGACCTCGTAGGTCGCCTCGTCGATTGACCCGATCTTGCCGTCCGTCGCCTGGACGTGGTAACCCACGAGGTCCAGACTCTGGTTCCGGTCGTAGACGTCAGGACGATAGTTCCAGAGCTCCATTGGTGCTCTCTCCCTCTCTTCTTTCGTCTTTCTCGGGCCCGCCCCCACTACCCTGGCGGCTGCGCGCTAACCGCCGGACGGCCGCGCGTGTTCCAGCGCGCGATTCCGGCGGAGCTCAGCAGGCACACCCCGTACAAGACCAGTCCCAGCGTTTTCATCTCGTCCGGCAGGCCGGCGTTCTGCAGGATCATCAAGGCGCACGCCGCCGCCATCAGCAGGTATGCCCATCCCTGCAGGCGCGGATTGATGACTTTGCGCCGCTGGGGCGTTCCCCTGGGAATGCGCCCGGTGATGAGAACGGCATTCCCGAGCGCCGCCAGAAAAACGGCCAGCGCCAGGAGAATCCAGTCGACGACGATGTTCGTCACCGTTCATCACGCTGCCTTTACCCGTGCCGGACAGCCGAGGTGACCCTCTTCAGAATGCGGTCCCATTCGGTGCCGAACGGATTCTCCTGCACCATGTACGTCCACGTCGCCGACGGGCGCTTCAGGTCGCGGCCCGGCTCCTCGAACGACTCGAGCGAGCGCCGCTCCACCTCCGCCAGCAACGTCTTGTACTCCGCCACCGCCTCGCGCTGGAACTCGTCGACCGGGCTCATGCGGCCCAGCGCCCGCAGGTGGATGCCCTCGCGCAGGTCGCTCAGGAACGCCAGGTGCTCGGTCCAGCAGGTGTCGATCGCGTGCAGGACTATCTGCCTGGCGCGCTCGTCGCGGGAGTCGTCGTCGAGCGAGGCCCAGCGCTCGGGGTCGGCCTTGGCCAGCGCCTCGGCGGCCGCGTCGGTGTGCAGGACCTTGTCCCGCCATTCGAGGATGAGCTCGCGCTGGTGCTCGAGCAGGCGGGTGTAGCGCCAGGTGTTGCGGTGGATCTCCAGGTTGACGCCCTCGGCGACGCGCTGCGCGTGGCCGATGAGGTAGGCGCCGCGGCGGTGCCGTACGACACCGTCGGGGTCGGCGGCGGGCGGGCGCTCGTCCGGCACGTACTGGGTGATGAGGTCGTCGCGCATGCTCGCGAAGAAGACCGAGCCGCCGGGGTCGCCCTGGCGGCCCGCGCGCCCGCGCAGCTGGTCGTCGAGGCGGCTGCTGACGTGCCGGCCCGAGCCGATCACGTACAGGCCGCCGAGCTCGGCCACGCCCTCTCCGAGGCGGATGTCGGTGCCGCGGCCCGCCATCTGGGTGGAGACGGTGATCGCGCGCAGCTCGCCCGCCCTGGCGATGATCGCGGCCTCCTCCGCGTCGTTCTTGGCGTTGAGCACGACCGGCTCCATGCCGCGGCGCTGCAGCAGCTTGGCCAGGTTCTCCGACTCGGCCACGTCGAGGGTGCCGATGAGGATCGGCCGCCCCGTGGCGTGCATCTCCTGGATCATCTCGACCAGCGCCGCGTCCTTGTCGGGCTCGGTCGGGTAGAGGCGGTCGGGCTCGTCCACCCGCACGCACGGCTTGTTCGGCGGGATGACCGCCACCTTCAGCCCGTAGAACTCGCCGAGCTGCTCGCTGACCGCGACCGCGGTGCCGGTCATGCCGCACACCTGCGGGTAGCGCCTGATCAGCCCCTGCACGGTGATCTGGTCGAGGATCTCGCCCTTCTCCGTGGGGGAGAGCGCCTCCTTGGCCTCCACCGCCGCCTGCAGGCCGTCGGGCCAGCGCTGCAGCAGCGCCACGCGGCCGCGCGAGGGGTTGATCAGCTGCACCTTGCCGTCGCGCACGATGTAGTCGACGTCGCGGGTGAGCAGCGCGTGCGCGTGCAGGGCCAGGTTGAGCTCGATCAGCGTGCCGGGCTCGTTCTCGTCGTACAGCTCGACGCCGAGGATCGACTCCACGCTGTCGGCGCCCTTCGGCGTCAGGAAGACGTTGCGCGACTGCTCGTCGATCTCGTAGTGGTAGCCCCTGACCAGGGTGCGCACCAGCGCCGCCATCTCGGGCACGGCGTCGCCCGGGTCGGCCGCGCCCGCCAGCACCAGCGGCACGCGCGCCTCGTCCACCAGCACGGAGTCGGCCTCGTCGACCAGCGCCACCTCGGGCGCGGGCATGATGATCTCGCTCGCGTCGGTGCGCATCCTGTCGCGCAGCACGTCGAAGCCGATCTCGCTGACGGGGCCGTAACAGACGTCCTTCTCGTAGGCGGCGCGCCGCTCCTCGTGCGTGGAGTTCTGGCTGATCCAGCCGACGCTGACGTCGAGCGCCGCGTAGAAGGGCGCCATCCACTCCGCGTCGCGTTGCGCCAGGTAGTCGTTGACCGAGATCACGTGGACCCGCTTGCCCTGCAGCGCGTAGCCCGCCGCGGCCATGGCGCCCGACAGCGTCTTGCCCTCGCCGGTCGCCATCTCGGCCACGTGCCCGTGAAGGAGCGCCAGCGTGCCCAGCAACTGCACGTCGTACGGCCTGAGCCCCAGCGTCCGGTCCGCGGCCTCGCGCACGACGGCGCAGAACTGCGCCAGGTCGTCCATCTTCGGCTCGGGCAGTTCGCCGGGGAAGCACAGCTTGGCCGCCGCCTCGACGATCTTCTGGTAGGGGCTCAGGTTCAGGCCTCCTGGCCGGTCCAGAAGGTTCCTGAAAAACCCGGAAAACGACGCCACGAATCCTCCAACGAGCGCTCGGTCGGCACCGGTTCCCGTACGTGCCGGTACGGCGGCGCCCGCCGTACCGGACACTAGCTCATTCGCGCTCGTGCACGGTGAGTACGACCACCGCGCCGAGCAACACAAGGCAACCCGCCATGGTCAGCGCCGTCAGGCGCTCGCCGAACAGCAGCACGCCGAGCGCCGCCGCGCCGACCGCCTCGCCGAGGGAGATCACCGACACGGTGGTCGCTCTGAGCGCGGACAGGCTCCGGAAATACAGCCCGTACGCCAGGGCGGTCGGCACCGCGCCGAGGTAGATCAGCAACGCCACGGTCGGCAGCGTGACCTCTGGCAGGAAGCCGTCGGTCATGGCGAACGGCGCCAGGCACAGCGCGCCCACGGCGAACCCGCCCACGGCGGTGCCGTACGGGTCGTCGTGGTGCCGCCTGGAGTGGAGCGTGACGGCGGCGTATCCCGCCGCCGACAGCAGCGCGAGGCCCACGCCCGCGAGCGTGGCCGTGGCCTCGGGGCCCGCGCCGCTCGACCCGGCCGTGAGCAGGATCAGCCCCAGCAGCGCGGCGCCGACGCAGGCCGTGCCGACCCTGTCGAGCCGCTCGCCGAGGAAGATCCGCCCGCCCACCGCGGTGAACAGCGGCGTGGCGCCCATCGTGACCACCGTCGCGATGGCCACCCCCGAGGCGGCGATCGCACCGAAGTAGGCGGTCTGGTAGAGCGCCATACCCGCCCCCACCAGCAGCATCCTGCGGTGGGTGGCCGGCCTGCGGCGGATGATCGTGATGAGGAAGAGCGCGCCGAGCAGGTATCGCCAGAGCGAGACCCCGACCGGGCCGAGCCCTGTGGACTGGAAGAGCAGGGACCCGGCCGCGCCGCCGGTGCCCCAGGCGGCCGCGGCCACCGAGACGTACAGCACGCCGCGCCGCACGGAAACTTGCGTCATTGATCTCTCCGGGAGGAGTGGTTGTCGACGTCCGGCCCGTACGCGGGCGGCAACCACCCCCGGATCGCGGAGGACCCGGAGAACTACAGGAGAGTGCCGCCCGCTAGTGCGCGGGCGGCGGAGAGATCACGAAGTACGGCACCCCCTCACCCTATGCCCTCGTGTACCTGACAGGAGCTGACAGGTATGCCTGCCAGACTGGCGTCATGACAACGAAGGCAAGCCTGATCGCCGTCTCCATCGACTGCGAAGACCCCGTGAAGATGGCGGAGTTCTGGTCCAAGGTGACCGGCTTCGAGATCCAGGTCGCCGAGGCCGAGTACTCCGCGGTCGGCGACGGCGCCACGAGCATCTACTTCGGTCGGCTGCCCGGCTACAAGGCGCCCGCGTGGCCGAGTGACGACAAGCAGTTCCATCTCGACTTCCGGGTGCCCGACGTGGCCAAGGCGGTCGAGGAGTACGAGGCGCTCGGCGCCACCAAGCCCGAGTTCCAGCCCGGCGAAGGCTGGGTCGTCATGCAGGACCCCGAGGGTCATCTGTTCTGCGTTTGTCCTGAGAGGTCCTCCTAAAGTCTGATTCAAGCCATGGCGCAGGGACTCTAAGCTGGAGCAATGCTCCTGAGAGGTTCCACGCCCCTGCGCGGGCGCCCATGACGTGGGTCGGCCTGGTCATCGCCCTCGCCGGGGCACTGGGATACGCGGTCGGCGCCGCGCTGCAGCAGTTCGAGGCGGTCGCCGAGGGCGCCTCGCTCAAGCTGGTCAGGCGCCCGCGCTGGTGGATCGGCGGCGTCATCGGCTTCACCGGCGCCAGCCTGCACGCGGTGGCGCTGAGCTTCGCGCCCCTGGTGGTCGTGCAGCCGGTGTCGGTGGCGACGCTGGTGTTCGCGGTCCCGCTGGCCGCCTACCTGTACGGCCGCAAGCCGTACCGGGCGGAGATCCTCGGGTCCATCGCCGTGGCGGTGGGCCTGCTCTGGCTGACGCTGCTGGTGCCGCACACGGACGTGAAACCGGAGCTGTCCTCGACCGCCGCGCTGGGGTTCATCGCGGTCATCGGGGCCATCGTGCTGGTCGCGAACGCGGCGGCGCGCAGGTCACGAGGTCCGGCCAAGGCGCTGCTGCTGTCGGTGGGAGCGGGCGTGGTCACCGCGAGCGTGTCCACGTTCGTGCGCGTCGTGGGGGGCGGCATGGAGGGCGACCTCTCCCGGCTCGTCCACTGGTTCACGCTGGTCATCCCCACGTTGCTGGTCTGCGCGGTGGTGCTGCTCCAGCGGTCCTACGCGGTCGGCTACTTCGGCATCGCATACGCGGGCGTGCAGGTCATCGACCCGATCACCTCCGTGCTCGCCGGCGCGATCCTGCTCGGCGAGCCGCTGCCCACCTCGCCCTCGACGGCCGTGCCCGCGCTGCTGGCCGCGGCGCTGACCATCGGCGGCACGATCACGCTCGGGCGGCTCGCCCCTGACCAGTCGCGGCCGACTCCGGAGGTGTCCATCCCAGTACCTCATCCATCGAGCGCAACATCAGATCGGAGCTGAGCCTGCCGGCCAGCGCCATTCCCGTCTCGCGCAGCCGTACGGCCAGCGGGTGGCGCACCTTGGTGGCCCTGCAGATCTTCGTCGACTGAGCCACCACCTTGGCGGTGCGCGCCAGCCGCGCCTCGGTGTAGGCGGTCAGGTCCGGCGCGGTGGCGGCCAGGACGATCGCGTCCTCGATAGCCTGGCAGGCCCCCTGCCCCAGGTTCGGCGTCATGGGGTGCGCGGCGTCGCCCAGCAGCGCCACCCTGCCCCTGTGCATGGCCGGCAGCGGAGTGCCGAGGTAGTAGACGTCGTTGCGGATGACGTCCTCCCGCCTGGCCGACTCCAGCAGCGCGGGGATCGGCTGGTGCCAGTCGCCGAACCTGCGCAGCAGCCCCGCCCGCTCATCGCCGTGCGGCTCCCCGGCAGGGGCCAGGTCGGTGGCATAGAGGTAGACGAGGTCGTCGGCCAGCGGGTGGACGCCGGCGACCAGCCCCCTGCCCCACGTCTCGGTGCTCTGCACGACGCCGCCCGGCTGGGGGACCAGCACCCGCCACGCGGTCACGCCCGAGTAGACGGGCGCGGGATGACCGGGGAAGAGCGCGGCGCGGGTGGCGGAGTTGATGCCGTCGCCCGCGACCACCAGGTCGGCCTCGAACTCGCCACCCTGCGTGCGCACCACGCCGTTCTCCGCGTCGACGCCGGTGACCGGGGTGCCGAGGCGCAGGTCGCGCACTCGGTCGGCCAGCAGGTCCACGAGGGTGGCGCGCAGCATGATGGCGATGGAGTCGCCGTAGCGCGCCGCCGCGCTCTGCTCGCTGGTCTGGATGAGCCATCTGCCGTGCGGCGTGCGCAGGCCGCCCGTGCCCTGGATCCTGGAGAGCCTGCGGACCTCGTCGCCGAGGTCGATCGTGTCGAGCGCCTTCAGGGCGTTGGCGGCGACCGCCAGGCCCGAGCCCACGGCTTCGAGCCGCTCCGCGCGTTCCAGGACGGTCACCTGCCACCCGCGCCGCTCCAGCGCGACGGCGGCCGTCAGCCCGCCGATGCCTGCCCCGATCACCACAGCTCTGGACATGCCGTCACTCCTCACTACGTCTGTAGTGCGGACGTTACTACAGACGTAGTGTCACTACAAGTGTAGTCTTTGTGATGTGAAACGTTCGGAGGCCGTCGCGGAGGCGGCCATCACCCTGCTCGCCGAGCGCGGCATGCGCGGGCTGACCCACCGGGCGGTCGACGAACTGGCGGGGCTGCCGCCGGGGTCCACCTCCAACCTGGCGCGCACGCGGGCGGCGCTGCTGGAGCTGACCCTGCACCGGCTGACGGAACTGGAGGAGAACGCCTTCGCCCCTGCGACGGGGGACGCCCGCGCTGTCCTCGGGAATGGCGCGAGCGCGGGACCGTTCGGAACGGAGGGCATGGAGCTCGGTGAGCTGGCGGACCTGCTGGCCGAGGTGCTCGCCGTCCAGCTGGGCGACAGGCGGCGCACGCTCGCCCGCTACGAGCTGGCCCTGGAGGCGACGCGCCGTCCCGAGCTGCGGGAGATCTACGACAGGGTGGGCGCCAGGTTCCGCGACCCCGCCGCCGCGCTGCTCGCGGCGGCCGGCTCGGCGGACCCCGTACGGCACGGGCGGCAGCTGGTGGCCTATGGCGAGGGCATCATGTTCGACGCGATCGCGGGCGCCGGGGTGACGCCCACGATCGACGACCTCAGGGCGGGGCTGAGGGAGTTCCTGTCCGGCATGCTGCGTTGACGGCCCCGGCCACTGAACGCGCGGCCGTGCCGGTCACCCTCAGATGGCCTCGCGTGGAGAAGGCTCGCTGGGCAGACCCGATCGGCGGCCTCGCGCCGGGCGAGCCGCCTGGGGTGGGCAGGCCCGGTCGTCCTCAGGGGGTCTCGTGTCGGGTGAGGCGGACGCGGTGGGCGGGCCACTCGTCGTCCAGGATGCCGAATACCACGGTGTCGCGCCACGTGCCGTCGAGCCTCGGCCGGTGCCTGCGCAGCGTGCCCTCGTGCACCCCGCCGATGCGCCTGATCGCCGCCTGCGACCGCGTGTTCAGGTGGTCGGTCTTGAGCTGCACGCGGTTGTAACCGCCTATCTCGAAGGCGTGGTCGATCAGCAGCACCTTGCACGAGGTGTTGACCGCCGTGCGCCACACCGCCCTGCCGTACCAGGTCCAGCCGATCTCCACGCTCTGGTCGAAGCCGGGCACGTCGAGGTAGGTCGTCCACCCGACGGCCCTGCCGCTCTCCTTCAGAATGACCGCGTGCGCCGCGTACTTGGGGTTGTCGATCACCTCGCCGGCCACCGCCGCGAGCTCCTCCTCGGTGCGGGGCGTGGGGACGGACAGCCAGCGCCAGACCTCGTCGTCCGCTCCTCCGGCGAGGAAGAGGTCGGGGACGTGGTCATAGGTGAGCGGCTCCAGCCGTACGACGGAGTTCTCGAGCACGACGGGAGAGGGGAGCTTGGCGGTCATGCGGCACACCGTATCGAACGCCCCCACCTGCGCTTATGGCCACCCGGGGAGAATTTCGGGCGACCACTTGTCGACAGCCATACCGGCCGGTCGGTAGGGTCGGTTCATGGACTTCGCCTTCGACACCGTCACCGAGGACCTGCGCGAGCGACTGCTGCGCTTCATGGACGAATGCGTCTACCCGGCCGAGGAGGCCTTCGAGGAGCAGGCGGCGACCAGCGGCTGGGGCAGCCCGCCGCTGATGGCCGACCTCAAGGAGGAGGCCCGCAAGAGGGGGTTGTGGAATCTCTTCCTGCCCGGTGCGCACGGCGCGGGGCTGACGAACCTGCTGTACGCGCCGCTGGCCGAGATCATGGGGCGCAGTCCGAGGATCGCCCCGACGGCGACGAACTGCGCCGCGCCCGACACGGGCAACATGGAGGTGCTGGCGGGGTTCGGCAGCGAGTGGCAGCGCAAGGAGTGGCTGCGCCCGCTGCTCGACGGCGAGATCCGCTCCGCGTTCGCCATGACCGAGCCCGACGTGGCCTCGTCCGACGCCACCAACATCTCCACCCGGATCGTCAAGGACGGCGCCGAGTACGTCATCAACGGTCGCAAGTGGTTCATCTCCGGTGCGATGAACCCGAACTGCAAGATCCTCATCGTCATGGGCAAGACCGACCCCGACGCGCCCAAGCACCGCCAGCAGAGCATGGTGCTCGTCCCGCGCGACGCCCCCGGCCTGCACATCAAGCGCGGCATGCACGTCTTCGGCTACAGCGACGCCGACCACGGCGGCCACGCCGAGGTGGTCTTCGAGGACGTGCGGGTGCCCGCCGACCACCTGATCGGCGAGGAGGGCGGCGGCTTCGCGATCGCCCAGGCCAGGCTCGGGCCCGGCCGCATCCACCACTGCATGCGCATGATCGGGATGGCCGAGCGGGCGATCGAGCTGATGTGCACGCGGGCCCTCGCCCGCACGGCGTTCGGCAAGGCGATCGCCGAGCAGGGCGTGGTCCAGGACTGGATCGCCGAGTCCAGGGTGCGCGTCGAGCAGCTCAGGCTGCTGGTGCTCAAGACCGCGTGGCTGATGGACACCGTCGGCAACAAGGGCGCGCACACCGAGATCCAGGCGATCAAGATCGCCACACCTCAGACCGTCGAATGGATCCTCGACAAGGCCATCCAGGTCCATGGCGCGGGCGGCGTCAGCCAGGACTTCCCGCTGGCCGGGCTCTGGGCCGGAGTGCGCTCGCTGCGCTTCGCCGACGGCCCCGACGAGGTGCACAAGAGGTCGCTCGCGCACAGGGAGCTCAAGAAGTGGATGTAGTCGACAGGTTCCTCGAGAACGCTCCCTCCGACCGGCTGGAGTTCCTGCGGGCCAGGTTCGACGCGGGCCTGGCGTGGGTGCACTTCCCCGTGGGCCTCGGCGGCCTCGGCGCGCCGCGAGAGATGCAGCAGGAGGTGGAGCGCGCGCTCGCGCACACCCCGCAGCTCGACACCGGCGTCCAGGCGATCGGCCTGGGCATGGCGGCCCCGACGATCCTCGCCTTCGGCACGGAGGAGCAGAAGAAGCGCTTCCTGCGTCCGCTGTGGACCGGCGAGGAGATCTGGTGCCAGCTCTTCAGCGAGCCGGGCGCCGGCTCCGACCTGGCCACCCTGGCCACGCGGGCGGTCAGGGACGGCGACGAGTGGGTCGTCGACGGGCAGAAGGTCTGGACGTCGGGCGCCCACCACGCGCGCTGGGCCATCCTGGTCGCGAGGACGGACCCCGACCTGCCCAAGCACCGCGGCCTGACCTACTTCATCTGCGACATGCACGCCCCCGGCGTGGACGTGCGCCCGCTGCGCCAGATCACCGGCGAGGCCGAGTTCAACGAGGTCTTCCTCACCGGCGTGCGGCTCTCCGACGACCTGCGCCTCGGCGAGGTCGGCGACGGCTGGCGGGTCGCGCAGACCACGCTCATGAACGAGCGCGTGGCCATCGGCGGCGCGCCCGTCCGCAGGGGCGGCGGCATGATCGGCCTGGTCGCCGACGCCTGGCGCGAGCGACCCGAGCTGCGCACCCACGATCTGTACCAGCGCCTGCTCGCGTTGTGGGTGGAGGCCGAGGTCACCCGCCTGTCGGGGGTACGGCTGCGCGAACAGCTCGCCGCGGGCCAGCCGGGCCCCGAGGGCTCGGGCATGAAGCTGTCGTTCGCCAAGCTCAACCAGGCACTGACCGGGTTCGAGGTCGAGTTCAACCGCGACCTCGGCTACGACGACTGGGCCTTTCGCCGCTCCGACTCCGTCGACTTCCTCGGCCGCGGGCCCGGCTACCGCTACCTGCGGGCCAAGGGCAACTCCATCGAGGGCGGCACCTCGGAGATCCTGCGGAACATCATCGCCGAGCGGGTGCTCGGCCTGCCCTCCGAACCCCGCGTCGACAAGGACGTGCCCTGGAAGGACCTGCCGCGATGACGCTGCTCTACACCGACGTCGAGGACGAGCTGCGGGCCGCCGTGCGCGACCTGCTGGCCGACCGCTGCCCTCCCGCCGCGGTGCTGGCCAGGGTGGAGGACGAGCCGCACGACCTGGATCTGTGGAAGACGCTGGCGCGCGACATCGGCGTGGCGGGGCTGCTCATCCCCGAGGAGTACGGCGGAGCGGGCGCCTCGGCGCGCGAGGCGGCGGTCGTGCTGGAGGAGCTCGGCAGGGCCGTGACGCCGGTCCCGTTCTTCACCAGCTCGGTGCTCGCCACCCATGCCCTGCTCCAGGCCGGAGCGGGCGAGCTGCTGCGCGGGGTGGCGGAGGGCGATCTCACGGTCGCGCTCGTCGTGCCCTTCTCCGTCTCGCCGTACAGGGAGGTCGGGGGCGCGGTCACCGTCACGGACGGGCGCCTGACCGGCGTCGTGAGCGCGGTGGCGGGGGCGGACGTGGCAGACGTGCTGCTCGTGCCGGTGGACGGGACGCTGCACGCGGTCCCCGCCGCGGAGGCCACCGTGGAGGTGACGCCCTCGCTCGATCTCACCAGGCCGATCGCCACGGTCACGTTCGCCGATTCGGTCGCCGAGCCGCTGGGCGCGGTCGATGTGGGGCGGACGCTGCGGTTCGGGGCCGGGCTCCTGGCCTCCGAGCAGCTCGGCGTGGCCGAGTGGTGCCTGGAGACGACGCTCGCCTACGTGAAGGAGCGCTACCAGTTCGCCAGGCCCGTCGGGTCCTTCCAGGCGATCAAGCACAGGCTCGCCGATCTGTGGCTGGACGTCGTGCGTGCCAGGGCCGCCGCGCGCGCCGCGACGGACGGCACCGCGCTGGCGGCGGCGGTCGCGCAGGCGTGGAACGCGGGTGTGGCGGTCCACGTGGCGGAGGAGGCGGTGCAGCTCCACGGCGGAATCGGGATGACCTGGGAGCATCCACTCCACCTGTTCCTCAAGCGCGCCAAGTCCACCGAACTGGCCCTTGGCACCCCCGGCGACCACCGGGACGCCCTCGCCGAACTGGCCGACCTTCCCGGGCCGGTCCGAGCTGAACCGGACCGGCCTGAGCTGAACCGGGCCGGCCTGAGCTGAACCGGCCTCGCCTGACGGAGAGCCGTCCAGGCGTGGCCGGTATGTCACCCCGCTATGAGTGGATTGTCACCGACGTGGGTAAGGTAAACCTGGCCTAAATTAGGTATGCCTCACCTAGGGGATCGACGTGTTCGCCAGCTTTCTCATCGGACTGCGGGAGGGCCTGGAGGCGACTCTTGTGGTCTCCATCCTGGTGGCCTTCCTGGTCAAGAGCGACCGCAGGGACAAGCTGCCCCTCGTCTGGACAGGCGTGGGCCTCGCGGTCGCGCTGTCGGTCGGGTTCGGCGCGCTGCTGTCGTTCACCGCCGCCAACCTCTCCTTCGAGCAGCAGGAGCTGTTCGAGGCGCTGACATCCATCGCCGCCACGGTGTTCGTCACCTGGATGATCTTCTGGATGCGCGGCGCCGCCCGCACCATCGCCGGCGACCTGCGGGCCAAGCTCGGCGAGGCGCTCAAGGTGGGCGGGGTCGCCGTCGCGGTGATGGCGTTCCTGGCGGTGGTCCGCGAAGGCCTGGAGACGTCGCTGCTCTTCTACGCCTCGGCGCAGGGCGCCGCCGCCACGGCGCAGCCGCTGATCGGCATCAGTCTCGGCGTGCTCACCTCGATCGTCATCGGCTGGGGGATCTACGCGAGCGCGATCAGGGTCAACCTCACCAGGTTCTTCACCTGGACGGGCCTGCTGCTGATCCTGGTGGCGGGCGGCATACTCAAGTACGGCGTGCACGACCTGCAGGAGGCCGGGATCCTCCCCGGCCTGAACACGCTCGCCTTCGACATCTCCGGCGTGCTCGACCCCGGAGCGTGGTACTCGGCGCTGCTGGCCGGGATGTTCAACATCACCCCGGCGCCCAGCGTTCTCGAGACGGTGGCCTGGGCGGTCTACGTGATCCCTGTGCTGATCCTCTTCCTCCGCCCGGCCGCCGCGCCCAAGGCCGCCGCACCCGTTTCGTAGTAGGAGACACCCGACATGCGTACTTCCTCTCTCGTCGTCACGGGCGCGCTCGCACTCGCCGCTCTCGCGGGCTGCTCCCAGGAGGGGCCTACCACGCGGCCGAGCGGTGCGGGGACCGCCGCCGCAGCCGGTGGACCGATCAAGGTGGCGGCCAGTGACACGGCCTGCACCGTCGCCACGTCCGAGGTTGCCGCGGGGACCACCACGTTCGCCGTGACAAATGGCGGCACCAAGGTCACCGAGTTCTACGTCTACGCGCCGGGCGACAGGGTCATGGCCGAGGTGGAGAACATCGTGCCGGGACTCACCCGCGAGCTGATCGTGGAGCTGCCCGCGGGCGTGTACGAGACGGCCTGCAAGCCGGGCATGGTGGGCAGGGGCATCCGCGGGCCGCTGAAGGTCACCGGTGAGTCAAAGCCGCTCAGCGCCGACGCCAAGCTCGCCGCCGCGACCGCGAGCTACCAGCGCTATGTCAAGAGCCAGACCGACGCCCTGCTGGTCAAGACGCAGGAGTTCGTCGACGCGGTGAAGGCGGGCGAGCAGGAGAAGGCCAAGGCGCTCTTCCCCGTCGCGCGCACCTACTGGGAGCGGATCGAGCCCGTCGCGGAGATCTTCGGCGACCTCGACCCGAAGATCGACGGTCGTGAGGAGGTCATCGAGGAGGGCATGGAGTTCACCGGCTTCCATCGCCTCGAGCGCGACCTCTGGGTGGACAAGGACGTCAGCAAGTCGGGCCCGATCGCCGACCAGCTGATGGCCGACGTGAAGCTGATCGTGCAGAAGGCCAACAGCGAGAAACTCTCGCCCCTCCAACTGGGCAACGGCGCCAAGGAACTGCTGGACGAGGTGGCCACCGGCAAGATCACCGGCGAGGAGGACCGCTACTCGCACACCGACCTCTGGGACTTCGCCGCCAACCTGGCCGGCTCCAAGGCGGCCGTGCAGTCGCTGCGTCCCGTGCTCGAGGAGCGCGCCCCCGACCTGGTGAAGACGCTCGACGCGCAGTTCGCCGCGGCTGAGGCCGCGCTGGAGGTGCACCGGAAGGGCGACGGGTGGAAGCTGCACACCGAGCTGTCGAAGGCCGATCTGAAGAAGCTGTCCGACGCGATCAACGCGCTGGCCGAACCGGTCAGCAAGATCGCCGCGGTCGTGGCCAGGTGAGGACGCGATGAGCGGGGTCAGCCGCAGGAAACTGCTCGGATTCGGCGCGGCGGGCGTCGCCGCGGCGGGAGCGTCCGTCGCGGGCGCCAGGATGCTGCTCGACGCGCCCACGGCCGCGCCCGTCAGCGCGTCCTCGACCATCGACTCCGTCGCCTTCTACGGCGAGCACCAGGCGGGCATCGTCACCCCCGCCCAGGACCGGCTGCACTTCGCCGCGTTCGACGTGATCACCACCAGCCGCGCCGAGCTCGACGCGCTGCTCCAGGAGTGGACGGCGGCCGCCGCCCGGATGACCCAGGGGCAGGAGGCGGGGACGTTCGGCGCGGTCGGCGGCGTGCCGGAGGCCCCGCCCGACGACACGGGCGAGGCGCTCGGCCTGCCCGCCGCCGAGCTCACGCTGACCATCGGGTTCGGCGCCTCGCTGTTCGACGACAGGTTCGGGCTGGCGGACAGGAAGCCGGAGGCGCTGCGCGACCTGCCGCGCTTCCCCGGCGACGCGCTGCTGCCTGAGCTGTCCGGCGGCGACCTGTGCGTGCAGGCGTGCGCGAACGACCCGCAGGTGGCCGTGCACGCGATCCGCAACCTGGCCAGGATCGGCTTCGGCCGGGTGTCGGTGCGATACTCCCAGCTCGGCTTCGGCCGCACCTCGTCCACGTCCCGGGCGCAGGCCACGCCGCGCAACCTCATGGGCTTCAAGGACGGCACCGCCAACCTGAAGCTGGAGGACACCACGATGCTCCGCGACCACCTGTGGGTCGCGCAGGCGGACGGTCCCGCGTGGATGCGCGGCGGCACCTACCTGGTCACCAGGAAGATCCGGATGCACATCGAGACCTGGGACCGCACGTCGCTGGCCGAGCAGGAGGCCATCTTCGGCCGTGACAAGCGCGAAGGCGCGCCGCTCGGCCTGAAAAAGGAGTTCGACGAGCCCGACTTCGCCAGGAAGGGCCCCGACGGCGCGCCGGTGATCGGCGAGGTGGCCCACGTCCGGCTGGCGCATCCCGCCCACAACGGGGGCGCCAGGCTGCTGCGCCGCGGCTACAACTACGTGGACGGCTCCGACGGCCTCGGCCGCCTGGACGCCGGGCTGTTCTTCATGTCCTACCAGCGCGACCCGCATCGCCAGTTCGTGCCGGTGCAGCGGGCGCTGGCAAAGAACGACGTGCTCAACGAGTACATCAAGCACATCTCCAGCGGCCTGTTCGCCATCCCGCCAGGGGTGCGGGACGGCGGCGACCACTGGGGCCGCGCCCTGTTCGCCTGACCCCGCGACCGGGGAAGTGGCGCGCGCCCTATGGCCGCAACGACGTGAGCAGCAGGTCGGCGAACTGCGCGCCCACCTGGGCGCCGGTCAGCGGGCCCTCGACGTGATACCAGCTGCCCAGGTGGTGCACCGAGCCGAAGAAGTAGTCGACCACGATGTCGGCGGGCACGTCGGCGCGGAAGACGCCCTCGCGCTGCCCCTCGGCCACGAGGTCGCGGAAGCGCTCGTGGTAGCGGCGCCGCTCGGCCCGCACGGTCTTCTGCGTCTCGGGGGCCAGCAGATGCATGGACCTGAAGAAGATCTTGGAGTCGTCGAGGTTGTCGGCCGTCGTCTCCACGACGTCGGCCGCGGCCGCGTACAGCCGCTTGGACACGGTGCCGGGTCCGTCGGCGATCCGCGTCAGCCGGTCCATCTGCATCCGGAGAACGCGGGCATAGATCTCGTGCAGCAGATCATCCTTGGAGTCGAAATAGTGGTACATCGCCCCCTTGGTGACCCCGGCTGAGACCACGATCTCCTGCACCGACGTGCTCTCGAAGCCGCGTTCGGCGAACAGTCGCGTCGCCTCCGCGAGCAGTCGCTGTCTGACCGGTTCATCCTGTGCCATGGTCACCAGCATACCGACTGGTCGGTTGAGTGTCCGGTAGGGGCTCATCACGCCTAAGTTAGGGTTGCCTTGGGTATCTCATGACCGGCGAGGGATCTTCGGCGTGGCAGATCCATGTTTAACCTACTGAACTCGGGGAGTTTGCCGTGCCCGGTGGTTCAATCTACGTGCAGCAGGACGAGAAGTTCACTGGCTCGTCCCCGCAGTGGTGGTACGAGAAGTTCTGGCGTGAGGACGCGAAGAACCGGCAGCGCTCCAGGGCGATCAAGGCAGGGTTCGGATTCGTCGCGGGCGTGGCGCTGGCCATCCGCTTCGACCTGCCGTGGTCACCGGTCTTCGGACTGCTCTTCGCCGGCCTCGTGGCCGCCCTCGACTGGGCGATCGTGTGGCACAACTTCAACGCCACCTCCGTCTGGCGGGGCCGCCGCCACGGTGAGGTCATCACCCAGCGCAAGCTCAAGCGCGGCCTGAGCAGGCATGGCTACCACATCCTGCAGGGAAGGGCCATCCGCGGCCAGGCCTCGATCGACCATCTGGTCATCGGCCCCGGCGGGGTCTGGATCATCGACAACGAGTCGTGGCCGCCCGACACCGACATCGCCGCGTACGGCGGGCGGCTGTTCTTCGGCGAGAAGTTCGGCTCGCACGTGGCCAAGCCGCTGGTCGCCGCCGCGGGCGCCTTCGCCGAACTGCTCGGCAAGGAGACCGGCATCAAGCTGACCATCCAGCCGATGCTGGCCGTCCACTGCGGGCGGCTGCCGCGCGGCGGCGTGGTGAACGGCGAGGGCATCACGCTGCTCAAGCCGTCGATGGCGGCCAAGCTGATCAGGCGCTCGGAGCGGGTGGTGCTGACCGAGGAGCAGATCGAGCTGCTGGCCCGCACCGCGGCGCGGGAGCTGGCTAGGCGAGCCGCTCTATGAACTCCGCCAGCTGGGCGATGTTGCGGCACTCCCGCATCGGCACGATCGAGCCGTAGGACGTGGCGAGCGAGTCGCCGCTGTCCCACTGCCGCCTCGGCTCGGGGTTGAGCCAGTAGGCGTGCCTGGCGTCCTTGACCAGCCGCTTGAGCGTGTCGAGCGCGGGCGGCTGGTAGTTGGAACGCGCGTCGCCCAGAATGAGCAGGCTCGTTTTCGGGCCGATGACGTCTTTCTCGGCGAATTCCTCGAATGCCCGCCCATAATTTGTCCGACCAAAGCGTGACATATTGGCTTCTGTCGCGAGTTTTGCCAGGGCCTCGCTCACGTCACCACCCGGGGCGAAGAATCGGGTGATCTCATCCACGGTGTCCACGAATCCGAACGCCCGGACTTTCGTGAACTGCTCCCTGAGCGCGTAGGTCAGCAGCAGCGTGAAATGGGCGAAGGAGGAGACCGAGTCGCTGGTGTCGCAGAGGATGACCAGCTCGGGCTTGTGCGGGCGGGGCGGCCGGAACCTGGGGTCCATCGGCACCCCGCCCGTCGACAGCGAGGCCCGCACGGTCCTGCGGAAGTCGAGCCGTCCCCGCCTGCCGTGCCGCTGCCTGATCGTCAGTCTCGCCGCCAGCCTGCGGGCCAGCGGATGGACCTCTCTGCGCAGCCTGACGAGGTCCGCCCTGGTGATCCGCAGGAAGTCCAGCTGGTCGAGGGGCGGCCGTACGGCGGAGCGCGCGATGCGCTCGATGCCCGAGTCCTCGGCGATCCTGCGGCGCACGTCGGTGGCGACGGCGTCCTCGAAGCGCTTGATGTTGGCGGTGACGCGCTGGCGCGTGCTCTTCTCCTCCAGGCCGCCTCGGGGCACGCCCTGCAGGATGCGCGCCATGAGCGTCTCGGGGGACAGGGCGCGCATGACGCTGTAGGAGAACCAGTTCTGGCGGCCCTCGGCGGCGGGCTGGCGGCCGAACCGCTCGACCATCGCCCTGGCGAACTCCCTCATCTCGGGATCGGTCGCGCCCGCCAGCAGCCTGGACAGGTGCTCCCGCAGGTCGGGGAGGGGCGCGTCGTCGGCGGGCCTGCCGTCCATGCCGGACGTCGACGACGGGAACCAGAGGTCGAACAGCATGTCGAAGCCCGGGCGGTAGGCGGGCTTCTTGACCAGCGTCGCCGCGTACGCGGCGCGCAGCGACTCACGCTCGGTCAGGTCGATCACCCGCAGCGCCCGCGCCGCGTCCAGCCCCTCGGCCAGCGAGACGGGCAGCCCCGCCTCGCGTAGTGCGTGCACGAATCCGACGTGCCTGTCGACCAGGCTCACAGGCCCAGCTCCTTCCGGGCCCTGGCCTGGTCGGAGGCGTGCTTGAGCACCACGCCGAGCGTGCCCGCCACGGTGCTCTCGTCGAGCTCCTCGCGGCCGAGCGCCAGCAGCGTGCGCGCCCAGTCGATGGTCTCGGCGACCGAGGGCGCCTTCTTCAGCTCCAGCGCCCGCAGCGTGGCCACCGTCCTGGCCAGCTGCTCGGCCAGGTCGCCCGGCAGCGTCGGCACCTGCGCCAGCACGATGTCGCGCTCGCGCTCCTGCGTCGGGTACTCGATGTGCAGATAGAGGCAGCGCCGCTTCAGCGCCTCCGACAGCTCGCGCGTGGCGTTGGAGGTCAGCACCACGAACGGCCTCAGCGTGGCCTCGATCGTGCCCAGCTCGGGGATGGTGATCTGGAAGTCGGACAGCAGCTCCAGCAGCAGCCCCTCGACCTCGACGTCGGCCTTGTCGGTCTCGTCGATCAGCAGCACCGTCGGCTCCGCGCTCCTGATCGCCTTGAGCAGCGGCCGCTCCAGCAGGAACTCCTCGGAGAAGATGTCGTCGTCCGAGCTCGTCGCCTGGATGCGCAGGAGCTGCTTCTTGTAGTTCCACTCGTACAGCGCCCTGGCCTCGTCGAGCCCCTCGTAGCACTGGAGCCTGATGAGGTTCGCGCCGGTCGCCTGCGCGACCGCCTTGGCCAGCTGGGTCTTGCCCACACCGGCGGGGCCCTCCGCGAGCAGCGGCTTGCCGAGGGCGGCGGCCAGGAACACCGAGGTGGCGATGGAGTCGTCGGAGAGGTAGTCAACGGCGGCGAGGCGCTCGCTCACGTCGGCGGGCGAGTTGAACATCGATGCTCCTGTCTGCGGGGACCGAACTTTATTCTAGCACTGATGACAATAAATCCTGAATTAGGCGGATTTGTGAATCGTGACGAAACGCGTCAATAATGGACGCTCCGCCTTATTGCGGTAATGACCGGGACAAGAAGCAGGTTCCGCGGTTCGGTGGCCGAGACATAAGGGGATTTCCTCGCATGACTTCTCAGTCACTGAAGGAGGAAACGCGATGCGTATCGCAGTTGTCGCCGCCGGCCTCATCTTGGCCTCCGGCGTCGGCGTCCCGCTACAGCGACCGCCGCTTCGGCACAGCCCCCGCCCGCCACCGTGATCACCATGGGCGACGACGGTCACTGGGGCGACCACGACGGCGACCACGGCTGGGGCGACGACCACGGCTGCGGCGGGGGTCACGGCTGGGACCATGGCCACCGTTTCTGCCACCGCGGCCCGCACACGGGCGGCGGCGGAATGGCCAAGGTCTTCGCCCGATAGCCATGATGGGACGCGCCACAGGCCGCCGTATGCGTGGTGGCCTCCCTCGCCGCCCTCGCCGTGGGAAGGACCGCTTTCCCGGCGACCAGGTGTACGCCGACCCGGGCCGTGCCGAGCTGCGGCTGATCACCTGCGGCGGCGCGTTCGACACCGGCACCAGGCACTACGTCGACAACACGGTCATCTACGCCAGGCTGGCCGGCAAGGGGTAGTGGCCCTGATTGGCGCTGATTCGACCTGCGTGGAGAAGCCGGGTATATTTCTTCCCGCAGGCGCCGCTAGCTCAGTTGGTTAGAGCAGCTGACTCTTAATCAGCGGGTCCGGGGTTCGAGTCCCTGGCGGCGCACAGCACGAAACCCCCAGCTCGGTATACCGGGCTGGGGTTTTCTTCGTTGGCGGGCCGATCGAACGACTCGTCGATCTTCCTCGCTGCCGGTGGAGATCGCCGGGGCGGACGTGGAGCCCCCTGATCGTGCCGGACACGCTGCTTCCGGCGCCTGCCGGTCTCCGGGTCGATCCCGTCGATCCGGCAGGCGCGGTCCTCCACCTGCTCCCCGGAAAGCGTCCGGCAGATCTACGGGCGGACCAGTACGACGTTGCCGAGCGAGCGCTCGCCCGTGGCGTCCGACGGCCGGTTGACGATGCCGGCGCCCGACGTGACCATGACGCTCGAGCCGCCGCCGTCGAGGTTCATCGCCTCGACGGCGCCGAGCCGCCGCATCAACGCGGCGGTCTGGGCGATGCCGAGACCTTCGCTGTAGCCGGCCTGCCGCCCGTCGACGACCACCAGCATCAGCCTGCCGCGGTCATCCATGCCGATCATCGAGCGCGGGTTGGCGCGGACGGCCCAGTTGTAGGTGAACGTCTGATCCGTGCCCTCGCGGATCAGCCCGTCCGCGGCCGCGTTGACCGATACCTGCCCGTCACGGACGAGCGTGGGACCCACCTGCAGGATCGTGGTGTCGGGGGTGAGCGGAACCAGGCGGCCCGCGCTGTCCTCGACCCGCTCGGAGACGGTCAGCCTGGTGCCGGGCTTCGCGTGGTCGAGGAGCCAGCTCGCGCTGTCGCCGATGGCCTGGATCGTCGACCCGCCGGGCGGGACGCTCGCGCCGCGCGAGGTGTTGAGCGCGATCACCTTGCCGCGGGCGTCGAGCACGGCCTCGGCGCCCGCACCGGCCGGTGGCGTTCCCCACTCGGGGGTGAAGCGCACCAGCTCGCTGGCGTCGGTGCACTTCAGGTCGTGCTGCGGCTTCTCGGTCGGGAGATCGCCACCGACGCCGCCGCAGTTCCAGACCTCGCCAGGCACGCGGTTCACGCCGTCGATCTCCATGGACTCGCCGCCTGCGCGTACCGTCACGTGTGCCGTGTAGGCGTCCACGTCGACCCGGCGTCCACCGTGGGTGATCCTCATCCCGCCGCGGCCCTGCGTCGCCGAGCCGAGCAGCTTGCCGTCCTTGACGTACAGACCGCCGGGGGCGCTGTTGTAGAACCACTGGGCGTTGACGCCTGCCAGGGCGCCCGTCGCGGCGACGAGGTCGGTCAGCTTCTCGGTGCCGTTGAGTGCCGGACCGAAGTCGGTGCCCACGGTGCCGCGGAACTCGCGGAAGTCGACGCGGAGCACGTGAACCCGCTGCGGCGCGCCCGCGTCGGCGCCGTCCTGCGCGGTGTAGCGCGTGCCGCCGGCGAAGCCGGCCGCCCTGATCCGCCTCAGCATGGCCGACGCGTCGGCGCTGGTCGCATACTGCCCGACCCGCACGATCCAGCCGAGCACACCCGCGGGGTGATCCGCGTAGCCGGGCGCGTCGACCTGCTCGATCCGCGGTTCGAAGCCCTTGTCGCGCACCGCCGCGGCGACCCGGTCGGCGATCTCCCTCGAGCCGAGCGCCGTGCCGGCCACGTCGAGCGGACCGTCGATCGTGGCCGGCAGGTACACGTGGACGGTCCAGAAGTCGTCGGCGTCCTTCGCGCCCAGGGAGAGCGAGGTCAGTGTCACTCCGGGGGTCACGGTGGTGGTCTCGGGGGCGGGCGGTGTCGCGCCTGCGGCGGGCCCGGCCATGGCCGCGGTCACCATCGTCACGGCCACCGACACCGACACCGACACCGACAGTATGGCTTTACGGCTCATCTGCGTCCTTCGTCGTTCGCTTGCTGTGTCAGGGAATTCAAGGGGCCGCAAGTGTCCCCGAACCAAACGCCGGCGAACAACCAGGGGAATGGTCCGATCTGTCCAGCCAGCCGATGCCGGTGAAGGCAGCGATGACGCGTGTGCTTGGATGGCCGTCTTGGGCGTTCCGAAGGAGCGAGATGTCTGTCGAATGTCAGGACCGCGCTCCCGGAGTGGCGGCAGGGGGAGTGCTGTTCTCGGTCGCGGTGGCGCTCACCGCGCTGAACCTGCGCCCGGCGGTGACCAGCGTCGGCCCGCTGCTGGACGAGACGCGCGGGTCGCTCGGCGCGAGCGAGACCTGGGCGGGGCTGCTCACCACCGTTCCCGTCCTGTGCTTCGCGATCGCCGGCCTGGTCGCGCCCCTGCTCGCCCGCCGCGCGGGCGTGGGCGCCGCGGTCGGCATCGCGCTGGCCATGCTGGCGGGCGGACTCGTGGTCCGCGTGCTGGACGGCCCGCTCCTCATGATCGGGGGGACGCTGGTCGCCGCCGCCGGCATCGCCTTCGCGGGCGTTCTGATCCCCGTGGTGGTCAAGGAGTCGTTCCCGGCCCTCATCGGCCTGATGACCGGCGTCTACACCGCCTCGCTGCAGCTCGGCGCCACGCTCGGGTCGGCGTTGACCCCGCCGCTCGACACCGCGCTCGGGGGCTGGCGGCCGGCACTGGCCAGCTGGGCCGCGCTTGCCGTACTGGCGCTGGTGGTGTGGACGGCCGCCGCGAGAAGGGGCGGGTTCAGGGCCGCCGCGCAGGCGGACCGGCAGGGGCGCTCGCTCCTGCGCAACCGCCTGGCCTGGATCATCACCGTCTTCTTCGGCCTGCAGGCTCTCCTGGCGTTCGTGGTGATCGGCTGGCTGCCCCGGGTTCTCATGGACGTCGGAGGGGTCAGCCGCGGTGAAGCGGGGCTGCTGCTCGGGCTGCTGGCGCTGCTCGCGCTGCCGATCAGCCTGGTGGTGCCCGCGCTCGCGGCCAGGCGGGGCAGCCAGAGCGGATGGATCGTGGGCCTGGGCGCGTGCGGGCTGGCGGGGCTGCTCGGCCTGCTGCTCGCGCCGTCCTTCTCACCGCTGCTGTGGACGGTGCTGCTCGGCCTGGGGATGAGCGTCTTCTCGCTGGCGCTGACCACCATCGCGCTGCGGGCGCGGACGAGTGAGGACACCGCGAAGCTCTCCGGCATGGCGCAGGGGTTCGGATACCTGCTGGCCGCCGCGGGCCCGTTCCTGTTCGGACTGCTGCACGACGTCACCGGGGGCTGGACGGTGCCCTTCCTCCTGCTGATCGGCGTGCTGGTGGTGCAGATCGGCTTCGGCGCCCTCGCCGGCCGCCCCCGGTACGTGTAGCAGCCCGTCATCGCCTAGAGATGCCTGGTGAACCACTCCCTTGCCAGGGCCGAGACGGCCTCGAGCGCTCCGGGCTCCTCGAACAGGTGCCCCGCGCCCGGGACGACGGCGAGGCGGTTCTCGCAGCGCAGCAGGGCCTGCGCGGCCCGGTTCAGTTCGAGCACCTGCGTGTCGTTGCCGCCCACGATCAGGAGCGTGGGCGCGGCCACCCCGGCGAGACGCGACTCGGCCAGGTCGGGCCGGCCTCCCCTGGAGACGACGGCCGTGATGCCGGCCTGCGGGACGGCCGCGGCCCACAGGGCGGCCGCCGCTCCCGTGCTCGCCCCGAAGTAGCCGATGACGACGTGCGGCAGGTACTTGCGCAGCCACTCGGTGGCCTCGCTCAGCCGGCCGGCGAGCAGGGAGATGTCGAAGACGTTGGCCCTGTCGGTCTCCTCGGCGGAGGTGAGCAGGTCGAACAGCAGCGTCCCGAGCCCCGCCTTGTTCAGGGCCGTGGCGACGTAGCGGTTGCGCGGGCTGGAGCGGCTGCTGCCGCTGCCGTGGACGAACACCACGACCGCGTGGGCGCCGCGCGGAACGACGAGCTCGCCCGGCAGCGCCGCGTCGCCGGCCTCGATCCACACCTCCTCCGACAACCCCGTGCCGCAGGAGAGCAGTTCGGCCACGTGCTCCTCGCTCACCTGCGTGAAGTCGGCGTACCACTGGCCGATGGCGGTGAGCGCCGCGGGTGTGAGCACGCACACGACGTCGTCGGCTGCTTCCTGCCGCAGCCGCACCGCGGTCTCGGGCGGGCAGACCGGCGTGCCGACGATGACGCGGGCCGCGCCCTGGGCCCTGGCCACCTGGCAGGCGGCTCGGACCGTGGCTCCCGTGGCGATGCCGTCATCGACCACGATGGCGGTCCGGCCGGTGAGATCGATCTTCGGCCGCCCGCTGCGGATCTGTTCGGCGCGGCGTTGGAGTTCGGCTCGCTCGCGGGCCTCCACGGCCGCCATGTCCTCCTGCCGGAGCGCGGCGCCCCTGACGATGTCGTGGTTCAGGACGCGCACGCCGTCCTCGCCGATCGCGCCGAACGCCAGTTCCGGCCTGATCGGCACGCCGAGCTTGCGCACCAGGATGACATCGAGCGGCGCCGCGAGGGCGTCGGCCACCTCGAAGGCGACGGGCACGCCACCGCGTGGCAGACCGAGGACGACGACGTCCTCGCCGGCCAGCGGGCGCAGTTTCTCAGCGAGGCGCCGTCCCGCTTCGCTGCGATCGGCGAACATGGCGTGCTAGTTGTTCGCGGGAGCGGCGCTGATGTCGGCGAGGGCCGACCTGGAGTCGCGTTCGAGGGCCAGGTCGCCCAGCGACACCACGCCCACGGGCCTGCCGTCCTCGAGCACGGGGATGCGGCGGATCGCCTTCCTCCGCATGAGCGCCACGGCCTCCTCGGCGTCGTCCTGCGGGCTGACGCAGGTCAGGTCCTCCCTGCTGCAGACCTCGCCCACTGAGGTCTGCCGCGGGTTGCTGCCCTCCGCGACGGCGCGGACGACGATGTCTCGATCGGTGACGATGCCCATGAGTCGATCGTCGTCCACGACGAGCACATCCCCGATGTGGTGATCGCGCATCTGCTTGGCCGCCTCGGCCAGGGTCGCCCCCGACGGCAGTGACACCGGCGCCGGTGTCATGATCTCTCGTACCTTCTGCATCATGGGATGCCTCCCATTCGTGCGCCCGCGTCCGGGCGTGATGCTCGCCGGCTCAGCTGGGCGTGGTGGCCGCGTTCTGGGCCACGTCCATGTTGGCCGTGCCGAGCAGCTGGTGGGTCAGGTCCTGCAGGGCCCGGCCCGCGGCCAGTTCGTCCCCGATCTCGGGGGCGGGCGGGTCGATCGGGTTGCGGTGCGCCTCGCCGTAGCCGGCCAGCCGTCCACCGGACAGCGTGGCGTGGGCCTTGGTGAGATCGCCCTCTTCGGTGATGTCGATCTCCACCACCCAGCGTTTCTCGTTCATCGCTGCGCCTCCTTCTCCTGAGGGCCATCCCTTACCCTCGATGTGGCGCTCATCACAGTGGAAGCCCATCCCCATACCGCTGGATGGGACCGTTTTCTCCTTCGCGCTGAGGGCAGCTGGGCGGGTGGTGAGCGCCCTGAGACGGGGAGGGAGCATGCGAGGCCCTGTCATCGCGGGAACCGACGGATCGGCGGCCGCGCTGCGGGCGGTCGAATGGGCCGCCGAGGAGGCGGTCTACCGGCGCGCGCCCCTGGTCGTCGCGCACGCCATTCCGCGCTGGGCGGTCGACATCCCGGTGAACCAGTCGGTCGAGGCCGACGAGCGCGCCCGGATCATGCTGGCGGACGTGGTGTCGGTGTCAGGGGCGCGGTACGACGGGCTCGAGGTCACCACGGAGATCCTGGACGGCAGGCCGGAGGAGGCGCTCGCCGAACGCGCGGCAGACGCCCAGCTGCTGGTCCTGGGAAGCGGGGGCGCCGGCGAGTTCGCCTCGCTGCTCATGGGCTCCACCAGCCGCGCGCTGACGGCCCGGCCGCCGTGCCCGACCGTCGTGGTCCGCGAACCCTCCGCCCACGGCGAGGTCGTCGTAGAGATCACCGGCGCGAAGGGGCAGGACCGCGTCCTGGCCTTCGCCTTCGAGGAGGCCGCGCTCCGCGAGACTCCGCTCAGAGCCGTGCATCCCTGGTCGCACCCCAGGCCGCGCCCGCACGAGGACCTCTCGCGGGAGGAACGCCGCCTGATGGCCGAGGTCCTCGGCGGGTGGAAGGAGGCCTTCCCCGACGTCCTGGTGATCCAGGACACGCATCACGAGCGCGATCGCGAGAGGTTGCTCGTCGAGGCGTCCGAGCGGGCCGCCATGGTGGTGGTCGGCGCGCACGGCGGGCTCGTCGGACTGTCCACGCCCGCCTCTCACACGCTGCTGCGCCACGCGCGCTGTCCGGTGGCCGTGGTCGGCTGCTGACCCCTCGGAGCGCGGGACCGGGGCCGTCGGTCCGGCCTCGGCGAGGTTCTCATGGGACGAGCCGGTTTCGCGGCGTGCGCGCGGTCGTGCGAAGCTGTCTCTGTCCCCAAGACCAGGAGGTCCTGATGGCTGAAACACCTGCGGAACCCGAGCCCACCGAGGCCCCCGAGGATGAGCTGAAGCGGAAGTTCCGCGAGGCGCTGGAGCGCAAGAACAACCAGCACGCCGACTCGGTCGCGGGCGGCAGGGGGAAGGATCCGTCGAAGATCCATGGCGCCCACGGTCCCGCTTCGAACAAGCGGACCTTCCGTCGTAAGAGCGGCGGCTGACGCCTGGTCTCCAGGGGAGGGTACGGCTTGCCGTACCCTCCCCGGATCTCGCCGGACCCTCGCCCATCGGCTGGAGGGTCGCGAGACGAGTGGCCGACCACGGCAGGGGCGGCATGAGGTGCTCCCTTTACCTGCCGCCGGAGTGAGTCCTTTACCTCCCGCTGGGCCGAGCGAGGGTCAACCCGGCGATGGCGCGCGGGCGGCCGAAAAGCGCCCCGAAGTGTGACCTCGCGCACCCCGTTCCCCCCGTACGGCGGGCGCAACAGGCTGCCGTTCGCCAAGGAATTTCATGATTTTCCTTGCTAGATCGTATTAATGATCAGAATGCGCGCATTCCATGGTTTCCCAGGGGTTTCGGGCGACAGCAACCCTGTCGAATCATGACGATAAAGGGTAGATCTTCTACCCAATTCATGGGTTTGCTTTTGCCTTTGGGGTGTTTTGCCCCTAGAGTCCATTGCGTTACCAGCTGGTGACCTTGCCCTTCACCAGGAAGGCAGGCCGGCTGGCGCCGAATCCCGCAGTGCGGGAACCGGGGACCCATCTCATTGGGGTGAATCCGGCCCACGGGCCGGTAGGGCATCTCCACGCCCGAACCCGTCAGCTAACCCGGTAGGCGAGATGGAGAGGACCAGACCCCCATGCACTACCGCCACGCCCCCTTCGCGATAACGCCTGCCGCCTGCTAGAGCGGCCCCCCTTTCACTTCCCCCCTTTTCCGCGCTCCGCGTAGCGTCCGTTCGGCCTGTGCCCGGCTACGCCTTTGCCTGATCTCTCTTTGAGCGCGGCATTCCCATTGCCTCAACCAAAGGACTTTCATGACCGCCCGCTTCGGCATGCGCGTTTCCGCCCTGCTCGTCACCACCGCCCTGACCGTCGGCGCCGGCGCCACCGCCGCTTTCGCCGAGCCCACCGCTCCCGACATCAGCCAGGCCACCGAGCAGCGGACCCTCCTCAAGGGATCCACCACCGCCTCCTACTACTGGGACGACGCCTCCGGCCGCGCCGGTGACACCGGTCTGCCCGCCAGTGGCATCTCGATGCGCAAGGGCCTGGCCGCCAGCCCGAGCTGGCCCCTCATGACCGAGGGCTACGTCATCTACAAGGGCAAGAAGGCCCCGTTCTTCATCGGTGACCGCGGTCCCGGCAACCCCTCGAACAACGGCATCATGCTCGATCTCGACGCCAAGACCTTCGCCGACCTGACCGGCGGCACGTTCAACTCCAGCACGCTGGGCGTGGACGGCAACGGCGGCGCCGGCCACATCAAGGTCCAGTACGTCATCACCAAGTGGGGCAACGGCGTGGGCAAGAAGAACCACCCCGTCGCCTTCTCCACCGGCGCGTGGGGCCGCAAGGACACCAACCCGGCCAAGCCCCCCGTGGACATGGTCGCCGTCGCGGCCAAGAAGGCCGAGGCCGAGAAGGCCGCGGAGGCCAAGAAGAAGGCCGAGGCCGAGAAGGTCGCCGCGCTGAAGGTCGCGGCGGCGAAGAAGGCCGAGGAGGCCAAGGCGGCCGAGAAGGCCGTGGCCGCCGCGCCCGCCACGCTGGACGCCAACGTCGCCGCCGCCGCGGCCGAGACCGACACCTCCCACACCGGCACCGCGCTCGCCCTCGTCGGCGGCCTCGCGGTCGTGGGCGGCGCCGGCTTCCTGAGCCGCGGCCGGATCCGCAAGGCCGTCCGCCGCTAGGACCGCCGCCGGACAGCCTTGCCGTCATGCGGAACAGAATGTCATTCTGTTCCGCATGACGCTCATGGCGAAGAGCAACGGCATCGAGATCGCCTACGACACCTTCGGCACCCCTGGTGACCGCCCGCTCCTGCTGATCATGGGGCTCGGCTCGCAGCTCGTCCACTGGGACGAGGAGTTCTGCGAGCTTTTGGCGTCCAGGGGGAACCAGGTCGTCAGGTACGACAACCGCGACGTGGGGCTCTCCACCCATCTCACCGACGCGGGGGTGCCCGAGCCCGCTCCAGGCGCGGCCGCGCCGTACCTGCTGAGCGACATGGCGGACGACGCGGCCGGCCTCATGGACGCGCTCGGCTGGCAGGCCGCCCACGTGCTGGGCGTCTCGATGGGCGGCATGATCGCCCAGGCGCTCGCCATCGGCCATCCCGGCAGGGTGCTCACGCTCACCTCGATCATGTCCACGCCCAGCCCGGAGGCGGGCCCGCCCACGCCCGAGGCCATGGCCGCGCTGTTCTCGCCGCCCGCGCCCGACAGGGCGACCGCCGTCGAGCGGGCGCTGGAGATCTGGGCGGTGATCGGCTCGCCCGGCTACGAGATGGACCGCGAGCGCGTCGCGAAGGTCGCGGGCCTGGCCTACGACCGCTCCTACGACCCCGCGGGGACCACCCGCCAGCTCGCCGCGATCCTCGCCTCCGGTGACCGTACCGAGAGGCTGGGCGGGCTGGACCTGCCCGCCCTGGTGATCCATGGCGAGGCCGACCCGCTGGTGCAGATCTCCGGTGGCAGGGCCACCGCCGCCGCCATCCCCGGCGCCACGCTGCTCACCTATCCCGGCATGGGGCACGACCTGCCGCGCCCGCTGTGGGGAGAGATCATGGACGCGGTCACAGCCCTTCAAGCCCGGCCTTCAGCCGCAGCAGCAGGCTGAGGTCGGCGGGCTGGTGGCGCACCTCGGTGCCGGGCGGCTTGGAGACGCGCCTGGGCAGCGCGGCGGTGCGCCGCGGCTTGACCAGTAGATCGGCCGCCGCCAGCTCCCGCACGGCCAGCAGGACGGTGAACGCCGTCCGGTCGAGCCGCCTGGCCAGTTCGAGCGGCGTGGCGGCGCCGTCGGCGTGCACGAGGACCTCCCACTGACGGTCGGTGAGCGAGACCCGCTCGCCGGGCAGCCGGGGGACCGGCATCACGGGGGCGGTGTCGAGCTCGTCCGACGGCCAGACCTGATCGAGCTCCGCCGTCCTGCGCCCGCACTCCTCGATCAGCTCGTCGACCTCGAAGTGCCAGTGCGGGCCCAGCCAGTGGCGCTCGCTCGGCCGGAACTTGGGCCGCGTGTTGTCGAGCCCGAACAGCAGCAGGGCCGAGTCGAGCACGGTCCTGCGCAGGGCCTCGGCCAGCTCCTCACGGGTCAGCAGCCCCTCGCTGAACAGCGGCTCGCCGCCCTCGCGCCTGGTGACGGCCCGCTCCATGTCGGCGGTGCTCACCCTGCCGCCGCTGGTCAGGAGCTCCTCGACGCCGGGCGTCTCGGCGCTCTCCATGTAGGTCACCTTGCCTTCGAGCAGGTAGACCACGCCGGATCTGCCCACGCGCAGGGCACCCGACGAGCAGACCCCCGCCAGCCCGGTGAGGAGGCTCTCCAGCGGACGCACCGAGCCAGGCTATGGAGGGTTCGGCCGGACCGGAAGGGGCCGGTGAGGGATATGTTCCTCTCGGGAGGAGAAAAGGCTCACCGTATAGAAAAGATCACCGTGTGTGATCGAGGGCCGCGCGGCTCTCCATGATCCGCCCGATGTTCTGCTCGGCCCAGTGGGTGACGGCCGCGACCGGCCCGTGCAGCGAGTGCCCGAGCTCGGTGAGCGTGTACTCCACCCTGGGCGGCACCTCGGCGAAGACCTTCCTGGTGAGCAGCCCGTCGCCCTCCATGGCGCGCAGCGTCTGGGTCAGCACCTTCGGCGTGACGCCGCCGATGCGGTTGCGCAGCTCGGTGAAGCGCATCGAGCCGTCGGCGAGGCTCAGCAGGACCAGCACCGACCACTTGTCGCCGATGCGGTCGAGAACCAGCCTGGTCGGGCAGTTCGGGTCGAAGGCATCGCCGGTATCCATGAGGTATCTATAGCACGATGAAGTAACCAGTATCAAATGGATACCATCGAGCTCATGAAGATCCTACTTTTCGGCGCGACCGGCATGATCGGTCAGCGCATCGCGACGGAGCTGGGCGACCGCGGTCACGAGGTCACCGGCGTGAGCAGGTCGGGCCCGGTCAAGGGCGACGTGGCGCAGGCGGGCGAGCTCGCCAGGGGTTACGACGTGGTGGTCTCGGCCATCGCCCCGCCACGCGACGGCACAGAGCCCGAGGCGCCCTTCCTGGCCGCCACCCGGGCCCTCATCGACGGCGTCCGCGAGGCAGGCGTGCGGCGGCTGATCACGGTGGGCGGCGCCGGTGGGCTCGAGGTGGCGCCGGGCGTCAGCCTCGTCGACACGCCCGGCTTCCCCGAGATCTACAAGAAGGAGGCCCTCGCGGCGCGGGCCGCCTTCGGCCTCTACCGGGAGGTCGACGACCTCGACTGGACCTTCGTGGCCCCCGCCGCGGAGATCGCCCCCGGCGACCGGACGGGCGTCTTCCGCGTGGGCGGCGACCAGCTGCTCACCGACGCCGACGGCAGGAGCTTCATCTCCGCCGAGGACTTCGCGGCGGCCATCGCCGACGAGGTCGAGAAGGCCGAGAACCCGAGGCGCAGGATCTCCGTCGCCTACTGATCCTTGTCGGGAAGGAGCGCCTTCTCGTCGGGCTTGTGGACCAGGACGGTGTCCACGTACGACTTCACCGCGGCCGGGAGCCCCACATCGCTCCCGGCCGTCTCCGACAGGTACCAGCGGTGGTCGAGCACCTCGTGGAAGAGCTGGGCCGGCTCCAGCTTGCGGCGCAGCTCGTCGGGGATGGCCTCTATCGTCGGCTGGAACACCTCGGCCAGCCACCGGTGCGCGACGATCGCCTCGTCCTCGTGCCGCAGGCCCCTGGCCACGCGGAAGCCGTCGAGGTCGTTCAGCAGCCGCCGCGCCTGGTTCTCCTCGGTGTCGAGGCCGGTCAGGCGGAGCAGGCGGCGCTGGTGGTGGCCGGCGTCGACGACCTTGGGCCGCACGATCAGCCGCCCGGTGCCGACCTTGCGCCGCACCATCATCTCGGCCACGTCGAAGCCGAGGAGGTTGAGGCGGCGGATGCGGTTCTCCACCTTGTGCCAGTCGACCTCCTCGATGATCTCGTCCTGGGTGATCTCCTCCCACAGCCGGTGGTAGCGGGTGGTGATCTGCTCGGCGGTGTCGAGCGGGTCGATGGACGGGTGCAGCAGCCCGCCCGCCTCCAGGTCCAGCATCTCGCCGAACAGGTTGGTGTAGGCCACCTCGATGTCGTGCAGCCGCTGGCCCTCGCTGATCATCGGGTGCATCTCGCCGGTCTCGGCGTCGACCAGGTAGGCGGCGAAGGCCCCCGCGTCCCTGCGGAACAGCGTGTTGGACAGCGAGCAGTCGCCCCAGTAGAAGCCGTTGAGGTGCAGCCGCACCAGCAGCACGGCCAGGGCGTCGAGCAGGCGGGTGAGCGTGTCGGGGCGCAGGGTGCCGGACATCACGGCGCGGTAGGGGAGCGAGAACTGCAGGTGCCTGGTGATGAGCGCGGAGTCGAGACCCTCGTCCCTGCCCGTCACGTACGCCACGGGCTCGACGGCGGGCGCGTCCAGCCTGGCCAGGTCCCACAGCAGCCGGTACTCGCGCTTGGCGTACCGCTCGCTGATCTCCTTGATCGCGTAGACCTTGCCGCCGAGCCTGGCGAATCGCACCACGTGGCGGGAGATACCGCGCGGCAGGTCCACCAGATGGCGGGCCGGCCACTCTTCCAGGGGGAGCTCCCAAGGGAGCCGGATGAGGTCCGGGTCGCCGAGCGCACCGGTGATCTGAAGCGGCATTTCCTCAGGATATGGTGCGGACGTGGACGAGTTTCTCACCTGGTATTTCTCCCGTAACCCCGTCTCCGCGACGCTGCTCGGCGCCGAAGGGTACGACCGCACCCTCGGCGACTACACCGAGGAGGGCCTGCTGACCTACGAGCGTGAGCAGGCAGGGTGGCTCGAACGGCTCACGGCGTGGGAGACCCCCACCGTCGACGACGCCATCGACCGTGACCTCGCCGTCTCCCAGCTGCGCGGCGAGCTCGCGATGGCCACGTGGCCGTGGTGGCGAAGGGACCCGACCGGCTACCTGGGCGGTGTCTTCGCCTCCCTGTTCGTGCCGTTCCAGCGGGCGCTCAAGCCTGAGGCGGAACTGGTCGAGGCGGCGATCGCGCAGCTCGGCGAGGTGCCTGACGTGCTGGCGGCCTGCCGTACCAACCTCGACCCCGACCTGGCGGCCGACCTGCTGGTGCAGCGCGCCCTCGGTCAGGCCCGCACGGCCCGCGGCCTGCTGACGCGGACCATCCCCTCGATGATCGAGGACGCCGTTCTCAGCTCCAGGTTCGCCGTGGCGGCCGAGCCGGCCGCGCGCGCCTTCGACGGTTTCGTCACCTTCCTCGAGGGCTTCGAGGCCCACGGCAGCTGGCGGATGGGGGAGAAGCTCTACAGCACGCTGCTGACCGAGAGGGAACTGCTCGGGTACGGCGCGGCGGGGTTGCACGAGCGCGGCAGGCAGCAGGTGGCGCTGCTCGACGCCGAGATGCGGGAGGCGGCGCGCAGGCTCGACGGCTCGGGCGACTGGCGCGCCGCGCTGGCCACGCTCGCCGACGACCACCCGCCCACCCTCGAGGCCATGCGCGCCGAGTACGAGGCGGAGACCCAGCGCGCCCGCGAGTTCGTCCGCGAACGCGACCTCGTGACCTTCCCCGAGGGCGAGGAGTGCCTTGTCCTGCCGTCGGCGGAGTACAACAGGCCGATCCTGTCCGTGGCGCACTACATCTCCCCGCCGCCGCTGACCAGCTCCAGGCGCGGGTACTTCTTCGTGCCCTACACCCCCGACGGCTTCACCGACGAGCAGGTACGGCAGCGCCTGCGCACCAACAGCCGGTTCCAGATGCCCGCGATCGCCGTGCACGAGGCCTACCCGGGACACCACTGGCACCTGGCGCACAAGGCGGGCAACCCCAGGACCATCCGCAAGGTGTTCAGCACGCCGTACTTCAACGAGGGCTGGGGCCTCTACGTCGAGAAGATGATCAACGAGCACGGCTACTTCGACACCCCCGCCACCGAGCTCGGCTACCTGGACGCGCGCATCTTCCGCGCCGCCCGCATGGTCGTCGACACCGCGCTGCACTGCGAGGACATGTCCATCGCGGACGCCGAGGCGTACATGCTGGCCAACTCGTCGCTGTCGCCCGAGACCGCGAAGGGCGAGGTCAACAGGTACTGCGCGTGGCCCACCCAGGCGCCCTCCTACCTCACGGGCGCGATCGAGATCGAGCGGATCGCCAAGGCGTTCACCGGGACGCAGAAGGAGTTCCACGACAGGATCGCGGGCTCGGGCAGCCTGCCGCTCGGCCTGGCGGAGAAGGCCGCCCTCGGCGGCTGAAGGCTCAGCGCCTGGGGAAGGCGGGCGGGTTCGCCATCCGCTCGACGACCGCGGTCAGCTGTTCGTCGGTGAGCACCACCGGCTTGCCGACGGACAGGCCGCGCACGTAGACCTCGCACAGCCACTCCAGCAGCCGGGTGGCCTCGAAGGCCTGCTCCAGCGTGGCGCCGATGGTCACACCCCCGTGGTTGGCCATCAGCGCCGCCTGCTTGCCCGCCATCGCCGTCCTGATGTTGGCGGCCAGCTCGGGCGTGCCGTAGGTGGCGTACTCGGCGACCTTCACCACGCCGCCCAGCATCAGCGCGTTGTAGTGGACGGGCGGCAGCTCGGTCATCGTGGTCGCCACGACCGTGCCGAACACCGCGTGCGTGTGCACGACGGCCAGCGCGGAGGTGCTCTCGTAGATCGCCAGGTGCATGGGAGTCTCCGAGGAGGGCTGGAGCTCGCCCTCGACCAGGTACCCCTCGACGTCCACGACAGGGCACATCTCGGGCGTCAGCCGGTCGAGCGCGGCGCCGGAGGGCGTGACGGCCACCAGGTCGCCGTGCCGCGCGCTCAGGTTGCCCGAGGTGCCGAGCACCAGGCCGAGCTCGACGGCGCGCCTGCCGTACTCGCAGAGTTGCTGCCTGAGCAGGTCGACGGCGGTCACAGTGCCTCCAAGGTCGTGGTCATGATGCGCTCCAGCTCGGCGCGACCCAGCCGGTCGGGGTAGAGCAGCGAGCGCAGGCTCAGGCCGTCCACCAGGGCCAGCAGGCGTTCGGTCAGGTCGTCGAGGCCCTCGTCCGCGCGGATCTCCCCGGCCACGCGCGCCTCCTCCAGCAGGTGCCGTACGGCGGCGCGCAGCTCGGCCGCCTCCGCGCGCTGCACCTCGGCCAGGCGTTCGACGGCCAGGCTCCTGCTCCAGAAGCTGACCTCGAGCCGTGTCTCCTGGGCGCGCTCGGCGTCGAGCGGCAGGTTGTCCATCAGCACCTCGCGCAGCGCCGCCAGCCCCCGCGCGGCGCCCACCCGCTCGGTGATGCGCGCGCGGATGCGGCGGTGGGAGTCGCGCAGCGCCGACAGCAGGATGTCGTCCTTGTCGGCGAAGTAGTGGGCCAGCACCCCGTTGGAGTAGCCCGCCTCCTTGGCGATCGCGCGGCTGGTGGCGGCGTCGATGCCGTCGCGCACGATGACGGTGCTCGCGGCGGACAGCACCTCACGGCGGCGCTCGTCGTGGTCAACGATCTTCGGCATGGCACCAGCATATTGACTTTTTATTCGGACGTCTGTCTACTACCGGTCCATGAGCGTGGTGACCGTAGGCGTGCACATCGTGGACATCCTCACCCGTCCGGTCGAGACCATCCCTGCGGGGCAGGACACGGTGCTGGTCGACCAGATCCGCCTCACGGCCGCGGGCGCGGCCGCGGGGACCGCCGTCGACCTGGTGCGCCTCGGCCACGAGGTGACGTCCATGGGCGCGATCGGCGACGACGAGCTCGGCGACTTCCTGCTGATGACCATGTCGAGGCACGGGGTGGACGTGTCGCGCCTGGCCCGCCGCAAGGGGGAGCAGACCGCCGCCTCGATCCTGCCGATCAGGCCGGACGGCGGCAGGCCCAGCTTCCACGTGCCCGGCGCGAACCTGAGCGTGAGCCTCGCGGACCTCGACGTCGAGGTGCTGCGCCGGGCGCGGGCCGTCCACCTGGGCGGCATGGACGTCACCTTCGGCCTCGGCGACCCCGCCTTCTTCTCCCTCCTCGACTCCCTCAGGGAGCAGGGCACGATCATCACCATGGACCCGCTGTCGGAACTGCCCGACCTGCTGGGCATGGCGCGCGCGTTCCTCCCACACGTCGACCACGTGCTGCCCAACGCCGCGCAGGCGCTGGCCATGACCGGCGCGGCCACGGTGGCGGAGGCCGCCGCGGCCCTCCTGGCCGACGGCGTCTCCAGCGTGCTGGTCACGCTCGGCGAGGAGGGCAGTCTCGTCGTCACCGCCGAGGGCTCGACGCGGGTGCCCGCGCTGGAGGTGCCGGTCAACGACACCACAGGCTGCGGCGACGCCTACTGCGCGGGCTTCCTCACCGGACTGCTGCGCGGTCACGACGTCGTCACCGCCGCCCACTGGGGTACGGCGGCCGCCGCCCGCGTCGCCACCGGGCTCGGCTCCGACGCGGGCGATCTGGAAGGGATCTTCGATGAAGGACGCTGAGCTGCGCGAGCGCGCGCGGCAGGTCATCCCCGGCGGCATGTACGGCCATCTCAACGCGGCCATCTTCGCCCCCGGCTACCCCCAGTTCTTCGCCCGTGGCGAAGGTTGCCGGCAGTGGGACGTGGACGGGCGCGAGTACATCGACTTCATGTGCTCGTGGGGGCCCGTCGTGCTCGGCCACCGCCACCCCGTCGTCGAGGAGGCCGCCGCCCGCCAGCTGGCCCAGGGCGACTGCCTCAACGGCCCTGGCCCGATCATGGTGGAGCTGGCCGAGCTGCTCGTGGACACGATCCCGAGCGCCGACTGGGCGATGTTCTCCAAGAACGGCACCGACGCCACCACCCAGGCGCTCATGGTGGCGCGCGCGGCGACCGGCCGGACGAAGGTGCTGATGGCGCACGGCGCCTACCACGGCGCCGATCCCTGGTGCACGCCATCGCCTGCGGGCACCACCCCCAACGAGCGCGCCGACCTGGTCGAGTTCACCTACAACTCGCTGGAGTCGCTGGAGGCCGCCGCCGCGACCGTCGAGGGCGACGTCGCCGCGATCATCGTCACCCCCTTCAAGCACGACTCCTTCGAGGACCAGGAACTCGTCGAGCCCGCCTTCGCCCGAGGCGCCCGCGCCCTCGCCGACCGCCTCGGCGCCGCGCTCGTCATCGACGACGTGCGCGCGGGCTTCCGCATCGACCTGCGCGGCTCATGGGAGCAGTACGGCGTGCGACCCGACCTGACGGCCTGGTCGAAGGCCATGGCCAACGGCTACCCCATCGCCGCGGTCACCGGCACGGACGCGCTCCGCGGCCCCGCGCAGACGCTCTACTCGACCGGCTCGTTCTGGTTCAGCGCGGTCGCGATGGCCGCCGCCAAGGCGACCATCGAGACGCTGCGCGACACCGACGGCATCGCGACCATGTTCCGCTCGGGGACCCGGCTGCGTGAGGGCCTCCACGCCCAGGCCAAGGCGCACGGCTTCACGGTCAACCAGACGGGCCCCGTGACCATCCCCTGGCTGAGCTTCGACGGCGACGCCGACCTGTCGACCGCGATGTACTGGAGCGACGCCTGCCTCAGGAACGGCGTCTACCTCCACCCGTGGCACAACTGGTTCCTGTCGGCCGCCCACACCGAGGACGACGTCGACCGCGCCCTGGAAGGCACCGACCGGGCCTTCGCGCAGACGCGGGCACACCTCGGGGGCTACACGGCACAGTGATCTCCACCGGCCCGACAGCGGTGACGACGGCCTTGGACCAAGTCCCGTTGCGCCGTTGCCCGTCTCCCCGCCGGCGCGCTCGTGCTTGTCGTAGCGCCGCGACCGAGCCGGGGTCCGGCTGCCCCGCTGCTCGCGGTCCTGCACGCGGGGCCTCGATCGCGACCCGGTACTGGCTGATCGTCTTGCCGTCCACGCCCGGCAGTCGCGCGATACCGCCCAGGGTCCGCATCTGATGGCCTCGGGTACGGCGTCGGCGCCGCTGGATGTGTCGGTATGGGATGACACGTAGAACGGTACGCAGGTCGCGGGGGTAAAGCCCCACGTGCGCCGTCGAGACTCTCTCGTAGTGGTATCCAGGACGACCAGTCGAGATTGTTTCGTGCCGGTAAACAGAAGCTGATCTGGAACACATGACCGCGTAGATCGGCTGAGGGTTGGCGTTGCCCGTGACGGCAGGTCCCTTGAGTTCAGCCATCAACCAGGAAAGTCGGTCTAAGTGTGTTGACTCCCCGCGCTCGAGTCGGCTTTCGTGGAAGATGGCATATTAGATATGTCGGCCTCTCTTCTGAGGAGGTCGCCTGGTCCGTGGGCCCGGTGGGTGAGGAGGCGTTGTTGAGTTTGACGCCTGTCGGATCATAGGCATTCGCGAAGACTGATCCAGTGCGTATCGAAAAGTACGGGGAAATTCGCCTTCGGATGGGCATTCGAGGTACGTGAAGGATAATAACCCGCGAATGAAGCGGGCCCGGTGGCTACGTGATACGGACACGGTCTGTGGGTGGGGGCCCTTTGCGGCTGGTTCGGTGCGGGCCCGCCGACGCGAGAGATGACGCAGCGCTGCGGCTGGGTAACTCCGCAGATAGCAGCAGATATCAGTAGTGTTCGCCTGCCTAACAAGCTCGGGCGCCGTAGTTAGTCGTTGTTCAGTCGCGGGCCAGCTCTGACCGACGACTGTCCGGGGATCGCGGGGCGAGAGAGAAAGGAGCAAGGCTGATGGGACTACAGGTGGCTACTCCAATGACCATCTGCGCGTTGACTCCGGATAAAAGCGCCGCTTTCCGGTATGACGGGCCGCCGATGAACTGGAGCATGATCAGTGATCGCTCCACAGTCGAACTCTACGGGGGTGTCTTCGGGCTGGCGGCCACGATGAACCCTGACAGTCACGTGCATTACCTGCGGAGAGTGTCGAAGACCGCGATAGGCCTGTTCCCCGAGTGGGACGAGATCGGCGATCCCGGTGCTTCGTTCGCGGTGACGGCGGAGAGTGTTTACGGGCTGACGCCAGATAGGTCTCAGGTGTGGAGGTACGACGGGTCTCCGATGTCCTGGACCCAGATCGGGACTGCTGCCGCGCAGATCTACGGCGGGGCTTGGGGTTTGGTCGCGACCGACCCCACGACGGGCGCAGTGTTCCACTATCTCGGTTCCCCGTTCCAGTGGGAGCAGATCGGCGGGCCTGGTGCCTCGTTCGTGGTGACGGCGGAAAGCGTTTATGCGCTGACACCGGACAAGGCTCAGGTGTACAGGTATGACGGGACTCCGATGTCCTGGACCAAGGTGGGGAATGCCGCGGGCCGGATCAATGCGGGTCCTTGGGGGTTGGTGGGTGAGACCCCTGACAGCGGCGATTTGTATCACTATCTCGGCAGCCCCGACAACTGGGAGCACATCGGCGGGCCTGGTCACTCGTTCGCCGTCACCTCGGACACGGTCTACGGGCTGACTCCGGATAAAAGCGCTGTCTATCGCTACAACGGCACGCCGAATTCCTGGACCTTGGTCGGCGGCCCGGCAGACTCGATCATGGCCGCCGGCCGGGTGTTCAACGCCGGTGACATCCCGGGACCCAATCTTCCGCATTAGGAGGAGCCTTCATCAGCAGGAACGGGGCATCATTAGGTACACCCTTCCCGTCAGATCCACAGGTTTCGATCATTGCGCTCTGTCGTGTTCTTCATAGGGAGTGGCCATGAGTAACCACCACGACCACGGCGGTGACCACCATCACCACGCTGACACGATGGGCGTCCACGGCATGCTGGTCTTCGGCGACGACCGGATCTACCTGTCGCACCTGCCGATGTTCTCCATGCCCGAACACTGCTTCCAGGTACTGCTCCAGGTCAGCTTGGACCCGACAGCACAGGCGACCTACAGGGCCAGTCTCCACACAGCCAATGGCGCCTTCCACACTTTCAAGCCCAAGCCGTTCCCGATCACGGAGCTCGACCCCCAAGCGGACAGCGAGCGGAACTCCATGGCAGGGACCTTGGTCCAGGGACATTTCGAGCGCGGAGGCACTCCGATCGTGAAGAACACGACGGTGCAGGTCGGTCGCGTTCAATACTTCCGCGCGCTTGATCCGCAGGCTGAGCACGACCGCCAGCGCCCGTTGACCTATCTGTGTTTCGGCTCGCCCACTCAACTCTGGCTGGCTCACGAGATCACTGCCCGGCCGGATTTCGACCAGGTGCTCCCCGTACAGCTGACCGTTACCACGGCCGACAGCCCAGGAACGCCTCGTGCGCTTGACGTGGGCGACGGTCGGGTATCGCTGTTGCAGATCGACGGCCGTCGTGATAATCCCGAGGAGCGGCTGCGCGATCACGAACGGGCCGTGGGCACTCTCATTCTGATGCCCGGCACGCGAGGTCACCGTGAAGTCAAGGTGAATCTGGAGACCGGAGCCGCTCTGTACCTCGAAGCCGACGAGCTCAGATAAGGGAGATGCAGAGACGTCTCGTGTGGTCTGTACCGCAGCGTGTGACTATGAAGCCAATGTCGCCGGCGCCCTCCGGTCGTCCGTGCACGACCTGGGAGGACCGGTGAACGGGATGCTTAGTTACGACCTCCACCGGCCCGGCGTGGAACGGTTGGCGGGAGGGCGAACACCATGAGATCGACCCCGCAGTCGCCGTGCACGGCGACTGTCCGCGCAGCGGGTTCGCCGGGCCCTGGCTGTTCTCACCTCGTCGAATAGATGTGAACCGCCCCGGTTCGCGCGGTGCCACCTCAGGCGGTGTTGCCGGGATTGTTCAAGGCCTTCCTGCCGGGCTTTGCGGATCTTTGGCCCGCGGCCCTCGTGCTCGGCGGATGCTGCCCAATCGAGCTGCAACAACACCGCCTACCGGCCGGTGATGGACGCCCTGGATCTGCTGCGGCGGTACGCCGACATCCCGAACACGACCCGGCGCTACGACGCCTCGGAGAACGTCCCGATCCTGGGTGTGGTGCCGGACGGCTGGCTGGAGGCGGTCGTGGACGCCGACGGGGTCATCGAGCGGGCCTCCAACGAGCTGTGCGTGATCGTGTCGTTGAAGGACGCGTTGCGCCGCCGCGAGACGCACCATGGCGAGCCGCGCTGGCACATCCCCGACCTGGGCAGGTTGAAGGTCCCGGAGAACCTGCGGGCGCTGCACACCGAGGTCGCCGCCCGCTGGGGGATCATCGACCTACTGGAGTTTCTGAAGGAGTCCGACTTCGTCACCGACTTCACCGACGCGTTCACCACGGTCGCGACCAGAGAGGCGACCCCGCGGGAGGTGATCCGCAAACGCCTGCTGCTGGTCCTGTACGCACTCGGCACGAACGTGGGGATCAAGCGGGTCGCCGACGGCGGCCGCCACGGCGAGACCGAGGCGGCCCCGCAGCCTGACCGCCTCCGCCGGAAAACCGTTTGAGCCTTCCTTCGGTGTTCCGCTAAGTTGCCTGCGGCCCCGTCGTAGTGAGGACAGAGGACAAAACCGCGTGACCCCGCCTGCTCTTTAGACCTGACACCTTCTTCCGCTCACCTTCAAGCCGACCCTCCCGTCGGCTCTGCCGGGCTGCCCGTGTGCGCCCGGTCCTACAGCGTTTGAGGCCGCGCGCGATCGGCCTCGTGTCAGGTCTAGAGAGATCATGTCTTCACAACCTCATACTGTGCTGCCCTGGGTCGTTCGTCGGACCAGGCTGCCTCTGCTGTCGTTGCTGTGCGTGGACTGCGGGTCGGAGTCAGCGACCACCGGCGAGGGTAGGTTCCGCGTCAACGCCAAC
Organism: Nonomuraea africana; assembly: GCF_014873535.1. Classification (NCBI taxonomy): domain Bacteria; kingdom Bacillati; phylum Actinomycetota; class Actinomycetes; order Streptosporangiales; family Streptosporangiaceae; genus Nonomuraea; species Nonomuraea africana. The sequence continues at coordinate 5,780,546 of NZ_JADBEF010000001.1, read as the reverse complement.
GGCAAGCTGCTGCACGTGTGGCTGCTGGTGCGCTGCGTGTCCTGCAATCGGACGAGCAAGCTCGCCGTGCACGAGCGAGCGCCGGTCACCTCCTTCGATCCGGCCGAGCTCGACGGCTACCACGCCAACGATCCGGAGCTGGTGGCGTCCAGGCTGCTGGATCCGCTGTTCGCCCGGCGCAACCGCTTCACCCTGGACTGGAAGGGGGCCTGGCGGCTGGACACCCCGTCGGCATGGCTCGACGAGGCGTGGCCGGTCAAGGTGGAGGTCGTCTTCGAGGATCCGGTACCCGTGCGCCCGGACCGGCTCATCGCGCACAGGCTCGGCCTCAGCAGGAACGAGGTGCTGCGCCGGATCAAGTGCGACATTCCGCTACGCCGTCCGACGAGCGCCGGGTTCACCTTTACCGTGATGGCCGAGGACTAGCGGGATGTAGCCGCGGCGCGCGTTCCCCTCTCAAGGATCCGCGCGGAATCCCTCTCGCCCCCTGGGCGGCTCCGGCGGCATGGAGTCGCCCAGGGACGGGCGCCCCCTTCTCCGCCCCCTTGATCATCCTGACCGAGGGGGCGGGATCGCCTGGTCAGGCAGCAGCCCGGCCAGCGCGGTCCGGATGGCGACCCGGCTCACCCCGTGCGTACGCGCGAGAGCCGCGATCGAGGCGCCCTGTTCCTGGAACGCAGAGAGATTGGTCCGGCCCGTGGGCTTGAGGTCGCGCGCCGGCTGGTCGTGCCGGTGCGGCGATCGGGCCTGGTGCTCGGTCTTGGCCTGGGTGATCGTGGCGGGGAGGTTGATATGCATGCTTCCTCCTTGGGGTGCTAAGCCCTGGTGAGCCAGGTGACCTGGGTGCCGTTGTCGAAGGACTCGCGCCGGGTGGGGGTGAACAGGGTGGGGCTGAACTGTCCGGAGAACATGGGGATGCCCGCGCCCGCCACCACGGGGTAGCTCTTGAGGATGATCTCGTCGATCTCCGGGAGCAGGGAGGCGGCGAGCCTGCCGCCGCCGCAGAGGTAGATGTCCATGCCGGTGTTCTCGGCCTTCAGCCGCCGGACGAGCTCGATCGGGTCGCCGGCCTCCACCTGCACCGTGGGGTCGTCGATCGTCAGCGTGCTGGAGACGACGTACTGGCGCAGGTGGGAGTACGGGCTGGTGGTGGGGACGTCCAGGGCCGGCTCGTAGGTGCCGCGGCCCATCACCAGTGTGTCGAAGACCTTATTGGGCACGCCCTCGAGGCCGACAAGTTTGCGGACGTGGGTGGGGAGCGTCTCGGGGTAACGGTCGTTGATCCAGGCGGCCATCTGGTCCGACACGGGGTAGAAGTCGAACTCGGCGTTGGGGCCGGCGATGTAGCCGTCGAGTGAGGCGGCGATGTAGTAGACAAGCTTTCGCATATCGATCAACTTTCGATGTAGTACTCTGTTTGGAGTGGTCAAAACGTAGTACTACAGACGGAGTGGTGTCAAGTGCGGAGGAATCCCGAGCGGCGGCAGGCGCTGATCGACGCGGCCATCGAGGTGCTGGCCAGGGAAGGAGCGCGGGGGCTGACCTTCCGGGCCGTCGATGCGGAGGCGGCCGTGCCCCCGGGCACGGCCTCCAACTACTTCGCCAACCGCGACGACCTGTTCACCCAGGTCGGCGGGCGCATCTATGAGCGGTTGCTGCCCGACGAGGCCACGATCGCCCGCAGCCGGGAGGGCGTGCAGGACCAAACCCGCTACGCCGAGCTCATGCACGAACTGGTGGATCGGGTCTCCGCCTTCAACTCCGGCTACCTGGCCCTGCTCGAGCTCCGGCTGGAGTCCACTCGGCGCCCTGAGCTGCGCGCCGTGCTGACCAAGCGCATCCGCGAGGACATCGACGCCAACATCGGCTACCACGCCGCCTCGGGTCTGCCCGGCGACTCGACCTCGGTGGTTCTCCTCTACCTCGCTCTGAACTGGCTCATCGTGGAGCGGCTGACACTGCCCGACATCTTCACCGAGCAGGAGATCCACGAGCTGGTGGACGCCGCCGTGCGAAGATCGCTGAATGCCTGACGTGTAAGGCCACCCGGCGATTCTGGGAAACGATCACTCCTCGCGTGGGAAGCGATCTTTGGACGCTCGCGATCTCGAACTGGCTACGGATCAGAAGGTCGGGTTCGAGTACCTCCGGCCGCACACAAGCTCAAAGGCCCGTGAACAGGCGAAATGCCGTCACGGGCCTTGTTGCTTTCTGGGCTAACCGGTCTCTTCCGTCTCTGTGGGAGCCAACCTGGGAGCCAACGGCACAGGTCTGCCCAGTAGAGCCCACGCCCCTGCGCGTGGGATCGTCACCGCCGGGACCTCCGTGACCTGCTCGTATGTTCGGTCTGCGCCTGCGAGATTGCGGCTGAAGGTCAGCGTCCCGGTCTGTGCCCATGCAGCGTCGACACCGACCCGCCACACCGCCGGGCACGCCCCATCGGCCGGGGGCGTGACCTTGATGCCGGGCTCGGCCTCGATCAGCACCTCGGGCACCAGGAGCCCCGCTGTGGTCTCCTGAAGGGCGTTGCACGAGGAGTTCACGATCCGCCGATCGATCCGGTACACCCGCCCGCAGCCGCAGGCCACAAGACTAGGCTTCGGCGATCTTGGCGGACTCCGACGCGGCCCACGTGAAGATGCCCTTGGACATCAGCGAGCTCTCGTGGGCCGCGCGCGTGCCGAAGACCTCGGCGCGCACGCGGTGCACGCCCGCGTCGCCGGGGGCGGCCAGCGCGGCCATCTCGGCCAGGTGGCCGGCCAGGCGCTCGTCCCCCTCGCCCAGCGCCTTCAGCGCCGCGTCGGCCAGCGCGGCGGGTCCGCCCGCGAGCTCGGCCACCGCCGCGGCGAGCACGGCGTCGGGGGCGGGCTTCAGATGAGCCGGGTTGCCGTCGTACCAGCCGCCGTACAGCCGCCAGATGTTGCGCACGACGAACTCGGGCTCGTCGTAGCGGGCCCGCAGGTACGGCCGGTCGGCGTAACGGTCGAGCGGCCTGACGGTGTGCACGATCTCGTCCAGGCGGGCGCCCGCGTTGAGCAGGTCCAGCGTCTGGGTGACCAGGTGTTCCAGCCACTCGGCGGTCTCCAGCAGCGCCTGCCTGACCCGGTCCGCGCCGAAGACGGGCGCGCCGTGGCTGGGCAGCATGATCTCGGCGTCCAGCGCGGCCATCCTGCGCAGCGCGTGCACCCACTCACGGGGATAGCGCTGCACCTTCTGCGGGTTGCCGCAGTTGGGCGTCACCCAGATGAACAGGTCGCCGGGCAGCAGCAGCCGATGTTCGGGGACGTGGCCGACGGTCGCGTCGTCGGTCTCGCCCTTGGCGTGGAACAGCTCGAAGGTCAGCCCGCCCCTGCGCACGGTGAGGGAGTCGCGGTAGGTCACGTCGGGGTAGCGGTAGTCGCTCGGCCAGCGCAGGTTCGGCGCCTGGAACTGGCGCTGGTTGATGACCGCGTTGTAGCCGTTGGTGAGGATGTAGCGGTCGAAGCGGGCGCCGACCGCCTCATGGGCGTAGACCGTGGCTCTGCGGCCCTCCTCCTCGAAGGGGCCCAGGCCGTACACGTGGTCGAAGTGGCCGTGGGAGAAGAAGGCCGTCGTCAGCGGCGCGCCGCTCCACGCGCGCACGTCCTGGTGCATCCGGGCGGCGGAGTAGCCGCTGCTGGTGTCGAAGAGCACCAGCTCGCCCTCGGTCTCGAAGGCGATCACGTTGCCGAACCCGGGCCACCAGCCGAGTCCGTCGGCGATCGGCTGGACGCCCTTGCCGTCCATGCCGTTGTCGACGATGCTGTCAGCCTCTTCGCCGCGCCAGACGCGGTCCGCGTACTCCTCAATCATGGAAGCAGCCTCACAGTAGAACAAGGTTCTAGGCAAGGGTCACGGTGTGACATCTCAAGGTCACAGCTGCGTCTCAAGGACTTGACCGAGGTCGCGGGCCCTCCGTACGTTCAGGCGAACGTTTAGGAAACTTTCCTAATTGATCCTTCATGAGGAGAGCCCCCATGACCAACCCGGGAGAGATCACCAGGCGCCAGATGCTGCGCCGGATCGGCCTGACCGCTCTCGTCGCCGGCCCCGGCGCGGGCCTCCTCAGCGCCTGCGCCACCGGCGGCGGAGCCGAGCCCGCGGCCTCGGCCAGCGCCAGCGCCTCGATCTCCAGCCTCGTCTCGGCCGCCAATCCGCTCGGCGTCGACGCCAAGAAGCCGCTCGAGGTCGTCATCTTCAGCGGCGGACTCGGCGACGCCTATGCCACCGGCGTCCACCAGCCGCTCTACACCAAGGCCCACGCGGGCGTGCAGATCAAGCACGTCGGCACCCAGAACATCGGCACCCAGCTGCGTCCCCGCTTCCTCAGCGGCGACGTGCCCGACGTGGTCAACAACTCGGGCCCCGAGGCGCTCGACCTGGCCGCCCTGGCCGCCGAGGGTCACCTCGCCGACCTCACCCCGCTGTGGGACGCGCCCTCCGTCGACGACCCCGGCAAGAAGGTCCGCGACACCATCACCCCCGCCGCCCTCGAGAACGCCAAGCTCAACGGCCAGGACCTCGTCCTCAACTACATCGTGTCGCACCGCGCCCTCTGGTACGACTCGAAGTTCTTCGCCGACAAGGGCTGGACCCTCCCGGCCACCTGGGAGGAGTTCAAGGCGCTCGGCGAGACCGCGAAGAAGGAGGGCATCGCCCTCTTCGCCTTCCCTGGTCAGAAGGGCCCGTACTACCAGCTCTGGAACATGCTCTACACCGCCGCGAAGATCGGCGGCAACCAGGTCATCATCGACATCGACAACCTCGTCGACAACGCCTGGAAGTCCGAGGCGGTCAAGGCCTCCGTGACCGCGTGGCTCGAGGTGCAGACCGCCTTCGGCGACAAGTCCTACCTCGGCCTCGACCACACCCAGACCCAGATCAAGCACCTGCAGCACAAGGTGCTGTTCTACCCCTGCGGCTCCTGGCTCGAGAACGAGATGGTCAAGGACAAGCCCAAGGACTTCGAGTACGCCATCGCGCCCATCCCCAGCGTCACCGCCGCCGACAAGATGCCCTACGGCGCCATCCAGGTCGGCGTCGGCGAGAACTTCATCGTCGCCGCCAAGGGCAAGAACCCGCAGGGCGGCCTGGCGTACCTGCGCCTCATGCTCTCCAAGGAGGGCGCGAAGGGCTTTACGGAGAAGACCAAGAACCTCACCGTCGTCAACGGCGCGGCCGAGGGCCTCGACCTGACCCCCGGCCTGGTCAGCGCCGCCAAGGCGCAGGACGCCGCCGGCCAGAACATCATCACCGACGCGCGCTTCGAAGGCTGGTACAAGGAGCTGTTCGACTACGCCTGGCAGCAGCAGAACACGCTGATGGCCGGCCGCATGACCGTCGAGGAGTACCTGGACAAGGTCCAGAAGAAGGCCGACGACATCAAGGCCGACTCCTCGATCGCGAAGCAGACGAGGAACGCCTAGTTCGATGGAGCGAACCCGACGCAGTGAGCGGAGTGGGCCCGTGAGGGACGAGCGGGTCCGCGTAGCGAATGAGGAGTGGTGAGCGACCGGTGAGCACAGAGCGGTTGCGCAAGTACGGGTTCGTCGCCGGGTTCCTCGTCGTCCCGCTGACGCTCTATCTGGTCTTCGTCATCAGCCCCTACATCCAGGCGTTCCAGCTGGCGCTGACGAGCTGGAACGGGTACCAGCGGAACCCGACGTACGTCGGCCTGGCCAACTTCGGCAAGCTCTTCGATGACGAGGTCTTCTGGCAGGCGATACGCAACCACGCGGTGATCCTGCTCGTGCTGCCGCTCCTGACCATCGCGTTCGCGCTGTTCTTCGCCTTCCTGCTCAACCTGGGCGGCGGATCGCGCGGCGCGGGCATGCGGGGCGTCTGGGGCTCCACCTTCTACAAGGTGGTCTTCTTCGCCCCCCAGGTGCTCGCCGTCGCCGTCGTCGGCGTGCTGTGGAAGGCCATCTTCCGGCCCGACGAGAGCGGCGTCGTCAACGGCGCGCTGATCAAGATGGGGCTCGACCCCGTCGGCTGGCTCACCGAGCCGAGCCTGGCGCTGTGGTCGCTGCTCGCCGTGATGATCTGGCAGGCGGTCGGCTTCTACGTGGTGCTGTTCTCCGCGGGCATGGCCGCCATCCCCAGGGACTACTTCGAGGCCGCCGCGCTCGACGGCGCGGGCCGCTTCCGGCTGTTCTTCTCCATCACGCTGCCGTTGCTGCGCGACACGATCCAGGTCGGCTGGGTCTATCTCGGCATCGCCGCCTTCGACTGCTTCGCCCTGATCCAGGTGCTGTCGGTGGACGCGGGCGGCCCCGACGGCGCCACCACCGTGCTGCCGGTCGAGATCTACAAGACCGCCTTCTCCTACAACAAGGTCGGTTACGCCTCGGCGATGGGCGTCGCCCTGTTCTTCCTGACCATCACCTTCGCGGTGCTGACCCTGCGCGTCTCCAGGCGCGAGAAGATCGAGCTCTGACATGCGGAACAAGCCCAAGCCCAGCGTTTTCAGCGGCCTTTCGCATCTGGCCCTCGTCATCTGGGCCCTGCTGATCATTCTGCCCCTGCTCTGGACGTTCCTGGCCGCCTTCAAGAACAACACCGAGATCTTCGGCGACGCGCTCCAGCTGCCGGCCGAGGTGCGCTGGGAGAACTGGGCGCGCGCCTGGGACAAGGCCCACGTCGGCACGTACATGATCAACACGGTCGTCGTCGTCTTTTTCGGGACGGCCGGCACCATGCTGTTCGGCTCCATGGCCGCCTACGTGCTGGCCCGCTACACCTTCCCCGGCCAGCGCCTGATCTACCTGCTGTTCGTGGCGGGCATGGCCTTCCCCGTCTTCCTGGCCATCGGCCCGCTGTTTTTCGTCGTCAAGCAGTTCGGCCTGCTCGACTCGCACGTCGGCCTGGTCATCGTCTACATCGCCTACTCGCTGCCGTTCACCGTCTTCTTCCTGGCGGCGTTCTTCCGCACGCTGCCCGAGGCGGTGGCGGAGGCGGCGAAGATCGACGGCGCCTCCCACACCCGGACGTTCTTCCAGGTCATGCTGCCGATGGCCAAGCCCGGCATCATCAGCATCACGATCTTCAACGTGCTCGGGCAGTGGAACCAGTACCTGCTGCCGCTCGCGCTCGTGCCGGGAGACAAGGAGAAGTGGGTCATCACGCAGGGCATCGCCGACATCTCCACGATCGCCGGCTACGAGGCGGACTGGCCCGCGCTCTTCGCCGCCCTGAACCTGGCGATCATCCCCGTGCTGGTCGTCTACATCATCTTCCAGCGGCAGATCCAGTCCGGGCTCGGAGCGGGCGCCCTGAAGTAACGTGGGCCGCATGAGCGAATGGAAGAAGGAAGGCGAGGAGATCCGCCGCACCATCACCGCGCCGGACTTTCCCACGGCCATCCGCATCGTGGACGAGATCGCGGTCAAGGCGGAGGAGCTCAACCACCATCCGGACATCGACATCCGCTGGCGGACGCTTCACCTCACCCTGACCACCCACGACGCCGGTGGTCTCACCGACCTCGACTACCAGCTGGCGGCCATCATCGACGAGATAGCGGGTAAACACGGGGTGTGAACGGCTGATTACTCACTAGAGTGGACGGCCTGTCGCCACCTCTGGGGAGTTCCCTGATGCGCCTGCCTGCCCTGCTGCTCGCACTCCTGGCCGCCGCGCCGACAGCCGTGGCCTGCGCGCCGAGCGTCGCCGGTGGTCCCACGCCGAACGGGGTGCGGATCTCCGGCGGCGGCGAGTTCGCCGCCTCCGGCGCCGTCATCGTCTACGACCGCAAGCTGGCGCCCGAGGGCGCGCAGGCCAGCGCCACCGTCGAGTCGGTGGCGGGCCAGACGCGCTCCTCGCTGGTCGCCGAGGGCCTGCTGCCCAACCGGTCGTACGGCGTGCACCTGCACGTCAACCCCTGCGGCGCCAAGCCCGACGACGCGGGGCCGCACTACCAGCACGCGCACTCCCACGCCGACGCGACCAACGAGGTCTGGCTCGACCTGAAGACCGACGCGACGGGCGCGGGCACGTCCTCGGCCCGGCACGCCTGGACACTCCACGGCGAGCGCCTGCCTCGCTCCCTGGTGATCCACGCCGAGCCCACCGCGCCCGACGGCACGGCGGGCTCCCGCGTCGCCTGCCTCACGCTGCGCTAGGAAGCCCTTCGCCCGCGATCCCGCGGGGTCAGTGGCCCGCGGGGACGCTGCCGAAGCGGCCCGACTGGTAGTCCTCGAAGGCCTGCACCAGCTCCGCCCTCGTGTTCATCACGAAGGGCCCGTAGTGCGCCACCGGCTCGCCGATCGGCCGGCCGCCCAGGACGATCACCTCCAGCGTCTCCCGCGGACGGGCCGCGATCCGCAGCCACTCCCCGTCGGTCGTCAGCCCCGGCCTGGCGCCGAAGCCGTCGTAGACCGCCAGCTGCCCGCTCTCGATCGGCTGCCGGTCGGCGCCGACCGTGCCGCGGCCGGCCAGGACGTACGCCAGGGCGTTGAAGTCCGTGCGCCACGGGAGCGCGAGCTGCGCGCCCGGGCTGACCGTGGCGTGCAGCAGCGTGATCGGGGTGTGCGTGCTGCCGGGGCCGAGGTGCCCCGCGACGTCACCGGCGATGAGGCGCACCAGCGCACCGCCGTCGTGGCTGCTCAGCAGGACGACGTTGGCACGCCCGATGTCCTGATACTTCGGGGCCATCATCTTGTCCTTGCCCGGCAGGTTGACCCACAGCTGGATGCCGTGGAACAGGCCGCCCTTCTGGACCAGCCACTCGGGCGGGGCCTCCTTGTGCAGGATGCCGCTACCGGCCGTCATCCACTGGGTGTCGCCGTCGGTGATCGTGCCGCCGCCGCCGTGGGAATCGGTGTGGTCGATGACGCCGTCGATCATGTAGGTGACGGTCTCGAAGCCGCGATGGGGGTGCCAGGGGGTGCCCTTGGGCTCGCCCGGCGCGTAGTCGACCGCGCCCATCTGGTCCATCATCACGAACGGGTCGAGGTAGGACGGCTTGATCGTGGCCAGGGCCTTGCGGACGGGGAAGCCCTCGCCCTCGAAGCCGCTGGGCGCGCTGGCGACCGTGAGCACCCTGCGCTCAGGCACGGTGCCGTCGGACTGCGGCAGGCGGGGCAGGGTCAGCGGGTTCTCTACGGTTACGGCGGGCATGTCGGGCTCCTTCCCTGGAGGACTCGTCCGCTGCAACCAAGTTTATATTTCAACTATTCCGCGCCGAAGATCTCAGGGGGAGGTGCGGGCGCGAGAACGGCGTCGCCCTGGTGGATCGGAGGGGCGCCAGCCACGAAGTTGGTCAGGGCTTCGCCGTGCACGCAGCGGGCCTGGGTGAGGCCGCCCGCGGCGCGGCGGGTGAGCAGGTCGACGGGCAGCTCGGACGGCGAGGCGGCGACGATCAGGTTGCCGAACCTCCTGCCGCGCATGATGCCGGGATCGGCCAGCAGCGCGACGTGCTTGAACGTCCCGCGGACGGTGGCCACCAGCCGCCTGGCGAAGGCCAGCCCCTTGCCGTCGGCCAGGTTGATCAGCAGCGTGCCCGTGGCGCGCAGCACCCGGGCGATGTCGGCCATGTATTCGGCGGTGGCCAGCTCGACGGGCATCGTCGCGCCGGAGAAGGCGTCGAGCACGAACAGGTCGGTGGAGTCGTCCCAGATGCCGGCGGTGGCCTCGAGGCCGCCCTGGAGGCGCACCTTGAGCTTGGGCACCGAGCGGAGGTCGAGCTGGGAGCGCACGAGCTCGACCAGCGCCGCGTCGGGCTCGACGACGATGTGCCTGGAGCCCGGCCTGGTGGCGGCGATGTAGCGGGGGATGGTGCAGGCGCCGCCGCCGATGTGCACGCAGTTCAGCGGGCCGTCCGGCAGGACGTCGATCACGTCGGCCATGAGTCGCACATACTCAAAATCCAGATATGTCGGATCTTCCAGATCCACGTACGACTGCGGTACACCATCCTTGGACAGCATCCATCCGTGCTGCCGGTCAAGATCCCTCAGCAGCTCGACTTCGCCGAAGGTCACCGGATAGCGGCCGGGCATCGGCTCCCGCGCTCCACGTGTCACGTCCGGCTTCCTTTCTGGTAAGACGAGGTGGAACTTGTTCCTGGGAGAACCGTATGCGTAGGCGAAGGCTGGTTGGACTCCTTGTCGCCCTTGTCGTGGTGGCGGGGGCGGGCGCGTTCGCCTTCGTGGCGGCCTCGGGGGTGAGCGGGAGCGCCGGGGCGACGGCCGGCGCCTACTTCGCCGCATGGCAGCGCAGCGACATCGCCTCGATGGAGCGGCTGGTGGCCGATCCGCCCCAGGACTTCGCCGACCAGCACCTCGACTTCGCCGAGCAGTTCAAGGTGAACGCGCTGACCCTGCGGGCGGGCGCGCTCAAGGTGACCGGCGAGGAGACGGCGGAGCTGCCGTTCACCGGCGTCAGGCAGCTGACCGGCATGGGGCCGTGGGGGTTCTCCGGGACGTTGCGGCTGGCCGTCCATGAGGGGGCCTGGAAGGTGCTCTGGGGCCCTGAGACGCTGCACCCCGCGCTGAAGGACGGCGGCGCCCTCACGCTGGACGAGGTCGAGGTCTCGGGGATCGAACTGGTCACCAGGTCGGGGGCGAAATTACCGCACGACAACGCCGCCGAGCCGTACCTCGACGAGCTCAAGGAGCGGCTCGGCGAGGTGAACACCGGCTGGGCGATCAGAGCCGCCGCGTCCGGCGGGAAGGAAAAGACGCTGGTCGTCTTCCAGCCGCCGCCCGGCAAGCAGGTGCGTGTCACGCTGTCGCGGCCGGTGCAGGCGGCCGCGGCCAGGGCGCTGGACGGGGTTCCGAGAGAGGCGGCGATCGTCGCGATCAAGGCGAGCACCGGCGAGATTCTGGCCGTGGCCGACCGGATGGGGCAGATGGCGGCCTTCGTCAGGTTCTTTCCGCCGGGCTCGACGTTCAAGGTGGTCACGGCGGCGGGCCTGGTGCGGGCCGGGCTGTCCGCCTCCAGCGGCGTGGCCTGCCCACCGTCCTACACGATCCCGAACGGCAGGACCTTCGAGAACGCCGACGACAGCGTGACGGCCTCGACGCTGGGCGGCGCCTTCGCGGTGTCCTGCAACACGACCTTCGCCGAGCAGGCGGTCACCAGGCTCGGCGCGACGCGCCTGGACGAGGTGGCCAAGGAGTGGGGCTTCGGCAGGCGGGTGCTGCCCACAGGGGTGGGCGGGCTGTGCGGGGCCATCGAGCCGACCGCCAACCCCGACATGGTGGGAGAGAACGCGATTGGCCAGGGCTCGGTCAGGGCCTCGCCGCTGTGCATGGCCACGCTCGCCGCCGCCGTCGGCAGCGGCACCTGGCGCGCGCCCAGGTTCGTCACCGCGAAGGCGGCCAGGAAGCTCGACGGAGCCCCGCCCGCCGAGATCGCGCTCGACCAGCACATGGCGGGCGAGCTGCGGACGATGATGCGGCAGGTCGTCGCCGACGGCACCGCCAAGGGCGCGGGGCTCGGCGCCGACGTGGCGGGCAAGACGGGAACGGCCGAGGTCGGCGACGGCCCGCCACACGCCTGGTTCGTCGGCTACCGGGGCGACCTGGCATTCTGCGTCTTCGTCAAGCACGGGGGATCCGGCGCGAAAGTGGCGCTTCCCATAGCCGCCCGCTTCCTCGGCGCGCTGTAACCTACGCTACCGTAGGTTACATGACGAGTGTCGCCACCTTCACCAAGCCGCGGCTCCGCGGCTGGCTGCACACCGGAGCCCTGCCCGTCGCCCTCGTCGCCGGATTCGTCCTGGTCGCCCTGGGTCCGACCACGCAGGCCCGGCTCGCCTCCGCCGTCTACGCGATCACCTCCGGCCTGCTCTTCGGCATCTCGGCGACCTACCACCGGGGCACGCTGGGCCCGCGCCTGGCAGAGGTGCTGCGCAGGTTCGACCACGCCAACATCTATCTGATCATCGCGGGCACCTACACGCCCTTCGCGCTGCTCGCGCTCGACGGGTGGCCCACGATCGCGGTGCTCTGCGTGACCTGGGGCGGCGCGCTGGCGGGCGTGCTGTTCAGAGTGTTCTGGATGGCGGCGCCGCGCTGGCTCTACACCGTGCTGTACCTGGCGCTCGGCTGGACCGCGATCTTCGTGATGCCGCAGCTGCTGCGGGGCGCGGGCATCGTCGCGGTGACGCTGGTGGCCGTCGGCGGCGTCCTCTACAGTGCGGGCGCGATCGTGTACGGCCTGCGCAGGCCCGACCCCTCGCCCCGCTGGTTCGGCTTCCACGAGGTCTTCCACGCCTTCACCGTCGCCGCCTACCTCGTGCAGTACATCGCGGTCTCGATCGTGGTCTACTCCCATGTGTGAACCTCGGGCATGAGCAGTACGTCTCCGTGACGACCTACCGCAGGGACGGCACGCCGGTGGCCACGCCCGTGTGGGTGGCGCAGGACGGCGCGGCCGTCGTGATCTGGACCGTCGCCACCTCCGGCAAGATCAAGCGCATCCGCGCCAACCCCGAGGTGACGGTCGCCCCCTGCGACCTGCGCGGCAACGTGAGGGGAGAGCCGGTCAAGGGCCGCGCGGAGATCCTGTCCGCGGCGCAGACCGCGAAGGTCCGTGCGCTGCTGCGCCGGAAGTACGGCCTGCAGGGCAGGCTGGTGCTGCTCGGCAGCCGCCTGCGCAGGGGAGCGACCGGGACGGTCGGCGTGCGGATCACCGACATTTGACCCTGGACAGGGCTGCCCGCGCCATGATTGCGGATAGCAGACCGTTATGGAGCAATTGGCGAGCACCTGGTGGCTCATCCTCATCCGGGGAATCTGCGCGGTCATCTTCGGCATCCTCGCGATCGTGTGGCCCGGCATCACCCTGTGGGTCCTCGTCATCTTCTTCGGTGCCTACGCCATCGTCAGCGGCATCTTCTCCCTGGGCGCCGCCTTCCGCCATGACACCGGCTCCAAGGCGTGGCTCATCATCTCCGGCGTGCTCGGCATCCTGGCGGGAATCGTGGCCTTCGTCTGGCCGGGCATCACGACGCTCGCCCTGCTCTACGTCATCGCCTTCTGGGCGATCTTCACGGGGGTCGCTGAGATCTTCGCGGGGATCCGGCTGCGCAAGGTCATCGACAACGAGTGGATGCTGATCATCGGCGGTCTCCTCTCGGTGGTCTTCGGCATCCTGCTGCTCATCTGGCCCGCCCCCGGCGCCCTCGCCCTGACCTGGCTGATCGGGGTCTTCGCCGTCATCTACGGCATCGCGATCATCGTGCTGTCGGTCGAGATGAAGAAGCTCGCGTGAATCAGCGATTCTGGCGAAAAGTATTTACATATGCGCCGAGTTCGGGGGAACGTATGTCGTGATCCGGCTCGAGGGGGAGAGGATATGGACGTACTCGAAAGGCTCGCCCGCCACCTGCTCGTCGATGGCTACCGGCTGGTGCTCGATCTCGACCGCAGCCAGGGCTCCTGGCTGGTCGACGCCCGCACCGGCCGCCGCTACCTGGACTTCTACACCTTCTTCGCCTCCGCCCCGCTGGGCGTGAACCCGCCACTCGACCCGGAGCCGCTCGGCAGGGTCGCGCTGAACAAGCCCGCCAACCCCGACATGTACACCGAGCAGCTGGCCGACTTCGTCGAGACCTTCACCCGCGTCCTCGGTGATCCCGCCCTGCCGCACCTGTTCTTCGTCGAGGGCGGCGCGCTCGCGGTGGAGAACGCGCTCAAGACGGCCTTCGACTGGAAGAGCCGCCGCAACGAGGCCGCGGGCCGCTCCGGCGCGCTCGGCACCCGTGTCATGCACCTCACCAGGGCCTTCCACGGCCGCTCCGGTTACACGCTCTCGCTGACCAACACCGAGCCGCTCAAGACCGAGCGCTTCCCCGCCTTCGACTGGCCGCGCATCGAGGTGCCCGCGATCCACTTCGGCGACGTGGAGGCCGCGGAGGAACGCGCGCTCGCCCAGGCCAGGGCCGCGTTCGAACGGCATCCGCACGACATCGCCTGCTTCATCGCCGAGCCGATCCAGGGCGAGGGCGGCGACAACCACATGCGTGCCGAGTTCCTGCGGGCGATGCAGGACCTGTGCCACGAGCACGACGCGCTGTTCGTGCTGGACGAGGTGCAGACGGGCGGCGGCACCACCGGCACGCCATGGGCCTACCAGCAGCTCGGCCTCGCCCCCGACATCGTGGCCTTCGCCAAGAAGGTGCAGGTCGGCGGCATCATGGCGGGGCGCCGCGTCGATCTCGTCCCCGACAACGTCTTCGAGGTCAGCGGCCGCATCAACTCCACGTGGGGTGGCGGGCTGGTCGACATGGTCCGCTCGACCGGCCTGATGGAGATCATCGAACGCGACGCGCTCATCCCGCGCGTCGCCAGGGCGGGCGTCCGGCTGCTCGAGGGCCTGGCCAAGATCCAGGCCGAACGGCCCGAACTGGTCTCCAACGTGCGGGGCCGGGGCTTCATGTGCGCCTTCGACCTGCCCGACGGCGTGCGGCGGACCGCGCTGATCACCAGGCTGCGGGAGGAGGAGGACGTGCTCGTGCTGCCGTGCGGCCAGCGCTCGGTCCGCCTGCGTCCCGCGCTCAACATCGAGGACGCCGACCTAGAGCTCGGCCTGGCGGCGCTGTCACGCGCCCTCTCGCGCCCGCTGTGAGGCGCGCGCCCGCCTGCCGCCCCTTCGGTCCGTACGGCAGGCGGGCGCAGGACGAATTGACGATCAGGAGTCGCGGTTGAGCCAGAGGCCGATCGCGGTCATGCGACAGTCGGCGCCCAGCTTGGCGTAGATCCGGTTGACGTGGTTCTTGACTGTCTTCTCGCTGAGAAACAGCCGTTGTGCTATCTCGCCGTTGGACTGACCGGTCGCGATCAGGTCCATCACCTCGGCCTCACGCTTGCTCAGGCGTGCGGCGTCGTCGACTCTCATCCGGCCTCCGGGACAGCGAAGTCGGTCAGATCGCCGATTGGCCCCCGTGCTTCCGGCGTAAGCGGTTGACAGCGAGCATAACTCGCATTGTCCGGATTTGGGGCCAAAGTCACCAGAGAAAAGCGAAAGACCGGTCCTGAGGACCGGCCCTTAGTCATGGGGTGAGTGAGGGCATGTGACGCCGGCGCTTATTCGAACGAGTCATCGATCCTGGAGGCAGGTCGGCGCGCTAGACGAGTAAGTCCTAAGTCGGGTTAGTGGTCATAGGCGATCAGTGACCGGGTGACGGGCTGGCCGGTAGCGCGGTTGTGCCAGATAGCGGCGGTCAACGCCAAGATGCGCTGGGCGATGCGCGCGCCGACCCCCTCAGGGCTGCGTCCGCCGTGGAGTTCCAGGTCGAGTTGGCCTTTGAGGGTGTCGTTGACCGATTCGATGAGCTGGCGGATGGGTTTGAGGAGCTGCTCGCCCGGGCGGGGTGTGCGGTTGCGGTAGGACGGCCGCAGCAGCCGCACGCCCCGTTCGGCCAGGTAGTGGTCCAGTTCGGCCGAGACGTAGCCCTTGTCGGCGATGATCAGCAGCCCGGGTCGGGTGGCGAGCAGATGCGGGTCGTGGTCCAAGACGGCCATCAGCACCTGCCGTTCGTCGATCTTCGGGGTGGCCAGGGCCCAGCTGATCGGCAGTCCGGCCGGGGTGCAGACCAGGTGCAGCCGCAGACCCCAAAACCAGCGGGAGTGGGAGCGGCAGTAGCCGTAGCCGGCCCAGCCGGCCAGGTCCGAGCGCTGCGTGGTGGGGCGGGAGCGGCCGCATTCGACCGGGGTGGAGTCGACCACCCAGACCGGGTCGGCCCACAGATCGGTGTCGAGGGCCAGGGCCCGGATGGCGCGCTGGAGCAGGGGCAGGGCCGCGCGGAGCCGTTTGTTGTAGCCGGATTGGCCGGGCAGGTAGGGGAAGGCGCCGGGCAGGTGCCGGGGGACGAACCGCAGCCAGCGGGCCTCGGAGCCGATCCCGAGCAGGACTTGGGCGACCGCTAAGGTCAGCAGTTCGGCGTCGGTCAGCTTGGGTGGGCGGCCGAGGCGGGGCGCTTTGCCGAGCCAGTCGTCGATCTTCACGTACAGTGCGGTGAGAAGGGTGTTGAGGTCTGTCGTCACAAACGGATCATCAACACCCTTCGTCGTTCCCGCAGCCGAAACGACTTAGGACTTACTCGTCTAGTCCAGCAAGGCTCGGGGGTACCTCGGTCGAGGCGCGCTCGCGGGCGTGTTGCCGGGCCGCCCATCGCTCGGGGGACCTCTCAGGAGCGTCTCCAGCGTCTCGCGGCTCGGCCAGCCGTTGGTGAATATGTCCGACAGTGTCGAGCGCGGCAGCGGCTTGTTGCCGGTCGCCTCGTTCAGTCAGGGGTAGGAGCGGTCGGCGCTGCGCGTTCGGCGCGGCGGCCAGGTCTGCCCGTGGTGTGCACATCCTCAGGGCTCGGCACCTGAGCGGGCGGCTGCTCCACATCGGGCAGTGGCGGCGCATTAGTGGAGCGATGCGGCGAAATTCGCCGGCCCGTCGTCAGATTATCGCCCGATTTCTGATGATAATTCCGCCTATTTCCATCTCGCGGGGCTTCCGCGCGATGCCGGGGATGCTCCAATTAGTCAATTCGGCACCAGTATGGGGTCAGCGTCCCGCCGACGCTCTCTTGCGTCCGCGTTTCCCGCAGCCCAAGAGCGGCCAAACAAACAGCGGTCCCTTATCGAGTGCAGGTAAGGAATGTTTCGTCATACACAAATTCTCTGGTTCTGGGTTTTGGGGAAGGGGCCGTGGGACTACCGAAAGAATACTGACCTTTGGTTCGGGGAGGACGGGACTCTGCTTGAAAGCCGGCGACGAATAGCACATTATGATTGCCGAGCGCTTTGGTGCTCTGCCAGAAACAACTGACGGCAGCGGTAATCCGCAGGCCATCTCAACGGAGGACACAATCATGCTTCGTCGCATTTTCATCGGTGCAGCGATCGCCAGCACCGTCTTCGCCGGCTCGAGCGCCGCTTTCGCGGACTACACCAAGCCGGAGAAGGACGACCACCGCCGGTGCGACAGGACCAACACCGCCGCGGCCGGTATCCTCGGTGGCATCCTGCTTCCCATCCTGAACGACAACCAGATCAACATCCTCGCGCTGGGCAACGAGATCAACCACTGCACCAACGACTAGTCTCGCTGCTCGTTGGACGCGAAATTGTTCTGACACTTATCCGTCCCAATGAAATGAATTGCAATCCCCCTCCTGGCGCAGTTCTTTCGGGTGTCAGTTGGGCGGTCCGCTTCTCCAGAGCGGGCCGCCCATCGCGCTCAGCATGGCACGAGGCTGGATGCGCCGTTCAGAACGGCACGCGCCTGGGCCGGACCCAGGCGTTTCAGGAGATGACGATCATCGCTGGAGTGATTCACCGTCACCTGAAACGGTATGTCGGCGTGTCCGTCCCGCTCGGGATCTCCGGTTATCCGGTAGCGTCCTCGGACGTCGTCGGAGCCATCCCAGCGGGGCGGACCGCTCCCATGTATCCGCGCCTGTCCAGCGGCGCCTAGGTCACGAACCCCCCCGTGGACGGCGCGTGCACGATCCGCTCCCCGTCGACGCGGCGATGCCACGTGCTCGGGTCCCGGTGACACGAAATTGCTGTCATAGAAGACGAGATCTCCCGGTTGCACCTGCCCCTCAGGGACCGGCCATCTCTTTCGCCACTGATCGCGCGCTGTGCGTTCGATGCGCACCCCGGCCTGTGCCCACGCGTATTGTATGAGTCCCGAGCAGTCGAAGCCGACTGTCATGGCGCCGCGCCCTATTCCGAAACTCGGGCCGTTCGCTCCGCCGCCGCACCATGAACAAGGTGTTCCGAGCGTTTCCAGCGCGGCATTCACCGCCCGGTTGCCGGCGTTCTCGCTCCCGTACCCCCCTTCCCATGGAGCCGAAAAGCAAGACGGCGGCCAGCGCCAGTCTTTTCCTGGTCATCGGTTCGCCACGCGATCCTTCGCCGGAAAAAATTTTACCCCGCAACCCTCACATGCGACACGCGGGGCGTTTGTCGCCAGCAGGCGGATAATTGTCAAGTGAATGCGCGTTTCAGTATCGGTTTGGCGTTCACGGGAGACCGCGGCGACGCGTTCCTGGCCGCTGGAAAGCTACTGGTTGACGTTTCCAGAGATACTCGAGGCTCGTAACGAATGACCATGCAATCGAGCAGGCGGATACGTTATTTTTTTCCTTGTCCACCGAAGGGACGGCAGCCTTGCCCGTTTGAACTCAACGGGCAAGGCTCCTGTCCCGTCACCGCCTCTCCGGAGGACGCGACAGCCGACGCGGGTCTCGTGTCAGTCGAGCGGGGTGTCGCCCACGGACTCGAAGACGTGCAGGCGGCCCGGCCGGCTCGTCGACGGGAGATCCTGTTGGCGCCGAGGTCACCATCGCCGCCTTGAGCAGCGCTCCCGTTGTCAGCTCGTGCGGCGGGCCCGCCGCGGCGTGGCCGGCACGTCGAAGTCGAAGATCTTGAGTCCTGCTCGACGAGTGAGGCGAGGCGGCCGCGAGAGCCGTCCGGCGAGGTTGTCGAGGTCGGCCCGCTTCCACCTCAGGACACCCGGTCACGCAGAAGGCCCGATCACCGGAGTGATCGGGCCTTCTGGTCTGACATCTCACCTGGGGTGAGTGAGGGGACTTGAACCCCCGACATCCAGGACCACAACCTGGCGCTCTGCCAACTGAGCTACACCCACCATGCTCGTGCCGCCGCAGCAGCACATGGAAAAGTGTAGCGGTCTTCGAGACCTTTTGCGCCACTCAGATATACGACACACCGTCCGCGAGTGTCCTGGCGGTGGCCGAGTCGGGTCCCGGCTGCGGCACGAACACGGTGGCGCGGTAGTAACGCAGCTCGCGGACGCTCTCGGTGATGTCCGCCAGAGCCCGGTGCCCGCCCTGCTTCTCGGGCGCGGCGAAGTAGACGCGCGGGTACCAGCGGCGCACGAGTTCCTTGATAGAGGAGACGTCGATCATCCGGTAGTGCAGGTAGGCGTCCACGGCCGGCATGTCGCGGGAGATGAACGTGCGGTCGGTGCCGATGGAGTTGCCGCACAGCGGCGCCCGCTTCGGCTCGGGGATGTGGCCGCGGATGTAGTCGAGCACGAGCGACTCGGCCTCCGCGAGCGTCACCCCCTCGCCCAGCTCGGGCAGCAGCCCCGAAGCCGTGTGCATCTCGCGCACCACCTCCGACATCTGCTCCAACGCCTCGGACGGGGGCTTGATGACCACGTCGACGCCCTCGTCCAGCTGCCGCAGCTCGCTGTCGGTGACGACACAGGCGACCTCGATGAGCGCGTCGCGCCCCAGGTCGAGCCCGGTCATCTCGCAGTCGATCCAGACCAGCAAGTCACTCATACGATCAATCTCCTCGCCCAGCGGCTCGGAGCTACCCGCCGCTCGCTCATTAGCCCCAGCCTAGTGCCCTGGTCAGGACAGCTTGAGAGACTTCACCACCTGAGTGACGAGACCGGTATCCAGGTTGTCGGGGACCGAAGCGTACAGCAGCGCGGGCCGCTTGCCCTCGCCCCTGTCGACGACCACGATCGCGCCCCGCTCCTTCTTCCACTGGTAGCCGTTCTTCTCCGACTCGGCGGTGAAGTCCATCTCGTACTCCAGCAGCCAGCCCTTGTGCCCGTCCACCGTGATGGCCTTGTCCTGGAGGATCTTCCGCTCGTGCTTGATGGGGTAGAAGCGGGCGAAGTCGATGAAGACGGTGCCGACGGTGCCGCGCAGGCCCTGCGTGCCCTCGTAGGGGTAGATCGGGTTGAGCTCGCCCGAGTAGATGCTGCCGTTCCAGTCGCTCTCGCCGTCGTACTTCTCGTGCGAGACGGCCTGCATCCCCGCCGACCACTGCTGGACGTTGGGGTCGGGGGCGTTGATCTCGGCAGACGGGGGCACCTTCCACGGGTCGCCGGGGGCCGCGTAGGACAGGCCGGTCTTGGGGTCGGTGATGCGCCCACCCGAGACCGCGGGCAGCTCGGCGCCGGGGTCCTGCGGCGTCGGCGTGGCCGACTCGCTCGGGGACTCGCTCGGCGAGGGGGTGGGCTCGCTCGGACTGGTGCTCGGAACCGGCTCGGGAGTCGGCTGGGCCGTCGTCCCGCCAGACCTGTTGATCATGAAGACGGCCGCGGCCACGACCAGCGCGAGCACGAGGACCGAGCCGATCCCGCCGAGCACCCACGGCAGCGCGCCGCCGCCTGACTTGGGCGGCGGCCCGAAGTCGGGCCTGGGCATCTGCGCGGTTCCGCCGCCCCACGGCTGCCCGCCGTACTGCTGGGTGGGAGCCGGCTGCTGCCACCCGCCGCTCTGCGGGGCCTGGCCCTGCGCCCACCCGCCGCCCTGCGTGGAGTGCGGCTGTCCCTGTTCGTGGGACGGCCGCGCGGGAGCGGCGTTCGCCCCGTGGTACGGCGTGCTCCCCACCACGGGCCCGTGCGGCTGGTGCGGGGACCCCGCCGGTGGAGGCCCCGCCTGGGGAGACGCCGCCTGCGGAGACGCCGCCTGGGGAGACGCTGCCGATGGAGGTCCCTGCCGCGGTGCGGCGGCCTGCTGGGCGCCTGACTGCTGCTGCTCCATCGGGTGTGTGGCGTCGGTCCACTGGCCCCCGTCCCACCACCGCAGCTGCGGCGAGCCGTAGGGGTCGGGGTACCAGCCTGCGGGGGTCTGCGTGGTCATGGCCGTCAGACTAATAACAACCGCTTTGTTGTGGGTAGATCAGCACTTATAGGTGAATGTCGCTTTATCCTCGATCTTCTCCCCCTCGGGGACGGGCGACACGATCCGCAGGCGCGCCGTGAGCTTGGCCGTCGCCTCCCCCTTCACCGTCCATCTCAGCTGCACGGTGTGGGTGGTCGTGCCCGACGGCACGGTCTCGGTCTGCTCGATGGGCTCCTTCCTGTCACTGCGCAGCCATTGGAAGGTGACCCTGCCCGCCTCGCCGTTCGTGACCAGGCTGCCGGTGATCGTCGCCGTCTTGCGGCAGCCCAGCGTCTTGGGCGCGCTCACCGTTGCCTCCCGCACCACCAGGCCGGTCGTGGAGCGCACCGAGAACCACGCCAGCACCGCGCCCGCGACGACCAGCGCGAACACCGCGGCGGAGACGATGGTCCTGCGGCGCCTGGCCCTGGCGGCCCGCTTCGCGCGCATGCCGTACGCGGAGGGGGCCGCGGGCCCGGCGCCCTCCCGCCAGATCTTCTCCGCGGTGGTCTGGCCGCGGGTGGCGGCCGGGGTGACGCCGGGACCGACGTGCACGGGCTCCCGCGTGGGTTCGGGGGCTCTCAGCATCGTGACGATGTCGCCCTCGTCCCTGTCCGGCGGGCCGGCGCTCCCGGGAGAGGCGGGCGACGACCACCGGCGGGCGCTCTCGGCGAGCAGATCGCGGCTGATGAGCCCGCCCGGCAGCGCGTCACGCCCCGCCAGCAGTCCGTCCCTGGCCGCGGGAAGGCCGTGGGTGGTGGCGGTGGCCGCCGCGCGCTCGAACAGCTCGGCCGCGCCCTGCGCGCCCGAGGCCCAGGTGGCGGCCAGCCCCCTGGCCAGCGCGGCCCAGGCGGCGACGTCGCGTTCAGGCGCCGGGGGTAATCCCCTGATCGCGTCAGCCAGCCCGCGCTCGCCCAGCAGCGTGGCCCCGTCCCCGGCGATCAGCACGGTGCCGGGGTGGAAGGAGCCGTGCGCCACGCCCGCCGCGTGCAGGGCGGCGAGCGTCTGGGCGCTCTCCACCAGCACCGCCGCCGCGCTGGCCGGATCCATCGCGGGCGCGCTCAGCAGCTCCGACAGCGTGGGCGAGACCGCGTGGGCGGCCAGCAGCCACACCTCTTCCCCCGCCATCACCAGGTCGGCGATCGGCACCAACCCCGCCATGCCGCCTTCGGCCAGCCTGCGGTCGACGACCACGGCCTGCACGAGGCGGTCGCGCGCGCCCGGCGTGAGCAGCAGGTCGGGATCGAACCGCAGGGCGCCCGCCCCACGGCCGTCTGGGCCCGTCGCCTCCACCCACGTGCCCAGCTCGCTCGCCCTGGCCCGCTCGGAGAGCAGGAAACCGGCGATCATGCTCATGCGTCCCCCGGTCGCTCGCCCCCGTCAGCTCTTTCTCCTGTGCCGCCCCGCGACGCGGCGTTTCACCGCCAGTGTGACCGGAACCGCGCCCGACGTCACGAGCCCGAGCGCGAGCAGCGCGGCGGGCGCCTGCGCGAGCACGTCAGCCGGGCTCTCGGTGACCCTCGCTCCTTCGGTGTCGGTCTCCCGTGGCGTCTCGGTGTCGGGACTCTCGGTGTCGGAGGTCGGACTCGCGCTGGCGCTGCTCGACGCCGTCGACGGCGGGGGAGGAGGGGGCGCGGCCGAGGTCGTCGCGGGCTCCGACGGCGTGCGGGACGGCGAGGCCGGCGGATCGTTGTCCGCCCTGCCGCGCAACGACTCGTCAGGCGTGGGCGTCGGCGACGGCGTCCTGGTCGCCTTCGGACGCGGCGGCCGGGGCGATGCCTTGATCGGCCGCTTCGACGGGCTGGGAGTGGGCGTGGCGGTGGTCGGCGACACGGCGGCCACCGACGGTGTCGGCGCCGTGGTGGTGGCCGTGGTGGTGGCCGTGGGCGTCGTCTCGGCGGACGGCTCCTCCTGCGTCGGCTCCGCCGAGACGGACTCCGACGGGGAGGGCGCCTCGATCAGCGACGTCGGGGCGCTCGGGGTCAAGGGCGAGGTCTGCGCCCGCAGCGCGGGATCGTCGTCGCCCGAGGTGAGCAGCACGGTGGTGACCGTGCCGATCACCGCCACCAGCCCGATGCCGACCAGCGTCTTCATGCCCAGCCTGGCCAGCAGGCTCCGCGGCTCGGCGAACTCCGTCTCGGCCAGCGACGTGCCGGTGTCGGCCGGCTCCTCCGGCGCCCCGGGGAAGAGCACGAGCAGCAGCCCGGCCAGCCGCGCCAGGCGCCGCCTGCCCCGCTCCTCCCAGTCGAGACCATAGGCCCGCGCCGCCACGCTCTCCAGCTCGGAGAGGAAGGCCTCGGCCGAGGGCGGTCGCTCCACCGGATGCTTGGACAGGCCCCGCTCGACGAGCGGCTGCAACGCCTCCGGCACCTCCTCGATCGGCGGCGGCGTGGCGTGGTGCTGCCTGGCCAGCGCGGGGACCGTGGTGGCGCGGAAGGGCCGCATGCCGGTGAGGCACTCGAAGAACACGATCGTCGCGGCGTAGACGTCGCCCGCGGGCGAGGCGGGGCCGCCCGACCACTGCTCAGGGGCCATGTAGGCGGGAGTGCCCGCGGCGTTGACGCCCTCGCCCTGCCGCACCGCGATGCCGAAGTCGACCAGCTTGCTGCTGCCGTCGCCCTGGACCATCACGTTCTCGGGCTTGAAGTCGCGGTGGACCACGCCGATCGCGTGCGCCGCCGCCAGCCCCTGCAGGGAGCCCTTGAGCACGGCCAGCGCGGCCTCGGGACCCGTCGGCCCCTCGGAGTCGATCAGGGCGCGCAGCGTGACGCCGCTGATCAGCTCCATGATGATCGCCGTGCCCTGGCCGTCCTCGACGTACCCGATCAGGCGGACGTTGTGCGGGCTGCGCATGCTGCCCAGCAGCCGCGCCTCGTGCCGGAACCTGGCCACGAAGCCGACGTCGTCGCGCAGCCGGTCGGACAGGTACTTGATCGCGACCTCGACGCCGTCGTGATCGCGTCGAGCCAGGACCACCCGCCCTGAGGCTCCGGTGCCCAGCTCACGTATCTCGGTATAACCGGGGACCCCCCACCGGTCCATCAGACCACC
Organism: Nonomuraea africana; assembly: GCF_014873535.1. Taxonomy (NCBI): domain Bacteria; kingdom Bacillati; phylum Actinomycetota; class Actinomycetes; order Streptosporangiales; family Streptosporangiaceae; genus Nonomuraea; species Nonomuraea africana. The sequence continues at coordinate 5,756,881 of NZ_JADBEF010000001.1, read as the reverse complement.
TCGGATCTATCTGGGCCCCCACCCACATCAGACGGAGCGTAGCTTACTAATGAGAAACGTGCGGTGGGAACCGCCGAAAGGCGGTGGGACAAGGTCATATGTTCGGATGCGGTCCATTACGCACGTTTCTCATTAGTAACGGTCCAGACCAAGATCAGGGTTGATATTTTCGGTATCTTGCTGTGAATCGTCCGGTTTTGGACTCTCGGTCTCGACCTGCGGCCGGCAGGCGGGGGTCGTGCCGCCGCCGGAGTCGCTCCCGTTGGCCGCCGAGGGGGCGGTCGCGACCGTCACGCCCCAGGCCGATCCGCACGGCGCCTTGGCGAACGTGAAGGCGACCGTCCTGGTGTAGGCGGTCTGTCCCGACAGGTCGAGCGACTCGGTGTGCTGGACGCGTCCGGCGAGGGTGTAGGTCACGCTGAGCCGTACCGGCTGGGTGGTCGTGGTCGCGACGGTCACGATGGCGGTCGCCCGACCGCGGGCGTCGAGCGAGGCGCGGGCGATGGAGACCCGCCGCACCGCGGCCTCGCACGGCACCCCGGTCCTGGCGGTGGCCTGCCTGCCGCCGGCCCTGACGGTCACCGTCACCGTCCTCCCGCACGGACGCTGGGCGAAGGTGTGGGTGACGTCCCTGGTGTAGCTGTCACGGCCGGACAGCGAGGCGGACGTGGTGGCCACCCGCTCCCCGTCGAGCGCGACGAAGGCCCGCATCCCGACCTGGCCCGTGCCGCTGGTCGCCACGAAGACCCGTGCCGTCACGGCCCTGCCTGGCGCCTTGGCCAGGTCGAGCGAGACGCGCAGGCCCGTCACCCGCGTGGGGCACGCGGGGACGGCCGCGCTGACGCTCTTCGCGCCGCCGGGGGCGGCCGGCGAGGTGGACACCGTGAGCGTGACGGTCCTGCCGCACGCCCGCTCGCCGAGGCCGTGGCTGAAGGAGCGGGTGTAGGACACGGCGCCGCGCACCCGGCTGGTGGCGGTGCGCACGACCTCGCCGTCGACCGCGAAGCGGGCCGTCACCGTGACGGCGTCCGTGCCGGTGGTGCGGAGGGAGACGGTCGCGGCGGCCACGGCGTCGGCGCCGACGGTGAGCCCGCCGACGTCCAGCGCCGACACCGCGGTCGGCGGCCTGGGCGACGGCGTCGGCGTGACCGTCGGAGGCTTCGTGGTGGGAGGCTTCGTGGTGGGAGGCGCGGTTGTGGGAGGCGCGGTGGTGGGCGGCTTCGCGGTAGGGGGCGGGACGGTCGGGGTGGTCGCGGGCCCTGGCGGTAAGGTCGTCGCCCCGCCGGGCTCTCCGCCGGGTTCCGTGCCGCCTCGGCCGCCAGCCTCGGCGCTCTCGGAGGGCACCGAGGCGGGGCTGGGCAGCTCGGGCGTGAGGGACGGCGCCGCCGCCACCGCGTCGACCGTCGTCGCGGGCGGCGGCTCGGCACTGGCCAGCACGTACACCGCGGCCCCCGCCGCGGCGACCGTCGCCGTGGTGCCCATCAGCAGCCGCCTGCCGTTGCGCCGCGCGGCGTCGAAGACCGTGCGGAAGAACGTGGAGCCCGCGGCGGGCGGCGGCGGCTCGGGCAGCGGCAGCAGGAACGCCAGCAGGCCGACGAGCGCGGCCAGCCGCCGCCTGCCCCGCTCCTCCCACTCCTCCCCGTAGGCCGCCACCGCGGCCGCCTCCACCTCGGCCACGAACGCCGCCGCGCTCGGCGGACGCTCGGCGGGATCCTTGGCCAGCCCGCGCCCGATCAGCTCCCGCATCTCCTCCGGGGCGTCATGGATCGGGACGGGCGCGTACAGGTGCTGGTAGCCGAGCACGTGCGACTCGGTCGAGCGGTAGGGCCGGTGTCCCGTCAGGCACTCGAAGAAGACGACCGTGGCCGCGTAGACGTCGGTCGCGGGGGAGGCGGGCCGGCCCGACCACAGCTCGGGCGCCATGTAGGGCGGGGTGCCCGTGGCCCGCGTGGCCGTGCCGTGCCGGACGGCGATGCCGAAGTCGACGAGCTTGCTGATCCCGTCGTCCCTGACGATCACGTTCTCCGGCTTGTAGTCGCGGTGCACCAGATGCGCGATGTGCGCCCGCTCCAGGCCGAGCAGCGACCCCTTGAGCACGACGAGCGCCGCCTCGGGGCCCGTCGTGCCGTTCTCGCGCAGCAGCGCCCGCAGGGAGACGCCGTTGACCAGCTCCATGACGATCGCGGCGCCCTCGGGCTCCTGGACGTACTCCCACATCCTGGCGATATGCGGGTCCACCAGCGTGGTCAGGAGCTCCGCCTCCGCCCGGAAGGCGGCCAGCGCCCCCGGCTCGTGCCGTACGCGCTCGGAGAGGTACTTGATCGCGACGTCGGCGCCCGTGTCGTCGTGCACGGCGAGGACGACCCTGCCGCTGCCGCCCGAGCCGAGCTGGCGCACCTCGGTGTAGCCGGGGACGCTCCATGCCATGGCGCTCTCCCATCAGGAGTGTGGCCCACCTGATGAGACGACTGAACGGGCGCCCTGGTTTGCTGTCAACGGTCCCGAATATGGGCAGGTGTCGCGATGCCCGGTGGAAGGGCCGGATCGGGCACCGGGGCGCCCCACGACGAGACCATCGGCAGCACCCCGGCCCAGATGGGCAGCGCGTAGTCCTCCTTCTCGTCCTCGGGGGCGCCCGCGCGCAGCTTCACCGACGCCTCCTCCAGCGACAGGGCCAGAACCGCTGTGGCCGCCAGTTCCTTGCGGGTGGGCCGCCTCGCGTAGTCCCACTGACCGGGGGCCAGCTGTTCGGTCAGCGCGCGCAGCCCGTCCAGGCGCTCCTGCTCGTCGGTCACCAGCCTGGCCTCGCCGTAGATGATGGCCGAGCGGAAGTTGACGGAGTGGTTGAAGACCGAGCGCGCCAGCACGAGACCGTCGAGATGGGTGACGGTCACGCAGACCTGGCTGCCCTGTCCGGCGCGCAGCGACCGGGCGCCGGTGGAGCCGTGCAGGTAGAGGGTGTCGCCGATGCGGCCGTAGCCCGTGGGCACGACCATCGGGTGACCGTTCACCACCACGCCCAGATGGCAGATGAGCCCGGTGTCGAGCACCTCGTAGAGATCGTTCCTGTCGGTGCTGCCGCGGTGCTTCTCGCGGCCGAGCGTCGTGCGGGGTGTGGTGGAGAGCATGCTGTCACGGTATTGAGATAGTGGACCTGTCGTTAATGTCCACTAATAACCGCTTCTCGGGGACCACTTCCTTGCGCACGCTCATCGACCTTCCCGTCTCCCTGTCCAGGGACTCGGCGCTGCCCCTCTCCGTCCAGCTGGGCGACTGGCTGCGCGAGGCCATGCGGGCGGGCGCGCTCACCGCGGGGACCCGCCTGCCGTCCTCGCGGGGGCTGGCCGCGCAGCTCGGCGTCAGCCGTACCGTGGTCACCGAGGCCTACCAGCAGCTCTACGCGGAGGGGTGGCTGGATGGCAGGCACGGCTCAGGCACCTTCGTGGCCGACCTGTCCACCGACGCCGCGCCACCCGCCCGTCAGACGCCCGCCCCGCCCGTGGCCGAGCCGGTACGGCGGGCCGCGCCGCTGATCGACCTCACGCCGGGCGAGCCGTGGGTCAAGGACTACGACGCGGCCGCGTGGAAGCGGGCCTGGCGCAAGGCCGCCGACCTGCCGCCCGGCGACGATCCCGACCCCTACGGCCTGCCCCGCCTGCGCGAGCTGCTCGCCGGGCACCTGCGCAGGTCCAGGGCGATCGCGGTCGGCCCGGAGAACATCCTGGTCACCAGGGGCACCGGCAACGGCCTCGACCTGGTCGCCCTCGCTCTCCTCGGGCCCGGCGCGAGGGCGGGGGTGGAGGACCCCGGCTACCGCGTGGCCCGCAACGTCTTCGCGGCCAGGGGCGCCACGATCGTGCCCTGCCCCGTGGACGAGGACGGCGTCATCGTCTCCGGGCTCCCCTCGGACCTGCGGGTCCTCTACACCACCCCCGCCCACCAGTACCCGATGGGCGGCCGCCTGCCCATCCCGCGCAGGGAACGGCTGCTGGCCTGGGCGCGGCGTACCGGGGCGATGGTGGTCGAGGACGACTACGACGCCGAGTTCCGCTACGACGTGGCCCCGCTGCCCGCCCTCTACGGCCTCGACCCGTCGCGGGTGGTGCTGCTCGGCACGCTGTCGAAGTCGCTGGCCCCGGACGTGGGCGTGGGCTGGCTCGTGGGCGAGCCCGCGCTGCTGAGCAGGATCGCCGAGATTCGCCAGGACCTGTCCGACCGCACCAGCGGTCCTGTCCAGCAGGCGGTCGCGACCCTGCTGGAGCGCGGGGACCTCGACCGGCACCTGCGCCGGATGCGGCTGGAGTATGCCCGCCGCCGCGCCGCCGTGGTCGAGATCCTCGGCCCGGTCTGCCGCCTGCGCGGCGACACCGCGGGGCTGCACGTCCTGGCCGAGCTACCGCCGTCCGAGGTGCGGGGGATCGTGAGCGCGGCCGCCTCCCGCGGCGTCCTGCTGGACACCACGGTCCGTCATCACCACGCCGAGTCGCAGGTGCACGGTCTGGTCATCGGGTACGGCTCGGCCGCACTGCCCGACGTGCGGCGCGGCTGCCAGATCCTCGCCGAGCTGATCGCCGCCGCGTCCTAGGCGCGGGCCCGCTGGCTCCACTTGATCTCGTAAGGCTTGAACGTGAACGCCTTGCCGTCGACGGTCGCGGTCAGGTCGGCGTCGGTGGTGTTGACCATCACCATCTGGTTCGGCTGGGCCAGCACGCGCACCTTCGGGTCGCTCGTGACCACCTGCTCCAGCCTCGCGTTGGTCGGGAACCACTTGACGAACCCGCTGAGCAGCCCCGCCATCGGCATCTCGGCGCCGCGCCCGGGCACCCAGAGGCAGCCGTGGCACTCACCGGCCGGCTTCTTCTGCGGGTTCCAGTACAGGGCGGTGGTGACGCCGCTCTTGGCGAACTCCATCATCGCGGTGGCCTGGACCGCGGCCACCTTCTCCTCGCTCCAGCCGGTGTTCTCCGGCTCGACGTAGTACTCGGCCCACCACACCGGCAGGTCGCCGCTCTTCTGGCGCAGCCACGTCGTGATCGCCGAGAACTTCGCCGTCGCGGCGAACTCGTCCGGCAGGGGCTGCTGCTGCTCCTTGGTCATCGTGGCGCCGTCGATGACGACGAACTCGGCGCCCTTCTTGTTCTCGAGCCAGTACTCGATCGCGTCGAGCACCCGCTGGTCGACCACGCCCCACGGCCCGCTGACCTCCGAGGTGCCGATCGTGGGATCGTGGTGGTCGATCGGCACGTAAGGCCCGCCGACCTTGATCTCGGGGTTCACCTTCTTGAGCGCGTCGTAGACCTTGTTGTACAGCTCGGTGTACGCCTCGGCGTCCCACCTGTTGGTGGCCTGATTCCAGAAGCCCTTGAACTCGTTCCACACCATGAAGTGCTTCACGGTCGGGTAGCGCTTCGCGACGGTCGCGGCCAGCTTGGCGTAGTCGTCGAAGTGCTCGCGCCTGGGCGCGGTGGTGTGGTTCTTCGCCCAGTCGGTACGGCCCGCCGTGCCGCCCTTCATCCAGTCGGGGGCGCAGCACAGCGTGATGACGGGGATCGACCGGGAGTCCGACATCATCTTCATGCGGCGGTCGAGGTCGCGGAAGTCGTACTTGCCGGGGCTCGGCTCGGGGTTGCCCGCGCCCCAGCCCATGATGTGCTGGTTCTGCAGCATCGGCTCGCGGGCGAGGATGCCGACGGCGGCCTCACGGACCTCGGGCGTGTCCTGGTCGGCGCTGTACTGCGTGTGGGTCACGCCCCAGCGCGGCCAGTCCTGCGTGGGGGGCGGCGCGTTAAGCGTGGGGGCGGCCTGCGTGGGCGGGATCGTGGCGGGCTCGCCGGAGGCGCTGTTCCGGTTGCCCGCGTAGATCATGATGCCGGCGACTAGCGCCACCGCGACGATTCCGGCTGCCAGAGCGATCGGCCACGGGGAACGCCTCTGCGCGTGACGGCCGTTCGTCGGTATCACCGGAATCCTCCTGTAGCGTTCCACATGACGAAGCCGGGTCTTTGAAGCCCGGCGCATCTCCAAGGTAACCGCAAGGTTTGCAGAACACTTGAATCTTGCACTAGGGGTTAGCTGGGATTCGGCGGCCTTTGTCCCCCGGCCGGGCCGGGCACGCCAGCATAACGGTAGGGAACAGGTGCCCGGCCAGGCTGAACGACCAGCAGCGTGCCCGGCTCCTCGGCGTAGAAGGCGGACTCCACGGCGCTCGCGACGTCTTCGGCGGTGAGCAACGGGAAGCCCGCGCCGAGGAACAGCTCGCGCTGCGAGGCGACCAGCGGGGTGTCGGTGAAGCCGGGACAGACGGCGCCGATCCTGATGCCGTCGCGGGCCAGCGGCACGGCCAGCGCCCTGACCAGACCGACGACCGCGTGCTTGGTCATCGTGTAGATCGGGTCGCCGTCGAAGCCGACGAGCCCGGCGAGGGAGGCCGTGACGACGATCGCGCCGCCGCCCGAGCTCCGCAGCAGCGGCACGGTGGCCTCGACGCCGAAGACGACGCCGTCCACGTTGACGCCCATGGCGGTGCGGTACTGGTCGAGGTCGAAGTCGGCCAGGTCGACGCCGCTGGAGATGCCCGCGTTGAGGTGGACCAGGTCGAGCCTGCCGTAGCTCTCCCTGGCCAGTTCGGCCGCGCGGAGCGAGGTATCGCGCTCGCTGACGTCGCCGGCCAGCCAGACGCCGCCGACCTCCTTGGCCATGCGCTCGACGCCCGCCTCGTCGCGGTCGAGGAGCACGCAGCGCGCCCCGCCCGTCGCCATCCTTCGAGCGACGGCGGCGCCGATGCCGCTGGCCGCTCCGGTGATGAGAACCACACTGCTCATCGGGTCTCTCCTTGTGGGTCGTCCGCTTCCGCGGGGAGGGGTCAGGCGGTGCCGTCGTCGAGCGTGCGGTGGGCGCGGGCGATCAGGGTGGGCACGGCGCCGCCGATACGCTCGAACCCCTCACCCACGGTCTTACCCTGCCGGAACCGGGCGTGGATACCCTCCACGATCACCGCGAGCTTGAAGTTGCCGAAGGCCACGTAGAAATCCAGGTCGGCGAGGTCCCTGCCGGAGACCTTGGCGTAGTGGGCGGAGAACTCGGCGGCGGACAGGAAGCCGGGGGCGAGCGTGACGTCGCCGGCCACCGGGATCGACGCGCGCTCGTCGTCGCCGCGATCGTGCCAGTAGGTCAGCGTGAGGCCGAGATCGGCCAGCGGGTCGCCCAGCGTGGACATCTCCCAGTCGACGACCGCGAGGATCTCGGGCGGATCGGCCCTGACGAGCGTGTTGTCGAGCCGGTAGTCGCCGTGCACCAGCGTGGCGGCCGGTGCGGCGGCCGGGGTGGCGGGCAGACGGGCGCGCAGCCTGGCGACGAGCCGGTCGTAGGCGGGCTCCTGCCGGTCGGCCGACCGCTCCCACTGCTGGCACCAGCGCTCGAGCTGCCGCGCCATGTACCCGTCGGGACGGCCGAAGTCGGACAGCCCGGCCGCGCGGTAGTCGACGGCGTGGATCTCGGCGAGCACCTCGGCCAGTCGCTGCGACAGCCGCCGCGTCTCCTCCGGCCCGGGCGTGGCGAGTTCCTGCCTGTTGCGGACGGCGGCGCCCTCGACGTACCCCATGAGGTAGAACGGCGCGCCGATCACCTCCTCGTCGGCGCAGAAGGCCACCGGCTCGGGGACCGGTACCGGGGTGCCGTGCAGGGCGGAGATCACCCGCCACTCGCGGCGCATGTCGTGGGCGGTGGGCAGCACGTGGCCGAGCGGAGGACGGCGCAGGACCACGCGTCGCCCGGTCGTCTCCACCAGATATGTCAGGTTGGATCTGCCGCCGGAGATCAGCGACACGGAGACGGGCTCGCCCTCCGAGGGGACGTGCGCGCCCATCCACGCGACCAGCCGCGGCCAGTCAATGCCAGGTACCGTCATGGGACCCCATTAGAACTCGATTCGGTTCGCCCTGCCAAAATTAGAGTTCCCTAAATTTGCGCCGCATCGTGATCCCCCACCTCCCCGCATCCTTTAACGTGGCTGTACGTCGCCGTGCACATGTCGGCCCGGCGATGGGGGAACCGCACACCCCAGTAGGAGCTCATGCGCATCACGCTTGTTCATCCCCGAGACCTGGGGCGACCGGAAGTGACCCGTTGGCGGGCCTTGCAGGAGGCAGACGCCGCTTTCGACAATCCCTTCCTCTCGCCCGAGTTCACGATCACGGTGGGCGAGTTGCGTGAACAGACCCGCGTGGCCGTCGTCGAGGACGGCGGCGAAGTGGTCGGCTTCTTCCCCTTCGAACGGCACCCGCTCGGCATCGGCAGGCCGGTCGCCGCCGGTCTCACCGACGCCCAGGGCCTGGTCCACGCGAAGGACGCGGAGATCGACGCGCAGACGCTGATCAGGGCCTGCGGCCTCGGCGTCTTCGAGTTCGACCACCTGGTGGCGGGGCAGCCCCTGCTGGCCGAGCGGCACACCCTGCATCCCTCGCCGATCATCGACCTCGGCGACGGCTGGCCGGCCTACACCGACTTCCTCAAATCCAACTCCGGCAAGACCTACAAGAGCACGCTGGCCAAGTCGCGCAAGCTGCAGCGTGACGTGGGTCCGCTGCGCCACGACTACGCCACCACCGACCCCGAGCCGCTGCGCACGCTGCTGAGCTGGAAGACCGACCAGTACCGCCGCACGGGCCGCACCGACAGGTTCGCCATCAGGTGGATCGTCGAGCTGGTCGAGCGCCTGCTGGCCACCCAGACCGACTCCTTCGCCGGCGTGCTCGACATGGTCCACGTCGACGGCGCCCCGATGGCCGGGCACTTCGGCCTGCGCACCCGCACCACGCTGGTCGGCTGGTTCCCCGCCTACGACACCGCCTACGCGAAGTTCTCTCCCGGCCTGATCCACCACCTCGCCATGGCCGAGGCCGCGTCGGCGGCGGGCATCAAAGTGATCGACATGGGCAGGGGAGAGAAGGAGTACAAGGAGAAGCTCAAGACCGGCGAGCTCCAGGTGGCCGAGGGCCGCGTGGCGCGGGCCAGCGCGGGCGCCGGCGTCCACTGGATGCTCAGGGTCCCCGTGCGCAAGGCGCGGGGCGCGGTCATGGCCAACCCGCTGCTGCTCAAGACGGCCGACCGGGCGCTGAAGACCTACGGCCGGCTGCGCACGGCCCTCTCGGCGTGAGCCCCGAGCGGGCGCTCGCCGCCCGCACCGGTCGCCACTGCCTGCTGCTGCCGTCCAACCGGCTCGGCCTCTACCTCACGCTGCGCCACTTCTGCTCCCCCGGGCAGCGGCTGCTCATGTCGCCGATCTCCGCCGACGAGATCCTCTTCCTGGTGCTCGCGGCCGGCCTGCGCCCGGTGATCGCGCCGCTGTCCCGCCGTACCGGCAACATCGACCCGTCGCTGGTCGATCTCACCGCCGTCGACGCGGTCCTGACCACCAACCTGTACGGCCTGCCCGACGACGTCGAGGCGTTCGCCGGCAAGACCCTCATCGAGGACGTCGCCCACGCGATGGAGACCACGGTGGCGGGCCGTCCGCTGGGCACGTTCGGTGAGGCGGGGGTGTTCAGCCTCTCCAAGCATCCCGGCGCCGGCTCGGGCGGGGTGCTGGCCGTCCAGGACGCCGCCACCGCCAAGGCGCTGGAGCAGGCCCGCGACAGGCTCCTGCGGCCCGGGGCGCTGCGCGCCGAGCTGGTGAGCGTGGCCAGCTCGATGGCCAGGCAGGTCGCGCTGCGGCTCGACCTCGTCCGCCCCGCGCTGGCGCTGATGCGCCTGCTCGGCATGGAGGAGGAGCGCGAGGGCTACCGCATCGCCCTGCGCGCCCCCGAGCTGGCCGGCGCCCTGGCCCAGGCGCCCTCGCTGCCCGCCTTCGACCCATGGGTCCGCGCCGACCTGCACACCTACCGCACCAGCAGGGGACCGCTCGCCCGCTGGTACCAGTCGCGCAGGCTGGCCAAAGTCGAGGGCGAGCGCTCCAGGCGGCTGGCGGGCGTGCGGAGCCTCGCCGCGCTGCCGGGCGTGGCGGCCGGCGTCCTCGACCAGCTCGACCAGCCGCTGTTCAGGGTGCCGCTGCTGGTGAAGGAGCGCGACCGGGCCATCGCCGCGCTCGAACGGCGCGGCGTCGCCACCGGCTACCTCTACGATCCGCCGTACGACGACTACGCGCCCTCCTTCACCGAGCCCTCGCCCGCGCCGGCCGCGGCCAGGTGGTGGGCCGCGCACGTGCTGCCCGTCGACCCGCTCTACGCCCACCGGGCGCTGCCCGTCCTCCGGGATCTCGTCCCCGCCTGACCGGCAGGGCTCAGATGCCCTTGAGGAACCCGCCGTCGACCGCGAACTCGGCGCCCGTCGTGCTCGCCGAGCGCGGCGAGGCCAGCAGGGCGATCACGTCGGCGACCTCCTGCGGCTCCACGAGCCGCCCGGTGGACAGGTTCATCATCTGGGGCGCCACCGAGTCCATCACGCTGTCGCGGTCGGAGCCCGTGACCCCCGCGAGGATGTCGGCCGCGCCGCCCTCCTCCGTCCACCACGCCGTCCTGACCGGGCCGGGGCTCACGGTGTTGACCCTGATGCCCTGCGGCGCGTACTCCTCCGACAGCGCCTTCGACACGTTCAGCAGGCCCGCCTTGGCCGCCTGGTAGTCCACGTTCATCGGGCCGGGCTGACGGACGGCGCCGGTGGTGACGTTGACGATCGACCCGCCGCCGCGCGCCAGCAGGTGCGGAATGGCCGCCCGTACGGCACGCACGACCGCGAACAGGTTGAACTCGAACATCGTCCGCCAGTCGGCATCGGTCGGGGCGAGGAAGCTGAAACGGGGCAGCTTCACGCCGGGCGGAGGGCCGCCGGCGTTGTTCACCAGGATGTCGAGTCCGCCGTAGACCTCCACGGCGCGCTCCACCGCCGTCGCGGGCCCCTCGGGGTCCATCAGGTCGACGGCGGCGTGCGTGAGCCTCGGCCCGGCCAGCGCGTCGAGCTCAGGGCTGCTCTTGCGCGAGACGGCCACGACGCTGGCCCCCTCCTCCAGCAGGGTGGCGACGGTGGCCAGGCCGATTCCCTTGGAGGCGCCGGTGACGAGCGCGACGCGGCCGGAAAGCTGCAGATCCATGATGAATCCTCTCAGTGCGTGCTGTGTGCACTCCTGAAACACCGCTCACCTCAGATCGGTTGCACCTGTTTCGGCGGGAGCCGCCCATACGTGAGCGCCCTCAGGAACCACTCGACGGGGCCGTCGTATGGCCGCGCAGCCACAAGCGGCTGAAGGCGGCCTGCGCGGCGAAGAGGGCGAGGGCGACGAGCACTTCCAGCGGAGGGCTCACCTTGTCGACGAGGGCCGCCGCCCGCTTGCCGAGCGCCAGCCCCACCAGGCAGGCGGCCAGGACGGCGGGCGCCTGGAACAGCACCCGCAGCACGACGATCAGCGACAGCTCGTGCAGGTGCGCGGCGACGATCTTGGTGGGTCGCCGCGCAGCAGGATGTCGCACGCCCCAGTCGAGGCCGCTGTCGAAGCCGGGCTCGGGCAGCCCGCTCATGCGGTAGCCCGAGGCCATGAAGGCGATGTTGACGACCAGGATGCCGAGGAGCGCGAACCCCCGCAGCGCGTCCACCGCGGCGATCCGGTCCTCTGAGGTGCGAGATGGTCTCCACATCAAGGAGACATCATCCCGCAACCTGAGAATTTCCTGTGACTTACTGGAACATGTTCAGACCGATGTACAGGAATCGCTCCACCACCACGGCGATGGCCACCGCGAAGGCGGGCACGCCCACCCAGAGCAGCCGCCTGCGGGCCCTGGGCGCCTTGTCCCTGCCGTGCAGGCGGATCACCTCGTAGGCGAAGAGCGCCAGCCAGGTGACGCCGAGCGCGATCACGCCTATCAGGTCCCACGGCGAACTGGGATCGCCCGGCCCCCCGCTCGTGTAGCGCGGATCGGGGATCTCGGTGCCCTTGACGAACTTCTTCCACGTGTAGAGCGCCGCGTCGTCGTTGGCGTAGACCTTCCTGATCTCCTTGGACTTGTCGAGGGCGGCGACGAACCTGTCGTACCAGTCGGCGGGGAAGCCCTCGTTCAGCTGGAGGTAGGCGGCCTGCCCCCTGGTGACGGCGAGGAAGGTGTTGCGCTCACTGGCCCTGAGCGTCGCGACCGCGTCGGTGATGTCGGCCGGATCCTTGTGGACCAGCGCCTGCTGCGTGAAGTCGACCTTCTCGAAGTCCTTCTCGCCCCAGGGCAGGATCGGCGTCGTCTCGGGGCCGATCTTGGGCACCAGGTACAGCACTCTCGCGCTCGGCTTGTCGTGCTCGTAGACGTAGCGCATCGCGGCGACCTCGCCCGTGGTCACCCGCTCGAACTTCTCGTTGCCGTAGCGGGCGATGAGGAAGGCCATCGACAGCGTGAGCGCGACGCAGGCGGCCAGGACGATCGAGATCATCCTGGTGGTCCGCGGGTCGAACCTGACGTTGCGCTGGCGGAAGGGCACCGTCTCCTCGGTGGCGTCCTCGCTGTCGGCGGGCAGGTTGGGGAAGAAGGCGTAGGCGGCCAGCAGGCAGGCGCCCGGCAGCATGAACATGTAGACCCGCAGGCCCATCTCGCCGCCGTAGCTCTGCAGGGCCATGGCCAGCACGGGGACGCACAGCAGCACCAGCGCGGCCCTGTCGAACACGCCGCGCCGCAGTCGCCTGAACAGCCCCACCGCGGCCAGCAGCAGGACCGTCGCGCAGATGCCGAGCCGCGTCTGCAGCACCAGGGCGTGGACGGGGTCGCTGCCGTCGATGCGGTCGCCGGTGCCGCGGGTGAAGTTCTCCAGCAGCCTGCCGATGCCGCCGAAGATGGACTCCATGTTGCCCTGCCAGAACCCCACGGTCTGGTAGCTGATCCAGGCCAGTAGCACCAGCCCGAAGAAGAACGGCAGGGCCCACGTCAGCGAGGTGCGCTTGACGATCAGGAAGGCGGTCAGCGTGCCCAGCATCATGAAGGGCGTGATCTGGTGCGAGGCCGTCGCGGCGAAGAACAGCGCGACCAGCATCAGCAGCATCAGCAGCTTGTCGGCCCTGAAGGTGCCGGTGTTGGCCAGCTCGCCGGGCAGCATCGCGTCGAGCCTGGCCAGCAGCCTGCGGACCGGGCCCTTAGGCGGCATCGGTTTGGTACGCGGCTCGACCTCGCCGAACCAGCGCAGCAGGATCGCCACGAACGCCAGGTAGAGGGCGAAGGTGAAGCCCTGGGGCGAGAAGTAGTCCTGTTGGATCCACTGCACCAGGATGAACAGCAGCGCGGCGAACCACCTGGCCCGCGTGGTGGCCACCACCTGGCGCAGGATCAGCACGAACGGCAGCAGGTAGAGCAGGTTCGACAGCAGCGGCGTCCAGTTGAGGATCGTCGTGAAGTCGGTGATGCCCGCCGCCTTGCCCACGAAGGCGAACAGCGCGAAGAAGCCGGGCCACGCCATACGGGCGTCGAGCTGGGGCGAGGTCTCGCCGGTCCTGGAGATGAAGTCGACGAATCCCGCGTGCACGTACGCGGTGGGGAAGCGTGGCTCGTCGGCCACGATCGCTCCCGCGCCGTGCAGGGCGAAGGTGATCGCGGCGATCTGGAACAGCAGCAGGAACTTGCGGTCGGTGCTCTGGGTGACCGTGACGAAGAACGAGACGATCATGATGACGATCGCGAAGAACGCGCTCAGCGGCATCGCGGAGATCAGGCCCAGGCCGCCGATGTCGGCGGGGTCCACGCCGCGCAGCGGGCCGGGGGAGACCCGCAGCGCCAGCACGTACATGAGCAGGCCCTCGAGGACCAGCACGACGGGCAGCCAGCGCGGCGCCCCCCGCACCAGCGACGCCAGGCGCGTCTCTCTCCCTCGGGGCGGGGCCTGGGGCCTTCCGGCGGGTACGGCGGGCGGCTCGGGGGCGTGACCGATCTTGACGGAGCCGGAGGCGGGCAGCCGGAGCGCCACAGTCGACTCCGCGGCCCCCTGCGACGTCTCCGTGGGCGGCTGTGTCCTGGGCGCCGCCCCCGGGGAGCTCTTGGGGGGCGTCGGGAGGCGTACGGCGGCGGTGATCTCCGTGGCGACTTCGCCCGGGGACTTGGCGGCAGTGAAGTCGGGCAGGCGCAGCGCCGGGTTGGTGTCCTCGACATCCACGTCATCCGACACCCCGGCCGCCGGTGCCTCAGCGCTCGCGTCGTTCTGTTCGGACGCCGCGCTCTCCGGACTCTCGCCGGACGCCTGGCTCTCCGGATTCTCGACGGGAGCCGTGCTCTCGCCGGGACTCTCGGGATCCTCGTCGGACGCTGAGCTCTCCTCGCCGGAGGCGGCGCTCTCGGGGCCCTCGACGGTGCCCTCGGCCTCGTCCGTGCCCGCCTCGTCGGGCGAGTCGACCTCCGCCTCGGGCGCGGCCTGGACCGCTTGGGGCTCGGTCACCTCGGCCGCCTCAGAGTCGGCCGTCTCAGGCTCGGCCGCCTCAGAGTCGGCCGCCTCAGGCTCGGTCGGGCCGGAGTCCTCGGGATCGCCGGGGTGCTCGGAGCCGGTGCCGTCGGAGTCGGTCTCTTCGGTCTTCTCGGCCTTGGAGTCGGTCCCGGGATCGGGCTCGGGGTTCTCGGGCAGGGTGATCTTCGGGATCACTCCGGTGGCCTCGGGATCGAACTCGGGATCCACGGACTCCTTGACCTCCTCCACCTCCGAAGCGCCGGATGCCTCGGACGTGCCGGTCGTCTCCGTCGTCATCTCATCGCCCGCCGGTTGCCTCACGTTGACCATCATGCGGCCTCAGACGACCGCTGGGTGACACGGTGCCGCCCGGTTTCGCCGAACTTGAGTATTTTACGGAGACTTCTGAAGATCAACAGTGCGACCAAAAGTTCGCTGAGCAGGAGGCCGTACCCCACGGCGTTCACACCCACGAAGGGGAAGAGCGCCATGATCGACACCAACACCAGCACCGCGAGCCCGATCTGCACCACCGCCAGCTTCCGTGCCTTCCCCAGCGCGCGCAGCGAGCTCAGGTAGACCTCGATCAGCACCCTCGGCAGGACGGCCAGCGCCATCAGCCGCAGCAGCGTCGTGCCCTCGGTGGCGAAGTCGGAGCCGAAGACGGTCAGGATGAGCGGCGCGGCGAGGAAGGCCACGCCGATGATCGGCGTGATGATCATCAGCGCCCGTTTCAGCGCCCTCCTGGCGTTGGCGGCCAGCCGCGACCGGTCGAAGGAGCCCTCCACGGTCAGCGAGACCGCCATGTTCATGGCGAGCAGCTCGATCATGCAGCCCAGCGTGTGGGCCATGGAGAAGCGTCCGAAGGTGGCCTCGCCCACCCTGGCGGCGATCAGCACGGGCACCAGGTAGACGATCGCCAGCATCGACAGCGTGCCGGGGAAGTCGCCGGCCAGGAACCTGCCCATCTCGCGCAGCCTGGGCGGCTGGGCGGTGCTCTCGGTCTCGCGGACGTGCTTGGGCACCTGGATGCCGAAGATCAGGAAGTTGACGGGGATCAGCGCGATCGCCGTCGGGATCATCCAGGAGACGAAGATGCCCCCCTCGGGGAGCGAACCCGCCAGCGCCACCAGCAGGCCCATCTTGGCCAGGCCGAACACCAGGTTGTTCACCGGCACCCAGGTGGCCTTGCGCAGCCCGGTGAGCGCCACGTCCTGCAGCGTGAACACCGACCAGACCAGTACGGCGCCGAGGAAGAACAGGCCGTGGCCGAGCCCGCCGAGCACGGCGTAGATCTCGCCCCACATCGGCAGCGTCAGCAGGAAGCCGATCGCGGCGGCGCCACCGGTGGCGGCGGCCAGGCCGTACCCCCGCAGGATGACCTCCGCGGTGCGGCGACCGGAGATCGGGATGAACCTGGCCAGCGCCCCCACGAAGCCGAGTGCGGTCAGCGAGGCGAACAGGCGCATCGCGGTGATGAGCGCCTGGCCGCTGCCGAACTCCTCGGGCGTGTAGAAGCGGGTGGCCAGCAGCCAGTAGCCCATGCCGAGCGTGGCGGTGATCGCCGTGTTCGCCATGAGCGCGTAGCCGTTGCGGAACAGGGGGTTGCGCAGGTCTCGCAGGATCTTCTGCAGGACCGATCGGTCAGACATTCCCGCGTACCCGCTGCAATCCGTACCTCGTCCTTCTGACGACCGCGTAGCCCTTGGTGAGCACGCGCTCCCGCAGGTAGATCAGCGGGATCGCGCTGCCCTCGACCGCGCGTCTGAACATGCTCATGGTGGTGTGCTGACCGACGGTGAGGCGGGGGATGGCCAGCAGGTCGTGGCGGTCGGCGGCGATGGCGTTGTTCACCGCGCACGCCGCCCAGTAGCCGGCCTTGCGCACCTCGCGGCGCACCCGCGCGCTGGAGTAGCCGTAAGGGTAGGCCATGGTGGCCACCGGCGCGCCGATCTTGTCCTCCAGCAGGCCCTTGTTCCTGCGCAGCTCCTGGCGGAGCTCGGCGTCGGGTAGCTGGTCGAGCTGGGGGTGGCTGTGGCTGTGGCCACCGATCTCGATGCCGGCCCCCGCGATCTCGCGGGCCTGGCTCCAGCTGAGCATGTCGTCCAGCGGCCTGCCCGCGGCGTCCTTGCCCGCGTCGGAGACCCATCCGCTGGTCAGGAAGACCGTGGCGGGAAACGCGTACTGCTCGAGCACCGGCAGCGCGTGGGTGTGGAAGTCGGCGTAGCCGTCGTCGAAGGTCACCACGACCGGCTTCTCCGGCAGCGACCTGCCGTTGTTCTTGTGCACCGAGGCGACGAGGTCGGCCACCGTGAGCGGGGTGAAGCCGTGCGTCGAGAGGTAGTCGATCTGCTCGGTGAAGTCACCCGTGCGCACCGCGTGCGGCTTGGTGTCCTGGTTGGGCCGGTCGGTGATCGAGTGGTACATGAGAATCGGCACACGGATCATGAACGCACCAGCTTCAGCCGTACGGAACCCACCACGTAGCCCCAGGTCGTCCAGGCCAGCCCGACGACGATCGCGAAGGCCCTGCCGAGCCCCGACACGTCGCCGCGCACCGCCTCGCCGAGCCCGCGCAGCGCGCCGAGCGGCAGCGCCTTCAGCGCGTGCGCCCGCTCGCTCTTCAGCCCGTCCTGGGTGCCCACACTCTGTGTGACCAGTGCCTTGGACAGGCCCTCCGCGTAGCAGCGGGAGCGGAAGTAGCCGAAGGTGGCCCGCTGGGCAGGCACCTTGTGCCCGATCAGCGCGGCGGGCTCGAACAGCATGACCGCCCCCGGCTTGCGCTGGGAGAGCCTGATGCAGAACTCGGTCTCCTCGCAGCCGAGCGGACGGCTCTTGCGTCCCTGGACGCTGCGTCCGATGCCGCTGTGGAAACCGCCGACCTCGCCCACCGCCGTACGCCTGAAGGCGGCATTGCCGCCCATGACGTTGCGGATCGGCGACCGTACGGCCGGCATGCCGCGGTAGCTGCACCCCACGGTCCAGTCGAACTCGTAGGGGAACCATCGGGGCCGGCGTCCCGTCTGCCACAACGGCTCGGTTCTGCCGCCGACGCCGACCACCGCGGGGTCCTGGAAGCCCTCCTCCAAAGCCTCCAACCACCCGGGATCGGCCACGGCGTCGTCGTCGAGGTAGGCGACGATGTCGCCCGTCGCCACGTCGGCGCCGGTGTTCTTGCCCCCCGACAAGCCCTTCTCATGGGTGTTCTCGACCACGCGTATCGTGGTCGCGCCCGCTTCGCCGCTCGTTGGCTCCTCCGTCGCTCTCTCCCGGCGAGCTCCTGCGCTTACGACCCGCGGGTAGGCCTGCTTGAGCCTGAGCATCAGGTCCTGGTTGTAGTCGACGACCAGGATGATCTCGTGCGCGGGGCGGCGCTGGAGCTCGACTGACTCGACGGCCTGCCTGATGTCCTCCCAGCGGTCCTCGGTGTAGACGCAGATGACGACCGAACTCTTCATGACCGACCTTTACGCCACGCCCCGGTCGGCCGCGGGGCGGCTGGCGGGCTCGGGAACGGGCCGCGCGGGACGGCGGCGCCGCTCGCGCAGGATCGTCTTGAGCACGCGGATGCCGTCGCGGACGGCGTGCAGGTTGCTCTCACCGTGGATGCGGCAGCGCTCGTGGCTGGGCACCTCCTGCACCCGCAGCCCGGCCTTGGCGGCGCGGACGTTCATCAGCGTCTCCACCTCGAAGCCGTCGCAGTCGAGGTCGAGCACGGGCAGGTGCCTGGCCCAGAAGGCGTTGTAGCCGTAGCACAGGTCGGTGTACTTGGTCTGGTAGAAGATGTTCACCAGAGTCGTGAGGACCTTGTTGCCGAAGTAGCGGCTGAAGGTCAGGTCGTCGCTGCCGCCGCCGGAGATGTAGCGCGATCCCTTGACGAAGTCGGCGCCGGTGACGAGCGCGCCCACGAAGGAGATGATCTCGTGGCCGTCGGTGGAGCCGTCAGCGTCGATCATGACGATGATGTCGCTCGTGCAGGCGGCGAAACCGGCGGCCAGCGCGTCGCCCTTGCCCCTGCCGGTCTGCGTTACGATCTTGATGTTGGGCCTGAGCCGGCGCGCCACGGCGACGGTGTCGTCCACGGAGTTGCCGTCGACCAGCACGATCTCGTCGATCCACTGGGGAATGGTGGCGAACACGTGGGGCAGGTTCTCCGCCTCGTTCATCGCCGGGACCACCACGCTCACCGTCGGTGAGATGGCCAGATGGGGGGTGAGTGGGTGAACCGCTCGATCGGCGGCATCGATCGCAGGCCGGAGCCGTTGATCTTGTTCCCGTTGGACTTGGTGATCTCGGGACTCATGGTGCGCAAAATCCTTCCGGGACCTGTTGCTGCCGTGCGGACCCGGGGCCATCCGCGATCCCATGGATCATCGGGAATGGCAGAAGTGACGAACGGTGCATGAAGGGTCCAATGGGGGTGAGGGTGCCAATGGATGGTGCTGGGGTGGTGCTGCTGCTACTACTTCTGGTGCGAGGGTGGGGAGCGTTACCGCGCCCCTGAGGGTTCCTTGACGACGGTGTCGGGTGGCGAATCGGACTGCAAGGTCGTGCGCACCCGCCCGAATCCCTTCAGCACGCGGTCGGCCACCCTATAGAGAGACGGTCGATCCAGGACGATTGTTCGCGCCTTGTTGACAGGAGTCCTGCCGATCCAGTGGACGGCGGCTGTCGCGGACGGCCGGGAGACGCGTCCTTCGGCGACGTAGAGGACCCCGCTCTTCAGCCAGTCCTTGTACTCCTTGCCGCCCTTGCCCATGTCGACGGCGTGCAGCCCGGCCTTCGCCGCGTGCTCGGCCATCTGCAGGTGGTGCACGATGCCCGGCGAGTAGCGCGCGAACTCGGTGTCGTAGGCCGGGAACCAGCCGACCAGCGTCGTCGCCGTGCGCAGACCGAAGTGGCCCGCCACCGGAACGTCACCGGCATAGAGCATGGTGAGGACGCCCGCGAAGTCGTCGGAGCGCCCGGCGTGCATCAGGTCGATCAGCTCGACGATCCACGGCTGGGCGAACCTGTCGACCCTGCCGGTCCTGCGGTACTGGTCGGACTTCCAGTTCAGCAGGGTGCGCAGCACGGCGGGATCGGGGGAGGCGTACTCGAAGCGCAAGTCGCCCTGTTCCCTGCCGAGCTTGCGCTCCTTGTAGCGCACGGTCTTCAGGTTCTTGGGCGAGTTCGACTTCACCTGCTCGATCCAGGAGTCGAACCCCGCGGTGAGGTCCATGATGGGAGCGGGCCGGACATCGGTCTCGAACGCCGCGAACGTCGGCTGACCCGCGACCATGTGGTCGAAGTCGAAGACGCTCAGCTTCGCGGCCCTGAGCAGGGCCCTCGTGTCGATCTTCAGCTCGGGAGCCGAGATCAGGCCATGACACGTGGTGAGAAAGCCGCCGAGCGGCTTGCCGATGCCGAAGCTGTGGCGCTCGTAGGGGAAGAAACCGGCGATCGAGCCGCCGTCGTGGATGACAGCCACCCGCACGTAGTCGCGCAGGCGGTCCATGGCCAGCGCGAACTCGACGGAGAGAAAGGGGTTGTCCAGCGAGGGATCCGCCTTCTGCAACGCCCGCCATCGAGACCGCTCGGACTCACCCAGCTCGCCGGGGCGAACGATCGAGATGTTCACCTTGGTCCCGCCCCCTGTTCGCTCTGCATGTTCTTCCCCCGATACAACACGCGCAGTACGTACATGAACCCAGCGAGCACAGCGACTGTCGCAACGCCGGCCCTTGGGGACCATGCGTCGAACAGAAGCATGGCTTGGGCAAGGAGAACGTTAAGAACGAGACTTGCCGCAGCTCCTACTGATAGTGCGGCAAGAGGATCACGATCCCGCAACAGTCCGACTACGGCGGCCCCGGGAACGACGAAGAGGAACAGAGAGATCAGAAGCGGGCGCAGCGGCGTCTGGATGTCGGCGAGCGCGATCACCGCCCCCGCGATGCACGCTGCCGCGAGCACCCAGGTGAGTGCCCTCCATTTGCTGCCCATCTCCTGACTCCTGGCTACTCGCTGGCAAAGGCCCGGTTGATCGCATTATTCATGGGATCAACCACGCCACGGGCCCGTCAATGCCGACGTCTGGCGACCGCTCAAGGTTTACCGTGCATGCCAAGATTCCCGTGTGTTATTCAACACATAGTCAAGAGCATGCCACGGGGAGCGGTCCCAAGCCATCTAGCTTGCCCTATGGCGGCGGGTCAGCGACGCCTAAAGTCCGACTTGTCCCCCTTTGTCACTGAAATGAGTTCTTAATCATCTTGCGCCTCGTGCGTGGTCGTGCTGCTCGCCACACCGGGCGCCGGCGTCTCCGTCGAGTCGGGAGAGGCGGGCGGATCATCGGTGGGCTCGGGGTCGTGACCGCCCTGGCCGTTCCATGACAGCGCGCAGGAGCCGCCGCCGCCGTTGGAGCTGATCGTCACGGTTCCCGCGCCGGGGGAGCCGGGGTCGTTGACCGTCACCCAGACCGACGCCGACTGGCCTGCCTTGATCGAACCGCCCGAGGGGAACACGTCGAGGCCGTCGGAGGCGCCCGCGCTCCAGGTGATCGTCGCGTTGCGGGCGGCCAGCCGTACCGTGCCCGCGCCCGCGACGCTGCCGGGACAGGTGACCGACAGCCGCGCCGCCGGCGCGGCGGCCCGGGTGCGGGTAGGGGTGGGTGTCGGCCTGGTGGTCGAGGGCCGCGCGACGGGGGTCTGCGCCGGCCTGGCCGCGGGCCGCGACTGCGGCGGCTGTGCCGTACGGCTCGGCTGCTCCGTCGGCTCGGGACCCTCCTCGGCGTCGTTCTGCAGCTCGGGCTCGGCCGAGGGGTCGGCCAGAGGGTCGGTCAGGGGATCGGCCGAAGGGTCGGTGAGCGTGAGGGCGGGCTCGGAGGCGCGGGCCGAGGCGGGGGGCACGATCCGCAGCGCGGCCGGCTCGGACTCGCCGTTCATCACGATCATCGCACCGGTGGCGGCGAGCACGCAGGCGCCGACGGTGAAGACCGGCGCCAGCCTGCGGGGACGCCTGCGCGAGCGGCGCTCGACGATCACCGGGAAGCCGGTCCTGTCGAAGCTGTCGCCACGCTCGGTGATCAGCGTGCGGGTCTGGTCCCGCTCGGGGCTGGTGCAGGTCTCGACCACCCGGCGGCGCAGCGAGATCGGCGGGAAGGCGACGGGCACCAGATCGAGCAGCCTGCTCGCCGAGACGTGCCGGTGCCGGCCCTCGGTGCAGACCTCGCAGCCGCCGATGTGCCCCGACAGGCGCCTGCGCAGGATCGGGGTGAGCGGGCCCTCCCACGAGTCGACCATGGCCGACAGGTCGGGGCAGTGCGCGCGCCCCGTCCTGGCCAGGACCACGGCGGCGGCGGCGTTCTCCAGATGGTCGCGCGCCCTGCCGAGCCTGGTGGCCGCCTGGCGGGAGGTGAGCCCGAGCACGGCGCCGACCTCCGAGGGGGTCAGCCCGTGCCGCAGCGACAGTTCGAGCACTTCGCGCTCGCCCTTGCTCAGCTCGCCGAGCGCCTCGTGCACCAGCTCGGCCAGCTCGGGGTCCTCGGGGTCGTCCAGGACGGGAGGCGGGGTGCCGGGCGTCCTGGGGGTCTTGGCGACGCTCTGGAACCTGGTCAGCGCGTACAGCCACGCGCGCAGCCTGGCGCTCTCCTTGAGCTGGTCGGTACGGCCCTGCGCGGTCACCAGCGCGTCGTGCACGGCGTCCGCCGCGCTGTCGCGGTCGCCGGTCAGCGAGCAGGCGTAGTCGTGCAGCCGTTCGGCGTAGGCGTCATAGAGCCTGGCGGGGGCGTCGGTGTCGGCGTGGCGCAGCGCCTCCACCAGTTGCTGATCGTCGGCGCGGTCGACAGTAGGCCATCCGGGCACGGATCTTCCTCCCCGCAGGTGAGCTCGTGTTCTCACAGCCCCACGCGGGTAGGACGCCCCCTCCCGAAGAGGGGTTGTCCCGGCATAACGACCGGGTATCGCTCAGGCGCCCGCCGTCAGCGGCAGTCGGGCGCGCACAGGCGCCGCTTCATGCCCTGGACGAAGAACTTGCGCACGTCGAGGATGTTCGCCGCGATGTAGGCCTCGCCTCCGCTGGCCTCGGCCATCGCGTCCATCTGCTTCTTGCCCTTGGGCGCGTCGGGGCCGAAGGCGATGATCAGGAGGTTGACCGGGCGCTTGGGGTCGTACTCCTGCTTCAGGAACTCCACCATCTGCGCGTTGGTGACCTTGCCCGTCGGGTCGTCGTTGCCGGCGCCGTCGGTCAGGATCAGGATCGTGTTGATCTTGTCGCGCTCGTAGGTGGACTTCATCTCCTGATAGGCGGCCATCAGCGTGTCGTTGAGACCGGTGTCGCCGGTGGCCTTGGGCTGGACGGTGGCCAGCTGCTGGCCGAGGATCTGCTTGCGCGGGACGCCGTTGACCATCTCGCTCAGCGGGCCGACCGAGACCAGCTCCTTGTAGTCCTTCTGGCCGTCGAGCAGCGTGGAGAAGCTCCAGACGCCGATCTCGCTGTCGGCGGGGAACAGCCCGAGCCCCTCGCCCGCGATCTTGGTGATCGCCTGCATGCGGGTCATGCCGGTGCCGGGCACCGGGTAGGCCATCGTGCCCGAGACGTCGAGCAGCGCGAGCATCCTGGTGCCGAGGTTCAGCCTCGACCACATCTGCGCCATGCTGGCGACGTTCTTGGCGTCCGGGGCGGGCAGGGCCTGGGGCGCCGCGGCGGCGAAGCCCTTGTCCTCGGCCAGTGCGCTGCCGCCCTTGCCGTCAGGGCTGCGGAAGCCGTGGTCGCGCAGCGTCCTCTGGGCCGCCTCCGTGGCCAGCTCCTGCTGGAAGGCGGTGGCCGCCTTCCGCTTGAGCGGGTCCTTCGAGGTGATCACGACGGGGTAGTCGAGGCTCAGCGTGCCGTCCTCGGGGTAGAGCGGCACGACCGGCGAGGCGGACTTCTTGGCGTTGTGCGCCCAGATGCTCTGCTCGGAGGAGACGCCGACGGGCACCTTGCTGCCCGACTTGACGGTCAGGCTGGCCAGCAGCGCCGAGGGGTCGGTGGCGATCTGCTCCGAAAGCTTCTTCAGCGCGCCGACCAGCTGCTCGTCGCCGAGGCCGGCCTCCTTGGCGGCGCCCGCCGCGGCCACCAGCGCGCCGAGACCCGCGGAGTTCTTGGCGGGGTCGAGCGCCAGCACGCGGATCTTCTTGCCCGGGCCGTCGGCGTTGGCCACGTTGGCCACGCTGATCAGGCCCTGCCAGCTGGGCTGCAGGCTCTTGGCGAGGTTGGCGGCCGCGCTCTTGGCGGCGACCAGGACGATGGGGGAGCTGGCGACCGACCCGGACGGCGCCGGCAGCCCGGCCCCCGCCTCGCCCGCGCGCAGCCTCTCGACCATGAGGCTGGAGTCGGCGATCCACATGTCGGCGTCGAGCTTGCCGTTCACCAGGCTGTTGGCCGACTTGGCGGCCGACTCCCTGACGACCGTCACCGCGAGGCAGCGCCCGTCCACGGCCTTGCCGGTCTTGTTGAACGATCCCGCGACCTTGTTCAGCGCGGGCGAGAGGTCTGGAGTGGCGACCACGCGCAGCGCGAGCGGATCGCCCGTGCAGCCGCGTTCCCTGTTGAAGATGACGAAGGCGGCGACACCGAGCAGGATGGCAAGGGCGAGCGCGCCGGCGAGCGGGACCAGCACCCTGCCGCGGCCGCTGCTGCTGCGTCGGCGGGGGGCGCGGTAGCCGTCATCTAGCTCGTCTGTACGGTGTCGCCCCACGTTGTCCTCTTTGGTGTAGATACGTTCGGGTCACCATACCGGGAGATACTCCGCGGTGCTCACGGAACGATACTGGGTGGGCTTGGTGTGGCAAAAGCACTGATTTGGTGCAGTGATTACCCAGAGTGGCTGTCAATGGCAGCAGCCGTGACCGCGCCACGCCCGCATTCCCTCCCGTACGGCGACCGCAGCGAGCACCACCGCCACCGCCGGATCGACCCACCACCAGCCGAGCGTGTTGAGCCACAGCCCGGCCAGCACGCCGCCCGCCATGGCGGCGCAGATGAGGTTCTGCGCGCCCTCGCCTCTGGTGGCCGCCGAGCCGAGCCGGGCGCCGACGCGCCGCTTGGCCACACCCAGCGCGGGCATGCTCACGAGGCTGATCGCCGTGACCACGATGCCGAGGACGCTCGGCTGCGCGCGATGCCCCGCGTCGAGGTCGTACAGCACGTGGATGACGAGGTAGGGGGCCAGCAGCCAGAAGCTCACCGCCACCGCGCGCTGCGCCCGTTCCTCGGCGTGGGGCGAGAGCGTGCGCGCGCCGGTGAACCGCCAGACCACGATCAGGCTGGCCAGCGCCTCGACGAGGGCGGACAGGCCCCAGCCGATCAGCGCGACCGAGTGTGCCGCGAAGCCCGCCGCGAGGCCGAGCGTGCTCTCCAGCCCGAGCCACACCAGCGTGACCAGCGACAGCACGCGGGCTCGGGCGGCGTCCTTGAGCCAGGTGACCGACGCGGCCGGATGTGAGTGAACCCGCTGGTCAAACACCATGACCCCGACTCCCACCCTCCGATCGACGACAGCGTTCCGTATCCTAATCACTACTGATCGTTATCGGCCCGTTTCTGTGCAAAGCTCTGCCAAACAAGACCGAGGGAGGGTCCATGCCTTTCACGTTGAGCCACGTCGCCGCCGTCGTGCCGCTTCGCAGACTCACCTGGCTGGACCCATGGGCGCTCGCGGTCGGGGCGATGGTGCCCGACCTGCCGATCTTCATGCCGTTCCTGCCCGACTACGACCACTGGCACTCGGTCAGGGGAGTGGTCACCATCGACCTGCTCGCGGCGCTGGTGCTGCTGGCCGCCTTCCACGCCTTCCTCCGGCTGCCGCTGATCGCCCTGCTACCCGACCGCCTGGCGGGCAGGGCGGCGACGCTGACGCCGTCGCCGAAGATCCTCCCCGTGGTCGCGGGCGCCGCCGTCGGCGCCGCCACCCACGTGTTCTGGGACTCCTTCACCCACTCCTACGCCAGCGGGGTGTGGGGTTGGGCGTGGCTGGACCACGAGGTGCTCGGCGTGATCCCGGTCTTCAGGGTGCTGCAGTACACCTCGTCGGCGCTGGGGCTGGCGTTCGTGATCTGGTGGGCGTGGCGCGCGCTGACGCGGATGGCGGACGCGCCCCCGCCCGAGGGGCTGTCGCTCAGCAGCGGGGTACGGCGGGCGGTCCTGTGCGCGGCGGCCCTTGGCGCGGTGGCGGGCGCGGCGCTCTGGCCGGTGCTCGACCCGCCGGTGCCCGGCATCGCGGGCCTGGTCACCAGAATCGGGGCCGGCACCCTCGTCGGACCGGTCGTGGTGCTCGCGCTCTACGCCGCGATCTGGCAGTTCAGGCGGATCGTGGCAGGATTCGAGCGTGCCTGAGTACGTGACCGACGCCAACGATCCCCGCCTCGCCGACTTCGCCGGACTGCGCGACGTGGAGCTGCGCAAGAGCCTGGAGAGCGAACGCGGCCTGTTCGTCGCCGAGGGCGAGAAGGTGATCAGAAGGGCCATCGGCGCCGGGTACCCGGTCCGCTCGGTGCTCACGACCGAACGCTGGCTGGCCTCGCTCGCCGACGTGCTGGGCGACGCGACCGTCTACGTGGTCCCCGAGGAGGTCATGCGAGGCGTGGCCGGATTCCAGGTGCACAGGGGAGCGCTGGCATCGATGGAACGCCTGCCCGTGCCACCGGTGTCGAAGGTGCTCGAGGACGTGTCGCGGATCGTCGTCCTGGAGGATTTGGTCGACCACGGGAACGTCGGGGCGATCTTCCGGTGCGCCGCCGCTCTCGGGGTGGACGGGATCGTCCTCTCGCCGCGCTGCGCCGACCCGCTGTACAGAAGATCGGTCAAGGTGTCGATGGGCGCGGTCTTCGCGATCCCCTATGCCCGGATGGACAACTGGTACGACGGGCTGGAGGAGATCAGGGCGGCGGGATTCCAGACGCTGGCGCTGACTCCCGACCAGGGCGCCACCCCGATGGACAGGGTCGAGATGCGTGACCGGGTGGCGTTGCTGCTCGGGTCCGAAGGGGATGGGCTGTCCTCGCGGTGGTTGCGGGAGGCCGACGAACAGGTGTGCATCCCGATGAGCCCCACCGCGATGGAGGCGGGCGTCGACTCGCTCAACGTGGTGGCCGCCGCCGCCATCGCCTGCCACGGCCTGATGCGCGGCGCCTCCTCTCCATGACTGCGCACTGGTCGGCCGGGCCGGTCAGGGCGTGGTCGTGGTGATCTGCTCACCGGCGAAGTCGAGCAGTTTGGCCGCGGTGGTGAATCGGCGGGCGTCCTGGTCGCCGAGGAGGATTCCGACGACGCGCCGGCCGTTTCGCTCCGCCGCGAACGCCAGGCAGAAGCCCGCCCTGGTGGTGAACCCGGTCTTCACCCCGAGCACGCCGTCCGCCTTGCCGAGCAGCCTGTTGGTGTTGGCCCAGGTGTGCGCCCGGTGGACCGCGCTCTTCGCGACCCGGTGCGCCCGCTTGGACACCACGGCGCCGAACGTCCTGTCCTTGAGCGCGGCTCCCACGAGTTTGGCCTGGTCGACGGCGGTCGAGTAACCGCCGTTCCCGGGGGTGGGCAGGCCGTCGGCGTTGGTGTAGACGGTGTCGCGCAGGCCGAGCGAGCGCGCGGCGGCGTTCATCTTGGCGACGAAGGCGCTCTTGCCGGGGCCGTAGGTGCGGGCCAGCGCGTTGGCCGCGTCGGCGCCGGAGGGCAGCATCAGCCCGTAGAGCAGGTCCCTGGTCGTGAGCTTCTCACCGGCGCGCAGGGCCGCGCTGGCGGCGCCGTTGTCGGCGGCGTGCCGTACGTCGGCCTTGGTGATGGTGACGACGTCGCCGAGACGGCCCTCGCGCAGGACGACGTAGGCGGTCATGACCTTGACCAGGCTCGCCACCGGGACCCTGCGGGTCTCCCGCTTGCCGAAGTGGATCGTTCCCTCCGAGTCGACGACGTACGCCGCGCGCGCGCCGACCTCGGGCGTCCGCACTCTCTCGGCCTGGACGGCGGGCGAGAACCCCACGGTCAGGGCGAGCGCCGCGATGCCGGTGAGAAGTCGAATACCCCCAGTACGCATGTCAGCCATCGTGGCAGGCGATCAACCGGGGATATGCGGAACTTGACCCTATGGCGGGGAAAACGTCCTCTTGCACCGGGTAAATGATCACTGCAACCGCCATATCGGGGGAGAACGCCATGGCAGCCACATTCATCATCACCAAGGACAGGCGCGGGGAGTTCCGCTTCAAGCTGGTCGCGGGCAACGGTCAGACCATCGCGATCAGCGAGGGCTACACGACCAAGGCCGCCTGCGTGAACGGAATCGACTCGGTGCGCAGGAACGCGCCGGAGGCGGGGGTGGAGGACGACACGCTCACAGCAGTCTGAGCCGCCGGGCCCTCGTCAGGCGGCGAGGGCCTTCTCGCCCTTCCTGCGCCTGCGCCAGACGACGAAGGCCGTGACGGCGGTGATGAGGATCACGGCGGTGACGGCCGCGGCGAGCGGCGAGTGCGCGGCCAGCTCCAACCAGCCCCAGATCACCGAGTAGAGCGCGAACGAGGTCACCGGCACCCAGGTCAGGCAGCCGAGCGCGCTGGCGACGACGTACCAGGGGTAGGAGATCCGCAGCGCTCCGGCCACCCACGGCAGGGTGTGGCGCAGGACGGGCACCCAGAAGCAGGCGTAGACGGCCAGCGCGCCCCACTTCTCCACGACCCGCTCGACCGCGCGGATGCGTTCACGCGGGAGCTTCCTGCCGAACCTCGACTCGTAGAGGGTGTCGCCGAGTTTGTGACCGATCCAGTAGTAGGCCTGAAAGGCGCCGAACAGAGCGACCGCCCCGACGGCCACGATCAGCCAGTACGGCAGGCCGAACAGCGACGCGCGCGTCGGGTCGGGGATGGCGATCGCAATGTGCTGCATAACCAGACATCACCACCCGAAAGGAACATTAGGCCAGCCTAACCTTATTTCATCGGCCCCTGCGGCGCCACCCGACACTCACGCTACCGCCGGAGCGCAAACGGCGGCGTGTGCGAGACGGCGTTCCGGGTAGTGGGGCGAAGGTCCCGGCGATATCGCCGGGACTGCAAGTTTGCATCAAGTGGACCTCAACCCCTTCCTCCTACAAATGGGGTGAAAAGAAGAGGGGTAGTGATCATGGGGACGAGAAGCACAGCGGTCCTGGGAACAGGGTCGGCCACAGCCGCCAAGCTGCTGGTGGGGGCCCTCGCCTTCACCGCCGCCTACGTGGGCGCCTCGGCCTACGGCACCGCCAACTCCGCCCCTTCGTCAGCCGCGGGGGAGCAGGCCGCGGGGCACCCGCGCGAGCAGACCGTGACGCTGTCGGTGGCCGCCCTCCCCGTCACCGAGGAGACCGAGCCCGAGGCCGGCACGATCGCCGTGACCACGCTGCCCGGCAAGGGCGGCTGCGACCAGGTGTTCACCGCCCGCACCGTGGTGCTCAACCCCGACGCCGGCCGGACCCTGCTCTACAACTGGCGCCTGGCCAGGTGGAGCTCGGTCAGCAGGTCGTGGAAGACCTACCAGACCGAGTACTCCGGCTTCATGGGCGCGCGCAGGAACGTCAAGTGGGAGTTCAGCGTGCGCGACAACCCCGGTTGGTACCGCATCGAGCTGACCGTCGGCGGCGCCAAGAAGCCGATCAGGTCTGATCGGCTCCTGGTGAGTTGCTGACCGCGCGCTGCGCCGCCTCGACCCAGCGGGGCACGCCCACCCTCCTGGCCACCTCGAGGGCCTTGTGGTAGTGGTCACGGGCGGCCTCGGGCTGGTCGAGCCTGGTCGCCAGATCGCCGAGGGTCAGCGCCACCGGCCACAGCGCGACCACGCCGGTGCCGGCGCCCGCGATGCGGTCGGAGAAGGGCTTGAGCTTGTCGTAGCAGTCGACCATCCGCTCGCGGTCGTCGAGCAGCATGCCCGCCAGCGCCCGCCACGTCATCGCCAGCTCGTAGAGGAAGTCGGGCCGCACCGGCGGCCTGGTGGCGGCCACCGCCTTGGCGTCCTTGACGTGCCCCGCGGAGGCCAGCGCCAGGGCGTAGGCGTCGAGGGTCCACTTCGCGCCGCGCTGGTGCGCCTCGGCCAGCACGTCCACCATCTGCGCCGCCCTGCCGTCGACCAGGTGCAGGCAGAACGTCGTGATCATCGGCAGGTCCTGGCGACCCTCGAGCATGCCAACCCTGGCGGTCCTCCTGGCCGCCTCGCGGTAGGTGCGCTCGGCTCCCGCGTAGTCGCCCGCGATCATCAGCCGCTGCCCCTCGTACCAGGCGCAGACCGCCAATGGGGCCGACAGGTCGTACTGCTTGGCGAGCCGCTGGGCCTCTCTGGCGTGCTCGTCGGAGACGGCGAACTCGCCGCGCGCCGCCGCGCACTCCAGCAGCACCAGGTGCGCCAGCGCCTGGACCGCCACCTGGCCCGAGCGCTGGGCCACCTCGAGCAGCTCGCGCCCGATGCTCTCTCGGGTGTCGACGGCGGGGATGTCGTAGGACTGGCGCAGCCTGCCGCTCAGCGCCACCGCCAGCAGCGCCGGGTCGCCGCTCTGCCTGGCCAGCTCGAGCGCCTCCAGCGACGCCTGCCGTCCGCGCTCGGGCGAGGAGGAACCCTCGAGTTCGAGCGCCAGCGTGGTCAGCAGGCTCGCGCGCAGCGTCTGCTCGCCCTCGGGTAGCTCGATCAGCGCCCGCTCGGTCACGTCGACGATCTCCCACGCGGTGTGGGTGAAGTCACGGGCTATGCCCTTGTGCGGGACGGCCAGCGCCGCCGCCACCCTCGCGGTCAGCACCGGGTCCTTCAGCGGGAGCGCCAGGTCCATCGCCTCGCGCCGCTTCAACCTGGCCGCCTTCATATCGCCGCACAGCGCCAGCGCCTTGATCTGGGCCAGCATCAGCTTGAGCCGCTCGGCGCTGTCGCCGCCGGTGCGGTCGAAGGCGGCGAGGGCCTGCTCCCACAGCGTCGCCGCCTCGCGGTGCGCGAACCGCCGCTCGGCCTGCTCCGCCGCGAGCCCCGCGTAGTGCACGGCCTTCTCCGCGGCGTCGGCGACGAAGAAGTGGTGCGCGAGCGCCGCCACCTCGGCCGGCCGCCGCTGCTCGATGACCGCCGCCACCGCCGCGTGCAGCCGCGTACGGCGCAGCCTGGAGGCGTCGGAGTAGATCGTGTCGCGCACGAGGTCGTGGTCGAAGCGGAGCATCCCCGGCCCCGGCTCGGTCACGAGCCCGGCCAGCAGCGCCGCCTCGACGGCGTCGACCACCTCGTCTTCACTGCCCGCCACCTCGACCAGCACGTCGACGTCGACGTCACGGCCGATGACCGCGGCCTGCAGCAGGATCTGCTGGGCCCGCTCGGGCAGCCGGGAGATGCGCCGGCGCAGCACGTCGCGCACTCCCGAGGGGACCTGCGAGGCCACCTCGGCGGCCGTGGCGCGGTCGCCGCCGACCGCCTCGGCGTCGAGCAGCCGCACGGTCTCGCGGACGAAGAACGGGTTGCCCCTGGTGCGCTCCACGATCGACTCGACCGCGTCCTCGTCCACCTCGCGCACGCAGGTGGCCCGGACCAGCTCGGCGACCGCCTTCGGGTCGAGACCGGACAGGCTCACCCGCACGGGGCCGAGCCTCGCCAGCGCGGCCAGCACGTCGGACTGCCGGTCGTCGAGCTCGCTGTCGCGGCAGGTCACCACCAGCAGCACCCTGCTGGTGGCCAGCAGGCTGGGCAGCGCCCTCAGCAGGGCGAGTGTCTGGTCGTCGGCCCAGTGGAGGTCTTCGAGCGTGAGCAGCACGGGGGAGCGGCGGGCCACCCCCGCGATGTATCCGCCGACCGCGCGGTGCAGGCGGAAGCCGCCCGACACCTCGTCGTCGTCGGGATCGGGATCGGCGTCCTCGAGCAGCGGGGCGAGCAGCTGGCTGTACTCGCCGGCTCCCGTGACGCCGACCAGCGTGCGCAGGATCTCCACCCAGGCCCAGCCGGGCGGGGTCGCGCTGGAGTCGGGGCAGGCGCCCGAGGCGGCGATCCAGCCGTCGCCCGTCAGTTTGCCCTCCAGCTGGCGCAGCAGCGTGGTCTTGCCTGCGCCCGCGTCGCCGGTGACGATCGCCACCTCGAACCGCGCGGTCCTGGCCGCGGCCGCGGTCAGCCTGGCCAGCTCCGCGTCGCGGCCGATGAAGGGCTCGGGCTCGAGCGGCGGCGGCTCCACCGGCGTGGTCGCCCTCGGCGGCCAGGTGTCGGCGACCGGCTGCGGCGCCCTGGCCTGGCGCGGCAGGGGGGCGAGGTCCAGCTCCGACGACTGGGCCAGGATGTCGGACTCCAGCTTGCGCAGGGCCGGACCGGGATCGATGCCCAGCTCGTCGGACAGGATGCCCCTGGCCCTGCGCAGCGCGGCGAGGGCGTCGCCCTGCCGTCCGCACCGGTAGAGGCCGAGGGCGAGCAGCCGCCAGCCCTCCTCGCGCAGCGGATGCTCGGCGGTCAGCGCCTCGAGGTCGGGCACCGTCTCGGCGTGCATCCCCAGGAGCAGCCCGGTGTCGGCGTAGCGCTCGCGCGCCACGAGGCGCAGCTCGGTGAGCCGGTTGACCTCGGCCTCCGCCCACGGCTGGTCGGCGAAGTCGGAGTACGGCGTGCCGCGCCACAGGCCGAGCGCCTTGGCCAGCCGCGCGCGCGCCGACTGCGGGTCGTCGCTCTCGAGATGCTCGCCCGCCGCCCTGACCAGCTGTTCGAAGCGGAGCGCGTCGACCTGCTCGGGGGCCACGCGCAGGGCGTAGCCCGAGGCAACGGTCACCAGCAGCCTGTTGGGGCCGCCGCGCGGCCTGCCGGGCTCGAGGACCCTGCGCAGGCGGGAGATGTAGACCTGCAGACCGGACTGCGCGCCCTTGGCCGCGT
The DNA here is from genome assembly GCF_014873535.1 of Nonomuraea africana. Taxonomy (NCBI): domain Bacteria; kingdom Bacillati; phylum Actinomycetota; class Actinomycetes; order Streptosporangiales; family Streptosporangiaceae; genus Nonomuraea; species Nonomuraea africana. Next base: position 5,724,643 of record NZ_JADBEF010000001.1, on the reverse strand, counting down.
CGTCCTCCCACAGGTCGTAGAGCAGGCTGTCAACGGGAACCACCTGCCCTCTGGCCACGAGAAGCCGGGCGAGGACGGCCCGTTGCCGCAACCCGCCAAGGTCGAGTTCGTCGTCGCTGTCGCTTTCGTACGCCTCGACCGGCCCCAGTACCCGGAACGCCACCATGTCAGCCGCCACGCTATGCGCGCTTCCGAAGCACGCACAAGGTCTTTGTTGGGTTCGCGATGGTCACGGCTGCGTTTCCAAGCTCTCACGTCGCGTTCTGCGGTTCCTGCGCAGCAGCGCCCATGCGCCGAGCGCCAATCCCCCGAAGGGGATCTCTACAGTGTAGGTCCAGAAGCCGAACAGCAGGGCCGTTGCCGTCGCCGCCGCCGTGTCGACCCCGAACGCCGACGTCAGCAGCAGCACGACGCCGCCCTCCATCAGTCCTGCCCCGCTTGGGGTCACTACTACCGCGGTGAGCACCCTCGACAGCGCGAAGACGGCGATCGACTGGGCGAGCCCCGGATAGGCGCCGGTGGCCTGCATGCAGCAGAACATGATCAGCCACTGCAGCCCGAGGAACCCGACCATGCCGGCCGACAGGCCCGCCCACCTGGCCCTGACGATCTCGGCGGTGTCCCTGCGGAGCCTCTCCAGCGCGCCGGAGACGGAGAACTTCAGGCGGACCAGCCTGGCCAGGGCGTCGAGGCCGCGCCCGAGCAGCGCCGCGGCCCGGTCCCAGTAGAGGGCGGCCGCGAGGACGGCGACCAGCACGAGGATCGACAGCGCACCCGCCCAGCCCGCGCCGGCCACCGTGGGGTCGGGCACCTGGCCGGCCATCAGCAGCGCGATGATGCCGACGGCGGGCAGGACGAACCTGAACAGCGTGTTCCACACCCCGCTGACCAGCGTCATCACCACGATGGGGCGGTTGGCGAAACCCCAGCTCCTGGTCATCGCGAACGTCAGCGCCACGCCCGCCGCGCCGCCGAACGGCAGGAGGTTGCTGACCGCGCTGCCGGCGGCGTTGAGCGTGAGCGCCTGCAGGTTGTTCAGGCCGGGCAGCGCGTTGGTCAGCACGAAGGTGTAGGCGAGCAGGCTGCCCAGCCACACCGCGGACATCAGCGCGACCATCCCCGGGCTCATCGCGGCGAACTCCGCGCCGATCTCCGTCCACGAGACCTTCTTGCCGGTGAGCGCCTGGACGATCTGCGGCAGGTAGACGACCAGCGTCACCGCCAGCCCGAGCGAGACGGCCGACAGTGTGATCTGGAGCCATTTGTTCTTCATCGCCACCAGCCTGCCCCGGCCGGCGCGTGTTCGGCGTCGTTCTGAGGGAGGAGAACGCGCGTCATCACGGCGCCTCGTCGAAGGGGTGTCTGAGGCGGGTGCCGGGGGGCAGGTCGCGGCGGACGTACCACTCGGTGCCGAAGACCAGGCGGTAGAGCGGGCGGGGGATCTTCAGCAGGACGGCCAGTGTCCTGTCGCCGTCGCCCCCGCTGGCCTGCGAGACGTGGGCGGACATGCTGGCTCGCTTCTGCCTGGCGTATTTCCTGACGTTCACCCGGTGCGTGATCTGGTCGCCCGCGGTGTAGGCGCTCTCGAACGTCCTGAGGTCGAACTCGGGAGGGAACCGGTAGAACCTGCCCGCCGTCCGCAACGCCCTGATCAGAGGGTCCCTGTTGACCGTCGCCTCCAGCACGATCGGCGTGCCGGCGATCTGCGCGGCCCGCCTGCCCACCCTGTGCACCTGCACGTGGTCGGGATGGCCGTAGCCGCCCGCCGGGTCGTAGATCGACAGCAGGTCGGCCCCCTCCTCGTCCAGCACCGCGGCCAGCGCCTTGGCCGCCTCCTCGGAGTCGGCGTCGATGAAGGCGTTGTCGGGCCGTTCCTCCGCCAGCCCGCCGGACGGGCTCAGCCCCGAGTCGCCGTAGCCGAGGCACACCACCCGGGCGCAGCCGAGCGCCGCCGCGGACTCGTACAGCTCTCTCATCCTGGCCTCGCCGAGCGCCTCGCCCTTCTCCATCTCGGCCAGGCCGCGCTCGCCCGCGGTGGCCACGACCAGCACCACCCGGTGGCCCTCGGCCGCGAGCATGGCCATCGTGCCCGCCGTCAGCAGGGCCTCGTCGTCTGGGTGGGCGTGGAAGAACACAGCGGTACGTGGCACAGGCTCAGATTACTAACGGCGCGCGGCCGCCTTGGACCGCGATCACGCGCACGGGCCGTGAGTAGTCTGGGACGGGTGCGGATCCTTCACGTCAGCGACTGTTACCTTCCGCGGCTCGGAGGCATCGAGGTGCAGGTCGCGGACCTCGTCAGCATGCAGCGCGAGGCCGGCCACACCGTCGAGGTGGCGACGGCGACCAGGGGCGACGAGCTGCCCCTCGTCCACAGGATCGTCGCCAGGATGCCTTTCGACCTGCCCGTCCACCCCCGCGGTGTGGGACGGCTCACCAGGCTCATGACCTCGGGCCGGCCCGACGTCGTGCACGTGCATGCCGGGGCCGTCTCGCCGTTCGCGTGGATGGGGGTGCGCGCGGCCGTACGGGCGGGGCTGCCCGTGGTCGTGACCGTGCACAGCATGTGGGATCCGTTCACCAGGGCGCTCTACACCGCGCTGCGCCTGGGCTTCGAGTGGCACACGTGGGGGCTGGTCGCCACCGCCGTCAGCAGCGCCGCGGCCGTTCCCATCCGCGCCGTGGCGGGGCGGGGCACGCCTGTGCACGTGGTCTCCAACGGCCTCGACATCTCGGCCTGGCGGCCGTCTCCCGGCGAGTCCGCCATGTCAGGGGCGGCGTACGGCGACGAGGTGCACCTCGTCGCCGTCGGCCGCCTGGCCCCCCGCAAGCAGCCCGTCCGCCTGCTCCGCCTGCTCCACGCAGTGCGCGCGCGGGTGCCCTCCGCGGTGCCCCTGCGCGCCACGATCATCGGGGACGGCCCCGCCCGGGGCTCCATGGAACGCTTCCTTGCCGCCAACGGCATGACCTCGTGGGTCTCCCTGCCCGGCCGCCGTACCCGCGAGGAGATCGCCAAGGTTCTCTCGTCCGGCGACGTCTTCATCGCCCCCGCGCCGAGGGAGTCCTTCGGCATCGCCGCGCTGGAGGCCCGCGCCGCCGGACTGCCGGTCGTCGCCCGCAGCCAGAGCGGCGTCGCCGACTTCGTCAGGCACGGCAAGGAGGGCCTGCTCGGACGCTCCTTCGACGACCTGGTCGCGGCCGTCGTCCGGCTGTCGACCGACACCTCGCTGCGGGAGTCCATCACCGAGCACAACCGCTCCACCCCGCCGGCCGCGGGCTCGTGGCCGCTGATCCTCGAAGGCTTCGACCGTTGCTACGCCGAGGCCCGTGAGCTGGCCGCGCGCCGGTGGACGGCCGCGCGCTGAGCGGCTGGCGGGCGCCTCACCGGGGATTGGCCGAGCCGGAGTCCGGCTTGTGCAGGACGACGTAGCCGTTGCGTTGGAAGACCTGGACGTAGCCGGACGACAGCAGCAGCGCGACGCGTTCGGCCTGGCCGGCGGCGGAGCCGAAGGGGTACTCCCACCTGGCCACGTCGGCCACGACCCAGGGCGCGTGGCGGGGCGTGCCGTCCAGCAGCAGGACCGTGGCGCGGGAGGTCAGCGCGGGGCCGAGGGAGTTGGTGACCTCGACGACCGTCCCCGAGGGCACCTGGGCGACGGCGGCGGCCGCCGCGGAGGTGCGCGCGGGGTCAGCGCGGTAGAAGCCGGGGTGCGTGAGCTGGTCGAGGGCGAAGCGGGGGAGCAGGGTGAGGGCGACGGCGCACACGGCGACCGCCCACGCCGTCTTCAGCGTGGCGGACTCCGGCCGTTTGACCCAGCGCAGGAGGCGGGCCAGGCCGTCCACGCCGGCGCAGAAGAGGATCACGACGGTGAAGGCGCTGTACTGGAAGTCGGCCTGCCACCACGAGGAGCGGTCGGACAGCATGCGCTCCAGCACGTGCGGCAGCGCGACGAGCGAGACGGGGGAGAGCAGGCACAGCATCAGCGTGGGCCAGACCAGCAGGAAGAGCGTGTCGACCTTGGCCTCCTCGCTGAACGGCAGGGCCAGCGTGCCGAGGGGGTCGCCGAGCATGTGGAGCAGCGCGGCGGGCACGTCGGGGCCGAGGTGCCCGTAGGCCCAGAAGTCTCCCGTGTCGCCGCCCGCCAGCTGGATGAGGACTCCGCGGACCAGGATCGTCCAGGTCACGCCGATGGCGACGCACAGCAGGCCGCGCAGCCTGTCGCCGAGGAAGGCCAGACAGAGCCCCGCCCCGACCGCCATCAGGCCCATGTCCTCCTTGACGAGCAGGAGGGCGAACAGGGCGAGGATCGCGGGCAGCGGGCGGCCCGCCTGATACCGCTCGATCATGACGGCGGTGAGCAGCGGGACGAACATCACCTCGTGCACGTCGAACGCGGCCGCCTGGGCGATCGGCCACGAGAGCGCGTACGCGACGGCCACGAGATAGGCGGACGCGGTGCCGAGGACGCGGTGGGTGAACAGCCACAGGAACGGGATGGCGGCCGCGAAGAGGACGGCCTGGGCGACGATCAGCGTCGCGGGGCCGTCATGGATCCAGTAGAGCGGCGCGAGCAGCGCGTAGATCGGCGAGAAGTGGTCGGCCAGCTGCGGGTAGTCCATGCCGCGGCCGTGGAAGACGCCGACGGAGGGAATGTACGGCGGGCCGAACCGGGCATAGCCGCGAACCGCCTGATCCACGATGACCAGGTCGAACGTGGTGGCGCGGAAGGTGACCAGCTTGACCAGGCCGAGCAGGGCGTAGGCGAACGCGGCGGCCAGGGACAGCAGGTAGATCGAGAGACGGGTCGTCGGGCGCACGAGCGACAAGAGTAGACATCGGGGATACCCGGCCGCCGCGCCGCGCTGCCCCCCGCAGGCGGTGCGGCGGCCGGGAAGTCTGCTAGGAGCAGGCGCTCTGGATCTTGGTCGAGAAGCTCTGCACCTTCGCCATGGCGTCCGTGCTCGTGGGGTCGGACTTGAGCGTGTCGAACAGCCCCGCCGCCTCGTTGAGCGCCTCGGCGAGCTCACCGTCGTACTTGCCGGCGAGCGTCTTGAGCTTGTCGGAGGTCTCCTGGGCGGACTTCTCCATGGCCTTCTGCATCTCGTCGGGGTTGGTGCCGAGGTTCGTCATGCTCTTGGAGTAGTCGCTCATGATCTTGGTGGCCTCGGTGTTGGCCTCGACGCAGTTGGCGGCGTTGCCGACCGCGCCGCACGCGGTGAGGCCGGCGAGGGTCAGCGCGGCCGCGGAGATCGTGATGGCCCGCTTGAGGAAACGCATTCTGGTGCCCTTCGTTGGATGCCTAGCAGAAGGGACATTATGGATGCCTCCTTGATGTTCACTTACATCCCACTTACATCACTGGCCACAATCACGGGTAGGAGCCAGGCCATGACTGTGGGTCACGGGCATCAGCCCGCGTTGAAGCGGGTCATCGGCCGCAAGGTGCTCCTGCTCTTCGTCCTTGGGGACATCCTCGGCGCCGGCATCTACGCGCTGGTCGGGAAGGTGGCCGGCAACGTGGGCGGGGCCCTCTGGGTGCCGTTCCTCGTCGCGTTCGTGCTCGCCGCCCTCACCGCCACCGCCTACGCGGAGCTGGTCGGCAAGTACCCGCAGGCGGCGGGCGCGGCCCTGTACGCCAACAAGGCCTTCCACATCCCGTTCGTGACCTTCATCGTGGCCTTCGCGGTCATGATGAGCGGCATCACCTCCGCCAGTGCCGCCGCCAGGGCGTTCGGCGGCAGATACCTGGCCGAGTTCGTCACGGTGCCGGTGATCGTGGGCGCGTTCGCCTTCCTCGGCCTGGTCACGCTGGTGAACTTCGCCGGCATCTCCGAGTCGGTGAAGGTCAACGTGACCCTGACGATCATCGAGGCCTTCGGTCTCCTGGTGATCGTCGCGATCGGCGTCTACGCGCTGTTCACCGGCGAGGGCGAGCCGGGGCGGGCGCTGGAGTTCCATCAGGCCCACGGCGCCTTCCTCGGCGTGCTCGGCGGCACCGCGCTGGCCTTCTACGCGCTGCTCGGCTTCGAGGACTCGGTCAACCTGGCCGAGGAGGCGAGGGAGCCGCAGAAGGACTTCCCGCCCGCCCTGTTCGGCGGGCTGGTGGCGGCGGCGCTGATCTACATGGCGGTCGCCTTCACCGCCACCATGCTGGTCGACACCAGAACGCTGGTCGCCTCGACGGGCCCGCTCCTCGAAGTGGTCAAGGTGGCCGGGTTCGCCTTCCCGCCCAAGCTGTTCGCCCTGATCGCGCTGCTCGCCGTCGGCAACACCGCCCTGATCAACATGCTGATGGCCTCCAGGCTGGTGTACGGCATGGCGCGCCAGCGCATCATCCCCTCGGTGTTCGGCGCGGTCCATCCCACCAGGGCCACGCCGTGGGTGGCGATCGTTTTCACGGTGGCCATCGCCGCGGTGCTGGTGTCGACGGGTGACGTGGGACCGCTGGCCGACACGACCGTGCTCCTGCTGCTGCTGGTCTTCGCGCTGGTCAACGTCTGCGTTCTGCTGCTGCGCAAAGACCCCGTCCGGCACGAGCACTTCGTCGCGCCGACCTGGATGCCGGCGCTGGGCGCGGTGGTCTGCCTGTTCCTGGCGCTGCCGATCACCGGCAGGACGGGAGACGTCTACCTGAGGGCGGCGGTGCTGGTGGGCATCGGTGTCGTGCTGTGGTTCATCAACCGGATCATCGTCGGGAAGATCGACGAGATCGACGTCACCAAGATCAACCCACCGGAGTGAACCCTTCGTGCCCAGGCGGTCGAGCGGCTACCTCATGGCCTGGGGGTAGCGGACCTCCAGCCCGCCGTACTTGATCTGGCCGGTGATCCGCACGTGCAGCAGGCCAGGACGAGGGCGCGCGGGGACGCTCACCTCGGGGGCGCCGCCCCACCCCGCCTGGTAGCCGTCCACGTCGGCGGTCGCGCCGTCGGGCAGGACGACGCCGGCGGAGCCGTACTTCAGGTCGAAGTCGATGTGCACGACGGGATGGAGCACGCCGGCCGCCGACAGGTCGAGGGTGGCGTTGCCGTACTTGGAGACGACCTTGAGTCGCTGGGGCACCGGCCAGTCGCCCGAGCGGGTCACGTCGCCCGTCTTCGACTCCAGCACCACCGCCTCGGCGTGCGGCGCGGAGAAGACGGCCGGGACGAACGCGCCGGCGGCCGGTAGGTCGGACAGCGGCGCGGTGAGATCGCCGTAGGTCTTTGCGCCGAAGGCGAGCCCGAGGCGCTCGTCCAGTTCCTCGGCGTCGAGCCGGCCCTCGGCGAAGGCCTTCTGCAGTTGTCGCGCGGCCCGTTCACGGTCGGCGTCGGACACGCGCATGTGGGGGTCGGTCATCGGGGAGTCAGAAAGGGAGGGGCCTGCCTGAGGGAGTGCGCAGGTCGAGGGGGAGGGGGCGGCGGGGGAGCCGCGGGCGGGGGACCAGCTGGAGCTTCTTCACCTAGCGGAATCCTTCCAGTGGGGCGTACCTATGTAATACCCGATGATCAGGTCTAACTCACCAGGTGGAGGTAACCTGAGTTTTATGGCGTTCGTGCATCCGGCGCTCTTCTACGAGAACGACGCGGAGTATCTGTCGGGCACCGTTCCCTTCATCCGTGGCGGACTCGAGGCAGGGGAGCCGGTGGCCGTGTCCGTCCCCGCGCCCAATCTCGACCTGATCAGGCGTGAGCTGGGCGACCATGCGGCGCGGGTGCGATTGCTCGACATGACCGTCGTCGGCCGCAACCCCGGCCGGATCATCCCCGGCGTGCTGCGCGACTTCGCCGACCGCTTCCCCGACCAGCACGTGCGCATCATCGGCGAGCCCATCTGGGAGGGGCGCAGCGAGACCGAGTACCCGGCCTGCGCCCAGCACGAGGCGCTGATCAACCTGGCCTTCACCGGACGGCGGGTCACGATCCTGTGTCCCTACGACGTCAAACGTCTCGAACCCTTCGTGCTCGACGACGCGGCGCTCACCCACCCGATCATCCAGGACTCCTCGGGGGAGCGCCGCAGCCCTGTCTACGCCCCCTCGCTGATCATCGACGGCTACAACCAGCCGCTGGCGGAGCCGAGGACCGCGGTCTCGCTCCTGTTCGACCACCGCAACCTCGCCGAGGTGCGCCACCTGGCCAACGAGTGGGCGCTGGCCGCGGGCCTGACCGGCACCCGCCTCGACGACGTCCAGCTGACCGTCTCCGAACTGGGCGCCAACAGCCTCGACCACGGCGGGGGTGCCGGCACGCTGCGGCTCTGGCACGAGGAAGGGCGCCTGGTCTGCGAGGTCAGCGACACGGGGCACATCACCGACCCGCTGGTGGGCCGCTCCCCCGTCGATCCCCGTACGGCGGGCTCGCGCGGGCTGCTGATCGTCAACCTGCTCAGCGACCTGGTGCGGATCCATACCAGCGAAGGCTCGACCGTGGTGCGCGCCTACTTCGACCCGCCCCGGTGACCTGGTATCACCTCCGCATGACGCAGTTGCGCACGATGCGGGCCCGAGCGACCGATGAGCCGCATCGCGTCGCGACGCCGCTGGAGCTGTTCTTCGACCTGTTCTTCGTCGTCGCCGTCTCCTTCGCGGGCACCCAACTCGCTCACGCGCTGTCGGCGGGGCACCTGGGCGAGGCGCTGACCGGCTACCTGACCGCGTTCTTCGCCATCTGGTGGGCGTGGATGAACTTCACCTGGTTCGCCTCCGCCTACGACACCGACGACTGGGTCTACCGCACCATCACGCTGGTGCAGATGTCGGGCGTCCTCGTGCTGGCGTCGGGGATCCCCAGGGCGTTCGAGCACCACGACTACCGGATCTTCTGGCTCGGGTATCTGATCATGCGGTTGGCCATGGCCTCCCAGTGGCTGCGCGCCGCCGCGAGCGACCCCGAGGGCAGGCGCGTGGCGCTGCGCTACGCGATCGGGATCTGCGCGGCGCAGGTCTACTGGCTGGTGCTGTTCGTGACGTCGGGCACCACGGTGATCGTCGCGTACGCCGTGGGCGCGGCGATCGAGCTGGCCGTGCCGGTGTGGGCGGAGTGGGGCACCCGTACCCACTGGCACCCGCACCACATCGCCGAGCGCTACGGCCTGTTCACGATCATCATGATGGGCGAGAACGTCCTGGCGGCCACCCTCTCGCTGCGCGACGCGGTCGCCGCTGAGGGGCCGACGCCCACCCTGGTCGCGTTGTCCATCGGCGCGCTGGTGATCGCCTTCGCGTTGTGGTGGATCTACTTTGCCCCCGACACCCCCGCGATCCTGCGCTCCAACAGGCATGCCATCCCCTGGGGCTACGGCCACTACCTGATCTTCGCGGCGGTGGGCGGCCTCAGCGCGGGCTTCGAGGTCGTGCTCGCCTTCGTGACCGGCGACAGCGTGCTGACCAGGTCACAGGCGGGGCTGGCCATCGCGATCCCGGTCGCGCTCTTCCTGCTGGTCGTCTGGGCGCTGCACATCCGCCCCCACCGCTACGGCCCGGCCGACACCGCCGCCTTCCTGATCGCCGCGGTCCTGGTGCTGCTGAGCGCGCTGGCGCCCTCGGCGATCCCGCTGATCGCGGTGATCGTGGCCGCGCTGGTGGTGGCCACGACGCTGATCAGGCGGGAAGCGTCGCCCGCACGATGAACCCGCCGCCGAAGCGGGGGTGGGCGTCGAGGCGCCCGTCGAACAGCGCCACCCGCTCGCGCATGCCGATCAGCCCGTGCCCGAGGCCGCGGGGCTCGGGCGTCGCGTGGCCCGGCGTGGGCCCCTCGTCGGCGATCTCCAGGAACAGCTCCTTGTGCCGGTGCGCGACCGTGACCACCACCCTGGTCGGGCCCGCGTGCTTGAGCGCGTTGGTCAGGGCCTCCTGGATGATCCGGTAGGCCGACAGCTCGAGGCCGGCCGACAGTTGTGCGGGCTCGCCCCGCACGTCGAGCTTCACGTCGAGACCGGCCACGCGCACCTGCTCGACCAGCTCCTCCAGGCGGCCGAGGCTGGGTTGCGGCGTCGTGTCCGCGCCCTCGGAGCCCGACCTCAGCAGGCCCAGTATCCTGCTCAACTCGTGGACGGCCGCGCGCCCCGTCGCCTCCACGACCATGAGCGCTTCACGCTCGCGCGCCTGCTCCTCGGTCAGCCGGCGGCGGACCGCTCCCGACTGCATGACCATGACGCTGACGCTGTGCGCCACGATGTCGTGCAGTTCGCGGGCGATCCTGTTGCGCTCGTCGTTGACCGCCTCCCTGGCCAGCAGCGCGCCGCGCTCCTGCGCCTGGGCGGCGACCACCCGGTACCGCTGGACGGCGAAGCCGGCGCCGCCCGCGACGGTGGCCATCACCAGGGCGATCGCGATGTCGCCGGGACCGACGGGGCCGGTGTCGGTGAAGAGGAGCAGGCCGATGAAGCCGAGCGCGAGCGCCAGGCCCGCAGGGGTCCGGCGGTCGCGCGGCGGCACCTCGGCCATCAGCGTGAACAGCAGCAGCAGCTCCACGTAGAACTGCCAGGCGCCGAGCGTCTCGCCGGACAGCGGGATCGCCGGGCCGCCGACGAGCGTGTAGACGGCCAGCGCGGTGAAAGGGACGCGCCGCCTGAACGCCACCAGCACCGCGCAGGCCAGCGCGAACCCGATCCACAGCGCGGGGTTGGCCCGGTCCGGCTCGCCGGTGCGGCCGCCGATCTCCTCGGCCAGTGAGAGCAGGGCCACGATCGCGGCGATCGCCCAGTCGAGCCTCATGGACCCCGACTGTAGAACGTCGTCGGCCGGCGGCGAATCACCCGCTAGATGGACATCACCGCTCCACCGACGACATGTCGGTATAGCGGGCGCCCTGTACCGAGTCGGCCACGGTCGCGAGCGCGGCCAGTTGGTCGGCGGAGAGCCTGATGGCAGCGGCGGCGGTGTTCTCCTCCAGGTACTTCAGCCGCTTGGTGCCGGGGATCGGGATGATGTCCTCGCCCTGGGCCAGCAGCCAGGCAAGCGAGAGCTGGGCGGGCGTGCAGCCGACCTCGGCGGCGATGCCGGAGACCCGCTCGACCAGCTTCGCGTTGTGCTCGCCGGCCTCGCCCGAGGTCCTCGGCAGGTGCTTGCGGTAGTCGTCGTCCGGCAGCTGGTCGGCCGGCGGCAGCGCGCCGCTGAGCAGGCCGCGGCTGATCGGGGAGTAGGCGACCAGCTTGACGCCGAGCTCGCGGGCGGCGGGCAGGATCTCCTCCTCGATGCCCCTGGTGAACAGGGAGTACTCACTCTGCAGCGCGTGGATCGGGTGCGTGGCGTGCGCCCTGCGCAGGGTGTCGGCCGTCACCTCCGACAGGCCGAGATGGCGCACCTTGCCCTGCTCGACCAGTTCGGCCATGGCGCCGACCGCCTCCTCGACCGGCACGTCGGGGTTGCGGCGGTGCATGTAGTAGAGGTCGATGTGGTCGACGCCGAGGCGCTGGAGCGAGGCGTCGCAGGCCTGGCGGATGTAGGCGGGGCTGTTGTCGACGCTGCGCCCGCCTCCGTCGCGCCTGATGCCGAACTTGGTGCCGAGGAACACCTCGTCACGGCGGCCCTTGATGGCGCGGCCGACCAGCTGCTCGTTGTGCCCCATGCCGTACATGTCGGCGGTATCAAGAAAATTCACGTCAAGGTCGAGTGCGCGATGGATGACGGCGATCGACTCGTTCTCGTCGGCCGTGCCGTAGAACTCGGACATGCCCATGCAGCCGAGCCCGATCCTGGAGGTCATGACATCTCCTCGTAAAGGTTGATCTTGTAGTCCAGGACCTCGAGGTCCTGGGGGAGCTTGGCGCTCCTGGCGGCCACCGTCATGCCCCCAGCCTCGCCCCTGGAGTGCGCTCGAAGTCAAATCCTTACCCCTGGCTGCCCGAACCCTGAGGGGGCCTGCCCTACCAGGGTCGGTCTTTCCCCAGGTCATCGGGGACAGGCCAGGGAGATTCCTACCAAGGTCGTAGGGGTAGGTTCAGGGGCTTCGTGGGGCCGATCTCCGATACTCCGAAAAGCCGCGTTCCGCGAGCTTGGAACCATGAAGGGTTTGCTCATCGGAGGATTCACGACGCTCGGCACCGGCACGGGCGCCATGCTCACGCTGCAGACGCAGGCGGGCCTCGACCCGCTGCACACGTTGATCAGTGAGTACGCCTTCCATCCGATCGGGTGGCTGCTTCCCGCTTCGCTCACCCTCTTCGCGGTGGGCGCGGCGTTCATCGCCGAAGGGCTGCGCCGATCCGGCGCGGGGCGCGGCGCGGCGTCGCTGGTGGTGGTCTGGGGGGTGTGCATGCTGCTGCTCGGCCTCTTCCCGACCGACCCTCCCGGGTTCGAGCTGTCGATGTCGGGTGCCATCCACCGCTACGCCGGATTCGTCGCCTTTCTCGTGATGCCCGTGGCAGGACTGCTGCTGGTCCGGGCGAAGGCGCACTACGCGCGGGCGATGAAGGCGCTCAGCGGCGTCGCGATCGCCGCGCTCGTGCTGGTCGTGCTCCCCTACCTGGTGCGGATGGCCGGTATCCCCGTCGACAACGCCGACATCCCCGCGGGCCTCACCCAGCGTCTGGTGGTGCTGTCGGAGGTCGGCCTGCTCCTGCTGCTCGGCCTTCACCTCGTACGGCTCCCGCAGGCGAGCGGCCACCGCACGCCCCGGCTGGTGACCGTCCAGCACGCCGCTCCCGCGGCGCCGGTGGCCGCGGGGACGTCGCGCTCACTGGCCGCGTAGGTGGTCTCACCGCTCCCACGGAGGTGTCTCGCCCAGCTTGGCGTAGTACTTGGCGAGGTGGGCCTTGACCCGGTCCGCCTCGCCCTTCGGTATCTTCACCCCGCCTCTGGCGCCCTGCAGCACGGCGCCCGCGGCCATGATCGCCCTGGGCACGGCCTTGAGCGTGCCGCCGATCACGTCGGCGATGGGCAGCTTGTAGGCGCCGAACTCGTCGGCCTCGTCGCCGTCGTACCAGAGGTGGGCCTTGCGGTACTCGGCGTTGGGCCGGTCCTCCGCCTTCGCCCACGCGCGGACGCGCCGGTCTGCCTCGGCCGCGTCCCACTCCCTGTCGCGGTCGGCGAGAGGCAGGTCCTGGAACTGTGTCACGGTCATGCCTGGTGCCCTACCCGCCGGCCCACCACGAAACGGCCAAGGGCGTGAAACGCGCCGGCCCGGATAGAGGTACCGGCAAGGCCGACTTGAGGGAGACCGAAATGACGATTCTGGTGGCGTACGACGGTTCGGACGATGCGAAGGCGGCGATCGCGTACGCCGGTCACCTGCTCAAGGGACAGCGGGCGGTGGTGCTGAGCGTGTGGGAGCGGCTGGCGCTGGCCTCGATCAGGGGCTCGGCGGGGATGATCGCGCCGGTCGACACCACCGCTGAGGACGAGGCGATACAGGCGGCGACGAAGGAGCTGGCCGAGCAGGGGGCGCGCCTGGCGCGGCAGCACGGGCTGGACGCCACGGCCCGGTCGGAGCCCGACTCCATGGCCGTCTGGTCGACGATCGTGGATGTGGCGAAGGAGATCGACGCCTCGCTGATCGTGACGGGCACCAGAGGGCAGGGCGGGGTCAGATCGCTGCTGCTGGGCAGCACCTCGGACAGGGTGCTGCACCATGCGGGCCGTCCGGTGCTGATCGTGCCGTCCAGGGATGACGCAGAAGCCGGACAATAGGGGTTTCTTCCCTCGCATCTGCGAGGGTAAGGTGCGGATGTGTTTCGCATCGGCGACGCCGCCTCCTTGCTCGGCGTGAGTCCTGACACCGTTCGGCGGTGGATCGACGGCGGCAGGCTGGCCGCCACCCGCGACGAGCACGGCCACCGGGTCGTGTCCGGAGCGGACCTGGCGGCCTTCGCCCGCGCGCAGGTCGGCGAGGAGAGCGGCTGGGGGCACTCCTCCGCGCGCAACAGGTTCAGGGGCATCGTCACCGACGTGGTCAAGGACTCCGTGATGGCCCAGGTCGAGATCGCGGCGGGGCCGTTCCGAGTGGTCTCGCTGATGAGCAGGCAGGCGGCCGACGAGCTCGGCCTGGCGCCCGGCGTGGTCGCCGTGGCCGTCATCAAGTCCACGAACGTCGTCGTCGAGCTCGCCCCCTAGGAGTCGCCATGCGCGGGTTGGTCGCGATCGCGGTGCTGCTCACCGTACTCACGGGGTGCGGGTCGGGCGGCGCGGAGAAGAAGGAGCTGACGGTCTTCGCCGCGGCCTCGCTGACGGAGACGTTCACCGCGCTGGGTGCGCGCTTCGAGGCGGCGCGTCCGGGGGTGAAGGTGACCTTCAACTTCGGCTCCAGCGCCACGCTCGCCCAGCAGATCGGCAAGGGGGCGCCCGCCGACGTCTTCGCGGCGGCGAGCCCCGCGACGATGAAGCAGGTCAGCGACAAGGCGCGGGTCTTCGCCAGGAACCGGCTGGAGATCGCGGTGCCCAAGGGCAATCCCGCCCGTGTGGCCGGCCTCGCCGACCTGGCCAGGCCCGAGGTGACGGTGGCGCTGTGCGCGCCGCAGGTGCCGTGCGGGGCGGCGGCGGCGAAGGTCCTCCAAGGGCTCAAGGTCACCCCCGTCACCCTCGAACAGGACGTCAAGGCCACGCTCACCAAGGTCACGCTGGGCGAGGTCGACGCCGCGCTCGTCTACCGCACCGACGTGCGGGCGGCGGCGGGGAAGGTCGAGGGGGTGGAGTTCGCGGAGTCGGCGAGGGCCGTCAACGACTACCCGATCGTGGCGCTCACCGGCGGGCTCGCCGACGACTTCGTGTCGCTGGTGCTGTCGGAGCAGGGGCGCGGGGTGCTCACCGCGGCCGGGTTCGAGGGGGCCGCGGGGTGAGGTCCGCGCGGCCGCCATGGGTGCTGGTGGTGCCGGCGCTGCTGGGGCTGGCGTTCCTGGTGCTCCCGCTGGCGGGGCTGCTGGCCGAGGCGCCGTGGTCCACGCTGCCCGCCAGGCTGGCGCGGCCCCAGGTGCTCGAGGCGCTGCGGCTGTCCCTGGTCACCGCGACCCTCGCCACCGCCCTGTGCCTGGTGCTGGGCGTGCCGCTGGCCTGGCTGCTGGCCAGGGCCGAGTTCAGGGGCAGGGCCGTCGTGCGGGCGCTGGTCACGGTGCCGCTGGTGCTGCCCCCGGTCGTGGGCGGGGTGGCGCTGCTGCTGGTGTTCGGGCGCAGGGGCCTGGTCGGGCAGTGGCTCGACCAGTGGTTCGGGGTGTCGCTGCCGTTCACCTCGGCGGGCGTGGTGCTGGCGGAGGCGTTCGTCGCCATGCCGTTCCTGGTGATCAGCGTGGAGGGGGCGCTGCGGGCGGCCGACCTGCGCTACGAGGAGGCGGCGCGCACGCTGGGGGCCTCGCGCCTGACCGTCTTCCGCAGGGTGACGCTGCCGCTGATCGCGCCCGGCGTGGTCGCGGGGGCGGTGCTGTGCTGGGCCAGGGCCCTCGGCGAGTTCGGGGCGACCATCACGTTCGCCGGCAACTTCCCCGGCCGCACGCAGACGATGCCGCTGGCGGTCTACCTGGCGCTGGAGACCGACCCTGAGGCGGCGATCGTGCTCAGCCTGGTGCTGCTCGCGGTGTCGGTGGCCGTGCTGGCCAGCCTGCGCGAACGGTGGATCTCATGAGGACGCACCTGGTCGTCGAGCGTCCTGGCTTCACGCTCGACCTGCCGCTGGAGGTGGCCGACGGCGAGGTCGTGGCGCTGCTCGGGCCGAACGGCGCGGGCAAGACCACCGCCCTGCGCGCCCTCGCGGGCCTCGAACCCGGCTTCGAGCCTCCCGGCACGGGCCCCGTCGGCGTGGTGTTCCAGGACTACCTGCTGTTCCCGCACCTGTCGGCGCTGGAGAACGTCGCGTTCGGGCCGCGCTGCCAAGGAGTGCCCAAGGCGGAGGCCCGCCGTACGGCCGCCGCGTGGCTGGCGCGCATGGGGCTGGCGGAGTTCGCCAGGCGCAGGCCGAAGGAGCTGTCCGGCGGGCAGGCGCAGCGGGTGGCGCTGGCCAGGGCGCTGGCCGTACGGCCTGGCCTGCTGTTGATGGACGAGCCGCTCGCGGCGCTCGACGCGCACACCAGGCTGGAGGTGCGGGCGGGGCTGCGCAAGGTGCTGGCCGCCTTCGACGGGGCGTGCGTGCTGGTCACGCACGACGCGCTGGACGCGATGGTGCTGGCCGACCGGCTCGTGGTGATCGAGAACGGCCGGATGGTGCAGGAGGGCGCTCCCGCCGAGGTCGCCAGGCGCCCGCGCACCTCCTACGTCGCGCGGCTGGTCGGGCTCAACCTCTACCGGGGCCGGGCCGACGGACACGTCGTCTCTCTCAACGGGTCGCTGTCGCTGCACGTCGCCGAGTCGCTCACGGGCGAGGTGTTCGTCGCCTTCCCGCCCTCGGCGGTCGCGCTCTACCGGACCCGCCCCGACGGCACTCCGCGCAACCTGTGGGAGGGCGGGATCGACGGGATCGAGCAGCACGGCGACAGCGTCAGGGTGCACCTCGAAGGTCCGCTGGCGGTCTCGGCGGACATCACGGCCGCGGCGCTGGCCGAGCTCGGCCTCGCCCATGGGCAGCGCGTCTGGGCCTCGGTCAAGGCGACGGAGACGCACGCGTACCCGGCCTGAGTTCCGTCACCTCCGTACGGCACAGTGGTCATCTGCGGGTTCGGCGCCCGCCTAAGGGAGGGGTGCGATGGCGTCCGGGTTGGCGCGGCGGCTGGGCACGGGAGACGCGGTCGTCGTGGGGCTGAGTGCGATGATCGGCGCCGGCGTGTTCGCCGCCTTCGCGCCCGCCGCCTCCGCGGCGGGGCGGTGGTTGCCGGCCGCCCTCGCGCTGGCCGCGGTCGTCGCCTACTGCAACGCCACCTCCTCCGCCCGGCTGGCCGCCCGCTACCCCGAGTCGGGCGGCACCTACGTGTACGGCAGGCGGCGGCTCGGCCCGTTCTGGGGATACCTGGCGGGGTGGGGCTTCGTGGTCGGCAAGACGGCCTCCTGCGCGGCGATGGCCCTCACGTTCGGCGCCTACGTCGACCCCGGCCTCGCCAGGCCGCTCGCGGTGGGCGCGGTGGTGGCGCTGACCGTCCTCAACCTCTTCGGCGTGCAGCGGTCGACGACGGCGGCCAGGGTGATCGTGGGGCTGGTCCTCGCGGTGCTGGCGGCGGTGGTGGCCGCCGGGCTGCTCGGCGATCGCGCGCCAGGGTTCGCCACGCCGCCCGCTCTCCACCCGGTCACCCCATGGGACGTCCTGCAGGGGGCGGGCCTGCTGTTCTTCGCCTTCGCGGGCTATGCGCGCATCGCCACACTCGGCGAGGAGGTGCGCGATCCGCGGCGGACGATCCCGCTGGCCATCCCCATCGCGCTCGGTGTCACGCTCGTCGTCTACTTCCTGGTCGCCCTGGCCACGCTGCGGGTGCTGGGCCCCGCGCGCCTCGGCGTGTCGCAGGCGCCGCTGGTCGACACCGTGACCTGGGCGGGGGCGGCATGGCTCGCCCCTGTCGTGCAGGCGGGTGCGGCCGTGGCGGCGCTCGGCGCGCTGCTCGCGCTCATCCTCGGGGTGTCGAGGACGACGTTCGCGATGGCGAGGGAGCGCGATCTGCCCGGCTTCCTCGACGCGGTGCATCCGTCGAGGAAGGTGCCGCACCGGGCGGAGCTGGCCGTCGGCGTGGCGGTCGTCGCGCTGGTGCTGGTGGCCGATCTGCGGGAGGCGATCGGGTTCTCGTCGTTCGGCGTGCTGGCCTACTACGCGGTCGCCAACGCCTCCGCGCTCACGCTGACCGCCGACGAGGGCGCGCCGCCGAAGGCGGTACCCGTGCTGGGCGTGCTGCTCTGCGTCGTGCTCGCGGTCACGCTGCCCGCGCCCTCCGTGGTGGCGGGCCTGGTGGTGTTCACGGTCGGGGCGCTGGTGTGGGTGCTGAGGGGGCGCTCCCGGAGGGCGCGGGCGAGGTGACGGCGCGCCCCGGAGGCGGGTGCTCCGGGGCGCGGGGGAGTGGGGTCACAGGGCGTGCTCGTGCGCAGAGGAATCCAACGAAACCTCCCCGAAACCGGCACCCCCGGATACCTGTCAACCGTCAATCACGCCAGTTGAAGGTTCGGTTCCCATCGCGGTGATCACGAACCGAACGATAGTGTGTTCGATTGTGAAACTGGTGGTGCAGGTGAAGCTCCTGCCAACGCCTGAGCAGGCGGCGGCGCTGGAGGCGACCCTGCGCGGCTGCAACCAGGCCGCCGATCTCGTCGCGCGGACCGCGTTCACCACCGGGGTCACCCGCGAGTATGACCTGCGCAAGCACACCTATACGGTGTTGAAGGCGCGTGGTCTGGGCGCTCAGGCCGCCCAGCACGTGATCAAGAAGGTCGCCGACGCCTGCACCACGCTCAAGGCCAACCTGCGGGCCGGCAATCTCGGGCCGCCAGGATCGCGACGGCGGACCCGCGCCGAGAGCAAACCGATCACCTTCCGCCCGCACGCGGCCCAGCCGTACGACGATCGCTGCCTGTCCTGGCAACCCCACGCCCGCACGGTGTCGATCTGGACGATCGCCGGGCGGCTGCGCGGTATCGCGTTCACCTGCTCAGAGCGGCAGCTGGCGATGCTGGCCACGCACCGCAAAGGCGAGTCGGACTTGGTGTTGCGGGACGGCATGTGGTTCCTGATCGCCACCTGTGAGATCCCGGACAGGCCGGTAGTGATCCCGAACGGGTTCCTGGGTGTGGATCTGGGCATCGCCAATATCGCTACCACCAGCGACGGGAACCGCTACTCGGGAAAGGGGCTGAATGCGGTCCGCCGCCGACAGCGGGAGCTGCGCCGCCGGTTGCAGGCCAAGCGCACCAAATCCGCCAAACGCCTGCTGAAGAAACGCCGCCGGGCCGAGGCCCGGTTCGCCGCCAACACCAACCATGTGATCGCCAAACGCATCGTGACCGAGGCAGAACGCACCGGACGCGGGATCGCTCTGGAAGACCTCCAGGGCATCCGCGAGCGGGTACGGCTCCGCAAGCCCCAGCGGGTCACGCTGCACTCTTGGAGCTTCGCCCAACTGGGCGGCTTCATCGCCTACAAGGCCCGACGGGCCGGGATCGCTCTTATCCATGTCGATCCGGCCTACACCAGCCAGCAATGCTGGGCCTGCGGGCATACCGATCGGGCCAACCGGCCAGACCAGGCCGTCTTCTCCTGTACGTCGTGCGGTTTCGCTGAGCATGCCGACGTCAACGCAGCCCGTAACATCGCCGCGCGCGGTGTAGCGGGCTGGGCAGTGAGTCACGCTGCCTGACGCGGACCAGACCGTCGATGCCATCGACGGCGAGGAGCTGCAAGCTCAGTCGTTTACGGCCGAGAAGCTGACATCGTGGCTATGATGAGCGGCATGACGACGCGGCGAATGATGGCCCCCTAGGGGCTCGCTGACGTCTTCTCGCCGAGGCCCTGCTCATCCGGGGCCTCTTCGCATGTCCGGGGCCCTTTTCCGGAGGTTCCCGATGTACATCACGACCACCATCCCCTACGTCAACGCCCGTCCCCACCTGGGGTTCGCGTTGGAGATCGTCCAGGCCGACGTGCTGGCCAGGCACTACCGCAGGCGCGAGCCCGTACGCTTCCAGACCGGCACCGACGACAACTCGCTGAAGAACGTGCTGGCCGCGCAGGCGGCCGGCGTGCCGGTCCAGGAGTTCGTCGACCGCAATGCCAGGGCCTTCGAAGACCTGCGCGGGCCGCTGGCGCTCTCCTTCGACTCCTTCGTCCGCACCAGCCGCGACCCGGCGCACCGGCGGGGCGTCGAGCGGCTGTGGCGGGCCACCGCCCACGACGTCTACCAGCGGCACTACGCGGGCCTGTACTGCGTGGGCTGCGAGCAGTTCGCCACCGGCGACGGCTGTCCCGAGCACGGCGGCCCGCTCCAGGTGGTCGAGGAGAAGAACTGGTTCTTCCGCCTCTCCCGCTACCAGGACCAGCTCAGGGAGCTCATCGCCGGCGGTCGCCTGCGCATCGAGCCCGCCGCCCGCAGGAACGAGGTGCTGGCCTTCATCGAGGCGGGGCTCGAGGACATCAGCGTCTCCCGCTCGCAGGAGCGGGCCAGGGGCTGGGGCATCCCCGTGCCGGACGACCCCTCGCAGGTCGTCTACGTCTGGTGGGACGCGCTGGCCAACTACGTCACCGCCCTGGACGACTACGAGCGCTGGTGGGCGCGGGGCCGGAAGATCCACCTGGTCGGCAAGGGCGTGATCCGCTTCCACGCCGTCTACTGGCCGGCGATGCTGCTGTCGGCGGGTGAGCCGCTGCCCACCGAGATCTACGTCCACGACTACCTGACCGTCGAGGGTCGCAAGATCTCCAAGTCCTCGGGCTCCGCCGTCGATCCGGTGGAGCTGGCCGGACGCTACGGTGGCGACGCGGTGCGGTGGTGGCTGCTGCGCGAGGTGCCGCGCGTCGGCGACGCCGACTTCACCGAGGTACGGCTGGCGGCCAGGTACGACGAGGACCTGGCCAACGGCGTCGGCAACCTGGTGAAGCGGGTCGTCACCATGGTCCACAGGTTCCGCGACGGCCAGGTGCCCGACGTGCCGACCGAGCCGCTCGTTCCCGACGTCGAGGAGCGGGTCCACCGGGCGCTGGAGGAGTTCGACTTCCGCACGGCGGCCTCGGCGGTGTGGTCGATCGTGGAGGAGGCCAACCGCTACATCGAGCGCGAGCGGCCGTGGAAGCAGGCCGATCCAGGCGTGGCGCTGGCGACGCTGGTCCAGGCCTGCCGGGCGCTGGCCGTCCAGCTGGAGGTGTTCCTGCCCGAGGCGGCGGCGAGGGTCGCGGCGGCGGTGGCGGGGGAGCGGCTGCCCGCGCCCGCGCCATTGTTCCCGAGGATCGATTGACGTAGGTTGGCGCGAACAGACCAGCCGGTATGGGAGGTTGCTCATGCCCACCGTTCCCACCGTCCGCGGGCAGGTCGACGTCGGTGACCTCGGCCAGACCCTCATGCACGAGCACATCTTCGCGCTCTCCACCGAGCACAGGGACAACTACGGCGACGGGGACTGGTGGGACGAGGAGTTCAGGGTCGCCGACGCGATCGGCAAGCTGAGGGCGGTGGCCGCGAAGGGCGTGCGGACGATCGTCGACCCGACGGTGTGGGGGCTCGGGAGGTACATCCCGCGCATCCAGCGCATCGCCGAGGAGGTGCCCGAGCTCCACATCATCGTCGCCACCGGCCTCTACTTCTACGACCTGCCGCCCCACCCCTACGAGCATCGCGGGCCAGGGCTGCTCATGGACATGCCCGATCCGATGATCGACGACATGGTCCGCGACCTCACCAGGGGCATCGCCGACACGGGGGTCAGGGCCGCGTTCATCAAGTGCGTGGTGGACAAGCGCGGGATGACCGAGGGCGTCGAGCGGATGTGCCGGGCCGCCGCGCAGGCGCACGTCCGGACCGGCGCGCCGATCACCGTCCACACCGACTCGCCCTCGCGGTCGGGGCTCCTGGCGCTCGACCTGTTCGCCAAGGAGGGCGTCGACCTGAGCAAGGTCGTCGTCGGTCACGCCGGTGACAGCAACGACCTCGACTATCTGCGCAGGCTCGCCGACACCGGCGCGATCCTCGGGATGGACCGGTTCGGGCTCGACATGTACAACCCGACCGACCAGCGGGTCGCCACGGTCGCCGCGCTGTGCGAACGCGGGTACGCCGACCGGATGGTGCTGAGCCACGACGCCGCCTGCTTCATGGACTATTTCGCCGGGGACTGGGACGAAGGGGTCCCCCTGGTGGCGCCGAACTGGCGTTATGACCACATTCACGATGAGGTTCTGCCTGCGCTCCGCGCCGCCGGTGTAACAGATCAGCACATAGAACAGCTCCTGGTTGCCAACCCGGCCCGCTACTTCTCTTGACCTGCTCCCCACCTTGAAGGACGGGGAGTCCCGTGCCGCTCACGCGGCAGCTCGCGGCGCGCGTGCGCGGCGGCTGTGGAACGGGGTGCTTGACGCTTCGCCGGCCCTTGCGGGTCGAAGGAGCGTCCGGAGACGACAAGCCCTGCCGCCTTGTATCGGATGGTTTTCGCGGCGTTGATGTCGGCGTGCTCGCGGTGGGTGCAGGTGGTGCAGACAAAGAGGGCTTGGCTCTCGCGGCTCTTCGCATCCACCGCCTGACAGTTCGAGCACGTCTGAGATGTGTATGCCGGGTTGATCTTGATGATGGTGCTGCCGGTGTATCTGGCTTTCGACCGGAGCGCGACTTCGAGGCCGTACCAGCCCTTGTCCAGGATCGCTTTGTTGAGGCCGGACTTCGCCGCTGCCCCGTTCGCGAGGTACGCGCAGGGCGTCTCCCTGCTCTACCTGCGCAAGGAGTTCACCGGCCACCTCAACCCACGCACAGCCACTTCTGGTCGCCCAGCTACCCCGCCGCCTCGTGCGGTGGAGCGCCACCGACCATCATCAGCGCCTGCATCGAACAACGGCGGCGACCAACATGACCGCTCTGGGTCCGCGCTGCGGGATGTCCCGCCTACCGGCGGGACATCCCCCGACGGGACCGCATTCATCCCGGCCTGAAGCTGAAGGCCGAGGCTTTCTGCGGACCTTCGGTAAAGTAGCGGGATCTGACAGTGCTACACGGGTAGGTGGAGCTGGGTGACTGCGGAGCAGGCCTTGTCGATCAGCCTCGGACTGCAAGGTCCTTGCGTCATCGCGAGGCTCACGGGAGAGTTCGACTTCGGATCGGCGGCCGAGGTACGTGATCGGGTCACCAAGGCGCTCGATCTCAGTCAGCCTCCGATGATCGTCATCGACATGCAGGCGGTGAGCGTCTGCGACTCCTCGGGCCTGTCCGTTCTGGTCTATCTCCACAAGGCGGTCACCGCCTCGGGCGGGCGGATGCTGCTGTCCGGTCTGAACGGGCGGTGCAAACACCTGTTCGCCATCACCGCTCTCGACAAGTTCTTCGAGATCAGGACCACAGCCGAACTGGCCATCGCCGAACTCAGCGAATCTGGGCATTCTCCGCCGTTTGTCGGGTAGTCGGGCGGCATGGCGGACCTGTTGGGTGACTACCTCAAGGAGATCGGCAGGGTCCCGCTGCTCACCGCCGAGGAGGAGGTCGAGCTCGCCCGGCGGGTCGAAGCGGGCCTGTACGCGCGCCACCTGCTCGCCCACGGAGACGACCGGCCCGTGCTGCGTGTCGTTGTCCGCGAGGGCGAGCAGGCCAAGGACCGGCTGATCCGCGCCAACCTGCGCCTGGTCGTGGCCGCGGCCAAGCGCTACGCGCACCGGGGGCTCCCCCTGATCGACGTGATCCAGGAGGGCAACCTCGGGCTGATCAGGGCGGTGGAGAAGTTCGACTACCGGCGCGGGTACAAGTTCTCCACCTACGGCATGTGGTGGATCAGGCAGGCGATCGAGCGCGGCATCAACGACAAGGGCAGAACCGTCAGGCTGCCCGTCCACGTGGCGGAGGAGGTCTCGCGGCTGTCCAGGATCGCCCGGCGGCTCGCCGCCGACCTGGGCAGGGAGCCCTCGGAGGAGGAGCTCGCCGGAACGGCGGGCCGTACGGTGGAGCAGGTCGCGGGACTGCGCAGGCTGGCCAGGGAGACGGTCAGCCTCGACACGCCGGTCGGCGAGAACGGCGAGGCGAGCGTCGGCGACCTGATCGCCGACGAGGACCTGCTGCAGGTGCAGGAGCTGATGGAGCTGAGGGCGCTGTCGGCGGAGCTGCGCGGGCTGGTGCAGTCGCTGCCGCCGCGCGAGGCGTTCATCATCAGGCGCAGGTACGGCCTGGTCGACGGCAAGGTGCTCACCTACCAGGAGATAGCCGACAGCCTGGGGCTGACCAGGGAGCGCATCAGGCAGCTGGAGAAGCAGGCGCTGCGGCGGCTCAGGGAGGGCGGACCCCTGCTGGCCTGGGCGTCCTAGCCCCGGTTTGACAGGTTTGACGACTGCGGACGCTGGTATGTCGGGGCGCGCACCTATGTCCGCTACATGTACTACCGCTGACGTCCGTTACGTGCACTACCGCCGATCGCGGCCCTCGCCTTGACTGTTTGCGCTGCCCGCAGGTTGACGTTCGTGGTGAAACCGGGGCGGCTCGGGATGGGGCGGCTGTCGGCGGTGTTGAGCTGCCGTCGCTGTTGAATGCCGTCGGTGGTGCATGCCGAAAGCCCACGGACGGCTCCTGCGGGAGCCGTCCGTGGGCTGGTGCTACAAGCCTTGGATCAGGCTGTGATCATGAGGGCGAGGCCGATGAGGACCACGATCGGGACCACCCAGACGACAGCCTCGGCCGCGAACTCCTTGTACATGGTGTGCTCTCCCTCAATGGGCCACAGAAAAGGTCACTGCGCAGCATAGCGGCCGTGGTCAGTGGTCGGTCCCCTGGTCGGGGCGCTGGGCGAGCCTGAGCCGCTTGGCGAGGCTGAAGCGCAGTTCGTCGGCCATCGCCAGCGGCAGGTCGCGGGAGTCGGCCTCGACGCGTTCGAGCACCTCGGGACGATCACCCAGATGCCGCGTCCAGGCCCGCAGGACCTGGGGCATCGCGCTGATGGCCGCCTCGCTGAGGATGGCCTCCCTGGGTAGCCACTCCTTGAGGAACCGCGTCACCCGGGCCGGACTCCACCACGAGGGACGGTCGCCGACGAACTCCACAAGTGTGGCGAACGCCTCATCCGCGCCAGGCAGGTCGGGGAGATCGTCGAAGCTGGTCACGGTGTCGTCGGGAGCGTGCCGTATGGGGTCGTGGACGGACCTGGCGCGGGCGAGCACGATCGCGCGGGCGGCCGGCAGCGTGTCGGCGACGGGGGCGCCCATGACGGCGTCGGTGAGGTCGAAGGCGTCGAGGATCCGCCCCGCCACCAGCGCGGGATCGGCGGGACGCACGTCCAGGTCGTCGAGGAACTTCGGCTCCTCGATCACGGCGTCGACCGCGAACCCGCCGTGGGCCTGGTCGATGGCCACGACGGCGAGGTGGGGCTCCTTCCCGTTGGGGTAGACGAAGGAGAGGATCGCCAGGGCCTGCTCGCCGTAGGGGTCGGCCATGCCGTACCAGCCCCCGTCGACCAGGGCCCGCCCCATCAACTCCATCCACGCCTCACCACCCCGCACACCGCTCCGGGCGTCGGCTTCGAGACGACCTCCCTCACTTCCCTCGCCCGCAGCTCCGGGACGACCTTCGAGGCCGATCTCGGTCTCGCGCTCGGGAGGAGCTTCGAGCGGTCCCTCAGCGCGGTCGGTGGGGAGGGGCTCCACGGCGGCGAGTGCGGTCAGGAGGAGGTGTGCCTCGCGGGTGTGGTCCTTGGCCGCGCGACGGCGGAGCGGCTCGGCCGTCCCCTCGGGCCCGGCGGCGGCCAGCCGGCTCGCCCAGAGCTCGGCCCGCAGCGGTGATCGCCACCTGAGCAGGTCGCGTGCCTGGCGTACGGCTTCGCGGTAGAGGTCGCTGGTGTTGTCCTTGGCACCCACCCCACGACCGTACCCAGTGAACGGACCGGCACAGCCCCCCGTCCGCTCGCCGCTGAACATCCGGGCGCCGACGGGGGGCAGATCGGTGGAGCGGACGGGCGCCGCCGGTGTCAGGCGGCGCCCGTCACTCGCTAGCGGTCGTCGCCCGCCAGTCCTGCCTTGCGCAGTGCCTCGGCCAGAGCGCCCGTCGGGGCGGGACGGTCCTGGCGGCGCTGCCCACCGCGCTGCCCGCCGCCCTGACGACCGCCGTCGCCCCGGCCGCCACCGTTTCCACGGCCGCCGTCAGCCCGGCCGCCATCCCCACGGCCGCCATCCCCACGGCCACCGCCGGAACGGCCCTCGCCAGAGCGCCCATCGCCCGAACGTCCGCCGCCCGTACGCGCGTCACCTGGACGGCCGTCAGCCGCGCGGCCGCCGGCCGTACGCCCATCGCCAGGACGGCCGCGCCCGCCGTCCGAGCGGCCCTCGCCCGAGCCGCGGGACCCGCGGTCACCGGCGCCGCCGCCGGCACCTGCGCCCCTGCCCTGGCGGGGGCGGCCCTCGCCCTGGGTGGCCTCGTCCTCGAGGCGCAGCGTCAGCGAGATGCGCTTGCGCGGGATGTCGACCTCGAGGACCTTCACCTTCACGATGTCGCCGGGCTTCACCACGTCGCGCGGGTCCTTGACGAACGTGCGTGACATGGCCGACACGTGCACCAGCCCGTCCTGGTGGACGCCGACGTCCACGAACGCGCCGAACGCCGCGACGTTCGTCACCACGCCCTCGAGGATCATGCCCGGCGCCAGGTCGGAGAGCTTCTCCACGCCCTCCTTGAACGTCGCCGTCTTGAAGGCGGGACGCGGGTCGCGTCCGGGCTTCTCGAGCTCGCCCAGGATGTCGGTCACCGTCGGCAGGCCGAAGGTGTCGTCGACGAAGTCGGCGGGCCGGAGCGAGCGCAGCGTCGCGGTGTTGCCGATGAGCGACTTGAGGTCGGCGCCCACCGCGGTCAGGATGCGCCGCACCACCGGATACGCCTCGGGGTGCACGCTGGAGGCGTCGAGCGGGTCGGCGCCCCCGGGAATGCGGAGGAATCCGGCGCACTGCTCGAACGCCTTGGGTCCGAGTCTCGGCACCTCCTTGAGCGCCGTGCGCGACCTGAAGGGGCCGTTGGCGTCGCGATGCTGGACGATGTTGTCGGCCAGCGTCGCCCCGATGCCCGACACGCGGGTCAGCAGCGGCGCCGAGGCGGTGTTGACGTCGACGCCGACCGCGTTGACGCAGTCTTCGACCACCGCGTCGAGCGAACGGGACAGCTTGGACTCGGCCAGGTCGTGCTGGTACTGCCCGACGCCGATGGACTTCGGGTCGATCTTGACCAGTTCGGCCAGCGGGTCCTGCAGGCGGCGGGCGATCGAGACCGCGCCGCGCAGGGAGACGTCGAGGTCGGGCAGCTCCTGCGAGGCGTAGGCGGAGGCGGAGTAGACGGACGCGCCGGCCTCCGACACCACGATCTTGGTCAACCCGGGCATGTGCTTGACCAGCTCACCGGCCAGCTTGTCGGTCTCGCGGGAGGCGGTGCCGTTGCCGATCGCGATCAGCTCGACGCCGTGCTTCTGGGCGAGCGCGCCGAGCACGGCGAGCGACTGGTCCCACTGGCGCTTCGGCTCGTGCGGATAGATGGTCGCGGTGTCGACGACCTTGCCGGTGGCGTCGACCACGGCCACCTTGACGCCGGTGCGCAGCCCCGGGTCGAGGCCCATCGTCGCGCGGGTGCCGGCGGGCGCGGCCAGCAGCAGGTCGCGCAGGTTGGCGGCGAAGACCCCCACCGCTTCGTCCTCGGCCGCCTGCCACAGCCGCATGCGCAGGTCGAGGCCGAGGTGGACGAGGATGCGCGTGCGCCAGGCCCAGCGGACCGTGTCGTTCAGCCACTTGTCGGCGGGCCTGCCCTGGTCGGAGATGCCGAAGCGGGCGGCGATGCGCAGCTCGTACTCGGGCCCCTCCTCGGGCTCGAGCGCGACCGAGAGGATCTCCTCCTTCTCGCCGCGGAACATCGCCAGGATCCGGTGCGAGGGCAGCTTGGTGAACGGCTCGCTGAAGTCGAAGTAGTCGGAGAACTTGGCCCCCGCCTCCTCCTTGCCCTCGCGCACGGTCGACACCGCCCTGCCGTTCGACCACATGCGCTCGCGCAGCGTGCCGATCAGGTCGGCGTCCTCGGCGAACCGTTCGATCAGGATGGCCCTGGCGCCCTCCAGGGCGGCGGCCGCGTCGGCCAGCCCCTCCACGACGTAGGGGCCGGCGGTGGCGATCGGGTCGAGCGTCGGGTCGGCGAGCAGCGCGTCGGCCAGCGGCTCCAGGCCCAGCTCACGCGCGATCATGGCCTTGGTGCGGCGCTTCGGCTTGTAGGGGAGGTAGATGTCCTCCAGGCGGGCCTTGGTGTCGGCCGCGACGATCTGCTCCCTGAGCTCGTCGGTCAGCTTGCCCTGCGACTCGATCGACTCGAGGATCGCCGTGCGCCGCTCCTCGAGCTCGCGCAGGTAGCGCAGCCGCTCCTCCAGCGTGCGCAGCTGCGCGTCGTCGAGCGCGCCGGTGACCTCCTTGCGGTAGCGCGCGATGAACGGCACGGTGGCGCCGCCGTCGAGCAAGTCGACCGCCGCTTGCACCTGCCCGTCGCGTACGCCCAGCTCTTCCGCGATCCGCTGGTGAATAGAGAGCACTGATTCGCCTTTCGATGGTCCGCCGCCCAATTCTGCCGGACCGGGGGATGAGGTTCTTCCTGTCTGCCGGGCGGTTGTTCTCTCTCCTTCCTGTACGGCAAGCCCGTCTGGCGCCTCCGCCGGTCGCATGGTGCCGTCCGCCGAGGGCGCGTGCCCAGCAGAACTTCGGTTCCCGCCGTCACGGCGGGCCTGAACCCGAAACCCTAAACCCCCGCACCGACGATTTCGCTCCGGCCCACGCCCATCAGATGGCGGCAGGGGACATCCGGGCACTCTCAGCACTTTCGCTGCCTCATGCCGGCCGCCGGGCCTTCAGCAAGGTCCGGTGGCGCGGGTTCTACAGCGCGGCCGCGAGCCGTTCGACGCCTGGGCCCGACACTGCTGCCAGCCCGGCCGGTCGTCCGGTCGCCAGAAGGAGGAGGTCGCACACCGGCCCCCGTACCTCGTCCGGGCCCTCGCCCGCCGACCACTCCGCGTCGGTGGCGACCAGCCTCGTGCCGGCCAGACGCTTGGGCGCGCCGTAGAACGGACTGGCCAGGACGTGCCCGATCGCCGCCAGCGCCGGCTGCACGGGCATCTTCCGCGCGCGTCCGAGAGGCCGCGCGATGTCCTGCCCGTGCACCAGGGCGTCGACGAGCGGGTCCAGAGGGCTGGCGAGGGGTGCGCGGCGCGCCGAGCCCGCCGTCTCGCGGATCTGCGCGATGAGCTCGGCGGGGCTGAACCTGGCCGCCCGGTCCCGGGCCATGTCGGCTTCCATCCGGTTGAAGTCACCGCGCGCCCGGATCGCCCACTTGATCGCGACGAGGAGGGTGGTGCGGGTGGACATCGTGATGTGCGCGGCCATGTCGTGCATCGTCCAGCCGGGGCACAGGGAAGGGGTCTGCCATTCGTGGTGGTCGAGGTCGTCGAGGAAGTCGGCGAGGCTGAGCCGTTCAGCCTTGACCCACGCGAGAATCTGGACACGGTCCATGTTTCGGGCTCTCCTCTTGGTGTCTGATGCGACGTCGGGCCTCTTGTCTGGGCGGCCTCTTGCTGGGCGACCGCGTGCTGGGCGGTCAACGTGTCGGACCGGCGGTGCCGGATGGTTCTGTGCCGGGCGGCCCTTCGAGCGTCACGTGCGGGGCGGGCGCGCCTTGGGGGGGTCGATGCCGGCGGTCACGGGGCGGGCGTGGTGTCGGGGCCGGGTGGGTCGATCGCGTTCAGTCTGCGGCGCAGGTGGGTGCGTTCGGGTTCGGTGCCGGCCAGGTCGAGTGCCTCGCGGTAGGCGGCCGCCGCCTCCGGGAGCCGGCCGAGCCGCTGCAGCAGGTCCGCCCGGGCCGCCGGGTAGGGAGGGTAGGCGCGCAGCCGCTCCTCGCCCGCCAGGTCGTCGAGCAGCGCCAGGCCCGCCTCCGGGCCGTCGCGCATCGCCACCGCCGCGGCCCGGTTCAGGGCGACGACCGGGGACGGGGCGAGGGCGAGCAGCACGTCGTAGAGCGCCACGATCTGCGGCCAGTCGGTGGTCGCGAGGTCCGCGGCCTCGTCGTGCAGCGCGGCGATGGCGGCCTGCACGCCGTACGGGCCGGGGGGCCGCCGGTCAGCGCGGCGGGCACCAGGGCGAGGCCCTCCTCGATCATCGCGTGGTCCCAGCGACTGCGGTCCTGGTCCTCGAGCAGCACCAGCCCGCCGTCCGCGCTGGTACGGGCGTCGCGCCGGGCGTGGATCAGGAGCATGAGCCCGAGCAGCCCGGTGACCTCCCGCTCGGCGGGGAGCAGTCGGCGCAGGATCCGCGTCAGCCGGATGGCCTCCTCGGCGAGGTCGAGCCGCTGCAACCGGGGGCCGGCGCTGGCCGCGTAGCCCTCGGTGAAGATGGAGTAGAGCACCTGGAGCACGCCAGGCAGGCGGGCGGGCAGCTCGTCGGCGCCCGGCACCCTGAAGGGGATCCGGGCCTCACGGATCTTCTTCTTCGCCCGCACGATCCGCTGTGCCATCGTCGCCGGCGGGACGAGAAAGGCCCGTGCGACCTCCGGCGTGGTCAGCCCGGCCAGGCACCGCAGGGTCAGCGCCCCGCGGGCCTCGGCAGGAAGGGCGGGGTGGGCGCAGGTGAAGAACAGCTGCAGCCGCTCGTCGGGTAGGTCGCCGCCCACGCCGGCGTCCGCGGGAGGGGCGGGGTCGGCCCGGTCCGCCTCCACCCGCAGGACGGCGAGCCGGGCGGCGTACGCCTGGTCACGCCGCAGCCGGTCGACGGCCTTGCGCCGCGCCGTCGTCAGCAGCCAGGCGCCGGGCCGGTCCGGCACACCCTGCACCGGCCAGTGCGCCAGAGCCGCCTCGATCGCCTCGGAGGCGACCTCCTCGGCCAGGTCCAGATCCCCGAAACGGCTCACGAGAGAGGCGAGCAGCCGACCGTGCTCCTCCCTGAACACCGCCTCCACCGCCCTGTCGGTGCCGCTCGCCCGCTCCCGCATCGCCGTCAGGCCCCGAAGTCGGCGACCGGCCGCACCACGACCGAACCGCTGCCGCGCGCACCGGGGCAGCGGGCGGCCCAGTCGAGCGCGACGTCCAGGTCCGGCACGTCGATGACGTAGAAGCCGCCGAGGACCTCGCGGGTCTCGGCGAACGGCCCGTCGGTGACGGTGCGCTCGCCGTCCGCGCCGACCCGGACCGACGTGGCGGTGACCAGGTCGGCCAGCGACTCACCCGAGACGTAGATCCCGGCGTCCCGCACGGCCTTGTCGTAGGCCATCCAGTCCTCGACGCTGCACTCGGCGGCCGCGCCGTTCTCGTCGATGGCACCACTGTTGATGAGCAGCATGTACTTCATGGTCCGGCTCCTTCAGGTTCTGTTCTCCTCGTGCGGCGGGTGGCCGCACACTATGACGACGAACGGCATGCACGCCTATCGACATCGCCCCCAGAGTTTTTCCAGGACGCGCGAATCAGGTGGACCGGTGAGGGTCGATTCCGGGAACCAGGTGGTGGGCGGGGGTGGATGAGAGGTCGCGGGGGGACGACGGAGGCGGACGAATGAACCGGGTGGACGGGTGGAGGCGAATCGGGGAACCGGGTGGTGGACGGAGGCGGACGAAAGACAGCGGTGGCTGGGGCGGGTGCCGTCCCCGGCGGAAGGGCGGCACCCGCGCCGGTTCAGCGGGCGGTGACCGCCCTCGCCGGGCTCGAACACGCCGGGCAGGCGGGGTCCGACCACGGCGCCGGCACCAGGTGGCCGTGATCGCGCCAGGTCACCGCGCTCCTGCCGCACCCGTTGTCGACGTGCCAGGCCTCGTAGGTGTGCTCCCACTCCTTGTGGCACAGGGCGCAGTGATGAGTCCACGTCTCCAGGACGACACAGGAATCCTTCATGGTCTTGCTCCGATCAGGTGGTGGTACGGCGGGCGCGGGCCCTGTCACGTACGCCACACGCAGAGCAGCGTCTGGAGCGCGGCCTTCCGCGCGCACGCGGGCGTGGCCGGCCTGACCACCACGGGATCGTGCCGCCTGACCACGGCGGGAGGGGGACGGCGGGCGGGCGGCTCGGCCCTTCGCGAGGCTTCGCCGGCGACGAGGAGCCGTTCGGCCACGACCGTCTCGCCCTCGGCGGCGAACGCCTCGGCGAGGGCGGGGCCGAGCCCGCCGACCTGAACGGTCCAGGCGAGGGCGGCCACGACCACCCACAGCCATGCCCGACCGCCGGGGGACAGGCGGGACATGGCGTTGCTCACGCTGTGTAGCGTCTCCTCGGCCTTGGGCGAAGAATCATCACACAGCGTAAATTTCGCGCGCGGTCACCCGGAGGTCAGGCGGAACTCCTGCGGGCTGATCCCCCGCTCCCGCTTGAACGCCGTGCTCAGCGCGAACGCGCTGCCGTACCCCACCCTGCGAGCCACCGACCCCACCGTCGCGTCGGGCTCGCGCAGGAGGTCGGCGGCCATGGCGAGACGCCAGCTCGTCAGATACGTCATCGGCGGTTCCCCCACCAGCTCCGTGAACCGCCGCGCCAGCGCGGCGCGGGACACCCCGACGCGCTCGGCCAGCGTCGCCACGGTCCACGGGTTCGCCGGCTCGTTGTGCAGGACCCGCAGGGCGCGGCCCACGACGGGATCGCTGTGCGCCTGGTACCAGGCGGGCGCCGCGGCCTCCGGACGGGAGAACCAGGCCCGCAGCGTGGCGATCAGCAGCAGGTCGAGCAGGCGGTCGAGGAAGACCTCCTGCCCCGGCTGGTCCTTGGCGACCTCGTCGCCGAGCAGCGCGAGCAGGGGCGAGTCGAGCGCGGGCACCACGACCGTGGCGGGCAGGGCGCGCAGCAGCCGCTGGCTGATCTCGCCGCGCATCTGGTAGGTGCCGCTGAGCATGGCGGCGGGGCCGTCCATGCTCTCGCCCCAGGTGCGGACGCCCAGGTCCATGGAGGCGCACAGCTCCACGCCGTCGACGGTGGTGCTGCGCTCTCCCGGGTGGATCAGGATGGTGGGCTCGGTGTCGGGGGAGTCGGCCACGTTGTACGCCTCGGGGCCGCGCATGATCGCGACATCGCCGGGGCTGAGCCGTACGGGAGAGCCCCCGTCGGGGAGCACCCACGCGTCGCCGCGCAGCATCGAGACCAGCGTCAGCGG
This sequence comes from Nonomuraea africana, assembly GCF_014873535.1. Taxonomy (NCBI): domain Bacteria; kingdom Bacillati; phylum Actinomycetota; class Actinomycetes; order Streptosporangiales; family Streptosporangiaceae; genus Nonomuraea; species Nonomuraea africana. The sequence continues at coordinate 5,692,032 of NZ_JADBEF010000001.1, read as the reverse complement.
GGCGCGGTCGAGAATGCGCACCGACCACGGCGGTGTCATGATCGAGCGGAGCAGGAAGGCGCCGCGGGCGCGCGGGCCGTCGAGGAGTCCGGCGAGGGCGTCCATGAGCCAGAGCCTAGACGCTCGATGATGGAAGTGAGTGCTTGGGCCATGGCCCGTCTCAGGGGGCCGCGGCCAAGCTGAAGGCATGACAAATCTGGTGACCATGGCGGTGGGCGTGCTCAGCGTGCTGTTGCTGGGCGCGATGGCGGGACTGTTCTTCGCGTTCTCGACCTCGGTGATGCCGGGGCTCGACGCGATCGAGCCTGAGCGGGCCGTCGCGGCGATGAGGAGTGCCAACAAGAAGATCCTCAACCCGCTCTTCCTGCTGATGTTCCTGGCGGCCCCCGTCGCGCCGATCGTGACGGGCGTGCTGCTCATGACGCAGGACCGCACCGATGCGGGTGTCGCGTTCCTGGTCGCCGGCGGGGTGTACGTCGTGGGGGCCTTCGTGGTCACCTCAGGCGTCAATGTGCCGATGAACAACGCGCTCGAAGCGGGGACCGGCTCTGCCGAGCGGCTCTGGGCGGACTACTCGCCCAGGTGGCAGCGGTGGAACCTGATCAGGGGCCTGGCGAGCTTCGTGGCGCTGGGTATCGCGGCGGTGGGCCTGTTGTTGTGGTGATACTCGCGAAGGGGGAGGCGTAAGTAGATACGATCTTGCGCGTCGGGTGAAACCGGGCGAAAGGCCCGGATCGCCGCCTACGAAAGGAAATCCCCCCATGCGCTGGCACAAGCGTCTGCTCACCGCAGGGGTCGTCGGCGCCGTGGCCATGACCGCTTCCGCGTGTGCGGGCGGCCAGGTACGCGGTGCCAGCCAGCCCCCTTCGGCCCCCGCCACCCAGCCAGGCGCGAGCACCGGCACGAGTGCGGCCCCCGCCGCGGCCAACGACAAGACCTTCGTCTACGCGCCCAACCTCGAGGTGGTCACCGACTGGGACCCCGCGACCTCGTACTCCAACGAGAACATCGCGATGCAGAACATCTACGAGTCGCTGACCCGCTACAACGCCGAGAGCAAGAAGCCCGAGCCGCGCCTGGCCACGGAGTGGAGCTCGGCCGACGGCGGCAAGGAGTGGACGTTCAAGCTCCGCGAGGGAGTGAAGTTCCACTCGGGCAACCCGGTCACGGCCGAGGCCGCCAAGAAGGCCATCGAGCGGACCATGAAGCTGAAGAGCGGCGCCGCCTACATCTGGGACGCGGTCAAGAAGATCGAGGCTCCCGACGACGGCACGCTGAAGTTCACGCTGAAGTACGCCACCCCGCTCGACCTGGTCGCCTCCTCCGGCTACGCCTCCTACATCTACGACACGAGCGTGGTCGACAAGGTGAAGGACGGCACGACCGACGCGGGATCGGGCCCCTACACGGTCGACACCTGGGCCAAGGGCAAGGAGACCGAGCTCACGCTCAAGGCCTTCGACGACTACTGGGGCGGCTGGAAGCCGGGGCAGTACAAGAAGGTGGCCTTCCGCGTCACGCCCGAGCTGACCACGGCGTGGCAGCTGCTGAAGAACGGCGAGGTCACCTTCGTCCAGCGGCTCAACCCTCAGCTGTTCGCGCAGGCAGGCTCCACGCCCGGGGTCCAGGCGACGCGGACGCCCTCCTTCCAGAACCTGATGCTGCTGTTCAACACCGAGAGCGGGCCGCTCAAGGACGTGCGGGTACGGCAGGCGCTGCAGAAGGTCCTCGACTACGACGGCCTGGCCGCGGCACTGGAGGGCGCGGGCGTGAAGGGCTCCGGCCTGGTGCCGCAGGGCCTGCTCGGCTTCACCCCCGGCCTGGAGCCGAAGCAGAACCTGCAGGAGGCGACCGACCTGCTGGCCGCCGCCGACTACGGGCCCGACATCAAGGAGCTGAAGCTCAGCCTCACCTACGCCCAGGGCGACGCCGACCAGCAGCTCATGGTCACGCTGCTGAGCTCGCAGCTGAAGAAGCTCAACGTCACGCTGCAGGCCAAGCCGATGCAGTGGAACGCGCAGTGGGATCTCGGCAAGAAGAAGGGCCAGGACATCTTCGTCATGTACTGGTTCCCCGACTACGCCGACCCCTACTCGTGGTTCGTCAACGTCTTCCGCAGCGCCGACCCTGTCTCCTTCAACCTCTCCTACCTGAAGGACGAGGCGATCGACAAGGCGATCGACGGGCTGCCCGAGCTGACGGCGACGGACCGGGCGGCGGCCGAGCAGGCCTACGCGGACCTGCAGAAGAAGATCATTGAGGAGAAGGCCGCGGTGGCGGTGCCGTACGTGCAGACCTATCAGCGCGCACTGACGGCGGGCGTGCAGGGGTACGTCGACAACCCCGCCTACCCGAACGTCGTCTCCTTCTACGATCTGACGCTCGCCGGGTGATCGGGTACCTGACGCGCCGGCTCGGCCAGGCCCTCCTGGTCGTGGCCGGCGTCGTCACGCTCACGTTCGTCATCATGCGGCTGGTTCCCGGCGATCCCGCCGTCGCATACGCCGGGCCGAAGGCCACGCCCGAGCAGCTGGCGGCCGCCCGGCGCCAGTTCGGGCTGGACGAGCCGCTCTACGTCCAGCTCTGGAACTACGCCAGGGACCTGGTCACGGGCGACTGGGGCACGAGCCTGCGCACCAGGCAGCCGGTGCGCGAGGACCTGTTCACGGCCTTCCCCGCCTCGCTGGAGCTGGTGGGCGCGGCGCTCATCCTGGCCATCGTGGTCGGGATTCCCGTGGGCGTCCTCGCCGCCCGTCATCGCACGAGACTGCCGGACTTCGGGGTACGGCTCGGCTCGATGCTGGCCGTCTCCGTGCCGGTGTTCTGGCTCGCCCTCGCCCTGCAGACCGTCTTCGCCAGCCACCTGGGCTGGTTCCCCGTCGCGGGCGAGTACGACGCCGCCCTCGACACCACCAGCCCGCTCACGCTCTGGACCAACATCACGATCGTGGACGCCCTCATCACCGGCAACTGGCCGATCTTCACCAGCACGCTCGACCACCTCGTGCTGCCCGCGCTGGTCGTCGCCGCCTACCCGGCGGGCGTGATCGCCCAGATGACCCGCGCCGCCCTCATCGAGGAGTCGGGCCAGGAGCACGTACGGCTGGAGCGCGCCCTGGGCTTCGGCGAGACGACCATCCTGACCCGGTTCGCGCTGCGCCCCGCGCTCAACCCGGTGCTGTCGCTCATCGCGCTGGTCTTCGCCTACTCCCTGGTCAACGGCTTCCTCGTCGAGGCGGTCTTCAACTGGCCGGGCCTCGGCCGCTATGCCTTCAACTCGATCAGCTCGCTCGACACGCCGGGCATCGCGGGCGTGACCCTGCTGGTCGCCGTCGTCTACGTGCTGGTCAACCTGGTCGTGGACCTGCTCCAGGGCGTCATCGACCCCAGGGTGCGGACCCGATGACCGCCGTCGAGCCGCGCAGGCGGCTGCCCAGGGTGCCCGACCGCTTCGCGGCCCTCGGGGCCGTGCTGCTCGTGCTCATCGTGGCGTCGGCGATCTTCGCGCCGTGGCTGGCGCCGTACGCGGAGAACGACCCGAAGCCGCTGGACAGGCTGCTCCCGCCCGGCTCCGCGCACTGGTTCGGGACCGACCAGGTAGGGCGCGACATCCTCACCCAGATCCTGTACGGCGGGCGCACCTCCCTGGCGATCGCCGCCGCCGTGCTGACCGTCTCGGCGCTGGTCGGCGTCACGCTCGGCGTCGTGGCGGGCTACGCGGGCGGCTGGGCCCGCGACGTGATCATGCGGATCACCGACATCTTCCTCGCCTTCCCCGCGCTGCTGCTCTCGCTCGCGCTCGCCGTCGTGCTGCAGCCGAGCGTGACCACGGTGATCCTGGCGATCGCGGTGACCTGGTGGCCGTGGTACGCCCGCCTGTCGGCCTCGGTGGCCGCCTCCGTGGCCACCAGGAGCTACGTCGACGCGGCCCGCTGCCTCGGCGTGCCCGCGCCGGTGATCGTGTGGCGGCACGTGCTGCCGAACTCGCTCACGCCCGTCCTGGTGCAGCTCTCGCTGGACGCCGGAGGGGTGATCCTGACCGCGGCCGCCCTGTCCTACCTGGGCCTCGGCGCGCACGAGCCGACCGCCGAGTGGGGCCTGATGGTGCAGCAGGGCCAGACCCTCTTCACCACGAACTGGTGGGTGGTCACCTTCCCCGGCCTCGCCATCCTGGTGACCGCCTTCGCCTTCAACGTGCTCGGCGAGGGACTGCGGAGCGCGCTCGACCCGCGAAGGACGGTGATCAGGTGATCAGGGTGCGCGACCTGCGCGTCGCCTACGGCGACAGGGTGGTGGCCGAGGTCCCCGAGCTCGACGTGGCGCGCGGCGAGTGCGTGGCGATCGTGGGGGAGAGCGGTTCCGGCAAGTCCACCACGCTGCTGGCGCTCCTCGGCCTCACCGAGGGCGCCCGCGTGACGGGAGAGGTGACGGTCTGCGGGGTGGACGTCCTGCGGGCCAGGCCCCGCGAGCTCCGCGCCGTTCGCGGCGCCAAGGCGGCGCTGGTCATCCAGTCCCCGCAGGCGGCGCTCTCCCCGACGACCAGGCTCGGCGTGCTGATGCGCAGGGCGCTGCGACTCCACGGCTCCACGGGCGGCCCCGGCTCCACGGGCGGCCCCGGCTCCACGGGCAAGGGGACGCGCGGGATCGACGCGGTGATGGCCCAGGCGTGCGAGGCGGTGCTGCTCGATCCGGCGATCCTGCGCCGCTACCCGCACGAGATCTCCGGCGGCCAGGCCCAGCGGTTCGCCATCGCCCTGGCCATCGCGCTGGGCGCCGAGGTGATCCTGGCCGACGAGCCCACCAGCGCCCTCGACGTCACCGTCCAGGCCGAGGTGGTCGGGGTGCTGCGCAGGCTGCGCGAGGAGCGCGGCCTGGCCGTCCTGCTCGTCTCCCACGACCTCGCCCTGGTCTCCACGATCGCCGACCGCGTGCTGGTCATGAAGGACGGCGCGGTCGTGGAGTCGGGCCCCGCCCGCCAGGTGCTGCGGCACCCGGACCATCCCTACACCCGTGAGTTGCTGGAGGCGCTCCCATGATCATGCGCGCCGACGGCGTCACCCTCGGATACGGCGGCACCGCCGTCGTCCACGACGTCACGCTCGACATCACCGAGGGCGGCGTCGGTCTCATCGGCGAGTCGGGCTCGGGCAAGACCACGCTGGCCCGCGCCTTCCTCGGCCTGCTCAAGCCCACGAAGGGCACGATCAGCTTCCACGGCACGGACCTGCGCAAGGCCGGCACGAAGGCGTTCAGGAAGGCCGTGCAGCCGGTCTTCCAGGCAGAGTCGCTCGACCCCAGGATGTCGGTGGCCCGCTCCATCGCTGAGGGCAGCCGCGACAGGGCGGCGGTGCCCGCGCTGATGGAGCAGGTCGGCCTCGACCCCGCCCTCGGGACGCGCAGGCCCCACCAGCTCTCCGGCGGCCAGCGCCAGCGCGTGGTCATCGCCAGGGCCCTGGCCGTACGGCCCGAGCTGCTCATCCTCGACGAACCGACCAGCGCGCTCGACGTCACCGTCCAGGCGAAGATCCTCGACCTGCTCGAAGGGCTCGGGACCGAGCGGCTGCTCATCACCCACAACCTGGCGGTGGTGGGACGGCTGTGCCGTACCTCCCATGTGCTGTTCGCCGGAAGGATCGTCGAGTCGGGGCCGACCGAGGACCTGCTGCAGCGTCCGGCGCATCCCTACACGCTGGCGCTGCGCGACGCCGTACCGAAACTCGGGGGTGCGCCGCCGGTCGCCAGGGGCGGGACCGAGGCGGCGCCCGCGCCGACCGGGTGCCCGTTCCGGCTGCGCTGCCCGCTGGCCGTGCCGGAATGCGAGAGCGCGCCCGAATTGCGCGAGGTGGCGGGCAGGAACGTTGCCTGCCACCGCGCGGAGCTCGTGCTTACAGGGCTCGCAGCCCGTTGATCACTTCCAGCATCACCTTCGCGTCGGGCGCGGGAGGCGGCTTCTCGACCTCCACCAGCTTCTGCGCGTGCAGGTCGCCGACCAGCACGCGCACGACGCCGATGGGCAGGTTCAGCTCGGCGGCAACGTCCACCAGACGCGTGGGCTTGGTGCACTGCTGCAGGATGATCAGGTGCTCGGGGTTCAGCCCCACGGGCATGGCGAGACCGCCGGCCGTGATGATCACGGCGATGAGGTCGATGGCCTCGCTCGCCGGCACGGTGCGACCACGGGTCAGCAGGTAGGCGGGGACGATAGGACCTGCGTCCTCGTCCAGCCAGCGCTCCTCACTCACTGGTCACCACCCGCATGCGCCGGGCAGGCTCGGGGTCGTGCTCCTGCGGGGTGACGCTCTCCTCCTCCGAGCTCCTGCGCTCGGAGACGAGCTCTCCTGGGATCAGCACGATGGCGGTGGTCCCTCCATATGGCGAACCGCGCAACGTCACGCGGATGTCGTGCCTGGTGGCCAGGCGGGCGACGACGAACAGGCCGAGCCTGTCGCTGTCGGCGAGATCGAACTCGGGCGGGTTGGCCAGCCGCTCGTTGAGCTCGGCCAGCTCCTCCTCGCTCAGCCCGAGACCCCTGTCCTCCACCTCCACCGCGAACCCGTGGGCGGCGAGCTCGCCGCGGACGGTGACCGTGGTGTGCGGAGGGGAGAAGACGGTGGCGTTCTCGATGAGTTCGGCGATCAGGTGGATGACGTCTCCCACGACGGGCCCGGCCAGCGAGTGGTCGGGCATGGGGGAGACGGTCACCCTGGTGTAGTCCTCGACCTCGGCGGCCGCGCCGCGCACCACGTCGTGCAGCGGCACGGGCTTGCGCCAGCCACGTCCAGGGACGGCGCCCGACAGGATGATCAGGCCCTCGGCGTGCCGGCGCATGCGGGTCGTGAGGTGGTCGAGGCGGAACAGGTCGTCCAGCGCCTGCGGGTCGGTGGCGGTGCGCTGCATGCCGTCCAGCTGGATGCGCTGGCGGTGCAGCAGCGTCTGGCTGCGCCTGGCCAGGTTGCGGAAGACCTGGCCGACGCCCGCCCTCAGCTTCGCCTCGCCCACGGCGGCCTCGACGGCGGTCTGCTGGACGGTGGCGAAGGCCTTGCCGACGTCCTGGATCTCGGCGGTCCTGCCGGGCACCGTCAGCTCGGGCACCTCGATCTCCTCGCCCTGCCGCAGCTTGCGGACCACCTGCGGCAGCCGGGACTCGGCCACTTCCAGCGCGGCCGCGCGCAGCGTGGCCAGCTCCCTCGACAGCCGGTTGCCCATCCGCAGCGAGATCACGATCGACACCACCACGACGACCAGCCCGGTGCCCGCCAGGACCAGCGCCCGCACGAGCACCGCGTCCGCCACCGGCTCGGCGCGTTCGGAGAGCAGCGCGCTCGCGCTGTTCTGCGCCTCGTCGATGGTGGTGGCCAGCGCGTCCGAGGCGGCCGGCCAGCCGGTCGGGGCGTGACCCGCGATGATCTGTTCTTCCATGATCCGCAGGCGCTGGTAGGCGGGCGAGGTGATGATGCCCACCTGGATCTCGCGCAGCGGCGCGTCCAGCTCGGCGAGGGCCTGGTCGATGAGGAAGCGGCGGTTGCCGACGAGCTGGGTGAAGAGCTTGCGCTCCTCCTCGCTCGGATCGCCGACCGCGATCGCCTGCTCCCTGGTCAGCAGCTCCTTGGCGTACCCGAGGTTGATGACCAGGCGCGACTGCTCGTAGATCGGGATGTCGTCGATCAGCGCGACGCCGCGTTGCAGGCCGAAGAGCGCGTCGGAGATCGCGTTGTAGGCCTCGATCGTGGGCACGATCGGCGACAGGCCCGCGTCGACCTCGCCCCTGATGGCCTCCAGCTGCGACACCTGCGTGAGCACCGTGTCGATCTGAAGGCGGACGGCCGGCGTCGACGAGCCGCGCGAGAGCTCCGACAGCTGGCGGAAGCGCTCCCTGGCGGTGTCGGTCTTGGACCGCTGGGTGTAGGCCGCGGCCTGCTCGTCGGGGGTGGCGCGGTCGACCAGCGACGCCGAGGTCAGGCGTTCGCGCTGGAGCTCGCTGATCAACTTGCTCGCGGGCTGGCGCAGGTTGGCCCAGCGTTCCTTGTACGAGCGAAGCTCGAGGCTCTCCCCTGCTGTCACCGCGACGATGATGGCCCATAGAGTGACCATCGAGACAAGCGGGACCAACAGTAGGCCGACGATCTTCACTCTGATCGTGCGGCTTCGGGCCATGGCACCTCACTCCGGTCGGTCCCTGGCATCGGAACCCCGGATTGGGACACAGGAGATCCTAGCAACAGGACCTCACAATTACCCGATTTTTCGGGATTTTCGGCACTGTTTCGTGATCTTGCAGTAAGTTCAGCACAAGATCGGGAAGTGGGGGAGGCAGATGCGCCGTCGGCTGATCGCGGCCGCGGCCGCGCTTCTCCTTGCCGGCTGTTCGGTCCAGCCGGCGCGGCAGGAGCCGCCGCCCGCCAAGGAGTCCACGTTCGTCTACGCGCGGCATCTGGTCGTGGTCACCGACTGGGACCCCGCCACCTCGTACTCCAACGAGATCGTCGCGATGCAGAACATCTACGAGTCTCTGACGGTCTACAACCCGGTCACCAAGAAGGCGAGCCCTCGCCTCGCCACCTCGTGGCGCGTCACGCCCGACGGCAGGACCTGGACGTTCACCCTGCGCTCCGGCGTCACCTTCCACACCGGCCGGCCGCTGGACGCCGCCGCCGTCAAGTCGTCGATCGAGCGCACCATGCGCTCCGGGAGCGGCCCCTCCTACATCTGGGACGCGGTCGAGAACATCAGGGCCGACGACCCGCTCACCGTGACGTTCACACTGAAGTACCCCGTGCCGCTCGACCTGGTCGCCTCCTCCGGCTACGCCGCCTACATCTACGACACCGCCGCCGCCCGCGACCTCAAGGCCTGGTTCGCCGCGGGACGCGACGCGGGCACCGGGCCCTACACCATCGCCACCTGGAAGAAGGGCAAGCGCGACGAGCTCACGCTCAAGGCGTACCGCCCCTACTGGGGCGGCTGGAACAGGCCCCACTACACCAGCGTCAAGTTCCTCGTCATCCCCGACCCCGGCGAGGCGTGGCAGCGGCTCCTGCGCGGCGAGGCCAGCTTCGTGAACCGGCTGAACCCCGCCCTCTACCGCAGGGCGGCCGGGACCGCGGGAGTGCGCACGGCAGAGACACCGTCGTTCCAGACCGCGATGCTGCTCTTCAACACCGCCTCGGGGCCCCTGGCCGACGTCCGGATCCGCAGGGCGCTGCGCAAGACCATCGACTACGACGGCACGCTGCGCGCCCTGCGCGGCGCCGCCTCACCCGCGACGGGCGTGGTCCCCGAGGGGCTGCTCGGCCATCTGCCCGGCCGTACGCACAAGCAGGACCTGCAGGGCGCCACGGAGCTGCTCGCCGCCGCGGGGTACGGCCCCGGCGGGCGCGCCCTGCGCCTCACCCTCACCTACGCCGAGGGCGACGAGGACCAGCGGGTCTTCGTCGAGCGCCTGGTGGCCACGCTCGCCCCCCTCAACATCACGCTGGTGGCCAGGGCGATGCCATGGGACGCCCAGTGGGCCCGCGGCAAGACGCGGGGGCAGGACATCTTCCTGATGTACTGGTGGCCCGACTACGCCGACGCCTACTCGTGGTTCGCCAAGGTCTTCAGGAGCGCGGAGGAGACCGAGTTCAACCTGACGTACCTGAAGGACCGGGTCGCCGACGGGCTCATCGACACCCTGCCCGAGCTGACCGTCACGGACCGGGCGGCGGCGCAGCGCGCGTATGCCCGGCTGGACCGGCGCCTGCTGGACGTCCAGGCGGCGGCCGCGGTGCCGTGGGTGGTCAACTACCAGCGGGCCTACCTGGGCGGCATCCAGGGCTACAACGACAACCCCGCCTACCCCGAGGTCGTCTTCGCCTACGACCTCCGCCCAGCGGGCTGACCCGGACAACCTCCACCGCGCGGCAAGGCCCTCCCCTCGGGCGCGTGACGTCCTCTTGTGGGGGCCGAGCTTCCTCAAGCCCCCTGGGGTGGGGCCTGCGGGCCCCTCACACCCCCCGGATGGGGCTTTGAGAGCTGTCGAAGGACCTTCATGCGTTGCCATCCCGGAGAAGACGGACAGCGAAGGCCGGCTGAGCGCGGTTCCTGGTCTGCGCAGCGGCCGAGGGTGGTGACGGGCGCCGGGTGGGGTAGCGGGGCGGTGTGCCGACCGCGTCCGCCACCGTCACGGCCGAGCGCGCCGGCGTGGCGCGCCGCTGGGGCCCGCGGCTGCTGGCCGCCCTGACCGGCGCGTGCCTGGCCCTCGCCTTCCCGGCCGTGAACGCCTGGTGGTGGGCCTGGTTCGGCCTGGTGCCGTTCCTGCTCCTGGTGGCCGGCGCGGGGACGTTCCGTGAGGCGGGGTGGCGGAGCTGGTGGGCGTCGGCGGGCTTCTTCGGGACGCTGCACCACTGGGTGCTGCCGTTCCTGGGCGTGTTCTGGCCGCTGGCGGTGCTGGTCATCGGGCTGGTGTGGGTGCCGTTCGGGCTGGTCGCCTACGGGCTGCTGCGGCGGGTCTCCCCGGTCAGGGCGGGGGTGGCGCTGCTGGTGCTGCCCTCGGTGTGGGTGGCCGTCGAGGCGCTGCGTTCGTGGCAGCACCTCGGCGGGGCGTGGGGGCTGCTCGGGTCGAGCCAGTGGCAGGTGCGGCCGGTGCTGGGGCTGGCCGCGCTCGGCGGGGTGTGGCTGCTCAGCTTCACCCTGGTCGCGGTCAACGCCGGGCTCGCGCTCGCCGTGCTGCCGGACGCGGGCCGGCGGGCCCGGCTGGCCGGTGGGGGAGCCGCCGTCGCGCTGGCCGCGCTCGCCGTGTGTTCCGGGCTGGTACGGCCGGAGCCCGTCGTGACGGGTGTCATGCGCGTGGCGGGCGTGCAGCCGGGCCCCGTACCCGGCCCGGAGCGCCGCGTGGCCACGCACCTCCGGCTGACCGGCGAGCTGGCCGGCCGTGACCCCGACGTGGTGGTCTGGGGCCAGAGCAGCGTCGGTCTCGACCCCGCCCAGCGCCCTGACGTGGACCGCCTGCTGCGCAGGGCGGCCGCCGAGGTGGGCGCCGACCTGCTGGTGAACGTGGACGCCGCGGATCCCTCCGGCCGGATCGCCAAGGCGGCCTACCAGTACACGCCGGACGGGGTCGTGGACACGTACGTCAAGCAGCGGCTCGCACCGTTCGGCGAGTACATCCCGCTGCGGCCGGTGCTCGGCTGGATCGCGGGGCACACCGAGGCGGCCGAGAAGGACCGGATCACCGGTGCCGGGCTGGCCGTGTTCGAGGTGGCCGGCCGCCGGGTGGGGCCGCTGATCTCGTACGAGTCGACCTTTCCCGACCTGCGGCGCGGCCTGGCCCGCAAAGGCGTGGACGTGACGATCACGCAGGGGTCGCTCACGACGTTCCACGGGAGCTGGGCGCACGCGCAGCAGGCGAGCTTCGAGGCGCTGCGGGCGGTCGAGTCGGGCCGTCCGGCGGTGCTGGTCGAGCTGGACGGCACCTCGGCGGCGTTCGACGCGCGCGGCGGGCGGCTGGCCTGGTTCCCGCCCGAGTACCGCGGCGCGTTCGTGGTGGACGTGCCGCTGTCCGTCGAGGAGACGCCGTACGTGCGGCTGGGCGACTGGGTGCCCGCCCTGGCGGGCGGGATCGCGCTCGGCGCCGGGGCCGCGGCAGCCGCCCGGCGGATGAGCAGGTCGCGTAACCGGTAGCGGGGTCAGGCGTCCTGGGGTGGGTTCTCGACGCGTTCGCGCAGGCGGGAGCGGATCTCCTCCGGCGTGTAGGCGCGGCGGCGGCGTTCGGCTCGGGCGATGACCACGCCGGTCGCGGCCACGCCCGCCATGCCCGCAAGGCCCAGAATCTTCCACCACTTCGTGCGCATGTGCCTAGGGTAGTGCTGTGCTGACTCTCGACGAGGCCGTCAACCTCACCCGTACCGGCGACCTGTGGGTGTTCAGAGGGCGTTCGGTGCCCGACAGGGCCATCCAGACCGTGACCAACAGCCCGGTCAACCACGTGGGCATGTCGATCGTGATCGACGACCTGCCGCCGATGATGTGGCACGCGGAGCTCGGCAAGTCGCTGCTCGACCTGTGGTCGGGCACGCACCAGCGCGGAGTGCAGCTGCACGACCTGCGCGAGGCGGTCACCGTCTGGGGCCGGAGGTACGGCCAGCGCGGCTGGTTGCGCCAGCTCGAACCGCAGGCGACGCGCGAGATGGAGGACGCCGCGCTGCGCACGGTCGCCAGGCTCGACGGCACGCCGTTCCCCTCGACGGCGCGGCTGGCCGGCCGCTGGCTGCGCGGCAGGGTGCCGCGGCTGCGCAGGAGGGCGGCGGCGGAGAACGAGGCCACGCTGGAGCGGGCCTACTGCGCCGAGGTCGTCGCGGTGACCTACGAGGAGATGCGACTCCTGCCGGGCGGGCGCAGGCCCAACTGGTACGACCCCGGCAGGTTCTGGAGCGGCGACGACCTCGACCTGCTGGAGGGCTACAAGCTGGGCGGCGAGATCGCCGTGGCCGTGCCGCCGACCGAGGAGTGAGCCGGCGCCCGGGTCAGCCCGCGAGCTCCCACACCGAGTCGAACGCCTCCTGGCTGATCTCGGTCAGCTCCCAGATCTCGAGGGCCTGGTCGGTGAGGAAGCCGTGCTCGTCCTGGAGGTGCCGCCACCAGTAGCGGTGGACGCGGCGGTGCGCGTCGATCTCGATCTGCCTGATCGCCCACTGCTCGCCGTCACCCTCGACGCTCTCGAACAGCCACAGCCCGCCGTCGTCGTCGGCGGCGCGCCAGCGGCGGCGGGGCAGGTCGGACTCGGCCAGCTGCCTGACGAGGGGCTCGCGTAGATCTGGAAGCACGTCGCCCACTCTAGAAGGCGGCACCGACACAGAACGGCGGCCGCTCGACGAGGTGATCCGCTAGGCAGCGCTCGTCCAGGACTCCCCCATGATCGCGCAAGGACGGCGCGGTGCCCTGGATCCCGGTAGTCCGTCCGGTCCACAGTGCGTGCTTGGACGGAGGAGCCGGGGAGGCGGGGGAGGCGGCCACGGTCTCGCCGTCGCCGTGCACCTCTTCTCGCCAGCTCCGCGCGCTGATCGCAACAGCCGGGCCTCCTGCGCTCGCATGGCGTTTCGTCGCCGAAAGGGACAGGATGCTCCGCTCCACCGTCGTGCTCTCCTCCGCCGTGCTCGTGGCGCTCGTGGGGACCCCGCCCGTTGCCGCACACCGCGCCTCGGCGCCCGGCGACGTCTACGTCGCGCTCGGGGACTCGGCCGCCGCGGGCCCGCTCATCCCGAAGCAGTCCCTGACCCAGCCCGGCTGCCTGCGCTCGAACCGCAACTACCCGGCGCTCACCGCCGCGGCCCTGGGCGTCGCCACCTTCAGGGACGTGTCGTGCTCGGGCGCGACGACGGCCGACATGTACGACGGCCAGGTCACGCCGACCGGCAGGGTGCGCCCGCAGCTGGAGGCGGTGACCGAGGACACCACGCTGGTCACCCTGCAGATCGGCGGCAACGACCTCAAGCTGACCGGTCTGATACTCAAGTGCCTCAGCCTGGTGCCCATCGTCGCCGACCCGTGCGCCGACGACGAGCCGGAGGGCGGCCCGAACGGCTGGCGGGCCAGGATCGACACGCTCGCCCCCAAGCTGGACAGGCTGATCAGGCGCGTCGCCGAACAGGCGCCCAGGGCCCGGATCTTCGTCGTGGGATACGCGACCTATCTGCCGCAGGGTGGCTGTTACCCGCGGGTCCCGGTGCTCGGCGAGGACGCCACCTGGGTGCAGGGCCTCATCAGCCGCGTCAACCGCGTGCTCGCCGACCAGGCGGCCGCGAGCGGCGCGTCCTACATCGACCTGGAGACGCCGAGCGCCGGTCACGACGTGTGCGCGGCGCGCGGCGTCCGCTGGATGGAGGGGTACGTCCCCACCGCGCCCGCCATGCCCTTCCACCCGAACGCGGCGGGTATGCGCGCCTTCGCGGACGTGGTCACCGCCGCGATCGGGGACGGCGACGTGCGCGACTCCCTCTAGGTCAGCGCGCGGCGCAGGCGCCAGGTCCCCAGGGCGAACAGGAGGGAGGTGAGGAAGGTGAACGCGTGGGGAGGAAGTCAAGACACCTTGTTCCTCAACGGGACGTCTCGGATGATCAGCCAGGTGAGGCCGAGACCGACGACGAACGTGCCCGCGGCCGCCAGGACCGCGCCGAGCGCCGAGTCGGGCAGGTTGAAGCCGAGCTGGAAGGTGATGAACGGCAGCGGCATCTTGTCGCCGATCGTGCTCTGCACGAAGAGGACCATGACGGCGGCGGGGATGATCGCCAGCAGCCCCCCGCCCTGCCATCGGTAGAAGGCGGCCGAGACGAGGACGCCCGCGACCAGCCAGGCCACGAACATCACGGTGTACTCCAGGAAGATCATCGGGGCCTGGGTGGGGGCGGTGAACAGGTGGGCCTGCCCGAGGGCCCAGGTCCAGCCGGTCAGCCCGTACAGCAGGGCCTCCAGCAGGAAGCTGATCACCAGCAGGAACGCGAGGAACGGCGCGAAGACCGCGATGGTGACGGCGGCCTGGAACCCGAACTGGCGGCGGCTCTGCCCGTGGGCGATGAAGAGCGGCAGGAACTCGGTGACCAGCGCGACGCCGACGAACAGCGCGTACCACCGGGTCAGCTGGACGGCCTTCTCCCACACGCTCTCGTCGAGGTCGCCCCAGATCGCGATGGCGACGGTTACCAGCGTGATGATCACGAGGTAGGCCAGCCAGGCGAAGACCGCCAGCCACATGTTGGCGGCCAGGAGGCGGCTGGGGAATCTCATGAGGCGGGGCCTCCCGTCAGGTGGATGAACAGTTCCTGCATGGCGATGGGGCCGGTCTCCAGACCCGCCTTGCGGGCCTCGGCGTGGTCGAGCGGGCCGTAGACCATGACGGACCGGGTCGGCCCCAGCTGCTTGGCGCCGAGGACGGTGAGGTCACGGGTGAAGGACTCGACCTGCTCGGCGGGACCGGTGACGGAGGTGCCCATGGCCAGCAGGTCGTCGGCGGGGGTGTGGACCACGAGACGGCCCTTGTCGATGATGACGACCTCCTCGAACAGGGAGCTGACCTCCTCGATGAGGTGGGTCGAGAGGATGATCGTGCGCGGGTGGGCCATGAAGTCGGCGAGCAGGGCGTCGTAGAAGGCCTGCCTGGAGGGGACGTCCATGCCGAGGTAGGATTCGTCGAACATGGTCAGCGGCGCCCTCGACGCGAGCCCCACCACCACGCCCACGGCCGAGCGCTGGCCCTTGGACATGGACTTGACGTTCTTCTTGGGGTCGAGCTCGAACAGCTCGATGAGCTCCTGCGCGTACGCGGCGTCCCATCGGGGGCGCAGGTCCTCGGCGAAGTACAGCGCGTCCTCGACGGTGCCCAGGTTGACCGTCTCTCCCGCGTCGCGGATGAGTGAGATCTCCCTGGTCGTGTGGGAGTTCTCGAAGATCGGGCGGCCGTCGGCGAGCACGGTGCCGCCGCTGTGCCTGCGGAAGCCCGCCAGCACGGACAGCAGGCTCGTCTTGCCGGCGCCGTTGCGTCCGAGCAGGCCGTAGATCTTGCCGGCCTCGAGTTTCAGCGACAGCGCGTCGATGGCGACGGTCTCGCCGTAGGCGACGCGGAGGTCGTCGATGTCGATCCTCATCTGCTGTCCCTGATCCTCTTGATCACGTCGTCCAGTGGGATGCCGATGGCCTTGGCCTCGGCCACCATCGGGTCGACCACGTCGGTGAAGAAGCCCTCCCGGCGCTCCGTCCGGAGCATGTCCCGGGCGGCCGGACTGACGAACATGCCGATACCTCGCTTCTTGTAGAGGACGCCCTCGTCGACCAGCTGCTGGAACGCCTTCTGCGCCGTGGCGGGGTTGATGCGGTAGAAGGCGGCGTACTGGTTGGTCGACATGACCTGCTCGTCTCCCTTCAGCGCCCCGCTCAGGACCTCGGCCTTGATGCGGTCCGCGATCTGCCGGTAGATGGGGCTCCGGTCGTCGAACATGGTTACTCGCTTCTATGGTTCATTACTCTTGTAATGAACCATAGAAGCCAGGCGAGGACGCGTCAACGGATGGGCGCGGTTCAGCCGAGCAGATCGGTCAGGGCGGTGCGGTCGCTGACGCCGGTCTTCTCGTAGACGGCGTAGAGGGTGTTGGCGACGGTCCTGATCGACACGACCAGGCGCTCGGCGATCTCCCTGTTGGTCAGCCCCTGCGCGGCGAGCAGGGCGACCTCGCGCTGGCGGGGGGTGAGGTCGGGCACGTCGAGGTCGAGCAGGGCGGGCGTGCGGGCGCCCTGGCAGCGGCGCGACAGCGCCCACGCCCTGGTCTGCGCGGCCCGGGCGGTGCGCGTCATGCCCTTGTCTCGGTGGCAGCGGGCGGCGTGGGCGGCGGCCTCGGCGGCATAGAGGATCAGGCCGAGGCGCTCGAACTCGAGGGACACGGCGTCGAGCTCGGCGCCGGTGGTCGCGGCGGCGTGCCTGGCGAACAGGGCGACCAGCGGGCCCTCGCCGGTGATCCGCGCGGCGACCAGCGAGGGGCGGCCCAGCCGTACGACGTCGTGGAGGAGGAAGGGCACCTGGACCGGCAGCGCCCGCTCGGCCAGGTCGAGCGCGGCGGCGACCGCGCCCGCGACGTCGCCCCTGGCGGCCAGGGTCCACAACCGGGCGTGCTCGACGGGGACGACCACGGGCGGCCCGATGGGCAGGCCGATGGCCTCGGCCCTCGCCAGCGCCTCCTCGGCCGCGGCGACCTCCCCGAGCAGGGCGTGCGCCTGGGCGAGCTCGCCCAGGCAGAGCCCCGCCCACACGCCGCGCGGGGGCAGCCGGACGGCCGCCTCGCGGCAGGCGGCCAGCGCGTCCGCGACACGGCCCCTGAGCCTGAGCACCCGCGCCTTGTGGGCGCCGAACTCGACGACCGCCCTGGCCCACGCGCCGAACTCGCCGTCGAGGCCGCGCCCCTGGTCGGCGTAGCGCTCGGCCTCGTCGAGGTCGCCCAGGTGGAGCGCGGCCTGGGTGGCGGCCTCGAGCAGCGCGGCCCGCAGGCTCGGCAGCGCGTGGGGCACGCTGTCGAGCACGGCCTCGGTGCGGGCGACCACCCGCAGGCTCTCCGCGGCGCTCCCCTTGACGGCCAGGAGCGTGGCCTCCGTGGTGCCGAACGCCCGCACGTTGCGGGGCTCGGTGAAGGGGCTCATCGTCATGGCGGACCGCAGCGTGGCCGTGGCCCTGTCGAGGTCGCCGGTGAAGGCCTCCAGTGACGCCCTGGTGCCCCGTGCCCCCTGCCGCGCGTGGAGCAGGGTGACCGAGCGCTCGCTCTCCTCGATCAGCGCCATCGCCCGCTCGACCTGGCCCAGACCCCAGAACAGGTTGAACGCCCTGGACACGCCGCAGTTGGTGCGCGAGTTGTCGTCCATCTCCAGCTTCCACGCCGCGGCGAACACCTCCTCCGACTCGGTGTAGCGGTCGGCGTAGAAGAGCACGGTGCCCAGCGCCATCGCGGCGGGCAGCCCTCCGCCCGCGGCGGCGGCGGCCCTGGCCAGCCGCTCGGCCAGGTCGAGGTCGCGGACCATCCTGGCCCTGTCGCACGCGGCCAGCAGCAGCGCGGGATCGGCCGCCGCGCCGCTGTCGAGGCGCCAGACGGCCACCCTCAGCACGTCCTCGCGACGGCGTAACCCCGTCTCGGTGACCGTGTCGGCCAGCCTGCGCAGCAGCTTGCGGGCGCGCAGGGTGCCGCAGCCGCGCCTGATGACCTCGCCGTAGAGCGGATGGGCCAGGCGTACCTGCAGGCGCCGCCCTTCGACGTCGACGGTCACGAGCTGGCGGTCCTCCAGCCGTTCGACCGCGGCGGAGGCGGCCAGCGCCGACAGCAGGTCGGCGCCCAGCGGCTCGCCGTAGGCCAGGAACTCCAGCACCTCGCGCTCGTCGGGGGTGAGGTCGCCGATGCGGCCCGCGATCGTGTCGCGCAGCGAGGGCGTGATCGCCAGCGGTCCGCGCCACCGCCACACCCCGCCCACCTCGGCCAGCACCCCCGACAGCACCAGCTCGCGAAGGTAGAGGGCGTTACCGCGGCTGGCCTGCCACAGCCTGGTGACCGCGCTCCGCTCCACGCCCCCGCCGAGCGCCCGCTCCAGGATGGCGGCGCTCTCCTGCGCGGTCAGCGGGCCCAGCTCCATGCGCGGCAGCAGGTCGTCCTTCCACAGCGCCTGCACCGCGTCGGGCGCGGGCGTCTCCGTGCGCAGCGTCGCGATCACTTTGGTACGGCCCCGCGTCACGAGATGGTGGACGAGCGCGGCGGAGGCGGCGTCGAGCAGGTGCGCGTCGTCGACCACGAGAACGGGCGCGCGCACCGCGTCGGCCGCCCAGCCGAGGGGGTTGCCCGCGGGAGGCGTGGAGGGCAGCAGCGCGGCGAAGGCGCCCAGCGGCAGCTCGGCCGCCGCGGCCGTGGCCCGCACCCAGGCCACTCCCTCGGCCTCGTGGACGGCCTGCGCCACCAACCGGCTCTTGCCGACACCGGGCGGCCCCACGACGACCACGCCGCGGACGGCGGACCTGATCTCGGTCAGCTGCGCCGCGCGACCGGCGAAGGGCCACGACCGTGCCACCCTGGAAGGGTATTTGAGTAGCCCGTACTCATGCGAGGGGATTGCGGGGAGAGCAGGGTCGGACCATGGATGTCACGGACTTGGTGAGACGGAGTCTGGGTGATCCCACCGCGAGGATCGCCGCGCGTCGCTCCGAGCCGGTCGCGCACCCCTCGGGCGCGCTGTCCACCGTCTCGCTGCGCCGGGTCAGCGGCACCACCACGTCCGGCGCGCCCTGGTCGTTCGTCGTGAAGTCGATCAGATCGATGCGGCACTGGCCCGGCATCGCGTCCGTGCCCGACGATGTCAGGCAGGCGGCGATCGCCAACTTCCCCTGGCGTGCCGACCTCGACGTCTACCTGTCGGGGATGGAACTGCCCAAGGGACTGCGCCTGCCCCGCCTGTACCACCTGGAGGACCTGGGCGACGAGCGGTACGTGATGTGGCTGGAGGACGTGGCGGTCGACGCCGCGCCGTGGGACCTCGGCCGCTACCGCGCCGCCGCCAGGCTGCTGGGCGAGCTGGCCGCCATGCATCCCGCCACGGGGCCCAACCTCGGGCTGCGCCACTACGCGGACGGGCCGCTCCGGCACGTGTTCCTCCCGGCGCTGCGCGACCCCGACCTCTGGCGGCACCCGCTGGTGGCCGCGCACGCCGACCCGCTGCTCCGCGCGGACCTGATGGCGCTGGCCGACCGGGTCGAGCCGCTCATCGAGGCCGTCGGTGAGCTGCCGCACGCGCTCTCGCACGGCGACGCCTGCCCCGCCAACCTGCTCGTGCCCGCCGACGGCTCGGCGGAGTTCGTGGCGATCGACTGGAGCTGGCCCTACCCGGCGAGCGCGGGCTTCGACCTGGGCCAGCTCCTGGTCGGCAGGGCGCACACCGGCGAGCTCACGGCCGCCGAGCTGCCCGCCGTGCACGAGGCGATCGAGGCCGCCTACGTCGAGGGCTCGGGCTTCGCCCCCGCCGACGTGGCCTTCGGCTACGCGGCCACGCTGGTGCTGTGCAGCGCGTGGACGGCGCTGCCGTTCGAGCGGCTCGGCGAGCCGCCCACGCCCGAGCTGCACGAGCTGTTCCGCAGGAGGGCGGGGCTGGCCAGGTTCATCGCGGACATCGGCAGGGGCCTCTAGCGCAGGAGCCCTTCGAGTAGCCCCTTCACCTCCGTGGCGGCGTAGGCGTCGCGGTCGAAGGGGCCCAGCAGGACGGGACCGTCCGCCGGTGAGTCGGGCAGGCGGCCATGGCTGCCGCGGACGGGCGAGGGGTCGAGCG
This sequence comes from Nonomuraea africana, assembly GCF_014873535.1. Lineage (NCBI taxonomy): Bacteria > Bacillati > Actinomycetota > Actinomycetes > Streptosporangiales > Streptosporangiaceae > Nonomuraea > Nonomuraea africana. The sequence continues at coordinate 5,672,223 of NZ_JADBEF010000001.1, read as the reverse complement.
GCACGACGGACATCGTGTAGCGGAAGCCGAGCTTCTTGCGGGCCAGGGCCAGGCCCGCGCGGGCCTTGACGAAGGGATCGGCCGGGTCCATGAACAGCTCGGCGGGGTCATAGCCCGGCTTGCGGTGGATGTCGACCAGCCGGGCGAAGTCGGGGGCGCGCTCGTCGGAGAGCCAGTAGTAGTAGGTGAACCAGGCGTCGGGCTCGGCGACGGCGACCAGCTCGCCCGAACGCGCGTGGTCCAGGCCGTACGCCGCCTTCCCCGCCTCGTCCAGCACCTCGTCGACGCCGGGCAGCTCGGCGACCACCTTGCGGGCCAGCGGCAGGTCGGCCGGGTCGCGGACGTAGAGGTGGGCCACCTGGTGATCGGCCACGGCGAAGGCCCTGGAGGCCCATGGGTCGAGGTACTCCATCCCCGCCTGCGTGTAGACCTCCAGCAGCCCGGCCGAGCGCAGGGCGCGGTTGACGTCGACTGGCCTGGTGGCGGCCGTGATGCCGTACTCCGACAGCACGACGAAGGTGGCCTCCTCCGCCAGCAGGGGAGCGAGCGCCGCGTCCACGGCCCTGGCCGCGTCGACCGCCTCGGGCCCGTCGGGGCCGTGCCGCTGCAGGTCGTAGTCGAGGTGCGGGACGTAGACCATGAGCAGGTCGGGGCGGTGCGCGCGCAGGATGTGGCGCGAGGCGCCGACGATCCACTCGGTGGCGGCGATGCCCGCCCCCGGACCCCAGTAGCTGAACAGCGGGAAGGGCGGCAGCTCGTCGTGGAGCGAGGGCGGCCTGGTGTAGCAGTCGGGGGACTTGCGGCCGTCCGCGTGGTAGATCGGGCGCGGGGTGACGAGCAGGTCCGAGGCGGCGCCCATGGCGTACCACCAGCAGACGTTGGCGGTGCGCAGTCCGGGCACCGAGTCCCAGAGCTGGCCGCCCTGGATCAGCGCGTTGTGCTGGCGCCACAGGAGGATCTCGCCGAGGTCCCTGAAGTACCAGCCGTTGCCGACGATCCCGTGCTCGCGGGGGAGCGTGCCGGTGAGCAGGGTGGCCTGCACCGAGCAGGTGACGGCGGGCAGCACGGGCCGCAGCGCCGCCGCGGCGCCGACCTTCGACACTCGCGGCATGTGCGCGAGCAGGCGCGGGGTCAGCCCGACCACGTTGATCACGACGAGCGGCGGCATCACAGCTCCTTCAGTCCGAGCGCGGCCAGCTCGTGCCGCATCCAGTCGAGTTCGGCGGCGATCCCGCCGATGACGTCGGGCTCGTCGAGCACGGTCCAGGTGTAGGTCTCGACCTCGACGTGCCTGGTCGAGGGGGCGGCCAGGACCGCCGCCATCAGCTCGCGCAGGTATCCCGCCGTGGTCGTCAGCGGGGGCGGCGGCGCGGCGTGCAGCGGCATGTGGAAGTGGGTGCGCCACCTCTCGCCGTACGGCAGGCGCGCCAGCGCCTCGTCCAGGTCGTCGGCGTATCCGGAGTCGCACCGGGTCTGGTGCAGGAAGCGCGCCTCGTCGTAGGCCGCGAGCGCCCCCTGCGCCCCCGGCGGGGTCTCCAGCGCGCACGAGGCCTGGAGCTTGACGATCGGCAGGTCGCCGAAGTCGAGGCCCTCGAACCCGACGGCCAGGTGGCAGGCGTCCAGGCACACGCCGAGCAGGTCGTCGCGCGGTAGGAGTGCGGCGGCCTGGGCGGTGTTCTCGATGACGCAGCCTGGCTCGGGCTCGAAGGCGATCCTGATCGTCTTGCCGGTGCGCTCGGCCACCTCGCGCAGCCCGCGGACCAGGCGGCCGAGCTGCCCGGTCGGCGCCCCTGCGGTGCGCCAGGCGAGGGGGAGCGTCGAGATCGAGCCCTCGGTGACGTCGTCGGGCAGCAGGAAGGCCAGGATCGCGGCCAGGTCGAGCGTGTGGCGCAGCCGCTCGGGTGCGGACCAGTCGGGAACGTAGACCCTGTGCTTGACCACCTCCTGCTGGAAGCCCTGGTAGGGGAAGCCGTTGAGGGTGACGACCTCGAGGCCGTGCGAGTCGAGCGCGGCGCGCAGCCGGACGAGCTCGTGGTGGTCGGCGACCAGCGCCCTGGCCGCTCCCACGGGCAGCCAGAGCCCCAGCCCCAGCCGGGCCACGCCGAGCAGCGAGCGGACCCTGGCCGAGAAGCCCTGCAGCTGGGCGTGGATGCCGTCCAGGTCCTCGGCGGGATGGACGTTCGTGCAGTAGGCCAGGTGGACGGTGGAGCCGCCGGGATGTAGGAAGCGCATCAGCCACCCCGCTTGATCGTGTTGCCCGCGTAGTCGTCGCCCAGGTCGGGGCCCTCCACGTCGGCGTGGTAGAAGGCGACGGGGTTGTCCCACAGCACCTGGGTCACCTGGGCGGAGGTGAAGCCCGAGGCGAGCATCGCCTCTCCCACGGCGCGGGTGCGCAGCGGATCGCTGCGGCCCCAGTCGGCGGCCGAGTTCACCAGCACGCGCTCGGTGCCGTACTCCTTCAGGATCGCCACCATCCGGCCGGGGTCCATCTTGGTGTCCGGATAGATCGAGAAGCCCATCCAGCAGCCGGAGTCGGCGACCATGCCCACGGTGACCTCGTTGAGGTGGTCGATCAGCACGCGCTCGGGCGGCAGGCCCTTGACCACGTCGAGCGTGCGTCTCGTGCCCGCGGCCTTGTCGCGGTGCGGGGTGTGCACGAGCACCGGCAGGTCGTGCTCCACCGCCATGGCCAGCTGCGCCTCGAACGCCTTGTCCTCCGCCGGCGTCATCGAGTCGTAGCCCACCTCGCCGACCGCCACCACCGACTCCTTGAGCAGGTAGCGGGGCAGCTCGTCCAGGACGGGCAGGCAGCGGGGGTCGTTGGCCTCCTTGGGGTTGAGCGCGAGCGCGCACAGGTGGCGGATGCCGTGCTGGGCCGCCCGGTAGGGCTCCCAGCCCAGCAGTGAGTCGAAGTAGTCGAGGAAGCTGCCGACGTTGGTGCGCGGCTGCCCGAGCCAGAAGGCGGGCTCGACCACCGCGCGCACCCCCGCGTCGTGCATGCGGGCGTAGTCGTCGGTGGTCCTGGAGGTCATGTGGATGTGGGGGTCGAAGATGCGCATCAGATCCTCTCCAGCACGTCGGCGGGCACCTCGCGCCCGGCGGCCCGCCGTTCCTCGGCGAAGGCGGCGAGCATCGCGATCAGCTCCTCGTCGAGCCGGACGTCGAGCCCGGCGAGCGGGATGGACATGAACACGCACTTCAGCACCGCGTGCCGGTAGGTGTGCGGGTCCAGCCAGCGGGCCGCGTAGGGGCCGAGCGCCGCGGCCACCAGCCTGGCGTCGTTGGTGCGCAGCGCGTCCTCCACCAGCGGCACCGCCGCGTCACCGAGGTCGAGTTCGGGCAGCGCCTCCAGCACCGCGAGGCGCTCGCCCGCGTCGCCGCGCCGGTACAGCTGGGCGACCGTCTCCGCGTCCACCTGCCGCAGCAGGGCCATCCTGGCCGAAGGGCCGCCCAGCCGCGCCGCCCCGGGGAAGAGCCGGTGCGCCGCGCCGGGGTCGTCCTTCACCTGTCGTACGGCCTCAGCCGTCCAGTCCCGCATGTGCCCTCCTCAGGAAGTCGATCGAGCGCCTGGCGACCTCGGGAGCGGCATGGCCGTGCCTGGCCAGCTCGACGGCCACCTGTCCCTCGTAGCCGCGCAGCGCGGCCAGTACCGGCGGGAAGTCGATCTCGCCCTCGCCGAACTCCAGGTGCTCGTGCACGCCTCGCCGCATGTCCTCGATCTGCACGTGCGCCAGGTACGGCAGCGCCCTGCGCACGCAGGCGGGCACGTCCTGCTCCTCCAGGCAGCGGCAGTGCCCGAGGTCGAGCGTGAGCCCGAAGCGCGGATGCCCGCCGAGCTCGCCGCGCAGCCGCTCGTACCCGGCCAGGTCCTCGACCAGCATCCCCGGCTCGGGCTCGAAGGCGAGCGTGACGCCCACCGCGTCGGCGTCGTCGAGCAGGCTCTCGCACCACCCGGTCAGCCGCTCCCACGCGCGCTCTTCGGGGAGGTCGTCTGGCCTCGCCCCGCTCCACAGGTGCACGACGGGAGCGCCGAGGTCGGCGGCGACCCGCATGGCCCTGCGCAGGTAGTCGGCCCTGCGCCAGGCGTCGTCGCCGAGCAGCGTCGGGTGGTGCTTGCGCCACGGGTCGAGCGTGTAGCGGCCGCCGGTCTCGACGACCGCGCCGAGGCCGAGCTCGCCGAGCAGCTTGGCGGTGCGCGCCACCTCGGCCGCCAGCCCGGCTGAATAGGGGTCGAGGTGGCCGTGGTCGAGCGTGATGGCGGCGCCGGAGTAGCCGAGGTCGGCCAGTACGGCCAGCGCCTCGGGCAACCGGTGGTCGCGGAAGCCGTTGGTGCAGTAGGCCCAGTTCATGAGGTCGCCATCCGCCTGGACAGCAGGCCGCCCGCGGGCCCGGTGGCCAGGAGCGCCGCGGCCTGGACGGGCCTGCCGTGCCCGGCGACCGTGGCGGCCTGGAGGGGGATGAGGGCCATGATGCCGTGCCGTACGGCCTGCCGTACGTGATCGGGGCCGGGGTCGGAGCGCAGCGCGGCCTGGGAGGGGAGCGCCGCTCCCAGGTAGCCGGCCAGCAGCGGGGCCGCGGACGGGCGGGAGAGCGCGGTCAGCGCGGCGGCGGTGGCGGTGGCGGCCACGGCGCCCGCCACGGTGGAGGGCGTGGCGCCCTTCACCTCGGCGCGGCCGAGGACGCTGATCCCGTAGGTGTGGGCGGCGATGGCCAGCGCGGCGGGCGCGGCCTTCATCGAGCCGCCTGCGCCGAACATGACGTCGAGCAGGCGGCAGGTGGCCATCGCGGCAGGGCCCGCGGGCGTGTGCTTGAGCCGCAGGTCGTAGGCCCACACCGCGCCCGCGAGCAGGCCCGCGAGCATGAGCCCGCGCCTGCCGTCGCCGGCGGCGGCCGTCAGCAGGCCCGCGCAGGTCAGCCCGGCCGCCACCGCGAGCGCCTGGTTCGGGGCGACCCTGCCGGAGGGGATCGGCCGCTCGGGCCGCTCGACGGCGTCGGCGTGCCGGTCGGACCAGTCGTTGAGTGCCATGCCCGCCCAGTAGAGGAGGACGGACGACAGCGCCCGCGCCGGGCTCGCCGCCCTGCCCGCGGCCGCCGCGCCGGCCATGGTGTCACCCGGCACGGACAGCGCGGCGGGCGCCCTGACCAGCTCCAGCCACGCCCTCACGCCAGCGCCTCGGCGAAGGTGCGCAGCCGCTCGTACTGGACGGCCAGCGCGTGCTCGTCGCCGCCGAGCGGGTCCTTGAAGAAGTAGCCCAGCTCGCCCAGCACTCCCGTGCGCCCGCGCTCGTGCGCCCTGGCCACCAGCCGCGCCAGGTCGAGCACCAGCGGGGCGGCCAGCGCGGAGTCGCAGCCCTGCCAGGTGAACTGCAGGGTCATCCGCACCCCCATGAAGCCCTCGAAGGTGACGTGGTCCCATGCCGTCTTCCACTCGCCGAGGTCGGCCACGTAGTCGATGTGGGTCCGCCCCTCGACCTCCCTGCCGAGGATGCCCGGCACCGTCCTGTCCTTCGAGACCTCCTTGCTCTGCCGCGCGGAGGGATCGGCCAGCGTCGCCCCGTCGCCGCCGCCCAGCAGGTTGAGTCCCGACCACGAGCGGACCTTGAGCCCCCTGCCCGCGAACATCGGCGCGAGCGCGCTCTTCACCAGCGTCTCGCCGGTCTTGCCGTCCCTTCCCGCGTACGGCAGGCACTCGGCCGCCGCCAGCTCCTCGAGCGCGGGGAGCGCGGGCCCCGCCGAAGGCGTGAACGCCACGTAGCCGCACCCCGCGCGGAAGGCCGCGTAGGCGTAGAGCGAGCTGGGCGGCAGCACCTCGGCCCCACCGGCCAGCGCCGTCTCCAGCGCCCCGAGATCGGCGAACTCGGGCCGCCACGTCACGGGCGGCTCGGTAGAGGACACATCCACCACCACGACCCTGTCGAGACCGTGCCGGTCGCGGAAGGAGATCAGGTCGCCGGCGAGGCGGGCCGCGGCCGCGGCCTGTCCGCCTTCGCGGGAGTATCCGGGCCTGATCTCCGCCTCGGCGGCGTCGAGCTCATCGGCCAGCAGGGCGGGCAGGGCCGGGGGGATCACTCCCGCCTCGCTCAACCGCTCGGCCCGCTTGCGCAATGAGATCGAGGCGATGTCGTGCCCGCCGAACATCAGCTCGCCGATGCCGGGTAACCCGCAGGGTGGCAGCGACTCGGCCACGCATCCCTGGGGAGGCAGCAGTCCCGACCTGATCGCCGCGGCTCCGGCCACGACCGTTGTAGCGACAGAACCGCGGGCTCCGATGAGCCAGAGACCGGTAGCGGACACGAGGTGCCTCCCATACATATGTGGCTAATCGGTGTATAGCCCGCAGATCTTCTGTCGTAAAGGGCTGACTTTTGCTTGACCATCGGCATAATCGCGATCTACGATCCCGAAACATGGAGGACATAAGCCGGGAATCGGCTGATAACCCTCGAGTGGGCATCATCGGAACCGGCTTCATGGGCGGCGTGCACGCCCGGTCGGCCCGCCTGGCCGGGGCCACGATCGTCGGCGTCGCGGGATCGCGGCCCGGCACGTCGCAGGGCCCCTACGCCTCGGCCGACCAGCTCATCGAGTCGGGCGAGGTCGACCTGGTCCACATCTGCACGCCCAACCACCTGCACGCGCCGCTCACACTCAAGGCCCTGGCCGCGGGAGTGGCGGTGATCTGCGAGAAGCCGCTCGCCACCGACGCGGAGACGGCGGCGCTGATGGCCGCCCGCGCCGCCGAGGCGGGGCTGGTGGCCACCGTGCCGTTCGTCTACCGCTTCCACGCGATGGTCCGCGAGGCCAGGCAGCGGGTGGCGCGCGGCGACGTCGGCAGGGTCAGCCTGGTCCACGGCAGCTACCTGCAGGACTGGCTGCTGCGCCCAGAGGACGACAACTGGCGCGTCGACCCCGAGCTCGGCGGGCCCAGCCGCACCTTCGCCGACATCGGCTCGCACTGGTGCGACCTGGCCGAGTTCGTCATCGGCGAGCGCATCGGCACGGTGTCCGCCCAGACGGGAGTGGTCCAGCGGGAGCGGGCGGGGCACGCCCCCGTGCTGACCGAGGACGTGGTCACCGTCCTGTTCCGCACGACGGGCGGCGCGCTCGGCTCGGTCACCACCAGCCAGGTATCGCCGGGACGCAAGAACCGGCTGCTCCTCGAGGTGTCGGGGACCGAGCAGAGCCTCACCTTCGACCAGGAGGAGCCGGAGAAGCTGTGGGTGGGGCGGCGGAGCGGCTCCATGGCGCTCGTGCGCGACCCCTCGACGCTGTCCGCGCAGGCGCTGCCGTACTCGCCGTTGCCCGCGGGTCACGCACAGGGCTACCACGAGTGCTTCGACGCCTTCGTCGCCGACAGCTACGCCGCCCTGCGCGGCGAGCACCGCGACGGCCTGCCCACCTTCGAGGACGGCGCCCGCGCCGCCCGCGTCTGTGACGCGGTGCTCGCCTCCGCGGCATCAGGCGGGTGGGTCGAGTGCTGAGCATGTCCGGCATCGGCAAGAGCTTCCTCGGCGTGCGCGTGCTCTCCGAGGTGGACCTGGCCGTCGCGGCGGGGCAGGTCCACGCCGTGGTCGGCGAGAACGGCGCGGGCAAGTCCACGCTGATGAAGATCCTCGCCGGCGTGCACGCCCCCGACTCGGGGACGATCACGATCGACGGGCGGCAGGTCTCCTTCCGCCACCCGCTCCAAGCCCAGCGGGCGGGTGTGGCCATCATCTACCAGGAGTTCACGCTGCTGCCCGAGCGCAGCGTCGCGGAGAACGTCTTCCTCGGCAGGGAGCCGTTGCGACGCGGCCTGGTCGACCGCGCGGCCATGGACAGGGCGACCGCCGCCCTCCTGGCCGACCTCGGCGAAGACTCCTTCGGGCCGCGCGACCCCGTCAAGCGGCTGTCAGTGGCGCAGCAGCAGGTCGTCGAGATCGTGAAGGCGCTGTCGCTCGACGCGCGCATCGTGGTGATGGACGAGCCCACGGCCGCCCTCGCCGAGCACGAGGTCGAACTGCTCTACCGGCTGGTGCGCCGATTACAGGAACGCGGGATCGCGGTGCTCTACATCTCCCACCGCCTGCGCGAGGTCTTCGACCTCGCCGCCGAGGTCACCGTGCTGAAGGACGGCCGCCTGGTCGCCACGGTGCCCACCTCCGAGGTCACCTCCGACGACCTGGTCCGCATGATGGTCGGCCGCGATCTCGGCACCTACTTCCCCCCTCGTGCCTCGTCCGTGGGCGAGGTACGGCTGCGCGTCGAAGGCGGCGGCAACGAGCGCCTGGACGACATCACGCTGGAGCTGAGGGCGGGCGAGATCGTCGGCGTCGCGGGCCTGCAGGGCTCGGGCCGCTCGTCGCTCGCCAAAGCGATGTTCGGCGCCGCGCCGTTCACCAGGGGCACGATGACGCCGCTGCGGCCCCGCTCGGTGCGCGAGGCGGTCGCCGCGGGGATCGGCCTGGTCACCGAGGACCGCAAGGCCGAGGGGCTGGCCCTGCGCCAGTCGGTCCGCGACAACGCTCTTCTCGTGGCCCGCGCCATAGGGCGCAAGGGCTCGTCCGTGCACGACCTGCTGGAGCGAGTACGGCTCTCGCCGCCCCGGCCGTCGCAGGAGGTCCGCTACCTGTCGGGCGGCAACCAGCAGAAGGTCGTCCTCGCCAAGTGGATGACGCTCGCGCCCGACGTGCTGCTGTTCGACGAACCGACCAGAGGGGTGGACGTCGGCGCGAAGGCGGCCATCCACGACCTCATGCGCGAGCTGGCGGCCGACGGCATGGCGATCATGATGATCTCCTCCGAGCTGCCCGAGCTCATCGGGATGAGCGACCGCGTCGTGGTCCTGCGCGACGGCCGCATCGCCGGAACGCTGCCCGCGGGCTCGTCGGAAGAGGCCATCATGCGCCTGGCCGCGAGCGAGGAGGCGGCGTGAACGACAACCTTCGTGACGCGCCCTCCCCCGAGAACACGGCCCCGGCTCCCGGGAGCGTGGCGCCGTCTTCCGGCTCGCCGGTCTCCAGAGAGACGTCAGCCGGTGACTCCGGGCGCGGGCTCTCCTCGTCGTCCGCGTCGCCCGTCTCCCCGAAGGCGCGCGGGCGGCTCGCCGGGATGAACCTCGGCTCGACGCAGGTCGTCTACCTCGCGCTGCTGGCCACGATCGTGGTCGGCTGGATCCTGGTCGCGATCGACGGTGGCGACCTGCTCACCCTCGAGACCGTCGTCGGTGTCCAGCAGCGCAGCGCCGCTCTCGGCATCGTCGCCGTGGGACAGACGCTCGCCATCCTCGCCGGCTCCCTCGACCTCTCGGTCGCCTACCTGATCAGCCTCTCCTCTCTGGTCGCCGCCGAGATCATGGCGGCGGGCAGCGTCCCGGGCGCCGTCACCGCGGTCATCGCGGTCAGCGTCCTGGTCGGCCTGGTCAACGGCGTGGTCATCACCAAGCTGAAGGTCCACGCCTTCATCGCCACGCTCGGCGTCGCCCTCATCATCAAGGGCGTCGTCGACCACCTCTACGACGGTCCGGCCGGCCGCGTGCCGGAGTCCTTCCAGCACCTCGGCTACGACAGGATCGGCCCGGTGCCGGTCTCGGCGCTGCTGTGGGCGGCCGTGGCCGGGGCCGCGTGGTTCCTGCTCACCAGGACCAGGTACGGCTACCGCGTGTACGCCGTCGGCGGCGACCCCGACGTGGCCAGGCTCTCGGGCGTGCGCACCGACAGGGTCGTCATCGTCACCCACGTCCTGTGCTCGCTGTGCGCGGGCATCGCGGGACTGCTCCTGGCCAGCAGGCTCGGCGCGGGAGCCCCGACCGTGGGCACCGACGGCGGCTACGACCTGGAGTCGATCGCGGCCGTCGTCCTCGGCGGCACGGCGCTGGCGGGCGGCAGGGGCGGCGTGGCGGGAACGGTCGGCGGCGTCCTGCTGCTGGCGGTCCTCGACAGCGTCTTCAACCAGCTCGAAGTCAACTCCTTCTTCAAGGACGTGGTGCGCGGCGTGGTGATCGTGGTGGCGGTGGCCGTCTACGCCCGTCGTGCGGGAAGGAAGCGGCCGTGAAGCGTGCTCTGCCGATCTTCGCGGTCCTGGCCGCGTTGCTGGTCGCGATCGCCGTGGCCAATCCGTTCTTCCTGGAGCCCGCGGGGTTCCTCGCTTTCGTCAAGAGGGCCGCGCCGCTGGTGATCCTGGCGGCGGGGCAGTACTTCGTGATCATCTCCGGCGAGTTCGACCTGTCGGTCGGCTCGCTGGTGACGGTCGAAGTGGTCGTCGCCGCGCGTCTGATCGACGGCGACGAGGCGGCCACCTGGCCCGTCCTGGCCCTGGTGATCGTCATTGGCCTGCTGGTCGGGCTGGTCAACGGGGCTGTGACGACGCTGCTGCGGGTGCCGTCCTTCATCACCACGCTGGGCATGATGCTCGTGCTGTCGGGCGCGGTCTTCCTCTGGACGGGCGGCGCGCCGCGCGGGGCGCTCTCTCAGGCCTTCAGGGTCTTCGGGCGCGACACCCTGTGGTCCACGCTCATCCTGCTGGCCGTGGGCGTCGCCGCGGTGCTGATCATGCGGGCGAACTTCGGCCGCACGCTCGTCGCCACAGGCGACAACGAGCGCGCGGCGGCCCTGTCGGGGGTCAGGGTCACCAGGGCGAGAATCCTCGCCTTCGTCATCTCCGGGCTGGCCGCGGCGGTCGCCGGCATCCTGCTCGGCGGTTTCGCGGGCGTCTCCGCTCAGGTCGGCCAGGGGCTGGAGTTCTCGGCCATCACCGCGGTCGTGCTCGGCGGTGTCGTGCTCGGCGGCGGTCGCGGCTCGGTCGTGGCCGCCATGGCGGGCGCCCTCACGCTGGAGGCGCTGTTCACCCTGCTCAACCTGTACGGCATCTCGGGGGCGCTGGAGTTCACCGTGCAGGGCGTCATCATCATCGCCGCCGTGGCGGCGGGAGCCGTACGGCTGCCCTTCTCCCTCACCCCCCGAAAAGGAGACGCACATGTCGCGTCGTAAGCCCTTCCTCGTCGCGCTGGCGGGGGTCGCGCTCTTCGCGGCCGCCTGCACCAGCGACAAACCAGCGACCACCGCGAACCAGGCGGCGCCCTCGGCCGCCGCCTCCTCCTCCGCCACGGCGTCCTCCGCGGCCGGCACTGGCGAGCAGTCGAAGTTCTTCGTGCAGGCCGACTACGACGCCCAGCTCGCCATGCGCGCCAAGACCGCGCAGGGCCCCGCCGACAAGCCGTGGGAGCAGGCCATCGACCCGCAGATGGTCAGCACCTCCGAGTACAAGAAGAGCGGCGGCGGCTACCACCTGTGCTTCTCCAACGCGGCCGTCAACAACCCGTGGCGGCAGGTCGGCTGGAAGAGCATGCAGGCTGAGGTGGCCCTGCACAAGGAGATCACCAAGTTCACCGCCCTGGACGCCGAGGGCAAGGACGACAAGCAGATCTCCGACATCGCCGAGCTGACGGGCAAGGGCTGTGACGCGCTGATCGTCTCGCCCAACACGACCGCCACCCTCACCCCCGCCGTGAAGGCCGCCTGCGGCAAGCTGCCGGTGATCGTCTTCGACCGCGGCGTGGAGACCGACTGCCCCGTCACCTTCATCAACCCCATCGGCGGTTACGCCTTCGGCGCCGACGGCGCGGAATTCCTGGTGGAGAAGGTGCCCGCGGGCGGCAAGGTGCTCGCCCTGCGCATCCTGCCCGGCGTGGACGTGCTGGAGACCCGCTGGTCGGCGGCCAAGGCCACCTTCGACAAGAGTCAGCTGCAGGTCGTCGGCGTGGAGTTCACCGACGGCGACGCGGCCAAGACCAAGAGCATCGTCAGCGACTACCTCGCCCGTCATGGCAAGCTGGACGGTGTGTGGATGGATGCCGGAGCCACCGCCGTCGCCGCGATCGAGGCGTTCGAGGACGCGGGCGTGCCGGTCCCCGCCGTGGTCGGCGAGGACCAGCAGGACTTCCTGCAGAAGTGGAAGCAGAACAACCTGACCGCCGTCGCGCCCACCTACCCCACCTACCAGTGGCGCACCCCGGTCATCGCGGCATTGAAGATCCTCAAGGGCGAGGAGGTGCCGAAGACCTGGAAGCTGCCCCAGCCGAAGATCACCGCCGAGAACCTCGACACCTACCTGCAGCCCAACATGCCGCCGCTGCACTACGCGCTGTGCGGCTGCGAGAGCCTGCCCGGCTTCCCCGAGACCTGGGGCGGCAAGAAATGAACCTGGGGGTCAACACCTGGGTGTGGACCTCGCCGCTGACCGACGGCGACCTGGAGGCGCTCGCGCCCCGGGTCGCCGGGTGGGGGTTCGACGTCATCGAGCTGCCCGTCGAGCAGCCGGGCGACTGGGACCCGGCCAGGGCGGCCGACCTGCTCGCCTCGCTCGGCCTGCGCGCCTCCGTGGTGCTGGTCATGCCGCCGGGCCGCGACCTGGTCGCCTCCGACACGGTCAAGGAGACCCAGGACTACCTCAGGCACTGCATGGACGTGGCCGAGATCGTCGGCTCGCCCACCATCGCGGGACCCGCCTACAGCGCGGTCGGCCGTACCTGGCGGATGTCCGCGCGCGAGCGCGCGGCCGCCTACGCCGAACTGCGTGAGAACCTCAAGCCCGTCATCGACCACAGCGGGGTACGGCTGGCGGTCGAGCCGCTCAATCGCTACGAGACGAGCCTGCTCAACACCGTCGAGCAGGCGCTCGAGGCGCTGCCGGAGGGCGCCGACCTGACGCTCGACATCTACCACCTCAACATCGAGGAGAAGGACCCCGCCGCCGCCGTCCGGCTGGCCGCGGGCCGGATCGCGCACGTCCAGGTCTGCGGCACCGACCGGGGCACCCCGGGACAGGACCGCTTCGACTGGCCTGCCTTCATCGCGGCGCTGCGCGCGGTCTCCTACGAGGGGCCGCTGGTCATCGAGTCGTTCACCGCCCACAACCAGACGATCGCCACCGCCGCCTCCATCTGGCGGCCGCTGGCACCCAGCCAGGACGCTCTCGCCGTCGACGGGCTGGCCTTCCTCCGCACCCTCTAACGGAGATCCGCCATGCGTCGTGTTTGTGCTGCCCTCATCCTGCCGTTATTCCTGTTACTCCCCGCCGTGACGGCCAACGCCGCCGTCCACGAGACCTTCCGCGCGCTGCTGTTCACCAAGGCCTCGGGCTACGTCCACGGCTCCATCCCCGCCGGCATCCAGATGGTCAAGGAGCTGGCCGCCGACAACCACTTCGAGGTCGTGCAGACCGCTGACTCCGCGGTCTTCAACGACGCCGACCTGGGCACCTACGACGTGCTGATCATGCTGCAGAACTCCGGCATGGTCTGGGAGAACGACGCCCAGCGCCAGGCGCTGCAGAAGTACGTCCGCTCCGGCAAGGGCGTCGTGGCCGTCCACAACGCGCTCGACATGGGCATCGAGAACGACTTCCCCTGGTGGGACGACCTGGTCAACGGCGGCGCGCACATGCCCGCCCACTCGCCCGGCGTGCTGCAGGGCACGGCCAAGGTCACCGACCGCGTCCACCCCTCCACGAGGAACCTGCCCCTGCGCTGGGAGCGGCCCGAGGAGTGGTACAACTTCTCGCCCAACCCGCGCGGCAACGTGCACGTGCTCGTGACCGCCGACGAGAGGACCTACAACCCGGGTCCCTCGGCCATGGGCGCCGACCACCCCATCTCGTGGTGCCGCAACGCCGAGGGCGGCAAGGTCTGGGCCACCGCGATGGGTCATGACACGGCGTCCTACACCGAGCCCGCCTTCCGCCAGCACGTGCTCGGCGGCATCCAGTGGGCGGCCGGCGCCGAGGCGGGCGACTGCGGCGGCACGGTCACCAGCAGCTTCGAGAAGATCACCCTCGACGACAACACCGCCGATCCGATGGAGCTCGACGTCGCCCCCGACGGCCGCGTCTTCTACGTGCAGCGCAAGGGCGAGATCAAGATCTTCAAGCCCGACACGCACACCACGGTCACCGCCGCCACGCTCAGCGTCTACACCGGCGGCGAGGACGGCCTGGTCGGCATGGAGCTCGACCCCGCCTTCGCCGAGAACGGCTGGATCTACGTCTACTACTCCCCGTCGGCCGGCACCGAGGACGTCAACAGGCTCTCCCGCTTCACCGTGACCGGCGACACCATCGACCCGGCCTCGGAGAAGAAGATCCTCGACGTGCCCGCCTACCGGCAGCGCACCTACCCCGAGCCCGGCCACACCGGCGGCGCGGTCGAGTTCGGCCCCGACGGCACGCTCTACCTGAGCACGGGTGACGACGTCCCGCCGAACCTGTCGCCCGACTGGCAGGGCTACGCGCCGATCGACTGGCGTCCAGGACAGCACATGCTCGACGCCGCCCGCACCGCGGGCAGTACCAACGACCTGCGCGGCAAGATCCTGCGGATCAAGCCGAAGGCCGACGGCGGCTACGACATCCCCACGGGCAACCTGTTCGCCGAAGGCACCGCCAAGACCAGGCCCGAGATCTACGCCATGGGCTTCCGCAACCCGTTCCGCTTCACCGTCGACCAGAAGACCGGCTACCTCCACGTCGCCGACTACGGCCCCGACCGGGGCGGCCCGACCACCGACCGGGGGCCCGAGGGCCTGGTCGAGTACAACGTCATCAAGAAGCCTGGCAACTTCGGCTGGCCCTTCTGCCACGGCGACAATCAGGCCTACGCCCCCTACAACCCCGATACCAAGGTCGTCGGGCCCAAGTTCGACTGCGCCGACCCGGTCAACGACTCGCCCAACAACACCGGGCTGACCGAGCTGCCGCCGATCGAGCTGCCCGTCATGTGGTACGGCTACGGCACCTCGCCGGCCTTCCCCGAGCTCGGCTCCGGCGGCTCGGCCCCGATGAGCGGCCCCGTCTACCGCTACGACGCCGCCTCCACCTCCGCGACGAAGTTCCCCGCCTACTTCGAAGGCAAGAACTTCTTCTACGAGTGGTCGCGCCACTACGTGAAGACCATCCACCTCGACGACCAGGACAAGGTCCTCAAGATCGACCCGTTCCTCGGCACGTTCGTCAAGCCGATGGACATGACCTTCGGCAAGGACGGCTCGCTGTACGTACTGGAGTGGGGCAGCTCCTTCGGCGGCGGCAACAACGACTCGGGCCTCTACCGGATCGACTACTCGGCGGGCGCCCGCGCCCCCGTCGCCAAGGCCACCGCCTCCCGCACGGACGGGCCCGCGCCGCTGAGCGTGACCTTCGACAGCGCCGGCAGTTACGACCCCGACGGCGACCCCATCACCATCGAGTGGGACTTCGACGGCGACGGGACCTTCGACTCCACCGAGGCCAAGCCGACCCACGTCTACCAGGCCAAGGGACAGTACGCCGCGCAGCTCAAGGTCAAGGACTCCACCGGCAAGGAGGGCTTCGCCAACATCCAGATCACCGCGGGCAACACCAAGCCCGTCGTCACCGTCGAGACGCCACTGGACGGCACCACGATCGAGTTCGGCCAGGACGTGCCGTACAAGGTCAAGGTGACCGACCCCGAGGACGGCACGGTGGACTGCACGAAGGTCTTCGTCGCTCCCGCGCTCGGGCACGACGACCACGAGCACGAGACCGTCGAGCTCCCTGGCTGTGAAGGCACCATCTCCACCAGCGACATCGGCGGGCACCCGGCGGGGGCGAACCTCTACTACGTCATCAACGCCCACTACACCGACAAGGGCGACAACCCGCTCACCGGGTACGCCAAGGTCGTCCTCCAGCCCAAGCGCAAGCAGGCCGAGTACTTCAAGACGTCCTCCGGCGTACGGGTGATCGACCAGGCGGGCGCCGAGAGCGGCAAGCGCATCGGCGACATCAGCAACAACGACTGGATCGCCTTCACCCCGCTCGACCTCAACGGCGTCAACTCGGTCTCCTTCAGGATCTCCAGCCCGAACGGAGGCGGCAGCATCGAGCTGCGCGCCGACTCGCCCACCGGCACGCTGCTGGCCACCGCGCCGGTCCACAACACCGGCGGGTGGGACAGCTACCAGATGACCCCCGCGGTGCCGGTCAAGAACGACGTCCGCACCAAGAGCGTCTACGCCGTCTTCAAGAACAGCGCCAACAACGCCTTCGACCTGGACGCCGTTCAGTTCGCCGGTGACTCGGCAGGCGGCGGCGACCTCGACCCCGGCGTCTACACGATCACCGCCCAGCACAGCGGCAAGAACGTCACCCCCGTCTCGCTGCTCGACGACGCCAAGATCGTCCAGCTGGGGGCCAGCCAGGGCGACGAGCAGAAGTGGGAGGCCATCCCGGCCACGGCAGGCGGCTACCAGCTCAAGAACGTCAAGAGCGGCAAGTGCCTCGACGTGCCGGGCGGCTCGACCACGGCGGGCACCCAGCTCGTCCAGTGGTCCTGTCACCCGGCCGACGCGGCCCACCAGGTCCACCAGCGCTTCTCCATCACCGCCTCCGGCGACGACCACATCGTCACCTCGGCCGTCAGCGGACTCTGCCTCGACGTCAACGGCGTCTCCCAGGCCGACAACGCCGCGGTGATCCAGTGGAACTGCGTCAACGCCGCCAACCAGCGCTTCCGCTTCACCCCCGTCGCGGGAGCCGACAGGACACCGCCCGTGACCACCGCCAAGGCCGCCGAGCCGAACGCGGCGGGCTGGCACACCGCGGGTCCCGTCGAGGTCACGCTCACCGCCAAGGACGAGGCCTCCGAGGTCGCCGCCACCGAGTGGCGCCTCGACGGCGGCGCCTGGACCCCGTACACCGAGCCCGTCCTGGTCAGCGGCGACGGGACGAGGAAGGTGGAGTTCCGCTCCCGCGACGGCGCGGGCAACGTGGAGGAGCCCAAGTTCCTCGAGCTCAAGCTCGACACCACCGCCCCCGTGACCACCGCGACCTTCGCCCCCCCGAACGCGGCGGGCTGGAGCAACGGAGACGTCCCCGTCGTCCTGTCCGCCACCGACGCCACCTCGGGAGTCTCGACCATCGAGTACGCCCTCGACCAGGGCGCCTGGACGGCCTACGCCGGCCGGCCCGTGGTCGTCAAGGGCGACGGCCCGCACGAGCTGCGCTACCGCGCCGCCGACACCGCGGGGACCACCGAGCAGGAGAAGGCCGCCGTCCTCAAGATCGACGGCACCCGGCCCACGCTGATGGTCTCCGGAGTCTCCGACGGCCAGGTGTACGGCGACGCCCAGGACCTGCGCGTCACCTGGCAGGCCGTCGACACCACCTCGGGCGTCAAGGCCACCTCGGGCACCCTGGACGGCGCCGCCCTCCAGCCCGGCACGGTCGTCCCGCTGTTCCCGCAGACCCTGTCGGCGCACACCGTCGCGGTCACGGCCTCGGACAACGCGGACAACTCCATCAAGACCGAGGTCGGTTACTCGGTGACCACGTCGATGCGGGACATGCAGCACCTGATCGACAGGTTCCTCGCGACGGACTGGCTGTCGGACCCGGCGGCCCGCGCCCTGACCAAGGAGCTGACCAAGGCCCGCAAGGCGGAGGCTTCGGGGCGGGACGCCAAGGCCGTACGGCTGCTGACGTCCTTCAAGGCCGTGGTGGCCGACGGCCGGCTGGTGCCGAGAGAGGACGTCCGCCAGGTCCTGACCCGCGACGCCGACCACGTCATCGCCACCCTCAAGTGATCGAATGACGAAGCCCCCGGCCGGACGCGCGGCCGGGGGCTCCGTCATGTCGAGATCAGGCGGGAATCCTCCGCTGAAGGTCGATCAGGATCTCCATCGCGGTGGTGTTGAACTCGGCCTGGCGGGTGTTGAACTCGGTCTGGCGGGTGTTGAACTCGGTCTGGCGGGCCTTGACCTCTGCGAGGTCGGCCCTGACCTCGGCCTTGAACTCCTTGAGGTTGTTCGCCACCCCGTTGATTCGGTGAGTGACGTCTTCCAGGCCCTGCATCATGTCGGCCCTCGACGCGATCACCGCGTTCTCGATGTCGGTGACGAACTGCAGGCCGGATTCCTTGATGCCCATCATGCTCTCCCTTACGGTGGGGGAGGGACCTGGACGGTAACAGCGTTCAGGTCCCGTTCGTGTGTTCTAACGCTAGCGGATGACTGCGCGGCTCGACAGAGGAATGACGCGGTCTGTCACCATGAAATCACCGCACGTCACCTCTTCTTCCTCAAGGAGGGAGAGATGTTACTCTTGGTGCACCAAGCAAGCGCTCGATCGCGCGCGGAGGTGGCGGTGGAACGCACGGCCGTTCTGGTGATGGAGATGCAGCGCGGCGTCGTCGGGGATGTCGCGAGATTTCCCGAACTGGTGGCGGTGTGTGACAAGCGGAGAGTGGTCGCCAACGCCGCCGAGGTGCTGCGGGGCGCCAGGAGTGCGGGTGTGCCGGTGATCCACTGCACCGCCGCCTTCAGGGCCGACCGGCGCGGTTCGCACACCCGCAACAGCCCCTTCCTCGCCCACCTGCTGAAGGATCCGGGGCACATGCTGGAGGGCACCGCGGCCGTCGAGGTGTTGCCCGAGCTGTGGGAGCCCGGTGACCTCGAGAGCCGCCGCCACCACGGGTTCTCGCCGTTCACCGGGACCAGCCTGGACATGACGCTGCGGTCGCTGGACGTGACGCGGGTGGTGGCCGTGGGCGTGTCGCTGAACCTGGGCGTCCAGGGCCTGGCGATCGAGGCGGTCAACCTCGGCTACCAGGTCACGGTCGTCGTCGACGCCGTGGCGGGGATCCCCGACGACTACGCGCAGGCCGTCCTCGACCACACGATCGGCCTGCTGGCGACCAGGGTGACGGCCGCGCGGGTCTGGGAGGGCGGCCGGTGATGGACGGGATGCGGCTCGACGGCAGGACCGCGGTGGTCACCGGGGGAGCGGGCGCGATCGGGGCGGCGATCTGCGCGGACCTGGCCGCGCTCGGCGCGCGGGTGGTGGTCGCCGACGTCGAGGGGGAGCGCGCGGCCCGGGTCGCGCGGGCGCTGCCCCCCGGATCGGGTACGGCCCGCCGCGTCGACCTGGCCGACCCCGCGTCGATCGAGGCGTTCTGCGCCGCGGCGGGCGCCGTGGACATCCTCGTCAACAACGCCGGTCTCTCGATCGTCGAGCCGTTCACCGGCAGCGACCCCGCGCACTGGGACCTCATGTGGCGGGTCAACCTGCGCGCCCCCATGCTCATGACCAAGCTGCTCCTGCCGGGGATGGTAGAGCGGGGGTGGGGGCGGCTGGTGTTCGTCTCCTCCGACGGCGCGAGGGCGGGCTCGGGCGGGGAGGGCGCCTACGCGGCGACCAAGGCGGGGCTGTTCGGGCTGGCCAAGACGCTGGCGAGGGAGGCGGCGCGGGGCGAGGTCACCTCCAACGTGGTCTGTCCGGGGCCGACGGACACGCCGATGCTGCGGAAGGTCGCGGCGGAGAAGCCGGGTCTCGTCGAGAAGATCGCCAAGGGGATCCCGCTGCGCAGACTGGGCGAGCCGGAGGACGTCGCGGGACTGGTGGCCTACCTCTGCACCGACCGCGCCGCCTACATCACGGGGCAGACGCTGTCGGTCAGCGGCGGGGTGACGATGCAGTGAAGTCAGAGCGCGTCGTAGACCGCCTTCGTCAGCTCCCACGCCGCCGTGCCGCCCGCGAAGGCCGCCGACATCTCGTTCATGGTGTAGGCGAGGGCCAGGCCGCGCGCGGGGTCGGCGAGACCGAGGAAGCCGCCCATGCCGGCGTGGCCGAAGGCGGTGAGGGCGAACGGCGCGAACCCCTCGGAGGGCAGCATGAAGCCGAGCCCGAACGAGGTGTCGACGAGCAGCACCCGGTCGCGTCCCGCGGCCCTGGGGCGCAGGGCGTCGCGCAGGGTGTCGGGCTGGAGGATCTCGCCCGCGATCAGCGCCCGGTAGAAGCCGGACAGCGCCCTCGCCGTGGTGACCAGGCCCATGGCGGGCCAGCCCGCGCGCAGGAGGTCGGGGTGGTTGGCGCCGCCCTTGAGCCGGTGCACGCCGGGGTTGCCGAGCGCCCTGTTCATCAGGCTGTACGGATCACGCGCCGCCTCCTCGGCCTCGCTGAGCGGCGCGGCCGCTACCAGTGGCGTGGTGGCCCGCGCTCGGGACGGGTCGGGGCGTGGGCCCGCCGACAGGCGGGCGGCTCTGGCGATCACGTCGTCGGGGGCGCCCAGCCACAGGTCGAGCCCCAGCGGTCCGGCGATCTCGGCGGCCACCAGGTCGCCCACCGACTTGCCCGTCACCCTGCGCACGACCTCGCCGATCAGGAACCCGTAGGTCAGCGCGTGGTACCCGTGCGCGCTCCCCGGCTCCCACAACGGCGACTGGCGGGCCAGCCTGGCGGCGATCGCGGCCTGGTCGCCGTACTCCTCGACCGGCACCTGCTCCTCGATCACCGGCAGCCCCGCCTGGTGGGTGAGCAGGTGCTCGACCGTGACCCCCTGGGCGGCGAACTCGGGCCACAGCGCGGCCACCGGCGTCGCAAGCTCGAACAGCCCGCGCTCGACCAGCAGCAGAGCGACGGTCGCGGTCACCGCCTTGGTGCAGGAGTAGGACAGGACGGGCGTGTCCGCCGTCCACGGGCGGCCGGTGCGCCGGTCGGCGACGCCGCCCCAGAGGTCCACCACCAGCTCCCCCTCCACATGGACGGCGAAAGCCGCACCCAGCCCAACATGCCGCGCGAACACGTCGTCCAGCCGCATGGACACCCCTCTGCCGAAAGGAAGCGCTTGCTTGGTTACCGAGCCTAACAACTGGGGCCGGTTCGGCCCAGACGACCAGCGCGGCACCCTGAACCTGCTCACCCCCGCCAGGGTGCTGAACGCCCTCGCCTCCGCGAGGACGGGCCACGTGCTCAGCCTGGCGATGCCGATCAGGGGCGC
The DNA here is from genome assembly GCF_014873535.1 of Nonomuraea africana. Classification (NCBI taxonomy): domain Bacteria; kingdom Bacillati; phylum Actinomycetota; class Actinomycetes; order Streptosporangiales; family Streptosporangiaceae; genus Nonomuraea; species Nonomuraea africana. Next base: position 5,651,456 of record NZ_JADBEF010000001.1, on the reverse strand, counting down.
CACCTCCTCGGCCGCCCCCACGACCGTCCCGCACCTGCGCGGCCGTCCGCTGCCGCAGCACTTCATGTCCGTGGACGGCGGCGACTACGCGGCGGGGGCGAGGGCGATCGGCGCGGGACTGCGGATGGCCGACGACGCGCTGATCGTCACCCACCACGGCACCACGACGCACATGGACGCGCTGTGCCACATGTGGGAGGGCGACGAGCTCTACAACGGCCACCCCGCCGCAAGAGTCCGCTCGTACGGCGCCGGCCGCTGCGGCATCGAGCAGGTCGGCGGCGTCGTGGCCAGGGGAGTCCTGTTCGACGTGCCGCGCCACCTGGGCATGGCGCACCTGCCGGTGGACTTCAGGATCGGGGCCGGGCTGCTGGAGGAGATCAACCCGGGGCTGCGCGAGGGCGACGTGGCGGTGATCCGTACCGGCTGGCCCCTGACCTGGCCCGGCACCTACTGGACCGGCCAGCCCGGCCTCGCGCCCGACGCGGGCCGCTGGCTGACGGGGCGCGACGTGGCCGCCGTGGCCTGCGACAACGCCGCCATCGGCGGGCTGAACGCCGACCAACTGGCCGACGAGAGCCTGGCCGACGACCTCCATCTCATCCTGCTCCACCGCCACGGTGTGCACCTGATCGAGATGCTGTGGCTGGAGGAACTGGCCGAGGCGGGTCCGGCCGACTTCGTCCTCGTCGTGGCGCCGCTGAAGATCGAGGGCGGCACCGGCAGCCCGGTCAACCCGCTGGCGATCCTGTGAGATCGAGGACGCGAAGGGCCTGCCTGGCGGTGTCGCGCAGCCTGGCGGCGTCGTTCGACCCCTTGCCGACCAGGCGCAGCCCCTGCAGCACGGTGAGCAGGAACCGGGCCAGCGAGCGTGGATCCTGGCCCTCGTCCAGCTCGCGCTGCTCGCGCGCCCTGGTCAGCGCCGAGGCGAGCGTGTTCTCGATGAAGTTCCAGTTGCTCTCCACCCGACTGGCCAGTTCCTCGTCGTGCGGGGCCAGCTCGACGGCGGTGTTGACGACCAGGCAGCCGCGATGGACGGTGTCGTGCGCGGCCTCGTCGGCGAATCTCCGCACCAGATCCCGTACGGCGGGCAGCACGGGCCCCGGCTTCGACAGCAGCCCCTCGAAGTCGATGCCCTGCTCGAGGTAGCGCTCGTAGGCCTTCAGGTAGAGCTCCCGCTTGCCGCCGAAGGTCGCGTAGATGCTCGCCCTGCCGATGCCGAGGTGCTGGACGAGATCGGACATGGAGGTCGCCTCGTAACCCCGTTGCCAGAACAGCTCCATGGCCGCCTGCAGCGCCTGGTCGGGGTCGAACTCCTTGGTCCTGGCCATGGCCAGAACCTAGGCTTTATTGGAACGCTCTGTCAAATATCAGCTGTACTCCTGGAAGCGCGGCCAGGCCGTACGCCAGGGCACCCGCAGGCCCTTGCACACCAGCACGGGGAGGCCGTCGAACTCGTTGTCCACCCCCGCCGCGTTGGTCACCCTGCCCCGCTCCACGCAGCTGTGGAACACCGTCTCCAGGCCCCTGCGCGGATACTTCACCGCCACGACCACGTCGGCGCTCTCGGGCGGCGGGCCGTACCGGAAGAGCTGGTTGTGGCCGCTGTAGACCGGCGGCAGGTCCTTGGCCAGGTGGAGCGCGCCCGCCTCGCCGTAGCTGCCGGCCAGCAGCACGGCGCGGGCGCGCTCCTCGGGGGTCAGCGTCCGTACGGCGGCGCGGACCGCTTCGGTGAACTCCGGCCAGCCGATCGACTCCCTGACGATCTCGTTGACCTGCGGGATCGGCGTCATGCCCACCACCGACAGGGGGACCAGCGGCAGCGCCACGATCGCGCAGAGCGCGCCGTTGACCGCCACAGAGGAGGCCAGCCCCGGTGTCACGCCCGCGCAGAACAGCAGGATGATCAGGCCCGCCGTGTAGTCGAAGCGACCGCCGCTGATCAGCGTCAGCGCCGCGGCCACCGGGTAGGCGACCGCCAGGCAGCGCAGCCGCGCGTCCCGCCACAGCCGCAGCCAGCCGCGTGCGCCGACGACGGCCACCACCGGCCCGAACAGCACGATCTGCATCGGGACGAACAGCGCGCGCATCTCCGCGCCCTTGTTCTCGCTCAGCGCGGCGGCCATCTCGAGCTGCGGCCAGCCGTTGGTCGCCTGGAAGACCAGGTTGGGCGCGGCGATCAGCACCGCCAGCCCCGCGCCCGCCCACAGCCAGGGATCGCGCAGGATCCGGCGCGGGCCCACCGCGAGCACGCCCGCCGCCAGCCCGATGACCAGGAGCGCGATCAGGTGCTTGTTGTAGGTCGCCGCGCCGATGACCGCGCCCGCCGCGAGCCACCACCGTCCATCACCCCTGAGCAGGACCCTCAGGACGAACAGGATCGCCGCCGACCAGAGCGGCAGGTCCGCGCTGAGCGTCAGCAGCGAGTGCCCCGCGATCAGCGTGAACACCCCGGTCCCGATGCCCGCCGCGGCGAGGATCTGCGCCCTGCGGTCGCCGCCCAGCTCGCGGCTGATCAGCCCGACCACGAAGACCAGGACCGCCGTGCACGCCAGTGCGGGGATCCGCAGGCCGGTCAGCGTGTCGCCGAACAGTGTGGTCGACAGCCTCGCCAGCATCGGGGTGAGCGGCGGCTGGTCGACGTAGCCCCATGCGGGGTGCTCGGCCAGGAGGCGGAAGTACAGCTCGTCACGGTGGTAGCCGTACAGGGGGCTGAGCGCCAGCAGCAGCGCCGACAGCAGCGCCGCGATCAGGGCGAGGGGCCGCCAGGCCAAGGGGGGCATATCTGATCAACGTAGTCGCCCGCGGTGCCCTTCGGCCACCTGCTTGAAAACTCGCCGGAAAACGGCATAGGCCTCCTCGCCCACGGCCTCGGCGTGGCGGCGCTCGATGGTCGCGACGATCGCGTCGGAGCGCGCCATCTGGTCGAGCCCGAGCTCGGTGGGCACGACGAGCTTGGCCCTGCGGTCGCGCGGGTCGGGCTCCCTGCGCACGTAGCCCAGCTCGACCAGCTCGTCCACCAGCGTGCCGATGACCTGCTTGTGCTGGCCCGACTGCTGGGCCAGGTCGGTGGCCCTGCTGCCGTCCTCGTCCAGGTAGGCCAGCACGGCGCCATGCCGTGGCCGCAGTCGCGGATGGCCCTGCTCGGCGAGCGTGGAGAACAGCTCCTTCTGCAACGAGAACAGCACCTGACCGGCCATGACGCCGAGATCGGGGTCGGTCTTCTTTCGTTCGGCCCGATTCAAGAGCACTCCTTTAGTCACAAATCTTGACTATCATACCTCCCTTACCGTTTCCAGTGCTCTGATCGGACGACGGGCAGTCCAGGCAGGCGCTCAGGCGCCCGGGTAGTTGCCGCCGCCGTGCGCCAGGTCCAGGGCGTCGTAGTCGGGGCTGAAGCCCTTCTTCGGGATCGACTCCACGAAGTCCACGTACCTGGGCTTCTTGTAGGCGGCCAGCTGCCCTCTGACGTGCTCGACGAGCTCCTCGGCCGAGGCCGTGCCCTTGAGCGCCACGACGGCCTTGACCGCCTGGTGCCACCGCTGGTCAGGCACGCCGATCACGGCGGCGTCCGCCACGGCGGGGTGCGACTTGAGCGCGCGCTCCACCTCGGCGGGATAGATGTTCTCGTTGCCCGACTTGATCATTCGCAGCTTCGGGCCGATGAACGTGATCGTGCCGTCGGGCTCCCGCCTGCCCAGGTCGCCGGTGTGGTGCCAGCCGTACCGGAACTTGTCGGCGTTGAGCGCCGGCCGGGCGAAGTAGCCGGAGAAGAGGGTCTTGCCGCGGGCGCAGATCTCGCCCACCTCGCCCGGCGCCACCTCGCTCCCGTCGGGGGCCAGGATGCGCACCTGGGCCAGTGGCGAGGGCCGTCCGGCGAACCCCGCGGCGCCCGGCGCGAGGCCGAGGAAGGTGAGCATGCCGCCCACCTCGGTCTGCCCGTATCCGCCCATCTTCGACCGGCACCACGGCGAGTCGTCGGGCGTGGTCATCTCGTCCCACTCCGCCGAGTGCGAGACGAAGCGCAGCGACGACAGGTCGTACTTGCGCTCCGCGTTCGCCGCCGCCACCGCGTCGATCATCTGCCCGAACAGGAACGCCTGCGTCACCTTCTCCGCGTCGACCAGCCGGCAGACCTCCTCGGCCTCGAAGGAGGGCATGAAGACGTTCGTCCCGCCGATCTGCAGCGTGGCCAGGCAGAACATCATCGTGCCCACGTGGAAGAGCGGCCCGTTGTTGAGGAAGGTGAAGCCGGGCTCCATCTGCCTGACCACCAGCAGCGACATGCTGTGCGCCAGCAGCGCCGCGCTGCTGAGCAGGGCCGCGCTCGGCCGTCCCTCGAAGGCGGCGGTGTAGAGGGCCAGCGTGGGCGCGCCGTCGTCCACGGGCGGGAAGTCCGAACGAGCGCCCTCCGCGACGAGCGCCGCGTAGTCGTCCACCCAGGCGTCGGTGGCCAGCGGGGCCGCCGCCTCGAACCGCTCCCACACCACCACCTTCGGCGACAGGTCCTCGATCACGTGGCGCAGCTCGTCGGTGGACTGACGCCAGTTGGCGGGGCAGAAGACCGCGCCCAGGCGCGAGCAGGCCAGCAGCAGTTCGAGGACGGCGTGCGAGTTCTGGCCCAGCCACAGCACCCGTTCACCCTCGGCCACCCCGCGCCCCGCCAGCGCGCCCGCCAGCCGTGAGACCCTGGCGTCGAGCTCGGGATAGGTGAGCCGTAACGGGCCGTCGACGACCGCCGTCACCTGCGGGCGGCTACGCGCGTGCTCGGACAGGACGTCGGAGAGTGTCAGCGAGTGGATCATCACGCCTCCTGGAACGCGGGTATCACCTCGGTCGCGAAGAACCGCATGACCTTCTTCATCTCCTCCAGCGGCATCGGCCTGGTACTGCCGAAGTCGCACAGCAGCGTGGAGAACCCGGCCGCCTTCAGCACGCCGATCTGCTCGATCACGCGGGCGGGATCGCCGATGACCTCCAGCTGCTCCCAGCGGAAGTCGGCGGAGACCGTGCCGCCCTTGAGATAGCGGTCCTGGTAGTACTCGAAACCCTGCGCCGCCTTGCCCGTCCTGTGGTCGATCGGCGCGCTGCGCTCGTTGAAGATCCGCGACCTGTCGAAGGCCGCCTCGAACCGCGCCTGGTCCTCGCGGGCCTGCTCGACGGTCGGCGCCACGTAGACGCTCCGCGCGACGACCAGATCGGCCTCGACGGCTCCCGCGGACTCGCGCCAGGTCTCGGCCGCCTTGACGACCTTGCGGAACGGCGCCGCGGGGTCGGCCAGGATGGGCAGGCCGCGCTCGCCGTACATGGTGACGGTCTCGGGGGAGACGGCGGCCACGTGGATGGGCGGGTGCGGCGCCTGCAGCGGCCTGGGCGTCAGCGACACCTCGCCGGTCCGGTAGAACTTGCCCTCGTGCTGGAAGGAGTCCTGGGTCCAGAGGCCGAGGATCACCTCCAGCGCCTCGTTGAAGCGGTCGCGCGCCTCGGCCAGGTCGATCCCGAACCCCTCGAACTCGAAGCTCTGGTAGCCGCGGCCGATGCCGAGGTCGAGCCGTCCGCCCGAGAGCACGTCCACCAGGGCCGCCTCCTCGGCGACGTGCACGGGGTTGTGCAGAGGGAGGACGACGATGCCGGTGCCCAGCCGGATCCGCTCGGTACGGGCCGCGGCGTGGGCGAGCAGGGTGAACAGGTTGGGGACCACGCCGTAGTCGCGGAAATGGTGCTCGGCCAGCCGTACCCCGTCGAACCCCAGCTCCTCGGCCAGCTCGATGAGCTCCAGGTGGTAGTCGTAGACGTCCTTGAAGCTCTGCCCTTCGAACCGGTGGAAGAGGTGGAACGTGGAGAACCTCATGCGTCCGCCCTTCGACTCTAAACCAAGCGCTCGCTTGGGAGCGTATCACGGCTGATTCACCGTGGACGCCTACCTGGGAGGTAATCGCGGGGACGACGAGACCCTGAAAGGGTGGAGCTGTTTCCGCGTCACCAGGACGCACGTTCCAAGCCGGGGGATCCGCCATGCCGACAGCCACGACCACGACCACGCGCGCCGCGGTGGAGGAACTGCTGCGCCGGATCGGCGAGGGCGACCCCGAGCGGATCGCCGAGCTGTACGCCGAGCGAGGGGACTGGAAACTCGACTGGCCCGAGGCGGAGCACGGCCGCGCCGCCACGCCGTGGATCCGGCACCGCTCCACCCGCGCCGACGCCGCCGCCCACTATCGCGAGCTGGGCGAGCATCACGTGCCCGGGAGCGCCGCCACCGAGATCGAGCGCATCCTGGCGGACGGCGACGACGCGGTGGTGCTCGGCGAGATCCGCCAGACCGCCCGCTCCACCGGACGCCCCTACCGCGCGCGGTTCGCCCTGCACCTCACGATCGAGAACGGCCTCGTCACCCGGCACCACGTCTACGAGGACAGCCTCGCCGTCGCCCAGGCCTTCGCGCCTGCGGAGGGGTGACGCGGCCGTCGCGGGTTCAACGGAGGCGATGGTCGTCGGCCCACTCCGCGATGGCCGTCGCGATCTCCTTGGGGTGATCCTCCGGAGTGTGGTGCCCGGCGACCGCGTCGTGGTGCCTGATCTCCAGACCGGCCATGTTCGCCGCGCGTGGCCGGATTGATCACGCTGCTGAACTGAAGCGCCTGTGTGGTGAGCCGGCATCGCCACCTACCGGTTGCTCTGGCGCGCCCCGCAGCGGCGGCAGACGAGGGACGGCGGACGGACGGGGCGGCCTCCGCGCGAGTCGCGCTTCCTGCGGTTGGCCGCCTGATCCGCTTTTCTCCGGGATCATCGCCTGGATGCCGCGTCTGCGCGGGTTGGCGCGGGAGTAGGGCAGTCAGAAGGCTGGCGCCCTTACGGCGCGGTGAGCGGTTCGTCCTGGTAGGCCCGGTGCAGCAGCTGCACAAAAGAGGGCTCTTCAGGCAAGGACTCGGTGCCGATCCGATGTACCGCCACACCCGGCGTCCATGAGTTCATGACCACAGCCCCGGCCAGTGCCGGCAGGTCAGTGAGCGTGACCTCCTGGAGGCGCTGGGGCACACCGAGGCGATCCAGTTGTCGGTGGACGATGGCCATCGTGGTGCCGCCCAACATCTCGGCCTCGGGCCACACCACCGCGGCGCCGTCCCAGAAGGCCAAGTTCCAAATAGACCCCTCGCTGAGCCGGCCCTGGCGGTCGACGAAGGCGGCGTCATCGAAGCCTTGACCGACGGCCTGACGGAGGAAGTAGGTCTTGGCCACCTCTCCGACGTGCTTGACGGCGGGGAGCACTCGTTCGTACTCGACCGCCGCCAGCGCGAGCGGTCCTTGCGGGCCGGACGCGGCCGGCCCGGTGCGTACCAGCAACTCGGGCTCCACGTCAGCCCCTGCCACGGTGAACTCGCCAGCCGGAGAGTACACGGTGGCGGTCAGCGAGAGGTCAGCCGGGCCAACCTGTATTGCCGTCCGCAGGAAGGTCCGTACCCGATCGTCGGGCAATGCCTGACCGAACAACTCTATGGAGGCGGAGCGCAACCGCTCCAGGTGGAGGTCGAGACCCCGAACCCGGCCGCCACGCACCTGCATGGCGGTGAAGTGGGCATAGCCCGCGAAGGCGAGTGGTGCCAACTCCTCGGCGCCAGCCGCGTGGCCGTTACGTTGGACAACAAAAGTGGACATGGGTCACTCCCGCAGGACGAAATCGAAGGTGATCATCGATGATGATGGACTACCTGGGCCGGAATGTCCGTTCCTGAGGCGACGTTAAGGCTTGACATCGATGGAAAGGTCAACCTCAGGTGAGGCGGATCACATGCTGATCGGGGAGTTGTCCCGGCGTACCGGGGTGAGTCCGAGGTTGCTGCGCTACTACGAAGCGCAGGGGTTGCTTGATGCCAGACGCGGTCCGAACGGTTACCGCTACTACGACGAAGACTCCGTGGTCACCGTGCGGCAGGTACGTGCTCTGCTGAAGGCGGGCCTGCCCACCGAGGTGATCCGTTCCGTGCTGCCGTGTGCCCGGGGCGAGCGCCCGGAATTCGACTGGTGCGCAGAGCTGTGGGACATCCTGAACGGAGAACTGGCGGCCATGGACGAGCGTATCGACAACCTCCAACGTAGCCGCAGCACTCTCGCCGGCTACCTGACAAAATCATGAGCCGCCCTGTACGGAGTTGAGATCTTTGGGATTCGCCTGCGCTTTGGTCTCCGATCCTGGTAGGCCATCGCCAACGGCCCGCGCCCACCACCATGCCGCTGGGATGGCCCTGGACGGCGAGCTGGTCACGGCGTTGGAGAAGGCCGCCGAGCAGGAACAGGGGCTGCACCAAAGGGGCAAATCCCGCAAGACGACGAACCCGGCGGAGACGGGGAGCGGGGCGGACGGCGGCGGTTACGGCTGCGGCGCAGGATCCGGCTGACCGCAGCCAAGCTGGGCCGCTCGCGAGGCGGGCTCACCAGCAAGGTGCACCTGTCCGCCGACCGCCGATGCCGACCGCTGTCGTTCATCCTCACCGCAGGCCAGGCGGGAGACAGCCCGCAGTTTCGCGCCGTGCTGTCCCGTATCAAGGTGCGCCTGCCCGTCGGCCGACACGGCCTAGAGCTTCTTGGCCACGCCGCCCAGGAAGTAGTCGCCGACGCCACGCAGCGGGGCGAGTTCGGCCACCTCCGGCCGCCACTCGGCCACGTTCACCAGCCCGGGCTCGACCAGTTCGAGCCCGTCGAACAGCGGCGCGATCTCCGCTCGGGTGCGCAGCCTGATGCCCGCCGTGGCCAGGTCGTAGACCGAGGCGATGTCCTCCGACTCGGTGGGACGGTTCGGGCAGGCGTGCGACAGCACCAGGTAACTTCCCGGCGCCATGCGCTCCTTCAGCCTGCCGAGGATGCGCTCGGGGTCGTCGCCGTCCTGGATGAAGTGCAGCACCGCCACGACGAGGATCGCGATCGGCTGGTCGAAGTCGAGCAGCTTGCGCGCCTCGGGGCTGTCCAGGATCGCCTCGGGCAGCCGCAGATCGCCCTGGGTCACGTCGACGCCCTCGGCTCCGGCCAGGATCGCCCTGCCGTGTGCCAGCACGATCGGGTCGTTGTCGACGTAGACCACGCGGGCGCCGGGCCCCGCCACCTCGTGCACGTTGCCCTGCGTCGGCAGCCCGGTGCCGATGTCGAGGAACTGCCTGATGCCCTGCCCCGCCACATGCCGTACGGCACGCTGCATGAACGCCCGGTTCTCCCGCGCGGCCTGCCGTGTCTCGGGAACGACGGCGAGCACCTTCTCCGCGGCTTCCCGATCGGAGCGGAAATTGTCCTTGCCGCCCAGGTAGTAGTCGTACATCCGAGCGACGCTGGGAATGTGCGGGTTGATGTCGGGGGGAGCGTCATCCATAAAACGTGATCATAGACGGTCTTCCTCCGGCTCCGAGGTATTCGTAGCGGGGGGAGCCGACCACCTGACGCGGCGAGCTCCCCGCCGACGACGGTCGCGCCGTACGGAGGCCGGGTTCGGATCGCGGCATCGTCGGCCCACGTGAGCGGCCGCGCGGTCATCCTTGGACGGCACCGGGCGAGTCAGGGGAAGGGCAGCGTCTGCGCGAGCAGCGTGACCACCACGACCGTCGCGGGGAAGCAGGCGAGGAACATGGCGAAGGTGAAGCCCATGATGTCCTTGGCCTTGAGCCCGAGAATGGCCAGCGTGGGCAGCATCCAGAACGGCTGCAGCAGGTTGGCCGAGGCCTCGGACAGGTCGTAGACGACGACCATCCAGCCCTGGTTGACCTGCAGCTGGTTGGCGGCGTCGAGGACGTAAGGAGCCTCGATCACCCACTTGCTGCCGCCGCTGGGCACGAAGATGCCGAGGACGCACGAGTAGACGGCGACGAAGGCGGGGAACAGGAACTGGTTGGAGGCGTTGACCATCCACCCGGCGATCGTCTTGGTCAGCCCGGTGAAGGCGATCATGCCGAAGATGCCGCCGTAGAAGGGGAACTGCAGCAGCACGCCAGAGGCGGCAGGGGTGCCCTCCCGAACGGCGGCGATCAGCCGTACCGGCCGCCAGTGAAGGATCGCGGCCAGCAGGATCAGGATCAGGTTGACGGTGTTCAGGTTGAGCGCGTTGAGCGGGTTGCCCTTGGCCGCGGCGAAGTAGGTCACCAGGTACCACGCGCCGAGCAGGAAGATCAGGATCGAGAAGAGCGGGCTGTGCTCCAGCCAGTCGCCCGGCCGGCGCTTGCCGCCGGAGGCCGCCGCCACCTCTGACAGGTCCGACTTCTCCCTCGCGATGGGCTTGAGCGTGATGCCCATGTCCTCGGCGGTCTTGGCCCGGTCGCCTGACGGCGCCAGGAACCAGGCAGTGACCACCGCGATCACGAAGATGATCAGCGTGGCCAGCATGCCCTGCCACAGGAAGATGGTCTCGGTGAGCGGGATGGTGCCCGAGCCGCGACCGGCCGCGATCACGTCCTGGACGGCCTTGGGGCTGGAGGTCTCACTGGTGACCTGGAGCGCCGCCGAGCCGGACAGCCCCTGCGCCCAGACCGTGCCGAGCCCGAGAAAGGCCATCGCGCCGAGCGCGCGGTAATCCACTCCGCGCACCAGCCGGGCGATCTCCTTGGCCAGAATCGCGGTGAAGACCAGGCTGAAGGCCCAGTTGAGGTAGGCGGTGACCATGGCCATGGCGGCTACGAAGGTGATGGCGCCGCGCGGCGTCTTGGGCAGCCTGGCCAGCCAGGTGATCAGCCTGGCCACCGGCGCGGAGACGGCGACCGCGTAGCCGCCGATGATGATCATCGCCATCTGCATGGTGAATTCGATCAGCGACCAGAAGCCCTTGCCCCAGGCGTTGACCAGGCCGAACCCGGTCGTCGCCTTGACGTCGGCGGGCGCGCCGAGCAGCGGCACACCAGTGGCCAGGCCGAGAGCGAAGATGACGAACGTGCCGACGAGGACGAAGCCGAACGCGTCAGGAAGCCATCGCTCGGTGAAGGCGGTGAACCGCAGGGCCACGCGCGCCAGCAGGCCGTCTTGCGTCGTCTGGGGGGCCGCAGTGCTCATGACGCGCGATCCTCTCCCGATCTCTTACCGGAGGGCAAGGAATGTTACGGAGGCGTGATGAGGACCGAAAGCATGACAGGTACGTCTTTTCGGTTGCGCCGTAATGCGCGCTGGAGCGGAGGTGCGGCCCAGTGTCTCGCCGACTCCGGCCAGGCCCGCCCCGTACCGTAGAGACGGGTGCCGCCCGGCGTACACGCGCACTCGCGCAGTTCGGGGTCTCGATCGCGCCCGCTGTACGTCCCAGAACCGGACCTCCGTCCCGACGGTGGCCCAGGGGCCATGGACGCGAGCCGTACGTGACGAAGGCGGCGGCCGACCCCGCGCCCTGAAGCGCGGGCCGAGCCGGGCGGCCGGCGCGCTGGCCCACAGGTGCGAGCGGCCGACGCCGTGGCCGGCGTGCTGAGCCGATGGGGGCTGGTGTCGCGTTGGTCAACGGCGCCCTGCGTTGGGGACGGCCGGCTGACGGTCATCCTCGCGTGGAAGGCGATCAGATGAGCGCGGAGACGGGAGGGCGCGCAGGAAGGCGACCACAGGGGCACGCCTCGCCGGAAAGCTCTGCCGGTCTCACTTGCCACGTCGTGGCGGGTTCAGTAGGCGATGTCGACGGTGTGGCCGTGGGTGGCGGCGTCGGCGGCCATGGTGAGCAGCGCCTTGGCCAGGTCCGATCTGGTGAGCGTCAACCCGCCTCTGACCCCCGTGTCGAACGCCGTGCGGTACACCCCTTTGCCCGCCCCCTCCACCAGGCGAGGCGGACGGACGTTCGTCCAGTCCAGGCCGGACTCCCTGAGCTCCTGCTCGAACACGAGCCGGTCGGCCTGGACCTCGCGGAAGACGCGGCGCACGATGCGCCGGGTCGCCCGCTGGACCAGGGTGTCGTTCGGCTGGTCGACGAGCGCCGCCGTGACCGCGAGGATGCGGCGCGCACCGGCGGCCCGCATGGCCTCGATGACGTTGTGGCCGCCGGAGGAGTAGACCGTGCAGGGGCCCGTGGAATGGGGTCCGACCAGGAAGACGACGGCGTCGGTGCCGTTGATCGGCTCTTTGAGGGTGTCGGGACGCATGACGTCACCCTCGTAGACGACCAGCCCCGGATGCCGATCGGATACCGCGTCCGGTCTTCTGACGACCGCGTCCACGTCGTGGTCGGCATCCAGCGCCTGCCGGACGAAGTGCACACCGGTTCCACCGGTGGCACCGAAGACGGTGAAGCGCATGAGGGCTCCTTTCGCTGCTGCGGCTTGCATGGGGGGCTTCGGTCGAGCCCGAACGCTCTGGGGTGGGCGTTCGCAGGTGACGCTCGAGCCCTGGGTGTGCGGCTGGGTTGCGGTCGTCGGGTCAGTGCTCCGGCCGGACTTGCGTGCGATCAAGTCGGATCCCGTGGGTGGGTTTGCGTGCGATCAAGTCGGATCCCGTGGGCGGGTTTGCGTGCGATCAAGTCCGATCCCTGGGTGGCCGGTTGGTGTTGGTGGTGGGGGTTCGGTCGAGTCGGGCCTTTCAGGGGTGGGTGAGTGCTTACTCACCCTATGATGGGTAAGCACTCACTCACTCGTCAAGGGGGCCTCTTATGGACACGCGGGAACGGATTCTCGACGCGGCCACCCGAGCGATGCGCGACCTCGGGGTGGCCAGGGCGACGACCAAGGAGATCGCGAGAGCCGCCGACTGCTCCGAGGCGTTGCTCTACAAGCACTTCTCCAGCAAGGAGATGCTGTTCAACGCGGTGTTCAGGGAGCGGCTCCCGGTGCTGAAGGAGGCGTCCGCGAGGCTGCACGCCAACGTGGGGAAGGGCTCGCTCGAGGCGAATCTCACCGAGTACGCGCTGGCCGCGGTCCGGCTGTACAAGGACGTGCTGCCGCTGGCGGGAGGGATGTTCGGGGACCCCATGCTGCTCGACGTGATGCGGACTTCGTTCGCGATCACCAAGTCGGGGCCGCATCAGGCGGTGCTGGCGCTGGCGAGATTCCTGCGGGCCGAGCAGCGGCGCGGTCGGGTCCTGGCCGGGGCCGATCCGGACGCGGCGGCGGCGTTGCTGTTGGGGGCGTGTTTTCAGCGGGCGTTCTTTGAGCACCTGGTGGAACTGCCCGACGACGCCGACCGGTTCGCTGCTGACCTCGTGCGCGCGCTGGCACCGGCGCTCATCGCCTGACCATGGTCTCGGGAGATGGGTCGAGGGTCCTGCGGGAGATGGGTCGAGGGTCCTGCGGGAGAGCTGGTCGGGGGTTCTCGAAGGTGGAGCGCGGTCTTTGCGGGGTGGCGATGCTCCCCGTGGGGCGTGGCGATGCTCCCCGCCGGGTGTCGCGATGCTCCCAGCCGGGTGTGGCGACGCTTCCCGCCGGGTGTGGCGACCCTCCCCGCGGGGTGGGTGGCGGCTCCTCACGAGGAGGTCAGGTCTTCCGTGGAGAGTGCCGGCACTCTCCACGGAACCTCGCACAGCAGAAGTCGAGGCAGCCGACGGCGGGTCGTCGTCAGGAAGGGCCGGGGGTTTCGCGGAGGGGGAGGCGGACCTCGAACCACGTGTCACCCGGCACGGACCGTACCTTCAGCTCACCACCATGCCGCCCCGCCACGATCCGGTACGAGATGTCCAGCCCGAGTCCCGTCCCCTTCCCCACGTTCTTGGTAGTGAAGAACGGCTCGAAGATGCGTTCCTTGATCTCGTCCGCCACCCCCGGCCCCGTGTCGCCGATCTCGATGATCGCCTCGTCCTCGTCGTGCGCCGTCCTGATGGTGAGGGTGCCCTCCTCGCCCATCGCGTCGAGCGCGTTGTGGATCAGGTTCGTCCACACCTGGTTCAGCTCGCCGCCGTACGCCGGGATCGCGGGCAGCGACCTGTCGTAGTCGGTGACCACGGAGATCCCCGGCGGGATCTTGCCCCGGAAGATGGCCAGCGTGCTGTCCAGCAGTTCGTGCACGTCGATCACACTGAACGGCGCCCGGTCCATCTGGGAGTACTGCTTGGCGGAGGCGAGCAGCGACGTGATCCGCTCGGTGGCCTCGGTGACCTCGCCCAGCATCTGGGAGATCTCGGTGGCCTCCGACAGCCAGCGCAGCGCGGCTCCCGCGTGCTCGTCGCCCACCTTGGTGCGGATCTTGGCCAGGGTGTCGAGCGTGAACCCGGCGTTCACCAGCGAAGGCGCCAGCTCCCACGCGTCCTCGACGCCGAGCTCCTCCAGCGCGTCGCCGATGGTGTCCTCGGCGTCGGAGATCTCCATCGGGCTGCGGGGCGGCAGCGTGCCGACGGCCTGCGCGCAGGCGTCGGCCATCTCGATGAGGTGCAACAGCTTCTGTGGCGCTATCCCGTCGGCCGCCAGCCCGGCCAGCTGGATGCGCGAGGCCCTGATGAGCGTGCGGAGCTCGCTCACCGCCCGTACGGCGGCCGCCGCGGGGTTGTTCAGCTCGTGCGTGAGCCCCGCGGTGATCGTGCCGAGCGCGGTCAGCCGCTGCCGCCTGTCGATGATCTCGCGCGCCGCGCGCCCGCCGTACGTCATGCCCTCCAGCAGGTGGAAGGCCATCGGGAACCACTCGGTGACGATGTAGCCGAACTTCTTGGCGGGCAGCACGAACATGCGGGACGGCGCGGTGGCGCGCAGCGAGTGCTGGTAGACGTCGGGCGCGCGGTTGCCCAGGTAGGCCTGGACGGCGCCCGCGTAGACGCCGGGCTGCGCGGTGCGCGGCTGGGAGACGGGACCCGCGCTGGTGTCGGTCAGCATCTGGACCTCGCCCTCGATGAGGACGAAGAAGTGCTCGGACGGCTCGCCCTGGCGCAGGACGAACTCGTCGCGCGCGTAGCTGCGGACCTCGCCCTTGGTGGCCAGCAGAGTCAGCTGCTCGTCGGTCAGCCGCTCGAAGAGGAAGAGCTTGCGCAATTCGTCTATGTCGATCATTGCTTCTCCAGGTAGCGGTGCACCAGAGCCACGGCCATGGCGCCCTCGCCGACGGCGGAGGCGACCCTCTTGATCGAGTCGGCGCGCACGTCGCCGGCGGCGAACACGCCGGGGATGTTCGTCTCCAGGAAGTACGGCTGCCGCCGCAGCGGCCAGTTGCGCGGCCGCTCGCCATGCGCCACCAGGTCGGGCCCGGTGAGCACGAAGCCCTTGGCGTCGCGCTCCACGTCATCGCCCAGCCAGGAGGTGTAGGGCTCGGCGCCGATGAAGACGAACAGCCACGAGGCGTCGGTCGTCCAGGACGTGCCCCTGGTGTCCAGCGTCAGCTGTTCGAGGTGGTCGTCTCCCGCGCCGCCGGCCACCTGGGTCTCGTAGTGGACCTCGATGTTGGGGATCGCCGCGATCTGCTCGATGAGGTAGTAGGACATGGACTTCTCCAAACCATCACCCCTCACCAACAAGTGGACCTTGCTCGCGAATCCCGCCAGGTAGACGGCCGCCTGCCCGGCCGAGTTGGCCGCGCCGACGATGAACACCTCGCTGTCCCTGCAGGAGGGCGCCTCGGTGAGCGCGGCGCCGTAGAAGACGCCCCTGCCGACGAAGTCGTCGAGGCCGGGAGCCTCGAGTCTGCGGTAGGTGACGCCGGTGGCGAGGATGACGGCGTGCGCGGCGATCTCCCCGCCGTCCCTGAAGCCGACGACCCTGGCCTGGCCCTTGGCCTCCAGGCTCATCACCTTGCGCGCGCTGAGCAGCTCGGCGCCGAACTTCAGCGCCTGCCTACGCGCCCGGTCGGCCAGCTGCGCGCCGGAGACGCCGTCGGGGAAGCCGAGGTAGTTCTCGATGCGCGAGCTCTGTCCCGCCTGGCCGCCCGAGGCGTGCGCCTCGACGAGGACCGTGCGCAGTCCCTCGGAGGCGCCGTAGACGGCCGCGCCAAGCCCGGCGGGCCCGCCGCCGACCACGATGAGGTCGTAGAAGTCGGTCGAGGGCGTGGTGGACAGGCCCACGGCCGAGGCGAGCGTCGACTGGTCGGGCGCCTGGAGCTGCTCGCCCTCGGAGGTGATCACGAGAGGGAGGTGGCAGTCGGAGCCCACCGCCGCGACGAGCTGCTTGCCCTCGGGGTCCTCGGCCAGCATCCACTGGTAGGGGACGTGGTTGCGGGCCAGGAAGTCGCGCACCCGGTAGGACTGCGCGGACCACCGGTCGCCGACCACCTGCAGCTCGGGCCTGACCTGCCTGTCGGTACGCAGCCACGCGTCGAGCTGGCCGTCGATCACCGGATAGAACTTCTCGTCCGGCGGGTCCCACGGCTTGAGCAGGTAGTGGTCGAGGTCGACGACGTTGATCGCCTGGATGGCGGCGTCGGTGTCGGCGTACGCGGTGAGCAGCACCCTGCGCGCGAACGGGTACATGTCCATCGCCGCTTCGAGGAACTGCACGCCGTTCATCTGCGGCATCCGGTAGTCGGCCAGGATGACCGCCACCTCGTCGCCGCGCAGGCGCATCTCGCGCACCGCGTCGATGCCCTGCTCGGCGGTCTCCGCTCGGACGATGCGGTACTGCTGGCCGTATCTCTTCCGAAGGTCGCGGGCGACCGCCCTCGACACGCCCGGGTCGTCGTCAACCGTCACGATGACCGGCTTGTCCATGCCCCCGTCCTCCCCTTTTCGCTGTTACAGGAAGGATGTCATGGGTTGCGGTTCTCGTGGACAGCGCGCGGGGGCTCAGGCCACGATCCTGCTCTCCCCGCCGTCGACCAGCAGGGACACGCCGTTGACGAACGAGGCGCGCTCGCTGGCCAGGAACGCCACCACGTCGCCGACCTCCTCGGGCCGCCCGATCCGCCCGATCGGCGTGCTGCCCACGTACCCGAGTGACCGCAGCCGCTCGGTGTCGATGGGGCCCGGCAGCACGTTGTTCACCAGGATCCCGTCGCCGCCAACCTCCCTGGCCAGGGTGCGGACGACGCCGGCGACAGCCGTACGGGTGGCGTTGGACAGGGCCAGCCCGTCGAGCACCTCCCGCACCGACCTGCTGGTGATGGTGACGATGCGGCCCCACCCCCGCGCGCGCATGTCGGGCAGCACGGCCCGCATCAGCCGGACCATGCCGAGCAGGTTGCGCTGGACCGCCACCTCCCAGTCGGCCAGGCTCACCTCGACGAACGTGCCCGCGGGCGGCCCGCCCGCGTTGGCGACCAGGATGTCGACGGGTCCGAGCACCTCGCGCGTCTCCGCGACCACCCGCTCGGCGGCAGCGGGGTCCTCCACGTCGGCGAGTACGGCGTGCACGACGCTGCCGTACTCCTGGAGTTGCACCACCGCGTCCGCCAGCCGTTCGGGGCTGCGCGCGGCGACGCACACGTGGCAGCCCTCCTGTGCCAGGGACTTCGCGGCGGCGAGGCCGATGCCGGCGCTGCCCCCCGTGACGAGTGCGACCTTGCCCGAGATGCCGAGATCCATAAGAGCGAGACTACCGATCGCAGAACTGCGCCGCCGCGATGCCCATGATCTGTTCGGTGGACGGGTTCGTGGCCGAGGGGTTGATCGACAGCGTGAGCGAGCGTCCGTCGTCGGAGCGGAAGGCGAAGGTCAGGTAGCCGATCAGCTCGCCGCTGTGCCCCCAGACCTTCGTCCCGCAGGGCGTCGGGTAGGCCTGCAGGCCGAGGCCGTACTCGAAGCCCACGCCCGTCCTGACCGTGGTCCGCATCTCCTTGAGCGAGGCGGCGCTGGTCAGCTTGCCGGTGAGCAGCGCGTCGAAGAAGACGTCGAGGTCGCGTGTCGTGGAGATCATCTCGCCCGCCGCCCAGTCGAGCGAGGGGTTCATCAGCGTGGCGTCGACCAGCTCACCGCCGGGCAGGGGCTCGTAGCCGCGGGCGTGCGGCGCGGGCAGCCCCGGCCGGTCGCCCGGCACGCTGGTCCGCCGCATCCCGAGGGGCCGCAGGATCCTGCGCTCGACCTCCTGCCCGTACGGCCGGCCCGTCACCTTCTCCACCAGCAGCCCCGCCACCACGTAGTTGGTGTTGGAGTAGTGCCAGCGGCCGTCCGCCGGCAGCTTCTTGGCGAAGGCCACCTTCAGCAGCGCGGCGGGGGAGTAGTGGCGGAAGCGCTCCTTGCCCCGCCACCGGTTGGTGGAGTAGCCGGGCTCGCTCATGTAGTCGTGGAGGTGGCTGCTGTGGTCGAGGATCTGCCGCACGGTGATCTTCTCGCCGCCGGGGACGACGCCGGGCAGGTAGCTCTCGACGGGCTCGTCCAGCTTCACCTTGCCCTCGTCGACCAGCTGCAGCACGACCGTCGCCACGAACGTCTTGGTGACGCTGCCGATCCGGAAATGCCCCTCGGGTACGGCGGGCCGTCCCGACCTGAGGTCCCGCACGCCTGCCGCCCTCTGCCACGAGGAGTCGGCGTCGCTCAACCTGACGATCGCGGCCGTCTTGGGCAGCGCCTCCAGCTGTTCCTGCACCTGCGCTCCGGGCACCGCCACAGCGGCCGCCACCAGCACGTTCATGAAAGAGATCATGCGCAAGACGCTACGGAGGGGACGGGTGCGGGGGTAATGAGGTTCGCCGCTCATCCCTCCTGGGGAAAACCACACCTCAGCTTGTCCGGGTTGCGAATGGCGTAGACGCCGCGGATCAGGCCGTCACGGAGGTCCACCGCGGCGATCTGCGGCTCGCCGCCCGACCGGAACCACAGCGCGGGCGCGCCGTTGACGTCGAGGACCCGTACCTCCTCGATGGCGTAGCGCCTGGTGAGCCCGGTGATGAAGGCGACCACCTTCTCGCGGCCCTCGATCGGGTGCAGCGCCGCCCTGGCCTTGCCCCCGCCGTCGGTCCACGCCACCACGTCGTCGCTGAGCATCGAGGTCAGCGCCGACAGGTCGCCGCCCTGCGCGGCGTCGAGGAAGCGCAGCAGCAGCCTGGCGTGCTCCTCGGGGTTGGGCTGGAAGCGATCCCTGCCCTCGGCCAGCCGTACCGACGCTCTGTGGTGCATCTGGCGGCAGTTCGCGACGCTCGCGTCCACGATCGCGGCGATCTCGTCGTACGGCAGGTCGAACGCCTCGCGCAGCACGAACACCGCCCGCTCGGGTGGCGAGAGCCGTTCCATCAGGTGCAGGGTGGCGTAGGAGAGGGTGTCGCGCAGCTCGGCGGTGTCGAGCGGCCCGATCTGCGAGGTCGGGACCGGCTCGGGCAGCCACGGACCCGTGTAGGCCTCGCGCCTGACCCTCGCCGACCGCAGCTGGTCGAGCGCCAGCCGCGACACGATGGTGACGAGGAAGGCCCTGGGCTCCTTCACCGCCGCCTGGTCGGTGTCGCTCCAGCGCAGCCAGGCCTCCTGGACCACGTCCTCGGCATCCCACATGCTGCCGAGCAGCCGGTAGGCCAGCCCGAGCAGCATGGGGCGATACGTCTCGAATTCCACGACTGCATCATTCCTGGTCATCGAGGAAGGAAGGGTGCCGGGGGCGCCAGTTGAGCATGAGCCTGGCGCGGCTGTTGTCGGTCCCGCGCAGCCGCGGCTCACAAGGCGAAGACCGCCCCCGTGGCCAGGAGCATCATGCAGCGGTTGCCGTAGGTCCGCACGTAGGAGACGGTCCTGCCGTCCCAGGTCCCGCTCAGCCTGACGGTGTGCGGGCGGTATTCCCTGGTGCAGATGCCGCGCTCGCCGGGGTGGCGCGACAGGTCGCCGTTCACGGTGTCCAGCAGCGCGCAGGCGGCCACCGCACTCGGATGCGTGCCGCCCGCCGGTCCGCACCTCAGCTCCGCCGTGGCGGGGACGCCCTCCGCCACCGTGACCTCGACCCGCAGGGAGGTGCTCGGGCACGAGGCTGCGGACGTGGAGAGGAGGGCGGCGGCCACCAGGGCAACGATCTTGAGCGATGTCATGCGCGGAGTGCTTCCCGCGACCGGGTCAGCGAACGCCCATGGATTTCTCAGGGTCATCCGTGATGTGGTTGGGACGTGGCGAGAAATCTGATCCTTTCAGGAGGCCTGTTCCACGACTTCGACGCCACGTCGGCGGCCCTCGCGCAGGTGCTGGCCGACGTCGGCGTGGAGTCCGAGATCACCGAGGACATCACGGGAGCGCTCAGCGAGCCGTCGGAGTACCAGCTCATCACCGTCAACGCGCTGCGCTGGCAGGCGAAGGGCTTCATGCTGCCGGCCCAGGCCCGCACCACGTTGCTCGACCACCTCGACAAGGGCGGCGGGCTGCTGTGCATGCACGCCGCCTCGATCTGCTTCGACGACTGGCAGGGCTGGCCGCGCGTGCTCGGCGCCTGCTGGAACTGGGGCAAATCACACCATCCCCCGCTGGGCTGGACGAGCGTCCGCGTCCTCGGCGGCCACCCGATCGTCGAGGGGCTGCGCGACTTCGACCTCGTGGACGAGGTCTACAGCGACCTCGACGTACTGCCGGACGTCCAGCCGCTGGCCTCGTCGCTGGGGCAGCCGCTGGTCTGGGCCCGTCCGGTACGTCGTGGCCGCCTCGTCTACGACGCCCTCGGGCACGACGTGCGCTCCTACGACAACGAGGTGCACCACACGCTGCTCAAGCGGGCGGCGCTCTGGCTGCTCAAGCGCCCTCTTGTGCTGGGGGACTGACCTTCAGCCGGCGGGCCGACTCCGACTCCTGGGCCAGGCGGCGCAGCGCGTCGAAGGCTTTGCCGTACAGCACCGTGCCGAGGACCAGGGCCTCCACGGCCGCGTCGCGCGGGCCGTCCAGCGGGACGGTGTCCAGTTCGATCTCGGTGACGAGCTGGTGGGCGGCGCGGGCGTACGGGGTCAGGTCGGCGTTCAGGCCGAGCTGGCGGATCTTGACGAGGGTCTGGGCGAGCTCCTCGCGGGGCGGGGCGTTCCTGGACACCTGCCAGCCGAGCTCGGCGAGCAGGTGGTCGACCTGCTCGCGGGCGGCCGTCCACTCTTCGCCGTCCCCCGCCTCGACGGCGGGGCTGAGCGCGTAGTGGGCGGTCCCGAGCATGTCGTGCACGGGCATGTTCTCGTCGTCGACCGCCTCGATCACCTTCTTGATCGAGGTGATCGGCAGGCGGCCGACCTCCAGCAGCGCCCTGATCAGCCGCAGCCTGCGCAGATGCGACTCGTCGTACTCGGCGCGCGTGGCCGCCACCTGCTCGCCCTGATGGAGTAGGCCCTCGCGCAGGTAGTACTTGATGGTGGCGATGGAGATGCCGGACTCGGCACTCAGCTGGGACATGCGCATAGATGGATAGTACTACTACCTAACGACGCCCACCGCACCGAGGATGCCTGGCTTGACCAGCTCCGGCTCGACGGGCTCGGCCGGACGCCAGGCGTCCACGGGCGCGATCCCCGGTTCCAGCAGCTCCATGCCCTCGAAGTAGCGGGCGATCCGGGGCGGGTCGCGGCCGGTCAGCGAGCCGGTGGCCGTCCTGGAGTAGACGGCCGCGCCCTCCCTGACGGTCTCCTCGGTGTGGTCGCCGGCGTAGATGTGCGAGACGACCAGGTGGCTGCCTCGCGCCATGCTCCTCCGGAGCGTGGCGACGACGCCGTAGGTCTCGTCGTCGTCGGGCAGGAAGTGCAGCACCGCGACGAGGAGGATCGCTACCGGACGTGAGAAGTCCAGCGGCGCCCGGTCGAGGATCGCGGCAGGGTCGTGCAGGTCGCCCTCCAGCACGGTGGCGCCGGGCGTCGTGGCCAGCAGGGCGCGGGCGTGCGCGAGGACGGTCGGGTCGTTGTCGACTCCGGGCGTGCCTGCTCGGTCATGCCCGCATGGTAAGCACCGGGAGACAGTCCCTAGCAAGCGCTTGCCTAAATCACTGGGTCGCACTAGCGTGACCGCCGGGTGGCTAACCGAGGTCAGGAGTCGAGGGCGGCGGCGCCCTGCAGGTGAGAACGGCGAGCACCGCCGGCGAGACGGTCACGACGGGTGGCATCCTGCGGGCGAGGACGGCGGGCACGGGGAAGGTCGCGACGGCTGCTCTTCCCTGGGAGGTCCAGCCAGGGGGCGGTCGGCGGATCAGGAGGGACATGCGCGGCACCATCGCAGGAGTGGGGATGACGGCCCTCACCAGGAACTCCGGCCGGACCGAACTGGAGCTGGCGGTCGAGGCGGCCAGGCTCGCCTGCGCCGACGCCGGAATCGAACCCCGCGAGATCGATGCCGTCCTGAGCTACCACCTCAACGACTCCGCCCCCGTCATACAGGTCGCCAGGGGCCTGCGGATCGAGCCGCTCGGCTGGCACAACGACATCTCGGGCGGCGGCACCCAAGCCGCCTCGATCCTCGGCGACGCCGCCATGCTCATCGAAGCGGGACTGGCCAAGAACGTCCTGATCTACCGCGCCCTCAACGGCCGCTCGGGCAAGCGCATGAACACCGTCTCGACGGGCCCGCAAGAACGGTTCACGAACCCGTACGGCATGGCAGGCCCCATCCCGATGTTCGCCATGGCCGCCACCCGCTACCTCCACGACACCAGACTCACCGAGGAACACCTGCACGCGGTCGTCGCCCAGTCCCGAGACAACGCCGCTTCCAATGACAGAGCCCTCCGCCGCAGCCCGCTGTCGTTCGAGGACTACCTCGCGAAGCCTTTCGTCTGCAGTCCGCTGCGTACTGTCGACTGCTGCCAGGAGACGGACGGCGCCTGCGCCCTGCTGGTCAGCGGAGTCCTGCCAGGCCCAAGGATCAGGGCGGTGGTACGAGGCGGCGGACCCGGTTGCTCAACAATGGACCGCTCACCCGACGTCACCGCCATCTTCTCGACGTACGTGGCCCCCATGCTGTGGACAGCATCCGGTATGCATCCCACCGACGTCGACGTCGCCCTTCTCTACGACGCCTACTCGTGGCTCCTCCCGCGCCAACTGGAGGACTTCGGCGTCGTCTCCCGACCCGACCTCGGGGGGTATCTGCTGGCTCGAGGACACGCAGGCGTCAACCCGCACGGAGGACTGCTCTCCGAGGGATACGTTCACGGACTGAACAATGTGGCGCAGGCCGTACGCGAGGTCAGATCCAGCGGAGGCGTCGCCCTGGTAACCGGCTTCGGCGGCTCCTACGGCAGCGCCGCCCTCCTGACCCCCTGACCCCATTCCGGGGCTCTTCACCACCTCGCCACTCGCGTTCCCCGGTGCCTCGGGTCCTCGTCACCCCGCCCTCGCCCCCTCGGGTTCTCGCCGCCCGGACCTCGCCACCTGGGCAGCGCGCAATCCCACCCAGGTCACGCGAGGCCGGCTCACACACCACCTCATAAGACGTGATCCCGCCTGTCCAGAGCGACCGGCCCGTCTCGGGAATCTCCGACACGCGTGGCCGCGAGTGGGCGTAGATGTCGCAGAGGTTAAGCCGTCGTTAAGTTTTGCCCTCCCACCTGGGAAAACGGGCCGTTCAGTGGTCCAGAGAGGGGGGCTCGATGGTAGGAAGATCGCGTGTTGACCGATTCCTCCCTTGCGGCGAGCCAGCCTTCGAGCGTCACCGCGTCCCCTGGCGGCCCCTCGCCCGCGTCCTCGGCGACCCCGAGCCCGTCCGTCCAGCCGCCGATGGTCAGCCCGTGCCCGCACACACCGCGCTGCCCGCCGCCGGTGTGTCTTCCGCCGACCCTGCGGCTGTCCGCGTCCGCGGCGCCGGGTGCCGGTCCCCACGTCACGCCCGCCGCGGGCCCCGTCCTCCCGGGGAGCTCCTCAGGGGTGCCCGGCTACGAGGTGCAGGCGGGCTACGTCCGCAAGTTCGCCGGCACCATGGGCACTTCAGCCACCGGCGTGGACGAGATCAAGCAGCACATTCCCCGCTTCGAGGGCTGGAACCTGGTCCCGTTGGCCGGCGTCCCCGTCATTGGCCTGGCGTTCGTCGGTCGCTTCAACTCCATCGCCGATCTCTGGTGCGACAGCGCCGGCATCCTCGGGGAGGTCCTCAGGAAGGACAGCGACAAGGTGTGCAGGGCGGCCGACAACTACGTGGCCGCCGAGAAGGCCAGCGCACTCAGGACGAGGTGAATGAGGGAGCCATGTCGACCCCCTCGAACCAGCCGCCGCGGCTGATCGTGCCCGGCCAGGTCGCCCCGTCGCAGACCCAGCAGCTCCACATCACGAACGCCTCTGGCGCCGTCCAGCGAACGGTCACCGTCACCCCCACCCCGCGTACCGACCCTGGCTTCTATCAGAAGCTCATCGGCAACCTGAACCCGCTGCGCCAGTCCAGCAGGGTCGCGATGGCCATGTCCGGGCTGGGCGTCGCCGCCCTGGCCTTGGACGTGGCCGCCACTCTCAACCTGGGCAACCCGTTCCTGTTCTACGACCGCCGCGAAAGCTGGAAGGAGACGGCGGGCCTGTTGGAAGGCAACAGGGCCGACCTGTGGAGGGCCTACTTCGACGAGATCGCGCCCAACTGGAAGGGGCACGCCGTCGAGATGCTCCAGCAGTACGTCCGATTCAACGTCAACGGCCTGTACAGCCAGCTCGGCAAGGTCTCCGGCGAGATGAGCGGCGCCATGCACGGTCAGTACAAGGAGGTGCTGGAGTACGACCTGTCGGTGTTCGGCCTGTACGCCAGCTCGGCGCCGATCCTGAGGGCGCTCGCGGGGATGAGCGCGCACCCGATCGGCAGGGTGGCCCTGATGACCCAGGTCGGCCTCTTCATGACCGGCCTCGGCAACCTCGTCAAGCAGTTCGCCGACGTCTACAACGCCTATGAGGGCGACCTCAACAAGCTGGAGCTGAAGCTGAACGAACTCAAGGGCGCCTTCTACCGGGCGGGCAACCCGGACATGGGGGCGCGCGACCTCGGTCTCTCGGGCACGATCGAGGATCCCAGCCGCGTCGGGGAGTACTGGGTACCCGCCGCCAAGGAGGCGCGGTGAAGCAGGTGAACTCCTTCCACGACGGCAGGGAGGGCGATCTCGGCGGCCTGCTGCGCGAGGTGGGCGAGTGGACCGGCGCGCTGGCTGGAGCGCTGCGCGACCTGGCCGAGGAGCGGCTGTCAGGCTCCGACTCCGCCGAGGTGGTGCGCGCGGAGGTCTCGGGTGAAGGTCGCCTGCTCGGGCTGTCCATCGACCCGCGCGGCCTGCGCGACCTTGACCACGTCCAGCTCTCCGAGGCCGTTCAGGAGGCGATCGTCGTGGCTCGGATCGCGATGGGCGGGCGGCTCACCGAGGTGATGGCGGAGCTTGCCGGGCCGGCGGCGTCGGCGGAGACCGGTCGCGACCCACTGGAGCCCTATATCAAGGGCGTGCTGGGGAGAGGATGAGCATGCAGGAGATGGAGGACGCGCAGGCCCGGCTGGACGGGTTGATGGCCGTCGCCGCCCGCGCCGAGGCGCTGGTGGAGGAATGGAGCGTCCGCGAGTTCACCGGCCGGGCCGACGAGGGCAGGATCGTGGCGGCCACCGACTCCCTCGGCGGCCTTCTCCGCCTGGAGATCAGCCCGCTCAGCAGACGGCGACTGGGTGCCCAGCAGCTCGCCGACGCCATCCTCACCGCCATCCGCACGGCCGAGGAGGAGGCGGTCATCGCCAAGGAGGAACTGCTGCACGACCTGCGCCCCGGCGCCCACCCCTCCGGTCGTCGGTGAGCGCATGTTGTGAGCAAGGGGGCAGCCTCAGAGTCTGACTTGGCGAGGGTACTGGATGTCTGTCCCCAGGGGGACACTTGCGGCAGAAGAGCCTGGCCTCCAGCAGTTCCCACCGGGTTCTCGGTACCCCGCTATGTCGGCACCTCGCTACCGGCGGTTGTCGCTCCCTCCGGTCCTGGTGCCTTGGGCTCTCGGCACCAGGGTTCCTGGGATGGTGCGGGCGGGGCTCGCTGGCTGGTTGGCGGCACAGGTCTGCCTCCAGCGAACCGGTCTGGGTGTTTCGCTGTTTGTCGTGCTTGGGTGTCCGGATGGAGATCCTGGTTCTCGGCGGAACAGCATGGGTGGGTCGGCAGGTGTCGCGGCAGGCGATCGAGCGCGGCCATCGGGTGACGTGCCTCGCTCGCGGCGAAAGCGGTGAGGTCGCGGACGGAGCGACGCTGGTGGCCGCCGACCGGCGCGACCTCTCGGCGTACGAACCGCTGTTGGATCGTGAGTGGGATGCCGTCATCGAGATCTCGTGGCAGCCGGGCTTCGTTCGTGCGGCGCTCGACGCGCTGGGCGGCAGGGCCAGGCACTGGACCTATGTCTCCTCCATCAACGCCTACGGCTCCCATGACAAGCCCGACGCGGACGAGTCCGCGGCTCTCCTTGCTCCGGCCGACCAAGGCGAGGTCGACCGCTCGCTGTACGGCGAGGCGAAGGTCGCCTGCGAGCAGGCCTCGACGGCCGCGGTGGGTGACCGCCTGCTCATCGCTCGCGCTGGTCTCATCGGCGGCCCCGGCGACAGCAGCGGACGTTCCGGCTACTGGGTGGCTCGCGCCGCACGCGATCCGCAAGGCCCGATGTTGGTCCCCGACGTACCGACCATGCCGACCCAGGCGATCGATGTGCGGGACCTCGTCGACTGGCTGCTCGACTGCGCGGAGAAGGGGAGCACCGGCACGTATGACGCCGTCGGTCCCGTCGTTCCGTTCGGGGAGTGGATCGAGCTGTCCCGCACCGTTGGCGGGCACACCGGTCCGGTGGTCACCGCCGACTCGGCGTGGCTGCTGGCGAACGGCGTGGCCGAGTACCTGGGGCCCGAGTCCCTGCCGATGTGGTTGGTCAAGCCGGGCTGGGAAGGGTGGTCGTCCAGGACCGGTTCCGCGGCGCGCGTCGCTGGGCTGCGTCATCGGCCCAGGGCCGAGCTGCTGGCCGACACGCTGGCCTGGGAACGGGAGCAGGGCCTGGACAGGACAAGACGTGCAGGCCTCAGCGCCCGGCGCGAGCGCGAGCTGCTCGACGCTCTCGGCTGACAGCGCCGCGTTACCAGAAGCCCGTGTCCAAAGAACGTGTGCCCCAACGACGCCGCATCCCCAACGACGCCGCATCCCCAACGACGCCGCGTCCCCTTGTCAGCCCGCGCGAGTGAATGCTGCCGCCTGAGACCTCCCGCCCGTTGACCTGGTCCTCGAAGGACAGCCGGCCTGGTTCTCGAGAGTCGGCTGGTGTGGCTGCCGAGAGTGGGCCGGCCTGACCTTCTGGAATCGACCGGACCGCGTGTGTCGATCCTTCTTCTCGATGGCGGGCGTTGGCCGGAATCTTCTCGGGGGTCGGACGTCGGGGAAGGCGTGAAATGGTGCGCCGGTCTGCGACATGGAGAGGTGTCCGACATTTCGTGAACTAGGAGGCCGATCGTGGGAATCGCCCGTGGATGAACGTCGCAGGGCCAGGTTCGAGGCCGTCTATGCCGACACCTACGAGCAGATCCTCGGCTACGCCGTACGGCGCTGTGCCTCACCCGACGACGCGGCCGACGTCGTCGCGGAGACCTTCGCCATCGCCTGGCGGCGGGTCGACCGGCTGCCCGCCGGCGACGAGGCGCGCCTCTGGCTGTACGGCGTGGCGCGCAACGTGCTGGCCAACCATCGCAGAGGTACCGCCAGGCACCAGGCGCGAGTCGTGGAGCTCGACCTCGACCTGGCCGACCTCTACGCCGCCACACCCGACGGGTCCGTCGAGCGTGGCGTCATCGCCAGAGCCTTCAAGGATCTCCCCGACGACGACCGCGAGCTGCTCGCACTGGTCGCGTGGGAGGGGCTGGAACGCAGTGAGATCGCCGCCGTGCTGGGCTGTTCGCGCAACGCCGTACGGATCAGGCTGCATCGAGCGCGCAAGCGCTTCGCCCGCGCGCTGGAGGCGGCGGGCGTCCAGGTCAACCGGGTAGCTCTTGCGGGGAGGAAACTGTGAACATCATGGAGGACCAGGTCGGCGGCCTGGCCAGGGTGCGTGACGAGGACCTGAGGGGACGGGCGTCCGGTGCGGGGGCGCGGACGCTGCTGGAGTCGATCATGACTGCCGAGCAGGTTCACGAGCCCGTCGTGCGGCCGCGCCGCGTGCGCAGGTTCGTGGTCGCGGCGGTGGCGGCGTCGGCGCTGGCGGCCGCGGTGGTGATCGGACCTGGGCTGCTGTCGGAGGGGCCCGGGCTGGCCACGTCCTACGCGAACGCGGCCATGGAGATCGAGCGGCGCGGCGACCAGTGGGTGGCCAAGGTCAAGGACCCGTACGCCGACCACGCCAAGTACGCGGAGGCGTTCAAGGCGGTGGGCCTGGACGTCACGCTCACTCTGCTGCCGTCGTCCCCGAGCGGGGTCGGGAAGGTCGTGCGCATAGGTGGCTCCGGAGACCGCACCCCTGGCAAGGGCCTCGGCGGCGGCCTCGAGCCCGAGGGCTGCCAGATGGGCACCCTGGGCTGTGGGCTGGCGGTCACGGTGGACGTGGGATACACCGGCAAGGGCGTGATCTACCTCGGCCGCACGGCGCAGCCGGGGGAGCGGTACGGGAACTGGGCGCCGGCCACCCGCGAGGGTGAGACGCTGCACGGGCTCAAGGTGGACGAGCGCACGGTCGGTGAGGTGCGCAAGGAGGCCGCCGAGCGCGGGATCAAGACGGTGGTCGCGGTGATCGACCCGAACGAGGGCGGCGGCTACGGGTACAACCCGCACAAGCAGCCGGACTCCGTCGGGGACGACTGGATCGTGTGGGAGGCCGAGGCGCTGTCAGCCGACGCGGTCAGGCTGCTGGTGACGAAGGAGCGGCTGGCCAAGAACCCGGTCTACGACGGGCCCAAGCCGGCCGACCTGAGTTAGCCGACGAAGCGGGAGTGCAGCGGCGCGGCCCGCGCGGGGCCGTGCAGGTCGAGGGCGGCCAGCCACGCCGCCGCTCCAGCTCCGTCACCTGCCACACTCACCGCCGCCGCCGTCCACCGCTGTTCCAGCTGGGCCGGTACGGCACGCCGTACCGGCCCTTCGGTGGTGAGCACGCTGCCCGCCAGCACGATCGGGGAGCGCTCGCCCGGCCCGCGTACCTCGGTGACGGTTCGGAGGAGCCGCGTGGCGGCGGCCGCCACGATGGACAGTGCGGCGGGGTCGCCCTCGGTGGCAGCCCTGCTCACCAGCGGCGCCAGTTCGGCCAGCGCGAGCGGCGGCCGCGACTGGACGGTCGCCGCGATCCGGTCCACCACCTCACCGGCCTCACTGACCCTGCCGACGCAGACCGCCCACCGGCGTACCGGCGACTCGCGGGCAGGCGACTCGCGGGAAGCGGCCTCATCGGCGGCGAGGTGCCCACCGGCGTCCACACCTAACACCAACGACATGTCAAAAATTATTCTCCAGAAGCGTTGACCCGTCGAGATGTTGAGCATAATTTTCATCGCGTGGAACTGCTGAGCCGCATCAGAGCGGAACAGGCCGACCAGCCGGACGCGCTGCGCAAGGTCGCCGAGGTGATCCTCGCCAACCCCGCGGAGGCCGCCCGGTCGACGATCGTCGACCTGGCCGAGCGCAGCGGCACCTCGACCGCGACGATCACCAGGTTCTGCCGCGCGCTCGGCTTCGGCGGCTACGCCGAGCTGCGCGTGGCCATCGCCACCGAGACGGGCCGGACGGCGCGGCAGCGCTGGGAGACCGACATCGGGCAGGAGATCCTTCCCGGCGACGGCCTGGACAGGGTGCTCGGCGTGGTGTCGGGCAACGACATCAGGCTCATCCAGCAGACCGCCGCGCAGCTCGACCTGGCCATGGTGGAGAAGGTGGCCGAGTCGATCGCCCACGCGGGCCGGGTGCTGCTGTTCGGGGTGTCGAGCAGCGCCGCCGTCTCCAGCGAGATGGAGCACCGCCTGCAGCGCATCCGCATCCCCACCTGGAGCAGGTCCGACGCGCACTCCGCGCTCAGCGACGCCGCGCTGCTCGGCCACGGCGACGTGGCCGTGGGCATCTCGCACAGCGGCAGGACCCGCGAGGTCATCGAGGTGCTCGCCGAGGCGGGCAGCCATGGCGCGATCACCGTCGCGGTCACCTCTCACCCCAGCTCGCCGCTGGCCGAGGTGTCCGAGCTGGTGCTCACCACGGCCAGCCGCGAGACCACCTTCCGCGCCCACGGCTTCGCCGCCATCCACTCCCAGCTGCTCGTCCTCGACGTGGTCTACGTCTCGGTCGCGCAGCGCACCTACGAGCGCACCCGCGAGGCGTTCGACCTGACCGTCAGGGCCGTCGAAGGCCACCGGCTACCAGAAGGAGAATCGTGAACCCGGCCGACTACGCCAGGCACATCGCCGACCTCGTCGCCGCCATCCCCGACGACCCACAGATTCCCAGGGCCGCCGCCCTCTTCACCAGGGCGCTGGACAGGGGAGGCGTGATCCAGGCGTTCGGTTCGGGACACTCCGAGGCCACCGCGATGGAGATCGCGGGCCGCGCGGGAGGTCTCGTGCCCACCAACAAGCTCGCGCTCAGGGACATCGTCCTGTATGGCGGAGCCGACCCAGCCGAGCTCGAACGCTACGACCTCGAACGCGACCCCGGCCTGGCCCGGCGCATCCTCGACCTCGCGCCCGTCAGGGACGAGGACCTGTTCGTGATCATCTCCAACTCCGGCGTCAACGGCGTCGTCGTCGAGCTGGCCGCCCTGGTCAAGGAGCGCGGCCACGACCTCATCGCCATCACCTCTCTCGCCCACAGCACCGGCGTGCCGTCCAGGCACCCTTCGGGACGTAAGCTGTTCGAGCTCGCCGACGTGGTCCTCGACAACCGGGCCCCGCGCGGCGACGCCGTCCTGCCCCTGCCCGAGGGCGGCGCCGTCGGCGCCGTCTCCACGATCACCTCGGCCCTGCTGGTCCAGCTCGTCGTCACCGAAGCGGTGCGCGACCTGGTGAAGGTGGGACGGACGCCGCCGGTGTACCTGTCGGCGAACGTTCCCGAGGGCGACGCGCACAACCTCGCACTCGAGGCCCGTTACGCAGGCCGCATCAGAAGAGGCGGCTGACCCCGAGGAGGTCGCGGGTGCGGCGAAGGGCTGATCAGCCGGTGAAGGCGGGATGCAGCGCCGCCGCCGCTCCCTCGGGGAGCAGCTCCAGCGCGGCCAGCCAGGCGGCCGCTCCCGCCCCGTCGCGGGCGACGACGACCCGCGCCGCCCACCGCTCTTCCAGCAGCCGCTGTACGGCGTGCCGTACCGGGCCTTCGTTGGTCAGCACCGAGCCCGCCAGCACGATCGGCCCGCCGTCGTAGACCCTGGCGACCGTGGCGGCCAGGTGGGCCGCGGCGCGATCGGCGATCTCCACGGCCATCGGGTCGCCCTCGGCGGCGGCCCTGCTGACCAGGGTGGCCAGCGGGCCGAGGGTGGTCCGGTCGTGCTGGGCGAGTCTGACGATCCGCTCGGCCTCCGCGCGCGGGGTGGGGCCGCGGTCGACGCCGAGGAAGTGGGTCACGATCAGCTCGGACAGCGGCCCGCCGGTCTCGCCGCGGTCGAGGGCGTGGACGACGGCCTTGGCGCCCGCCCTGCCGATCCAGAAGCCCGAGCCCGCGTCGCCGAGCAGCCAGCCGAGCCCGTCGGACAGCTCGTCGAGGTCGTGCGCGGTGATGCGGGCGGCGACCGCTCCCGTGCCCGACAGCAGCAGCGTGCCGGATGGCGCGGCCGACCCGGCCGCGTAGGCGATCGGCACGTCGTTCATCAGCCGTGGGCCGACGGCCAGGCCGTGGTCGGCCCAGAGCTTGTCGAGGGCGGCGCCGAAGTTCAGGGCGTTGCCGGCCACGCCCGCCACGGAGCGGGACACGCGCGAGGGATCGAGCCCGTCGAGGGCGCGGGCCAGCGCCGTCCCGATCGCGGCGGCCGCCGCCTCGGCGCCGTGGGCGCTGGGGTTCCCGCCGCCCGCCGTGCCGTAGCCGAGCCTGGCGCCGTCGAGGGCGTGCACGGCCACCCGGGTGGAGGTGGCGCCCGCGTCGACGCCGATCACGATGTCACCGCGTTCCACGGCTCACCCCTCCACTTCGCTCGCGCCGACCGTGCCGAGGCCACCGTACCGCTCGGCCGTCCACCAAGGAGAGTCCAGCTCGCGGCCACGGAAAAGGGGCGGAGACGACGTGGGCGCCCAAACACCGCCCAGCCAGGTCGCCGTTATGCACGTGTCACATCCTGAGTCTTGACGTGACCCGATTGCAAGAATAATTTTCGCCGCAAGGTCCGATATTCGGAAGGAATATTCGTGCCATCTGGTGCCCTCGGCCGCGTCGAAACGGAGTTGCCCGGCCTCCCCGAAGCCCTGCGCAGGGTCGGCGAGGTGATCCTGGGCGATCCGGCCGAGGCCGCGCGCTCGACGATCATCGCGCTCGCCGAGCGGGCGGGCAGCTCGCCCGCCACGGTGACCAGGTTCTGCAGGGCGTTCGGCTTCTCCGGCTACGCCGAGCTGCGAGTCGCGCTGGCCACCGAGACCGGACGGGCCGCGCAGGCCGGATGGGGCGCGGGGGTCGGCCAGGACATCGGCCCCGACGACCCGCTGGACGCGGCGATCGAGGTCATGGCCGCCGCCGACAGCCGTCTGATCCAGGACACCGCCGCCCAGCTCGACCTGGCCACCGTCGGCCAGGTCGCCGACGCGATCGTGGCCGCCAGCAGGGTGCTGCTGGTCGGCGTCTCCACCAGCGGGGCCGTGGCCACGATGTTCGAGGGACGGCTGCGCCGCATCGGCGTGCCCTGCTGGAGCTCGGGCGACGCGCACGTCTCCCTCGCCGACGCGGCGCTGCTCGGCAGGGGCGACGTGGCGATCGGCATCTCGCACCGCGGCCGCACCCGCGAGGTGATGGAGGCGCTGACCGAGGCCCGTACCCACGGCGCGGTCTGCGTCGCGGTCACCTCCTTCGCCCGCTCGCCGCTGGCCGAGCTGGCCGACCTGGTGCTCACCACGGCCAGCAGGGAGACCACGTTCAGGCTCGGCGGCCTCGCCGCCGTCCACTCACAGCTGTTCGTGCTGGACGCCGTCTACGTGGCGATCGCCCAGCAAACCTATGAACGGACCAATCAGGCCTTCGAACTGACCATCAAGGCCGTGGAGAGTCATCGACTGGAGTAGTCATGCCGAACACCCCCCACACTCCTCACATCACGCGACGCGAACTCCTCCGCAGCGCCGTTCTCATTCCGGCGGCGGGGGCGCTCGCCGCCTGCGCCACGCCCGCGCAGGCGCCCGCCACCTCCGCGCCCGCGGCTGCCGCGACCAGCGCCGCCAACCCGTTCGGGGTCGCGGCCGACAAGCCGCTGGAGATCTGGATCTTCGACGGCGGATTCGGCCAGGCCTACGCCAAGGACATCCACCAGCCGCTGTTCGCCACGAAGTACCCCAAGGCGCAGATCAAGCACAACGCCACCAAGGAGATCACCAAGGTCCTCCAGCCGCGCTTCGCCGGCGGCAACCCGCCCGACGTCATCGACAACTCGGGCGCCAACTTCATGGACTTCGGCGCGCTCGCCCAGGACGGCCAGCTGCAGGATCTCACCCCGCTGCTCGACGCCCCCACCTGGGACGACCCGGCCATGAAGGTGCGCGACTCCATCGACCCCGCCGTGATCGAGATCGGCACCTACGACGGCAAGTTCAGCGTGCTCGGCTATGTGAACTACATCTACGGCATCTGGTACTCGAAGAAGGCCTTCGACGAGAACGGCTGGGCGGCGCCGAAGACCTGGGACGAGTTCACCGCGCTCTGCGAGACCATCAAGAAGTCCGGCAAGATGGCCCCCTTCACCTACGCGGGCAAGTTCCCGCAGTACCTCTACGAGGCCCTGCTGACCATGGCGGCCAAGATCGGCGGTAACGAGGTCCTGGTCAACATCGACAACCTCGAGGACGGCGCCTGGACCACCGAGGCGATGAAGGAGTCGGCCACCCGCTGGGCCGAGGTCGGCGCCAAGTACCTGATGCAGGGCACCGCCGGGCTCGACCACGTGCAGACGCAGACCGCGCAGAACAAGTACGAGGTCGCCATGCTGCCCTCCGGCTCCTGGCTGGAGAACGAGCAGAAGGACACCACCCCGGCCGACTTCGCCTACCAGATGTTCGTCGTCCCCGACGTCACGAGCTCCGACAAGATGCCGTACGGCACGCTGCACACCCAGCCGGGCGAGAACTTCATCGTGCCGTCCAAGGGCGCCAACCCGCAGGGCGGCATGGAGTACCTGCGCGCCATGCTGTCGAAGAAGGCGGCGGGCGACTTCAGCGAGCTCGTCCGCACCGTCACCGTGGTCAAGGGGGCGGGCGAGGGCAGGGAGCTGTCGTCCGGCGTCAAGAGCGCCTCCGACGCGGTCGCCGCGGCGGGCGCGAACACCGTCTACTTCCGCTGGGAGCGCTGGTACGCCCAGCTCAAGGACGAGGCCATCGCCGCCACGGGCCAGCTGATGAGCGGCGGCCTGACCCCCGACAAGTACCTGGAGCGCATCCAGAAGAAGGCCGACGAGCTCAAGAACGACTCCGCGATCAAGAAGTACAAGCGCTGACATGCTGCGTCGTCGCCTCTTCATCACCTCGTTCCTCGCGGCGCCCGTCACGCTGTACCTGATCTACGTGATCGCGCCGTACGTGCAGGCGTTCTACATCTCGATGACCGACTGGCGCGGCGTGTCCGCCGCGCCGCGGTTCATCGGGCTGGAGAACTTCCAGCGGCTCTTCAGCGACGGGATCTTCTGGAAGGCGGTGTCGCACAACGCGCTGCTGCTCGTGCTGCTGCCGCTGATCACCATCGTGCTGTCGCTGTTCTTCGCCTTCCTGCTCAACGTGGGAGGAAAAGGCGTCTCGGGGGTCAGGGGATCGAAGTTCTACCGGGTGGTGTTCTTCTTTCCCCAGGTCCTGGCCGTGGCCGTGGTCGCGGTGCTGTTCCAGCAGGTGTTCAGGCCCGACGACAGCGGCATGCTCAACGGCCCCCTCATGGCGCTCGGGCTGCCGTCCGTCGGGTTCCTCTCCGATCCCTCGGTCGCCTTCTGGTCCGTGCTCGGCGTCATGGTCTGGCAGGCCGTCGGGTTCTACGTCGTGCTGTTCTCGGCGGGGCTCGCCTCGATCCCCGGCGACATGTTCGAGGCCGCCCAGATCGACGGCGCGGGCCGCTTCTCGCTGTTCTTCCGCATCACGCTGCCGCTGCTGTGGGACACCGTCCAGGTCGCCTGGGTCTACCTGGGCATCCTCGCCCTCGACGTGTTCGCCATCGTCTGGGTGATGACCGACCAGCACGGCGGGCCCGACTTCTCCACCACGGTCATGGCCGCCGAGATCTACCGCAACGCCTTCCAGTACTTCCGCTTCGGCTACGCCTCGGCGCTCGGCGTGATCATGTTCTTCTTCACCATCGGCTTCGCGATCCTGGCCCTGCGCCTCTCGCGTCGGGAACGAATCGAGTACTGATGTACCTTTCCCGGAAGTCGGTCAGAAAGGACCGGCGTACTCGGCTGGGACCCTTGTCGGCGCTGAGCCACGTGGCGCTGATGGTCTGGACCGTCCTCATGGTCGTTCCGATCCTCTGGACCTTCCTCGCGTCGGTCAAGAGCGAGGACGAGATCTTCGGCGACGCCTGGTCGCTGCCCGCCTCGCTGCGGTGGGACAACTTCGCCAGGGCGTGGGAGCAGGCCCACATCGGCCAGTACATGCTCAACAGCGTCATCGTCGTCTCGTTCAGCACGCTCGGCACCATGCTGCTCGGGTCGATGGCCGCCTACGTGCTGGCCCGCTATCCCTTCCGCGGCAACCGCGCCTTCTACCTGCTGTTCGTCTCGGGGCTCGCCTTCCCCGTCTACCTGGCCCTGACCCCGCTCTTCTTCGTCGTGCAGAACATGGGGCGGGCCATCCCCTTCATCGGGCTGAACACCCATGCGGGGGTGGTGCTGGTCTACATCGCCTACTCGATGCCCTTCACCGTCTTCTTCCTGGCCGCCTTCTTCCGCACCCTGCCCACCGCGGTCGCCGAGGCGGCCCTGGTGGACGGCGCCTCGCACACCCGGATCTTCTTCCAGATCATGCTCCCGATGGCCCGTCCCGGCCTCGTAAGCATCACGATCTTCAACGTGCTGGGCCAGTGGAACCAGTACCAGCTCCCGCTGGTCCTGCTGCAGGAGCGCGACAAGTGGGTGCTGACCCAGGGCATCGCCGACATCTCCACCGCGGCGGGCTACGACCAGGACTGGTCGGCGCTGTTCGCCGCGCTGACCCTCGCGATCCTGCCCATGCTCGTCGTCTACACCGTCTTCCAGCGCCAGATCCAGAGCGGGCTGACGGCGGGGGCGCTCAAGTAGCCGCACCCGTCGTCCCGCCTGGCGGGCGGGCGACGGGTGCCGGGTGGCCTGCTCAGTCCGGCGGTTCGACCCCCTCGTCCGCGCGGGGCGGTGCGGCGGACCCGTCCCAGAGCGTCTCGCGGTGCGCGGCCTCCTCCGGATCGCCTTCCTCCGCGTCCTCGTCGGCGTAGGGGCCGCGCTCAGGGCGCACCGGCGCCGCCTCCGTGTCCGCCACGACCTGGGCGTCGCGCTGGTCCACCTCGTCGGGCGACGCGTCGTCGTTCAACGCCCTGTCGACGCGCTCGGCCGCCTCTTCCCCCGTGTACCTGGCATCAGGTGTCTCGCTCATGACCGTGCAGCTACCCCGGCATCCCGCCCGGTCACCGCGAGCGGGGCGAAGTTTCCGCCCAGGGGAGAGGGGCCCGCCCCCATGGGTCCCTCTCCCCGCGGCGGGGTCAGGAGCAGCCCTGCTTCTTCCATCGCATCTTGACGAGATGGTCGGCCTTGGGTTCAGGCCCGGCGAACAGCGTGGCCTGGCCCGGCATGACCAGAAAACCCGCGGTGACGTACCACGAGTCGGGAACCGTGGCGACCTCCTTGATCGTTTCGGGGCTGTTCCCTGTCGCGAACCCCATGATGGAGAGCCCGCGCTCGGCCAGGATCGTGCGTACCTCGCCGACCTTCTTGTTGACGTACGGCACGCAGTGCATGGGCTCTCCCTTGGCGTCGAACGCGGTCGAGGAGAAGTACTTCTCGCCCGGCTCGGCCTCACGGCCAAGCTCCACCAGGGCCGTGCCCTTGTATCCGACGGGGATCTTCAGCCCGATCGGGCAGCTGCCCAGCTTGTCGCAGGGGCCTGGGCGGTCGATGGTCTTGAACTCCTGGATCACGTCGCCTGAGGGCGCGGTGGCGAGGAGATTGCCGACCAGACCGGGGGTGGCGGGGATCAGCCTGAGCGAGACGTCCAGACCGAGCGCCTTGAGCTGCTCCTGGTACTTGGGGGGGTCGGCGCGCAGGTCCTTCACCTGGATGACGTAGTAGCCGTCCTCCTGCGTGATCACCAGCGCGGCGCCCACCGGCTCGGGGCCGAAGACCGGTAGGGCGGAGGTCCAGCCGAGCACGGTCACCGAGGCGGCGAGGACGGCCACGGCGGGCACGGCGATCCGCCAGCCCATCCGCCCGCGCCGCCCGCTGGACGCGACGGCGGGCTGGACGGTCGGTTCGGGGGAGGTGTCCATGATCTCTCTCATCAGGTCGTGGGCGCCGGGAACCAGTCCGGGGCCGGGGTCGGGGGCGAGGGCGGCGACGATGCGGTCGAGGTCGTGGGTCATGTGCGCTCCCTGGCGAGGGCAACGGCACGGGCGCCGTACCGGGTGAGGTCGAGGTCGGCAGCGGCCAGCTCGGCGGCCAGTCGCTTGCGCGCCCTGTGCAGGCGGATGCGGGCGGCGCCGCCCGAGCAGCCGAGGACCTTGGCGATCTCGGCGGTGTTCAGGCCCTCCCAGCCGACGAGGGAGAGGAGCTCCCTGTCGTCGTCGGAGAGCCGGGCGAAGGCCGCACGCGCCGCGTCGGGCTCGCGCTCGGCCACGGAGTGCGCCCAGCGGGTGAGGTCCGCCCGCAGCCGCACGGCCAGCGCGGTCCTTCGGGACTCGGCGCGGTAGTGGTTGGCGAGGATCCGCCTGGCCACGCCGTACAGCCACAGTCTGGCCTCCTCTCCCGGCGGGATGTCCGCGAGCCGTCGCCAGGCGGTCGTGAACGTCTCGGAGATCACGTCGGCGGTGTCGTCGGGAGAGTCGGTGCGCCGGGCGATGTATCCGGACACAGCCGGATAGTGGGCCAGGTAGATCTCCTCGAAGAGCTGCCGCGGTTCAGGTGGTCCCACGCGGTGACTTCCTTTCCTGGGGGACGCGTCACCTGGGAGATGTGCGGCTCAACCGACATGTTTCATGACGAAAGCCGATCGAGTCTCAGCCGAGCAGCGCCTCGTCCGGGGCGGGAAGCCACGAGCCGGGCGGCCGATCCATCCAGCCGTCCTCCTCGGCGATCGCCTGGAACAGCGCGGTCAGGCCCGGATGCCGCAGGCCCTGCCGGTGGACCAGGCTGACCAGCGACAGCGGCACCGGATCGACCAGCGGGCGGGCCACCGCGCCTTCCACGTCGACCCAGCCGACGCTCGACAGCACCGCCTCGCCGTGCCGCCGCAGGTAGACCAGCAGTTCGTCGAGACCGATCGGGCAGGCGTGCGGAGCGGCCAGCCTGAGCCCGAACTCCTCCGCCAGCCGCCGTCCCAGATCCGTCCACTCGGTGGTGGCCGGGTTGCCGGCCATGATGTCGATGGGGAAGTCGGCCAGCACGCTGAGCGGCACCTCGGGCAGCTCGGCCAGCGGGTGCGCGGGCGGCAGGATCACGGTCAGCGGCTGGAGCCGCACCGGCGTCTGCGCCAGCCGCGTCCGCACGTCGGGGTCCAGGCCGGCGAAGCGGCCGAACGACACGTCGGCCGCGCCCGCCAGGATGGCCGCCGCCCCCGCGGCCAGCCCGCCGTGGAAGCGGGCGACGATCTCCGCCTCGGGCGCCAGCTCTCGCGCCCTGATCAGGTGCGGGGGCAGCGCCGCGCCCGGGCTGTTGAAGTCGACGAGGAGCGGTCCCGCCGCGCCGCGGATCTGCGCGACCAGCTCGTCGTGGACGGCCAGCAGCCGCCGCGCCGAAGGCACCAGCCCGGCCCCCGCCTGGGTCAGCTCCACCTGCCGGGTGGAGCGCGCGAAGAGCGCCACGCCGAGTTGCTCCTCGAGCCTGCGGACGTCGCGGCTGAGCGCCTGCTGGGCCACGTACAGCCGGGCGGCCGCGCGCCCGAAGTGGAGCTCCTCGGCGACCGTCACGAATACCCGCAGGAGCCGGGGGTTGATGTCCACGCCCACACATTAACAACAGAAGCGCGTTAATCCTGATATTTCCGGTGTTGGACGCGGTGTCCGGCTCGGCGAGAGCCTTGTCGCATGTTCTTCCGGTTCACCCACGCCCAGGTCTTCGCCCTCCTCTCCCTCCACAGGGGGGGCTTCATGCTGTGACCAAGTTAAAAAAGTAACTCAGTTACACTTGCTTCATGACCGAACTCGAGACAGAGCGCGCCTACGTCGCCGAGTGCAGGAAGGGGCTCCGGCGCATGCTCGACGGAGCGCGCCACAACGTCATCGTCGGGGAGAGCGTGGCGGGCGACCGCTACAGCGCCGAGCGTCTCGGCCGCCACCTCAAGAGCCTCGCCAAGGAGCTCGGCGAGGCCCCCGAGGGCCCGCCGTTCTTCGGCCGCCTCGACCTGGAGGACGGCCACCGCCACTATCTCGGCCGCCGCCACATCTCAGGAGAGCCGGGACACCCGCCGGTCGTGATCGACTGGCGGGCTCCCGTCTCCACGGCGTTCTACCGCGCCCACGCCGCGGACCGGCGCGGGGTCGCCATGCGCCGCAGGTACGGCTGGTCGGGCCAGACCCTCACCGGCTTCGAGGACGAGCACCTCGACAGGGACGAGCGGGTGGCAGGCCGGATCCTGGCCGCCGAGCTCGAACGCCCCAGAGTCGGCCCGATGCGGGACATCGTCGCCACCATCCAGCCCGAGCAGGACGAACTGGTCCGCGCCGAGCTGGAGGAGTCGATCTGCGTGCAGGGCGCGCCCGGCACCGGGAAGACCGCCGTCGGCCTGCACCGGGCGGCCTACCTGCTCTACACCCACAGGCAGCGGCTCGACCGGCACGGCGTGCTGATCCTCGGGCCCAACCGCGCCTTCCTCGGCTACATCGGCGCCGTGCTGCCCGCGCTCGGCGAGGTCGACGTCGAGCAGACGACCGTCGACGAGCTGCTCCAGCGAGTCCCGGTGACGGGCGAGGACACCGTCGAGGCCGCGGTCGTCAAGCACGACGACAGGATGGCCGCGGTGCTCAGGAGGGCGCTGTACGGGCGCATCAGCAGGCCGGTCGAGCCGGTGGCCGTGCGCGACGGCGCGTTCGTGTGGCGGGTGGCCGAGGACGACCTCCGGCGCATCGTGGAAGGGGCGAGGCGGGCGGCGCTGCCGTACCTGACCGGCAGGGAGCGGGTGCTCTCGCAGACGGTCGCGCTGGTGCGGCGGCAGGCCGAGCTGCGGGGGCGCGGCGGGGACGCGGCCTGGCTGCGCAGGATGACCAGGGCGGTGACCCCGGCGGTCGACGCCGTGTGGCCGGCCGTGAAGCCGGAGGAGGTGCTGGCCGACCTGCTGGCCGACCCGGAGCCGCACGCGGAGGGCCTCCTCACCGCGAAGGAGCGCGAGGCGATCACCCGCCGCCGTCACAGATGGACGGCGGCCGACGCGGTGCTGCTCGACGAGCTGGCCGGGCTGCTCGAGCACCCCAGGGGCTACGGTCACGTGATCGTCGACGAGGCGCAGGACCTCTCGCCGATGCAGTGCCGCGCGATCGCTCGCAGGAGCGAGTACGGCTCGCTGACCGTGCTCGGCGACCTCGCCCAGGGCACCGCCCCCTGGGCGGCTCGTGACTGGGCCGGGCAGCTGCGGAGCCTGGGAAAACCGGACGCCAGGGTGATCGCGCTGACCACCGGGTTCAGGGTGCCCGCCGTGGTCGTCGAGCTGGCCAACAGGCTGCTGGCCGAACTCGGCGTGGACGTGCCGCCCACCCGCTCGTTCAGGTCGGACGGACGGCTGCGGCTGCGCGGGAGCGACGAGGTGGAGAGGGCCGTCAGGGAGGCGATGGAGCACGAGGGCTCGATCGGCGTGATCGCGGCCGACGCCGCGCTGCCCGCGCTGGCGGCGCGGCTGGCCGCCCTCGGCCTCGACGACGAGCGGGTCAGCGTGATGCCGGCGAGCCTGGTCAAGGGCCTGGAGTACGACCATGTGGTGGTGGTCGAGCCCGCGGCGGTCGTCGCCGCCGAGCCGCGCGGGCTCAACCGTCTCTACGTGGCGCTCACCAGGGCCGTGTCCAGGCTCGACGTCATCGGACCGCTGCCCGTACCCGCAGGGTCGCCTTGACCACGTTGGCCAGCGACGCCTCCACCTGCTCGTAGGTGCGGGTCTTCAGGCCGCAGTCGGGGTTGACCCACAGCCGCTCGGCGGGCAGCGCGTCGAGCGCGGCCTTCAGCAGCGCCTCGACCTCGTCCTCGGTGGGCACGCGCGGCGAGTGGATGTCGTACACCCCGGGACCGAGACCGCGGGGGAAGCCCTCCGGCGCTCGCGCGCCCGACCTGGCCGACTCGATCGTGGTCACGTCGGCGTCGAGCGCGTCGATCGCGGAGATGA
The DNA here is from genome assembly GCF_014873535.1 of Nonomuraea africana. Lineage (NCBI taxonomy): Bacteria > Bacillati > Actinomycetota > Actinomycetes > Streptosporangiales > Streptosporangiaceae > Nonomuraea > Nonomuraea africana. The sequence goes on along the minus strand of NZ_JADBEF010000001.1, from coordinate 5,610,169 downwards.
TCTGGTCGGCGTCCGAGTAGCAGAGGTGCGTGTGGATCTGGGTGCGGTCGGCGGCGACGGAGGTGGCCCTGCGATAGGCGGAGACGGCCCACTCCAGGTAGGACGGCTGGGCGGCGGCGCGCAGCGGCAGCAGCTCCCGCAGCGCGGGCTCGTCCACCTGGATGACCGAGATCCCCGCCGCCTCCAGGTCGCGCACCTCCTCCGCGATCGCGTCGGCGACCTGGTGGGTCACCTCGCGCAGCGGCAGGTCGTCGCGGACGAACGACCACGCGACGATCGTGACGGGCCCCGTCAGCATGCCCTTGACCGGCTTGGCGGTCAGCGACTGCGCGTACCGCGCCCACCTCACGGTGATCGGCGAGGGCCTGCTGACGTCGCCGTACAGGAGGGGCGGGCGCGTGCAGCGCGAGCCGTACGACTGGACCCAGCCGTGCTCGGTCACCGCGAACCCGTCGAGGTGCTCGGCGAAGTACTGCACCATGTCGTTGCGCTCGGGCTCGCCGTGCACCAGGACGTCGAGGCCGAGCCGCTCCTGGACCCTGATCGCCCGCTCGATCTCGCCCTCGACCAGCGCCTCGTACGTCGCCCGCGGGAGCGAGCGGTCCGCGCGGGCCGCCCGCAGCTCGCCGGTCTGCGGGAAGGAGCCGATCGTGGTGATCGGCAGCCTCGGCAGCCCGAGATGCTCGGCCTGCGCCCTCGCCCTGACCGGGTAGGGGCTGCGCGCCCTCGGCGCGGGCCGCTCTGCGGTCGCCGGAGCCGTCACCCGGGTGGGCGCGGGCGCCGCCCCCTCGGCGAACAGCCGCGCCAGCTCGACCACCTCCGCCACCTTCTCCTCGGCGAAGGCCAGCCGCTCCCGCAGCGCGGGATCCAGCCGCTCCTCCACGGCAAGGCTGTAGGGGACGTGCTGCAGCGAGCACGAGGTGCTCACCACCACCTCACCGGCCCGTACGGCCCGCAGCGCCGCCAGCGCCTCGGCCTCGCGGGTCCGCCAGACGTCCCGCCCCGACACCACGCCCGCGAACACCGTCCTGCCGGGAAGCTCGAGCGGCAGGCTCCCGCGCACCAGGTCCACGCCGATCCCCTCGACCGGGGTGGCCGCCAGCACCGGCAGCGCCTCGCCCAGGTCGCCGAAGTAGGCCGCCACCAGCAGCGCGGGCCTGGACGGGTGCGCGCCGAGCCGCTCATAGGCCGCGCGCACCGCCGCCAGCTCCTCCGGCGTCCTGTCGCAGACCAGCGCGGGCTCGTCGAGCTGCACCCAGTCCACGCCCTCGGCGGCCAGCGCCGACAACAGCTCCTCGTAGCAGCCGAGCACCTCGTCGAGCCGCTCCGGCGCCCCCGCCAGCAGCAGGAACGTCACCGGGCCGAGCACCACCGGCCTGGTGTCGAAGCCAAGCGCCTTCGCCTGCCGTACCTCGCCGAGGGGCTTGGCCGCGTCCAGCCGGAAGACCGTCGAAGGGGAGATCTCCGGCACGAGGTAGTGGTAGTTGGTGTCGAACCACTTGGTCATCCGCAGCGGCGCCAGGCCCTGGGTGCCGCGCGCCATCGCGAAGTAGGGATCGGCGGCCTCGAGATAGCGCGGGGGCACCGCGCCCAGCATCACCGCCGTGTCGAGCACCTGGTCGTAGAGGGAGAAGGTGTTGGAGGGCAGCGCGTCGAGCCCCAGCTCGGCCAGGCGCCGCCAGGTCCCCTCGCGCAGGTCCGCTCCCACCTGGTCGAGTTCGGCGCGGGTGATCCGCCCGTCCCAGTAGGACTCGAGGGCCCGCTTCAGTTCACGGTTCGGGCCGATCCTCGGATAGCCCAGCACGGTCGTTCTCATGCGGCCCACCCAACCCGTGGTTCGTGTCCGGGTGCATCATCTATTCATGCTGCTTATGCTTCGGGAGATCCAGTGCTTCGCGAGGGTCGCCGCGCTGCTCAGCTTCTCGCGGGCGGCAGCCGACCTGGGCCTGTCCCAGCCCGCCGTGAGCCAGGCCGTCACCAGGCTGGAGAACTCCCTGGGTCTGCGGCTGTTCGACAGATCCGCCCGGCAGGTACGGCTGACGCCCGAGGGTGCGGCCCTGCTCGACGCCGCCCGCCAGGTGCTCGACAGCATGGCCGCGTTCGGCCACGAGGCGGCACGACTGGCCCGCCCGGTCATTCACCTGGCTTATCCACCGTTGGCGGGACCGCTCGTCGCCAGGGTCGCGAGACGGCTCGCCGCGAGGGGGATCGCCGTCGAGCTGAGGACGGCGGGCAGAGGCGCGGCGGCGCGGGCGCTCGACGCGGGGGAGGTCTCGGCCGCGATCGTGGCCGTCCCCGCGCCGCCCAGGTTCGGCACGGGGGCCAGGTTCCACGTCACGGTGGACCGGCTGGCCGTGCCGGTGGACCATCCCTGGCGCTCCGGGGTGGTCGCCGCCGACCTCGCCGGACGCGACGTGCTGATCCCCGGCGGCCGGTGGGCCGGGCTGCCCGGCAGGCACCGGCAGGTGGCCGACGACGACTTCGCCGCCGCGCTCGACCTGGTCGCCGCGGGCGCGGGGCTGCTGCCGATCCCGCAGCTGGTGGCCAGGACCGTGCGCCGCGACGACATCAGGTTCGTCCCACTGGAGGCCGACCTGCGCCTCACCTACACGCTGGCGTGGGCGGGGGAGAGCGTCAGGCCCGAGCTGATGGCGCTGGTGCAGGCGGTGCAGCAGGCGCTGTGGACCCGGTGACATTCTTCAACGCCTCGCGGCGGCTCAGGCCGCTGATGCCCTTCGCCTCGACGTAGCGGACCACCTCGCGGGGGTTGGTCTTGGCGTACTCGCGCAGCGCCCAGCCGATCGCCTTGCGGGCGAAGAAGTCGATGTCGGACAGGCTCGGCTCGATGCAGGCGTAGAGCAGCGCGGTGTCGGTCCGCGCCTTGAACCTGTTCTGGCTCAGGATCGCGGTGCGGCGCTTCCAGAGATCGTCGGAGTGCGCCCACTCCAGCAACAGCGGGCGCATCGCGTCGGGATAGGCGGCGAGCAGACCGCCGATCCGGTGCGTGGCCAGCTCGTCGACCAGGTCCCACCAGGCGCCGGTGACGATCATCTCCTCGTACATCGGGACCGTGTAGAGGGACTGCCAGGCGCGGTAGAAGCGGAAGCCCGACAGCTCGATCGCGGCGTAGCGCTCCTCGCGGTAGTCGGCCTCGCGCCACAGCTCCAGCACCGAGCGCCGCCACTCGGGCGCGGAGTCGATGCGGTGCTCGGTGAAGACCCTCTTCAGCGCCGCCCGCCGCGGGCCGGCCTGCACGCCCAGGAACGGCATGTCCGACTTCATGTACGCCTGCATGGCCGCGGCCTTGCCGGGCTCGGCGACCTCCTGCAGTGCCAGCCGTACCGCCTTGCCGAGGCTCATGCCTTCGGCTGGGTGGACCGCTCGCCGGTGGCCAGGCCGTCGAAGAGCACGGTGATGTAGTGCTCGGCCAGGCCCGTGGTGTTGAGCCGGCCGCCGGGACGGAACCAGCGCACCGCCACCCAGATGGTGTCGCGGATCATGCGGTAGGTCAGCTTCGGGTCGACGTCGGCGCGGAACTGCCCCGCCCCCTGGCCGGCCTTGATCTGCTTCACCCACATCTGCTCCACGTCGTCCTCGGCCTTGACGAGGTAGTTGAAGCGGGGGAACTGGCGCAGGTAGTTCCAGTCGTTCTGCATGACCGTGATGGCGGCGCGGTGCGGCTCGAGTGTGCCGAACCCGATGCGCACCATCTCCGACAGCACCGCGCGCGGCTCACCGCCGCTCTCCAGGGCCGCGCGGTAGCGGGCGATGAGGTCGTCGAGGAAGGTGGAGAGCACCTCGTCGACGATCGTCTCCTTGGAGTCGAAATGGTGGTAGAGACTTCCGGAGAGGATTCCCGCCTCGTTGGCGATCTCGCGCACGGTCGTCGCCTGGAAGCCCTTGCGTGCGAAGATCTCCGCGGCGAGCTTCACGAGGTGGTCACGGCGCTCGGAGGCCGATCCCGACGCGGTGGCGCGCTTGGCCTTCGGGGGTGCGGCGGTGGAGTTCTTTCGCGTGGTCACCTCTCCATTATGAGCCCTTGCGCAATCGCTTGTTCACCGAACCCTCCCAGCTCACCGGCGGTTCCTGTGTGAACCAAGCGCTTGCTAGTCTATGGGTATGAGCGAGGCCTACATCGTCGCGGCGGCCAGGACCCCCGTCGGACGCAGGAACGGGGGGCTGGCGGCGGCGCATCCTGCCGACCTGGGCGCCCACGTCATCAACCAGGTCGTCTCGGACATCGACCCCGCCGCCGTCGACGACGTGGTCTTCGGCTGCGTCGACACGGTGGGACCGCAGGCGGGAGACGTCGCCCGTACCTGCTGGCTGGCCGCGGGGCTGCCGGAGGAGGTGCCCGGCGTGACCGTCGACCGCCAGTGCGGCTCCTCCCAGCAGGCCCTGCACTTCGCCGCCCAGGCGGTGCTGTCCGGCACGGCCGACCTGGTCGTGGCGGGCGGGGTGCAGAACATGAGCATGGTGCCCATCTCCACGGCCATGGTCTTCCCGGGGTTCGACACGCCGTACTCGGGCTCCAAGGGATGGGCCGCGCGGTACGGCACGCAGGAGATCTCCCAGTTCGACGGCGCCGAGCGGATCGCCGCCGACTGGGGCCTGACGCGCGAGGAGATGGAGGCGTTCGCCCTCGCCTCGCACGAACGCGCGCTGCGCGCCATCGACACGGGCCGCTTCGAGCGGGAGATCGCGCCCTACGAGGGCGTCGCCGTCGACGAGGGGCCGCGCAGGGACACCTCGATGGAGAAGATGGCCGCGCTGCGCACCCTCCTGCCCGGTGGCTCGCTGACCGCCGCGCTGTCCTCGCAGATCTCCGACGGGGCCGCCGCGCTGCTCGTCGCGTCGGAGCGGGCCGTACGCGAGCACGGCCTCACCCCCCGCGCCCGCGTCCACCACCTGTCGGTGCGCGGCGCGAGCCCGGTCGTGATGCTCGACGCCCCGATCCCGGCGACCGCGCACGCCCTGGCGAGGACGGGCCTGTCCATCTCCGACTTCGACGCCGTCGAGATCAACGAGGCGTTCGCCTCGGTCGTGCTGGCCTGGCTCAAGGCGACGGGCGCCGACCCCGCGGTGGTCAACCCCAACGGGGGCGCGATCGCGCTCGGGCACCCTCTCGGCGCGACGGGAGCGGTGCTGGCGGTGAAGCTGATCCACGAGCTGGAGCGCGTGGGCGGGCGCTACGGGCTCCAGACCATGTGCGAGGGCGGCGGCCAGGCCAACGTGACCATCATCGAGCGCCTCTGACTTGTGCCAGGCCGAGAAGAACGTTTTAATCCGCTGACGTCACACTTCGACGCAGAGGAGCTCACGTGATCGTCTACGGCGGCGACTGGAACCCCGAGCAGTGGCCAGAGGAGACCTGGACGGAGGACGTCGCCCTCATGCGCGAGGCGGGGGTCACCCGCGTGAGCGTCGGCATCTTCGCCTGGTCGCACCTCGAGCCCGAGGAGGGCAGGTTCGACTTCGACTGGTTCGACAGGGTCCTCGACCTGCTGGGCTCCCACGGGATCGAGGCCTGCCTCGCCACCCCCACCGCCGCCCCTCCTCCGTGGTTCGGCCACACCTATCCCGAGGCGCTGCCCGTGGACAGGGACGGGCGAAGGCTCCACCACGGCAGCAGGCAGGGCTTCTGCCCGAGCTCGCCGATCTACAGGGACAGGGCGCTGCGCATCGCGGAGAAGGTCGCCGACCGCTACCGCGACCACGAGGCCGTGGTCATGTGGCACGTGCACAACGAGTACGGCTGCCACAACGCCCGCTGCTACTGCGACGCCTCGGCGGCGGCCTTCCGCGCCTGGCTGTGTGAACGCTATCAATCGCTGGAGACGCTCAACGAGGCGTGGGGCACCGCGTTCTGGTCCCAGCGCTACTCCGACTGGGCGCAGATCCTGCCCCCGAGGGCCACGCCCACCATCACCAACCCCGCGCACGAGCTCGACTTCAAGCGCTTCTCCTCCGACGCCCTCGTCAGCCTCTACCGGGCCGAGCGCGCCCTGCTCGGACCCAAGCCGGCTACCACCAACCTGATGGCGGGCGCGCACTGGGACATGGACTGCTGGAGCTTCGCCGACGCCGTGGACGTCGTCTCCACCGACCACTACCTCATCGGCGACCACCCCCACGAGGACCTCGCCTTCGCCGCCGACTACGCCCGCTCGCTCAACGGCGGCAGGCCGTGGCTGCTGATGGAGCACTCGACGAGCGCGGTCAACTGGCAGGGCCTCAACCTGGCCAAGGACCCTGGCGAGCTGCGCCGCAACTCCCTGGCGCACCTGGCGAGGGGCGCCGACGCGATCATGTTCTTCCAGTGGCGGCAGTCGAGGGCCGGCGCGGAGAAGTGGCACTCGGCGATGCTGCCCCACGCGGGCACCGACACCAAGATCTGGCGGGAGGTCGTCGCCCTCGGCAGGGAGCTGGAGTCGCTGCGCGACGTCTCCGGCAGTACGGTCACCGCCGACGTCGCGATCCTGCTCGACCACGACAGCGTCTGGGCCCAGGACCACCCCGCCCAGCCGACGGACCGCCTGAAGCCCGTCGAGGTGATCAAGGAGTGGCACGCCGCGCTCTGGCGTGCGGGGATCACCTGCGACCTGGCCAGGCCCGAGCACGATCTGTCCGGCTACCGGCTGGTCGTGGCGCCCTCGCTCTACCTGGTCTCCGACGAGGGCGCGGCCAACCTGGAGAGCTTCGTCGCGGCGGGCGGCGTGGCGCTGGTCGGGCCGTACTCGGGGATCGTCGACCCCCACGACCGCGTCAGGCTCGGCGGCTACCCGGGCGCCTTCCGCGACCTGCTCGGGGTGAGCGTCGAGGAGTTCTTCCCGCTGACCGAGCCGATCGCGCTGACCGGGGGAGGCGTGGGCAGGATCTGGAGCGAGCAAGCCCGCCTGACCACCGCCAAGGCCCTGGACACCTACCGCGACGGCCGGCCCGCCTGGACCCGCAACGAGTGGGGCGGCGGCACCGCCCATTACGTCACCACCCTGCCCGCCGACCTGTCCCCGATCATGGCCAGGGTCTGCGAGGAGGCGGGCGTCACCCCCGCGGCCCAGGCCCCTCCGGGGGTCGAGGTCGTCCGGCGGGCGCACCCCGACGGCCGCTCCTACCTGTTCGCCGTCAACCACACCGGCGAGGACGCCGTGGTGGAGGGGGTGCCCGTCCCCGCGGGCGACGTGGTCGTCGTCCGCACCTGAACGTTCCCTCGAACGCCCTGGTACGCCACGGGGTTCCGGCAGGTGGGGAGCTACGCGGAGAGGCGCATGGCGTGTTCCGCCTTGCGCATGGCCGTGGCCATCATCCTCAGTTCCTCGGGGGTGAGGAGGTCGATCAGGAATCTGCGCACCACCTCGACGTGCCCGGGGGCGGTTTTCTCCAGGTGGCGCATGCCCTCGCCCGTGAGCACCGCGAGCACGCCCCTGTCGTCGCCCGGGCAGGTGGTGCGCTCGACCAGGCCCCGCTTCTCCAGCTGGGTGACCTGGTAGGTGAGCCCGCTCTTGGAGACCACCACCCTGCGCGCCAGCTCGGTCATCCGCATCTGGCGCTCGGGTGAGGCCGACAGGATGGCCAGGATCTCGAACTGCGGGTGCGTCAACCCCGCCGCGCTCTTCAGCTGCTCCTCGATGCGTCTGTCCAGCAGGTGGGAGGCGGTGAGGAACGCCTGCCACGCCGACATCTCCTCGGCGTCCAGCCATCGCGACTCGCTCACCTTGTCAGTCTATGAGTTGTTTGAAGTTGAACGACCGCCTATGGTAGTTGTTCAAATCCGAACAACCCAGTGAGGGAAACCATGGCTCAATCGATCGCGTTGCTGCTCGCCAGGGTGGCTGTGGGAGTGACCTTCCTCGTTCACGGCTGGATGAAGTTCACGACCATGGGCATCGCGGGGACGACGGCCTTCTTCGAGCAGATCGGCATCCCGCTGCCCGGCCTGGCCGCGCCCGCCGTCGCCGTGCTGGAGGTGGTCGGCGGCGTGGCGCTGATCGCCGGAGCGGCGCTGCCCGTGTTCGGTGTCCTGCTCGCCCTCGACATGGTGGGGGCCATCCTCTTCGTCCACCTCCCCAACGGCTTCCTGGCCGACAAGGGCGGCATCGAGTTCCCGCTGGTCCTGGGCGCGGCCAGCCTCGCGCTGGCGTTCACCGGCGGCGGCGCGCTCGCCGCCGACCGGCTCTGGCAGCGGGGCAGGACGAGCGTCGCCTGAATAGCATCGGAGGATGCCGAATCCGTTCACTCTGGGAGTCGCGTCAGGTGAGCCCTTACCGGATGGCGTGATCCTCTGGACCCGGCTGACCGGTCTGTCCCGCCCTGTCGAGGTGCACTGGCAGATGGCCGAGGACGACCGGTTCGCCAGGGTCGTCCGGCAGGGCGCCGTGCGGGCCCAGCCGGCCTGGGCGCACAGCGTCCATGTGAAGGTCGAGGGGCTGCGTCCGGCGACCGACTACTTCTACCGGTTCAGGTCGGGCGGCGAGCTCAGCCCCGCCGGCCGTACCAGAACGGCCCCCGGCCCGGCCTCCACGCAGCCGGTCAGGTTCGCCGCCGCCAACTGCCAGCGCTTCGAGCACGGCTGGTACACCGCGTACCGGCACCTGGCCGACGAGCGTCCCGACGTGGTCTTCCACCTCGGCGACTACATCTACGAGTACGGCAGGCCCGCCCACGGCGTACGCCGCGTCGACCCCGCCGACGAGACCACCACGCTGGCCGGATACCGCGCCCGCTACGCCCGCTACAAGAGCGATCCCGACCTGCAGGCCGCCCACGCCGCCGCCCCCTGGGTGCCGACCTGGGACGACCACGAGGTGATGGACAACTACCAGGGGCGCGGCGACGGCTCCGACCGCTTCCTCAGGCGCAGGGCCGCCGCCTACCAGGCCTACTACGAGCACATGCCGCTGCGCGTGCGCCCGCGCGACGGCGGGCTGCAGATGTACCGCAGGCGCACCTACGGCGCGATCGCCGACTTCATGGTCCTGGACGTGCGGCAGTACCGCGGCGCGGGCACCATGCTCGGCGCCGAGCAGGAGTCGTGGCTGCTGGCCAGGATGGCGGTCACGCCGGTCAGGTGGCGGGTGCTGGTCCAGCCGCTCTTCTTCACCAGGCGGTTCGTCCCGGGTCCCCCGCCCAACCTGCGCAAGGACTCATGGGACGGCCGGCCGGAGCAACGCGCCCGCCTGCTCGCCGCCGTCCCGCAGAACCTGGTCGTGCTCAGCGGCGACGTGCACAACGCGTGGGCGGGCGACATCGTCACCGGCACGGGCCAGACGGTCGGCGCCGAGTTCGTCGGCTCGGCGATCAGCAGCAACCCGCCGGTCACCGATGGTCCCGGAGTGCTCGCGGCCAACCCGCATCTGCGCTACTTCGACGCCCACCGCGGCTACCTGTCGGGCACGGCGAGCGCCACCGACTTCCGCGTCGCCTTCAGGGGAGTGGACTTCGTCGACAGGAAGGGCGCGCCCGTTCGCACACTCGCCGAGTTCGTCACGGAGGGCCGCGGAATCAGACGCGTTGACGTCTGAAAATGCCTCTAGAAAATAGGAAACTTTCCTATTAGATTTCGGGTCATGCCCAAGCCTGGCCGCGACTTGCTTCGCCTTGCCGACTCCGTCATCCTTCCGGGTTTCGTGGGGACGGCGCCCCCCGACTGGCTCCGCCGCCGTCTGTCGGCGGGCCTGGCTGGGGTGGTGCTCTTCTCCCGCAACATCGCGGGCCCCGCCCAGGTGGCCGAGTTGACGGCGGCGCTGCGCGCGGAGAACCCCTCGGCGGTGGTGGGCGTGGACGAGGAGTCGGGCGAGGTGACCAGGCTCGAGGTCGCCAAGGGCAGCAGCCGTCCAGGCAATTACGCGCTGGGCGTGGTGGACGACGTCGCGCTCACCGAGGAGCTCGCCCGCGACCTCGGAAGGGACCTCGCGGCGGCGGGCATCACGATCGACTTCGCGCCCTCGGCAGACGTGAACTCCAACCCGGGCAACCCGGTCATCGGCCTGCGCGCGTTCGGCGCTGACCCCGAGCTGGTCGCCAGGCACACCAGGGCCTTCGTCCGAGGAATGCAGACCACGGGCGTCGCCGCGTGCGCCAAGCACTTCCCCGGCCACGGCGACACCACCGTCGACTCCCATCACGGGGTACCGGTGGTGGCGGGGGAGATCGAGAAGCATCTGCGCCCTTTTCGCGCGGCCATCGAAGAGGGTGTCCTGTCCGTCATGACGGGACACCTGCTCGTCCCCCGCTACGACCCCGCGACCCCCGCCACGCTCAGCCCGCACGTGCTGACCGCGCTGCTCCGTGACGAGCTGGGCTTCGAGGGCGTGATCATCACCGACGGGATCGAGATGGCCGCCGTCTCCGGCGCGTACGGCGTCGGCGGCGCCTCGGCGATGGCCATCGCCGCCGGGGCCGACGCGATCTGCGTGGGCGGCGAACGGTCGGACGAGGCGACGGCCGTCGAGGTGCGCGACGCGATCGCGCGGGCGGTGATGGAGGGCAGGCTGCCGGAGGAGCGGCTGGCCGACGCCGCCCGCCGTGTCACCGGCCTCGGCGCCTGGTCGGCCGCGGCCCGCGCGGCCCGGCCGCGGGCCGCCGCGGAAGGCGACCTGGCGCGGGTGGAGGGAGAGATCGGGCTCATCGCCGCCAGGCGGGCCGTCAGGGTCACCCGCAGGACCGCCGCGGCCGTCCTGCCGATCACCGTGGCCCCGCAGGTCGTCGAGTTCGCCCCCGAGATGAACCTGGCCATCGACAAGGGCACCCCGTGGGGCGTCGGCGAGCCGCTGAGCAAGCTGCTGCCGGGAACGACCGTCACCCGGCTCGTCGCCGAGGAGTCACGCGCCGCCGTACTGGAGGATCTGCTCAAGGCGGCGGCCGACCGGCCACTGGTGATCGTCGCCCGCGACGCGCACCGCTACCCGTGGCAGTCCGAGGCGATCGGCCACCTGCTCAGCGCGCGCGGCGACGTCGTGGTGGTGGAGATGGGCCTGCCCGAGCGGTCCGACCTCGGCGCCGTTCATATCGCCACGTACGGCTCGGCCCGCGTCTGCGGGCAGGCCGCCGCCGAGGTGATCACGGGTACCCTCTGAGGTCGTGAACTTCGACGGCGAGGACCTCTCAGGCACATCACTGACCGAGCGACTGAAGGGGGACGAGCCGCACGTCTTCCGCGAGTGCGACCTCACCGACACCGATCTCTGGGGAGCGTCGCTGGCGGGGGCCAGATTCGAGTCGTGCGTGCTGGAGGGGACCGACTTCCGCAAAGCCGACCTCGACGGCGCGGTGTTCTCCGGCGGCGGCGGGCTGCGGGCCAGGTTCACCGACGCCGACCTGCTCGACGCCGTCTTCACCGACGTCGACCTGTCGTCCGCGCACTTCGGCGGCGCGCTGATGACCGACGCCTCGTTCACCGGCTGCCGGATGATCGGCGCCTCGCTCACCGGATCAAGGGGGACCGGCTTCCGTCTCTCCCGGTCCAACCTGATCATGGCCAACCTGGGCGGCTGCACGCTGCGCGGCCAAGTGCTCGACGGCATCAGGTTCGACGACGCAGACCTGTCGGGCTGCGACTTCACCGAGGCGGTCTTCAGTGACTGCCGGCTGACCGGCACCAAGGTGCTGCGGGCCGTGTTCGCCAAGGCCGACCTGCGCGGCGCCGATCTCGGCGAGCCCGACGACGCCAAGGTGCGCGCCTTCGCCGGCGCGGTCATCAACCAGGCGCAGGCCAACGCCATCCTCGGCGCGCGCGGCCTCACGGTGGTGTGAGCCGCTCCAGCGTCCGCTCCGCCTCGGCCATGATCCTGGCGATCAGCTCCTCGCACGTGGGCAGGTCGTCGAGCACGCCGACCACCTGCCCCGAGGCCATGACACCGAGGTCGGTGCGGCCTTCTATCATGGCGGCCCGCAGCAGCACGGGGGTGTTGGCCGCCTGCAGCACCTGGGCCCAGGACAGATCCCTGCCCTTCCGCATCCTGCGGCCCTCGCCGATCAGCTGCGCCCAGGTCAGCCCCGACAGCCGTTTGAAACGGGCGCCGTTGACCACCGCGCGCAGCAGCCTGGTGCGTTCGAGCGAGGCGACGAACGGCGTGGCCAGCACGCGGTGCGGCACGCCGTCCACCTTGCGGGTCACCAGGGTGTCGGTGGAGTCGAGGTAGATCTGCTTGACCGCGTCGGGCACGGGGGAGTCCTGGGTGAGCAGGAAGCGCGTGCCCATGGCGATGCCCGCCGCGCCGTACGCCATGGCCGCCACCAGGCCGCGGCCGTCGAAGAAGCCGCCCGCGGCGACGACCGGGATGTCGACGGAGTCGACGACCTGGGGCAGGAGCAGCGTGGTGGGCATCGGACCGGTGTGGCCGCCGCCCTCGCCGCCCTGCACGATCACCGCGTCCGCGCCCCAGGCCGCGACCTTCTCCGCGTGGCGGCGCGCGCCGACGGAGGGGATGGTGACCACGCCCGCCTCCTTCAGCCGTGCGATGAGCTCCTGACGGGGCGCCAGCGCGAAGGAGGCCACCCGGACGCCCTCGCGGATCAGCACCTCGACCCGCTCCGCGGCGTCGGCCGCGTCGGAGCGGAGGTTGACGCCGAAGGGCTGGTCGGTGCGCTCCTTCACCTCGCGGATCGCCGTCGTCATCTGCTCGACGGACATGGTCGCGGCGGCGATGACGCCCAGCCCTCCCGCGCGGGAGGTGGCCGCGGCCAGGCGGGCGCCCGCCACGTAGCCCATGCCGGTCTGCACGATCGGATGGCGGCAGCCGACGAGGTCGGTGAGCGCGGTCCTCACATCGCCTCGCGCAGGTTGCCGGGGTCCAGCGCCTCCAGGACGCGCAGCTCCTCCTCGGTGGGGCCGCGGGTGGTGGGCACGTCGGGGGGGATCACCAGCTCGAAGCCCGTCGCCGCCACCACCTCCTCGACCGTGACTCCCGGATGGACCGAGGCCAGCCGCATCGAGCCGTCCGGCGTGCGCAGGTCGAGCACCGCCAGGTCGGTCACCACCCGGCGCAGCAGCGGCCCGCCCACCCCCGAGACCAGGTCCACCCGCTCGACGAAGACGCGCCGCGAGTGGCGGGGGATCCAGTAGCTCGTGGGGCAGCAGACCGTGTTCCCCGGCGCCCCCCGCACCCCGAGGAGCTGCGCCTTCGGCCGCTCCCATGCGCCGATGCAGGAGATGTTGGTGTTGCCGAACCTGTCGATCTGCGACGCGCCCATGAACACGTGCCGCCTGCCGGTCAGCACCAGCCACAGGTGGTCGCGGAAGGGCAGCCAGCCCTCCGTCACCTGGGGATCGTCGCCCGTCAGGTGGCAGACCCCGTCGGTGGTCAGCAGGTCAGGCTCGAACGTCATCCTGGCCAGCCGCGCCCCCAGCGTCGTGATCGGCCCGCCGATCCCCGCCGCCAGGATCTCCCCGTCGCCCCTGAACGCCTCTGCGCAGGCGACGACGCACACATCAGCCCTGCTCATCGTGGTACTCCCGCCATGGAGTCGTCGCGTAACGGCGCTGCTCGGCCTCGTCCCTGCCGTAGTCGGGCTCGCACGAGGTGAACCCGGCCCCGCCCGGCGCCTCGACCACGCCCGTGACGAACGTCCTGCTGATCAGCAGCGACTGGACCGGCCCCTCCTTCAGCAGGTCCGCGCTGTCCACGAGCCGTTCGCAGGAGACGTAACAGCTCGTGGCGGCCTTGGCGTACAGGTCGTCGAAGTAGGGATCGGGGCCGAGGTACTGCGCGTTGCCCCGCCGGTCGGCCCTGTTGAGGTGCACCAGAGCCACGTCCATCGTCAGCGCGGGGACCGCGACCAGATCCTCCTCGGTGTACGGCGAGCGCACCGTCCGCAGCCCCGGGTTGACCCGCATGACGTCGGAGCCGAGCCCCGCCCTCGTCGGCAGGAACGGCAGCCGGTGCGCGGCGGCGAGCAGGCCGAACATGAACATGCCCTCGTCGTACTCCGCGAACTCGATCGCGCCGCCCTGCCGCGCGGCCCTGAAGTGCGGCTCCAGCGGGATGGTGTCGAGCGTGACGAAAGGGGCGACCACCTTGCGCACCTTGCCCGCCGCGCACAGCATGCCGACGTCGGCACCGCCGTACGAGATGATCGTCAGATCGGTCACGGGCGTGTCGAGCAGGGCCCTGATCAGGGCCATCGGCTTGCGGCGCGAGCCCCAGCCGCCGACGCCGACGGTCATCCCGCTCTCGATCCGGGCCGCGACCTCGGCGGCCGTCATGACCTTGCTCACCGCAGGAACCTCTCCCTGTGCTCGTCGCCCGCGCCCACGAGGTTGAGCTCGAAGGTGAGGCCCTGCTCGAAGCGGTAACTGCGCTTGACGTCCACGGGGTCGATGCCGTTGAGCGACTCCTTGGCCCGGCGGATCACGTAGGGGTCCTTCTCGGCGATCACCTCGGCGACGGCGAGCGCCGCCTCGCGCAGCTTGTCGCGCGGGGTCACCTCGAGCACCGAGCCGAACGCGTGCAGCTCGTGGGCGGTGACGTTCCTGCATGTGTAGACCATGGCGCGCATGAGGTGCTGCGGCACCAGCCTGGCCAGGTGCGTCGCCGCGCCCAGCGCGCCCCTGTCCACCTCGGGCAGCCCGAAGTAGGCGTCCTGGCTGGCGACCACGATGTCCGCGTTGCCCACGAGGCCGACCCCGCCGCCCAGGCAGAACCCGTGCACCGCGGCCACCACGGGCACCTCGCAGTCGTAGACGGCGGCGAAGGCCCGGTAGCAGCCCTTGTTCGCCTCGACCAGCGCGGTGTGGCCCGCCGTCGCCTGCATCTCCTTGATGTCGACGCCCGCGTTGAACCCGCGACCCTCCGCTCGCAGCACCACGGCCCTGGTCGCGGGGTCCTGTCCGGCGGCCTGTACGGCGAGGGCGAGGTCGTGCCAGTCGCGCACGCGCAGGGCGTTGACCGGGGGGACGTCGACGACCACCTCGGCGATCGGTCCGGAGTGCGTCGTGATGGGCATGGCGCTCCTGTCGATACCTAACGCTTGCTTGGTACCGTAGCATCCGTGATCGCCTTCGACTACACCGGCAAGGTCGTCCTGGTGACGGGTGGGACCAAGGGGCTCGGGAGGGGAATCGCCCGCGCGTTCCTGTCCGCGGGCGCCACCGTGATCGTCTGCGCCCGCACCCCACCGGAGACCCCTGTCACCGCTCGACTCCACGGGTCCGGCGCCCTCTTCCCCACTCAACCCCCGCTCCCAGGACCCTCCGATGGCCGCCTCCGCTCAGAAGGGGCCGCATCGCTCAGGCCACCTCCACCCGAAGGGTTGGCGACACCCCCGCCACCTCGGCCGGAAGGCGGCGCTCTCCTTGGGGATGGCGCGCGCGGCGGAATGGAGACCCCTGGGGTTGGGGGGTCCCGGGGGACCGGTGGTGGGTCGGCCGGGGTTGGCGAGGGTGCGGAGCGGGTGGCGCGGTTCGTGCGGGCCGACGTGCGCGACCCCGACGACCTGGAGCGGCTCTTCGGCGGCCT
The DNA here is from genome assembly GCF_014873535.1 of Nonomuraea africana. Classification (NCBI taxonomy): domain Bacteria; kingdom Bacillati; phylum Actinomycetota; class Actinomycetes; order Streptosporangiales; family Streptosporangiaceae; genus Nonomuraea; species Nonomuraea africana. Next base: position 5,594,714 of record NZ_JADBEF010000001.1, on the reverse strand, counting down.
GGAGCGCCTCGACGTGCTGGTCAACAACGCGGGCGGCGCGCCGTACGCCATGGTCGCGGGAACCTCGCCCCGCCTGCACGCCCGCGTCATCGAGCTCAACCTCACCGCCCCCCTCCTGGCCGCCCAGCGCGCCCACCCGCTGCTCTCCGCCGCCCAAGGGACGGTGATCATGATCGGCAGCACCAGCGGTACCCGTCCCTCGCCCGGCACCACCGCCTACGGCGCCGCCAAGGCGGGACTGCACCACCTGGCCGCCTGCCTGGCCGCCGAGTGGGCTCCCGACGTCAGGGTGAACACGGTCGTCGTCGGCCTGGCCGAGACGGAGAACGCGACCGAGCACTACGGGGACCGGTCCGAGCTGATGAGCGCCACCATCCCCGCGGGTCGGATGGCCAGGCCGTCCGACGTGGGCGAGGTCTGCCTGTGGCTGGCGGGCTCGGGCTACGTGACGGGCGCGCAGATTCTCCTGCACGGAGGCGGCGAGACCCCTGCCTGGAAGTGGGTCGCATCTGATGAAATCTCCGGATAACCAAGGCGCAGGAGGCCGTGTGACAGGGATCTGCGAAGGCCGAGTCGTGATCGTGACGGGGGCGGGCCGCGGCATCGGGAGGGAACACGCGCTGGAGTTCGCCAGGCAGGGCGCCAAGGTGGTCGTCAACGACCTCGGCACGGCGCGCGACGGCGGCGGCCGCTCGGGCGGGCCCGCCCTCGCGGTGGCCGAGAAGATCGAGGCGCTCGGCGGCCACGCGGTGGCCAACTGCGACGACGTGGCCGACTGGGACGGCGCCGCCCGGCTGGTGAAGATGGCCGTCAGCGCGTACGGCAGGCTCGACGTGCTGGTCAACAACGCCGGGTTCCTGCGCGACAGGATGCTCGTCTCCATGACGGAGCACGAGTGGGACGAGGTCATCAGGGTCCACCTGAAGGGCCACTTCCTCCCGCTACGGCACGCCGCCGCCCACTGGCGCGAGCGTTCCAAGGCGGGCGAGCGGGTGGCGGCCAGGGTGATCAACACCTCCTCGGGCGCGGGGCTGCTCGGGAGCGTCGGCCAGGGCAACTACGCGGCGGCCAAGGGCGGCATCGCCACGCTCACCCAGGTCGCGGCCGCCGAGCTGGCCCGCTACGGGGTGACGGTCAACGCGGTCGCCCCCGCCGCCAGGACCCGGATGACCTAGGAGGTGTTCGCCGGCGCCATGTCCAGGCCCGAGAGCGGCTTCGACCCCATGGATCCGGCGAACGTGGCCCCGCTGGTCGCCTGGCTCGGCTCGACGCGGTCGGGGCACGTGACGGGCCGGGTCTTCGAGGTGGAGGGCGGACGGATCTCCCTGGCCACCGGCTGGACCCATGGTCCCGGCGTGGACCGTGGGGCCCGCTGGGAACCGGCCGACGTGGGTGACGCGGTCGCCAGGCTCCTGGAGGAGGCGCCCGCTCCTGAGCCCGTCTACGGAGCGTGAAGGGCGCAGAATAATCTTCTGATTACTCACTGCTACCTATTCGCCACCCTCGGTTATATGTTGCGTCACCGGAATCGTCGTCCCCGCCGCCGGCGCCACCCTCATGAGCGCGCCGGCCGGCGCCGACACCCACACCCACAACAGCAGCAGCAACAGCGAGGCGTCGCAGTCCGGCAACAACTTCGGCAACGTGTTCGCGGGGAACGTGGGCGGGAGCCGGGCGACCAACGTCAACAACATCAACGGCAACGCCGTCACCGGCACCAACGGGAGCTGGGTCGGCGTCAGGGTCGCGGTCGACTAGTCAGCCCCGCTGAGCGTGCGAGCCGGGTCGTCGCAGGCCCGGCTCGCGCCTTTTGTCCGGCAACGTACGATCCTGAGATGACTATCTGTGCCTATGTGACGTTCGATGACCGCGACGACCACGACGACGAGCGGGAGCTCGTTCTCGGCGCATGGCGTGCGGCGGGCATCGAGGGCAAGGCGGTCTCATGGGACGATCCCGAGATCGACTGGAGCGTGTTCGACGCCGCCGTGATCCGTTCGGTGTGGGACTACGTCGGCAGGCGAACCGAGTTCGTGGGCTGGGCCCATCGGGCGGCGAGCGTGACGAAGCTGCTCAACCCGGCGGCCGTCATCGAGTCCAACACCGACAAGACCTACCTGCGTGAGCTGGGCGTGCCGATCGTGCCGACCCACTGGTCCTCCAGTGACCTGCCGCGGTGGGACGAGTACGTCGTCAAGCCCGCGATCTCCGCAGGCGCCAGGGACACGATCAGGACCATCGACCGGGCCGCCGCCGAGGCGCACGCCGCGAGGCTCGAGTCCGAGGGCCGCACGCCGATGGTCCAGCCGTACCTCGACATGGTGGAGACCGAGGGCGAGACCTCGCTGCTCTACTTCAACAGGACCTTCAGCCACGCCGTACGGCGCAACGCGATGTTGGCCCCTGGTCAGACGCTCGCCGACAACGCCCGCGCCGAGCTGCGCACGCCCGCCCCCGACCAGTTCGAGCTGGCCGAGAAGGTGCTCGCGGAGATCGGGGGCGACCTGCTGTACGCCAGGGTCGACCTGGTCAGGCTGGCCGACGGCAGCCCCGCGCTGATCGAGCTCGAGTTGACCGAGCCCTACCTGTTCCTGCGCTACAGCGAAGGCGCGGCGGATCGCCTGGCCAGGGCGCTGGGCCAGCTCCTCTGAGGCCAGGACCCAGGCACGGCGGCGCCATCAGTGCACTCCACGAGGCGTAAGCGCTCGACCGGAGAAAACCCGTTGCGGCGAACGGGACGGATTGGTTGACTGCGGGCACGAGCACTCGAAGGGGGAATGTTGATGCCCGCGGGCCCCGAGGTCGCCGTCGTGCGCCCTCGTGCGGAATCACGCCCCCGCCGGAGCATCCGGCGGGGCTGACTCCGCCTGGCGTGGTGGCGGCCCAGGTGGTCCCGTCCGTCATCGCCTCGAAGGTGTTACTCCCTTGCCTCGTCAGAGCTCGTTCCGCTGTGTCCACTGCCGCCTCGACGTCCCCATGGACGCTCCCGGCACCCGCCACCGCAACCACTGCCCGACCTGCCTGTGGTCGCGCCACGTCGACCGCACGCCCGGCGACCGCGCCGCCGACTGCTCCGCGGGGATGGCGCCGATCGCCATCCACGTACGGCAGGGCGGCGAATGGCAGATCATCCATCGCTGCACCTTCTGCGGCGAACTGGACGCCAACCGCATCGCCGGTGACGACAACCCGCTCACCCTGATGCGCCTGGCCGTCGCGCCCCTCGCCCAGCCCCCTTTCCCCCTCGACTGGTTCGCCCGCCTGTGACACGCCCGCCCGCGACGTCATGGATCTCGACCCGCCTGTGGGGGTGAGCAGCCTCGATTGGCCGGTTCGTCCGTGTCGTCAGGCGGTGATTCCGCCGTCTACGGGGATCACCGTGCCGGTCAGGTAGGCCCCCGCGCGCGAGGACAGGAAGATCGCCGCTCCGGCCATGTCGTCGGGGCGGCCGATCCTGCCCAGCGGCACGCCGCCCGCGACCAGCTCGCGGGTGGCGGGGTCGTCCAGCGCGAAGGCCATCATCTTCGACTCGAACGGCCCGGGCGCGATCGCGTTCACCGTGATGTGCTCGGGTGCGAGCTGCCTGGCCAGGTGCCTGGTCAGCATGTGCACGCCCGCCTTGGCCGCCGAGTAGGCGTAGTTCTCCATCGAGGGCACCCTGATGCCGTCCACAGAGCCGATGTTGATCACCCTGGCCGGGTCGTCGGGGGTGGCCGCGGCGCGCAGCCGGGGGAGCAGGCGCTGGGTCAGATAGAAGACGCCCTTGACGTTGATGCCCCACAGCTTGTCGAAGGCGTGCTCCGGATACTCCTCCAGCGGCGCGCCCCAGGTCGCCCCCGCGTTGTTGACCAGCACGTGCAGCGGCCCCTCGACCGCCTCGGCCAGCGCGCCGACGCCTTCGGGCGTCGACAGGTCGGCGGGCACGGCGACGCACCCCAGCTCGGCGGCGGCCTTCTCGACCTCGGCCGTCTTGCGGGCGGAGATGTAGACAGTGGCGCCCGCCGCGACGAACCCGGCCGCGATCATCCGCCCGATGCCCCTGGAGCCGCCGGTGACGACGACCGTCTTGCCTTCCACGGAGAACAGACTCATATTCTGGAGCATGCCATACCGACCGGTCGGTCGCCATAGCCAGAACCCGCCCCTCTCTGCACAGGCTCCGGCGCCTGGAGATGGGACCGTCTTCTGGGCGGGTCGCGGGAGCTCCGGGAGGAAACGGGCTTCTCGGCGGGTCGCTACAGGACTGGGATGCGGCCGTTTGTCAGCTTCTCGGCCCTGAAGGGACCGAGCTTGCAGCTCCTCGCCGTCGATGGGTTCGACGGTTCAGGCCGCGTCGTCGGCAGCGTGACTCACTGCCCAGCCCGCCACCCCGCGTGAGGCGATGTTGCGGGCCGCGTTGACGTCGGCGTGCTCAGCGAAGCCGCACGACGTGCAGAGGAAGGTTTCCTGGTCGGGCCGGTTCTTCTTGTCCACATGTCCGCAGGTCGAGCAGGCTTGCGAGGTGTATGCCGGATCGACATACACCACGGCGACCCCGGCGCGGGCGGCCTTGTAGGCGATGAAGCTTCCCAATTGGTGGAAGCTCCAGGAGTGCAGTGTGACCCGCTGGGGCCTGCGAAGCCGTACCCGGTCACGGATACCGCCCAAAAGTGCTGGCGCGGGGTCTTCACCGACGAACTGACGAACTACCGCGCCGCTGCGAAGAAATCATGATCGAGGTATGTAAAGTCGCCCCGTCGATCCTGGTCAACAGCCTCAAGAGCGTCTCGGCCCGACTCCTGCGCAAGGAGTTCGCTCCCATGTCCGCGAGTATGGTGGCGGCGGCCACTTCTGGTCCCCGTCCTCCTTCACCGCCTCCTGCGGCGGCGCACCGGTGAGCATCATCAAGGAGTACATCGAGAACAAGAAATGCCCGGGCCGACGACCAGACATTCACAAACCCCACGACCGGAAAGCGACTCCTCCCGTGTGTGAACGCCCGGGTTCCTCGCTAAATAGCGCTGAACTTGCGCTGCAATAAGGAGAGCGAGTCACGCTCGATCGAGGGGCCGAACTCGGCCAGCAGGACATCGAGCAGGTGGGACGCGCGGCTCTGTGACGCCATACCTCGCACAGTAGGCCGCGCGTCCCCGCTCGACTAGGCGGGATGTCCCTGGTCGGCCCCCGAGAGGGCGCCGAGGCGCGGGAGCGCGCGCATGGCCGCGGCGCTGAGCGCCACGGCGAGGACGGCGAGCGCGGCGGCCTGGGCGAACATGGTGATGGTCAGTGCCTGGACCCCGTCTCCTTCGGCGCCGATGTAGCCGAAGGGCACTCTCATCGCGATCAGCGGCGCTGCGGCGATGGCCAGGGCCAGCAGGAGGGCGGGGTTGGCACGCCTTGTCAGGCACACCACCCCGGCCACCAGGAGCGCGGCGGTGGCCACGCCCTGCGGGTCCAGCCACGGGACCAGCCATCCCAGATTCTCGGCGGGTGAGTCCGCGACGCGCGGCCCGACGGTCAGGGCGAGCGCCTGGTAGAGCACGGCCACCCCCAGGGGCGCCGCGGTCAGCGGCGTGGAGGCCCGCACCGGCGGCGCGTCCTCGTGGTAGGCGGTCAGCAGCGCCACGACCGGCAGGGCGGTGGCGAACAGGAATGCGAGGGTGCTCCAGTCGAGGGTCTCGGGCCACAGCAGCGCGCTGACGGCGGCCGTGAGCACGAAGGCGGCAAGGCCTGTTACCGCGAGCACCTTGGCGGGCCGCAGCCTGGCCAGCGCGAGCATGGCGAACGCCGCCGCCCACACCAGGCCCTGCGCGATCCACACGGTGGTCCATACCCACTGCGCGTCGGCGGTGGTGACGTACTCGGGCGTCGGCTCCGCCAGGCCCAAGGCGGCGACCTGCGCGGCCAGGCTGTCCCAGGCCAGCGCGGCGTGGTAGCCGAGCCCGAGCAGTGCGAACAGCCGGACTGCGTCGCCCGTCACCCTGGCGCGGGGCGGGGCGCCGAGGCCGCCGATCCTGGTCTTGACCGCCAGCCCGGCGACGGAGGCGATCTCCGACAGGCTGGGTCTGACGTTGTCCTCGTCGCGGACGCCCTCCGCGGCGTCGAGGAAGGCGTCGACCATCTCCTCCTCGCGCTCGGCCCGGTAGGAGGCGGGCAGCATCCGCAGGACGAAGCGGTAGCGCTGTTCGAGCAGGCTCATGCGGCGCCTCCGGCGACCGAGGGGCGGGTGGAGACGGCGCCCCGGCGGGCGCTCAGTCGTTCGGTGGCGGTCTGCAGGGTTCCCGACAGCCTGGCCACCTCCGTCTGCAGGGCGCGTTCGCCCGAGTCGGTGAGGCGGTAGTAGCGGCGCAGCCGGCCCGACTGCACCTCCTCGCGGTCGAGGGCGACGAGGCCCTCGGCGGCCAGCCGGTCGAGCACGCCGTAGAGCGTGCCGATCTTGAGCTGGACCTTCCCGTCGGACAGCCGCTCGACCTCCTGGACGATCCCGTAGCCGTGGCGCGGCTCGTCCACCAGGGCGGTCAGAGCCAGGAACATGGGCTCCGTCATATTCATGAGTTCACTATACCCTGCGAGACAGGATATCAGGCGCGCTGGCTCGAAACCGAGATGACCTCTCCGGTCATGTAGCCGGAGTAGTCGCTGGCCAGGAAGACGATCACGTTGGCCACCTCCCACGGCTCGGCGGCCCTGCCGAACGCCTCCCTGCCCGCCAGCTCGTCCAGCACCTCCGAGGTGGTGACCTTGGCGAGGAACGGGTGCATGGCGAGCGAGGGCGCGACCGCGTTGATCCTGATCCCGTGCTCGGCCGCCTCCAGCGCGGCGCACCTGGTCAGCGCCATGACCCCGGCCTTGGCCGCCGCGTAGTGCGACTGCCCGCGCTGGGCTCGCCAGCCGATCACCGAGGCGTTGTTGACGATCACGCCGGAGCCCTGCGGGACCATGTGCCGCAGGGCGGCACGAGTGCAGCGCATCGTTCCCGTCAGCGTCACGTCGAGCACCGCGTGCCACTGCTCGTCGGTCATCTCGCTCAGCTCCGCCGTACCGCCGAGGCCGGCGTTGTTGACGAGCACGTCGAGGCGCCCGTGCGCCTCGAGCGCCGCCTCGAACAGCGCGCGCACCTGCGCCTCCGAGGTCACGTCGCACGGTACGGCCAGCGGCTTGACCCCCGTCAGCTCCGCGAGCGCCTCGGCCGCCTCGGCCAGGCGGCGTTCGTGCCGGTCGGAGATGACGATCGTCGCGCCCTCCTCCGCGCAGCGCCTGGCGGTCGCGTAGCCGATGCCGGTGCCCGCCGCGGCCGTCACGAGCGTGACGCGGCCGTCGAGCAGGCCGTGTGAGCGGGGGTAGGGGGGCTGCGGGCTCATCGCGGCTCCGTCCTCGGCTCTCGGGGCAGTCCGAGCGCCCGCTCGGCGATGATGTTGAGCTGGATCTCGCTCGAGCCCGCGTAGATGGTGTCCGCGCGGCTGAACAGGTAGAGGCGTTGCAGGTCGTCCAGCTCGCCCACCAGGCCCTCCTTGCCGAGCACGTCCTGGGCCAGCTCGCCGAGGCGCTGGTGCCAGCGCGACCAGTAGAGCTTGGCGATCGTCGGCTCGGTGTCGGGGCGCAGCGCGTTGAGCCGCATGATCCGCAGCTCCAGCCACGAGCGGGCCAGGCGGTCCCTGACCAGCGGGTCGCCGAAGGCGCCCGTCCGCTTCGCGGTCGCGATCACCTTGGACAGCTCGCGCTGGAAGCCGACCTGCTGGCCCAGGGTGGAGACGCCGCGCTCGTAGCCGAGCGTGGCCATCGCCACCCGCCAGCCCTCGCCGCGCGCGCCCAGGATGTTCTGCGCGGCCGTCCTGGCGCCGTCGAAGAAGACCTCGTTGAACTCCGCGGTGCCGGTGAGCTGCTTGATCGGCCGCACCTCGACGCCCGCCTGGCGCATCGGGACCAGCAGGTACGACAGCCCATGGTGCCGCTTCGAGCCCGCCTCGGTACGGCACAACACGAAGCACCAGTCGGCCACGTGGGCCAGCGACGTCCACACCTTCTGGCCGGTGACCACCCACTCGCCGTCGTCGAGCACCGCCCTGGTCTGCACACCGGCCAGGTCGGAGCCCGCCTCCGGCTCGGAGTAGCCCTGGCACCACAGCTCGTCGCCGCGCTGGATCGGCGGCAGGAAGCGGTCCTTCTGCTCCTGGGTGCCGAAGTCGAGGATGGTCGGGCCGATCAGCCCCTCGCCGATGTGGCCGACACGGGCCGGGGCGTCGGCCCTGGCGTACTCCTCGTGGAAGGCGATCTGGTCCTCGAGGGAGGCGGCGCGGCCGCCGTACTCCTTCGGCCAGCCGAGACAGGTCCAGCCCGCCCTGCCCAGGTGGCGCTCCCACGCGTGCCGTATGTCGTGGCCCTCGTGCTCGCGGCCGGGGCCGCCGAGCCCGCGGGCGTGCGCGAACTCGCCGGTCAGCGCGGACTCCAGCCAAGCCCTCGCCTCGTGCCTGAGCGTCATGAGGTGAAGCGTCCGTATCCGCCGCGGTAGAACACCAGCGGACCGCCGTCGGCGTGCGCGTCGAGCTGGTGGACCCTGGCGACGACGATCACGTGGTCGCCCGCGGGGTGCTCGGCCTCGATCGAGCACTCGAGCCAGGCCAGCGCCCCTTCCAGCAGCGGGTTGCCGCCGGGGGAGCGGGTCCACGACAGCCCGGCGAACTTGTCGCCGCCCTTGGCCGCCAGCTGCGCGCACACCGGCTGCTGGTGCTCGGCGAGCACGTTGACCGTCACCGTTTTGGCCGCCCTGAGCCTGGGCCAGCTGGTGCTGGTATGGGCGACGCAGAAGGCGACCAGTGGCGGGTCGAGGGAGACCGAGGTGAAGGAGTTGGCGGCCAGCCCCGCGGGTTCGCCCGTGTCGGGGTCGAGGGCGGTGATGGCCACGACGCCGGTGGCGAACCTGCTCAGCACCGACCTGAAGCGCCGTCCCTCCAGATGGCCGTTACCGTGCATCGCGGCTCCGTTGACGGTGTGGTGCGGGACGACAGGCGGCCTGCCGTCACAGCTGTCCGCCACTATCAGCCGGGCGGCGTGTGTGCTCATGGGCGCCTCCTGTCCACCACTGTAGCTTACCAAGCGCTTGCTTGGACGGTAGGCGTCATTCCGGGAAGGTGTCAACCGCGTTGACAGCCTTCCCGGCGCCGCATAGCGTCGGGGCGTGGCCAAGCGCTTGCTTGATTTTCGGGACGCCACCGCCCTCGCGGGCATCGGCTACACGTCCTTCTCCAAGGACTCGGGCGTCAGCACGCTCACTCTCGCCTGCCGGGCGATCATGAGCGCGCTCGACGACGCGGGGCTCGGCCCCGACGACGTGGACGGCATCGCCACACACCGGGTCGGCGACTCGGCTGCGCCCTCGCTGGTCGGCCCCGCGCTCGGGATCCACGCGCCCGCCTGGCATCTCGACCAGTTCGGCGGCGGCAGCGTCTCGCACGCGATCGTAGGGCAGGCGGCGCTGGCGGTGGCGGCGGGGATCGCCGACGTGGTCGTGTGCTACCGCGCGATCAACGCGCGCTCCGAGTTCCGCATGGGCTCCGCGCCCAACCCGAGCCCGGAGACGCAGTACCTCGCCCCCTACGGCTACGGCGCGCCGGTGCAGCAGTTCGCGATGTACGCCCGCACACACATGCTGAAATATGGCACAAAAGCGGAACATTTTGGGCAGGTGGCGGTCGCGCAACGCGCCTACGCGGCACGGAACCCGCGCGCGCTCATGCGCCGGCCGATCACCATGTCCGACTATCTCGCCAGCCGCCCGATCGCCGAGCCGCTGCGCCTGCTCGACTGCTGCCTGGAGACCGACGGCGCGGTCGCGGTGGTGGTGACCACCGCCGAACGCGCGAGAGACCTGCGCCGCCCGCCCGTGCTGATCTCCGGAGCGGCGTGGGGCGGCGGCGACTCCTTCCTGTCCCCGGGCGAGCCGACCGTCACCGCGGCCGCCGCCCTCGCCCCTCGCCTGTACGGCATGGCGGGCGTGGGCCCCGCCGACATCGACGTCGCCGAGCTCTACGACTGCTTCACCTACTCGGTGATCGTCCAGCTGGAGGACTACGGGTTCTGCGCCAAGGGGGAGGGCGGCCCGTTCGCGGCCTCGGGAGAGGGTCCGCCGGTCAACACGCATGGCGGGTTCCTGTCGGAGGGATACGTGCACGGGCTCAACCACGTCGCCGAGGCGGTCTCCCAGCTGCGCGGCGACGCGGGCGAGCGGCAGGTCGCGGGCGCGGAGGTGGCGCTGTCCACCGCCCAGCCCGGACACATCCTGCCGGCCACGTCGGCGCTGATCCTGCGGAGGGGATGAGCCGTGGACAGGGACTCGGCCGAGTGGTGGGAGCTGGTGGCCAAGGGGGTGCTGGCCGTGCAGCGGTGCGACTCTTGCGGGCTGGCGCGCTTCCCTGCGCGGGCGTTCTGCGCCGCCTGCCGTACCGAGGGGTGGTCGTGGGCGCGGCTGGCGCCGCTCGGGGTGGTGGAGAGCTGGATCGTGAGCCACTGGCGCGCGCCGGAGCCGTTCACCGTGGTGCGGGTGCGGCCGGCCGAGGCGCCGGGATGCGTGATGTACGGGACGTGGCGCGGGGAGCGGGAGCCGCGCCAGGGTGAGCGGGTGGTCCCGCTCTTCACCGATCAGCCGTCGATCGAGTGGCGGCCGGCGGACGCGAGCGGCTCCGACGCCTGAGGCGAGGGGAGAGCGCGCCCTGGCGGGCGTGGGGGACCCGCCAGGACGCGCCTCCGTCCCGTGCGCGTCGACCCAGGACCCCGGCGAGGGATGGGGTCCTAAGCCGAGTGCTCGCGCACGGAGTCAGTGAGGGCGTGACCGTCTGCAGTTGGATGCCGATAGCGCTCGGCGATGCGGTGTGCCGCGCCTACCGGATCGTCGATCGGGTGGGTGACGGTCGATCCCTCCTCGTTCCAGACGAACGAACCGTCCTTGCACCACACGGTCAACTCGGTCAGTACGGAAAGCACGGACATGCCATTCCCATTGCTCTGGTAGGTGTGGGTGAACCCCTGGCGGTGCAACGCGTAACGCAGTAGACGTGTTGCCTCGCGGGGGTCGTGCCAGGGCAGGTAGCTTCGCAAGCTCGCTTGCTTCGCATAGCTTCGCAAGCTCGCTTGCTTCGCATACGGCGTACCCGCGCGGACCGGCAACACCGGCCGTCACCCCCTCGCCCGACCTTTCGATGGATTTGTACCAACGAATGGATGATGGGGCTGTCAAGGCCGTGCGGTCAAGGGGTTGTAGCTAGTCAGAACCAGATCGTCTAAATTGTTGGAACAAAAGGGGTGAAAGTGGCACGGTCGTCGCTGTATCAGCAGGTGGCTTCGGATCTGCGAAGGGCCATCTACTCCGGCGACCTCGGCCCCGGGGCGCAATTGCCCACAGAAGCGACTCTTCAGGACAAATACGGAGTAAGTCGCAATACCGTCAGACTGGCCCTTGGTGAACTGGTGAACGAGGGCCTCGTCACGCGTGCCCCCCGGCGCGGCACGGTCGTGCGGGACCGCAGGCCGTTGCTGATGTACCCGCAGCGGGAGCTCGCCCCGCAGCCGACCGGCGAAGTGCGCGAGGCCTTCGCCTACGCCGTCTCCCAGGAGGGGCGCGAGCCGAGCCAGCTGATCGAGGTGCAGATCGTCAGCCCGGTCGAGGAGATCGCCAGCCGCCTGGAGCTCAGCGACGCCGACCTGGCCGTCGTGCGGCGGCGGCTGAGGTTCGTCGACGGCCAGCCCTACAACACCAACGACTCCTACTTCCCCAGGGACATCGTCCGCGGCTCGGAGATCGAGCAGCCCGGCGACATCGCCCGAGGGGCGAACAGGGTGCTCGAAGAGCTCGGCCACGGGCAGGTGCGGGTGGTCGACGACATCATGGCGCGGATGCCGAACCAGGCCGAGGCCGAGCGCCTCCAGCTGGAGCTCGGGACCCCGGTCGTGGTCTACATCAGGGTCGGCTACGACAGCGGCGACACGCCCGTGCGCGTGGCGGTGTCGGTGCTCCCCGCCGACAAGCACTTGATCCGTTACGAGCTCGGTCTCCGCTAGAACCGGCTCGCTTGGGGGTGATCCCTGCCATGGGGCGCGGGTCATCGGCCCGTGCTGGGCACTAGGGACTCGTGCATACTCCCCCAAATTGCATTTACCCCGCAATATCGGCACGAAAGCCGTGCGCCACCACGTGTGCACTCTCCGTGTTCACTCCGTCACCCACTGGAACGAAGGGCAGAAGCATGCACTCCAACACCCTCCTTCACCCTCTGACCCTCAGGCGTGCCGTACCCGCCGACCTCCCAGAAGTTCTCTCCCTCCTCGCCGACACCTCCGAGTGGCTGCACCGGCAGGGCGTACGACAGTGGCCGCGCGGCGGCTTCGGCCCCGAGCGGATCGAGCCCCTGATCGAGGAGCAGGTCCTCTACGTGCTGGAAGGCGACTTCGGTGCGACCGTCGCGACGATCGCGCTCGACGGGCACGCCGACCCGGAGTTCTGGACTCCCGCCGACGAGCCCGGCGCGGCCCTCTACGTGCACAAGCTCGCCGTCTCCCGCGCCGCCTCGGGGACCGGGCTCGGTGACGCGCTGCTCGACTGGGCCGGCGCGAGCGTCGCGGCCGCCGGGCTCGACTGGCTCAGGCTCGACTGCGCCAAGGACAACGCGCGCCTGCAGCAGTACTACCGGCGCCGCGGTTTCCGCCACCTCCGCACGGTGGACCTGCCGCACCGGGCCTCGGGCGCGCTGTTCCAGCGGCCCGCGCTGCTGCGCACCGGCACCGCAGACGACCTGTTCCGAACAGCGGATCTTGTCAACGCCTGACATGGTTTGTCAGATATGACCCACTGCCCTCCTCTCTGCCGGGAGGAGGGTGGAATAGGCGATAACCTCGGATTCATGACCGGATCCTTGCTCGAGGTGATCGCGCTCGACGTGCGCGACGCCGTGGCCGCAGAACAGGGCGGCGCCGACCGCCTGGAGGTCGTCGCCGACATGGCGGCCGACGGGCTCAGCCCCGCGACGGAGACGGTCGCCGCGATCGCCAGGGAGTGCCGGCTTCCCCAGATGGTGATGCTGCGCACCGAGGCGAACTTCGGCGCCGACTCCGTCGACAAGCTGAGCTCCCAGGTGAAGGAGCTGGCCGAGGCGGGGGCGGCGGGCTTCGTGTTCGGTTTCCTCGACGCCGACGGCGCCGTGGACCTCGCCGCCACCGAGACGCTGATCCACGCGGTCTCGCCGCTGCCGTGGACCTTTCACCGGGCCGTCGACCACGCCGCCGACATCCAGGCGTCGTGGCGGGCGGTGCGGCTGCTGCCCAACCTGGCCACCGTGCTGACCGCCGGCTCGCCCACCGGCGTCGCCGACGGCCTGCCCGTGCTCAAGGCCCGCGCCGAGGCGGGCGACGCGGGGCTGATCCTCGCCGGCGGCGGCCTGCGGCTGCGCCACATCCCGACCCTGCTCGACTACGGCGTGCGCGCCTTCCACGTCGGCAGCGCGGTCCGCGAATCGTGGACCACCCCGGTCGACACCCGCCAGGTCTCCCAGTGGCGCGCCCTGATCGACCGCGACGTCTGAGAACGCCGCCCGGTCAGCCGAGGGCGGAGTCGGCGCGGCGCAGCGCGGCGACGAGGGTCTTGATCGTCGCGGGCTCGTCCATCACGCCGCCGCCGGCCTCGCGGCTCTCCTCCCATGCCCTGACCCTGGCCGCGTAGGAGTCGTAGCGCTCCAGGTGGAAGGCGTAGACGGCGGCGAAGCGGGAGACCAGGTGCGAGGGATGCATGTCCCAGCCCTGGTAGAAGCCGTGCGCGAGCGAGTGCCGCACCAGGCCGGCGTGCCTGCGCCACAGCGCGTGGACGTCCCGCGCCGACCCCGAGGCGGGCGAGGCGGCCAGCGAGCCGTCGGACAGCTCCACACCCGTCCCCGCGAAGGCGGTCTGCATGGCGTGCCTGGCGTGGTCGCAGGCCGGATGGTCAAGGCGCTGCTCGTGCGGGGGCAGGCCGATCGCGGCGGTGTAGTCGAAGACGCCGAAGTGGGCGGCCGCGAGCCGCCCGCCCAGTGACTCGGCCAGGTCCGTGCGCAGGAACCGCACGGTCTGCGGCGCCTCCACCTGGATCTCGAACCGCAGCGGCGCCCGGAGGCCGAGGACGCTCTCCAGCTCGGCCAGCACCCCGGCGAACTGTCCCAGGTACTCCTCCATGAGCACCTTCGGGAAGGTGACCGTGAATCCGGGCGGCAGCGTGCCGGTCCTGGCGACCAGCTCGGTGAGGAAGAGCTCCAGCGTGCGGACGGAACGGGCCGGGTCGCCGTCGGCGAACGACTTGACCCGCAGCCCCCACCTGCGGGGCAGCCGTCCCTCGCCGTGCAGGACGGCCAGCGCCGCGCCCGCGGCCACCGCGTCGCCGTCCTCGGCGTCCGGGCGCACGCCGTAGCCGTCCTCGAAGTCGACGCGCAGGTCCTCGACGGGCTCGGCGGCCAGCTTGGCGGCGACACGCGCGTGCACCCCGGCCGCGAGCTCCTCAGGGAGTTCGAACACCTCCGCCAGGGCGGCGGTGTCGGGCAGGTGCGTCTTCATCAGGTCGAGGGCCTGGCCGCCCCACGTCGAAGGCGTCGAGGAGGAGAACCTGTCGGCGGGCACGTAGACCGTGTGGACGGGTTGCCAGCCCGGCTCCCGCGCGGGAAAACGGTCCTGCTGGATCCGGTGGACGTCCTCGAAACCGTCGACGGTGATGCGCATCGTCACACGCTACCGAGGAGTGACGGTCATGGTCACGGCGGTGCCCGGACGGGCGCCGACGGCCACGCTGAGCAGCCCGTCGCGCTGCGCCGTCACGGCGGCGCGGGCGCCGGTGACCTTGACCCGCGCGCCGCGGGGGAAGAACTCCCTCGGCACGGAGATCTCGGTCGGCGCGTGCACGCCGCGCCTGGTGGTGTAGGTGAGCTTGAGCGTCCTGGAGACCGGGTCGTACGACTCGCTGACCGGCAGGCCGGCCACCCTGCGGGCGTAGGCGCCGAGGGCTGGCTCGGCGCCCGGTGCGGCGGCGCCGTCGGCGTCGAGCTGGCAGTAACCGCCGCCGGCGCTCCTGCACCAATAGAACATCGCCCATCCGCTCGCGAAGCGGTCCATGGCGGCGACCGAGCCGGCGATCAGCTGACGGTTGCCCGGCAGACGGCTGTTGGGCGGTCCCCACTCGCCGACGACCACGGGCATCTCATTGGCCCTGGGGTACTGGCCGATGGCGGCCTCGTAGCGCTCGATGAAGCCGCTGGAGGGATCCCAGTCGCCGCCCGCCTCGACGCTGGTGGAGTACATGTGCGGCGCGTAGCCGACCCTGGGGTCGTCGAAGCGGGGCAGCTGGGTCGGTACGCCCTCGCCGACCAGCACGGTCGGCTCCACGAAGATCCACGACTTCCTGTCGACGGCCCTGATCCCCGCGATCAGGCGGCGGTACATGTCGGCCAGCTGTGTGCGCTCGATCCGGCCCGAGGCGGTGACCAGGTCCTCGCCCTCGAGGAAGCGCCCGAACGGCTCGTTGAACAGGTCGTAGCCGAGCAGCGAGCGGTGACCGGCGACCCTGGCCGCCAGCGTCTGCCACATCTCGACCTGCTCGGCCCGCAGGTCGGCGTCCTCGTAGAGGTGCTCGAAGGCGGCCATCACGGCGGGCTGGAAGTAGTCCTGGAACCAGTCGTCGGGGTTGCGCTCGAACGGCAGGCCGTCGTCACGGGTGGCCCACTCGGGGATGCCGTTGTGCCCGCCGAACTTCGGGCCGTAGACGTCCTGGTGCATGTCGATCATGACCTCCAGGCCGTGGCGGTCGGCCCAGCCCAGGACGCGGTCGACGTAGCCGAGGTACTCCTCGTCGTAGACGTCCTTCTGCGGCTCGATGTACTGCCACTGGACGATCAGTCGCAGGAAGTTGAGCCCGTTGCCCGCCATCGCCGCGACGTCGGCCTCGGTGACCCTGTCGCCCGGCCACTTGCCCGCGTTGAACCCGCGCAGCTTGAGCACCCGGCCCTGCATGTCGGTGAAGTAGGTGCGGCCGTCGGCGGTGATCTTCCCGATCGAGGGGACGGCGGCCTCGGCCGGCACGGACGCGGCGAGGAGGACGGCGGACGCGGCGAGGGCGAGTAAGCGGCGCATGATGGAACCTAACCCGAAGATCCATCAAAAGTGAACAACACTCATGTCACGACTCGGCCGCAGGCGGCCAGCATCGCCTCGAGGCCGGCCAGCTTCACCCGCTCGCCCCTGCCGAGCGTGCGCGCGAGCGCGGCCTCCGCCCGCTCGATCGCCAGCCAGTCGTCGTAGGTGACCGGCCTGACGCCACGGGCGGAGAGCAGCTCGTCGATCGAGGTCACCCGGCCGCGCGGATCGTCGGCCAGCAGCGTGCGGACGGTCTCGGCGGCGTCCGACTTGTTGGTGCCGATCACGCCGGTCGGCCCGCGCTTGAGCCAGCCCGCCACGTACTCGCGGTCGCGGACCCTTCCCTGGACGTTCGGCACGGTGTTCGTCTCGGTCGAGAACGGCACGCCAGGCAGCGGCACGCTCTGGTAGCCGACCGAGCGCAGCACCATCCCGACGGGCAGCGTCTCGAACTCGCCCGTGCCCACGACCCTGCCCTCCTCCGACAGCCTGGTCCGCTCCAGGCGCAGTCCCTCCACGCGGGTGCTGCCGAGGATCTCCACGGGCCGCAGCCAGAACCGCACGTCCAGCCGGCGCGGACGGCCGACGGGGGCCCGCTCCGACCACGACCTCAGCACCTCGATGTTGCCCTTGACCTGGCGGGGGAAGTCGCCGCCGAGCACCACGGCCTCCTCGGGACGCACGCACACGTCGGCGTTGGCCAGCGCGCCGAGCTCGCGCAGCTCCTTCAGCGTGAACTTGGCGTGCTCGGGACCGCGCCTGCCGATCATGTGGATGGCCTTGACCTGGCTGTCGGCCAGCCTGCTCAGCACGTCGTCGGGCACGTCCGTGGAGCTCAGCTCCTCGGCGGTCTTGGCCAGCACCCGCACGACGTCCACCGCCACGTTGCCGACGCCGATCACCGCGACCTCGGGGCTGTCGAGGGTGAACATGTCGGGCGAGACGTCGGGATGGCCGCAGTACCAGTTCACGAAGTCGGTCGCGGCGACGCTGCCCACCAGGTCCTCGCCGGGGATGCCGAGCTTCCTGTCGACCATCGCGCCCGTGCAGTAGACGACGGCGTCGTAGCAGGCCAGCAGGTCGTCGACGGACACCTCCGAGCCGAGCGTCACCCCGCCGAGAAAGCGCACCTGCGGCAGCTCGAGCACCCGCTGGAGGTAGGTGGCGATCGACTTGATCGACGTGTGGTCGGGCGCCACCCCGTATCTCACCAGCCCGTACGGCGTGGGCAGCCGTTCGAGCACGTCCACCTCGACGGGGCTCGCCGACTGCTTCACCAGTGCCTCGGCCGTGTAGATGCCGGCGGGGCCCGATCCGACGACTGCCACGCGCAACGACACGCTGCCTCCTCGGGGGCGACGCTATGACCGTGATTGTGTACCCACCAGGTGCAGACGGCCAAGGTCATCGAGGAAACCCGTGTCGCCCGTCCTGACGAAACCGTCCCTCGCGAACACCCTTGGGTCGCCGTCTCCGACGTACCCGCTCATGACCGCCTGAGACCGCAGCAGCACCTCTCCCTCCTCGCCCGCGGGCAGCGGGCGTCCCGTGCTGTCGCGCACGGACAGGTCCACGCCCGCGCGCGGCCTGCCGACCGTGAGCTCGGCGTCCTGCGGGGGGTCGTCGGGGCGGGTGCCGAGGCCGAGGCCCGCCTCCGTGCACAGGTAGCGGTTGCAGACGGGGGCGCCGAAGTGCTCCCTGAGCCGCCTGATCAGACCGGGCGGCGCGGGGCCTCCGGTGGAGAGCACCAGCTCGAACGAGGGCGGCTTGCCGGGAAGATCCAGCATGGCGGCGAGCTGTGCGGGCGTGCCCTGGAGCACCCGCAGCCGCTTCTCGCACGCCAGCCGCAGCGCCGACTCGGGATCCCATGACGGCAGCAGGTACGTGGTCCTGCCGGTCTGCAGGATCAGCGGCAGCCTGGTCGCGAACGCCAGGTGGCCCATCGGGTGCGACAGCAGCCGCGCGTCGCCCCTGCCCCACCTGACGCCCGCTCCGTGCGCCCTGATGGCCTCCAGCTGCCTGTCGCCGAAGAGCGCGGCCTTGGGCGGGCCCGTCCTGCCGGAGGTGTGGGTGATCACGACGGGCCGTCCTGGGTCGGGCGGCATCGGGGGTGGCGGCGGCTCGTTCCTGGCCAGCGCGCCCAGCCACGAGGCGGGAGGGAGGTCGCCGAGCTCGGTCGGCCCCGTGGGCGGGGACGCAGGCAGGGTCGTGGGCAGGGTCGTGGGCAGGGTGACGACGTCGCGGCCCGGTAGCGAGGGGAGCAGACGGGGCGCGGTGACGACGAGGTCGGGGTCGAGCCTGGACAGCAGGGCGAGCCTGGCCGGATGGCGGGCGTCGAGGCCCGCCGTCACCGCGCCGATCTTGGCGGCGGCGAGGTAGCAGACGACGAACTCGGGCCCGTCGGGCAGCACGAGGGCGAGCACGTCGCCGACGCGCACGCCGCGATGGGAGAGTCCTGCGGCCACCTGGTCGGACAGGCGGTCGAGATCGGCGAACGAGAGGCGGGAGGTGCCGGACTCGACCGCAGCGCGCGCCCCGAACCTGCGTGCGGCCTCTCCGGCCAGCAGGCGCAACATGGCTGGCTCCTGACGAAAGGCGCACTGTGTGTCTACCCGCGCTGTGCGGCCTCACGCAGGGCGTTCTTGTCGAGCTTTCCGTTGGCGTTCAGCGGGAGCTCGTCGAGGACGACCACGCGCCTGGGCACCTTGTAGTCGGACATGTTCTCCTTCGCCCACGCGCGCAGGCCCTCCTCGCCGACCTCGGCGCCGGGCCTCGGCACCACGAAGGCCCAGCCGGCCTCGCCCGAGCGCGCGTCGGGCATCCCCACCACCGCCGCCTGCGCCAGCGATCCCTCTCTGAGCAGCAGCGACTCGACCTCGGCGGGGGAGACGTTGAAGCCGTTGACGATGAACAGCTCCTTCTTCCTGTCGACGATGGTCAGGTTGCCCTCGGGGTCCAGCACGCCGATGTCGCCGGTGTGCAGCCAGCCGTCCTCGTCGATCGCCTCGGCGGTCCTGGCGGGCTCGCCCCAGTAGCCGCGCATCACGCCGTAGCCGCGCTGGAGGATCTCGCCGCGCTCGCCCTGGGGCACCTCCTTGCCCGACACGTCGACGATCTTCACCTCGATGCCGGGGACGGGGCGGCCCGCCGTGCCCGCGATCACCTCGACCGGATCGCCGGCCCTGGTCATGGAGACGACGGTGCCCTCCATGAGCCCGTAGGCGTTGATCATGCGCTCCAGCCCGACCCGCTCGACCAGTCGCGTCACGAGCGACGCGGGCACCGCCGCCGCGCCGCAGATGGCGACCCTGAGGGAGGAGACGTCCCGCGGCCGCCGGTCCAGCTCGTCGAGGAGGCGGGCGAAGAGGGTGGGCGGTCCCGCCAGGATGGTGATCCGCCCGTTCTCGATGAGGTCCATGAGGCCGTCGGGGGAGAAGGCGGCGACCGGGATCATCGTCGCCCCGCGTAACACGCATGCCAGCAGCCCCGCGTTGAGCCCGAAGCCGTGGGCGAAGGGCGCGATCACCGGGTACCTGTCGCCCTCGCGCAGCGTGACGATCTCCGCCCAGTCCCCGTAGCCGCGCAGGATCTGCGCGTGGTCGAGCATGACGCCCTTGGGCGTGCCGGTCGTGCCGGAGGTGGACATGATCTCGCACAGGTCATCGCCCCGTACGGCCAGCGCCCGCTCCTCGGCCTCCTCGACGCTCGCCAGCGCGTGCCGTACGCCCTCGAAGGAGCGGACAGCGGGCAGGCGCCGGTCGCTGATGAGCACCGAGACGCCCGTCCGACCGGCCAGGTCGGCGGCCTCGAGCTGCTTGGCGCGGGCGGAGATCGGCACGAGCACCGCGCCCGCGTCCCAGACCCCGAAGGCGTGGACCGCCCAGGACAGGTCGTTGGGACCCCAGATCGCCACCCTGTCGCCGGGACCGACGCCCTGCGCGATGAGCGCCCGCGCCACGACCTGGGCGCGTTCGCGGAGGGCGGCCAGGTCGAAGTCGGGCGTGACGGCGGCGTCCGGGCGGCTCCCGGCCCGGTCGCGCAGCATCCTGGGGATCGTTTCCCACCGCATGACGGGCTCCTAGAGGAGGGCGCGGTCCCTGCCGAGGTGGTGGCCGCGATGGTCGGTGACGACGCAGGGCGTGGCGCTCTCGGCGGCGTCGGGGGAGATCTCCACGGCGATCGAGATCGGCGTGATCGCGGCGAGGGACTGCAGGATGCGCGATCTCCACATCGGGTTCTCGACCAGGCTCTGCCTGCCGAACGTGACGGTCAGCGCGGCGGCGTCGAGCGTGCCCTGCCTGCTGATCGCCAGTTCCCATCCCGACACTCCGTCGATCTTCGCCAGCGCCTTCTCGATCCGCGGCAGCGACAGCCACAGCCCGCGCACCAGCACGTGCTCGCCGACGGTGTGCGCCGGCCTGCCCTCGACCGTGACCTGCCCCGTGCGCAGGACTGCGTCGCCGTACGGGATGACCAGCTCGCCGCGCCCTTCGTCGATCAGGGTGTCCTTGCCGATGGCGGCCAGCCCGAGCACCCCCTCGGCCAGCGGCGTGAGCGGCTCGCTCTCGGCGGCCCGCCAGGCCAGGGCGCCCCCGGAGAACGGGCTGGAGTAGACCTCGGTGACCTGGGCCTCGAACTCCGAGGCGAGGTGGCCGAGTGTCCGCCTGGAGGCGATCTCGCCGGTCAGCACGATGTGCCGGAGGCCGAGATCGAGCGGGTCGAGCAGGAACTCCAGGTGCAGCCGCGCCAGGAAGTCCATCGCGCCCGTCGGCGTGGCGACCAGCGTCGTGGCCCGCATCGTCTGGAGCGCGTGGTGGAGCCGCATCCTGCCGCGCGGACCCACCGAGGCGGCGGCCTCGGCCACGGACGCGGCGGCCGCCGCCCACAGCCCGCCCACCGGCTCGGCCAGCGCCACCACCACCCTGTCGCCCTCGCCGACGCCCGCCCGGCGCAGCGCCTCGGCGGTCAGCTCGGGACGCAGGGGGAACCCGCCCGCGAGGTTGAGCAGCCCGGTGGCGCTCCCGGTGGTCAGGTCGTCACGGGTCAGCCACCTGCTCACTTCATCACCTCGGTCATGAAGAGGTTCATGGAGTCGCAGACCAGGTCGTGGGCGAGCCCGCCCACCTGGCACTGCAGGATCAGGTCCGTCGCGCCCGCCTCGGCGATGCGCGCCACCGCCTTGCGGGACCCCTCCACGTCGTCCACGACGACCATCAGGTGCTCGCGCAGCGTGGCCATGGCCTCCTCGGGCGGCATCCCCGCGGCGAGCTGGCCGAGCACGCGGTGGGTGGCGTGGCGGGCGTCGTAGTAGTCGGGCGGTGTGACGAGGTTGACCTGGCGGCGGATGTACCACAGGACCGCGTCGGCGGCCTCCTCCCTGGCCTGGCCGACGTACCAGGGGATCATCAGCGCGATGCGCCGGGTGCCGGGGTCGAAGCCGTTCTCGGCCAGGCACTCCTTGTACTTCGCGATGTCCTCGGCCACGTCGTCGACGCCCTTGAGCATGGTCATGCCGAGCAGGTTGTAGCCGTGCTTCGCGGCGGCCAGATAGCCCTCGAGGGAGGTGGAGGCCACCCAGACGGGCGGGTGGGGCACCTGCGCGGGACGGGGGTAGACGGCCACGTCGGGGATCTCGAAGAACTCGTTCGACCTGCTGACGGGCTCGCCGTCGGCCCGCCAGATCGCCAGCGTCGCCTCCAGGCTGTCCTCCCAGATCTGACGCGACTTCTCGAACGGCCGCTGGAAGGCCTGGTACTCCAGGGGCGAGGCCCCGCGTCCCGTGCCGAACTCCACCCTGCCGCCGCTCAGCACGTCGAGGGTGGCGACCCGCTCGGCCGTGCGGATCGGGGACTGGAAGGGCAGCAGCACCACGCCGAGCCCGAGGTGGATGCGGCTGGTGCGCTGGGAGATCGCGGCAAGGACGAGGTCGGGTGCCGAGGAGTGGGAGAAGCCGCGGGTGAAGTGGTGCTCGACGAACCACGCGGTGTCGAAGCCGAGACGGTCGCCGAGGACGACCTGGTCGATCACGTTCTGGAACGCCTGCCGTTCGACCTCGCGGGTCCTGCCGCGGACCTCCAGCTCGTATCCCAGGCTGATCCGCATCCACGCCTCCCGTTGATGAACCAAGCGCTCGCTTGGTCGAGCGTATCAGGCGACACGGACTTGCGGGAAGGGCGCGGGGAGATCAGAGTGAGTGTCCGTGAGCGCGGAGAAGCGGCGAAAGCAGGGGCTGAGGCGGCCGAAAGATGGCACGCTCCCAGACATGAGATTGCGTCGCGCCAGGGAGGCTCACGACGAGCCCGCTCCGGCCAGCGCCCGCAGGTTCGAGGCGTTCGGCAGGGTGATGGCCGCGCTGGCGAGCGAGGCCGAGTTCATCGAGTCCTGCCGCGACCTCACTTGGTGGCGGGGGGCCGACCACAGCTGGCACATCTCATGGCGCGACGGGCCCTACGCCGCCGAGGTGGTCACGCTGCTGGCCCGGCAGGTGTGCGAGCCGGGCCTCGATACGAGCCTCGTCACCGTCGCGGGGCCCTGCACCCCCTCCTCCGCGGTGCTCGACGTGATGGGGGTGCGCTTCGAGCTGCTCGCCATCGACCCGATGGGCAGGGCGAGGGTCGGCGCGCGGCCGGGCTTCTGGCGGCTGGCAGAGGCGCTCGACACCACCCGCCGCACCAACGCCAGGCAGCCGTGGGAGGAACTGCTCGGCGGCTAGCCGATCTCCAGGCGGGCCCGGTGCTCGCGCGGCGGGCCGAACAGCCGCGCGTCGGAGGTGGCCCGCTTGAAGTAGCGGTGCGCCTCGTGCTCCCAGGTGATGCCGATACCGCCGTGGACCTGGATGCTGTCGCCCGCCGCCCGCAGATAGGCCTCGCCGCAGTAGGAGCCCGCGATCGCCGCCGCCTGCGCCGAGGGGTCGCCGACCGCTCCCCAGACCGCCGACCTGGCCGACTCCACCGTCAGCAGCAGATCGGCCAGCCGGTGCTTGATCGCCTGGAAGGAGCCGATCGGCCGGCCGAACTGGTGGCGCAGCTTGGCGTGTGCGGTGGCCGCCTCCAGGCACCTGGCCGCGCCGCCCACCTGCTCGGCGGCCAGCGTGATCACCGCCAGGTCACGGACCCGCTCCCACGCCGCGCCGTCCCCCGCCGGTCGTGCGACGGCCCCGTCGAAGGTCAGCGCGGTGAGCGGCCGGCTGGCGTCCATCGTCTCGTACGGCACGCGCGCCGACGGCTCGGCCGCCACCAGCGACCCGTCCACGTAGACGAGGACCGCCTCGGCGTCGAGCACGTAGGGGGCCGAGCCGGTCAGGCGGTCGCCGTCCAGGAGGCAGGAGTGCTCGCCGGGCAGCACGACGGTCGCGGTGAGCGCGCCTTCGGCGATCGCCCCGAGCAGCTCGGGGTCGTCGGTGGCGGCCGCGGCCATCACCGCGGTCTGGAGAAAGGGATGGGGGGACAGCGCCCTGCCGATCTCCTCGGCCACGACGGCCAGCTCGGGCAGACCGCAGCCGGCTCCGCCGTATCTTTCGTCGACGGCCAGCCCCGCCACTCCGAGTTCGCCGGAGAAACGCGCCCATGACGCGTCTGGATGGGCGGCGAGAAAGGATCTGACGGTGGCCCGCAGCTCAGGGAGGCTCACAAGGCCCGATATTAACCAAGCGATTGCTTGATTAGCTAGCCTGACCAGCGGTTGACAGAAATTTACTTCTCCTGTAAGTCCGGATAGTCTGATTAGAGAACTATGGAGAAGATTGCTCTTGAGTATGCCGATTTCGCCGAATATGACAGGCGACAGCGCGGCATCCAACGTCACGTGCTGGCCGCTTTCCTCGGAGGACTGGTCGTCGGCCTGATCGGCGTGCTGGTCTCCGCGCTCGGCATCGAGTTCTACTACGACCCCTACGCCTACCTCGCGCTGGCGGTGGTCGTGGGCGCGACGGCCTCGGGCAGCGGATGGGCACTCCTCACCACCTTCCTCGCCTCCGCCTCGACCGTGGTGGCCGCCATGGGCGGCAGCGCGCTGCGCGGCGACCTGAACTTCGAGGCCATCGGCGGGACCAGCACGGGGCTGAACCTGGTCGTCGCCCAGCTGGTCGCCCTGGGCCTGCTCGCCTACCTCAGCAGGCGGCGCGACAGCTGGGGCGATCTCGGCGCGGGCGTCGTCTCCGGTCTGCTGCTCGCCGACGTCATCGACAGGGCCACTCCCGGCGGCGTCGACTTCGACCGCGCGTTCTGGCCGGCGTCCGCCATCGCGGTCGCCGCTCTCGCCGTCGTCGCGGTCTTCCTCCTCAGGCGCACCATGGCGGGCCGGGCGCGCGCCGCCGCCGTCGCGGTCGTGGTCGCGGGACTGCTCACGCTCGCACTCCACGCCCTGTAACCGGGGAAAGTCGGTAGCCTGTATGTCCTCACGTCCGGGCCCTAACTAGGAGTAGCCGTGTTGCTGCGCATGTCGTCGTTGTTGCTTCGCACCCTGCGGGACGACCCGGCAGACGCGGAAGTCCCGAGCCACAAGCTCCTGGTCCGCGCCGGCTACGTCCGCCGCGTGGCGCCCGGCATCTACTCATGGCTGCCGCTCGGCAAGATCGCCCTCGAGAACGTCACGCGCGTCGTGCGCGAGGAGATGAACAGGATGGGCGGGCAGGAGGTGCTCTTCCCGGCCCTGCTGCCCCGCGACTACTACGAGGCCACGGGACGCTGGGTCGAGTACGGCGACACGCTCTTCCGTCTCAAGGACCGCAAGGGCGCCGACTACCTGCTCGGTCCCACCCACGAGGAGCTGTTCGCCGACATGGTGAAGGGCGAGTACTCCTCGTACAAGGACTACCCCGTCACGCTCTACCAGATCCAGAACAAGTACCGTGACGAGGCGCGGCCCCGCGCCGGCATCCTGCGCGGGCGCGAGTTCCTGATGAAGGACTCCTACTCCTTCGACCTCGACGACGACGGTCTCAAGCGCTCCTACGAGCAGCACCGCGAGGCCTACATCAGGACCTTCGACAGGCTCGGCCTCAGCTACAAGATCGTCTTCGCCACCTCGGGCGCCATGGGCGGCTCGGCGTCGGAGGAGTTCCTCGCGCCCACGCCCACCGGCGAGGACACCTTCGTCAACTGCCACCACTGCGGTTACGCGGCCAACGCCGAGGCCGTCGTCACCCCCGCGCCGGCCGCCCGCGCGCTGGAGGGGCTCCCGGCGCAGCGCGTGCTCGACACCCCCGACACCCCGACGATCGAGACGCTGGTGTCGTTCGTCAACGCCGAGCACGGCCTGAACATCACCGCCGCCGACACCCTCAAGAACGTCGTGGTCAAGGTCACCACGCCGGGCTCCGACAAGGCGGAGACGCTGGTCATCGGCGTCCCCGGTGACCGTGAGGTCGACTTCAAGCGCCTGGAGGCCGCCCTGGCCCCCGGTGAGCCCGCCATCTTCGAGGACTTCCACAAGCACCCCGGCCTGGTGCGCGGCTACATCGGCCCGCAGGTGCTCAAGGACCTCGGCATCCGCTACCTCGTCGACCCGCGCGTGGTCACCGGCACCTCGTGGGTGACCGGCGCCAACGAGAAGGGCAAGCACGCCGTCAACGTCGTGGCCGGCCGCGACTTCGTGCCCGACGGCACGATCGAGGCCGCGGAGGTCCGCGCCGGTGACGCCTGCCCCCGCTGCGGCAACGAGCTGTCCCTCGACAGGGGCATCGAGATCGGCCACATCTTCCAGCTCGGCCGCAAGTACGCCGACGCCGCGGGCCTCGACGCCCTCGGCCCCGACGGCAAGCCGATCAGGATCACGATGGGCTCCTACGGCATCGGCGTCTCCAGGGCGCTCGCGGTGATCGCCGAGCAGAAGTACGACGAGCTCGGGCTGGTGTGGCCGCGCGAGGTCGCCCCCGCCGACGTGCACATCGTCGGCACCGGCAAGGAGAACCAGGTCGAGGTGGCCGTCCAGCTCGCCGAGGAGCTCGAGTCGAGAGGGCTGCGCGTGCTGGTCGACGACCGGCCCTCGGTCTCGCCCGGCGTGAAGTTCAAGGACGCCGAGCTGCTGGGCATGCCCACCATCGTGGTGATCGGCCGCGGTCTGGGCCAGGGCGTCATCGAGCTGCGCGACCGCGCGACGGGCGTCAAGGAGGAGATCCCGCTCGCCGAGGCCGCCGACCGTGTCGTGGCCGCCTGCCGCGCCTGATCCGTTCGCCGAGTCCCGGTAGAGGCCCCGCCCGCATAAGGGCGCGGGCCTCTCCGTCTTCGAGCCGCCGTTACATCGCCCGCTCACGGGCAGCTGTGCCGCTGTGAAGCATCGACACATCGACGTGGACGGAGTGCGGACCTTCTACAGGGAGGCGGGCCCGCCCGGCGCGCCCGTCGTGCTCCTGCCGCACGGCTACCCGTGCTCCTCGTTCCAGTTCCGCCACTTCATGCCCGCCATGGCCGACCGCTGGCGGCTGGTCGCGCCCGACTACCCCGGCTTCGGCTACAGCGCGACACCCGAGGGCTTCGCCTACACCTTCGACGGCTACGCCGCCTTCCTCGACCGGTTCGCCGAGTTGCTCGGCCTCCGGCACTACGCCCTCTACCTGCACGACTACGGCTCGCAGATCGGCCTGCGGCTGGCGATGCGGGCGC
Source organism: Nonomuraea africana (assembly GCF_014873535.1). Classification (NCBI taxonomy): domain Bacteria; kingdom Bacillati; phylum Actinomycetota; class Actinomycetes; order Streptosporangiales; family Streptosporangiaceae; genus Nonomuraea; species Nonomuraea africana. The sequence goes on along the minus strand of NZ_JADBEF010000001.1, from coordinate 5,568,000 downwards.
CCGATCGCGTGACGGCCCTGATCATCCAGAACGGCGACATCTACGAGGACGAGCTCGGCCCCAAGTACAAGCCGCTCAAGGACTACTGGGCCGACCCCACGCCCTCCGGGCGCGAGCGGCTGGGCCAGGCGGTGTCGGAGGAGGGATTCAGGGACGAGTTCGTGGGCGAGGTGGCCGACCACCTCGCCGAGCGGATCAGCCCCGACCTGTGGCGGCTGTCGTGGCCGTTGATGGACACGCCCGCGCGCCGCGAGATCGCCGTGGGCCTGATGGAGGGGCTGCGGGAGAACCTCGAGTGGTTCCCCCGCTACCAGCGCTATCTCAGGGAGCACCGGCCGCCGACGCTGATCGTCTGGGGCCCTCAGGACGGCTACATGCCGGAGGGCGCGGCCCGCGCCTACCTGCGCGACCTGCCCGACGCCGAGCTGCACCTGCTGGAGGGCGGGCACTGGGCGCTGGAGACGAACCTGGACGAGATCGTCGCCCTCACCCGCGACTTCCTCGGTCGCCTCGCGCCCGCGGGCCCTCGCTAGCGGTAGTGGCGGTGACGGCGACCGCCGAGTGACTTGCTGAGGTGGAAGCCGCCCGGCAGCCTGACGGTGACGTGGCGGCGGCCGTCGGGGGTGGTGGTGAGGTGGAACCTGCGCCCTCCGAAGCTGTGACCGACGCCGTGACGGGACAGGTTGATCCTGAAGGGACCCACCTTGATCGACTTGCGGTAGTGCCAGCCCATCGAGCCTCCTCGGGGAAAAGTCCGTGGTGCCCTGAAAACGAAGGGCACCACGGAGGAGTTCCCTGATCAGCGGCGTGCGCTGCCGCCGAGGGTCTTACGCCAGTGGAAGCCGCCGGGGAGATTGACCGACAGCGTGCGCCGTCCGTCGGCGGTCTTCGTGACACGGAACGCCCTGTTGCCCCAGCTGTGCCCGACACCTCCACGTGACAGGTTCAGCCGGAACGGGCCTATCTTGATGGACTTCCGAAAACCCCAGCCCATTGATGCCTCCATCGGGGGATTGGCGACGCGCCCCCGCTACCCCGAGGAGGAGTCGCGAATCCCGCCGCTCGTGCCGAGGCCGCGGGTGATGAAGGCGTACATCTCCTCGAAGACCTCCTCGGGCACCTGGCGCGGCTCGGCGCCGTCCCAGAGGATCCAGCGCATGCCGATCAGCTCGCCGACCCCCATCAGCGCCCAGGCCAGCACCTCGGGGTCGGCCGTGACGATGTCGCCCGCCGCCATGGCCTGGCGCAGCCCCGCGATGTAACCTTCGGCGATCTTCGCGTAGTGGTCGTGGAGCGCGGCGGGGGAGACGAACTCGGCCTGCCTGATGATCCGGTAGAGCGCGGGGTGCTCGGCGGTGAACCTGAAGAACGCCGCGAAGCCCAGCCGTTCGCTCTCGGCGCGTGAGGCGCCCTGGGCCGAGGCCTCGTGCATGGCGTGCCGTACCCGCCGGTTGAGGTCGGCGACCAGCTCGTCGAAGATCTGCTGCTTGCTCTCGAAGTAGATGTAGAAGGTGCCCTGGGAGACGGCCGCCGCTTCGGTGATCTTGACGATGGACGCCTCGTAGTAGCCCAGCTCGGAGAAGACCTTCTCGGCCGCGTCGAGCAGCCTGCGCCTGGTGCGCTCGCCCCGCTTGGACAGGGGGGTGCCACGGGCGCTGGTGAATGTCTCGACGGCTGTCACCTTGTGAGCCTCCTCGACCGGGTCATGACCGTCAAGATAACAGATGAATCACCTCTCATGTTGGTCTTGACCCGTCTGGCCGGGTCCCATACCTTCCAGGTGAATCAGGTCTCATGTTGAGGGTCTCTCGTTGAGGAGGCGGGCAGGGTGCTGGTCAGGCTGGAAGGCGACGGCGAGGCGGCCACCCTCGTGCTGAACCGTCCCGAGCGCCACAACAGCCTGGTCCCCGACCTACTGCGGGAACTCCTCGACGCGGTCGCCGCCGTGGACGCCGGGGCGGTGGTGCTGGCCGCCGAGGGCCGGTCCTTCTCGACCGGCGGCGACGTCCGCGCCTTCGCCGAGCGGGCCGCCGAAGGGGACGAAGGGCTGGCGGCCTACGCGCACGAGATCGTCGGGCTGCTCAACCAGACCGTCCTCGCGCTGCTGCGGCTGGACGTCCCGGTGATCGCCGCGGTGCAGGCTTCTGGGTCGATCCGCATCTCGGCTCCAGACCTGGCGGCCTGTTCGCCACCCAGCACGTCGTCAGGAACGGCACCGCTGTCTTCGTCGACTCCCTGATTTCCAACCGAATCACGAGGATCACACCGTGAAAGTGCCCGATCTGCTCGCCGCCCGCGCAGGGCTGAGCCCCGATACCGTGGCCCTGGTCGACACGCTGAGCGGCCGCGAGTTCAGCTACGCGCAGGCGCACGACCGCGCCGGCCGTACGGCGTGGCGGTTGCGCGAAGAGCTCGGCGTACGGCCTGGCGACCGTGTCGCGGTGCTGTCGGGCAACCGCGTGGAGGTCATCGAGACGCTGTTCGCGTGCGGGCGGATCGGCGCGCTGATGGTGCCGCTGAACTGGCGGCTGTCGGTGTCCGAGCTGGCCGGGATCGCCGAGGACTGCGCCCCCGCCGTCCTGCTCGCCGACGAGACCCACCTGGCCGCCGCGCAGCGGCTGGGCGGCAAGGTCGCCGTCCTCGGCGAGCTGGGCGAGGGCGGCGTGGCCGGCTGGGGCTTCCGCGACGAGCACGACCCCTGGTACCTCCTCTACACCTCGGGCACCACCGGACGGCCCAAGGGCGTGATCAACACCTTCGGCATGGCCGTCGTCAACCATCTCAACATCGGCACCGCGATCGGCCTGACCGGCGCCGACACCACCCTCAACGCGCTGCCCACCTTCCATACCGGCGGCATCAACCTCTACACGCTGCCCACCCTGATGGTCGGGGGCACGGCGGTGATCCAGCACGAGTTCGACCCCGGACAGATCCTGGAGCTGCTGTCGAGCAGGGTGACCGCCTTCTTCGGGGTGCCGACGATGTACCAGTTGCTGCGGGACCACCCCGGCTTCGCCGCCGCCGACCTGTCGGGGGTGCGCTCGTGGGCGTGCGGCGGGTCGCCGATGCCGGTGCCCCTGCTCACGGAGCTGGCCGCCAGGGGCGTCACGGTACGGCAGGGCATGGGCATGACCGAGACGGGCCCCACGGTCTTCCTCCTCGACGAGGCCAACGCGCTGGTCAAGGCCGGATCGGTGGGCAGGCCGCAGGCGTTCGTCGAGGTGCGGCTCGACGGCGGCGGCACCGAGGGAGAGCTGCTGATCAGGGGTCCTGGCGTCACGCCCGGCTACTGGAACGCCGTGGCCGACCCGTTCACCGAGGACGGCTGGCTGCGGTCGGGCGACGTCGCCCGCAGGGACGCCGACGGCGACTACACGATCGTCGACCGCGTCAAGGACATGTACATCTCGGGTGGCGAGAACGTCTACCCCGCCGAGGTCGAGCAGGTCCTCCACACCCACCCCTCGATCGCCGAGGCGGCCGTGGTCGGGGTGCCGGACGAGCGGTGGGGAGAGGTCGGCAAGGCCGTCGTCGTGCCGCGCGGGCCGGCCGACGCCGCCGAGATCAGGAGCTTCTGCAGGGAGCGGCTGGCCGGTTACAAGGTGCCGAAGCACGTCGAGTTCGTCGCCGAACTGCCGCGCAACGCCAGCGGCAAGATCCTGAAGAACCGGCTCAGGCCCGTGACGTGGACCGAGGAGTTCGTGGTCAGGCAGGAGGACTTCACCGCCTTCGCCGACCTGAGCGGTGACGACAACCCGATCCACGTGGACCCGGACTACGCGGCGACCACCGTGTTCGGCGGGACGGTCGCGCACGGGATGTTCATCTACGCGCTGATCCGCTCCGCCGTACGGCGGCATCACCAGGGCGCCGCGTTCGCCGTGACGTCGCTGATGTTCCCCGCGCCGACGAGGGCGGGGGAGCGGGTCACGGTGTCGGCCACGGTCCTCGGCGACGCGATCGAGGCCACGGTCACCAGAACCGACGGGACGACGGTCTGCACCTTCACCGGCACCCTCGCCACCGGGACTCGGCGGCTCTCCCCCAACCCGTCCACGCGGACTCCTGGAATGCCGCTCTCGGAAGAGCCGCAGATCTCGGAGGGGTCGCCGTCCTCTGCCGGCTCGCGGGCTTCGGCTTCGGGCGGTTCACCCTTCTCGGAAGGGCCATCGGTCTCGGGAGCGGCGCCTGTCTCTGAGGGTGCGCCTGTCTCTGAGGGTGCGCGGGTCTCTGAGGGGGCGGTGGTCTCGGGGAAGGGCGGGGGTGAGGGGTCGGGGGCGGTGGGCTGGTGGGCGGGGGCTGTGGGCAGGCGCGCCGGCCTCCAGCGGACCTTCACCGTGGACGACCTCACCGCCTACGCCAGGCTCACCGGCGACGACCCCGCGCACGCCGTACCCGAATCCCTCATCGCCGGTCTGTTCTCCACGCTGCTCGGCACCGATCTGCCAGGCAACGGAACCATGTACCTCAAGCAGGAGATGACCTTCACCGACTCCGCCAGGCCGGGCGAGGCCATCGGCGCGGAGGTGACGATCAGCGCGGTCCGTCCCGGAAAGGCGCTGGTCAACCTGCACACGGTCGCGTCGGTCGGCGAGCGCGTGGTGTGCGAGGGCGAGGCACTCGTGATGGCCCGCCAGTTCACCCCCCACCAAGGAGAGACATCATGAAGAAACTCGCGCTCGCCGCGCTGCTGGCGCTGACGGTCTCCGGCTGCGCGGCCACGGACCAGGCGGCAGGCGGCGGCGACTCGGTCAAGGTCGGCGTGCTCACCTCCACCAGCGGCCTGGTCGCCGGGTACGGCAAGCAGTTCACCGAGGGCTTCAAGGCCGGACTCGCCTACGCCACCAAGGGCACGAACAAGGCGGGCGGCAAGACGCTGGAGGTCACCTACCACGACGACGCCAGCGACCCCGCCAAGGCGACGGCCGCGGCGACCGACCTGATCGGCAAGGGCTACAAGGTCCTCACGGGGACCGTCTCCTCGGGCGTGGCCATGCAGGTCGCCCCGCTGGCCGCGCAGAACAAGATCCTCTACATCAACGGCGCCGCGGCCACCGACGCGATCACCGGCATCAACGACTACACCTTCCGTTCGGGCCGCCAGACCTGGCAGGACGTACGAACCGCCGAGTCGTTCGTGGGCGGGGTGCGGGGCAAGAAGGTCATGGTGTTCGCCCAGGACTACGCCTTCGGCCAGGCGAACGTCGCCGCCGTGCAGGCCGTACTCGGGAAGGCGGGCGGGGCGACGGTCACGCCCGTGCTGGTGCCGCTGAAGACCACCGACTTCACGCCGTTCGCCCGGCAGATCGTGGACGCCAAGCCCGACCTGCTGTTCGTGGCGTGGGCGGGGGAGACCGCGGCCAACATGTGGCAGACACTGGCCCAGCAGAAGGTGTTCGAGGCGACCAGGGTGGTGACCGGCCTTGCGGACCGCGCCACCTTTGGCACCTTCGGCCCGGCCGCCGACAAGATCAACTTCCTGTCGCACTACTTCGCGGAGGCGACCTCGAACGAGGCGGCCAAGGCGCTGGCGAAGGAGCTCGGGAGCACGCCCGACATCTTCCACTCCGACGGGTTCACCGCGGCGCAGATGGTGGTGCGGGCGGTGGAGCAGGGCGGGGACGACGTCAGCAGGATGATCACCGGGCTCGAGGGGTGGGCGTTCACCCAGCCGAAGGGCGAGGCGACTGTTCGGGCCGAGGACCACGCGCTGCTGCAGCCGATGTTCCAGGCGAAGCTCTCCGGCGGGGTGCCGCAGCTCGTCGGCACCCTCACCCCTGACCAGGTGACCCCGCCGGTCACCCCGACCAAATGACCGGCACCGACGATGGGACTCCGGCCGGCCTCTCCCGGGGCCTTCCTGAGGGGACTTCGGCCGAGGTCTTCCGAGAGGACATGCCCGCAGATGGGACTTCGGCTGAGGTCTCCCGGGGTCTTTCCGAGGGGACTTCGGCTGGGGTTCCTCGGGAGTTGGCGGTGGTGGGGGTGCCTGGGGGTGGGACTTCGGGTGAGGTCTCCCAGGGTCTGGCGGGTGGGACTTCGGCTGAGGGTTTTGGAGGGGAGCGGGGTGGTTCGGGACTGGAGGTGGTGTTGGAGACCTGCGGGCTTGGGGTGGCGATCGGGGGGATGCGGATTCTGCGGGAGGTCTCACTCCAGGTACGGCGGGGCGAGATCGTCGCGGTGCTCGGGCCCAACGGCGCCGGGAAGACGACCCTGTTCAACCTCCTCACCGGCCTCAGAAGACCGACGGAGGGCGCCATCCTGCTCGAAGGGCGGGACGTGACCCGCGCCCCCGTCTGGCAGCGCGCCCGCAAGGGCCTGGCCCGCAGCTTCCAGATCACCAGCCTGTTCCCCTCGCTCACCGTCATGGAGAACGTCAGGCTGGCCGCCCAGGCCCACCGGGGTGGCAGCCTCGCCCTCTGGCGGCGCGTCACAAGGCACGACCCCGCCCTCGACGAGGCGGGCCGGGCGCTCGACCTCGTCGGCATCGCGGACAGGGCGGACGACCTCGCCGCCGACCTCTCCCACGGCGGCAAGCGCAAGCTGGAAGTGGCCCTGGCGATCGTGGGCAGGCCCGTGGTGCTGCTGCTCGACGAGCCGACCGCGGGCATGAGCGCCGAGGACGTCCCCGAGGTCACCGAGGTCATCCGCAAGGTCCGTGACACGCTGGGCACCACGATCGTCCTGGTCGAGCACCGCATGGACGTCGCCGTCGGTCTCGCCGACCGGATGGCCGTCATGCACCATGGCACCCTGCTGGCCTGCGACACCCCCGAACGCGTGATGGCCGACGCGGAGGTCCAGTCCGCCTACCTCGGGGAGGCGCTGTGACGATGCTCGCCGTCAGGGAGCTGCACGTCCATCTGGGCGAGTCCCACGTCCTGCAGGGCGTCTCGTTCGAGATCAGGGAGGGCGGCGTGACCGCGCTGCTCGGCCGCAACGGGGTCGGCAAGACCACCACCCTGCGCGGCCTGCTGGGCTTGGCGCCCAGGCGCGGCTCGATCGTGCTGGACGGCGCGGAGATCTCCGCGCTGCCCACCCACGAGGTCGTACGGCGAGGCGTCGGCTACGTCCCGGAGAACCGCGAGGTGTTCGCGGGCCTCACCGTCCAGGAGAACCTCCGCCTGGCCGAGCGTCCGGGCGGGAGGCACCACTACGACCTGGTCTACGAGCTCTTCCCCAGGCTCAAGGAGAGAAGGGCGCAGCGGGCCGGCACCATGTCGGGCGGCGAGCAGCAGATGCTCGCCCTCGCCAGGGCGCTGCTCAACGACAACAGGGTGCTGCTGGTCGACGAGCCCAGCCAGGGCCTGGCCCCGCACCTGGTCGCCGACGTGGCCGACGCCCTGGCCAGGGTCGCCGAGCTGGTCACGATCGTGCTGGTCGAGCAGAACCTGTCGCTCGTCCGCAGGCTGGCCCGCGACGCCGTGGTCCTCGACCAGGGCCGGGCCGTCTGGGCGGGCGACGCCGGCGAGCTGCTCGGCGACCCGGGCAGGACCCGCGACTACCTGGGCGTGGGGGTGGCCCGCTGATGTCCACGTTCGTACTCCTCACCATCACCGGGCTGGGCCTGGCGGCGCTGTACTTCCTCGTCGCCTCGGGACTGTCCCTCATCTACGGCCTCATGGACGTGCTCAACTTCGCCCACGGCGCCTTCCTCACCCTCGGCGGCTACGCCGCGTGGCTGGTCACCGACGCCACCGGCAGCTTCACGCTCGGCCTGGTGTGCGCGGTGATCGGCTGCGCGGCGCTGGCCGCGCTGATGGAGACGGCGCTGCTGCGCAGGCTGTACGGCTCGCACGTGCCGCAGGTGCTGCTCACGGTCGGCCTGCTGCTGGCGGTGACCGCACTGGTCAGGCAGGTCTTCGGTTCGGACGCCCGCCAACTGGCCACGCCCGCGTGGATGAACGAGGTGACCGAGATCCTCGGCGCCCCCATCCCCAACAACCGCTTCCTGCTGATCGTCGTCGCGGTCGTGGTCTACCTGGCCATGTCGGCGTTCCTGGCCAGGACCCGCTACGGGCTCATCATCAGGGCGGGGGTGGAGAACCGGCCCATGGTCACCGCGCTCGGCATCGACGTGCGCAGGGCCTTCACGCTGGTCTTCGCGATCGGCGGCGGGCTGGCCGCGCTGGCGGGCGCCCTCACCGGCGCGATCAACAACGTGGTCGCCCCCGACCAGGGCACCAGCCTGCTGATCTTCGCCTTCATCGTCGTCATCATCGGCGGGCTCGGCTCGTTCAAGGGGTCGGCGGTGGCCGCGGTGCTGGTCGGGCTGCTGCAGCAGTACGCCAACTTCTACGGACTGGTCGGCGCGGGAGACCTCATCGTCGTGCTGCTGCTGGCCGCCGTCCTCCTCATCCGCCCGCAGGGCCTGCTCGGAAGGGCGAGCGCGTGAACCTCTCCACCTTGCAGGCCAGGGTCCTGCCGGCGGCCGAGCCCAGGGCGTCCTGGGCCACCCCCGCGCTCCTGGTGCTGGCCGCGGCGCTGCCGTACCTGAACGTCCAGATCCCGGTCCTGTTCGACGGCGCCTTCAGCAGCCCCGGCGTGCTGCACCTGATGTCGCTGATGTGCGTGATGGCGGCGGTGGCGATCACCTACGACCTGCTGTTCGGCTTCACCGGGCTGCTGTCGTTCGGGCACGGCCTCTACGTCGCGGCGGGGATGTACACCACCGCCGTCGCGCTGGCCGGTCAGGGCTTCGCCGCGGCGATCGGGTGGACGCTGGCCGTGGGCCTCGTCCTGCCGCTGGCCCTGGGCGCCATCTGCCTGCGGGTCAGCGGGATCGCCTTCGCCATGGCCACGCTGGCCTTCGCCCAGGCGGGCGCCATCTTCGTGGTGCGCGACCCGTTCCGCGTCACCGGCGGCGAGCTCGGGCTCGCGCTGGCCTACGAGCGGCTGCCCGAGTGGCTGGTGGGCGTGGTCAACGCCCCCTACCGCTACTGGATGGCGCTCGGGCTGCTGGCGCTCACCGCCGCGGCCGTCCGCTGGGCGCTGGCCTCCAGGCCGGGACGCGTGTGGCGGGCCATCAGGGACAACGAGGGCCGCGTGGCCGTCCTGGGATTGCGGCCCTACGCCTTCAAGCTGATGGCGTTCACGCTCTCGTCGTTCCTGGCGACGCTGGCGGGGATGGTCTACGCGCTGGTGGCGGGCGGAGCGCACGCCGAGGTCACCGACTCCACCTTCACGCTCGGGCTGCTGGTGATGGTGGTGCTCGGGGGGTCGGGCAGGCCGTACGGCGCGCTCATCGGCGGCCTCGTCTACACCTACCTCAGCCACCGGCTCGGCGAGCTCTCCACGGTGATCGGCGAGCCGCTGCTGGTGCTCGGCACGCTGTTCGTGGTGCTCGTGCTGTTCCTGCCGGGCGGCCTTGCGTCCCTGACGAGAAAGAAGGGCAAGGCGTGACGATCCACATCGCGGGGACCGCGAGCTACCTGCCCGAGCGCTGGATGACGGCGGCGGAGATCTCGGCGGCCAGCGGCGTGCCCGAGCAGGTGATCGTGGAGAGGTTCGGGCTGCGCGGCAAGCACATCGCGGGCTCGGGCGAGCACGTCAGCGACATGGCGGCGGAGGTCGGCGCGAGGGTGCTGGCCGAGACTGGCACCGACGCCGCCGAGGTGGACGCGGTCGTCTACTTCGGCTCGACGTGGAAGGACCACGCCGTCTGGCACGCGGCCCCGCGCATCACCCACCTGCTCGGCGCCCGCCGCGCCTTCGCGCTGGAGCTCGACTACGTCTCCTGCGGCACCCCCGTGGCCCTGCGCGTCTGCCGCGACCTGATGCTCGCCGAGCCGCATCTGCGCAGGGTGCTGGCGGTGGCCGCGTGCAGGGAGTCGCACCTGCTCGACTACGGCAACCTGCGCTCGCGCTTCGCCTTCACCTTCGGTGACGGCGCCGCCGCCATGCTGCTCAGCAGGGACGGCGGGCAGGCCGAGGTGCTCGAGAGCGACATGGTCACCGACGGCTCCTTCGCCCACCAGGTACGGGTGCCCGCGGGCGGCAGCGCCGAGCCGGCCAGCCACGACAGTGTGAGCAACGGCCGCCACCTGCTCGACGTGGCCGACCCCGCCTCGATGAAGGAGGGTCTCGACAGGGTCTCGCTGCCGAACTTCCTGCGCGTGGCCGAGGGCGCGCTCAAGCGTTCGGGCCTCGGGCTCGGCGACGTCTCCCAGCTGTGCGTGCTGCACCTGAAACGCTCCATGCACGACGGCCTGCTCGCCGCCCTGGGCGTCCCCGCCGAACGCGCGCTCTACCTGGACGACACGGGGCACATGAGCGGCGTCGACCCGCTCCTCGCGCTCGACAGGGCGGCCCGCGCGGGGCGTCTTTCCGCGGGGGACGTGGTGCTGCTGCTGGCCGCCGGAACCGGCTACACCTGGGCGGCGTCGGTCATTCGCTGGGCGTGACCGGCGGCGTGGTCTTCACGGGCATGCCGGGGAAGGCCGTGATCGCGGGGCGGAAGCCGTACGACCTGGTCACCGACTCCTGCATGGCCAGCGCGGCCAGCTTGCGCGTAGCGGCTCCGGCCGCCGCGCTCAGCTCCAGGTAGGCGGCGGTGATGCCCGCCTCCACGTGGACGGCCAGCCGCACGGCCTCGGTCGCGTTGGCCGGCACCACGGGCAGCGCGTAGGTGGCCTCGGGCTCGGCCGGCCGGCCGCCGCTCGAGGAGATGAGCGCGCGGAGCTGGTCGCGCCTGGCCCGGTGGGCGGCGAAGGCGGCCGCCACCTTCGAACGCAGCGACCCCGTCGTGCGGGCGCCCATCAGGCCGTAGGCGTAGACGGCGGCGTGCTCGGCGGCCAGCGCCTTGCTCAGCGCCTCGACGTCGCTCATGACAGTCCTCGGGCTCGGGGTGCTCACAGGGACCTCGGCAGGGCGAGGGCGTGGAGGGCCTCGCAGGCCCCGATGCTGGCGATCAGCTGGGCCAGCGCGGGCGAGGCCTGGCCGAGCTGGCGCGGGCGCAGCGCGGCGGCCCTGCGCTCGAGGTCGCGCAGCCTGGTCAGCGACACCTTGCGCGGCGCGGGCGTCGGGGAGGGCGCCGCAGAGGGCGTGGGAGAGGAGCCGGTCTGCGCGTCGTCGCGCGGCAGCCGTTCGCGCAGCGCGGCCAGGTGCTCCTCGTGCCGGGCGAGGAACGGGGCCAGCTTCTCGCCGCCCGCCGCCACCAGCACGGAGTAGAGGCCGATCGTGCGCTGCTTGTCGACGATCAGCTCGCGCAACAGCACGTGCTCGGGATCGGGGGCCTTCGGGGCGGCGGGCTCGGATCCGCCCGCCGAGCAGCCGGAGAGCGCCGCCGTCGCCGCGCCGCCCGCGAGCACGGCACGCCTGGACAGGGGACGCAAGGACAACCTCCGGTCAGGTCGGGAAGGCACACAGCATCGTAAGGGCTGGCGCGCCCCGTTGGCGCGTTCCCCCTGATCGTGCCCAGTGCGATATGGTCTCGCTCTCTCGAGACTCAGCCGCCCGACCCTGTCGAGTGGCGCTCTTCCGTGCCCTGGTACGGATAGGGTGAGAGCAGTCGTCGACTGAGCGGCCGTCTTCCGTTTGGCGGCCATGAATCGCAACACAATAGGGAGGTCGACATGGGCAGCGAATCATCCCGCGACCACCTGATGAAGCTCCTGGAGCCCGTCGTCGCCACAGCAGGTCTCGACCTGGAGGACGTCACGGTCACCCGCGCGGGCAAGCGAAGCCTGCTGCGCGTGGTCGTCGACAAGGACGGCGGGGTCACGCTCGACGACATCGCCGAGGTGAGCCAGGGCGTCTCCGACGCGCTCGACGCCGACGACTCGATGGGGCAGTCGCCCTACACGCTGGAGGTCTCCTCACCGGGAGTCGACCGCCCGCTGACCGAGCCGCGCCACTGGCGCCGCGCCGCCAAACGCCTGGTCAAGGCCGAGCTGCGCGACGGCGGCCTGGTCGAGGGCCGCATCCGCGGCGCCGACGAGAGCAGCGTGGAGATCGACGTCGACGGCGCCCTGCGCAGGATCGACTATCAGGACCTGACCCGAGGACGGGTACAGGTGGAATTCCGCCGGTTCGAGGACGAGGAAGACGACCTCGACGACACCGGCGACGAGGGCTAAGGGGGAAGCCTCGTGGACATCGACATGAGCGTCCTGCGCAGCCTTGAACGGGAGAAGGACATCTCCTTCGACCTGGTCGTGAAAGCGATCGAGGACGCGCTGCTGATCGCCTACTTCCGCACGGAGGGCGCCGCGGCCAAGGCCAGGGCGGAGCTCGACCGCGCCACAGGGCACGTCACGATCTACGCGGCGGAGCTGAACGACGAGGGTGAGATCGTCAGGGAGTACGACGACACCCCCTCCAACTTCAGCCGTATCGCGGCCACCACCGCCAAGCAGGTCATCCTGCAGCAGCTGCGCGACGCCGAGGACGAGATCAACTTCGGTGAGTTCGCCAGCCGCGAGGGTGAGCTGGTCTCCGGCGTCATCCAGCAGGGCCAGGACCCCCGCGTGGTGCTCGTCGACCTCGGCAAGATCGAGGCCGTGCTGCCCCACAACGAGCAGGTGCCCGGCGAGGACTACATCCACGGCGAGCGCATCCGCGCCTACGTCGTCCAGGTGAAGAAGGGCCACAAGGGTCCGTCCGTGACGCTGTCGCGCACGCACCCCGGCCTGGTGAAGAAGCTCTTCGCGCTGGAGGTGCCCGAGATCGCCGACGGCACCGTCGAGATCGCGGCGGTCGCGCGCGAGGCGGGTCACCGCACCAAGATCGCGGTCGCCTCCCGCAAGGCGGGCGTCAACGCCAAGGGCGCGTGCATCGGGCCGATGGGCGCACGCGTGCGCAGCGTCATGACCGAACTGCACGGCGAGAAGATCGACATCATCGACTGGTCCGAGGACCCCGCCGAGTTCGTCGGGAATGCGCTGTCCCCCGCACGTGTTTCGCATGTGGAGGTTCTCGACCTCGCAGGCCGGGTGGCGCGAGTCACCGTGCCCGACTACCAGCTCTCCCTCGCCATCGGCAAGGAGGGGCAGAACGCCCGGCTGGCGGCCAGGCTCACCGGATGGCGGATCGACATCCGTCCAGACACCCAGGCGGATGATCCCGCCGGTTCCGTAGATGCGTCCAAGCGGTAAGCTGGAATATGGTGGCCAGGCGGCCCCGCTGAGAACATGCGTGGGCTGCAGGGTTCGCACGGCTAAGTCCGAGCTGCTCCACCTGGTGCTCGTTGGGGATCATGTGGTCCCTGACCTGCGAGGACGGCTCCCTGGCCGGGGTGCTTCGCTGCATCCCGACCTGAGCTGCCTGGAGCTTGCCGAGCGTCGCCGAGCGTTTCCGCGCGCGTTTCGCGTGCCGGGGCCGCTTGACATCTCGCGAGTGCGAGCGCACCTGGAGAAGGAGAACCACGAAATGTCATGTAGGACGCCGAGTTGATGGGCGGAGTCAGATTGCTATGAGCGCCTGATGAGCACGCGGCGATGAAGACGTCAAGTTAACGACGGTCCGGACGGCACTGCCAGCCTCCCGGGCCAAGTAAGGGAGTGCAGTGGCGAAGGTCCGGGTATACGAGCTCGCTAAGGAGTTCGGCGTAGAGAGCAAGGTCGTCATGGCCAAGCTCCAGGAGATGGGAGAGTTCGTCCGTTCGGCGTCCTCCACCATCGAAGCGCCGGTGGTCCGCAGGCTCACCGAAGCTTTGGGCGTTTCCAAGCCCACGAAGGGCGGCGGTTCGTCGTCCAAGCCGCAGCCGCCGAGGGCTGCGCCCCGGCCGGCTGACAGCAGCCAGGCCGGCAACGGCGTCGCGGAGGCGCCCGTATCCGCAGGCCCGCGTCCGGGTCCTGTTCCGAAGCCGGGGCCCCGCCCCGGTCCAGCCGGTGGCACTCCGCGCCCGCCGGTTCCGATGCCCCATCAGCAGCCTCAGCCCGAGGCGGCCAGGACCGAGACTCCTCGCGAGGCTCCCCAGGCCCCCCAGGCTCCGCGCTTCGAGGGCCCCAAGCCCTCTCCCGCGCCTCGTCCTGGGCCGGCTTCCCGTCCCGCTGCGCCAGGTCCGCGTCCAGGCCCCGCCCAGCAGGGCGGCCGTCCGGCGGGCCCCGGTGGTCCTCGCGACGGCGGCGCTCCGCGTCCCGCCGGTGGTCCCGGTGGCCAGCGTGAGGGTGGCGCGCGTCCTGGGCCCAAGCCCGGTCCGCGTCCCGGGCCTCGTCCCGGTAACAACCCGTTCTCGTCCAACGCGACCGGCATGGGTCAGCGTCCGCCGCGTCCCGGCGGTCCGCGTGAGGGCGGTCCCCGTGAGGGTGGCCCGCGTCCCGGCGGTCCCCGTGACGGCGCTCCGCGCGACGGCGCGATGCCGCGTCCGCCCGCGGGCCGTGGTGGCCAGGGCGCTCCCGGCGCCGGTGGTCCCCGTCCAGGGCCTGGTGCGGGTGGTCCCCGTCCCGGTCCCGGCGCGGGTGGTCCGCGTCCCGGCGGGCCGCGTCCCAACCCGATGATGATGCCGCAGGGTCGTCCTGCCGGTCCCGGTGGCGGTGGCGGCGCGGGCCGTCCCGGCGGCGGTGGCGGTGGCGGTCGTCCCGGTGGCGGCGGTGGCCGTCCCGGTGGCGGCGGCGGTTTCGCCGGTCGTCCCGGTGGCGGTGGCGGCGGTTTCGCCGGTCGTCCCGGTGGTGGCGGTGGCGCGGGTCCGCGCACCGGCACCGGCGGTCCCGGTGGTGGCGGCGGCGGTTTCGCCGGTCGTCCCGGTGGTGGCGGCCGTGGTCGTGGCGGCGGTACCGCGGGCGCGTTCGGCCGTCCCGGTGGCCGTCCCGCGCGTGGTCGCAAGTCCAAGCGCCAGAGGCGCCAGGAGTTCGACAACATGTCGGCGCCGGCGATCGGCGGCGTGCAGGTTCCTCGCGGCAACGGCGCGACGATCAGGCTCCCGCGCGGCGCTTCGCTGTCCGACTTCGCCGACCGCATCGGCGCGAACCCCGCCTCGCTGGTGCAGATCATGCTGCACCTCGGCGAGATGGTGACCGCCACGCAGTCGGTCAACGAGGAGACCCTGCAGCTGCTGGGTGCCGAGCTCGACTACAACATCCAGGTCGTCAGCCCGGAGGAGGAGGACCGCGAGCTTCTCGAGGCCTTCGACATCGAGTTCGGCGAGGATGAGGGCGACGAGGCCGACCTGGCCGCGCGTCCGCCCGTGGTGACCGTCATGGGTCACGTCGACCACGGTAAGACCAAGCTGCTCGACGCCATCCGCAACACCAACGTGGCGGCGCGCGAGGCCGGCGGCATCACCCAGCACATCGGTGCCTACCAGGTCGCGACCGAGCACGAGGGCGAAGAGCGGAAGGTCACCTTCATCGACACCCCCGGTCACGAGGCGTTCACCGCCATGCGTGCCCGTGGTGCCAAGGCCACCGACATCGCCGTCCTGGTGGTCGCGGCCGACGACGGTGTGAAGCCGCAGACGATCGAGGCGCTCAACCACGCCCAGGCGGCCGACGTGCCCGTCGTGGTCGCGGTCAACAAGATCGACAAGGAGGGCGCGGACCCGAACAAGGTGCGGGCCCAGCTCACCGAGTACGGTCTGGTGGCCGAGGAGTACGGCGGCTCCACGCTGTTCGTCGACATCTCCGCCAAGAACGGCATCGGCATCGAGAACCTTCTCGAGGCGATCATCCTGACCGCCGACGCCGAGCTCGACCTGCGGGCCAACCCGACGATGGACGCTCAGGGCATCACGATCGAGGCTCGCCTCGACAAGGGTCGCGGCCCCGTCGCGACCGTCCTGGTCCAGCGCGGCACGCTCCGCGTCGGCGACTCCATCGTCTGTGGCGAGGCCTTCGGCCGCGTCAGGGCGATGCTCGACGACAACGGCGACCCGGTGGAGGAGGCCACGCCTTCGCGTCCCGTCCTGGTGATGGGTCTGACGGCGGTGCCGAGCGCGGGAGACAACTTCATCGTCGTCTCCGACGACCGGATGGCCAGGCAGATCGCCCAGCAGCGCGCCGCGCGCAAGCGCAGCGCCGACATGGCGAAGTCGAGCCGCCGCCTGACCCTCGAGGAGCTGTTCAGCAACCTCGAGAAGGGTCGCGTCGACGAGCTCAAGCTCATCATCAAGGGTGACGTGTCCGGTTCGGTCGAGGCGCTGGAAGACGCGCTGCTCAAGATCGACGTCGGCGACGAGGTCAGGCTCCGTGTCCTGCACCGCGCCGTCGGTGCGATCACCGAGTACGACGTCAACCTGGCCGTCGCCGACGACAACGCGGTCATCATCGGCTTCAACGTCCGCCCCGAGCCTCGGGCGCGCGACCTGGCCGAGCGCGAGGGCGTCGACATCCGCTACTACTCGGTCATCTACCAGGCGATCGAGGAAATCGAAGCGGCGCTCAAGGGCATGCTCAAGCCCGAGTTCGAAGAGGTCCAGATGGGCACCGCCGAAGTCCGCGAGGTCTTCAAGGTGCCGAAGATCGGCAACGTCGCCGGTTCGCTGGTTCGTTCGGGCACGATCGTGCGCAACAGCAAGGCGCGGATCATCCGCGACGGTGTCGTCGTCGCCGACAACCTCACCGTTTCGTCGCTGCGTCGCTTCAAGGACGACGCGACGGAGGTCCGCGAGGGCTTCGAGTGCGGTATCGGTGTCGGATACAGCGACATCAGGATCGACGACGTCATCGAGACGTTCGAGATGCGGGAGAAGCCGCGCGGCTAAAGCGTGGTAGGGCGCCCGGTGGAGTTTCCGCCGGGCGCCCCTCGCACGCCAGGGTGCGATGCGCAGCACTGGCGTCACCTGCGCGGCGAGGACTAAGTCGCCGCACGGCGGCGTTGACGAAGAAGGGCGTTGCCCGTGAGGTCACGGGTGGCGCCGCGCCGTACGCCGGGGGATGGCCCCGAGCGTGCGGGGCGTACGAGGAACCGGACAGGGCTCCCACCGCGGCCCGTCCGGACGGCCTCGCACGCGTCCGGCCACGAACCGAGCGGTGGATGCCAACGATGTATGTCGGTGCCCTGACCCTGGACATCCTGCTCGGCGATGTGCACTCGCTGAAGCAGAAGCGTGGCGTGGTGCGTCCCATCGTCGCGGAGGTGCAGCGACGCTTCCCCAGCGTCGCCGTCGCCGAGACCGGCCATCTCGACCTGCACCGCAGAGCGGAGATCGGCATCGCCGTCGTCTCGGCCTCCGCGGGCAACTGCGGCGAGGTGATGGACGCCTGCGAGCGCCTGGTGGCTTACCGCCCTGATATCGAACTGCTGTCCGCCCGGCAGCGGCTCTACAACGACGAAGACTGACCGAACACTAGGGGGATCGAAGATGGTGGACGCCGCACGAGCGCGCAAGCTCGCCGACCGCATCCAGCAGATCGTCGCCGAGATGCTGGAGCGGCGGATCAAGGACCCACGGCTGGGCTTCGTGACCGTGACCGACACACGCATCACCGCTGACCTGCGGGAGGCGACGGTCTTCTACACGGTGTTCGGCTCCGACGCCGAGCGCGCCGACAGCGCGGCCGCGTTGGAGAGCGCGAAGGGGGTCATCCGCTCGGAAGTGGGCAAGCAGACAGGTGTGCGCTTCACACCGACGCTGACCTTCAAGCACGACCCGCTGCCGGACAGCGCCCGCCAGCTCGACGAGCTGCTGGCCGCTGCCAAGGAGCGCGACGCCGAGGTCGCCAAGCGGGCCCAGGGCGCCGCCTACGCGGGCGACGCGGACCCGTACAAGAAGCCCGAGCTTGACGAAGACGAGGACGAACCCTCCGACCGCGCGGGATACTCCGCAACGTGACGCCCGACGTGCGTGACGGGATCCACCGCCCGGCCGCCGGAGCCTTCCAGGGCCCGGCGGACGGCGGTGTCTCGCGTACGGCGATCGGCGAGGGCGAATGGGCCAGGGCGCTGCGACTGATCCACGAGGCCGACGAGGTGGCGCTGGCGTGCCACATCTCGCCCGACGGTGACGCGCTCGGCTCCATGCTCGCCGCCGCCAAGGCTCTCACAGCGATGGGCAAGCGCGTGGTGGCCTCCTTCGGTGACCGCAGGTTCGTGGTGCCGAGGCTGCTGCGCTTCCTGCCCGCGCTCGACCTGCTCACGGTCCCCTCGGCGTTTCCCCCCGAGCCCGACCTGATGATCACCTTCGACTCCTCCACCCTCGACCGCCTCGGCGTGCTCGCCGTCAACGCGAGCAAGGCGCACGAGGTGATCGTGGTCGACCACCATGCCTCCAACCACGGGTTCGGCACGGTGAGCCTCATCGATCCTGGCGTGGCGGCGACCGCCGTCCTGGCCGAGGAGCTGATCCGCCGCCTCGGCCAGCCGCTCGACCGCGACATGGCCACGCTGCTGTACGTCGGGCTGTCGACCGACACGGGCCAGTTCCGGCACTCCTCGACCACACCCGCCGCGCACGAGATGGCGGCCAGGCTGGTGGCGGCGGGGCTGCGGACCGACGAGATCGCCCGCGAGCTGTGGGACCGTTCCCCGTTCGCCTATCTCAAGGTGCTCGCGCACGCGCTGGAGCGCGTGGAGCTCGACGACGGCCTGGTCTGGACGTACATCACGCACGCCGACCGGGCCGCGTACGGCCTGCCGTACGACGAGATCGAGGGGGTCATCGACGTGATCCGCCGCACCGACGAGGCGGACGTCGCCGTGGTGATGAAGCAGGACGACGACGGCGCGTGGCAGGTGTCGGTGCGATCCAAGGGCGGCGCGGACGTCGGCGCGATCAGCACGGCGATGGGCGGTGGCGGGCACTGCTACGCTGCCGGGTTCACCTCGCACGACAGTGTCGAGGAGACCATCGCGCGGTTCAAGGAGATGTTGTGACTGAGAGCGGCTTGATCATCGTGGACAAGCCCGCCGACTGGACCTCCCACGACGTCGTCGGCAAGATGCGGCGCATCGCGGGCACCAGGCGGGTGGGTCACGCGGGCACGCTCGACCCGATGGCCACGGGCGTGCTGGTGATCGGCGTCGAGAAGGCGACCAGGCTGCTCGGCCATCTGGCGCTGACCGAGAAGGTGTACGAGGCCACGATCAGGCTGGGTGTCACCACCAACACCGACGACGCCGAGGGCGAGGTCACCGCGACCTTCCCCACCGATTCCGTCACACCGGAGGCGGTCCGCAAGGGGATCGAGGCGCTGACCGGGCGCATCATGCAGGTGCCCCCGCAGGTGTCGGCGATCAAGGTGAACGGCGAGCGCGCCTACAAGCGGGCGCGCGCGGGCGAGGAGGTCGAGCTCGCGGCCAGGCCCGTCACCGTCCACGACTTCGACGTCGCCGCCATCGACGGGCCCGAGATCAGGGCGACCATCCGCTGCTCGAGCGGCACCTACATCAGGGCCCTCGCCCGCGATCTCGGCGCCGCCCTCGGTGTGGGCGGTCACCTCACCGCCCTGCGGCGCAACAGGGTCGGCCCCTACGACCTCTCGCTGGCCAGGACGATCGACGAGCTGGCCGCCGACTGCGTGGTGCTGCCGATCGCCGAGGCCGTCAGCGCGGCCTTCCCCCGGCGCGACGTGGGCGCCGACGAGGCGCGGATCATCTCGCACGGCGGCCGCCTGCCCTCGGCCGGCCTCGGGGCGGGCCCGATCGGGGTGTTCGGGCCCGAGGGCGAGCTGCTGGCGCTGGTGGAGGAGCAGGGTAGGTCGGCCAAGCCGCTGGCGGTCTTCGTCGGCTAGCTCGAGCCCACCCGCTTGGTTCTCACGGGCCGGTTTCGCGGTTCAGTTCTTCCTGGCGACCATGATGTCGCGGACGATGGCCTGGTCCACCCAGTGCTCGAAGTCGGGAAGGGCCACGACCTCGAGACCGTGGGCGGTGAGGATCTTCGCCAGGTCGTCGCGGGAGCCGCCGTAGGTGTTCCACGAGATGCCCATCGCGCCGCCGGGACGCAGCAGTTCCGCCCAGACCGGCACCGCCCTGTCGATCAGGTCGAGGGGGCTGCGCGACAGGCCGCCCCCTGCCTTGCTGCCGTGCTGCACGCCGTACGGCGCGTCGGTCACGATGACGTCGAAGGAGCGCGGCTTGAAGAACTCGCGGCCGCGCAGGGTGTCGGCGTTGACCACGGACACCTGCTGCGTCTCGCCCGCCTTGTAGGCCTCTTTCGACAGCCCGAAGCTGACGTTGAACCGCCGTCCGACCAGCGCCCGCTCCCTCCTGACCGGCACGGTCTCGGCGGTGTGCTTGAGCCGCTTGTTCTTCAGCCAGGTCTTGAGGAAGCCGGTGTAGGCCTCGAAGTCCTTGGCGTCGACGTCGACACCGTAGGCGTCGTAGCCGTACATGAGGGCCTGGTTGAGCGTGGTGCCGCGCCCGCACATCGGGTCCAGGACCGACAGGTGGCCGTCCAGCGGGAAGTCCGAGGCGAGCACGGTGACGTTCAGCAGCAGCTTGGTGAAGTGCTCGTTGGTCTTGCCCGCGTACTTCTGGATCGTGATGAGGTCGCTGGAGAGCCGGTCGAGCGGGCGCATCTCCAGGGGGCGCAGCAGGTCACCCTCGATGCCGAAGATCGCGTAGACCGACGACAGGTTCGACAGCAGCGCGAGGTCGAGCGAGGGCGCCTCGAACGTCACGTACGGCACGCCGCCGATCCGGGTCTCCTCCACCTCGGAGACGTCGGCGAAGACCGCCAGCTCGCTCCTGGTCAGGCGGACGGAGCTCTCGCCGTAGACCCGGTTGAAGGCGGGCAGGATGAGCAGCGCGTAACGGGACATGCAGCGGATGGTACCGCCTGCCCGTCGGTGGTCCGCTGCCCGCCGGAGCTGCCGCGCTCTTGGGGTCGCGCTCGCGGGAGCGTGGCCCCGCACCGCCGTACAGGCAGGTCGATGGGCGGACGGCGGGCGGCCGCCACCCTCGGGTGCGAAGAACACCGCCGGGCATGGCACGCTTGAGGGTGGTTGATCCGCCAAGAGACGAATGGGGCCCGGGCGTGCAGGAGTCGGAAAGATCCGTCGTCACGGTCGGCGTGTTCGACGGCGTGCATCTCGGCCACCGCCAGGTGGTCGAGCGCGCCGTCGCCGTCGCCCGCTCACTGGATCTGCGATGCGTCGCGGTGACGTTCGAGCCGCACCCCGCCGAGGTCGTACGGCCCGGCACCCAGCCCCCGCGGCTGACCACGCTGCGCCACCGTGCCGCGCTGCTGACCGAGCTGGGCGTGGACGACGTCATGGTGCTGCCGTTCACGATGGAGCTGGCCCGGCTGAGCCCCGCCGACTTCGCGCAGAGCGTGCTGGCCGAGCGGCTGCAGGCCGCCACCGTCGTCGTCGGCGCCAACTTCACCTTCGGCCATCAGGCCGCGGGCGACCCGTCCGTTCTGCGCGTGCTGGGCGACAAGTACGACTTCACGGTGGAGGAGATTCCCCTGGTGTCCGGCGTTTCATCTACTCTCGTCCGCGAGCTCGTCGCCGCGGGTGACGTCTCGGCCGCCGCCTCCCTGCTCGGCCGTCCGCACCGCGTCGAGGGCGTCGTCGTCCGCGGCTACCAGCGCGGCAGGCAGCTCGGCTTCCCCACCGCCAACGTCGAGACCCCGCCGAACACCGCGATCCCCGCCGACGGCGTCTACGCGGGCTGGCTGCGCTGCGTCGCCGTCGGCAACCTGCCCGCCGGCTACGACGGCTGCGTCTGGCCCGCGGCCATCTCGGTCGGCACCAACCCGACGTTCGAGGGCGTGCCGCGGACCGTGGAGGCGTACGCGCTGGACAGGGACGACCTCGACCTGTACGGCATGCACGTGGCGGTGGACTTCGGGACGCGGCTGCGCGGGAACACGAAGTTCGACTCGATCGAGGCCCTCATCGCCCAGATCCACGCAGACGTCGACCGGGTCCGCGAACTCACCTCGTCAGCTTCTCGGCCGTAAACGACCGAGCTTGCAGCTCCTCGCCGTCGATGGCTCCGACGGTTCAGGCCGCGTCGTTGGCAGCGTGACTCACCGCCCAACCTGCAACCCCGCGTGAGGCGATGTTGCGGGCCGCGTTGACGTCGGCGTGCTCAGCGAAGCCGCACGACGTACGGGCGAAGGTGTGCTGGCCGGGTCGGTTCTGCTTGTCCACATGCCCGCAGGCCGAGCACTGCTGGGGGGCCGGGTGAACTGGGGGAACCTTTGTGTCCGCATTCTGTGGGCGTTGGTCGCGCCCCTGCTTCGCTGGGTCACGTACCCACAGAGAGGCCGCGAGCCATGATGATCTTCGTCAACCTGCCCGTGAA
Organism: Nonomuraea africana; assembly: GCF_014873535.1. Taxonomy (NCBI): domain Bacteria; kingdom Bacillati; phylum Actinomycetota; class Actinomycetes; order Streptosporangiales; family Streptosporangiaceae; genus Nonomuraea; species Nonomuraea africana. The sequence goes on along the minus strand of NZ_JADBEF010000001.1, from coordinate 5,545,869 downwards.
GGACCTCGACCGGAGCAAGAACTTCTTCACCGGCCTGGGCTTCACCTTCAACCGCCAGTTCACCGACGAGAAGGCCGCCTGCCTCGTCATCAGCGACACCATCTACGCCATGCTGCTCACCGAGGAGTTCTTCAAGAGCTTCACGAAGAAGGACATCGCGGACGCGCATACCACGACTGAGGCTATCGTTGCACTCGGCGTCGAGAGCAGGGAGAAGGTCGACGAGCTGGCCGACAAGGCCCTCGCCTCCGGAGGCTCGCCCGCCAACGACCCCATGGACGAAGAGTCCATGTACGGCAGAAGTTTCCAGGACCCCGACGGGCACCTGTGGGAGGTTGTGTGGATGGACCCGGCGGCCGTCGAGTCCTGACGAGTCTGCGAGCCGATTGCGGGCAGTGCCGCGGACTGTGCTGCGTCGTGCCCGCCTTCGCCGCCTCGGCGGACTTCGCGATCGACAAACCGGTGGGGAAGGCCTGCCCCAACCTGGGCGACGACTTCCGCTGCGGAATCCACACCCAGCTCAGGGAGAAGGGCTTTCCCGGCTGCACGGTCTACGACTGCTTCGGCGCGGGCCAGCACGTCACCCAGGCGGGGGCGGCCGGGCGGGCGGCCGAGGTGTTCCCCGCCATGCGTGACCTGCACGAACTGCTCTACTACGTCACCGAGGCGCTGGGGTGGTCCGCGGCCGCGCCCGTTCACGACGAGCTGCGCCGTACGGCGGACGAGATCGAGGAGCTCATCGGCGCGCTCACCGTCGTGGACACGGGTGCGCTGCGCGGCAGGGTCAGCCCGCTGCTGCGGCGGGCCGGCGAGCTGGTGCGCGGGCGCGGCGGGCGGACGATGAAGACGGACCTCATCGGGGCCCGTCTCAAGGGCTCCGACCTGCGGAGGGCCGCCCTGCGCGGCGTCCTGCTGATCGGCGCCGACCTCAGGGGCGCGGACCTGCGCGAGGCGGACGTCATCGGCGCGGACTTCAGGAACGCGGATCTGCGCGGCGCGAACCTGACCGGCGCGCTGTTCCTGACCCAGGCGCAGCTCGACGCGGCCAGAGGCGATGCGGCGACGCGCATCCCCAGGTCCCTCAACCGTCCAGCTCACTGGGATCGCTGAATATGTAACCCCGATTGGCGCCTCCACCGCGGAGACCAACGGCGGCCGGAGATGAACGATGTGTCAGGGGACGGACCGCGATGGTAACCTTGCATGTCGGCTCTGTAACGGTGGCGCTGTGCGCTGCCCTGAAGTGCCTTCTCGCGGCGACTGTAGGCACGCACGGTCGTTCGCACTCTCGTCTCATTCCCGCGTGTCCGTAGATTGAAGGAGAGCCGTGTCCCTCGACACCGCTGCCAAGAAGGCAATCATCAGTGAGTACGCGACGGCCGAGGGCGACACCGGGTCGCCCGAGGTGCAGATCGCGCTGCTCAGCAAGCGCATCAGCGAGCTCACCGAGCACCTGAAGACGCACAAGCACGACCACCACAGCCGTCGTGGTCTGCTGCTGCTCGTCGGTCGCCGGCGTCGCCTGCTGAAGTACCTGCAGAACAACGACATCGCGCGTTACCGTGCGCTCATCGAGCGCCTCGGCCTGCGCCGATAGAGTGGTAAGGGAGCGGCGCTCGGCGCCGCTCCCTTCTCATATGAGTCCCGGCGCGTCGCAGGTCGCGAAAGCCCGGGCGCTGTCGTACAACTGAATATTCGAGACACACTGAAAGCCCCCGCGTCCGCTACAGCACCATGCGACCCGCGACGCCTGCGGGCCGGTCCTCGGTAGTGGCTTCCGGTCGGGATGACCGGGCGCTTCGATCGAAGACCGGCGCTGCACCTAACGAGGGTGCCGGTGAGAAAAGAGGGCGCGGGAGACCGACCAACCTAGGAGGTCCCCCGTGGAGGGTGTCCACACCGCTGAAGCCGTCATAGACAACGGCTCTTTCGGCACGCGCACGATCCGGTTCGAGACCGGCCGGCTGGCCAGGCAGGCCGCCGGCTCGGCCGTCGCCTACCTCGACGCCGAGACGATGGTCCTGTCCGCGACCACCGCTTCCAAGAACCCCAAAGAGAACCTCGACTTCTTCCCCCTCACGGTGGACGTCGAGGAGCGCATGTACGCCGCGGGCCGCATTCCCGGCTCGTTCTTCCGGCGTGAGGGCCGTCCCTCCGAGGACGCCATCCTCACCTGCCGCCTGATCGACCGGCCGCTGCGCCCGTCGTTCGTCAAGGGCCTGCGCAACGAGGTCCAGGTCGTGGCGACCATCATGGCGCTCAACCCCGACCACCTCTACGACGTCGTCGCGATCAACGCCGCGTCGCTGTCCACCCAGCTGGCCGGGCTGCCCTTCTCCGGCCCGATCGGCGGCGTCCGCGTCGCGCTGATCGACGGCCAGTGGGTCGCCTTCCCGACCCACCCCGAGCTCGAGCGCGCCACCTTCGACATGGTCGTGGCGGGCCGCGTCCTCGAGGACGGCGACGTCGCGATCATGATGGTCGAGGCCGAGTCCACCAGGGAGACGCTCAAGCTCGTCGCGGGCGGCGCCGTCGCCCCGACCGAGGAGACCGTCGCGCAGGGCCTCGAGGCGGCCAAGCCGTTCATCAAGGTGCTGTGCGAGGCGCAGTCCAAGGTGGCCAAGGTCGCCGCCAAGGAGACCGCCGAGTTCCCCGTCTTCCTCGACTACCAGGACGACGTCCTGGCCGCCGTCGAGAGCGCGGTCAAGACCGAGCTGGCCGCCGCGCTGACGATCGCGGGCAAGCAGGAGCGCGAGAACGAGCTCGACCGGATCAAGGCCATGGCGGGCGAGAAGCTGCTGGCCGACTTCGAGGGGCGCGAGAAGGAGGTCGGCGCCGCCTTCAGGTCGCTGACCAAGAAGCTCATGCGCGAGCGGGTCATCAAGGACGGCGTCCGCATCGACGGCCGCGGCCCCAAGGACATCCGCGCGCTCAACGCCGAGGTCCACGTGGTCCCGCGGGTGCACGGCTCGGCGCTGTTCGAGCGCGGCGAGACCCAGATCCTGGGCATCACCACGCTGAACATGCTGCGCATGGAGCAGGTCGTCGACACGCTCAACCCCGAGCGGACCAAGCGCTACATGCACAACTACAACTTCCCGCCCTACAGCACCGGTGAGACCGGCCGCGTGGGCTCGCCCAAGCGCCGCGAGATCGGTCACGGCGCGCTGGCCGAGCGCGCGCTGATCCCGGTCCTGCCGACGCGTGAGGAGTTCCCCTACGCGATCCGCCAGGTCTCCGAGGCCCTCGGCTCCAACGGCTCGACCTCGATGGGCTCGGTCTGCGCCAGCACCATGGCCCTGCTCGACGCGGGTGTCCCGCTCAAGGAGATGGTCGCGGGCATCGCGATGGGCCTGATCGGTGAGGGTGACACCTACGTCACGCTGACCGACATCCTCGGCGCCGAGGACGCCATGGGCGACATGGACTTCAAGGTCGCCGGCACCAAGGACGTCATCACCGCGCTCCAGCTCGACACCAAGCTCGACGGCATCCCCGCCTCCGTGCTGGCCGCCGCGCTGAAGCAGGCCAAGGGCGCCCGCCTGGCGATCCTCGACGTGATGCAGGAGGCGATCGACTCTCCGGCGGAGATGAACCCGACCGCGCCGCGCATCATCACGATCAAGGTCCCGGTCGACAAGATCGGCGAGGTCATCGGCCCGAAGGGCAAGATGATCAACCAGATCCAGGACGACTCGGGTGCGGAGATCACCATCGAGGACGACGGCACCATCTACATCGGTGCCACCGACGGCCCCTCGGCCGAGGCGGCGCGCAGCGCCATCAACGCCATCGCCAACCCGCACATGCCCGAGGTCGGCGAGCGCTACCTCGGCACGGTCGTGAAGATCGCCGCCTTCGGCGCGTTCGTCTCGCTCATGCCGGGCAAGGACGGCCTGCTGCACGTCTCCCAGATCCGCAAGCTGCACGGCGGCAAGCGCATCGAGAACGTCGAGGACGTCATGAACGTCGGCGAGAAGATCCAGGTGGAGATCGCCGAGATCGACTCGCGCGGCAAGCTCTCGCTGGTGCCCGTCGAGGTCATCGAGAAGGAGGCCGCGGAGAAGGCAACCAAGGGCACGGAGGAGCCCGCGGGTTCCGCCGAGGCTCCGGTGGCCGAGGCCGCGGCCGACGAGGACAAGGCGCGTGACGAGCGGCCTCGCCGTACTCGCACCCGGGTCCGCAAGCCCGCCGGAGACGGAGAAGACCGCAACTCGTGACCGAGCGGAGCGAGGGAGCCATCAAACACAGCACGTTCGTCACGGGGCCGACGGAGGAGGTCCCGTGACAACTACCACGCTGCACCCCGGCAAGGACGGTGCCGGGGTCGTCAGGCGCACCGTCCTCCCCGGTGGGCTGCGCGTGGTGACCGAGACCATGCCGACCGTGCGTTCCGTCGCGGTCGGCATGTGGGTCGGCATCGGCTCGCGTGACGAGGCCCCCGAGCACACGGGGGCCACCCACTTCCTCGAGCACCTGCTGTTCAAGGGCACGCCCACGCGTGACGCCATGCAGATCTCGGCGTCCATCGAGGGCATCGGCGGTGAGATCAACGCCTTCACCGCCAAGGAGTACACCTGCTACTACGCGCGGGTGCTCGACGAGGACCTCCCGCTGGCCGTCGACGTGCTGGCCGACGTGGTCACCTCGTCGCTGATCACCGAGGAGGACGTCGAGTCCGAGCGCGGGGTGATCCTCGAAGAGATCGCCATGCACGACGACGACCCGTCGGACGTGGTGCACGAGCAGTTCTCCGCCGAGCTGTACGGCGACTCGCCGATCGGCAGGCCCATCCTGGGCACGGTCGAGTCGATCAACGCCCTGCAGCGCGACCGGATCGTCGAGTACTACCGCGCCTACTACCAGCCGCCGCGCACGGTCGTCTCCGTCGCGGGCAACATCCGGCACGAGCAGGTGGTGGAGCTGGTGGCGCGGGCGTACGAGCGGGCGGGCGCGCTCACCGGGCCGAGGGAGAACGCGCCGCCGCGCACCAGCGGCCCCGGCGCGCAGACCAGGTCGGGGGTCCGGGTCGTCGACCGGCCCACCGAGCAGGCCAACCTCGTGCTGGGCACGACCGGCATGGCCCGCACGGACGACCGCAGGTTCGCGCTCGGCGTGCTGAACGCGGCGCTGGGCGGCGGGATGTCCTCCCGGCTGTTCCAGGAGATCAGGGAGAAGCGCGGGCTGGCCTACTCGGCCTACAGCTACACCTCCGCCTACGCCGACACCGGGCAGTTCGGCATCTACGTCGGCTGCATGCCTTCGAAGATCGACGATGTGCTGAAGATCTGCAGGGACGAGGTGGCGAGGGTGGTCTCCGAGGGCATCACCGAGGAGGAGATCGCCCGCGGCAAGGGTCAGATGCGCGGCGGTCTCGTGCTCGGGCTCGAGGACACCGGGTCGCGCATGTCGCGGATCGGCAAGAACGAGCTGGTCTATGACGAGCTGATGTCCGTGGACGAGGTGCTCTCCCGCATCGAGACGGTCACCCCCGAGGAGATCGCGTCGGTGGCGGGCGACATCCTGAGCAGGCCGATGACCCTGGCGGTCATCGGTCCCTACGCGGACAAGGACTTCTCCCACGCCATCAGCTGACCATCCTGTACGGCACAACTCTTTCCAGCCTGTACGGCACAGCGGCGTAACGGCCACCGGGGTCACTCGGTGGCCGTCCGTCTTTCACGCCGCTCCAGCGGGACTCCGGTTCCCGCCGTCACGTCAGGCTCGTCGGCGTGGCGGCTTCGCCAACCATTCAGGCGCTTCCGGCTGGTCCATCCTGGTGCTGGTCTGCGTGGCCGGGGGTTTACGGGCCGCGTCACGGTGGTCAGCCGGTGAGCTCGAGGAGCGTCTCCCCGGAGGGAGGCCAGCCCGCGCCCCGGGTGGGCTTGAGCCGGCCGGCCGTACAGGGTGAAGGGACAGGAACCACCGCAAAGGTGGTGGGCTTGAGCAGGATGAAGGGGCAGGATCCACCGAAAAGGTGGTGGGGTTGAGCCGGCCTGCCGTACAGCATGAAGGGGCAGGAACCACCGCTATGGTGGAGGGGTGATCAGAGTAGGTGTGCTTGGGGCGCGCGGGCGGGTCGGCGTCGAGGTGTGCAAGGCCGTCGAGGCGGCCGCCGACCTCCAGCTGGTGGCGGCGATCGACAAGGACGATCCCATCGAGTCGCTCGAGGGCGCGCAGGTGGTCGTCGACTTCACCCATCCCGACGTCGTCATGCGCAACCTCGAATGGGCCATCGCGCACGGCATCCATCCGGTGGTCGGCACCACGGGCTTCGACCAGGCGCGCCTGGCCACGGTGCGTGGCTGGCTCGAGCGCTTCCCCGGCACCAACTGCCTGATCGCGCCGAACTTCGGCATCGCGGCGGTGCTGATGATGCACTTCGCCCAGCAGGCCGCCAAGTACTTCGACTCCGTCGAGATCGTCGAGCTGCACCACCCGAACAAGGCCGACGCCCCTTCCGGCACCGCCCGCCGTACGGCGGAGCTGGTGGCCGAGGCTCGCGCGAAGGCGGGGATGGCGGCGATGCCCGATGCGACCAGCTCCGAGCTCGAGGGAGCTCGCGGCGCGGACGTCAACGGGGTGCACGTGCACGCCGTACGGCTGGCAGGGCTGATCGCGCACCAGGAGGTGCTGCTCGGCGGCGACGGCGAGATCCTCACGATCAGGCACGACACCATGAACAGGGCCTCCTTCACCCCGGGCGTGCTGCTCGGCGTGCGGAGGGTGGCCGAACTGCCTGGGCTCACGGTCGGCCTGGAGCGCCTGCTCGACCTGTGAAAGAAATGTGCCCATGCCGGAGCATGGGCACATTCTGTGGAGAGGGTTCCGGCTCCGCACAGCCGGGCGCACGATCATCACACTAGTACCAGACCTGATGAGCAGCGGAAAGGCGGGGGCGTGTCGGTGGTCCGTTGGGCCCGTGAGGACGAACTGCCGGCGCTCGCCGAGGTGGAGCGGGCCGCCGACGGCCTGTTCGCGCAGGTCGGCATCGTCTTCCCGCCGGGCACGACGATGATCGAGGAGTGCGACGACCCCGGCAGGGTGCTCGTCGAGGGTCAGGGGTTCGCCATGATCAGCATGGTCGACGGCAACGTGCACCTCGACCAGCTGGCCGTCCACCCCGACAGCATGCGCCAGGGCATCGGCGGCAGGCTGATGGCCGCGGTGTACGACCACGCGCTGGCCGTGGGCGCGGGCGGCGTGACGCTGACGACCTTCCGCGACGTGCCGTGGAACGCGCCCTGGTACGTCAGGCACGGCTTCGCGCCGATGGCGGAGCCCGGTCCCGAGCTGCGGGCCATCGTCCAGCACGAACGCGAGCTGGGCCTCGAAATAGCACCACGGATCGTGATGTACCGTCCCGTAGTGTGAGGTTTCGCGACGAGCTGTGGCGGGCGATGGACGGGGTCTATCGCCAGATCCTGCGCCATCCCTTCCTGGAGGGCCTGACCGACGGCTCGCTGCCGCGCGAGGCCTTCCGCCACTACGTCATGCAGGAGGCGCACTTCCTGCCCGACTACGCTCGCGCGCTGGCCGCCTGCGCCGCCAGGTCGCCGCACCCGCAGGCGGTCCACCGGTTCGCCGCCGACGCGGCCAGGACCGTCGAGGTCGAGCACAGCCTTGTCGTCGAGCTGCTGGCGGCGTTCGGCCTCGACGAGGCCGAGGCGCTGAAGTCGCCCGCCGCCCCGACCACGGTGGGCTACGCCTCCTACCTGGTGCGGACCTGCTCGCTCGGCACCTTCCCCGAGGCTCTCGGCGCGATCGTGCCGTGCTACTGGATCTACGCGCGCGTGGGGGAGAAGCTGCTGGCCGAGTCGTCGCCGGACCCGCTCTACGCCTGGTGGATCGAGACCTACGGCGGCGAAGACTACCAGGACACCGTCGCGGGCGTCCTCGACCTGCTCGACGACCTCTCCCTGAGCGCCGAGGACCGCGAGCGGCTGCTGGAGCGCGCGGTCACGACCGCCAGGTACGAGTGGATGTTCTGGGACGCCGCCTGGCGCCAGGAGAGCTGGCCATGCGGCTGAGGGACCTCGTCCACGATGATCACCTCGCGCTGAAGGTGCTCACCGGGCACGACCTGCTCGACCGCAGGGTGAGGGGCGTCTCCACCACCGACCTGCCCGACCCCTCGCGCTTCGTCAAGCCGGGAGAGCTGGTGCTCACCGAGCTGACCTGGCACACCGGCGCCGGCTCCGCCAGGCGGTTCGTGGACCGCCTCGGCGACGTGGCGGCGCTCGTCTGCGGCACCGCGCTGAAGGTGCCGCCGACCGACCTCATCGACGTCTGCGCGCACGCCGGGCTGCCGCTGCTGACGCTGCCGGTGGACGTGCCGTTCAGCCAGGTGACCGAGCACGTGCTGCGCGCGCTGATCGCCGAGCTGGGCGCCACCCCGCGTCGGCCGTACGGCGGGCGCAGGCGCCTGGCAAGCACTCTGGTGGACGGCGGCAGCCTCACCAAGCTCGTGGACACGGTCGCGGGCGAGCTCGACGTGCCCTGCTGGGTGATGTCGGCGACGGGCAGGGTGATCGTCGGCTCGCAACCGCTCGACGAGGACTCCAGAGCCAGGCTCGCCCACACCTTCCTCACCGCGCGCTTCCTGCCCGGCATGGTCGACGACCTGTCGGTCTTCCCGATCAGCAAGGGCGTGCCGCACCGGATCGCCAACTGGTTCCTCGCCTATCGGGGCGAAGGCGCGCAGGGCGACAGCGAGGACGTCATCGTCGAGCTGGCGGCTCTCGTGGCGCTGGAACGCTCGCGACTGGAGGCGGCCCAGCGGATCGAGCGCCGCGTCCTGGACCAGTTGCTGCACCTGCTGGAGTCGGGCGACGCGGCCCTGCCCGGGCTGGTCTCCCGCCTGCACACGCTGCACGTGGAGACCGAGCACGGGCTCCTCGTCGTGGCGTTGACGGCGGGCGGGCCCGAGGTGAGCGTCGCGGTCCTGGACGAACTGCTGCGCCCCCTGGCGCCGGGCATCGTGACGGCGTCTGCGCCTTCGGCTGGTGAGGCGGTCGCGCTGGTTCCGCTGGCCGGGAACAGCGCGGCCGAACTGGCCGAGCACCTGGTGAGGGGCGCCCGCATCCTGGAGGCGGGGCTCGGCGAGGAACGTATCTCGCTCGGCGTCAGCAGCGTGACGACCGGCCCGGCGGGGCTGAACAGCCTGATCGAGGAGGCCAGGCACGCCCGCTCCCTCGCCTCCCTCGGCACCGGCAAGGTCAGCGTGGTGACGGGCGACGACGTCAGCTCCCACCGCACGCTGCTGGCGGCCATCCCCGACCCGCTGCGCCGCTCGTTCAGGTCGAGACTGCTGGGACGGCTGGAGGCCTACGACGCGACGAACCAGACGGAGCTGCTGGAGACGCTGGAGACGTTCCTGGAGGAGTCGGGGTCGTGGTCGGCGACCGCGGACCGGCTCCACGTGCACGTGAACACGTTGCGGTACCGGTTGAAACGGATCGAGGAGCTGACCGGGCGGTCCCTGAACTCCTGGGACGAGCGGGTGGACTTCCTGCTGGCGCTCCGCATGCGCTGACACACGCGAGAACCTATGTCAGGACCCGGTGAACGTACCCAGTCGCAGCAGAACGCGGGCGCTGGGCGGCCTCAGGTGGAGACGATCGGGGTGAGGCGCCGGGGAGCGCGAGCGAGCTGAGCCGCGTTACCGGAGGCGCGGCTTTCAGCTGATCCAGCGAACTGGCTGCCCGGTGAGGCGGGAGATGGTGTCGAAGTCGTTGTCCGCGTGCAGCACGGTGAGTTTGTGGTGTCGAGCAGTCACCGCCACCAGCAGATCGACAGGAGAGACGCACTGGTGCCATCCCTTGTCGGCAAGCTCGCGCTGCAGTTCGCCGGTCTCATGCCAGGCCGATTCAGGGAGGACGAAGTACGGAAAGGTCTCCTGAAGCAGGCTGTCGGCCTCGTAGAAGGCGGGACGGCCGCCGGCGGCGCGGAGGTATTCCTGCCTGATCGGCTCACAGATGCCCACCAGTCCTGCGGAAACAGTCTGATCCCATTCGGCGCCGACCTGGCCGCGATAGAAGCGGACCAAGGCGCTGGTGTCTACGAGATAGCGTTCGGTCACGCGACGTCCTGATGCGTGGCATCGCCCTTCTCTGTAGCCGAGAAGTCGATCTGCCCCTCGGCCACCATCTCACGCATACGAGCCACAGCCGCTGCCCGTCTGCGTCGATCGATGATCTCTCGTAGGGCAGCGTTGACCGTGTCCTTCTTGGACGAGGTGCCGAGCAGCTTCGCGGCCTCGGCCAACGCTTCGTCGTCAAGATCGATCAGGGTCTTGGTCATGACCTCACCTCGCCCATATATACGAATTGAAATTAGTATATCAGGAAGGGATTCAGCGCTTGAGGGAAGACGCGCTCCGCGAGAGGTGGTCTTGCGGGCCGGGATGGGGCAGTCCTCATCTTTGGTGAATGTGCGGAACCGGCCAAGCGTCGGGGAGCGCGAGGGGGCGGCCCCCTCGCCGGGGGGTGCGGGGGCGTGCCCCCGCTGGACACAGTCCGAGCTCTCAGGCGCGAAGCGCCCCACGGCGAGGGCCGCGCCGTTGTGGGGGCGTGGGGGGCGCCGAGCCCCCAACCGGGGCTGTCCGAACCCTCACGCGCGGAGCGCCCTGCGAGGGCCTTGCTGTTTCTGGAGGTTTACTGTTTGGCGTAGGTCTCCAGTTCGGCCAGGTAGGCGTCCTTCAGGTGGCGGGGGAGCCAGGTGATCTCGAAGGCGTTGCGCTGGACCTGTAGCAGTTCCTCCCGGGAAAGCTCCAGAGCCTCCAGGTTCTCCTGGACGTACCCGGGGAAGTAAGCGGGGTCGTCGGAGTTGATCGTGACCCGCACCCCCAGGTCGAGCAGCTTGCGGATCCCCTCGGCCTTCATCGAGTCCGTGACGTAGGAGTTGGAGATCGGGCAGCAGGTCAGGCCGATGCCCTTGTCCAGGATCTGCTGCACCAGGGCGGGGTCCTCCAGGATGTTCACGCCGTGGTCGATCCTGTTGACCTGGATGTCCTCGATGCACTGGCGGATGTGCTCGACGGAGTTCTCCTGGTCGACGTCGCAGTGCATGGTCAGCAGGTAGCCCTCCTGCCTGGCCCGCTCGTACACGGCGGCGAACTTCGCCGGAGGGTTGCCCTTCTCGTCGGAGTCGAGTCCGACGCCGACGATCCACTCCTTGTACGGCAGCGACTCCAGCAGCGTCGCCATGGCGTACTCGGCCTGGAAGTCGCGCAGGAAGCACATGATGAGCTGCGCGCGGACGCCGAGCTGGGTGTGGGCGTCCATGAGCGCCCTGCGCAGACCGCGGATCACCACGTCGAACGGCACGCCGCGCGAGGTGTGCGCCTGCGGGTCGAAGAAGATCTCCGCGTAGCGGACGTTCTGCGAGGCGGCCTTGCGCAGGTAGGCCATGGCCAGGTCGTAGAAGTCGGGCTCGGTGCGCAGCACCCGCATGCCCTCGTAATAGACCCCGAGGAAGGACGGCAGGTCGTCGAAGGCATAGGCGGCCCGCATCTCCTCGACCGTGGCGTACGGCAGCGCGATGCCGTTGCGCTGGGCCAGCTCGAACTTGAGCTCGGGCTCGAGGGTCCCCTCGATGTGCAGGTGGAGCTCGCACTTGGGCAGCCCTGCGATGAAGTCCTTCATGATCAGGCCTCCGTGAGGATCGGGTCGACGACCTCCAACCGCACGCAGTCGACCAGACCGAGGTCGGTGACGGCGTAGTCGGGGATCGCGGTGATGGACAGGAAGAACAGGTACATGAGCGGCGCCGGCAGCGTGCAGCCGAGCGAGCGGGCCACCTCGTCGAGCCGCTCCTCCAGCACCGCCATCTCGGCCGCGGGCAGGTCGGAGACGATGCCGGCGACAGGCAGCGGCAGCGACTCCACGACGACGCCGTCCACCACGATGACCTGACCGCCGCCCATGGCGGAGACGGCGTTGACCGCCAGCGCCATGTCCGAGCGGGAGGCGCCGACGCAGATGATGTTGTTGTCGTCGGGCGCGGCGCTGGTGGCGATGGCGCCCTTCCGCAGGCCCATGCCGCTGACGACGGCGACGGGCCTGTTGCCCGTCTTGCCGTACCTCTCGACCACGGTGACCAGCAGCGCGTCGTCGGCGACGGACGGCTCGACGATCCCGTCAATGACGGGAAGCCGGACGTCGCGCCGCTTGCGGACGAAGACCTGCTCGGTGAAGTTCAGCGAGAGGACGGTGACCTCGTCGGCGTCCGAGCGGAGCGCCAGGTCGTCGGCGGTGATCTCGCGGACGGGGAATGGCCGCACCTCACCCCTGGCCGGCGGTACGGCGGGCGCGACCATGGCGCCGTCGCGGGCGACCAGGCGGCCGCCCGCGATGACCTCGCGAACGATGAAATCGTTCAACGATTCGACGATCAGGATGTCGGCGAATCGGCCGGGGGCGATGCTGCCGACCAGGTCGTCGATGCGGTACATCTCGGCGCAGTTGACGGTGGCCATCTGGATCGCCGTGACCGGGTCGACGCCCGCCTTGATCGCCATCCGGACCAGCTTGTCCATGTGCCCGCCCGCCAGCACGTCGGCAGCGTGCACGTCGTCGGTGCAGAAGGCCACCCTGCGGGCGCCGACCTTGGCCACGACCTGGATGTTCTCCTGCAGGAAGTGCGCGACCGACGACTCACGGATGATCGCGTAGATGCCCTGGCGCAGCTTCTCCAGCATCTCCTCGTGGGAGTAGGATTCGTGGTCAAGCCTGATGCCGGCGGCGGCCAGGCCCGCGATGCGGCGGGCGTCCGACAGGGGCGCGCAGCCGAAGATCGGCAGCCGCCTACGGTGGGCGAGGTCCAGCGCCTCCATCACGGCGGGGTCGCCGTGCTCGACCATCTCCTGGACGGTCTCCCAGATGCCCACGCACTCGGGCCACTCGTGGGCGACGCGGTGCTCGTCGGGGCCGAAGGTGTGGCCGACGGTCGACTGTGGCACGGTGTAGGGAGCCTTGGCGGGGGCGCCCCACCAGATGCGCATGCTGGTCGCGGCCGCCTCGTCGAGGGCCTGGCGGACGCCCGGCAGCCCCTCGGCCACCAGGATCTGGTCCAGGCCGGAGACCACGCTGGTGGTGCCGAAGGGGACGACCAGGTTGGCGAAGCTGGTCACGGACAGCTTGCTGCACTCGATGTGCAGGTGACCGTCGATGAGGCCGGGCACGAGGTAGCCGCCGCGCGCGTCGATGATCCGTGTGGCCGGGCCGCGCTCCAGGGCGGGCCCGACCGCCGCGATCCGGTCGCCGCTGAGGCCGATCTCGGCCGGGTAGGTCTCGCCGGTCAGGACGTTGACCAGCACCCCGTTCGTGATGATCGTGTCGGCGGGCCTGCGGCCGTAGGCCACGTCGAGCAGGTCATGCATGGGCGAGCTCCTTGACGGGGACCGGGCGACGGTCCAGGGCGGCGTAGACGAGGCCGGCGACGACGAAGCCGGCGAAGATGCTGAAGTCGGAGCCTCCGGTGGCGCTGGACAGCCAGCCGACGTAGACGCTGGAGTTGAGCCAGAGCCCGGCGGCCACCATGCCGACCGCCTGCGCGATCAGGCCCGCCCAGCGGATCTGGCCGGGACCGCTCTCGTCGAACAGCGCGGCGGCGTCGTAGACGCCCTTGCGGCGCAGCCAGTCGGTGACGTAGATGCCCGCCCAGGGCGCCAGCCAGACGACGACCAGCCCGAGGAAGGCGTTGAGCATCGTGTTGAACGAGTCGGAGGTGATGGCGACGAACGTGATGATCACGCAGAAGATCAGGTCGAGGACGACCGCGGCCCAGCGCTTGATCCTGATGCCCGCGGCCTGCAGGTTCAGCCCCGAGGAGTACAGGTCGGTGGTGTTGGCAGCGAACAGGGTGACCACGGTCAGCAGCAGGTAGGGCACCACGAACCAGGAGGGCAGCGCCTCGGGCAGGCCGGAGATCGGGTCGCTGGCGTTGGTGACGACGGTCGCGACCGCCGCGCCCAGGATCATCAGCACGATGTACGGGACGAAGCCGCCGAGGAAGGCCCAGCCGAAGACGGCCTTCCTGGAGGAGTCGACGGGCAGGTAGCGCGAGTAGTCACCGCCGAGGGGCGCCCACGACAGGCCGCCGCCCGACATCACCAGCATGACCGCCAGCGTGAATGTGGCGAAGTCGGCCGAGCCGCCCGCCGACAGGTCGGCCTTGGGCGTGACCAGTACCGCCATGACGACGAACATCGCCACGAACACCCAGGTCAGGTACTTCTGCGCCTTCATCACCGCGGCGTGCCCGATCAGCGGCAGGATCAGCTGGATGACCGCGGCGATCAGCACGATCGCCACCTTCAGCCCGAGGCCCTCGCCCTCCACGCCCGCCTGCTTCAGCAGCGTGAGACCGGCCAGGGTGATCATCACCATGCCGCCGGCCTCGAAGCCGACCATGTTCAGCCAGCCGAAGAAGCCGAGCACACGGGCACCCTTGTTGCCGTAGGCGGCGCGGGAGATGGCCATCGTCGAGGTGCCGTGCTGCATGCCCTGGATGCTGCTGAACCCGACCAGGGGGAAGGCCAGCAGGTTGCCGATCACGATGGCGGCGACGGCCTGCCAGAAGCTGAGCCCCATGGCGACCACGATCGTGCCGTAGACGACCGTGAAGACCGTGGTGGTCGTGCCGGCCCAGAGGAAGAGCAGGTCGCGCGGGCGGCCGTACCGCTCGCTCGCAGGAACCAGCTCGATCCCGCGTTGCTCCATGGGGGTCCCCTCACTGTCACCAGATATCTGGACTCAGTGAAGCAGAGGGGGCTGACCAGGCCGTTTATTCGCGCATACGAGATCGGGGCGCCGGTTTGTATCCGCCTACAAGGTGATCGCCAAGCCGATGGCGAACAGCAGGCCGTAGGCCATCTGGAGCTTGCCCGTCGCCTGGAGCACGCCGATCAGCGCGGGGCCCGTGGCGCCCGCCAGCACCGTCTTGATCGGGCCGATCGCCAGCGGGGCCGCGAGCACGGCCAGCGCGGCGAACGGCGTGACGGGGATCAGCAGCAGCGCGATCACGAAGGGCAGGGTGAGGCAGGCGGTGTAGAGCGTGCGGGTCCTGGTGGCGCCGAGCACCACGGCCAGCGTGCGCTTGCCCGCGGGGGCGTCGGTGACGACGTCGCGCAGGTTGTTGACGACCAGCATCGAGCACGACAGCAGGCCGATCGGGACCGAGGCGGCCAGTGCCGTCCACGAGAGCTGTTCGGTCTGCACGAAGGCGGTGCCGACGACGGGGACGACGCCGAAGAAGACGAAGACCGCCAGTTCGCCGAGCGCGCGGTAGCCGTACGGGCTCTTGCCGCCGGTGTAGAACCAGGCGGCGGCGATCGCCGCCGCGCCGACCAGGAGGATCCACCAGGCCTGCGTGGCGACCACCAGGATCAGGCCGAGGACCGCGGCGGCGGCGAAGCTGCCGAGCGCGGCGGCCAGCACCTCGCGGGGCGCGGCGGCGCCGGAGCCGACCAGGCGCATCGGGCCGACCCGCGCGTCGTCGGTGCCGCGGATGCCGTCGCTGTAGTCGTTGGCGTAGTTGACGCCGATCTGCAGCAGCAGCGCCACCAGCAGGGCCACCACGGCCCGCCACCAGATGGCGCCGCCCTCGCCGATCGCCAGCCCGGTGCCGACCATCACGGGCACGATCGCATTGGGCAGGGTGCGCGGGCGCGCACCGGCCACCCACTGGTTCAGTGCGGCCATCAGCTGATGTCCGTCGTGAGCCTGACCATCCGGATCGGACGGCCCATGTCGAGCACGCGTTCGGCCATGTCCTCGCCCCAGCCCGCCGACTCGAGGAATCCGAGCACCGCGTAGTTCTCGGCGAACACCCACGTGACGATCTGGCGGAAGCCGTCTTCGCGCAGGTAGTCGACGGTGGCGTTGAGCAGGCGGCTGCCGTGCCCGCGCCGGACGAAGTCGGGGTCGACCAGCAGTGTCAGCATCTCGGCCGTCACCGTGGGGTCGAGGTCGGGGTCTTCGGCGGGAGCGTGGGAGGCCAGGCCGACCACCCGCTCACCACCGCGCGGCGTCGCCGTGACGTTGACGCCGCCCTGGCCGAGCGCGGGAAAACCCTCGGTGTCGAGGATCGTCTCCACGGCCACCAGCACGCGGTGCATGCGCGTGGGAGGCGCGACGATCGCCTCGTCCCACTGGCGCAGCCACATCTTCTCGGCCGCGGGGCCGGTCATCTGCTCAAGGGGCCCCTCGGGGAGGAACTCCCTGTAGCCGTAGCGCCAGGCGCGGACCTGAGTGTTCGCAACCTGGAGCACATCCTCGCGCCGGGCCGCCCGGACGCCTACGTCTGCCATCTCGGCCCGCTCCTTCGCCTGCCGTTGTGCCCGCGACCGGAGGATCTCGGGGGCACGTGTTACACCGTATCGGTGATTGGGGGCTCGCGATGACGCCTGGCTCGATAACGAAGGGTCTTCGTCCGGTTTCCCGCGCGGGTCGTGGGCCTGCTCAGGTGGTGGGCGCTTCGCTGAGACCAGCGTACGCCTCGGCCAGCCGCCGTACGCCTTCGGCGAGCTCGGCGAGGTGCGTGGCGGCGCTGTGCGTGACGCGGACGCGCGGCCCCGGTGGCTCGGAGGGGTAGTAGATCCGCCCCGGGCTGACCTGGACGCCGTTCCCGCGCGCCGCCTCCACCAGCGCCGCCTCGTCGACGTGCGGCGGCAGCCGTACCCACAGGTGCAGGCCGCCGCGCGGGATCAGGTGCGGCTCGGCGCCGGGCAGCAGGGAGAGCAGCGCGGCCGCCAGTGCGTCGCGGCGGGTGGTCAGCTCGGCGTGGACGGAGGACAGGTGACGGGGCCACGACGGCGAGCCGACGAACTCCAGCGCCGTCTCCTGCAACGGCCTGGCCACGAAGAACGACTCCACCAGCTGGCTGGCCCGCAGCCGGTGCGCGGCGGGGCCGCGGGCGATCACGGCGGCCAGCCGCAGGCTCGGGGCGAGGATCTTGGTGAGGGAGCTGATGTGGACGACCGTGCCGTACCGGTCGAGCGCCACCATCGGGGTGGGCGCCTGGGCGGTGAGGAAGCGGGCGTAGTCGTCCTCGATCACGAACGCGTTGTTGGCCCTGGCGATCTGGAGCACCTGCTGTCTGCGCTCGGCGGAAAGGGTGGCGCCCGTGGGGTTGTGCAGCGCGGGCTGGCTGTAGAAGACCCGCGCGCCGGTCACCGCGAACGCCTCGGCCAGCAGGTCGGGCAGCACGCCGTCGCGATCCATCGGTACCGCCGTCGTGCGCAGGCCCGCGGCCTTGGCCGCCGCCAGCGCCCCCGGATAGGTCGGTGTCTCGACCAGCACGTGCGTGCCGGGCGCGGCCAGCGCGCGGAAGGCGTGGCTGAGCGCGGCCTGACCGCCGCTGACGATGAGGGCGTCGGCCGCCGTCACGTCGCCGCCCGCCTGCCTGGCGAACCAGCCGCGCAGCTCCTTGAGCCCGGTCAGCGGGGGCATCGCCCAGGCGTCGGGGCGTTTGACGGCCCGTACGGCCGCCGCGGCCAGCTGCCTGTCGGGACGCATGGCGGGGTTGAGGTAGCCGCCCGTCAACGGGATGACGTCGTCGGGCGGCGCGGTGAGCAGCGCCGTCACCCCCGAGTCGTCGACGACGCGGTCGCCGAGCGCGACGGTCTGCCACGAGAGGTCGGCCACCTCCGCGAGGGAGGGCGTCGCGGCGGCGACGAAGGCGCCGCTGCCGGGCCTGGTGACCACCCTGCCCTCGGCGGCGAGCTGCCCGATCGCCCGCGACACGGTGACCGGGCTGACCCCATGACGGCGCATGAGCTCCCTGCTGGAGGGCAGCCGGTCGCCCGGCCGTTTCCCGGCGATCTCCTGACGCAGCGTCGCGGCGAGCAGGACGATACTGCTATCGTCTTTCATGAGAGACAAGAATAGCGCTATCGCCACTGGCGGAGTAGCGGTTCCCCTCGCGATCAGGAGCGACGAGCTGAAGGGCTCCGCTCTCGCCTTCGTCGGCGTGCTGGCCTTCTCCGGCTCCTTTCCTGCCACCGTTTTCGCGATGCGCGGATTCGACCCGTGGCTGGTGGCCGTCGGCCGTGCCCTCCTGGCCGGGATCGTCGCGCTGGTCTGTCTCCGCGCGGCGCGGGTACCGCTCCTGCCGCCGCGCTCGCAATGGGGCTCCTACGCCCTCATCTCGCTCGGGGTGGTCTTCGGCTTCCCCGTCTTCAGCGGTCTGGCCCTGCACCTGGGCGCGAGCACGGCCCACTCGGCGGTCGTGATCGGGCTGCTGCCCGCCGCGACCGCCGCCTTCGCCGTCCTGCGCGCGGGCGAGCGCCCGCGCCCGCTGTTCTGGGCCGCCTGTACGGCCGGAGCCGTCGCGATCACCGTCTTCACCGTCTCGCAGGGCGGCGGCAGCCTCTCCCTGGCCGACCTGCTGCTCGTGGCCGCCCTCCTCTCGGCGGCGCTCGGCTACACCGAGGGCGGCCGCCTGGCCCGTTC
The DNA here is from genome assembly GCF_014873535.1 of Nonomuraea africana. NCBI lineage: Bacteria > Bacillati > Actinomycetota > Actinomycetes > Streptosporangiales > Streptosporangiaceae > Nonomuraea > Nonomuraea africana. The sequence continues at coordinate 5,527,414 of NZ_JADBEF010000001.1, read as the reverse complement.
GACGCCGGGCTGGCACGTCATCTCGTACGCCCTGGTGCTGTCGCTCCCCGTGACGCTGCCCGTCTCGGTGGCGCTCGGCGTCATGACCCCGCTCACCTTCACCCCGGCCTCCGTAGGCGGCTTCCTCTACGTCGGGCTCATCTCGATGTTCCTCGGATTCATCCCCTGGTACGCGGGCCTCGCGCAGGGCGGCATCGCCCGCGCGGGACAGACCCAGCTCACCCAGCCGCTGCTCACGCTGGTGTGGGCGTGGCTGCTCATGGGCGAGAGGTACGGCATCGCCACGGTGCTCGGCGCGCTCGCCGTCCTGGTTTGCGTGGCCGTGACGCAGCGAAGCCGTACGTAGTCCTTGAAAGACGTGACACCTCAGCGCAGGATGGGGGCAGGAGGTGTCACAAACATGGCCGACCTCACGATCCCCGAAGGCGGATTCTGGCCAGCGCCCGAGATCCCCCAGCCGAACATCTATCCGATGGAGTGGCGGGTCGAGACCGAGAAGCTGGCGGCGATCTACGAGAAGTCCAAGCGCATGGTCTGGAACCCGGCCGACCTGCCGTGGGACGGACTCTCCCCCGACGACTTCACGGTCGAGCAGCGTCTGGGGATCATGTACTGGTTCGCCGTCCTGGCCAACTTCGACGCCTCGGGGCCCGCGGTCTTCGCCCGGGCCACCATCCAGGCGTTCGAGAAGCACGAGGAGGATCCCGTCCGCAAGTGCTTCTTCTCGATCACCAGGGACGAGATGAACCACGAGGAGTGCTGCCAGCGGACCATCGCCAAGCTGTGGCCGGGCGGGCCGCTCGACTGGACGCCCGTCACCGACCTGGAGAAGGCGGCGCACAACAACATCGGCTGGCTGTACCACAACGGCGGGCGGTACTGGACGGGCTACACCTCGGCGGTGGGGAAGTACTCGCTGCCCGTGCTCTTCACCTCGTTCATGATGGGCGAGATGGCGGCGTCCACCCTGTTCAGGGGGATGGCGTCGGGGACCCGGCATCCGGTGTTCAGCGAGATGTTCCAGCGCATCGGCCGCGACGAGTCCCGACATCTACAGATTTGCATGACGATTCTGGAGAACGAGTGGCCGGGACTCACCGACGACGTCCGCTCGCTCATCACCCGGCAGCTCCGGGCCGGGTTCGTGTTCCTGTCGATGATCCTCTGGGAGCCGCCGGAGGGGTTCTGGGAGCTTCCGCCGTACTTCCTGGACAACCACCGGGTGCTCATGGACCACGCTAGGTCGGCCGGGCTCGGGGTGCTGTCGTACGAGGAGCAGGCGGAGAACTGGCGGGTGGCGATGGCGCGGATCCGCGCGATCGTCGAACGGTGGGGGATCGAGTTCCCGGCGATCCCGGAGCTGGACATCGAGGGCGTCACCGTCGACTTCCTCGACCCCGAGGAGATCATCCCGGTCTTCTGACGTACCCTTTCGGCTCATGTGGGGACGGATCGACGGGCTCCGGATTCTGGAGCTCGGAACACCGGGTGAGCTGTGCGCCGAGCTGAACGGCCTGGTGCTGTCCGGCGCCAAGACCGGCACGGCCGGGTTGCTGGAGCACGACTACCGGGCGGAGGGCGAGGAACCGGAGCGGGTCGGCGAACGGCTCGCTCTGGTCGACGACGACCGGGCACGGATCGCGGTGATCGAGGTGACGGCGGTCGAGGTGGTGCCGTTCGACTCGGTGACGTGGGAGTTCGCGGACTCGGAGGGGGAGGGCTACCGCTCGGTGGAACACTGGGCGACCAGCCACCGCCGCTTCTGGAACGGACTGGGCTACGACGTCGACGACACCACGGACGTCGTCTGCGTCTCCTTCCGCTTGGCCGGCTCTCAGGGAGCTGACGTCGACCCCCGTGGAGAGACGTAGCTGCCCCGATAGGGCACGGTGAAGACCAGCCCCTGCTCGCGAAGGCGCGCGACGGCCTCCCGCGCGGTCACCTTGGCGACGCCGTACTCACGCATGAGCTCTTTCTCACTGGGGATCGGTCGGTTGGGGAGGAACTCGTGGTTGTGGATCCGCCTGCCGATCTCCTCGGCGATCATGTGGTACTTCGGCGTGCCCCGGCGGTTGCGCGGCACGCCAGGCTCCCCGACATAGGTGCCCTCGCCCTGCACGGTATGGACCAACCCCCAATCCCTGAGCTGCCGCGCGACCCGTCGAGCTGTCGCGCGAGCGACGTCGAACTCGGCCTCGATCTCGGCCTCGCTGAGGACGGGATCGCCAGGCTTGAGTGCGCCGCTGAGGATTCGCTCACGGATGCGTTCCGCGATCTGCCGGTAGAGCGGTATGGGGCCGTCTCGGTCGAGCATGAACGTATCTTAGACGTGGCGATACAAGCAGTGGAGCGGATTCAGGCCTGGGGCCACGACTCTTTAGGTGAATTCAGGCCTGGGGCCACGACTCTTTAGGTGAGACGAAGCTGCCACGGGCCGGCACCGTATAGATCCAGCCCTGCTCCCGCAGCAGCGCCATGGCCCGCCGTACGGTCTCGCGGGCCACTTCGTACTCCTGTACCAGAGTGGACTCGCCCGGAATGGGGCGGCGGGGCTGGAGTTGTCCCGTCCTGATCCGTTGCTCGATGTCGCCCGCGATCTGCCGGAAGAGCGGGGTCTTGCGTGGGCTGCGTGGCGCTTCTCCTGGATGGCCGACGAACGTTCCCTCGCCCTGGACCGTGTAGATGAGCCCTTCTTCGCGCAGGACGTGGATGGCCCGACGGGCCGTGGTCCTCGCCACGCCGAACTCCTTCTGGATGTCGGCCTCGCTCGGCACCGGATGACCGGCGGCGAGGCCGTCGATCCGCTGCCTCATGATCTCGGCGATCTGTAGATAGAGGTGGGTGTCTCCGTCGTAGTCGAGCACATACGAAAGCTAGGCGAACGGGTACTAGGCTCTGCATAACGCTCTGCCTGTATAGGCCAATGTTCGCGCCTGACTAGACGGTGAGATACAAGCAGACGTATATTTCATCTGTGGATGGCGGTGATCGGGACCTGGTGCAAGAGCAGTGCATCACTCGGCACGTCTCTGGCTTGGTCGACACGTATGTACCGATCGATTGGGCGTTGGCGACGCCCAGAGCTGATCGAGTACGAGTGCGGGCGCACACGTGCGAGTGCCTGCCTGTGTCGTACGAGCTGTGTCACGCGGGAGGGTTGATGTTCATCCGGCGCACGAGCAGAGGGGCAGGAGCGACGGTGGTGCACGAGTCTCCATGGCTGCGACGTGCCGAGACGGAGCCGTTGTGGTGGCTTCTGCTCGAAGGGGCGGCGCGGTGATCGTGATGCGCAGGATCGCGGGTTGGCGGGCCGTTCTGAGGAGCGGGCAGACCCGCTGGAAAGCGCGCGCCGCCGCGCGGATCGCCCGGCATCGGTCGGGCTCGCAGACGTGGGGCTGGTGGGTGCCGATGGTTGGGGAGTGGCACGAACGTGGCGCCCACCGTGATCGCTGACCAGCGACGGGGCGCTCTGCCTTCGCAGGCATTCTCATCCCAGCCTGCCTGCGGAGCCGTCCCTCCGGCGGGCATTGCCCGGCCCGCCGGAGGGAGCGGAGGTGTGGAGCTTCCGCTCTGCGCAGCGCGGAAGCTTTCGCTGGATAGACGGGGTCGCTCCTCCGGGTGGAGCTGAGAACCGTCTAGAAAATGGACGCCCGGCGGGTCTCCGTGTGACTGGGGATGCGAGTCGGAGGCTCGCCGGGCGTCTGCTCTCGATGTTGAGCGCTGGTGTCGTTTGGGTGTCTGGCAAGGTTCCACAGCTTCCAGTCGGGGAGCCCCTTACCCCCTTGGCTGGAGTGGCGGCCCCGCTCTTTGTGGCAGAGCGGGGCCGTCTGCCGTCACGGCGAGCCTGCGGTCCTCAGGGGTCGGTTCGACGCTTTGGTGGTCGGCGAGGGCGGGTGTCGGTGGGGTTCGGAGACGAAGGTACGACGGGGGAGGGGATTGCGGACTCTGGGTGGCCTGCTGAGGTGTGGGGGATGCGGCGCCAGGCGGTGTCGGTGACGATCACGTGGTCGAGGAAGCGCAGGCCCACCGTTTCGGCGGCCTCGGCCAGGCGGTGCGTGGTGGCGAGGTCGGCCTCGCTCGGGTCGAGGGAGCCGCTCGGGTGGTTGTGCGCGACGCCGAACGCCGCGCCGCCCGAGGTGAGGACGGTGGTGATGATCTCGCGGATCGGGGCCGGGGTGTGGTCGGCGCCGCCCTCGGTCATCAGGGCGCGGCGCAGGACGGCGCCGCGCGGATCGCAGACGATGACCACGAGGCGTTCGCGGGGGTGTCCGCGCAGGAACGGGGCGGCCTGGGTGGCCAGCTCGCTCGACGAGGTGATCCGGGCCCTGGCCGGGCCCTCCTGCGCTCGCCGTACGAGATGGAAGGCGGCGGCGATGCGGGCGGCCTTGGCGGGGCCGACACCGCGGACGGCGAGCAGGCGGTGGGCGTCGGAGCGGGCCAGTTCGCCCAGGTCGCCGCAGTGCTCGATGAGCTGGGCGGCCAGGTCGACCGCGTCGCTGCCTCTGGTGCCCTGGCCCAGGAGGAGGGCGAGGAGCTCCCTGTCGGCCAGCGCTCCCGCACCGCTGGCGAGCAGGCGCTCGCGGGGGCGGTCGGCGGCGGGCAGGTCCTTGACTCGCAATGGACACCTCCGGATCGGCACCTTGCCGGTTGTATCAACGGGCACCGACAAATCCGGGGCGGAGGGGGAGCCGGCTCGCGGCCGGCGGAGAGGCTCGTTCGCAGGGAGGTGGATTCGCGGCCGGGCGGCGCGAGGCGGCGCCGCCCGGGTGGGCTGAAAAGGGGTTCGTGCGGGTTTAGAGGTGGACGGGCATGCTGTAGACGATTTCAAAGCGGTCGCCTGGAACGACGATGTCGCTCGTTTCCACCGGACGCTCGCCCGCCCAGTGCGTCCGTTTGAGATGCAGCACGTGCACGCCCGCCGCCAGGTCGAGGGCGTCGATCTCGGCGGGGCGCGGCACGCGGGTGTGCACGCTCTCCACGATCTCGGTCACCTTGATCCCGTAGGAGGACAGGCGGCCGATGAGGCTGCGCCGCTCCTCGTCGGAGTGCGGGGCGAACTCCAGCGGCTCGTAGGAGGTGGCGAGCTGGAGGGGCTTTCCGTCGCCGCGGAACACGTAGTGGGTTCGGGTGAGGGTGGCCGACTCCTCCACACGCAGGCGCTGGGCGATGTCGGCCGTGGCTTCGACGGGTTCGCTGTGCCAGTCCCAGGTCACGCGGCGGCCCTGGCTGTGCAGGTCGGCGGCGAACGGGGCCTGATGGTCGTGGAAGCGCCATCGATGCAGGGGAGCGAGGTCGGGACGGTCCCTGACGTAGTGCCCCGAACCCACCCGGCCGAAGATGAGCCCTTCGCCCGCCAGTACGCGCAGCGCGTGGCGGGCGGCGGTCTCGCCGACCTGATACTTGCGGGTGAGCTGCGCGCGTGAGGGGATCGGCGCGCCGGGGGGAAGGGTGCCGTCGTTGATCTGCCGCCGAATGTCTTCGACGACGCGCAGGTAGACCGGATCGGAACTTGCCACTAGTCCATCCCTGAGGTTGCTGTGAGGCGTTGCCCCATGTTGCCGTATTCGGCAGGTAACCCACCGTCATCGAGCGGAATTGGAGCTCCAACTTTGGAGGGTCGTAAAAATATTCCGGGAACTCTGTAACGCGGGCGTAAGGGGCTGCGATTCTTCGATAGAGGTCGTCGATGTGTGTACCCCCGAGCACATATCGGCGACCTCTTCCATGCCCCGGGTCATTCGTGACGCTCTGCGACCGCGGGTGCGCTCTAGGTGAGGGGCGCGGGTGCCCGCCGTACGGCAGGGGTTTCTGGAGCGGAAAGCGGCGTGATAAGGCCCGGAAATGGCGTTATGGGGGTGGCGGGGTTCGGGAGGTAGGGGAATCCGGGTAGCGTTCGCACTATGGGATCGCCCACTCGAACCTCCGAAGCTCCCTTCGGGCGCATGCTGACCGCCATGGTCACGCCGTTCACGGACGACGGCGCCGTCGATTACGACAACGCGCGCGAACTCGCCACCTACCTGGTGGACGAGCAGCGCAACGACGGTCTGATCGTGAGCGGCACGACGGGGGAGTCCCCGACCACCAGCGACGCCGAGAAGGAGCGCCTGCTGCGGGTCGTGCTGGAGGCGGTCGGCGACCGGGCCACCGTCGTCGCGGGCGTGGGGACGAACGACACGCACCACAGCATCGAACTGGCCAGGCAGGCCGCTCGCGCGGGCGCGCACGGGCTGCTCGTGGTGACGCCGTACTACAACAAGCCCCCGCAGGAGGGCCTTTACCGGCACTTCGCGGCCGTGGCCGACGTGACGGGGCTGCCCGTCATGCTCTATGACATTCCCGGTCGAAGTGGCGTGCCGATCCAGACCGAGACGCTGATCAGGCTGGCCCAGCACGACCGGATCGTGGCCGTGAAGGACGCCAAGGGCGACCTGTTCGCGGGCTCCATGGTGATGACGGCGACCGACCTGGTGTTCTACTCGGGCGACGACGCGCTCAACCTGCCGTGGTTGTCGGTGGGCGCGGCGGGGTTCGTCAGCGTCGTCGGCCACGTGGTCGGCGCGGAGCTGGCCAGGATGATCGAGCTGTACCGGGCGGGCGACGTCGCGCAGGCGACCGCCGTGCACCGGCAGCTGCTGCCCGTGGTCGACGGGGTCATGAACCGCGCGGGTGGCGCGATCATGGCGAAGGCGGCGCTGAAGCTGATGGGCCGGCCTGTCGGCCCGATGCGGCCTCCGCTGGTGGAGGCCACCGAAGGACAGATCGCCGAGCTGCGGGCGTGCCTCGTGGCCGGCGGGGTGAAGTTGGCTGACTGATGAAAACGGGGAGGAACGGAGATATTGAGAACACGATCTGACCGGTATGGGGGCGCCGCATGAGCCATCCGCATCCGGAACTCGGCCCCCCGCCGCCACTGCCCGATGGCGGGCTGCGCATCGTGGCGCTCGGCGGCCTGGGCGAGATCGGCAGGAACATGGCGGTCTTCGAGTACGAAGGCCGGCTGCTCATCGTCGACTGCGGGGTGCTGTTCCCCGAGTCCGACCAGCCGGGCGTCGACCTGATCCTGCCCGACTTCGAGTACATCAGGGGCAGGCTCGACGACGTCGAGGCGCTGATCCTGACGCACGGCCACGAGGACCACATCGGCGCCGTGCCGTACCTCCTGCGGGAGCGGCGCGACATCCCGCTCGTCGGGTCGAAGCTGACGCTGGCCTTCATCGAGGCCAAGCTCACCGAGCACCGCATCCAGCCGGAGAAGCGGCTCGTCGTCGAGGGGGACCGGCACCACTTCGGGCCGTTCGAGTGCGAGTTCTTCGCGGTCAACCACTCGATCCCCGACGCGCTCGCGGTCGCGATCAGGACCCCGGCGGGCATCGTCCTGCACACCGGTGACTTCAAGATGGACCAGCTGCCCAGCGACGGGCGGCTCACCGACCTCGGCGGGTTCGCCAGGCTCGGCTCCGAGGGCGTCGACCTGCTGATGTCCGACTCGACCAACGCCGAGGTGGCCGGGTTCGTCACCTCGGAGCGGGAGATCGGCCCCGTCGTCGACGAGGTGATCCGCACCTCGTCCAAGCGGGTGATCGTGGCGAGCTTCGCCTCCCACGTCCACCGCGTGCAGCAGGTGATCGACGCGGCGGAGAAGCACGGCCGCAAGATCGCGCTGGTCGGCCGGTCGATGGTGCGCAACATGGGTGTCGCCCGCGACCTGGGCTACCTGCGCATTCCGCCGGGCTTGGTCGTCGACTCGCGTGACATCGAGGAGTGGCCGCCGGAGGAGGTGCTGCTGATCTGCACCGGTTCCCAGGGCGAGCCGATGGCCGCGCTGTCGCGCATGGCCAACCGCGACCACGCGATCCGCATCGCGTCCGGCGACACCGTGCTGCTGGCCTCCTCGCTGGTGCCGGGCAACGAGACCGCGGTCAACAAGGTCATCAACGGGCTGACCAGGTGGGGCGCGCGCGTCATCCACAAGGGCAACGCGAAGGTGCACGTGTCGGGGCACGCGGCGGCAGGTGAGCTGCTGTACGTCCTGAACCTGACCAGGCCGTCCAACTTCATGCCGGTGCACGGCGAGTGGCGGCACCTGCGGGCGCACGCCAAGCTGGCCGCGCTGACCGGCGTGCCGGACGACCACATCGTGATCGCCGAGGACGGCGTCGTGGTGGACCTGGTCGACGGCGTCGCGAAGATCACCGGCGCGGTCCAGGCGGGGTACGTCTACGTCGACGGCACCTCGGTCGGCGAGATCACCGACGTCTCGCTGAAGGACCGGCGCATTCTCGGCGACGAGGGATTCATCTCGGTCGTCGTGGTGGTCGACTCCAACACCGGCAAGCTCACCGCGGGTCCCGAGATCCACGCGCGCGGTTCGGGCATAGACTCCACGCGGTTCGAGGAGATCATCCCGGCGCTGGAGAAGGCGATCGAGCAGAGCGCCGCCGACGGGGTGGTCGACATGCAGCAGATCCGCCGTGTGGTCCGCCGCACGATGGGGCGCTGGGTGAGCGACACCTACCGCCGCCGTCCGATGATCATCCCGGTGGTCGTCGAGGTCTGAGTCCTTCGAAAGACCCCCGCCCTGGCCCCGTGCGCACGATCGCGCGGGTGATCCTGGGGCTGGGGTCTTTCGGGTTGGTACGGCACGGCCCGCGCGGGTGATCTCGGGCTGGGGTCCTTCGAGGCGAGGGACGGCACGGCCGCGGGTGCCGTACGGCGTGGCGTCAGGCGTCTCGTTCGCGGAGGAGGAGCAGGCCGGCGGCCGGCGGTAGCACCGCGTACAGCGCCAGCACCACCGCGGCCGCCACCGGCGAGAGCAGCGCGCCGTAGACCGACGACGTGAGGTCGTCGCCGGTGATCTCGCGAGGGAGCGCGCCGATCATCACCGAGCCGAGCCGTTCGCTCCACGGCTCCGGCAGGTTCCCGACGATCATCGGGATCACGTAGACCAGCCCCACCAGGATCGCGATGGCCCCGGCCGCCGAGCGCAGCACCGCGCCGAGGCCCAGCCCGAGCAGCGCGAAGACCGCGACCGTGAGGCTGGAGGTGACGAGCGTGGGCAGCCGGTCGGCGAAGTCGGCGATCGGGTAGCGGCTCTCCAGCATCCGCCGGGAGACGACGTACGTGGTGAACACCACGACGGGCCCGACGACCAGCCCCAGCCCGCCCACGACCACGGACTTGGCCGCCAGCACCGGCCAGCGCCTGGGCACCAGGGCGAGGCTCGTCCTGATGAGTCCCGTGGCGTACTCGGAGGTGATCGCGAGGACGCCCATGACGCCCATGGCCAGCTGCGGCACGATCAGCACCACCTCCTCCAGCTCGGCGATGCGGGCGCTGGCGCGCATCGACGCGGGTGCGCTGTCGTACATCGCGATCGCCGACAGGGCCACCGCCACCGCGAGCGGGATCGCGCCGAGGGAGATCGCCAGGATGAGATGGCTGGAGCGGATCGAGCGGATCTTCAGCCACTCGGCGGCCAGCACGTTCACGCGTCCCTCCTCTCGAACACCAGGAAGGCCGCCGCCAGCGCCACGACCGCGTACCCGGCCAGGACGGCGACCGCCGCGGCGGGAGGCAGCAGGCCGTCCAGACGCGTGGAGATCCGCTCGCCCGCGATCTGCGGCACGAGGTTCGGCAGCATCCAGGCGCCGAGCCGCACGTTCCACGGCTGCGGCAGGTAGGGCGCGATGCCCGGCAGCACGAACAGCAGCCCCACGACCGAACCGACGGCCGCCGCGGTCGAGCGGGTGACCACGCCGAGGCCGAGACCCACCAGCGCGAGGACGGTCACCGACAGCACCGAGCCGAGCAGCAGCGGCAGGTCGTCGCCGAGGGAGCCCGCGTTGTAGCCGACCGCGCGCTCTCCGGCGATCAGATGGCTGACGGCGTAGGTGGTGAAGATCACGAAGGCCGCCGCGAGGGACGTGGCGGCCGTCACGACCACCGCCTTCGCCGCGAGCAGCGCCCTGCGGCGCGGCACCGCGGTGAGGCTGGAGCGGATGGTGCCCGTGCCGTACTCGGCGGTGATGGCCAGCACGCCGACCACGGCCAGGCTGATCTGGATCAGCGGCAGGAACCCCTCCTCCGGCGCGGCGGCCCTGATGGAGCCGCGCGCGTCGGCCAGCGTCCCGACGTAGTAGCTCCAGACCAAGCCCAGAACGATCGTGAGCGCGGCGGCGCCGACGGCGTAGTGGGTGGCGGCGACCGAGCGCAGCTTCAGCCATTCCGAGGCGATCACCGGGTCACTCCGTACTCGACGCTGTCGGCGGTGAGGGCGAGGTAGGCAGACTCCAGGGAGTCGTACCGCTCGGTGAGGTCCTTCATGGACGTCTCGACGATCAGGCGGCCCCTGCCGACGATGACGATCCGGTCGGCGGTCAGCGCCATCTCGCTCATCAGGTGGCTGGACAGCAGAATGGTCCTGCCCTCGGTGGCCAGCGCGCGCATCAGGTCGCGGATCCACCGGACGCCGTCGGGGTCGAGCCCGTTGACGGGCTCGTCGAACATCAGCACGCCGGGGTCCCCTAGCAGGGCGGCGGCGATGCCGAGGCGCTGCTTCATGCCGAGGGAGAAACCGCCGGCCTTCTTGCGCGCCACTCCCGCGAGCCCCACCTGCTCGAGCACCTCGGCGACGCGCACGGGTCCGATGCCGTTGCTGCGGGCCAGGCAGAGCAGGTGGTTGTCGGCCGAGCGGCCGGGATGCAGGGCGTTGGCGTCCAGGAGCGCGCCCACCTCGTGCAGCGGTCTGGCGAGCGTGGTGTAGCGGCGGCCGTTGACCAGCGCCTCGCCCGAGGCCGGGGTGTCGAGGCCGAGGATCAGCCGCATCGTGGTGGACTTGCCCGCGCCGTTCGGGCCGAGGAAGCCGGTGACGTGGCCTGGCTCGACAGTGAACGACAGGTCGTCCACGGCGCGGGCCGAGCCGTAGCGCTTGGTCAGCTGTTTCACTTCGATCACCCCTTCACGGTCGGGTACGGCGGGCGCCCCGCACATCGGACCCCGGTATGACGCCGACTGTCGGTGCCGCCGGATAGCGTTCAGCCCGTGGACTTCACCAGGCGGCTCACCCGAGGCCAGCTCATCGGCCTCGACTGCCTGGCCGGATGGGCGATCGCGATGGTCAGCCTGACCTCCGCCGCCGGCACGCAGGCGCCCGCCCCGGTCAAGGTCGCCCTCGCCCTCGGGCTCGGCGCCCCCCTGGCGGTCCGCAGGCTGTGGCCGGTGAGCGTCTTCGCGCTCGTCCTGACGGTGTCGGTGGTGGCGAGCGGCTCGGGCGTGGTGAGCATGGCCTACCTGTCGCCGACCTACGCGCTCTACCTGGTGGCGCTGGAGCGGCCCGGCAGGGTGCCCAGCAGCGTGGTCGCGATCGTGACCGTGGTCACGGCGCTGACGCTGGCCGTGGCGGGAGCGCCCGCCGGGTGGCTGCAAGGCGTCGGCGACGTGCTGTTCGGGCTGGCCGCGATGGGCGGGGCCTGGACGGTCGGGCGAGCCGTGCACGAGAGAAGGATCTACGCGGCGCGGGCGGCCGAGCGGCTGGTCACCGAGGAGCGGCTGCGCATCGCCCGCGAGCTGCACGACGTGGTCGCGCACAGCATGGGGCTCATCGCCGTCAAGGCGGGCGTGGCCAACCACGTCATGCGCAGCAGGCCCGAGGAGGCGCACGCCGCGCTGAAGGTGATCGAGAGCGCCAGCCGCGACGCGCTGACCGAGATGCGCCACCTGCTCGGCGTGCTGCGCACCGAACCGCCCGACCTGCGTCCCGTGCCCGAGTTGGCGGAGCTTGCCGCGCGCGCCAGGCTGGCGGGGGTGGGCGTCGAGCTGCGGGCCTCGGGGGTGGACGAGCTGCCCGAGGGCGTACGGCTGGCGGTGCACAGGATCGTGCAGGAGGCGCTCACGAACGTCGTCAAACACGCCGCCCCCGCGCCCTGCAGGGTGACGGTGGCGGCCGAGAGCGGGCAGGCGTACGTCGAGGTGATCGACGAAGGGCCGGCACGGCGCACGTCACCCGGCCCGGTGGAAGGTCACGGGCTGATCGGGATGAGAGAGAGGGTCATGATGTACGGCGGGACGTTCTCGGCTGGGCCTGGCCCCTCGGGCGGCTTCAGGGTGGCGGCGACCCTTCCTTATCCATGATCCGCGTGCTGATCGCCGACGACCAGGCGATGCTCCGCGACAGCTTCAGGGTGCTCGTCGACAGCGAGCCCGACCTCGGCGTGGTCGGCGAGGCGGGCACCGGCGCGAGGGCGGTGGAGCTGGCGCTGGCCACACGCCCAGACGTGGTGCTCATGGACGTCCGGATGCCGGAGATGGACGGCATCGAGGCCACCCGCAGGATCGGCGACACGTCCAGGGTGCTGATCGTGACCATGTTCGACCTCGACGCCTACGTCTACTCGGCGCTGCGGGCGGGCGCGTCGGGCTTCCTGCTCAAGGACACCCCGCCGGCCGACCTGCTGGCCGCGATCAGGCTGGTCGCCCAGGGGGAGGCGCTGCTCGCGCCCACGGTCACGCGCCGGCTGATCGAGGAGTTCGCCCGGCCTGCCGTACGAGGACTGGAGGGGATCACCGACAGGGAGCGCGAGGTCCTCACGCTGATCGCGCGGGGCCTGTCCAACACCGAGATCACCGAACACCTGCACCTCAGCATGGCGACCGTCAAGACGCACATCGGCCGCCTGCTGACCAAGCTCGGCGCCCGCGACCGGGCCCAGCTGGTGATCGCGGCATACGAGAGCGGGCTCGTTGTACGGTCAGGTGCATGAAGGTCGTTTTCCGCAAATATGGCGGCTCCCTCCACTGGCACCACCCCGCCAGGCTGCTGGGCGAGGACGCGCATGGCGTGTGGGTGGGCTGTGCGGCGGGCACGACGGGCGCCAAGGGCGACGGGCCGCCGGTGGTGTGGGAGCGCGCGTTCGTGATGCTCTTCCCGCGTGACGAGTGGTGGGTGGCGCTGTTCAACGACCAGGGCCACAAACTCGACATCTACGTCGACGTCACCACGGTTCCCGAGTGGCGGGACGGTGAGGTCACGATGGTCGACCTCGACCTCGACGTGGTGCGGACCAAGGAGGGGCGGGTGTTCGTCGACGACGAGGACGAGTTCGCCGAGCACCAGGTGCTGCTGGGGTACCCACCGGAGGTGATCAACCAGGCGGAGGCGGCGGCGCGCGACCTGGTCAAAGCGGTCACCGACCGCCTCCCGCCCTTCGACGGCGCCACCCACCTGCCCTATCTCTCCCAGGTCCGCTGACTCCCCGCTGCTTATCTACCTTTCCTGTACGGCAAGCCGGGTCGAGCCCACCGCAGTCACCGGTGACCGTCCATCCATCACGCCACTCCAGCAGGACTCCGGCCCCCGCCGTCACATCGCCCTCAGCGCGGCGAGCCGGTCGTCCTGCCAGATGGCCGGCGTGTCGACGACCACCTGCCGCAGGTCGCCGGCGAGTGAGCCGGTGTCGGGGATGGCGACCTGGACGTCGAGCAGGTGGGCCAGCGCGTCCAGCAGCGCTTGCCGGGGACACGGCGCACTCCATGCCGCCGACGATGGCGCAAGGGGCGAACCAGGGCCTGTTCAGCGTGTGGACCAGAGCCTCCGCTTCCCCCGCGTCCACCGTCACCCGCGACCGCGCCAAGGGCCCGTCTTGGGAGTCAGCGCAGCTGCGACCTCGCCGTCGGAGCCAGCCGCAGGTGTTGAGGCGGAGCGCTCAGTCGCGCCGACAACTCGGGCAGCACGCGCTCGTTCCACTCCTCCGACCGCCCCAGGCGCTCGACGTGCTCGCGCCGCCGATCGGAATCAGCGAACAAGGAGAACCAGACGAAGACGTTCTCTCCGGCTCTGACCGGCAAGCGGGGAAAGGTGTTCTCGGCATGCTCGGTCTGGAAACTGGCCAGTGGTGGCGCTGCCGTCTCGACCATCAGCGGTGCCACACGGTCGGAGAAGAACCCGATGAACTCCTGATCAGCCGATGCGTTCACGTGGTAGATCGTTGCCACGACACGGGAGTCGGGAAGGGCCGTCGCGCCTATCGGAGGCCGCGCTGAAGCGGGTTCGGGGAAACCCGAGTCCGGGCCGGCCGGACGCAGCAGAAGGGCGTTCGAGGAGTCCAGCATCGTGGCGTTGGCGGCAGGTCCGTGCGTCTTCCAGGCGCTTCCTTCGACATAGAACGCGGTCAGCGCCTCACGTCGAGCCTGCATGGTGGAGAAGCTCCGCATCCAGACGAAACGGTCGGGGTTGTCCTCGTCACGAAACTGCCCGACGACCCGCATTCCCAAAGCCTCCTGGCTCTCCACGAACTGCCTGTCGAAGAGATCGATCAGAAGGTCCCGCTGCCCTGGGCGCAGGGTGTACTGCCTGAGTTCGATGATGTTCACCCCACGAACGATGCCAACACCGGCAGGTGCTCCACGAGTGGCAGGAGTGCCACTGTTCGCAAAATTCCTGCCGTACGCTGAGGGCCATGAGCGCTGGTTCCGTCGCACTGGCTCTGGTCGACGACATGCCCCTGTTCGAGGTGGCGATCGCCTGTGAGGTGTTCGGCCCGGAACGGACCGACCTCGCCGAGCCGTGGTACGACTTCCGGCTGTGTGCGGAGAACCCGGCCGGCACCCGGAGCGAGTTCGGTTTCCTCCAGCACGCGCGCCATGGCCTGGACGCACTGGCGGCGGCGGAGACGGTGATCGTGCCCGCGCTGCCGTACGCTTGCGTGCAGTCCGGCCGACCCGTTCCCCGGGCGCTGGTCGAAGCCCTCAGGGAGGCCAGGGCCGCGGGCGCGCGCATCATCTCCTTGTGCACCGGTGCCTTCGCCCTGGCCGCCGCCGGGCTTCTCGACGGCAGACGGGCGGCCACTCACTGGCTGTACGCGGGCACGCTCTCCCTGCTGCATCCGGACGTGCGGGTGGACGCGTCGGTGCTGTACGTGGACGACGGGGACGTGCTGACCAGTGCGGGCAGAGGCGCGGCGCTGGACCTGTGTCTGCACGTGGTGCGCAAGGATCTCGGTGCCGAGGTCTCCAACCAGGTCGCCCGCCGTATGGTGATGCCCGCGCACCGCGCAGGCGGCCAGTCGCAGTACGTCGACCTGTCCATGCCGGACACCGATGACGACAGTCTCGGACCGTTGCTGCAGTGGGTCGGCGCCCATCTCGACCAGCCGCTGACCGTCGATGTACTGGCTCGCCGGGCCGGGATGAGTTCGCGGACGTTCGCACGGCGCTTTCACGCCGCGACCGGTGCCACGCCGCTGCAGTGGCTGCTCAACCAGCGCCTCATCCGTGCGCGACAACTGCTGGAAACAACCGATCTGCCGATTGATCTGGTCGGGGAGCACAGTGGGCTCGGCTCGGCGGCGAATCTACGCCGGCATTTCAGCCTCCACATCGGAGTGACCCCTACCGGCTACCGACGCGCCTTCCGCCGGGACCGGCCCGCCGGCTCCGAACCCTGATGCGAGGACAGTCACGGGAACCAGGCGTCGGCGGCCACTACGGGACCGAACCGGTCTGTCCGTCGTCGCCATCAGCGACGGCCTTCTCACCGAACTGGCGCAGTTCGGCCCCGAGCTCTCCCGCGCTTCCACCTGCCTGACACCCTCGACCCGCATGACAGCCCTTCAGCACCCTAGGACTGGAAGATCCGCAAGGCTTTCGTCAGGGCGTTCAGGCGGCTGGGTGAGGCGAGGCCGACGTGGTAGAGGTGCAGTTCGTCGGCTCCCGCCTTGGTGTAGGCGGTGAACGACTCGGCGAGCCGGGCCTCGTCGGCGGGCTTGGGCGGCAGGAACAGCACGTAGGCGCCGAGGCGCTGGCCCGGGGAGGCGAGTGCGGACAGCCTGGTGAGGTTCGAGGTGGCCTCCTCGTGGCTGCCCCAGCACATGCCCACCAGCCCGTCGAGCGTGGGATCGGCGTCGGGCAGGGTGGCGAAGGGGCCCGCCGCCCAGGGATCGGGGTTGGCGTGGGTCCTGATGGGCAGACCGGGCGCCAGCTCTCTGGCCGCCGCGACCAGCCGGGCGCGCAGCGAGCTCGCCAGGCGACCCCTGCGCTCCTGCACGGGCCCGGCCGACTCCCCGAGCGCCTCCTCCACCGACCCCGGCTCCACGGGCCCACGACCCGCCACCCCGCCTTCGACGGTGTGGGCCGGCGTCGTGCCAGAGGTTCCGAGAGGGATGGTCGAGGCTGTGTCTGGACTCGCCGGGCCGTCGATGGCGGTGCGGACTCGGGCTTGCAGCTCGTCGGCGTCGGTGTAGCCGGGGCGGCAGGCCGTACAGAAGCAGAGGGAGAGCAGGGCCGAGTGGACGGAGGTCCAGTCGGCGCCGCCGGTCTTCTCGTGGACGCTCTGGTGACCGAACCCCATCGGCCCGCACGCCTCCAGGATCAACCCGTCGGGCGCGCCCACCGAGACGATCTCCCTGACCATCCGCTCGCAGTACTCGGCGACGTCCTCGTGCGACGGGCACAGCGCGTAGGGGTAGGCGTCGCCGAAGGCGTTGCGGACGACCACGTCGGGGTGGGCGGCGCCGAGGTGGCTGCTGTGGGTCAGGACGATCCACGCGTGCACGGGCAGGCCGACGGCGCGCAGGGCGTCACGGGCCTGGAGGAAGGCGTCGGCGGCGGTCCAGGTGGGGTTCGGGGGGACGAGCCGGCCCCATGCCGCCTGCCGTACGGGGAGGTAGAAGGCGGAGTAGGGCACGTCGAGGACCCTGTGCGCGGGGTGGAAGGGGGTGGCGGCGCGGGTGGAGTGGTAGGAGGCGGCCAGCGCGACCGCGTCCACCCCGAGCGCGGCGATCCTCTCGGGCGCGGCGGGGTCGCCGACGACGTCCCAGGGGTAGACGTAAGCGATGTTCATGGGGGCCGATTCTCCAAGGATCGTGAGATGCGTTTCCCGAAAGCGGCCCACCCCGGAAGATGACCGTCTCCCGGGAGATGACCGTCTCTCGGAAGGGACCGCCTCTCGGAAGGGACCGCCTCTCGGAAGGCGGTGTCTTCCGGGGGTGACCATCTCTCGGGAAGGAGCCGTCTCTCGGGAGGGAGCGTCTCTTGGGAAGGGGCGTCGTCTCTCGGGACGGGTGTTTCTCCTACGGGGGATGTCTTCCGAGTGGTTCTCTTGCCCGACAGCCCGCTCCCCCGGGAGCCGTCTTCTCTGGAAGGAGGGTTTCCGGAGAAGGCGGGGGTGCCCGTCCTCGGACGGATGGCGGGCACCCCGGAGTCACCAGCGTGGGCGGGTGTTGGAGAAGGAGGGGTTGAACCTGCGCATGTACGACGTGTCGTCACGAGCGGTGAAGCCGCACGTCAGGTACTGCTCGTGCATCTTCGCCAGCGCGTCCCGGTCCAGCTCCACCCCGAGCCCGGGCCCCTTCGGCACCGGCACGGCGCCGTCGACGAACCGCAGCGCCCCTGGCGCGACCACGTCCTGCCCGTCCTGCCAGGGCGTGTGCGTGTCGCAGGCGGTGGCGACGTTCGGGACGGCGGCCGCCAGGTGGGTCATCGCGGCCAGGCTGATGCCGAGGTGTGAGTTGGAGTGCATCGACAGCGAGATCCCGAACGTCTCGCACAGCCTCGCCAGCTGCACCGAGCGCGCCAGCCCGCCCCAGTAGTGGTGGTCGGACAGGAGCACCCCGATCGCCCCCTGCCTGATGGCCGGCGGCAGGTGCTCGAACGTCACCACGCACATGTTCGTGGCCAGCGGCATCGGCGACCGCGCGGCGACCGCCGCCATGCCCTCGATGCCCGCCGTGGGATCCTCCAGGTACTCCAGCGTGCCCTCGAGCGCCCGCGCCACCTCGATCGAGGTCTCGACCGACCAGACCGCGTTGGGGTCGAGGCGCAGCGGGAGCGAGGGGAACGCCTCGCGCAGCGCCAGGATGGCGTCGACCTCCTGCGAGGGCTCGAAGACGCCGCCCTTGAGCTTGATGGAGCGGAAGCCGTACTCCTCGATGAGCAGGCGCGCCTGCGCCACGATCCCTTCGGGATCGAGCGCCGCGCCGAACCTGTCGTCGGCCTCGCCGGGGTGCCCCGCCCACTTGTAGAAGAGATAGGCGCTGTACGGCACGGCGTCGCGCACGGCGCCGCCGAGCAGGTCGCTGACCGGACGGCCGAGCGCCTTGCCGCGGATGTCCAGGCAGGCCACCTCGAACGGGGAGTAGACCCGGTCGACGCTCTTCTCCTTGGTGGCCGCGCCCGTCAGGCCGTGCAGGTCGGACACCACGTCGCCGACGAGGGCCGAGACGCGGGTGTAGATCTCGTTCTGGGCGTGGACGTCGAGCCCGACCAGCGCCTTGGCCACCGTGCGCACCTTCTCCAGGTGGGCCAGGTCGCCGTAGGTCTCGCCGAGTCCCGACAGTCCGTCGTCGGTGACGACCTCGACGACGGTGCGCAGCGCCCACGGTTCGTGGACCCCGGCGGCGTTGAGCAGGGGAGGGTCGCGGAACGCGACGGGGGTGACAGTGATCTCTCTAATGTTCATATATGTGAACAACCGCCAGAATTGTGGACGACTGTCGGTAACTGTAAGAATCGGGCACAGTGAGTGTCAATAGCAGGCTAAAGTGAAGTGTGATATTGCACAGGGGTGAAGCGATGATCTACGCATACGACCCGCGTACCGGCGAGACCTTCGGCGAGGCGATTCCCGAGAGCACCGACGCGGAGGTGGACGCCGCCGTCGAGGCGGCTCACGCGGCCGGCCCCGCCTGGCGCTCGACCGCCAGGCCGGAGGCACTCGAAGCGATCGCCGCCGCGCTGGAGGCCAACGTCGACGAGCTCTGGGCGGTCGCCGACAGGGAGACCGCGCTCGGCGAGACCAGGCTGCGCGGCGAGGTGGCCCGCGCGGCCAGTCAGTTCAGGCTGTTCGCCGAGGTGCTGAGGGACGGCGGCCACCTGGAGGCGGTCATCTCCCGGCAGGCGGACGTGCGCCGCATGAACCAGCCGCTGCCCGGCGTCGTGGGCGTCTTCTCGGCCTCGAACTTCCCCTTCGCCTTCTCCGTCGCCGGCGGCGACACCGCCTCGGCGCTGGCCGCGGGCTGTCCCGTCGTGGTCAAGGCGCACCCGGCGCACCCGCTGACCTCCGAGTTGTCGGCCAGGGTGATCAGATCTGCGCTGCCCGACCCCGCGCTGCTCGGCCTGGTCCACGGCCTGGCCGCGGGCAAGCGCCTGGTCCAGCACCCCCGCGTGGTCGCGGTGGGGTTCACCGGCTCGATCCCCGGCGGCAAGGCGATCCAGGCGCTCATCGACGAGCGTCCCGACCCGATCCCGTTCTTCGGCGAGCTGGGCAGCGTGAACCCGGTCGTCGTGCTGCCCTCGGCCGCCCGCGACGGGCTCGCCGCCGGCTTCGCCGCCTCCCTCACGCTCGGCACGGGGCAGTTCTGCACCAACCCGGGGCTGGTCTTCGTGCCGGACGACGCCGACCTCGTGACCTCGCTGGGTACGGCGGTGGCGGGCAGCAGCGGCTCGGCCATGCTCAGCGAGCGGATCAGGCAGGGCTACCTGGACGGCGTCGAGCGGCTCGCCAAGCTCACCCTGCTGGCCGAGGGCGCGCAGGGCGATGGGTCGTGGGCCGTCGCGCCGCGCGTCTTCACCATCGACCTCGCGGCGTTCGCCGACCAGTTGCCCTCGATCGCGGAGGAGTGCTTCGGCCCCTCGTCGATCGTGGTGACCTATGGCGACGCCGCGGAGCTTCCCGCGGTGCTGGAGCGGCTGGAGGGCTCGCTCACGGCCACCGTGCACGCCACCGACGTCGACGAGGCGCGTCCCGTCGCCGAGGTGCTGTCGCGCAGGGCGGGACGGCTGATCTGGAACGGCTGGCCGACGGGGGTCGCGGTGTGCTGGGCGATGCACCACGGCGGACCGTGGCCGGCCAGCACGGCGCCCGCGCACACCTCGGTCGGGGCGATGGCGATCAGGCGGTGGCTCCGGCCGACGGCCTACCAGGGCTGGCCGGCCGAGCTCCTGCCGGCCGAGCTGCGCGACGACAACCCGCTGGGCGTCCCGCAACGCATCGACGGCTGAACCGGTTCCGTGCGGGAGAGCCGGGTCCGGTTCTCCCGCACGAACCGGCCCGGCCCCTTCCGCACGAGCCGGGTCTCGGGTTACCCGGCGATCTCCATGCCCGTGGCGATGATGCGTTCCAACGCGGCGACGTGCTCGGGCGCCGCGTCCACCAGCGGGGCGCGCACGCTGCCCGGGTCGAGCCCGCGCAGCCGGACACCGGCCTTCACCAGCGACACCGCATACCCGGGCACGAGGTCGCGCAGCTCGACCAGCGGCAGGTAGAACCCGGTCAGCAGGCGCTGGACCAGCACCTCGTCCCCACCCGTCACCGCCTTGTAGAAGGCCAGCGCGATCTCGGGGGCGAAGGCGAACACCGCGCTGGAGTACAGCGGCACACCGAGCCCCCGGTAGGCGGGCACCGTCAGCTCGGCCGTCGGCAGGCCGTTGAAGAAGGTGAACTCGCGGTCGGTCGCCTGCCGGACGCGGAGGATGATCCGCTGGAGCAGGTCGAAGTCGCCGAGACCGTCCTTGAGGCCGATGACGCTGGGCAGCTTGGTGAGGGCGACCGCCGCCGACGGGGTGAACCGGGCCGTGCCGCGCTGGTAGACGATGATCGGCAGCTCGGTGACGGCGGCGACCTGCCGTACGTACTCGACCAGGCCCGTCGCGGGGGCGGAGACCAGGTAGGGCGGCATCAGCAGCAGGCCGTCGGCGCCGGCCTCGGCGGCGGCCCGCGCGCACGACTGCGCGAACGGGAGCGATCCGCCCGCTCCCGAGAGCACGGGCGTCCGGCCGGCGGCGGCGGCGACCGAGGTGGCGACCACGGTGGCGTACTCGTCCAGGCTCAGGGCGTTGAACTCGCCGGTGCCGCAGGCGGCGAACACCCCTCCGGCCCCCGCGGCCACCCCCTTGGCCACATGCGTGGCCAAGGCCTGGCTGTTCACGGAGCCGTCGGCGGCGAAGGGGGTCACCGGAAAGAAGAGAACACCATCAAGACGCATTTTTCCTCCAAAAATGCGCCGGATGATGAATTATCGGATGCCCTCCCGGCGCAGAGTGGCAGCGAACCTGCGGGTATGCCTGATGACCGCCTCGGCGATCCGCTCGATCTCCTCCTGGGGCAGGTCCGCGGGCATCGAGCAGCTGATGGCGTCGGTGGCGGGAATGCGGTAGTCGACGGCCACGGCCACGCAGGCGACGCCCGGGGTGCCCTGCTCGCGTTCGAGCGCGTAGCCGCGCGCCCTGACCTGGTCGAGCTCGTCGGTGAACTTGGCAAGGTCGGTGATCGACCGCTCGGTGAGCGCTGGCAGCGGATCCGGCAGCAGTGCGGCCACCTCGTCGTCGGTCAGCTGCGCCAGCAGCGCCTGGCCGAGCGCCGTGACACTGGCAGGCAGCCTGCGGCCCACCCTGGAGATCGCGTGCCTGTCGCGCGACTCCCTCGTCGCCAGGTAGAGCACGTGCCCGTCGTCGCGCCGGGCGAAGTGCACCGTGTGCCCGATCTCCTCGCGGAGGTCCTCCAGAGCGTCGTTGGCCAGCGGCAGCGCCGGGTCCTTGTCGAGGTAGGCGGTCCCGGTCAGCAGCGCGTGCGGCCCGATCCCGTAGGCCGAGCTGCCCGCGTCGGCCTCGATCCACTTCAGCTCGACCAGCGTGCGCATCAGGGCGTGCAGGCTGCTGCGCGGGAAGCCGGTGCGCTTCTGAAGCTCCGACAGCGTCAGGCGCTCCGGTGAGGCGGCCAGGGCCTCGAGGATTCGGACCGTCCGCTCCGCTGACTTGACCATCGAGGGCTCCATGGGTGCCAGAATAATGGATGCCATCCATGTACATGGACATCTAACCCTTGACAGCGCCGCTGGTCAGACCCCGCATGAACTGCCGCTGGAAGGCCAGGAAGGCGATCACCGAGGGCAGCAGCGCGAGGAGCGAGGCGGCCAGCAGGATGCCGATGCCCACCTCCTCGTCCGAGCGGAGCGAGCGCAGCGCGATGGGCAGGGTCCAGTGGCTCGACTCGTTGGCGACGATCAGTGGCAGCAGGTACTGGTCCCAGATCATGGTGAAGCCGAAGACGCCGATCGCGCCGAGCGCGGGCTTGCACAGCGGCAGGATGATCGTGAAGAACGTGCGCAGCTCGCCCGCGCCGTCGATCCGCGCCGCCTCCTCCAGCTCGACCGGCACCTCCTTCATGAACTCGGTCATGACGAGGATCGAGAACCCCCACGCGCCGACCGGCAGGATCATGCCCGCGTAGGTGTCGATCAGGTTC
Source organism: Nonomuraea africana (assembly GCF_014873535.1). Classification (NCBI taxonomy): domain Bacteria; kingdom Bacillati; phylum Actinomycetota; class Actinomycetes; order Streptosporangiales; family Streptosporangiaceae; genus Nonomuraea; species Nonomuraea africana. The sequence continues at coordinate 5,505,177 of NZ_JADBEF010000001.1, read as the reverse complement.
GCGTGGATGAGCGGCAGATCGGCCAGCACCAGCGAGAGCGGGATGGCGATGATCTCCTCGGGCAGCATCATCGTGGCCAGCATGATCAGCAGCACGAACGTCATGCCCCTGAACTTCTTGCGCGCCAGCGAGTAGGCGGCGAAGACGCTCACCACCATCTGCAGGGCGAGGCCGAACCCGACGACCACGAAGGAGTTGAACAGGTAGAGGTAGACGTTCTTGTCGGCCGCCTGCGTGAAGTTCTCCAGCGTGAACTCGTCCGGCCACAGCGAGAAGCTGGTCGGGTCGAGCGTCTTGCTGAACGCGCTGACCAGCAGGCCCACCAGCGGACCCGTGAAGACCAGCACCATCACCGAGTAGACGAGGATCTTCCCGGTCGTCGCCAGCGGGCCCCTCTTCGACTCCAGGCCCAGCGCGCTGTCGAATCTCATGCCGCCTGCCTCCTGCGCATCAGCTGGACCGCGACCGTGAGCACGAGTGTGGCGACGAACAGCACGATGCCGCCTGCCGCCGCGATGCCCAGCTCGCTCCGCTGGAACCCGAGCTTGTAGATGAGGGTCATGAGCACCTCGGACGAGCCGTTGGGCCCGCCGTTGGTCAGCACGTAGACCTCGACGAACACGCGCAGACCCCTGATGGCCGCCAGCGTGAACAGGATCCAGAAGACCGGCCGCAGCGCGGGCAGCGTGATGTGCCGCAGCCTGGACCAGGTGCTGGCCCCGTCGACCGCCGCCGCCTCGTACAGGGTCCTGTCGATGCCCACCAGCCCGGCCAGGAAGATCATCATGTCGTACGGCGTGCCGCGCCAGATGCTCATGCCCATGATCGACCAGAGCGAGGTGTCCTCGCTGGCCAGGAAGGGCTGGGGGTCGATCGCGACCCAGCCGAGGATGGAGTTGATCAGGCCGGTGTCGCCCGGGTGGTACATGATCCGCCACACCTCGGCCACCGCCGCCATGGTGGTGACCACCGGCAGGAAGGCGGCCGTCCTGACGAACCACAGGTAGCGGGCGGGGCCCTCGATCAGCAGGGCGAGCGCGAGGCCGAGGACCAGCGAGCCCACCGTGGTGCCCACGGCCAGCAGCACGCTGTGCCAGACGGCGCTGACGAACGCGTCGTCCGACATGATCGTGCGGTAGTTGTCCAGCCCGACCCACTCGTCGCCGAGGAACGGCTGGACCTTGAAGAAGCTCATCCGCAGGCCCTCGAACATGGGGATGAACTTGAAGTACAGGAAGAGGATCAGCGCGGGTGCCAGGAAGAGCCACGCGACGGCGGTGCCGCGCCACCGCCCCGTGCTGGGGCGGCGGCGCGGTTCCGTCCGCTGCGGCGGCCGCGCGAGGGTGGTGGTCACGACGCCTTCTGCGCCTGCAGTTCCGCGGTCAGCTTGGTGGCCAGGCCGTCCATGGCCGTCTTGACGTCGGCGCCGCAGTCGGCCCAGACGGCGTTGATGGCGTCGGCGGTGGTCTGCCTGATCGGCGCCCAGTTCGGCACGGGGGAGCTGTAGACCGCGTCGGCGTAGGCCTCCTGGAAGACCTTCCAGCGGGGGTCGGACCGCTCGGCCGTCATGTCCACGCCCTTGTGCACGGGCAGGCGGACGATCGCGCCGGGCGCGTCCTTGTTCATGCCGATGCGCTGGCCCTCGGGGGAGACGGCGAACTCGGCGAACTTCTGCTGGCCCTCCTCGTTGGCCGAACCGGCCATGAGGTAGACGTTCTCGCCCTCGCCGAGCGTGCCGGGACCGCCCGAGGGGCCCTTGGGCACCTTGACGACCTCGAGCTTGTCGGTCCCGATGCTCTTGACGAACCTGGCCAGCACGTACGGGCCGACCAGGTAGACGCCGCCCTGGCCCTTCTCGAAGACCTCGTGGGTGACGGTGGTGTCGTTGCTGACCGCGCCGGGGTTGACGGTCTTGGCGACGCAGAACTGGTCCTGCAGCCACTTGACCGCCTCGACGGTCTTGGGGTCGGAGACCGCCGGGGTGAACTTGCCGCCGCCCGCGTCGGTGAGGAAGTTGCCGCCGTTGGCGTAGATCAGGGAGGAGGCGTACCAGGAGGCGTAGCCGCGCTTGGTGCCCGCGGGGGCGACGAATCCGAAGGTGTCCTTCTGCCCGTTGCCGTCGGGGTCCTCCTCGGTGAAGGCCTTGGCCAGCTTGCCCAGGTCGTCCCAGGTCTGCGGGGGCTGCAGGCCGACCTTCTCCCGCCAGTCCTTCCTGATGATCAGGGCGAACGCCTGGGCGGAGAACGGCGCCGCGTAGTACTTGCCGTTGCCGGCCGCGGCCGCCTGCCAGGCCCGGTCGGCCAGCTGGTCGCCGCCCTTGAGCTTGGCCCTGTCGACCTCGCGCAGCCAGCCCTGCGACTGCATGTTGCCGAGCTGCGCGGTGTCGTTGATGACGATGTCGGGCAGGTTCTTCTGCGCGGCCTGCTGCTGCAGTTTGGTCTCGAAGTCGTCGAAGAGCGCGACGACCTTGGTCTTGACGCCGCTCGCCTTGGTGAAGGCGTCGGCCAGCTTCACGGCGGTCTTGGCGGAGTCGGAGTCGGGAGCCTGCCGGATCCAGATCTCCAGGGCGTCGTCGCCCGAACCTCCGCCGGAGCCGCAGCCGGACAGGGTGACGGCGAGCGCCGTGGCAATCGCGGCCCCGAACAGATGACGTGGCATCAGACCGCCTCCTTGTTCACATACGTGGACGTGTTTCGCGGATGTGTTTCGCGTTCATGTGAACGTAACGAGTGGCCTGGATCACGTCAATATTCCATGGATGTGAATTCGCGTCATATGCGTGTACAACAGTCCCCATGCGAATCCTTGTCACCGGCGCCGCCGGCAAAGTCGGCACCCTCCTTCGCCCCCGGCTCGCCAGGGAGGGGCGGATCGTCCGCCTGTCCGACGTGGTCCCGCTGGAGGCGGGCCCAGGCGAGGAGGTCGTGATCGCCGACCTCACCGACGCCGACGCCATGGCCGCGGCCATGAAGGGTGTCGACGCCGTGATCCACCTGGGCGGGCAGAGCCGCGAGCACCCGTGGGCCGACATCGTGCGCGCCAACATGGACGGCACGTACGTGCTCATGGAGGCGGCCCGGCAGGAGGGCGTGCGGCACGTCGTCCTCATGGGCAGCCACCACGCGGCGGGCTTCCACACCCGGCCCGCCGACGGCGGCGACCTGCCCGACTACGCCTTCCCGCGGCCCGACACCCTGTACGGCGTGAGCAAGGTCGTGATGGAGGCGCTGGGCAGCCTGTACCACGACAGGTTCGGCATGAACGTGACGGTGGTCAGGCTCGGCACCTGCAACGAGGGCTCGGCCGACACCAGGGGCCTGGCCACCTGGATGTCACCCGACGACTGCGCCCGCCTGATGGAGGCGGCGATGACGGCGACCGGCTACCACGTGGTGTGGGGGGTGTCGGACAACACGCGGCGGTGGTGGTCGCTGGAGGAGGCGAAGGCGATCGGGTACGAGTCGCTGGACGACTCGGAGGCGCACGCGGGCCCCATCCTCGCCGAGCAGGGCGAACCCGACCTGACCGAGCCGCTGCACGATCGGGCCGGTGGGGTGTTCACCCTGCGCGAGCTCGGCGGCCGGTGGTGACGGCGAGGGGCCGGTGATCATCGCGATCACCGGCCCCTCGGCCGCGCACAGCCCTTCACCCGATCCCGGCCGCCAGCTCCGCCGCGGCCGTCCTGCCGAGCCGGCCGTCGGCCACCACGGTGACCACGCGTCTGCTCAGCGTCCTGGCGACCTTCAGCGGCCGGTCCCAGGCCAGTGCGGGGCCCGCGCCGGGGTACTCCGCCACCCGCACGAACCACGGGTCGGGCGGGCCGACCTGGACGAAGACGAGGCTCCACGCGCCGGACACCATGGCCAGCCACCGCGTCGCGCTGCCGTGCACGGCGTGCTCGCCCTCGGCCTCGGCGGTGAACACGTCCAGGTGCGCGGAGGCCATGGGCGCTCGCCAGAAGAACCCGCCGTAGCCCGCGCCGGGCCGTCCCTTGCACGCCGAGCTCCTGATCTCCAGCGGCTCGGCCACGGTGAGCGTGAAACCGAAGTCGAGCGCCCACGCCTGCCTCGCCGGGCGGGCCAGCACGGTCCGCTGCTCGCGCGCGAGGGCCGCGCCATCGGGGCCCACCCAGGTCAGCGCCTCCCTGAACCCCTCGTCCAGCTCCTCGAAGACGTCGTGCCGCTGGTGCCCGTGGTCGCCCAGCCACGCGGGTCCGCTGCCCTCGACGAAGGTCCTTCCGCCCCAGAAGTTGACCCCGCCCACGTCCGCGATGGCCAGGCTCACCCCGAGGTGGTGGACGTGGTCGGCGGGGTGGAACTCGCTCACCTCCACGCCCCCGCGCGTCCGCACGGGATACAGGTAGGGCCTCGGGGCGTCGGTGGCGGGCAGAGCGGGACGCCAGACGTAGGAGGCGACCGGGGTCCCTTCGACCCGCAGCTCGCGCCTGCCCGCCCACGGCGCGCCGAGCTCGGAGAACAGCGCCAGGCGTCCGGCGCTCAGGTCGGTCAGCTCCCGCACGCCCGGCACCTCGCGCCGGTCGGGATGGATCCGCTGGTGCTCCTCGGCGATCGGCAGCGGGTCGGGGGCCAGCCGTACCGCCTCGAGGAACTCCATGAACGCGCCCGTCCTGGCCAGCGGGGCCAGGAGCTCGGCGCCGGTCGTGACGTGCTCGACCAGGTTCTCCAGCAGGTCGGCACGTGGATGGACGACGCCGTTGAGCTCGTCGGTGGTGTAGACGAGCCGTGCCGTGCCGCCGGTGCCGTGCACGACCAGGTACGGCTCGGTGCGTCCCGTCGCGCACAGCGTCACCGCCACCGTGATCACCCGGCCGTCGGCCAGCCTGATCCTGGCGGCGGAGGTGTCGTCGGCCTCGATCGGGTTGGCGTGGAAGAGCTCGAGCTCGACCGAGGCGACGGAGCCGAGCTCCTCGGCGCCCGCGACCGCGAGCGCGGTGGCGGTCGCGTGGGCGAACGGGTTGGTGAGCGCGCCGTCGACCACGTCTCGGCCGTTCAGCCGGCGCCGGCCCGACCAGGCCGAACGGGTGAAGTAGCCGGCGGGACGCTCCCACGCGCCCGCCACCCCGATGCCGTGGATGTCGCCGAGCTCTCCCGAGGAGATCAGCTTGCGCAGCGCGGGCACGGCGGAGGAACCGAGGCTCTGGAAGCCGACCTGGCAGCCTAGACCGCTCTCCCGCTGGGCCGAGGCGATCAGCTCGAAATCGGCGAGCGAAGCGGCGGGGGGCTTCTCCAGCAGGACGTGCGAGCCGGCGCGCAGGGCGGTGACGGCGAGGTCGGCATGGGTGTTGATGGGCGTGCACACGATCGTGATCGCGGCGCCGGTGCGTTCGATCAGCGCGGCGAGGCCGTCCGGGCCCGCCTGGTCGGGGGTGCCCAGGCCGTCCAGCGTGCCGGCGTCCACGGGACGCACGTCGCAGATCCCCGCCAGCTCGACCAGGCCCCGCCCGGTCAGCCTGCGCAGGTTCTCCAGGTGCGAACGGCCGTGGCCGTACGCGCCCGCGAGCACGACCTTCGTCACCCCGCCCATGTCAGCCCCAGCCCCGGACGGCCCGCCGACCGCAGCTCGGCGCCCTTGATCCGCACGGGGTGCGGCTCGGCGAGCAGGCCCAGGTCGGCCAGCGACGCGTCCTCGACCAGCTCCACCATGGCGGGATGGTGGAGCGAGAGCGCCAGCTGGCCCGACAGCTCGGTCAGCAGATGCGGGTAGACGGGGACGTCGAAGGTGCGGGCCAGCTCGGCGATGCGCAGGAAGGGGGTGATCCCGCCGACCCTGACCACGTTGGGCTGGATCACGTCGCACGCGCCCGCGATCAGCAGGTCGCGGAAGCCGTACGTGGTGTAGACGTTCTCGCCCACGGCCACCGGGACGTCGATGCTGCGGCGTAGCTCCACGTGGGCGGCGATGTCGTCGGCCGGGAGCGGCTCCTCGATCCAGTGCAGGCCGTACGGCTCGAGCGCGGCGATCGCGCGCCTGGCTCTGTGCAGGTCCCAGCGCTGGTTGGCGTCGATCATCAGGATCGTCCCCGGCCCGACGATCTCGCGCACCGTCGCGACCCGTTCGACGTCCTCGGCCAGCTCCGGCCGCCCAACCTTGATCTTGACCGCCGGCAGTCCCGCGGCCGCCCAGCGCCCGGCCTGCGCGGCGAGCTCGTCGTGCGAGTAGTGCAGGTTGACGCCGCTGCCGTAGACGGGGACGCTCTCGCGGCGGGGCCCGAGCACGTCCACGAGGCTCTCCTCGCCGCAGCGCAGGTCCCAGAGCGCCAGATCGACCCCCGCCAGGGCGACCGTGGTGATCCCGCCTGGCCCGGCCTCCCGCAGGTGCCGCCACAGCCGGTCCCAGACCAGCTCGGGGTGGGCGGGCAGGCCGATCAGCGCCTCGCGGACGTCATGGTCGAGCAGGGCCTTGACGGCGTGCGCGCCGATCTGCGGCGTCCAGGAGAACCCGGTGCCCTTCCGCCCGTCGTCCAGCGTGATCTCACAGACGATCACGTGGTTGTGCCGCACGTCATCGCCCCACGGACGGCGGAGCGGGGCCGATCGGAGCGTGGTCCGCAGGTCCGCGATCATCTGGTCACCAGCCTGAGGCCAGTCTCGATCAGCGCGTCGAGCTCGTCCACGTGCTCGGGGGTGAGGTCGGTCAGCGGCGCCCTGACCTTGCCGACATCCAGGCCGCGCAGCCGCAGGCCCGCCTTGACCAGGGAGACCGCGTATCCGGGAGCCTTGCTGCGCAGCTCGACCAGTGGCGCGTAGAACGCGTCCAGCAACCGGTCGTCGCCGTGGAAGTAGGCGACGGCGATCTCGGGGGCGAAGGCGAACACCGCCGAGGAGTAGAGCTCGACGCCGAGGCCCCGATAGGCGGGCATGGTCAGCTCCGCGGTCGGCAGGCCGTTGAAGAAGGTGAACTCCCGGCCGACCTCCCTCCGCACCGCCAGCACCGTGCGCTGCAGCCGGTCGACGTCGCCCAGCCCGTCCTTGAGACCGATCACGCCGGGGACGCGGGCGAGCTCCACCACCACGTCGGGGTCGAGCACCACCGAGCCGCGCTGATAGACGATCACCGGAAGCTCGGCGGCCACGGCCCGCACGTACTCGACGAAGCCCGCCCTGGTGCCCTGCGCCAGATAGGGCGGCATGAGCAACAACCCGTCGGCGCCGGCCGCGCGCGCGGCCCGCGCCTGCTCCAGCGCCGCGCCGAGCGGTCCGCCCGCCCCTGCCAGCACCGGCACCCTGCCCTGGACGGTGTCGGTGGCCACGCGCACGGCACGGGCGTGCTCGCCCTGCGACAGGGCGGAGAACTCGCCGGTGCCGCAGGCCACGAAGACCGCGCCGGGGTCGCCGGCCAGCCCCTTGCCGATGTGCTCGGCGAGCACGTCCTCAGCCAGCGCGCCGTCGGCGGCGAACGGAGTCACGGGGAAGAACAGGACGCCGCTGAGATTCACGGTCAGATGGTCCCTTCGGAGAGTTCGGTGCGCCAGCTGCGCTTGGCCTGCCAGCCGAGCAGCCGTTCGGCCTTGACGGAGGAGAAGGCGGGAGCCGATCCGGTGAGGGCGGCCGCGAACTCCGCCGTCGAGGGGATGACCCTCGGCAGCAGGTCGGCCAGCGGCTCGCGGGCCAGGGCGTCCGCGGCGCCGGCGAAGAAGACCTCGCCGTTGGGCAGGCCGGGCAGCCGGTCGAGCAGGGCGATCACCAGCTCGGCCGCGTCGCGGGCGTCGATGTAGTTGAACAGCGAGACCCCGGCGATGTCGGGCCGATCCAGCCGCTCGGCCACGGTGTGGCCCGACTGGGTGGGAGCTCCGTCCCACTCCTCGGGAGCGATCACGAAACAGGGGCGGAGGGCGGCCAGCCGCGTGGTGGTGGCCGTGCGGGCGAAGGAGCGCATGGTCTCCTCGGCCACCAGTTTGGACAGGCTGTAGGCGTTCCACGGCCGGGTCGGATGCGCCTCGTCGATGGGCAGGTAGCCGGGCGTCCAGCCGTTCGGCGAGCCGTATCCGATGACGGTCGGGCTGCTGGCCACGATCACCTTGCCCACGCCGAGGGCGACGGCGGCATCGCACACGTTGAAGGCGAGCTGCGTGTTGGTGCGGAAGGTCACCACGTCGCTCCGGCTGAACGGGGTGGCGATCGCGGCCAGATGGACGACGGCGTCCGGCCGGAAGCGGGCGATCACCTCGTACGCCTCGCCGAGGTCCGTCAGGTCGGCGGGTAGCTCGGCGGCGGCGACGGCGGGGCTGCCGTGCGCGCGGTCCACGCCGATCACCTCGTGCCCTGCGGCGGCCAGGGCGCACACGACGCTGCGCCCGAGGCGCCCCGCGCTCCCGGTGACAAGAGTTCTGCTCACGGGTTGTCTTTCCCTTCTGGCAGTCGCGAGCATGCTCGGGACTGCAACCAGTTGCATGAAACACTGTCGGCATCCACGAGAAACGTCAAGAGCGCATTTTCGCCTGACGGCGATGACCTGGAGGTTTGCCTCCGTTGCGTTCGAGCCGCGGGACGCAACCGGTCGCAAGGTGGGAAGTGTCGGCCCTGGCGACGATGCAACCGTTTGCGTTAGTGTGCGGCGGAGGGCTGGGAGGCGCCATGGCGGTGACGATCAGGGATGTGGCGCGGGAGTCGGGGGTGCATGTCTCGACGGTGTCGCGGACGTTCTCGGCTCCGCATCTGGTGAATGCGGAGACGCGTACGCGGGTGTTGGCGGTGGCTGAGGGGTTGGGGTATCGGCCGAATCGGGCGGCGCGGGCGTTGACGACGGGGCGTACGCATAATTTGGGGTTGATCGTGGCGGATATCGCGAATCCGTTTTTTCCGCCGTTGATCAAGGCTGCGCAGGCTCAGGCTCGGGAGCGGGATTATCACGTGTTCGTGGCGGACACGGATGAGGATCCGTTGTTGGAGCAGGAGTTGATCGAGACGTTGTGCAAGCAGGTGGATGGGGTGTTGTTGTGTAGTCCGCGGTTGTCGAATCGGGTGATCGAGCGGTTGCGGGCGCAGGTGCCGTTCGTGGTGGTGAATCGTCGGTTGAAGGGGTTGACGACGGTGTTGATGGATGTGGGGCAGGGGGCGAGGGCGGCGGTGGAGCATGTGGCGGGGCTGGGTCATCGCCGGATGGCCCTGCTCTCGGGACCGGCCGGATCGTGGACCAGCGGCGAGATGCGCCAGGCCGCCACCGACACCGCCGCCGAACACCACATGGAGCTCTCGGTGCTGGGGCCGAACGAGCCGACCGAGCACGGTGGCCTGGCGGCGGCCGGAGCGGTGGCGGCTTCGGGGGTGACGGCCGTGCTCTGCTACAACGACCTGGTCGCGCTGGGATTGATCGAGGGACTGCGGCAGCGGGGCCTCGGGGTCCCCGACGACGTGAGCGTCATCGGTGTGGACGACAGCCTGCCGGGCCGGCTCAGCAGGCCGAAGCTCACGACGATCACGATGCCCACGGCCGCCGCCGGTCGCATGGCCGTCGACCTGCTCCTCGCCACGATTTCGGGCTCCGCCGGCACGGCAGGGCCCGCTCCACACACCACCGCCAGGCTGGAAACGGGCCTGGTGATCAGAGAATCGACTCAGAGAGTGAGCTCACCGTGAGATTTGGGTCCACGCCGGCTGGAGAGACGGTGGACCGGCACGTCCTGTCGAACGGCAGGACGCGCGCGTCGATCCTGACGCTCGGCGCCATCGTCCAGTCGATCGAACTGCCCGATGGAACCGACGTCGTCCTCGGTCTGCCCACCGTGGCCGACTACCTCGAGCGCAGCCGCTACTTCGGCGCCGTGGTCGGCAGGTACGGCAACCGCATCGCCAACGGCAGGTTCACCCTGGACGGCGTCACCTACCAGCTGGCGCTCAACAACAACGGCCACAGCCTGCACGGCGGGGAGCGCGGCTTCGACAAGCGGATCTGGCGGGCCGAACCGGACGGCGAGCGGGCCGTCGTGCTGACCTACGTCAGCAAGGACGGCGAGGAGGGCTATCCGGGCACACTGACCGTGTCGGTCACCTACACCCTCACCGACCGTGACGAACTGCGCATCGACTACCGTGCGCGCACCGACGCGCCGACCGTCCTCAACCTGACCAACCACTCGTACTTCAACCTCGCCCGCCCCGCGGACGTGCGAGGGCACGTCGTCACGATCGAGGCCGACCACTACCTGCCGGTCGACGAGGGCAAGATCCCCCTGCCCGGCGCGCCGGAGCCGGTGGAGGGCACGCCGTACGACTTCACCCGCCCCACGCCCGTGGGGGAGCGGTTGGACGGTTGCTACGACCACTGCTACGTCCTGCGGCCCGGCGGGGTGATGCGGGTGGAGGAGCCGCTGAGCGGGCGCGCGATGGAGGTGACGACGACAGAGCCCGGTGTGCAGTTCTACACCGGCCACATGCTGGACGGCGTCGGCACGCCGTATGGCAGGTTCGCCGGGCTGTGCCTGGAGACGCAGCGCTTCCCCGACGCGCCGAACCGCCCGGACTTCCCCTCGGCCGTGCTCAGGCCGGGGGAGGAACACCAGTCGACCACCACCTACAGGTTCACCGGCTGAGCTAGACCCGTCCGTCCCGGGGAATCGTGTCGCACGATTCCCCGCTTCGCCATGCGCCGCCCGCGACTGCAACCGCTTGTAGCAATGAAGTCTCATTTGCCAAGATTGTTAGAGCGTCTTCATCTCGTGGTAACGCGCTCACCTGCGAATATGTCACAGGCGATATATCGATAACAGCGCGGTAACGCCTGCAAAGGGTTGACGTAACTTTCCCCGGCGCTATAGGAAAGCGCCATCCATTCACGTCACATCGGGAGGTCCCGTGATGACGACTGAGTCAAGAAATGTCCGGGCTCGATCCATCCATCCAGGGGTCCCGCCGTGGTTGATTCGCTGTCGTTGAAGTCCGAGGTCGCGGCTGAGCCCTCTGCTCCCAGGCGGCGGAGGCCCGCCGCCTGGGAGCGCTCCCGGCGTAAGGCGCTGACGGCCTACGTCTTCCTGGCGCCGTGGTTCGTGGGCCTGTTCCTGATCACGATCGGCCCCATCGCCGCCTCGCTCTACCTGTCCTTCACCGACTACAGCCTGCTCGACGAGGCGAAGTGGGTCGGGCTGGACAATTACACGAAGATGTTCAACGAGGACCCCAGGTTCTGGACCTCGCTGAAGGTGACCACGATCTACGTGGTGGTCTCCGTGCCCCTCCAGCTCGGCTTCGCTCTCGGGCTGGCCCTGCTGCTGGACCGCGGGCTGCGGGGCCTGTCGTTCTACCGCTCGATCTACTACCTGCCCTCGCTGCTGGGCGGCAGCGTCGCGATCGCGATCCTCTGGCGGAAGATCTTCGGCGCCGACGGCCTGGTGAACTCGGTGCTCGGCCTCTTCGGCATCCAGGGCACCAGCTACGTGAACAACCCCGACACCGCGCTGGGCACGCTGATCCTCCTGCACGTGTGGACGTTCGGCGCCCCGATGGTCATCTTCCTGGCCGGCCTGCGCCAGATCCCACGCAGCTATTACGAGGCCGCCGCAGTGGACGGCGCGACCCCGCTCCGGCAGTTCAGAACCATCACCCTCCCGCTGCTCACGCCGATCATCTTCTTCAACCTGGTGCTCGAAGTGATCAAGTCGTTCCAGTCGTTCACGCAGTCGTTCATCGTAAGCAACGGCTCGGGCGGGCCGAACGACTCGACGCTCTTCTACACGCTCTACCTCTACGTCAACGGGTTCAAGGAGTACGAGATGGGCTACGCCGCGGCGCTGGCCTGGGTGCTCGTCCTCATCATCGCCGGTCTGACCGGGGTCAACTTCCTCGCGTCCAAGTATTGGGTCTTCTATGGCGACAGCAAGTAGGCGGCTGCCGGTCCTCTACCGGCGCCGCGTCAGCAGGGGTGCCAAGCACCTGATGCTCATCGGCTTCGGCCTGGTCATGCTCTACCCGCTGCTGTGGATGATCTCCAGCGCGCTCAAGCCCGAAGAGCTGATCTTCAGGGAGCCGGGACTGATCCCGAGCGAGGTCACCTTCGACAACTTCACCGAGGGCTGGACGGCGCTGGCCCACCCGTTCGGCTACTACATGTGGAACTCCGCCGTCGTCACCGCGCTGTCGATCGTCGCCAACCTGGCCGCGTGCTCGATGGCGGCCTACGCCTTCGCCAGGCTGAACTTCCCGATGAAGAAGTTCTGGTTCGCCATCATGCTGGGCTCGATCATGCTGCCGCTGCACGTGGTGATCGTCCCGCAGTACATCATGTTCTCCAAGCTCGACATGATCAACACGGTGTGGCCGCTGATCCTGCCTAAGTTCCTGGCCCACGACTCGTTCTTCATCTTCCTGATGGTCCAGTTCATCAGGACCCTGCCGCGCGAGCTGGACGAGGCGGCCTCCATCGACGGAGCGGGTTACTGGCGCACGTTCTTCCGCGTCATCATGCCGCTCTGCACCCCCGCGCTGGCCACCACGGCGATCTTCACCTTCATCTGGACCTGGAACGACTTCCTGAGCCAGCTGCTCTATCTCAACAACCCGGACAACTTCACCGTTCCCGTGGCGCTGCGCACCTTCCTGGACTCCAGCGGCGAGTCGTCGTGGGGACCGATGTTCGCCATGTCGATCATCGCGCTCGGCCCGATCTTCGGCTTCTTCCTGGCCGGCCAGAAGTACCTGATCCGTGGTGTGGCCACCACGGGTCTCAAGTAGTCCTCTTCACCCCCTGCCCATGATCAAGAGGAAGGACGGAGAGATGCGCTCTCTCAAGACCGCGGCTCTGCTCGCCGCCGCCGCGATGGCCCTGGCGGCCTGCGGCGGCGGCAGCGGTGGCGAGGCCTCCGGTGGCGACAAGGTCAAGCTGCGCTTCTCCTACTGGGGCAGCGACTCCAGGCAGAAGCTCACCGAGCAGGTCATCGCCGCGTTCGAGAAGAAGAACCCGACCATCGACGTGGTCGGAGAGTTCTCGGACTGGCCCAGCTACTACGAGTCGCTGGCCACCAAGGTGGCGGCCGGCGACGCCCCCGACGTCATGACCATCGAGATCCGCGGCCTGGCCGAGTACGCGGGCCGCGGCGCACTCGCCGACCTGACGGGCAAGGTCAACACGGCCGACCTCGACCAGCAGGTGCTCGCCTCCGGCAGCGTCGACGGCAAGCAGTACGCCATCCCCACCGGCGTCAACGTGTTCTCCATGCTGGCCAACAAGGCCATCATCGAGAAGGCGGGACAGAAGCTGCCCGACGACAAGACCTGGACCTGGGACGACTTCGTCGGCCTCGCCCAGAAGATCACCGAAAAGGGAGACGGGACGGTCTACGGCGCCGAGTACAACTTCAACCCCGCGTACCTGACCATCTTCGCGGCGCAGCGCGGCGAGAAGTTCTACGACAACGGCAAGATCGGCGTCACGCCCGAGACGCTCAAGGCCTGGTGGGCGACGTTCAGCAAACTCATCGAGACCAAGGGCTCGCCCGACGCCGCGAAGATGGGTGAGATCGCCGCGGCGGGTCAGGAGCAGTCGCTGATCGCCACCAACAAGGGCGCCTTCGGCATGTGGTGGAGCAACCAGCTCGGCGCGATGGCCAAGTCGTCGGGCCAGGAGCTGACCCTGCTGCGCCTGCCGAAGCTGCCCGAGGCGGCGAACGCCGGCATGTTCCTCCAGCCGGCCATGCACTGGACCGCCTCCAGCAAGAGCGAGCACCAGGCCGAGGCCACGAAGTTCATCGACTTCCTGATCAACGACCCGGAGGCGGGCGGCCTGCTCCTGAGCGACAGGGGACTGCCGATCAACTCGAAGGTCCTCGAGGCGATCAAGGGCAAGCTGCCCCCCGCCGACCAGCAGACGCTGACCTTCCTCGACTCGGTGAAGAGCGAGCTGTCGCCGGTGATCGTGCCGCCCAAGGGCGGCTCGAAGATGGAGGACATCCTCAAGCGCTACTCCGAGGCCGTGACCTCCGGCCAGCAGAGCCCCGACGAGGCGGCCACCAAGCTGCTCGAAGAGGCCAACGCGGCACTGGCCGGCTGACGACCACTTCCACCGCCGTACGGCTCTCGCGAGCCGTACGGCACATCCATCGGGGAGACAGATGAAATACGGCATCGCAGGACTCGGGCACCGTGCCCAGATGTACGTCGGCGCGCTGACCGGCGACTGGCGTGACACCGGCGAGATCGTCGCCTTCTGCGACACCAACCAGACCAGGATGGACTACTACAACGAGCTCCTGGGCACGCCGGTCCCGTGCTTCGCGCCCGGCGAGTTCGCCGCGCTGCTGGAGCTGTGCGACGCGGTGATCATCACCACGGTGGACGCCACCCACGCCGCCTACGTCTGTGCCGCGCTGGACGCCGGCAAGCACGTGATCGTGGAGAAGCCGCTCACGACCGACGCCGAAGGGTGCGCCGCGATCGCCGCCGCCGCCGAGCGGAGCACGGCGTCCCTGATCGTCACCTTCAACTACCGCTACTCGCCGCGCAACTCCGCGGTGCGGCGCCTCATCATGGACGGCGCGATCGGCGAGGTCACCTCCGTCCACTTCGAGTGGGCGCTGGACACCATCCACGGCGCCGACTACTTCCGCCGCTGGCACCGCGAGAAGGCGAACTCGGGCGGCCTGCTCGTGCACAAGTCCACGCATCACTTCGACCTGGTGAACTGGTGGCTGGCCGCCGCGGCGCGCAGCGTGTACGCCCAGGGCGAGCTGCGCTTCTACGGTGCGGAGAACGCCAGGGCCCGCGGGCTGGCCGCGCGTCCCGAGCGCGGTCAGGGCGCCCCGGGGCTGGGCACCGACCCCTTCATCCTCGACATCTCCGCCGACCCGAGACTCAAGCGGCTCTACCTGGACGCCGAACACGAGGACGGGTACCTGCGCGACAGGGACGCCTTCAGCGAAGGCATCACCATCGAGGACAACCTGGCCGTCCTGGTGCGCTACGACAACGGCGCCATGCTCACCTACTCGCTGAACGCGCACGCTCCGCACGAGGGGTACCGCGTCGTCTTCAACGGCACCGCCGGCCGGATCGAGCTGGAGGTGTGCGAGCGGTCGTGGACGCCTGCGCACGCCGCGATCGACCCGAGCGCCGCCGCGAAGGAGCACGCCGCGGGCTCGTGGGAGCGGCTCACCCTGCACCAGCACTGGCAGCAGACGAGGGAGATCCCGATCGAGCGGGGCGAGGGCGGACACGGCGGCGGTGACCGGCTCCTGCTGAACGACGTCTTCCGCGGCCCCGACGACGACCCGCTGGCAAGGCAGGCGGGCTACGTCGACGGGATCCGCAGCGTCATGGTGGGCGCGGCGGCCAACGAGTCGATCCGTTCGGGCCGGGCGATCCAGCTGGCCGACGGCGGCACGCGCATGGCCGACAGCTGAGCCGTGCCCGATCCACTCGACCCGCGCCGCCTGCGGCACCTCGGCGACTTCTCCGGGCTGGCCGAGCTCGCCATGACGCAGCGAGAGCTGTTCCCTCCGCCGGGCCTCGGCCTGCGCGACAGCGCCCGTGAGGTCCTGGGCGTGCTCGAACTGACCGCGGCCGACGTGCGCACCGAGCGGACCTGGACGGCGGACGGGCTGTCGGGAGAGGAAGTCTCGTGGGACGTCGGATTCGGCCCGCGGACCCACGCCTACGTGCTGCGTCCCGATCGCGCGGGGGACGGCGTGCTCCCCGGCGTCGTCGCGCTGCACTGCCACGCGGGAATGAAGTGGGCGGGCAAGGAGAAGATCGCCGACGGACCCGAGGGCCCTTCGCCCGAAGTGGCCAGGCTGAGAGCCGCGCTCTACGACGGACGGGCGTGGGCGGCGGAACTGGCCCGGCGCGGGTTCACCGTGCTGGTGCCCGACGTGCTGGGCTGGGGCAGCCGCCGGTTCCCGCCCGCCGACATGCCGGACGGCGCGCCGGGCGAGTCCGGCGTGCCCCTCAGCGAGGCCGACCGCTACGACCTGGCCGCCGCCCGCCACGAGCACGTGCTGGCCAAGTACTGCACGGTGCTGGGCACGTCGTACGCGGGCGTCGTCGCGGGAGAGGACCTCGCCGCGGCGGCCTACCTGCGCTCGCGCGCCGACGTGGGGGCGGTCGGCTGCGCCGGCCTGTCGGGCGGTGGCCTGCGCGCGGCCCTGCTCGGCGCCTTCGACCGCGACGTCGACGCGGTCGCCGTGGTGGCCATGATCTCCTCCTACCGCGACCTGCTGGACGGGTTCGTGGCCCGCCACACCTGGATGTTGTATCCTCCCGGGCTGTCCCGGCTGTGCGACCTGCCCGACCTGGTCGCCAGCGGCGCGCCCAGGCCGTTGCTCGTCTGGTACGGCGAGCGGGACGAGATCCTGCCACTGAGCGGGATGCGCCGGGCGCATGCGATGATCGCGGCACACTATCGGCAGGTCCAGGCCGGGTACACGGGGATCTTCGCCGACGCGGGGCACAGCTTCGGCCGCGCCGCGCAGGAGCGGGTCTTCGGCTGGCTCGCCCGCCACTTGGAAGCAGACGGAGGTACGGCGTGGCGGTGACGATCAGGGATGTGGCGCGGGAGTCGGGGGTGCATGTCTCGACGGTGTCGCGGACGTTCTCGGCTCCGCATCTGGTGAATGCGGAGACGCGTACGCGGGTGTTGGCGGTGGCTGAGGGGTTGGGGTATCGGCCGAATCGGGCGGCGCGGGCGTTGACGACGGGGCGTACGCATAATTTGGGGTTGATCGTGGCGGATATCGCGAATCCGTTTTTTCCGCCGTTGATCAAGGCTGCGCAGGCTCAGGCTCGGGAGCGGGATTATCACGTGTTCGTGGCGGACACGGATGAGGATCCGTTGTTGGAGCAGGAGTTGATCGAGACGTTGTGCAAGCAGGTGGATGGGGTGTTGTTGTGTAGTCCGCGGTTGTCGAATCGGGTGATCGAGCGGTTGCGGGCGCAGGTGCCGTTCGTGGTGGTGAATCGTCGGTTGAAGGGGTTGACGACGGTGTTGATGGATGTGGGGCAGGGGGCGAGGGCGGCGGTGGAGCATGTGGCGGGGCTGGGTCATCGCCGGGTCGCCCTGCTCTCGGGTCCCGCGTCCTCCTGGACCAGTGAGGAGATGCAGGCCGCCGCCACGCTGGCCGCGGGTGAGTACGGGGTCGACCTGTCGGTGCTGGGGCCGAACGAGCCGACCGAGCACGGTGGCCTGGCGGCGGCCGGAGCGGTGGCGGCTTCGGGGGCGACGGCCGTGCTCTGTTACAACGACCTGGTCGCGCTCGGCCTGATCGAGGGGCTGAGGGAGCGCGGTCTGCGGATTCCCGAGGACGTGAGCGTCATCGGCGTGGACGACAGCCTGCCGGGCCGGCTCACCAGGCCGAAGCTCACGACGATCACGATGCCCACGGCCGCCGCCGGTCGCATGGCCGTCGACCTGCTGCTGGCCGCCGTCAACGCGGGCGACGCCGGCACGCCGACGCTCGCCAGGCTGGAGACCCACCTGGTCGTCCGCGAGTCCACCGCCGCGCCCGCCCGTCACTGAGCGTCTCCTCTCCACCCCGACATAAGGGATATCGGCGAGCCTCCACGCCATCGCCCGGGTCTCCGACGTACCTTTGGCATCATGGCCACCCGTACGCCGAAAAGCTCATCGAAGGGGCCGGCGAAGCGGTCGACCTCGTCACGCCCGACTCCGGCCAAGCGGACGACCGCGCAGTCCTCCGCGCGATCAAAGGCGAAGACGTCGGCGTCGGCCCGCAGACCCCCCGCCACCCACCAGGACCCGATCAGCTGGGTCTTCACCATGATCGGCAAGCTGATCGTCGGGCTGTGGATGCTGGTGGCCAACGGCATCGGCGGCGCCGCCAGAGCGCTGGGCAACCAGGCGCGCGAGCTCGACCCCGCGCACCGGCGCGACGGCGTGGGCCTGGCGGTGCTGGCGGCCGCCATCGTGCTGGCCGCGATGACCTGGCGCCAGTCGAAGGGCGCGGTCTCCGAGGTCGTCGCCGCCGTCGCGCACGGCGTGTTCGGCGCGCTGGCCTGGGCCATCCCGCTGCTGCTAGGCCTGCTGGCCTGGCGCTTCCTGCGCCATCCCGACCAGAACGCCGACACGGGGCGCATGGTGATCGGCTGGGGCGCGCTGCTGACCGGCGTGCTCGGGGTCATCCACGTGGTCAACGACGTGCCGTACCCGGCGGGTGACGCCACCGACGGCATGGACAAGGTGTCGGCGGCCGGCGGCATGGTCGGCTTCATCGTCTCGGCCCCGCCCGCCAGCATCCTGCCCGCCTGGGTGACGATCCCGCTGCTGCTGCTCCTGTCCGGGTTCGGCGTCCTGGTGATCACCGCCACGCCGGTGCACCGGATCCCCGAGCGGCTGGGCGAGCTGCGGCACATGCTGTTCGAGAAGAGCGGCCCGCCGAAGCCGGGCGACCAGACCAGGAAGCGGGTCAGGACCAAGAAGCCCGACCTGCCCGACGGGGTCAAGCCGTACGACAGCCCGGTGATCGCCGAGAAGGACAAGCACTCTCCCGAGATCGTGCCCGGCCTGGTCGATGACGAGCCGCAGGAAGCTCCCGAGCCGCCGAGGCCCGTCGTGGCCGCGGCGCCCGAGCCGACTCCCGCGCCGCGCAAGGTCGAGCAGCTGGTGCTGTCGCCGCAGGCGGGACCGTACGTCCTGCCCGACCTGCAGTCGCTGAGCGCCGGCAGCGCGCCCAAGCAGGAGACCAAGGCGAACAAGACGGTCGTCAACGCGCTGACCAGCGTGCTGGAGCAGTTCACCATCGACGCGCAGGTGATCGGCTTCACCAGGGGGCCGACCGTCACGCGCTACGAGATCGAGCTCGGCCCCGCCGTGAAGGTGGAGAAGGTCACCGCGCTCACCAAGAACATCGCCTACGCCGTGAAGTCGGCGGACGTCCGCATCCTGTCCCCGATCCCCGGCAAGTCGGCCATCGGCGTCGAGATCCCGAACGCCGACAAGGACCTGGTCGCGCTCGGCGACGTGCTGCGCTCGCAGGTGGCCCAGGCCGACCACCATCCGATGATCGTCGGACTCGGCAAGGACGTCGAGGGCCGCACGATCGTGGCGAACCTGGCCAAGATGCCGCACCTGCTCATCGCGGGCGCGACGGGCGCGGGCAAGTCCGTCTGCGTCAACGGGCTGATCACCTCGATCCTGCTGCGCGCCACGCCCGACGAGGTGCGCATGGTGCTCGTCGACCCGAAGCGCGTGGAGCTGTCGGTCTACGAGGGCATCCCGCACCTGATCACCCCGATCATCACCAACCCGAAGAAGGCCGCCGAGGCCCTCGAGTGGGTGGTGGGGGAGATGGACCGCCGCTACGACGACCTGGCCGCCAGCGGCTTCAGGCACGTGGACGAGTTCAACAAGGCGGTGCGCGCGGGCAAGCTGGTGCCGCCGCCCGGCAGCGAGCGGGTCTACCAGCCCTACCCCTACCTGCTGGTGATCGTCGACGAGCTGTCCGACCTGATGATGGTCGCCCCGCGCGACGTCGAAGACTCCATCGTCCGCATCACCCAGCTGGCCCGCGCGGCCGGCATCCACCTGGTGATCGCCACCCAGCGGCCCTCGGTGGACGTGGTCACCGGCCTGATCAAGGCCAACGTGCCCTCCCGCCTGGCCTTCGCCGTCTCCAGCCTCACCGACTCGCGGGTCATCCTCGACCAGCCCGGCGCCGACAAGCTGATCGGCCAGGGCGACGCGCTGTTCCTGCCGATGGGCGCAAGCAAGCCGATCCGCCTGCAGAACGCCTTCGTCTCCGAGAAGGAGATCGCCGGGATCGTCGCGCACTGCAAGGCGCAGATGCAGGCCGAGTACCGCGACGACGTCGCGGCGGTCGCGGTCAAGAAGGAGATCGACGAGGAGATCGGCGACGACCTCGACGTGCTCATCCAGGCCGCCGAGCTCATCGTCACGACCCAGTTCGGCTCCACCTCGATGCTGCAGCGCAAGCTCAGGGTCGGCTTCGCCAAGGCGGGCCGGCTGATGGACCTGCTGGAGTCGCGTGGCGTGGTCGGGCCGAGCGAGGGCTCGAAGGCTCGCGAGGTGCTGTTGAAGCCCGACGATCTGCCCGGATTGCTGGCCGACTTGCGCGGGGAGTGACCCCTGCGCACCCTTGCCCCCGGTTACTGATTGAATATGGGTAACTACGCAACGTCGGGGGCGGGGAGGCGTTCGTCGTGAACGAACAGACCATCGGAGTGGTGCTGGCCGAGGCCAGGCGGGCGGCAGGGCTGACAGTCGGGCAGCTGAGCGCGATCACGAAGATCCGCGAGGCGCTCCTGTACGCCATCGAGCGTGACGACTTCTCCCTGTGCGGGGGCGACTTCTACACCAGGGGGCACGTCAAGGCCATCGCCAAGGCCGTCGGGCTCGACCCCGAGGCCATGGTCCACCTCTACGACGAGCAGCACGGCGGGCTGCCACAGCCGGTGCGGGCCGCCACGGTCTTCCAGAGCAGCAAGGGCGTGAAGCTGCGCGAGCGCGGCCGGCCCAACTGGACGATGGCGCTGGGCGTGGCGCTCGCCATCGTGGTGGTCTTCGGGGTGGTCAGGGTCATGGGCGGCGCGGGGCAGGTCCCCACGGCCGGGATCACCCCCGTGTCCTCCACGGGGCCGACCGTGCCGCCGAACGCGCCGGCCTCACCGGCTGAGCCCCGCCGTACGGCGGCGCAGTCGACGCAGAAGGACAGCGATCTGGTCGTGGTGAAGGCGAAGGCGAAGCGCTCGTCCTATATCAACGTGCGCGACTCCAAGGGCAAGAAGCTCTTCGCCGGCACGCTGCGGGCGGGCAAGAGCGACACCTGGACGGCCAGGGCGGGGGTCAATCTCCTGCTGCGCGACGCGGGTGCGGTCTCGCTCCAGGTCAACGGCAAGAACCTGGGCACGCTGGGGGCCAGCGGCGAACAGGTCAGGCGCACCTTCGGCCCGGAGACGCCTCCTCAGAGGTGACTAGTGCGGGGGACGTGCGACGGTAGTGGCCAAGTGCCGATACCGTAGTGTCCACCATGTCATCCCGCCGAACCGTATCGCTGATCACTCTGGGCTGCGCGCGCAACGAGGTCGACTCCGAGGAGCTCGCCGCGCGACTCGACGCTGCCGGTTGGCAGCTGGGTGACGACGACCCAGACGTCGTCGTCGTCAACACGTGCGGCTTCATCGACTCGGCGAAGAAGGACTCCATCGACACGCTGCTGGCCGCGGCCGACTCGGGGGCCAAGGTGGTCGCCGCGGGTTGCATGGCCGAGCGCTATGGCAACGAGCTGGCCGAGGCACTGCCCGAGGCCAGCGCGGTCATCTCCTTCGACGACTACACCGAGATCGGGGAGCGCCTCGACGACGTGCTCGCCGGCCGGTCGCTGAAGCCGCACACGCCGCGCGACCGTCGCCTGCTGCTGCCCATCTCGCCCGTCGAGCGGGCCTCCGCCGCGAAGGCCGGCATCCCCGGCCACGGCGACCTGCCGACGGGCCTCGCGCCCGCCAGCGGCCCGCGCGTGCTGCGCAAGCGGCTTGACGAGAGTCCCGTCGCCTCGCTGAAGCTGGCCTCGGGCTGCGACCGCCGCTGCTCGTTCTGCGCCATCCCGGCCTTCCGTGGCGCATACGTCTCACGCGCGCCGGAGGAACTGCTCGCCGAGGCCGACTGGCTGGCCCACCGCGGGGTCAGGGAGCTGGTCCTGGTGAGCGAGAACTCCACCTCCTACGGAAAAGACCTGGGCGACCTGCGCGCCCTGGAGAAGCTGCTGCCGCAGCTGGCCGCCGTCGAGGGCATCGAGCGGGTGCGGGCCAGCTACCTGCAGCCCGCCGAGCTGCGCCCCGGGCTGCTCGACGTCATCGCCGCCACCGAGGGCATCGCCCCCTACTTCGACCTGTCCTTCCAGCACGCCAGCGGCACCGTGCTGCGCAGGATGCGGCGCTTCGGCGACCCCGAGCGCTTCCTCGGCCTGCTGGAGCAGATCAGGGCCAAGGCGCCCGAGGCGGGCGTGCGCTCCAACTTCATCGTGGGCTTCCCCGGCGAGACCGACGAGGAGTTCGGCGAGCTGGTCGGCTTCCTCGAGGCGGCCAGGCTCGACGTCATCGGCGTCTTCGGCTACTCCGACGAGGACGGCACCGAAGCGGCGACCTTCGAGTCGAAGGTCGCCCAGGAGGTCGTCGACGAGCGGGTGCGCATCCTGACCGAGTTGGCCGAGGAGCTGACCTCCCAGCGCGCGGAGGAGCGCATCGGCACCGAGGTCGACGTGCTGATCGACGAGGACCTCGGCGACGGCGGCTACGAGGGCAGGGCGGCCCACCAGGGGCCCGAGGTCGACGGCTCCGTCACCGTGCAGGGCATCGGTCTGGTTCCCGGCCAGATCGTCAGGGCGGTCGTGGTGGACGCCGAGGGGGTCGATCTGATCGCCCGGATCAAGGCCGGTCCATGACCCCGGACGAGCGCCGCGTGGTAAGTCCGTGGAACATCGCCAACGTCCTCACGGTCCTACGGTTGGCGCTCGTCCCCTTCTTCGTGGTCTGCCTGTTCCTGCCGGGCGACGGCTGGCGGGTCGCGGCCCTGGTCGTGTTCGGCGTGGCCTCGCTCACCGATCACCTGGACGGCGAGCTGGCCAGGCGCTACCACCTGATCACCGACTTCGGGAAGATCGCCGACCCGATCGCCGACAAGGCGCTCACCGGCGCGGCGCTGGTGAGCCTGTCGGTGCTGCAGGAGCTGCCCTGGTGGGTCACGATCGTGATCCTCGGTCGCGAGCTCGGCATCACCGCGCTGCGGTTCGTGGTGATCAGGCACGGGGTGATCCCGGCCAGCTACGGCGGCAAGGTCAAGACCGTCCTGCAGATCGCCGCGATCGTGCTCTATCTCCTGCCGGGCGTGCCCGGCGTGCTGCGTTGGGTGGTCATGGGGGCCGCGCTGGTCGTGACCGTCGTAACCGGGGCCGACTACGTCATCCGCGCGATCAGGCTGAGGCAGGTGGCCAAGCGGGCCAGGGCGGAGTGAGCCGATGAGAACCGACGTCCTCGGCGCCGCCGGCGTCATTCACCTCCTGATCCGCCAGGGCGCCACGCTCGCCGTGGCCGAGTCGCTCACCGGCGGGCTGCTCGGTGCGACCTTCACCGCGATGGGCGGCGCCTCGGCCGCCTTCAGGGGCGGGATCATCTGCTACGCCACCGATCTGAAGCGCGAGCTGCTGGCCGTACCGGGGGATCTGCTCGAGAGGGAAGGGGCGGTGCATCCCGAGGTGGCCGCGGCGATGGCGCGGGGGGTGGCGAGGCTCTGCGGCGCCACGTACGGCCTGGCGGTCACCGGAGTGGCGGGCCCCGACCCGCAGGACGGCAAGCCGGTCGGCACCGTTCACGTCGCGCTGAGCGGCCCTGAGGGCAAGATCTGGCACCGCGATCTGGTCCGCGGAGGGTCGCGCGGGCGCATCAGGCAGCGGACTGTGGACGAGGCTGTAGATCTCCTCGCAGGTGTGCTGAAGACGAACATGGGGGAACATTCCGGGTGATTACCGTGTTACGTCCCGAGCGAACATGCGAACCACGGTCTGACGCGGTGTCGGTGGATACAGGTACGGTGGAGCTGTGAGTGAGGTCCGTGAGCCATCTGCAAGCCCCGCGAGCCAGGCTGGCGGGCCCAACGATCCGCGCAGGCGCCCGATGATGACGGCGAGGAGTATGTACGAAGCGAAGAAGAAAAACGGGCGGCACGATCCGATCGCGCATGGCACGGTGAAGAACACCGCGCCGGGGAGGGAGCGACAGATGATTCTGCTGCGTCAGCTTCTTGGAGACGTTCTGAGGCGGCTGCGGGTGCGGCAGGGACGCACCCTTCGCGAGGTGTCGACGCTGGCGCGCGTGTCTTTGGGCTACCTGTCCGAGGTTGAGCGTGGTCAGAAGGAGGCCTCCTCCGAGCTGCTCGCCTCGATCTGTGGTGCTTTGGGTGTCCCCCTGTCCCAGGTGTTGCGTGAGGTTTCCGACCAGTTCGCGCTGGCGGAGCTGCAGGCCGCTCCTGTGCTCGCGGACGTGCCGGAGCGCGAGCGACTGCCGTTGTCCGAGACGGTCCCCGGATCGATCTCCGACTCGGTCTTCCCCGAAGTCAAGGACATGGTCGCGGCCTGACCGCACGGGGCTCAGTCCCGTTGGCAGTGGTCACACCACAGGATGAGGCGTTCCTGCGGTGCTGATCCCATCTCCCCTCGCCTGATGCGAGATCCGCATCGGCGGCAGGGTCTGCCGGCCCTGCCATAAACCCACGTCTCGTAGCCACGACGGCGATCACCGGTGGTGACGGTGCCCGCATGCGGGATGTTGGCCTCCAGCAGCCGTTGCGCCAGCGAGACCAGGCCGTCGAGGTCCTCGATGTCGCCCACAGGACGCCAGGGCGACACTCCCCTGAGAAACAACGTCTCCGCACGGTAGATCGTGCCGATCCCGGCGAGATTGCGCTGGTCGAGCAGCGCCTCTCCGATCGTCGTGTCCTGATGCGCCCGCAGCCGCCGTACCGCCTCCCCCTGATCCCAGCCGGGGCCGAGCAGGTCGGGCCCGAGGTGGCCGATCACCGTGTTCTCGTGCTCGGTCCTGAGCAGATCGACGATGCCCAGCCTGACGCCCACGGCCTGCCATTCGGCGTTGGCCAGCACGAGCCTGA
The DNA here is from genome assembly GCF_014873535.1 of Nonomuraea africana. NCBI lineage: Bacteria > Bacillati > Actinomycetota > Actinomycetes > Streptosporangiales > Streptosporangiaceae > Nonomuraea > Nonomuraea africana. The sequence goes on along the minus strand of NZ_JADBEF010000001.1, from coordinate 5,480,604 downwards.
CCAGATCACCCCGTGGCAGGCGGCGGCTCTCGGGCATGATGTCCCAGTGGCCGTCCATGCGCAGGTGCGTATGGACGGTGAGGCCGCCTTCGACCCGGGTGAGCAGATGCTTGCCGTACGAGACGGTCTCCAGGACCGCGCGCCCGGTCAGGTCGGCGGTGGCGTGGCGCGGCACCCTGAAGTCGGACCTGGTCAGCACGCGGCCGTCGAGCGCCTGCCGCAGGCGGCGCGCGGTCCGGTAGACGGCGTCACCCTCGGGCATGCTCGTCCACCCAGGTGTCCACGAGCGTGGTGAGCTCGTCGAGGGCCGCCTCCACCCTGGGCCGGTCGCCGGTGGTGAGAAGGTCGTTCATGAGGCCCGCGTAGGCGGCGTTGACCAGCGTGGACAGGCGCAGCGCGGCGGGGGCGGGGACGCCGCGCCGGCGCAGCAGCTCCGCCACGAACGCCGTCCTGTCGGCGAGCAGTCCCGGCACGTGTCCCGCCAGGCGACCGCCCGCGGCCAGCCCTTCGATCTCGCGGATGAGCCTGGCGACGGGCAGGTTGTCCTCCCGGAGCTGCCAGTCCCAGGTGCGCCTGACGATGGTGCCCACGCTGTCGTCGCCGTCCCAGCCGGGCAGCTCGCGCAGCCAGGCCCGGTGCCTGGCGTCGAGGCGCTCCATGGTGGCCGACAGGAGCTCCTCCTTGTCGGCGAAGTGGTGGGTCAGGACCCTGGTGCTCTTGCCGAGGTGCTCGGCCAGCGGACGCATCGACAGCGTCGACAGGCCGTGGTCGGCCAGGTAGTCGACGATCGAGTCGAGCAACTCGGCTCGCCGCCGCGGGTCGGCCGTCCTCACCACGCCTTCCTCCTTCACCCCTGATGGGTCACGAGTGTTACCTTATCTGGGTAACACTCGTTACCTTTATGGAGGTAAGCATGGAGACGCGCCTGGCAGGTGTCGGCGGGCGGCGCGCTGGGCGGGCTGCTGATCGAGGGGTACGGCCCCGGCGCCCTGCCGGTGGGCGCCGCGGTCGCCGAGCTGGTGGCGCTGGCGCTGTTCTGGTGGGCGAGCCGTCAGTCCCAGGCGGCCGGGTCGGCGGCGAGTGAGCGGACCCGCTCGGGCAGCGCGCCGCTGGCGACCTGATCGAGCGTGACCTCCTCCAGGATGGCCCGCTCGGTGGCGCGCAACGCGATCCAGACCTGCTGCAGTGACTCGGCCGGGCCCCGGTAGCCGACGTGCTCGGGACGCTCGCCCCGCACGTTGGCCAGCGGGCCGTCGACCGCGCGGATCACGTCGGCCAGCGAGATCTCCGCCGCTGGACGCGCCAGCACGTAACCGCCCTCGGGGCCGCGCTGCCCGCGCACCAGCCCGGCCCGGCGCATCTGCAGCAGGATGTTCTCGAGGTACTTGGGCGGCATGTCCTGCTCCTTCGCCAGCTCGCCCACTGTGGTCGGGCCGGCGCCTGCTGCGGCGAGTTCGGCGGCGGCACGGAGGGCATAGTCGACACGAGCGGAAAGGCGCATGTTGTCAATTATCCCTCCTGGTCAACACTGGTTATGCGCGGGGAGACCGGCACGCCGGCCGATTCGGCCCGCACCCCGCCGGTGACCAGCACATGATCGATGCGTTGCTCCGGCGCATCGAGCGCGAGGGGACGGGGCCGGCCGCGGCCGTCCACCGCGAGGTCAGGGGAGTATGAGTGATCCTCACGTCCTGCGAGTCATCAGGCAGGAGGGCTAAGCTTTGCCCGTGGAGCGACGTCCTGGTGTGCCCAGGTTGCTGAGGGAGATCAACGACCGGGCCGCGCTGGAGTTGCTGCTCGACACCGGGCCGATGACGAGGGGGCAGATCGGCGATCTGACGGGTCTGTCCAAGGTGACCGCCTCCCAGACCCTGGCCAGGCTGGAGGAGCGCGGGCTGGTCGAGGTCGTCGGTGAGCAGGCCGGTGGGCGGGGGCCGAATGCCGCGCTCTACTCCGTGGTGGCCTCCAGCGCCTACGTCGCGGGGCTCGACGTCGGGCCCGAGCTGGTCGCGACGGCGATCGCCGACATCCACGGCAAGACGATCGCCGAGGTGACGGTCGCGCCCAACGGGCACGACGACCCGGTCTCCGTGGTGCACAGCGCGGTCGTCAAGGCTTGCCGCAGCGCCAAGGTGAGCCTGGCCAAGCTGCGCGGCGTGGTGATCGGCACGCCCGGCGTGGTCGACCCCCGCAGCGGCGACGTGCGCTTCTCCTTCGACCTGCCCGGCTGGCACGAGGGCATCCATGAGGCGCTGGCCGGTGACCTCAAGCGCGAGGTCACGATCGAGAACGACGTCAACCTGGCGGCCCTGGCCGAGCGCGCGGCGGGCGCGGCCAAGGGCGTCGACGACTTCGTGCTGCTGTGGGCTGGTCGCGGGCTCGGCCTCGCGGTGATGCTCGGCGGCAGACTGCACAGGGGGCGTTCGGGCAGCGCGGGCGAGATCGGCTACCTGCCGGTGCCGGGGGTGCCGCTGGCCGAGGACATCAGGGCGGTGCCAGGACGGCTGCCGTCGCTGGCGGGCGGGCTGCAGTCGCTGGTCAGCGCCGAGGCGGTGGCCGAGCTCGCCTCAGGCTACGGCTTCGCGGGCATCGCGGAGGCCGTAGCCGACGGCGCGCGGGGTGAGCCGCTGCTCGACGAGATCGCGCACCGGCTCGCGCTCGGGGTGGCGGCGGTCTGCGTGGTGCTCGACCCGGGGCTCGTGGTCCTGGCGGGTGACGTGGGGAAGGCGGGCGGGGCGGCGCTCACGACCCGCGTGGAGGAGGCCGTCGCCCGGATCTGCCCGATCAGGCCCCAGGTGGTGACGACGGCGGTGGAGGACAACCCGGTGCTCCGCGGCGCCGTCCTCGCCGCCCTCGACCAGGCCCGCGAAGAGATCTTCGCCTCCTGACCCCAGGAGACTCAGAGCCATCGACGCCCGAGAGCCCCGGCCTTCTGAGAGCCCCCGGCCTTCCGCGAGCCCCGGCCTTCCGCGAGTTCCGGCCCTCCGAGACTCCCGTCTCTCTGAGCGCCTTGGTCCTCCGAGACTTTCGGAGTGAGGGGCCGGGGTTCGGGGATTCCTGGTCAGGCGGTGAGGAGTTCGACGGCGGCCTGGGCGTTGGCGCGGGCGGCGCCGTACGTCGCGATGTACGCGGCGCTCTCGGGACGCCAGATCGGCAGGCCCATCTCGATCACCGTGGTGTCGGCCCGCGCCGCCACCAGGCGGGAGACGAGGGTCCTGCTCTCCTCGTAGCGATGGGCGTCCTTCACGACCACCACCAGCGAGCGTCCGATGGCGCGTTCCAGCAGCGCGTCGGCGTCGGCGTCCGACGGCTTGACCCGCACGGTCTCGGCCGAGGGCAGCGACAGCCCCCACGGGACGTCGCCGACGGCGATCGTGGGCGGGGTGTCGATCTCGATCACCAGCGGGTCGCGCAGCGCGGCGGTGGCGCCGGTGACCGTGACCGCCCTGCGGGCCGCGTCCAGGCCGACGACGCTCGCCTCGGCGGCGCCGGCCGTACCGGAGCCGAACCAGGCGCGCAGGTCGGCCACCCTGGCGGCGGCCTCCTCCAGGCGGGACAGCGGCAGCCGCCCGTCGCCCACCGCGGTCACGATCTCCGCGATGATCTGCTGGACGTCGTCGTAGGTCGGCAGCGGGCCCAGGCACAGCAGGTCGGAGCCGGCGACGAGGGTGCGGACGGCGCCGCCGGCGAGGCCGACGCTCTTGGTGATCGCGTGCATGTCGAGCGCGTCGGTGATGACCACGCCGTCGTACCCGAGCTCATCCCTGAGGAGCCCGGTCACCGCGGCGGCCGACAGCGTGGCGGGGTCGTCGCCGGTGATCACGGGAACCGCGACATGCGCGGTCATGACGGACTTCGCGCCCGCCTTGATCGCCGCCTGGAACGGCACCAGCTCGCGCTCGCGCAGCACGTCGAGCGGCACGTCGACCACAGGGACCGCCAGGTGGGAGTCCACGCGGGTGGCGCCGTGGCCGGGGAAGTGCTTGACGCAGGCGGCGACGTTCACCGACTGCAGGCCCTGGAGTGCGGCGACGGTGTGCCGGGCGACCAGGGCGGCGTCGTTGCCGAACGAACGGGTGCCGATCACCGGGTTGTCGTCGGCGGTGTTGACGTCGGCGTCGGGCGCCATGTCGAGGTTCACGCCGCATGCGGCCAGCTCGGAGCCGATCGCGCGGTAGACGCGGTGGGTCAGCTCGACGTCGTCCACGGCGCCGAGGGCGGCGTTGCCCGGGTAGGGGCTGCCGATGTGGTAGGCGAGGCGGGTGACGTCGCCGCCCTCCTCGTCCAGCGAGATGACGGGCTCTCCGGCGGCCTTCAGCGCGGCGGTGAGGGCGCTCAGCTGCGCGGGGTCGGCGACGTTGAAGCCGAAGAGCGTGACGCCGGCGATCCCGGCCTCCAGCTCGCGCAGGACCCAGTCCGGGGCGGTGGTGCCCTGGAAGGCGACGAGCAGCGTGCCGGCCGCGAGACGGCGCAGCCCCCGATCACTCTGGCTCATCTGGAAACTCCCTTGTGGCGGTCACGCCTTCCCGTGGGTCCCGGCCGGTTCCGTGGGGTGGTGGCTGGGGTCTTTCGGGGACGGAGTGAGTGTTGGCGGTCGGGCGGGCGGGGAGTCGGTACGGCTCGCGGGCCCGCTGTCCGGGATGCGAGCCGTACCCCCCGCCGGTGGGCAGGGTCGGGTACGGCCACCGCGTGGGTGTGCGGTGACCGTACGAGCACCTGGGGTGTCGGTCAGCCCTTCACGGCGCCGGCCACCAGGCCGGAGACCATGCGGCGCTGAACCAGGAGGAAGAAGATGACGACCGGGATGGTCATCAGCGTCGAGCCGGCCATGATGGCGCCCCAGTCGACGCCCTTCTGGCCGAAGAAGTACTGCAGCGCGACCGGCATCGTGTAGCCCTCTGAACTGGACATCAGGTACAGCGCGAAGACCAGGTCGTTCCAGGCGGTGATGAAGGAGAAGATGCTGGTGGCCACCAGACCGGGGGCGACGAGCGGGAAGAGCACCTTCCAGAAGGTGGTCATCCGGCTGGCGCCGTCGATCCAGGCCGCCTCCTCCAGCGTCTTGGGCACCGCGGCCACGAAGGTCCGCAGCATCCAGATGCCGAAGGGGAGGGTCACCGCCACCTGGGCGACGATGATGCCGAGCAGCTGGTCGCCGAGGCCGACGCGCCTGATCATCACAGAGAGCGGGATGAGCATGGCCTCGGAGGGCAGCATCTGCACGACCAGCAGGGTGATGAGGAAGCTCCCCCGGCCCCTGAACCTGAACCTGGCGATCGCCGTCGCCGACAGCAGCGCGAACAGCGAGCCGATCAGCACGGTGCCGAGCGCCACGATCGCGCTGTTGCGCAGGTAGAGCCAGATCGAGTTGTTGGCCACGCCCTCCGTCAGCACCCGCGAGAAGTGCTCGAGGGTGAAGCTCGTCGGGAACGGGATGAACTCGGTGGTGAAGATCTGGTCGTTGGCCTTGAAGCCGGTCGACACCATCCAGTACACGGGGAAGATCGCGTAGAGGAAGACGACGACGCCGGCGGTGTTCAGCAGGATCCTGCCGAGCCTCTTGCGCCTTGCCGGGTTCACATCTCCTCCTGCTTCACGATCTGCCTGACGTAGAACACCGTGATGATCAGCAGGATGATCGTCAGCACGATGGAGATGGCCGCGCCCGTTCCCATCTTGGGCGGCGGCTTGAAGGCCTCGGCCACGGCGTACATCGACAGGTTGAACGCCTCGCGGTTGGTCGGGCCGTTCAGCAGGATGTGCAGCTGTGTGTAGACCTTGAAGTCCCAGATGATGGACAGCACGGTCAGCACGGCGAAGACGGGCTTCAGCAGCGGCAGGGTGATCTTCCTGAACGTGCGCCACGCGCCGGAGCCGTCGACCTTGGCGGCCTCGTACAGCTCGTTGGGGATGCCCTTGAGCCCGGCCAGCACGGAGACCGCGATGAACGGGAAGCCCGCCCAGACCACGCAGAAGACCAGTACGACGTAGACGGTGAACGCGTCGTTCAGCCACGGCTCGCCGGTCCAGTCGGCCCGGCCGAAGAGCGCCTGGGACAGCCAGTCGGGCAGCAGGTTCAGCGCCCAGTTGACGATGCCGGAGTCGGCGTCGAACAGCGACCGCCAGATGGCGGCCTGGGCGACCGGCGGGATGGCCCAGGCGAACATGCAGCCGATGACCACGAACAGGGACATCTTCTTGCCGAGCTTGTGCAGCAGGACGCCGACCGCGGTGCCGACCACCAGAGTGAGGGTGACGGCGACCACGGCGAACACCACGGTGTTGCGCAGTGACGTCCAGAAGAGCTCGGTGGAGAGGATCTTCTCGAAGTTGGCCCAGCCGACCCAGTCGGCGGGCCTGCCGCGCTGCTGCGCGATGCCGAACTTCTGGAAGGAGATGATGACCAGCTGCACCATGGGGTACAGCAGGAGTCCGGCGATCACCAGCAGGCCGGGCACGAGCAGGACGTAAGGGACGGCCCAGCTGGGAAGCCCGCTGGGCCGCGCGGGCCCGCCTGGCCTCTTTCGGCGGCGCCCCGGGGCGGAGGAGCCCCCGCCCCGGGCGACCGTGGTCGTGTTCGCCATGACTACTGGTTCAGGATCTCTTCGATTTCCTTGTTGGCGTCAGCGAGAGCGGTGGTGGCGTCCTTCTTGCCCTCGATGACGGCCCTGGCCGCGTTCTGGAGCACGGCCTTGGTCTCGTTGGCCTCGGTCCAGTTCGGGTCGGCGGGGAACGCCTTGGCCTTGGCGAAGGCGCGGGCGAAGGGGCCCTGCACCGGGTCCTCGGCGAGGGCGGCCAGCGTGTCGGGGTAGATGGGAAGCAGACCGCCTTCCTTGGCGTACCGGTCGGCCCAGGTCTTGCTCGTGGCCAGCTTCAGGTACTCCTTGCCGAGATCGGCCTGCTGGGTGCTGCCCCAGAGCGCGATGTCGTTGCCGCCGAAGAAGGACGGGGCCTCGCCGCCGGACTTCGAGGGGAGCGGGAAGAAGGCGAGCTTGTCGCCCTTCAGCTTGCCCTTGGAGTCGACCTCGATGCCGGGCAGGTCCCAGCCGGCGGTGAGGTACATGCCGACCTTGTTGTTGGCGAAGCGCTTGCGGATGTCAACGGTGTTCTGGGTCAGGCGCGACTTGCCGGACAGACCCTCGGTGACCAGGCTGGTGTAGGTCTCGAAGCCCTTGGCGAAGGAGGGGTCGCTGACCTTGCCCACCCACTTGTCGCCCTCCTTGACGGCGTACTCGCCGCCCTCGGCCCAGGCGAAGGCGCCGAGCAGGTGGTTGGCGTCGGAGCCGCCGTTGAAGGCGAAGCCGTCGACGTCCGCGCCCTTCTCGGCCTGGATCTTCTTGGCCGCGGCGACGAGCTCGTCCCAGGTCTTCGGGACCTCGATCTTGAGCTCCTTGAACCAGTCGGCGCGGTAGAGGACCGCGCGCGCACCGGCGCCCCAGGGCAGGCCGTACACCTCGTTGTCGATGGTCTCGAGGCCGAAGAGGTTCTTCGGGATCGCGGCCTGGTCGCCGGCGTGGGCGATGTCGGTGATCGGCGCGAGCGCGTCCTGGCTCTGCCACAGCGGCACCTGGTCGTTGCCGATCTCGGTGACGTCGGGGCCGGTGCCGGTCGCGGCGGCCGCGAACTTGTCGTTCACCTGCGGCCACGGGATCCACTCGAGCTTGACGTCCGCGCCGGTCTGCTTCTTGAACTCGGCGTTCAGCTCTTCCATGTACTTGGCGGCGGCGGGGTTGCTGTCGCCGAGGCGCCACACGGTGAGTGTCTTGCCCGCGTACTTGGGACCGGTCTCCGCGGCGGAGGCGGAGCCGGAGGCGGCGGGCTCGGCGGTCTTGGTCGGCTCACTGGAGCCGCAGGCGGCCAGACCCAGAGCCAGGGCGGCGGTGGTCGCCGTGGCGGCCGTGATCTTCGCGATCTTCACTAGGGTTCTCCCTTCCCGGCTAACGCGTCGGGGGTTGCGCTCGTTGGGTGCCGTAGAGATCACCGAAGCCTTGATCGCCGGCCTCGGTTGACTGCTGCTAAACTAACAAGAAACTTTCTTAAAAGAAACGGGCGTTAGCGGATCGTGACGAGAGGAGGGGCGTCCATGGCGCGAAACCCCGGAACCCCGCAGTTGTTGCGCAGGCTGAACGACCGCACGGCGCTTGAACTCCTTCTGTCGGAGGGGCCACTCACCCGTGCTGAGCTGGGCGAACGCACCGGGCTCTCCAAGGTAACGGCGGGGCAGCTGTTGTCCCGACTGGAGGACAGGGGCCTGGTCGAGGTGGCCGGTCAGCGGGCCGGCGGCAGGGGTCCGCACGCCGCGCTGTACACCGTCGTTCCCTCGAGCGCGTACGTCGCCGGACTCGAGGTGCTGCCCGAGAGCATCACCGTGGGTGTGGCCGACATCACAGGTAAAATCGCGGTCGAGGTGACCGTCGACCCCTCCGACGGGCGCGATCCCGTCAAGACGGTGCGCGACGCCGTCCAGCGGGCCTGCGACACCGCCCGCATCGGCCTGTCCCAGCTGCGCGCCTTCGTCATCGGCACCAGGGGCGTGGTCGACCCGCGCACCGGCGACGTGCGCTTCTCCTACGACCTGCCGTCCTGGCACGTCGGCGTGCTGGCCAGCCTGCGCGAGCGGCTCGGCGCCTCCGTCACGATCGAGAACGACGTCAACCTGGTGGCGCTGGCCGAACACCGCTACGGCGTCGCCGCCGGGCACGACGACTTCGCCGTCATCTGGGCGGGTGTGGGGCAGGGCCTGGGCGTCATGCTCGGCGGGCGTCTGCACAGGGGCTTCACCGGCGGTGCGGGCGAGATCGGCTGGCTGCCGGTGCCGGGCGAGCCACTGCCCGTCGACGTCTCGCACCCGCAGTCGGGTTCCTTCCAACGCCTGGTCGGCCAGGAGGCGCTGGCAGGGCTGGCCGACACCTACGGCGTCACCGGGGCCTCCGCCGCCGACCAGGTCCGTACGGCCATCGCCACCGGCAACGACGCCTACCTGACGGAGGTCGCAGGACGGCTGGCCGTCGGCGTCGCCGCCATCGCCGTGGTGCTCGACCCCGGGCTGATCGTGCTGAGCGGCGACCTCGGCCGCGCGGGTGGTCCCGCCCTGGCCGAGCGGGTGGAGCAGGCCGTCGCCAAGGTGTGCCCGAGCCAGCCGCGCGTCGCCGCCACGGCGGTGGCGGGCAACCCGGTGCTGCGCGGGGCGCTGGTCGCCGCGCTGGAGCAGGCACGTGAGCAGGTCTTCTCTGACACCGTGTGAGAACCCGGCCGAGTGGCGCCACTGCTCCTACGGCGACCGCTCCTGCTTGTGACCGGTGGGGCGGATCCGGTGCCGGCGGAGCGGGTCGCCGGGCCCGGCGGTGACGAGGAGCCCGGCGTGGGCGGTGAGCGCACGGCCCGGCACGCCGGTGATGTACGCCGCCCAGTCGCGTCCCGGCACGCGGGTGCGGAGCGTGCCCGAGGCGTCGAGGGAGAACAGCCTGCCGTTCATGCCGGCCAGCGACACGGCGCCCGCCGAGAGACCGTCGGGCTCCCAGGCCCGCGCGCCGAAGGGCAGCCGCCACAGCCGTCCTTCCGCGGTCGCGACGTAGAACGCGCAGTCGGCGACCGCGAGGCCCACCGCGTCCGAGGGCGCGGGGCCGACCTCGCGCCAGTCCTCGCCCTCCCTGTACACCAGGGCGCCCGAGGACGTCACGCCGTACAGGCCGACACCCATCCCGCCCGCCGCCTCCCTGGGAACGGCCAAGGCGCGGACCTCCGAGGAGCCCGACAGCGGCTGCCAGGACAGGTTCTGCCCGCACAGCTCGCGGCACAGCAGCACGCCCGAGCCGTCCACCGCGTGGAGCGCGCGGCCCAGCACCGCCAGCGCGCGCACGTCGGCGACGGGCCCGATCGCCTCCCAGGCGGGGACGGGCGCCCCTGAGAGCCGGTCGAGGACGTTGCGGGTGACGCGCGAGACCACGGGGTCGTGCAGGGTGTTGCCCCAGTTCACGGTGGCCGCGGTGAAGACGGTGCCGAGGCCGCTGGTGAACACGCCCATGGTGGCCGCGCCGCCCTGCCCGTAGGCGCTCCAGTGCCGCAGGTCGGCGGTGGCGAGCACGACGAAGCTGGACGGCGTGCCGTCCCCGCAGGTCACCCTGGGGACGCCGCGCACCTCCTGGTACTCGGCCGCGTCGGTCTCGTAGCCCAGGCAGCCCTGGCCGAACTTGTCGCCGTCGGTCAGCCCGGTGCCCTCGAAGGCCCAGTGCGCCGCGAAGCGGGCGGTGTACGACTCCTCGAGCATGCGCGGCATGTGCTCGCCCCACGCCCCCGCGCCCGCCCTGAAGCTGACGCCGGTCAGCGTGTTCTCGGGGCGGCCCGCCGCCGACCACTCGACGGTGGCCAGGCGCGGGTCCCCGACGGGGTCGGCGAGCGGGTCGCGGTGGCAGACCATGGTGCGCCCGCCGTCCTCCAGGCGGATCTGCCACCAGGCGGTGTTGCCGGAGAAGAAGGCCACGTTGCCGCCGCGCCGGACGAACTCCTCGACGGCGTCGCGCATGCCGGCCGACCAGTACTCGTCGTGCCCGTTGACCACCAGCAGCCGGTGGCGGGAGAGCAGGTCGAGCCCGTCGTGCAGGTCGAGGTTGGCGCAGTAGGCCACCTCGTAGCCCGCGGGGCGCAACCAGCGCATCAGGCCCTCCTCCCAGCGCTCGGGCGGCGGCCCGCCGCCGGGACGGTCGAAGCTCACCGCGGCGGCGCGGGTGGGCGACTCGGTCCAGTAGACGCTCTGGTCGGGTTCGCCCGCCCTGTTGTAGGCCTGCCAGGTGGTGAACGGCACGCTGACCAGGATCGGCGCGGTCGGCTCCGCCTGCCGTACGACGAAGTGGACCTCGTTGTCGGGACAGGGCCCGCCGCCCGGCAGCGAGCGCGGCCACGGCTCGGCGGGGCCGAAGCGGGCCACGTAGAGGGAGCTCGGCCACTCGCGGGGGATCTCCAGCGACCAGCGGGCGGACGCCTGGCCCGTGTGGACGACGCGGTCGTCGGTGGCGTCGGTCACGGCCACGGGCGAGGGCCGGTCGAGCACGAACTCCAGCGTTTCGCCCTGGGCGACGGAGGTGGCCAGGGCGTAGGCGCGCACGGTCATCCGATGGCCGTCTCCACTAGCAGGGACTCCAGATCGAGCAGGTAGCGCTCGATGTCCGGCTTGGACAGGTAGCGGGTGTCGGCGGTGAGCGAGACGCCCTCGGTGGTGACGTGCACGCAGAAGCGGCAGTCGAGGCGGTCCTGGCTCAGCGGCCAGGTCAGCGTGGTCTCCCCGAGCGCCTTCTCGATCGCGGCGGGGTCGCCCGCGGCGGGCCCCGGGTCGGCGAAGCGCAGGTCGTTGAAGCAGCAGTGCGGGTGCACCCGCTCGCCGCGCCTGGCGCTCTCCGCCTCGACGATCCGGCCCCGGTCGGCGGGGTCGTGGTAGGCGCTGCGGTAGGCGCGCAGGGCGGCGGGTCCGGCCGCGCGCAGCGTCTCGGCGAAGGGGCGGCCCACCTCCTGCGTGAACAGGCCCTCCATGGCCAGCGTGCTGACGACGGCCATGGTGTCGCGTCTGAACCTGTTGCTCACGATCGGCAGCACGGAGCTGATCTCCTGGCCGGTGTGGCGGCCGGCCAGCTCGGCCACCGCCGCGAGCAGGACCGTCGAGGTGGACGCGCCATGGGCGGCGGCGATCGAGCGGACCGCCAGGTCGAGCGCGGGCGAGCGCAGCAGGGCGCGCCAGATGGGCGGGTCGGAGCCCTCGGCTGGGGCGGGGAACATGGTGGCCGGGATCCGCCGGTGCTCGCGCTCCCAGTGCGCGGCGGCGGCCGTGGCGACCCGCCGGCCCTCCTCGCCCCGCTGCCAGCGGGCCAGGTCGAGCGCCCGGGGCGCGGGCGCGGCCGGCGGCCTGCCCAGCAGCAGCATGCGCAGGTCCCGCACGGCGACCTCGGCCCCCGCGCCGTCGGCGGCCAGGTGGCAGAACAGCAGCGTGACGTGGGTGACCCGGTCGCCGTCCGTCGTCAGCCCGACCCGCAGCGGCCACTCGCGCTCGTAGTCGAACCTGGTGGCGGGCGGCGCGCCGAACGTGACGGGCAGCCGTCCCGCCCGCTCCAGCCTCTGGTACGGCTCCCGCCGCGCGCCCAGCCTGGTCCGCAGCGAGCCGTGCCGCTCGACCAGCGCCCGCACGGCCGCGAGCACCTCGGGCACGGTCCTGTCGCCGGGGACCTTCACCACTCTCTCGAAGTTGAAGTAGTGATCGTCGGGCTCGGTGTGCAGGATCGCGTCCCAGATCGCCCGCTGGCCCCACGTCAGCGGCGCGGTGCCCTCGTCGGGGCGGGCGAACTCGACGATCATCGGCCGGACAGGCGTCCGGCCAGCAGGTCCAGGTCGTCGAGTAACGCCAGGCCCTCCTCCGTGAGGTCCACCTCGACGCCGAACTCGCTCTCGATCGCGTCGATGAGCCGCATCTGGCCCACGGAGGTCAGGCCGAGCGCCGACAGCGGCACGCTCGCCGCCAAAGCCTCCTTCGCGGTCAGCGCGCCGTCGGAGGACTCCTCGACCAGCTCGGCGAGTCTTTCCTTGATCATGTCAGCTCCCTCGCGAGGCGTTCGGCCTCCTCGTCGGACATCTCGTCGAGCTCGGCCACCAGCAGGTCCTCGACCGTCCTGGCAAGTCCCGCGACCGTGGGCCTGGCGAACAGCGCGCGGATCGGGACGTCCAGGTCGATCGCGGCCCTGATCCTGGCCACCACGCGGACGGCCAGCAGGCTGTGCCCGCCCAGCGCGAAGAAGTCGTCGTGCGCCCCCGCCCGCTCCAGCTCGAGGACCTCGGCGAAGACGGCGGCGACCAGGTGCTCGGCGTCGCTGTTCGGCGCCTGGTACGCGGCCCGCCCGTCCCCCGGCTCGGGCAGCGCGGCCCTGTCCACCTTGCCGTGGGGAGTCAGGGGGAGCACGTCGAGGCGGACCCACCGGGTCGGCACCAGGTGCGGCGGGAGCGCCGCGGCCGCGTGGTCGCGCAGGTCCTCGAAGTCGGCCGCGCCCACGACGTAGCCGACCAGCACCTCGCTCCTGACCGCCACGGCCGCCGCGCCGACCTCGGGGTGGCTCGTGAGCCTGGCCTCGACCTCGCCCGGCTCGACCCGCTGGCCCCTGATCTTCAGCTGGTCGTCGAGGCGGCCGAGGAACTCCAGTTGCCCGTCGGGCCGCCATCTGACCCTGTCGCCCGTCCGGTAGACCCGCTCGGCGGTGCCGATGGCCGCCGGGCGGTCGGCCTCGGCGAAGAGGGCCCTGTCGCCGGTGAAGGGGACGAAGCGGGCCGCGGTGAGGTCGGGGCGGCCGAGGTAGCCGCCGGCCACGCCCTCCCCTCCGACGCACAACTCGCCCGGGGCGCCGGGCGGGGCGAGGCGGCCCTCGGCGTCCACCACGTAAGCGGTGGTCGCGGCGATCGGGCGGCCGATGGGCGGCAGGCCGGGGGAAGCGTCGAGCGTGGTCGCCGTGGCGATCACGGTGGTCTCGGTCGGGCCGTAGGTGTTGACCAGCCTGACGGTGTCGCCGAAGCGGGCGTGCCAGCGCGACACCGCGGCGGCGTGCGCCTGCTCGCCGCCCAGGATCACCAGGCGCAGAGTGGCGGGCCAGGCGATCGCGTCGATCTGGTCCACGAGATGGTGCCAGTAGGCCGTGGGCAGGTCGAGGACCGTCACATCATCGAGGTGGTCGGGCAGGGTGAGCGGGCCGTCCGGCAGCACGACGACGTGGGCGCCGCGAGACAGCGCGGGATAGATCTCCTCGGCGTGGGTGTCGAAGCCGAGTGAGGCGAACTGCACCACCCTGTCGTCCGGCCGCAGCTCGTACGCCTCGGCCATCCAGTCGACACGGGCCGCCAGGTTGCGGTGGCCGACGACGACGCCCTTGGGCTCGCCCGTCGAGCCCGAGGTGTACAGGACGTAGGCGGTCTCGGCGGGCGGCACGGGGGTGAGGGGCGCCGCGGGCTCGCAGGTGTAGGCGAGCGGGACGCCCTCCGGCAGCCGGTCGGCGAGGTCGAGCGAGGTGAGCGCGAGCGTCGCGCCGCTGTCGGCGAGCAGGTGCGCCAGGCGCGCGGGCGGGTGGGCGGGGTCGAGCGGCAGGTACGCGCCGCCCGCCCGCCACACCGCCAGGAGCGCGGCGACGGCGTCACCGCCCCGGCCGAGGCAGACGCCGACCAGATCGCCCCGCCGTACCCCCTTGGCCTGCAGCAGCCCGGCCAGCTCGGTGACCCGCTGGTCGAGCGCCGCGTAGTCGAGGTCGCCGACGGCGGGCCGTCCGGCGTGCTCGCGGACGGCCCTGGCCACCAGGTCGGGAACGGCCGGCAGGTCGGGGGCGGGCCGGCTCGGCGCGGGCCCCCGCCCCCACGCGCCCAGGAGGTCGAGGTCGGCGGGGGACAGGAGCCGGGGCGGCAGGCCGGGGTCTTGGCGCAGGACGCGCTCCAGCCTGCGGCCGAGCGCTTCGACGGTCTCCGCGTCGAACAGCGCGGCGTCGTAGGACAGGACCAGCAGCAGCTCGTCGGGGTCCTGCCAGGCCTCCAGCATGAGGTCGAACTTGACCTGCGCGAACCCGTGCGGGAACGGCGCCGCCTCCAGGCCCGCGAAGGCGGCGGGCGCGCGGTCCGCGTCCTGGGTGTGCAGGATGGCCATGGTCTCGAACGAGGGCGCGCGCTCCAGCGGCGCTCCTTGGTGGGCGAAGGCGTCCATGACCGTCGCGCGGGTGCGCTCCACGAGCTCGCCGAAGGTGGGCGCGCCCGTCAGGTCGCCGCGGATCACGAGCGTGTCGGCGAAGTAGCCGACGACGCCCTCCACGCCCGGACGGTCGCGGCCCGAGGTGACGGTGGCCACACAGACGTCCGTCACACCGGCCTGACCGGCGAGCACGGCCTGGTAGGCGGCCATCAGCGTCATGAACATGGTGGCGCCCCGCACGCGGCGGACCGCCTCGACCGGCAGCCTGAGCGAGTGGAAGGCGGCCTGGCGCGGCGCGTCCGTGCGCGGGCGGTCGGTGGGCAGGTTGAGTGGCCGCTGCCCGGCGAGCCGTTCCGTCCAGTAGTCGTCCGTCGAGTCCTGGCCGAGCTGCCAGCGGGCCACGTCGCCGAACTGCAGGGGCGGCTCGGGCGGCCGCTCGCCCGAGTAGAGGCGGGCCAGGTCGTCGATCAGGATGTTGAGCGACCAGCCGTCGCCGAGGATGTGGTGCAGCACCACGCACAGCACGTGGTCCTCGGGCCCGACCGGGACGAGCGTCACCCGGAACGGCGGGGCGCCCGCCAGGTCGAAGGCAGCGTTGACGCGCTCGGCCACCAGCCGCTCGGGATCGCCCGTGACGATCTCGAGGGGAACCTCGCCCGGGGGCTCGACGACGACCACGGGCGCGCCGTCCACCTCGGGAAAACGCGTGCGCAGGCTCTCGTGCCTGGCGGCCAGCGCGGTCACGGCCAGGCGCAGGGCCGTGACGTCGAGCGGGCCGCGCAGGCGGCGCACGATCCACATGTTGTAGGCGGCGTCGGCCGGGTCGAGGCGGTGCAGGAACCACAGCCGCGCCTGGGAGCGGGAGAGCGGGACGGGCGCGCCGGGCGGGCGCGGGCGCGGCCCCTCCCCGGTGGCGACGTCGGGCGCGGCGTCGAGGAAGGCGGCCAGGGCCGCGACCGTCGGCCGCACGAAGAGTTCGCGGACGGGAACCCGCCCCGGCAGGCGGGAGGTGACCACGGTGGCCAGCAACGAGTGGCCGCCGAGCGCGAAGAAGTCGTCCTCCGCGCCGACGTCCGAGACGCCGAGCACGTCGGCGAAGACCTGGGCGACCAGGCGCTCGTGCGGCGTCCGTGGGGGAGTGGAGGCGCGGGCGCCGGCGGCGCCGGGCGACGGGAGCGCCGTGCGGTCCACCTTGCCGTTGGGCGTGAGGGGCAGGGCGTCGAGCTCGACGACCACCGCGGGCACCATGTACCCGGGCAGCTGGGCGGCGGCGTGCTCGCGCAGCCCCTCGGCGGCGCCGACGACGTAGGCGACGAGCAGGTCGTCGCGGACCGCGGTGACCGCCTGCGTCACGCCGGGACAGGACTCCAGGACGGCCTCGATCTCGCCCAGCTCGACGCGGTGCCCGCGCAGCTTCACCTGGTTGTCGGTCCTGCCGAGGAACTCGAGGGTGCCGTCGGGCAGCCGGCGGACCAGGTCGCCGGTGCGGTAGACGCGCTCGCCCGCGTGCTCGACGAAGCGCTCGGCGGTCAGCTCGGGGCGGCCCAGGTAGCCGGTGGCCAGGCCGGCCCCGCCGATCAGCAGCTCACCGGGGACGCCGAGGGGCGCGTCGACGTGGACGGTCGTGTTGGCGATCGGGCGGCCGATGCTCACCCTGGCGGGGTCGGCGGGCACCTCCCACGCGGTGGACCAGATGGTCGTCTCGGTCGGGCCGTACATGTTGACGAGCCTGCCGACGCGCGCCCGCAGCTCGGCGGCGAGCTTCGGCGGCAGCGGCTCGCCGCCCGCCAGCGCGGTCAGCGGCGGCAGCTCGCCGGTGAGCAGCACCCGCCAGCCCGAGGGGGTGGCCTGGACGTGCGTGACGCCGGTGTCCGCGATCAGCCTCGACAGGGCCGCGCCGTCGCGAGCGGTGTCCGCGTCGGCGATCACCACGGTGCCGCCCGTGACGAGCGGCAGGTATAGCTCCAGCGCGGAGATGTCGAAGGAGAGCGAGGTGAGCGCGAGCCAGACGTCGGAGGGCGTGCAGCCGACCAGCGAGCGCATCGCCAGCAGGAAGTTCGTCAGCGCCCGGTGCGGGACCACCACGCCCTTGGGACGGCCGGTGGAGCCCGAGGTGTAGAGCACGTAGGCGGTGTCTCCGGGCCGCGGCCTGACGACGCGCGGCGCGCCCGAGGGGAGGTCGTCGGTCAGAACGAGCGCCGCGCCCGAGTCCTCCAGCACGTAGGAGACGCGGGCCTGCGGGTAGTCGGGGTCCACCGGCAGGTAGGCGGCGCCCGACATGGCCACGCCGAGCAGCGCGACCAGCATGCCGGGCCCCCGCGAGAGCCGGACGGCCACCAGGGAGCCCGTGCCGACGCCCCGCTCGCCGAGCGCGCCCGCCAGGGCCGCGGCCCGCTCGGTCAGCTCCCGGTAGGTTAGCGTCGTGTCGCCGCAGACCACCGCCGTCGCGTCGGGGTGCGCACGGGCCCGGTCCAGCACCAGGTCGACGAGCGTGAGCGGCGGCAGCTCGGCGGCCGTGTCGTTCCACGCGGCCAGCAGGGCCCGCTCGGCCGGCGGCGTGAGGTCCAGCTCGGCGATCGGCAGGCCGGGGCCGGCCACGACCGACGACACCAGGACGGCGTAGCGCTCCATCATGCGCTCGGCGGTGGCCCGATCGAACAGCTCCTCGCTGTAGATCGCCACCCCGAGCAGGCCGCCGTCGTCCTCGGTGTACAGGTCGAGCGACAGGTCGCAGCGCGCGGGATGCCAGCCCAGCGGGAACGGCTCGGCCTCCAGGCCGGGCAGCGGGTCGGCGATCTCGCCCTGGGTGTGCAGCGCGAACATGGTCTGGAACAGCGGGGTCCTGCTCAGGTCGCGCTGGAGGCCGAGCGCGCCCACCAGCCGCTCGAACGGCACCTCCTGGTGCGCCAGCGCCCCCAGGACCGTCTTCCTGGTGCGGCGGAGCAGCTCGGCGAAGCTCGGCTCGCCCGACAGGTCGCACCTGAGCACCAGCATCGTCGACAGGTACCCGACCACCCGCTCCAGCTCGGTGCTGGTCCTCCCGGCCGCGGGCGTGCCCACGCAGAAGTCGTCCTGCCCGCTGTGCCGCGCGAGCAGCACCTGGTAGGCCGCGAGCAGGACCATGTACGGCGTGCACCGCGCGCTCCTGGCCAGCTCCCCCACCTTCGCGACGAGCTCGGGCGGCAGCCGGAACAGCACCTCGCCGCCTGCCGTGCCGCGCTGCGGCGGACGCGGCCGGTCGGTGGCCAGCTCCAGCACCGGCGCCCCCGCCAGCCGCTCGGCCCACCACTCCTCCTCGGCCCCGAAGTCGCGCGAGGGCGGGCTGAACGGGGCAGGCGCGGCGGGGAGCGGCCTGCCCGCGTAATGGGCGGCCACCTCCTCGCGCAGCACGTTGAACGACCAGCCGTCGCCGTTGATGTGGTGCAGCACCACGCACAGGACGTGCTCGCACGGCCCGAGGGGGATGACGCTCACTCTGAAGGGCGGCTGTGCGGCCAGGTCGAAGGGGGCGTTGGTGCGCGCGGAGACCAGTTTCTCCGGCTCGCCCTCGACGACCTCGAACGCGATGCGGCCCGGCGGCTCGACGACCGCCACGGGCCGGCCGTCCACTTCGGGGAAGCGGGTGCGCAGCGCGTCGTGCCTGGCGGCGACGGCGGTGAAGGCCGCCTCCAGCCGAGTGAGGTCGAGCTCACCGCGCAGCCGGTAGGCGTAGGCGGTGTTGTACGAGGGGTCGTCAGGATCGAGCCGATGGAGGAACCACAGGCGTTCCTGGGCGTCGGAAAGCGTCACAGGCCCTTCCCCCGAATCTGGAAAGGTTCTTAACTGTTGGGGAGTCAACCACGGATCTTGACCGGCCCGCAAGGCCCGATAAACACGGGGTTTCCGCTCTTGTCACCTTCTCGTGACCGTGCCAGACTGGCGGCCGACTGAGCTGTAAGGAAAGTTTCTTATCAGTAATTTCGGGGGTCTGTCGTGAGCGTGACCCTTCCCGGCCTGCTGCGGGACAGGGCGAGAGCCGAGCCCGAGCGGGTGGCGATGACCGTCCACGGCGCCGGGTCGCTGACCTTCGGCGAGTGGGACCGCGAGTCCGACGCCGTGGCCGCGGGGCTGGACGCCGAGCCGGGCGACCGCGTGGGGCTGGTGTTCGGCAACGGCGACTGGCTGGAGTACGCGGTCGCCTTCCTCGGCGTCGTCAAGGCGGGAGCCGTGGCCGTACCCCTCTCGGACCGGCTGGCCGGGGCCGACGTCGAGGCGATGCTGGCGCACTGCGGCGCGACCAGGGTGCTGCGGCCAGGGGCGTTACCCTACGCGGCGGGCCCGCCGCCCGACCCGCCGCCCCCTCGCGACCTCGCCCAGATCCTCTACACCTCGGGCACCACCGGCACGCCCAAGGGTGTCGCCGCCACCCACGCCAACCTGGCCTACGGCTGCGGCGGCAGGCGCCGGCCCTTCGCGCACAGCGCGCACCTGGCGCACGCCTTCCCGATCGGCACGAACGCGGGCCAGTGGATGCTGGTCAACGCCGTGGACGCCCATCCGCAGGTCGTGACGTTACCCAGGTTCACCCCCGGCAGGTTCGCCGCGCTGATCGAGCACCACAGGGCCGGCACGGTCTTCCTGGTCCCCGCCATGGCCATCGAGATGCTCGCCGCCAGGGTCCACGACCGGCACGACCTGTCGAGCGTGCTGCTGCTCGGCTCGGCCGGGGCGCCGCTGCCCTCGCAGGTCGCCGTCGACCTGGCCGCCGCCTTCCGCAACGCCACGATCACCAACTACTACACCTCGACCGAGGCCGCTCCCGCGCAGACCGTGATGCTCGTCGACCCCGAGCGGCCCGCGAGCGTCGGGCGGCCCGCCTCCGGCGGCGCGGTGAAGATCGCGACGGCGAAGGGCGACGCGCTGCCACCGGGCGTGACGGGCGAGGTCTGGATGCGCTCGCCGGCCGTCACCCGGACCTACTACGGCGACGCGCACGCCAGCGGCGAGGTGTTCAGAGGCGGCTGGGTGCGCATGGGCGACCTCGGCTACCTCGACGAAGACGGCTACCTCTACCTGGTCGACAGGGAGAGCGACGTGATCAAGTCGGGCGCCTACAAGGTGTCGACGATCCACGTGGAGGACATCGTCCACCAGCATCCCGACGTGGTCGAGGCGGCCGCGTACGGCGTGCCGCACCCCACGCTCGGCAAGGCCGTCGAGGTGGCGGTGGTCGGTCCCGTGGCCCACGAGGAGCTGCGGATCTTCCTGAAGGGCCGGTTGGCCCCGCACGAGCTGCCCGCCAGGCTCGTCACCCTCGACGCCTTGCCCCGCAACCAAGGCGGCAAGGTCGACAAGCGGAGGTTGAGGCATGACTGAGGTGTCACCCGCCCAGCATGGGATCTGGATCAACGAACGGGCCGGCGCCTGGTCGGCGTACCACCTGCCGCTGGTGATCAGGTTCGGCGCGCCCGTCGACGAGGGAGCGCTGGCCAAGGCGGTCGCCGCCCTGGTCGAACGGCACCCGCTGCTGGGCGCGGTCTTCGAGGAACGCGACGGCCTCCCGGTCCTGGTGCCCGCCGCCGAGCCGCCCTTCCTCTCCCTCGAGGAGGTGGAGGGCCCCTTCGACCTCGCCACAGGACCGCTCGTCAGGTTCGCGCTGACGGGCGACGAGCTGAGGGTCGAGGCGCACCACGCGGTCTTCGACGGCCAGTCCAAGGAGGTGCTCGTCGCCGACCTGATGGCCCTCTACAGCGGCGAGGTCCTGCCGCCTCTCGCCCCTCTCGCCTCCAGGGAGACGCCCCTCGAGGAGGCGCGCGCGTTCTGGGCCTCCAGGTGGCGCGCGCCCGAGGACGTGGTGGTGCCGGGAGGAGTGCTCCGCTCGCGGAGCGCGGGGCCTGGACGCGTGCTGGAGTTCGCGCTCGACGTGCCGGCCATCGCCGGGCTCACCAGGTTCGAGGTGCTGCTGGCCGCGCTGCACGCGGTGCTCTTCTCCTACGGCAACGCGGCGCCCGTCACCGCGATCGACCTGTCCACCCGCACACCCGCCGAGGAAGGGCGGATCGGCCCCTTCGTCAACGAGCTGCCGGTCTTCTCGCGTCCGGCGGAGGGAGCGCCCTTCGCGGAGTTCGCGGCGGCGCTGCGCGCCGAGCTACGCGAGGTCTACCGGCACCGGCGGGTCCCGCTGGCCAGGGCGGTTGCGGGGCTGCGGCCGCACGCCGCGCTCGCTCCGGTGTCGGTCAGCTATCGGCGCGGCGGCGCGGACGACAGGGTGGAGTGGCTGGCCTTCAACCAGGCCGTGCGGGGCGCCCTCCAGCTCCAGCTCCTCGACCGGCCCACCGGGCTGATCGCGAGCCTGCGCTACGACCCCGTCGAAGTGACCGATCCCGAGCGGATCGTCGCCGATCTGCGCGACCGGCTGTCGGGGGAGCTCTCCCGTCCGCTGAGCACCACACGGGCTCCTCTCGCTCCGGCTCCCGCTCCCGTCGTCGCCGGCCGTGACCGGCCGGTCGAGGGCGACTCGCTCCTGGCCGGGATCACCGCGATCTGGGAGGAGGTGCTCCAGCTGTCGCCGATCGAGCCCCACGACGACATCTTCGACCTGGGCGGCCACTCGCTCACCATCACCCAGATCATCGCCCGCATGCGCAAGCGCCTGGACGTCGAGGTCGACCTGGACGACTTCTTCGACAACCCGACCATCGCGGGCGTCATCGGAGTGATCAGGCAGTGATCGACGCCGACCTCTCCCGCATGCTCGTGATCCGCGCCTTCGAGCGCACCCTCCTCGACCTGTACGGCAGGGGCCTGCTCAACGGCACCACCCACACCTGCCTCGGCCAGGAGTACGTCCCCGTCGCGATGGAGGGCCTGCTCGACCCCGCCGACCACGTCTTCAGCAACCACCGGGGACACGGCCACTACCTGGCCCGCTTCGACGACCCCGAGGGCCTGCTGGCCGAGATCATGGGCCGCGAGGGCGCGGTCTGCGCGGGCGTGGGCGGCAGCCAGCACATCCGCCGCGACCGCTACCTGTCCACCGGCGTCCAGGGGGAGAGCCTGCCCGTGGCGGCGGGCGTCGCGCTGCATCTCAAGCGCGTCGAGCCGGGCCGATTGGCCTGCGCCTACATCGGCGACGGCACGTTCGGCGAGGGCGCGGTCTACGAGGCGCTGAACCTGGCCGCGCTCTGGTCACTGCCCCTGCTCGTGGTCGTCGAGAACAACGGCATCGCCCAGTCCACGCCCACCGGCGAGCACCTCGCGGGCACCATCGCGGGGCGCGCCGCGGCGTTCGGCCTCCCGCACGAGCTGGTCGAGGGCGCCGACGTGGACGACATCAGGACGCGGCTCGCCCCGCTCGTCTCGGGCGTGCGCGAGGGCAGGCCCGCCGTGGTCGAGTTCGTCACCCACAGGCTCGGCCCCCACAGCAAGGGCGACGACACCAGGCCCGCCCACGCCCTCGGCGTCGACTGGCGCGACAAGTACGCCTCACCCCTGCTCGACCGGCTCGAAGCCGCGGCCGTGGCCCGGATCGAGGCGGTCGCCGCGGACGTGATCGCCCGACCCCTCTCACGGTGGGAGGCGTGATGCGGGTCGCGGAGAACCTCAACGCGGCGCTCCATGAGCTGATGGCCGCCGAGGACGACCTCTACCTGCTCGGCGAGGACGTGGCCGACCCGTACGGCGGCGCCTTCAAGATCACCCGAGGGCTGTCCACGCGCTTCCCCGGCCGGGTGCTGTCCACGCCGATCAGCGAGAACGCCATCACCGGCGTCGCCGCGGGCCTCGCGCTCGCGGGCGACGCGGCGATCGTCGAGATCATGTTCGGCGACTTCGCCGCGCTCGCCTTCGACCAGCTCCTGAACTTCGCCGCCAAGTCCGTCTCCATGTACGGCTCCCGCGTCCCGATGCGCATGGTGGTGCGCTGCCCGGTCGGCGGCGGAAGAGGTTACGGCCCCACGCACAGCCAGAGCCTGCAGAAGCACTTCGTCGGGATCCCCGACCTCGCGCTGTACGAGGTGTCGCCCTTCCACGACAACCTCGCGGTCTTCACCGAGATGCTGGAGCGGGCCAGGCCGTGCGTCCTGTTCGAGGACAAGGTCCTCTACACCAGGCCCATGCATGCCGTGCCCGAGCCGTTCTCCCTCGCGATCGAGAACGGCGTGGCGCGGATCTTCCTCGACGAGCGCCCCGACTGCGTGGTCGTCGCGCCGGGCGGCAGCGCCCCCATGGTGCTGGCGGCGATGCGCTCGCTGCTCCTCGAGGAGGAGATCGCCTGCACGCTGCTGGTGCCCTCCCGCCTGTACCCCTTCGACGTGGAGCTCCCCGACACCCGGCGCGTCTTCGTCGTCGAGGAGAGCACCGCGGGCGGGACCTGGGGCGCCGAGGTGGCCCACCTGATCCACCAGCGGCACTGGGGGCGGCTGGCGGGCCCCGTCACCCTCGTCCACTCCGCCGACTCCGTGATTCCCACCGCCGCCCATCTGGAGGAGTCGGTGCTGGTATCGGAGCGGGCGGTCCACCGCGTGATCATGGAGACGCTCCGTGGCTGAGCTGCGCGTGCCGAAGCTGAACACCAACGACGGCGAGTACCTGCTGGTGGAGTGGCTCGTCGAGGACGGGGCCCAGGTCCACGAGGACGACCTGGTCGCCCTGGTCGAGACCTCCAAGGCGGCGGAGGAGCTGGCCGCCGACGCCACGGGGGTGCTCCGCCACGGCGTGGTCGCGGGGGCCTGGTGCCGTCCCGACCAGGTGATCGCCACGATCGGCGGCGAGGCGGCGGCCGCGCAGGCGGCACCGCCCGCGCCCCGCCTCGCGGCCGGGCGGGACGGCCCGCCGCTGGTCACCGCCCCCGCCCAGGCGTTCGCCGACGAGCACGGCATCACCGGCGACCAGCTGCGGGAGCTCGGGCTCAAGGTCGTCAGGAAGGCCGACCTCGAACGGCTCCTCGGCCACGTCCGCGACCTGCCCAAGGTCCAGCGGGCCGTGGCCAGGGCCGTGGAGCTGTCCCACCGGAGCATCCCGGCCGCCTACCTGGCCGTCCGGATGGACCTGGCGGGGGCGATCGAGCACGCCAGGGCCGAGACCAGGGCGGTCAGGCGGCCCGTCGGGCTGGCGGAGATCTTCGTCCAGGCGGTGGCGGGGCTGCACGAGCGCTTCCCGCTCTTCTTCGCCACGCTCGACGGCGACCAGGTCCGCCTGTCCAGGACCGCCGACATCGGCGTCACGCTCGACCTCGGCGAAGGACTCTACGTCCCGGTGCTGCGCGACGCGGCGCGCCGTACCACCAAGGAGCTGGCGAGCGCGCTGATGCGGTACCGGCTGGCCGCCACCACCGGCGACTTCAGGCCGTCCGACCTCAGCGGCGCCACCTTCGTGGTCACCCTGCACACCGAGGGCGGCGTCGTCATGGCGATCCCGTTCGTCTTTCCCGGCACCACCTGCGCGCTGGCCGTCACCGCCCCGCGGGAGGGGAGCGCCGCCGACATCGGCCTGGCCTACGACCACCGGCTGATCAACGGACGGGACGCCGCCCTCTTCATGAACGCACTCAAGGCCGCCGTCGAAGGGCTGAGCTGATGTCCGTCGTGGATCTGTCCGGAGCCAAGAGGGAGCTGCTGCGCCGCAGGCTGCAGGGCGCGAAGGCGGCAGGGAGCATCCCGCGCCGCCCCGAGGGCAGCCGGCCGCCGCTGGCCCCCGCCCAGGAGCCGCTCTGGTTCATGGAGCACCTCACCCCGGGCACCGCCACCTACACCGTCACCACCGCGGTACGGCTGCGCGGCCCGCTCGATGAGGACCGCCTGCGCCGAGCGCTCGACGAGTTGCCGCGGCGGCACGAGAGCCTGCGGCACCGCTTTCCCACGAGCGAGGACGGCCTGCCCGCCGTCCACGTGGTGGAGGACAGCGAGGTGCCGCTCACGCTCAACGCGGCGGCGGACGACGAGGAGGCGCTGGCGCTGATCGAGGCGGCCGCCGCGGTGCCGCTCGACCTGGCGGAAGGACCGCTGCTCCGGGCGCTCGTGGTGTCCACCGCCGCCGACCTGCACGTGCTCACGCTGCTCGGGCACCACATCGTGGCCGACGGGCAGTCGGCGCAGCTCCTCATGCGGGACGTCCTGGCGCTCTACCGGGGCGAGAGCCGGGACGCGCCCGCCGTCCGGTACGGCGACGTCGCGCTGTGGCAGCGTGAGCGCTCCTTCGACCGGGAGCTGGCCTACTGGACGGGGCAGCTCGACGGGCTCCCGCGCGTCGAGCTGCCCCTCGACCGGCCACGACCGGCCGCGCAGTGCTTCGACGGTGCCACCCACGTGCACGAGCTCGACGCCGAGCTGGTCGAGCGGGTCACCGCGCTCGGCAGGCGGCACGGCGCGACGCCGTTCATGACCCTGCTGGCAGCCTTCCACGTGCTGCTGGCCAGGCTCTCGGCCCAGGACGACGTGGCCGTGGGCGTCCCCGTGGCGGGCCGGACCCGGCCCGAGCTGGACGACGTGGTCGGCATGTTCGTCAACACGCTCGTGCTGCGCGCCGATCTCGAGGACGATCCGAGCTTCGCGGACCTGCTCGGCAGGACCAAGGAGCTGGTGGTGGACGCGCTCGACCACCAGGAGCTGCCCTTCGCCAGGCTGGTCGAGGCGCTCGGCGTGCCGCGCGTCCCGAGCAGGCAGCCGCTCGTCGACGCGCTGTTCTCGGTGCACGACCTGGCGGCGGGCGAGGACGACTTCCCGCTGCGGCCCGGCTCGGCCCGGCACGACCTCGAGCTGTACGTCGTGCCCAGCGGCGAGGGAATGGCCTGCGCCTTCACCTACAAGACCACGCTGTTCGCGGCCCCGACGATCGCCAGGACGGCACGGCACTTCGAGGCGCTGCTGAGGGCGGCGGTCGCCGATCCCGCCCTGCCGGTGAGCCGCCTCTCGCTGGGCGACGTCTCCGAAATCCCGGCGTGGAACGCGACGGAGGCCGAGTTTCCCGATCGGACGCTGCACGCGCTGGTCGAGGAGCAGGTGGCACGGACACCCGACGCGGTCGCCGTCACCTTCGAAGGCGAGTCGCTGACCTACCGGCAGCTCGACGACCGCGCCAACCAGATCGCGCACCGGCTCGCGGGACTCGGCGCGGGCGGGCTGGTCGCCATCTGCGCCGAACGCTCGCTCGACCTCGTCGCCGGCCTGCTCGGCATCCTCAAGGCAGGCGCGGCCTACGTGCCGCTCGACCCCTCGTACCCGCCGGACCGGCTGACGTTCATGCTGGCCGACGCGGCCGCGCCGGTCGTGCTCACCCAGACCGCGCTGATCCCGCTGCTGGCCTCGGGCGGCGCGACCATCCTGCCGCTCGACAATCCCCAGGTGTGGGACGGCCTTCCTACCACGCCACCCGAGGTCGAGCAGGGCGAGGCGGCGTACATGATCTACACCTCGGGCTCGACCGGCAAGCCGAAGGGTGTGCCCAACGGGCATCGCGGCATCGTCAACCGCCTCGACTGGATGCAGAAGCGCTACCGGCTCACCGCCGACGACGTGGTGCTGCAGAAGACGCCCGCGGGCTTCGACGTCTCGGTCTGGGAGTTCTTCTGGCCGCTGATCTCCGGCGCGCGCCTCGTCCTGGCCGCGCCCGACGGCCACCGCGACCCCGCCTACCTGCGCGACCTCATCAACGCCGAGCACGTCACCACCCTGCACTTCGTGCCCTCCATGCTGGCGCTGTTCCTGGCCGAGGAGGGCATGGCCACCTGCACCTCGCTGCGCACGATCATCTGCAGCGGCGAGGAACTGCCCGTCGACCTGGCCGTCCGCTGCCTGCGCGCGCTGCCCGCCCAGCTGCACAACCTGTACGGCCCGACGGAGGCGGCCATCGACGTCTCGTCCTGGCAGTGCACGCTCGAAGCGCTCGAAGGCCGGGCCGGCGTGCCGATCGGCGCGCCCATCCAGAACATCACCCTGCACGTCCTCGACCGGCACGGCGCGCAGGTCCCCGTCGGCGTGCCCGGCGAGCTGCACATCGGCGGCGTCGGCGTCGCCCTCGGCTACCACAACCGTCCCTCGCTGACCGCGGAGAGGTTCGCCGGGGGGCGCTACCGCACCGGCGACGCCGCCCGCTGGCTGCCCGACGGCACCATCGAGTTCCTCGGCCGCCTCGACGACCAGGTCAAGCTGCGCGGCCTGCGGATCGAGCTGGGCGAGATCGAGACCGCGCTGCGCGAGAAGGCGGGCGCCACGGAGGCCGTCGTCGTCGTGCGCGCCGAGCAGCTGGTCGCCTACCTGGTCGGCGGGCCGTCCGAGCCCGCCCAGGTCAGGGCCGCGATCAGAGGGTTCCTTCCGGAGTACATGCTGCCCTCCCACGTCGTCCGGATGGCGGCGCTGCCGCTCACCCCGAACGGCAAGCTCGACCGCAGGGCGCTGCCCGAGCCCGTCCTGTCGGCCGACGCGGTCTACGCCCCGCCCTCGACCGAGGCCGAGCGGGTCGTGGCCGAGGTGTGGGCCGAGGTGCTCGGCGCGGCACGGGTCGGGATCGACGACGACTTCTTCGACCTCGGCGGCCACTCGCTGCTGGCCATCCAGGTCGTGGCCAAGCTGCGCAGGGCCGGGATCGGGCCCGTCGGACTGGTGGACGTGTTCACCTACAGGACCGTGCGGGAGCTCGCCGCCTTCGCGACCTCCTCCGAACCGGGCTCCCGGCCGCTGCTCCAGCGGCTGACCCCGCCGAGGAGCGCGACCGTCAGCCACGTCTGCGTGCCGTACGGGTCGGGCAGCGCCATCGTCTACCAGCCGCTGGCCGACGCGCTGCCCGCCGACCAGGCCCTCTACGCGCTGGCCATCCCCGGACGCGACATCGGCCTGGACGAGGAGCCGATGGACTTCGCCGAGCTGGCGGCCAGGACCACCGAGGAGATCCTCCGCATCGATGGACCTCTGGTGATCTACGGGCACTGCGGGGTCGGCGCGGCGCTCGCCGTCGAGCTGGCCAGACGGGTCGAGGCGGCGGGACGCACGGTCGAGGCGCTCTACATCGGCGCCATCTTCCCGTTCGCCAGACCTCGCGGCTGGCTGCGGTTCGGGCTGATGGACCGGCTGCGCTCCAGCCAGACCGACATCAACCGGCTCAAGGCCCGCGGCGTCGACCTGGAGGAGCTCGAACCCGGCGTCGCCGACCGCATCATCGCGACCATGCGGCACGACTCCAAGGCCGCGGAGAAGTACTTCACCTCGCTGTTCCACGCAGAGGACCGGCCCAGGCTGCGCGCCCCGATCATCTCGGTGATCGGCGAGCGCGATCCCGCCACCGACTACTACGAGGAGCGCTACACCGAGTGGGGCTTCCTCAGCGACACCACCGCGCTGGTCGTGCTCGACGAGGGCGGCCACTACTTCCTGCGCTACCGGGCCGAGGAGCTGGCCTCGGTGCTCCGTACGCATCGGCGGCTGGAGGCGGGTGACCGTACGGGGAGCTGGTGGGTGCACGCGGTCTCGACCGCGGGCTCCACCCCGACGGCCACGCCCGCGCGCGGCGAGGTCGCGCCCAGCATGCGGCGCTTCCTCACCATCGCCTCGGGACAGCAGCTGTCGATGATCGGGTCGGCGCTCACCGGATGGGCGCTGCCGATCACGATCCTGGTCGACTCGGGCTCGGTCACGCAGTTCTCCATCCTCGCCGTGCTCAACCTGGCCGGACTGCTCATCTCGCCGCTGGCGGGCGCGATCGTCGACAGAGGGGACAGGAGGCGGGTGCTGATCGCGGCCGACCTCTGCGCCGCGGGCATCCAGGCGGTGCTGGCCGGGTTGATCTTCTTCGGCGACCTGCGGCTCTGGCAGATCTACGCGCTGATCGTCGCCCTCTCCATCGCCACCGCCTTCCAGCGCCTGGCCTACACCTCGGCCGTGCCGCAGCTGGTGCCCAAGCGCTACCTCGGGCACGCCGTCGGCGTCACCCAGATGACCAACGGCGTCGCCCAGCTGGTCGTGCCGCTCGTGGCGGCGGGGCTGCTGGCCTGGATCGGGCTCGGCGGCATCGTCGTCATCGACGTGATCAGCTACGCCTTCGCCATCGCCGTCGTCGTGCTCGTCCGCTTTCCCGGCACGCTGCCGTGGAAGCCGCGAGAGCCGCTGGCCACCGAGATCCGCCAGGGCTTCGCCTACACCTGGCACTCGGGCGGGCTGCGGGCGATGCTCGGCTGGTTCGCCGTGCTCAACATCTTCCTGTCGCCGCTCCTGCTGCTGGTCTCGCCGCTGGTGCTGTCCTTCGCCACGCTGCGCGACGTCAGCGTGGTCTCGGTGGTGACCGGACTCGGCGCGCTGCTCGGCGGGCTGACGATGGCGCTGTGGGGCGGGCCGTCCAGGCGCAGGTTCAGGGGCGTCCTGCTGGCCACCGTGGCGATCGCGGCGGGCAGCGTGCTCACCGGACTCGCGCCGTCGCTGGTGCTGATCGGCGCCGGGGCGTTCGCGATCACGTACTTCCTGACCCTCATGAACGGCATCTACTCGCTGATCGTGCAGATCAAGGTGCCGTATCGCTATCACGGCCGGGTTTTCGCGCTGAACACCCTGGTCGCCTGGTCGACGCTGCCGATCGGGATGGGACTGGTCGCGCCGCTCGGCGCGGCGCTGTTCGACCCGATGCTGGCCCCGGGCGGCGCGCTCGCCT
The DNA here is from genome assembly GCF_014873535.1 of Nonomuraea africana. Classification (NCBI taxonomy): domain Bacteria; kingdom Bacillati; phylum Actinomycetota; class Actinomycetes; order Streptosporangiales; family Streptosporangiaceae; genus Nonomuraea; species Nonomuraea africana. The sequence continues at coordinate 5,451,299 of NZ_JADBEF010000001.1, read as the reverse complement.
CGACGGTCGGCGCGGTGATCGGGGTCGGGCCTGGGCGGGGGATCGCGCTGCTGTACCTGGTGTGCGCGGTGGGCATGCTGCTGGTGGTCGCGGGGGCACTGCGGGTGGGACGGCTGGCCCGCTTCGACACGGAGGTCCCGGACGCGCTACCGGACGACCTGGTGGGCGTGGAGACGATCACAGCCAGACAGACGACCGCCACCATCGAACGGGCCCCGTAAGCCCGGCGGCCTGGCTTCCTTGGGGAGGGCCGGGTTCTCGGCGGGCTGGCCCCCTTCGGGAAGGGTCTGGTCTTCTTCAGGGGTCCGCCGTGGGCCTGGGCCGTCAGGTGTGGTGCTCGTCAGCTCAGGCGTTTGACCAGGTCGGGGAGGGCGGTGGCGAGCAGGGTCAGCCTCGTGCGGATCTGCTCGCGGTCGTCGGGGTCGGCGCGCTCCATGAAGTCCAGATAGCCGCGGACCCACCCGCCGAACACCCACGGCTCGGCAGGAATCACGCCGCCGCCCGCCTGGTAACCCTCGATGACCGCGTCGAACCTGTCGGAATCGACGTCACCGCCCAGCCGTGCCGCCCAGTCGAGCGCGACGCCCGCGGCCTCCTGCTCGGCGACGTACTCGCCCGCGGTGTCCCAGTCGATGAGCGCCAGTGTCCCGTCGGCACGCAGGAGCGCGTTCTTCGGATGCAGGTCGCCATGGGACCCCACCGTCGTGCCCCAACCCGCAGGCCGCTCAGTCGCCCGCCACAGCCCCTCGAACTCAACGCCATACGCCGCCGCCTCCCGGGCACCCCCAACGGCACGTCCCTCGCCATCACCCCGGCTTGCACTGACGTCGCTTCCGTCGCCGAGCCCTTCGGCGATGGCGGGGCTCTCCTCAGCGCGACGCCCGTCGCCGGCGCCGAGACCGTCGATGATGGCGCGCCGCTCCCCAACGCGGCGCCGCTCGCCAACGCGGCGCCCCTCGCCAATGCTGCGCCCGTCGCTAACGGCGCGACCTTCCTCAACGCTGAGCCCGTCGCCAACGCTGAGCCCGTTGCCAGCGCCGCCTGCTTCGCCGGCGCTGCGGTCTTCGGCGATCTCTCGTGGTTCGGAGGCGCCGTGCTCGCCGGCGGCGGTGTCGTGTCCCTGGTCTTCGGCCGCCCCTGGACCAGGGGTGGGGTCTTCGGTTCGGGGCTGGCCGGTGCCCGGGTTGCGGACTCCGGGCTGGGCGGCAGAGCCTGCGTGGTGCACGGTGGCCAGCAGGGTGCCCATGCGATGGCACAGGGGAGGGGTCAGGTCATCGATTCCGGGCGCGCGGCCGTCCAGCCACCGGTGCACCCGCACCACCGCCCCGCCCAGTTCGACCGCGTAGCGTCCGGTGGCCGTCTCGGGCACCGGCGGCGGGAGCGGCACCCCGGCCGCCAGCGCCCTCCGCTCGATCTCGATCGCCTCGTCGGAGGGCCTCCAGCTAAGCCGCTTCACCGCGTAAGCACCGGTGATCGTGTCGAGCCGCCAGACCTGGTTGTGGTAGTAGCCCGTGACGCGCAATCCCGGCGTCACCGCCAGTCCGAGCCCGAACCTGTCGCAGACCGACGCAACGTCAAGATCGCTCACACGGGCAGTCTGCCCTACGCCGTGAATGAATAGCGGACATTCGTCAGCTGTTCGGAAATTTCCCACAATCGCGCGGCGGTGGCCTCGACCTTGGGATACCCCCACACCTCGAACGGCCCGCCAGGCCCCACGTAGCTTCCGCCGGGCAGATCAGGCACGGTCTATTTCGAGATCTGGGCTGGTATGGCGTCGATGGCGCCGCGGATCGCGATGGCCATGGTCCTGGTGTCGAAGTCGCGGAACTCTCCGCTCCGCCGGCCCCAGACCAGGATCTTCTCCAGATCGGCGATGGCGACCTCGGGCTGGTCGCCGTACGGGCCGACCGGTCGTGCGTGCTGATCTCGACGAGTGCGAGCAGGTAAACGCCCATTCACATTCCGGCAAGGACGGTCAGGCGCGCAGGCGGAGACCTCGTGGCGTGGGGTGGAATCCGGCCGCCTCCAGCGCCGCCGCCAGCGGCGAGTCGGTGATCGAGCCGCCGTCGGCCCGCTCGACCGTCAGCTTCCCGAGCGCCCCATCGCGTACGGCCAGCGCCAGCGCGTCGACCGCGGGCCGCAACCGCCCGTCGTCGGCGAACGACAGCAGCGTCTTGCCGCCCCGCTCGACGTAGAGCACGAGGTGCCCGTCCACCAGCACGACGAGCGCTCCCGCCTTGCGGCCCGGCTTGTGCCCGGCGTCGCCTGGGCGAGCCGGCCAGGGGAGCGCGGCGCCGTACGGGTTGGCCGGGTCGGCCGAGGCCAGCACCACCGCGCTCTGCCCCGACCCCGTGTCGGCGACGGAGCCCGACGCGCCGGGGGAGAGCGCCCGCATGCGGTCGACGGCGCCCGGCAGGGCGAACTGCGCGCCGCCGAGCCCTTCGACGAAGTAGCCGCGCCGGCAGCGCCCGCTCTCCTCGAACGCCCTCAGCACCTGGTACACCGCCGCGAACCCGCCGGGCAGCCGTTCGGCCATGACCGCGCCCCTGGTCACCACGCCGTGCCGTTCGAGCAGGACCTCGGCCTGCGCGTGCGCGCGCTGGGTGCTGTCGGGCGAGGGCGAGGGCAGCAGCCACCACCTGCCGCCCACCAGCGGCGAGCCGCTCCTGCTCGGCAGCACCGCGCGCCGCCGCCTGGTGGTGGCGGGGCGATGGGCGGGACGCCCCGAGCCGAGCGTGGCCCTGAGCGGCGCGAGCGTGTCGCCCGACACCCTGCCCGACCAGACCAGGTCCCAGAGCGCGGTGGTCAGCGTCAGGTCGTCCATCGAGCCCACCCGGTCGGACAGGCCCCGGAAGAACAGCGCGCCACCGCCGCCGAGCACGTCGAGCACCTGCTCGTGCAGCGGCGTCATCGTGATCTCGACCGGAGCCGGGAGCAGGAGAGGGGCCGTGTCGGCGAAGAAGAGCGAGACCCAGCCGTCGCCGCCGGGCAGCGACCCCTGCCCCGCCCAGATCACCTCGCCGGAGGAGGTGAGCTCGTCGAGCAGCGCCGGGTGGTAGCCGGGCACCCTGGACGGCAGCACCAGCGTCTCGAGGGAGGAGGCGGGCACCGCCGCGCCCTGGAGCTGCTCGATGGCGTTGACCAGCGTGTCCATCGACCTGGCCGAGCTGATCGCCGCTCCGCGCGCCGAACCTGCCACGCCGCCCGGCGCGGAGCGCGCCGAACCCGCCGAGCCTGCCTGGCCCCGACCGGCGATGCCGTGCCAGGTCGGGGCGAACAGGGCGAGCGTCTCGGGCGGAACCGGCTCGACCTCCTTGCGCAGCCGGGCCAGCGACCTGCGCCGCAGCATCCTGAGGATCCCGGCGTCGCACCACTCCTCGCCGCGCCCTCCCGGCCTGAACTCGCCGTTCACCACCCGCCCTGAGGCCGCCAGCCTGCGCAGCGCGTCGGTGACCACCGCGACGCCGAGCCCGAACCTGGCGGCGGCCGTGCTCGCGTGGAAGGGGCCGCGGGTACGGGCGTGCCTGGCCACGAGGTCGCCGAGCGGATCGGCGACCGGCTCGAGGAAGGTGTGCGGGATGCCCACGGGTAGCGGCGCGCCGAGCGCGTCACGCAGCCTGGCGGAGTCCTCGATCGCGGCCCACTGCTCCTCACCGGCGACGCGCACGCTGATCGCCCTGCGCGCCCGCTCGAGGTCGGACAGCCAGCCCGGGTCGCCGCCGCGTACGCTCACGTCGGCCGCCAGCAGGGGCCCGTGCGAGCGCAGCAGGTCGGCGAGGTCCTCGGCGTCGCGCAACGGCCGGTCGAGCCTGGCCAGCTCCCGCTCGGCGTCGGCGATCACATCGGGGTCGAGCAGCTCGCGCAGGTCCGCCTGGCCGAGCAGCTCGGCCAGCAGCGTGGTGTCGAGCGCGAGCGCCTGCGCCCGCCGCTCGGCCAGCGGCGCGTCGCCCTCGTACATGAACGCGCCGATGTAGTGGAAGAGCAACGACGCCGCGAACGGCGAGGCCTGTGAGGTTTCCACCTCCACCACCCGCACCCGCCGCGCCGCGATGTCACGCATGAGGCGCACCAGGCCCGGCACGTCGAAGACGTCCTGCAGGCACTCGCGCATCGTCTCCAGTACCACGGGGAAGCTCGCGTACTGCGAGGCCACCCCCAGCAGGTGCGCGGCCCGCTGGCGCTGCTGCCACAGCGGGGTCCGCTTCCCCGGCGTACGGCGGGGCAGCAGCAGCGAGCGCCCCGCGCACTCCCTGAAGCGCGAGGCGAACAGCGCCGAGCCGCCCAGCTCCTCGGTGACGATCTGCTCGATCTCGTCGGCGTCGAAGGCGGCCACGTCGCTCGGCGGCTCGGACAGTGTGTCGGGGATGCGCAGCACGATGCCGTCGTCGGAGTGCACGGCCTGCACGTCGACGCCGTAGCGCTCGCGCAGCCGCCGGTTGATGGCCAGCGCCCACGGGGCGTGGACGCGCGCGCCGTACGGGGAGTGGATCACCACTCGCCAGTCGCCCAGCTCGTCGTGGAAGCGCTCGACCAGCAGCGTGCGGTCGTCGGGGACGTAGCCGGTCGCCTCGCGCTGCTCGTCGAGGTAGGAGAGCAGGTTGCTCGCCGCCCACTCGTCGAGCCCGGCGGCCCGCATCCGCTCGATCGCCCCACCGGCCTTCGGCTCGCCGGAACCGATTCCCGTCTCGCTCGAAACGGCGGCCTTGCTGGAAACGGTCGCCTTGCTCGAGGACCCGGCTGTCCGGCTCGGGGATCCGGCCGTCTTGTTCGAAGACATCGTGTTCGCAGAGCCGGTCTTCGTGGGCCCGGTCTTGGTGGATCCGGCGCGCGTCGCGCCTGGGGCGGTCGCCTCGGCCGACAGCTCTCTCAGGAACGCGCCGATCGCCCTGCCCAACTCGGCCGGCCGTCCGGGGGCGTCGCCGTGCCAGAACGGCAGCTTGCCCGGCTGACCGGGCGCGGGGGAGACCAGCACCCTGTCGGAGGTGATGTCTTCGATCCGCCAGGAGGTGGCGCCGAGGACGAAGACGTCGCCGGCCCGCGACTCGTAGACCATCTCCTCGTCGAGCTCACCGACCCTCGACCCCTTCTCGCCGACCAGGAACACCCCGAACAGCCCGCGGTCGGGGATCGTGCCGCCGTTGGTGACCGCCAGCCGCTGCGCGCCGGGACGGCCCTGCAGCACGCCCGTCACCCTGTCCCACACCAGGCGCGGACGCAGCTCGGCGAACTCCTCACTCGGGTAGCGCCCCGCGAGCATGTCGAGCGTCGCCTCCAGCGCGGTCCTCGGCAGCGTGGCGTACGGCGCGGCCCGCTTGACGACCTCCTCGAGCTCGTCGACGGTCCAGTCGTCGAGCGCGGTCATGGCGACGATCTGCTGGGCGAGCACGTCGAGCGGGTTGCGCGGGTAGCGCATCTCCTCGATCTCGCCGCTCTGCATGCGCTCGGCTACGACCGCCGTCTGGATCAGGTCGCCGCGGTACTTGGGGAAGATGACACCCTTGGAGATCGCGCCCACCTGGTGGCCCGCCCTGCCGATGCGCTGCAGGCCGCTGGCCACGCTGGGCGGCGCCTCCACGCACGCCACCAGATCGACGGCGCCCATGTCGATGCCGAGCTCCAGGCTGGAGGTCGCCACCACGGCGGGCAGCCGTCCCGACTTCAGCGCCTCCTCGATCTGCGCCCGCTCCTCCTTGGAGACGGACCCGTGGTGGGCGCGCACCACCTCGGGGACGGCGCCGCTGCTCGCCCCGGCCTGCGCCATCATCTCCGCCGGCGCCCGCCGCGCTCCGGGACCCGTCACCTCTCCACCCGGCCGGCGCGCCGCAGATCCCTCGGGCGCCTGCCCACCCGGCCCGCGCGCCTCTGAACCAGCCGGCCCTCCCGCCTCCGGACCATCCGGACGGCGGGCCTCGGGATCGGCCGTCAGACGGGGGTCTTCGGGACCGAGGTCCTCGTGGTCCTCGGGGGCGGTCTCCCAGATCGACAGGTCGATCGCCTCCACGCCCTGCCGCCGCTCGTAGGCCAGCTCGTTCAACCGCGTGCACAGCCGTTCGGCCAGCCGCCGCGAGTTGGCGAACACGATCGTCGACCTGTGCGCCTCGATCAGGTCGAACAGCCGCTCCTCCACGTGCGGCCAGATCGACCGGCGCGCGGGCTCGGGCGCGAACGCCTCGGGATCGGGCGCGGTGGTGGTCTCCAGCTCGGTCATGTCCTCGATCGGGACGACGACCTCCACCTCGATGCGCTTGTCGGAGGGCGGCTGCACCACGGCGGCCGGCCTGGCCCCGCCGAGGAAGGCGGCCACCTCGCTCACCGGCCGTACGGTCGCCGACAGCCCGATGCGCTGGGCGGGCCGGTCGAGGAGGGCGTCGAGCCGCTCCAGGCTGAGCGCGAGATGGGCGCCCCGCTTGGTGGCGGCCACCGCGTGCACCTCGTCGACGATCACCGTCTCGACCCCGCGCAGCGCCTCGCGCGCCTGGCTGGTGAGCAGCAGGAACAGCGACTCGGGCGTGGTGATGAGGATGTCGGACGGCTTGGTGGCGAACCTCCTGCGATCCTCGGCAGGGGTGTCGCCCGAGCGGATCGCCACCGAGATCTCGGGCACGGCCAGGCCGAGCCGTCGCGCGGTCTGCTTGAGCCCGGCCAGCGGCGCGCGCAGGTTGCGCTCGACGTCGACCGCCAGCGCCTTGAGCGGCGAGACGTAGACGACCCTGCACCTGCGGCTTCCGTCGTCGTCGAGGGCGCGCTCGGCCGCCAGGCGGTCGAGCGACCACAGGAAGGCGGCCAGCGTCTTGCCCGACCCCGTGGGCGCGACGACCAGCGTGTTGTCGCCCCGCGCGATCGACTCCCACGCGCCCTCCTGGGCCTGCGTGGGAGCCAGGAAGGCCCCGGTGAACCAGTCGCGGGTCATCCTGCTGAAGTGGTCGAGCGCGCTCACCCCACCATGGTGCCTCGCCGCACCGACAAAACCCCGCCCTGCCGTCCCGGGCGGGCAAAAAGGGAGATCATTGCCCACTATTACCCTTTTTTTCGCTTTTATCCTCATAATGCACGCGTGCACAGCTATGACGAGCGCCTCACCGACCTGGTCTTCGACTACATGAGGCAGCGCCTCGCCCTTGACCCCGTCCCCCTCGACCACCCCGGCGAGAAGGACAAGCTGGACGCGGCGCTCGCCGGGCTCATCACGCCCGAGGGCAACGATCCCGCCAAGGTGCTGGACCTCTACGACCAGCAGCTCTCCCGCGCGGTCATCTCCGCCGACAGCAACCGCTTCCTGTCCTTCATCCCCGCCGCCCCCACGAAGGCCGCGCTGCTGTTCGACATGGTCGTCTCCTGTGCCTCCCTGCAGGGCATCAGCTGGCTGGAGGCCTCGGGCGCCATCGCCGCGGAGAACCAGGTCCTGAGGCTCATCGCCGACCGCGCCGGCATGCCGGCCACCGCAGGGGGCTGCTTCGTCTCGGGCGGCAGCGCGGCGAACCTGTCCGCCCTGGTCGTCGCCCGCGACACGGCCGGCCTGCCGAACGCGAAGATCGCCGTCAGCGACCAGGCGCACTCGTCGATCTCCAACACCCTGCGCATCATCGGCGTCGAGGCGCTGGTCGTGCCGTCGGAGGACCACCGCCTCACGGGCGCGGCCCTCCGGCGCGCCCTCGAAGGACAGGAGAACGTCATCGGCGTCGTCGCCACCTCGGGCACCACGAACGCGGGCATCGTCGACGACCTCAAGGGCGTCGCCGAGGTGGCCCGCGAGCGCGGCCTGTGGTTCCACGTCGACGGCGCGTACGGCGGCGCGGGCCTGTTCGCCCCCTCCGTGCGCCACCGCTACGAGGGCATCGAGCACGCCGACTCGTTCGTCGTGGACCCGCACAAGTGGCTGTTCGCCCCGTTCGACTGCGCCGCGCTGATCTACCGCAACCCGAACCTGGCGCGTGCCGTACACACACAGGACGCCTCGTATCTGGACGTCCTGCACACCGGCGGCGGCGAGTGGAACCCCACCGACTACGCCTACCACCTGACCAGGCGCGCCCGCGGCCTGCCGCTGTGGTTCTCCCTGGCGGTCAACGGCACCGACGCCTACACCGAGGCCGTCGAGCGAGGACTCACGCTGGCCAGGGAGAGCGCCGAGCTGATCAGGAGCAGCGACCACCTGGAGCTCATCCGCGAACCCGAGCTGTCGGCGGTGCTGTTCCGCCGCCGCGGATGGACCTCCCAGAACTACTACGACTGGTCCGAGCGCCTGCTCGCCGGACAGGTCGGCTTCGTCACCCCGACCGGATGGGAGGGGGAGACCGTCGCGCGATTCGCCTTCCTGCACCCGGGCACCACGATCGAGATCGTGAAGGAGATTGTCGCCACCATGCGCGATTGAGGCGGGAATTGCGGGGACATAGAGCGGGAGAGGTGAGCGACGTGACCATCGACCATTCGGCGATCGAGGCTGATCGCGAGCGCATCAGGCGGCAGTACCTCCTCCCGCACCGTCCCTCGAGCAGCGCGCGCGGCCTGCACCACTTCGCGCTGCTCTCCTCCGACGTGGAGCAGACCATCCGCTTCTACCAGGACCTCCTGGAGTTCCCGCTCACGGAGATCTTCGAGAACCGTGACTACAAGGGGTCCAACCACTTCTTCTTCGACATCGGCAACGGCAACCTGCTGGCCTTCTTCGACTTCCCCGGCCTCGACCTCGCGCCGTACCAGGAGGTGCTCGGCGGGCTGCACCACATCGCGATCTCCGTGGACCCCGCCACGTGGGAACGGCTGAGGGGCAAGCTCGAGATGGCCGGCGTGCCGCACCAGATCGAGAGCGGCGCCTCCATCTACTTCAGGGACCCCGACGGCGCCAGGCTGGAGCTGCTCGCCGACCATCTCGGAGAGATGTACGGCACGCGCGTGCTGTAGGCGGCTATCTCCTCGACGCCCTGCGGGTACGCGGCGTGCCCTGCCGTGGTTGCCGTTTCAGGCCCGCGTGCCGTTCGGCGCGGTCGGCCTTGTCCTTCTGTACGGCGAGGCGCAGCTGGAGGAGCAGGCTGCGGCGACGCTCCCGGTGTGTCCTGGCGGTGGCTGACGGCTTGGGAGCCGTTTTGGGGGTTTTCGCCATGAGGTTGGTCCTACCCACTCGGAAGCGGGTTCCATACTTGGGGCATGCGCCTGACCGAGTTCTGGAGACGGATGCGCGTCCACTTCGGCGATCCGTACGCCGAGTCGTGGGCCCGCGACTTCGTGATCGCCCCCCTGGGCGGACGAACCGTCGAACAGGCTCTCGCCGAGGGCGTCAGCGCGAAGGAGGTCTGGCGGGCGGTGTGCCAGGTCGAGAACGTGTCCCCTCGCCTGCGCTGATGACGTTCCACGTGGTCACGGGCGGGCCGGGGGCGGGCAAGAGCACGTTGATCGACGCGCTGGAGGCGGCGGGCTTCCGCCGTACGGAAGAGGCCGGTTTCGTGCTCAGACACCTGCGGAGAGCTTGAGCAGCACGATCCCGCCGATGATCGCGGCGAAGGAGACCAGCTTGGGGACGGTGATCCGCTCCTTGTAGATCAGCGCGCCGAGGAGCACGGTGCCGATGGAGCCGACGCCCGTCCAGACGGTGTAGCCGACGCCCACGTCGAGGGTCCTGAGCGCCAGGCTGAGGGTGAAGATCCCGCCCGCCGCCGCGAGCAGTGTGAAGACGGACGGCCACAGCCGCGTGAAGCCCTGCGTGGCGTTGGTGCCGAGCGCGAAGCCGATCTCGAAGACGATCGCGATGGAGAGATAGATCCAGGCCATGATGGTCGCTCCTCAGGCGGTGGTGGAGGGGGAGAGGCGGTCGGCCAGCTTGAGGCCGAGGACACCGCCGATGATCAACACGAAGGCCAGCACCTTCCAGGCGCTCAGCGACTCGCCGAAGATCAAAGTGCCGAACACGACGGTGCCGACCGAGCCGATGCCGGTCCAGACGGTGTAGCCGACGCCCACGTCGAGGGTCTTGAGCGCCAGGCTCAGGAAGAAGATCCCGCCGCCGGCCGCGGCCACGGTGAGCAGGGAAGGGCCGAGCCGGGTGAAGCCCTCGGTGGCGTTGGTGCCCAGGGCGAAGACGACCTCGAAGACGGCGGCGATGAGCAGATAGGACCATGCTTGAGTTCTTGTATGCACATACATATTCTGTGCATACAAATAGGATGAGTGTCAACACAGGAGGAGGAAGAGATGGCGACGCTCGACGACGACATGTGGGTCGGGGTGGTACGGCTGCACGCGAGGGTGGAGCACGAGCTGGCCGCCGCGTTGCAGCGGCACGGCCTGGGGCTGTCGGAGTACCGCGCGCTGTGCCACCTGTCGACGGCGAAGGACGGGGAGCTGCGCATGCAGGAGCTGGCCGACCTGCTCGGGCTCAACCAGAGCTCGGTCACTCGCCTGGTCGGACGGCTGGAGGCGGCCGGGCTCACCCGCCGTGACCTGTGCGCCAACGACCGCCGCGGCGTCTACACGGTGATCACCGAGGCGGGCAGGGAGCGGAAGGGCGGGGCGAGTGACCTCTACGAGCAGACGCTCACCGCGGCCCTCGACCGCGCCGCCTCGGACGGCCTCGCCGCCACGGTGACCGCGCTGCGGAGCTCATTCGTCGTCGGCTAGGGTGGCCGCGAGCGTCCGCACCGTCCCCTCGAGGTCGTCGGCCGTGCCGTGGCCGCCTGGCGACCACAGGAAGACCCACGCCGACGTCGACGGTGTGGCGAAGACGATGGTCTGCCGGCCCGTGCGCGGGTGCCAGACCCACAGCACGGGATCGTCTCCTCCGACCATGCGCCCGACGAGCCCGTGGCCGGGGAGCAGCTCGGCGAGCGCTTCCAGGTGGGTGCGCCGCTGCCCGGTGTAGGTGCTCGTCACGTCGCCGCCTCTCGACCTTTTCCTCAGGATCTCCCCAGCTCAGCGGCCCTGGCAACACGCCCGGCGTATTGTCAGGGAATGTCGTGCGACTCGGCGTGTTCGAGGCGCCATCGAACAGCCGTTCGGCTACTATGAAACTCGCCGAACCGCTTCTTGCCCGGCTCGGCGGAAAATTGTCGGTCCCACCGCGTAGCTTTCACTCGACCGACCAGACACGACCCTCCAGGGGAGTTCCCATGGCTATCAACGACCGCGAGAAGGCCCTTGAGACTGCCCTCGCACAGATCGAGCGGCAGTTCGGCAAGGGCTCCGTCATGCGCCTCGGCGATGACGTCAGGGCTCCCATCGAGGTGACCCCGACCGGCTCGATCGCGCTCGACGTCGCGCTCGGCATCGGCGGCTTCCCCAGGGGCCGCATCATCGAGGTCTACGGTCCCGAGTCCAGCGGTAAGACCACGGTCGCGCTGCACGCGGTGGCCAACGCGCAGCGGGCCGGCGGCATCGCGGCGTTCATCGACGCCGAGCACGCCCTCGACCCCGAGTACGCCAAGAAGCTCGGCGTCGACACCGACGCGCTGCTCGTCTCCCAGCCCGACACCGGTGAGCAGGCGCTCGAGATCGCCGACATGCTGATCCGCTCGGGCGCCGTCGACATCATCGTCATCGACTCGGTCGCGGCCCTGGTGCCCAAGGCTGAAATCGAGGGCGAGATGGGCGACAGCCACGTCGGCCTCCAGGCCCGCCTGATGTCCCAGGCGCTGCGCAAGGTCGCGGGTGCGCTCAACAACACCGGCACCACGGCCATCTTCATCAACCAGCTGCGCGAGAAGATCGGCGTCATGTTCGGCTCGCCCGAGACCACGACCGGTGGTAAGGCGCTGAAGTTCTACGCCTCGGTCCGTCTCGACATCCGCCGCATCGAGACGCTGAAGGACGGCACGGAGGCGGTCGGCAACCGCACCCGCGTCAAGGTCGTCAAGAACAAGATGGCGCCGCCCTTCCGCGTCGCCGACTTCGACATCCTCTACGGCGTGGGCATCTCCCGCGAGGGCGGCCTCATCGACATGGGCGTGGAGCACGGCTTCGTCCGCAAGTCCGGCGCCTGGTACACCTACGAGGGCGACCAGCTCGGCCAGGGCAAGGAGAACGCGCGTAACTTCCTGCGCAACCACCCCGACGTGGCCAACGAGATCGAGAAGAAGATCAAGGAGAAGCTGGGTGTGGGGCCGCGCGTCGACGCCCCCGCTGAGCCTCCCGCCACTCCTCCGGTCGCCGCCGCCGCGCCCTCCGGCCGCGGGTCCAAGGCCGCCGCCACCCCCAAGCCCGGTGACGTCTGATCCGGCTTTTGACGCATGAGTAAGTCGCCGGACCCTGCTCGACGCCCAACCCCCGCCGCCCCCCACAGGGACGGCGGGCCCACCGCCCCACCCACTCCCACCCCGGAGCCCAGCAACACCCGCGAGCCGCACGGCTCTCTCCGCGATGCGGAGAATCCGTCACTTCAGGATCGCTCGTCGGCTCGGAGCGCTTGGGGGACGGCCAGCGCGTCGGATGCCGACGCGCAGGAGCAGGACGGCACAGCGGTCACTGTCCGTTGGGGCCAGGACGACACGTCCGGCGACAACGGCTGGACCACGAACGACCCGGCGGCCAGGAGCAGCTGGGACATGAACGGCACGCCAGCCGACGAAGGCAGAGCCGTGCCCGACGACGACTGGAACCCGGACCGCCCGGCTTCCGGCGGGTGGAACTCCGGTGGATGGAACTCTGGCGGCTGGGGCACGGGCGGCGACGATCAGGGCGCCTGGTCCCGCATCCCCAACGGCGTCGCCGACCTCGCCCGCCCCGCCTCCCGCCGCAGGAACCGCTCGCAGTCACGGGAGCCCGAGGACGACGGCCCCATCTGGCGTTTCGAGCCCTCCCACCGCCCGCCATGGTCGGCACCAGCAGACCCGCCAGCGACTCCGACAGCCACCCGAGATCCACAACCCAGGCCCAGCGGATCCACGGACGACCCCACCCCCTCCGGTCCGACCGACCACCGCGACAGAACCGGCCACAAGGCCGACCACCGGAACCGTGCGACCAACGAATGGGGACACGAGGCCGACCACCGGGAGCGTGTGGCCACCGATCCCGGTCGCGAGGCCGACCGTCGGGAGGCTGCGACCACCGAGTCCGGACACGGAGCGGGCCAGCACGTGGCTGTCGATCCGGGATACGAGGCCGACCATAGGAAGCGTGTGGCCGTCGATCTCGGACACAACGCCGACCGCAGGGAAGGTGTGGCGGCTGATCCTGGGGCTGCGACAGACCCTCCTCGCCACGGGTCTGACCGTCTCGGGGACGAGGCTGACTCTCGCGTTTCCGACGGATCCGAACGCCTGATTGACGAGTCCGGACGCCCCATCGACGGTCGTGAGCTCCGAACTGTCGCGCCCGCGCCTGCGCCCGAGCCCGAGCATCCTGGGGCCGCGCACGACTGGGGTGCGTGGCCGGATGTCCCCCGGCGCACCACTCGTCCGAAGCGTCGGCTGCGTGAACGTGCCCCGGAGGCGGAGTGGGCCATCCCTGAGGGAGGCCTCGGCTCAGGCGATGACGGCGTCCAAGCTCACCGGTGGCTCGACTCAGGTGACGACGGCATGCCGTCCTCGTGGCTGGCATCCGGCGATGACGGCGACGTCCAAGAACACGGCTTGGCCTCTGGTGACGACGGATCAACAAGCCGTCGCCGCACGCGCCGAAACACCCGGCGCACCAACGCCTCTCCCCGAGACTCCGGTGACATCTTCCCCGCCAGGAGGGAGCGCACCCGCGGTGCCGGCGCCTTCTTCCGTGACACGAACGAGCCCACCCCAGGCGCCAGCGGCTTCGATGGCACGAACGAGCCCACCCAGAGCGTCAGAGGCTCTACCTGGCAGGGCGGCCCCTCCAGGTCTCGCCCCGACAACCCTGGAACCCATCAAGCGGACCACTCCGCCACGGACCGTTCATCCAAGGCGCGATCCTCCATGGACCGCTCGTCCAGAGGGCGCACCGCCGCGTCCCGCGGCTGGACAGGCGCCGGCCGACCGGCCGATCCCTTCGACTCGGCCGGAGAGCCTCCCGAATGGGCGCGGGACCAAACTGCTCCGAACGACAACCCCACCGCCCCCTCCCACGGCCACGACGAAACCGCCCTCACGAGGGATCCGCTCGGCAGCGGTTCGGCAAACCCCGAAGGCCACGAGGTTCACGAGGCCGACGCGGGTTCGGCGAATGGACGCTTCGTTGGTGAGTGGCTCCGTCGCGATTCGACGGATCCGGATGGCGATGAGGGTTACGTGGGTTCGGCGGGGGGTGGTTCTGGTGAGCGGCGACGCTCGGGAGGGCGGCGCGGTAGCGGGGGCGGGCGGCGAGGTTCGGCGAGGCGGCGTTCCTCGGGCTGGTCGGATGGGTCCGACGAGGGTTCGGCGACCTGGCCGGGTTCTGCGGGGAACCGGGAGTCCGCAGGGTCAGGCTCTACAGGCAACAGGGAGTCCGCGGAGTCGGGTTCCAGCGGGAACCGGGAGTCGGGGAGGTCGGGTCCTGCGGCGAATCCGGAGTCGGTCGCGAGGGCGATCTGCCTGAGGCTGCTCACCATGGCGCCCAAGACGAGGGGCCAACTCGCCGAGGCGATGCGTAAGCGAGATGTGCCGGACGAGGTCGCCGAGGCCGTACTCGATCGGTTCACGGAGTTGGGCCTGATCAACGACGAGGCGTTCGCCGAGGCCTGGGTGGATTCACGCCACCACGGGCGCGGGCTCGCCAGGCGCGCGCTGGCGGCGGAGTTGCGGCACAGGGGTGTCGACAGTGAAACGGTCAACGAGGCCGTGGAGCGGGTCGACTCCGATCAGGAGGCGGACACGGCGCGCAGGCTCGTGGAACGCAAGCTGGCTTCGACACGTGGGCTCGATCCGCAGGCCCGCACCCGCCGCCTGGCCGGGATGCTGGCGCGCAAGGGTTACGGCGCCGGGCTGGCGTATCGGGTGGTTCGCGAGGCACTGGAGAACGAGGGCGTCGAGGTGGAGGACGAGTTCCCGTAGTGCCGCGATGACCCCGGGAGACCTTGGGCGCGATTCTCGCTGTTGGTCGGCCGCCGTGTGCACCGAGGCCCATGCCTCGTTCTCCGAGTACGCCGACGACTGCCATCACCCAGGACAGGCTGCTGTGAGCGCCCGTCATCCCTTCAGGCCGGTGTGGGCCAGGCCCTCGACAAACTGCTTCTGTGCCAGGACGAAGACAACCAGCACCGGCAGCGCCGTCATGGAGGCCGCCGCGAGCTGGACGTTCCACATGGGACCGCCGTAGGCGTCGACGAACTGCGTCAGAGCCTGGGGCAAGGTGAACTTCTCCGGGCTGGAGAGGAACACGATCGGTTCAAGGTAGAGGTTCCAGCTGTGTAGGAAGGTGAAGATGGCCACGGCCCCGAGGGCGGGGCGAGCCAGCGGGAGGCCGATGCGCCGGAACGTGGCGAACCGCCCCAGGCCGTCGACGGCCGCGGCCTCTTCGAGCTCGCGGGGCAGCACAAGGAAGAACTGCCGCATGATGAAGGTGGCGAGCACGCTCGGCGCGCCCACCACCGGCACCAGGATGAGCGGCCAGTGCGTGTCGGTCAGCCCCCAGCCGTGGAAGAGCTGGAACAGCGGCACGATCGTGACCTCGCTCGGGATCAGCAGGCCGGTCAGCACGATCACGAACAGCACGTTCGAGCCGCGGAAGCGGATGCGCGCGAAGGCGTAGCCGGCCAGCGCGGAAACGGCCAGTGTGCCGAGGGTGACGGCCACCGCGATGTAGAGGCTGTTCCAGTACTGCTGCGCGAACGGCTGCAACTCGAAGACCTGTTGGTAGGCCTCCAGGGTCGGGCGACCCGGCCACAGCGACGGCGGGAAGGCGAAGACCTCGCTGACCGGCTTCAGCGAGGAGGTGGCCATCCACCAGGTCGGGAAGACGAACGGCACGCAGAGCACGCACAGCAGGCCGTACAGCAGCGTCTTACGCCTCATGGAACACCCACCTCCTGCGCATGCGCCACTGCAGCAGGGTGAGGGCGAGCACGATCACGAACAGCAGCACCGACAGCGTGGCCCCGTAGCCGAAGTGGTGGAATTGGAAGGCCTGCTGGTACAGGTAGTAGACGAGCACGGTGGTCGAGGTGCCGGGACCGCCCTGGGTGAGCACCGCGATCTGGGCGAACACCTGCAGCGACCCGGCGACCGTGATGATCGAGGTGAGCAGCACGGTGGGGCTGATCATCGGCAGCGTGATCCGCCGGAACTGGGTCCACGCCGATGCGCCGTCCAGCCGGGCCGCCTCGAAGAGCTCGCGAGGCACGCCCTGCAGGGCGGCCAGGAAGAGCACCATGTTCAGGCCGACGTTCTTGAAGACCTGTACCACGATCACCGAGACCATCGCCCACGTGCCGGTACGCAGCCAGTTGGGCCCTTCGATGCCGAAGACCTGAAGGATCGCGTTGATCCCACCGTTCTTCTGCAGCAGGAATCCCCACACGATCGTCCACGCCACGAGCGAGACGACCACCGGGGAGAAGAACAGCGTCCTGAACACCGTGGTCCCGCGCAGCCGCTGGTTCAGCAGGACGGCCAGCAGCAACGCCAGCGACAGGTTGAAGACGACCAGGCCGATCGAGAAGAACCCGGTGGCCATCAGCACCGATGGCACGTTGGGGTCGCTCAGCAACTGCTGGTAGTTCTCGGCCCCGACGAAGCTGAAGGTGTCCGCCAGGACGTTCCACTCGTTGAGGCTGTAGTAGAACACGAGCGCCAGCGGCAGGAAGACGAAGAGCAGGCTGCCGGCCAGCTGCGGCGCGATGAACAGGTACCCGAGCAGGTGGTCGCGCCGCCGGGTGGTCCACCAGCCCGCACGGCCGGTGTGCCGCGCGGTGCGGGCCAGGGACTGGGACTGGGACTGGGACTGGACCGTCATCGTTTGGCCAGCATCGGCTGGATGGCGGTGCAGACGCCGTTCATCACCGTCGCGACGTCGGCGTTCGGCTGCCACAGCTGGTCAAGCCCGGCTCGAACGGCCTGGCTGAGCTCGGCCTGCCCGGCGTGGCTGGGCTTGACGCGGCCGTCGGCGATGCCGTCGACGATGACCTCCTGGAGCTGCTCCGGCTTCAGCAGCGGGTTGCTCTTGGCCAGCGACTCGGCGGTCAGCAGCGGCTGCCGGGGCGGCGGGAAGAACTGGGCGAGCTTGGCGGAGTTGTCGGGGTTGGTGAAGAAGGACAGGAAGTCCGCGGCTGCCTGAGCGTTCTTGGACTTCTTGATCACGCCGATGCCCGCCTGCCCGATCACGCTGTACTCGCCCTTGGGACCGCTGGGCAGCGACACCAGGTCCCAGTCGAACGGACCGTCCTTGAGCAGCGACGCGCGGGAGATCTGAGTGATCGTCATTCCGGCTTCACCGGCGAAGAAGTCGGCGGTGGTGCCGGGGGCGGGCATGGCCTTGTCAGTGAAGATCGCCTTGTGCAAGAAGCTCATCGCCTCGATCATCTCGGGCTTGGTGAAGCCGCAGACCTTGCCGTCCTCGCTCCAGGCCTCGGCTCCCCATCCGCCCCAGACGGAGGCCAGGTTGTCCCAGCCCTTGTAGTCGAAGTCGCGCACGACCAGCCCGGCCTTGCCGGTCTTCTCCTGTACGGCTGACGCGATCTTGACGGCCTCGTCCCACGTCCAGCCCTTCGCGGGCACGCTCTGCCCAGCCTGCTTGAGCAGGTCGGCGTTGACGAAGACGCCGAACGGCGAGGTGGAGAACGGGTAGGCGTAGAGTGCGCCGTCCTTCTGCCACAGCCTGGTGGTGCTGGGCACGAACTCCTCGGGCTTGACCAGGTTGTCCAGGGGGGCGAGCGCGCCGGAGCTGACGAAGTCGGGTGCGCTGTTCTCAAAGATCCAGGCCAGGTCGGGGGTGTTGCCGCCGGCGATCTGGGTGGTCAGCGTGGTCGTGTAGGTTTCCACCGGCAGGGTGTCGAACTTCACCGAGACGTTTGGATGCGTCTTCTTGTACTCGGCCCCGATGTCGTTGAAAAGCTTGAGATGGGCCTCGTTGCCGGTCCAGATCGTCATCCGCAGCGAGACGGGGCTGTCCTTCGGTTCTGCGGAGGATCCGCAGGCCGCGAGGGCGAGCACACCCGCCAGCCCGAGCGCGGTCACCTTGATGCGCATGTCGTTACTCCTTGGGGGCGTTAATATCCGGAGATTTCCGGCCAGTGGAGTTCGATCCCCTGTGCTTCCAGCCGATCCTGGAAGCAAGCCAGAAGGTCTGGATCGTTCCGAACGGCCTGCGGGGGCACCGACCGGTCCAGACAGAAGGCGGCCAGCGCGCCCGCGGCCTCGCCGATGTTCCACTCGACAGGGTGCAGCCGATAGCAGCCGTTGGTGATGTGCGTGGTGCCGAGGTTCTTACCGGCCGGCAGCAGGTTCTGCACGCGGCGCGGAATGAGTGCGCCCAGCGGGATCTCGAAGGGGCTGCTCGGCACGTCGATGTAGTTGTCGCCGCCGGTCGAGGGGTGCAGGTCGATGCGGTACATGCCGATGCCGACCGAATCGTGGTAGCGGGCGCCCTTGACCACGTCCTGCTCGATGATGGTGTGTTCGGCCAGGACCCGGCGCGACTCGCGGATGTAGGGTGCCTGGGCCAGACCGTCGGCCGAACCGGTCACGTCGCCGCGCAGCCTGAGGCCCGGCCAGCCGGTACCGCCGTCGGGCCGTGGAGCCTCGGTCTGCATCCAGTACAGGACAGAACGGGACAGGTCACGGGCGGCGGCCAGGTGCTCGGCGGCGTCGGGCACGTCGAAGGCCGGGCCGAGCACGTAGTCGATCATCGGCCAGTTGACGAGGCAGATGTCGCTGGCATACGCACCCGAGGTGAACAGGCGGCGGGCGGCGATCCGGCGGAAGGTCCACAGATTGCCGTCTCCGGGGTTGCGCCGCTGGTCGGCCCGGACCAGCAGCGGATCGTCGTCCGGGTTGGGAGTGAAGCTGCGTTCGCCGATCTCCAGCGTGCGCGGGTTCGGGCTGCGCCAGCCCAGCAACTTGCCACCCCAGAAGGGCAGCTCGAAGTCGCGCCAGAAGCCGTAGTTGGCCGGCCGGTCGATGGTGTGGTCGCCGTCCACGTGGTCGATGGCGAAGCAGACCGAGACCGCCTGCATGTTGAGCGGCTGCGCCTCGGCGGGGGCGCTCGGCTCGCCGGTGTCGGTCTGCGACTCGAAGCCGGTGACGTACTCCGTGCCGGTGAGCGGCAGCAGGTCGCCGGTCTCGGTGGCGTCCAGGATGTAGGGCGCGGTGACCACGACGTCGTCCGCGCCCGGGCCGCTGAGCCGTACGGAAAGAACTCGATCGCCGTCGGTCTCGGCGGCCACGGGTTTGTACGGCTGCAGCACGGTGAGCTGCCCACCCCCGCGATAGGGAGCCAGCATGGACTCGATGACCGCCAGCGCCACCCGGGGCTCGTGGCAGATCGGGCTCACCCAGCCCGCGCCGGGGTTGAGCTCCCTCCATCCTCGCGCGGCCTCGGTGAGGGGGAAGTGCCGGCGGTAGTAGTCGCGGATGCCGTCGCGCAGCGCGCGGTAGCTCGCCGTGACGCCGAACCGCTCCACCCACGTGTGCTCGTCCGGCGGCACGGCCTGGCTGGTCAGCTGGCCGCCGAGCCAGTCGAATTCCTCGGTCAGTACCACTCGTTTCCCGGCTCTGAGCGCCGCGAGCGCCGCTGCCACCCCCCCGAGGCCGCCTCCGACGACCAGCACCTCGGTGCTCAGCTCATGCAACGTTGTTCCTTCCCAGGGTCGAGCCCTTGACGAGTTCGCAGGGGAGCAGCCGCTGGACCCGGCCGCTGCCCTCGATGAGTTCGGTGAGGACTTCCACCGCCTGCCGGCCCATCTCGGCACGGGGGATGCGGAAGCCGGTGAAGTCGATGTCGGTCGGCGCGGGCCTGGTGGGATCGCCGAGCGTGACGATCGAATGGTCTCCCGGTACGGCCAGGCCGCGCTGCCTGGCTGTCTGGAGGATGACCGCGCCGTCGGCGTACTCCTCGACGAAGATCGCAGTGGCGCCGGTGAGCAGCACGTCCTCGGCGTTCGCCGGTGGCAGGGTGACGGTCTGCAGCCCCGCCGTACCCTCCCTGAATCCGCGGTGCCGGTCGGCGAAGGACTCGGGACCGGCGCCGTACCCGACATACGCGAACTTTTCGTGACCCAGGCTGCGCGCCTGCTCCACCAGCTCACGCACCGCGCTGCCGTAGTCGGCGCCGACGTAGGAGATCGGGCCCCCGGCGTCGTCGCGACGGCCGACCGAGACGAAGGGGTAGCCCTCGGCGACCAGCCGGGCCAGTTCCTCGTGGTCGAGCTCCCGGCCGAGCAGGACGCAACCGTCGGCCAGGCGCAGGCGGTGGTCCTGGTGGTAGATGCGCTTGCGGCCGTCCACCAGCGGAGCGCTGGTGAGCAGCAGCAGGTCACAGCCCACCTGCTCGGCGGACTCTTCGATGCCGACGAGGAACGGGTGGTAGAAGTCCCCCGTCGCACTGGGGAAGACCGGCTCGTAGGTGAAGACGCCGAGGATCCGGTTCCTGCCTGCCGCCAGCCGTCGGGCCAGCGGGTCGGCCACGTAGCCGGTTTCCCTGATGACGCGCAGCACCCGGTCCCTGGTCTCCGCCGGGATCCGGGTCTCGGCTCCCGCGCGGTTGTTCAGCACCAGCGAGACGGTGGTCTGGCTGACGCCGGCGAGCCGGGCGATGTCCCGCTGCGTGATGCGGCGGGGGGCTTCTGGGGGTCGCATCTCGTCTTCCCTGATGTAATGCGCATTAGCGCTGGGTCGTGGAAGAGAGTGTCAAGCACGTGTTTCGGGCCCGTCAATAGAGTTCGCGGGAGTAATACGAATTAGCAGATGCTCAGAAGTGGGACGTGATCGTGACCTCGATGGCGCCCTCGTGCGGCACCCGGAGCACGTGCAGGCGCCGCTTGCCGTCCCGCAGATAGGACACCGAGGTGACGCCGAACGTGGCCGGGCGTCGGGTACCCCAGCTGAACCGGACCACGCCCCCGCCGCGGCGCAGCTCGAGCCCGTCCGCGGTCGCGGTCACCGATCCGCCGTACGGCGCCGCCGTGCCGTCGGTGAAGGTGACCTGGTCGGTGGGGTGCACGACGATCGGGATCTGCTCGGTGGCCGCCGAGACCGCCTGGACCGAGCGGCGGATCTGGCCGCCGGTGATCCGTACGTCGGTGACCACCGAGGAGTCCGGCGTATGGAAGCGCAGCCGGTAGGGGTTGCCGCCGAGGAACTCCACGGGCATGGGGCCGTTGGCGTCCGGTCGCTGACCGGGGAAGACCGTCGCCCAGCAGGCGTGGTTGTTGTTGTTCAGCGACTGGATGATCGTCCCAGCGACCGGATGCCAGAGGAAGCTCAGCCCGGTACGGGTGAGAGTGGTTGCCCGCCTGGTGCCGAAGTAGCCGCCCAGGTACAGGTTGGGCCGCCGGATGAAGAAGAACTCCTGCCCGTTGTCGCTGCGGATCTCCTCGAACCGATTGGATCGAAGGTACGGCAGGCCGTCGATGGCCGCGTCCTTGCCCGCGCGAAGCGGATAGCGCTCGCCGTAGATGGCGTGCGTGAGGATGCGCGGCGAGGTGTCCTGCTTGGCCAGCACCGGAACCGGCGTCGGATCCGCCGCCCAGGCGGCGCGTGCTGCGGCCAGGTCCTCCCGTGCGGACAGGAAAGCGGCCAGCGCGGGCACCTCCGGCACGAACTGGTTGTTGAGCGCGGTCCGTTCCGGGTCGGGCCGGGTGTCGTCGTAGGAGCGGGAGCTGGTCCGCGAGGACGACGCGATGTTGGTCAGCCAGCCGGATCCGTCGGGCTCTCGCAGCAGGTTGTAGCCGAGCCAGTCCGTGTACCTGGCGGCCATCTGCACCATGTGCGGATCGCCCGACTGGCGCCAGGCGTCGGCCATCTCCGGCAGCATGACCTCGAAGTTGTAGTTCAGGTCCGGCCCGGACTCCTCGTAGAAGAAACCCGCCGGGCTCTGGCCGGTCTGCGCCATGCGGGCGAAGGCGTCGGTGAGCTGCTGCTGCAGCGCCGGGTCCGGGTCCAGCCGCAGGGTGAGGGCCGCTCCGGCCACGCCGGCCATGGTCTGGTTGGCGAAGGCCAGCCTGCTCTGCCAGGCCGAGCGGTTGGCCGGATTGAGCAGCCAGCCTGCCGCGCCCCGCAACGCCGCGCTCAGCTGAGCCTGGCGCGTCGGCAGCACGTTGGCCGGGCGCAGCAGGGCGAGGGTCTTGCTGAGGTACCCCAGCGCGAAGCCGGTCGGCGCCAGCCCGTGCTCGCCCCTGGCGTACTCGGGGAACGAACCGTCGGCGTGCTGCAGGCCGAGGTAGTGCCCGAGTGCCGCGTCCAGGGCGGCCAGGAGAGCGGGGTCGCCCCAGTACGGGTTCCAGGCCCGCTGCTGGGAAAGGAACCAGGCCAGGGTGTAGGCGTGCTCCTGCACGCGCGCGTTGTACGGCGCTGCCGGGTTGCGCCACCAGCCGCCGGCGAAGAAGCCGGAGGCGTCCATGTCGTGGACCAGCGGGGCGAGCGTGACCAGGTAGGGCGCGAAGCGCTGCTCGGCGGGCGCGAAGAGCCGGCGGTCGGGGGCTCCGGGTGGCAGTGGCGCCAGGGCGAGGGCCTCGGCCCGGCCGGGCGGTAAGGCGGCGAAGAGGGCGGCGGCACCGGCGCCGGTCAGAAGGGTGCGGCGATTGAGCATGGCGCACACGGTCACTCAGCCGGAATGAGCATGTCAATAAGCTAATGCGAATTACCAGCTTAGTTGCGCCTTCGCGACGGCACCGGAGCGCGGCGGAGGCTTCCTGCTCATCCCTCGTGCGGTGCGGTGATCTCGCCCGTCGGCCCTCGGCGGTGCGGTGATCTCGCCAGGTAGTAGTGGGTCTTCGGCGGCGTGCGGTGATGCGGCCAGGCTGTGGTCGATCTCTCGTGTGGTCGTCGATCTATGGCCTGCCTTCGTTGGGGGAGGCGGTCTTCGGGCGTGTCGGGTCGGCGTTGTTTCAGTGCTCGACGGTGCTGGCTGGGGCCGGGGCCATGTCAGAACTGGGGACGATGGAATCTGTTTCCGACATAACCCCGGGAAGTGGCGTCAGGAGGGAGTTAGCTGGGTAAATGAGGGCGTGTCGGCTATGTCCGACAAGATCGCGCGGTTTTGCGTTCGATTGACGGTAAGACGTGCTTGACAGCACGTCTTTGCTTGCCCGTTACCTCTTCGACGCATAACCTCGACGGCAGTGAGGAGTTACTCCGCGCAGTGCGGATTGCCATACCGGTGAACTACGGACGAGCGAGCTCGATTGACCCGAGGAAGGGAAGGTGCCGGCCACTCAGGTCGGTGCCCCGTCTGCCTTGGCTTGATATTTGTCCTGGTGGCGACACCGATCGGGCGATTTGTGCTGCGCGCGTGACCCCTCCTGGAGCGTTTGGCCTATCTATGACGCGAGGAGGGCGGGGCGCACATGGAGACGCCTGTCGTGGTGCTGGCGGTGGCAGTGCTCCTGCTGGCATGCGTGATGATCGTCGCGTTTGTCATACTGCTGCGCCGAACCGCCGCGCTGGCGCCGTCGCCCGCCGCCCAGCCCTCTCCCGCCGTCCAGCCCTCTGCCGATCAGCTTGCCGAGGTGCACGGTGAGTTGGAGGAGGCGCGCCGCGAAGCCGTACTGATCAGGGACAAGGCGCAGTCGGACGCCGGTGAGATCCTGCGCAGGTCGGAGTTGGCCGCCGAAACTGCCGCGCAGATGCGCAAGGAGGTCGAGGAAGAGAGCCGCATCCTCAAGAACGAGCTCAAGGAGCTGCGCGCCGACCTCGAACGCAGGGAGAGCCGGCTGGCCGAGCGAGAGCAGCGTCTCGACGAGGAGTCCCGCAGGCAGGTCGAACGCGGCAGGAAGCTGGCCGAGACCGAGACGGAGCTGGCCGACAGGCGCGAGGAGTTGCTGCAGGTCGAGAGCGAGCGCAGGGCGATACTCGAACGGGTGTCGGGGCTGACCGCCGAGCAGGCGAAGAACGAGCTCGTCAGGGAGATCGAGAACCAGGCCAAGCGTGAGGCGGCGCTGATCGTCAGGGAGATCGAGGGCGCCGCCCGCAAGGAGGGCGAGAAGCGGGCCACCAAGATCGTGACGCTGGCCGTGCAGCGCATCGCGGCGGAGCAGACCGCCGAGTCCGTGGTGAGCGTGCTGCATCTGCCCGGCGACGAGATGAAGGGCCGGATCATCGGTCGTGAGGGACGCAACATCAGGGCGTTCGAGTCGACGACGGGCGTCAACCTGATCATCGATGACACGCCCGAGGCGGTGCTGCTGTCCTGTTTCGACCCGGTGCGCAGGGAGACCGCGCGGCTCACGCTGGAGAAGCTCGTGCTGGACGGGCGCATCCACCCCCAGCGCATCGAGGAGGCCTACGACCGCAGCCGGACCGAGGTGCAGGATCTGTGCGCGCGGGCGGGCGAGGACGCGCTGGTGGAACTCGGCATCACGGACATGCACCCGGAGCTGACGCTGCTGCTCGGACAGCTGAGGTATCGCACCAGCTACGGGCAGAACGTGCTGAAGCACCTCATCGAGTCCGCGCACATCGCCGGGATCATGGCGGCGGAGCTCAAGATGAGCCAGCCGCTGATGAAGCGGTGCGCGCTGCTGCACGACATCGGCAAGGCGCTGACGCACGAGGTCGAGGGCAGCCACGCGCTGATCGGCGCGGAGATCGCCAGGCGCTACGGCGAACACGAGGACGTCGTGCACGCGATCGAGGCGCACCACAACGAGGTCGAGGTGCGGACCGTGGAGGCCGTGCTCACCCAGGCGGCCGACGCGATCAGCGGCTCGAGGCCGGGCGCGCGGCGCGAGTCGCTGGAGGCCTACGTGAAACGGCTGGAGCGACTGGAGGAGATCGCCACCTCCTACGAGGGCGTCGAGAAGGTCTTCGCGATGCAGGCGGGGCGCGAGATCCGCGTCATGGTGAAGCCCGACGCCATCGACGACATCCAGGCACAGGTGATCGCGCGCGACGTGGCCAAGCAGGTGGAGGAGGAGCTCACCTACCCGGGCCAGATCCGCATCACCGTCGTCCGCGAATCCCGCGCGACAGAGTTCGCCCGCTAGATCCTTTCTTCATCCTGTACGGCACAGCCCACGAAAGGCCACCGGGGTCACCGGTGCCCGTCTGTCCTGCCACGCCACTCCAGCGGGACTTCGGTCCCCGCCGTTACGTCAGGCATGTCGGCCGGGTTCTTCGAAAACCGCCGGCCGAGGTTCGCGGCAGACCGGCCGTGGTCAGCTCGCTCACCCCACTCCGCCGGGTCCTTCGAAAACCCCCGGCCGTGGTCAGCTCGCCCGATACATTCCGCCGGGTTCTGCCGAACCGCTGGCCGAGCTCAGTACAGTTCGAAGATCTGCTGGTAGAAGGCCAGTTCGGCGGCCAGGGCAGCGGTTCTCGTCTCCATGCGACGGAAGCCGTGTGACTCCCCCTCGAAGGACAGGTACGTGCACGGGACCCCGCGTTCCGACAGCGCGTCCGCGAAAGCCGACGACTGCGCAGGCGGTACCACCGGGTCGTCCAGCCCCTGGAGCAGCAGCATCGGGCAGGTCACGCCGTCGGCCAGGGCGAGCGGCTCGCGGCTGGCGTAGAGGGCCGGGTCCTCGGGGCCGACCAGCCACTCGGTGTAGCGCGACTCGAAGTCGTGGGTCGTCGCGTTGAGCGGCGCGAGCGCGCTGACCCCGTAGTAGGAGACCCCGCCCGCGAACACGGAAGACCTGCAGCACGCGGCCATCACCGTCCAGCCGCCGGCGCTGCCGCCCCTGACCGCGATGCGCGCCGGGTCGGCCAGGCCCTCGGCGGCCAGCCATTCGGCGGCGGCGATCGTGTCCTCGACGTCGACGACGCCCCACTGGCCGCGCAGCCGGTCGCGGTAGGCCCTGCCGTAGCCGGTGGAGCCGCCGTAGTTGACGTCGATCACGCCGATGCCGCGCGAGGTGAAGAACGCCTTCTCCAGGTCGAGCGCCGAGGTGCTGTGCCCGGTGGGCCCGCCGTGCACGAACACCACGTACGGCACGGGCCCCTCGGCCGCGACCTCGGGATTGGCGGGCGGGTAGAGGAACGCGTGCACGTGCCGGCCGAACCTGCTGAGGAACTCCACGGGCCGAGCCGACGGCAGGTAGGCCACGTCGGGCAGTTCGCCGATGTCGCGCCGCAGTCCTTCGACCCTGCCGGTCACCGTGTCGAGCCTGGTGATCGAGCGGGGGATCGCCGCGCCGTACGCCACCCCGACCAGGGTCGTGCCGTCGGCGGACAGGGCCGGGTCCCACCCCGAGTACGGCACATCGAGGTCGCGCAGCTCGCCCGTGCCGGGATCGAGGAGGCCGAGGCGCAGGTCGCCCTGGCCGTGCAGGACCGCGAGCCGGCCGTCGGCCAGCACGACGTACGGCCGGCCGCCCAGCTGCCAGAGCGGCCAGGCGAACTCCTCCTCGGCGGGGTGAAGCGCCTGGGAGGAGGTGCCGTAGATGCCGATCTGGTAGAGGTTCCACCAGCCCGACCAGTCGGAGATCAGGTAGAGGTGGCTGTCGTCGCGCCACTGCGGCGCGAGGACCGACTCGGTGGAGCCGCCCTTGACCGTCCAGGAGTTGCCGTCGGACAGGCGGGTGATGCGCAGCTCGGTGCCGTTCCACGGCATGCGCGGGTGGTTCCAGCAGATGTAGGCCAGGTGCAGGCCGTCGGGGGAGAGGGTGGGGAAGGCGTAGAAGTCGCTGCCGGTCACCAGCTCGCGCGGCTCGCCGCCGTCGAGGGGGATCGAGACGATGGCGCGGGTGACCTTGCCGTCGTGGCGTTCGCGCACGCACCACAGATGGTCTCGGCCCAGGTGCAGGTCGGCGTAGCGGGAGCCGTCGTCGGGGGTCAGCGGCTCGGGTTCGCCGGAGGTGACCAGGTAGAGGCGCTGGTCGGCGAAGTTGACGAAGACCACGCCACGGGGGGTGACGAGATAGGGCTGCCCGCCGTACTCATGGACCCTGGAGCGGGCGTTCCACGGGGCGGGCAGCACCTGGGTGCGGGTGCCGTCGGCGGCCCGGTGCACGATGGTGGTGCGGCCGCCCTCGTCGGGCCGGTCCTCGGTCCACCAGACCTCGTCGCCCACGACGGTGGGCCAGGCCAGGCGCAGACCCGAGCTCGCGACATCGGTGGTGGAGATGGGAGAAGGCCAGAGAGGCATAGCGGCATCCTGCCCGAAAACCGTGCCTCCCGTGGCCCTTACTCCATCGTCGCCACGGCTTCGGCTCCCGCGCCGCCACCCGCGCCTGGGCCGACGCCGAGAACCGACGCGCCTGGCGGGACGACAGGCGGAGCCGCGGTCTTGCGGCTGCGCCTGCTGCGCTTCTCCAGCCAGTTGGCCAGAGCGCTCAGCGCCATGTTGAGACCGATGTAGATGATGCCGATAACGATCGCGGCCGGGATCAGCGAGCCGAAGAAGACCGCGGGCAGGATCTTGAAGCCGGTGTTGAGCAGGTCGACGTAGGCGATGATGTAGCCGAGCGCGGTGTCCTTGAGCAGGACCACGAGCTGGCTGACGATCGCCGGCATCATGGCGGTGACCGCCTGCGGCAGCAGCACCAGCCGCATCACCTGGTTCTTGCGCATGCCGATGGAGTACGCCGCCTCCGACTGCCCCTTCGGCACGGCGCGCACGCCCGCCCTGACCACCTCGGCCAGCACCGAGCCGTTGTAGAGCATGAGCGCGGTGACCAGGGCGATGAATGCGTAGTCGCCGCCGCCGAAGAGGGAAGGCGCCAGGTAGAAGATGAAGAAGATCAGCAGCAGCAACGGGATGCTGCGGAAGATCTCGACGACCGCTCCTGCCGGGATCCTGATCCAGCGGTGGTCGGAGAGTCTCGCCAGGCCGAACACCGCGCCGAAGACCAGCGCGAGAACCGCGGCGACCGCGGCGGCCCTCAGCGTCCCCAGCAGGCCGGGGATGATGTAGAAGTCCCAGGTCTCGTACTTGAGGAAGGGCTCCCAGATGCGGCCGTCCCACTGGCTCTTGGCGTCGAAGCCCGCGTAGATGAGGTAGACGACCGTCGCGACCAGCGCCACGCCCAGGACGGTCAGTACCGCGTTGCGGACTCTGGCGCGCGGGCCAGGGGTGTCGAACAGGACCGAGGTGCTCATCGAACCACCGCCAAGCGCTGGGAGAGCCAGCCAGTGAAGAAGCCGATGGGCATGGTCAGGATCATGAAGCCCGCCACGATGCCCAGGAAGATCGGGATCGAGGCACCGGTGGTGTCAAAGATCTCCTTCATGTTCGCCGCGGACTCGGTGAGGAGCCCGCCCGCCGTGGCGACCGTGGTGTTCTTGATCATCGCGATCATCACGCTGCCCAGCGGGGCCACCACCGCGCGGAAGGCCTGCGGCAGGATGATCAGCGTGAGCGACTGGAAGAACGTCAGCCCGATCGCCCTGGCCGCCTCGGCCTGCCCGGTGGGCACAGTGTTGATGCCGGCCCGCAGCGCCTCGCAGACGAAGGCCGCGGTGTAGGCGCCCAGGCCCAGCGACACGAGCCAGAACGAGTTGGTGCGCGGCACATCGGAGAAGACCAGTCCGAGCGTGTCGCTCAGGCCCAGCGCGGAAAAGGCCAGCACCAGCGTCAGCGGCGTGTTCCGTACGACGTTGACGTAGACCGTGCCCGCCGCGCGCAGCACGGGGGTCGGCGAGACGCGCATCGCCACCAGCAGTGTGCCGACGATGAGTGCGAACACCCCGGCCACGAGGGAGAGCTTGATGTTCTCCAGGAAACCCTCGAGCAGCTGAGGGCCGTATGTAATAAGTTCGTCCATCGTGCTCCACCGTCGATATGACAGCGGCGGCCGGGTCACCGGCCGCCGCGTCGTGTCTTCCTAGGCGCAACCCTCGGCAGGCGGCGCGCTGTCCGCCAGCTTGAGCCCCTGAATGCCGCCGAACCACTTGTCGAACAGCTGCTTCATGGTGCCGTTCTGCCAGAGCTTGGCCACGGCCGCGTTGGCCGCCTCGCAGGTCTTGGTGTCGCCCTTCTTCAGGCCGATGCCGTACTTCTCGTCGGTGAAGCCCTGGCCCAGGACCTTGAACTTGCCGCCGGAGGCCGCCGCCTGCTTGGCGAAGCCCGCCAGGATCAGGTCGTCGGTGGTCACCGCGTCAAGGTTGCTGCCCTGCAGCTTCTGGATGCACTCGGAGTAGTTGGCGGCGTCGACGGGCGTGGCGTCGATGTCGAGCTTGCCGTCCGGCGGCGGGTCGGTGATCCGCTTGTAGGAGTTCGAGCCGGACGCCTTGCAGATCTTCTTGCCCTTCAGGTCCGTCGGCGCGTTGATCGAGGTGTCGTCACCGCGCGTCATCACATCCTGGTGGGCGACGATGTAAGGCCCGCCGAAGGTCACCTTCTGCTTGCGCTCGTCAGTGATGGAGTAGGTGGCGAAGATGATGTCGACCGTGCCGTTGGCCAGGAAGGGTTCACGATTGGAGGAGGCGGACTCCTTCCATTCGATCTTGACATCCTTGCCGCCGGCCATCTCCTTGAGCACGGCCTTGGCCACGTCAACGTCGAAGCCCTCGGGCTCCGCGCCCTTCTTCAGGCCCAGGCTGGGCTGGTCCCACTTGGTGCCGACCACGACGGTGCCGCCACCCTGCGCCTTCTCGACCACGCTGGCGTAGGTCTGCTCACTGCCGCCGCCGCAGGCCGCCAGGCTGCCTACCAGGACGCCGGCGGCCGCGAGAGCGGCTCCCGCACGTTGGATTCGCATGTGTGACACCTCTTCTAGTGCGTGAGAATCTTGGACAGGAAATCCTTGGCCCGTTCGGTGCGGGCGTTGGTGAAGAACTCGTCAGGGGTGTTCTCCTCGACGATCTGACCCTCGGCCATGAACACCACCCTGTTGGCCGCCTTGCGGGCGAAGCCCATCTCGTGCGTGACGACCACCATGGTCATCCCGTCACGAGCAAGGGCCACCATGACGTCGAGCACCTCCTGAACCATCTCGGGGTCGAGAGCGGAGGTGGGCTCGTCGAAGAGGATCATCTTCGGGTCCATCGCGAGCGCCCTGGCGATCGCGACGCGCTGCTGCTGGCCGCCGGACAACTGAGCGGGGTACTTGTCCGCCTGCGCGGCGATGCCCACGCGTTCGAGCAGCTCCATCGCGCGCGCGTTGGCCTTGTCCCTCGCGATGCCCCGCACCTTGACCGGGCCCAGCGTCACGTTCTCGCGGATGGTCTTGTGCGCGAAGAGGTTGAAGGACTGGAAGACCATGCCGACCTCGGAGCGCAGCGCGGCCAGCGTCTTGCCCTCGGCGGGCAGTGGCCTGCCGTCGAAGACGATCTGGCCGCTGTCGATGGTCTCCAAGCGGTTGATCGCCCTGCACAGGGTGGACTTGCCACCTCCCGAAGGGCCGATCACGACCAAGACCTCGCCCCTGGACACGGTCATGTTGATGTCCTTCAGAACGTGCAACGCCCCGAAGTGCTTGTTGACGTTCTCCAGCTTGACCAGCGGAGTCGAGTGGTCCGTCATGGATGACAACGTAGAGGGGCCAGATGCACCGGTCACTAACCAGGTGGTACCGATCCGATCACGGCAGCCTCATTTTACTCTCGGTCGCAAGCGTTGCGAGGGACGCCTACCCTTGAGAGTGCCATGAGGACCTATCAGGTGCGCACCTACGGGTGCCAGATGAACGTGCACGACTCCGAGCGGCTCTCGGGCCTGCTGGAGGACGCCGGCTACGTGCCCGCTCCCGAGGGCGAGACCGCCGACGTGGTCGTGTTCAACACGTGTGCCGTCCGTGAGAACGCCGACAACCGCCTCTACGGCAACCTCGGCCATCTGCGGCCCGCCAAGGTGAAGAACCCCGACATGCAGATCGCCGTCGGCGGCTGCCTGGCGCAGAAGGACCAGGGCGAGATCGTCCGCAAGGCGCCGTGGGTCGACGTGGTCTTCGGCACCCACAACATCGGCTCGCTTCCCGTGCTGCTGGAGCGGGCCCGCATCGCGGGCGAGGCCCAGGTCGAGCTGAAGGAGTCGCTCGAGGTCTTCCCCTCGACGCTGCCCACCAAGCGCGAGTCGCCGTACGCGGCGTGGGTGTCGGTCTCGGTCGGCTGCAACAACACCTGCACGTTCTGCATCGTGCCCTCGCTGCGCGGCAAGGAGAAGGACAGGCGTCCCGGCGACGTGCTGGCCGAGGTCCAGACGCTGGTCCAGCAGGGCGTCCTCGAGGTCACGCTGCTCGGGCAGAACGTCAACACCTACGGCGTCGAGTTCGGCGACCGGCTGGCCTTCGGCAAGCTGCTGCGCGCCTGCGGCGACATCGAGGGCCTCGAGCGCGTCCGCTTCACCTCGCCGCACCCCGCCGCCTTCACCGACGACGTCATCGCCGCCATGGCCGAGACGCCCAACGTGATGCACCAGCTCCACATGCCGCTCCAGTCGGGCTCCGACAGGGTGCTGAAGGCCATGCGCCGCTCCTACCGGGCCGAGCGCTACCTGGGCATCATCGAGCGGGTCCGCGCGGCCATGCCCGACGCGGCCATCTCCACCGACATCATCGTCGGCTTCCCCGGCGAGACCGAGGACGACTTCCAGGCCACGCTCGACGTGGTGCGCCAGAGCCGCTTCGCCAACGCCTTCACCTTCCAGTACTCCATCCGCCCCGGCACGCCTGCCGCCACGATGGCCGACCAGGTGCCGAAGGAGGTCGTCCAGGAGCGCTACGAGCGGCTGGTCGCGCTCCAGGAGGAGATCTCGTGGGAGGAGAACAAGAAGCAGGTGGGCCGCACCCTCGAGGTGCTGGTCGCCGAAGGTGAGGGCCGCAAGGACGAGGCCACCAGGCGTCTTTCGGGCCGGGCCGCCGACAACCGGCTCGTGCACTTCGCGGTGGGCGACGAGACGCCCAGGCCGGGCGACATGGTGACGGTCGAGGTCACCTACGCCGCTCCGCACCACCTGGTCGCCGATCGCGCCCTCGGCCTGCGCCGCACCCGCGCGGGTGACGCGTGGGAGGCCCGCCAGGGCGCTCCGGCGAAGGCGAAGGGCGTCTCCCTCGGCATGCCCTCCATCGGCCGTCCCGCGCCGCTTCCCGTCGAGCCCTCGGGGTGCGCCGTCACCTC
The DNA here is from genome assembly GCF_014873535.1 of Nonomuraea africana. Classification (NCBI taxonomy): domain Bacteria; kingdom Bacillati; phylum Actinomycetota; class Actinomycetes; order Streptosporangiales; family Streptosporangiaceae; genus Nonomuraea; species Nonomuraea africana. The sequence continues at coordinate 5,419,269 of NZ_JADBEF010000001.1, read as the reverse complement.
GTGAGGTCGTCGAGGACCTGGTAGCAGTAGTCGCGCCGGACGTCCTTGAAGGTCGCGCACGGGTCCGGCCGCCCGCGCTCCACCCGCGGCTGGGCCGAGCGCGGGGTCCCGCCGCGCGGCGCCACCGTGTTTCCCATGTTGCCCATGTCGCCCGCGTTGCCCGCCGTCACGGCGCTGTCCTGCGCGCTGTCCGGTGTCTCCGGTGTCGCCGCGCTGCCGGGCGGCACCGCCGTGCGCTCACGCGCCGCCTTCCCCCTCCCGTACGGCGGCGCGGGCACCGGCCTGACCCAGCGGCTGTCGCGAGACGGCGCCGGCCCGAGGAGCGCCGCCTCCACGGAAGTTGATATTTCCGGAATCGGGGTAAGCCGGGTTATCCGCACCGGCTCGGAAATCTCCGAACGATCATCGGAAATCCCGGAAAACGCCAGGAAAACGCCTAGTCCAGCGGTGCCGAGAACACCGGCCACGCCCGCCACCGGAACCGCCCTGGTCCGCCAACCTGGGCGTATGGGTCCAAGAGTAGACAAGTCGTGATTCCTTTGTGATTGGTGTGCGGGCATTCCACTCCTGCGGTTAGTGTGGTCCATCGCCCGCGGAAGCCATCGCGTTTCCCCCCGATACGACCGCAGGGAGTTTTCTCATGCACGGGCACGTCCCCTCACCGACGGGCCAGCCTGACGAGGATCGCCTGGAGATCCTTTCCGGGCCTGGTCATGATCAGCGACCGCAGAAGAGCAGGAAGCCCCTCGTCATCGCCGCCTCGGCGCTCGCCGCCCTCCTGGTGGCCGGCGGTGTCGGCGTCACGCTCCTGGGCGACGACGCGGCTCCGGGCGGGTCCACCTCCCAGACCGGCGAGCAGGCCCAGCGGCCAGGGGCGGAATCCGAGTCCGAGACAGGCGCCGAGGATGACTCGGGCCCCGGAGAGGACCTCGGCGACTCGGGCGAGTCCGCGGAGGGCGACGCGCTGCCGGTCGAGAGCGGCGAGTCGGCCGAGGGCGACGCCCTCCCCGCCGACCCGCCCGCCGACGACTCCGACACCGGCTCGGCGGGCCAGGCCACGGGCGGCAACGGCGCATCCTCGAAGGACACGTCGAAGGGCACCTCGAAGGACACCTCCAAGGGGTCGGAGAGCGGCACCGGCCAGCAGGAGAGCAGCGGCCCCGCCGACGGTCCCGCGGGCGAGGTCGCCGGCCAGTGCGCCGCCGACGGCTGCTGAGGCCGTACCGGCGGCACCTCGGGGACCGCTCCGCGGGTGGCTCATCGGTATCCGGGCGGAGTGGACCTTCAGCACGCGGCGTCCCCGCCGTAGGGTCCGCGCATGACGACCGAGACAGCGGCCCGCCTGCGCGAGCTCCACACCAGGACGAACCCGCTCATCCTGCCGAACGCCTGGGACGCCGCCTCCGCCAGGGCGGTGGAGGCGGCGGGCTTCCCCGTCGTCGCCACCGGCAGCGCGGCGATGGCGGCGGTGCTCGGCTACGAGGACGGCGAGCACACCCCGCCCGGTGAGATGCTCGCCGCAGTGGCCAGGATCGCGAGGGCGGTCAGCGTGCCGGTGACCGCCGACATGGAGCGCGGCTACGGTCTGCCGCCGGCCGAGCTGGTCGAGCGCCTGCTGGAGACCGGCGCGGTCGGCTGCAACCTCGAGGACTCAGGCCACGGCGGCCTCGTCGACATGGAGGAGCAGGCCGACTTCCTCGCCGCCGTCAGGGCGGCGGCGGGCGGCGACCTGGTCGTCAACGCCCGCGTCGACACCTACGTCGCGGGAGACCGCACCACCTCCGACGCCCTGGCGAGGGGCGGCCGCTATCTGAAGGCGGGCGCCGACTGCGTCTATCCCATCGGCCTGACCGACCCCGAGGAGATCGGGACCCTGGCCGCCCAGCTGCCGATCAACGTCCTGTTCCGCCCCGGCGCCCCTTCGCTGGCCGAACTGGCCGCGCTCGGCGTCGTCAGAGTGAGCTACGGCCACGGCCTGCACCAGGCGGCTCACGCCTACGCCGAGGGCCTGTTCGCGGCGGTCCGCGAGGGCCACGACCCCTACCGGCGCGACGCGTGACGCCGATCGGCCGCGGTGGCGGTTAGCCTGGCCGAATGCTTGTCGCCGCGGCCGTGTGCCCGCATCCGCCGCTGATCGTGCCCGAACTCGCGGGCGCCGCCGCGCCCGAGCTCGACGGCCTGCGCGCCGCCTGCGCCGCCGCGATCAGGGCGGTGCTCGCCGTGGATCACGACCTGCTCGTCGTCGTCGGCGGCGACGAGCGGACCACCGCGTACGGCGGGCAGCCCGCGGGCACGCTCGCCCCCTGGGGAGTCGACGTGAGAGTGGGCGAGGGCGAGCCCGTCCTGCCGCTGTCGCTGACGATCGGCCGCTGGCTCCTCGACGCGCAACGGACCGGCGTGGGAACCACAGGGGAGGTGGCCTTCCAGGGGGTGGCCTCCGGCGCGAGCGCGGAAGAGTGCCTCGCCCTGGGCGCGGCGCTGGTCGACGGGCGCAGGATCGCGCTGCTGGTCATGGGCGACGGCTCGGCCTGTCTCACCGAGAAGTCGCCTGGGTTCCTGCATCCCGCCGCCGGGCCGTACAACGACGAGATCGCGCGGGCGCTGGCGGAGGCGGACGCGGGCGCGCTGGCCGCGATGGATCCCGAGCGGGCCGCGGAGCTCTGGGTCGGCGGGCGGGCCGCCCTGCAGGTGCTGGCGGGCGCGGCCGACGGCGTGGAGCTGCGGCCCGAGCTCCTGGAGGACAGCGCGCCCTACGGAGTCGGGTACTTCGTGGCGACCTGGACCTGAGGCCGCCCACGAACCCTCAGCGCCGCTTGGGCACCGGCACCCTCGTGAAGTCGCGGGCCAGCACCACCTCGCCGTCGTAGCTGCGCCGTACCTCCTCGAGGAAGGCGGGCTCCTCGGCCAGGCCGTACCTCTCGGAGAAATGGGTCAGCACCAGCCTGCGCACGCCCGCGCGGGCGGCGACCAGCCCTGCTTCGTAGGCGGTCAGGTGGCCGTAGTCCTTGGCCAGCGCCGCCTCCGACGACAGGAACGTCGACTCGATCACCAGCAGGTCCACGCCGTCGGCCAGCTCGAAGACCGGGTCGCAGAGCCTGGTGTCCATGACGAACGCGGCCGACTGCCCGGGGCGGGGGACGCTGCACTGCTCGAGGGTGACGCCGCGCACCGCGCCCGTCCGCTGGAGCTCGCCGATCTCGGGGCCCGTGATGCCGTGGGCCCTGAGCCGGTCGGGGAGCATCCGGCGGCCGTCGGGCTCCTGCAGGCGGTAGCCGTACGACTCGACGGGGTGTGACAGGCGGCGGGCGGTCAGCGGCGCGACCTCGGCGACCGGGCCCGAGACGGGATGCTCGGCGATCTTGTCGGTGTCGGCGAAGACGGCCGCGTGCCTGAGCCTTCGCCAGTAGGCCTCGCCCGAGGCGGGGAAGACGGCGCGCACCGGGTGGGTGACGCGGTCGCGGGCGATGCGCTGCACCACGCCCGGCACGCCGAGGCAGTGGTCGCCGTGGAAGTGGGTGACGCAGATCCAGTGGATGTCGTGCGCGCTCAGGCCCGCGTGCACCATCTGCCGCTGCGTGCCCTCGCCCGGGTCGAACAGCAGGCCCTGGCCGTCCCATCGCAGAAGGTAGCCGTTGTGGTTACGGTGGCGGGTAGGCACCGCGCTCGAGGTGCCCAGCACCACGAGTTCACGAGAGGACACGATGACCACCGTTGGCGGCACCGTTGCCTTCGCCGAGATCCCCACGCCGGTGGGCCGCTTCACGCTGGCCGTCTCCGAGGAGGGACTCGTCGCGACTGGCTGGGGTTCCAGGCCGCGCCTGAAGGACCTGGTCGAGGTTCATGACCCGGATCGTACGGCCGGCATCGTGTCGGAGATGACTGATTATTTCGCCGGACGGCTTCGCGTGTTCGAGACGCCGGTCGACTGGCGGCTCGTCTCGCCGACCCCGCGTCAGGTGCTCCAGGCGCTGCACAAGGTGCCCTTCGGCACGGTCGTGACCTACGGGGAGCTGGCGCGGCGCGCGGCTTCGAGCGTGCCGGCCCGCGGCATCGGATCGATCATGGGAGCCAACCCGCTCCCGATCGTGGTGCCCTGCCACCGCGTGGTGGCCGGCAACGGGCTCGGCGGCTTCAGCGGCGGCGAGGGCGTGGAGACCAAGCGCTGGCTGCTCACCCATGAGGGTTACCTGCAGCCGACGCTGCTCGACCTCTGACGGTCACCGGGGCCGCCAAGCGTCGCGACGGCCCCGGCCCCGGTCGTCAGCCCTGCTGGCCGTCGATCCGGTCGGCGGCGTCCTTCGCCTGGTCGGCGCCGCTGTCGATGTGGTCGGTGTACTTGCCCCCCGTGGCGGAGTCCGCGGCTCCCGCGGCCTGGTCGACGCCGCCCTGCGCCGTGTCCTCCGCCTTGCTCTTGAGCCCGCCGAGCGGGTCGCCAGAGGCGTCCTGCCCCTGCGCGGGTGTCCCGTCGGCGTTCGTGGCCTGCTCAGGAACGTTGCGCGGCTTCTCCTCGCCGCTCAGCATCTCCTTGACCTTGTCAAAGATCGACATGGCAAATCCCCCGATGTTGTGTCGATGCACTGGGACGAGTCATACCCCGCGGGTTGTCACACTTATCCGTGTGGGGAAGCAGCCAGTGATCGCCGTCGTCGGACCGACCGCGGCCGGAAAGTCCGATCTCGCCGTGGATCTGGCACTCCGGTTGGGCGGGGAGTGCATCAATACCGACTCCATGCAGCTTTACCGAGGAATGGACATCGGTACCGCCAAGCTCACCGAAGAAGAGCGCAGAGGGGTGCCACACCACCTTCTGGATATCTGGGACGTGACGGTCACCGCGAGCGTCGCGGAGTACCAGCGGCTGGTCCGTCCGCTGATGGACGCGATCGACGTGCCGATCCTCGTCGGCGGGTCGGGCCTCTACGTCCGCGCCGCCCTCGACGACCTCGACTTCCCCGGCACCGATCCCGCGATCAGGGCCAGGCTGGAGTCGGAGCTGGCCGAGTCAGGCTCGGGGGCGCTGTTCGAGCGGTTGAAGGGGCTCGACGCGAAGGCCGCCGAGGCGATCCTGCCCAGCAACGGGCGCAGGATCGTGCGCGCCCTCGAGGTCATCGAGCTGACCGGACGGCCCTTCTCGGCGAACATGCCCTCCTACGACGCCCTCTACCCCAGCGTCCAGATCGGCGTGGAGGTGCCGAGGCCGGTCCTCGACGAGCGCATCGAACTGCGCGTCCGGCGGATGTGGGAGGCGGGCCTGGTCGAGGAGGTGCGCGGGCTGCTCCCGCTCGGCCTGGCCAGGGGCCGTACGGCCGGCAGGGCCCTCGGCTACGCGCAGGTGCTGCGCTTCCTCGAGGGGGAGTGGAGCGAGGAGCAGGCCTTCGAGGAGACGGTCAGGGCCACGCGCAGGTTCGCCAGGCGGCAGGAGTCGTGGTTCCGCCGCGACCCCCGGGTGGTCTGGCTGCCCTTCGACGCGGAGGACCTGCTCCAGCTGGCCCTCGATAGGGTTGGGGCATGAGATTTCTCAAGGGGCACGGCACAGAGAACGACTTCGTCATCCTTCCCGACCCTGACGGAGAGCTCGACCTGCCCCCTGCCAGGGTGGCCGTCATCTGCGACCGCAGGGCGGGCATCGGCGCCGACGGCGTGCTCCACGTGGTCCGCACCAAGGCCGCCCCCGAGGTGGCCGACCAGGCGGACCGCGCCGAGTGGTTCATGGACTACCGCAACGCCGACGGCAGCGTCGCCGAGATGTGCGGCAACGGCGTGCGCGTCTTCGCCCGCTACCTGATCTCGGCCGGTCTGGCCGCGCCAGGCGAGTTCGCCGTCGCCACCAGGGGCGGGCCCAAGCTCGTCAGGCTCGAGGCCGACGGCGACGTGCGCGTCGACATGGGCAAGCCCGTGGTGCTCGGCGAGAGCGTCGCCACCGTCGGCGGCCACGAGTACACCGGCCTGCACATCGACATGGGCAACCCGCACCTCGCGTGCGCGATCGGCGACCCCGTGGCCCAACTCGACCTCAGCCACCAGCCCGGCTTCGACCCGAGGGTCTTCCCCACCGGCGTGAACATCGAGCTGCTCAACGCGGTCGGGCCGCGCAGGGCGCTGATGCGGGTCTTCGAGCGCGGCGTGGGCGAGACCCGCTCGTGCGGCACGGGAACCGTCGCCACCGCCGTGGCCGCCGCGCACCTGGCGGGGGAGAGCACCGGCACCTGGAACATCGAGGTGCCCGGCGGCCACCTCACGGTCACGCTGGACGACGACACCAGCTACCTCGCCGGACCCGCGGTGATCGTCGCCTCGGGCGAACTGACTCTCTAGCGGGCCTTGCAGAACGATGTTCTGCTGAGCGATGCTGACCGCATGGCGGACTCCAAGAGCACGGCGGCGGCGGTCAAGGGCCCGATCGGCAGGCTGGGCGGCGGCTTCATGGTCTCCCGCGAGGCCAAGGACCTCTGCGCGCGCACCGGACTCGGCCCACGGGAGCTCTACTTCCGCGGCAGGTGCGGCGTCCTCGGCGAGGTGGACGCGGACGTGGTCACCTCGGTGGCCGTCTTCTTCCCTCCCGCCCACGTGCGCGAGAGCTGGGAGGGCGGGCGCAAGCTGCCCGTCGAGGAGGCCGTCGCCCTCTACACCGAGGCCTGCCACGCGTGGGGCAGGCGCAAGCTGAGCGACGCCGAGGCCTGCGGACGCCTGGCCGAGCTGCTGGAGAAGGTGGCGACGGCCGCGCCGGTGCTGGGAGCGCCGCTGTTCGCCGGATGGCGGGCGGTGCCGCTGCCGGACGAGCCCATCGCGCGAGCTACCCAGCTCATGCACGTCGTGCGGGAGCTGCGCGGCGGCCTGCACGCGGTGGCAGTCCTCGCCGAGGGCCTCGATCCGCTGGTGGCGACCCTCGCGGCCGACCACGAGGGCACGCCGCTCGGCATCTCCTCAGGCGAGAGCATGGCGCGGTTCTTCACCTGGCCCGAGCCGTACCCGAAGCTCGACGAGGAGACGATCGCGCGCAGGCGGGCGGCCGAGGAACTGACGGACGAGCTGATGGCGAGCGCCTTCGCCGTCCTGACCGACGCGGAACGCGACGAGGTCGTCACCTCGATGCGTTTGGGGCATGTCCATTGACCTGGCAGACTGACTGCCCATGGACGTGGACATCTGGGCCTGGGTCGGCGAAACCCAGCAGCAGCTTTCTGAGGCAGGTAACGCCGGATTCGCCATGGCGCTGGGTGATCTGCCCGCACAGGCTTACGAGGGGCGATACCCGCAGCTCGACGTGATGGCCCCGGCGATCGCGCAGCAGGCGGAGAGCCTCGGCCTGGCCTGGCTGGAGTTCTACGCCCGCTACTGGCACCTCATCGGCCGCGTCGGCGACCGGGCGCAGGGCGCCGTCGCCATCGGCGACGCCGAGAGCCTCGTGGCGTTCGCCCAGCGCGAAGACGTGCGCGAGTGCCCCTCGGCCCCCGCGGCCATCGAGGCGCTCGCCATCGCGCAGGCCAACGCCGACGGCCCCGGCTACGCCGCCGACCGCCTGGCGCTCCTCGGTCCGGCCATCGAGGCGCTCGAGCCGACCGACGCCGCCTACTCGGGCCTGGTGACGCAGTACGTCTCCGCGCTCACCGACGCGGGCCGCGCCGACGAGGCCGTCTCCTACGCCGAGAACGCCATCCAGCGCCTCGGCGCGGTCAGCCGCGAGACGAGCTGGGAGCTGGGCGCGGAGAGCTCGCGCGCGCTGCTGGCCGCCGGCCGCGCCGACGACGCGCTCGTCGCCATCCAGGCCGCCGCCGACTTCAAGCCCGACGACCCGGTCGCCAAGCCCCACCGCGAGGGCGTGCGCCGCTCGCTGATCCTCGCCACCCTGGGGCGCACGGCCGAGGCCGTCGACGCGCTGCCCGACCTCGACGTCGTCGGCGACCACCCGCGCGACTTCGTGGAGTGGGCGCAGGCCGTCGACAAGCTGGCCGGCTCGGCGCAGATCACCAACACCTGGCAGCTGGGCCGTGTCCTGCGCCAGTGGATCGACTACTTCGGCATGATGGGCGGCTACCGCGCCCGCGTCGAGCTCGCGCTGGTCGCCGGCGACCTCGCGGTCGCCCGCCAGGGCGTCTGGCAGGCCGGCCTGCTCGCCGACCTGGCCGAGCAGGCCGCCGCCGAGCTCCGCTCGGACGAGGGCGTGGCCGAGCGGGTCGCCGCCCTGCGCGCCGCCGCCGCGGCCACCACGGCGCCCGAGGCCACCAGCCCGCTGGAGGAGCGCGTCGCCTACTTCGACGCCGCCGACGGCATCAACGCCAACCCCGAGGAGTGGGTCGGCTGGCTGGCGCCGCTGTCCGGCCAGGACATCGAGGCCACCCGCCGCCACACCACCACGCTGGGCTTCCTCGGCTACCCGGCCACCGGTGCCGACATCTACTGGAAGATGCTCGTCGACACCGGCGAGATCGCCACCGCCGACGCCCAGGACATCGACTTCCTGACCAACCTGCTCGTCGAGGCGCGCCAGGACGAGCGGCTCGAGCAGATGGCCGAGCTGCTGCCCCCGGCGGCCAAGCACCTCGCGCTCGCCCGGCTCCACATCGCCCGCGAGCGCTGGGAGCAGGCCGTCTCCGAGTCCGAGCAGGCGCTGGCGGCAGGCGCGGGCATCGAGGCCAGGCGCGCCCTCGCGGGCGCCGCCCAGCAGCTCGACCAGGACGCCAAGGGCGCCCAGGCGCTGCGCGAGGCCCTCGACAGCGACGACATGACCGACGAGGACGTCTGGCGCATGATCGTCCTGGCCACCTCCGCCGAGGACTGGGAGACCGTCCGCATTGGCGCCAAGCGGATCGGCATGCCGATCAAGTCCACCGAGGGGCCGATCGAGGAGGAGCTGGGCCTGGTCCGGATCATCCTGCCCGCGCCCGACGGCGGTCAGCGCCAGGTGCTGTCCATCCGCACCGGGCCCGCGACCGCCAGGCTGGCCCTGCCGCAGCCGCGCGGCATGGAGTACAACGCGGGCGACCTGGTCGTCTTCGACCCGCAGCTGCTCGAGCCGGTCCCCGACGACCCCGAGGAGCAGCAGAACTTCGTGCCGCCGTTCGCGGCGGTGCGCATGCTCCGTCCCGGCGGCTACACCAGCTACTTCTTCGACGGCGCCGCGCCGAGCGAGTCCGACTGGGCCGAGTTCACCGAGGTCATGGCCGAGCGCGGCTGGCCGATGTGGGTCTACAGCGACGAGAACTACCGCGTCACCCACCCGACCACCGGTGAGCAGCTGCCCGGCGTGTTCGGCTGGGTCGCGGTGCCGCCCAACGTCTCCCCGGTCGAGGTCGACGCGCTGCTCGACGACGCCACCGAGCGCTGGGTGCACCCGCTGGCCTGGCTCGACCTGGCCCGCGAGGTCGACGTCGAGGTCGAGCGGCACGAGCGGATCACCAAGGAGTACGGTCTCTAGATGCTCGAACGGTTCAGCCTTCAGGGAAAGGTCGCCATCGTCACCGGAGCCTCGTCAGGGCTCGGGGTGGCCTTCGCGCGGGGGCTGGCCAAGGCGGGCGCCGACATCGTGATCGGCGCCCGTCGCAAGGACCGGCTCGAGTCGACGCGGCAGCTGGTGGAGGCGACGGGGCGGCGCTGCGTGGCCGTGCCCACCGACGTGAGCGTCGTCGCCGACTGCGACGCGCTGGTGGCGGCGGCGGTGTCCGCCTTCGGCGCGGTCGACGTGCTGGTCAACAACGCGGGGGTGGGCACCGCGGTGCCCGCCACCCGGGAGACGCCCGAGGAGTTCAGGCAGGTCGTCGACATCAACCTGCACGGCACCTACTGGATGGCTCAGGCCTGCGGGCGGGTCATGCGGCCAGGGTCGTCGATCATCAACGTGGGCAGCGTGCTCGGCGAGACGACGGCGGGGCTGCCCCAGGCCGCCTACAGCGCCTCGAAGGCGGGCGTGATCGGGCTGACCCGGGATCTCGCCCAGCAGTGGACGGGACGCAAGGGCATCAGGGTCAACTGCCTGGAGCCGGGCTTCTTCCACTCGGAGATGACCGAGAGCTACCAGGCGGGCTACCTGGAGGCGATGCTCGAGGCGCGGGTGCCGATGCGCCGCGCGGGCGACCCGGCGGAGCTGGTGGCCGCCGCGATCTTCCTGGCCAGCGACGCGTCCTCCTACATCACCGGCATCACCCTCCCCGTCGACGGCGGCCTTCTCACCACCTGAACCGGCATCCATCTCCCCGCCGACGACAACCTCCTCGCCCCCGAGCGCCCACCCGCCGGTTTCTCGTCGACGGCGGCCTTCTCACCACCTCACCCGCGTCGGGGCTCGTCTCTCCGAGTGCTCGCCATCTCCCTGCAACGGCGGCCTCCTCACCATCTGGCCCCGCTGCTTTGGGATCCGTCTCCCGGCGTCTGCCGTCTGCCTTCCGACGGCAGCCTCATCACCTGACCTCCGCCGCATCCAGGGCCCGTCTCAAGACGCCCGCCGTCTTCTCGCCGCAGCTTCCCGGCTTCTCAGGGCGTAGGTTCTCGGGGTGCGGCTTCTAGGGTGCGTCTTCTCGGGGTGCGGGCCGTCGCCGTCCTTTGTCCCATACGGCAAGCCCCGTCAAGCTCCGCCGTGGTCACCGGCTGACGTCTGCCCGGTCGACGCTCCTCGTGCGTGCCGGTGCCCGCCGTTACATCGCCCCGTAAACCCCTGCTTGGCCTGTGCTTTTCATCCGATTGAGGGAAGGCTTGGTGTTATTGCCTAGACTTTAATCGTGAATAGGAAACTCTTGGTGGGTCTGGCCTCTTTGGTGCTGATCGCCGGATGCGGGCCCACGCAGGCCGCCGACCTCGAGTCCGATGCCGGCAAGCCACCCTCAGCCGACATCGCCAAGGCACGCGAAGACCTCAAGGAGCTGGCCGTCAAGGGGCGTGCCCCGAAGACCGGCTTCGAGCGCGAGGAGTTCGGCCCCGCCTGGGCCGACGTCGACCGCAACGGGTGCGACACGCGCAACGACATTCTCAAGCGGGACCTGCGCGAGGAGACGTTCAAGAAGGGGACGCACGACTGCATCGTGCTGACCGGGATCCTCGACGACCCGTACTCGGGGAAGACCATCCACTTCAAGCGCGGCCAGGACACCAGCATGGCCGTGCAGATCGACCACCTGATCCCGCTGTCCGACGCCTGGCAGAAGGGCGCGCAGCAGTGGAGCAAGGACAAGCGCAAGCAGTTCGCCAACGACCCGCTGAACCTGCTGGCGGTGGACGGGCCGCTCAACAACCAGAAGAGCGACGCCGACGCGGCGACCTGGCTGCCGCCGCGCAAGGCGTACCGGTGCGCCTACATCGCCAGGCAGGTCCAGGTGAAGACGAAGTACGCGCTGTGGGTCACGGCGGCGGAGAAGGCCGCGATGGACGGGATCCTGTCCTCCTGCTGAGTCAGTCGTCGAGAACCGAGGTCGAGGTCGAGATCCGCTGTGACGCCGAGGATCGCCCCCTCATGACGTCTCGGCGGTGAGCGCCCGCTTCGTCAGCTCCGCCTGCTGCCTGATCCGCCCCAGCACGATGGGGTTGATCCCCTTCGCCGCGAACGTCGCTACCATGTCGTCCATCACCCCGTGCGCCAGCTCGAGATCGCCCCTGCGCGCCACCGCACCGGCCAGCCTGCGCATGACCATGTTCAGCGTGATGTTGTCGATCGTCGCCGCCCTGGCCACCGCGCCGAGTTGCTCGATGCTCTCGCCCGTGTCGGCCGGGCGCACGTGGAGCTTCTTGTCCGCACCCAGGTCCTTGAACTCGCGCCCGGCGTTCAGCCCCTTCACCAGCCGCGCGTAGACGGCCAGCGGGTGGTCGCCGTACCGGTCGATGACCTCCCCCAGCGCCTCGTTGCCCGAGCGCAGCGTCGGCGAGTCGGAGCCGAGCAGCGAGAACAGCTTGCCCTGCTCCTCGCCCAGCATCAGCTCGCCGACCCGAGCGTCCGTCGTGGTGATCGGGTGGCGGACCCGCACCAGGCACGGCATGGAGACGATGCGCGAGCCGTCGGCGGCGATGTACTGCCCGCGCACCTGGTAGTCGCCGGGCTGCTGGAAGTAGTGCCCGTCGCGCCCGTGCCCGATGTACGCGCTGCGGTACATCGCTGGGTTGCCGGAGTCGAGCCTGATCTCGGGGGAGTCGTCCACGCAGTGCCGCATCATCGGCCGGTACAGTACGGTCCTGCCCGACGGCTGGGTGATCGAGATCTGGGTGAACTCGGTGTCGGGGTGCAGGTGGCCGTGCGTGGTCCTGGCCTCGCCCGTGTACGAGAGCTTCAGCTCGACCACGACGGGCTCGCCGTACTCGAAGGAGTCCTTGGCCCGCACCTCGAGCAGCAGTCCGGACTGGTCGGAGACCGGCTGCTCGAAGGGGTCGATCTCGGCGGCGCCCGTGCCGAAGGCGTTGGCGCCCATGACGACGTCGCGGAAGAAGCCGTGGCGCAGGTGGACCAGCTCGGGGTCGGTGAACTGGAAGGGGAAGGCCTGCCAGTAGGCGCGCTCCCCGCCGGGCTGGTAGTTCTGCACGTAGTTCATCCACGACAGGTCGCCGAAGCCACCGTGCGGGCCGAGGGGTTGCGGCGGCCGCGCCAGGTTCTTCTGCCAGGAGTGCAGCAGGTTGAAGGCGTGCCCGAGCTCGTGGACGTACGTGCGCAGCTGGGCGCGCTGGGCCTCGGGCGACTCACCCTTGATCGCGTCGTGGAAGACAGCGGCGCCCTGGCGCTGGCAGGCGTCGTTGTAGTCGAACATGATGCCCCGGAAGCCGCCCACGTGCTTGCTGGCCACCAGCAGCCAGAGCCGCCACGCCGCCTGGTCGCCGAACGAGGCGAACTGCTGGGTCATCGCGTTGTGCAGCTCGGAGTCGTCCCAGGCGAGGTCGTCGCCCGCACCGTCCACCGGGATCACGCCGGGCTCGGCGATCCGCAGCTCCACCCCCGCCTCGGCGTACGCCTCGGCCACGGTCAGCGTCCGCCTGCCGGAGGGGCCGGGCAGCGAGCCGGTGTCGTAGGACACGAACGGCACCGCTCCGGCCACCGAGTCCTGCTCCAGCAGCACACTCCTGAAGTACGGCGAGGCGCGGTGCAGCCCGTAGGTGCGCCCCGCGACCGTGGCCGTGGCGCTGTCCTCGGTGATCGTGACGGTCACGTGCCGGTCGGGCGCGGCGAAGGTGAAGGCACCCTGACCCTCGACCCTGTCGCCCTGCCTGGTCGTGGAGTGCACGACGAAGGAGCCGTGATAGGCGGTGGTCGAGCCCGTCGTGGTGAACAGGTCGCCGCTGAGCCGTCCGGTGGGCCTCACTCCGTCGACGTCGACTCTCAGGTCGAGCTGGGATTCACCGTCCTGGCCGCGGTACAGGCCGCTGATGGGGGGCATATCAGGACCATTCCCCCGCACATGGGGGCTGTCAATGGGCGCCGCGGACGTGCAGCGAGGCGAGCAACTCCTCCGACGCCATCGTGATCGCTTCCACGGCCTTGTCGAACGCCTCGGCGTTGTGCGCGGCGGGTGCGCGAAAACCGGAGATCTTCCTGACGTACTGCAGGGCGGCGGCGCGCACGTCCTCCTCGGTGACGTCCTCGGTGTACGGCGGCCGCAGCGTCTTGATGCTTCTACACATGTCTCGCACGCTACCCGGATGCGCCTCGTCAGCAGTACCCGAGCACACAGCCGACCAACGCTTTCCCGGGCCACCAGGGAGACGCCCGCGAGACACTGGCTGGTCACCACCGCCCTGCCAGCCCGCTCTGAGGGCAGCCTCGCCCACCACCGACCTGGGGCGCTGACGTCGGTCACCACCGAGCTGTCGGCGCCGTTGGAATCAAGAGCTGCCGGTGGCGCGACAGACTATTATCTCGGCGCGTGCAAAGAGGACTCTTAATCGCGGCGGCGGTGGCCGTTCTCATCGGCCTGATCACCGTCCTCACCAGTTTCTCGCGGGTCAGCACCGAGCCGGACGAGGTGGTGCTCCACTACGCGGGCGGCACCTTCGAAGCCATCAAGTTCGAGCGCTGCATCAACCCCTCCAGCGGCGCCACCTGGCTCGGGCCCGGTGACACCGACTACCACTACCCGTTCGGCCAGCGGACCTTCGACTTCTCCGGCGGCGACAGCGCCGAGTCGGGCGGAATCAGCATCGTTTCGAAGGACAACGTCGAAATGAAGGTGGCAGGTTCGGCGACCTTCACGCTCAACACCGACTGCAAGGTGCTGCAGCAGTTCCACGAGAAGATCGGCCGCAAGTTCGGCGCGTATTTCGAGGACGGGGACTCGCGCGGCTGGACCAAGATGCTCAACTTCTACTTCAAGCAGCCGCTCGACCGGGCGATGGACGCCGCTTCCCAGGAGTTCGAGTGGAAGAAGTTGTTCAACGATCCCACGATCAAACAACAGTGGGAGCAGCGTGTAGGACAATTGGCCAGACAGTTCATCAAGGAGACGGCCGGCGCGGACTACTTCTGCCAGCCCAACTACGCCGGGGTCGGCGACTGCGGTGACGTGGTGCTGACCATCCAGAAGCCGCAGCCGCCCGAGAGCCTCATCAACGCACTGGCCGCCGAGCAGGCCGCCAAGCAGCAGAACCTGGCCCAGCAGCAGATCAACGCCAAGGTGAAGACCGAACTGGAATCGATCCAGGACCTGGTGCGCGTGCTCGGCCCGAACGGCGCGATCCTCTGGAAGGCGATCCAGGACGGCAAGGTCGACGTGGTCCCCGTCCCGCAGGACGGCGCCATCAACATCACCCCAAGACGCTGACCCCTCGAAAGGACCCACACTTCACGTCGACTCGTCTCGCGTTGGGTGGAGGTCCAGTGTCCGAGCCTCGCGTTGGACGGGGGTCGCCGTTGGGATGGTGGTCTCTGAATCCCGCGCCTCGCGGGTGAGGGATTCGACGGCGACCCACCGGTCCTGGATCTGGTGTTCGGCGGCGCCGTCAAGCGCGACGGGGCGGGGTCATATGCCTTCGTCGGGGCCGAGTTCTCGGCTGAAGTCGAGGGCGATCTTCTGCATGCCCTCCGCCAGTTCCTCCCTGTCCAGCGCGTCGATGCGCTCGGCGGGGCCCGAGACCGACATGGCGGCCACCACCCTGCCCCCATCGCGCACGGGGACGGCCAGGCAGTGCACGCCCAGTTCCTCCTCGCCCAGGTCCATGGCGTACCCCCTGGACCTGACCGTGGCGAGTTCCTTGCGCATCTCCTCGTGGGAGGTGATCGTGTTGGCCGTACGGCGGGGCATGCCGGTCCGCTCGAACAGCGCCATCGACTCGCCGTCCGACCTGTCGGCGAGCAGCACCTTGCCCACAGCCGTGCTGTGGGGCAGCACCCGCCTGCCCACCTCGGCGAACATCCGCAGCCTGCGCGGTGACGGCACCTGCGCGACGTAGACGATGAAGTCACCTTCCAGCACCGCGAGGTTGGCGGTCTCGCCCGAGAGTTCGACCATCCTGGTGAGGTACGGCTGCGCCCACACCCCGACCATCCGCTCGGCGACCCCGCCCAGCCTGACCAGCGCGCCGCCGAGCGCGTAGCGGCGGTCCGACTCCTGGCGCACGTAGCCGCGGGCCAGCAGCGTCTGGAGGAGGCGGTGGATCGTTCCGTACGGCAGGCGGGTTCGGGCCGCGATCTCCGACAGTCCCGCCTCGCCGCCGTGCGCGGCGAGTGCCTCCAGCACGTCCAGCGCCCTGTCGACCGACTGCACGCTCACCCGACCCACCCCGCCCCCACGCCGACATGATGTCCCGGCCTGTCCCATGGTGGCGGGTTCACGAGTGGGGCTTTCCGGTGGAAGGGTTCAGGAAGGACGGGGTGACCCCGCGCAGCGAGGCGTCCAGGATCTCGGCCGTGTGCGCCACCCTGATCTCCCCGCCCGCCCGCCGCATGGCAGCCGCGATCTGCATCGTGCAGCCAGGGTTGGCCGACACCAGCAGGTCCGCGCCCGTCGAACGCACCCGCTCCGCCTTACGATCCCCCAGCTCACGCGCCGCGGCAGGCTGGAAGATGTTGTAGGTGCCCGCCGACCCGCAGCACAGGTCCGACTCGGGGATGTCCCGCAGCGACAGTCCCGGGATGCCGCGCAGCAGCTCGCGAGGCTGGCTCCTGATCCCCTGGGCGTGGGCCAGGTGGCAGGCGTCGTGATAGGCGACGGTGAAGGGCAGCGGATGCCGCCGGGCCACCGGACCCAGCTCGGCCAGCCACTCGGCCAGGTCCACGGTCCTGATCGCGCGTGCCCGCCGCGCCCACTCGGGGGAGTCCGCGAGCAGGTCGGCGTACTCCTTCATGGAGGAGCCGCACCCCGCCGCGTTCACCACGACCGTGTCGACGCCCGCCCGCTCAAATGTCCTGATCGTGCGCTTGGCGAATCTTCTGGCCTGGTCGTCCCGTCCCGAGTGGACGCTCAGCGCCCCGCAGCACCCCTGGTGCGGCGGGATGACCACCTCGCAGCCCTCCATCGCCAGCACCCGCGCGGTCGCAGCGTTGACCTGGGGGAAGAACTCGTTCTGCACGCATCCGGTGAGCATCCCGACCACGGCCCTGCGCGTGCCGACCGCCCGTACCCGGCGGGGCAGCCGCTGCCGCCGCCCCGGGGAAGGGGCGAGTGCGATCATCGCGCCCAGGCTGGGGTCCGCCCGTTCGAGCAGCGGCTGCAGCCGTCTGGCCAGCCCGAGCGTCGGCCGCAGCGCGCGCAGCCTGCGCGGGTAGGGGAAGAGACCGAACACCAGCCCGCGCACCGCCCGCTCCCTCGGCTCGCGGACGTGCTCCCGCTCCACCTCGGCGCGGGTCTGCTCGATCAACCGGTTGTACTGCACGCCCGAGGGGCAGGCGGTCACGCATGCCATGCAGCCGAGGCACGCGTCGAAGTGCCCGGCCATCTCGGGGGTGATCGGGGTGCCCTCGACGTGCTGGCTCATCAGGTGGATGCGGCCGCGTGGGGAGTCCATCTCCTCGCCCCACAGGACGTAGGTCGGACACGTGGGCAGGCAGAACCCGCAGTGCACGCAGTCCTTGATCAGCTCGGGGTCCATCTCGTCAGATCCCTCCCACGAACCTGCCGGGAGACAGCCTGCGCCCGGGGTCGAAGCGTTCCTTGACGCGCCGCATCAGCGGCAGTGCGCCGATCTCGCCCCATCTGTCGAGGCCCTCCTCGTACGGCGCCGCCAGCACGCTCACCCGTCCGCCCACCTCGGCCAGCCGCGACCGGAGCGCCGCCACGATCCCCGAGAGCCCCTCGGACGGAGAGAGCGCGAGCCAGAGGATGCCGGAGGCCAGCGAGCCCCTGACCGTCGCGCCGAGCCCGTGGACGGCCTCCAGCGCCGCCTCCCCCTGCGAAGGCGGGAAGCGCAGCTCCATGAGCACGTCGCCGCCGGGAAGCGCGCCCCACCACGAGGGCGGCTCGGCGCTGACCGTCGCGTTCGGCATCAGGGCGGCGACGGCCTCGGCGCGGGGCTCGGCGGCCGACCCCTCCACCAGGACGGCCAGCTCCGCGTGCGCGTCGTCGCCTGCCTGGTTGATCTCGATGGCGGTGGGCTCGGCCTGGGCGGCGGCCAGGGCCTGGAGGAGGACGGCCGGCCGTACGGGAAGGCGGGCGCGGATCCAGCGGCGCTCGGAGGCGAGCGGGTGCAGCCGGAAGGTGGCCTCGGCGATCACGCCGAGGGTGCCGTAGGAGCCGGTGAAGAGCTTGCCGAGGTCGTAGCCCGCGACGTTCTTGACCACCTTGCCGCCCGAGCGGGCGACGGTGCCGTCGGCGAGGACCACCGTGATGCCGATGAGCAGGTCGCGGGCGCCGCCGTACCGGAAGGAGCGGGGGCCGGGGAGCGCGGTGGCGAGGGTGCCGCCGACGGTCGCGCCCTCCACCTGGACGTCGAGCGCGAGCTCCTGCCCCCGCGCGGCGAGCGTGTCGGCCAGCGCCTCCATGGTGACGCCCGCCTGGGTGCGCACCACCAGATCGCCCTCGGCGTGCTCGAGGACCTGGTTGAGGCAGCAGGTGTCGAGCAGCACGTCACACCGCTCGGGCGGCGGGCCCCAGTGCAGCTTGGAGCCCCCGCCGACCGGGACGACCGCGAGGTCGTGCTCGGCCGCGGCGGAGAGGACGGCGGCGACCTCCTCGGTGGTCTCGGGCAGCGCCACCCATGTCGGGCGCACCCCCGCCACCTCGTCGTCCGCCCCCGCCTGCCGCACGGTGACCCCCGAAGGCATCAAAACTGCTCCGCCTTTCCCGACTCGACCAGCGGATGCACACCCTTGCGCACGCCCGGGACCTCCCCGCACAGCCGCGGCGTCGGGAAGATCTTGCCGGGGTTCGACAGCCCGCGAGGATCGAAGGCGCACCTGACCAGCTGCATGGTGTCGAGGTCGGCGGCGGTGAACATCCTGGGCATGTAGCGGGCCTTGTCCACCCCGACGCCGTGCTCGCCGGTGATCGAACCGCCGTGCTCGATGCACAGGTCGAGGATCCGGCCCGAGACGATCTCGGCCCGCTCGCCCGCGCCCGGCTCGGTGTCGTCGAAGAGCACCAGCGGGTGCAGGTTCCCGTCACCGGCGTGGAAGACGTTCGCGACCCTGATGCCGTGCTCGCGGGACAGGGCGTCGATCCCCGCCAGCACCTGAGGGAGCGAGGTGCGCGGCACCACGCCGTCCTGCACGATGTAGGCGGGGCTGATGCGCCCGACCGCCGCGAAGGCCGACTTGCGGCCCTTCCAGATCGCCGCCCGCTCGGCGGCGTCGTCGGCCACCCGCAGTTCGAAAGCCTTCGCGCAGATCTGCGTCAGCAGCGCGAACTGCCTCTCGACCTCGGCCAGCGGCCCGTCGAGCTCGACGATCAGCACGGCGCCCGCGTTCTCCGGGTAGCGGCAGGCCACGGCCGCCTCGGCGGCCGCGATGGCGAGCGCGTCCATCATCTCGATCGCGGCAGGCAGGATGCCCGCGGCGATGATCGCCGACACCGCCTCGCCGCCCTGCTCGATGCTGTCGAAGGCGGCCAGCACCGTGGTCACGGCCTCGGGCGTACGGCTGAGCCGTACGGTGACCTTGGTGGTGATGCCGAGGGTCCCCTCGGCGCCGATGAAGGCGCCGAGCAGGTCGTAGCCGGGATCGGTGCGGTCGAGGGTGACGATGTCGCCGTCGGGGGTGACGATCTCGCAGGCCTCGACGTGGTTGACGGTGAAGCCGTACTTCAGGCAGTGCGCGCCGCCGGAGTTCTCCGCCACGTTGCCGCCGATCGAGCAGACCTGCTGGCTGGAGGGGTCGGGCGCGTAGTAGTAGCCCTGGTCGCGGACCGCCTCGGTGATCGCCAGGTTCGTCACGCCCGGCTCGACGACCGCCCTGCGGTTCGGCAGGTCGATCTCCACGATCGCGCGCATCCTGGAGGTCACGATCAGCACGCCGTCGGTGCGGGGGAGCGCGCCACCGGAGAGACCGGTGCCCGAGCCCCTGGCCACGAACGGCACGCCGTACTCGTTGCAGAGCCTGACCACCCCCGCGACCTGCTCGGCGGTGTCCGGCAGGACGGCGACGCCGGGCATGGCGCGGTGGTAGGTGAGGCCGTCGCACTCGTAGGTGCGCAGCCGTACGGGATCGGTGATGATCGCCCCAGGCTCCAGCACCTCACCGAGCCTGCCGATCAGCTCCGCCAGCACCGCGCCACCTCCTCGAAAACTCGCAGACTACGGCATACGGGCGTATGCGGGCAGGGTGAGGAATTCGGCGAAGTCGTCGTCGAGGGCGACCTCCTTGAACAGCGCCTCGGCCTGGCCGTACCGGGCCGCGTCGTAGCCGGGCTCCTCGGCGATCTTGGCCATTTCGTCCGCGATGATCTGCTCGACCAGTTCCTTGGTCACCAGGGCGCCGGTGTCGGCGAGCTCGATGCCGTTGTGGATCCACTGCCAGATCTGGGAGCGGGAGATCTCGGCGGTGGCCGCGTCCTCCATGAGGTTGTGGATGGCGACCGCGCCGAGCCCGCCCATCCAGGCGGCCAGGTAGCGCAGGGCGACGTCGACGTTGTTGCGCAGGCCGTTCTCGGTGATGTCGCCAGGAGTGGCGGAGACGTTGAGCAGGTCGGCGGCCGAGACCTCGACGTCCTCGCGCAGCCGGTCGAGCTGGTTGGGGCGCTCGCCGAGGACCGAGTCGAAGACCTCGCGGCAGATCGGCACCAGGTCGGGGTGGGCGACCCAGGAGCCGTCGAAGCCGTCGCCGGACTCGCGGGTCTTGTCCGCGCGCACCTTCTCCAGCGCCACCGCGTTGACCTCGGGGTCCCTGCGCGAGGGGATGAAGGCGGCCATGCCGCCGATCGCGTGGGCGCCGCGCTTGTGGCAGCTGCGCACGAGCAGCTCGGTGTAGGCGCGCATGAAGGGAGCCGTCATCGTCACCGCGTTGCGCTCGGGAAGCAGGAACTCCCTGCCCCGCGTGCGGAACTTCTTGATGACGCTGAAGAGGTAGTCCCAGCGTCCGGCGTTCAGCCCCGCGGAGTGGTCGCGCAGCTCGTAGAGGATCTCCTCCATCTCGAAGGCCGCGGGGTAGGTCTCGATCAGGACGGTCGCCCTGATCGTGCCGTGGTCGATGCCGAGCGCCTCCTGGGCGTGCACGAAGACGTCGTTCCAGAGGCGGGCCTCCAGGTGCGACTCCATCTTCGGCAGGTAGAAGTACGGGCCCTTGCCCTTGGCGATCTGCCGGGCCGCGCAGTGGAAGAAGTAGAGGCCGAAGTCGAACAGCGAGGCCGAGACCTGCTGCCCGTCGACCAGCGCGTGCTTCTCGTTCAGGTGCCAGCCGCGCGGCCTGACCACGATGGTGGCCAGCTCGGCGTCGGGCTTCAACGCGTAGCTCTTGCCGCCGGCCTCGAAGTCGATCGCGCGGTCGAGCGCGGCGCGCAGGTTGAGCTGGCCGCTGACGCAGTTCTCCCAGAGCGGGGAGTTGGCGTCCTCGAAGTCGGCCAGCCACACCTTGGCTCCGGAGTTGAGCGCGTTGATGGTCATCTTGCGGTCCACGGGCCCGGTGATCTCGACCCTGCGGTCCTCCAGACCGGGCGCGGGCGCCGCGACCCGCCAGTCGCCCTCACGGACCGCCTTGGTCTCGGGGAGGAAGTCGAGCGTGCCGCCCGCCGACAGCTCGGCCTGCCTGACCTGCCGGGCTTCCAGCAGCTCCAGCCGCCTGGCGTCGAACTTCCTGTGGAGTTCCGCCACGAAGGCCAGCGCCTCCGGCGTGAGGATCTCCTCGAACCGGTCGAGCATCGGGCCGGTGATCTCCATCGGAGCCTCTTTCCGCATAATGGAAAAATACTTCTGAATTATGGAAGTGACGCTACTTCACGGGGTCGGTCCGGGACAAGGTAGGGGTGATCCCCGATGCCGCTCGGCCGTCCCGGCGGGAGGATCGGCGGCATGAAGAAGAAGGGCGTGATCGCCGTAGGCGGACTCCTGGCCTCCGTGACGTTGCTGACAGGGTGCGGACTGGCGGGCATCGGCGGGCCCACGGAGAAGAAGACCGCCTCCTACGAGGTGAAGGACGATGTCGTCCGGCTGAGCGTCAAGGGCGAAGGGGGCGCCATCGTGGTGACCGGGTCCGACCGGACCGGCATCAAGGTCACCGAGAACATGCACTGGCGCAGCGACCAGCCGCAGGTGCGGCACGAGGTGAAGGGCGACACCCTCGAGCTCTCCTACGACTGCAAGAGGACCTGGAACGCCTCCTGCTACGTCGACTACACCATCGAGGTGCCGAAGGGCATGCGGGTGAAGACCGACAGCGGCGCGGGCGACATCACGCTGCGCTCGCTGGCAGGCGACCTCGACGTCACCACGGGAGCCGGCGACATCGACGCCAACGGGCTGACGGGCAAGCGCCTGTTCGTCGAGACGGGCGCGGGCGACATCAAGCTGAAGTACGCGAGCGCGCCCGACAGCGTCGAACTCGAGACCGGCGCGGGCACCGCGACCCTCTACCTCCCGCAGGGCGCCTACGACGTCACCACCGACACCGGCGCGGGCAGCGCGGACGTGAAGGTCACCGACGACGCGGCCGCGCCGCGAAAGGTCTCGATTTCGTCGGGCGCGGGCGATGTGAAGGTACTGCCTCTTTAACCAGGTGACTGGACGGGCGCCGTTCGGGGATGATTCTGGTACGTCCAGACGTTCCCCATTAGAGATGACACGAATGCACAACGACTTCGAAGTAGGCGAGTTCGACCTTGAAGAGCGCCAGGCGCTCCGGCGCGTGGCTGGGCTCTCCACCGAGCTCCAGGATGTCACCGAGGTCGAATACCGCCAGCTGAGGCTGGAGCGGGTCGTCCTGGTCGGCGTCTGGACCTCCGGCACGGCCGACGACGCCGACAATTCCCTTCTAGAACTCAAGCTGCTGGCCGAAACGGCCGGCTCCCAGGTGCTCGACGGCCTGATCCAGCGGCGGCAGAAGCCCGACCCCGGCACGTACATCGGTTCGGGCAAGGCGCTCGAGCTGCGTGACGTGGTCGAGTCGACCGGCGCCGACACCGTGATCTGCGACGGAGAGCTGAGCCCCGGACAGCTGCGGCAGCTCGAGGAGATCATCAAGGTCAAGGTCATTGACCGTACGGCGCTGATCCTCGACATCTTCGCCCAGCACGCCAAGAGCCGCGAGGGCAAGGCCCAGGTCGAGCTGGCGCAGCTGCAGTACCTGCTGCCGCGCCTGCGCGGCTGGGGTGGCAACCTGTCCAGGCAGGTCGGTGGCCGCGCCGCCGGCGGCGTGGGCATCGGTGGTCGCGGTCCCGGTGAGACCAAGATCGAGCTGGACCGGCGCCGCATCCGCGAGCGCATGGCCAAGCTCCGCAGGCAGATCTCCGGTATGTCCACCTCGCGTGAGACCATGCGGGCGCACCGCCAGGGCCGTGAGGTCCCCGCGGTCGCGATCGCCGGTTACACGAACGCGGGCAAGTCCTCGCTGCTCAACCGCATCACGGGTGCGGGCGTGCTGGTCGAGGACGCGCTGTTCGCCACCCTCGACCCGACCGTGCGCAAGGCGCGTACGCCCGAGGGCAGGCTCTTCACGATCGCCGACACCGTCGGTTTCGTCAGGCACCTGCCGACCCAGCTGGTCGAGGCGTTCCGCTCCACGCTGGAGGAGGTGGCCGACGCCGACCTGATCCTGCACGTGGTCGACGGCTCCCACCCCGACCCCGAGGGCCAGCTTACGGCGGTCCGCGAGGTGTTCGCCGACATCGAGGGCGCGCTCGACGTGCCCGAGATCGTGGTGATCAACAAGGCCGACGCGGCCGGCCAGGAGGTCCTCGACAGGATCGCCAGGCGCGAGCGCAACAGCGTCGTGGTCTCGGCGCGCACGGGCGCGGGGATCGACGAGCTGATGGCGCTCGTCGAGCGCGAGCTGCCCAGGCTCGACCACGAGGTGCTCATGCTGGTGCCGTACGACAGGGGTGACCTGATCTCGCGCGCCCACAAGGAGGGCGAGGTGATCTCGCTCGAGCACGTCGGCGACGGCACGGTGCTGCACGCCCGCGTGCTGCCCAGCCTCTTCCACGAGCTGGAGCGGGTGGGCAAGCCCGTCGAGCGCGTCGGCTGATATCCGATCGAAAGTACGGCTCGCGCCATGTGGCGCGGGCCGTTCTTCGCGTTAGGGGATGAACACGACAGTGGTCGTTCCCCGCTGGGATTGCTACGATAAGGCAAGCCTTACGACACTAATGGCGCGGGTATCGAGATGGCTGCTGCGAGTGATGCCGCATGCGGGGGCCAGAGCGGAAATGCGAGGCTGAGCTGCCTCAAGAGACGCATGAGTCGTTCTGATGCGAGGGCTTTCTTCCGGATAACCCTGTACAGCGAGCCGACCTGTGAAATAACGTAACTGAACTGAAATCGCCGGATCATGAGCCCGGCGATCGGTCACCGCAGGATCAATGCGGATGAGAGCAGGAGACCCCCGATGTCGGCCGGACCAGGAGCGGGCTCAGTGGGCGCGGTAGCCGCCGTCCGCTTGCCGCTGCCTGCGTGCGGGGTGGTGCGATGACTGTTCGGCTGCTCACCAACATCGGCCGCATGTGGACCGGAAACGATGTCATCAGCAACGCGGCCCTCCTCGTGCACAACGACCGCATCGCCTGGGTGGGGCGGGCGGCCGACCTCCCGCAGAGCGTCCCCGGTGTCGTCGACGACATCGTCGACGTCGACCAGGTCGAGAACCTCAGCGGCGCGCTCGTCACCCCCGGCCTCATCGACGCGCACACCCACCCCGTCTACGCGGGCAACCGCTACGCCGAGATGGCGATGCGGTCCAGCGGCTCCACCTCCTCGGCGATCAACGCGGCGGGCGGCGGCATCGGCTCCACCGTCACCGTGACCCGCGGCACCGACCCCTGGACCCTCTGCAACGGCGTGCGCGAGCGGCTGCGCTCCTGGCTGCTCAGCGGCACCACCACGGTCGAGGCCAAGACCGGCTACCACCTCACCCGCGACGGCGAGCTGGCCGACGTGCGACTGCTGCGCGAGCTGGAGAAGGAGCCGATGATGCCGCGCGTGCACGTCACGTTCCTCGCGGCGCACGTCGTTCCTCCCGAGTACTTCGGCCGCCAGCGCGACTACGTCGAGGCCGTGGGCGCCTGGTGCGCCGACGCGGCGGCGGCCGGGGCCGACAGCGTCGACGTCTACTGCGACGAGGGCCACTTCACCACCGAGGAGTCCCGCTGGGTGCTGGCCTCGGGGCGCAACGTCGGCCTGCTGCCGCGCGTCCACGCGGGCGCCTACAGCCGCCGCGGCGCCGTCCAGCTGGCCGCCGAGCTCGGTTGCGCCTCGGCCGACCTGCTCCACCACACCTCCGACGAGGACATCTCGGTTCTCTCCCGCTACGGCGTGCCGGCCGTGCTCTGCCCCGCCACCGCGATGCAGCGCGGCAGCCTTCCGCCGGTCCGCCGCATGATCTCGCAGGGCGTCACGATCGCCCTAGGCAGCGACCACAACCCCGGCCACTGCGGCATCACCTCGATGTCGCTGGTCATCAGCCTGGCGGTGGCGGCGTTCGGAATGAGCGTGGGCGACGCGCTGCGGGCCGCCACGCTGGGCGGCGCCACCGTGCTGGGCGCGCCCGACCGCGGCGTGCTCGCTCCGGGACGGCTGGCCGACATCGTCCAGTGGGACGCCGACCACGAGGGCGCCTTCGCCTGGTCCTTCGGGTTGAAGCCGCGCAGGGTCTGGCGGGGCGGAATCCCGGTCCAGTAGCTAGTCTCGGGGTCATGTCACCTTCGGTCGCGATCGTCACCGATTCCACGGCTTATCTGCCTTCCGTTCCCTCCGGTGTGACCGTGGTGCCTTTGCAGGTGATCGTGGGTGGTCGGCCGTATGACGAGGGCGATTCCGTGACGATCGGCGAATGGACCCCGGTGACGACATCGCGCCCTTCTCCCGCCCGCTTTTCCGCCATTTACGATTCTTTGTCTGATATTTCGGGAATTGTCGCTATTCATCTGTCGGGGGATTTGTCGGGCACAGTCGAGGCGGCGCGCCTGGCCGCCGAATCGGCCTCCGTCCCTGTCGAGGTGGTGGACAGCAGGTCGATCGCCATGGGCCTGGGCTTTCCCGTCCTGGCCGCCGCCCGCGCCGCCGCCGACGGGCGGTCGATGGAGGAGGTGGCCTCGGTCGCCAGGGCCCTCGCGGCTCGCACGCAGACGTACTTCTACGTCGACACGCTGGAATATCTCCGCAAGGGCGGTCGCATCGGCGCCGCGGCGTCACTCGTCGGGTCGGCACTGCTGATCAAGCCGCTGCTCCATCTGGAGGGCGGGCGCATCGTGCCGCTGGAGAAGGTCCGTACGGCCACGCGCGCCCTGTCGCGCCTGGAGGACCTGGCGGTGGCGGCGGCGGGCACGGGGCCGGTGGAGGTGGCGGTCCAGCACCTGTCGGCGCAGAGCAGGGCCGAGGCGCTGGCCGAGCGGCTCTCCCGCCGACTGCCTGCGTTGGTACGGCTGAGCGTGGTCGAGGTGGGGGCGGTGATCGGCGTCCACGTGGGGCCGGGGGCGCTGGGCATCACGGTGTCGCCGAGCGACTGACGGTTGTTTCCCGTCTGTCCACAGAACGGGGTTCGGCGGCGTTGGCCGGTAGAGGCTTGGCTTACGGTCTCGGGCTGTGCGGAACTCTGAGGAGAACGTGGAGCGCGAGGTGGCCGAGAGGCGGCTGTGGCGCGCCGTGGGGCCACCTGGGGGCACGTTCGGGGTGAGGGTGACCCCAGGGCAGCCTCCGGGCACGTTCGGGGTGACGGCGGCCCCAGGGCAGCCGCCGGGCCTTGGGGGATCCTTGCTTCGGGGTGTTCCGCCTTGGGCGGGCTTCCCCGAAGAGACGCCTTCGGGTGGCTCGCCGGCGGCGGAGGGGGTCGGCCGTCGTTGCACGTCTCGTGAGCGCCCCGGGCCAGACGAGGCAGCGGAGCGTCCTGAGTTGGGCCCGGCGTCTTCGGGTCGCCCGGGGGCTGGCGCGGCAGGGGTCGGGAGCGGGTCAGGTCGTTCGGTGTCTTTGGATCATCCTGGCTTCGGCGCGGCGTCTTCGGGTCGCCCGGGGGCTGGCGCGGCAGGGGTCGGGAATCGGTCTGGTCGTTTGGCGTCCTTGGGTGGCCCTGGTTTCGATGAGGAGCCGGTGCAGGGTCGAGCGCCCGCCGACGACCCGCCGTCTGACGGCCCCTCCGGTCTCTCCCCACGGATCCCCCAATCCTTCGCCGCCTTCCGCGCCGCGGTCTCCGCCCAGGCTCCCGGCCTCGATCCAGGACGCCCTGGGCTGCGCGTCCTGCTGGTGCTGGGTGTGGTGGCAGCCGTCGTCGGCGGCTTCTACGTCTGGCGCGCCAGCCCCACTCCCGAGCCTCTCGCCGCGCCGTCCCCGATCAGCGGCTCGGCCGCGCCCCCACCCGCCACCTCCGCCTCCGCCTCCGCCGCCCTCTCGACCTCACCCGAGGTGATGGTGCACGTGGCCGGCAAGGTGCGCAGGCCCGGCGTCTACACCCTGCCGGGCGGCTCCCGGGTCACCGACGCGGTCGAGGCGGCCGGTGGGGTGCGCTCGGGAGCTCCCACCGGCTCCGTCAACCTCGCCCGACGCCTGGTCGACGGCGAACAGATCGTCGTCGGGGCGCCCGGCGGTGCGGGCGGCGGCGTGGTCGCCGCGCCCCCGGCCGTCCTCGACCTCAACAGCGCCACGCCCGAGCAACTGGAGGAATTACCAGGTGTCGGTGAGGTGCTGGCGGCCCGCATCGCCGAGTTCCGCACCACTCACGGCGGCTTCCGAAGCGTCGAGCAACTACGCGAGGTTTCGGGGATCGGCGAAAGAAAATACGCCGAACTCAAGGACAAGGTCAGAGTTTGACTCCACCCGCATGGGAGTGATGTGGCAGCACACTCGTCGGCCAAGGACCAGAACCCTCCCACACCCCCGCCCGACGCAAAGCCCGGCCCCTCAGCCGACACCGAGCCCCAGCGACCAGCCGACGCCGAGATCCGGTCGTCGGGCTGCGCCGGGGCTCGGTGGTCGGGTAGCGCCGAGATCCGCGCGTCGGGTGGCGGCGAGACCCGGTGGTCGGGTGGCGCTGAGGTCCGGGCGGCGGGCGAGGCTGAGGGCCGGTGGGTAGGCCGGCCTGGCTGCGGCGTCGAGGCTCGGGCGTCGAGTGGCGCTGAGCCTCGGGGGTCGGGCGAGGCTCAGGCTCGGGCGGCGCGCGAGGCTGAGGTTCGGGCGGTGAGTGGGGCTGAGGATCGGTGGTCGGCGTACACGCTGGTTCTGGTTCTGCCTGCGCTCGCGTCATGGGCTACGGCGTTGATCCTCCTGGGCTGTCCGGCCCCCGTCGGCGCAGCCTGCGCGGTGATAGCGGCCTTGGGCGCGGCAGCGGTCCCCCTCGCGGCCAGGAGGCGTCGTGCGAGTGGACACGGGTGGCAGGCTGCCGGAGTCTGGGTGAAAGTCGCCATAGCGGTGCTCGGGTGCACGGCGGCCACCTCCGCCGGCGTGGCCTTTCGCGTGCACGCCGTCAGCACCGGTCCGGTCGCCGAGCTCGCCGCCAGAGGGGCCGCCGTACGTGGGGAGATCGTGCTCACCGGCGACCCCAAGGTACGGCAGGCCAAAGCGGCCTTCAGGGGCGAGAGCGTGGTCGTCGAGGCCACGCTGGAGTCGCTGGACACCCCCACCGGACGCCTCGCCGTCCACACCCCTGTCGTGGTGTTCGGGTCGGGCAGCAGATGGCGGTCGCTCCTGCCCAGCCAGCGCCTGCGGGTGGCGGGGAGGCTGGGCAGCGCCGACCCCGGTGAGCTCGTCGGCGCGGTGCTGCTGGTGCGCGGGCCGCCGACGGTGCTGTCGGAGCCCTCAGGACCGCAGAGCGTGGCGGGACGGCTGCGGGCGGGGCTGCGCGAGGCGGTGGACGGCTTGCCGCCCGACCAGCGAGGACTGCTGCCCGGGCTCGTGGTGGGCGATGTGTCGCGCATGGATCCCGAGGTCAGCGCCGACTTCAGGGACGCGGGGCTCAGTCACCTGACCGCCGTCAGCGGGGCCAATCTCGCGATCGTGGCGGGGGCGGTGGTGGCGGTGTCGCGGTTGGCGGGGCTGCCGCTCGCCGTACGGGCCGGGTTCGCGGCGCTCGCCATGCTGGCCTTCGCGGTGGTGGCGCGCCCGTCCCCGAGTGTGCTGAGAGCGCTGCTCATGGGGCTGGTCGGGGCGATCGCGCTCGGCACGGGGCGGCCGAGGGACGGCGTCGCGGCGCTGTCGGCGACGGTGCTGCTGCTGGTGATGTTCGATCCAGGGCTGGCCCGCGAGTACGGCTTCGCCCTGTCGGTCTGCGCCACGGGCGGCATCCTGCTGCTCGCGCCCGGTTGGCGCGACAGGATGTCGGCCAGGATGCCGCGCTGGGCGGCGGAGGCGATCGCCGTACCGGCCGCGGCGCAGGCGGCGGTGACGCCGGTGCTGGTGCTCATGGCCGGACAGCTGCAACTGGTCGCGGTTCCCGCCAACCTGCTGGCGGGTCCGGCCGTCGCCCCCGCCACGGTGCTCGGGTTCGCGGCCGCGCTGGTGGCGCCGCTGTCCATGGACGTGGCCAGGCTGCTCGTCCTGCCCGCGGGCTACGCGGTCGGCTGGATCATCACCGTGGCCGAGCACGCCGCGCGCGTGCCGCTGGCCGGCCTCCCGTGGCCGGGCGGGCTCCCCGGTCTGCTCCTGCTCGCCGCGGCGGTCGCGCTGGCCGTACCACTGCTGCGCCGCGCGGGCGCGCGGCTGATCGTCATGACCATGGGCACGGCAGGCCTGGCGGCAGTCCTGGTCGCCGGTCCCGTGATCGCCCCTTGGCCGCCTCCTCGCTGGCTCTTCGTCGCGTGCGACGTGGGGCAGGGCGACTCCCTCGCCGTCGCGGCGGGGGCGGGGCGGGCGGTCGTCGTGGACACCGGTCCCGACCCCACGCTGGTGGACCGGTGCCTGCGTGATCTCGGCGTCCGCGAGGTCCCGCTCGTCATCCTCACGCATCCGCATCGCGATCACGTGGGCGGCCTGGACGGGGTCTTCAGATCGGGCCGCCGGGTCGGCGCGGTGATCGTCAGCCCGGGGCGGGCGCCCGCGAACGAGTCCGCCCGGATCTCGGCCGCCCTGGGCCGCCGCAGGGTCGCCGAGTGGGTGGCGTCCCCCGGGGCCCGCTGGCGCTTCGGCCCGTCGGAGGTGACCGTCGTGGGGCCCGCGCCCGGGGGCATGCCGGGCGGTCCTGGGGAGGGGAGCACGATCAACAACGAGAGCGTGGTCATCCTGGTGCGCTGGGCGGCGGGGTCGATCCTGCTCAGCGGCGATGTGGAGACGGAGGCGCAGGCAGAACTGCTCCGCGCGGGGCTGCCCCGGGCCGACCTGCTGAAGGTTCCCCATCACGGATCGGCTCGGCAGGACGCCCGCTTCCTCGCGGCGACGGGGGCGCGGGCGGCCTTGATCAGCGTGGGGTCCGACAACGGGTACGGGCATCCGGCGCCGCCGACGCTGGGGATGCTGCACCGGCTGGGGATGCGCGTCTACCGCACGGACCAGTCGGGCGCACTGGCGGTCATCGATCAGTCGGGACGGCTGGCAGTGGTCTCCAGAGGCAGGACCAATGAGTGAACCCCGAGGTGTGGGCGACGTCTTCGCGGCCGACCGGGTGTGCGGGGTGGTTCCTGGAGTCGCATCGGGGAGTGAGCTGCGGGCTTTCGGTGTGGGCGGCGGCCTTGCGGGCGGCCGGGCGTGCGGCCGTGGGGTCGTTGGGCGGGCCGGTGAGGGAGCTGCGGTCCTGCAGTCCGGTGTGGGGCGGTGGGTCGGGTGTGCGGTTTGGTGGCACCGGTCGGTGAGGGTGGCCGCGTGGCTCTATTCATTGGGCACCGCCCTTCGTGCCTGGGCTGCGGCTGACGCCAGGTCGTGCCGGTGACTGCGTGGGGTTGGTGTCCGGTTGGCCGGGGTGGGGCGTCGGGGCTGGGGTCGCTGTCTGTTGGCTTTCGGCGTCAGGTGGATGACGGGGTCTGGGTCCAGGTTTCGTGCAGGTGGGTCCAGCGCAGGCCGTGGGGGGTGTCGGCATCGCGGGTGAAGACCACGGTGGCTCGGCGGATGCTCGGGTCCTGGCCGCCGTGGTGTTCCTCGTATGTGGCGACCACGAAAGGTTGCGCGCTCGCGATGATCTTCACGTTGCGGATGGTGATCGTGAGGGTGGGCGCGGCGCCGTGTGCGGGCTCGATCATGGACAGCACCCGCGGCAGCGGCAGGGTCTCGCCGTCCGGGGTGATGAGGGTGAAGCCGGGCGTGTGCGCGTCGGCGAAGGCGGGGAGGTCGGCGCGGGACATGCGTCCTGCGAGCCAGTCCTCGATGACCCGGTGGTGGCGGACGATCTCCGCGTGGCAGGCGTTCGCGTCGTCGGCGGGGGCCGGAGCGGGTGTGGGGGCGCTCATCGGGCGAGCTCCGTCCAGGGCTGGGCGGCGATCCACGTGCTCAGGGGGGTGAGCCGGATCTCGAGGGTCTTCTCCAGTGCGGCTGGGTCGAGGTCGTACAGGTCGTGGCCGTGCTCGGCGATCCAGCGGTACGTCGAGACGACGCCTGCGGCGGTGGGGGCGCCGAGCGCATGGGTCAGGCCCGCTTCGAACTCGTCGAGGTCCTGGGCGACGTACCGGACAGGGCGGCCGAGGGCGACCGAGAAGGCGGCGGCGAGCTCGTCCCCCGTCACCACATCGGCTCCACCCAGGTCGAGCGTGAGCCCTTCCCCTGGGTGTGAGGGGGAGGCGGAACCGTTCGAGCCGAGCGTGGGTCCCTCATCCGTGCGCGAGGTGATGGTGGGGCCGCTCAAAGAGGGCGCGCGTGGGGTGAGGGCTGGGCTGACCTGGGGGTCTTGGGTGGGCGTGGGGGCGGTGGAATCGCCCGAGGAGGCTGCCGTGCGTCCGGCGGGAGAGCCGTTCGGGAAGGGGAGGGTGAGGGCGGCGACGGTGGCGTTGGCGAGGTCGGCGTGGCTGAGCCAGGACACCGGCAGGTCGGCCGGCAGCGGGTACCGCAGCACCCCCTCGTGCACCAGCGGCCCCGCCACCCACCGCGCGCACAGGTTGTCGAGGTAGACGGGCGGCCTGAGCACGACCGTCGGCACCCCGCTCGCCCCCAGCAGCGACGCGGCCGCTCGACGGGTCTCGAAGGCGGCCACGGACGTGGGGACCGGCGGGATGCGGTTGGCGGTGTTGTAGACCAGGCGTCGCACCCCCGCCGCGACCGCCGCCTCGGCGATGTTGCGGACGTAGGCGTCAACGGTGGAAGGCTCGAAGACCATGGGCAGCACCACGCTCGCGTGCGTCACCCCGTCGAAGGCGGCCCGCACCGCGGCGGCGTCGGCCAGGTCGCCGGCCACCGGGGTCACGCCGGGGGGAAGCCCCGCGCCCGAGCGGGTGAGGCCGCGCACCGCGTGCCCGGAGTCGGCCAGGCGCCTGGCCACGGCGCCGCCCTGCGCGCCACTGGCGCCGATGACGAGGATGTCCATGGCACCCGAGCATGCCCCACGCGCAGGCTACGATCGATAAAGCCGAGTCTTCCGAACTTTAAGGATCGTCCGTGGGAGATCTGCTGAGCGAGCTGCTCACCCCGCTGCGCCTGCACGGCGTCTTCCACAGCCGCTGGTCGGCGCGGGCGCCGTGGGGGGTGGCGGGGGAGCGGGAGCACTGCGCCCTGCTCCACTACGTGCAGGAGGGCACGTGCACGGTGGAGCTGCCCGAACTGCCGGAGCCCGTACGGCTGAACGCGGGCGACCTGGCCGTCTTCCCGCACGGCACCGCCCATCGGCTGGCCGACAGCCCTGGCCGGCCGACCGTGCCGCTGGCGTCGCTGCTACCGGACCGGCAGCCGGGCGCGGTGCGCACGGTCGAGATCGACGGGCCGGGTCCCGCCACGACGATGCTCTGCGGAGGGCTGCACTACGACGACTCGGCGGCGGCGCCGCTCTACCGGGCGCTGCCCCCGGTGCTGGTGCTCGACAGGGAGATGCTGGAGCGCCAGCCGCTGCTGTCGGGCACGCTCGACCGGCTGGCGGGGGAGTGGGCGGGCGGCGAGCCAGGTGCGGTGCTGGTGGCGTTGCGGGCGTTCGAGCTGGTCTTCGTGCTGGCCTTGCGGGTCGCGCTGGCCGATCTCGACACTCCCGTGCTGCACGCCCTGCGCCATCCCGGCATCAGCAGGGCCCTGCTCGCCGTCCACACGAGGTTCGGTGAGCAGTGGACGCTGGAGTCGCTGGCGGAGGAGGCGGGGCTGTCGCGGTCGGCGTTCGCGGCCTGCTTCAGGGAGCTGGTCGGGGAGGCGCCGATGCGGCACCTGACCGCGCGCCGGATGCAGGAGGCGGCGCGGCTGCTGAAGGAGTCGACCCTGGCGCACGGGCGCATCGCCGAGCGCGTCGGCTACCGCTCGGGCGTGGGGTTCCATCTGGCCTTCCGGCAGTGGTGCGGGATGACGCCGGGGGAGTACCGGCGGCTTGGTCCCCGGCGGGGTGGACCGGCAGTAGCGTGAGGCGGCGGCGGTACGAGAGAGCCAGGAGAATGTGAAGCATGGTGACGTTGGTCGTCGGGGACGAGGAGCTGCTCGCCGAGCGCGCGGTCGGCGAGGTGGTGGCCGCCGCGAAGGCGCGCGACTCGGGCGCGGAGGTGCACGACCTGGTCGGTTCGAAGGTCGAGCCGGGTGAGCTGACCAGGCTGGCCTCGCCTTCGCTGTTCGGCGACACGTCCGTGGTGGTGATCAGGTCCGCGCAGGACCTGTCGAAGGACGTCATCGCGGAGGTCGTCGGCTACGCGAAGAACCCCGCGGACGACACCGTGCTCGTGCTGGTGCATCCGGGCGGCGTCAAGGGCAAGGCGCTGATCGACGGCGTCAAGAAGACCAGGGCCGACGTGGTCACCGTCAGCAAGCTCACCAAGCCCGCCGAGCGCCTCGAGTTCATCAGGGGCGAGATCAGGCGCGCCGGCCGCACCATCACCGGCGACGCGGCCCAGGCGCTTCTCGACGCGGTCGGCAGCGACCTGCGCGAGTTGGCCGCGGCCTGCGGGCAGCTGGCCTTCGACACCGAGGGCAAGAGCATCGACCTCGACGCCGTCTCCCGCTACCACAAGGGCAGGGCCGAGGTCAGCGGGTTCACGGTGGCCGACGCCGCGGTCGAGGGGCGCCTGGCCGACGCGCTGGAGCAGCTGCGCTGGGCGTTGAGCACGGGAGTGGCCTCGGTGCTGCTGGTCAGCGCGCTGGCCCGCTCGCTGCGGTCGCTGGCCAAGGTCGGCGGCGCGGGGCGCAACGTCCAGCCCGCGCAGCTGGGCATGGCGCCCTGGCAGATCAACAACGCCAAGCGGCAGCTCAGAGGGTGGGGCCCCGAGGGCCTGTCCGCGGCGCTGCGCGCGGTCGCGGTCGCCGACGAGCAGGTCAAGGGCGGCGGCGCCGACCCGGCCTACGCCCTCGAGCACGCCATCCAGACGATCGTCGCGAGCAGGAACGGCAGGTAGCGCGGCCGATCACGGCCTGGTCTCCACGCTGACCAGCATCCGCTTGAGCAGCCCGTCGAGCGTCTCCCGCTCCTCGGGGGCCAGCGCGCTCACCATCGCCGCCTCGGCCATGGCGCGCACGTTCATCGCCGCCGACCACAGCCGGTGGCCCTTCTCGGTGAGCTCCACGTCGACCCTGCGCCTGTCCTCCTCGCTGCGGATCCGGCGCACCAGCCCGGCCTTCTCCAGCGTGTCGACGCGGCCGGTCATCCCGGCGGGCGAGAGCAGGAGCTCGCTCGCCAGCTCCGACGGCGTCGCCTGCCGCGAGTCGCGCGCCGCGAGCCGGTGCAGCGTCTCGAACTCGAAGTCCTGGATCCCGACCTCGGCCAGCGCGACCTCCTTGGCGTGGCGGACATGCTTCACCAGGAGCTGCATACGCGTGATGATCGCCTCCACCCGCTCGTCGTAGGGCGCCTTGCCATGCCAGCGCGCCAGATGTTCGTCCACCGAATCATACGTTGACGAAATATTGGCTGGCGAATTAGTCTCCGGGGCCATGCTGACCAGACTAGTGATCGGCCGCGCGCTCTCGGCGCTGGCGACCGCGCTGATCCCCACCACACTGACCCTCGTCGTGCTCAGGGTCACCGGCGACGCCGCCGACCTGGGCGTCGTGCTGGCCTGCGAGCTGGTGCCGATGCTGGTGCTGCTGCCGGTCGGCGGAGTGATCGCCGACCGCTTCCGGCCCGAACGCGTCGTGCTGTTCGCCGACCTGACGCGATGCGCGGCCCAAGCGGCGATCGGTGTGGAACTGCTGCTCGGGGTGGCGCGGATCGCCGACCTGGCGGTGCTCGCGGCGGTCACGGGCGCCGCGGTCGCGTTCGGCACGCCTGCCGTACCGAGGCTGGTGGCCGCGACCGTGGAAGGACCGGCCAGGCTGCGCGCCAACGGGCGGATCAGCCTGGCCACCAGCCTGTCCGCCGTGGGCGCGCCCGCGATCGCGGGCGCGCTGGTCCTCGGGGCGGGGCCGGGGTGGGCGTCGCTGTTCACCGCCGCCCTCTTCGCCGCCTCCGCCTTCACCCTTGGTGGTGTCCGTACGGCGAGAGCCGCCACCCCCATGGGCAAGCACGCGCTGACCAGCGGCTGGCGGGAGATCAGGCGGCGTCCCTGGTTCCTGGTGAGCGTCATGGGCCACGGCGTCTGGCACTTCTGCGCCGGGCTGTTCCTCACGCTCGGCCCGCTGATCACCATCAAGAGCGGCGAGGCGATGTGGGTGGTCATCGTGCAGTGCGGCACGATCGGCATGCTCGCGGGCGTCTTCGCCGCCCCTCGCCTGCCCATCCGCAGGCCGCTGGCCGGATGCGCGGTCGGGGCCGCGCTCTACGCCGCGCCTTTGGCGGCGCTGGCCGTACCGTTGAGCGGGTGGGCGGTGGCGGCGGCGTACGCCGTCGCGATGTTCGGGCTGGGCCTGCTCGTCCCGCTGTGGGAGACCGCGGTCGCCGACCGGATCCCGGTGGAGGCGCTGGGCAGGGTGCGCTCGTTCGACTCGTTGATCTCCTTCGCCACCAGGCCGCTCGGCTTCGCCGTCGCCGCGCCGCTGGCCGGCTGGGCGGGTACGGCGCCGCCGCTGTGGATCGCCGCGTTCGCGGTGGCCGCGGCGAGTCTCAGCGTGCTGGTCGTGAAGGAGGTCAG
The DNA here is from genome assembly GCF_014873535.1 of Nonomuraea africana. NCBI lineage: Bacteria > Bacillati > Actinomycetota > Actinomycetes > Streptosporangiales > Streptosporangiaceae > Nonomuraea > Nonomuraea africana. The sequence continues at coordinate 5,383,705 of NZ_JADBEF010000001.1, read as the reverse complement.
GAGTCCTGCAGAGCCGCTTCTCTCAGCACCCCGTCGCTGATCTCCAGGACTCTGTCGGCCAGCGTGATCAGGCTCGGGTCGTGGGTGGCCACCAGCGCGGTGACGCCCTCGCTGCGCACCAGCGCCCTGATCAGCTGCATGATCTGGCGGCCGGTCTGCGAGTCGAGCTGGCCCGTCGGCTCGTCGGCCACCAGCAGGCGCGGCCGGTTGGCCAGGGACCTGGCGATCGCCACACGCTGGCGCTGACCACCCGACAGCTCGTACGGACGCTGGTTGACGTGCTGCTCCAGGCCGACCAGCGACAGCAGCATGCGGACCCGCTTCTCCCGCTCCTCCACCGGCGTGCGGGCCAGGCGCATCGGCACGCCGACGTTCTCGGCCGCCGACAGGACGGGGATCAGACCGAAGGACTGGAAGACGAAGCCCACCACGTCGCGGCGCAACGCCAGCAGCGCCTCCTCGGGCAGGGCGGTCACCTCCTGCCCCGCCACCACCACGCGGCCCGCGTCGGGCCGGTCCAGCCCGCCGATCTGGTTCAGCAGCGTGGTCTTGCCCGAACCCGACCGGCCGCGGATCGCGACCAGCTCGCCGGGGTAGGCCGCGAAGGAGACCTCGCGCAGCGCGACGACCTCCTTGGGGCCGGACCCGTAGACCTTGCGCAGGCCCTCCACGACGACCAACGGCTCATCGCTCATCGGCAGACTCCTCACGGGACGGCCACACCCCGATGTGGTCGGACTCGAGCTCGAGGCGCACCCTGCGCTCCATGTCGAGGGCGTTCATGAAGTCGCGCGGCAGCTGCAGGCGGCCGACACGGTCGAGCACGGCGTACTCCTCGGCGATGATCTCGCCCTCGGCGCCCTCCCTGCGCAGCGTCTCGCTGCTGGTGCGGCCGTCGCGGATGCCCACGGTACGGTCGACCTGCTCGGAGACCAGCGCGTCGTGCGTGACGATGACCACGGTGACGCCCAGCTCGCGGTTGGCTCGGCGCAGCGCCTCGAACACCTCCTCGGAGGTGTCGCTGTCGAGCTCGCCGGTCGGCTCGTCGGCCAGGATGAGCTGGGGGGAGTTGGCCAGCGCCACGGCGATCGCCACGCGCTGCTGCTCGCCGCCCGACATCTCGGCCGGCCGCTTGTCCGCGCAGTGGTCGACGCCGAGCAGCGTCAGCAGCTCCATCGCGCGGTCTCTGCGATGTCTGCCCGCCAGCCGCATCGGCAGCTCGACGTTCTCGCGGGCGGTCAGGTAGGAGAGCAGGTTGCGCGCGGTCTGCTGCCAGATGAACCCGACGACCTCGCGGCGGTAGCGCAGGCGGTCCTTGGCCGTCATGGACAGCAGGTCCATGCCCGCCACCCGCGCCAGGCCCGCGGTCGGCACGTCGAGGCCCGACAGCACGTTGAGCAGCGTGGACTTGCCCGAACCCGACGCGCCCACGATGGCGATCAGCTCGCCCTTCTGGATGAGCAGGTCGAGGCCCTGGAGGGCGACGACCTCGACCCCCTCCGTCTTGTAGATGCGGACGAGGTTGTCGCAGACGATGTGCGCGTCGCCGCCGAAGGCGGCCCGCTCGCGCGTGGCCTGCGCCTCCAGGTCGGACATGGTGGGGATGTTCGTCACGGGTCACCTACTCGAAGAACGGAGCCGGGGCCGGGCGGTCCAGGTCGCGTCCGACCACCAGCGGAACGCGCACCCGCATATCGTCCCCCGCCTATCTGGCTCCCCCCGTTGAGTGAACCTTTGGGGATGGAAGGGCGGGTAGGCAAGCCGATCTTCTTAACGGTGACACAGCCGATACGCTGCAGTTATGTCGAAACTGTGACAGTTTCCGGAAGAAATCTGGATATCTGGCTGAGCGCACACGAAAACGCCGCACTCCGGTAGGGAGTGCGGCGCTTCTTGCTTACTACTGGGCGACCTGCAGCGCGGCGGCGCGCGCGGCGATCGCCGACTTGCGGTTGGCGGCCTGGTTCTTGTGGATGACGCCCTTGCTCGCGGCCTTGTCGAGCTGGCGGGCGGCGACACGCTGCAGCGCCACGGCCTCGTCGACGTTGCCCTGGTCGGCGGCCTCGCGGAACTTGCGGATCGCCGTCTTCAGGGAAGACTTGACAGCCTTGTTGCGCAGACGAGCCTTCTCGTTCTGCTTGTTGCGCTTGATCTGGGACTTGATGTTCGCCACGAAGAAGCCTCGGTGAAGGTCAGAAATCGGATGGGGCGCGCGGGCTCGATGAGAGGGCGCGCCACACGCAGTTGAACAGGTTACCAATAATCGAGGGCACCGCTCAAATCGGCGACCTCGCTGCACCAGCATACGGGGTGTCGCGCCGGATCGGGCCGCCTCGGCGCGCCTCAGTTCGCCATCCAGCGATCGGTGTACTCCTTCCAGTCCGCCTCCGTGGCGGCGAAGTCGACGTAGAGCGCCAGCCCGAAGCGGTCGCGCCTGCCGTACGAGGAGAGAGCGAGCCTGGCCCCCTCGGCGGCCATGGCGACGCTCTCCGAGGCGTCGTTGTAGGGCATGCCGTGGTCGTGGTAGGCGGGGGCGCCGATGAAGACGGCCGTGGTGGCGGGGGCCAGGTCGAGGGCCAGGCTCGCCTGCCGCGCGACGTGGCCGCCGTAGAGGGACTGCGAGGGGAGGTAGGAGTCGTAGGTCATGATCGCGACCTGGTCGGTACGGCGGGCGACCTCCCGGAAGAAGCCCTGCGACCAGTACTTGTCGTGGCCGAGCACGGCGCGGGCGCCCAGGCGCATGAGCGGATAGGGCTCGATCTGCGGGGTCGAGACCGACAGCAGCCTGGTCAGCGGGCGGGTGCGGTCGAGCAGGTCGAGGAAGTCGGTGTCGCCGTCGCCAATGGGCTCGAAGTTGTAGTGGACGCCGTCGAAGCCGAGGTCCACGATGTGCTTCGCGCCGGCGAGGACCCGGTCGCGGGCGGCGGGGTCGTCGAGGTCGAGGCCGTTCTTGACGGCCTGGCCGAGCCAGGCGGAGACGCGCACTCCAGGCAGGTGCGTGCGCCACCACTTCAGGAAGTTTGCCGCGTTGGGGTGCTTCGCGGGGTCGAGGGCGCCGTTCCACTCGAAGGGGCCCGCGTGCACGAAGACATCCTTGACGCCGGTGGCCCGCAGCCGTGCCGCCATCTTCTCGACATCGTGCTCCGTGCGGCGGCCGTCGACCCACGCGTGGCCCAGCCACAGGGCGTCGTTGCCCGTGCTCTTCGCCCACGCCTCCGGCGCCCCGGTAAACTGAAGGCGGAGCGCGACTGCCACCACGACGGCGAGCGCGACTACGACGGCTAAAGCCAGCGCGAGGGCGCGCAGGCCGCGGCGGATGACGGTTCGGGGATTCACCCGGGCATGTCACCATGAAAGACGCTTGACCTCAACCCTGTCGAAACGGACTTCGGTGCGCACTCAGCCTGGCCAGACCGACCCCGCGTTGATCCGCAACTTCTGCATCATCGCGCACATCGACCATGGCAAGTCGACGCTTGCCGACCGGATGCTGCAGATCACCGGCGTGGTCGACGAACGCTCCATGCGCGCGCAGTACCTCGACAGGATGGACATCGAGCGCGAGCGCGGCATCACCATCAAGTCGCAGGCCGTCCGCCTGCCGTGGAACGGCCATGTCCTCAACATGATCGACACGCCGGGGCACGTCGACTTCACCTACGAGGTCTCGCGCTCCCTCCAGGCGTGCGAGGGCGCGATCCTGCTGGTCGACGCCGCCCAGGGCATCGAGGCGCAGACGCTGGCCAACCTCTACCTGGCCATGAACAACGACCTGCACATCATCCCGGTGCTCAACAAGATCGACCTGCCCGCCGCGCAGCCGGAGAAGTTCGCCGAGGAGCTCGCGGGGCTCATCGGGTGCGACCCCTCCGACGTGCTGAGGGTTTCCGGCAAGACGGGCGTCGGCGTGAAGGAGCTGCTCGACCACGTTGTGGAGACCGTGCCGCCGCCCGTGGGCGACGCCGACGCGGCGGCCCGCGCGCTGATCTTCGACTCGGTCTACGACACCTACCGGGGCGTCGTCACCTATGTCCGGGTCGTCGACGGCCACCTCGGCAAGCGCGAGCGCATCACCATGATGTCCACGCAGGCCACCCACGAGACGCTCGAGATCGGCGTGATCTCGCCCGAGCCGAAGCCGGCCGAGAAGGGCCTGGGCGTCGGCGAGGTCGGCTACCTCATCACCGGCGTGAAGGACGTGCGCCAGTCGCGCGTCGGCGACACCGTCACCTCGGCCGCGCACGGCGCCACCGAGATGCTGGCCGGCTACGACCACCCCAGGCCGATGGTGTTCTCCGGCCTCTATCCCATCGACGGCGACGAGTACCCCGAGCTGCGCGAGGCGCTCGACAAGCTGCAGCTCAACGACGCCTCCCTGGTCTACGAGCCAGAGACCTCCGCCGCGCTCGGCTTCGGCTTCCGCGTCGGCTTCCTCGGCCTGCTGCACATGGAGATCATCCGCGAGCGCCTCGAGCGGGAGTTCGGCCTGTCCCTGATCTCCACCGCGCCGAACGTGGTCTACCGGGTCGTCATGGAGGACGGCAAGGAGCTGACCGTCACCAACCCGTCCGAGTTCCCCAGCGGCGGCAAGATCGCGCAGGTCTTCGAGCCCGTCACCAAGTCCACGATCCTGGCGCCCTCCGAGTTCATCGGCGCGATCATGGAGATCTGCCAGGGCAGGCGCGGCCAGCTCCAGGGCATGGACTACCTGTCGGAGGACCGCGTCGAGATCCGCTACACGCTGCCGCTCGGCGAGATCATCTTCGACTTCTTCGACCAGCTGAAGTCGCGCACGCGCGGCTACGCCTCGCTCGACTACGAGCCCGCGGGCGAGCTCGAGTCCGACCTGGTCAAGGTCGACATCCTGCTGCAGGGCGAGCCGGTCGACGCCTTCAGCGCCATCGTGCACAAGGACAAGGCCTACGCCTACGGCGTCGAGATGGCCAAGAAGCTGCGCGAGCTGATCCCGCGGCAGCAGTTCGAGGTGCCGATCCAGGCGGCGATCGGGGCGCGGGTGATCGCTCGCGAGAACATCAGGGCGATCCGCAAGGACGTCCTCGCCAAGTGCTACGGCGGTGACATCTCGCGTAAGCGGAAGCTGCTGGAGAAGCAGAAGGAAGGCAAGAAGCGGATGAAGATGGTGGGGCGCGTGGAGGTGCCGCAGGAGGCCTTCGTCGCCGCGCTGTCCACCGAGTCCAGCACCGACAAGCCGAAGAAGTAACACCGGCCGCTCACGGGGTCCGGCGCTCGCTCCGAGCGCCGGACCCCGTCGCGTTCAGGAGCAGGTGATCTCGGGCGGCTTGCCGAGCTCCACCTCAGGGATCGACGGGCGGGCAGCGTGGTGCCCTCGGGCAGCAGGTGGTCGCAGGACTCCACCGCCGCCCTGAGCTTCTCGGCGAACGGGTCGACGCCCTTGCCGAGCTGGATCGCCCCGTTGACGATCCTGACGTCGGGGAAGTCGGGGACCCCGTTCGAGCGCACGCAGGCACTGAAGTCCTTGGCGGGATCGGCGTGGGCGGTGGCTTGGGCCGCCGTGGGAACGCAGGCCACCAGGAGGGCGGCGGCGTAGAGCGCCAGTCGTTTTCTCATGCCGTCCACGACGCGGACCTCCACGCCACGCCCCTTCCCCTCGGGGGCCTGGACGTACGGGTCGGCTTCTGAGCGTCCCCGATTCTGTCGGTGCCGTGCCGTAGCTTCTCGGATCGAACAGGTGTCCGATTGTGGAGGTGGCATGGACGGCGACAGCGCCGAATCCGAGCGGTTCGTCAAGGCTGCCCTGCTGGGGGTCGCCGTGGCCGAGGAGACCAGGCGGCTGCTCCGGCTGCACTTCGCCCCGGCCGAGGTGGGCGCCGATGGGAGGGTCCACGTCGAGGTGCCCTATCCCGACTCGGCGGTGGTGGAGACGGTGCTGGAGGTGGCGGCCGAGTGCTTCGGCCAGAACCACCAGGAGGCGCTCGACAGCTTGTTACAACTGGCCGGCTTCGAAGACGACTCCCTCCTGAACCGCCCGGCCTGCTGACCCTGTCACAACCCAACGAGCAAGTCGGTCAGAGGGAGGCGTTGGGATGAGTCGCGGGGACGGGGTGAACCCGGCCGCCGTCCCCGCGAGTCGAGGGGTGCCGGATCCCAGAGGGAGCCGGACCCAGCGGTGGGGCCGTACAGCGTGCGAAACCTTGGGGCTGATCCTCTGCTGGGTCGATCCTGCGGCGATGTCGAGACGGACGCGCCTGATCGGCTCCGGCTCGCCGATCGGCTGCGCGATCGGCAGGGCCTTCGCCGGGTCGAACTGCTCCGTGCCGCTCCTCCGCTGGGTCGAACCCGCGGTGACGTCGAGACGGTCGCGCAGGCGGAACCCGCTCCGTGCGGGGTTGCCTGGGCGACCGGAGGGGACGTCGGCGGAGGATGCGGTACATCGGCGAGACGGTCAGCGGAGGATGCGGTACAGGGCGGAGGTGAGGGAGGCCTGGGCGTCGTCCTGGTCGATCGACCACATCATGGAGCCGCCGAGTCCCCTGAGCCGGATGTAGGCCGCCTTCTGCGCCATCACCGCAGGATCGTCGTAGGACCAGAACTCGTTCCCGTCATACAGCCACAGCGTCCCCGTCCGCAGGTCGCGGTAACGCTTGCCCGGCTTGGTCACCAGGTCCTTGTAGTCCTCGGACCCGGCCGCCCACCTGCCGGGCGCGGGGCCCGTGGCCGGCTGGTAGAGGCCGTCGCCGCCCGCGGTCACGCCGGTCCAGCCCTGCCCGTACGCGGGCACGCCGACCACGATCTTGCGGGCCGGGGCGCCGCGGGACAGGTAGTCGCGCACGGTCTGGTCGACGCTGTACCGCACGGGGTTGGGGTCGCGGCGATCGGTGAGCAGGTTGCCGTTGTGCCCGGTCCGCGTCTCCCAGGAGCCGCGCAGGTCGTAGCCCTGGATGGTGGCGAAGTCGAGGTGCCGGAAGACCTGGCGCACGTCGAAGCCGGCGTCGATCTTGGTGGTGGCGGCGGGGAGGAAGGCGGTCAGCTCCGCCGTACGGGAGAAGGCACTCATCCGGGCGCGCAGCTCGGACAGGAAGAGGGTGAAGTTCTGCTTGTCCTCCGGCCGGATGACGTTGCCCGGCGCGCCCTCGGAGCCCGGCCACTCCCAGTCGAGGTCGAGGCCGTCGAACACGCCCTCGCCCGCGCCCGCCGCCAGGCCCGGCAGGTTGCCCTTCAGCCACATGTCGACGCAGGAGGTGGCGAGCTTGGCGCGCGACTCGGGGGTGAGCACGGCGTCGGAGAAGTGGCGGGAGCCGGTCCAGCCGCCGAGGGAGAGCAGCACGCGCAGGCCGGGGTGCTTCTCCTTGAGCTTGCGGAGCTGGTTGAGGTTGCCGTTGAGCGCCTGGCCCGGCGCGTCGGCGACGCCGTCCACACTCTGCTCGGCGGGGACGGGACGCTGCCAGTCGGCCCACGGATCGGCCGAAATGCAGGTGCCGTCCGCGCCGACGAAGCCGAAGGCGTAGTTGACGTGGGTCAGCTTGGCGGCGGCGCCGCTGGTGTCCATGTCCTTGACGTGGAAGTTCCTGCCGTAGATCCCCCACTGGATGAAGTAGGCGACCCGCTTGAAGCCGCCGCGGGCCTCGGCGGGCAGCGCGGTGGCCGTGAGGGCCAGAAGTAAGACCGAGAGGGTGATGAGGGCTTTCTTCACGGGCGTCTCCCGATGCGCAACTTATAGGAAACTTTCCTTTAAGTTCACCGGATCGTAGGCCGGGTCGATCGGCACGTCAATGGTGGTCCGCGGCACAGGGCAGACTGGAAGCGTGCCATCCACCCTTCCCGACGGCGATCCCGCGCCCGCCTCAGGTGAGCTGCCCGCGAGCGCGCTGAGCGGCCTGGGCGAGCGGCCCTTCGGCTTCTACGTCCACGTCCCGTTCTGCGTCACCCGCTGCGGCTACTGCGACTTCAACACCTACACCGCGGCCGAGCTCGGACCGGGTGCGTCGCACCGCGACTACGCCGACACCGCCATCGAGGAGGTACGGCTGGCCCGCCGCGTGCTCGGCGACGCGAGTCTCCCCGTCGAGACGGTGTTCTTCGGCGGCGGCACCCCCACGCTGCTGCCCGCCGGCGACCTGGCCAGGATCCTGCGCGCCATCGACGAGGAGTTCGGTCTCGCCCAGGGCGCCGAGGTGACCACCGAGGCCAACCCCGAGTCGGTCGACCCCGCCTACCTGGAGAAGCTGCGCGAAGGCGGGTTCAACCGGGTCAGCTTCGGCATGCAGAGCGCGCGGGAGCACGTGCTGAAGGTCCTCGACAGGCACCACACCCCCGGACGGGCCGGGCAGGCCGTACAGGAGGCGAAGAAGGCCGGGTTCGACCACGTCAACCTCGACCTGATCTACAGCACACCGGGGGAGAGCGACGACGACTGGCGGGCGTCGCTGGAGAAGGCGGTCGAGGCCGAGCCCGATCACGTCTCGGCCTACTCGCTGATCGTCGAGGACGGCACCAGGCTGGCCGCCAGGATCAGGCGCGGCGAGCTGCCGATGCCCGACGACGACGTGGCCGCCGACCGCTACCTGATCGCCGACGAGATGCTGTCGGCGGCCGGGTTCGAGTGGTACGAGGTGTCGAACTGGGCCACCTCCGAGGCGGGGCGCTGCCGGCACAACCTGCTCTACTGGACGGGCGGCGACTGGTGGGCCGTCGGTCCGGGCGCGCACAGCCACGTGGGCGGCACCCGCTGGTGGAACGTCAAGCACCCGGCCGCGTACGCCCAGCGCCTGGCGGCGGGCACCTCGCCCGCGCACGCGCGCGAGGTGCTCACCGCCGACGACCGTGAGGTGGAGCGGCTGATGCTGGAGCTGCGGCTGGTCTCCGGCTACCCGGTGGCGGACGTGGCTGCCCACGCCCGCACCGCCGTCGCCAGGGCGTTGGGCGACGGGCTGCTGCAGACCGAGCCGTTCAAGGCGGGACGCATGGTCCTCACCCTGCGCGGACGGCTGCTAGCCGATGCCCTGATCCGTGACCTGACCATGTAGCGCGGCGGCCCTGCGGGCGTCGAGCTCGTGTTGCACGCGGTCCACGTCGCGCGCGTAGCAGCGGTAGAGCAGGCTCAGCACGGCGCCGTTGACCAGCATGAGCACGACGAGCACCCACAGGAACACCGTCTTGAGACCGAGCTGGTCGCCGAGGAAGCCCGCGCCCAGGCTGAACACCGCCCAGCCGATCGCCTCGAAGATCGAGATGTAGATGGCGAACGCGGCGCCCCGCAGCTCGGGCGGCGTGATCGCCATGACGATCGGCCGGTTGATGCCCGGGTTGACGCCCTGCGCGGCGCCCATGAGCGCGAAGAACAGGCCGAAGACCGCGATGTCGCCGTAGTCGAACTGGGTGCCGAGGAAGGCCACGATCGCGAAGGCGAACTGCGCGCCCTGCAGTACCGCGACCAGCCCGTGGCGCGGGCTGCGCCGTTCGGCGACGTCGCCGAGGAAGCCGCCCACGAGGTTGCCGAGGAAGTAGCCGACCCCGAACGGCAGCAGCACGACCGAGGCGACCGCGGTGCTGAAGCCGTACACGTCGACGAGGAAGACCACGCCGAACGTGCCCACCAGCAGGTGCCCCGAGAGCAACCTGGAGACCAACAGGATCGCGAAGCTGGGGATCCGCACGAGCGCGACCGCCTTGGCCCAGGTGAGCTTGGCGTGCGCCTCGCGGGTGGCCACGTCGAGGTCGGCGAGCTGTCGTTCGGCCGCGCCCGTGCCAGGGTCCCGGAACCACACCCAGATGGCCAGCCCGAGCAGCACGTTGAACGCGCCGACGCCCCACAGGCCCCATCGCCAGCCGTCGTCGACGTTGGACAGCTGGCCCTTGATCGGCCCGAGCACCGAGCCGACCAGCGCGATCGTGCCGTACAGGAGGCCGACGGCCCGGCCCCTGGCCGAGGAGTCGAACAGGTCGCCGATGATCTCGGTGATGATCGGATGGGCCGCGGCGTAGCCGGCGGCCAGGATCGTGTAGAAGATCAGCAGCTGCTCGAAGTTCTGTGAGAAGCCCGCGGCGATGCCCCAGACGCCCCAGAGGCCGGTCGCGAGCACCAGAACGCCCTTGCGGGACCAGCGGCGGGCCGCCCAGACCCAGAACGGTCCCGTGAACACCCCGACGATCTTGCTGGCCGCGGTGAGGACGCCGAGGGCGCTCAACGACATGCCCAGGGACTGTCTGATCACCGGGAAGAGGCTGCTGACCAGGCTCGCCTCGGTGTTGTCGACGAGCATGGCGCCGCCCAGCAGCGACAGCTGCGGCCAGCGTCCGTTGACTTTGGCAGGAGGTGCGATAGTTGTCACGCGCCACCTCTTTCTTGACCGGAGGGGGAAGGTGCGCCGGTGACGGGGATGCAGCCCCGTCACCGGCTCCGGTGATGCGTCAGAGCGTGGCGAGCTCCTCGGCGATCAGGCGGAGTCTGGGGGGTGGGAGCAGGCCGCCCGCCATGGCGGCCAGCCCGATCAGCGGTGTCGCGCCGACCATCTGCAGCATTTCCGAGTCGGCCACGCCGGGCACGTGCCTGCGCAGCACCTCGACGGCGACGGGGTCGGCCAGCAGCGCCGCGACCGGGCTGCGCAGGGAGAAGCGTCCCGAGGGGTAGTCGTCGGGGTCGGGCAGCGGCTCGGCGGCCTGCGCCGCGAGCTCCCGCTGGGCGGCGGCGAGCAGGTGCGCCTCGGTGACCTCCCCCGTGGACGGCAGGCCGAGCCGCTCGTACTGGCTCGGCGGCGCCTCGTTGGCCCGCATCAGCTCGACCAGCAACCGCGCCATGCGCAGCTCGACGGCGTCGTCCACGATCGGCGTGCGCTGCTCGGGATCGGTCTCGAGGTCGAACAGCAGCGTGCCGTGCCGATGCGGGTTGAAGAAGGTACGGCCGGGCATCCGCAGCGTCCGCACCCCCTTGGTGAAGCCGAACGGCTCGGCCAGCTCCAGGTCGGCCAGCTCGGCGGGGGAGAAGCGGCCCCGCATGTGCGTGGGCATCAGCGTGTGCTCCAGCAGCGGCGCGTTCTCGGCCGCGACGGGGGCGCGCATGTAGACGTAGCGCCCGTCGGTGACGTTGACGTGCCCGCCGTGCATGCCGAACAGCCCTGCCTCGCGTACCGGCTCGTCCGTCCCGACAGGCAGGGGCAGGCCCTGCATGTCGGGTGGCAGGTCCACGCCGAAGAAGTCGAGCAGCGTCGGCGCCAGGTCGATGGTCTGCACCAGCGACTCGCGCCGCTCGCCCGCGACCCCCGCGCGGGGGTCCCAGGCGAACAGCGGCAGGTGGACCAGCTCGTTGTACCAGGGCTGCACGCTCTTGCCCCACCAGCCCTTCTCGCCGAGCAGCAGGCCGTGGTCGGTGCAGACGATGAGCATGGTGTCGTCCCACAGGCCCAGCTCGTCCATCGTGTCGAGCACCCTGCCGAGGGAGTGGTCGCACATCGACAGCAGCGCCGCGTACTCCATCCGGGCGTGCTCGACCTGCTCGGCCGTCTCCACCACCCGCTTGTAGTCGGGCCAGTCGAAGTGCGGGCCGGCGTACTCGTGCGGGTAGAGGTCCTTGAAGCGCTGGTGGGAGAAGAACGGCTCGTGCGGGTCGAACGTCTCGATCTGCACGAACCAGCGGTCCTCGCCGTGGTTGAGCCGGACGAACTCCAGCCCCGCGTCGAAGGTCAGCGTCTGCGGGTGCCGGTCCTCGGTGGCCATGTGCTGCCGGTTGACCCAGTCCTGGCGGTAGACGGGAAAGCGCATCTGCTTCAGGTCGTCGGGCATCGGCGGATCGGCCACCTGGCCCTTCCAGGGGTCGCCCTCCTGGCCGCGGAAGAACTCCCAGGTGTTGTAGCGGCCGTGGTAGGTCGCGCCGCCGTCCTCCCAGTAGTGCGGGTGGTCGCTGACCAGGTGGGTGTAGACGCCGCTGTGCTTGAGCAGCTCGGGCATCGAGTCGTCGAACGGCTCCAGCGGCCCCCAGCTGCGGTGCAGGAAGTTGTAGCGGCCCGTGTGGATCTCCCTGCGCGCCGGCATGCACGGCATCGAGCCCGCGTAGCAGTTGTCGAAGCGCACCGCCCGCTCGGCCAGTCGCGCGAAGTTCGGCGCGTGGGTCCAGTCGCCCCCGTACGGCGGCAGCAGGTGCCTGTTGAGGCTGTCGAACATCACCATGATCGCTTTCATCCGGCCTCCAGCCACCGCATCGTCTCTTCCAGCCACGTGATCCACAGGTCGACGGAGCGCGCCCCGTGCTCGTGCATGCGTTCGAAGGCCGCCCGCGCCATCTCCGGGTCGACCTCGGGGACGGGCTGCTCGAACCGCAGCGTCCTCGGCCGGTTCCTGAACCTGGCCACCTGCGCCCGCCGGTAGTCGAACTCGGTGCCGACCAGGACCATCGCCGCCTGCCGGTCCAGGGCCACGGTGAAGCCGAAGCGCGCCATGAAGTCGGCGTCCTGGAACCTGCTCGGCGGCTCGTACGGCGAGCGCACCCACTCCAGCAGGACCCGCCGGCCCTCGCTGGTCAGCCGGTAGACCTTCGCGTCGGGCCGTCCCTCGCGCGGGTCCACCTCGAACTCGACCCAGCCGTCGGCCACCATGCGGGCCAGCAGCCGGTAGATCTGGCTGTGGTGGGCCCGCGACCGCAGGAACTGCCCTTCGACCTCCAGCCATTTCCGCAGGTCATAGCCGCTGTACGGGCGGAACGACAGCAACGCGAGCAGGACGTACTCGAACTTCACCCATCAGTCCTTATGTGTGTGAGCACCTATGTGCATCGATTCATATACTGAAGGGATGGCGACGTCAATGGGTTGCTGTTCACCGGAGGGCGGCTCCCGCGCGGCCCCCGCCGTCCCCGTGCGCCGGTCCGCGGCCCCTCCCGAACACGACGAGGTGGCGCTGCCCGGCGGGGAGTTCCAGATGGGCGATGCGTTCGGTGAGGGCTATCCCGCCGATGGCGAGACCCCCGTGCACGCCGTACGGCTGGCGCCGTTCCTGATCGACGTGACGGCGGTAACGGTGGCGATGTTCGCCCACTTCGCCGAGGAGAGCGGCCACGTCACCGGCGCCGAGCGCGACGGCGCCTCGGCGGTGTTCGGCCTCGCCGTAGCGGCGAGGAGGGCCGACATCGTCGGCGTCGACCCCGGGGCGCCCTGGTGGACGGTGGTGCGAGGGGCCGACTGGCGGCACCCGTTCGGGCCGCTGTCGGAGGCGGAGCCCGACCACCCCGTGGTGCACGTCTCGTGGCACGACGCCATGGCCTACTGCGAGTGGGCCGGCCGCAGACTGCCGACGGAGGCGGAATGGGAGTACGCCGCCAGGGGAGGGCTCGACGGCCGCCGCTTCGCCTGGGGCGACGAGCTGACGCCTGACGGGCGGTGGCGGTGCAACATCTGGCAGGGCGACTTCCCCCTGCGCAACACCGGCGCGGACGGATGGCTCGCGACGGCGCCGGTGCGCGCCTACCCGCCCAACGGGTACGGCCTGCACGAGGTCTCGGGCAACGTGTGGGAGTGGTGCGCGGACTGGTTCGCCGCCGACGCCTACGCCACCTCGGCCCACCTGGACCCGCGCGGCCCCGAGACGGGCTGGCGCAGGGTGATCAGGGGTGGCTCCTACCTCTGCCACGACTCCTACTGCCACCGCTACCGCGTGGCGGCCCGCTCGGCGAACACGCCCGACTCCGCCAGCGGCAACTGCGGCTTCAGGACCGTCAGGTCACGAAGTTGATGTTGATCGGGTAGCGGTGGTTCTCGCCTCTGTTGGCGGCCATCGCGGCGATGATCTCGAAGACCAGCGCGGCGATCCAGAGCACCGGGATCAGGAAGAAGCCGATCAGCACGAACGCCAGCACGGTGCAGACCATGTAGCCGATGAACACCGTGATCTGGAAGTTGAGCGCCTGCGCCGCCTGGTCGCGGACGTAGGGGGACTCGTCCTTCTTGACCAAGTAGAGGATGAGCGGGCCGACGAAGCCGGTGAGGATGCCGAGCAGGTGGGCGAGCATCGCCAGGTTGGTGTCGTCGCTGCCCGGCCTGGGGCCGTACTGGCCCGGCACGTGCGGCGGGCGCTGGTAACCGGGCGGGCCGTAGCCGGGGGGCGGCGCGCCGTAGCCAGGGGGCGCGCCGTAACCGGGCGGCGGGCCGTATCCGGGCTGGGAGCCGTACCCGGGCTGGGAGCCGTAGCCCTGCGCCTGGCCGTATCCCGGGCTCGACGGCGGTGTCTGCCCGTAGCCGGGTGGCGGGGGAGTGCCCTCGGGCGGTTGGTTCGTCATCCGTCCTCCTCAGGACTGGTCACGAAGTCGATCAGTTCCTCGACCCTGCCCAGCAGCGAGGGTTCGAGGTCGGAATAGGTGGACACCGCGCCGAGGATCCTGCGCCAGGCGTCGGCGGGTTCGAGCCGCCATCCCAGCGCCGCGATCACCCCCTCCTTCCACGGCACCCCGCGCGGCACGTCGGGCCAGGCGGGGATGCGCAGGACGGAAGGCTTGACCGCCTGCCAGATGTCGACGAAGGGATGGCCGACGACCAGCACGTGCGGCGAGGTGACCCGGGCGGCGATGCGGCTTTCCTTGGAGCCCTCGACGAGGTGGTCGACCAGCACGCCGAGCCTGCGCTCCGGCCCAGGCCCGAACTCCTCGACGATGGCGGGCAGGTCGTCGACGCCCTCCAGGTACTCCACGACCACGCCTTCCACGCGCAGGTCGTGGCCCCAGATCTTCTCGACCAGCGCCGCGTCGTGCACGCCCTCGACGTAGATCCGGCTCTCCCTGGCGACGCGGGCGCGCAGGCCCTCGACCGCGACCGAGCCCGAGGCGCTGCGGCGGGGAGCCCCCGCCGAGGCAGGGGCCGGCCGTACCAGCGTCACGGGTTTGCCCTCGAGCAGGAAGGCGGCGGGAGCGAGGGGGAACAGCCTGCGCCTGCCGAAGCGGTCCTCCAGGGTGACCGCCTCCTTGTCGCAGGCCACCACCGCGCCGCAGAAGCCGCTGTCGGCGTCCTCCACGACCAGGTCGCGCTCGGCGGGCACCGAAGGGATGGTTCCCTTGCCGGGGCGCCGCCAGTTCCCCGCAAGCACGTCGCGCTCGTACATGGGGGGACCGTAGCAAATCACCCCGTCGTCGCGGGTGCCGCCGGCACGGGAGGGAACGTCGGTCATGGGCAGTATTGTCGGCGTACGGCTTGCAGCCGGCTTGACTGTGCGCGTTATCGCACCCTGTGGGCGAGAGCCGTACACTTGGCACTCGGGAACACAGAGTGCTAGACCTGTCGTTTCCTCAAGAGGCAGGGAGGTGAGCACGTGCTCGATGATCGGAAGCTGGCGGTGCTCCGCGCCATTGTCGAGGACTACGTCTCAACCAATGAACCGGTGGGATCCAAGGCGCTGGCCGATCGCCACAACCTCAACGTCTCTCCGGCCACGGTCAGGAACGACATGGCCGCGCTGGAGGAGCAGGGATACATCACCCAGCCGCACACGAGCGCCGGTCGGGTGCCGACCGACAAGGGCTACCGGCTCTTCGTCGACAAGCTCTCGCAGATCAAACCCCTGTCCGCCGCCGAGCGCAGGGCCATCGAGACCTTCCTCGCTGGAGCGGTCGACCTCGACGACGTGGTGACCCGCACGGTCCGGCTGCTCGCGCAGCTGACCAGGCAGGTGGCGGTGGTGCAGTACCCCACGCTGTCGCAGTCGACGGTGCGCCACCTCGAGCTGGTGCCGCTGACCGACCGGCGGGTGATGTTCGTGCTGATCACGAACACCGGCCGGGTCGAGCAGCGCGTGATCGAGCTGCCCGAGCGGATCGAGGAGTCGAGGATCGCGCACCTGCGCGCGATGCTCAACGCCTGCCTCGACGGCTGCGGGCTCAGCCAGGTGCCCGACCAGATCTCCGACCTGCCCGAACGGTTGCCCGTCGAAGACCGCCCGGCCGCGGCGACGATCCTGTCGGTGCTGCTGGAGACCCTCGTCGAGCGCCATGATGAGAAGATCGTCTTCGCGGGGGCCGCCAACCTGGCGGGCGCCGACTTCACCACGGGCCTGCGAGACGTTCTCGAGGCGCTCGAGGAGCAGGTCGTGCTCATGCGCCTGCTCGGTGAGACCTCCGACATGCCGACCGCCCTCACCGTCAGGATCGGCTCGGAAAACCCCTACACCGGACTGCGTGGCACCTCCCTCGTCGCGACCGGCTACGGTTCTGGTGCCCGCCTCGGCGTGCTCGGCCCCACCCGGATGGACTACCCCGTGACAATGGGCGCTGTGCGCGCCGTGGCACGCTACGTCAGCCAGATCCTGGCTGCTTCATAAGAGGTCGATAAGTGGCAAACGACTACTACGGCACCCTCGGGGTGCGCCGTGACGCCAGTCAGGACGAGATCAAGAAGGCCTATCGTCGGCTGGCCCGCGAGCTGCACCCCGATGTGAACCCCGATCCCGAGACGCAGGAGCGCTTCAAGGAGATCACGCAGGCCTACGAGGTCCTGTCCGATCCCAACAAGCGCCAGATGTACGACCTCGGCGCCGATCCCTTCGCCGGCGCCGGTGCGGGAGCGGGTGCGGGCGGCTTCGGCGCGGGCTTCCCCTTCAGCGACATCATGGACGCCTTCTTCGGCTCGGCGGGCGGCGCCCGCGGGCCGAGGAGCCGGGCCAGGCGCGGCCGCAATGCCACGATCAGGGTGGAGCTCGACCTCCGCGAGTCGGCGTTCGGCACGACGCGCGAGCTCAACGTCGACACCGCGGTGCTGTGCGAGGTCTGCACGGGCTCGGGCGCGGCGCCGGGAACGCACCCCGACACCTGCGACATGTGTCAGGGGCGCGGCGAGATCTCCCAGGTCACCAGGTCCTTCCTGGGCCAGGTCATGACCTCGAGGCCGTGCCCCCAGTGCGGCGGCTTCGGCTCGATCATCAGGCACCCCTGCCAGGAGTGCTCGGGCGACGGCCGGGTCCGCACCCGCCGTACGATCAAGGTCCGCATCCCCGCCGGCGTCGAGGACGGCACCCACATCCAGCTGGCCGGCGAGGGCGAGGTCGGTCCGGGCGGCGGCCCGCCCGGAGACCTGTTCCTCGAGATCGTCGAGAAGCCGCACGAGATATTCGAGCGGCGCGGCGACGACCTCCACTGCACGGTGCAGATCCCGATGACGGCGGCCGCGCTCGGCACGTCGCTGACCGTCGAGACCCTCGACGGGGCCGAGGAGATCGACGTGCGGCCCGGCACCCAGTCGGGGCAGGTCATCACGATGTTCGGCCGCGGCGTCCAGCGCCTCAACGAGACCGGCAGGGGCGATCTGCTGATCCACGTCAACGTCGAGACCCCGATGCGCCTCGACCAGGCGCAGGAGGACCTGCTCAGGGAGCTGTCCAAGCTCCGCGGCGAGGAACGGCCCCCCGGCAAGTTCGCCCCTGGACAACAGGGTTTTTTCTCCCGGCTCCGTGATGCTTTCAACGGCCGATGACCGATAGTTCTCTCTGTACGGCCCGCCGGTCCGGCGCCAGTGCGGTCACGGGGCTGGCGCCCGTCCATCACGCTGCTCCAGCGCGACTTCGGCGGGCCGCCGTCACATCGCCCGTGTAGGGGGAGATGCGTGTGACCGTTCCCGTGTTCCTGGCCGACGCCGCCGACTTCGCGCGCGGCGAGTTCGTGCTGGGCGGACCCGAGGGGCGGCACGCGGCGGCGGTGCGGCGCCTGCGTGAGGGGGAGCGGCTCGACCTGACCGACGGCGCGGGACAGGTCGCCGAGTGCGTGGCCCGCGAGGTCTTCAAGGACTCCCTGCGCGTGGAGGTGCTGCGCCGCTACGAGGTGCCCGCGCCCGCGCCACGGCTGATCGTCGTGCAGGGCCTGCCCAAGGGCGATCGGGGTGAGCTGGCGGTCGAGATGATGACCGAGGCGGGCGTCGACGTGATCGTCCCGTGGTCGGCCTCGCGGAGCATCACCCAGTGGAAGGGCGACAAGGTCGCCAAGGCGCTCGGCAGGTGGCGGTCCACCGCGCGTGAGGCGGGCAAGCAGGCCCGCAGGTTCCACGCCGCGGAGGTGGCGGAGCCGCACTCCACCGCGCGGGTCGCCGAGCTGCTGTCGGACGCGGCGCTGGCGCTGGTGCTGCACGAGGAGGCCGCCACGTCCCTCGCGACGGCCGAGTTGCCGGTGAGCGGCGACATCGTGCTCGTCGTGGGGCCCGAGGGCGGGATCTCGGCCGACGAGCTCGACCGGTTCACGGCCGCGAAGGCCGTCCCCGTGCTGCTCGGCCCGACCGTGCTGCGCACCTCCACGGCGGGGGTGGCGGCGGCCGCGGTCGTGCAGGCGCGCACCGGGCGCTGGTGACCGGCGGTCAGGGGCTGGACAGCGGGCTGGCGATGTCGGTGGGCGTGGGCACGGGGTCCTCGGGCGAGCACTGGTCCGCGCCGCAGTCGGGGTTGTCGGGGTTCTCGGCGCGCTCCGAGGGCGTGGCCGACGGGGTGGGGGTCGGGGTGCCGTCGAGGCACTCCTCCGGCGGCTGGGCGCTCTCCGACGCGCACGGCGTCGGAGTGGGCGTCGGCTTCGCCTTCCTGGTCGGCGCGTGAGTCTCTGACGTCTCCTTGGTCGGCGGGACGCTCACGGGCGGCGGTGGCACGGCGGGTCTGGTCTGCTGCTCGGTGGGCGGCGGTGACGTGGGCGGCCTGGAGGTGGCCGACTTGTCGGGCAGCAGGCTGCTCGTGTCGTCTATCGGAGTGACG
Source organism: Nonomuraea africana (assembly GCF_014873535.1). Classification (NCBI taxonomy): domain Bacteria; kingdom Bacillati; phylum Actinomycetota; class Actinomycetes; order Streptosporangiales; family Streptosporangiaceae; genus Nonomuraea; species Nonomuraea africana. Next base: position 5,365,033 of record NZ_JADBEF010000001.1, on the reverse strand, counting down.
GGCTGGACGTCCATCACCCTGTTGCGAAGCTCCGGGACGACCATCACGATCGTCCCCGCTACGAGGACGGCGCCCGCCGCCGCGGCGCCCGCGCGCAGCCAGAAAAGCCCTCGTAGCCCACGCCGTTCGATGCGCGCGCGGATGATCTCCAAACCCTCGGGAGACGGCACGACGGCGTCGGCCTCCGCGCGCAGCACTCGGCGCAGGATGTCGCCGTGCTCGTCCGGGGGCAGGGTCATGACATCTTCTCCAGAACGGAACGCAGGGCGGCCATGCCACGTGCCGTGTGGCTCTTGACGGCGCCCTTGCTGATGCCCATGGCATGGGCGATCTCGGCCTCGGACAGGTCCCCGTAGTAGCGAAGAACCAACGCCTCTCTCTGTCTCGCGGGCAGGGCCCGCAGCGCCTCGATGACGGCCGAGCGTTCGAGCTCGCCGATCGCGCCGTTCTCGGCGCTCGGGGCGTCGGGCAGACCCTTGGGAGCGTACTTCTCGACGACCGCGCGGTGACGCAGCACGGAACGGGACCGGTTGACGACAGACTGACGAAGGTAGGCGAGTGCTTTGTCGGGGTCGCGAAGTCTGCGCCATGCGCCATGAATGGCGACGAACGCATCCTGCACGACTTCCTCCGCTGTTGCTATGTCGCGCACCAGCAACACAGCGAGACGCACCAATGACCGAAAGTGCGCGCTGTAGAGCGCAGTCACGGCCATGTCGGCATCCCACCCGACCGGCACCGCCCCTAACGACCTGTCGGCCAGAAGGGTTTCGGTGGTCACATCAGTGGGACGCTCAGCCTTCCCGGAGGGTTTACGCTCTTGCGGTTCCTTAGGGGGCATGACCCAGTCGTGTCCTCGCCAGGTGGCCTCGCCCGACCCTGAATCGTCTTAGTTTCCGGAGGATTGTCGCACACACACCCTAACTGTGCGGATCTTTGCGCGCACGGCATGAGCGATTACCGATTGGCAACGGACCGCTGGCACGTTTCTCACCAGTCACTCGTTCTGCTGGTGATTCCGAGGCGGGATTCATAGAATGCGCGGACTACTCTGACGGGCGATCTTTGGGCGAGGTCATGGCAGAGGAGAACCCACCGACACCTTCTGACACCACAAGTGGCCGGCGCAACACCATTCCCAACACTCGCGTTCCGGAGATTACCGCCCTTATTACCGCCTTGGTGGCACTCGCCACCTTCGTCGCCGACCGCCCGCTCTGGGGCGCCGGGCTCATCGGATGCGCTCTGCTGGCGGCCGCGTGGGTGGCCAGGAAGAAGGTGGCGCGGGCGCTCAGGAAGCCACGGGAGGCCGCGGGAGAGCTCCTCGCCTGGGCGGGTGGCGTGGTGGCCAGCGGCGCCGCGGGCCTGGCGGGTCTCGTGGTCGGCGTGCTGGTGCTGGCCGCCGCCTCCGTGCCACTGGCCGCCGACGGCTCCCTGCGCGGGACCGGCGGGATCTGCCCTCCCACGCTGCAGATCAGGGTCGTCACGGCGCCCGAGGGCGTCGAGCTGTTCGACCGGGCGGGCAGGGAGTTCGCCCGCGACGTCGCCGACGAGTCCGGCTGCTCGCCCATCAGGATCAGCACCGACGCGATGCCACCGCTGAAGGACTTCTACGCGGGGTTCGCCAGGGAGTGGGCCGTTCCCCGCGCGCCCGGCTACCTGGAGCTGACGGGCCCGCGCCCCGACGCCTGGATCGCCGCCACCTCCGCCTCGGTGCGCCTGGCCGAGCAGCGGGTCGAGAACGTCGCCTCGAAGGTGGTCCTGGACGACCTGGGGACGTTCGCCACCTCCGAGTTGGTGATCGCGGTGCCACCGCAGGCGGCGCCTGCCTTCCCTGATGGTGAGACTCATGTGTCGGCGGAGATGGCCAAGGCCGCGCACCTGCTGCGTCCGCGGGCCGATCTGTCGGAGAGCGCCCTGGCCGGGAGCCTCGCCCTCTACCGGGGCGCCGCACGATCCGCCGACGCGGCCACCGAGCGGGAGCTCACGCTGCCCGAGGCGGCCGGACGCGACGCGGCGTCACTGCTGTGCAGGCTCGGCGCGCGCCTCGAGCTCGAAAGGCGCCCCCTGCTGGTGCCTGAGTACCTCTTCGCCGCGTTCAGCAGGGGTGAGCGCTTCGGCCGCTGCCCCGGTCAGCCGGGCGGACCGGCGGCTGTGCCGTACACCCTGGAGGGCGGCCCGCGCCTGGAGTACAAGGTGATCTCGGTCAGGTGGCCCGACCACAGCGCCGATCGCAGCGCCTGGGTGGCCAGGTACAAGGACTGGCTGGAGAAGGAGTGGGCGCCGGGCAACGGGTTCAGGGACACCGAGGGGAAGGGCTCCTTCCCTGGGCTGTCGCTGGCCGACACCAACGACGACGTCGTGCCGGCCGGCCCCGGCGACTACGCGGCCATGCTCGACAGGCTGCTCATGGCCCACCCCGAGACGAGCGTGGTCCTGGCCGTCGACACCTCCTTGACCATGGACAACGCCCTGCTGGACGGCGTGAGCCCGCTGCGCAGGGCCCAGCAGTTCGGCACCGCTCTGCTCGGGCGGCTGCACGGCGACACCGACTCCGTGCGGCTCAGGCTCTTCTCACAGGGGACCGTGCGCCCGCCCCCGACTCCCCAGACGGCCGACACGCCCGAAGCCGCGGCGGTGTCGCTGCGGAACCTGCCCCTGTCGCGCGGTGACGTGCCGCTCGACCAGGTGGCGCGCGAGGCGGCCGAGACGGCGGGCGCCTGGCACGACCCGGTGGTGGTGATCCTCACCGACGGAACCAGACTGCCCACCGGCCGGATCGACCTGCCAGGCGTGCGGGTCGAGGTCGTCCTGGTCGGGGAGGAAGATTGCGACCTGCCCGCCCTCGAGATGCTGCTGGACGGCGAGCAGACCGGCTGCGTGTGGGTGAACCAGGACCCCGTCGTGGCGGCGGACAGGTTCCTCGACCGACTCTGGAGGCCGTGACATGACGGGCGCGGCGGGGTGGTTCGGCGGCTGGCTGCGGCGGCACCGGACGGCGCTGTGCGTGGGCGTCCTCCTCGGCGTCGCGGCGCCCCTCGCGGCGATGCCGCCGCAGGGCAAGGCCCCGCCCGACTGCCCGAGGCGAGAGCGGATCCAGGTCGCCACCGGCAGCGACGTGTCCGTCAACGGCTACCGCCGCAGGCTCTTCACCAACTGGAACGCCACCAACGCCCCCAGTGACAAGGACGTCGACGTCATCGAGCTGTCCCCTGTCGCCGACGTCAAGCGCAGCGAGATGCTCGCCGCGCTCCAGGGCGACGGCTGCCCCCGCTACGACGTGGTGATCCTCGACGCGGCGTGGACCGCCGAGTTCGCCGCCGCCGGACTGCTGGAGCCCATGACCGGCGTGCCGTCCGGGCGGTTCGTCCCGGCGGCGCTGGCCACGGGACAGTGGAAGGGCACGCAGTACGCGCTGCCGTTCGCGACCGACGTGGGCCTGCTCTTCCGGCGCGCCGGCGGGCCCGCGCCCGCCGGCTGGCGCGACCTGTACGGCAACGCCGCGCTCCAGGGCTTCGTCACCCAGAACGACGACTACGAGGGCGGCACGGTGACCCTGCTGGAGGTGACGGGCGGCGTGCTGAAGGGCGAGCGCGTGGTCGTGGACGCGCGGGCGAAGGAGGGGCTGGCCGCGTGGTGGCACGCCCGCGAGACCCAGAAGATCGTCGAGGGCCCCTTCAGGGAGCGTGAGAGCCTGACCGAGTTCGTCACGGGATCGGCCCGCTACCTGCGCCACTGGCCCTACGCCTATCTGCGCCTCGCCGAGGCGGGGGTGAAGGTCGAGGTGTCACCGCTGCCGGGCGGCGGCGCGCTCGGCGGCTCGAACCTGGCGATCGCGGCCAGGTCCGAGCTGGCCGCCGAGTCGAGGGCGTTCGTCGACTACCTCACGCGGGCCGACAACCAGCGGCAGCTGTTCTCCTGCGGCGGCTACGCGCCCGTCGTCGAGGCAGCCTACGAGCGGGTCGATTCGTGCCAGATGCTGCGCGAGGACGGCTCCGCGCCCGCGTCGGCGACACCGGCGGAGCTGGGCCGGCTGCTCGAGACCGTTCATCAGGCGCTCGCCGCCGCCGAGCGTCCCGCGCTCGTGCACTACGCGCAGTTCAGCCAGACCCTCAGGGACTGCGTGCGCACCGTCCTGGAGAAGGACCACGCCAGCGGGGCGGAGTTCGCGGACGCGGTCGAGCGCGCGCTCGCGACGGCGCTGCCCGACGCGGTCGCCGGCCGGCCGGGCGCGGGGGAGAAGTGCCGGTAGGGTGCTGCCGTGACCGACTGTCTCTTCTGCAAGATCGTCGCCAAGGAGATCCCGGCCGAGATCGTCTACGAGACCGGCAGGGTGCTGGCCTTCCGCGACATCGACCCGAAGGCTCCCACGCACGTGCTGGTGATCCCGAAGGAGCACCACGCCGACGCTGCCGCGCTCGCCGCCGCCGACGACGGTCTCGCCGACGACGTGCTCAAGGCCGCGCACGCGGTGGCCCTCCAGGACGGTGTGACCGACTCCGGCTACCGCGTCGTCTTCAACACGGGGCCGGGCGCCGGCCAGACCGTTTTCCATGTGCACGCGCATGTTCTCGGTGGGCGCAACCTCACCTGGCCACCCGGCTGATAATGGCGCGAGTCAGGCGGGTGTGCACGGCTACCATGAAGTGAGAACACCCGACCGAGACCGGGAGGCATCAGGCCGCCAGGCCTGCCCATGTCCGAGCTAAACGAATCCCGCAGAACGGCACCACCCACGCGCACTCAGGCGAAGGTGCTGATTCCGGACGAATACCCGATGGTCGGCCTCCTGGGCTCTCGCGACGAGCTGCTGCGCGTCATCGAGGGCGCCTTCCGCGCCGACATCCACGTCCGTGGCAACGAGATCACCGTCACCGGCAGCCCAGACGAGAGCGGCGCGGTCGTGCGCCTGTTCGAGGAGCTGGTGGAGGTGCTGCGCAACGGCGGCGAGCTGACCGCCGACGCCGTCGAGCGCAGCATCGCCATGCTGAAGATGACCTCCGAGCGCCCCGCGGAGGTGTTGTCCCTCGACATCCTCTCCTCGCGCGGGCGCACGATCCGGCCCAAGACCGTCAACCAGAAGCGCTACGTCGACTCCATCGACAAGCACACGGTCGTGTTCGGCATCGGCCCCGCCGGCACCGGCAAGACCTATCTCGCGATGGCCAAGGCCGTCCGCGCGCTTCAGGAGAAGAAGGTCAACCGGATCATCCTGACCAGGCCCGCCGTGGAGGCGGGAGAGCGGCTCGGCTTCCTGCCCGGCACGCTCTACGAGAAGATCGACCCTTATCTGCGCCCGCTCTACGACGCGCTGCACGACATGCTCGACCCCGACTCCATCCCCAAGCTGATGGCCGCGGGCACGATCGAGGTCGCGCCGCTGGCGTACATGCGCGGACGCACGCTCAACGACGCGTTCATCATCCTCGACGAGGCGCAGAACTCCTCGGCCGAGCAGATGAAGATGTTCCTCACCCGACTGGGCTTCAACTCCAAGATCGTGGTGACGGGTGACGTCACCCAGGTCGACCTGCCCACCGGCACGGTCAGCGGCCTGCGGGTGGTGCAGGAGATCCTCGACGGCATCCCCGACATCCACTTCGCCCGGCTCACCAGCTCCGACGTGGTGCGTCACAAGCTGGTCAGCGACATCGTCGACGCCTACGGACGCTACGACGCCCTCCAGGAGCCGAAGCAGTTCCACCAGCAGCGGCGGGGGAAGCGGCCGTGAGCGAGCGCAGGGAACACAGCCATCTCATGCTCGGGCGGCCGACGAAGGAGGACGCATGAGCATTGAAGTGAACAACGAGTCGGGGGTGGAGGTCGACGAGCAGTCGTTCGCCGCCCTCGCGGGGCACGTCCTCGGCGAGATGGGCATCAATCCGCTCGCCGAGCTGTCGATCCTGGTGGTCGACGAGTCGGTCATGGCCGACCTCCACGAGAAGTGGATGGGCGAGCCAGGGCCGACCGACGTGCTGTCCTTCCCCATGGACGAGCTGCGTCCCGGCAGTGGCGCGCGAGGTGACGGCGACGCCGCCACCGACCCCGCGCTCCTCGGCGACGTGGTGCTGTGCCCGCAGGTGGCGGCCAGGCAGGCGGAGACCGCGGGCCACAGCACCGAGGACGAGCTCGACCTGCTTCTCACCCACGGCATCCTGCACCTGCTCGGCTACGACCACGCCGAGCCCGAGGAGCACAAGGAGATGTTCGGCCTGCAGGCCAAGCTCCTGGGGTCGTGGCAGGAGGTGCGCACCCAGCGGTGAACGCGTGGCTACCTTCGGCCGTCGTGCTCGTGGTGATCGGTGGAGTGATCGCCAGTGCCGAGACGGCCCTGTCCCGCATATCCCGGGTGCGCGCCGAGGAGTTCGTCCGCGAGGGGCGCAGGGGCGCCGAACGGCTCCAGGCCGTCGTGGCCGACCCGCCCCGCTACCTCAACCTGCTGTTGCTCCTCCGGCTGAGCTGTGAGCTGGTCGCCACGGTGATCGCCACGCTGCTGTTCATCGACCTGCTCGGCGACCAGGGCTTGGCCTACGCCGCGGCGGCGGCCGTCATGATCGTGGTCAGTTACGTGATCGTCGGCGTCTCCCCTCGCACCCTCGGCCGTCAGCACGCCGAGCCCATCGCCCTGGCCAGCGCGCCCATCGTCTACGGCCTGACCAGGATCTTCGGTCCGCTCCCCAAGCTGCTCATCCTGCTCGGCAACGCGCTGACGCCAGGCAAGGGCTTCCGCGACGGCCCCTTCACCTCCGAGGCCGAACTCCGCGACCTGGTCGACCTGGCCGAGGAGCGCAGAGTGATCGAGCCGGACGAGCGCGAGATGATCCACTCGGTCTTCGAGCTGGGCGACACGCTTGTGCGCGAGGTCATGGTGCCGCGCACCGACATGGTGTTCATCGAGCGGGGCAAGACGCTCAACCAGTCGATGTCCCTGGCGCTGCGGAGTGGTTTCTCCAGGGTTCCGGTGGTCGGCGAGAACGAGGACGACGTCGTCGGCATCGCCTATCTCAAGGACATCGCGCGCAGGGTGCACGAGTCGTCCGACGACGCGGAGGCGAGGATCGAGTCGATCATGCGCCCCGCCACCTACGTGCCCGAGAGCAAGCCGATCGACCAGCTGCTGCGCGAGATGCAGGCGCGCCAGATCCACCTGGCGATCGTCATCGACGAGTACGGCGGCACGGCGGGCCTGGTCACCATCGAGGACATCCTGGAGGAGATCGTCGGCGAGATCACCGACGAGTACGACCAGGAGGCGCCCAGGGTCGAGGTCCAGCCCGACGGGTCGATGCGGGTGACGGCCAGGATGCCGGTGGACGAGCTCGCCGAGCTGTTCGACACCGAGATCGAGGTCGACGACGTCGAGACGGTGGGCGGCCTGCTGGCACACGCGCTGGGACGGGTGCCGATCGCGGGATCCCAGGCGATGGTGGCCGGGCTGCAGCTGACGGCCGAGAGCCTGGCGGGGCGGCGCAACCGCATCAGCACCGTGGTGGTGCGGCGGGCCGTCCCCCCTGAGGAGGAGAGCGTCCCGGCGGCGGCCGAACAGGACTGACCTCGGCAAATTCTCCCAGGTCACCCTAGGCGTGGACGGACTCCGTCAAAGGCGCAAGCGTTCTACAAGTGACTTGCAAGGCCGCCCCTCCACCATGTTTCTCGACACCCTGTGCGGTGGGTGTCGGAGGGAGCAACCGGAGCGCCGGAAGGGGTTCGCGGCGCGAAGGAAGCTCCGGGGGGAACGCGACGCCCGGCCTGCTAGCCGCGGCCAGGCGTTGCATTTCGTGAAGGGTGCTCTCGCCCGGGTCGACCTCGACCGGGCGAGAGCACCCTTAACTTATGTGCGGATTTTCCCAGGGTTGCGGCGAAGACGCTTCATTCGCTCAGGGACGGGGCAGATATCCCGTCGGCGTGAGCGATCATCGGGGGAGATCATGGCGCTGATCGGCAAGGTGGGGATCATCGGTGTGGCCGTGGCCTGCGGGCTGCTCGCGGCCGGTCTGACGCGATGTGGTGGGCAGGAGGCGGTCTCCGACGGGGGAGAGATTCAGCAGAGCCTCAGGCTGAGGGCGCTCCTGAGCAAGGAGCCCGTGTTGCCCGACGGCTTCTCCGGCCGGGCCCGCGCGGCGTGGCGCTCGCCGCTGACGACGGCGAGCCAAGCTTGCAGGGCCGTACTCGACGCCGCCACGGGACATCCGCCCACGCGCGCGCTGGAGGGCCACGCGGCGGTCAGCTTCCAGGGCAACGTGCTCGGCGAGCTGGCCGCGGTGGGGATGGCCGTCTACGCGGGCGGCGAGGCGCAGGGCCACCTCGAGGAACTGGGCCGGGCCCTGGACAGCTGTCCGAAGTTGAGAGGGGCCGACCCGGCGAGCGGCACGCGGCTCAGGCTCTCCGAGCTCGCGCTGCCCAGGCTCGGTGACGAGGTGGTGAGCAGGCAGCTGCGCGGACGCCTGAACGGCTACCCCTACGCGCTCGACCTCGTGCTGGTCCGGCAGGGTGACCGGCTGGTCTCGCTGGTGCACACGGGGATCGGCACGGTCGACGCCAGGCGCACGGTGGAGCTCGCCAAGGCCTTCGCCGGCGTGGCTCGCTAACCTGGGGTCGTGACTCTCGATCCCGAAGACTCCAAGATCATTACGCTGGCCCGTGCGGCCAGGGCCCGCAACGACGCCAAGGAGGGCGCGGCGGTGCGCGACGAGACCGGCCGCACCTACTCCGCGACGAGCGTCGAGCTCGCCTCGCTGCGGCTGTCGGCCGTGCAGGTGGCGGTGGCCATGGCGGTCTCCAGCGGCGCCCAGTCGCTCGAGGCGGCGGCGCTGGTCACCGCGGGCGAGGGCGCGGGCGAGGCCGACGAGGCGGTGGTGCGCGAGCTCGGCGCCAAGACGCTGTTCGTGGCCGGCCCTGACGGCACGCTCAGGAACTGACATGCCCATGTCGCCGTTCCTGGCCGACCTGCGCAAGCTGGTCGGCAACTCGCTGCTCATGCTGCCCGCGGCCACCGGCTGCGTGTTCGACGACGAGGGGCGGCTGCTCGTGGCCAGGCACGCCGGGGAGCCCGAGGTGTGGGCGCCGCCCGGCGGCGGCATCGACCCCGACGAGCGTCCCGAGGACACGGTGGTGCGCGAGCTGCACGAGGAGCTCGGCGTCGACATCGAGGTGCGCGGCCTGATCGGGGTGTTCGGCGGGCCCGAGTTCCGCACCACCTACGCCAACGGCCACCAGGTCGCCTACGTCAACGCCGTCTACGGCTGCGCGCTGGTCGGCGGCGTGCTCAACCCCGACGGCGAGGAGATCACCGATGCCCGGTTCGCCACCGAGGCGGAGCTCGCCGGCCTGCCGCTGCCCGCCTGGAGCCCCCGTGTTCTGCCGCAGGCGTTCGCCTGGTGGCGAGAGCGCTGGTCGGCATAGGCGAGAATTCTAAGGTGACCAGTAACCATCGCGCCGGATTCGCCTGCTTCGTCGGCCGCCCCAACGTCGGCAAGTCCACGCTGATGAACGCCCTGGTCGGCACCAAGGTGGCGATCACCTCCTCCAAGCCGCAGACCACCAGGCGCGCCATCAGGGGCATCGTGCACCGTCCCGACGCGCAGCTGGTCATCGTCGACACCCCCGGGCTGCACCGGCCGCGCACGCTGCTGGGCGAGCGGCTCGACAGCCTGGTGCTGTCCACGCTGACCGAGGTCGACGTCATCGGCTTCTGCGTGCCCGCCAACGAGAAGATCGGCAAGGGCGACCGCTTCATCGCCGACAAGCTCGCCGCGGTGAAGAAGACGCCGGTCGTGGCCGTGGTCACCAAGTGCGACCTGGCCACCAAGGAGCAGATCGCCGAGCAGCTGCTGGCGCTGTCGCAGCTGGCGGAGTTCGCCCACATCGTGCCCGTCTCCTCCGAGAACGGCGACAACCTCGGCCCGCTGGCCGACGTGCTGATCTCGGAGCTGCCCGAGTCGCCGCCGCTCTACGAGGGCGGCCAGCTGACCGACGAGCCCGAGCAGGTGCTCGTGGGCGAGCTGATCAGGGAGGCGGCGCTCGAAGGGGTGCGCGACGAGCTGCCCCACTCGATCGCGGTGGTGGTCGACGAGATGCTGCCCCGCGAGGGGCGCGACGACCTGCTCGACATCTACGCGCACATGTTCGTCGAGCGTCCCTCGCAGAAGGCGATCGTCATCGGGCACAAGGGCGAGCGGCTGCGCGATGTGGGCACGAGGGCGCGCAAGCACATCGAGGCGCTGCTCGGCACCCGCGTCTACCTCGACCTCCGCATCAGCGTCGCCAAAGACTGGCAACGCGACCCGAAGCAACTCCGCAGGCTCGGGTTCTACGACTGATTTTCTTTCTTTCTGGTACGGCGGGCCGGGTTGGCGCCTCCGTCCGGTGCGGGGTGCCGTCCGTTGACGGCGCTGCTCCAGCGGGACTTCGGTGGTCGTGGTAACGGCGCATCGTCGGACGCCTGGGTGGTGAACCCACGGCGCCGCAGCCGGGTGCCTTACCTGTGGTCCGGCGTTTGTCAGGCTCCCCTGTGGGACTGGCGTTTGTCACGCATCCCATCCGGCGTCCTCGCGTCCTGCGCCTTCGCCTTCGGCGGCTTCGCATCCGGTGGTGCCGCGTTCTGGTAGTGGTGGGTGGTCGTGGCAGGCGGCTGGGTCTCTGCCGGTGAGGTAGTGGTGCAGGGCGCCGGCGCCCTCGAGCATGGTCGTTGATCGGTGGGTCAGGTCTGACTGGCGTTGGGCGATGGCGGCGCGGAGGGCGTCGCTGCTGCCGGTTCGGCGCAGGCCGTCGAGGATGGGCTGGATCTGGGTCATGGGGTAGCGGCCCTGCCGCAGCATGTTGATCATCCGGGCGTCGCGGACGTCCGCCGAGCCGTACGTGCGGTATCCGGTGCCAGGAGCCCGCTGCGGGGTGAGCAGGCCCGCCGACTCCCAAACGCGCAGGGCCGAGGTGCGGACGCCGAGGTAGGCGGCCACCTCTCCGATGCGCATGCCTGACGGCGGCGCCACAGAGCCGTCGACGTCCTGTTCCGCGACCGCTTCGAGCGCTTCGCCGGCCGCTCGCAGGGAGAGCCGTTGTTCGTGGAGCGCGGCATGGCCGGCATCCAGCAGGGCGAGCGCGAGCGGCACGTCCCCCGCGTGGACGGCCTGCATGATCGACCGCGCGGTCTCCCACCCGTATCCCCTCGCCAGAGCGCGGTAGGTGAACAGCGCGCGGCGATGCGCCTCGTCGAACCTGCGATAGCCGGCGGGGGTCCGCGGGGCGGGCGGCAGGATGCCGGCGTCGGCGTAGTTGCGGATCTGCTGGGTGGAGATCCCCGCCAACCGGGCCAGGTCGATGGGGCGAAGCGCGCGCTCCAAAGGGTGCTCCTCTCTCCGGCAGGGTTCACCAGCGACTTGAAGGTTATCGGCTCTTGATTCCAGGTGGGACGGTCGTCAACGACGAAAAGTCTCGACAGCTTAGTTCAATGAGAAACTTGAAGGCATGGATGGCGGCAACAGGCCGGGGACATCCGTGCGTCGGGTGTCACGACAAGAGAGCCATCCAGTCGGGCGACGAACCACACGAACACTCATCAAGTGACTAGGGAAAGGGATACGTGGTCTCCATCGACCAGACAAGCGATGTCCGGCACCACGCCGCCGACAGCCACGACGTGATCGAGGTCCGCGGCGCGAGGGAGAACAACCTGAGAGGGGTCTCCCTCGACCTCCCCAAGCGAAGGCTCACCGTCTTCACCGGCGTCTCGGGCTCGGGCAAGTCCTCACTCGTCTTCGACACGATCGCCGCCGACTCACGGCGCCTGATCAACGAGACCTATACGGCGTTCCTCCAGGGCTTCATGCCGAGCCTCAGCCGTCCCGACGTCGACGCGCTGCGCAACCTGAGCGCGGCGATCATCGTCGACCAGGAGCGGATGGGCGTCAACGCGCGCTCCACCGTGGGCACCGCCACCGACGCCCACACCATGCTGCGGATCATGTTCAGCCGGATCGGCAGCCCCTACGTCGGCCCGGCCTTCGCCTTCAGCTTCAACAGGGCGGAGGGCATGTGCCTCACGTGCGAGGGGCTCGGCAAGGTCTCCGACATCGATGTCGACCAGCTGGTCGACAGGGAGCTCTCGCTGAACGACGGGGCGATCAAGGTGCCCGGGTTCGGGGTCGACACGTGGTACTGGCAGCTGATGGCGCACTCGGGCCTGTTCGACCCCGACGCCAAGCTGAAGGACTACACCCCCGAGCAGTGGGAGGACTTCCTCCACAAGCCCGCCACCAAGATCAAAATCGGCTCGACCAACCTCACCTACGAGGGACTGGTCACCAAGGTCAGGCGGCTCTACCTGGCCAAGGACCGCGAGTCGATGCAGACACAGGCGCGCGCGTTCGCCGATCGGGCGGTCAAGCTCACCGGCTGCCCGGCCTGCGGCGGCTCCCGGCTGAACGAGGCCGCGAGGTCGTCCCTGATCAACGGTCTCAACATCGCGCAGTGCTCGGCCATGCAGATCAACGACCTGGCCACGTTCGTCCGGAGCATCGACGACCCGTCCGTCGGCCCCATGCTCGAGACGCTGAGCGACACCCTCGACTCCCTCGTCGAGATCGGCCTCGGCTACCTGAGCCTGGACAGGGAGTCGTCCACGCTCTCGGGCGGCGAGGCGCAGCGGGTGCGGATGGTCAGGCACCTCGGCTCCAGCCTGACCGACGTCACGTACGTCTTCGACGAGCCCACGGCGGGGCTGCACCCGCACGACATCCAGCGGATGAACGACCTGCTGCGCCGCCTGCGCGACAAGGGCAACACGGTGCTCGTCGTCGAGCACAAGCCGGAGACGATCACGATCGCCGACCACGTGGTCGACCTGGGGCCCGGAGCGGGCGCGGCGGGCGGCAGCATCTGCTACACCGGCGACCTGGACGGCCTGCGCAAGTCGGACACCCTGACCGGCCGCTACCTCGACCACCGCGTCACCCTGCGCGACAAGGTGCGCCAGCCCACGGGGCTGCTGCCGATCACCGGCGCCACCCTGCACAACCTGCGGGACGTCAGCGTCGACATCCCCCTTGGCGTCCTCACGGTCGTCACCGGCGTGGCGGGCTCGGGCAAGAGCTCGCTGATCCACGGCTACGTCGCGGGCAGGGACGGCGTGGTCGTTGCCGACCAGTCGGCCATCCGCGGCTCCCGCCGGAGCAACCCGGCCACCTACACCGGCGTGCTCGACCCGATCCGCGCCGCGTTCGCCAAGGCCAACGGCGTGAAGCCGGGCCTGTTCAGCGCCAACTCCGAGGGCGCCTGCCCCACCTGCAAGGGCATCGGCCTCATCTACACCGACCTCGCCATGATGGCCGAGGTGGCGTCGGTGTGCGAGAAGTGCGAGGGCAAGCGGTTCACCCCCGAGGTGCTGACATACCTGCTGCGCGGCAGGAACATCAGCGAGGTGCTCGGCATGTCGGTGGCCGAGGCTCGCGAGTTCTTCCCCACCGGCCAGGCCAGGACGATCCTCGACCGCCTCGCGGCGGTCGGTCTCGGATACATCGCCCTCGGCCAGCCGCTCACCACGCTGTCCGGCGGGGAACGGCAGCGGCTCAAGCTCGCCATCCACATGGCGAAGAACGGCACGACCTACGTCCTGGACGAGCCGACCACCGGCCTGCACCTCGCCGACGTGGACCAGCTGCTCGCCCTGCTGGACCGGCTCGTCGACGACGGCAACACGGTCATCGTCATCGAGCACCACCAGGCGGTGATGGCCCACGCCGACTGGATCATCGACCTCGGGCCTGGAGCGGGCCACGACGGCGGGCGGGTCGTCTTCTCTGGCCCGCCCGAGGACCTGGTCGAGAATGGCGACTCGCTCACGGCCAGACATCTGCGCGCCTACGTCGGGAGGGGGTAGGCCGCTCCGGCGGGCCGCCGACCCGCGAGACGCCCGGCTCACTGCCGGGCGTCTCGCTCGGCTCTCTGCGGGGTGTCTCTCTCGGGTTTCTGCCGGGCGTCGCGCTCGGGTCTCTCTGGGCGTTGCGCGTCCGACCTGGTCGGGATGCACGGCGCTACCACCGAGAGCGCCGGCACCGAGAGCGCCGGCACCGAGGTCACATGGGTGTGGCCGGGGCTCGAGGCCCGTCCGGAGTTCGCCGGCGCGGTGTTCGAGGAGATCGACCATGTGGTTTTGCGGGCGACGTTGCGGCGGCGCGCCGGAGTTCTGCTGGAGTGGCGTGATGGACGGGTGGCCGGCGGTGACCACGGTGGCCTATCGGTGGCTTGCCGTACGGGATGGGGGTCAGGACTCAGGCGCGGCGGGATGGGGACTCGGGCGCGGGCCGGGGCGCGCGGGTGAGGCAGAGCAGGGCGAGGACGGTCACCGCGAGCGCGGCGGCCAGGGCGGCGAACCAGCCCGCGCGCAGGCCCGGCTCGATCGACAGCACGCCGAGATCGACCGCCACCCGGTCGCCGATGCCGCGCGGGTCGGCGACGTACACCACCAGCAGCGCGCACGCCGTCGCCCCCGGGAGGGCGGCGAGCGCGGTCAGGAAGCGGCCGCGCAGCAGGCCGGCGACGCCGAACGCGGCGGCGGCCAGTCCCGCGACGAGCGTGTAGACGCCGAACGGGTCGTCGACGCCACGGACGTCCTGGCTGAGCCCGGCGCCCAGCAGGTCGAGCCTGGCGTCGATGCCGGCCCAGGGGAGCAGCGCGGTGAAGGCGAGGAGCAGGCCCGAGAGGACGACGGCGACGGCGAGGCCCCGCCTGCGGGGGCGAGGATGGGTGTCGGCCACGCCCTCACGATACGCCGGGACCGCCACCAGATCCCGATCACACGACCGTCACCACCGTCAGGGCGCCACTCGCCTGCACGGCGGGCGGCGCCGTGGCGGTGGCGGGTTCGTTGAGGTCGGCCTGTGGTGAGGGGTTCGTTGGGGCCGGCTGCGGTGGTGGGTTGTTCGCTCGGGTGGCGGGTTTGCTGTTGTGGCGTCACAGCGGTCCGCCCGCGACGGCCGGTGCTGGCGGCCGCCGCGGGCGGGAGGGTTTCGCCGGTCAGACGGTTTCGACGGCGGCCACCCCGGCGGGGGTGCTGACCGGGCGGTGGGCCTGCCTGCGCTCCAGCAGCCCCGAGATCACGGCCAGCACGAGCGCGGAGCCCGCCAGCAGTCCGCCCACCCAGTTCGGGGCGGTGATCCCGAGCCCGGCGGAGATCACGAGTCCGCCGAGCCACGAGGCCAGGGCGTTGCCGAGGTTGAAGGCGCCCACGTTGACCGCCGAGGCGAGCGTCGGCGCGCCGGATGCCAGGTCGAGCACCCGCTTCTGCAGCGGCGGCACGGTCGCGAAGCCGAGGGTGCCGATCAGCAGGACGGCCACGGCCGAGGCGACCTGGGAGTACGCGGCGAAGGTGAACAGTCCGAGCACCACCGCGAGCGCGGCCAGCGAGACGTAGAGGAGGGGCATCAGCGCGCGGTCCGCGAGCCGTCCGCCGACCAGGTTGCCGATCACCATGCCGACGCCGAGCAGGACGAGCATCCACGTGAGGCCGGACTCACCGAACCCGGCGGCCTCGGTCATCATGGGCGCGATGTAGGTGATGGCGGCGAAGACGCCGCCGAAGCCGAGCACGGTCATCCCCATGGCGAGCAGCACCTGGACGTCGCGGAGGGCGGCCACCTCGCGGCGGACGAGTCCGGTACGCGCCGTCTTCAGGGTGCCGGGGTTCTTGTCGGCGGGGACGAGCAGCGCGACGCCGATCACCGCGATCACGCCGAGCGCGGCGACGACGGCGAAGGTGAGACGCCATCCGGCCTGCTGTCCGAGCAGGGTGCCCAGTGGCACGCCGACGACGTTGGCCACGGTGAGCCCGGTGAACATCAGCGCGATCGCGCTGGCCCGCTTCTGCGGCGCGACCAGGTTGGCCGCGACCACCGAGCCGATGCCGAAGAACGCGCCGTGGGCCAGGGAGGCCACGATCCGTCCGGCGAGCATGACGCCGTAGGCCGGGGCGATGGCCGAGAGCAGGTTGCCCACGACGAAGATGCCCATCAGCGCCATGAGCATGTGCTTGCGGGAGACGCGGGTGCCGAGAAGGGTCATGAAGGGAGCGCCGATGAGGACGCCCATGGCGTATCCGGTGACCAGGTATCCGGCCGTCGGGATGGAGACGCCGAACTCGGCGGCGACCTGGGGCAGCAACCCCATGATGACGAATTCGGTCGTCCCGATCCCGAAGGCGCCGATGGCCAGGGCCAGGAGTGCGATGGGCATGTCAGATCCCCCGAGTAGAAGAGTGGAATGCGCTCACAATAATTGCACACGCGGGTTAATGCAAACGCGTGCTTTTGCGTGGTGGAGGTATCCTGGAGGCATGTCGAACCTTCTCGCGCAGAGCTGGTGCACGCTGTCCGCGCTGCACAACCGGATCGACGCCCATGTCGAGCGCGCTCTGCAGACGGCGCACGAGCTCAGCGTGCGCGAGTTCTCGGCGATGCTGCTGCTCAGCGGGCAGCACTCGGGGGAGGGCGGGCACCTGAGAATGAACCAGCTCGCCGACGCGCTGGGGCTCAGCCAGAGCGCGACGACCAGGCTGGTGGCGCGGCTGGAGGACCGGGGGCTGCTGACGCGGTACCTGTGCGCGACGGATCGGCGCGGCATCTACACCGATGTGACCGCCTCGGGGCGGGAGCTGCTCGAGAGGGCGCGTCCGACCAACGACAAGGCGCTGCAGGAGGCGCTGGACGAGGCCGAACGACACCCGGAACTGGCACCACTCGTGGCAGCGGTCCGCGCCCTGGACTCCACCTGGCCCCAGCTCCCCACCCCGGCCTGAGCAACCTCCGGGGATGGCACCCTGAGCCACCACCTGGACGCTTCCTGACCCTCTCTCGGGACCGCCTCCTGGGGATCTTCCGGGAGCCGCCTCCTGTTGCCATGCTTTGGGTTCGCGTGAGCGGTGGGCTGGGCGTCTGGGGGGTCACCAGGCGGTTTGAGCCTCGCCCCAGTCTAGGCGGCGGCGCAGCTCGACCGCGTCGGCGGCGAGGGCGGAGACGAGCACCCCAGGCCCCGCCAACGGCAGCACGGCCACGCCCTCCGCGACGACGCTCCCCCCGGCGCCACTCTTCAAAGCGACACCCCCTGAAGCGACACCTCCCGAAGTGGCACTCCCCGGTGTGATGGCACTCCCCGGTGTGGCACTCCCCGGAGCAACACCCTCGGGAGCAACACCTCCCCAGGCGATGTCCTCCGAAGAGATGATCGCTGAGGCGGCGTCCCCGGCGGGGATTTTCTCTATGGGCAGTGCGGTAGGGGAGATCTCCGGGGTGGTTCGGTGTGGGGGAGCGGTGAGGAGGGTGGTGCCGATGCAGCGGGCTGGACCGTAGACCGCTGGGGAGCCGTCGAGCGCGGGGTCGCCGATGGCGAGCTCCTGGCGCAACAACGGGCGTCCCTCCACCGTGGCGTCGAACCTGGCGACGCAGCGGCCGGGCGCCTCGCCGTACCGGCCGAAGACGATCTCCTCGCGCCAGCGGACCCGCGCGCCCTCGGCCAGCGTGAGGCGCACCTCCATCCGGTGCGCGCAACCGGCGGCCAGCACGGTCGGTTCGGGGGTGAACGACAGGAGCGCGCCCTCCCCGACGCGGGCGGTGACCACGAAGAGCGACTCGCCCTCGCCCGGCAGTACCAGCGTGCTCGCGATCGAGCCGATCTCGAGGTGGGTGCCGGGCGCGACGTCCAGGTCGAGTGCGAGGTGGTCGCCGCCGAGCGGGCCCGCCGCCGTGGAGACCAGATGGACGGTGTGCGGGTCCGTCTGGCGCAGCGTGAGCGGCGGGTCGGAGCGCAGGACGGGGAGGATGGTCCGTCCGCCTGACAACGCGGTGGCCACGACCGCACTGGCCCGCATCGCCCGCCGCCCCACCCCGCCGCCTGACGCCACCCGCAGGCTCGACGCGAGTCCCGGTTTCGAAGACGGGTCCGATGCGAAGGTGGGTGTCGGCTGGGCGGCCGGAGGGGGGTGAGGGGGTCGGGTGGCCGGGGTGGGTTGCATCAGGCGACAGGGGTGTGCTCGTGGGACCAGGCGTGGACCCGTTCCGCGACCCACGACGCCACCTCGCTCGCGCCGCCGTCCCGCCTGATGGAGGTGAACAGCACCGGCCTGCCCTCCCGTACGGCCGCCGCGTCTCGCTCCATCACGCCGAGGTCCGCGCCCACCAGCGGCGCCAGGTCGGTCTTGTTGACCACGAGCAGGTCGGCCGTCGTGACGCCCGGGCCGCCCTTGCGCGGCACCTTGTCCCCGCCCGAGACGTCCAGCACGAAGATCTGCGCGTCGGCCAGCCCCCTGCTGAACGTCGCCGTCAGGTTGTCCCCGCCGCTCTCCACGATCACCAGGTCGAGTGGGCCGAACCGCTCCTCCAGCGTCTCCACCGCGTCGAGGTTGGCGGCGATGTCGTCGCGGATCGCGGTGTGCGGGCAGCAGCCGGTCTCCACGGCGAGGATGCGTTCGGGGTCGAGCACGCCCGCCCTGCGCAGGAAGTCGGCGTCCTCGGTGGTGTAGATGTCGTTGGTCACCACGCCGAGGCGCAGCTCAGGGCCGAGCGCCCGGCAGAGCGCCGCGACCAGGGCCGTCTTGCCGCTGCCGACCGGCCCGCCGACGCCCAGGCGCAGGGCGCGACCGTGGCCGTCGGGTGCGTGGTGGTGATCCTCGTGGTTGGCGCCCATGGCGATCCTTTCCTAGGAGACGAAGAGCCTGAGGTCGGCCCGCGTATGCCGTTCGGCCAGCAGGTCGAGTGCCGGGGCGGACGTGGCGGGCGGTCGGTCGGCCGCCGCCGCCCTTCCGGCCACGGCCTCCAGGTCGGGGGCGAGGTCGGCGAGCAGGCGGTGCACCTCGACGGGGTCCAGGCCGAGCAGGCGCACCGCGGCCGTGGCCGGTCCCGCCACCGCGTGGTAGGCGGCCGCCAGGGCGGCCTCGGCCGGCGTCGCCCCCGCCGCGTGCGCCACCGCGCCGAGGGCGACGGGGTGATGGGGGTTCGGTACGGCGCGCGCCAGCTCCTCCAGCACCGGTGACGGCCACACGCGTCTGGCGACCCTGAGCAGGAGCCTGCCCTGCTGCCGGTTGGCCTCGCGCTGGGCGGGGGAGGCGGTGAGCGCGTCGGCCTCGGCGTCGAGGTCGGGCCAGGTCATGGGGGCGGATGGGGCGCCGCTCGGCCCGGTCTGCCCAGCCGACGTGGTCGTGGGCCGGGAGCCCACCCCGCTGGAGGCTGGCTGGGGTTCTTCGGGGGAGGCTGCCGGAAGCTGGGCGGTACGGCAGGCCGCGGCCGCGAGGCCCGCCGCGATCAGGCCCGCCGTGTGGAGGCGGCCCGAGAAGAAGGCGCGCAGCGACGTCAGGTCGTGGACGGCCCCCGTCCTGACCGCCTGCTCCGCCCCGCCCGAGTGGGCGTGGCCACCGGCGGGCAGGCGCGAGTCGGCGAGCAGAAGCAGGGTGGCGGCGCTCATCGGAAGCTCATCACCCGCGCATCAGAACAGGAAGTAGCGCTGGGCCATGGGCAGCTCCACGGCGGGCGCGGGCTCGATCAGCTCGCCGTCGACCCGCACCTCGAACGTGTCGGGCGCGACCTCGATCCGTGGCAGCGCGTCGTTGAGCGGCATGGCGTCCTTGCCGCGCCGCCGTACGTCGGCGACGGGGGCGAGGCGGCGGCGCACGTCCAGCCGGTCGGCCAGCCCCGACTCCAGCGCGAGGGGCGAGACGAAGTGGAGCGAGGTGGCGGCGGCGGTGACGGGCGAGGCGCCGAACATGGGCCGGGGCATGACCGGCTGCGGCGTGGGGATGGAGGCGTTGGCGTCGCCCATCTGCGCCCAGGCGACGACGCCGCCCTTCAGCACCAGCGCGGGCTTCACGGCGAAGAACGCGGGCTCCCACAGCACGAGGTCGGCCAGCTTGCCCACCTCGACCGAGCCCACCTCGGCGTCGAGGCCGTGCGCGATCGCCGGGCAGATCGTGTACTTGGCGACGTAGCGGCGGGCCCTGAGGTTGTCGTCGAGGCCGCCGCGGCGGCTCTTCATGACGTGCGCGGTCTGCCAGGTACGGATGATCGTCTCGCCGACGCGGCCCATGGCCTGGGAGTCCGAGCCGATCATGGAGATCGCGCCCATGTCGTGCAGGACGTCCTCGGCGGCCATCGTGGCCGGCCTGATCCGCGACTCGGCGAAGGCCAGGTCCTCGGGGATCGACGGGCTCAGGTGGTGGCAGACCATGAGCATGTCGAGGTGCTCGTCGAGGGTGTTGACGGTGTGCGGCCTGGTCGGGTTCGTGGAGGACGGCAGGATGTTGCGGTGGGCGGCCACGCGGATGATGTCGGGGGCGTGCCCGCCGCCCGCGCCCTCGGTGTGGTAGGCGTGGATCATCCGGTCGCCGATAGCCTTCAGCGTCGACTCGACGAAGCCCGCCTCGTTGAGCGTGTCGGTGTGGATGGTCACCTGCACGCCCGTCGCGTCGGCCACCGAGAGGCAGGCGTCGATCGCGGCAGGGGTGGTGCCCCAGTCCTCGTGCAGCTTGAAGCCGGAGGCACCGGCCCGCAACTGCTCGAGCAGGCCCTCGGTGCTGACCGTGTTGCCCTTGCCGAGGAGCGCGACGTTGACGGGGAAGGAGTCGAGCGACTCCAGCATGTGGCGCAGGTACCAGGAGCCGGTGACCGTGGTCGCCTTGGTGCCCTCGACCGGTCCCGTGCCGCCGCCGACGATCGTGGTGACGCCCGAGCCGATCGCCTCGGTGAGGATCTGCGGGCAGATCAGGTGGACGTGGGAGTCGACCGCCCCCGCCGTGAGGATCTTGCCGTTGCCCGCGAGGATCTCCGTGGAGGGGCCGATGACGATGTCGACGCCGTCCATGGTGTCGGGGTTGCCCGCCTTGCCGATGGCGGCGATCCGGCCGTCCTTGATCGCGACGTCGGCCTTGATCACCCCCCAGTGGTCGAGGATGACGGCGCCGGTGACGACCAGGTCGGCGGCGCCCTCCGCACGGGTCGTGCGGGCCTGGCCCATCGACTCGCGGATCACCTTGCCGCCGCCGAACACCGCCTCGTCGCCCGCGCCGGAGGGCCCCATCGAGCGGTCCTCGGTGACCTCGATGAACAGGTCGGTGTCGGCGAGCCTGATGCGGTCGCCCGTGGTCGGGCCGTACAGCGCGGCGTAGCGGGCGCGGGAGATCTCAGACATCGAGCGGCCCCGCCCACTCGGGACGCAGTCCCGGCACGATCCGCCGCCCCGCCAGGGGCACGAGCGTCACGTCGCGCTCGACGCCGGGCTCGAACCTGACCGCGGTGCCGGCGGGGACGTCGAGACGCATGCCCCAGGCCGCCTTCCTGTCGAAGTCGAGCCCGGGATTGGCCGCGGAGAAGTGGTAGTGCGAGCCGACCTGGATCGGCCGGTCGGCGGTGTTGACCACGCGCACCGTCAGGCGCGGCCGTCCCGGGTTCAGCGGGAGGGCGCCTGACGGGTGCTCGTACTCGCCGGGGATCACGGGATCGGCCGGTGGACGGTGACCAGCTTGGTGCCGTCCGGGAAGGTCGCCTCGACCTGCACCGACTCCAGCATCTCCGGCACGCCGTCCATGACGTCGGCGCGGGCCAGCACCTGCCGGCCCGCCTGCATCAGGTCGGCGACGGTGCGTCCGTCCCTGGCCCCCTCCATCAGGAACGACGCGATGAGCGCGGTGGCCTCGGGGTGGTTGAGCCGCAGGCCTCTGGCCCGGCGGTCGCGCGCGACGCCGGCGGCGACGTGGATGAGCAGTCGTTCCTGCTCGTGTGGGGTAAGCCGCATGGCCGGACACTAGGAACGCGCGGTTTCCTGGGCGTTGCGCGACCATGTCGGCGAGGTTTCGGGCTACGAGAGCGTGAACACCGTCAGCACCGCCGCGTGGTCGGAGGTCCAGGCGTTGTCCTTGTGGTTCGGGATCGCGGCGGGCGTGCCCTCGACCACCGCGGCCGAGCTCGCCACCTCGAGGCCGCCCTTGTAGTGGATGAAGTCGATGCGGTCCTGGGGTTCGGGCTCGCCCTTGTGGGAGTCGTGCCCGTAGCCGCCGGTGAACGTGGGGTAGACCGGCGACCAGGTGATGCCGGGCTCGGCGACGGGGTCGGGGTGGGCGACGCGGAAGGAGTCGCGCAGCCCGGCCTGCTCGGGGACGACGGAGGTGGGCCAGGCCACCGAGTCGTAGCCGCACTTCCTGGTGGCGGGGGTCCAGTCGAGGTGCGAGGGGGCGTTGAAGTCGCCCATGAGCAGCACGGGGGTGCGGTCGGCGGACTCCAGGTCGGCGGCCATCGCCTTGACGACGTTCTGGATCTGCGGGGTGCGGCCCGACTGCGCCTCCCTGGCCATCAGCCGGTCGATCGAGTACTTGCCGAAGCACGCGTCGTAGGGGCCGTAGGGGGTGTAGCCGAGATGGACGTTCCATACCGACACCTCGGTGCCGCGGCGCTCGTCGATCGCGATCTTCACGTTCGAGCCGGGCAGGCCCGACTCCGACGGCAGCGGGCCGCGCGACGTGATCGGGTAGCGGCTGATGAAGCCGAGGTCGGCGCCTGCCTGGTAGTAGTCCCAGCCGAGCGCCTCGCCGAGATCCTTGGCCGAGGTGCCGCTGCTCTCCTGGAAGCCGACCACGTCGACGTCGCGGTCGAGCAGGAACTTCAGCTGCTTCTCCCTGCCGCCGCGCACCTGGCTGCCACCGTGCCAGAGGTTCCAGCTCAGCGTCTTGAGCTCGGGCACCAGCGGCGCGCCGGGCGGCCTGACCTCGAGGCTGACGTCCGCGGTGGCGCTGTCGCCCGCGGCGCCCTTCACCTCGACGGTGGCGGTGGCCGTCTTGGCCGCGGCCGCGGCGGGCGGGGTGCCGGTGATCGTGCCGTCCTGGCCGACGGTCAGCCAGTCGGGGCCCGCGACCTTGCGGAAGCCGGAGACCGCGCCCCTGACCAGCCCGCGGACGGTGGCCGTGTACGGGCTCCTGGCGCGGGCGTTGCGCAGTGGGATCGACCGCGTGACGAAGCGGATGGGTTCGTTGCTCACGATCCTCAGCTTGGCGGGCTGGGCGAGCCAGGCATAGCCGTCCTTGGCCAGGGCGTAGGCGACGTAGTCGCCGGGCTCGAGCCCGTCGGTGTCGAGCTTGGCCGTGCCGCTGCCGCCTGGGATGTAGACCCACTTCAGCGAGGGTCCGACGTACTTCTGGTCGACGGGGCCGTTGCCCGGGTCGGTGTAGAGGCCGATCCAGTTCTTCGGGTCGGGCGCGGGGGTGGAGTAGGTGAACGTGATCGGATCGCCCGCCGTCACCGAGGCGGAGGCGGGGGTCAGCGTGCCGTCGGGGGCGGCCCAGGCGGCCGCGGGCGTGGCGGTGAGGGCCAGAGCCGTGAGGGCGGCGATGGCGAGGCGCATGGAGGCTCCTTGTCCGTAGATGAGCGGGAGAAGCGTCTCGCGGGCAAGTAAAGACCAGATGTACACAGTCTGGCTAGCCCGTTGCCATCTCCAGCTGGACAAGCGTGCACAGCTTGTCTGGACAAGTGCGCGCAGGCCTGCGTCATGCTTCATCAACGTTCGCGACCTACCTGCGAAATCAGGCCCGATCCCCCTCCTGGGCATATCTCGGTGAGGAGGAAAGGGCGGTGTGTGTCGCGCTCATCGACGTGGTCACCGGGTTGACCGAGCCGACGGCGGGGCACGTTTTCTCGCGGGGCAGTGCCTGGTGGGGAGGAAGGAGCACGAGATCGTCCGCGCCGACCCGCGCGTCCAGGAGGTCCATCCCGGAAGGAGGCCGATCGATGCTGTCGGTGCAGGATCTTGAGTCGGGGTACGGCAGGGCACGCGTCCTGTTCGGAGTGTCGCTCCAGGTCGATCCAGGCCGGCTCGTCTGCGTGATGGGACGCACCGGCGTCGGCAAGACCACGCTGCTCAACACCGTGATGGGCGTGCTGCCCGCCACGGCCGGATCGGTCACCTTCGAGGGCCGCGACATCACGCGGCTCAAACCCCACGAGCGGGTACGGCTGGGCATGGCCTACGTCCCACAGGGCCACGACACCTTCCCCCAGCTCTCGGTCCTCGGCAACCTGCTGGTCACGCTGGAGGCGGCGAAAGGGCCGAAGGAGGCGCTCGACGAGGCGCTGGAGATCTTCCCGAGGCTCAAGCCGCTGCTCAAGCGGCCCGCCGGATTCCTCTCGGGCGGCCGGCAACAGCAACTGGCCATCGCCAGGGCCCTGGTGACCAGGCCCCGCCTGCTGATCCTCGACGCGCCGACGGAGGGCATCCAGCCGTCGATCGTCATCGAGATCGAGGAGGCGATCGACCGGCTGCACGCCTCGGGCCTGTCGGTGCTGCTGGTGGAGCAGTACCTCGACCTCGCCCTGCGGCTGGCCGACCGGTTCGCCATCCTCGACGCGGGCCAGGTGGTGCGCGCCGGCACGGCGGAGGAACTGCGCGGAGGGGAGGTCAGCCGCCTGCTGGCCGTCTGAGCGGATACCTTGGAGGGCATGCCCTCCACCCGCCGCGCCTTCCTCGCCATGGCCTCAGGCCTGGCCGCGGGGTGCGTGGCGGGCTGCGCGACGGGTTCGGACGCACCCGCGGAGCTGCGCTTCGCCACCGGGCCCAGCGGCGGCCCGTACGAAGTGCTCGGTGCCAGGCTCGCCACGGAGCTGAGGCGGCGCGGCTTCGCCGTACGGGTGGTCAGGACGGCCGCGAGCATCGAGAACCTCGCGATGCTCGCCGACGGCCGGGCCGACCTCGGCCTGTCCCTGGCC
This sequence comes from Nonomuraea africana, assembly GCF_014873535.1. Classification (NCBI taxonomy): domain Bacteria; kingdom Bacillati; phylum Actinomycetota; class Actinomycetes; order Streptosporangiales; family Streptosporangiaceae; genus Nonomuraea; species Nonomuraea africana. Next base: position 5,340,311 of record NZ_JADBEF010000001.1, on the reverse strand, counting down.
GACAGCGCCGACGAGGCGGTGCGGGTGCGCCGCACCCGCGTCTCCGCGCTGGCCAGGATGTACATGAACTACGTCCATCTCGTCGTGCGCACGGACTCCGGCATCCAGCGGATCGAGGACCTCGCCGGGCGGGCGGTGTCGATCGGCGCGGAGGGCTCGGGCACCGCCTTCACCGCCGAGCGCGTGCTGGCGAAGGCGCCGATCGGGGAGCCCGCCCGCACCTTCAGGCTCGGCCTCGACGAGTCGCTCGCCACGCTGGCGGCCGGCGGGGTCGACGCCTTCTTCTGGTCGGGCGGCGTGCCCACGCCCGCGCTGGCGCGGGCCAGGCGCTCCATCAGGTTGCTGCCGCTCGACTCGCTGGTCGCCCCGCTGCGCAGGGCGTACGGCCCGCTGTACGAGAGCGCCATCGTCCCCGCCGAGGAGTACGAGCTGCCGGGCCCGGTGCCCACCATCGGCACGCCCAGCTACCTCGTGTGCCGGATGGGGCTCCCCGGCGACGTGGCCTTCTCCGTCACCGAGACCGTGTTCGCCAGCCGCGACCGGCTGGAGGCCCCTGACGCGCCCGGCGGCCGGCTCGACCGGCGCTACGCGATCGGCACGGGGGCGGTGCCCCTGCACGAGGGCGCCGTCCGCTACTACCGCTCGGTGTACGGCTGAGCCGGTTCTACCGTTCCGTGTACGGCTGGGCCGGTTCTACCGTTCCGTGTACGGCTGGGCCGGTTCTACCGTTCCGTGTACGGCTGGGCCGGTCGCAGTTCCACCACCAGCCCGTGCGGCTCGTTGCGCTCCAGCGCGAGCGTCGCCCCGCAGGCCTTCGCCAGCTCGGCGGCGATCGCCAGGCCGAGCCCGCTGCCCGGCACGTTCGCGTGCGCGCCGGCCCGCCAGAACCTGCCCACCGCCTGTGACCGCTCCTCCTCGGGCAGGCCCGGCCCGTCGTCGGCGATCCGGAGCACCCCCTCGCGCAGGGTCACGGTGACCGTGCCGCCCGCGGGGACGAACTTCTGGGCGTTGTCGAGCGCGATGTCGGCGATCCTGGCCACCGCCTCCGGCGCCACCAGCGACTCGGGCAGCTCCAGCGTGAGCTGCTTGGCGGCGTAGACCTCCCGCCACCCCGAAAGGCGCGGGGCCAGCTCGGTCACCTTGTCGAGTTCGCCCGTGACCGCGCCCGCCTCGACCCTGGCCAGCGCGAGCAGGTCCTCCACCAGCCCGGCCAGCCGGTCGACCTCGGCCAGCGCCTCCTCGAACTCGGCCGTGCCCTCGCTGCGCAGGTGCGGCTCCAGGTTCTCCAACCGCAGCGACAGCACGGTCAGCGGGGTGCGCAGCTCGTGCGAGGCGTCGGCGACGAAGGCGCGCTGCCGGTCGAGCGTGGAGGAGACGGCGTCGGCCATCGCGTTGAAGCGCTCCTCGAGCCGCCGCAGCTCCGACGGGCCGACGCCGTGGTGCGCGCGGGCGTCGAGGTGGCCCTCGGCGATGGCCTGCGTGGTGCGGTCGAGCTCGGTGACGGGACGCAGGATCCACCTGGCCAGACCCCTTGCCGCCAGCACCGAGTAGCCGAGCGCCACCAGCGCGCCGAGCGCGAGACCCGCCCAGACCAGCGACACGTCGGCGCGCGCCTGCGCGGTCGGGGCGAGCAGCAGCACCACGCCCGACAGCTGCGCGTCGCGGCCGGCCGGTTCGGCGACGAGCACGTGGGAGGGGCCGAACGGGCTGATCGTCGGCAGGTCCTCGGTGGTCTGCCCGGCCAGCGCCAGACGGACGGCCGCCGAGGTGTCGACGCTCATGTCGCCGGCGTCGACGAGGCTCTCGCCCTCGCGGTTCTTGATCACGACCGCGGCGCCGTACAGGTCGCTGTAGCGGGTGACCTCCGCGGTCAGCGCCGTACGGTCACCTTCGCGGGCCGCCTGGTCGGCGAGCTCGGCGAAGCGGGTGGCGTCGGCGCGCCGGTCCAGCAGCAGCCGGTTGGTGCGGTGCGAGGAATAGGCCAGGCCGAGCGGGACGGCCAGCGCCGCGATCATGAGCACGATCAGCGTGGTGAAAGTGACCACCAACCTGACGTTCACTGACCGCCCAGCCGGTAGCCCGTGCCGCGCAGGGTCTCGACCAGGCCGGGGCGGCCCGTCTTGGCGCGCAGCCCCGCCACGTGCACGTCGAGCGAGCGGGAGGCCGACAGCAGCGGGTCGCCCCACACCTCGTCGAGGATCTCCTCGCGGCTGCGGACCACGCCCGGCTGCCTGGCCAGCAGCGCCAGCACGTCGAACTCGCGCCTGGTCAGCGTCACGGTCTCGCCGTCGACGCTGACCTGACGCGTCTCGAGGTCGATGCGGACGTCGCCGACGGTGACCACGTGGTCGCGGGCCGGCATCGGGCGGGTGCCCCTGCGCACGACCGCCTCCATGCGGGCCATCAGCTCCGCCGTACGGAACGGCTTGATGAGGTAGTCGTCGGCGCCCGAGCGCAGCCCGCGCAGGACCTCGCGCTCCTCGGTGCGCGCGGTCACCACGATGACCGGCACCGCGGAGACCCGGCGGACGCGGCGCAGCGCCTCGAGCCCGTCCATGTCGGGCAGGCCGAGGTCGAGCAGGACGAAGTCGACGCCCCCCGCCAGGCGGAGGGCGTCGACGGCCAGCCCCGCGCGCACGATCTGGTGACCGTGCCGCGACAGGGCCGTGGTCAGGGCGGCCGCGAGCCGGTCGTCGTCTTCGACCAGGAGAACTCGCATGTCGTTCAGGGTATTAGGCGCGGACGAGCTCCGGTCCCGTCTTCTCGCTGGACGACAGGGCGGCGTCGCGGGTCTCGCGCATCGTGAAGTACACGACCAGGGAGACGGCCGCGCAGCCCGCGACGTACCAGTAGAAGCCGGACTCGATGCCCGAGTCCTTGAACCACAGCGCCACGTAGGGCGCGGTGCCGCCGAAGACCGCGTTGGCGATCGCGTACGGCAGCGCCACACCCAGCGCCCGCACGTTCGTCGGGAACAGCTCGGCCTTCACCACGGCGTTGATCGAGGTGTAGCCGGTGATGATGAGCAGGCCGACCAGGGAGAGCACCAGCGCGCCCCCGAAGCCGCTGACGCTCGACAGCGCGTACATGAGCGGCACCGTGCCGAGCATGGACCCGAACCCGAAGGTGATCAGCAGCGGGCGGCGGCCGATCCGGTCGGACAGCGCTCCGGCGAGCGGCTGGACGCACATGAAGATGAACAGCGCGCAGAAGCTGACCAGCGTCGCGGTGGACTTCGGCAGGCCCGCGGTGTTGGACAGGTAGGTCGTGAGGTAGGTCGTGTAGGTGTAGTACGCGACCGTGCCGCCCATGGTGAGGGCGATGACCAGGAAGAACTCGCGTTTGTGGGTGAACAGCTGGCGCAGGGTGCCGCGCTCGGGCTGCGTGCCCTTGTTGTCTTCGTCGAAGACCTCGGTCTCCATGAGGCTGCGGCGCAGGTAGAACACCACGGCCGCGGCGAGCGCGCCGATGATGAACGGGATGCGCCAGCCCCAGGAGTTCAGCGCCTCCTCCGACATCGTGTTCTGCAGGATGATCTGCAGGCCGAGGCCGACCAGCTGACCGGCCGTCATGGAGACGTACTGGAAGCTGGAGGCGAAGCCGCGCTTGCCCGCGGGGGTGGCCTCGGTCAGGTAGGTGGCGCTGGCGGCGTACTCCCCGCCGACCGAGATGCCCTGCAGGAGACGGGCCACCAGCAGGACCACGGCGCCGAAGTAGCCGACCGTCTCGTACGTCGGGGCGATGGCGATCAGGAGCGCGCTGGCCGACATCAGCGTCACGGTCATCGTGAGCGCCGCCTTGCGGCCCTTCCTGTCGGCGTAGCGGCCGAGCAGCCAGCCGCCTACCGGCCGCATGAGGAAGCCGACCGCGAAGATGCCCAGAGTGTTGAGGAGTTGGGCGGTGGCATTGCCCTTCGGGAAGAACGAGCTCGCGAAGTAGACGGCGAAGCTGCTGTAGACGAACCAGTCGTACCACTCGACCAGGTTGCCGATCGAACCGCCGAGCACCGCCTTCCAGGGCGTGCGCGCGGCTGCGTGAGTCGTCAAGGGGGACCTCCAGCGAGAGTCGTTGCAGGTCGTAGGCTCTCCGCGGAAGGTTGTTCCGTCCAGGGGGATGGCCGGTTATCTAACGTCCGCTTAACACAGGGGAAATCAACGCAGGGGAAGATCTGCTCTTTTGATCCTTTCGAGTGCGAGATCGGGCCACCATGTGCCGCCAGGCGGGTCCACCCGCCGGTAGACGGGGTCCTCGGGGCCCTTGGCACCTCTTGTGTGCACTGGGCGTTGGACAGGCCGGGGGTCCTCTGCGGCAACGCGGGTGCGCGCATTCTCCGAGAGGGCACGCCCTCCGGCCTGGGCTCTGGGTCTGTCGCGCACCCCACGGCACTTCGTCAACTCAGGGTAATGTTCATTGTGCGTTTCGTGACCATGGTGGGGAGGCGTCTCCGCCTGCCGTCTTCGCGGGAGATCACCATGCCGCTTGCCCGTGCGCTCGTCCATGGAGGTTCACGAGAGTTTCGCGGCTCCGGCGGTCGATCTCCGTCCGGCTGGTGTCGCGAAACCCCTACTAGCTGCGCCGGCACCGGCGCCTGGGGCTGTGGGATGGTGGTCACGTGACGTTGGAGGACCTCGTCCGGCTGCGCCGGGCCCGCGACCTGATGGACCGCGACTACGCGAAGCCGCTCGACGTTCCGGCGCTGGCGCGCGTCGCCCTCATGTCGCCGGGCCATTTCTCCCGCAGCTTTCGCGCCGCCTTCGGGGAGACGCCGTACAGCTACCTGATGACGCGTCGGATCGAGCGGGCCAAGGCGCTGCTGCGGCGGGGTGACCTGACGGTGACGGAGGTCTGCTTCGCGGTCGGCTGTACATCGCTTGGGTCGTTCAGCTCGCGGTTCACCGAGCTGGTCGGCGAGAGCCCCAGCTCATACCGGGCCCGCCGCCATGACGAGGGCGCCGCCATCCCGGCTTGCTTCGCCAAGATCTACACGCGACCCGTCAGGAATGGAGAAGCGAAACCTGCCCCCGGCCCGTAGCGTGAAACGCATGGACATCAAGCTCTCAACGTGCTTCATCGCCGTCGACGACCACGACAAGGCGCTCGCCTTCTACCGGGACGTTCTCGGCCTGGAGGTGCGCAACGACGTCGGGTTCGAGGGGATGCGCTGGGTGACCGTCGGCGCGCCGTCGCAGCCCGATGTGGACATCGTCCTCGAACCGCCCCTCGCGGACCCGAACGCCTCGCCCGCCGACAAGGAGGCCATGGCGGAACTGCTGGCGAAGGGCCTGCTGCGCGCTGTCATCTTCACGACCGACGACTGCGACGCCACCTTCGAGCGCATCCGCGCCGCGGGTGGCGAAGTGCTGCAGGAGCCGATCGACCAGCCGTACGGCGTCCGCGACTGCGCCTTCCGCGATCCCGCCGGCAACATGCTGCGTTTCAACCAGCCTCGCAAGCAGTGAGCTCTGCCCTGCCGGCGGACTGAAGCACCTGGTCATAACTGCGCGGCCGCCTGCCGTCGGTAGTGGCAATCGCGGGCCCGGGCTCGATGTACCGGGCAGGCACTGCGCTGTGACCTGCGGCCACCGCCTGATCTTCTCTTGTCCGCACGACTCACCGTGATCATCGGTGGCCGCAGCCGTCGGTCGCCCTCGACATGCGTGGCCCTGCACGTCGGAGGCGGCGGTGTGGGGGTCGAGGAGCGCGGGGAGCCGGTCGGGCTGGAAGGGCTCGATGCGCGTGGAAGCCCTCGGCTCAGGGCGCGGGGCACGTCATTGCTGGTAGTTCTCCACCTCGCCGACAGGACGAGGGGCCGCGTTGTCGGGGTCCTCGCCGACGCCGCGACGCGCCCTGCGCTGGCGGAGCAGGTCCCAGCACTGGTCCAGCGCCACCTCCAGCTCCTTGACGCGCGCGTTCTCCTCGTCGGTGGTCACCTCGCCGGAGGCGAGCCTGCCGCGCAACTCGTGCTCCTCGGTGACGAGGCGGTTGATCCTGCTGAGAATCTCGTTGTCCTGCATGGGTCGACTCTAGCCACCACGTGGTAGAAAGCCTCCCATGTCTGGTATTGCGCTGGTCAGAACGCCAGGACCCCGGCTGGCCGAGGGAATCGTCACCAATATCGAGCGGGAGCCCGTGGACGCGGAGCTGGCCGCCCGTCAGCACGCCGCCTACGTGCGCGCCCTGGAGGAGAACGGCTGGCGCGCCGAGCACGTCGAGCGCGCCGACGAGCTGCCCGACGGGCCCTTCGTCGAGGACACCGTCGTGGTCTGCGCCGGCAAGGCCGTGCTCACCATGCCCGGAGCGCCCGAGCGGCGGCCCGAGGTGGAGAGCGTGGCCGCGGCCGTACGGAAACTGGATCTGGAGATCAGGCGCATCGAGGGGCCTGGCACTCTCGACGGCGGCGACGTCCTCCAGGTGGGCTCGCGCGTCTACGTCGGCAGGTCGGCGCGGACCAACGACGAGGGCATCGCGCAGCTCGCCGCGCACCTGCCCGAGCGCGAGGTGGTCCCCGTGGAGCTGCGCGGCGTGCTGCACCTCAAGTCGGCGGTGACCGCGCTGCCCGACGGCACGCTCATCGGCGACCCCGCCCACGTGGACCTGCCCGACCTGCTCGTACCCGAGGAGGAGGCGGGCTCCCACGTGGTGCTGCTCGGCGGTGACCGCGTGCTGATGGCGGCCTCGGCGCCGTCGACCGCCGCCACGCTGGCGCATCGAGGTCTCGAGGTGGTGCGGGTCGACATCTCGGAGTTCGAGAAGCTCGAAGGATGTGTGACGTGTCTGTCCGTGCTCATTCGATCTCGCGATGTGAGACCTTGACACTTCCGCTCCCCACGGTCTGGTAGCGTGCTTGACATGCTGCATGGGCTGCTTCTTAGCTGCCGCGGCGGGGGCCTCTAAAGGCCGGCTCCCTCGCCGCGGTGCGAGCCATGCGCGTCGGCCGCTTCGTTCCGACCGACGAGGGATCTCTCCGATGACCGCTCAGCAGCCCAGTTCCATGCCCTTCCAGCGCTACCAGCCGTTCGAGCCCATCAGGCTGACCGACCGCACCTGGCCCGACCAGGTCATCACCAAGGCTCCGCGCTGGTGCGCGGTCGACCTGCGGGACGGCAACCAGGCGCTGATCGACCCGATGGACTCCCACCGCAAGCTCAAGATGTTCGAGCTGCTGGTCTCCATGGGCTACAAGGAGATCGAGGTGGGCTTTCCCGCCGCCTCGCAGACCGACTTCGACTTCGTCCGGCAGATCATCGACGAGGGCCGCATCCCCGACGACGTCGTCATCCAGGTACTGACCCAGGCCAGGCCCGAGCTGATCGAGCGGACCTTCGAGTCCATCCAGGGCGCCAAGCAGGCCATCGTGCACCTGTACAACTCCACCTCCACGCTGCAGCGTCGCGTGGTGTTCGGTCAGGACCGCGACGGCATCACCGCGATCGCCGTCGAGGGCGCCAAGCTGGTACGCAAGCTGGCCGAGGCCGGCGACGTGGACGTCTACTACCAGTACTCACCCGAGTCGTTCACCGGCACCGAGCTCGAGTACGCCGTCGAGGTGTGCAACGCGGTCAACGAGGTGTGGCAGCCCACCCCCGACCGCAAGGTGATCGTCAACCTGCCGGCGACGGTCGAGATGGCCACCCCCAACGTCTACGCCGACCAGATCGAGTGGATGCACAGGAACCTGGCCCACCGCGACTCCATCATCCTGTCGCTGCACCCGCACAACGACCGCGGCAGCGCCGTGGCCGCCGCCGAGCTGGGCTACATGGCCGGCGCCGACCGCATCGAGGGCTGCCTGTTCGGCAACGGCGAGCGCACCGGGAACGTCTGCCTGGTGACCCTCGGCATGAACCTGTTCTCGCAGGGCGTCGACCCCGAGATCGACTTCAGTGACATCGACGAGATCCGCCGGGTCACCGAGTACTGCAACCAGCTGCCCGTGCACCCGCGTCACCCGTGGGGCGGCGAGCTGGTCTACACCGCCTTCTCCGGCTCCCACCAGGACGCCATCAAGAAGGGCTTCGAGCACCTGGAGGCCGACGCGGCCGCCGCGGGCGTGCCCGTCGACTCGTTCACGTGGGCGGTGCCGTACCTGCCGATCGACCCCAAGGACATCGGCCGCACCTACGAGGCGGTCATCAGGGTCAACAGCCAGTCGGGCAAGGGTGGCGTCGCCTACATCATGAAGGCCGACCACCAGCTCGACCTGCCGCGTCGGCTGCAGATCGAGTTCTCCAAGGTCGTCCAGGCGCGTACCGACGCCGAGGGCGGCGAGATCTCTCCCGCGGCGATGTACGACATCTTCACCGACGAGTACCTGCCGAACCCGGCCAACAGGTGGGGCCGCCTCAGCCTGATGGCCCACCGGCACGAGTCCACCGTCGACGACAAGGACCGCATCAGCGCCGACGTGCGGATCGACGGGGAGATCCGCGAGGTCGAGGGCACGGGCAACGGGCCCATCTCGGCGTTCATCGACGCGATCTCGTCGGTCGGGTTCGAGGTGCGGGTGCTCGACTACGTGGAGCACGCGATGAGCGCGGGCAGCGACGCCAAGGCGGCGTCGTACCTGGAGTGCGACGTCAACGGCGAGGTGCTGTGGGGGGTCGGGATCGACGGCAACACGACGACGGCCTCGCTCAAGGCGATCATCTCCGCGATCAACCGCGCCTCCCGCTGACCGCCGGCGTTCCGAGGGGTGGCCCGTCTGTCCGTGGCGGGCCTTCCGTGGTCGGGTGGCCTTGGGGCAGGTCTCCCTGCGTCCTCGCCTCCCAAGGCTCTCGCCCACCCAGGTCTCGTCTCTTCGGGCGGGTCTCTTTGCGTCGTGTCTCTTGGGGTCGGGGTTCACACGGGGCGCGCCTCCACAGGTCCTGCCGGGCCGACAGTCGGGTCAGCTGAGGCCGACGTAGTGGGCCATCGAGAGGACACCGTGTTCGAACGTGGCCGCTCTCTTGGTGATCACGTTGTTGTACATCCCGAACAGCTCGAAGCTGACCGCCCCGTACACCCACGTCCAGGCGTGGAGCCCGCGGAGGATGACCTCGTCGGGCACCCCCGCGAAGATCGCCTGGCGCAGCACCGCGGCGTCCCCCTGGAACTCCTCCGGGGTCGGCGTGTCCTGCGGCACCGTGATCGCGCCCGCCGCATGGGCGTCCGCGATCAGTCGGCCGAACATCACCCCGTCGCGTGAGGCCGGGTCGACGGTGTCGGCGGGCGCCTGGTAGCCGGGTACGGGGGTGCCGTGGATCAGCGCGTACTCGTGCGGATGGGCCAGCGCCCACGCCCTGACCGCCCTGCACATCTCCAGCCAGCGCCCGGTGAAGTCGTCTCTGGCGCAGCCCGCGTCCGCCTCCTCGACCGCCTCTCCGACCGCGTTGTAGGCGTCGACGATCAGCGCCGTCAGCAGGTCGTCCTTGGTGGGGAAGTAGCGGTAGATGGCGGAGGAGACCATGCCCATCTCCCGCGCCACGGCCCGCAGCGACAGGCCCGCGGCGCCCTCGGTCGACAGGTGCCGCCTGGCGATGTCGGTGATCTCCTTGATCAACTCCGCGCGGACACGTTCTCTGGCGGTACGGCTAGCGGTGCTCATGCGTTCACGCTACCAGAGCGGTGCATAGAAACGAGAGCATCGCTCTTGACGAATGCCGCTCTCGTAGGAGAGCATTGCTCTCGTAAGGGAACGGCAATCACGAAGGGGTGCACATGCTCGCCGTCGCCAAGGGCGCCAACATGCTCCTGATGTTCCTCCTGGAGCTCGGCGTGCTGATCTCCGTCGGGTACTGGGGCTTCACGCTCAGCTCGAACTGGGGAGTGCGGCTGCTCGCGGGGATCGGCGGGCCCGTCCTGTTCGCGGTGCTGTGGGGGCTGTTCGCCGCCGGTGGCGGGACCAACGCCACCTACCCGCTCACCGGGATCGCCAGGGGTTTGTTCGAGGTCGCCTGGTTCGGTGGTGGGGCGCTGGCCCTCTACCTCGCGGGCGCCGCCACTCCCGCCGCTTTCCTGGCCGCTGCCTTCGTCGTCAACGCGGCCCTCCGCCTGCTGTGGCAGCAGTCCTGACTCCGGCCGACGACGGACCGGTGTGGCGGAAGTCCGGCCCTCGACAACGGGGGTCGGCGTGGTGGGAGTCTTGATCAGGTTCGAGGGCTGGTGGGGCCCTCCCGGATGCGTGACGGCCGGTGTGAGTTCTGTCCCGCTCCCGAGGGGGTTCTGGTCCCGCTTGGCGGGTCGCGGTTCCCTCTCTGGTCGGGTGAATGGTTCATCGTCTAAATCTCGTACGGAAAGCAGGTTGGATCATGGGTAAGCATGTCGTCGTCGGAGCAGGGCAGGTCGGGCCGCACGTGGCGCGGAAGCTGATCGAGCAGGGGCACGACGTCGTCGTCGTCACGCGTTCGGGCAGTGGCCCCGAGGGGGCCACGAGAATCGCGGCGGACGTCACCGACAGCGCGAGGATGATCGAGATCTCCAAGGGCGCCGACGCGATCTACAACTGCGTCAACCCGAAGTACCACCGCTGGCTCACCGACTGGCCGCCCATGGCCGCCTCCTTCATGGCCGCCGCCGAGGCGAGCGGGGCGGTGCTGGTGGCGCTGGGCAACCTCTACCCCTACGGGCCGGTGCGCGGCCCGATGACCGAGGATCTGCCGCTGGCGTCCACCAACCCGAAGGCGCAGATCAGGGCCAAGATGTGGAACGACATGCTGGCCGCGCACAAGGCAGGCAGGATCAGGGCGGTCGAGGTCAGGGGCTCCGACTACTTCGGCCCTGGCACCACCGACCAGTCGTACCTGGGAGACAGGTTCCTCGTGCCGCTCAAGGCCGGCAAGACCGTGCAGCTGGTCTGGCCCGCCGACATCCCGCACAGCTGGACGTACCTGCCCGACGTGGCCGAGGCGCTGGTCGTCGCGGCGGCGGACGAGCGGGCGTGGGGCAGGCCGTGGCACGTGCCGACGAGCGAGCCGCAGACGTTCAGGCAGATGGGCGCGCGGATGGCGGCCGTCCTCGGCAGGCCCGAGCCCAAGCTGGCCCAGCTGCCGTGGCCGGTGGTGCGCGCAGTCGGCCTGTTCAACCCGATGATCGGCGAACTGCGGCACATCCGCTACCAGTTCGTCGCGCCGTACGAGGTCGACTCCTCCGCCTTCACCGCCACCTTCGGCGTCCGGCCCACGCCGATGGACGAGGCGCTCCGCACTACGCTCGGAGCATGAAGATTGCCATGATCGGACTCGGCGACATCGCGGAGAAGGCCTACCTTCCCGTGCTGTCCGCCCAGCCCGGCCTCGACCTGCACCTGTGCACGCGCAACGAGCGGACGCTGCACCGGCTCGGTGACGCCCACCGCGTCGCCGAGCGGTCCACGTCGGTCGAGGAGGTGATCAAGGCAGGAGTCGACGCCGCCTTCGTGCACGCCGCCACCGAGGCCCACAGCGAGATCGTGGAGCCGCTGCTCACCGCGGGGGTGCAGGTCTACGTGGACAAGCCCATCGCCTACACCCTGGAAGAAACCCGTCATCTGGTACGGCTGGCAGCGGACGAGCGCGTCTCGCTCATGGTCGGCTTCAACCGGCGTTACGCGCCCGGCTACACGGCCCTGACGGAGTTGTCCAGGCACCTGGTCCTCATGCAGAAGAACCGTCCCGCGCTGCCCGACACGCCCCGGCGGGCGGTCTTCGACGATTTCATCCACGTGGTCGACACGCTCCGCTTCCTGGCGCCCGGCCCGGTCACGGAGCGGCGCATCAGGACCAGGACGCGCGACGGGCTGGTGGAGCACCTCGTGCTGGAGCTGGCGGGGGAGGGCTTCATGGCCCACGGCGTCATGAACAGGATCGGCCCCGCCTCGGAGGAGAGCGTCGAGGTGCTCGGCGACGGGGTGAAGCGGCGGGTGGTCAACCTGGGGGACGTGATCGACCACACCGGCGAGGGGGAGCGGCTCGTGCGGCGGCCCGACTGGGTGCCGGTCTCGCGGCAGCGGGGGATCGAGCAGGCGTGCCTGGCGTTCCTGTCGGCGGTGCGCGCCGGAGAGATGATCAGCGCGGCGGACGCGCTGGTCAGCCACGAGATCTGCGAGGACATCGTCGCCGCCTGCGCCGACTGACGAACCCGCAGGGTCAGGTGGTCAGGGGCTGGTAATCGGGGGGCGGGCCGCCGGGGCAGGTGTCAGCTTCAGGCCGTCGTAGGCGGGCCGTCAGCGTCGTGGCAGGGCGTCGGCGTCGGTCAGTGGCGCATCACGTGGTCGGCTTTGGCGAGGAGGCGGCCGAATGGCTCGGGGGTCAGGCGAGTGAGCACGGTGTATCCCGAGGCGTCGCTCAGGGGGCTCGAGGAGGAGACCACGCCCGCCACCGCGTCTCCGCGCACCGCCGGCCCGCCGCTGGTCCCGTTGGCCGCCTGGCAGTTGTGCGTGACCAGGACGCCCGGCCCCGCCGCGCCACCGTCCACGGCGTCGCCCAGGCACCGGTACATGTCGGTGCCCGGATAGGACCGCCCGACCGGGTACCCGAGCAGTTCGAGGCCGGACATCGAGCTCCTCCTGCGCGTCAGCAGCGGCCGGAGCCCAGGTCCGGTGACCTCCTCCAGGAGCTTCGCGTCCCGCATCACCCCGGCCAGGCCGAAGTCGTAGGGCAGCTGCGCGGGCGAGTAGGGCCGCTCCCTCCAGCGCTTCGGCACCCAGACGCGCATCGCGGGCCAGACGCCCAGCGGCTGCTGGCCGCTGCGCTGGCCGTTGTAGGCGGGCAGGAAGGCCACATGGGTAAGGGGACGGCCACCGGCGTACAGGCAGTGGGCGGCGGTCAGCACCAGGCTGCGGCTGCGCGACCTGACCACGGCGGCCCCGCACGCGATGTCCCTGCGCGCGACCGGGTCATGGCTCAGCAGGATCCCGGTCAGCCGGTGCGCCCCTGTGTAGGGCCTGGTCACCGGCGAGTAGCCGAGGCGGTCGCCGCCCGGAGTGAGTACCTTCCTGCCCGGCACGGTACGGCGGGCGCCGTAACCGGGTGGCACCGCCGGAGGCGCGGAGTCCGGCGGTGCCACGTCGTGCCGAGGGAAGGGGAGGAGGTCCGCCGGCTGGGCGTTGACGATCCGTTCGCGGCTCCAGTAGCCGACGGTGTCCCGCGATTCCCACGAGTCCCTGGTGGGCGTCGGCCCGGTCGGCCCGGTCACCAGGAGCAGACACGCCGCGAGCACCAGCCTGAACACCCGTCCCCCTTGAGTTGATCTTCCAACCCTAGAGGATCAGGCGCCCCGTGCCGTGTAACGTTCGGCCAGGTCACGCAGCATGGCGTGGGCCGAGCCTTACACCTCGGGATGGTGGAGCACCGCCTTGGGCGGCTTCGCCACCATTGTGTAGTTGGTGTCGCAGACGTTGCCCACGGGCGCCTCGCCCGCCTGGCTGACGAGCTGGTAGGCGTCGAGCTCGTCCAGCCCGGTCAGCGCGGCCGATCAGGTGACCAGGTCGTGCTGGCTGATGCGGTAGGCGTCGCCGTGCCCCTGCCTGGCGTGGCCGTCTTCCTGTCCGAGCGCGGCGGGGAGCTGCTGGCCAGGGTGGAGGGCTGGGTGGCCGAACACCACTCGCTCATCGCCGCCGCGTACGGCGACGAACACCGAACAGCTCATGTCCGCCCTGGGGGCCCTGGTGGAGGCGCTCGACGCCGCACCCTCCGGCCGCGAGACGCGCACCTGAGCGGGTCCCGCCGCTCCGCCATTGCCAGGAGAGCCGGACGGTGGTGCGCTGGAGACATGGCTGTCGACCTGAACCACACGATCGTGCCGAGCAGGGACAAGCAGGCCTCGGCGGAGTTCCTCGCCGGGATCCTCGGGCTGAAGGCGGGGCCGCAGTGGGGGCCGTTCGTCCCCGTCGAGACCGCCAACGGCGTCACGCTCGACTACATGGACTCAACGGAGTTCCGGCCCATCCACTACTGCTTCATCGTCAGCGAGCCCGAGTTCGACGAGATCTTCGGCCGGATCAAGGAGCGGGGCCTGCGGTACTTCGCCGACCCCGGGCACCGCAAGGAGGGTGAGATCAACCACCTGTACGGCGGGCGCGGCGTCTACTTCGACGACCCCGACGGCCACAACATGGAGGTCATCACCGCGCCCTACGCGTGAGCGTCAGAGCCAGTAGTTGTCGTGACGGAGGAAGAACTCCGCCTTCTCCTCGTCGCTCATGGTGGCGACGTCGAGCAGGCCCTCGAAGTAGCCCTCGCGCGGCGCGCCGGGCGAGAAGTGCAGCAGCATCGAGGCCGGCTCGCCCGACTCGTTGCGGAAACCGTGCGTGCCGCCCGCGGGGACGTGCACCCAGTCGCCGGGCTTCGTCTCGATCCAGCGGTCGCCGTTGTAGATCTTGATCGTGCCCTCGAGGACGTAGAACGACTCGGTGATCGTCTTGTGGAAGTGCGGGCCCGGCCCGCTGGGCGTCGGCCCCATGTTCCACTTGTACAGGCCGAACAGACCGCCGGTGGAGGCGCCGGTGGCCAGGTAGTCCACGGTGTTGCCGGTCGGGTAGACCAGGTCGGGCTCGGAACCGGCGGGACGGTAGACGGCGCTGGACTCGCCCTTGTCGCCGAAGTAGATCGGATCGGGATATGTCATGCGCCTGATCCTACGGAGCTCCGGCTGACACGGCCCCGCCGTCCGTTGGGGTGGCGCGGCGTCGCCGCACGAGGAGCGTCCCCTCGACGGAGGGGACGCCGCGCCTTCGGAGGCGCGGCCCCGACGCTTGCCGTACGAGATGAACGACAGGGGCCGCGCCTCACGAAGAGACCTCACGAAGAGAGGGTCAGGGGTAGAGGCCGCGCATCTGGTGGGCTTCGGCGACGCGGCCGACCCCGATGACGTGGGCGGCCTGGCGCAGCGTCAGCCCGCGCGCCGCGGCGACCGACTTGACCTCCGAGAACGCCCCCTCCATCAGGTCCCGCAGTCTGACCTCGACCTCGTTGGCGCTCCACGAGTAGGCCTGCATGTTCTGCACCCACTCCAGGTACGACACGATCACCCCGCCCGCGTTGGCGAGGATGTCGGGAACGATCGTGGTGCCCTGCGCGGCGAGGATCTCGTCGGCCTCGGGCGTGGTGGGCCCGTTGGCGCCCTCGACGATAAGCCTGGCCCTGACCCGAGGCGCGTTCGCGGCCGTGATGGCGCCCTCCAGCGCGGCCGGGACCAGCACGTCCACGTCCAGCTCCAGCAGCTCGTCGTGGCCGAGAGCGTCCGCGTGGCGGTAGCCGGCGACGCTGCCGGTCTCCGCCACCCAGGCGCGCAGGTCGGCCACGTCGAGGCCGGTGGAGTTGTACACCGCGCCGGTGACGTCCGACACCGCCATCACGCGCGCCCCTGCGTCGGCGAGGTACTGCGCGGCCAGCGCGCCCACCTTGCCGAAGCCCTGGACGGCGACGGTGACGCCCTCGGGGGAGCGGCCGAGCGCGGTCAGCGTCGCGATCTGGACGCCGCGCGAGGTCGCCCCGGTACGGCCCAGCGACCCGCCGAGCGTCATCGGCTTGCCCGTGACGACGCCGGGCACCGAGTAGCCGGCGTTGACGCTGTAGGTGTCCATGATCCACGCCATGGTCTGCTCGTCGGTGCCGACGTCGGGCGCGGGGATGTCCTTCTCCGGGCCGATGAGCGGCAGGATCTCGTTGACGTAGCGGCGGGTCAGGCGCTCGAGCTCACGGGTGGTGAGCGCGGTGGGGTCCACGGAGACGCCGCCCTTGGCGCCGCCGTACGGGATGCCCACCAGCGCGCACTTCCACGTCATCCACATGGCCAGCGCGGTGACCTCGTGGATGTCGGTGGAGGGGTGGAAGCGGATACCGCCCTTGGCGGGGCCGCGCGAGACGTTGTGCTGCACGCGGAAGCCCTGGACGACGTCCATCCTGCCGTCCTCCCTGCGGACGGGAACCGAGACGGTCAGCGAACGGCGCGGCGTGGCGAGCATCGTGCGCAGCCCGTCGTCGAGGCCGAGCTGCTCGGCCGCCTGCCCGAGCTGGTGGAGAGCGGAGTCGAGGGCCTGTTGTCCAGGGGTGATCAGGGCCGGCGTCCTTGACGGCACCATGACGCTCATGGAAGGAGTTCCTCCTGTTATGTACGCCCATCTCAGGGAAAAGCGCCATTGCTTAACCCGTGGGCGGTTCTGTAGGCGATCAGCCTAGCCAGAATCCAAGCCGCAGAGCGGCACTATGGGAACGTGCCACTCTGGCAGTCTTGAGGGTGCAACCACGCCGAACTGTCACAACGAAGGACGCGGATGTCTTCTCTGGTCGTCGGTCCGATGCTGCGTTACGTCGACTCCACCCGGGCCTCCATCTGGGTGGAGACGTCCGAGTCCTGCGTGGTCACGGTGTGCGGGGGGTGGAAGACGCCGACGTTCACCGTGCACGGCCACCACTACGCGATCGTCGATCTGGAGGGGTTCGAGGGGGAGTACACCGTCGAGCTGAACGGCGAGCAGGTGTGGCCCGAAGACCGGCCGAGCCGGATCAAACTGCTGCCGCCCGAGGGTCCCGAGCGCGTGATGTTCGGCTCGTGCCGTACCAGCGTGCCCCACGACGCCGCGCACACCGCCACCCACGGCGTGGACGTGCTGCGCGCCTACGCCCGCAGCGGCCGGCCGCTGCCCGACCTGCTGCTGATGCTCGGCGACCAGGTCTACGCCGACAAGCCCTCGCCGAAGATGCTGGAGTTCATCGCGGGGCGCAGGAAGCCGGGCGAGGAGCCCGCCGACGAGATCGCCGACTTCGAGGAGTACGCCGAGCTCTACCGGACCGCCTGGAGCGACCCCGACATCAGGTGGCTGCTGTCCACCGTGCCCACCGCGATGATCTTCGACGACCACGACCTGCGCGACGACTGGAACACCTCCAGGGACTGGCGCGCCCAGATGGCGCGGACGAGCTGGTGGCACGGGCGGGTGGTGGCGGGGCTCGGCTCGTACTGGGTCTACCAGCACCTCGGCAACCTGTCGCCGGACGAGCGGGCCGACGACCCGCTGCTGGCGGCGCTGCGTGCGGGTGAGGGCGCCAAGGCGCTGGACGAGTTCGCCGCCAGGGCCGACGCCGAGCCGAGCACCAACAGGTGGAGCTTCGCCCGCGACCTCGGGCACTCCAGGCTCATCATGATCGACACCAGGTGCGCGCGGCAGCTGACCCCTCGTGACCGCAGGATGCTCGACCCGGGGGAGTGGGCCTGGCTGAAGGAGCAGATCGAGGGGGCGAGCGGCCGGTTGATCATCGGCTCGTCGATCCCGTTCCTGCTGCCCGAGGGCGTCCACCTGGTGCAGAACTGGAACGAGGCCCTGTGCGACGGGAAGTGGGGCAGGCTGGTCGCCAGGGCGTCCGAGACGTTCAGGCAGTCCTTCGACCTGGAGCACTGGGGAGCCTTCCGGCGCTCCTTCGACGACCTGGCCAGGCTCCTGCTCAAGGCCGGCAAGCCGGTGCTGATCCTGTCGGGCGACGTGCACTACTCCTACCTGGCGCAGGCTCCCGGGCCGATCTACCAGATCGTCTGCTCGCCCATCCGCAACCCGCTGAGCAGGTCGCTGCGCCTGGCCAACATCTTCACCCAGTTCGGCATCGCCACGCTCATCGGCGGCACGCTGACCCGGCTGGCCCGTATCCCCCGGCCGCCGTTCCGCTGGCGGGTGACCAAGGGCCCGCTGTTCCAGAACGCCATTGCGGCGCTGGAGTTCTCGAAGGGAGTGACGGTGATCTGGTACGGCGAGTCGCTGGACCCGCTAGAAACAGTGCATGACCTCTGACCAGTATGCCGTCGCCGTCCCCTTCTACGACCTGTGGCACGAGGACGGCCACGTGCCCGAGATACGGGAGAAGCTCCCCCCGCTGCTGAAGGGGTCGGTGCTGGAGATCGGCGCGGGCACCGGCCTCGTCACCGAACTGATCGCCGACACCACCGACGGCGAGGTCTTCGCCCTGGAGCCTTCGCTCGGCATGCGCTCGGTGCTGCTGTCGAGGCTCGCTCGCCGTCGTGACCTGCTGGAACGGGTGACGGTCCTGCCGTACGGCGCGCTCGACGTCGACCTCGACGAGCCGGTGGACCTGATCGTGATGATCGCCGTCCTCTACGCGATCGACGACCGCGAGACCCTCTGGGCGACCCTCGCGAGGCAGCTGGTCCCCGGAGGACGGCTGGTGTTCAACTTCACCGAGCGCCCCGCCCCCGCCCCGGGCGACGAGGCGGAGCTGGGCTCCTACCGGGTCGGCAGGCACACCTACGAGCTGTGGGGCAGGACCCTCGACGTCGAGGGCGAGCGGGTGTCGGCCCGCTTCCGCTACCTGGTCAGGCACAAGGGCGTCGTCATCAGCGAGGACGTCGTCGACACCGTCACCCACCGGCCCTCCGGCGACACCCTGCGCGCCGAGCTGACCGAGGCGGGCTTCACGCCGGAGGAGGCGCCCGAAGGACTGCTCGTGTGGAGGTTGGCGAAGTAGGTGGAACCGGACTGCGGGCTGCGGCCAAGTACAGGGTGACCGCAGAAAGGACTCCCTCCCGTGGTGATGGCGCAGGCGTTGGACGACGCGACGCTGGTCGGGCAGTCGATGAGCGAACCGGAGCTGTTCGCGACGCTGTTCGACCGGCACGCCGATGAGATCTTCAGGTATGCCGCGCGGCGGCTCGGCCCCGAGCTGGCCGAGGACGCCGTGGGCGAGGTGTTCCTCGCCGCCTTCCGCGGCAGGGCCCGCTACGACCGGACGCGACCGGACGCCAGGCCATGGCTGTACGGCATCGCGACCAACGTCGTGGCGCAGCACCGCAGGGCCGAGCGCCGCCGTACCCAGGCCATGGCACGGCTGGCGCCCGACCGGCCCGGATCCTTCGACGAGCGCAGCGCCGACCGCGTCACCGCCGAGCAGCTTCAGCCCAGGCTCGCCAAGGCGCTCACCCGCCTCTCGGCGGCCGAGCGGGACCTGTTGCTGCTGGTGGCGTGGGCGGACCTGACGTACGAGGATGTGGCGCTCGCGCTGGACATCCCCGTCGGCACGGTCCGCTCCCGGCTGCACCGGCTCAGGACCAAGGTGCGCAGGGCCCTCGGCGGCGCAGACCCCTTCCGAGAGGAGCCCGAGCATGGATGACGAGATCAGGATCTTCGCCGAGGGACGCCCCGGCGTCCCGCCGTACCCGAAGGAGGCGCGCGAGGCGGCGCGCCGGCGGCTGCTGGACGAGACCAGGACCAGGCGGCGGGGTTTCCGGCTGCCGCGCACGGGCTGGCAGGCCGTGGGCGCGTTCGGGCTGACGGCGGCGCTGGTCGGCGGGGTGGCCTTCACGCTGTCGTCCGTCCCGCGGGACGGCACGGTGGCCCGTCCCGCGGGAGCGGTCACGGTGGGGGTGAGCGGCGAGCTCGACCCGAAGCCTGGCCAGTTCGTCCTGGTGGAGTCGGAGACGATGTATCCCGCCTTCGCCATCGGCGAGCAGGAGACCCGCTACCTCTACCGGACCAAGCGGAAGCTGTGGCGCTCGGCCGACGCCGGCGCCGACGGGCTGATGGCGATCGAGGGCCAGGAGCCCCGGCAGTTCCCCGGCTGGCCGCTGCCGAAGGAGGCGGAGAAGTGGCAGGGGACCGACTGGCACCGGCTGGCGTCCTGCCCCGACCGGCTCGGCTCCTTCCGCAACGACCACGCCTTCCTCTCCACGCTGCCCACCGACCCCGAGGGTATGAAGGACTTCCTCGGCAAGCGGGCCGAGACCACCAACGACGACCCCTTCCGCGCCGCGGCCGACCTGATCAGGGAGACCTACGTGCCAAAGGCGCAGCGAACCGCGCTCTTCGCGGCGGTGAAGCAGCTGCCGGGCGTGGAGGTGGCCGAAGGCGTGGCGGACGCGGCGGGGCGCAAGGGAACCGCGCTCGGCCGGGCGGCGGCCGAACAGGGGATGCTGGAACAGCTCATCTTCGATCCCGAGACGTTCGCGTTCATGGGAGAGCGGGGCACGGTCGTCGACGAGAAGATCGCGGGGGCTCCCGTCGGTTCGTTGCTGGCCCTGACGGCCCAGACGGGGGTCTCTGTCGTGGACACGCTGCCGGACGCTCCGGCGGCGGGTCACGACGGCTCGTGCGACCCGCAGCCCACGGAGCCGGCGGCGCCGGTGAAGCCGACCCCGACCGGGACCGTGACGCCCGACGCCGAGCCCACGCCCATTCCCTCGCATCCCGCGAAGCCGAGGCGCTCGGCCGACCCCTCAGCGCCGGAGTCGGTCGAGCCCACGCCCATCCCGACCGTCACGGTGACGCTCGTTCCCACCGAGACGCCGAGCGACCCCGCGACAGCCACGGTCACGCCCACCCCGACGCGCTGACTTCAGGGGTAGGGCGCGCCGCCTCGCGGCGCGCCCTACCCCTCGAGCCGCTACCTGAACGAGGCGATCGCGTCGGCCAGCTGGTCGACCGCCCACAGGAGATCCTCCTGCGAGATCACGATCGGCGGAGCGAGCCTGATCGTGGAGCCCTGGGTGTCCTTGGCCAGCACGCCGCGCGCCATCAGCGCCTTGGACACCTCGCGTCCCGTGGTCAGCGAGGGGTCGATGTCGACGCCCGCCCACAGCCCGCGCCCGCGTACGGTGACCACGCCGTGGCCGATCATCTCGCGCAGCCTGGCGTGCAGCACCTCGCCGAGCTGGGCGGCACGGGCCTGGAACTCACCGGTGTTGAGGATCTCGATCACCGCGTTGCCCACGGCGCACGCCAGCGGGTTGCCGCCGAACGTGGAGCCGTGCTGGCCCGGCTTGATCACGCCGAGCACGTCCTCGTCGGCCGCGATGGCGCTGACCGGGACCACGCCGCCGCCGAGGGCCTTGCCGAGGATGTAGATGTCGGGCACGACCCCCTCGTGCTCGCAGGCGAAGGTCTTGCCCGTGCGGCCGAGGCCCGACTGGATCTCGTCAGCGATCATCAGGATGCCCTGCGCGGTGCACAGCTCGCGCACCTGGCGCAGGTAGCCGTCCGGCGGCACCAGCACTCCCGCCTCGCCCTGGATCGGCTCCACCAGCACCGCCACCGTGTTGGCGTCGATCGCCTCGCGGATCGCCTCGGCCGAGCCGTACTTCACGACCGTGAAGCCGGGCGTGTAGGGCCCGAACTCGTCGTGCGCGTCCGGATCGGTGGAGAAGCTGATGATGGTGGTGGTGCGGCCGTGGAAGTTGTCCTCCATCACGATGATGTTCGCCTGCTCGGGGGCGACACCCTTGACCTGGTAGCCCCACTTGCGAGCGACCTTGATCGCGGTCTCGACGGCCTCGGCGCCGGTGTTCATCGGCAGGATCATGTCCTTGCCGGTCAGGTCGCCCAGCCCGGCGCAGAACGTGGCGAACTGGTCGTGGTAGAACGCCCTGCTGGTCAGCGTGAGGTTGTTGAGCTGCTCGTGCGCCGCCTCGATGATCTTCGGGTTGCCGTGGCCGAAGTTGAGGCTGGAGTATCCGGACAGGCAGTCCAGGTAGCGCTTGCCCTCCACGTCGGTCACCCAGGCGCCGTGCGCCTCGTGGATGACGATGGGCAGCGGATGGTAGTTGTGGGCGCTGCGGCGCTCGCTTACCTCGATGTGCTCTGCGCTGGTGGTCATAGTCAGTTCTCCCCCCTGATTTCCAGTGTGCAGCACTTGGGTCCGCCGCCCGCCTTGCGCAATTCGGCGAGGTCGACAGGGATGACCTCGTATCCGCGCCGCTTGAGGTCCAGCTGGAGGTCGTGGGCCTCCGCGTTGATCACAACGTGCTCGCCGTCGCTGACCGCGTTGAGACCGAGCACCTCGGCGTCGTCGGCGCCCGCGATCACGGCGTCGGGGAACATCCTGCGCAGGACGCGAAGGCTCCCCTCGGAGAACGCTCCGGGGTAGTAGGCGATATTCCGCCCGTCCAGCGGGAACAGCGCGGTGTCCAGGTGGTAGTAACGCGGGTCGACCAGCGTCAGCGAGACGACGGGGCGGCCGAGGAACTCCTGCGCCTCGCCGTGCGCCTCACGTGAGGTGCGAAAGCCGGTGCCCGCCAGGATCACGTCGTCCATCGCGAGGAAGTCGCCCTCGCCCTCGTTCACATGGACCGCCTCGTGCGTCGGGAAGCCACGCTCGGCGAACCAGTTCAGGTAGGCGGGGCCCTCGGCGGCGCGCTCGGGGAAGGCGAAGCGCGCGCCGTACACCCTGCCGCCGGCGACGAGCGCGCCGTTGGCCGCGAACACCATGTCGGGCAGGCCCTCGATCGGGTCGATCAGGCTGACCGTGTGACCGAGCGCCTCGTAGGCCGCTTTCAGCCCCTCCCACTGCCTGACCGCCAGGTCGCGGTCGGCGCCCGCTTCGGGGTCCATCCACGGATTGATCGCATATTCCACCGTGAAGAAGTCAGGGCGGCACATCAGGTAGTGCTTGGGCATGCTGCGGCTCCAACCGTCGAAGGGGGACGCGGCAAGCCTAGGAACAGCGTTTACGCAGGCCAAGCGCCTGATATTGCGTGTTGGCGCGGGTCCGTTGCGTCTTCTGCCCGGGTTGCGCCGATCCGTTGCGCGTCGTCCACCAGGCGGGAGAGCACGATCGAACTCTTGGTGCGGACGACGAAGGGCTCGGCCGCGATCCGCTCGATGACGCGCTCGACATGGCGCACGTCGGTGGCCCTGATGTGCAGCAGCGCGTCGGCCTCACCGGTGATCGTGCACGCCGAGACGACCTCGGGGTGCTGGGCGACGGCGAGGCCGATCGCCGAGGGGGAGGTCTTGCCCTGGCAGTAGAGCTCCACGTAGGCCTCGGTGGTCCAGCCGAGCGCCTGTGGCGCGATGCGGGCGCTGAATCCGGTGATCGCTCCCGCGTGCCGCAGGCGATCGACCCGCCGCTTCACCGCCGAGGCCGACAGTCCGATCCGATGCCCGATTTCCGCATATGTCGCCCGGGCATCCTCGACGAGGGCCCCGATGATGTCCCGATCCAACCGATCCAGTTCCACGCCCTCTGTATACAGCCTGTCCTGTACGGCAGGCCGCCCCGGCCGTCTCCGTCCCTCGCTCGGCCGTGTCTCCCGGCCGGGCGAGGTTCGCTCATACCTGCGGCAAATCCGTCACGGCTCCAAAGTCAGCGTTTAGCATCAAGTTACGCGGACCGCGTTGGAGGCCTGATGCGCTTCAAGGACCAGCCTGCCGAGCAAGGAGAGGTCACGCGCATCGCGCCCGCCGTGGCCTACGACGGCGACCTCTACCACCTGCCCGACTGGACCGCGCGCCGCCGCGAGGAGCGCGAGCTGGGCCGCGCCCACGCGGAGGGCGGTCACCTCGACACCCTCACGCTGGAGACCGGCAGCGTCCCCCGCTTCCACGAACTGGAGGACGAGCGGCTGGCCGAGCTCGGCCGGATCGAGGACGCCACCGAACGCGAGGTGCAGCAGGACCGCGCCGCCTTCGAGGCGCAGAAGATCAAGCTCGCCGAGTCGCAGCGGCACTTCGCCGAGGCCCGCCGTACTCTCGACGAGAGCCAGCGCCGCGTCGCCGAGCTGGAGCAGCCGAGCAGACGGCCCGGCGACGGCAGGCCGAGCTCGATCGCGCTGTCCGGCAGCCGCTGGCCGTCCGTCAGGCGCTGGCTGCCCGCCGCGCTGCTGCTCCTGCTGCTGGTGATCGTCGAGGTGCCGATCCTGTACCAGGTGATCCTGGCCTGGGGCGACAGCGTGGAGATGACCGCCCTGATCGCCACGGGCGCCGCGCTCATCATGCTCGTCGCCCCCCACATGTACGGCAGGGCCTTCCGCACCTGGCAGGAGAACGGCAGCCCCGCACGCGGGAGATGGCTGCTGATCGCGGTCGCGCTCGTCTGGGCGGGGCTGATCGTCGCGGTGGCGGTGTTGCGCAGGGACGCCCTGGTGCAGCCGCTGGTCGTGGACGGGCAGGACATCGGCCCCACCGCCGAGGGCGTCAGCCGGCTGCCCACCATGATCCTGCTGCTCGCCCTGCTCGTGGCCACCGCGCTGATCGCCGCCGACCTGGGTCGCCGGATGCACAACCCCAACGACAGGCGGCTGCGCGAGCTGCGCACCAAGCGCGACCACGAGCAGCGCGCCTTCGTCGAGGCCCAGCGCGAGTACCAGCGCGACACCGGATTCGCCGAGAGCATCGGCCAGCACCTCCAGGCCGCCGACCGCCGCAGGGCCAGCAGGGTACGCCAGGTGGACAACGGCTTCGACAGCCTGGCCACGGCCTACCTCGGTGGCGTGGTCGAGGGCCTGGGCGACCCGGAGGCGGCCAGCTGGGCCGAGCGCATCCTGGTACGGCGCAGGGCGGCTAGGACGCGAACGTGAACCAGTTGACGTTGACGAAGTCGGCGGGCTGACCGCTGCTGAAGGTCAGGTAGACCGTGTGCGTGCCGGTCGTCGGCGCGATGTTCGCGGGGACGGTCCGCCAGCTCTGCCAGCCGCCGGTGTTGGCGATCGCGAAGTCGCCGATCGGTGGCGCGGTGGGGCTGCCGAGCCGTACCTGGACCAGGCCGCTCACCCCGCCCGCGGCGCCGGAGGCGACCCTCGCGTTGAACTGCCGCGCGGGCGTGGCGCCGAAGGCGACGCCGTCGAAGCGCAGCCAGTCGCCGTTGGCGATCGCGCCCACGTTCTGGCCGCCGCCGGTGTCCGTCGTGGTCTCGACCATGGTGCCGGACTGCGCCTGGTAGCGCTCGGCCTGGATCGTGGAGCGGGCGTCGACGCCGCCGGGCGGGTTCGTGGGCGGGTCGGTGGGCTGCGTGCCGCCGCCGCTCTGCCAGACGGCGACGTAGTCGACCACCATCGGCCGGCCCGACACGGTCGCCGCGGTAGGCGTCTGACCCGCGAGCGCGTTCGGGAACGCGCCGCCCATGGCGACGTTGAGCAGCAGGAAGTAGCCGGCGTGGCCGGTCATGTTCGCCCAGGTGGTGGCGTCGAACTGGGCCTGGCTGACGCTGTGGAACTGCTGTCCGTCGACGTACCAGCGCAGTTGGTTGGGCGAGACGCTGCGGTCCCACTCGAAGCGGTAGGTGTGGAAGGCCGACTGGCAGGTCGAGCCTGGACACGCCCGGCTGGCGCCGAGGCCGGTGGTCTCGTTGCACGGCCCGCCGGGGTTCACGCCGCAGTGCAGCACGGCCCAGACCGCGTTGATCCCGTTGACGTTCTCCATGATGTCGAACTCGCCGATCCCCGGCCAGTTCCAGTAGTTGCCCCGGTACGGCGAGCCCAACGCCCAGAAGGCGGGCCAGTAGCCGAGCGCCGCGTCCCCCGTGACGTTCGGCATCTGGATCCTGCCCTCGATGCGCAGGATGCGCCCGTCGGCGGGCTTGAAGTCGGCGCGGCGGGTCTCGATGCGGGCGGAGGTCCAGTTCTGCCCGCTGCCGAGCGGGGTGATGCGCAGGTTGCCCGAGCCGTCGAGGCTCAGGTTGGCGGGGTCGGCGGTGTAGTTCTGGATCTCTCCCGTACCCCAGTTGGCCGGGCCGCCCGGGTAGGAATGGCCGGTGTCGACGATCCAGTTGGCGGAGGACGGCGGCGACCCCGCGGGGCCGTTGAAGTCGTCGGACCAGACGAGGCTCCATCCGGTCGGCGTGGGCGGCACGGCGGCGACGAGCGCGCCCATGCCTAACAGGGCGACCAGGGTCGCGATCAGCGGTCTGAGGTACATGGCGGATTCTCCCTGCGGCGGTGTGTGGGTGGGAGAGCGCTCTCTAGAAGAGATGTGAACACGGCATTTCAGCGGTGTCAACGGAGAGAGCGCTCTCGCACCGCAGAGCGGGCTCGAGACGGCGCCCTTGGCGCTCTCGCGTCTAGAGGAGGTCGACCGAGACGGCGCCCGCGGACTCGAGGGCCTCGGTCCAGAAGCTCTCCAGCAGCGGGAAGCGGTCGGGGTTCGAGCCCTTCTTCCGCAGGAAGCCGTGGACGACCACCTCGTAGCCGGTCAGGTCGGGCAGCAGCCTGGAATCCCTCAGCTCCTTGATCTTCCGCTGTCTGGCCACCTCCGACAGGTCCAGCTTGTTGACGTGCAGCTCGCCCCTGTTGTTGATCAGATCGCTGAACACGATCACCCTGTGGGCCTGATCCGGTTGCCGCCTGGCGTCCATCTGCTTCACCACGTACCGGAGGGCGCCGAGCACATCGGACCCCTCGCCCTCGGTCGGACAGTCGAACAGCTTGCCGGCGCGGGGGAGCACCTGCGTGAGGCGGTGCCTGCGAACGCGTTCCTCCACGACCGGGTTGTCGTTCGGGTTCTCCCTGTCGGTCGCCGCCACGGCGACGGGGTCCTCGCGGCACGTGCTGCTCTCCGACGCCCCGGTGACGGCGGCGAAGCCGACCCAGTCGCAGCCGTCGACGAAGCCGGGGAGCTTGGAGGTCAGGTCGGTGCGGGAGGCGGCGGGGTCGGCGTAACTGGTGGAGTCCACGACGACACCGCACACCGCCCTCGCCTCGGTCCCGCACCCGGTGACACCCATGCCGACCAGCCCCAGCGACGCGACCGCCGCCGCCCACCGCCGCCTCACCGCTCTCCCGCCGTCTCGCCGGTGGTTGCCGTCTCGCTCCCACGCGTCGTCTGACCGGTCGTGTGTGTCTCGCCCGCCCCGGCCATCTGGCCGGTGGTGGCTGTCTCGCTGGTCGTGGACGGCTCAGCCGCCCTCGCCGGATCCCCGCGCCGCATCGCCGTCTCTCTGCCGCCGCTCTCGTTCGCCTCACCCCAGGGGACGGCGCCCGCATCGGCGTCGGTGCGCGCCGGATCGCCGGGGTCCTCGTCCTCCTCCGAGCTCCGTGGCCCGAGTTCGCGCCTGCCCCGCGCTTGGGTGATCCCCCGCGCCTCCCGTACCTCGCTGTGCCAGATCTCGATCCTGTGCTCG
Organism: Nonomuraea africana; assembly: GCF_014873535.1. Classification (NCBI taxonomy): domain Bacteria; kingdom Bacillati; phylum Actinomycetota; class Actinomycetes; order Streptosporangiales; family Streptosporangiaceae; genus Nonomuraea; species Nonomuraea africana. The sequence goes on along the minus strand of NZ_JADBEF010000001.1, from coordinate 5,313,525 downwards.
ACCTCCTCCAGTAGTCCGCCGAGCTCCTCCCTGGCGGCGGCCGACGTGATCCCGTCCCCCACGGAGTCCATCGCCACCACCTCGCCCTTCCACAGCGAGGGGATCTCCTCTCTGCGGGGATGTGCGGCCATCACCCCGCGCCGGTAGGCGGCGATCACCTGCTGCGCCCACGCGTGGACGGCCTCCACCTCGTGGTTGCGCTCCACCAGCACGCCGTCCCACTCCCGCGCCAGCTGCTCGATGCGCGCCCGCGCCCGGTGGACTCGGTCCGACGCCTCCCTGAGCGCCGCCCCCCGCGCCCGCTCGGCCCGCCGCCACCGGGCCTCCGCGATCGAGATGAACGGATCTCCCTCCCCGCCTCCACCGCCTGCCGTACCGGCGTCCGGGAGGGAGGTGCTCGGATGTGCGCCCGTTGTACCGGCGTCCGGGAGGGAGGTGCTCGGATGTGCGCCCGTTGTACCGGCGTCCGGGAGCGAGGCGCTCGGATGTGCGCCTGCCGTACCGGCAGGGAGGGGGACGTCTGGACGGGCGCCCGCCGCCGGGAACGGCGCGGGAGCGGGTCTGCCGTTCGGCGCCGCTTCTGGGGAGCCCCGCGCCGCGCCGGGGCGGGCCTCCGGGTACAGGTCCGCCCGGCCCGTCTCCCTGAACACCGTCTCCCGTGCCTCGCTGACCTCCCGTAACAGGTCCGTACGGCGGGCGGCGAGCCCCTGGTCGACCCGGGCGATCCGCTCCCGCGCCCGCGCCCGCACCTCGGAGAGGAAGGCGGGCTCGCAGTCGGGATCGGTGAAGTGCGGTAAAGGGAGCTCGCGGGCGTCCTTCAGGCCCTGCCGGTGAGCGTCGTCCCGCTCACGGTCACGCTCGGCGAGAGGGTCGCCCGACCCCCGCTTGAACAGGCGTGACAAGAACGCCATCCGCGTCTCCCGGCTCCGCCGCCCGAGTGTCCCTAGATCCCCACACTAATCGGTCATCCGCCGCCCATAGCGCGAAAAACCCGCCCATAGCAAATGGGTGCGGGGGTCAGAGGGCGTCGGGCATCCCCAGCCTTAGGTGTTCGGTGTGGTAGACCGCCTCGTCCAGCAGCATCGCGACGTGGTTGTCGTACAGGCTGTAGACGATGCTCCGCCCGGTGCGCGTCCCGGTCACCAGGCCGAGGTTGCGCAGCAGGCGCAGCTGGTGCGAGACGGCGGACTGCTCCATGCCGACCGACTCGGCCAGCTCGGTGACCGCGCACGGTCCCCGCCTGAGCCTGGCGAGGATCAGCAGGCGGCTCGGAGTGGCCAGCGCCTGCAGGGTGGCGGCGACCTTCGCGGCGGACTCGGCGTCGAGAGCCGCGGGAGGAGCCTCGCGCCCCTGAACTCCATGCCCCATGGCGGCATCCTACCGACCGCATCATACACATGAATGAATCTTCATGTGTTCATGTATGGTGGCGTCCGCATCCGTCGACCACGACCACGAGGAGTCCCATGTCTTCCAGCCGAACCAGGATCTGGTCGCTGGGCGAAGTCCGCTGGGCGGCGGCGGCCGTCGCCCTGTTCGCCACCGGCCTGGCCGCCCAGCTGTCCGGCGCCCCCGTCTGGCTGTGGTGGACGCTCTACCTGGCCTGCTACGCGGCGGGCGGCTGGGAGCCCGCACTCGAGGGCCTACGCGCCCTGCGCGACCGGAAGCTCGACGTCGATCTGCTGATGGTCGCCGCCGCCGTCGGCGCGGCCGCGATCGGACAGGTCACCGACGGGGCGCTGCTGATCGTCATCTTCGCCACGTCGGGCGCGCTGGAGTCGCTGGCCACCGCCCGCACCGAGGACTCGGTGCGCTCCCTGCTCGACCTGGCCCCGCCCACCGCCACCCGGCTGCCGGACGAGGAGGTCGTCGCCACCGCGGACCTCCGCGTCGGCGAGGTGATCCTGGTGCGCCCGGGGGAGCGGATCGGCGCCGACGGCCGCGTGCTCGACGGGTCCAGCGACGTCGACCAGGCCACGATCACCGGCGAGGGCATGCCGGTTCCCAAGCACGCGGGCGACGAGGTGTTCGCGGGAACGCTCAACGGCACCGGCGTGCTCCGCGTGGAGGTGATCCGCGACCCCGCCGACTCGGTGATCGCCCGCATCGTGGCCATGGTCGAGCAGGCCGCGGCCACCAAGGCGCCCACCCAGCTGTTCATCGAGCGGATCGAGCAGCGCTACTCGATCGGGATGGTCGTGGCGACGCTGGGCCTGTTCGCCGTGCCGCTGGCGTTCGGCGCCGAGCTGAGCGAGACCCTGCTCAGGGCGATGACCTTCATGATCGTCGCCTCGCCGTGCGCGGTGGTGCTGGCCACGATGCCGCCCATGCTCGCCGCGATCGCCAACGCGGGACGGCACGGCGTGCTCATCAAGTCGGCGGTCGTGCTGGAGCGGCTGGCCCAGGTCGACGCGGTGGCCCTCGACAAGAGCGGCACCCTGACCGAAGGCACGCCCCACCTGACCGACGTACGGCCGCTGCCCGGCAGCGGGCTCGACGACAACGCCCTGGTGTCGCTGGCGGCGTCGGTCGAACACGCCAGCGAACACCCCATCGCCCGGGCCATCGTCACCGCAGCCGGGGAGCGGGGGCTGCCCTCGGGGACGGCGACCGCGTTCACGGCCACGCCGGGCTCGGGCGTGCGCGCCCAACTGGACGGAGTCACCGTCACCGTAGGCAGCCCCGCCCGCCTCCTGCCCGGCTACGAGAATCCAGACGGCCATGGCCGAACCTCCGAGCAGCCCGGATCGAGCTCCGAGCGGGCGGCGGAGGATCTTCGGGCGGGTTCTGAGGAGCCGGAAGCGCTTGTGACGAGCCCCAAGCAGAGGACGGAGGGTCTCGGGGTGCGCTCCGAGCGGGAGGAGGAGGGGCTTCGGCTGAGCTCCGAGGGGGAGCCGCGCAGGGTGGCGGCGCTCCGGGTGTGCGCCGAGTTGGAGCGAGCCGGCCGTACCGCCGTGGTCGTACTCACCGACGGCGTGCCCGTCGGCGTCCTGGCGGTGACCGACCGGCTGCGGGACGACGCCGCCGCGGCCACCGCCGGCCTGACCGCGCTCACCGGCGCCGCCCCCGTCCTCCTCACCGGCGACAACCCGCGCGCCGCGGCCGACGTGGCGGCTCAGGTAGGCATCACCGACGTACGCGCCCAGCTGCTCCCCGAGGACAAGGTCGCAGCGGTACGGCAGCTGCAGGACACCGGCCGCAGGATGCTGATGATCGGAGATGGCGTGAACGACGCGCCCGCGCTGGCCACCGCCCACGTCGGCCTCGCCATGGGCCGTGCGGGATCGGACCTCGCGGTGCAGAGCGCCGACGCAGTGATCGTCCGCGACGAGCTGTCGGCCGTCCCCGCCGCGCTGGCCCTCGCCAGACGCGCCCGCCGCCTGGTCGTCCAGAACCTGGTGATCGCCGGAGCGTTCATCACCGTGCTCGTCGTCTGGGACCTGGTAGGCCACCTGCCGCTCCCACTGGGCGTGGCCGGCCACGAGGGCTCGACGGTGCTGGTCGGCCTCAACGGCCTCCGCCTGCTCCGCCGCGCGGCATGGAACCGCGCCAGCAATCCCTGCGCGAGTGACGCAAGGTGATAAGTCATCTTCTCGATCAGCTTCGCGCCAGTCTCGCGCTCCACCTCTCCTCGTCGTCGTGCCAGCCCTGTGCGCGAGCCGTGTCGAGGAGCAGGTCAAGCAGCGCTCGACGAGCGTCCGCCTCCAAGGCCAGTTCCCATGTCTCACCTGATCTGAGCCACAGCGTGCCAGAGCCGGGATCGTTCCAGTCCGGCGGTCGTGTCTGCCAGAACTCCTCAGCTACCTCGAGTGCCGCACGCGGTTGACGGAGTCCGACGTGGCAGCAAACTCGGTTGTAGATGTTGATGACGAGCGGCTCATACCCTTGCCGAGCGGCCGTGGTGAGATGGCTCAGCGCTCTGGCTGGATCATCCAGGATGAGGCAGAAGCCCAAATTGTTGTGGGCGGTGGAATCGTCTGGCCACTGCTGGACCGCGAAGCCGAACAGGGCTGCGGCCTCGCCCCTACGCCCAGACATGAGAAGCTCGCGTGTGTGGCTCGTCATCTCGGCCAGGAGAAACTCTGTTCGGGGCGGACCATTGGAGGCGGGGTCCCAGTGCATGGCGGTTCGATTGGCGAGTCGTCAGACCGCAAATGAGACCCCGACTGCCCCGCGACTGTCGTTCGCCCCTGAGCGCCTTCAGCTGAGCATGGCTTCATCTGGTCGCCATACATGATCGGGCGGAGCTTCTGACCGCCTGACGAAGGTGCTCGGTCGAACCGCGAAACGAACCTCCGGGGCAACTCGCTACCGTGGCCGGGGGCCGGCAGGCAACCGGCGAGGGGTGCGGGGGAGCTGAGCTCCCCCGACGGGCCGGCCCGGAGCGCGGCTCGCGCGAAGCGCGCCCCGAGCGCAGGCCCATGCCGTTGGAAGCGGGCACGGCTGGGCGGTCCGTGCCCGTGGGCGTCAGGCCTTTTCGGCCTCGCCGGTCGCCTGCTCGAGCGCCTCCTCAGGCGAGGCCTCGAGGTCCTGCTCGGCGTCGGCGCTGGCCTGGGCCGAGGCCTTGTCCAGCCGTACCCAGCTGGTCACGCTCTCGACCGCGAACAGCACCAGCAGGTACGCCGTCAGGACGTACAGCACCGGGGTCAGGATGCCGAGCGCCGCGCCCGCCGCGATGATCAGCAGGCGCACCTCCCAGCCGAGGCCCGCCATGAAGACCCAGGTGGGCGGCCAGATGCTCTGGCGCGTGCGGTAGACGGTGTCGTAGGTGTGGTAGCCGACCACGTAGAGCAGCACGAACAGCAGCCACTTGGGCGCGTTGGCGCTCAGGCCGATGAGGATGACGGCGAGGAACTCGGTGCCGCGCAGGATCGGCGGCACCAGCCAGTCGAGGCGGCCGAGGTGGTCGCGGGCCGCGGTGGGCAGGACGAGCACGAGCATGACGCCCACCGAGATGAGCGGGGACAGCCCGGCCACCGCCACCACGATGGTCGCGAGCAGCGTGACCAGGAGGGTGGCGACGGGCGGGAGGCCCTTGCCGAGGCGGGGGGCGAGGGCGTGGACCAGGGGGCCGTCGTCGCGGTAGGCGAGCAACCTGGCGGTCTGGATGCGACGGCGCTCCTCGTCGGGGTCGGGAGCGGTGGCGGCGGTGGCCTGCGGCTGAGTGATCATGCGAGCGACCTCATGACGCGTCCGGTGACGGTGTAGACGGCGGCGACGCTGCCCCAGATCAGCAGGGTGATGAAGGTGACCCGGGCGTCGAAGAGGGCGGCGGTGATCGCGATGGCCGCGAACCGCTCGCCGATGGGGAAGACGACCATCTTGCGCGCCCAGTAGACGAAGCGGAACTTGCCCGCCTTGCTCCACATCTTCAGCACGCCGCGGATGCCGGTGCTGCGCTCGACCTTGCGCCGTTCGAGCGCCTTGCGCAGGTCGCGGTCGTCGGGCGCGGTGAGCGGGGTGGAGGGCAGCGGGGAGGGCGGCTTGCGCCGGTTGGCGGCGCCGAAGGAGAAGTCGAGCAGGTGCTTGATCGACTGCAGCGCCAGCGCGGCGAGCGCCAGGATCCAGATGTCGTCGCTGTGTCCCGCGACGACGTAGCCGACCGCGAGGCCGGCGAAGACCACGTACTCCTTGAACCGGTCGAAGGTCGCGTCGAGCCACGCGCCGAGCACGCCGAACTTGCGGGCGTAGCGGGCGACCTGGCCGTCGACGCAGTCGAAGACGAAGGCGAAGTAGATCAGCACGCCGCCCGCGACCATGCCGAGCCGCTCGCCGGTGGCGAAGCAGGCCGCGGCGGCCACGCCGAGGGCGATGGAGATGAGCGTGACCTGGTTGGGCGTGAGACCGCGCCGGGCCGCCCATCGGGCGATGAAGCGGGAGTAGGTGCTGACGAAGTAGGTGGTGAAGAAGCCGTCGGCGCCCTTGACCGCGTTGTTGAGGCGGGCGCGGTCCTCGTCCATGCCGGACATCTCGGTCGCGGCCTCGGTGGCCTCGGCCTGCGTGGTGATCCGGCGGTAGAACAGGTCGCGGCGGCCGCGGATGCCGACCGAGACGCCCTTGCGGACCAGGCCGAAGACGATGAGCTGGACCAGGTCGTCCTCGGGGCCGAACAGGTGGGCGAGCTCGGCCAGCTCGCGGCAGACCTCGGCGAGCACGGGGGCGTTGCGGGTGCTCACGTGCAGCGGGCCGAGCAGGACGGCGTTGGGCCGGGTGACGGCGTGGTGGGCGGTGCCGACCGAGATGACCCTCGACTTGCCGACGCGGGCGCGGACCATGAGCCCCTCGAGGCTGTTGGCGCCGATCTCCGGCACCGCCTCCTCGATCGGGACGTCAGGGACGATCCTGTCGCCGTTCTCGTCCTCCGGGCGCGGCTCCTTGGCCACGAGCGCGATGGCGCCGCGCTTGGCCTTGGTGATCTGGTAGATCAGCTCGTCGTGGATGACCGAGTTGGCTGGCAGGAGGAGCAGGCTCTCCTGCGCCGACTCGGCGACGTCGGCGAGAGCGCGCAGGGCGGTGGCGAGATCGGTGCGCTCGATGGTGGCCGGCTGGGGGTCCAGCGAGAGGGCCTGGGCGCCCAGGCGCTCGCCCACGGTGGGGGCGCCGGGCAGCGCGGCCAGCCGGAGGCCGGTCGGAGCGGTGTCGGGGCCGGGCGGGGGGCCCAGCAGGACCACGCGGGTCATGTCACCCTTTCGAGGTGGTTGCGGGGGGCGGAACAACTGGTGAACCGGGGGCAGTCGTCAAAGTCTAGTGAGAGTTCGGTAAAGCCGGGTCACCCGATGCTCACCCTAGACTGGACGAGTGAGTCTCTACCGTGACGAGGGTGTCGTCCTGCGCACGCAGAAGCTGGGCGAGGCCGACAGGATCGTCACTCTCCTCACCAAGCGCACCGGCAAGGTGCGAGGGGTGGCCAAGGGCGTCCGCCGCACGACCTCCAGGTTCGGCGCGCGGCTCGAGCCCTTTACCCACGTTGACCTGCAGTTGCACGTGGGCCGCACGCTCGACGTGGTGACGCAGGCCGAGACCATCCACCCGTACGGCGAGGCGCTCGCCCACGACTACCCGCGCTACACGGCGGGCAGCGCGATGCTGGAGACCGCCGACCGCCTCACGCAGGGCGAGAAGGAGCCCGCGCTCAAGCAGTTCCTGCTGCTGGTGGGCGGGCTGCGCACGCTGGCCGACGGCAGCCACGAGGCCCGCCTGGTGCTCGACGCCTACTTCCTGCGCTCGCTCGCCGTGGCCGGATACGCTCCCGCGCTGCAGGAGTGCGCCAGGTGCAGGGCCGACACGGTGCGGGCGTTCGCGATCGTCGCGGGCGGGGCGGTGTGCGGCACGTGCCGCCCCGCGGGCGCCGCCGTACCCGCGGAAGAGACTCTGGCGTTGATGACGGCGCTGCTGCGCGGAGACTGGACCGCTGCCGACGCCTCCCAGTCCCGCCATCGCGCCGAGTGCAGCGGGCTGGTCGCCGCCTACCTGCAGTGGCACCTCGAGCACGGCATTCGTTCTCTCCGCCATGTTGAAAGGGAGCCAGCACGTTGAACGTCCGTCCCCCCGCGCCGCACCCGTCGGGCGCGGTGCCTCCGGCCATCCCTCGCGACCTGGTGCCCAGGCACGTCGCGATCGTCATGGACGGCAACGGCCGCTGGGCCAAGCAGCGCGGCCTGCCCAGGACCGAAGGGCACAAGGCGGGCGAGGCGTCGCTGTTCGACGTCATCGAGGGCGCGATCGAGCTCGGCGTCCCGTACCTGAGCGCCTACGCCTTCTCCACGGAGAACTGGAAGCGCTCGCCCGACGAGGTGCGCTTCCTCATGGGCTTCAACCGCGACGTGATCCGCCGCCGCCGTGACGAGCTTCACGCGATGGGCGTGCGGGTGCGCTGGGCGGGCCGGCCGGGCCGGCTGTGGAAGAGCGTCATCTCCGAGCTGCAGGACGCCGAGGAGATGACCAGGAACAACCGCACGCTCACCCTGCAGTTCTGCGTCAACTACGGCGGGCAGGCCGAGATCGTCGACGCGGCGGTGAAGCTGGCCCACGACATCGCGGCGGGCAAGGTCAAGCCGGGCAAGGTCAACGAGAAGGTCTTCGCCCGCTACCTCGACGAACCCGACATCCCCGAGGTCGACCTGTTCGTCCGCTCGTCGGGCGAGCAGCGCTTCTCCAACTTCCTGCTGTGGCAGTCGGCCTACGCCGAGATGGTGTTCCTCAACAGGCTCTGGCCCGACTTCGACCGGAGAGACCTGTGGGAGGCCTGCGAGATCTTCGCCAAGCGCGACAGACGCTACGGCGGGGCGGTGCCCAACCAGGTATGAGGCTCCAGCTGCTCGGCCAGGTCCGCGCGGGGGACACCGACCTCGGCGGGGCCAGGCAACGCCTGCTGCTGGCGGCCCTCGCGCTGGCCGGCGGCAGGGCGCTGAGCAGGGACACGCTCCTCGACGCGCTGTGGGAGCACGACCCGCCCCGCACCGCGCTCAACGTGCTGCGCACCTACGCCTCCAGGCTGAGGGCCGTGCTCCCGCCTGGAGCGATCACCCTGGTCGGTGACGGATACGCGCTGAGCGGGGTCACCACCGACGTGGAGGAGTTCGAGGCGCTGGCGGCGGGCAGGCCGCGCGAGGCGCTGGCGCTGTGGCGCGGCGAGGCGCTGGCGGGGCTCGAGGGCGGCTACGCCGCCGCGCAGCGCGCCAGGCTGGAGGAGCGCCGCCTGACGGTGCTGGAACGCGCCATCGAGGCCGACCTCGAGGCGGGCCTGCACGCCGAGGCGGTGGCCGAGCTGCGCGAGCTGGTGGCGGCCCACCCGCTGCGCGAACGGCTGAGCGCCCTGCTCATGCTCGCCCTGCACAGGTCGGGACGGCAGGCCGAGGCGCTGGCCGTCTACACGGACCTCCGCGGGCTCCTGAGCGACGAGCTGGGCATCGACCCCTCGCCCGAGCTGTCCGAGCTGCACCTGCGCGTCCTGTCGGGCGAACTTCCCCCTCCCAGGACGGCCGTGCGGCCCGCCCAGCTGCCCGCCGATCTCGCCGACTTCACCGGCAGGGCCGAACTGGTCGAGGCCCTGGCCGCCGAGCTGGCCCCCGGCGCCACCCTGCCCGTCCACGTCATCGCGGGCATCGGCGGCGTCGGCAAGACCGCGCTCGCCGTACGGGTGGCCCACCGGGTCAGGGACCGCTTCCCCGACGGCCAGCTGGCCATCGACCTGCGCGGAGGCAGCGACCCGATGGAGCCGGCCGACGCGCTGGAAAGGCTCCTCGGCGCGCTCGGCGTCGGCGGCCCGCCCGCCGGCCTCGCCGACAGGGCCGCCCTCTACCGCTCGCTGCTCGACGGCCGCAGGATGCTGGTCCTGCTCGACAACGCGGCGTCGGAGGCGCAGGTCAGGCCGCTGCTCCCGGGCACTTCGCAGTGCGCGGTGATCGTCACGGGGCGCTCCAGGCTGGCCGCCCTCGCCGGAGCCCGCACGCACGACCTCGACGTGCTGACCAGGCCCGAGGCGCTCAGCCTGCTGGGCGCCGTCGCGGGCAGGGCCAGGATCGCCGCCGAGCCCGAGGCCGCCGTCGCGGTGGCCGAGGCGTGCGCGTTCCTGCCGCTGGCCGTACGGATCGCCGCCGCCCGCCTGGCGGCCAGGCCCGGCTGGAACGTGGCGGTCCTTCGCGACAAGGTCGCGGGCGAGCGGAGGCTGGCCGAGCTGGCGATCGGCGACCTGGCGGTGGAGCGCACCTTCGACCTCGGATACGACCAGCTCGCCGCCGAGCAGCCGCGGGCCTTCAGGCTGCTGGCCGTCGCCGACGCGCCCGATCTCACCCTGCGCGTCGCCGCCGTCGTCCTCGGCGTGGACGACCCCGAGCCGCTGTGCGAGTCGCTGGTCGACCTCAACCTGCTCGAATCGCCCGCGCCCGGCCGCTACCGCTACCACGACCTGCTGAGGGTCTTCGCGCGGAGCAAGGTGGCCGACGAGGAACGCGACGAGGCGCTGGCCAGACTGACGGGCGACTGGCTCCGGCAGGTGCGCGCCGCTGCCGCCGCCAGCCGAGACGGCTCCCCTCAGGCCGGCGCGTGGCTGGCGGAGGAGGCCGCCTGCCTGGTGGGCACGCTGCGCAGGCACGAGGGCGAGCCCCTGCCGCGCCGCAGGCAGGGCAGCACGCTCGCCGTCGCGCGCGCGCTGCGCGAGGTGGGCGGCGGCGACTCCCAGGAGGCGCTGGTCCGCGGGCTGATCGCGCTCGGCGAGGGCGACCCCGCGACAGAGGAGGCCATGGCGGCGCTGCGTATATGAGCGCTCATGCCGGATTCAATCGCGCCCGTGCAGCATCGACGGCATGCAGATCTCCGGATTCGACTACTCCCGTGTCGCCGTGGACGGCGACGTCGCTCTCAACGTCGCCATGGCGGGCTCAGGGCCGCCGATCGTGCTCCTGCACGGCTTCCCCCAGACCCACCTGATCTGGCGGCACGTCGCCGCGGACCTGGCCGCCGACCACACCGTGCTCGTGCCCGACCTGCGAGGGTACGGCGACAGCGACAAGCCCGCCGACCAGGACGGCGAGACCTACTCCAAGCGCACCATGGGCGACGACATCGTCGCCATGGCGGCGGCGCTCGGCCACGACAGCTTCGCGCTGGCCGGTCACGACAGGGGCGCGCTGGTCGCCTTCAGAGCGGCCATGGACCATCCCGCGACGATCACCCACCTGGCCGCGCTCGACGTGCTGCCCACCCTCGACATGTGGGAGGTCATGCGCGGCACCCTGGGCGCGATCGGCTTCCACCTGTACCTGATGGCCCAGCCGCCGGGGCTGCCCGAGCAGCTGATCGCCGCGGCCCCCGACCTGTTCTTCGGCCACTTCCTCGACCTGTGGACCAGGGACCCCGACGCGATCCCCCCGGACGTGCGGGCCGCCTACCTCAAGGCGTCGAGGGAGGCGATCCCCTCGATCGTCGCCGACTACCGCGCCAGCGCCACCGTCGACAAGGCGCACGACGAGGCGGACAGGGCGGCGGGCAACCGCCTCGGCATGCCGGTCACCGTGCTGCAGCAGGACTGGGGCGACGTCCTGCCGTACGACGCGGTGGGGTTGTGGCGGGAGTGGGCCGCCGACCTGGAGCACCAGACGATCACGACAGGGCACTTCGTCGCGGAGGAGAGCCCCGAGACGGTCACGACGGCCCTTCGCGCGCTGCTCGCTCGCTGAGCCGGCTAACCCTTGCGGGCGGCCCGGGCGCGGCGCTTGCCCTCGTGCATGGCGGCCACCCTGGCGATGGGGATGGTGTGACCCTCGGCCACGAGGTCGTCGGGCAGCGCCTGCGCAGCGGGCATCAGCTCGGCCCACGGATCGCCGTCGCCGAGCAGGCCCACGGCGGTGCGCACGGTGAAGTCGCCGGGTGTCACGCGGTCGAGGTCGTCCCACGCCACGGGGAACGACACGGGGACGCCCGGTCTGACGCGCGGGCTGTAGGCCGCCACGACCGTCGCCCCACCCGCTCGGGTGGAGTCGAGGAAGACCTTGCCCTGGCGGTCCTCCCTGATGAAGGCGGTGGTCGCGAGGGCGGGGTCGAGCCGCTCGGCCCTGGCGGCCAGGGCGCGGGTGGCGGCCGCCACGTCGGGCATCGACAGGCCGTCGCTCAGGGGGACGAAGACGTGCAGGCCCTTGGCGCCGCTGGTCTTGACCGCGCCCGCCATGCCGGCGTCGGCCAGCGCCTGGCGGACCAGGTGGGCGGCGCGCACCACGGCGGGGAACGCGTCGTCGCCCGGCGGGTCGAGGTCGAGGACCAGGTGCGTCGGGTGCTCCCAGTTACCCGCCCGCACCAGCGCCGGGTGGTACTCCACGGCGCGCTGGTTGGCGAACCAGAGCAGGGTCCTGCGGTCGTCGCACAGGGCGTAGGAGACCTCTCGCCGCGAGGTCTCGGCCCACAGCGTGACCGTGGTGATCCACGAGGGGGCGTAGGAGGGGACGTTCTTCTGCATGAAGGGCGCCTGGCCCTGCCGTACCCGCAGCACCGACAGCGGCCGGTCCCGCAGCGCGGGAATGAGGCGGTCGCGCACGGCGTCGAGGTAGTCGACCAGGTCGCGTTTGGTGGCGCCGGCGTCGTCGAAGAGGGGCTGGTCGAGATTGGTCAGCGCGACGTCGTCCCTGACCTCGTCGGTGGTCACCGGATCATCATGCCCTGCGCCTTGCCCGGTATGCGGCGACATGCATGCGGTTGCCGCAGGTGCGGCTGTCGCAGTAGACCCTCGACCTGTTGCGCGACTCGTCGACGAAGACCCTGGCGCAGTCGGGCGCCGAGCAGGTGCGCAGGCGCTCCCACTCGCCCTCCACCAGCAGGTGCGCCAGCGCGACGCCGCAGTCGGCCGCGAGGTGCTCGGCCAGCGAGGCGTCGGGGGCGAAGTAGTGCATGTGGACCGGATGGCCGTCGTGCTCGGTCAGGCTCGGGGTGATCCTGGTGTCGGCGAGCAGCGCGTTGAGCAGTCGCACCGCGGTCGCCTGGTCCGGGGCGGTGAAGACCCGGTGGAAGTCGTCGCGCAGCATCCTGACCTGCCCCAGGTCTTTGGGGGTGAGGGTCTGGATGCCGCTGACCTGGCGCACCCTGACGAACTCGGCGAGATCGTCGAGATCGCCGAGGCCCTCGTCGCCTCCGGTCGCCGGTGAGGTGTTCACCAGGTCGACGACGGTGGCGAGCGAGTACACCATGTCATGGCCAAACGGCATGTCAGCTCCGATCGTGGCCTACTCCAGCGTGGGGGCACAGCGTATCTCTCGTACGGCGCACACGGGGCCTTCCGCGGGGGCGGACAGCCGTTTTTTCGCCCCGTGGTCAGGAGGCGCGCACCGCCGCCGAGCAGGTGGCGCAGGTGCCGAAGACCTCCACGGTGTGGGTCACGTCGGTGAAGCCGTGGTCGGCGCCGACGGCCTCGGCCCAGCGCTCGACGTCGGGACCGGCCACCTCGACCGTACGGCCGCAGCGGCGGCAGACGAGGTGGTGATGGTGGTCGCCGCTGGCGCAGGCCCGGTACACGGACTCACCGTCGTCGGTGCGCAGTACGTCGACCTTGCCGCCGTCGGCCAGCGCCTGGAGCGCACGGTAGACCGTGGTCAGGCCGATCTTGGCGCCGTCGGAACGCATTTCGGCGTAGACGTCCTGCGCGCTGCGGAAACCTTCGCTTCGGCGAAGGGTGTCGTGAACGGCATCGCGTCGATTGGTCATGAGTGGCTCTCCCGGGTTCGGCCTCGCCGTACGAATCTACCGACCCCGAGGGCCAGCACGAAGCCGGCGAGAGCGAGAAGGACGATGGCTGCGCCAGGGGGCACCTTAACGGAGAACGTCGAGCTCAGCAGCCCTCCCACGGCGGCGACGACGCCGAAGACCATCGACAGCAGCATGGTGGCGCGAAATCCCCTGGTGAACTGCTGGCTCGTGGCCACCGGGATCACCATCAGCGCGCTCACCAGCAGGAGCCCCACCACGCGCATGGCGATCACGACCGTGAGCGCCGCGGTCACCGCGATGAGCAGGCTGAGGAAGCGCACGGGCAGGCCGCTGGCCTTGGCCACCTCCTCGTCCTGGCACAGCACGAACAACTCCCTGCCGAAGATCGCCACCACCGCGATGACGGCGACGGCCAGCGCGCCGATGACCCACAGGTCCTCCTCGGTGACGCTGGCGATGGCGCCGAACAGGTAGGAGGTCAGCTTGGCGTTGCTGCCGCCGGGCGCGATGGAGATCAGCATCACGCCGCCCGCGATGCCGCCGTAGAACAGCAGCGCCAGCGCGACGTCTCCGCTGGTGCGCCCGCGGGCCCGCACGATCTCGATGGCGACGGCGCCGACGACCGCGACCAGGACGGCGGTCAGCACGGGAGCGGTGCCGGTGAGGAAGCCGAGCGCGACGCCGGTCAGCGCCACGTGCCCGATGCCGTCGCCGAGGAGGGCGAGGCGGCGCTGCACGATGAAGGTGCCGACGAGCGGCGCGCAGAGCCCGACCAGCAGCGCCGCGATCACCGCGCGCTGCATGAAGGGCAGCTGGAGGATCTCGATCATGCCTCTGCCCGCCATCCCGCCAGCGGACCGGCCACAGGCTCCTCGGCGTGGGGGTGGACGTGCTCGTGACCCGGCTTGGCGCACTCGCCCTCGGGCCGGGGCGGCACGCCGTCGTGGGCGATCACGCCGTCGCGGACCAGCACGCCGCGCGTGATGATCGGCTCCAGGGGGCCGAGCTCGTGGGCGACGAGCACGATCGTCTTGCCGTCGCGCACGAGCGTGGAGAGGGTGTCGGCGAGCAGGTGCTGGCTGCCGGCGTCGACGCCCGCGGTGGGCTCGTCCATCACGTAGGTGTCGGGCTCGCCGGCGAGCGCGCGGGCGATGAGCACCCGCTGCTGCTGCCCGCCCGAGAGGTTCTGCACCGAGTCGCCCGCCCGGTCGGCCAGCGACACCGCCTCCAGCGCGCGCTCCACGGCCTGCCTGTCGGCGGCGGTGGTGGGGCGCAGGCGGCGCTGGCGGGCGATCCGGCCCGAGGTCACGACCTCGCGGACGGTCGCGGGCACGCCGCCGCCGACCTGCAGGCGCTGGGGGACGTAGCCGATGCGCCACCACTGGCGGAACTTCGCGGGCGGCCTGCCGTACAGGAGGGTCTGTCCGCCGGACAGCGGGGTGAGGCCGAGAAGGGCCCTGATCAGAGTGGACTTGCCCGAGCCGTTGGCCCCGAGCACGGCCACGACCTCGCCCGCGCCGATGGTCAGATCGACGCCGCGAAGCACGGACCGGCGGTCCAGGGTCACCTGGCCGCCGGTCATGTCGAAGACTGCTGTCACGCTGTGCATCCCAGTGCGGTTCGCAGGGTGGTGAGGTTGCCACGCATGGCCGACAGGTAGTCACCGCCGGACGGCTGGCTCTCCATGGGGTCGAGCACCGCGGTCTTCGCCCCCACCTCCGTGGCGAGGACCTCGGCGACCTTGGTGCTGACGAGGGCCTCGGTGAAGATGGTAGTGACCTTCTCGCTCTTGGCGACCTTGGCCACCTCCGCGATGCGGGCGGGGGAGGGCTCGGCCTCGGGGTCGATCGAGATGCCGACCTGCTTGAGCTTGTAGCGGTCGGCCAGGTAGCCGAACGCCTCGTGCGCGGTCACGATCGACCGGGTGGAGCAGGTGGCCAGCCCCTTGGCGAACTCCTGGTCGAGGGCGCCGAGAGCGGCGACGGTCTTGGCGGCGCGGTCCTTGTAGGCCTGCGCGTGCGCCTGGTCGGCCTCGGCCAGCCGCTCGCCGAGCTTGGTGGCCACTCCGGCGAAGCGGTTCGGGTCGAGCCACAGGTGCGGGTCGTAGGCGACCTCGTGCTCGTGCTCGTGGCCCGCCTCGCCGCCCTCCTCTTCCTCCTCCGCGTGCGCGGGCAGGGTCTGTACGGCGGCGGCCGCGTCGAACGCCTTGTCGGCGGCGTTCTGCTCGATGGCCTCGTCCACGGCGGGCTGCAGGCCCTTGATGTAGACGGTCATCGAGGCCCCGCCGATGCCGGCGACCTGCTGCGGCGTGAGCTCGAGGTCGTGCGGCTCCACGCCGGGCGCGGTCAGCGTCTGGACCGTGACGTCCGGGCCCGCGATCTGCTCGGTGAGCCACTGCAGCGGGTAGAAGGCGGCCAGGACCGTGGGCTTGTCGCCGGCGGCGCCGCCGGGCGCGGCCGCGGTCTGCGCGGCGCCTGACCCGCACGCGGCGGTGGTGGCCAGCAGCACTCCGCCGGCCAGGAGCGAGAAGAATCGGGCTTTATAGGGCATCACGCCCACAAGTATGGCCCAGAATGAAAATGGTTGTCAAAATCCCTCGGGATGCCGGTGGCGGCAGGGGGCTCGCGCGCCGACCGGCATCCCTGTCACCCCGACGTCGCGGCCCTGGCCGAGCCGTGGCCCGAGCCCGTCAGGGTGAGCCGGTGCTCGCCGGTGTAGACGTTCATCGAGTCGCCTCTCAGGAAACCGATGAGCGTCAGCCCCTCTTCCGCCGCCAGCTCCACCGCGAGGGAGGAGGGCGCGGACACCGCGGCGAGGACGGGAATCCCGGCCATGACCGCCTTCTGCACGAGCTCGAAGGAGGCCCGCCCCGAGACCATGAGCACGGTCCCGGCCAGCGGGAGCCGTCCTTCGCGCAGTGCCCAGCCGACCAGTTTGTCGACGGCGTTGTGCCTGCCGACGTCCTCGCGGACGCACAGCACGCCGCCCTCGAGGTCGAACAGGCCCGCCGCGTGCAGGCCGCCGGTCCGGTCGAAGACCCGCTGGGCGGCCCGCAACCGGTCGGGCAGCTCCCGCAGCACGTGACTGCCGATCCGCGCGGGGTCGTCGCGGGCGCTCCACCTGGCCACCGTGCGGACCGCCTCCAGGGAGGCCTTGCCGCAGACGCCGCAGGCAGAAGTGGTGGAGAAGTTGCGCGCCTGGGGCGGCTCGACGCCGGGCGCCAGCCGTACGTCGAGGACGTTGTAGGTGTCGAGGTCCGCGCAGTGGCGCATGGTCGAGAGGTCGTGCGGCGCGGCGATCGTGCCCTCGCTCACCAGGAACCCGGCCGCGAGGTCGAAGTCGTCGCCGGGAGTGCGCATGGTGACGGTGAGCGCCTGGCCGTCCACCCTGATCTCCAGGGGCTCCTCGGTGGCCAGCGAGTCGCGCCTCCGCGTCGAGACGTGCGCCGTGATCTGCGTGATCTGGCGTTTCTTCGTTCTATACATAGCCGTACCCGAAGCGTCCCTTGATGCAGAGGTTTCCGTGGGTGACCGGGTTGTCGTGCGGCGAGGTGACCTTGACGATCTTGTTGTCCTGCACGTGCAGCGTGAGGTTGCAGCCCACGCCGCAGTAGCTGCAGATCGTCGTCGTGGTGGTCTGCTCCGACTCGTCCCAGGTGCCCTCGGCGCGCATGTCGAACTCGGTCTTGAACGACAGCGCCCCTGTCGGGCACACCTCGACGCAGTTGCCGCAGTAGACGCAGGCCGAGTCGGTGAGCGCGACGTCGAACTCCGTGGAGATCGTCGCGTCGAACCCTCTGCCCGCGACGCTGATCGCGAAGCTGTTCTGCCACTGCTCGCCGCAGGCGTCCACGCACTTGTAGCAGAGGATGCACTTGCCGTAGTCGCGGACGTAGAGGTCGTTGTCCACCTTGGGGGGCTGCGCGACGGTCGCCGCCTCCTCGCCGAAGCGCGCGGGGTCGGCGCCGTAGTCGGCCATCCACTCCTTGGCCCTCGGCGTCGTCGACAGGTCGGTGGAGGAGGCCAGCAGTTCCAGCACCACCTTGCGGCTGTGCCTGGCCCGCTCGGTGTCCGTGGCGACGACCATGCCCGCCTCCGCCGTCCTGGAGCAGGCGGGGGCCAGGGTTCGCGACCCCTCGACCTCGACGACGCAGACCCTGCAGGCGTTCTTGGGGGTGAGCGTGTCGCCGTGGCAGAGGGTGGGGATGTCCTTGCCCGCCGTACGGCACGCGTCGAGCACGGTCGAGCCTTCGGGCACGCGGACGGCCGCGCCGTCGATCTCCACGTCGATCAGGCGACGCGGTGGCTGCAAAGGGATCACTTGAACGCTCCCAGGCGGTCGATGGCCGATTCGACGGCGTTCCAGGCGGTCTGTCCCAGGCCGCAGATCGAGGCGTCGCGCATGGTCTGGCCGACCTCGCGCAGCAGCACCAGGTCCGCCTCGCTGCGCCTCCTGCCGAGGCGATGCAGGGCCTCCTCCTGGCGTACGGTGCCCACCCTGCAGGGCACGCACTGCCCGCACGACTCGTCGCGGAAGAAGGCGGCGATCCTGACCAGGAAGGCGGGCAGGTCCACCTCCTCGTCCAGCACCATGACCACACCGGAGCCGAGTGTCGCGCCGGCCGCCCTGGTGCCCTCGAAGCTGAGCGGGACGTCAAGGTCGGTGACGAACGAGCCGGCCGCGCCGCCGAGCAGCACCGCCTTCAGCGTGCCCGCCGGCCGCGCGAGGTCGATCAGTTCGCGCAGCGGCGTGCCGAGCGGCAGTTCGTAGACGCCCGGCCGGCCGACGCTGCCCGAGACGCAGAACAGCTTGGTGTCCGAGCCGCCGGTCAGCAGGATCGGCAGGACGTTGACCAGGGTCTCGACGTTGTTGACGACGGTGGGCTTGCCGAACAGGCCCTTCTCGACGGGGAAGGGCGGTTTGGTGCGCGGCTCGCCCCGGTACCCCTCGATCGAGTTGAAGATCGCGGTCTCCTCGCCGCAGATGTAGGCGCCCGCGCCTCTCCTGAGCTCGATGTCGAACGCGAAGTCGTGGCCCAGGACGCGCGGGCCCAGCAGCCCCCTGGCCCTGGCGGTCTCGATGGCCGTTTCGAGGGCTCGCGTGGCCCTCGGGTACTCGCCTCTGATGTAGAGGTAGCCCTTGCGGCAGCCCGTGGCGTAGGCGGCGATCGTCATGGCCTCGACCAGCGCGTACGGATCGCCCTCCATGAGCACGCGGTCCTTGAAGGTGCCCGGCTCGCTCTCGTCGGCGTTGCAGACCAGGTAGTGCGGCTGGTCGGGCTGGCGGGCGGTCGCGTCCCACTTGCGGCCCGTGGGGAAGGCGGCGCCGCCCCTGCCGACCAGGCCCGCCTCGGTGACCTCCCTGATCACCCCCACCGGGCCCAGCTCGAAGGCGCGGCGCAGCGCCTGGTAGCCGCCGTTGGCCCGGTAGTCGTCCAGGCTCGCCGGGTCGACCACGCCGATCCTGCCGAGCAGGACGAGGCCGGGGGAGCCTGCCTGTGGAACCGCGTCCTCGACCGGCGGCTCCGGACGCTCGACGGTATGCGGGGTCTCGTCCTCGGCCGTGCTCCCGCCGTACACGACCGCCTTCGGGGTCTCGCCCGCCTCTAACGCCAGCGCGGCCGGCGCCCGCTCGCACAGCCCCAGGCACGGGCTCGGCACGCCGTCGCGGACCTCCCGCACGCCCTTGGCCAGGCACGCCAGGTCCGTGCAGACATGCAGCACCCGCGGCGGGCGCGGCTCGAGGGAGAAGAGCGAGTAAAAGCTGGCCACGCCGTACGCCTCGGCGGGCGGGATCGTCAGGCGGCGGCAGATGTAGGTCAGCGCGCCGTCGCTGATCCAGCCGACCCTGTCGTTGACCGCGTGCAGCGCGGGCAGCAGCCGGTCGCGGGCCTGCTCGGCCCGCGCGGCCGAGCGCAGGTCGGCCGCGGTGCGGTCGCCGCCCTCCCACGCGGTCGCGGGCGGGCCGAGCAGCGCGTCGACCGCCGCGCGCTCCTCCGCCGTCGGCTCGGCGTCGCCGAAGTGCAGGTCCACTAGCTCACCTTCTCGATGCGTACGGCTGCCGCCTTGAACTCGGCCGTTCCCGCGATCGGGCAGGTGGCCTCGATGGTCAGGGCATTGGTGTCGACCTCGTCGGGGAAGTGCATGGTCATGAACACCAGACCGGGCCGCAGCGCCGGGTCGATGTGGACGGGGGCGACCACCGTGCCGCGCCTGGAGCTGATCCTGACCTCCTCGCCCCTGACCAGGCCGAGCCGGGACGCGTCCTCCGGGCACAGCTCGATCGTCTCGCCCCTGCGCAGCGGCGAGGCGAAGCCCGAGGACTGCACGCCGGTGTTGTAGGAATCGAGGCGGCGGCCCGTGGTGAGCCTGAACGGGTACTCCTCGTCGAGCAGGTCCACCGGCGGCGAGTGCTCGAGCACCGCGAATGGAGCCCGCGGTCCCGGGTCCTGCTCCCAGAGCCGGCCGTGCAGGTAGGGCGGCTCGATGGAGTCCTCGGACGGGCACGGCCACTGGATGCCCTGGTGCTCCTCCAGCCGCCGATAGGTCATGCCGGTGTGCACGGGGGAGAGGCTGCGCAGCTCGTTCCACACCTGCTCGGCGCCGTCGTAGTGCCAGTCGTGGCCCATCCTGCGGGCGATCTCACACATGATCCAGATGTCGTCACGGGCCTCTCCTGGCGGATCGAGGGCCTTGCGGACCCGCTGGACCCTGCGCTCGCTGTTGGTGAAGGTGCCCTCGCTTTCGCACCAGGCGGCGCCGGCGGGCAGCACGACGTCGGCCATCTGGGCGGTCTTGGTGAGGAAGATGTCCTGGACGACCAGGTGGTCGAGCATGCTGAGGCGCTTGACGCAGGCCAGCGAGTCGGCCTCGGACTGCACCGGGTTCTCGCCGATGAGGTAGCACGTGGTGACCTCGCCCTCGGCCATCGCCTCCAGCATCTGGGTGAGGTTGAGGCCGTAGCGCGGCTGGATCGGCGTCTGCCAGGCGGTCTCGAAGCGCTGCCTGACCTCGGGATCGAGGATGTCCTGGAAGCCGGGCAGGCGGTTGGGGATGGCGCCCATGTCGCCGCCGCCCTGCACGTTGTTCTGGCCTCGCAGCGGGGACAGGCCGGAGCCGTACCTGCCGACGTGGCCGGTCAGCAGTGCCAGGTTGATGAGGGCGCGCACGTTGTCGGTGGCGTTGTGGTGCTCGGTGATGCCGAGTGTCCAGCACAGCTGGGCCCGGTCGGCGCGGGCGTAGGTGTGCGCCAGCTCCCGGATCGCCGCCCTGGGCACGCCCGTCACCTGCTCGGCCACGCCGAGCGTCCAGGGTTCGACCTTCCTGGCGAACTCGTCGAAGCCGGTGGTGGCCCGCCGGATGAACGGCTCGTTGTGCAGCCCCGCGTCGATGATCTCGCGGGCGATGGCGTGGGCGAGCGGGATGTCCGTGCCCACGTTCAGGCCGAGCCAGCGGTCGGCCCACTGGGCCGTCCCGGTGCGCCTGGGATCGACCGCGAACATCCGGGCGCCCTTGTGGATCGCCTTCAGCACGTGCTGGAAGAAGATCGGGTGGGCGTTGCGGGCGGCCGAACCCCACATGACGATCACGTCGGTGTCCTCGACCTCCTGGTAGGAGGAGGTGCCGCCACCGCTGCCGAACACCGCGGAAAGGCCCGCGACGCTCGGCGCGTGGCAGGTGCGGTTGCAGGAGTCCACGTTGTTCGTTCCGACGACGACGCGAGTGAACTTCTGGCCCACGTAGTTCATCTCGTTGGTGGAGCGGGCGCACGACAGCATCGCGAAGCTGTCGGGGCCGTGCCTGGCGATGTTGCGCAGGAAGCCTTCCGCCGCGGCGTCGAGGGCCTCGTCCCAGCTCGCCCTGCGCAGCACGCCGTCCTCACGAACCAGTGGATGGGTCAGGCGGTCATAGCTCATGATCCCTCCATTCTGTATACAGCCTACGGTATGTCTTTTTGCGTCAGCTCGCGAGGCCCTCGTTGAGCAGATCGCTGACCGCGTGGATCGCCCGCAGCGTCGGCACCTCGGCGCCCGTCAGGTCGGCCAGCTCCACCACGGCGGCCAGCAGCACGTCGAGCTCCAGCGGCTTGCCCTTCTCCAGGTCCTGCAGCGTGGAGGTCTTGTGCTCGCCCGCCCTCTCCGCGCCCCTCAGCCTGCGCTCGACGGAGACGCCTGGATCGCAGCCCACCCGCCTGGCCACCTCGACGGTCTCGCGCATCATCGCCACCACCAGCTCCCTCGCCCCGTCGTGGCGGCAGATCCCGGCCATGGTGGCCCTGGCCAGCGCGCTGATCGGGTTGAAGGCGATGTTGCCCATCAGCTTGATCCAGACGTCCTTGCGCAGGTCCTGCTCCACGGGGCACTTCAACCCGCCGCTGGTCATCGCCGCGCCGAAGCTCGCGCAGCGGGCGGTGAGCTCGCCCGAGGGCTCGCCGATCGAGAAGCGGGTCCCTTCGAGGTGGCGGATCACGCCCGGCTCCTCGATCTCGGTCGCCGCGTAGACGACGCAGCCGATGGCGCGTTCCAGCGGGAGCGCGGCGGTGACCGTGCCGCCCGGGTCGACGCTCTCGATGCGGTAGCCCTGGTAGGGGCCCTTGAGCCCGTGGAAGTACCACCACGGGATGCCGTTCTGTGCGGCGATGATCGTGGTGGACTCGTGCAGCAGTGGCCTGACGAGCGGGCCCGCGGCCGCGTAGGAGTTGGCCTTCAGTCCGAGGAACACGTGGTCCACCGGGCCGACCTCGCGAGGGTCGTCGGTGGCGTGGGGGTGGGCGGTGAAGTCACCCCTCGGGCTCAGCACCCGCACACCGGCCTCGCGTATCGCCCGCAGGTGCTCGCCCCTGGCGATGAGATGCACCTCGGCGCCGCCCCTGTGGAGGGCGGCGCCCACGTACGCGCCGATGGCGCCGGCGCCGAGAACAGCGACCTTCATACCGAGCTCCGTTCTCGCGTCGACAGTGCATTCGGTATACAGTATGGAAAAATTCGGGTCAAGGGAGGGGACGGCAGGCTTCCCCGGGGAGCGGGGGTTCTCGGTTGGGCCGGACCGCGGTTACCGGAGACCCTGGAAAGGGATGGCGTGGTGGGGTGGCATCAGGGTCGGTCAGATGGAGATGGCAGGGTTCGTCGGGTGGAGTCGCGCGTGGAGACGGATGGCGGGGGCCGCAAGGTGGACAGGGCGTCGGGTGGACACGTGACGTGGGCAGAGGCGCGCGCCATCGCGTTGCGCGCGGCGCCGTCCTCACCTGCCGAGGAGGTGCCGCTGTCCATGGCGCACGGCTGCCGCCTGGCCCTGCCCCTGCGGGCCCTCGTCGCGGTGCCGGGAACGGACGTGTCGGCGATGGACGGGTACGCGGTCGCGGGGGAGGGGCCGTGGCAGGTGGTCGGACAGGTGCTGGCGGGCGGGCAGGCGCACGCCGAGGTGCTGAAGCCGGGCTGGGCGGTGGAGATCGCCACCGGTGCGCCGGTACCCGAGGGCACGAGAGCGGTCCTGCCATACGAGGCCGCCCGATGTATGGACGCAGGATCGTCCGGCGAACAGAACGCCGTGCCACGGGCTCTACCTGACCACTCGGATGAGCGAGGCGCGGGGTCGGGGGCCAGGCAGGACCACTCGGGTGAGCGGGAAGCCGAGTCGCGGGCCTGGTCGGATCGTTCGGGTGAGCGGGAGAGGGGTGGTGGCTGGGTCGCCGGGGTGGTGGAGGACGGGCGGCATGTGCGGCGGCGGGGTGAGGACGTCGGGCTCGGCGAGATGGCGCTCGGCGCCGGGGCGCGGGTGACGCCCATGGTTCTGGGGCTGGCCGCCGCGCTGGGACACGACGTGCTCACGGTTCACCGGCGCCCCGAGGTGGCGGTGCTCGTGACGGGCGACGAGGTGGTGGATGAGGGACTGCCCGAGCCCGGCCGTGTGCGCGACGCCATCGGACCCTTCCTGCCCGGGCTGATCGAATGGGCGGGCGGCCGGGTCGGCCCGTGCCTCACGCTCCCCGACGGCCCCGAACCTCTCCGCACCGCCCTCGCCCCTCAGCCTCCCGGCACCACCGCCGGACCCACCCCCAGCCCGCCCGCCGGCGTCGACACGGCCGCGCCCGTCCTGGAGGAGCAGCTCGGACAAGGCAGGGCGGAGATCGTTGTGGTGTGCGGGGCCTCGTCCAAGGGGCCCGCCGACCACCTGCGGGCGGTTCTCGACGAGGTGGGGGCCGAGGTGCTCGTCGACGGGGTCGCCGTACGGCCCGGCCATCCCCAGCTCCTCGCCAGGCTGCCCGGTGGGCGCCTGGTGGTGGGGCTGCCTGGCAACCCGTTCGCCGCCCTGTCCGCCGCCCTGACGCTGCTGGTCCCGCTGCTCAAGGGCGAGCGCTACCAGCCGGGCGAACGCGCGACCCTGACCCGGCCATCCCAGGAGTCCGAGCGCTACCAGCCGGGCGAGCACGCGACCCTGGCCCGGCCATCCCAGAAGTCCGAGCGTTTCCAGCCGGGGGAGCGCGCGACGCCGGCCCATCCCAGGGACACGCGGCTCGTGCCCGTGCGCAGGTCGGGGAGTGGGGCGGTGCCCGTCGGGCGTGATCGGCCCGGCTCGCTCTGGGGGGCCGCGCTGGCCGACGCGCTGGCCGTGCTCCCGCCCGGCTGGGACGGCGAGCCGGTGGAACTGCTCGACCTGCCGGACTGAGAAGGGGCTAGACAGGCCCGTGATAGCCGAGTAAGCATGTGGCTCATACGGTATGCAGTATGGAGAAGACAGCATCCTGGAAGGGTGAGCGATGTCGGAACTGATCTCGGGTGGTCACCTGGTGGCCAAGGCGCTCAAGGCGGAGGGCGTGGACGTCATCTACACGCTCTGCGGTGGCCACATCATCGACATCTACGACGGTTGCGTGGACGAGGGCATCGAGGTGATCGACGTACGCCACGAGCAGGTCGCGGCGCACGCGGCCGACGGCTACGCCAGGATCACCGGCAAGCCCGGCTGCGCGGTCGTCACCGCGGGCCCCGGCACAACCGACGCGGTGACGGGCGTGGCCAACGCCTTCCGTGCCGAGAGCCCGATGCTGCTCATCGGCGGCCAGGGCGCCCTGAGCCAGCACAAGATGGGCTCGCTGCAGGACCTCCCGCACGTCGACATGATGACCCCCATCACCAAGTTCGCCGCCACGGTGCCGAGCACAGAGCGGGTGGCCGACCTGGTGTCGATGGCCTTCCGCGAGTGCTACCACGGCGCGCCGGGCCCGTCGTTCCTGGAGATCCCGCGCGACGTCCTCGACGCCAAGGTGCCCCTCGACCAGGCCCGCATCCCCACGAACTACCGCGCCTCGACCAGGCAGGCGGGCGACCCCGAGGCCATCGAGCGCCTGGCCGACCTGCTGGCCCACAGCGAGAAGCCGTGCATCCTGCTCGGCAGCCAGGTCTGGACCTGCCGCGGCACAGACGCCGCCATCGACTTCGTCCGCGCGCTCAACGTGCCGGCCTACATGAACGGCTCGGGCCGGGGCACACTCCCGCCGGGCGACCCGCACCACTTCCAGCTCAGCCGCAGGTATGCCTTCACCGAGGCCGACCTGATCATCATCGTGGGCACGCCGTTCGACTTCAGGATGGGGTACGGCAAGCGCCTCTCGCCCACCGCCACCGTCGTCCAGATCGACCTCGACTACCGCACGGTCGGCAAGAACCGCGACATCGACCTCGGCATCGTCGGCGACGCGGGCGCCGTCCTGTCCGCGGTCACCCAGGCCGCCACCGGACGCGTCCAGAACGCCGCCACCAGGCGCAAGGAGTGGATCGAGGAGCTGCGCACGGTCGAGACCCAGGCATACACCAAGCGCCTGCCGCGGCAGCACTCCGACTCGCGGCCGATCGACCCCTACCGGCTCGTCCACGAGATCAACGAGTTCCTGACCGAGGACTCCATCTACATCGGCGACGGCGGCGACATCGTCACCTTCTCCGGACAGGTCGTCCAGCCCAAGTCGCCCGGCCACTGGATGGACCCGGGCCCGCTCGGCACGCTCGGCGTCGGCGTCGCCTTCGCGATGGCCGCCAAGCAGGCCCGCCCCGACAAGGAGGTCGTCGCGCTGTTCGGCGACGGCGCCTTCAGCCTCACCGGCTGGGACTTCGAGACGATGGTCCGCTTCGACCTGCCGTTCATCGGCGTCATCGGCAACAACTCCTCGATGAACCAGATCAGGTACGGCCAGGCCGCCAAGTACGGCGAGGACCGCGCCCGCATCGGCAACACCCTCGGCGACGTCCGCTACGACGAGTTCGCCAAGCTCCTCGGCGGTCACGGCGAGGAGGTCCGCGACCCGGCCGACATCCGCCCCGCGATGGAAAGGGCGCGCGAGTCGGGCAAGCCCTCGCTGATCAACGTGTGGGTCGATCCGGAGGTCTACGCCCCCGGGACCATGAACCAGACGATGTACAAGTAGGGAGCGGTCATGAAGGCACTGGAAGGCGTCCGCGTCCTGGACATGACCCACGTCCAGTCCGGCCCGTCGGCCACGCAGCTGCTCGGCTGGCTCGGCGCCGACGTGGTCAAGCTGGAGGCCCCGACCGGCGACATCACCCGGCAGCAGCTGCGCGACCTGCCCGGCATCGACAGCCTCTACTTCACGATGCTGAACTGCAACAAGCGCAGCATCACGCTCAACATGAAGAGCGAGCGCGGCAAGGAGCTGTTCGCCGAGCTGGTGAAGAACTCCGACATCCTGGTGGAGAACTTCGGCCCCGGCGCGGTCGACCGTATGGGCTTCACGTGGGAGCGCCTGCAGGAGCTCAACCCGCGCCTCATCTACGCCTCCATCAAGGGCTTCGGCGCGGGCCGGTACGCGAAGTTCAAGGCGTACGAGGTGATCGCCCAGGCCATGGGCGGCTCGATGAGCACCACGGGCTTCGAGGAGGGCCCGCCGCTGGCCACCGGCGCCCAGATCGGCGACTCGGGCACCGGCATCCACGCGGTCGCGGGCATCCTCGCCGCCCTCTACCAGCGGGAGAGCACCGGCAGGGGACAGCGCGTCCAGGTCGCGATGCAGCACGCCGTACTCAACCTGTGCCGGGTGAAGCTGCGCGACCAGCAGCGGCTGGCGCACGGGCCGCTGAAGGAGTACCCGAACAAGACCTTCGGCGAGGAGGTGCCGCGCTCGGGCAACGCCAGCGGCGGCGGGCAGCCGGGCTGGGCGGTGCGGTGCGCGCCGGGCGGTCCCAACGACTACATCTACGTGATCGTGCAGCCGGTCGGCTGGAAGCCGCTGTCGGCGATCATCGGCAGGCCCGAGCTGGCCGACGACCCCGAGTGGGCCACCCCGGAGGCGCGGCTGCCGAAGCTGGACAAGATGTTCCAGCTCATCGAGGAGTGGAGCATCGCGCACGACAAGTGGACCGTGCTGGACACGCTCAACGCCCAGAACATCCCGTGCGGTCCGATCCTGTCCACGAAGGAGCTGGTCGAGGATGCCAGCCTGCGCGAGGAGGGCATCGTCGTCAGCGTCGACCACCCCGAGCGCGGCGCGTTCGTGACGGTGGGCAGCCCGCTGCAGCTGTCGGACTCGCCGGTCGAGGTCCGCACGCCCCCGCTGCTGGGCGAGCACAACGAGGAGATCTACGGCGCCTTCGGCGTGAGCGCCGACGAACTGGCCGAGCTGAAGACGAACGGAGTCATCTAGGTGACCATTAGGGAGATTCTCGACAAGGCGTTGGCGGAGGGGCGTGCGGCGCTCACCGCTCCCGAGGGGCGGCGGATCTGTCAGGAGTACGGCATCGCCACCCCAGGCGAGGGCCTGGCGACGACCGCCGACGAGGCCGTACGGCTGGCGGAGGAGCTCGGCTTCCCCGTCGTCCTGAAGATCGTCTCGCCCGACATCCTGCACAAGACCGACGCCGGCGGCGTGCTGGTCGGCCTTAGGAACGCGGAGGAGGTCGCGAGCGGCTACGCGCAGATCCTCGCGAACGCGACTGCATACGATCCGGAGGCGTCTGTCGACGGTATACAGGTGCAGCAGCTCGTCGGCGGCGGCCACGAGGTCATCATCGGCGCTGTCACCGACCCCACCTTCGGCAAGGTCGTCGCGTTCGGCCTCGGCGGTGTCCTGGTCGAAGTCCTGAAGGACGTGACCTTCAGACTCGCCCCACTTTCGGGTGATGATGCACTCGGGATGCTGGACGACATCAGAGCGGCGGAGGTGCTTCGCGGTGCTCGGGGTGCGGAACCGGCCAGCAGGGAGGCGCTGGCCCAGATGATCGAGCGCGTGGGCGCCCTGGTGGGCGACTTCCCCGAGATCGCGGAGGTGGACCTCAACCCCGTCTTCGCGGGACCTGACGGGGCCGTCGCCGCCGACGTGCGGATCCTCATCGGCGAACCGCCCAGGGAGAAGACGCGCATCCCGAGGGAGAAGATCCTCGAGCAGATGACGCGGATCTTCAAGCCGCGCTCCATCGCCGTGATCGGCGCCTCGGCCGAGCAGGGCAAGATCGGCAACTCGGTCATGCGCAACCTCATCAACGGCGGCTACCAGGGCCAGATCTTCCCGATCAACCCCAAGGCCGCCGACATCATGGGCCTGCCCGCCTACAAGAGCGTGGCCGACGTGCCGTACGACGTGGACGTCGCGGTGTTCGCGATCCCCGCCGCCTTCGTCCCTCCCGCGCTGGAGCAGGTGGGGGAGAAGGGCGTGGCGGGGGCCATCATGATCCCGTCGGGCTTCGCCGAGACGGGCAACGTCGAGGGCCAGGCGGAGATCGTGGAGATCGCGGCCAGGCACGGCGTGCGCATGCTCGGCCCCAACATCTACGGCTACTACTACACGCCGGAGAACCTCTGCGCGACGTTCTGCACGCCGTACGACGTGAAGGGCGGCGTGGCGCTGACCTCGCAGAGCGGCGGCATCGGGATGGCCATCCTGGGCTTCAGCCGTACGACCAAGATGGGGGTGTCGGCGATCGTCGGCGTCGGCAACAAGGCCGACGTGGACGAGGACGACCTGCTGACCTTCTTCGAGCAGGACGACCACACCCGCGCCGTGGCCATGCACCTCGAGGACCTCAAGGACGGGCGCGGCTTCGTCGAGGCGGCGCGCAGGGTGGTCAGGCACAAGCCCGTCATCGTGCTCAAGGCGGGCCGTACCGCGATGGGCGCCAGAGCCGCGGGCTCGCACACCGGCGCGCTGGCCGGCGACGACAAGGTCTATGACGACATCCTGCGCCAGGCCGGCGTCGTGCGCGCGCCGGGACTGAACGACATGCTGGAGTACGCGCGCTCGCTGCCGCTCATGCCCACGCCCCAAGGCGAGAACGTCGTGATCATCACCGGCGCGGGCGGCTCGGGCGTGCTCCTCTCGGACGCCTGCGTCGACGCCGGACTGACCCTCATGGACATCCCCGACGACCTCGACCAGGCCTTCCGCGCCTACATCCCGCCGTTCGGCGCGGCGGGCAACCCGATCGACATCACCGGGGGAGAGCCGCCCTCGACCTACGAGAACACCGTACGGCTCGGCCTGACCGACCCGCGCATCCACGCGCTGGTCCTCGGCTACTGGCACACGATCGTCACCCCTCCCATGGTCTTCGCCGAGCTGATCGCCGGAGTCGTCCAGGAGGAACGCGAGAAGGGGAACGTCAAGCCGGTCGTCGCCTCGCTCGCCGGCGACACCGAGGTGGAGGAGGCCTGCGAGTACCTGTTCGACCACGGCGTGGTCGCCTACCCGTACACGACGGAGAAGCCGGTCGCGGTCCTCGGTGCGAAGTACCGCTGGGCGCGCGCCGCAGGACTGCTTTGACGGTGGCTTGAGCCGAGCCGCCGAAGGGGGCCCATCGCAACTGCACATCCACCCCCCAGGAGGTCCGTCAGTTGGACACGTCCGAGACACCGGTGACCACCACGCCGGTAGAAGACAAACGAGTATGGAAAGCGGGCCGGCTCGAGCCGATGCCCATCCGCAAGCTGCCCGACGCCCCGCCCTCGGTGCACATCCTCGGTCCCACCGTGTTCCTCGTGGCGCTCGGCGTGGGCATGGGCGAGTCGTACATGTGGCCCCGCCTGGTGCTGCTGTTCGGGCCCGAGATCCGCTGGCTGTTCCTGATCGGCGTCACCCTCCAGGCGGTCGTCATGCTGGAGATGGCGCGCTACGCGATGGCGACGGGGGAGAGCATCTTCTCCGGCGCCGCCCGCGTCTTCAAGCCGCTGATGTGGTTCTTCTTCGCGGTCGCGATCCTCGTCTACATCTGGCCTGGGCACCTCTCGGCGGGCGCGGCGGCCTTCGAGGAGATCACCGGCATCCCGTGGACCGTGACCGCGGTCACGGGACTGATCCTGGTCGGGGTGGTCTTCAGCCTGGCCAAGGTCATCTACAACGTGCTGGAGAACCTGCTCTCGGTGCTCATCGGCGCGCTGGTCATCGGCACCGCTGTGATCGCGGCCATGGTGGGCTCCTGGAGTGACGTGGTCAGCACGATCACCGGGATGTTCTCCATCGGCTACCTGCCGCCAGAGGCGCTGTCGGCCGCCTGGTTCCCGGTGATCGTCGGCGCCTGCGCCTTCGCGGGGCCGTCCGGCATGCAGCAGATGTGGTACACCCTGCACCTGCGCGACTCGGGAGCGGGCATGGGCGCGCACATCCCGCGCATCCGCGGCCTGCGGCACGCCGGCGAGGAGGAGGCCATGCCCTCGCGCGGCTTCATGTTCGACACCGAGGACCCCGCCGAGATGGCCAAGTGGCGCGGATGGCGGCGCTGGGTCACCTTCGACGCGCTCCTGCTGTTCTGGGGCGTCACGATGCTCGTGACGATCTCGTTCACGGTCATCGCGCAGGCCGCGGCCAGGCAGAACCCCGGCGTGCGCGCGGCCATCCAGGGCGACGACAGGGAGGTCGCGCTCAGCGCCATGGCCGACGCCGTCTCCTCGGCCGGCAGCTCGGTGCTGGGCGTGGTGTTCCTCGGGTTCATCGCGCTGATCGGGCTCAACGCGACGCTCGGGCTGTTCGACTCCTTCTCGCGCGGCCAGGCGGACATGACCTACAACTTCGTGCCGGGCGCGCGCCGGCTGAAGATGGCGCACCTCTACGCCGGCTTCCTCTGGGGAGTGATCGTCTTCGGCATCCTGATCCTGCTCTTCGGACCCGCCGACGGGCCCAGCGGGATCCTCGACACGCTGGCGTTCCTGTCGACGTTCGCGATGGGCGCGTACTGCGTGACGCTGCTCCTGGTCAACAACAGGATGCTGCCCAAGCCGATCAGACCGCGATGGTGGTCGAACGCGATCATCGGCTTCGGCGCGGTCTTCTACCTCGGGATGCTGTTCTACAGCCTCGTCGCCTTCGGCGTGGTGGTGGGCTGATGGTCGCCCGTCACAGCCTCGAACTGGCCGTCCCCGGGCTCGCCGTCGGCGCCCTCGCCGGCGCCATGGCGGGCGGGCTGACCCTCTTCGCGGGTCAGCCCGGCGGGGCGGCGCTGCTCGCGCTACCGCTGGCTCTCTTCGGCGGCCTGTACGGCATGCTGCTCGGCCACGGCCCGTTCCGTCCCGGCACCTTCGCGCCCGCCGGACTGTTATGGCTGCTCGCCTTCCCGCTGTCCAGACTGGCCCAGGAGAGCGTCGCGCCCACCGGTGGGATGGCCGACGGCGTGCTGCCCTTCCTGGCCTACCAGGCCATGGTGAGCCTGGGATTCGCCATCGGCTTCCTCTGGCTGCACGAGCGGCTCATGCCGTACTGGCTGCTGCGGGTGCGCGCGCGGCGGCGCAACCCGCGCGCTGACGAACTGCTCGCCCACTACGTACGGAGGGCATCGGTGTGAACCTGCCTCCCTGGATCTGGCTGGCCACGATCGCGGGGTTCGTGCTCGTGCTGGCCGTCGACTTCTACCTGGTGGCCCGCAACCCCCGCGAGCCGTCGTTCAAGGAGTGCGTCGGCTGGGTGACGTTCTACGTCGCCCTCGCGGGGGTCTTCGGCGCGGGGCTCCTGCTGCTGTCGGGGCCCGCGCGCGGCGGGGAGTTCTTCGCCGGATGGATCACCGAGTACTCCCTCAGCGTCGACAACCTCTTCGTCTTCCTGCTGATCATGAGCAGGTTCCGGGTGCCGATGCGGTACCGGCAGAAGGTGCTGCTGGTCGGGATCGTGGTGGCGCTGCTCATGCGGGGCGTCTTCATCGCCCTGGGCGCGGAGGCGGTCGCCCGCTTCGACTGGCTCTTCTACGTCTTCGGCGCCTTCCTCGTCTACACCGCGTGGAAGCTGATCTCCACCTCCTCGGACTCCTCGTCGGAGGAGTTCGCGGAGAACGCGGTGATCAGGGCGACGCGGCGGCTGCTGCCGACGACCTCTGCCTATCACGGGGCGTCCTTGACGGTACGGCTGGACGGCCGGCGCATGGTGACCCCGATGCTGATCGTCATGGTCGCCATCGGGACCACGGACCTGCTGTTCGCCCTCGACTCGATCCCGGCGATCTTCGGGCTGACGAAGGATCCCTACCTGGTCTTCACCGCGAACGCGTTCGCGCTGATGGGACTCAGGCAGCTGTTCTTCCTGATCGGCGGGCTGCTGGACCGGCTCGTGTACCTCAGCAAGGGACTGTCGGTGGTGCTGGCGTTCATCGGGGTCAAGCTGGTGCTGGAGGCGCTGCATCACGACGGGGTGACGTGGGCGCCCGAGATCCCGATCCTGGTGTCGTTGGGGGTCATCGTGGGGACGCTGGCGGTGACAACGGTGGCCAGCTTGGTGAAGTCGTCCTCGTCGGGGCCTTCCCCAGGTTCGTCAGCGGCCTCCTCGGGGGCCTCGTCCTCTTCGTCGTCCTCGTCCTCTTCTGAGGGCGAGCGGCGCTGACTTTCCGCGGGTGGGGCTTCAGGCCCCGCCCGCGGCCTTGTCGTGAGCGGTCGCCTCGGCAGTCCATTCGCGCAGGTAGCGGTCGGCCTCGTCGGCCGAGTAGTGCTGCCTCGTCGCCAGGCCGACGGCCAGGCCGAGCATGCGGCCGTCGGCGGAGTTGCCGATGGGATCACTAAGGAGAAAGCGGGCAATCGCCTTCATTGGTCATCACCTCTCTTCCATCGTCTACCCGCGGTGTTACCTGAAAACGGCACCGAGTGAACTCCGCGTCAACGTCGGCCCGACCCTACGGACGAACCTCCACACGACGGCCGGCCCTCGGGCGCTTCCCGAAACCGGGAAGCCGCTCAACCCTCCAGATGGCCACCCACCTTCCCGAGGTGGCCGTCAACCCCCGATGACCGGCGCCTCCCGGAAGTCGGATGGCCTATCTCCCCGGTGCCGCCCGCATGCGGCGTCGCCGTACCGGCTGGGGCGCCGGCTCCTCCGGCTGGTTCTTGCGCTGCTCCAGGTACGACACCCTCGTGTGCTCGGTGTGCTCCCGCATGATCTGCGCCGCCATCTCCTCGTTCCCGTCGGCGATGGCGTCGATCAGATCCTCGTGCTCCCGCCACGAGGTGAGCCCCCGCTGTCTCGCCACCGGCGTGTGATACCACCGCACCCGGCGCGCCACCTGTGCCGCGAGCTCGGCCAGCACCTTGTTGCCCGACAGCGCCGTGATCAACGCGTGCAACTCGGAGTTGGCCGCCACCGCCGTGTCGGTGTCCTCCGCGTGAGCCGCCGAGGCTCCCCGCGCGCACAGCCTGCGCAGCGCGGCCACGCCCTCCTCGTCCGCGTGCCGCGCGGCCAGCCGCGCGGACTCCGTCTCCAGCAGCGCTCGTACGGCGAGCAGCTGGTCGGCCTCCTCGACACTGGGCGAATGCACGAAGGCCCCCTGGCCCGGATGCAGATCCACCCATCCTTCGCCGCTGAGCAGCTGCAACGCCTCGCGCACCGGCTGCCGCGACACCCCGAGCAACTCGGCCAGCTCGCTCTCGACCAGATGCTGCCCGGGCCGAAGCTGCCCGGACACGATGAGCTCGAGCAGCGCTTCGAACACGCTCTCCCTGAGCGGCACGGGACGCGGAATCTTGGCCGCCGCCCCCGAATCAGACTGCAACATATCCGCACCCTCAACTGTTTGTGGTCGACTGCCTACAGCATACAGTTTCCAGGCTCCACCTGCCCGGTGACCCCGATCACAACCGCGAAGCCGCGGACGACCGCGAAAGCCGTCCCCTCGTCGAGCACGCCGTGGACGACCGCGAAGGCCATCCCTCGTCGACCAGGCCGTGGACGTGATCCGCGAGCCGAGGGTGTCATGGGAGTTTCCTGCCCAACGCGATGCTGCGGGAGCCCAAGGCGTGGGCCCCCTGGTGGACAGGGTCGACATGACCGTGCTCCTGCGCAACCTGACCAGCAGCGATCGCCCGCGAGTCCTTGTTGATCGCTGCACTGGCACAATACGGGCATGCGATGCACCCAATGCGGCGGCGTGGACCTCGAGCCGGGCTTCATCGAGGATGCCGGCGAGCATTCCCAAGGGTACGCCCGCTGGATCAAGGGCCCTCTGGAGCGCGGGATCTTCGGCGGCGCCAGGCGTATGGGGAAGACCCGCTGGATCGTCGAAGCCTTCCGCTGTGTCGAGTGCTCGCACCTAGAACTGTTCGCGCGCCCGAAAGACTGAACCGGCGCGCGTCCTCAGGAGGGAAGCCCACGAGTTCGGCCCCTCCGTGCTGTCGCGCACACCCCTCGCAGGCGCTCGGCTTCTACCGCCGCACCGCCGCCGTAGGCGGTCTCGGCAGGACACGCACGTCGTTCGTCGCCGCTGCCTTCATGCCGGCCACCGGCAGGAGGTGTCAGAAACCAGCGAACGTTGGGCTGACCTGCTCCTCATCGACGCCACGTGCTGAACCCGGCGCGCCATACCACCCGGCCGAGAGGGTACGGCTGAGGTTGTACGACCTGCTGAGGAAAGGCGTGGCTCATGTGCCGATGGCTCGTTTACTCGGGGACGCCCCTGTTGCTGTGCGACGTGCTGTACCGTCCGGAGCCGTCGCTGATCGACCAGAGTCTGCGCTCCCGGATGGGCGTGCAGACGACGAACGGCGACGGGTTCGGCGTCGGCTGGTACACCGGTGACATCGCCACTCCGGCGATCTTCCGGGACACCGGCCCGGCGTGGAACAACCGCAACCTGCGGGAGATCGCCAACCATGTCCGCTCGCCGCTGTTCTTCGCCCACATCCGCTCGTCGACCGGCACGGCGGTGCAGCAGACCAACTGCCACCCGTTCCGTCACGGACGCTGGTTGTGGATGCACAACGGCGTGGTCGCAGGCTTCGAGCGGCTCCGGCGGGAGCTGTGCATGGCCGTCGACCCCGCGCTGTTCTCCCGCATCGAGGGCACGACGGACTCGGAGGTGATGTTCTACCTGGCGCTGACGTTCGGCCTGGACGACGATCCGCCGGGGGCCGTGGGCCGGATGGCCGGCCTGGTCGAGCAGCTCGGCCATGACAACGACGTCGAGTTCCCGCTGCAGATGACGGTCGCGACGTCGAACGGCGAGCGGGTGTGGGTTTTCCGCTACTCCAGCCGGCGCGAGTCGCGCACGCTGTTCTACAGTTCCAGCGTCGAGTCCCTGCGCGCGCTGTACCCCGATGTCGCGTGGCTGCGCGGGCTGTCGGGAGACACGCGCCTGGTCGTGTCCGAGCCGCTCGGCGACCTGCCGGGAGCCTGGAACGAACTCCCGGAGAGCAGCTACGGCGTCATCCCGCCCAACGGCGAGCTGCTGGCCGGGTTCAACGTCGCGCAGCTGACCTGACCGGGTGCTCCGCTGCGTCCCGGGCTCAGACGGCTTGGCCGACCGCCCGCAGGGGGCATCCGGTGCCGACCCGCGCTGTGAGCTCGGCCCGTAGGGCGGCGAGCTCGCCCATGCGCGCGTCGATGACGTGGATCTTCTCCTCGAACAGCGCGGACAGCCTTTCCGCGGAGTCCGGCGCGTCGTGCAGTTCCTCGCCGTGCCGTGCGATCTCCGCCAGTGAGAACCCGAGCGTCTGCGCGGTGCGGACGTAGTGCAGCCAGGCCACTGTCTCGGGCGGGAAGTCGCGATAGCCGTTGGCCAGCCGTCGAGCTGTGACGAGGCCGACCTTCTCGTAGAACCGGATGGTGTCCTTGGTCATCCCCGCTTGCGCGGCCAACTCTCCGATGCGCATGACCCTCCGTCGGATTACGGGCTTGACATTGGAGCGTACTCCACTGTTTACCGTGAGCCTTCGTTGCCGTGAGACCCACAGGAGGCCCCTCGTGATCCGTCTTCTCGCCCCTTCCCGCCACGCCTACCTTCGCGTCGTACGCGCGAGCGCCTGGTACGACCTCGTCGTCACGGCGGGATTCGCGACGCCGTGGACGTACACCCTGGTGCACGGGGCGCTGTCGTCGTTGGGCGGCGCACTCGGGCTGGGCGTCATGCCCGCCCTCGACCCGATGCAGACCTTGTACGCGAACCTGATGGGCTCGGTCATAGTCGTCTGGGCCATCCTGCGCATCGTCAGGCCCCTGCCCCTGCACGGATTGCTCGACGGCGTCGCCCGGACGCTGTTCGCGATGTGGCAGGCGTACGCGCTGATCCACGGCGCCACGGGGGTGCTGTGGCTGTTCTTCGTCGTCGAGGTGGCGCTCGGCGTCGTTCAGCTGGTGCCGTGGTGGCGGCGCACCTCTTTGGTGAACGATCTCGCCGGCTTGGGTGACCGCTGAGATCAGCAGAGTGGCGGCGAGCCCGCGAGATCAGGTGCTGTCTCGCGCCGGTCGTTCCGGCAGACGAGCCTCGAGCATCCCCTCGGGGCCGCGGGCCGCCTCGACCGAGGCCCTCCGGCCACCGGCAGCTGCCCGTCGTGCGCCACTTCTCGTTCCTCGGGTCAGACGGGGATCGTGACGGGCCTGCCGGGCACCCGCAACCGCAGGCTCGCCGCCGCCGCCCCGAACGCCACGCACCCGGCCAGCAGACCGATCCCACCCAGCCCGGCCCCGCCGAGATGGCCGACCCCGCTGAGCAGATCAGGCATCAGTACCGTTCCCCGCACCGGGCCGCCTCCACCGATCACACTGTTTCCGCCTGGCGAGGGGCTGCCCCCATGCGTGCCGGTCCCGCCCAGCAAGGCCGATCCCGCCAGGATCACTCCCGCGAGACCGACACCCGCGATACCGGCCAACGCCTTGGCGCTGTAGACCACGCCGTGGATCTCGCTCACCCGCTCCTCACCGAAGTACTCCCGCACCAGGGCGGCCACCAGCGGATAGAACGCGCCCCCGCCCAGGCCCGCCACCACCGCGCCCCCCATGATCGAGCCGCTCGCCAGCACCACCTGGCCGACCCCGAGCACCGCAAGCACCAGCGCAAGGGTCCGCCGCCGCCCCAGCACCTCGGAGACCCTCATCGCACCGGACCGCCCCGCCCCGTTCAGTGCGATCAGGAGCGCGAGCGCCGGCCATTCCCCCAGGGCCGCCACCATCACGACGTCGAAGATGGAGATCGTCCCGGCACAGAGCAGGATCCCCACCAGGACGGCCAAGGCGGGAGTCCGCAGCGCCTGTCCGGGCGTGAACTCGCGTACCGCGGGAGGTGTCCTCCGCAACTGTGTGGCGTCCAGGGCGTGCTTCCTGGGGTCGACCGTCGCGGGCCACCACCGGCGCGGCGCCAGCCGTACGAACCGGGCCGCCAGCCCGATCGCCACCACGGCCACCACCGCACACACCGCGAAAGCCACCTGCACCGCCCAAGGCCCGTCACCACCGGCAGCCGTCGCACCGGCGACCACCGCGAGGGGAAGCGCTCCATATCCGAACGCCCCGGTCACATAGCCCACCCGGGCCGCCGACCTCTCCGGATACCAACCGGCGACCAGCCGACTGCATACGCCATACACCAGCCCGCCACCGACGCCACCCAGCAACGAGAAGCCAAGGAGCAGCGCCCAGAGCTCCTCACTGACGGCCACAGTGACCAACCCGATCCCACTCAAACCGGCCCCCGCCCC
Source organism: Nonomuraea africana (assembly GCF_014873535.1). Taxonomy (NCBI): domain Bacteria; kingdom Bacillati; phylum Actinomycetota; class Actinomycetes; order Streptosporangiales; family Streptosporangiaceae; genus Nonomuraea; species Nonomuraea africana. The sequence continues at coordinate 5,276,458 of NZ_JADBEF010000001.1, read as the reverse complement.
CAACACCAGCCGAATCCGCACCCCATGCCCATCGGACCCACCCCTGAGGGGCACCCCGTCCTCGGCGGTCCGCGTGTGGGGGTCTCGCGTGTGGGGCGTGCGGTCTTCGATCGTCCGCGTGCGCGGTCCTCGACCATCGGCGTCGCTCGCCCGGGGTTCCCTCTCTTCGGCTGTCCGTGACCGGGGCCCGGGGTCGTCGGCTTCACGCCTGTGAGGCGAGGGGCTCTCTGCCACCTGTGCCCGCATCCGCAGCCTACGACTATCGGACTCGCCCGCTTGTGACGCCCTGGCCGTCCGGGTCCGTGGCTGGCGACCGGCGGTTGCACGTACCTGAGGGTTGCTGTCCTCGAGCCTCTTCACGCCTTTTCGTGGGGTGGTGGGGTGGCCGTTGGGCGGAGGTGTGGTCAGGAGGTGGGTGCTGAGGAGGAAGGCGGTGATGGCCTGGACGACGATCCAGGCGGCCAGTGGTAGCAGGACCGTCACCAGGGTGCGGCCTCCGGCGAGGAAGGCGGGTACGGCCGCGGCGTAGCCGTACTGCATGGGGGCGATGGCCAGCATCGAGGCCCAGGCCAGTACGAACATCCGGCGGCGGTCGGGCGGCGGGGCGGAGACGAGGTAGGCGCGGCCGCGCCAGTCCCGGACGTAGGCACTTTCCATACTGTATGGAATATCCGGTAGGCGGCGTTCTGTCGAGGGCCTGGACGAGTCATATTCCATACGGTATACCGTCTACAAGAACCGCATAGGGAGTCTCGATGGACCTGTACGAGTACCAGGCGAAGGAACTCTTCAGACGGCACGGTGTCCCCGTACCGCGCGGCGGGGTGGCTGCCACCCCTGACGAGGCGCGGGCGATCGCGGCGGAGCTGGGTACCCCAGTTGTCATCAAGGCGCAGGTCAAGACCGGAGGCCGGGGCAAGGCCGGAGGCGTACGGCCGGCACCGGGCCCGGCCGCGGCGCACGAGCAGGCGGGACGCATCCTCGGCATGGACATCAAGGGACACATCGCGCACACCGTCCTCGTGGAGGAGGCGACGGTGCCCTTCGAGGAGTACTACGCGGCCTTCCTCGTCGACAGGGCGAACGGTTGTCTCCTCGCAATGGCGTCCACCGAGGGCGGCATGGAGATCGAGGACGTCGCTGCGACCAGGCCTGAGGCGCTGGTCAAGGTGGCGATCGACCCCCTTGCCGGGGTGGATGGAGCGCTGCTCGCCCGCCGTTCGGGACTGCCCGAGGCGGCGGGGCCGGTCCTGGAGCGGCTGTGGCGGGTGATGGACGAGGAGGGCGCCCTGCTCGTCGAGGTCAACCCCCTCGCCTGCACCACCGACCAGCGCATCGTCGCCCTCGACGGCAAGATCACGTTGGACGACAACGCCCTGTTCAGACACGACGGCTCTTCCCACGGCGAGGGCGCATGCCTCGTGGCGGAGTGGGCCGGCGGGGAGCACCAAGGGGAGGGGCTCGAGGCCAGGGCGCGGCGGCGCGGACTCAACTACGTCAAGCTCGACGGCCAGGTCGGCATCGTCGGGAACGGCGCGGGACTGGTGATGAGCACGCTGGACGTCGTCGCCCAGGCAGGTGCGGGGCCCGCGAATTTCCTCGACATCGGCGGTGGCGCGTCAGCGAAGGTGATGGCCGATGGCCTGGAGATCATCCTGTCCGATCCCGACGTCCGTTCCGTGCTGGTGAACGTCTTCGGCGGGATCACGACCTGCGACGCGGTGGCCACGGGGATCGTCTCGGCGCTCGAGCTCCTGGGTGAGCGGGGCGCGACGCGGCCGATCGTCGTCCGGCTGGACGGCAACAACGCGGAGGTCGGGCGGCGCATCCTCAGCGACGCCCGGCATCCGGCCGTGCGCCAGGTCTCCACGATGGACGGCGCCGCGGAGCTGGCCGCCCGGCTGGCCAAGGCGGGCGCGTGATGGCGATCCGACACTGTCGGGTCGCGGGGGCTTGCGGCGGTCAGTGTGGGCGGGCCTCGCTTCGGTGCCTGGGGATGGTCTGGCTTCGGGCTCTGGAGGTGCCCTGGCTTTGGGGCCGGGGGATGGTGACGGGCGCGCCGCTTCTGGGGGTGAAGGGCGCGCTGGTTCTGCGGGTGATGGGCGCGCCGCTTCTGGGGGTGAAGGGTGCGCCGGTGATGGGGTCGAAAGACGCGCCGCTTGTGGAGGTGAAGGGCGTGCCGGTTCTGGGGTCGATAGTTGCGCCGGTTCTGAGGTTGGGGGAGGCGCTGGTTCGGGGGTCGGGGGGACGGGCTGGGTGCGATACGGCTCCCGGCGACAAGGCGTCGGTTCATGAAAGCGGGTACATGATGGCGATCTTTCTGACCAAGGACAGCAGAGTCCTCGTGCAGGGCATGACCGGCGCGGAGGGCGCGAGGCACACCGCCAGGATGCTGGCGGCGGGCACCGACGTGGTCGCCGGCGTGACCCCGGGCAAGGGCGGCACGTCGGTGGACTTCGGCGAGCGAAGGGTGCCGGTGTTCGGCACGGTGGCCGAGGCGATGGCCGAGACGGGCGCGGACGTGTCGGTGGTGTTCGTGCCGCCGCGCTTCGCCGGGGCCGCGGTGGAGGAGGCGGCCGAGGCGGAGATGCCTCTCTGTGTGGTGATCACCGAGGGTGTGCCCGTCCACGACACGGTGCGGTTCCTGGCCAAGGCGCGCCGTACGAGGATCATCGGACCGAACTGTCCCGGACTCATCAGCCCGGGGCAGGCGTCGGCGGGGATCGTCCCCGCGGACATCACCGGGCACGGGCGGATCGGGCTGGTGTCGAAGTCGGGCACGCTGACCTACCAGCTGATGTACGAGCTGCGGGATCTCGGGTTCTCGACGGCGGTGGGCATCGGCGGCGATCCCGTGATCGGGACCACGCACATCGACTGCCTCCGGGCGTTCGAGGAGGACCCGGCCACGGACGCGATCGTGATGATCGGGGAGATCGGCGGCGACGCGGAGGAGCGGGCGGCGGCGTTCGTCGAGGCCAACGTGACCAAGCCGGTTGTGGCGTACGTGGCGGGGTTCACGGCCCCGGAGGGCAAGACGATGGGGCACGCGGGGGCGATCGTGTCGGGCTCGTCGGGGACGGCGCAGGCCAAGAAATCGGCGTTGGAGGCCGCGGGGGTCAAGGTCGGCAGGACCCCTTCGGAAACCGCCCGCCTCATGAGGTCGGTCCTCGCCCGCCCCACAAGGGAGGCCTCATGACCGCCCCCGGAGCCATCGGCCCCGCCACGGGCCGCAGTGGCGCGGGTGTTGTCGGAGGCGGGGGAGGACCGGCCCGACGAGGTGCCGCGTCCACCGGGATGGGCGGCGGCGGCGGTGCGACGGGTGTCGTCTCCAGCGGGGGAGACGCGGGCGTCGCGGGGTTCGGTGGGGCGGGCGTCGCTACCGGTGAGGGAGGGGTGGGCTTAGGAGGAGCGTCTGGGGTGGGGCTGCGGTTCGATGTGAATCTGAGCATTCTGTTCACTGAGCTGCCCCTCCTCGACCGCCCCGCCGCCGCGGCCGCAGCCGGGTTCACGGCCGTCGAGATGTGGTGGCCGTTCGATGGGCCCACCCCGCCCGCCCGCGCCCTCCGCGCCCTCCGCTCCGCCATCGAGGACGCCGGAGTCCAGCTGGTGGCCTTGAACTTCGACGCGGGCGACATGGCCAACGGCGACAGGGGGGTGCTCACCCAGACCGAGAGGTTCCTGGCCAACGTGGACGTGGCCGTGGAGCTGGCGGGCAGCCTCGGCTGCCGGATCCTCAACGCCCTGTACGGCAACGCCGCGACCGGCACCACCGAGACAGACCATGCCGGTCGGCGGAAGGTAGCGGTCGCCAACCTCGCCCACGCCGCCCGCAAGGCCGCCGACATAGGCGCCACCGTCGTCGTCGAAGCGCTCAACAGCCACGAGAACCCGCGCTACCCCCTCACCTCCTCCCGCCAGGCCTTCGAGCTGATCGACCAGGTCGGCGTGGACAACGTGAAGTTCCTCGCCGACCTCTACCACCTGCACCGCATGGGCGAGGATGTGCTGGAACTCCTCGACACCCAGGCCCACAGGTTCGGCCACGTGCAGATCGCCGACGACCCGGGACGCGGGTACCCGGGCAGCGGACGCATGCCGTACAGGGAGATCTTCAGCAGGCTCGGCGCCTACGCGCGCCACGTCGGGCTGGAGTACCGGCACGAAGGTCAGGGCGCGTTCGACTGGAGGAACGGATGAAGATCGGCTTCATCGGTCTCGGCATCATGGGCGCGCCCATGGCCGCGAACCTCGGCAAGGCGGGCTTCGAGGTCCGTGGGTACGACCTCAGACCCGAAGGCAGGACGGTCGCGAGCGTGGCCGAGGCGGTCACGGGCGCCGACGTGGTCATCACGATGCTGCCCGACTCGCCGCAGGTGGAGGAGGTGCTCCCGGAGATCGTCGAGTACGGCGGGGACAACCTTCTCTACATCGACATGAGCACGATAAATCCGGAAACGTCGATGGGGATTGCGCAACGCCTGCCCCGCGCCCTCGACGCGCCCGTCAGCGGCGGAGAGCGGGGCGCGATCGAAGGCAGCCTCTCGATCATGGTGGGCGGCGCCGAGGCGGACTTCCACGCCGCCTTACCCGTCCTGCGGGCCGTCGGCCGGACGATCGTCCACGTCGGCCCGCCCGGCGCCGGCCAGACCGTCAAGGCCGCCAACCAGCTGGTCGTCGGCGGCACCTACGCCCTCGTCGCCGAAGCGATCATGCTGATGGAGGCCTCGGGCGTCGACCCTGGCAAGGGCCTCGACGTGCTGGCGGGCGGGCTGGCCGGCTCCCGCGTCCTGGAGCTCAAACGCCACTCCATGGTGGCCCGCGACTTCACCCCCGGCTTCCGTATCGACCTGCACCACAAGGACATGGGCATCGCCACGGCCGCGGCCAGGCAGGCGGGGCTCTCGCTCCCGATGACGGCCCTCGTCACCCAGCTCATCGCCGCGGCCAGGGCCCAGGGGCACGGCTCGCTCGACCACTCCGCCCTGCTGAAGGTGATCGAAAGGATCAACGCGGCATGAAACGAATCCCCTGCATGGAGGCGGTCGTCGCGGTGCTGGAGTCGGAGGGCGTCGACACCGTCTTCGGCATCCCCGGCGCCGCCATCCTGCCGCTCTACGCGGCGCTGCGCACCAGCTCGATCCGCCACATCACGGTCCGACACGAGGAGGGCGGCACGCACGCGGCCGACGGCTGGGCCAGGGTGACGGGCAACGTCGGCGTCAGCATCGGCACGAGCGGCCCGGCCGGGACGAACATGATCACCGGCCTCTACACCGCGCTGGCGGACTCCATCCCGATGATCTGCGTCACCGGCCAGGCCGCCACGGACAAGCTGCACCAGGAGGCGTTCCAGGCGGTCGACATCGTGGAGATCGCCAAGCCGGTGACGAAATGGGCGGTGCAGCTCAAGGAGCCTGCCCAGGCGCCGTGGGTGTTCCGCGAGGCGTTCAGGATCGCCAGGTCGGGCCGTCCGGGGCCGGTCCTCATCGACCTGCCGATCGACGTGCAGCGCGGCACCTGCCTCTATGACCCCGCGCTGGACGCGCCGCTGCCGGTGGAGGTGCCGGGGCCGCGGCCGAGCCTGGTGCGGAAGGCCCTCGAGGCCATCCGGCAAACCAAACGTCCGATCATCCTGGCCGGCGGAGGGGTGGTGATCGGCGACGCCGCCGAGGAGCTGCGGCAGGTGGCCGAGCGGCTGCGGATCCCCGTCCAGGTGACGCTGATGGGCAAGGGCGCCTTCCCCGAGGACCACGCGCTGTTCGCGGGCATGGCGGGGGTCCAGACGCACACCAGATGGGGCAACGCGGCCTTCCTCGAGAGCGACCTCGTGCTGGCGGTGGGCGCCAGGTTCGGCGACAGGCACACCGGCGATCTGGAGGTCTACCGCAAGGGCCGCACGTTCGTCCACGTCGACATCGAGCCCACCCAGCTCGGCAAGGTCTTCGAGCCCGACCTCGGCATCGTCTCGCACGCCAGGCCGTTCCTGAAGTCCCTCGCCGAGGCGGCGCGGGAGGAGGACGTTCCGTCCAAGGCCAGGGAGAAGTGGTCGCGCAGGGTCGCCACGCTCAGGGAGAGCCTGCCCCGCAGGGACGACTTCGACGACGTGCCGATCAAACCGCCCAGGATCTTCAGGGAGATCAACGACTTCTTCGGCAGGGACACCACCTTCGTCACCGCCATCGGCCTCTACCAGATCTGGTCGGGCCAGTTCCAGAAGACCTACCTGCCCAGGCGCTACCTCGTCTGCGGCCAGGCGGGGCCGTTGGGCTGGGAGGTTCCCGCCGCGATGGGGGTCAAGGTCGCCCACCCCGAACGCCAGGTCGTCGCGGTCGTCGGCGACTACTCCTTCGAGTTCCTGATGGAGGAGGTCGCGGTCGCCGCGCAGTACCGGATCCCGTTCGTCATCGTGATGATCAACAACGAGTACCTGGGGCTGATCAGGCAGGCGGAGCTCCCGTACGGGATGAACTTCGCCGTCGAGCTGGGCGGCGTCGACCACGTGAAGGTCATGGAGGCCTTCGGCTGCCCGGGGCGGCGCGTCGAGGCGCCCGGCGACATCCGCGACGCCCTCGCCTGGGCGGCGAAGGAGGCGGAGAAGGAGCGGCTGCCGGTCCTGGTCGAGGTGATGGTGGAGCGGGAGGCCAACGCCGCCATGGGCCCCGCCCTCGACGCCATCAGGGAGTTCGAGCCGCTGCCCGCCCGCGCCGCCGAAACCGTCGACTGGTCCGACTGAAGGAGCGCTCATGCTGAAGCCGAGGACCGCCTGGTCCGACGCCTACGACGGGTGCCGCGCGGCGGCGCCCGAGGCCTTCCACGACGACAGGGTGCTCAACCACTGGGGCGGGATCTGGCAGCGCGACGGCCGTCCCGTGCCCGTCTTCTCGCCCGTGGACGGCACCGCGATCGCCGGGCCTCCGCGCCTGGACAGGTCGGGCGCCGCGCGGGCCGTCCACGCGGCCGTCGACGAGCACGGGCAGTGGCGCCACCTTCCGCTGCCGGAGCGCAGGGCGCGGGTGGCCGCGGCCGTGGAGGCGCTCCAGGCCCACCGCGACCTGCTCGCGCTGCTGCTGGTCTGGGAGATCGGCAAACCATGGCGGACGGCCTGCGCCGACGTGGACCGCTGCCTCGACGGTGTGCGCTGGTACCTGGAGGAGATCGAGCCCATGCTCGCCGGCCGGACGCCACTGCCGGGGCCGGTGAGCAACATCGCCAGCTGGAACTATCCGATGAGCGTGCTCATGCATGCCATGCTGGTGCAGGCGCTGGCGGGCAACGCGGTCATCGCCAAGACGCCCACCGACGGCGGCCTGTCGTGCCTGACACTGGCCACGGCGCTGGCCGTCAGGGAGGGCCTGCCGTTCACGCTGGTCAGCGGCGGCGGGGCGGAGCTGTCGCCGGTGCTGGTCGGCGCCCCCGAGCTGGGCTGCGTCTCGTTCGTCGGCGGCAGGGACGCGGGCGCCCAGGTGGCCACCTCGCTCGCCGATCGCCCGGGCCTGCGCTCCCGCCGGCACGTGCTGGAGCAGGAGGGGCTCAACTGCTGGGGCGTCTGGGAGTACTCGGGGTGGGAGCTGCTCACGACGCAGATCACGAAGTCCTTCGACTACGGCAAGCAGCGCTGCACCGCCTACCCGCGCTTCGTCGTGCAGCGGGAGCTGTTCCACGACTTTCTCGCCGCCTACCTGTCGGCGGTCGGAGACCTCAGGTACGGTCACCCGCTCCAGGTGGCCGCCCCCGACGACCCGCTGCCGGAGCTGGACTTCGGCCCGCTGATCAACGCCGCCAAGGCCAAGGAGCTGGCCGACCAGGTGGAGGAGGCGATCGCCAAGGGCGCGGTGCCGCTCTACCGGGGCCCCGCGGTGGAGGGGGAGGCCTACTTCGCCCCGGTGGCGCTGCTCGATCCGCCGCGCTCCTCGCCGCTGTTCCACGCCGAGCCGTTCGGCCCGGTGGACACGGTCGTGCTCGTCGACACCGAGGCCGAGCTGCTGGCCGCGATGAACGCCAGCAACGGCGCGCTGGTCGCGACGATCTCCTGCGACGTCCCGGAGACCGCCGAACGGCTGGCGCCAGAGGTGCGGGCGTTCAAGGTGGGGATCAACCAGCCCCGCTCGCGCGGCGACAGGGAGGAGCTGTTCGGCGGGCTCGGCGCCTCGTGGCGCGGGGCGTTCGTCGGTGGCGAGCTGCTGGTGCGGGCGGTCACCCAAGGGCCTCCGGGTGAGCGGCTGCCGGGCAACTTCCCTGGCTACACGCTGCTTCCCCGGTGAGCGCGATCGAGACCACCTGGTCGAGGGCGGGGTTGCCGGCTTTCAGGTAGTCGTTGTGGCCACCGGGGCCGCCGTCGAACACCCTGGCGCCGAAGGCGGGAGTGACAGGGTCGGCGCCGTAGCCGATCGGGCCGAGCCGTACGCCGGGTCTGAGGACGTCGTCCTTCGCGCCGAGCGCGGCCCAGACCCTCGCGGGTGTGCGGAGCTCGGCCTTGGTGGCGGCGCCCATGCCGGGGCTGCCCAGCACGACGATGTCGTCGACCGGCAGGCCCGGCGCGGCCTGCCCGCACACGACCGACCCGTAGCTGTGGCAGACGAGGCTGAGCCGGTCCTTGCCGCCGAGCGCGGTGACGAGCCTGCGCAGCGCCATGGCGCCCTTGGCCGCCGGCAGCGTGGTGACGACCTGCCAGTCGGTCATCTCGGGCGCGTCGTAGCCGAGCCAGCCGAGGACGGCCACCGGCTCGCCCGGCCTGAGCGCGGCCGCTCTGGCGTGGATCGCCCTGGCCGCGCCGGCGGGGGAGGCGGAGGTGCCGTCGAAGTCGTCGAGGCCGAATCCGGTGCCGGGCACGAAGACGATCACCGTCCGGGCGGCGGCGAGGTCGCCCACCACCTCGATCGCCCTGCCGTCGCCCGCCCTGTCGTAGGCGAGCAGCCGGCGGTCGCCGCCCGAGACCGCCCTGGTGGCGGCGTAGCGTTCGGCCAGCGCGGACTCGGTCATCGCGGGCAGGTCGAGCGGTTGGGAACCCGGCAGGCAGCCCGCGCCCGAGACCGTCAGCAGGACGGCCGCGACGAGGAGCGTTCGTGTGGGAAACCGCATGACTCTGGACGCTACGCGACGCCGCGAACCGTCCGCGTCACGCGCAGGTCGGATCCGCCGATCACTCCTGGGTATCAGAAGGCCCCGAACCTGTCGGCCACCACGAGGACGAGGAAGGTCAGCATGGCCACGCGCAGCAGCTTGCCGCCCGCGCCGAGCGAGGGCCACGACAGATAGGCCAGCCAGCCCACGAAGGCGACCACCGGCAGCACGGCCAGGCCGCCCAGCCAGCTGTCGAGCACGAACCCGGCCAGCAGCAGGATCACCAGCACCACGGGCGCCACCCAGCGCGGCACCTGCGTGAACAGGAAGGTGAGGGGCAGGGCGCTGCGCTGTTCGACGGTCTTGCGCAGGCCCGTGGCGCCCGGCGTGAAGAACTGCTCGCCGGGCGGAAGAGGCTTTCGAGTGGCCACCTCACGAGCCTAGCGCGGCACGCGCCCGCCGCTGAAGCCTCGCCACGGAACCCGGCAGGTCCGGCGAGCGGCCGGGGCCGGGCGCGAGCCGGGAGCACCGGATCCTCGAGAGGACGCATCGGGACAGGCCCTCTGTCTGACATCCTGGATCACGTGCTCGCACTGATTCGCTACACCGTTCCCGAGGCACGCTCCCAAGAGTTCCTCAAACAAGGCCAGGAGATCATCGACGTGCTGGCGGCCCAGCCCGGCTACCTGCGCGGACGCCTGTGCCGTTCGGTCGACGAGCCGAACCTCTGGGCGCTCGTCAGCGAGTGGGAGGGCGCGGGCTTCTATCGCCGCGCGCTGTCCGCCGCGCGGATGGCGATGTACCCCCTCATGATCCTGATGGTCAACGAGCCCAGCGCCTTCGAGGATGTGTACGTTTCCGGGCGAGACGATTAGTCGCGCGCGGCGGCGGCCAGATGTCCCCTAAGCTGGGATCTCATCATTCCACTCGCCGACCTCCAGCCGGAAAGAGATTCAGCCAATGGCACGCCGGACCGACGTCATGGACACGATCGTCAGCCTCGCCAAGCGACGGGGGCTCGTCTACCCGTCGAGCGAGATCTACGGAGGCCTGCGCGCGTCGTGGGACTACGGTCCGCTGGGCGTGGAGCTGAAGAACAACGTCAAGCGGCAGTGGTGGCTGTCGATGGTCCAGGCCAGGGAAGACGTGGTCGGCCTCGACTCCTGCGTCATCCTGGCCCCCGAGGTGTGGCAGGCCAGCGGCCACGTCGAGACCTTCACCGACCCGCTGACCGAGTGCCAGTCCTGCCACAAGCGCTTCCGCGCCGACCACCTGGTGGAGGCGTACGAGGAGAAGCACGGCAAGCCGCCCGCCGGGGGCCTGGCCGACCTCACCTGCCCCAACTGCGGCAACAAGGGCACCTTCACCGAGCCGCGCCAGTTCAGCGGCCTGCTGAAGACCTACCTCGGCCCGGTCGAGGACGACTCGGGCCTGGCCTACCTGCGCCCCGAGACCGCGCAGGGCATCTTCATCAACTACGCCAACGTCCAGCAGTCGGCGCGCAAGAAGATCCCCTTCGGCATCGGCCAGATCGGCAAGTCGTTCCGCAACGAGATCACGCCCGGCAACTTCATCTTCCGCACCCGCGAGTTCGAGCAGATGGAGATGGAGTTCTTCGTCAAGCCCGGCACCGACGAGGAGTGGCACCAGTACTGGATCGACGAGCGCTTCCGCTGGTACTCCGACCTGGGCATCAACAAGGACAATCTCCGGCTCTACGAGCACGCCAAGGAGAAGCTGTCACACTACTCCAAGCGCACCGTCGACGTGGAGTACCGCTTCAACTTCACCGGCTCGGAGTGGGGCGAGCTCGAGGGCATCGCCAACCGCACCGACTTCGACCTGACCGCGCACGGCAAGGCCTCGGGCGTTGACCTGTCGTTCTTCGAGCAGGACACGGGCGAGCGCTACGTGCCCTACGTCATCGAGCCCGCCGCCGGTGTCGACCGCGCCACGCTGACGTTCCTGCTCGACGCCTACACCGAGGACGAGGCGCCCAACGCCAAGGGCGTCATGGAGAAGCGCACGGTGCTGCGCCTCGACCACCGCCTCGCCCCCGTCAAGGTCGCGGTGCTGCCGCTGTCGCGCAACGCCGACCTGTCGCCCAAGGCCAAGGACCTCGCCGCCCAGCTGCGCAAGCGCTGGAACGTCGAGTTCGACGACGCGGGCGCCATCGGCCGCCGCTACCGCCGCCAGGACGAGATCGGCACGCCGTTCTGCATCACGGTCGACTTCGACACCCTCGAGGACCACGCCGTGACCATCCGCGAGCGCGACTCGATGGGGCAGGAGCGCATCTCGCTCGACCAGGTCGAGTCCTACCTGCGCCGGCACCTGAACGACTGACGCTGGAGCGAAGAAAAGGGGGGCGGCCGCACCGCCCCCCTTTTCTCATGTGTCGTAACAGGCGACCCGCTGCTCGTCGATCCAGTGGTAGCTGGCGGGATGGTAGGCCCACAGCTCGCCCTTGATCTGGTCGCCGAAGCGCTCCTCGCACCCCTCGGCAGCCAGCCGTTCGATTCGCTCCTCGCCGGGCCAGGGGCCGGGCGACAGGTCGAACACCCCTCGAAGCACGCCTTCGTGCGACTGTGCGCAGGAGACGACGCGGACCTCCTTGTCGCCGTCCCACAGCTCCTTCGCGCACCTTCCCTCGGGGAGTGCGGTCGCGTGGACGAGTTTGCCCTCGATCTGCTCCTCCACCTTTGGGGCGGGCCGCGCGGAGGCGCCCGAGCCGACCAGCTTGCCGCCGCTGACGCCGTGCACCATGTAGCAAGGCGAGCGGCCGTCGGCGGGGGCGAAGTAGAGGAAGCTCAGCTCATCGTCGGCCGTCGTGTCCTCCAAGAGGTCGGCGCAGCCCTCCTCGGCATTGTCGTCGTCGCGGGCGAGCACGGTGCCCAGGAACTCGCCCTCATGCGGGGAGTCGCACGAGACCAGCGGCAGGTAGTAGTCGGCGCCGTGCAGTCCGTTGACGCAGTCGCCCACCTCGGCGTGGTCAACGGCGACGTACCCGTCGGGCCTGACGAAGGACTCGTAGAGTCTGACCCCGCCGTACACTACGCCCGCGCCCGCCAGCGGGAACACGATGCTCATCACCAGCCCCGCGATCGCCAGGGCCCGGCCCGCGTCGCCCGAGCGCTTGATGCGCACCAGCGCGGCGGCGGCGAAGGGGATGGCGATGGGGAAGCACGCGAGCACGCCGAGGATCAGCGCGACGATCGCGAAGGGCTCTGTCCTCCTGGCGGACACCGGCCTGGGCGGCGTCCAGTCATAGCTGTCGGGGGGTGCGAAGTTCACCAGGCGCATCATTCCAGACACAGCGCACAGAGCAGGGCGGGTGTCCGTTCTGAGTACCCCCGTACTCATGTGTGCCGTGTGGGGGCCGACTTACGTTGCGCTCATGAGAAGAGCAGTCACCCTCGGTCTGGCCGCGGCGCTCGTCTTCGCGGGAGCGGCCGCCCCCGCCCAGGCGAAGACGAGCGCCTGCGAGATCCAGCCCTACGGCCTCATCGGCGACTACTGGCGCACCATGGGCGGCGAGAACGGCGTGTTCGGCTGTCCCAAGGCCACGGAGAAGGGCATCGCCAACAGCAACGGCCGCCGTCAGACCTTCGCCAACGGGCAGATCGCCTGGTCCCCCGACCAGGGAGGCAAGATGATCGTGGCGGGCTACGGCAAGGGCGGCGACGCCGTCGTCCGGTGGGGCCCGACCAACCCCTTCCACTACGACTACTTCGAGATCCTCGTACGGTCCACGCACCTGGCCAACGGCACCTACACGCAGCGCACCGGCCAGCGGATCCGCGGGTCGGCCTCCTTCCACGGGCCCGACGGCTACTTCACCTTCCGCGTGCGCGGCTGCGACGACAAGCCGCTGGGCGACGTCTGCCGCCAGGGATGGACGATCTCGGTGTCGACCTACGCGTGAGCGCGGTGATCAGGCCAGGTGCCTGCCGAACCAGTCGAGGACCCGCTGGTAGGCCTGGGCCGCGGCCTGCGCGTTGTAGCGCTGGCCGGTGTCGTTGAAGAAGGCGTGGCCGACGCCGGGGAAGGTGACGATCTCGTGCGGGAGCCCCGCCTTCTCCAGCGCGGCCCGCGCCGCGTCGCGGGTGGCGTTCACCCGGTCGTCCTGCTCGGCGTAGATCCCGAGGACGGCCGCCCTGGTTCCGGTGAAGTCGGCGCCCTCGGGCAGCGGGCCGTAGAAGGGCACGGCGGCGGCCAGGCGCGGCTCGGCGTTCGACAGCAGCAACCACGTCATGCCGCCGCCGAAGCAGAAACCCACCATGCCGAGCTTGGTGCCGGGCGCCCTGACGGCCAGCTCGTCCAGCGCCGCCTTCATGTCGGCGACGAACCGCTCGGGCTGGATCTCGCCGAGCTTGGCCGTGACCTGGGCGGTGTCGCTGAAGGAGTCGGTGCCGCCCTCGCGTGACAGCAGGTCGAGGGCGAGTGCGGAGTAGCCGCTGGCGGCCAGCCGTCCCGCGACGGAACGGGTGTGGTCGTTGAGCCCGCGGTTCTCATGGATGACCAGGACCGCGCCCTTGCCGTTCGGCGCCGCCGCCCAGGCCCCTCGCAGGGGCGCGCCCTCGGGGCCCGCGAAGGTGACGGCCTCGGTCGGCAGTGGCGAAGGGCCCGCGGGCGAGGCGGGCGCGCTGGGAGTGGGGCTGGCCGCGGCGGCGCTCGGCGCGGCGGCCGGCGCGTCCGCCCCGCACGCGCTCAGCAGCGCGGTGGCCGCGGGCAGGCCGAGCCCGAGCAGGGCCAGCCTGCGCAGCGCCTCCCTGCGCGAGATGAGCCCTTCGACGTGGTCGAGTGCGATCTCCTCGGCGAGGTAGCGCTTGAAGGGTGACATCATGCCCCGGATCGTAGGTCGCGCCGCCGAAAGACCGGGTAAAGCCAGGCTCCGCGTGAGACACCGAAAATTCAGATAAAGACGAGCGTTACGCCGGTTTTCGCGCTGTCTTGATGACATTCCTCGTGAACCTACGAAGGGACATGAGGATCCATGGCACGCACATCACGCTGGAAGGTGGGGGCCGTCGTACTGGCCGGTGTCGCGCTCGTCATGACGGGGAGCGCGCCGTCGTTCGCCGGTTCTGACCCCACCGCGCTCGAACTGAGGGTCGTGGTCGACGACTGCCCGGACGAGGTCACGCCATGACCGAGCCGGATCTGCTGGAGCGGGCGCTGTTCGAGGTCAAGCGGGTGATCGTCGGGCAGGACCACATGGTCGAACGCCTGGTGGTCGCGGTTCTCGCCAAGGGGCACTGCCTGCTCGAAGGGGTGCCCGGCATCGCCAAGACGCTCGCGGCCGAGACGCTGGCCACCGTGGTCGGCGGGTCTTTCGCGCGCATCCAGTTCACCCCTGACCTGGTGCCCTCCGACATCGTCGGCACCAGGATCTACCGCCCGTCCACCGAGAGCTTCGACGTCGAGCTCGGGCCCGTCATGGCGAACCTCGTGCTCGCCGACGAGATCAACAGAGCGCCCGCCAAGGTGCAGTCGGCGTTGCTGGAGATCATGGCCGAGCGCCAGGTCAGCATCGGCGGCGTCACGCACCCGATGCCCGCGCCGTTCCTGGTGCTGGCCACGCAGAACCCGATCGAGTCCGAGGGCGTCTACCACCTGCCCGAGGCGCAGCGGGACCGCTTCCTGATGAAGGTCGACGTGGGCTATCCCAGCGAGTCGGAGGAGCTGGCGATCGTCTACCGGATGAGCGTGGACCCGCCCGTTCCCCAGCCCGTCCTCGACCCCGCCCGGATCGTCGCGCTCCAGCGACGGGCGGAGGAGGTGTTCGTCCACCATGCGATCGCGGAGTACGCGGTGCGGCTTGTGCACGCCACCAGGGAGCCCGCGCGGTACGGCCTGCAGGACGTCGAGCGGTCGCTGGCGTTCGGCGCCTCGCCGAGGGCGACGCTCGGGCTGCTGGCGGCGGCGCGGGCCCTCGCACTGCTGAGGGGGCGCGACTACGTCCTGCCCGACGACGTGCGCGTCCTGGCGCACGACGTGATGGCGCATCGGCTCGTGCTGTCGTTCGACGCCCTCGCCGAGGGGACGACGGCGCGGCAGATCGTGGACAGGCTGGTCGAGGCCGTGCCGCTGCCCGTGATCGCCCCGCAGCAGGAGGCGGCATGAGAGGGTATCTGGCCGCCGAGCCGGCCCTGCGCAGGCTGGAGCTGGTCGTCACCCGCCGCCTGGACGGCCTGCTGCAGGGCGAGCACCTGGGGCTGGTGCCGGGGCAGGGCAGCGAGCCGGCCGAGGCCAGGCCGTACCAGGCAGGTGACGACGTGCGGCGCATCGACTGGAACGTCACCGCCCGCACGACCGCGCCGCACGTCAGGGACCTGATCGTGGACAGGGAACTGGAGATCTGGACGCTGCTGGACGCCACCGCGAGCATGGACTTCGGCACGGCCAAGATGGAGAAGCGCGAGCTGGCGCTGGCCGCGGTGGCGGCGGTGGGCTTCCTGACCCAGCGCACCGGCAACAGGATCGGCGCGCACCTGCTGCACGGCGGCGGTGTGCGCAGGCTGCCCGCGCGGACGGGGCGGCCGCACCTCATGGCGGTCCTGCAGGCGATGTTCGGGCTGCCGCGCACCTCTCCCGGGGTGGCCGAGCCGCCTCTGGGGGCGGCGCTGGAACAGCTCGGCAGGGTGGTCCGGCGCCGCGGCCTCGTCGTGGTGGTCTCCGACTTCCTCGACGATCCGGAGACGTGGGAGAGGCCGATCCGCCGCCTGGGGGTCAGGCACCAGGTGCTGGCCGTCGAGGTGGTCGACCCTCGGGAGCTGACCCTGCCCGACGTCGGCGTGCTGACGCTCATCGACCCCGAGAGCGGCAGGCGCAGGGAGGTGTCCACGGGCAACGCCAGGCTGCGCCTGCGGTACGCCGAGGCGGCTGCCGCCCAGCGCGCGGCCATCTCGTCGGCGCTGCGCAGGACGGGCGCCACGCATCTGCGGCTGCGCACGGACGGGGACTGGGTGCGCGACCTGGTCGAGCACGTGTTGCGCCAGCGCAGACTCGCCCGTCTGGCCCCCGCTCCCGGCTCCCCGGCCACGCGCGCCGGCTCTGAGGCGGGCGCCGCTTCGCGGCTGACCCCGATCGGCGGCCGAGATTCCTCTGGGGGCGCTGCGCTCCCCGATGGTCCAGACGCTCTGGGTTCGCGAGCGGTCGACGGACCCGCCCCCGAGAGCTCTCCGGGGGCGCGGGTGGTCGGCGGGGTCGGGGGCGGTGGTGTTCGAGGGAGTGGGAAGCCCGGGCCGTGGGGGAGCGGGCCGGGAGGGGAGGCGGCATGAGTCTCCTCGCACCCCTCTGGCTGCTGCTCCTCATCCCCGTGGCGCTCATCGCCGTCACCTACGTCGTGATGTCCATGCGGCGCAGCGCCTACGCCGTCCGCTTCAGCAACCTCGACCTCCTGGACAAGGTCGCCCCCAAGAGCCCGGGCTGGCGCAGGCACGCCCCGGCCGCGGCGCTGCTGGCGATGCTCGTGCTGCTGGTCGTCGGCTTCGCCAGGCCGACCGCGGAGGTCCAGGTGCCGAGGGAGCGTGCGACGATCATGGTCGCGTTCGACGTGTCGGCCTCGATGGAGGCCACGGACGTCGCGCCCGACCGCTTCACCGCCGCCCGCGAGGCCGCCCGGCAGTTCGTCGAGGGCCTGCCCCCGCGTTTCAACCTCGGCCTGGTCACCTTCTCCGGACAGGCGTCGGTGGCCGTGCCGCCGACCACGGACCGGCAGGCGGTGCTCGCCGCACTCGGCAGGCTCACCACCGCCTCGGGCACCGCCATCGGCGAGGCCGTCCACTCGTCGCTGGAGGCCATCCAGGACCTCGACACCGAGCAGGAGCCGCCGCCCGCGCACATCGTGCTGCTGTCGGACGGCTCCAACACCACCGGCCGCCCGCTTCCCGAGGCCGCGCGGGCCGCCGCCGAGCGCGGCGTGCCCGTCACGACCATCGCGTACGGCACGCAGACCGGCACCATCGACATCCAGGGCAACCAGATCCCGGTGCCCGTCGACGCCCCCGCGCTGCAGGAGCTGGCCCGGTCGGCGGGCGGCGGCTTCTACGAGGCGGCCAGTGGCGACGAGCTGCAGGCGGTCTACGACGACATCGGCACCTCCGTCGGCTACCGGATGGAGCGGCAGGAGATCTGGCCCTGGTTCGTCGGCGCGGGCCTGCTGCTCGCAGCCCTGGCGGCGATCGGCTCGATGCTGTGGTTCTCGAGGCTGCCATGACCACCATGAGGGAACACGCCATGACCGGCCTGGGCGAGCCGCGCGGGCCCGACTTCCGTCCGGGCGCGCGGCCCGAGTTCCGGCAGGGGCCGCCACCGCCACCCGTCGCCGCGGGCGGCGGGGCGGCGGCCGCCCCCAGAGGCCGCCTCCTGGTGACCGCCGCGCTCGTCGCCGCGCTCACCGGCGGGGCGGCGGGCGTCGCGGGGGCGCGGCTCATCGAAGGGTCCGAGCCCGCCCCCGCGGCCCTGCCCCGCGTCCCCGCGGCGCAGGCCCCGAGCCCGGGCCAGTCTCAGGGACAGGGGCAGGGGCAGGGGCTCAGCGCCACCGCCGCCCAGGTGCTGCCGAGCGTCGTCTCCGTCGAGACCGGGCGGGGTGGCGGCTCCGGGTTCGTCGTCGACGACCGCGGCCACGTCCTGACCAACGCCCACGTCATCGGCGCCGCCACGAGAGCCACGGTGGTGCTCAACGACGGGCGCAGGCTCGGCGCCAGAATCGTGGGCGCCGACGCCGACGAGGACCTGGCGGTCCTGGCCGTCGACGACGCCACGGGACTGACCCCGGCGCGGCTTGGCAGGTCGAGCCGGCTGGCCGTCGGCGAGCAGGTGCTGGCCATCGGCTCGCCGCTCGGCCTGTCGGGCACGGTGACCGCGGGCATCGTCAGCGCGCTCGACAGGGAGGTGGGCCTCGGCGGCAGCAGGCGCACGGCCGTCCAGACCGACGCCTCGATCAATCCCGGCAACTCCGGCGGCCCGCTGGTGAACGCTCGAGGAGAGGTGGTGGGAGTGAACACCGCGATCGCCACGAGCAGGGGCGGAGGGAACATCGGGATCGGTTTCGCGATTCCCATAGACAGAGCCGCCCCCATCGCGGAAAGCATCATCCGAAACTAGGGTGCACAGCATGCGACTGCTGGTCGTCGAAGACGAGGAGGACCTGGTCGACGCGCTCCGTGTCGGCCTGGTCCGCGCCGGCTATGCCGTGGACGTCGCCTACGACGCCCCGTCGGCGTCCGAGAAGCTCCAGGTCAACACCTACGACCTGGTGCTGCTCGACCTGAACCTGCCGGGCGGCGACGGGTTCCAGCTCTGCCGTACGGCCAGGGCCTCGGGCAGCGGGGTGCGGATCATCATGGTGACCGCCCGTGACCGCCTCGACGACCGGGTCAGGGGCCTGGACGAGGGCGCGGACGACTACCTCGTCAAGCCGTTCGCCTTCCCCGAGCTGCTGGCCAGGGTGCGGGCGCTGCTGCGCAGAGAGACCGGCGGGACCTCCGTGCTCGAGGTGGGAGCGCTGCGGATCGACACCGCGCGCATGGAGGTCTCGCTCGGCGGCAGGTCGCTGGCGCTGACCCCGAAGGAGTACGGCGTGCTGCACTACCTCATGACCAAGCCGGGCCACGTGGTCTCCAGCGAGGAGCTGCTGGAGCACGTGTGGGACGAGCACACCGACCCCTTCACCAACACCGTCCGGGTCACGGTCGGCAACCTGCGCCGCAAGCTGCAGGAGGAGGGCCTGATCGAGACGGTGATCAGCAGGGGCTACCGGCTGAGGGAGGACGCGTGATCCACACGATCAGGTTCAGGCTGACCGTGCTCTACTCGGCCCTGCTGTTCCTGCTGGCCGCGGTGGTGCTCGGCGGCATCTACTACGCGGTGTCCGTCTCGACCGAGCAGCGTCCCTACACCACCGAGTACGCCAAGACCTACCGCAGCAACGGAGAGTACGTGGGCAAGGCCCAGGTCGTCTTCGTCGAAGAGGTCGAGAACGCCATCAACGTCAAGACGATGGCCACCCTGCGCGACTACTCGCTCGCCACGCTCGCCTTCCTCTTCGTGGCCAGCCTCCTCATCGGCTGGATCCTGTCGGGCAGGGTGCTGCGCCCGGTGCGGGCGATCACCCGCACCACCGACGAGATCCAGGCCACCGACCTGTCCAGGAGGATCAGGCTCGAGGGACCCAAAGACGAGCTGCGCGACCTGGCCGACACCGTCGACACGATGCTCGACCGGCTGGAGGAGGCGTTCAGGGCGCAGCGCCAGCTGATCGACGACGCCTCACACGAGCTGCGCAGCCCGCTGACCATCATCAGGACCAACATCGACGCCGTCCTGGCCTCACCTGAGGCCACCGAGGAGGAGCGGGCCCGCGCCGTCACCATCGTGGACCGCGCGACCACGCGCATGACGAGGCTGGTGGAGGACCTGCTGGCCAGCGCCAGGCGCCAGGGGACCGCCTTCGCCGACACCGACCTCGACCTGGCCCAGGTGGCCGCCGAGGCCACCGAGGAGTACGCCGCGCTGGCCCAGGCCCGCGACCTCACCCTGACCCGCGCGCTGGGCGGCGAGCTGGGCATGACGGGCGATCACGACGCGCTGCGCAGGGCGGTGGCCAACCTGCTGTCCAACGCCGTACGGCTCTCG
This sequence comes from Nonomuraea africana, assembly GCF_014873535.1. Taxonomy (NCBI): domain Bacteria; kingdom Bacillati; phylum Actinomycetota; class Actinomycetes; order Streptosporangiales; family Streptosporangiaceae; genus Nonomuraea; species Nonomuraea africana. The sequence continues at coordinate 5,256,754 of NZ_JADBEF010000001.1, read as the reverse complement.
CCGCCGGGCGGCACCGTCGAGGTGGCGGCGGGCAGGGAGGGCGGCTGGCTCTGGACGGCCGTCCGCGACGTGGGCCCCGGCCTCTCGGAGGAGGACAGGCCGCGCGTCTTCGACAGGTTCTGGCGCGGCGAGGCCAGCCGCAGGGACCGGCACACCGGGCTCGGCCTGGCCATCGTCAGGCAGATCGTCGAGTCGCACGGCGGGCGGGTGGCCGTCTTCTCCCAGCTGGGCGAGGGCAGCACGTTCGTGCTCTGGCTGCCGTCACGTGAGGGCGCCGAGAGCCCCGTGCCGACGATCAATCCCCTCGCGGGTGTCGCGAACATATAGGTTGGCTCGGAAATACGAGGAATCTGAGCCATTGGCGGGAAATATGCCGGAAATGCTGGACGGGCGCTACCAGCTGGACGAGCCGATCGGGCGCGGCGGTATGGGCGAGGTCTGGCGGGGACACGACCCGCGGACCGGCAGGGCGGTGGCCGTCAAAATTCTCGCCCCTCAGGTGACGCAGCCCGCCGCCCGCGAGCGGTTCGCCCGTGAGGCGCGGGCGGCGGCCCAGATCGTGCACCCCAACGTGGTCACCGTCTTCGACACCGGCGAGCAGGACGGCCGTCCCTACCTGGTGATGGAGTTGCTGACGGGCCGCAGCCTGGCCGAGGAGCTGGCCGACGGGCACAGGTACGGCGTCGCCGAGGTCTGCCGCCTCATGAGCCAGGCCGCGTCGGGCCTCGACGCCGCGCACAAGGCCGGAGTGATCCACCGCGACATCAAGCCCGCCAACCTGCACAGGACGGCCAACGGCACGCTCAAGATCCTCGACTTCGGCATCGCCCAGGTGGCCAGCGAGACCTCCCGCCTCACGACGGTCGGCACCGTCGTCGGCACCGCGGCCTACCTCGCGCCCGAGCAGATCAACGGGGAGGCGGGCACCGCCGCCTCCGACCTCTACGCGCTCGGCTGCGTCGCCTACGAGCTGCTGTGCGGGCAGCCGCCCTTCTCCGGCGGGGCCGCCGACCTGATGCGCAAGCACATCTTCGAGCCGCCCGTGCCGCCCGCGCGGATCAGGCCCGACGTGCCGCCGGCCCTGGACCGGCTCGTGGTGGCCATGCTGGCCAAGGAGCCTGCCGGCCGTCCCGCCAACGCCGAGCAGGTACGGCAGGCCTTCGCGGCCTTCGCCTTCCCCGCGAGCGGCCCGAACCCGACGGCCGTCATGCCGTCGCCCGACGCCGTGCCGACGGCGGACCTGCGCAGGGCCGCCCCGATGCCGGTGACCGGCGCCTGGACGGCCGAGCCCGCCGGGCCCACTCGGCCCGCCGGGCCGAGCCGGCCGAACCGGCGGCTGGTCCTGCAGGTGGTGGCGGGCGTGGCGGTGATCGCGGCGGTGGCCCTCGGCGTGACGCTGGTCAACGGGCCCTCGGGCACGCCCAACCCGTCGTCCACGCCCGTGGCCGTCGCCTCCACGCCCGTCACCTCCGCGCCCGAGCCGGAGCCCACGCCGGCGCCCTCGGAGACCGTGGGGAAGCTGACGGAGGCGGTGACGCCGCCGCCCGATGACGACGATGACGATGACGACGAGCGCGGGGGATACACGCCTTCCGGCGGCTGGCAGAAGTGGCTCGGCCAGTTCGACCGGGCCGTCCTCCTCCAGGAGGCCAAGGGCGGCATCGACCCGAAGACGGCCGCCAAGGCGCACGAGCGGATCCGCGAGGCGGCCAAGGCGGTGATCGCGGGCGACGAGTCCGGGGCGCAGGAGAAGATCCTCGACCTCACGCGCGAGCTGTACAAGGACAGCCGCAAGGGCAAGCTCGACGACGGCCCGCTGACGGACTTCCTCAAGAGCGCGGGCCTGCGCTAGCGGTTCCCGGCCCGGTCCACGCGGCCGCCCGGAGCACCGTGAAGAAGACGATCATCGCGACGCCCGGCGCGGTGCGGAGCGTGCCCTGCTCGGTGGGTCGAGCAGGGCACGTCGTGCGTCCGCGGTCGCCGGTGCGGCGCCGCTCCAGCGAGGGACAGAGCGGCGGCGCGGTCAAGAAGGCGGGCCGGGCGTCCAGGTGGCTCGCGCTGCCGTGGCGGCGCGCGCGGAGGCCCTTCAAGGCCAGGTCGCGATAGTGCGCCCCATATCCTGGCGGTTCAAGAAATTGGTTTACACCAATTGGTATAAACCAATGGAATTTCAGTGGATTAGACCGGTGCACTAACCTTGACCTGGTGAAACGTGGACTTAACCAAGGGGTGCAGTTTCAAGTCGGTCTTTATCGGTAGAGTCCGGAACGGAGGCGTTCACAAAGGAGTTCTGGTGGCCAAGTACGTTTACGACTTCACCGAGGGCAACAAGGATCTCAAGGATCTTCTCGGGGGTAAGGGCGCCAATCTGGCCGAGATGACCAATCTCGGACTGCCCGTCCCCCCTGGATTCACGATCACCTCTCAGGCGTGCCGCCACTACCTCGCGGAGGGCGCGGTGCCTGACGGGCTCGAGGCGGAGGTCGCCGAGCACCTGGCGGCGCTGGAATCCGCGATGGGCAAGAAGCTCGGCCAGGCCGACGACCCGCTGCTCGTCAGCGTCCGCTCAGGGGCCAAGTTCTCGATGCCCGGCATGATGGATACCGTGCTGAACATCGGGCTCAACGACGAGTCCGTGCACGGGCTGGCCAAGCAGGCGGGCGGCAACGACCGGTTCGCCTGGGACTCCTACCGCAGGCTCGTCCAGATGTTCGGCAGGACCGTGCTCGGCATCGACGGCGACCTGTTCGAGCACGCGCTGGAGTCGCTCAAGGGCTCCCGCCAGGACACCGACCTGTCGGCCGAAGAGCTGCAGGGACTGGTCGAGACCTTCAAGGGCATCGTCCGCGCGGAGACGGGCAAGGACTTCCCCGCCGACCCGCGCGAGCAGATGCGCCTCGCCGTGATGGCCGTCTTCGACTCGTGGAACGCTCCCCGCGCCGTCCTCTACCGCCGCCAGGAGCGCATCCCCGCCGACCTGGGCACCGCGGTGAACATCGTGGCCATGGTCTTCGGCAACCTCGGCGAGGACTCCGGCACGGGCGTGGCCTTCACCCGTGACCCCGGCTCCGGCCAGCAGGGCCTCTACGGCGACTACCTGCAGAACGCCCAGGGCGAGGACGTCGTCGCCGGCATCCGCAACACCATCCCGCTGCAGGAGCTGGAGCGCATCGACAAGCGCTCCTACGACGAGCTGCTGCAGATCATGGAGAAGCTCGAGAACCACTACCGCGACCTGTGCGACATCGAGTTCACCATCGAGCGGGGCAAGCTCTGGATGCTGCAGACCAGGGTCGGCAAGCGCACCGCCGCCGCCGCGTTCTGCATCGCCACCCAGCTCGTCGACCAGGGCCTCATCAGCATCGACGAGGCGGTCACCCGGATCACCGGCGACCAGCTCGCGCAGCTGATGTTCCCCCGCTTCTCGGCCGAGGGCGAGCGCAGGCTGCTCACCAAGGGCATGAACGCCTCGCCCGGCGCCGCGGTGGGCAAGGCCGTCTTCACCTCCGAGCGCGCGATCGAGCTGGCGGGGCAGGGCGAGGACGTCATCCTGGTCAGGCGCGAGACCAACCCCGACGACCTGTCCGGCATGATCGCCGCCAGGGGCGTGCTGACCTCCCGCGGCGGCAAGACCTCCCACGCGGCCGTGGTCGCCCGCGGCATGGGCAAGACGTGCGTGTGCGGGGCCGAGGAACTGGAGGTCTCCACCTCCTCGCGGAGCTTCACCGCGCCCGGCGGGGTCACGGTCAACGAGGGCGACGTCATCTCCATCGACGGCACCACGGGCGAGGTCTTCCTCGGCGAGGTGCCGGTGATGGACTCGGCGGTGGTCGAGTACTTCGAGGGCGCCGCCCCGCAGGACGACCTCGTCCGCGCGGTGGACCGCATCATGAAGCACGCCGACGAGGTGCGCCGCCTGGGGGTGCGGGCCAACGCCGACAGCGCCGAGGACGCCGCGCGTGCCAGGCGCTTCGGGGCCTCGGGCATCGGGCTGTGCCGTACCGAGCACATGTTCCTCGGTGACCGCCGCCAGCTCGTCGAGGACCTGGTGCTCGCCGCCTCGGACGAGGAGCGGCAGTCCGCCCTCGACGCGCTCGAACCCCTCCAGAAGAGCGACTTCATCGAGATCTTCAAGGCCATGGACGGCCTGCCGGTGACGATCAGGCTCCTCGACCCGCCGCTGCACGAGTTCCTGCCCGACCTGGTGGACCTGTCGGTGAAGGTGGCCAAGGGCGAGGCCTCGGACAAGGAGCGCACCCTGCTGGCCGCCGTCAAGCGGCTGCACGAGCGGAACCCGATGCTCGGCCTCAGGGGCGTACGGCTCGGCCTGGTCATCCCCGGCCTGTTCGCCATGCAGGTCAGGGCCATCGCCGAGGCCGCCCGCGAGGTTCCGGGCGCCCGGCCCGAGATCATGATCCCGCTGGTCGCGGCCGTCCAGGAGCTCGAGGCGGTACGCGAGGAGGCGGTCGGCATCCTGGCGGAGATCGGCGTCGAGGCGCTCGTCGGCACCATGATCGAGACGCCCAGGGCCGCGCTCACGGCGGGACAGATCGCCGAGGCCGCGGAGTTCTTCTCCTTCGGCACCAACGACCTGACCCAGATGGCGTGGGGCTTCTCCCGCGACGACGTCGAGGCCTCCTTCTTCTCCCGCTACCTCGAGCTGGGCATCTTCGGCGTCTCCCCGTTCGAGACCCTCGACAGGGACGGCGTCGGCCGCCTGGTCAGGCTCGCGGCCGAGGAGGGCAGGAAGACCAGGCCCGACGTCAAGCTGGGCATCTGCGGCGAGCACGGCGGCGACCCCGACTCGGTCCACTTCTGCCACGAGGCGGGGCTCGACTACGTGTCGTGCTCGCCGTTCAGGGTCCCGGTCGCCCGGCTGGAGGCGGCCCGCGCCGCCCTGGAGCAGAACGCCTCCGACACCCGCTGACCTCCGCCCCGCCGGGCCCTCCCTAGAGGGTCCGGCGGTCAGGGCCTGGTGTAGATGGTCGACGGAGCGCCACAGGCCACCGGCTCCCACATGGTCCAGCGGCAGACGGTGACGGTGATCGTGTCGACGGACGGGGTCGGCGCGTCGAACTCGATCGCGAACGGCGTCGTCTGGCTCGCGGCCGGATAGGAGCAGACGTCGCCGGAGGAGCGCCACTGCTTGATGTAGTAGGCCGGGTTGGTCTGGTAGGTCATCTCCACGGTCACCCGCCCGCACTGGCCCGCGAAGGTGAACAGCTCGCCCCTGACCACGGGCCGCTGGTACCACTCCTCCTCGTAGGTCCCCGACGCCTCCACCAGGGAGGTGCCGGCGTGGACGGGGCCCCACCACGTGATCACCCAGCCGATGAGCGCGGCCGCCGCGATTCGTCCCATCATGGCGCCCATGCTGCGGCCGCCCCGGGCGGCGGGGCCAGAGTAGGGCCTACTCAGGCGGGGACGAAGTCGGGTTTCACGCCCATGCCCGCCAGCCACGAACGCATCCCCGGCACCCCGGACGGGTCGGCGACCACCTGGGCGGCGTACTCGGCCACGAGCACCTCCTCGCCGTCCGCGAACAGCAACCTGGCCGGCCCCGACCAGGACAGCACCCAGCGCGCCTGGTCGTGCTGGATGAGCGTCGCCTCCAGCGCCCTGCCGAGCACCGACGCGAGCAGCTTCTCCGAGGGGTTCCACCCGAGCCCGAGCAGCTCGGCCTCCAGCGCGGCGTGCTGCCCGCGGGCCAGCGCCTCGAAGGTCGCGTCGAGGTACGGCAGCGCCGCCCCCATCACCCGCTGCCCCGCCACGGCCAGGTCACGCAGCGCCTCCTCGTTCACCGCCGTGTACATGCCGCGCGCGATCAGGTCCTCCCACGACACCGGGCGCATCGCCAGCGCCTCCCGCGTCCAGAAGGACTGCTCGAGCGCGTGCGCGGCCACCGTGGCGTCACGCAGCAGCATGGTGGCGGGACGAGGGTCGGGGACGTGCGCGGGCTCGGGCAGCCGCGCGATCGCGGCCAGGCGCTCGCCGAGGCTCGGGTGCGAGTCGTAAGGGGAGGTCTCCTCCGGCTGCTCGGCCAGCCTGGCCAGCTCCGCCTGCCGTACGGGGTCGCCGACGAGGGCGCGGAAGCCGCCGAAGACGGAGGCGGGCCTGTTGCCCGCGATGCCGGCCATCGACAGGTAGCTCTCGGTGAACAGGTGCCACGCGTGCGCCGTGTCGCGGACCTTCGTGAGGGCGTTCGCCATCGCGGCCGGTCCCGCGATCGCGACGGCGAAGGCGTCGGCCTCCAGCTCCTGCCGTCGCGACACCGCCTGGGAGATGCGCAGGTAGAGCTTGGTGTAGGCGAGGAACAGCCGCCGGATGAACGGGTGGTTGCCGAGCCCCTGCACGGTCGCGATCAGCGCGACCCTGCCCCGGTAGACCGGCGCGCCGAGGCGGGTGTGCGCGCCGGAGTAGTGCCCGAGCTCGTGCCCGAGCACGGCCCGCGCCTCGTCCACCGTGAGCGTCTGGAGCAGCGGCAGCCCGATGTACATGCGCCGCCTGGACGACGACAGGCCGAGGAAGCGGGTGTCCTCGGAGACGGCCGCGTTGACCTCGGCGACCAGCCTGATCTCGTCCGGCGGCGCGGTCTTGACCCGCTGCGCCAGCTCCTCCACCGTGCGCCACAGCTCGGGCTCCTCGTCCCTGCCGACCGCCAGGCCGGGCTCCTCGCCCTGACTCCTGCGGCTGACCATCCACAGCGCCCGCACCAGGGCGCCCGCGGCGAGCGTGAGCACGATCGCGATCTGGATGCCCCTGGCGTGGAAGTCGACGAACAGCAGGACGTCGAAGAAGACGGCAGCGGCCAGGATCAGGCCGACGAGCACGTAGAAGCCGGCCAGCAGGGCGAAAGCCAGCACGGCGCGGAACGCGGTGGTCACCCCGATGACCTTATAGGGCGAGATGCCGCCTTCTGACCGGAAGGTTGACCGCCGGCCACACCACCATCGCGACCACCAGCACGCTCGCCGGCACCAGCCACAGCGGCCCCGCGGGCCACGGCCTGCCGAGGAAGCCGATGCTCAGCAAGGCCAGCGGCACGCCGGCCAGCACCAGGCCCGAGACGGCCGCGAGGAGCGCGATCACCAGCGACTCCCAGCGCAGCATCCGCCTGACCTGTTCCGGCGTCGCGCCCAGCCGCCGCAGCGCGAGCAGCTCCTCGCCTCTGCCCGTGGTCGTGGCCACCAGCCGGTTGGCGACGGACACCAGCACGTAAGCGATCAACACGGCCAGCACCGCGATGTTCACCAGCCCCTGGGCCGACGCCTCACCCGCGACCGCCGTGGCGGCCCGCTTCGACACCTCTGCTCCCGGCCATGCCTCGACCAGGGCGGCGAGGTCCGCCGTGGCGGGCCGGACCAGGATCTCCGAGTCGAGGCCCGTGGTCGTGTGCCCGGCGGCGAGGTCGCGGGAGACGACGATCTGGCCGAAGCCGAGCGCCCGCGAGTACGTCGCGACCACGCGCGCCCGCACCGGCGTCCCGTCGCCCATGAGGAGGTCGAGCCGCTCACCGACCTCGCCGAGGCGGGCGTCGAGGGCCACCGTGTCACCCCTGAGCTCGGCCAGGCTGCCGTCGACCACGCCGAGGTCCACGACGCCGTGCGCGTCGGGGCCGAGGACCATGGCGGTCCTGGAGTGGAGCTCGGGATCGTCGCCGATGGCCAGCGAGCGGGTCAGCACCGTGGTCGTCGAGGCAGTGGCGGCCGCGGTGACACCGGGCCGGGCGCGCACGTCGTCGAGCAGGCCGTGCGGGATGCCGCCGAGGCCCGGCGCGGAGACCGAGGCGACGCCGGCCAGGCCCGCCCGCGCCTCGTCGGCCTTGGCCCGGCTGATCGTGGTCTGGGTCAGCACGACGCTGAGCCCGAGCGTGACGACCATGCCGAGGGCGGCGACGGCGCCGGCCGTCCTGAGCGCGTAGCCGTGGGAGTTGGTGATCGCCAGCCACAGGGGCGCGGACAGCCCCTGCGGCAGCCGCCGCGCCAGCGCTCCGGTGACGACCTGGACCAGCCGCGGCCCCGCCAGGGCCAGCCCGATGATCGCGAGAAGGGCGGCGGTGGCCGGGCCGATGGCGGCCATCTCGGTGCGCACCACCAGCGGCGCGCTCGACAGCACCAGCGCGCCCAGCATGAGCAGCAGGCCGCCCCCTGTCCGCGCCCTGGACGGCTCGCGCGGCTCGGCCTTCGACTCGGCGACGGCCGAGACGGGCGGCATCCGCGACGCCCTCAGCGAAGCCGTCCACGCCGCGACCCTGACCACCCCCAGCAGCAGGACGGCGGCGGCCACGGCGGGCAGCGGCCCGTAGGTGAGGGGCAGATCGGTCGGCAGCATGCCGGTGTCCGCCAGCAGCTCGCCCAGGCGGGCCGCCAGGTAGTAGCCGAGCGCGGCCCCCGGCGCCAGCGCGGCCAGTGCGGCGACCCCGCCCTGGACCGCGACCAGGCGCCTGACCTGGCGCGGCGTGGCGCCCGCCGCGCGTAGCAGCGCCAGGTCACGGCGCTGCCTGTTGATCGAGAGCGACAGGCCGCCGCCGATCACGAACCCGACCGTGATCAGGCTGATCCCGCCGATCGAGGCCGGCAGCGCGATGAGCAGGCCGCGCGCGGCGGCGGTGCCTGGGCGCTCGGCGTCGCCCCGCGCCCCGCCGGTGGAGATCTCGTAGCGGTCGCCGAGCAGCCGCCCTGCCGCGTCCGCCGCGGCCTGCGCGGTGACGCCGGGCTCGGCGCGCAGCGCCACCAGATCGACCCTGCCGCTCCTTCCCGCCAGCCGGGCGGCCGTGGAGTCGGCGAAGTACAGGCCGGGCGCGTCGATCACGGCCGTCACCCGGTAGCGGCCTGGACGGCCGCCCGCGACCACCCGCACCTCCTGCCCGACGCGCGCGCCCGCCACGGCCACCTCGCCGTCCCGCCTCGGAGGGACGCCGCCGACCGCCCGGCCGCCGGTGAACGCCAGCGACCCCCACCCGTGCCCCGCCCCCGCCGGATCGGCCCGGCCGGTACGGTCGCCCGCGCCGGGCAAGATCGCGGCGGGAAAGCTCAGGTCGCCCACGGCGGACTCGACGCCGGGCAGCCCCGCCAGCCGGTCCACGAGCGACACGGGCAGCGTGGCACGCTCGGGAAGCGCCACGGACAGGTCCTCCTTCCGGGGAATCCGCTGCCGTGCCGAGACCACCACGTCGGCTTCGCTCAGCCGCGGCGAGCGCACCTCCGACCGCAGCCCCGACTCGACGATCACACCGGTCCCCGTGACCAGCGCCATGCCGCCGAAGACCGCGAAGAACGCCACGACGAGCCCGCCGAGGCCGGACATGGCCAGCGCCGTCCTGATCACGTGAGCGCTCCGTTCAGCCGCGTCAGCCGTACCGCGAGGTCCTCGGGAGCCGGCGCCGACAGCAGTTCGACCACCCTGCCGTCGGCCATCACCAGCGTCTCGTGCGCCCGCGCGGCGGCGGCGGGATCGTGGGTGACCATGATCACCGTCTGGCCCAGCTCGTCGACCAGCCGGCGCAGCAGCGTCAGCACCTCGGCCGCGCTGCGCAGGTCGAGCGCCCCCGTGGGCTCGTCGGCGAAGACGACGTCGGGACGGGCGGCCAGCGCGCGGACGAGCGCGGCGCGCTGCTGCTGCCCGCCCGACAGCTCGGCCGGCCGGTGCCGCAGCCGCCCTCCCAGCCCCACCCTCTCGACCAGCTCCGCCAGCCACGCCCGGTCCGGGCGGACGCCCGCCAGCCGCAGCGGCAGCGTGAGGTTCTCCTCGACGGTGATGGACGGCAGCAGGTTGTAGGACTGGAAGACGAACCCGACGCGCTTCCTGCGGAGCTCCGTGCGCCTGGTCTCGTTCAGGCCGCTGACCGTCACGCCGCCGATCGTCACCGTGCCGGACGTCGGGGTGTCCAGCGCGGCGGCGCAGTGCAGCAGCGTGCTCTTGCCCGAGCCCGACGGGCCCATCACGGCCACGAACCGGCCACGGGGGAAGCCGAGCGAGACATCGTCGAGCGCGGTGACACTCCCGTAGGACCTGGTGACCCGCTCCAGGGTGACGACGTCGTTCACGAACGCCGCTCCTTCAGGTGGAGCGCGACCAGACCGGCGGCGCAGCCCACCGCGATCAGTCCCGACGGCAGGCCGATCAACAGGTTCCCGCCCCCGACCGTGCCCGCCACCACGTTGACAGCCAGGCAGACCGTCAGCACCACCCACAACATCATCTTGATTCTCATGACGACGACGCTAGAAAAACGATCAAGGAAGCGGAATCCGGCCACCTGCCGCGGCGGAGGTACAGCCAGCTGGAGTGAGACTTCGCGGTGCGGGTGGGTACACTCACAGCACTTATGGGCCAATACACCGACCATGACCAGGAACGATGGGTTCCCGAACCGCCTGGCAACCCCGACAGGGGCGCGTTCGAGCGCGACCGGGCCAGGGTGCTCCACAGCGCGGCCCTGCGCAGGCTGGCGGCCAAGACACAGGTCGTCGGGCCCGCCGAGACGCTCGGTGGCGGCCAGCACATCCCGCGCACCAGGCTCACCCACTCCCTCGAGTGCGCCCAGGTCGGCAGGGAGATGGGCGCCACGCTCGGCGTCGACCCCGACCTGGTCGAGACCGCGTGCCTGGCCCACGACCTCGGCCACCCGCCCTTCGGCCACAACGGCGAGACCGTGCTCGACGAGCTGGCCGCCTCCTGCGGCGGGTTCGAGGGCAACGCCCAGAGTCTGCGCCTGCTCACCAGACTCGAGGCCAAGGTGCTCACCAGCGACGGCAGCAGCGCGGGCCTCAACCTCACCAGGGCCTCGCTCGACGCCTCGGTGAAGTACCCGTGGCCGCGCGCCGGCGGCGGGAAGTTCGGCGTCTACGACGACGACCTGCCGGTCTTCGAGTGGATCAGGGACGGCGCGCCCTCGAAGCGGGTGAGCTTCGAGGCGCAGATCATGGACTGGGCCGACGACGTCGCCTACTCCGTCCACGACCTCGAGGACGCGCTCCACTCCGGCCACGTCACCCCAGAGGCGCTGCGCTCGCCGACCGAGCGCGAGGCCGTCTGCCGGCTGACCCGCACCTGGTACGTTCCAGACGCCACCTGCGCCGAGCTCGAGGAGGCCTTCGACCGGCTGCTCTCGTTCTCGCTCTGGCCCCGCCACTTCGCGGCCACGCTCGCCGACCTGGCCGGGCTCAAGGCGCTGACCAGCGGGCTCATCGGTCGCTTCTGCCGTTCGGCCCAGGCCGCGACCAAGGAGGCCTTCGGCTACCGCCACCGCGCCGACCTGGTCGTGCCGCGGGTGACGCGGCTGGAGTGCGCGCTGCTCAAGGGCGTCACCGCGCACTACGTCATGACCACCGACGACCACCACGCCAACCAGGCCAGGCAGCGCGAGCTGATCTCGGAGCTGGCCTCGCTCATCACGCTCGGCGCGCCCCACACGCTCGAGCCGGCCCTCAGACCCGCCTTCACCGGCGCGAAGGACGACGCCGCCAGGGTCCGCGTGGTGATCGACCAGATCGCCTCCCTCACCGACACGTCGGCCGTCGCCTGGCACCGCCGCCTCTCCCGCTGACCCCGTCTTCCGTGCGTCGGTCCAGACTTCGGGAGGCCGAGAGGCGATACTCCGAACATGGCAACCTTTGTGATCGTCGGCGCGGGGCTCGCAGGGGCCAAAGCGGCGCAGACACTGCGGGAAGAGGGCTTCACCGGCGAGGTCGTGCTCATCGGCGCCGAGAACGAGCGGCCCTACGAACGGCCGCCGCTGTCCAAGGGCTACCTGCAGGGCAAGAGCGAGCGGGAGAAGATCTTCGTCCAGCCGCCGTACTGGTACGCCGACCAGGCGATCGACCTGCGCCTCGGCACCACCGTGACCGGCATCTCGCTGGACGCGCACGAGGTCACCCTCGACGACGGTGCCCGCCAGCCTTACGACAAGCTGCTCATCGCCACCGGCGCCAGCGCCCGCACGCTGCCGGGAGCCGCGCTCACGCTGCGGACGGTGGCCGACAGCGAGGCGCTCAAGGCGGGCTTCGCGGCGGGCGGCAGGGTGGTGATCATCGGTGCGGGCTGGATCGGCCTGGAGACCGCCGCGGCCGCCCGGCTGGCCGGGTGCGAGGTCACCGTCGTCGAACCCGAGCCCAGTCCGCTGCACCGGGTCCTCGGTCCCGAGCTCGGCGAGGTCTTCGCCGACCTCCACCGCCGCCACGGCGTGGACCTGCGGCTCGGCGTCGCCGCCGAGGAGGTCGAGGCAGCCGCCGTACGGCTGGGCGACGGCGAGCGGCTGCCCGCCGACCTGGTCGTCGCGGGCATCGGCGCCGCGCCGAACGTGGAGCTGGCCCGTGAGGCGGGACTGGAGGTGGGCGACGGCATCCGCACCGACGCCGCGCTGCGCACCTCCCACCCGGACGTCTACGCGGCGGGGGACGTCGCCGAGTCCTACCATCCCCTGTACGGACGGCGGCTGCGCGTCGAGCACTGGGCCAACGCGCTCAACGGCGGCCCGGCGGCGGCCAGGTCGATGCTCGGGCTGGAGGTCGTCTACGACCGCGTGCCGTACTTCTACACCGACCAGTTCGAGCTCGGCATGGAGTTCAGCGGCGACACCCTGGGCTATGACGAGGTCGTCATCAGGGGCGAGGGCCTGGAGTTCATCGCCTACTGGCTGCGCGAGGGCAGGGTGATCGCCGGGATGAACGTCAACGTCTGGGACGTCGTCGACGACATCCAACAACTCATCCGCTCCGGCAGCCCACTCCCACCACCGGACTGACCTGCTACCAACCGAACTGCCCTGTTCCCCTTGATCACTCGCTCCACGCCTGACCCGGTCGCCGCCTCTCGACGCGCCCTCAAGGGCCTTTCCCCGGCGAGACGTCAGGGGCGCGCCCTCCGGTGCCGTCTCTCATCCTGCCCTCGCGGCGTGCTCTTTCGCCCGGTCTTTCGACGACACCTCGTAGCGCGCTTTCCGGTGGTCTCTCGACCTGCTCTTGCGGTGTCCGCTCTGAGAGCCGCCCTCGGCCTGACCCCGTCATCGCGCTCTACGGGCCAGGCTTCAGGCGGCCCCATCCTCGGCCGTCGGTGGAGACGGCCGATGGGCTAGAGCGTTCCGGTGTCGTTGAGGGGCGGCGGCTGGGTCGGCTCGGCCGTGGGAGTGGTCGGCTTCTTCTTGCGCTCCTTCTCCTTCTCCTCAGGCGGGCTGACGGGATTGGCGGCGCACAGCGTGGTGCAGGCGGGCGTCTCGCCGAGCTTGCGGCGCAGCTTGAAGGTCTCCTCCTTGGGAGACAGCGTGCGATTGCCCTTCAGCCAGGCGTCGAGGTAGTCCCACGGCTCGACCATGCCGCGCCGCACCCACCAGTAGGCGGGGCCTGTCTTCCACGAGATCGCGAAGTAGAGGTTCGGGGCGGTGTCGCGGGCGTTGCCCGAGTTGCCGATCTTGCCGAGAACCTGTCCCGCCTTCACCTTCGTGCCGGACGCGAGCCCCTCGGTGACGGAGTCGAGGTGGCCGCCGAGGTAGCGGACGCCGTCCTCGCCGATGATCGAGACGAACCGGCCCTCACGCTCGGCGCCGAGGTCGGTGGAGGGCTTCCAGCGGTTGCTCAGGTTCACCTCGTCGATCACCCCGTCGACGGGGGCGACGAACGAGCATCCCTTGGCGGCCCAGATGGTCGTCTTGGGGATGATGAGCAGCTTGCGCTGGTAGTTGGTGTCGCAGCCCTTGACGGGGAAGGCGTAGTCGTACTTGGACACCTCCGGCGGCGGCACCTTGACGGGATCGGCGGCGGCGGGCCGCCGCACACCCGCCTGCTGCTCGGTTCCCGGGGCCGCGCTCTCGGCGCCGCTCGGGGCGGCACTGGGGTCGGTGGCCTCGGCCGGCGCCTTCATGCTCACTCCCGCCACACCGGTGGCCTGCCCGCATCCTCCGGCCAACAGGACGGCGCCGACCACGACTGCACTTAGACGCCCCGATCGCATGATCTCCACCTGTGTCAGCGTATCCAATGACAACCTTTACCTTTGTAACCGACCGGGCCAGCCGCCATGACCGCTTTCCACTTATCCACCCGCTCCCTGGCCATCCCCGGTCTCGGCTCTCCACGGCCCCCCGCGTCCGGCTCACCGGTGCTCTCCCTCCATCCGGCGGTGCTCTATCCGGCTTCCTGTGGTCTCTCCCCTCCCATGGCGTGCCGTTGTCTCTCCATCCCGTCCGGCGTGCTGTGGTCTTGCCATCCGGTCCGGCTTGCTGTGGTCTCTCCATTCCGTACGGCAAGCCAACGTAAGCTCACCGCTGGTCACCGCGCCCCGCCTGCCCGGTCGACGCTCCTCGGGCGCGACACTTCCCACCGTTACGCCGCCCGTTAGGGAAGGTGCAGCTCGGCGACCCCTCCCAGAAGACGACCCCACCCATCGTCGGCGACCCCTCCCGGAAGTCGAGATCTCACCCATCGGAGGAGACGCTCGACTATCCCGCCCTCGAGTCGACACGTCGCCCCCGAGGGCCCGGCCCTCGAGTCGACACGTCGCCTTTGAGCACCCCGCCCTCGAGCCGACATCCCGCACGTGAGGCGTTGCGGGGTGTGTCCAGTTAACGGTGTATCTCGATCTTGATTAGTTATCGGGTGGTCGGGTTCAGGCGGCCTTCGAAGGTGATGGCGAAGGCGTTCAAAGCGGCTTTCCAGCGGGTGATCCAGCGTTTGCGGCCCTTGCCGGTCGGGTCCAGGCTCATGATGGCCATGTAGACGCACTTGAGCGCGGCTTGCTCGTTCGGGAAGTGGCCGCGGGCCTTGACTGCCCGCCGGATGCGGGCGTTGACCGACTCGATGGCGTTGGTGGAGCAAATCACCCGGCGGATCTCGGTGTCGAAGTTGAGGAAGGGCACGAATTCGGCCCAGGCGTCCTCCCATAGCTTCACGATCGCCGGGTACTTGCCGCCCCAGGTCTCGGCGAACTCGTAGAAGCGCTCGAGCGCGGCGGCCTCGGTCGGGGCGGTGTAGACGGGCTTGAGGGCCTTGGCGATGGCGTCCCAGTGCTGGCGGGCGGCGTAGCGGAAGCTGGCGCGCAACAGGTGAACGACACACGTTTGCACCACCGCCTGCGGCCAGACGGTCTCGATGGCCTGAGGCAGCCCCTTCAGGCCGTCGCAGACCACCATCAGCGCGTCAGCGACGCCGCGGTTCTTGATCTCGGTCAGCACGTGCAGCCAGAACTTGGCGCCCTCTCCGCCGTCGCCGGCCCATAGCCCGAGGATGTCACGCTCGCCGTCGACGGTGACCGCCATCGCCACGTAGATCGGCCGGTTGGCGACCTGGCCCTCACGCAGCTTGACGTGGATAGCGTCAATGAAGATCACCGGATAGACGACATCGAGCGGCCGGTTCTGCCACTCGGCCATCCCCTCCAGCACCTTGTCGGTGATGGTGGAGATGGTCTGCTTGGAGACCTCAGCGCCGTAAACCTCGGCCAGGTGCGCGGAGATCTCGCCGGTGGTCAGGCCCTTGGCGGCCAGCGAGATGACCATCTCATCCACCCCGGACAGCCGTCGTTGCCGCTTGCGCACGATCTTCGGCTCGAAGCTGCCGTCCCGATCGCGGGGGACGGTGATCTCCACCGGCCCGACGTCGGTGATGACGGTCTTGGCCCGGCTGCCATTGCGGGTGTTGCCCGTCTCGCCGCCGGAGCGTTCGTGCTTGTCGTAGCCGAGATGGTCGGTGATCTCGCCTTCGAGAGCGGACTCCAGTACCAGCTTGGTCAGCCGGCCCAGCAGCCCGTTCTCCCCGACCAGTTCGACTCCTTCGGCCCGCGCCTGGTCGACCAGCTTGGCCACCAGCTCCCGATCCGTCGAGTTGTCCGGCTTCTTGCGCGCCACCGCGGCGTCCTCCAGGTCGATCTCCGTCGATGCCTGGATCACAGTACTCATCAGGTGCGTTCTCCTTGATCAGGAGTTACACCGAAAACCGTACAGTCCCGCGTTGCGCCGCGGATGAAGGGGGCGGAGTCGCTTCACGACGGGGTTGGTTTACGGGCGCCGTTGCCTGCCCCGGCCACGTGCGCTCGAGGAGCGTCCCTTGGACGGGCAGGTCCCCGTGCCGGGCGGAGGCGCTTGGGGCGGCTTGCCGTACGGGATGGAAGGACGGACGCCGGGGGCGCCCTACAGCAGGTGCCGGGATGGAAGGACGGGCACCGGGTGAACAACGGCAGAGGCCGGGATGGACGGGCACCGGGTGAACAACGGCAGAGGCCGGGATGGAGGGGCGCGGGTGTGAACAATGGCAGAGGCAGGGGGCGGCGGGTGGGAGCACTGGGATGGGGATGGGCGGAAAGTGTCGGGGGGCGAGGTTAGACTCGCCGCGTGGCAGGCAGGATCCGTGACGTCGACATCGCTCTCGTGCGTGAGCGCTCCCCGATCGCCGAGGTCATCGGCGAGCACATCCAGCTGCGCAACGCCGGTGGTGGCAACCTCAAGGGCCTGTGCCCCTTCCACGACGAGAAGAGCCCGTCGTTCAACGTCACCCCCGAGCGCGGGATGTACTTCTGCTTCGGCTGCGGCGAGGGCGGCGACGTCATCACCTTCGTCGAGA
This sequence comes from Nonomuraea africana, assembly GCF_014873535.1. Taxonomy (NCBI): domain Bacteria; kingdom Bacillati; phylum Actinomycetota; class Actinomycetes; order Streptosporangiales; family Streptosporangiaceae; genus Nonomuraea; species Nonomuraea africana. The sequence goes on along the minus strand of NZ_JADBEF010000001.1, from coordinate 5,240,204 downwards.
AGATCGAGCACCTGTCCTTCCACGAGTCGGTCGAGCGGCTGGCGCAGCGGGCGGGCATCCAGCTGCAGTACGAGCAGGGCGGCTACGTCCCCAAGCGCGACCAGGGCGAGCGGGCCAGGCTGATCGAGGCGCACAAGGTGGCCGCCGAGTTCTACGTCGAGCGGCTGTTCGCGCCGGAGGCCGCCCCCGGGCGCAGGTTCCTGTCCGAGCGCGGCTTCGAGCGGGCCGACGCCGAGCTGTTCGGCGTGGGCTACGCGCCCAACGAGTGGGAGGCGCTGACCCGCCACCTGCTCGGCAGGGGCTTCACCGCGCAGGAGATCGTCAAGGGCGGCCTGGCCAAGGAGGGCAGGCGCGGCCCGATGGACCGCTTCCGCGGCCGGCTGATCTGGCCGATCCGCGACGCGACGGGCGACGTGATCGGGTTCGGGGCGCGCAAGCTCCTCGACACCGACGACGGCCCCAAGTACCTCAACACCCCCGAATCCCCGCTCTACAAGAAGTCGCAGGTCCTCTACGGCATCGATCTGGCCAAGCGGGAGATCTCCAAGCGCTCCCAGGCGGTGATCGTCGAGGGCTACACCGACGTGATGGCCTGCCACCTGGCGGGCGTGCCGACGGCGGTGGCGACCTGCGGCACCTCCTTCGGCGAGGAGCACATCAAGATGCTCCGCCGCTTCCTGCTCGACCAGTCCTCGACGACCGGCGAGGTGATCTTCACCTTCGACGGCGACGCGGCGGGCCAGAAGGCGGCCCTGCGGGCCTTCGCCGACGAGCAGAAGTTCGTCACGCAGACCTACGTCGCCGTGCAGCCCGACGGGCTCGACCCCTGCGACCTGCGGGTCAAGCAGGGCGACGCGGCGGTGCGCGACCTGGTGGCCAGCCGCGAGCCGCTGTTCCAGTTCGCCATCCGCAGCACCATCTCCCGCTACGACCTGCGCACCAACGAGGGCAAGATCGCCGCGCTCGACGCCGCGGCGCCGATCGTGGCCGGGATCAAGGACGCGGGGCTGCGCAAGCGTTACGCGATCGACCTCGACCGCTGGCTCGGTTTCATGGACGAGCGGTTCGTCATCCAGCGCATCGCCGAGGTCGGCGGCGCGCAGGCGGGCCGTCCCCAGCGCGCGCCCAAGGCGGCGCCGATCGACCCGCACGTCAGGGTCGAGGGTGAGCTGCTCAAGCTGGCCGTGCAGCGCCCGGCCCTGCTGGGGCCCCGCTTCGACGCGCTGGAGAGCCAGGCGTTCACCACGCCCGACCACGTCACCGTCCACTCCGTCATCATGGCGGCGGGCGGCACCTCGGCGGGCGGCCACGGCGGCAGGGAGTGGGTCGACCGGCTCATCGAGCACGCCCCCGACGAGGCGGCGCGCAGCCTGATCACCAGGTTCGCCGTGGAGCCGGTCCAGGCCGACGCCGAGACCGAGCAGCGCTACGGCGCGGCCATGCTGGTGGCCATCGAGGCGGTGGCGGTCGACCGGGCCATTCACCAGGCGAAGACCCGCATGCAGCGGCTCAACCCGGTGGAGGAGCAGGCCGAGTACAACAAGCTGTTCGGCGAACTGGTGGCGCTCGAACAGCAGCGCCGCGTCCTGCGCGACCGCGCGGCGGGCAGCTAGCCCCTCCTCGGTGAACCACCGAGCCGCCTGCTCGGAGAACAGTGGCCATTGTGCACGTGCGCGTCCAGGCCACCGGGCACACGCGCCCTGGGCGGTGGGCGGCTTTGGGTGGTGACTGGCTGGATCGCGTCAGTCGAAGATCTCGTCGGCGGTGGTGGCTTCGAGGGCACGGTCGAACCAGCGTTCGAGGGCGGCCGAGTCGGTGCAGTCGAGGACGCGGTCGCGGACTTGGTCGGAAACGGCGACGCCCCGCCGTTCGAGCACGCGAAGCACCATCCTGGCCGCCTCGTCCGCCCGCCCCTCCTCGTGTCCGAGGGAGCGGAGTTCGGACTGGTAAGGGAAGGTCATGGCGGACATGAGGGCTCTCCAAAGCGCTTGGGCGGGTGTTCCTTGCAGACCCGCTTCCGTGAACTCGGCTAGGTCCTTCGCGATGTCGGGATCGATCGTGCTCAGTGCCGGAGCCAGCACGTTCAGTATGCCACCCACCTCGCTGTCGCAAGCGTGGATGAGCGCGGTGAGGATCGTGAGCGAGACGTCCTGGCACGCCTCGGCCAGGTCCGTGATGACCGGCACGTTGTCCGGCCCGAGGACGAGCGGGCAGACGATGAGGGACGGCAGGCCGGGCAGGCCGAGCCGGTGGAACTGGCGCGACCAGCCGGCCGTCGAACGGCTGCGGGAGATCACCAGGAGTGCGGGCAGGGCGTCGTACTTGGCCGCCGCGTGGCTCAGGTAGTACGCCCAGGCCAAGGGCTTGTCGTCGGCCGTTTCCGTCTGCGACTCGACGATCACCACGTAGCGGTCTGGATCAGCTTCGACCAGGAGCAGCGTGTCACCTCGACGGACGATCGCCTTGCACTCGTTGAGATCGCTGTCGACCACGCTGATCTTGCGGGGTTCGGGGATGGCGGCGCCCAGGAGCCGGTCGAAGGCTCGGGCGACAAGAGAGGTGTCCTCCTGGAAGATCCGGTGGAGCGCCTCATGGTAGAGGGAGGCCATGTGCGGAATGCTATGGCCTGATTACCCTGCGTGCAGGCGAGTTGGGTGGACCGCAGCCCTCATGCGCAATCGGCGTCACCCGTGACAAACTCGATCGCGTAATTGAGTTTACTTTCCTGATCAAACTCTGGCCAAACACATATAAGATCTCGGTTTGGTAATGATGCATGCCTTACCTCAAGTGACAAAAATGGGTCTGCCATTTTATGGAAGCAATACCGCAGACTGTGTCCCGTGGGTACATCGGTGCTGCCAAGTGGGCCGCCATCCGTTGACCAGGTGGCGGACCTCGTCGCGAAAGGAAGAGAGCGCGGAAGCGTAACCGTCGATGACGTAGCCGCCGCGCTTGACCGCTCCGAGCTGCCGTCCGACGCGCTGGAACGCGTTGTGCGGATGCTCGCCGAGAACGGGGTGGAGGTTCTCGAGCCGCAGGGCGACGAGGAGCCCGCCCGCCCCGATGAGGAGGACGTAGGCAAACGGGCGCCGACCAGCGATCTGGTCCGCATCTATCTGCGCGAGATCGGCCGGGTCCCGCTGCTCACCGCGGAAGAGGAGGTCGAACTCGCCAAGTCCATCGAGGCGGGGCTGTTCGCCGAGGACAAGCTCGCCGCGGGCGTGTCCAGGCTCGCCTTCCCCGAGTTCAGGGAGCTGGTCTGGCAGGGAACCAGGGCCAAGCAGCGCCTGATCGAGGCCAACCTCCGACTGGTGGTCTCGATAGCCAAACGGTATGTCGGGCGTGGCATGCTGTTCCTCGACCTGATCCAGGAGGGCAATCTCGGGCTCATCCGCGCGGTCGAGAAATTCGACTACACCAAGGGTTACAAGTTCTCGACCTATGCCACGTGGTGGATTCGCCAGGCGATCACTCGTGCCATTGCCGACCAGGCGCGCACGATTCGCATTCCTGTGCACATGGTGGAAACGATCAACAAACTGGTTCGGGTGCAGCGCCAGCTCCACCAGGACCTGGGCCGTGAGCCCGCGCCCGAGGAGATCGCGCTCGAGATGGACCTGCCGGTCGACCGCGTGGTGGAGATCCAGCGGATCGCCCAGGAGCCGGTGTCCCTGCAGTCGCCGATCGGCGAGGAGGACTCCGACCTCGGTGACTTCATCGAGGACGCGGACGCGGTGGTGCCCATGGAGGCGGCCGCGTTCATCATGCTGCAGGACCAGCTCGACGACATCCTGGCCACGCTGTCCGACAGGGAGCAGCGCATCATCCAGCTGCGCTTCGGCCTGGCCGACGGGCACCCGCACACGCTTGAGGAGGTCGGCAGGGAGTTCGGGGTGACGAGGGAGCGAATCCGGCAGATCGAGTCGAAGACGCTCGCCAAGCTACGCCACCCGACCCGCGCCCAAATGCTCCGCGACTACCTCGACTGACCACTCGCCTCGACTGCCACCCCGCGGGACAGGCCCGGGCCTACCGGGACCTGTCCCGCCGCACGTCCGCATCAGCCGGTCACTCACCTCTCCGCCAGTCCGCATCAGCGGGTGCCCAGCTGTCCGCCAGTTGTGCGGTGCTCGGCTCTCCGTCCGCCGGCCCGTATGTCGGCGTCGACAGTCCCCGCCGCAACGGCGCCCCCGAGCCCACACCCCACCCTTCGCAGGGGGCAAGGCGCGCCCCTCTGGCGAGCATCCTGAGGTCTATGAGCAGCCCTCGAACTGGGGGACCGTTGCCTTGCCGATTGTCAGGCCCGACGTGCCGAACCACTTGTCGAGCAGGCGGGCCGCCGTGCCGTCCTGGTACATGTCGGTGATGGCACGGTTGACGCGCTCGCACCCCTCCACGTCTCCCCGGCGCATGCCGACCCCCGTGCGCTGCTCGTTGAACTGCGTGTTCACCAGCCGGACCCCACCATCCTCGCGCGCCGCCAGCCCCGCGAGGATCACGTCGTTGGTGCTGATCGCGTCGATCCGGCCCGACTTCAGCATGGCCATGCACTCGTCATAGGTCGCCACCGGCACCACCGACGCGTCGATCTGCCGTTCGTCCACCACGCGCTGGGCCGCGTTCGACCCCTGCACCTCGCAGATGCGGCGGCCCTTGAGATCGCGCACGTTCGCGATGTCCGAGGTGCCGTCGCGCACCAGGATGTCCTGGTAGGACAGGTGGTACGGCCCGGCGAAGGCGACCCGGGTCTTGCGCTCCTGGGTGATGGAGAAGGTGGCGAGCACCAGATCGGCCTGTCCGGACAGCAGCAGCTTCTCCCTGTCGGCCGCCAGCGCGGGGACGAACCTGGTCTTGGCGCCGAGCTTGCCCGCCACGTAGGTGGCGACGTCCACGTCGAACCCCTCGAACCGGCCGTCCGCCGTGCGCAGGCCGAGGCCGGGCAGGTCTGACCTGACCCCGATGACCAGGGTCTCCTTGCCGACGATCGAGGACATCCCGCCGGTGCCGCACCCGCCGGCCGCGAGCAGCCCGACCAGGCAGGCCGCCACTCCCACCGCGAACGACTTGCCGAACCGGCTACTCCGCATCCGTGTCACCTGCGCCCCTCCCCGCCCGGACGAACCCTCGACCTCGACCACTGGCGAACCGATCCAACGTTTCCCCTCGAGAGGGCGAAAGCTTCTGTCCGGGCGAATGGACCCGTGGGGGGCCGGTGGGCGGACCCTGTCTCAGCGGGGTGCCGCGGTGTGTGGAGTGCCTGTGCGGGTCTGGAGACCTCCCACGCGGGCTCGGGGACCCGATCGGGCGTCGCCCTACCGCCAAGTCCTGGGGTCGGCTGAGTTCGTTCGGTGGGGACTTGTGCCGTGAGGTGCGGAGCAGGGTCATCGGTACTCCTTCAGCCGCGGCCACACCCCGGCCAGCACGCCGCCCGCGATGACGGCGATCCCCGCGGGGATCAGCGTCCACAGGCCGCTCAGCCCGCCCTCCCCGTCCGCGATGGCCCTGGCGAAGGTGGCGCGGTGCTGGTCCGCCAGCCGTACGAGGGTGGCGTCATAGGCGTCGAAGGCCGAGCGCACCGGACCCGTCAGCGTGGCGATCGCCGACGCGCCCGACTGGGCGCGTAGCGACCGGTCGGACTGCTGGAACCGCTGCCAGGCGGTCGTGACGTCCCGGCCCTCCAGCATGCCGAGGAAGCGGCCGTCCTTGAGGGAGACGACGGCGCGCTGGTAGTCGGGCAGGTTCTTGGCCGTGACATAGACCAGCGACTGCGACTTGTCGAAGAAGGTGTGCTGGTAGGTGTCGGCGCGGACGCCGTCGAGCAGGTAGCGGCTCTGGTCGGCGTGCAGGCTGTTGCTGATCGCCCGGGCCCTGGCCAGGGTGAGCACCGAGTCGAAGCTGTCGCGCTTGGCGGTGGCGAGCGATGCCGCCTCGCGCTCCATGATGACCGCCCCGGCGATGCCGCACGCCGCCGTGGCGAGGGAGGCGGCCATGAGGGCGAGGCCGAAGACCCTGCGGAACCTGCGGGCCAGAAAGATCTGCAGCCAGACCAGGCAGCCCAGCGCCAGCGCGCCGCAGAGCAGGGCGATCAGCCGTACGGTGACGACGGTGGAGTGGCCCTCCTCGTAGGCGTGCCTGACGATGGTGCCGCTCTCCAGCGTGAGGTTGTACGCCTGGGGGAGCAGTTCGCGGGTCATGAGATCCGTCGCCTGGCGATAGGTGGCCAGCGCCCTGTCGCCGGACTCGGGGGAGCCGGAGGTGTCGAGAGTGCTGAGGAGCAGGGCCTCGGCGGCCAGGCGTTCGTAGCGGCCGAGTCCCTCGAGGACGGAGGCGATCGTGCGGCGCTCGGCGGCGTCGGCTCCCGCGAGGGTGTGCGCCTGCAGGAGCGCGCTCCCCACCTCGGCGCGCCGCCGCTCGTAGCGGGCCAGGGCGTCCTGCCGCCGGTCGCCGAGCAGCAGCGCGTTGGCGACCTGGGCGTCCATGTCGCTCAACCCGAGATACAGCCCGGCCGTCGCGACCACCTGCGGTCCCGCGTCGTGGCCGATCACCCGCAGCCCTTCGCGGGCGGCGGCGGTGCCGTACGCGAGGGTGGCGAAGAGCAGGCCGAGGGCGGCGACGGTGACCGAGGAGATCACCTTGATCCGACCCGGCACCGTACGGCGGGCCAGGAACATCATGGCGCGCTCCGGCGCAGCGTGATGAGCGTCCAGGCGCCGAGGTGGATGCGGTCGCCTTCGCCGACCGGCACAGGGACGTTCATCTGGAGCGGCTTGCCGTTGACCATGGTGCCGTTGGCCGAGCCCGGGTCGACGAGCGTCCACGTGCCGTCCCGCTGAGCCATGAGGACGGCGTGCAGGTGCGAGATCCCCGGATCGGCGGGCGGCTCACCCAGGTCGATCTCGGGGAAGGAGTTGCGGGACCTGCTGCGGCGGCCGATCCGCACCTGCCGTCCGACCAGGGGGAAGGAGCGCTCGGGGCAGTAGGGAGGGAAGACCACGGTGCCGGCGTCGGGGCCCTCCTGGGCGATGACCTCGTCGAAGTGGACACGGTCGGCCTCGACCACGGCCTCCCACAGGGGCGGGGCGACGGGATCCAGCGGAGGGGCCTCGAAGTCGTGCCCGTCGATCTCGCAGAACCGCCCGCTCCTGGGGGTCTGGCAGATCGGGCACACATCGGGGGTTCCAGCAGCCCCAGCGGAGGTCTCGGCTGAGCCGGCCGCAGATCCCGGCGAGACGGAAGCCGCGGAGGAGCCGGGGATGCCAGGCGCTCCAGGAGAGGAGGTGGAAGGGCCGGAGAGCGAGCCGGGTGCTTCGGGGGAGGAGGCCAGGGGCCCGGGGGGAGATCCGGGGTTGCCGGGTGAGCCGGGGGTGGCGGCTTGGGGTGGGGGAGTGGGCATCGGGGTGCCGCATACGTCGCAGTACTCGGCGTCCCCCGACGAATGCCCCTGAGGGCACGTCAGCGTCATGTCAGCCCTCCTGACGGAGCTGGCTCGTCCGCGTGGACCCGGTGTCCAGCTCGATCTCGTCCGCCTTCTCGACATGCCTGCGCAGCCGCGCCGTGCCGGTGCCCGGATCGATCTCCACCACCTTCGCCAGCAGCCGGGCCGTGTCCTCCCGCCCCGAGGAGTCCGCCAGCTGTTTCGCCTTGGCCAGACGCGCGGTCGCCGTCGCCGTGTCACCCGCCGCCCTCGCGCTCAGCCCCTCCTGGATCAGCTCGTGCAGCTCGGCCTGCCCGGTGTAGTGCGCGACCTTCCTGTTGATGCGCGTCGAGAGAGCGAGATCTTCGGTCCAGTGCGCCAGGACGTTGCCGCTGGCGTGGACGTCGCCGGTGTCCGGGCGGACGAGCTTGATCCACGCCGCTCTGATCTCCTGGCCCGGCGCGGCGGGCGGCACCTCGACGCACAGGTGGTACTCCCGCTCCTCGGCGCCCCACGACCCCGTCGGATAGTCGCCCGTCAGCGGGTTGACCGGGGTGCGCTTGCCGCTCAGGTCGAGCAGGGTGGGGGAGACCTGCCTGATGTACTTCAGCGTGGCGTCCTTCGGGATCCACACCCGCAGCGCCAGCTCGGCGACGGTCTTGCCCATCGACGCCTCGGTGATCCTGGTGAAGAACTCCGCCAGGTCCTTCTGGTCGCGCACGAAGTCGAAGGCGCCGAGCAGCGCGTTCGAGACCTTGCGCAGTTCGTCGGGCACCCAGTCGTCGCCGACGCCGAGGCTGTCGCAGACGAACCTGCCCTCGCACTGCTTGAGCGCCCTGGCGAACGCCTCCTCGCCCTCGTTGTTCTGGCCGTCCGTCATGAGCAACGCGTGCCTGATCGCGCCCGGCCTGCTCTCCAGCAGGTCGCAGGCCAGCAGGAGCCACTGTCCGATCGAGGTGCCGCCGTTGGCGTCGAGGGTGTCGATGGCCTTCTTGGCATTGTCCCTGGTGCTCTGGCCGGCCTTGGCCAGCTTCCGTCCCCTCGGATAGACCATGCGCGCCGAGGTGTCACCCGAGATCACCGCGAACTCCACGCCGTCGCGCAGGGCGTCCACGGCGGCCTTCGCCGCCTGCCTGGCCTCCCTGATCTTGCCACCGGTCATCGACCCCGACGTGTCAATGATGATCACTTCGGCGGCCTCCGTGGGCGGCGCCTGCGCGACCGTGCCCGTGACCGTGAGGATGGCGTGCACCTCCCTGCCCCCGAGCGGCAGGTACTTGTGCTGGTCCACCTGCAGGGTGAAATCACTCATCACGCTCTCCTGACCGGTATCAGTACGACAGTGACGTTGTCGCGTCCGCCCGAGGCGAGCGCGTGTTCGACCAGCGCCCGCGTCCCCTCCAGGGGGACGGCGGCGCGGAAGGAGACGGGTTCGTCGAGGTAGCCCCACAGCCCGTCGGTGCACACCATGAGCAGCCCAGGGGAGTCGGGCACGAAGCTCAGCGCCCTGCACCCCGCGTCCCTGGCGTCGGCGCCCAGCCAGGCGGTGAGCACGCCGGCCGAGGCGACGTCGTCGTCGGTCAGCAGGACGGCGGGCCCGTCGTCGGGCAGCCAGTAGGCGCGGCTGTCCCCGACCCAGCCGACCGTGACCAGATCGGGCCCGGCCACCGCCGACACGTAGGTGCAGGCCGGGGCGTCGTCGAGGGAGGTGGCGAGGGCGGCGACGGCCAGGGCGGCCCGGGCGCAGGCGGCCCTGGTGGCGCTCTCCTGGGTGGAGCCCGCCTTGAGCTCCTCGGCCAGGATCGTCACGCCGGTCTGCGCGGCCAGCGTCGAGGCGGTCTCGGGGCGCGGCGACTGCGTCACGCCGTCGCAGACCACCGCCAGCTGGAGCCCTTCGGCCTCGCCGAGCGCCATCGCGTCCTGGTTGTGGGTGTGCCGCAGGCCCCTGTCGCTGGCCCCGGCCGAGCCGGAGTCGAGGACGAGCTCGACGTGGTCGGAGGCGGCGGGCGCGCGCCGGCCGCACTGGGCGCAATAGCCCTCCTCGAAGGCGCCGCCGCAGGCCGTACAGGGGGGTAAGCCCTCCAGACGGATGCCGCACTGCTCGCAGAAGGCGTGGCCGGGCAGGACGGGCGCCGCGCACGCCGGGCAGTTCACAGCCACGTCCTCGGCCGGACCGCGTTGGCGCGGTCGACGAGCGCGTGCCGTTCCGCTCTGGTGGGCGCGGCCCTGGCCAGCTCTCTGTAGACCGACTCCAGCCTGGTCCGGACCCCGCGGCCGGTGAGCGGCGCGCCGAGCACGACGGTGGAGGGGGAGGGCGATGCGGGCTGCGCCGCGATCCATTCCAGGGCGGCCTCCAGCAGTTCGGCGGAGAGCTCGCCGCGCCGCCTGCCGTCCACCCGGTTGAGCCGGTCGAGGCGCTCGCCCGCGGCCACCAGCTCCTCGGGCCCGACCTCGGCCACAGGACGCCTCGCGGTCACCGCGACCAGCGCCAGCTGCGCGGCCACGTGCTGGCTCGCGGAGGCGGGCACCTGGTCGAGCGCGGCGGCCGCGCCCTGGTGGTCGCCCGCCGTCAGGCGGGTCCTGGCCAGCCCGAACGCGGCGCTGACGTAGCTCTGGTCGGTCCGCCACACCGTCTGGTACCAGCGGGCCGCCGCCGCGTGGTCGCCCGCGAGCTCGTGGGCGAACCCCAGCGCCAGCTTCACCGCGGGCTCGCCGGGCAGCAGGCTGAAGCACCGGTCGAACAGTGCCTGATCGGGCTTGCCCGTGGCCAGCGCCCGCACCGCCCGGTACCAGGTCACCCGCCACTCGCCCGGCAGCTCGCGGTCGGCCTCCTCCAGCGCGCTCTCGCCGAGATCGTGCTCGGCCGCCACCCTCGCCCTGGTCAGCAGCGTCTCCGTGGTGACCGGCAGCGCCGCCACGGCGGCCAGCAGGTCCTGCGGATCGCGCGCGATCAGCCCGGAGAGCAGGCCCGCGGAGGGATCCGCGGGGTCCATCAGCGGGACGGGCAGCGCCGCCACCGCCGCCGCGGGGTCCAGCGGCTCGAACACCTCCGTGACGCCCTCCGCGACCCGCTCGGGCCCGAAGACACCCGACTGTCCCGGGTACGGCACGCCGTCCTCGGCCGCCCTGATCTCCCGCAGCACCCCGGTGAGCTGCTCGGCCATCTCCGCCGCGTCGGCGAAGCGCCGGTCCGGATCGGGGTCGGTCGCGCGCAGGAGGAAGCGGTGGAAGGACTCGTTGCCCCACGCCTCGAGTCCTGGCAGCGGCTGCTCCACGCCGCCGCGCGCCGGGCTGAACGGATGGCTCAGCACGGCCAGCGTCCGCGCGACCGTGTAGAGGTCGGAGGCGATCGAGGGTCCACGGGTGGAGATCTCCGGCGCGTGGTAGCCGGCCGTGACGTAGGAGCTGCCGAGACCCGCCCCGATGCGCTGGACCGCGCCCAGGTCGATGAGTTTGAGCTGCTGTCCGACCTGGATGACGTTGGCCGGTTTGAGGTCGCAGTAGACCAGCCCGTTCGCGTGCAGATAGTCGAAGGCCTTGAGGATCTCCAGCGTGTAGGCGATCGTCTGGCGCACCGGCAGCGCGTGCCCCTCGCGCAATCGCTCCCTGAGCAGGTCCTGCAGGGACGGCCCGCCGACGTACTCCATCACGATGTAGCCCGCGCCCTCGTGGCGCTGGAAGTTGAAGATCTTGACGATGTTGGGGTGGTCGACGCTGGTGAGGAACTTCCGCTCGGCCTCCGCCGCCGCCAGCGCCTCGGTGTCGGCGGCGTTGAGCAGGCCCTTCAGCACCACCCACCGGCCGTCCAGGTTCTCGTCGGCGGCCAGGTAGATCCAGCCGAGGCCGCCGTGCGCCAGGCAGCCGAGCACCCGGTACTGCCCCGCCACCAGCGCGCCGGGCGCGAGCTTGGGGGTGAAGCTGTAGGGGGTGCCGTCGTGCGGGCAGAACCCCTCGGTACGGCCGGGCACCCCCTCGCGGCTGCGGCCCACCGGGTTGCCGCAGGAGGAGCAGACCCGTTTGTCCTCGGGGACCTCGGGGTTGTCCATGATCGCGTCGGCGGGGTCGCGGTACGGCGTCGGCGGCACGTCCACCAGGCCGTGACCGAGCACTCCCCTCGACCGCCGGCCGGACGACGGCCTGGAACCGCTCGGAGCCGTCATCATCCCGCTCGGCACGCCACCCGAATGAACAGCGCCACCCGAGTAGCCGCCGCCACCCGAGTAGCCGGCGCCGCTGGCGCCGATCGGCGAGCCGGAGCCCGTCGTGGCGGCCGCGGCGGGCGGGCTCTCCGGGTGACCGCACAGGTCGCAGTAGCCGTCCTCTATCGTTCCCGCGCAGTCCTGCCGCGTGCACGTCGTCATCGGGGCCCTCCGTGGATCGCGTCCTGGTAGTGCTCCACCGCTTCCGCCGCCCGGTTGAGGTCGCACGGGGCGGTCCACAGCAGCTGTCTGGCCCGCGCGAAACGCCCCGTGGCCTCGGGATCCTCCGCCAGGCCGACGCGGACCGCCTTGGCCTGCGTGGCCAGCAGCCGGCCGCGCAGCTCGTCCCTGCGGGCCATCAGCCCCAGCAGCGCCGAGGTCGTGGCGCGGGCCCGGTTCAGCGCCGCATCGGCCGCCCGCTCGACCGTCTCCAGGCGCCTGGCCCGCTCCACCCAACCGGGGCCCGGCCTGCCGGTGGGTGGGTCCAGGGCGGCGGCCTCGCCGGAGAGGCGGTCCGCGGCGGCGCGCGGCCGGCTGGACGAAGGTAAGAGGATCTTGGCGGCGACCACCGTGTGGGTCCTGCGCGCCTCGGCCTCGGCGACGCCGACCTTGTCGACCAGTTCGAGGAGAGCGGCGTGCTGCGGGCCGTACGAGCGTCTGAGGGCGTCGGCGCGCGTCAGGTCGGCCAGCAGCGAGTCGAGGGCGGCGCAGAGTCTGTCGAGGGCGGCCTCGGCCGAGGCGGCGTCGAGGGGGTCGGCGGTGACGGCGGAGCGGAGGCGGTCGAGCTCGGCCTGGTGCCCCGTCCCTGACGGGGTCTCCCCGAGGGCGGCGGTCAGCCGCGCGATCTGCCGCTGGGCGGTCGCCGCCAGCTCGAGGCGGGGCAGCAGGGCGGTCCAGGCGGTGTCGATCTCCGTCAGCGTGCTGCCCACCGTGCGGAAGGCCTGGTCCATCTGCGCGACGGTCTCGTCCAGGCTGAGCGCCTCGCCCTGCTCGGGGCGTAACGAGCGCTGCTCCACGGGCCTGGCCTCGGCCGCCGGCCGTACGGAGGGGCCCGCGAGCAGGAACGTCAGCTCGTCGAGCTCGGCCGGGCCGGGGCGGGCCCTGCGGGCCCTGACCTCCTCTGCCTGGCGCAGCACGATCCTGTAGGCGTCGTAGAGCGACCACATCCGCGCCATGGCCTGCTGGGCGGCGGTCCACCTGGCGAGGGTCTTCCCGCGTAACGCGGTCGTCTTGAGCAGCTGGTAGGAGGTGTGCGACTCGAGGTCGAGCAGGTCACCGGAGATCCGGTCCCGCTCCTCGACGCGGGTGCGCAGCGCGTGGTCGGCGCCTTCGCGGCTCATCGGCGGCCCGGCTGGTTGCGTCAACGTCTCCCCCGTCGAAATGTGAACGTCGAATGTGACCCCCCGAACCCTCATTTACCGGGTCAACGTCGGACATGTCCAGGGAGGTTCCTGACCCTGAGAGGGTCTCCCTGACTTCTCCCTGATCCGGAGCTCAGACCATGTCGCCGCGAGCGCCGCGACCCTAGCGTGGGTGACATGGCACGCATCCTCTTCATCGTCGCTCTGGTCATCGTCGGTCTCATGCTCCTCGGCCCGATCCTCGGCTTCGCCTTCACGCTCCTGAAGTGGGCACTCATCATCGGCGGCGTCGCCCTCGCGGTGATGTTCGTCGCCAAGTGGGTCAAGTCGGAGGACCGCAGTCGCTCCTAGTCTGGTCAGGTAGGGACAGTCCGGCGCATAGTGGGCAGATGGAAGCGCGGCCCGCGGTGGATGACGCCGCGCTCGGGCGCGAGGCCATGCACGTGCTCGAGTCGAACTGGATGGGGTCGGCCACCGTGCCCGCCCCGGGTCTCTACCCGCACCAGTGGAGCTGGGACTCCGTCTTCGTCGCCATCGGCCTGGCCAGGCGCCTGCCGTCCAGGGCGATGGCCGAGCTGGAGGGCCTGTTCGAGGGCCAGTGGGCGACCGGGATGATCCCGCACATCGTCTTCCACACCTCCGAGGCGTACTTTCCCGGGCCGTCGGTCTGGCGCTCGTCGGAGCACCCCGCCGCCCCCTCGGCCATCCTCACGTCGGGACTGACCGCGCCGCCCCTGCACGCGCTGGCGGTGTGGCGGCTGTGGCGGCACACCGCCGACGTGGGGTATGTCCGGCGGGTCTTCCCCGCGCTGGCCGCCCAGCACGCCTACCTCGCCACCGCCCGCGACCTGGGCGGCGGCGGGCTCGCCGCGATCGTGCACCCGTGGGAGTCGGGCATGGACGACAGCCCCGCGTGGGACGAGCCGCTGGCCGCCCTCCCCGAGATCAGGTACGGCTACCGCACCCCCGGCCTCGACGAGCGCCATCCCGCCAGCGACCACGACCGCTACGTCTGGCTCGCCCTGCGCTACCGCGACGCCGGATATCGGGCGGAGTACCTGCGCGACGAGCATCCGTTCGCGATCGAGGACCCCCTGTTCAACGGCGTCTGGCTGGCCTCCTGCCAGGCCCTGGCCGCGCTGGCCCCCGTGGCGGGCTTCGACCCCGCGCCCCACGTCGAGCAGGCCGCACTGATCAGGTCCGCGCTGATGGACCGGCTGTGGGACGGCTGCTTCCACGCCCGCGACCTGCGCACCGGCCGGCTCATCCCGGTCACCACCGTGGCCGCCTTCGGCCCGCTGCTCGACCCCGAGTTGCCCCGCGACATCGTCACCGCCCTGGTGGAGATCCTCGAGTCGGCCCGCTTCATGGGCGCGACCGGCTATCCCGTGCCCAGCTGCGAGATCAGGGCGCCGCAGTTCGACCGCACCCGCTACTGGCGCGGCCCGTCGTGGGTCAACACCAACTGGCTGCTGCGCCGCGCCGCCACCATCCACGACCTGCCCCACCTGGCGCAGCAGCTCACCACGGGCACCCTGCGGCTGGTCCGGCAGGCGGGCTTCCGCGAGTGCTTCGACCCCTTCGACGGCAGCGGCAGGGGATGCAGGGACTTCTCCTGGAGTGCGGCGCTCACCCTGGACCTGCTCGCCGATACCTTGGCTGCATGAGCATCTTCCGCCGTCTGCCCTCCGCCGTCCGCAAGGGCCTGGCCACCGCACGGGGGGAGCGGGTCCTGACCTTCGCCGAGGCCGCCGACGGCTACGTGGTCGCCACCGATCAGGCGCTGTTCCTGCCGGACGGCACGCGCGTGCCGTGGGAGCAGGTGGAGCAGGCCGGGTGGGACGACGAGGGGCTCCGGCTCACCACCTCGGAGGGGCGCCGCCTGTCGGCCAGGGTCGCCTCGCCGCACCGGCTGCCGGAGGCGGTGCGCGAGCGGGTCAACTCCACCATCGTGGTCAACAAGTACGTCGAGCTGCCCGGCAGGGGCGGCGTGCGCCTCGTGGCCCGGCGGGCGCCGGGCGCGGACACCTTCAGCTGGAGCTTCCACTTCGACGAGGGCCTCGACCCCGACGACCCGGGCCTGCGCGCCCAGGCCGAGCAGGCGCTGGAAGGCCTCAGGCGCAGCATGGGCGTGTGAAGAAGGGGGCCCGGATTCCTCCGGACCCCCTTCCGCGCGGTGCGCCTAGTACGGCACGCCGGTGTCGTCGATCTTGGCGGTCTCCTTGTCCTTCGTGGACTCGGGCCAGCCCGTACCGGTGTCGAGGTGGTCGTCCACCCGCCCGTTCTTGCCCAGGAACGGGATCTTGTCGACGAGCTTGTCGCCGACCTTCAACCGCGCCGCCCCTGCCACCTTGGACACCTGCGCCCCCACCAGCCCCGCGGCCTCCTGGACCGTCGGGCTGTCGGCGACCCTCCGCGCCGTGCGCTTGATCTGTTCGTAGCGTTCGCGGCCTGCCCTGCTGCCCAGCACGTAGCCGACAGCCACACCGACAGCGAACATCACCCGATATCGCATAATCCACCTCCGCTGTCTCCGGGCCTACCCCGATGACGATGCGACACGCACTCCGGATGTGCGATAATCTATTCGTGCGCCAAACGGAAAGGGCCAAACAGCCCGACCGGAAGGCGCGAAAGTCCGATCCCGTGTAGCTCAATCGGCAGAGCAGCCGGCTGTTAACCGGCAGGTTATAGGTTCGAGTCCTATCGCGGGAGCTTCGTAGTCCTGACGGACACACAGCTCAGGCCCCCTTCCTGGATTGCAGGGAGGGGGCCTGAGTCGTACCGGGAGCCAGTAGGGGAGCCGCTACCCGGTTTGATCATCGTTGCTGGCGTCCATGGTTTCAGCTCCATGCACGATGAGCGGCCTGATCTGGTGCCGGTGGACGGTCTGCGTGGTGGGTGTCGAGTGCCGACAAGATCGGCGATACGTTCCACCGAGACGTCCCCGTCGCTCAGGATCGAGACGAAGGAATGTCTCAGTTCCCGATGCCAGCCTTCTTCGTGATCACTCGCAGGCCACGCAGTACGCGCATGGGATCGAGCAGGGTTCGTCGTCGCGCGTGAAGACGAGACCGTGCTCCTGCCACGCCTCGCCAGCGACCCGCTTCTGAGCGGCCTGGCGTGCTCGGTGCCGTTTGAGTTCGTCAGCGGCGGGCTTTGGTGAGGAAGTGTCCGCCGAAGCCGAGCATGTGGGCCCACCTGCGCAGTCGGGTCCAGCCTGGTGCTTGGTCGAGGGTCCAGGCGGCGGCGATGAGGCGTTCGGGGTGGGTGCCGTGGGGGTTGGCGTACAGGTCGATGGTGTCGGGGGGAGTCGCCGGGAGGCGTGGCCTGTGGCTTCGGTGCCTTTGGTGGAGTACTTGGCGAGGTAGGCGGCGACGGCCTGGTCGTCGAGGGCGTCGCCGGAGGCGGACAGGGTGATGGGTCGGATAGAGCCGCATGCATGGCAGCGTCACCTCTTACGTGTTCAGGACGAAGTGAGAGGTGCCGCCGGGAGGACGAGAGTCAGATGTCCTCCCGGTAGCTGACGACGCGTCAGATCCAGTCGAGGTCAGGGTTGTCGGTAGCCGTCTTGGCGGAGGCGCCGTTGACGGCCGGGGGTCGGCCATTCTCTTGGCCGGACGCTCAGTGGGTTCGGTGTCGTCGATTTCCGGCACGTCAGCCAGATCAAGCTGAACCGGGACAGCGCTGACCGGCCGAGGTAGGGCCGGGACGTGGTCGGCAGGTCGTCGGTGAGGGGCGAGCCGACCAGGCCGCCGAGGACATCACGGCGTTTGATGTCCAGGTAGATGGCGGCGGAGTTGGATGTGCGGGCCTTGGTCACTGTGACCGAAGCGGCCCAGCAGGCAACGGCGATTCTGCCGAGCTGGGTTTCGATCTGCTCCAGGGACAGGCCGGGACGAAGCCAGACCCACACGCGTTCGCCGACCGGGATGGGCTTGGCCCACCCGATGAACGGCAAGTGGCCGTGCCGGTCGGTGGGCAGGAACGAGTTGAAGCAGGTACGCAGGCGGTGCCGGACGATCAGGCACCAGACCAGGGCCACCGCCAAGCGGCGGAGCATGGGGGAGAGACCAACGGCGGCGATAATGCTCCCGTAGGCCACACCCGTGATAATCGGGTCGGTCCGGTCTTGCAGGTACACCCAGCCGCCGATCAGCAGCAGGACGAGGGTGATTTCCGGGAGCCACCACCAGATGGCGCGTAGGTCCTCGCGCCTCTGCGCCCTCTCGGACGTCGCCGCCACAGAGCGAGCGGCCCGCCCCCGCTTCCTGGCCACTCCGCCGCCACGCCACGCCCGACCCGCCGACGTTCTCGCGACCTCTCGGACGGCGTCCCCGCCAGACCGCCGTCGCCCTACACCCGTCGACCTATCCTTCTTCCCCTCCGTCTCAGCGGACTGCGCGTCGAGGGCTCCAGGTGCGCGACGACGTGACGCCCTTGGCCTTCCGTTGCCACGCCAGGCCACGTGCGCTCGAGGAGCGTCCCCTGGACGGAGGGGACCACGTGCCGGGCGGAGGCGCTGGGGTGGGCTTGCCGTACGGGCCGGTGGGAACCGGGGGACGGCGGCCAGGGAGACCAGAGGAAGGCGATCAGAAAAAGGTCAGGTGTGGGGGGCGGCGTAGCGCGGGGTGAGTTGGCGGTTGTCGTAGTAGCGGTGGAAGACGGGAGTGGCCGCGCCCGAAAGCGGCGGCACGATCCACGACCAGTCCGCCGGGCAGACCCGCCCCGCGCGCTCCTCCCGCTCCAGATGGGTCAGGAACCGCCGTGACTCCGTGTGATGGTCGGTCATCGTCACCCCAGCCGCCTCGAACGAGTGCAGCACGGCCACGTTCAGCTCCACCAGCGCGTGGTCGCGCCACAGCGTGCGCTCGCTGGAGGTGTCGAGCCCCAGCCGCGCGGCGATCACCGGCAGTTGGTCGTAGCGGTCGTGATCGGCCAGGTTGCGGGCCCCGATCTCGGTGCCCATGTACCACCCGTTGAACGGCGCGCACGGGTAGCAGACGCCGCCGATCTCCAGGCACATGTTGGAGATCGCCGGTACGGCGTGCCAGCGCAGCCCCAGCTCCTCGAACCACCGGTAGGCCGGATGGACGATCGGCACCTCCATGACCGCGTCACCCGGCACCGTGCACAACAGGGGGCGTCCCTTGGCCGGCTGGATCACCAGCGGCAGCACGTCGAACCTGGTCCCCGCGCCGCCCCTCCACCCCATGCGCCGCACCTGCTCGGTGAAGGCCACGTAGCGCCGGTCCCCGACCACCGTGCCGTCGGCGCGCAGGTAGCCGGCGTAGCGGATGAGCTGCTCGTTCAGGATCCTCGGCCCGGGGCAGGCCGGGTGGTCAGGGGCGAACACCGTGATCGTCGGCCTGATCCGGCCCTGTCCCGTCGCCTCCCGCAGGTGCTCGACGCACTCGAGCGCGACCCCCTCGGCGCTGGAGACGTCTCGCCGGTCCCTGACCTTCAGCGAGCGCCAGTAGAGCCGCCCGATGCAGCGGTTGCTGTTGCGCCAGGCCACCCTGGCGCCGAACTCCAGTTCCTGCGCGGTGTGGGTGTAGGTGCCGAACCTCGCGGCGTCCCTGGCCACCTCCCGCAGTCGCGCCTGCACGTCCCCGGCGCCGGGGTTCTCCGCGTGGAAGAGGCGGATGAACCGCTCCGCCTCGCGGAAGTCGACGGTCTTCTCCATGACGGTGTGCACATCGAACGGACGCAAAGCTCTCATCCACGTAAGCACGCAGCAACCAGCGCATTCCGGTTCACGGATCGCGGGACCGATTCCGGGTCGGTGACGCGTTCCTCCGGCGGCGTCCTCACCACGCCGCCCCTGTCGAGTCCGCAGCAGATCACATCTTCACCTTCGCTCACCCTCTTTGTCCCCCAAATCAGGAAAATCCGTGACCATGGCACTCCGGAGCGTGACCCTGCTCTCGTATGGCCAACGGGCGGGGCTTGGTGTAGAACGTTGTTCTGTAACGAACCGGGAGGGCGCGATGTCGGAGCTGGTGCTGTCGTCGATCGACGAAGGCGTGCTGACGCTGACGTTCAACCGTCCCGAGCGGCTGAACGCCTGGACCGACGCGATGGGCCGCCGCTACTTCGACCTGCTCGAAGAGGCCGAGAAGGATCCCTCGGTGCGGGCGATCGTGGTGACGGGCGCGGGCAGGGGCTTCTGCTCGGGCGCGGACTTCCAGACGCTGTCGGCGATCCAGGCCGGCAGTTACGCCGAGCAGCCCGATCCCAGGCCCAACACCTTTCCCACCACGATCCGCAAGCCGATCATCGCGGCGGTCAACGGGGCGTGCGCGGGCCTCGGCATGGTCCACGCGCTGGTGTGCGACCTGGTGTTCACGGCCGAGGAGGCCAAGTGGACGACCGCCTTCCCGCGCAGGGGGCTGGTCGCCGAGTACGGCCTGTCCTGGGTGCTTCCCCGCCTCATGGGCCAGCAGCGCGCCATGGACGTGCTGCTCTCTGGACGCGTGTTCACCGGCCGTGAGGCGTTCGAGATGGGCCTGGTGAACAGGGCCGTCGCGGCGGAGTCGCTGCTCCCCGAGGCCCAGGCGTACGCCCGCGAGCTGGCCCGCCACAGCTCGCCCGCCTCCATGGACGTCATCAAGCGTCAGGTGTGGGGCGACTGGAACCGCACGCTGGAGGAGTCGGCGGCCAACGCCGTGCGCGAGATGATGGCCTCGTTCGGTCGCACCGACTTCGCGGAGGGCGTGGCCAGCTTCCTCGAGCGCCGCGCCCCCGACTTCCCCGCTCTCTGACCCTTCCGCTAGATCTTGTGCGCCCCCGCGGCGGGGGTGGCGGGCAGGAAGCGGGGCTCCTTCCAGCCGCGCTCCGCGTACGCCGCGAGCACCGCCTCCTGAACGGTCGCCACCCGCTCCTCGGCCACCAGCGCGATCGCCGAGCCGCCGAACCCGCCGCCGGTCATGCGGGCGCCCCGCGCGCCGCCGCGCAGCGCCGCCTCCACCGCGACGTCCAGCTCGGGAGACGACACCTCGTACTCGTCGCGCAGCGACAGGTGCGAGGCGTTCAGCAGCGTGCCGATCTCCGCGATCGCCCCCGCGCGCAGCAGGCCGACCACCGCCTCGACGCGGTGGTTTTCGGTGACCACGTGCTGGACGCGCTTGCGCTCGTCGCCCTGCAGCCGCGACAGCGCGCCCGCCAGGTCTGTGACGTCGCGCAGGGCGTCGACGCCGAGCTTGCGGGCGGCCGACTCGCAGTCGGCGCGCCGCTTGGCGTACTGCCCGTCGGCCAGCTCGTGGTGCACACCCGTGTCGATGATGAGGATTCGCAGCCCGCGTGAGGTGAGATCGAGCGGGATGGTCCTCGAGCCGAGCGAGCGGCAGTCGAGGAAGAGCGCCTTGCCCTCCTCGCACAGCGCCGAGGCGGCCTGGTCCATGATGCCGCAGGGCATGCCGACGAAGTCGTTCTCCGCCTTCTGGCCGAGGAGGGCGATCTCCATGGGAGTCAGGCCCAGGCCGTACACCTCGTTGAGCGCCGAGCCGATGACGACCTCGAGGGCCGCGCTGGAGCTCAGGCCGGCGCCCGCGGGCAGGTCGCCGTCGATGGCGATGTCGGCGCCCTGGACCTGCTCGCCGAGCATGGCCAGGACACCGACGACGTAGCGGGTCCAGCCCTGGGCACTGTCCCAGTCGGAGATGACCGCGGGCGCGCCGGGGGACTGCAGCGAGAGCAGGCGGATCGTGCGGTCCCTGCGCGGGCTGAGTGCGGCGGTGATGCCCCACGGCACGGCGAACGGCAGCACGAAACCGTCGTTGTAGTCGGTGTGCTCGCCGATGAGGTTGACGCGGCCCGGCGCGCGCCACACGGTCGTCGGCTCGGCGTCGTACGCCTGACGGAAAGCTTCAACAACGCGCATAATCGAACACTCCTCAACAACGGTTCGTCCGTAGACTAGCGCCATGGAAGAGGTGACGGATCCCCGTCTCGGCACGGTGCGGCTCTTCCTCAAGCACGACGACAACAAGGCCCGCAAACTCAGGTACAACCTCGGCCCCGCCCGCGTGCTCAGCTTCGGCGGCGCCTACTCGGGACACCTGCGCGCGCTGGCCCGAGCGGGCATGGAGCGGGGCTTCGAGACCATCGGCGTCGTGCGCGGCGAGGAGCACCTGCCGCTCAACCCGTCGCTGGCCTACGCGCGGGCCTGCGGCATGCGCCTGGTCTACCTCGACCGGGCCGCCTACCGCCGCAAGCACACCCCCGAGGTGCTGGACGAGCTGCGCGCGCGGTTCGGCGACGTCACGATCCTGCCCGAGGGCGGCAGCAACGCGGCCGCGGTGCGCGGCTGCGCGGAGCTGCCCGCGGAGATCGGCCTCGACTACGACGTGATCTGCTGCCCCGTCGGCACCGGCGGCACGCTCGCGGGGATCTCGGCGGGTCTGGCCCTCGGCCGGCGGGCGCTGGGCTTCGCCGTGCTGAAGGGGGCGGGCTTCCTGCGCGACGAGGTGGCGCGGCTGCAGCGGGAGGCGTACGGCCGCGTGATGACCAACTGGCATCTCAACCTCGACTACCACTTCGGCGGCTACGCCAAGCTCTCTCCCGAGCTCGACCCCGCCTTCGAGCAGGTCTACGTGGCCAAGATGATCTACGGGATCCTCGACCTGGCCGGGCGCGGCGCGTTCGCGCCAGGCTCCCGCGTCGTCGCCGTGGTCACCGGTCAGCCCTCGATTCCCGTCGCGCCGTGGGGCGCGCCGACCGGCTTCGACTCGGCCGAGCCGCGCTGACGCAGGTAGATCGACAGCGCCACCATCGAGGCCACCGCCAGGAACTCCGACTGCCAGTTCTGCAGTGTCCTGCTCCAGAACTCGGGTCCGATCACGTAGGACCCCCAGTTCTCCGGGTCGCGCAGGTCGGTGAGGCGCTCGGCGTTGCCCGCCGCGAGTCCCGCCACCGACTGGGCCAGCCACGACAGCGCGAACACCAGCCCCATCACCCAGCCGAGCGAGTTGCTGATCAGCGCCCTGCGCAGCCCGCCCGCGGTCGCCCACGAGGGCGAGCCCGGCCGGGCGTGCTCGCCGATCATCTGGTCCTTGTCGGACTCGGCGCCCTCCTTGCCGAGCTCCTTCGACTCGGGCGAGCCCCTCTGGACCAGCCAGACCGTGGCCAGGATGAACAGCAGGAACTGCAGGTACTCCGACTGCCAGTTCTCGGCCACGTCCACCGCGAAGTCCGACGAGGCGATGTACCGCCACACGGAGACCGGCTGGCCGTCGTCCACGAGCTGCTGGTCGTTGAACTTGGCCTGACCCGCGATCGCCTGCCCGAACAGCGCGAGCAGGAAGATCAGCAGGAAGAACAGCGAGAGGGAGTTCTCCTTGATGAAGCGTGTCATCGGTGCATCAGCCCCATCGCGAAGAACCAGCTCAGACCCACGGCGATGATGAGAAGCGTGGTGACGAAGACGGTGCGCATCAGTCCTCCACCTCGCAGTCGTAGGGGAGACCCGCACCCGTGGGCGTGCACCCCGCGGCCCTGACCCGCCATCCGCCGTCGTAGCGGTGCAGGAAGAGGGTGTCGCCGTTGAGCCGTACCTGGGCGTCGTCGCCCCACAGGGAGACCGAGAGCACGGGACCGTTGGGCAGCGCCAGCTCGGTCAGCGCCTCCCCGCAGGTCTGGCCCGGGTCGGGAAGCTTCTTCATGGTCCTGGCGGCCAACAGCCTGCAGGCCTCCTCGCCGCGTCCCGCGGCCACCGCGGCGGAGAACCGCTCGGCGGTACGAGCGGGCGGGCCCGTGTCGACGGAGCATCCGGCGGCCATGACGAGCGCGAACACGACGATGACGGGCCTCATACCGCTGGGAGCTACCCAGAATGACAGGTGGGAAGCGAGGGGAGTTGGGCCGTCAGGGCGACCTCTTCACGCTGCGCTGGGTGATCGGCCACCTGATCGAGGAGACCTCGAGGCACAACGGCCACCTCGACATCGTCAGGGAGCTGGTCGACGGGGTGAAGGGCGGCTAGAACCGGTCGAGCACGGGCGCGAGCAGGGCGTTGAGCTCCTTGACGAGCACCGCCAGCGCACGGTGCGCCGCCTCCTCCACCCCGTCGTGCGGGCCCTGCGGGGCGGGCGGCAGTTCTTCCAGCGGGATGGGCGCCTGCACCAGGAGGGAGGCGCGCACGAACGGCCCGCGGGTGAGGTCCTCCTGGGTCGGCTCGACGAACTGGCCGAAGATCTCCTGCCAGCCGCGCCAGCCCCTGTCCCTCCACCACTCCCTCGAGCTGGTCAGCTGCTCGGGGAGCGGGGAGACCATGCGCACCTCGGCGGTGAGCGTGCCGTCCCAGGTGTTGCGCACGCAGCTCGCCTCGAGGATGCGCCGGTCCCATCGGACGTGACCGGGCGACATGGCCGGCGGCACCGCCATCCGCCAGGCGACGCACGCGAACGTCACGGGAGCGATGTCGCCGAAGGAGTCGGCGAACTCCTCGACGTGCTTGCGGACGTGGGCGCCGTAACGGCCGTCCCTGTCCCTGTCGAGTTCCTGGTCGATCCAGAACGCCTTGGCCACCCGTCCAAGGTACGCCGCCGGGCCGTGCCGCGAGGCAGTAGCAGTTGAATGACCAAATGTGTATATTTGGTCAAACAACGGCTTAAGGGAAAGTGACGGGAGGGGCATGGCGAGACCGGCAGCGGATCCGGCGCGGCAGCTGGAGCGCGCGCATCGCATCCTCGACGCCGCGGCCGAGCTGATCCTGCGCTTCGGCTACGACAAGACCACCATCGACGACGTCGCCAGGGCGGCGGGGGTCGCCAAGGGCACGATCTACCTCCACTGGAAGACCCGCGACGCGCTGTTCGCCGCGCTGTTGCGCCGCGAACGGGCCCGCCTGCTCGACGACGTACGGCAAAGCGCCCCCGCCACCCACCACGACCTGCTCGAACGGCTGGCGGCCGAGCTGCTGCGCAGGCCGTTGATGAAGGCGAGCCTGCTGGGTGACTCGGCGGTGCTCGGCAAGCTGGCCCGGCGCAAGCGCGAGAGCGGCTCGGCCTTCCCGCTGGGCCGGCAGTTCGAGGTCTACCTCGACACCCTGCGCGAGCACGGGGCGCTGAGAGACGACCTCACCGCCATCGAGCACCTGACCGTGCTCACCTCCACGCTCTACGGGTTCCTGATCGCGCAGCGGTACCTGCCCGACGACGTCAGGCTGCCGGACGAGCGGCTGGCCGAGCTGGTCGCCGACGTCGGCGGCGGGGCGGTCGGCTCGGGCGCGCCCGGCGACGCCCAGGCGATCGCCAGGGCGACCAAAGACTTCCTCGACGCCGCCGTGGAGGTCGCGCACGCCAAACTGCGCGCCTCGCTCGGCACCAAGGAGTATCCGACGTGAGGGTTCTGCCTCTCGGCGACACCGCCGCCGCACTGGAGGTCGTGGGCGGCAAGGGCGCGTCGCTCGCCCGCCTGGCCAGAGCCGGCCTGCCGGTGCCGGACGGTTTCCATGTCACCACCGACGCCTACCGCGAGTTCGTCGCGCCGTTCCACGACCGCATCCTCGCCGGCCTGGACGAGCCCGCGACGATCGCCGGCCTCTTCGCCGGGCACGCGATGCCCGAGGAGAGCGCGAAGGCCATCATGGCCGCCTACGCGGCGCTCGGTGACGACGTGCCCGTCGCGGTCCGCTCGTCCGCGACCGCCGAGGACCTGCCCGGCATGTCCTTCGCGGGGCAGCAGGACACCTACCTGAACATCCGCGGCCCCGCCCTCCTCGACGCGGTCAGGCGGTGCTGGGCCTCGCTCTGGACCGAGCGCGCGATCGCCTACCGGACCCGCAACCAGGTGTCGCACGACGACGTCGCGCTCGCCGTCGTCGTCCAGGAGCTGGTGGCGGCCGACGCCGCAGGCGTCATGTTCACCGCCAACCCCGTCACCGGCGCCCATGACGAGATCGTCGTCAACGCGGCGTGGGGTCTCGGCGAGGCGGTGGTCGGCGGCCAGGTCAACCCCGACTCCCTCGTGATCAAGGACGGCAGGGTGGCGGAGGAGGGCGTGGCCGACAAGACGGTCATGACCGTCCGCACCCCCGGCGGCACGGCCGAGCAGCCGGTTCCCGAGGAACGGCGCCGCCTGCCCGTGCTCGACCACGCGCAGGCCGTACGGCTGGCCGGCCTCGGCGACCGCATCCAGCGCCTGTACGGCACGCCGATGGACGTGGAGTGGGCGGCGCGCGACGGCGAGCTGTTCATCCTCCAGGCCCGTCCCGTCACCGGCCTCCAGCAGGAGGTCGAGGAGTGGAACGACAGCCGCAGGGGCGACTACCTCTGGACCGCGGGCAACCTCGGCGAGGCCATCCCCGACGTCATGACGCCCGCCACCTGGTCGTTCGTCCAGATCTTCATCCACGAGGCCATGTCGGCCTCCACGATGCCCGGCTTCGACCTGGTCGGCAACATCGGCGGCCGCTTCTACATGAACCTCAGCGCCACCGTCTCCGTCGCCAGGGCGCTCGGCATGGGCTCCAGGCTCGCCGCCGTGGAGCAGGTGTTCGGCAGGATCCCGCCGGGCCTGGACGTGCCGATGGTCGGCGTCTCGCGCTGGAAGATCATCAAGAGCGTCCTGCCCATGGCCGTCCGCATCAGGCGGCGCGTCGCGGCCAACCTCAAGGACATGCCTGGCTTCCTCTCCACCGCCCGGCGGCGCAACGAGGAACTGCGCGCCCGTATCGACGCGGCCGGGAGCGCCGCCGAGCTGGCCGAGCTGTGGGAGCGCGAGCTGCTGCCGTACTTCGCCACCTCCTGCCAGATGCTCGAGGCGGCGGGTCGGCAGGGCGGCGCCACGCTCGTCTGGACCCGCGACAAGCTGCGCAGGATGATGGGCGAGGTCGCCGCCGAGGCCATGCTGACCGGTGTGAACGCCGACGGCGAGCTGGCCAGCCTGGGCCCCGTCACGGGCCTCGACCGGCTGGCCAGGGGCGAGATCTCCCGCGACGAGTTCGCCCGCGCCTACGGGCACCGCGGCCCGCACGAGTTCGAGGTCTCGCTCCCTCGCCCCGGCGAGGACCCCGCCTGGATCGACGCGCAGCTCGCGGGCCTGGCCGGCGCCCACGCCGACGCCGGTGCGCTGCTGCGCAGGCAGGCCGCCGCCCGCGACGCGGCGTGGGCCGAGTTCGCCCGGCGCCACCCGCGCAAGGTGGCCGCGATGCGGGCGCGGGTGGCCCGGTGGAACGCCGTCGTGCGCGACCGCGAGTCCACCCGCTCGGAGGTGATCCGCGCGTTCTGGGCGCTGCGCGCCTTCGTCCTGAAGGCGGGCGCGCTGACCGGCCACGGCGACGACCTGTTCTTCCTGCCCGTCGAGGAGATCCTGGACGTGCTGCGCGGCGCCCCGCCCACCCGCGTCGCGGTACGGCGGGCCACCTACGAGCGCTACGCGGCGCTCCCGCCGTACCCCGCCCTGATCGTGGGGTACTTCGACCCCGTGCGCTGGGCCGCGTCCACGGACCGGCGGGCCGATCTCTTCGACGCGCGCGGCGCCACCGTCGCGGCCGGCGACGAGGTCACCGGCTTCCCCGGCGCGCCCGGCGTGGTCGAGGGCACCGCGAGAGTCATCGCGGGGCCCGAGGACGGCGACCGCCTGAAGCAGGGCGAGATCCTGGTGACGACGCTGACCAACATCGGCTGGACCCCGATGTTTCCCCGCGCCGCCGCCGTGGTCACCGACCTGGGCGCGCCGCTCTCGCACGCCTCCATCGTCGCCCGCGAACTCGGCATCCCCGCCGTCGTCGGAACCGGCAACGCGACCATGCGGATCAGGGACGGCGACCGCGTCAGGGTCGACGGCGAGCGCGGAACGGTCGAGGTTCTGCCAAGTCGCGGATGACGGCCGCGCCTCTCGGTCAGGATGCCGGGCATGACAGAGGAGGAGCGGGAGCTCGAAGCCAGATGTGAGGCCTACAGGAGAGCCCGGGAGGATCTCGCGAAGGAGACACCCTTCGAGGTGTGGACGAAATCCCGGTGCTTCCTGGACCCCGTGCGATGGCAGTCGATGACCTGGAACGCCAGCGATACGGGCTGACGGCCGAACGAAAACGCCCGTCCGATCGGGAGATCGGACGGGCGTTTCCACGTGTGCGAACCGGTGTGCAGGTCGCCTCTCGGCGAAAGGCGCAACACGGCTCCAGCCGAACGGTATTCCGTGAAGGCAATAGGTGAGGCCCGGGGACACTGGGCACACCGGCCACGATGGATGTAACCACGAGCGGCCGGCATCCATTCCGCTCACTTCAACCGAGTCGTCCCGCCGCCCTTTCCGGGGAAGACCATGATCAGGAACTCCTGTCCCGCGTCCTCCTCGTCGTGGATCCGCATGTGGACCCTCAGCCGGTAGCGCCCTGGGCCGTTCGTGCTCAGCGCGGTGCGTTCGTCGTCGAAGGCCAGCCGTCCGCTTCGGCTCGTGTAGCCCGTCTCCACCACCTTGCGCCAGCCTCTGGTCTCGACCGGCGGCCGCCTGCCGTACACCTCGACGGCGACGCAGACGTGCATGGCCTCGTCGGCGGTGAGGATGGCGACCTGTCCGGGCGAGGTGCCCACCACTCCGTTCTCGAAGGCGTCGTCCAGCGCGGCGGCGACGTCGATCTCGCCTTCGGCCAGTTCGATCGCGCCGTAGTCCGACCAGACGGCCGTCGCGCGCGCCCGGGTTACCGTCCTGGCGAGCGGCCGGTGCGGGGGCAGGCCGGCGCAGCGGCGCTCGGCGGCGGTGACGAACCGGTCGTTCTCCTCTTCTTCGCGCAGTTCTTTGTTCGCCCTCCACCGCCCGAGCTCGGGACAGATCGCCGTGAGCGCGTCGGGAATCGAACCGGAGTACAGAGACTGCCCGATGGACCCGCCGACACGGGAGAGCTCCTCGGGACTGTCACGCATGATCACCTCACACCAGGTGCGTCCCTCCGCGACCAGCCGGTGATCGGGAAGGCTCGCGTAGGAGGCGGGGAGCAGCTCCCTGACGGCGCAGACGAACGCCCGCTCGCCTTCGGCGCTCTCGCACCCCTCCGCCTCCGCCGGAGTGACCCGGGGCAGGACCGCCGCTCCCGTGGGGAGCGTGGCCAGGAAGACCAGCGCGGTGACGGCTGACGCCGTACGCAGCACCAGGCCCCGCTCGGTGCGCACGGCCAGCACGATGAGGACGGCGATCAGGACATCGAGCGCCTGCCATGGAGGGCTCAGCATCTTGCCCCAGAGCTCGCCGCACCTCCCGCCCGCCGACGTGTCGTAGAGGGCGGCTCCCAGGGCGGCCACCGACGACCAGCCGACTCCCGCGGCCGCCAGCCACCCGACGACCCTGCCTAACCGCAGCAGCCCTCGGTGCGCGAGCACCGCCCAGACCACGAACCCGACGGCGACCGTCAGCGGAGCGGGAACGCGGACGCCTGGCAGGTCGAGATAGAAAGCCCAGCCAGGACATTGCCGCGGAGTCCACAAGAGGATGAGGGATCCGGTCGTGACCGCGTAGGGGATCAGCGAGAGCACGAACGCCGGGAGCCACAACCAGCGCCTCACGAGAGCGTGTACTCCCATCCCGGCTGCCAGCTGAACGGCGCGTCCACCAGGTCCTCCAGCGGCACGCCCTCCAGCAGGTGCTGCAACGCCCACCGGTTGGCCGAGTGCGAGACGACCAGCACCGTCCGCCCCTCCCACTCCGCCCGCAGATCGCGCAGGAACGCCTCCGTCGCCGCCACGACCTCCTCGTAGCTCTGCCCTTCGGGCCACGGCCGCCGGATGTGCGCCCGCCTGAGCGGCGCCAGCTCCGCGACGGGCCTGCCGTTGTAGCGCCCGTAGTCGCACTCCCGCAACCGCGCGTCCAGCCTGATCTCCCTGCCGGAAAAGGCGATCCGCGCGGTCTGTACGGCCCTGCGCAGGTCGGAGCTGTAGACCACGTCGACGCCCGAACGCCTGCGCTCGCCCAGCTTGACGGCTTCGCCCCGGCCCGCGTCGGACAGCTCACCGGGCAGCCAGCCGGTCGCGACGCCGGACTCGTTGTCGACGGTGATCGAATGGGTCTCGTAGATCAGCTTGATCGCCACCTGGACGACCTTAGAGTGGTTCCCGGGGGACGGGAACGGTCTGCGGCAGGGGTTTCGCGGTGAGTGAAGGCATCTGGGGACGGGGGCGATCTATGCTGGCAAGCGCGCGAATATATGGGAGACTGCACTCGCGCAGGGGGCGGTAGCTCAGCCGGTCAGAGCATCGGACTCATAATCCGTGGGTCGTGGGTTCAAGTCCCACCCGCCCTACTCAGATTGACCAGGGATCCCGTCGCTGAGCTGGGGTTTCTGCCTCATCCAGGGTGCGCCACCCATGCAGCGGAAGGCGGCCGAAAGCAGCCGTATGCCAGTGGTCGCGGAATATACACGGAATGAATCTTGGGGCGTTTCCGCAGGTTGACATCAGGTTTCCGGCTACATGACGAAGGACCTCGGGGGGAGTCCCCAAGGTCCTTTGGGCTGGACTGTCATGCGGCGAGAGCCTTGAGTATGCGCCGGTTGGCGACCTCACGCTGACCGTCGATGCACTTGGCGTAGACGCGAAGCAGGACATCGACGCCATGTCCGGCTCGCTCAGCCGCTTCAGGTGCGTGCACGCCCGCGTTAAGCCAGAGGGAGACAGCCGCGTGCCGCAGGTCGTACGGCCTGGCCGCCAGTGGCGAGCCGACCTGGTCGGGGGAGAAGGCGTAGGTGCGAGCCTCCTTCCAGACATTGGAAATGGCCGAGCCGGAGAAGGTGCGTCCCGTGCTCGTGCGGAACAGCCGACCGTCTTCCGCTACGCCGTGTCTCTCGATGTGGGCACGCAGGAGAGCGACGAGTTCGGGAGGGATGGGAACGTGCCTGGTGGCCTTGCCGTCGCGGTGTTTGAGACCGCGTTCGTCGTGGGTCTCGCCTGAGTCCGTGTAGCGCTTGATGCTCTCGGGACGGGTCTTTTCGAGGGTGAGCACGCCCCACTCCTGCTTTGGAAGCAAACAGTCCTTCATCCGGAGGCCGGCAGCCTCGCCGGGACGTAGGCCGCCGAAGTACATGCACGCGAACATGGCCACCAGCATCAGACCACGGGTGCGGCCGACGTAGGAGACCGCGATCAGGAGCTCACGGGCTTGCTGAGGATTGACCACCGAACGACGGTCCACATCGCCTGTGACCTTGGCCTTGCGAAGCTTCACCTTGTGCAGCGGATTTGCCGAAAGTTCTTCCAGCTCCACGGCGTACTCCAACACGTGATGGAACACGGCCCGCTTGCGGCGGTAGGTCGAGGTGGCCGCCGCTGAGCCGTCCATGAGCAGCGCCAGCGCCTCCAGGACCGCCCGTACGTGCCTGGCATCTTCCAGGGCGCTCAGTGGGAGCGAAGCCGCCTCCAGCCAGCGGATGGCAGCGGCTATCTCGGGTGTCGGCTCGGGGCGACGGTCCTCGGGGACGAAAGCGTACTCGCGTAGGGCACGGCGGATGATCGCGTCGTCCGGACGCCCGGACAGGTCGTGCGTGAGTACAGGCGTGATGTTCGCCAGGGTGTCCGTCATGCCCTCGCGGGACTTGGCCGCCGCATGGGGCCACCAGGCGTGGACGTAGGCGACCGCGAAGGAGTACCAGGTGCGCGCGTCCTTGGCCTTGACCATCGACGCCGGGAGGCCGCTGTCCTCGTAGAACGCCTCCCCGTTTTTCGCCGCCTGGCGAAGGGACGACAGGTCGCTGCCGGAACCGAGCGCCTGGAAGCATCCGAGGATCGTAGGCGCGGCGACCGGGCCCGGCCTGCGCATACCGAGCCTCCAGCTCACTGACGTCCAGATGCTCGACCACCTCGAGCAGCACCCACCCCACGTGATCGTCGGGAAGCCACTCGCGCATATCCACTGGCAGGAGAAACTGCTGATCCCGATCAACCCGCCGGAAACCCCTCGCCACCCGGCCATCCAACGACCATCCAGACCACCGGAACCGCCGCTCCAGAAGATCGTGTTCCAAAGCAACAGCCACGGTGCCGGCCCGGGTGTCCCAGTCGCAGGACCAGTAGCCGTTGCGCCGGTTGATGCGATCCTCGCTACGCTCGCCGTACCCGGCGCCGCACAGGCCGTCAGCCTCGGCCGACATCAACGTCTCGGCCATGGTCTTCACCATGGATCGCAACAGATCCGGATCCCCGCTCTCGAGCTGCTGAGCCAGCCATGCGGCAGGGTCCACACTGTTGTTCACGGCCATCGCTTTCTTTCTCCTTCGATCTTGACCCGCAATCACGAAGGATCTGTGAGTCTGACAGTGGCGCTGCGAGGTGGAGCGCTGCCAGGCTCGGTGTCGGCGATCTCGGGTGACTCTCGAAGGATCTGGCCACCATGGTGTGCCCTGCGCCTGACTTGTCCCCGGAACCGCCACCACCCGCCTGGCCCACCACACTGACTTGATCAGAAGCCTGTCCGCCGTTGAGGCGTGACTCATCACAGATATGTCCGCGTGGTGTCTCCACCAGGCCGGCGCCGTAGTTCCGGCAGATCGCCATCACCACGGGAGCCGCCATGACGATGCTGGCCCAGACCGTCGACGCCGTAATCGGAGTCGATACCCACCGCGACACACACAGCGCCTGCCTGGTCAACCCGGTCGGTGGCGAGCTGTCGGCCATCACGATCACGGCCGATGCCAACGGCTACCGTCAGTTAGCGCAATGGGCCAACGACCACGCTCCCGGCCCGCGGATCGTGTGGGCGATCGAAGACACGCGCAGCCACGGCGCCGGACTGGTCCGCGCGTTGCGGCAGGCTGGACAGCACGTTATCGAGTCCGACCGCCCCAAGCGCATCACCCGCCGAGTCGGCGGTAAGAGCGATGCGTTAGATGCCCGTCGCGCCGCTCGCGAAGCGCTGGGCCGCGAGCATTCCGCCGTGCCCCGCGCCGATGGTCCGCGCGAGGCGGTCCGCATGCTGTTGGTCACCCGCGAAAGCGCCATCCATGCCCGCACCGGTGCGGTCAACCAGCTCAAGGCGCTCGTGCTGACCGCGCCCGAACAGCAGCGTCAGCGACTGCGCGGCCTGACCAGAACCGCCTTGATCGACGCCTGCCTGGCGCTGCGGCCCTCGGCCACCACCGACCCTGAAGAGCGAACACGTCGCCTGGTCATGCAGCGCCTGGCCCGCCGCATCCGCGACCTGACCAGCGAGATTCACGCCGCCGATGACGAGCTCGCCGCGCTGGTCCAGGTCTCGATGGCGTCGTCTGGCCTTCCACGAGGATGTCGCGGTGGGCGGCGAGGGACAGCAGCGCCAACGGGCCGGCGATGCCGTGTGCCACACCGTTGTTCGCGTGGCCACCGGCGATCTCCTCATGCGTGGGGCTATCCGGTGACCACCACCCGGGCAGGCCCCGGCTATCGGCTTCGGCCAGGCCCGCCAGCGTCACCAGATGGGTCAGCACCTCGTGCAGCAGCGGCGGCGGCGAGCCTGGGCGGGTGAGCAGCAGCGCTCCCAGGCCGGTGAGTCCCCTGATGAGGTCGAACTCCGCCAGCGTCGGCAGCCGGGTCGACGCTCGCCGCCGGCGGGCCGCGGCGAGCCGAGCGGCCACGACTCGGTCAACGGCGGCCTGGACGGTCCGGTCGGCACGCCCAGCACGGCCGAGCACGAACTCCAGCGCCGGAGCCCCGTGAAACAGGCAGGCGTTGGAGCCGGTGCTGACGCCGCCGGCGCTCACCCCAGGGAAAGACCTCACAAGCGGTCCACCTGCCTGCCAGAGGAAGAGAGCGGCTTGACAAACATAGAAGCGTCACGCGATGGCCGTCCTCATTTCACGGCGCCACGCCTGTCACCAGCGAAAACTCGTACACCACGTCCGTGGACGCAACCGATGACCCCGAAGGCCGCGGCCGCGCTGACGGCCGCGCTGTCCGGCTGGCGTTTCCACTTCCTGCGTAAGGAGGGCAAGCTCCGGCTGCGCACGGCATCGCCGCGCAGCCGATCATCTATCGCGGGGTCTGACCTATGCCAGCTCCAGCCTGGCCAGCTCGGCGCGGGAGGAGACGCCCAGCTTGGGGAAGGCCTTGTACAGGTGGGATGCGACGGTGCGGGGGCTGAGGAACAGCTGGGCGCCGATCTCCCGGTTGGACGCCCCGGTGACGGCCAGCCGTACCACCTGAAGCTCCTGCGGGGTCAGCGCAGCCCGTGGATCCCCGGCGCGGGCCCGGTCGGACAGGGAGGCGCCGGTGGCGCGCAGTTCGGCTGCCGCGCGGGCGGACCATGGGGCGGC
Organism: Nonomuraea africana; assembly: GCF_014873535.1. Lineage (NCBI taxonomy): Bacteria > Bacillati > Actinomycetota > Actinomycetes > Streptosporangiales > Streptosporangiaceae > Nonomuraea > Nonomuraea africana. The sequence continues at coordinate 5,207,009 of NZ_JADBEF010000001.1, read as the reverse complement.
GTCGAGCCGGTCGAAGGCCTCGATGGCGGACTCGAGTTGGGCGCGCGCCTCGGTGCGCCGTTGCTGGCGGCGTAGCCACTCGCCGTAGACCATGCGGGTGCGTGCCTCGTCGAAGGGGTGCTCGCCCTCGATGTGGAAAGCGAGCGCCCGCTCATACAGTTCCTCGGCTTCGTGGTCGGCGGCCAGCAAGGCATGGGCCCGATGTAGAACGGCAAGCGGCCTGGCCTGGCCGGTGGCCTGCGCCCATTCGGCATACCGTCGCAGCGGTTCCTTCGCACGCTGGGGATTTCCCGTTCGCGCGGCGGCCTCGACGTAGTCGGGCCAGGCGTATCGCCAGAGGAAGGCATGGCGTGTGGGGCCGGCCGCTGCCCGGTCCATCCGTTCGAGCACCGCGTCGTAGCGGCTCGCTCCGAGGTCGAGCATCAGCTGCGCGTACTCCGCCCAGTAGGCTCCCGGCATCCACCTGCGGTGGTCGGCTTCGCGGATCGCCTGCTCGGTCATTGCGGCGCACTCCTCCTGCGCGCCGGCGACGCCCGACAGCCAGGCGTGCAGGCCCGCCAGGTAGCTGCTCCACTGCGGCTGGCCTACGTCGGAAGCCAGCGCCAGGCCCGTGGCCACCGTGGCTCGCGCGGACCGGTGGCGTCCGCTGATGAGCTGGGCGATGGTGAAGATCGTCATGGCCTGGGGCATGCGTCCCAGGCGTCCCTCCGCCTGGCATTCCTCGACGAGCTGTGCGGCGCTGTCCAGCATGGCGTCGTGGTCGGCGCGGACGATGGCTTGGTAGGTGATGATGAAGCGCACCTCGAAGGGAATGCGATCGGCCTGGTCCGGCATCCGGTAGGTGAGCGTGGTCACAGCGTCTCCCTCGAGGATCAGGCGGAAGGCGCGGTTGAACGTGCGCACCACATCGGCCAGCCCGTCGCCGTCCGGGCACAGTTCCGCGGTGCGGCGGGCCAGCGCGAGCTGGTCGGGGTGGGGCGCACTGGCCCAGGTGTAGAAGCCCGCCAGGCTCAGCAGCGACAGCTTGGCAGACGGGTCACCGGCCGCCTCGGCGCCCTCGTGCAGCAGCCGGACACCGTTCAGCGGCCGGCCGGCTTCGACCTCCAGCTTCGCTCTGACCTGGGCCAGCTCGCTCAGCACGGCTCCCGCCGGCGCCTCCTCCTCGGCCAGCCGCAGCGCCTTGTCGACCAGCTCATGCGCGCGCAACCAGAGCCCTGCCTCGGCCGCGGCCCCGGCTGCGGCCGTCCACCGGCGTACAGCCTCGGCGGGATCGGCGGACAGCTCGGCCGCGCGCGCGTAGGCCGCCGAGACCGCCGTCTGCCCGCCGCGCTGCCGGGCCCGCAGCGCCAGGCGCTCCAGCTCGTGCGCCACTTCCTCGTCGGGCTGGAGAGTGACGGCGGCCAGGTGCCAGGCCCGCCGATCGCCGTCGACGGCATGGGCCAGCGCCTGGTGCGCCGCAATCCGGGCGCCGATGTCACACGACAGCAGCACGGCGGTACGCACCAGCGGGTGGCGGAAGGCGACACCCTCCGGGCACACCCGGAGCAGGCCAGCCCGCTCTGCCTCAGCGAAGTCGGTCAGCGAGGCGCCGAGCAGGCCGATCGCCCGCGCGAGCACGCCCAGCTCGGCACGGTCATCGAGGGCCGCCACCAGCAGGCAGGAGCGGGTGGCGCCAGGCAGCGCCGAGATCCGGTCACGGAAACCGCACAGCACCCGATCGGTCACCAGTCCCGCCGTGCCGAGGGAGAAGGACAGCGGGCTGAGTGCGCCCCTGCGCTGTTCGGTGGTGAGCATGCGAGGCAGCTCGACCAGGGCCAGCGGGTTGCCGCGGGCCTCGGTGAGGAGTTGGTCGCGTATGGCCGGCGGCAGGTCTGCGGCCTGCTCCGTGAGCAGGCCGCGGGCGGCCTCGGCGTCCAGCTCGCCCAGCCACAGTTCGGTTAGCCCTCGCGCGTGGAAGGCCGCGTCGCCCTCCCGGGCGGTGAACAGAGCGGCGACGGGTTCGGTATGCAGGCGGCGGGCGGCGAACAGCAGCGCGTCGGCCGACTCGCCGTCCAGCCATTGGGCGTCGTCGACCAGGCACACCACCGGACCCTCGGCCGACAGCTCCACGAGCAGGTTGAGCGTCGCCACGCCGACGAGGAAGCGGTCGCCCCGGGTCGTGCCGCCGAGGCCGAGCGCACCGCGTAACACCTCAGCCTGCTGGGACGGCAGCGCTCCCACGTGGTCGAGTACCGGGCGGAGCAGCAGATGCAGGGCGGCGAACGACAAGTCGGCCTCGGACTCGACGCCGTTGACTCGCAGCACGCGTGCCTGCGCCTTCGCGGCGGCGTAGTCCAGGAGCGCCGACTTGCCGATGCCTGCCTCGCCGCGCACGATCAGAGCGCCGGAGCGCGCTTCCAACAGCTCATCGACGGTGGCCTGTTCTGCCTGACGTCCGTACAACATCAGGTCGCGCTCGGGGTTGCCGCGCGGGTGGGAGGCAGTATCCGGTCGAAGTAAGCGTCCACGATTCGGGGCTCCTCGGTGCGAAGCGCGATGTAGCCGTCGGGGCGGATCAAGAGCAGGGTGCCCGGGCGGGCGCGGTAGAGCCGGGACATCTCCTTGCTTATGAGGGCCTGCGGGAAGTCCGCCCGCCCGGAGGCCACGACCTGCAGGACTCTGACGTGTGGGCTTTGGATGGTGGAAAGTGCTTGGGTGGTCTGCGGTCCGAAGCCCAGGAGGGTCCAGTGCGTTCCGCGGGTGACGTCGAAGAGGCGGGTCGGGGCGCCGGCGGGGGTGGTGCCGCGGGCGTCGGGGGCGCGGTCGCCGGGCTTGGGGCCGCGGCGCGGGCCGCCGGGGACGGTGAGGGGCGAGTCGGGGTAGGCGAGGTCGAGCTGGCTGGTCATGGCCAGCAGGCGGTTCATGATGGCGGGCTGCTTGACGAGCGGGAAGAGCACGTGGTCGCGCAGGAAGCGGCGGACGCCCTTGAGCGAGAAGATGGATTCGAAGCCGCGCGAGCTGTCGGCCAGGACCTTGGCGGCGATAGGGATGCGCTCGGCGCCGTAGCTGTCGAGGATCTCCTCGGGCGCGCCGGTGAGGGCGGCGGCCAGCTTCCAGCCGAGGTTGTAGGCGTCCTGGATGCCGGTGTTCATGCCCTGGCCACCTGCCGGGGAGTGCACGTGCGCGGCATCGCCGGCCAGGAAGACGCGGCCAAAGCGGTAGCTGCTGACCATGCGGGCGTTGAAGCGGTATCGCGACAGCCAGGTCGCGTCCGTCAGCGTCACGTCGCTGCGGCCGGATCGGTCGCGGAACAGCTCGTGGAACAGCTCCAGGGTGGGCTCGTCGTCGGGCCCGGGATGCGCGCCGGCCTGGTACTGCCAGGCGCCGTCGGCGTTCGGCAGCGGTGCGATGGCCAGGTAGGAGCCGTCCTCGCCGAACCAGGCGTAGGAGGCGTCCGCGGCGAGGCCGTGGATCTTCACGTCGCCGACGAAGAAGACCTGGTCCTCCTGGGTGTGCCCGTCCATCGTCGCGCCGAGTAGGTGCCGGACGGCGCTGTGCCCGCCGTCGCTGCCGACTAGGTAGCGGGCCCGGACCGTCTGGCCGTTGGCCAGCGTGGCGGTGACGCCGCCGTCGTCCTGGGTGAAGCTGTTCAACGCGGCGCCGTACAGCACCTTCCCGCCGAGGGCGACCAGCCGGTCGCGCAGGATCTGCTCCACCCGCCACTCGGGCAGCATCACCAGGTCGGGGTACGGCACGCCCGGCCGCTGCCCTGCGGCGGTGGCCAGTTCGACGAGGAGCTTGTTTCCCTGGTGGAGACGCAGAGGTAAGCCGATGCTGCCGTTGGCCAGGATCTCGTCGATCACGCCCAGGTCGTCCAGCACCTCCAGGCTGCGTGGCTGAAGCCCCTTGCCGCGTGATCCGATCGCGGGCGCCTGATCCGCTTCGACCAGCAAGTGGTCGACTCTGCGGCGGGCGAGTTCCACGGCGAGGGTCAGCCCGGTCGGGCCGGCGCCCGCGATCAGGACTTTAGTCATCCGAACCTCCTTACTATTTTGTAGTACTACGTTGTAGTAGGACAATGTAGTAGAGTCAAGGGCATGCCGAGGGAGAGCGATCGACGGGAGCTTCTGGCCGACACCGCGATGCGGCTCATCGACGAGGTCGGCCTGGCCGGGGTGACCCACCGCGCCATCGACGCGGCCGCCGGCGTTCCGGTAGGCACCACGTCCAACTACTTCCGCACTCGGGCCGCCCTCTACGAGGCGATCGCCCACCGGATCCTGGACCAGCAGCTCGCCGCTCTGCAGGCCGCACCGGTGACCCCAATGGATCGGGACAGCCTTATCGACAGCCTCACAGCCGCCATCGACGCAGGCGACGGCCCGGCGCGCAACCGGTACCTGGCCCGGTTCGAGCTGTCCCTGGAGGCCGCCCGCAATGCCCGGCTGGCCGCCCTGATGCGCGAACTGCGCGCCGTGACCCTGCGCATCCGCACCGCCCAGCTCCGCGCCATCCATCCCGAAGCCACTCACGAGCAGCTCGACGCCCTGGGTTCCCTGCTGACCGGAGTGACCTTCGACCGCCTCACCCTCGGCGTTCCTGGCATGGACACCCGTGCCCTCGTCGAGACGCTTATCGCAGGATTTCTGTTGGCGGCAGACGAGCCGCTTGAGAAGTAGTCGCATAGGCCTGCGCTTGCTCATACCTTCCTGGAGCTCGCGGGGAACCGGGTGATCAGATCGGCGAGGTTGCCGGGCTGCTCCGCGACCATGTTGTGGCTCGCGGCCAACTCGGTCACCTGAACAATGCCTGGCAGGTCGTGGAGGTCGCGCGCCGCACCCCTCGGCGGCAGGGCCGCCATGAGCGCGCGGGGTGGGTCCCGATTGTGCCGCCAGACCCTACGCAGACACTTCCCGATGAGACGGCATCGCCGCCTCGTCGTGTCCACGCCGCAGGCGCAGGCCGATCCCCGAGACGTGTTGGGAGTACGATTGCGCCTTCCCCCGGGCTGGCCGCTATCCCGCCTACGCCTAGATCGAGCAGTAGGACTCGGGCGCGCAGGTCTCCGGCGAGGCCGACACGGTCGCCATGGCAGCGGTCAAGTCGGAGCTTGGGCCTACGCGCTGCCGCCGGTCGGCGCCGTCCAGTCCGATCCCGGCCGCTTCGTCGCCGCAAAGGACGTGTTGGTCATGGGTGGCGTGTGGGAGCTGTCCATCACCGTTCCGGGGCTCAGGAACAGGAGACGATCAGCATCAGCACGGTAGTTGGCCGGTGAACATCAGTCAGATGACGGAGGCGATCCCCGAGGGCCTCTGGCTAGCGTCGGCGCCATGAAGCTGATCAATGACCATCTGGCCGTCAAGGCCCAGGCGTTGCCCGCAACCGGCGACGGCTTCGTCATGCTGGCTGGCGAGGTCGGCTCCTGGCGTGGCCCCTTCGCGTCTGCTCCCACACGACTAGCCGCCCGGCTCAAGGCGCTGGTCGCGGGGATCGAGGCACGCGAGGCGAACGTGTTCCGCGCGGTCCTGCGGCCGCCCGGCGAGGGCGAGGAGGTGCTGGCCGCCCGGGGCATCCGGCCGGCGCGCTTCGACGTCGTCGTGCTGATTCGCACCGCGTCCGTGGAAGCCGCGCTGGAGCTCCGCGAGAGTGCCGCCTACCAGGAACTCGCCGAGACGCTCCGCGCGGCCTCCCGCCGTACCCACCAGATCGTGGCCGACAACGCTGGACGGCTCGGTGACGTGGACCACAGCCAGGACCACTGCTTCCTGTTCAACTACTTCTACGCCGACGACCGCGAGACCCTGCTGAAGGTGTGGGAGTACACCGCCGGGTGGTTCCAGGCCAAGACCGCGCTGCCCAACTCCGCGCTGATGCGGCCGGTGGAGGGTGAGCCCGCCGACTACGGGCTCGTCAACCACGCGAGTTGGCCGAACTGGCGGACCTTTCTGCCCAGCCTGATCTTCCGGCCCACCTTCCGCACTTTCGTGCTGGCCAACTTCAAGGCCAACGGCATCGCCGCGCAGCCGATCATCTACCGCCGGGTCTGACCTATGCCAGCTCCAGCCTGGCCAGCTCGGCGCGCGAGGAGACGCCCAGCTTGGGAAAGGCCTTGTACAGGTGAGAGGCGACCGTGCGCGGGCTGAGGAACAGCTGCGCGCCGATCTCGCGGTTGGATGCGCCGGTGACGGCCAGCCGTACCACTTGGAGCTCCTGCGGTGTCAGCACGTCCAGTGGATCTCCGGCACGGGAGCGGTCCGGCTGGGAGAGTCCGGTGGCGCGCAGTTCGGCGGTGGCGCGGGCAGCCCACGGGGTCGCGCCGAGCCGGTCGAAGGCTTCCATGGCGGCCTGGAGGTGAGTACGTGCCTCGGCGCGGCGCTTGTGGCGGCGCAGCCACTCTCCATAGACCAGGCGGGTGCGTGCCTCGTCGAAGGGCTGGTCGCCTTCGGCGTGCAGGGCCAGTGCTCGTTCGTACAGTCCGCCTGCCGCGCTGTCCGGGGCCAGCAGCGCACGGACCCGGTGCAGTACGGCAAGCGGCCTGGACCGGCCGGTGGCCTCGGCCCACTCCGTGTAGCGACGGAGCTGGTCCCGGGCACGCTGCGGATCCCCGACCCGGACGGCGGCCTCGATGTAGTCCGGCCAGGAATACCGCCACAGGAAGGCATGGCGGGTGGGACCGGACATGGCCCGGTCCCACCGGTCGAGCACCGCATCGTAGCGGCCCAGCCCGAAGTCCAGTGCCGCGAGGGCGTACTCGGCCCAGCAGGATCCCGGCATCCACCTGCGGTGGTCGGCGTCCCGGATGGCTTGCGCGGCCATCGCCACGCATTCCTCCTGCGCGCCGGCGACCGCCGACAGCCAGGCGTGCACGCCCGCCAGGTAGCTGCGCCACTGCGGCTGGCCGACGTCGGTGGCCAGGGCCAGACCCGCGGCCACGGTGGCTCGCGCGGAGCGGTGGTGTCCGCTGAGGAGTTGCGCGATGGTGAAGATCGTCATGGCCTGGGGCATGCGTCCCAGGCGTCCCTCGGCCCGGCAGTCCTCGACGAGCTGGGCCGAGCCATCCAGCATGCCGTCGAGGTCGGCTCGGACCATGCTCTGGTAGGCGATGATGAAGCGCACCTCGAACGGTATGCGTTCGGTCTGGTCCGGCATGGGGTAGGTGAGCGTGGTCACGGCGTCACCCTCGAGGATCAGGCGGAAGGCGTGGTTGATCGTGCGCACCATAGCGGCCAGCCCGTCGCCGTCCGGGCACAGTTCCTCGGTACGTCTGGCCAGCGCGACCTGGTCGGGGTGGGACGCGCTGGCCCAGGTGTAGAAGCCCGCCATGCTGAGCAGCGACAGCCTGACGCTCAGATCGTCGGTTGCCTCGGCTCCATCGAGCAGCAGCCGCACCCCCTGCAGCGGCCGGCCTGCCTCGATCTCCAGCTTCGCGCGCACGTAGGCGAGCTCTGCCAGGACGGTGCCTGTCGGCGTCGTCGTCCCGATCTGGTGGCGCGCCCTGTCCACCAGTTCACCCGCGCGCTGCCACAGGCCTGCCTCGGCCGCGGCCCCGGCTGCGGCCGTCCACCGGCGTACAGCCTCGGCGGGGTCGGCAGACAGTTCGGCCGCGCGTGCGTACGCCGCCGACACCGCCGTCTGCCCGCCGCGCTGTCGTGCGCGCAGCGCCAGGTCCTCCATTCTCCCGGCCACCTCCTCGTCGGGTTGCCGGGTGACGGCGGCCAGGTGCCAGGCTCGCCGGTCGTCGTCGACCGTCTCGGCCAGCGCCCGGTGCGCGGCCATCCGGGCGGCGATGTCACAGCCCAGCAGCACTGCGGTACGCACCAGCGGGTGATGGAAGGCCACGCCCCCTAAGCCCACCCGCACCAGGCCCGCTCGCTCGGCTTCGGCGAAGTCGGCCAGCGAGGCTCCGAGCAGGCCGACGGCGCGCGCGAGCACGTCCAGCTCGTCGTGGTGATCGAGGGCCGCCACCAGCAGGCAGGAGCGGGTGGCGTCGGGCAGCGCCGCGATCCGATCGCGGAAACCGGTCAGCACCCTGTCCGTCACCGGCTGCGCCGTACCGAGGGAGAACGACAGCGGGACGAGGGCGCCCCTGCGCTGCTCGGCGGTGAGCATGCGTGGCAGCTCGACCAGCGCCAGCGGGTTACCCCCGGCCTCGGCCACCAGTTGGTCGCGTACGGCCGGCGGCAGATCCACCGCCTGCTCGGCGAGAAGCTTCTGAGCGGCCTCGGTGTCCAGCTTGCCCAGCCGCAGCTCGGGCAGACCCCGCGCGGGGAAGTCGCCCTCACGCGCGCCGAACAGGACGACGACGGGCTCGGCATGCAGGCGGCGCGCGGCGAACAGCAACGCGTCGGCCGACTCACCGTCCAGCCACTGCGCGTCGTCAACCAGGCACACCACCGGGCCCGCCGCCGACAGCTCCACAAGCAGGCTGAGCGTCGCCAGCCCGACAAGGAAAGGGTCGCCCCGGGTGGCGCCACCGAGACCAAGCGCGCCGCGCAACGCCTCCGCCTGCTGCGGCGGCAGCGCCTCAATGTGATCGACGACCGGGCGCAGCAGCAGGTGCAAGGCGGCGAACGGCAGATCCGCCTCGGACTCGACACCGGTCACCCGCAGTACCCGCGCCCGCGCTTTCGCTGCGGAGGACTCCAGGAGAGCCGACTTGCCGATGCCCGCCTCGCCACGCACCACCAGAGCGCCGGACCGACCCTCCAGCAACCCGCCGATGACCGACTGCTCCGCCTGACGCCCGTACAACATGGCACTCCAAGAAAACGGTTGTCCGGAAATGTAACCAGTGTTGACGCAAAGGCGCTCACCCGCCCTCGGCCACGACGGAGAGGAGGAGGACCGACCGAGCCAATCTGGCTGGAATGGACGCGGTCATGTGACGGATTGCGCCACCAAGGCCATGGCCTGCCGCATGGCGTTCCGTACCTCGTCGGGTCCGTCGCCGCGCTGCAGCGCGGTCAGTGCGGATGCGCTGATCGCGCCCACCTTGGTCCGGGCCCACCATCAGCGCTGCGAAGACGGCCAGGACCTCGACTCGGCCAGCATGTGTGCGGAGGTGGCCTCAGCCATCCTGACGGAAGATGATCGCGACACCCAGCGCGGCGTCGGCCGGCACGAACATCTCTTCGGGACCAGTTCGGGTGACCGGGACGTCGTTGTCGCGCAGGAGCCGCTCGGTGGCGGCGATGTCGCGTACGGACACCGCGTAGGCCACGAACGCCGGAAGGGGCGCTGGACGCTCGCCGGGCAGTAGGTCGGCGAGCGCTGATGCGGCCACGACGGTGACGCTCGCCCGGTCGAAACGCGTCACCTTGCCATCCCGTGCCTGGCCGAAGTAGGTGCTGTAGCGCTGCTCCAGCTCGGGCAACGCCGTGTCGGCGACGCACAGCACGCATTCGACCAGCCCGGTCGCGCCGTTGGGGTGGTCGGTGTGCCGCTGGTCCTGGGGCGCCTCGACCGGCGTGTTCTCGGCGAACCCGATCCTGCCTTCTGGCACGCGCCCCGGAGGCAGTTGGGGATCGGAGATCTCCAGGTAGCGGGCAGGCTCCATCCTGGTCCCCGTGCTGGTCTCGACGGGTCGCTGGATGTTGTGCACGCCGCCGTGGCTGACGCCGACGGCCGTCAGCCGTGCGGCGACGCTGTCGATGTCGGGCGTATCGGCGATCATGATGTGCACGCCCTGGAAGCGCTGGAGGAAGGATGTGATGTTCGCGGCGGTGGCGCGGATGGCGGCCATCAGCCCTGGCAGCTTGTCGTCGGGCACCTGCAGCGGGATGGGGCGCGCCTCGCCGGGCATGCGGCCGGTGTCGTCGATGACGGTCACCAATTCGACAAAATTGCCGGGGAAGTGCACGTGGGTGTTGGCCACCCCGAACGGCTCGGCGGGGCCTCCGCCGACGGCCGGAAGGACGGGATAGGCGGGCGCCGGCACGGCGAAGCCGAGCTGCCGGTACCGCTCCATCGCCTGGTCCATGTCCCGCACGATGTGGCCGACATGGTGCAGGCCGTTGATGTCATCGCCCATAACGGGCTACCTCCGTGGTCATAGGTGAAAGCGTTCGATCAGGTGGCCCGGAGGCGACGTCTAGCCATTGACGCGCTTTCCGGTAAGCCCTTCGGCGAGGAGGCGTCGCCCGCCGCCGGAGCGTGCGCGGCCGCGACCGAACCCGCCCCGTACACCGCCAGAGCGCCGACCGGCATCCTTTTGCGGCCGAAACGGTCGCCCGGCGGCCCTGTCAGCAGCAGTCAGCAGGAAGGCCGCGACGAACCATTGCAGATCCGCGGCTAGGCGCCCAGAGCGTCGGCCAGGGTCGGCAGGTTGAGCAGGGTGACCGGAAGACCAACGGCGAGGACCGCGAGGTTGAGCGGCTCCTAGCGACCACCACCTTCGGGCGTTGCGAACAGACAAGGTTCCCCCGCTCCAATTTGAGAAATGACTCGCTAAAGAGAGTAAACCATCACTTGGGTGTAGAGTAAGATTTCTTGCATGACTGACAGTGGGCTGCGCGAACGCAAGAAGGCCAGGACCCGGGAAACGATCCTGCGCGAAGCCTTCAGGCTCTTCCGCGAGCGCGGCTACAACGCCACCACTGTCGAGCAGATCGCCGAGGCGGCAGAGATTTCCCCGGCCACCTTCTTTCGCTACTTCCCGACCAAGGAAGACCTGGTCACGCTCGACCGCTTCCCACCTCTGGTCGAGGCGCTGGCCTCACAGCCGCCGGGCGCACCGGTCACCGTGCTGCGCGGCGCGTTCCGTGCGGCGTTCGCCACCCTGTCCGCCGAAGAGATCGCCGCAGGGCACGAGCGGGAGGTGTTCGCGGCCACCGTGCCCGAGCTGTTGGTCGCCAACCTGCGCAAGAGTCCGGGCCTGATCCGCGAGGTCTGCGCCGTCGTGGCGGACAGAGCCGGATGTGCCGGGGACGACCCGCGGATACGGAACGCCATCGGCGCGGTCTTCGGCGTCGTGGCCATGGTCTGGGCGCAGTGGGCACAGAATCCCGGTTTGGACGGGCCCGCCGAGATCGACCGGGCGCTGGCGCACCTGGAGTCCGGCCTCAGCCTGTAGGCCGCCCGCTCAGGTCCGTGCGATCCAGAGAAAGGTTGTGCTAGATCTACCGCTCCCTCGGTGATGTCGGCGTCCCAACCGTCGGAGTGGGGCTGGACCCGGACAACAACGGCGCCGGCTCGCGGTCGGTCGGGCTTTCGTCATCCCCGTTCTCGTCTGCATCATCAGTGCCGGGATCGCGGAGCGGGCGCCGGGTCCCGCCGAGTTGGTGCCGGTAGAACGAGTAGCGGCTGTGACCGGCTCACCCTCGGCGGCAACCTCATCGAGACCGGCACCGGGTCCTACCTCGTGATGAGTTCGGCGGGGCGCGCTGACCCGGATGGATCAGGGCTGACCACTGGTGAAGGTGGCCATCAGGCGCCGCCGAAGTCGGCCAGGCCGATGCCGCTGTCGGGCAGGCGCTGGATGTCCGGGCCGGCACGCAGGCCGTCGAGCATGAGCGCCAGGTAGCGGTCCACGCTGCGCTGGGTGAGCTCGGCACGCAGGCCGGGGATCGGCCGCAGCAGCAGGGCCATCATCAGCGCCAGGTCGCCGGCGTCCACGTCGTCGCGCAGGTCACCGTCGGCCTGGGCACGGCGGACCACCCGGTCGAGGATCTTCAGCAGGCATCGGGGACGGCTTCGTCGAGCCGCTGCCGCTGCGCGAGGGGCCGCACGCCCAGGGGAGCCTGACCTACCGGCTGGAGCGGCTCGATCCGGACACCTGGCGCTTCCACCACCACCCCGGCGGGACAATCGCCTCCTACGACTTCCGGCTGCAGCCGCGCGAGATCGCCGACTTCGCCGCCCGCTCCCGGGAACTGTCCACCTCCGCCGAGTCGACGTATGTCACCACGCTCGTGGCCGCCCGGCCGATCGCCGGGCACACCTTGGTCCTGCTGCCACGTACGCTGCGCCGGCTGGGCGCCGACGGCGGGACGTCCCGCACGATCGGCGACGCAGACGAGCTTGCCAGAACGCTCTCCACGCACTTCCTCGTCCCGCTCGACGACCATGGGTTAAAGGGTTGTTCGCGGTGCCTGAGCTCGCCGCGAGAGCGCTGCGACTCCCGCCCGGAGATCCGGCGATGCTGGCGGTCAGCGGGTGATCGACGGCGTGCCGGTCATCGACACCGATGACCGGACCGGCACCTGCGCTTCGCCGTCACGGTCGGCGTCACACCCGGCTTGATACACGTGACGACCGCGGTCACGCTCAAGGGCTGGCCCCGCACGCTCTACTACGCCCCACTGCGGTTGCTGCACGACGCCGTGACACGGGCGATGATGAACTCGGCGGCCCGCCGCCGCGGCCGCCCGGGCGATCGGCCGAGCAGACGCAGCACATGACCGCTGGTAAGAACTCGCCGACGGCAGGCGCCAAGACGCCCAGATGAGGGCGCGGCACAGGAAGGACTGCGATGCACGGCCGCCCAGAGGTCCACTCGTCACCAATCGAGCGGGCGTTCGCCGAGCACCGCAGTCTGCTGCACGCTGTGGCCTACCGGGTGCTCGGCAGTGTCACCGAAGCCGAAGACGTGGTGCAGGACGCTTGGTTGCGCTGGAGCCGCGTCGATGTGGCGACCGTCGCGGACACCGAAGGCTATCTGGTCCGGGTGACCACCCGGCTGGCGATCGACCGGCTTCGAAGTGCACGCGTGCGCCGAGAGTCCTATGTGGGATCGTGGCTGCCCGAGCCGATTCTGACTGATTCGGATGCCGCGCAGAACGTGCTCCTTAAGGAGTCGGTGTCGACCGCGATGCTGCTGGTGCTCGAAACGCTCTCCCCGGTGGAACGCGCGGTATTCGTGCTCAGCGAGGCCTTCGGGTACGGCCACCACGAGATAGCGCACTTCGTCGGGCGCAAACATGCGACGGTGCGCCAGATAGCGCTCCGCGCCAGGAAGGCGGTGGAGACGCGGCACCGCCGCTATGACACCGATCAAGCGACCAGGCGGCAGGCCACCGAGCGGTTTCTGGCAGCCTGTCTCGGCGGCGACCTGAAGGCCCTGATGGAGGTATTGGCGCCGGATGTGACCATGGTGAGCGACGGCGGCGGATTCACCGGCGCCCCCCGCACAGCCATCCACGGCCGCGAGCGTGTGGCCCGCGCCGTCCTCATCCTGTCGGCACACCGGCCGCACGGCTCGCGGGCGCAGGTATTCCAGGTCAACGACGGCCCGGGAATCATCATCCACGCGGGGCGCACACCGGTGCTGGCGGTCACCTTCCACCTGGTAAAGGGGGCGATCGAGGTGATCCATGTGGTCAGCAATCCGGAGAAGCTGACCAGCGTCGCGCTGTAACACAGATCACACGGTGACCCGTCACTCCTTGGGCAGCCGTCTCGTCCGTGAGGCGATCAACCAGCCGATCGTTCTCATGGAAAGGGAAAACCTCGATGTTCGCCGTCTATCTCACGATCACGCTCCTCGCTGCGGCGCTCAACGGCATGGCAGCCATCGCCAACCTCATCAGCCACGACTACCCCAAGAGCCAGGCGGACAAGTTGGGCGTGCCCCGGTCCTGGATACGCCCGTTGGGCGTGCTGCTGGCCGCCGGGGCGCTGGGGCTGCTGGCCGGAATCGCCGTACCGATCCTGGGCACGCTCGCCGCCAGCGGCCTCGTACTGTACTTCCTCGGCGCATTCGCAGCACACCTACGGGCTGACGACCACCACTTCGCCCCCTGGACCCTCTTCTTCTGCGCGGCGGTGGCCGCCCTGGCCGTCGACTTGACGTGCCGCTGAGTCTGCCGATCCACACCGAGCCCGGCCTCCGTACGGGAGGGCTCGGCACGTTGAGTGCCTTGGCGAGTTGGATCGCCACTTGCCCTTGCCGGTTCGGCATGGGGGAGCCCGTGGGGGCGGCGCAGGTGGACATCGGGCAGTCGTGCGATTCCACGTGCTTGAGTCGTCGCTCGCGACCCGGACTGTTTCATGTGGGTGTCAGCCGTTTTGCAACAACTCATGAAACAGTCGCTGCAGGTGCGTTGTCGCGCGGCCGGGTGTTTCACGAACGACCCCCCATGCAAACGTCCCCCGGACGATCCTGCAGGAAGAGGCTAACTACCCCAGATAACGATGGATCCGACATATGCGTCCCCTTCGTTATTGCGAGCCTTGTGCAGTAATAAGGAGCACCTTACAGGGGTTTGGTATGCCGGGTGCCCGCAGAAGAGCTAGAGAAGGGCCTCGAGTCTGCCGATGGTGAACCGGACCTTGTCTCGGCTGCCCCGCCTGGATGAAGCGCGGCGTTGCGTTCGCCCTTGGCGGCGTCGACCCGCAGGAGGCCTCGCGGACCTACGGGACGACCCCCAAATCGAGTCCGGCCAGCTGGGCCCGGCTGGTCACGTTGAGCTTGGGGAAGGCGCGGTAGAGGTGGTAGCTGACGGTCTTGGGGCTGAGGAAGAGCTGGGCGCCGATCTCCTTGTTGGTGCGGCCGGCGGCGGCCAGGCGGACGATCTGCAGTTCCTGCGGGGACAGCGTCGAGAGGGAATCGGCGCCGGCGGCGGAGAGGCTGGTGTCGCCGGCCGCGCGGAGTTCGTTTGTGGCGCGTTCCGCCCAAGGCCGGGCGTCCAGGCGCTGGAAGGTTTCGAGCGCGCCACGCAGGTGGGTGCGGGCGGCGCTCTTCTGCCGTTCCCTGCGCATGCGTTCACCGTAGACCAGCGCGGTGCGCGCCGACTCCCAAGGGCGGCCACTGCCGGCGTGCAGTCGTACGGCGGCGCGGAAGTACTCGTGTGCGCGATCCCCATCGGGTTCCAGCAGGGCTCGGCAGCGGTATGCGACGGCCTGGGCCCACTCGAGGCCGGAGGCCGCGGCCCACGTCTCGTAGTGGCGCAGCGGCCCGTCGGCGGGCAGTCCCAGCCGGGCGGCGGCTTCGATCAGGTCGGGAGCGAAGTGAACGGCCTGGAACCGGTGGCCCACGGGCCCGGCCAGAGCGCCCTCCAGCCGGTCCAGCGCTTCGGCGAAGCGGCCCTGGCCCAGATCCAGCAGCGCCTGCGCCCACTGCGCCCAGGCCAGTCCGTTGACGATCCCGTTGGCGTCGTAGTGGCGGTGCGCGGCGGTCGCCAGCTCGGCACACCGGTCCGCGTCCCCACGGGCGGCGGCGATCCAGGCGAGGATGCCGTGCATGCAACCGGCCCGGCTCGGCCTGCCGGTCTCGGCGGTGAGTTGCAGTCCCTCACTGGCGGTCGCCATGGCGTCCGTGAACCTGTCGAGGAAGATCTCGCTGGTGGCGAGCGTGATGTAGAGCACGGCGAGCTTGCCGATCTCTCCATTGGCCCGGCATTCGTCGGCGGCGGCGCGGGCGATTTCCCACGCAGCCTGGAAGTCACCCGTCTGGAGGGCGAAGTAGGAGGCGTTGATCCGGCGTGAGTGCATGTCGGAGGTGATCTGGCGGCCTTTGGTCACCAGCTCACGCATGATCGGCCCCAGGGCCTTCGGTCAGCAGCAGTGCCGTTCCCAGGGCGGACTGCCTGGCGAGGTCGAGGTCGTCTTCCGCGCGCAGGTCCAGCGCGCGTAGGCGGGCCGCGGCCTCGACGAGCCGGTCGGCGTCGCCGAGCCTGTGGGCGTTGCGTGCGGCTTCGACCACCATCAAACCGGCGGCGGCGCGGTCGTCGGCGGTCACGTCGGCCGCCCCTTTGAGCAGCAGGTCGTGGGCGAGGTTCGGGTCGCCCCGACCGAAGGCGATCCTGGCCCGCAGCATGGGGAACGTGGCGCGGGCCGACGCGTCCGGCACGAGGCCGGTGGCGGCCTCGATGAGCTGCTGGGCTCGTTGCAGCTGTCCTTCCTCGGTGGCGTCCACGGCGGCCGCGAGCAGCCTGCGTCCCTTGAGCTCCGGATCCTCGCTCAGCTCCGCCGCCCGCTCGAACGCGGCGGCGGCGCTGACGTTCGCCCCGCGGTCCCTGGCCCGCCGGGCCATCTCCTCCAGAGCCCCCGCGGCCGTCTCGTCCGGTCCCGTGGCGGCGGCGGCCAGGTGCCAGGTCTGCCGGTCGGGCCGGTCCGCGAGGAGGCCGGCCAGGATCCTGTGCACCTCTGACCGCTGGTCGTACGTGCTCAGCTGGAAGGAGGCCGCACGCATGAGCGGGTGGGCGAACCACACGTGCCGTCCGGCGATCCTGACCAGCCCGGAGCGCTCGGCCGCTCCCAGGGCGGCGGGTTCGATGCCGAGTTCGGCGCACGTCCTCCTGATCACGTCCAGATCGCCGTCGTCGGCCAAGGCGGTGACCAGCAGCGCGGTCTGGGCGTCCGGCGGCAGCAGGCCGATCCGGGCGGCGTAGGCCAGACGTAGGCGCTCCGGCAACGGCAGCGGGCTGTGGTCGTAGGCCGGCAAGCCGGTGGTGTGGGGTAGTTCGAGCAGCGCGAGCGGATTGCCCGCGCTCTCCTTGATGATCCGCATGCGCATCGGGCCGGTGAGTGCTGGTGCGGCGTCGGCGAGCACCTGGGCGGCGCTCTGATCGTTGAGGCCGGTCAGCCGTCGTTCGGGCAGGCCCGCGGAGTCGAAGCCGCCGCGTGTGCCGAACAGCATCACGATGCCTTCCGCGTGCAGCCGGTGCGCGGCGAAGCGCAGCGCGCGCGCCGAGGCCTGATCCAGCCAGTGCGCATCGTCGACCAGACACAGCAGGGGCCGGTCTTCGGCCAGCTCCGCCAGTAACGACAGCACCGCCAGGCCGACATGGAAATGATCGTCGCTTCTCGTGGGCGCCACGCCCAGAGCGCCCGCCAGAGCCGCGGCCTGGCGTCCGGGCAGGGTGTCGAGGCGGTCGAGCCGGCGGCGCAGGAGCAGGTGCAGCGAGGCGAACGGGATGTCGGCCTCCGTCTCGATGCCCAGACCGCGCAGCACGTCCATGTCCTGCGCGCGCTCCTCGGCGTACGCCAGCAGCGCGGTCTTGCCGATCCCCGGCTCCCCCTCGATCACCAGAACGCCGGAATGTCCTCCCCGCGCCTGATCGAGCAGCACGTCAATGGCCTGCTGATCAGACTCCCGCCCTCGAAGCACCCGACGAATCCTAGTCGCTTGTCCGATACCGCCCGGCTATGAACCTTCATAGCGTCGTCAGCCATGAATCCCATGCAAACGGTCGATCTGATCGCGGTCACCAAACACTACGCGCACGGCGTCACGGCACTGGAGGACGTGTCGATCGGCTTCGGCGCCGGCACGTTCACCGCTGTGATGGGACCATCAGGGTCGGGCAAGTCGACCTTGCTGCAGTGCGCCGCCGGACTCGATCGGCCGAGCTCGGGGCGGGTCGTGGTGGACGGCCGGGACCTGGCGACGCTCAACGACAGGAAGCTGACGCTGCTGCGGCGCGATCGGATCGGGTTCGTGTTCCAGTCCTTCAACCTGCTGCCTTCGCTCACCGCCGCCCAGAACGTCGCGCTGCCGCTGCGCCTGGCCGGCCGCCGGCCCGATCCCCAGCAGGTACGCCACGGCCTGGCCGCGGTGGGCCTGGCCGAGCGCATGAACCACCGCCCCGCCGAGATGTCCGGCGGCCAGCAGCAGCGCGTCGCCATCGCCCGGGCGCTGGTCAGCCGCCCCGCCGTGCTGTTCGCCGATGAGCCCACCGGCGCCCTGGACGCGAACACCAGCCGCGACGTGCTGCGCCTGATGCGCGACCTGGTCGACAGGCAGGCGCAGACGATCATCATGGTCACCCACGACCCGGTGGCGGCCTCCTACGCCGACCGCGTGGTGTTCCTGGCCGACGGCCGGGTCTACGGGGAGTTGCACGACCCGAGCGCCGAGCTGATCGCCACCCGGATGCTGCAGTTGGAGGCATCGTGCTGACAATCGCGTGGTCCACGCTGCGTACCCGGTGGTTGTCCTTCGCGGGCACGTTCGTCGCCTTGGCGCTCGGCGCGGCCCTGATGGCCGCGCTCGGTCAGGTGCTCACCTCCAGCATCTCCTCGCCTGACCGGGCTCCGCAGCGGTACGCCGCCGCGCCCGTCGTGGTTGTGCCCGATGAGCGCCTCAGCGTGAAGAACTGGCTGGGAGAGAGCAGCGCCCCGCTGGCCGAGCCACGGGGGCTCGCTCCCGAGCTGGCTGCCCGCCTGCCCGGGGCCGTGGTGGATCGAGTCTTTCCCGCCCAGCTCGCCGGCGGCCCGCCCGCCGTTGGCCGTCCCTGGTCGGCCGCCCGTACGGCGCCGCAGCCATTGTCGTCGGGAAGGGCACCCGCCAGGGACGACGAGATCGTGGTCACCGGCGGCGCTCAGGTGGGCCGGCGGGTGCACGTGGTGACCGCGGCGGGGGCCCAGGCGTACCGGGTGGTGGGGCTGGCCGCCGCGGGCCCGCAGCACACCGTGTTCTTCACCGACCGCCGGGCAGCCGCGCTGTCCCCGCGGATCGACGCGCTGGCTCTGTGGAGGCCTGCCGCCGAGGTCCGCGCCGCCCTGGGCGCGTCCGAGACGGCCGCCGGCAAGGCCGCGACCCCTGCGGTCTCAACCAAGGTCAAGGTGCTGACCGGCCAAGAACGGGCGTTGCTCGACCCGTTCCGCGAGGCTGACGAGCAGGCCCGCAACAACGCCAACACGATCGTCGGCATTGCCGCCGGTTTCGCGGCATTCATCGCCATATTCGTGGTTTCGTCAACCTTTGCTTTCGCGGTCGGGCAGCGGCAGCGCGAGTTCGCCCTGCTCCGCACCATCGGCGCGACGGCCAGGCAGGTCAGGCGCATGGTGTACGGGGAGGCGATCATTGTCGCGCTCACCGCCTCCGCGCTCGGCGCGCTGATCGGCCCGCTGGCCACCCGACCGATCCTGGACCGGCTGAGCGCGCTCGGAATGGCGCCCGCCTGGCTGGTGCCCTCCACCTCCGCGGCGCCCTCGTACGTGGCCTTCGGCACTGGAGTGCTGGTCGCCGTGCTCGGCGTGATCGTCGCCGCCCGGCGCGCGGGCCGGGTGCGGCCCGCGGAGGCGCTGCGTGAGGCGGCACTGGAGCCTAGGGCCATGACGGCCGGGCGCTGGATCGCCGGAGGCAGCCTGCTCGCGACCGCGGTCGCCAGCATGATCGTCAACGCCGTCAGCGACCCGTCCGGCGCGACCAACAACAAGACGTTCATGCCCATCGTCATGCTGCTCATCGCCGCCGTCGGGCTGCTCGCCCCGGTCTTCGTCCGGCCGGTCACGAGCCTGCTCGCCACCCCGCTCCGACGGCTGCGCGGCGCGGGCGCCCTCGTGGTCCCCGCCGGCGCCATCGCATCGACGAGGCGCACCGCTGCCACGGCCGCACCGGTGCTGGTCACCGTGGCGCTGGCGGCGACCCTGCTCGGCGCCGCGGCGATGACCGACGCCACCAAGGCGGCGACGCAGACCACCCCCGTACGCGCCGACTACCTGGTGCTGCCCACCCGCGCGGCCGGGTTGGACCGGCAACTCGTGGCAAGTCTGCGCGCCGTCCGCGGCGCGGACGTCACTCCCGTGACGTCGACCAGCCTCTACACACTCGAAGGCGGGGGCACCCAGCTCATCAAGCGGCCTGCCGAGGCCGTGAATCCGGCCACGCTCACGGCCGCTCTGTCGGTGCCCGTGGCCGCCGGATCGCTCGCGGAGCTGCGAGACGACACGATCGCGGTCTCCCTCACCTGGGAGCTGAGCCTGGGGCAGCGGGTGAAGCTGTGGCGGGCCGACGGCAGCCAGGCCACGCTGAAGGTCGTCGCGCTCCTCGACGCCGACTCCACCGCGGACTCCTACGTCACCGAGGTGCACGCCTTCTCCGCCCTGCCCTCGGCCGCGTACGTGAAGCTGCGCCCCGGCGTCTCCACCGCCGACGTGCAGGAAGCACTCGAGCGGGCCACCCGGGGACACAACGCCCGCGCGGTAACCAAGGCTGACTGGGCCGTGACCGCCGCCGACCGCCGTGCCTCCGCCAGCCGCCTCGGCATGCTGGCCGTGCTCGGCATCATGCTCAGCTATACCGTGATCGCGCTGGTCAACACGCTGCTGATGGCGGCCTCCGACCGGGCGGCGGAACGCGGCGGGCTGCGCCTGCTCGGCGCGACCACGCGCCAGGTCCTGGGGTACGTCATGGGCGAGGCGCTGCTGGTGGTGGCGGTGGGGGTGGTGCTGGCGGCCGTCGCCACCGCGCTCGGGCTGCTCGGGTTGTACGCCGCGCTCGTGCAGCTGGCCGGTTCCGTCCCCATCGACGTCCCGTGGGAACCGGTCACCGGAGTGATCGCCCTCTGCTTCGTGCTGGCGGTGCTGGCGGCTGTGCTGCCCGCCAGCCGTGTCAGAGGAGTGGCGATCCCCCGGGCATGAGCGCGCACCGGCCGACGCGGACGAGGCCCGCCGCGCCGCCCGGCTTGTCGAGCAAACGCTTGGTAAGGTAGGCGGGTGCTGCTGGATGGCAAGGTGGCGGTCGTGACCGGTGCGGGCCCGGGACTGGGGCGGACTCTGGCGGGTCTGCTGAGCGAGGAGGGCGCCAGGGTGGTCGTGGCCGCCCGCACCGCGGCCTCGATCGACGTCAACGGCGGCCAGCTGTTCACGTGATGACAGGCTCACGCCGTGGTTGATCCGCGGGCTTCCCAACCACGGCCGGGATGGCTCCTATGTCCGCGCGCGCCCACTGATGACGCTCGTGGCCGTGCCGAGCATGGCGCGCAAGCTGCCTCGCCTTGATGGACTGCGGTGGTAAGGGCGTCCAAGTGGGCTGCTGGGAGGCTTCCGGCGCCGAACCCCGAGGCGGCGAGCACGCCGGCGAGTTCCTGTTCCTGCTGTGGGGTCATGCGGGAGCGCATCCCGTGGTGCCTCAAGACGTCGCGGGCAGCGTAGGCGTCCGGCACATGATCGACGCGAATCCGGGCAGGGGTTCACGCGAGGTGATTCCGGTGGAGCGCGGCCAGGGTCAGAAGGACGGACTGACAATCGGGATGTGGCACTCCGAGGTGTGCCCGGTGATCGGCTTGCAGGGTGAATGAACTTCAGGCAGCGACCGTCGGCGACTTCTTCGCCCAGATGGGACGCGTCCTGGCCGACCGGCCCGACGTGGTCGTGGTGGACCTGTCCCGGGTGGCGTTCTGCGACTTCGACGGTGTGGCTGCGCTGGTCGGAGCGTATCGGCGAGCCAGGCAGCTCGGAACCCGGCTGGTGCTGGCCGGAGCGCAGGGCCGATGCGCCCATATCTTGCACCGCACCGGCCTGGACCAGATCCTGCGTCCGGTTCCCGCCCGCGCCGAAGCGGCCGCGGCGATACCGGCCTGACCTGCGGGAGCCGGAGGTCGCTCCCCCCGGCCCTCGGGCCGGCCACACTCGGCCTGATCAGCGAGCAGGAATGGGCGGAATCGGTCGCCGTGGCCCTCGGCGGGGACGAGCAGGCACGGCGCGCGGTGGCCGAGTTCATCGCCGTACCGTTCACGGTGGATGAGGAGCGGGTGCGGGTGGTGCCGCCGGTCACCGTGAGTCGGCGAAGAAGGTTTGGAGGTGGCGATTGACCGGGTCCGGGCAGTCCAGCTGGGGAGCGTGGCCGCAGCCATCCAGGATCACGAGCTGTTCGTTCGGGAGCAGTTCGGCGAAGCGGTGGGCGCGTTCGACGGGCTGGATGGTGTCCTGCTTGCCCCACAGCACCAGGGTCTGGGTCTTGGTGGCGGGGAGGGCGCGTTCGGTCTGTGCCCAGTCCAGACGGCGTTCGAGCAGGTAGGTGGCGCGGATGTTGTCATGGAAGGTCATCGGCGCCCACCACTCGTCCAGCAGTTGCTCGGTGAGGCGCTGCTTGTTGACCATCATGCCCTCGGCCAGGCTGCGGACGGTGGACTTGCCGGTGGATAGCTTGACGGCCAGCTCGCCGATGACGGGGAGCTTCAGGGATTCCCACATCAGGGTGCCCGGCAGGTCCAGTCCGGTGGCGTCCAGCAGGGCGAGCTTGGTGACGCGGTCGGGGTGGCGCTGGGCGAAGGTCAGGGCCCAGCCGCCGCTCCAGGAGTTGCCCGCCAGGGCGGCCTGCCGTACGCCGAGGCCGTCCATGAACGCGCTGACGGCGGAGACCATGGCATCCAGGTCGAAGGCGAAGCCGGAGTCCTTCAGCTGGGTGTAGCCCTGGCCTGGCAGGTCGACCACGTACACGGTGTGGTCGCGGGCGAGCACGTTGAGCTGATCCTTCCAGCCGATGACCGAGGTGCCGCCGGGCGAGAGCAGGATCACCGGTGTGCCGGATCCGGCCTGGACGTAGTGGAAGCGGGCCATCGGGGTGTCGGCGTAGCGTGAGCCGACCTGGGCCAGGTACGGCGAGCGGAAAGCGCGGCCGTCTTCGGCCGGCTGCCAGCCGTACGCGCCGAACAGCATCGCGGCCACCAGCAGCGCTATCGCAGCCGCCAGCCAGCGGCGCCAGCGCCGCTTGCGCACCGGCTGGGCGATGGTGTTCTGAGGTGTGTTGTTGGCAGGGGCAACCATGGTGATCCTTTGGTGCGGTTGGGAAGCGTTCATGGGTCTGGACGGGGCTGACGCTGCGAACCGTGACATACACGGTGAGTGATCTAGCTCACAGCGTCACCGTCGCACTCGACGACGCAGTTAGTGAGTCGCTCCGCGGCCACCACGCGCACCTGGCCCGGTCGGGGCCGGTCGTGATCGGGGCAGTAGCCATGCGGGGATGAGGGCGATGAGGGCGAAGCCGACTGTCCACCAGAAGGTTTCGCCGAAGGCGCCTTCCAGCGCGGTGGGGGTGCCGTGGTCCTGGGTGGCCCGTTGGAGGACGACGGCCAGGACGGCGGTGCCCAGCGAGCCGCCGACGCGCTGGACGACATTGGTCAGGCCGGTCGCGCCGGGGATCTGGTCGGGACGCAGTCCCTGGTAGGCGCCGGCCATCATGGCCACGCCCGCCGTACCCAATCCCATGCCGCGGATCAGCAGGGTGATGATCTGGAAGAGGTCGCCGGTGCCGGACTGGGTGAATGGGATCGTCGCCGCGACGGTGACGACCAGCCCGACCACGACCAGGGGACGGGCGCCGATGCGGTCGTTGAGCCGCCCGGCGATCAGCAGCGACAGGGCGGTGCCGATCCCCTGGGGGGCGAGCATGAGCCCGGTCTCGACGGTCGTCAGGCCGTGAACCTGCTGGTAATACAGCGGTAACAGGAACATCGGCCCGAAGATCGAGGCTCCGGACAGGAACGTCAGGGTGGTCACGAGCGTGTACGAGCGGTGGCGGAAGAGCCGGAGATCGAGCAGGGGGGCGGCCCTGGTCCGCAGGGCGTGCCGGGCGAACACCGTGACCAGTCCCACCCCGGCCACCAGGCTGATGACCGACACGGTGCTGCCGAAGCCCCTGCCTCCGGCACCGCCGATCTGCGTCAGGCCGTACACCAGGGCGGCCAGGCCGGGTGACAGCAGGACCAGGCCCAGGACGTCCAGCGGCGGACGGCCCTGCGGCCGGCTGGAGGGCATCGCGCGCCAGGCAAGCAGCAACGCCAGGCCAACCACCGGCACGTTGACGAAGAAAACCCAGCGCCAGCCCGCGCCGTCGATGAGCACGCCGCCCAGGACCGGGCCGATGATCGGTGCGAGCTGGCCCGGGATCGCCACCAGCGCCATGACCCGCCCGAACCGCGACGGTCCGGCGGCCTGAGCCAGGATCGTCTGGGCCAGCGGCAGGATCATGCCGCCCGCCAGCCCCTGCAGCACCCGGAAGGCAATCAGAGTCTCGATCGACCAGGCCAGGCCGCACAGCACCGACGCGGTGAGGAAGAGCGACAGCGCCGACAACCACATCGCCTTCGTGCCGAACCGCTGCACCGACCAGCCGGTGAGCGGGATCGCCATCGCCATGGCCAGCAGGTAGCCCGTCGCCACCCACTGCACCGTCGGCAGGGGCGCGTCGAAGTGCCGCCCGAGGCCGTCGATGGCGACGCTGAGGATCGTGGTGTTCAGCAACGAGGCCAGCGCGCCCACCACCACGATGCCAGCGAGCTTGAGCAGGGCGGGATCCAGGCGTTCGGGCGTGGCCACCGCCGTCATGGCCTCTGCTCCGCGATTACGACGTTCATCGAATGTTCTCTTTTCTGAGTCCGACTGCAAGTAGCCGCATCAAGGCCCGGCGCACCGGATGGACGCGCCGCATCAGGGTGGCCATCCTGGGCACGTTCGCGACCTCTCCTCTCAGCGCGGGCTCGACCAGCCGCCGCTGCATTACCGCCATGGGCGGCTCGCGCCTTTTCTGTACGGCACGCAGCAGGTGCTCCGGCATCGGCCCGCCGCTCTTGAGCGCGTCGCAGAGGATGTTGGCGGCTCCGACCGCGTCCTGGATGGCGTAGTTGACGCCCACACCGCCCATCGGGGACATCGCATGAGCGGTGTCGCCGATCAGCAGCAGGCCCTTGCCGTACCACCTGATGGCCCTGTTGACCTGCACGTCGAGGAAGCTCACGTCCTCCTTGCAGGAACGCAGCAGCGCTACGCGATCGGCGATCTCCGGTACGGCTCGCGCCACGCCGTCGCGGAAGGCCCCGATGCCGTCGGTGATCAGCTTCTCCCGCCTGTTCTTGTCGAAGACGTAGGCGAGCTGGATATAGGTCCGACGGTCGAATCCGACGATCCACTTGTACGGCGCGACCCGGTAGTAGAACTCCTCGACTTCAGGGTCCCGCCTGGGCAGGCGGAACCACGCCACGTCGAAGGGCGCGCCGATGTTCCGCACCGGCAGCCCGGCCCTTGCTCGCAACAGGGAGTCGCGGCCGTCGCAGGCCACCGTGAGGTCGGCCCGCAGCTCGTGCTCACCATCGCGGTCGCGGTAGCGCACCCCGCCCTCCGGCAGCGGATCGACGACCTCGGCCCGCATCTTCAGCGTGAAACCCGGATAGCGCTGGGCTTCCTCGGCGATGAGGTTGAGGAAGTCCCACTGCGGGGCGATGGCCACGAACGGGTAACGCAACCCCAGCTCGGTCAGCGAGCCGATCTGCAGGTCCTTGCCGAAGCCGACGTCCTGGAACTTCCCGTAAGGGATCTTGTGGAAGCGGTCATGCAGGCCGAGCTGGTCGAGCAGCTCCATGGTGGCCGGGTGGATGGTGTCGCCCCGGAAGTCGTGCAGGAAGTCCTCGTGCTTCTCCAGCACGGTGACTTCGATGCCCTGACGAGCCAGCAGCAGGCCCAGCATCAGTCCGGCCGGGCCGCCGCCGGAGATGGCGACGGTCATCTCGGGACCTCCTGGATGTGCTCGGGGCGGAAGCCGAAGGCGAGGAAGCGTCCGGCCGGTAGCGGGGGATGGCGGTGCGCTGGATCAGGAAGCGGGCCAGGGCGGGCAGCTGGCCGTCCTGGCGCTTGTCGTCGAAGGCTTGCCGCTGCAGGAATCCCTGCACCCGCTGGGTGAGGACGGTGGGCCACTTGCGGCGGTGCTCGACGGCGGGCAGGTGGGCGTCGTCGAGCGTGCCGTCCAAAGCGGGCGGGTCAGAATGTTGGCGGCGGCGATGGCGTCCTGGACGGCCAGGTTGATGCCCACCCCACCGACCGGCGACATCGCGTGCGCGGCGTCGCCGATGCACAGCAGCCCGGGCTGGTGCCAGGTGTGCAGCCGGTTGACCCGCACCTCCAGGAAGCCCATGGCCTCGAAGGAGGCCAGCTCGCCGGTGCGGTCGGTGAACATCGGGGCCACCTCGGCCACGTCCCGGCGGAAGGCCTCGATGCCCCTAGCCTTCCAGGCGTCGAAGCCGCCCTTGCCGATGAGGTAGCCGCACTGCCAGAACTCGCCGCGGTCGATGGCGACCATGCCGCGGCCGCGGGCCAGCTGGAAGATCAGATTCTCCTGGTCGTCGTGATGCCGGGTCAGGCGGAACCAGATCACGTCGATGGGCGCGCCGAGTTCGTGCACCCATCCCAGGCCGCCTGCCGTACCGCCGAATTCCGGCCGTCGGCCCCGATGACCAGATCCGCGCGGAACTCTCGGCCGTCCTCGCAGCGAATTCCGACGACCTTGCCGACCCGGCGGACGACGTCGCGCACCGGGGTGCTCAGGTGCAGGGTGAAGTTCGGATGGCGCTGGGCCTCCTCGGCGAGCAGGTTGAGGAAGTCCCACTGCGGCACGAAGGCGATGTACGGAAATTTCACCTTCATCCCGGCGAAAGCCTCGATGGGGGCGAGCCCGCCGCCCAGCGGCACGTTGAGCCTGGTGACCTTGCGATGGTCGAGCTGGTGGAAGCGCTCCGACAAGCCCAGCTGATCGAGCGCCTCCAAGGTGGAGGGATGCACGGTGTCGCCGCCGAAGTCGCGCAGGAAGTACTTGTGCTTCTCCAGCACGGTGACCTCGATCCCGGCACAGGCGAGCAGCAGGCCGAGCATCATCCCGGCCGGGCCACCGCCGGCTATCACCACGTTCATGCGCCCTCCCTCGGCTGCGGCAGCAGCGCCTGCGCGGCGGCCCAGGCTCGTGGCATGCCGAATTCGGCCACACCGCGCAGCAGGTCGCGCAGGGTCTCGTCGGTGGCTCCGGCCGACCTGGCCAGCTCGGCGTGCAGGCGCAGGGATGGGCCGAGCGTCTGGTAGAAGACGTCGACGACCAGGCAGGCGAGCGCGCGTTCGCGGATGCTGAGGTGGGGGCGGGTCCAGCGTTGGGCGAGCTGGTCCTCGGTGAAGGTGGCCAGGCCGGGGCCGATGTCCTCCAGGGCGCGTACGGCTCGCGCGAGCGGTCCGGTCGGCGGGGTGGGCTCGACAGGCTTGTCGTCCTGCGCCGCGGGCAGGCCGAGCTCGGTCAAGCGTTGGAAGGCGGTGACCACGATCGGGTAGCCCACGTACGGGGCCAGGTGCCGGTAGAGCTCGCGGATGGCCTCGGGCTCGACGCCGTTGGCCAGAGCCATCTGCACGTGCATCGCCAGCGGTAGGTCCAGGTGGGGGTGGCACAGGTCGGCGGTCAGGCAGATGAAGGCCTTCTCGCGCATGGTCAGATGGGCCAAGCCCCACAGGTTGTGGCCCGCGCCGACGGCGAGCTGGGCGAAGACGGGGTCGAGTGCGGTGAGGGCGTCGGCGCCGGCGAGTGGTGGCATGGTGGGGCTCCGTTCGGAATGGGATCAGGACAGGCCGAGGGCGCGCAGGCGTAGCCGGTCGAGGGTGTACTGGGGGACGATGCGGCCCAGGGTGCTCATCAGCCTGGATTTCTTGCCCACGGGGTAGCGGGAGCGGGGCTTGCGGGCGGTCAGGGCGTGCAGGACGGCGCGGGCGACGACGTCGGGGCTGGAGCCGGAGCGTTCCTCCTTGAGTCCGGTGGTGGTCATGGTGCGGTAGGCCTGGCCGTACAGCTGCCTGCCCTGTTCGCCGATGGCGGCCAGGCGGGGTTCGACCTCGCCTTCGAGCTTGTCGACGGCGGCGGTGTGGATGGATCCGGGTTCGATGAGGACCGCGCGGATGCCCCAGGGCTTGACCTCCATGCGCAGCGCGTCGTTGAGGGAGCGGATGGCGTGCTTGGAGGAGCACAGCGGGCCGCCGAAGGGCAGGGTGATCCAGCTGCCGACCGAGCCGACGGTGATCACGCGGCCGCGGGAGGCGCGCAGCCTGGGCAGCATGGCCTGGGTGACGGCCACCTGGCCGAAGACGTTGACCTCGTACTGCCAGCGCAGCGAGTCCAGGGAGACGAACTCCAGGGGTCCGGTGACGCCAATGCCGGCGTTGTTGACCAGGGCGTCGAGATGACCGATCCGCTCGGCGGCATCGGCGATCTGCCCGGCATCGGTGACATCCAGCTGGATGGGGGTGACGCTGGGGCCGAGGGCCTGGCCGTCGGCGTCCTTCCGTACGCCGGCGTAGACGGTGAAGCCCTCGCGGACCAGCAGCAGGGCGGTGGCACGGCCGATTCCGGTGGAGGCGCCGGTCACCAGGACGGTCTTCGACATTGTCTTGCTCCTCTCGGTGCTACCTGACCAGCAGCGGCTGAGCTGCCTGTTCGTCGGCTTTGAGCTGCCGGTTCTCCTTGATGAGGAGGTAGATCAGCAGTCCGCTCATGATGAGGTGCCCGCCGGCGGTGTACAGGCCGGGGAAGTAGCCGCCCTTGATGATCGGGAAGACGAAGTGGGCGATGCCGTTGAGCAGGCCCGCGCCCAGGGCGTACCACCACAGGAAGAAGTTGGCCACCCGGATCCGGTAAAGCGCGCCCGCGCCGGCGAAGAAGTACAGCGCGCCGAAACCGAAAACGAAGACGAGCAGAAACTCCTTCTCCGGCCAGTCACGAGGCGAGTCGAACAGCTCGACGATCTCGTGCGGGAAGCCGCCGGTGTACTCCTCGGCCATGTGGATGAGCTGGAAACCCACCGCGCACAGGTAGACGGCGATCACCCTCCTCGACTTCACCGGCCTGGCGTAACTGAAGGCCATCCAGCCGCTCCAGCCCAGCACGCTGGCCACCACGAGGACCACCGCGCCCTGGATGGGCAGCGTGAGCAAGGCCCAAGCGCAAAAGCCCAGGGCGAGGATCCCCATCACGATCGCCGAATAGGGTTCAGGTCGTTTGGTCATAGCCGGAACCCTAGGAAGATCACGGCGATGGCCGCCTCTGTCACGTGACTGATAAGCGTGCGGCGCATATCAGTCACCTGACGGAGGCGGGCTGCAGCAGCGGTTGCCTAGCGTTTTGATTCATGAAGGTGATCAATGGCGCGATCCGGCTTCTGGCTGTCGCATCGCTGCTGGTGCTGTCGCTGACCGTCCCGGCGAAGGCGCACGTCGTCCAGGCGGGAGCGGATCTGCGGGTGACGCAGACCTTCAGAGCGGGCGAGGTGACGCTCGTCATCGCGGGAGTCTCACAGGTACCGGCGCCGCTGCGGGTGAGCGCGCAAGCCGTACAGCCCACAAGGCTGGAGTTGGAGCTGCGCTCGCTGACCGACGCAAGCAGGTCGGCCGCTTCGGTGGGAGTCGGGCAGGATCCCGCCGCCTTGCGGGTTACCCACGCCGGCCTGCATGAGCTTCATGTGCGCGCCGGTGACGAGGTTTCGGTGATCCCGTTCCAGGTCCTGGTGCCTGCCAGCGCTCCTTGGACGATGGTGATGGACGGAGCCTTCCTGGTTACTGGGCTGCTGCTGGTGGGCGGCATACTCGCCAAAAGCAGGTCTCGGCTCCTCGTGAGCGGTGCGAGTGCTGCCGGAGCAGTCGCGGTCACCGTGATGCTGCTGTTGCCATACCTTCCGCCCGCCCAGCCGGAGGGCACCCCACCTCAACCCGAGTCCGGCAGGCCCTACGCGCAAGGCCGGTTCTCCACAATGCCCGCCCGGCCTGCCACGGGCACCGACTTCACGCTGACCCTACGCCTGACGGACGGCTCCACTGGACGGCCGGTGGACGACCTGGCCGTCCACCACGAGGCCCCGGCGCATCTCGTGGTCACCAGCCAGGACGGCGCGGTCTTCCGGCACGTGCACCCGTTGCGGACCGCGCCGGGTGTCCTGGCGGTACGGCTGAGCCTCCCGCGACCGGGCCGCTACCTCACCTACGCCGAGATCGAGCGGCAGCAGTCGGGCGGGCAGCTCCTCACCGGCACCTTCGAAGTCTCCGGTACGGCACAGCCGGACGCGCAGGAGAGCATCACACCCCGCCTCACCCCCGCCGCGCCGGTCGCCGGAAGCCCGGTGACCATCGAGGTCCGCGAGGAGGCGCCGATCCAGCCCTGGCTGGGCATGCCCGGCCACCTGGTCGTCCGGAGCCGCGACGGCGCCCACCTGGCGCACGCCCACGGGACGGCGGCCGGTCCTTCCGCACTGCACTTCACGCTCACGCTCCCCGAACCGGGCCGCTACCTGGCCTGGGTCCAGTACGCCGCCGGAGGCCGCCTCATCACCAGGCCCTTCACCATGGACGTGGAACGATGAAGTACGCGGGCGTCTGCCTGCTCATCGCGGGTGTGCTGTTCGCCGTCACCTCGCGCTGGTTCGGCGGCAGCCCCGAGAGCGTGCATGCGGCAGGCACGCACTACACCGTCACCGTCATGGCGGCCGATCGTGTCGAGGTGCGGGTGACCTCGGGCAAGGCCGACACGGTCACACTGGCGGCGGCCATGCCCGGCATGGGCCACGCGCTGCCGCCGGTCGGCACCGTCCAGCCCGACCCCGGCCGCTTCGTCGCCACACAGGACGTGTTCACCATGGACGGCGTGTGGGAGGTGACGATCACGGTATCCGGTGATCAGGGTGAGGAACTGATCACAGTCAGCCTGCTGGTGTGACAGGGACAGGATCAGTCAAGTGACGGAGGCGGCGAAAGGAGAGCCCGGATTAGCGTTGGCGATATGAAGTTGATCAACGATCATCTGGCGGTCAAGGCCCGCGCGCTGCCTAAGAGGGCATCTGATCTTGGTTCATAATGATCTGTCCGTATCGGGGCTGCAGTCGAGTCTGGCCTTCCCCTTCTAGCGTGGAGACCTGACCTAAGGAGAAGGTTGGGTCGTGGGAGAGACCAGACGCAGGTTCGATCCGGAGTTCCGGGCGGGTGCGGTGCGCATCGTGCGGGAGACAGGAAAGCCGATCGCGCAGGTCGCTAAGGATCTGGGCATCAACGCGGGCACGCTGGCCAACTGGGTGCAGATGGACCGGCTGGCCCGCGAGCAGGACACCAACGGTGGTGAGCTGGCCGAGTCGGAGCGGGAGGAACTCGCCAGACTGCGCAGGCAGCGGACCGAATGGGCCAAGGAACGCGCCGAGCTCGAGATGGAGCGGGATGACGCCCCTATGCTTGTCAAGCCGCAGCGGACGGAGTACGCGCAGGTGAGAGTGCTTCTGTGATGATCGGGAAGACTTCGCGGGCGACGTAGCGCTTGAGGCAGCGGATGATCTCTTTCTTGGATTTGCCCTCGCTAGTGCGGCGTTCGGCGTAGGCACGGGTGCGCGCATCACGGCCGAGGCGGGTCACGACGATGGTGTAGAGGGCGCTGTTGCTGCGCCGGTCGCCGCCGCGGTTGAGCCGGTGCCGGACGGTCTTGCCGGAGGAGGCCTCGATCGGGTTGACACCTCACAAGGCGGCGAAGGCGGCTTCGCTGGCGAGCCGGTCAGGGTTGTCACCCGCGGTGATGAGCAGCGCTGCGGCGGTGTCCGCCCGCGACGTCATCGCCGATGGCACGCGGTCCAGATCGCGGTAGGCACGCCCCCGACGCAATGGGATCGGTGCGGTGCTCGGGGTCGTGTAGGTAGCAGGCGCAGTCGGTCTCCTGCCCGTCGCGCACCTCTCCGGTGGGGTCGATGACGCGGTGCGTGGGGGGCTCGGCGCACGGGGCGATGTCGCGGCTATAGCCCCGCGTGCGGCCGCACCCCGGCGCACGGCAGCGGGTGGTGCCCCGGTCGCCAAGTGGCGGCAGGCCGGGTTGCCCCTCCGGTCAGTGCCCGGCCATGTGTCAGAGTGCAGCATGCGCAAGTACGTCATCATGGGCGTCCAGGGCAGCGGCAAGGGAACCCAGAGCACTCTGCTCGCCCGCGACCTCGATCTGGCACACATCAGCGTCGGCGACATCTTCCGATGGCACGTGCAAAGCCACACCAAGCTCGGGGCTCAGGCCCGGCGCGTGATGGCCGCCGGGGAGCTCGTCGGCGACGACCTGGTGGAGAAGGTCGTGCGTGACCGGCTGGAACAGCACGACTGGAACTACGGGTTCATCATCGACGGTTTCCCGCGCAACCGCCGCCAGGCCGAGTTCTTCCTGGAGAGCTACGACATCGACGGCGTCGTGCACCTCGACCTGCCCGAGGAGGAGGTACGGCGGCGCGTCCTGGCCCGCCGCCTGTGTGCCCGCTGCGGCATGGACTACAACCTCATCGCCCATCGCCCCAAGGAGAGCGACCGGTGCGACGTGTGCGGCGGCGAGCTCGTGCCCCGGGAGGACGACACGCCCGAGGCGCTCGCCAGCCGGCTGCGCGACTACCACGACAAGACGAACCCAGTCCTGGACCTGTTCCGCCGCAAGGAGTACGTCGTCACCGTCGACGCCAGGCCCGAGAAAGTCTCGGTGCAGCGCGAGATCCGCGCGCGTCTGGGGCTTCCGCCGTACGAGCCGTGATCACGCGCCCGCACACCTGGCCGGCCTGTTCGGCCACGGCGGCGCCGCCGGCTCCTTCGCCCATCCGCTCTCCCACACGATCGGCTGGGCCGACCCGCAGGGCGCCACCACAGGCTGGCCCGCATAACGGCCGACCGCATGGACATATCTACGGATCGACATTCTCCAGATTCGGGACGGGCGCCACGGCCTGAGCCGGATTTGCTGCGTCCGCGGCTGGGTGCGGCCCGGCGCCGCCGACCGGCTGCTGGGCCAGGAGCTGCGGGAACGAGCGCGCCCGAGGAGGTGGTCGTCGCTACCAAGGGCGGGCTGCGCTTGGAAGGCGACTGCCTGGTACGCGACGCAGGCAGGCGGTTGCTGTGCGAGGGAGTGGAGTACAGCCTGCACGCCCTGGGGACCGACTACATCGACCTGTACCAGGTGCACTGGCCCGACCCGCACACCCCGCCGGAGGAGACCGCTGGGGCGCTGGCGGAGATGGTCACGGAGGGAAGGATCCTCCACGTGGGCGTGTCGAACTACGACGTCCCGCAGATGCGCGAGCTGGGATGATTCAGCCGCGTGGAGACGCTCCAGCCGCCCCGCCACCCGTTCCACCGGGGCATCGAGGAGGCGATCCTGCCCTATGCGGCCGAGCACGATATTGGCGTGCTGGTCTACGGTCCGTTGGCACACGGCCTGCTGTCCGGCACGACCGACTCCACCGTCTTCGACGCCGACGACCAGCTCGTGGACGAACTCGCCACCGACGCCGACATCGTCGACGAAGCAGGTGCCCTCGCCCTGTCCGCCCACACCCTGCGGCACACCCTGGCCACCAACCTGCTCCGCGCCGGCGTCGACATTGCCATCGTCGCCGAGCTACTCGGCCACGCCCGACTCGACACGACCCGCCGCTACACCCTTCCCACCCACACCGACCTCGAAGACGACGTCAGCCACCTTCCTACCGACCAGTCGGGGCACCGCTGAGCGGAGTAGCGGCATAGGCGCGCAGGTCGTCATGGACGGCATCAGCGTCCCAGGAGGCGGCACGCAGTAGGCGTTGCATGGCCTGCGGCCGGTTCACGACGGGGTAGACGACCGCGGCCGGTTGACGGTGAGGTAGGCGACCGCGGCCTGAAGCAAAGCAGGGCGGTCCAGTCGTTGAGGCGCAGGCCCAGGAGGTGAGGGGAGGGGCCGATACGGAGCCATTCGATCCAGGCGCGACCAGCGGTGCAGGCGGCGGCGCAGACCGCGAACGTCCGGCCATCGGCGGTGGTGTTCCCGTCCAGAAGATCGTCGCCGTGCGGCACGACAAGGCAGGGCTGACCGGCTTCGCGGGCTCGATCGGCGGGGGAGGGCTGCTGCTGTCGCTGGCATCGGTGGCCATCGTCCGAGGACGACGCACTCCCAAGGTGGACGTTGAGGTTGCCACGCAGGAACAGGAGGGAAGCCTGTAGCGCTCCGAGACTCATCACGTGGAGCTTGACCTGCCCGGTGATTCACAATCGGTCCCAGAACTGTGGGTCAAGGGCGTGTGGTTGCACGGCGGTTGCTCGCATGTCTGCGACACGACCCAGCACGCACGGTCACAGTCCGGCACGACGGCATGGACAATCGCGGGCAGAGTGACAGAACGTGGCACCGCGCGGCAGCAAACGGCATTGATCAAGCCAACTCATAATCCGTGGGTCGTGGGTTCAAGTCCCACCCGCCCTACTTCTCACTGCCAGCGGAAACCCCCGCTTGAACTGCACTGATGTGGCACAGCGGGGGTTTCGTGTGTCCGGCTGTCTATGGCTCTCACTGATCGTTTGCGGGGATCTGCGCCCAATGCTTGCCCACGATTCCGGGCATACTCCGGATCATGGATCAGTGTCATTGTTGAGTGCATCGTCTATGCGCCGCTTGGCGGCCTCATCCTGACCGACGATGCACTTGGCGTAGATCCTGAGCAAGACTTCCACGCTATGACCTGCCCACTCGGCCACCTGCGTGGCGGGCACGCCTGCGTTGAGCCAGGTCGAGACGCACGCGTGGCGCAGGTCGTAGACACGCTTGATGAAGCCAAATCCTCATCTTCTTGACCAGGCGCTTATTCGCTTGGGCGCAGATCCGTCGTCCGCCCTACTGGTTGGGGACTCAGTGACGGATGTCGAGGCATCCAAGCTCGCTGGAGTGATCGCGGTCGGCTATGCCAACCGGCCGGGGAAGGACGAGCGGCTTGCCAACGCTGGTGCTGATCTCATCATTACCAGTATGGAGGAGCTGATAGCACCACTAACGCAAGGCTGAAGAGAATCGCCTTTGTGAGGCTGTACATTTCTGCGCCTAGGTGCCCGTCTGTGATGCGTCCTGACGCCCCGTTCCGGGACAGACGAGCACGGACCGAGCACGGCTGGCCTACCCGTTCGGGATTCGACCGGGGTCGTTGGGTGTCGGTGGGGTCGGCTCTGGGAGGCGGTCCACATAGGCGGACGCATCAACTTGGTATGCGGCACCTACGGATTATGAGAGTCCTGGGTAAGTGTCGCTCGCTGCCGGCACGTGCCGCTTTCTATCGTTCTGCCCGCGATTACCTCCACCCTCATGTCGGCGCACATGCCGCTTGAACTGCGTGGATGGGGTTTTCGGCAGGCGCAGTGACCGAGATCGTAGTGCTGAGCACCGGGCTGAGCATCGGGTCATCAGCCCGAGTACGTTCACCGTGCTCGTGCTCATGGCGTTGATCGCCACGAGATGACCGTGCCGCTGTTCCGCCGCCTGGGACTGATGTGATTTGCGTCACTTTGAAGGGGTTATCGTCCCGCTGCTGATGCCGTGACCAGCGCCTACTTCCCTGTAGGTCAAGCCGCGCCTGCGTAATCGTCATGTCGGGATTGTCAAGGCCTAGTTGAAAGATCCAGATTCCGATACAACTGCGCCTGTCTTTATATACGGCTTATGGCGCTCACCAGGGTCGACACGGGGCTTTCTTCTTTACGAATTGCGAGGCGTGGCGATGCTGCGTGCACGGGGTCGTGAGAGTGCGTTAAGCGAGCTAATGCCCCTTTCGTCGTTGCGGTTGGTTGGATGAGGTCTGCTGGTCGGTCAGCCGCCGTTCGGCCTACGGGCGCGGCTGGCGCGGACACCGGACCGCTCGTGAGCAGGTTCTCTGCGTATACCGCGACTGAGCTGGCCACGGTCGGCCCGGTGTCCGCGGCGGCGGGCTTCACGCCGTAGGGCTTTACACGGATACCTACTGTCGGAGGTCCTGTCGAAGGTCGGTCGTCGCGGGACCGGCTGGGACGGCGGGGGTTCGAGGCCAGGTCCAGGCGGAGCGCAGGATGAAGGCCAGGAGCAGCACCTCGATTCCGATGGAGAGGCCGTAGAAGGGGGCCCAGTCCCAGGACTCCCCTGCCGCGTTGACCGCCGAGTAGGGGATGTAGAGCAATGCAACGACGAGGTTCGTGGCGCGGTTCACCCGGGCGGGCAGCGTCATGGAGAGCATCACCATCAGGGCCGGGATCGCCACGGACGCGAGCATCATGGTCAACAACGTCGGGCTGATGTCGAACTCAAAGACGACGCCGGCGCGGAGGTTGTCGATGACGCCGGGCTTGTGGAGGTGGAAGTAGTCGACGTAGATGTAGAGGAACATGAAGCTGGTCCACGCGGCGGCGAGCTTGGCCTGCACGGGGACCGGCGGGTTGTCGAGCAGGTTCGGGGTTTTCGTTCGGATGGTCATCGGTTCTTCTTTCGAGAGGAGCGGTCCCTCCGCCGGAGTGGCGGCAGGGATGTACCGAGGCCGCGCCCACCTGGACGAGCACATCGCCTCGACCGGGCAGCGGTAGCCCGGACCTCGGACGACTCGAGCGCTGAGGGCAGGCCGTAGCGGTGCTGGTCGGCGGCCCGCATCGTCGTCGCCCCGGCCGGACTCGCCCCCGGCACCAGGCGTGCTCCGGCACTCGATCGCTGTTCGATTCCCACAGAAGCCTCCTCACGTCCGAGCTACGACTCTCGCTGGTTCGTACATCGTACGTCGTACGCTGTACTACGATCGTACGCTGTACCATGACCGTACGCTGGACGATTGTCAAGCCGTTCGAGGGAGCGAGGAGACCCGTTGTCTGCGAGGGAACGACGCCAGGTCGCGTCAGATGCGGGGCTGAGCAAGAAGCGGGTGGTGGTCGAGGCGGTCCGGCTCGCCGACCGCGAGGGGGTCGGCGAGCTGAGCATGCGCCGGCTGGCTCGCGCGCTCGGCGCGGGCGCGATGTCGCTCTACTACTACGTGGCGAGCAAGGAGGAGTTGCTGGACGCCATGATCGACGTCGTGTTCGAGGAGATCGAGCTCCCGCCTGAAGAGACCGACTGGCAGTCAGCGATGCGACGTCGGGCGGTATCCGCCCGACAGGTTCTCGCACGCCACCCGTGGGCGATCGGCCTGATGGAGTCGCGGACATCGCCGGGGCCCTCGAACCTCCGCCACCGCGAAGCGGTCACCGCCTGCCTGCGGAGGGCTGGCTTCCCGGTCTTGATGGCGACGCACGCCAACTGGTTGCTCGACAGCTACGTCTACGGTTTCGCCCTGCAGGAAGCCAGCCTGCCGTTCGACACCGCCGATGAGTTCGCGGACATGGCCGAGGATGTCTTCCTGCCCCAGCTTCCTCCTGACGAGTTCCCCTACCTCAACGAGTCCGCCGCGGTGCTCGTCGCTGCCGGCTTCGACCCGGCGGAGGAGTTCATTTTCGGCCTCAACCTCGTCCTAGCCGCCCTCGAGCCCCTGAGAGTGCCTACGTGAGCCTCCATCCGTGATGTCGTTATGTGATCGTGTGGATTTGTGGTGTTACCGCCAGTCTGCGGGTCCAGTTGTGCTGGGATGGCGCGGTGACTGAGCGCCAGCCGTACCCGAGCGACTTAACCGACGCTCAGTGGGCGTTGATCGAACCGGTCCTCACGGCATGGAAGGCCGCGCACCCCTCGGTCAGCGGCCACGAAGGCAACTATGCGCTGCGGGAGATCGTCAACGCGATCCGCTACCAGGGACGAACCGGCGTCCAATGGGACTATCTTCCCCATGACCTGCCGCCCAAGGGCGCGACGTACTACTACTTCGCCAAATGGCGCGACGACGGCACCGACAAGACGATCCACGACCTGTTGCGCTGGCATCTGCGCGAGCAGAAGAAGCGATTAGCCGACCCGAGCCTGGTCGTGCTGGACACCCAAAGCGTCCACGTCGCGGCCGGGGTTCCCGCCGAAACGACCGGCCGGGACGTCGCCAAGAAGGTGCCGGGCCGCAAACGAGGCCTGGCCGTAGACGTGCTGGGGCTGGTCATCGCGGTCGTCGTGCTCGCGGCCTCAGCTCACGAGAACGCCGCCGGGATCGCCCTGCTGGACCGGGTCGCCGCCGTCACCGAGGGAACCGTGACCAAGGCGCTGGTCGACCAGGGATTCAAGAACGCGGTCGTCGCCCATGGCGCCAGCCTGGGGATCGCCGTGGACATCGTCGAACGCAACCCCGCCGACAAAGGCTTCGTGCCCCAGCCGAAACGATGGGTCGTCGAGCAGACCTACGGGATCTTGATGTTCCACCGGCGCCTGGTCCGCGACTATGAACATCTCCCATCGAGTTCCGAATCACGGGTGTACTGGGCGATGACGGACGTGATGTCCCGGCGTCTGACCCCTTCGACGCCGTCCTGGCGGTGGACATGACCAGGCCCGATGCCCGCCCGCCCGATCCCGGAACCTGGCTTCTGGACCGCCTCGATACCCGCGAACAGGCCCTGACCCGCCAGATCGAGCAGACCCAGACCGACATCGACTCCCTGACCGCGCGGCTCAGTGAACTCAGCCAGGAGGCCGAGCATCTGCGGATCAGCCGCAAGACGCTCCTGTCCCTCGCTGAAGCGGACCCCGCTCCGGCCGAACCGGACGCGCCGCCGCTGGTCGGCTTCGATCATCCCGACTACCAGCAGATCCTCACCGTCTTCAGCGAGACCGGCGGCTCGCTGCGCGCCCGCGACCTGGCTCTGGCGATGGACCTGCCCCTGACGCCCAACGGCATCCAAAACGTCCGCGCCAAGCTCAAACGCCTGACCAGCCGCGGCATCCTCATCGAAACCGAGCCCGGCTTGTTCACTCAGCCGTGACGACAGACCGAGCGGCGACCCATCGACCAGCAGACCTCATCCAACCGCAACGACGAAAAGGGCGTCAGCTCACCTAACGCACTCTGAGAGCGTGCTGGGCCGGAGCCACTTCGGGCTCGGCCGAAGCGGTCCCTCACGTTGGATAGCCGGTACGGCTGCCGCCGTGGTGATTGCGCTCTTGCCCAGCTTCCTCGCGCTGGAAGCCATGGCGGTCACCGCCGACCCCACTCCGGCGCGGCTGGACATCCCGAGGTCACCGATTTCTGGCTCCTCGACGGCCGTTCCGAGCCAGAGTTCGGGCTCAGCCAACGGACTTCCTCACCTCGTGGATTCGGCGACAACGCAGCCTGACGGCGTAGGGAAGCCCGGCGACAGCAAGCGGCCGAAGGGCTCGCTGCCACTGGAGAAGATGCCTAGCGTGAGCGACAAGCCAGCGACCAACGAACTGAACTCTCCGCCTCCGTTGTCTTGGGAAGCGCAATCCGGCGATTCCCAGGCTCCTGGGGTGCGAGCGCAAACTGCGGGGCTCAGCAGAGTCTCCGCACTGAGCAGCAACGCGTCCTTCCGGCGTAGCGCAGGCGATGCTCGATCCGCCTCATCCCTACCCGTGGTGTCGGAGCTGTCGGCTTACCCGGGGCAGTCGGTGTCGGGGTTGTGGACGTTGCCGTCGACTCAGCCGTCGTTCATCGCCTATGGCGTTGATCCGGAGGGGCGGCAGTTGCGGCTGGAGGCGCAGGTTGAGCATGATCCGTCGGCTGCTGGGCAGGGTGCGGGGCTGATCTGGTCCGCTTCTAGTGCTTTGTCGACGTCGGGTTGTTCGACGTCGAGTAGGTGTTGGTTGCAGACGCCGGTGGTGTCGTCGGGCAAGTTGCAGGATGGGTGACTGGTCCGCTGGCGGGTGCGCACTTCCACTTCGTCTGGGGTGGCGGGTCCGTGGTCGGAGTGGCAGGCAGCCACGGTCGAGGTGAGCGGGACCGCGGGAAACGGCCTGGGTGCGGTGCCGGCTACGCGTGGTGCTGATTCCTGGACGCTTGCTTCGGTCACGCCGTGGCTGTATGCGAAGGTCAGCGATGCCGGTGGGTCGAAGCTGGTGCTGGGCGCGGAGATCGAGCACGACCCGGCCGCCACCGGACAGGGCACGGGCGTGATCTGGTCCGGCAAGGGGAGCGGACCTTCGACGAGCTGAACCGGCTCGTCAAGCAGGTCGGCTCAGGCGCGGAGGCGGAGACCGAGGCCAAGGCGTTCGGCTACGACCTGGCCGGACGAGTGATCGCCGCCAACGACCTGACCTTCACGCTGAACGACCGCGGTTTGCTACTGAAGACCAGCAGCGCGGCCACCGGCGACCAGAGTGTCTACGCCTACGACGCCAACAAGCGGCTGGTCGAGCGCATCGACGGCACCGGCACCTCCACCTTCGGCTGGGACGACGCCGATCGGCTCACGCAGTCGGTGGACCCAGTGTCGGCCACGACCATCGGCTACAGCTCCGACAAGGCGAACCGCCTGGTCGGGATGTCATACGGAGCTAACGGCGCTCGCCGTACGTATGACTACGACGGTCTGAACCGGCTCACCAAGGACATGTTGACCACCCCGGCCGCGGCGCCGATCGCGTCCATCGAGTACGGCTACGACCTGGACGACAACATGACGTCCAAGACCACCGCCGGAACTGCAGGCGCGGGCAAGAACACCTACACCAACCGGCTCACCTCCTGAACCGGGCCCGACGGGGTCAAGACCGACTACGGCTGGGACGCCGCCGGCAACCGCGTCAAGGCCGGCGACAAGACCTACACCTACGACGAACGCAACCGCCTCACCGCCGGTGACGGGCGGACCTACACCTACACCGCCCGCGGCACCCTGGCCGAGGAAGGCGGCGGCATGGTGCGCATCACCAAGTTCGACGCCTTCGACCGCCTGGTCAGCGACGACGGCGTGCAGCACGACTACGACGCCCTCGACCGGGTCGAAACCCGCGCCTACGGCGGCAAGACCCAGCGCATGACCTACGACGGCGTCGGCAACAACCTGGTCACCGTCACCGACACCGCCACCGGCGCCAAGACCGCGATGTTCGGCCGGGACGCCCTCGGCCGCACCCTCGGCCTGTCGGACGGCGTCGGCGCCCAGCTCGCGTTCTGCGACCTGCGCTGCGACCTCGTCGGGGCCTTCACCGCCACCGGTACCTCATTGATCGACTCGGTCGCCTACAACCCGTTCGGGGAGGTCATCACGCGCACCGGAGCCGCCCACACCCTCGGCTACCAGGGCGGCTACACCGACCCGAACACCGGCAAGATCAACATGGCCGCCTGCTGGTACCAACCCAACACCGGCAGCTTCATCAGCCGCGACACCCTCACCCAGAACCCCGACCCCAGCGTCCAGCTCAACCGCTACACCTACACCAACGACAACCCCCTCACCAACACCGACCCGACCGGTCACGCGAAGAAGTCCACGAACAAGAAGACCAGCACGAAGACGAACAAAAAGAAGGACCTGACGCCCAAGCAGGAATACGCCGCCTGCAAGAAGCAGAAATTCAAGAACAAGAACGGGCTCGACTGCGAGGACGAGCACGATCTCGCCACCTTCTACAAGGACTGCAAGAAGGGGTACAACGGATACGGCGACGCAACTGATGCCTGCAAGGATGGGTACGGCCAGCTCAGCCAGTGCTACTTCAAGTCTGGCAAGTACCAGAAATGCGAGAACAAGGCGGTCGAGACGGCCTGTAGCGAGCGCCCGCTCAAGGGGCCGGATTACTGTCACGAGGCGATGCCCGGCTACAAGGCATGCCGGAAGGGCGATATCGATCGGACGATCTGCATAGAAGGCACGCATGAGTATGGGGTCTGCAGAGGGACAACCGACAACACCGGCCCCAACAAGGGAGTCTGCGCCGAGGCGACCCGAGAGTATGAGGACTGCCGGCAGCAAGGCATGGACGCCGAACCCGTCTGTCACAAACAGCGGGACACCTATGTGCGCTGCAGGTCGACGGGCGGAATCGGGAACGCCAAGAAGAAGGAGAAGAGGTTCGAGCAGTCCGCCGATGAGTGCGGAACTGTCGCCGACCAGTACATGGACCGCGTGAAGGCGGGCCACGCGGCACCCGACTGCGCGTATCTCGGCCTGATCCAGTCCGAGTGTCTGGCGAAAGAAAAGGGAACCACCAAGCAGTGCGAAGGCCTTGCCGAGAAGTTCGCCTGGTGTCTGTCGAATCCGAAGCACAAGTACTGCGACGGCAAGCCGGACAGCAAACCGTGTGAGCCGCAGGCGGGTGGTCGTGTACTGAACTGCACGGACTACTACTATGCGCCTGAGCTGTGGCTGATGCAGAACGTGCTGGGCGACTGGGAGGGAGGGCTGGGCACTCCTTGCGAGTTCAGTAGCATCGTCACGCAGAACGAGAAGGCCGAAGCCATCTGCGGCCTCGTCGGACTGGTCGGAGACGCCATCATCCAAAAGGGCATAGAATGGATCAACAGTAAATTCTCCGATTTCCGCGACCAGTATCCGGGCTGTGGTGCCTGGGTCACCTACACGGACTCTGCTCGATCTGGCGGTACGGGCGTGTTGAACCCGAAGTTCAAACCTGATTGTCATTGATTCCGATGCGATCGACGAGTACACCCAGGAGCGGTGTGCGGCCGCTCCTGGCCATGCTGGGCGCCACCATCCTGTTGATGGCGGCGCTGGTCGGATCAGCGGCGGCCGAGCGGCCGGTGTTCGAGAGGTGCCACGGCGTGCATTCGGCATCCCCCGGATGCACGCAGGCACGCGTCATGGTCTCCGAATGCCGGCAAGGATCCGGACGCTGGGGAGAAATCATCTGTGCGGGCGCTCTCCATGTCGTCGACCGGTGTGCGCGCGTCGACGTCGACGGTGCGGGAGCGTCCACCTGTGCGGCTCTCAGCTCCGATTATCTGAGTTGCGTCGAGCGAGATCTCTCCCCTCTGTCATGTCAAGAGCTGGGCATCATATTTCTCGACTGCATGCGACAGCTCGGGATGACCGAAAGGAGTTGCCGGGCGGACTGGGGAGAACTGGTGGCATGTAAGACGCGCGCCGTCGACCCCGAATTCTGCCCGGTAACCGGAAATCCCAGGCCCTGGCGGGTTCGTCCAGGCGAGGAACTCGGCGGCCCGGGCGCGCTCATGAACCCTCCTCTCGCGGGCGGTCATGGAGGGCGTTCAGGAGGGCGGTGAGTGCGGGCTGGCCGAGAGACGTCTCGCGTATGCGGTGTGGATCGAACGGACCGGAGCCGGATCGGACAGCTCACGGACGACGACACCGGGATGAGGGCCGGGCAGGGCCAGCCGCGGGATCAGCGTGACCTCGAGACCGGCGGCGAGGAAGCCCTGGGCGGTGGCGTAGTCCTCGCCGTCGACCGCGAACTCCGGGCGGAAGCCGGCCGCCGCGCAGTCCGCCAGCAGTGCTTCCAGGTAGGGTGTGCCGCTCGAATATTGAGTTGCGTGACCTGAGCTGCGGTTACGCCGCGTGGTGGTATTCGTTGATCGTGCCTGCAACGACGGGCTTTCGACGGATGGAGCGCAGGTCGTTGAGTTCGGTCACGTGCCGGGCGGGCTGCGTTGCGATGTCCGGTGGGCGTTGTTGCCTGGCTGGTGCGGCCGGTGCCCGTTGTAGTGGATCAGATACTCCTGGAGCACGAGCTCCAGGTGGCGTGCGCTGAGGATCAAGACCCGGTCGAGGAGTTCGCGGCGCATGGTGCCGATGACCCGCTCGCAGATGGCGTTCATTCTTGGTGTCCGCGGCAGGGTGGTGATGATCCGTAGCCTTTCAGCTGTGAAGACCTCCCTGGAGGCGAAGAGCGGATCCCGATCGTGGATCACGAACCGCAACCCAGCAATGCGGTCACCCAGATCCATGACCAGATTGCGGGCTTGCTGCACCGTCCATGCTCCGGTCGGGTGCGCGGTCACTCCGGCCAGGTAAGTCTTCGCGTGCCGTGCTCGATGAAGACCAGCACATACAGCCGTTTGAGCAGCACCGTCTCGACCACCAGGAAGTCACACGCGATGATCGCGTCGGCTTGAGCGGTCAGGAACTGCCGCCAGGTCGGCCCGGCCCGGCGGGGCGCCGGATCAATGAGCTCATTCCACCGTGACGCCGCAGGTCACGGCTTCGTTGAGGATCATCGTTCTTGATCCAGAAGCAGGAAGACCCCTGGTAGAAGGGTTGTCGACCAAGAGCAACCATCTCCACCAGGGGCCTGTGTGCTGTTCTACCGTGCCGCGCTGCCGTTGTCATCCCAGACCTTGAGCTACCTGGCCGGTGTGCTGCGGCGGCACCGCGCGGCGATCAGATCCACCCGACGGCGCCTCAACCCCGGCCAGCAGTGCGCCTGCCGAAAATTCCATCCATGCAGGTCAAGCGGCATGCGAGTACTCGTGAAGGACGCCGCCAAGCCGGTCTCGTCGGCGTATGTTCAGGTCGGTGATTCGCTCTGGATCCGTGATCGGGTCCGGGACGGTACGCAGCGGGGCGGCTTGGGCCAGGGCTTGATGGGCTCGGTGCCGGTTGTAGAACAGTTCGTACTCGCGTAGGGCGTGCCGCAGGTGGCGTTCGTTCCAGAGCAGGCAGCGGTCCAGGAGTTCGTGGCGGCAGGACTGCACCCATCGCTCCATGATGGAATTCATTCGCGGCATCCGGATACCGGTGAGCACGGTCCGGATGCCGGCCTCAGCCAGAATCTCCTCCATGAGGGCGGGGAACTTCCCATCCCGGTCACGGATCAGAAAGCGTGCCCGGCAGTTCGCATCCTCCAGGTCCATCACGAGATTCCTGATCGCCTGGATCACCCAGCCGGCGGTCGGGTGAGCGGTGGTGCCCAACACGCGAATGCGCCTGCCGGCGTGCTCGATGACGGCCAGGATGTACTGGCGCTGCCCGTTTAAGGTGACGGTTTCGATGAAATCGCAAGCCAGTAGGGCGTCGGCTTGCGAGCGCAGGAAGTCGGCCCATGTGGTGGATGCCCGCTGGGTGCTGGATCCAGGCCTTCTTGCTTGAGGATCTCCCAGACCGTGGACGGTGCGACCTTGATGCCGAGTGTGGCGAGCTCACCATGCACTCGCCGATATCCCCAGTCGGGGTTCTCCCGAACCAGGCGCAGGATGAGAGCGCGGATGGAGCGGACCGTGGGCGGGCGCCCAGGCCGCTTCGGCCGGCAGGTACGGGCGTGACGCCGTTTCATCAGGTCGCGGTGCCAGCGCAGGACGGTGTCCGGGCGGACGAGGAGTTGCAGTCGGCGCAGGATCTCGCGGGGCAGCGAGGTCAGGAGCGCGGCGAGAAAGGCCCGGTCCTCGGGTGCGAATCTCACTCTGGTGTCGGCGCCGAGTTGGCGTTCAAGGACGGTGATCTGGTGG
This sequence comes from Nonomuraea africana, assembly GCF_014873535.1. Lineage (NCBI taxonomy): Bacteria > Bacillati > Actinomycetota > Actinomycetes > Streptosporangiales > Streptosporangiaceae > Nonomuraea > Nonomuraea africana. The sequence continues at coordinate 5,162,523 of NZ_JADBEF010000001.1, read as the reverse complement.
CGCAGGGCGAGTATCTCCACGTCCTTATCCCGATCGCCCATGGGCAGCAACCGCAGCGCGGCGAACGTGTTCGTGACGGTGAGGTAGGCCAGGCGAAGGAGCACGGCTGATCATCCTGCCGCACGCGTTCCGTCTTCTGGGTGGCCGGAGCTCGCACCGCCACGCGAAGTCCTCACATGGCCATGACCTGGGCGGATGTAATTTTCGGCAGGCGCAGCCTCGGAGACGAGCTGGCCGTGCGCATGCAGCGCATGGACCCCACCCCGGAGCTCCAGCTCAAGGAGCGGCGGTGGCTACCTGTGCTGGCTCCGCGCCTGCCGCTCCCGGTGCCGACCCCGGTGCGGTTCGGCGAACCGTCCGAGCGCTTCCCCAAGCACTGGACCGTGATGACGTGGGTTCCCGGCGAGCCGCTGGACCACGGCTCGATCAGCCGCGGCGCCCACGCGGCCGACACACTGGCGGACTTCCTCAGGGCGCTCCATGTGGAGGCGCCCGCCGAGGCCCCGGCCAGTTCGGACCTCGGCGCTCACCCCAAGAGGTGCACGGGCGGCTTCGAGCAGTTCTTGCAGGCCATTGACCCCGACGCCGTCGGCGATGTCCGCGCCGTCCGGGCCGTCTGGGCCGATGCCGTCGCGGCCCCCGAGTGGGAGGGCCCGCCGGTGTGGGTGCACGGTGACCTCCATCCCGCGAATGTCGTCGTCTCGGACGGGACGCTCTCGGGCGTGATCGATTTCGGTGCCTTGTTCGCCGGCGATCCGGCGTGGGACCTCGGCGCCGCCTGGGTGCTGCTCCCCGCGGGCGCGGCCTCACGGTTCTTCGACGCGTACGGGCACGCGGACGAGGCGGCGATCCGGCGCGCCCGCGGGCTGGCCGCTATGAAGAGCCTCTTCCTGATGCTCATGGGGCAGAACGGAGATCGGGGCCTTCCCGGCGGCAAGCCGCGCTGGGGACCTGCAGGCCGCGCGGCACTTGATCGTGTGCTGAAGGGCATTTGATGTAAGAGCCGGCCCCGGCATGAGTCGAACCTGCATCCAACTCGCATGTCCCGACTAAGGGGGTTGAACCCCACCGCCTGGCTTAAGCGCCCCCGGGTCCTGTTCTCTGGCCGACGCCGTGTACCGCTACTGTCCGCCGCGGCGGCTGGCCGGGTCGCGGCCCTCCTGCCAGCGGGCCAACGCCTCAGGTGAGACGCGGGCGTAGCGGGCCAGGGAGGTGACGGAGGTGTGGCCGGAGTAGGCCAGCAGGGTGGAGGTATTGGCGCCATCCTCAGCAGCGTGCGTCAGGGCGCTGTGGCGCAGTTGGTGCAGAGTGTACGGCCCGCCGGGCAGGCCAGCGGTGGCGGTCTCGAAGAGTTCGGCGGCGCGCCGGTAGGACAGCCGGGCCTGACCGGAAGCCGGGTCGAGGTCGCCGGGCGGCAGTTCGACGCGGGCGCGGCGGCCGGTGAGGAAGAGCGGCCCGGTGCGGCGGCCGTCCAGCAGTCGGGGCAGGAGCCGGGCGGTGGCGGTGCGCCAGACGATGACGTCGACGGCGCCGCCCTTGCGCCGTACCCGGGCGCGGCGGTTGCGCAGGTCGAGGTCACCGGCGTCGAGGGCCAGGACCTCCTGGGCGCGGGCGGCGCTCTCGTGCAGCAGCCGGAACAGGGTGCGCTCGCGCAGGGCCAGGCGCGGCAGGGTGAGCAGCGTCTCGACGTCGGCACGGGATAGGGTGCGGGTGCGGTCGGGAGTGCGGGCGCGGCGGCGGATGCGGCGCAGCGGATCGCCGGCCAGCCAGTGCTGGTCGCGCCACCACGCGCACGCCGAGCCGAGCGCGTCCAGCGGGTGCCACCGGAATACGGCGGAAACGGGCTGCGGGACGACATAACCGCCTGTTCGGCTCCATCATCTTCCGCCTCGTCAGCGGCCACGCCCCCCCTCACACCCACCGAGGCGGAAGCCATCGCGAAGGCCGCCCTCACCGGCCTCCTCACCAACCGGCCAGCGACACTGGCATGCTCGTTGATTGAGTGGGGTCTGAACACGTCGCGGGACTCGGACCTTGCGGTCAGGTCCCGTTCCCCGCCTCGGCGCCCTCGGGGTCGGGAAGGTCGGGGATCTGCCCGAGCGCGCGCAGGCCTTGGGTGGGGCCGAAGGAGGCGGTGGCGTAGCGGCCCCAGGCAGTTGAGGTGGGCGTGGCCGAGGGGGCTGAGCCGGGCGACGTCCTCGTCCTTGACCGGGACGCCCTGGGCGCGTAGCTCGTCGACGGCGGTCGACAGGTAGCGGCTGTTCCACAGCGCGACGGACTGGATCAGGCGAGCAACCGGTCGACCAACCCGTCGAGGTAGTCAGGGGTGAGCGGGCCCGCGCCGAACAGGACGCGCATGTAGATCGGCGCCAGGAGATGGTCCAGCACCTCCAGTGCGTCGGGCGGGTCCTCGCCGCGGTCGCGGGCACGGTCGAGCATGGCCTGCAACTGCCTGGTGCGGTCGGCCAGGAGCTCGTCGCGCGCCTGAAGGCCCTGCTGACCCTCGCCTGACAGCGCGATGGTCAGCCGCACCACCGCCAGGCCGTCGGGTCCGGTGACCTCGCGGGCCACGATGGCGGCGTAGGTCCGCAGGTCGCCAGCCAGGCTGCCGGTGTCAGGCATCGGCGCCTGCGCGTTGAGCCGGGTCAGCAGCACATCGCTGAGCAGGGCTTGGAGGTTGCCCCACCGGCGGTAGAGGCTGGTGTCGGCCACGCCCGCGCGGGCCGCGATTTCGCCGACGGTGAAGTTTCCGTAGCCGCGCTCGCTGACCAGGTCGGTAACGGCCTGGTGCACTGCCGCGCGGACCCGGGCGCTGCGCCCGCCGGGCCGCCTGGCCCGCCCCTGCTCATCCATACCCCCACCTTAACGCAGTAGAGACTTGCGTTAGAGTCTCTATTAACGCAGTCATTAACTGCTTTTAGGAGGGATGTGCGTGAAAGCGTTGCTCACCCTGACCTGCGCAGGTCAGTTCATGGTGCTGCTCGACAACACGATCGTCGGCGCCGCCCTGCCCGACATGCAGCAGCGGCTCCACACTGGGCTGACCGGCCTGCAGTGGATCGTCGACGCCTACGTGCTGCTGGTGGCCATGCTGCTGCTGTCGGGCGGCGTCTTCGCCGACCGGTTCGGCCGCAGGCGGGTGTTCCTGGCCGGGGTGGTGGTGTTCACGGCCGCGTCGGTGGTGTGTTCGCTCGCGCCCTCGATCGGCTGGCTGATCGCCGGGCGGGTGCTGCAGGGCGTCGGGGCCGCGGCGCTGAGCCCCGCCTCACTAGCGCTGCTAGCCGCCGCGTATCCCGCCCCGAGGGAGCGCGTCAGAGCGATCGGGTTGTGGGCCGGGTTCAGCGGCATCGGCCTGGCCGCCGGACCACTGGCGGGCGGGATCCTGGTGGAGTCCTTCGGCTGGCCCGCCATCTTCCTGGTCAACGTGCCCATCGGGGCGGTCCTGCTGCTGGCCGGGCTGCGCGTGCTGCGGGAGTCCCGCAACCCGAGCGCGCCGCCGATCGACATCCCCGGCACGGTCCTGTCCGTCGCGGGCGTGGGCGCTGTGACCTACGGCCTGATCGAGGGCGGTTCCCGAGGCTGGACCTCGCCGGTGATCCTGGACAGCTTCGCCGCCGGACTGGTGCTCCTGGCCGCGTTCGTCGTGGTCGAGGGTCGTGTGTCGACGCCGATGCTGCCGCTCCGGCTGTTCCGTCAGCGGCTGTTCACGGTGTCCAACACGACGATGGTCGTGGTCGGGTTCGCGCTGATGGGGTCGTCGTTCTTCTTCTCCCAGTTCTTCGTCTACGTCCAGGGCGCTTCGATCCTGGTCGCCGGGCTGCGGACCCTGCCCGTCTCGCTGGCCATGGTGATCGTCAGCCCGTACGCGGGCCGGTTCGCGGCCAGGTACGGCTTCCGTGTCGTCGTCAGCATCGGCCTGGCGCTGGCCGGGCTGGGGCTGCTGGCGCTGGGCTTCGTCCACGCCGATACCGGCTACGGGAACGTGTGGTGGCGGCTGGCGGTCGTCGGCGTCGGGTTCGCTCTCACCATGTCGCCGCTGACCGGGGCCGCAATCCAGGCGGTCAGCCCGCAGGAGGGCGGCCTCGCCTCGGGCGTCAGCAGCACCACCCGGCAGATCGGCGCGGTGCTCGGCGTGGCGGTGCTCGGGGCGATCGTCCACACGCGGGAGTCCGGCGGCGCCTCCTTCGAATCCGGCCTCAACAGCGCCTTCCTCGCGGCGGGTGCCGTGACGCTGGCCTGCGCCGTATTCACCGGCCTGTGGCTGACCGCAGCCCGGACGCCGAGGGGCGTCCGGGCCGAACAGTCAGGAGGCCAAGCAGTCAGTGAGCCGCCGCTGACAGCTCCTCCCAGTCGGCCCACGTCTTGAGCCGCTCGGCGTAGGCCTGCTGGGTCATCCGCAGCCCTTCGGTGCCGAAGAACACCCGCAGCGGCGAGCGAGCCGCCGGTTATGGGGCGAAGAGGACTTGGGACTCGAGGTCGAGTCGGGTGGTGGGGTTGGCGGCCGGCGGGGTCAGGTTGAGGATCCAGTTGCCGAACCGGCGGATGACGTGGGTGATGTAGGGCGAGATGGTGGCCAGGTCATCGAGGTCGACGGGGTGGCCGTCGGCGGCGATGGCGTTGGCCGCGTCCGTGATGTCCTGGGCGGTCGAGTAAATGACGCAGTTGGCCGATAGGTCCAGGGGCCACGGCGAATCCGGTAGGCAGGGGATAGGACGATCCGCTATATAGGACCTTTCATCCCTGAGCTGGAGTCCTGATGTCGGAAACCGATTCTCCCGAAGTGCGATCGCGGCGGCTTGGCCGAGGTGCGCGCCTGGTTGCCATAGGCGTGGCAGTGGCCTTTCTCGCCGTGGGGGTGGTGGCGGTGGTCGGGGTGAGCAAGTGGTGGAATGTGCGGGGCATTTCCTCGGCCCGTGAGCTCGCGCTGCGCGGCGTGGCAGCCAGGGGCGATGATCGGACCTCTGCGGTGGTGCTGGGCGCGGCGGCGGTGGCGGCCCACCCGGACAAGCTCAACCGATCGGCCTTGGGGGAGACCCTACTGTCCGGGCGCCGTGGCGTCGCCGCGCCGGCCGGGGCCATACGGGCGATGGCGTTGAGCGACGACGGTCGGACAGCCCTGATGTCGATCGTCGACCAGGGGGTCACCTGGCGGAGCCTGGATTCTCCCATCCAGGAGGAGGTCCCCCTGAAGCTTGGCCTTGATGAGGAGGCGCTGGAGGCCTCCATTGAAGAGGAGGGCCGGAAACGGGAGGCCCCGTTCGTGGCGAGCATCCCCTTGGAGGGCGAGGCCAGAGCCACCGCACTGGAGGTGTCGTCCGACGGACGACAGGCGGTCATTGAGCTTGTTCCGCTTTGACGGACACCGTCGGTGTGGTGGTCAAGCCGCGATGGCGGCCTCGTAAGCGGCGGGACTAACGTAGCCGAGGCTGCTGTGGAGCCGGTGCAGGTTGTACCAGCTCTCGATGAACTCAAAGATCGCGCTGCGAGCGGCAGCCCGGCTGGGCCAGGCGCGCCCAGCCAGCAGCTCACCCTTCAACGTCGCGAAGAACGACTCGGCCAGAGCGTTGTCCCAGCACTGACCTGTGCGACCGACTGACAGGCGGACGCCCAGCCGCTCGGCCAGCTGGGCGTAGCCGGCGCTGGTGTACTGACAGCCGCGATCCGAATGGAAGATCACCGGTTTAGTGGGACGGCGGCGCGACCAAGCCATCTGGAGAGCCTCAGCCGCCAGCTCGGTCCTTAGATGGTCGGCGGTGGCCCATCCGACCACCCGGCGTGAAGCGATGTCGATCACGGTCGCCAGATACAGCCAGCCTTCATCGGTCGGGATGTAGGTGATGTCGCCGCACCAGCGGGTATCGACCGCGGCCGCGTCCGGATCGAAGTTCCGGCCGATCAGATCGGGCCGGGTTCCGGCACCAGGATCGGCGATCGTGGTCACCGGACGGCGGCGCCGATGACGGCCGCGCAGCCCGGCCGCGCGCATCAGCCGGGCCACCCGCCGCAGGCCACACCGCTCACCCTCACCCTGCAAGACCGCATGAATGCGAGGGGCGCCGTAGGTGCCACGCGAGTGGCGGTGCACTTGAGTAATGCGCTCGCCGAGCTCCCTGTCGCGCACCGCGCGAGGACCGGGCACGGCTTGGCGGCGCGCGTAGAAGGCGGCACGGGAGACTCCCAGCAGCTCACACGCCCGTTTGACGTTGTGGCCGCCCTGCTTTTCCGCCGCGATGAACGGGTGAACGCTCACCGGGTCTCCTTCGCGAAGAAAGCCGTGGTGCACTCAACCCATCAGCGCAACACCATTCGGGATGATGATCGCGGAGGTGTTGCGTGGCGAGGATGGGCCGTCCGGGCATGTCGGATGCGCAGAAGCGGGAGCTGTGGGACCGGTGGAAGGCCGGCGAGTCGATCAGCCAGATCGCCAGAGCACTGGACAAGCCGCCGGGCTCGGTGTTCACGGTCCTCAAATCCAACGGCGGATACGTTCCGCCATTGCGGCGCAAGCGGCCTGGAACCCTGAGCTTCGCCGAGCGTGAGGAGATCTCCCGCGGCCTGGCGCGAGGCGAGTCGATGCGTTCGATCGCCCGCAGCCTGGGACGGCCGGCCTCGACGGTCAGCCGGGAGATCGCCCGCAACAAAGGCATCACCCGCTATCGGGCCATCGACGCCGAAGACCGCTCCTGGGATCGAGCCCGGCGTCCCAAGCGATGCCTCCTGGCACGCAATCCGGCGTTACGGCAACTCGTCGCGGAGAAACTGGCCCAAGACTGGTCACCCGAGCAGATCGCCGGGTATCTGGCAAAGACCTACCGGCCGGGATCGGGGATGCGGGTGAGCCACGAGACGATCTATAAGTCGCTGTTCATCCAGGCCCGTGGCGTGCTGGCCAAGGAACTGACCAAGCACCTGCGCTCGGGCCGGCCCACCCGCCGAAACATCCACAACACCGTCACCGGACAATGGCGCTCCCAGATCAAGGACGCCATCCCGATCAGTCAGCGGCCACCGGAAGTTGACGACCGTGCGATCCCTGGGCATTGGGAGGGCGATCTGCTGCTGGGCCGAGGCCTGACCCAAGTCGCGACGCTGGTGGAACGCACGACCCGCTTCACCGTCCTGGTCCAGCTCGACGGCCGCGACATGCACACCGTCACCAAAGGCCTGGCCGCGACGATGACCCGGCTACCCGAGCAGATCCGCAAGACGTTGACGTGGGATCGCGGGATGGAGCTAGCCGGCCATAAGGAGCTCGCCGCGACGACGGGGCTGCAGGTCTACTTCGCCGATCCACGCAGTCCCTGGCAGCGAGGCACGAATGAGAACACCAACCGGCTGCTGCGTCAGTATCTGCCCAAGGGCACCAGCATGGCCGATCTCACCCAAGACGACCTCGACCGGATCGCCCACAAGCTGAACACCCGCCCCCGCAAGACCCTGGAGTTCGACACCCCGGCCGCTAGACTCGCTGCACTGTTGCGCTGATGGGTTGAGTGCACCGTGGCTCGCTTGAGGATGTCGACGTCCTCACGCAGTCGGCGGTTCTCCCGCCGCAGTGCTGCCAGCTCCTCTCGCTCGCTGCTGGTCAGCCCGTCCCGTCGGCCGGTATCGACCTCGGCCTGGCGGACCCAGTCACGCACGGCGGTCTCGGTCAGATCGAAGTCCTTGGCCACCTGGCCGATCGAGCGGTCACCGCGCTGGCACAGCTCGACGATCTCGGCCTTGAACTCCGGCGTGAACGAGCGGCGAGGACGCTTCTTCTTCCCCATGCTCTCCATGATGGACATCCTTCCGGGGGCGAACCCCTGATCTCAGATGTCCGTCAAACCGGATCAAGCCCACATCGGGGCTCTTGACGGGTCGCTCGGCCTGTGGCAATTGGATGACTCCGCCAGGCCGGTGCGGGTGGCCAAGGTGCCGGGCCAGAACTCCTTCATGGTCGCGAGCGTGGCGCTCGCTCCGGACGGCAGGACAGTCCTGGCAGGCTACGAGCGTGGCAGCGTGCTCTTGTGGGATCTGTCCAGCGGGAAACAGCTGGCCACGCTCCCGGGGCACAGCTCGTGGATCGGCGGGGTGGCCTTGAGCGACGACGGACGGGTCGCGGTCACGATCAGCCGAGGCAGCGGATATATCTGGAATCTGGCCGATCGGAGGAGTCCGGTCCGGGTCGGCGCTATCCCGCGGACAGGAGTCGACGGGGAGGGGCTCGACCTCAGTGCGGACGGCCGGACGGCCATGATCGGTGGCCAGCTCTGGAACCTATCGGACCCGGCCCGGCCCAAGCTGGTGAATCCCGTGGCCAAGGAGGTGGATGGCGTCTCGCTCTCCTCGGACGGGCAAGTCGCTCTGACCACAGACGGCGCCGGGAGCGCGACGCTGTGGCGGATCGCGGATCGCGGATCGCGGACCCGGCGCGGCCCGTCAAGGTCGCCGAAGTCGCCGGAGTGGGGGAACTGGACATGGATTACCTCACGATGTACGACGTCAAGGAATCGCCAGGATCAGCGATGGTGAGCGGGGACGGCGGGACGGTGCTGGCGGTGAGCGCCGAAGGCGGGGCGCTGTTCATGGACGTCGCGGGGCTTAGCGGCGATCCGCTCCGGGATGCCTGCGCGGAGATCGCGGAGGATTCGACGGCTGGCTTGGTCAGCATGAGGGAGCGACTGGCCGGCGGGAGCTTCGTCGAGCCGTGCGACGGTGGGTGAGCGCTTACGGCCGGTTGTTGGGGTGCCGGTAACGCCCATGTCACCAGCCCCAGTGCGCCACGAAGCGCTGATCTGTCCGTACGGAGGTGAAAGACCGCCGTTGCTTTGTCGTCGTGGTGGCGGAGCAAAGCTGGAGGCAGCCCAACCCTGGAATCGCTGGGGAGGGCGGGAGCAGCCTCGACAAAGTCGGGTCGGCCCAGCACTACCGGATGGGCCGGGCCCGGTGAGCGAGACGAGAAGGTATACGCGAGAAACCGGTGTCGTTACGCCTCTAGATGTGACGCCAGCTCAAATCCGGTGGATATGGGCTGGTCAGCGGTGCGCACCCGTCCCCTCATTCCGGGGCGGGGAACTCCTGCTCGCGGTCGGGCTCAAGTGCCTGCGCGCCCTCTACCGAGGGCACCCGGATCTCATCATGGACGCCAATCGCTCGAAGCGGATCATCTTCGCCACCTGAAGCAGGACTCGCGCATTCTGAAGGCGTCAGGCGGCGCGTCCGAAGCCGGGTCGTTGGGAGTGCGCGCTGTGGTGCGGCAAGGACGCGCATCCCGACGCGGCCTACTGGTGCGTCGAGGACCTCGTGCTGGAGCTGCGCACCTACGAGCCGCAGGCCATGGTGGACGAGGAGGCGCGCTGGCCGCCGGCTCTGCTCGACTACACCCCCTGACGTAGGGTCCCGCACGGCGGGCCGATGGACGGAGTTGGCCTTGCATTGTGCGCTCTGGTGACGCTGAGGTCACTTCGGCACAGGGTTTATCAAGCCGTTGTCGCGGCCAGCCTGCCGGGTTAACGTTCGAGCGGTGAGCCCTGTTGTCCACCGGAATCGGCGAGGTGCGGAGTGGCTCGAGGTTCTCGTTCGTCGGGGTCTTTTCGAGACTGGGAAGCCGAGCGGCGCAGGCAGGAACGTGCGGCCGAGCAAGCTCGGCAGAAGCGAGAGCGTGAGCGCAAGGCGCAGCAACAACAGCAACTGCAATCTGAGGCGGCCGCGCGTGATGCGGAGGCGGCCGATCGCACGCGCCGCCTCGAAGCGCGCATCGAGGAGTTGGAGACGCTCCTGCGTTCGTCCCTGCGCCGGGATCCACGCATTCACCTTGCCTCCCTACGCCGCAGCCCGGACGTGCCCCCGCTCGACCTGGGCCGCCTCGCTGTTCCCGAACCGGCTCCGTTGTGGGAGGCCTTCGCTCCGGCCCCTCCTGGCTGGCTGCAGCGCAAACTCGGCGCGACCCAGCGCTACGAGACAGAACTGCAGCAGGCGGAGGCAGCTTTCGCCCGGGCCCAGTCCGACCATCAGCAGCGCGAGACGCAGCGACAAAGGCAGGTGGTCGAAGCCCGTCGCAGTCATCAGCAGAAGGTCGCTGAAGTCGAGCGCACAACTTTCGAGTACAACTCCAGGGTTGATGCGATGGAGGCCGGGCTGCGCTCTGGCGACCGTCATGCGGTCAGCGAGTACATGGATCTGGTCTTGCAAGCGTCCCCGTACCCAGATGGCTTCCCCACCGAGCGCAGAACCGGCTACGTTCCCGAGTCGTCCCTGCTCGCGGTCGAGTGGTATCTGCCGCTGCCGGAGATCATCCCCGAGCACAAGCTCTACAAGCACATCAAGTCGCGCAAAGTTGTAGAGCCCACTCTCCGGCCTGTACCGGAGGCTCGCCAGATCTATCAGCGCGTGATCTCGCAGATCGCCCTGCGCACGCTGCGTGAAGTGTTCGACGCCGACCGAGGCCAACTGATCACCACGATCGTCTTCAATGGTCTGGTTCGCACTGTCGATCCGGTGACAGGTCAGCAGATCGAGCCTTACCTGATCACCATGCGGGCGACCCGGGAACAGTTCGCCGCGCTGGTGCTCAACGAACCGAAGTTCAAGCCCGTCGAATGCGTTCGCCGTCACTTCTACGCCGACGTTTCCGCCCATCCGGACGAACTGGTCCCCGTCGAGCCTGTCATGCCGTTCAGCATGGCCGACCCCCGCATTGTCGATCCCGTGGACATCATCTCCGACATCGACAAACGCCCCAACCTGCTCGACCTTCACCCCAAGGAGTTCGAATCCTTCATCCAGAACCTGTTCGCCAAGATGGGCTTCGACACCAAGCTCTATCAGGCCAGCGGCGATGGGGGAGTGGACTGCGTTGCCTACGATCCTCGTCCCATCGCGAGCGGCAAGTTCATCGTCCAGGCCAAGCTCTACACCAAGACCGTCCAACCCACTCATGTTCGTGACCTGTACGGAACCGTGCAACATGAAGGCGCCACCAAGGGCATCATGATCACAACATCTGGCTACGGACCTGACAGCTACAAGTTCGCCAACGGCAAGCCCCTGGAGCTGATCGACGGCGCTGGCCTGCTCGCCCTGTGTCACAAGCACAACATCCCCGCCCGCATCCTCAACCGCGGTAAGAAGAAGCCCTGACCCTGGCCGTACTACGCATCCGCGATCCGGACATACGGGACATAGTGTGGCCTTCCCCTTCTAGCGTGGAGATCTGACCTAAGGAGAAGGTTGGGTCGTGGGAGAGACCAGACGCAGGTTCGAGCCGGAGTTCCGGGCGGGCGCGGTCCGCATCGTCCGGGAGACAGGGAAACCGATCGCTCAAGTCGCGAAGGATCTGGGCATCAACGCGGGCACGCTGGCCAACTGGGTGCAAATGGACCGGCTGGCCCGCGAGCAAGACGCCGGCAGCGGGGAGCTGGCCGAATCCGAGCGGGAGGAGCTCGCCCGGCTGCGCAGGCAGCGGGCGGAGTGGGCCAAGGAGCGCGCCGAGCTGGAGATGGAGCGGGATGTCCTCAAACGCTCGGTGGTCTTGTGGGTTCGAGAGGCGATGGGCCGGTAGACGTGGCGGCCTTCATCAGCTCCCAGAAGACCGACTACGGCGTGCCCCACGCGTTGACCTGCCGGGCCTTGGGCGTCTCGCAGGTGTGGTACTACAAGTGGCGCGATCGGGCGCCGACGGCCCGTCAGCAGCGCCGCGCGGATCTGGACGCGGTGATCGAGGCGAAGTTCACCGCCTCGGGCGGCACCTACGGCAGCCCACGCATCACCCGTGACCTGCACGAACAGGATGGCGGATCTCGGAGAACACCGTCGCCAGGCGCATGGCCGAGCTTGGCTTAGCCGGCAGAGCGCCGAAGAAACGCCGGTCGCTGACCCGGCAGGGCAAACGGCCCGCCGCCACCGACCTGGTACGGCGCACGTTCACCGCGATCGCACCGGACGTGCTGTGGTGCGGCGATGTGACCGAGATCGTCACGGACGAGCACACTGTACCTGGCCACCGTCGAGGATCTGTTCTCCCGCAGGATGCTCGGCTACGCGATGTCGGAGCATCACGACGCGGCGTTGACCATCGCCTCCCTGCAGATGGCCGCCGTCACCCGCGGCGGGAACGTCGACGGGGTGATCTTCCACACCGACCGCGGCAGCGAATACACCGCCGCCCGCTTCCAGGCCGCGTGCCGGCACTGGGGCGTCATCCAGTCGATGGGCCGGGTCGGCTGCGCGCTCGACAACGCCGCCGCTGAGGCATTCAACTCCACCCTCAAGATCGAATACGTCCACCGGCACCGCTTCCACACCCGGGCCGAAGCCCGTCTGAAGATCGCGACGTGGATCGCCGACTTCTACAACGCCCGCCGCCGACACAGCGCCGCTGACGGGCTCCCCCCGATCGTCTACGAACAGCAGATCATGACCGCTCGTATAGCGGCCAGGGAGAGGCTTCAGGAGACCGTCGCCGCATAACCAAGTCTCCACGATTTCAGGGGATTGACAGGAGGCGGTGCGGGCGTGTTATGCCAAGCAGGTCGAGTATGTGCCTGCGGCCTCGGGTGCCTCCGATGAGCATCCGCCGGTTCTTCGGTGACGGCTTGCTGGCCAATGTTCTCGTCGGCGTCGACGCGGCCGCGCTGGATGCACGGTGGGCGCGCACCTTGCTCGGCTGAGTCGTCATCGGGTCGCATGTGAGCGGCCCGATTTTTTTCCATCGGCACCACCACGTCCCGATCACGGAGTGGATGTAGCGGGAACTCGGGGCGCACTGCGGACAGTCCCTATGTGTGGACATGTCGATACGTGCCCGAGTACGTGACGGGGATCCGGCGGCGTTCGAAGAGCTCTTCGACGAGTGCGCCCGATCGGTGTACAACCATGCCTTCCGGCTGACGGGGGACTGGACGGCGGCCGAGGACGTGGTGTCGTTGACGTTCCTGGAGGCCTGGCGGCTGCGCGGGCGGCTCGACGCCGACGGCGGGTCGGTGCGGCCCTGGTTGCTGGGCATCGCCACGAACGTCGCGCGCAACCTTCGCAGGGCCGCCCGCAGGTACGACGACGTGCTGGTCCGGTTGCCCCGGTCGGAGGTGGTGCCGGACTTCGCCGACGAGCTGATCGGCCGCATCGACGACGTCGAACGGCTGGTCGCGATCCAGGAGGCGTACGGCGTTCTGCGCTGCCAGGAACAGGATGTCTTCGCACTGTGCGTGTGGTCGGGGCTCGACTACGCCGAGGCGGCCGAGGCGCTGGGCATCCCGGTGGGCACGGTGCGCTCCAGGCTGTCACGGGCGCGCAAGAAGCTGGAGAAACTCGCCGAGCGAAGGCGGGAACCGCCACCTGGCCGCAGACAGGTAGATGGTGACCGCGGTCCCGCGGTCCGGTCCGCGAAGGAGGACGACCGATGAACGCAGACGAGCGGGACGAACTGGCCCGGCTGCTGCCGCTCCCGGAGGAGCGCGATCTTCCGGCGGCCCGGCGGCTGCACCTCAAGGAGTTCGTCATGACCGAGATCCACCACGACGTCAAGCCGAAGCGGCGGCTCCTGCGGCCCGCCGTCCTGGCCCCCGCACTCGCGGCCGCCGCCGCGCTGGCGGTCGCCGTGCCCGCCGTCCTCGGTGGCGGAAGTCCCGCCTACGCCGTGACCGACAACCCGGACGGGACGATCACGATCGAGATCAACGAGTTCAAGGATGCCAAGGCGTTGGCGGGCTCACTGCGCGAACGCGGGGTCGACATCGTCGTTGACTACATCCCCCGTGGGAAGAAGTGCTCGCCGCAGCCCCGTAGCCAGGACTGGGGGCCCGATGTCGAGTTCCTCCTCGGCCCGTCCGACCACGAATACGGAAAGCCGGTCTTCAGGGTCGATCCGTCCGTCATCGAGGAGGGCCAGACGGGGGTGCTGGAGGTTAGTATCAGCGAACTCGACGGTGGCGGGACCGTCGTCGGGTCATGGTCCCGCGTCTCGAACGGGCCGGTGGCACCCTGCGAGCTCGTCGACAGCACCGAGGCCCCGCTCGGTCCGCCGCGGAACGGCGACTAGCGACTAGCGACTAAGTCCTCGGCGGTTCGGCCGTCCAGCAGATCGACGGGACGATGGGTGTCCATTCCACCAGCACGGTGCCGTAGGAGTTTCCGCGCTTCTTGGCAAAGTCGTCGACACCCAGGACGGTGATCTGCCCGACCTCCGGATCAGGCAATGCCCGCACCATCCGCAGCAGTGTGGATCGGCTGATCGGCGCGCCGATCAAGCAGGCCATGCGCGCGCCGGCTCGTCCGGCCAGCGCTATGGCGATTGAGGTGAGCAGCGCGCGTAGGTCGGTGCTGCGACGGGCATGCCGTTGGGTCAGCCCGTCGACTTGCTCGGTGAAGATCTTTCGATCACAAGAGGGCTCGCCGCAGAAGAAGCGGCGCACCTCCAACTCGACCTTGACCGGCCGCCCGCACGTCGCCAGATCCCACACGGTCCGGCGATACCGGCTGTGCACCCGGGCCGAGGGCAGACCACACTCCGGGCACGAGGCCTTGGCGGCCACGGTGCGCGCCGCGATCAGCACGGTGTCACCGACGTCCTCAACCTCCAGGACATCCGCCTCCCTGAGAGCAGGGCAGAACAACGAAGGCAGCAGGCATCCTCGCCCGCCGGGCATGCAGCACAATGAACCTCACGGCCGCTCGTTGATGATCGGGTTCTCGACAAGCCAGATCGTTGACGAGCGGCTGCCTCCGTGTGGCCCTCGTAACAAGATCGCGACCCAACAGAGAAGCGCGCTAGAGTCCCTCACTGGCCTCACCCTGATGTAGGGGCGGACGGAAGATCCTCACGCGGTCTGAATGTCGGTGCGCGATGGCATGATCCCCGAGCATGACGAACTTCGCCGATCTTGCCCGAGCCCATCTACCCACTGACACCGCCGACCGGCTGCTCGCGCTGCTGCGCCCGACAATCCAGCTATCGATTGCTCAGGATGGCCAGCCGGTGGTCGGGCGGCTGGGCGGAGCCGCGGACCTGCCGGACGGCTTGTCCTGGCCGGTCGGTCCGGACTCGCGTCCGCTGTCGCTGGTCGCCACTCTCGACTGTGCACAGCTGGCCGCCTATGAGGTCGACATCGAGCTGCCTGAGGATGGCACATTGCTGTTCTTCGTCGCGTTCGGCGGGGACGGCGATGCCGTGATCTACGTGCCTGCCGGGACGCCCACGCTTCGACAGTCCGAAGGCTGGGTCCACCCGGAAGAACTGCTTACCGCGCAGACCGTGCTCACCTGGCCGGACAACGTCCAGCCGGAGCTCGCCCAAGCCTTCGGCGGCGGCTCGGCGGTGATTCCGGCGGTGTGGCACCATGTGGCAGCCGGACGCGAGTTCATGGAAGTGGTCGGCGAGTATGGGCACCGCCACCACGGCTCACGGCACCAGGTCGGCGGCCACGCCATGGTCCTGCAGTCACCGTTCGAGGCCGTAGCCGCCGAACGTCAAGGCGCGGGCTGGTACGACGAGGAGTCGTTCTATGCCGAAGCCCGCCAGTGGGTGCTGCTCCTTCAGCTGGATGAGACGCCGCACATGATCTGGGGCGACGGGGCGCACATCACCTGGGGAATACGCCGCGACCACCTCGCCGCCCGCGACTTCTCCAGGACCGTCTTCGACGCCCAGGGCCACTGACGTCCCGCTCACGCTCAGCATCACCCTGAGTCACTGATCATCGAAAGTGGGCCAGAGCCCGAAAATGTCAGTGGATTGCGCGGACTTAATGTCAGTGAGTCACCAGGCACCATCCGCGTCACGCGCAGGCTGGATCGAGCGGCCGCCGGAGGACAGGGCGGCGACGTGGCCGAGGGCGCGTGCCGTACCCGACATGTCTGTCGTCATCATGACCCGTCGGACGCGTGCAGGACAAAGGCCAGCACGTCGGCGAGCAGTTCGTGCTCCTGGTCTCGGGTGGAGCCGGCGCCATGCCCGCCGTGCTCCTCGACGCGCATCAGCACCGGCCGGCCGGAGGCCGTGGCCGCCTGTAGGCGAGCAGCCAGCTTCGCCGGCTGCCACGGCGCCACCCGCGAGTCGCGCAGGCCGGTGGTCAGCAGCACCGCCGGGTATGGCACGCCGTCGCGAACCCGCAGGTAGGCGTCGATGATCAGCAGGGCGCGCAGGCCCTCCTCGGTGGTGATGCTGCCGAACTCGGGCACGTTGATCGGCCCGCTCTCGCTGAACTCGTTCCGCGTGGCGTTCACCGTCGGCACCTGGATCGCCATGGCCGCCCACAGCTCGGGCCGGCGCACCAGCGCGCCGCCGGTGGGGATGCCGCCGCCGCTGGAGCCCTCGGCGGTCAGCCGTCCCGGACGGGTGTAGCCGAGCTTGATGAGGTGTTCGGCGCAGTCGATGAAGTCCGTGATGGTGGCCTCCTTGCGCGGGCCGCGCCCGGCCTCGTGCCACTCGCGGCCGTAGGCACCGCCGCCGCGCAGGTGGGCGACTGCGTAGACGCCGCCACGCTCGTACCAGGCGAGCAGCTCGGGATGGAACTGTGGCAGGTCGGGGATCCCGTGAGAGCCGTAGCCGGTGAGCACGGCCGGGTTGTCGCCGTCCAGCTTCAGGTTCTTGTGGTGGATGACGGTGAGCGGGATCAGCGTCCCGTCCCGCGCGGGCACGTGCAGAGTGCGGGCCTGCACGTCACCGAAGTCCACCGGTGAGCGGGGCGCGAGCCCGGTGTCCTGGAGGGTCTGGCCGTCGTAGCGGTAAAGCCGAGGCGCGTCGGTCCAGCCGGCCACCAGCAGCAGGGCTTCGGGCCGCTCGGGGTGGGTGGTCCACTCCAGGATGGCGCCGTCCCCCGGCATCGGGAGGTCGGTGGGCTCGCCGCCGGACAGGGGCGCGTGCCGTACCCGGCTGACACCACCGTCGAGATCGCGCACCAGCAGCCGGTCGCCCACGACCCGCACCGCCTCCACCGCACGCCGGCCCGCGGGCACGACCACCCGGGCTTTGGACATATCTGGTTCGGCAAGCGGAACGGCCAGCACGCGGGAGCGCGGCGCGTCCCGATGGGAAACCAGGTAGAGGGTGTCGTGGCTGGTGGCGAAGGCGGTCACGCCGTCGGCCACGCCCGCGACCTTCCGCCACGGGCAGGTCGCCGGGTTGGCCAGTCCGGTCCGTGGCGCCACGTACACCGTGCAGTCGCTCAGGTACTCAGTGGTCCCGGGGCCGAGCGCGCCGTGGGAGACGATCGCCAGCATCCACTCGCCTCGCGGCGGCACCACCAGGAAAGGCCGGTCCCGCGAGGTCAACTCGATGTGGGGATTGAGGCCGCGCGCAAGCACCACCGCGTCCTGCGCGGGGTCGGTGCCCAGCTGATGCAGGAAGGTACGGCTGTCCAACAGGTGCTGCTCCGCGTAGCGGTGATAGACGAACGTCCGGCCGTCCTCCAGCCAGCTCAGGAAGGCGAAGCGTGTCGTGGGCGGGATCATGTCCAGGAGGGCACCGGAGTCGGCGTCGATCACCTGGATGGCATTGTCTTCCGACCCGGAGGGGAAGACGGCGCAGGCGACGTGCCGGCCGTCGGGGGAGGGGACGTACCAGTCGATGGCGTGGTGCGCCTCGCCGGGCAGGGTGTCCGGGTCGAACAGGACCCTGCTCGTTCCGTCGGGCTCGCGCACCATCAGCACGGGCACGCGGGCATCCGGCTCGCGCACCAGGGAGAAGATCCTGTCGCCCGCCATCGCCAGATCCGAGACCTACGTGAGCGCGCCGCCCAGCTCGCGGATCCGGGCCAGCAGCTCCGACCGGCGTGGCAGGGCGTCCAGCTCCTGGCGGGCGTGCCTGGCTTGACCGTCCAGCCAGTGGCGGAACTCTTCGCCGCCCACCTCCATCCATCGGTAGGCATCCTCGATCGTGATGCCGTGGAGGGTGTCGCGCACCACGTCCACCCGCGCGATCGGGGGTCCGGTGACTTTACTCATAGACAAATGATCACATGCCGGAGATTCGGCGACATGTCGGGACTGTTGGGCGCGGGGAAAATCTCAGTCGAGGCCGGAAATCGCGTCAGTTAGCACCGGACTGCCGAGACAAGATCGATTGTCGTTGCCTGGAGCTACCGTGTTCACATGGTGCTGCGATTACTGCTGCAACCGCTGCCCGAGACCTGGCCGGACATACCCCCTCGCCCAACCGGCCTGCGTGCTCTGATCGCCCGGGGACGGGAGGCGGTCGCCGCGCCCAGGGCCGGCGACCTTGAGAGACGGATGAACCGGGCCGCGATCCAGGCGCTGGTCCTTAAGGCCTACCAGGAAAAGGTGGGCGAGCAAGACGATCAACGCGGAAGACGGGGCAGCGTCCCTCCGGCACACCCGACGTGCGATTCCGGAGAAATGCGTTCCCGACAAGTGGTGGATCGTTGTGGAGTCGCCAGCCCTGGCGCTCGTGCCGACCGGCGACGCCCCCGAGAATCTTATGTACCCAGTACGCTTCCGCGGCTCGACCAAGATACGCGCCGTCAGCGCGCGGCGGAACAGCTGACCTTGGCATGTAGACCAGCGCCGGGTGTGGGGGAGCAGGCCGGTGCTGCTGGCCGAACTGCGCGTTCAAGGCACGTCGCCCGGCTGGCCAGGAGGACGAGCCGGCGGCGGGCATCAGCGACTCGCGAAGCACCAAGGGCGCCGATACCGAGGGCCGCGACAGTCGCGGCCACGACGCCGACGTCGTCCTCCCACGCCGGGGTCGTTCGTGACGCTGGGCACGCTGCTGAGCTGGCACGCCGATCTGGTACGGCGGCGCTGGACCTTCAAGCGCCGCAGCCAGGGCCGGCGATATCAAGGTCATCCGACGTGACCGTCTCGGTGGGCTGATCCTCGAATACGCGCAGGTCGCGTAGGTAGCCGCGTTCTTGGCACCCCGGCTGATCAACGGCCTTCCCACCCCCGCTGACCCGCCGCCTGGCTGAACGCCTCGAGCCTCCGCCTCCACGACTCGATCACGCTGAAGGACTACGCGAACAACGTCCGCGCCCACGCGTAGTCGAGCTTGCCTACGGGCGTCCGCCTGATCTCGGGCACGATCCGCAGCGCTCGCGGGATCTTGTAGCCCGCGAGCCGCCCGCGGCAGTGCTCGGCCAGCTCCTCCAGCGTCACCTCACCTGCGACCACTGCTGTCACCCGCTGGCCGAACCGTGGATCGGGCGTACCGACCACCAGCGCGTCATACACTCCCGGGTGGCTGCGCACGGCGATCTCCACCTCCTCGGGGAACACCTTCTCCCCGCCGGTGTTGATCACCATCGATCCCCGGCCCAGCATGAGCGCGGTGCCGTCCTCCTGCAGGATCGCGTGGTCGCCCTGCAGCGCCCAGCGGGTGCCGTCCGGCCCGGTGACGAAGGTGCTCGCCGACTTCACAGGATCCTTGTAATAGCGGAGCGGGATGTTTCCTGCTCTGGCCAGCACGCCCTGCTCGCCTGGCCGTACCGGCAGGTGATCGGGGCCGAGCACGGCGAAGCCAGGACCCAGCGCGAACCTGGGGCGCTCCTCCTCGGCGGCGGCCCCTACCGCGCCCGTCTCCGACCCGCCGTAGTTGTCGACAATCATCGCGTCGGGCAGCGCCGCGCGGATCCTCTCGCGCGTCGTCGCCGACAGCGGGGCCCCTCCCGACCCCACCGAGAAGACCTCCAGCTTGTATGCGGAGCTGAGGAGCCCGCGACGATACGGCCGGCGCCCCAGCTCGTCGGCGACCGGCCTGGCCATGCCGTCCCCTGCGAACGACAGCACCTGCGACCGCTCGTGCTCGGCCAGCTCCAGCACCGCGGCCGGATCGAAGTGCCGCCCCGTCCACAGGACCACCGTGCCGCCCGCCGACAGGCAGATCCAGGTGCTCCACTGTCCGTTGCCGTGCATCAGCGGCGCGTGCACCTGGAAGCGCAGCCCCTCGGGCCCGAAGCGCAACTCCGAAACATCCTCGATGGGCCCCGAGTAGACGCTCATCGCCGCGAGGTAGATGTCCTCCGAACGCCACAACACGCCCTTGGGCAGCCCGGTCGTACCGCCGGTGTAGAGGATGTACGGGTCGTCCCCCGACCGCGGCCCGAAGTCCCTGCCGCCCGGCACGCCCGCCAGCGCCCGCTCGTACGGCTCGCGGAAGGCCAGCACGGGACCGTCGAAAGGTGCTCTGGCCAGCAGGTCGGCCTCGCCCAGCAGCGCCACGCAGTCGGCGTCGCCGAGCAGATGGGTCAGCTCCCGCTCGACGTAACGGTAGTTGACGTTGACCGGCGCCACCCTGGCCTTGAAGCAACCGATCATGCTCTCCAGCCATTCCGCTCGGTTCCAGGACAGGATGCCCACGTGCTCGCCCGGCCGTACCCCTTGGACCTGGAGCCAGTGCGCCACCCGGTTGGCGTGCTCGTCCAACTCGCGGTAGGTCAGCCGGACCTCGCCCGCGACCAGCGCGAGCCGGTCGGGCACTGCGTCCGTGGCGCGTTCGAAGACGTCCGCGAGGTTGATCACCGCGCCTCCAGGACGATCGGGAAGGATGTGACGCCGCGCACGAACGAGTTGCGCATCAGCCGCGGCCCCTCCGCGTCGGCCCACGTGGCCGAGTCGACCCTGGCCACCCACTCCTCGAAGAAGATCTTCAGCTCCAGCCTGGCCAGCGCCGCGCCGAGGCAGAAGTGCGTGCCCAGGCCGAAGGCGATGTGGCCGCCGGGCTTCCTGGTCACGTCGAACACGTCGGGGTCGGCGAAGACCGCCGGGTCGCGGTTGGCCGAGCCGTACATGAGCAGGACCTGCTGGCCCCTTCTGATGGTGTGGCCGTGCAGCTCGGTGTCGCGGGTGGCGGAGCGGCACATGTTGAGGATGGGCGTGGTCCAGCGGATGAACTCCTCGACCGCGTTCTCCACCAGCGACGGGTCCTCGCGCAGCAGCCGCCACTGGTCGGGGTGCCTGATCAGCGCGTCGATGGCGGTGGCGATCACCGTGCGGGTGGTCTCCGCGCCGCCGTCGAGCAGCAGCAGCGCCTCGTTGGCCAGGTGCTCGTCGTCGTAGTCAGGCCGCGCCGACCACAGCGACATCAGGTCGTCGTGCGGGCACGTGCGGCGCTCGGCGGCCAGGTCGAGTACGGCCATGCCGAACTCGCCGGCGGCCACCGCGGCCTCGTGGGTGACGTAGCGCAGGCCGCCCCCTGCCGCGATCGTCGTCTCCGACCAGTGCTTGAGCTTGGGCCAGTCGGAGTCGGGGAAGCCGAGCAGCCACCCGATCATCCGGGCGGGCAGGGGCGCGGCCAGCGCGGGCACCGCGTCCACCGTGCCCTCCTCCAGCGCCTGGCCGATCTGCTCGACCACCACCGCCCTGATCCGCTCGGCGTAGCGTTCGTGCACGTAGCGCGGGGTGAAGCGGCGGTAGACGAGGCGTCGGCGCTCAGCGTGCTGCGGGTCGTCCATGCCGATCATGGAGGGGTCGGACGGCAGTTGCGGACGGTAGCCCCCGGTGCTGGTCCAGAGCTTGGGATCGCGCTCGATGGCGGAGATGTCGGCGTGGCGGGAGATGCCCCACAGGTCGTTCGCCTCGTCGTAGTGGACGGGGGAGTGCTCGCGCAGCCAGGCGTACAGCGACCAGGGATCGTCCGCGTACATGTCGCCGTCGAGCAGGTCGATGCCGGTCCGGTGCCCGGCCATGTCCTTCCTGTCGGCGATCGCCGCTTCCGTGGTCCTGAACAGTTCGCTCATGCTCCGCCCCTGATCAGCCGGCCGGGCAGTACCCCGGTGTGCTCGCCGTGAGAGAAGGTCTGGATGCCGCCGACGAAGGTGGCGACGTAGCCGTCGGCCCGCTGGATGAGCCTGCGTCCGCCCGCGGGCAGGTCGTGCACCATTCGCGGACGGTAGTTGCCGACCCGCTCGAAGTCGATGAGGTTGAGGTCGGCCTTCATACCGGGGGAGATCGTGCCGCGGTCGTGCAGGCCGTACAGCCGGGCGGTGTCGCGCGACATCAGCTTGACGACGTGCTCCAGCGGCAGCCGCGCACCGCGCGAGCGGTCGCGCGCCCAGTGGGAGAGCATCGTGGTGGGCATGGAGGCGTCGCAGATGAAGCCGCAGTGCGCGCCGCCGTCGCCGAGCCCGAGCACGGCCTGCGGGTGCAGCAGCATCTCGCGCTGGGGATCCAGGTCGCCGTTGGCGTAGTTGAGTATCGGCAGAAGGAAGATCGCCTGGCCGTCGTCCTCCATCATGAGGTCGTACAGCAGATCGAGCGGCTCGCGGCCCTGGCGCTCGGCTTGGGCCTTGACGGAGGTGTTGGGGTGCGGCTCGTAGTCCGGATTTTCTGGATTCAGCGGATAGAGGCGGTCGGTGAAGCCGCGGCAGAGGGCCGCGAGCATGTCCTCCTCTTGCGGGACCTCGTTGAGGATGCGGTGCTTGACCTGGGGGTCGCGCATGTGGTGGACACGCTCGTGGCGCGGCAAGGTGGAAATTTCCTGATATGAGGGGTGATCGGCGAAGGCGTGCAGCGCCTCCAGGCCGATCAGCATCCCGAACGGCCGGCAGGCCACCTGCGGGTGTAGCCTCGGCACCTTGGCCGACTCGCGCAGCAGCTCACGCCACAGGTCGGGCACCGAGTCGATCTGCAGCAGCGCGAAGGTCACCGGCCGGTCGATCGCCTCGGCCAGCCTGCTCATCCAGGCGACCTCTTTCATTGGCGCGTTGACGTCCTCGCCCGCCGCTCCGGCCGGTGCGATCTCGTAGACGCCTCTGCCGAGCTCGCGCAGCGCCTCGCCGATGCCGAACAGCTCGTCCTCCGCCGCGAACGTGCCCGGTACCGGCTCGCCGTCGATCGCCTTGTGCGCTAGCGTCCTGCTCGTCGAGAACCCCAGCGCGCCGGCCTCGATCCCCTCCTTGACCAGCTGCTTCATTCTGGCGACATCGTCAGGCGAGGCGGGCTCGTTGCGCGCGCCGCGCTCTCCCATCACGTACGCGCGCAGCGCGCCGTGCGGCACCTGAGTGCCGATGTCGAGGACGTGGGGGTGCCGCTCCAGCGCGTCGAGGAACTCGGGGAAGCTCTCCCACTCCCAGGCGATCCCCTCGGAGAGGGCGGTGCCGGGAATGTCCTCGACGCCCTCCATGAGGCCGATCAGCCACTCACGCCGGTCGGGCCTGGCGGGGGCGAAGCCGACGCCGCAGTTGCCCATGACCACGGTGGTGACGCCGTGCCAGCACGAGGGACCGAGCAGCGGGTCCCACGTGGCCTGGCCGTCATAGTGCGTGTGCAGGTCGACGAAGCCGGGCGTGAGCAGTAACCCGTCCGCCTCGACGGTGCGCCGCGCGCGTCCCGGCCGGTCCGCGCCGTTCTGGCGGGCGACCTCGGTGATGCGGCCGTCGGTGACAGCGACGTCGGCGGTGTACGGCGGAGCGCCGGTGCCGTCGACGACGGTGCCGCCGCGAATGACGAGATCGTGCATGGTCAGCTCCAGTGGGAGAGTGCCACGGAACCGCCGCATCGCTCACGCCGACGATTTGGCGGTCATGCCGAAAGTTCCTGATATGTCGGGCGCCAGCGCCGGACATATCACGATGTGGACTGGGCAGGTGTCACCCCTCTCAGTCCGTCGCGGCCGTAGGCGGGTTCGAGCCAGGGGGAGAAGTCCGGGCCGCGGCGCAGCGACTGGCCGCCGTCCACGTTGATGACCTGGCCGGTGATCCACGAGGCCTCGGGCGACAGGAGGAAGGCTGCCAGCGCGGCCACGTCCGCCACCTCGCCCACCCTGGGCAGCGGGGTGCAGGCTTGATAGTCGGCCAGGACCGGGTTGTCCGCGTCGGTGATGATCGACACCATCTCGGTGCGGGTCAGGCCGGGACGGATCGCGTTCACCCGGACGCCGCTGGGGCCGAGCTCGTCTGCGGCCAGCATGCACAGGTGGTCGATGCCCGCCTTGGCCACGCCGTACGGGCCGAACCAGCGGTGGGTGTTGGAGGCGGCGATCGAGGAGATCGCCACGAAGGAGCCGCCGCCCGCCGAGGCCATCAGCG
This sequence comes from Nonomuraea africana, assembly GCF_014873535.1. Taxonomy (NCBI): domain Bacteria; kingdom Bacillati; phylum Actinomycetota; class Actinomycetes; order Streptosporangiales; family Streptosporangiaceae; genus Nonomuraea; species Nonomuraea africana. Next base: position 5,138,566 of record NZ_JADBEF010000001.1, on the reverse strand, counting down.
CGGCGGAGTGCTTGAGCGCCAGCATGGTGCCGGTCAGGTTCGTCGCGATGACCTTCTGCCACTCTTCGATCGGCAGCTGGGTGATCGGACCCAGCCAGCCGGAGCCGCCCGCCGAGGCGACCACCCCGTCCAGGCGGTCGCCCGCGTGCTCCCACGCCCGCCGTACGGCCGCCGCCATCTGCTCCTCGACAGCCACGTCGGCCACCACGTAGCTCGCCTTGCCGATCTCCGCGCAGGCGGCGGCCAGCCGATCCTCGCTGCGGCCGCAGATTGTCACGGCGGCGCCCGAGGCGGCAAGGCGCTTGGCGACGCCCAGCCCGATGCCGCTGCCGCCGCCGGTGACGAGCACTCCCTGGCCGCCGAGGTTCATGGCTGCTCCCTCCACAACGGTTCGTCGACGGTGAAGCCGTCCGGGTCGCCCCACCGGTTTCGGCGCCGTGGTCGGCGAGCATCATCCCGGCGAACGGGCCCGGGCGAGCCTGGCCGGTTCCGGCACCCGCACTCCGGCCGGAGGACCTTCAGGCATGGACATCTCCTCGACTCTAAGTCGTACGGCTATCACAAGCAAGCGCTTGGTAATGTGGCTGTTCCTTCGGGTGTACTGCTCGAATATGAGTTACGTGATCTGAGCTGCGGTTAGGCGGCGTGGTGGTATTCGCTGATCACGCCTGTGACGACGGTGTGGGTGCCAGAAACTCGGCCAACGCGGCTGATCTGCGGTTCGACGCTCGCGCGTGCACTGTGCATGATCGTTGCTCATGGCGCTGCGGCTGCTCTATCTGATCTTCCTCTGACTCGCGGGCTGGCTGGTGCTGCTGGTCCGTTCCGAGACGTCGAAGGATGTCGAGATCCTGATGCTGCGCCACTCCATACGCCACCGTTCGCAACCTGCTCTCCGGCCAGATGAGCCTGCTGACGTGGGCGCAGTGGATCGTTGTCCTGCTGATCTGGGGTGTGGGCCTGAACGCCATTGGCGCGGCCTGGCTGAGGCGGAGGCAGCAGCGGGCGATCCGTCACCTGGGGCAGTCGCGAGAGAACGCATGAAATTCTGGCTGTAGCCCTGGCAGTACGCCTATTCGCGCAGCGTGCCCGGCGTCGCGGCGAGTAGACGGCGCTGGCCACGGCCGCACCTCTGCGGCGGCCTCGGCGGCGCGGCGGCCTGGCGGCAGGGCGTTCCGCAGTAGCGGGCCGGGCGGCCGGTGCGGGCCTGCTCGATCGGCGTGCTGCACACGGGGCAGGCCGGGGCGGCCGGTACGGCGGTCATCGCGGGCCTCCTGGCGTGGCCGTGGTCGACGGGGCGGTTTCGTCTCGCGAGCTCGCGGCCTCGAGGACGCGACGCAACACCGGACGGGTCGGCGGGGTTTCGTCGTGGCGGCCGCCGAAGGTCTTCGGGCGACGGAACGCGGGGGCGGTCATCGGCTTTCCTGCTGGGTGCGGGCGGCCATCATCTGGATCAGCCAGGCACGCTCGCCATCCTGGCCGCTGCTTTGGTCGCTGTCCTGGTCGGCAGGCCGCTCGCCGGCGCCGAGCTGGCCGGTGCCCACGGGAATGGGGTCGCGGCGGCCTGCGATGGTGTGGGCGTTCTGGGTGCGGGCCAGCCAGCGGCGCTGTGCGGCCTCATCTGCGCTGATCTCCGGGAACGAGCGCAGCTGCTCCAACTGCTCCTCGGACCATCCAGACAGCCTATGAGGAGGCCTATCACCCCGGGGTTGACCTCCCTGTTCGGCCCCGGTGCCCTAGCTCAGACACCAGCCGCAAAGTAGCGGGGGATCACGTACTCACCGCGGTGGCCATCTGCTCGTCGTGTTCGCGGAGCATCCTGTACCGCCCTCTCCATGATCGAGTTCATGCGCGGCACCCGGACACCGGTGAGCACGGTTCGGATACCTGAATCGGCGAGGATCTCGTCCATGAGCGCCGGGAACTTCCCATCCCGGTCACGAATCAGATAGCGCGCCCGGCAGCCCGCCTCTTCCAGATCCATCACGAGGTTCTTCATCGCCTGCATAACCCAGCTTGCGGTCGGATGCGCGGTAGTGCCCAGCACGCGCACGCGCCTGCTGGCGTGCTCGATGACCGCCAAGATGTACTGACGCTGGCCGTTGAGGGTGACAGTCTCGATGAAATCGCAAGCCAGCAAAGCCTCGGCCTGCGAGCGCAGGAAGGCGGTCCACGTGGTGGACGCCCGCTCAGGAGCCGGATCAAGCCTGAGGTGCGGCAACCCGTCCTGCGCGGTGCGGACGTTCGCCGAGCCGGTGGGCGCACTGTTGGAACTACCGGCTGGCCCTACCTGTCACATGAGGCCAGCCTCCTCCATGTTTGGGGTGTTCGCATAACTGTGGGCACGGTGTCTGTTTCTCTACGGTCTTCTATGAGCGCGGAGACACCGCGTGTAAGCAAGGAAGGCCCACTCGTTCATGCTCCACAAGTCCCTCACCGCTGTCGCCCTCGTCGCCACCACCCTTGTCGGCCTCTCACCGGTGGCAGCAGCCGCCGAACCGCCGAAGATGTCACTGCAGCAGCAGCTGGAGAAGTCCGTGACCGTGGGTGTGGCCGGCATGCAGGTGCGGGTAATCAGGAACGGCACCACGAGCTTCGGCGCCGCGGGCGTGTCCCAGCTCGGCACCACGCAGCCGGTCGCGCTGGACGGCAGGTTCCGCATCGGCAGCATCACCAAGATGTTCGTGGCCACACGCGTCCTGATGCTGGTCGGCGACAGCAAGCTGGACCTGGACGCGCCGGCCTACCGCTATCTGCCGAACGTGCTGAACCCCCAGGACCACGGCGCGATCACCGTTCGCATGCTCCTGGGCCACACCAACGGCCTGGCCACCTACCTCGACCTGCTGCCGCTGTTCACCGGCGGCCCGGACGAGGTGCGCAAGGCCCGGTTCACCCACTACACGGCACGCGAACTCGTCGACATGGCGCTGAAGCGGCCGGCCGACTTCGCCCCCGGCACCAAGTGGGCCTACAGCAACACCGGCTACCTCCTCCTCGGCATGCTGATCGAGAACGTCACCGGCGAGCACTGGTCCAAGCAGGTCACCAAGCACATCCTCCAGCCCCTCAGGATGAAGGAGACGTTCATCCCCGGTGACAGCACCCGCATCCCGGGCAAGCACGCACACGGCTATCACCAGGGGCTGGACATCACCCGGCTGAACCCCAGCTTCGGCGGCGCGGCTGGGGAGATGATCTCCACCACCGCCGACCTGGACATCTTCCAGGTCGCCCTCACCAGCGGCAAGCTGATCTCACCCCGCTGGCTCGCCGAAGCCCGCAAGCCCGGTGCTCACAACAAGAGCTGGGGCCTGGGCGTGGTGACCCTCCCCACCTCGTGCGGCATCACCATGTACGGCCACACCGGCGGCATCCCCGGCTACCAGAGCTTCTCCTTCGCCTCGGCCGACAGCAAGCACCGGGTGAACGGCTCGGTCACGGTCGGCAAGAGCGGACCTCAGACCGAGGAGCACGCCTTCGCCACCGTCGACGCCGCCGTCTGCGGCTGACGCGTTTACCGGGGTGGTCCGGCGCGCACCCGGTCGAGCAGCTCGTCGTACGTGCCCCGGTAACCGTGCAGGTGCTCCAGCCACCAGCTGACGGTGTAGTCCTTGACCGACGACCCGGGCTCGGAGACGCCGATCAGCGCGAGCTCGCCGGAATAGTCCGGCACCTGGTCGGGAGCCATCGCCATGCGCCCCTGCTCGTCGTCCCCGGCGATCATCCAGCCGCCCCAGCGCTCGGCACACCGCGCCGCCGCCGGGCTGGTGCTGCCGATCCAGATGGGGACGGGCCGCTGGACGGGCAGGGGCGCGAGCCTTACGCCGGGACCGTCGGCCGTGAAGCGCACCTCGTCACCCGACAACAATCGCGAGACGAGCGAGAGGCACGAGTCAAGCTCGGCGCCGGACGGCATGGGCTGGCCGAACACGGTGAACTCCGTGGGCACGCCGCCCAGGCCGGCGCCAAGGGTGACGCGGCCGCCGCTGAGCCGGTCGAGGGTGGCCACGGTCTGGCGAGCCTCCAGGGGGCGTGGCGGGCGAGCGGGGTGACGGCGGTGCCGAGGCCCAGGCGCCGGACGCGACGCGTTCGCCCTAGGCACCGCGATCTGATCACGGCCGACGCCTACGCCGAGTATCGCTGGCGAGAAGAGACGCGCATCGCTGTACGGCAGCGAAGACGACGACGAATCGTAGGAGTCCCCGTTCCCGGACCTGTCATGGTCGGACGACTACGAGCGCCACTAAGGGTGATGGGTGTTGAGCGTCAGGAAACCGACGGCGTCGGTGCCAAGAATTTCAGTAACCGAGCGTGACGCCCTCGGCCACCAGTCCCTCGACCAGCAGGTGGCCCTCCGACGGGTTTGAAGGTTCATATGCCCCCGTTCCAGGAGTGTGCCTGCCGATAATGTCATCCACCCAGGTCATGACCTTGCAGGGCTTCGCGTGGCCTGGCGCGATCTCCGGCCGCCAGGGGAGGGACCGAGTGCGGCAGGACGTTGAGATCATGGCGTTGCGTCATGAGGTGGCGGTGTTGCGGCGTCAGGTCGGGCGACCGAAGCCGGACTGGGCCGATGGGGCCGTTCTCGCGGCGTTGGCCCGGTGGCTGCCGGCGGTGCTGCGCGCTCATCGGCTGGTCACTCCGGCGACGTTGCTGGCGTGGCATCGTCGCCTGGGCCGACGGGCATGGATCTACCCGCATCGGTGTGGGCGGCCGAGGACGAGCCGGGAGATCCGGGACTTGATCGTCCGTCTGGCGCGGGAGAATCCGGTGTGGGGCCATCGACGGGTGCACGGGGAGTTGGTGCGGCTCGGCTTGTACCGCTTCAAAAGTCGTCGTAGGGCGTTTGAAGCTTCCACACATTGCGCGAGTGTGCATTCCTCCGCAGAACACCGGGCCACGTCTCCCTAACATCAGCGGTGTCGGACACCGAGAGGGCTGTCCGAACATCCGGACCTATCAGGCCGGGATCCACTCGCCATTAGGAGACCCCATGAAACGCCCCCTGCTCGCTCTCGCCGTTGCCACCACCGTCATCGCCTTCGGTATGCCGGCCGTGGTCTCCGCCGCAACACCGGCCAGCTCCTTCGCCTCCTACGGCGACGGCAAGTGGGGCCCGTTCTTCTCCAAGTACTCCGGCCGAGCGCGCGCCAACGCCGAGGGCAGCGTCTACGTAGACACGAACGGCAGGGTCGTGGTCGGCGGCAAGCTCTACGACAAGCGCTCTCCCAAGAGCACATGCGGCTACGTGGAGGTCAAGTTCGGGGACTTCCAGCCCGAGGACCGCAACCCTCAGCACTACTCGGCCAAAGCGTGCGACGGCTGGAAACAGTTCCGCTTCTGGGAGTTCGGGGCCCAGACCGTGCAGCTCCGCGTCTGCTTCGACGACGCCTGGCAGGGGAAGCACAAGTGCGGGAAGTGGAACTACATCTACGAGACCGCAGGGTAGTTCGGTGGTGGTACCGGTGCCGCTCTCGTCAGCCAGGCTCCCCAGGCCTCTAGCAGATCGTCGCCTGGATCATAGGCGTGGACGAGAACGTCTGCGTCCCGCACCACGTCCTCGGCGCAATAGAGGCGGATCCAGCGGGTCATGCTGGGCATGGTGTCAGGTCAAGTTGGTGGGCTGTAGCGGGCCCATCGGCCACTAGATGTCACCCACCGGTCGACGGTTCCTGGCGCGAGGCAGAGGAGTCGGCCGATGACGGGTGGCGCGAGCTGGCGGGCGTAGTGGAGTAGGGCGCTGTTGCGGTGGGGGCGGGCGCCGATGCCGAGGCGGGCGAGGCAGCGGGCCAAGCTGGTGGGGTGGAGGGGCCGGTCGGGGTGGCGACCGGGGAAATAGCCAGGTCTCGTCGTGGACGTGGCGGGAGGTGCCGTGGTGCGTGGGGTAGGGAGCTCCGGACATGCGGAACATGACATCGATGGTCAAGGGCGCGTGGTTGCTCGCTGGTTGCTCGCGTGTATGCGGCACGGCCCGTCACGCATCCTCACATCCCGGCATGACGGCGGTGACAATGGCGGGCAGAGTGATAGAAATCGGCACGTCGCGACAGTGAGCGGTACTGATCCAGGATTCTCATAATCCGTGGGTCGTGGGTTCAAGTCCCACCCGCCCTACTCTCTCATACCCTGGCTGACCTGGGGTTTCTCGACCCTCCTTAAACCTCCGGCCGAGAAACGATCATGGTTGGTTGCTCGGTGGTTGCTCTTGTGTACGGACTGTGTTTCCCGGTAGATCATTTAGGCCTGGTATTCCCAAGTCAGGTCTCCAAGCGACCATCGCATCGCCAAGACAGAACGGTCCTCGCGGTTGCGAACCTGCTGCGATCTTGCAGTCGGTCAAGTCTTCTCTAAGTCAGCCGTGCGGCAAGCTGCTGCCGAGCCTGGCGACTGACGCCGCGTCCTTACCGAGGAAGCCGGTGCGACAGCACTGGTGACCGCGAGGGCAGCCCGGACAGTGATTATTCGTTCGACACGGATGACAGACTCGACCACGTGGAGATCGATCTGACGACCGGCTTTGGGCGCAGCGCCGTCCATCGGCGTGGCGACGTCATCGTGCGGGATGTGGGGCCTTGGACGCCTGCTGTCCACGCGCTACTCAGGCACCTGGAAGAGGTTGGCTTCGAGCGGGCGCCGCGCCTGGTCGGGACCGGTTACGACGCCGATGGCAGGGAGACCCTGACCTTCATCGAAGGGGAGTTCACCCAGCCGGGTCCATGGTCGCTCGAGGGGACGGCGGCTGTCGGCGTACTGCTTCGTGACCTGCATGAGGCGACCCTGTGCCTGCCGATAATGTCATCCGCCCAGGTCATGGCCTTACAGGGCTTCGCTTAGCGTGTGCGAGCTTCGGCCATCAGGAGAGGAAGACAAGTGCGGCATGATGATCGCTTGTGCTCCTTCGCCTGGCCTATGTCGCCGTCACGAATACTTTCGCCGCACTGTGGCTGCTGCCGATGGGGGATAGGGACAAGGATGTCGAGATCCTCGCCCTGCGTCACCAGATCACCGTTCTCGAACGGCAGCTCGGCACTGGCACCAGGGTGAGATTCGCTCCTGAGGACCGTGCCTTCCTGGCCGCCCTGCTGACATCACTGCCTCGCGAGGTCCTGCGCCGACTGCGGCTCCTCGTCCACCCGGATACCGTCCTGCGCTGGCACCGCGATCTCATGAAACGGCGTCATGCCCGTACGTGCCGGCCGAAACGGCCTGGGCGCCCGCCCACGGTCCGCTCCATCCGCGCGCTCATCCTGCGACTGGTCCGGGAGAACCCGTCCTGGGGGTACCGGCGGGTGCACGGCGAGCTCACCACACTTGGCATCAAGGTCGCGCCTTCCCACCGTGTGGGAGATCCTCAAACAGGAAGGCCTTGACTCGGCACCCGAGCGAGCCTCCACCACGTGGGCCGACTTCCTGCATTCCCAAGCGGATGCGCTGCTGGCCTGCGACTTCATCGAGACCGTCACCCTCAACGGCCAGCGCCAGGACATCCTGGCCGTCATCGAGCACGCCACCCGGCGCGTCCGCGTGCTTGGCACCACCGCGCACCCGACTGCGAGCTGGGTTGTCCAGGCGATGAAGAATCTCGTGATGGACCTGGAAGACGCTGGTTGTCGGGCGCTCTATCTGATCCGTGACCGGGATGGGAAGTTCCCCGCTCTCATGGAGGAGATTCTGGCTGAGGCCGGCATCCGGACCGTGCTCACCGGGATCCGGATGCCGCGAATGAACGCGGTCATGGAACGGTGGGTGCAGTCGTGCCGCGGAGAGCTGCTCGACCGCTGCCTGCTGTGGAACGAACGCCACCTGCGGCACGCCTTGCGCGAGTACGAACGCTTCTACAACCAGCACCGCGCCCATCAGGCCCTGGCCCAAGCGGCCCCCCTGCGCACAGTCCCGGACCCGATCGCCGATCCAGCGAGAATCGTCGACCTGAACATACGCCGACGAGACCGACTCGGCGGCGTCCTCCACGAGTACTCATATGCCGCTTGAACTGCATGGATGTAATTTTCGGCCGGCGCAGAGCTGGGCGGGATTCAGCTCGTCATGAATATGAGTATTTGCACCACGGTCGCGTATGAAGCAGCAGTGGAAGCTTGTTGCGATCCAAAATCCCCATACGCCAGGAAAACGACATACAAGCCTCTGTGACGGCGAGATAGAGTGCTGCCCAGCGGCATCGGCCACTAGTGGGAGACGTGTACCGCCATGAACATCCGTCCTAGCGCGAAAGGCCTTGTCACCATCGGCCTGGTCGTGCTGGGTGTCATAGCCACGATCGGCTCGTTGCTGGTCTACGTGCGCCAGGAAGCGCTCATGAAGGAGCAGGCCCTGCTGGCTCGCTCGCTCGCCCTCCAGGCGAGCGAACTGAGGGATGTGGATCCATACACATCCCTCAAGCTCGGCGTGGCCGCGGTACACATCAACGCGGACGCCGCAAGCCGCAAGGCATTACTTGAAAGCCTCCTGGTACTGCGACGCGAAGATCTCTTCTCGATGGATCCAAGAGGTGCCAGCAGTGTGGCGCTGAGCCAGGACGGCCACGTGGCGCTCATAAAAGATGCAGACGAGATCGGCGTCTGGGATCTGAGCGGAATGCTCGACGAGAACCCGGAAGGTGAAGCCGAAGAGCGGGCCGAATTGGAAGGTGATTATGAGAATGTAGACTTCCTTGCACTCTCCTCTGACGGCCGAACCGCGTTGATCGGCCAAGATAACGGCACCGCAGCGCTATGGGATCTGACCAACCTCGCACAGCCCACTCGCTCAGAAACCATCAATGCGGGTGCCGCACGTGAGGCTGATCGCGGGATAGAGGCGCTCGCTTTGTCACGTGACGGCCGCACGGCATGCGTCGGTGACCTCGACGGCAATTTTGCCATCTGGGATCTCAGCGTAAGAACGAAACCGATCAGGCGCTCGCACGTTCGGCTCCCGGCCGGCCGCATCAGGAGTATCTCCCTTGACGCTGATGCCCGTCTTGCCGCAATCCTGGCAGGGGATCGGGACGTGACTGTCTGGGACCTCAGCCGCCCCGACAACCCAATCCAACTCAGCAGACTGGAACTGCCATTCAATACTGCGGAGCCAATATCTATTACCGCAGATGGACGTGAAATCCTCGTCGGGAGCTCACAACGGGCGGACGTATGGTCACTGGCAGACCCTGCCAAGCCGATTCACACCGCCACTCTGGACATGCCCAACCAGGATCTTTACGGTATTGCCCTCTCCGACTCCGAGAAGATCGCGCTTTTTGCGGGAGACGGCGGCAGCGTGCCAGTCTGGGATCTGTCGACCCCATCTCGGCCAACGAACACCTCCTCCCTGAAGAATTACTCCCGAGAAGTCAGCTATATCGCCGTAAGCGCTGACGGAGAGGTGGCGCTGACTGCTAGTCCCGACCGTGGAGTGACGATGTGGGATCTGAGGGACCTGCCAGAGATGCTGGAGGATCCCGTTGGCGTCGCCTGCAATGCTCCCGACAGTCTGAAGATCACTCGCGAAGAGTGGACTCGATACGCCGGCGATGCTGATTGGACACGATACGGCGGCGGCCTCTTGGGGAAGGACACCTTGGCAGCGTGCTCGATCGATTGGGCTCTGAGCCTGGCCTAGGTGTACCTGGTCATGAGTGCCTTCGCCAACTGTGGCTGTAAACCCGTTGAGAGGTGAGCGGTCTCACCAGCCGCCTCTGTAGAGCTGACCGCGTACCGGGCCGTCGGGGAACTTGGCGTGCAGGTTGGCGTACCAGTTCTTCCAAGCTCGCTGACCTCCTTCACATGCTGGATTCAGGAGAAATAGATGTAGTCCAGTTCGGTCGGCCGTTCCAGCGCAACGTCCATTGGACTGCGGAACTATGGGCATCGCTGGCTCGGGACCCGCAGTGGCCGATCAGCGGCTTTGTGTGGTGGGTCCCCCTGAGCAGTCTCGTCCGGGGGCAGGCCGGTACCGGGAAACATCGGACGCCCACATCTTCATCGTCGACGGCCAACAGCGAAGCACAGCGCTGGCGGGCGGGGCCGGGATCAAGCCAGCATGCTATCCCGCGGACATCTGGAATGAGCTCGGCGGACCGAACTTGCAGGTCGGTGTGGTTCTTGAATCCACTCGACGTCTGGGAATACACCCCATGCGCTCCCGCATACACCCGCAGATCGCGTTGGGGGCCCTCCTCAGGGCGAGGCCCGCGGACATCCCCGACCTGGTGGGCAGGGCTGGAGCGGGAACGCGGACACGCGAGGCGAGCCAGTTGGCTGCGGAGCTGACCAGCATGCGAGACAGGCTGCTGGAGACCAGGATCCCGGTCGCCTGGATTCAAGGCGGCGTCCGCGACGCCGCGGAGTCGTACCGTGTGCTCGGGTTCGACAAAAGTCGCCCACGCGTCGGAGATCGAAAGCCTCTACCTCGACCTTCTCTGCCCCGGGATTCGCCGAGAGGTTCTCGACCCGCTGCGTCGGTTCGCCGTCCAGTCGGGATACAGGAGCGTCATAACCGACCCGATGATCAACGAAGTCGTCCAGCGTCTCTTGCCGACGCACAGCCGACGGCGATCAGTGGTGAAGGCTGAACGTCTTGAGTCGCAGGGGTACAGAGCGCTGCACGGTCGTCCACTGCTTGGGGATCAAGACCCGTAAGCCTTCGTGACGACCGGTGGCGCCGGTTGGTTCTTCCTTCGGTCGCCTGGTGTGCTGGCCGGTGGCTGTCGGATCAACCGTTGCGCGACCACTGTCGGCCGTGTTCGACGGCCCAAGCCGCGATCTGTGCCCGGGATGTGAAGCCGAGTTTGGCCAGGATGTGCTCCACGTGGCCCTCCGCCGTGCGCGGCGCGATCACCAGCGCGGCGGCGATCTCCTTGTTGCTCAAGCCTTGCGCGACCAGTTCGGCGATCTCCATCTCCCTGCGCGTCAGCGGGCAGGACTCCGCCTCGGACTTGGCCGGCACGGCCGCGGAGTCGAGCTTATCGTCCAGCGCGAAAGAGATCGCCGCCTCCACCGCGAACCGAGTCCCGTGCCCGAATGCCGATTCGTAGCGCTGGTCGCCGAGAATCTCCTGGGTGCGTTGCTGGCACTCGTCGTGGTAGGAGGTCATGAAGTTGAACAGGGACATCCCGGTGGGCCGCCAGATCGTCTCCAGCGCTCCGAATAGGGTGGCGGCCCGCTCGCTTTGCCTGTCTGTCGCCGCGATCCAGGCCAGGACCTCGATCCCGATCGCGACGCCCACCTGGTCGTGGAAGGCTGCCTTGACCTGGATGCTCTCCTGCTCCAGCGCGGCGGCCCTGCGATGGTCGCCCTGCCTCCAAACCGCGATGCCCATCATCCACAGTGCGTGGGCCTTGAACCAGGTCTCGCCATGCGAAGCGCTCAGCGCGGCGCACTCCTCGCAGTAGGCGAGGGCCCTGTCGGCGTCGTCGAGCAGGATGCTTGTGGTCGCCAGGCGGATGAGGGCGTACGCGACGCCCATCAGGTCGCCGACGGCGCGGTGATGGGCGAGCGCTTCATCGAACAGCGCGACCGTGGCGGGCAGATCTCCCCTGAACTCGGCGAGCCCTGTGATCTGCGCGACGTACGCCAGGGCGCTCGTGTCGCCTAGTTGCTCAGCGAGCGCTCGGCTGGCCTTGAGCATCGGCAACGCGGTGGCCTCGTCGTTCTGCAGCAGGCTCAGCCAGGTGTCGAGCCACATGGCCTTGACCCGCACCGGGGTCGGCTTGGTGTGCAGCGGGAGCAGACGATCGAGCCAGCCGCGTCCCTCCCGGATCAGGCCCGAACCGAGCCAGTACATCCGCAGCGCGGCGGCCATGCGCAGACCGGCCTCGGCCTCGCCTGGCTCCGTCCGGCAGAAGTCGAGGGCGGCCCGGATATTGGCGTGCTCACACCACAGTCGGGTGGTCCATTCGAGCTGGTGCTCGCCGAACCACTCCGCCTCAGCCCGTACGACCAAGCCCTCGTAGTAGTCGCGGTGTCTACGGCGCAACGGCGTCACCTCGCCGGAGCCGGACAGCAGTTCGGCACCGTACTGTCGTATGGTCTCCAACAGCCGGTATCGATCCGGCGAGGCCTCGTCCCTGACCAGGATCGACTTCTCCACCAGCTGGATGAGCAGGTCGAGGATGCTCTCCCTGGGCAGGCCGCCCAGACTGCAGACCTCTTCCGCCGCCCCCAGGTCGAAACTGCCGTAGAACACCGACAGCCTCCCCCACAGCATCTGCTCCTCGGGCGAACACAGGTCTCGGCTCCAGTCCATCAGCGCGCGCAGCGTCTGCTGACGGTGTGGCATGGTTCGGGGGCCGCCGGAGAGCAGTTGGAAACGGTCATCCAGCCGAGTCAGGAGATTCTGTACCGACATCACACGCATGCGGGCCGCGGCCAGCTCGATGGCCAGCGGGATGCCCTCGAGCCGCTGGCAGAGTCTTTCTATGATGGCCGCATTATCAGGAGTGACACCAAATCCTGGTACAACGGCCGCCGCCCGTTCCGCGAAAAGGGCAACCGCCGCTGATGGCGTGGCGTTTTCCTGCGACTCCGTCGGAACCGACAGAGGATGTACGGCCAGCACATGCTCGCCGTACACCCCCAGCGCCTCTCGGCTGGTGCTCAGGATCCGCAGTCCCGGAGAGGCCCGCAGCAGCGCGTGAGCCGACCTCGCGCAGGCGTCGAGCATGTGCTCACAGTTGTCGAGCACAAGGAGCATCTGTTTGTCGGCGATGTGCTCGGACAGCACCGTCAGGAGCGGCCGGGCTGACTGGTCGCTGACGCCGAGCGGCTCTGCCACGGCGTGGACCAGCAGCTCCGGGTCGCCGAGAGCGGCCAGGTCGACCATCCAGACCCCGTCGGCGAACGCGCGCCGCAGATCGGTGGCGGCACGCAACGCCAGCCGCGTCTTCCCGACGCCGCCCACACCGGTCAGCGTCACCAGCCGGGCCAGTGAGAGCAGCCGTTTGATCTCCGCCAACTCGAGGCGCCGGTCGACAAAACTCGTGAAGTCGGCCGGCAGGTTGTCCAGCAGGCGACGCCCCTTCGAGACCATAGCGATTTCACGCTAAGCGGGTGGCGTTCAGCCGGTCAAACCCACCGCGCGCTTGCGCTGTGCAGTACGGCCTCGGGACCCATGGAGATTGACGCCCATCTCAGACGACCGGACAGGAGACGGGATGCACGGATTGACCCGGTCAGGATTAGGGCGGCGCCTCGCCGTGACGGTCTCGGCGTTGCTGGTGATGAGCTTCCTGCATGGCGTGGTGGCCTCGCCCGGCGCGCAAGCGGACGAGCTGCCGAAGATTCCGGCTGCGGAGAAGCCACTGTCGGGAGCCATGCGCGGATCACGGAGTGAAGAACCCCGACGGCATCAAGCCGCGCGACATCAGCTGGGCTACGACAACGCCGCGATCTCGTTCGACGGGAGGGCCGGTGAGCTGATTCCGGCCGGCAACGACACCTGGAAGATCAAGGGCGACGACGGCACGAAGGTCGAGCACCTCGAGGGCTCTAACCGCGACAACGGTGACAACTGTGACAACAACCAGGGGTATTGGAAGGTCACGACCGGCCAGTCTATGGCGACGCCACCAAGCCCAAGTCCGGCGAAACCGCAGATTCCATCCATAATTCGAACTACGCGCTATGCGGGGCGCTGGGCCTGGATTACTGGTCGTCTGGCTGATTCACTCCGGCCGGGCGACCCCTAGAAGATCACTGAAGATCTTGTGGTGGCCGCTGTGTTTCCGGGGTGGGTGGATGGACTGCGGGCTGTCTAGGCCGTGCCAGGGGCGAGTGTCCAGATGCCGTCGGTTCGGGTGAGTCCGAGGTTGATCAGGGTGCGGAGGTTGAGGGCTGCGGCGCGGTGTGGAGCCAGGCGTTGTTCTTGATGGTAATCGCCGGTTGCCGCGGGTGACGATCCAGGCGACGGCGCGTTCGACCGGTGGTCGCCAGCGGCGGTAGTCGGCCTGCCAGTCCGGGTCGGTGGTGGCCTGGCGGCGGGCGGCGGCCTGCAGGTCGTGCTCGGGGCGGATCTGCACGACGCGGCCGTTCTTGGCGGTGGTGCACCGGTGCCGTAGGGGGCAGCCGTCGCAGATCTTGCCGAAGATGGCGCGTTTCTTGTCGGTGTTGCCGGTCAGGCGGGCGGTGTGTCCGGCTGGGCAGGTGAGGATGCCGGCGGCGGTGTCGATGGCGAAGTCGTCCAGGTCGAACCCGCCCGCGACGGCCGGCCGCAGCGGGGCGGGTTTGATCACCACGCGGTGCCCGGCCGAGGACAGTGCGCCTCGGCAGGTGCCGCTGGAGTAGGCCGTATCACCGAAGACCTCGACCGGGGCGCTCTCTTCGGCCAGCAGGTCGGGGGCCAGGGCGCCTTCGTGATGGGCGGCGCCGGAGCCGGGCCGCAGCGCCACCGCGGTGAACAGGCCGGTCTCGGGTTCGACCGCGAGATGGGCTTTGAAGCCGTCTTGGCGGTGCGTGCGGGTTTTGTGCACATGCCGGGATTCGGGATCGACGGTGGAGACCATCCGATCGGGGGCGGTGCGCTGGGCGATGCGCCAGCGCCCGTCACCGCCGTCGGAGTCTTCGGCCGGTTCCACGTCCTGGCCCGCTACCAGGGCCAAGATGCCCACCGCGTTCGCGGCTTTTTCCCCCCGTGCCTGCTCCGGCAGACCGGCCAGCAACCGGATGGCATCACCGACCAGCGCGTCCACCAGCACGGCCCGGGCCTGCTCGTCATTCCAGGCGATGCGCGGTTTACCCGGATCGGCATAGTCATGGGCGGTGCAGCAGGCGGCCGCGACCTGCGCCGCGCCGGGCACCTGGCGGATCACCCGGCGGATCGCGGCGATCAGCTGAGTCACGGTGTCCTGGGTGGCCACCGCGTCATCCAGCACCGTGGAATCCAGTGCCCGCCGCTGCCTGCCCTTCAGGGCACCGGTCGCGGTGACCACCTCGCGGACCGCCTCGAAGATCCGGTTCGGCCGGCTGGAGCGGGCCAGCCGGCGCCGGAAGTAGGTCAGCAGCGCCGCTGTTCCTGCCACTTAGAGAAGCCATCTATCAAGGGCTTGCTCACAGTCACAGATCATGCAATTTTACATATCACATGTGATCGTACTCCCTCCCCCCAAGGAGTGCCATGAAGCGACTTCCCGTCCTCATCGGGCTCGTGTCCGGACTTCTCTTATCCGGTCACGCCGTTCCGGCCCACGCTCGGCCCGAGCAGGCCGCTCGACCCAGACACGTGCAATCGGAACCGCTCAAGGCCGAGGACCGACCGCCGTTCACCGCGATCACCCACGGGCAGGATCCGGCTGAGAGCTGCGACGTCCCCGGCCTCACCCGCCGCGTCGAGTCGGATCACATCGCCGCGCTCAGAGCAGCGGAACTCCGCTGCGTCAGCGCCCTGAGCGCGGCGAGCTTCAACGAGCCGGCCATGCTCCGGGCCGCCTCCGCCGTACGGCAAGACGCCGAGAGCTATCAGGGCGACAACCGCGCCGGCACGGCACAGCTGCTGGCCTACCTCCGCGCCGGTCATCAGTCCCGCGACTTCGGCGAGGCAGTCCACGCCGTCACACGGGACGCGCTCGACGCCTTCTTCGCCAACCCGGCCTCACACCAGGCCACCCGCTCCAACGGCGAGGTGCTCGCGGAGGCCGTGGGACTGATCGACGCGGCAGGGCTCAACTCACGCTACCTCGACATCGTCGAACGCCTGCTGGCGACCGACCGGCCGGAACTCGACGCCGCGCGCACCCGCGCCTTCTTCGTGCTCTTCGGCGGACACCGGCGATCTGACTTCCTGACCGCGGTGCGCGCCGACAGCGGCGTCCTGGACGCTCTCAAGGCGTTCGCCGACCGCAACGCCGGGCTGCTGGGCACCGACAGGGAGTACCTGACGGCGAACGCGGGCAGCGAGCTCGCCCGTTTTGTCCGATACGACGCCTTACGCGGCAAGGTCCGCCCCATGCTGAAGGATCTGCTCGGGCGATCGAGCCCGCACGGGCGGACGGCGGGCCTCTGGGTCGCGGTGGCCGAGATGGCCGGTGCTCTCGACAAGGCCGGGTGCAGCGCGTACGGCGTATGCGGGACACTCGCCGCGCTGGGCAAGGACGTCCTGCAGATCACCCACACCTGCGGCCCCACACTGCGGATCCGGGCGCAGGACATGACTCCCGAGCAACTCCAGTGGACCTGTTCCAGTCTCTTCAACGAGGACGGCTACTTCCACAACCTGGTCCAGGACAGCGGACCCGTGGCGGACGACTACAACACGGCGCTGGAAGTGGTCGTCTACGACTCCAGCCGCGACTACCGGCGGTACGCGCGCGCCATGTTCGGCATCGACACCAACAACGGCGGCATGTACCTCGAAGGCGATCCGTCGAAGCCGGGCAATCAGGCTCGGTTCATCGCCTACGAGGCCGAGTGGCTGCGGCCCGACTTCCAGATCTGGAACCTCAACCACGAGTACACGCATTACCTCGACGGCCGGTTCGACATGTACGGCGACTTCGAGGCGAACATCAGCACCCCGACGGTGTGGTGGATCGAGGGTATGGCGGAATACGTCTCGTACGGCTATCGCGGGGTACGTTACGACGCTGCCGTCACCGAGGCGGCCAAACACACCTACACGCTCAGCACCCTTTTCGACACCACCTATGACCACGACACGACGCGCGTCTACAGGTGGGGCTACCTGGCCGTTCGCTACATGGTCGAGCGGCACCACAGCGACGTGGCCACCGTGCTGGGCTACTACCGGGTCGGCAACTGGGCGGCCGCACGCGCCCATCTGAAGGCGTTGAACTACAACGCGGACTTCGACGCGTGGCTCACCGCCTGCGCCAACGGCGGCTGTTAGCTTTCGCTTCTCACGACGGTCTCGGCGGGACTCGGCCTGGTCTCGCCGACGCCGTCGCGACGGTACATCGTTCTGGCCACCACCGCAGCGCCGTTCGACGATCATCAGCGATCACGGAAAGTCCAACGAACCTGGCTCCGACCTTGGGTTGTACGGCGGATGGCGGTACCGGCGGCCGGGGTCGGGACCGACGTTGACAGGGATGTCGAGGCCGCGGGTTTACGCCTCGGTCCTGCGGCAGCGCCAGCTTCTAGACCGTCGCACCGAGCTGGGAGGAACTTCACCGCGAGCAGGCTACTCGTGAGGCCCGGTCGCCCACCAGCGATCCGGTAGCAACCCCAGAGCTACGGCGGCTCATGCGCGCGACCTCGCAGAAAGGCCCAGAAGGCCGCTGAACGCGCCGAAGCGGAAGCGGACCGGAAACGGGAGGCTGGATTCGTTCGGTTGGACAACCATATGAATCACGATTCAAACACGCGCGCTTCACAAGCCTGGACTATCCGGTTTCCGCGAAATGGCAATATAGGCAAGATCAAAATAGCGAATAAGTTCACAGGGGGAATGCATAGCGGCGCGGCTACAGCCCGTACCGGGCGGCGGCGGGAAGGAGCAGGGGGTCCGCCTTACGCCATGTAGCAACACTGCCACCGAATGGATATGGCCATTCATGGGCGGAAATAGATTCGCGCTTCGCTATCCTCGACTAGATAAGTGCTTGAGCAAGGCCGAACTTTATGACTGCCGGAGTATCTTCGCCTGAGGAGCTGCCCCAACCATGATTATGACTCGCTTATGACCTGGCAGTGGTTCAGGTATTACTCGTGACGGGGCTCGCGCCAGGGGGTTGGGCGCGGCCACCTAGATCGGCCTCACAACGCCTACCGCAATCCCTTGCTGGCTACGGCTTCCCGCACACCGCCATCGACGGTCACTCCTGGCTGCCTATACCGAGATCCTGCCCGACGACCGCACGGAGGCCCCCGCAGAGCGGTAGGGCCTACCGCAAGTACCTGACCGGCGAGCCTGTTACCGAGGTATGACCCCGTTCCGGGGTGCCCAGATCCATGACCTCGCTGTCGTGCTCAGGACCCGTACGGGATGTGATCGGGCCTGGGCAGCTCGCTGGCGCATGCGATGGAGATGTCCACTCGGAGAGTGCATGTCCTCGACGTCACCGATCAACCCACCGGGCAGTGGGTCGCTCAGCAGGCCAGGAATCTGATGATTGAACTCGAGGATCGGGTCGAGGGCTTCCGTTTCCTCATTCGCGATCGGGATGCGAAGTTCACCACGGCGTTCGACGAGGTTTTCACCAGCACGGGCATTCGGGTGCTGAAGACACCGCCACGGGCTCCGCGGGGGAACGCCTGCGTCGAGCGGTGGATCGGCTGCCTGCGCCGGGAGGTCCTCGATCGGGTGCTGATCGTCAGCGCTCGACATCTGCGGTTGGTACTGGCCGCGTACGAGGCTCATTTCAATGAGCGCCGCCCCCACCGATCCTTGGGCCAGGCCGCTCCGCTACGAGCCTTGCCCGACCCGGTTGAGGCCGATATCAAGGTCATCCGCCGTGATCGCCTCGGCGGGCTGATCCACGAGTATGCGCGTAGGGTGGCCGAGGGCCCAGCCCCAGGGCCTGCCCGAGCAGCTGATCGGCGCCAGCCCGGACGCATTCTTCGGTCATTTCCTCGACATCTGGACCAACGACCCGCATGCGATCCCCGCCGACATTCGCGCCGCCTACCTCGAGGCCTGCCGCGAAGCGGTGCCCTCGATCGTGACGAATACCGCGCCTCGGCCGGCATCGACGTCGACCATGACCAGACCGACCGGGATGCCGGCAACCGGCTGCGGATGCCGGTCACCGTACTCCAGCAGGACTGGGGCGCCGTCCTCGGCTTCGACGCGGCGGCCCTATGGGGCGCCTGGGCGCCGGACCTGCGGCACGTCACCGTCACCTCCGGCCACTTCATGGCCGAGGAAGCGCCCTCCGACATCGCCAAGGCTCTTCGAGACCTCCTCACCCGCTGAACCACCTGAGTGCGCCGGCGTCGCGCAAGGCCGGCCCGCACAGTTGCCGCCGGATCGCCGGCCGGCATCTCGGCTGGAACTCGACGCAGGATCGATTTCGGCAGCGGCGTCTGTCTGCTGGTCCTGGCGGGAGTCCTCACCGGTGAAGCGGTACCGCGGAGGCGGCGGAGCGGACAGTTGCTGGCCAGCGATTGAGCTGTCAAATGAGCAGTTAGGGACCATAGCTTGCCTCCGGACTGAAGCGAGAGTCGTTACCGAAGGCAAGGAGTTTCCGTTGAGAAGCAAGAGCACCGCCGTACTGTCGAGCCTGTTGGCCATCGGCGCGGCGATGGCGACGAGCGCGTGCGGTGGGGGCAAGACCGAGGCCGCAGGGGGCACCGGCGGTTGCGATACGAGCAAGGGCACGCTGGTCATCGGCGTGATCGCCCCCATGTCGGGCAAGCTCTCGGCGATCGGGCTGGGCATCCGCAACTCCGTGCAGCTCGCGGTCGATCAGGCCAACGCGACGTGCGCGGTCAAGGGGTACCAGCTCAAGATGGACGCCCAGGACGACGAGGCGAACCCGGACAAGGGCGCGGCGGCGGCTCAGCGCTTCGCGGACGACGCGAACGTCGTCGGCATCGTGGGCTCCTACAACTCCGGGGTGGCCCGAGCGATCCAGCCGAAGATCGCCTCGACCAAGCTGGTGCAGATCTCGCCCGGCAACACCGACCCGGCGCTGACCAGGGGTGCCGAGTACGCCACCGCGCCCAAGCGGCAGTACGACAACTACTTCCGCGTCGTTGGCACCGATGATCTGCAGGGCCCGTTCAACGCCCGCTACCTGGTGGGGGGCGAGGGCATGAAGCGGATCGCGATCGTCACCGACGGCAAGGCGGTCGCGGAGAACATGGCGACCGAGTTCGCCAAGGAGGCCGAGAAGCTGGGCGGCACGATCGTCGGCCGTGAGAAGGTCAACGAGAACGACAGCGACTTCTCCAGCGTCCTGACCAAGATCAAGTCTCTGAAGCCGGACGCGATCTTCACCGGCACCGACTACTCCATCGGCGGACCGCTCGCCAAGCAGGCCAAGGACCTCGGGCTGAACGTGCCCATGTCGGGCAACGACGGCCTGTTCGACGCCCAGTTCATCGCGCTGGGCGGCAGAGATGGGGACATCGCGGCCTCGGTCGGCGCGCCCATCGACAAGCTGTCCACCGGGGCGGCGTTCGTCGAAGCGTACAAGAAGAGGAACTTCGCCGAGGGGTATGGCGGCTTCGGCGCCTTCGCCTACGACGCGGCCAACGTGATCGTCTCCTCGATCGGCAAGGTGACCGCGAACGGCGCCTGGACGGGAGCGCCCGAGCAGCGCACCGCGCTGGTGAAGGAGGTCCAGGAGTACTCAACCGACCAGGGCGCCAACGGCGTGGTCGGCTTCGACGAGTACGGCGACAGCAAGAACAAGCTGTTCACGGTCTACAAGGTCACCAACGGTGCCTGGAAGGACGTCGAGAGCAGCCAGTTCGAGGCGAAGTGACCTGTGGCGACCTTGGCCCAGCAGATTGTCAACGGTCTGGTGCTCGGCGCGTTGATCGGACTGATCGCGCTCGGTTACACCATGGTCTACGGCATCATCAAGCTGATCAACTTCGCACATGGTGAGGTGTTCATGGCCGGCGCCTTCGGCGCCCACTTCACCTCCGTGTACCTGCTGCCCGACGGGGTGTCCTGGTACGCGGCGCTGCCGGTGCTCTGCGTCGCGGCGGTCGCCACGTCGGTGACCGTCGCGGTCCTGATGGAGCGGCTGGCCTACCGGCCGCTGCGGGACGCGCACAGGCTGGCACCGCTGATCACCGCGCTCGGCGTGTCCATCCTGCTACAGGAGATGGTCCGGGTGTTCTACCCGGGCGCCACCGCGCCGCTGCCGTTTCCCCGGGTCTTCTTCGACTCCCAACTCGTCGTGGGATCGACGATCGTGCTGTGGACCGGGGTGCTGGCCGTGGCCGTTTCTCCGCTGCTGGCCGCGGCGCTCCACTTGTACGTGGAGCGTTCGCGGCTCGGCCGGGCCATGCGGGCCGTTGCCGAGGACGCGGACACCGCCCGCCTGATGGGGATCGACCTCAACCGGGTGATCTTGGCGACGTTCGTCCTGGGTGCGGTGCTGGCGGGGCTCGGCGCCGTGCTGTACGGCATCCACTACGGCCAGATCGACACCGCGATGGGCTTCCAGAACGGCATTTTCGCCTTCACGGCGGCTGTGCTGGGCGGCATCGGCAGCATCCGGGGCGCCATGCTCGGCGCCTTCTGCATCGGCATGGTGAAGTCGCTGGCTGGACAGTACGCCTGGGGTGGGGCCCAGTACGACTACGTCTGGGTCTTCGTGCTGCTGATCCTGGTGCTCATGTTCCGTCCCCAAGGATTCCTCGGCCGGCCGGAAGGGGTGCGGGCATGACACCAGAGGGTCCCCAACTCCACGATCTGGCAGGCCGGACGCCCAGCACTTCGGAGGTTTTCCCTGTCTCCGACGACCGGAAACTCCACGACGGCGGGCGCGGATCGCGTCGAGCGTGGGACTTCCGTCCGGCAGCGGGCGCCGCGCTCGTGGTGGCGGGGGCCCTGCTTCCCTGGGCCGGCGTCGTACTACCCGGCGGAGCCTACCCCGACCGGGCCACGCTGCAGTTCTTCGACGCCCCGCACCTGGTCACCGGGTTCCGCCTGCACCTGGTCCTGCTGGGCCTGATCGCGATCCTCCCGCGCGCCCGCAAGCCCGTGGGCGTCGGTGTGATCGCCATCGCGCTGGTGCACCTGGGGTTCCTCACCGTCCTCGACACGCTGTCCATCGGCGGCCCGGTCACGCTGGCCGGCGGTGCCCTCCTGGTGTGGTCGGGCCGGACCGTCGCACCGGCGCCGGAGTGGAAGCTTCCAGGCCGGGCGGTGGCCTGGCCTGTCCTGCTCGCCGCCTTCGCCGCCCTGCTGTGGCTGATCTCGGCGACGCTGACTGCGGGCGGGCAGAGCCGGGCGACCAACCCGTACGGCGGCGCCGAGTTCCTGGCGTTCTGCGGCTTCGGCCTGGCCGTGGTCGGCGTGCTGGCCTTGTACGGGGTCCTTGCGTGGATCGCCGCCCTAGCCGAGCGGCACCGGGTGTTCAGCATCGCGGTCCTGCTCGCCTGCGCACTGATGCTGCCGTTCACCCAGGCGGGCACGGGTTACTGGATGACCGTGGCGTCCAGCATCGGGGTCTACGCGGCCACCGCGATCGGCCTCAACATCGTGGTGGGCCTGGCCGGGCTGCTCGACCTCGGCTACGTGGCCTTCCTCGGGATCGGCGCCTTCACCGCGGCGAACCTGGCCCACACGGTCCCCTTCCCGGTGGCAGCCCTCGCGGGGGCGGTGACGGCCGGTTTCTTCGGCGTGGTGGTCGGCTCGCCCACCCTGCGCGTACGGGGGGACTACCTGGCCATCGTGACGCTCGCGTTCGGCGAGATCTTCTTCCGGGCGGCGCAGAACGACATCGGCGGACTGACCGGCGGCGCCAACTCTATTCCCGGCGTCCCGCCGATCACCGTTCTGGGCCAGGCGTTCAACGAGTCCGTCGGCGGGCTTCCGGCCGGATCCCTCTATTACATGGTCTCCGTGCTCATGGTCGCCGGGGCGATGGTGGTCCTGACCAACCTCAAGCGCAGCCGTACGGGGCGGGCATGGCTGGCGATCAGGGAGGATGAGGACGTGGCCCGCGCCATGGGCGTCCGGACCGGACATGCCAAGATCGTAGCCTTCCTGGTGGGCGCCACGCTCGCGGGCCTCGCAGGCGCGGTCTTCGCGCACAAGCTGGGAACGGTCGGGTACGAGAGCTTCGATTTCAGTGAATCCGTCACGCTGCTGGCCGCGGTGGTCCTCGGCGGGATGGGCACGGTGCCCGGCGCGGTCGTGGGCGCCTCGCTGCTGTTCGTGCTTCCGGAGAAGCTGCGGGAGTTCAGCGACTACCGGCTGATGCTCTTCGGGCTCGCCCTCATCCTGATCATGCGTTTCCGGCCGCAAGGGTTGGTGTCGTCGTCATGAGCTTGACCGCGGAGCGCGTCTCTATGGCCTTCGGCGGGCTCGTCGCGCTGGACAACGTGACGCTGACCGTACCTGACAGGGCGATCACCGGTCTGATCGGCCCCAACGGGGCGGGCAAGACGACGCTGTTCAACTGCCTGACCGGGCTGTACGCCCCCACATCGGGACGCGTCCTGCTCGGCAGCCGCCCGCTCAAGGCGGATCCCGCCGAGGCCGCCCGCCGCGGGGTGGCGCGCACCTTCCAGAACATCCGGCTCTTCTCCGGCATGTCGGCACTGGAGAACGTCCTCGTCGGCCGGCACACCCGCATCAAACAGGGGCTGATGAGCGCCCTGTTCCACGGTCCGGCCTTCCGCGCGAGCGAGGCCGAAGCGACCGAGCGGGCCCGCGCCGAGCTGGCCTTCGTCGGCCTCGACCCCGACGGTCGCGCCCCCGCCCACAGCCTCGCCTACGGCGACCAGCGCCGCCTGGAGATAGCCAGAGCGCTGGCCGGCGACCCGGCGGTGCTCATGCTGGACGAGCCGACCGCCGGCATGAACGGCGCGGAGACCACCGCCATCCGGGCACTGATCGGCGCCATCCGCGACCGCGGGATCGCCGTGGTCGTGATCGAACACGACACCAAGTTCATCTTTTCCCTCTGTGACCACGTCCACGTGCTTGTGCGTGGACGGGTGCTCGTCAGCGGCCCACCGGAAGCCGTGCGCACCGATCCTCGGGTCATCGAGGCCTACCTGGGAACCACCGAATGCTCGAAGTGAACGGACTCTCGGTCGCCCACGGCGCCATCGAAGCGGTCAAAGACGTCAGCTTCACCATCGCCGAAGGACAGATCGTCTGCCTTGTCGGCGCCAACGGCGCAGGAAAGACCACCACGCTCAGAACCATCTCCGGCCTGATCCGCCCGCGCCGGGGCGAGATCCTCTTCCAGCGCGAGCCGATCCACCGCCTGCCCGCGCACTCCGTACTCGCCGCCGGCATCGCGCACTGCCCAGAAGGCCGCAGGCTGTTCGCCGGGATGAGCGTCGAGGAGAACTTGCTCCTGGGCGCCTACCTGCGAAGGGACCGCGACATCGCGGCGGACGTGGCCCGCGTGTACGAGCTCTTCCCCGTCCTGGGGCAGCGGCGAGCACAGCGGGCGGGGCTGTTCTCCGGTGGCGAGCAGCAGATGCTGGCGATCGGCAGGGCCATGATGGCCAGGCCGAGGCTGCTCATGTTCGACGAGCCCACCATGGGCCTGTCCCCGATCATGATCCAGCACATCCTGGACACCATCGGCGTGCTCCGCGAGCTGGGGACGACGATTCTCATGGTCGAGCAGAACGCCCTCGCGGCGCTCACGTTGGCGGACCAGGGTTACGTGATCGACCTTGGCCGCACCACCCACTCCGGCACGGGCAGGGAACTGCTCGCCGACCATCGCGTACGCGAGGCATACCTCGGCAACTAGCCTCGGGCCGCCCTGGCCAGGAAGTGGACAGCAAATGGCCTGGGAACCGGCCGGGCGATGCTCGCCAGGTCCGTCACGGACAGCGGCGGGCTCAACGTTGGAAAGGCTGATCGATCGTGACTGAACGCCTGCGCGTGGCCGTGCTGGCGGGCGGGCCGTCCGCCGAGCACGAGGTGTCGCTCCAGTCAGCGCAGGCGGTGCTCCACGCGCGTGATCGGCGGTTACGGCCTGTCCCGCGTCGACTTCCTGTACGAGCAGGACACCGGACGCCTGTACGTGCTGGAGATCAACACCATGCCCGGCTTCACCTCCCGTTCCGTCTACGCCAAAGCCTGGGCGGCCAGCGGCGTCTCCTATCCCGATCTGCTGCGCCGCCTCATCGACCTGGCGCTCGCGAGGAGCGGTTCGTGATCCCCATGAGGCTGAGTGAGATCGCGCGCGTCCTCGACGCCGACCTGTGTGATGTCCGCGATCCGCAGGCGCTGGTGACGGCGCCCTCGGCGGTCGACTCCCGTGACGTGGTGCCGGGCGGCCTGTTCGTCGCGACAGCAGGCGCGCGGGCCGACGGTCACGACTACGCGGCCAGGCGCCGCTCCGCGGGCCGCTTGGAGATCCTCGAACGACCTGACGGCGTCACCATCGTCAACGACGCCTACAACGCCAACCCCGAATCCATGCCGCTCGGGGGATCCGGTCGCGATGGCACAGGAGGCGCAGTCCGCGAACATGGGCGTCACCGTTCACCTCGCAGAGGACGTCGCCGGGGCCGTCCGCCTGGCCGCCGGGCTTCTCGAACCGGGGGACGTGGTGCTGGTCAAGGCCTCCAGCGAGATCGGGCTCAGCGCCTGCGCACACGAGCTGGCCAGGGCCTGACCGGCGCGGTCAATGTCGAGCTGCAGGGGCGGCCGGGCATGAGGAAGCGGCCACCGCCTGCGAAGGCGACGGCCGCGTGCGCGACCTCCGGTGGCTGCTGAGGGATGATCAGCGGCCGAGCGCGTCCAGCTTCTTCTTGATGATGGCCGCCATGCTAAGGGTGCCCCCAAGGTTCGGGTGGGCGGCGGCTGGGGCGACGCGGCCATCGGCGGTGAACAGCGGCTCGATCATGCGCCCCTGCGCCCGGCACATGTCATAGCCGATGGTCGGCGTGTAGGTGTCGACGTAGACGGCGCCGGCCTTGGCGGCCTGGTCACGAAGTGCGCTGTTGAGCCTCTTGGTGATGTTGCGCAGGTAGCCGAAGTCCCCGTCGGCGAAGGGCACCTGCGTCGAGCGGCAGCTCTCGCCACTGTCCGGCAGCAGCGAGGGATAGCCGACCAGCGCGATCGTGGCCTGCGGGCTCTTCCTCTTGATGTCGGTCAGCACGGAGGCGATCCGCGGCTTCAGGTCGTCGATGCGGGCAAGGATCTGGTCTTTGCCGCCCTTTCGGAAGTTCTGACGGCAGGGGTCGCCGGTCGGCTGCGATTGCATGAGAGAAGCGCACGTGATGACGAGCTGCGTGAAGCCGATGTCATTGCCGCCGAGGGTCAGCGTGACCAGACTGGTGTCCGGCTTGAGCGCTTTGATCTGGGGAGCCTGGCTGCCTTGCGTGTTCCAGATGCTGCGCGTGGTGGCGCCGCTGCACGCGACGCTCGTGAAACTCTGCGACTTGTACGTGCTGCGCAGGATGGACGGGTAGCTGCTCGTGGAACGGTCGCATGCCGCGTTCTCCACACCGTCGATGCCGTATCCGGAGGCGTAGGAATCGCCGAGTGCGACGTACCGCGCGGCGATCGTGCTGCTCGCGCTGGTTCCGGCGGCTGCGGCGGTTCCCCCGCCCGCGGTGACGAGCGTTGCACAGGTGCCGAGCACAGCGGTAGCCACCACGGTCGCGCGCTGAACGGGTCGCAAGCGGGCATAGCGGAACATGAAGTCTCCATGGGTGAAGGTGATGCAGGGGGTCATGACCCGCCACCGCCCGGTGCCGGGGCCGTTCGGCCAGGTCGGCGGCGATCCGCGACGGTGGCAGGCCGGGATTTCCTGCAGCACTTTCGCGGAGCAGACTGCTCATCTACTAGTGCGTTGCATGTCCATTTGGTGCTCATACGGAGGACACCCGTGTCTCTGGCTCGGGAGCAGGACCGCCGGGCCCTCCCCGCCGACTTGAACCTCGAGACCGATTCCGTTGACCTCTACACGCATGACACACTCCTGGACATGTGACTCCTTCAAGACGCGGGCGCGAACGAGACCCCAGCGTGGCGCCATCGTCTTGCCACTCCCCAGACCGTTCCCTGTCCACATTCCGTCTGACTGATTGGGACGGCGGGGTCCGGGCGCTGCGGCGGGCCCATCGCCAGGCGGCGTTCGTGGGGCGGTCTGCGAGGACGGGCATGGCCGGTCCGACCCTGGCGACGCGGTGCTGCCGGACGGGAATTGGCCGGGAAATGGCCTGAAATATGAACTCCCGGATGGGTCATTCTGGGCGCGACGCGGCCGAAGGTTGCGCAGCGTGGTCGGTCTGCGGGTCAGTGGTCGACATGGCGCGCTTGGAAACACCAAGGAGTCGAAATGCGGGCAGTCTGGTTGAGGAAGTTCGGTGGGCCTGAGGTGCTGCTGGCCGAGGAGACTCCTGATTTCGTGCCGGGGGAGGGACAGGTCCTGGTCGAGGTGGTGGCCAGCGGCATCACGTACGTGGAAACGCTGGTGCGCTCCGGATCCGCGCCCATGCCGCTGCCCCCGCTGCCGATCATCCCAGGCAACGGCGTCGCGGGCACGGTCGTGGCGGTAGGACCAGGCGCCGACACCGCGCTGATCGGGCGGCGCGTGGCCACCACGACCGGCGGGTCGGGCGGCTATGCCGAGAAGGTCGCCGTAAGCGCCTCCACCGTGATCCCGATCCCGGACCGGCTCGGGTTCCAGGACGCGGTGGGCCTCGTCAACGACGGGCGCACGGCCCTGGGCATCGCGCGCGCGGTCGCGCCGAAGGCAGGGGAGTGGGTCCTGATCGGGGCCGCGGGTGGAGGCGTCGGCAGCCTGCTGATCCAGGTGGCCAAGCAGGCCGGCGCGCGGGTGGTGGCGACCGCGAGCTCGGAGGCCAAGCTCGACCTCGCCGCCCGGCGAGGCGCTGACGTCGCGATCGACTACAGCCGGTCGGGCTGGGAGGAGCGTGTACGGGAGGCGACCGGGGACGCAGGGGTGGACGTGGCGTGCGATGCGACCGGCGGCGACATCGGACGCGCCACCTTCGAGCTGGTCGCACGGGGCGGCGGTTCATCGCGTTCGGCGTGGGCAGCGGGACGATGACCGAGGTCTCCGAGGAGGAGGCCGTCGCACGGGGCGTCACCCTGGTGCCGATGGGCGCGGCGTTCCCCTCGGCCGCCGCCATGCAGGAGCTGTCCGTGCAGGCGCTGGCCGATGGTGCCGCAGGTCGTCTGCGACCGGCCATCGGGCAGACGTTCCCGCTTGAGCGCGTCGCCGACGCACATGCCGCCATCGGAGCGCGTACGGCACTCGGCAAGACCCTGCTGATCACCTGAACATCGACGCTGACCGGCCACCGTCCTAGCCGGTCAGCACCTGTAGCCATGGGGGCGAGGGAGCCGTTGTGAAGCACTGATCGGCCATGGATCGGTCTGTGAAATCAACAGCGCCAAACCCGAGGCTGGGCCGGCACGGCTGGAGAATGGAGTTTTGATCGTGGAGAAGCAGGCTGACACGGCGAGGTTGCACGAGATCAGCGCGGGGGTGTTCGCCTGGGTGCAGCCGGACGGCACCTGGTGGGTGAACAACGCCGGAGCCGTGGCGGGCGACGACGGCGTTCTGATCGTCGACACGTGCGCGACCGAGCAGCGTACCCGCCGATTCCTGAAGGCAGTCGCCGAGGCGACCGGCGATGCCCCCGTGCGGATGGCGGTGAACACCCACCAGCACGGGGATCATTCATACGGAAACAGCTTGCTGCCGGACCAGACAGTGATCTTCGGGCATGCGGCGATGCGGGACGCGCTGCTGGCCGACCCCCTCATCGACGGGTGCCCGCCGATCTGGACGCCGGTGCCCGATTGGGGGAACGTGACGCGCCGCGTCCCGTCCGTGGGGTTTCAGTCCGAGCTGACCCTCTTCGCCGGCAAGCGCCGCATCGAGCTGCGGCACCCTGGCCATGCCGCGCACACGGCAGGGGACGTGGTGGTCTGGCTTCCTGAAGAGCGCGTGCTGTTCACCGGCGACCTGGTGTTCAACGGCCTCACACCGCTGCTGCTGATGGGGTCGGTGGAAGGGGCGCTGAAGTCGCTGGATTGGCTGGCGGACTTCGAGGCCGAGCACGTCGTACCGGGGCATGGGCCTCTCGCGGCCGCGAGCGATCTGCCGGAGATCTTGGCCGTTCACGAGCGTTACTACCGCTTCGTGCTCGAGGTCGCCCGAAAGGGGCGCGAGAACGGACTCACACCACTGGCCGCAGCTCAGGACGCTGACCTCGGTGAGTTCGCGGGATGGGGGGACGCCGAACGCCTGGTGCTCAACCTCCACCGCGCCTACGCCGAGGCCGTCGGCGGCGAGGTGGATCTCCTCACCGCTTTCGGCGACACGATGACCTGGAACGGCGGCCCGCTGCCGACGTCTGTCTAGGGCCAAGCCTTGACGAAAGGGCGGCCCGCCGTTGCACGGAGCGGCAGGGCGCCCTTTCGTCGCGATCAGCCGGCGTCCGGACGCCTGCCGCGTCCAGCGCCCTGATGACCAGCCAGGCCGGGTCGGCGGTCTCGTACCGCTCGCCCTTGAGCACGGAGTCGATCTCGGCGAGCCGGTGCGTGTCCCAGTCGGCCAGCGCCCGGTAGTAGGGCGCGGCCGTGGTCTCCAGCGACTCGGCGAAGGCGAGGCCCAGCTTGACGTGATCACCAACGCCCACGGTGTCGATCGCGTCCCGCAGCAGGGCGCCCTGTACCAGGCTCATCGACAGCCCCAGCCCGAACGTGGTGTTCGTCGTGGCCCAGGCGTCGCCCACGGCGAGCAGGCCTGTCACCACCGGCAGCCCGTCGGCGACCAAGTCCCGTCGCCTGGTCTGGCCTGCCGACATGACTTGTACGCCGGTGAGCGGCTCGCCATGTCGTGCCCAGTGGGCGTACTCGGGGAACAGCTCGATGGCGCGGTCCCACGCGTCCACCTCCCGCAAGGCCCGCAGGTCCTGGTCGCGGCTTGAGGCCACGAGGAACAGGGACCACGTGCCGTTGTCGCCAGGCAGGGTGCCCGCGGTGACGGTCTCCTGGTGGATGAGCGGCCAGTGCGTGGCCTCCGGCAACCCGTTGCCGCTGTCACGGTAGTGCCGGGCGTAGTAGACGAACCCTGCCTCGGCTCGCTCCTCGGTGTCGCGGATCGGGCCGAGTTCGGCGAACATCCTGGCGAATTGCGAGTTGCGGCCGCTCGCGTTCACGACCAGGTCGGCGTGGAGCACCTCCCCGTCGCGGGTCTCCACTCCGGCGACATGCGGCACGCCGGACAGTCGTTCACTGCCGGGTACCAGCCGTGTGATGCCGTCACCCCGCCGGATGGTGACACCGGCGGTGCGCGCGACGACGGTCGCCAGCGCGAACTCCAGGACCGGCCGGCGTGCGGCGATGGTCTCGTAACGCTCGTCCCCCGGGAGCCGGCCTCCTACGGCAGGTGCGCCCCATGCCCCGGCGATCATGTTGTGCCGCCTGGCGCCCGCCGTTTCCAACTCGGCCACCACCTCGGGCAGCACTGCCTCCAGCAGGGCCAGCCCGCGGGGCATCATCACGTGGGGCAGCCGGAACTGGCTCACCCCTGGCCGTTCCCAGGACTCCCACGACTGCGGGCCCGTCGAGAGTGGTTCTGCGGGGTCGCGTTCGAGCACGGTGACCTGGTGGCCCCGTCCAGCGAGAAGCATTGCGGTGGCGAGGCAGGCCGGCCGGCCCGGCTCCGATAACGATCACGTTCATGGTCATACCGCTTACGGCCGACCCGAGGGCCGCCCGTTCACCAGGCCGGATGGTATCCACTTTCTGCCCATGCGCGGCGACTGCTCATGTGCTCCAGTCCGATGGGCTCCCGGCTGCCATGAGGCGATGCGCCGACTCCGGAGCGAGGGCGAAATTGGCCGCTGCTTCCGCATGCAGCCGCGCGCTCGGGAACACCGGGATGCCGCTGTAGCTTTCATCGATCAGGAGCTCGATTTCCGTGCAGCCGAGGACGACGCCTTCGGCGCCATCGTTGGCGAGATCGGCGATGATCTGCGCATAGGCATTCCTGGATGATTCCTTCAGAACCCCGCGCACCAGCTCGTCGAAGATCACACGATGGATCAGCTCGCGCTGCTCGCGCTCCGGGACGACCACCTCAAAGCCCTGCGCGGCCAGCCGGTCCCGATAGAAGGGCTCTTCCATGGTGAAGCGGGTTCCCAGCAGGCCGACCTTGCGCATGCCCCTTGCGCGGACCCCGGCGCCTACGGCGTCCACGATGTGGAGCACGGGAACACTCGAGGTCTGCGCCACCTGATCAGCCACGCGGTTGAAGGTGTTGCTGCAAATGAGCAGGACGTCAGCACCGAGATCCTCTAGTTTCCGCCCGGCGTCAACGAGCAGCGTGCTCACCTCTTCCCAGCGGTCGGCGAAAATGAGATCTTCGACCGTGGTGTAGTCGACTGACCAGATAAGGCTGTTTGCGGAGTGGCTGCCGCCCAGGCGCTCACGTACCCGCTGGTTGATGATCTGGTAGTAGATGACGGTCGATTCCCAGCTCAGCCCGCCGATGAGACCGATAGTACGCATGAGACTCCGTTTCGTTATCTCGTGGTGGCAGGCTAGGTGGACTGCATGCTCATTTCACAGGCCGAAAACTGCCCGGTCGTGCCTGGCCAGGGAAAAGGGGCTCTGCGATCCCCTGCTGACGGCGCCGACGCGAGCGCCGTACCGGCGAGGGGACGGCCCGGCCGCTGGATATGCGGCCGGTGTCCTTGGCCTGCCGTGCGTCGGAGGGTTCGGGCACGAACGCCGGCTAGGGCGATTCAGCGTAGGCACCGGTGGGCCCACTGCCCGGGAACGGGTGCGGCCGGCGATGGACCGGTCGATGGTTTGGGCCGCTGTGATGAAGGCCTTCGCCTGCGTGGCGTCAGGGGGAAACGGCCGAAGGCGGCCTCCGGTAGGAGGCCGCCTTCGGTGACCGGTACCGGCCGTGGCCGGTGAGGCCGAGGTGTGTCAGCGGATGTCGCTGGCGGCGCGGCGGATGAGGTCGGTGACCGCCGCGGGTTCGGAGACCGAGACCGCGTGTGAGGCGCCCTTGACGGTGACGGTGCGGGCGTCGGCGCGTTCGGCCATCCACTGCTGGGCCTTGGGCGGGATGTTGTAGTCCTGGCCGGCGATCAGGGCGTAGGAGCATCAAATCGCCGTCGGATGACCACTCAGAGGGCGGTTTGAGAGTTGATGCCCCTTTCGTCGTTGGGTTGGATGAGGCGGGCTGGTCAGGCGGCTCGCCGCCGAGCGGGCGAGAAGGGGTCGTGTCATCGGGTGATCACGCCGAGCAGTTCCGCCCTCCTCAGGGCGGTCGCCGGCGCGTCCGCCCTCAGGGACATCGCCCGGCCCACGACGCCCGGGCGGGCCAGTGCCTCCTCGGGCGAGACCAGCATGGAACCGATGTCTCCCATCGCCGTCAGCACCTCCGGGTCGGCCAGCTTCGCGGCCTCCAGCGCCTTGGCCGTGGTCCAGCCCGCACTGCCGTAGAAGCGCCCGCCGCGTATCCGGGTGTAGATCTCCGCCAGCCGGTTGCGCTCCCAAAAGCGCAGCGTGTCATAGAACGGGCCGAGGGCCGCCTGCGCCGCCTCCTCGTACCGGAGGATGATTTTCTCCGGGTCGGCCTGCGCCCGTAGCGCGTCGCGTAGCAGCTCGGCCTGTACCAATGCCATCGACATCCCCTGGCAGAACATCGGGTTGGTGGTCGCCCACGCGTCTCCGACGCTGACCAGTCCCGTCACTGAAGGCCGGCCTTCGCTGATCAGGTGGCGCCGCCGAGTGGCCGGGCCGGCCGTGGTCAGCACTCCGGTGATGGGTTCGCCATACGTGATCCACTCACGCAGCTCGGGGAACAAGGCCGCGGCCCGGTTCCAGACGTCCTCCTCATAGAGCAACCGCATGACCCAGTCCCTCCGGGAGACCACGAGTGTCAGCGACCACATGCCGTTGTCACCGGGCAGGGCGAGCGTGGAGACGCTGTCGTGGTGGTCGAGCAGCCAGGCCGGCTGGGCGGGCAGGGAGCCATCGGCGCTGCGGAAAAGGCGCGAATAGTAGTTGAATCCCGCGTCCGTCCGCACCGCGGACCGCTGAACGCGGCGAAGATCGCCCAGCATGGCGCTCACCGGAGAATCGCATCCGCTCGCGTCCACCACGAGCCCGGCCTCCAGCGTCTCGCCGCCTTCCGTCGTCACCCCGCGCACGTGGGGGACGCAGGACCTACGCGAATGCCCAGTCAGCAGCGCGCGGACGCCGGCGCCGCGCCTGATCTCGATGTTCGGCTCGTGCGCCGCAACGACGGCCAGCGCGGCCTCCAGCAGCGGCCGTCGCGCCGCCATGGCCTCGTACCGGCGATCGGGCTCCGCGCGCGCGCCGGCCAGCAGGTTGCAGCGTCGGCCGCCACTGTTCTCGATCGCGGCGACCACCTCGGGCAACAGCCGTTCCAGGACGGCCAGTCCGCGGGGCAGGAGCAGATGTGGCTGACGGAACCGGGACATGCCCTGACCATCACGAGCAGTCGGCTCGGCCGAATCGCGGTCGAGCACCGTCACTCGATGCCCGTCAGCGGAGAGAAGGAGAGCCGTGGCCAGCCCCGCGGGCCCCGCTCCCAGTACCACTACGTCAGCCGTCATTGCTGCATGGTCAGCCGGATCGGTGCTCACTTTCCAGACCAGCCGGTTGACCAATATCTATTCATTCACGGTGCGGGCCGGGCCGACCGGATTATTCAGCTGCCAGGTTCGGCGACCGTCATGCCGGTAGGAACATCGGCCCCGCGGTGGCAGCTCGATGTCATCTGATGAACGATTCCTGCATGGACAGAATCAATCCCCAGCGCCATTGCAGCAGACCTCGATAATTTCCCGTTTTGTGGCGCATTCGAATGCGTCGAAATATGCATTGATTCAGCAGAGTCGGTAGCTGGCCAGAGGTTAGAGTTAGCGGCATGTCACCGGGGATCGACAACAAGTCCGAGTTTTTGGGCGGGCGTTTGCAGGCGGCGCGTGAGCAGGCGTTCGTGGGCAGGGGCGAGGAGCTCGCGGTCTTCACTACGGCGCTGTACGGCGGCCGGTGCAGCGTCCTGTACGTGCATGGCCCCGGCGGCATCGGGAAATCGGCGTTGCTACGGCGGTTCGCGCGGCGGGCGGCGGCCGCCGGGCGGTCGGTGGCCAGGGTAGACGGACGAACTCTGGAACCGTCGCCCGAGGCGTTCGAGGCCGAGGCCGAGCCGATACTGCGAAACGAGCAGGCGGTGCTCCTGGTGGACACCTTCGAGCGGATTCAGGGACTGGAGGGCTGGCTGAGGGAGCGCTTCCTGCCGCGGCTGCGCGTGGGTGCGCTGATGGTGATCGCAAGCCGGTTCCCACCGGACATGCAGTGGCAGGCCGATCTGGGGTGGTCCGGAGCGCTGGAGGTGATGTCGCTGCGCGACCTGCCGCCGGGGGACGCCAAGGAGCTGATGGACAGTTGCGGAGTAGCCGACGAACTGCGCGAGCCGCTGCTGGCCTTTGCCGGTGGGCATCCGCTGGCGTTGCTGCTGGGGGCGGCGGTGGCGGTGAAGGACGGCGGGGCGAGCCGGCGCTGGACGCCCAACCAGGACGTGGTGGCGACCCTGCTGGACCAGTTGGTGGGTGAGGTGCCGTCGGCGGCGCACCGGCACGCACTGGAGATCTGCGCGCACGCCTACATGACGACGGAGGAGCTGCTCCGCGCGGCCCTGCCGGAGGATCCAGGGACGCTGTTCGGCTGGCTGCGGCGGCTCCCGTTCGTGGAGTCGAGCAGCCTCGGGCTGTACCCGCACGACGTGGTGCGGGAGGTGCTGGAGGCGGACCTGCGGTGGCGTGATCCGCAGGGCTATGCGGCCATGCACGACCGCATCCACGCGCATCTGACGGAGAAGGTGCGTACGGCGGCCGGTCCCAGCGTGCTGAGCGCGGTAGCGGCACTGTTCTACCTGCATCGCGACAACGAGGCGATGGTCGACCCGCACAGCTGGTACGACGAGGGCGAGGTCCAGGAGGACGTCATGCGGGCCGAGGATGTCGGCACGCTGCGGCGGCTGGCGAACACGGCCGAGGGTGAGCTGTCGGCGGCCAATGCCGATTTCTGGATGCGGCGGCAACCGGAGGCGTTTCGGATATACCGGCGGACCGAGACCGGAGAACCGGTGGCTTTCTACGCGTGGCTGCGTTTGCCGGAGCCCGATGAGGCCGAACTCGCGGCCGACCCGATCGTGGCGGCGGCGTGGGCGCACGCGCGTGCCTCCGCGCCGCTGCGCGATGGCGAGTATCTTGCCGTCGGCCGGTCGTGGATCCTGCCCTCCTACCGCGGTAATTCGCCGGTCATGGATTTGCTGCAGTGGCGGGTCATCGGCAATTGTCTTCGGTCGGAGCGGATGGCGTGGTCGTATCTCGCGATACGACGGCCCAGTCCGGGCCGGGTGCATTGTTTTCGATATCACGACATGCACGACCTCCCCGGCGGGCCACAGCTGCAGGATGAGACGTACACCTTGTTCGTTCACGACTGGCGGGCGGTGCCGCCGCGGACCTGGCTGGAGCGCCTGAACCCATCCTGGGCGCCGGACCCGCACGAGAGGAACGGGGTCATGGCGGGGCGGCTGGTGGTGCTGTCGCAGGAGGAGTTCGCCGAGGCGATCCGCAAGGCGCTGCGCCACCTGTCGCGGATGAACGTGCTGGCCGAGTCCCCTCTGGCGCGCAGCAGGCTGGTCGCGGAGCATGCCGAGCAGGACCCGGCCAAGGCGCTACGCGAACTGGTGGAGCAGGCGATCGAGGCGCTGCGCGAGGACCCGCGCTCGGTCAAGTTCCACCGGGCCATCGCGGCCACCTACCTGCACGGGGTGCCGACCCAGGAACTGGCCGCCCAACGGCTCGGACTGCCCTTCACCACCTACCGCCGTCACCTGGTCTCGGGCATCGAACGCGTCTGCGCCGACCTGTGGCACCGCGAGCTGTACGGCACGGGCGCCGCGCATTCGCCTGCGCGATGACGATCGGCGCACTCCTGTCATGGTCGGCCGCCGCAAGCGCGGAGCGGCGGGCGACCACCTGGAGTGGCCGGCAGGACGCGACCTCCGGGTCCCGAAGGTCAGGACACCCTAGGTCGACGCAGTGTGGAGAAGAAATCGAGCAGCAGTTCGCTGACCTTTTCCGGCTCGTCGAGCTGCATCCAGTGGCCGCAGCCCTCCAGCCGCTCGTACCTGCGGCGGCAGATTCCTGCGGTAGATGCCGAGCCTCGCCGTGAGGGCCTGTGGATCACGCATGCGTGCGATGACCTCCTCCCGCTCCGGATGCGTGGCCAGCCACGCGCGCATGTTGGCGAAGTCGTCGTGGCTGAACCACCGCTCGGCGATGTCCTCGAGCTGGAACAGCAGCATGTACCAGGACTTCTCGAGTTGCTCGATGCCAGCCGCCGGTCCGCCGGCGCCGATGTGGCCGACCGACAGCAGCGACAGGCTGGTGGCCCTGGCCGGGCCGTTGATCGCGACCATTTGCGCGAGTGCCGCTCCCCAGTCGTGGCCCACCAGGTGTGCCTCCGGCACCTCGAAATGGTCGAGGACGCCCAGCAGGTCGCCGACGTGTTCGGCCATGTCGTAGCCGGCCAGCTCCTCCGGTTTGGCTGAGGCGCCGAAGCCGCGCAGGTCGGGTGCGATCGTGCGGTATCCGGCGGCGTTGAGCGCGGCCACCTGATTACCTTGGTGAACTTGCGACTCCGGGTCACGAACGCGATCTCACGCCTCCGCCGGGGCTCCGAGCAGAGCCATGGCCGCCTCCCGGGCCTCCGCGCTGATGGGCGCCGAGGTGAGGGTCTCCGGATCGATGTTGACGCTGACGCGGCGCCCTTCGGCGTGCACGATCGTCTGATCGGACGAGAGGACCCGGAAAGCGTAGATCGCGCTGCTGCGTCCGATTTTCTCCAGCCAGAAGTGCACGAGCGGCTCGGACACCCCGGTGATCGGCACGTGGTAGGTGATGCTGAGGTCGCGGACGGCAAGAATCGCTTCCTTGAACGCCGACTTCGCTGGGTCGGTGTCCCAGCCTTGCTCGTTCCAGTAGGTGCTGACCGCGCGGTCCAGCAACAGGATGTAGTGGGAGTGGTGCAGCATGCCCATGGGGTCGAGTTCGTCGAAGTGGACCCGTACGGGTGTGATGTGGCCATGTGATGGAGCGGTCACCGTGGTTTCCTTCACTGAGGGGGTGATTGGACGGTGGAGATCATGCCGTCCGGTGTCCCCGCGTTCCAGACCACTTGGCTGCCCAATATCCGGCCACGCGCTGTTCAGCGCCCGTGGACACGCCGAGATGGGCCGTGGTGCTCGCCCGGTGCGCACCCATTGGCCAGGAACCGTTCTGGTGGGTGAACAACGCCGGAGCCGTGGCGGGCGACGACGGCGTTGTGATCGTCGACACGTGCGCGACGGAGCAGCGTACCCGCCGGTTCTTGGAGGCCGTCGCTGAAGCGACCCGCGACGCTCCCGTGCGGATGGCGGTGAACACCCATCAGCACGGGGATCACGCCTACGGCAACAGCCTGCTGCCGGACCACACCGTGATCTTCGGACACGAGGCGATGCGGGACGCGCAGCTGGCCGATCCCCTGATTGACGGGTGCCCGCCGATCTGGACCCCGGTACCGGACTGGGGGAACGTGACGCGCCGCGTTCCTGCCGTGGCGTTCCGGTCCGAGCTGACGCTCCACTCCGGCAGGCGCCGGATCGAGCTGCGGCATCCTGGCCATGCCGCGCACACGGCCGGCGACGTGGTGGCCCGGCTTCCTGAAGAGCGTGTGCTGTTCGCCGGCGACCTGCTGTTCAACGGCCTCACGCCCATGGTTTTGATGGGGTCACTGGAAGGGGCGTTGAAGTCGCTGGACTGGCGTGCGGGCTTCCAGGCTGAGCACGTCGTGCCGGGACACGGGCCGCTCGCGGGCAGGAGCGATCTGCCGGAGATTCTGGCCAGGCACGAGCAAGTTTGCCGCCGGGCGCGTTGGTGCCCGCCGGACGGTATGCAGGCGGGTATAGGGGGACATGAAGCAAGCCTCCAGCAGGGTACGGGCATGATGCGGAGACCTGGCCCGGCTCCGCCGTGGGGGCGGGCGCCACACAGGGCACGACGTCGGATCCAGACAGGCACCCGTCTTTACCCGGCGTCGGCGTGGACGGCCCAGGAGCACGAATGCGTAGAAATACACGGAATTATCCGCCTGATCCAACCGTCTGGAGTTACTACAGTTGTCCCATGAGTTCGGGGGGCGAGCAGGATCTCACGGTGTTGGAAGGGCGTTTGCAGGCCATGCGTGAGCGGACCTTCGTCGGCAGGGAGGAAGAGCTGGGCCTCTTCAGGTCGGCGCTGCGTGGCGCCTGCAACGTCCTGTACGTCCACGGTCCCGGCGGCGTCGGCAAGTCCGCGCTGCTGAGGCGCTTCGAGCAGGAGGCGAAGGCGGCGGGGCGGCCCGTGACGCTGCTGAACGCGTACACGCTGGACCCCACGCCCGCGGAGTTCGAGGCCGAGGCCGGATCGGTGCTCGGCGACGAGCGCGGGGTGCTGATCATCGACACGTTCGAGCGTGTGCAGGGTCTGGAGGGCTGGTTGCGCGAGCGGTTCCTCCCGCGCCTGCCGGTCGGCGCGCTGGTCGTGGTGGCCGGGCGCATAGCGCCGGACCTGCTGTGGACGGCCGACCCCGGCTGGGCGGAGGCGCTGCGGGTGATGCCGCTGCGCGACCTCGCCCCCGCGGACGCGGCGGAGCTGCTGGACGTCCGCGGCGTGGCGGACGACCTGCGCGGACCGTTGCTGGCCTTCGCGGGCGGCCATGCCCTGACCCTGTCCCTGGGGGCAGCGGTGGCGGTCAAGGACCGTGGGGCGAGCTCGCGCTGGACGCCCGCGCAGGACGTGATATCCACCCTGCTCGACCAGCTCGTCGGCGAGGTGCCCAGCGCGGCGCACCGACACGCGCTGGAGGTCTGCGCGCACTCGTACGTGACCACCGAGGACCTGCTGCGCGAGATCCTGCCGGACGACGCCGCGTCCCTGTTCGCCTGGCTGCGGCGGTTGCCCTTCGTGGAGTCCAGCCGGCTCGGCCTGTTCCCCCACGACGTCGTCCGCGAGGTGCTGGAGGCCGACCTGCGCTGGCGCGACCCGCAGGGATACGCGGACATGCATCGGCGCATCACCGCCTTCCTGGCTGACCGGACGCGTGTAACGAGCGATGCCGAGGTTCTCGGAGCCGTCGGCTCGCTCTTCTATCTGCACCGCGCCGTCGGGTCGACGGCGGAGTTCCATAGCTGGCGGGGGGACGGGGAGGTGTACGAGGACGCCTTCCGCCCCGAGGACGCCGAGGCGCTGGCGCGGATGGCCTCGGAGGTGGAGAACGACGAGTCGGGGACCGCCGTGACCTACTGGACCGTCCGGCAGCCGCAGGCGTTCCGCCTCTACCGCAGGGCGGAGACCGGCGAGCTGGTGGGCTTCTGCTCCTGGCTGCGGCTGTACGAGCCCTCCGAGGAAGAGTCGCGGATCGATCCGATCGCCGCCACGGCCTGGGCCAACGCCCGCGCCATGGCGCCGCTGCGGCCCGGCGAGCACCTGGCTGTCGGCCGGACGTGGGTGTGTGCGGAATACCGCGGCGCGTCCCCGGTCACGGACCTGATCCAGTGGCGGGCCATCGGCTACTGCCTGCGGGCCGACCGCATGGCCTGGTCGTTCATGGCCATGCGCGACGACGACCCCATGCGTGACTACCTGCGGACCTACGACATGCACGACGTCGGAGAGCACGCCTGGCTCGGAAGCACCGAGTACGCCCTGTTCGCCCACGACTGGCGGGCGGTTTCCGCGCAGGCCTGGCTCGACCGGCTCGACCGGCTGCTGCTCGAAGGCATGCAGGAGGCCGTGGCCGTCCCGGCGCCCAGCATGGCGGTGCTGTCACAGGGGGAGTTCGCCGACGCCGTACGCAAGGCGCTGCGCCACCTGTCCCGACCCGGTGAGCTGGCCGCCAGTCCGCTGACCCGCACCAGGATCGTCGTGGAACACGGCGACACGGATCCCGCCAAGGCACTGCGCGATCTCATCGAGCAGGCTATCGGCCACCTGAGCGGGGATCCGCGCGCGGACAAGTTCCATCGTGCCCTGGTCACGACCTACCTCCGCGGCGCCCCGACACAGGAAGTCGCCGCCGAGCGCCTGGGTCTGCCCTTCACCACTTACCGCCGTCATCTCGCCGCCGGCATCGAGCGCGTGTGCGAGGACCTCTGGCACCGCGAGATCTACGGGGCGGTCGACGGCCGAGGGTGAGTCGCAGCCGTGCTCTGGTGGCCGCGACTCCGTGGGACGGCGCGGCAAACCGCCGTTACCAGCCGCCCTTGCTGAGCTGGCCGCGGACCGCGCCGTCGGGGAACGTCGCGGTGTGCAACTTGGTGTACCAGTTCTTCGGGTTGCGCTCAATGCCCTTGGCCACGGAGGGCGAGGCCGTCGCGCTGCCCGCCGCGCCGGTGACGCCCGCGGGGAGACCGCCGGGGGCGGCGAAGACGGCCAGATCATCGTCGATCTCGCCGACGAGGGCGTCGAAGGCGTCGTCCTCGGCTGCACGGAAATCGAGCTCCTGATCCGCGAGGAGGACAGCAGCATCCCGGTGTTCCCGAGTGCGCGCCTGCGCGCCGAAGCCGCGGCCGGCTTCGCTCTTGCTACGGGTCGCGAATGGGTAGAAAGTGGACACCGTCTGGCCTGGTGAACCGGCGCGGTCGCCGAGCTCGAAACGGCGGTCGCCGCCTCCTCGGTGACTTGGCCGAGCGCGGATCCTCACTCATTCGGGCAGGACGCGCGCCGGCTTGGGCCGCATCGGGCCGAACCGCGCCTCGGTGGCGGACGGCCGGCGCATCGCCGTCTCCTGGCGGTCCGTGCCACCGCGGCGCTCTCCTGCCCTCGGGACCGGTTCGATCAGGTCGTCGATCGCGCAGCCGAGAATGTCCAGCAGGGCCATCAGCACGCGCAGGTTCAGCCGTTCCGGCTGCTTGACGATCAGCCGGTAGACCTGGCTCTGTGACAGTTCCACCCCCTGCTCGGCCAGGAGCGAGCGCAGTTGCGTGGTGGCGTACATGCCCCGGCTGGCCATCACCTTGCGGAGATGCCAGCGATAGTTCAACTTCGCCATCACGTCACTCCTGACTGTGGATCAACAGAGGATCGCGCACCGTCCTCCAGCACATGAACCGTGTACGCGCTGCGCAGGCAGTGCGGCGTCAGCGCCTTGTCCAGACCGAGAGCGTCCCGGTAGGCCGCGAACCGGCCCTCGATCTCCTTGGTTCCCAGACGGCCGCGCCGCTCCGTCGGCCAGAGCGCGGGCTGGTGCGCGGCACGGAAGCGAGGCCGGATGTGGACCAGGTAGTCCTGGACCGCCTCCACCGCCCACGGCATCACGCTGACGACCGTCCGCCTCCGTGGCGGAAGGCCTTTCGCGCGCTTACCCGCCCGTACGTACAGGGATCCGAAACGGTCCAGCTCCGGTGCACCTTCATGCGGATGGAAGTCGGTGACGTCCAAGGCGGACGCCTCCGAACAGCGCAGTCCCCAGGCGTAGAGGACCTTGAAGACGGTGGCGTCCCGGTAGCAGGCCAGCGCTCCCTTGTGACCGCGGCGCAACGCCACGTCGACCTGTCCGTCGGCGTGGTCGAGAAAGCGCTGGATCTCCTCGCGGGTCATCGGCCGGCGTCCCGGGTCGCCGTGGTAGTCGACCAGATGCGCGTCCGTGTTCCATTCATGGCAGACCTGCTCGGGCGCCCTACCGAAGCGGGCCTGGCACAGCGCCGGCCACCCGCTGCGCGACTCGATGACATAGCCGCAGAAGAACCGCAGCGCGGCCTGGTAGCCGCGTACGGTCGACTGCGCCCGGCGCAGCTCGACGGTCAGATGGATGCCCCACCTGTCGACGTGCTCGGGTGACCACTGCCATGGGTAAGCACCGGTGAACCTGGCGAAGCGGCGGACGATCTGCTCGCGGAAAACGAGCGTGGACGCCTGGAAACGTCCTGTGCTGCGCTGTTGCCACAGCCATCCTTCGAGCATCGCGTCGAAGACGTCGTCCTCGGAGCGGGTCAGTGTGATCTCGTCTCGTGGCGTCCGCCTCGTGGATGCCACGCTCAGCACATCAGACATCGCCGCACACGTTCTCTCTCCGTTCATGTGCTGTTGACCGCGCCGGTCAGGCCCTGGCCAGCTCGTGTGCGCAGGCGCTGAGCCCGATCTCGCTGGAGGCCTTGACCAGCACCACGTCCCCCGGTTCGAGAAGCCCGGCGGCCAGGCGGAC
Organism: Nonomuraea africana; assembly: GCF_014873535.1. NCBI lineage: Bacteria > Bacillati > Actinomycetota > Actinomycetes > Streptosporangiales > Streptosporangiaceae > Nonomuraea > Nonomuraea africana. The sequence continues at coordinate 5,096,686 of NZ_JADBEF010000001.1, read as the reverse complement.
GGCCCCGGCGACGTCCTCTGCGAGGTGAACGGTGACGCCCATGTTCGCGGACTGCGCCTCCTGTGCCATCGCGACCGGATCCCCCGAGCCGACCGCGATCAACACGTTGGTCCCGAGCTCGGCCACGAGCCGGCCCACCTGCGCGTGCCGGGTGCGCGAGGCCTCCCCCTGTTGCCCCATCGCGCCGAGTACGGCCACGGTCCGGCGGCCGCCGGCCAGCGCCTTCAACGTGCGCAGCCCGGCGCGCATGGACTCGGGGTTGGCGTTGTAGGCGTCGTTGACGATGGTGACGCCGTCAGGTCGTTCGAGGATCTCCAAGCGGCCCGCGGAGCGGCGCCTGGCCGCGTTCAGCCCGTCGGCGACCTCGTCGGCGGACAGGCCGAGCGTCGTGGCCACGGCGGCGGCGGCCAGGGCGTTGCTCACCTGGTGCTCGCCGATGAGGTCGAGCTCGACGCGGGCCCGGCCGGAGGGCGTGACCAGCTCGAATGAGGGCCGTGCCCCCTCGCCCATCCGCACGTCGGCGGCGCGTACGTGAGCTCCTGCCGACCTGCCGTACAGGGTGACCTGCGCTCGGGTGAGGCCGACCATGCCCACGACGTACGGGTCGTCGGCGTTGAGCAGCGCGAATCCGTCGGTGGGCAGCGCCTCGACCAGTTCGCCCTTCGCGGCGGCCACATTGGCCAGCCCGCCTCCCATTCTCACCACGTGGGCGGCGCCGACGTTGAGCACGACGCCCACCCGCGGCGGCGCGAGCTCGGTGAGGTACGTCAGATCGCCCTTGCGCCCGGCCCCCATCTCCAGCACCAGATACCGGGTCATGGCATCAGCGCGCAGCACGGTGAGCGGCAGCCCGATCTCGTTGTTGAACGACTTGTCCGTGGCGATCGTCGGCGCGTGCCGTTCGAGCACCTGGGCCAGCAGGTCCTTGGTCGTGGTCTTGCCGACGGAACCCGTCAGGCCGATCACCGCCGGGCTGATGTGGCCGAGCATGTGCCTGGCCAGCAGGCCGAGCGCCAGCTGGACGTCGGGCACCACGAGGGCGGGCACGCCGACGGGCCGGGAGGCCAGCACGGCCACGGCGCCGCCGGCGACGGCCTTGACCGCGTAGTCGTGACCGTCGGCCCGCGCGCCTGCTGTCGCGACGAACAGGCCGCCCGGCACCACGTCACGGGAGTCGACCGCCGAGGGCGCCGTCACCAGCGCCTGCGGATCGCGGACATCACACAGGTCGGCGTCGAGGACGCGCGCGATCTCACTCAGCCTCATGGGGATCACGAACCGCTCCTCGCGAGCGCCAGGTCGATGAGGCGGCGCAGCAGATCGGGATAGGAGACGCCGCTGGCCCCCCAGGCTTTGGCGTAGACGGAACGGGAGGTGAAGCCGGGCATGGTGTTGATCTCCAGCACGTACAGGCGTCCGGTGTCCTGCTCGTACAGGAAGTCGACGCGGGACAGGCCGTAGCCGCCGATCGCGCGAAAAGCGCGCAAGGCCAGCTCGCGCACATCCTCGGCCACCCGCTCGGTCAGCATCGCGGGAATGGTGGCGATGTCCTTACGGCTGAGATATTTGGTCTCGTAGTCGAGCCACGCGCCACTCACGTTGAGCTCCCCGGGCACCGACGCCTGAGGGTTGTCGTAGCCGCCGAGCACGCCGCAGATGAGCTCGCGCGCGGTCATGCCCTGCTCGACGATGACCGCCCGGTCGTAGGTGAACGCCAGCTCGATGCCCGCGCGCAGTTCCTCCGGAGAGGTGACTCGTGATACGCCGATGGAGGATCCCATGTTGGCCGGTTTGACGTACATCGGCCATTCGAGTGACTTCACCAAGCTCCCGAGGTCGGTTGTGGCGTGCCACTCGTGCCGGGTGAGCCACACGTGCGGGGTGACGGGAATGTCCTCGGCCAAGAACGCGCGCCGCATCGCGACCTTGTCCATGGCCACGGCCGAGGCGAGGACGCCGCAGCCCACGTACGGAATGCCCAGTGTCTCCAGGTGGCCCTGCAGGACGCCGTCCTCGCCGAACGGCCCGTGCAGCACAGGGAAGACGACGTCCACCACGTCGCCGCGCAACTCGACCGGCCACCTGCCCTGCCGGTCGATGATGACGGGGGTGGGCTCGTACAGATCCCTCGGCAGGGCGTCGAGCACCGCCTGTGCCGACTGAAGGGACACCTCGTGCTCAGCGGACGGCCCGCCTGCCAGCACGGCCACGCGCAGCCGTTCAGTCATGATCGATCAGCCTTTCCATGGGTGAGCGCGCCATTGTGCGCCGCTGGACCTGGCGAGCATCGGCTCATCGCCCGGCCGATTCCCAGGCCATTTGCTGTCCACTTCACGACCGGGGCTGTGACCAGGACGTCTCCCGCGCGTATCCGGCGGCCTTGGCCGGTGGCCCTCCAGCGCGGGCGGGGTCGCGGCTGAAGCAGGCGAGCCTGATCGCGATGGCGTCCTCCACGTCCTTGACGGGAGCCGCCAGGTAATTGTTGAAGATGACGGAGAAGGCCAGCGGTTCGCCGTCCTCGTCCTGACTGATCGCCTGCCAGGCCCGGCCGGTACGGCTGCGCTTCAAGTCGGCCAGCGCCGCCATCGCCGCGGCGACCATGAGCGTCGCCCTGCACGCGCAGGGTGGGCGAGCCCGATCGCGGTGGCCGCGTAGACGCCGATGCTGGAGGCGACGGTCATCCAGTAGCCCGTGCCGGCCTCGGTTCACGGCAGCGACATCGCGCAGGCAAGCATGACCGTGAAGCTGAAGGACCGGTGCCGTTCGGTCAGCGCGGCGATCCAGGCCAGGATCCGGTAGGCCGACAACGTGCCGATCAAGGCCAGGCCGAAGCCGCAGAAGGCCAGGAACTCCGCTCCGCCGTACGGGTTGGTCGCCCTGCTCTGCCCACCCGCGGTCAGCGTCGCCGACAACAGCCACAGCAGTGCGGCCACAGCCAGCAGAACCAGGTGCAGGCGGAATCCGGTGACCAGATGCGGGGCGTCGAAGAACTGCAGCGTCGTCCGGTCGGGGTAGGCGCCGCCGGGGCAGCACCATGCCGGCCCAGGGAAGCAGCGCACCGGCCGCCACGAGCCCCGCGCCCACCGCTTGGACGATTCCGGGAGCTCTACGGAACCAACACTTGACCGAACCTCGATTACGCGATCGCCGCCAGAAGCTCGGTGCGTGAGGGCGACGCGTCCGTGTCGCCCTCGTACGGTGGGCCCGGCACGAGACCGCCCAACTCCGCGAGCCTCCGCCGTTCCCAGGCGGTGAGACGTTCATAGACGGGCGAGAGCACGCTCTGGGTGGCCTCATGGAGACGCAGCACCAGCTCTCCGGCGGCGTCGACGCCGGTCGTCCGCACGGCATCCCGCAGCAGGACGGCCTGCCTGAACGCCAAGGACATGCCCAGCGTGAACATCGGATTGGTGGTCGCCCAGGCGTCGCCCACGGCCAGCACCCCGGTCGCGATCGGCCGCCCGTCCGCCACGAGACTCCGGCGGCTGCCGTGGAGCCCCGACATCGTCAGGACATCGCTGATCGGGATGCCGGCACCATAGTCCGCCACGTGCGGGAACATCGCCACGGCCCGTTGCCACGCGGCTTCATGACGCAGCGCGCGCAGTTGACGGTCGCCGTCCGCCACGACGAGGGCGACCGACCAGGTTCCGACGTCCCCGGGTATGACCATGGAGGAGAGCAACGGGTGATGCTGGAGCACTCTGGCGCTCCGCCGGGGCATGGGACCGGCGAAGTGCCGGGCGTAGAAGGCGAAGCCGGCGTTCGTCCGCTCTTCGGCGACGTGGGCGCCATGCTCGCGCAGCATCCTGCTCACCTGCCCGTGACGTCCGGTGGCATCGACCACCAGGTCGGCGTGGACGGTGTCGCCTTGGTGAGTGAGCACGCCCCGGATACGGGGCGCCCTCCCGTCGGGAGCGGTCTCGGCGACGAGCCCCGCGACGCCGACGCCCCGCCGGACTGAGACGCCGGGAGCCCGCTCGGCGACGGAGAGCAATGCGGCTTCAAGGACGGGCAGACGGACGCCCACCGTGTCGAAGTCGTCGTCCGGCCAGCGGCCGGTGTTCGCCGGCACGTGCCAGACGCCCTCAGTCAGGCCGAGCGCCACCGCTCCCGAGCCTCGCAGTTCGGCGACCACATCAGGCAGCTGTGTGCGCAGGACCTGCCAGCCAAGGTCGTCCAGCAGGTGCGGCATGCGGAACTGGCTCTGTCCGGGCCGTCGCCACACCTCCCATGCACGGTGGATGCCCGAACGGCTCTCATCGTGCTCCAGCACCGTCACGTCGTGCCCGTCGGCACCCAGTAGCAGCGCCGCCACCAATCCGGCGGGGCCGGCTCCCACCACCACGACCTTCGACATTCCGCCCTCCTCGTTCCCTCATCGGCTGAGGAAAGGGTGGCCCGGCGAACCGGTCGGTCAACAGGCCAAACAGTTGCCGCTTTCCGTCCATTAGTGGCCGTGATGCCCCCGGTCTACCGGGTTCGTCCGTAGTGCTCCGGCCTTCAGGCCGGCGGTGAAGCGGATTGTCCCGCGTAGCGGGGCAAGAACAGCCGATTCGCCGCCAGGCGAACCGGCGCCAACCCCGATCAGACCGGCCGTTTCTGCTGCTCGATGTACTGCTCGAGCACGGTCAGCGGGGCCCCGCCAACCGACCCGGCGAAGTAGGAGCCGGACCAGAAACGATCACCCCACAGGTACCTGCGGACGTGGGCGCTGAACTCCTTGCGCAGCGTCCGAGCCGAGACCCCCTTCAGCGAGTTGACCAGCTTGGACAAGGCGACCTTGGGCGGATAGCGGACCAGCAGGTGGACGTGGTCGTCGCCGTTGAACTCGCGAAGTTCGACCTCGAAGTCGGCACAGACCTCCCGCATGATCTGTTCGCATCGGACCAGCATCGGGTCGGTGAAGGCCCCACGCCGGTACCAGGCTCCGCGCGACAGCCAAGCGCCGAGCCGTCAACCCGGCCGCGGCGGATCAGTTCGCGGCTGCACTCTTCGAGGCGGCGCCGCTGGATCCAGCGACTGATGGCGGTGTCCTCACCGGCCCACAGCTCGTAGAGGTAGCGCAGGGAGATGCGGTGCGCCGCGGCGATCGACTCGGGTGACAAGCCGGGGTCGGCCAGGTGCTGGTTGACGTAGTGCTGGATGCGCCGGACGAAGGCCTGGGCCGCGTGGTCCCCCGCCTGGTCCTCCGCGTGGTCGGCGATGAGGGTGGCCAGCAGATCGCTCACATGGCCTCCCAGTCGTTCGCCGACGTGCGGTGCGTAGCCGCCGGCGGAGGTTGCCAGGGCGGTCAGGAAGGGAGACAGCATCGGGGCCAGGCCGTGGTCGGGGCGGAGGGCCGTGGCGGTGATCTGTCTCACGTGCCGGGCCGGGGCGGCCAGAGCGTGCCGCGAGCAGGTGGAGCAGGTGCAGGCGGGTGCGTTCTGGATGGTCGAGGGTGTAGGGGCGCGTGGTGTCGTAGATGACCAGGTCGCCGGGGGTCAGTACGGCGGTGCGAGGCGAGGAGGCCCGCGCCATTCTCGAACGCGCCGTTACCGCGAGCGACGCGGGCCCTTCCCTGCGGCTACGCCTGATCTTCGACCGGGCCCGCGCCCTGCTCACCGAGGATCCCGAACCGCACTTTCAGGCGGCGCTCAAGGATCCGGCGGGCGAGGAATGGCCGTTCGAGCGGGCACAGACCCGGCTGGAATTCGGCGAATGGCTCCGCCGGGCCCGCCGGATCACCGAGGCCAGGGCGATGCTCGCGCAAGCGCTGCAGATCTTCGAACGGCTGGGCGCCGCCCCCTGGGCCGAACGGGCCCGAGCGGAGCTCCGCGCGGCGGGTCTGACCCCCGGACCCGTCAGCCGGGGAGCGCTGGCCAGCCTCCCCGCCCACAACCGCCAGATCGTCGAACTGGCCGCCGAAGGGCTTACCAACAAGGAGATCGGCGAGCGGCTCTACCTGTCGTACCGCACCGTGGGCAGTCACCTCTACCAGGCCTTCCCCCTCCTCGGCGTCACCTCCCGGTCCCAGCTCAGACAAGCCGTCGAGTCTGAGCGCGCTGAGGTCGCTCAGACGGCCCGGGCTATGCAGATGCGCGCCTTCAGACGCGCTCCGGCCTCGTAGAACATGTACTCGGTGCCGTCCTGGGTGCCGAATGACGGCGCGGCCACCCGGCCTTCGTCCGAGGCGATCGGCGAATGGAAGACGCCGAGGTGGACCTCCTTGTCGAAGTTCTCGCCGACTTCGGTGATGCGCATCTTGCCGTCGCTGCCGTGGTAGGCGACGTACACGGTGCCATTGCGCTTGACCAGCGTGGGGCCGGAGATGTCGCTCACGCCGTCGGCTTCGTGGTTGACGAGCGGAGCCGAGCTGAACTGCCAGTTGTCCCAGCCGTTGGGAGACCAGCCGTAGAAGATTCGCCGGCCGTTCCTGACGCCCATGAAGACCATGACGTACTTGTTGTTGCGCCCCGGCAGAGCGTGCTCGAACACCCGCGCATATGACGTTTCAGAGGTCCCCGGTATGAGGCGAGTGCTCAGGATGGGCGTCTCGTCGGTGAAGTTGATGCCGTCCTTGGAACGGGCCACCCGGGTCACGGTGTTCTCGCCGTGGAAGTAGCAGAAGAACTGCTTGGTGGCCGTATCCCAGATGACGTGCGGAGAGGAGACGTGGCTGACGGTGGTGCTCGGCAGCCATCTGTCGATCACCGGATTGGCGGTGTGCTCGACGAACTCCCGGTCCAGAGAGTCGCTGAACGCCACACAGATGCCGCCGGGATTCTCGTGTGGGGCGTAGTAGAGGTAGTAGCGGGCGCGAGCGTCGCTGATCTTGTCGCCCACCCCCCGGATCGTGGGGAAGATGAACTCGCCGTCGCGGTTGTAATGCAACTTCGAAACGTTCAGGGCGTCACGCAGGTAGCGGTAGGTCGGCATCCCGGCAGGACCGGCGGCCGCAGGGGCAGTCGTCACGCTCACGGTGGTCGCCGCGGCGCCGAGCAACACCGCGCCCCGCAGTACACCGCGCCGGCTGACGGGCTGGGCCATCATCATGTGTTCTCCAGAAAAACGAATGCTGTGGACCGTCCCGGTATGGTCGCCCGGCTCCCTGTCCACCGGCCAGGCCATTTCCTGTCCACCTGCCGCCGGCCAACGGCGGATGGGGGCCCCGGGATAGCCATCCGCCGCAACCCGTCGCGTCAGGCGACGGCCTTGACCACCCGCAGGATGACCTCGGCCACCGCATGCGGCTGAGAAGCCGGCAGCGCGTGCGAAGCTCCGGCGATCTCCACGACCTCGCGGGCACCGGCCCGCTCGGCCATGAACCGGTGCGCGGCCAGGGGGATGTTGAAGTCCAGCTCGGGATAGACGAACCACGACGGCAGATCCCGCCAGGCCGGCGTACCGGCCCGGTCGTTCAGCGCCCGGTCGTTCAACGGCCGCTGCGTGACGGCGTCCAAGGCGGCACGCTCCGCCGGCAGATCGGCGGCGAACTGCGCGTGGTAGCGGTCCTGACGGATGTACAGATCCGTGCTGCCGTCGGGCAGAGCCACCGGGAACAACGTCTCACCGAGCGTGCCGCCTGGAAAGCGGCCGCTCAGTTCGGCGATGCTCTCCCCTTCCTCGGGCGCGAACGGGTCTGGACCCCAGTGCCCGGCTGGGGGAACGTGACGGCGCCGATCTCCGACCGTGGTGCTCCTGCCCGAACTGACCCTCCACACGAGTAAGCGCCGCATCGAGCTGCCTACGCCGTGGCGGCGTCAGCGACGCCATGGCTTGTGCTCGGCCACTCGATCGCGACCGTTCCCCCGCGATGGCCGGCACGCATCCTGCCGAGCCGGCTCCGAACGGCGGTTCCGGGGCTCAGGTGACGTCGTCCACGGCGAGGAGCCCGGCGAGGCCGAGGAAGCACAGGCCGCTGCCGAGATCGATCCTGCGGTGGGTTCGCGCCGAGATCCCGATCGCCCCGATCCCGCTTCCGATTCCGATATAGCCGAGGCCGACAACGAACTCGATGGCGAGGTAGGCCGCCCCGAGCAAGACGAGCTGCTTGTCCGCGTCACCTGCCGGTCCGCCCGTGAACTGGGGCAACAAGGCGGCGAAGAGCAGCAGAGCCTTGGGATTGCTGATCCCCACGACGAATTCGTTGACGATGAGCGGCCGCAGCCTCTGGCCGGTGTCGGACGGGGAGGCGGTTGAGGTGGCGGCCGGCGCGCGCCGGGCACGGCGCAGACTCGAGAACCCGATCCACGCGAGATAGACGACACCCACCCACTTGATCACCGTGAGCGCCGTGGCCGAGGTGGCCAATATCGCGCCGAGCCCGGCCACGACCAGCCCGATGAGAACGACGAAGGCCGCCAGCCGCCCGCCGATTCCGGCCAGGGCGTACGCGGTGCCATGGCGTACGGCATTGCTCAGGCCAAGGAGCTGATTCGCTCCGGGGACGAGGGAGATGAGGAGAGCGGCAGGAATGAAGCCGACCCAGTTGATCATAGATATCCGCCTTGCATCCAGGTGCTGATGCACGTCGCTCACCCGCTGCGCGGATCTCCGCCGCGGTCCCGCGTGGGGGAGGAGAGACACGTTCGTACAAGGTGACCTGAGGCGGCTGCTCATTTCCAGATCTTCACCTGCCCACTTTTTGTTCGCGCGGTGCATGTTGTTCAGCGAGGGCCGGGACACAGGACTGGGTCACCGAGCAGCCGCTCAGCCCGGTCATCGAGTTGCGTGGCTTCGCGTCCGATCTCCGTCGCGACTGGGCGGCCGTCACCGCCGGCCCCACGGCGGCGAGGGTCGTCAGGCGATGGCTTTGACGGCCTGGAGGATGACGTCGGCGACGGCGGCGGGCCGGGAGGCATTGAGCGCCCGGTCGTTCAACGGCCGCTGGGGCGACGGCGTCCAAGGTGGCGCGCCCCGGTGACAGGTCGGCGGTGAACCGCTGGCGGTAGCGCTCCTGCCGGATGTACGGATCGGTGCTATCGGGCAGCGCGACCGCGTTCAGGGTCGTGCCCAGCGAGCCGCCGGGAAAGCGGCCGCTCAGCTTGGCGATGGAGGCCATCGGCTGACGGCACGCGCCACGCCGCACGTCCCGGAAACGGACGGTTCATGGGCAATGGACGAGCTGGCAAGTGGACAGTTCGCTCACCGACTATACGGAAGACCACTGCGACCCCGATTTCTCGAAGATCACTGACTGCCGGGGAAGGGCAATTCACCAGTAAGGAGTTTGACATGGAAGAACTGCCGACCGCTCTCGCCGAGAGTATCGAGGCGGAATTCATGTACCAGTACGTGTCGATGGCGCCGCCGCCGATGAAGTCCGCGTTGGGGATCGCCACCACGCGCATCGGTGGCGGCGTGGCGACGTCGGTGCGCAACGACCCCACCGAGTTCTGGAGCAAGGCGCTCGGATTCGGCTTCGACGAGCCGGTCACGCACGACCTCATCGGCCGCGTGGTGGACTTCTACCGGTCGCAGGACAGCAAGGTCGCCGTCCTCCAGATCGCCCCTTCCGTCCTGCCGCCGGACTGGGAGGAGATCCGCGCCGCCTACAATCTCCGCCCTGGAGCGTACAACGTGAAGCTGGCCTGTCCGGTTGAGACGTTCTGGCCCGGCGAGAGCAAGCTGGACATCAGGCCGGTCGGCCCGGAGGCCGCCATGGAATGGGCGACGGTCGGCCTCCGGGGGTTCGGGATGCCCGAGGAAGGGCTCGCCGAGATGCTGGCGGGCAGCAACGACCACCCGGATTTCCACCCGTTCGCCGCATGGGACGGCGACACGATGATCGCCACCGCCAACCTCTTCATCCGCGGGTCGATCGGCTCTCTCAACGCCGGCGCGACACTGCCCGAACACCGTAACCAGGGCGCGCAGTCAGCCCTGCTCGCCAGGCGCGCCATGGAGGCCGCGGCCATGGGCTGTAGCTGGCTGGTGGCGGAGACCGGGCTGCCGGCGCAAGGAGCGGCCAACCCCTCGCTGAACAACATGCTCCGCGCCGGGCTGCGCCCGCTGTACAGCCGGCGGGACTGGATCTGGCGGCCGGACGCCGGCTGACGTGACGCGAGCGACGGCATAGACCCGGCCGCACCGGCCGATACGGTGCCGCTGTGGCACCCACCCACCAACGAGGATGAGATCGTGCACGATTTTCGTCCATCTCTGCTGCCGTCCGGCGCGCACGCCGACCCCGCCGTGCTCGCGCGGCTGTCCGGCCTGGTCAACGAGGTCTACGCCGAGGCCGAGAGCGGCCTGTGGCATGCGGGCGCGGCCCGTACGACCGTCGAGGAGGTCGCCGAGCTGACCGCCGCCGGGCAGATCGCGGTGGCCTGCCTGGGCACGTACATCGTCGGCTGCGTCCGCATCCGCCCCCCGGATCACCGCGCGGCCGAGTTCGGCATGCTCGCGGCCGATCCCGCGCACCGCGGCCACGGCATCGGCCACGAGCTGGTCGCCTTCGCCGAGCGTCGCGCCCTCGACAGCGGACGCCCGGTCATGCAGCTCGAAATCCTCACGCCCCGGTCCTGGACGCATCCCTCCAAAGAGTTCCTGGCCGGCTGGTACACCCGGCTCGGCTACCTGCGGACCGGCGTCAGCCCGGTCGAGGGGTCCTACCCGGCGCTGGCTCCGTTGCTGGCCACCCCATGTGACCTGGTGGTCTACCGCAAGCGTCTCTAGGGGCTCGTCCGGGCGACGCCCGGAACAAGCCCTCGGTACCGAAGTCAGTGCCTGGGCGTTGCCCGGTGGCGATCGGCGATGGACGCGGCGTTCCACGCCACAATCACTTTTCGTTCAAGGTCAAAGGATCCTGCATGCGCATCGGCTTCGCGGTACCACAATATGGCGCCTTCGCCGACCCGGAATTCATCGGCCGTGCCAGTGCGAGTTTGGAGAGCATGGGCTACGACAGCCTGTGGGCGAGTGATCGCATCCTCGTGCCACTGGCACCCAGTGATCCATATCCTGGGGGAGACGGCACGATCCCGGAGGCCTTCACAACGTTCTTCGATCCGTTGTCGGCCCTGACCTTGGCGGCCCTCAGCACGAGCGACATACGGCTGGGGACCAGCACGCTCAACGCCTTGTGGCAGCCGGCCGTCGTGCTCGCTCGCAGCCTGGCCTCGCTCGACCTGCTCAGCCGCGGGCGGCTGGACGTGGGCATCGGGCTGGGCTGGTTGCGGGACGAGTACGCGGCGGCGGGGGTGCCCTGGCAGGGGAGGGGCGTCCGGCTGGAGGAGACGCTCGACCTGATGGAGACCCTCTGGGCCGAGGAGGTGGTGGAGCACAAGGGGCCGCTGTGGACGGTGCCGCCTTCCCACGTTCACCTCAAGCCCGCCCAACGACCCCGTCCGCCGATCCTGCTCGCCGGTTTCACCCATGCGGCCCTGGAACGCGTCGGCAGGCGCGCCGACGGCTGGCTGGGGGCGGCACTGCCTCAGCCGTACCTGGAGTCGTTGTGGGGTACGGCGCTACAGGCCGCCGAGCGGGCCGGCCGGGACCCATCGGCGCTGCGCATGGTGATACGGCTCAATCCGATGATCGTTGATGAGCCGGCCGACCCTGCCCACGTGCCCCATGCCGGTACCGTGAGCCAGATCATCGAGTACCTGTTCGCCCTGGGCGCGGCGGGCGCTCATGAAGTGTTCGTCGACGTGCAGGCGACGACACGATCGCGCGGCGAACTGCTGGATGTCGCGGAGTCCCTCATCACGGGGCTGCGCGCGGGTTGAGCGGACAACGGCCTTCCCGAATGAGTAGTCGCAAGCCCGATGCTGTGGTGCCGCGCACAGTCGGAGGGGCGGAGGAACTGGCGGCCTTCGGTGCCGCCCCGTACGACCCCGACTGCAGCGTGTTGTACGTGCACGGCTCCCCGGCATGGAGGAGTAGCGCTGTTGCCGCGCTGTTCGCGGCCGTATGGGGCAGTCGTTGGCTTTCCATGCGCACGAAGTCGTCGTCGCGCGCCCCGAGATCGTTTCATGTGGGTGTTTCGGTCGTCCAGCCGCATGCAACAACCCATGAAACAGAATCCGCACTGGTCGGCCGGCGTCGGCCGCATTGTTTCAAACGCCCGACGCGTCAGTGTTGGGACAGGAAGAGGAGAGACAGAGCCGTTTACTGGGCAGTCCCGGTGTCCGCCGTTGGGTGAGGAGGATGGGAGAATGCGTGAATCCGCTGCGGCGCTGCGGTCGAGTAGTCGCAGGCCTCGGGGCAGTGATGCGACGGGAGAGGAAGCATGCCGTGAACGAACTGACCGGTTGTGTCCCTCCCGCACGGTCCACCAGCACCTCCGGAGCAGGCGTCGGAGAGACGGCGGGCACAGCGTCACGCGTGTGGCCGAGCCCGCTGTGACGCTGGTCGGCCGGCGGTCCGAGATCCGTCGCATCCTGGACGTCATCGAGGCGGAGCGCGGCGAATCGCGGATCCTGCTCCTGCTCGGCGAGGCCGGCACTGGCAAGACGAGGTTGGTGGCCGCCGCCACCGACCATGCGCGCGGCGGCGGATGGGTCGTGCTGGCGTGTCAGGGCAGCGAAGCGGAGTCGCAGCAGTCCTTCGCGTCCTTGCACCAGTTGCTTCTTCCTGTCCTGCCGGAGGCCGGCACTCTTGCCGAGCATCTGCGGGGGGCGCTGGAGAGCGCGGTGGGCATCGCTCCCGTGGGCGGGCAGCCGGACCCGATGCTGCTGCGTGTGGCGGTCCTGACATTGCTGACAGGCGTCTCCCGGCGGCGGCCCGTCCTGCTGGTCGTGGACGACGTCCAGCACTCCGACCGAGACTCTCTCGACGTCCTCGGCTTCGTGGCCCGCCGTATCGCGGCGGAGGACGTTTCGGTGCTGCTGACGTCGCGTGGGCAGACTCCCCCGGAGGGTGTCGCCGGGGACCTGCCCACGCTGCTGCTGGGGCCATTGAGCGAGCAGGCCGCGGCTGACCTCGTGGACGCTCAGCCGCACCCGCCCACCGGCCGTACGCGGATCGACCTGCTCCAGCAGGCCGGCGGAAATCCGCTGGCCATCATCGAGCTGTGCCGGGCGGCCAAGATGGGTGGCACGGGAGCGCTGCCCGATGGTGGGCTGCCGCGGACGGAGCGCATCCAGCAGATGTACGCAGCGCGTCTGCACGGCCTGCCGGAGATCACCCAGCGGCTGATCCTGTACGCGGCGGCGTCGGAGTACGAAGACCTCGCCACGATCATGGCCGCCGCCGGCGCGGGGCAGGATATCGCGGTATGGGCTCCCGCCGAGGCCGCCGGCCTGGTCACCGTCGCGGACGGGCGAGTCGCCTTCCGGCATCCGCTGGCGCGTGCAGGCTCGTATCACGGGGCCCCGGCCTACCTCCGGCAGCGGGCGCATCGGGATTTGGCAGCGGCGCTGACGGCGGATCCGGCCCGCCGGGCCTGGCATCTGGCCGCCGCGTGCCTCGGCCAGGACGAGTCGGTGGCGGCGGCGCTGGAGGACACCGCGGAGCTCGCCGAGCGGCGCGGCGGGTTCTTCGCGGCGGCGCGGGCGCTGGAGCGCTCGGCGGAGTGCAGCCCCGCAGCCAGGGACCGGGCACGCCGGTACGCCAAGGCGCTCAGGGCCGCCAACAACGCCGGCGACCCCTCGTGGGTGCGCGAGCTGTACGGCAAGGTCACGGCGCTGACTCATGATCCGGACGTGCTAGGCCTGGCGGCGTGCGGCGCCGGCATGGCCCTGTCGTTGTTCGGCCACCAGCGGGAGGCGTTCCAGGTGCTGCTCGGAGCGCTGGAGCCGAAGTCCCCGAAGCATGGTACGACGGCGCTCGCCCTGACCGCCGTGCTTCAGGGAGTCGCGTTCCAGTCAGGGCTGCCCGAGGTCAGGGGCGGATAGCGGGCCTGCTCGACCGGATCGAGACCGGGGGCGGCGACACGCCCTACGCGGAGCTGGAGACGATCGCGGCCTTCGACGCGGTTCGGGCCTCCACCCTGGCCGGGGCCGACCCGACGAACGCCCCCGAGCTGTTGCGGCGGACCTTGCGGCCGAACCTGCCGGAGCCGCTGGTCGGCGTCGCGCAGATGAACCGGTTGAGCGCCGTTGGCTGCATCGCCTGGGCGGCCGACGAGTCCGAGCTGTGCGTGGAGTCCCTCCGGCAGGCGTACGCCATGTTCCGCACGTATGGCTCCATGGGCGTTGCCGCTCCTACGCTGGCGTTGATGGGTTCGGCGCTGATCGACACCGGGCGGTGGGCGGAGGCCGACGACCTGCTGGAGGAGGCCGCGACGCTCGCGGCCGTGCACAAGCTGCGGCACCTGGAGATCGACGTCGAGGCGCTGCGGGTGACCCTCCAAGCCCTGCGCGGTCAGCCCGCAGTCATGCCGGCCGACCCGGCTTGGACGGCCGTCGGCCTGGAGGAGAACCGGGCCACACACGCGCGCCTGCTGCACGCCGCCGGCACCGCCGCCGCGGCGGCGGGCGACTTCGACGGCGCGTTTCGTCACTTCCGGCTGCTGTTCGACGGGGACGGCGCACCTTTGCACTACTTCCTGTCGCACCGGTCGGTGGCCGACCTCGCGGCGGCCGCCCAGCGGACGGGCCAGTGGGAAGAGGCGGCCCGCATCGTGGCGGCGGTGCGCACCGCGCTGGGCCCGCGGCCGACGACCCGGATGACGCTGCTGCTTCACCACGCCGCCGCGCTGACCGGCGACCCGAAGGACGCCGAGCACCACTTCCGGCTGGCCACGGTGAACCCGGTGGGCGAGGAGTGGCCGCTGGCCCGGGCCCAGGCGAGGCTGCACTACGCGCAGTGGCTGCGCAGGCGGCGACGCCCGCTGGACGCCCGCCCGCTCCTGGCCACGGCGCTGGAGTCGTTCACCCGGCTCGGCGCGATCGGCCTGGCCGAGGAGGCACGCGGTGAGCTGCGGGCCAGTGGTGTGGCCACCTCGCCCGCCCCGGCCGATCCGCTGGCGGGGCTGACCGCCCAGCAGCGCCAGATCGTACGGCTGGCGGCGCAGGGACTACGCAACCGAGAGATCGCCGAGCAGCTGATGCTCTCCCCGCGCACGGTCAGCTATCACCTCTACAACGTTTATCCGAAGCTCGGCGTGAGCAGCCGCAACCAACTCCGGGCTCTGCTGGGCGATCTGTGACCGCCACGGCGAGCCGTCCGGCGGATGCGCCCATCTCCGAAGGCGGCAGAGATTCCGGGTCGTCGCAGACGGAGGGCAGCGCCGAGGGCGATCGCCCCAGCGGCCCGTGGGCCGCTGCTCGTTGATCACTACGACGACAGGAGAGGTGAGGCGCGTGAGTTTCGAGCCCGTCACGGGCCCAGGAGAGCCCGACCGCTTGGCCGTCGTCCTCGATCCCCTCGTTCAGCGGTTCGTCGAGGCCTCGGCCGCACCGCCCTACCTGCACCAGCTCGGTCCGCTCGACGGCCGGCAGGCGCTCCTGGAGATCCAGGGCCACGCGCACGACGACTTCGATGTAGACGCCGAGTACGCGGTGGCGCCGGTGGGCCCCTCCGGGCTCGTCGGCTTCTGGACGTTCCGGCCTCCACGGACGGCCGGTCCTCTACCCGTGGTCGTGTACCTGCACGGCGGCCGCTGGATGCTCGGCGACGCGCGGACTCACGCGCGCATGATCTGCGAGCTGGCGGCCGCCAGCGGCGCCGCGTTCGTGGTGCCCGAGTACACCCGCACGCCCGAGGCCCGCTACCCGGTCGCCCTCGAGGAGTCGTACGCGGTGCTGACCTGGTTGGTCGAGCAGGCCGCCGCCCTGGGGCTGGATGGCCGGAGGCTGGCGGTGGCCGGCGACTGTGCCGGTGCGACCATGGCGACGGCGCTCACCATGATGGCCAAGCAGCGTGGCGGCCCCCGTATCCGCGCGCAGCTGCTGTACTACCCGACGACCGACCCGTACTGCGACACCGTGTCGCGGGAAAAGTTCGCGTCCGGCTACCTTCTGACGCGCGCGGCGTTGGAGTGGTACTGGCAGCAGTACACCGACGACGGCGATGAGATCGCCGAACCCACTGCCTCGCCGCTGCGGGCCACCACGGCGGATCTCTCGGGGTTGCCTCCCGCCCTGGTCGTATCGGCGGAGGCGGACGTCGTCCGGGACGAGGGTGAGCAGTACGCGCGCCTGCTGCGGCGGGCGGGCGTGCCGGTGACCTGCGTGCGCTACCTGGGGACGGTGCACGACTTCGCATTCCTGAACCCGCTGCGGGACAGCCCGCCCACGGTGGCCGCGGTGAGGCAGGGTGGCCGCTTCCTCAAAGACGCCCTGGCCGACCGGCGCTGACACCGGCAGGCCGCCTCCCCACCCGCGGAGGAGATGGGTCCCCTCGCTTCAGGATGCAGCCAGCGACAGACCAGTCGTTTTACTGATGTGTCCGGAAAGGCAGGTTTGTCAGGCTGAGGTGCGTGAGGCCGCAGCGGCACGTCATGCACAGGGAAAGAGGCCAGGATGTCCACTGTCAAACCGGTTCTCGAGGAGGCCGCGCAGGCCTTCGCCGAGGCCACCGCCAACCCGCCCTACCTGTTCGACCTCGATCCCGCCGACGGCCGCAAGGCCGTGGACCAGGCTCAGACGCCCGAGATCGAGGTGCCCGGCACCGGCAAGGAGATTCTCACGGTCGCCGACGGGCTGACTGTGAGCGTGTTCCGGCCGGCGGGGGTGAGCGGCCCCCTGCCGGTGATCATCTATGTGCACGGGGCGGGCTGGGTGTTCGGCAACGACCACACCCACGGCCGTCTGGCCCGCGAGCTGGCCCTCGGCGTGGGCGCGGCGGTGGTGTTCGTCAACTACAGCGCTTCCCCCGAGGCCCGCTACCCGGTCGCGATCGAACAGGTCCACACCGCCGCCCGCTGGGTGGTCGAGCACGGCTCCGCCCATGGTCTGGACGCCTCCCGTCTGGCGGTCGCCGGAGACTCGGTCGGCGGGAACATGGCCATCGCGCTCACGTTGCTGGCCAAGGAGCGGGGCGGGATTCCGCTGGCGGCGCAGGTGCTGTTCTATCCGGTCACCGACGCCGCCTTCGACACCGGCTCCTACCACGAGTTCGCCGAGGGGTACTTCCTGCGCCGCGACGGCATGCAGTGGTTCTGGGACCAGTACACCACCGATCCCGCCGAGCGTGCGCAGATCACCGCCTCGCCGCTGCGAGCGAGCCTGGAGGAGCTGGCCGGGCTGCCGCCGGCACTCGTCATCACCGCTGAGGCCGATGTGTTGCGCGACGAGGGCGAGGAGTACGCGAACAAGCTGCGCGCGGCCGGGGTCGCGGTCACCGCTGTGCGCTACCAGGGCGTCATCCACGACTTCGTGATGCTCAACGCCCTGCGCGGCACTCATGCCGCCGAAAGGGCCATCCGCCAGGCCATCGACTTTCTGTCCACCGCGCTGAAGACCCGCTAGGAGTAATCATGACCACTTCGCCCACCGTCGTTCTCGTCCATGGGGCGTTCGCCGAGTCGGCCAGCTGGAACGGCGTCATCACCAGGCTGCGTGAGCATGACCTGCGCGTGATCGCCATCGCCAACCCGCTGCGTAGCCTGTCGGGTGACGCCGACGTCGTAGCCGGCCTGGTGTCCTCCCTCGACGGCCCGGTCGTCCTGGTCGGCCATTCCTACGGCGGCCAGGTCATCTCGGGCGCCGTCCGCGGCGACGACCGGGTCAAGGCGCTGGTGTTCGTGGCCGCGTTCGCGCCCGAGGAGGGCGAGAGCATCGCCGAGCTGAGCGGCCGCTTTCCCGGCAGCACACTCGGCGAGACCCTGAACGCGGTCGCGCTGCCCGATGGCAGCACCGATCTGTACATCCGCCAGGAGCGCTACCACCAGCAGTTCGCCGCCGACCTGCCGCCGGAGCGCGCCGCCCTGGACGCCGTCACCCAGCGGCCGTTGAACGATCGGGCGCTGCAGGACAAGTCCGGTCCGCCGGCCTGGCGGCACCTGCCGTCCTGGTTCGTCTATCCCGAACTGGACTTCAACATCCCGCTTGCCGCCCACCGGTTCATGGCGGAACGGGCCGGTGCCCGCGAGCAGGTGGAGATCGCCGGCGCCTCGCACGCGTTGCCCGCCTCCCAGCCCATCGCCGTCGCCGATGTCATCCTCAAGGCCGTCAAAGCCGTGGCATGACGGCCCTCACGCCGAAAGCCGACCAGCACATCAGCCACCGGGAGAGTCGGTAACATCGGCCGGCTCGGCGGGTCGCCCTCAGACGGGCGATCCGCCGAGCCGTCATCCAAGCCCTCACGGCGCTCGTCGCCGATGCGCGGGCGTCGCCCCGCCTCCGTGGCGGGGGGGTATGTCCGGTCAACCCGCTCTCGGTGGCCATGGCGGGAAGTACGTATCCCCCGCAGGACCGCCATCTGCCAGCAACAACCTTTAAGGAAATCGCTATGTCCCGTTCTTCTCGCACCCGCTTGGTCGTTCGTACCCTCGCCACCATGGCCATCGCTCCGGTCGTGGTCGGCTCGCTGCTGGCCGCCACCGCGACCAGTAGCGCCGCGAACTCGCAGAAGGCCAAGCCGACCATCGTCCTTGTCCACGGCGCCTTCGCCGACGCCTCCAGCTGGTCCGACGTCATCCGGCGCCTGCAGCGCGACGGCTACCCCGTCCTCGCCACGGCCAACCCCCTGCGCGGACTGAGCAGCGACGCCGCCTACCTGCGCAGCGTCCTGGACACCGTGCAAGGACCCGTGGTCCTGGTCGGCCACTCCTACGGCGGCTCGGTCATCAGCCAGGCAGCCGCCGGCGACCCCGACGTCAAGGCCCTGGTCTACATCGCCGCGTTCATCCCCGACGCCGGCGAAAGCGCCGGTGAGCTGGCCGGCAAGTTCCCCGGCAGCACCCTGGGCGAAACCCTGAGCAAGGCCTCCTACCCCCTGCCCGGCGGCGGCACCGGCACCGAACTGACCATCAAGCAGGACAGGTTCCGCAAGCAGTTCGCCGCCGACGTGCCCGCCACCACCGCCGCGATCATGGCCGCCACCCAGCGGCCGGTCTCCACCCTGGCACTGGAGGAGAAGGCCACCAAGGCCGCCTGGAAGGACATCCGCTCCTACGCCCTGATCGCCGGCCAGGACTACAACATCCCGCCCAAGGCCCAGCAGTGGATGGCCGAGCGCGCCGACGCCCGCACCGTCAGCGTCAAGGGCGCCTCACACGCGATCTCGGTCTCCGAACCCGCGGCGGTCACCGACCTCATCCGCCGCGCCGCCCGCTGAGAGACCACGGGCGCACTGCACAAGCCGAGCGCCACGGTCCGGAAGCGGTGATGGGCCATGCATGACGGACTTTCCCAAGTTGGACACAAAGAGAGATCTTGATGGCGGCGGATGAGCGGGCGGAAAAGCGGTTCGGCCTGCTGGGGCGGCGTCTGCAGAGTGCACGTGAAGCAGCGTTCGTCGGGCGGGAGGAGGAACTGGCGGTTTTCGGCTCGGCCCTGTTCGGCGGCGATTGCAGCGTGATGTTCGTGCACGGGCCCGGCGGGATCGGCAAATCGGCGTTGCTGCGACGCTTCGCCCAGGAAGCCGCGACGGTCGGCCGATCGGTGGCCACGATCGACGGACGCACCATCACCGCCTCACCTGAGGTGTTCGAAGCCGAGGCCGCCCCGATGCTGCGCGACGAGCGGACGGTGTTGCTGATCGACGCCTTCGAACAGATTCAAGGCCTGGAGGGGTGGCTACACGAACGGTTCTTGCCCAGGATGCCCGAAGAAGCGCTGGTCGTGGTGGCCGGCCGCACCCCGCCCGCCATTGCCTGGCGTGCCGACCCAGGCTGGGCACACGCTCTGGAGATGATGTCGCTGCGAGACCTGGCGCCCGCGGAGGCCAGGGCGTTGGTGGCCGCCCGCGGGGTGACGGCCGATCTGCAGGAGCCGCTGCTGGCCTTCGCCGGCGGGCATCCATTGGCCCTGGCGATCGGCGCCGCGGTGGCGGTCAAGGACCGGCAGGCCAGCAGCCGGTGGAGCCCGGATCAGAACGTGGTGGCTACGTTGCTGGACCAACTGATCGGCGAAATCCCATCCCCCGAACACCGGTATGCGCTGGAAGTGTGCGCCCACACCTACATGACCACCGAGACCCTGCTACGCGAGGTCATGCAGGACGAAGCCACATCAAGACAAGCATCGCCAGGTGATGTAACGCAACTGTTCGCCTGGCTGCGCCGGCTGCCGTTCGTCGAATCCACCACTCAAGGTTTGTTCCCCCACGATGTGATCCGCGAAGTGGTGGAAGCCGACCTACGCTGGCGCGACCCGCAAGGTTACGCCGACATGCATCAGCGCATCCACGCCCATCATGTCGGCAGGCTCTGCAGCGTGGCCGACCGCGATGCGCCGGACGCGGTCGGATCTCTGTACTTCTTGTACCGCCACAATGCGATGACCTCCGACTTCCACCATTGGCGCGGACAAGGAGAGGTCCAAGAAGACCTCTTCCAGCCCCAGGACATCGACGCGCTGATCCAGGTGGCCAACGCCGCGGAGAACGAGGAATCCGCAGCCGGCGCCGCTTACTGGGCCGAACGCCAGCCCCAGGCGTTCCGCCTCTACCGGCTCACAGAAACCGGCCAGCCGGTCGCCTTCTGCGCCTGGCTACGCCTGGAACACCTCGACGAACACGAACTCGCCACCGATCCGATCACCGCTACCGTCTGGGCACACGCCCGCGCCACCACCCCACTACGCGCCGGCGAACACCTGGCCATCGGCCGCAGCTGGGTCCTACCTCCCTACCGCGGCAGTTCGCCGGTGATGGACCTCATCCAATGGCGCGCCATCAGCAACTGCCTGCGCTCCGAACGCATGGCCTGGTCCTACGTGGTCATCCAGGACCCCGACTCCTCCGCCGGCTACCAGCGCCACTATGACATGCATGACATCACCGAACGGCCACAACTGGGTGGGCAAACCTACGGCCTGTTCGCCCATGACTGGCGTGCGGTATCCGCGCAGGCGTGGCTGGAACGCCTGAAGTACCTACTGCGGGCAGGACGGCAGGAACACACCGACGTCCCGGCATGCCAACTCGCCGTGCTGTCCCACGAACAGTTCACCGACGCCGTTCGCACCGCGCTGCGTCAGATGTTCCAGCCCAGCGCGCTGGCCACCAATGTCCTGGCCCGCAGCAGACTCGTCACCGAACATCCCGCATCCGATCCCGGCGCCGCTCTACGGGACCTGATACAAGAGACGATCAATAGCCTGCGCGACGATCCACGCAGCCATAAACTCCACCGCGCCCTGGCCATGACATTCCTACGCGGCGCCCCCGCTCAGGAAGTCGCCGCCGAACGTCTCGGCCTGCCCTTCACCACCTATCGTCGGCATCTCACGAGTGGCATCGAACGCGTGTGCGCGAGCCTGTGGCACCGCGAACTCTACGGAAGAACACCTGCCCGACCCGCTCGTCGAAGCGATCTTCCACACAGATACCGCCCATCTCGCACCCTTGCCAAGAACGCCCAGATCAGGTGACTGGTCTTCTTCTGGGTCCTGCCTCGGCCGCCAGTCGTAGTCAAAGCCCGGCCACGATGGCGCGCTGATCACATGCTCATCCGCGCGCGGCACGTTATAGGTCTCCGTTCACTTCCTTGAAAGGGCGCAATCATGACGCCTGTCATTCCCGGTTTCGACTACCAGCGCGTCCACGTCGCCGACGGCGTGTCCCTGAACGTGGCCATCGGCGGCTCGGGCAGCCCCATCGTGCTGCTGCACGGCTTCCCCGAGACGCACCTGATGTGGCGGCACGTCGCCGCCGACCTCGCGACCGACCACACCGTGATCGTTCCCGACCTGCGGGGTTACGGCGCCAGCGACAAGCCCGCCGAGACCGGCCCCGACGTCTACTCCAAGCGCACCATGGCCGCCGACATTGTCGCCCTGGCCCGCGCGCTCGGTCACGAGCGCTTCGCCCTGGCCGGACACGACCGGGGCGCCCTGGTCGCCTTCCGCGCCGCACTCGACCACCCCGAGACGATCACCCACCTGGCCAGCCTCGACGTGCTGCCCACCCTGGAGATGTGGGACGTGCTGCACGGCACCAGCGCCGCCGTCGGCTTCCACCTCTACCTGATGGCCCAGCCGCCTGGCCTGCCCGAGCAGATGATCGCCGCCAGCTCGGACGCCTTCTTCGGCTACTTCCTCGACATCTGGACCAACGACCCCCAGGCGATCCCCGCCGACGTGCGCGCCGCCTACCTGGACGCCTGCCGGAACGCGGTGCCCTCGATCGTGGCTGACTACCGCGCCTCGGCCGGGATCGATGTGATCCACGACCAGGCCGACCGCGACGCCGGGAACCGGCTGCGGATGCCGGTCACCGTGCTCCAGCAGGACTGGGGCGCCGCCCTCGGCTTCGACGCCGCCGCCCTGTGGCGCGCCTGGGCCCCCGACCTGCACCACAGCACCGTCACCAGCGGCCACTTCATGGCCGAAGAGGCCCCGGCCGACATCGCCAGAGCCATCTGCGACCTGCTCACCCGCTGAACGACGCCAACAGCCCGGGGCAGCCGGCCTTTCACCTTATGCTCGAACTCCGCCCGATGAGCGCCGCGTTCCCCTCCGCAGAGGTCATCCGGGAGATCGCCCGGCGGCCGGTGTCACCGCCACGGCCGGGCGCCTGTGTTCCGATACGGCCAGGAGAGGCAAACCCGGGCCGACGCAGCGGAAACCCCGGCCACGCCGGGGGCTCCGTGTTTCAGAAGAATTGAATGATATTTACCAGTGGTATTCACCCTTCGGCTGTCCGAACCGCCAATTCTGGTTGCTGGGCGATTTATCGAGCATGCCAGGCGGGCAATGGGTCACTCCGGTGTCTCCGCCGGCGTGGACGAGCTGTTTGCACTTGCCCATGGACTGCTCCGAGACCAGGGTGAAGTAGTAGTAGTCGTTCACCCTCCTATCGGACAGCGGATACCACAGTTGCCCATCGTCCGCCCTATTGCTGTCGCACTTGCTCATATAGGCTTCCGAGATCCCGTTGGTGTCCAGGCACCACGTGCCGCCATCGGGATCCACGGTCTTGCCCTCGCCGTACACGAACATGTGGGAGTCCGCCGTGAAGGTGTCGCGCGCGGGGACCACGACTTCCCGCCAGAGCCACTGACCCGGCTTGCAGGGCAACGCCTTCACGGTTCGGCCGCGGGGGACGAGGCAATGGCCGGTCGCGGACTGCAGTTGATGCCAGGAATAGGCGGCCGCGGTGCGCGGGCCGGCGACGGCCTGTGCGGGTTGAGCGGTGACCGCGGGCAGTGCCGCCGCGACGGCCAGACTTGCGAATAACCTCGTATGTCTTCGCATCATCGAATATCTCCAGAGCATGCGTGGACTGGCGACGCCGACTGCCGGGTCGCGAGGAAAACGTACGCGGCCCGTTTCCGCTCGACCAGATCACTTCGCTGCTCATTACCTGTCCGTCTTTGTGAATGCGGTGATCTGCCCTGCGCGGGCGCGATCGCCGGTCGGTGCCTCGGCCCAAGCGTCAGCGGGCCCGTCGGCGCAGGTTGGTGGCCGGGATGGTGCCATTGACCGTCGCGCCTCCGGCGCAGGTCGTCACGTTCAGCGTGCCGCCCGCCTCGGCGAAGGCGGCGCGCATCGAAGGCACGTCGAAGCCTTCGTCCGTTCCGTCCACGTCCTTGTCGTCGGCTCTGTCGAAACTCGCTGTCAGGCGCAGCCCGGAGGGCGCCACGGTGACGGCGAGCGACACGGTACGCGCCAGCTCGCGCCGCTCCACAGCGGACAGCACCATCCTCACGACCGACAACACCGCCGTGGTCGCCCGGGGGCGGCACGGCATGCTCGGGCAACGCCCAGATCTCCACGTATCTATTTGTGCGTCGCGTCCACTCGGCGAGGTCGGCTTGCAGCACCTCAGCCAGGCTTCGCTCCCCGCGCACGCTCACTCGCGCGATCACTGTGGATTCTCCCCTCTTGACACCTGTGGTCGCGGTCGCGGCCGTCATCGGTGTGTGCGCATGTCGGGTTTCGTCGGGCGAACGCCTGATCGGCTCGTATGCCCCGTACGTGCAGGTCGGGGTCCACTACCGCCATGTCGTCGGTGCCGATCCGGCAGGTGCCCGCGTAGTGGTAGAAGGAGTTCGGATTCCTGCGCAGGTACGCACGTATGGTGCCGTCCTTGTTCAGTCCGGGCCTCGGCAGTACCTCCTCGCCCCGCCACGGGTCCAGACCTGCGGCGTTGCCGAGCTGACGGGCGAGCCTGAGCCCCGCGACCATCGCGTCCAGGTCGCGGACGTCGGAGAGGTAGTCCGGGTCCAGCAGGGGCGGCACGCTCGGGTGGGCGCCGCGACCCGGCCGTGCCCGCGCAGAGCACGACCTCTCCGGGGCAGCCCGCGCGGAGCGTGACGCCGTCGACGGTGTAGTCGACGCCGGTGCACCGCCCGTCCCGGACGCGTACGTGGTGGACCAGCGCGCCGGTCACGACATCGAGGTTGGGCCGGTCCAGCACCGCCCCCAGCCCGCGCGGCCAGTCGACCGTCGAGCCGGAGGCCGCGTGAGCGTTCTCGGAAAGGCGCACGCACCCGGCGGTTCCGCCGCCTACGACGATGTAGTCGTAGCCGTCCAATCTGCCCTCCACGACTTCAGCCTGTACTGCCGCGCGTGCGGGCCAGGTCAATGACCACCGTTGGCTTGACGTTCGGCATCCGGCCGACGCCGATTCACATGCCGGTGTGGAGACGTACAGGTCAGAGCGACCATGACAGCCGTCCCCGCCAGATCGGTCAGCGCACGCAGTATCCGAGCAGCCTTCATTTCACGTCTCGATTCGTCCGAGCCCTGCCGGGTGCCATTTGAGATCAAGTCCCGGCCGAGCCAGGGCCCGCATGGGGCCCACGAATACCATCGCCGGGACGGCTGTCCCGAGGTAAGACCGCTTTCTGCTCGGTCATTGCTCACCCAACCCGGGCGACTCCGGGGGCGCGCCGCTGCTCGGCTCGGACCACACTCTCCCGGTGGCCGCGAATTGGGCAGAGAACGAACGTGTTTCTGATCACCGGGCTCACCGATCATTCCTATCAGCGGTCCCGTCCCAAGAATGGGCTCGATAACGGCTGTTCAGTTGACGTGCCGCGATAGGTGTATCTGAATCTCGCGCTCATTTTGAGTGGACGCGCCCAAGAAAGTAATGGAGTAAACCCGATGACGAGAAAAGTGGCCGGCGTCGGCGCCGCGGGGTCCGGGACACACACTGACCGCAGCCCGTGGAACTGGCTGCTGGTCGTGCCGATCGTGCTGCCGCTGCTGACGTTCCTGTTCAACGCCGACGAGCCGCGCCTGCTGGGCTTTCCGCTCTTCTACTGGCTGCAAACGGCCTTCATCGCGGTGGGCGTCGCCGCCACCACGATCGTCTACCGGATGACCAAGTGAGTGGGCACACGACCGAGCTGGTCGTTTTCGGCCTGCTGTTCCTGCTCGTCAGCGGCATGGGGTTCGTGGCCGCGCGCTGGCGACGGCCCGACGACATCGCCAGCCTGAACGAGTGGGGGCTGGGCGGCCGGAACTTCGGCTCCTGGATCACCTGGTTCCTGGTCGGCGGCGATCTGTACACCGCCTACACCTTCGTCGCGGTGCCCGCGCTGGTGTTCGGGGCGGGCGCGATCGGCTTCTACGCGATGCCCTACACGGTGGTGGTCTACCCGCTGGTGTTCCTGGTGCTGGCCCGGATGTGGTCGGTGTCGCACGTGCACGGGTTCGTCACCCCGGCCGACTTCGTCCGGGCCCGGTTCGGCTCGCCCACGCTGGCGCTGGCCGTCGCCATCACCGGGCTGGTGGCCACCATGCCGTACATCGCGCTGCAGCTGGTCGGCATCGAGGCGGTGCTCAAATCGATGGGCATCACCGGGCATCTGCCGATCATCATCGCGTTCGCCATCCTGGCCGCCTACACGTACCAGTCCGGACTACGCGCGCCGGCGCTGATCGCGTTCGTCAAGGACGCGCTTATCTACATCGTCATCCTGGCCGCGGTCCTCTACCTGCCGGCCAAGCTCGGCGGCTGGGGAGCCATCTTCGACGCGGCCGGGGCCAAGTTCGCGGCAACCCCCGCACTTGGCGACGGCACCCTGCTCAACGCCGGCAACCAGCTGCAGTACGTGTCGCTGGCGTTCGGCTCAGCGCTGGCGCTGTTCCTCTACCCGCACAGCCTCACCGGCGTGCTGGCGTCGAAGAACCGTAACGTGATCAAGCGGAACATGTCGGCGCTGCCCGCCTACAGCCTCGTGCTCGGCCTGATCGCGCTGCTCGGCTTCATGGCCATCGCCGCCGGCACCAAACCGATCATGAACCCGAACGGCAAGCCCGACAACAACACCATCGTGCCCCAGCTGTTCGACCAGCTGTTCCCCGACTGGTTCACCGGTGTCGCCTACGCCGCCATCGGCATCGGCGCGCTCGTTCCCGCCGCGATCATGTCGATCGCCGCGGCCAACCTGTTCACCCGCAACATCTACCGCGAATACCTCAACAAGAACGCCACCGACGCCCAGGAGGCCAGGGTCTCCAAACTGGTCTCCCTGGTGGTCAAGGTCGGCGCGGTGGCCTGCATCCTGCTGCTCGACCTGCAGTTCGCCATCGACCTGCAGCTCATCGGCGGCGTGATCATCCTGCAGACCCTGCCGTCGGTGGCCCTGGGCCTGTACACCCGCTGGTTCCACAAGAGCGGCCTGCTCGCCGGCTGGGCCGCGGGCCTGGCAGCGGGCATGTGGATGCTGTACACCATTCCGGGCGCGCCAGGAAGCGGGAAGCTGCACTTCGGCGGGTCCGCGTTCAGCCTGTCCAACCTGGGCCTCGACACCAAGATGACCATCTACGCCGGCTTCGTTGGACTGATCGTCAACCTGGCGGTGGCCGCGCTGGGCACACTGCTGTTCCGTGCGGCCAAGATCGCCGACGGCGACGACGCGACTTCGCGCGGCGACTACTTCGCCGACGAGGGCGACCCCAAGGTCAAGCACCTGGATCTGACCGGCTCGCACTGACCCGGCACCCGCACGGCCCGCTCCCGCACGCCCGGGGGCGGGCTTCGCCGTGGTTCAGCGCCGGCGGCAGCGGCCAGGGGCACTTGGGGCGAAGCCGCCGCGCGAGCACCCTCAGCACTCGCCGCCTTGACCACCGCCGCCAACTGGGCGCCCAGACCGACCAGCGGCGCTCCCACGCTGTCAGAAGATTCGAGAACCAGGTCTTAGCGAAGGTGCACCGGGAGGGCGTCCAGGCCGTTGATCAGCAGTGACGCGGTCCTGGTGAGGGTGCCGGGGGGAACGGCCAGGCGCAGGGCGGGGTAGCGGTCGAGGAGCATGCCGAGGGCGATGCGCGCTTCGGTGCGGGCGAGTGGCGCGCCGACGCAGTAGTGCAGGCCGTGCCCGAACGCGGTGTGCGCGGGCGCCTCGCGGGTGATGTCGAGCACGTCGCCGCCGGGGAACTGCGCGGGGTCGCGGTTGGCCGCGGTCAGGGCCACGATCACCAGCTCGCCGGCGGGGATCGTGACACCGCCGACCTCGACGGGCTCGGCGGTCCAGTACGGCAGCGTGTTCTGCAGCGGGCCGTCGTAGCGCAGCATCTCCTCGATCGCCGGTTCGAGCAGCTCGGGCCGCTCGCGGACCAGAGCGAGCTGGCCGGGATGGGTGAGCAGCGCGCGTACGCCATTGGCGATCAGGTGGGCGGCCGTCTCGTGCCCCGCGATGACCAGGAGGTAGACCATCGAGGTCAGTTCGTCCTCGGAGAGCCTGTGCTCGCCGTCGCGGGCGGCGATCAGGTCCGAGAGCAGGTCGTTGCGCGGCTTGCGCCGCTTGTCCTCGATCAGGCCGCGGGTGTACGCGAGCATCGACAGCGCGGCCCGCTGGTATTCCTCGAAGCCGTGGATGTCCGGCGACACGATCAGCGGGGTCCAGCTCCGGAAGTCGGGTCTGGCCTCCATAGGGATGCCGATCAGCTCGCAGATGACGTTGATCGGCAGCGGGACCGCGAGGGCGGGGACGAGGTCCGCCACGTCCTGGCCGCCGAGCGCGTCGAGCAGGTCGCCGGTCATCTGCTGGATCCCGGGGGCGAGCATCTCGACCCTCCGCCGGGTGAACACCGAGGTGATGAGCTTGCGCAGCCTCGTGTGGTCCGGCGGGTCGCTGTGGAGCATGCTGGTGTGGATGGCTCGGGCCGTGTCCTCGCCCAGTTTGCTCGCGTACACGCCGGTCTGCCAGCCGCCCTTGACCAGCCGCGGGTCCGACAGCAGCGCCCTGGCCTCGGCGTGGCTGGTGACCATCCAGCCCTGCCGGCCGGTCGGCAGGGTCACGCGATGGACGGGCCCCTTGCCGGTGAGCTCCGCGTAGATCGCGTGCCGCTCTCCGTCGGCGACGGCGGTGAACGGGTTCGGCCGGGTGTCCCCGGTCGTGGGGATTGGCATGACGCTCCTCACTCTTGTGCCCTGATTCTTTGATCCGCGTAGATGACGTTCATTCCGCGGCCTTGCCAGGAAACGCGAGGGGTGCGGTCGGAAAGGATGTGCCTTCCCGGCCGACGCGCCAACGTCGGCCGGGAAGGCACACGCGTGATCACTGCGGTCCCTGACTCCGGTCGCCCCCAGGACTCCCACGCCTCCTTGCCGGTGGCGGGCGTGTCACTACCAGGTCAGATACCGGCTGGGGGAGTCCAGGTAGGCTCGCTCGCCCTTGCACCACAGTTTGACGCGGCCGGTGTAGTTGCCGATCACCCCGCCCATCGGCTGCGGGTACTTGTAGCGGTTGTCGTACCAGTGCACCGGGTCTCCGTCGTCGCTCCAGCCACGCGGCCCGAGATACTGCAACCTGATGCTGCAGACGGGGTCCGTGTCCACCCAGGTGATCCAGCTGGAAACGAGGGCTTTTCTGGTGTTATTGCTGGTCTGGATGCAGACCTTCACCCGCGCCTCGGCACTCCACCCCTCGGCGTTGATGGCGTCCGAGCGTACGGACTTCAGCGTTCCGCTCTTACAGGCGGTGCCGTCTGCGAGTGCCGGGGTTGCGGTCACCGCGGTGGTGATCCCGGCGAGGGCGACCGCGGCCATGGCGCAACTCGCCGCCTTGGCAATTGGTCTGAACACTGATAGCTCCCTAAGTTTTCGAAGACACGTTTCTGAGGAGCCAGAGTCTGGTAGACGAAATTATTCGCCCACCACTCCGAAAGCTGTTCACTAACTGTCCGGGCACCTGAGCGCGGCCGGTCTGACCGGGTCACGTCACTCGTCATCACCCTCGGCTTTGAGGGTGCGATCGAGACGGTGGGGAACATGGGCGTCGACTCACTGCGGGGGCGGTTTCCGACGAGGTGATCTTCGGCGCCAAGACGCACAACGGGACGACCACCGCCATGGACGCCTGCGCCGCCTCGGCAGGTATCCAGACCGTACTCACCGGGATCCGGATGCCGCGCATGAACTCAATCATGGAGCGATGGGTGCGCAGTCGTGCCGCCACGAATTCCTGGACCGCTGCCTGCTCTGGAACGAGCGCCACCTGCGGCACGCCCTACGCGAGTACGAACACTTCTACAACCAGCACCGCGCCCATCAAGCCCTGGCCCAAGCCGCCCCGCTGCGTACTGTCCCGGACCCGATCACGGACCCCAACGAATCATCGACCTGAACATACGCCGACGAGATCGGCTCGGCGGAGTCCTCCACGAGTACTCGCATAACGCTTGACCTGCATGGATGGAATTTTCGGCAGGTGCAGGCGTGCACGCCAGACGAATTCGAGATTCTCCGGGCGATGGCCGCTGAACCTGATTCACCCGCCAGCAGCTGCTGGAGCGGACCAACGGCTATGACCGTGACTCCACCGAGCGTGCGATCGATGTGCACATGGCGAACCTGCGCAAGAAGATCGAGCTTGATCCTCGGAGGCCGGCTCACCTGGTGACCGTGTTCGGCGTCGGATACAAACTGACCGATGGACGGCAGCAGGGGGGCGTGGCGCGCCGACAAGTCGCGTAACCGGCAGACCGGCGGGAGTGGACTGGGGTTGGCCATCGTTCGCCAGTTGGCTGAGGCCCACGGGGGCTCCGCAACCGTGGCAAGCGTCTCTGGTCACGGCGCGACGTTCACCCTCCGGCTACCCATGAATCTGCCCCGTTGAATCACTACCTGTGGGAAGCACAGATGGCGGCTGGGTCGGCGAAGGCGCCATATTGAGGTACTGCGAAGCCGATACGCATGCAGAAGTTCCTTAACGACGAACGGCAAGTGCTTCGCGGATGCGGATCTGCGGAGGGTATTTTCGCCTGCTACTCAAGCAACAATTCATCTGCTGCCCACTTCTCGCTCACTCCGTCGGGAGACTCTCGCGCTGGGCCGGCCGTGACGGGCGGGGGCAGCGCGGGTGAACAGGACTGTGCCAGTCGGCCGATCCGGGCAGTGAGCGACGTTCTGGGGGAAATGTAGATTTCGCCCTCCATCCGCAGCACGCTCAAGAACCCGATGGGCTTTTGGAGCGTTCGCGGCGGGCCGCACCCCTGTTGCTCATCACCCACAAAGGCGACGTGCTCATCGTGGACGAAACCAGCTCACTCCGGTTCGTTCTCGGCCGGGCCTCCCACGGTGAAGGGTGTGGTGACTCCCTCGTACATGAGGTGGGCGGTCAGTCCTTCGGAGGCGTGGGGCAGGTTGTGGCAGTGGTCCATCCAGATGCCCGGGTTGTCGGCGACGAAGGCGATCTCGTACGTCTCGCCGACGCCGACCTCGAGGGAGTCGACCCACCAGGGGCTGCCGGTGGCGGGCACGCCGTCGCGGCTGAGCACGACCGCGTGGTGGCCGTGCAGGTGCATGGGGTGGGCCTCGCCGCTGTTGTTCGAGATGCGCATCCGCACCACGTCGCCCTGGGCTACGTGGAACATGGGCACGTCCGGATACATGTGACCGTTGATGGTCCACCACAGCCCGGGGACCCCGTCGAGGAAGCCGGGGCGGCGCCCCATGTCGTACTCGAAGCGCCGGTCGGGTGTGCCGGGGTCGAAGGCGAGCGGCGCGCGGGTGCCGTAGGTAAGCGGGTCGAGCGTTGCCGCCGGCCGGGGGATCGGGGGTGGGACGTGCGATGTCGAGCCGAGCACGACGGCGGACGGGCCGCCGAGGTGGATCCGGACCGGTGAGCCGTCTTCGGGCATGGTCACCTCGATGTCGGCGCGTCCTCCGGCGGCCACCGCCACGGCCTTGTCCTGGACCGGCGTGGGCTCGTTGATCTCGGTGCCGTCGATGGCGGCCAGCCGGTATGGCGCGCCGCTGACCCAGACGGGCATGACGCCGTACTCGGTGTTGATCACCCGGACCCGTGCCCGTGCGCCGGGTGGCACCCGGACGGGGACGTCGCCCTCGCGGCCGTTGATGGTGCGTACTCCGTTGTACAGGTGCACCAACGCCTCGACGTCGATCGTCTGGCTCGCGTCGGCGCTCTTGCCCGGCGGTGTGACGACCAGTGCCCCGAGCAGGCCCCCGCGCACCTGTTCGTGCGACATCTGGTGTGAGTGATACCAGAAGGTGCCCGCTTGGTCGGCGATGAACCGGTAGGTGAACTCCTTGCCGATGGCGACCGCGTCCTGGGTGACGCCGGCGACTCCGTCCGCGGCGCCTGGCACGTCGAGGCCGTGCCAGTGCAGCGTGATGCCCCCTGGCACCGACTCGTTGACCAGTCGCACCTGGACCAGTTGGCCTTGGGTCGCTTTGATGACCGGTCCGGGCGACTGGCCGTTGAGCGTGTACCCCTCGAAAGCGCGGCCGGAGGCCAGCCGGAACCGTTGCTTGCGGGCGACCACGGTCACCGCGATGTCAGCCGGACGGTCCGGGTCGGCGATCAGCTGGGTGACGTCACGCCCGGCCCCCTCCTGCCGTGCGTGGCCGCCGTGGGCCGATGCGCCTCCCCCGGAATGCTCCATGGAGCCGCTCGGCCCGCCCCCGTAATCCGCGTACCCCATGTCCATGACCGAATACGCCTCCGGCAGCAGGCTGTCCTGCCAGAGCCAGATCAGCGGCCCAAGGACGGCCGCGGTCGCGGCGTACGCGACTGCGAGACGGATGCGGCCGTCACTGGGGCGACTACGCCGCATGGCCGGCCGCGGGCTGCGGTTGCGTGGTGACGGGCGGGCTCACGGCCGCGCCGCGACGTGCCGCGTAGAGCGCCGCGGTGAACAGCAGCAGCGCGTTGAGGCCGTGCACGGCGCCTACGAGCGGAACGCTGTGGCCGACGACGCCGAAGGTGACCTGCAGGACGACGAGCAGAAGCACCAGCCCGGCCGCCTTCACGGCTCCCGGGACCTTCGCCCAGAACGACGAGATCAGCAGCAGCAGCGCGATGGCCGGGATCACGAACATCCCGTTCAGGGCGTGGCCGATAAGGCCGGCGACCTCCGGAAACGGTGTGCCCCCGCTCTCGGAGAACGACTTGTCGAGCACGCCGCCCTCAGAGATCCACTTGCCGAGCCCGGCGTCACCCCAGACTGCCATCGCCGCTTGCACGGCCACCTCGATCGCTACCAGATAAGCCAAGACCTTGTAGACGTGTTTCATCACGCCCTCCTTTTAAATAGCGGCTGTCAGGAGCCGCTGTTGTCGCGTGTCGCGGTGGGGAGCGCGACACGGTGGGGGTGCTCGGCGACTCGGAAGGTTGCCAGGAAGTACACCAAGGCGTCCTGGTGGACGGCTTCGCCTGGGTGACACGACGGGGGATGTGGGCGGCCATCACGGGTCCCTTCCGAGTCACCCGTCCGGCTCCCGGTGATGGTGACCTCAAGCGGTGCGTGTGCTCATAGGCAGTCCACTGACTGCCCACCCTCTGCTCAGTGCTGCAGGATCCACTGAGCGGGAGTGCGTGAGCTGCGCCGGGCCAACGAGATCCTGAAGTCGGCGGCCGCTCTTTGCGCCCGGGAAAGCGCCCCCGACCGCCCGACGATCGCCTTCATCGACGCCCATCGCGACCGGTGCGGCGTCGAGCCGATCTACCAGGTGCTCGAGGTGGCGCCCTCGGCGTGCTAAGCGGCCAAGCCCGGGCGCCGTCGATGAGGTCAGCCGTAAGCGAAGCGAGCACACCGTGCAGGAGCAGGACCGCCGGACCCTCCCCGCTGACCTCGGGATGAGCAGCCGCGTGGAGATCGCTCGAGAGGCGTTCAGCCGCGGCCCGAGGCCATTCCCACCAATCTTTGACGTCGGCCGCTGTCATTTGACAGATGTGTCGCGGCTACGGGCCCCGGAAACTTCGGCGTATCGATCACACGACTGATAGGCGCCGGTCGGTGTCGCCTACTGGAACGACGCCGTCACCCGTACCTTCGTCCCCATGACGGTCATTCCCCGTATGGTCCAAGACCGCCGCGCGGGACACTAGTCGCGAACGAGCGGTGCGGGGAACCACTGCTGGAGCAGGTTGCCGCTCTTGCAGGAGCCGACGCCTACCGCGGCGTTGCGCCGCGCATTCGCCTCGGCGCTGGTCACGCATTTCTTCGTCGCGAAGTTCTGGATGACGAAGGCGTCCTTGAAGGCCCCCGGAGCGTCGAGCGCCAGCTTGAACGCCCACTTCTGGGTCTGTTTGCCACCCACGCACCGGGCCACGAACAGTCGATCGGCGCTGTCGGTCTCCAGGCACACGGTTTGCCCTCGGACGAGCTTCCTGCTCACCAGCTTGCCACCGTTGATGAAGTTCCACTGCTGTTCGGTGTCGCCGCCGCCGCGGGCGAACCTGCTGAAGACCCTGCCCTTGCCGCTGGCGCCGACGTCGCCGACCTCCAGCTGCAGGTTGGTCCGGCGGTTGCTGATGTTCAAGGTGCCGGCCGGCGGGGCGGCGGCCGGCGTCCCTGCGGCGGCCCCGGCCGAGGCATCGGTGGAAGCGGCCGCGGGCGCGGCGACAGTGGTGGCGGCCAGAGCCGCGATCACGACACCGATGGGCAGGGCGGGTTTCATGATCTTCTCCTGTTACGACGAGGTGGGATGAGGCATTCGCCCAGCCATGTGGGTCAAAATGCAGGAATGGACCGAATCTAGGCGTGGGCACTGTCCGTTCCACAGACCGCTTTCTGACCGATCCCCGCCCATCGAGGTCTGCAGCGTCGCGATGCGTGCTCGCCGTAAGCGCGGATCCGGGATCGGCCAGGCGGGCCACGGTGTGGCCGGACCGTGTCAACGGCCGAGTGCGTGTCGCCCAGTACACGCGCGATTCGGAGCTGGTGGGGCGATGCTCGTAATCGCGCACCAGACGGCGGTGCAGCATGAGGATGCCGTAGGTCTGCTCCGCCACCCACCGCTTGGGCTGGGGAACGAACCCCCGGTCTGCGGGATGGCGTTCGACGATCTCCACCTGCATCCCGAGCGAAGCGCCGTGGGTGACGACCGAGCTCTTGAACCCCTGGTCGACCAGAACTTTCTGGACAGTGGGGGCCTGGGTGGCCAGACGGTCCAGCAGCGCGGTACCGGCGACATTCTCATGCGCCGAGGCAGCCAGCACCACCACCGCGATGACCAGGCCGAGCACGTCCACGGCCAGGCCGCGCTGCGGCCGGGCACCTTCTTGCCCGCGTCCTTGCCGGTCGTGTCGGCGGGCACCCCGGCCGCCGCATGCACGCTATGAGTGTCCAGCACGGCCAGGCTCGGGTCGGCTAATCGCCCCTTCTTCTCCCGAGTCTGCCAGCGCAGCAGGTCATGGATGGTCTGGTCGGTGCCGTCATCACGCCACAGAGCGAAGTAGTAGTAGACCGCGCTGCGCGGCGGCAGATCGTGCGGCAGGAGGTTCCACTGGCAGCCGGTCGGCTTCGCATTTCCGCCGTCATACCTCTCTGATCCCAACGGCGTGAGACAGAGAGGTGCTGCGTGCTGGGCAGACTTGGAACGACGGCGCCCCCTGCCCACCCATGGCTCGACGAGATTTCCTTCCCGCCCCGGTCATGCCGCATGTCAATTCCCTGCAGGACCCACAGGTGGGACCGCTCGAACGATTTAGACGCCAGCGACCAGGGAATATTACAATTGCTACGCGACCACGTAGCAGAGGATTCATGTTTCCAAGGAGGATGTCATGATCGTCCTCGGTGTGATCCTGGTGGTGCTTGGGTGGCTCCTCGGCATCTCGATCCTGTATACGGTCGGCGCCGTCCTCCTCGTCATCGGCCTCGTGCTGCTCTTGTTGGGCTCCATCGGGCGTCCAGTCGCTGGCCGACGACACTGGTTCTGACGCCCGGCGCGGGCGCGGGTTTTCCGAACTGAGCGCAGTCACGTTGCGGGATCAGGGCAGCTTCTCGTCACGGCACTTCTGTGTCCTTGCGGGTGGGTTAACTGGCCAGTCGGCGAGCGGTGCGTCAAGTGAAGCCCGCAGGCCGCGCTGCTGCTCGTCGGCATAGTGGCCACGAGCGCGAGCACGAGGATCGTGCCAGACGCTAGTCCAGGTACTGCGCGCGAAGTCATCGAAACTTTCGGTGGGACATGGCGACACTCTCGACCACTACCGGCAAGCCCATGAGGTCAGCGGCCGTGCGGCCGCGAAGAAGGCCTCGACGGAGGAGTCGCGCCAGGCGATGATGCACTACCGCTCCCTGTTCGAGGAGCTCCTCGGGGAGTCGCCGGCCAACGACCGCGCCTCCCGCCGGGATCCGGCGACGGGCCGCGATGACCAAGACGAAGGCACCTCCCGTCGCGATCCCGGAGGACGGTGACGACATGGACCCGCGCAAGCACGAAGACGAAGATCTGCAAACGCCGCGGCAGCACGACGACGCGGTGAACAAGGACGACGTCCCAGCGACGGGCCCTGGCCATGCGCACGTGGAACAGGAACAGGCCCGCAGGGATGCCCCTGCGGTGGAGGAGCCGACGGGCCACGAGGCCCAGGGTTCAACCGACCCCGACGTCGAAGTCCAGGACAGGCGGTCCAAGGACCCCAACGCCGCCACCGCCGACGTGCCGGTCGAGCCCGAACCCGCCCGGGCGCAGGCCGTACCACCGCAGAGCCCTGCCCTGTTCGACCAGGACGTTGAGCAGGCCCACACGCGCTGGCGAGACCTGCAGGCCACGTTCGTGGACGACCCGCGCCAGGCGATGGAGCAGGCGGGCGAGCTGGTCGACGAGATCGTCAACGCGCTCACCAGTTCGCTGACCACGCGCACGAGCGAGCTGGGCGATCGATGGAAGAACACCGACCAGGGCGACACCGAGCAGCTCAGGCTGGCTCTTCGCGACTACCGGGCCATGCTTGAACAACTGCTCGCGCTGTCCGGCCCCGAAGATGAGGTGAGGTGAGGTGCTCGCCATCGTGGCGGCGATCATCTTCGGGATCGGCTTCCTGCTCGACGTGCTGGGCATCGACATCCCGGGCGGGATCAGCGGCGTGACGTTCATGCTGCTCGGCCTGTGCCTGCTGGCTCTGCACCAGGCGGGGATCGGCGCGGGAAGCACCGGCGGCTTCCTCGGCGGCTCGCGCCGTACATGACGCTGACGGTCGTTGGGGAGGGTGCTCGAGGAGCGCCCCTCCCAGGCGAGGCGGCGGTCATCATCGCCCGGCAGCCTCGTCTCTGCCGATCAACGCCGTCCCGCATCAGTGTTTCGAGCCCCGCCTTCGGGGCAGGCGCGGCTGGATAGCCACCTGCTGCCCCAGGAGGCAGACACGATCATCATCGTCTGGACCCTCCTGGCTGTGGCCCGGCCTGGGCTTGGCCATCTGGTGGCTGCCGCGCCGAGCTTGGAGGCGGTCT
Source organism: Nonomuraea africana (assembly GCF_014873535.1). Classification (NCBI taxonomy): domain Bacteria; kingdom Bacillati; phylum Actinomycetota; class Actinomycetes; order Streptosporangiales; family Streptosporangiaceae; genus Nonomuraea; species Nonomuraea africana. The sequence goes on along the minus strand of NZ_JADBEF010000001.1, from coordinate 5,060,054 downwards.
GTGATGGCTATGAAGCGCGGGGTCGAGTCCGCGGGCCGGAAGGCGGCGTCCAGCCGTTGGTTGGAGGGGCTCGCGCGCGGCGGGTTCGTGGCGTGTGGTGTGAATTACGTGCTGATCGGTTTGCTGGCCGTACAGATCGCGCTCGGGATCGGTGGTGAGGCGGCTGATGCCGCGGGCGCGCTGCATGCTGTCGCCGCGCATCCCGGCGGGTTCGTGCTCTTGTGGTTGGTTGCTGTCGGCTTTGCGGGGCTGGCGTTGTGGCGGCTCGCTGAGGTGGTGTAGGGGCAGGCCAGCCCGAACGGGCACACGGTCGCAAAGCGGCTGGCATCGCTGGCCCTCGCCGCCATCTACGTAGCCCTCTGCATCGGCGTCGTCAGATTCCTGATGGGCGTCGGGGGCCAACGTTCGGGCAACACCCAATCCAAGGACTTCACCGCGACGCTCATGAGCCATACGGGTGGCCGATGGCTGGTGCTGCTGATCGGTCTCGGCGTCGTCGGGGTCGGGGTCGGCATGATGGTGCAGGCCGTCCTCAAGAAGTTCATCGACAACCTGCACATGGCAAAGATGAACGCGCACACCCGCAGGACGGTCGAGACGCTGGGGCTCATGGGCATCCTCGCGCGAGGAGGCGTCTTCAGCGTCCTCGGGGTGTTCCTCATCATCGCCGCCGCCACGTTCGACTCCAAGGAGGCTCAAGGTCTGGACGGGACGCTGCGTAAGATCGCTACAACACCGTTCGGCCCCTGGCTGCTGGTTGCCGTCGCGCTGGGCCTGGTGATCTTTGGGGTCTACTCCTTCTTCGAAGCCCGCTGGCGTAAGACCGAGCCCGGGTAGGCGGGCTCTGCCGGTCTGCCGTTCCCACCAGCGAAGAAGGCGGTTGAGGAGACGGGCAGGCTACCTCGCAGTGATCACCCGGCAGGTCACCGCGTTCCCTGCGACTCAGTGCATCCCGAGGCTCTCAGTGGCTGGTTCGGGTGGGGGAGTGAGGGGGATGAGCGTGAGGGCGGCGGCCAGGCAGGCCAGCGGTATCACGGGCAGCACGTAGCGGTGGTCGTAGTCTGCGGTCGCGGCCGGGATCACCAGCAAAGAATGATCTCTGCAGGGGGGAACGGGGTGGCAGGGCGGGATGCACGCTGGCACGGTGGCTGCGCTGCTGGCTGGAGAAGCAGCACCAGCTGCGGCCCAGCACCCGCAAGGCCTACGCCGATCACGTGCGGCTGCATCTGATCCCGTATCTGGGCCGGATCGAACTGACCGAGCTGGCCGGCCGCGACATCGCGCGGATGTTCGCCATGCTGGCTGGGCGGCTTAACCGGTACGGGGAGCCGATCGCGTCCTCCACCCTGCACCGGATCCGGGCGACGCTGCGCGCGGCGTTGAACGCCGCGGTCCGTGAGGGCCTGATCGCATCCAACCCGGCGCGTGTGATCCGGCTGCCCGCGCATGGCGGCGCGGTGGCGAGCGGCCGGCGGTGGCGGTGTGGACCGCCGAGCAGCTGGCCGAGTTCCTCACCTTCGCGCGCGGCGACCGGCTGTATCCGCTGTGGCAGCTGATCGCGCTGCGCGGGCTGCGCCGCGGTGAGGCGGCCGGGCTACGCTGGATCGATCAGAAGACGACCTCCTCCGTCACGGCGGCGGCGGCCATGAACCCGACCATCGCCACCGCGCCAGTCACCGAGCCCATGCCGTCGACCCGGTAGCCGCCCAGGAAGGCGATGTTCAGGATGACGGCCGCGAACATCCCGGCACCGATCAGCATCCCGCGGGCGGTGGTGGTGGCGGCGCCCTTCGCGGCCAGCTCGACCGGCGCGCGGTGCTCGGACCTGCGCACCATCCGGGCGTACACGAACAGCGCGAGCACGGCCGTCACGACACCGAGGACCAGGGTGAGGTACGGATTTCTCCCCACTGCCTGCACGCCCGCGCTGCCGATGGCGGCGACTGCCGCGACGGGCACGAGCTGCTTCAACAGACGCATGACGACTCCCTTGCGACCTCCCGCGGCCGGTGCGCCGTGGGTACGCCGACAAACGTCGAGATCGGCTCGGAGGGGTTCTCCACGAGTACTCACATGCCGCTTGAACTGCGTGGATGGACTTTCCGGCAGGCGCAACCGCCACGGGCGGGTGGTGGCGGCGGTGGCGAGGAGGCGGGCGGCCACCGACCCCGAGCTGATCCCTCCGCATCTGCGCGGGCGGCTCCCCGCACCCGCGATCCACGTTGCTGACGTTCTCGCCGAGTTGCTGGAGGGGCATGCCTGACCATATTCGGCGCCGAGTCCAGGACCTGCCCCAGCCTCAGTAGGCCGGGGCCGCGCCAGTCACTCGGTCAAGGTCAGCGCGGGCGTGGAACACCGGGGGGTCATCGGGACCGCCCGCAGCCGCCGAATGTGCCAACCGAGCGGAAGACTGCTGGAGGCTGAGGTCGTACACGCCACCCGAGGGCGTCCGCCGGGGTCGGACGTGAGCCGCCAGTTGGCGACGTAGCCGCTGGCGAGGATGACTTCCCAGCTCGGATCGGGCGCCGCCAGATGAGCGTCGATGGCCTCGACCGCCACGGCGGCGGTCCGCGCGTCGCGCAGATCGTCGAAATGCTCGGCGAGCGCCTCGACAACCCCGAGCTGTGCCTGCTGTTCGACGGCCATCCCGGCTCGCACCCCTTCGAGGACGACATGCCCAGCTTCGGCCGCCAAGCCTCGCCCAACCTTCAGCGCAAGATGGACGACTTTCGGTGAAGGGCGGCGTCGTGGACGTGCTCTGCTCATACCTTCAGGTGACCGGTGAGCCACCAGCGCAGATACGTGGCCACGTCCGGAGCCGCCCACGTGCGGCTGTCGTCCTCGTGATCCCAGCAGAACACGTCCTCGCGGGTCACCGGAGGAAGTTTCAGGGCGAACCGGTCGCCGTTGCCGGCGTCGGCGAAGAACAGCAGCGGATGGAACGGCATGTACATCCAGTTGAAAAAGCCGCTCCTGAAGTGCAGGTTCTCCTCGACGATTTCCTTCAGCGACCACACCAGCCCGAGGCCGTACGCGCCTCTGATGCCGTTCGTCTCACGCAGCAGGGAAACCAGCACTTCGGGTAGCGGATGGCCTAGCGCCTGTTCCGCTTCTTCCACCTCGCGGATGCCGACCGGGTCGGCAAAGTCGTGATCATCCGTCAGCTCGGCCACCAGCTCTCGCCACATGGGGCGAGGTTATCCGTCGGCGCCGACAATGAGCCGAATTCCCAAGGTCATGTCAGGGCAGGCAGTCGAGAAGGCGGCGCAGCCGCAGGCTGTCCGGGGGCGAGGGCGGTGACCAGGATGGCGGGGCCAGCGAGCGGGGTCAGCACGCCGGGAGAGATGGCTCCGGTGGCAGGAGGCATGAACCAGGCGGGTGTGGTCACCGTCCGGTGAGCCGGGCCGTCCGTGGTGCACGAGCTAGTCAGCGGTTATCGCGCTCCGGACGACAGGCGCTCACTCAGGGGAGGGTGCCGGGTCGTCCGGGTACAGAACGTAGCGGCAGTGATCACCAACCGTGCTGCACACCGGCATCGCCTGGGAGCATCTGCCGCAAAGAGCTGGGCTACGGCTCGGGCATGACGTGCTGGCGGCGCCTGGCCGAGTGGAACGCCTCCGGCGTCTGGCAGCGCCTGCACGAGGTGCTGCTCGATCGGCTGCGCGCGGCCGACGCGCTCGACTTCTCCCGAGCCGCGGTGGACTCCTCCCAGATCAGAGCGTTAAAAGGGGGCCGCAGACCGGCCCGTCCCCTGTAACTCGTCGAACGCCCGGGAGACCCACGCCGTTCTCGGATCGCTGGCGTCGCGTCCCCTTGCCGGAGATGTGCCCGCCGTACGCGAGAGCCCGAGGGATGAACCGGGATGGGTACGGCGGGCGGAGCGGGGTCAGCAGTTGTTGGTCGCCGGGACGCCGAGCAGGCGAAGCGCCAGCCACTCGACGGCCAAGGGCCCACCCTTGACAGCGCCGAGCACATGGTTGCCGGCGGGAAGGCTCACCCAGCGCACCCGGGCCCCAGCCGAGCAGTACTGTGACCGCAGGGTGGCGCCGACCGAGTGCGGGATGATCTCGTCGCCCTGCGCGTGGTACAGGAACACGGGCACCCGAGGCGCAGCGGCGCCGAGCCGGTTCTCGATGAGCCGGGCCACCCACTTGGGCTGGTTGAGCAGGTCCAGGGACGACAGGTCGGAGAACCGCAGCCCGGCCAGCTTGGCGTTGATCTCGGCCACGCAGTCGTCCGCCGCGTCGGCGAGCAGGGCGCGGCCGCGCTCGTTGAGGTCGGCTTCCAGGTCCAGCTCGAGGTAGGCCGCGTCGAGCCCGACGCCCGCCGCCGCGGCAAGGCCGAAGGAGGCGGATCCTTCCAGGTGCTGGGCGACGGCCTTGAGGTCTGCCGGGACGCCGCCGGCGGCCACGCCGCGCAGCCGTAGCTCAGGAGCGTAGGAGGGCTGGAGTTGTGCGGCCCATGCGGCGGAGGAGCCGCCCTGGGAGTAGCCCGTGATCGCGACCGGCGCGTCCGCGGACAGCCTGGCGTCCGGCACGCGCATCGCTGCCCGCACCGAGTCCAGGACCGCCTGGCCCTGGGAGATCCCCGCCATGTAGGTGTGGGTGCCGGGCGTGCCGAGCCCCTCGTAGTCGGTGACCGCGACGGCGAAGCCCTTCAGCAGGAAGAGGCTGATGAGGGCCAGCTCCGCCTCGCGGCCCTCGTTCATGCTGGTGGAGGGAGCGCACTGGTCCCCCATCCCGTGCGTGCCCACGGCGTACCCGATGATCGGCCGCCTGCCGAAGGGATAGTCGGTCTTGGGCACCAGTAAGGTGCCGGACACCGCGTTGAGCCGGCCGGTGGCCGAGGTGGAGCGATACAGCAGGCGCCAGGCGTCGACGGGCACCTCGAGAAGCTTGCCCGGCGCGAGGTAGACGGTCGTGGGCTGGGCGGAGATCACGTTCCCGGCCGAGGCCGCGTGAGCCGGTGCGGCAAGTCCGAGGGAGGCGACCAGCAGGGCGATCAGAGACAGGAGGCGGAGACGCATGACGAGCTCCTCTCATTCGTTGTGAGCCGATGGTTACCGATGGGTAACATGTGGTCAAGGCCCAAATGACCGTCGCAAACCACATTCGTCAGGCGAATGGCGTTCGCGGATCGGCGGACTCCTCATGAGGGGAGCTGCTCCAGTCGCCCTCTCCCGCGGACGCCGGGGTGTCCCGCGACAACATCAGAAGGATGCCCTATGCGATGGGTTTTGACGCGGTACAGGCGAACACGACGCCGCTCGCTGCTGCTCGCGGCAGGCCACGCCCCTGCAGCCAGCGCACCGCAGGGTTCGACCCCACCGCCAGGAACAACGACACGAGGATCAGCCTGGAGATGCTCGCCGGCGCGGGTTGCACGGCTCGGGCAGCGGATCCAGCGGGGAGAGCGCGATCGGCCCTGTCCCTTCGTGGCGAGCGCCGTGGCGGCGAGAAGGGTGTTGCGGGCGCGGTCGCAATCTCGGACGTTGTCCTGCCCGAGCGAACTGGAGCCAACGGGAAAGGCCCTCCGCGGTTCAGCCTCGCGGAGGGTGATTGCGGCCCGAGCCCCGCGCCACCCGGCACGCGTCGTCTGATGACGAAAGTCGGCCGAGCAGCAGCGAGGGCGGCGGTCACCCTTCCTTGATCGCCGCCTCCACCAGGACGCGTGCGGCCCACCTGATGGTCTCCTGTTCGGCCTGGGGGTCAAGGCCGCGGACGTCGCGCAGGGCGATCTGCGCCTCCCAGCCGACCACGATGGTCAGGGCCGAGATCAGGCGCTGGAATGATTCCTCGCTCAGGGTGTCGCGGAGCGGTTCGCAGGCCCGTTCCAGCCATCCGACCCGGCGTTGGGTCCGGCGGGGGGTGGGCGGTTCTTGGGTGTCGTTCACTGGCATATCGACGGTCAGGCGGATCAGTCGGCGGCCCAGGGGAAGCGATTGCGGTGAGTGCTCCAGCAGGGTCTGGATGAGGGCGTCTACGCGGGCTGCGGCATCGCCTGCGAGCGCGGGGTCGGCCAGTGCCTGCTCGACCGGGGGGTCGTTGATCGCGCCGGCGGTTGCGTCGATCAGCAGGTGGTCGAGGGACGGGAAGTGCATGTAGATCGTGCGACGTGACACGTCGGCGGCGGCGGCGATCTCGTCGATGGACGGCGTCGCGCCGCCGGCGCTCAGCCGTACCGCCGCTTCGATGATCGCTTTGCGGGTACGGCGGCGCTGCGCGTCGCGTCCGCCGCGGCGGACTGGCTCTCCACTGGTCATCGTGTCCTTTCATCCCCCGGGTCGGTCGTGTTGGCCGGCGGCCGTGTTGACGGCCGCACACGACATGAGTATATCTTGATGCATTCATTGCATAGCAGTGCAGTGAATGCACACCTGTAAATCTCTGAGCGAGGCTCAGGCAAGACCAACGCACGGCATGACTCGCCGCACCATTGATCTTGTGGAGGCGGCGAGCGACAGCAGTGAACGGTCTTTCCTGACTGTCGTGCCTTCCGTGTCACGAACTGGCCCGGCTGTTTCGTCTCAGAGGCAGACACCTACGTCAAAGGAGAGATCATGCGGGTATTCGTGGCAGGAGGGGCCGGGGTGCTGGGGCGGCGGCTGGTGCCGCAGCTCGTGGCACGTGGCCACCAGGTGACGGCGACAACGACGAGCACCGCCAGGCTGGGCCTGCTGGAACAGATGGGCGCCGAGGCGGTCGTGATGGACGGGCTGGATGCGGTCTCGGTCGGCGAGGCGGTGGCCAAGGCCCGGCCGGAGGTGATCGTGCACCAGATGACCGCGATCTCCGTGAAGCGCGCCGGCAAGGCCGACATGAAGCACATGGATCGATGGTTCGCCGGCACCAACCGGCTGCGCACCGAGGGAACGGATCACCTGCTGGCCGCCGCCGAGGCGACCGGCGTCCCTCACTTCGTCGCGCAGGCCTACGGCGCCTGGAACGGCATCCGCGAGGGCGGCTGGGTCAAGACCGAGCAGGACGGGCTGGACCCGATGACGGGGACCCCTGCCGAGCCCGGGATGGCGGCGCTCGGCCACGTCGAGAACGTGGTCGTCAAGGCCGGCGGCGCTGTCCTGCGCTACGGCTGGTTCTACGGCCCCGGCGCCATGGACGACCTGGTCGGCCCCGTGCGCAAGCGGCAGTTCCCGGTCGTCGGGAGCGGTGCCGGATACTGCTCGTGGATACATCTGGACGACGCGGCCTCCGCTACCGTCCTGGCCGTGGAGCAGCAGGCCCGCGGCGTGTTCAACATCGTCGACGACGAACCGGCGCCGGCGAACGAGTGGCTGCCGTACCTGGCGGCGTGCGCGGGCGCGAAGCGGCCGATGCGGATCCCCGCCTGGCTGGCCCGGCCGCTGGCCGGAGACGTGGCGGTGCTGATGTTGACCGAGGGGCGCGGCTTCTCCAACGCCAAGGCCAAGGCCGAGCTCGGCTGGCAGCTGCGTTATCCCTCCTGGCGGCAGGGTTTCAAGGAGGAGTTGGCGTGACCCGGCGTCGAGGCCTCCGCTGATCTTGCGGGCCGGCTCAGCGATCGCGGGAGTCTCCCTGCGGCCGGCTCAGAGTCAACGGCAGGCCCGGTGCCGTCCCCCGACGAGCTCGCCCAGATCGGAATGACTTCCGCTCTGGCGTGAGTGGCGGAGCCGTACTCCATTCCGGCATATGCCCTGACGCCGGACCAGCTCGTTCAAAGACCGGCAGCCCCGTCCCCGACGTACGGATGGGCCGTCTGGTGACCAGCCGAGAGTCTCCGACGAGAGGAGGTGCTGATGAGTCTGGGCAGCCTGGGGCTGACCGCCGAGCAGGAACGTCTCTACCGTCGGCTGCTCCGTGACCCGCGTGCCGACCTCGACCTGGCCGAGGTCGGCCCGGTACTGGCCGAGCTGCGCGCGCTGGGCGACCTGCACCGAGTCACCGCCGAGCCGATCCGGCACCTGACCATTGTCAACCGGCAGGTCGCCTTCATCCAGGCCGCCTCCTCAGCCAGCGCGCTTGCGCTAAGCCTTACCTCCTGCCAAGACATCCGTATCGCCCTCGGTATGAGTACCGAAATACGGGGATTACTGCATCAGGACGCGGAGTGCTTCCTGGGCGGAGGATCCCTCCTCTGCGGTGTGGACGACCAGGGCGAGGTCGGGGTGGCCGGGTAGCCGGAGCGTCTCGTAGGTCAATTCGAGCTCGCCAACGAGCGGATGCCTGTATCGGTGGCTGCCGTGCTCGGGGGCCTTGATGTCGTGCTCGGCCCAGATCTGGCGGAATTCGCGGCTGGCGGCCGACAGCTCCTCGATCAGGGCCTGGGCGGCAGGAGGAACGGGTGGGCGCGCCACGTCCAGCCGGAGGAAGGCCACCACGTCGCGAGCCCGTGCCCACCAGTCGACGTACAGGTCGCGCACGCCGTCGTCGAGGAATACCAGCCTGGCCATGTTGCGCTCCGCGGCGCGGAGCTCGCCGAAGTCGGTGATGAACGCCGCCGCCAGCCGGTTCCATGCCCGCACGTCGGTCGTGCGGTCGACCACGTAGGCAGGGGCACCGCTGATCGCGGAGAGCAGGCTGTGGATGCCCGGACGCAGCGGCGGGCTGTCCGCCGGTTCTTCGGCCGCGGCCGGAGCGGGGCGGGCCAGCCGGTACAGGTGCTCCCGTTCCGTCGAGTCCAGACGCAAGGCCTTGGCCACCGCGTCCAGGACCTCCGCCGAGAACTGCAGGCTGCGTCCCTGCTCCAGCCGTACATAGTGATCGACGCTGACCCCGGCCAGCTGCGCCAGCTCCTCGCGACGCAGTCCGGGAACCCGGCGCTGCCGTCCGTAGGAGGTCAGGCCGAACTCCTCGGGACGGAGCCGGGCGCGACGCGATCGGAGGAACTCACCCAGTTCGACACGTCGATCGAAGATCATATGTCCCATTATTTCGCGATTTAGGTGGATGCCTGGTCATGGCGTGCCTAGGCAGAGCCGGGCACTGCCTGACCTGGCGTGAATCGCCGAAGGTTGAATCCGCCGGAACGGTTCCGGCTTTCCGATTCACGGGAGTGCATCACTCATGACTGTCACGCTTGGCCGTACCGGCATGGAGATCACCCGATTGGGCTTCGGTTCGTGGGCCGTGTCGGGCTCGGGCTGGGCCTTCAGCTGGGGGGCCACGGACGACGCTGAGTCGGTCGCCGCGATCCGCCACGCGCTCGACGCGGGCGTCAACTGGATCGACACCGCCGCGGTGTACGGCTTGGGCCATTCGGAGGAACTGGTCGGCAAGGCTGTCGCCGACCTGCCGCAGGCCGATCGCCCGTACATCTTCACCAAGCTCGGCCTGGTCTGGGACCCGGACAATCCGTCGGCCTCGCCTCGGCGGATCATGAAGCCGGACAGCGTCCGCCGCGAGCTCGAAGACTCGCTGCGGCGGCTGGGCGTCGACCACATCGACCTGTACCAGGTGCACTATCCCGACACCGGCGAATCGCTGGAGTACGCCGGTGGCGGCTTCGGAGCGGTGTCGCCCAACGCCACGCCGCTGGAGGAGTACTGGCAGGTCATGGCCGACCTGAAGGCCGAAGGCAAGGTCCGGGCGATCGGGCTGTCCAATCACACGCCCGACCTGCTCGAGGCGGCCGAGCAGATCGCCCATGTCGACGTCATCCAGCCGCCGTTCTCGGCGATCAACCGGTCGTCCGCCGATGAGATCGCCTGGGCACGCGCGCACGAGACCGGTGTGATCGTCTACTCGCCGCTGCAGTCCGGCCTGCTCACCGGGGCCTTCTCCGCCGAGCGCGTGGCCGGACTGCCCGCCGAGGACTGGCGGACCGCCCACCACGACTTCACGACCGGCCTGACCGCCAACCTCCAGCTCGCCGACGCGCTGCGGCCGATCGCTGAACGCCATGGCCGTTCCGTGGCCGAGGTGGCCATCGCCTGGGTGCTCGCCTGGCCCGGCATCACCGGGGCGATCGTGGGCGCGCGCAAGGCCGCCCAGGTGGACGGCTGGATCGGAGCGGGCTCGCTGGAGCTGAGCCCTGCCGACATCGAGGAGATCGCCACCGCGATCACGGTCTCCGGTGCGGGCAGAGGTCCCGCCCGCCACGCATGAAGGAGGCCGGGCCATGTCCCTTTTCGTCATCGCCGAGTTCCTCGCCGCCCCAGACCAGCATGATCGGCTCCGCACGGCGCTGGAAGCCCTGATCGAGCCAACGCTGGACGAACCCGGTTGCCTCTCGTATCGGGCCTATGTCGACCCCAACGACCCGGCCCGCATGGTGATCGTGGAACGGTGGGAGAACCGGCAGGCCTTCGACGAGCACTTCACCACCCCCCATCTGCGTCACGCCCAGAGAGTCCTGGACCGGATCCTGGCCCGGCCACTGACCCTTCGGACCTTGGTCGAGGCGTCACAGGAATCCGCTCCGTAGGTCCTCACACCGTGAAGGTCTTGACCACGGACAGCCGCTCGCCTTCGACACCTGTGCCTTCGATGGACATCGTCGGGGGCGGCGGCCGATATACGGGAGATCGTTGAGTGCCTCCTGCGACGGCTTGGACAGGGTCACCGAGCTGCCCGCAGACGATGCCCGCGTTCGCGCATCAGAGGAATGCCAGGCCGTTGTCGGGGGTGAGGCCGCTGAGCTTGTCGGGGTTGACCTGGAAGCGCAGATTTTGGATGTGGCCGTCGACGAGGTCGAACGACAGGGCGCCGACGGCGTAGCCGTCGAGAGTGGCCAGGATGCCAAGCTCGCCGTTGATGACGGCGGGCTCCATGGTCAGGGCGGCCAGCTCGGGCTTGGCCAGGAAGCCCACGATCCAGCGCGCGACGTGGTCGGTGCCGTGGAGGGGGCGGCGGGCGGCGGTGACCTTGCCACCGCCGTCGGACCAGGCGGTGACGTCGGGGGCGAGCAGTTCCATCACGGCGTTCAGGTCCCCGCCCGCGCAGGCCTTCATGAATTGCGCGGTAACCTGCCGGCGCTGTGCCTCGTCGGTGTCGAAGCGGGGGCGGCGGGCCTGGACGTGCTCGCGGGCGCGGTGGGCGATCTGGCGGACCGTCGGCTCGGGACGTTCGAGGGTCTCGGCGATCTCGGCGTGCGAGTAGCCGAAGACCTCGCGGAGCAGGAAGACAGCGCGTTCGACGGGGCTGAGGGTTTCCAGGACGACCATCATCGCCATGGAGACGGTGTCGGCCAATTCGGTCTCCGTGGCGATGTCGGGGGAGGTCAAAAGCGGTTCGGGGAGCCACGGGCCGACGTAGGTCTCGCGCGTGGCCCGCGCGGAGGTGAGGCGGTTCAGCGACAGGTTGGTGACCGTTCGCACCAGGTAGGCCTTGGGGTGGTGGATCGCGTCGCGGTCGGCGGTGCTCCAGGTGAGCCAGGCGTCCTGGAGGACGTCCTCGGCGTCGGTGACGCTGCCCAGCATGCGGTAGGCAGTGGCGAACAGCAGCCGCCTGTTCTCGATGTACGGGTCCTCCTCGGCCCTGCCGTCGATCACGATCACCGGCTCATGTTGCCAGCGCCGTCACCTGGGCGGCAAGCCCGAGATCACGGCGCTGGGAGTCGGTACCCGTCATGCCGCGAGCTTGCGGGTGGCGCGGCCGCCCTTGGAGACGATGGTGGTGACATTCATGCGCTTGCTGAGCCGGTACGTCAGGAGGGGGCTGCCGCTGACCATCTCCTTGTACGCGACGGCGGCCCAGCCGGTGAGGTACCAGCGGCCGGGGGTGTCGTCGGCCTTGGTGAACTGGATGACCGCGTCGCGGCGGCCCAGGCTGACCGGCTGGTGGAAGTAGCCGAAGCGGAACGGCTTGACGGCCTTGCCGCGCAGCAGCCGCGCGATGGTGTCGGCGGTGTACTGGGCGGTGGGCAGGCCGCTCTGACAGGTCCCGTGGATCTGCCCCCAGGCCAGGCGGACCGCTGCGGCGTCGCCGACGGCGTGGATCTCCGGGTGGGACACTGATCGCAGCGTGGCGTCGACCAGGATGAGGCCGCGGTCGTCGGTGGCGATCCCGGCGTCGGCGGCGAGCGGCGACACCTTGACGCCGGTGGTCCACAGGCAGGCGTCGGAGTGGACGAGCCGGCCGTCGGCCAGTTCGACCGCGTCGGGCAGCACCTTGGTGACGCGGGAGCCGGTCTCCAGGGCGACGCCGAGGCGGTCCAGCGCGCGGTAGAGGTAGGCGCGGGCCTCGGCACCCATCATGCCGCCGGGCTCCTCCAAGCTGATCAGCGTGACGTTCAGGCTCGGGTGGCTCTCGGCGATCTCGGTGGCCGCCTCGATGCCGGTCAGGCCGCCGCCGCAGACGGTGACGGTGCCGCCGGCCTTGGCGATCTCGGTGAGCCGCTCGGCGAACCGGCCGGCGATCTCCGGGCTGTTCAGGGTGAACGTGTGGATGTCGGCGCCGGGGACCTTGCTGGTGTCGGTCGAGCTACCCAGCGCGTAGACGAGCGTGTCGTACTCGAGGGTCTCGGCACCGTCGACGGTGATCTGCCGAGCCTCGGGGTCGATGGCGGTGGCGGCGCCCTGGACGAACGTGACGCCGGTTCCGGCGAGCAGGTCGGGGATCTGGTGGTCGGCCAGCTCCTGCCCGGCTGCGATCTGGTGCATCCGCAGCCGCTCGACGAACCGGCTCGAAGGGTTGACCAGCGTGATCTTCACGCCGGTCCGGCGGGTGCGGTGGGCCAGCCGGATGGCGTTGAACATGCCCGTGTAGCCGGCGCCAAGGACGACAATGCGGTGGCCGTTGTTCATTTCGTTCTCCCAAGGTCGGGCACCGGTTTCGGTGCCGGTGACGCCCATGGGACAAACAGCCCGCACCGGGCGTGACAGGTCGCGGATGTGAACCACATCACATTGCGCGCCACCCTCGGTGCCACGTCGCATCGGTCGACTGAGGAGGCGCCGTCGGCAACCGGCGGGGCGGCGTCGATCTCGAAGAGCCAGATCGCGACCTCCGAGCGGTCTGGTCACGCGGGTACGCGACTCGCCGTGCCGCGGCTGCCGTCGAGACCGTCGAGGATGCGGATCACGCCGTAGGCGAGCAAGAGCAGGGGCGCGGCGATGAATTCGATCGGCAATAAGGCCTGGCCCTGCTCCAGGGCTGAAGCGTTCTCGGCTGGTGAGACGGTCGTAGCCCTGTAGACGGGCAGATGGTTGAGGGCGCCCCGGTGCGGAGATGACAAACGCGACCCCTGATGATCGTCGGTGTCTAGCCAGTCGATCAAGAACAGGGGCCGCGTTCGCGTGCCATCTTCCCCGATCGACGTGCTCTCCCGCCACCTGGAGCACGTCACCACCACCGACCCGATGACGGACCTGACCGACCTGCCCGCGTTGGCCGATGTCCTGGATGCCGTACCCGACCCACGTAACCGTCGCGGGCGCCGCTACCAACTCGGACCGCTGCTGGCCTTAGCCTTGCTCGCCGTACTCGGCGGCGCCACCTCCCTGGCGAAGATCACCAGATTCATCACCGGATGCGACCCTGAACTACGCGTCCAGCTCGGCCTGCCCGCCGCGACGCGGCTGGCCGCCAGCACCCTGGGACGGCTGCTGGCCCGCCTGGACGGCGACGCCTTCGACACCGCGACCTGCGCCTATCTGACCAAGCTGGCCGCCTGCGCCGCACCGCCCACCCCCAGCACCCGACAACCGCTACTCGGCCTGGCCGTGGACGGCAAGACGCTGCGCGGCAGCCGCACCGGTGACGGCGTAACCCACCTGCTGGCCGCCGTCCGCCACGACACCCAGACCGTCGTGGCCCAAGCCCAGATCCAGGCCAAGAGCAACGAGATCCCCGCGTTCACGCCGCTGCTGGCCGACCTGAATCTGTCCGGCGTGGTGATCACCGCCGACGCCCTGCACACCCAGCACGAACATGCCCGCCAGATCGTCGCCGCCGGCGGCCACTACCTGCTCGTCGTCAAGGGCAACCAGCCCACCCTGCACCGCCGACTCAAGGCCCTGCCCTGGCGCGAGGCCATCCTCAATGACCGCACCGACGAGACCGGGCATGGCCGCCGCGAGATCCGCCGCATGAAGATCTGCACCGCCCGCCCGGGCCTGCCCTTCCCGCACGCCCTGCAGGCCATCCAGGTCAAGCGCCGCCGCACCGACCACAAGAGCGGCAAGACCACCATCGTCACGATCTACGCCGTCACCAGTCTCCCGCCGGGCCGGATCCTCCACGCCCACCTCGCCACCCTCATCCGCGGCCACTGGAGCATCGAGGCCCTGCACCACATCCGCGACGTCACCTACCACGAAGACGCCTGCAGAGTGCGGAAAGGCGCCGCTCCACGCATCCTGGCGAGCCTGCGCAACCTGGCCATCGGCCTGGCCCGCCTGATCGGCTGGACCAACATCAGCGCCGCCACTGACCACTACCGCAGCCACCCAGGCGACGGGCTTCAGCTACTCGGTCTCGCCACATGAGAACGCTTCAGCCCTGGGCCCTGCTCGGCGATGATGCACATGCGGACAAATGACACCTAAGGCTAACGGTAAAGGAAACGTGGTTGCTCGGCGGTTGCTCGCGTGTGTGGGATACGGCCCGGCACGCATTGACAGCACCCAACACAACGGCGAAGAAAATCGCACCCAGAGCCATATAAAACGGCACATCGCGACACCGTGCGACATTAGCCGAGGATTCTCATAATCCGTGGGTCGTGGGTTCAAGTCCCACCCGCCCGGGATCATCGTTCTTGATCCAGAAGCAGGAAGACCCCTGGTAGAAGGGTTGTCGACCAAGAGCAACCATCTCCACCAGGGGCCTGTGTGCTGTTCTACCAGTGATCGGGAACGACTGCTGCAGTGCGCTGAGAGCCGGAGTTCTGGCTTGGTGGATCCGTGCGGGACCATGTCCCGAAGGTGCTCCAGGCCGGCACGCCCACCAGGAAGTGCACGCCGATCAGGGGATCGCCAAGCGGGGAATCCGGCGGGTCATGGCTGACCCTGCTTGGTCGCTGAGGTGGCGATGTAGGCCGTTAGGGCGCCGAGTGTCAGGCACAGCGGGGAGTAGGCCACCAGGTCCCAGCGGGTGTAATCGGTGGGCTTGGCGAGTGCGGAGGTGGCCAGACCCGCTCCGCCGCGTAGCAGCAGCCCGCCCGCGATGGCCCATGTGGCCAGAGTGCCGAGCCGGGTGGGCAGCACGCGGGGAGCCAGGCCGGCCTGTGCGGCGACGAGGAAGCCGGCGGTCCCGAGTGCCGCTGCCACCGCGGCCGTCAAACCTGGTCCCGGAGCGTCGGCCTCGGCAACCCCGACGACCGTGCGGGCGAAGTCGGCCCGACTGGCCAGAGGCCAGGGCGAGAATGTCCAGACTGCGTGCAGCGCCCCGACGGCGGCCAGGCCGAGCGCAGCCGTTCCACCAGCGAGTTTCATCAGCGTCATGGTGATCCCACTTTCCCTTCCATACACCCTTGTATGGCGTGACCATACACTACTGTACGGGCATGGTGAAAAGGCACCTGACCCCTGACGACTGGTCTACTGCGGCCCTACAAGCGATGGCCCGCGGCGGCGTGGCCGCTGTCTCGGTCAACGCCTTGGCAGGTGAACTGGGAGCCACGCGCGGCAGCTTCTACTGGCACTTCAAAGACCGCGACGCGCTGCTGACCGCCGCGCTCGAACGGTGGGAGACCGACCACACCACGGCCCTGATCTCGCAACTGGAGGACATCTCCGACCCTCGTCAGAGGCTGGCGGCCCTGTTCTCCACCGCGCTGGGGGAGGGGGACATCAGCGGCCTGGAGCCCGCGATCGTCGCCCACGCCGACCACCCGCGGGTCGCCCCGATCCTGCGCAGGGTCACCGAACAGAGGATCGCCTACCTCACCGACCTCTATACCGACCTGGGTCTGGCGCCCGCACCGGCCAGACGCCAAGCGGTCACCGCCTATGCCGCCTACCTGGGCTGGGTCGAACTACGACGGGCTGCCTCCGACCTCGTGCCCGAGGTCGACGCCTCCGGCGAGAGTGCGACCGCCGCGCTGGAGCACCTCATCACCTGGCTCACGGTCGCGCACGGTGGTCACCAGGGGACCGGAGCGGGAGGGTCAGTGGAGCGCTGACGGAAGGTCTCGTGAGATGGGGAAGCAGGTAGATCCACGCCTCCAAGCTCGCCGGGTCCAGCGGCACAGGAGTCTCGTTGGCCATCGCGCCTGCCTTTACGATCCCGGGGCAGGAGTGCGTGGTTCTGGCTCCGCAGATCCAGCAACTCTACATAGAGCAATCTATTGCTACTATGTGTAACTATGGAGTCTGTCGTGATCAAGGCAACCCCGAGAGGACTCGCATCCAGCCTCGGCCAGGACCCGCGCATGACTCACCAGACAAAAAGCCAGCCGGAAGCTCCCGCTGCCACAACAAAGGCCTGCACCCCCTATCCGAGTCGAGTCAGGTGGAGCGTGCTCTGCGCACGCCGAGCGCGGAACTCCTCCGACAGTTGGCCAAAGGCCTGCACCTGTCAGCCCAGGTGCTGAACGGGGGTACACCAACCTCGACGTCTCGCTCCACGACAACGAAGCTGGAATTCATTTCTGGTCGCCCACACGAGCACCGAGTAGATTTCACCGCTTCGAGCACATTCTCGTTCTCGGATCTGATCCGGCTTGCAAATATCTGCGAGTTTCTGCAGTCGAGATGGAAGAGCGTATGCGGCCGACATTGGAAGTGGTGGCGGCAGCCATTGCGGCCAGCCCCGTTACCTTTGCCATGATGCCCGGGAAGATCCCTGGCCGGCTGTCTCGCTTGCCGTGAGCGCTCTTGAACAGGGAGTGCTTTTCGTCATTAGCGGCGAACGCCACTGGACTGCCGCGGGCTTCGCCATGCCCAACAGTCCGATCCCCGTGCGCGCCGTTGCAGTCTGGAGCCATCAGGGCCTTCCGCCACGCCCGTCCCGCAGGCCGCCAGGGCCGCCGAGTTCGCCGCTGCCTCGACGAAGGCTTCGCTTTGCCGGACGTGACCTTGCCCGGCACCTCCAGGCAGCCTTTGTGGGTCGTGTGTCACGGTGAAGTCTCCGCTCCTAAGCTCTGGGTGTGGCGAAGTATTTCGATGTGCATCCGGACAGTCCGCAGCCTCGGCTGATCAGCCAGGTGGTCGAGCTTTTGCATGCGGACGGGCTGATCGCGTACCCGACGGACTCGTGCTACGCGCTGGGGTGCCGGCTGGGCAACAAGGAGGGCATAGAGCGCATCAGGGAGATCCGCAGCCTCGGCAGTGACCACCATTTCACCCTGGTCTGCAGGGGCTTCTCCCAGTTCGGCCAGTTCGTCCATGTAAGCAATGCGCTGTTCCGCTCGATCAAGGCGGCGACCCCCGGTGGCTACACGTTCATCCTGCCCGCGACCAAGGAGGTGCCGCGGCGGTTGCTGCATCCCCGGAAGAAGACGGTCGGCGTCCGGATCCCCGATCATGTCGTCACGCAGGCACTGTTGGCCGAGCTCGGCGAACCGCTGGTGTCGAGCACCCTGCTGCTGCCCGACGAGACCGAGCCGTTGACGCAGGGCTGGGAGATCAAGGAGAGGCTCGACCATGTGGTGGACGCCGTCATCGACTCCGGCGAATGCGGCGCCACCCCGACGACGGTCGTCGACTTCTCGCAGGGCGAGCCTGAGATCCTCCGCCGAGGCACCGGAGACTCGTCTCTCTTCGAGTAGGCGGTCGCCGGCATTTACGGCGCCGAGCCATCGCCTTGAGCCGACGGCGGCGATATCGTCGATCCCGGCCACCGCATGATCTTCAGTCCCGACAGGTCCAAACGCCCACGACCTCCTGTCCCGGCTCACAGGTCATGGAACCGTCGGAGACCATTCTCAAGGAGACGTTGGGCGAGCAGCTCCAGCACACGCTACCCCAGGTGCGGTCACACCCTCCGGGCATGACACCGTGTCAGGCCTCCGGTTGAGGTGAGGGTGTTGCCGTGTTCGGGGGCACACGCCCCACGGCGCCACACCGGCGTCGGCCGGGCGGGCGGCGAGCCGGACCAGTCCGAAGCCGGTACGGCGCACCGCGTGATCGCCTTGGCGGATCTCGTCGTACAGCGCGGCGATGGCGGCCGCCTGGTCCTCGGCGCGGGCGGCGAGCTCGCCGAATCGCCATAAAACGTACACAATGCGAGATGGCTGCCGGAGTGGCGGCGTTTGCGGAGGTCAGCGCGTTGATCGCGGAACAGTGCACCGGACAGAATTACCCAGGATGATCTTGGAATGGGCTCGAAACGGCTGGTCGGATTGTCGGTGCGATCGCATGAACAAGCCGTCGTTGCGGCGGGCGCTGCAATGAATCCTCTCTCAGAAGGTGCTGGGCGCCCATCCCCGGATCCAGTCTCCGAGCTACCGCCGTTGTCTGACCGTGCTCTATCGGGTGCTGCGTAACACCTCTAGGCGAGAAGCACCTGGTCGAGGACGTGATCGCCAATGGCCGCCATGCTGGGGTTATCGGCCGAGTAGACGACCAGAGCAGTGCCCATGGCAAGGGCCCAGCCCCGTGCGCGCTCCCAGGTCACCTCGTCGGCGTCCACGCGTGATCGGAATACCTCGCGCGCGTTCTCGTCGAACACCAGCCACGCGGCTGCCAGGTCGGTGGCGGGATCGCCGCTGGTGAGATCGCCGAAGTCCAGGACACCGCCAGCCCTTCCCCGTCGAGTAGGAGGTTTCCCGGGTGCGGGTCGCCGTGGAGCCAGAGCGCGGGGCCCTGCCAGGGCGGGAGGGCGGCCAGTTTCTCCCAGAGGGGGAGGAGCTCAGCTGATCGGGGAATGGACTGTAGGCGTTGCCGTACCGCTTCGTCGCGGGCGGCGAGCGGGACGCCGCGGACGGGATTACGCGGTGCATCAGGCGGTGCGGGCCGGTGGAGGCCCGTCATGAAGTCGGCCAGCGGGACGGCGATGCTGGAGCGGTCGGACGGCGGCACGTCGGCAACCGTGCGGCCTTCGAACCAGGGCGCAATCGTCCACGGCCACGGGTAGCCCTCGCCGGGCATGCCGGCCCTGACGGGTATGGGCAGCGGGACCTCGACGTACTCGGCCAGGACCGGCAGCCAGCGTTGCTCGTTGACGATGAGGTCGACGGCAACCTGGCGGCGCGGCAGCCGTACGGACAGGTCCGTCCCCAGGCGGTAGATGATGTTGTCCCAGCCGTTGGCGACGGGGGTAAGCGGGCCCACCAGATCCGGGTACTGCGTGCGGATCAGGCGGTCCACAAGGTCGTCGTCGATGTGGGCTTCCGCCGCCGGGGTGTTCATGCCGCAACGATAGTGCGGGCTGGCCTTGACAGACGTAGGCGCTGGTTGTCTTCAT
Source organism: Nonomuraea africana (assembly GCF_014873535.1). NCBI lineage: Bacteria > Bacillati > Actinomycetota > Actinomycetes > Streptosporangiales > Streptosporangiaceae > Nonomuraea > Nonomuraea africana. The sequence continues at coordinate 5,040,792 of NZ_JADBEF010000001.1, read as the reverse complement.
GATGCACTTGGCGACCAGGGTGAGGACGTATCTGGCGACTGAGGAGGCGCCCTGTTTGGTGACCCCAGTGTCTCAGTACACCTCGCCGTGGGCGTCGTCGCGCAAGGCGATCTGCCTGGCGCCGTCAGCGTGACCATCAGTCGTTGCCCGCATCGGTGGGCTTGACTCCTCCAAGATCGTGCTTGTTTGCCATGCATGATCACTCTCAGCGCCAACGGCTGTCCGCCGGTTCCTCGACCCCGGGCTCAGTGCCGGCGGGCCGCCGGGTCACGGCTTTCCTGCCAACGGGCAAGCGCCTCAGGAGAGACGCGCGCGTAGCGGGCCAGCGAGGCGACCGAGGTGTGGCCGGAGTAGGCCAGCAGGGTGGAGGTGTTGGCGCCGTCTTCGGCGGCGTGGGTGAGCGCGCTGTGGCGCAGTTGATGCAGGGCCCATGGACCGCCGGGCAGGTCGGCAGTGGCGGTCTCGAACAGCTCGGCGGCGCGGCGGTAGGTCGGCCGGGCCCGGCCGGAGGCGACATCCACGTCGCCCGGGGGGAGCTCCACCCGGGCGCGGCGGCCAGTCAGGAAGACCGGGCCGGTGCGGCGGCCGTCCAGCAGACGGGGCAGAAGTCGGGCGGTGGCGGTGCGCCAGACGATGACGTCGACCGCGCCGCCCTTGCGCCGTACCTTGGCGCGGCGGTTGCGCAGGTCGAGGTCGTCGACGTCGAGGGCCAGGACCCTCGGCCCGGGCCGCGCTTTCGTACAGCAGCCGAAACAGGGTGCGCTCACGCAGGGCCAGGACGGGGGCCGTGAGCAGCGTGTCGACGTCGCCGCGGGCCAGCGCCCGGGTGCGGTCGGGGGTTCGGGCACGGCGGCAGGGGTTTAGGGGATGAGCAGGAAGAACGGTTCGTCGGCGGCGGTGCCGTCGTAAATGACAGGCCGTAGCACGGCGGCGCGCCCGCACCACGTGCGAGATGTCAGGGCCCGGATACCGCGGTATCCGGGCCCTGCCGCGTCACCGGCGCGGCGTCTGCCACCGGGTGTCGAGCCGGCCGTGCCGCATTCGGCCTACCAAGCGGACCTGCAGCGTCTCCGGCGTGTTGTCGCCCGCGTCCCTGCTGATCGCGAGGTTGCTGTGCCGCACCGACAGCTCGTTGGCGTCCACCACCATGCCCGGCGCGAGGACTAACTCCACGTTGCCGCCGCGCACCCGCAGCTCGATGACCAGCTCGGGCGCGCTGCGCACCGCGCTGGTCAGGTCCAGCATCACGTCGCACCACGCGGTGCGCAGCGCCAGCCGGTACGGCAGAGTCCACCGGCCGTCACGGCGCACCGAGCCGTGCCGCTCATTGATGGTGAGCAGTTCGGCGGCCGGCTCGGCCGGCGTCCCAGCGAACGGCAGCGTGAGTGCGCCGTCGCCGCCTGGCACCGCGATCAGATCGGTGATGAGCGGGGCCAGCACGTCGATGGTGCGGGCGGCCAGCGCCACGTCCAGCCGCTCGTCGAACTCGACCGGGTCGAGCCGGCCGTCGGCGACGGCGGCGCGCAGCAGTTCGGTGACCCGGTCGCGGTCCGCGTCGGACGCGCGCAGCGCGGGTGAGCTGGGCGGATCTGCCGGCATCCGGCCTCCTCCGTGGCGAGGTGGTGGCACCGCGCCACCGAAATTGCTGACTGATCGGTCTAAGGAGACAGCTACCTAGGCGATTCTGCGGCGGTAGGTGTTCATGGCGAAGGCGTACGCGACGATGAGGATGCCGACACACCAGGCCAGGGCGATCCAGATGTCGGTGCCGACCGGCTGCTGGGTGAACAGGTCGCGGATGGCGTTGACGATGGAGGTCACCGGCTGGTGCTCGGCGAAGGCGCGCACCGGGCCGGGCATGGTGTCGGTGGGCACGAAGGCCGAGCTGAGGAACGGCAGGAAGAGGAGCGGGTAGGAGAACGCGCTCGCGCCGTCCACGGTCTTCGCGGACAGGCCGGGGATGACGGCGATCCATGTCAGCGCCAGGGTGAACAGGATCAGGATGCCGGCGACCGCGAGCCACGCCGGCACTCCCGCCCCCGAGCGGAAGCCCATGAGCAGGGCCACGAGCATCACGACCACAAGCGAGATCAGATTGGCGACCAGCGAGGTCAGCACGTGCGCCCACAGCACGGACGACCGCGCGATCGGCATGGACTGGAATCGCTCGAAGATGCCGTTCTTCATATCCAGGAAGAGCCGGAATGCCGTGTAGGCGATGCCCGAAGCAACCGTGATGAGCAGGATGCCGGGCAGCAGGTAGTTCACATACGACTCCGACCCTGTGTTGATCGCGCCGCCGAACACGTAGACGAACAGCAGCAGCATGGCGATCGGCATGATCGTGGTCGTGATGATGGTGTCCACGCTGCGCGTGATGTGGCGCAGGGATCGTCCCAGCAGGGCGGCGGTGTCGCCGAAGAAATGCTTGGTCATCGTTGTTCCTTACGCGTCCGTGCCGACGTTGCGGTCATGGCCGGCGTGCCGTTCCTGCCGTTGTCACCGACGAGGGTGAGGAAGACGTCCTCGAGGGTCGGCTGCTTTTCGATGTATTCGACCTTGGCGGGCGGGAGCAGCTGCTTGAGCTCGGCCAAGGTGCCGTTCACGATGATCCGGCCCTCGTGCAGGATCGCGATCCGGTCGGCGAGTTGTTCGGCCTCGTCCAGATACTGCGTGGTGAGCAGCACCGTCGTACCCCGGTCGGCGAGTTCCTTGACGGCCTGCCACACCTCGATGCGCGCCTGGGGGTCGAGCCCGGTCGTCGGCTCGTCGAGGAAGACGACCGGCGGATTGCCGATGAGGCTCATCGCGATGTCGAGGCGGCGGCGCATGCCACCCGAATACGTCGACACCTTCCGCGCGCCCGCGTCGGTCAGCGAGAACCGCTCCAGCAGGTCATCGGCGATCTTGCCGGGATTCTTGAGGTGCCGCAACCGGGCGACCAGCACGAGGTTCTCGCGCCCGCTGAGGATTTCGTCGACGGCGGCGAACTGCCCGGTCAGGCTGATCGACTCCCGCACGTCCGCCGGTTGCGTGGACACGTCGAAGCCGTGGACGCGGGCCGTCCCGGCGTCGGCCTTGAGCAGCGTGGACAGGATTTTCACGACCGTGGTCTTGCCCGCCCCGTTCGAGCCGAGCAGGGCGAAGATGCTGCCCCGCGCCACGTCGAAGTCCACGCCGCGCAGCACCTGCAGCTCCTTGTACGACTTCTCCAGGCCCTGCACGTGGATCACAGGCCCTCGGACCTTATTGGCTGTCATTCAGATATCCGTTCTCTGTTTCGTCACGGGCTTGTCGCCCGTGACGCGATCGATGGCGCGATTGATGGCGCGATTGATGGCGTTGGTCAGCCGTTCCCGCTCCCGGCTGATCCACTGACCCTGCGGGTAGTTCGCAAGCAACGCCTCGGCGAACTCCACCGGGTCCCCCCGACGACTTCGCGGAGCGGGGTTCCGTTCGCCGCGCTCTGCTCGAACAGATCGGCGAGATCCTCCAGCGTCGCCAGCAGGCTGTCCGCCTTATCCGACGGCCTGAAGAACCGCAGGTACCGCTGCAGCGCATCGATCGCCGTGTGATAGGTGGCGGGAAGCCGCTGCGTGCGTGCCTTGTACTGCCGATAGCGCCGCTTGTCCTCGATCGGCCCGGTGACCATCTCCAGGTACTACCGGTAGCGCCGCTTCGGCTCGCTCAGCCCTACGGCCACGTCTACTTACCTCCTTCGCGGAGCTGTTCGAGCCGTTCGGTGAGGAAGCTCCAGGTCCTCCAGGACTCGTCGAGATACTCCCGTCCGCGTGCGTTCAGGCAATACACCTTGCGCGGCGGCCCCTCCGACCCGGATGGAGCCCGAGGCGGTCTTCGCGGTGAGCGCGCCGTGCGCGTGGTCGACGACGATGTCGCCGCTGGCCGAGTTCACCCGTAGGTCGCCGGTGGCCTCGCCGATTCGGGGGTATCCGCCGGAGTTCTTGATGACCCCGCAGGCGCCGATCGCGCGGACGCGGACCTCGCCGCTGCCGGTGTGGAGGTTGACCGGGCCGCGCCGATGAGCGGCTAAAGTTCAGATTGGCAGTTCAACCGTGCTCTGCTGTAGCGGGCGCGGCCTCGGGAGGGTGTTCCAGCACCCTCCCGGGGGTCCGTCCAACTAGACGGCGCCTACTCGCAGAAGACACGCACTTGGGCATCGGGCTGTTCGACCTCCATGGTCAGTTCGTCGAGGTGCTCCACGAGCGCCTCGAGGTGTTCGGGCTTGACCTGCGCCAGGTCGAACGGCACGCCCGACTTGTTCAGTTCGGCGTTGGCCCGCTCCAGTGCCTGCGGCGGGATCAGGGCCGCCAGCTGTACGCCGGCCCGCAGCAGCTGCAGCGGCACCCGCACGTCGACCCGCCCCGGCTCGCCGTCCTCAAGGGTGTGCACCACCAGCCGCAGGTACTTCGCCTTGCCCTTCGGCCGGGCGCCGAGACTCGACGCCGCCGGCGGCTGGTCCGGTTCGAGCGCGGCGATGAGCTGCTCCGCCTCCTCTGTGGTGATCTTGCCCTCGGCCAGCATGTCGAGGATGTCCTTGCGCTGTTCGTTCATCGGAACCTCTCCTATCGGATAGTTACGAGCACAGCCGTACGGCCCTGCTCGACGTCGACCCGGGTGCCGGGCAACGCGGAGACGATGCGCCAGCCGGTGCCGAGTGCCCGCACCACACTGACGCGATACACGAGGCAGGCCACGGCCGCCCCCAGTACGGTCAGGACCACGACCGGTGAGAGCACGAGCACTACCGGGAGTATCGGGACCCAGACCCTGATGCGACGACCGTCCGGGCGTTTGACCCGTACGGTCAGCAACTGCGGCATCACGTCCGGCCCTCCAATTCGGACAATGCCTGCTGTGCGGTGATCTCGCCGCGGCGCAACCGATCGATGATGTCGGCCCGCGACGGTGCCGGATCTGTCTCGACGAAGTCGAGCATCTGCGTGATCCGGTTCAGTCGTGATTTGATCGTCGGGTAGCTCACCCCGAAGATCCGTTCCATCTGCTTGATGGAACCGTGGCACCGCACGAACGCCGTGACGAAGATCTGATCCTCGACGTTGAGCTGAGCCAGTTGCGGCAGCTCGAACACGCCCTCGATCGCGACGCCGTTGCCTGCCAGGCGCACCCGCTCGACGACGAACGGCTGGCCCCGGGTCAGGTTCGTGAGTTCCTGCCAGTCCATCGCCTGCTCTGTCATATTTAAGTTATACCCAGGCGAGACTTCAAGTTTCAAGAGGTGGATCTTGATTTTCTTGAGCCCGCACTTCTCTTCGGGCTCTTGCTGGTCCGCCATCCCCGCCTTGCCACCCGAGGCGGCCTGCATTACCGGCTCCACAAGACGGGGTGCAGTGAACCAACATGCCACCAGCCGCCAAGTAGGCGATGATCTGGGGAATCAGCTTCCCGCCTCCAGTTCGGCCCGCGCCGTTGGCTGTTCGACGGCAGGGCGGCCCATCGCGAGTTCGGGCACGTACTTGTGATGGTCGAGCGGCTGACACCCAGGAGCCGGGCGATAGAGGAGACGGTGTTCTCCGGCCGGGTGAGCAGGTCGCGGGCGTGCTGGACCTGCTCGGGGGTCATCGCCGGCGGGCGGCCCAGGCGCTGACCGCGAGCGCGGGCGGCGGCCAGGCGACGACTGCAGGCCGGGAACCCATCGCACAAAGAAGATCGTCTTACTGGTGGGGTATCTGACCGCACGACCTGCCACCCCGCAGAGCGGTGTCCTACTACGAGGCCGACCGGTTCGGTTCCGTCCGCGCCGTGTGTCGGGCGGGAGGTGGTCCTGGATTCGGGCGGCGATGCGGATGCCGCCAAGGTCGGCGTCGGGGCAGTGATTACGACGGTTGAAGTGGCACCACTGTCGGCCAGTTTTGGGACCACTCATGAGTTCTGGTACCACTGAAGGCCCAGCACTTCTGAAAGGCATCCCACGGCGCTACACCGTCAAGGGCTGATCTCCAGCAACCGGCCGACAGATCGCTATCAGTGTTCGGCGGAAAGTCCACCAACTGGTGCAACGGTGTGCGTTCCACCAGCCGTGCACCGCCAAACGGCCACCTCATGTTCCAGCTCGGCGTGCAGGCCCTGATCGTGCACGGGGCAGACGGCCCAGACCGTCCAGGTCAGCTCCATGATCGTTTCTTGGGTGGCGTCGGCGACGCTCGCAAGTGCCCCTTGGGGGTCTCTTCCCTCGGCGGGCCGGATGCCGTTGCCGTGGTAACCGCCCGCGAACTCCACTTGGGCATAGCCGCTGTTGTTCCGGTCAGGGATGATCAGCCGGAGCACCGGTGATCCCCGCGGCGCGAACGTCGCGCTCCACGACTATCAGCGCCGTATCCAGCACCGCTCGCAGGGCCGGATCAAGGGCGAAGGTCGGCTCGAATCCGGTGTCGCGGAGAAGACCTTCGCCGAGCCGGGCCAGATTGGCCGCTGTCAGGGGGGCGGCCGGGTGTTCGAGGATCTCCCGCGTAGCAGGAGTACGCACTCCCCGACGTAGAGGATGAAAAGGCTGCCGACGGGGGGGCACGGCTGCCACGTCGCCCGCCACCAGCGTCACGACCTCCTCGCCCGACAGGACGCGGGCCTTGCCCTCCAAGACGTAGAACAGCTCGGTCGAAGTGGCGTGGTGATGGGGCACAGCGCCGTCCGCGCCTTCGGCGAGCGTCATCCTGACGGTGCTCAGCGCACCGCCAGTGTCGCTGGAGTCGAGCAGCAGCCGTCCCGTGGCCGTGGGCGAGATGATGGTCTCGACGTCGACCTCGCGGACAATGGCCGTTTCCACGATCATTGACATGTCAGGCTCCCTTCGAGCGCGGAGGACACGAGCCGTTCTGCGGAGGCCCGGTCGATCGGCGCGCCTGTGATCAATACTCGGTAGTAGAGCGCGCCGACCAGTTGGCCGAACAGCGCCTCGGCGTCAAGGTCTGCGCGCAGCTCGCCGCGCACGCGCGCACGCTCGATCAAGGCGAGCGCGATGGCGTTGCGATACCTGGACCCGAAGCCATCGCCAAAATCACCGAGGTCCTGGCACCCCGCCGCCGCACACACTGATCGCGCAGGTCAAACCCGAAATGGCGGCTGGTAGCAGCCGCGTTAACGGGCACCCCACGACAGGTCGTGCTTAGCCGTTTCCGGCAGCGGCGGGTTCTGGCGGCGCTGGTGGCAGGGTGCGGAGCCGGCTCACCGGGGAGATGATGAGCCCGATCACTACGGCGGCCGAGCCGATGGCCGCCGTGGTGAGCGCTCCCTTGGCGCCGACCGCACCCGTGAGGAGGCCGGCGGACAGACCGCCGAGTGCGCCGCCACCGAACAGCAAGGTGCGGAAGACCGCGGTCATGCGGCCCATCATCGCCTGCGGGGTGCTGGTCTGGCGCAGGCTGACGATGATGACATTGGCGACGCCGAGGCCCAGGTAGGTGGCAAAGAAGGACAGGACGAACACCCCCACCATCACCGGCCTCGGGCCGCCCGCCAGGACGATCAGTGTCGGGCCCAGCAGGAGAGCCGTCTGAGCCACGAGATAGACCAGCCCGAGCCGGAATCGCGCGATGATCTTCCGGGAGATCACCGCGCCGATCAAGCCGCCCACGGAGGCCGTCGCGAAGATGCCGCCCAGGGTCGTGGAGTCCAGCTGCAGGTCACGCGTGCCGTACAGCAGGAACATGGTCCAGACGGTGACCATGGAGAAGTTGCAGCAGAACCCGACGAGGGCCAGCGCTCGCAGGATCTGGTTGCCGAAGACCCAGCGCAGACCCTCGCGCAGTTCGGTCAGCAGGCGTCTCTTCGCCGCAGGTGGTTCTGGGCGTGGCTCGTGCGTGCGGATCAGCAGCAGGGACGCCAGTGACACCAGGTAGGAGAACGCGTCGACGACCAACGCCACCGGCGCCGTCAGCGCACTGATCAGGGCACCGGCGAGCCCGGGACCGGCCACGTCAGCCGCCGACGAGCTGATCCCCATCTTGGCGCTGGCCTCGACGTAGTGCTTGGGGTCCTTCACGAGGGTGGGTACGAAGGACATCCAGCTCACGTCGAACAGCACCGATGCGACGCCGATGACGCAGGCGATGACCAGTAGCGGTGCCATGCTGAGGGCGTCCAGCCAGGACAGGACCGGGATCAGGGCGAGCAGGACCATCCGGGTGAGGTTGGCCCACACCATGACCGGCCGCCGCCTGACCCGGTCAACCCAGACCCCGAACAGCAGAGCGAGCCCAAGGTAGGGCGCGAGCTGCAGGAACCGCAGGAGACCGACCTGCTCGTCGGTGGCGTGGAAGGCGTAGATCGCGGTCAGCGGCAGCGCGAGGTTGGTGACGTGGGTGCCGAGCAGCGACAGGGTCTCACCGAGCCAGAACTTCAGGAAGTCGCTGTTGCGCCACAGTCCTTCCTGCGCGGAGGCAGCACCCGGCTCGGTGAGAGGTTCAGCGGTCGTCACGGCTGCCGCCTGCGACGCTGAGGTCGGCGACCGCCGCGACGACCTGGTCCACTTCCTGTTCGGTGTTGTAGTAGTGCGGCGACAGGCGCAGGCACCAGTCGATGTCCTTGTCACCGAAGTCGAACTGCGCGAAGTGGCGGAAGCTGAGTGCCGAGTTGATACGACGTGCGTCCATGGCGGCCTTGAACGGCTCCGGCTGCCAGCCGTCGATGGTGAAGGTGACCAGGGCGCCCAGTTGCCGGCCGTGGTCGAGCACGCGGACTCCCGGCAGATCGGCGAGCCTGTCGCGCAGGCCGGCGGCCAAGGCGGGGGTACGGCGGGCGATGGCGTCCATGCCGACCTGGCGGGCGTAGCGTGCGGCGGCGGCGCAGCCGAGGACGATGGCGTAGGGGAACTCCCAGTCCTCGAATCTGGCTGCCGTCTCGACGGGCTGGTAGCGGCCCGGCTCGACCCAGCGCGCGCCGTACATGTCGATGAACAGCGGCTCGTAGCCGGCGCGCAGGACGCGGTCGGACACGTACAGGAAGCCAGAGCCGCGGGGGCCGCGCAGGAACTTGCGGCAGGTGGCGGTGAGCAGGTCGCAGCCGATCTCCGCGACGTCGATCGGGTACTGGCCGACCGACTGGCAGGCGTCGACCAGGTACAGCAGATCCAGTTCGCGGCAGAGTCGGCCGATGTCGGCGACCGGCTGGACCAGGCCGGAGTTGGTGGGGATGTGGGTGGCGGCCACCAGCCGGGGCCGGTGCTCGCGCATCAGGGCGGCCATCGCCGCCACGTCCACCCCGCCCTCGGGCGCGTCAGGAGCGTGCACCACACGCACGCCGAACCTCTTGCTCAACGACAGGAAGGCGATCTGATTGGAGATGAAGTCGTTGCGGGTCGTGAGGATGACATCACCGGCCTCGAACGGGATCGCCGACAGGGCGGTGGAGAACGCGTGGGTGGCGCTACCGGCGAACGCGATGTTCTCGGGAGCGCAGTTGATCAGGGCAGCGGTCTCGGCGTAGAACTCGCGGACTTGTTCGGCGCGGGCGGCCGAGGCCTCGTAGCCACCGATGCTCGCCTCCAGCTGCAGGTGGTCGACCATCGCGGCCAGCACAGGCGCGGCCAGCAGACCGCAACCGGCGTTGTTGAAGTGCACGACGTCGCCGGCGCCGGGGGTGTCCGCGCGCAGGGCCGCGACGTCCAGAAGCGATTCTGGGGAAACTATGGAAGCGCTATTATCAGTTCTCATGTCAGACAGTAGCAGTTCTGCGGAGTTGGCGACCAGGATGCGCGCGATGATCGACCGGCTGTCACCGGGCGACCGTCTGCCCAGCAGCCGCGAGCTGATCCGGCGCTACCAGGTCGGCCCCGCCACCGTGTCACAGGCGATCGCCACGCTCGCCGCCGAGGGCCTGGTGGTCACCCGTCCAGGCAGCGGCACGTACGTGGCAGCACGCGCCCAGCGGCGCGCCGAAGTGGCCGACACAGCCTGGCAGACCGTCACCCTCGCCGACCGGACCGTGGACATCCGAATCCTCACCGGCGCCGTCGGTGCGCCACCCGCGGGTACGATCATGCTGGACGGCGGCTACCTGCATCGATCGCTCCAGCCCACCCAGATCCTGACCGCGGCGCTGGCCCGCGCCGCACGCCGCCCCGACGCCTGGGACCGCGCCCCCGCCAGCGGCCTGGCGGCCCTGCGCAGCGTGTTCGCCGCCATGGTCGGCGGCGGCGTGAGCGCGGACGACATCCTGGTCACGGCCGGCGGGCAGAGCGCCCTTTCCATGGCGTTCCGGGCCATCGCGGCGCCGGGTGACCCCATCCTGATGGAGTCGCCCACCTATCCGGGAGCGATAGCCGCCGCCAGGGCAGCCGGCCTGCGCCCGGTACCGGTGCCGATGGATGCCGACGGCCTGCAACCCGACCTCCTGGCCGACGCCTTCGCCATGACCCGCGCACGCCTGCTGTACTGCCAGCCGGCCTATCACAACCCCACCGGCACCGTGCTGGCGCCACAACGTCGCCGGCAGATCATCGACGCGGCCAGGGCAGCGGGCGCATTCGTGATCGAGGACGACTTCGCGCGGCACCTCGGCCACGGCACGCCGGTGCCTCCGCCCTTGCTGGCCGACGATCGCGACGGCACCGTGGTCTACCTGACCTCGCTCACCAAACCGGCGGCGCCGAGCCTGCGCATCGGCGCCCTGGTGGCCCGAGGCCCGGTGATGGAACGCCTGCGCGCCACCCGCCTGGTCGACGACTTCTTCGTCACCCGCCCGCTCCAGGAAACAGCGCTCGAACTCCTCAGCTCTCCCACGTGGGAACGTCATGTCCGTTCTCTGGCCGCAGCCCTGCGGGAGCGGTGCGGAGCGCTGGCGGCCGCCGTCACCCACGAACTTCCCCACTGGACCCTCACCCGTATCCCCACGGGCGGACTGCACCTGTGGGTCCGCCTGCCGTACGGCACCGACGACACCGTGATCGCCGACACGGCCCGTCAGCACGGCGTCGCCGTCAGCGCCGGCAACCGCTACTTCGCCACCGAACTCCCGGCGGCCTACCTACGCCTCGGATTCGCCGCCACCGCCGACCGCACCGAGCTGATCGAAGCCGCACGCCGACTCGCGTCCGCCCACGAGCACGCCGCCGGCACGCGCTGATCGAAGCGCCAAAACCACACCCACCGCCCGCGGACCTCTTAGCCTTGCCGCTGACCCGCAGGAACGCACAGATGGCGGCTGGTGGAGTCATCCTTACCGACACCCCCTTTTTCACGCGGCGATCACAGCTCGCCGCGCCGCCACAAGGCCGCCTCGTCCTGCAGGGCCTGCTCATCCAGGGGCAGCACGTCGACGAGCACCACGCCGCTGCGGCCCTCAACCAGGACCCCCTGGCGTTGGTCCATCCGTGCGGGACGCGCGCCTGCAACAGCCCCTCCTGGACGAGTTAAGCCTGCAGCCCCGGTGGCAAGAACCGCGCCGGGGCGGCCAGGATCGCTCGATCGGCCCAGTCCGGCTTCGGCCGGACGACCTGACGCCGCAGCACCGCCACCTCATGCCGGAGCACCATGATCTCGGCGTCCTTGGCCGCCTCGCTTCGGCCCAGCTGCACCAGCCAGCCGAACATCCGGATCATGAGCAGGTAGAAGAGACGGTGAGGCACAAGAACCGATCATGCCTGAGCCTTCGTCCCAGGTCGATCCGCAGGTCAAGCGTCCTGCAACGACTTTTGAAGCGGTACAGGGTCAGCCGCTCGACGTGCTCGGCGATCTCGTCAACGGCGGCGGCCGTCCACCGCTGGCCGGCGGCCCCTCGCCGACGGCGCGCTCGATCTGCCCTTCAATCCGGCTCGTCCTTGCCGAACTTGCGGGTGTCGCGGGGCTCGACGTAAGGCTCTTGGCCGGCGGGGTGTCCGTCCTTGATGGCGCGTTCGCGGGCGATTTCGGCGTCGAACTCCACCCCGAGCAGCACGGCGATATTGGTGATCCACAACCAGATCAGGAAGACGATGACGCCGGCCAGGGCGGCGTAGGTCTTGCTGTAGGAGCCGAAGTTGGCCACGTAGAAGCCGAACGCGGCGGACGCGACGATCCACAGCACGACGGCGAGCATGCTGCCGGGGGTGAGCCAGCGGAACCCGGGATGCTTGACATTGGGCGCGGCCCAGTACAGCAGGGCCAGGACCAGCGCCACCATGATCACCAGGATCGGCCACTTGACGATGCCCCAGATCACCAGCGCGGTCTCGCCGATTCCGAGGACCTTTCCGGCCTGATCGGCCAGCCCGCCGGTGAACACGACCGCGACCGAGCCGATCGCCGTCAAGATCACCAGGACCGTGGTGATGGCCAGGCGCAGCGGCAGGGTCTTCCAGATGGGACGTCCCTCGGGCATCTCGTACACGATGTTGGCGGCCCGCATGAACCCCCCCACATAGCCCGAGGCCGACCACAGCGCGACGACGATACCCATGATCGCAGCGATACCGGCGGCACGCGGGTTGCTCTGTAGGGCCTGCAGCACGGTATTGAGAGTCTGCCGGGCGGCCCCGGGTGCCATGGCGCTCAGGTTGTCGATGAGCGACTGGGTGGTCGCCTGACCGAACAGGCCGAGGACCGAGACCACGGCCAGCAGCGCGGGAAAGATCGACAAGGTCGCGTAGTAGGTCAGAGCCGCGGCCCAGTCGGTGAGGTTGTCCCCCTGGAACTCCTTGACGGTGCGTTTGAGCACATCCCACCACGACCTCGTGGGCAGCTCGGTCGGCTTATCCGGGGTGTCACCGCCGGCCGGTCCCCTTGGCCGGTCGGCGGCGTTGGCGCGTTTACTCATGACCGTGAGCTTTCGAGGGTTTTGCGTCGGTCGTCGCCCGGCCAGCGCCCGGTCGTCTTGCGAACACCGTGTGCGGCGGCGCGTTGAACGGCCGCCTTCACCAGGCCGAAGATGGCCCCCTGCACCATGGCGGCCACGAGCACCTGCCGCCAGGTGTAGTCCTGATCGTCGGCATCAGGGGCATCATCCTCGCCCGCAACGACCTTCCACACTTGCTTGAACAGCGCACCGGCGATCAGTCCGCCCAGCACGCTGAACAGCAGCGACAGTGGCTTGTAGAACAGGGCCATCGCACCTCACCCCACTCCGACCTGCCGGCGGGCCGGGCGACGGCGCAGCCACACCAGCATGAGCAGGGCGATCGCTGCGGCTGCTGCGCCGCACGCCCTGGGCGTGGCCGCCGGTGACGTGGCGGCATGGCGCACCCGCGCTCCGCTCTGCCGAGCGGCCTGCACCGCTCGCTGCCAGGTGGTCTGCCGGGGGGCGTTGCGGCGGCGTAGCCACGCCGTCACGGCGACGGCACCGCCGCCCGCCGTCGCGGCTGCGGCGGCGGCCGCGGCACCGCGGCGCACCGCTGGCATAGTGTCCTTCGCTGCGATCTCCCGAGCCTTGGTGGTGACCTCGGTGGACATGGTCCGGACGTGGGTTCCGGCCTGGTGCGCCTGAGCGGCGAGGTTCGCCTTGACCTGCCCGGCCTTGTCCTTGGCGCGGGCTTTGACGTCGGCCTTGGCGACCAGCGCCTCCACGTCGTCCCCCAGATTCTCGCGCGCCTGGACGATATCGGCACGCAGTTGCTCGGCGGAGTCGGCCTGGTCATCACCCTGGGGCGGCCCGACCTTGGTCGAGTCATTCGTGCTGTGAGATCCGCTGGTGGTCATCGTCATGCTCTTTTCTTGACCTCGGTCACGTCTTGTTTGGTGCCCAGCTCTGCCACCGGCAGGCGGTTGCTCATTGACGTTCATCTCCTCGCCGGCTGAGCGAAGCCGGCGGTAGTCCTCCCTAGCTGCACCGCTACCCCTCGATAGCCCGCAACATGTGCCATCAGGACAGACTCCTTCCTCGGCCCTGAACTCCCGAAGCCGTCACCCTGGCCGCTATTGGCAGGCTCGGCATCGACCATCCGGTGCGGTGGGAGATTGAGGCGCTGGAACCGGCGGAATTGGGGTGCCGGTAGTAACGGCGCAGGAACAATGTCAATACAAGTGAGCGGTCCCCTTCCGCACTGTGTGTTGAGCGACAAGTTTTTGGCTCGCGACAGGTTCTTGTCAGTGGCGGTGACATGGCGTCACTGGGTTATTTTCGATGGCTCACATCAGCATGAGAGGTGTGAGCACTCCGGCGGCGCGCTGGGACGATGGTCGAGGCTGAAGCTGACATCGACGTCCCGGCTGACGAGGTGGGGACCGTTCTGGCTGTTGACGACGCCCGCGGGGCGCGCGGGCCCAGGCGACTCCGGACGATTTGGACGCGCTGGAGACCGATGCGCTGGCAGGGTTCGTCCTCGCCCTCGCTCAGATGCGTGGACACTTCGCCCGTCGTCACGCTGCGAGGCAGCGAACGTCAAGGGCGTCAGGGCTTCAGGACGCGGTAGCGCAGGTGGGTCACGGACACGGTTCCCGCGACGGGTTTCCCCTCCGGGATCAGCTCGGCCCGCTCCCCGGCGAACAGCGGTGTGCCCGCGCCCATCAGCAGGGGGACGAGGTGGAGCCATACCTCGTCGAGCAGGCCCGCCCTGAGCAACTGCCGGGCGACGTCCGCACCCAGCACCAGGACGTCCTTGTCTCCGGCGGCATCCTTGGCGCGTCGGACTGCGGCCTCCAGCCCATCGAAGGCGAACGTCCCGCCGTTGTCGCCGAGGAGGTCCTCCCTGGTCCGGTGGGTGACCACGAAGCTCGGGACGCCGGGCCATGGTGTGCCGCCCCACGGGACCACGCCGAGGTCGAAGGTACGCCGTCCGATGACGGCGGCGCCTACCGCCGCGTCCACCTGTCGGCGGATGCCGATGTCGACCCCGCCGTCCGGCCCTTTCCCGGCCATCCATTCGTGCAGCCGTTCGCCGCCGTCCCCCATAGGCTCCCCCTTCCGAACGTTCGGTCCCGCCGTGAACCCGTCCAGGGACATCGACACATCCAGCACTACCTTGCTCATCGCGAGCCTTCCTTCGATCCACCGGCGCCGCCATCCGGCGCCGTCACGAGAAGGTCGGAGCCGATCCGACCGTCTCGACACTACGACGGAAAGATCAGTGGGAAATGAACTTGAACGTGGAACACCCGGTTGCTCTCTTAGCACCGGCGCAGCCGCTGGCTCGACACAGCGAACCCACCAGAAGAGCGCGATGGGTGATCGTTATCTGGGGTTGTCAAGCGAACTTGCTGGTCAGCCGCTGGAAGGTCGTTAAGCCACGTTAGGCAAGTAGGCCGGCCAGCGCCGCCGAACCGGGGTCTGTGCGGCGGGGGTGATGACCGCCTGCCAGTGGGACGGAAGAACAGGTGCTGCTCGCGGAGCGCGGCACCCAGCCCGGGCCGTCGTAGGCCAGGAAGTTGTAGCCACGACGCAGCGCCGCGACGGCGAAGAAGGCATCCTCCGCGATGGAGTCGAATCCGCTGGTGAACACCACGTCAGGCGCGGAGTCGGGGTGTCGTCGACCAGATCGAGCGTTCACATCCACCGAACATCTCAGTCGTCGTGGGCGATGAGCATGAGCTGCCGCCACAGCAGCACCACGAACACCGCGGAACCAGCGAAGGCGAACCAGAAGGGCGCTGCGACACCGAGGCGGGTGGCCAGGACACCGCCGATCAACGAGCCGACCACCAGACCGGCGTAGACGCAGACGGTGTTGACGCTGCCCACTCGGCCCTGCAGTTCGCGCGGAACCGCGCGCTGGCGGACGGTGACCGAGGTCGTGCCCCATATGAACGCGTGCGCGCCGAAGGCCAGAAAGATGCCCCCGGCGACCCACGGCGAATGGGTCAGGGCCAAGCCCAGGTGAGTGAACGTTTCGATGATGAGGCCGATCCGCATCAGGGCGCCGAGGCTCACCCTGCGGGTGATGGCCCCGTACAGGCTGGTGCCGATCAAGCCACCGATCGCGCCGATGGTGGTCATCAGACCGAAGCCCAGGGCGCCGAGGCCGAGCTGCTCCTGGGTGTAGAGGACGAGAACCGACCAGGCCGCGCCGAACGTGAAGTTGAAGATCAGGATTGTGAGCGCCAGAGTGCGGACCGCCGCGTGCTGGATGGTCCAGCTGAACCCGGCGATCAGTTCCCGTACGGTGTTAGGCATGAGATCGTCGGCCTGTCGGCCGTGCGGCGGCAACGTGATCCGGGAGACCAGGACGATCCCCGCCACCGCCAGGAGCAGCTGGCCCGCGAACGGCCAGGTCAAGCCCAGGCCGAACAGTGCCGCGCCGATCGGCGGCCCGGCGAGCTGATTGAGCGTGATGAATCCCGTGCCCAAGCGGGCGTTGGCGATGACGAGATCGTCCTTGCTGACCATCATGGGAGTCAGCGTGGCTGTCGCGTTGTCGGCGAACACCTCGGCGATGGACCGGAGCGTGAGCGCCACCAGCGCCGTCGCCACGGTCACGGTGCCGGTCACCATGAGCGCGACGAGCGCCGCCAGCACCACGGCCCGCACCGCGTTCGCGACCAGCACGATCCTGCGCCGGTTGTACCGATCCGACAGCACGCCCGCATACAGGCTGAACAGCAGCGGCGGCGCCCAGCCCACCAGGGCCGACAGCGAAATCATCAGCGGATCGCGAGTCAACGTCGCGATCAGCAGTGGGCCCGCCGCGGCCGCGACCCCATCACCGAGATTTGTCAGCCAGCTCGAGGCCAGCAACCACCGGAATCCTGTCCCCAGCCGGGCAGGCAGGACTCGCTCCACCATTGTGATCACGAGCGCAAAACCATACGTTTTGAGAGCATCTACGGCAACGCGTTTTCGCGTCTACGCGCTATGTGGTGAGGAGGGTTGCGGCGACCGCGCTCACTGGCGACAACGTGCGCCAGCTTGCGGCCGGACGTTCTCTCCCTTCTTGTTGTATTCGCCGACGCGGATGAGCTTGCTCCAGCAGGCGTTGTATCGGGTGGACGCCTGCCATCCGAAGCCGGCGTTCGGCCCCTTCGAGTTCCGGTGCCCGGCCGTGCACTCTCCAGGCTCATGTGCTCGTAGTCGAAGGCGGTGGTCTGGACACGCGAAGCGGTCGACGCTACATGTGGTGGGCGGCGATCGTGCGGGGCACCTGGTTCTCGGTGCCGGGCTTCACGATCACGAATTGCCCCATCATGCCGGAGTCCTCGTGCCGGAGGATGTGGCAGTGGTACATGTACGGCGTGGCCGGGTCGGTGAACCGGCCGAACTGGACGGCGAGCCGTCTCGGCGAGGCGATGGCGGCGACCGTGCGCAACGCATTCGCCTCCGGACTGCACGCCGCCGCCCTCATCAGCGGTGGCCTGGCCGCGGGGCTGCTCGTGCTCGCGCTCCTGCTCCTGCGGCGCGTCGCCCCCACCGGCACCCGAGAGACCCCTGCGGCACAGGAAGTCCGCGCCGACGACAGCCCGGTTCCGTCGCTGAGCCGGCAACTGTAGACCTGGGCTGTACCCGTGGCGTTCGTCGGCCCAGGGCATCGAGCCAGCCGACGATCGAGACGGCATGGCGTGGGAACGCCGCCCAGACGGCGCTCACGATGGGGGACATTGGCGAGGGTCAGGCCGGGGCCGGGGTGGGAAAGGCGTGCCCGTCGGTCCTGGGCGACGTGAGCGGCTTTTCTCCGAACACGGTCAACGTCTTTTGTTCGTGACCTTCGGTGTGGCGTGTCTGGCCGGGGTGAGCATCACCGGGACGCTTCTGGACCGGTTCCCGCGCGCCGCGCTGACCACTGCCGTGGCCACGCAAGCGGTGGGCATGGAAAGCCTCAGTAAGCGTTGCGGTACAGGTCCCGTCTCTCGGGCAACCGCTCGAGGCCGGCCGACTGGTAGGTGGCTACGGCGGCGACGTTGGAGCTCGGCGTGCACACGTCCACGCTGGACGAACCCAACTCCTGGAGTGCGCGCGCCGCGGCGACTGTGATCGCTTTGCCGTAACCGTGCCGGCGGTGTGCCCGGTGCACGCCCATCGGCTCGATCAGCCCGGGCTTGCCTTCACCCGCCGACCACACCGTCACGGCCGCCACCGCCTCGCCCTGCTCGTTGCGAGCGACCAGGCACCGCGCGTCGACGTACGGCGTACCTGCCGCCATCGCGTGCCAGCGCTCGTCGGTGAACGTCGACCCGTCGAACGACGCCCGCAGGACCGCGGTCCACTCGTGCGCCTGTTCCGGCCCGATCACCTCGACGCGTACGCCGGGATCCGGCACAGGCTCGCCGAGGACGCGCCGAAGTGGTGTCCACGGCTCGTCGCTCTCCCAGCCGTCCTTGAACAACAGGTCCTGGACCAGCGCACCCATCGGCGACTCGACGTACATCTTGCCCTCGAGCAGCACACCACGCTCAGGCGCCGACACGTCCTCGACCACCTGCTGCGCCAACTCCTCGTCCCGCAATGCCTCCGGCGCGAACGCCAACCGCAGCAACTCCGGACCATCCAGCAGCCCGACCGCCAGAACCTCCCCAGCCCGACTCCAGGTCCGCGTAGCCTCCGCCATCCGCTCCTCACCGAACCGCCAGAACCACCCCACATCCCCCGGATGCAACTGCACGGGCCCTCCGTCGTACTGCCACTCCGCCAACACCCGCACCACGTCACCGAGCCCGTCGACTTCCGGCCTACCCATCTCGATCGCCATCCCCCGATCACACACCACCCCACCGACCCTCCGCACCCGAATTTCCCGCCGGCAGAAGGTGACGTTGTGCACCAGGTCCGTATATCTCAGGCGCCGACTTGCGGATCCCCTGCACAAAGTCGGCTTATCCACAGGCGCTTCGGCGGCCGACCCGGCGAACCGCGCGAGGCCAGCCCCTCGGTGCCACCCTCCCGCCAGGCCCGACGCCGGCGTTCCACGGCCCTGGAGTCCTAGCCCGGACGCCAGGGGACAAGTAACCCGCCGGTAGTCTTCAGGGCTTCGTAGCTGCGCCCTTCTTGGGCTGGCGGGGCATGGTCTTGGTCTTGTCGAGGTGCCCGTACATGGTCGAGCGGGGCACGCCGAACATGTCGGCGATCTGCTGTTTCTCCCGCTCGTCGTAGAGCGGTTGGGCTAGCGCGGCCGGTGCGCCGGCCGAAGAAGACCCGGTGCCAGTCGATGTCGAAGGAGCGCAGCCCAGGAAAGGGGGACGGTCGTCCGGCCAGCCCAGCCCTCCCGCCGCGTCGATGCGGCGGAGCGCCTCGGCCAGGGCGGCGCGGGCGGTGCCGGGATCCCGCAGATCGGTGTACTGGTACTGGCTGGCCGGCCGCAGAGGGTGGGTCTGGCCAGGTTCAGCAAGGACGGGGAGCAGGTGGTTGCCCTGGGAACGGGCGATCCCGATCTCGGCCGCGCACACGGTTTGTGGCGACGGTGTGGAGGTCCTGGACAGGTCGCGTGCAAACTGTCGCACGGGTGCGGCATCGCTCCTATCGTCGCAGGATATGCAGACAGTGGACGTCCTGGTCGTGGGCGCGGGCCTGGCCGGTCTGCGCACAGCCCGCCTGCTCGCGCGACGGCGACTGAACGTGCTGGTGGTCGACCGCCGCAGGTCGCTGTCGACGGGCATCCGCACGACCGGGATCTTCGTGCGTCGCACCCTGGATGACTTCGACCTGCCGGACCATCTGCTCGGACCGGGTGTGCGGGACGTGCTGCTGTATCCGCCGTCGCGGCGGGCGCCGATCCGGCTCACCAGTGACCGGGACGAGTACCGCGTGGCCGACATGGCGGCCGTTTACGAGCACGAGCGCCGCGCGGCGGAGTCGGCCGGGGCACGGGTCCTCTTGGGCGTACGGTATCTCGACGCGTCGATGGGTTTTGTGCGGTTCGTGGGCGCGGAACCGGTGACGGCCCGGTTCATCGTCGGCGCGGACGGCGCCCGCTCCCGGGTGGCCCGTGATCTCGGTCTCGACGTCAACCGGCGGTTCCTCGTCGGTGCCGAGATCGTGCATCCCATCGCGTCGGGCACGACCACCCCGGCGTTCCACTGCGTGCTGGACCCTCGCATCGCTCCGGGGTATCTGGGGTGGGTCATCGACGACGGGCGTCATGCGCATGTCGGCGTCGCAGGTTATCCGCACGCGATGCGCGCCGGCATCCGTCACCTGCTGGAGGCTTTCGCCGCGGACGCGCCCGGCCGCGCGGCGCCGGCTGGTCCGGTCGAGCGTCGAGGTGGTCCCATCCCGGTCGGCGGTGTGCTGCGACGGTTGGCCTGCCCCGCCGGGCTGCTCGTCGGAGACGCGGCGGGCGCGGTGTCACCGCTGACGGCCGGTGGGCTGGATCCCTGCTTCCGTATGTCCGAGTGGGCCGCGGCGGTCGCCGCCGGGTACCTGCGTACCGGCGACCCACGGCTGTTGAGCCGGTACGACGGGGACGCGTTGCGAACCCGGTTCCGAGGCCGACTGTTGCTGCGCCGGGTGTTCGCGGGCATCCGATCCCCCGCCGCAGCAGAGGCGGCGGTGACCGTGCTGCGCAGCCGTGCCGGCCGGGCCCTGGCGGCGCGGATCCTGTTCGGCGACGGCTCGTTTCCGGCTGTCGACCCACAGCTGGCGGACCCGGCGATCGACCACCCACGCCTGTGACAGGCGGGCGCGGGCGCGTAGAAGCGCTACCTCACGAGACCGCCTGGAACGGCGAGACAGGTCAGCTGCCTCTCGAGAAGCGCATGGGCTGTTTCTCGTACTCCTTGGCGTCGGCGACGACTGCGAGCACGCGTTTCACCTGCCCCTGAAAGTCGATCACCACCGCCTCGTAGCCGCCGCCGTTGCGCCGCCATCCGGCGAGGTGCTGGTCGTCGTACCAGCCGATGAACCCGCCGGTCTCGAACTGGAACCTGATCCGGGCCTTCGCGTCGGCGTCGGTCGACCAGACGCAGATCTCCTCCACGTTCCCCCTGCAGTACGTCACGAGCGACGTGCCCGACGGGGAGATGTCCTCGCCCTCCCTGCTGAGCGGGACGCCGACGTCCGGCAGGGTGTGCAGCACAGCGCCCTGCAGGTCGTAGAAACGGATGTAGTGGGTGTCGTCGGTCAGCACCCAGGTGCCGATCGCCTGGCCGTCCCTTCTCCAGAAGTAGCCCCCTACGCTCTCGTCCTCCGTGCGCAACCTGACGACGCGGGCCTTCTTCCTGGCGATGTCGATGACCGCGTAGCCGTACCTCTTGAACGTGTAGCCGCCCTTCTCGACGGGGTCCTCGCCCACTTCGTACAGCGTCGTCAGACCGCGGGTGCCGTCCGGGGACCACTGGGGCTCGAACGAGTAGACCGGGGCCTTGGCGACCTTGATCTTTTTCGCCGAGCCTGGTTGCCGGCCGACGACGGAGACCACGGAGTAGCCGTCGTCGTAAACCCTGTCGGTGGCCAGCGCCTGGGTGCCGGAGGCGTTCACCGCGTACTGGAAGTACGCGCCGTTCTCGATGAAGTCACTGGTGCCTGGCTTGCGGACGTAGAGGTTGTCGCTCCCTTCGGTGTCGTAGGAGCTCAGCTTGATCGCGTCGTCGTCGCTCTCGTGGAGCGTGATCGAGCTGCCGGGGAGCTTGATCGTCCTCGTGGCGTGGGGCAGCACGGGGACGGTGGGCGTGGGCGTGGGCGTGGAGCCGGGGGAGGGGGTGGTCTGCCGGGTGCCGGTCGCCTGGGGGGACACGACCCGGTCGGGCGCGGTGCCGCGTAACACCAGCGCGACCCCGGCGGCCGTCACGAGCGTGACCGCGAGTCCCGCCCCGATCGCGAGCTGGACCCGGCGTCCGCGCCTGGCCGCTCCTTCAAGCGGGTGCGGGGAGGTCTGGGCGGGGACGGCCTGGCGGAGCTGTGGATCACCAGGCCCGGCCTGCGGGGAAGCAGGACGCGCGGCGGCGGCCGAACCCTCGGCGAGGATGCCTCCGGGCGTGTCGGGCCGCGCGCCCGGCGCGCCGACGTGGCCGAGCAGCCGCAGCAAGGCCTCTCCGGCGGTGGGCCGGCGGCCTGCGTCCTTGGACAGGCACTGCCCGACCAGGTCGCGCAGCGCCGGGTCGGCGATCGCCCGCAGGTCGGGCTCCATATTCATGATCCGGTTGAAGATCGCGGGCAGGCTGTCGGTGCCGAACGGCGGCTGTCCGGTGGCGGCGAAGACCATCGTGCAGCCCCAGGCGAACATGTCGGCCGGTGGTCCGGCGTTCTCCCCCGCGAGCTGCTCGGGGGTCATGTAGGAGGGGGTGCCGATCGCCGCTGCGGTCAGCGTGGAGGTCTGGTCGAGAGCCTTGGCGATGCCGAAGTCGATCACCCGGGGGCCGTCGGAGGCGAGGAGCACGTTTGACGGCTTGAAGTCACGGTGCACGATCCCGGCCTGATGGATCGCGACCAGGGCGGTCACGGTGCCGATCGCCAGGCGGTGCAGGGCCGAACCCTCGCGGGGTCCCTCGGCGGCCACGACGGCGTTCAGCGTCGGGCCGTCGATGTACTCGCTGACGATGTACGGCCGGTGCTGCTCGACGCCGGTGTCGATCACCGCCGCCGTGCAGAACGGCGCGACCCGCTGGGTGGTGCTGACCTCGCGGACGAAGCGCTCCAGTGCGTCCTCGTCCTGTGCGAGGTCGGCGCGGAGCAGCTTGATCGCGACGCGGGTGCCGGTGGGTGACATGCCGAGGAACACCGTTCCCTGACCGCCCTCGCCGAGCCGCCCGGTGAGCTGGTACTCCCGCACCCGCTCGGGATCCCCAGGCCGCAAGGACGCGAGGTCCGGCATGACCACATCCCCCCTTTAGGGACTTTTCAGTCCATTGTGAGGGTAAACGATCAGCGCGTTCCCCTGGGGGTGGACCAGCGGGATGATCGGCGTCCGGTCGCCCGAGGCGATGCCGGCCTGAGTCGGCTCTGTCGCGAGAAGCCCCTGCACAGGGATGACCTGTGCAGGGGCTTCTCGTGAGCGATTCTGTCGAGACTGCGAGCTCAGTCCGAAGAGGTGGCCAGGTCCTTCTTCCCGGTTTCAGCGCTGTCTGAAGGCTCTGCGGTAGTCGCGGGGCGGTACGCCGCGGCGGAGCGCGAACTGCTCACGGAAAACGGCGGCGCTGCCGTACCCGATGTGGTGGGCGATGTTCTCGACGGAGAGGTCGGTGGTCTCCAGGAGTTCCTCGGCGAGGTTCAGGCGCTGGGCCAGCAGCCAGGCGTGCGGGGTCGTGCCGGTGGCGGCCTTGAACCGGCGGGTGAAGGAGCGGCGGCTCATCAGGGCGCGGGCGGCCAGATCGTCGACGGAGATCCGGCGGTGCAGGCTTGCCCTGGCCCAGGCGATCACCTCGGAGAGCCGCTCGTCGTCGCCGTCCTCCGCGACCGGCGCGGGCACGTACTGCAGTTGCCCGCCGCTGCGGTACGGCATGGTCACCAGGTCGCGGGCGATCGTGTTGGCCAGCGCGGCGCCGTGCTCCCTGCGGATCAGGTAGAGGCAGAGATCGATACCGGCCACCGCGCCGGCGCCGGTGACGATGCGATCCTGGTCGACGTAGAGAGACTCCGGACGCACCCGCACGGCCGGATGGCGGGCGGCGAGATCGGCGGCGAAGCGCCAGTGGGTTGTCGCCTCCAGCCCGTCGAGCAGTCCGGCGGCGGCCGGCAGGAACGTGCCGACGCAGTGCGCGGCGATGATCGCGCCCCTGCCGTAGGCGGCGCGGAAGGCGGCCAGGACGGCCTGCGGCGGTTCGGCGCGGAACTCCGTCCCCGGCAGCGCCAGGACCAGGTCGGCGTCGGTGAGCCGGTCCGGGCCGTGCTCGACGGGGAGGGGCAGGCCGAGGTCGGTGCGCAGGGTGCCGGGCCGTTCGGCGCAGATGACGAAGTCGAAGCCGGGCCGGCGGAAGATCTCGTTCACGATGCCCAGCCCCAGCGCGGTGGCCCCCTGGGGGGCGTAGGCGGCGACCGAGCGAAACTTTGGCACGAAACCCACGATAAGGGGTGTTCCGGCCACTGTTTCCGGGTGCGCGTCGTCGCCAGACTGCTTTCCATGACCGACGCACCCAGCGGCCGTTCGGCCGCCTTCCATATCCTCGCCACCGGCTACACGACCTCCACCGGACCCGGCGTGGCCGCGACCGTCTCCTACGTCACCGAGGGCGACCACAGAATCGTGGTGGACCCCGGCATGGTCGCGAGCCAGTCAGTGATCCTCGACGCGCTCGCCGACCTCGGCCTCAAGACGGACGACATCACCGACGTGGTACTCAGCCACCACCATCCGGACAACATCCTCAACGTCGGCCTGTTCGGCCAGGCGCGGATCCATGACCACAAGGCGATCTACCGTGGCCACGACTGGACGAGCAGGGACGCCGAGGGGTACGAGTTCTCCCCGTCGATCAGGCTGATCGCCACCCCCGGCCACAGCGCCGAGGACATCACCCTGCTGGCCGGCACCCCCGAGGGGATCGTGGCCTTCGCCGGCGACCTGTGGTGGCGGGCCGACGGCCCCGCCGACGACCCGGTCACCATCGACCGCCAGGTCCTGCGGGCCAGCAGGGAGCGCGTGCTTGCCGTCGCCGACATCATCGTCCCCGGCCACGGCGCGCCCTTCACCCCGACGGCGGCCACTCCCCGCTGACGCGGTCGCCGGCGCCGCCCGCGAGTTCCTGACCCATCACGACCGGCTGGACATCCTGGTCACAAGGGGTCCAGCCCACCTAGGCCCAAAACCCACCATGGATGGATCTTGAAGCTTGATCCAGCTGTCTGAACCCTGGACAGGTGAAAATGATCTTTATCGGCTGGCGAGCCAGCGATCGAACCATGCGCGGGTGCGCCGCAACACGTCGAGTTGGTGGTTGCGTTCCAGGATCGAGTGGCCTTCCCTCGGGTAAACGACGAACTCGTGCTCGACTCCGAACCGCCGTAGAGCACGATGGAAGTACGTGGCCTGGCCGACGGGCACATTCGTGTCGTCCTCGCCGTGCAAGATCAGCACCGGAGTGCTGATCTTCGAGGCGTAGGAGATGGGGTATTGGTCGACGCGCTGGAAGGCTGGGCTCATGAACGACGTCGAACTGGATGACGGGGTTGTCCGCCTGGAGCCTTGGGGTGATGGTGATGCAGCCTGGTACGCCGAATCTGTGCGCGACCCATTGATCCAGCGCTTCACCAGCGATTCGCCCACCTTGGATGCCGCCCAGGTCCTGGCGGCGATCAACCGGCTGCGCCGTGCAGACGACGAAGAGGGCTTCATGATCTGCGATGCGGTTTCAGGCGCAAGGCTGGGCAACATCGCTTTGAAGCACGATGGGCAGGTTGGCGAGGTCTCCTACTGGCTGACCGCCGAGGCCCGTGGACGCGGGGCGGCAACCCGGGCCCTGACATTGTTCACGTCCTGGATATTTTCCAACGTGGGCCTGACGGAGCTGCGGTTGCGCACCCACCGCGACAACCAGGCTTCACAACACGTAGCCCTGCGCGTCGGGTACTTGCGGGATCCAGATCGCGACGGGTCTCAAGAAGCCAAGGGCACGGTGTGGCCCATGCTCGCCTTCACGCTGACCAGGTCAACCAACTGAGCCTCGGCGTGGGGCTTTCGCGATCCAACTCGCGGGTTGGCTGATGCTGCTGACTCGCACCTGATGATCGAGCTGGGGGACGGGGCGGAGGGTTCGGGTTCCTCATCCGCGATCGGGATACGAAGTTCACCACGATGATCAATCGGCACCCGCAGAGTCGTTGGAACGCGAGGTCGTCAAGGGGTTGTCGTCCGAGGAGCTTGAACAGTTCGCCACCACCCTGCGAAAGGTGCTTGCCGACTCCGCGACGTCGGCGCCGGCCCGCTCGACCACACCAGCGAGGTGTGACCCCTCCGCGTTCACCCGCTGTGCAGACGTGTGCGATTTCAGCTAGAAATTTCCATAAATGGGCGCTAGTCTCCCCTCAACTTCGCACCGAGTGGAGAGGGGAGCCCGATCACGCGCCCCTGGATGTACACGTCCCATCGAGCCTAGCCAGCAACCCCTTGGCAGATTCGACAACTTCGTTGCATTATTCGGTGAAGCCGAGACCCTGAGGGCCCCGGCATCCCGTACGTCGTTCCTCGCCTCGATCGTGTGGGTGAGCGCCTCCACCTTGAGTCCATCTGCCTGCTCACCCCCTAACGCTTAAGGAAGAGTAATATGTCACGCTTCACATTAGTCTCCATGGCTGCTGTTCTGCTCGCCGCCGTGGCCATCCCCGCGCACGCCGAGCCCAAGGTCGACGATGTCAGGGTGCTTGCCTGGAACATCTGGCACGGTGGCAAGGATCCGGCCGTGGGTGGGGAGAAGAACCTGCCGCTGGTGATCGAGCAGCTCGCCGACATCGCGCCCGACGTCTTCCTGTCCGTCGAGACGTACGGTTCCGCGGAGGACATCCGCGCAGGCCTGAGCGCCAAAGCGGGGAAGGGCCAGTACACCGCTACCCGGATCACCTCCAGGGCGGCCGACAACCTGTGGATCTTCACCCGGTACCCGATCACGAACGTGTACCCCAAGCCGGTCGGTGGGATCATCAACGACTTCTACTTCGGCGGCATCCGGGTCAAGCTGCCCAGCGGGCGGGAGGCCAACTTCTTCGACACCTGGGTCAACTACTCCGACCCGTGGGTCGGTGACATGATCGACGCCAATGCGGCGGCCGTTCAGCAGGGCAAGGCACAGCCGTACACGGATCAGCAGGTTGTCGAGGGTGACACACAGGTGCAGTTGCCGCAGATCACCGACATCATCCACAACCACCTGCCGGCCATGCTCGGGGACAACACCGACCCGGTGATCCTGGGCGGGGACCTCAACACGCTGCCTGCCGCCGACTGGACGAACGCCGGCGCCCACTGTCATTTCGGCCTCTCTTACGGCCTGCAGGCCACGAAGGTGATTACCGACGCGGGATTCGTCGACACCTACCGTGCCGCCAACAGGAACGTGTGCAAGTCGCCGGGCAAGACCTGGAGCCCTCAGCCCGACTACGACTACATGATCACCAAGGATCGTATTGATTTCATCTTCGCCAAGGGCACGGGGGTGAAGGTACGCGACTCCTTCACCGTCGATCAGCGGCTGGCTGGTCACGGGCCCGGCAAGTTCTACTCCGATCACGCGGCTGTGGTCACCGACCTGCAGATCTCGGGCTAGAGGGGACCCCCATGCGCTTTCTCGCCGCCGCCGCCCTGTTGGCGGTCGTTGTACTGCAGGCCGTACCGGCCAATGCGGTGGATGTCCCGCATTTCATCACCGACAGCTTCGCCCTGCGCAATGCCCGCGCCGGGCAGCCCTACGCCGCCACCGTCAAGGGCCTGGTCCAAGGCGACGTTCAGAGCTTTGCCAAGGCCAACGGGCCGGACTGGGTGACGGTGGCCGCCGACGGCACGGTAACCGGTACGCCGCCGGCCTCGGCTGGGACGACCACCTTCACGGTGGAGGCTCGTGGGGCCACCGGCCGGGTCGCGACCGCGGCTGTCACCGTGCGGGTCCGTCCCCGCGGTGCCGCGTTGGTGCCCGAGTTGAAGGCGATGAGCTGGAACCTCTGGTACGGCGGCACCCAGGTCAACGAGGGTCGGGTGAAGCAGCTGAGGTTCTTGCTCGACTCCGACGTCGACGTGGTCGGTATGCAGGAAACCTACTCCACATCCGCCAAGGAACTGGCAGAGGCGCTCGGCTGGGATTACTACCAGGCGGGCTACGACATGGGCATCATCAGCCGCTACCCGATCGTCTCCCGTGGCCCGCTGCCGGAGGAGTCGGGACTGGCCGGGATCACCGCCAGGATCCGCCTCGACGAGGGCCGCGATCTGGTGGTTTGGAACGCCCACCTGGGCTACACGCCTTACGGGCCTTACGATGCCTGCTTCGGCCAGTACAGCGTGAAGCGGCTGCTCAGCCGGGAGGCTCAGGCGGGCCGTACCGAGCAGATCGAGCAGATTGTGGCGGCGATGTCCGGTGACCTGGCCGAGGCGGACCGTCATCCGGTCCTGCTCACCGGTGACTTCAACGCTCCTTCGCACCTGGACTGGACGCCCGCGACCCAGCGGTGCGGCTACGACTCGGTGCCCTGGCCTACCTCGGTCATCCCCGAGCAGGCCGGGCTGAAGGACTCCTTCCGCATCGCGAACCCCGACCCCGTAGCCGCACCCGGCATCACCTGGTCACCTGTCTACAAGACGTTCACCGGCGGCTACGGACACAACAGTCACAAGGGCGAGCCCGAGCCGCAGGATCGTATCGACTTCGTCCACTACAAGGGCGCCCTTCGGGCCACTGCCTCGCAGGCCGTGGTCACGGGCACGCCCAAGCCCATTCCCGACCACGTCGACAACGAATGGACCTCCGACCACGCGGCGGTCCTCACCACCTTCACGGTCGGCTGACCTCGTGCGGTGAGGAGGCGCCGTCCGCCTCCTCACTCCGGCCGCCCACCACAGCTTCAATGAGGGAACCAGCCCGGGTCGCCGCCGATGAGTCGAGGTGCTGTCGTGCAATTGGAGCTTCGCCATCTGCGCGCGTTGTGCGCCATCGCCGACGCGGGCAGTCTCACCAAGGCAGCCACCCATCTCGGCGTGTCGCAGCCTTCGCTCACCGCCCAGCTGCACAGGATCGAGGCCGCGCTCGGCGGGCAGATCTTCCGGCGGGGTCGACGGGGCGTCGTGCCCACCGCGCTCGGTCAGTTCGTGCTGACCCGGGCCAGGGCGGCGCTTCTCATCGTGGACGAGCTGGTCGAGGGGGCAGGATCGCTCGATGCGCGGGCGGGTGTCGTCCGCGTTGGCGGGTACGCCACGCCCGTACTCAGCGGTCTGGTGAAGCGGCTGTTCGAGTCCCCGGACGTGTCGGTCACCGTACACACCGAGCACTCCCCGCGGCTGCTGCTCGAACTGCTGGCCTCCCGCCGCCTCGACGCGGCCGTCCTCGTCGACTACCCCGGCCACGAGCTGCCCGTCGTGCCCTCGATCGGGATGCGTCTGGTGGCCGTCGAGCCGGTGTTCCTGGCGATGAGCAGGGGGCACCCACTCGCCGCGCTGGACGAGGTGCCTCTGGCCGACCTCGCGGGCGACGACTGGGTGCTCTCGCCTCCGGATGGTGTCGGCTGGCCGGAGTGCTTCATCGCCACGTGCCACGAGGCGGGTTTCACCCCTCGGGTGCCGCACATCGTGACCGAGAGCGCGATGATCCGCCAGCTGATCTCCGGCGGCCACGCCGTCTCCCCGTGCCTGGCCGTCTTCCACGCCGGAACCGACATCGCGGTTCGGCCCATCACCGGAACCCCCTTGTGGATCCGGCACCTCGTCGCCTGGCGGCGCGACGGTCCGCTGGCCCCCCGCGCGGAGGAACTGGTGCGCCTGGCGGCCGACGCCCACCGTGAGGCGATCGCCGATCGCCCGCACTACGCCACGTGGCTCGCCCGCCAGGGCGATATTTCCGGTACCAGCACCGCTCCCGATCGCTAACGGACCCGCCAGGTAATCGTCTGCGATAGGTACGCGCTCTGGTAGTCGGGGTCACGCACGTCCGCGGTCGGGTCGCTCACGGTTACCGAGATCCGGGCGGCGGCGGGGAGGTTCGTGGGCACGGTCACCGACGTGAGGCCGTTCCATGCCGTGTTCTGGGTGCCGTTGACGTACCACGTGATCGACAGCGGGCTGATCGGCAGCGTCGTGATCGTCAGCGTGCTGCCGCGGGAGACGCGGCTGGCGTTGGACGTGTAGGAGTCCAGGGGACGGGCGGTGGCGTAGAAGGACTGGATCATCTTCTCTCTGGAGACCGCGTTGAAGGGGCGCTTGAGGGAACGCATCATCGAGTCCTGACTGGGCCGGTAGATTCCGTAGTCGTGATAGTGGGCGCCTTCGTAGGTGTCGATGACGCCACCGTCCGGAGTCGCGGCGCCCAGCCAGCGGTACCACTTCTTCTGCTGTGCCTGCATCTGGACGGCCGTCTTGACGGACACGTTGACCGCGGCCGGCTCTGTGCCGGTGTAGCCGGTGGGGTCGCCGCCGTACTCGTCGGCGAGATCGCCGATCGAGTGTCCCAGCTCGTGCGGAAGGATCTCCGTGCCCAGTTGGTTGCCGCCGGAGAAGGTGACCAGTTCGTCGTCGGTGTAGCCGGCTCCGCCGTACTTGGTGGTGTTGGCCACGACGGCGATCTGGTCGGCTTCGGGCGCCAGCGCGGCATACCCCTTCGCCGCGTCCACATCGAGACAGAGCAGTCGCTCTATGTCGCCGCACCAGAAGTACGTGCCGAGCGGCGTGTCCTTCACCACGTCGCTGGTGGGATCGCCGCTGACGCCGGAGACGGGTGAGGTGATGTCGACCCGCCAGACGTTGAACATCTTCCGACGACTGGTGAACGGCTCATAGGAGGTCAGCTTCGCCCACGAGGAGGCGACCTGGTCGGCGTAGGCGCCCAGCTCGCCGGAGGTGTAGCCGTCGCCGAGGTAGACGAGGTCGATGCGGTTCGAGCTCGGCCCGTTGATCTCGACAGGTGTCACGGTGGCGGCGGCGGCGGCCACGCGGGCTCTGAGGTTGGGACTGTCGACCACCTCGGCATGTCCGGCGGGCCCCCGCTCGTCGAAGATCTCGACTTTCCTGGTGACGGGGTCGGCCTGGGCGGGCAGCGGCGTGAATAACAGCAAGGCCGCGGCGATCGCGGCTGCTGGGGGAAAGGGACGCATGGGGGGAGAGTCCTTTCGGGATACGTCATGAGACGCGCCCGATAGTGACAGCGGAGACGATCAACGTCGATACCCGTCGCGACACTCGTCCTGGCGTTTATGCAGGTGAATGGCACCCATCCCGCCGGAGTTATGGAAAGTGGGATGACGAGATCGAGCGCCACGACGGGGGACCGGATGACGCTGATACGTACGTTGCGGAAACAGGCGTGCCCGGCCGGTATGGGCGTGCAGGCCGAGGTAGGCGGGTGCTTCAAGGGTGGTCGGCAGACCGCTCCGAGCGGAAGCCGGCCATGCAGGGCAACTTCGGCATCCGGCCGCCGGCCGCGCGTCCGCGCTCGGCCTTAGAGGAAGCCGAGTGCGGAAAATCAGGTGTAGGAATGATCTGCTGGGCGTGAATACGAATCAGGGGAGCGGCGAAGTAGGCGTGTCCATGGTTCTTCTCTGAAGGGCAGGCATGCCAGCTCCCCCTCCGCAGTCGGCTCCGCCAACCGCTGAGACCGACGCACAGCTCATCGAGGTGTCACTGCGCCGCCCTGAGCGGTTCGGCGCGCTGTTCGACCGTTACCACGAGGCCATCCACCGCTACGTGCACCTCCGTCTCGGAGAATCGGCGGCGGACGACATCGCCGCGGAGACGTTCCTGCGGGCCTTTCGCGGCCGTACGCGCTACGACCTCTCCCGCCCCGATGCCCGCGCCTGGCTGTACGGCATCGCCTCCAACCTGGTCGCCGACCACCGGCGCGCCGAGGCCCGCAGGTACCGCGCCCTGGCCAGGAGCGCCGAGGTCACCGACGTCATGGGCCACGACGAGCGCGTGATCCAGCGGGTGTCCGCCGCGGTCATGCAGCCGCGCCTGGCCGCCGGTCTGGCCGCGCTCTCGCCCGGCGACCGGGCCGCGCTGCTGCTGGTCGCCTGCGCCCAGCTCACCTACGAGGAGATCGCCGAGGCGCTCGGCGTCCCGCGCGGCACGGTCGGCTCGCGGCTCAACCGGGCCCGCAGAAAGCTCCGCACCTTCATTGACATCGAGGAGTCGTCATGACCAATGACCTGCAGGAGATCAAGAAGTCCCACGACGCGCTGCCCGGTCCCTCCACCACGGCCACCGCCAAGGCGAAGGCCTTGCTCGCAGCCGAGGTAGCGGCGGAACGAACGCCAGATACCGGCTCTGCGAAGTACCGCCTCCTGCTCAGGGCGGGCACGGTCGGCCTGGCGGCAGCCGTCGCCGCGGTCGCCTTCCTGACCGGCACCGACGGTGGCGCGACCCCGGCCAACGCGGCGGAACTGCTCCAGGAGGCGGCCACGGCCGCCGGCCGGCAACAGGCGCCACGGCCCGGCCAGTTCGTCTACGTCAACCGCATGGACCAGAACTGGATCCTCGCGCTGAGCGAGGGCGGGGGCCGTTCGGAGTTCACTCAGGAGGTCAACCGTGAGGCCTGGATTCCCGCCGCCGACCCCGGGGGCGCGCTGACCCGCTTCACCTACGGCAAGCGGCGCGTGCACACCGGCCAGGTCCCGGCCGCGATGCCGACCCCGGGCACGGTCGACTACCGCGCCGGGCAATGCGCCGTGGACGTGCTCCCGACAGCCGGGGCCGAGCACCTGCCCGCCGACCCCGACCGGCTGCTCGCCCAGGTTCGCGCGGACGCCGAGACCTCCGTCAGGAACGAACGGCCCGAGCCCGGCGCGCCACCGCCCAGCGAGGACCAGATCGGGCGACAGGTCGAGCGCACAGTGGCGAGCCGCCTCGTCACCCTGGCCCAGAACCCCTTCCCCGGCCCCGGCCTGCGCGAGGCGGTGCTCGGTGCGTTGTCCAAGCTGCCCACCGCCACCATGCGCGCCGACCTCACCGACCCGGCCGGACGACAGGGCGTAGGCGCCTCGATCAGATATCAGGGCCCGGACGGATGGGAGCGCACCGAATTGATTTTCGAACCCGGCACCTACCGCTTCCTCGGCTGGCGAGACCTGTCCGAGCCGCCGGGCGGTGGCACGGAGGTGCTGCGCCACGCCACCGCGGTACTGGAGACCAAGATCGTCAGCGCCATGCCGGAGATCCCTGCCGGCGCTCCCGAACCGGCGACCTGCTAAGCACCGCTGATCGCGGCCTGCGGCATCGGCCGCCGGGCGGTGCGTGAAGCGGCCCCGTTATCTGCGGCAAGGGGCGGCGTGGCTGAGCTCGTGGCGTTGCCGACCGGCGGCACCGGGAAGGCGCTCACCGTGATCGCGGCGGCCGATTGGCCAGCTGGTGCCTGGTGGCGAAGGTGACCTGGTCCTCGATGCCGGCCAGTCGGCGGCGCGGGCCGATCGATCTACGCTCGCCCTCGGGTCGAGGCGTAGGCCAGGAACACGCCGATCTGGCAGGGGGCTCAGTTGGGCCGGGGAGGTGGGTGGGCGGTGGATCGGAGGGCGGTACAGGCGAATCGGGCGAGTCGTTCGGGCAGGTCGTGGGGGTCATGGTGGGAGATGAACAGCCAGGACAACACGGTGCCGCCGAACATCGCGTGGAACAGGTCGATGTCGGGCAGCCGCTCCAGTTCACCTCGCCGCACCGCTCGCTCCAGCAGCTCGGCGTTGCCGGCCCGTTCCGGTGCCACGAAGGTCGTGGTGAACCGTTCGGCGAGGGTCGGATCGGCTGCGATCTCGCCGAGCAGGCCCATCAGCGCGGTGGCGGCCGCCGGATTGCTCAGATGGCCGACGATCACTCGCGCCAAGGCGGTCAGGTCTCCGAGCAGCGATCCCGTGTCGGGCGGGACCTCCAACGACGTTCCGTGAATGATCGCAGCGAAGGCCATCTCGTGTTTGGTGGCGTACCGCCGATAGATCGATGCCTTGCCGATCCCGGCACGCTCGGCCACGGCATCCACCGTCAGGCCCGCGTATCCCACCTCGCCCAGGAGTCCCTGGACGGCTGCGGTGATGGCCTTGTCCACTCGGGTATCGCGAGGCCGCCCGACCCGTTGCCCGTTGCGTCCCATTCTGCCATTATATGAGACCATAGTTTCGAAACTATAGTCTCGAAAGTGAGCGATGGAGATCGAGGATGCGGTGGTACGCCCACCTTCAATCGACACCCGACGGCAGGTCCCAGGCTGGGCCGTCCGGGTGGCGCACGTGGTGCCCCTGCTTGTACTGCCGTCGACCGTGTGGCGGATCGGCCTGGCCCTGGGACTTCCGCTCGGCTACACCGAGCAGGGCCAGCGCGATCTGGTCGGCACGACCGCGTGGGGGCCGCTGTGCCTGATAGCTCTCTCCGTGCTGACCGAAGCCGCGGCCCTGCTCACTGTCGGCCTGGTGCGACGCTGGGGCGAAGTAGTGCCACGCTGGATCCCGCTGCTCGGTGGTCGTACGATCCCGCGACTGGCCGTCACCGTGCCCGCCTGGCTCGGCGTCGCGGTTCTCGCCCTGCTCTGGACCCCGTTCCTGTTCTGGTGGACGCTGCCGCACACCGACATGACGACGACTGGACGTCTGCTCGTCGGGTTCGTCTATTTGCCACTGGTGGCGTGGGCGCCCCTACTCGCCGCCGTCACGCTCTCCTACCAGCACCGCCGAACCAGCCCGTGACTCAGCGCGGCGGGCAAACCGTCACAGCCGCCTGGGTCAGCCGCGACACTGGGTGCGACCAGGTCAAGTTCACCCGGCAGAGGGCTTCCACGTAGGCGGGCCAGTACCTCCGCCTCCAACTCTTCGCGATCGACGTGAATCCTCTCCGCGATGGCCTTGGTCAGCCGGTACAACATCGGAAGGGCGATCCGTCGGCGCCGACACTGAACAGGTCGGCGGTGACGGCGACCTGCCGAGCCGTTTGCCGCTTCGCCGTGGCGGTTGCGGTGCCGACGGACTTGACCGCCGCGGGCACTACCGCACCGAGCGACCGCGGGCTGCCGGCCCGGCCTTCGCCTCGCGGCGGGTGCGCAGCAGGAGCGCGACCCAGCTGCGGTAGGGCGCCCAGTGATCGGCGATCCCGGCGAGCCGGTGCGCATCGGAGGCGTCGGGATCGCCGAGGCCGTAAGCGTCGACCATCGAAGCGTGGAGCCGGCGTTCATGGCAGGGGAAGACGTCGGGGTGTCCGGCGCCGCGGATGAGGATGAGCTCCGCGGAGAAGGGGCCGATGCCGGGCAGGGTCCGCAGATGAGCGAGGGCGTCCTCCACTGGCATCGCGCGCAGCCGGGCGGCATCGAGATCACCGGCGAGAGCCGCGTCGGCGAGGAGACGCAGCCGTTCGACCTTCGTCTCGGGCAGGCCCGGAACACGGCCGAGTCCGCGCAGGACAAGCGGGGTGGGGAAGGAGTGGAGCCACTGTCCGGCGACGGCCACGCGGTGCCCATGGTGCTCGGCGATGCGGGCCTTGATCGCGGCGGCCTGGACCATCCGGACGCGGTGGCCGATGACCGCCCAGGCCGCGGCCTCGTACGGCGAGTGAAAACACACCGGCCGCAACCCCGGGTACGCCGCGATGAGCCCGGCCACGACGGGATCGTCCTCGGCGAGCCGTGGGAACCCGCTGCCGTCGACGTCGAGCGAGAGGATGCGGGCCAGTTGCGCCCGCACCGCACTCATACCATTCGATTCCGCAGATTCCGTGCCCATTCTGTCCTTGCCCGGACTCCCGGTGTGCACGGTGACATTCGCCTGTACGGTGCCCTCCGAGTTCTGCGCCTGCCCTACCTCCGCGCTCACCGTCGAGTGGCCGTCGTCGGCGGGAAAGGCCAGGCGCAGCACCCTGCCGTCTGAGGCGTCGCGGTACCCGGCGGGTGTAAAGCCCTCCAGGAACCGCATGCTCGCCGCAAGTGAGAACGGCCCGCGCGGGGTGATGGCGATGGCGGTCATGGTCAGTCTTCGTGCGTAGTGATGGCGTAGCCCTCAGGGCCCACGAACGTGAACATCCTGCCGAACGGACCATCCTCGGGTGCCTTGACGATGGGGACCCCGGCGGCGTGCAGCCGGTCGTGCAGCGCCTGCGCATCAGTGGTCCGGAACCACAGGGCGACCCCGAGTCCGGGCCGCTCGACGGCGTCGAGATCCACTCCCGGCAGCGGCTCGCGAACGGCGAACGGAACCGGCTCGGTGGCGAAGACCACGGCGCCGGGCGGCGAGGCGGGCGCCCGGCGCAGCCCGAGATGCTTCTCGTAGAAGGCGGCAGCCGCTTCGACATCGCGCACCTGCAGAGCGATGAAATCCGGCCCGCTGGCGGTGACAGTCATAAGTACTCCTCGATCACGATTCATGTCAGGACTTTGACATGGACAGAAGATAGACGGCGCCACGCTTACATGTCAAACTCCTGACATGCATGATGGGACTTCCTCCAGCCAGGCCTCGCCGGCCGCCGATGTGACCGAGCGCCTGGGATATCGCCTTAAGCGCGCCGCCGCGGCGCTGCGCAGCGCGCTGGACAGAGCACTGCGTGAGTACGGCCTGACGGTGCCGCAGTATGCGTGCCTCGAACTCCTCGACCAGCGCCCCGGCCTGTCCAACGCCGAGCTGGCCCGGGGCGCCTTCGTCACGCGGCAGTCCATGAACGTCGTCCTTCGCGGACTGCAGGACGCCGGCCTCATAACCCGGCCGGCCACCACCGACCGCGGTCGCGCTCTGCCCGCCCACCTCACCGAGGAGGGCCACCGTCGCCTCGCGGCGGCACGCTCCGCCGTCTACGCCATCGACCAGCGCATGACCGACGCCGTCCCGGAGCAACGTCTCGCCGAGCTCCTCGCCGACCTCGACCACATGGCGGCGGCACTCGACGGGTGAGGACGGCCGCGCCTCAAGGCCGTCTCGTTTGGATCACCGTGCGGGTGAGGAAGACGCCCACGATGTGGAGTCCGGCGAGGCAGTGGTGGGTGCGCTCAGGCGGTGAACCCCCAGTGCCGAGGAACCCACCACCGGTGCCACGTAGACCGGCGGGAACGGGCCACAGTGATGACGGCCCCGGTGAAGTAGAGACCATGCCGATCCCGGCCAGGTTCCGTTGTCGGTGCCGCATGCCAGACTCACTCGGCATGAGCGATGGCGTGCGGTTGAGGGATGTCGTGGTGGCTGATCTTGAGGTGTTCCTGGCGCAGGAGCACGATCCCGAGGCCGTCCGGCGCTCGAAGTTCCCTCCACGTGAGCGAGAGGCGTTCCTCCGTCACTGGACCACGCGCATCCTCGGTGACCCAACCGTATTTGCGCAGGCGGTCACGGTGGACGGCGTCCTGGCCGGGAATTTCGTGGCTTGGTGGGAGGGGGACAAACGCTTCATCGGCTACTGGCTCGGCCGCGCGTTCTGGGGCCGGGGCGTCGGCACGCAGGCACTGGCACTGTTCCTGCAACAGGAAAAGGCGCGCCCGCTCTACGCCGACCCCTTCCACGCCAACACCGCCTCCGTGCGGCTCCTGGAGAAGCACGGCTTCCAGCGGAGCGGGACGGTCCGGCACGGCGAAGACGAGCACATCATGCTCGTGCTCCACGATACGGCGACCTAGCGGAGGACATGATCGTGGCGCCGGACGAGAGCACGCCGACTAAGCGCCGCACCCTGTGGCGCTCGAGTCGGACCAGGCCGCAAGCAAAGATCGCTTGGGTGAAGTCGACGTCGCTGGTGAAGGCCACACCGCTCGGCATACAGCCTGAGCCGCCACGCTAGTTCACCCGCGAAACAGGCCGGCATCAGCGCACTGTCCGGTTTGCGGAAGGCCCTAGTGAGGGGCCTTCCGCTTCCCCTCTCGGGGCGTCGCTATCGGCCGGCGGTGCGGTCGGGCAGGCGGTAGTCCGGGTAGTGCGGGCCGGTGGCGGTGACGCTTTCGGCCCACATGTCGACCGCGGCCTGGCCGGCGGTGGCATACCCTGAGCGGTGCCAGTTGTCCGACGGCCATCCCGGCAAGCACTCCTTTGACTCGGATGTCGTCGAGTTCGGGCGCACCGCCTCCCGGGGATGGCCGCCACCGCACGCCGGACGGGAGCCGGGTCTACTGGTTGAGCGCCGTCCACATCCAGCTGCCGCTCACGCGCACGTACAGCCGCTTGGAAACCGTGTCTACCGCCATGGTGCCGTCCAGTGGCGGCCGGGTGAACGAGGCGTCGCTGACGGGACCCGCGACCAGGCGCAGCGGCGGGTTGGGGTGGTTCTTCGCCGGGATGGTGCCGCCGGACTGCCCGCCGACGTTGCCGTAGCAGCCCTCCACCCGGAAGTCGCCGGGACTGCCTGCCTCGTAGTAGATGTGGGAGCCGTTCGGCTTGGTGCCGTACAGGCCCACGACTTCGCGCAGGACCGCGGTCGTGCCGGGGCTGGCATAGAGGATGACGCCGGAGTTCACGGTCGCTGTCGGACCGTTGGCGATCAGCACGTTCTCCAGGGTGCTGGCGATGCCCGCCCAGCGGATGATGTTCTGCGCGGTGGAGTACCCGGCGGCGAAGCCTCCCGCGTACGCGTAGATGTTCGTCGCGTGGACGTGCTTGCAGGACGCGTCGACCTGCAGGTGCGGACCGCCCTGCATCTGGGAGGTCTCGAACTTGCAGTCCGTCAGGTAGATCCCGTTGGGGTTGTTGGTCCTCGCCGGGCCCTGCGTGATCCACAGCGCGCCGGTCCCGAACGCCTCCAGCCGGCAGCCGGTGAAGTGGATCTGGTTGACGTTGTCGGTGCTGTGGCCCCAGGCGCCAGGTGTGGCTGTCGACGTGTTGCGCAGCCAGATGTTCGGGTGGGCGGTGCTGTCGGCGGGGCCGGTGGAGGACTCGATCACCAGGTTGTAGAACCTGGAGTCCCAGAACTCCACGGCGTCGATGCAGATGTCCCGGTTGCTGGTCATGAAGACATCGCGAACGTAGGAGTTGTCGTTGTAGTACAGCTCCAGCAGCAGCCCGGTCTTGCCGTTGCCGTTGAAGCCGAGGTTGTCGACCGAGCAGTAGCGCCGGTGCGTGGCGCCGGTCTTGTCGGCGCCGGCGCCGGACATGCGCAAGAGGATGCCGTCGCCGCCCTTGACGAGCATGGCGGCCTTGCTGCCCGCACCGGACAGGCGGATCCCGTTGCCGGTGACGGTCAGGGCTGGGGTGCCGCCCGACGGCTTGACCAGGTACTTGCCCCCGGGGAAGTACACGGTTCCGCCGCCGGCCGCGGCCGCGGCGTTGATCGCGGCCTGGACCGCCGAGGTGTCGTCGGCGGTTCCGTCGCCCACCGCACCGTGTTCCCTGACGTTGAACCAGTCCGGCCCTACCGTGGCCGCCGCCGCGGCCGGCGTGCTTCCACCGACTAATGCGGCACCGGCCAGCCCGGTGACCGCCCCGGTCAGGAACATGCGGCGCTGTGTGGCGTTCACGGGCAGCTCTGACGTGCTCATTCCGATACCCCTGTCTGCTTGATCATATCGAACAAGTGTGTGGCATCACCGGGTGTGCAGATAACAAGTCCACTCCTGCCGGAACCGGGAGCTGCTCGTCGTGACAAACGGCTCCTTCTGCAACTTGAGGCGATGAAGCATTGACGGGTTCAGGGGCCGTATGGGCACTGCCGGTTCGCGGGAAGCACTCAGCGGCG
Source organism: Nonomuraea africana (assembly GCF_014873535.1). NCBI lineage: Bacteria > Bacillati > Actinomycetota > Actinomycetes > Streptosporangiales > Streptosporangiaceae > Nonomuraea > Nonomuraea africana. The sequence goes on along the minus strand of NZ_JADBEF010000001.1, from coordinate 5,001,758 downwards.
ATGGCTGATGTGCTCATCAGGTAGTTCGCCTCGCGAATTGTAAGACGTTTGAAGGCTACACTGGCCGAGTGGTTAAAGATGATGATGGCCAGATCGGAGTGGTGGCCGCGCTGGTACGGTCGACGTTCTTGGTGAACGCGGTGTACGCCGAGGCCGCCCGGGAATACGGCATCACCTCGCAGCAGGGACAGTTGCTGTGCGTGATGATGGCGCAGCCGTACGGCATGAGCGAGCTGGGCGCGATGCTGGGGCTGGCTAAGTCGAGCCTGACCGGACTGGTGGACCGCACCGAGCGCAACGGCCTGGTCGAGCGCAGACCGGACCCGCAGGACTCGCGGGCGGTGCGGGTCGCGCTCACCCGGAAGGGCGGCAGGCTCGCGGAGGAGTTCTATGTCGAGACCTGCCGGCGCATCGAGCGGCTGACAACGGGTCTCGCCGCCGCCGAACGTGACGTGCTCGCCGGGCTGCTCGGTCGCGTGGTACTGGACAACAAGGTTCCGGTGGTCTTCCTGGAGCCCGACGATGGAGCCCTCGCCGATCGCAAGCACTGAGACCGCCCCGCCGTGTCCGGCGAAGAGAGTTGCAGTTCGTATCACGAACTAATATGGTTCGTGACACGAACTGCAACTCTTTTTGTCGGTAGGGGCGTTAATCATGAGTCGTACAGTCGCGGTCATCGGCGGAGGTTACGGGGGTTCGGCGCTCGCCAAGGCGCTGGACGCCGAGGCGGACGTCATCCTCATTGATCCTCGCGACGCGTTCATCAACTCGGCGGGGTCGTTGCGGGCACTGACCCAGCCCGACTGGGGGAGCAACATGTTCTTCCCCTACGCCGAGTGGCTGACGCGGGGCACGGTGCTGCGCGACCGCGCGGTCTCGGTGGACCCCGGTGGCGTCACCCTTGCCTCGGGTCAGCGTGTCGAGGCCGACTATCTCGTCCTGGCCACCGGCTCCAGCTACACCTACCCGGCCAAGCCCAACGCCGACTCCACCGACGAGGTCCTGGACGACCTCCGCCGAACCCACAAGGAACTGGTCGATGCCGAGCGGGTGCTGATCCTCGGCGCCGGGCCGGTCGGCCTGGAGCTGGCCGGGGAGATCAAGGAGGTCTGGCCGTACAAGCACGTGACCATCGTCGACCCGGCCGAGCAGCTCCTGGCCGACTTCCGGCCGGAGCTGCGCCAGGATCTGCACCGCCAGCTCGACGACCTGGGCATCCAGGTGCGGCTGGGCACCGGCTTGACCGCGCCGCCGCCGACCGAGCCCGGTCAGGCCGAGACCTTCACCGTCACCACCACCGGCGGGGAGGAGATCACCGCCGACATCTGGTTCCGCGCCCACGGCGTGCGGGTCAACAGCGACTACCTCGACGACGGCCGGCTCACGACCCGCACCCCGCAAGGACAGGTCCCCGTCACCGAGACCCTCAACATCCACGGGTACGACCACGTCTACGCGATCGGCGACATCACCGATGTCGCAGAGGCCAAGATGGCCGGGTACGCGATGCAGCACGCCGAGGTGGTGGCGCAGAACATCATCGCCCACCTGCGTGGTGAGCGGCCCACGGCCGCCTACCGGCCCTTGCCCCACCCCATGATCCTGCTCCCGCTCGGACCGCGTGGCGGTGTCGGCCAGCTGCCCACACCCGACGGCCCGGCCGTCGTCCCGGCTGAGACGGTCTCGCAGTACAAGGGCGCCGACCTGTTCACCGGCCGCTTCACCGAGCAGTTCGGGAGCGACTGACGTGTCCCGGCTCGTCCTCGGCACCATGAACTTCGGGCCGGAAACCTCCGAAGAGGACAGTCATACGATCATGGACCGTGCGCACGAGCACGGCAGCTCGCCGCGCTCGGCCGACACGCTCGCCGAACACCGGGAGACCATTGCGGCGTACGAGAAGGTGTGCGCCGATCTCGGCGAGGACCCGGCCCACGTCGGGCTGGCCTGGCTGCTCGCGCAGGACGGCGTGACCGGGCCGATCATCGGGCCACGGACGGCCGAGCAGCTCGACAGCTCGCTCCGCGCGCTGGAGATCACGCTCGACGACGGCACGCTGGCCAAGCTGGACGAGCTGTTCCCGCCGCCTGCGCCGAACGGGGCCAAGCCCGCTTCCGAGGCGTACGCCTGGTGATCAACCATCCGGCGATCACGTCCGAAGTGGCCATGACGCAACGAACGGGCTTTATGTCGAAACACCTCCTCGAATGAAAGGTAGAACGTTGTCTGTACAGGAAATCGTCTTCGGCTTCGGCGCGCATTCCGGCATCGACGAGGTGTCGGAGCTGCTGCGCATGGCTCAGCAGGCCGACCGTGACGGGCTTGACATCTTCTCGCTGTCGGACCATCCCTACATCGGCGGACGCCTGGACGCCTACGCCGCACTCGGATTCATCCTCGGACGTACGCGGCACATCTCCGGCTTCGCCAACGTCACCAACCTGCCGACCCGGCCCGCCCCCATGCTGGCACGGACGGTGACGTCACTGTCGGCGCTGTCGGGCGGCCGCATCGTGCTCGGCATGGGCGCCGGGGGGCTATGGGATCGAATCTCCGACATGGGAGTGCCGCGGCTGTCACCGGGCGATGCCGTGGACGCCTTCGAAGAAGCGATCGTCCTGATCAAGTCGCTGTCGGGTGGCGGTCCGCCGGTCACCTACCAGGGCCGCCACTACCAGGTGGACCAGATCGAACCGGCTCCTGTGGCCGCGCCTCCCGTGTGGACCGGATCGGTCGGCCCGAAATCCCTGGCCGCCACCGGCCGGGTGGCCGACGGCTGGATCCCCGGTCACGCGGCGGATTGGCTCAGCCCGCGATACCGGGTGTCGCGGCAGGTCATCGACGAGGCGGCGGCGGCCGTGGGCCGCGATCCGGGCGAGATCCGCACGGTCTTCAACTTCCCCGGACGCATCACCGACCGGCCGCTGCCTGCCACGCGCGACCGCGACGGCCGCTGGATCGGCGGCTCCGTCGGCCAGTGGGTCGAGGAACTGACCGGAGCCGTGCTGGAGCACGGCGCGTCGGGCTTCACGCTCTTCTCTGCCGATCACTCCGCGCCGGACGTCGTCTTCCTGGGCCGCTGGGCAAGGGAGATCGTCCCAGCCGTGCGCGAAGGGATCGCGAAGGAGAACGGGTGAGCAGGGTAGCGCGGCATATCTGATAGGGAGGCTTCAGAAGACTCAGCGACCGACTATGCCCGCATCATGGACGTGGCCGACCTGATGGGCCGCCTCGGCGCGGGCACCCGCTTCCGTTGTGTGAGCTAGGCGCTCAGTGCCTTGCGGAGCAGTTCGCCGAACTCGGCGGGGTGCGTGCTGAGACCCGCTCCAGCAGCCGGAACGCGTCGTCGGCGTGCTGCGAGACCCGCTGCGGGGCCTCCGGGTCGTCCAACGGGCTGCGGGACAGGCCGCGTGGATCGTAGGACGCGACCGTGTAATCGGCGGCCAGGTCGTCGGCGACGCCGTCAAAGGAGGCCGCATCGCCCGCGCCGCCGGGGATCAGTAACAGGAGCGGGCCCCTTCCGCGTACCTCGTGGTCAGGCTGATCATGATGGGTCTCCTTCACGGGGTGCGTGCGGGCCAACGCTCCAGGAGGGCGTGCAGGGCCTCGAGGCAGCGGATCCAGGAATCGTCTGCCGGGCGCGCGTACGCGAACCCACCCGCGGCCTCGAGGTTGATGAAGCCATGGAGCATGCTGCGCACCAGCCGGACCGCATCGGTCAGATCAGGCTCGTCCAGCGCGTACGCGCGCAGCATGCTGTAGGTCAGCTCGACCGCGCGTCGTGGCCCGGGAGCCCGGGCCACGAGCTCGGGATCGATGTCTATCGGGAGCTGCGTCGCCGTGTACCGGCCCGGGTGGTCGTGGGCGTACGCGCGGTAGGCGTTCGCGAACGCCACCAGCGCATCCTTCCCGGCCCGCCCGGCCGTGGCCTCGGCGATGCGGACGGTCTTCTCGTCCGCCGCCAGCAGCGCGATCCGCCCGCGCAGGTCCTCCAGGTTGCGGACGTGCGCATAGAGACTCGCGTCCTTCACGCCGAGTCGTCGCGCCACCGCCGACATGGTCACGTGGTCGAGCCCGACCTCGTCGGCCAGCTCGGCACCGGCGAGCGTCACCCGGTCCGCCGTCAATCCGGCCCGCGCCACGTGCGCACCCTTTTTCTAGGCATCTTCGGTTAAACCTAACATTCCTAGGTTAACCCTCGGAGCTCAAGGCGGCAAATGCACGTTCTGTGTCACAAGCGGTGGGTGATGGTGAGCATGCCCCCCGGCTAACCGGCCGCGGCCCTCTCGGCGCCGGCCGTGTTCTCTGTCCTGCTCGTAGTAGGCGAGCAGTGCCTGCTTCATCGCCATACTTGATCATGTCTGAAGGCGTGGATCGCCGGCAAAGGCTTGAGGAGCCTGTTCCCGCACCTCGCAGGCGATTGTGATCAGCGACTCTCCGTGAGCTGCTCCCACGCCAGACCCGTCGTACGGCACTGCCGAAGTGGCGTACTGGTCGGGTGCCGCGGCCGCGGGCCCGCATCGGGAATCGGCACGCGAAGCAATCAGACTCTTCGGCGAGCGGCTGCGCCCGTTTCGATATGACGATGAGATCCTGCCGAACGTCCGCACAGTCGAGGCCACGGGCCACACCCCTGGCCACACCGCGATCTTGCTGGAGTCCCGTGGCGAACGCCTCCTCTGCGTCGGAGACACCTTCTACGACCCGCTGCAGCTGACCCACCCCGACTGGTGCACGCCGTGGGATCTCGACGTCCCTCGATCGGCGGTCAGCCGCCGCCGGCTCTTGGCGTGGGCGGCCGACGAGAACCTGCTCGTACACGCCTATCACCTGCCGTTTCCCGGCCTCGGTTCGGTCCGGCGCAAGGGTGAGGCGTTCGTATGGAGCAGCGTCGGAGGTCAACAGCGGCAGGGGTGTTGATGAGAAACGACGGCCAAGCACCCGCAAAGGAGGAGCACCCCCCGCTGGGAAGGGCGACGCGCGGCCGCATGCCGCCGGAGCAGGACCGAAACAGCTGACGAGGTCCAGGTCTGGCCAGGGCGGGTCTTGCTCATCCTGGGGCGTTCCCTGGCTTACCCGTCCGAAAGTTGGACGACCGCCTGCCGATAGTTGAGGCTGCCGCTCCTGGACTTCGGCGGCGAGGGGCGCGAGCGTGGAGGGCAGGACTCCCCCCATGGCACAACACCAGCCCTGGTGGCATACACCTGCCACCGGCATCGAATGGAGAGGATCCGAGGCCGTGGACATGAAGCTCGAGGTCGTGGTGGTGCCGGTCGCCGACGTGGACCGGTCCAAGAACTTCTACAAGGCGCTCGGGTGGCGGGAGGACGCCGACTTCGCCACCGGTGACGACCTCCGGGTGGTGCAGGTGACTCCACCCGGCTCGGGGTGCTCGGTCATCTTCGGCAGCGGGATCACCTCGGCCGCGCCGGGCTCGATGCAGGGCCTGTACCTGATCGTCGACGACATCGAGGCGGCACGGTCCGAGCTCATCGACCGCGGGGCCGACGTGGGTGAGGTGTTCCATGACGAGGGCGGGGTGTGGCACCACGCCGGGACCGTGGGACGGGTGTCCGGCCCGGATCCGGACCGCAAGAGCTACGGCTCTTTCGCCTCGTTCAGTGACCCCGATGGCAACGGCTGGATGCTCCAGGAGGTCACCACCCGCCTTCCGGGCAGGTGACCGGGCCGGAGCATGGTGGTCAGCACAGGAGGAGTACCGAAATGGAAGTGTCCTTTGACTCGGTGGCGGGGCTGGCCGAGGCCCTGCGCCGTGCGGAGGCCGCGCATGGCCGGCACGAGCAGGAGATCGGGCAGCCCGACCCGGACTGGCCGACCTGGTACGCGCAGTACATGGTGCACGAGCAGGCCGGGGACGCCGGTCCGGGGAGCCCGGAAGCGAGCGGGTGAGCACCGGCTACCATGCCTTCTCGGAGTCTGTCGCGCCATGCAGGTGCCCGCCACCGCAGCGGCCTTGCTCGCGGAGCAGGCCGAAACCGGCGCAAAGGTTCCGTTGCGCCGGTCTCTGACGTCGTCTTCAACTGACAGGGCTGGCACCTGTGCGGTGCATCTGTTCGTTCATGATGAGGAAGGCCCCCAGGCCGTGGAAGTCGTTGGTCGGTCTTGCCCGGCTGTAGTAGTAGCTGAGCACGTCGTCCACGTTCGTGCCCTCGCTGATGTCCACGACGTTCGTGCGGCCGTCCGAGCCCAGTGACACCTTGCGCAACACCCCCTCGTAGCCGCGCTCGGCGTTGACCTGGTAGGAGGCGTCGACGTAGCCGCGCTCGACCGAGCGGGAGATCGTGTAGGTGTACATGGCCGAGCACGAGGTCTCGGTCCAGTTGGCGGAGTCGCCGGGCTCGGTGACGATCTGGAACCATCGGCCGGTGGCCGGATCCTGCCAGCGGGCGTAGGCGGGCACCAGTTGACGCAGCATGTCGATCAGCGCCTGCCGCCGCGGGTGGTCGGCCGGGATGATCTCCAGGATCTCGACCGCCGCCATGCCGAACCAGCCGATCGCCCGGCACCAGGAGATGCCGTTGGTGTTGCCGAGCGACGGCTTCACCCACGAGGCGGTGGGCTCGCCCGGCTCGTCGTAGGCGTGGTACAGCAGCCCGTTGCTCCGCCGCAGGTGGCTGAAGTAGACCTCCATCTGCTTGGCCGGCTCGGTGCGGGTGAAGGTGTCGGCCGCGACCCAGGCGCCGTAGCGGGCGAGGAACGGGTTGACCATGAACACGCCGTCGGCCCACAACTGGTCGACCCGGCTGGAGGAGGTGGAGTGCCACCAGCCGCCGTCGGAGGTTCGCGGGTAGGTGTTCAGCCGGTTCCTGATCTTGGCGGCGGCGGTGCGGTAGCGCGACTGGCCCGTCTCCTTGTACAGGGCGAGCAGGATATTGCCCGACTGCATGCTGTCGAGGTTGTTGAAGCTGTTGCCGATGTTGCCGGAGGAGTCGACGAAGCGGTCGGCCCAGTCCTTGATGTACTGCAGGTACCGGGGATCGCCGGTGCGCTGCCAGACGAGGTACTGCCCCCACAGGTACAGGCCGCGGGTGTAACTCCAGCCGCCGAGCGTCCCGGGGGCGTAGCGGGCCATGGTCGACTCGACCACGGCGACGGACCAGTCGGGACCGCTCGGCGTGCCGACAGTCAGGGAGTCGAGGTTGGGGCCGCCGTTGGCGGTGGTGGCGGTCGCTCTGATCGTGTTGGCGCCGGCGGTGAGAGCGGCCTCGACGGTGGTCTGCCGCCAGGAGGTCCAGGGGCCTGTCCCCGGGAACGAGACGCTCCGTAACGGCGTGCCGTTCACCATGATGTCCATGGGCCGGTCGGTCGTGGTGCCGTTGGCGAACCGGAAGGTCAGCGCGGTCGTCTCCGCGGCGGCCGCGTCGACGGTGAACTCCACGTAAGACCCGACCACATTCACATAGTTGACGAAGCCGGTGCCCGTGTATCCGGCGTGGTCGGACTCGACGACGCCCTGGGAGATCGTCGCGTTCTCGGCCTCGTGGACGGTGGCCGCCTCCGAATGAGCGGGCACCGGTTGGAGCAGCAGAGCAGCGGCGGCGATCGCCGCCAGGGTTCTGGTGAACACGGTGACGTCTCCTCGCACCGGTGAGACATCCCATGTATCACCGGCTAGCACTGGGAAGGTGAGGGTTCCCGGGCGCGCTGGAGGCCGGTACGCCCGGGCGACAGATCCAATCTTTCGCCAGAAGAGAGCTACACATGACATACCGCAACCGTTCGCAGTCGTCCAGAGCCAGAGATGACATCGGATCTCTAGACAAGATAGGAGTTAGGAAACCTTCCTAAAAAATGAATCGTTCCAAAGCCCGAAATCCGTTGACGGTCGTGACTTTCTGTGGGAACACGGGGAAAAGCTCCAATCTTTCGCCACCCCGCTTCAAGGAGCACCATGAACTTACGTTGGTCCCGGGCAGCCTGTGCCCTCGTGCTCGCCGCCGGGACGCTCACCGCCTTGACCGCCGCCGCGGCCCACGCCGCTCCCACCCGCTACGAGGCCGAGAACGCCACCGTCGTCCAGGGCGTCGTCGAGTCCAACCACGCGGGCTACTCCGGCACCGGCTTCGTCAACGGCGAGAACGTGGCAGGCAGCTATACGGAATGGACCGTCACCGCCCCCGCCGCCGGCACCGCCACCCTGGCCTTCCGCTACGCCAACGGCACCACCGCCAACCGGCCCGGCGACATCTCCGTCAACGGCACGCTGGTCGCCGACGACCGCGCCTTCAACCCCACCGGCGCCTGGTCCACCTGGGCCACCAGCACCTTCACCGCGCCGCTTCAGGCGGGCGCCAACAAGATCCGCGCCACGGCGGCCGCCGTAGGCGGCAACCCCAACTGGGACTACCTGGACGTGGAGGTCGCCGCCCCCAGCACCGACTACCAGGCGGAGAGCGCCACCATCTCGCAGGGTGTGGTGGAGTCCAACCACGCGGGCTTCACCGGTTCCGGCTTCGTCAACTACGACAACGTGGTGGGCTCCTCCGTGGAGTTCACGGTCAGCGCGGCGACGGCGGGGCCGCAGACGTTGAAGTTCCGCTTCGCCAACGGCACGACCACCAACCGGCCGATGGGCATCTCCGTGAACGGCGGCGCCGCGGTCAACCAGGACTTCCCCGGTACGGGCGCATGGTCGACCTGGCAGGAGCTGTCGGTCACGGCCACGCTGAACGCCGGGGCCAACACGGTCAGAGCGACCGCCACCACCGCCAACGGCGGGCCGAACCTCGACCGGCTGAGCGTCACAGGACCCGGCGACACCGAGAAGCCGACCGCTCCGGGCCAGCCGTCCTGCGGCGAGATCACCCACAACAGCCTCAAGCTCGACTGGGGTCCCTCGACGGACAACATCGGCGTCGTCGCCTATGACATCTTCCACCTGGGCACCCAGATCGGCACCGCGCCCGCTCCGCCGTACACGCTGACCGGGTTGACTCCGGACTTCGCCTACCAGATCTCGGTCTTCGCCAGGGACGCCTCGGGCAACGTCTCGGACAGCAGCCCTGAGGTCAGCTGCCGTACCCAGCCGGCGCCGGCGGACGACCCGCCCAGCCAGCCGGGCCAGCCCGCCGTGTCGGGCGTGCAGCCGACGCAGGCGACCGTCACCTGGGGCGCCTCGACCGACGACAACGGCGTCACCGCCTACCGCATCGTCGACCAGAGCAACGCCCTGCTCAAGGAGGTCACCGGCACGCCGCCCGCGACCACCACGACGGTGCCGCTGGAGTGCAACAAGACCTACCAGGTGCGGGTGATCGCGCGCGACACCGCGGGGCAGCTGTCCACGCCGAGTACGGCCAGTGCCGGCTTCACCACCGGAAGCTGCGGCACCGTGCCGCAGCCGCCGACCACCGTCGTGGGCGGCTGGGACGTCCCCTGGGACATCTCCTGGGCCCCTGACGGCAGCTTCGCCCTGGTGACCGAGCGTGACACCTTCCGGGTCTTCAAGGTGACCCCGAGCGGCACCAGGACGCAGGTCGGCACCGTGCCCAACAGCCAGACCACCGGCGGCGAGGGCGGCCTGATGGGCGTGGCCATGTCGCCGACCTGGAACGGCGGCACCGACCAGGAGGTGTTCTTCATGCACACCTCCTCGGAGGGCAACCGGGTGGCGAAGATGAGCTTCAACGGCACCGCGCTGTCCGGCTACACCTCGATCCTGCAAGGAATCGCCAAGAACAGGTACCACAACGGCGGCCGGCTCAAGTTCGGGCCCGACGGCTACCTGTACCTGACCACCGGCGACGCGCAGCAGACCAGCACCGCGCAGAATCTCTCCTCGCTCAACGGCAAGATCCTGCGCATCACCAAGACCGGCGCGGCCGCCCCCGGCAACCCGTTCAACACCCGGGTCTACAGCTACGGCCACCGCAACCCGCAGGGCATCGCCTGGGACTCCGCCGGCCGCCTGTGGTCGTCGGAGCTGGGCAACTCCTCGCGTGACGAGCTCAACCTGATCCTGCCGGGCAGGAACTACGGCTGGCCGCAGTGCGAGGGCTCCTGCAGCGTCTCCGGCATGACCAATCCCAAGCACACCTGGAGCGTCTCGGAGGCCTCGCCGTCCGGCATCGCGATCGTCAACAACACGATCTTCATGGCGGCCCTGCGCGGCCAGCGCCTGTGGCGGATCGTGCTCAACGGCGAGAACGTCTCGACGGTCAACTCCTACTTCAACGGCACGTACGGCCGGCTGCGCGCCGTGGAGAAGGTGCCCGGCGCGAGCGCGATCTGGTTCGGCTCCACCAACTCCGACAACAACGGCAGCGGCGCGGCCGACGTGATCCGCCGCTCCACCATCCAGTAACCGCCCAGCCCTCGCCCGGCGGCCGCCGCGTCGCGGCCGCCGGGCGGGCCACCCCCGAGCGGAGCTACCGGTGACGACACCCTCACGACGCGACCTCTTCAAGGTCGCGGGTCTCGCGGGCGGCGGTGCGCTCCTGCCGTCCCGTACGGCATCAGCGGCATCCGGTACGGCAGGCGCCGCCTCCCCCTGGGACCAGGTGCCGGCGATCCTGGCCAGGATCGTGCCGCCGACCTTCCCCGACCGCACATTCGACATCACGGACCACGGCGCCAAGCCGGACAACACCACCGACTGCACCCCCGCCTTCCGCAACGCCATCGCCGCCTGCAACGCCGCCGGCGGCGGCACGGTGCTGGTGCCCGGCACCGGCCGCTTCCGCACCGGGAAGATCCACCTGCTGTCGAACGTCCGCCTCCACATCGAGGCGGGAGGCACCATCCGCTTCCGCTCGGACGCGGGCTCCTACCTGCCGAACGTCTTCACGCGCTGGCAGGGCATCGAGTGCCACAACTACTCGCCGTTCATCTACGCGCGCGGCCAGACCAACATCGCGCTCACCGGCCCGGGAACCATCGACGGCAACGCCGCCGCCGGACCGTGGTTCGGCTTCGACTCCCAGCGCGGACCCGACTGGGAGCGCCTGCAACAGATGGCCGTCGACGGCGTGCCCGTCGACCAGCGCCAGTTCGGCGACGGCCACTACCTCAAGCCCAACATGATCCAGCTCTACAACTGCGCCAACATCCTCATCGAGGACCTGGACATCAGGAACCCCGCGATGTGGACCGTCCACCCTGTCCTGTCCCGGAATATCACCGTCAGGCGGATCAAGATCTACAGCCGGGGCGCCATGGTCGACGGCGTCGACCCGGAGTGCTGTTCCGACGTGCTCATCGAGAACTGCTCCTTCGACACCGGCGACGACGGCACGGTCATCAAGTCCGGGCGCGACAGCGACGGCCGCCGCGTGGGAGTCCCCTCGGAGAACATCGTCATCCGCGGCAACAAGTACTACGGCCGCTGGGGCGCCGTCACCGTCGGCAGCGAGATGTCCGGGGGAGTGCGCAACGTCTTCGCCGAGAACAACCAGATCTTCCCCGGCTCCGGCTACCGGTCGTTCTACGCGCTCTACCTGAAGACCAACAACCGCCGTGGCGGCGTGGTCGACGGCGTGCACGTGCGCGGCCTGACCGGCGGCCCGTGCGATCGCGGCGGTTTCTACATCGACATGAACTACAGCCTGACCGGTCCCGGCTACGGCCCCATCGTCAACCCGGTGATCCGCAACCTGACGGTCGAGGGCCTGAACATCGATGACGCGCCGTTCGCGATCAAACTGTCCGGCTCGTCGGCCAGCCACATCACGAACGTGACGATCGCCGACAGCACCTTCACCGCCATCGACACGCCCGCCCCGCAGATCAGCAACGCCGACAACGTGCGGCTGCAGAACGTGCGGATCAACGGCGTCCTGTACGGCGCGCCGCCGAACGCCACCCGCTACGAGGCGGAGAACGCGACCATCTCCCAGGGTGCGGTGGAGTCCAACCACGCGGGCTTCTCCGGCACCGGATTCGTCAACTACGCGAACCTGGCCGGCTCCTTCGTCGAGTTCACCGTCACCGCCGCCGCCGCGGGGAACGCCACGCTGGCCTTCCGCTTCGCCAACGGCACCACCGCGAACCGCCCGATGGACATCGCCGTCAACGGCGCGGTGGTCGCCGCGAGCAAGGCCTTCAACGGCACCGGCGCCTGGACCACCTGGCAGACCACCACCGTCTCGGCCCAGCTCACGGGCGGGACAAACACGGTCAAGGCGACGGCCACCACGGCGAACGGCGGGCCGAACCTCGACTATCTGGAGGTGACGCAATGAGCGGGCCATTACCAGGACGGCCGTCCAGGCGGGAGTTTCTGCGTGCGGCGGCGCTGGCCACGGGCGCGGCCGCGCTGGCCGCACCGCCGACGAGCGCCGCAGGCGCGAGCACGGCTGCGGGCGCCCGTGCGGCGGCTCTGGTCTCCCCGTGGGACGAGGTGCCCGCGATCCTGGCCCGCATCGTTCCGCCGACCTTCCCCGACCGGACGTTCAACATCGTCGACTACGGCGCGGTGGGCGACAACAGCACCGACTGCACGGCCGCCTTCCGCAACGCGATCGCCGCCTGCAACGCCGCCGGCGGTGGCCGGGTGCTCGTCCCGTCGGGCACCTTCCGCACCGGCAAGATCCACCTGCTGTCGAACGTGAACCTCAGCGTCACCGGCACCATCCGCTTCCGCACCGACACCGGCTCCTACCTGCCCACCGTGTTCACCCGGTGGGAGGGCATCGAGTGTTACAACTACTCGCCCTTCATCTACGCCAACGGCAAGACGAACATCGCCATCACCGGCACAGGGACCATCGACGGCAACGCCCCGGCGGGGGAGTGGTCGTCGTGGGGCGGCGGCGGAGCCGACCGCGACCGGCTACGCGAATGGGGCGCCACCGACCACCCGGTCGAGCAGCGCCAGTTCGGCGCCGGCCACTACCTGCGGCCCAACATGATCGGCCTGTACAACTGCACGAACATCCTGGTGGAGGGCGTCAACCTGCGTAATCCGGCGATGTGGACGCTGCACCCGGTCTACTGCGCCAACGTCACGGTCAGGAACGTCACCTTCTACAGCACCAACTCCCAGGGCGACGGCTGCAACCCCGACTCGTGCACCGACGTGTTCATCACCGGCTGCAGATTCAACACCAACGACGACTGCATCCCGGTCAAGTCGGGCCGCGATCGTGACGGCCGCCGGGTCAACCGGCCCTCGCAGAACATCGTGGTGCGCGACTGCAAGTTCTCCGGCCGCTGGGGCGGCATCACCGTGGGCTCGGAGATGTCGGGCGGCGTGCGCAAGGTCTTCGCCGAGGACTGCGAATGCAACGCCGCCGACTTCCCCGGCCGCTACCCGGTCAAGTACGTGCTGTACGTCAAGACCAGCTTCAACCGGGGCGGCTACGTCGAGGACGTGCACCTGCGCCGCTTCACCGGCCGCAACCTCGAACGCGACGCCATCTACATCACGATGAACTACGAAACTTCTGGAAATATCCCGCCGACGGTGCGGAACTTCACGATCGACGCGATGACCATCACCGGTGGCCGCTCGGCGTACAACATCGACGGTCGCTCGGCCAAGCACATCCAGAACGTGACGATCTCAAACAGCACCTTCACCAGCATGACCAATGCCGGAAACATCGCCAACTACGTCGACAACCTCCAGCTGATCGGCGTGTTCTACAACGGCCGGGACATCTCCACCACCCAGCCGTCCCCCGGCACCCGCTACGAAGCGGAGAACGCGACGGTCTTCCAAGGCGTGGTGGAGTCGAACCACGCCGGCTTCTCCGGCACTGGTTTCGTCAACGGCGACAACGTGGCGGGCGGCTACGTCGAGTGGACCGTGAACGGCACCGCCGGGGCCGCCACGCTGCGGATCCGCTACGCCAACGGCACCACCGCCAACCGCCCGGCCACCATCGCCGTCAACGGCGCGACCGTCGCCGCCAACCAGCCCTTCAACGGCACCGGCGCCTGGTCCACCTGGGCCACGGCCACCCTTCCGATCAGCCTCAACGCGGGCGCGAACACCGTGCGGATCACCGCGAACACCGCCAACGGCAACCCCAACCTGGACTACATCGAGGTGGCCCCATGAGCCTCAAGCGCCTGGCCTGGCTGCCCGTCCTCCTCCTGGCCACCCAGTCCCTGCCCACCCAGTCCCTGCCCGCCCAGGCCCTGACCGCCCAGGCCCTGACCGCCCAGGCCCTGACCGCGCAGCCTGCCGCCGCGCTCGCCGAGTTCAACGTGCGCGACTACGGCGCCACCGGCAACGGCAGCACCAACGACGACGACGCCATCGACCGGGCCATCAGCGCCGCCAGCGCCGCCAACGGCGGCATCGTCGTCTTCCCCTCCGGCACCTACCGCTCCCGCACCATCCATCTGAAGAGCGACATCACCATCCGCCTGGACTCCGGCGCCACCGTCCGGGCGGCCGGCAGCGGCATGGACGCCCCCGAGCCCAACCCCTACGACGACTACCAGGACTTCGGCCACAGCCACTTCAACAACTCGCTGTTCGTCGGCCGGAACGTCAGCAACGTGCACTTCGCGGGGGCCGGCACCATCGACGGCGACGGCAACCTGTCCACCAGCAACTCCCCGCCGTCAGGCGCGGGCAACAAGGCCATCGCGCTCACGGAGTGCGCCAACGTGAGCATCACCGGCATCACGATCCGGCGCGGCGGCCACTTCATGGCGCTGCTCAACGGCTGCCACGACGTGCTGATCGACAACCTCAAGACCTACTACGCCGAGAACGGCGTCCGCGACGGGATCAATCTGATCAACAGCTGGAACGTCGTGCTGCAGAACAGCCGCATCGAGTCCAGCGACGACGCCGTCGCGCTCAAGAGCGACTACGCCCTCGGCCACACCTACACCAGCCAGAACATCCGCGTGCGCGACACCACCATCTACTCGCACGAGAACAACGCCATGCAGTTCGGCTCGGAGACGTGCGGAGACTTCCGCGATATCCGCTTCGACAACATCACCGTGCTGGGCGCAGGCAAGGCCGGGATCGGCATGGTCTCCATGGACGGCGCGATCATCGAGGACGTCCATTACACCGACATCTCGCTCACCAAGACGACCACGCCCATCTTCATGAAGATCGGCGAGCGCAGGCGCTGCCCCGGCTCGCCGCCCGCCGGCCGGATCAGGAACATCCACCTCACCAACGTGACCGGCACCGACCTGACGGCCCCCGAGCCGTCGGGCACCACCGGCGGCCCCGAACTGACCAGCACCATCACCGGCACGCCCGCCGTCGACATCGGCCCGGACCTCACGCTGGACAACGTCAAACTGACCGTCCCCGGCGGCCACCCCGCCTCCGACGCGACCCGGGTGCCGGGGGAGTACCTGACGACCTACCCGCCGCGCGACTACGGCACCCGCCCCGCGTTCGGCATCTGGGCCCGCCACGTGCAGGGCCTGAGCATCGGCACCGGCTCGACCCTGCGCTTCGACGACAACGACGACCGGCCCGCCTTCATCGTCGACGACGGCTCGAACATCCGTCTCGACGTCATCGCCCAGCGCGGCTCGGGCAGCGCCTACGACGTCGGCGTCAGCGGCATCAGCGGCTACTCCGTCACCGGCGCCAACACCGCCGGCGGCGCGCTGCGCGTGCGCGCCACAGGCTCCACCCCCATCCCCGGCAACCCCGTCTCCCTGTACGGCGAGGCCGAGTCGGGCACCGTCACCGCCCCCATGCAGATCCTGCTGGACCCGGCCGCCTCCGGCGGCTCCTACGTGAGCGTCGCCCCCGGCAACAACAGCCAGACGGCGGCGCCGTCCACCGGACATGCCACGCTCACCTTCGCCGTCCCCGACCCGGGCGCGTTCAAGGTGTGGGCCAGGGTGATCGCCGCCACCTCCGGCGACGACTCCTTCTGGGTGCGCTCCGACGGCGGCACCTGGACCAACTGGAACGGCATACCGCTGGGCACGAGCTGGCACTGGGCGCAACTCCCCGTCACCTACGAGCTGAGCGCGGGCACCCACACCGTCACCTTCGCCTACCGCGAGGACGGCGCCCGGCTCGACCGCGTCGCCATCTCCAGCGACCCGGCCTTCACCCCGTCCGACGGCCCGCCGCCCACCGTGCTGGAGGCGGAGAACGCCACGATCTCCCAGGGCGTCGTCGAGTCCAACCACGCCGGCTTCACCGGCACCGGCTTCGTCAACGGCGACAACGTCGTCGGCTCCTCCGTCGAGTGGACCGTGAACGCCGCGCAGGCGGGCACCGCGACGCTCGCCTTCAGGTTCGCCAACGGCACCGCCACCAACCGGCCGATGGACGTCGCGGGCACCCTCGTCGACTTCCCCGGCACCGGCGCCTGGACCACCTGGGCGACCAGGAGCATCACCGTTCCCCTGAACGCGGGCGCCAACCTGATCAGGGCCACCGCCACCACCGCCAACGGCGGACCGAACCTGGACCACCTCGCCGTCACCGGCCCGTAAGAGGAGGCCGCACATGTCCCGTGCGCCCCGCACGGCGTTACTCGCCGTGCTCGCCCTCGTCGTCAGCCTGCTGGCCGCCGCCCCGGCAAGGGCCGACCTCCAGCACCCACGCCAGGCCTTCCTGCGCGCCTCCATCGGCGGGCTCTTCCTGCACTGGGGCATGCGCACCTCGCCCCAGCACACCAGTTGCAGCGCCTGGGAGTCGGCCGTCACCAGCGGCGGCTGGAACGCGAACTACTGGGTCAACGAGGCCAAGAAACTGCACACCCAGTACATCGTGCTGGCCACCTTCCACTCCCGGCTCGGCTACGCCAGGCCGTACCCGTCGAGCATCCCCGGCTCCTGCCGTACCACCAGGGACTTCCTCGGTGAGCTGATCGACGCGGCGGACGCGCAGGGGCTGAAGGTCATCCACTACATGACCGACGACCCGCAGTGGTGGAACGAGGGGCTCGGCTCCGGGCAGTCGTGGCTCAACTCGCAGGCCTTCTCCGACCACGTCGGCCACAGCGTCGACCTGCACACCCGCGACGGTTTCGGCGAGTTCAGCTACTTGCAGTTCTTCGAGCAGATGCAGCGCTATCCGAAGCTGGCCGGGTTCTGGATCGACAACGACAACGCCTACTGGGAGCGCAACGACCTATACGTCAAGATCCACCAGCAGCGGCCGGACATGACCCTCAGCAACAACAACGAGGACACCGCTGAGATGGACATGATCAGCAACGAGCAGAAGACCGGGATGACGCCGAGCTACGACTACCCGCAGGCGGTCTACACCGCGGCGCCCCGGCTCATTGAGGCCGACTTCAAGCTGCCCACCAGCGGTCCCTGGTGGTACGGCGGGTCGGACCAGGCCGTCGACTACAGGCTGACGCTCGGCCGGCTCATCACCAACGCGGGCTCGTCGGTCAAGGCGCTGATGGCCGAGACGCCGATGAAGGCCGGGCGCATGCCGCCCGCGCAGGAGACGTTCAACAACTTCGCCAACGGCTACCTCGAGGCGATCCGGGAGTCGCTCGAGGGCACCGAAGGCGGCGGGTACATGTACGGCGGCCTCGATCCCGGCTTCTGGAACAACGGCGCGCACGGCGTCACCACGATCAGCAAGACCAACCCGAACCTGCACTACATCCACGTCATCACCCGCCCGTCCGGCAGCACGCTGTCGCTGCGTGACAACGGCTACGAGATCAGTTCGGTGACGAACCTGCGCACCGGCGGGCCGGTGAGTTTCACCCAGGCGAACGGCACGCTGACGCTCAGCGGGATCTCCTCGTGGGACCAGTACGACACCGTCTTCAAGGCCGTCTCCAGCGGCAGGGAGGGCATCTACACCGGCGTCGCCATGTCCGCGTCGGCCTCGGCCGGCGGTCACCCCGCCGCGCACGCCGGTGACGGCGACTACCTGACCTACTGGGACGCCACCTCGGCGAGCACCGTGTCCCTGCGCTTCGACCTCGGGTCCGCTCGCCCTATCCGCTATATCGGGATAAATCAGCGCGAAGACTCCACGACCTATCCGGCCAGCGGCTCGGCGCGCATCGACGGCTACCGCGTCTACGTCAGCGACGACGGCGCCGGCTGGGGCAACCCCATCAAGACCGGCAACCTGCCCAACCACCGCGGCGTGCAGATCATCGACCTCCCCGCCACCACCGCCAGGCACGTGCGGCTGGAGAAGACCAGCAGCCACGGCGTCGCCAGGCTGCGTGTGGACGAGGCCTGGATCGGCGGCGCCTACGCGGGCGGCGGCGGGCAACCACCGCTGAACCGCCACGAGGCGGAGAACGCGACGATCTCGCAGGGCGTCGTGGAGTCCAACCACGCCGGCTTCTCCGGCACGGGTTTCGTCAACGGCGACAACGCCGTGGGCCCGTACGTCGAGTGGACCGTCAACGCGGCCGCGGCCGGCAACGCCAGGCTGAGCTTCGGCTTCGCCAACGGCGGTACGGCCAACCGGCCGATGGACATCACGGTCAACGGCGCGCTCGTCGGCGACGAGTTCGCCTTCGACTCCACGGGCGCGTGGACGAACTGGACGACCAGGTCGATCACGGTTCCGGTCAACGCAGGGGCGAACACGATCAGGGCCACCGCCACGACCACGGACGGCGGGCCCAACCTCGACCACCTCGACGTCGAGGCCACCGGTCCCACGCCGACGGACCACCAGGCGGAGAACGCGACCATCTCGCAGGGCGTGGTGGAGTCCAATCACGCCGGCTTCACGGGCACCGGCTTCGTCAACTACGACAACCTGGCCGGCTCCTCCGTCGAGTTCGCGGTGATGGCCGCGTCGGCCGGCAACGCCACGCTGACCTTCCGCTACGCCAACGGGACGACCGCCAACCGCCCGATGGACATCACGGTCAACGGCGCGCTCGTGTCGGACGAGCTCGCCTTCGACTCCACGGGCGCGTGGACGAACTGGACGACCAGGTCGATCACGGTTCCGGTCAACGCAGGGGCGAACACGATCAGGGCCACCGCCACCACCGCCAACGGCGGCCCCAACCTCGACCGCATCAGCATCGGCTGACGCGAACCACCCGACCGGCCGGCGGCGCGCCGTAACGGCGGCGCGCCGTCGTCACCCGAGGAGCGTCTCCCTGGACGGAGCCCGGCCCCGGTCGGCGGGTGGGGCCTGGCCGGCGGTAGCCGTACAAGATCGTGAAGGAGGAAGCGGTGAGAAGGATCCTCGCGGCACTCGTGCTGGTCGCCGCGGCACTGACCGTGGCGCCATCACCCGCGTCAGCATCGGACAACGGCCTGTCGATCAGGCCGGCCATGGGGTGGAGCAGCTGGAGCTTCATCCGGCGCTGGCCCGACGAGGCCAAGATGAAGGCGCAAGCCGACGCTCTGGTCAGCAGCGGGTTATCGGCCAAGGGCTACGTGTACGTCAACCTGGACGACTTCTACCAGAAGTGCGACGCCAACGGCTTCGTCGTCGACGGCTTCGGCCGGTGGGCGGTCGACACGACCAAGTTCCCTGGCGGGATCAAGGCGCTGGCCGACTACGTGCACGCCAAGGGGCTGAAGTTCGGCTTCTATGTCACTCCCGGCATCGCCAAGAACGCCGTCACCAGGAACACGCCCATCGAGGGCACGAGCTACCACGCGGCCGACATCGCCGACACCGCCGCGACCATGCACAAGAACTACAACTGCAAGAACATGTACCGGCTGAAGTGGTCACATCCAGGCTCGCAGGCGTTCATCAACTCGTGGGCGAACCAGATGGCCTCGTGGGGCGTCGACTACCTCAAGATCGACGGCGTGGACGCCACGACCATCGCCGACGTCGAGGCGTGGGACAGGGCGCTGCGGCAGACGGGCCGGCCGATCAACTTCGCGCTGTCGAACAACCTGCCGATCGCCCAGGCCACCACCTGGAAGCGCCTGGCGAACAGCTGGCGCACGCAGGGCGATGTCGAGTGCTACTGCGGGCCTGGCCCCAATGGCAGCGGCTATCCGCTCACCACCTGGGCCAAGATCAGCAGCCGGTTCAACTCGGCGGCGTCCTGGCAGCCCTACGCCGCGCCCGGCGGCTGGAACGACCTCGACTCGCTGCAGATCGGCAACGGCGACCAGATGGGCATCAACGCCGACCAGCGCCGCTCGCACCTGACGCTGTGGGCCATGGCCGCCTCGCCGCTGCTGCTCGGCAGCGACCTGACCGCGCTGACCTCCACGGACCTGGCCATGCTCACCAACGAGCGGCTCATCGCGGTCAACCAGGACGGGGTCGCCGCCGACCGGATTGTGAACAGCGGCGTCAACCAGGTATGGCGTAAACGCGAGTCGAATGGCGACTACATCGTGGCCCTGTTCAACACCGGAACGTCTGGAAACTCCACGGTGAGCGTCACCTGGTCGCAGGTCGGCTTCACCGGCGCCGCCCACGTCACCAACCTCTGGTCGGGCGCTTCAGAGGGCACCGTCGCCTCCTCCTACAGCGCGACGCTCCGTCCCGGCGAGACCCGCCTCATCAGGGCCAAGCCGGCCTCCGGTACGGTCACCCGCCTGGAGGCCGAGTCCGCGACGATCACCCAGGGCGCCGTCGAGTCGAACCACCCCGGCTACTCCGGCACCGGCTTCGTCAACTTCGACAACGTCGCCGGCAGCGGCATCGAGTTCACCGCGGGCGCCGCTCAGGCCGGCACCGCCACCCTCACCCTCCGCTACGCCAACGGCACCACGACCAACCGGCCGATGACCATCTCCGTCAACGGCGCCACCCCCGTTATCCGCGACTTCCCGGGCACCGGCGGCTGGGGCACCTGGGCCGATGCCACGATCACGGTGCCGCTGAACGCCGGAGCCAACTCCGTCAAGCTGGTCGCCACCACAGTCAACGGCGGCCCGAACATCGACTACCTCGACGTCCCTCCCACGTCCCCGCCCAGCACCGAGTACCAGGCGGAGAACGCGACGATCTCGCAAGGGGCGGTGGAGTCCAACCACGCCGGCTTCACCGGCACCGGCTTCGTCAACTTCGACAACGTCGTCGGCAGCAGTGTCGAATTCACCGTCGACGCCGCCGCGGGCGAGCGCCGGCTGACGCTGCGCTTCGCCAACGGCACCACCGCCGACCGGCCGATGGACCTCACGGTCAACGGCACGGCGGTGCAAGGCGTCTCGTTCCCCGGGACGGGCGCGTGGACCACGTGGGTCGAGACGACTCTCACCGTCTCGCTGACGGCCGGACCCAACACGATCCGGCTGACGTCCACCACCGCCAACGGCGGCCCCAACCTGGACCGCATCACCCTCGCCTGACCACCCGCCCGCCGCGCCACCTCCCCGCGTGCGGCGGGCGGCCACCTCGCTCCTCGCCCCCCGCCACCCAGGACCACTCCGGCGCTGGCGGACACCACCGGGATGGGCCCTCTTTCGGAGATGACGGAGTGTCAGGCCAGAAGCTTGAAGACGTGCAGATGAGGGAGACCTTCGGCGGGCCGGCCTCGAGCTCAGCCGATCGCCAAGGTCATCAGATCGCGGCCCACGCTGATCCGCCCCTGATAACCGCCCGAGCGCACGTCGTTCACGAACTCGGCCTCGCCTGCCTCGTCGGCGGGAGCCGGGATCAGGTGTGTGAGCACGAGGTGCTTCACGCCGGCGCGCTTGGCAAGGCCGCCGAGCGCAACCGTGTCCGCGTGGTAGGAGAAGATCTTTTCGAACGGGGTGCCGGCGACGGCCGTTTGCAGTGCGGTCGTCCTACACGCCTCGTGGACCAGCACATCCGCCTCTTGGCTGAGCTCCTGCACCTCGTCGCACACTCGCGTGTCACCGGAGATCACCACCGTTCCGTCGGGGGTGCGCACACGGTAGGCCACCGCGTCCGGCACCGGCTCGTGGTGCACGGCGACCGCCTCCACCGTGACGCCGTCTCGAGACCAGACCAGGCTCGGTCCCGGCGTGCAGGTGAACGTGCTCACGCGGGCCTCTGGCGGCACCGCTTGCACGTGCTCCATGCGCAGCGCGATGTCGGCCGCATACGGCTCCAGCATCCGTTGGGCGAAGTCTGCGGCCTCACCCGCCGGCACGTGGATGTCCAGCGGGCCGGTCTTCCAGACGTGGTCCTGGATCCACCGTCCCATCACCACGTCGGGCAACCCGATGACGTGATCGCTGTGCACGTGCGTGACGAACAGCGCGGTCAGCTGGTGCAGGCCGGTTTCCGCCTCGGTGAGGCGGAGCACGGTTGCGCGGCCGGCGTCGAACTGCAGCGCGATCCCTCCGCAACGGACCAGGACGCCCGGGCCCGCGCGGCCGGGGGAGGGGATGGGCACGCCGGTGCCGGTCAGGGTGACGGTGGTCGTCATCGGGCAACTCCTTCGTGTTGTGCGCAGTCGCAGGGACTCTGGGTGATACGCCGGTAGACGGCCCACATCACTACCGCCAGCAGGACGTGGACCGGCACCTCGACCAGGAGCTTGAACGCCCCCATGGCCAAGGCTCGGTCGGCGAGGTAGAGCCGCGCCTGGTTGGCCACGAGCGCGCCCTCCGCCGCCACCCAGACGAGGTTGGCGACGACGTAGCCGCGCAGCCGCATCGGGCAGCGCCGCCAGGTGAGCCCTCGACCGGTGAGCACACCGGCGGCCAGGCCGATCGGTGGCCAGCGCAGCAGCAGCATGAGGGGAGTCACCAGGACCACGGTGGCGCGTAGGATCAGCACGGGGAGGAAGAAGTTCGTCGCGTCCCCCGACAGGGCGGTGATGGCGGCGGCCCCCGCAGTCAGCCCGAACCCGCCCACTGCGGGCCAGACGGTGCGTGCCTGGCGGAGGCGGTAGACCGCGACGAGCGCCGCCATGCAGAGGCCGGCCGACAACGCCAGTGGCAGTCGTGAGGTCGCGGCGTAGACGAGTGTGAACCCCAGCACCGGTGCTGCGGTTTCGGCGACGTGCAGTCCGGCCTTGCGCAGCGTGGCGAGGTCGCTCATGGGCGCTCTCGCAGGAGATGCGCGCGCACGTGGCGGCGTGGTGCTGGGACCAGTGAGGTGGTGTATCCGACGGGGCTGTCGCGAGTGCTCGTCTCGGCCATTCGCCTCAAGGCGCGTTCCTCCCGGATGCGTGCGGTGCGGTACGAGACGGTGGCAGCAGCGGCAGCCACGCGCCGGCGTCTCGGGCGATCGTGGCGCCGCCCTTGGAGAACGGGACGGCGGCCGGCACTACTCGGTCGGGGCGCAGCAGCACCGCCTTGGCACCGGCATCGAGCAGCCATCGGGCCAGGGTCGCATCGCCGAGCGATGCCGCGCGCACGTCGACGACGCGCTCGCTGTGGCGGTTCGCGTGAGGATGCTCCATCATCACCTCCTGATGACAACATCATTTATGATGAAAGCATCATGAATGAGGATGGCCTCTGTCAAGCCGCTATGATTCGGCGGTGTGATGTCGGAGGAGAGACCCGTGTCCCGGCGCGAGCGCCGCAAAAGCCGCATCAGGCAGGCACTCATCGATGCCGCCCGGGCGTTCCTGGCCCGCCAGGGCATGGCCGACGTCAGCATCCAGGAGCTCACCGAGGCGGCCGACGTGGGGTTCGGCTCGTTCTACAACCATTTCGGCAGCAAGGAGGAGTTGTTCAACGCGGCCATCGCCGACGTGCTCGAAGAGCACGGGCAACTGCTCGACGAGCTCACCGCCGAAATCGAGGATCCCGCCGAGGTGTTCGCCGCCTCCGTCCGGCTCACCGGGCGGCTGGTCGACACCCATCCCCAGATCGCCCGCATCCTCACCCGTACCGGTCTGCCGTACCTGGACTCCGACATAGGCCTGGCGCCACGCGCGCTGCGTGACATCCGCCGCGCGATGGAGGCCGGCCGCTTCCGGCTCGGCAACCCTTACGTGGCGCTGGCTGGGACGGGAGGCTCGCTGCTCGGGTTTCTGCAGCTGTGGCTCGCACACCCCGACCTGGTGGACGAGGGCTCACCGGACGAGCTCGCCGAGCAACTGCTGCGCATGTACGGCATGAGTCACGAGGAAGCCCACGCCATCGCCCACGGCCCGCTGCCGGAAAAGGGATGACCCTGCGGGACGGCGCCCCACCGCTTTGACGGCGAGGAGATGTCAGTACCGGTCAGCGCGCCTGGAGGCGGTGGCGGGCGAGCCGGTCTCCGGGGGCCTGGCGACCAGCGTGTTTCTCGACTTCGAGGGCGGCTGCGTTCTGGCGGGCCCAGTCCACGATCTCGGGGGGCGGCGATGCCGACGCCACCTTGCTCGCCTGCGCCCGGTCGGCATCACCGCCTCTCTGGGCGGCACGCACCTCAGCCCTCAAAGCGTCGGTGCGCATCGGGCTCGCTGAGCCGGCGCCGCATGTGCGTCTCCATGCAACCGATGCCCAGCACAGCGGTCGTTGACCTCAACAGCGGTTGAGGTTGCAAGATGAGCGCCCAGGGCCTGCCCTGCATTTGACCATGAGGAGCATGTACGTGAGCACGGATACCGGCTTTTACTCGATCATCGACTACACCGTCGACGGCTTTGACACCCAACGGGACCTTGTGGCCGCCTTCGCGGAGATCCAGGAGCGTTGGGTGCGCTTCTATCCCGGCTATCGGTCTGCCCGCTTCCACGTGAGCACGGACGGCACCCGTGTGTACAACATCGTGCACTGGGCCAGCGAGGCGGACTATCGCAGCTTCGTGGAGACCTCCGACACCGAAGGCCGGATGGCCGCCATCGGCAAGGCTCTGGAGGGTCTGTCCGGCAAGGCCGAAGCGCGCATGAGCGGGAGTCCCACCTACACCGTCGCCCGGCAGGTCAGTCCCGGGCCGCAGCGCCTCGACTCCTGATCCGATCCGGAACCCCGCTCAGCGGGCACTCTCGCCGGCCTGGCAAGGGTGCGACGCGGGGTGGGTGAACACCCGTGGCCCAACAGCCACCGATCACATCGAAGGCCGTCCATGAAGGTAGAGATATACGCCGATGTGCTGTGCCCGTGGTGCTACATCGGCAAAAGACGCTTGGCGACAGCACTGGACCACATCGCCGACCGCGACAGCGTGGAGATCGTCTGGCGCAGTTATGAGCTCGCTCCAGAGGAAGGCCGGGTCCCCGGCCCCACGGCCGCCGGGGCCATGGCCGGATGGTGGGGTGACCAGGCGTCGGCCCGGGTCGCCCGGATCCAGGCTTTGGGCGCCGCGGAAGGCCTGGAGCTCAACCTGCATCTGGCCCGTCCGGTGAACACTTTCGACGCACACCGGCTGTGCCATCTGGCGGCCGGTCGCGGGCGGGCTGACCAGATGATGGAGCGCCTGCTTCACGCGTATCACACCGAGGGGCTGAACGTAGCCGACCCGCAGGTTCTGCAGCGCCTCGGTACTGAGGCCGGTCTCGATGCCGCCCAGGTGCGCGCCGTCCTCGCCGGTGACGACTACGCCGAGGAGGTGCGGGCCGACCGGCGGCGCGCGGCCGAGCACGGCGTCACCGGCGTCCCCTCGCTGGTGATCGACGGCAGGCCGCCGGTCTCCGGTGTCCAGCCCGCCGCCGAGCTACGTCGGCTGCTGGAGGGCCCGACCGGCCCGCCCGGTGTCCTGGTCGCGCCTGATCGGACCGGCTGACGCCGATCCGCGTACGAACTGAAATCCAGCGACCGTCACCTCGCGCCTTCGCCGGCAGGCGGTTCGACTGACGATCTGCGGATCTCGCACGCCTGCGCTACTGGCCGGCTCCGGAGCCGCCACGCTTGGGAAGCCCACACAGGACATCAGAGCGCGGCGCTGTAGGCCTTGGCCAGGCGTTCCATGACGCTCGGACCGTCGCCTTCCGGCGCCGGTTCGCCGAGATGGATGGTCCGCAGCTCGGCCATGAACTCCCGCCACAGCTCCGGCCCGCCGGCTGCGAGCAGTTCTGCTCGTACCCGTAGCCGCCTCGTGGTCGGGCGGTGCCGTAGACCCCACTCGCCGAGCTGGGCGAAGACGGGCACCAGCTGAATCGACGCCTCGGTCAGGCTGTAGGCGGCCCGCCGTCCCGGCCCCGCGTCCTCGCGGGTCAACAGGCCGGCGTTGACCAGCCGCTTCAGCCGGTCGGCCAGGATGTTGGAGGCGATCCCCTCCTCCGAACCGGCGAGCAGCTCCCTGAAGTAGCGCCGATTCCCGAACATCACGTCCCGCAGCACGAGCAGGCTCCAGCTGTCGCCGAACGCCTCGACCGCGGCATTGATCGGACAACCCGAACGCGCCGACTCCGCCAACTCGCACCTCACCTCCGAACTGGTTGCAATTTACCACCGGTACGGCATAGCGTGATCCTGCCGGTTGCAAATCGCAAGCAGATCGCAGGAGGCGACGAATGGGCGACACTGAGCCGCAGACCGCGGGCGGAAAGGTGCTCTGGCATTTCACGATGTCACTGGACGGTTTCGTGGCGGGGCCGGACCACGACATGGACTGGATGATGACCGGTGTTTCGTCCCGTCCGGGCCTGATCGAGGAGTACGTCGAGACCACGGGCGCCGTGCTGGGGGGACGAGACGGGTGGGACCACTTCCCGGACGCCGGCAGCGTGTACGGCGGCGCCTGGGACGGACCGGTCTTCGTGCTCACCCACCACCCCGAGGACGCGACGCCCGCCGATCGAGTCACGTTCCTGAACTGCGACCCGGCCGAGGCGGTGCGGATCGGGCTGGAGGCGGCCGGCGGCAAGAACCTCGAGGTGTTCTCGCCGTCCATCGGCCGTCAGCTTCTCGAACTGGGACTGATCGACGAGATCGACCTGCACATCGCACCGGTCCTGCTCGGCGAGGGCATCCGGCTGTACGACAATCCCGGCGGTGAGCCGATCCGCCTCCACCGGGTCGGCGAAGGCGACCCGACGTCGGTCGTCAACGTACGGTACCGACCCACCACAACGGCGAAGATCCCGACCGAGAGAGCGTCGGACATCTGAGCCACAGCGGTTGGCGTCGGGCGATTGCGCGGCGGTTGTCGCGGTAGCGGGTACAGCGTCCCTGTGGGAACGTCTCGCTCCACGAGTGCTCGGCCCACTATGGCCGGGACACGGCAAGGTCGTGCGCGCCGCACTCATGACCTGGGTGGTTGACGAGATCGCCCACCCAACTTTCAGGGCTCCTGATGCCAGGGCTAGGCTTCAGGCTGCCTGAAGGTTGGCGCGGTGCTCGCCATGTTCGTCGGCGGCTCAGCGTCTCCGTACCGCGCAGAAAGGATGCCCCCGGTGGACTCCTACGACTACCTGCCGTTTCCCCGCACCGACCGCGCCCTGAGCGCGATGCGTCTGGCCCGTGACATCGAGGATCCGGCCATCTACAACCACAGCATGCGTGCCTACCTGTTCGGCCGATTCATCGGCGAACAGCAGGGCCTGCGACCCGATCTCGATTACGACGACGAGCTGCTGTTCCTGGGCTGTGTGCTCCACGATGCCGGTCTCAGCGACCGGGGCAACGGTGAGGGGCGTTTCGACATCGACGGCGCCGACCTCGCGGCCGGTTTCCTCACCGAACAGGGGCTGCCTTCGGAGAGCGTCGAGGTCGTGTGGGATGCGATCGCCCTGCACCTGTGCCCGGACATCGCCCTGCGCAAGCGGCCCGAGATCGCGCTCGTCACCGCCGGAGCCGGCTTCGACCTCGGTCCCGACGGGCCGTTCACCCTCCCGGCCGGCTACGCCGACCGCATCCACGCGGTGCTTCCCCGCCTGCACGCCGCGGCCGTCCTGTACGACACGATCGTCGGCCAGGCGCTCGCCAAGCCCCACAAGGCCCCGCCGTACACCATGCCCGGCGAGCTCCTCCGCCAGCACACCGGCCAGGAGTGGCCCACGTGGCAGCAGCTGATGACCCGACCACCGAGCTGGTCCGACTACGACGGCTACCAGCCGACGACCTGAATCCCCGCTCAGGAAGGAGATCTCACACACGTGTAGGCCCGTCCGGGACCGAGGATGAAGCTACTCGGCCGGCGTGCGTCTGGTGCGGGCCTGCCGGCGGCGGGCGGCGCGCTGTTCGGCGGCGGACGGCGGCCGCTCCCCGCTGGTCAGGTGCTCCGCGAGCCTCGCGACGGTCGGATAGGCGTACAGCGTGCTGAGCGGCAGGCGCGTGCCCAAGGACAGCTCCAGACGCTGCTGCACCTGGGCCATCAGGAGGGAGTGGCCGCCGACGTCGAAGAAGTTCTGCTCCCTGTCCACCTCGGGCACCCCCAGCACGGCGCACCAGGCCTCGGCGATGACCAGCGCCAGGTCGTGGCGCTCCTCGGGAAGCGGGCTCACGGGGGTGGCGGCCGCGTCGGGGCCGGCCGGTTCGGGGAGCGCGGCGGTGTCCACCTTGCCGGTCGGGGTCAGCGGAAAGGCGTCCATCCTGACGATCAGGGCGGGCAGCATGAACTCGGGCAGCACGTCGGCCAGCGCCTTGCGCAGTGTGGCGGGTTCGGCCATCTCCCCGATCACGTAGGCGACGATCCGCTTGTCTCCCGGCGCGCCGGCCACGGTGGAGCGGGTCTCCCTGGCCACGACGGCGGCCCTGGTGACCTCGGGCAGCGCGGAGAGCGCCGCCTCGATCTCGCCCGGCTCGACCCGGTGGCCGCGGATCTTCACCTGGCGGTCGGCGCGCCCGAGGTAGCGGATGCGGCCGTCGGGCAGGCGGCGGCCGAGGTCGCCGGTGCGGTAGTGGCGGGTACCGTCGGGATCCACGCCGAAGCGGGAATCGTCGCTCTCCTCGGCGCGCCAGTAGGACGCGAGATGGGCACTGCGCACGACGATCTCCCCTTCGGCCGAATCCGAGGGCCTGACCGAAGAGTCCGGGAGCCCCACGGAAGAGCCCGAGGGCTCCACCGAAGAGGGGGCGTCGGATGCGGTGGCGTGGGGGCGTAGTTCCACCTCTGTCCCGTCCAGGGGCAGGCCGATGGGGACCACGCCTGCCCCCACCCCCCTCCCAGCGAGGATGTCCTCGACGGTCAGGTGGTTCTGGACGGCGAACGAGATCTCGGTCGCGCCGTACCCGTTGACGAACACGGACGTGGCCGGGAAGTGCCTGACGAACCGGTCCAGGTCATGCCGGACCACCTCCTCCCCGCCGAGCACGACCGCCCTGACGCTCTCCAGCCGGGCCTCACGTGGCAGGGAGTCCAGCAGGTAGCGGTAGACCGTGGGCGTGGAGTGGTAGATCGTCACCGCCCGGCTGACGAGCACCTCGCCCAGCCATGCCAGGCCGTGTTCGCGCAGGTCGACGGGGACCGAGGCGGCGCCGTTGAGCAGCGCGGAGAAGCCGTCAGTCATCGCCATGTCGAAGCTGAACGACGACAGCACGCTCACCCGGTCGGACGGCCCGATGCGCAGGTTCGCGGTGTGCGTGCGAACCTGGAACAGCGCGTTGCGGTGGGTCTGCACCACGCCCTTCGGCCGCCCGGTGGACCCCGAGGTGAACAGGATGTAGGCCGGGGCGTCGGGGTCGGAAGGACCCGTTGTCTCGGCAGGTCCTGGCGGCAGCGCGGTGACGTCGACCACCGGTACGCCGGGAGCCAGCCGCTCCGCCATGGCGGCGTGTCCGGGCGTGGCCAGGACCGCGTCGGGCGCGGCGAGCTCGGCCATCCGCGCCAGCCGTGCCAGGGGGTAGCGGGGATCGAGGGGGACGTAGAGCGCGCCCGCCGCCAGCGCGCCGAGAATGGCCGCCAGCGTGCCCGGCCCGTGGTCCAGCAGGACGGCCACCCGCGCCCGGCCGCGCACGGCGCCCGCGATGGCCCGGACCCGCTCCGCCAGCTCGGCGTAGGTGAGGCTCTCGCCGTCCCCGATGACCGCGAGGCGGCCGGGATGCGCGGCCGCCACCTCCCAGAAGCGCTCGTGGATCGTCCGTGCCGACCACGGGCGGTGGTCGGGGTCGCCGCGGTGCGCCGCGGCGAACTGGCCTTCAGTCATCTCGTGCTCCGCTGGCCGCCAGCCGCTTCTCGCGCAGCTGGATGCCGATCAGGTCGTCGGGCAGGGCGTCGGGCAGGTCGGTGTCGAGCCTGGCGAGCGTCCTGGTGCGCAGCCCGACGGCGGCGGCGAGCGCCAGGCCGAGGCCGCACACGACGTAGGCGAAGGCCAGGCCGCGGCCTGGTCCCGTGCCGATGACCGCGCCCACGCTGCCGGCCAGCGCGCCGTGCTCGGTGAAGAGCGGTTCGAGAACGGTTCCCGCGAGCGGTGTCAGCACGCCGAAGCCCAGGGGGAAGGCCGCCCAGGAGATGGCCTGGTTGATGGAGATGACCCGGCCGTGGAAGCGCTGTGGCACCTTCACCTGGATGATCGTCATGTAGATGCCCTGGCTGAGCGCGAGCCCGAACCCCATGCCGAGCATCCCGAACGCGATGAGCAGCACGTTGGGCCGCAGCCCGGTGACGACGCAGCAGGCGGCCACGAGCAGGGTGAAGGTCATCAGCCTGACCATCCTGCGCTGCCGTGGCCCACCCCACATCGACATGAGCAGGCCGCCGAGCACCGCGCCGAGCCCCTCCGCGAAGGCGACCGTGCCCACGTCGGCCGTGGTGCCGAAGCCCAGCACCAGCGGCGAGACCAGGAAGAGCGGGGCGGCGAGCAGCAGGTTCAGCACCGAGAAGTAGATCAGCATGGCCCTGAAGCCCTTCGTGCCCCAGGAGTAGCGCAGGCCCTCGGCCATCTCGGTGAGCAGCGGCTCCCTGCGGCGGCGGCCCATCAGGGCGGGGAACCGCACGGCGAGCAGCACGCCGATCGACAGCGTGTAGCTGACGATGTCGATCATCAGGATGCCGCCGAGCCCGATCGCGGCCAGCAGCCCCGCCGCGATCAGCGGCATGACGAGCATCGCGGTGCCGTTCACCAGCTGGGCGGCGCCGTTGGCGTGTCCGAGGTAACGCTTGGGCGCCAGCTGGGGGATGGCCGCGGTGTAGGCGACGCGCTGGAAGACCGAGGCGATGCCGAGCAGTCCGACCAGCGCGAGGATCGGGCCGACCGCGGTGCTGCCCGTCCAGAGCAGGGCGGCCATCGCCGCCTCGCAGGCGACCGAGGCCACGCTGGACAGCAGGAGGAGGCGCCGCCGGTCGTGCCGGTCCGCCAGCGCGCCCGCCAGCGGCATGGCGATCAGACCCGGCGCGTAGGCGACCACGCCGAACAGCCCGAACCAGAGCAGCGACCCGGTCTGCAGGTAGATCCACACGGGGACCGCCCACTGGGTGAGCGCGGAGCCGAGCATGGAGACGAGCTGTCCGCCGGTGACGGCCAGGAAGCGGCCCATGCCCGGGGCCGCGCCCGGACTGGCGACGCCCGAATGGGCGACGCCCTCCAGCCACCAGCTCGCGTCCTGCCCGCGCGCCGGCCTGGTGAGGGAGCGTCCGTCGTCCTTGGCGATCTCCACGTGCGTCTGGCTGAGAATGCGGGCCAGCTCGCCCGCGCGGTGCTTGACGAAGAAGTGCCCTGCCTCCTCCAGCACGACCAGCGCGGTGGTGCCGGTGAGGAACGACCACTCCCTGAAGCGCTCCTGGTGGTAGTCGGTGAGCGGGTCGCGCTCGCCGACCACCGAGATGATCGGCGCCCGCAGCGGCGTCGCGCCCTCCTCCAGCAGCCGGGTGAAGTAGGCGCCCGCGTTGCGGGTGTCGTGGCGCATGTTGGCCACGATCCGGTCGGCCTGGGCCGGGTCGAACTCGTCCATGTCGACGCCCATCGACTTCAGCCAGTTGGCGTGCGCCCGGTTGCTCGACTTGCTGTCCAGCCAGGTCAGGAACCTGCTGAGCCGTCCGGGCGGCTGCGCGGAGGGGAAGACACCGCCGGTGTAGACGGCCCGCACCTCCCTGCCGGCCGCCTCCAGGCGCCTGGCCAGCTCGATGACGAGCGCCCCGCCGACGCCGCAGTGCCCGTACAGGACGATCGGCCCTTCGACGTCGCGCAGCAGCTCGGCCACGCAGCGCGAGGCCAGCTCGTCGAACGGCAGCGCCTCCTCGTCGAGACCCACGTCGTGGCCGGGAATGGCCACGGAGTAGAGCGAGTGCCCGTACGGCAGCGCCTCGGCCAGCGGCAGGTAGACGACCGCGCTGCCCCCGCCGTACGGCACGCACACGTAGGAGACCTTCCGCTCTCCCGGCGGCAGCGGCTTGGTCAGCTCGTGCAGCAGCCGGGCGGGCCGCTCCTCGTCGGATTCGGCGGACACCAGCGCGGCGAGCTGCCTGATCGTCGGCGACTGGAACAGGTCCATGACGCTGACCTGCCGCCCCGTCGTGGCAGTGATCTTCCGCAGCCTGGCCACGACCTGGGTGGCCAGCAGCGAGTGGCCGCCGAGCTCGAAGAAGTCGTCGTCCACCCCGAGGGTCTCGATGCCGAGCACCTCGGTCCAGATGGCGGCGATCTCCCGCTCGATCTCGGTGCGGGGCGCGACGAGCTCGGCGGACAGCAGCCGCTGGCCCTCGGGGGCGGGCAGCGACTTGCGGTCCAGCTTGCCGTTGGTGGTCTGCGGGAAGCGCTCCATGGTGACGAAGGCGGAGGGCACCATGTGGTCGGGCAGCCGCTTGCGCAGCGTGGCACGAAGGTCGGCCAGGTCGGGTTCCTTGGTGACGGCCAGGTAGCCGACCAGCCGCTTGTCGCCGGGCACGTCCTCACGCACCAGCACGACGGCGTCGCGCACGCCCGGCTGGTCGCGCAGCGCCGACTCGATCTCGCCGAGCTCGATGCGCAGGCCGCGCAGCTTGATCTGCCCGTCGGTCCTGCCGAGGAACTCCAGCGTGCCGTCGGGCCGCCAGCGGGCCAGGTCGCCGGTCCGGTACAGCCTGGCACCGGGCGCGCCGTACGGGTCGGGCACGAACTGGCGGGCGGTCAGCGAGGGCCTGCGGTGGTAGCCGCGGGCGACCTGCACGCCGCCGACGCAGAGCTCGCCCGGCACCCCGGCGGGCTGCGGACGCAGGTCCGCGTCCAGGACGTAGAGGGTGGTGTTCTGGATGCCGCCGCCCAGCGGGGCGATGGTCTCGCCCTCCAGGCGCTCGGCGGTCACGGGCCACCAGGTCACGTCCATGGTGGTCTCGGTGGGCCCGTAGATGTTGACCAGCCTGCAGTCCGGCAGCGTCCGGGCGAACCTGGCGCCCACGTGCGCGGGCAGCGCCTCGCCGCCGCTGGTCACCACGCGGAGCGAGGTGCAGCTGGAGACGTCCTCCTCCAGGAAGACGGCGAGCATCGAAGGGACGAAGTTGGTGACCGTGACGCGTTCGCCGTTGATCAGATCCCGGAGGTAGGCGGCGTCCTTGTGGCCGCCCGGCCTGGCCAGCACCATGCGGGCGCCGGTCTGGAGCGGCCAGATGAACTCGCGCATCGACACGTCGGCGCTCATCACGGTCTTCTGCAGCATGGTGTCGCCGGGGCCGAGCCCGTGGCGGCGCTGCATGTCGTCGATGTGGTTGACCGCGCTGCGGTGCGGGGTCGGCACGCCCTTCGGCCGGCCCGTCGAGCCGGACGTGTAGATCATGTAGGCGATGTTGTCGGGCGTGACGCCGCTGACCGGGTCGTCGGAGGGCTCGCCCGACCACAGTGTCTCGTCGTCGAGCAGGAGCACCTCGGTCTCCGGCAGCAGCTCCGTCAGGTGCCGCTGGGCCAGCAGCACGGGCGCCTGCGCGTCCTCGACCAGGAACGCCAGCCGGTCCACCGGGTACTCGGGGTCGAGCGGCACGTAGGCGCCACCCGACTTCATCACCCCGAGGATCGCGGCGACGAGCTCGAAGGAGCGCTCGGCGCAGACCCCGACCAGCGTCTCGGGGCCGACGCCGCGCCGGCGCAGTCCGTGCGCGATGCGGTTGGCCATGGCGTTGAGCTCGGCATAGCTGATCGTGCGGCCCTCGAAGGTCAGCGCGGGCGCGTCAGGGGTCCGCGCCACCTGCTCCTCGATCAGCCCGTGCAGCGTGGCCTGGTCGGGGTACGGCCTGGCCGTGTCGTTGAGCCCCTTCACCAGCCACTCGCGCTCACCCTCGCGCAGCAGCTCGAGCTCCGAGATCCGGCGGTCGGGCCGGGCGACGGCGTCGGCGAGGAGCGCGACGTAGCGCTCGGCGAGGTTCTCGGCGGTCGCGTGGTCGAACAGGTCGGTGCTGTACTCCAGGCGGCACTCGCCCGAGGTGAGGTCGAACGACAGGTCGCGCCGCGAGGTGCCGTTGCCGAACGCCGCCCCCGACTGGGGCAGGTAGTTGAGGCTGACCTGGAACAGCGGGTGCACGCCGGGGTCGCGGCGCGGCGCGACCGCCTCGACGACCTTGTGGAAGGGGACCTCCTGGTGCTCCCACGCCTCCAGCACCACGTCCCGCTCGCGCAGCACCAGCTCGTCGAAGGTCGGGTCGCCGGACAGGTCGCTGCGCAGCACGACGTTGTTGACGAACATGCCGATCAGGTGCGCCAGCTCGGGCCGGTCGCGGCCGGCCACGAGCGCGCCGACCACGATGTCCTGCTGGCCGCTCAGCCGGTGCATCAGCGCGGTCAGCGCCGCGAGCAGCACCATGAGCGTGCTGCCGCGGTGCCGC
The DNA here is from genome assembly GCF_014873535.1 of Nonomuraea africana. Classification (NCBI taxonomy): domain Bacteria; kingdom Bacillati; phylum Actinomycetota; class Actinomycetes; order Streptosporangiales; family Streptosporangiaceae; genus Nonomuraea; species Nonomuraea africana. The sequence continues at coordinate 4,967,410 of NZ_JADBEF010000001.1, read as the reverse complement.
CTGGCCAGGGCGTCGACGGCCGCCAGCACGTCCGCGCCGAGGCGGAAGGTCACCTCGCCGCCGCGGAAGCTCGGCACGGTCGGGCGCGGCCGGTCCGTGGGCAGGGCGTGCACGGGCGGCAGGTCGGTCAGCCGTTTCAGCCAGTGGGCCAGCTCGGACTCCAGCGCCTCGCCCGAGAGCGTGTCGCGCTGCCACGCGGCGAAGTCGGCGTACTGGATGGGCAGCTCGGGCAGGTCGGCGGGCCGGTCCTCGACGGCGGCCGCGCACAGCTCGCGCAGCTCGGCGGCCAGGACCAGCTGGGAGCTGGCGTCGACGACCGTGTGGTGGGCGACCAGCGCCAGCCACCACTCCTCCGGCGCCAGCCGTACCATCGTGGCCCGCCAGAGGGGAGCCTGGTCGAGCGGCAGGTCGAGCCTGCCGTACGCGGCGAGCAGCTCGCGGAGGCGCTCCTGCCGCTCCTCCTCGGGCAGCTCCGAGAGGTCGAGCAGCTCGGGCTCGACGGGCACCTCGTCGTGGACGACCTGCATCAGGTCGCCGTCGACGGTGGTGAAGTGGCTGCGGAGCGTCTCGTGCCGCCGCACGACCTCGGCGAAGGCCGCGGTCAGCGTGGCGGCGTCGAGCGGCAGGTGCAGCGGAACGCGGTCGACGACGTTGTAGACCGGCAGGTCACCCGCGAGCTGGGCGGCGAGCCAGACGCGTTCCTGCGCGAAGGAGGCCGAGGCGACCCATTCGCCGGTGTCGAGCTCGGTCATTCCGCCGCCCTGAGGCTGCGCGGGCGCATGTCGGTCCACACCTCGTCGACGTGGGCCAGGCAGGCCTCCCGCTCGCCCCTGAACCCGGTCGCGTGCCAGCCGGCGGGCAGGGGGCTGCCCGCCGCCCAGATCGAGTACTGGTCCTCGTCGTTGACGACGACCAGCCAGTCCTGTTCGGACATCTGCCTACCTCCTGGACAGTCGCGGAATGGCGGCGGGGGCCGGCTCGGGGGCCAGTCCGGGGCCACCGGTGAGCTGCTCGACCCGTGCGGCCATCTGCTCCACGGTGGGCGCCTCGAACAGCGTGCGCATCGGCAGCTTCACCCCGAGCGTCGCCCGCACCTGGGCGATGAGCTGGACGGCGACCAGCGAGTTGCCGCCCAGGTCGAAGAAGTCGTCGTCGGCGCCGACGTTGGCCACGCCGAGGACCTCGCCCCAGATCCGGGCGAGCGTGAGCGCGAGCGCGCCCTCGGGCGCGTGGTAGGGGGTGTCGCGCTCGACGGGCTCGGCGGCGGCCACCTCGACCGGCCGCCGCTCCCGCTCGGCCACCTCGGCCAGCGCCGTCGCGCTGATCACCACCTGCGGCCCGAGACCGGCGGCGAGCACCCGGTGGAAGGCCTCCACACCCTCGGCGGGGCCGATGCCCGAGCCGGTGGGCGCCGCGGCGCCGCCGTTCAGCGCCAGCGCGCCGGGGTCCACGCGACGCAGCGTGAACTCCTCGATCTCGGCCAGCACGGTGCCGGACTCGTCCAGCAGGGTGAGGTCCACCGCCACGATCTCCTCGCCGGAACTGCGGTGGCGCAGGTGGCTGAGGAATCGGGCCGGCAGCGGCGCCCTGACGACCAGGCGGCCGTAGCTCAGCGGCAGGTAGGCGCCGTTACCCCTGGCGGTGCTGAACGAGGTGGCCACGTCGAGCAGGGCGGGGTGCAGCACCCACTGTCCCTCCTCGCCCGGGTGGGTGGCCGTCACCAGCGCCAGCTCCTCGCCGTCGCCGCGCCACGTCTGCTCGGGCTCGCGCCAGTGCGGACCGAAGGTCAGCGCGCTGACCCTGCCCTCACCGGCCCCGCCCTCATCAGCCGGTACGGCAGGCCGCATGCGGTCGCGCAGCAGCGCGGGATCGACCTTCGCCGCCGTCTCGGGCCGCACCCACGCGGCGCTTCCCGCGGTGCGCGTCCTGCCGTCGGCGGCCACTTCGAAGCGCCCGTCGCCCCCGATCGAGACGACCACCTCCGAGCGGGAGCCTTCGCGCACCGCCAGCGGCTCGGTGAACACCACGTCGCTCAGCTCGACCGCGTAGCCCTCTCCCGGCGCGGGGACGCAGGCGGCGAAGGCCGCCCTCGCGCACTCCAGTTGGGCGGTGGCGGGCAGGACAGGGGTCTGGCCGATCCGGTGCTCGTCGAGCACCCAGTGGGTCTCGGCCGAGATCAGCCCCTTGGCCAGGTGGCCGCTCCTGGTGCGCAGCACCGGATGCTCCAGTGGCTCGGCGGCGGCCTCGCCGCGCGCCTCCGCGGCCATGCCGACCTCGCGCCACGCGCCCCAGTTGAGCGAGAGCACCCGCGGTCCGCGCGCCGACCTGGCGTAGGCGTCGAGGAAGGCGTTGGCGGCGCAGTAGTCGACCTGGCCGAACCCACCGGTCAGCGAGGTGACCGAGGAGCACAGCGCGACGAAGTCGAGGTCCTGGCCGTCGAAGGCCTGCCAGAGCGCGAGCGTCCCCGCGAGCTTGGGCGCGAGGACGGCCCGCGCCTGGTCCAGCTCCTTGACCTCGGCCATGCCGCCGCCGGGCAGCCCCGCCGCATGCACGATGCCGTCGAGCCCGCCGTACGCGGCGACCACCTCGGCCATGACGGCGCGCAGCCGTACGGGGTCGGTGACGTCGGCGGCCGTGATCGTGACCTGCCCGCCCGCCGCCTCGATGCGGCGGATCGCCGCGACCGCCCTGGCGGTACGGCCGTCGCCGGGCCTGTCCCACTCTTCGCGCGGCGGCAGGCCGGTCCTGCCCAGCAGCACGAGGCGGGCCCTGAAGCGGGTGCCGAACTCCTCGGCGAGCGTGATGCCGATGCCGCCCATCCCACCGGTGATCAGGTAGCGGCCGCCCTCCCGCAGCCCGGTGACGGGCCCCGCGGGCACGGCGACCGGCTCCACGCGGCGCTGCCAGCGGCGGCCCGCGCGCAGCGCGACGACCTCCTCCCGCGCGGGACGGCGCAGCTCGGCGAGCACGTCGGCGTCAGGTGTGGCGCGGTCGAGATCGAGATGGCCCACGGTAAGCCCGGCGATCTCCAGGGGCGCCACCCTGGTGATGCCCGCGACGGTCGCGTGCTCCGGCCTGGTCAGGTCGCCGCCGAGCACGTCCTCGGTGCCCTCGGTCAGCACGTCGATCCGCACGCCCTCGGCGACCTGGGCCGCCGCCAGCGCCTGGACCAGCAGCAGCAGGCTGAACAGGCCGTGTTCCTGCGCGCGCTCGGCGGCCTCGACGTCGGTGCCCGCGGGTTCGCCCTCCAGCGCCCACGCGTGCAGCACCCGCGGCAGCGGCCCCGGCTCGCTCCCCTCAGGCGCGCTCAGGGCCGCCACCAGGGCGTCGTAGTCGTCCCGCGCGCCGGGGCGCAGCGTGTAGCCGCCCTCGGCCGGAGCGAACCTCTCGCCCGGACGGACCTCGACCACCTCGGCGCCCGCCGCGCGCAGTGCCGCGCAGAGGCGGGCGCCGCGCGGGCCGGCCACGAACGCCACGCACCTCTCGACGCTCTCTCCGGCCGGCGTGGCAGGCACCTGGTGCCAGACCGGCACCTCGAACCAGTCGTCGATCGTCCGCGCGGGTGCCACGGCCGCGGCCATCGGCGCGCCCGCTCCAGGCTCGACGAAGTGCCGCTTGCGCTCGTACGGGTAGCCGGGCAGCGACACCCGCCTGCCCGCACCGCCGAGCTCGACGGGCACGCCGGCGACCCACAGCCTGGCGGCGGAGCCGTACAGGGTGGGCAGGTCCCCGGTCTGCTCCGACGGGCCCGGCAGGCTGGCCATCGGAGCGAGGGCGCCCTCGGCGATCGCGCCGCGCAGCTGCATCCGCGCCAGGCTCGACAGCTGCTTGCCGGGACCGCACTCCAGCAGCGCCCACGACCCTTCGGCGAGCAGGGTCGCCACGCAGTCGCCGAAGAGCACGGGCTCGCGCAGGTGCCTCGCCCAGTAGGCGGGGTCGACGGCCTGCTCGGCGGTGATCCACTGCCCGGTCACGTTCGACAGGAACGCCGCCTCCGGCGCGCGCCGCGGCACGGCGGCGACCAGGGCGGTGAACTCCTCCAGAATCGGCTCCATCATCACCGAGTGGAAGGCGTGCGAGGTGCGCAGGGGCGTGGAGCGCACCTTGTCGGCGCGCAACCGCTCGGCGAACGCCTCGACCGCCTCGGCGGGACCGGCCACCACGCAGGTGCCGGGGCCGTTGACCGTGGCGATGGACAGGCCTTCGGGCAGCACGGACGCGACGAACCCGGCGTCCCGCTGGACGGCCAGCATCGAGCCGGGCGGCATCGACTGCATCAGCCTGCCGCGCGCCGCCACCAGCCGCAGCGCGTCGGGCAGCGAGAAGACGCCTGCCAGGGTGGCGGCGACGTACTCACCGATGGAGTGGCCGATCATGGCCGAGGGGCGTACGCCCCACTCCTGCCAGAGCGTGGCGAGCGCGTACTCGACGGTGAACAGCGCGGGCTGGGCGAGGCGGGTCTGGCGCAGCGGCTCGTCGTCGGTGCCGAAGATCAGCGGCCTGATGTCCTCGCCCAGCTCGGGCAGGAGCAGTTCGGCGCAGCGGTCGACCGCCGCGGCGAAGACCGGCTCGGCGGCGTACAGCGCCGCGCCCATCCCGGCGTACTGCGCGCCCTGCCCCGAGAAGAGGAACGCCACGGAGGGCGCGGCGTCGGCGGCCGTGCCGGTGTGGCATCGCTTGCGATCGTTCAGCGCGTGCGCGTCGTCGGCCAGGACGGCCAGGCGGTGGGGGTAGGCCCTCCTGCCCGACCGCAGCGTGAACGCCACGTCGGCGAGCGCCAGATCGGGCTCGCGCTCCAGGCGCTCGGCCAGCGCGGACCGCATCGTCTCCAGCGCCTCGGGGGTGCGGGCCGACAGCTGCAGCAGCTCCGGCCGCAGCGGGCGCGGCACCGGCGCGACCGGGGGCGCCTCCTGGAGCACCACGTGCGCGTTGGTGCCGCCGATGCCGAACGAGCTGACCGCGGCCCGCTTCGGCCCCTGCCCCTCCCACTTGGTCAGACTGGAGACGACGTAGAAGGGGCTGGAGTCGAAGTCGATGGCGGGGTTGGGCCGCTCGTAGTTGATGCTGGGCGGGATCAGCCCGTGCTCCATCGACAGCACGGTCTTGATCAGGCCGACCACTCCTGAGGCCTGGCTGAGGTGACCGAGGTTCGACTTCACCGAGCCGACGCCGCACCAGCCTGTCTCCTCCTGGTCGCGGCCGTAGACCGCGGTCAGGGCGGAGAGCTCGATCGGGTCGCCGAGCGCGGTGCCCGTGCCGTGGGCCTCGACGTAGCCGATCGTGCGCGGGTCCACCCCTGCCACGCCGAGCGCCTGGGCGATCACCTCGGCTTGGCCCTGCACGCTCGGCGCGGAGAAGCCGATCTTGCTCGTGCCGTCGTTGTTGATCGCGTTGCCCAGGATGACGGCCCTGATCTGGTCGCCGTCGGCGATCGCGTCGTCGAGCCGCTTCAGCGTCACGACGCCCACGCCACTGCCCCACATCGTGCCGTCGGCGCCCGCGTCGAAGGGCCGCACGTGGCCGCTGGGGGAGGTGTAGCCGTCCATGGCCGCGTAGCCCCGGTGATGCGGCAGCTCGACGCAGACGCCTCCGGCCAGCGCCATGTCGCACTCGCCGCCGCGCAGTGCCTCGCAGGCCAGGTGGACGGCGACGAGGGAGGTCGAACAGGCCGTGGCGACCGTGAGGCTGGGCCCGCGCAGGTTCAGGCGGTAGGAGACGGTGGTGGCGACGTAGTCGGGGTTGTTGCCCACCGACAGGCCGAGATCGCCCGCGCCGTTGGCGATCCTGGGATTGGTCCGCAGGTTCAGCCACTGGTACTGGCTGGGGCCCGCGCCGCCGTACACGCCGATCTCGCCGTCGTAGCGTTCGGGGTCGTAGCCCGCGTCCACCAGGGCCGCGTGCGACTGCTCCAGGAAGAGGCGCTGCTGGGGGTCGGCCAGCTCGGCTTCGCGGGCGGTCATGCCGAAGAAGGCCGCGTCGAAGTCCTCCATGCCTTGCAGCACGTGCATGGCCGGCACGAAGGAGGGGTTGGCGAGCTCGGCCTCCGTCACGCCCTGGGCGAGCTGCTCCTCGCGGGTGAAGACGGTCACCGACTCGACGCCGTCGACCAGGTTGCGCCAGAACTGGGACAGGTCACCGGCCCCCGGCACCCTGGCGCTCATGCCGATGATCGCGATGGGCTCCGCGCCGAACTCTGTCACTGTCGCCCTCTCTTCCTGCGTTGGTCTGTTCGCTGACGGCGGGCCTCGGCCCGCTGGTCGGCCCGGTTGAGAATCGGCCGGCCCGTGTCGCCGTCGAGATGCCCGGCGAGCGCGCGCACGGTCGTGTGCTGGAACAGGTCCACCACCGAGAGCCGCCGCCCGGTCAGCTCGGCGAGCCTGTCCTGCACGACGACGAGGGTCAGAGAGGTGCCGCCCACGTCGAAGAAGTTGTCGGTCGCGCCCACGGCGGCCCGTCCGAGCACCTCGCGCCAGACGCCTGCCACCAGGTGCTCGGTCGCGGTGACGGGACTCACGGCGCCGCCGCCGCCCGTGGCCCTGGGCGGCGCGGGAGCCTGGCTCACCCCCGCCGCCAGGGCGGACAGGCCGGGCACCGGGTGCTCGGCGACCGGCCGCTCCGGGGCCTTCGCCGCCGCCTCCAGCAGCGTCATGTAGGCCGCGAGCAGCGCCTCGATCCGCTCGGCCGCGAACAGGTCAGGGTTGTAGACGCAGTCGACGGCGTAGCCGCCGTCGCGGTCGACCACGTAGACGGTGAGATCGAACGGCGAGCCCGCCAGGCCGGGCTCGACCCGCTCGGCGGCGACGCCGGGCAGGTCCAGGTGCGGCTCGGGGAAGTTGTAGACGTTGAACAGCACCTGCACCAGCGGCGCCCTGCTCGGATCACGCGGCAGGGCGAGCGCCTCCACCATGCGCTCCAGCGTCGCCCCCGGACGGGCCAGCACCGCCAGGAACTCCTCCGCGCAGTCGCGCACCCTGGCGGCGAAGCTCTGCTCCCGCCCCATCCGCAGGCGCAGCGGCACCACCTCGACGAAGAAGCCGACCAGGTCGTGGAAGGCGTCGTGCCGCCGGTCGGCGGTCGGGGTGCCGATCACGAGGTCGTCGCGGCCCGTCACGCGCCGCAGGACCTCCCCGAAGGCGGCGAGCAGCACGGTCGGCGCGGTCGTGCCGAGCGTGGCGGCCAGCGCGCGGACCGCCGCCGAGGCCGCGGCGGGCAGCGTCCTGCTCGCCTGGGCGCCCGTGTACGTCTGCACAGGGGGCCTCGGCCGGTCGGCGGGCAGCTCGAGCGTCGCGGGCACGCCGCTCAGATGCGCCTTCCACCAGGCGAGATCGGCCGTCCCCCGCCGGGCGTCCCTGGCGGCCCGCCACACGGCGTAGTCGGCGAAGCCCGCGGGTGTCTCACCGAGCGCGGGGTCGCGATAGGCGCGGGCCAGGTCGTCGAGGAAGGGGCGCTGGGACCAGCCGTCGAAGACGGCGTGGTGGAAGGTCAGCGCGAGCACGTGCTCCTGCGGCGCCAGCCGTACCAGCCTGGCCTGCCACAGCGGGCCCTCGGCCAGGTCGAACCGGTGGGACGCCTCGGCCTCCAGCACCTGTCGCAGCCGCTCCTCCCGCCCGTCGTCGTGGCTGAGGTCCTCGACCGGCAGCGGCACCGCGCCCGGCGGATCCACCTCCACGTACGGCACGCCGCGCGCGTCCGGTATCCGCCAGCGCAGCACCTCGTGCCTGGCGGCGACCGAGGCGAGCGCCCCGCGCAGCGCCTCGACGTCGAGCGGGCCGCGCAGCCGCTCGGCCAGCGCGATGTTGTAGGCCGCGCTGTCCGGCGCGAGCTTGTCCACGAACCACAGCCGGTGCTGGGCGGCCGAGAGCGTGGGCGGGCTGGCGTGGGGGAGCGGGTCGGCCCCCGGCGCCGAGCGCTCGATCGCGGCGACGAGCCCGGCCACCGTACGGCCCGCGAACACGTCCTCGGCGGCCACGGGCCGGTCGAGCTCCGACCTGATCGCCGACACCAGGCGCATCGCGCTGATGGAGTGGCCGCCCGAGGCGAAGAAGTCGTCGTCCATCCCGACCTTCTCCACGGGAACGCCGAGCACCCGCGCCCACACCGCCGCGACCTGGCGTTCGAGCGTGGTCTCCGGGGCCGGGCCCGCGCTCGCCGGCCCTTCGGGCAGGAGGGCGCGCAGCGCCTCGCCGTCGACCTTCCCCGAGGCGAGCAGCGGCAGGCTGGGGAGCAGGACCACGCGGGAGGGGACCATCACCGCAGGGAGCCGCTGGGCGCAGTGGGCGAGCAGGTCCTCCTCCGAGGAGCCTGCCGGAGCGCAGAAGGCCACCAGCCGCGTGCCGTCCCGGCCCTCGACGGCCTCGACGACGGCGTGCGCGACCTCGTGATGGGCCCGCAGCGCGGTCTCCACCTCGCCGATCTCGACGCGCTGACCCCTGATCTTGACCTGGCGGTCGGTCCTGCCCAGGAACATCAGTTCGCCGTCGTCCTGCCGGACGACCAGGTCGCCGGTGCGGTAGAGCCGCTCGCCGGGCTCTCCCCACGGATCGGGCACGAACCGCTCGGCCGTCAGCGCGGGCCTGCCCAGGTAGCCCCTGGCCAGCCCGAACCCGCCGATCAGCAGCTCACCGGGCACGCCGGGCCCGACGGGCCGCAGGTCGTCGCCGACGACGTACGCCCGGTGGCCGTCCAGCGTCCTCCCGATCGGCAGCGGCCGCTCCCAGCGGCCCGCCGCCTCGAACGCGGTCACGCAGACCGTCGCCTCGGTCGGCCCGTAGCAGTTGAGGAACCGGCGGCCGTCGGCCGACCAGCGCTCGACCTGCTCGGGTCCCGGCGCCTCGGCTCCCGTGATCACGGTCCGCCAGGCGGGCAGCCCCGCGGGGTCGAGCAGCGGCAGCAGCGCGACGGGCACGCAGCCCCAGGTGACCTCGTGCTCGGCCGCGAACCGCTGCAGCCTGACCGGGTCGGCCCGGTCCGCCTCGCCCGCCAGCTGGACGGAGCCGCCGGCCGCCAGCGGCACGAGAATGTCCAGGACGGAGACGTCGAAGCCCAGGGCGGCGAACCCGAACGACCTGGTGTCCTCGCCCGCGCCGGTGAACCGCCCGAAGGCGAGGGCGTAGGACAGCAGGCTGTGGTGGCTGACCATCACACCCTTGGGACGGCCGGTGGATCCCGAGGTGTAGAGGACGTAGGCCAGGTTCTCCGGCCGGGCGGGGCAGTCCCGCTCCGTGTCGTCCCGCTCCGTGTCGTCCCGCTCCGTGTCGTCCCGCTCCGTGTCCGCCGTGCCGGGCGCGTGCCCGGCGCGGGGCACCAGGACGGGGTCGGCGAACAGCGCGGCCGTCTCCTCGTCCGCCACCACGACGTCGATGCCGGCGTCACGGATGATCTCGGCCCTGCGCGCGGCGGGCCCCTCGGGGTCGAGCGGCACGTAGGCGCCGCCGGACAGCAGCACGCCGAGCACCCCGGTGACCATGGAGGGCCTGCGGCGCAGGCACACCCCCACGCGGTGCTCGGGCAGGACCCCGCGCGCCCGCAGCTCGGCGGCCAGCCCGCGCGCCGCGCCCGCGAGAGCCGCGAAGCTCAGGGTCTCCTCCCACTGCCGTACGGCCGGCGCCTCGGGACGGCGCCTGGCCTGCTCCAGGAGCAGGCCGGGCAGGCTGGTGGGCGCGGGGAGGGTGTGCGGCATGTTCATGAGGTCCCCCAGGCCGGTACCGGGTCGGTCGCGTGCAGGCGCAGCTCGGTGAAGTAGCGGCGGCCTTCGGCGTCGGCCAGCCACGCCTGCTCCGGAGCGGGCAGCATCTCGGTCACCACGAGCCGCGCGGACTCGTCGCCCGCGCGGCGCAGCATCGCGCACAGCAGCGAGGCGTAGAGCGGGCTGCTCAGGTCCACGTACGTCGGCTTGATCTCGGTGCTCAGCTTGACGAACACCCGCTCGGGAAGCCCCATCGCCCGACGCCAGGCGCGGACCGCCAGATAGCACTCGCGCTCGCCCTTGGCCGAGGCCAGGCCGGTCGCGCCGACGGTCGTCCGCCAGGTCTCCCTGGCGACCACCATGCGATCGATGGAGACGCGCGGCGTGTGGCCGTGGGTGGCCGCGCCCGTCAGCTTGAAGCCGTCGACCGCGTGCATCGACACCAGCGAGGCGAACATCTCCAGCAGCGGCCACCGCCGCCCGTCGGGGGCCTGCGCCACCAGCTCGTCCTCCTCCTCGAGGACCAGCACGGCGGTCGTCGGCAGCAGCCGGTCGGGGTCGGCGCCGGGCGCGGCGGTCCAGCCGAGCTGCCGGTCCGTCGGGCCGTCCAGGCTGTGCGACACCCTGCCGGTGTAGCGCGGCCAGTCGACCGGGTAGAGCGGCCGGATCCGGTGCGGCCCGAGGTCGGCGGCCATGGCGTCGCGCAGCGACTCGGGATCGGGGTGGGCGCGCGTGAACACCGCGCAGTCGAAGGTGGGCCAGGCGGCGTGCATCTCGCCGAGCACGACCAGGTAGTCGCCCCGCTCGATGGCCTCCACGCTCTCGGCGCAGATCTGCAGGTCGGGGCTGTGCAGGCGGCCGGAGGACCAGCCGGGCCGGTCGGCGGGGAACGTCTCGGCGACCGCCCGCGCCAGGTCGGCGGAGCCGAACCGCAGCTCGGCGGGCCCGTCCGCGGGCTGCTCGCCGTCCAGGCCGAACAGCGCGGCCCAGCGCTCGGCGAACTCGCGGGCCACCTCGTCCACCGGGCGCGGACCCGAGCCGAACAGCAGTCCCTGGGCCAGGAACCACACGTCGGCCAGCCGTACCTGAGCCCCTTCCGCGCGCAGCTCCTCGTACAGCTCCCGCAGCGCGGCCCCGTAGGCGCGCGCCAGCGCGGCGGTCAGCCAGCGGGCCGCGCGCAGCAGCAGGGCCAGCGGTTCGGCGAGCTCCTCGAGCAGCGGCCCGCCGAACCGCACCTCCGCGTCGCGGACGGTGTCCTCGTAGACCAGGCCGCGTCCCGCGTAGGTCTGTCCCGCTCTGCGCTGCGCGGGCAGCCCGGTGACCGCCGTGAACTCCTCGTCGAGCGCGTCCAGGGCGCCCTTCAGCGCGTCGGCGTCTCCCGCGGCCGCGGCGACCCTGTCCCTCGCGGCGCAGAGGCGGTCGAGGCCGGCGAACGCGTCGCCCAGGTCGAACGAGGGGTGCTCCGTCGCGATGCCGGTCAGCAGGGCGCGCAGCCGTGCCTCGGTGTCCGGCCCCTGGGGCAGGTCGTCGCCCCAGGACAGCAGCTCGCGCTCGTCCAGGCGGCCGAGCAGCAGGAGGGCGTCGGTCTCCGTGCGGACGCCCGCCTGGCCCGCCACCTCGGCGGCGACGGTGGCGGCGGTGCGGCGCCCGTCGCACAGGGCCAGCACGGCCGCCTCGGCGGCCGACAGTGCCAGGGGCGGGTGGGCGGGACGCAGCAGGTGCCGCCCCTCCAGGGTCAGGTGGGGTCGGAGCGCGACGGGCAGCAGCCGTCTGAACGCGGGATCCTGCCCGAGCTGGGCGGCGTAGGCGCGAACGGCCCAGTCCTCGAAGGAGACCTGCCGCCTGCCGACCAGGCGCGGGCCGACCGCGACGGTGGCGGCGGGCCCGTCCTGTTCGATCCGTGTCCAGGTGACGGGGCCGAAGAAGCCGATCGTCTCGTTCTTGGCACAGTAGCGCTGCCAGTACTTGGCCACCATCAGCTCGCGGGCGCGCCTGTCGCGGTTGCGCGACTGACCGGGGCCGCCGCGGAGGAGCGCGTCCAGCGTGATCAGCGCGTTGCGGTTCTGCCACGTGACGGCCTCGCGCAGCAGCGGATCGGCGGCCAGCGCGCTCGTGTGCGCCGCGCCGTCGGCCAGCGCCCGGCCGAAGAGCTTGTCGAACCGATCGGCGTCGGCGCGTCCGGCCAGCAGGTCGTCGGCGGCGGCGGCGCACTCGGGGGCGGAGAAGAGGCCGAGCCCATCGGCGGGGAAGCCGGTGCTGCGCAGGATGGCGTCGCGCCACACCGACCAGCCCGTGCTCCCGAGGGGAACCAGATGGTCGCTCGTGCCTGACACGAGGTCGGCGCGGACCGTGTCCAGGATGCGGTCCCTGCTGTCGTGCAGGAAGAAGTGGCCGCCCGGCTCGACGAGCAGGTCGAAGGCGGCCGCCGTGTGCGTCGCCCAGTGCCGCATGGCCTCGATGGGCACCGCGGCGTCCTCGCGCCCGGCGAACGCCGTGATCGGCACAGGGAGCGGCTCGTCCTCGTGGTAGCGGTAGGCGTCCAGCCAGCCGAAGTCCGCCCGCAACGCGGGCAGGACCAGCTCGAGCAGCTCGGGCTCGGACATCAGCTCCGACGGCATGCCGCCGAGCGCGGACAGCCGGGCGAGCAGCGTGTCGTCGTCCGCGGCCGACAGACCCGCCAGCGGGTCGGCCAGATCGGGCGGGCGGCAGCCGCCGAGGTAGAGCCTGGCCGGCAGCGGCGCGCCGCGCCTGCGCAGCTCGCGCACGAGCTCGAAGCCGAGCCGTCCGCCCATGGAGTGGCCGTAGATCGCGTACGGCCGGTCGGCGCGGTCGGCGACCGCGGTGGCCAGCTCGCCGAGGTCGAAGGCGGCGCTCTCCCAGATCCGGCTCTCCCTGCCGGGCAGCACCGCCGCGAGCACCTCGACGTCGGGGCCCGCCGCGGCCGACCAGCCGCGGAAGGCGGCGGCCCCCGCCCCCGCGTACGGCAGGCAGAACAGCCGCGCGCGAGCACCGGGCCGCTGATGGGGCGTGCTGAACCAGTTGGTCATGACCGGGCCTCGATCCAGTGACGCCGACGCTGGAAGGGATAGGCGGGCAGCGACACGCGGCGCGCGCCGGACGGCTGCGGCCAGTCGACGTCGGCTCCCGACAGCCATGAGGCCGCCAGGTTCCGCAGCTCGTCGTGCACTCCCTCGGCGGAGGTGAGGGGAAGGCCCTGCGCCCCAGGGCCGCCGTCCGCGCCGGCGCGCAGCAGCGCCGCCGCCTCCTTCGGCTCGCGGCAGACCACCGCCGCCCGGTGCGGGAAGGCCCGCCGCCCGGTCAGAGTGCGGGCCACGTCGTCCAGCCGCGGCGCGGGCCCGGCCCCCGGGTGGTCCGCAGGGCCGGCCTCCAGGTGGTCGGCCAGCCTGACCATCGCCTCACGCAGCGCCTCCGGCGTGCGCGCCGACACCGGCAGCACCTGCCATTCGCCGCGGGAGGGGTCGCGGGGGGCTTCGGCGGGCGCGCTCTCCACGATCACGTGTGCGTTGGTGCCGCCCAGGCCGAAGGAGCTGACCCCGGCCCGACGCCGCCCCTCGGGCAGCGGGTGGTTCCCGACCGGCACGAAGAACGGCGAGGCGGCGAAGTCGATCTCCGGGTTCGGTGTTTCGAAGTGCAGGTTCCTGGGGACAACCCCATGGCGTACGGCGAGCACCGCCTTGATCAGGCTCACCGCGCCCGCCGCCGCGTCCAGGTTGCCGAGATTGGTCTTGACCGAGCCGAGCGCGCACGAGCCGGGCGCGAGGCCCGGGCCGAACGCCTGCGTGAGAGCGGTCACCTCGATCGCGTCACCGACGAGGGTGCCGCTGCCGTGCGCCTCGACGTAGCCGATGTCCTCGGCGGATAAGCCCGCACCGGCCAGCGCCTCCGCCACGACCGTGGCCTGGCCTTCGAGCCCTGGGGCGGCGAAGCCGGCCCTGGCCGCGCCGTCGTTGCCGACCGCCCAGCCGCGAAGGACCGCCAGCACCTGGTCACCGTCCTGCCGCGCGTCCTCCAGCCGCTTCAGCGCGAGCACCGCGACCCCGCTGCCGAACGCCGCTCCCCGCCCCGCGGCGTCGAAGGCCCTGCAGCGCCCGTCGGGAGAGACGAGCCCGCCCGCGGTGTGCAGGAAGCGGGGCTCGGTGACGCTCACCCCGCCCGCCAGCGCCAGGTCGCACCGGTAGTCGACGAGGCTCTGCGCGGCCATGCAGACCGCGACCAGCGAGCTGGAGCAGGCGGTCTGCACGGCCACCGCGGGCCCGGTCAGGTCCAGCCGGTAGGCCACCTGGGCGGGCAGGTAGTCGGCGGCCGATCCCGGCAGGAGCAGCGACTCCCAGGCGTCGGTCGCCGAGGGGTCGCCGAACTGGCGGAAGAGGAAATAGCGGTTGATCGACGAGCCCGCGAACACCCCGACCACCCCGTCGTAGCCGGCGGGGTCGTGGCCGGAGTCCTCCAGCGCGACCCACGCCTGCTCCAGGAAGAGCCGCTGCTGCGGATCCATCTGCACGGCCTCGGCGGAGGGGACGCCGAAGAACTCGGCGTCGAAGTCGGCCACGCCCGCCAGCCGTCCGCCGGCGGGGACGTAGGCGGGGTCGCCGGTCAGCCGCTCGCCGATCCCGAGCTCTCGCAGCTCCTCAGGGGTGTAGTCGTGCACGGCGTCCAGGCCGTCCAGCAGGTTCCGCCAGAGGGTCGCCACGTCGGACGCGCCGGGGAACCGCCCGGCCAGCCCGACGACGGCGATCGCGTCGCCGTCCATCAGCCGAGTACCGCCCCTGCGACGTCCTCGACCGTGGCGACGCGGGTGATGGCGTCGGGCTCGAGCGGCCGGTAGTCGGCGGCGGAGTAGCAGCCCGACCCGTGGACCACGATGTCGCGGCCCTCCTCCACCAGACCCCTGTCGACCGCGTTCAGCACGCCTGTCATGGCCATCACCAGCGACCATTCCCGCAGCGTCCGCAGGTCGGCGGGCAGCGCGCAGCCGGTCCCCGCGAGCATCTCGCGCAGCATCGGGTAGCGGGCCACGCACTCGGCCAAGGACACCACGATGCCGTCGCCGCCGAAGCGAGCGATCAGCTCGTTCATCGCGGGGGACGTGGCGGGCCTGTGGGTGTAGAAGGTCGGGTCGAGCACCTCGTCGGGGTCGTAGGTGACCTGGGGGAAGCGCGGATCAGCCGACTGCGCGTACATCCCCTGTCCGTCGGCGGAGTAGACGGGCAGGTTGGCCCGGTCGAAGTCGCCGTGGCGCAGGTTGAGCACCATGTCGGGGGTGCCGAGGTGCTGCACGAGCAGGCTGGCGGGCCGGGTCGCGACGTCGGCGAGGCCGTCCTCCTCGAGCACCGCGCGCCCACGGTGGTAGCCGAGCAGGCCGAACGCACTGGAGACCGCGTGCGCGTGCAGGCGGGGGCGCTCGCCCGCCGGGTCCACCGCGTGCTCGAAGAACGCCCTGGCGGTGTCGGCGACCAGGTAGTTGCCGAGCTCGAGCGAGTACCACAGGTTCTCGCCCATGGCCGCGAAGTCGCCGGTGTACTTGTCGGCGAACCGCCTGCCGATCGCCTTGACCTCCTCGGCCTCCGGCCCGGTGTAGACCAGGACGGGGTTCAGCTCCCGCAGGGCGGGGTCGGTGGACAGGCGGCTGGAGCGGAGCTTGGCCAGGCACGACTCGGGAGCGAGCACGATCACGCGCAGCTGGTCGGGCTCGACCAGGCCGGCGTCGATCGCGCGCAGCACGGCGTCGCGCAGGGCGGTGCCCTTGTTCGCCGAGGTGGGCGAGAAGATCGTGATCGGCTCGCCGTGCCTGCGGATGTACTCCACCGCCCTGGCCACGATGAGCAGGGAGGCGAACGTCTTGGTGGTGCCGGTGCCCGGGTTGCCGGTCAGGTCGAGCAGGGACAGCCGGTGCCCGCCGTACGTCCCGAGGCCCTGCCAGCTCGCGGTGGCGACGGACAGGTAGTCCCGCACTCCGGCGTCCAGTTCGGGCAGCAGGAAGCCGGGGGAGAAAGCGGAGCCGCCCTTGGCGGGGGCCGGGTCGTCGACGCAGGCGGCGATCGCGCGCGGCATCCGGTCGTAGAAGTCGACCAGCAGATTCGCGGAGCCGGCGGGCGGCGTGGATTCAGGCAGGACGGAGTTCGGCATCGTTGACGGACCTCGTTCGGCTTCAGAGAAATGGGGGACGGTCGCGCAGCTGGGCCCTGAGCTGGTGGAGCTGGCCGGTTATCTGATGGAGCTCGGCGACGTGGAAGTCCGCCGGCAGGTCCAGCTCCGCGTGGGCGGGGCCGGTGAACCTGACGCGTTCGCCGTCCACCACGACGCCGTCGCGGATCGCGCACCGCTGGTTGAAGGCGACGGCGTCCTCCAGGGCCAGCCCGGCGGGCAGGCGCAGCTCCAGCCGGGCGCCGGTGAGCCGTACCGGGTAGCCGCCCGGCAGGCCGAGCGGTCCTGGGAGGCTGGTGTCCGTCTGCGCTCCCGACAGCAGGCCGAGCACGAGCGTGGCTGCAGACAGGCCGGTGACGTGGTTGAGCTCGGCCCTGTCGGCGGCGCGCTGGGCGGCCAGCAGCTTGCCGGTCCCCGCGACGGGCTCGCCGTCCAGCCAGGCCATGGCCTCGTCGGGTTCGTCGGCGCCGTCAGGCTCGTCGGGCCCGTGCGGGGCGTGCAGGTGGGCGTGATGGGCGAGCACGTGCAGCCGACGCTGGTCGGGCAGGTCCAGCGCGGCCTGGAGGCTGGCGGCGAGCAGGCCGACGTTGCCGACGCCGCACAGCACGGGCACCCCGGTGGCCGCGAGGACCGGGTTGACCGCGTCGGGGAAGCAGGCGTTCACGAACCAGGCGGCCGGCCGTACGGCGGCCAGCGCCCTGCCTGCGCGCAGCGCCAGTTCGGCCTGGAAGGGCAGGGTCAGCCCGAACCCGGCGTGCTTCACCAGCGAGGTCCAGGCGGAGGGGGCGGTCGTGCGCTCCCACGGGGACTGACTGGAGGCGGCGAGGACGAGACCGTCAGGGGCGAGGCGGGACAGCAGGTCGGCCAGGGCATCGTCACTGGACAGGTCCGCCGTCTTCGGATGGAAGGCCACAGGCGCGCCCGCCAGCGCGGCGCGCGTGGCGGCCACGTAGCACACCTCGGCGGCCCGCTCCTGGCGGCGGCCCACGACGACGACGTCGAGGGGAATGCGGGTGGTGGTGGCCAGGGCGTAACACAGGCCACGGGCGAGCCCGCCGGTGCCGATGACGACAAGGGTGGGCCCGCCTCGCACGGAAGGAGTGGTCCTCGTCAGAACGGCGCGCTCCTCGGACAACCGCTGAGGGTGTCAACAGTTGATGTACGTCCGCTTGGGGTTCCAAGCGGTGATCATTCTGGACACCGGGTCATGCACCTGTCAATGAAGACAAGTCCCAATTTATGGGGGTTTCTGCAACTATTTGGGGTCAGCCCCAAACCCAAGAAATAGGGAGAGAGGGTGGGGTTTTCACCCCCGCACCGCTCTCCCTTCGGCGGTCCCGCCCCTCGGGATCATGCGGCCTTCGGCGGTCCCGCCCCTCCGGGTCACTCGACCCTCGGCGTCACCCGTCCCTCGGGGTCATCCGCCCGATCTCGCCGTCACCGACGGACTCCACTTGTCGCCCACCTGATCCAGGATGTCGCGGAGCCGGCAGGTCGCCGTGGCCACCGCCGTCCTGCGCGCCTCCTGGCAGCAGGCTTCCCGCCAGTCGTGACTTCCCGGTTGCGGCGCCCTGCGCTCACCGAGTTGCCCGAGCCTGACCCGGCTCCCGGCGACGAGCAGGCCCGCCTCGCGCGGTGCCATGGTCATCCCCACCGCCCGGCCGGGCGGTGGGGATCCCGCCGAGTGGTTCAGCGTGCTGTCTTGATGACGGAGGTCACAAAGGTCAGGCTGTCCGGGCCGACCCGTCCGGTGATCTCCCAGCAGCCTGCGACGGGGAAGTAGACGCCGGTGGCTTGGAACCCAGTGTCGCCATAGCCCTCGGGTACTTCGCTGCGCGCCGGAGCGGCGGGTCCGTCGAGTCGTCGGCCGGTGATCTTCAGATCTCCTGCGCTCGCCCGCCACCAGCCGAATTTCTGGTGAATCCAGCCGTCCGGCTGGATGAAACTCGCGTCGGCCTCGATGACGCCCTTCGGCGCCAGCCCTCCCACCCACAGTTTGCCGTTGCCGTACGAGTTCTCTCTTCCGAAGAAGTCCCCAGGCGTCTTGGCGGACGGATCGGGAGTGCTGGGCAGGGTCACAGGGCACTGGCCGGACGCGGCGGGCGGCTTCGCTGTCGCTGTTCCCTCGATCGAGGAGCAGCCCGTGGACGCCAGAACGACAACTGCAAGGGCGAAAGCGACTGATGGTCTCATGTCATCCTTACACCGCAAGTCACCGCGCGGTTCCCGGTACAGGTCGACAATTACTATTTTCATAGCAGATCTCTCCGTCTATCCGACGGTCTACTGCAGCCCCTGACTGGCCCCTGGACACTCAACCCGTACCCACGAGGCGTGGGCCGGGACACCCCGCTGCAGGAACGGACAAACCGCTGCCACCTGCGCGTATTTCATGTATCCGCAGGTGAGAGGTCCGAGGAGTCCCCTTTTTTGGGGCTTGCTCCAGGATTGATCGCGGCTTATGATCATCGCGAAGATCGGGTTTACAAGGATCTGTAAACCACTCGGCGGCCAATCCTTCCGCACTCGACCAAACCTTCTTGATGCACTGTCCCATGCCTGAAAAGGTGCTCCCTTGGGTTTGAACGAATGGCTTCTGGCCTGCGCCAACGCAGCAGCCGCTACCCTCCTTCTCAATTCCGGCTTAGCAAAGATGGTTACGCCTGACGCGTTGCGCCGGGCGCTTACCGAACTGGTTCCGTCATTCACCGGAAAAAGCGCTCCGCTCATGGTGCGCGGGCTGGCCGCGGTCGAGATCGTGGCGGCGACCGCGCTGCTCATCGCTCCCGCGCGGATGGCAGCCGCGTTCCTGTCCGCGCTGCTCGGCGTGGGCTTCGCCGCCTTCGGCCTGCTCGGCACAATGCGTGGAAGCAGCGCGCCGTGCGGCTGCTTCGGAGCCTCGAACAAGCAACCACTCGGCTGGACGAACGTCGCCCTGGGCGTCCTGCTCGCCGCCGTCCTCCCGCTCAATGTGGCGAACCCGTCGGCAGCGCACGGTGACTACACCGCGAGCGCTCTGATGCTGGCCGCCACGCTCACCGTCGTGTTGTGCGCGTACACGCACCGTCAGCTGATGCGACGTCATCTCGTGGTACGGCCCCGCCGCCCGAAGCCCACTCACTGAATCCGGAAAGGAAGCGGCCGATGCTGGTCGTATTTGCTTTCGCGCTGCTCGTACTGGCGGCCGCGATCGTGGTGCTGTTCGCGATGTTCGGCGAACTGGCCTCCCGGGTGCGCGATCCGGCCTCCGCGCACCAGCGCGATTCGCGCGTGGAACCGCTGGAGGACCTGCAGGTAGGCCGGGCTCTCGAGGTGTGGCCCAACGGCATGCCGCACTCCGACGACGCGACCCTGCTGGTGCTGAGCACATCGTGCGAATCGTGCCGCGATGTCGCCACGCAACTGAGCTCCGACCCGGGCCACTCGGACTGGGAAGGCGTGGGTCTGGTCATCTCCACCGCCGGTCGGCAAACAGGAGAGAACTTCATCGCCGACTTCCACCTCGAGGGCTTCCCGCACTTCGTCGACGAGGGCGGCGACTGGTCGCGCGAGGAGCTGGGCGTGCAGCAGAGTCCCACGGCCGTCGTCGTGCGTTCGGGGCTCCTGGACTCCGCGTACGTCTTCAACGATGTCTCATCGCTGCGGAGCACTCTGCAGCAACAGAAGGAGGTCGTATGAGATCCACCCCAGAAAAGACCAGTGCCGGAGGTGGCCGGAAGGAGTCAGTGCGGCGGCGACGGTTCCTAGGCGGACTGGGAGCCACCGGGCTCACCGCCGCCGCCGTGATGTTCGGCCGGCCGGAGGCCGCGCAGGCGGCGGTCGCATGGAGATGCTGCCACCTGTGTCAGTCGCCGTCCATCTCGCTCAGCACGTGCAAGAGCTACTCCGGGCACTACCTCTGGTACTGCAACGCCGAGGCGCGCATCCAGTGCCAGTGCTGCGAGACGAAGAGCGGTGGCTGCCCGACCGGCGTGCGGTCCGCCGGCGGCTGCTTCTACACCTGACGAAGGACGGCAAGCCATGACCCGCTGGATCATCATCGGCGCCGTAGGCGCCATCCTGCAGGTGCTCAGCCCTTGAGGCCGGTCGATGGCCGGGGTGGCCGGTCCCATGCTGCGTCGCGACAGAGCGCATGGGGTCCGCTTCCTGGTCGGTCTCGCCGTGGGCGGGACTTTGGCTGGAGCGGTGCTCGCCGTGCTCGCCTATCTCGTAGGCAGCGCCGTACAGGCGATTCTCCCCATGACCGTACGTCTTTGGCTGCTGGCGCTGGCAAGTGCCGCATTCGGGTTGGCCGACCTGGCCAACAGGACTCCGCATGTGTGGCGGCAGGTGCCACAACGGTTCGTGCACCGGCTGACGCCGGGAGTACTCGGTCTGGTCTGGGGATTCGACCTCGGTCTCCTCGTCACCACGCAGAAGGTCGCCTCGCTGATCTGGGTGTCCGTCACGGCGGTCGTCCTGCTGGAACCGACAGCCGCTGCAGGCGTCCTGGTGGGGATCGCCCTGATCGCCTCCGTGGTCGTGACGGCGTGGAGCATGAGCGAACGCACGTCTGATCTCCTGGTCAGCAGAAAGGAGCACCAGTGGGTGACGATCATCAGGCGGGCGTCCGGCCTGGCCTTGCTGATTCTGGCGCTCCTGGCGGCGATCCAGGCGTGGGGAGGCTAGATCCGTTACTGGAGCTCGAGCCCGATCTGGGCCAAGTGATCGTCACTCGCTTCGAGTGCGGCAGCCGGCTGAAGCTGGTGGCGATGCTCGTGCTGCACAGGCGCGTCAAGCGTCACGTGCGGCGCCTGGCTCGCGGCCTGGTCGGAGTCAAGACGCTGGTGGACTGGCGCACCAGCACGATGCTGAGCATCACCCTGTGGAAGGACCTCGACAGCGTCTACTCCATGGGACAGGTCCCTCAGCACGTGGCGGCGGTGCGGGTGCCGGGCTCGCTGGGAGTCCGGACCAGCTCCGGGGTCTTCTGTTTCGCCGGAGACTGGCGGCGGGTGATGTTCCGCAGCCCGTCGGAACCGCGCTCGCCGCTCTATCCCCTACCTTCGCGATCTGCTCGAAAGGAAGGCTGAGATGCCCTCAGGAACCGAACGCGGCCATGCCGTACTGAGTCCGAGAGAAGACGGAACGACGACAGTGGCGATCTGCACCGCCATCACCAACGGACAACCGGACAACATCTACGCCAGGTTCTTCGGCATGGCGACGGTGAAGGTGGACCCGGCTCTCCAGCTCACCAGCGGCGACTCGTTCCAGTACACCAACGACATCGTCGAGGTGTACGCCGACCAGGCCGGGGTCGTCTACGTGAGCGCCATCAAGCCCCAGTACGGGCTGACGCTCACCAGCTGAACCGACCCTGAGGGTACGGCCGTGCGGCCGTACCCTCAGGCGCCGGGGCCCTCGCGGCACGGTGGGAAGGGCCGGATGAATCCAGCACGTCGGTGGGGGCCGACTTGCCGGCACCGGGGCTGACCGACCGGCGGGGCGGCCATGCCCCGGAGACGGTGCTGCGCGCGGCGAGGTTCGGCTGGCGCATCGCCGAGACCGACGGTCCGAGGTCACCGGCAGCGACTCCAGGTTGACCCTGCTGTCCGAATCGGCCTGCCCGGATCTTCGTGGTCAAGCACGGCGGAGTCAGCACATGGTCCAGGTGGCCGACTTGGTCCTCCGCACCGGCGAGGTGAGCCGGAAGGTGACGGTGTGCCTGGACCCGAGGTCGGGGTCGACCTGCTTCTTCGAGCCGAAATAGTCACCCCGGCTGTGGGACGGCATCCGCCTGGAGCTGCTTTCGATCACCTGTCCGTCGACGAGCCACTGGTAGGAGAATGGGGCTCCCATCTCGGTCGCGTCCAGGGCGATACCGAAGCTGACCGGCCCCGAGTAGCAGGTGACGCCCGCGTCGTTGATCCTGGACGCACCGGCGACCCGCACGTAGGCGAGGCTGAACGAGGCCGCCTTGGGCTTGCTCGCGGTGGGCGACGGGAGCCTGGTCGCCGGTTTCTTCGTCGCCGTGGGCGTCTTCGCGGGCGTGGGCCGCACGCTCGTGCGCTCCTGCGACGGTCTGGGAGTGGGGCGCGGGCGTTTGGTCGTGGGGGTGATCGGCGGGGTTCGCGTCTTCCTGGGCGCGACGGTCTTCCCGCGCTTGGTGGCGGCGGAGAGGGACGGCTCGCTGGAGCCGGCGGCCAACGCCGGCGGCGCGGGGTCGGGGTGCAGCCAGGCGTTCCAGACCACGACGCCGGCCGCCAGGCACACGGCGACTGCTCCTGAGATGCCGGCGATCAGCGGCGGGCGCAATGCCGCGCGGCTCGGCGGAAGAGCGCGGGGCGGGCGGCCGCCTCCCGGAGCGTGCCGGGGACCGGGCGTGGCGGGCTGACCCTCCAGCGGCAGGTGCTGGTTTCCGACGGCGGCCGCCGGTTGCCCGCCGAGAAGGCGCAGCAGGACGTCCCGCATCTGTGGGCGGGCGCTCGGATCCTTGGCCAGGCAGGCGTACACGACTGAGCGCAGCGGCTCCGGCAAGTCGCCCAGGAACGGCTCCTGGTTCAGGATGCGAGTGATGACCGCGGGCAGCGAATCGTTGCCGAACGGGGGCGTGCCCGTCCCCGCGAACACCATGACCGAAGCCCAGGCGAAGACGTCCGCCGCCGGGCCCACGTACGCGCCCGCGAGTTGCTCGGGGGCCATGTACGCGGGCGTCCCGACGACGCCGCTGGTGACGGTGACCGCGGAGGCGGCGACGCGGGCGATGCCGAAGTCGACGACGCGCGGCCCGTCTCGTCCAAGCAGCACGTTGGCGGGCTTGAAGTCGCGGTGCACAATGCCCGCCGCATGGATGGCGGTCAGCGCCGTGGCCGTGCTGACGGCCAGGCGCTGCAGGTCGGCGCCGTGATGGCGGCCCGTCTCCTGCAGCGAGGGCCCGTCGACGTACTCGCTGACAATGTACGGACGCCCGCCCATCGACGCGTCGAGCACCTGGGCGACGCAGAACGGCTCCACGCGCCGGGCAGCCGCGATCTCCTTGGCGAAGCGGTGGTCGCCGCCGACGGACTGCCGCAGGACCTTGACCGCCACCGGCCGGCCGTCCGGGGCCTGACCCAGGTAGACGATGCCCTGGCCGCCCTCGCCGAGCCGCCCGACGATCCGGTAGGCCGCGATCGCCTGGGGGTCGTCTGGGCGCAGCGGTTCGGTATTCGGCATAAGTGGAGTCACTCCTGCGACGGCCGGGATGGACCTCATGCACCTTAACCGGATAGATCACGATTTGTGGCTGCGTTGCGCGATCCCCGCCAGAGGCGGCGGTTTCGATTACCGGTTTGCCGCACCGGCCAAGGACCGGTGACGATCCTGCAGGTCTTCCGCGGCCCCGGTGCGTGGTGGCATGCGGAGCGTCTCGCGGACCGTGTCGGTCGGCGACGCCGGCCCGGGCCGGCCTCGCCGGTCAGCGACCGGCGAGGCCACCCCTGAGTGCGACTCTTGGGGTCACACGCCTGGGCGTGCGGTCCGCCGGGTGACCACCGCCCGGCCCATGCCGGGGTCGTCGCAGAACGCGCCGTCGATGCCGAGCTCCACGAGCCGGCTCAGCCAGCCCATCACGTCTCCCGTGGCGCGGGAGAAGACCGGGCTCGCCGGGTTGCCGAGCCGGTAGTCGAGGGGGAGCTGGGAGTTCTCGTTGCGCACGGTCCAGACGTGCACCTCCAGCCGCGCGCGGTGGGCGTCGGCGATCAGCGTGGTCGGCTGCTGCAGCCTGCCGTCCGAGCCCACGGGCACGACGCGGCGGGTGTCCACGCCGATCCCGTTGGCGTAGGCGGCCACCTCGCGCAGTCCCTCCGGCTTGACCATGTCGTCATAGGTGCGCGGATCGCCTGCGGCGACCCAGTCGTACGGCGCGCCGCCCGAGGTGATCAGCTGGATCAGCGGCAGCCTGGTCTTGGCGCGCAGGTCGCGCAGGTTGGCGGTCTCGAACGACTGGATGAAGGCCTTGCGTACCCGGTGGGTGTTCAGCACCTCGAGCAGCGGCTCCTCCAGCGACAGGCCGATGGAGTCGAAGTAGGTCGGGTGCTTGGTCTCGGGGTAGACGCCCACGCCATGGTGCTGCGCGAGGCGGACGACCTCCTCGAACGTGGGGATCTCCGCCAGCCCGTCGAAGGCGGTGTTGTCGGGGCGCAGGTCGGGCACGCGTTCCTTGGCGCGCAGCGTCTTGAGCTCGGCGAGGGTGAAGTCCTCGGTGAACCAGCCGGTGACCGCCCGGCCGTCGATCGTCTTGGTGGTGCGTCGGCCGGCGAACTCGGGACGGGAGGCCACGTCGGTGGTGCCGGAGATCTCGTTCTCGTGCCGGGCCACCAGCACATGGTCCTTGGTCGAGACCAGGTCGGGCTCGATGTAGTCGGCGCCCATCGCGATGGCGGCCTCGTACGACAGCAGCGTGTGCTCGGGGCGGTGGGCGCTGGCGCCGCGGTGGCCGATCACGATGGGGGCCTGGCCGCGGCCCTCGGCCGTGGCGGGGTTGGACTGGAACAGCACAACGGCGACCGTACCGCCTGTCAGGACGGCGAGCGCGCCCGAGAGTAACCTGCGGATCATCATGCGCGCACGATAGACCGCCCGGGTGGCCCGGAGGTTAAGGCCGGATGGTCACGAGGTGCCCGTCGGCGCCGGGCGAACGCATACCCGAGCGCGGCCGAGCGGGCCGAGGTGGACGGCAACTTCGCCGGCAGCATCCCGCTGGTCGAGTTCGACAGGCTGCACGTGGACCGCTGAGGTCAGGCGTGAGCCCGGCCACGGCGAGTGCCGGCCGGCGCGTTCTGGAACCCGTTACCCACCCTGGCCGGATCAAGGGCGATCGCGGGCGTGTGCTCAGGGCTTATGCCACACGCCTCTGGCCGCGGCTTCCTGCGCGTAGGTGCTGACCGCGCTGGGCAAGCTGATGCGGGTGAGCAAACGCATGACCGAACGCACTCAAGTGCCGCGGACGATCCGGGGCACGATCGAAGCCGGCCTCGAGAGCGGTATGGGCGTGATCCCGTCTCGCTGGTGTGAGAGCGCTCGACCTGCGGCGCGAACCAGGATGGCGCCGCACATGGCGCCGTCGACGCCCGATGTCGTGGTGGAAACGACCAAGGTCAGGAAACTTCACCGCCGCAGCTGATGGCCGTCGGCGCGTTCCGGCCGAAGGCCGGGTCGGCGGGTTCCAGCCAGCCGAGCCGATGGGCGAGGTGACGGGCACTGTCGATGACGGCGGCCACGTGAGCGGACGGGGCGCCGGAGCGCCACAGGAGCGACCACGGGTAGTGGGTCACCGGTTCGATCAGGGGGCGCCAGACGGTGCCCGGCCGGTTGGAGGTGCGGGAGGAGGAGGGGACGCACAGCACGCAGCGGCGCTGGAGCACGAGGTCGGCGGCGGCACGGGTGCTCTCGACGGTTCCCTCGTAAATAGTGGGCGAGAATCCGGCCGAGCGGCACAGTTCAATGACGAACTGGTTGAACTCCGGCGTTTGACTGTCCTCGCCGAGGAGGAGAGGTTCGTCGGCCAGGGAGGTGACGGGCACACCGTCTTGTGTGGCGAAGCGGTGATCGTCGGGGACCAGCACGCCGAGCGGATCGAGCCTGATGAGCTCGGAGGCCACATCGGCAGGGGTGTGGGAGGCTCGTCCGATCCCGATGTCCAGCCGCCCGTCGGCCAGTTGGCGGTACTGCTCAGGGGTGCTGGCCTCGACCTGGTGAATCGTCAGATCCGGATGGCGCTGTTGTACGGCTCGCAGGATCTGCGGCATGGAGTCGTAGCCGGCGTCGATGATGCCGACCCGGAGCGTGCGGGGGCGGCGACCGCGTTCCGTGCGGCGTGTGCTGCCCGGCCCACGTGGTCGAGGATCTGGCGAACCTCGACGAGAAAGGCCGAACCGGCCGGGGTGAGCTCGACGTGGTGGGTGCTGCGATTCAGCAGCCGCACTCCGAGTTCGCGCTCGAGCCGCTGCACCTGCTGGCTCAGCGCGGACTGCACGATGTGCTCGCGGGCGGCCGCGCGACCGAAGTGCAGTTCCTCGGCCAGCGTCACGAAGTAGCGGAGTTGGCGTAGCTCCATGCCTGCCACCCCTTTCCTGCCGGGCGGCGCTGATGCGGGCCGTCTCTCTTCACCTTAGGTCGCTCTCGCGGTGGGCCGGGGACGTACGGTCACGGAGGCTCAGACGGCCGGCCACTCCGGCGGTCAGCCTTCCGTCGGCGCGCGGGCTTGTTCGGGCACGTTGGCGCGGCGGCGGCGTTCCGTGCGGACCGGGTCGGGCCAGTGCACGTCGGTGGCCCATCCGAGCCGCTCGAAGAGGCGGATCAGCCCGGCGGAGGGGTCGATCTGGTGCCGGTCCACGCCGTGCCGGGCGCAGGTCGGCTCGCTGTGGTGGCCGTTGTGCCAGCTTTCCCCGAACGACAGCAGCGCGAGCGGCCACAGGTTGGTCGAGCGATCGTGGCGACGGGTCGTGAAGGGCCTGGTCCCCATGACGTGGCACAGAGAGTTGACGCTCCAGGTCACGTGCTGCAGCAGGGCGACGCGCACCAGCCCGGCCCACAGGAACGCGGTCAGCCCGCCGTACAGGCTGCCGCTGATCGCCCAGCCGGCCAGGAACGGCAACACCAGCGATACGACGCACAGGGCCGGAAAGGCGCGCGTCACCCTGACCATCGCCGGATCGGCGAGCAGGTCGGGAGCGTAGCGGGCGGGCGAAGTCTGATCGTCGGCGAACATCCAGCCCATGTGCGCGTGGGCAAGCCCCCGAAGCTGCGCGCGCAGGCCAGTGCCGTACCGGTAGGGAGAATGTGGATCGCCCGGCCGGTCGGTGAAGGCGTGATGGCGACGGTGGACCGCCACCCAGTTGATGAGATTGCCCTGGAAGCTCATCGACCCGGCGACCGCCAGCGCCACCCGCAGCCACGGGCGAGCGGTGAAGGACCCGTGGGTGAGCAGCCGGTGAAATCCGACGCTCACCCCGAGCCCGGTCACCACGTAGAAGGCTCCGGCCAGCAGCAGATCGGTAAAGGCGATTCCCCGCCCCCACGCCAGGAAGATCGCGATCGCCAACGCGACGAACGGCAGAACGACGATGGTCGCCGTCAGCGCTATCTGTGCTCTGCCGGCCGGAGCATGCTGCGCGGCTTGGGGGAAGGGGGAGACGCCGTCGTAGTCCTCCCGGCGTCGCACCGTTCGTTCAGAGATCGTCATCAGCCTTGTCCGTCTCGGTCACACGGCCTTGCCGTGTATGTAGCACCATCTCCAGGTCGTCTCCGACTCCAGGGCGGCAACCACCGGGTGGTCGGTCTCCCGGTAGTGCTCCCTGGCGTGAGAGCCCGGCGAATCGTCGGAACAGGCGACCCACCCGCATGTCAGGCACACCAGCAGGCGTGTCCAGGCCAAGCCGGACGCCAGGCACTGCTGGCATTCGGGTGCCCCTCGCTCGACGCTCGGCAGGAGGTCGAGGTGGTCGCAGCGCGGCGCCTGACCGTTCGGACCACTGCGCGCGGTCACATTCATGCCATATACGTCCAGGGCCATGGCGACCCCCTTATAGCGACAGTGACGCGAGGTGCGCCGACTGATTCACCTATCAGTCAATGTGATCTGCGGGCCTGCGGAAACGTCCAATCCCAGCAAGCCTCATCACCGGCTGCGATCGCCGGTCTGATGCAGGTTGATCGCGCTGGCACGTTTGATCAGGGAGTTCGAGGGTCCTCGTCTGCAGCGGACCGCGTCGGCGGGTTGACTGTCTCCTTGGGAGGCGCGAGGCGTCGGGGGGCTGCCGGCGTTTGGGCGGCGCGGTGATGAGCCGCTTGGCGTAGTTGCAGGATCCGGCCGGTGCCGGGGATGGCCACGGCCATGATCCCGCCGATGGCCGCCAGGAGCAGGGCCACTCCCAGCGGGAGGACCCCCTGCCAGCCGAGGAAGGAGATCTGGACCAGCTGACCGTTCTGCAGCACGAAGACCAGCAGGAGGAGCAGCACGATCGCCCCGGCGATCAGGGCCACCCACCATCCGCCGATACGGGTGCGTCGCACGGCGAATCGGCGCCGCGGGGATCCACGGGCACCGATGGGTTCGGTGGGGAGCTGCTCATTGCTCACAACGCTCAGTCTCCTCCAGCGTGTGATTGCGCGATAGAGGGAGCGGCCGGGGTGGTCGAAGCAGTCGCCGCAACCGCCGCGGCGCTCGCGGCGTGCTTCTCCGCCGGGCGGTCACGGGTCAGCGTCCTGACCTTGGCCGGATGATCCATCGGGTCGGCGACCGGCGACCGGCGATCGGCGCGCGGCAGCAGCAAGCGGCCTGATGCTCACTGTTCTCCTCGGCGCGGGAGGGGGAAACGAGCAATCACCGAGCCGGTTATCACCGGAACCGATGAGCGCGCGCCAACACACCCACCCGCGCACCCCACCCAGGCGGCCGCTGTTCCACCGCACCGGCATCCTTCACCGCCGCCAAAAGCAAGGCCGTGACCGTTTCTCGTGGTCAAGGCCGTTTCCCGTGCCCGGCCATCTCCTTGCACAGCAGAGTGGTTGGACGATCACACCCCTCGCCACGCCCGACGTGGGATGATGGAGGGGAGATATCAGCCTCTCCACCACTTCTGGTTGATCGCTTCCCACGTGCGGGGAGATATCGCCGTGGTGCCGTTCGTGCTGCCGATCCACATGCCCGAAGAGGCGTACGAGATGACCGTGGCTGGGCTTGGAGAGGAGGGCCGGATGACTGCGATCAACGTGTGGCGTGACTTGCTGTCCGACATGCAAGGCAGCCAGCAGCGCGTGACGGTTCACCTGCTCGGCGGCCAGTCGCTCAAGGGGGTTGTCGTCGAGTTCGACCGCGTTAACGAAGTCGTCGTCCTCGATGAGTACGCGCAGGGTTCTGCTGTGATGAGACACGAATCCCCCGTGCACACGATTGTGCTGTCGGCAGTTCAGGCCGTCACGGTCCACAAGCAGGACTAGGCGCTCACGCTCGCCGGCGACGATCACTGCGATCGCCAGGGAGATGAGGCGCGCAGCCGCAACCTGCTCACCTCTGCCTCCGACGAGCATCACGCCACGCGTTGCTGAGAGCTGGGTGGCGTGGCCAGATCGGTGACATGGCCGGTGGTGCTGGTGGCTGCCAGAGCAGTGGCGAACAGGATGAGCTGATTGAGGATCTTCAGGAAGAGAAGCATCCCGACGGCGGCGGTGACGACCTGATAGGCAGGGTTGGCCGTGGTGAGGTTGAGGTAGACCTGTCCGAGGGTTTTGAGCATCTCCAGACCGATCGTGATGACGAGCGCGGGACCGATCACCCTTCGCAGCGGCAGCCGTAGCCGGGGCGGTGCGGTCAGCAACGCCATGGCCAGCAAGGCATTGACACCGGTGCCGAGCACGAAGGCGGCCGCGGCCAGCACCCACCGGCCCGGAGCGGCGTCCGCGCCGACGGTATGAACGGCCAGCCAGGTCAGCAGCCACTCAGCGGCGAAGGCGACGGCCAGTGACAGGCTGAGGAGCAGCCCGAGCCCGGCGACCACGCCCAGGTCGATGAGCTGGCGCAGGAAGAAGTTGCCCGGATACTCGTCCAGCCCCCAGATCGCTCTGCTTGCCGAGCGCAGGGTGTCCATCCAGAACAGGCCCGTCAGCGGCAGCGCGACGATTGCCACCAAGCCGGCGGTTCCACCCGCCTCACGGAGCGCCTGGACGTCCAGTCGCGGAAGATTCTCGCTCAGGTAGTGCTGCACGGCGGCCAGCACCGTCGGATAGTCCAGGACGCGGCCGAGGACGGCGAATCCCAGCAGGCCCAGTGCGAAGGTGGCGAAGAAGGCGTAGTAAGTGAGCGCGGCCGACAGCCGGCCGCCATTTGCCTGGTCGTAGCAGGTTCCGGCGCGCACCAGGTGATCAAGCCAGCCGTGTCGGCTTCTCGCCCGATCCCAGCCTGCTACCAGCCTGCTGGCCCATCGCCGGTTCATGGCAGGGGCCTATACATCAGCAGCATGCGACAGGCGAGGCCGGAGGCGAAACTCGCGGCAGAAGGTGGTCATCGGTCCGGCTGTCTCGCGGACGCCAGGTCGAGATTGATGGCGAAGTGATCGGATAGTACGGTGATGGTCAGGAGGCGGCGGATCGCCAGAGGTGGAGCATGCAGACGTAGCGTCCAGCCCTGCCGTAGGGCCAGATTCTCGATGGACACCAGCACGCCCAGCCCGCTGCCGTCCATGAAGGTGACTGCGGATAGGTCAAGGAGAGTTTGATGTCCCGGTCTGTCCAAGGCGGCCACCAGATGTTCCCGGAGCGCGTGCGCGGTGGAGGTGTCGATGTCTCCGGAGACGCGGCAGACCGTCCATGGCGAGTGGATATGCGTGGACAGGTCCATCAGGGCCTCCAATCGTTCGTGGGCACGAGCCATACCGGAAGAGACTTGTTCCTCATCGCACAGCGGCTTCCGCCCTCTCGACGGTTGAGTCCTGCCCCAGTCAATCCGCACTCCAGCGCCCGGGACACAGGCGAAGTGCGGGCGGCCTATCACTGAATCTGATAACCCACACGCGGGCCTGCAAGAAGCGGGGTCGGCGGCCTCGCCCGACAAGCAGATGGACGACGATCAATCTGAGCAACCGAAACGAGCACGGTGGCTTCATCGCGGAATATGAGCGCGATGCCAGCTCTGCCGATCACTTCTGCTACGGCGTGCAGCCCTCGAACTCGGGCACGAAGGCCGACAGCTGGAGACCGCTCGCACGGAACCACTTGTCCAGGAGCCTGGCCGCGGTTCCGTCCTGGTACATGTCCGTGATGGCCCGGTTGACCTCCTCGCACGCGTCCACATCGCCCAGGGGCAGGGCGATGCCGTACCTCTCGGCGGTGAACGGCGCGTTCACGATGGTGAACGCGCCGCGCTCGCGGGCGGCGAACCCGGCCAGGATCAGATCCCCGGTGGAGACCGCTTCCACCGCCCCCGATCTGAGCAGGTCGACGCACTCACCGTAGGTCCTCGCCGGAACCAGTACCGCGGCGATCTGGTGTCCATCCACGATGCGTGAGGTGGAGATGGAGCCCTGCGCCTCGCAGAGCCTGCGCCCTTTGAGATCACGTACGTTCCGTATCCGCCGGTATCCCGCGCGGACCAGGATGTCCTGGCGAGAGACGTAGTACGGCCCGGCGAACGTCACCTGCCTCTTGCGTTCCGCGCTGATGGAATAGGTGGCGACCACCATGTCGGCCACCCCGTTGCGCAGCTTCGCCTCCCGGCCTTCCGAGGTCGTCGCGACGAAGGAGACCTTCTTTCCCAGCCGAGCGGCCACATAGGCGGCCACGTCGACATCGAAGCCTTGGAACACCCCGCTGCGGGTTCGTACGGCCAGACCTGGCTGATCCGACTTCACGGCCACGACCAGCTCGTCCTTGTCCAGGATCGACCTGGCGTCGCCAGAGTCGCCACCACAGCCGCACAGCAGCAGTGCCGCGGTGACGGATGAGACAAGCTTCCGCATGGGCCCCTCCAGGGGGCTCAGCGTAGGGAGCGCCAGTGAAGTGCCGGTTAACGGTGCATGGCCGTAGACGCAGGGGCCGGGGAGCCGAGGCGGAAGCGCATCCGGCAGACCACTGTGTCGGTACGGCGGTGCAGCGCGCGGGAGAGGACGGCGCCACGCTGGTTCTGCAGGATCCGCTGCCAGAGGCGTTCGGGTTCGATCTGTGCGATGAGCACGAAGACCTGCGGTTCCGGCACCTGTCCGAGATACTCGATCAACGGCTTGGCGAGTCTGCGATGGACGTCGAAGAGCTGCACGAGCTCGACACCGGGATGCCAGCGCTGCCACGCCTCGGCGAACCCCCGTGCCTCGCCCGCGTCGTCGGGATGGCCGATGTTCACCGCCACCACGCGATCTCCCAAGGAGACGGCTGCGGTCAGCGCCTGCCTGGTCAGCTCGTTCACCGCGTGCACGGGCACGATGACCACCGAGGGAAGCGGCTCCGGCGGGGCCGGTGTCCTGCCCGTGCCCAGTCTCTCGCCGATACGGGAGTAGGCCCGGTTGATCCGGTCCATGGTGAGCACGATCAGCGGCAACGTGATCACGATCAGCCGGCCGCCCTCGGTGAACTTGGAGAAGCTGACCACGATCATCGCTATGCCGGTCAGCAGCGCGCCAAGGCCGTTCAGCGCGGCCTTGCCCCGCCAGCCGGGCGACCGGGCGGCGTGCCAGTGCCGGACCATGCCGGCCTGCGAGAGCGTGAACCCGACGAACACGCCGATCGCGAAGAGCGGCACGAGCAGGTTCGTCTCGCCGCGGGCCGCGATCAGCAGCAGGGCCGCGACGACGGCGAGGAAGGTCATGCCGTACCTGTAGACCGGTCGTTCGCCGCGGAGCGCGAAGAAGTGCGGCAGGTTGTCGTCCTTGGCGAGCAGGTGCGCCAGCACGGGCAGTCCGCCGAAGGAGGTGTTGGCGGCCAGTCCGAGCAGCACCACGGTGCTGAACTGGACCACGTAGAACAGCGCTCCGTCGCCGAGCGAGGCCTGGGTCACCTGGCCGAGCACGGTCACGTCCGGGTGAGGGAGGACGGAGAACTTCTCGATCAGGACCGCGATGCCGATCAGCATGACGCCGAGCAGGGCGCCGAGGGCGACTTCGGCGTGCTGGGCGCGCTTGATCCGTGGCTTGCGGAACGACGGCACGGCATTGGCGATGGCCTCGACCCCGGTGAGCGAAGCGCAGCCGTTGGAGAACGCCCTCAACAACAGGAGCACGCCCACGGTCTCCACCGGGACCGCATGGGCGGCGGGCAGCCGTACGGCAGGCTGATCGCGGAGCAGTCCGACCACGATCACCAGGAGCACCAGGGCCAGGAAGATCACAGTAGGTCCGATGAAGGCTCGCGCGCTCGCCGTGATGCCGCGCATGTTGACGCCGGTGATCAGGGCCAGCACGAGGAGGCAGAGCACTGTCGTGTACGGCAGCAGCTCAGGGAACGCGGAGGTGAGGGCGGCCACCCCGGCGGACACGGCGACGGCCACGTTGAGCACGTAGTCCACGATCAGGCTCGCGCCCGCCACCAGGGAGGCATGGCGGCCGAGATAGGCCTTGGCCACTCCGTATGCCCCGCCGCCCTCCGGAAAGGTGGCGATGACCTGCCGGTAGGAGAGGGTCAGTACGGCGAGAAGCACTGCGATGGCGATCGTGAGCGGCAGCGTGAAGTCGAGTGCCGCACCGCCGGCAAGGGCGAGCACGAGCACCATCGCCTCGGGGCCGTAGGCCACCGACGAGATGGCGTCCAGGGAGAGGGCGGCCAGGCCACCGATCACGCCGAGGCGACGCCGCTCATCGTCACCAGGCTCCTGCTCGGCGGACACGGCCGAAGGGGTGAGGTGCACAGGTCTTGGTCCTCTGGATCGGCGGACGAGTCGGGACCCTCGCCGAGACGGCCACCTCGACGGCTGAACGGGGTGCGCGTCCAGGCGGCAGGTCGCCTGTTTCTGCAGGTTAAACGGTCACCGCAGGTCGGTGGTGAGCGGCGCGCAGGCGACCGCGCCTTGGCGGGAGATCCGTTCTCGCGAGGCCGAGGTGCCGGACCAGTGATAACCGTGTTGTTTCGACTCGGCAGTTCCGGCAACACTGCACAGAGTAATGCACGACTACTTTGTGTAACCGTGGAGGTTCGGGCGTGATCGAGAAGCCGACAAGACTCGCGTCCAGCCTCGGTATGGGCTCGCGGTCGACCCGCGCGGAACTCCTCCGACAGCTGGCCAAGGGCCTGCACGTGTCAGCCCAGGCGCTGTACGCGCAAGCCGGGCTCATAGAGGGCCGCGAATCCCGCAGTGACGTGCTGGCCGCGATCCAGGCCGACATCACCATCACCGAGCGGCAGCGCCAGATGCTGATCGACATCTACACGTCGTTCCGCAACCAGGGCGCTGTCAGCTCTTACTGCTGAGCCGGAAAAACGCCGCGCTGTGCGCTCCGGCCACCAGGTCGTACGGCAGGTTCAGGTGTCGCGGGCTAGGCCGGACGGGCGACGGGGGCCGGCGTGGCGGCGGGGAGGCGCAGGACGAAACACGCGCCGACCGGACTGTCGGCGATCGTCAGGGATCCGTGATGATCGCGCACGATCTCCCGCGAGATGGCCAGTCCGAGCCCGCTGCCACTCGGATCCCGCCGGCGTCCCTCGTCGAGCCGTACGAACCGCTCGAAGACGCGCTCCCTGTTGTCGGGCGGGATGCCCTCGCCGTCGTCCTTGACCTCGACGACGGCGTCCTCGCCGTCCCTGAACACCCTCACCTGGACGGCGGTGCGGGCATGGCGCGCGCCGTTGTCGAGCAGGTTGGTGAGGACCCGGGCGATCCCGAGCTTGCCGGCCTCCACCATCACGTGCGGTTCGGCCTTGACGGTGACCGGCACCCGTCGCGGACGGCGGGCCACCTCCTGCCTGACGAGCGCCGCCAGGTCGAGCCGCTCGGTCTCGGCGGGGATGCCGGCATCGCGCCGCGCCAGGACCAGCAGGTCGGCGACGATGTTCTCCAGCCGTTCGGTGGCCGTCAGCGCCGACTCCACGACAGAGACCTGGTCCATCTCGTCGGGGTGCAGCGCGGCGTCCTCCAGCCCGGTCCGCAGGCCGGTGATGGGGCTGCGCAGCTCGTGGGAGACGTCGGAGACGAACCTGCGCTGCTGCTCGACGGCGCGCTCCAGCCGGTCCAGCGTCGCGTTGACGCTCATGGCCAGCCGCCGGATCTCGTCTCGCCTGGCGGGAAGGGGCACCCGGCGGTGCAGGTCGGCGGCGGTGATGATCCGTTCCATCTCGGCCCTGATCGCCTCCACCGGCGTCAGCGTACGGCCCACCGTCCGCCACATGGCGACACCGCGTAGCACGACGGTCAGGACCCCGACGATCCCGAACAGCACCGCCCACATCGGCCGCGGCAGCAGGCCGGGTTCCGGCACCGCGGCCAGAGCGATGAACGGCTTGCCCCCGAGGAAGAACTGGTGCGCCGTGACCAGCAGGCAGGGGCTGTCAGGTCGCGGGTAGCCGCACACCGTGCTGTCGTTGCGAAGCTCCTGCGGTGCGGGTAGCGTCGCGGGGATCGGCGGCTCCCCGATGATCGTGGCGCTGGCTTTGAGGACATGTCCCTTGCGGCCGAGAATCTGCGCGAGCTCCTCCGAATTCGAGGTGATGAGCGGGTTGGTCAGCCGGTCGGCCTCGGCGTCGAAGACCAGGCGCTGCGCGGCCCGTGACGCGTGCAGCTGGGCCTCGTCCACCGCCTCCTGTCTGACCAGCACCAGCACGGCCGCGTACAGCGCACCGACCAGCAGGCCGGTCACCAGTACCGCGGCGACCGACATCCTGACTCTGATGGGCATGTGTGCCGGCGGCCACATCGCGCTAGAGCATCCGGCGCGGCGAGCCTGTTGCAGATCTCATCAGTTCCCCCGAGCTGTACCAGAAAGCATAGAGAACCCCTGGTAAAGCCGGGGTGGCCGATCATGGCATACCGGTGTCGGCCGGGCCGCTTTTGCCGTACGCAGGTGGAAGAGCCGTAGCCGAGGCGGCCATGGAGACGCCGGCCGCGATCGCCGGCGACCTGCCTCCCGTCCTGGTGCGCTGGGCGATCGGCTACACCGACTTCTGGCATCTGGCACCGGTCTACTTCGGGATCCTCCTGACCGCCCTCGGCCTGATCCTGTCCCGCCGGTACCTGTGCGCACACCTGAGCCCGCGGGCGGACCGTCCCTGAGGGCTCCCCGCTGAACCGGAGACTTACGCCGACACGGTCCCAGGGTGCTACGTCGGGCCGACGATGTCCTCGCGCGACAGCTCCGACAGCGTCTGTACGGCGCGCAGGAAGCCTTGACGGTCGCCCAAGGGCAGGCGGGCGAGTACCCGAGCCTCGTTGGCCTGGATGACAGCGCGTACCGATCTGCGGACCTTGCGGCCCTCGTCGGTGATCGTCAGGATCCGCGCGCGGCGGTCGCTGGGATCCGGCTCGCGGGAGATCAGCCCCGCGTGCTGGAGCTTGTCGAGCGTGCTGATGATGCGAGTCTTGTCGGCGCCGATCGCCTCCGCGAGGGCGGTCTGGGTGCGGACCGAACTGTCGTCCAGGGCGCCGAGGACGGCGTAGCCCCACATGGAGATCCCGTGCGCGGCGAGCACGGGCAGCTCTGCGGCGACGAGGGACTGCACCAGAGGGTGCAGCATCGCGGCGAGGTCGCGGCGGTCTGTCACGGGTCCAAGGTAACGCGTTGACAAATAATAAGCACATGTAGATTATGTGCGAATGCATACGGACAGGGCTACGCCTGACTATGTCGCACTCGACGCGCAGGCCGTACGCACCAGCATCGAGTTGGCGGCTCGCGCGCGAACGGCGGACCTGTCCCGCCAGACGCCCTGCGTCGGATGGACCTTGTACGGCCTGCTCGCGCACATGACCACCCAGCATGTCGGCTTCGCCGCGGCTTCCAGAGGCGAGGGCGATCTGGCCTGGTGGAAGCTGCGGTCGCTCGAAGACGACCCCGTCGGGACCTATCGGGCCTCGGCCGAGCACGTCCTGGCGGCCTTCGCCGCGGACGGCGTCCTCGATCGCCTGTTCCCGCTGCCCGAGTTCGGCGGCGGGCACGCCTTCCCCGCAGAGCAGGCGATCAGTTTTCACTTCATCGACTACGTGGTCCATTCGTGGGACCTCGCCAAGACCTTGGGCGTCGAGGTCGAGTTCGAGCCGGAACTGCTGGAGGCCGCTCTCGGCGTGGCGAAAGCCGTACCCGGCGGAAAGGTTCGGCTCGCGCCCGGAGCGGCCTTCGCGCCAGAGGTCGCGTGGACGGGTGGATCACGTCTGGATGAGATCGTCGCCATCCTGGGCCGCTCTCCGAGCTGGCCCGACTGAATTTCCGATAGAGGAGCATGCCATGAGCACAGGTGTGAGATTGATCCGCAACGACCGGCTTACGCCGAAGGTGGACTACGCCTACGCCGCGGTCGCCGACGCGCCCGTGCGCTCTGTCTGGGTGGCGGGCGCCTGCCCGCTCGATCTCAACGGCGAGACCGTCGCGGTCGGCGATTACGCGGGACAGACCCAGCAGGTGATGCGCAATCTCGTGACCGCGCTGGAAGGGGCCGGCGCCTCGCTGACCGACGTCACCAAGACGACGGTCTATGTGGCTTCGTCCCGGCAGGACGACCTGGTGACGGCGTGGGAGGTCTACCGGGAGTACATGGGCGAGCATGACGTGCCCAGCACTCTGCTCGGAGTGGCGGTACTGGGCTACAACCACCAGCTGGTGGAGGTCGAAGCCACCGCTGTCATCACCGGGGCCCGTGACCGACGGACGCCATGTGCCAGAAAGACGATTTCTTGCTGCCCTCAGCCTTCCTGCTCGGGTCTGGGATCCACTGCACACGGCCTCCTCGACGATCACTCTCCGCCCTGGAGCCCTGCTCCGGGGCGGACGAGTCCGCTCTCGTAGGCGAAGACGACCGCCTGGACGCGGGTGGTCACGTTCAGCTTCATCAGGATCCTGGACAGGTGCGTTTTGACGGTCGCCTCGCCCAGGTAGAGCCGGGCGGCGATCTGGGTGTTCGTCAGGCCCTGCGCCAGTAGCTTCAGCACGTCGGTCTCCCTGCTGGTGAGCGACTCCAGCTCGGCCGCCCCGCTCGTCACACGGGCCGGATCCGGCTGTCCGGCGAAAGCCGCGATCACCCGCAGGGTGACCGCCGGGTCCAGCAGACCGCCGCCGGCCGCGACCGTGCGCACCGCCTCGACCAGATGCTCCGGCGGGGCCACCTTCAGCAGGAAGCCGCTGACTCCGGCGCGTAGCGCGGCCGCGACGTGCTCGTCCTCGTCGAACGTGGTCAGCACGATGACCTTGCTCTCCGGGTGCTCGCGTACGAGCTGCCGCGAGGCTTCCAAGCCGTCCATGCGCGGCATGCGTACGTCGATCAGCACGACGTCGGGCCGGGTACGCGCGACGAGGCCGAGAGCCTCGACGCCGTCGGACGCCTCGCCGACGACCTCGATGTCGGGCTCGCCGCTGAGCACCATCCGCAGGCCCACCCGGATCATCGCCTCGTCGTCGACGAGCGCCACCGAGATCGTCATGTCGTTGTTCCTACCGTGTTCGGGGGAGCGGGAATCGGGCACGGACCGCGAAACCGCCGTCCGGTTCGGGGGCGGCGTGCAGGCTGCCGTGGACCATCGCCAGCCGTTCGCGCATGCCGATCAGTCCGTGGCCGCCGCGCTTCCCGGGCACCGCGGTGGATTCGCGCGCCACCCGTCCGGGTTCGTTGCGCACCTCCAGGGTCAGCGCCTGCTCGGTGTATCCGATGGCGACCGCGGTCGGGGCCGCACCGGCGTGCCGCAGCACGTTCGTCAGCGCTTCCTGCAGCACGCGGTAGGCGGTGAGGTCCAGTACCGGCGGCAGTCGCGGCAGGTCGGCAGGGGAGTCCAGGTGCACTACCAGACCGGCGGCGCGGACGTCGGAGATGAGCTCGTCGACCCGGGCCAGCGACGGGAC
Organism: Nonomuraea africana; assembly: GCF_014873535.1. Taxonomy (NCBI): domain Bacteria; kingdom Bacillati; phylum Actinomycetota; class Actinomycetes; order Streptosporangiales; family Streptosporangiaceae; genus Nonomuraea; species Nonomuraea africana. The sequence continues at coordinate 4,929,079 of NZ_JADBEF010000001.1, read as the reverse complement.
CGGCGTCGGCCGTTCGCCGTCGACCCGCTCGCGCAGGATGCCGATCAGCCCGCGCATCTCCTCGACCGTCTGGCGGCCGAGCCGCTCCAGCCCGACCGCGATCTCCTGCTCGGCGGGGCGATCGGCCAGCAGCCTGCGCAAGCCGCCCAGCTGCAGGGTCATCACGCTGACCGAGTGCGCGACGGCGTCGTGCACTTCCCGTGCGATGCGCGTGCGCTCCTGCGCGACCGCGGCCTGGGCGTTCGCCTCCCGCTCGGCGTCGAGCGCCGCCGCCAGTTCGGCCAGCTTCACCGCCCGTTCGCCGCTGCGCCGCGCGAGCAGCCCCATGTACCAGCCTGGCAGCAGGATGGCCGGCACGAAGAACAGCTCCCACAACGACTCGCCAGCGACGACCGACGTGCCGGCGAAGGACGCGGCCGCGACGCACAGCGCGATGGCCGAACGCCGCGGCGGCTCCCGCCATCCGGCCCAGGCGATCGCCCCGATGAGGCCGATCATCGCCGCGCCGCCGGCGCCCGGCGCGTCGAACGCCACCACGCCGACCGGGAAGCAGGCGGCCGCGATGACCGCGCCGACGAGCGGATACCAGGTGGAGACCACGAGACCGACACCCAGGACGATTCCCGAGATCGAGGTGGCCGCGGCGCCGGCGCCGAAGAAGTCGTCGAGGCTCGTCTCCACGACGGACAGGATGCCGATCAGTGGCCCGAACACCAGCGGAACGAGGCGGGCGTCCCTCAGCCGGGTCATCGTCATGGCTACCGATGGTAATGAGGCCCGGTGCCTGCCGGGTCCGCCGGATGGCGGACCGCCGTCGCGTGCCACATCCCTCGAACGGCGGACCCGCGGGAGTGCCGGTCCATCGAAGCGTGGAGCCATCACGGTACGCAACGGCTGACGCGCCGCCTGCCGTCCCGGCGAGAGAGTTCTTTCGCCAACGACATGCGACCCCCGGAGGAACGCCATGACCGCCCCTGCCCACCCCGTGACGGCCACCACCGACGTGCTCCCCGAGCCCGCCGACAGAGCGAGCCGATTCCTGCGCCGCGCCGGCGGCGCCGCCCTGATCGCCGGCCCCCTGCTCATGTTCGCCGGCATGATGACCTGCCCGCCGCAGGACTCCGACTCGACGCTGGACTACGTCACCTCGCTGGCCCGCGACAGTTTTCTGACGGAGCTGTCGGCGATCCTGCTGCACTACGGCCTGATCGCCGGCGCACTGGGCGCGATGGTCGTGCCCGGGCTCGTCCGCGGCCGAAAGGGCCGGTGGCTGACCCTGTTCGGGGCGCTGGCCGCCGCACTCGGGCTGCTGAACGTCTCCGGCGCCGTCCGCGACGACTGGTGGCGGATGGTCGTCGGGCAGCAGCTGCCGAGTGACGTCGCGATACGGATCTCGGACACCGTGGACGGGTCGGCGTTCATGCCCCTGTGGAGCGGCACCGAGATGTTCGCCTTCCTGGGCCTGCTCGCGCTGTGTGCCGGGCTCGCCCGCGCCGGTGTGGTCGGCTGGTGGCTGACCGCCGTCTACCTCGGCGCCTTCGTCGCGATGATGTTCATCCCGATCCACCTGACGTACGTGGTGGGCGGCGTGTTCAGCATGCTGTTCCTCCCGCTCGCGGTCGCCGGCGTGCGCACGTTCCAGCGCGAGCGCGCCGCGGCGTGATCCCGGGCGCGCGGACGGCGTGCGGTGACGATTGCAGTCGCTTCCCACTCGCCCGCAAGTCGCGTTGATCAGACTGTGCGGCTATATCGCTAGAACATGGAGTTTTCGTGAGGAAGAACCTATGGTGGCGGCGCGCCCTGGCGGCCGCCGCCGCTCTCTGCCTGTCGACGGGTGTGTTCGCCGCTCCCGCGAACGCGGCGGCAGCCCCCACTGTCCGGATCGCCGCGGTCAAGGCCTCCCCGGTCCGCAACGGCGGGCAGTGCCCGGCCTCGACGGTGTTCTCCGCGACCGTCACGGTCAAGGGGGCCGCCCGGCTGACGTACCGCTGGATCCGCAGCGACGGCAGCAAGAGCGTCGTGAAGAGCGTCCGGGCGGGAGCGAGGGTCACGCTGCGGGAACGGCGCTCCTTCTCCGGCAGCACCCGGGGGTGGCAGGCCGTACAGGTGCTCAGCCCGAAGAAGCTGCTCTCCAAGCGCGCCCACTTCTCGGTCTCCTGTGAAGCGGCCCCGCGCGACGGCAGCCTCTCCGAGGTGCCCGGACAGGCGCGACCGGCTCCCACGGCGTCGGCCGAGGTGACCGGCGACGGCTACTCCGGCACGTGCCCGGCCGGAGGCGGGACGCTGCGCTTCACCGGCACGATCAAGGTCTCCCGGGTGCCCGCGGCCGTCTCCTACCGCTGGGTGGACAGCGACGGCGGCGCGCTCGGCATCGAGCGGCTCTGGTTCTCCGGCTCCGCCACCCGTACGGTCACCTCCGGCCGTGCCTACCTGACCAGCCAGTCGGGTACCCGCTGGATCGAGATCCTGAGCCCGGACGGCAGGGTCCTGAGCACCTCGAACAGGGCCCCGTACCGCGTCACCTGCGCGGCCGACCCGACCCCGCCGCCGGTCGTCGCGAAGGTGACGAACCCGTGGGTGACCCCGGCCGGCTACCAGGGCTCCTGCACCAGGCCACTGCAGTTCACCTTCCACGCCACCCTCGAGGTGTCGAAGCCGGCGAAGGTCACCTACCGGTGGACCCGCAGCGACGGGACCACGGTCCCGGGGGCGATCGAGATCACCGGCAATGACCTCACCAGGGATCTCACCCTCACCTGGCCGGTCGCCGACCCGGCCAGGACGAGCGGCGGATCGGCCTGGGTCGAGGTCACCTCGCCGGGCCACGCGCGAACCCAGCCGGTGAAGTTCACGATCGCGTGTGTCGACATCAGCTTCTCCGAGACCAGGGTGGCCTCGCCCGCCCAGCCGTACACCGGGGCCTGCCCCGTGACGGTGCGGACCACGGCGACGATCACGGTGACGGGCGGGCCCGTGCTGGTCTGGCACTACTGGAGGTACCCCGGCACGAGCGTCACCTCCGAGAGGATTTCGGGGAGCAGGACCTACACCAGGGACTGGGTCGAGAACGGCACGACAACGGGATCGACCGCCCTCGGCGTCGCCACCGGCGACGACTACGGCCACTGGAAGGAGTCGGCGCCGATCACCTGGTCGGTCACCTGCAGGGCCGACGAGCCCGGCCAGGTCACCGTGTCCAAGGCGGCCGTCACCACGTGGAGCGGCGAGCCGGGCGCCTGCACGACGGCCAACCCCTACCAGCTCACCGCCGCGGCGATGGTCACCGCCACCAAGGGCCTGACCTACCCGCTGACCGTGACCTACCGGTGGCGCTGGGACGACGGCGGTTTCTGGCAGGAGGAGAAGCTCCAGTTCACCGAGCCGGGAACGCGGCGTGCCACACACACCTGGAGGACCTCCAGGAGTCACGCGGCCAAGGTGTGGCTGGACGTCACCGGCCCCGCCAAGGTTCAGGGTGAGCCAGGCGAGTACTCCCTGACCTGCAACGGGAAACCGCCCACGCCGAACACTGCCGGGAAGGTGGTGTCGGTGACGAACCCGGCCATCACGCCGTCCAGCCACACCGGCGCCTGCCCCGTCGACCTGAAGGCCACCGCGACGATCACGGTGTCCGCGCCGACCTCGGTGCCGGTCGAGTACGCCTGGCGCTTCGACAACAACACCAGCAGCCCGACCCAGCAGATCACCTTCCCCGAGGGCGGCCCGCTCACCAGGACCGTGGAGTGGAAGGACTGGCGCGCGATCGCGTCCACCGGAGGAAGGGTGACCGGCTACCTCCAGGTCGTCACGCCCAACACGGCGGTTTCCGAACCCGTCTCGTACAGCGTCACCTGCGGCTGACTGATCCGGTTGGGATCGTGAGGTGGCGGTGGCGGCACCGGGATCGGCGCCGCCACCGCCACCACGTACTTCGTCTGTCGTAGAGGTGCGAGCCGACCCCCTCACGGAAGTAGCGCGCAGTGTCATCGACGGTACGACGACATGCCATGGACCGGCGGCGATGATCGGAACTCCGCATCGCACGACCTCGAAGGGCATGGTCAATGTCGTCAATCATCCGTCACGTCACCCCCGTCTCCCCGCAGCGCGCCCGAGGCGTGCTGGCCGAGGTGTATGCGCAGGTCAATGCCGAGTTCAGCAGCATCGGGCCTGCGGTGATGATGATGTCGCCCTCTCCGGAGCTCATGGCGGCCGGCTGGTCGCTGATGCGCGAAGCGCAACTCGCCGGCGCGACCCCTGCGCTGGACAAGGCACTGGTGGCCTTGGGGGCGGCGCAGGCCAACGGGCTGGAGTACGACATCCAGGCGTTCCTGTCGGTGCTGCGGCTCCTCGGCAGGCCGGAGCTCGCGGACGCCGTCGAACGCGGCGACTCCCTCACCGACGCGAGGCTCGAGGGCCTGCTGCGCTGGGCGGCATCCACCGGCGTCCAAGGCGTCGAACCTGTCGAGGCGCCGTTCTCCGATCCGGTGGCCGCCGAATACCTCGGCACGGTGCTGTTCACGCACTTCGTCGACCGGGTGGCGGCCGCCATGCTCCCTGCCGGGCTGACGCCTGGCAGCATGGATCCCGCCGACGAGCCCCCGTTCGAGGGCGCCCCGGTCCTGCGCGAGCTCGACCAGGAGCTGCGCCCGGGAACCACCTTGTCCCTGCTGAACGACCTCCCCACCGGAGAGCCCCCGGCGTGGGCGGCCGATCTGCCGATCGGACAGGCGTATGCCACCCTGGCAGCCACCGCGGCCCAGGGAGCAGGCCTCCTCACACCCGCCGCCGCGGCCGTCGTCGCTGACGTGGTCGCCACCCACCGCGGCCGCCGCCTGCCCGTCGGTGACTGGCTGGACAAGCCGCTGTCCACGCTCTCCTCCGACGAGGAGCGGTTGGGGGCGAGGCTGGCGATCCTGGCCGGCCTCGCGCCGGAGGCCATCACCGACGACCAGGTCTCCTCCTGGCGCGCCACGGACCGCCGCCTCAGCGACCACTGCACCGTCTTCCTGTTCGCCTACGGCGCCATGATGGCTGTGACTCACATCGAAGCCGACATCACCGCTGCTCGCGCCTAGAGCGGACGTGCCCCTGCTGCACGGCTGCGCGCGGAACCGCCCACCTCGCAGCCTCCACGGGAAGGAGGCCGATCCGGGCCGGTCGTGCTGCGAGGCAGCGGTCTCGCAGGGCGCGGCCGAGGGGCGGCAGCTGTCGCCCCCCGAGAGCGTGGCCGCAAGCTGCTCATATCCAGCTAAGCAGCCGCGAAGCCTCCGGACAACCGCTGGGACGGCACGCCCTGTGGGAGGGCCTGGTGGGTGGTGTGCCTGCCGGGCGATCACCAGCGCCTGGTCCGCGGTGGCCGGCGTTTCGGCGTAGGCCGGCGTGATGTTCTCGTAACCCTTGGACGTGCGGGAGGCGTGCTCCTCCCGCACGTTGCCCCTCTTGACGGAAAACCCGTGGGGGGCTCAGGCGTAGACGGGGTAGCCGTAGCCCACGACGTCGGACTTCGGCCTGATCCGCTGCTCCACCTTGCCGTTGCCGGTGTTGCCTTCGATCGTGGTGATCGTGCCGTCGCCGTTGTCCTTCTTCACCAGGCCCATGTGGTCGATGGCGCTCAGGTTCTTGCTGTCGTCCCAGGCGAAGTACACGACGGCGCCGGGCTTGGCGGTGGTGCCCCAGCGCTGGTTGGCCTTGAACCACTTGGCCCAGGTCACGGTGTAGGCGTCCCAGCCGACCAGGGGCCGGATGCCGGCCTTCTCGCCGACCCAGGAGACGAACATGGCGCACCAGGGCGCGTTGGCGTAGGCCCTGACGCTCCCGCCGTCGCGGGCGAGGGTCTCCTTGGCCCGGGGGCTGCTCATGTACCAGTTGTGGAACTCGGTGCCGCCGCCGCTGGCGTTCTCCGCGACACCGATCTTCTGCTCGGCCACCCTCAGCAGGTCTTCGGCCTTCACCTTGGGCAGCTTCTCCGCGGCGATCTCGAGGGAGGTCTTCTTGGGCAGCGAGACGGAGTGGTGACCGTCGGCGAAGGCGGGGGAGCCGGCGAGAACTCCACCGGCGAGCACGCTCGCTCCGAGGACGAGGCGTGACAGGCGGTTGAGCATGGGGGACTGCTTGGACATGCGGGGGTTGTGCTCCTCTGCTTCCATACCGCCTACCGGGTTAGCTGACGGGTTCGGGCGTGGAAGTGCCCTACGAGCGTGGTGCTCGATTCACCCCAGAAAGATGGGTCCCCGGCTCCGCTGGATCGCGGACTCGGCGGCCGCGCCGTACTTGGAGGAAGAGATCGTCCAAGGGTGTCGCGCGGTCTCGGCAAGATGGAGGCGCCACGCGGGGCGTGACGCCTGAGTCCCTCAAACTACGTAATGGGTACATGAAACGCAAAGGGTTCATCAAGGTCATCGCCCGAAACCCCTGCTTGAGCTGCTGTCGGGCGATCCAGACTTTACTTTCGCGGGTGGTTCAGCGTGTCCTGCGGTAACGGGTCATCGGGCCGAGCAGGCCGGGCACCACCGCGAACGGGGCCATGCCGAGCCGCTCGACGACCGCAACCGACGCGGCGTTGCCCTCGTCGACCTCAGCCAGCACCTCGGGCAAGCCGAGGGGACCGAGAGCGTGTTCCACCACCGCACCGGCGGCCTCGGTGGCATACCCCTTGCCCCACGCACCTGGCTCCAGGCTGTAGAAGACCTCGAGCCCGAGCTGCTCCAGCGGCCGCAGCCCGGCCGCGCCGACCAGATCGGCCGCTTCCTTTCCCCGGATCAGCCAGAGACCGTAGCCACCCGCGGCGAAGTCCCGCACGCTGTCCTCGATGGCCCCGGTGATCTCCGCCGGAGACAGGACCGCTCCATCGAAGAGGAACCGTCGCACGTCCGCGCCGGTCCAGTGCGCCATCAGTTCGGCATGGTCGTGTACGGTCACCGGGCGCAGGATCAGGCGCTCTGTCGTCAGGACGTGGTCCACGACCGGCAGGCTATCGACGACCTCATCGGAACCGCTACGGAGTTTCGCGCCCAAGACTGCCGGTTCGCGGGTACCGCCGACGGCGTGATTCACAGAGATGGGGCCCGCCGCCGTCTGTTCGGCGGCAGCGGGACATGTGGTTAGGAGGGGCCGGTGGGACGGTTCTGGCCGGTGACCTGCTGGGCTTGATCGCGGGCCTGTTCGCCCGTCGTCGTGGCCGCGTCCGTGGCGGTCTCCCTGACCTGCTGGACGGCCTGCTGAGCGGCGTCCTTGGCCTCCTCGCCAAGGTGCTGAGCCGATTCCTGTACCGCTTGGCTGATCGGCTGGAACGCCTCGCCGGCCTGCTCCCTGAGCTGCTCGGCGGCCCGCTGTTCGGTCTCCGTCTTGGGAATGAGGGCGGCCGCGAGGAGTCCGGCGCCGAAAGCGATCAGCCCCGCCGCGAGCGGGTTGCCCTCCGTGCTGCGCATCGCCTGTTGTGGCGCCGCCTTCACCGCTTCGGTGGCCTGTTGGGCCCCCTGCCTGACGGTGTCCGCCGCCTGCTGAGCGCCGTGCGTGAGTGTCTCGGTGGCTTGCGCGGTGCCCTGGCGTGCTCTGTCGCCGACGTCGCCGGTCCGCTGCTGGACTCGGCCGACGGCCTGGGTAGGAGTGCCCATGATCCGCTCTCGCATGGTGCGGGCCGCCCGGCGCATCCGGTCGGTACGGCGTTGCACGATCCGCGACGGGCTCGTCTTGTCGGTGAACCGGTCGACGTCGGTGGCCAGTTCCGCCCTGGTACGGGCGATCTCGTCTCTTATTTCTTCAGGTCGCGTGCCCATCGCGCGTCCTCCTTGAGGGTGTCGATTGTCTGCTCCGGTTTCGGCGACACCTGCCGCAACCGGGCTCGTCCGGTCACGAAGAGCACTGCGCCGATGACTGCCCACACCGCGGCGACGATCAGCGCAGCCCAGCCCAGGTGCATGAGGCTGCCCAGGCCGAACATGACGGCCAGCGTCACGAGCAGGGCGACCATGTAACCGGCGAACCCCGCGCCGCCCAGCAACCCGGCCGCCTTGCCGGCCTTGGCCGCCTCCTGCCGAATCTCGGCTTTGGCCAGCTCCACTTCCTGGCGGAACAGCTGGGACAGGTCCTCGCCGATCTCGCCGACCAACTGCCCCAGTGATGGCTGCTCCGGTTGGCTGGGTGTGGTCATGGCACCTCACCGCCCCAGGTCGGCGGCGGCGGAGTGGCGGGAGGTGCCGGTACCTGCTGCGGCGGAGTCGCCTGCGGTTGGACCTGTTGCTGCGGTCGAACCGGTTGGGCCGCGTCCACCGGCTCGGTGGGCGTGGTGGGCGTGGTGGGCGTGGTGGTGCTGTCGGTGCCGCTCGCCGCCTTGGCGATTCTGCCGACGAGGAACCCCGCCGCCAGCGCACCGGCCAGGAATGCCGCAGGCCGGCGGCGTGCGAAGTTCTGTACCTCTTCCACCAGGCCGGCCAGGCCGTTCTGGTCGAGGTAGTCGGCCGCCCGCCGTCCTCCGTCGGCGACCTGCCGCACGACTGCCGTGACCGGGGAGTCGGGCTTGGCCGTGTCGTTCATGGCTGCCAGGTCGTCCGCCCACTGGCGGATCCCCTGGGCGGCCCGCTCACTTTGGTGCTGTGCCTGCTCACGTGCGCGCTCCCGAAGCTGCTCGGCCACACGGCGCGTCTGGTCTCTGGCCTCTCCCGCCACCGCCTTCGTCTGCTCTTTGGCGGTCTCGGCGACCTGTCCCGCGGCGGCCTGGGCCTGCTGCGTGGTCCCTTGCGGTTCTTGGCCGTAGGGTGGAGGGGTCCCTGTTTCGGCTGGATACTCGCCCATCGATGCCCTCCCAGAGGTTGCTTGTTTCCGGCATCCGCCTGCCGCTACCCGGGCCTCGCGGGCACATTCGCATATGCAGACAAAGAGGGCATATGGGATGATCCCGGCAATTTCGCCTGTTTCCGGAGGAGAGCGCCCCACCCACGTGTGAGGCTTGGGAATCCCCGCGGCCCGGAGCCGACTGAGATATCGAATCCCCAAGCGAGGCCGAGCTGGGTGGACTGCCCGACCACGGTCTGCAGGTCCTCCATGTACGGCATGGCCGCCTCTCGCAGGCCCAGCGGCGGCGAGGCGCGTTGGGCCAGCTCCCACATGCGCACCCCGATCCGCACATGATGGTCGAGGCCTCATTGAATGGAAAGGCCCTGGTGAAGTGGACCGACGAACCGCATTCTTGGCAGCTCATCCCCCAGAATGGGGTTCTGACATGGGTGTCAACCTTCGAGAGCGCATCGACGCGGCCCCGATGTCGCGCTTCCAGTGGTCCGCCATCGCGGTCTGCGTCCTGCTCAACGTCCTCGACGGCTACGACGTGCTGGTGATGGCCTTCACCGCGACGGGCGTGTCGGCCGAATGGCGGCTGACCGGCACCGAGCTCGGCCTGCTGCTGAGCGCGGGGCTGGTCGGGATGGCGCTGGGCTCGCTGTTCCTCGCGCCGTTCGCCGACAAGGTCGGCCGCCGCGCGATGATCCTGCTCTGTCTCGTGCTGGCCACGACCGGCATGGGCCTGTCGGCGCTCAGCCAGAGCGCGGTGCAGCTCGGGCTGACGCGCGTGCTCACCGGCGTCGGCATCGGCGGCATCCTGGCCGGCAGCAACGTGATCAGCGCCGAGTACGCCAACCGCCGCTGGCGCAGCCTCGCCGTCAGCCTGAACTCGACGGGATACGCGATCGGCGCCACGGGCGGCGGCATCGTGGCGGCCGTCCTGCAGAGCACCTCGGGCTGGCGTGCGGTGTTCGCCCTCGGCGCCGCCGCGACGGCTCTGCTCATCCCGGCGGTGCTGTGGCGGCTGCCCGAGTCGCTGGACTTCCTGCTCACCCAGCGATCACTCGAGCGGCTCAACAGGTCGCTGGCCGCGATGAAGCACCCACAGGTCGAGGCCATGCCGGAGGTCGTTCCCGCTCCGGCGGGCAAGGTCAGGCAGATCCTCGCCCCCGGCCTGCGGCGCAACACCCTGCTCACCTGGGCGGGTTTCTTCATGCTCATGTTCGCCTTCTACTTCGTCACGACCTGGACGCCGAAGCTCCTCGTGCAGGCCGGGCTGGCGGCCGACCAGGGAATCACCGGCGGGGTGCTGCTCAATCTCGGCGGGATCTTCGGCTCCACGCTGATCGGGCTGCTGGCGGCCCGGTTCGCGCTCAAGCGGGTCCTGGTCGCGTACACGGTTGTGACGGCCGCCCTGCTCCTGGCGTTCGTCCCGGCCACCTCGGCGCTCGCGGCGGCCTTCGCGCTCGGCGCCCTGATCGGCCTGTTCGTCAACGGTTGCGTCGCCGGCCTGTACGCGCTGACCCCGGCGATCTACGACGCGCCGGTCCGCGCCACCGGGGTCGGCTGGGGGATCGGCATCGGCCGCATCGGCGCGATCATCTCACCGGTCGTGGCCGGTCGGCTGCTCGACGCGGGCTGGGGCCCGGGGCAGCTGTTCGCGCTGGTCTCCGGTGTTCTCGTGCTCGGTGGGCTGGCCGTACACGCCTTCCGTCTTTCACCCAGTGAAAACCCGGCTGGGCGGGCCCCGGCGGCGTCCCGATAGTTGGCCCATGACTGCATTCGTCCGCAACCACGGCTCGTTCTGGAGCTCTGACCGGTCATGGGCGGCCGTTCCGTCACCGCCAAGGTGCTCGCCCTGCTGGAGGCGTTCGCTGCGGGCCGTGCCCGTGTGGAACCGCGTCGGCGGTCGTTTCGCGCTGCACGCCACGGGCGTCGGCCTGGCCCTGCCGGCCCGCGCGCCCGCGCAGGTCCAGGAGGAGGTTCTCGCCCAGCCATTGCGGCGCTACACCGCCAAGACCATGACCGATCCGGCCACGCTGCGCCGGGTCCTGGCCGACGTGCGCAGGTCCGGATACGCGGTCAGCGATGGTCAGGTGACTCTCGACGCCCTGTCGGTGGCCGCCGCGGGACGGCCGGTCATGCGGAACCCGTCACGGAGATAGGGGCAGCTCGTCCAGCACCGTGTCGGCCAGCTGCGCGGCACCGTCCTCGTATTTCTTGGCCAGCGTGCGGAAGACGTGCTCGGCCCTGATCGCCGGCCAGTCGGCGGGCAGGTGCTCGGCGGGCAGGTGGGGATCCTGGCGGACCAGCTGCAGCCAGTCGTGGTGCAGGAGCAGCTGCCGCGCGAGGTCGTCGGCCGCCGCCGGGAGCGGCCGAGGGGTGTCCCAGCGATCGAGGAAGACCTGGTAGCGCTCGGCGATCTGCTCGGTGTCGAAGGCCTTTCTCACCAGGTCGGCCGATTCGGTCGGCGACAACGCCCTCGCGCTCAGCACGGTGACGTGGTCGCCGAGGTCGAGCTGGGCGAGCATGGCCGTGACGTCCTTGGTGCCGGGAGCGACCCACAGGCCGCTCTGCAGCAGGCCGAACCCGGCCCACAGGAGCTGGGAGCGCAGGTCGTGCCTGGTGCTGCGGCGGCTGTCGGGCAGCGAGAAGCCGACCAGGGTCCAGGTGCCGTCCCAGTCGTGGTTGACCGCCCCGGTCTCCCACACCCGCCTGCGCCCGTCCTCCAGTACCTCGGCGGCGTGCTCGGTGAGGCCGAAGTACATCTTGCGGCCCTGGCGGCGCCGGACCAGCAGGCCGCGCTTGACCATGCGCGTGAGGGTGGAGCGCACCGCCTCCTCCGACAGGCCCAGCCGGGCGAAGACGTCGATCACGCTGCCGGAGTAGACGGCAGTGTCGCGGCCCAGCACGTAGATGCCGAGAAAGCTGAACATCAGCGACTGCGGGCGCGCGGGCGGCTGGTCGTCTGTCACAGGAAGAGGGTAGACGGCGGCCGAATATTCGGCAAAACTACGACGAGGGTCGCAAGACTGCCCGACTTCGTAGGAGTGAAATCTATGGACTTGTCAGCCAAGGTGGCCGTCGTCACCGGTGCGGGCCGCGGCCTCGGGCGTGCGTACGCCGAGGCGCTGGCCGCGGCCGGCGCGGCCGTGGTCGTCAACGACGTGAACGGGGCGACGGCCGCCGAGGTCCGCGACGGCATCACGGCCGCGGGCGGCAGGGCCGTCGCCGTCGCCGGCGCGGTGGGTCCCACCGAGCTCGCCGAGCGGCTGGTCGACACCGCGGTCAAGGAGTTCGGCCGGCTCGACGTGATGGTCACCAACGCCGGCATCCTGCGCGACAGGGTGTTGTGGAAGATGTCCGACGAGGACTTCGACGCGGTGCTCGACGTGCACCTGCGCGGCACCTTCAGCTGCGCCCGCGCGGCGGCGGTGCGCATGCGCGAGCAGGGCGGCGGTGGGCGGCTGATCCTGATCTCCTCGCCGGCCGGCCAGCGCGGCAACTTCGGCCAGACCAACTACGCCGCGGCGAAGGCGGGCATCGTCGCCATGGCCCGCACCTGGGCGATGGAGCTGGCCAGAGCGGGTGTCACGGTGAACGCCGTCGTCCCGGTCGCGGCCACCGAGATGACCATGACGATTCCCGCGTTCGCCGAGGTCCTGCGGGCCGGGGAGCCCTACCCCGACTGGCTGCGCAAGGACGAGGGCCTCGGCAGCGTCGAGGACGTCGCCTCGCTCATCGTCTTCCTCGCCTCCGACGCCGCCGCCGACGTGACCGGGCAGGCCATCGGCATCGGCGGCGACCGGCTCGCGTTGTGGTCGCATCCGAGCGAGAAGGCCGTCGCCTTCGCCGACGGCGGATGGAGCGCCGACGCCATCGCCGCCTCCTGGCACTCCGGTGTCGGCGCCGAGCCCGAGACCTACGGGATCGCGAAATGAACCTCGCCGACCTCGTCGCGATCGACGTCCACACGCACGCCGAGATCTCCAAGGACGGGCACGGCTCACTCAGTCCGGAGCTGTTCGGCGCCTCGGAGGCGTACTTCGGGTCGCACGGGAACCGCCGGCCGACCATCCCCGAGATGGCCGCCTACTACCGCGAGCGCAGGATGGCCGCGGTCGTCTTCACCGTGGACGCCGAGCACGCCACCGGCCACCCCCGCATCTCCAACGAGGAGATCGCCGAGAGCTGCGCCGAACACGCCGACGTGCTGATCCCGTTCGCCAGCGTGGACCCGTGGAAGGGCCGGGCGGGCGCGCGCGAGGCGCGCAGGCTCGTCGAGGAGTACGGCGTGCGCGGCTTCAAGTTCCACCCCAGCATCCAGGGCTTCGCGCCCAATGACCCGATGGCCTACCCGCTGTACGAGGTCATCGAGGAGCTCGGCGCGATCGCCCTGTTCCACACCGGGCAGACCGGCATCGGGGCCGGCGTGCCGGGCGGCGGCGGGATCCGGCTGAAGCACTCCAACCCCATGCTGGTCGACGACGTCGCCGTGGACTTCCCGCAGCTGCGGATCATCCTGGCCCATCCGTCCTTCCCCTGGCAGGACGAGGCGCTCGCGGTCGCCACGCACAAGCCGTACGTCTACATCGACCTGTCCGGCTGGTCGCCGAAGTACTTCCCGCCGCAGCTCGTCCGCTACGCCAACACCCTGCTGAAGGACAAGGTGCTCTTCGGCTCCTACTACCCGGTCATCACCCCGGACCGCTGGCTGGCCGACTTCGACCGGCTCGAGATCAAGCCGGAGGTCCGTTCCAAGATCCTGAAGGACAACGCCGCAGCTCTGCTCTGGAGGAAAGCATGACCATCACGGTGACCGGGCTCGAGGAGATCAAGTTGCTGGCCGGCCGGGACCTGGGCCGCAGCGGATGGATGGAGGTGGCCCAGGACAGGGTGGACACCTTCGCCGAGGCCACCGACGACCACCAGTGGATCCACGTCGACCCCGACAGGGCGAAGGACGGCCCGTTCGGTGGCACGATCGCCCACGGCTACCTGACGCTCTCCCTGCTCATCCCGCTCTTCACCGAGCTGCTGGAGATCCGGGGCGTGACGATGAGCGTCAACTACGGGCTGGAGAAGGTCCGCTTCCCCAGCCCGGTCCGGGTCGGCAGCAAGATCCGCCTGGCCGGCAAGGTCGGGTCGGTCACCGAGGTCGCCGGAGACGGCGTCCAGATGCTGCTCGACTTCGTCGTCGAGATCGACGGCGCCGACAAGCCCGCCTGCGTTGCCCAGGCCGTCTACCGGCACTACGCCTGAAGAAGTGGACCCCCCACCATGCCGATCTCGCCCCCCAGCGGTTCCAGCCCGGTCCAACTCCGTCGAGCGGTGGCCTCCAGCTTCCTCGGCAGCGTCATCGAGTACTACGACTTCCTGCTGTACGCCACCGCCTCGGCGGTGGTGTTCAACAAGGTCTTCTTCTCCAACCTCAGCCCGCTGGTCGCGACGGTCGCCAGCTTCGGCACCTTCGCCACCGGCTACCTCGCCAGGCCGATCGGCGGCATCGTCTTCGGCCACTTCGGCGACCGGCTGGGCCGTAAGCAGATGCTGGTGCTGACGATGATCCTGATGGGCGTCGCCAGCTTCCTCATCGGACTGCTCCCCACCTACGCGCAGATCGGCACCGTCGCACCGGTCATGCTCGTCCTGCTCCGCGTCCTCCAGGGCATCGCGGTCGGCGGCGAATGGGGCGGCGCCGTCCTGATGTCCGCCGAGCACGCGACCGGGCGCCGCGGCCTGTGGGCCAGCTTCACCAACGCCGGAGCGCCGTTCGGCATGGTCCTCTCGACCGCCGCGCTCACCGGCACCGCGGCCGCCGTGGGCGAGGAGGCGTTTCTGAGCTGGGGCTGGCGCGTGCCGTTCCTGATCAGCATCCTCCTGCTCGGCCTCGGACTGTTCGTGCGCATGCGCGTCGAGGAGACCCCGGTGTTCAACGCCGCCAGGAGCCAGGACGCGCCCCGCACCGCGCCGCTGGTCGACGTGCTGCGCAACCATCCCAGGACGCTCCTGCTCGCCGCAGGCGTCGGCATGTCGGCCTTCGTCGCGCAGGGAACGCTGACCACCTTCCTCATCTCGTACGGCGTGCAGACCGGTTTCGCCAGGCAGGACGTCCTGAACAGCCTGACACTCGCCTCCGCGCTGGCCGTGCTCAGCATCGTCGGCTGGTCCGCGCTCTCGGACCGCGTCGGACGCCGCCCGATCGTGCTCACCGGAGCACTGCTCATGGCGGTGTTCGCCTTCGCCATCTTCCCCATGGTCGGCACGGGGAACGTGGCCGTGCTCACGCTCACACTCGTCCTCGGCCAGTCAGTGCTCCACCCGATGATGTACGGCCCGCTCGCCGCGCTGTACGCGGAGCTCTTCAGCACCCGCAGCCGCTACACGGGCGCCTCGCTCGGCTACCAGATCGCCGGACTCGGCGCCGGCCTGGCGCCCCTGTCTTCGCCCAGATCCAGGCCTCGGGCGGCTCGACGATCGTGGTCTCCGCGGTCATCGCCGGCTTCTGCCTGCTGACCGTGGCCTGCATGCTGGCGTTGAAGGAGACCAGCCGCGCCGACCTGATGGGAGAGCTCGTACCCGATGCGTAACGCAGGAGTGGGCGGGTGGCCGGCCCGCCGAGCCCAGATGACGCCCGGCCGTACCGCTTTCGTCTTCGGCGAGCGGTCCTTCACCTACGCGGAGGTCCACGAGCGCACCACGAGGCTCGCCTCGCGGTTGCGCGAGGCCGGGGTGCGGGCCGGTGACCGGGTCGCCTACCTCGGCCCCAACCATCCCGCCTTCGCCGAGAGCATGTTCGCCACCCACGTGCTCGGCGGGATCTTCGTGCCGCTCAACTTCAGGCTCGCGGCGCCCGAGATCGAGTACATGCTGGCCCAGTCCGGCGCCTCGGTGCTGATCTACGCGCCGCAGTGCGCCGGGGTG
Source organism: Nonomuraea africana (assembly GCF_014873535.1). Classification (NCBI taxonomy): domain Bacteria; kingdom Bacillati; phylum Actinomycetota; class Actinomycetes; order Streptosporangiales; family Streptosporangiaceae; genus Nonomuraea; species Nonomuraea africana. The sequence continues at coordinate 4,913,377 of NZ_JADBEF010000001.1, read as the reverse complement.
GTCGGAGCGCTGCCCGGCACCCCGCCCGTGACGCTCGGCTCGGCGGAGTACGAGAGGTGGATCTCGGAGGGCGACCCCACACCGATCGACGTGCCCGTGGCGCTGGACGACGTCGCGCTCATCCTCTACACCTCCGGCACCACCGGACGTCCCAAGGGGGCGATGCTCACCCATGGCAACCTCGTCTGGAACAGCTTCAACATTCTGATCGGCGTCGATGTGGCCGGCGACGAGGTGACACTGGTCAGCGCCCCGCTCTTCCACGTGGCGGCGCTGAACCAGACGTTGCTGCCGACCTTTCTCAAGGGCGGCCGCTCAGTGATCATGCCGTCGTGGGACGTGGACGAGTGCTACGACCTCATCGAGAGGCATCGCGTCACCTGGATGTTCGGCGTCACCACCATGTTCGCGGCGTTCGCCAGGTCGCCGCGGTGGGCCGGGGCCGACCTGTCCTCGCTGCGCAACCTGATGTCGGGGGGAGCGGCGATCCCGGCCGCGCTGATCCGCACCTATCAGGAGCGGGGGCTGGTGTTCTGCCAGGGGTACGGGCTCACCGAGACCGCACCGGGCGCGACCTTCCTCGAGGCCGGCGAGAGTGTCAGGAAGGTCGGCTCGGCCGGGGTGCCGGTGTTCTTCGCCAACGTGCGGGTGGTCCGTCCCGATCTCACGGACGTGGCGGCCGGCGAGCCGGGCGAGGTGCTCGTCAAGGGGCCGAACGTGACCCCCGGCTACTGGCGCGACCCCGCGGCCAGCGCCGCGGCCTTCGCCGAGGGCGGCTGGTTCCGCTCGGGCGACGTCGCCACCGTCGACGAGGAGGGACACCTCCACATCGTCGACCGGGTCAAGGACATGTACATCTCTGGCGGGGAGAACGTCTACCCGGCCGAGGTCGAGGCCGTGCTGTTCGAGCACCCCGCCGTGGCGGAGGTCGCCGTGATCGGGGTACCCGACGCCACGTGGGGCGAGGTGGGCCGCGCCTTCGTCGTGCCGCGCCAGGGCGGCGAGGTCACCGCCGCCGAGCTCGGCGACTTCCTGCGCGGACGGCTGGCCAAGTACAAGATCCCCCGCTACTTCGAGGTGGTGGACGACCTGCCGCGCACCTCGTCCGGCAAGATCCGCAAGTCCGAGCTGCGGAGATGAGATACCCGCGGTGGGGAAGGGGATGCGCTGGTCATCGGCGGGCATTGTGCCGTACCTCGCGACGCGGAGGCGCCGCGAGCCGGCCGCTGGTGTCAGATCCGGTTGCTGAGGGTACGCAGCAGGCCGCCGAACCCGCGCGTGGCCAGGCGCGGCGGCACGGAAGCGTTCATGCGCATGAGGTACTCGCTCTGCATCAACGTCCTCGGGCCGGACACCGCGAGACTGTGCGAGGCGATCATGGAGGCCAGGGCCGCCTGCCGCCTCCGCCTGGACGAGTACACGCCTACGACCGCGGCCGGATCGGGTACGGCGTCCAGGCACTCCACCAGCGTCGCCACATCCTCGAGCGCCTGGTTCGTGCCCTGCGCCCCCACGGGAGGCATCCCGTGCGCCGCGTCCCCGAGCAACACGCACCGCCCGTCACCCCAGTGGCGCGGCACCTTGTGCCGGGTGTGCGGGAACAGTTCGGCGTCGCCGTCCCCCAGCGACGCCAGGACCTGCTCGACCGGCGCGCCCCACCCCGTGAACCGCCGCCGCAGCATCTCCAGCGGCTTGTCCTCCGGTGGCGCGCCCGGCGACCACGGCACGTCGAAGAACCACTGCATGAGCCCGTCGCCGGCGCCCATGTACCCGAAGTCGCCCTGCCGGCCGACCATCAACGTCGTGGTCGACCCGGGGTCGAACGGGGCCGGCGTCAGGCCCTGCCAGATCGCCCCACCGGTCAGCGCCGCCGGGCCACCGCCCAGGACGAGGGCGCGCACCCGCGAGTGCACACCGTCGGCGCCCACCAGGAAGTCGCCGCCGTACTCCTGACCTGTCTCCGTCCGCACCCGTACGCCGTCACCGTCGGTCCGCAGCTCCGCGACCCGCGTGCCGAACCGTACGGTCCCCTCCGGCAGCCCGCTCTCCAGGAGGTTGATCAGCGACCCGCGCGGGATCACCCGCGCCGCCGACCCGAACCGTTCCGCCAGCGCTTCCAGATCGAACTCCAGCACCTGGCGGCCGCTCGCGGTCCGCAGGCACATCGTCGTCAGGCGCTGCCCCGTCCCTTCCAGGTCGACACCCAGGTCCCCGAGGATCGCCGTGCCGTTGCACCACAGGGTGACGGCCCCACCCCCGAGGCGCAGCCCCTGCGCCTGCTCCAGCACCACCACCTCGTGACCTGCGGCGGCTAACCCCCGCGCGGCCGCGAGCCCACTGATCCCCGCCCCCACCACAAGCACCCGCACTGTTGCCCTCCGCTTCCACTACAAGCTGTAGTACTACTCTTTATAGAGCAACAGGCCGCCGTCTAACAGAGCCTTGTGTCTGGAGAGGGGTGGCGCGTGGTCCGGGTCGCCGAGTCTCCCGGCCATCGGCGCAGCGTTGAGTTGACGTACGGGATGCTGCGTGCCTACGACCTGGACCGCGATAGGGCAACATGCATCGTTATTTATCGGGCGATTTGCATTTATTTCAGGCATCTGGGCGAACATGGAGGTAGGGAGAGGTGTGCGGCATGGACCAGTCGGAGAAGCGGCTGAGCGAATTTCTCGACGCGCTCGACGTGCAGCTGCCTTTCGTGCGCTACCAGGTGCGCCGGTTCCCTGAAGGGGAAGAGTTCCTTCGCCTCAGCGTGCCGGGAGCCGCTCGCTCGACGGTGTTCATCCAGGACGGCGAGTGGATCTGCCTCAGTGAGACCGCATCGGATGTGACGCTGCAGCGCGCGTTGGGCTCGGTGGAGGAGCAGCCCGAGGCCGTCGTCGGCCGCCTGTCGTTCCCGGTGCGCGTGCCGCCGCCGCTACCGCGGGGGATACGGCTGGTGCGCGCGGTCGGGTTCGGCTTGGCCGCGGCTGTGGGCACGGCCGTCCTCGCCGCCGTCGTGCTGACCGTCCTCGTGTTCGGCAACGGGTATGGCTACGGTTCCGACGCCGTTCACTGGACGATCAACACGCTCGCGATCGTGTGCGGCGCCGTTGTGGGCGGCTGGGTGGGCCGCCGGTCCTGGCGCGCCAGGCGACTCGAGAGCAGGAAGAAGGAAGGTACGGCGTGAGCGAACTCAAGTCCGTTCCCAAGGCCATCGCGGGTCCGTCCAGTTACCTCGACGACCGGATCGGCGCGGGGACCTTCCTCAAGCGCAACCTGCGCAAGATCTTCCCCGACCACTGGTCGTTCCTGCTCGGTGAGATCGCGCTCTACTCGTTCATCATCCTGCTGCTGAGCGGGACGTTCCTGACGTTCTTCTTCAAGCCCAGCATGATGCACGTGATCTATGACGGTCCTTACGAGCCGCTCAAGGGCGTCATGATGTCCGAGGCGTACGCCTCGACGCTGGAGATCAGCTTCGAGGTGCGAGGTGGTCTGCTGATGCGGCAGATCCACCACTGGGCCGCGCTGTTGTTCGTCGCCGGCATGATGGTGCACATGCTCCGCGTGTTCTTCACGGGTGCATACCGTAAGCCGCGCGAGCTGAACTGGCTGATCGGCGTGCTGCTGCTGACGCTGGCGCTGGTCGAGGGTCTGACGGGGTACTCGCTGCCCGATGACCTGCTGTCGGGTGCGGGGTTGCGGATCACCGAGGGTGTGGCGATCTCGTTGCCGCTGGTGGGTACGTACATCACGTTCTTCCTGTTCGGCGGGGAGTACCCGGGTGAATACGTCATCGCGCGGTTCTACTCGCTGCACATCTTGCTGATTCCCGGCATTCTGCTGGCGTTGATCTCGGCGCACCTGGTGCTGATGTGGGTGCAGAAGCACACGCAGATGCCGGGCAAGGGGCGCAACAACCACAACGTGGTCGGTGCGCCGTTCTACCCGGCGTTCATGCTCAAGGCCGGGGCGTTCTTCATGTTCACCTTCGCGGTGGTCGCGGGGTTGGCCACGTTCACGCAGATCAACCCGATCTGGGCGTTCGGTCCCTACACCCCCGCGGACATCTCGGCGGGTTCGCAGCCCGACTTCTACATGGGCTTCCTGGAGGGCTCGCTGCGGCTCATGCCGGCGTGGGAGATCAACCTCTTCGGCACCAGCGAGTTCGGCACGCTGCCGCTGAGCGTCATCATCCCGGCCCTGTTGCCGATGGGCATCATCATGACCGGCCTGGCGCTGTATCCGTTCATGGAGCGGTGGGTGACCGGCGACACGCGCGAGCACCACGTCGCCGACCGTCCCCGCAACAACCCGCACCGCACCTCGATCGGTATGGCGGCCATCACGTTCTACGGCGTGTTGTGGCTGCTGGGCGCCAATGACGAGATCTCGGCCTTCTTCCAGGTCAGTCTCAACTGGACGACCTACATCGGCCGGGTGCTGGTGCTGGTGGGCCCGGTGATCGCCTACATGATCACCTACCGCATCTGCCTGGGCCTGCAGCGTTCCGACGCCGCGGTGATCGGGCACGGTGTGGAGTCGGGTGTGATCAAGCGGCTGCCGCATGGTGAGTTCATCGAGGTTCACACGCCGCCGGCGGAGGACATCGAGGCGCACATGCGCGGCAAGGAGGCGATCCGGCAGGTGGACGTGGACGCCGACACCGAGGGCATTCCGCCGAAGGGGATGCGCGCCCCGCTGGGCAAGCTGCGTGGACGGATGTCGAAGGCGTACGGCGGGGAGAAGATCCCGCTGGACGCCGGCCACGGTCACGGCGAGGAACACGCCGAGATCGGCCCCGGCGACGAGGCACCGCGGAAGCGAGGGTAAGCGCACGAGCTGCCGGCAAGGAGATGATCAGCCGGCACCGACCTGGCCGTGCGCCGGTTTCTACGGACGATGCGCCCGGTTGACGGCCGGCGTCGAGCGCATCGCCGTACAGGCCGGTTTCGGTTCGCCCACCGCGTTCAGGGAGCGGTTCAAACGAGTGGCCGGCGTCACGCCGCAGTCCTATCGCTCCGCCTTCCGCACCAACGCCTCCTGAAGGTCAAGGATTGTTCCGCAGGTCAGGCCGGGCGTCGCCGACAGGCGTCACTCGTAGCGCTGAGGGGCATGCTCACCTGCGCATGCCGGTCTGTCACCTTGAACGGATGACTGGGCGGCCGCCGTACAGACGGGGAGCGAAGAGGGCTGCTGAGATGAGGCTAGGGTGGCTCGGCCAGGTGACGGCGCAGGTGGGCAGCGGCAGCCGGGCTTGGCGGCACGCGCCGTTCGGGGTGGTGCTGGCAGCGGCGATCGCACTGCGAGCTGTCGCCGGCGCGGGTTATCCCTCGATGCTGTGGACCGGCGACTCCGTCGTCTACGTGCGGTCGGCGCTGACGCTGACCCCGGCGGCGCACCACCCCGGCGGGTATCCCCTCCTGTTGTGGCTGCTGCGGCCGTTCCACAGTTTCACCGCGGTGGTGGCCGCCCAGGCGCTGCTGGGCCTGCTCACCGGGGTGATGGTGTACGCCCTGGTGTGGTGGGCGGCGCGGACCGCGTGGCCGCACCGGTTGCGGCGCTGCCAGCTCCTGGGCTGCGCGGCCGCGGCACCGGCGCTGTTCGACGGCGACCGCCTCCAGCTCGAGCATCTGCTGGTCTCCGACGAGCTGTTCGGGTTCCTCGTCATGGCGGCGATGACCGCGCTGTTGTGGCGGCGGCCCGTGACCCTGCGGTCGGCCGGGCTGTCCGGGCTCCTCGTGGGATGCGCGGCGGTGACCAGGACCGCCGGCCTCCCGCTGATCGCTGTCATCGTGGCCGGGATCGTCGTGATCGGAGTGACCGGGGGGAGCGCCGGTCGTCCGCGGATGGCACGAGGTGGGGAATGGCGCCGGCTGGGGGCGGGTGTCACCGTGGCGACGGTGGCGTTCCTGGCGCCCGTCACCGCGTACATGACGTGGTTCCACAGTCACCACGGCGAGTTCGGTTTCAACAAGCACGGCGCGGTCTGGCTGTACGGGCGTACCGCCGCCTTCGCCGACTGCGCACGGATCAAGCCAAGCCCCGACCTGGCCGTGCTGTGCCCCAGCCGGCCGCCGAAAGACCGGCGGATCGCCTCGCCCGTGTACGCGGCCATGTTCTCGAAGGAGTCGCCCTTCCGCCGTGTCGGCGGCATCTACGGACCGCGCTCCAACGAGCTGGCCCGCCGGTTCGCCTCGGCCGCGATCAAGGCCCAGCCCGTCGACTACCTGCGGGTGGTCGTTCGCGACACACTGCGCGCCTTCGCCCCCGGTCACCCTCCGTACCCCACCACCTGGACCGAGGCCAAGTACCACTTCCCCAAACGCGCCCGCGGGGCGCTCAACACCGCCGCCGCCGTCGGCCAGTCCCAGCTGGCGGACGCCTATGGGGGAGCCGGCGGCCAGACCCGTGTCGTGCCGCCCTACGCGCGCTGGGTTCGGGCCTACCAGGCTCGCTTCTACCTGCCCGGCCCCGCTCTGGCCGCCCTGATGCTCGCTGGCGCCGTCGGCATCGCGGCCGAGCTCGTGGCCAGGGTCCGGCTGCGCCGGCAAGGGGTCCAGCGGCCAGGCGAACCGGGACCCGGCGTCGCGGCGCTGCCGCCCTGGCTGATGGCCGTCGCCTTGCTGGTGATCCCGGCCGCGACCGCCGACTACGACCACCGCTACGTCCTGCCGGTGATACCGCTGGCCTGCCTGGCCGCCGCCCTGACCCTCATCGCCCACACGCGCGAGACCGACCGTGTGGGAGGGGCGGCCAGGTAGGCACCTCGGTCAGGCGGGGTTGCTCTTCAGCCAGGCGAGGACCTGCTGGGCGTGCTCGTTCGGTGGGAAGATCGGGTAGAAGACGTGCTCGATCTTCCCTGCACGGATGACGAACGTGAGCCGCCGGTAGAAGCGCTCTCCGCCGGCCTCGAAGGTCGGCAGCTCGAGTGCTTTGGCGAGCCGGAACTCGGTGTCGGAGAGCATGGCGTAGGGCAGCCGCAGCCGATCCACGACTCCTCGCAGGTAGTCGGTGGTCTGGACGGACATCCCGTGCACGCTGGCCGCTCCGGCGGCGGTGAGGTCCTCGTAGTGGTCGCGGAAGTCGCAGGCCTCGGGGGTGCAACCGCGCGCTCCCGGGATGTCGTCCCAGCCTCGGGGCAGGTCGACGTCCGGGGTGCCGATGAGCGGGAAGACGTACAGGACGTGACGGCCCTCTCCCAGGTCATGGAGTCGCACCGTTTCACCGGTGGTGCTGGGCAGCGTGAGCTCCGGCACCGCCGTCGCCGCCAGGTGACGGGCCGCGCCGTCGTCCTCGGGAACGGGCAGGCCCGCGGGAAGTTCGTAGAGGTTGGTCATCTTTGTTCGCTCCTGGTCGCGCGGGGAGAGGGGGAAGTTGCGGGCGGCGGCGCTTCGCAGCCGGGCGATCAGCTCGGTCCTGCGCTCGGTGAGGGCGTCGATCCGCGTGGTCAGCTCGTCGATCGCGGCGCGATACCCGGCCAGCGACGAGGGACAGTCATCGGCGTGCTCATGACCGACGTCCAGGCATTCCAGGAACGGCCGTGTCCGGTCCACCGAGATGCCCAGCCGGGAGAGCGCGCGGATCTCGCGGACCCGCCGGAGGTCGTCGGCCGAGTAGTCGCGATAGCCGTTGTCGAGCCTGACCGGGGTGACCAGTCCCAGCGATTCGTAGTAGCGAACCGCCTTGGTGCTCACTTTCGCCTTGCGTGCGAGTTCACTGATCTTCATCTGCATTCACCTGCGGAAACCATAAACCTTGCCCCTGAGGGCAAGGTCAAGGGCGGGCCTCCGGCTGCGGATATGCCTGGCGCTGGACCACGTGGACGAGCAGTTCTTCTCACCGGAGGGCTCGATCGCCCGCCCCGCCGCCCCCCGGCGCCTCACCTGAGCGCCGCCGCGCGCGTCTCACACCAGCGACGCGGGCCTTCGCGTGTTCCTGGCCTCGGGGCTGGTCCGTCGCTGGTAGGACCGAGTGCAGATGCCGAGCGCGATGCCCAGTCCGGCGAACGCCAGGCCGCCGACGATCCCCACCCAGGCCGACCAGCCCTCGGCGTCCCCCACCGTGAAGCCGAGCGGAGCGGCGATCATGGTGCCGAGCCCGTACGGTGTCAACGTCAGCGCGCCCGCCCAGCCGGGCACCAGCAGGCTCCAGCGCGGCAGCCTGGCTCCCCAGGACATGACCAGCGCGGCCAGGAACAGCATCGCGACCAGCGCCCCGACGGCGGTGAAATCGAGACCGTGCCGTTCCATCCACACCAGCACGTCGGGCGCGCCGTTCGCCTCGAGTTGGACGGCGAGGTCACCGGCGGGCTTGCCCGCGCTCCCGCCGAACGCCCAGTAGGTCTTCATCACGGCGTAAGGAGCAAGGGAGGTGGCGCCGGCCCAGGCGGCGGTCGAAGGTTTCGTCATGTCCACGATCGTGTCAGCCACCCGGGCCTCGCGACTCCCGCTGCTGTGTGAGCCGATCCCCCGCACGGGGGATCGCCTGGTGCCGCCGATTCGTGCGAGCGGGGGGCGGCGGTGGACATCGAGGGACGGCCGGCACGACGGGGACGGTCAACGGCAAATCCACGAGGATCGCGGCGGCCCGGCCAGAGACCCGGACACTCAACCCGCGCGTCCCCCCTATCGCGGGGGCCCGTCCGAGTCCTGCTCGGAGTGGCCGAGGGCGGTGGCCAGGATCTGGTCCAGCTCGCGCTGGGAGGTCTGGAGCTGGGTGATCGTCGCCGCCATGCGAGCGCGCTGCTGCCGCAGGTTGGAGAGCACGGTCGGGCAGGCCGTCGGCACCGCCAGCCCGTCCCTGTCGTGGACGCAGTGCAGGAACTGGGCGATGACCGTGGTCGAGAGCCCGGCGGCGAGCAGGGTGCGGATGTGACGTACCGTCGCGACATCCGCTTCGGAGTACTGGCGGTAGCCGTTGGCCAGCCGTACCGGCCTGAGCAGGCCCTGCTCCTCGTAGTAGCGCAGCAGCCGCCGGTTCACCCCCGTCTCCTGGACCAGATCGCCGATCCGCATGTGGTTCCTCCCGGGCTTGACCCTCACATCGATGTGACGCCTTACCGTCCCCATTGTTGCCGATCAGGAGCGAGGAGACAGAAGTGTCTGGTGCAGTGATCATCGGGGCGGGCCCGGGCATCGGCCAAGCGGTCGCCCGCCGTTTCGCGCAGGAGGGATTCTCGATCGCCCTCATCGCACGCGGGAAGTCCACTCTGGAAGCCGCGGCCGAGGCCGTTCTCAAGCACGGGGTGCAGGCCGTCACCTTGACGGCGGACAGTACCGACGAGGTCGCGTTGCGCGCCGCGCTCGACCAGGCGGCCGATGAGATCGGCCCGCCGGAGGTCGTGGTGTACAACGCCGCGATCATCCAGGCCGACGCGCCTGGAGAGCTGCCGGCACAGGGTCACCTCGACGCCTGGGCGGTCAACGTGGTCGGCGCCCTCACCGCCGCCGCGCACACGGCGCCCGCGATGGCGAGGCGGGGGAGAGGCTCGATCATCATCACCGGCGGCATGCCCGAGCCGAAGCGGCAGTACGTGAGCCTCTCGCTGGGAAAGGCCGGCGTCCGAACCCTGGTGACGCTGCTCGACCAGGAGTACGGGGCCCACGGCGTGCACGTGGCCAGCGTCACCGTGGCCGGTCCGGTCGCTCCGGGCACCGCCTTCGACCCCGACGACATCGCCGAGCACTACTGGCGGTTGCACAGGCAACCGCGGCGGCGATGGGAGCAGGAGGTCGTCTACACCGGGTCCGCCGCGTCATGAGCACCGACGTTCTGACCGCACTGCTGGGCGCCTGGCAGCGTGCCTTCGACGAGCGCAGGGTGGCCGACCTCGTCTCGCTGTTCACCAAGGACGCGCTCTTCCAGGGCATCGGCTCACCTCTGCGGGCGGGCCCGGCGGAGATCTTCGGGTACTACGCCGCCGTCCCCGAGGGCACGACGGCACAGGTTGACGTGCTGCGCGGGGTCGAGCTGGGTGAGGGGCTCGTGGGTGGGTTCGCGGACGTCAGGTTCACCGGCCGCGCCGGTGAGGTCCGCCGGATACGCCTGTCCGTCGTCGCGGAGCGCGTCGCCGACGCCTGGCTCATCCGCCAGTATCACGCCGCGAGCCACGAGCCCTGAGCCCAGGAGAACGGCAGGCCGGGCTCGGGCGGGTGGTGGTGCACCGGGAGAGCGGGTGCTCGTCAGGTCAGGTCGAGGACGGCCTTGCCGTGCAGGCGGCGCTCACGCAGGGCGTCGAAGGCTTCGGCGGCCTTGTCCCAGCTGCCGCGCCAGGCGATGCCGGGGTCGAGTGCGCCCTGGGCGACCAGTTCGGCCAGGTGGGTCAGATCCGGGGCGAGGCCGGTGCAGGCCAGCAGGTAGAAGGTGGAGATGGTGCGGTTGTGGCGGCCTTCGTTGCCCAGGAACGAGCCGGCGGGGAAGACGGTGTCCTCCTGCGAGGCGTGGCCGACGGTGACCAGGGTGCCGTGTTCGGTGAGCCTGGCGTACGCGTCGACGAGATGGGCGCCGCCGACCAGCTCGACGACGCCGTCCACCGGTTCGCCGAGCTCTCCAGGCGCGGTGATCACTTCGTCGGCGCCGAGCCGCCGCAGGCCGTCCCCATGTGTCTCGGGATCGCCCGTGACCGCGACCACGTGCGCGCCGCCTTGGTGGGCGAGTTGCACCGCGTACCTGCCGACGCCGCCGGTGGCGCCGGTGACCAGGATGCGCCTGCCTGGCAGGGCGCCGATCCGTTGCAGGGCGCGCAGGGCGCTGGCCCCCGCGACCGGGATCGTGGCGATGGCCCCGAGGTCGGCGCCCACAGGGACGGTGCCGATCAACGCGGTGTCCACGGCCCGGAGTTCGGCCCAGGCGCCGCCGTCGGCCACGGTGACCACCGGGGTTCCCGCGGCCGGTCCTGACCCGTCCGCGGCCGGGCGCTCCACCACGCCGGCCGCGTCCCAGCCGGGGACGGCCCCGTCGGGTTGGCCCGCGAGGACGTACTTCACCTCGCCGTAGTTCAGCGAGGTGGCGGCGACCCGGACCAGCGCCTGGTTCGGAGCCGGTTCGGGATCGCGGACGTCCGCGATCCGCAGCCCGGTGGGGTGGGAGCGGTCGACGACGAGAGCATGCATGAGCGACACCTTTCGAAGGGAGTGTGTGCCTGCCGCCGACTATAGCGCCACTGAGTGGCAAAAGGTCATTGAAGGCTTTAGTTATCTGGAGGCGCCGTCGCTGAGTCAATACAGTGACGCCTATGAACATCTGTGTCTTCTGCTCCGCCGCCGACCTCGACGAGCGCTACACCGTCCCCGCGCGAGAGTTCGCCGAACTGATCGGGAAGGGCGGCCACACCCTGGTGTGGGGTGGCTCCGACTCGGGCCTGATGAAGGTCATGGCGGACGGCGTGCAGGAGGCCGGTGGCCGGCTCGTCGGCATCTCGGTGGAGTTCCTGGCGCACAAGGCGCGCCCCGTCGCCGACGAGATGGTGATCGCTCGTGACCTCGCCGAGCGCAAGGCGCAGCTCCTCGCCCGCGCCGACGCTATCGTGATCATGGTGGGTGGCAGCGGCACCCTCGACGAGGCCACCGAGATCCTCGAACTGAAGAAGCACGGCCTGCATGCCAAGCCGGTGGTGCTGTTGAACACCGCCGGGTTCTACGACGGGCTGAAGCAGCAGTTCCAGCGCATGGAGGCGGAGGGGTTCCTGCCGGTGCCGCTCACCGAGCTGGTGTTCTTCGCCGAAGAAGGGGTCGGCGCCATCGCGTTCCTGGAGGAGCGGGCGGGCGTGCAGAGCTGAGCCCGCTCCTCTGCCGGGCGCTGAGAGGCCGACACCGGGCGCCAGGCGGGCGGCGTGCTGGGACGTCAGGGAAGTGCCGCTCCGCCCACCGGCACAGTTCGCCCAGCAGTGGTGACAGCGACTCCCCCGGGGAGGGAGCGAGTATTCGACGTGCGGCGGGACGACCGGGAAGGCGACGCGCCGCTGGACTTCAACAGCTCGATCGTCACGGCGTGAACTTTTTCGCCCGCAGGTGGCGAAAGGAAGGAGACGACCACGTCGGCACGGGGGATCCCGGCTGGCCCTCTCCTAGGAGTTCGTGCTGTCCGGAAACCGGCATCTCGCCTTCCTGGCGGCGCTGCTGCCCGCGATCCTCCTGCGCGTTCTGGCGATGGCCGGATACCGGCCCGCGTTGTGGTTCTGGGCGGACTCCTTCTCCTACCTGGAGGCGGCGGCCGCTCCCGCCCCTGGAACGTTCCGGCCGCTCGGATACCCGTTGTTCCTCGCCGCCCTGGCGCCGGCGCACAGCCTCGCCCTGGTCACCGCCGTCCAGCACGTCCTCGGGGTGGGCCTGGCGGTCGGCGTCTACGCGGTGCTGCGGCGGCGCGGGCTGCCGGGCTGGGGCGCGACGGTCGTGACCCTGCCGGTGCTGTACGACGAGTTCCTGATCCTCCTCGAACACATGATCATGGCCGACGCGTTGTTCACCGTCCTGGTCACGGCGGGGGTCCTGGTGCTGTCCCGCAGGGTCGTCACGTCGCTGTCGGCCGGCGTCGGCGGGGCGCTGCTCGGGCTGGCGGCGATCACCAGGACCATCGGCGTGGCCGTGCTGGTGCTGGCCGCCGCGCACCTGCTGCTGCGCCGTACCGGATGGCGGCCTCTGGCGGGGCTGGCGCTCGCGGGGGCGCTGCCGCTGGCGGCCTACGCCACCTGGATGTACGGCACCAGCGGCACGCTCGGGCTGACCAGGGCGGACGGGCTCTTCCTCTGGTCGCGCACGATGACCTTCGCCGACTGCTCGGTGATCAGGCCGGAGCCGGAGCTGGCGCGGCTGTGCCCCACGACTCCGGTGGCGGGACGGCCCGCCCCCGCCCACTGGCTGTGGGGGCCGGCGTCCCCGCTGGCCGAGCTGCGCGGCGACCGGAACACGCTGGCCGGACGGTTCGCCCGCGCCGCCATCCTGGCCCAGCCCGGCGACTACCTCGGCGCGGTGGGCGGTGACCTGCGCGGGCTGCTGCGCTGGGAGCGCACCACGGCCAGGTCGGCGTCGACGAAGAAGACGAATCCCTACTGGTTCCCCTTCGGGGAGCGGCCGCTGAAGCCGTCGGTCAGGGCGGTGGCGGAGGCCTACGAGGGCGGCCCGGCGGCGACGCGGATCGCCGAGCCGTACGCGGGGTGGCTGCGGGCCTACCAGCGCGTCGGCTATCTGCCCTTTCCGCTGCTGGTTCCGCTGCTCGGGGGCGCCGCCGTCCTCGCGGTGGCGCGGCGGCGCCACGACGCGCTGCTGCCCGGTACGGCGGCCGCGGTGCTGATCCTGGCTCCGCCGTTCCTGGCCGGGTTCGACGTCCGTTACGTCGTCCCGGCCATCCCGCCGGCCTGCCTGGCCGTGGGCCTCGCCGTCGCGGACGGCCGGTTCCACCAGCGGTCGATGTCGCGGACGGGCAGGCTCCGCAGCGCGCGCACCCTGCCGTGCCCGTCGTACGGCACGCAGCGTGCGACGTGCTAATGCGCTCATCCTGCTCCTGTCAACAATGTCCACAAGATCCTGTGGATCATGACACAGGCGGATGACCGCGGAGTTACGCGGAGCCGATGACTGCGTGCTCAGGAGAACGTGCTCAGGAGAAGTTGTGCAGCTCCGCCCCGATGGTGTCGTGGATCCAGGAGCGGTAGTGGGTCACGTCGGTCCAGATGCCGACGCCCGGCCCGCCGTCGGGGTTGGTGGAGCAGCCCGCGCCGCCGTCCGGCCGGTCATCGAGGTCGTCGCCGTCGCGCGAGGTGGCTCCGATCAGCTCCCACCGGCCGGCCACCATGCGGATCTGCGGCCCGCCGGAGTCACCGCTGCAGGCGCTGGCCGTACGGCCCTGGCGATCGCCGGTGCACAGCTCGGCGCCGCGGTTGAGGAACAGGCACCTGCTGTCGGGGACCCGCACCGTGTCGAGTTCCTGCAGCTGCTGGGGCTGGCACGCGGGATCGTCAGGGTCCTCGCATACCAGGCCCCAGCCGATGACGCGGGTCGGCGTGCCCACCGGGCCGGGGTCGTCGGCGACGCGGATGGGCTCGAGGGGAACCTTCCGGTCCAGCTGGACCAGCAGAATGTCGCCCTTGTGGTCGCCGTCCCTGCCGCGCAGCCGCCAGTCGGGATGGGTGACGACGCGCTTGACGCTGGTGACCTCTCCGCCCTTGCCGCGGTCGGGGGAGCCGATGCGCACCAGGGTCTTGCCGGGCTTCATGAGCCCCTTGCAGTGGGCGGCGGTGACGACCCAGTCCGAGGCGACGAGGGAGCCGCCGCAGTGGTGTTCGGGCAGTTTGCTCAGCTGGAAGGAGACCATGAACGAGTAGGGCTCCGTCGCGGCCCTTCCTCCGATGATGGCAGGACGGCCCGGGGTGGCCGCGGCGGCCGTGGCGGTGCCGATCAGCGCGAGCCCGGCGGCCATGAGGGCGGCGACGATTGCCTTGAACACACACATCTCCAGGAGATCGAGGGCACTCTCTGGGTAGGTGCCGTATTTGTCCAGCTGCCCACCGATTCGCACCGTGAGCGTGGGACATGCAAGGCTAACTTGGCCTTTGGGGTGAATTGACCCATTGTGGGGGCAAACCGAGTTGAACAGGCAATGACCCTACGTTGCACGTGGCTTGCGAAGTAATTCACCTAGGCGGCACGACTCATGCATAGCGTCGGTTGTGTGGCGAAGATGACAGCGATCGCCGGATCCTTCGCGCTGGCGGCTCTTGCCCTGACCGCCTGCGTGACCGATCCGCACGAAACCGTGGTGGCGACCAGCGACATCGTCACGATCCGGGCCTCGGGCTCGTCAGCGCAGCTCGGCGCGATGGACGCGTGGCGCTCGGAGTTCCATGAGCTCCATCCCGGCGTGCGGATCGATTACCGGGCCAACGACTCGGGCGCGGGGGTGCGGGACTTCATCCAGGGCCTGACCGCGTTCGCCGGCTCCGACGTCCCGATGAGACCGAAGGAGCAGGCGCTGGCGGACAAGCGATGCGGTAGCCGGGCGCTCCACCTCCCGATGGTGGTGGGCCCGATCGCCGTGGCGTACAACCTGCCGTCGGTGCCCGCGCTCAAGCTCTCGCCCGACACACTGGCCGGCGTGTTCAGCGGGCGGATCACCCGGTGGAACGCCCCCGAACTCGCCGCCGACAACCGCGGAGCGCGTCTGCCCTCCACGAAGATCCAGGTCATCCACCGCTCCGACGACTCGGGCACCAGCCACAACTTCACCACTTACCTGAAGGCGGCGGGCGGCTGGCCGTACGAGCCGTCCAGGAAGTGGCCCGCGCCCGGCCGCGGCGTCGAGACCTCCAGCGGCGTCACGGAGGCGGTGAAGGAGACCGAGGGCGCGATCGGTTACATGGAGTACGGCTTCGCCAGCGACGCCGAGCTGCAGACCGCGAAGGTGCGCAACGCCGCGGGCGAGTTCGTCGCGCTGTCACCGGAGAGCGCGTCCACGAGCCTCAGCGGGGCCGAGTTCGTCGGCGAGAACGGCGATCTGGCCATGAGGCTGAACTACCTGACCAAGGAGAAGGGCGCGTACCCGATCACGCTCGTCACCTACGAGATCGTCTGCCAGAAGGGGTCGGACCCGCTGGTGCGCACCTTCCTCCGCTACACCGCCAGCAACGCGGGCCAGGCGCACCTGTCCCTGTTCGGCTACGCCCCGCTGCCGCCGGAAGTGATCGTCAAGGTCCGCGCCCAGGTCGACGCCTTGACCTAGCCCGCCTGCCAGGCGGCCTTCATCCGAGGAACGTCGCGGTCGTCGCGACGAACCGGCGGGCGTCATCGAGCCATGGATAGTGGCCCGCCTCGGGCTGGACGACGAACTCGGCCTTCGGGAAGAGCTCGGCGAACTCGGCCGCGACGCTCGGGGGCGTGTTCAGGTCGACCTCTCCGGCGAGCAGCAGCACCGGGGCGTTGAAGGCGGCCAGTGCCGCGCGCGTGGCGTCTGGGTCGTATGCGCCCTCGGCGCCGAAGACGGCTGCCGCTTCGTTGTTCCGGTGGCCGTCCTGGTCCGCCTGGTGGGCTTGCGCCGCCGCGTCCCATCGGCCGTAGAAGAAGGGGTCGATAGCCGTCCGGCTGTCGTCGGTGGCGTTGCCGGTCATGAGGGCTTCGAGAGCCGTGAAGGCCGCGGTGAACCAGGGCTCGTCCTTGCGGAGCCGCGCGATGTCGAGCCGGGACTCACCGGTGGCCGCGATGCCGACGGCGAAGGTGCTCGGAGTGATCAGGGCGAGCCTGCCGACGCGTTCCGGGTGCCGGGCGGCATACAGCGCCGCGAGGTTCGCGCCGGCGGAGTGCGCGAGCAGGTCCAGCCGGTCGAGACCAAGGTGCTCGCGCAGCGCCTCGACATCGTCGACCAGCCGGTCACAACGGTAGGAGGCGGTGTCCTGCGGCATCGCGGACCGGCCGGTGCCCCGGGGGTCCATCATGATCAGCTGTCGCCGCGCCGACAGGCCGCCGAGCTCACCGAGGTAGACGGAGTCCTGCATCGGGCCGCCCGGCAGGCAGATCACCGGGCTGCCGGCTCCGAACACGTGGTAGGCGAGCGTGGTTCCGTCGTGTGCGGAGAAGGTTGGCATGGCGAGGATCCTTTCAGTGCCATCCGGCTCCGGCAACCTCCCCTCGCCGCCCACGAGCCCGCCGCCGCCGGCACCGCCACGGGGCCGGTTCGACGGCAAGGTCGTGCTGATCACCGGTGCCACGCCGGGCATCGGAGCGGCCCGGGCCCGCTCAACGACTCCGGGTTGCACCGAATGGCCACGCCCGAGGAGATGGCCAGGGCTTGGGTCAGCCGACCTCGTAGACCTGCCCGGTCTGGTGCCCCTCGATCGAGCGCACGTAGGCGTTGGCGGCCTGCCGTACCGGAACCGGCTCGAAACCGGCGAAGAGCTCGCCGTACGCGTCGATCGACTCGGTGAAGACGGTCGGGCTCACCGCGTTGACCCGCTGTGGCAGCTCGATGGCGGCGGCGCGGACAAAAGCCTCGATCGCGCCGTTGGCGAGGGACGCCACGACGCCGGTGCGCACGGGGTCGCGCGCCAGCACGCCGCTGATCAGCGTGAAGGACCCGCGGACGTGGGCGGCGGCGCCCTGGCGCACCAGCTCGACCTGGCTGATCACCTTGCCCGCGATGCCGTCCAGGACATCCTGGTGGCCGAGCCGGTCGAACGCCGGCCACGGCACACTGCCCGCCGCCGAGGCGACCGCGTCCACCTCGCCGACCTGCTCGTACATGGCGCGGATCGACTCGGGATCGGTGATGTCGACCGTGACGTCCGAGCCTTTGCGGGACGCCGTCACGATCTCGTGGCCGCGCTCCCGCAGCACCTCGTGGACGGCTT
Organism: Nonomuraea africana; assembly: GCF_014873535.1. Classification (NCBI taxonomy): domain Bacteria; kingdom Bacillati; phylum Actinomycetota; class Actinomycetes; order Streptosporangiales; family Streptosporangiaceae; genus Nonomuraea; species Nonomuraea africana. The sequence continues at coordinate 4,896,057 of NZ_JADBEF010000001.1, read as the reverse complement.
GGCCCAGCGTTCCTGTTGCTCCCACCAGCAGAATTCTCATGAACTCAGCTTCGCCGGAGGCGCATGCTGAAGTCCAGCTACCTGAACTTCAGTACCTTTTAAGATGAGCTTGTGATTGAGATGAAACGGCTCGTCCTGCTCAGGGACTTCGCCGAGTACGGCACCGTCACGGCCGTCGCCGAGCTCCACGGCGTGACGCCGTCCGCCGTGTCCCAGCAGCTGCGGGCCCTGGAAGCCGAGGCCGGCGCCGCGCTCCTGCGCAGGGAGGGCCGGATGGTACGGCTCACCGCCGCCGGGGCCGCGCTCGCAGCCGAGTGCGAGCAGGTTTTGGCGGCCCTCGAACGCGCGCACGGCGCTGTTCGCGCGCTCGACGGCGAGGTCGGCGGCGAGCTGGTGATCGGCTGCCTGCCCAGCGGGCTGGACGTGCTGGCCGCGCCGCTGGCCGCGGCCCTGGTGCGCGCCCATCCACGACTGCGTCCCCGCATCGTCGAGGCCGAACCCGAAGAGGCGCTGCCCCTGCTCAAGCAGCGCGATCTCGACCTGGCCCTGACCTACCGCTACTCCCATCTGGGCATGCCGCTGCCGGAGGGGCTGGTCGCGCAGGCGTTGTTCGACGATCCGCTCGTGCTGGCCGTACCGGAGGAGCTGCGGGAGGTCGACGGGCTCGCCGCGCTCCGGCACCAGCCGTGGATCACCACACCGGCGCCGAGCGCCTGCCGCGACGTGATGACGCACGCCTGCCAGAGCGCGGGTTTCACCCCGGTCATCGAGCACACTTATCGCGACCTCCGCGCCGCGCTGACGCTGGTCGCCGCTGGTCTGGGCGTGACGATCCTGCCGATGATGCTGTGCCGTACGGCGCCGCCGGGCCTCACCCTCATCCCCATGCCCGGCAAGGGGCGGACGATCGAGGCCGTGGTCCGCGCCGGGACGGAGTCGCACCCGGCCATCGCCGCCGCCCTCAGCGCCGTCCTCTCCCTGGGACCGTGAGCGGCGCAGGGGGATCACCCGATCGCCGGGACGGCTCGGCGGGCACCGCATCCCCTGCGAAAGCCTGCGTAAGACTGCGTAAGGTCACCTGAAGCGAAACGTAAGAGGCGCCTGGCAGAGTTCTCATTGCCGAACGAAACACTCGCAGCCAGGAGGAACCCGAGATGCGCAAGATCATCAACTCGACGTACATCAGCCTCGACGGCGTCATCGAGGACCCGTCGTGGACCATGCCGTACTTCGACGACGAGGCCGCCGCCTTCGCCGGCGAGCAGACGGCCGCCGCGGACGCGCTGCTGATGGGCCGGCGGACGTACGAGGGTTTCGCGGCCGCCTGGCCGACACGGGACGAGAGCGACCCGAGCACCGGCGCGGCCTACTTCAACAACGTCAAGAAGTACGTCGCCTCGACCACTCTCACCAACCCGGAGTGGAAGAACAGCGAGGTGCTGCAGGGCGATCTGATCGAGGCGGTCACCAGGCTGAAGGCCCAGGAGGGCAAGGACATCCTGATGTACGGCTACGGCGTGGTCACCCACGCCCTGGTCAAGGCGGGCCTGGTGGACGAGGTCCGGTTCTGGATCCACCCGGTGTTCGTGGGCGGCCCCTCGGTCTCCGCGCCGCTGAGCGACGTCCAGACGACGCTGGCCCTGGCCGACACCAAGGTGATGAAGAGCGGCGTGATCATCGCGACCTACACGTCGGCCGTCCAGTAAGCGGACACGATCCGACCTGAGCCCGGGCCCGGGTCCGGCTCAGGTTGTGCCGGCAGACATCGCCGCGGTCGCGGTCGCGGCGTACGGCGGGCCCTCGGCCGACAGCCCCGTGACTTCACCGACTACGTGCAGGCGTCCGTCCTGAGTCTTCCGCACACGTGACCGATCTGCCGGGTTCCGCCGGGTGTCCCCTCACATGCTGGCGACCGCTCCACCGGTTCGGGTTCTGGATGGGTGGTGCGTCTACCGTTCGCCGGCGTCCAGGGCGGGGGCGATGACGGCGAAGGCCCGGTCGGTCAGTTCGGCGGGGTCCTCGGCGCCGTCGCTGCCGCTCCACCGGTGCAGGACGGCGTCGAAGGCGGTCAACGCCATCCCGGCGGCCAGCCGCGGATAGAGATCGGTGTCGGGGTCGAGCCCCAGGCGGCGCGCCAACTCCGCCGTCAGCTCGTCGCGCCACTGCGCCTGGCGCTCCAGGAAGCGGGCGAGCAGGGCGGGGGTGCCCAGAATCAGCTGAACCACGCGCAGCGCCCTGTCGGAGTGGTCGGCACAGGCGGCGATGGGGACCCGGACGGCGTGCCGCAGCGCCACGGAGGGGCGTTCCCCGACGGGACGGGCCGCCAGCTCCGCGCGCATGCCGGTGCCCATGTCCGCCAGGAACTGGACGACCACGTCCTCCTTGGACGCGAAGTACCGGAAGAACGTTCGCCTGGACACCCCGGCGGTGGTCACGATCTCGTCGATGGTGACCGCGTCGAACCCCTTCAGCGCGAGGAGGTGCAGCGCCGCCTCGGTCAGCTCGCTCGAGACGAGCTGACGCTTGCGCTGGGCCATGGTGACTTCAGGGCGGGAGCTCACCTGGCAATGGTAACGCCATGCCCTGCAGGGCACTCAGGAGCGTCTTGACACTGAGTGCCACTGGCGGCAGCATCTGCCGCATGAAGCAGCAACGCTGGACTGCCGAGCAGATCCCGGACCAGACCAAGCGGGTGTTCGTCGTCACCGGAGCCAACAGCGGCCTCGGCCTGGCGACCACCCGGGCGCTCGCCCGGCGGGGCGGGCACGTGATCCTTGCGGTACGTGACGAGGGAAAGGGCCGCCGGGCGGTCGACGAGATCACCGCCGAACAACCGGGTGCCAGCCTCGAGGTGCGCCATCTCGACCTGGCCGATCTCGACTCGGTCCGAGCCTTCGCCAATCAGGTGCACACCGACCATCCGCGGCTGGACGTGCTCATCAACAACGCCGGCGTGATGGCGCCACCCCGATCGCTGAGCGCGCAGGGCCACGAGCTGCAGTTCGCCTGCAACCATCTCGGCCACTTCGCGCTCACCGGGTTGCTGCTCGGCCTGCTGGCCGCCGGGCGCGATCCGCGCGTGGTCACGGTGAGTTCGATCAACCACCGGAAGGGGCGCATCCGCTTCGACGACCTCGCCGGCGAGCGCGGCTACTCGGCCATGGGCTGCTACGACCAGTCGAAGTTCGCCAATGCCGTCTTCGGCTGGGAGCTCCACCGGCGGCTGACCGAGGCGGGAAGCCCGGTGCGCAGCGTGCTCGCCCATCCCGGCTACACCGCCACCAACCTGCAGACCAGTGCGCCGATCGGCCTGTGGCGGGTGGTTTTCGGCCGGATCGGCAACCCGCTGTTCGCCCAGACCCCTGCCCAGGGCGCGCTGTCACAGTTGTACGCGGCGACCGACCCGGGGGTGGAGGGCGGTCAGTTCATCGGGCCGGACGGCCTGGCCGAGCTGCGCGGCGGTCCGACGCGGGTGCGGTTGTCACCCGAGGCGGCCGATGCCGAGACCGGCCGCCGTCTGTGGGAGGTGTCGGAACAGTTGACCGACGTGCGATTCGTCATTCCTGTCTGAAGCCAGATCTCTCAGGGAGCCGGGCGGACGGAGTCGAGTGTGGCCAGGTCGTCCGCCGAGAGGCGCAGCGCACCGGCGGCCACGTTCTCGACCAGGTGATCCGGGTTGCCGGTACCGGGGATGGCCAGCACGTGCGGTCCGCGATGAAGCGTCCATGCCAGCCGGACCTGCGCCGCGCTCACCCCATGGGCGCGGGCGACAGCCAGTACCTCCTCGCTGTCGGCGCCGCCGGCGCCCGCGTCTCGCCCGGCGCCCGCGACCGAGTAGAACGGCACGAACGCGACCCCCTGCTGCCCGCAGAAGCGAAGGATCTCCTCCTGCTCGGCCGGTGCGCCGATGCCGTACTGGTTCTGCACGCATGCCACGGGCGCGATGGCCAGGGCCTCGGCGAGGTGGGGGCGGCGGACGTTGGAGAGGCCCAGGTGGCGGATGAGCCCGGCGTCGCGCAGTTCGGCCAGTGCGCCGAAACGCTCGGCGATCGAATCGGTTCCGACAATGCGCAGGTTCACCACGTCGAGGTGGTCCCGGCCGAGCTGGCGCAGGTTCTCCTCCACCTGGCCGCGCAGCTGCTCCGGTGTGGCATGGGGCCGCCACGCGCCCGACGGGTCGCGGGACGGCCCGACCTTGGTGGCGATGACGAGATCGTCCGGATAGGGGGCCAGCGCTCGGTTGATCAGCTCGTTGGCGGACCGCAGCGGCGAGAAGTAGAACGCGGCGGTGTCGATGTGGTTCACACCGAGGTCGATCGCGCGGCGCAACACCCTGATCGCCTGGCCACGGTCGCTCGGGGCGGCGTCGGCCGCGAACGCCCGCCCTTTCTGCGTCAGGCGCATCGCGCCGAAACCCATCCGGTTGACCATGAGGTCTCCGAGCTTCCAGGTGCCTGACACCGCAGCGGTGATCGTTTCTGAGGTCATGTCCGCATGTTCTCCACGATGTACGCTGACCGCCATTGATTAGGGCATATCTGAATCCTGGAGGCCGTCTTCGTGGCGGAGCTGGTGTTCTCGGCGAACGATCTGGCGCAGATGCGGTTCGCCGTCTCGCCGATGTGGGAGGTCGGGACCAGCTTCCGGCTCCTCGCCTCCGGCTCGGTCCATCCGGTGCACCGGACGTGGGCCGAGCAGGTACGGCCACGCGTGGCGGCCGCAGGCCTGGACCGGGGCTGGCTCGCCGAGCTGATTCCGCCCGCCGGTTATGTCGCCGACTTCATCAACCCGGCGCCCGCCGGGCAGGCGCCCACGCTGGCGGAGGAGCTGGACGGGATCCTGGCCGCTCCCGCCGACCGGATCCGGCAGGACCTGGACCGCCTGGTGGACGATCAAGGGCGTCGCGGCCCTCGACTGCGCGCCCTCCACGCCCGGCCGCGGACCCGCCTGGTGCGGGTCGCGGAAGAGATCGAGACCTACTGGGAGCTCGCACTCGCCCCCTACTGGGCGCGGATCCGAGCGGTGCTCGACGCCGACGTCTTCTACCGGGCCAGGCAGGTCGCCGAGCGCGGCGCGGGCCACCTCTTCAACGACCTGCACACCTCGGTGAGCTGGGACGACAACGTGCTGCGGCTGCCCCGTCGACAGCATCCCCTGTCCAGGAAGACGGCGGGCGCGGGGCTGCTGCTGATCCCGTCGGCTTTCACCGGCCCCGGCCCGCTCACCCGGGTGACGCCGCCGGAGCCGCCGCAACTGGCCTACCCCGCACGCGGGATCGGCGCGCTGTGGGAGCCCCGGCCCATCATCAGGACCGACGCCCTCGCCGCCGTACTCGGCCGCTCGCGGACCCTGCTGCTGGCCGAACTGGAGTCTCCCGCCTCCACCACCGAGCTGGCCCGCCGTACCGGGCTGTCCGCGGCAGGGGTGTCGCAGTACCTGACCGCGCTGCGCGACGCGGGCCTGGTCAGCGCGCACCGAGCCGGCCGATCGGTGCTGTACGCCCGCACGTCCGTCGCCGAATCCCTCCTCACCGCGACATCCCCATGAGCGGGGACGTGCTGCTCGTCGGCGCGGAATCACCGGGGTGCCGCAGGGGCTTCAGGGTCATCCGGGTGGGATTGACGGAGAACCAACGGCTCGGTGTCTAGAGGCGTTCGACGTAGCACGTTTCGTATCGGGGGAGAGCTGAGCGTGCGGCGGCTCGGGTTCGGGGCCATGCACCTGCCGACCGGCCCAGGCCGGCGAGGGCGGGCCGCACCGCCTCGATCGCCCACCTGGAGGAGAACGTCGCCGCGGCGAGCCTGCGGCTGAGCGACGACCAGTGGCGGCGGCTGGACCGGATCCAGCCCCGATGAGCCGCGGCTGACCACCACGGTCAGGTCGCGTACCTGGCCAGGAAGACGTCGACGCCGGAGGAGACCGTGGCATGCGCGTGTCGCTCCTGCCGGGCCTCGGCATTCCCGGCGTCGCCGATCGGGAGGCCCTCGATACGATCCGGCTGCCCTGTTGTCCGACATTCCACTGGCCTGAGGAGCCTTCATGTCCTATCGATTCGGTGTCCAGCTCGCCCCCTCCACTGACGACCTCTCCGGGATCCGCGAGCTGGCCAGACTCGCCGACCGGGAAGGGCTCGACCTGCTCGGCGTGCAGGACCACCCCTACGCGGGCGGCCTGGCCGACACGTTCAGCCTGATCGCCACGCTGCTCGCCGACACCACGCAGATCCGGATATTTCCTGATGTGGCGAGCTTGCCGCTCCGTGGGCCCGGCGTGATCGCCAAGGCCGCCGCGACGCTCGACCTGCTCAGCGGCGGCCGATTCGAGCTCGGTCTCGGCGCCGGCGGCTACCGCCAGGCGACCACCGCCTTCGGCGGCCCTGACCGCACCGCCGGCCAGAACCAGGCCGCGCTGGAGGAGGCCGTCGAGATCATCCGGGGGCTGTGGCGGCCGGGCGCGAGCGTGCGGGTGACCGGCGAGCACTACTCCATGGCCGGCGTCCACGGCGGCCCCGCGCCCGCGCACCCGATCGGGATCTGGCTCGGCAGCGTCGGGCCCAAGGCGCTGGCGCAGACCGGCCGCATCGCCGACGGCTGGGCCGCCCCCATCCCGCACTACCTGCCCTACGAGAAGTGGCGGGAGTCGCAGGACATCATCGACCAGGCCGCGATCGAGGCGGGGCGGCAGCCGTCCGACATCACCAGGATCGCCCAGCTGGTCGGCCACATCACCGACGCCCCTGGCGAGGTCGTCCTGCGCGGTGAGGCTCCCATCAGGGCCAGCGCCGGGCAGTGGGCCGAGGTCATCGCCCACCTGGCCACCGAGGTGGGCTTCGACTCCTTCGTCTACTGGCCCGAGCACGCCGACGCCGCGCAGCTGACCGCCTGGGCTCGCGAGGTCGTGCCCGCCGCCCGCGTCCTGCTCGACAAGGAGTAGTTCATTGCGACCAACTAGTTGGTTGACATCCAACTAGTTGGTTGCCTACGGTGCCGTTCATGACAACATCCGTCCGTACGGCACCGCCACACCCACCCCAGGCGATCTCGCCGGTCCCCACCCTGGTCGTCTTCACGTTGACCGCGATCATGTCGGCCGGGCAGCTCTACTCCGTGATACCGCTGCTCGGCGACATGGCGGCCGACTGGCAGGTCGCGCAGGACGGGCTGAGCTGGCTGGTGACCGCGTTCGGCATCGGCTACGCCGCGGGGTTCCTCCTCTTCGGCCCGCTGTCCGACCGATACGGGCGGCGCCGGATGATCGGCATCGGTCTGCCGCTCGCGGCGCTCGTCACCGCGCTGGTGGCGCTCAGCCCCGGCCAGGAGGTCGCGCTGGGCCTGCGCGTCCTCCAAGGCCTGGTCGTGGCGATCTTCCCGCCCGCCGCCCTGTCCTACCTGGCAGAACGCCTGGAGCCGCGGCACCGCATGGTCGGCATCTCCATCGTGACCAGCGGATTCCTGGCGGCCGCCGTCCTGCTCCAGATCGCCGCCCAGTCACTTGTCGGCGTCGTCGGCTGGCGCGGCCTGTTCGTCGGCTCGGCCGTCCTGTTCGCCGCCGCGGCGGTGGCGACCCGTCTGATCATGCGACCGGACGAGGCGCGGGACCGGGCCGGCTCCCTGCCGGCCGCCTACCGGGCGATCCCGGCCCTGCTGAGGAGTCCGGCGCTGGTGCTGCGGTGCCTGGCGACCGTCACCGTGCTGCTCACCTTCGTGGCCGCCTACACGGGACTGCAGATCAACGGCACCCCGGACCTGCTGGCGCTGCGCGCCGGCGGCCTGCCGTCCCTCCTCCTGATCCCGCTGCTCATGCCCTGGCTGGCGCGCGTCCCCGCGGTCCCGCGAGCCCTCGCGGCCTTCGCGCTCGGCGCGCTGTCACTCGCGCTCATCGCCGCGACCGGCCCCGGGACGATCGGCCTGGCCCTTCTTCTGGCGGTGTACGTAGCGGCCGTCGCCCTGGTCACGCCGTCGCTCAACGTGTCGATCGTCGCGCTGGCCGGGCAGGCGCGCGGCGCCGCGCTGGCGCTGTTCACCTTCGCCCTCTTCCTCGGCGGCAGCCTCGGTCCCCAGCTGGCGGCCGCCTTCCCCACCCTCACCCCGCTCATGTACGGCCTGGCCGCGGCGATGGCCGCAGGGGCGCTCGCCGTGTTCGTCTCGACCCGCAAAGTGGACGCGTGACGACACTCGTCCCGGCCGCCGCGCCGATCGCCCTTCTGACCACGTCCGCAGGCGTCGCCTTCGCCGCGGAGGTCGCTGTGACGTGCGGTCACGGTGATCGTGGGGTCATGCACAGCCGCACGTCGCCACAGACCCTCGCCGGCGGACTCACCGTCCGGCCGGGCCGCTCACCTGCCTGCGCGCTCCGCTGAGCAGATGCCGGATCACCAGGGAGTACTCCTCCTTGATCCGGTGCTTGTCCTGCGCGGGCGCCTCGGCGAGCGCCATGCCCGCGCCGCCGAGGATGTGGAAGGTGACGCGGGCCATCGGCTCCAGCGGCAGCGGCGGCACCTCCCCGCTGTCCACGAGCGCCTGGATGAGCTGCTCGATGAGGCCGTAGGCGTACTTCTCCTCGCACTCCTTCCAGCGCTGCCAGCCCAGCGCGAGAGGCCCCTCCTGCCAGACCACGCGTCCGTAGACGGGGTCGCAGCAGTGGTCGAGGAACATCTCCGTCGCCGTCATCGCCGCCTTCCAGGTGTCGGTCTCGGTCGCGGCCGACTCGACCACCTGGCGGATCATCTCGGTCTCCAGCGCTTCGACCACCGCCTCGAACAGCGCGGTCTTGTTCGCGAAGTGGTGATAGACCGCGCCACGGCTCGCCTGGATGTCGGCGGCGACGTCCTCGAGCGCGGTCCCGGCGAAGCCGTGCTCGGCGAAGCGACGGGTGGCCGCTTCGAGCAGCGCGGCCTTGGTCGCCTGCGAGTACTGCTCGCGGCGGCTCTTGACAGGTGGCATGCGGGAAGTATACGACATACGTCGTGTATGTTTCCGACACGAAGTAGGTAACGGGGATGTCGTGGGACCGGGTGCATCGTCGCCATCAGCTGGTCCATGCCGTGCTGGCCTCCGGGCTGACGACGGTTCCGGCTGACCTGGCCGCGGAGGTCGCCGCCGAGTTCGGCGACTTCGGCGGGTTTCTGCAGGAGGTGCAGCGGCGCTGGTACCGGGCGTTCGACGCCCGGCTGGACGCGGTGCTGGAGGAGCGGCCGCAGGACGTCCACGACGCGCTGGTCCGGCTCTGGCGGGACCTCGCTCTCACGATGCCCGCGGCCAGGCTCATGCTGGACGCCAACGCCGGCCACCCTGCGCTCGTCGAGGGAGACGATCGGCACCGGCGCCTGCTCCACGCCGCGACCGGGGTCGTGCTGAGCCCCGCGCCGCTCACGGAGCAGCCCGCGGCTCGGCGGAAGCCGTGCCTGCTGTCCCTGCTCCTGCGCACCTCGACCACGTAACGGAAGGGGGGCCGTGAGCCTCACCGATCATTACCGTCCGCCGTCTCGGCGCCCGCACGGGCGCATCACCTGGGGGTACGCGTGAAACGATTCCTCGTGTTCTTATGCTCCTTTCTGCTCGCCGGCTCGCTGGTCGCACCACCTGCCGCCGCCGAGGCGGGCAGGGTACGGCTGAAGCTCAGCTTCGGGTGGTGCAAGACGGCCTGCGAGATCCGCATCAAGGTGACCAACAACAGCCGGTACAACATCGCCTGGGTGGGCGGCACCTGCCGTCTCACGGTCAACGGACGTTATGTGGGCAAGGGGGCCGTCTATCTCGGCCCCATCAAGCGCGGCCATTCGCGCAGCAGCACGTGCAACATAGTCGACGACCGATTGGAAGACGCGTGGTGGGACTACGAGAGCGGCGACGCCGCCTTCGCGACGTACGCCACGGTGAAAGCGATCCCGCACTACCGCCGCTGACCCGGCTGGACGTTACGCCCCCTGTTCACCGCGCTGGGTGACGAGCCGCTACCCGTAAGTCGGCGGCGATGGACGCGGTCCTCCCGTGGTTCAAATTTCGTCTCGCGCGTGGTGTCGATTTGTGGCGGATGCCGTTCGCCGTGGGCGGTGCGGGCATCACCACCGATGCCTCACGAGAGCGAAGGAAGCGACATGCGGAAACTGATGGTGACCACGTTCGTGTCCCTGGACGGCGTCATGCAGGCGCCGGGCGGCGCCGACGAGGACCGCGACGGCGGGTTCGAGCACGGCGGCTGGGCCGTCCCGCACTTCGACCAGCGGATCGAGCAGCTGATGACGGAGGTGACCGGCAGGGCAGGCGCGCTCCTGCTCGGGCGCAGGACCTACGACATCTTCGCCGCCAGCTGGCCGCTGGCCGAGGCCGACGACCCGATCGGGGCGACGATGAACAGCCTGCCCAAGTACGTCGCGTCGCGGACGCTGGACACCGTGGCGTGGCGGAACTCGACGCTGCTCACCGGCGACGTCGCCGACGCGGTGCGCGAGCTCAAGCGGGGCGAGGGCGGCGAGATCCAGGTCCACGGCAGCGGCAAGCTGATCCAGACGCTCGTCGAGCACGACCTCGTCGACGAGTTCCACCTGCTGGTGTTCCCTGTGCTCATCGGCTCGGGCAAGCGGCTGTTCGCGGAGGGGACCATCCCGGCCGGCCTCAGGCTGGTCGACACCACGACGTCCAGCACCGGTGTCGTCATCAGCACGTACGCCAGGGCGGGCAAGCTCGAGTACGGCGCGATGGGCCCGGAGACCGGCAACCGGTGACCCCGCGGCGGGATCTCCCAGGTCGAAGAGGTGGTCGCTGCCCAGGAGCAGTCACGGCAGGTACCTGATCTCCAGTCCGTCGTGACCGTCATTCGACCGCGTCGAGGTCGGCTCCCCTGGTCTCCCTGCTGGTGGCCACCGCGACGATGGTGATCGCCATCGTCAGCACCAGGTAGCCGACGACGGTGGCGACGCCGAACCGGTCGATGAGCCACACCGCGATGAACGGAGCCGGAGCGCCCGCGATGATCGACGAGCCCTGGAACACCAGCGACGCGCCGGCGTAGCGGTGCCTGGTGGGGAACAGCTCGGTGATCCAGCCGGCCTCGGTCCCCGCGAGCATGCCGTGGAAGAACGCGCCGACGCACACGCCGATCCACAGCATCGGCAGGCTCTCGAGCTGGACGAGCCAGAAGAACACCGGGGCCCAGACGATCAGCACCACCGCCGGGACGAGCATGGCGGGCTTGCGGCCGACCCGGTCGGACCAGTGGCCGCCGGCGATCATGCCGATGAACTGGAACAGCGACGCGAACGTGACAGCCATGATCACATCGCCGCGGGCGTACCCGAAGGAGGTCGTGGCGTAGGCGATGACGAACACGGTGTAGATGTAGAACGCGATGTTCTCGCCCAGGCGCATGCCGAGGCCGTGCAGCACCGGACGCGGCCGCGACAGCGCGGCGAGGATGCTCGAGCGCTCGGTGGTCGTCGCCCGCTGCGCGGCCTTCGCCTGCGCGGCCCGGAAGACGGGGGACTCCTCGACGCTGCGGCGGATCCAGAAGCCGACGATCAGCAGCGGGATCGCGAACAGGAACGCCACCCGCCAGCCCCACTCGTCGAAGGCGTCGCCGGGGAAGAGGAAGGCGATCACGGTGACCATGACGGTCGCGAGGATGGTGCCCAACGGGGCGCCGGCCTGCGGCCAGGAGGCCCAGAAGCCACGCCGCCGCGGCTCGCCGTACTCACTGACCATCAGGACGGCGGCGCCGAACTCGCCACCGAGCGCGAACCCCTGGATCATGCGCAGGACGACGAGCATGACCGTCGCCCAGATGCCGATGTCGTCGTAGGTCGGCAGCAGTCCGATCAGGGCGGTGGCGCTGCCCAGGATGATGAAGGTGGTGAAGAGCATCGGCTTGCGCCCGAACTTGTCACCGAGGTGCCCGAAGACGATGCCGCCGAGCGGGCGCGCGACGAATCCGAGGCCCTGGGTCGCGAGTGCCAGCAGGAGCTTGGCGATCTCGTTGTCGCCGGGGAAGAACAACGGGCCGAGGACGGTGGCCGCCAGGATGCCGTAGATCGCGAAGTCGTACCACTCCAGTACGGCACCGGCCATGCTGCCGGCCAGGACGCGTTTGAAGCTGGTCCTCGACGTCGGGCCGGTGCCTGCCAGTGATGTCATGTCGGGTCCTTTTCGGGGGGTGTCGGACGGTCAGAGGCCGAGGACGAGCTTCGCGCCGCGGGCACGGGAGCAACAGGTCATCATGACCTTGCCGGCGCCGCGCTCCGCCTTGGTCAGGACGAGGTCGCGGTGGTCCACCTCGCCGTCGAGGACGCTCGCCTCGCAGGACCCGCAGAGTCCCTCTTCGCAGTCGCTCTGGACATCGATGTTGGCGGCGCGCAGCGCGTCGAGCAAGGTCTGGTCGGCCGCGACGCGAAGGGTGAGGCCGGAGTCCCTGAGCTCGACGTCGAACGCGTGCTCGTCGGCCGGATCGAGATCCCGGCGTGTGCTGGTGAAGTGCTCGACGCGCAGGAAGTCGTCGGGCCGGTGCCCGGTCGCCTCGTCCAGCGCCGAGAGCAGGCGCTCGGGACCGCACGCGTAGATCTGCGCGTCCTCGGCGAGCTCAGCGAGCAGGGCGTCGATGTCGAGGCGGGTGCCCTCGGCGCTGACGTACACGGTCAGGCGATCGCCGTGATCGCGTTCGAGCCGGTCGAGGAAGGCCATCGTGCTCGCGTCGCGCCCGCAGTAGTGGATCTCGTACGGCTTGCCGATCGCCCTGGCGTGGTCGGCCATCGCGATGATCGGGGTGATGCCGATCCCACCGGCGACGAGGACGTAGCGGCCGGCGGCGGGGTCGAGCCTGAAGTGGTTGCGCGGGCCGCGCATCGTGAGCGTCTGGCCCACCTGGAGGCTCTCGTGCGCGTACCGGGATCCGCCCCGGCTCTCCGGCTCCTTCAGCACGGCGATCTCGTACCTGCCGCGGTCGTCCGGGTCGCCGCAGAGGGAGTACTGCCGGGACAGGCCCTCGAGCTCGATGTCGATGTGCGCGCCCGGCGCCCATGCCGGCAGCTGCCTGCCGTGGACGTCGGACAGCGTCACCCTGACGACGCCGTCGGCCGCGCGGGTGATCTCCCGTACGGTCACGGTGCGGGAGATGGCGCGCTTCGACGGCTCGCCGATCCGCACCGGGTGCCGGGCGCGGAGGACTTCAGGATCGGCGCGCTCGGGGTTGGCGGACGGGTCCCACCGCACCCACAGGTGGTCCGGCCCCCTGAACGAGGTGTTGGGCAGGTAGCTGAACGTCTGGTCCGGCACCAGCTCCAGGTGGGGGAGGCGCCTGGTGAGCTCCTCGAGGAAGATCTGGATCTCCATGCGGGCCAGGTTCTTGCCCATGCACTGGTGACTGCCGTAGCCGAAGGTCAGGTGGTCGGCGGTGTTCTCGCGGCGGATGTCGAACTCGTCGGCGTTGTCGAAGTGCCGCTCGTCCCGGTTGGCCGAGGAGTTGACGATCAGCAGTTTGGCGCCCTTCGGGATCTCGACGCCGCCGATGCTGGTGTCCGCGGTCACCAGGCGCCGCCACGCCGCCACCGACCCGGAGTGGCGCAGGCACTCCTCGACCGCGTTCGGGATCAGGCCGGGATCGGCGCAGATCTCCTCCCACGCCCGGCGGTTCTCCAGCAGCAGCTTGATCGCGTTGGCGGCGGCGTTGGCCGTGGTCTCGTGGGCCGCGACGATGCCCGCCATCATGATCGAGTGGAGGTAGGAGTCGGTGATCACCTCCGGCTTCTCCCGCTGGACGCGGATGCTGAACGGCATCCAGCCGTGCCCGGACGGATCCTCGCGCAGCTTGCCGAGCACCTTGCCGGCGTACTGCCAGAACCTGCCCACGGCCTCGGCGACCGCCACCTGCTCCTCCGGCGACGGGCGGCCCCAGGTGTTCACCGTGTGCGCGATCGAGTACTCGCGCAGGGTGTCCATGTCCTCCTCCGGCACGCCGAGGAAGTGCAGCGCGACGGTGAGCGGGATCTCCCACAACATCTCGTCGACCAGGTCGGCCTGCCCGGAGTCGACGAAGCGGTCGACGTACTCCCTGGTGAGCCGGCGCACCATCGGCTCGTGGTGCGCGAGCTCCTTCGGAGTGAACGGATCCATCAGCGCGCGCCGGCGCGGCATGTGCTCGGGCTCGTCCTCGTTGACCAGCGTGCGGGCCATCGCGTAGTCGTACCTGGCGAGGACGGAGGTCGCCTCGTCGCAGACGGGCGTGATCTTCTCCAGCGCGATCGAGGGTGAGAACAGCAGGTTGTCGCGGAAGACCGCTTTGACGTCTTCGTAGCGGGTGACCACCCAGTAGCCGATCGTCGGGCTGTAGAACACCGGCTCCTCGTCACGCGACCAGCGCAGCGACGCCGCCGGATCGGCCTGGTAGGCGTCGCCGAACGGATCGAACGCGGCCGCGCCCGCCGAGACCGGGCAGCGAGTGCTCATCTCGATTGACCTGCCCCTTTACTGATAATGAACACAGTGTCTCTGTGAGCGAACTAGCAGCAGGCTAAAAGGGGACGCTTGGGGAGGTCAAGGGCGATGTGCGAACGAACGCGTCAAGGGGCGAGGAGGCGTTCGAGCTGCCGCGCGGTCCTCTGCACCGCTTCGGCGGCGCGTTCGATGTCGAGCTCGTCGATGGCCACGACCCCGACGCTGCGCTCGATGGGGCTGGCGGACCCGGTGCGGGTGAAGATCCTGATGGCCGTGGCCAGCCCCACGGCGCCGCGCTCCAGCTGGCCCCGCGTGAGGCTGTAGCCGTCGCGGCGGGCCTGCCGGACTGAGTCGGGATCGCGGCGGTCCTCGGGCCGTGCCGCGAGGATCGCGATGCCGGCCGCGCCCTTGGTGAGGGGATGGCGGCTGCCGACCCGGTAGCCGACCGTGAGGACCCTGTCATCCGGCTCGGCGACCATCATGGCGACGCAGTCCTGGCCCTCGGCCGCGGAGATGAAGGCGGTGGCGTGGGTCTCGTTGGCCAGGTCGCGGAGCAGGGACTGCGCGTCGCGGTGGAACTGCGGCTCGAGGCGCGAGGCGAGGACCGCGATCCCGACGCCGAGCCTGACCCGTCCGTCCTCGGCGCGGACGACGAGCCGGCGCGACTCGAGCGTGGCCACGACCCGGTAGCAGATGGCCCGGTGGATGCCGAGCTCCTTCGCGAGGTCCGCGATCGAGATCCCCTCGGGGGAATGGGAGATGATCTCGAGCGCGCGCAGCCCGCGATCCAGCGTCTGCAGCGTGCTGGCGCTCATCTCCATCCCCCCACCTGTGCGCCGGTTCCGGGTCGCGCCGTCGGCTATACGCACCTTACTGGTGCTCCGCAGGGCAGCCGCGACGTGGCGCAGTTTCCTCGGGCGACCGTACGTGTTCACACGCAGGTAGCCGGCCGCCCCTAGATTCCGATCCCATGAGAATTCATGACACTGCTGATCGCGGCCTCACCCGGCGTTCCCTCCTGATCGGCGCGCTGTCCGGGGCCGGGCTCGCTGTTGTGGGAGACGCTGTGGGAGGCAAGGCCGCGCATGCCGCGGTACGGCCGGGCACGGGGGCGCGGCCCAGAGTGCTGATCGCCACGAACGAGCCGTGGGGGACCTATCACGTCAGGCCCTTGCTGCCCGAGGCGAAGCGCCTCGGGTGGGAGATCGTCCAGCTGGTGCCCGACCGGTCCGGTGTCAAGCCGGACGATCCGGTTCCGGTCGCGACCCCCGACGAGATCACCGAGGCCGATCTGCTCATCGTGACAGGGGCGGGCGACTGGCCCGCCGACTGCGCCGCGCGGCTGCGCACGCTGCCGTTGATCGCCGGCTCGCTGGCCTACCAGCTGCCCGTCGAGGCGCCGCGCGCGGCGGAGTTCCGCGGGCGGCTCAGCGCGATCACCGCCTCGTCACCTGCTGAGGCGAAGGTGTTCGACGACTACCTGGGCACGCGACAGCCGATCACGGTCGTGGGCACACCGCAGACGGACGACCTGCCCAGGCACGCCCCGGAGCCGGGCACCGTCCTGGTGCTCACCAGCGTGACCAGATCGAGCGGGACAGGTGGTTCGGCCCCTGGCACCGACCTGCTGCTGGCGGCGGCCGAGCGGCTGGCCGCGGCCGGCAAGCACATCCTGGTCGGGCTGCACCCGCGCGAGGACCGTTCGCTGTGGGAGCGGTACGAGATCAGCTCGGTGCCGTCCGTCCAGGCGTCGGCGCGGGCCGAGGTCGCCATCGGCATCCCTGGGACGGTCTTCCCGGTGGTCGCCGCCGTGGGCGTCCCGCTGGTCGGCTGCACGGACCCGGAGCTGCGGATCCCCGGCTACCTCCTGAGCGTGTGCTCCCGCACGATCACCATCGCGGACGACGCGGTGGCCGCGGTCGCCGAGGCGAAGCCGGTCTCGCGCGACGTGCTGTACGAGGCCGTCGGGCCGGTCGGAGGTTCGGCTCGCCGGCTGTTCAAGGTGTGGCGCAAGGAGGGGATCAGAAGCGAGTCGCACCAGCGTTCAAGAGCATGGTGACGACTGTGGTGCATGCTCTCCACCCGTGAAGGGGACGATGGTGGACAGGGAACAGCTCGAGGACGTCCGCTTGGCGGTCTACACCGGCTTCGCGCGCACAGGCCGCGCCCCGGGCCCGCCGGAACTGGCCGCCCGCACCGGGCTCGCCGTCGACCGGGTACGGCAGGCGCTGCGGCATCTCCACGAGAGCCGCGACCTGGTCCTGGACACCGGCGACGGCGACCGCGTCGTCATGGCGCATCCCTTCTCGGCCGTCCCGCTCGGCTTCTCCGTCATGGGGGAGCGGACCCTGTGGTGGGGCGGCTGCGCCTGGGACTCGTTCGCCATCCCCCACCTCCTCCGGGACGAGCCCGCCGTTCTGGTCGCCACCGGCTGCCCGGCCTGCGACACCCCGCACGCCTGGAGGGTCGGCTGGGACGCGCCTCCGCCGGGCGACCAGGTGGCCCACTTCCTCGTGCCGGTCCACCACATCTGGGACGACGTCGTCCACGCCTGCGCCAACCAGCGCCTGTTCTGCTCCGTCGCCTGCGTCGAGGTCTGGCTCGAGCGGACCCGGCAGGCCCGCGGTTACGTGATGGATCTGGCCACCCTGTGGCGGCTGGCCCGCGGCTGGTACGCCGGACGCCTGGACCGCGGCTACACCCGGCGTGACCCTTCCTCCGCCGCCGCGTACTTCGCGCAGGTCGGCCTGCACGGCCCCTTCTGGGGACTGCCCGCCGACTGAGCAGGCAGGCACGGGCTCGCCGAGCGGCCACCTGCCGATCTGGTAAGCCAACATTCCATGCTTACCCGAGACGAAGGAAAGTTTCTAGAGGGTAGCCACAAGGGAAATTTTCTTCCCTGATCTTATTGACCCGGCGCCTTACCAGTCGCAAAGCTTTTGGGCATGACGGTCACTGTCCGCGCGTTCGCCGCCGGGGACGAGCACTCTCTGATCGAATCCTGGAACCGGAGCCTTCCGGCGGACCCGACGACCGCGGCGTGGTTTCGCGACTGCGTCCTACTCGACCCGAACTTCGACCCCGAAGGCCTGCGGGTGGCCGTGACCGGCGGGCGCGTCGTGGGCTGCGCCTACGCCGTCCGCCGGTTGACGCCGCTCGCGCCGGGCACGGACCTGGAGCCGGAGACCGGCTGGATCCCGTTCTTCTTCGTCGCGCCGGGACACCGGGGTGGCGGGCTCGGCCGGCGGCTGCTCACCGAGGCGCTGGACTTCCTGCGGTCCAGGGGACGGACGCGGGTCGACTTCGCCTCCTACACGCCCAACTACGTGCTGCCCGGCGCCGACTCCGAGCTCTACCCCGAGGGGTTCGCCCTGCTGACCAGCCTGGGGTTCGGCACGCTCTACTCGCCGGTCGCGATGGACCGCACGCTGGTCGGCTACCTGACGCCGGAGGACGTCCACGAGCTGCGGGCCAGGCGGGAGAGCGAGGGGTACGGCTTCCACAGCCCGGCCGACGGCGAACTGCCCGAGCTGATCAGGTTCGCGGCCGACGCGTTCAACCCCGACTGGGGCGAGGCGATCCGCCACCACAAGGACACCACGCGCATGGTCGTCGCCAGGAAGCGGGACCGGCTGGTGGGGTTCGCGCTCTACGCCGCCTACCGCGGCATCCCCGAAAGGTTCGGGCCCTTCGGCGTGGACGCCGGCGAGCGCGGCACCGGGCTCGGCAAGATCCTTCTCCACCTCACGATGACGCGGATGCGAGCCGAGGGCCTGCACTCCTCGTGGTTCCTCTGGACAGGGGAGTCCAGCCCGGCCGGACATCTCTACACCAAGGCGGGCTACCAGGTCACCCGCCGCTTCCACGTCATGAGGTGGGCCCGTGAGCGAGCGTAGCGAGGGAACAGTCGAAGACATCCATGTACTGGCCGTCGGGGCGCACGCCGGGGACATGGACCTGACGGCGGGCGCCGTGCTCGCGCAGCACGTCCTCGAGGGGCACCGCGCCACGCTACTGCACCTCACGCTCGGCGAGCGCGGGCACCCGCGGCTGCCCGTGCCCGAATACGCGAAGCAGAAGCGCGACGAGGCAGCGGCGTTCGCGCGGGCGATCGGCGCCGAGGCCAGGTTCCTCGACTACGAGGACGGCTTGCTGCCCGAGGACGACGACGTCAAGATGCGCGTCGGCGACCTGATCAGGGAGCTGCGTCCCGACGTGATCCTGACCCACTGGAGCCGGTCGATCCACAAGGATCACGCCCGCACACATCGCATCGTCGAGGACGCCCGCTTCTACGGCGGGCTGAAGACGCTGGAGCGAGAGCGGCCCGCGCACTGGGCGGCGCAGCTGTTCTACGCCGACAACTGGGAGGACGCCGAGGGCTACCGGCCCGACGTCTTCTTCGAGCTGACCGACGAGGCTTACGAGGTCTGGTCGGCGGCGATCAGGGGCTACGCGTTCGCCCGTGGGGAGACGTACGGCTTCCCGTACGTCGACTACTACCGCGCCCTCACCATCGTGCGCGGCGCTCCGGCCGGGTTCCGCCGGGCCCAGGCCTTCGCGGCGCCGGTCGGCTCCCGTGACCTCCGTGTGAGAGGAACCTTCTGATGAAACGTTTCACACTCGCCGTCGCCTTAGCCCTCGCCGTGGCAGGTTGTTCCAGCTCCGGCGCCCCCAAGACGGCGGACGCGGCGCCGCCCCTGGTGATGCACGCCATCGACTCCGGTACCTTCCAGGAGAACTTCAACCCGTTCCACCTCGAAGGCGTGAACTTCGGCACGACCGGGATGATCTACGAGACGCTCGAGTACTTCAACAAGCTCAAACCCGGCGAGATCAAGCCGTGGCTGGCGCTGGGCCACGAGTGGAGCAACGAGGGCAAGACGCTCACCTTCACCCTGCGCCAGGGTGTGAAGTGGACCGACGGCAAGCCGTTCACCGCCGACGACGTGGCCTTCACCTTCACCACGATGACCAGGCACCCCGAGCTCAACAAGGGCGCGCTGGAGATCTCCGGCACCAAGGTGCTCGCCCCCGACAAGGTGCGGATCGACTTCAGGACCACCTCGTACGCCAAGCTGTTCAACATCTCCGGCAACACGGGCATCGTGCCGAAGCACCTGTTCGAGAAGGAGAACCCGGTCACCTTCACCAACCCCAAGCCGGTCGGCACCGGGCCGTACAAGCTCTCGAAGTTCTCCGCCCAGCTGTACGAGATGACGAAGAACTCGGCGTACTGGCAGCCGGGCAAGCCCGTCGTCCCCACCATCCGGTTCCCCGCCTACACCGCCAACGCCGTGCAGACCGGCCTGCAGCAGGGCGAGATCGACTGGGCGGGCGCGTTCGTGCCCGACATCGACAAGATCTACGTCCAGGGCAAGCCCGAGGTCAACAAGTACTACTTCCCGCCCGAGGGCGTGGTCTCGCTCCTGCCGAACCTGACCCACCCCGTCCTGTCCAAGCCGGAGGTACGGCAGGCCATCAGCCTGGCCATCGACCGCGACAAGATCGTCAAGGTGGCCGAGCGCGGGTACACGAAGGTCGCCCACCCGACGAGCATCCCGATGCCGGGCGGGGAGGCGTTCCTGCCGCCGGAATACAAGGACGCCTCCTTCCAGGTGGACGTCGAGAAGGCCAAAGAACTGCTGAAGGGCGTCGATCCGGCCCAGCTGACGTTCACCCTGCTCGTGCCCTCCCCGTTCACCGACTGGGTGAACGCCGCCCAGCTCATCAGGGAGGACCTGGCCAAGGTCGGCATCACGGTCGAGACCCGCGGGGTGGCGTTCCAGGACTGGGTGTCCAAGGTCGGCAAGGGCGACTTCGAGTTGTCGATCAGGGCCACGCCCGCCGGGGCCTCGCCGTACTTCCAGATGAGGTCGCTGCTCTTCAGCGAGCTGGCCAAGCCCGTCGGCACCGCCGCCACCGGCAACTACCAGCGGTGGAAGGACGAGACGACCGACAAGCTGATCAACGACTACGCCGCCACCGAGAACCTGGCCGAGCAGCAGCGGGCCACCCAGGAGCTCGGCCGGATCATGGTGGAGAAGCTGCCGGTGCTGCCGCTGTTCTACAGCCCGGCGTGGGCGCAGTTCCGCACGAACAAGTACGTCGGGTGGCCCTCCGAGCAGGACCCGTACGCGATGCCCTCGCCGTACACCTCGCCCGACGCGGCCGTGGTGCTGCTCAACCTGAGGCCCGCGGGCACGTGAGGTTCCTGACCAGGCGGCTCGGGTTCTACCTCCTCACGGCCTGGGCCGCCGTCACGCTCAACTTCCTGATCCCCAGGATGATGCCGGGGGATCCGGTGGACCTGCTGGTGGCCAGGCTCAAGGGCAACGTGGACCCGGCCGCGATCGAGGCGATGAAGAGGGCGTTCGGGATCAGCGACGCGGGTCTGTGGACGCAGTACGTCGACTATCTGGGCAACCTGTTCCGCGGCGAACTCGGGCGGTCGATCACCTTCTTCCCGACCGAGGTGTCCACGGTCGTCGCCGACAGCCTGCCGTGGACGATCGGGCTGGTGGGTGTGGCCACGCTGATCAGCTACGTGGTCGGCACCTCGCTCGGGGTGTTGATGGCGTGGAAGCGCGGCACCTGGCTCGACGGGGTGCTGCCCGCCGCCACGTTCCTGCACGCGGTGCCGTACTTCTGGGTGGCGCTCGTGCTGGTCTTCGTGTTCGGCTCGACGCTGCAGTGGTTTCCCGGCTCGCGAGCGTACGGGCTGGAGGTGACGCCCGGCTTCACGTGGGAGTTCGTCGCCAGCGTGGGCTACCACGCGACGCTGCCCGCGGTCACGATCGTGCTGGCCTCGATGGCCGACCGCATCCTCGGCATGCGCAACGTCATGGTCACCACGCTCGGCGAGGACTACGTGGTCATGGCCGAGGCCAAGGGGCTGACCAGCCGCCGCGTCATGTGGGCCTACGCCGCGCGCAACGCGATCCTGCCGAACATCACGAGCTTCGCGCTGTCGCTCGGGTTCGTGGTCGGCGGCTCGGTGCTGACCGAGATCGTCTTCTCCTATCCGGGCATCGGCTCGATGTTGCTGAAGGGCGTGGAGAACGAGGACTTCCCGCTCATGCAGGGCATCTTCCTGGTGATCTCGCTGGCCGTCCTCGTCGCGAACCTGCTGGCCGACCTCGCCTACGTGATCCTCGACCCAAGGACCCGCCAATGAAGATCCGCATCGGCATCGGCATCCTGGTCTTCTTCACGCTGATGGCGCTCGTCGGACCGCTGCTGCTGCCCGCCGACCCGGCCGCCACCAGCGACGCCGGTCTCCAGGGGCCCTCCGCCGAGCACTGGCTCGGCACCACGCAGACCGGCCAGGACGTGCTCACGCAGATCGTGCACGGCTCGCGGGTCTCGATGGGCGTCGGCGTGCTGTCGGCGGTCATCGCCACCGTCTTCGCCATCGCGGTGGGCCTGGTCGGCGGCTACTTCGGCGGCGCGGTCGACGAGGTGCTCTCGGTGCTCACCAACATCTTCCTGGTGCTTCCCGCGCTGCCGTTGATCATCGTGCTCGCCGGCTACCTGCCCCAGCGCGGCGTCGCCTCGGTCGCGGTGGTGATCGCCGTGACCGGCTGGGCGTGGGGCGCCCGCGTGCTGCGCGCCCAGACCCTGTCCGTACGGCGGCGCGACTTCGTGGAGGCGGCGCGGGCCGCGGGCGAGGGCCCGTTCCGCGTCGTCTTCTTCGAGATCATGCCCGTGCTGCTGCCGGTGATCGCCACCAGCTTCCTTGCCACCGTGGTCGGCGCCATCCTCGCCGAGGCCGGGCTCTCCTTCCTCGGCCTGGCCGACCTGTCCACGGTGAGCTGGGGGAGCATGCTGTACTTCGCGCAGAACGGCCAGGCGCTGCTGATCGGCGCCTGGTGGTGGTTCGTGCCGCCGGGGCTGTGCATCGCGCTCATCGGCACCGGGCTGGCGCTGGTCAACTTCGGCCTGGACGAGATAGCCAACCCCCGGCTGCGCACGATCAGGCAGCCGCGCCGACCCAAGCTCGCCACGGCCATCCCGGAGGAGGCGCGCTCGTGAACGTCCTGGAGATCCGCGGACTCGGCGTCGACTACCTGTCGAACAGCGGCGCGGTCCACGCGGTCGCCGACGTCTCGCTCGACCTGCGGCGCGGCGAGATCCTCGGGCTGGCGGGGGAGAGCGGCAGCGGCAAGTCCACGCTCGCGCACGCGATCGGGCGGTTGCTGCGGCCACCGGCCACGATCGCCGGTGGCTCGGTGACCTACCACCGGGCCGGCGGTCCGGCCGTGGACGTGCTGGCCCTGAAACGCGAGGAGCTGCGCGCCTTCCGGTGGCGGGAGCTGGCGGTCGTCTTCCAGAGCGCCATGAACTCCCTCAACCCGGTCAGCACGATCGGTGCGCAGATCGACGACGTGCTCCGTATCCACGTCCCCGACATGCGACGCAAGGCGCGCGCCGAACGCGCGGTGGAGCTGCTGCAGCGGGTCGGCATCAGCGCGGACCGCCGGCGCAGCTACCCGCACGAGCTGTCCGGCGGCATGCGCCAGCGTGCGGCGATCGCCATCGCGCTGGCGCTCAACCCCGAGATCATCATCATGGACGAGCCCACCACCGCCCTCGACGTGGTGGTGCAGCGCGACATCCTGCACGAGATCAGGGCCCTGCGGGAGGAGTACGGCTTCGCGGTCCTGTTCATCACGCACGACCTGTCGCTGCTGATGGAGATCTCCGACCGGATCGCCATCATGTACGCGGGCCGGGTGGTCGAGACGGGCACCGCCAGGGCGCTGCACAAGGCGCCGCGCCACCCGTACACACTGGGCCTGCTGCGCTCCTTCCCGCGCCTGCACGGGCCGCGCGAGGAACTGCTCGGCATCCCCGGCACCCCACCCGACCTGCGCTCGCTGCCGTCCGGCTGCGCCTTCCACCCGCGTTGCCGCTTCGCCTTCGACGCCTGCGACTCGACGCTGCCACGGCTCGATCCCGACGTGGCCTGCCTGCTCAACGAGGGGAAGGGGGTCCGATGAGCGAGATCGTGCTCGAGGGCAGGAACCTCACCAAGCATTTCAAGGCCGCCCGCGGCCGTGGCACCGTGCGCGCGGTCGAGGACGTGTCGCTGGCGCTGCGGTCCGGGTCGGTGACGGCGCTGGTGGGGGAGAGCGGCTGCGGCAAGAGCACCGTGGCCAGGCTGCTGGCACAGGTGTACCCGCCGACGTCGGGCGAGGTGCTGCTGCGCGGGGAGAAGGTGAAGGGCTTCAGGGAGTACCGGCGGCGGGTGCAGCTGATCTTCCAGGACCCGTTCGCCTCGCTCAACCCCTTCCACCGGGTCCGCTACCACCTGGCCAGGCCGATGCGCGTCCACGGGCACGCGCGCTCCGCCGCGCACGAGCGGGAGCTGGTGGCCGAACTGCTGGAACGGGTCAGCCTCACGCCCGTCGAGCAGTTCATGGACAAGCTGCCGCACGAGCTGTCGGGCGGGCAGCGGCAGCGGGTGGCGATCGCCCGCGCGCTGGCCGTACGGCCGATCGCGCTGATCGCGGACGAGCCCGTCTCCATGCTCGACGTGTCCATCAGGCTCGGCGTGCTGCGGCTGCTCGAGCGGCTGGCCGCCGACAGCGGGCTGGCGCTGCTGTACATCACGCACGACATCGCCAGCGCCCGCTACTTCGCCGAGGACATCACCGTCATGTACGCGGGGCGGCTGATCGAGAGCGGCCCCGGCGAAGCGCTCACCCAGGCGGCCCGGCACCCCTACACCCAGCTGTTGCTGGACTCGGCCCCCGACCCCGATCGGGTGACGCCGCCCGACCGCACCAGGCACGGCGAGCCGCCCAGCCTGATCTCGCCGCCGAGCGGGTGCCGCTTCCACCCGCGCTGCCCTGTCGCGCTGCCGGTCTGCGCCGACGAGGTGCCGGGCCGTACCGAGCTCGGCGCCGGCCGGTGGACGCACTGCTGGCACGCCGAGGCGGCTGCCCATCCGTCCTGATGGTGCGGCCGATTGCACGCGGCAGGACCCCGGGAGCGTGCCTTCGAAGAGGGCCTAGGAGTAGTAGTCGCACACCGTGAACGAGACGCGCCTGGTGGCCTTGGAGGGGGTCAGGAGGTGGAAGACGATCGTGTGCCGCCCGGGCGTGAACGCGCCGAACGGGTTGCGCTGGACCTTGTCCGTGCCGTTGGTCAGCCAGCCCGTCAACCACCCGCTGTCCTCGCCGTCCACGACCCACCGGTAGCCGTACTCCCTCTGCTTGCCTGACGGGCCCTTGAGCACGGCGACGGGGAAGAGGCTTTGCGACCAGCACCCTTCGGCCTTCTTCAGCCCGTCCAGTGTCAACGAGACCAGGCGGACGGTCCCGCCCGCGGCCCTGGGCGTGGTCTTCGCGGGGGACGGCACGGGTCGCGAGGTCGTCGGCTTCGAGGTCGCGGGCTTGGAGGTCGTGGGCTTGACGGTGGTGGGCTTGGTGGTGGCGGGCTTCTCGGTTGCGGGCTTCTCGGTTGCGGGCTTCTCTGTGGTGGATGTGGTGGTCACGGGTTCGGCGGTCGTGGGCTTGGCCGTCGGCCGCGGCCGGGTGGTCTTGGGCTTCGGGCGAGGGGTTTCGGCCGAACCCGGCTTCTCGGGCGCGGGATCCGGAGTTCCGGTCGAGGCGCCAGGGGAGGGCGTGGGTGCCGAGGCGGCGGTCGTCACCGTGTCGGGCGTCCATGTGAGCGCCCCGGCCACCAGGGCGGCGGACACCGCCAGTGCCCCGGCCCCCGCCAGGACCGCCGTCCCGCGCCGGCGGCCCGCGCCACTGCCTGCCGTTCCTCCCCGGCGGCCCGCCGTAGCTCCTTCGTGGCCCGTCGTAGCTCCTCCGTGGCCCGCGCCACGGCCCGCCGTGCCTCCTCGGCGGTTCGCGCGGCGGCCCGCCGTACCTCCCCGACGATCCATGGTGCGGCCGGCCGGGGTGGTGGGCTGGGCGCCGAGGAGCTGGAGCAGGACGTCCTGCATCGCGGGCCGGGCGGCGGGGTCCTTGGCCAGGCAGGCCAGCACGATCGGGCGCAGCGGTCCCGGCAGGTCGCCCAGGTGCGGTTCGTCGTGGAGGATGCGGCGGATCACCGCGGGCAGCGAGTCGTTGCCGAACGGCGGTGTCCCTGTCGCGGCGAACACGATCACCGACGCCCAGGCGAAGACGTCCACCGCGGGACCGAGCGGCTCGCCCGCGAGCTGCTCGGGCGCCATGTAGGCGGGCGTGCCGACGATGCTGCTCGTCACGGTCAGCGCGTGGCCGGAGGAGCGGGCGATGCCGAAGTCGATGACGCGCGGCCCGTCGCGGCCGAGCAGCACGTTGGCGGGCTTGAAGTCGCGGTGCACCACCCCGGCCCGGTGGATCGCGGCCAGCGCGGTCGCCGTCGCGACCGCCAGCCGTTGCAGGTCGGCGCCGCCGTGGCGGCCCGCCTCGTGCAGCGAGGGCCCTTCGACGTACTCGGTCACGATGTACGGCCGGCCGCCCAGCGAGGCGTCGAGCACCTGGGCGATGCAGAACGGCTCGACCCGTCGCGCCGCGTCGATCTCCTTGGCGAAGCGGTGGTCACCCGCGAGCCCGTCCTGAAGGACCTTGACGGCGACCCGCCGCCCGTCGGGCGCCTGACCCAGGTAGACCACACCCTGCCCGCCCGCGCCCAGCCGTGCCAGCAGCCGGTACGGGCCGACGGCCGGGGGATCCTCGGGCAGGAGCGGGGCCGTCATTCGGTACCCACCGGGCAGATGGCGAACGAGAGCGTCTTCGACACCGTCATGGGCGAGGTCAGGCGGAGCGTGATGCGGTGCGGGCCGTCGGGCTTGACGAGCGGGCCGATGACCTGCTGGGTGTGGGAGTCGGCGATGTAGGCCTCCGAACGCTCCACCACCCGGCCGTCCAGGATCCATTCGTAGCGGAACCTGGTGTGCAGCCTGGTCCCCTCGACCAGGCCGAAGGTGTTGGACTGGCCGATCTGGCAGTCCTGGGTGTTGGCCTTCCTGGCGCCCATGGCGCGCAGCGACGCGATCCTGAACGACCCGCCGCCACCCGATGCGGCGGACCTGGTGGGTTTGGCGGATGAGCTCGTCGGGGCGGAGGCGGGCTCCCTCGTCGGCTCACTGGTCGGTTTGGGGGTCGGTTTGCGGGTGGCCGGGGTTCTGGTCCCTTTGGGGCGCGGGCGCTTCGTCGTCGGGCCGGTCTTCCCCGTCGTGGTGATCGCCATGGCCTGCGCGCTCGGGGGCGCCGTCCTGACCTCCCGGCCGCTCGTGGCACCCCAGCCGCTCGTGATGCCCCAGCCGACGGCCCCCGCGGCCATCAGCGCCACCACGCCGGAGATCCCCGCGACGACCCGGACCTCGCCCCCACGCCGGGCTCCCGCGGCCCCGCTCCCGCGTCGTGACCTCCCGGGGACCGTGGGCCCGCCGCTGTGGCCGGCGTCGCCCGGATGGCTGGGGACCTGTCCGCCCAACAGCTGCAGGAGCACGTCCTGCATGGACGGCCGGCGCGCCGGATCCTTGTCCAGGCACGCGAGCACGATCGTGCGTAACGGCCGCGGCAGATCGCCGAGCTGTGGCTCGTTGTGCAGGATCCGGTTGATCACCGCGGGGAGCGAGTCCTCGCCGAACGGCGGGCTCCCTGTCGCGGCGAACACGATCACCGAGGCCCACGCGAACACGTCGGTGGCGGGCCCGACCGCCGCCCCCGCCAGCTGTTCGGGGGCCATGTAGGCAGGCGTCCCCATGATGCCGCTGGTCCCCGTCAGCCCCGACTCGACGGATCGGGCGATGCCGAAGTCGATCACCCGCGGCCCGCCCTGCCCGAGCAGCACGTTGGCGGGCTTGAAGTCGCGGTGCACGATGCCCGCCTGGTGGATGGCCGTCAGCGCGGTCGCGGTCGCGACGGCGAGCCGCTGCAGGTCGGCACCGCTGTGACGGCCCGCCTGCTGGAGCGAGGGGCCCTCGACATACTCCGTCACGATGTACGGCCGGCCGCTCAGGGAGGCGTCGAGCACCTGGGCGATGCAGAACGGCTCCACCCGCCGCGCCGCGTCGATCTCCTTGGCGAAGCGCTCGTCGGCCGGCCCGTCGCGCATGACCTTGACCGCGACCGGCCTGCCGTCCCGCCCCTGGCCCAGGTAGACGACTCCCTGCCCGCCGGCGCCCAGGCGCCCGAGGAGCCGGTAGGGCCCCATAGCCGCAGGATCGCCCTCCCGGAGGGGTTCGACGTGCGGCATGGGACTCCTGTGACAGCTGCTAAGGGATCTTCAGCACCATAGCGGGAAATGTCAGGATCGGTGGGCCAGTCGGGTAAAACGCGCCCGCCCACCTCGCGTCCCTTCAAAGGACGCAGGGCGCCGGCCCGGTGGAAGCGGCGCAGCAGCAGCCCGGCCGTGGTGGCCGGCCCGACGGTCAGGCCGAGCCCGGTTCCCAGCGTGGCCAGCCCGGCGGGCGTCGCCAGCAGCCACGCCGCGGGCAGCCCCACGACCCAGTAGCCGAAGAGGGTGATGCGGAAGCCGCTCCTGGTGTCGTCGAGACCGCGCAGTAGCCCGACGCACCGGATCCACGTCAGGCGACGCGCGAGCCCGGCTGACGCCCCTGGCCGGTGTCGACGATCGCCGCGGCGGTCTGGTTGGGTGGCTCCATGACAGCGAACGCGAATGTCCGGGGACGGTCCGGTCGGGTGGCTCCATGACAGCGAACGCGAACGTCCGGGGGCGGTCCGGATGGGATCCCTGGCGCAGGTGCGCGGCGATCGGCACCGCCACTCTGATCCCCACCACCGTGCTCGCCTGGATCTACGTGCTGAGCACGGCCGAGTTCTCCCGGTGCCTGACCTACGGGGAGCAGTGCGCCCCGGCCGCGGACGTGCTGCTGCCGATCGCCTGGTGGACGTTCTGGGGCAGTGTCGCCGCCGGCGTGGGCGCGCTCGTCCTCCCGAAGAGATGGCGGGTGATGACCTGGCTCCGGCCGGTCCTGGCAGTCGCCCAGCTCCTCCTGCAGGTGGCCACCTTCGCCGCCGTGGTAGGCAGCGCGTGACGGTCGCGTCCCTCTGTCGTTTCCTGTGAGGGGACCCCGCAACGTACCGGCCGGGTGAGAAAAGGCTTCGCGGGAAGGCCGTCTGCTACCCTGGCTGGGTGCAATATCTGTACTTCCTCTGAGGACGACGACCTCGGCCGCCGATGAGGTCCCGGATCGCCCCGTTCAGCGGGCCCGGGCGCGGCTGAGTCTTCCGCTGTCGTCTGTCACTTTTCACAGGTTCCTGCCTTGACGCCGCCGGCTGTGCCGGGGCGCGCGGGAGCCTGCCCTTGGAGGAAGTGTGTCCACCGACACTGTTCGCCGGGCTCGCGCGCGGGCCCATCTCAACGCCACAGATCTGCGTCTCGCCCGCGGCGGCCGACCGGTTCTGACCGGTGTGGACCTGACCGTCTCTCCCGGTGATCGGCTGGGGGTGGTCGGCGAGAACGGCCGCGGCAAGAGCACGCTGCTGCAGGTGCTCGCCGGGACCCTGGTTCCCGACTCCGGCTCGGTGCACCGGGCGGGCACGCTCGGCGTCGCCGACCAGGAGATGCCGATCGACGACCACCGCACCGTCGGCGGTCTGATCGACGTCGAACTCGCCCAGGTACGCGCGGTGCTGCGCGCGTTCGAGGCGGCGACCCTCGCGCTCGCCGAGGACCGCCCCGGCGCCGACCAGGCGTACGCCGACGCGCTCGCGGACGCGGAGGCCATCGACGCCTGGGACGCCGACCGCCGCGTCGACGTCTCGCTCGCCGCGCTCGACGCGGTGCACGACCGCGCCCGGCCGCTGGCCGAGCTCTCCGTCGGGCAGCGCTACCGGATCCGGCTGGCGTGCCTGCTGGGCGCCGGTCACGATCTCCTGCTGCTGGACGAGCCGACCAACCATCTCGACGCGGCCGGTCTCGACCACCTGACCGCCAGGCTTCGTGAGCACCCGGGAGGGGTGGTGCTGGTCAGCCACGACCGCGCGCTGCTGGACGACGTCGTCACCACGGTGCTCGACCTCGACCCGACCAGTGACGGCCGGCCCCGTACCTACGGCGGCGGATACGCCGGCTACCGGGAGGGCCGTCGCGCCGAGCGGGAACGCTGGGAGAGCGAGTACCGGGACCAGCAGAGCGAGCGGGAGCGGCTCGCGCAGGACCTCTCCGCGGCGCAGAACCGGCTGTCCACCGGATGGCGGCCGGAGAAGGGAACCGGCAAGCACACGCGCGCCACTCGGGCGCCCGCCCTGGTCCGGGCGGTTCACCGGCGGCGGGAGGAGCTCGAGGCACACGTGGTCGACGTTCCCAAGCCGCCGTTGCGGTTCCAACTGCCGCGGCTCGAGGCGCCGCAGGGAGCCACGCTCCTGCGCGCCGACGAGGTGACGGTGCACGGCCGGTTCGCATCACCGCAGTCGGTGCTGCTGCGCTCCGGCGACCGCCTCGTGGTGACCGGCCCCAACGGCTCCGGCAAGTCGAGCGTGCTCTCCGTGCTCGCGGGGACGCTGGCCCCGGACTCGGGGGTCGTACAGCGCAAGAGGGGCGCGCGGGTGGGGCTGCTCGCGCAGGAGTCGCCGCCGCCGTCGCGGCGGCGCGCCTTCGAGGTGTACGACGCCGTCGTCGGCAGGCTCGTCAGCTCGGGTGCGCTCGACGAGGCGGACTGTGTCGGGCTCACGCAGCTCGGCCTGCTTCCCTCCGGCGCCGCCCACCGCCCGGTGACCGAGCTGTCGATCGGCCAGCAACGGCGGCTCGACCTGGCCGTCCTGCTGGCCGCGCGCCCGCAGGTCGTGCTGCTGGACGAGCCGACCAACCACCTGTCGATGGCTCTGGTCGAGGAGCTGACCGAGGCGCTGGCCACCACGGGCGCCGCGGTGGTGCTGGCCACCCACGACAGGCAGCTGCTGCGCGACACGGCGGACTGGCCGCGGCTTCGGCTCTGACGGCGGGCTCCGGCCGGCCGGTGCGGCCGGCCGGAGCCCTTCCGCCTGGTCAGAGCGGCTTGTTGGCGACGAGCAGAGTGGTGATCTCGTTGAGCGCGACCGGTTCCTCGACCGTGAACCCGGCCTCCTCCAGCCACCCGATGCCCTGGGAGACCGTGTACTCCGACGAGCCGCTGATCATGGCCATATTGAGGCTCATCAGGAGGTTGAAGACCGCGTCGCGACGCTCGTCGTCGATCATGCTGTCGTAGACGAGGAGCGTGCCGCCCGGCGGCAGCTGCTCGAAGGCCCGCCGCACCAGCTCGCGGCGCCGCTCGTCGACCCAGTCGTGCAGGACATGACCGAAGATGTAGACCTGGGTGTCGGGCAGCGCGTCGGTGAAGAAGCTGCCCGCCTGGTAGCTCACCCGGTCACGGAGATCCGTGTCGCCGCCCACGCTGTCGATCAACTCGTCGAAGAGCGGCTCCAGCGGGGGCAGGTCGAAGGTCACCCCGCGCAGGTGGGGGTGCGCGGCGGCGATCCTCGCGGTGAGCAGCCCGCGGCAACCCCCGAGGTCGGCGAAGGACTTCACCTCGTCCCAGCGGAACTTCTCGGCGAGCGGACGGGCGAGCAGCACCGCGTAGCCGTCCATCGCCTCGGTGAAGGCGCGGGCCCGCCGGGGGTCCGCGTACAGCTCGGAGGTGAAGTCGCCCTCGGCGGAGAACTTCTGCGCCAGGTTCTCGCCCGAGCGGAGGAACGTGCCGAGTGTGCCCCAGGCCGGGTAGAGCCGCCGCTGGTTGAAGGCGAGGAAGCCGCCGATGTACTCGGGCTTGGTGGGGTCGAGGTAGGTCGAGGTCATCGGGGTCGCCCGGTACTGGGAGCCGTCGCGCGCCAGCAGGTCCATCGCGACCAGCGCGTCCAGGTAGTCGTGGACCAACGACGGATGCAGGCCGAATTCCTGCTGGAGTGTCGCGGCGTCGGCGGGTTCCCTGGACACGCGGGCGAACAGGCCGAGCTCGATCCCGACGAACAGGGCCTGGGCCTGGAAGAATCCGGTCGCCGTCCTGACAATGGGCAGTGCGCTCTCCGGAAGGGACATCCGGCTTCCTTTCTGGGGATGGGTGTGGGGCGGAGGGTGGTCGGATCAGCGCGCCAGCCGTACCGGGAGCGCGCGCAGGGAGCGCGAGAAGAAGTCGCGGTGCCAGGCCACGTCTTCGGGGGCGCAGTCGAGGGTCAGGTCGGGGAAGCGCCTCAGCACCGTGTTGATGGCCACCTGCGCTTCGAGCCGTGCCAGGGGCGCGCCCAGGCAGTGGTGCAGGCCGTGGCTGAAGGCCAGGTGCGGGTTGGGGCTGCGGGTGATGTCCAGCCGGTTCGGATCGGGGAAGACCGCCGGGTCACGGTTGACCGAGTGCACCGGCACGATGATCAGGGAGTCGGCCGGAATGGTGGTTCCCCCGACGTCGATGTCCTCGGTCGCGTGCCCCTCGATCAGGGCGAGCGAGCTCTCGTAGCGGAGGAACTCCTCGACGGCGGAGTCGATGAGCTCGGGCCGCGCGGCGAGCAGGGCGAGCTGGTCGCGGTTGACGAGCAGCGCGTGGAGCCCGTTGGTGATGAGGTTCACCGTGGTCAGGAAGCCCGCGAAGATGAGGAGCATCACGGTCGCGACCAGTTCCCGCTCGGAGAGCCTGTTCTCGCCGTCGCGCGCCTCGATCAGCCCGTGGATGAGATCGTCGCCCGAGGTCGACCTCTTGTGCTCGATCAGCTTGCGGACGTACTCCCCGATGCCGGCCTGCTTCTCGCGGAAGCGCTCCACGGGGCTGCCGTCGTAGCTCTCCTCGAGGAAGAAGAAGACGGTCTTCTCTCGCAGGTCCGCGAGGTCCTCGGGAGGCAGGCCGAGGAGCTCCCCGATGACCATCATCGGCAGCGGGAAGGCGAAGTCCTCCATGAGGTCCGCCCGGCCCCTCTTCTCGATCGTGTCGAGGATCTGGTCCGTGAACTCCTGCACCCGGGGGCGCAGGAGCTCGGTGCGGCGGTGGGTGAAGGCCTTCTGCACCAGCTTGCGCAGCCGGGTGTGCTCCGGCGGGTCGGTGCTGACCATGTTGTTGGCGAACGAGCTCTCGCCCTTCCTGTCGCCCGCGTCGGAGTGGTGCACCGCCTTGCTGAAGCGGGGATCGATGAGCAGCGTGCGGGCGTCCTCGTAGTGCGGGACGAACCACGCCTCCAGACCGATGGGGGTCTGCATGCGATGGACGCGGCCGGCCGCTCGTAGCTGCTCGTAGAAGGGATAGGGATCGGTCAGGGCCGAGTCCGGAATGCTGCCTATTGGCAGGGTCGTCTCCGACATCTACGCTCCTCAGGGATTCCGATTCAGGGCCGTCCTGGTCAGGCGAGCCAGCGGCCGTCCTTCATCACCGTCCGGCCGGGGATCTCGCCGCGGTGCCGCCAGGCGAGAACGCGCCGGGGGGTGAGATAGAGGTAGACACATCCGGGCACCCGCGAGGGGTTCACCGGGAGTTCGGCGAGGAGCGCGGAAGCGTCGGCCGGCGCGTCCTTGGCGGGCACGATCTCCACGAGACCGTCGATGAGCACGACGTCGGCGGGGTTGCCGAGGGCGGCTCGGGAGAGCCCTTGGGCGCGGAGGTTGCGGACGGTCCGATGCCGGTCGTGCGTGGCCATCACCAGGTGCGTCCCGTCCCACACGCACGCGAGGGGGATCAGGTGCGCGCCGGAGGCCCCGCCGGTCGCGAGCCAGGCGTGCCGGTCGGTCGCCAGCTTCTCCAGGACGTCGGCCTTGCGCTGGGCGAGATCGCGGACGGGCGGCGGGGCGACGCCCCGCTCGGTGCCGGTCACGGACATCTCGTCTCCTTTCCTGTGCGTTCTTTCAACCGGCCGTCACGGCCGCCGCGGCGTTTCCCACCAGCGCGAGAACGGCGAACGTCGTGCGGACCAGATTCCATTTCCCCCAGCTGCCTCTCGGGTCCTCCCAGTCCGCCGGAATGGCCTCTGGATCGAGTGATTTCACGCGCCGGTTGATCGGGACGTTACGGGTTTGGGAGACCACGCCGACGCCGGCCAGGCAAACGGCCGAGGCGATGAAAAGAATTCTCCCGATGTCATTTCTCGAAAGTGCGGCGAGAATGACGTCCAGAATCAACGACGTGCTCACGATGATCGGCATCATCGGGTCATAGGCGCGGCCCAGGAGTTTGTGGGCGGCCACGTAGCGGTCCGGTGCCATCGCCTGCATCGCAGGCCAGACGCCGACCGCATGGGTGAACAGCACGCCTGCCGCGAGTCCGCTGCTGATCAGCACGGCGGCGGTGAGAATGTGGCCAATCACGTATGCCGGTCCTCCTCTCGGTCACCGGATGGAGTATCGCGTCCACGGCTTGAGGCGGGCTCGAATATGGCTGGGGAACGTCGCCGGCCACCTCTTCGTCCCGGCTTTGAGCGCGATTCGAGGACGCTTCGAGCAGGTGCGGTGATGATGATGGCGCTCAGCGGATGTATCCGCCTGGAGAGGAGACCTTGAATGGCGATTGCCCGATCGAAAGTCAGTGCCGACGAGGTTGCGCCGAATCGGCGGCGCGGTGGTGACATTCGCGTTCTGCTCGGCCCGGCCACCGTGGGATCGACCTCGGGATTCATGGGGGTGCTGACCCTGGAGCCCGGTGAGTTCGTCTCCGAGCACTATCACCCCTACTCCGAGGAGTTCCTCTACCTCGTGCGCGGTGAGCTGACGGTGCGGGTGGACGGCGAACCGGTCGAGCTGGCCGCGGGTGAGGCGCTCATGATTCCCGTGGACGTCCGGCACCGGGTCGAGAACACCGGGCGGGAACCGGCCCAGGCGGTGTTCCAGCTCGGCCCGCTGGCGCCGCGCCCCGAGCTCGGTCACGTGGACACCGAGCCGCTGCCCAATGTCTCGGAGCCGCCCCTGAGTGTGGGGGACGGCAGATGACCCGCCGGCAGGTGGCCGTCACCGGCATCGGGGTCGTGGCCCCGGGCGGGACGGGACGCAAGGCCTTCTGGGAGCTGCTGACCTCGGGCCGCACCGCGACCAGGACCGTGTCGCTGTTCGACGCCGAGGGGTTCAGGTCGCGCATCGCGGCCGAGTGCGACTTCGATCCGGCCGCGGAGGGGCTCACCGCACGAGAGGTCCGGCGGATGGACCGCGCCGCGCAGTTCGCCGTCGTCTCCGCCAGGGAGGCGCTCGAGGACAGCGGCCTCGAGCTGGGCGGGCTGGAGCCGTCCCGCATCGGGGTGACGCTGGGCAGCGCCGTCGGGTGCACGATGAGCCTCGAAGAGGAGTACGTCGTCGTGAGCGACGCGGGCCGGCAGTGGCAGGTCGACCCGTCCTACGGCATCCCCCATCTGTACGGCCACCTGGTGCCGAGCTCACTCGCCGCCGAGGTCGCGTGGACCTGCGGCGCCGAAGGGCAGGTCACGCTCATCTCGACGGGATGCACCTCCGGGCTCGACGCCGTCGGGTACGGGGCACGGTTGATCGCCGAGGGAACGGCGGACGTCGTGCTGGCCGGCGCCACGGACGCGCCGATCTCACCGATCACGGTGGCCTGCTTCGACGCGATCAAGGCCACCTCGCCGAGGAACGACGATCCGGCGCACGCCTCGCGCCCGTTCGACCGCGACCGCAACGGCTTCGTGCTGGGTGAAGGGGCGGCCGTGTTCGTCCTGGAGAGCCTGGAACACGCCCGGCGCCGCGAGGCCCACGTCTACTGCGAGGTGGCGGGCTACGCCACGCGCGGCAACGCCTACCACATGACCGGGCTGAAGCCGGACGGGCGCGAGATGGCCGAGTCCATCAGGGTGGCCCTGGACAGCGCCCGGGTGAACCCGGACGACGTGGACTACATCAACGCCCACGGCTCGGGGACCAAGCAGAACGACCGGCACGAGACGGCCGCCTTCAAGCGCAGCCTGGGCGACCACGCGTACCGGACGCCGGTCAGCTCGATCAAGTCCATGATCGGGCACTCGCTCGGCGCGATCGGCGCCATCGAGGTGGCGGCCTGCGCGCTGGCGATCGAGCACGGGGTGGTACCGCCCACGGCCAACCTCACCACGCCCGACCCGGAGTGCGACCTCGACTACGTCCCGCACGTGGCCAGGGAGCGGCCGATCGACGTGGTGCTCAGCGTGGGCAGCGGCTTCGGCGGGTTCCAGACGGCGACCGTGCTGACCGCTCCGGGAAGGCAGGCCGCATGAGCGGCGCCGCTCCCGTGGTGACGGGGGTCGGCGTCGTGGCGCCGACCGGCCTCGGGGTGGAGGAGCACTGGGCCGCCACGCTACGGGGGACGAGGCGGATCGACACGATCAGCAGGTTCGACGCGTCCTCCTACCCCGTGAGTCTCGCCGGCGAGGTCCAGGCTTTCACCGCGGCGGGGAACGTCCCCGGCCGGCTGATCCCTCAGACCGACCATTGGACGCACATGGCGCTGGTGGCGACCGACATGGCGCTGTCCGACGCCGGGGTGGACCCCGCGGACCTGCCCGAGTACGAGATGGGCGTGGTCACGGCCAGCTCCTCGGGAGGGGTGGAGTTCGGCCAGCGCGAGATCCAGGAGCTGTGGAGCAAGGGCGCCCGCTACGTCGGCGCCTACCAGTCGATCGCCTGGTTCTACGCCGCCACCACCGGTCAGATCTCCATCCGGCACGGCATGCGCGGTCCCTGCGGCGTCGTGGTCGCCGAGCAGGCGGGCGCGCTGGAGTCGCTCGCCCAGGCCCGCAGGGTCCTGGAGGACGGCGCCCGCCTGGTCGTGAGCGGCGGCACCGACGCCCCGTTCAGCCCCTACGGGCTGACCTGCCAGATCGCCAACGGGCGCCTCAGCTCGCGGCGCGATCCGCAGCGGGCCTACCTCCCCTTCGACACCGACGCCAACGGCTACGTGGCGGGCGAGGGCGGCGCGATCCTCATCGTGGAGGACGCGGAGAAGGCCAGGGAGCGCGGGGCGGAGAAGGTGTACGGCGTGATCGCCGGACACGCCGCCACCTTCGACCCGGCGCCGGGGAGCGAGCGCCCGCCGGCGCTGCGCCGGGCCATCGAGAACGCGCTCGCCGACGCGGGCCTGGCGCCGGGCGACGTGGACGTGGTCTTCGCGGACGCGGCCGGTGTGCCCGAGCTCGACCAGGCCGAGTCGGAGGCGATCGCGGCCGTCTTCGGCGACCGGGCGGTGCCGGTCACGGCGCCCAAGACGATGACCGGACGGCTGTACGCCGGAGGCCCCGCCCTCGACATCGTCACCGCCCTGCTGGCCATCCGCGACTCGATCATCCCGGCGACGGTCGGGGTCTCGGATCCGGTGCCCGGCTACGCGATCGACCTGGTCGTGCACGAGCCGCGGGTCACCGAGGTGCGCACCGCGATGGTCCTCGCCCGGGGATACGGCGGGTTCAACGCCGCACTCGTGCTGCGGGCGCCCTGATGAGCAACCACCGGACAAGCAACGACAGGAGCATCCGATGAAGGATTTCGACCTCGACGATCTGCGGAAGGTCATGCTGATCAGCGCGGGAGTGGACGAGGGGATCGACATCGAGGGCGACATCCTCGACACCTCGTTCACGGACATGGGCTTCGACTCGCTGGCCGTGCTGGAGCTGGTCAGCCGCATCGAGCGGGACTGGGGGGTGGCCGTCCCCGACGAGGTGGCCTCGGACCTGAAGACCCCCGGCGAGGTGCTCGACTACGTCAACCGAAGGGCAGGGGTGAACTAGCCATGGCGGGACACACCGAACGGGCGATCGTGATCTCCGCACCGCCGGACCTGGTGTGGGACATGACCAACGACGTCGAGTCGTGGCCGAACCTCTTCAGTGAGTACGCCAAGGCCGAGATCCTCCACCGCGAGGGCGATACGGTCCGCTTCCGCCTGACGATGCATCCCGACGACGAGGGCAACGCCTGGTCCTGGGTGTCGGAGCGGACGGCCGATCCGGCGACGCGCACCGTGCGCGCGCACCGCGTGGAGACCGGCTGGTTCGAGTACATGAACATCCGCTGGGAGTACCGCGAGGTGCCGGGGGGTGTGGAGATGCGGTGGATCCAGGACTTCAGGATGAAGCCGGACTCCCCGGTGGACCTGGAGCAGATGACCAGGCGGATCGACACCAACACGCCGGTGCAGATGAAGCTGATCAAGGAGCGGGTCGAGCAGGCGGCACGGGAGACCGGGGCCGCATGACGGACCTGCTGCTGCCGCTCGCGTTCCTGGCCAACGGCCTCGCCGCCGGGGTGCTGGTGGGCACGGTGCTGGGGGTCGTCCCCTTCTACATGACGCTCGCCGCCGACAGCTATGTCAGGGCGCACGCCTTCGCCGTGGGCAGGTACGACCCCTTCCAGCCGGCCTGCCTGCTGGTCACCTTCGCCGCCGACGTGGCGGTGGCGGTCACGGCCCCCACGACGGCGGTGCGCGTGCTGTGCGCGGCGGCCGGCCTGGCGGCCGTGTCGGTGGTGGCCATCTCGCTGACCCGCAACGTCCCGATGAACCGCTGGATCAGGGCGCAGGACCCGGACACGCTGCCCGCCGGCTGGGACATGGACGCCTTCAGGCGCCGGTGGGCGCGGTGGAACAGCAGACGCACCGCGGTGGCGGTGCTGGCCCTCGTCCTGAACGCCGCGGCGGCCGTCGCGCTGCCGTGAACGGCCGCCGATCGCGCAACAACAGAGGAGAAGCGCTATGAGTTTCCGGTTGGATGGAAAGAACGTGCTGGTCACCGGCGGAAGCAGGGGGATCGGGCGGGCGGTGGTGCTCGCGCTGGCCCAGGAGGGCTGCAACGTCGTCACCTGTTACCGCGCCGACAAGGAGGCGGCCGAACGGCTGGAGCGCGACCTTTCGGGCACCAAGGGCAGGCACAGCGTCGTGCGCGCCGACGTCAGCCGGCCGGAGGACGTGACCGGCCTGCTGGACGAGTGCCGCGCCACGCTGGGCGCGCTGGACGTGGTCGTGCACAACGCCGGCGCCATCAGCCACGTGCCCTTCGCCGAGCTCGAACTCGACGAGTGGCGGCGGGTGCTCGACACCAACCTCACCGGCATGTATCTCGTGGTGCGCGGGGCGCTGCCGCTGATGTCCGCGGGCGGGTCGGTGATCGCGATCGGCTCCAAGGCGGCGATGGTCGGCGTGCCGCTGCGCACCCACTACACCGCGTCGAAGGCGGGCGAGCTCGGCCTCGCCCGGTCCTTGTCCAAGGAGCTCGGCCCGCGCGGCATCAGGATCAACGTGGTAGCGCCCGGGATCATCAACACCGACGCCGCGGCCGGGCTCAGCCCCGAGCACGCGCAGCGCTACCGCACGATGACCGCGCTCGGCCGGCTCGGCGAGCCCGAGGAGGTCGCCGACGTGGTGCTGTTCCTGTCCAGCGACCGCTCCCGGTACATGACCGGGGAGACCGTCCACGTCGACGGAGGGATCTGACATGACGGAAACGAGTGTCTTCCGGGTGATGCTGCGCATGCAGATCTTCCCGGGCAAGGAACGGGACTTCGAGAAGGTCTGGTACTCCGTCGCGGACGTGGTCGGCGACAACCCCGCGAACGTCGGGCAGTGGCTGTTGCGGAGCGCGGAGGAGGACGGCGTCTACTACATCATGAGCGACTGGGTGGACGAGGCCAGGTTCCGCGAGTTCGAGGGCAGCGAGGCGCACGTCGAGCACCGCAAGAAGCTGCACCCCTATCGCTCGCACGGCTCGATGACGACCCTGAACATGGTGTTCGACCTCGGCCGCGAGCGCGCGGAGCGCGGCGGATGAGCGGTCGGGTCCGTGTCGTGGTCTACTACTCCGCCTCCGCCGCGGACCCAGGATCCGTGGTGGCGGCCTACCGGCGGGTCAACGGCGGGATGCGCGGCACCCCCGGCCTGCTGAGCAGCCAGCTGCTGCGTTCGGCGCTCGATCCCGGCGAGTTCGCCGTGCTCAGCGAGTGGACGGGGCTCGCGGAGTTCCGCGCATGGGAGGAGGGGACGCAGCACAAGGGGCAGACGTCCGCGCTCCGGTCCTACCGGGACGAAGGTCGCGGGAGAGGTTATGGAGTCTATGAGGTCGTGGACGAGTTCTGACCGGACGGCAGGGCCCCGGCCGTACGTGTGGCGGCTCGCGAGTGCGGTGGGACGGCACCTGTGGGCCGGATTGCAGTGCGTCGGAAGGACGGCGTTCGCCGATCCGTGGTCGACCGGCGTGAAGGATGGCAGGGAGGACCCGCGATGACCATGACTTCTCCGACTTCTCCCGCGGCGGTCGAGACCGCCCGGTGGGTTCGTTGCTCGCGCTGTGCCGAGATCGTGTACGGCAAGCGCTTCGCGCGCGAGCTCGGGGTGTGTCCCGGCTGCGGGCTGCACACCAGGCTCGGCGCGTGGCAGCGGATCGAGCAGCTCTTCGACGAGGGGACGGCGGAGCCGATCGAGGCGCCGCCGACCCTTGAGGACCCCCTGGGCTTCGCGGACAGCAGGCCGTACCCCGACCGGCTGCGCGAAGCGCGGCTGAAGACGGGGCTGGACGAGGCCGTCGTCTGCGTCAGCGGAACGATCGAGGGACACCGGGCCGTCGCGGCCGTCATGGACTTCCGCTTCATGGGCGGCAGCCTCGGAACCGGCGTGGGGGAGCGCATCGTCACCGCGGCCGAGGTCGCGCTGGCCGAGCGCGTGCCGTTCGTGCTGGTGACGGCGTCGGGGGGCGCGCGGATGCAGGAGGGCGCGCTGTCGCTCATGCAGATGGCCAAGACCAGCCAGGCCCTGGCCGAGCTGGACGAGGCCGGGATCCTGACGATCGCCGTGGTCACCGACCCCACCTACGGCGGGGTGGCCGCCTCCTTCGCGACGCTGCCCGACGTCATCCTCGCCGAACCCGGCGCCCACGTCGGGTTCGCCGGGCCCCGCGTGATCGAGCAGACCATCGGACAGGCCCTCCCCGAGGGCTTCCAGACCGCGGAGTACCTGCGCGGGAAGGGGCTCGTCGACGGCGTCCAGCCGCGCGGCGCGCTGCGCTCGACGCTCGCCAGGCTCTGCGCCTTCCAGAGCTCGGGTGGCGGCTCCCGCCCCGCCGGCCGGCCCGAGCCGCCACCGGCCGAGCTGGTCTTCCAGCCGGAGTCGCTGCCGCGCAGGAACGGCTGGACCGCGGTTCAGCTGGCCCGGCACGCCGACCGCCCCACGACGCTCGACTACGCCGGCTACCTGCTGGAGGAGTTCGTCGAGCTGCGGGGGGACCGTCTGGGCGGTGACTGCCCTGCCATCGTCGGCGGGATCGGGCTGCTGGACGGCCGGCCGGTCGTCCTCATCGGACACCAGAAGGGGCACGACACCCGCGAGCGGGTCGAGCGCAACTTCGGCATGCCGACTCCGGCCGGCTACCGCAAGGCGGCCCGGCTGATGCGGCTCGCCGCCAAGCTCGGCTATCCCGTCCTGACGCTCGTCGACACGCCCGGCGCCTTTCCCGGCATCGAGGCGGAGGAGAACGGCCAGGCCTGGGCGATCGCGGAGAACCTCCGGCTCATGTCGGCGCTGCCGGTGCCGATCGTCGCCGTCGTCACGGGGGAGGGGGGCAGCGGAGGGGCGCTGGCGCTCGGCGTCGCCAACCGCGTGCTGGCCCTGTCCAACGCGGTGTACTCGGTGATCAGCCCGGAGGGCTGCGCCTCCATCCTGTGGAAGAGCAGGGCCGAGGCGCCCAGGGCGGCCGAGGCGCTGCGGCTGGACGCGCGGGAGCTGCTCAGGCACGGGATCGTCGACGGCGTGATCCCCGAGCCTGGCGAGGGCGCCCACACGGACCCGGCGAGGAGCGCGCGGCTCCTGGGCGCCGCCGTCACGGAGGCCTTCCAGGAACTGGCCATCCTCGACCCGAAGAAGCTGGTCGCGCAGCGCCGCCAGCGGTTCAGGCAGTTCGGCTCGGGACCGCGTTGAGCGAGAGGAGCGCTGATGAGTGAAGGGAGTGCTGTGGAAGAGACGTCCGAAGCCGGCTCGCACGCGCTGATCGGCGAGCTCTGCCGGCGGGCCGTCGAGCTCATCGGCGCCGACGGGGCCAGGGGCACCGGGGTGCGACGGGTGCGGCTGCAGGTGGGCGATTCGAGCGTCGAGCTGGAGTGGCCGGAGACCGTCGCCGTGGGCGCGCCCGCGGCGACCCTTCCTCTCGCGGCGCCGCTCGGAGAGGTCGCGCCCGAGGCCGATGACCTGCACCATGTCTGCGCGCCGACGGTGGGGACGTTCTATCGGGCTCCCGAGCCGGGGGCGCCGCCCTTCGTCGGCGTGGGCGACACGGTGGAGAAGGGACAGCAGGTCGGAATCGTGGAGGCCATGAAGCTGATGAACCCGATCGAGGCCGACCGTCCTGGCCAGGTCGTCGAGCTCCTGGTGCCCGACGGCACGCCGGTCGAGTACGGCCAGTCACTGCTCGCCATCGCCCCCCTCGACGCGCCATGACCGCGCCCGAGCGCACGCCCGCGGGCGCCCCGATCTCGTCGGTTCTCATCGCCAACCGGGGTGAGATCGCGCTGCGGATCGCCCGCGCCTGCAGTGAGCTGGACATCCGCACGGTCATGGTGCACTCGACGGCCGACCGCGACTCACCCGCGCTGCGTCTCGCCGACCAGCTGGTGCAGATCGGGCCGGCCGCCGCGAAGCGGAGCTACCTCTACCCGCCGGCGATCCTCGAGGCCGCGCTGAGCGCCGGGGTGGACGCCGTCCATCCCGGCTACGGCTTCCTGTCAGAGGACGCCGACTTCGCCGAGATGTGCGAGGCGGAGGGGCTGACCTTCATCGGCCCGCCGCCGTCGGTCATCGCCGCCCTGGGGGACAAGGCGCAGGCGCGCAAGCTCGCCGCCGGGGCGGGGCTGCCCGTCCTGCCGGGAAGCCCTGGCACCCTCTCCCACGGGCAGGTGGCCAAGGAGGTCGCCGACGAGATCGGCTATCCCGTCATCATCAAGGCGGTGGCGGGCGGCGGCGGCCGCGGCATGGCGGTGGTCCGCGATCCGCGCGACTTCGCGCGGGCCTTCGCCGAGACCAGGGTGAGCGCCCAGGCCGTGTTCGGCGACGGTCGGGTCTACGTCGAGAAGTACGTCGACACCGCGCGGCACGTCGAGGTCCAGGTGCTGGCCGATGGCCATGGCAGCGTCGTCAGCCTCGGGGTGCGCGACTGCTCCGTGCAGCGACGCAGGCAGAAGCTGATCGAGGAGTCACCGGCGCCCGGGCTCTCGCCCGAGCTCACCACGCGCCTCGGGGCGGCCGCCGTGGCGTGCGCCCGCGCCGCGGGCTATCGGGGGGCCGGCACGTTCGAGTTCCTCGTGGACGCCGAGGGCGGTTTCTTCTTCATCGAGGCCAACTGCCGCATCCAGGTGGAACATCCGGTGACGGAGATGGTCACCGGCATCGACCTGGTCAGGGAGCAGCTCCTGATCGCCGCCGGCCGGCCGCTCTCCTTCGGCCAGGAGGACGTCGTGCCGCGCGGCGTGTCCATCGAGTGCAGGGTGAACACCGAGGACCCCGCGCGTGGCTTCCTTCCGACGCCGGGGCTGATCGACGAATTCGTGCCGCCCGGCGGGCCGTTCACCAGGGTCGACACGCATGGCGCCAACGGTGTCCTGGTGAGCGCCGACTACGATTCCCTGCTCGCGAAGGTCATCGTCTGGGCACCCGATCGTGATCAGGCGATCGCCCGGATGAGCCGCGCGCTGCGCGAGTTCCGCATCTCGGGCCGGGGGATATGCACCACGATCGGGTTCTTGCAAGACGTGCTGGACGATCCGCTGTTCCGCGACGCGAAGCACAACACGTCGCTGGCGGACGCGATGATCTCCGTCCGGCCGTGAGGGGCCGCGCCACGGGCTGACGGCGCTGACGGCTACGGCCGGCCGGCCGCGCGGACGACGCCGTGCCTCGGCCGTCCGTTCTTGGGGTGGCTGGCCAGGACGGCCTGCTGGAGCTCCTGCATCTCGGAGCTGGGCTCCAGGCCGAGCTCCTCGCGAAGGAGGTAGCGCAGGTGGTGGTAGACCTCCAGTGCCTCGTGGCGGCGGCTGGCACGCGAGAGCGCCTCCATGAGCTGGAGGTGGAACCACTCGTCGAGCGTGTAGACGGTGGTGAGCTCCTTCAGCTCGCCGATCAGCTCGTGGTGCTGGCCCATGCGCATCTGCGCCTCGATCTTGAGCTTGATCGCGTGGACACGGAGCTCCTCCAGCCTGGTCCGGTAGATCTCCAGGCGGGGCCCGGCGACCACGTCGGCGAGCGCGGGACCGTGCCAGAGGTCGAGCGCCTGCCGGAGCGCACCCGATGCGCGCTCGACCTCGCCCGCCTGGAGGCTCTCGCGGGCGACGTCGACGAGCCTCTCGAACTCGACGGCGTCGAGGGCGCCGTCGCCGATGGTGAGCAGGTAGCCGCCGTGCTTGGTGACGAGCCGCGGGCCCTCTTCCGTGGCGGCGCCGCGGGAGAGCAGTTTTCGCAGCTGGTACACGTAGGTCTGCAGTGTTGTCTGCGCGCTCGCCGGCGGACGTCCCTCCCATAGCTCCTCCATCAGCACGTCCGTGGGGGTGACCTCGTTGGCGGAGGAAAGAAGGAGCGCGAGCACGCTCCGTTGTTTGGGCGCGCTCGGCGCAATCCGCTGCGTACCGTCGTGTATTTCCAGAGTTCCCAGCACATGGAAGCGCATGTCCACCCGATCCTCTCGGTGACGACTACGGACTTTCCTGTTCTGTGCGTATTTCCGGGCCAATGACCGACTCCGGCACTGCTAGTTGTAGTTGACGCTTCTGACGCGGCGCTGTCGCCTATCTTTCGCCTCGTCTGACAGTGCGAAAAAGGCTTCATGACATCGTCAGGCGCTCGGGATCCCCTTGGCGACGGGGGCCGCCGCGGTCCCGTGCTCCGCCGCGGACGGCGCCATGGCCGCCGACAGCCGTCGGCGG
This sequence comes from Nonomuraea africana, assembly GCF_014873535.1. Taxonomy (NCBI): domain Bacteria; kingdom Bacillati; phylum Actinomycetota; class Actinomycetes; order Streptosporangiales; family Streptosporangiaceae; genus Nonomuraea; species Nonomuraea africana. Next base: position 4,851,856 of record NZ_JADBEF010000001.1, on the reverse strand, counting down.
GCGAAAGCGAACCCGGCGGCGGTGGCCAGGGCGAGCACGGCGAGCCCGAGGTAGTACACCGGCCGCGGCTCACCCGAGATGAGCCGTCCCAGCAGGCTGCCGAGCCCTCCGCCGACCGCCGCGAACATCCAGTAGAGGGCCATCGTCCGGCCGGCGAACGCCGTGGGGGCCAGGTCCACGGCCGAGCTCAGCGCCGCGGGACCGAGGACCACCTCGCCACAGGCCAGCGTGAACAGGACGAACAGCAGCCAGAGCGGAGACACCTGGCTCCCGTTCGCGGCGGCCGCCGCCGCCAGGCTCATCACGACGAAGCCCACGCCCACGAGCCCGTGCCCGAGGCTGATCTTGGCGGCCACGCCCGTACGGCTGCCGCCACGCAGCCACACCCACGCGAAGACGGGCGCGGTGACGAGGATGAACAGCGGGATCGCCGACTGGAACCAGCTCGCGGGGATCAGGAAGCCGCCCACCTCTCGCGCCGTGTGCTGCTGGGCGAACAGGCTGAGCGTCGAGCCCGCCTGGATCACGAACATCCAGAACAGCGCCGCGGCGAGCAGCACCCAGCGGAACGCCGACAGCCGCTGCCGCTCGGCGCGGCTGAGCCTGGCCCGCCTGGTCAGCACCGAGAAGTACACGAACGGGGCGACCAGGGTGACCAGGCCGATCCCCGCGATCACATGGGTGATCGTGAAGGCGCCCAGCAGGAGGTCGGCGACGAGGAGCCCGCCGACGACGGCCGCGGCGACGCCGACCCTCATCGTCACGGTGCGCAGCTCCCCGGCGCTCGCCGGATGCGCGGGCCGGCGGCCGGTGTCGCCGAACCGCCGCAGGCCCAGGGCGTACTGGATCACCCCGAACGTCATGCCGACACCGGCGGCGCCGAAGCCGATGTGCCAGTTCACCCGCTCGCCGAGGAATCCGGTGACCAGCGGCGCGAGGAGCGCGCTGATCTGGATGCCGATGTAGAAGATGACGAGCGCGGCCTCCCGCTTGCTGCTCTCGTCAGGACCGTAGAAGCGGCCGAGCAGCGCGAGCATGTTCGGCTTGAGCAGCCCGGTGCCGACGGCGATCAGCACCAGCCCGAGATAGGCGGTGGGCCGCGTCGGCAGGAGCATCATGTAGTGGCCGAGCGCGATGACGACGCCGCCGTAGAGCGTCGCGCGCTGCTCGCCCAGGACGCGGTCGCCGAGCCAGCCGCCCGGCATGGACAGCGCGAACAGCAGCCCGACGTACGCGCCGTACAGCGCGACCGCGGTGGGATGCGGCAGGCCCAGCCCGCCCTGGCTGACGGGGGCCACGGCGAACAGGATCAGGATGGCCTGCATGCCGAAGAAGCTGAACCGCTCCCACATGTCGGTCAGGAACAGCGTGGTGAACCAGCGCGGCTGAGCGGAGGGCTGCGGAGTGCCGGAAGGCGCGGTCATGGGTCCTCCAGGGGCGATCGACACTCAGCATGCTCAGGCGCGGGGCTAGAGCCCTGGTCGAAGGCCGGTCGAGGACGGCAGGGGCGGGGGTCAGGGGCCGGTGGGGAACCTGCGCGCGGCCGCCGATCGCGGGGCGCCGGGTGCCACGGCCGCTTGAACCAGCCTCGAGCGGTCTACGAGCGGAGCCGCGCAAACTACACCCGAGTCATCCTCGATGCGCCCGGTTCCCATGCCGACTGTCACGCCAAGGAGAACCCCGAATGGAACGAATCCTGGTCGTCGCACGAATGCGGCCGTCCGCGGAGACGGAGGTCGCCCGGTTGTTCGCCGAATCGGACCGCACCGAACTGCCCGAGCTCGGCGGGGCCGTCAGCCGCAGCCTGTTCTCCTTTCACGGCCTGTACTTCCAGCTCATGGAGGTGCGCGAGAACGCGCAGCACACGATGGGCCAGATCCGTCAGCATCCGGAGTTCCTGCGCCTGAGCGAGAACCTGTCGCGGTTCATCGATCCGTACGACCCCCAGACCTGGCGCTCGCCGAGGGACGCCATGGCGCGGGAGTTCTACCGGTGGGAGGCCGGAGTGGGAGTGGTCCCCCGGCCCGCTTCGTGAGAGCGGCGTGACGAGCCTCCGGCCACGCACACAGACCAGCGAGACCACTGTCACCGTTTCGGCGGGGAGGGGCATCACCCATGAACAAGAAAACGATCAGCCGCGAATCGCTGCTCGGCATGATGCAGGCGTACAAGACGACGAGCCTGCTGCGGACAGGCGTGTCGATGGGCGTGTTCGACTGCCTTGCGGAGGGGCCGGTGGACGCCGAGACGGCGGCGGGCCGGCTCGGCAGTCACCCCCGCGGCATGCGCATCCTGCTGAACGCCCTCGCCGCGGTGGGCCTCGTGGAGGAGCGGGCGGGCCGGTTCGGGCTGCCCGCGGGGGCGGAGCAGCTCCTCGTGAGCAAGAATCCCGGCTACCTCGGGGACATGGTCAAGGTCATGGCCAGTGACTGGGAGTGGGACGCGCTCAAGAGGCTGGACGAGGCCGTACGCCACGGCGGGACGGTCATGAAGGTGCACGCCGAGACCCCCGGATACGAGTACTGGGAGGACTTCGCGGCCCACGCGGTGGTGGTGGCCCGCCCCACGGCCGAGGTGGCCGCCGAGGCGCTGAAGCCGTGGGCGGAGGGGAGGCCGCAGCTGGACGTGCTGGACGTGGCGTGCGGCCACGGGATGTACGGGCTCACCCTGGCGCAGCGCAATCCGCAGGCGCGGGTCTGGGCGCTCGACTGGCCCAACGTGCTCCCGCTGACCGAGCAGCACGCCGAGCGGATGGGCGTCCTCGACCGGCTGCACCGGCTGCCCGGCGACATGTTCGAGGTGCCTCTCGGCGGCCCCTACGACGTCGTGCTCGTCACCAACGTCCTCCACCACTTCTCCGAGGAACGCGCGGGCGAGCTGCTCAACCGGCTGGCACCCGCGGTCAAGCCGGACGGCAAGATCGTGCTGGTGGGCTTCACGCTGGGAGACGAGAGCCCGGCGGAGGACCCGGCCCCGCACCTGTTCTCGATCCTCATGCTGACCTGGACGTTCGAGGGCGAGGTGCACTCGATCCCCACCTACGATCGCATGCTGGCCGCGGCGGGCTTCACCAGCGGCCGCCGGTACGATGTCCCCGGGCTGGCCTTCAGGGTCCTGATCGCCGACAAGCTCCCCTGACGAACCCGGCCGCCGCGCCGCGGTGGGCCCGTGCTCCGCGATCGCGGGACACGGGCTCCCCTCTCAGGGGTTCCCCTGACCTGTCCCTGACATATGCGTGAATGGCGATTCGACGGCCGGTGTCAGTCCACAATGGTCAGCAGCGGCACGACCTGCAAGGAGGGCTGACATCGGGCTTCTCGAGTTCCTGAGCGGGCTCCACCCGCTGCTGCTCTCCGCGGCGGCGGCGCTGTTCATGTGCGTGGAGACCTCGCTGTTCGTCGGCCTGTTCGTGCCGGGCGACGCGGTGGTCCTGCTGGCCGGATCGGCGGCCGACTCGCCCGCCCGCTTCGCCCTCCTCGTGGTGGCCACCACCGCCGGGTGCCTGGCGGGGGAGACGCTCGGGTACCTGCTGGGGCGCCGGTTCGGTCCCTCGATCCGGTCGAGCAGGGTCGGCAGGCGGATCGGCGCGGGCAAGTGGCTGAGGGCCGAGGACTTCCTGCGCCGCCGCGGCGGCCCGGCGATCTTCGGGTCCCGGTTCGTCACCGTGATCCACGCCCTCGTTCCCGTCGTGGCCGGTACGGTCGCCATGCCGTACCGGCGGTTCATCGGCTGGGCCGCTCCCGCGGCGGTGCTGTGGTCGTGCCTCTACGTGGGTGCGGGGAGCGCGCTGGGCGCCTCCTACCGCGAGTTCGGCTCCGGGCTCGGGGCGTGGGGGACGCTGATCCCGCCGGCGATCGCGGCCACCGTGGTGACGATCAGGCACCTGTGGCGCCGCCGGCGGGGTGCCCTGCCCGCCACCGAGGCGGTCTCCCGGTCCGAGGCGGAGCCGGTCGTCCGGCCCGGGGTGGAGCCGGTCGTCCGGCCCGGGGCCGCGGGGAAGGCGGACTAGGGCGTGACAGGGCGATCAGGCCGCGCCGCTGCGCCCGCCGACCCGCATCGGCAGCGCCGCCATGGCGTCCATCCGGCCGGACAGGTGCCGCCACAGCTGGTGGTCCTCGAGCGTGACGTGCGCCCTGGCGAGGACCCGCGCCCCGCGCGCCTCGGCGCGGAAGGCGCCCAGCTCGTTGAGCCGGTTCAGGCTCGGCACGAGCAGGTCGACGGCGGCGCCGGAGCGTCCGGCCGCGAGATGGATCTCTCCCTCCAAGCAGGTGAGTTCGGCCTCCCCGCCGGCGTCTCCGAGCCGGGCGAAGGCGCGCCGGCTGTCCTCGGCGAGACGCATCGCCTCCACGTGGCGATCCTGTGCCAGAGCGATCGCGCTGAGCAGGTGCAGGGGGCGCGCCCTGCCGTACCGGTCGCCGACCCCGGCCAGCGCCCTGGCCTCGTCGGCCAGCCGCGTCGCCGACCGCAGGTCGCCCTCCTGCAGGCGGCTCCAGCCGATCGCGTTCAGCGTCACCGCCTCGAAGCGGGTCTCGCGCAGCTCTCGCGAGCGTGCCAGCACCCTGTCGAGGGTGTGCCTCGCCTCCGCTCCACGTCCGGTGGCGAGCATGATGTCGGCGGTGACCCCGAGGGCGAGGATCTCGGCGTGTGGTTCCACGGACGAGCGGGCGAGGGCGCGGGCCTGCTCGGCCAGCTTCAGCGCCTCGTCCGCCGTCTGCTGCACCGCGCATACGTGGGCCAGCATGGCCAGGCTGTGCGGGAGCTCCTGCCAGGCTTCGAGCCGGTCGAGGGCGTTCACGCACCGGGTGAGCAGCGTCCGCGACTCGCTCACCCTGCCCTGCCTGAGCAGGAGCATGGCGCGGCCGTGCTCGGCCCGCCAGCCGAGCCGCTGGTCGCCGTTGGCCCAGCCGGCGTCGCGCACCGCGATGGACAGCCGGATCAGCGCCGCCAGGTCGTCCCTGTGCTTGGCGAGCATGGTGACGATCTCGGCCAGCCGCGCCGCGCGCTCGTGCCAGCCGTACCGGCAGCACAGCATGATCGCGGAGAACAGCCGGTCGCGCTCGGTCGCGAGCCACTTCCACGGCCTGGCCTCCACGCGGGTCGTGTCGCGCGCGGAGAGGAACGCCTCGGAGCCGGGCTCGGGCGGCAGTTGGCCGACGGCGCGGGGCAGCTGCCGCGCGGCCCGTACGGCGAAGCCGAGCAGCGTGTCGACGTAGCGGCTCAGCGCCGACGCGGTGGTCGGCGGGTCGTCCTCCTCGGCGCGCTCGGCCGCGTACAGGGCGGAGAAGGGATCCAGCCGGTAGGTCGGGTCGTCCATCGCGTTGAGGCCGACCGGTTCCAGGAGGCTGGCCTCGATGAGCCGGTCCGTCAGCCGTTCGTCGTCCTCGCCGGTGAGCGCGGTCACCGTCCACGGCGCCACCTCGGCGTCCGGCAGCAGGCCGAGCCGGCGGAACGCGGTGCGGGCGGGCGGGTCGAGCGCGACGTAGCTCTGCTTCAGGCTGTGGCGGACATCGAGGCCGCCGACCTTCAACTCGTTCAGGCGGCGCCGCGGGTCCTGGAGCCGGTCGGCGAACGCGGTGAGACTGGCCAGCGGTTGCATGCCCAGCCGCGCCCCCGCGATCCGCAGCGCCAGCGGCAGCCGTCCGCAGGCGGCGACGATCCGCGCCACGGCCTTTCTCTCCAGGTGGATCCGCCTGCTCCCGACCAGCCGCTCGAGCAGCTCCACCGACTCCGTGTCCGTGAGGGCGGTCAGGCGCGTGGGAACGGTCCCGGCGAGCGCGGAGAGCATGGATCGGCTGGTGATGATCACCGCGCACCCGGGGGTGCCGGGAAGGAGGGGCTGCACCTGCTCGACGTCGATCACGTCGTCCAGGACGAGCAGCACCCGCCGGTCGGCCAGCCGGGAACGGAACATGGCCGCGCACTGCTCCTGGCCGACCGGGATGGCCGAGCGGCTCATCCCCGTGGCCTCCAGCAGCTCGGCCAGCACCTCACCCGGGTCGCGCCGCCGCTCGCCTGTCCTGCCCAGCCGGACGAACAGCTGACCGTCCGGAAAGCGATCCTGCACGCGGTGCGCGAGCTGGACGGCCATGGCGGTCTTCCCCACGCCGGGCGGTCCTGTCACGGTGACGATCGGCATCGCCCTGGGCTGCCGCTGCCCGAGAGCGCCCTCGATCCGGTCCATGAGGTCGGCCCGCCCCACGAAGTCGGCGATCCCGACCGGCAACTGGCGGGGCGTCGCCCAGCGGGCCTGCCCCTCGTGCCCCTCGTTGGCGCTCCTGTGCAGGCCGAGCTCGGTCACCAGCGTGAGGTCCCCGGTCAGCACGGCGTGGTGCAGGCGGTTCAGCTCGTCCCCGACGTCCAGCCCGTACTCGTTCCGCAGGACGGCGGCGACCGAGGCGTACGCCTTCAGCGCCTCGACCTGCTGACCGCCCTGGAACAGCGCGATCATCAGCTGACCGCACAGCCGCTCGCGGAGCGGATGCCTGAGCGCGAGCCTGCGCAGGTCGGCCACGATCTCGGCGTGGTTGCCGAGCATGAGCTCGACGTCGAAGCGCCGGTGCAGGGCCCTGAACCACTCCTCGGTGAGCTGCGGCACCTCGTCGCGCATGAGCGGGTCCGACGCGATGTCGGCCAGCGCGGTTCCCCGCCACAGCGCCAGTGCCTCCTGTAGCAGCTGCGCCTCCGCCACAAGATCGCCGGCGGTCTCGGCGCGGGAGGCCTGGTCGAGCAGGCTGCGGTAGCGCAGGAGGTCGAGGTGTTCGGTGGCGACCTCGATGAGGTAGCCGCCGGGGCTGGTGTGGATCATCCGCCGGCCGTCGCGGCCGTCACCGAGCGTACGGCGCAGCCGGGCGAGATGGGTCTGCAACGAGGCCCGCGCGTCGCGCGGGAACCGGTCCGGCCAGAGCCGTTCCATGAGCTCGTCGGCCAGGACGACCCGGTTGGCGGCGAGGAGCAGCGTCGCGAGAATGACCCTCTGTTTCGGGGCGTTGACGTTGATCAGCTGATTCCCTCGCCGCACCTCCAACGGTCCGAGTATCCCGAACCGTGTCGCTTGTCCCATGGTGAAGAACCCCCGCTTCATCAGGAATGCTGATTCGTGAATGACTGCCGCGTGCTTTCCCCGGGTCACCATTGGTTCATAGAGGCCCTCTCCGTCATGCGCGTGACGCGCGAATTCGCTGATTGTTGAATCAGCGAATCGTATATCCCACCGCAATCGAGATCATTACGGGATTTTTCCCCTGTGACAACCCCGTCATGATGACTGTCCGGTGAGCAGGTCGAGATCTCATGGCGTGCCGGGGACGGCCCGCTCGGCAGCCGCAGGCTCCCCGGCCCGGGTGCGCCGGGGCAGGAACGGCACCAGCAGGATCGCGGCGAAGAACACCGCGGCGTTGAAGAACAGGGACTGCCAGGCCGCCTCGACCCAGGTCGCGCGGTCCGGCGGACCGGCGCCCGCGAGCCCGAAGAACAGCACGCCGATGATCGCGACCCCGACGGCCCCGCCCAGCTGGATCGTCGCGTTCGCCACCCCTGATCCGGCGCCCGCATCACGGACCGGGACCCCGGCGAGGATCAGGTCCACCAGGATCGGCACCATCAGGCCGGTGCCCAGGCCGGCCACGACCAGGCACGCGAAGACGTGCCAGGTGGTGGTGGCCGAGCCGTACTGCCTGATGACGACGATCAGGAGGGAGATCCCCACGCCCATGACGCCGAGGCCGGTCCCGATGAGCGTGCGGCCGATGCGCGGACCGAACTTGACGGCCACGTTCGCGGTGGCGCCGAGGCCGACCGTCCAGCCCAGCCCGGCCAGCGCCATGTCCAGCGGGCTCCAGCCGTGCGCGACCTGGAAGCCCCACACCAGCACGAGAACGTAGGACATGATGCCGGAGAAGACCAACGTGAGCAGGACGGACCCGGCCACGAAGGACCGGTTGCGAAACAGCGCGGGAGGCACGAGCGGCGAGGCGTGCTCGCGCCGCCGCTGGTAGCGGTAGAAGAGGACGAACACCGGCACCGAGGCGGCCATCGACGCGATGGTCCAGGTGGGCCAGCCCATCTCGCGCCCCTGCACCAGGGGGTACATGAGCATGATCGACGCGAGTCCCAGCAGGAGCATGCCGGGGACGTCGATCCGGAGCGGGCGGTCCGACCGGGTCTCGGGCATCACCCGCGCGGTGCCCACCAGGGTGAGCAGGCCGATCGGGAGGTTCACCCAGAAGATCCAGCGCCAGCCGGGGCCCGCCGTGAGCAGGGCGCCGACGAAGGGACCGGTGAGGGCGGCGGCCGGGATGGCGACGCCGAGCAGTCCCATCGCCTTGATGCGCTCGTGCGGCGGGAACATCGCCTGGATCACCGACAGCACCTGGGGCACCATGAGCGCGGCGAACAACCCCTGGAACAGCCGGGCACCGACCATCATCTCGCCGCTCTGCGACAGGCCGGCCAGCGCCGAGGCCACGGTGAAACCGGCGGTGCCGACGAGGAAGATCCGCTTGCGTCCCATGATGTCTCCGAGCCGTCCTCCGGTGACGAGGAACAGCGCGTAGGCGAGGGCGTAGCCGGCGAGGACCCACTGGCCGAGGGAGTAGCCCGCGTCCAGGTCGGCCTGGATGTACGGCAGCGCGACGTTGACGATCGTCACGTCGAGCTGGTCCATGAAGACGGCCGTGAGGGCGATGAACAGCGCGAGCCACCTGCGAGGGGCGTACTCATGGGATGTGGTCGCGGATGATGCCTTCGTCGCCATCTGCACCTCTTCTACTTGCCTGTTACGTTCGCGGGCCTGTCGCCGTGGTGCGCCGGGTGCGACGGCTCTGTGAGGTCGGGCATGGCGTGCCGGCCTCTCTTCGCGGCGTCCGGGCCCGAATCGTGACTCCCCTCCCCGTCGTGAGGCGTGCTCATCGTCGCGCGCTCGCCTCGAGCCGGGCTCAAGCGCCGCTGGTGCCGTCGCGAACGGAAGCCGCTGACCGGCGGTAAACACTCCCGTGTGTTTGTCTCGACTCCTGCGAGGTCCCGACCGTCGGCGCGGTCGTCGGTGGTGTCGGATCAGGGGGTCGGCGTCGGGCTCGTCTCAGGGTCGGTGAACCGGGGGTGGGCGTCGCCCGCTCGCCGTTCTCCCCGGTGGTCGAGGGCGGCGAGCCAGCTCGCCGCGCCCGCCCCGTCCCGCGCGGTGACGACGCAGGGCACCTCCCGCAAGGCCGGTAGGCGACCTGGTCCGGTCAGCAGCCCGAGGACGGCCTGGCGGACCGGGCCGTCGCTGGTCAGGATGCCGCCCGCCAGCACGATCGGCCCCGAACGGTGCAGCCGGGCGGCGGCGGCCACCAGGCGTCCCGCGGCGTCGCGGACGATCTCCCCGGCGAGGGGGTCGCCCATGGTGGCCGCCCGCGCGACCAGAGGCGCGGTGGCGGCCAGCGACATCCTGTCGGCCTGCGCCAGCCTGACGATGTGCTCGGCCCGCCGCCGTGGCGGGCCGGACGCGCCGAAGCGCGCCGAGACCAGCTCGGCGAGCGGGCCGTACGGCGCGCCGTTGTCCATGGCGCGGACGGCGGCCCGCACGCCGGCCCGCCCGATCCAGAAGCCGACGCCCTCGTCGCCCAGCAGCCACCCGAGACCGTCGGCGACGCCGTCGAGCGCGCGATCGGCGAACCGGGCCGCCGCGGCCCCCGTCCCCGCGAGCAGCAGCGTGCCCGACGGCGCCCGCGTGCCCGCGGCGTAGGCGACGTCCACGTCGCTGACCAGCCTGGGGGAGTGGCGCAGGCCGTGCTCGGCCCAGATCCGGCGCAGCACGGCGTCGAACCCGTCGACCGCGCCGGCCACGCCCGCCACGGACGCGGTCACCCTGGCCGAGTCGAGGCCGTGGAGCGCCTGGCGCAGCGCGGCCGCGACGGCCGCCCCTGCCGCGACGCTCCCGTGCGCGGCGGGGTTGCCGCCGCCGGCCGTCCCGTATCCGGCCCTGGCGCCGGAGGCGTCGTGTACGGCGACGCGGGTGGTGGTGCCGCCCGCGTCGACCCCGGCGAAGAGCATCAGTCGTGTCGTACTCGGTGGCGGTGGTGAAGGCCCGGGCGTCGATGTCGACACCGGGGTTGAGCTTCTCGTACGAGGCGAACATCTTCTCGTAGTTCTCCTCGGATCCCCAGCCCCAGATGGAAAGCGTCACCTTGTCGTTGGTCTGAGTGGGGGTCGAGGGTGAGCTGAGGGCGCAGGCCGCGGCGGCGAGCAGGGTTGTAGCGGCCGCGAGGATTGCCAGACGCATGGGGGCTCCTGGGTCAGCGTTGGGGCAGGCGGTGCTTGGCGACCGCCTCCGTGGCGGCGGTCAGCAGCTGGTCACTGGTCTCGTGGGTGCGCTGGACGACGCCGATGTACAGGCAGTCCAGGACGAGCATCTGGGTATGGCGGGCGGCCACCCCTCCGGCGCGGAAGGGGGTGTCCCTGGCCGCGGTGGTGAGCACGATGTCGGCGACCTCCGCGAGCGGGCTGCGCGGGAAGTTCGTCACCGCGATGGTGGTGGCGCCGCGTTCCTTCGCGATGGTCAGCGGCTCGACGACCTCGGCGGTGGTGCCCGAGTGCGAGATGCCGAGCGCCACGTCGCGATGGGCCGCATCACCCGCCTGAACTAGCCCGCCCTTCGCTCGCCGGCCCGACGCGTGGCCGGCGAGCCACCCGGGTTCGAGGCCGTCCCGGGCGATGGCCGAAGATGGCGCGATGACCGTAGATAGCGCCACGCGCTCTCTACGACCGGTTCCTCTCGACGGCCCGCGACGACGGCCGGACGAAGGTGAAGGCCGTCACCTCGGCGGGCAACGCGTCGTCCATCGCCTTCCACCGCCGGATGGGGTTCGCCGTCGGCGCCCCCGTGCCCGGCTACGACGGCCCCGGCACGGAACTGGTCCTGTTCGAGCGCGTCCTGGAAGGGGCCTGACCGGTCCGCCGCGGGACGCGCGTGATCGCGTATCGGCGCGCGCCGTGTTACAAAGGGGCGGGTGTCCGACGATCGCGAGTCCCAGATCACCGATGTGCTCCGTACGATGGCCGAGAAGATCGCGGCCGGGGCGCCGGCGACCTGGCGGCGGGCCGAGGTGCGGGGGTTCGCGACCGGGCCGGACGGCTCCGGCCACCGCGGCTTCGCCTTCGAGCCCAGGGACGTCGACCAGGACGGCGCCACCGACATCGACCTGCATCCCGAGCTGAGCGCCCTGTATCCGCTCTCGGGGGCGACGGGCGGCCACCTCACCATCGAGCTGACCGTCACCGCCAGGGGCCGGTTCGAGGCGGTGATCAGCGAGTCGCTGGAGCGCATGGACCATGACGAGCACGGCTTCCTGTACGTGCTCGATCGTGACGCGCTGCCGCCCGAGCCCGCCGAGTTCCAGCAGAGCCCGGCGGACGCCACGCCGGCGGGAGATCCGCGGGAGGCCGTCGCCCTGCTCGGCGCGTACCTGCGCGAGCGCGACCGGATCCTGGGCGGTCCGGGCAGCGACAAGTACGCGCTGCCGCCCGCGATACCCGAAGCGCGCCGCACCTGGCTCGAGGCCCAGCTCAGAGGCCGGTACGGCGCGGCGCTCCCCGACGACCTGCGCGCCCTCTACGCCCTCGTCGACGGCGACGGCGGCGAGGGCCTCCTGGACCGGCACCCCTGGTTCGGCCTCGAACTGCTGGAGAGCCAGTGTCGTCCGGAGAACCGCTGGTGGGCCTTGGACCGGAGCTGGCGCCGGCACCTGCTCCGGCCGCTCATCACCACCGTGGGCCCGGAGTCGGCGCTGCGGCGGGTGTCGGACCACCCGCGCTGGATCCCGTTCGCCACCAGCACCGGCGGTGACTTCCTGGCGGTGGACATGGCGCCGGGCCCGGGCGGACGGCCGGGCCAGGTCATCCGCATGGGCCTGCACCACGACGACGGCCCGGTCTACGTGGCCGACTCGGTGACCAGTCTGCTGCGGCGGCACGTCGCCGCCCTGGAGGCGGGGGCCTACCGGGTCGAGCACGGCGAACTGTGGATCGACCTCGGCGACATGGCGGAGCCGAACCGGGACGTCTACGAGGAGTCCCGCTCGCTGACGGTCGCCGGTCCTGACGCGGCCACCATTCGGGGCATGCACGCGCGGATCCAGCGCCTGAAGGTGCGCAACGCCCCCTGGGTCGACTTCGGGCCGGTGCGCGGGGCGCCGGTGCTGTGGCAGGTGGCGGTGGAGAACTGCCCGGGGGCGGACCTGACGCCGCTGCACGACGCGCCGGTCGAACTGCTCGACCTGGCGATGGACGCGATCGACCTGGCGCCGCTGAAGGGCCACCCCACGCTGCGGCTGCTGACGCTGCGCACCGAGCGCCCCGTGGACCTGACGCCGCTGCTGTCCTGTCCGCGGCTGTACGGGCTGGATCTGTCCGGCGCCGCCGTACGGGACATCGGGATGATCAGCGAGCTGAAGGGCCTGCTCTACCTGCGCCTGCGCCACGGGCAGTGGGAGGAGCTCTGGCAGCAGGCCGATCATCCGGCGGGGCTGGCGGCGGCCGGGCTGGCCGGCGAGCCGCCCAGGGAGAAGACGTGGTGGTGGTCGGCCGACCGGGCCTACCGCGCCCCGGAACCCTCACGGGCGACGGCGGTGGGCTGGGCGGCCGACCTGGCCGGCGGGACAGGGAGCGTCCGGGTGTTCACGGGCAGGTTCGCCCGGCGCCGGCGCTGAGGCTCCGGCCGCACGGTCAGCCCCTGGTCGAGATCAGCTGCATGGCGCGCTCGTGCTGCTCGGGCGACGGCGGCCGGCTCCAGGTGATGCCGGGCCGCCCGTCGGCGAGCATGCGCGCCAGGGCGGCGGACATGACGTCCACCGGCTGGGCGTGCGGCAGGTGCGGGCGGATCATCCGGTAGGCCGCGAGCACGCGACCGTAGTCGTACATCAGCGTGTTCGTGAAGCGGCTCTGCTCGCCGTCGGCGCGATCGAGCCCGGCGACGAACTCGGGCTCGGGCTCCTCGATGACCGCCTTGTAGACGTCGAGGCGGTTGCGGATCTCACCGGGAGAGGCGTGGCTGTGCGCCTCGTCGTACATCCTCCGCACGTGCTGCGGCATCTCCGTGAGCACGGTGAGCATGCCGTAGCCGGAGTCCTCGTCCCCGTAGCCGCCGACGCCGCCGTCGACGCCCTGCGCGTGCGTCGCCATCCCCATCTCGCGGGTGAAGTCGTACTTGTCCATGCCGTCGACCGGCTCGCCCATCCAGTCGTCGTCGAGGTGCAGCACCCCTCCCGTCTCCGCCTGCGCCGCCTGGTCAAGCAGATGCCGTACGGCGCCCGCCGGATCGGAGAGCGCCGCCGGGCCCAGCGCGGCGAACCGCTCGGCGAGCAGGAACAGCGAGACGAGCATCGACGGGTCGTAGACGTGCAGCACCCCTGCGTCCCGGTGCGGGAACACGGTCCTCTCGTCGTCGTAGGCCTCGAGCCCGGCCATGAAGGCCTGCTCCTGCTCCTCCGAGAGAATCAGCTCCCAGGCCCACCTGCGCTCCACGTGGAACTTGTAGAAGTCCTCGCCCCTGAGCGGGTCGCGGAACCTCCACCACAGGACGACGCCGATGACCAGCGCGGCGACCACGCCTAATGCGATCCACATACCGTTGTATCTCTTCCCTCTTGTCGCGTTTACTGCCTTTCGTTACAGGCGGTGAAGCCTAGCGACGAGGGCCCGCCCCGCTCCGGGAAACGGCCGAGACGGAGGAAACGATCAGATCTCGACCCGCCCCGAGGAGGCGACCAGCGCCTCGTGGTGCTTGAGGCGGGCCGTGCAGTACACGCCGATCAGCGAGATGGCCATCAGCAGCCCGGCGACCGGCCAGAAGCTCCCGCCCGCCCACACCGCCAGCGTCGCCGCCACGATGGGGGAGAGCCCGCCGAAGACCATGGTCGAGACCTGGTACGACAGCGAGATCCCGGTGTAGCGGACCCGCGCGGCGAAGCCCTCGGCCAGGACGGTCGCGACCGGCCCGTACAGCGCGGACATCGCGAAGCGCATGGCCAGCAACGCCAGGTAGATGAGGGCGACGCTGCCGGTCCCGAGCACCAGGAACTGCGGGATCGACAGCACGACCACGCCGATCAGCCCGGCGATGACCATGCGGTGCGGTCCGACCTTGTCGGCGTAGAACGACAGCACGGGCGTGACCAGCAGTTCGAGGAAGGCGGCCAGCGACAGGCCGTTGAGCAGCATGGCCTCGGAGAGACCGTGCGTGCCCGTGCCGTAGGTGAGCAGGAAGGTGGTGGTGATGTAGTAGCCGCCGGTGGCGGTGGCCAGGGCGAAGACGCCGAGCAGGACGGTGCGCCACGACTTCTGCAGCACCTCGCGCACGGGCAGCGTGTCGGCGACGGCCCGCTCCGCGCGCACCTGCTTCATCGCGGGCGCCTCCTCGAGCTTCAGCCTGATCACCAGGCCGATGACCACGAGGACGGCCGACAGCAGGAACGGCACGCGCCACCCCCACGAGACGAACGCCTCGTCGCCGAAGGAGCTCATCAGGCTGAACGCCCCCGTGGACAGCAGGGCCCCGACGGAGGAGCCGAGCTGGGCGAATGAGCCGAAGAACGCGCGGCGCCCCGGCGGCGCGTTCTCCACGGCGACCAGCACGGCCCCGCCCCACTCGCCGCCCAACGCGATGCCCTGCACCAGCCTGAGCGCCACCAGCATCAGCGGCGCCCAGGCGCCGATCTGCGCGTACGTGGGCAGCAGCCCGATCGCGAACGAGGCGACGCCCATCATGAGCAGCGTGGTGACCAGTGTGTTCTTCCGGCCGATGCGGTCGCCGATGTGGCCGAAGATGATCCCGCCGAGCGGCCTGAGCAGGAAGCCGACCGCGAACGTGCCGAACGAGGCCACGGTCCTGACGAACGGCGACATGTCCGGGGGGAAGAAGACCTGGTTGAAGACGATCGCGGCGGCCGTGGCGAAGGCGTAGAAGTCGTACCACTCGATCGAGGTGCCGACCAGCGCCGCCAGTGCCGACCTGTTCTTGTTGGTCATGGGGGGTTCCTCCGGGCGGGATGTGGGTCAGGCCGACCAGGCCATGCGGCCGCCGATCCAGGTCTGCGTGACCCGGATCGCGCTCAGCTCCGCCGGCTGGGCCGTGGTGGGGTCGCCGTCCATGACGGCGAAGTCGGCGAGCTTGCCCGGCTCGAGCGAGCCCACCGCGTGCTCGCGGCGCAGCGCCCGCGCCGCCGCGATCGAGTGCGCGCGAAGCCCGTCGGGTACTGTCAGCCGCAGCTCGGGGCCGCCGAGCACGGTGCCGAGGACGGTCGTGCGGGTGGCGGCCGCGGCGACCGCCTCCAGCGGGTCGGGCTGGGCGACCGGCGCATCCGAGCTGAAGACGACGGGGACGCCCGCCGCGGCGCAGAGCCCCGCCGGGTTGTAGCGGTGTCCGAGCTCGCCGACCGCGGTGATCGTGCCGTCGCCGGTGCGCAGGTGGTGCTGGGGCTGCATGACGGGGATTACGCCGAGTTCGGCCATGCGGCCGATCTGCTCGTCGGTGGGCAGCCCCGAGTGCTCGATCCGGTGCCGCATGCCGTACGGCGGGCCTGCCTTCTCCACCGCGTCGAGCACCATGCCGATGGCGTACGGCGACTGCGCGTGCGTGGCGGTCTGCAGGCCGAGCCGGTGCGCGCGGCCGATCAGCTCGGTGTACTCCTCGGGCGTGTGGTAGAGCTGCCCGTGGTGGCAGCAGTCGGCGGCGTAGCCGTCGGGGAAGTAGGCGGTCCACCCGCCCAGCGTGCCGTCGGCGTAGAACTTGACTCCGGCGATCCGCAGCCGGTCGTCGCCCAGCTCGCCGGCCAGCCCGAGGTCTGCGGCGGTGTCGAGCAGGGCCGAGGTGACGTAGGCCGAGACGCGCAGCCGCAGGGCGCCGGCGTCCCTGGCCCGCAGGTAGGTCTCCAGCTCGCGCCGTGACACCTGGGCGTCGCCGACGCTGGTCACCCCCGCCGCCAGGAACACCTCCTGGGCCCGCCGGACGTGCTCGATCATGATGTCGGCGGGTTCGGACAGGTGGAAGTTGGGCCCGTGGTTGCTGATCTTGACGCCGTCCGGGCCGGTGAGCAGATCACAGGCGGCGTCCCACAGCTCGCCGTTGGGCTCGCCGCCGTCGAAGCGGCCGATCCGCCCGCCCACGGGGTCGGGCGTGCCCGCGGTGATGCCGTACTGCCGCAGCGCGTGGGTGTTGACGACGCCGCCGTGACCGGAGGCGTTCATCAGGTACACCTCCCGATCGCTGGCGACCCTGTCGAGGTCGTGGGCGGTCGGGTGGCGCCGCTCGGCCAGGCGCCGGTGCTCGTAGCCGAACCCGCGCACCGGCGTGCCGGGCGGCAGCCTCCTGGCCGTCTCCGCCAGGAGCGACACGAGCGTGTCGAGGTCGGGGGCGACCTCGGGCCGGCAGTCGACCCAGGCCAGCGCCTGGCCGTACATGACGGGGTGGCAGTGCGCGTCCACGAAGCCGGGGTGCACGACCCCGCCGTCCAGGGCGAGCTCCTCGTCCACCCGGCCGAGCGCCGCGCGGCACTCGGCGACGGTCCCCACGTGCTCGATCCGCCCGCCTCGTACGGCAAGCGCCTCCGCGTGCCCGTCCGGCGTGATCACCGTTGCCCCGGCGACCAGCAGGGTGTCCATGCGCACCTTCTCCCCTCGAGCTCTTTCGATTGAGGGGAGCATGCGCAACAGACGACTCGTTTGTCAAGCCGCCGTCTGGCAAACGAATCGTCAGTAGCGCTCCTTGACGAGCTCGGCGTGGACCCAGGAGGTCAGCTCCCGCACGCCCTTCATCGCGCGCACCCGCTCCAGCAGCGTGATGACGTCCGGCAGCGACTCGCCCGCCACGGTGCCGACCAGGTCGGCCCTGCCCATGCAGGCGGCCAGGTAGGACACGCGCTCCCACGAGGACAGCTGCTCGACCAGCGGCGCGGCGTCCCCCTCGACGGTCAGCGCGAACCCGCAGAGCTGCCCCATGCCCAGCACGTCTGGACGCACCAGCGCGACCACCCTGGCCACCCCCGCCTCGAGCAGCCGCAGCGCCCGCACCCTCGCCGCCCCGGGGGACAGCCCCACCCGCTCGCCCAGGTCGGCGAAGGCGATGCGGCCGTCGGCCTGGAGCTCCGCCAGGATCCGGTGGTCGATCTCGTCCATCTGCAGATCGCCGCGCGGCTCGGACAGCGCCGTCGAGTCCTTGAGCACCCGGGTGTAGACCAGCGTGTCGACCCCGCGCACCCCCGGCATGCTGCGCAGCCGCTCGATGGAGGTGGCGAGCGCGCCGAAGTCGGGAGCGCGCACCTCGGCCACGACCGCGTGACCGCCGACGGTCAGCGTGACGAAGGGGGCCTCGGCCAGCTCGGCGATCGACTGGGCCACGGGACGGGCGGGGCCGTCCACTCTGATGGAGGCGTGCGCGATGGCGGTCAGCCCCTTGACCGCGGGGTGCACGATGGCGACGATCCGCACCGCCCCCGAAGTGAGCAGGCGTTGCGCGCGGGTGCGCGTGGCGGGCCGGGACAGGCCCACGCGCTGCGCGATCGTCTCGAAGGTCATCCGTCCGTCGGCCTGCAGATGGCGGACGATCTCAAGGTCGGTGCGATCCAGATCCACGTAGACAAAGGTAACGGGCGAAACGTAGGCTCGGCGGCACTATGGCAACCGAATCATCATTGACCGGTGCCGCAGCCGTGGTGGGCGCGCTGCGCGACAACGGTGTCGAGACCGTCTTCGGCATCCCCGGCACCCACAACCTGGAGCTGTACCGGCAGCTGGCGAGCTCGGACATCCGCCACGTCGCCCCCAGGCACGAGCAGGGCGGCGGGTACGCCGCCGACGCCTACGCCAGGGTCAGCGGCCGTCCGGGCGTTTGCGTCACGACGAGCGGTCCAGGACTCACCAACATCGCCACCGCGGCGGCCACCGCCTACGCCGATTCGGTGCCGCTGCTGGTGATCTCGCCAGGGCCGCCGCTGGGTCAGGACCGCGCCGACGTGGGCTGGCTGCACGAGGTCAAGGACCAGCGGGCCGCCATGGACGCGCTGTACGACCGCAGCGTGCGCGTCTCCTCGCCCGCGCAGGCCGCCGCGGTGATCCACGAGACGTTCGCGCGCTGGCGGGTGGAGCGCACCCGCCCCGTCCACCTGGAGCTGCCGCTCGACGTGCTGGAGTCGCCGTGGGACGGCCAGGCTCCCGGCCCGCTGACCTCCGCGACGCTCGTTCCCTCCGGCACCGCGCTCTCCGCCGCCCTCGACGCGCTGCGCGGGGCCACCGCGCCGCTGATCGTCCTCGGCGGCGGCGCGATCGACGCCGCCGCCCCCGCGGCACGTCTGGCGGAGCTGCTCGGCGCGCCGGTGGCCACCAGCGTGAGCGCGAAGGGCGTGGTGCCGGAGAGCCACCCCCTCTCGCTGGGCGCGAGCGTCGGCCTCGGCCCGGTCCAGGAGGCGATCGAGGCGGCCGACGTACTGCTCGTGGCGG
Organism: Nonomuraea africana; assembly: GCF_014873535.1. NCBI lineage: Bacteria > Bacillati > Actinomycetota > Actinomycetes > Streptosporangiales > Streptosporangiaceae > Nonomuraea > Nonomuraea africana. The sequence goes on along the minus strand of NZ_JADBEF010000001.1, from coordinate 4,833,391 downwards.
GCAGCGAGCTGGCCGACTCGGACCTCTGGGGCGTGCGGCTCCACCCGCGCGGCACCGTCATCAGGGTCGACGTGGACCTGCGCCAGCTGCACAAGAACGTGCCCGCCCGCATCGCGATCCACGGCGATGCCGCCACGGTGCTCGGCGCGCTGGCCGACGCCCTGCGCGGACACGCCCCCGCTGCCGAAGGACGGGCGCGCGCCGCGCGCCTCAGGGACGCGGCGGCGGAGGCGGCGATGTCCGTGGGCGCCGCCTGGCGGCCGGTGCAGGACGTCCTGCGCGACTGCCTGCCGGCCGACACGATCGTCGCGGGCGACAGCGCCCAGGTGTCGTACCTCGGGACCGTGCCGTTCTGGCCGATGGACGGGCCGCGCCGGTTCGTCTACCCGACCGGGTACGCCACGCTCGGCTACGCCGTACCGGCCGCGATCGGCGCCAAGCTGGCGGCCCCGGACCGGACCGTGATCGCGCTGGCCGGAGACGGGGGCACGCTGTTCAGCGTGCAGGAGCTGGCCGTGGCGGCCGAGCTGCGGCTGACCCTGCCCGTCATCGTCATGAACAACCACGGCTACGCGGAGATCCGCGAGGAGATGGTGGCCAGGGACATCCCCCCGGTGGCCGTGGACATCGACGGTGTCGACTTCGCCGCGCTCGGCCGCGCCTTCGGCGGGCGCGGCGAGCGGCCGGCCGACCTGTCCGAGCTGCCCGGCGCGGTCAAGCGGGCACTCGACGCGGACGGGCCCACGGTCATCGAGGTGACCGTGGGCGGCTGACCCGGCCCGCTGACCAGCCGCGGCCCTTACGGCTTGCGGGCGACGCCGCCGTACATGAGGCGCTGGCCCACGGTCAGCTCCGCGGGGACGGCCTCGTCGGGACGCCACTGGGGCAGCGGCACGACGCCGGGCTCGACCAGCTCGAACCCGTCGAAGAAGGCGGTGATCTCGGCGACGGTGCGGAACCGGCCGGTGCCGAGCAGCGCGAGGAACTTCTTCTCGGCGTCGCGGGAGTCCTGGCTCGAGTCGCAGAAGTGCGTGATGAACAGGTAGCTGCCCGACGGGACCGCGGCCATGTAGGCCTCGACGATGCCGCGGGGGTCCTCGTCGTCGTGGAGGTGGTGCAGGATGCCGACCAGCATCACGCCGACCGGCCGGTCGAAATCGATGAGCCGCTTGACGTCCGCGTCGCCCAGGATCGCCGTCGGGTCGCGCAGGTCGGAGGTGACGACCGCGGTCCGGTCGTTCTCGGCCAGCAGCGCCCGGCCGTGGGCCAGCACCATCGGGTCGTTGTCCACGTAGACGACCCGCGAGTCGGGGTTCGCCCGCTGCGCGACCTGGTGCGTGTTCTCCACCGTCGGCAGCCCGGAGCCGAGGTCGATGAACTGGTCAATGCCCTGGTCGACCAGGAACCGCACGGCGCGGCCAAGGATCTGCCTGTTGTAGGCCGCCACGTCGTAGATCTCGGGGACGACCTTCACGATCTCGGCGACGAACCTGCGGTCGACCTCGAAGTTGTCCTTGCCGTTCAGGACGACGTCGTAGGCCCTGGCGATGCTCGGCCTGCTCGTGTCGATCGCGCTGTTCCACTCGTCTGACATGTCGGCCACAGGGTCCTCTCGTGCGGGGGCGCTGAAGGTGATCATAAGCCGCATCGCACCCCGGATACCCGCATATCGCCATGGTCACCCCGCCCGGCTCTCGAGCGGGGGATCAGCGCTCAGCCGCGACCCGACCAGTAGGCCTGCGCAGAACTGCGTCGCTCCTAGAGCTCGTCGAGTGCGGGAAGGAGCGACTTCTGGGCCCAGTCGAAGAACGGCCGCTGCTGGTCGGCGCCGATCTGCACCAGCGCGACATGCGTGTACCCGGCGTCGGCGAACTTCCGCACCGCCTGCACGACGGCGTCCACGTCGTCCCCGCACGGCACGCTCTCGGCCACGTCCTCGGGCCGGACCGTGCCGGAGGCGGCCGCGAAGTTCACCGGTCCTGGCAGCTCCGCCATGACCTTCCAGCCGCCCACGCCCGCCCACCGCCACAGCCGGTGGGCGCGCTCCCTGGCGGCCGCGGCGTCGGTGTCGTAGGCGATGGGCAGCTGGCCGTAGACCGGCTTGCCGGCGCCGCCGGCGGCGTTGAACTGCTGGACCACCTCGGGCATGGGCTCGTTGATCACCAGCACGTCGCCGTACTCCGCCGCGATCGCGGCCGACTGCCCGCCGGAGGCCGCGATGCCGATCGGGACCTGCTCGGCCGGCAGGTCGTAGAGCTTGGCCGAGTCGACGTTGTAGTACTCGCCGTCGAAGGTGACGTAGTCCCCCTGGAACAGCTCTTTGATGATCTGGATCGCCTCGCGGAACATCCGGTGCCGGGTGTTGGCCGGCGGCCAGCCCTCCCCGATCACGTGCTCGTTCAGGTTCTCGCCCGAGCCCAGGCCGAGCGTGAACCGGCCCTCGCTCAGCACGCCCATCGTGGCGGCCTTCTGCGCGACGACGGCGGGGTGGTAGCGCATGATCGGGCAGGTCACGTACGTCATGAGCGGCAGGCGCTCGGTCACCTGCGCGACGGCGCCCAGCACCGACCACGCGTAGGGCGAGTGGCCCATCTCCTCGATCCAGGGGAAGTAGTGGTCGGAGATCACCGCGAAGTCGAAGCCGACCTGCTCTGCTGCGGCGGCGTAGTCCACGAGCTGGCGGGCGGGTGTCTGCTCGGACATCAGGGTGTAGCCAATGTGCACCATGAGGTCGTGGTTTCCGGGAGCGGGCAAGGCTAAGTGCCGGGCACTGGAGATCAATGATGAGGGCCGCCGGTGCCGAAGAACCGCTCGATCATCTGACCCCATTCGGCCTCGGGCGCGCAGTACCGGGACCTCCCCCTCGACAAACCGGCCGACGACTACACCAAGGACGGCCAGCCGTACTCCTACACCGCGGGCGACGCCTCCGTCGGCGACCTCGACGGCGACGGCCGCCACGAGGTCGTCCTGGTCTGGCAAGGGCCCGAAGGTCGCCCCGCCCCGCTTGCGGTCGCGCAAGGATAATCGGCAGGCGATTCGGTTCACCAGGAACGCCCGGTTCAAGGTCGGCGACAAGCTGACGCTGCCCAAGATCGGTGACATCGCGGTCCGCTGGTCACGTGCCCTGCCGTCCGAGCCCAGCTCGGTCACGGTCATCAAGGATGCGGCCGGGCGGTATGTCGCCAGCTTCGTCGTCGAGGTCGGCGAGCAGCCGCTGCCCGGCTCCACGCCCGAGGTCGGGATCGATCTCGGGTTGGGGCATTTCGCGGTTCTGTCGGACGGCCGCAAGATCGACAGTCCGAAGTTTCTGCGCCGGGCGGAGAGGAAACTCAAAAGGCTCCAGAGCACGCTGAGTCGCAAGCAGAAGGGATCGGCCAACCGGGCCAAGGCCCGTGGCAAGGTTGCCCGGCAGCATGCGAAGGTCGCCGACGCGCGCCGCGAGTTCCATCACCAGACCTCCACCATGATCGTCCGCGAAAACCAAGCGGTGTATGTGGAGGGCCTGGCGATCAAGGGACTGGCTCGCACCCGGTTGGCCAAGAGCGTGCACGACGCCGGGTGGGGCACCTTCGTCGCGATGCTGGAGTACAAGGCCAGACTGTATGGCCGAACCTTCACGAAGATCGGCAGATTCTTCCCCAGCTCGAAGCTGTGCTCATCGTGTGGGGCGCTGGCCGAGTCCATGCCGCTGGCCGTGCGGTCATGGGCGTGCCCGTGCGGCGTCCTCCATGACCGGGACGTCAACGCCGCGATCAATATCCTCGCCGCCGGACGGGCGGAGAGGCTAAACGCCTGCGGAGACCAGGTAAGACCCGAGCTTGCTCGGGCACGGGTCGTTGAAACAGGAAGCCACCGGGTGCCGCATGAACCCATGCGGCACGGGCGAGAATCTCCGGGCTTCAGCCCGGGGAGCGCGTCAATACACCAGGAGCGTCCTGGCCGCCTTCGACTTCGACGGCGAGAAGCTGACGCGGCGCTGGGTGTTCGACTCGGCCGCGGCCGGCTCGCAATGGGCGGGCCAGGGCAACCACAACCTGTTCGTGGCGGACGTGGACGGCGACCAGAAGGACGAGATCGTCTTCGGCTCCATGACGACCGACGACGACGGAGAGGGCCTCTACAGCACGCGCCTGGGCCACGGCGACGCCCTGCACGTCAGCGACCTCGATCCGGACCGGCCGGGACTCGAGGTGTTCGCCGCCCACGAGGACATGGGCAGCAGCGGCAAGCGGGGCGCGACCTTCAGGGGCGCCGCCACGGGGGAGGTGCTGTGGGGGATGCCCGCGGAGAAGGACACCGGCCGCGCCGCCGCCGGTGACATCGACCCGCGGCATCCGGGCGCGGAGGGCTGGGCGGTCACCGCGACCGGCGAGTGGAACGCCCGCCAGGGCGAGCTGCGCTCGGCCACCGGCGAGCTGATCGGAGCGGCCATCCCACCGGCGAACTTCCTCGCCTGGTGGGACGGTGACCCGCTGCGGGAGATCGTCGACCATGACTACGACGCCGCCAAGGGCGCGGGCGTCGGCACGATCAGCAAGTGGGACTGGGCGAGCGGCACCGCGAAGCCGCTGCTCAGGGCCGAGGGCACCGCCTCCAACAACTCCACCAAGGGCACCCCCGCCATTCAGGCGGACCTCTACGGGGACTGGCGGGAGGAGATCGTCTGGCGCGCCGAGGACAGCTCCGCCCTGCGGATCCACACCGCCGTCGACCTGACCGACGTGCGCCTGCGCACCCTGATGCACGATCCGGTGTACCGGCTCGGCGTGGCCTGGCAGAACATCGGCTACAACCAGCCGCCGCACCCGGGCTTCTTCATCGGGGCCGGCATGGCCTCGCCCGAGGCGCCGCGCATCCGTTACACCCGGGCGCGCTGATCGGGGCCGAGGGAACGGCTCCCCGGCGGGGCCGTTCCCTCGGCCTTACGATCACCGTATGAACGTCGTCCTCGTGGGGGCCCACGGTTTCGGCCGCTGGCACCTGCAGAACATCCAGCGGCTGGGCCTGCGGCTCGCGGGCGTGTGCGACCTGGTCCCCGTCGCGGATCTCGACGGGGTGCCGCAGTCGAGTGATCTGGCCGGGCTGCTGCGCCGTACCGGAGCCCAGGTGACGATCATCGCGACGCCGATCCACACGCACGCTGACCTCGCGCGCACCGCCCTTGAGCACGGCTCGCACGTGCTGCTGGAGAAGCCGCCGGTGCGCACGGTCGAGGAGTTCGAGAGCCTGTCCCGCGCGGTCGCCGCCAGCGGCCTGTCCTGCCAGGTCGGCTTCCAGAGCCTCGGCTCGCACGCCGTGAGCGAGGTCGCCCGCCTCATGGCCGGCGGCGCGGTGGGCCGGGTCAGGGGCATCGGCGTGGCCGGCGCCTGGTCGCGCGAGCCCGGCTACTACGAGCGGGCCGCGTGGGCGGGACGGCGCGAGGCCGGCGACGGGGCGCTGACCAACCCGTTCGCGCACGGGATCGCGACCGCGCTGCGCCTTGCGGGCAGCGAGCGGCTGGGCGAGGTGGCCGAGGTCGAGGCCGAGCTGTTCCACGCCCACCCCATCGACGCCGACGACACCTCCTGCCTGCGCGTCCGCACCACGGGCGGCCCCACGGGCGGCCCCACGGGCGGCCCCACTGGCGGCACGGTCATCACGGTCGCGGTGACGCTCTGCGCCGAGCGCGAGGCCGATCCGTACGTGCTGGTGCACGGGGACCGGGGCCGCATCACGCTCTGGTACACCCGCGACCGGGTGCGCGTGGGCGACGGTCCGGTCGTCTCCTACGGCCGCGACGACCTGCTCGAGAACCTCGTCTCGGGGAAGGAGCCGCTCGTGCCGCTCGCCGCGACCGGCGCCTTCACCCAGGTGGTGGCCGGGATCCTGAGTGCGCCCGAACCGCGGCCCATCCCGTCCGAGATCATCGGCGGGCGGCGCGTCGTGCCGGGGGTCGACGCGCTGGTGACGGCGGGCGCCGAGCGGCTGGCCCTCTTCTCGGAGATCGGCACGCCCTGGGACGACCGGTAGCCACCCGCGCGAACTTCTCCGGCCGCCGGGACATCGAATGAATCATGAAAATGCTTCATAAGGCTCTCGCCCTGTCCGTGTTGCCCCTCGTCTCGGCCACCGTGGTGGTCGCCGCACCGGCGCACGCCGGCCGCGCCGACCAGCCCTCCTGCCCGACCCCCACCAAGGCCGACGTCGACCGATCCGAGGCCACCAAGCACGACGATCCGCCGAGGGGCGCCAATGCCCTCAAGGGTGTGCGCTTCACGCACCTCCCGAAGGGATTCACCACAGGGCAGGTCACCGTGAACAAGCGCCGCGGCGTCACCGAGTACAGCTACCAGTGGTACGACGACCGCAGCGAGATCGACCGGAAGCACCGGTCGCTGTGGGTGCGCGTGGTCTGCTGGCCGAAGGCCCGCACACTGTCGCAGCTGAAGGCGGCGCCCCTCGACCTCGGCACGTTCTCCGCCACCGAGGCCGCGAAGATCGGGGGCAGGAAGGTGCTCACCAAGGAGGGCGACGGCGCGCTCGGCCACGGGCGCTATGTCGGCTGGGTCGAGCGGGAGGGCGTCATCGTCACCGTGATGGCCAGCGAGCCGCTCGTCCCGCAGCTCGACAAGATCGTCAAGGGGATCCGGCTGCCTGAGACCCCGTGATCGGACAGCCTCGGCGGGAGTCAGCTTGCGCCGCCGTCCAGCAGGGCGTTGAGCTCGGGGTAGGGGATGGCGCCGTCCAGCGAGGTGTAGGTGCCGGGGCCGTACAGCTCCAGGGCCGCCCTGCGGGCCACGCCGTAGGCGGCCTGGGCGACGGCTGAGCCGAGGCTGACGCGTGCCACCCCCTGCCCGGCGAGCGCGGCGACGTCCGGCGCGCCGGGTCCGGTGAGCACGTTGAGGGGCGCGCCCACCTTCCCGGTGAGTGTGGCGATGGCCGGCAGGTCGAGGAGGCCGGGGACGAACACGCCGTCGGCGCCCGCCTCGACGTAGGCGAGGGCGCGCTCCAGCGTCTCGCCGAGGTCGCCGCCGCCGGCCAGGTAGGTGTCGATGCGCGCGTTGAGGAACATCGGGATCCCGGCCTCGTCGGCGGCGGCCCGGGCGGCGGCCAGCCGTACGGCCTGCGCCTCGATCGTGCGCAGGGGAGCGCGGCGGGCGGGGTCGGCGTCCTCCAGGTTGACGCCCACGGCGCCGGCGTCCAGCACCTCCCTGACGGTCCGCGCGACTCCTGCGGCGTCCTCGGCGTAGCCGCCCTCGATGTCGGCGGTGACGGGCACGGTCACGGCCGCCGTCACCCTGGCGACCAGGTCGCGCGCGGCGGTGGCTCCCAGGCGGTCGCCGTCGGGCGAGCCGAGGCTCCAGGCGACACCGGCGCTGGTCGTGGCGACGGCGGGCGCGCCGGCGGCGGCGACGATCGCGGCGCTGGCGGCGTCCCAGGCGTTGGCCAGCAGCAGCGGGCGGCCGGGGACGTGCAGCGAACGGAACAGCAGGGCTCGGTCACGTTGTGCGTTCATGGGAGGACTCCACCAGCCCCCGGCGCCTCGGCCAAACGTTTTAGTTCTGGCTGAAACGAAGCTTCGCCCTCGCCGCCGGCCGAAAAGCCTCCGGGAATTTCCCGGCCGAGACGTGACAGAAAAGCCGCCATGACTATGAAATGTCGAGACAAACTCGTTGATTTGTCATGGTTCTTTCGTCAGCGGATTCAGGTTCGCTGTGGAAAGCGGTCCTACCGTGCGGAAAGGGACCGAAACGATCGGCCGGGGGTGAGGAGGGTGGCATCTTGACACCAGGTCATTCCGTGAAGTCGGCGCCCCAACCTCGCTCCGCGCAACAAAGACGATCTTGAAGGGCTCGCATTTCTCTTCCGCAGGCAGGATGGCTGAATTCCGGCCGTTTCCCTGCGGGGAGGGCCCTCGTATCAGCCCGACCGAATCCCGGATTTGGTCGGTGTACATAACTCGGGGGCCCTTATCACCTGAAGCCGGGTCTGGGAAGTGCCTGCGGGGAGACAGACTGAAGTCGTGTCACCGGGTTGCGGACTGCGGTAATGGCCGTTGACGCCGCCCGTAAGGACTGGATATAAGAGTCCTGACGCAAACGCGCCAATACATGGGCAAGACGTACTAAGTCGTACGGGATTCACTTTCAAGAGTCTTTGCAGTTTTGCCGAGGAGCGCACGCACCATGGCGATGAAGCATCTCTCTCTTGCGCGACCAACGCCCTGTCCGGCATTTATCACCGCAGACGACACCCGACGTGGCCAGGGAGGTGCGGAGCCATCACGGGTCAGCTGACCGCGGCTCCGCGCGATCCCCTCCAGGCCGCGCGCCGCACCCGCACCCTGTTCTGCCTCCCGTTCGCCGGCGGGGGCGCCAGCGCCTACGCCCCTCTGCAGCGCGACCTCGCGAACCTCGAGGTGGTGCCGCTCCAACTGCCCGGCAGGGAGAACCGCCTGGCCGAGCCGCCCGCCTTCAGCGTCCGCGAGGTCGCCGACGAGATCGCCCCCGCCACGAGCACCCCCTACGCCCTGTACGGCCACAGCATGGGCGCGCGGCTGGCCTTCGAGGTGGTCAGGGAGCTGCGCCGCCGCGACCTGCCGCCGCCCACGCGCCTGTACGTCGGCGCCGCGCACCCCCCGCACCTCAGGGTGCCGCTGGCCGCCACCGCCGACCTGCCCGACGACGCCTTCATCGACCAGCTGGTACGGCGCGCAGGAGCACTCGCCGAGCTGCGGGACGAGCCGGAGCTCCGCGAGCTGATGCTGCCCCTGCTGCGCTCGGACTTCGCCTGGATCAAGCGCTACAGGTACACCCCTGAACCCCCGCTGGACACTCCCGTCGTCGCCGTGGCAGGCGTCGACGACGGGGAGGTCGGCCCCTCCGACATGTTGGGCTGGGCCCGGCACACCGCCGCGGGCTTCGGGCTGAGAACGGTGCGCGGTGGCCACTTCTTCGTCAAGGACACGCATGAGGAGCTGGCCCGGCTGATCACCGCCGACCTGGCGGACGAGGTCGGGCCGCCGGAGGAGGACGAGGTCCACGTCTGGCTGACCGGGGGCGCGGCGGGCGCGAACGAGGTGCTCCGCCACTACGCCGGCGACGTGCGGGCGAGCGCCTGCGATGCCGACGGGCTGGGCCTGGTCGCGGTCACCAGGGCACACCGGGCCGGGGTGGCCGTGCGCCGGTCCGCCGGCGCGCCGCCCGAGGCCGTCGACCTGTCCGAGCTCGGCGTCACCGAGCGTGAGCAGATCGAGGACGCGGCCGAGGAGGACCGGCACTGGCTGGCGGAGCGGGCCGTGACGGCCAGGCGAGCGCTGGTCGCGGGCGCGGGCCAGGAGGCCAGGCTCGACGCCTTCCCCGACCTCGGCGACCCCGGACCGTGGCAGGTCCAGGGCTGGCAGGTGCTCCACCTGCCCCTGCACACCCCGGGCGGAGCGGCGCGGGGAGCCGTGGCCGTGCCGTACGGCGGCGCGCGGCTGGCGCTCTTCACGCTGAAGGACCGGACCAGGTGATCGACGTGACCGTGAGTCCTCTTCTGCACGACCTGGTCACCGCCCAGGCGCGCCGCACGCCCGACGCCGTCGCGATCAGGCAGTGGAACGAGAGCCTGACCTACCGGGAGCTGACCGCCGCCGCCAACGCGCTCGCCCACCGGCTGCGCGAGGAGGGCGTGGGCCCCGAGGTGCGCGTCGGCGTCTGCGCCAGGCGCAGCCCCGACCTGCTGGTGTCGGTGCTCGGCGTGCTGCTGGCGGGGGGCGCCTACGTGCCGCTGGACCCCTCGCACCCGGGCGAGCGGCTCCACACGATCATCGACGACGCCGGGATCGGCGTCGTCGTCGCCGACGAGACGGGCGAGAAGAAGCTGGCGGCGGCGCCCGTCCGGCTCCTCGGGCCGAAGGCGGGCGAGGAGCCGGAACCGCCCGCACGACTCACGCATCCGGCGGGCGCGGCCTACGTGCTCTACACCTCCGGCTCGACGGGGCGGCCCAAGGGCGTCGTGGTGAGCCATGCCGCGGTGGTCGCTTTCGTCACGATGGCGGGCGGACGCTTCGACCTGGGCGCGGGCTGCCGCTCCATCGGCTTCGCCGCCCTGGGGTTCGACGTGTCGGTGCTCGACATCTTCGCCCCGCTGGCCCAGGGCGGCTCTGTCATGCTCGTCCCCGACGAGGACAGGGTGGACCCCGTACGCCTCCAGCGCTTCCTCGAACGGCACGAGGTGACCTGGGGGACCATCCCGCCCGCGCTGCTGCCGCTGCTCGACCCCGACCGGCTGCCCTCGATCGCCGATCTGCTCACGGCGGGCGAGCCCGCGGGTCCCGAGCAGGTGGCCCGCTGGGCCAGGCCGGGACTGCGGCGCTTCCACAACTGGTACGGCCCGACCGAGACGACGGTGTGTGTGGTCGGCACCGAGCTGGACGGCGAGTGGGACCGGCCGCTGCCCATCGGCCACGCGCTGCCCGGCTGCACCGCGCACGTCCTCGACGACCTGCTCGAGCCCTGCCCGCCCGGAGTTCCGGGCGAGCTCTACATCGGCGGCCCGCAGCTGGCCAGGGGCTACCTGGACAGGCCCGCCCTGTCGGCCGAACGCTTCGTCCCCGACCCCTACGGCGGGCCGGGCGCGCGCCTGTACCGGACGGGGGACAGGGTCGTGCTCGGCCCCGACGGCGCCATCGGCTTCCTCGGCCGGTTGGACCGGCAGGTGAAGGTCCAGGGCCAGCGGGTCGAGATCGGCGAGATCGAGTCCGTGCTGCGCGCGCACAAGTCGATCCGCCACGCGGTCGTCGACCTGGACACCGGCGCGGGCGGGCACAAGGAGCTCACCGCCTACCTGGCGCCCGAGGACGCCCCCGACCTGGCGCAGCTGCGCGCGCACTGCCTCAGGACGCTCCCGTCCTACATGATCCCCACCAGGGTGGTCCGCCTGCCCGTCCTGCCCATGACGGTGAGCGGCAAGATCGACCTGGCGGCACTGCGCGCCCACGCGGCGACCCAGGCCCCGGCGGCGGGCAGGCGGCCGGAGAGCGCGGAGGAGCGGGCCGTCGCCGAGGTGTGGGCCGCGACGTTCGGGACCGGCGAGCCCGGCGCCGACGCCGACTTCTTCACATCGGGCGGCCACTCGCTGCTGGCCATGCGTCTCACGACGGGGCTGCGGGCCAGCTTACGCAGGGAGATCGCCGTCGAGGACGTGCTGTCGGGCCGCACGGTGGCGGGCATCGCCGCCCGGGTGGCGGCCGCGGCGCCGCTGCACGACCCGCCCGCCGTGGCGCCCCCGGCGCTGTCGGCGATCCAGCGGCGGATGTGGTTCGTCGAACGGCTGGCCCAGGGCACACCCGTGCACAACATCGCGATGGCGCAGCGGCTGTCGGGCCGGCTCGACGTCGACGCGCTGCGCGTCGCGCTCGCCGCCGTCGCCCGCCGCCACGAGGTGCTGCGATGGCGCGTACCCCAGTCGGGCGGGGTGCCCGCCGTCGAGGTCGACCCGCCCGGCGAGGTGCCGCTCCCGGTGGAGGAGGTCACCGAGGAGCGGCTGCGCGAGCGGCTGCAGGCCGAGGCGGCGGCGCCCTTCGACCTGGCCGAGGGACCGCTGTGGCGGGCGCGCCTGCTGCGGATCGCCGCGGACGAGCACGTCCTCGCGCTCACCGCGCACCACCTCGTGTTCGACGGCTGGTCGCAGTCGGTGCTGTACGAGGACCTCGGGCGCGCCTACCGCGGCGAGCAGCAGGCCCCGCTGCCCGCCTCCTTCGGCGGGTACGTCGCCTGGCTCGGCGCCAGGGAGGCCGCGGCCGACCTCGACTGGTGGAGCGCGCGGCTCGACGGCGTCCCCGCCGTGCTCGACCTGCCCAGAGACCACCCGCGCCCGGCCGTGCAGACCTTCGAGGGCGCGGGCGTCATGGCCGAGGCGGACGCCACGACCAGCGCCGCCGTCAGGGCCCTGGCCGCACGCCTGGGCGCCACGCCGTACGCGGTCCTGCTCGCCGCCTTCGCGCAGGCGCTGCGGCGGCTGACCGGGCAGCGCGACCTGGTCGTCGGCACACCCGTCGCCGACCGCCGCGACCCCGCGCTGGAGGCGATGGCGGGGTGCCTGGTCCAGATGCTGCCGGTGCGGATGCGGATCGAGGACGACGAGGCTTTCGCCGCGCACGTGGCGCGCTGCCAGTCGACGCTGTCGGACGCGCTCGCCCACCTCGACGTGCGGCTCGAACGGCTGGTCGACCGGCTGGGCCCGGGGCGTGACCTGTCGCGCAACCCGCTGATCCAGGTGCTGTTCAACATGTACGACTTCACCGAGCCGCGCCTCAGCCTGCCGGGGGTGACCGCCACCCCGCTGCCGCCCGGCCTGCCGGGATCGCTGTTCGACCTCACCCTGTACGTCGGGGAACGGCAGGGGCGGCACGTCCTGCAGGCCGTCTACAACCCCAGGCTGTTCGCGGCGGAGCGGATCGAGGCGCTGCTGGAGGGCTACCTCAGGCTCCTCGGCGACCTGGTCGCCGCCCCCGACGAGCCGGTACGGCACGCCTCCCTGCGCCCCGCGACCACCGCGCTGCCCGACGGGAGCGCGGCGCTCCCCGGCTGGGACGGCCCCGGGCTCGTGGAGACCGTCCTGCGGCAGGCGGCCGCGCGCCCGGACCGCGTGGCGGTCGGCGGCGAGGGCGGCGAGCTGACCTACACCGGCCTGGCCGAGATCGTCAAGGCGACGGCCGCGGCGGTACGGCCCGGCGAGACGGTCGCGGTCCTGGCCGCCAGGCGGTGCGAGCTGCCCGCGCTGCTCCTGGGCGTGCTGGCGGGAGGGGCCCGCTGGGCGGTGCTCGACCCCGCCCTCCCGCCCGCGAGGCTGGCGGCGCAGGCCCGGTCGGCCGCCGCCCGGTCGCTGATCGTCTGTCCGGGCGCGACCGTGCCGTCCGAGCTGGACTGGCTCCCGCGCCTGCCCCTCGACGGCCCCGCCCCGCCCGGTCATGACGTCCCGGTCGTGCCGTACGAGGAGCAGGGGTATCTGTCCTTCACCTCGGGCACCACGGGCGAGCCCAAGCCGGTCCGCGCAGGGGAGCGGCCGCTGGCCCGCTTCCTCGACTGGTACCCCACGGCCCTCGACCTCACCGGCGACGACACCTTCGCGCTGCTGGCCGGCCTCGCCCACGACCCCCTGCTGCGCGACGCGTTCACCCCGCTCGTGCTCGGCGCGCGCCTGTGCGTGCCCGGCCAGGACCTGATCCGCGACCCCGCCAGGCTGGCGGGGTGGCTGCGCGACCGCGCCGTCACGGTCGTCCACCTGACCCCGCAGCTGGCCACGCTCATCGCCGCGGCCGGCGTGCCGTTACCCGCCCTGCGGCTGGTCGTGTTCGGCGGCGACCGGCTGACCTGGGCCGACGTGGCAAGGTTCAGGACGGTCGCGCCCCGGGCCAGGATGGTCAACGCCTACGGCACGACGGAGACGCCGCAGACCCAGGCGATGCACCTCATCGGCGAGCCTGAGGGCGGCGGCGGAGACCCGGTGCCCGTCGGCCACGGCGTCGACGGGGCCGAGCTCCTCGTGCTCGGGGCGGGCGGCCGGCCGGCCGCGGTGGGCGAGCTGGGCGAGGTGGTGATCAGGAGCCGCCGCCTGGCCGAGGGCTATCTCGACGAGCGGCTCACCGCGGAGCGGTTCGCCGTCGAGCCCGACGGCGCGACCGGCCGCTACCGGACGGGCGACCTCGGCAGGTACCGGCCCGACGGCGGCGTGGTGGTGGCGGGCCGGCGCGACGGCCAGGTCAAGGTCCGCGGCTACCGGGTCGAGCTGGGCGAGATCGAGCACACGCTGCTGGCCCACCCCGGCGTGCGGGCCGCCGTCGCCGTATCCGTCGACCAGCAGGGCGGGCCCGTGCTTCGGGCGTACGCCGTGCCGGTGAGCGCGGCCACGCAGGTGGCCGAGCTGCAGCGGCACCTGAGGAGCGGCCTGCCCGACTACGCCGTCCCCGCCGATCTGATCCTGATACCCGCGCTGCCCCTGACCCCCAACGGCAAGATCGACACGGCCGCACTGCCCGCGCCCGCCCCCAGGCCCGCGGCCGGACGGGGCGAGGAGCCCGCCACCGGAACCGAACGGCTCATCGCAGGCGTCTGGCGAGAGGTTCTCGGCCTGCCGAGGATCGCCGCGGACGAGAACTTCTTCGAGATCGGCGGGCACTCGCTCGCCACCGCACAGGTCCAGGCCCGTCTCACCGCCGCACTCGGCAGGGACGTGCCCATCGTCGACCTGTTCCGCTTCCCGACCGTCCGCGCGCTCGCCGCCCACCTCGATGGCGAGCGCCGTACGGCCGGACCGGAGCGCGCCGCCCGACGCATCGCGGCGCGCCAGGCACGACCGTCATCTCGCAGGCCTTACCAGGCCAGACAGGAGAACAAGGAATGACCGGTCCGGCGTACCACGAACCAGAGCAGACAGTCGAGCCGATCGCGGTCATCGGGCTGGCCTGCCGCCTCCCCGGCGCCGCGGACGTGCCCGCGTTCTGGCGCAACCTGGTCGACGGCGTGGAGTCCGTCAAGTTCTACACGCGGGAGGAGCAGGAGGCGCTCGGGGTCCCCGACTACCTGCTCGACGATCCGACCTTCGTGCGCGCGGCCGCGGTGGCCGAGGACTACGGCGCGCTCGACGCGGCGTTCTTCGGGATGTCGCCGCGTGAGGCCGAGCTGCGCGATCCGCAGCAGCGGATGTTCCTGGAGCTGTCCAACACCGCCCTGGAGGACGCCGGTTACGATCCCTCCAGGTATCAGGGCGAGGTCGGGGTCTACGGGACCATCGGGTCCGACGAGTACCAATGGATGTACATCCGCCCGAACCGCAAGGTGTTCGCCTCCGTGGGCAGCCTGGCGGTCTTCACCGGCAACCACCCCGACTACCTGGCGACACTGGTCTCCTACAAGCTCGACCTGCGCGGCCCCAGCGTGACGATGCACACCGCCTGCTCGTCCTCGCTGGTCGCCATCCACGTGGCGTGCGAGGCGCTGCGCGCGGGCGAGTGCGACATGGCGCTGACCGGCGGTGTCTCGCTGGAGATGCCGGCCGAGTGGGGATACCAGTACCACCAGGACGGCATCTACGCGGCCGACGGGCACTGCAGGGCCTTCGACGCGGCCGCGGCGGGCACGATCTGGGGCGGAGGCGGCGGCGTGGCCGTGCTCAAGCGGCTGTCCGACGCCATCGCCGACGGCGACCACATCCGCGCCGTCGTCGCCGGCAACGCGATCAACAACGACGGCGCCACCAAGGTGGGCTTCTCCGCGCCCAGCGCCGAGGGCCAGGCCGCCGCGGTCTCGCTGGCGCTCGGCGTCGCCCAGGTCGACCCGCGCACCGTCACCTACGTCGAGGCCCACGGCACCGGCACCTCCCTCGGCGACCCGATCGAGGTGGCCGCCCTGTCGAGCGTGTTCGGCAGCGACACCGACGACGCGGGCTGGTGCGGCATCGGCTCGGTGAAGACCAACATCGGCCACCTCGGCCCGGCCGCGGGCATCGCGGGCTTCATCAAGACCGTGCTGGCGCTCGAACACGGGATGATCCCGCCGACGCTCAACTTCGACACCCCCAACCCGCGCATCGACTTCGGCACCAACCCGTTCTACGTCGCCTCCACGCTGACCAAGTGGGAGACCGACGGCTTCCCGCGCCGCGCGGGCGTCAGCTCCTTCGGCATCGGCGGCACCAACGCCCACATCGTGATGGAGCAGGCGCCGCCCGCCCCCGTCCCCACGACGCAGCCGCGCCCGGCCCACCTGCTTCAGGTGTCGGCCCGCACGCCCACCGCGCTGGAGGCGGCCGTGCGCAGGCTGGCCGACCGCCTCGACGGCGCGGAGGCCGACCTGGCCGACGTGGCGTTCACGCTGCGCAAGGGGCGGCGCGAGATGACGCACCGCGCCGCCGTCGTGGCCGCCGACGCCGCCGACGCGGTCGCCGCCCTGACCGACCCGCGCCGCCTGATCAAGGGCAAGGCGGGCAAGCCGCGCGTGGCGTGGCTGTTCTCCGGGCAGGGCGCGCAGTACGCGGGCATGGGGGCCCAGCTGTACCGCACCGAGCGGGTCTTCGCGGCGGCCGTCGACGAGTGCGCCGAGATCCTGCGCGACGAGCTGGGGCTGGACCTCAGGACCCTGCTGTTCCCCGCCGACGACGAGCGCGAGCAGGCCGAGCAGCGGCTGCGCCAGACCTCGCTGACCCAGCCCGCGCTGTTCACCGTCGAATGGGCCCTGGCGAGCCTGTGGCGCTCGTGGGGCGTGGAACCGGCCGCCATGATCGGCCACAGCATCGGCGAGTACGTCGCCGCCACCTGTGCGGGCGTCTTCGACCTGCCCGACGCGCTGCGCCTGGTGGCCGCCAGGGGCAGGCTCATGCAGAGCATGCCGGAGGGCTCGATGCTGGCCGTGCGGCTGGAGGAGGACGAGGTCCGCAGGCAACTGCCCGACGGTCTGTCCATCGCCACCGTCAACGGCCCGGGCAGTTGCGTGGTGGCGGGGCCGACCGGTCTGGTGGAGGAGTTCGCCGCCGGCCTCGAGGAGGCGGGCGTCGGGCGCACCATGCTGCGCACCTCGCACGCCTTCCACTCGGCGATGATGGACCCCATCCTCGGCGACTTCCACGACATCGTCGCCAGGGCGGCGCGCCACGCGCCCGGCAAGCCGTTCCTGTCCAACGTCACCGGCACCTGGATCACCGCAGAGGAGGCCGTCGACCCCGCCTACTGGACCCGTCACCTGCGGGAGGCCGTCAGGTTCGGCGACTGTGTGGCGACGCTGGCGGCCGAAGGGGAGTGGCGGCTGGTCGAGTGCGGCCCCGGCAGGCAACTGGCCGGTCTCGCCAGGACCCAGCTGCCGCGCACCGGGCCCGCGCCCCTGGCCAGCCTTCCCGGGCCGGCCGACTCCAAGCAGGACCTCGAGGTGCTGTACGCCGCGGCCGGCGCGCTGTGGGCCTCGGGCGTCCAGCTCGACGCCGACGCCTTGGGGGAGCAGGCCCGAAGGGTGCCGCTGCCCGGCTACCCCTACGAACGCACCCACCACTGGGTCCAGACCACCATCGACCCTGAGCTGGTCTACCCGCTTCCCCCGCGCGCGGGGGCGCTCGCTCGCGAGGAGTGGTACTCCGTCCCCGCCTGGCGGCAGGCTCCCGTCGCCGTCACGGCGAGCACGGCCGACTGGGGCGGGCGCTGCCTCGTCTTCGCCGGTCAGGCCGCCGAGCCGCTGGTGGCGGCGCTGCGCACGGCGGGCGCCGACGTGGTGCCCGTGGTCGCGGGCGACGCCTTCGGCGTGGCCGCCGACGGCACGATCACCGTGCGGCCGGGGCGGCGGGAGGACTACGAGGCGCTGCTGGCGAGCGCGGGAGTGCCCGCCAGGGTGATCCACGCCTGGACTCTCGACGGCGACCCCGCCGACGGCGTCCGCGAGACGTTGGCCGCCCAGGACCTGGGCTTCCACAGCCTGCTCAACCTGGTCCAGGCCCTCGCCCAGGCCGAACGCGAGCACGACGTCCATCTCGACGTCATCACGGCGGGCACGCAGAGCGTCACGGGGCACGACCTCGACCGGCCCGAGCACGCCACCGTGGCGGGGATCGCCAAGGTCGTCCCGCTGGAGGCGCGCTGGCTGTCGGTGCGTCACATCGACCTCGAGGCGGCGATCTACGACCCCGTCCCGTTGCTGGCCGAGCTGGCCGCCGCTCCAGAGGAGCCGGAGGAGGGCGTGCCGCCGTCCCCGGTGGCCCTGCGGGCCGGCCGCCGCTGGGTGCGCGGCTACCAGCAGGTGCCGGTGGCCGCGCCCGGCGAAGAGAGCGCGGGCCTGCGCGCCGAGGGCGTCTACGTCATCACCGGAGGGCTCGGCGGCATCGGCCTGACCCTGGCCGAGGACCTGGCCGCCCGCGTCAGGGCCAGGCTCGTGCTGATCGGCAGGTCGGGACTGCCGCCGCGGGCCGAATGGGACGCTCTCGAAGCGGCCGACGACCGCACCGGCCGCGCCGTCCGGGCCGTCCGCAGGATGGAGGCGGCGGGCGCCGAGGTGCTCGTCATGGCCGCCGACGTCACCGACCCGGCGAGCCTGCGCGAGGTCAGGACGGCGGCCGTCGGCAGGTTCGGCCGGGTGGACGGCATCGTGCACGCCGCCGGCCTGCCCGGCGGCGGCATGGCCGAGGTGAAGGAGCGCGAAGCCGCCGACCTCGTCATGGCGCCCAAGCTGGCCGGCACGCTCGCGCTCCGAGAGGTGTTCGGCGATCTCGACCTGGACTTCGTCCTGCTGTGCTCGTCGGTGACGGCCGTGGCGGGCGGCTTCGGCCAGGTGGACTACTGCGCGGCCAACAATTTCATGGACGCCTACGCCCACACCTGGCCAGGGCGGGTGCTGTCGGTGAACTGGGGGGCGTGGCTGGAGGTCGGCATGGCGGCCGAGGTCGCCGCCCCCGTCGCCTTCCGCGCGCTGCAGCGCGGCGACCGGGTCACCCCGTTCGACCACCCCGTCCTGTCGCACCGGCACGAGACACCGGGCCGCACCCCCTGGTACGGCGGGACCGTCGCCCCTGACACCCACTGGATGCTGGACGAGCACCGCATGGCAGGGGTGCCCGTCATGCCGGGCACCGTCTACCTGGACACCGCCAGGGCCGCGTTCCAGGACGCCGTGCCGAGTCCAGGTCCCGGCTTCGAGGTCGAGCTGCGCGACGTGGCCTTCGTCGCGCCCATGCCGGTGGCCGACGGCGGCGCCGCCGAGCTGCGCGTGCTGCTGACGCCCGGCGGCGACGGCGTGGACTTCGAGGTGGTCAGCGTGGTGGCCGGCCGTACCCGCCAGCACGCGAGAGGAGCGGCGGCCTGGGTCCGCGGCGGGCAGGAGCACGCCGCCGAGCTGTCCGAGGTGCGCGCCCGCTGCTCCCACGCCAGCAGTGACGACATCGCCCACGTGTTCTCCTCCGCCTCGGGCCTGCTGTCCTTCGGCCCGCGCTGGACGAGCCTGCGCGCGGTGTATCTCGGCCAGAACGAGGCACTGGCCAGGCTCGAGGCGGGCCCCGAGGTGGCGGCCGAGATCGACGGGTTCGTCTTCCACGCCGCGCTGCTCGACGAGGCCACCGCCTTCCTCGGCGCCAGGGACGACCACAGCTTCCTGCCGATCGGCTACGGCAGGATCGTGGTGCACGCTCCCGTCCCCGCACGGGTGTGGAGCCACGCCACCCACCGCGACACCGGGGGCGGCGAGATCGTCGCCGTCGACTTCACCCTCTACGACGACGACGGCGGCAAGATCCTGACGATCTCCGACTTCGTGCTCCGCAGGATCGACAGGGAGGCGGTCACCCAGACCGTCGGCGAAGGCGCGAAGGAGAGCGTCGAGGACCGCGCCGTGGACGAGGAGTCGGCGGCCGCCGGCATGGCCATGGACCTCGACGGCGCCAAGGCGGGCATCTCGCCGGCGGGCGGCGCGGACGCCTTCCGCAGGCTGCTGGCCGTCGGCCTCGGCACCCAGGTGGTGGTCAACGCGACCCCGCTGCCCGAGTTCGTGGCCGGAGTGCGCGAGCTGACGCAGGACACGGTCGCCGAGGAGCTGGACGGCGCGGCGGCCGCCGCCGACGGCGCCCACGCGCTGGACGACGATCACGTCGCCCCCCGCAACGAGCTGGAGAGCACGCTCGCCGGCCTGTGGGGCGAGGTGCTCGGCGCCCGGCAGGTCAGCGTCGAGCAGGACTTCTTCGAGCTCGGCGGCAACTCTCTGGTCGCGGTCCAGCTCATCGCGCTCATCAGGAAGAAGCTCGGCGTCAGGTTGCCGATGCGCAGTCTCTTCCAGGTGCCGACGGTGGCGGGCATGGCCGCGCTGGTGGAGGAGCTGCGCGGCCAGCAACCGGTCAAGCAGGTGGCCCTGACCAGGCTGCCCAGGCAGGAAAGGGCGTGACATGCGCGAAGGCCAGTACAGGGTCGTGGTCAACGACGAGGAGCAGTACTCCATCTGGTTCGCCGACCGGCCGGTGCCTGACGGCTGGCGGGAGGCGGGCTTCGCGGGCGACAAGCAGCAGTGCCTGGACCACATCGAGCGAGTCTGGACCGACATGCGCCCCCGCAGCCTGCGTGAGGCCATGGGGCGGTAGGAGGAACGACAGGTGAGCGGCTCATACGTCTTTCCCGCCTCCTACGCGCAGGAACGCCTGTGGTTCCTGTCCAGGTTCGACCCCGACGTGCCCGTGCACCACGTCAACATCGTGATCGACCTGCCCGCGGGCGCCGACCACGACAGGTGCGCGAGGGCTCTGGCGGAGATGGTCAGGCGGCACGAGACGCTGCGCACGGCGCTGGCCGTCGAGGACGGGTCCCTCGTCCAGGTGGTCAGCGCCGAGTCGCCGGTCACGCTCGCCCACACCGACCTCAGCGGGCTGCCGCCCGAGCGGGCCGAGCGGGAGTTCGACGCGCTGGCGCGCGCCGACGCCGGTCAGCCGTTCGAGCTGGACCGGGCGCCGCTGTGGCGGGCGCGCCTGGTCCGGCTGGCCGAGGGCGACCAGCGGCTGGTGTTCGTCGTCCACCACGCGGTCTTCGACGCCACCTCGGGGGCCACCTTCGTCAACGAGCTGCTGGAGATCGACGCCGCGCTGGCGGAGGGGCGGCCGCACCGGCTGCCCGAGCTCGCGATCCAGTACGCCGACTACGCGGTGTGGCAGCGCGAGCACCTCTCCCAGGGCGTCCTGGCCGAGCAGCTCGACTACTGGCGCGACCGGCTGGCGGGGCTGCCGCGCGACCTGGGGCTGCCCACGGACCGGCCGCGCCCGCCCGTCCGCGGGCACGCGGGCGCCGAGTACCAGCTGAGCCTGCCTGCCGAGCTGGTCGACGGCCTGGAGGCGCTGGGCAGGCGGCGCGGCGCCACGCTGTTCATGGTGCTGCTGGCCGGGTTCAAGGCGCTGCTGGCCCGCCACGCCGACCAGTACGACGTCGCGGTGGGCTCGCCGGTGGGGGGCCGGGACCTGCCCGATGTCGAGCCGCTGATCGGCATGTTCATCAACACCCTTGTGCTGCGGACCGATCTCGGCGGCGACCCCTCCTTCGGCGAGCTGCTCGATCGGGTACGGGTGACCGTGCTCGAGGCGCTCGACCACGCCGAGGCGCCCTTCGACCGGCTGGTCGAGGCGCTCCAGCCGGACCGCGACCCCAGCCGCACCCCTCTCTTCCAGGTCGGCTTCAACCTGCTGCCGCTGGGGACGCGCGGGCGCTTCTCCAACGGCACGGCCGAGCTCGACCTGAGCCTGGACGTCGTCAGGTCGGACGAGGGAGCGGGCATCTGGGTCGAGTACAGCACCGAGCTGTTCGACGAGGAGAGCATCGCCCGCCTGGCCGGCGCCTACCGGCTGCTGCTCACCGCGGCGGCCGCCGATCCGGGGCTGCGGCTGTCGGAGCTGCCGCTGATGACCGGCGAGCAGCGCGGGCGGATGCTCGACGACTGGACGGCGACCGCCGCGCCGTACCCGGGGCTGCCGCTGCACGACCTGGTCGCCGAGCAGGCCAAGCGCACGCCCGACGCGATCGCCGTGCGGACCATGGAGGGCGAGGAGATCACCTACGCCGACCTGGTCACGCGGGCCGAGGCGCTGGCCAGGCTACTGGCCGCGCGCGGCGTGGGCGTCGAGTCGTGCGTCGCGCTGTGCCTGCCGCGCGACGCCGGCCTCGTCGTCGCGCTGCTCGCCGTCCTGCGGGCGGGCGCGCACTACCTGCCGCTCGACCCCGCCTACCCGGCCGAACGGCTCGCCTACCTGCTGTCCGACTCGGGCGCGGCGCTGCTGCTGACCCACTCGTCGCTCCTCGACCGCCTGCCCGACACGCGGCCGGCGGAGCTCCTGCTCGACCGGTGCCCGCCCGCGCCCGAGGGCCCGCTGCCCACCGTCACCCAGGACCACCTGGCCTACCTCATCTACACCTCCGGCTCGACGGGCCGGCCCAAGGGCGTGCAGGTGCCGCATCGCGGCGTGGTCAACCTGGTCACGGACGTCATCCGCACGCTGGGCGGCGGCAGCGCGCTGCTGATGACCTCGCTGTCGTTCGACATCGCCGCCCTGGAGATCTTCACCCCGCTGCTGTCGGGCGGCACGCTGGTGGTCGCGCCGGAGGACACCGCCCGCACCCCCAAGCTGATCCGCGCCGCCGCGGCCGAGGTGGAGCTGGTCCAGCTGACCCCGTCGGTGGCCGGTCTGGCGCTGCCCGAGCTGCCGCCGGGCCTGCCGCGCGTCATCTGCGGGGGCGAGCCGCTCCCCGCCGACCTGGCCGCGGGCCTCCTGGAGGTCGCGGGAGAGCTGTGGAACTTCTACGGCCCGACGGAGACCACCATCTGGTCGACCGCCTATCAGGTGCCGCGCGGCGCCACCACCATGCTCATCGGCAGAGCGGTGGCCAACACGACCGCGTACGTGGTGGACCGCGACCTGCGCCCGGTGCCCGTGGGCGTGCCGGGCGAGCTGCTGCTCGGCGGCGCGGGCGTGACCCGCGGCTACCACGGCCGTCCGGGGCTGACCGCCGAGCGGTTCGTGCCCGATCCCTTCGGCACGGCGGGCGGCCGCCTGTACCGCACGGGCGACCTCGTCCGATGGCGGACCGACGGGACACTGGAGTACCTGGGCCGCCTGGACGACCAGGTAAAGGTGCGCGGGGTGCGGATCGAGCCCGACGAGGTCGCCGCCGTCCTCGCCGAGCACCCCTCGGTACGGCGGGCGGTGGTGACGGTGCGCGAGGACGCCCCCGGCGGCCGCGGCCTGGTCGCCTACCTGGACTGGACGGGCTCGGCCGGCCCCGCCGGCATGACCGGCGAGCTGCGCGCACACCTGCGATCCAGGCTGCCCGAGGCGATGATCCCGGCCGCCTTCGTGGCGGTGACGGCCTTCCCCGTGATGCCCAGCGGCAAGCTCGACAGAGCGGCGCTCCCGCCGCCGCGGGCCGTCGAGGCCGAGCGGGTCGAGCCGCGCACCCCCACCGAGGCGACCCTGTGCGCGATCTGGGCCGAGCTGCTCGGCAGGCAGCGCGTGGGTGTGCGGGACGACTTCTTCGCCTCCGGCGGGCACTCGCTGCTGGCCGTGCGCCTGGTCGGCCGCGTCTTCGAGGAGTTCGGCGTGGAGCTGCCGCTGCGCCGCTGCTTCGAGGCGACCACCGTCGAGGCGCAGGCGCTGGCCGTACTGGAGCTGAGGGCGGGCGAAGCCGGCCCGCTCGATGCGCCGCCGATCCCGCCCCGAGCCGACCCTTCGGCGCCCGCGCCGCTGTCGGACGCCCAGCGCCGCCTGTGGATCATCGACAGCCTCGACCCCGGCAACCCGGCCTACACGCTGTCGTGGGCCTACCGGATCGAGGGCTCTCTCGACCACGCCGCCATGGCCGCGGCCTTCGACGCGCTCGTGGACCGGCACCCCGTCCTCACCCACGTGGTCACGGTCGACGACGGCGAGCCGTGGCAGCGCCCAGGACCCTCGCGCCCCGCGCTGACGATCAGCGAGTTGACCGAGCCGGAGGCGGACGCGGTCGAGCTCGCGGAGGCGGCCTTCCGCTTCGACCTCACCACCGGACCGCTGGTCCGCGCCCTGCTCATCCAGGTGGCCGAGGACGAGCACCGGCTGGTGCTGACCCTCCACCACATCCTGGCCGACCGCTGGTCGGTGGCCATCCTGCTCAACGAGCTGCTGGAGCTGTACGCGGGAGGGCGCCCGCCCGAGCCGCGCGCCGGCTACGCCGACTACGTGGAGTGGCGGCGCGAGCAGCCGCAGGGCGACGATCTCGCCTACTGGCGGGAGGCGCTCGACGGCCTGCCCGACCTGCTGGACCTGCCCGCCGACCGGCCGCGGCCGGCGCTGCGGGCCCACGAGGGCCGGCGGCTGCTGTTCGACCTGGACCGCGACCTCGCCGGCGGCCTGCGGGCGCTGGCCGCCGAGCAGCGGGCCACGCCGTTCATGGCGCTCGTGGCCGGCCTGCAGGCCCTGCTGTCCCGCTACACGGGACGGCTGGACATCCCGCTGGGCACGCCCATGTCGGTCAGGCCGCACCCCTCCCTCGACGGGACCGTCGGCCTCTTCCTCAACACACTGGTGCTGCGCGGCGACCTGTCGGGCCGGCCGAGCTTCACCGAGCTGCTGCGCCGCACCCGCGACCGGGTCCTCGGCGCCGTCGAGCACGCGGGCCTGCCCTTCGAGGTGCTGGTCGACGAGCTGGATGTCAGGCGGGACCTGTCGCGCAACCCCCTGTTCCAGGTCATGCTCGCCTACCAGAACACCCCCGACCTGCCGGGGGACGGCCACGGCCTGAAGCTGGAGCGCCGCGACGTCCGCCCCGGCACGGCCATGTTCGACCTCGGGTTCGTCGTCGAGGAGCGGGCGGACGGCTCACTGCTGTGCGTCATGGACTACGCCACCGACCTGTTCGACGACGACAGGATGCGCCGTCTGGCCGACCACTACCGTGCGCTGCTGGCGGCCGTGGTCGCCGACCCCGAACGCGCCGTCGCCGACGCCGCCCTGCTCACCCCTGCCGAGCTCGCGGCCATCGAGACGGCCAACGACACGGCAAACGACACGGCCGCCGCTCAACCGGGCGGCACCCTCCACGAGCTGGTGGCCGCTCAGGCCCTCCGCACCCCGCGCGCCCCCGCGCTGGGCTTCGACGGCGGGCCGTGGTGGACCTACGAGGAGTTCGCGGCCAGGGTCAACCGGCTGGCCCGCAGGTTGCGCGCGCTCGGCGCCGGCTGCGACCAGGTCGTCGGCGTGTGCCTGGAACGCGGCCCCGACCTGGTGGTCGCCGTCCACGCCGTGCTCGCGGCGGGCGCGGCCTACCTGCCGCTGGAGCCCGACCACCCGCGCGACCGGCTGGCCTTCATGACCGCCGACGCGGGCGCGCGGCTGGTGATCTCGACCGGCGAGGCGTCGGGCGCGCTGCCCGGCGACGTCGCGCACGTGCTGCTCGACCGCGACGCCGACGCCGTCGGGGCCGAGGACGCCGCTCCGCTGGACGTCGGCGTCCCCGCCGACGCCCTCGCGTACGTGATCTACACCTCGGGCTCGACCGGCAGGCCCAAGGGCGTCGGCGTCTCCCATCGCGCGATCGTCAACAGGCTGCGCTGGATGCAGGACGCGTTGGCGCTGACCGAGGCCGACCGCGTGCTGCACAAGACACCCTTCTCCTTCGACGTGTCGGTGTGGGAGCTGTTCTGGCCCTTCATGACAGGGGCGGGCCTGGCCGTCGCCAGATCCGGCGGGCACGCCGACCCCGCCTACCTGGCCGGCCTCATCCAGGCCGAGTCGGTCACCACCGCGCACTTCGTGCCGTCCATGCTGGACGCCTTCCTGGAGGAGCCACGGCTGCCGGACACGCTGCGGCGGGTCGTCTGCTCGGGAGAGGCGCTGAGCGCCGAGCTGGCGGCGCGCTTCCACGAGCGGCTGCCGGACGTCGAGCTGCACAACCTGTACGGCCCGACCGAGGCGGCGGTAGACGTCTCCTGGCACGCCTGCCGGCCGGGCGAGCGCACGATCCCCATCGGGCGGCCGATCGCCAACACCCGCCTGGAGATCCTCGACGACCGGCTGAACCGCGTCCCCGTCGGCGTGCCCGGCACCCTGTGGATCGGCGGCGTCCAGCTCGCCCGCGGGTACGCGGGCAGGGCGGGGCTGACCGCCGAACGGTTCGTCCCGGACCCGCACGGCCCGCCGGGCGCGCGGCTCTACGACACCGGCGACGTGGCCAGGTGGCGGCCCGACGGCGAGATCGAGTATCTCGGCCGGTCCGACTTCCAGGTCAAGATCCGCGGCATGCGGGTGGAGCTGGGCGAGATCGAGGCGGCCATGGCCGCGCTACCCGGCGTGCGCGCGGCGGCCGCCCACGCGGTCGAGGACGGCGCAGGACTGCGCCTGGTCGGCTACGTGGTGCCGGAAGCCGACCCCGCGTCGCCTGAAGCCGCTCCCGCGTCGCGCGAAAAAAGCCCGGAGTTGCCCAAAGCCGCTCCTGGGATGCCCGACGCAGCCTTCGTGGCGCCGGCGGGTGGCGCTGTGCGGGTGGTGGGGGAGGCCGAGGCGGCAGGCTGGCGCGAGGAGCTGGCCGGGCGGCTGCCCGACCACATGATCCCCACCACCTGGGTGCTGCTCGACGCGCTGCCGCTCACCCGCAGCGGCAAGCTCGACCGTCAGGCGCTGCCCCGCCCCCGCCACCAGGCGGCGGACGCGCACGCCGAGCCCGAGGGGCCCGCCGAGCTCGCCGTCGCCGCGGCCTGGCGCGAGGTGCTCGGGCTCGACCAGGTCTCCGCGCACGACAACTTCTTCGCCGTCGGCGGCGACTCCATCCGCAGCCTGAAGGTGGTCGCCCGCCTGCGGGCGGCGGGCTATGCCGTACGGCTGGAGCAGCTGTTCCTGCACCAGACCCTCGGCGAGCTCGCCGCGCGCCTGCGCCCCGCGCAGGCCACGGAGCCGCAGGAGACGCAGGTCGCGGCCTTCGAGCTGCTCAATCCCGAGGACTTGGCCCTGATGCTGGAAGGTGAGGCGGGATGACGGTCACGACGGGGGCGCCCGGCGGCGTCGAGGACGCCTACCCCCTGGCCACGCTGCAGGCCGGAATGCTCTACCACAGCGCCTACGAACCGGACGCGCTCACCTACCACGACCTGACCACTGTCACGCTCCGCGGCCGCTTCGACCGGGCGGCGTTCGAGGCCGCGCTCGCCGAGCTGGCCGCCAGGCATCCGGTGCTGCGCACCTCGATCGACCTGACCAGGTTCAGCGAGCCGCTGCAGCTGGTGCACCGCTCGGCGGTCATCCCGCTGGAGGTCACCGACCTGTCGGGCGATCCCGAGGGCGGCGAACGCGTCAAGGAGTGGTCGGAGCGGGAGAAGCGACGCCCCTTCGACTGGTCGGCGCCGCCGCTGGCCAGGGTGCACGTGCACCTGCTCGCGGCCGGGCACTTCGCCTTCAGCCTGAGCTTCCACCACGCGATCCTCGACGGGTGGAGCGTGGCGTCGCTGATCACCGAGCTGTTCCGCCGCTACCACGCGCACCTCTCCGGCGAGCCGCTGCCCGTGACAGCGCCCTCGGCCCGGTTCAGGGACCTGGTCGCGGGCGAGCGCGCGGCGCTCTCCTCGGCGGAGTCGCGGGAGTTCTGGCTGGAGCGGGTGGCCGACGCGCCGGAGACCCGCCTCCCGCGGTTGCCAGGGCACGCCGCGGAGGGTGAGAGCCTCGTCGAGGTGCTGCGCACGCCCGTCCCCGCCGCGCTCCTGGCCGAGCTGGAGCGGGTGGCCAGGTCGCTGCGGGTGCCGCTGCGCACCGTCCTGCTGGCCGTCCACCTGCGCGTGCTGGGGCTGGTGACCGGCGCGCCCGAGGTCATGACGGGGCTCGTCACCCACGGCCGTCCGGAGAGCGAGGCGGGCGAGGAGGTGCTCGGGCTGTTCCTGAACACCGTGCCGCTGCGGATCGACGTGACCGCTCCCAGCTGGGCGGCGCTGGTGCGCAGGGTGTTCGACGCCGAGGTGGCGCTGCTGCCGCACCGGCGCTACCCGCTGTTCGAGATCCAGCGCGCCTCGGGCCGCGCGCCCCTGCTCGACGTGCTGTTCGACTTCCGCGACTTCCACGTCTACCGGGGCATGCCCGGCATCGAGGTCGTGGACCAGGAGTTCTTCGAGCAGACCGACCTGCCGTTCGCGACGAGCTTCACCAGGGCGAGGGAGCACGGCGGGTTCGAGCTGGCGATCGCCTACGACCGGACCCAGTTCGGCGCCGAGCAGGTCGCCGCCGTCAGGGACCACTACCTGACCGCGCTGCGCCAGGCCACCGACACCGAGGCCGATCCCCGGCCCGCCGCCCCCTACCTCGCGCGTGGCGCGGCCGCGATCGAGCGCTGGAACGACACCGCGAGGTCGTACGACGTCGCCCCGCTTCACGAGATCATCGCCGCCCAGGTCGCGCGCACGCCGACCGCGCCCGCCGTCTGCTACGACGGCGTCTGGCTCACCTACCGGCAGCTGACGGCGCGCGCCCGCGCCGTCTCCCACCGGCTGATCGCGGCGGGAACGGTTCCTGGCGACGTGGTCGGCGTGTGCATGGAGCGCGGGCCCGAGCTGCTGCCCGCGCTGCTGGGCGTGCTCGGCGCGGGCGCCGCCTACCTGCCGCTGGAGCCCTCGCTGCCCGCCGAACGGCTCGCCTACATGATCGGCGAGGCAGGGGCGCGCACGGTGCTCGCGACCGCGGACACCGCGGCCCTGCTGCCGGACGGCGTCGCGCTCCGCGTGGACGGCGCCGCCGCCGGCCCGCTCGGCCGGCTGCCCGAGGTCCACCCCGACGCCCTCGCTTACGTGATCTTCACCTCGGGCTCGACCGGCCGGCCCAAGGGTGTCGGCGTCTCGCACCGGGCGATCGCCAACCGCCTGCGCTGGATGCAGGAGACCTTCCCGCTCACCCACGCCGACCGGGTGGCGCAGAAGACGCCGATCGGGTTCGACGTGTCGGTGTGGGAGCTGTTCTGGCCCCTCACGGCCGGTGCCGGCCTGGTGGTGGCCCGGCCCGAAGGGCACAAGGACAGCGCCTACCTGGCCGAGCTGATCACCTCGCAGCGGATCACCACCCTGCACTTCGTCCCCTCGATGCTGGCCGTCTTCCTGGACGAGCCGCTGCTGCCCGAGACGATGCGGCGGGTGATCTGCTCGGGGGAGGCGCTGCCCGCCGAGCTGGCGGGCCGCTTCCTCGACCGGCTCCCGCACACCGAGCTGCACAACCTGTACGGGCCGACCGAGGCGGCGGTGGACGTCTCGTGGCACGCCTGCCGTCCGGGCGAGACGACCGTGCCGATCGGGCGGCCGATCGCCAACACCCGCATGGAGATCCTCGACGAGCGTGGCGAACGGGTGCCGGTCGGCACGCCGGGCGAGCTGTGCCTGGGCGGCGTCCAGCTGGCCCGCGGCTACGTCAATCGGCCGGGCCTGACGGCCGAGCGGTTCGTGCCCGACCCCTACGGCCCGCCCGGCGCGCGCCTGTACCGCACGGGCGACGTGGCCAGGTGGCTGCCCGGCGGCGAGGTGGAGTATCTCGGCAGGTCCGACTTCCAGGTCAAGATCCGCGGCCAGCGGGTCGAGCTGGGCGAGATCGAGGCCGTTCTCGCCGCGCAGCCCGAGGTCCGCTCCGCGGTGGTGACGCTGAGGGAGGAGCGGCTGGTCGGCTACGTGGTCCTGGAGCCCGGCGCGGAGATCGACGGGACGGCGCTCGCCGTACGGCTGCGCGGGCGGCTGCCCGAGCACATGGTGCCGGCCTCGTGGGTGGCGCTGGAGGCGCTGCCCGTCACGGTGAACGGCAAGCTCGACCGCGCCGCCCTGCCCGCGCCGGGGGAGCCGGGCAGGGAGCGGTACGTCCCGCCGCGCGACCCGTTCGAGGCGCGCCTGGCCGTGCTGTGGGAGGAGACGCTGGGGGTGCGCGCGGTCAGCGTCCACGACGACTTCTTCGCCCTCGGCGGCCACTCGCTGCTCGCACTGCGCCTGACGATGCGGTTGCGCAAGGAGCTGGGCAGGGACGTGGCGCTGTCGACCGTGCTCACCGCGCCCACGGTCGCGCTGCTGGCAGCCGAGCTGCGCCGTCCGCAGGACAACGACGGCGCCCCCGAGCGCATCGTGCCGCTGCGGCCCGGCGGCGACCGCACGCCGATCTTCCTGTTCCACGCCCTCGGCGGGCAGGTCTTCCGCTACCTGCCGCTCACCCGCCATCTGGGCGCCGACCAGCCCGTCTACGCGATCCAGGCGGCGGGGCTCGCGCCCGGCGAGGAGCCGCACGCCACACTGGAGGAGATGGTCGACGACTACGTCGCGCACCTGCTCAAGATCCGCCCGCACGGCCCCTACGTGCTCGGCGGGTTCTGCATCGGCGGCAACATCGCCCTGGAGTCCGCCAGGCGGCTGCGGGCCATGGGCGAGCAGGTGCCGCTGGTCGCGCTCTTCTACTCCGACGCGGACGAGCCCGTGCTGCGCGCCTCGCTGGAGGACGACGCCGTGCTGCTCATGCACGCCCTGGCGGGCGGGCCCGTCCAGGTCGAGCTCGACGACCTGCACCGGATGGACCCCGAGCAGCGGCTGCTCACCGTCATCGACGCCGCCGCCCGCGCCGACACGCTCCAGCCCGACACCGCCGACCTGAACCAGGCGCGCCGCTTCGTGAAGGTCTTCCGCGCCAACGCCCACGCCGTCGGCCACTACCGCCACGAGCCCTACGACGGCGACGTGCTGCTGTTCTCCCCTGCGGAGAACGGCGCGGCCCCCGGCGACATGGGCTGGGGCTCCGTGGTCACCGGGCGGCTACGGATCTCGCCGATCCTCGGCGAACGCTTCACCGTCCTGTACGAGCCCCTGGTCGCCGACGCGGCCGCCGAACTGAGGAGCAGCATCGACCATGGCCTCACCGACGGCTGAGCCCGCCACCCTGTGGCGCAACCCCGACTTCCTCAAGCTGTGGGCAGGGGAGAGCCTGTCGCTGGTCGGCACCCAGGTGACCGTGCTGGCGATGCCCATCGTGGCGTTCCTGCTGCTGAACGCCTCCGTCGCGGAGATGGGCGTGCTCGGCGCGCTGGCCAGGCTGCCGATGGTGCTGTTCTTCGTCGTCGGGGTCTGGGTCGACAGGATGCGCCGCCGTCCCGTGCTCATCTGGAGCGACGCCATGCGCGCGCTCATGCTGGCCACCGTGCCGCTGCTGTTCCTGATGGACCTGCTGACGCTGTGGTGGCTGTACGTCGTGGTCTTCGTCATGGGCGTCTTCGGCGTGCTGTTCGAGATCGCCTACCGCTCCTACCTGCCCGTCCTGGTGCCGCCCGAGCACCTCGGCGAGGGCAACAGCAAGCTGCAGCTCAGCGACTCCCTCTCCAAGGCGGTCGGGCCCAGCCTCGCCGGCGTGCTCGTCGCGGCGCGCTCGGCGCCGCTGGTCATCCTCATCGACGTGGCCAGCTACGTCGCCTCCGCCCTGTGCCTGCTGTCGATCAAAAAGAAGGAGGAGGCACCGCAGCCCGACGGCGGCGGCTCCATGATCGGCGCCATCCGGCAGGGCTTCAGCTGGGTGATGACCCAGCCCCAGGTACGGCCGCTGGCCATCGCCACCGCCGTCTACTCCTTCTTCGACATCGGCATCCTGCAGACGCTGTACTTCCCCTACGTCGTGGACGGGGTCGGCGTCCCCGCCGCGTGGGTGGGCGGCGTGCTGGCGGTCGGCGGCATCGGCGCCATCATCGGGGCGTGGCTGTCGGTCAGGCTGATGAAGGGCATCGGTCCGGGGCCGACGATGCTGTGGTCCACCGTGGTCGGCAACAGCGCTCTGATCCTGGTGCCGCTGGCGGGCGGCCCGCTGTGGCTGGCGGTGGCGATGCTGGGAGTCGCGCAGCTGCTGGTCGGGCTGTGCACGCAGGTGTTCATGGTCAACAACATCACCGTGCTGCAGTCGTCGACGCCCAGGGAGCTGACCGGCAGGGTGATCGCGACGATCTGGGCGATGGGGCTGGTGCCCGCGCCGGTGGGCGCCCTGGTGGCGGGGCTGGTCGGTCAGGCGGTGGGGATGCGGCCCGTGGTGCTGGTCGCGGCACTGATCGGCGCGCTGGTGCCGATGGCGGTGCTGGCGCTGTCGCCGATCCCGAAGATGCGGACGGTGCCCGAGGCGCCCGTCTCCGCCTGACCCCGGTCAGGTGTTGAGCTCGGCCAGCCAGCCGAGCTGCTCGACGCGGTCGTCGGTCGTAGGGGCGTTGAGGCCGACGATCAGCCGGGTCGCGCCCGCCTTGCGGTAGGCGTCCATCAGCTCCCTCACGCGCTCGGGTGTGCCGCACAGGGTCAGCGCGTCGATCAGCTCGTCGGGCAGTTCCTCCACGGCCTCGCCCATGTCGCCGTCGAGGTAGGCGTCCTGCACCCGGGAGGCGGCCTGGCCGAACCCGAGGCGGTGCGCGAGGCGGTTGTAGAAGTTGACGCCCTTGGTGCCCATGCCGCCCAGATACAGCGCCAGCATCGGCCGCACCATGTCGCGGGCGTAGTCGGCGTCGTCGTCGACCATGGCCATGACCATCGGCGACACCTCCACCCGCGCCGCGTCGCGCCCCGCGCGGGCCGCCCCCGCGCGCAGGTGCGCGAGCGTGTCCGCGACGTGCTCGGGCGGGAAGTGGATGGGCAGCCAGCCGTCGGCGACCTCGCCCGCCAGCTCGACCGCCTTCGGGCCCATGGCGGCCAGGTGGATGGGCAGCGGCCGGCGGACCGGCCCGATCGTCATCGTCAGCGCCTTGCCCCTGCTGTCGGGTAACGGCAGCACGATGCTGGGGCCCTCGTGCTCGACCGGCCGCTGCTCGAGCGCGGTCCGCACGACGGCCACGTAGTCGCGCAGGTGGGCCAGCGGGCGCTCGTAGCGCTGCCCGTGCCAGCCCTCCGATACCTGCGGGCCCGAGGCGCCGAGGCCGAGCAGGAACCTGCCGTCCGAGACCCTGTCGACGGTGGCCGCGGCCATGGCGGTGGCGACCGCGGTGCGGCTGGACATCTGGATCACGCCCGTGCCCAGCGCGATGCGCTCGGTGCCCGCGGCCAGCCAGGCCAGGGTCGTGGCCGGGTCGACGCCGTAGCCCTCGGAGGCCCACGCCGAGTCGTAGCCGAGCCGTTCGGCCTCCTGCACCAGCGTGAGCTGGGCGTGCGGGTCGGCCGCCGCGGGGCCGAGGGTGCCGATGCTCAATCCCAGACGCACAGCCGCCTCCTGTCACCAGATGCCGTGATCACATCATCGTCCAGGAGCCTCCCGGTGACCAGATCGGTGAGCTACCGGATCAGCGCAGCGGCGTTCCTCTCCGCCAGGGCGAGCGCCGCCTTGCGCAGCGGCACCCCCTCCGCGGACACCGTTTCGACCAGCCGCCGCATCGTCGTGGCGATCTTGTCGAAGGCCGCCTCCGGCGTCGGCTCGATGTCGCCGAACACCACCCACCACCACCAGGCGTTGGTCATCACGTTCGCCAGGAAGTCCGGCACGACGGTGACGCCTCTGGCGGTCATCGCCGCCTCCGCCTCCGGCAGCGTGGGCAGGTTCGCGCCCTCGACCACCACCCTGGCCTTCACCCTGGCCGCCTCGGCGGGGCCGATGACGTACGACATGGCGGCGGGCACCAGCAGGTCGGCCTCGACGTCGAGCCACGCCTCGCGCGGCGCCGTCGTGTCACCGGGGCGCAGGCACGCCCGGTCCACGACGCCGCCGCCGTCCCTGGCGGCGAGCATCCGCTCCACGTCGAGCCCGTCAGGGCAGAGCATGAGGCCCTCCCTGTCGGCGATGCCCACCACCCGCACGCCCGCTCTGGCCAGGTAGCGCGCCGCCGCCCCGCCGATGGAGCCGAAGCCCTGCACGACCGCCGTCTCGTAGGAGCCGAGGGCCAGCGCCGCCTGGGCCACGCCGTACCCGCCCACCAGGTCGGCGAGGGGCACGCCCTCCACCACCTCGGCCATCGCGGCGCGCAGCCGGGCGCGGGCCGCGTCCTCGTCCGCCACCAGCGCGAAGGCGGCCTCCACCGTCGAGGCCAGGCCGAGCTCCGCGGCGATCTCGTCGAGTGTCTCCTGGCGCAGGCCGAAGTCCTCGCCGGTGCTCCACTGCTCCCTGATCACCGGCAGCACGGCGGTGACGAACCGCTTGAGCACCGCGCGTGCCTCGGGATCGCCCGGATCGATGTCGATGCCGCCCTTGGCCCCGCCCATCGGGACGTACCGGTCGCCGGGGGTGTGGACCAGCGCCTCCTTCAGCGACATGCCGCGGGCCAGGCCGCGCACCTCTTCCAGCGTGCAGCCCTCGCGCAGCCGCAGCCCGCCGCTGGCGACGCCGCGCACCAGGCTGTCGATGACCACGTAACCGCGCCGCGCGGTGACGGGGTCGGTCCAGGTGATCTCCAGCAGGCTCATGTGTCCTCCCTGACGTGGATGAGCGTGGGGCGGTCGGCCTTGAGCGCGGCGACCAGGGCCGCGCGCAGGGCTTCGGGGTCCTCGGCGGCCGTGCCGTACGCGCCGAGGGCGTGGGCCAGCAGGGGGAAGTCGGGAGAGGGCAGGTCGACCGCGTGCACGGGGTCGTGCCTGGCCGCCATCTCGGCGCGGATCTCACCGTAGCCGCCGTTGTCCACCACGACCACCGGCAACGGCAGGCCCAGCTGGACGGCGGTGGCCAGCTCGGCCACGGTGAACATGAGGCCGCCGTCGCCCATCAGCGCGGCGACGGGGCGGCCGGGACCCGCCACCGCGGCTCCGATCGCGGCGGGCAGGCCGTACCCGAGCGTGCCGAACCCGGCCGGGTAGAGCAGCCGGCCGCCCAGGTTGGGGAGCGCGCCGTAGTAGCAGGCCATCGCGCTGTCGCCGGCCACCACCCCGTCGGGGCCGAGCGCCGCGGCCAGGGCGCGCACGATCCCGAGCCATCGCGCGCCCTCTCGCTCCGCCTCCGCCCGCATCCGCTCCCGCCAGCGCGCCACGTGCGGCGGTACGGCGGCGGCGGACGGGCCGAGCCGGGCCAGCAGCCCGTCCAGCGCCGCGCCCGCGTCGCCGACCAGCACCACCTCGGGACGGGCGTTGGTGACGGCCTGGACCGGGTCGACGTCGATCCGCACCACCTTGCCGTCCAGCGGCAGCGGTCCGTTCCACAGGTCGGCGGGGGCCAGCTCGCTCCCCACCACCAGGACCGCGTCCGCCTCCTCGGCCGCCGCCCTGACGGCCGCCAGGTGCGGCCCCGCGCCGAGCGCGAGCGGATGGTCGCCCGGGACGACGCCCGTACCGTTGGCCGTGGTGACCACCGGCGCGCCGAGCCGTTCGGCCAGGGCCGGCAGCGCGCCCGCGGCGGCCCTGGCGCCGCCACCCGCGATGATCAGCGGCAGCCGCGCCGCGCCCAGGACCGCGGCGGCCGCGTCGAGGTCCTCCCCGGCGGGCCGGTGGACCGTGCGGGGGAGCGGCGCGACGTCCGGGGCGGTGGCCTCCTCCTCCAGCACGTCGAAGGGGATCTCCAGATGCACCGGGCGCGGACGGCCGCCGGTCATCTCGGCGAACGCCTGGGCCACCGCCACCGGGATCTCCGCCACGCTCGTCACCCGCAGGCTGCGGGCGGCGACCGCGCCCATCGCCCGCTCCCTGGTCTCGTGCAGCAGCCCGTTGCCCGCGCCGGGGTGGCGCAGCGGCATGCCGGGGGAGACGAGCAGCACGGGGACCGAGTCGGAGTAGGCCTGCCCGATGGCCGCCGCCGCGTTGAGCACCGCGGGGCCCGAGGTCACCACGGCCACGCCGGGCCGTCCCGTCATTCTCGCGTAGCCGTCGGCCGCGTAGCCCGCGCCCTGCTCGTGCCTGGTGCCGACGTGCCGCACGCCGTGCGCGGCCAGCGCGGCGTAGATCTCCAGGTTGTGCGTGCCGGGGATGCCGAACACCGTGTCCACGCCGTGCCGGGCGAGGGCCCGCACGAGCGCCTGGCCGCCGGTCATGCCCGTTCCTCCGTCGCGGGTTCCACGGGCTCCTCCGCCGCGGGCACCACGAGGGCGTCCACGGCCAGCGCGCCGTCCGGGCCGACGCGCAGGGGGTTGACCTCGCACTCGGCGATGTCCGGCCGGTCGGCGACCAGCCTGGACACCGCGGCCACGGCCGCCGCCGCGGCGGGCAGGTCGACCTGGGGCGCGCCGCGCCAGCCGTCCAGCAGCGGGAACGCCTTCAGTCCGCTGAGCATCACCGCGGCCTCCTCCTCGGTCACCGGCGCGAGCTCCACGGCGATGTCGCGGTGCAGCTCGCTCAGCGTCCCTCCGACGCCCGCGAGCACCACGGCGCCGAACGCCGGGTCCCTGCGGGCGCCCACGATCAGTTCCACGGTGTGCGGGCGGACGTCCATCTCCTCCAGCACGTACTCGCCCTCTCCCAGCCGCGCGCGCAGGCCGTCGAGCGCGGCCGCCGCCTCCGCCGGCTCCCGCAGGCCCACCACGACCCCGCCGACCTCGGTCTTGTGCGCCAGCCACGCGGCCTTGAGCACGTACGGCGGCCGCAGCCCCGCGGCGCCGCGCAGGACGTCGTCGGCCGTGCGCACCGCCACGGCGCCGGGGAAGGCGACTCCCTGGGCGGCGATGACGGCGCGCGCGGCCAGATACCCGGGGGCCGTCCCGGGGCCGGGACCGCCCGCCCCTGCGGCCGGCGCACGAGGGGTGCGCAGGGCCAGCTCGGTGGCCAGTCCCAGCGACCAGCCCACCTGGTCGATCGTCGCGTACGTCGGGACGCCGTGCTCCCTGAGCGCCCTGACGGCGGCCGAGTCGCGGCTCATGCTGTGCACCACGACGGGCATCGCGCGCCGTCGCACCAGCCCGCCCAGCTCGTCGACCACCTCGAGCTCCGCCTCGACCAGCGAGGGAGCGTCCGCGCCGTAGGAGCCGAAGTAGCCGGTCAGCACCACCCCATCGATCTCCCCGCTGCCCAGCAGCACTTCCACGAGCCTGGCGTAGGTGGTGAGATCCCGCTCTCCCGCCCCAGCGAGGTCGATCGGGTTGCGCACGCCCGCGCCGGACGGCAGCAGCGCGGCCACCGCGGCGCTGGAGGCCGGGCCCAGCGGCGGGACGGCGAGGCCGTGGCGGCTGAGCACGTCGGCCGCGATCGCCCCCTGCCCGCCGCTGTCGCCGACCACGGCGATCCGCCGGCCCACCGGCGCGGGCGCGTCGAGCAGGAGCTGGGCCACGTCCACCGCCTGGGCGGGCGTCTGGACGAGGATCGCGCCCGCCGCCCTGCACGCCGCCTCCACCACCTCGGTGCCCGACGTGAGCGCCCCGGTGTGGGACAGCGCCGCCTCCCTGCCCGCCTGGCTCGTCCCGACGGTCAGCACGATCACCGGCTTACCCGACGCGCGCAGCCCGGCCAGCGTCTCCACCAGCCGCCTGCCGTCCATGAAGCTCTCCAGGTAGAGCACCACCACGGCCGTGCGGTCGTGGCCGGCCAGCCCTGCCAGCATCTCGGCGGCGGTGACGTCGGCCTGGTTGCCCACCGACACGAACCTGGACACGCCGATGCCCGCCTCTCCGGCCAGCCCCGCGAGCTCGAGCCCGAGCTGGCCCGACTGGGAGACGATGCCGAGCGAGCCGGGGGTGAAGTTGCCCCATGCCAGCTCCAGCGAGGTGGCCGCGTCGTACACGCCGAGGCAGTTCGGGCCGACCAGGCGCGCCCCGGCGGCGCGGATCCGGGCGGCCAGGCGGGCCTCCCGCTCCGCGCCGAGGCCGGCGGTGATGCCGAGGAAGCCGCGCACGCCGAGCTCCAGCGCCTCCTCGACGACGTCGGGCAGGGTCTCGGCGGGCACGCACAGCACGGCCAGCTCGGGGACCTCCGGCAGGTCGCGCAGGCCGGGCGCGGCGGCGACGCCGTCGACGACGGCGCCCGACCTGTTCACCAGGTACACCTTGCGCCGGTGCGCGCCGCGCAGCGCCCCTCTGGCCAGCCAGTATCCCCACTTGGCCGGGTTGGCGGAGGCGCCGACGACCGCCACGGACGAGGGGTCGGAGAAGATCACGCCGACCTGGCCAGCGAGCGGGAGATGATCAGGCGCTGGATGTCGGAGGTGCCCTCCTCGATCTCCTCGAGCTTCGCGTCGCGCATCCACTTCTCCAGGAGCAGCTCACGGGAGTAGCCCCAGCCGCCGTGGGTCTGCAGGGCGGCCCACGCGCACCACATGGCGTTCTCCGAGGCGGTCAGCTTGGCGATCGCCGACTCCTCGGCGGCGGGCTCGCCCGCGTCGAACAGCCGCGCCGCCCGCTGTGTGAGAAGGCGCGAAACGTCGATCTTCGCGGCCATGTCGGCCAGCCGGAAGGCCACCGCCTGGTGCTCGATGATCGGCTTGCCGAACTGCACCCGCTCCCTGGCGTACGCCACGGTGGTGTCCAGCGCGGCCCGCGAGAGCCCGGTGCACGCCGCCGCCAGCAGGATGCGCGCGGAGTCGAAGGTCCGCATCAGCCCGTAGAAGCCCTGGCCCTCCTCGCCGAGCCGGTTCTCGACCGGCACCCGCACCGCGTCGAGGAACACCTCGGCGCAGACGATGGCCCGCTGCCCCATCTTCGGCAACGGCTGACCGATCCTGACACCCGGCGCGTCGGTGTCGACCACGAACGCGGTCACCCCGCGCGAGCGCAGCTCGGGGTCCACGGTCGCGAACACGACGATCCACTTCGCGTAGGGCGCGTTGGAGATCCACGTCTTCTGCCCGGTCAGGACGTAGGACGAGCCGTCCCGTACGGCACGCGTGCGCAGCGCGGCGGCGTCGGACCCGACGTCGGGCTCGGTCACCGCCAGCGCGGTGAGCGGCGGATCGTCTCCGGTCAGCGGCGCCAGCCACCTCTCCTTCTGCGCGGCCGTGCCGAGCGCCTCGATCGGCCCGGCGAAGAAGCCGTTGGAGGTGAGCAGGTTGCCGATCCCGATGTCGCCGTAGCACAGCTCCTCCGACACCAGCGCCTGGGTGACCAGGTCGCCGACGC
Source organism: Nonomuraea africana (assembly GCF_014873535.1). Lineage (NCBI taxonomy): Bacteria > Bacillati > Actinomycetota > Actinomycetes > Streptosporangiales > Streptosporangiaceae > Nonomuraea > Nonomuraea africana. The sequence goes on along the minus strand of NZ_JADBEF010000001.1, from coordinate 4,794,993 downwards.
CGCCCCCGCCGTACTCCTCGGGCAGCATGAAGGAGGTCAGCCCCAGCTTGGCGGCCTTGGCCCACAGATCGAGGGGCGAGGCGTGGTCGGCGTCGTCCACCTCCCTGGCCCTGGGCCTGATCTCGCGGGCGGCGAAGTCGCGGGCGAGCGCCACGAACTCCCGCTGTTCGGCGCTCAGCTCGACGCCGTCTCTGATGGAACGCATGGCGGCCTCCTTAGTGAAGATCGGGAACGGTGACGCAGTCGGCTGGGCTCCAGTGGGCCACGACGGCGTCGCCTGGACGGGGGAGCGGGTCGGGCCTGCTCTCGGTGCGGGCGACCAGCCGGCTGCCGTCGCGCAGCTCCACCTCCACGCGCAGCCCGCTGCCGAGGTAGATGACCTCGAGCACCTTCCCGTCGTGGGCCTGGTGCCCTGCGGGCAGCTCCGTGCCCGGTGCGCTCAGCCGTACCTTCTGCGGCCTGACCAGCAGCGGGCCCAGCAGGTTCGACTCGCCGAGGAACTCGGCGACGTAGCGGGAGGCGGGGCGCTCGTAGAGGTCCTCGGGCGTGCCGACCTGCACGATCCGGCCATCGCGCAGCAGCGCGATGCTGTCGGACATGGTCAGCGCCTCCTCCTGGTCGTGGGTGACGAACACGAAGGTGATGCCGAGCTCCCTGTGCAGGCGCTTGATCTCCAGCTGGAGCTGCTCGCGCAGCCGCTTGTCCAGCGCGCCGAGCGGCTCGTCCATCAGCAGCACGCGCGGCTCGAAGACGATCGCCCTGGCCAGCGCCACGCGCTGCTGCTGTCCGCCGGACAGCTGGGCGGGCCGCCTGTCGCGCAGCGCGCCCAGCTCCACGACCTCCAGCGCCTCCGCCACCTTCCTGGTCAGCTCGGCGCCGCGCACGCGCCGCCGCCGCAGCGGGAAGGCCACGTTCTCGAAGACGGTCATGTGCGGGAAGAGCGCGTAGTGCTGGAACACCATGCCGAGGTCGCGCTTGTACGGCGGGGCCTTGGTGATGTCCGTGCCGTCCACCTCGACCGTGCCCGAGGTCGGCTCGGTGAACCCGGCCACCACGTTGAGCAGCGTCGACTTGCCCGATCCGCTGCTGCCGAGCAGCGTCATGAAGGTGCCGGGCCTGACGTGCAGGCTCACGTCGTCCAGCGCGACGGCCTCGCCGTACCTCTTGGAGATCCCGCGCACGTCGACTGTGCCGTTCACTGGGCCGTTCACTGTGCCGTTCATGACTTCCTCCGTCGGATCAACCGGGCCAGCCCGGCGGCGGCGAACAGCGAGAGGGTGAGGAGCAGCAGCATGCTCGACACCGCCGCGACCGTCGGGTCGATCTGGACCCGCACCCCCGACCACATCTGCACCGGCAGCGTGGTCAGGTCGGGGCCGGACAGGAACACGCTGGTCACCACCTCGTCGAAGGAGGTGACGAACGCGAAGACCGCGCCGCTGGCCAGGCTCGGCGCGATGAGCGGCAGCGTCACCCTCGCGAAGGTGGTGACCGGGCCCGCGCCCAGGCTCATCGCGGCCTGCTCCAGGCGGCGGTCGAAGGACATCAGCGCCGACGACACGGTGATCACCACGTACGGCACGGCCAGCGCGGTGTGCACGAGCACGAAGCCGAGCGTCGTCTCGGTGAGGCCGAGATCGAGGAACGCGGCGTACACGGCCAGGCCGATGATCACGTACGGCACCAGCACCGGCGCCATCACCAGCCCCGACACCAGCGCCCGCAGCGGGTAGCGGCCGCGCACCATGCCGAGCGCGGCCGCCGTGCCGAGCACCAGGGAGGCCAGCGTGACCAGCACCGCGATCCGCACGCTCGCCAGCGCGCTGTCGAGCCAGGTCAGGTCGGTGAAGAAGTTCTCGTACCAGCGCAGCGACCACTCCTGCGGCGGGAACTCCAGGAACGCGCTGTCGGAGAAGGACGTGGGGATCACCACGAACACCGGCAGCACCAGGTACAGCGCGGTGAGGGCGGCCAGCACCCACAGGGCGACGCGGGTCATCGGCCGCCTCCCAGCATCCGCCGCAGGTCCACCACGCGCGCGGCCAGCAGCAGCAGGACCCCGGTGACCACCAGCAGGATCACCGCCAGCGCCGAGGCGAAGCCCCAGCGCAGCACGCCCGACAGCTGCTGCACGATCAGCTCGCCGATCATCACGTTCTTCGGCCCGCCCAGCAGCGCGGGGGTGACGTAGAAGCCGAGCGAGGAGACGAACACCAGCAGCGTCGCGGCGGCCACGCCCGGCAGCGTCAGCGGCGCGTAGACCCGCCAGAACGCGAACGCGGGCCGGGCGCCGAGCCCTTCGGCGGCCTGCAGCAGCCTGCGGTCGATGGTCCGCATCGTGGCGTAGATCGGCAGCACCGCGAACGGCAGCATCACCTGGACCATGCCGATCAGCACGCCGGTCAGGTTCCGCAGCAGCGGCACCGGCGCGCCGCCGAGCGCCGCGATCACGTCGTTGACCACGCCGGTGTCCCGCAGGACCAGCACCCAGGCGAACGTCCGCACCAGGAGGCTGGTCCAGAACGGCACCAGCACCGCGGCCATGAGCACGCCCCGCCAGAACGGCGTGGCCAGCGTCATCAGGTAGGCGTAAGGGAAGCCGAGCAGCAGCGTCACCAGGGTGACCAGGCCGGCCGTGAGGAAGGTGTTGACCAGCACGCCGGAGTAGACGGGGGAGTCGAAGAAGGCGGCGTAGTTGCCCAGCCCCGGCTCGGGGTCGGTGACGCTGCGCGCCAGCATCCCGGCCAGCGGGTAGACGAACACCACCAGGAGGAAGGCGACGAGCGGGAGGACCAGGCCGCCCCACCGCCGGCCCGCTACTCGGCCATCCATGCGTTCATCCGCTCGGTGACCTTGTCGTAGTGCTCGGCCCAGTAGGTGTAGTCGATGATCGCCGCCCGCTGGTCCTCGTGCTCGGTCGGCAGTTCCTTGCGCACCTCGGGCGTGACGAACTCCAAGGCCTTGGGGTTGACCGGCGCGTACGCGCTCTGGTTGGCGTAGTCGGCCTGGCCCTTGGCGTCGGCGAGGAAGGCGTTCATCCACTCCTCGGCCAGCGCCGCGCCCTTGTAGCCGGCCGGGATGACCAGCTGGTCGTAGGAGAGCAGGTGCTCGTTCCACTCGTTGGCCACCGGCTGGCCGTCCTTGGCGGCGGCGAAGATGCGCCCGTTCCACGCCTGGATGAGCGGCACCTCGCCGCTGGAGACCAGCTGTTGCTGCTGCTCGCCCGTCTCGTAGAAGACGATGTCCTTCTTGATCGTGTCGAGCTTCTTGAACGCCCGGTCCAGGTCCAGCGGGTAGAGCTTGTCCTTGGGCACACCGTCGGCCAGCAGCGCGGCCTCGAACATGGCGCCCGTGGCGTACTTCCAGAAGCCGCGCTTGCCGGGGAACTTCGCGGTGTCGAAGAACTCCGCCCACGACGTGGGGTGGTTGCCGGCGGAGAAGGTCTTGGTGTTGTAGCCGATCGTGAACGCGTACTCCAGCACGGGGATCCCGCACTCGCCGACCAGTTCCTTCTTCACCGCCGAGGTGTCGACCTTGCCGAGCTTGACCGCCCAGCCGTTCTTGCAGGCGGTGACCGCGAAGTTGGGCTCCACCTCGACGACGCCCCAGCTCACCTTCTTGGACTCGACCTGCGCCCGGAACTTGGCGTAGTCGGTGGGAGAGTCCTGCTTCACGGTGACGCCCTTGCCCTTGGCCCACGGCTCGACGTAGGCCGCCACCGCCTTCTTCTGGTCGTCGCCGCCCCACATGACGACGGTGAGCTGCTTGTCGGCGCCGCCCCCTGCCGTCGAGCCGCAGGCGGTGAGCGTGAGCGCGGTGAGTGCGAGGAGAACCCTGCGTGGCATGCCGCCTCCATAGTTGACTGGCGGTCCAGTTATTTATGGAGGACTGTGTCGTGAATCACGTAGGAATGTCAATGCCTACTTCTGGAGCTCCAGCAAGAACGCCTCGCAGACCGCGCTCATCCGCTCCACCGTCATCGCCCGTGACCCGACCAGGACCTGGATCGCCAGCCCGTCGATCATGCCGATCAGCCTGTTGGCGTACTCGACCGCGTCGCCCTCGCGCAGCACGCCCATGTCCTGCCCGTCGCGGATCACCGCGGCGACGATCCTGCGCCACTCGCCGTAGACCCGCTCGTTGAGATCCTGCAGCTCGGGCTCGTGGAACGCCTCGCTCCACAGCGCCATCCAGACCCGCCAGGCCCGTACGGTCTCCTCGCCGCTCGGCAGGTACGAGCGGACGAACGCGAGCAGCCTGGCCCTGGGGTCGTCCTCGCCCTCGAAGATCGGCCGGCGCCGGTCGATGGAGCGCTGGAAGTTGTACTCGAAGGCGGCGTGCACCACCTCGCGCTTGCCCGCGAAGTAGTAGTGCACGGTGCCGTTGCTCGTGCCCGCCCGCTTCGCCACGTCGGAGACGCGCAGCGACCGCAGCCCCACCTCGGCGATCACCTCGCAGGCCGCGCGAAGGATCTGCTCGCGGCGCTCGGCCTCGACACTGGGACGGGGCATGCGCGGCCTCCTGGATATCTGGTCGGTCAGTCAACTTCGCACAATATCCGCTGGACGCCCCCGCGGGTCCGCTATCTCCGCAGGGTCAGCCCTTGAGACCGGAGCGGGAGATGCCCTCGCTCGGAGGTCTAGGGCGCGGACCGTGGCTTCAGCCATGGGGGTAAGCCCTTCTCTCGAAACTTTGAGCGGTAGATAGATCAACCGCTGTATGTTCATCCCTGTGGCTGTGACCTTGCGTACGAACAGCAACAATCGCCTTCCAGTGCGCCTTTCACGTGGTGTGGTGCCCCAAGTACCGCAGGTGAGTGCTCGGCGGGCAGATCGAGGCGCGACTGAAAGCGCTGATCCGCGAGGTGATCGAGGAGAAAGGGGCGTGGCTGGTCGAACTGGAAGTCCTGCCCGACCACGTCCAGCTGCTCGTCGAGGTGGACCCGCGGTTCGGGATTCACAAGCTGGTCAAGGCCATCAAGGGCCGCTCCTTCCGCGTCCTGCGCCAGGAGTTCCAGAGCTTGACGTCGAAACTGCCGACACTGTGGACCCATTCCTCCTTCGTGGCCACCGTGGGCGGGGCACCCCTTGAGGTCGTCAAGCGGTACGTCGAGAAGAACCAGAAGAACCGGTGAGGCATCGTGCTGACCGGACGTAAGTACCGCCTGGACCTCACCGAGGAGCAGGCCGCGTTCGCCGAGCGGATCGGCGGAGCCTGCCGCAGCGTGTGGAACACCGGCCTGGAACAACGGCGCACCTACCGCCGTCGCGGCGCGTTCATCGGCTACCACGAGCAGGCCCGCCAGCTCGCCCAGGCCAAGGGCGAGTTCGAGTGGCTGGCCGAGGTGCCTGGCCACTGCCTCCAGCAGACGTTGATCGACCTGGACCAGGCGTGCGCCCGGCACGGCACGTGGAAGGTCCGCTGGAAATCGAGGGCAAGGAACGCCCCGAGCTTCCGTTTCCCCGAAGGCGGGAAAATCGCCATCGAACGGCTCAACCGGCGCTGGGCACGGGCGAGGCTGCCCAAGCTCGGCTGGGTCCGCTTCCGCATCACCCGGTCGCTCGGCGGGAAGGTCAAGCACGCCACCGTCTCCCGCGACGGCAAGCACTGGTACGTCAGCTTCCTGGTCGAGGACGGAATCGCCCCGCCTGAGCGGCACGCCCACCCGGGTAGCGCCGTGGGGATCGACCGGGGAGTGGCCAAGGTCGTGACCCGTTCCGACGGGCTCTTCCACCACCAGGTGTTCGCCCGCGATCGGGAAGTCGAGCACGCCAAGAAGCTCCAGCGGGACCTTGCCCGCACTGCGACGGGATCGGCCCGGCGTAAGCGGGCCGCCGTGCGGGTCGCCGATCTGGCGCGGAAGGTCCGCAGACGGCGGGAGGACTTCGCCGCCAAGACCGCCCACACCCTGGCCACGGGCTTCGAGCTGGTCGTGTTCGAGGCGCTGGCGACCAGGAACATGACCGCCGGTGTCGGACCCAGGCCCGACCCGGAACGGCCGGGCGTGTTCCTGCCCAACGGGGCCGCGAGCAAGTCCGGGCTGAACCGGTCCATTCTGGACAAGGGCTGGCACCGCATCGAGCTGGCCACCCGCGGCAGGGCCCGGTACACGGGCACTTGTGTGATCATCGTCAACCCGGCGTACACGAGTCTGACGTGCCACGTGTGCACGGTGGTGGATCGGAAGTCCCGCGAGAGCCAAGCGGTCTTCCGGTGCGCCTCGTGCGGTCACACCGAGCACGCCGACGTGAACGCCGCCCAGAACATCCTCACCGCCGGGAGGGCGGAGCACGCACAGCCCAGGCCGGGTGTGCGGGTTGGGGCGCGCAAACCACGCGACCGCGTGGGCCGGAAGGTCAACCGCCAAGCAACAGCAGCCCAGGGCCACGCTACGGCGAGCCCCGAGCTGGCTGGAATCCCCCGACTTCAGTCGTGGGGAGCGCTTCAAGACCCAGCGCTGGGCGACCAGGGAGAGCAGGATCACCGGGACGCTGGCGATCATCGTTCCGGCCTTCAGCAGGTCGTAGCGGATGTTGTTGGCGCCCTGGAAGTTGCCCAGACCCGCGGGAAGGGTCAGGGGCTCCGGGACTCGGGGCTCAGCAGGACGTAGATCGGCCACAGGAAGTCGTTTCAGTTGGTGAGGAACGACAGCAGGAACAGCGTCACCAGTGCCGGCCTGCGGCCCGCGCCGCCCAGGCCATGAACTCGTTCAGCCCGAAGCTGTTGTCCTCCAGGCTGCGCCAGGCCAGGTCCAGGCGGGCGAGCTCTGCGGGGCCGACGCCGTCCTCCCAGCGGTAGTTGGAGACGAAGTTGCCCCCGGGATAGCGGACCACGGTCACCCCCAGCTCGCGAGTGAGCTCCAGCACATCGGCGCGGAAGCCGTCGGCGTCGGCCAGCGGATGTCCCGGCTCGAAGATCCCCGTGTGCACGCAGCGCCCCATGTGCTCGACGAACGAGCCGAACAGGCGGGGTTCCACCGGGCCGATCAGGAAGGCCGGATCCAGCGTGAGACGAGCGGTCGATGTCAAGAGGCGGCCTCTCCGTTGCCGGGACGTTTTGCGGTATGGCATGTTCTACAACGTTGTTTCAACGTTGTAAACGGTGTGACTGGATTACCATGCGAGCCGTACCGCATGAAGGGGGACACGGGGTGGGAACGAGCCTGCGCGATGTCGCGCGTCTGGCCGGGGTGTCGGTGAAGACCGTCTCCAACGTGGTCAACGGCTACGCGCACGTGTCGCCCGCGACCCGCGCGAAGGTCGAGGGCGCGCTCTCCCAGCTCGACTACCGGCCCAACCTGTCAGCCCGCAACCTGCGCCAGGGCCGTACCGGGATGATCGCCCTGGCCCTGCCCGAGCTCGACGCGCCCTATTTCGCGGAGCTGTCCAGGTTCGTGATCGACGCGGCCGCCGAGCACCGGTGGCTGGTGATCATCGAGCAGACCGGCGGCAGCCTGGAGCGGGAGCGGCGGATCCTCGACGGGGTCCGCGACCACCAGGTCGACGGGCTCATCCTCAGCCCCGTGGCGGTCGGCGCGGAGGAACTGGCCGCCCGCACCGACGACACCGCGCTGGTGCTGCTCGGCGAGCGCATCTACGACGGGCCCGCCGACCATGTCGCGATCGACAACGTCCGCGCCGCGCGCGACGTCACCGAGCACCTGATCGGGCTCGGGCGCAGGCGGATCGCCGCGCTGGGCGCCCAGGACGACACCGCCAGCGGCACGGCGCCGCTGCGGCTGGCGGGGTACCGGCAGGCGCTGGCCGCCCACGGCCTGCCCGAGACCATCGTCAAGGTCGACCGCTACCAGCGCGCCGAGGGCGCGGCGGCCATGGCCGGGCTCCTGGCCGCCGCCGAGCCGCCCGACGCGGTGTTCTGCTTCAACGACCTGCTCGCGCTCGGCGCCATGCGCACCGTGCTGGCGGCGGGCCTGCGCGTGCCGGAGGACGTGGCGCTGGCGGGCCTCGACGACATCGAGGACGGGCGCTACAGCACCCCCACCCTGACCACGATCGCGCCCGACAAGAACCAGCTGGCCCGCATCGCGGTCGCCCTGCTCAAGCAGCGGATCGACGGCAGCACCGCCCGCCCGCCGGAGGAGTTCACCGCCGGCCATCGCCTGATCCCCCGAGAGAGCACCGTGGGCCGAGCGCCGAGTGGCGGCTAGTCGCCGGTGATGGCGTCCTTGGCGTTCTTCGCGGCGTCCTTGACCTTCTCCCCGGCCTGCTTCACCTTGCTCTTGCTCTGGTCGGCCTGACCCTCGGCCTCGAGCCGCTCGTCGTCCGTGGCCCTGCCGACGCCTTCCTTGACCTTGCCGCCTACCTCTTCGGCCTTGTTGCCGAACTTGTCGCGTGCGCTCATCGTGACTCCTCCCGCCGCCGGATCGCGGCTCGTTGGGTTCGAGGCACCTCTGTCCCGGAACGACCTGAGCAAACACCGGCCTCCGCGCCCCGATTCTGTGTCGGAACGATCTCGTTACGTGATTCCCCGCGGCGCGAGGGCGACCGCCTGTTCATCTGCCTCGTGTTCGCCTGGCGCGTGTGCGCCGGCCTCGCTCGCCCTCGCGTTGGACACGCTGCCTGCGCCGGCGGCCCAGTAACCAGCCCAGAGCCAGAACGGCGAGACCGATCGGCGTGCGGGCCAGCCAGCGGGTCAGCACGACTTTGAAGAACCTTCTCATGGACGGCCTCTGCCCCGAGCGGGGCGCGGCACGCGTCCGGATCAGCTGGTCCCGCGAGGGATCAGCCGCACCCCCAGCGCCACTTCGCGGACGCTCCCCGGCTGGTCGAGCCGCCGCAGGAGCAGCTCCATCGCGGTACGGCCCGACTCCTCCAGCGGCTGGCGCACCGTGGTGAGGTCGAGGGCCTCCGCCAGGTCGCCGTCGTCGAAGCCGACGACCGCGAGCTCGCCGGGTACGGCGAGGCCCAGGTCACGCGCGGCCCGCAGAGCTCCAGCGGCGAGGACGTCGTCGGCGGCGAAGACGGCGGGAGGGCGGTCCCGCGTCGACAGCAACTCCCTGGCGGCGGCTCGGGCCTGGGCGACGCCGTGGTCGGCCAGCCGTACGTCGCCGTCGCCGAGCGGGTGACCGGCTTCGGCCAGGGCGGTCCGAAAGCCCGCGAGGCGCTGTTGCGACGGCGATACGTAGCGCTCGGTTCGCTGCGCCTCGCCGAGGAAGCCGAAGCGGCGATGGCCGCGGCCGAGCAGGTGTTCGGCGACCAGCCGTCCGCCGGCCGTGTCGTCGGTGCGCACGGAGTCGAAGCCGGGGTGGTGGACGTCGACCAGGACCGTCGGCAGGCGGGAGCCGGTGAGGCGGCCGGCCATCGCCTCGTCCAGGGAGAGGCTGACGACGACCAGCCCGTCCAGCCGTCCCGTGATGGGCAGGCTGGCCAGCAAGGGGGAGGAGCTCCGCGCGGCCGACTCCTGGTCGAACAGGACGATCTCCAGTGGGCGGTCGCCGACGGCTCGCAGGATGCCGTTCACCCGCACGGCGACCGCCGGATACGACGTGAACGGCGCGATGACGCCGATGCGGCCCACGCCGCGCCGCGCCTTGGCGACCGCGTCGGGCTTGGGGACGAAGCCGAGCGCGTCCGCGGCTTCCAGGACCCTGCGCCTGGTGGTCTCGCTGACCCTGGCGGGGGAGTTGAGGGCGAGCGACACGGTGGAGATGCTGACGCCGGCGGCGGCCGCGACATCGTAGATGGTGGTCCGTGCCGCCATGCGCCGCTCCTTTTTCGTGGGGGATACTCACCGTAGTGCTCGAAGTGCTTCGATAGAAGGAGTTGACAGACGCGCGGAGGGCGCGTCCCATGGGGAGTATGAGTCGTTCCTACGTGGTGACAGGAGGCGGTCGCGGCATCGGCAGGGCGGTGGTCGAGCGGCTGCTGGTCGGTGACACCGGCGCGGTGGTCGCCATCGAGCGCGACCCGGCGGCGCTGGCGTGGCTGGACGACCATCCCGCCGGGGCGCGCCTGGTCGGGGTGGTCGGTGACGCCGCTGACGAGAACGTGGCGGAGTCGGCCGCCGACCGCGCGCAGGCCGCGGGAACCCTCGCCGGCTGGGTCAACAACGCGGCCGTGTTCGGGGACGCCTCCCTCCACACCGCCGCGACGGGGCAGGTGCTGGATCTCATCGCGGCCAACCTCGGCCCCGCCGTCGTCGGCTGCGCCACCGCGATCCGCCGCTTCCTCCGGGCGGGTACGCCGGGGGCGATCGTCAACGTCTCCTCGCACCAGGCGCGGCAGGCGGTTCCAGGCTGCCTGCCGTACGTGACGGCCAAGGCGGGTGTCGAGGGGATGACCCGGGCGCTCGCGGTCGAGTACGGGCCGCGCGGGATCCGGGTCAACGCCGTGGCGCCCGGCTCGGTGGACACCGAGCGTTACGCCGGCTTCCTCGACTCCCAAGAGGCCGAAAGCGCCGCCCGCGTCGAGCGGGAGATGGCGCGCCTGCACCCCCTGGGCCGGGTGGCGCGCTCGCAGGAGGTCGCGGCCGTGATCGCCTACCTGCTCTCCGACGACGCGGGATTCGTCACGGGCGCGACCGTTCCCGTCGACGGCGGCCGGTCGGTGCTCGCCCACGATCCCGAGTCGTAACGTGTCGAGGAGGGGGATCGGGGTAGGGCAGGCGCGTGGGCGATGTGGCACGTGGGACGGACAGGGCCGGTGACGGAGAGTTCCTCGCGGCAAGCCGGTCCGGCAGGACCCTGGTGGCCTCGAGCGAGCTGCTCAACGCCCTGCCGCACCTGAGCGTGATCGACGACGACGATGACGACCCCGTCCTGATCGGCCGTGACGGCCTGCCCGTCGACAGCTGGCGCGAGCACTACCCCTACGAGAGCCGGATGGACCGGGGCGAGTACGCGCGGGTCAAGCGGCAGCTGCAGATCGAGCTGGTGAAGCTCCAGTACTGGGTCAAGGACACCGGCGTCCGGCTCGTGGTCCTGTTCGAAGGGCGCGACGCCGCCGGCAAGGGCGGGACGATCAAGCGCTTCCAGGAGCATCTCAACCCGCGCGGCGCCACCGTGGTCGCGCTGGAGAAGCCGAGTGTCAGGGAGAGCTCCCAGTGGTACTTCCAGCGCTACGTCGCCCACCTGCCCGGGGCCGGAGAGATGGTCTTCTTCGACCGATCCTGGTACAACCGCGCGGGCGTCGAACGGGTGATGGGCTTCTGCACCTCCGCGGAGTACCTGCAGTTCCTGCGGCAGGCGCCGATGTTCGAGCGGATGCTCGTCGAGGACGGCATCCACCTGATCAAGTTCTGGTTCTCGGTCTCCCGCGGCGAGCAGCTGACCCGCTTCATCATCCGCAGCATCGACCCGGTCAGGCGCTGGAAGCTGTCGCCGATGGACCTGGCCTCGCGCCAGAAATGGGACGAGTACACCGAGGCCAAGGAGGACATGTTCCTCCACACCGACACCGATCACGCGCCGTGGACGGTCATCAAGAGCAACGACAAGAAGCGCGCCCGCATCGAGGCGATCCGCCACGTGCTGAGCCGATTCGACTACGACGGCAAGAACCACGAGGTGGTGGGCGTGCCCGACCCGCTCATCATCCGTAAGGCGGCCGACGTCCTTGAAGAGGACCGCACCCAGTACGCGGGCGACGGGTCGCCCAGGTAGGCGCGGCGGAAGTAAAATCTGCAGTGACCGAAGTAGACATTCGTGCGTGACGGAGCTATGTTTTTGGTGTAGCAAGAAACGGATCCACCAGGGCCGGGCGTGAGAATGCAGTACGACGAGGATCAGCCCGGCCGTACGTGAAGTCGGAAGATCGCACGGATAGAGAAGGGAGTGTTGAACGCCATCAGGATCGCCCGTCGCGGGCGCGTCGCGCCGCGCGGGTACCGCAGTCCCAGGGATAGGACGGTGGTTTACGGTCACAAATCCGCGATCCCCGCACTCCGCCGCACGTGCGCGGCCGATGCGGAAGAAGACAATCCGGCCAGCTGGCCGGTAGATGGTGTTGAACCTCAAACTGGGCCCCGGCGCATGGCGCCGGGGCCCCTGTCCGCATGTGGGAAGGTTTGATGGATCAAGCGGTGACGGCACCGGGCGGCATGCCCGAGGACACCTCTGGTGTCGCGGGCGGCGACCAGTGCGCCGCCACGCCCGGCGACAGGTTCGATGACGAGGACTACCCCGCCTACAGCATGGGCGGGGCGGCGGAGCTGCTGGGCGTCACCCCCGCGTTTCTCCGCGCCCTCGGCGCCGCCAGGCTGATCGAACCCCAGCGTTCCGCAGGCGGTCACCGCCGTTACTCGCGCTACCAGCTGCGCCTGGCGGCCAGAGCGCGCGAGCTGGTCGACCAGGGCACCGCTCTGGAGGCCGCGTGCCGCATCATCGTCCTGGAGGACCAGCTGGCCGAGGCGCTGCGCATCAACGCTGCGCTCCAACAGTCCCAGGCCCAACGCCCCAACGCCGCCCGCTGACCGCCTTCCCTCACCAACGGCCTTCCCCTGCTGACCGGTCTCCTGGTTAACCGTCTTCTGGGGGTGGCCGTCTTCTGGGGGGCCGTCTTCTGGGGGTGGCCAAGGCCCGCCGTAGGAGGTGCGCACCCATATGGGATTGCGGGTCGAGGGAGGGGTCTGGTGAAATGCCGGGCCGTGACCGCTCTGAGCAATCTCGTCCGTCCTGACGACTACCCCCGCTCCTCCCGCTACGACCCCGCGTGGCTGGTGGGCCTGGACATGGGCCCGAACCCGCTGTGGCTGCTGGAGGACCTGTCGCGGGACCTCGACCTGCGGCCCGGCATGCGGGTGCTCGATCTCGGCTCGGGGATGGGCGCGACCTCCGTCTTCCTGGCCCGCGAGTTCGGCGTGGAGGTCGTGGCGGCCGACCTGTGGGTCGCGGCCGACACCGCCGCGGCCGTCTTCGCCGAGGCCGGAGTCGCGGACCGGGTTGAGGCGGTCAACGCGGAGGCGCACGCGTTGCCGTTCGAACGCGACTCCTTCGACGCGATCGTCAGCATCGACTCCTACGAGTACTTCGGCACCGCCGACAGCTATCTCGCCTACATCACGCGCTTCCTCAAGCCGGACGGCCAGCTGGGGGTCGCCACTCCCGGCATGACCCGTGAAGTCCGCGACCTCGGCGCCATCCCGCCCCACATCAAGACGCTCGTCGGGTGGGAGGCCATCGCCTGGCACACCGCGGAGTGGTGGCGCTTCCAGTGGGAGATCACCGAGCTGGTCACGGTGACGTCGGCGCGCCTGCAGGACGACGGCTGGAACGACTGGCTGCTGTGGGCCCGCGCCTGCTTCGAACACCAGCCGGACAACAGGGCGGCCGCCGAGCAGACCATCGCCATGCTCGAAGCCGACAAGGGCGAGTTCCTGTCCTTCGCCATGGTGACCGCCCGCAAGAACGCGTGACCACCACCCGGTCGTCAGGCGAGGAACCGCCCGGCGATGAGGGTCCAGGTGTCGTCGGAGCGGTCGATCCGCTGCTCCGTGACCCGGTCCGCGGCCGCGGTGAACGCCCGCAGCCCGCGCAGCAGCGCCTTGCGGGCCTCGGGCGGCATCTCGTCGACGACCTGGGCGAGGTCGGCGCGGCGCTGGGCGCGCAACTCCTCCAGCAGGGCCTTTCCGGCGGGGGTGAGGCCGATGGTCAGCTCGCGCCGGTCGTCGGGGGAGACCGAGCGGCGCACCCATCCCGTGGCCTCCAGCCGGTCGCACAGGCGGCTGGTGGAGGACGGCAGCGCGCCCAGCGCCTGGCCGAGCCCGGCGAGATTGACCTGCTGATGGCGTTCGATGGTCAGGAGCGCCTGCAACTGGATGGACGAGACCTTGGTGGCCGCGCTCTGCCTGGAGTAGGCCCAGACCGCGATCAGGGCCGCGGCGGCGCCCTCGACGGCCGCCCCCGTCGCGGGATCGAGGTGTCCGAGCTCACTGTGGTCGTTCATGCGGCATTCCAGTTCGGCGAGGGTGCGAAGCACCTCAGACGACGTCTCCCTCCACGGGGGGAAGGGCTTCGGCCGCCTGCTCGGCGGTCCAGTCGAGGCACACCACGACAGCGTCGTCGAAGACGTCCACGCCTTCCCTGAACGTCAGCATGCCACGAATCATGGTCCTGACGGCCTCGTCGGCCGGTTGCAACCGGGTGGATCTGACGACGGACTCGAGGAGCGATTCGCCGAAGTCGGCGTTTGTCGTGGAGCGAGCGCCGTAGACCCCGTCGCTGACGATGACCATCCGGTCGCCCGGCTGGAGTGTCACGGACTGCTCGGTGTAGGTGGTGTTGCCGAACATGCCGAGGGGGAGCTGCCGGTCGAGCTTGACGGTCTCGACGTCCAGGCCGCGCAGGCGGATCAGCCGGGGCGAGCCGGCGTCGACGGCGAACAGCCGGCCGGTGGCGGCGTCGAAGCGCAGCAGCAGGGTCGAGACGTACTCCCGCCCGCCGTACTGCGCGAAGATCGCCTCGTCCGCGAGGCCCGCCTGCTCTTCCAGGCCCGCGCCCGACCGGCGGGCGTTGCGCAGCGCGGTGACGGCCAGCGTGGTGAGCAGCGCCGCCCGCATGCCCTCGCCCATGCCGTTGGTGATCGACAGCCCCAGCGAGTCGGGGTCGCAACTCCAGTCGAAGTTGTCGCCGTAGACGGCGTAGGCGGGCTCGAGCTGGCCGGCGAGGCGGTAGCCCTTGCCCGTGTGGCCGTAGCCGGGCAGCAGCCCCCACTGCATCTCGGCCGCGAGCGTCATCCTGGCCAGGCGGCGGGCCCGCTGGTAGCGGTCCGTGAGCCGGTCGGCGCCGCGCAGGCCGTGGCCGAGGGCCTCGGCCACCTCCTGGAGCTCGCCGACGTCGTCGAGCTCCGGCCGGGCGGGCAGGTGGACGCTGAGCACGCCGAAGCGCTCGCCGCACGCCGTGACGGGCAGGTGGAGCGTGCCGTGCGCCTCCTCCCACTGCGCCTGCTGCGAGGCGAAGGCGCGGCCCGCGTCGCTGGAGTCGATGCGGATCTCGGCGTCACCCGGCACGGGGGTGTCGAGCACGGGCCGCAACGCGACCAGTGCGTAGTCGGCCAGCAGCAGTTCCGCGCCCTGCGCGGCGGTGTGAGCCACGAGCGCGTCGCGGACCACTTCGACCAGCGCGTACGGCGGGGCCGCGTGCAGCGCCTCATAGACGGCGCTCAGGCCGTTGCGGATTGCCACGTTCGTCCTCGTCAGATGGGAGGTTGTCGCACCAAGCAAATACCCGCACCAGCGTGAATTGTCCAATAGCGATCACGTGCGCTAGCCTCCTGCCCCTATATTTGCCCTATGGCAAGCATATCGAGGGGATGACGACAGGGTGAGTGGCAGCCGCTCGGGAACTCGGCGGGTCGGCGACGCGGGAGAGCTCGAACTCCGGCGGTTGCTGGCCGGGCTGACCGCGGTGAGGGACGGCGACTTCGGCACGCGCCTGCCCGGCGACGCCGACGGACTGCTCGGCGAGATCGCACAGGTCTTCAACGGCATGGTGGACCAGCTGTCGCTGTTCACCTCCGAGGTGACCAGGGTGGCCCGCGAGGTCGGCACCGAGGGACGGCTCGGCGGCCAGGCCGACGTGCCGGGCGTCTCCGGCACCTGGAAGGACCTCACCGAGTCCGTCAACGCCATGGCGGGCAACCTGACCGACCAGGTGCGCAGCATCGCCGAGGTCACCACCGCCGTCGCCGAGGGCGACCTCTCGCAGAAGATCACGGTCGACGCCCGCGGCGAGATCCTCGAGCTGAAGAACACCGTAAACACGATGGTCGACCAGCTGTCGTCGTTCGCCGACGAGGTGACCCGCGTGGCGCGCGAGGTCGGCACCGAGGGCCGGCTCGGCGGGCAGGCCGACGTCAAGGGCGTGGCCGGCACCTGGCGCGACCTCACCGACTCGGTCAACTACATGGCGGGCAACCTCACCGCCCAGGTGCGCAACATCTCGCAGGTGGCGACCGCGGTGGCCCGCGGCGACCTGTCGCAGAAGATCACCGTCTCGGCGCGCGGCGAGATCCTCGAGCTGAAGAACACCCTCAACACGATGGTCGACCAGCTGTCGTCCTTCGCCGACGAGGTGACCCGCGTGGCGCGCGAGGTCGGCACCGAGGGGCGGCTGGGCGGCCAGGCCGACGTGAAGGGCGTCTCCGGCACCTGGAAGGCCCTGACCGAGTCGGTGAACGTCATGGCCGACAACCTCACCGCCCAGGTGCGCAGCATCGCCCAGGTCACCACGGCCGTGGCCAGGGGCGACCTCACCAGGAAGATCGACGTGGACGCCCGCGGCGAGATACTGGAGCTCAAGACCACGATCAACACGATGGTCGACCAGCTGTCGTCGTTCGCGGCCGAGGTGACCAGGGTCGCCCGCGAGGTCGGCAGCGAGGGGCGGCTCGGCGGCCAGGCCGAGGTCGAGGGCGTGTCGGGCACCTGGAAGCGGCTGACGGAGAACGTCAACGAGCTCGCCGGCAACCTCACCCGCCAGGTGCGCGCCATCGCCGAGGTGACCAGCGCCGTCACCTCCGGCGACCTGACCCGCTCCATCACGGTCGACGCCTCGGGCGAGGTCGCCGAGCTCAAGGACAACATCAACTCCATGGTGAAGTCGCTGCGCGAGACCACCAGGGCCAACCAGGACCAGGACTGGCTCAAGTCCAACCTGGCCAGGATGTCGGGTCTCATGCAGGGACACCGGGACCTGGCCACGGTGGCCGAGCTGGTGATGAACGAGCTGGCGCCGCTGGTGTCGGCCCAGTTCGGCGCGTTCTTCCTGGCGGAGGAGGCGCCCACGGGCACCGAGCTGCACCTCATCAGCGCCTACGGCTACCCGGCGGGCGAGTCCGCGACCCGGTTCAGGATGGGCGAGTCGCTGGTCGGCCAGGCCGCCCGCACCCGCCGTACCATCGCCATGGACGAGATCCCGCCCGGCTACGTCAGGATCTCCTCGGGGCTCGGCGAGAGCGCCCCGAGCTCGCTGATCGTCCTGCCGATCGTGGTGGAGGAGCAGGTGCTCGGCGTGATCGAGCTGGCGTCGCTGCACGCGTTCACCCCCGTGCACCGGGCCTTCCTCGACCAGCTGATGGAGACGATAGGCGTCAACGTCAACACGATCGTCGCCAACGCCCGCACCGACGAGCTGCTGGCGGAGTCGCAGCGGCTGACCGCCGAGCTCCAGACCCGCTCGGAGGAGCTGCAGGACCAGCAGGAGGAGCTGCGGCGCTCCAACGCCGAGCTCGAGGAGAAGGCGGCCCTGCTCGCCTCGCAGAACCAGGACATCGAGACCAAGAACCTGGAGATCGAGCAGGCCAGGCAGGAGCTCGAGGACCGCGCGCAGCAGCTGTCGCTGGCCTCCAAGTACAAGAGCGAGTTCCTGGCCAACATGAGCCACGAGCTGCGCACCCCGCTCAACTCCCTGCTCATCCTCGCCCAGCTGCTCGCCCAGAACCCCACGCGCAACCTGACCGCCAAGCAGGTCGAGTACGCCAGCGTCATCCACTCGGCGGGCTCGGATCTGCTCCAGCTCATCAACGACATCCTCGATCTGTCGAAGGTCGAGGCGGGCAAGATGGACATCAGCCCCGAACGGGTGTCCCTGCGGCAGCTGCACGACTACGTCGAGGCCACCTTCCGGCCGATGACGACGGACAAGAGCCTGGAGTTCCGCGTCACGACCGCGCCGGGCGTGCCCGAGAGCCTGCTCACCGACGACTCCAGGCTCCGCCAGGTGCTGCGCAACCTGCTGTCCAACGCGGTCAAGTTCACCGAGACCGGCAGCGTCGAGCTGCGCATCGAACCCGCGCCGAAGGGGCAGCTGCCCGCCACGGTCCGGCCGTACGGCCCTGCGCTGGCCTTCCGTGTCATCGACACCGGCATCGGCATCGCCGAGCAACAGCTGGAGGCCATCTTCGGCGCCTTCCAGCAGGCCGACGGAACCACCAGCCGCAAGTACGGCGGGACGGGGCTCGGCCTGTCCATCAGTCGCGAGATCGCCTACCTGCTCGGCGGCGCGATCACCGCGCAGAGCGTGCCGGGACAGGGCAGCACGTTCACGCTGTTCCTGCCGGTCGCGCGGCCCGACTTCGCCGAGCAGCCGGCGGAGGCGACGCCGTCGGCGGCCCGCGGCGACGGCGCGGACCGGCCGGGCGGACGGCAGGAGCGGCCCGCGATCCAGCCGCCCGCGCAGACGCGCAGGCTGCTCGTGGTCGAGGAACGGCCGCGCGGGCTGCTGTCCCTGGTGGCGGAGAGCGTCCTGTCGGACCTGGCCAACCGCGACGTCGGCGGCGCGCACGGACCCGTGGAGATCGTGACCGCCGCGGGCGCGCCCGCGGCGGCCGCCACGCTGGCCGCCGACCCGTGCCACTGCATCGTCCTCGACCTCGACATGCCGGGCAGGGCCGCCTTCGGCCTGCTCGACGCCATCGACGGCGACGCGGCCCTGCGCGGCGTGCCCGTCCTGGCCTACAACAACTGGCGGATGGACCCGGAGCAGGAACAGTCGCTGCAGGAGCGGGCCGACTCCCAGCCGCTGGAGCTGCTGTCGAGCCTCGACGAGCTGCGCGAGCGCATCGCCCTGCACCTGACGGCCGACCAACCGGGCGACGTGCTGCCCCTCGTGCGGTCGGAGAGGGCGGGCGAGCCCGCCGGGCGCGAGTCGGACGGCACGCTCGCCGGCCGTACCGTGCTGGTGGTCGACGACGACACGCGCAACCTGTTCGCGCTGACCAGCGTCCTGGAGATGCGCGGCATGCGGGTGCTGCACGCCGAGGACGGCCGCAAGGGCATCGACACGCTGCTCGCCCACCCCGAGATCGACATCGTGCTGATGGACGTGATGATGCCGGAGATGGACGGCTACGCGGCCACCTCCGCGATCAGGGCCATGCCGCAGTACGCGAACCTGCCGATCATCGCGGTCACCGCCAAGGCGATGCCCGGCGACCAGGAGAAGAGCCTGGCCGCGGGGTCGAGCGACTACGTCACCAAGCCCGTCGAGACCGACCATCTCCTGCGCCTCATCCAGCGATGGATCAGCGCCTGAACCGCCCCGACCCCATAGGAGCCCGAGTGCAGCCTCCCTCTGAGCCGGACGGCGAGCGTGCTGGAATCGGCAGGCTGGCCGCCACGATCGAACGCCTGCGCCGTCAGGTGCAGGAGGCCCAGCAGGCCGCGGACGGCCGGGCGCTGATCGAGCTCGCCAGGGGCATCCTGATCGAACGGCTGCGGTGCGGGCCGACCCAGGCGGCCCGGCAGCTGGCGGCGCTGGCGGAGGAGGCGGGCGTCTCGCCCCTCGAGCTCGCCGCCGACCTCATCAACCAGGCCGCGCGCGACCGGCTGGCCGAGGTGGCGGAAGACGTCCTGGCGGACGCCGTACCGGCCGAGACCCGCAGCCCCGCGGTACGGCTGCGCGCCGCGGAGCACGGGATGGTGCACGCCCCCGACACCCAGGCGGTGGCCGTCTCGCTCCTGGAGCACGCGCTCGGGCCGCTCGGCGCGGCGGCCGTCGCCGTGTGGGTGGCCGGTCCCGACGCCTCGCTCAGGCTGGCCGGCTACGCGGGCTTCAGCGCCGAGGAGGCCAGGCGCTGGCACTACGTGCCGCCGGGGGTGACCACGGCCGCGCGCAGGGCGTTGACCGAGCGCCGCACGGTCTGGTTCGACTCGCTGCGGCAGGCGGGGCCGCCCACCATCGGGCACCGGCAGCTGTCAGGAGGGCGCGTCACCGTTCCGGCCGGCACCGGCGGCCGGGTGCTGGGCGTGCTGGAGATCGGCTGGCCGGACGACCTCGAACCGCAGTCGCCGCAGATCCGCAGGCAGGTGGAGGCGCTGGCCGAGCTGGTCGCCCACACCATCGAGGCGCCCTCGGGCCAGCAGGGGGCCGCGGCGGGCGACGGCTACGCCGAACTGGTGGACCTGGCCGACGGCCTGCACGATCCCGCGCTGGTGCTGACGCCCCACCTCGACGGCGAGGGCCACCTGGTCGACTTCCGCGTCAGCCACGCCAACGGCCCCTTCCTGGACCCCGCGGGACGCCCGAGGGGCGAGGTCGTCGGCGCACTGCTGCTGGAGACCTATCCACTGCTGGCGGGCGACGGCGGCATCTACGAGAAGGTCCAGCACGTCTACGCCACGGGCGAGCCGTTCAGGGCCGACCGGATGGCGCTCACCACCCTCGTCGACCAGGTGCCGCTGAGCGTCGTCATGCGCCTCAGCCTCAGCCGCCAGGGCGGCGGCGTGCTGGTGGTCTGGGCGATCCTCGACGAGACCTCGCGCCTGGCGCGGCTGCTCCAGCACGCCCAGCGCCTCGGCCGCATCGGCGGCTTCGAGGAGGACGCCGTCCTCGGCGAGATCACCTGGAACCAGCAGCTGTTCGAGTTCTACGGCCTGGAGCGGTCGGCGGCGCCGATCCCGATCGACCGGCTGGCCGAGCACGCCCACCCCGACGACGTTCCCGAGGTCGGCCGCTTCCTGCGCACGCTGCTGCACCACCGGCGATCCGCCTCGGTGTCCTTCCGGCTGCGCAGGAGCGACGGCATCAGCCGTCATATCCGCGTGGTCGCCGAACCTGTCTTCGACGACCACGCCACCCTGCTCGCCATCCGCGGCGTCTACCAGGACATCTCCGCCCAGCACTGGACGGAGGTCGCGCTGGCCGCCACGCAGGACCAACTCGTCCAGAGCGAACAGCAGGCCGCCGAGCGGAACCGTCTGGCGCTCCAGCTGCAACACGCGATCATGCCGCCGAGCCGCGGTCCCATGGACGCCTTCGACCTGCAGATCGCCGTCCGGTACCGACCGGCGGAGAAGGAGCACCTGGTCGGCGGTGACTGGTACGACGCCATAGTCCTGCCGTCCAAGCAGATCCTGCTGTCGGTGGGCGACGTCGCGGGGCACGGCATCGAAGCCGCCACCGGCATGGTCGTCCTGCGCAACGCCCTGCGCGGGCTCGCCGTCACCGGCGCGGGCCCGGCCCAGCTCATGACCTGGCTGAACCTCGTCGCGCACCAGATGATCGACAACTTCACGGCCACGGCGATCTGCGCGCTCTACAACCCCGGGACCCGGGTGCTGCGCTGGGCCCGAGCGGGACATCTGCCGCCCATCCTGATCCGCGACGACCGGGCCGCCGAACTGCCCATGATCGGCGGGATCCTGCTGGGCGCGGTGAGCGAGGCCGACTTCGAGGAGGGCCGGATCGAGCTGCGGCGCGAGGACACGCTGCTGATGTACACCGACGGCCTGATCGAGCGGACCGACCGGACGCTGGAGGACTCCCAGCGGCAGCTCCTCGTCTCGGCCAGCCGCCACGCCGCGACACTGGACGCGCGGCTGGACCACCTGCTCGCCCACAACCGCTCCGACACCGACGACGACACCTGCCTCATCGGCATCGGCCTGCGCTGACCGTCGAGCCCGGCAGGCTCGCCGAGTTCACCAGGCCGTGGCGCGGCCGCCTCCGGGGTGCGGGCGGCCTGTCATGGAAGACGATTCGGGGCTGCGGCGAACTGTGGGTGACAGTCGACCCTGCACCACGGGAGGCACCCGCACATGATCGAGACAGCGACGTGACCGCCGGCGTGGGCGAACAGGTGACGGACGCCGAGCTCGCCGCCCGGTTCGTGCGCGATCCCGAGCTGTTCACCCTCGTGCACGACCGGTACTTCCGCGACATCTACCTTTACGTGGCGGGGCGGCTGGACGCGCAGGCGGCCGAGGACATCGCAGCCGACACCTTCCTGACCGCCTTCAGCGGGCGGGACAGGTTCGATCCCGAACGCGGCAGTCTCCGGCCCTGGCTGTACGGCATCGCCACCAACCTGGTGGCCAGGCACCAGCGCAAGGAGGCGCGCCACTATCGGGCGCTGGCCCGCCTGGGGCCGGAACCGGACGCCGAGGGGCACGAGAACCGCGTCGTCACCTCGGTCACCGCCCAGCGCATGCAGCCGCAGCTGGCGAAGGCGCTCGCCACGCTGTCCAGAGGCGAGCGCGATGTCGTGCTGCTCGTGGCCCTGGGCCAGCTCAGTTACGACGAGGTGGCCGAGGCGCTCGGCATCTCTCCCGGCACGGTGGGCTCCAGGCTCAGCCGCGCGCGCACCAAGCTCCACGACGTCATCGATCAGGAGGCAGTCAATGGATGACCTGCGGACTCTCGCCACCGTGCTGGCCAAGCCCGAACCGTCCGCCGAGGTGATCGAGCGCAGCAGGCGGCGGCTCCAGCACAGGATCCGCGGCCCGGTGCGCGCGCACAGGAGGCCGAGCCTGTTGATCGCGGGCCTCGGCCTGACGGCCGCGGCGGCCACGGCGGCGGTGGTGATCGTCTCGGGGACGACGGCGCCCACGGCCACCCCGAACAGCCCGCCCGCCGCCGCCCAGCTGTCCGCCCGCGACGTCCTGCTCGCGGCCGCCGCCACGGCGGAGCGGGTTCCCGAGGGCACGGGCGCCTACTGGCACGTCAGGACGGACACAAGAGAGGGATCCCCCTTCGAGAGCTGGACCAGCCGCGATGGCAGGACCTGGTTCAGGGGAGCGAAGACGAAGGGTGAGGTGGTCGAGATCCGCCGGCCCGTCCCGTTCCGGCTGGGCGGGCCCGACGTGACCTTCGAGCAGCTCGAGGGGCTGCCGACCGAGCCCGACGCGCTGAAGGCGTGGATCGCCGGCAACCTGGAGCGCAGTGACGTCAGGACGAGCGCCGGACGGCCGGACGCCGCCATGCGGGAGCAGTTCGTCTTCGACGGGCTGATCTCCCTGGTGTGCCAGCTGCCGGCCCCGCCGGAGGTGCGCGCCGCCGCCTTCCGCGCGATCGCCGCCTACCCGAACGTCGAGAGCCTCGGCGCGGTCGAGGGCGGGCAGGGCCTGCGCATCACCTTGCCGGAGGGAAGCCAGGTGAGGCAGGCGCGGCTGGTCGTCGATCCCGAGAGCTCGCAGGTGCGCGACGCCAACTTCTTCGTCACCACGGACGGAGGGGTGGCCTGGGTGCCGGACGGCAGCGCGAAGCTCCTTGCGGGGTGGACGGACGAGCTGCCCGAGTAGGCCGTCCGGCGGATGCCAGGGCGACGAGGGCGGTGTCCCCGTCGCCCTGGCGCACTCGGATCACCGCCCCTGGTGATACCTGAACAGCTTGGGGCCCTCGGCGAAGTACACGTCTCCTGACCCGTGCACCGCGAGCTGGTGCACGGGTCCTTCCTTCAGGACGGCGTGCCGCCCGGTCAGCGGGTCGAGGGAGAAGACCGAGCGGCCCGCGTGCGCGCCGTACAGCCGGCGATCACGGGGATTGAACGCGAGCTGCCCGCTCGAGCTCTTGCTGTCGGAGAGCGCGACCCGCTTGACCACCTTGCGCAGGTGGGTGTTGACGGCGAAGACCTCGCCGCCCGCGATGCCCCACAGCCTGCCCAGGGAGTCGAAGGCCAGCGCCGGGACGGCGGGCTTGCCCGGAGCGGGAGTGATCTCCCACAGCATCCTGTCCTCCGCCACCGACCAGGCGAAGAGCTTGGCCTCCGGCTGGGTGGGCGGCGTGGCCGACTGGCCACTGTAGATCGAGGTGCCGCCGTAGACGACGCCGTCGCGGTAGGCGAGCGAGACGATCGACTGGTCGGTGACCACGTTGCGCTGGGAGTGCCTGAGCCTGCCCTCGACCGGGTCCCAGATGGCCAGCACGCCGCCGAGGTGGCCGAGGTCCGGCATGGTGCCGACGGCCAGGTACCGGCCCGCGGACACCATGGCCCTCGGCCTGATCTGCTTGTCGGCCGCGAGGTCGAACAGCCTGGCCGGGTTGGGCACGGGGTCTGGCTCGGGGCTCGGGGAGTACTCGGTGCTGTTCCACGGCAGCTTCGGGTCGTAGGAGTAGACCCTGGCGTCGGGGTAGGCGCCGACGTAGAGCCTGCCGTCGTGGCTGACCATGTCCTCGCTCTGCGAGAACGTGTGGAACTCTTCGGGCCTGCCCGTCTCGGCGTTCATCGCGGCGAAGCCGCCGTTGAGGAAGCCTCCCGCGTACATGCGGCCGTCAGGACCCTCGGACAGTGCCGTCACGTCGATCGGCTCACCCCTGATGCCCGTCTGGACGAACGACTTCGCGCCGGTCTGCGGGTTGTAGCGGAACATCATGCCCCGCCACAGCAGGCCCACGAGGCTCTTGCCGGGGTAGTCGGGCAGGCCGAGCTCGGTCCAGCCGATGCCGCGGGTGTTGGCGACCCTGCCGGTGACCGGCACGCCCGTCGGCGTGGCAGCCTTGGTCGCGGGGTCGTAGCGGACCAGCTCGCCCGCCTTGACGAAATAGACGCGCCCCTGCTCGTCGGGGGGTGACACGTCCAGGCCGTGCGCGGGGTCGACCTTGTCGGTCCACGTGCCGGTGGCGAGGTCCCACACGTGCAGCGGGCCGGGGAAGGCGCCGCCGAACCGCACGTAGAGGTGGCCCGCCGCCACGTTCACGTCGTAGGCCCACTTGCCGGCCGGGTCGAGGCCGGGCGGCACGGGCAGCTGCTTGACCGCCCCGCTGGCCGCGTCGATCTCGAAGACGGCGGCGGGGGCCTCCGTGCCGGCGTAGATCTTGCCGTTGGCGTAGGAGACGCTGCGGACATAGGCGTGCGCGGGCGAGAGCCTGCCGTAGTCACGCACGCCGGTCGCCGGGTCGTAGCCGAACAGCCTGCCGCCCGGCGAGGTGCCGCCGTAGACGGTGCCGCCCTCGCCCGCCGCGACCGACCAGACGAAGGTCTCGCCGGCCAGGGGGTTGCCGAGGTCCTTGACGCCGTCCTTCTCCGTCCAGCGGAACAGGTGGCTGCTGCCGTACGTGCCGGAGTAGACGCTTCCGTCAGGGGCGGCGTCGACCGCCCACGCCCCGCCCGAACCGGGCAGGTCGAACCTGGCCACCTCGGCGCCCGTGGCGGGGTCGACGGCGTTCAGGTGCGCGGGGACGCCGGAGGACGCGCTCCAGATCACGGTCTTGCCGCCAGGCCCCGGCGCGACGACGCCGCCGAGCAGGAGCACGTCCTGCAGGGGCACGCCGAGGTCCTCGATGACGGGCGGCGCGGCATAGGCGGGGGACGCGGTTAACACGGCGGTGGCCGCCACTCCGGCCGCGATCAGTCTCCTGATTAAGGTCATGGCCGAAACCTAGGAATGGCGGGCTGTCCCGTCAAGAGGTGGCTTCCGGTTCAGACCGAATCCGAAGGCGAGGCCGTGAGGCGGTGGGCCTCGGCGATCAGCTCGTAGGAGCGGATGCGGTTGGCGCCGCCGTACACGCCGGTGGTGATCATCAGCTCGTCGGCCTCGGTGCGGTCGCGCAGGGCGCTCAGGCCGGCGCGGACCTCGGGGCCGGTGCCCGTGACAACGTTGCGCAGGTAGCCGTCCACGAAGGAGAGCTCGACGTCGGAGTACGGGTAGGCCTCGGCCTCCTCGGGGGACGGGATGGGGGAGGGGCGGCCCCTGCGCAGGCGGAGCATGGCGAGGGCGAGCGTGCGCGCCAGGCGGCGGGCCTGCTCGGAGGTGTCGGCGGCGACGGCGCTCACGCCGATCATGGCGTACGGCTTGTCGAGCCACTGCGATGGGCGGAACCTCGTGCGGTAGAGATCGAGCGCGGGCTCGGTGTTCTCGGCGCTGAAGTGATGGGCGAAGGCGAAGGGCAGGCCGAGCAGTCCGGCGAGCTGGGCGCTGAAGCCGCTGGAGCCGAGCAGCCAGATGGGCGGGCGGTCGGCGTTGAGCGGGTAGGACTGCAGGCCGCCGGGCGCCTCGCCGTCGAGGAAGGCGGCCAGCGCGGCGACCTCCTCGGGAAAGGCGTCGGCGTCGCCCCTGCGCATCGCGCTCGCGGTGGCGGGATCGGTGCCGGGGGCGCGGCCGAGTCCGAGGTCGATGCGGCCGGGGTGCAGGGCGTGCAAGGTGGCGAACTGCTCGGCCACGATGAGCGGCGGGTGGTTGGGCAGCATGACGCCGCCCGAGCCGAGGCGGATGCTCTCGGAGTGCGCGGCCAGGTGGGCGATCAGGACCGCGGGGGAGGAGCTGGCCACACTCGGCATGCCGTGGTGCTCGGCGACCCAGTAGCGGTGGTAGCCCCATCGCTCGGCCTGCCGTACGAGCTCGGTGCTGGTGCGCAGGGCGTCGGTGGCGGTGCCGCCCTCGCTGACGGTGGCCAGGTCGAGGACGGACAGCGGTACATCGGCCTCGCCTCTTGCGCGGCCCCGGATCTGATCGGTCATTCCAGCGGCAACCCGGTGAAACGGAGAGTTATTCCGCTTCCGTTCTATTTCCTGTACGGCAAGGCCGCTCAAGCCCACCCAGGCCGCCCGCGGGCGTCTGTCCAGGGAGACGCTCCTCGGGGAGTGCGGGGCTAGGGTGCGTTACGGCGAGTCGTTTCGCGGCGGGCGTCTGTTCAGGGAGACGCTTCTCAAGGTGCGGGGGCTGGGTGGGTCAGGGCGAGACGTCAGGCGGCGGCCGTCCCTTGGTGGGGGCGGCCGCCGCGTGGCGAAGGGTTATGGGCGGTTCACGCCGAGGGTGTAGGAACCCGAGCCGCTGTAGGAGTGGACGCGGTAGCGGTAGTAGCCCGCCGAGCCGTTGTAGCTGATCGACTCGTCAGGGTTGGGGCTGTCGCTCCTGGCGACCGTGGCCCACGAGGAGCCGTTCCACTTCTGCAGGTAGAGGTCGAAGTCGACGCCGCTCGGGCCGTCCAGGCAGCCGGCGTGGGTGCCGGAGACCGTCGACTGGTAGTAGGAGTTGTTCGGCTGGTACTGGTTGGCGCCGTTGGTCAGCGACCCGTTGTAGGTCTCGCGGTAGTTCTGGCAGCCGGTGGGCGGGTTGCCGCCGCCGGTGACCAGGGTGAGGCCGTAGACCGAGAGGATCTCGTTGACCGGCTGGAAGTAGGTGGTGCCGCCCGAGCTGCAGTTGCCGGAGCCGCCCGAGGTGACGCCCTGGGCCTGGTTGCCCGAGATGTAGGAACCGCCCGAGTCGCCGGGCTCGGCGCACACGCTGGTCCTGGTCACCTCGTAGACGGTGCCCTGCGGGTAGGTGACGCTGGTGTTGAGCTGCTGGACGGTGCCGCAGTGCCAGCCGGTGGTCGATCCCGCGCGGCAGATGGAGGAGCCGACGGGCGCGACGGTCGAGCCGTTGACGGGGATGATGCCGGCGCTGTAGCCGTTCACGACGCCGACGGGGGTCCAGCTGGTGTTGACCTCGACCCATGCGTAGTCGTTGCCGGGGAAGGAGGAGCCGCGGAAGGTGCCCTGGGCCTGCTGGTTGGCGCCGCGGGTGGTGGCGCCGACGCTCCCGCAGTGCCCGGCGGTGACGAAGCCGCCGTTGGTGCCCGGCTTGGTGACGGAGAAGCCGACCGAGCAGCGGGAGCCGCTGCCGATGTAGTAGGCGTCGCCGCCGCGGATGTCGGCGTAGGTCACGGGCTGCTCGTTCGACTGCTCGACCCTGACGAGCGCCTTGTCGGCGCCGCTGGCCGCGATGAACGCCTCGGCCTCGGCGGGCGCGGAGGAGAGGATGACCACGCTGTTGGTCGGCATGTCGACGTACCAGACGGGCGCGGTCTTCGGCGCCTTGTCGGCCGCCTTGTCGAGGGCCTCCTTGGCGGCCTCGAGCTTGGCCATGGAGTGGGCGACGACCCTGACCTCGGCGCCGGAGACGCGGCGCTGCGACGGGTTGGTGGTGGCCACGACCAGGGTGCTCTCCGGGCCCTCGACCCAGGCGCCGGCGTAGTCGGCGCCGAGGCGCTTGGCGAGTCCGGGGGCGGTACGGCCGGCCTTCTGCTCGTTGACGAGGCGGGTCTTCGCCTGCTCCTCGGTGAGGTTCAGGTCGCGCTGCATGGCCTTGATCAGGCCGTCGGGTGGGTTGCCGGCGGGGGCGGAGGCGACCGCGGGGGTGGCGGTCAGCGCTAACGCGCCGATCGCGATGGCGATCAGCGTGCGGGTGCGAAGCATGGGATTCTCCTTCGCTTGCTGGGGGTGCCGTCAACGTAACGGCCGTCCAGGCGGCGGAGGAGCTACCAGTTCGCCCCTATCGCGGTGTTATGGATAGGTGCCCCAGCCGGGGTTGCGTACCAGCCAGTCGTGGTAGACGGGGCTGCGCCGTACGGCGTCGGCGTGGGCGGCCTTGGCGTGCTCGGCCACCCACGACGGGCAGGGCGCGGCGGGGTGGTGGCCGAGCACCTGGCGCCAGCGCAGCGGGGCCCCGGCGAGCGGCACCATCACCAGGCCCTGGGCGAAGGGATGGGTGGCCTGGCACAGCACCACCGCCCTGCCGACCTGGGCCAGGTGGACGCAGGTGGCCACGTCGGTCTCGTACATGGCCGAGGGGGTGAACCCGGCGCGCGTGCAGGCCGCGGCGAAGCAGTCGCCGAAGCAGCCGTCGCCGGGGGTGACGGCCCACTGCTCGTCCGCGAGGTCCGATAAGGCGAGCTCCTTCTCGCCCGCCAGCCGGTGATCCTCGGCGAGCAGGACGAAGACGGGGTCGATCCCGATGGTGACCCAGGTGATGTCTCCGGCGGGCGGGCCCTCGCCGCAGGCGCCGGCCAGGATGTAGTCGAGCCTGCCCTGGGCGATCATCGAGGCCAGCTCGCGGGCCGACCACGAGGTGTAGGTGGTGACCGGGCCCGCCGCGGCCAGCCGGTCGACCAGGCCGCCGAGGATCGGCCCGTTGGTCGCGCCGATGCGGTAGCCGCTCTCCGAGGCGTTGGCGAAGCGCAGTGCCTCGTCCTGGAGCTCTTGGGCGGCGGGAAGCAGCACCCGGGCGCGCGAGAGCACCAGCTCGCCGAGCGGGGTGGGCCTCGCGCCGTAGCGGTCGCGCTGGAAGAGCGCGCCGCCGAGCGCGCGCTCGATGCGTTTGAGCTGGGCCGTCAGCGCCGGCTGGGCCACCCCGAGCCGGGTCGCCGCCTTGCTGACGCTGCCCGACTCCGCGACCGCACGGACGATCTTGAGGTGCCGGAGCTCGAGGTCCATACCGGGAAGGTAAAACTGCCACAACGTCCCCGCAATCCCCATATGTCAGGAAAATTGACGGATGTTGTGGGGAGGGTTCTCCGGGTAGATGAAGACGCATGGGAATCGATCCAAAGGACCTTTCGGAAGACGACCTGCTTCGCGAGCTCGGACACCTCTACCAGACGCGGATGGAGGCGCTCCTGCACGGACCCGACGACGCGCTGGCCCGTCACACCTCGCGCACCAATGAGCTGGAGAGCGAATTCCTGCGCCGCCACCCCGTCCGCGACATCGACCCCGGCCGGTTGAGAGAGGGGGCGAGGGCGCGGTGAGGGGACACCGCGACGTCCAGGCGCTGTCCGACACCGATCTGGCCGTCTACGAGGCCGTCGCCGCGATCGCGGTCGGTGGCGAGGCGGCGTCGCTGGCGGCCGTGGCCAGGAGCACAGGGCTGACAGAGGAGCGGACGCGGGCCAGCATGGCGATCCTCGTGGAGAAGGGCCAGGTGGTGCCCAGCGGCGACGGGTTCAGACTGGGCCGCCACGACTTCGAGGTCGACTACTGACGGTGAGCCGCCGACGGTAGGGCGCTGACAGGGAGCCCCTGACGGGGAGCCGCCGGCGGCCGGGCGCGGCTACTGGCCGAGGGTCAGGACCGAGGAGGTCTTCCCGGTGCCCGGCGCGCCCCACAGGATGACGGGGAGATCGGCGGTGACGGCGACGGCCGGCGCGTCCATGGTGATTCCACTCTCTGTGCGCCGATCATCGTTGACGTCAACCTCGGTTGACGCAGGAGGGATTTGTCAACCCGGGCCGACCTGGGCCTGCCCGATATTTCGGAAAAACACCGCATCACCCGGCAAAGGTGTGACAAGTCGCAGGCAGTGGCGAAGACGGAGGGTACCGCCACTCCTGAGGGCTCAACTCGGGGGGCGCGGTGAAAGCACAGGTCATCGGCGGCGTTCTGGCCATTCTGTGGCTGGCGGCCGGCTGTGGCACGGCGGGGCAGTCGGGCGACACGGGCGGCGCCAGGGGCGGCACCGCCGCCCCGACCGCCATCGGCACGATCGAGCAGGGCTTCAAGGTCGGCCTGCTGCTCCCCGAGTCGAAGACGGCGCGATACGAGAAGTTCGACCGCCCCTACATCACCGCACGCGTCAAGGCCCTGTGCCCCAAGTGCGAGGTCGTCTACACCAACGCCAACCAGGACCCCAACCAGCAGCAGCAACAGGTCGACTCGATGCTGACCAACGGGGTGAAGATCCTGATCCTCGACGCGGTGGACGCCAAGGCCATCGCCTCCTCCGTCGCCAAGGCCAAGAACCAGGGCGCGAAGGTGGTCGCCTACGACCGGCTGGCAGGCGGTCCCATCGACGCCTACACCTCCTTCGACAACCTGCAGGTCGGCAAGGCGCAGGGGCAGGCGCTCCTCGACGCGATCAAGGCGGGCGGCGATCCCAAGCGCGGCCCGATCGTCATGATCAACGGCTCGCCCACCGACCCGAACGCCGCCGACTTCAAGAAGGGCGCCCACTCGGTGCTCGACGGTCAGGTCGTGATCGGCAAGGAGTACGACACCCCCGACTGGAGCCCCGACCAGGCCAACACCGAGGCCGCGGGCGCCTTCACCGCGCTGGGCCCGGACAAGGTGATCGGCGTCTACTCCGCCAACGACGGCATGGCGGGCGGCATCGCCAGGGCCATGCAGAACGCGGGCGTCAAGAAGGGCACCCCGCTGACCGGCCAGGACGCGGAGCTCGCCGCGATCCAGCGGATCCTGCTCGGCACCCAGACGATGACGATCTACAAGCCCATCAAGCCCGAGGCGGAGAACGCCGCCCGGCTGGCGGTCGACCTCGCCACGGGAAAGGGCGTGACACCCACGACCACCGTGGACAACGGCACCAGCGCCGCGATCCCCGCGCAGATCATCGCGCCGATCGTGGTCACCAAGGAGAACATCAAGGACACCGTGGTGAAGGACGGGTTCTGGAAGCCCGACGAGATCTGCGGCGCGGCCGTGAAGGCGGCCTGCGAAGCGGCTGGGATCTCCTGAGATGGCCCCGGTCCTCGCCCTTGAGGGCATCTCCAAGCGGTTCGGCGCCGTCCAGGCGCTTACGGACGTCGAGCTCCAGGTCAACGAGGGCGAGGTCGTGGCGCTGGTCGGTGACAACGGCGCCGGCAAGTCCACGATGATCAAGGTGATCGCCGGGGTGGGCCCGCCCGACGCGGGCCGCATCATGTGGGAGGGCAGGCAGGTCACGATCAACAGTCCCTCCGACGCGCAGGCCCTGGGCATCGCGACCGTCTACCAGGACCTCGCGCTCTGCGACAACCTCGACGTGGTCGGCAACCTGTTCCTCGGCAACGAGGTGTCCACGACCGGCGTCCTCGACGAGGTCGCGATGGAGAAGCGCTCCCGCGACCTGCTGGAGACCCTGTCGATCAGGATTCCCAGCGTGCGCATCCCCGTGGCGTCGCTGTCCGGCGGCCAGCGGCAGACGGTGGCCATCTCCCGCTCGCTGCTGGGCGAGCCCAAGGTCGTGATGCTGGACGAGCCGACCGCGGCCCTCGGCGTCGAGCAGACCGCGCACGTCCTCGACCTGGTCGAACGGCTGCGCCACCAGGGCCACGGCGTCATCCTGATCAGCCACAACATGGTGGACGTGAAGGCGGTGGCCGACCGGATCGCGGTGCTGCGGCTCGGCCGCAACAACGGCTTCTTCGACGCCAGGAGCACCAGTCAGGAAGAGATCATCTCGGCGATCACCGGGGCCACCGACAACGCCGCGTCCCGCAGGATGAGGAGGCTCGGTGACTGAGACCCAGGTCGACCCGCGGCTTTTGGTGCGCGAACAGGGCCTGAAGGGCTACCTCGGCGAGTTCACGCGGCGGGTGAAGGGCGGCGAACTCGGCCCGCTTCCCGTCGTCATCGGCCTGATCGTCATCTGGCTCGTCTTCCAGAGCCTGAACAGCCAGTTCCTGTCCGCGCAGAACCTGTCGAACCTCAGCGTCGACATCGTCCCGACCGGGATGATCGCCATCGGCATCGTCTTCGTGCTGCTGCTCGGCGAGATCGACCTGTCGGCGGGCGCGGTCAGCGGCGCCTGCGCGGCGGTCATGGCCGTGATCAACGTCAACATGGGCATGAACCCGGGCCTGGCGATCCTGCTCGCCGTCGCCGCCGGCGCCGTGCTCGGCCTCATCCACGGCTTCTTCTTCGCCAAGATCGGGGTGCCCTCCTTCGTGGTCACGCTGGCGGGCTTTCTCGCCTGGACGGGCTTCCAGCTGTGGGTCCTCGGGCCCAACGGCACCATCAACCTGCCGAGCGACGGCTTCATCGCCGGACTGACCAGTACCTACTTCATCTACGTGATCGCCGCGTACGGCCTGGCCGCGGTGGCCGTCGCCGCCTTCCTCACCGTGTCGGTCATGGGCAACAACAGGCGCCGCGCGGCGGGCATCCCGTCCAGGACGACGGGCGACATCGTCTTCCGCACGGTCGTGCTCGCGGTGGTGGCCTTCGGCGCCGCCTACATCCTCAACCTGTACAAGGGGCTTCCGCTCGCGCTGCTGATCTTCCTGGTGGTGGTCGTCGGCACCGACTTCGTGCTGCGCCGCACCAGGTACGGGCGCAGCATCTTCGCGGTCGGCGGCAACATCGAGGCGGCCAGGCGGGCGGGCATCAACGTGGCCTTCGTCAGGATCACGGTGTTCGTGATCTCCGGCTCGTTCGCCGCGGTCGGCGGCGTTCTGGCCGCCTCCCGCATCTCCAGCGCCAGCCAGGCGACGGGGCAGAGCAACGTGCTGCTGATGGCGATCGCGGCGGCGGTGATCGGCGGTACCTCGCTGTTCGGCGGGCGCGGCACCACGTTCTCGGCGCTGCTGGGCATGCTCGTCATCCAGTCGATCGCCTCGGGGATGGCGCTGCAGGGCGTCAGCAACTCCGTCCAGTTCATGGTGACCGGCGCGGTCCTGCTGGCGGCGGTGGTCATCGACTCGGTCTCGCGCAGGAGCCAGAAAGCGGCGGGCCGGGCGTAACGTGGGTTCATGGAGGAGACTGCGCCCCTCGCCGCCCAGGCCCCTTCCCCCGAGCACCTCATCCCCGAACGGGCCCTCACCCCCGAGCAGGCCAGGCGTCGCTTCAGGGCGGGGGAGCGGCGGCCGACGGCCGGGTGGTGCGACGGCTGGACCCAGGCCAACCTGATCGCCGTGCCGTCCATCCTGGCGAAGGACCTGAGGCTGTTCGCCGAGCGCAACCCGCGGGCCTGCCCCGTGCTCGACGTCGGCGAGCCGGGAGCCACCAGCACCGCGATCTTCCCCGGCGACCTGCGCACCGACCTGCCCGGCTACCGGATCTACCGCGAGGGCGGGCCCGTCGCCGACGTGGCCGAGGTGGTCGAGCACTGGCGCGACGACCTGGTCGCCTTCCTCATCGGCTGCAGCTTCACCTTCGAGGCCGCGCTCATGAGGGCGGGCGTGCCGGTGCGCCACGTCGAGCTGGGCGTCAACGTCCCGATGTACCGCACCGCCGTCGCCTGCCGTCCGGCCGGGGTGCTCCACGGGCCGCTCGTGGTCTCCATGCGCCCCGTTCCCGAGGCGCTGGTGGCCACCGCGGTCGAGGTCAGCGGGCGCTATCCGCGGGTCCACGGCGCGCCGGTGCACGTCGGCGACCCCGCCGCGCTCGGCATCGGCGATCTGTCGCGTCCCGACTTCGGCGACCCCGTGCCCGTACGGCCCGGCGAGGTGCCGCTCTTCTGGGCTTGCGGCGTCACCCCGCAGCAGGCCGTGATGGCCAGCGGTGTCGAATACGCCATCGGCCACCTGCCGGGCCACATGGCGATCACCGACCTTCGAGAGACCTAGCCAGGTACTTCGCCGTGTGCGTGGAGGCGTGGACCAGCGCCGCGGGCGGGCCCTCGAAGACCACCTCACCGCCGTGCTGCCCGGCCTCGGGCCCCAGGTCGATCACCCAGTCGGCGTGCTTGACGACCTCGAGCTCGTGCTCCACCACGATCACGGTGTTGCCCGTGTCGACCAGCCGGTCGAGCAGCGCCAGCATGGTGTCGACGTCGGCCATGTGCAGCCCCGTGGTCGGCTCGTCGAAGACGTAGACGTTGCCGCTCTCGCGCAGCCGGTGCGCCAGTTTCAGCCGCTGCCGTTCGCCGCCCGACAGCGTGCTGAGCGGCTGGCCCAGCGTCAGATAGCCGAGCCCGAGCTCGCCGAGCGTCGCCAGGCCCTCCAGCCCGAACAGCTCGTGCGCCTCGTCGGCGGTCATGGCCAGCACCTCGGCGATCGTCCGTCCCCCGTAGCGGTGCGACAGCGCCTCGGGGCTGTAGCGGGTGCCGCCGCACGCGTCGCACACCGTGGTCACCGGGTCCATGAACGCCAGGTCGGTCTTGATCACACCGCGTCCGCCGCAGGCCGGGCACGCGCCCGCCGCGTTGAAGCTGAACAGCCCGGCGTCCACGCCGTTCGCCTCGGCGAAGAGCCTGCGGATGCGGTCCATGACGTCGAGGTAGGTGGCGGGGGTGGAGCGGATCGAGCCGCCGATCGCGGACTGGTCGATCGCGATGCCCTCGGCGTACGTCATGAGCGTGCTCTTGCCCGACCCGGCGACACCGGTCACGGCCGTGAGCACGCCGAGCGGCACCCGTACGCTCACCTCCTTGAGGTTGTGCAGCGAGGCCCCCTCGATGGACAGCCACCCCTTCGGCGCGCGGACCACCGGCTTCAGGCCCGTCGACCGCCTGAGCATGCGGCCCGTGAGCGTCCGCGAACCGGTCAGTGCGGCGACCGTGCCCTCGAAGACCACCTCGCCGCCGCTCGCGCCCGCCCCTGGCCCCAGGTCGACGACGTGGTCGGCCAAGGCGATGATGTCGCGGTCGTGCTCGACGACGATCACGGTGTTGCCGCCGTCGCGCAGTTCGAGCAGCAGCTCGCCGAGCCTGTGCACGTCACGCGGGTGCAGGCCGACGCTCGGCTCGTCGAAGATGTAGGTCATCCCCGACAGCGACGAGCCGAGGTGCCGCACGGTCTTCAGCCGCTGCGCCTCGCCGCCCGACAGCGTGCCGGTCTCTCTGTCGAGACTGAGGTAGCCGAGCCCGATCGCCTCGATCCGGTCCAGCGCCTCGATCGCGGGCGTGGCCACGCCGGTGCCCAGCCCCCTGAGCGTCTCGGCGAGGTCGCTGATCTCCATGGCGGCGTGGTCGGCGAGGTTCAGCCCGTCGATCCTCGAGGCGAGGGCCGCGGCGTTGAGCCGCGCGCCGTCGCAGGCGGGGCACGGGCCCTCGGTGACGAGCCGCCTGGTCGCCTCGGTGTCGCGCTTGAGCTGGAGGCGGTTGAAGCGGTCGACCACACCCTCGTAGGTGCCGCGCTCCAGCTTGAACCTCTCGCCGTGCAGGAGCTGCCGCCACTCCTCCTCGGTGAACTCGCCGACCGGCTTGTCCAGGTCGAACAGGCCGGAGCTCGCGTACAGGTGCCAGGCGTAGGAGCCGACGGGGAAGATCCTGAGCGCGCCCTCGTTGATCGAGAGCGTCCTGTCGATCGCCAGGTCGAGGTCGAGGCGCACGGTCCTGCCCAGCCCGTCGCACTCGGGGCACATGCCCTGCGGGTCGTTGAAGGAGTAGGCGGTGGCTGGGCCCGCCGACGGCGTGCCGTACCTGGAGAACAGCACGCGCAGGATGGGGTGGATCTCGGTCATGGTGCCGACGGTCGAGCGGGCGTTTCCGCCCACCCGCTTCTGGTCGATGACGACCGCGGGCGTCAGGTGGGCCAGCCGTTCGGCGAGCGGGCGCTCGAACTTGGGCAGCCGGTTCCTGATGAAGGTGCTGTAGGTGGCGTTCATCTGCCGCTGCGACTCGGTGGCGATGGTGCCGAAGACGACCGACGACTTCCCTGAGCCCGACACGCCGGTGAAGACGATCAGCCGCTCCTTGGGCAGGCGGAGCGAGATGTTCTTGAGGTTGTTCTGTCGAAGTCCGGCCAGAACGATATCCATTGAGAGACTCCCAATAGCTTTGGCTACTAGTATTAGCTTATGTCAGATCGCAGGGCTCGTCGAAGGGCCGAGACGCAGGAAGAGATCCTCGGCCTCGCGCTGGAGGTGATGGCGGCCGACGGGGTCGCGGCGCTGAACATGGCGACCGTGGCCAGGCGGCTCGGCATCCAGCCGCCTTCGCTGTACAAGTACTTCCCTTCGCGGGGGGCCGTCTACGACGCGCTGTTCAAGATCGGCCAGGAGCGGTATCTCGACGCCGTACGGCAGGCCGCGCGCGGTCACGAGGGGCTGGCCGCGATGGGCGCGTCGCTCGAGGCGGGCGCGCGCTGGATCATGGCCAACCAGGTGCTGGCCCAGCTGCTGTTCTGGCGTCCGGTGCCCGGCTTCAGACCCTCGCCGGAGGCGTACGCCCCGGCCCTGGAGATCCACGAGCACTTCGCGACGCTGATCCGCGCAGCCGTGGCGCGCGGCGAGGTGCATCCTGACGCGGCGGGGGAGGAGGGCCTGGCGCTGGCCGCCAGCCTGATCGCGGGCGTCATCTCGCAACAGCTGGCCAACGAGCCCGACGCCACCTACGAGTCGGGCGCCTTCACCCGGCTGGTGCCGCGCCTTCCCGCCGTGTTCGCGGCGGCATACCCGCCGCGCTGAGCTGGGTCTCCAGATCGGGCGCGCCCCGCCGGTTGTCGATCTCCAAATGCGGGACGGCGGGCGGCTCGGCCACCCTGATGGCCTCCAGGAAGTCGTCGAAGGCCGTCAGCTTGCCCTCGTCCCTGGCCAGCCCCCTGGCCATCAGGCGCTCCCCGCAGGGTGGGTCCGTCGGAGCGGATCCACACCAGCCGCGCGGGCGGGCCGCCGAGCTGCTCGACCCATTGCTCCCAGAGGGACGCGGAGTGGACCTGCGAGGTGAAGGGGCCGTCGAGCATCACGGGGCAGCCGTGCGCCCTGATCGTCCTGGCCAGCCTGGTCAGACCGGCGTACTCGTGCCGCTTGATGTGCTCGTCGTACCAGGGGCCCTCGCGCTCGCCGCGCCGCCTGCCGTACGCGCGCAGCACCTCGGTGACGAAGTCACCGTAGACGGTGTCCTTGTCCAGCAGCGCGGGGACCGGATCGAGGCGCCCGAGCAGCGCGGCGGCGACGGTCGACTTGCCCGCGCCGGGCGGGCCACTGATCACCCAGACAGGAACCACAAGGTCAGAGCGTACGCGGATCTGCGTACGCCGGTGCCGCGCCAGGGCGGACGCCCGTTCGCCCGTTCATGGCGAGACTCTGCGCATGCTCACCATGGTCGTGCGCGCCTTCGGCATCCCCGAGCTGCGCAAGAAACTGCTCTTCACGCTGGGCGTCATCGTGCTGTTCAGGTTCGGGCAGATCCTGCCGTCTCCGGGGGTGGACACGGTGGCGGTCCAGCGCTGCCTGGGCGGCGCGCGCGGCGGACTGGTCGACATGGTGCAGCTGTTCAGCGGCGGGGCCATGCTGAAGCTGTCGGTGTTCGCGCTCGGGGTCATGCCGTACATCACGGCCAGCATCATCATGCAGCTGATGGCGGTGCTCATCCCGCGCCTCGAAGCGCTGCGCAAGGAGGGGCAGAACGGCCAGGCGAAGATCACGCAGTACACCCGGTACCTGACCGTCGGCCTGGCCTTGCTCAACGCCACGACCGTGGTCGCGCTGGCGCGCGGGGGCCAGCTGTTCCCCGGCTGCTCGGAGCCCGTGCTGTACGACACGAGCCTGCTCGGGGTGGGCGTACTGGTGGCCGTCATGGTGGCGGGGACCTGCATGGTGATGTGGCTGGGCGAGAAGATCACCGACAGGGGGATCGGCACCGGCATGTCCATCCTGATTTTCACCCAGGTCGTGGCCGTCTTCCCGTCCTACATGTCCACCCTTTTCGTGATGAGCCCCTTTACCGCGATGGTGATCCTCGTCTCCGGCCTGTTCCTGGTGGCGGCCGTGGTCTTCATCGAGCAGGCCCAGCGGCGCGTCCCCGTGCAGTACGCCAAGCGGATGGTAGGACGCCGCATGTACGGCGGGACCAACACCTACATCCCGCTCAAGGTCAACCAGGCGGGCATCGTGCCGGTCATCTTCACCTCGTCCCTGCTCTACATCCCCACGCTGGTCGGCGGCCAGGTACCGTGGATCAGCCAGTACCTCGCGGGCGACCACCCGCTCTACATGCTGGTCTACTTCCTACTGATCGTCGGCTTCGCCTACTTCTACGTCTCGATCACCTTCAACCCGATGGAGGTGGCCGACAACATGAAGCGCTACGGCGGCTTCGTCCCGGGGATCAGGCCGGGCCGGCCGACGGCGGAGTACCTGGGGTTCGTGCTGTCGCGGCTGACCGCGCCGGGGGCGGTCTATCTCGGTGGACTGGCCCTGCTGCCGCTGGTGGCCTTCGCGCTGCTGCGCGACCCTTCGACGCAGCAGAACTTTCCTTTCGGGGGGACGAGCGTGCTGATCATGGTGGGTGTCGGGCTGGAGACCGTGAAGCAGATCGAGGCCCAACTCCAGCAACGCACCTACGAGGGCCTCCTCAGATAGCCCCACCTGGGCCCGCCCTGTCTCAACGGACACCACCCCACCGGACGCTTTCCGGTCGGGCGCGTTCCCGCCAGCTGCCTTCAGCGGGGCTCTCTTCCGCCGGGCACTTCCCCCTGGAGAACCATCTCGCCGGGCACTTCTGGGACCGCCAGGTCACCTCCCCGTAGTGTTCCGGGTGCCGCGGGGTCGCCCCCGTGGGGTGTTCCGGGCGCTGCGGGGTCGCCTCCCCGTGGGGTGTTCTGTGGGCCGTCGGTCGGTCAGGAAGGGAGGACCAGGCCGGCGCGCATGGCGAAGACGACGAGCTGGGCCCTGTCGCGGGCGTGCAGCTTCACCATGGCCCTGCTGACGTGCGTGCGCACGGTGTCGCGGCTGATCACCAGCTCCTTGGCGATCTCCTCGTTGGACCGGCCGGTCGCCACCCAGGCCACCAGCTCCTTCTCCCGCGGGGTCAGCGTGTCCACACCGTCCACGGGTTCCGCGCCGCCGTGCCTGCCGAACAGTCCGATGACCTTCCGGGTGATCGCCGGGGAGAGCAGCGCCTCTCCGGCGGCCACCACCCTGATCGCGCTCACCAGTTCGTCGGGGGCGCTGTCCTTGAGCAGGAAGCCGCTCGCGCCCGCCTGCAGCGCGGCGAAGACGTACTCGTCCACGGCGAACGTCGTCACCACCACGATCCTGGTGCCGTGGAGGGAGGGGTCGGCGGCGATCGCGCGCAGCACCTGCAGGCCGTCCATGCCGGGCATCCTGATGTCGAGCAGCAGGACGTCGGGACGCTCCCTGCGCACCAGCGCCACCGCCTGCGCGCCGTCGGCGGCCTCGCCCACCAGCTCCAGGTCGGACTCCCTGGCGATGAGCGCACTGAGCCCCATCCGCACGACCGCCTGGTCATCGGCCACACCGACCCTGATCACACCCACACCTCCCACCCTTGAGCTCGCGACCAACCCTGCACGCTAGGGCGCTCCTGCACCGTCACCGGGGGCCGTGTCAATGTGGTCCCGGTGGGATGCTTGGAAGCCTGAGCTGCCTGGGTGGGTTGTGCTTCCGTGGAGGTCACGCGGTGTTCGGCCGAGGTCACGCGGTTTCCCGCGGGAAGCGGGCGACCACCTGGAAGCCGCCGCCGTCCCTGGGGCCGGCGCTGAACTGGCCACCCGCGGCCCGTACCCGCTCGCGCATCCCCGCCAGCCCTCTGCCCTCGCCCGCGCCGCCGGCCCCGCTCCCGCGGTCGGCCACCTCCAGCACGAACTCACA
The DNA here is from genome assembly GCF_014873535.1 of Nonomuraea africana. Classification (NCBI taxonomy): domain Bacteria; kingdom Bacillati; phylum Actinomycetota; class Actinomycetes; order Streptosporangiales; family Streptosporangiaceae; genus Nonomuraea; species Nonomuraea africana. Next base: position 4,755,352 of record NZ_JADBEF010000001.1, on the reverse strand, counting down.
GGGGTCGTTGGCCACCCTGACGAGCGCCCTCGTCGGCCCCGCGTGCCTGATCACGTTGGTCAGCGACTCGCGCACCACCCGGTACACGGTGCCGCGCAGATGCGAGGGGACGGCGGGCTCGGCCGGCTCCACGTCCACGGGCAGCCCCGCCGCCCGGACACCGTCGATCAGCGCCGGCAGGTCTTCGTGCCTCGGTACCGCCTGGCCCGGGTCGATGAGGTCGAGCGCGGCCCTCAGCTGGGCCAGCGCTTCGAGGCTCGTCTCGCGGATCGCGCGCAACGACTCGCGTGCCTGCTCGGGACTCTCCTCCAGCACCAGCAGGGCGAGCCCCGCCTGCATCGCGATGGTCGAGAAACCGTGTCCTGCCGCGTCGTGCACCTCGCCCGCGATCCTGGCGCGCTCCCTCGCCAGCTCCTCCGCCAGCGCCGCGGCCTCGACCTCCCGCAGCCCGGCACCGCTCAGAGCACCCCACGCCTGACCCCCGGAGAGGCCCGCTGTGGGGCCGTTCGCAGGAGCATTCGTCGCGGGGCTGTTGCTGAGCCGGGGCGCCGCGGGGATGTCGCTGAGAGATGACGCGGAAGCGTCGGTGAGAGGGGGTGCTGCGGGGATGTCGCTGAGCGGGTGCGCCGGCGTGATGTGGGTGAGAGATGACGCGGGAGCGTCGGTGAGAGGGGGCGTCGCGGGGGTGTTCGTGAGAGCGGGGAAGGCGCTTCCGCCCGAGTAGGCCGCTGGTTGATGCTTCGGCCAGGTGTCGACTCCTGAGCCACCTCGGGCGAAGCCCGCCCAGCCCCAACCGAGCCTCGGCGGAGTGGTGGACGTCCGCGCGGCGCGACCAGCCCCCTCGGGCGCACCCTCAACGCGATGGCCCGCCACGGACACATCCGAGCGGCGATCCACCACGGCGACCTCGGCGCGATGGTCTGCTGTGGCGACCCGAGTGGATGTCTCGGTGCTCGGTGGGGTCTCGTGGCCTGCGGCGATCGCGGCGCGTGCCTGGGCCAAGCCGCTGAACGACAGCGGGACGACCAGCCACCCCGCCCACACCAGCATGAGCACGGCGGGCATGTCACCCAGCCGGGCAGCACGGGACACCGCCGCGGACATGGACTCCCACAGGCGGCGGACAGGGCGTCGATCCCGTGTCACCATTCCGCTCTGATCCTAGCCAGTTCCAGGCGGAACGGATCGACGCGCACCACCCCAGGCGGACGACCCAACCCCCGAACCTTCGTGGAGGGCGGCCAAACCCCGAAGGGCGACTCAAACCCCCCGAAGGGCGGCGCGGCCCCGGCAAGCAGGACGACCCAGCCCACCGCAGGCCGTGGCGCAACCCGGGGAGGGCGGCGCAACCCCGGGAGGGTGACGCACCACCCCCAGGAGACGGCGCCGTCGGTCAGGCGTATTCGTCGTTGAGGCGCCACCACTCGTACGGCGGGGTCTGGGGCCAGCCCTCGGGGGAGTCCTCCCAGGTCTCCTGCCTGCCGTACGGCGTGAGGTCGAGGAGGTTGAAGTCCATCCTGAGCCGGTCTGCGCCGCGGGAGGTGGTGTAGTAGGTCCTGAAGACGCGCTCCCCGTCGCGCAGGAACACGCTGATCCCGAAGCCGCCGCCGGCGCCGCAGTCGATGTTGAACTCGGGGCCCGAGTAGAGCGGCATGCTCCACCCCAGCCGGTGCCGTACCTTCTCGAGGTCGGGCAGCGGCGAGCGCGACACCAACGCCATGGTCGTGTCGCGGGCGCGCAGGTGCACCAGGTTGGGGATGTTGTCGGTGAAGGACGCGCATCCCGAGCAGGGGGTGCCGTCGTCGTGCAGCGGCATGAAGTGGTAGACGACGAGCTGGCGGCGTCCGTCGAACAGGTCGAGCAGACTGCGCTCGCCCTCGGGGCCGTCGAAGACGTAGTCGGTGCGGAACTCGACCATCGGCAGGCGGCGGCGCTTGGCGGCCAGGGCGTCGAGCAGTCTGGTGGCCGCCTTCTCCTCGACCAGCAGCTCGTCTCTCGCGGCCTGCCACTCCTCGGCTGAAACGATCTTGGGGAGGTTCATGGTGGATCCCCTCTCTCTGTGTGTGCCTTCTCCTAACTTAGGAGTGAAGCCTTCGAGAAACAAGAGTAGGCTGATCACGTGCGTAGTTATCAGGACCCGTGTGGGGTGGCCCGTGCGCTCGACCTCGTCGGCGAGCGCTGGGCGTTGCTGGTGGTGCGGGAGCTGATGCTCGGTCCCAAGCGCTTCACCGATCTCCACCGCGACCTGCCGGGAAGCAGCCAGAACGTGCTCTCCCAGCGGCTGCGCGAGCTCGAGGAGGCAGGGGTGGTACGGCGGCGCACCCTCGCCCCACCCGTCGCGGTCCGGGTCTACGAGCTGACGGAATGGGGCCGCGGGCTCGAGCCCGTCCTGCTGCACCTGGGGCGCTGGGGCAGCCAGGCGCCCATCACCACCGCCAACCAGGTAGGCGTGACGTCGCTGGTGCTGGCTCTGCGGGCGATGTACGTCCCGGGGTTCGAGGGCAGTCTGGAACTGCACGTGGGCGAGCAGGTCTTCCGGGTCACCGCGTCCGTGGAAGTGCTTGAGGTGACGCGGGGTACGGCGGAGCGCCCCCAGGCCGTGCTGAAGGGGGAGCCGGGGGCACTCGCCTCGGTGTTCTTCCAGGGCAGGGAGCTCGGCGCGGCGATCGCGGCGGGGGAACTGGAGGTCGAGGGCGACCCGGCGGCGGTGTCACGCCTGATCGACCACCTGGCCCGCTCGGCCGCGTAACCCGCGTCCGGGCTTCAGCGCAGGACGGCGCGGTCGACGGTGCCCGGGTCGAGGACGTGCTCGATCACCATCACGGCCGCCCCGATGACGCCCGCCCGGTCGCCCAGCTCGCTGGTCCTGATGCTCAGGTGCTGGGTCGCCAGCGGGAGCGACCTGCTGTAGATGACCTCGCGGACCCCCGCCAGCACGTGCTCGCCCGCCTCGGCGATGTCGCCGCCGATCACTATCACCGCGGGGTTGAAGAAGTTCACGATCGAGGCCAGCACGTCGCCGACCTCGCGTCCCGCCTGCCTGATGAGCTGGACGGCCTGCGTGTTGCCCTGCCGTACGAGATTGACGACGTCGCGGCTGTTGGTCGCGGGCACTCCCGCTGCGGCCAGCCTGGCGGCGACGGAGGCGCCGCCCGCGACCGCCTCGAGGCAGCCGGTGTTACCGCACCTGCACACCACGTCGGCCGCCGAGGACACCCGCACGTGTCCGATGTCGCCCGCCGCGCCCTGCGCGCCCCTGTGGAGGCGCCGGTCGGAGATGATGCCGCACCCTATGCCGGTGCCGATCTTGACGAACACCAGCTGGTCGGCCTCGGGCCTGGCGGCCCAGTGCTCGCCGAGGGCCATGATGTTCACGTCGTTGTCCACGAGGACGGCGGCGCCGAGCCGCTCGCCGAGCCACTCGGGGACGGGGAAGCCGTCCCAGCCCGGCATTATCGGCGGGTTGATCGGTCGCCCTGACGCGTGCTCGACCGGCCCCGGCAGGCCGACGCCCACGCCGCACACCTGCTCGACGCTGTGCCCGGTCTCGGCGAGGAGCTCGAGGAAGGTGTCGAGCAGCCACTGGAGCGTCGGCTCGGGGCCCTTGTCGATGGCGAGGTCGGAGGTGCGTTCGGCGAGGACCGTGGTGGCCAGGTCGGTCACCGCGACCCTCGCGTGGGTGGCGCCGAGATCGGCGGACAGGACGACGCGGGCGGAGCTGTTGAACGCGAACGCCACGGCGGGCCGGCCGCCGGAGGAGATGGCGTCCTCGGCGGGGACGATCCACTGATGGGTGAGCAGGACGTCGAGGCGCTGCGAGACCGTGGACCTGGCTAGGCCGGTGAGCTGGACGAGCTCGGCCCTCGTGCGGGCCCGGCCGTCCCTCAGGATCGCGAGGAGCGCGCCCGCTCCGGCGACCGTGCCGACCGGTTCGTTCAGCATGTCCGGAGACAACGCCGCTCCTTCCGCCACCCTCAAAACGTGATATGTCGAATTGAAGCACACTTCTGCTTGACCATCGGCGGAAGAATCATGCCTTCCTTAAGTGTGCCGCGTGTCGAGACCTGGCGTGGTCTTGAAGGTGCCGCCCGGCCGGGATGGCGTGGTCTTGAAGACGACGAGGGGGCGCCGCCTGCGCGATACCCAGCGTGGCCTTGGAGGCGATGAGGGTGCCGCCGCCGGGTGAGAGCTGGCGTGATCTTGAGGGTGGCGGCGGAGGAGGGGGAACGGCCGGGGCGGGGGAGGGTGTGCCGGAAGGGGTGGTCCAGCAGGCTGGGGGGTGCGCCCGGAAAAGAGGGTGCGCCGGGAAGGATGGTCCGGCGGGCGGGGGATGCCTATGGGGCCGCGTCAGCCGTTGGTCAGCCAGCGGAGCGGGTTGTCGTGCGTGATCGCCTGGATCGTCTCCTCCGCCACGCCCGCCTCCCGCAGCCGGGGCAGCAGCGTGCGGAACACGTGGGAGTACCCCGCCCCGCCGTACCGCTGGAGATGGGCGACGCGGGAGACCCCGCTGCCGAGCAGCAGGCGGTCGCCGTGCCCCTCGGAGATCAGCTCCATCGCCACGCGGGCCGCCTGCGTGGCGCCGAGGCCGACGGAGGAGAGACTGACGTACGCTCCCGCCTCGGCGACCTTGCGGGCGGCGGCCGGGTCGCCGCCTGTGCAGGCGACGCTGACGCGCGAGCCGGGCAGCCCCTCGCCGAGCAGGATCTCCAGCAGCGCGAGCCCGTTCTGGCCGTGGGTGGCCACGGGCAGGCGGCTGGACAGGGAGGCACGGGCGGCGGCGACCAGGCAGCGCTCCTCCACGGGAGTCGGCTCCGGGCCCCACGCGCCGACCTCGCCGATGACGCCGGGGAGCACGCCCGAGCCGTCGAGGCCCGAGGTGATCTCGTCCATCAGCCGCGCGGTGAGGGTGTCCACGTCGTCCTCGCGGACCTGGGTGAACGGCTCGGCGTACAGGCCCGTCGAGGCGACGACCGGGACCCTGCTGCCCGCGGCGACGCGGGCGAGGGAGGTGGCGTCCCTGCCCATGCCGATGCAGGTGAGCTCCACGGTGAGGCCGAGGCCGTCCGACTGGTGCAGCTCGCGGAGCTCTTGGATGACGGCGCGCTCCTCGTCGAGCCAGCGGTGGGGGTCGGAGTCGATGCCGACCGCCCAGCGCAGGTCGCAGCGCAGGTGTTCATGGGGGAGGACGGCGCCGGTGATCGCGTCGGCGCGGATCTGACCGGTGACGGTCCGTAGAAGTGCCTCAGGCATGGACGACATTAACCATTTTTGCCGCCAAACGCCTAACGTCTGCCGAAAGCTTTACCTGCTGAATGTTTCACGGGCTGACCTGCGCAGACGTCCGCCGCTGCAGGGCGGCTTCCAGGCCGAGGTCACAGTCAAGGCCGACCGGCCGATCAAGGGCTGGACCGTGTCGTGGGCCTTCCCCGGCGGCCAGCGGATCATCCAGCTCAGGAACGGCTCGCACACCCCAGACAGGGGCCGACGTGACGGTCAGGAATGTGTCGTGGAACGGCGCGCTGGCCGAGGGCGGGATGGCGACGTTCGGTTTCACGGGGTCGTGGACCAGGGCGAACGGGGTCCCCAGTCCTGTCGGTTGTGCCGCCGTGACGTGACGGCGGGGGCCGGAGTCCCGCTGGAGCACGCGTGATGGACGGACGGTCACCGGTGACCCCGGTGGCCGTCACCGGCGCCTGCCGTACTTTCTGGTGCCCGCGGGAAATCGGAGAGATCCGCTGCCGGGGATCAGGGAATCAGAGAGATCCGTTTTTGGGGGGAGCAGGGACGAACCTGGAGAGATCCGTTCCTGGGATCAGGGGAATTGGCGAGATCCGTCTAATGGGGCATTGGGCGGAAATCGGGGAGGTTTGTCGCCGTCGCGGCTGGTTGGTGGTGATCGCGGGCGCGGCGATCTACCGGTTAGCTCTATTCGGCCTATTACCCTTGATGTGTGGCAATCGACTCCGAAACCGGTGACGCCGACAAGCTGAAGGACGAAGCGGCGCGCCGCTCCGGCATTCACGGCTGGCTCGACGGCATCCGGTCCACCCGGACCGGTGCCCTCACGCTCAAGATCGTCATCGGCGTGATAGGCGCCGTGATGGTCGTGGGCGGCCTCATCATGGTGCCCTTTCCAGGCCCGGGCTGGCTGGTCGTCTTCGCGGGGCTCGCGGTGCTGGCCACCGAGTTCCACTGGGCGCACAAGCTGCTGGAGTTCGGCAAGAGCGTCCTGCACGGCTGGACCGAGTGGTACAAGCGGCGGGGCTGGACGGTGCGCATCATCGTCCTGCTCGTCACACTGGCCGCCATGGGCGTGATCATCTGGGCGGCGCTGAAGCTCAGCCTCGGCATCGACCTGGTCGCCAAGGCGCGCGAACTGCTCGGCGTCTAGCGTCTCTGATCAGCTTAGCGATCCCATGTCAGACGTGGTGTCTGGCGGGGGTTGTGCCCACTTCAAACTGGTGAGCCTCCATACCGGTTCGGTCTGCACGAGAGCGGGGCCTGTGATCGCCCCTAGGCCGCCGCCGTGCTCTCCGCCCTCGTAGCGCTCGGCGAGATTCCCGCCGGCACCTGGCGCGCGGAACTCTGGCTGAGCTTCACCGGTAAGTGAGAGGGTGCCTTCCGTGAGCCCAAGCACCCTCCTCCTCGCCGCGGCGCTCGTCTTAACCGGCGTCGACTTAACCGGCGTCGACGTCAAGCTGCCAGGTCTCGGCGTCACCCTGCACGAACAGCGCGGCGACCCCAAAAGGGTCACCGCCTACACCACCGCGGGCTCGGCCTACCTCAGGTCGGGCGGCTACTTCGCGGGCCAGCGCTCCTACAACGACCTCGCGGTCTCGCCCGGCGGCGGATTAGTCGCCGCGATCCCGAGGAAGTTCACCAAGGGCTACGACCGGATCGCGATCACCAACAGGTCCACCGGCAAGGTCACCAAGATCCGCACGGTGAAGGCGCCCATGGTGGCCGGCACGCCGTACTGGTCGCCCGACGGGCGCAGGGTGGTGCTGACCGCCTCCAAGGGCGACGACCGCACGGGGTGGCGCAGCGTCGGCTTCGTCATCGTGGACGTGGCCGCCAAACGCGCCAGACTGGTCAAGGTGCCCGGCGCCTACCACGACGCTCTCTTCCAGTGGTCGCCGGACGGCAGGCGCGTGGTCGCCGACTACTGGGACAACGTGCGCTTCTACCTGCCTGACGGACGGGTGGCCTGGACCCTGTGGCGTACCGGCGGGCTGGTCGGCGGCGAGAGCGCCTTCTCCCCCGACGGCAGGCGCATGGCCACGTGGTGCCCCAAGAAGCACAAGGCGACGCTGTGCACGTGGAACCCCTACAACGGCAAACTGGACAAGAAGCTGAAGGTCCCCGCGGTCGCCTCGTACGGCTGGTGGGACCGCGAGCACCTGATCGCGGTGGGACGGCACGGCAAGGGCTACGCGAGCGTCGTGATCGACCTCAAGGGCAAGCCGGTCCGCCCCCTGGCCACCATCAGCCGCACCGCCTGGCGCGACTACGACCTCTACCTGAGCTACACCCGCCGCTGAGGCCCTATGCTCCCCGTTTGTGAATCTCCGTAGCGCCTTAGCTGTGTGCACAGCCTTCCTCGCGCTTTCCTCCCTGCCGGTGACCTCGGCGTCCGCCGGCCGCCTCGACGACACCGAGATCGACACGGGTCTCGGTGTCACGCTCCACGAGCGGCCCGGCGACCCGAAGAAAGTCACCGCGATCGTCGGCGCCAAGCCCCATCTGCGTACCGCCGACGACACCTTTGAGGCCGTGCCCGGCTACATCGACCTGGTGGTCGCGCCCAAGGGGCAGAGGGTCGCCGGTATCCCCGAACACCCCGGTGCCAGGTACGACTCGATCGCCGTCATCGACGCGGGCACCCAGCAGACGACCAAGGTGCGCACCTCGAAGCTGCCGCTGCTCACCACGGCCGCCTTCTGGTCGGCCAACGGCCGCAAGATCGCATTGACCGTGGAGAAGAAGGTCGGCAAGAAGTGGGTGACCGTCGGCTTCGCCACGGCCGACGTGAGCGCCAAGGCCGCCAGGGTGGTGCTGCTGAAGGACATCGGCGGGGATGTGGTGTTCCAGTGGACGCCCGACGGCAGGCATGTGATGACCGGCTACAAGGACGGCGTGCGCTTCTACCGGGTGGACGGCGGCGTGGCCAGGACGCTGGCCGGAGTCGGCGAGCCGATGGGCGGCGAGACGGCGTTCTCGCCCTCGGGCACCTTGCTGGGCACCTGGTGCCCGGCCCGCTACCGCGAAAGCTTCTGCACCTGGGACCTTGCCACCGGACGGCTGCGCCACCGCGTCGACATCAAGGCCGAGCTGTCACTCGGCTGGTGGGACGACAGGCACCTGCTCGCCGTCGTGAAGGGCGGTACCGGCTACCAGGCGGTCGTCGTCGACCTCAAGGGTGAGGTGGTGCGCACCGTGGCCGACATCAGCACGTCGGCGTGGAAGAAGGACGACGTGTATCTCAGCTACACCGACGCGAGCTGATCGGGCCGCGTCCTGATGACGAACAGGTCCCCGCGGTCGAGCGAGTGCCGATCGCGGGGAACCTAGAGGTAGAGGCCGGTGCCGTGGTCGGTTTCCTGGGTGGCGACGGCGTGCAGGTCGCGTTCGCGCATCACGAGGTACACCTGGGTGTGCAGCTCGACCTCGTACTGATCCTCGGGGTTGAGCAGCACCTTGTCGCCGACCTTCACCGCGCGCACGTTGGCGCCGACGCCACAGACCTCGCCCCAAGCCAGCCGGTTGGCCATCTTGACGGTCGCGGGGATCACGATGCCTGCGCCGCTGCGCCGCTCCTCGCCGTCCTTCTCCAGCCGGATCATCACCCGGTCGTGAAGCATCTGGATCTCGAACTTGGGGTCTGCCACGAACGTCAGTCTACGCGGCGCCCGGCAGGCCGATTTCCCCAAGGCGGCCCGCGGGGCCCACCGCCGCCTGCCGGGATCTACCCACATATTTCGGATGAGCATGGCAGGATGACCGCCATGATCATGGCCTTTGGCTCCTCCGACTGGCAATGGATCAACCCTCCCCGTGAGTGGACCGCCGACGACGGGCTCAGCCTGGTCTGCGATCCCGGCACGGATCTGTGGCGGAAGACCCATTACGGCTACAGCCACGACACCGCGCATCTGTTCGGGAGGATCGTCTCGGGCGACTTCCGGCTGACGCTGACGTTCTCCGGCGACTACGCCGAGCAGTACGACCAGGCGGGGGCCGTCCTGCGGATCGACGAGGCCACCTGGGTCAAGGCGGGTGTCGAGTATGTCGACGGCGCCTTCCATCTCAGCACCGTCGTGACCCGCGAGGTGTCGGACTGGTCGGTCCTGCCGCTGGATCGCGTCGCCGGGAGCGTCACCTTCGACCTGGAGCGCAGGGGCGACGCGGTGACCGTCCGCTACGGCCTGGACGGAGCCGAGCCCGAGGCGATGCTCAGGCTCGCCGCCTTCCCGCAGGGGGCGCCCACGCTCGCGGGCGTGATGGCGGCCGCCCCCGTCGGCAAGGGCTTCGCCGCCCGTTTCGACGACGTGCGCGTCACCGCGCTCTAACCCTCGCGCACCGCGGCCGCTCCGGTGAGCGGCAGCGTGAGCTCGGCGAACACCGAGCGGTGGTCGGTGCCAGGCAGGTCGTGGACGCTGAACGCGCGCACGCCCATCCGCTCGTCGGCCAGCACGTGATCGATCGTCACCCCCGGCACCGGCCGCCAGCCCTTCTGCGGCCACGTCGCCGTGAACCCCTGCCCCATGACGTCCGCCGCGTCCCTGTATCCCGAGTCGAGCAGCTCCCGCACCGGCCAGTGGTCGAGCGTGGCGTTGAAGTCGCCCGCCAGCACCGTCAGCCGCTCTCCCGCCCTGGGCAGCGCCGCGAGCCCCGACCGCCAGCACGACATCTTCGCGGCGTGGCTGGGCGCGCACGGGTGCACGGACACCACCTCGATCTCCGGCCCGTTCTTGACCTTGATCACCGCCCTGGCCTGCCGGAACCTGCCCAGTGCGATCAACGGCCGCTCGGTCAGCGGGTGCGCGGAGTAGATCCCCGATCCCCAGACGCCGCCCTGGGATCTGTCCACCACGTACGGCATGCGCTCGCGCAGCCCGAGCGCGTCGAGCCGCTTCATGGCGCCGGGGGTGAGCTCCTGGATGGCGAGCACGTCGGGCTGAAGCCGGTCGACCAGCCTGACCAGCTCCGCGCCGTCTCCCGCCCCGACCGCCAGGTTCGCCGCCAGTACCCTGAAGGTCCCGCCACCGGTGTGCGGGTCGGCGTCGGCGAAGTATCTCGGCAGGACGGCGAAGGCCAGCGCCGCCGCCGTCACCACGGCCACCGCCATGGGGATCCACCGCCTCAGCAGGCCGGCGAGCAGCACCGGCGCCACCGAGGCGGCGGCCACGTAGGGGGTGAACGCGACCAGTTGGATCCACCGGTCGGCGATGTCCACCCCCGTCACCCTGAGCACCGCCCACACGGCGAACGGCACGACCACCAGCCAGGTCAGCACAGTCCGGATCATGGAGCGGAACCTACCGGGTCAATGTGCAGAAACCGTGAAGAGCCTCAGACGGTCACCGAGGACTCGACGGGCAGCCCCGCCTCGACCCAGTCCTGGATGCCTTCGCGGTACGTGCGCACGTCGGTGTAGCCGAGCGCGGTCAGGCGGTTCGCGACGGCCTTGCTGTTGGGGCAGGCCGGGTTGGAGCAGTAGGTGACGATGGCCGCGTCCCTGTCGGGCAGCAGCGTGGCGGCGCGCTCGGCCACCTCGCTCTCGACCAGCGCGATGGCGCTCGGCAGGTGCTGTTGGGCGTAGTAGTCGCCGCCCAGGGCGTCGACCACGGTGACGGCGCCGGCGTCGATCGCGGCCTTGAGCTCGTCGCGGGTGATGAGGACGGTCATTGCGACCTCCGAGATAAATGGACTACAGTCCGGTTTGTGGATGGCACGGAAATTACCGGACCGCAGTCCGGTTCGTCAAGTGAGGCGCTGGAGATCCTGCGCACCCGCCCGCCGCAGGAGCGCGCCGACGCGGCGCGCAACCGCGAGAAGGTCCTGGCCGCCGCGGCCGCTCTGTTCGCGGCCAAGGGGATGGAGGCGGTCTCCATGGACGCGATCGCCGCGGCGGCGGGAGTGGGGAAGGGGACGCTGTTCCGCCGGTTCGGCGACAAGTCGGGCCTGGCCGTGGCGCTGCTCGACGCCCGCGAGCGCGACCTGCAGGAGCGCATCCTGACAGGCCCGCCGCCGCTGGGCCCGTCAGCGGACGCGCGCCAGGCCGGCGCCGCCCTCGCCGAACGGCTGGCGGCGTTCGTCGAGGCCTACCTCGACTACCTGTTCGCCCACCTCGACCTGGTGCGGATGTCGGAGACCGCCAGCACGGGGGCCCGCTACCGCATCGGCTCCTACGCCTTCTGGCACCGGCACGTGACGATCCTGCTGACGGTGGCGCTGCCGGGTGAGGACGCGGAGGTGCTGGCGCATGCCGTCCTCGCGGGCCTGGCAGGGGAGGTGGCCGCCGCGCTCAAGGACAGGTACGGCGAGCAGCGGGCCAGAGCCGCCCTCGCCACGGCCGCCCTGGCCGTCTGCCGTCTGTCGAGGCCGTGCGGCTAGTGGGCGACCGGCGTGCGGGCGCGACGGGCTTCAGGGACGATCAACGGGGTGCCCGACTGCGGATCGGTGATGATCTCGCAGCGCAGGTCGAAGACCTGTTCGACCAGCGAGGGCGTCATCACCGAGGCCGGCTCCCCCTCGGCCACCAGCACGCCGTCGCGCATCACGATCAGGTGCGTGGCGTACCTGCAGGCCTGGTTCAGGTCGTGCAGCACCGCCACCATGGTCCGGCCCTCCTCGTGCAGGTCGGCGCACAGGTCCAGCACCTCGATCTGGTGGGAGATGTCCAGGTAGGTGGTGGGCTCGTCCAGCAGGAGGATGGGTGTCTCCTGGGCCAGCGCCATCGCCAGCCACACCCGCTGACGCTGGCCGCCCGACAGCTCGTCCACGATCCGCTCCGACAGCGACGTGACGTCGGTGGCCGCCATCGCCGACGCCACGGCCACCTCGTCCGCCTTCGACCACTGCCGCATCAGCCGCTGGTGGGGGTAGCGTCCCCTGGCCACCAGGTCCACCACCGTGATGCCGTCGGGGACGATGGAGGTCTGGGGGAGCAGCCCGAGCCTGCGCGCCACCTCCTTGGAGGGCAGCGAGGTGATCAGGCTTCCGTCCAGGTGCACCGCTCCCGTCCTGGGCTTGAGCATCCTGGCCAGGGCGCGCAGCAACGTCGACTTCCCGCAGGCGTTCGGGCCGATGATCACCGTGAAGGACCCGTCGGGGATCTCCACGTTCAACGACGTCGCCACGACCCGCTGCTCGTAGGCGAGGGTGAGGTCGGAGCCGGTCAGACGAGCCATCAGCGGCGGTCCTTTCGCAGCAGCAGAGCCAGGTAGATGCCGCCGATGGCGGCCGTCAGCACCCCGACGGGGAGCTGGGTGGGGGCCAGCAGCCGCTGGGCGGCCAGGTCGGCGGCGGTCAGCAGCACCGCGCCGGTGAGCGCGGAGGCGATCAGCGTCACGCCGGGGGAGCGGGTCAGCCGTCTGGCCAGCTGGGGCGCGGCCATCGCGACGAACATCACGGGACCGGCCGCCGCCGTGGCAACGCCGCACAGCAGCACGCCCGCCACGATCGCCGCCGCCCGCACGGGCTCGACCCTGATGCCGACCGCCCGCGCCGCGTCGTCGCCCATCTCCATCATCCGCAGCGGCCTGGAGACGTAGCAGCACACCGGGACGAGCACGGCCAGCGCGATCGCGACGGGGATGGCGTGATCCCATCCGCGGCCGCTGAGGCTGCCGTTGAGCCAGGCGCCGGCGTTGGCCGCGTCGTTGATGTCGGCCTTGGTCAGCAGGTAGGAGTCGGCGGCCAGCAGGACGGCGTTGACGCCGATGCCGACCAGGACGAGGCGGTAGCCCTGCACGCCCCTGCGGAAGGCGAGCGCGTAGACGAGGATCGCCGAGATCACGCAGCCGAGCATCGAGCCCGCGGCGATCTGCACCGCCGTACCGCCCATCACCACGGCGAGCACGCCGCCGGTGGCCGCCCCCGCGGTGAACCCGATGAAGTCGGGGCTGCCGAGCGGGTTGCGGGTGAGGCTCTGGAAGATCGCCCCGCTCAGCCCGAAGGCGGCGCCCACGGCGAGTCCCGTGACCACGCGCGGCGCACGGAGCTCGCTCACGATCAGTTCGGCCACCGGCGTGCCCTGCCCGAACAGGGCGGTGACGATGTCGCCGACGGGCACGGTGAACTCGCCGGTGGTGACCGCCACCAGCGCGGCCCCGACCGCGGCCGCCACCAGCACGAGGCTCACCACGAACGCCCGGGGGGACGGCCGCATCGAGTAGGGGCCGATCCTGACAGGAGTGGTCATAGCGCGGCCAACCTCCTGCGCCTGGCAAGCAGGATGAAGACCGGCGCGCCGACCACCGCGCACATGATGCCCACCTGCACCTCTCCGGGGGGCGCGATGACGCGCCCCACGATGTCCGCGCCGAGCAGCAGCACCGGCGCCAGCACCGCCGCGTACGGCAGCAGCCACCGCTGGTCGGGCCCCACGACCGCCCTGACGGCGTGCGGCACCGCCAGCCCGACGAACCACAGGGGACCCGCGCCCGCCGTGGCCGCGCCGCACAGCAGCGTCACCGCGATGGCGGTGAGCACCCTGGTGCGCCCGACGGCCACGCCCAGCGCCCTGCCCGCCTCCTCGCCCAGCGCCAGCGCGTTGAGCGGCTTGGCCAGCAGCAGCCCGAGCACGATCCCGGCCGCCATGAACGGCACCAGCCGCATGATCACGTCGTTGGTTTGCGCGGCCAGCGAGCCCGTGAGCCAGAACCGCATCCGGTCGAACGCCTGGGAGTCCATGCGCAGGATCGCCGAGGAGACGGCGGTGAAGACCATGCCGAGCGCCACGCCCGCCAGCGCCAGCCGTACGGGGGAGGCGCCGGAGCGCGCGGCCGAGCCGAGCGCGTAGGCCAGCGCCGAGGCCAGCGCGGCGCCGCCGAAGGCGAACCACACGTAGACGGCCGGGTTGGTGAGCCCGAGCAGCCCGATGGCGACCGTCGCGCCGAGCGCGGCCCCCTGGTTGATGCCGAGCAACCCGGGATCGGCCAGCGGGTTGCGGGTCAGGCTCTGCATGAGCGCCCCCGCCAGGCCGAGCGCGGCCCCGACGCCGAGTCCGAGGATCGTGCGCGGTACCCGCAGCTCGCGGATCACGGTGTGGTCGCTGGAGCCGTCGGGCGCGGTGAACGCGCCGAAGACGGTCGAGAGCGGCACCGAGCGCGCGCCGAGCGCGACACTCAGCAGAGCGACCAGCACGAGCAGGCCGAGCGCGGCGAGCAGCCCCGCCGCCAGTACGGCGGAGCGGCCCCGTGTGGCGGCGGCGGGCTCCGTCTTCGCGGAGCGGCCCGCCAGGGGAGGCGCGGTCATGGTCCCTCTCGTCGTAAAGGGTTAGGCAAGGCTAATCTAACAATTCATGAATGAGGTAAGCCTAGCCTTAGGAGGCGTTATGTCGGTATCCAGGAGGGGCTTCCTGGGCCTCGTGCTCGCGGCCACGGCCTGCGGAGCCGAGTCGCGCGCGACGCCCGCCGCCGCCAAGGGCGCGTGGTCCTTCACCGACGACCGCGGGAGGAAGATCGACCTGGCGGCGCGGCCGACCAGGGTGGTCGCCCAGGTCAGCGCCGCGGCGACGCTGTGGGACTTCGGCGTGCGCCCGACGGCGGTCTTCGGCCCGCACCGCCTCAAGGACGGCACCAAGGATCCCGAGGCGGGCGACATCGACGTCACCAAGGTCACCTCGATCGGCAACGCGTGGGACGAGTTCAACGTCGAGCAGTACATCGCGCTGCGGCCCGAGGTGCTGATCGCCGGGATGTACCGCAAGAACGAGCTGTGGTACGTGCCCGCCAAGTCGAGCGCCGCGATCGAGCAGGTGGCTCCCACGATCGGCATCCAGCAGGAGAACCGGGCGGGCGACGAGCTGATCAGGCGCTACGAGCAACTGGCCGTCGCGCTCGGTGGCGCCGCCCAGGAGCGGGCCAGGGCGAGGTTCGTGGCGGCGGAGCGGACGCTCGCCAAGGCGGTGGGGCCGAAGGTGCTGTTCTGCGCCGCGTCGCCCGACCAGTTCTGGGTGTGCGACCCGCGGAGGTTCCCCGACCTGAAGTACCTGCTGGCCAAGGGGCTCGACATCGTCGTCCCCGACCGGCCTGACGGCTACTTCGAGACGCTCAGCTGGGAGAACGTCGACAAGTACCAGGCCGACGCGATCTTCCTCGACGCCCGCGCGCAGTCGATGCAGGCCTCGGAGGTGATCGCGAAGCCGACCTGGCCGAAGGAGGCGCAGGTGTACCCGTGGCGGGCCGAGATGCGCTTCAGCTACCAGGGCTACGCGGCCCTGCTGGAGGAGCTGGCGGCGAACCTGGAAAAGGTAAGGCTAAGCTAACCGCCAGTCCGTTTTAGGTAAGCCTCACCTTAGGAGTGCCAGATGTCTGTATCCCGCAGGGGATTCCTCGCGGCGGCCGCCGGCCTGGGCGCCCTCCTGGCCCTCGCCGCCTGCGGCGGGGAGCCGGCGTCCGCGCCCGCCGCGCCCGCCGCGCAGACGAGTGCCGCCGCCACCCCCTTCTCCTACACCGACGACCGCGGCAAGAAGATCGACCTGCCGAAGACGCCCGTCAAGATCGTCGCGCAGGTCGGTTCGGCCGCCGCCCTCTGGGACTTCGGCGTACGCCCCATCGCCGTCTTCGGCCCGCACAAGCTCGAGAACGGCAAGACCGACCCCCAGGTCGGCAACGTGGACATCACCAAGGTCCAGGGCCTGGGCAACGTGTGGGACGAGTTCAACGTCGAGCAGTACATCGGCCTGCAGCCCGAGCTCCTGGTCAGCAGCATGTACCTGAAGGACGAGCTCTGGTACGTGCCGGCCAAGTCGAAGGACACCATCGAGAAGGTCGCCCCGACCGCGGGCGTCATGCTCACCGGCAGGAACGCCACAGAGGTCATCACCAAATACGGTGAGCTGGCCGCCAAGCTGGGCGCCGACCTCGACGCCCCCGAGATCACCCAGGCCAAGGCCCGCTACGAGGCGGCGCTGGCGGAGCTCAAGAAGCTCGCGGCGAAGGGCCTGACGATCGAGCTGGTCTCCGGCAGCCCCGACGCTATGTACGTCTCGACGCCCGAGATGGTCCCCGACTTCAAGCTGCTGAGCGACGCCGGGCTCGACATCGTCAAGCCGAAGGTCGACGCCCAGGGCTACTTCGAGTCGCTGAGCTGGGAGAACGCCGACAAGTACGAGGCGGACGTCGTGCTGTTCGACAGCAGGACCCAGGCTCTCGGCCTGGAGGAGATGATGAAGAAGCCGACCTTCGCGAAGCTTCCCGCCGTGGCCAAGGGCCAGGTCTACCCGATGTGGGTGGAGACTCCCTACAGCTACCAGAAGTGGGCGGACCTGCTCGAGGGCCTGGTCGCCAACCTCCAGAAGGCTAGTAAGCTCCCCTGACCTCGACGATCTCGGACAGCGGGAACTCGAGGTAGTCGCCCGCCTCCTCGCACCAGGCGTCGAGGGTGCCGCCGCGCAGCTCGCCGTGGCTTATCGTCGCGGTGATCCCGTCGGTCAGCGTGATGCCCGCCCGCACCCCGCGGTCGACCACGAACCCCAGCAGTGACTGCTGGGCGGTCGGCAGCCTGGTCGCGTTCCTGCCGATGATCGCCCAGGTGCGGCCGTTCTGCTCGACACCCTCCTGCGACTCCAGCAGGCGGCGGGCGTGCTCGTGCGGGTCGGGCAGCGGCTCGGTGAGCACGTAGGCGCCGTCGTGAAAAGGGGTCTCGAGCTCGGCCACCTGGCCGCCGGGCAGCAGGATCAGCTTGCCGTTCTGCGGGTCGTCGGGGCCGACGGTTCTGGTGCGCCTGATGGCGATCTCTCCCGTGTCGGCGATCGGCACGGGGGCGTAGCCGTTCTCGCGCAGCGCGGCCAGCGTGCGCTCGGCGGGCGCGGAGCTGACCAGCACGGTGGGGGCCAGCAGGCGCAGCCCCAGCCTGGACAGGCGGCGGTGCGCGGCGATCTCCGCGAGCAGCGCGGGGTCGGAGGCCTGCACGATGCACGCCACCGTCGTGACCGTCACCTCGCCGTGCCGGCGCGCCACGTCGCGCACGAGGTACTCGAGCGGCTGCGGGATCTGGCCCACCTCGCTCAGCTCGGCCAGCAGCTCGTCGGCGTCGTAGCCGTAGTCGAGCGCGCCGCGCACACTCTCGGTGGTGAAGCGCCACACCGAGGCCGCTCCGCGCGACTCGCGCTCGGCCACCCTGTCGAGCAGCTCGGCGAGCTCGCTGGAGGGCGGCCCCGTGACCACCGCGGTCAGGTCGGGCCCGAACAGGGCGCTCCTGCGCACGCTGGCCAATGCCCTGGTCGAGGCCTCGACCAGGGCGGGGTCGTGCTCGACGAGCGGGACGGTGTCGTCGTTCTCGTCGCCGGCGTGGGCGCTCAGCCCGGCCAGCGCCCTGCCGAGGTCGGTGAGCGCGTCGTTGGCCAGCAGGCCGAGCAGCCTGGCCTCCTCCAGCGCCGCCACCGCGCAGTCGGTCAGCAGGGCCTGGTCGAGCAGTGGCGCGTGCCAGTGGGCGTTGCGGACCAGGCTGCCCCTGTCGGCGAAGGCGGTGCCCGACGGCAGGTGCGACAGCACCCCGAGCACCGCCCTGCGCACGCGGGCGACGGCCGCGCCGCTCTGGTCGTCGCCGAGGACGGTGAGGTACTTGCCCTCGACCTTGCGCAGCGACGAGCGCTCCATGCGCCACCAGGCCGACAGCAGCACCCGCAGCCTGGCCGAGCCCTCGTCGAGCCGCCACCTGTCGAAGCGCTCGGTCGGCACCATGCCGCCCGACTTCTCGTCCCAGGCCAGCAGCCTGGCGACCGCGCAGATCTCCAGCAGCAGCCTGGTCTCGTCCTCGTCGCAGCCGGTCTCCCTGGCCACCCTGCGCACCTCGCGCACGCCCACCCCGCCGGTCTTCAGCAGCGGCAGCGGGGTCTTGGCGGTGTTGTCGAGCAGGGCCGCGCAGCGCTCGACGACGTGCGGGGCGGCCAGCGTCATCAGGTGGTCGACCTCCTCGGGGTCGACGGGGATCGTCGCCACCTCGGGCGGCTCGGGGGAGAAGGGCGGGTGGTAGCCGGGGCCGCGCACCGACAGCGCGACCTCGCGCGGCATCTCGGCGATCTCCCAGCGCGGGCGGTAGAGCAGGCCGTGGTCGGCGGCCCACTTCTCCGGCGTGCCCAGCATCACGAACCGGCCGCCGTCGACGTCGCGGACGGGGCCGTCCCAGGCGAAGTCGGCCAGCAGGCGCTCGGTGCCCTCGGGGGCGTTGCGCAGCAGGGCGGCCAGCCGTACGCCGTGGGAGAGCACCTCGGTCACCTTGGCGATCGTGCGGCGCTTGTTGCCGTGGGGCGGCAGGCCGAGGTTGCGGGCCAGCGCGCGCAGGGTGTCGTTGCTGACGGTCCAGGAGTTGAGGTAGTGGGCGAGCGGCTCGCCGAGCCCGAGCGGGGCCGCCCACCAGCGGGAGACCGCCTCGGCCAGGTGGATGCGGCCGTCGTCGTCGGGCCAGGCCAGCGCGTGGTCGTAGAGGACGTCGAGCCAGGGGGTGACCACGGCGACGGGCGCGTCGAGGAAGCCGGCCAGCCGCTCGGGCGGAGTGCGGTCGCCGAGCACGAGGCAGGCCTGGGCGATCTCGAGACACGGCAGCGGGAGCGCCCGCATCGCCTCCATGACGGCGAAGCCGTTGCCCAGCCGCTGGGCCAGCGTGTCGAGCCGGCGGGGCCATGGCGCCGCAATGGCATCGGGTCGGTTGGAAAGGACGCGGGCGAGCCTCGCTTCGTCCAGGGTTCGCAGCCAGCCGAGCAGGTGATCATCCATCTGTCAGCACTCTCAGTGGGTCGCGCGCGGGGACTCGCCTTGAGCCTTGACCATCCACGTGGCCCTCACTACCAATGAGAAACGTGCGTCCCAGACTCGGAGGCTGGCGCACGTTTCTCATGTGATGCGAGGCAGAACTCAGCATACGCGCTCGCTGCGCGGGTGTCCGGGCTTCGCGCTCAGGAGAGAACGGCCCAGACGATCTTCCCGTACGGCGAGAGCGCCGACCAGCCCCAGCGCATGCTCAGCGACTCCACGATGTGCAGGCCGAGCCCCCCGACGTCGAGCGGGCCGGGGTAGCGCAGCACGGGCACGGAGGCGGCCGGGTCGGTGAAGGCGCACGTGACCAGCGCGCCCCCGCGCACCAGCGACATGCGCACCGGCTCGTGGTGCCTGGCCTCGGCCAGCGTGAGCCCGTGGCGCAGCGCGTTGGTGGCCAGCTCGGAGACCACCAGCTCCATGTTGTCGGCCAGCTCGCCGAGCCCCCAGCCGGACAGCGTGCCGAGGGTGAAGCTGCGCGCTGAGTGGACGGAGGCGGCCGAGGGCGGCAGGACGAAGGTGGCGCTCGCGCCGATCGCCGTGCCGGGGACGAGAAGATCGCGCGCCGCCTCAGGCCACCAGCCGACCGGGGGCCACCAGTCGAGCGTGGTCCACAGGCCGAGGGGTTTGGTGGACTGCACGGTGATCATTCTGGGGCAGAGTCTCGTGCAGGTGCAAGAGCGAATGCACGTGCAGAAGGCATTGCCAGCCGCTACGGTTTGCCAGGTATCGGTAAATCGGGTGGCAAAGGGGGATCTTGTCGCGACCCATGATCTTTGGGGCGCGAAGTGACAGACTGTCTGGTACGGAAACGACCAAGGAGCAGCACGTGTCCATGGATCCGCCGGGTTCTGGCTCTACCGTTCGGCGCATCATGCTCGGCGCCAGCCTGCGCCGCCTGCGCGAAGAGCGCGGACTCACCCGTGATGTGGCCGGATTCCACATCAGGGCGTCCGAGTCCAAGATCAGCCGCATGGAGCTCGGCCGCGTCGGCTTCAAGACACGTGATGTGGAAGACCTTCTCACGCTGTACGGCGTCAACGACGACGCCGAGCGTCGCGCTCTGCTGGAAATGGTCCGCGAGGCCAACACCCCCGGGTGGTGGCACAAGTACTCAGCCGTCCTGCCCCAGTGGTTCTCCACCTATGTGGGCCTGGAGGAGGCCGCGAGCCTGATCCGCACCTACGAGGTGCAGTTCGTGCCCGGCCTGCTGCAGACGGCGAACTACGCCAGGGCGGTCTATCAGCTGGGCAACCCCGACGCCACCCCCGAGGACATCGATCGGCGCGTGCATCTGCGCATGCAGCGGCAGGAGCGCTTCACTCGCAAGGACGGCCCGCGCCTATGGGCGGTCATCGACGAGGCGACCCTGCGGAGGACCATCGGCGGCGGAGAGGTCATGTCCGAACAGCTTCAGCATCTGCTGCACGTGGCGACCTTCCCCAACATCACCATCCAGGTGATGCCCTTCAGGTACGGCATGCACGCCGCCGAAGGGGGCGCCTTCAGCATCATGCGGTTTCCCGAGTCCGACCTGTCGGACGTCGTCTACGTCGAACAGCTCTGGGGTGCCCTGTACCTGGACAAGCGTGAGGACATCGATCCGTACCTCACCGCCATGGAGCAGCTGTGCGTGGAGAGCACCACGCCGGGCGGCACCGTGGAGCTCATCGACGGTCTTCTCAGAAAGATGTAGATGGAGCACAACTACAACGGCATGCCCGCCACCGACCTCACCGAGGTCGCCTGGCGCAAGAGCCGCTACAGCAACTCGCAGGGCAACTGCGTGGAGCTCGCGGAGCTTCCCGACGGCGGGATCGCGGTCCGCAACTCCCGCTTCCCCGAGGGCCCCGCGCTGATCTACACCCGTGACGAGATCCGGGCCCTGGTGCTCGGGGTGAAGGACGGGGAGTTCGACGGCCTGCTGGTATAACGCCTGCTGGTTCACCACCCGCTCGTTTAACACGGTGTTCACCTCCGGCGCACCCGCTTAACAGGGTGCGCCGGAAGGCGTAATGGTCCGGTCTCGCGATACCTGCAGGATTTCCTCATGCTCGACCAGATGACGCTCTACCCGATCGCCGACGACGTGCTCATCGCACCGGGCGGCAAGGTCGTGATCCGCACCTATGGCGTGGGCTCCGCCGTGCCCGACGGGACGGTCTCCTACCGCACCTGGGTGACGGGGGTGCGCGACCAGCCCCGCTACTGGCACTGGGGCCACTTCGAGGACGCCGCCACGGGGCACCGCAGGGTGCTGGAGTGGCTGACCGGGCGCGGGCCGCAGCCGGTGCCCGCCGTGGCCTGATCGGCAAGAAACGTGCCGGTGCGGCCGATTCCCGACCATGGAGCGAGTTGCGCACGTTTCTTGTTGAGATACGCTCATCCCGAGCAACCGCTTGGTTCGATCTCGGGAGGCCGTGGTGCGGCGAGGGATCCATCTGCTCGAGGAAGTCGACTTCCGGCCGATGAACTCCCGCCGGCCGCTGGAGTACCTCACCTGGCTGACCCGCTACAAACAGGAGGACGCCGCCCGCGCCGCACCTGAGCTGACCGAGGGGATGTCCATCCGCTCCCGCGAGATCGACCTCGTGGGCGCCTTCTACGCCGTCGGCATCACCGGCCACCAGCAGTTCAAGGCCGTCACGCTGTGGGACTGCCACGGCGGGTGGGAGGGCGGCTGGCGGCAGATGATGGAGATCTACTCCGGCGTCGACTCCCGCCTGTTCCTGTCGGACATCGACGACCTGCGCTTCTCGGCCTTCTCCCGGCCGCTCGGCGCCGTCCACGGCAGTCCCGCGCTCTCCTCGGCGCGGCCCTCGCCGCTGTTCGTCTTCGAGAGCGCCTCCGTACGGCCCGGCGCCGCGCTCGACTACCTCGAGGCCGTCCGCGCCGAGCGCCTGCCCATCCTCCGCGACCACGGCCACACGCTGGTCGGCCTGTACGAGGTGCTGTTCTGCGACACCGAGGTCGTCACCGTGTGGGGCACCACCCTCGACGCGCACCTCGCCACGCAGCGGGCCAGGGACGCCGCCCTCGGGCTCGACGACGAGGCCGCACCCGACGAGCGGCTGCTCACCTGGGGGAAGCGGGCCCGCGACTACCTGTCGGGGACCTGGAGGGAGACGCTGCTGGCGCCGTTCCCCGGCAGCAGGCTCTCGCCTACACCGGCGCGTTCCAGTTGAGGATCACCGGCTCGGCGTGCTCGAAGCCCAGCCGCGAGTACGTCCCCGTGTCGAGCCTGAAGAACCGGCCGTCCTGCGGCGGCAGGCCCAGCCACCTGGCGGTGAGCACGCGCAGGAAGTGCCCGTGCGCGACCAGCGCCACCTGGCCCTCGGCCGCCCTCGCCCGCGCGATCACCCTGTCGGCCCTGGCCGCGACCTGCTCGGCGCTCTCGCCCGGATGGGCCGCGTCGCCGGGGACCACCCCGTCCCTCCACAGGTACCAGCCGGGACGGCTCTCGCGGATCGTCGGCGTGGTGATGCCCTCGTAGCCGCCGTAGTCCCACTCCCACAGGTCCTGGTCGACCTCGTAGTCGGCCAGACCCGCCAGCTCGGCGGTACGGCGGGCCCGGGCGGCGGGGCTCACCAGCACGAGGTCGAAGGAGCGGGCCTTCACCAGCGGGGCGAGCGCCCTCGCCTGGTCCTCGCCGTTGGGGGTCAGCGGCAGGTCGGTGCGGCCGGTGTGGCGACCCGACCTGCTCCAGTCGGTCTCGCCGTGTCTCAAGAGCATCATCTCATCCATATCGGGACCATCATCCCCGACTCCGTTCAGGCGCTCCCTCGCCGGGGTTGACCTCAACTCGGCTTGAGGTTGCATCGTCGTGGGTGAGCACCACGAACGGAGAACCTGATGCACGCCGTGATCCTGCGCGAGTTCGGCCCCGCCGAGAACCTGACCTACGAGAGCGTCGAAGACCCCGTGCCCGGCGAGGGCGAGGTGCGCGTCGCGGTGCGGGCCGCGGGCGTGCACCTCATCGAGACCCTGCTGCGCACCGGAGTGACAATCGGCCCGCCGGTGCCCCGGCTGCCCACGATCTTCGGCGGTGAGGTGGCGGGGGTGGTCGACGCCGTCGGCCCCGGCGTCGACGGGTCGTGGCTCGGCCGCAGGGTGGTGACCGGCCGGAGCAGGCCCGGAGGGTATGCCGAGCTGAGCGTCGCCGCCGTCGAGTCGTTGCACGTCGTACCGGACGAGCTGGGGTTCGAGCAGGCGGTGGCCATGATCGTGACGGGCGCCACCACCATGGCCCTGATCGACCTCGCCGCCCCCGCCGCGGACGACGTCGTCCTGGTGAACTCGGCCGCCGGCGGCATCGGCCGCCTGCTCGTCCAGCACGCGCGCAACATCGGCGCCGAGGTCGTCGGCGCGGCAGGTGGCCCGGCGAAGGTGGCGAAGGTGCAGGGGCGCGCCGTCGACTACGACGTGCCGGGGTGGAGCGCGCAGGTCGGCGAGGTGAGCCTGGTCTTCGACGGGGTGGGCGGCAGCCGGGGCCGCGAGGCGTTCTCGCTGCTGCGGCGGGGCGGCAGGCACATCGTGTACGGCAACGCCTCACGCGAGGAGACCGCGGGGCCTGCGCCGGAGGAGCTGAAGGCCAGGGACATCACCTCCATCTACGCGATCGAGCGGATCCTGTCCTGGCCCGGTGGGCTTCGCGGTCTGGAGGAGCGCGCGCTCGCGGCCGCCGCCTCGGGACAGCTGTCGCCCGAGGTCCACCCCTTCCCGCTGGCCGAGGCCGCCGCCGCGCACGCCGCGCTGGAGAGCAGGGCGACCACGGGCAAGGTCGTCCTGATCCCCTGACCGGGCGGCATCGCCTCAGCGGCCGGACAGCTCCTCGACGATCGGGGAGAAGGCGTCGAGATCGCGCTCGTGGTGGAGGACGAAGTACGAGAGGTCGTGCTCGTCCCGCCAGTGGCGGAGCTGGTCGAGCAGGTCGCGATGGGTGCCGAGCAGCACCTGTGGCGTCTCGCCCTGCCCCGAGGGGTCGGCCGCGCTCCACGACTCCACCGGCTTCGCCGTGCCCAGTCGCTGGATGCTCGTGCCGAGCTCCAGCCGGTCGTAGCGGTCTCCGGCGGCCGCGCGGACGAGGGCGAGCTTGGCGAGGAACGCCGCGCGGCCCGCGTCGGCGCCGTCGGGGCCGGTGCCGTCGGCGCGCACGCGCATGCCGAGGTTGATCACATCGGCCTCGCGGGCGGCGAGGGCGAGCATGCGCGGGCCGCCGCCGCCCAGCAGCAGGCGGGGGTGCGGGCGCTGGACCGGCTTGGGGTGCTGGTCGAGCGCCTCGATCCGGTAGTGCGCGCCGGTGAAGGAGAAGGGGCCCTCGCCCCACAGCCCCTTGAGCACGGTCACCGCCTCGGCCAGCCTGGCCACGCGCACGCCGGGAGGCTCGAGCCGCAGCCCCGCCGCGGCGTAGTCGGCCGCCATCCAGCCGGTGCCGAGCCCCAGTTCGAGGCGGCCGTCGGAGAGGAGGTCGAGGGTGGCGCTCTCCTTGGCCAGCACCGCGGGGTGCCTGAAGTCGTTGGCGACCACCAGCGTGCCGACCCTGAGCCTGGAAGTGGCGCAGGCCGCCGCCGTCATCGCGGCGAAGGGCGCCAGACGGGGGCCGACGAGATGGTCGGGGACCAGGAGCGCGTCGAAGCCGGTGGCCTCGAGCCGCCTGGCCCGCTCCGCCCACGCCTTGCCCGACTCCGCCTGCCGTACGACCGCCGCGAACCTGAACCGCCGCATCCATGCCTCCCGGCCAAGCGTTTGGTTCATACCCTAGGCCGGAGCCGCGGACGCGGCCAGGCCGTACAGGACACCCCTCCGGTCCTGTACGGCCAGGCGGGCGCCGGTCAGCGCTGGTTGAGCAGCCCGAGCGCCACGCCACCCATGCCGACGGCCATCAGCACCCAGGCGCCGCCCGCGGCGAGGTCGCTCAGCCCGGCGAACCACGGAACGGGCACCAGCACCGGAGCCACGATCAGCGTGATCGCCGCCCACGTGGGCGCGGTCCTGCCGAGCAGGGCCGCGACACCGAGCAGGAGGAAGCCGAGCAGGCCGAGGAAGAACGACATGCCGAAGACCGAGGTGGGCAGGCTCTCGCCGTAAGCGGTGTAGATCTTGCTCAGGGTGGCGGGGTCCACGCCCGCCTGGACGCCCGCGTACAGCACGTCGTCGGAGTTGCCTCCCACGGGCACGATCATGACGAAGGCGAGGATCATGGCGACCAGGCCGAGCGCGGGCCGGCCCGCGCGGGCGACCCTGGCGACGGCCAGGGCGCCGGGGATGATGGTGATCGCGCTGAGCGCCGAGAGCCAGGCGGACGCGGGGTAGGAGCCCGCCTCGGCGAGGAAGCCGTTGACGTAGGCCGCGCCCTCGGTGGTGATGCTGCCGGGGGCGAGGAGAAGGGCGAGTCCGAGCGCCAGGGGCGCGATGATCGCGGAGGCGATCATGCCGTATCGGGCGAAGGTGTCGGCTCCCGACCGGGGAGTCGTGTCGAGGCTGGTCATGTCCCGAGAGTCCGCCCCCGGCGAATCCGGCGCATGAGTAGGTCCCTACTCAATCTTGTGTTACCAAGCGCTTGCTCAGACACTGTGGGCATGGACGTGCGCCCCGCGACCGACGACGAGGTCGCCTTCTTCCACACCAACGGCTGGGTGCGGCTGCCCGGCCTGCTCGACCCCGGCGGCGTGGCCGTCCTGCGCGAGCGCGCCCTGGCCCGGCTCGGCGAGCGGTCGAGGGTCCATGCCACCCTGGTCGACCAGGCCTTCGGCCAGTCGCGCGACGTCGCGGCCGACGACCCGCTGTTCGGCGAGCTGAGCGCCGCCCTGGCCGCCAACGCCGTGCGGCTGCTCCACGGCGTCGCCTCGGTGCGGCTGCAGGTGACGAACCTGCTGGTGAAGGCGCCTGGCGAGCACGGCGCCACCGAGTTCCACCAGGACTTCCCCTGGATGCCGATGGACCGCTCGGCCATGCTGACCGTCTGGCTCGCGCTGGTCGACGTGCCCGCCGACATGGGCTCGCTGCGCTTCTACAGCGGCTCGCACCGCCACGGCCTGCTCGGCAGGAGCTTCACCAGGGCGGGCGACGACCAGCTCACCCAGCATCCCTGGCTCAAGGAGCTGGAGACCTCGCCGCCGCTCGACCTCAGGGCGGGCGACGCGACCGTGCACCACGCGCTGACCGTGCACGGCGCGCCCGCCAACCGGCGCGACAGCCCGAGGCTGTCGTTCACCGCCACCTACTTCGACGCGGACGCGCTCTACACCGGCATGCCGTACGGCCAGACCGACGGGCTCGGGCTCGCGGTGAACCAGCCCTTCGACCACCCGAGGTTCCCGTGCCTGTGACGGTGAAAGGCCAGGTGGACGACCTCGGCGCCACGCTCATGCACGAGCACGTCTTCGGCCTGAGCCCCGAGATCCTCTGGAACTGGCCCGACATCCCCGAGGGCTGGGATCTGGAGGCCAGGGCCCGCGAGGCCGCCGCCAAGCTCGACGCGGTCAAGGCGGCGGGCATCGACACGATCGTGGACCTCACCGTGGTCGGCCTCGGCCGCTACGTCCCCGCCGTCCAGCGGGTCGCCGAGCTGACCGAGGTCAACATCGTGGTGGCCACCGGGCTCTACACCTACGACGCGCTGCCACCGTACTTCGGCAACCGCGGTCCCGGCAGCCTGTTCGGCGGGCCCGACCGGCTGGCGGAGTTCTTCGTCAGGGACCTCACCGAGGGCATCGGGCGCACGGGCGTGCGGGCGGCGATGCTCAAGTGCGCCTCCGACCACCTCGGCATGACCAAGGGCTGCGAGCGGGTCTTCAGGGCGGCGGCCGAGGCGCACCTGGCCACGGGCGCGCCCATCACCACGCACAGCGCCGAGCCGGGCGGGCTGGAGCAGCAGCGCGTCCTGGCCAAGGCGGGCGTGGACCTCACCAGGGTGGTCATCGGCCACGCCGGCGACTCCACCGACCTGGCGTACCTGGAGGAACTGCTCGCCGCCGGCTCCTACCTCGGCATGGACCGCTTCGGCATCGAGACGATCAGCTCCTTCGACGCCAGGTGCGCGGTGGTGGCAGCCCTGTGCGAGCGCGGTCACGCCGGCAGGCTCGTGCTGTCCCACGACTCCTACTGCTTCAACGACAGGTTCGACCCCGACGTCGTACGGCGCCGCCACCCCAACTACCACCTGCTCCACATCCCCGCCGACGTCCTGCCCGAGCTGCGCAGGCGCGGCGTGACCGAGGAACAGATCCACCAGATGCTCGTCGACAACCCGCGGAGGATCCTCGGATGGACTTCGACGTCACCCAGGACTGGCACGTCGCCGCGCCGTACGACTTCCTGAGGAGGTTGCGGCACGAGCAGCCGGTCTTCCGCAGCGCGCACCTGGGCGCGTACGTCCTGACCAGGTACGCCGACGTGCGCGCCGCCTACGGCAACCCGCGCGTCTATTCGTCGAGGGGCTCGCTGACGATCTCGCGCAGCCTCACCGAGGAGACGAGGGCGAAGCTGGGCGAGCACGGCTCGTTCCTGTCCAGCTTCGTGGCCAACGTGGACCCGCCCGACCACACCCGCCTGCGCCGCTCGGTCTCGCGGGCCTTCACCCCGCGCGCGGTGGCCGCCATGGAGCGCCGCTTCCGCGACCTCAACGAGGACCTGCTCGACCGGCTCGTACGGCGCCGCGCGGCCGACTTCGTCCAGGAGATCGCGCACGAGCCGTCGGTGAAGCTCACCGCCGCCTTCATCGGCGTGCCCGAGTCCGACGAGGAGTTCGTCCAGCACAAGGTCAAGGACTGGTTCCAGCTGTTCCTCTCGCCCCAGCCGCCCGCCAGGCAGCTGGAGCTGGCCGACAGCTTCCTGACCTACCTCGACTACGTCGACAGGCTGGTCGCGGCCAGGGCCAAGGACCCCCAGGACGACTTCACCTCGCTGATGACCTCCCTCATCGGCAAGGAGCTCACCCACCGGGAGGTCGTCGAGCTGATCTCCACGATCCTGCTCGGCGGCAACGACACCGTGCCCAACCAGCTCGGCAACAGTGTCCTGCGCCTGCTGCGCGAGGGGCCGTGGCCGGTGCGACCCTCGCTGGTCCCGAACGCGGTAGAGGAGTGCATGCGGATCGACGGCGCCTCCCTCGGCTCCTTCCGCCACACCACCGCCGAGGTCGAGCTGCACGGCGTGACCATTCCGGCGGGGGCGCTGGTGCTGCTGTCGACCGACTCCGCCGCTCACGACGAGAGCGTCTTCCCCGGCCCCGAGACCTTCGTGATCGACAGGGCCAACGCCGACGCGCACCTGGTCTTCGGCTACGGCATCCACTTCTGCGTCGGCGCCGCGCTCGGCAGGCTCCAGCTGCGCACCGCCCTGGAGGTGCTCGGCCGCCGCCTTCCCGGACTCAGGCTGGCGCCGGGCGCGCCCGTCGCCTACCGCAGGTCGATCGTCGGGCGCGGGCTGCCGTCCCTGCTCGTGGAGTGGTGAGCCGCCGTGACGGCCCGGTGGTGCGCGGCGCGGCGCAGGCCCTAGAGTGAAGATCATGGAGCCTGTCGCGGTAGGATTGATCGGCGCCGGCCCGTGGGCGGAGATGGCGCACGCGCCGATGCTGGCCAAGGGCCCGTACACCAGATTGGCAGGCGTGTGGGCGCGCCGTCCCGAGGCCGCGGCCAGGCTGGGCGCACCCGTCTACGAGCGGATCGAGGAGCTGTTCGACGCGGTCGAGGCGGTGGCGTTCTGCGTGCCGCCGGCCGTCCAGGCTGAGCTGGCCGTCCGGGCCGCCAGGGCGGGCAAGGCGCTGCTGCTGGAGAAGCCCCTCGCCGCCGACCTCGACGGCGCGCGCCGGCTGGCCGAGGCGGTGGCCGAGGCGGGCGTGCCCTCCCAGATGCTGCTCACGCTCCGCTACGCGCCGCAGACCAGGGACTTCCTCGCCAGGTGCGCCCAGATCGAGGCGTTCGGCGGCCACGCCGCCAACATCTCCGGCGCGCTGACCGGCGCAGGCCCCTTCGCCACCCCGTGGCGGCTCGAGCGCGGCGCGCTGCTCGACGTCGGGCCGCACGTCATCGACGTCCTCGACGCCGCGCTCGGCAGGGTGGTCGGCGTGCGCGCGCACGGCGACCCGCTCCGCTGGGTCGGCCTGCTGCTCGAGCACGAGAGCGGCGCCGTCAGCGAGGCGTCGCTGTCCATGGCCGCGGGCGGCGACCTGCCCCCGCAACGCATCGAGGTGTACGGCACGCTCGGCAACGCCCGCCTGCCCCACTTCGACGACGACCCGCTCCACGTCGTGGCCGAGGAGTTCGCCAGGACGGTACGGCAGGGCGGCGGCCACCCGCTCGACGCCGCCCGCGGCCTGCACCTGCAGGAAGTCATCGCCGAGGCGGAGGCCCAGCTCGGTACCTCTTGACCCCAGACCCCTTGACTTCGGCCTGGCGGGGAGGATTGATAACGTTTGTCCGACGCGTAGTGCCGCAGCGAAGTCCGGTGTGATTCCGGCGCTGTCCCGCAACTGTCAAAGCCAGGTCGCCTGCCGCTGCGCTGACGTCATCAACCCTCGTGGAAAAGGGTGATCCGTCGCGTTTTCGCGGGTCTCTCGGTTCCGATGTGAAAGGACTTCTCGTGAGGCCCGTACGCACGGCCTTCGCGGGCGCGCTGCTGGGAACGGTCATGCTGGCGGGCTGCGGCCAGACCGGCGCGACCCCGTCCAGCGCTCCCGCGTCCAGCGCCCCCGCCCCCGCCTCCTCCTCCGCGACAGACGCCGCCTTCCCCGCCAAGGTCCAGGCGGCCAACGGCGAGGTCACGATCCCCAAGCGGCCCGAGCGCATCGTCTCGATCTCGCCCACCGCCACCGAGTCCCTCTTCGCGATCGGCGCGGGCCCCCAGGTCGTCGCGGTCGACGCGCTCTCCAACCACCCGGCAGAGGCCCCCAAGACCGACCTGTCGGGCTTCAAGCCGAACGTCGAGGCGATCATCGCCCACCAGCCCGACCTGGTCATCGCCTCCGACGACAAGGTCGCCGCCGAGCTGGCCAAGGTGAACGTACCGGTCCTGGTCGAGCCGGCCGCCACCAAGATCGACGACGCCTACGACGAGATCACCGATCTCGGCCTCGCCACGGGCAACAAGGCCAAGGCCGACGAGGTCGTGGCAGGCATGAAGTCGGCGATGGAGAAGCTGGCCGCGCAGGCGCCCGACGGCAAGAAGCTCACCTACTACCACGAGCTCGACACCACGCCCTACGCGGCGACCTCCAACACCTTCATCGGCCAGATCTACTCGATGTTCGGGCTGGTCAACGTGGCCGACCAGGCGCCCGACGCGGCGGGCGGCTACCCCAAGCTGTCGGCCGAGTTCGTCGCCCAGGCCGACCCCGACCTGATCTTCCTCGCCGACGTGAAGTGCTGCAAGCAGAGCAGGGAGACGCTGGCCGCCAGGCCAGGGTGGAAGGAGCTCAAGGCGGTCAAGAACGACGGCGTCGTCCAGCTCGACGACGACATCGCCTCCCGCTGGGGCCCGCGCATCGTCGATCTGGCCACCACGATCGGCCAGGCCGTGCAGAAGGCCAGCGGAGGCCGGTGACCGCGCACGTGCCCGCCAGGGCCAGGCCCGTCTGGGTCGTGGCCGCCCTCGCCGTCCTCGCGCTCTCCATGATCGCCGGGATGCTGGGCGGCGCGGCGGGCATCTCGCCCTGGCAGGTCGTGCTGCAGGTGCTCGACTGGCTGCCGGGCCTCCAGATCGACGCGGGGCTCGCCCCGATCGAGGAGGGCCTGCTGTGGCAGATCAGGCTGCCGCGGGTGCTGGTCGCCGCCACGGTCGGCGGCCTGCTCGCCCTGGCCGGCGGCGGCTACCAGGGCGTCTTCCGCAACCCGCTGGCCGACCCCTACCTGCTCGGCGCCGCGGCGGGCGCAGGCCTCACGGTCACGATGGTGATCGTGTTCCTGCCGGGCGGCGGCGCCGCCATCCCGCCTGCCGCGTTCGCGGGCGCGGTCGGCGGCGTCTTCCTCGCCTACGCCCTCGGCAACACCGCCGGACGGTCGGGCGGCACCGTCACCCTCGTCCTGGCGGGCGTCGCCGTCACCTCCTTCCTCACCGCGATCCAGACCTTCGTGCAGCAGCTCAAGGTCGAGGAGCTCAGGCGCATCTACTCCTGGATCCTCGGCGACGTGCACGGCGGCTGGGACCAGCTCTCGCTCGTCGCCCCCTACGCGCTGGTCTCGTCCGTCCTGCTCCTGCTGCACGGGCGGATGCTCGACGTGCTGGCGGTCGGTGACGAGGAGGCGACCGCGCTGGGCGTCAGGGCGGCACGGGTCCGGCTCGTGGTGCTCTTCGCCGCCTGCCTGGCCACCGCGGCGGCCGTCGCGGTGAGCGGGCTCATCGCCTTCGTCGGCATCGTCGTCCCGCACGTCGTGCGCCGCCTCGCCGGCGGCTCCTACCGGGTCGTGCTGCCGCTCTCGCTGATCGGCGGCGGCGCCTTCCTGGTGCTGGCCGACCTCGCCGCGCGCACCGTCATCGCCCCGGCCGAGCTGCCCATCGGCGTCGTGACCGCCTTCATTGGCGCGCCGTTCTTCGTGGGCGTGCTGCGCATGACCAGGAGGGCGGAGATGTGATCGAGATCGAGGGGGTGTCCGTCACCCTCGGCGGGCGGCCCGTCCTCTCCGGGGTCGATCTGACGGTACGGCGGGGCGAGTGGCTGGCCGTCATCGGGCCCAATGGCGCGGGCAAGTCGACGCTGCTACGGGCCATCATGGGGCTGGTCCCGTTCGAGGGCTCGGTCCTGTTCGACTCGGCGCCGCTGGGCCGTCCGAGGGAGCGGGCGAGGACGGTCGCCTTCGCTCCGCAGACCCCCGGGCTGCCGCCCGACATGACGGTCTTCGACTACGCGCTGCTGGGGCGCACGCCGTACATCCCCTATCTGGGGCGCGAGAGCCGCAGGGACAGGGACGTGACCGCCTCGGTGCTCGACCGGCTCGACCTGACCGCGCTGGCCGGGCGGCGGGTGGAGAACCTCTCAGGCGGCGAGCGGCAGCGGGTCGTGCTGGCCAGGGCGCTGGCCCAGGAGGCGCCCGTCCTGCTGCTCGACGAGCCCACCACCGCGCTCGACCTCGGACACCAGCAGCAGGTGCTCGAACTCGTCGACCACCTCAGGCTCGCCGACGGGCTCACCGTCATCACCACCCTGCACGACCTCAGCCTCGCCGGACAGTACGCCGACCGGCTCCTGCTCCTGGCGGAAGGGCGTGCCGTGGCCTCGGGCCAGCCGGCCGAGGTGCTGACCGAGTCGCTGGTCGGCAAGCACTTCGACGCGCATGTCAAGATCGAGCCGGGCCCCGACGGGCGGCCCGTCGTCCACCTGGTGAGGGGCCGGTGAAGCTGTCGTACCGCACCGAG
Organism: Nonomuraea africana; assembly: GCF_014873535.1. Lineage (NCBI taxonomy): Bacteria > Bacillati > Actinomycetota > Actinomycetes > Streptosporangiales > Streptosporangiaceae > Nonomuraea > Nonomuraea africana. Next base: position 4,723,019 of record NZ_JADBEF010000001.1, on the reverse strand, counting down.
GAGGGCGAGCGCCTCGGCGCGCTGCTGTGGGAGTTCGGCCCGGGCTGGCGGATGATCTCCTCCGCGATGCTCGGCGGCGGCATCGGGCCGCGCTCGTGGGTGCTGAACGCCCAGGTCACCGCCGGATACTCGCGCATGGACCCGGTGGACCACCTGATCGGCCTCGGCCCCGGCGGCGAGGGGGTCGGCATGATGACCGCCGCCTCGGTCGACCGCTACACGACGGGCTCGGACGGCGGCGTCGAGGCCGTCGCCACGGTCGGGCTCCGCGTGCCCACCTGGGCCGCGGCGCATCCCGGACACGTCGATCCCGAGCTGGCGCCCATGCGGGTGGGCACGATCAACATCCTGGTGACCGTGCCCGTCCCGATGACCGACGCGGCACTGGTCAACGCGGTCATGACCGTCACGGAGGCGAAGACCCAGGCGCTGGTCGAGGCCGGGTTCCCCGGCACGGGGACCGCCTCGGACGCCGTCTGCGTCGCCGTCCCCTTATCCGGCCCCGAGGAGATCTTCGGCGGGCCTCGCTCGCCGTACGGCGCCCGCATCGCCCGCGCCGTCCACGCGGCGGTCCGCCAGGGCGCCCTTTCGTGGCGGCCTCGTGACGGAAAGTAGCTGAAATCAGGGAAGTAGCATGTGTGCAAGGGCTGGACTCCCGATACTGGATGGGTGACCGCGATGGCGACGACCGAACCGACCACGAGGCGCACGGTTCTTCCAGGAGAGCCGCCGTTCACCGTCGACGACCTGCTCAAGTTCCCCGACGACGGGAACCGTTACGAGCTCTTCAACGGGAGCCTACTCGTGAGCCCTGCCCCCCTTCCCCTGCACCAGCGAGTCATCCGCCGTCTCGAGCTGATCCTCGACGTCGCGGCTCCTGACGCGCTTGAACCGCTTTCGACGGTCAACCTCCGGGTGGACGACAGGAATTACTACATCCCCGACCTCGTGGTGGTGCCCACGGAGTCGGTGGAGACCGCCGGGCTGATGTTCAGGCCGGCAGAAGTGCTGCTGGCCGTGGAGGTCGTCAGCCCCAGCACGCAGGCGCGCGACCGGGCGCTCAAGCGGGAGGCCTACGCGGCGGCGGGGATCCCCGTCTACTGGCGGATCGAGCTCTCCGAGGGGCCGACGCTCTACACCTACCAGCTCGACAAGGACGCCTACGAGGCGCCCGTGATCCACAAGGCGGGCGAGCTCGCCACCCTCGCCACGCCGTTCGAGGTCAGTTTCGATCCGGCGGAGCTGGTGAAGCGGCGGGGGTGAGCAGTCCGTAGTCCTCGCGGGCGCCCCGTTCGGTGATCAGGCCCGCCTTCAGGTCGGCCTCGACGAGGGCGCGCTCCCTGGCCAGGGGGGAGCCGAGGCCGCCGCCGCCCGTCGTCTCGACGACGAACGCCTCGCCCTCCTCGAACCGCACGTTGCCGGCCTTGGCCGGCAGGCGTTCCAGCGTGCCGTCCAGGTGGCGTTTGAAGAAGCCGCCCAGCCGGCCCGGCCGCCCGCCGTCGCGGCCGGGAGGGGCGTGGCGCAGCCGGTCGCCGCGGGTGGTGACGTGGCAGGGCGCCAGGAACCTCAGCACCGTACGCGAGCCGAGCCCGCCCCTGAACATTCCGGGCCCACCCGAGTCGGGGATGGTCTCGACCGACTCCACGATCAGCGGACAGCGCGTCTCCACCGGCTCGGCCTGGGGCACCGAGTTGCGGCCGATCCCGAAGTGCACGCCCGTGGCGTCGGGACCGTCCAGGCCGCGGCGCGCGCCGACTCCGCCGAAGTCGTAGGACAGGTGGATCCAGTACGGCGCGCCCACGGCGGCGATCGAGAACGGCTGCAGGATGCCGCTGGCGGCGATGGCCCGCTCCGGCATCGCGTCGGAGAGGGCCTGGAAGACGGCCTCCATGGCGGCGTAGATCGGCACGAAGCGGCCGCCGCAGGGGTGCGGGGGCGTGGCGTTGAGCAGGGAGCCGGTGGGCAGGCGGACGTCGATGGCGCGCAGGCAGCCGTCGTTCATGGGGATCGTGGGGTCGAGGAAGCAGCGCACGGCGAAGACGGCGGCGGCCATCGACTGGGAGGCCGAGGAGTTGATCGCGGCGGGCACCTGCGGGTCGGTCCCGGCGAAGTCCACCACCACGGGAGCACCCCCTCGGGCCCCGGCCGCCCCCTCCCTCTCTTCGAACTCCGGCTCCTGGAGGCCCGTCTCCTGGAGGCCCGTCTCTGGGAGCCGTGTCTCTTGGCGGCCTGTCGCGGGTGTGCCCGGGGAGCGAGGGATCTTCGGCAGCCCGGTCTCCGTGTCTCCTCCCTCTCGAACCGGTGACTCGCAGGGGAGGGTGACGGTGACGCGGACGACGTGCGGACGGTCGGGATGGACGCCGTCGTCGTCGATCGGGTACGACGCGGCGAAGCGGCCCCGCGGCAGCTCGGCGAGCGCGGCCCTGGTGCGGGCCTCGGTGTGGTCGAGGTAGTCGTCGACGCCTTTCGCCAGGCCCGCCGCGCCGTACTCCGAGACCAGGGCGGACACGCGGGCCGCCGCGACGGCGGTGCCCGCGAGGAGCGCGCGGACGTCGCCCATCACCTTGTCGGGCGTGCGGGAGTTGGCGCGCAGGATCGCCTCGATGGCGGGAACGATCCCCGCCGAGGTGGCCAGCAGTACCGGAGGCAGTTGGAGGCCTTCGAGGAAGATGTCGGTGGCGAGGGGGGCCATGCCGCCGGCCGACAGACCGCCGAGGTCGGAGACGTGGATCATCGTGGCGGTGAGGTAGGCGGGCCGGCCCGCGACGAAGACGGGGCGATAGACGAGCAGGTCGTTGGTGTGGACGCCGCCCCGGTAGGCGTCGTTCATGACGTAGGCGTCGCCTGGCCGCATGCCGGAGAGAGGATGGTCGGCCAGCAGGGCGGGAAGGGCGACCTTGAGCGCCATGCTGTTCATCAGCGTGGTCGCCATGGACTGGGCGATCAGGCGTCCGCGGACGTCGAGGACGGCGGCGCTGGCGTCGGAGCCCTCCACGATGAAGGTCGAGTACGCCGACCTGACCACGACGACGCTCGCCTCCTCGGCCGCCACGACGAGGGCGTTGCGCAGGACCTCGGCGGTCAGATCGGCGGTCACGCGCCGGCCTCCCTGGTGAGCGTGACGGACCCGTCGGGGGCCGGGACCGCGCTCCAGCCCGGCGGGACGACGATGGTCGACTCCGGGTCCTCGACGATGGCGGGACCCCGGGCGGCGCCCATGGTGGCGCGGGTGAGCACGGGGACGTCGACGTAGCCGCCGCACTCGGCGAAGTAGGCGAGGCGGGTGGCGGCCCGCTCGCCGGCGGGGCCCTCCCTGGTGCCGGGCGGGCCAGGGGACCGGTCCCCGGCCGGGACGGTGAGGCGCAGGCGGAAGCTGACGAGCTCGATCTCGCCTTCCTGCGCGATGCCGTACACCTGCTGATATCTCAGGAAGAACGCTGAGTCCACGGACGGGCCCCAGGGCACGGTGAGCTCGTGCGCCTGCCCGCGGAAGCGGACGTCGACCGAGCGTTCCACCCGCACGTCGGCCGCGTCCCGCGCGACCCCGAGGTCGGCCCGGGCGGCGGCCTCCAGTCCGGCGAACACCGCGTCCGGGTCCTGCGCCGACAGGGCCGACAGCACGCGCTCGGTGGACAGCTCGCCCGCCAGCAGGCCCGCCGCCGACGCCACCCCGCACAGGGCCGGCACCACGACGGTGTCGATGCCGAACCGCTCGGCCACCCTGGCGGCGTGCATCGGGCCCGCGCCGCCGAAGGCCACCAGCACGAACCCCCGAGGGTCGATCCCGCGCTGCACGGTCACCACGTGCACCGCCGATCCCATGGTCGCCCCGACGATCTCGTGGACGGCATGCGCCGCCGCCTCCCGCGTCACCCCGAGCGTCCCCGCCACCCGGTCCACGGCCTTCTCCGCGAGCTCGGCCGAGAGCGGGAAGGCCGTGAAGGAGCGAGGGGAGAGGTAGCCGAGGACCAGGTTCGCGTCCGTGACGGTGGGGGCGGAGCCGCCCAGGCCGTAACAGGCGGGACCGGGGGAGGAGCCGGCCGAGCGGGGGCCCACGCGCAGCGCGCCCGCGACGTCCACCCAGGCGATGCTGCCGCCGCCCGCGCCCACCTCGGCCAGGTCGATGGCGGGGGTCCGCACGGGGACGCCGGTCCCGGCGCGACGGCCGCCGAAGCTGCCCTTGCCGCCGACGTGGAACTCGTGGGTGATCTCGGGCCGCCCGTTCCTGATCACACAGGCCTTGGCGGTGGTGCCGCCCATGTCGAAGGAGATCACGTCGGGGTGCCCGGTCAGCGAGGCGGCGAGCACGCCCGCCGCGGGGCCGGACTCGATCGTCGCCACCGCTCTCCGCGCCGCTTGGCCGGCCGACATGACGCCGCCGCCCGACTCCATGACGTACACGGGGGCGGTGATGCCGAGGGCGGACAGACCGGCCTGGAATCTGGTCAGATACGACGCCATGAGTGGCCCGACATAGGCCGACATGATGGTTGTCGTGGCGCGTTCGTACTCCCTGAGCTCCGGCCACACCTCCGACGACGTCACCACGTCCGGCACGAACTCCCGCAGCAGCTCGGCCACCTGGCGCTCGTGCGCGGGATTGGCGTAGGAGTGCAGCAGGCACACGGCGGCCGAGGTGATGCCACGGGCGGCGATCTCGCGGGCCGCCCGCCGTACCGAGTCGGGGGAGAGCGGGGTGAGCACCGCGCCGTCCGCGCCGACGCGTTCGTCCACCTCGAAGCAGTCCTCGGCGGCAACCGGCGGGACGGGAGGGGTGAAGCGCAGGTCGTAGCGGTCCTCCTCGACCCGCGCGTAGCGGCCGAGCGGGATCAGGGAGCGGAAGCCCCTCGTCGTCACGAACGCCACCCGCGCGCCGGTGCGCTCCAGCACCGCGTTCGTGGCCAGGGTGGTGGCGTGCACGACCCTGGTGACCATCGCGGGCGTAACGTTACCGAGCACCTGAGCGATACCGCTCATGATGGCCGAGAGAGGGTCGCCGGCAGTACTGAGGCACTTGACGACGGACATCTCGCCGTGAGGAGCCCGCAAGACGACGTCAGTAAAAGTTCCACCAACATCAACACCGATCTGGTAGGCCACGCCGACACCGTAGGACTCAAGCAAGCGCTTGTCACGATTGACTTTCCGCGTGCCGGGGGCAGGCTGGTGTTATCGCATGTAGGGAGCTCACGATGAGACGTCTCACAGTGTCTGTGGTGACGGTGGCCGTCGTCCTGGTGAGCACGCCCCTGGCCATGGCGCACGAGCACCCCAGTGGCATCACCGACCTCGTCACACCGGCGGTGGTGCGGGTGGAGGCCACGGCCAAGATCGATATCACCCTGCTCGACCACGTGGGCGAGCTGCTCCACGTCCAGCGCAGCTACGAGGTGCCGATCGGGACGGGCACCGGCATCGTCGTCAACCCCGACGGCGGGATCGTGACGCTCACCCAGGCGGTCAACACCGACAAGCCTCTGGACATCTACGCTGGGAACAGGATTTTCGCCGACTACCACAAGGCGAAGATCCCGGTCGATTTCAACAGGCACGAGGTCGAGGACGAGACGCTCAACCACCACCTGGAGCTCTGCTACGCCCACAAAACAAGCGACAAGTCGACCTGCCTGATCGACATCAAGCCCGACATCACGGTTTTCCCGAACATCTCACCGGCTGACGGGCGCGGGTTCAAGGCCGAGGTCGTCAAGCTCGGCGACTCCCCGCAGAGCCCCGCGGTGCTCAGGCCGACCTCCCGCGCCGACGGCGGCGTGGGGCTGCCCACCGCGCCACTGGCCGACAAGGTGCCGGACAAGGCGGGTGCGCCCACCTCGGTCACCGGCTTCCTCGGCAGGCCGGCCCCCAACCGGCCGCCCAAGATCGACATCGCCCACCTGGGCCAGGGCGGCGCCGGTGAGGGCGGACGCACCTTCGCCGACCCCAAGAAGAAGGTCAACGAGCCGGTCAAGCTCGGCAAGCTCATCGATCAGGGCATGCTCGGCGCGCCCGTGATCGGCGACAAGGACGGCCACGTCATCGGGATGCTCATCGGCGGCGGCAACGACGCCAGGATGATCGGCGTCCGCGAGATCACCTCCGCGCTGGCGGCGGCGAAGGTCGCACCGCGCAGAGGTCCGCTCGACGCCGCCTTCGAGGCCGCGCTCACCCGCTTCCACACCAAGAACTACACCGACGCGGCGCCCGCCTTCCAGCGCGTGCTCGATCTCTACCCCGGGCAGCCCGTGGCCGCGGCGCACCTGAAGGAGTCGCTGGCGAAGAAGGGCAGCGCCGAGGACATCGGCGTCCGCAAGGCCGCGCCCGAGAGCACCACGATCCCGCTGTGGCCGTTCATCGCCGCGGCCGCCGCCCTGCTGGCCATCGCGCTCGTTGTCGGGCTGCTGGTGTGGTGGCGTCGGAGGACCGGGCCCGAGGAGGAAGAGGAGGCGCCGGCGCTGGTCTCGGTCCCGTCGTCATCGCCGCCGCCCGAGGACGGCGCCAGCCCGACCGTGATGCACAGACGTTCCCCGACGTTCCCCGGCGTCACTCCGCATCAACCGCAACCGCAACCTGTGCTGACCGCACAACAGCCACAGGTGCAGCCACAGGTCAAGTTCTGTGTGTCCTGCGGCATGAAACTGGGCCCCGCGCACCGGTTCTGTGGCTACTGCGGCCACCCGATCGAAACGTGATGCACGTGAACGAGAGAGCCCTGATCGGCCAGGAGGTCGCTGGGTACTACATCGAGGACGTCATCGGCAAAGGCGGCATGGCGGTGGTCTACCTCGCCCTCGATCCGAGGCTGAACCGCAGGGTGGCACTGAAGATCCTCAACCCGATCCTCGCCGTCGACGACCGGTTCCGTCAGCGCTTCATCCTGGAGTCGAGAACCGCCTCCAGCATCGAGCACCCCAATATCATCCCGATCTACGAGGCCAACTCCGACGACCACGGCGTGCTCTACATCGCCATGCGCTACGTGGACGGAATGGACCTGCGCCGCCTCATCTACGACCGGGGGCCGATACCGATCGCCCAGGTCAACAGCATCGCCGCGCAGGTGGCCGCCGCGCTTGACGCCGCCCACGCCCACGATCTGATCCACCGCGACGTGAAGCCCGCCAACATCCTGCTCGCGGGCGAGGGAGCCAGCCAGCACGTCTACCTGACCGACTTCGGCATCACCAAGCACCGCACGTCGATCTCGGGACTGACCCAGACCGACCAGTTCATCGGCACGCCCCGGTACATGTCGCCCGAGCAGATCAACAAGGAGCACATCGACGGCTGCGCCGACCAGTACGCGCTGGCCTGCGTCGTCTACGAGGCCCTGGCCGGCCGGATGCCCTTCGAGAGGGACAACGACGTCGCGCTGCTGTGGGCGCACCTGGCCGAGTCGCCGCCGCCGCTGTCGCAACTGCGCCCCGAGCTGCCGCTGGAGGTGGACGGGGTGATGATGAAGGCGATGGCGAAGTCGCCCGAGCAGCGCTATCCGTCCTGCACGGCCTTCGTCGGCGCCCTGCGCGACGCCATCAGCGGCCAGGTCGCGCCGACCCAGCCCCAGCAGCCGGCGCCGGCGCCGGCCAAGCGGCCGAAGCAGCCCAAGGCGCCGAAGCAGAAGGCGGCGAAGCCGACCAGGGCCCCCAAGCCGCCCTCGTCGCCCAAACCCGCCAGGGCGCGGAAGCGCAGGCTGCCCGCCATCCTCATCGGGATCGCGACCGCCGTCCCCGCGATCGCGCTCGCGGTGCTGCTCGTGCTGTCCAACATGGGCGAGGGCACGCAGACCTACAAACCGACCGCCGCAGTGCCGATGACCTTCGAGTACCCCGACGACTGGACCGCGAAGACCCACGTGGACCTGTTCGCGCTCGCCTCGCCGCGCGCCGCGCAGTTCGAGTCGCTGTTCGTCGCGGGGCCCGGCGCCGACTGGCGCGAGGTCAACGCGCTCGATCCGGCCGACGCCACCGGCCTCTACGTGCAGCTGGCCGACACCTTCGATCCCAAGGCCGACCTGCAGACCATGCAGGACACGCTCAACACCATGCTCCCCGGCAAGGTGACCTTCACCGCCCCCCTCGCCGGCGACCTGGTCGGGGGCCGTACGGCCACGCGGTTCGAGGGCTACCTGCGCGGCCCGGACAACACCGGCCAGCTCAGGGTGACCGGCTACCTCGTCGAAACGCCGACCAGGCCCGCGCTCCTGCTCTACTTCTGTGCCGAGAGCGCCTGCGACCCCGCCCTGCTGGCGAAGATCAGGGAGAGCGTCGCGCTGACTTGAGCCTGACTTGGAGGCCGCTGTACCCCCATGGGCAAAAGGGCGCGAAACGTCTAATCTCCGCGTGTGGGCATTCGAATCGTCATCGCGGACGACCAGGCCATGGTCAGGGTGGGCCTTCGCATGGTCGTCGACAGCGAGGAGGGCATGGACGTCGTCGGCGAGGCCGCCGACGGCCTGGAGGCACTCGCGGTGGTCAGGCGGACCCGCCCTGACATCGTGCTGATGGACATCTCCATGCCGCGCATGGACGGTCTGGCCGCGGCGCAGCGGATCCTCGAGGATCCGGCGCCGCCCAAGGTCGTGATGCTGACGACCTTCGACACCGACGAGAACCTCTACGCGGCGCTGCGCGCGGGCACCAGCGGCTTCCTGCTCAAGGTCTCGCCGCCCGAGCAGCTGGTGGAGGCGATCAGGGTGGTGCACTCCGGTGACGCCCTGCTCGACCCGGCGGTGACCAGCCGCGTCATCGCCTCCTTCGCGGGAAGGCACGACCCCTCGCCGCCGCCCCAGCTGGCCGAGCTGACCCCGCGCGAGCTGGAGGTCCTGCGCCTGCTGGCCAGGGGCCTCACCAACGCCGAGATCGCCCGTGAGCTGTTCGTCGGCGAGGCCACGGTGAAGACGCACGTGGCACGCGTGCTGATGAAGCTGGGCCTGCGCGACCGCGCTCAGGCGGTCGTGTTCGCGTACGAGTCCGGCGTCGTGCGGCCGGGCGCCGCCATCGGGTAGTACGCGGCCCACGCCTCGTCGCCCATCCTGAGGATCTTCACCCCGACCCAGCCGAGCGCCACCACGGGGACTGACCAGAACGGCACGATCAGCGGCCCGTACGGCACCGCGAACGATCCCAGGTACCCGGCCGTCACCACGAGCGGCACCCACCACCCGACGAACCCGGTCCGCCACACCGCCACGGTCAGCAGCGGGAGCCCGACGAGTCCGAGGAACATCCACGGCAGCTGGAACGCGCCGACCGTGATCGGCAGGTCCAGCATCTCGTCCATGATCTGCTGGGCCCGCTCGGGCGGGTAGTGCCTGCCCAGCCACCACTCCACCGGATCGATGATCAGCATGCCGGACAGCGAGCTGTACCCCACCACGGTCAGGGCGGCGGACACGTGTCCCAGCCTGGTGCACCGCTGCCTGGTGAGGTGCGCGAGGCCGAGCGCGGCCACCGCCATCAGCAGCCAGCTCCAGTGGTAGAGCGCCGACTGGATCTGGGCGAGTGTGGGATTGACGCCGAAGCTGACCGCCTCCCTGTCGTCTCCCCACGTGCCCGGGTCGACGACGACGGCGATCGCCTGGAACAGGGGGGCGACGACGAGCAGCGCGCCCGATCCGACTCTGCGGAAGGTGACCTGGTTGTTGAGCATGCCAGGCACGCTAGGCAGTCGCGGTCCGCGGGTCGTCCGTCCATGGGCCGACCCGCTCTCCCTCCGCAGGAGGAGGGCTGTCTCGCGATTCGGGAGGGTATGGCGGTGCATGCCCGTTCTGTGTGTATATTTTTCGTTAGATGGCTTCTATTCCAGGAGATTTTCATGCGAACGTTCCCCAGGGTGCTGTTCGACGAGGGGCACAGCGAGTCGTGGACGATCAGGCGTGAGACCGCCGAGGCGATGAACCCCGCCCATCCCGACGACAACAGCTACGCGCGCGCGGCCGACCTGCTGCGCCGCCTGGGGCATCAGGTGACCTCCGGCGGGCTGGAGTCGCTGCCCGGGCAGGACGTCCTGGTGATCGCCCACCCGTCGCAGCAGCGCTGGGAGCGCACCACGGGCCAGGGCAGCCCGGTCTTCAGCCCCGAGGAGCTGGACGCCATCCAGTCCTTCGTGACCAACGGCGGCGGATTGATCGTGCTGGCCGAGGAGGAGCAGGACAAGTACGGCAACAACCTGGCCGACCTGCTCGCCCGGTTCGGCATCGGCGTGACCCACACCACCGTGCGCGACCCCGGCAACTCCCACCGTGGCGTGGCCACCTGGGTCCTCGGCACCCCGGCCGGCGGCGGTCTCCTCGCAGGCGTCGAGAACGCGTGCTTCTACCGCTCGGGCGTGCTGACCGCGGGTCAGGACGCCACCGTGTTGTTCACCACCTCCGCGACCGCCGACCCCGCGGGCGCGCCGCTGGCCGTCGCCGTCGAGTACGGCAAGGGCAAGGTCGTGGCGTTCGCCGACTCCGACCTGTTCGGCGACGACTCCATCGACGACTACGACCACCGCACCCTGTGGGGCAACGTCGTGACGTGGGCGGCCCGCGTGCCGTCCCCCGCTCGCTCGGCCGGGGCGCGGGACAGCGCCAAGGCCGAGCTGTTCACGCAGCTCAAGTCCGTCGTGGAGGAGTTGCGCCCGCTCCAGGTCAAGGACGGCTCCATCCCGGTGGAGAAGGAGGCGGGCGCCGCGCTCGTCGGCTACGTCTCCGACCTCGTGGGCAAGCTGTCGGGCTACTTCCCGCACGACGCGGCCTACCTGCGGGCCGTCCAGGCCGACCTCGCCAAGTGGCTCGAGCAGGGCCTCGGCGTGCCCGACTTCCTCGACTCGCTCGACCTGTTCCACCCCGACACCCAGCGCGTCGACGGCCTGGAGCACCTCGTGGTGTTCCCGATGTACACCCAGAACGGCAACCCCAACCGCAACCTCGAAGCGGTCTGGATCCGCACGATCTGGCCGGACTGGCTGGCCGAGCTCGAGGCGAACGGCTACGACAACCCGCTGTTCGTGCCCATCGCCTTCGAGGACTTCACCTCCGGCTACGACACCTTCTCCGCCGTCCTGTTCCCCGAGACGGTCGCGGTCAGGCAGGCGCCCGAGCGCTTCACCTGGGGCGGCATCTTCGCCGACAGGGAGGCCGCGCGCTTCCGCAGGGTGAGCAGCGCCGCCGCGCAGACGCTCAAGCTCGACCTGCCGCCGGACGCGGCCAGGCTGCTGGAGTCGCAGGAGCTGGCCCAGGACACCTTCGTCATGTGGGACCTCATCCACGACCGCACGCACAGCCACGGCGACCTGCCGTTCGACCCCTTCATGATCAAGCAGCGCATGCCGTACTGGCTGTACTCGCTGGAGGAGCTGCGCTGCGACCTGACCGCCTTCGGCGAGGCGGTGAAGCTGGAGGCCGCGGGGGTGCCGCACGCCCGCTACGTGCAGGTCGCGATCCTGTTCGACCGGCTCTTCCGCTTCCCGATCACCGGCGACCGGGTGCGCAACTACGACGGGCTCGGCGGGCAGCTGCTCTTCGCCTACCTGCACCGCAACGACATCATCAGGTGGACGGACAACAGGCTGTCGATCGACTGGAACCGCGTCGCGGGTGGCGTGGCCGACCTGCGCGGCGAGGTGGAGAAGCTCTACCGCGACAGCATCGACCGCGCCAAGCTGGCGCACTGGATCGCCGCGTACGAGCTGGTCACCACCTACGTCGAGCCGCACCCGCGGTCGGCGTGGAAGAGCGGTCAGCTGCCCGAGGAGCAGAAGGCCATGGTCGACGCCGTCCTGCCCGACGAGTTCCCCCTGAGCATGTTCTACGAGGCGCTGCGCCGTAAGCTCGGTGACGTCGTCGAGTCCACGAAGGGGATCCGAGCATGATCATTCTGATTACGGGTGCGGCCGGGCCGACAGGGCAGGCCGTCGCCACGCACTTCACCAAGAATGGTCACACGGTCATCGGCGTGGACAAGGACGACGTCGACCTGCTCGACCGCGCTGCCGTCCAGGAGCTGGCCGGGCGGATCGAGCGCGAGCACGGCCGCGTCGACGGGGTGGTGCACCTGGTCGGCGGCTGGCGTGGCGGCAAGACCTTCGCCGACACCGACCTCGACGACTGGACCGTCCTGCACGACCTGCTGATCCGCACGCTCCAGCACGTGTCGCTGGCCTTCGAGCCGCTGCTCAGGAAGTCCGGCAACGGCCGGTTCGTGATCGTGTCGGCCAAGGCGGCCGAGCGGCCGACCGCGGGCGGCGCCTGCTACGCCGCCGCCAAGGCGGCCTCGGAGGCGTGGACGCTGTCGCTGGCCGACGCGCTGAAGGAGACCGGCTCCGCGGCGACCATCCTGGTGGTCAAGGCCCTGCTGAACGACGCGATGAAGGCCGCCAAGCCGGACGCGAGGTTCGCCGGGTTCACCCACGTCGACTCCCTCGCCGAGGCGATCGCCGGGCTCTACGACCGGCCCGCCAACGAGATCAACGGCATCCGATTGGACCTCACCCAGTGATTCCCCGTCACGACCCCGCCCTCAAGGCGTTCGCCAGCGACAACTACGCGGGCGTGCACCCGGAGATCCTCCAGGCCATCGTCACGGCCAACGAGGGACACCAGATCTCCTACGGCGAGGACGTCTACACCGAGGCGCTGCAGGACGTGTTCAAGCGCCACTTCGGCGACAGCGCCCAGACCTACCCGGTCTTCAACGGCACCGCCGCCAACGTCGTCTCGCTGCGCGCCATGACCCAGCAGTGGGAGGCCGTGGTCTGTGCCGACACCGCGCACATCCACACCGACGAGGGCGGCGCGCCCGAGGTCGTGGGCGGCATCAAGCTGTTCACCGTGCCCACGCCCGACGGCAAGCTCACCCCCGCGCTCATCGACACCCAGGCGTGGGGCTTCGGCGACGTCCACCGGGCCCAGCCCAAGGTCGTCTCGATCTCCAACACCACCGAGCTCGGCACCGTCTACACGCCGGACGAGATCGCGGCCATCTGCGAGCACGCCCACGGGCTCGGGATGACCGTCCACCTCGACGGCTCCAGGCTCACCAACGCCGCCGCCGCGCTGGACGTGCCGCTGCGCGCGCTGACCACCGACGCGGGCGTGGACGTGCTCTCCTTCGGCGGCACCAAGATCGGTCTGCTGTACGGCGAGGCGGTCGTCGTGCTCAACCCCGAGGCGGCCACCGGCGTCGACTACCTGCGCAAGACGTTCATGCAGCTGTCGTCGAAGATGCGCTTCGTGTCCGCGCAGTTCGAGGCGCTGCTCTCCGGCGACCTGTGGCTGCGCAACGCCCGGCAGGCCAACGCCATGGGTGCACGGCTGGCCGCGGCCGTCCGCGACGTCCCAGGGGTGGAGCTGTCGAGGGAGGCGCAGGCCAACGCGGTCTTCGTGCGCCTGCCCAAGGACGTCACCGAGCGGCTGCAGAAGCGCTTCCGCTTCTACACCTGGAACGCGGCCATCGGCGAGGTGCGCTGGATGTGCGCCTTCGACACCACCGAGGCCGACGTCGACGCCTTCGCCGCCGCGGTCGCCGAGGAGCTTCAGGGCGAGCCGCCGATCTCCTTCTCGTAGGCCGACAGCTGCTGCTCCAGGGCCTTCATCAACTCGAAGACCTGGCTCGGCGGAATCCGGACGCGGCTGACGATCCTGGTCGGGACATGCACGATCGCCTGCCCCGACCCCGGCTCCTCGGTCAGCTGCGGAGGGCGGGTGATCACCGCGAAGTCGAGCACGAACCCGTCGCGGGTGTGCCACACCGAGGCGAAGTTGGCGTACTGTCCCGCCTCGACCTCCGGCGTGATGCTGACCTCCAGGCGGCTTTCGGGCTCTTCCATGCGGCCATCGTCCCCTACTTGAGAATCGAGGGCAGCGCCACCGCGCCGCGTTTGGCCAGCAGGTCGGCCATCAGCTTGATCTCGCTGGTCTGGCTGTTGACGATCTGCTGGGCCAGGCCCCGCACCTCGGCGCGGTCGGTCAGCTCGAGCAGTCCCTTGGACATGTCGACGCCGCCCTCGTGGTGGCGGATCATCAGCTGCAGGTAGTAGACCTCGGCCTGCTTGCCGTTCAGGCTCCTGAGTTTGGCCAGCTCCTCGTCGCTCGCCACGCCCGGCATCGGTTCGGGCTTGTCCTGCGTGCCGCCGTGGCCCGCGTGACCGACCATCCAGGCCATCTCGGGCCGCTCGCTCGCCTGGTTGAGCCCCCACTGCTGCAGCCACCCCATGAACATGCCGCGCTGCGCGGTCTGGGTGACGATGATGTCCTCGCTGAGGTTCTTGATGTCGGGCGAGGTCGTCCTGTCGCGCACGATGAACGACATCTCGACCGCCTGCGCGTGGTGCTTGCCCATGTCACGGGCGAAGCCGGCCTCGGCTGAGGAGTCGGTGGGGCTGCCGCTCCTGCCGAGCACGAAGAAGAGCACGGCGGCGACGGCGAGCACGGCGAACGCCGCGAGCTGAAGAGGCTTTCTGGTCATCGAATCCCAGCCTACTCATGGGTCTGTCCTTATTCGCCACATACGCCCGGAGGGCATAGGGTGACCCGCAGTTGGTCACCCCCGTGGAGGAACGATGACTAAGGAGAAGGCGCAGGCCAGGCGTGAGCATCTGAACAGGATGCGCGCCGAGCAGAGGGCCAAGGAGCGCCGCACCGCGATGCTGATGTGGGGCGTCGGTGGACTCGTCATCCTCCTGCTCATCGGCGGAGTCGGCTTCTACGTGATCAAGGACCGGCAGGCGACCTCGCTCGACGCCGTCACCAGCGTCTCCTACGCCGGTGGCGAGCACGTCTGGACCGCGGTGAAGTACAAGGAGAACCCGCCGGTCGGCGGCCAGCACAACAACTACTGGCAGCAGTGCGACGTCTACGACAAGCCCATCCACAACGAGCACGCCGTCCACTCGCTGGAGCACGGCGCGGTCTGGATCACCTACCGGCCCGACCTGCCCAAGGCGCAGATCGAGAAGATCAAGAGCATCGCCGGGTCCACGGGCGACGCCAACTACATGCTGGTCAGCCCGTACCCGAACCTGCCCGCGCCCATCGTGGCCAGCTCGTGGGGCCACCAGCTGACCTTCCAGAACGCGGACGACCCGAAGCTGCCCAAGTTCATCACCAAGTACCAGAACGGCCCCGACACCCCTGAGCTCGGCGCCACCTGCGGCGGCGAGTACGCGATCACCTCGACCGCCGACCAGCAGCCGCTGCCGCCCGAGCCCAAGGGCGAGGCCACGCCGCTGCCGAGCGAGTCGATCGCGCCGTCGGCCACGCCGTCTCCCGCCTCCTCCTAGGCGAGCACCTCCTCCAGGGGCGTCGACGCGAGCCCGTGCGCCTCGGCCACGGGCTCGCTGATCAGGCGCCCCTCGTGCGTGCTCAGGCCGCGGGCGAGGGCGCGGTCGCTCCTGAGCGCCCCCAGCCATCCCTGGTTGGCGATGGCCAGCACGTAGGGAAGGGTGACGTTGGTCAGCGCGAAGGTGGAGGTGTACGGCACCGCCCCCGGCATGTTCGCCACGCAGTAGAAGAGCGAGTTGTGCACCTGGTAGGTCGGCTCGTCGTGCGTGGTCGGACGGGAGTCCTCGAAGCAGCCGCCCTGGTCGATGGAGATGTCCACCAGCACCGAGCCCGGCTTCATCCTGCTGACCAGCTCGTTGCTCACCAGCATCGGCGCCTTGGCGCCCGGCACCAGCACCGCGCCGATCACCAGGTCGGCCTCGAGCACGGCGTGCTCGATCTCCAGCGTGTTGGAGGCGACCGTCTGGCAGTGCCCCCTGTAGATCATGTCGGCCTGGCGCAGCTTGTCGATGTTGCGGTCGAGCAGCAGCACCTCCGCCTGCATGCCGATCGCGATCGCCGCCGCGTTCATCCCCGACACTCCCGCGCCGATGACCACGACGTTCGCCGCCCGCACTCCCGAGACGCCGCCCATCAGCACGCCCCTGCCGCCCTCCGGCCGCATCAGGTGGTAGGCGCCGACCTGTGGCGCCAGCCGTCCCGCGACCTCCGACATGGGCGCCAGCAGAGGCAGCGCGCCGTTGTCGGTCTGGACGGTCTCGTAGGCGATGCCGGTGACGCCCGAGTCGAGCATCGCCGACGTGCAGGGCCGTGAGGCGGCCAGATGGAGGTAGGTGAACAGCACCTGCCCCTTGCGCATCCGGTGGTACTCCTCGGCGATGGGCTCCTTCACCTTCAGGATGAGGTCGCCCGTGGCCCACACCTCGTCGGCGCTGCCGAGGACGACCGCGCCCACCGAGGTGAAGTCCTCGTCGGGGATGGCGGAACCGGCACCCGCGTCGCGTTCGACGAAGACGTCGTGTCCATTCCTGATCAGCTCATGTGCGCCCGCCGGTGTCAGGGCCACGCGATACTCGTGGGTCTTCACCTCGCGGGGGACTCCGACCTTCATAAGACCCATCTTCCCCCGACCTGGCCCGACATTCTGTATGGACCGTGCCAATCTTCCTTGCAGTCTGTCGAGGATTACCCGGTTTTTGCCGTCGTCGCTAGGCTCTGCGGAAGTAACAGTCAGGATGGGGTTCACCGATGGAGAAACCGTCGCCGCCGGAGGAGTCGTCCGGGGCGCCGCCCACCGCGCCACCCGCGCCACCCGCTTCGCCCGCCGCACCGGCGGGGCCCGCGGAACCCAGGGCGAGCAGGCTCACCACCATCGTGCTCATCGTCTCCCTCGTGGTGGTCGTGCTGACCGCGGGCGTGCTGGGCACCATCGCGGTGCTCATGACGAGGAACCCCGACTCCCCGCTGTTCGGCGGCAAGCCCCCCACCAGGCTGGGCCAGCCGATCTTCTTCGCCCCCGTGGACGACCAGAAGCCCGCCCCGTGCCCTGGCGAGACGGTGGCGCTCTCGCTCGACAAGCAGGTCTGCTACTTCCTGTCCGACGCGGTGGCCGTCTCGGCGGTGCAGGCGATCGAGACGGTGAAGGAGAAGGACGGCTACGGCGTCAGGATCGCCGTCGCGCCCGCCTTCCGCGACGCGCTCGCCGCGCTCCTCAAGGAGCGGGTCGACCAGCAGATCGCCATCGTGGTGGGCCAGAACGAGAGCGCCACCGTGCTGGCCGCCCCGACCGTCGCCCAGACGATGAGCGGCGACAGCCTGAGCATCGCGGGCTTCACCAAGGAGAAGGCCGACGCGCTGGTCCAGGCGATGCTGGGCGCGCCGCCTGCCACCTCGCCCACCGGATCCACTCCGGCCCCCGGCACCACCCCTCCCGGCACGGGCACCACCCCGCCGGGCACCGGCACGACCCCGCCCGGCACGGGCACGACCCCGCCCGGCACGGGCACGACCCAGCCCGGGGTCGGCACCGCCCCGCCGGGCACGAACACCACACCACCGGGCACGGGCACGGGCACCGGCACGGGAACGACCGGCACCGGCACGGGAACGGGTCGAGGGAGCGGCACCGCGCCCACCGGCGGGACGCGGTCCACGGGCTCCTCGCTCACCGCGGGCGGCGAGAAGAAGTACCCCACCTGCGCCGAGGCCAGGGCGGCCGGCTACGGCGGGCCGTACCAGAAGGGCAGGCACCCGCAGTACCACTGGTACGCCGACAAGGACGCCGACGGCTTCGCCTGCGACCCCCAGGACGGCTAGAACAGCCCGTCGACCGCGAAGTAGGCGAGGAAGATCAGCGACACCACCCACAGCAGCCACGGGATCTCGCCCCACTTGCCGCGCGCCGCCTTGATGAGCGTGTAGGCGATCACCCCGGCGCCCACCCCGTTGGTGATGCTGTAGGTGAACGGCATCAGCGCGATCGTCAGGAACGCGGGAATCGCCATCTCGAGGTCGTCCCACGGCACCTTGCGGCTCTGGGTCATCATCAGCGCGCCCACCAGCACCAGCGCGGGGGCGGCCGCCGCCGCCGGCACGACCTCGGCCAGCGGCGTGAAGAGCATGGTCAGCGCCAGCAGTCCGCCGGTCGCCACGCTGGCGAGACCCGTGCGCGCGCCCTCGCCGACGCCCGCCGCCGACTCCACGAAGACGGTGTTGGCGGAGGCGCTGACCGAGCCGCCGACCATGCCCGCGATGCCGTCAACGGTCAGGATCCGGCCCAGGCGCGGCACCCTGCCTTTGGCGTCGACCAGGCCCGCCTCGTCGCTCACGCCGATGATCGTGCCCATCGCGTCGAAGAAGCCCGAGAGCACCAGCGTGAACAGCACGATCGAGGCCGTGAGCGCGCCCGCCGTGACGAAGCCGCCGAACAGGTCGAACTGCCCGACCAGCCCGAAGTCGGGGGTGGAGACGATGGAGTCGGGCACCCTCGGCACGACGACGCCCCAGGTCTTCGGGTCGATGGTGGCCAGGGAGTTCACCACGATCGCCAGGACCGTGGTGATGAGGATGCTGAGCAGGATGGCGCCCGGCGTCTTGCGGATGAACAGCACGATCATCAGCAGCAGCCCTGCGCAGAAGACCGTCACGGGCCAGCCCGTGAGGTGGCCCGTCGTCCCGAGCCGCAGGGGAGTGGCGCCGCCGCCGGAGACGAAGCCCGCGTCGACCAGGCCGATCAGCGTGATGAACATGCCGATGCCGACGCTGATCGCGTGTTTCAGGGCGAGGGGAATCGAATCCATGATCAGCCTGCGCACGCCCGAGACCGCCAGGATGATGATCACCAGGCCTTCGAGCACCACCAGGCCCATCGCCTGCGCCCAGGTCATGTACGGGGCCGCCTGGTAGGCCACCACGGCGTTCAGCCCAAGGCCCGCCGCCAGGCCGAAGGGGGCGTTGCCCACGAACGCCATCAGCAGCGTGCTCACGGCTGCGGCCAGCGCGGTCGCGGTGGTCAGCTGCCCGATGCTGAGCTGCGCCCCGGTGATGTCCTTCGCCCCGGCCAGGATGATCGGGTTGAGCAGGATGATGTAGGCCATCGCCATGAACGTGGTGATGCCGCCGCGCACCTCGCGGCCGACCGTCGTCTCCCGCGCGGACAGCTCGAAGAGCCTCTCGAGCACGTTCATCCCCCTTCGGCCTCCAGGGGGATGATCGTGCTCCTACCCGCTTAGCCCATGCGGCTATCGCTGCTCGTGCCTGCCGCCGCCGACCAGGGCGACGAACTCGTCCAGCGTGATGCCGCCGTCACCGTCGCGGTCGGCGGAGGCGACGAACGCCTCGATCTCCTCGTCGGTGACCCCGCGGCCGCCGAGGGCCTGGTTCACCTGCCGGATCTCGCCCGCAGTGAGCACGCCGTCATGGTCGGTGTCGAACTTCTCGAACTCGGCCTTGGCCGCCTCGCGCGCATCGGACATGGGGGCTGGTTCCTCCGTGATAGTCGACCCTTACGGACCGCTCACCCTACAAGGTGCTCGGGACGCACCGGCACTCTGGTCAGCGGCACCCCCGTGGCGTCCCTGACCGCCGCCACGATGGCGGGCGTGGACGACAGCGTCGGCGGCTCGCCCGCGCCCCTCAGCCCGTACGGCGCGGCGGGGTCGGGGTTCTCCAGGATCGACAGCCGCATGGGCGGCATGTCGAGGATGGTGGGGATCAGGTAGTCGGTGAAGGACGGGTTCAGCACCTGCCCGTCGCGCACCTGGATCTCCTCCATCAACGCCAGGCCGAGGCCCTGCGCCGAGCCGCCGTGGATCTGCCCCTCGAGGGCGAGCGGGTTGAGCATCTTGCCCACGTCCTGCACGGCGGCCAGCTCGACCACCTTGACCAGGCCGAGCTCCACGTCCACGTCCACGACCGCCCGGTGCACGCACAGCGCCAGCTGGGTGTGGGAGTCGGCCTGGCCCGTGACCGGGTCCATCGGGTAGGTGGGGCGGTGCCGGTACTCCCGCGTCTCCTCGATGGGGCCGAACTTCTCCAGCGCCAGCGCGGGCGGCAGCCCGTTGAACCGCTCGCGCACGGCCTCGCAGGCCGCCTTCACCGCCCCGCCCGTGACGTAGGACTGGCGGGAGGCCGACGAGGAGCCCGCCGAGCCGACCTGCGTGTCGGCTGTGGCGAGGGTGACCCGGTCGATGCCCAGCTCGGTGCGGGCGATCTGGGCCTGGATCGTCACCAGGCCCTGACCGACCTCGGCGGCGGCGGTGTGCACGGTGACGTGCGGCTCGCCGCCGATCAGCTCGGCCCTGACCCTGGCGGTGGAGTAGTCGTCGAAGCCTTCGGAGAAGCAGATGTTCTTGATGCCCACGCCGTAGCCGACGCCCCGCCGTACGCCCTCGCCGTGGGTGGTCTGGGAGACGCCGCCCGGCAGGTCGCGCAGGTCGGCGGAGGCGGCGGGCGGCATGGGCATGGCGGCCAGCTCGCGCAGCATGTCGGCGAGCGGGGCGGGGGAGTCGATGATCTGGCCGGTGGCCAGCGCGGAGCCCTGGGAGACGGCGTTGCGGATCCGGATCTCGACGGGCGACAGGCCGCAGGCGGCGGCCAGCTGGTCCATCTGCGACTCGTAGGCGTAGCAGGCCTGCACCGCGCCGAAGCCGCGCATCGCGCCGCACGGCGGGTTGTTGGTGTAGACGCCGGTGGCCACGATGTCGACGTTCGGCACCTCGTAGGGCCCCACGCCGAGCGAGGCCGCGTTGCCGACGACGGCGGGGGAGGAGGAGCAGTAGGCGCCGCCGTCCAGCAGGATCTCGGCCTTGACGTAGACGAGCTCGCCGTCGCGGGTGGCGCCGTGCTCGTAGCGCATCCAGGCGGGGTGGCGGTGCACGTGGCCGAAGAACGACTCCTCGCGGCCGTAGACGATCTTGACGGGCCGGTTCAGGCGCAGCGCCAGCATGCAGGCGTGCACCTGCATCGACAGGTCCTCGCGGGCGCCGAACGCGCCGCCGACCCCGGCCAGCGACAGCCGTACCTTCTCCGGCGGCAGCCCCAGGCACGGCGCCAGCTGGTCGCGGTCCACGTGCAGCCACTGGGTGGCGATGTAGAGGTCGACGCCGCCGTCCTCCGCGGGCACCGCCAGGCCCGACTCGGGGCCGAGGAAGGCCTGGTCCTGCATGCCGACCTCGTACTCGCCCGTGACGACGACCTCCGCCTCGAAGGTGTCGCCGACCCTGACCGGCTGCCTCCTGACGAACTCCGTGGCCAGGCGCGGATCGGTCACCGCCTCGCGGACCTCGTAGTCGACCACGATCGCCGCCGCGGCCCTGCGCGCCGTCTCGGGGTGCTCGGCGGCCACCAGGGCCACCGGCTCGCCTTGGTAGCGGACCTGGTCGATGGCCAGCACCGGCTGGTCCTTGTGCTCCAGGCCGTAGAACTTCTCGCCGCGCACGTCCTCGTGGGTGAGGACGGCGAGCACGCCGGGCACCGCCAGCGCGGGCCCGATGTCGATCGAGCGGATCCACGCGGAGGGGTGCGGGCTGCGCAGCGTCACGCCCCACACCATGCCCTCCAGCCACAGGTCGGAGGAGTAGGCGAACTCGCCCGTCACCTTGAGCGTGGCGTCGGGGCGGCCCGCGCTCTCGCCCACGCCCTGCCCGACCCTGCTCGCCGTCCCCGGGCTGGCCGTCCCTGTGCTGGCCGTCTGCGTCATGCTCCGAGTACAGCACTCGCGGATCGGGCGTCCTATGCGCGCGATGTGAAATCGAGGTAAGCCGCTCTTTGAGCGGACTTGTATATTCCTCCAAGTGCGCATCAGGGACCTGCTGGCCGTCTCCGAACTCGGACTCACCCTGCTCACCGGGGACGAGGACACCGAGTTCACCGCCGTGCACGTCACCGACCTGCCGGACCCCGGCCGCTACCTGACGGGTGGTGAGCTGGTGCTCAGCGGGCTGATGTGGCGGCACGAGCCCGCGGACTCCGCCCGCTTCGTCGCCGCCCTGCGCGCGGCGGGCGTGGCCGCGCTGGGCGCGGGTCAGGCGTGGCTCGGTCACGTTCCCGACGATCTCGTGCGGGCGTGCGCGGAGGCCGGGCTGCCGCTGCTGGAGATCCCCACCGCCGTCTCCTTCCGCGTCGTCGGCGAGGTGGCGGCCCCCCGGCTGTCGGGCGACGTCAGGGCCGCCCTCGGCCGTCAGCGCAGGATCGTCGACGCCGTGGCCGAGGGCGCCGACCTGGCCGACCTCTTCGCGCTGACCGCCGCGGAGCTCGGCGTCACCGGCGCCGTGCTGTCCACCACGGGGGATCTGGTCGTCGGCTCCCTGGCCGATCCCGCGTCGGCGCAGGCTCCGCCGCTCCGCGTCCGGCTGGCCCGCGCCTTCCTCTCGGCGCCCCGGCTGCCCTGCGTCGCCGAGGGCCACACGCTGTTCGCCGTCGGCAGGGGACACCGCGCGGCCGGCTGGGCGCTGGCCTGCGAGGGCGACCTGCTCGGCCGCGCCGACCTCGGCTTCGAGCTGGCGGCCTGCGTCGCGCTCGAACGCACCAGGATGGAGGAGGGCAGGCGGGTCGAGCGCCGCCTGGTCGGGCAGCTCGTGGCGGCGGCCTTCGCGGCCGAGGCGGACCCCGCCGAGCTCAACACCAGGCTCAGGACGTGCGGGCTGGGCGGCGCCGAGCCGTACTCGGTGGTGACGGCGACCGCCGCGCGTCCCGGGGCGTCCCGGGGGCCCGACCCCGCCACGCTGGGCGGTCAGGTGCTGGAGGAGCTGCTCGGCCGCAGCGTCGTGGCCGCCGCGGGCGCGGACGGCGCGACCGCGCTCGTCCCGCTGGAAGGGCCCGTCTCCGTGCTCGCCGACCGCCTGCGCTCGGGTGTCGAGGTGCTGTCGGCGCTGCGGGACACCAGGGTCTCCATCGGCCTGAGCGGCGCCCTCACCGGCGCCGCGGCGATCAGGGGCGGCATCGAGGAGGCGGGGCACGCCCGCAGGCTGGCCGAGGCCCGCTCGGGCGGGGTCGTCACCAGCGACGAGATCTACACCCACGCCCTGCTGCTGGCCACCGTGCCCGGCGACGTGCGCCGCTCGTTCGCGCACCGGCTGCTCACGCCGCTGTTCGAGTACGACAGGGGGCACCAGTCGGAGCTGGTGCGCACGCTCGGCACCTTCCTCGACACGGCGGGGTCGTGGAACGCCTGCGCCGAGCGGATGCACGTGCACGTGAACACCGTGAGGTACCGGATCAGGCGGATCGAGGAGCTGACCGGCAGGGACCTGTCGACGATGGCCGACAGAGTGGACTTCTTCCTGGCCCTGCGGTCGGGCTGAGAGCCGGAAGCCCCCGAACTATGGCGATTCGGGGGCTTGTCGGGTGGCGTGCTCGAGTGAACACGATCCGTGTTAGCAGCAGAGAAGGTCGAAGCTCGACTGAGCAGGAGACACGTCGGCACCTGCGGTCGTAACATTGCCTCCAACTGTGGCAATCGCCGCGATGAAGACAGCGAGTGCGGACATGACAAGACGCTTGCGCATGGGGGGTTCTCCCTCGCTCAGGTGGTGCTTGGACTTCATCATCCCAGGGAGACATTGCTGTGACCACATCTGACCTGGTCGGGCTGCGCATCAAGACAGTCCGCCGCCAGCGGGGGCTCTCACAGGCCCAGCTTGCTCACCCTGAGTTGTCTGACAGTTACGTTTCCTTGATCGAGAGTGGCAAGCGTACCCCAACCCCTGCGGTGCTCGAACTTCTGGCCCAGAAGCTGGACTGCTCGCTCAGCTACCTCGTCAACGGCGTCACCGCCGAGCAGATGAACGACATCGAGCTCGGGCTCGGCTACGCGCGGCTCGCCCTGGAGAACGGCGAGGTCCACGAGGCCCGGACCAGGTTCGCCGAGCTCCTTGCGGACAACAACCTGGCGGGTCTGACCGCGCTTCGTCAAGAGGCGGAGTACGGCCTGGCCCTCGCGACGGAGGCGACCGGCGACATCAGCGGGGCCATCGAGATCCTCAGGCGGCTCGACGGTGAGGACCTCAGCGCCGACCGCCACGTCGAGATCGCGCTCGCCCTGTGCCGCTGCTACCGCGACAAGGGTGACCTGGTCGCGGCCGTGGAGGTCGGCGAGCGGATCCTCTCGGGCGCCGTCCGTCCCGCGTGGACCGACGGCCTGGTCGAGCTCGGCGCCACGCTGCTCGCGGCCTATTGGGTGCGCGGCGACCTGCTGCGCGCCCGCCAGTTCTCCGCCGAGCTGCTGGCCGCGGCCGAGCTCCTCGGCACCCCTCGCGCGACCGTGGCGGCCAGCTGGAACGCGGCCAGGGTCGCCGAGTCCGTGGGCAAGGGCGAGGAGGCGCTGGCCCTGGTGGAGCGGGCCTACGCCATCCAGTCCGAGACCGGCGCCCCCCGCAATCTGGCCAGGCTGCGCGGGGCCGTGGCGGGCCACCACGCCAGGCTCAACCCGCGGAACACCGACCAGCTCAGGGAGCGGTTCGGCCAGACGCTCAGGGACATGGCGGAGAGTTCCACGGGGGTGACCGACCAGGCCTTCGTCGAGCTCGAGCTCGCCAAGGTCGAGCTGACCGCGGGCAACTTCGAGCTGGCCGTCGAGCACGTGACGGCGGCCGACGGGTTGCTGGCCGACGAGACCCCTGAGCTCGACGCCCAGGGCCGAATGATTCTCGCCCGCGCCCAGGGGGCCATGGGCGAGAGGGAGGAAGGGCTCGCCAGCGCCCGCGAGGCGCTGCGGTTCATGCAGCAGTCGCCCGCGTCGCGACAGGCCGCGGGCAAGTGGTACGCCCTGGCCGAGACGATCGACGAGCTCGGCGACGACGAGCGCGCCGTCGAGGCCTACCAGCAGGCGCTCGCCTGCGCCGGTCTGTAGCGAAGTCGGCACCGGGCAGGGCGGTGGGTAGCCTTGGGGTTGCCATGAACAGATCCCCACGTGCGGCCCTTACCGCCCTGCTCGCCGCCCTGGTCGCCGCCGTCGTCCTGGCGCCGCCCGCGCTGGCCCACGACGCCCTGAAGAGCAGCAACCCGAAGAAGAACGCCACCGTCAAGACGGTGGACGAGATCGAGCTGGAGTTCACCGCCGCTCCGAAGCTGCCCTTCGTGATCGTGCGCGCCGCCGACGACACCGAGCACCAGCTGGGCAAGCCCGAGGTCGACGGCCCGGTCGTGACGCAGAAGCTCAAGGGCACGCTGCCCGACGGCTCCTACACGATCGCCTACCGGGTCGTCTCCTCCGACGGGCACCCGATCGAGGGCGAGATCCCGTTCAAGGTCAAGGGCGCGCCGCAGGCGACCCCGACCGAGGAGCCCACGGTCACGCCCACGCCCGCGGCCAGTGAGAGCGCCCCGGCGAGCGAGACGGCCTCCGCGCTCCCCGCCGCCGAGCAGAGCGAGCAGGCGGCCGAGCGGCAGAGCGCGCCCGGCTTCCCGATCTGGCTCATCCTCGTGGTCGGCGGTCTGGTCGGCGTCGGCATCGGGTTCCTGCTGAGCGCGCGGAAGAAGAAGCCGTGACCAGGACCGCCCGTCTCGCTCTGGCGTTGGTCGCCGCGGCGCTCGCCGCGCTGGTCGCCGCCATGATCGCTGGGGGCGCGGCGTTCCCGCGCATCATTCCCGGCCTGCCCGACGAGGGCCCGCTGACCAGGTGGGCGCTGCCTGTCTCGAAGCTGTCGATGGACGTCGCGGGGCTGCTCACCGTCGGTCTCCTGCTGGCCGCGACCGTCTTCCTCCCCAACGACAAGGGGATGCTCGGCAAGGCCGCCCTCGGCTACGTCAAGGCCGCCTCCTGGACGGCGCTGATCTGGGCGGGCGCGAGCGCGCTCACGATGGTGTTCACGCTGTCGGAGACGCTCGGCCTGCCGGTGGCCGACGTCCTCGGCGGCAACGAGCTGACCAGCTTCGCCAGCCAGGTCGGCCAGGGCATCGCGCTGACCCTGGTGGTCCTGTTCGGGGTGGCCATCGCGCTGTTCTCGCGGGGCGCGATCACGGCGGGCGCGTCCGCGGGCCTGCTGGCGCTGGCCCTGGTCACGCTGCTGCCGCCGGCCCTGACCAGCCACGCCTCCTCCTCGCCCAACCACGACCTGGCGACCACGGGCGTCGCCGTCCATCTGATCTCGCTGGCGCTGTGGGTGGGCGGCCTGACCGTGCTCGTGGTCCACGGGATGCGCAAGCAGCCGCAGCTGGACGTGGCGGCGGACCGCTTCTCCCGCCTGGCCGTGTGGTGCTACGTCGGTGTCGGCCTGTCTGGGCTGTTCAGCGTGCTGGCCAGGCTGACCGCGATCAGCGACCTGTGGACCTCCGCCTACGGCGTGCTCCTCGTGGTCAAGACCGTCGCCTTCGTCCTCCTCGGCTACTTCGGCTGGTGGCACCGCCAGCGCACGATGGGGGAGCTGGCCAAGGGCCGGGCCGGCGCGTTCACCCGCCTGGCGGTCGGTGAGCTCTGCCTGATGTTCGCCACCATGGGCCTGGCCGTCGCGCTGGCCCGCACGCAGCCGCCCGCGGTGACCCTGCCCGCCGACCGCGCCTACGAGCTGCTCGGCTTCCCGATGCCGCCGCCGATCACGCTCGGCAACCTGGCCTCCCTGTGGTGGCTCGACCTGTTCTTCGCGCTGATCGCCGCCGCGCTGGCCGGCCTGTACGCCGGAGGCGTCATCCGGCTGCGCCGCCGCGGCGACTCCTGGCCGCCCGGCCGCACCGTCGCCTGGTTCGTCGGGGTGGCGATCCTCGTGCTCGCCACGCAGAGCGGCGTGGCCCGCTACGCCCAGGTGCTGTTCAGCGTCCACATGATGGAGCACATGACGCTGTCGATGCTGGTGCCGATCTTCCTGGTCCTCGGCGCGCCCGTCACGCTGGCGCTGCGCGCGCTCAAGCCGGCCGCCCGCCGCGGCGACAGGGGGCCGCGCGAGTGGCTGAACGTCATCCTGCACAGCAGGTTCGTCAAGGTCCTCACCCATCCCGCCGTCGCCACCACGATCTTCATCGTCTCGACCTACGCGCTCTACTTCACGCCGCTGTTCGCCGCGGCGATGGAGGAGCACCTCGGGCACATCGTGATGACGCTCCACTTCCTGCTGAGCGGCTCGCTGTTCTTCTGGGTGATCATCGGCGTCGACCCCGCCCCGCACAAGCTGCCGCACGTCGGCCGCCTGCTGACGCTCTTCGTCACGATGCCCTTCCACGCCTTCTTCGGCATCGCGCTGATGATGATGGGCACCGTGATCGCCGCCGACTGGTACGAACAGCTCGGCCGCACCTGGGGCGCCTCGCCGCTGCTCGACCAGCAGGACGGTGGCGCCATCGCCTGGGGCTTCGGCGAGATCCCGACGCTGATCGTGCTGATCGCGCTGGCCTTCCAGTGGTATAGCGACGACGACAGGAAGGCCCGCAGGGCCGACAGGAGGGCTGACGCAGTGGCCGCCCGCACCGGCGGCACCGGCGATCCCGAGCTCGACTCCTACAACGACTACCTGGCCAAACTGAACCGGCGCGACCGGGGCGAGTAGCCAGGCGGCCACGGCCTTCTATCTTCACCCCACGCGCTTCCGAACCGCCCGGTAACCTTGCGGTCGGGGGTGACGGGCATCACCTTTGTACGGCCGTCGGCCAGGGCCATCGTGGGGAGGCGCCGGGGCACGGCCGCGGTGATCGCCCGCTGTGTGCTCAGGAAGGCGAGTGCCAAGTTGGTGGATGAGACGCGCA
This sequence comes from Nonomuraea africana, assembly GCF_014873535.1. NCBI lineage: Bacteria > Bacillati > Actinomycetota > Actinomycetes > Streptosporangiales > Streptosporangiaceae > Nonomuraea > Nonomuraea africana. Next base: position 4,695,589 of record NZ_JADBEF010000001.1, on the reverse strand, counting down.
TGCGTGGGGGGCGGAGCCTCGCCGAGGCTCTGGAGAGCCATCTCGCGGAGTGGTCGCAGCGCACGGGGATCGCGGTCGAGGTCTGGGCGCTTCCCCGCGGCGACGTGCCCGCGACGATCGCGAGGAGCGTCATGGCCGTGGTGGAGGAGGCGCTGCTCAACGTCGAGCGGCACAGCGGGGCGGGCACGGTCTCCTTCGCCGTCACCGTGGGCGCCGGCGGGCTGCGGCTGACGGTGAGCGACGACGGCGAAGGGTTCAGCGTGCCGCGCGAGCGCGGGGGCATCGCCAGGATGCGCGCGCGGATGGCGGAGGTCGGCGGCAGCCTGTCGGTCAACAGCGTGCAGGGTGAGGGCACGACGGTCTCGGCGGTCGTCCCGCGCAGGAAACGCTGATCGCGCTGACTCGTACGGCGAGCCCGCACCACGGGCCGGGCTCGCCGTACGGCGGTGTCAGGGGAGAGTGAGGATCTCCGAGCCCGTGTCGGTGACCAGGATGGTGTGCTCGAACTGCGCGGTGCGCTTGCGGTCCTTGGTGACGGCCGTCCACTTGTCCGGCCAGATCTCGTAGTCGATCGTGCCGAGCGTCAGCATCGGCTCGATGGTGAACGTCATCCCCGGCACCAGCTCCACCTGCAGCGTCGGGTCGTCGTAGTGCGGCACCATCAGACCGGAGTGGAACGTCGTGCCGATGCCGTGCCCGGTGAAGTCGCGCACCACGCCGTAGCCGAAGCGCTTGGCGTAGGCCTCGATGACCCTGCCGACGACGTTGAGCTGGCGGCCGGGCGCCACGGCCTTGATCGCGCGCATCGTCGCCTCGCGGGTGCGCTCCACCAGCAGCCGTGACTCCTCGTCCACGTCACCGACCAGGAAGGTGGCGTCGGTGTCGCCGTGGACGCCGCCGATGTACGCGGTGATGTCGACGTTGACGATGTCACCGTCGCGCAGCACCGTGTCGTCGGGGATGCCGTGGCAGATGACCTCGTTGATCGAGGTGCACAGCGACTTGGGGTAGCCGCGGTAGCCGAGTGTGCTGGGGTAGGCGCCGTGGTCGAGAAGGAACTCGTGGCCGATCCTGTCGAGCTCGTCGGTGGTCACCCCGGGGGAGACGTGCTTGCCGACCTCTTCGAGGGCCTGCGCGGCGATCCGGCCCGCGACGCGCATCCGTTCGATGAGCTCGGGCGTCTTGACGTCGGCCTCTCCGGTCTTGGGCTGCTTCCTGCCGACGTACTCCGGCCGCTGGATGTGGGCGGGAACCTTGCGCATGGGCGAGATCCGCCCTGGCTGGAGCAGTGTGGTCATGAAAGCGAGTTTACGGGGCACAATTCACCCCGTGAGCGAAGGTCAATGGTGGTTCTGTCTCAAGCACATGCGCGTCGAGCCCGACCAGGGCTGCCCGAACAAGGACCGCATGGGCCCGTACGCGACCGAGCAGGAGGCGGCGGGCGCTCTGCAGCGCGCCGCCGAGCGCAACAAGGCCTGGGACGAGCAGGACCAGGACGACGATGACTGATTAGTCAGCCGCCTGCACCACCGCGTACGCGCGGACGGGAAAGGTGCCGAGACCGGCGATCATGGGTGGCGCCGCGTGGAAGCGGAACCCGCGGTCGGGCAGCCCTGCCAGCCCGGTCAGGTGCTCGACCAGCGGGATCCCCGCCGCCAGCAGCAGCGTGTGCGCGGGACGCTCTCCCTTGGGCGGGGTCGCGTCGATGTTCAGCGAGTCGATGCCGACCAGCGCCGCCTCCTGCTCGGCCAGCCATGCCGCGGCCTCGGGCTCCAGGTAGGGGTGTTCGTGCAGGTAGGCGTCGGTGCCGAAGTGCCTGTCCCATCCGGTGTGCAGGAGCACCGCCCTGCCCCGCACGTCCAGCCCGCGCAGCAGGTCGAGGCCCACGCTGGGCCTGCCCTCCGCGCGCACCACGAGCCCCGGCAGGTCGGCCATCCGCTCGACGGGCACCTGCGACAGGTCGGGTCCTTCGGCGTAGCGGTGATACGGGGTGTCCAGGTACGTCCCCGTGTTGGCGGCCAGCGTGATGGTGCCGATCTCGAACTCGGTGCCCTCCGCGTAGATCTCGCGGGAGTCCTTCCTGCTCAGGTGCATCCCGAGCACGGGTCCCGGGATGCCGGGATAGGTGATCATCCCCTCGGTGATCCGGTGACTCAGCTCAATGATCATCTGACGGCCTCCCTGAGCCTGAAGATCGCGACGGCGCCGATCGCCGCCCACACCACGTTGAGCAGCGCCGAGGGCCAGGCCGCGTTGTAGGCGGTGTTGACCATCAGGGCGAGGGATCCCACCAGGTTGGTCAGCTGGTACGGCAGGCCGTCCCCGGCCATCCTTCCCGCGGAGACGCGGGCGTAGCCGTACAGCATCAGGCCCGCGCCGATCCAGCCGACGGCGGCCACGAGGAGATCCATGCGGACATTGTGCTGACCGGCGTTCCTCAAGCGCAAATAATGAAATCTACACATCCGCGTAAGCTGAGCTAATGGAGATAGACCCCCGCCGCCTGCGGGTGCTGCACGAGGTCGCCCGCCGCGGCGGCGTCATGCGCGCGGCCGAGGCGCTGCATCTCACCGCCTCCGCGGTATCCCAGCAGCTGGCGCAGCTGGAACGCGAGGTCGGCCTGGCCCTCATCGACCGCTCGCAGCGCAGGGTCTCCCTCACCCCGGCGGGACGCGTGCTGGCGGGATACGCCGAGCGGGTGGAGGAGGAACTGGCCGAGGCGAAGCGGGAGCTCACCCACTTCTCCGAACGGCTCGCGGGACCGGTGACGATCGCCGCCTTCCCGACGGTGATCACGCATCTGCTGGTGCCCGCCCTGCGGTCGCTGGCCGTCAGGCATCCGCAGATCACCCCCGTCATCCGGGAGATGTACGGCGCCCCCGCCCTGCGCGAGCTGCGCCTCGGCGGGGTGGACGTGCTGATCACCGAGCGGGACACGAGCCTGCCCGCGCCCTCCCTGACCTCGCTGGCCTCCAGGACCCTGTACATCGACGAGTACCGCATCGTGGTGCCGCCGGACTGGCCCGCCATGCCCCGCACCGTCGCCGACCTGGCCGCCGTCTCGTGGGTGGCGGGACTGCCCGACCAGGCCTGCGGTCAGGCGCTCGAACGGCTGGCCGCGCTGCACGGGTTCGAGCCCAGGCGGGTGCACGTCATCGAGGAGTTCCCTCCCACGCTCGCGCTGGTGGCGGCGGGGCACGGCGTCGCCATCGTGCCGTCGCTGGCCCTGCTCGACGTTCCCGAGGGGTTCGTCGGTGTGAGCGACATCGGCGACATCGGCGCGCGGGGGCTCGACGCCGTCACCCGCGTGAGCCGCACCCGCTCGGGCGAGCCCGACCCGGTGCAGGCGGTGGTCATCGCGGCGATCGAGGAGGCGCTAGTCAACCACCTGCGGGCCGCTGACCCGCTCGAGGAGTCTGGCCAGGCGGTCCCTTAGCCCCTGGCGCTGGGGCGGCTCCGCCGCCGCGGCGCTGACCAGGTGCTGGGCGCCGTCGAAGCTGACAGGACCGTCGGCGGGGACGGCCAGCGCGTCGTGGGCCAGCCCCGCCAGCTCGGCGTCGCCGCCCTCCAGCGCCAGGATCGTCGCGCCGGTGCGCCTGGCGTCGTCGACGCGTTCGAGCAGCGGCACGGGCGCCTGCCGCTCGGCCACCACGAAGAGGGTCTCGCCCCGCCCGGCCCGCTCGATGCGGTCGAGGCCGACCCGCAGATGGGCGGGGGCCTGCGGCGGCGGGCTCCACCGCACCAGCGTCGGCGCCAGCTGGGGCAGCCCCGCCAGCCGCGCCTCGTCACCGAGGTGGGCGGTGAGGTGCCACGGCTCGTCGTCGGGCGTGCCGACCAGGAGCAGGCCGCCGGGGGAGCGGGTGGCCCGCAACGCCGTTCCCAGCTCCCTGGTGCGCTCCAGCCAGCCGGTCTCGGCCAGAACCTCGCGAAGGAAAGCCACCGACCCTGCGTCCATTCGTCCATGGTGCCTGACCTGCGCCTGCTCCGCTGCCCGTTTGCCGCGTTGGCCGATCGAAGCCCGCCCGGGCGGGGCTGGGTTCGGCCCGCGAACCCCGCCCTGGCATGATCTGCCCTATGACTGACCTTCCCGAAGTGAGCGGATTGACCATCGGCATCCTGGGCGGCACCGGCGACCAGGGCAAGGGACTGGCCCGGCGCTTCGCCCTGGCCGGACACCCCGTGCTCATCGGCTCCCGCAACGCAGGACGCGCCCAGGAGGCCGCCGACTCGATCGGCAACGGCGCCAGGGGCGCGGAGAACGCCACGGTCGCCACCGAGGCCGACATCGTGATCGTCGCCGTGCCGTGGGACGGGCACAAGGCCACCCTCGAGGCGCTGCGCGAACCGCTGGCCGGCAAGATCGTGATCGACTGCGTCAACCCGCTGGGCTTCGACAAGCAGGGCGCGTACGCGCTGCCCGTCGAGGAGGGCTCGGCCGCCCAGCAGGCCGCGGCGGTGTTGCCGGACAGCCGCGTGGTGGCCGCCTTCCATCACGTGTCCGCGGTGCTGCTGCTCGACCCCGCGGTGGACAAGGTCGACCTGGACGTGCTGGTCCTCGGCGACGACCGCGAGGCGACCGACACCGTCCAGGCCCTCGCCGCGGCGATCCCCGGGGTCCGCGGGGTGTACGGCGGGCGGCTGCGCAACGCGCACCAGGTCGAGGCGCTCACGGCCAACCTCATCTCGATCAACCGGCGCTACAAGGCGCACGCGGGGGTCCGTCTCACGGACGTCTGATCGGCGGGCCGTCCCCCGGTCGGGTCACAGCCAGCCCGCGTCCTGGGCGATGCGGATGGCGTCGATCTTGTTCTTGGCGCCCGTCTTGGTGATCGCGCCGGTCAGGTAGTTGCGCACGGTCCCGGCCGACAGGTGCAGGCGGGCGGCGATCTCCTCCGCCGTCGCGCCCCGCGCCGCCTCGCCGAGGACCGTGCGCTCGCGCTGGGTGAGCGGGCTCTCGCCGTACTCCATGGCCGAGGCGACCAGGTCGGCGTCGAGCACCCGCAGCCCTGCGGCGGTGCGCCTGATCGCCTCGGCGAGGCGATCGCCGGGGGCGTCCTTCACCAGGAACGCCTCGATGCCCGCCGACAGCGCCCGCCGTACCTGGCCTGGCTGGCCCATCGCGGTCAGCACCAGGATCCGGCAGGACGGCAGGCGCGTGCGCAGCTCGGCGGCGGCGGTGATGCCGTCGACGACCGGCAGGTCGATGTCCACGACCGCCACGTCGGGCCTGACCTCCATCGCGGTGGGCACGATCTCGTCGCCCCTGGTCACCTCGGCGACCACGTCGATGTCGGACTCCAGGCGCAGCAGCGCCGTCAGCGCCGCCCTGATCATGTGCATGTCCTCGGCCAGCAGCACCCTGATCACGCCGGGACCTCCATGGTGAGGCGGAAGCCGCCGGTGGCGGTCGCCTCGGCGGTGACGGCGCCGCCCGCCTGGGAGGCGCGCTCGCCCAGTCCGGTGAGGCCGGTGCCCGGCGTCACGCGGGCGGCTTCGACCGGCGGAGGTGCCGTGGATGCGCTGTCGTTGACGATCTCGAGGCGGGCCGCGCCCGCCCGCACCGAGGTGGTGATGGAGCAGGTGGTGGCGCGGCTGTGCCGCAGGATGTTCGTCACGCCCTCGCGGACGCCCCATGCCAGCGCCTCCTCCGACGCCCTCGGCAGGGCCGCCGCGGCCAGGTTGACCTGGCAGTCGACCCCCGACGCCTCCAGCAGCGCCACCGCCCGGTCCGTCTCGCCCCTCAGCGACATCTCCCGGTAGCCGCGGGCCACGTGCCGTACGTCCTGGACCGCCTCGCGGGCGACCTGCACCAGCTCGGTGACCTCGGACCGGGCCGAGACCGGGTCGCGCTCGACCAGCCGGGCCGCCAGATCGCCCTTCAGTGCGATCGCGGTGAGGCTGCGGCCGAGGCCGTCGTGCAGGTCACGGGAGATCCGCAGGCGCTCCCTGAGCACCGCGGCCTCCGCGAGCTCCGCCCTGGCCTGGTCCAGCTCGGCGGCCATGCGGCTGCTCCTGACCAGCGCGTAGATCATCGCCCCCGTGGTGAGAACGGTGACGGCGTAGAAGATCGCGATCGGCCAGGCGCCGCCCGACACGCCCATGATGGCCACGCCCTGGTAGAGGGTCACCAGCCCGGCCAGCGGGCCGCCGAGCCAGAGCGGCAGCAGGACCAGCAGCGCCCCGGCGAACAGCGGCGCGACGTTGCCCGACCAGCCGTACGGGAGCAGGAAGTCGGGCAGATACGCGGCGACGGCCTGCACCAGGAGGGTCAGCGGGAGGTAGCGCGGCCGGACGCCGCGCAGCCCGGCCCTGATGTGGAGGACGTGCGGGACGGCGGTGCCCGCGGTCGCGGCGAGGACCCCGGCGTGGACGCCGAGATCGGCGCGGGCGAGGTAGAGACCGACGCCGATCAGGGTGTAACAGGTGGAGACTGCGGTGATCACGACAACGGAGAAACGTCGCACGGCGGCGGAGGTCATAGTGCGACCAATTATGACTTCCTGGGCTCCCACCGGAACCGGTGGCGGATGACGACCAGTCCGATCGCGGTCCAGACCGCCAGGTTGAGCAGGGCGAACGGGAGGTTCCCCTGTCCCGTGTAGGCGAAGCGGGCGCCCTCGACGATCCCGCCGGTGGGCAGCAGGTTCAGCACCGTGCCCACCCACGAGGGGAGCAACTCGACGACCGGTCCGAACCCGCCCGCGCCCAGCCCCGCCAGCATGAACCAGGGCATCGTGATGACCGCGGCCAGCTCCGACCGCGAGATGACCACCGTCCAGGCCGCGCCGAGCAGCGACAGGACCGCCGCGCCCACGACCACGAACGCCACCAGGACCAGCGGCTGCCGCGGCGTCTGCAGCCCCGCCACGACGTACAGGACGATGGTCACGACCAGGGCGAGCAGCGCGGTCTGCGCGGCGATGTTGCCGATCTCACCGCCGATGATCTCGCGGTCGTTCAGCCCCGTGGCCCGCATCCGCTTGAGGATCAGCTGATCCCGGCGCGCGGTCAGGGTGACCGCGGTCTGCATGACCGCGGCGATCGTCATGATCATGGCCAGCAGGCCCAGGTGCGAGTCGAGCAGCACGCCGGGGGCGCCCGGCCGCACCTTCGCCATCAGATAGGGCAGGCCGATGCCGAGCCCCAGCGAGAGAGCCACCGAGGTGGAGAGGGCGACCTTGTCGCGCCAGTAGAGCCTGCCGCCGAACCGCGCCACCGCCATGAACTCACGCATTGCCGATCCCTTCGAGGAACAGGTCTTCCAGCGAGGCCGTCCGCACCTCGAGCCCGCGCAGCCGCAGGCCCTTCTCCGCGGCCCAGCTCAGCAGCCGCTGCGCGGCCAGGTCGGGGTCCTCGGCCCTACAGGTGGCGACGGCGCCCGCCATGGTCACCGGGAGCGGCAGCTCCCGCGGCGAGATGCCGTCGGGCAGCTCGAACGAGACCCTGCCCGCCTGCGCGGCCAGCGTCTCGGCCATGCCGCCGCTGGCCACGATCTCGCCGTGGTCCATGATCGCCATCCTGGTGGCGAGCCGCTGCGCCTCGTCGAGGTAGTGCGTCGTCAGCAGGATCGTGGTGCCCTCGGCGGCGATGCCGCGGACGACGTCCCACGTGCTCCTGCGCGCCTCGGGGTCCATGCCGGTGGTCGGCTCGTCGAGGAACAGCACGTCGGGACGGCCGAGCACGGCAAGGGCGAGGTCGAGTCTGCGCTTCTCCCCGCCCGACAGCTGCCTGACCTTCGTGCCCGCCCGGTCGAGCAGGCCCGCCAGGTCGAGCATCTCGTGCGTGGGCCTGGCCGCGGGGGTGAAGGCGCGCCACGACTCGACGGTCTGCGCGACGGTCAGGTCGGGGAAGAACCCGGCCTCCTGCAGCATGATGCCGGTGCGCCGCCGTACCTGCCTGCGGTCCTTCGCCGGGTCGAGGCCGAGCACGCGCGCCTCGCCCGCGTCGGCCCGCTGGAAGCCCGCCAGGACCTCCATGGTGGTGGTCTTGCCCGCCCCGTTCCTGCCCAGGAGCGCGAAGACCTCGCCGGGGAGGGCCTCGAACGAGATGCCCTTCACCGCCTGGAAGTCTCCGTAGCTCTTGGTGAGTCCGTTCACCTGGATCATGTCCGTGATTCTTCGGGCTTCCCTCCTCGGTGGGCAGTGAAGAATTCATGACCTGGGCGGCTTTCCTTCAGACGATCAGGGTGTGGCGGGAGGCGGGGTGGCGGGAGCCGTCGTAGGCCTCCCATGCCTGCGCCAGCGCGTCGATCGCCGCCGTGAGCTCGTCGGGCCTGAAGAGGAAGTGCAGTCGCAGGTGATCGGCGTGCCCACCGAGCGGATCGAACGAGCGCCCGGGCGGGATGGCCACCCCGTGCCTGAGTGCCACCTGGGCGAAGGTGTCGGCGTCGCCGCGCGGGAGCCGGACCCAGACGTTCTGGCCGCCGAGCGCGGGGGAGACCTCCCAGGAGGGGAGCCTGGCGCGCAGCCGCGAGAGCAGGTGGTCGTGCCGGTGGCGGAGGGTCTCGACGCGCTCCTGCCGTACCTCCGGCAGGCGGGACAGCACTGAGACCGCGGCCAGCTGGGACAGCACGTCGCCGCCGAGATCGTGGACGGCGCGCAGCCTGGCCAGCCTGGACACGAGCGGGGCGGCGGCGCGGATCCAGCCCACGCGCAGCCCGCCCCAGACGAGCTTGCTCAGCGAGGCGATCGTGATGACCTGCTCGCCCGCGGTGAACGAGGCCAGCGGGGGCGGCGTCGGGCCGGAGAAGCACAGCTCCGCGCAGACCTCGTCGTCGATGAGCGGGACGTCGTGCTCGGTGGCCGCGGCGGCCAGCCGCCTGCGCGCGGCGGTGTCCATGATCCCACCGGCGGGGTTGCTGGCGGTGGGGATGACGTAGATCAGGGCGGGGCGCTCGCCGGGATCGAGGCCGGGGCGGATCACGGCGGCGCCGTGCCGGAAGACCTCCAGCGCGCCGGGGTAGGTGGGCGACTCGGTCTGCACGACGTCGCCGGGGCCGACCAGCAGGTCGGTGAGCAGCGTGATGGCCTGCTGGGCGCCGGTGGTCACCATGATCTGCGACGGGTCCGTGGGCAGACCGCGACCGTCGTAGTAGGCGGCGATCGCCGCGCGGAGGGCGGGATGCCCGGCGGGGTGGTAGCCGAGGTCGCGCGCGGGCAGCAGCGACACCGCCTGCCTGAACGCCTCGGCCAGCAGCGGCGGCGGCTCGTCGGGCGCGGCGCAGGTGAGCAGCGTGACGCCGTCCGGCGGATGGAGGATGTGGGACAGCAGCGGGTTGCTGCCCACCTCGTTGGTCGCGCGGGTGGCGGGCAGGTCGGCGGCGGCCACGCGGGTGCCGCTCCCTCTTCTGCGGACCACCCTGCCCTCCTGCTGGAGCAGGTCGTAGGCGGCGACGACGGTGCCCCTCGCCACCGCGAGCCCCCTGGCCAGGACGCGGTCGGGTGGCAGCGCGGCGCCTGGCGGCAGCAGCCCGTCGTCGATCAGGTCGCGCAGGCGGGCGGCGAGCAGCAGGTAGAGCGGGCCTCTGCCGGACGCCCACCGGCCGAGCAGCTCCGTCAGATCGGCGAGCTCCGCAAGATTGGCCTCATTCATGGACCAATTATCGGCGATTGGATCTGACAATCAATCAGTAAGCAGGACATCCTGGATGTATGACCGAACTGCGCCCCGAGACCCGAGCCGTCCACCTCCCCAAGCCCGTGATCAGCGGAAGCGTCCCGATCTCGGTGCCGATCTACCAGACCTCTGGGTTCGTCTTCGACGATCCCGAGGTCTTCGCCGACGGGATGGGCAGGCCCGACGGGGCCTTCGTGTACGGCAGGCTCTCCAACCCCACGGTCCGCTCGCTCGAGGACGCCGTGGCCGGCCTGGAGGGCGGCGTCGCCGCCGTCGCCACCTCCTCGGGGATGGGCGCGGTCAACGCGGTCCTGCTCGGCCTGCTCAAGCCGGGCGACCATCTGATCGCGCAGAAGGCGCTGTACGGCGGGACCGCCGCCATGATCAACGACCTCGCCTCCAGGTTCGGCATCTCCGTCACCCACGTCGCCGAGGACGACCCCGAGGCCCTGCGGGCGGCGGTGCGCCCCGAGACCAGGCTCGTCTACCTGGAGACCATCGCCAACCCCGTCTGCCAGGTCGCCGACCTGCCCGCGATGTGCGCGGCCGCCAAGGATCTGGGCCTGGTCTCGGTGGTGGACAACACCTTCGCCTCGCCGCTCCTCTGCCGCCCGCTGGAGCACGGCGCCGACATCGTGATCCACTCGACCACGAAGTACCTGTCGGGGCACACGGACGTGCTCGGCGGGATCGCCGTCTTCGCCGCCGACGAGCTGTACCGCAAGGTGTGGCACTTCGCGATCGAGCTGGGCTCGACCCCCGACCCCTTCGCCGCCTGGCTGACCCTGCGCGGCATGCAGACGCTGCCGCTGCGGATGGAGCGGCACTGCGCGAACACCCGCGTGCTGGCCACCCGGCTGGCCGAGCACCCGGCCGTCAGCGCCGTCCACTGGCCCGGGCTGCCCTCGCACCCCTCGCACGACGTGGCGGTCAAGCTGCTGCCCGAGTTCGGCGGGGTGTTCTCCTTCGACCTGGCGGGCGGACGCGCCGCGGGCGAGCGTTTCATGAGCGCGCTGAAGCTGGCGCTGCTGGCTCCCTCGCTCGGTGGGGTGGAGACGCTGGTGCTGCATCCCGCGACGACCTCGCACAGGTCGCTGAGCGCCGAGGAGCTCGGACGGCACGGGATCTCCGAGGGGACGGTCCGCGTGGCGGTGGGCATCGAGCACGCCGAGGACCTCTGGGCCGACTTCGCCCAGGCCCTGGGCTGACCGTCACCGGGCCGGCACCACGCGTATCAGGGACGGCCGGCGCATCCGCCTACCGGAGGATTGACAGATCGGTTAGAGACTTAGGAAACTGGCTAAGTGTTAACGAGTCTTCGCGCGCTGGCCAGTGAGCCGAGGCTGCGCATCCTCGACTGGCTCAAGGACCCCGTCGCCCACTTCCCTCCCCAGGTGGACGGGGATCTGGTGGAGGACGGCGTGTGCTCGATCTTCATCGCCACCAAGCTCGGCATGACCCAGCCGAGCGCGACGGCGCATCTGAAGATCCTCGAAAGGGCCGGACTCATCCGCGGGACGAAGATCAAACAATGGGTCTTCTACCGGCGGGACGAGACACGGATCGCCGAGCTGAAGCGCACGATCGAGCGGGAGCTGTAGTGACGGTCAGGTACGACGACGTGGTGGCGGCGGCGCGGCGGATCGAGGGACGCGCGGTGCGCACCCCGGTCGTCGAGATCTCCGAGGGGTTGTTCCTCAAGCTGGAGGTGCTGCAGCACTCGGGCTCGTTCAAGGTGCGCGGCGCCTTCAACAGGATGCTGTCGGCGCACGTCCCCGACAGCGGGGTGATCGCGGCCAGCGGCGGCAACCACGGGCTCGCGGTCGCCTACGCGGCCAGGGCGCTGGGCGTGCGGGCGGAGATCTTCGTGCCCGAGGTGTGCAGCCCGGTGAAGGTGGCGGGGCTGCGGGCGCTCGGCGCGAACGTCACGCAGGCGGGGGCGATCTACTCGGAGGCGGCCGAGGCGGCGGCCAAGCGGGCCGCGGAGACGGGCGCGCTGGAGGTGCACGCCTACGACCACCCTGACGTCGTGGCCGGCCAGGGCACGCTCGGCCTGGAGCTGGTCGAGCAGATCGGCGGCGTCGACACGATCCTGGTCGCCGTGGGCGGCGGCGGTCTGGTCGCGGGCGTCACCGTCGGCGCGGGACGCGGGCCCAGGGTGGTCGCCGTGGAGCCCGCGCTGATCCCCACGCTGCACGAGGCGCTGAAGGCGGGCGGGCCCGTCCCCGTCGGCGTGAGCGGCGTCGCCGCCGACGCGCTGGGCGCCACCAGGCTCGGCGAGCTCGCCTACGAGATCGTCTCCGCCGCGGGCGTCGAGAGCCTGCTGGTCTCCGACGAGGCGATCGAGGCGGCCCGCCGCACGCTCTGGGCCGAGCACCGCGTGGCCGCGGAGCACGCGGGCGCCACCGCCTACGCCGCGCTGACGCAGGGTGTCTACGCCCGCGAGCGGGGAGAGAGGGTCGCGGTGGTGGTGTGCGGGGCCAACACCGACCCCGCCACCCTTGTCTGACGGCCTTGTCTGACGGCCCGCTCTGATGGCTCAGCTGTAGGAGTGCTCGGGCGTGGGGAACGCGCCCGTGGCCACCTCGGCGGCGAAGGCGCGGACCGCCCTGTCCATCTCGCCGGCCAGGTCGGAGTACGTCCGCACGAACTTGGCCGGGCGCGGGGTCAGGCCCATCAGATCCTGCCACACCAGCACCTGCGCGTCCGTGCCCGCCCCCGCGCCGATGCCCACCGTGGGCACCGTGATCGAGGTCGTCACCCGCTCGGCCAGCTCGGCGGGGACGCACTCCAGGACCACCGCGAACGCGCCCGCCTCCTGCAGCGCCTTCGCGTCGGCCAGGAGCTCGTCGCCCGCCTGACCGCGGCCCTGCACCCGGTAGCCGCCGAAGGTGTTGACCGACTGCGGGGTCAGCCCGAGGTGCGCCATGACCGGGACCCCGGCCGCGACCAGCGACTCGACCTGCGGCAGGACCCGGCGCCCGCCCTCCAGCTTGACCGCGTGGGCCCCCGCCTCCTTCATGAACCGCGCCGCCGACTCCAGCGCCTGGGCGGGGGAGCTCTGGTAGGAGCCGAAGGGCAGGTCGGCGACCACCAGGGCGCGGGACGAGCCACGCACCACGGCCGCGGTCAGTGGGAGGAGCTCGTCGACGGTGACGGGCAGCGTCGAGTCGTAGCCGTAGACGACCATCGCGGCCGAGTCGCCGACGAGCAGGACGGGAATCCCCGCCTCGTCGAACACCCTCGCGGTCATGGCGTCGTAGGCCGTCAGCATCGGCCACTTCTCACCGCGTTCCTTGGCCGAGGCCAGGTCGCGGACGGTGATCCTGCGGCCCGAGGCGCCGCCGTACAGCGAAGAGGACATGAGTCCGACCTCCAGAAACAGTCTCGAGTCGCCCCTGTGGCGTACCCGGACATTCCTGATGATGGCACGCGGCGGGAGTTCTGTCGGTGCCGGACGTCACAATGGGTGCGGAGGTAAGTAATAACAATGGCTATCGAACCTTACCGGCGCCTGTTCAGGATTCCAGGCGTGCGGACGTTGCTCCTGGTCGGCATGGTCGCGCGGATCCCCGCCACGGCGACGGCGATGGCGCTGACGCTGCACGTGGTGAACCTCCCGGGGCTGGGGTTCACCCAGGCCGGGATGGTCGCCATGGCCAGCACCATCGGCATGGCCGTCGGCTCGCCGCTGTCGGGAAGGTTCGTCGACCGGCACGGGCTGCGTCCCGTGCTGGCGGTCACGACGGTCGCGCAGGCGGCGTTCTGGTCGACGGCGTGGCTGCTGCCGTTCGCCGCGCTGGTGCCCGCCGCGGGTGTGGCCGGTCTGCTGGCGCTGCCGGTCTTCAGCGTGATCCGGCAGTGCCTGGCCGCGATGGTCCCGGTCGAGCAGCGCAGGATGGGCTTCTCGCTCGACTCGATGCTGGTCGAGCTTTCCTACATGACCGGCCCCGCGCTGGCCGTCGCGGGCATCACCTCCCTGGGGTCCACGTGGACGATGGCGTTGATCGCCGCCGGGCTGGTGTGCGCGGGCGTGGCGCTGATCGCGCTGAACCCGCCCATCCGCTCGGCGGAGGAGCTCAAGGCCGCCACGGGGAAGGTCTCGCGCCGCCAGTGGCTGACCCCGTCGCTCATCGCGCTGCTGGGCACGGTCACCGCGGCCACCTTCATCCTGACCGCCACCGAGCTGTCGCTGGTGGCCACGATCGAGCACGCAGGGCAGACCGAGTGGATCGGGCTGGCCGTGGCCATCTGGTGCGTCTACTCCCTCGTCGGCGGTTTCGTGTACGGCGGGCTGCCGCGCGGCTTCTCCGTCCTCGTCCTGACCGGCCTGATGGGCGCGCTCACCATTCCGGTCGGCCTGGTCGGCGGCGACTGGCGATGGCTGCTCGTGGCCCTGGTGCCCGCGGGCGTGCTCTGCGCGCCCGCGCTCTCCTCCTCCGTCGACACCCTGAGCAGGTGGACCCCTGCCGCCGCGCGCGGCGAGGCCATGGGCCTGCACGGCACCGCGCTGCTGATCGGCGGCGCCTCGTCCGCGCCGATCGCGGGAGCCGTCATCGACGCCCACGGGCCCGCGTGGGCGTTCGCCGTCGCGGGCCTGGTCGGCGTGGTGATGGTGCTGGTCGCACTGCCGTTCTGGAATCGCGCCCCCGAGGCCGAGCCCATGCCCGAACCCGTCCGCGTGAGCTCCTGAGAACGACTTATGAAACGCGACCGTTGCGTATCGGAATGCGTTGCGCTACGGTGGCGTTGCGAAACTGTGTCGTATCGAAATTGGAGCTTTTCTGATGGAACCACAGACGGGTCATCCACGCCGCTGGGCGATCCTCGGCGTGCTCGTGTTCAGCCTCCTGGCGGTGGTCCTGGACAACACGATCCTGAACGTCGCCATGAAGACCATCGCCGACCCCGTACAAGGGCTGGGCGCGACGCAGAGCGAGCTGGAGTGGGCGATCAACTCCTACACGCTCGTGTTCGCGGGTCTGTTGTTCACCTTCGGCGTGATCGGTGACCGCACCGGCCGCAAGCGCATGCTGTTCATCGGCATGGCGTTGTTCGGGCTGGCCTCCCTGGCCAGCGCCTACTCGCAGGACCCCATGCAGCTGATCATGGCAAGGGCCGCGATGGGCATCGGCGGTGCGGCGATCATGCCGGCCACCCTGGCGATCATCTCCAATGTCTTTCCCCCGCAGGAGCGCGGCAAGGCCATCGGCATCTGGGCCGGCGGCGTCGGCCTCGCGGTGGCGATCGGCCCGATCACCGGCGGCCTGCTGATCGAGCACTTCTGGTGGGGCTCGGTCTTCCTGATCAACGTGCCGATCGTGCTGATCAGCATGTTCCTCATCGGCAGCGTCGTGCCCGAGTCGCGGGATCCCAAGCCGTCCAGGCTCGACCCCGTCGGCGTGATCCTTTCGATCATCGGTCTGGTCGCCGTCGTCTACGGCATCATCCGCGGCGGCGAGCTCGGCACCTTCGGCAGCGCCGAGGTGCTCGTCCCCACCCTCTTCGGCGTGCTGGTGCTGGCCGTCTTCGTCTGGTGGGAGCGGCGCGTCGAGCACCCCGCCTTCGACGTGCGCAACTTCGGCAACGTCCGCTTCAGCTCGGCCATCGGCATGATGGGCATCGTCTTCTTCGCGATGATGGGCGGGATGTTCTTCCTGACCTTCTACCTGCAGATCGTGCTGGGCTTCAGCCCGATCCAGGCGGGGGCGCTGATGATCCCCTTCGCGGCGGCGCAGCTCATCTTCGCCCCGCTCAGCCAGCGGGTGAACGAGGTGCTCGGCGCCAAGACGGCCGCCACGGTCAGCATGCTCGTCGTGACCCTCGCGCTGGCCGCCTACGCGCTGTTCGACCAGAACACCCCGGTCTGGCTGATCGAGGTCGTCTTCTTCGTCCAGGGCGCCGCGATGGCCAACATCATGCCGCCCGCCACCACCGCGATCATGGAGGCGCTGCCCAGGGAGAAGGCGGGCGTCGGCTCGGCCATGAGCAACACCGTCCGCCAGGTGGCCGGCGCGCTCGGCGTGGCCGTCCTCGGCTCGGTGCTGTCGTCCTCCTACCGCGGTGAGGTCGCCCCCGCTCTGGCCGGGCTCCCCGACGATGTGCGGCACCTCGCCGGCGAGTCCCTCATGGCCACCGTCGGGGTGGCCCGAGGCGACCAGGCCATTCTGCAGCCCGCCTACCACGCCTTCATCGACGGCATGCACACCACGGCCCTCATCTCGGCCGTCATCGCCCTGGTGGGCGTGGGTGTGGTGGCGGTCTGGATGCCGGGCAAGGCGAGGGCCGTCCAGAAGGCCGAAGAGAAAGAACCAGCGGTAGTGTGAGGCCGCGATGACGACGACAGAGACCGCCACGGCCCGTCCCGCGGGCCGTCCGCGTAGCGAGAAGGCCGAGAAGGCGATCATCGAGGCCACCCTCGATCTGATCGGCGAGGGGATGGGTGTCTCCGAGCTGTCCATCGAGGCGATCGCCTCGAAGGCGGGGGTCGGCAAGACGACCATCTACCGGCGCTGGTCCAACAAGGAGGACCTGGTCGCCGACGCGCTGGCCTCGCTCAAGGCGCCGGTTCCCGCGCTGGGGGGCGTCTCGGTGCGCGACGACCTGGTCGCGCTGCTCGACACGATGATGCGCGAGGCGGGCCAGGCCCGCACCCGCTGCGTGATGAACATCGCGATGAGCGAGTCCGACCGCTATCCCCGGCTGTTCGAGAAGTTCATGAAGCAGGCCGTCGAGCCGCGCACGGCGGCGATGGTCGCGGTGCTGGAGCGGGGCGTCGAGACCAGCGAACTGCGGGCCGACCTCGACGTGCGGCTGGCGCTCGGCACGCTGGCGGGGACGATGATGTGGCACATCAAGCGGGCCACCGGCGACGAGGACCTCGCCGACGACCTGCCGGGCCGCATCGTCGACGGCGTCCTGCGCGGCCTGGCGCCCTGAGTATCGCGGCTCGCCTTCGGGTCACGACCTGTGTGGGCGCACCGCCGACGAGCACTCCAGCGGGCCCAGGATCCTGAACCGAACCGTGGCAAAGAACATGTCAGGCCACCGTACGCATCGGGCGTTGGGCAGGCATGGGGTCAGCGGATCACGTGCAGTGCGGCGGGCTCTAGGCAGAACGTGAGCAATGTTCTAGTCTCGCCGCCATGCCCCTCATCGCGCGCCGGACCTTATCCCTCCTGGGCCTGGTCCTCGTCCTCCTCCTGCCGGCCTCCGCCGTCCTCGCGCACGAAGAGCGGGAGGTGAAACTGCCCGACGGCACGGGAAGTGTGCCCGTCCACCGGCAGGGGGAGCCCGACCTGCTGGTCTGCAAGACGGATAAATCAGATTTCGAGCGTCGGATCGCGAAATTTCCGGATGAGCTGAAGCAGCGCAACCTCCGCCTCTTCGCCAGGTGCCAGAAGGAGGGGTTCCGGCACCTGCAGCAGGCGGTCGACCAGGTAGACAGGCCCGGGATGAACATCGCCATCCTGCCCGGCCTCTACCTGGAGGAGCCCGGTCAGCCCGCGCCCACGGGCGAGTGCGCCAACCTCAAGGCCCGCTGGTCGAGCTGGGGCTACCAGATCCTCTCCTACGAGCAGCAGGTCCAGTGCCCGCACAACCAGAACCTGGTCGCCATCCTCGGCAAGAAGGACCTGCAGATCGAGGGCACCGGCGCGGGCCCGCTGGACGTGGTCGTCGACGCGCAGTACCGCAAGCTCAACGCGATCCGCGCCGACATGACCGACGGCGTCTACTTCAGGAACTTCACCGCCCAGCGCACGACGTTCAACTCGCTCTACATCCTGGCCACCGACGGCTTCGTCATCGACCGCATGCTGACCAGGTGGAACGACGAGTACGGCTTCCTCACCTTCGCCAGCGACCACGGCCTCTACACCGACTGCGAGTCGTACGGCAACGGCGACTCGGGCATCTACCCCGGCAGCGCCTCCAACATCAACGACGGCCGCGGTTACGAGGTGCCGCGCTACGCCATCGAGATCAGGCGCTGCAAGAGCCACCACAACATGGTCGGCTACTCGGGCACGGCGGGCGACTCGGTCTGGGTGCACGACAGCGAGTTCTGGGGCAACCTCGCCGGCGCCACCATGGACAGCGCCTTCCCCGGGCACCCCGGCCTGCCGCAGAACCACGCCAAGTTCGAGAACAACAAGATCCACGACAACAACGCCACCTACTACGAGCACGTCAAGGACGGCACCTGCGCCAAGCCGCCCGCCGAGCGCGGCTACGAGAAGGGTGTGGTCTGCCCGCAGATCGGCCTGCCGCCCGGCAGCGGCATCATCACCGCGGGCGGCAACTGGAACGTCTTCAGGAACAACCAGATCTGGGGGCACGACAACGCCGCGTTCAACCTGATGGCGGTGCCCGCCTTCATCAGGGGCGAGGAGTCGTGGGACAAGCAGTTCGACACCTCCCACCACAACCTGTACACGGGCAACCAGCTGAAGGACAACGGCGCCGACGTCTACTGGGACGGCCAGGGCCGCGCCAACTGCTGGGAGGGCGTGCGGGTGACCAGCCCCGGCGCGCTGCCCGGCTGTGGCGGCGCGGGCCCCGCCAGGGTGGTGGCCGAGCCGGTCAAGCTCGTGCAGATGTACCTGTGCAACGACTACAGCATCAGCGACCGGCGACTCCCCGGCGGCTGCTGGTGGTTCGGCTCCAGCGGCCTGGCCAGGGTGGAGGTGCAGCTCGCGCTGGGCGGCTCCCTCGTGCTCGCCCTGATGGCGGTACTGCTGTGGCGGCGTCGCCTGCGCTCGCGCTGGGCGTTGCCGCTGACCGTCGCCGGCCTGGCGGGGCTCGCCCTCGACGTGCTGGGCGCGCTCGACGGCTACACCGCGCTGCCCGCCGTCGCGCTGGCGCTGACCGGGATCTGGCTGCTCGGCGCGGGCTGGATCGCGCGCGGCGCGTTCGGCTGGTTCACGGTCGTGCTCGGCGCGCTATACCTGGTCGACGCCTTCGACCGGGCGGTGTGGATGCTGCCGGTGATACCGATCGGGCCTGGCTGGGTCCGCGGACTCCTCACCGGGGTCTGGGTGCTGTGCGCGGTCGTCGTGGTGGCGCCCAGGCGCAAGGTCACACGGGAAGAGGCGGCGGCGTGAGACGGGCGGCGGTCCTGCTGGCGTGCGCGCTGGTCACGGGGTGCGGGCCGATCTCTGAGACCCATCACAGACCGGGCACCGGGCATGAGGTCGCCACGGGCGCGCCGCAACCGGGAGAGCCGCGCGCCGAGATCACCATCTCCAAGGGGCAGGTGTCGCCGCCTTCCGGCTGGCTGGAGGTGAAGCGGGGCCAGACCGTCAGCCTGACCGTGACCAGCGACGTCGCCGACGAGCTGCACGTGCACGGCTTCGACGTCACGCAGGAGCTCCAGCCCGGCAAGCCCGCAAATATCAGGTTCAAGGCTGATATGTCGGGCGTGTTTGAGGTCGAGACTCACGGGAGCAAGCTGGTGCTCATCCAGCTGGCGGTGAAATGACCGGAGTGCTCGCGCACGGGATCGGCAGCCGAAGCGACCTGCCGATCCCGCTCTTCTACGCCTACGCGGGGGCATTCGCCGCGCTGGTCGTGTCGTTCCTCGCGCTGGGCCTGCTGTGGGCGGACTCCCGCTTCAGGGGCGACAGCGCGGGGCGGGCGTTGTCGTGGCGTCCGCCCGCCACGGCGATCCGCGCCGTCACCGCGATACTGGCGCTCTACACCCTCGGCTGGCTGCTGCTCGGGCCCGCCGAGGACAACGCCGCGCCGTACCTCGTCTATGTGATCTTCTGGGTGGGGCTGGTGCCCGCGTCGCTGCTGTTCGGGCCGGTGTGGCGGCTGGCCAACCCGTTCAGGCTGCTGCCCGACCGGCCGCGGCGCCCGCTGCCCGGCCGGCTCGGCTACTGGCCCGCCGCGGCGGGCCTGTTCGCCTTCACCTGGATGGAGCTGGTCTCATCCGAACCCGCCGCCTCCGCGACGCTGCTGGTCTTCCTGCTGGCGTACGGCGCCGCGCAGGTGGCGGGGACGCTCGCCTACGGCCACGCATGGCTGGAGAAAGGCGACCCCTTCGAGGTCTACTCCACGCTCGTCGGCCACCTGTCGCCCCTCGGCCGCAGGGCGGACGGCACGCTCGTGCTGCGCAGCCCCTTCGACGGCCTCGACGCCGTCGTCCAGGCTCCTGGGCTGGTGGCCACCGTCTGCGTGCTCCTCGGCAGCACCGGCTACGACGGCTTCGCCGGCGCGCCCGTCTGGGTGAACGCGCTGCAGACCGGCCCGCTCGGCAGGACGGGCCTCGGCACCGTCGGCTTGCTGGTGGCGATCGGGGGAGTGGCGGCGCTCTACACCGTGTGCCTGTGGGCGGCGGGCCTGATCGGCGGCGCGCGGGGCCTGACGCCCAGGTTCGCGCACTCGCTGGTACCAATCGCCATCGGCTACCTGGTCGCCCACTACTTCTCGCTCTTCGTCATCGAGGGTCAGCGGGCCGTGATCCTCGCGCTCGGCCTGAGCGCCCAGGTGAACCAGGACGTCGTGAGCCCGGGCGTCATCGCCACCGTCCAGGTGCTCGCCATCGTCGCCGGGCACGTGGTCGGCGTGGTGGCCGCGCACGACAGGTCGGTGCGCCTGCTCGAGCCCGCCAAGGCCGTCGCGGGGCAGATCCCGCTGTTCGTGCTCATGGTCTGCTACACGCTCGGCGGCCTGACCCTACTCTTTGCCGCATGAGACGCACCCCGCTCCAACGGCGCAGCGCCGAGAGGGTCGACCGCATGCTCGACGCGGCCGCCGCGCTGCTGGACGACGGCGGCTACGACGCGCTGAGCACCCGCGCCGTGGCCACCCGCACCGGCATGCCCATCGGCTCGATCTACCGCTTCTTCAACGACAAGCGCTCGCTGGCGGCGGCGCTGACCCGGCGCAACCTGGACCAGTTCCTGTCCAGGCTCGAGCCGAAGCTGGCCGGCGCCTCGGGGTGGGACCCGGTGATCGACACCGTCGTGGACGAATACCTCGACATGAAGGCCACGGTGCCCGGCTTCGCCGTCCTCGACTTCGGGGACAACGCCGAGGTGGCGCAGGCGCTGGCCGGGCTGCTCGGGCTGCGCGACGGCGCCAGGGTGCTGCTGGTGGCCGTGGAGGCCGCCGACGCCCTGCTCAGGGCGCACCACGACGAGCCCGAGCTGGTGGCGGAGACCAAGCAGCTGCTGCGCTCCTACCTAGGCAGGCGTCTCCCGCCACCTGTTGGTGATCGGTAGCCTGCGGTCCCTGCCGAAGTTCTTCGGGGTGATCTTCGGGCCCGGCGGGTACTGCCGCCGCTTGTACTCCGCCAGGTCGACCAGCCGGATGATCCGCGCCACCAGCGCGGGATCATGGCCCGCCGCGATCAGCTCGGCCGAGCCCATGTCCTTCTCGACGTAGTCGTCCAGCAGCCGGTCGAGCACCTCGTACGGCGGCAGCGAGTCGGTGTCGCGCTGGTCGGGCCGCAGCTCGGCGCTGGGCTCCTTGGTGATGGAGTTGTCCGGGATCGGCCGCTCGGCCCGCATCAGGAACGACGGGTCGGAGTTCTCGTTGCGCCACCTCGCCAGGGCCCAGACCATCGTCTTCGGCACGTCCTTGATCGGCGCGAACCCGCCGGCCGAGTCGCCGTACAGCGTGGAGTAGCCGGTGGCCAGCTCGCTCTTGTTGCCCGTGGTCAGCACCAGGTGGCCGTGCTCGTTCGACAGGCCCATGAGGATCATTCCGCGCACCCTGGCCTGCAGGTTCTCCGCGGCCAGGCCCGACAGGTCGATCTCCTTCTCGAAGGCGTTGACGATGTCGGAGATGGGCACGATCCGCGAGTTGACCCCCTGCCTGAGCACCAGCTCCTCGGCGTCGCCGAGCGAGTGCTCGGAGGAGTAGCGGGAGGGCATCATGACGACGTGCACCCGCTCGGGCCCGATCGCGTCGGAGGCGATGGCCGCCGTCAGCGCGGAGTCGATGCCGCCCGACAGGCCGAGGATCACCGAGCCGAAGCCGTTCTTCGCCACGTAGTCGCGCACCGCCAGCACCAGCGCGTGGTAGACCTCGCCGGTGTCGTCGAGCCTGGCCTCGATCTCGTTCGTCACGGGCTCGTACGGCGCGACGGGCTCGGCCGACAGCACCAGCCGCTCCACCGTGATCGTCGTGCCGTCGCCCGCGTCGTAGGGGAACAGGCCCGGCTCGGCGTCGGAGACCGGCAGGTTGAGGTCGACGACGAGCAGCTCCTCGCGGAACTGCCCCGCCCTCGCCACCAGCTCGCCCGCCTCGTCGACGACGAGCGAGTCGCCGTCGAAGACCAGCTCGTCCTGGCCGCCGACCTGGTTGGCGTAGACCAGCGCGCAGCCGGCCTCGCGCGCCCTGCGCGCCACCAGCTCCAGGCGGACGTCGTCCTTCTCCCGCTCGTACGGCGAGGCGTTCGGCACCACGAGCAGCCCCGCGCCCGCCTCGCCGACCACCGCGACGGGACCGCCCTCCTGCCACAGGTCCTCGCACACCGCGATCGCCACGTCGACGCCGTGCAGGCGGAAGATGGGCAGCCGGTCACCCCTGACGAAGTAGCGGTACTCGTCGAAGACGCCGTAGTTGGGCAGGTGGTGCTTGGCCGTGCGGGTGACCACCCGGCCCCTGTGGAGGAGGGCGGCGGCGTCGAGCGGCGCGCCCTTGGGCTGGCCGACGCGCGGGGCGAGGCCGGCCCTGTCGACGTAGCCCACGACGACGGGCAGCTCGCCGAGGCCCTCGTCGGCCAGCCGTGCCGCGACGTCGTCGAGCGCCCTGATGCTGGCGTCCACGAAGGACGTGCGCAGCACGAGGTCCTCTACCGGGTAGCCGGTCAGGAACATCTCGGTGAACAGGGCGAGGTGCGCGCCGCGGTCGGCGGCGTCGCGCGTCCATCTCACAAGGGCGTCGGCGTTGGCCGTCAGGTCGCCAACGACCGGATTGGTCTGAACCAGGGCAATGCGCAATGGGGCCACGTCAACAGCCTAGTACCCCGTTCTCTTTATCGTCAAAGCGACGATAAGTCACGTGTTGTCTCCTGGCGTCACCAGGCCCGTCTCGTAGGCGGCCACCACCAGCTGCGCCCGGTCGAACAGGCCCAGGTGGTCGAGCAGCCCGGCGACCGTGTCGGCCACCTGGCGGTCGGGGACGGCGAGCGTGCGGGCGATCTGCCGGTTGGTCAGCCCGCGGGCGATCAGCCTCAGCACGTCGAGCTGGGGATCGGCCAGCCCGGCCAGCGCCGGGGGAGCGGCCGGGTCGGGCGTGCCGGCGAAGGCGGAGATGATGCGCGTGGTCAGCGCGGGGTCGATGAGCGCGTCGCCCGCCGCGGCGGCGCGCATGGCTGCCACGAGCTGCTCGGGAGCCGAGGTCTTGAGCACGAACCCGCTGACCCCCGCGCGCAGCGCGGCGTAGAGGTTCTCGTCGGTGCCGAAGGTGGTCATCATGATGACCTTGGGCGGCTCCTCGTCGGCGAGGATCCTGCGGGCCGCGGTCAGGCCGTCGAGCCTCGGCATCTGGATGTCGAGCAGGACCAGGTCGGGCCGGGTATCGCGGACCACCCCGATCGCCTGCTCGCCGTCCGCGGCCTCGCCCGCCAGCTCCAGCCCGGGCTCGGTGTCGATCACGACCCGCAGCCCGGTCCTGACCAGCGCCTGGTCGTCGGCCACCACGACCCTCAGCGCCCGCGCCGCGCCCCCGGACTCGTCGTCCGATGCCCCGGGTCCACCCGCCGCTCCCGCTCCTGACCACCCGCCCGAAGGGGGCCCCTCGACCGGGGGCAGGTCCAGGTGGGGCGACTGGCTGAGCATGTCGGCCTCCAGCCGCTGCAGGAGACCGGAGGGGTCGAGGCCGAGCTCCTCCCGCCAGATCGTCCTGGCCCGGCGCAGGGCGCCCAGCGCGTCGCCCTGCCGTCCGCTCCGGTAGAGAGCCGTGGCCAGCAGCCGCCACCCCTCCTCCCGCAGCGGGTGCGCCGAGGCGTGCGCCTCCAGGTCGGGCACGAGCGCGGCCGACCGGCCGAGCCGCAGCCCCGCCTCCGCCCGCCGCTCGATCGCGACCAGGCGCAGCTCCTCCAGCCGTCCCGCCTCGGTCGAGGCCCACGCCAGGTCGGCGAACTCGGCCAGGGCGGGGCCCCGCCACAGCGCGAGGGCCGCCTCCATCGACGTCCAGACGGCCGCCGCCGGCCCCTCCGTTCTGGCCAGCTGCTCGAAGCGCCAGCAGGCCACCTGGTCGGTCGTGGCGCGCAGCGCGTAGCCGGGTGGGGCCGACACCAGCACCCCCGCCTCCGACCGCGGCGCCCGGTCCGGCTCGAGGGCGCGCCGCAGCCGCGACACGTATCCCTGGATGGTCGACAGGGCCTGCGCGGGCGGCCCGCCGGGCCACAGGTCGTCGATGAGGATGGTCACGGGCACCGCCCGGCCCCTGGCCACCAGCAGTCTGGCCAGCACGGCCATCTGGCGCTGGCCGCCGAGGTCGAGGGGGAGTCCGTCGAGACAGACCTGGAACGGTCCCAATGCGCTGAAGGTCACCATGGCAGGCGTAAGGGTATCTTCGCCGCGCCAACGGCGAATCAATCTTCGTTCAACGCGGCCCTGCGCCTGATCGCGGGGGCGAGCGCCACCCCGGCCACCGCCGTCACCAGGCCGATGGCGCCGACCGTCAGCCACAGCGCGAGACTGCTGACCTCCAGCAGCGGCGTCATCAGCGGCGCGGCCATGCCGGCCACCGCCCACGCGAAGCCGAACAGCCCGGCGTACCTGCCGCGCAGGTGCGCGGGGGCCAGCGAGGCGACGATGGCGCCCGCGATTCCGGCGGTGACGATCTCGCCGACGGTCCAGACCACGATGGTGGCCACCAGGGTGATCGTGGAGGTGACGAAGGCGGTCAGCGCGAAACCGACTCCCATGATCCCGACGCCCAGGGCGAAGGTCCTGGTGGGATCCCTGCGGCCCAGCCAGTCCGACACCAGCGGCTGCATGACCACGATGAGCACGCCGTTGGCCGCCATCGCCACGCCGAACTGGGCGGTGCTCAGGCCCGCCAGCTTCATCGCCACGGGCAACGTGGTGAAGGTCTGGCTGTAGACCAGGGCGTTGCCGAGCACCATGACGGTGAAGCCCAGCATCAGCCGGTCGCGCAGCACTTGGCGCATGCCGCCGCCCGTGGCCCTCTCGGAGGGCGCGGGCCTGGTCTCGGGCACCGCACGCCACACCAGCACGGCGAAGACCACGCTGCTGACCGCGTCGAACCAGAACAGCCACATGAAGCCCGACTGGGCCAGCCAGCCGCCGGCCGTCATGCCGATCGCGTAACCCAGGTTGATCGCCCAGAACAGCAGGCCGTACGCCCTGGGCCGCTCGGCGGGCGCGATCAGGTCGGCCACCAGGGCGCTGGAGGCGGGCCGGTAGGCGTCGATCACCAGGCCGAGCACGAACATGGAGGTCAGGATCGCCGGCAGCGTCGTGCTGTAGCCGAGCGCCAGCATCGCCACGGCGGTGGCCAGCATGCCGCCCGACAGCGTCGCCCTGCGCCCGATGCGGTCGGCCAGAGACCCGGCGATCAGCTGGGAGACCAGGGAACCCGCGCCGAACACCGCCATGACCACGCCCGCGGCCGTCAGCGAAAGGCCCCGCGACTGGGTCAGGTACACCCCGGTGAACGGCATCACCATGGTGCCGAGCCGGTTCACCAAAGTGCCGCTCCACAGCGCCCAGAACGGGCGCGGCAGACCGCCGATCTTGGACTGCAGGAACGTGGGCTTCTCACTGATAACGCTAGTCACAGAGGCAAGGTTCGTGCACTGCTGTCGGAGTCGCGAACGGTTTAGTGCAGACTAAAAGCTATGTGCATCGTGTGGACCATGAGGTCAGAAGACGTGGCGCGCATCAGGTTCGCCTTCTCGCCCATGTGGGAGCTCGTCGCCAGCCTGCGCACCCTGCGCGACCCCGCCCGCCAGTCCGTGCACCTGCCGTGGATCAAGGCCGTGCGCCCCCGGCTGCCCGCGCTCGACCTGGCCGAGCTGCTCGCGCTGGTGCCGCCGAGCGGTTACCTCGCCGACTTCCTCACCCCGCCCCCCGACACCCCGCTGCCGGACTTCGCCGCCGAACTCGACAGGGTACGGCGGACGCCGCCGGCCCGCGCGGCCGAGGAGGCGGCGCTCCTGCCGGGCACCGAGCGCTTCCGCGCCGACCCCGCCGCCGGCGTGGCCAGGGTGGCGGACGCGCTCGAGGCCTACTGGGAGTCGTGCTTCGCCGAGTACTGGCCCCGCGTGTACGGCCTGCTGGAGCGCGACGTGCTGCGCCGCTCCCGCGAGCTGGCCACCGGCGGGGCCAGGCAGCTGTTCGCCGGCCTCGACCCGGCCATCGTGTGGAACGGCGAGCAGCTGACGATCGACCGGCCGTGGTGCGTGGGGGCCGCGCAGCTGTTCGGTGACGGTCTGGTCCTGCTGCCCTCGGCGTTCTACTGGCCGAGCGTGGCGGTGATGTCGGCGCCCTACCAGTCGATGCTCGTCTATCCGGTGCAGGGGATCGGCACGCTGTGGGAGCAGGGCCCGCCGCCCGCCCCCGACGCGCTCGCCGCGCTCATCGGGCGCAGCAGGGCGCAGATCCTCACCGCGCTCGCCGAGCCCACCACCACCTCGGCCCTGGCCAGGCGGATGTCGCTCAGCGCGGGCGCGGTCAGCCAGCACCTCGGCGTGCTGTCGGCGGGCGGGCTCGCGGTCGGCAGGCGCCTGGGCAAGGAGGTCCTCTACCGGCGCACGGCCACGGGTGACGCGCTGGCTAGCACCGCCGCCTGACCCGCTCGGCGGCCAGCGGCGAGGGGACAGGGACGCTCATGCCGGCCGGCGTCGGCGTCGTCGTGACGGGTGCCGCCGCCTTCGTCGCGTCGTAGAGCCTGACGGCCGTCCGCTGGATCCGGCCGGGGGCCAGCTCCACGCCCGTGACGGTCGCGCTCTGGCCGTGCACGTCGGTCACCCGCAGCTGGAAGGGCCCCGCGCCGGCGCCGCGCGGGGCCACCCAGTAGCCGTCGGAGCCGCGGTCGAGGTCGCGCCACTCGCCGCCGCGGAGGATCTCCACCCTGTGCAGCGGGTTGCCGTGGTCGATCACCTGCAGCGCCATCCAGCCCGCCGTGGAGCCCTCGCGCACCTTGACGGACAGGCCCCTGGCCAGCTCCGGGTTGCGGACGGTGCGGTAGACGACCTTCGCCACGCCCGCGCGCGGGTCGGCGATCCTGGCGAACGCCGCCCTGCTGAGGTCCACCTCGCCCGAGCGGCAGGACGGGCAGCTGTCGACGACCTGCACGCGGACGGTCCCGCGCGGCCCCGTCACGTCGAGGTAGCCGCCGCACAGCCTGGAGCCCGCGTACTCTCCCGCCGAGACCGAGGCGTACAGCTGGCCGCCGGAGAGCGAGCAGGTGCCGGCCGTGCCCTGGTAGTACATCGCCCTGCCGGTCCTGGTGGGCTGCGCGTCCGCCGCCGCGCAGCCGTCGTGACGCAGCAGGCTCGCCATCCACAGGGTGACGGCGAGGGCGGCGAGCACCGTCATGCCCGCCACGCCCCGGCGTCGCCAGGTCACCGGCTTCGCGTGTCTTCCCCCCATGTTGAATACATAGGGAGATCGGTCGGTGACGTTACGTGTACCGTTCGGTCTCGGTGATCCAGTCCAGGTGCGCGCGGGGCGAGGTGAGGTAGGCGCAGGCGACCTTGCTCACGTCCCTGGCGGTCTTCGGCGGCAGCGTCTCCAGGGGCAGGCGGCGGGCCGCCGCCCGCATGTCCGCGCACCGCTCCACGATCCTGTCGAGTACCCAGTCCATGGCCTGCGACGGGCTGAGGCCCAGTTCGTGCGCGGCGACCACCACGAAGTTGTGCGCGTCGCCGCGCTCCTTCGCCAGCGAGGCCACGTCGTTGCACCAGGCCGCGACGTCGGCGCACGACTCCACGAGCGCCTGCCACGGCTCGTCCGCGTGGAGCTCGGGCGGCACCTCCACTCCCAGGCACGGTTCGACCAGGTCGAACAGGTACGGCCCGGCCGTCCCCCTCCGCAGCAGGGGGTACTCCTCGATGCTCGGCACCCGCGCGCCCGCCCTGTTGCCCGCCTCGGTACGGCACGCGTCAGCGTGCCGCTGCAGGTTGGTCGCGAAGCGCAGCCGCCAGTCGTCGCTCATCGCCGCGCTCGTGATCTTCCACAGGTCGGCGAAGGCCGCCTCCAGCGGGTGCGCGCCGTTGCCGTCGAACAGCCTCGGGTACGGCTGGCACTCCTCGTCCACCTGGTCGTCCAGGTGGAACAGCCAGGTCAGCCACTGCGCGAACAGCGCGGCCGAGCCCGCGTCGAACTCGGCGAAGGCACGGGCGGCCAGGCGGTGACAGCTCGCCCTGCGATCCACCCGCAGGCCCGTCCTCCTGGTCCAGTCGATGACCGCGGCCTCGATCGCGTAGACCGAACGGTGCATCCTGCACGGCGCCGCCAGGGCGGGGACGCGTTCGATGAGCGGGGTGAGCACGCTCGGTGAGGACATGGTGAGCACGGCAGATCCCCTTAGAGCGGGCCGAACAGCCAGTTGCCGGCGGCGTGCGGGTCGTCGCCGGTGTAGAACTCCCTGGCCGCCTCGACCAGGTCGGCCACCGCGAGCGTGCCGTCACGGTCGTGGTCGAGCCGGTCGAAGGCCTCGTCCACGTCGTCGTAGGCGGTGCCGAAGGCGCTGAGCAGCATGCGGAACTCCCGCGGGCCGACCCTGCCGTCCCCGTCCTCGTCGCACAGTTCGGCGACCGCCGAGGCGGCCGGCCTGAAGACGGGGTCGAACCGGTCGCCCTCGATGAAGGCCGACGTCATGCTCGCGTGGAACTCCTGGCAGCTGATCGCGCCGTCGCCGTCCCTGCCGAGCTGGGCCGACAACGCCGTCCAGATACGGTCGAAGCTCTGCACGAGGCGGTCGCCCCTGACGGAGGTGGGCGACTCCCCGAACCCCACCAGCAGGCGCGCGCCGAGCCCCAGCAGGTCGTCGCGCTCGATCGCCCCCGCGCCGTTGACGTCGATGTGCGTGAAAGCCTTGTCGAGCTTTCGTTTACGCAGCTCAGCGCTCATGTGTTGCCTCCCCGAGACAGCGGTGCTTGATCACACTAGGAGGGCGGGGCGGCGTTTGTCAGCGAGGCACGCGCTCGGTCCGGCCCCGTGATCACGGCGCGGGCGCGAGGGAGGGCCCCGCCGATCTCGCGGGGATGTCTCCCCGTAACGTGCGCGAAACACGCGACGGGCAGACTGTAGAGGACCAGACATGTCTTTTCAGTCAAGGGGATGCCTTGGACCGTCAGCAGGAGTTCGTTCTCCGCACGCTAGAGGAGCGCGACATCCGGTTCATCCGGCTGTGGTTCACTGACGTGCTCGGCTTCCTCAAGTCCGTCGCCATCGCGCCCGCCGAGCTCGAGGGCGCCTTCGCCGAGGGCATCGGCTTCGACGGCTCGGCGATCGAGGGATTCGCCCGCGTCTACGAGAGCGACATGCTCGCCAAGCCCGATCCGGCCACCTTCCAGATCCTGCCCTGGCGCAGCGAGGTGCCCGGCGCGGCCCGCATCTTCTGCGACATCCTCATGCCGGACGGCTCGCCCTCCCACGCCGATCCGCGCTGGGTGCTCAAGCGGGCCCTCGCCAAGTGCGCCGACATGGGCTTCACCTTCTACACCCACCCCGAGATCGAGTTCTTCCTGCTGAAGGACCGGCCCGAGGTGGGCGGGCCGAGGCCCGAGCCGATCGACTCAGGCGGCTACTTCGACCACACCCCGCACAGCGCGGGCCACGACTTCCGCCGCCAGGCGATCATGATGCTCGAGTCGATGGGCATCTCGGTGGAGTTCAGCCACCACGAGGGCGCGCCGGGCCAGCAGGAGATCGACCTGCGCTACGCCGACGCCCTCACCACCGCCGACAACATCATGACCTTCCGCCTGGTCATGAAGGAGGTGGCGCTGGAGCAGGGCATCTGGGCCTCCTTCATGCCCAAGCCGTTCACCGAGCACCCGGGCTCCGGCATGCACACCCACATGTCGCTGTTCGAGGGCGACCGCAACGCCTTCTACGAGGCGGGCGCCGACTACCAGCTGTCCAAGATCGGCCGCTCCTTCATCGCGGGGCTGCTCAGGCACGCCGCCGAGATCACCGCGGTCACCAACCAGTGGGTCAACTCCTACAAGCGGCTGTGGGGCGGGGCCGAGGCCATCGCCGGGCAGGGCGGCGAGGCGCCCTCCTACATCTGCTGGGGCCACAACAACCGCTCGGCGCTGGTCCGCGTGCCGATGTACAAGCCGCACAAGGGCGGCTCCACCCGCATCGAGTTCCGCTCCCTCGACTCCGCCTGCAACCCCTACCTCGCCTTCGCGCTCGTGCTGGCGGCGGGGCTGAAGGGCATCGAGGAGGGCTACGAGCTGCCGGCGCCCGCCGAGGACAACGTCTGGGCGCTGACCAGCGCCGAACGGCGCGCCCTCGGCATCCAGCCGCTGCCGGGCTCGCTCGACGAGGCCATCGCGGTGATGGAGCGCAGCGAACTGGTCGCCGAGACGCTCGGCGAGCACGTCTTCGACTACTTCCTGCGCAACAAGCGCACGGAGTGGCGCGAGTACCGCCGCCACGTCACCGAGTTCGAACTCGGCCGCTACCTGCCGGTGCTCTGACCAGGAGGTACGCCCTGCCGTCGAGCGGTCCCGCATGTGTGAGGGTCGCTCGACAGCAGGGCGTGTTTCGATGGAGGCCCAGGCGTAAGGAATTTGCCGGCCGTCTTCATTCCTTGACTTCTATGGGAAGGTGCGGACTATCACTTCGAGTCGCTCAGAGTCAACTATCTCGAGGATAGTCTCTCGCAGTTCTTCCGTGACATGGTCAGGAGTGCCGGGCGGAACGCGTATATCCAACGTCACCCTCGACCCAGGGGCGTGATACGCCAATTCGTCGGCATGGTTCACCAAGTCATATATCGTGTCTCCACTGGCGAACGTCTTCGCGAATGGGTTGTGCGTCTTGATGCTCACGCTATGAGTATGGTCAGCAGAGACGAAGTCGACGAGCGGGAAATTCCTGGCTTTCTCATAACCAGGAAGGCTATCGGTTTCCAGATATTCTTGATACTCGGCCCGAGCAAGGTGATCTTGGATCTGCCGACCTCGCTCTCTTTCGCCCTTCAGCCAGAAGTCATCCACGATTGCCGGATGTGGGCCAACGTCATCTGGTGAAACGTTCGATGCCGCCGGGCCGCCAGACTCCTGCGCTCTTCTGTGCGCATCCAAGGATCGGTCGGCCGGCTTTGCTATATCGCCGGCATCGTCAACCTGCTTTGCGATATCGCCGACGTCGTCGACCTTGTCTGCCATTCGGAAGAGTTTTCCGATCGGCGGAAGGAGTGGAAGCACGCCAAGAATGCGTTCCCACGTCTCCAGCTTATTGCCCAAGATATCCTCGCCGGCTATCGCCTCCATGACTCCCTTTATGTCACCGACGACAGGAAGACAGTCGAGGATGAATGAGCCTACCCGGGCATGTACCATTGGGTCGGGATCGCTTTGTTCCTTGCTGTCGCCGGACAGATGCTCAACCCACACCCGCTCGTCGGCTGGAACAGCCCTATCGCCAAATGGCCCTATCGACGCTCGCAAAGCATCGACCTCAGACCACTGCTGCCACAGTTCGTCAGCAATGAACCCTTTGACGGTTTCCGCGACGGCGTGCCCTCCCTTGTCTCGAAGAACGGCAAGGAAAACATCAAGACTAGTCGTAAATTTCCCTTCATCATCCTGTTGCCAACGGTCATGCAAAAGGTCTGCAAGTACCGAAAAACCGCCCGGGCCCAGCCGTTCAGCGGTGATCCAGATGGCGATCAATACATTTAGATCAGCACCTTTCTTGAGGTCAGCCTCAGCCAGATCAGCCAGATCGTGGATGACCACCAATTCCTGATCGTTGAAGTCATAGGACATCAGGGGCTGCTCCGGTGCTTCGGAGTACTCACGTTCGCGGCCCTCGGCCCGCTGCTTCCGCTCTCCCTCATCCCCGCGATCCTCAGCTGGCCGATCGCTCTCATACCCGGCAGTGTCCAGCACCTCCAGGAAGATGCGGTCGTCTCCTGGGAGCTCTGGCGCTTCCAGGAAGATGCCGTCGTCTCTCGGGAGGTCTGGGGGTTCCTGGAAGATGCGGTCGTCTCCTGGGAGCTCTGGCGCTTCCAGGAAGATGCCGTCGTCTCTCGGGAGGTCTGGGGGTTCCTGGAAGATGCGGTCGTCCCCCGGGAGCTCTGGCAGTTCCTGGAAGATGCCGCCATCTCCTGGAAGCTGCGGCACCTCCAGGAAGATGCCCTCATGCCCGCCCTCAGGCGGTTGCGCATAGAGAAAGTCGCCCCCGACACCGTCAGGCGCTATTTCTGGTATTGATGGAATCTCAATCTGACCTTGGTCTTCAGAACTTCCATCAAAGCCGGGAAATTCGCCCACTCCTTCTCCTCCTCACAAGAACCTCGCTTTGCTCGATGACCTTTCGTCGCCATCCTCGCGGAAACTATTGAAAGCTGCCGAGATCAGGAAGAGAGTCGACCGCGTTAATAATTGCCGGGACAATGACGAAAATAACGAAGAGAGTCCCGGCAGTAAAGGCCAGCGTGAATGCCAGCATGAACGCCTTGTAGATCCAATGCGACACACCTGGCCTAATAACGGTGTTGGTGCTCCTATCGTATATCCGGTATGCGTTGAAGATTCCTCCAACCTTGCGCCTACCGACTACCTCAACTTCATGGCCCTCGCCCACGTATCCAGCAATGCTGAACGCCCTCATTTCCACTTGCATCAATTCACTGCCACCGCCTTTGGGTTGAAGGCAGAAACTCAAGACGCTTTTATGGCGCACCATCTGTTGGCGAACCTGTCGAGCAAGGCCTTGTGCTTTTCCGGATAGTGGGCGTCGCGCGGTTGTGGAAGTAGGTGGGGGATAGGAGGACGCATTCGTCCGTGTCTGGCCCGACGGGGCCGGACTTGATGGCTTCGTGCTCGCTGCCGGCTGTAGTGCCGCCAGCCTCCTCGCCGCTTCTGGAAAATCGGGCTTTATGCGCTTTGCATTCAAGTAGGCATCGAAGGCCTCCGTCTTTCGCCCTTGAAACTCGAGCGCCAAACCCAAATTATAGAAATTTATTGCCTCGCGGGGATTTCTGGCTATGGCTTGACGGAGCAGCTCTTCCATCCGCTTATAATCCCCCATTTGGAAGCAGCATTTAGCGAGAAGATTAACCACTTTGGGCTCTGCCGCGCCTGACGCGACGAGCGTCTCTAGGGCCGTGCGGGCCTGTGCGATCTGTCCTGCCTGGAAGCTACGTCGAGCTTGTTCGTACATGGTGACCACTCTCACGTATTTTTGAGAACTGCATCCAGTGAAACTGGCCGGAGAGGCTCGCGTCATGTCACGGAATCTCGTGACTTGATATCAAGTAGCGATCTTGATAAACGACTGCGCCGGGCAGCGCACCCGCGACCAACGTGAGGTACCAGATCGCTCGGCTGGGGTACAGGTGCGGCTTGGCCCAGGGGGCAAAGCGGTAAGTGCCTGTTCGAGTCGCTGGCGTGGTCCGTCTCCGAAGCACTCCGAGCACATGCACGTAGGTGTGATCCGATCGACGGTGCCGGGACCACCGCCTGCGTCCGAGCCAGTAATGCCGCGGCGACCTCACCCTGCTGCCCTTAGACGCCTCCCGAAGGCTCAGCGGGGCCCGGTGAGAGCTCGGGGTTACCGCGCCGGTATTCGTCTGACACGGTCACCGGCCAGACGATAACGTGTTCGAGTCCGTGGGACGCCAAGGTCTCGAAAGGGGGTGGTGTTCGGTGAAGCTGCGCTACAACTATCGGCTGTATCCGGATGCGCCCCAGCGGGAGCTGCTGGCCCGGACGTTCGGGTGTGTCCGCGCGGTGTGGAACGACGCGCTCGCGCGGCGCAAAGCGGCTTGGAAGGCCGACCGGTCCTGGATCGGCGGCGTGGAGTTGCAGAAGATCTGCATCACCGCCGCGAAGCGGACCCCTCAGCGGGAGTGGCTCGGGGAAGTCTCCCCGGTGCCGTTGCAGCAGTCGCTACGGGACCTCGACGTGGCGTACAAGAATTTCTTCGAGTCGGTGAACGGCAAGCGCCGGGGTCCGAGGATGGGCCTGCCCGTCTTCAAGTCCCGCCACGACCATCGCCAGTCGGCGAGGTTCAACACCAACGCCTTCAAACTCCGCGACCACGGCACGTTGTATCTCGCGAAGATCGGTGAGGTCGAGGTCCGGTGGTCGCGCGAGTTGCCCGCCGCGCCGTCCAGCGTCACGATCATCAAGGACGCGGGCGGCCGGTACTTCGCGTCGTTCGTGATCGACGTGCCAGACGACAGCCAGACCCTTCCCGCGACGGAGGCCGAGACGGGGATCGATCTCGGGCTGACCCACTACGCCATCACCTCCGCCGGCGCGAAGATCGCGAACCCTCGCTGGTTGCGCCGCAGGGAACGCAAGCTCAGGAAACTCCAGCGCGCCCTGTCACGCAAGAAGAAGGGGAGCGCCAACCGCTCAAAGGCCCGGGTCAAAGTCGCCCGTCAGCACGCCAAAGTCGCCGACGCCCGACGAGACTTCCTCCACCAGACCAGCACCACGATCATCCGCGAGAACCAAGCGGTAGGGGTCGAAGGTCTGGCCGTGCGAGGCCTGGCACGGGGCATGCTCGCCAAGAGCGTCAACGACGCCTCCTGGGGCGCGTTCCTCCGGCTCTTGGAAGGCAAAGCCGCCCGGTACGGGCGCGCTTTCATCCGGATCGACCGCTGGTATCCCTCCTCCCAGCTCTGCCCATGCTGCGGCTGGAAGATCGGGAAACTCACCCTAGACGTCCGTGAATGGGACTGCCCCTGCTGCGGCGAACACCACGACCGCGACATCGCGGCCGCGCTCAATATCCTGGCCGAAGGCATCCGTCTTCGGTCCCTGTACGAGGTGGCCGCCGGGCTGGCGGACACGCGAAACGACTGTGAAGGGCAGGTAAGACCAGGGGAGGCAATCCCGACCCTGGCGCCGCCCGAAACCTCCGCCGCTCAAGCGGCGTAGAAGCAGCAGTAACCATCTCGCCGTGAGGCGGGAGAAGCCCCGCCATTTATTTATGGCGGGGAGAAGTCAAAGGTACTTCGGGTACAGGTCGGTGGTGGGCCAGGAGGTCACGGCGTCGTGCGCCTGCCACATCAGCCTGTCGATCACGTCGAAGTCCGGCGAGCCCGACTCCTCGCGCCGGTTGAACTGCACGCACCAGGTCACCCCCGCCGCGTTCCGCACCAGCATGGTGAACGTGCCGGGCATCGAGCCGGTGTGCCAGGTGTTGAGGCCGCTGCCCCAGGTGCGCACGTACCAGCCGCAGCCGTACCACCAGCCGTCGCCGCTGACGCCGATCTCCGGCTTGGCGAAGGCGCGCGAGATGGAGGTGGAGTTGAGCACGGGCCCGGCGGCGTCGAAGGCGCTCGCCCACCGGACCATGTCCACCGCCGAGGCCACCCAGCCGCCGTTGGCGTCCTGGTTGGGCATGTTGAACCCGCCGTACGGGTACGGCACGACCGCGCCCGAGTCGTCCACGACGCTCTTGTTGGTGTAAGCCGAGCTGTAGCTGACCTCGCGCGCCGACATCTCCGAGCGCAGGCTCTCGCCGAGGCTCATCCTGGAGATCCCCAGCGGCGACAGCAGCTTCGACGTGACGTACGACTCGTAGCTCTGCCCCGAGACCTTCTCGATGATCCGGCCCAGCAGCATGTACCCGTAGTTGCTGTAGGACATCTTGCTGCCGGGGTCGAAGTCGAGCGGCTTGGCGTTGACGTATTTGATGATGTCGGCGTGGCTGATCGGCAGCGGCGTGTCGAGGGAGGCCGCGATGGTCGCGTCGAGCCAGAGCGGGTCCTTGCTGACGTTCCTGTCCCAGCCGCCCGTGTGCTGCATCAGCCGCCAGAGCGTGACCTTCTCGAGGCGGGGGTCGGCGGCGGCCGACAGGCCGAGGAGCGTCGTGACGGGGGAGGTGAGGCTGACCCTGCCGTCCTGGGCCAGGCGCAGGATCGCCGCGGAGGTGATGCTCTTGCTCAGGCTGGCGACGCGGAACAGCGAGGTCGGCTGGACGCGGGCGAGGGCAGCCACCCCGGAGGTGGTGTTCGGCCGGTAGACCCCGTAGCCGCGGGCGGCGAGCAGCTTGCCCTTCCTGGCCACCGCGAGCTGACCGCAGCTGATGTTCCGCTCGGTCATGTACTTCTGCAGGGTCTTGTCGAAGGCGGCCAGCTGGGTCGGCATCGTCCCGCTGGGCAGGAGGTCGGCCTCGGCCCTGCCCGGCTGGAGTCCCAGCGTCAGCGCGGGTACGGCGGCGGCTCCGGCCTTCAGCAGGTTCCGACGGCTCAGCACAGTCACTTCTGACCCCCAAGTCACATCCGTGTCAGGAGTCAGCATCTTAGGGGACATATCCGAACATCGGGTGATGTAGGGAAAACCCGCGATCCAGGAGCGCGGCGAAGTGACAAGGATCACTGCGGGATGCGGGAAGCCCTGATGGCGCGGGGATGTTGGCCGGTCATAACCGGTCCCCGGTTCGCTCGACGAAGCGGCACTCAGGTAAAATTGGCCCGTTTGAAACGATATTTCCGGACACAATAGGAGGGTGTGGCATGACCATGGCTGCCCTGCAGACGGTGCTGACCGTTCCTCAGCGCTTCCGCGGGCCGGAGGGGGTGGCCAACGGAGGCTGGATCTCCGGCACCGTGGCTGACGCGCTCAACGGTCTCGAATCGGCCGTCGAGGTCACCCTTCATGCTCCCACCCCGCTGGAGACCGAGCTCAAGCTGGAGCACGTCGCCAACTCCGCGACGCTCTCCCACGACGGCAGGTTGCTGGTCGAGGCCATCCCGGTCGCCGAGCACCTCAGCGGTCCCGGCTTCGTGCCGTTCAACGAGGCGGCCCGCGCGGAGGCCGGCTTCCCCGGCTGGCGGGGCCACGCCTTCCCCGAGTGCTTCGCGTGCGGCCTGCGCGAGCCTGGTGACGGCCTGCGCGTCTTCCCCGGCCCGGTCGAGGGCGCCGACGTCGTCGCGGCGGGCTGGCGGGTCCCGTTCACGGTGGCCGACGCCGACGGCCACGTGCCCGCCTCCGTCGTGGGCGCGGTGCTCGACTGCGTCACCGGCTGGGCGCACTTCCAGCCCGGCGAGTCGGCCCTCCTCGGCCGGCTGACCCTGCAGGTCAACCGCCGCGTCTACCCCGGCGGCACCTACTCCGTCGTGGCGGCCAAGGCCGCCGGCCGTGAGGGCCGCAAGCTCTTCGGCGAGAGCGCCGTCTACGAGGTGGACGGGACCCTCGTCGCCGCGGCGAAGGCGACCTGGATCGCTCCACGCTAGAGACACGTCACCGCGCCGGCCACCGGGCCGCCTCATGAGCTGAGGCGGCCCGCCACCAGCGACGCGCACCTGTCGTCGAACAGGATCGTGTAGTGGTTGCAGTCGGCCACCACCTCGTCGCGCAGCAGCGGGACCTTCGAGGTCCACGCCGTCGCCAGCTCGTCGGGCAGCATGCCGACGTCCTGGTCGAGCAGCCCGCGAGGGGCCCGCAGCAGGTGGACGGGCGCCTCGATCGCAGCCAGGGCGGCCCCGATCCGCTCGCCGTTGATCCGCATCCACCTGCCGTCCTCGCGGACGGCCTCGCCCACGGCCCGAGCGCCCGCGCCCCCGCGGGCCCGAACAGGTCGTACCTGACGTACTCCTCCGCCTCGGGTGTCCAGTTCCCCGCGAAGGCCGGATGGGCTCTGAAGAAGCCGACGTAGTCGTCGGCCGTCGCGAACGTCCGGCTCAGCCTGGCGATCGCCGGGCCGAGCGTCGCCTCGATCTCCGCGTCCACGTCGGCGTCGGGCACGGGCGGGGGGAACGGCAGCCCGCCGTCCACCAGCACCACCTTCGCGAAGCGCCGCCGGGCGCCGGCGAGCACCGCGACGTAGGCGCCCATCGAGTGGCCGGCGAGCACCGCCTCGGGGCCCGCGCCCACGTGCTCGGCCACGCGCAACACGTCCTCGGCGTGCCTGGCCAGGCCGTAGGGGCCGGGCCGGTCGCGACTGTGACCGCGGCCCCGCAGGTCCATCGCCACCAGCGACCACCCGGGCGGCAGCCGTCGCGCCACGGCGGCCCACGCCATGAGAGAGGCGGTGATGCCGTGCACCGCGACGATCCGCCGGGGACCGGTGCCGAACGTGGCGATCCGCAGGCCGTCGAGGTCTTCGAGCTTCATGGGCGCCCTCCTCGCGCACACCCTAATTCAGCGCTTCCCGTCTGGCGTTCATGGGAGGGCCGGGTGACACTGGAGCTCCCCCACGAAGGGTTTCCCGCGATGAGCAAGCGCTCACGCAGGCGCCGTGCGCTGTCGAGCGGCGCGCCCGCCTGGATGCCGGGGTCGGGCCCCGGCGAGCCGCACTGGTCCGACGACGACCTCCCCTTCGATTTCCCCTCCGACGAGCCGCCGGGAGGCGAGGGCGGCGTCAGGGAGCCGAGGCGGCCCAAGCCGACGCCTCCCGTCCTCTCCGAGGAACTGGACGAGCCCGATCCGCCCATCACCGTCAAGGCCCGATAATTGCGCTTATGCGCATCACCGTGATCGAGCACGAGGCAGGGGCCGGCCTGGGGTTCTTCGAGGAGTGGCTCGGCGTTCCCTGCGAGGTCGTCCGGCCGTACCTGGGCGAGAGCGTGCCCGCGCACGCGCCCGACGGGCTGATCGTCCTGGGTGGCGAGGCCTCGGCCTGGGACGACGAGGGGTATCCGTGGCTGCCCGCCACCCGTGACCTGCTGCGGACCAGCGTCGGGAACGGCACGCCCACGCTCGGGATCTGCCTGGGCGCCCAGCTCATGACCATGGCCTGCGGCGGCACGGTGGAGCGCGGCGGCGACGGGCTGGAGATCGGCGCCCGCGAGGTCGTGGCGCTGCCCGAGGCGGCCGGCGATCCGCTGCTCGGCGGGCTCGGCCGGGCCGTGGCCGTGCAGTACCACCAGGACGCCATGACCGCGCTCCCCGAGGGCGCCGTACGGCTGGCCGCCGGCGACCAGTATCCCAACCAGGCCTACCGGCTCGGCGAGCGGGCCTGGGCGGTGCAGTTCCACCCCGAGGCCACGCCCGAGATCTTCGCCGGCTGGGGCGCGGACGAGGAGCTCGTCGTCGAGGTGAAGCGGGCGGCGGGGGCCCTGGCCGAGGCGTGGCGGCCCATGGCGGCGGCGTTCGCCCGCGTGGTCAGGGACCAGGCGGTCAGAACCAGCGCTCCCTCGGCTTCGTGAGCGCGTGGGCGGCGGCGTGGACGCCGCCCAGCGCCACGGGGAGCAGCAGCCAGCTCCACGCGGGCAGCCGCCGGTCCTCGAGCCTTCGCCACGCCCACACCGAGTAGGGGATCACCACGAGCGGCGCGGTGAGCGCACCTGGCGTGTAGCCGCGCATGGCCGCGGCCTGGGCCAGATGGATCACTCCGTGCACCCCGAAGGAGGCCACGGCCGCCCGGTAGAGGCCGCTCTTCGGCCCGCTCGCCGCGGCGGCGGCCACCAGCCCGCCCATGAGGCCGATCGCGACGGTCACGTGCCGCTGGTCGAGCTCCCACACGTGCTGGGGGATCCAGGGAAAGCGCTCGGCCAGCTCCGCCTTGTGCGCGCGGGCCCAGCCCGCCATCGTGGCCAGTTCCTCTGCGTCGTGCAGGGTCCATGCGGCCAGCAAACCCCAGGCTGCCATGAGCTCTCCTCTCTGACTACAACGCAACGTTGCGTTGCAGTCCTTACTATACGCGAACCTGAGAGGATGAGGAGGTGCCCAGGATCGAGTCCACCGCCGCCCGCCTGGCGAAGCTCGGCTTCGCCGACCCGGCCCGCGGCGAGCGCCTGGTCGAGGAGGCGGACCTCGACTGGCTGCTCGACGACTTCACCGCAGTCGCCGATCCCGACCTGGCCCTGCTGTCGCTGACCCGCCTGGCCGAGCGAGACCCTGAGGTGCTCGGCGCGCTGCGCGGCGACGACGGCCTGCGCACCCGCCTGCTCGGCGTCCTGGGGCTCAGCGTCGCGCTCGGCGAGCACCTGGTGACCCACGCCGGCCACTGGCGGCCGCTGGCGGGCGAGGAGGGCGTCCAGCGGCCCGCCGAGGGCGAGCTGAGGGCGGCGCTCCTGCGCGCGGTCGGGGCCGACCCCGGCGACAGGACGCCCCGCGCGGGCTCGGCAGCCCTCGGGCGCGAGCTCAAGAGCGCCTACCGCGAGCGGCTGCTGCGCCTGGCCGCCCGCGACGTCACCGGAGCGGCCTCCTTCGCCGAGGTCACCGCCGAGCTGTCCGACCTGGCGGGGGCCGCGCTGGAGGCGGGCCTGGCCGTCGCGAGGGCCGAGGCGGGCGCCGACGGCGGCCCCGCGGCGGAGGAACTGACGACGGTACGGCTGGCCGTGATCGGCATGGGCAAGTGCGGCGCGCGCGAGCTCAACTACATCAGCGACGTTGACGTGATCTTCGTCGCCGAGCCCGCCGAGGGCGCCGACGAGACCAAGTCACTGCGCGCCGCCACCCGCCTCGCGCAGGGCATGATGCGCGCCTGCGCCGAGCTGTGGGAGGTCGACGCGGGGCTGCGCCCTGAGGGCCGCGCGGGCCCGCTGGTCCGTACCCTGGCCAGCCATCTGGCCTACTACCGGCGCTGGGCCAAGACCTGGGAGTTCCAGGCGCTGCTGAAGGCCAGGCCGGTCGCGGGCGACGCCGCGCTGGGCGCGGCCTACGTCTCGGCGGTCGACGAGCTGGTCTGGAGCGCCGCCTCACGCGACAACTTCGTCGAGGACGTCCAGGCGATGCGCCGCCGCGTCGAGGCGCACGCCCGCGAGGACGGCGAGCGGCAGCTCAAACTCGGCCCTGGCGGGCTGCGCGACATCGAGTTCGCCGTCCAGCTGCTCCAGCTCGTGCACGGACGGCTCGACCCGCTGCTGCGTCGCAGGGCCACGCTTCCCGCGCTGGCCGCGCTGTCCAGGGGCGGCTACGTCGGCAGGGAGGACGCCAGGGGCCTGGCCGAGGCCTACACCTTCCTGCGCCAGGTCGAGCACCTGCTGCAGCTGCACAGGCTCCGCCGTACGCACATCGTGCCCTCGGCCCCCGGCGACCTGCGCAGGCTCGGCAGGGCGCTCAGGCTCGGGCCCGATCCCGAGGCGGAGTTCGTCAGGCAGTGGAAGAAGCACGCCAGGGAGGCGCGGCGGCTGCACGAGAAGCTGTTCTACCGGCCGCTGCTGCAGGCCGTGGCGCGGCTGCCCGACTCCGAGACGCGCCTGTCCACCGCCGCGGCGACCGCCCGCCTGAAGGCGCTCGGCTTCGGCGACCCCTCGGGGGCGCTGCGTCACATCGCCGCGCTCACCTCGGGCGTGTCCAGGCGCGCGGCCATCCAGCGCACGCTGCTGCCCGTCATGCTCGGCTGGTTCGCCGACACCCCCGACCCCGACGCCGGACTGCTGGGCTTCCGCCAGGTCAGCGACCAGCTCGGCACCACCCCCTGGTACCTGCGGCTGCTGCGTGACGAGACCGCCGTCGCCGCCCGGATGGCGCGCGTCCTCGGCACCAGCCGCTACGCCACCGACCTGCTCACCCGCGCGCCCGAGGCCGTCGCCATGCTCGGCTCCGACGCCGACCTGGCGGCCAGGCCCTTCGCCGCGCTGCGGGCGGAGGCGGCCGCCGCCGTCTCCAGGCATGAGGACGCCGAGACCGCCGTCGCCGCCGTGCGGGCCCTGCGGCGCAGGGAGCTGTTCCGCACGGCCGTCGC
Source organism: Nonomuraea africana (assembly GCF_014873535.1). Taxonomy (NCBI): domain Bacteria; kingdom Bacillati; phylum Actinomycetota; class Actinomycetes; order Streptosporangiales; family Streptosporangiaceae; genus Nonomuraea; species Nonomuraea africana. The sequence continues at coordinate 4,654,211 of NZ_JADBEF010000001.1, read as the reverse complement.
CGACCTGTCGGGCCTGAGCGACATCGAGCAGGTCGGGGTGGCCCTGTCGGAGCTGAACGACGTGACGATCCAGGCCGCCCTCGACGCGGCGCTGGCCAAGGTGCGGCTGGAGAGCAGGGGAGAGTCGCCCGGCGCGTTCGCGGTCATCGCGATGGGCAGGCTCGGCGGCATGGAGTGCTCCTACGCCAGCGACGCCGACGTGATGTTCGTCTGCGACCGCATGGATAGCGCCTACGCCGTGGCCAACGAGCTCAGGCGGCTGCTGGCGCTGCCCGCGCCCGACCCGCCGCTGCTGATCGACCCCGACCTGCGACCCGAGGGCAGGCAGGGGCCGCTGGTGCGCACACTGGCCTCCTACCGGGCCTACTACGACAGGTGGTCGTCGCCGTGGGAGTCGCAGGCGCTGCTGCGGGCCCGGTTCTGCGCGGGGGACGCCGCCCTCGGCGAGGCGTTCCTCTCGGTGATCGACCCGCTGCGCCACCCCGCGGACGGCCTGCCCCAGGAGTCCGTCAGGGAGATCCGCAGGCTGAAGGCGCGCATGGAGGCCGAACGACTGCCGCGCGGCGCCGACCCCACCCTGCACACCAAGCTGGGCAGAGGCGGGCTGTCCGACGTCGAGTGGGTGGTCCAGCTGCTGCAGCTCCGGCACGCGGGGGCGCTGCCCTCGCTGCGCACCACCAGGACCCTGGAGGCGTTGCGCGCCGCCGTACACGAAGGGCTGCTGGACCCGGAGGAGGCGCGGGTGCTGGTCGACAGCTGGAGCTTCGCCTCACGCATCCGTGATGCGATCATGCTCGTGAAGGGGAGGGCGGGCGACCTGGTCCCCGCCGACGCCCGCGACCGCCGGCTGATCGCCAGGACGCTCGGCTACCCGCCCGACGGCTCCGAGGACTTCGTCGACGACTACCGCAGGGTGACCCGCCGCGCCCGCCAGGTCGTGGAGAGAGTCTTCTACGGAGATTGATTGCGGGGCCACGCGCAGGGGTGTATCAAGAGCGCGGGGTGATCGGTTTGCTGTCTCTTTACGTCGACCTGGCGCTCGGCCTGGTGCTGTCGTTCCTGCTGCTGTCGCTGCTGGTGAGCGGGCTCAACGAGGGCTTCGTCAGGCTGCTGTCGATCCGCAGCAAGTTCCTGTGGGCCTACCTGCGCGACACCATGGACGGCGCCGCGCCCTCGGGCCGGTCGTGGCTGCCGAGCACGGTCTCCGACGTCTTCGCCAAGCTGCCCTTCGCCGAGGACCCGCGCCCCGCGCACAACGAGCAGCCCGCGCCCTCGGAGGTCGCGCCCGTGCCCGACCGGGAAGGCGCCCTGACCGGCCTGCTCTACCAGCGGGTCCGTGAGATCGACCACGTCAAGAGAGGCAGGACCAGCATCTCCGACATCCCGCCCGAGCGGTTCTCGGTGGCGATGATGGAGATGGCCTCCGCCGAGAAGGACGGCGTCGAGGGGCTGCTGGCCAAGCTGCAGGCGGTCGGCAGCCCGCTGCACGGCCACCTGCAGGGCCTCTGGGAGGGCGCCCAGCGCGACCTCGACCGGTTCAGACAAGGCGTCGAGAGCTGGTTCGACGCCGAGATGCGGCGCCTGTCCATGCTCTACCGGCGCTACGTCAAGTGGGTGGTGGCGGTGCTCGGGTTCGTCGTCGTGCTGCTGTTCAGCATGGACGGCCTCGAGTACGCCAAGACGCTGCTGCGCGACAACGCCTACCGCTCGGCCGTCTCGGCGATCGCGGGGGGCGGCACCGAGCAGCTCGAACCGCTGCGCGAGGAGTGCGCCACGCCGGGCAACCCGTACCGCTGCGTGACCGAGACGCTGAGCTCGCCCGCGCTGGTCAAGGTGTTCGACAACGCGGTCGTCAGCGTGGCGATCCCCGAGGAGGGCGACCCCTCCATCCGATGGAACGGCGGCGCCTGGTGGGAGCGCCTCACCACGCTCAGCCACTGGCCCGGCTTCCTGGTCACCTACCTGGCGCTGCTGTTCGGCGCGCCGTTCTGGTGGGACGTCTTCCGCCGCATCACCGGCCTGCGGTCGGCCAAGTAAGATCGGCTCACTCCCCCCATGGTTTCTGTGGGAGGAGTCCACATGTGGATGATCGCCGGGATCGTGCTGGCGTCGAGCGTCGTGGCGCCGGTGCCCGACGTCGCAGGCCAGGGGCTGGTGGCCGCCGTCCAGTCGCTCAAGGACGCGGGCTACGAGCGCATCAGGTCCACCGACGTCAGCGGGCGGGGGCGCGTCGTGGTCGTGCGGCGTGACTGGAAGGTGTGCCGTCAGCGGCCCGCCCCGGGGGCGGCGCGGCCCGAGAGGCCGGTCGAGCTCGCGGTGGTGAAGGTGGAGGAGAGCTGCCCCGCCCGCGTGGAGGCGCCGGTCCGGCCGGGGTTCATGCCCGCGCTGAGGGGCAAGAGCGTCCGCGTGGCCAGGCAGTCGCTGCCTGGCCGTACCACCATCAGGATCACCGACCTCACGGGTCAGCGGCGCATCGTCTTCTGGGACACGGCCTGGCAGGTCTGCACCCAGTCGCCCGCCGCCGGGCAGCCGCTGATCGGCACACCCGTCCTGCTGGGCGTGGTCAAATACGGCGAATCCTGCCCAGCCTGATCCGTTGCTGTCTGGTCTCTCTGGTACGGCAAGGCACACTTAGGCCACCGTGGGTCGCGGGTGACCGCCCGTCCAAGCACGCCCCTCCAGCGGGATTCCGGTCCCCGCCGTCACGTCGATTCCCAGAGGGCGTCCGGGGTCCGGCGGTCACGCCCCCAGACGTATCGTCGGACCCGAGGGGCCAGGTCGCCTCTGGGGGTCATCGCGGGGGAGTCGGCGGTCTCGTCGGGCTCCGGCCGGTTCGCCGGGGCCCGCCGGGCGTCTCGTCGTGCCTCGATCCGTCACGCCGCCCTGGAGGTCCCCGCCGTCCCTCTCCGGACTCGCGACCTCCGCCGGGCTGGAGAATAGGCGGATGAGTGACGCGATGGAGACCGATCGGCTGATCATGCGGCGCTGGCGCGAGTCGGATCTCGCGCCCTTCGCCGCGATGAACGCCGATCCCGAGGTGATGGAGCACTTCCCCGCCACCCTGAGCCGCGCCGAGAGCGACGCTCTCGTGGATCGCATCGAGCGCGGCTTCGACGAGCACGGTTACGGCCTGTGGGCGCTGGAGGTGCGTTCGACGGGCGCCTTCATCGGGTTCACCGGGCTGGCGCTCCAGACGTTCGAGGCCGCCTTCACCCCGGCCGTCGAGGTGGGCTGGCGGCTGGCCCGTCCCGCATGGGGGCACGGATACGCGATCGAGGCCGCCCGCGCGGCCGTCGGCCACGGTTTCGGCGCGGCGGGCCTCGGCGAGATCGTCTCCATGACCGCGATGACGAACGTGCGCTCCCAGGCCGTGATGCGCCGTCTGGGCATGACCCGCGACCCCGCCGACGACTTCGACCATCCCCGGGTGCCCGCCGGCAGCCCACTGCGCAGGCACGTGCTGTACCGGCTGGTCACAGAGCGATGACCACGTGGACGGCGGGGCGGCCCGCGTTCTCTCTGACGACGTAGCCTTCGGCGGCGCCGGCGAAGGCGGCGGATCGAGCGCACGCGAAAGGCCACCGACCGAGCCCTGCGTCGGGTGGTCGATGGCCTTTCTGGAAGCTCGGCGAGAGCCGACGTGCCGTTACGGATCACACATCGTAGGTGTGACATATGCAGGCCGCTGAACTGCCGATCCCTTGATCGTTAAGACGGCTGTCCGGTTCTGTTCCGGTTTTCGGGTCCTCCCGGCTGAACGTCTGGTCGATCGCGCTCCGGGTCCGGCCCTCGCTGCCGGGCATCAGGTGCGTGTACGTCCGCAGCGTGTATCCAGGGTTCTGGTGTCCGAGGTAATCGGCCAACGCCTTGATGGACTCGCCAGCATCGAGCAGCACGCTGGCGAAGTAGTGCCGCAGCGCGTGCATGCCGTGCTTGCGATTCTCCTGGTTGCGACGACCAGGTATCTTCGGCCGATCCCCGGAGATCACGCCCACCCGCTCAAGAGCGGGCTTCCAGAACCCGCCGCGGCATCGAACACGGCTCCGGCCTCGGCAAACACCGCTACGTCGTCGAGCAGACCTTCGCCTCACAAAGGAGTTTTGGTGGAGCGTTGAATGCCATCCCGGCATTATCGCCCGCCCCGCCGGGCACACCACTCAATGTAACGGCACACTTCAACGAGGAGATGACTTATGGGGTTTGTAACTATCGAGACGGTAGAACCAACTAAAGTCAACGAAGGTGCACCTGAATCTTTGGATTCATTTGGCAGCGTTCACACTAGTCGCTTCTTTTATTTTGCGCTTGGGCAGGTACTCCTCAAGGCTCCGGTTCACGTGGCCAATCCAGACACCAGGGTCGTGGCCAGCCTTGCAGAGGTGAATCCCAATACTCTCAAACCCGTTCTCGGTCGCGCTCGAATGAGCGTACATAATATCGTCTCCGAGCAAAATTTTATTACGACGTGGGTCAACGTCGAATCAAGCCAACCGGTCCCAGTCGCTCTCACTTTGATGTACACAAACCCGTGACCTAACTGAAGGTGTCAGGAAAAAGGGGTGGGATGCCAGGCCGTGTCTACGCCACGCAAGCTATTTCCGACCGGATGGTCGAGAACTCCGTCTCCACCTGCTGACCGGCCGGCTCTACGCCGATCCGTGGGTTCCCGTGACCGAAGCATCTGCAGCAGCAGCTGCATGACACAGAGAGGAAAGTGGGATGGGTGACGATTTTCTTCATTCAGCGCGCAGTGAGGAGCTCCGCAAGCTCGAGGAGCTAGGCGTAAGTCTTACGCCTGAACTGCTGCTTATGATGCCAACGGAAGGTAGCGAGTCAGCCAGCGACCTCTCCCCTCAACCGGATGCCTCCACGCAGGTCGAGGGGTACTGGATCGGATCGCGGGGCATGCTCGGTGCTGCGACCGAGGCGCAGAAGGTGCTTCAAGAGCTGAAGCAGGCAATAGACACACCGCCAGAAACTGCGGAGGAAAAGGCGAGAGTGTTGCGGCTGTGGGTCTCAGCAGAGCCGCTTCTCGGCGAGTCGGAGCTCAGCGGTTTGCGTCCGCTTGTTCTGACGCAACTCTTCGGAGAGAGTACGGGAGAAGTCGGCCTCAGCTGTAACGGCAGCGACGCAGACGGAGGAGGACATTAGCCATGTCGCTCGTATGCATGCTCTTCGAGCACAGAGACTTCCGCGGGTTTTCCCGAACTATCGACAATACCGGGTTCCGGTACTTCTGGAACCGGTACGGTGGTGCCGAGCACGACGCGTTCTCTTCTATGCGCCTCTTTGGAAGGGGGCATGTTGGACACGCATACGCGTTCGAGCACATCAACCACGACGGAAGGTTCGCCGCGCTCAACGCCAACAACCCCGGAGATGTGTTCTGGTCCTACTTCGGCGACGCGTTCAATGATGTCGTCTCGAGTTCTCTGGTCGTCGTACGAGACCAAAATGAGATCGTCGTGCCGCTTCGGCAGCAGGTTGCTTCTACGTTCGCGTCCATGTTCGACGCCATGGCCGCGGGGACTCGGATCGCGAGAGTGGGAGCGCCTCGCGTGTACGGGACGTTCTTCCCGAGCTACGACAACACAAGAATCTTCCTCACGATCAATCAGAACCTAACCGTGAGGATCTCAGGCTGGCCCGACTACGATGCCAATGTCAAGTACGACATCGAGTTCTTCCTGGCAGGGGCCAAGCTGAATGGATTCGCGAGATGGTCCCACGTGTGGGTCGAAGCGGGGCTCTTCTCGCAGCAGGTTTTCGATCGCATCAAAGGTCCACTTCACGCTGGAAAGGCCAACCTCACCTCCGCAGTTCAGCAGCAACTGAGACTATTCTCGGGACGCAACTTCCGAGGCGTTTATATCCTTCCGGGGCCGCGGCCCAACATGAGCCAGTTTGGCTTCTTCGGACACTCCGACCAAGAGGTTTGCCTCGTAGCGGTCCCGCAATAGGGCTGATCATATGCGACTCCGGTCGCGATCAAAGTTGGACCGTACGCCTGACTGGTAAGTAAGTGACTGCGGGGGCGCGGGTCGTGCGGTGCCTACTGCTCCAGGTCCAGCTCGTCCAGGTACGCCTCGATGGCGTCGTTGATGGCAGCCTTGCCTCCCATCTGCTCCTGATGGCATGTGGCGACGAGCGCTTGGGCGTGCCCATCATGACCGTCTACGCCTGGAACTCGCGCGGCGGCGGCCCGAGATTCATGAAGTTCGGCAAGCACGTCCGCTACAAGATCGTCAACGTGGATGCGTGGGAGGACGAGCACTACGCGGAGTCGGTGGCGGGCTGACGATTGCAAAACCGCTATCATCGCCCCCACCAGCAAAGAACGGCCCGGCACCGATTTCGGTGCCGGGCCGTTCTGTTCCGGTTTTGTTCCGGCTGACGTTGCTCAGTAACTACTACAAACAACGACAACTAACCACAAGGTTTTCCCAGCTCAGAGCCCATTTCCGGGAAGATCGCCGAGGCTGGGAAACCGTGCCGTCACACGTCGTAGTACATCTCGAACTCGTGCGGGTGCGGGCGCAGCCGGATCGGGTCGACCTCGTTGGTGCGCTTGTACTCGATCCACGTCTCGATCAGGTCGGGCGTGAACACGCCGCCCTCGAGCAGGTAGTCGTGGTCGGCCTCGAGCGCGTTGAGTACCTCCGTCAGCGAGCCGGGCACCTGCGGGACGAGACGCGCCTCCTCGGGCGGCAGCTCGTAGAGGTCCTTGTCGACGGGCTCCGGCGGCTCGATCTTGTTGCGGATGCCGTCGATGCCCGCCATCAGCATCGCCGCGAACGCGAAGTACGGGTTGCAGGAGGGGTCGGGCACCCTGAACTCGATGCGCTTGGCCTTCGGGTTGGACCCGGTGATCGGGATGCGCACGCAGGCCGAGCGGTTGCGCTGGGAGTAGACCAGGTTGACGGGAGCCTCGTACCCCGGCACCAGGCGGTGGTAGGAGTTGACCGTCGGGTTGGTGAAGGCCAGCAGCGAGGGCGCGTGCTTGAGCAGGCCGCCGATGTAGTAGCGGGCGGTGTCGGACAGGCCCGCGTAGCCGACCTCGTCGTAGAAGAGCGGCGAGCCGTCCTTCCACAGTGACTGGTGGCAGTGCATGCCCGAGCCGTTGTCACCGAAGATCGGCTTCGGCATGAAGGTGACCGTGTGGCCGTACTCCAGGGCCGTGCTCTTGATGACGTACTTGTAGAGCATCAGGTTGTCGGCGGTCTTGAGCAGCGTGCCGAACTTGAAGTCGATCTCCGCCTGACCGGCGGTGCCGACCTCGTGGTGCTGCATCTCGACGTCGACGCCGCACTCGATGAGGTTGCGGACCATCTCCGAGCGCAGGTCGGTGAAGTGGTCCATCGGCGGCACCGGGAAGTAGCCGCCCTTGTAGCGCGGCTTGTAGCCGAGGTTGCCGCCCTCGGCGGCCTTGCCGGTGTTCCAGGCGCCCTCGATGGAGTCGATGTAGTAGAAGCCGGCGTTCGCGCTCGTCTCGAAGCGGACGTCGTCGAAGATGTAGAACTCGGCCTCGGGCCCGAAGTAGGCCGTGTCGGCGATGCCGGTGCCCTTGAGGTACTCCTCCGCCTTGCGGGCGACGTTGCGCGGGTCGCGGCTGTAGGCCTCACCGGTCAGCGGGTCGTGGACGAAGAAGTTGATGTTGAGCGTCTTGTGCTGGCGGAACGGGTCGAGCACGGCGCTGGAGGGGTCGGGCAGCAGAAGCATGTCCGACTCGTGGATGGCCTGGAAACCGCGGATCGACGAGCCGTCGAACATGAGGCCGTCGGAGAACACGCTGGCGCCGAAGTTCTCGACGGGGAAGGTGAAGTGGTGAGTCGTCCCGGGCAGGTCGGTGAACCTGACATCGACGAACTGCACCCCTTCGTCCCCAATGAACTTCAGGACGTCGTCGGCGGAGTTAAACACTCTCGAACCTCCCAGGGGCATGGCTATCAGGCCCAACCTAGGAGTCGGCCGTTTCCGGCCCGTGTCCCGATTGTTTCGCATGTGTTAAGCGCCGCACCCTCTCCGCCGAGGGGTGTCCGGGCGCGAGACGGACCGGCGCCCCCGGCGGATACCGTTGACGTATGAGCGGCAAGCAGGAGCAGCCCCGGTGGACCCAGACCTGGCTGGGCGGGGTGCGGTCGGCGGGGGTCGATCTCGGGTACCCGGGTGAGCGGCTGGGCGTGCCCGAGGAGGGCAGCGGCTCGATGGCCAGGTTCGGGCGCAGGTTCGGCGCGCTGATCATCGACTGGCTCATCTGCACCTGGGCGATCACGCAGGCGCTGCTGCGGATCAACCCGGCCGAGTCGCCGTGGGTCCCCGTGGCGGTCTTCGCGGTGCAGTACCTCCTGCTGGTCGGCTTCCTCGGCCAGACGTTCGGGCACCGGCTGCTGGGCATCAGGGTCGCGGCGATGGACGGCGGGCGGCCCCGTTGGCTGCCCGTGCTGGTGCGCACGATCCTGCTGTGCCTGGCCGTCCCCGCGGTGATCTTCGACCGCGACCAGCGCGGCGTGCACGACCGGGTGTCGAACACCATGGTCGTGCGCATGTAGCCACAGACACATTCTGACGGCTGTCGGTGGCCGCCGAGCAGGCGGCCGGCGCTGGCCGACGCCATGGCTAGGCGCTACAGGTGAAGATGGCGGTGCCGGGGAAGTGGCGGCCCCTGAGGGGGCTCCAGCCGCCCCACACGCGGTCGTGGCCCGGCGGCCACTCGGGCTCCAGCAGCCCCTGGACGGTCAGGCCGGAGGCGACGAGCAGGGCGATCCAGTCGCCCATGGTGCGGTGGTGCTCGACGTAGGTGGGCGTGCCCGCGTCGTCCCTCTCCTCGTACGGCGTGCGGTCGAAGTAGGAGCGGTCGGAGGTGAGCCCCCGCTCGCCCGGGTCGTCGGGGAAGGCCCACCTGATCGGATGGCTCACCGAGAACACGAACCGCCCGCCGGGCCGCAGCACCCTGCGGACCTCCTGGAAGACCTTCAGCGGCTCGGCCACGAACGGCAGCGCACCGAAGGCCGAGCAGGCCAGATCGAAGCTGGCCGCGGCGAAGGGCAGGCTCTCGGCGTCGGCCTGCACGACGGGCACCCGCGAGCCGGTGTCGAGATCGATGCGCTGGGAGTGGCGCAGCTGGCGGTGGGAGATGTCGAAGGCCGCCACCCGCGCACCCTGCCCGGCCAGCCATCGCGCGCACTGGGCGGCGCCGCAGCCGATCTCCAGCACGTCCTTGGCCGTGACGTCGCCGAGCAGATGCGCCGCTGCCTCGTCGACTCCCTCGGGGCACCAGATGAAGCCGGAGTCGCGGAGGAAGTCTCCGTGCTCCACCTGGTACTCGTCCGCGTTGCCGTCCCACCAGAAGCGGTTGGCGCGCGACGACGGAGACAGCACTAGCGCATCTTCGGGCCGCGCGGCATGCGGGCGCCCTTGGGCATCGGACCCTTGGGCATCGGCAGGTTCTTCGGCAGCGAGCGCAGCCGGTCCTTGACCTGGTTCACGGCCGGCTTCTTGAGGTTGCGCGGCAGCTTCATCAGGTGGCGCTGCAGCTTGCCGAGCGGCACCTGGCCCTCGCCGTCGCCGCACTGGACGTCGTAGACCGGCACGTCCATGACCACGCGCTGCAGCCGCTTCTTCTCACCGACCAGCATCTTCTGGACGCGGTTGCCGGGGCCCTCGGAGACCAGCACGATGCCGGGGAAGCCCACCACCAGGTGCACGAGGTCCTGGTCGCGGTTGGCGGCGATCGCCGGGGTCACCTCCCAGTTGCCCCGCATGCCCTGCAGCACCGCGGCGGCCGCGCCGGTCTGGCCGTCGAGCATGGAGTACTGGGCGCGCTGGGCCAGCTGGCCGAACACGACCAGGCCCACGGTGAACGCGAGCATGATGCCGATGAAGATCGAATACCAGAACCAGCCCGTGACCAGGCCGATCACGATGACCACCGCCAGCGTGGCGACCGCCGAGAGAAAGACGATCGGCATCCCCTTGGGGTTGGCCTGCTGGATGATCTTCGCGATCATGCGGAGCTGCTTGATGCGCCCCGGCTTCTCTGGGTCTACGGGCTTAGCCATGTTGTGAAGGATACAAACACCTCCCGCCGGAGATGAAAACGTGACCCGCCCTTCCGCCAGGGGATCGGCTTCACCTCGGGGAAGCGGCTGCTCTGGCCGTCGAACAGGATGGTGGGCCTGCCCTTCAGGCGCAGGTCGAAGAAGGCGCTCACGTAGGCGCGCTGGGCCAGCGGGCGGCGGCGGCGCCTTCCTCCCGCTGGACGAACTGATCGTCATACTCCGGGCGCACGGCGCGGAGCCCCGTCATCCCGAGGACGGCCATGCGCCCCCGCGAGCGCGTGGCTCACGGGGGCGCGGTGTGACGGCTCAGATCTTGGTGGTCGCGCCGAGCCTGCGGTCGGCGACGCTGCGGCCCGCCTCGATCGCGTACTCGCCGCGCACGGTCTGCCAGCCGTCGGCCGTCCAGACCTGGAAGGCTCGCTCCGGCAGGAACACCGTGGTCAGCACCGTCTCTCCCGGCGCGGCCGCCACCACGTCGAACCCGGCCAGCCACCTGGCGGGCCGGTCGTCGGGCGTGTCCGAGCCGGGAGTGGCCGAGACGTACACCTGCACGACCTCCCGTCCCGGGCGGGAGCCGGTGTTCGTGACCGCGACCGTCACGGTCGAGCCCTCGACGGCGATCGAGTCGTAGGACCAGGTCGTGTAGCCCAGGCCGTGGCCGAACCAGAACGCGGGCGTGCGCTCCAGCTTCTCCCAGCCCCGGTAGCCGATGAAGACGCCCTCCTCGTAGGGGACCACTCCGTCGACCGGCGTGACGTTGACGACGGGGCTGTCGGCCAGCCGTGCCGGCCAGGTGGTGGGCAGGCGGCCGCCTGGCTCGGCGTCGCCGTACAGGACGTCGGCCAGCGCCAGCCCCGCCTCCTGCCCGGGGAACCAGGTGAGCAGCACCGCGGCCACGTCGTCGATCCACGGCATCTCGACCGGCGAGCCCGCGTTGACGACCACGACCGTGCGCGGGTTGGCGGCCGCGACGGCGGCGATGAGTTCGTCCTGACGTCCTGGCAGGCGCAGGTCCTGGCGGTCGAAGCCCTCGCTCTCCACCTCGAGCGTCGTGGAGGCCACCACCACGGCCACCTCGCACGCGCGCGCCGCCTCCACCGCCTGCGCGATGAGCACGTCGTCGCCGGGAGAGGGGTTGGCGTGGCCGAGGGTGTAGGCGACGAACGCCATGCCGCCGAACGCCCCTGCGGGATGGGTCACCTCCAGCTCGTACGCCGTGCCCTCGGCCAGCTCGACGGCGACGCGCCGCTCGGGCGGCGACAGGAACGCCGCGGCCGGGTCGTCGCCCTCCAGTTCGATGGTCGCGTCGAAGACGGGTGCGCCGTCGACGTGCACGGTGAAGGGACCCACGCCCGCGACGGACAGCTCGTGCGTGCCGGTCACGTCGGGGGTGTAGGTGGCGCGCAGCCGTACCGCGCTCAGCCGGTCGCCGTCCACGTCGGGCGGCAGCTGGCCGACCCAGCGCGCCTCCGTCGCCGCCAGCGGGTGCTCGGCGAGCACCTGTCCCTCGGCGTCGAGGAACTGCGCGGTCGTCGGTACGGCCAGCGGCGACAGCCGTACCCTCGGGTCGGTGCCGAGGGCGTAGCGCACCTCGCCGCGCGCCCCCAGGCCCTCCAGCGGGGAGACCGTGCGGTCGGGGAAGACCTGCGCGCTTCCTCCACCCATGATCCGCGCCTCGTCGGCGGCCGACCCGATGAGCGCCAGGGTCCGCACCCCCGTGAGGGGCAGCACCTCGCCGTCGTTCTTGAGCAGTGTGAACGAGCGCGCGGCCACCTCCCGCGCCAGCGCCACCCCGTCGATCGCGGCGGGCTCCGCGGGCCGGTCGGGCCCTGGGCGCAGGGCGCCGACCCGGTGGGCCAGGCGGAGGATGCGGCGGACCTTGTCGTCGACGACCGACTCGGGCACCCGTCCCTCGCGCACGGCCTCCTCGAGCTTGTCGCCCCACGGGCCGAAGGGGCCCGGCATCGCCACGTCGGTGCCGCCCTCGGCCGCCGCCTCGGTGGAGCGCACGGCGGTCCAGTCGGACACGACGTAGCCGTCGAAGCCCCACTCCCGCTTCAGCACGCCGTTCACCAGGTCCGTGTGCTCGGTCATCGTGGTGCCGTTGACCGAGTTGTAGGCCGTCATGAGGCCCCACGCCCCGGCCCGCACCACCCGCTCGAACGGCGCCAGGTACGCCTCGCGCAGCACCTTGTCGCTCACCTTGACATCGACGGTGAAGCGGTCGGTCTCGAAGTCGTTGGCCACGAAGTGCTTGGGCGTGGTGGCGACGCCGCCCTCCTGCACGCCCTCCACGTAGGCCGCGCCCAGCTCGCCTGTGAGGTAGGGGTCCTCGGAGAAGCACTCGAAGTGTCGCCCGCCGAGGGGGGAGCGGTGCAGGTTGATGGTAGGGGCCAGCAGCACGTGCACGCCCTTGCGCCTGGCCTCCTGGGCGAGCAGGCGGCCCACCTGGCGGACCAGGCCGACGTCCCAGGTGGCGGCCAGCGCGGTGGGGCTCGGGAGGGCGATCGAGGGGTCGGCGGAGGTCCACTGCTCGCCCCGCACGCCGATGGGCCCGTCGCTCATCACGAGCCGGTCGAGGCCGATCTCGGGAACGGCGGGCAGCGACCACATGTCCGCGCCGGTGAGCAGGCGGATCTTGGTGGAGAGGTCCAGCTGGTTGATCAGTTCGTCGAAGTCCACGCCGTCAGTGTTCACCAGAAAACCGACTGATCGATAGGTTTGTGACCATTGCGTTACCTGTGGGATGCGCAAAGGACCGCGCCCCTGGTGGGACGCGGTCCTTCGGCGGTTTCGCTCAGGCGGTCTGGCGGGCCGCGATGGCCTGCTGGTAGAGGCGCCCCGCGCGGTAGGAGGAGCGGACCAGCGGCCCCGACAGCACCCCGGCGAAGCCGATCGCCTCTGCCTCGGCCTGCAGCTCGACGAACTCCTCCGGCTTCACCCACCGCTCCACCGGGTGGTGGCGCGGCGTCGGGCGGAGGTACTGGGTGACCGTCAGCAGGTCGCAGCCGGCCTCGTGCAGGTCGCGCATCGCCTGGACGATCTCCTCGCGCTCCTCGCCCATGCCCAGGATCAGGTTGGACTTGGTGACCAGCCCCGCCTCACGCGCCTTGGTGATCACGTCGAGGGAGCGCTCGTAGCGGAAGGCGGGACGGATCCGCTTGAAGATCCGCGGCACGGTCTCGATGTTGTGCGCGAAGACCTCGGGCCTGCTGGAGAAGACCTCCTCCAGCTGCGCCTGGTCGCCGTTGAAGTCGGGGACCAGCAGCTCGACGCCGCAGCCGGGCAGCAGCGAGTGGATCTGCCTGGCGGTCTCGGCGTAGAGCCAGGCGCCGCCGTCGGGCAGGTCGTCACGGGCGACGCCGGTCACCGTGGCGTACTTCAGGCCCATCTGCTGCACCGACTCGGCGACCCTGCGGGGCTCGTCCTTGTCGTACTCCTTGGGCTTGCCGGTGTCGATCTGGCAGAAGTCGCAGCGGCGGGTGCACTGGTCACCGCCGATGAGGAAGGTCGCCTCGCGGTCTTCCCAGCACTCGTAGATGTTCGGACAGCCGGCCTCTTCGCAGACCGTGTGCAGGCCCTCCCTGCGCACCAGCGATTTCAGCTCGGTGTACTCGGGACCGGTCTTGAGCTTGGTCTTGATCCACGGGGGCTTGCGCTCAATAGGGGTTTCGGCGTTTCGCACCTCCAGGCGGAGGAGCTTACGGCCTTCAGGAGCAACGGTCACCGTCTCAGCTTACCTAAGGTCCGCAGAAAGCCTCGGCCTCAGATCGGAGCGGTGAACACGTCCCCGCGGTATTCGTCTGACACGGTCACCGGCCAGACGATAACGTGTTCGAGTTCGTGGGACGTCAAGGTCGCGAAAGGGGGGTGGTGTTCGGTGAAGCTGCGCTACAACTACCGGCTGTATCCGGACGCGCCCCAGCGGGAGTCGCTGGCCCGGACGTTCGGGTGTGTCCGCGCGGTGTGGAACGACGCGCTCGCGCGGCGCAAAGCCGCTTGGAAGGCCGACCGGACCCGGATCGGCGGCGTGGAGTTGCAGAAGATGTGCATCACCGCCGCGAAGCGGACCCCGGAGCGGGAGTGGCTCGGGGAAGTCTCCCCGGTGCCGTTGCAGCAGTCGCTACGAGACCTCGACGTGGCGTACAAGAACTTCTTCGAGTCGGTGAACGGCAAGCGCCGGGGTCCGAAGATGGGCCTGCCCGTCTTCAAGTCCCGCCACGACCGACGCCTCCTGGGGCTCGTTCCTGCGCCTGTTGGAGGGCAAAGCCGCCCGGTACGGGCGCGAGTTCATCCGGATCGACCGCTGGTATCCCTCCTCCCGGCTCTGCCCGTGCTGCGGCTGGCAGGTCGGGAAACTCGCCCTCGACGTCCGCGAATGGGACTGCCGGCAGTGCGGCGAACACCACGACCGTGACTTCGCGGCCGCGCTCAACATCCTCGCCGAAGGCATCCGCCTTCGGTCCCCGAACGACGTGGCCGCCGGGCTGGTGGACACCCGAAACGACTGTGAAGGGCAGGTAAGACCAGGAAAGGCAATCCCGATCCTGGCACCGCCCGAAACCTCCACCGCGCAAGCGGCGTAGAAGCAGCAGTAACCATCCCGTCGCGAGGCGGGAGAATCCCCGTCATTCATTCATGGCGGGGAGAAGTCAAGTCTCTCACGTGATGAGGCCGAACCCGCCTGCCGCTCTGGTGTACTGGCCGCTCAGCTCGGTGCCGATGACCGCGACGAGGAAGGCGCCGAGCGGCCACGACACGAACAACGAGGGAGAGGCGACGCGATCTACCCGCCGAGCACGACGAAGCCGAGGGTCAGCGCGTGGACAGCGAGGGAAAGGACGAGCGCGGCGATCCGTCGCATGCCGCCGATCCTAGAGGCGGCCCATGACGGTGTCAGCTGACGATGTCGGCCGACGGTGTCAGCCGACGGGTCAGCGCTGTCTGGCCACCGCCTGGAGAAGGTCCTCCTCGTGCATCTCGTACGGCTCCGCCTCCAGCGCCTCGGCCAGCCGCTTCTCCGCGTACGGCATGACCTCGTCGACCACGACGCGCCGCCCCGCCTCCTGCGACAGCGAGGTGACGGCGGCGCCGGCGATGCCGCAGGGCACGATCCTGTTGAACCAGCTGGGGTCGTTGGCGCAGTTGAGCGCGAAGCCGTGCATCGTGACGCCGCCCGCGATCCTGATGCCGACCGCGCCCAGCGCCCGGTCGGGCCCGCCGTCGCCGGCCACCCAGACGCCGCTGCGCCCCTCGATCCGGCCCGCGCTCACGCCGAAGTCGGCGCAGATCTGGATCATGGCGTCCTCGAGCGCGTGGACGTAGGCCCCGATGTCGCCGACCCGCATGATCGGATAACCGACGAGCTGGCCGGGCCCGTGCCAAGTGAGGCGGCCGCCCCTGTCGACGTCGACGACGGGAGTGCCGTCAGCGGGCCGCTCGTGCGCCGCCGTGCGCTTGCCCGCGGTGTAGACGGGTGCGTGCTCCAGCAGCAGCGCGGTGTCTCCGAGCGACCCCGCGACCCGGTGGGAGTGGACGCGTCTTTGGAGCGCCCATGCCTGCTCGTAGGGCACGTCCACGCCAAGACGGACAATCGTCAGCTTCGCCACAGACCAAGGTTACTCACAAGAAACGCGCCCGTGGGACTTCCTTTGCCCCAGCTCAGCCGTCATGCGGTGAGAAGCCTCGGCTCGATCCTGAACTCCTTGACCCCGCCCGCCCCGTCGTGCTCGAGCCGGTAGGCGTAGCCCGCGGGGTCGACGGTGACGGCCTGGATGAACTCGGTGCCGACGTAGTGGAGGCCGACGCCCTCGTCGGCGGCGTAGCCGGCGGGCAGCTCTCCGGAGGCGACCGACGCCTGCAGCAGCTCGCGGCGCTGCGGGTCGGAGTTGTAGTGGACGCCGCAGGAGTAGGGCAGCAGGGCCAGGCCGTCGGCCCAGGTGCGCAGCTTGGGCCCGAAGGAGTCGGTGTTGCCGCCGACGTGCCAGCACAGCGCGCCCGCGCTCTGCCCCGCAAGCACCACGCCCGCCTTCCACGCCTCCTCGAAGGCCTCGTCAAGGCCGTGCAGCCGCCACAGCGCCGCCAGGTTGGCCACGCTGCCGCCGCTGACGTAGATCATGTCCTGCTCGAGCATCCAGGCCTTCGGGTCCTCGACATTGGGCATCGGGAAGACCGTCAGGTGGCTCACCTCGACGTCCCAGCCCGCGAACGCGCCGTACATCTTGAGCAGCCAGTCGGAGTCGTCGCCGGTCGCGGTGGCCAGCAGGCCCAGCTTCGGCCGGTCCTGGCCGGTGAGGTCAAGGGCGTAGCGCAGCAGCGGGCTGGCCGCGATGAAACCGTAGCGGTCGGTCTGCCTGAAGGACCCGCCGCCGATGGCGAGGATGTGCGACTGTCCTGACCTGCTCATTGTGTAACCCCCACGGTTGAGTCGGACGAATGGCTCACTAGAGTACGGCGGTCAGCGCATCGTCGAGGGTCGGATGCAGGAACCTGAAGTCCGTGTCAAGTAGTTTCGCCGGTACGGCTCGCTGCCCGATGAGCAACCCTTCGTCCGCGAAGCCGCCGAGCGCGGTGCGCAGCGCGAAACCGGGCACGGGGATCGGCATCGTCGGCTTCTTCAGGGCTCTGCCCAGCGCCTTCGTGAACTCCTTGTTGGTCACCGGTTCGGGGGAGGTTAGGTTGACCGGCCCCACCAGATCCCGATTTTTCAGGATATGGAGGGCGGCGCGGACCCAGTCGTCCAGCGAGATCCAGGCCCACCACTGCTGCCCGGAACCCAGCGGCGCCCCGAGCCCCATCCTGAACACCGGCAGCATCTGCCTGAGCGCCCCGCCCTTCCCGCTCAGCGCGATCGCGGTGCGCAGCCGTACCGTCCTGACGCCCGCCTCCTCCGCGACGGCCGCCTCCTCCTCCCAGCACTCGCACAGCTCCGCCAGGAAGCCCTCGCCGCGCGGCCCGCTCTCGTCGGTCACCCGGTCGCCCGTGTCGCCGTAGAAGCCCACTCCAGAGGCCGACAGCAGCACCTCGGGCGGCCGCTCGAGTCCCTTCAGCGCGGTGGCCAGTGTCCTGGTGCTCTCGACGCGGCTGGCGACGATCTCCCGCTTGTACGCCTCGCTCCAGCGCCGCTCGCCGAGGCTCGCGCCCGACAGGTGCACCACCGCGTGGGCGCCCTCGAGCACGGTCCTGTCGACGAACTCCTGCCCGGGGTCCCAGCGCGACTCCTCCGCGCTGCGCGGCTCCCGGCGCACCAGCCGTACGACCTGGTGGCCATCGGATTTCAGCGCCGCGACCAGCGCGCTTCCGAGCAGCCCCGACGCACCTGTCACGATGATCGCCATTCATCCACCCTACGCCGCGAGGTCGTCGCGCCTGCCGTACGGGCGGTGGAACGGGAGCGGGCGCCCGCGGAGAGCTCCGCGGGCGCCCGATGCTGCCACCTCGGGTGTTACGCCAGGCCCAGCTGGGCCTCGAAGCGGCCCTCCTCCAGGCGGCGCTTGATCGTGGTGAGGAAGCGGGCCGCGTCGGCGCCGTCGACCAGGCGGTGGTCGTAGGTCAGCGCCAGGTAGACCATCGAGCGGACCGCGATGACCTCGCCCTCGGGCGTGTCGAGCACGACGGGACGCTTGACGACCGCGCCGGTGCCGAGCATGCCGACCTGCGGCTGGTTCAGGATCGGCGTGTCGAACAGCGCGCCGCGGCTGCCGGTGTTGGTCAGCGTGAACGTGCCGCCGGTGAGCTCGTCGGGCGTCACCTTGTTGTCGCGGGTGCGCTGGGCCACGTCGGTGATCTTCCGGGCGAGACCGGCCAGATTGAGGTCGCCCGCGCCCTTGACGACCGCCGCGAGCAGGCCGCGGTCGGTGTCGACGGCGACGCCGAGGTTCTCGACGTCGAAGTAGGTGACCTCGTTGGTCTCGTTGTTGATCGTGGCGTTCAGCTTCGGGTGCTGCTTGAGCGCCTCGACGGCGGCCATCGCGAAGAACGGCGTGAAGGTCAGCTTGACGCCCTCACGACGGAAGAACTCGTCCTTGGCGCGGTTGCGCAGCTGGGCGATCTTCGTGACGTCCACCTCGACGACCGAGGTGAGCTGGGCCGCGGTCTGCAGGGACTCGACCATGCGCTTGGCGATGGTCTGGCGCAGACGCGTCATCTTCTCGGTACGGCCGCGCAGCGTGGTGTCGACCTGGACCGCCTCGGGAGCGGCGGCCGCCGGAGCCGGAGCGGCCGCGGCCGCGGGGGCGGCGGGCGCCTGGGCGGCGGGAGCGGCGGGGGCGGCGGGCGCGGCGGGCGCGGGCGCGGCCTGCTCACGCTGTGCCTTGGCGGCCTCGAGCACGTCCTGCTTGCGGATGCGGCCACCGACGCCGGTGCCGTTCAGCGAGTCGAGGTCGACGCCGTGCTCGTTGGCGAGCTTGCGCACCAGCGGCGTGACGTAGGGGCTCTCACCGGCCGAAGGCAGCGGGCTCGGCGCCTGGGCGGGCGCCTGGGCCTGCACGGGCTCGGGAGCCGGCGCGGGAGCCTGGGGAGCCTGGGCCTGCACGGGCTCGGGAGCCGGAGCAGGAGCCGGCGCGGCCTGCGGGGCGGCGGGCGCGGGCTGCGGGATCGAGGAGACCGGCGCGGGAGCGGGCTCGGGCTCGGGCTCCGGCTCGGGCTCGGGCTCGGGGGCGGCCTCGGGAGCCGCGGCGGGGGCGCCCTCGGTGCCGTGCTCGTCGATGATCGCAAGCTCGGCGCCGACCTCGACGGTTTCGTCCTCGGCGACGACAATCTTGGTCAGGACACCCGCCGACGGCGACGGGATCTCGGTGTCGACCTTGTCGGTCGACACTTCGAGGAGCGGCTCGTCGGCCTCGACGCGCTCGCCCTCCTTCTTCAGCCAACGGGTTACCGTGCCCTCGGTCACGCTCTCGCCGAGCTGGGGCATCTGTACGGAGACCGGCATGGGTATGTCTTCCTCGAGTTCTTAGTTGTGGACGTGCAGGGGCTTGCCGGCCAGCGCCAGCATGGCCTCGCCCATGGCTTCGGACTGGGTCGGGTGAGCGTGGATCAGCTGGGCGACCTCCGCGGGGAGGGCCTCCCAGTTGTAGATCAGCTGGCCCTCGGTGACGAGCTCGCCGATGCGGCGGCCGACCATGTGGACGCCGACGACGGGGCCGTCCTTCTGGGCGAGGACCTTGACGGCCCCCGAGGTGCCGAGAATCTGGCTCTTGGGGTTGCCGGCCAGGTCGTAGACCTGCTCGACGATCTCGATGCCCCGCTCGGCCGCCTGCTTGGAGGTGATGCCCACCGAGGCGACCTCAGGGTCGGAGTAGGTGATGCGCGGCACGCCGTCGTAGTCGATCGGCGGCGGGTTGAGGCCCGCGATGTGCTCGGCCACCATGATGCCCTCGGCGAAGCCGGCGTGCGCCAGCTGCAGGGTCGGGATCAGGTCGCCGATGGCGTAGACGCCCGGCACGCTGGTGCGGCAGTGTTCGTCGACGACCACGGCGCCGCGCTCGATCGTGACGCCCTGCTCCTCGAAGCCGATGCCCGCGCTGACCGCGCCGCGGCCCACGGCCACCAGCAGCAGCTCGGCGTCGAGGGTCTTGCCGTTGGCCAGAGTGACGACCACGCCGGTGTCGGTGGTCTTGACGCTGTCGAAGAAGACGCCCAGCTCGTACTTGATGCCCCTGCGGCGGAAGGCCCGCTCCAGCAGCTTGGAGCTCGACTCCTCCTCCAGCGGGAGCAGGTGGGGCAGCGCCTCGACGATCGTGACCTCGGCCCCGAAGGAGCGGTAGACGCTGGCCAGCTCCACGCCGATGACGCCGCCGCCCAGCACGATGACGGAGGTGGGGACGCGGTCCATCTTCAGCGTGTGCTCGCTGGTGATGACGCGCTCGCCGTCGATCTCCAGGCCGGGCAGCGACTTGGGCGCGCTGCCGGTGGCCAGGACGATGCTGCCGCCCTCGTAGACCTCCGCGCCCACCTGGACGCGGTTGGGGCCGACGAGCTTGCCCTCGCCCTCGACGATCGTGACGCCCGCCGACTTCAGCAGGCCCTGAACGCCCTTCCAGGCCCGGGTGACGATCTTGTCCTTGAAGGCGTGGACGCCGGGCACGTCGATGCCGTCGAAGCGGGCCTTGACGCCGTAGGCCTCGCTCTCGCGGGTCTCGTCGGCGATCTCTGCCGAGTGCAGCAGGGCCTTGGTGGGGATGCAACCCCGGTGGAGGCAGGTGCCGCCGATCTTGTCCTTCTCGATCAGCGCGACCGTCTTGCCCAGCTCTGCCGCCCGCAGGGCGCAGGCGTAGCCACCGCTACCGCCACCTAGGACGACGATGTCGTAGGCCACAGGAAAGCTCCTTGTCGGATGGTGATGCCGTCATCTTTTCACTTGTTAAGGCCCGTTGCGGCCCTCTCGGCCAGTCCGATGAGGGTGCGGGTGATGGCGCCGGTGCCGCCCTTCGGGGTGTAGCCGTGCGGCTCGCCCTTGTTGAAGGCGGGGCCCGCCATGTCGATGTGCGCCCAGCGCCTGCCCTCGGGCACGAACTCCTTCAGGAAGATGCCGGCGGCCAGCATGCTGCCCCAGCGCTCGGGCTGGAGGTTGGCGATGTCGGCGATGGGGGAGTCGAGGCCCTTGCGCAGCTCCTCGGGCAGCGGCATGCCCCACGCGCCCTCGCCCACGGCGTTGGCGACCTCGACGACGTGCTCGCGGACCGCGTCGTCGTTGGACATGACGCCGGCCGTACGCCAGCCGAGGGCGACGATCTGCGCGCCGGTCAGGGTGGCGACGTCGACGATCAGGTCGGGGTCGTCCTCCGCGGCGCGGGCGATGCCGTCCATGAGGACCAGGCGGCCCTCGGCGTCGGTGTCGAGCACCTCGACGGTCTTGCCGCTGTAACTGGTCAGCACGTCGGAGGGGCGGGTCGCGGTGCCGCTCGGCAGGTTCTCGGCCAGGCAGAGGTAGCCGACGGCGTTCACCTTGAGGCCGAGGCGGGCGATGCCGACGAGGGCGCCGAAGACCGCGCCCGCGCCGCCCATGTCGGACTTCATCCAGTCCATCGCGGCGGACGGCTTGAGCGAGAGGCCACCCGAGTCGAAGGTGATGCCCTTGCCGACGAAGGCCAGCGTCTTGGCCGCCTCGGGGTGGGTGTAGGCCAGGCGGACCAGCCGCGGCGGGTTGGCCGAGCCCTGGCCGACGCCGATGATGCCGCCGTAGCCGCCCTCCTTGAGCTGCTTCTCGTCGAGCACCTCGACGCTCAGGCCGGCCTTGCCGCCCTCCTGCTCGGCGATCTCGGCGAACTTGGCCGGCCACAGGTCGGAGGGCGGGGTGTTGACCAGGTCGCGGACCAGCGAGACGGAGTCGGCGATGATCGAGACGCGCTCGGCGGAACCGCCGGCCGAGGTCAGCACCTCGATCTCGGCGACGGGGGCCTTCTGCTCGCCGTTGGTGCGGTACTTGTCGAAGCCGTAGGCGCCGAGCAGGCCGCCCAGCGCGACCGCCTCGGCCTCCTCCGCCGAGGACGCGGGGAGCGCGAGCGCGGCGCGGGCGGTGCCGGCGAGCGAGCGGACGGCCGCGCCGGCGGCGCGGCGCAGCCCCTCCTGGTCGGCGGACTCACCGAGACCGACGGCGACCAGCAGCGGCGCGGTGATGGCGCCGAACGTGGGGATCTTGGCCAGTTCACCGGCCTTGCCGGTGAAGGCGACAGTGGCGAGCGCGGCGCCGAAGGCACCGTCGACCGCCTCGATCGAGGAGCGCGGGCCCTGTGGGCCGGACAGGAATCCGACGACCAGGGCGTCGGTGTCGAACGAGACGGGATCTGCTGAGTTCAGCCGCACAGTGGTCACGTAGACCGATGCTATCCACGGTTGGCGGCTTATTCATAAACAGGGGTTCATCCTACCAATACCGCCCATCAAAATGGTGCTACTGTTGATAGCACCATGTTGCTCACCCTTGATCTCAACGACCCTCGCCCCCTGCACGAGCAGGTGGCGGGGGCGATCAGGCGCGCCATCGGCGACGGCTCCTACATGGCTGGGGATCGCCTCCCTCCGGCCAGGGACCTCGCCGACGCGCTCGGCATCAACGCCAACACCGTCCTTCGCGCCCTTCGCGACCTGCGCGACGAGGGCCTCCTGGAGTTCAGGAGAGGCAGAGGGGTGAGTGTGGCGGGTGGATCGACCGGTCGCGCCCTGATCGTCCAGCGGGCGCGCGACCTGCTCGAGGAGGCGAAGAAGTACGGCTACAGCCGCGACGACCTCATCGACGTATTGAAGGAGCTGCCATGAACAGGGCCTTGACCGCAGCAGGGATGTGGGGGCTGCTCGTCACCACGGTTCTCGTGGGCGTCCCCCTCGCCCTCCGTGACAGACTTCCCGACCCGCTCGCGACGCACTGGAGCGACGCGGGGCCCGACAACTCCCTCTCCTTCACCCAGAACCTGTTGTTCACCGTGGCCATGGCGCTCGTGGCGCTGGCGGTCATGGTGGGCGTCGTCCTGCACGGCAGGGCCTTCGAGCGCAGACTGAGCCGTGCCTACTGGTGGGGCTTCCTGTTCGGCTGGGGCCTGTTCGTGATCGGCATGGAGCTGTCGATCCTCCAGGCCAACCTCGACGTCGCCGACTGGACCCTGGCCAGGCCCGCCGGCTGGGGCGTCGCCGCCACCATGGCGGTGGCGGCCGCCGCCGGCGTCCTGGCGGGCTTCCTGTTCAGGGGCGCGCCCGACCAGGAGCGGCCGCGGAACGAGGCCGCTCCCCGCCTGCGGCTCAGGGCGGGACAGCGCTCCGTGTGGGTCAGCAGGGTCACCAACGTCTGGCTGGTCGCGCTCGCGGTGGGCGCGGGCGTCCTGACGCTCGCACTGGGCGTGTTCACGCTGATGGGGCTGATGGAGGGCCCCGCCTCCGCCTTGCTCGGCGGTTCGGCGCTCGTCCTGGTGGCCGGGCTGGCCACCTCCTCCGCCACCGTGCGGATCACCGAGGACGGCGTCGCGATCGGCTTCGGCCCCCTCGGCTGGCCGGTGCGCAGGATCAGGCTCTCGAAGATCGAGAGCGCCTGGTCCGAGGTGCGCCACCCGAGCCAGGTCGGCGGCTGGGGGCTGCGCGGCGTGCCCGGCAGCGCGGCGATCATGCTGCGCGGCGGCGACTGCCTGGTGCTGCGCTACCGCTCCGGCGGGCAGCTCCTCGTCAGCGTCGACGACGCCGCGCGCGGCGCCGCCCTGCTCAACGCCCTCCTCGAGGAGCGCGTCGGCCGATGACCAACCGCCACGAGCCCTTCCTGCCCGCCGACCCGCACCCCTCCAGCAGCAGACGTCCCTCCGTTCCTCCTGCCTGGAGCCGCTCGTGATCCCTCTCTTCCTGCTCGTCGCGTACGGCCTGGCCTGGCTGTTCGCGCTTCCCCTCTGGCTCGGCGACGGACTGGCCGACCCCCTCTTCGGTCCCCTTGTCGGCCTGATGATGTTCACCCCCACGCTCGGCGTGCTGGCCGTCTGGGCGGTCAGGCGCACGCCGTTCCGCGCCTGGGCCCGCGAGACGGGCCTGACCCTGGGCGCGCGCAGGGGCCGCACCGTCGCACTGTTCTTCGCGACCTGGGCGGCCGTCCCGCTGGTCGTGTACGGCACGCTCGCGCTGACCGCGGCCCTCGGGCTCGTCTCGCTCGACCTCGGCCGCCTGAGCCTGTTCACCACCACGATCCGCGCCACGGGCATGCCCCTGCCCGACGACCCGCACACCGCGCTGCTCGTCCAGGTGGTGGTCTCGACGCTGGTCCTGCCCGTCCTGAACCTCATCCCCATGCTCGGCGAGGAATGGGGCTGGCGCGGCTGGCTGCTGCCGAGGCTGGTGGCCGCGCGGGGGGTGTTCGGCGGGCTGGTGCTGTCCGGCGTGATCTGGGGTCTCTGGCACGCTCCGGCGACCGCGCTGGGCTACAACTACCCGGGCCTCGGCCCCTGGGCGGCGCTGCTCTTCGTCGGGTTCTGCGTGCCTGCCGGGATGCTGTTCGGCTGGCTGCGGCTGCGCACAGGCAGCGTCTGGCCCGCGGTGATCGGCCACGCGGTGCTCAACCCTGCCGCGTCGCTGGCGCTCCTGCTCGGCGACGCGGCCGCGCCGCCCGACACGGTGGTCGCGGGCATCACGGGACTCGTCGGCTGGGCGGTGCTGGCCGTCCTCGCCGTTGTGGTCTTCAAGCTCGCCCCTGTACGGCAGGAGCAACCGGTCAGCTGAACCGGGTCACCTCTCATCGGGTGGGGTGGATCCACTCGGGTGGATTGGATCCCCTCGGGCGGGTTGGCCCGTCGGGTCGGCGGAGTACCGCCGGCCCGCTGGGGCGGCGCCGGCGGTCAGCTCAGCAGCGCGCACGCCACGAGCACGGCGGCTGTCGCGGTCTCGACGAGCGCTCCCAGCACGTCGCCGGTGATTCCGCCGAGCCTGCGCCGTGCATGGTGGAGCAGCGCCAGCGCCGCCCCCAGCCCGGCCAGGACGGCGAGCGGAAGCACCACCCGCGACAGCAGCACGCCCGCCAGCGCCGCGACGGCGACCACGGCGAGGGTGACGAGGAGCGCGGTGCGGCGCCGTACGGTGCCCGCCACCATGTCGCCGAGCCCGCCGGGCCTGGCGGAGGGTACGCCCACGGCGCACGCCCAGGTGAGCGCCAGCCGTCCGGTCACGCACGCCGCCAGGAGCGCCACGGGGCCCGCCTCCGCCAGGGCCGCGGCCTGGGCGAGCAACGTGAGAACCAGCGTGACGACCCCGAACGGCCCAATATCCGACTTTTTCATGATGTCGAGCGCCTGAGCGGCGGGCTTCCCGCTGCCCAGGCCGTCCGCGAGGTCCGCCAGGCCGTCCAGATGCAGCGCCCTGGTCAGCACCGTGAGCAACCCGAGCGCCAGCGCCGCTTCGAGCAGTCCGGAGCCGGACACCAGCAGCGGCAGGCAGCTCACCGACCCGAGCGCGAGCCCGACCGCCGGCGCGAGCACCATCGCCTGGCCGGCCACCTCGCGGTCGACCCGATCCACCCGGACGGGGAACACGCTCAGCGTCCCCACCGAGAACCGAAGCCCCGCCCCCCACCCAGCCATGACCGCCGATCCTACGACCCCCACCAGCCCCCACCATCCCTCCGCGCCCTCATCCGCAGGCCCGCACCCCGTGCCTATGCATCCGCCGGGCTCTCGAGCGCGGGCATCCCGAACCCCCGGGCCTGTTGGGGAGTCGGTGGTCGTTAGGGTGGCCGGATGCATGCCGTGGAACTCGAAGGTGTCAGTGTCAAGGTGGTCGGCAGGACGCTGCTGGCGGGGATCGACTGGCGGGTGGCCTACGGGCAGCACTGGGTGATCCTCGGTCCCAACGGGGCGGGAAAGACCACGCTGCTGTCGCTGGCGGCGGCGGTACGGCACCCGACCGAGGGCGCGGCCACCGTCCTGGGTCGCCGGCTGGGCCGGGTGGACCTCAGGGAGCTGCGCAGGGACATCGGCCTGGTGGCCGCCAGCCAGCGCCTCGTGGACGAGAGCCTTCTGGAGGAGGAGGGCGCGACCGCGCACACGGTGGTCCTCACCGGGCACACCGGCACCAGCGCCCCGCTCTGGGACCGCTACGGCCAGGCCGAGCACGACAGGGCGCACGCCCTGCTCGCCGACATGGGGTGCAAGGATCTCGCCGACCGGCTGTTCAGGGTGTGCTCGCAGGGGGAGCGGGCCAGGATCAGGGTGGCCAGGGCGCTCATGGCCGACCCCGCGATCCTGCTGCTCGACGAGCCTTTCGCCGGTCTCGACCTCCCCGCGCGCGAGGACCTCGTCACCGCCATCGAGGACCTTGCCGGACGCGACGGGCTGACCACGGTGACGGTGACGCACCACCTGGAGGAGGTGCCCTCCACGGCCACGCACGCGCTGCTCGTGCGCGACACCCGCATCCTGGCGGCGGGGCCTGTGGAGGAGACGCTGACCGAGGCGGCGCTGTCGGAGTGCTTCGGCCGCGAGCTGCGCGTCGACCGCCTGGACGGCCGCTGGTCGGCCCGCGCCGTCCGCACCCCCCGCCCCTGAAACGCCCGCTTCCGGAGAGGCCCCGCGTTGGGTGCTTCCTGTAGCGCGCTGCCTCCGAGGCACGCCACCTCAGGCCCACTCTGAGGAGCCCCGGCATCCTGAGAGGCGTCACCCAGGTGGGGCACCAACGTCTAGCCAGGTGACCCAGCGGAGTGGGGCTCCTGCCAGACGGGTCTGATCCCAACGGAGGAGTGGGGTTCGACCACTCGATCTATACGAAGGCGAACTTCCCCACAGTTTACTACTTCGAGTAGTAAACTGGTCGCATGAGTGTGCCTGAGCGGGAGTTCGCCCCGGGGGATGGCCCGGCGGTCAAGGTCAGTGTCTCCTTGCGCGAGGGGACCATCCGGGTGGTCCGGCAACGCGTCGGAGCGCGCGGGATTTCCGCCTATGTCGATGCCGCAGTTGAACGTCAGATCGAGCGGGATCTCCTCGAGGAGGCGCTTCAGGCGAACGAGGCCGCCTCCGGGCCGATCCCGCAGGCATTGCGCGATGAGGCGGCGGAGCTGTTTCGCAGCGCGAAAGTCGCACCTGAACTTCAGGAAGAGGGCGGATGGCGCGCGCACGAAGCAAGTTGAGCGCGGGCACCGTAGTCCTCGACTGCGAGGGTCTCATGAGATGGTGCGAGGCCGATCAGAGAGTGACCGCGATCGTACGCGAGGCCCAGGACAACGACTTCCGGGTAGTGGTCAGCGCGATGACGCCGATCGAGGCTCAGGATGTCCGGGTGAAGAGTGATCGCCTCAGATGGCATCTGTCTCGGCTGAAGGTCGAGCCGGTGACCGAGGACGTCTGTCTGCAGGCGGTCGCGCTCCTCCGCGACGCCCGGTTGCATGGCCACAAGTACGCCATCGACGCCGTGGTGGCCGCCACCGCCCTGCGCGCGGTCAGACCAGTGATCGTCCTCACCTCTGATGAGGACGACATGTACAAGCTCTGCGGAAAGACCGTCAAGGTCGTCGGAGTCTGAGGCTCACGGATCTCCTGGCGATGAGCGATGGTAAGGGCGGGTGTCTCCGGTCTGGCCGGGTCCTCGCGGGTGCGTCTACAAAGGCAGGAGGCGGCCCACCACGACGAGGGCGACGTTCTCGGACTCGGCCGCCACTCGCTGGTTGAGGCGGCCGAGCAGGTCGCGGAAGGCGCGTCCGCTCGAGGTGGAGGGGACGACGCCGAGTCCGACCTCGTCCGACACCGCGACGACGCGCTGCCTGGTCGAGCGCCACGCCTCGACGAGCTCGTCGCAGTGCCGTACGACCTCGTCTCGGCGGGAGGGCTCCTCCCACGCGCCGGCCTCGTCGAACATGGCCGCCAGCCACGTGCCGAGTCCGTCGACCAGCAGCGGCGTCGTGGCCCGCGTGATCGCCTCGGCCAGCCCGGTGGTCTCCTCTACTGCCCAGTGCGCGGGACGCCTCGCGCGGTGGGCGGCGACGCGTGCGGCCCACTCGGGGTCGCCGTGGCCCGAGGGACCCGTGGCGACGTAGGTGACGTGGGGTTCGGCGGCCAGCCGGAGCTCGGCCTCGGCCGACTTGCCCGACCGCGAGCCGCCGAGCAGCAACGTGCGCCGCGCGGGGGCGGGCGTGGGCTCGGGGGTCACGGCGGTGTCCAGGACGGTGCCGTCAGGTACGGCCCGCGCCCCCCACAGGGCCAGCCGCCTGTCCAGTTCCTCGGGCCGCACGCGGTGGTCGAGGCCGACGGCGATCACATGGGTCGAAGAGGTGACGAGCCCGCGCCTGCGCAGGTCGCCGAGGACGAATGGGTCGCCCATCAGATCGACCAGCACAAGGTCGCACCCGACGTCCCGCGAGAGATCGCCGCCCTGGGCGGGAGGTCCCTGGGTGGGAGAGCCCGGGGCGGGAGGTCCCTGGGTGGAAGATCCCGGGCTGGGAGGTCCCGGGCTGGGAGGGCCGTGGGTGGGCGACACCTGGGCGGGCGATCCAGAAGGGGCGGGCGGCCCGGAGATATCAGCGGATGGCGCGGAGAGATGAGCGGGTGGCGCCGAGAGCCCCGCGGGAGATGCCGAGGGGGAGGGCGGCGAGGGTGTAGGTGTCGAGGGGGAAAGCGGTGACGGGGAAGGTGGCGCGGGAGAGAGGGGCGGGTGGAGGAGGAGGCGGGAGCCGTCCGGGGTGACGATGACGGGGCCGTCGAGGTGGTAGCCGGCCGGGAGCGCTTCACCCGGCAGCCTGAGCACCCCGTCGACCACCACCTCCAGCGGCGACCGTGATCCGGGTGGGAGCGCCGCGCACGAGACGCACGAGCAGCCCGGCGCGGGCCAGCCGTCGCGCCCCGCCGTACCGATGAACCTGACAAGCACGTCTTACAGCGTGGCACGCCTGCGGGAACGGCGCGCCACGAGGACCCCTCCGGCCAGGAGCGCGGCGGCGCCCGCGCCGCCCGCGAGCCACAGCACGGGAAGGCCGCCGTCGGCCGGGACCGAGGGCGGCGCGGCGACCTCGGAGCCGCCCTTCGCCCTGGCGGGGTAGTCGTTGACCGCGAGGACGGTGTCCGAGCCTTCCGCGCGCACCTGGGCGGCCAGGGCGAGCAGGTCCACGCCCGTGGCCCCCTCGGCGCCGCTGACGCACCTGGTGAGCGCGCCGGGCGGCTGCTCACCGGGGTAGGCGTCGGTCTCGGCGTCGCCGAAGTCGACCACGACGGCGACCCGCTGGTGTCCCGAGGCGGCGGGCTCCTTGCCGCAGATCCGGTCGAAGGCGGGCAGGTCACCGCCGGGAGACTCGGCCGCCGAACCGTCGGGCGTGGCCGCGAAGCGCCAGCCGATCACCGATCCGTCGCGGGCGGCCGTACCCGCCTGACCCGACAGCCAGGCGGTGCCGTCGCTCTGCCAGTAGCTCCACACGCGGACGGCGTTCGGATCGGGTCCCGCGGGCGCCGGATCGGCGAGGGCGGGGGTGGCGGCGAAAAGCGCCGCCGCCCAGGCGAGCCCGAATGCGCGCAGCATCGATCGACCTCCCATGCTCCAGGGGTGCTCCAGGGGTATGGTGCGGGGTGCCGATTAAAGCTCGGGCGATCCCGCGGAAAAGGAGCGTATGGCATGACATGGCGTTGGCGTTATGAAAACGCGAATGGTGGTGAGGTGACCGATCGGCCCTTGCCTCGTGAGGTTTTCCCGAGCCAGGCCGATGCTGAGTCGTGGCTCGGCGAGAACTACCGTGACCTGCTGGAATTGGGGGTCGAACAGGTCGCGCTGCTCGACGAGGACCGGGTTGAGTATTCGGGAATGTCGCTGCGGACCGAGTGAAAAGAAAAACCCCTTGGGAGCCAAGGGGTTTTTCTTTTCATGCGTAATCGCTATGGCCGGGTGGCCGGGCTGACCGTCTTGGCCGGGTCGCGCTCGACGATCGGGCCGAGCACGTCGTCGATCTTCGTGAGCACCTCGGCGTCGAGCTTGACGCCCGAGGCCTTGACGTTGTCGCGCACCTGCTCGGGCTTGGTGGCGCCGACGATCGCGCTGGCGACGTTCGGGTTCTGCAGCACCCAGGCGATCGCCAGCTGGGCCATGCTGAGCCCCAGGTCGGCGGCGATGGGCTTGAGGTTCTGGACGCGGGTCAGCACGTCGTCGTCCATGAACCTGTCGATCATCTTCGCGCCGGTCGCGTCGGTGGCGCGCGAGCCCGCGGGGACGGGCTGGCCGGGCAGGTACTTGCCGGTGAGCACGCCCTGCGCGATGGGCGACCAGACGATCTGGCTGACGCCCTCCTTCTCGCTCAGCGGCACGATCTCCGACTCGATGACGCGCCACAGGGCGGAGTACTGCGGCTGGTTCGAGACGATGCGGTCGAAGCCCATCTCGTCGGCGATCTTCAGCGCCTGGGCGATCTGCTCGGCGTTCCACTCGCTGACGCCGACGTAGAGGACCTTGCCCTGACGGACGAGGTCGTCGAAGGTCTTAAGGGTCTCCTCGAGCGGCGTCGCGTAGTCGAAGCGGTGCGCCTGGTAGAGGTCGACGTAGTCGGTCTGCAGGCGGCGCAGCGAGCCGTGGATCGATTCGGTGATGTGCTTGCGCGACAGGCCGCGGTCGTTGGGGCCGGGGCCCGTGGGCCAGTAGACCTTGGTGAAGATCTCGAGCGACTCGCGCCTGACGCCCTTCAGCGCCCTGCCCAGGACCTCCTCGGCCCTGGTGCCCGCGTAGACGTCCGCGGTGTCGAAAGTCGTGATCCCCTCGTCGAGGGCCGCCTTCACGCACTCCTTGGCGGCGTCCTCCTCGACCTGGGAGCCGTGGGTGATCCAGTTGCCGTAGCTGATCTCGCTGACGAGGAGACCGCTGCGGCCGAGGTGACGGAATTCCATGCACACGACTGTATCGGTTCGGGATAGTGTGCCCCGCGTGGTGAAGCTTGTACGGCTCGCGCTGACCGCCGCCATCCTGGCCGCCATCGCGGTACGGCTGCGCCGCCGCCACGCGGGCGTCACGCGGGAGGGCCAGGCCGAGGAAGCACCCGGACGGCGGCGCCGGCCACGCTGGATGATCGCGGGGGTGGCGCTGGGGGTTCTCGCGGCGGGCTCGCTCGCGCTGGACGCGTGGGTCTTCGGCAAGCCGCGGGAGCAGCCAGGGAGGTGGACGCCCGAGGTGACACCGGGGGTCATCGAGCCCTTCTCCTGCGCGGATCTGGACGGCAGCTGCAAGACCGCCATAGCGATCGCGAGGGAGTCGCTCCCTCCGTGCCCGGACGAGGACGGCGAGTGCTTCACGTCGGTCGTGAGAGAGAAGGAGCCGCACGCCGAAACGCGCGTGGAGCTTGAGACACCCTCTCGGGCCGAGCTTCTGTTCGAGGCCATCACCCCGGGCGACGTCTCGTGTCGCCCCGAGTGGAGCGCGCCCGCCGTACGGCCTGTCCGTCCCCGCGTGAAGCGCGCGGTCGAACGGCAGTGGCGGCGCATCGAGGGCTGGCTGGCCGTGAACGCGCCGAAGTCCCACGGGAAGCTCGGCCGCCCGGGGCGCGCGGGCACGATCGCCGTGGCCGAGTCGCAGATGGGCCTGCGCTTCCCCGACGACCTGCGGGCCTCTCTCCTCCGGCACGACGGCGGCTTCTCCCTGCCCGGCCGCGACGCCTCCACCATCCGCGAGATCAGGGACACCTGGCGCCACCTGTGCGAGGACGGCTACGACGACGGCGGCGATCCGCGAGACCAGTTGTGGGACGGCCAGATGATCCCCGTCGGCCCCGACGGCTCAGGCGACTACCTGGTGCTCGACTCCGAACGAGGCGACCTGGGCGAGACGCTGGAGGGCAGTCCGATGTACTTCACCGGCGAGCCGTGGGCACGGTCCTTCCACGCCCTGCTCAAGCACACCGCCGACGCGCTGGAGTCGGGAGGTGTCGTCGGCGGCCACCGGCCGACGGTGATCTCCGGTGAGCTGGTCTGGGAGTACGTCGGATAGGGTGCCGCGCGTGCTCAAGCTCCTGCGGATGGCGCTGACCGCCGCCGTCCTCGCCGCGATCGCGATCAGGATCGACAGAAGAACTCCTCACGACGAGGACGAGGTCCAGGAGCCGGTGCTGGGCCGCCCCACCCAGGAAGACCTTGAGCGCTACCGTCCCCGCGAGGAGAACAGGTTCCTCAGGGGACTGCTGGCCGGAGTGGCCGCGGGCGTGCTCGTCGGCGCCCTGGGCCTGGTCGTGGCCACGAACCTCACCGGCGAGCCCAGCGCCGCGGCCGAGTATGACCGGCTTGTCCCACAGTCGGAGGCGACTGTCGCGCTCGTGCCCGAGCCGACGCCCACCCCGGCGCCGACGCGTGACCCCGCCTGCTCCCCGCAGAAGCGCCGGGCGGTGATCCGCCCCCTCGACCCTGCGGTGAAGCGCGAGGTGGACGCGGAGTGGCTGCGCGTCGAGCGATGGCTCAAGAAGCACGCGCCCGTCACCCACGCCGCGCTGCGCGGCCCCGCGAGAGCGCGGACCATCGCGGTGGCCGAAGCACAGACGGGCCTGCGCTTCCCCGACGACCTGCGCGCCTCACTGCTGCGCCACGACGGCTCGATGGCCTTCGGACCGGGGGAGGCCTCGGGCCTCGGTGTCAGGGGGATTCGCGATACGTGGCGGTTTCTGTGTCACCACTTCCCCACCGTGGAGGACCCCGAACCGCGCCTGGAGTACTGGAACGGCCGCATGATCCCCTTCCTGCACTTCCCCGACAGGAACAGCGAGCATCAGGAGTACGCCCTGATCGACTCCCAGGAGGGCGACATCGGCTGGGACGACACGATCGGAGGGGTCGGCTTCGGCCGCGCGCCGTCCTATCTCGCCCTGCTGCGTGCCAACGCCGACGCGCTGCGCGACGGAGGTGAGGTCGACGGCTGGCGGCCCCGGGTGGTCCGCGGAGCTCTCCGCTGGGAGCGCGCCGACGGCTGATGCGCGACACGCGTACGGCCCGCGTCCATCGGGGACGCGGGCCGTACGGCGAGAAAGGGTCAGGCCTTCGGCGGCACGGGCTTGCCGCCGGGCAGGAACTGCGGCGGAGGGAAGCGGAGCCTGCGGATCTGCAGGGCCCGCATGGCCGCGTAGAAGCCGATGCCCTTGAGGTTCTCGCCGGGGAACTTCTCCGCGGCGAGCTTCTTCACCTTCCATGACACCCACACGGAGGTGGCGAGCACGCCGACCATCATGATCGGCCAGCCGATCGTGATGACTCCGAAGTAGACCCAGTTGCGGATCTCGGGCGGGAAGGGGATCCACGTCAGCAGCAGGATCACCAGGGAGAACGGCAGGAAGTACTGGCTGACCACGCGGCGCGAGTCGACCCAGTCGCGGGCGAACTTGCGCACGGGGCCCTTGTCGCGGGCGGGGAGGTAACGCTCCTCGCCGCGCATCATGCCCTGACGGGCCTTGTCCCTGTCGGCCGCCTGCCTGGCCCGCATCTGCTTGTAGGCGTCTTTGCGGTTGGCTGGAGCGGTCACAGGCTGGCGCCGACGCCCCTCGGCGTCACGGCGCTTCGGAGTGGGACGTCCTTTGCCCTGGGGCTTAGGATCGTCAGTGGGGACGGGGGAATCGTCCACTGAGGTCTGGGAACGGCGACGCAACACAGTGTCAACCCTACCTGGAGTGCAACTTAGTGACGCCCCCGTGCGTTATGCGTAGGGTAATCCCAAGGCGGCTGCGCTGCACTGGGTGACCACAGCACGACCTAAGAAGGGGACGGCCGACGCGCATGAGCGTGATGAAGAGACTTTCGATGATCTTCAAGTCCAAGGCCAACAAGGCCCTGGACAAAATGGAGGATCCGCGCGAGACCCTTGACTACTCCTACCAGCGGCAACTGGAGCTGCTGCAGAAGGTGCGCAGGGGTGTGGCGGACGTCGCCACGTCGCGCAAGCGGGTGGAGCTGCAGATCAACCAGATCGAGCAGCAGTCCTCCCGTCTCGAGGACCAGGGGCGCAAGGCGTTGTCGGTGGGTCGCGAGGACCTGGCGCGTGAGGCTCTGAGCCGCCGCTCCAGCCTGCAGACCCAGATCGCCGACCTGCGCGTCCAGCACGACAACCTGCAGGCCGAGGAGGAGAAGCTCACCACGGCCTCCCAGCGGCTCCAGGCCAAGGTCGACTCCTTCCGTCACAAGAAGGAGACCATCAAGGCCACCTACACCGCGGCCGAGGCGCAGACCCGCATCAACGAGGCGTTCTCCGGCATCTCCGAGGAGATGGGCGACGTCGGTCTCGCCATCCAGCGGGCCGAGGACAAGACGGCGCAGATGCAGGCCCGCGCGGGAGCCATCGACGAGCTGCTGGCCAGCGGCGCCCTCGACGACTTCAGCGGCAGCCGCAACGACGACATCCAGGCCGAGCTCGACCGCATGGGCGGCGGCAGGGACGTCGAGCTCGAGCTCGCGAGGATGAAGGCCGAGCTCGGTCAGGGCCCCGCGCCCCAGCCCTCCCTCGAGCAGGGGCAGCCGCAGGCCCAGCCGCAGTCGCAGACCCAGCAGCTGCGCCAGCCCGGGGAGCCCGCATGATCGTCAGAATCATGGGCGAGGGCCAGGTGCAGATCGCCGACGGCGACCTCGGCGTGCTCAACGAGCTCGACAGCGAGCTCGAGGCGGCCATCGAGGCCGACGACGAGCCCGAGTTCCGCGACAAGCTTCACGCTCTGCTCGACAAGGTGCGCCACGTCGGTAAGGCGCTGCCTGACGACAGCCTGGAGCCGTCTGAGCTGATCCTTCCCCCCGCGGACGCCTCGATCGAGGAGGTCCGGGAGATGCTGGGCGACTCGGGGCTCATCCCGGGTTAGCCCGTGAGCACCCGGTTCGCGTCCGACCGCGGCCTCACCAGCCGCATGGTCGTGACGATGTTCCTGCTCGGGCTGCTCTACGTCGTCTTCGTCGGCGCCCTCATCGCCTTGGGCGTGCGGGCGCTGAGCGTGCTGCTGATCGCCGGTGTCATGCTCCTGGCGCAGTACTTCCTGTCCGACCGCATCGCCCTGTTCGCGATGGGCGGGCGGGAGGTCTCGCCGCAGGAGGCGCCCGAGCTGCACGGCCTGATCGACAGGCTCTGCGCGATGGCCGACATGCCCAAGCCGAGGGTGGCCGTCGCCGACTCCGACCTGCCGAACGCCTTCGCCACCGGCCGTAACCAGAAGAAGGCCGTCGTCTGCGTGACGACCGGCATCCTGCGCCGCCTGGAGCCCGAGGAGCTCGAAGGCGTGCTGGCCCACGAACTGTCGCACGTGGCGCACCGCGACGTCGCGGTCATGACGATCGCCTCCTTCCTCGGCATCGTGGCGGGCCTCATGACGAGGTTCGCCCTCTACTCGGGGCTCGGCGGCCGCCGCGACAACCAGGGCGGGCTGCCCATCGGCCTGATCGTCATGCTGGTCTCGATACTGGTCTACGCCGTCAGCTTCCTGCTGACCCGGGCCCTGTCGCGGTACAGGGAACTGGCCGCCGACCGGGCGGGGGCGCTGCTGACGCAGCAGCCGTCCGCGCTGGCCAGCGCGCTGACCAAGGTGAGCGGCGAGATGGCCAGGATCCCGACGCGCGACCTGCGCGAGGCCGAGCCGTTCAACGCCTTCTACTTCGCTCCCGCGCTGAAGCAGGGAGAGACGCTGGCGACGCTGTTCTCAACGCACCCGCCGCTCCAGCGCAGGCTGGAGAACCTGGCGAAGATCTCCGCACAACTAGGGAGGGGCTGAGCGATGGGCTGGCTCGATGTGATTCTCGGCAGGACCAAGCAGGCCGAACCCAACCTCGACGCGCTGTTCGCGCTGCCCTCCGCGGCCGTCACGCTGCAGGCCGCCACGGGCCTGGCGCCGACCGGGGAGGGCTCGGTGAGCTTCAGGGCGGCGGAGGGCGGCGCGTTCGCCACGCTCCAGGGCGACGTCAAGGCGCTGCTCGGCGAGCGGGTGGAGGAGTCTACGGACGTCTACGGCTACACGTGGCTGCTGGTCAGGCGCGCCCCTGACGCGGTCACCGACCTCGTCACCGAACTGCACGCCGTCAACTCCTCGCTGGAGGACGCCGGCTTCGGTCCTTCCCTGCTGTGCTCGCTGGTGGCGTTCGCCGATCCCCGGGGCCGCCGGCTGGCGATCGTCTATCTCTACAAGCGCGGCACGTTCTATCCCTTCGCGCCGCTGGGCGGACAGCACCGGGACAACGCGCTGGAGCTGCAGGCCCGCGGCGCGCTCGCGGAGGAGCTGAGGATCGAGGAGGATCTCGCGCGCTGGTTCCCCGTCTGGGGCGCGCCCGGCCTGTGACCCGTGACCCGGTGATCGGCGGTCCGCACCCCTGGTGATCTAATGATCACATGGAGCGACGACTCGACCTGGCAGCCGCCTGCGCGTTCGTCGTCGCGGCCGTCTTCTCCAGCGCGTGGATGCCGGGCCAGTTCACCAGCGAGGGGCTCGACAGGCTGCACGGCTTCGTCAGCCGGCTGGCCGCCCGCGACCAGGAGTGGTCGGTCCTGTTCAGGTTCTGCGACACTGTCGCGGGCCTGACCTGCCTGGCCGGGGTCGCGCTCGTGGTCAGGGTGCGGGAGGAGTGGCAGGGCTGGCTGGCGATGGCCCTGTTCGGCCTCTGCACCGCCGTCGGTGGGCTGTTCCCTCTCGACTGCGCCGGTTGCGGCGGGGCGCTCTCCTTCGCCCATCAGGCGCACGTGGCGGCGGGCGTCGCCGCCACCGCGGCCGTGCTGGTGGCGATGGTGCTGCTCAGCGCGCGGTGGCGCAGCCCGCTCGCCTGGCTGGTCACCGCCGCCACGTACGCGGCCACGATGGCCACGCTCGTCGCCGACGCCGTGGGCAGGTACGCGGGGCTCGCCCAGCGCCTCCAGGTCACGCTCATCGCCATCTGGCTGCTCTACCTCGCCACGCGGCTGCTGGTCGAGGCCACCCCCGCCCTGGAGAGCGGACCCTTCCACGTCGTCAGCGAAGGGGCGGGCCGTCCCGTGCTGCTCAGCTCGGGTCCCGCGGGCGCCTGGTTCCACTGGGACGCCGTCGCCGAGACCCTGCGCCACGGCCACCGCGTCATCCGCTTCGACCGCCCGGGTCTCGGGCTCAGCCCCGCCGTGACCACCCCGCCCACCCTGTACGGCGAAGCCGCCCGCCTGGCCGCGCTCGTCCCGGGTTCGGAGCGCGCGACGGTCGTGGCGCGCTCGGTGGCCGCCTGGCACGCCGAGGCCTTCGCCAGGCTGCATCCGCTGCGCGTGGCGCGCCTGGTCCTGATCGATCCGGCCTGTGGGGCGGGCCCCGGCACCGCGTGGGCGGCCGGCCTGCGCAGATGGGCGCCCGCCCTCGGCGCCACGTGGGGGGCGGCCGCCGTGGCCAGGGCGCTGGGCCCGCTGGCGCACCGGCTGCGCACGGGCATGGTAGATCCCCACGGCGTCTACCGCACGGGCAGGGTGGCCGCCGCCGCGGTGGGGGAGTGGCTGGCCAGAGGCGAGATGGCGGCCGATCTCGAGGAGGTCAGGCGGGAGCATCCGTTCCCCGCGGTGCCGGTGACGGTGATCAGTACGGGCGGGGCGGGCGAGTGCCGCGCGCGGCTGGCCGCGGACCTGGGCGCGCGCCTGGTCGGAGTGGCGGACGAGGGTGAGCGGCGCGCCGCGGTGGTCGAGGCCTGTCAGGAGCCACGCGTGCCGGGGCTACCGGACGTGACCGGGGTAACTGAACGTGATGGAGGTGACCGCATGTGACCGGGGTGGCCCGGTTCGCGTGGGGATGGCACGATCGGCGGGGAAGCGAAGAGAACGGGGACGGCGGGGAAGCGGATCGGGCGCTGGGAGGCGGCATGGTGGACTGGACGCACGAGCGGCACGCGGCGGCGGCGGTCACGCGGATCGAGCGGATGGCGCGCACCGTGGAGGGCGCCGACTTCTCGACGCCGGTGCCGACCTGCCCGGGGTGGGACCTGCGGCAGCTCGTCCTGCACACCGGCGCTGTCCACCGGTGGGCGGCGTCGATGGTGCGCGACCTGGCGTCCGAGCGGCTGGACCGGACGGCGATCGAGGCCGGGTTCGCGGATCTGCCGTCCGAGGAGCTGGCGGCATGGCTCCACAAGGGGGCGGGACTGCTGGACGAGGCGCTGACCGCGCACGACGCCGGCGCGCCGATGTGGGCGTGGGGCGGCGACAGGCACGTGCGGTTCTGGTCGCGCAGGCAGCTCCACGAGACGGTGGTGCACCACGCCGACGCGGCGCTGGCCCTGGGCGAGGCGCCCGGGATCGCCGAGGACGTGGCGATCGACGGGGTGGAGGAGTTCCTGGACGTCCTGCCGTACGCGCGCCGGTGGCGCCCCGAGGTACGCGAGCTGGCCGGCGACGGGGAGACGATCTCGTGGCGGACCGGCTCCGGCGCGGCGTGGCTGATCACGCTCGGGCCCGAGGGGTTCGCCTACGAGCGCTCGGCGGCGCGGGCGACCGCGACGCTGCACACCGACACCGCGGCCGAGCTGCTGCTGGTGGTCTGGCGGAGGGGCGAGCTCGAGCGGCACCGCCTGGAGGGCGAGACCAAACTGCTGAGATGGTGGGCCGACCATTCCATGATCTAGTCAAGCGGCCGGGTCGATCCAGCGGGGCGCGGGGGCCGGCTGGTGACATGACACACATGATGAGACTGGCTTATGCGCTGGCGGCCTCGGCCGTCGCGGTCGCGGGGATGGGCATGCTCGGCGGACCCGTCATGGCGGCGGCCGCGGATCCTGCGAGGGTGGTTGTGGACGAGACGAGGAACCGGATATCGGTCGTCGGAGAGGGCGTGGTCTCGGCCGCGCCCGACGTCATGCGCCTGTCGGCGGGCGTCGAAGTGCGCGCGGCCAGCGCGGGCGAGGCGTTCAAGGCCGTCAGGGCCGGCGCGGCCAAGCTCACGGCCGCCCTGGTCGCGGCCGGGGTGGCGGCCAAGGACCTGCGGACGAACGAGCTGTCGCTCGGCCCCGAGTACGAGGCCTACCCGAAGGTGTCCGGCTACCGGGGCGCCCAGGGCGTCGAGGCGGTCGTGCGCGACCTGAACCAGGCCGATCGGATCATCGACGCCGCCGTGGCGGTCGGCGAGGACGTCAGGCTCAACGGGATCTCCTTCGAGGTGTCCGATCCCGGTGCGCTGCTGGAGGCGGCCCGCGCCGCCGCCTTCAGGGACGCGCAGGCCAAGGCGAGGCAGTTCGCCGAGCTGGCGGGCCGGCGGCTCGGCGAGGTCGTGCTCGTCAGCGACGAGGTGACGGGCGGTCCGCAGCCCCTGACCTTCGCGGGCGCGGTCGCCGAGGACCGATCCTCGGTGAGTCCCGGACGTCAGAACCTGTCGGTCAACGTCCGGGTGGTGTACTCACTCGTCTAGCGGCGGGCCGCCCGGGGCTACGGCAGGGCCAGCATGCGGTCCAGCGCGACCTTGGCCCAGTGGGTGGTGTCGGCGTCGACCGTGATCTGGTTGACGACGTCGCCGAGCACCAGCGACTCCAGCGCCCACACCAGGTGCGGCAGGTCGATGCGGTTCATGGTCGAGCAGTAGCAGACCGTCTTGTCCAGGAACGAGACGCTCTTGTCGGGGAACATCTGGCCGAGCCGCTTGACCAGGTTCAGCTCGGTGCCGATCGCCCACTTCGAGCCCGCGGGGGCGGCCTCCAGCTGCTTGATGATGTACTCGGTCGAGCCGACGTAGTCGGCCTTCAGCACGACCTCGTGCTTGCACTCGGGGTGGACCAGGACGTTCACGCCGGGGATGCGCCGCCGTACGTCGTCGACCGAGTCGGCGGTGAAGCGGCCGTGCACCGAGCAGTGGCCCTTCCACAGGATGATCTTCGCCCGGCGCAGCTCCTCGGCGGACGGCGGCCGGTGCGGGTTGTAGACCAGGCAGTCGTCGAGCGACAGGCCCATCTCCAGCACGGCGGTGTTGCGGCCGAGGTGCTGGTCGGGCAGGAAGAGCACCTTCTCGCCCTGCTCGAAGGCCCACTCCAGCGCCCGCTTCGCGTTGGAGGAGGTGCACACGGCGCCGCCGTGCCTGCCGCAGAAGGCCTTGATGTCGGCGCTGGAGTTCATGTACGTGACCGGGACCACGTCGTCGGCGATGCCCGCGTCCTCCAGGATCTCCCACGCCTCCTCGACCTGGTCGAAGGTCGCCATGTCGGCCATCGAGCAGCCGGCCGCGAGGTCGGGGAGGATCACCTTCTGCGCGTCGCCCGTGAGGATGTCGGCCGACTCGGCCATGAAGTGCACGCCGCAGAAGACGATGTACTCCGCCTCGGGACGGGCCGCCGCCTGCTGCGCGAGCTTGAAGGAGTCGCCGGTGACGTCCGCGAACTGGATGACCTCGTCACGCTGGTAGTGGTGACCGAGGACGAACAGCCGGTCGCCCAGCGCCTCCTTGGCCTTGCGTGCCCGCTCCACGAGATCGGGATCGGAGGCGGCGGGCAGCTCGCCGGGACAGTCGACCCCCTTCTCGCTGTGCGGATCGGTGCCCTGCCCGAGGACGAAGAGCGGCAGCCCTGTCTGGGTGGCCATGGCCGTACCCCCTTATCGTCTAAGTGACGACTAATGATGACACACGGCTTGGGGGGATTTATTCCGGGCCCTTGCCGACAACCTGACGGCAGCGGAATGCATGGAGGTCCCCGGGTGTTGGTAGCGTCTGAGTAGGACGTCAGAAACAGACAGCCGTGACACTGCGGCTGATCCAGACGCGGGAGTCAGCACATGACGGTTGAGAGCAGCGAGACCACGACGCAGGGCCTGATCCTGACCGACGCGGCCGCGGCCAAGGTCAAGAGCCTGCTTGAGCAGCAGGGTGAAGAGGGCCTGCAGCTGCGCGTGGCCGTGCAGCCGGGTGGCTGTTCCGGTCTGCGCTACCAGCTCTTCTTCGACGACCGTTCGATGGACGGCGACATCGTGTCCGACTTCGACGGTGTCGGTGTCGTCACCGACAGGATGAGCGCTCCGTACCTCATCGGCGCCACCATCGACTTCGTCGACACGATCGAGAAGCAGGGCTTCACCATCGACAACCCCAATGCCACGGGCTCCTGCGCCTGCGGCGACTCGTTCAACTAGCAGGCGTCGCAAGGTCCCGTCCGTCTTTGTGCGGGCGGGACCTTCGCGTATTCTCTTGGGGCTCATTGGCTTGCTGACAACGAGGAAGAAGAATCCCGTGCGCATCGCCGTCACCGGCTCCATCGCGACAGACCATCTGATGACCTTCCCCGGCAGTTTCGGGGACCAGCTCATCGCCGACCAGCTCGACCGGGTATCCCTGTCGTTCCTCGTCGACGACCTGCAGGTCAGGCGTGGTGGTTGCGCGGCCAACATCGCCTTCGGGATGGGCTGTCTCGGCCTCGACCCGATTCTCGTGGGCGCGGTCGGCGCGGACTTCGCCGACTACCGCTCGTGGCTGGAGCGGCACAGGGTCGACTGCGGCTCGGTGCACATCTCCGAGACCCACCACACCGCGCGCTTCCTGTGCACCACCGACGAGCACCACAACCAGATCGCCTCCTTCTACACCGGCGCGATGGCCGAGGCGCGGCTGATCGAGCTGCAGCCCATCGCCGACCGCGTCGGCGGGCTCGACCTGGTGCTGATCAGCCCCAACGACCCCGACGCGATGCTGCGCCACACCGACGAGTGCCGCCAGCGCGGCATCCAGTTCGCCGCCGACCCCTCCCAGCAGCTGGCCCGCATGACGGGCGAGCAGATCCGCCAGCTGGTCGACGGCGCGGCGTACCTGTTCTCCAACGACTACGAGAAGGGGCTCATCGAGCAGAAGACCGGCTGGTCGGACGCCGAGGTCCTCGACAGGGTCGGCGTGCGCGTCACCACGCTCGGCCCGAAGGGCGCGGTCATCGACCGCAAGGGCGAGCCCTCCACCCACGTGACCCCCGCGCCCGAGCTGGGCAAGGCCGACCCCACGGGCGTGGGCGACGCGTTCAGGGCCGGATTCCTGTCCGGTGTCGCCTGGGGCCTGTCGATCGAGCGGGCCGGTCAGGTCGGCAACCTCACCGCCACGCACGTGCTGGAGCGCGTGGGCTGCCAGGAGTACGAACTCGGGCAGCGGGTCTTCCTCGACCGCTTCGCGGCCGCGTACGGGCAGAGCGCCGCCGACGAGGTGGCCGGCCACGTCCACTGCCACTACGCCTGATCTCTCTTTCCGTACGGCACGCAAGAACACGGCCACCGGGGTCACCGGTGGCCGTCCGTCCATCACGCTTGCCCCCGCGGGACTTCGCCGCCCGCCGTCACGTCAGGATCACTCGAAGGCGGTTTCGGGCGCGTAGATCCGGTGCACGAATTCGGCGAGCTTGTCGTCGGGCAGGTGCTTGGCCAGGTCGGCCTCGGTGATCATGCCGATGATGCGGTGGTTCTCGATCACCGGGAGCCGCTTGATCTGGTTCTCCTCCATGCGCGTCAGGGCCTCCTCGATGGAGGCGTCGGCCGCCACCCAGACCAGCCCAGTGGCCAGC
The DNA here is from genome assembly GCF_014873535.1 of Nonomuraea africana. Taxonomy (NCBI): domain Bacteria; kingdom Bacillati; phylum Actinomycetota; class Actinomycetes; order Streptosporangiales; family Streptosporangiaceae; genus Nonomuraea; species Nonomuraea africana. Next base: position 4,612,282 of record NZ_JADBEF010000001.1, on the reverse strand, counting down.
TGCGCCGCCGTCACCTGCGACGGGTCACGCCCCTCGGCGATGCACTTCACGACGATGTCGCGGTCGGTGATGATGCCCTTCAGCCTGTCGTCGTCGCCGCAGATGGGCAGCGCGCCGACCTGCATGTCGCGCATCATCTGCGCCGCCCTGTCCAGGGTCTCGTGCGCGGCGATGCACTCCACACCCGGGTTCATGAAGTCGCGCGCGGTCTCGTGCGGATGTCCGCTGGTCATCTGAATCCCCCCGAAGTCGATGACTTTCCGAGGGTTTCTACCCACGTTCGCGCAGTTCACGACCCCTGAAACGCGGGGACGGGTCAGTAGTTGCGGCGCACGTGGATCGCCCAGCCGCCGCCGGGCAGCTCGTAGGTGCCCACGTGCGGATGCGACTTGAGCCTGCACCAGGCCGGCACGTCGGTGAAGGCGGCAGGATCGTCGGCGAGGACGGCGACGACGGCGTTCAGCGGCACGAAGTTGATCTGCTCGGCGAGCATGATGATCGGGATCGGGCACTTCTTACCGAGCGCGTCGATGGTCAGGGCCGGCTGCGCTGCGACTGTCATGCGACTCCTGCGTCTTGACGGATCCGGCGCACCACGTCGGGAAGGACGGCCAGGAACCTGTCGACCTCGGCTGCGGATGCGCCCCTGGGCAGCGATACCCGGACGTTTCCATGCGTAAGCACGCCCATCGCCTCCAAAACATGCGATGGACGAAGCGTACTAGCCGTGCAGGAGCTGCCGGACGACACGGCGAAACCGGCCTTGTCGAGCTCGGTCAGCAGCGCCTCGCCGTCGACGTAGAGACAGGAGAAGGTCACGATGTGCGGCGCCCGGTCGACGGGGTCGCCGATGACCTCCACATCGGGGACCAGCCGCGGCACCCGGTCCCTGATCACGTCGACCAGAGCGGAGAGCCGGGCGTTCTCCTCCTCGGCCGCCTCCCTGACCGCCACCAGCGCGGCGGCGGCCGCCACGATCGCGGGGACGTTCTCGAAGCCGGGCACCCTGCGCCGCTCCCGCTCGTCCTCGGGAAGGAAGGAGCGGAACCTCGTCCCCTTCCGCACGGCCAGCACGCCCACGCCCGCGGGCCCGCCCCACTTGTGCGCGCTGGCGGTCAGCACCGACCAGCCGGGCGGGATGGGCAGGCGGCCCGCGCTCTGGGCGGCGTCGACCAGCAGCGGCACCCCGTGCTGCCGGCAGATCGCGGCCGCCCGCTCGACCGGCTGGAGTGTGCCGACCTCGTGGTTGGCCGTCTGGAGGCAGGCCAGGGCGGTGCCCTCGGCCGCGACGGCGGCGCCGAAGGCCGCCAGGTCCACGCGTCCTGCCAGGTCGACGCCCACGGTGGTCACCGTGCCGCCCTCGGCCTCGTGGACGGCGGCGGCGTGCAGCACACTGGAGTGCTCCACCGCGCTGGTCACGAGGTGGCGCCCCGCCCTGCGCCTGCCGTGTAGGGTGCCGAGCACGCCGAGATGCGCGGCCTGCGTGCCGGAGGAGGTGAAGGAGACCTCGTCCGGCCTGGCGCCGAGCGCCTCGGCCACCTCCGTGCGGGCCTGCTCGAGCAGCAGGTGTGCACGGCGGGCCTGGCCGTACAAGCGTGCCGGGTCGGCCCAGCCCGCATCCAGGGCAGCCAGCAGCGCCTCGCGCGCTCGGGGGTGCAGCGGCTCGGTCGATGCCGCGTCGAAGTACGCCACATCGAGACATTAACGGGGGCGAGCGGGGAGCCGACCACCCCCCACGCTAATGTGTCTGCAATCAGCTGTGCATATGGAAATACGAGCGCCCAGGAGAGACTCCTGGGCTTCATCTGTGGGGTAGGCGATCCGTGAGTCCGACCCGCCGTACTGAGCGGCGTCCGTTGGGCCGGCGCAGAGTGTCGAGCGCCGCCGGTTTGGCGTTGCTGCTGGCCTCCGCGACGGCTTGTGCAAATGACGTGCCCGAGGCCAACTGGTCGCAAGGCCTGTTGCCGGACAGCGTCACCAAGCAGGGCGAGACCGTCACGAACCTGTGGAACGGGGCGTGGATCGCGGCACTGGCCACGGGACTCGTCGTCATCGTTCTGATCATCTGGGCGTGTGTCTTCCACCGCAGGCGCAAGACCTCGGCCGAGCTCCCTCCGCAGGTTCGCTACAACCTGCCGATCGAGATCCTCTACACGCTCGTGCCGCTCGTCATGGTGTCGGTGTTCTTCTACTTCACCGCCCGCGACGAGACCGAGATCCTCAAGACCTCAGCCGCGCCCGCCGTGACAGTCCACGTGGAAGGTTTCCAGTGGAGCTGGCGCTTCACCACCACCGCCGGTGGCAAGACCGCCAGGGTGGTCGGCATGCCGGTCAGCGACTACAAGGCGGCCCAGGCGCCGGAGCTCGTGCTCCCGGTGAAGAGCCAGGTCCAGTTCAAGCTCGACGCCGACGACGTGATCCACTCGTTCTGGGTCCCCGCGTTCATGTTCAAGCGCGACGTGATCCCCGGCATCTCCGGTGAGAAGAACAAGTTCGAGATCACCACGCTCGACAAACCGGGCACCTACGCGGGCCGCTGCGCCGAGCTGTGCGGCGTCGACCACAGCCGCATGCTCTTCAGGGTGAAGCTCGTTTCGCAGGCTGAGTTCGACCAGTACATGACGACCCAGACTGGGAGCCCCCAGTGACCGCCATCCAAGCACCACCCGTCACGGCGCAGCCGACCCGCAAGGGTCTGACCATCGCCAAGTGGATGTCCTCCACCGATCACAAGATCATCGGGCATCTCTATCTGATCACGTCGTTCATCTTCTTCCTGATCGGCGGCGTGATGGCGCTGATCATGCGGGCCGAGCTGGCGCAGCCTGGGCTGCAGCTCACCACGAACGAGCAGTTCAACCAGCTGTTCACCATGCACGGCACGATCATGCTGCTGATGTTCGCGACGCCGCTGTTCGCCGGTTTCGCCAACGAGCTCATGCCGCTGCAGATCGGCGCGCCCGACGTGGCCTTCCCGCGCCTCAACATGGTCAGCTACTGGCTCTACCTGTTCGGCAGCATCATCGCGGTCAGCGGCTTCCTGACCCCGAACGGCGCGGCCAGCTTCGGCTGGTTCGCCTACACCCCGCTGTCGAACGCGATCAGCTCGCCCGGCATCGGCGGCGATCTGTGGATCATGGGTCTGGCGCTGTCCGGCCTCGGCACCATCCTCGGTTCGGTGAACTTCATCACCACGATCATCTGCATGCGCGCGCCCGGCATGACGATGTTCCGGATGCCGATGTTCACCTGGAACATCCTGCTGACCAGCATGCTCGTGCTGATGGCCTTCCCTGTGCTGGCCGCGGCCCTGCTGGCCCTGGAGGCCGACCGCAAGCTCGGCACCCACATCTTCGCCCCCGAGACCGGTGGCGCGATGCTGTGGCAGCACCTGTTCTGGTTCTTCGGCCACCCCGAGGTCTACATCATCGCGCTGCCGTTCTTCGGCATCGTGACCGAGATCCTGCCGGTCTTCAGCCGCAAGCCGCTCTTCGGCTACATCGGCCTGGTCGGCGCCACCATCGCGATCGCCGGTCTGTCGATCACCGTGTGGGCGCACCACATGTTCGCGACGGGGCAGGTCCTGCTGCCGTTCTTCTCGTTCATGACGTTCCTCATCGCGGTGCCGACGGGCGTGAAGTTCTTCAACTGGATCGGCACGATGTGGCGAGGCCATCTGAGCTTCGAGTCGCCGATGCTGTTCTCGATCGGCTTCCTGATCACCTTCCTGCTCGGCGGTCTGACGGGCGTCATCTTGGCCTCGCCGCCGCTCGACTTCCAGATCAGCGACAGTTACTTCGTCGTGGCGCACTTCCACTACGTGGTCTTCGGCACCGTCGTGTTCGCGATGTTCGCGGGCTTCTACTTCTGGTGGCCGAAGTTCACCGGCAGGATGCTCAACGACAGGATGGGCAAGGTCCACTTCTGGCTGCTGTTCATCGGCTTCCACACGACCTTCCTGGTGCAGCACTGGCTGGGCGTCGTGGGCTTCCCCCGCCGCTACGCCGACTACGCCCCGACCGACGGCTTCACCGACCTGAACCTCATCTCGTCGGTGGGCGCCTTCATCCTCGGCGCCTCGACGCTGCCGTTCTTCTACAACGTCTGGAAGACCTGGCGCAGCGCGCCGAAGGTCACCGTCGACGACCCGTGGGGCTACGGCGGCTCGCTGGAGTGGGCCACCTCGTGCCCGCCGCCTCGGCACAACTTCACCTCGCTGCCCCGCATCAGGTCCGAGCGCCCCGCGTTCGACCTCCACTACCCGCACGTGTCGGCCAAGCCTCTGGAGGGTGAAGCCCGATGAAGGTCCAGGGTTGGCTCTTCCTGCTCTGCGGACTGTTCTTCGCCGGTGTCGACGTCGTCTACTGGTTCTGGTCCAAGGAGCCCGTCGGCACCACGGCCATGGCCATCTCGGTCGGCTTCGCGTTCATGATCGGCTACTACCTGATGTTCACGGCGCGCCGCATCGGCGCCCAGCCGGAGGACAACAAGCAGGCCGAGATCAGCGACGGCGCCGGTGAGATCGGCTTCTTCAGCCCGAGCAGCTGGTGGCCGCTGTTCGTCTGCCTCGCGGCGGCGTTCGCGTTCGTCGGCTTCGTCATCGGCATGTGGATGTTCCTGATCGGCGTCTTCATGGTGATCATGGCGATGGTCGGCTTCGTCTTCCAGTACTACCGGGGCAATTTCTCGCACTGACCCATCCGCGCAGAAGCGGGCGTCCTTGTCCAAGGGCGCCCGCTTTTGGCGTTTTTTACTACACCCCGGATATGGCGAAACGGTTACGGAGGGTAGTAACGGGGCCTGGGGGATTGCGGAGATGGGAGTTCTCGTGGGGCGGTTGACTCATGGATCGGCTGGTGTGCTTGCCCTCGCCGTACTCACCGCGTGTGCGGCGAGTGAAACGACGGCGGGGAAGGCCACGCCGAGCGCGCCGCCGCCGGCCGCCAGCGTTCAGGTGCTGCCCGCCGACAAGGCGGGCAATGTGCCGACCGACCAGACCGTGCTGGTGGCCGCCCAGGGCGGCACGCTGAGGAGCGTCACCGTCACCGGCAAGGCGGGCACCCTGGCGGGCGAGCTCAGCGCGGACGGCACGCAGTGGCGCAGCAAGCGCTACGCGCTGCCGGGCGCCTCGTACACGGTCAGCGCGCTGGTCGCCAACCCGGTGGGGCAGACGACGCGGACCACGACCACGTTCTCCACGGTCAAGGCCGACTCCTCCTTCGGCATCGAGCGCATCGTGCCGCACAAGGACGACACGGGGCTGACCGTGGGCGTCGGCATGCCGATCATGATCACCTTCGACAAGGACATCACCGACCGGGTCTCGGTCGAGCGCAACCTGATCGTGAAGACCTCCAAGCCGGTCGAGGGGGCCTGGCACTGGTTCGACGACAGGCACGTCGACTTCAGGCCGAAGAAGTACTGGCCCGCGCACACCAAGGTCCGCCTCGAGGCGCGCCTGGCCGGTGTGCGTGGCGGCAAGGGCATGTACGGCAAGCGCGACCACGTCCTCGACTTCAAGATCGGCAGAGAGCAGATCACCAGCGGGAGCACGCGGAACCACGTCCTCAAGGTCAAGCGCGACGGCAAGGTCGTCAGGCACATGCCGATGAGCGCAGGCAAGGGCGGGGTGTGGAAGTACTACACGACCTCCGGCATCCATCTGGCGATGTCCAGGGAGCCGGTGACCATCATGGTCTCGCCCGGCATCGGGCCGGGCCAGGCCGGCTACTACCGGCTGACCGTCTACAACACCGTCCGGATCTCCAACTCGGGCGAGTACGTGCACAGCGCGCCGTGGTCCGTGGGTTCCCAGGGGCATGCGAACGTCAGCCACGGCTGCGTGAACGTCAGCCCCGCCAACGCGGCGTGGTTCATCAAGAACACGCTGATCGGGGACCCGATCGTGATCACCGGGTCGCCGCGCAAGCTGGAGCCGACCAACGGCTGGGGGCACTGGCAGGAGGACTGGAAGCAGTGGCTCCAGTGGAGCTCGGTGAAATCGGCGATCACCGAGTCGATCTAGGTCGCGCCCTCGCGGCGCCCCGTCCGCTCAGCCGAGCGGGAGACGGGCGTGCACCGAGCGGCCGTCCGTGGCGAGGAGGGTGCCGCCCAGCAGGGCGGTACGCTCGCGCAGGCCGGACGCCGGCGTCCTGGAGGGGCCGTCGTCGGCCACCAGGACCTCGAGGAAGCCCGGACGCCACCGGAGCGTCACTGTGGCCGAGGAGGCCGCCACGGCGCCGCTGAGGGCCTCCTGGACGATCCGGTAGGCCGACAGCTCCACGCCGGGCGCGAGGGGGGCGGGGCAGCCGTCCTGGGCGAAGTCCACCCGCAGGCCGCCGCGCCGCGCGTCGTCGAGGAGGTCGGGCAGGTCCGTCAGGCGGGGCTGCGGGGTCCTGGAGGGCGGGACGCCGGTGAAGGCGCTCAGCAGGCCCAGCATGCGCTGCAGCTCGGTCAGCGCCCGGCGGCCCGACTCCTCCGCCTCCTTAAGCGTGTCCGTCGCCCGCGTGGCGTCCCTGTCCATGGTCATGCGGCCGGCGCCGATCCCCAGCGTCATGACGCTGACGTGGTGGGCCACCACCTCGTGGAGCTCCTGGATGATCAGGGCACGCTCGGCGGTCTCCCGCGCGGCCAGCCGTTCGGCGGAGAGCCTGGCCGCGAGACGGCGGCGGGAGCGCAGGAGCAGGAGCGCGACGGGACACAGGGCGGCCGTGGCGGTGGTGGCCAGCCAGGCCAGAAGAGGCGGCATGGCCGGGAGCGTAGGGCCGGGCCCTGAGGGGCGCATCCGCTCGGCGGTGGATCTCGGCTCCACCGCCCAGCGGAGGCGCGCACCCTCCGAGGACGCGGGCGTCCGGCGGCCCGAGGCCGCGCGAAACGACGCGGGTGCCCGGGGCCGCGGGAACGGTGAGTGGCTCGGGTCAGGCCGGGCTGAGCGTGCGGCTGACCTCGATCCAGCGGTCGAGGGTCGCGGCGGCGCGACCGGAGTCGACGGCCTGGACGGCGCGGGCGTATCCGTCGATCATCGCCGAGTCGAGGTCGTCGCCCGGTCCGTCGGCGGCCACCAGCGCGGCCGCGGCGTTGAGCAGGACGGCGTCGCGGACCGGCCCGGTCTTGCCGCGCAGCAGGTCGTGCACCGCCTGCGCGTTGAAGGCGACGTCGCCGCCGCGCAGCGCGCCGACCTCGGCGCGCGGGATGCCGAGCACCGCGGGGTCGAAGGTCGTCTGCGTCGCGGAGCCGTCGCGCACCACCCACACGGTGGAGGTGGTCGCGATGGTGAGCTCGTCGAGCCCGTCGTCGCCGCGGAAGACCAGCGCGGAGACGCCGCGCTCGGCGAAGACGCCGGCGAGGACGGGCAGCATGCGCGCGTCGTAGACGCCGATGGCCTGCGCAGAGGGACGGGCCGGGTTGGTCAGCGGCCCGAGGAAGTTGAAGACCGTCGGCACGCCGAGCTCCTTGCGCGGCGGGCCGGCGAAGCGCAGCGCGGGGTGGTAGACGGGCGCGAAGCAGAACGCGATGCCCGCCTCGGCCGCCACCCTCGCGGTGGACTCGGGCGGCAGGTCGAGCCTGATGCCGAGGTGCTCGAGCACGTCGGCGGCGCCGCACGAGGAGGAGGCCGCGCGGTTGCCGTGCTTGACCACGCGCACGCCCGACGCGGCGGCCACGATGGCGGCCATCGTGGAGACGTTCACGGTGTGGGCGCGGTCGCCTCCCGTGCCGACGATGTCGACGACGGGCCCGTCCACCTTCAGCGGGGTCGCCAGCTCCAGCATGGTCCGCGCCAGGCCGGTCACCTCGGCGACGGTCTCGCCCTTGGCGCGCAACGCGATCGCGAACCCGGCGATCTGGGCGGGCGTGGCCGATCCCGACATGATCTCCCGCATCGCCCACGCCGTCTCGTCGGCGGTCAGGTGTTCCCCCGCGAGGAGGGCCGACAGCAGCGCGGGCCAGGTGGTGCGAGCGTCCATGGCGAACCTACTTCGCGTTGAGTCGGGTGGCGGAGCGCTGCCGCATGAGCCCGGCGACGGCGTCGGCCAGGGCGATCGGCTCCAGCGGCTGCGAGACGACGGCGTCGGCGCGCGACCAGTTGGCCAGCCAGCGGTCGTCCTTGCGCGCGATCAGCAGGAGGATCGGCGGGCAGTCGTAGACCTCGTCCTTGGCCTGCTTGCTGACGCCCATGCCGCCCGCGGGCTGCGTCTCGCCGTCGAGCACGGCCACGTCGATGGTGCCGGAGTCGAGCAGCTGCAGGACCTTGGGCTGGGTGGCGCACTCCACGATCTCCACCAGCGGGACGTCGGCTGCGGGACGGCGCCCGATGGCCTGCCGTACCTGCTCGCGGGTTCCCGCGTCGTCGCTGTAGACGAGGACCCTCATCGTGTCGTCGGTGCTCACGGTCGCAGCTCACTATCGGTGGTAGCGGTATGGTCACCTGGGATCGTACCGGTGCCCTCGCACGGAAACCCAGGCCGCCGGGCTTGGCGGGTGTTTTGCACTAATTGTTCCAGGTTGGGGGCGTGTCCGGACCCGCTAACGGGGGGTCGTGCGGCGACCCGACCACCGGAGCCGCAATAATGCTGCCCGTGGCGACAGCATCCGCAATTACAACGACGACGACACCTCATGCGTCCCGCCGGCCCAATCTGGTCAGCGTCGGGACGATCGTGTGGCTGTCCTCTGAGCTCATGTTCTTCGCGGCGCTGTTCGCGATGTACTTCACCATCCGGTCGGTGAGTATCGGCGACGGCAAGGCCTGGCCCGACGCTCACCTCAACGTTCCGTTCTCTACGGTCAACACGATCATCCTGGTCCTGTCGAGTGTGACGTGTCAGCTTGGCGTGTGGGCCGCGGAAAAGGGTCAGGTCGGCAAGCTCCGCTTCTGGTACTTCGTCAGCTTCCTCATGGGCGCCGTCTTCGTCGGCGGCCAGATCTACGAGTACATGCAGCTCGCCCACGAGGGTGCGACGCTTTCCGCGAGCCCGTACACCTCGGTGTTCTACCTGACCACGGGCTTCCACGGCCTTCACGTGACCGGTGGACTGATCGCGTTCCTGTTCATGCTGGGACGCACGTACGCCGCGAAGCGCTTCACGCATGAGCAGGCCACCAGCGCGATCGTCGTGTCCTACTACTGGCACTTCGTTGACGTCGTCTGGATCGGCCTTTTCGCGACCATCTACATCATCCAGTAAGGAAACGGGGATCTCTGTGACTAGGATCACCGCTCGGCGGCGGCATCCGCTCGCGAGATACGCCGTCCTGCTTTTCGCGTTGGCGCTGGTCGGGGGGGTGTACACCCTCATCTCGCCGGCCAGCAGGCCGGCAGACGCCGCATTGGCGTCCGGCAAGGTCGACGACGTCGCAGAAGGCAAGAAGCTCTTCGAAGCGCACTGCTCGAGCTGCCACGGCCTCAACGCCGAGGGCACGTCCACCGGTCCCACGCTCGTCGGCGTGGGCGCGGCGGCGGTCGACTTCCAGGTGAGCAGCGGCCGCATGCCGGCCGCCAACCCCGGCGCCCAGGCGCCGCGCAAGCCCCGGCCCGCCTGGGTCAACGACGACACCACCCGCCAGCTGGCCGCCTACGTGCAGTCGCTCGGCGGCGGTCCCCTCGTGCCCGCCAACGAGGCGGTCGACCCGGCGAAGGGCAACGTGGCCAGGGGCGGTGAGCTGTTCCGAGCCAACTGCATCCAGTGTCACAACTGGACCGGCGCGGGTGGCGCGCTCACTCAGGGCAAGTACGCGCCCAACCTCAACGAGGCGACGCCCAGGCAGATCTACGAGGCGATGGTCACCGGACCGCAGGCGATGCCGGTCTTCAACGACTCCACGATCACGCCCGAAGAGAAGCGTGACATGATCGCTTACATCACGGACGTGCGGGAGCAGACCGACCCCGGCGGCTTCGGCCTGGGCCGCATCGGCCCGGTCACCGAGGGCCTCGTAGCATGGCTCGTGGGAATCAGCGCCCTCGTACTCGCCGCCATCTGGATCACCGCTAAGAAGCGACAGGCGTCATGACAGACAACCAACATGAGATCGAGCAGCCGGACGAGCGCGTTCCCAAGCGCGTGATCGGCACTCCTCCGCCGGGAAACACGATGATCCCCGCCGAGGAGAAGACCGAGGCCGACGAGGTTCCCGGCGTCTACTACCCCGACGAGGCCAAGGCCCGCAAGGGTGAGAAGATCGTGGCGCTCTGCTTCACGATCACCTTCATCGCGGCCATCGCGTTCATCATCAACTACGTGGTCTTCCAGGTGGGTGACGTCGACAGCACGGCGGTCTCCAACCTCGTGCTGGGCGCGCCGCTGACGATCGCGCTGCTCGGCCTCGCCTCCGGCATCGTGGTCTGGGTCCGCCAGGTCATGCCGAAGTACACCCTGATCCAGGAGCGCCACGAGATGGCGACCGACTCCGGCACCAGGTCGTACGTCTCGGAGACGTTCCTGCAGGGCGCCAAGGAGAGCGGCTTCGTCAAGCGGCCGCTGCTGCGCCGTACGCTGCTGCTGGCCTCGGCCCCGCTGGGGTTGATCCCGCTGGTCCTGCTGCGTGACCTCGACAACTCCAAGATGCCCGCCTCGGCCTTCCACAAGGAGCTGCGGCACACCGTCTGGGGTGGCAAGAACAAGGAGGGCAAGCCCCTCAAGCTGGTCGTCGAGGGCACCGGGCAGCCGATCAGGGCCGCCGACTTCAACTCGCCCGGCGGCATCCTGTCGGTGGTTCCCGAGGGCTACGAGCACGATCTCACCGCCCTGGCGAAGGCCGTCCTGATCTTGATCAAGTTCCGCCCCGAGGAGATCAAGTCAGGCACGAACCTGAACTGGACCCACGACGGCATCGTGGCCTACTCCAAGATCTGCACGCACGTCGGCTGCCCCGCGGCCCTGTACGAGCAGACCACGCACCACATCCTCTGCCCCTGCCACCAGTCGACCTTCGACGCGGCTGACGGCGCCAAGGTCGTCTTCGGCCCGGCCGCCAGGCCGCTGCCGCAGCTGCCCATCGGCGTCGACGAGCAGGGTTTCCTCATCGCGAAGGGCGACTTCGACGTGCCTGTCGGCCCCAGCTTCTGGGAGCGCGGCGACGCCGAGGCCAAGGCCAGGGAAGGAGGCCAGGCATGAGCGAGATGACGGCGGTTCCCAAGGCCATCGCGGGTCCTTCGAGCTACCTCGACGACCGGATCGGCGCGGGGACCTTCCTCAAGCGCAACATGCGCAAGATCTTCCCCGACCACTGGTCGTTCCTGCTCGGTGAGATCGCGCTCTACTCGTTCATCATCTTGCTGCTGAGCGGGACGTTCCTGACGTTCTTCTTCAAGCCCAGCATGATGCACGTGATCTATGACGGTCCTTACGAGCCGCTCAAGGGCGTCATGATGTCCGAGGCGTACGCCTCGACGCTGGAGATCAGCTTCGAGGTGCGCGGTGGTCTGCTCATGCGGCAGATCCACCACTGGGCCGCGCTGCTGTTCGTCGCCGGCATGATGGTGCACATGCTCCGCGTGTTCTTCACGGGTGCATACCGCAAGCCGCGCGAGCTGAACTGGCTGATCGGCGTGCTGCTGCTGACGCTGGCGCTGGCCGAGGGTCTGACCGGGTACTCGCTGCCCGACGACCTGCTGTCGGGCGCCGGTCTGCGGATCACCGAGGGTGTGGCGATCTCGCTGCCGCTGGTGGGCACGTACATCACGTTCTTCCTGTTCGGCGGGGAGTACCCGGGCGAGGATGTCATCGCCCGGTTCTACTCGCTGCACATCCTGCTGATTCCCGGCATCCTGCTGGCGCTGATCTCGGCGCACATGGTGCTCATGTGGGTGCAGAAGCACACGCAGATGCCGGGCAAGGCACGCAACAACCACAACGTGGTCGGCGCGCCGTTCTACCCGGCGTTCATGCTCAAGGCCGGGGCGTACTTCATGTTCACCTTCGCGGTGGTCGCGGGCCTGGCGACCTTCGCGCAGATCAACCCGATCTGGGCGTTCGGTCCCTACACGCCGGCGGACATCTCGGCGGGTTCGCAGCCCGACTTCTACATGGGCTTCCTGGAGGGCTCGCTGCGGCTCATGCCGGCGTGGGAGATCAACCTCTTCGGCACCAGCGAGTTCGGCACGCTGCCGCTGAGCGTCATCATCCCGGCCCTGGTGCCGATGGGCATCATCATGACCGGCCTGGCGCTCTATCCCTTCATGGAGCGGTGGGTGACCGGCGACAAGCGCGAGCACCACGTCGCCGACCGTCCCCGCAACAACCCGCACCGCACCTCGATCGGCATGGCGGCCATCACGTTCTACGGCGTGCTGTGGCTGCTCGGCGCCAACGACGAGATCTCGGCCTTCTTCCAGATCAGTCTCAACTGGACGACCTACATCGGCCGGGTGCTGGTGCTGGTGGGCCCGGTGATCGCCTACATGATCACCTACCGCATCTGCCTGGGCCTGCAGCGTTACGACGCCGCGGTGATCGGGCACGGTGTGGAGTCGGGCGTGATCAAGCGGCTGCCGCATGGTGAGTTCATCGAGGTTCACACGCCGCCGGCGGAGGACATCGAGGCGCACATGCGCGGCAAGGAGGCGATCCGGCAGGTGGACGTGGACGCCGACACCGAGGGCATCCCGCCGAAGGGGATGCGCGCCCCGCTGGGCAAGCTGCGCGGACGGATGTCGAAGGCGTACGGCGGGGAGAAGATCCCGCTGGACGCCGGCCACGGTCACGGCGAGGAACACGCCGAGATCGGCCCGGGCGAGGACCGCACCCTCACCCACTGATCCACCATCTCCGCCCCGGACCCCGCACCACGGTCCGGGGCGGAGCTGTCTCCCGGGATGCTTCTCTCCGACGGCGGGGTGCTCTCCAGGGGTGCTCTCTCCGTCGGTCTGGGGTGCGCTCGGAGAGTTCCCGTGGGGGATGCTCGGGAAGTTGCTCTCTCCGTGGGTGTGGCGTGCGCTTGGAGAGCTCTCGAGGGGCGGGGGTGCTCTGGGCATGGGCCTTTACGGCAAGCCGGCTCAAGCCCACCGCAGGCGCGTGGCCGGGCTCCGTCCAGCACGCCACTCGAGCGGGACTCCGGCCGGCCGCCGTCACGTCGCCCGTCAACCCGCTGAGACGTTGCCCGTAACCCGGTCAGGCGTCACCCGAGAACCCGTCAAGACGTCGCCCGTCGATCCGGCCAGGTGTTGCTCGTCGGCCCGGTCGCTTGTGCGTGGTCCCAGGCATCAGGCGCTCGGGCCGCGAGGGCGTTTGGGTTTTCGGGGCGCCGTTGGAGGGGGCGGCCGGTGCGCTCGGGGAGCGTTTCCCTGGAGGGACGCCGGCCCCGCACCTGGGGTGGCGCGGCCCCACGGCTTGCCGTACGGGCTGGAGGACGGGAACGGCCGTGCGAAGGCGAGCCATCACACGAAGGCGAGCCACCAACCAAATGCGAGCCACCAACCAAATGCGAGCGACCAACCGAACGCGAGCGACCAAGCGAACGCGAGCCACCATCCGAAGGCGGGCCGTCACCAGCAGATGGGCCGCCACGCAATGTGGTGGGTTAGTCGGATTCGGTGAGGCCGATGGAGAAGGCGGCGTCGAGGTCGTGCTTGGAGTAGGTGCGGAAGGCGATGTGGGTGGAGGTGGCGAGCACGCCCGGCACCTTGTTGAGCCGCCCCGGGATGACCTCGGCGATCTGTTCGTAGGCGGGCACACGCACCATGGCCATCAGGTCGTATTCGCCGGTGATCGAGTAGACCTCGCTGACCCCGTCGATCTCGGCGATCGTCTGCGCGATCTCCGGGATCCGGTCCACCTCGGCGTTGATGTGAACGATTGCCGTGACCATGCCCCAACTGTATCGGGTCACCGCAGCGGCCGTCCCTCGCGCCGGGTGCGGTGGTCGAGGCGCTGGTAGGCGAGGTCGATGCGGGCCTTGTGGCGGGCGGCGCCGTGGGCGGGCAGCGCCCACTCGCCCTCGACCTCCACCAGCCGCACCCCCGGCGACTCGAGCCAGCGCAGGATGCACTCGGTCTCCTCGGCGCTGGCGGCGTGGATGGGGCCGGGGCCGGGGATGACGGTCTCGGCCGTGGCGACGAGGGCCTCGACGAAAGGGGTCGGATGCGCCCCCCGCGGCATGTGGCCGGCGGCCGTCAGCCTGCCGTAGCGGATGACGTGGATCTCCCAGCCGCCGTCGAAGGCGGGGCTGGCGGCGACCATCTGGGGGATGCGGGTGAGGGCGGTGAGGCGCTGCATGCGGGCGGCGGTGCGGACGTAGGAGGCGAGCCTGTCGCGGTCGACGGAGGCCTCCTCGTAGCGCTGCTCGACCGACAGGCGCTCCATGCGGGCCTCGAGGGCGGTGAAGACCATGGAGACGTCGGTGGCCATCGCGCGGCGGGCGCTCTCGACATGGAGGGCGTAGTCGGTGGGGCTCTCGCGCCCCTCGCAGGGGGCGCCGCAGCGGCCCATCTCGTGCAGGACGCAGGCGGGCCTGGTGGTCTTGAGCGTGAGCCGCTCGGTGCACTGGCGCAGCGGGACCGCCTCGTGGAGCGCCGTGCGGGCGTCGTCGGCGGCCTTGGCGCTGGAGAAGGGGCCGAGGTAGGCGGCGCCGTCGTCCTTGAGCTCGCGGACGATGGACAGCCGGGGGAAGGCCTCGTCGGTCAGCTTGAGCCAGACGACCTTCTCGGGGTAGCGCGACTTGCGGTTGTAGCGGGGCTTGGTGCCGCCGATCATGCGCAGCTCCCTGACCTCGGCCTCCAGGGGGGTGGCGCAGACGATGTGGCGGACCCGCTCGGCGATGCCGATCATCTCGCGGATGCGCGGCCTGGTCTCGCTGGCGGTGAAGTAGGAGCGGACGCGGTTGCGCAGGTTGGTGGACTTGCCGATGTAGAGCACCTCGCCGCGCGCGTCCTCGAAGAGGTAGACGCCGGGGGCGTGCGGCACGCTCTCGGCGAGGTGGCGCTTGCGCTGCTGCTCGGGGGTGGGGGCGCGGACGAAGGACTTGAGCTCTTCGAGGGTGTGCACCTGGAAGGAGCCGGCCCTGGCGATCAGGCCGTGGAGGACGTCGACGGTGGCCCTGGCGTCCTGCAGGGCGCGGTGGCACGGCTCGGTGGGGCTGCGGAAGAACCTGGCCAGCGTGCCCAGCTTGGCGTTGGGGATCTCGTCGCGGGTCAGCACCCTGCGCGCCAGGTCGACGGTGTCGACGACGGGGTTGGCAGGCGGCGGATAGCCCTGCGCGGCGCAGGCGGCCTTGATGAAGCCGGTGTCGAAGGCGGCGTTGTGGGCGACCAGGGTGGCGCCGGCGATGAACTCGAGGAAGCTGGGCAGCACCGACTCGATGCGCGGAGCGGCCATGACCATCGCGTCGGTGATGCCGGTCAGCACCGAGATGAACGGGGGGATCGGCCCACCGGGATCGACCAGGGTGGCCAGCTCGCCGATCACCTCGCCGCCGCGCACCTTCACCGCGCCGATCTCGGTGATGGCGTGCTCGTGCGCCGAGCCGCCGGTCGTCTCCAGGTCGAAAACGACGAAGGTGACCTCGCTCAGCGGAGTGCCGAGCTCGTCGAGAGTGCCTTGAACCGCGTCCACGATCCAAGACCATAGAGAGGGCGACCGACAGTTATTCAGGCCGACCCGACCCGCCCCCGCGGCAAGGGTGCGGAAACGCCCGACCTCACGCAGGTCGATTATTCGTTACTCTCCCCTGTATGTCCGGGGGACGACTCGCCGGCCGCTACACCCTGATCAGGCCGCTGGGCAGCGGCGGTATGGGGAAGGTCTGGCTGGCAAGAGACGAGATGCTTGACCGCGAGGTCGCGGTCAAGGAGCTCACCCTGCCCGAAGGGCTCGACGAGCAGGGCAGGGCCGAGGCCGTGGCCCGGGCGGCCCGCGAGGCGCAGGCCACCGCGCAGCTGCGGCACCCCGGCGTGGTCGCCCTGCACGACGTGCTGGTCGAGTACGGCAGGCCCTGGCTGATCATGGAGCTGCTGCGCGGCCGTACCCTCGGTGAGGCCATCGCGCAGGACGGCCCGCTGCCCCCCGCCACGGTCGCCAGGATCGGCGCCGACGTGCTGGAGGCGCTGACCGCCGCCCACGCGCGCGGCCTGCAGCACCGTGACGTGAAGCCGGGCAACGTCTTCCTCACCGACAGCGGGCGCGTGGTGCTGACCGACTTCGGCATCGCCAGGCAGGAGGGCCAGGCCACGCTCACGCAGGCGGGCCTGATGATCGGCTCGCCCGGCTTCATCGCGCCCGAGCGGCTCGAGGGCGAGCCCGGCGGGCCCGCCAGCGACCTGTGGTCGCTGGGCGCCACGCTGTTCGCCGCCGCCGAAGGTGTCGCGGTCTACGAGGGCACGGCGATGGAGCGCATCCAGGCGACCCTGACCCTGCCGCCCCGCCCGCCGCGCCGGTCGGGGCCGCTGGCTCCGGTGCTGACCGCGATGATGGCGCGCCACCCCGCCGCCAGGCCGGACCCGTGGAGCACCGTCCACGCGCTCCGCCAGGTCGCCGCGGGTCAGGAGGCGCCCCCGCTGGCGGGACAGGACCCGACGGTCCCCGGCCGCGTCAGGAAGCGGCGCGGCCGGCTGGCGTGGGCCATCCCCGCGGCGGCCGTCGTGGTCGCGGGCGCCGTGGCGGCGGGCGTGATCTTCTGGAAGGGCGGCGACGCGACGCCCACGGCGTTCACCCTGCCGGTGGACATGTGCGGGCTGCTGACGCCCGCGCAGGTCGGCGAGGTGCTCGGCAGCGGCCAGCCGCCCAAGGGCGTCCAGAGCGCCGTGGAGGGCCAGGACAGGCTCGGCGTGGCGTGCAACTGGACAGTCGACGGCAGGGGTGTGGGGGTGATCGCGCAGCGCGACTCCGACACCCCCCAGCCGTGGTCCATGACCACCGAGTCGGCGCACCGGCTGCTGGAGAGCCAGCGGGTCTACATCGGCAGGCACCCCGAGCTGCAGTGGTCGTGGAAGGAGATCGGCGCCAAGGGGCCGTTCACCGCCCAGGTCGGCAAGACGAAGCCGCTGGCGGGTGTGGGCGAGGAGGGCTACACCTACGAGCTGAGCGCCCAGGGCAAGGTCCACACCGCGGTGGTCTACTACCGCCTGGCCAACCTCGTCATCCAGGTGGAGTTCACCACGCTGGCCAGCAGGCCCACGAACGACCAGGTCAGGCAGACCGCGCTCACCGCCGCCAGGCACACCGAGCAGGCGCTGCGGAGTCAGGGCTGACGGGGATGAACTACGTGCTGGCCGGTCGTTACCGGCTCGCGGAGCGGCTCGGCGAGGGCGGCGCGGGCACCGTCTGGCGCGCCAGGGACGACAGGCTCGACCGCGACGTGGCGGTCAAACAGCTGCGCATCCCGCAGGAGCTCGACGCCGCCGGCCAGCGGGCCTTCGTCGACCAGGCCATCCACGAGGCCAGGTCGGCCGGACGGCTGCGCGACCCCGCGATCGTCCTGGTCCACGACGTGGTGCTGGAGCGCGGCCAGCCGTGGATCATCATGGACCTCGCCAACGGCCGGTCGCTCGACAAGATCGTCAAGGAGAACGGGCCGCTGCCGCCGCACATCGTGGCCCGCATCGGCCTCCAGGTGCTGTCCGCGCTGGAGGTGGCGCACGCGCACGGCATCCTGCACCAGGACGTCAAGCCCGCCAACATCCTGCTCGACGCCGACGGCACCGCCATGCTCACCGACTTCGGGGTGGCCGCGCCCATGGGCGGCGTGGGCGGCGGCGGCTCGCCCGGCTACATGCCGCCCGAGCGGCTGAACGGGTTGCCCGCGGGCCCCGCCTCCGACCTGTTCGCCCTGGGCGCCAGCCTCTACACCGCGGTCGAGGGCAGGGCCCCCTTCCACCGCGAGATGCAGGCCGCGGTGGCCGCCGCCGTCCTGCTGCACGACCCGCCGCCGCCGGTCAGGGCCGGCCGCGAGCTGGGCAGGCTGATCCTCGACCTGCTGGCCAAGGATCCCGGCAGGCGCCCGCTGCCGCACGAGGTGCGCAGCCGGCTGATGGGCTCCCAGCACACCGCTCCCACCGCCTACCGGCCGCGCCGCAGGTGGAAGCTGCCCGCCGCGCTGGCGGGCGTCGCGCTGGCCGGAGGGGGAGCGCTGGTGTACGCCTTCGCCGTCCCCCACGTGGACGAGGGGCGTTTCGCCGCGGCGCCCGACGCCTGCGCGCTGTTGCCCGACGCCCAGGCCAGGGCCATGCTCGGCGGTGAGATGCGGCGTGAGGCGCCGCGGCCCGGCGAGTGCGTCTGGAAGACGTGGAAGGGGTCGAGGACGGAGCGCTCGATCACCGTGCGGGTCGCCGCCCACCGGCCGCAGGGCGATCACGGCGGTCCCGAGGTGGCGAAGCTGCTGTTCGACAACGACCGCGCCGCGGCCGCCGCCGCGGACGGCAGCACCGTCTTCAGGAAGAGCGTCTACGCGATCAGGGACGTCCAGGGCGTGGGCGACGCCGCGTTCGCCCAGGACACCTTCGAGACCTACGCGATGGGCCGCGACGGCAGCGGCAGGGCGTGGTGCAGGGTGGCGTTGCGCAGCAGCAACCTCACCGGCGAGATCGTCTACTACGTCGCGGGCGTCAAGAAGGTCGGCGTGGACGCCCAGCGCACCGCGGCGGGCGCGGCGAAACAGATCGCGACCCTGCTGAAGGGATAAACCGGTGCAAGCCAATTGCAACTGGTGCCACTAGCATCCTTGCCCATGTCTTGGAATCAGGACGAGCCCCCGACCAACCCGTATCGCGCGCCGGACTGGCAGTTCCAGCAGGTGCCGACGGTTCCCGCGCAGCCGCCCGCGCCCCCGCCCCCGCCCAGGCGCCGCGCGTGGGTGCTGCCCACGGTGGCGGCGGGCGTCGCGGTCGTGCTGGTCGGCGGCACCGCGGGCGCCTACCTGCTGTACGGCAGGCCGGCCTCGTCCGATGAGCCTGCCAAGCCCACCCCCGCCACCGGCGCTCCCACGCCGCCCGCCACCACCCAGCCGGCGGCCGCTGCGACGCTCGACGTCTGCTCCATGCTGCCCACGGCGGAGGCCGACCGGCTGGTGCCGCAGGCGACGGTCGACAAGCGCTCGCGGGACGCGCAGTACGCCGTCTACTCCTACTGCACCTGGACCAACCGCCGCATCTCCCACGGCGAGTACTGGCGCAGCCGCCAGATCAGCGTCAACATCGCCCAGTACAGGCCCAGCGGGCCGAAGACCGGCAGGGCCGAGGCGCAGGCCATGCACGAGTCGGAGCTCGGCTTCTACACCTTCAAGGCCAAGAACGAGCCGACGGACGAGAAGAAGGAGCCGGGGGAGAAGGACTACCACTCCCAGGTCAAGCACTACCCGGGAGTGGGCGACAGCGCCTACGGGCAGTACACCTGGCGGCGCGACAAGATGCTGTGGTACTCCTTCGGCGAGGGCAGGGCCCGGGTGGACGACATGATCATCCAGGTCAAGTACGAAGCGAGCCAGCAGCGCAAGGACGCCGAGTTCTTGTCGGCCGAGAGCACCCAGTCGGTCAGCGAGGAGAACGCGCTGCGCGAGGTGGGCGTCCTGCTGACCCATCTGGCCAAGGGGGCGGCCGCGTGGAAGGCCGCGCACCCTGGAGAGCTGGCCCAGGTCGCGCCCAGCCCTTCGCAGACCTCGACGCCCACCCCGGCCACCAAGCCCACGCCCAGCGCGTCGCCGACGGTGGTCGCGCAGCTGCCGCCGGCGTGCAGGCGGATCGCGCCGGCGATGACGAAGCTCGTGCCGGGCGCCACGGAGCGGGCCAGGGCCGGCACCGCGGACGGGGCGAAGGAGACCGAGTGCCGCTGGCTCAACCTCAAGGTGCCCAGTGGCAAGGACCGGCGCAGGATCCTCAGCGCCATGGTCACGATCCAGGTCTTCACCAACCGCGCGGGCGCCGGCGACCCCGCCGCGGCCAAGAGCAGCTACGCGACCAAGCTCGGCAGCGCCCAGAGCACGGCGAACAGTCAGCTCGGCGGGCTCAGCTGGGGCAAGATCGAGAAGCTGGACGACCTGGGGGACGACGCCTACGTCCAGTACTGGACGGACCGGCAGAACGCCGTCTTCAACGGCAGCGGCGACGTGCTGGTGCGCATGGGTCCCGCCCTCATCAGGGCCTCCTTCTCGGGAGCGGAGCTCGGGGTCGACGAGCCCACCAACTCGCCCAAGGTCAAGCTCCTGGGGGAGAAGGAGGCCCGTGAGGGCGCGCTGACCGTCGCCAGGGCGATCGTCGCCTCCCTCAGCGAATCGGGGCTGAAGAACGACGAGTGAGAAGGCCGCTCAACCGCGCCGCAGCAGGAACGGCTCCAGCAGCCCTGGCACGGCTTGGGCGGCCAGGTCGAGCCCCTGGCTCGTGCCGACGTCGAGGACGTCGTAGTGGCCGTCGCCCGCCGCGGTGGTCGCGGCGACGGTGATGAGGCCGAGGCGGCGCTGGAAGAAGGACTGCCTGATGCGCCAGCCCACGATGCCACCCCTGTCGAGCGCGACCGTGGTGCGCAGCACGGAGCCCGCCCTGGTGAGCAGGTGGCTGCCGGTCAGGCGGTGGCCGAGCCCCCGATAGGCGTCGACGGCCATGGCCGGCGCGAGCGGCAGCGCGATCAGGGGCAGCGCCCACGCGGCGACCGGCACCCAGCCGGTCAGCAGGTCGACGCCGGCCATGGCGGCGGCGAGCGCGGCGACGGTGGCCAGCGCCAGCCGTACCCGCCTGCCTCTGGCCGCCTTCGGGTGCGGCAGGAGGTCGCCCAGGCCGCCCGCCATGGCGACGGGCGAGGCGTGGAGGATCCTGGAGGCCACCCTGACGGCCTCGGCGCGGGGGATCGGCGGGGTCAGCGCCGAGACCTCCTCGCTCTCGTTGTCCTCCGCCTTGCGCAGCCCGACGGCGACCGCCCTGACCTTGGCGCCCCCGCCCAGCCTGAGCAGCAGCGGTTCGGCCACCGCCACCCCGCGCAGCCTGCCGGTCTCGAGCGTGAGGGAGCGGGTGGTCAGCAGCCCCCTGCGCACGCGCAGCGTGCCCGCCTCCCGCTCCAGGCGGTAGCCGCCCCACGTCTCCGCGAACAGTGCCACCGCGCCGACGAGGCCCACCAGGGCGCTGCCGGCCACGACCACGGGGACGGAGACCCACGGGTTGGCGGTCAGCCACTCCCACGCCGCTTTGGCCGCCGACGTGCTGAACACGTCGACGCCGAGGATGTCGAGCACCTTCTTGAGCGCGCCGATCGCCACCGCGCCGCCGACGAAGACCCAGATCGACAGCGGGGCGTAGCGGATCCACTGCCACTTCAGCCCGGCGATGGCCTGGCCGTCCTCCTCCAGCGGCGCCTCGCGTGCCGCGACCCCCGACAGGAGCGTACGGCGCAGCGCCTCGGCCTCGGCGGCGGCCAGCCCGTTGAGGGTGAGCTCGGCGCTCTCGCCCGAGGTGTGCTCGCCGGTGCCGATCTTGACGACGGCCAGGCCGAACGCCCGCCGTACGACGTCGGCCTTGACGTCGACGCTGCGCACGCGGTCACGGGGGATCGCCCGGTGCTGGCGCGTCAGGATCCCCATGCACACCTCGAGCCGCTCGGCCGTGAGCCTGAAGCGGGTGGTGCGCAGGCGGGCCAGGCCGTGGACGTAGGCGGCGGCCACGACGAGGGCCATCACGCCCGCGGCCCCCGCGGCGACCAGCTCGTACGGCAGGTCCCTGCCGAGCAGGAACCTGGTGGCGCCGACGGCCGCCGGCGCGGCGACGGCCAGTGACAGCACGGCCGCGGCGAAGGGGACCCTGCCGTGCAGCCTGCTCCATGCCACCTCGACGGCGGCGTCCTGGCGGGTGATCATGTGGCGTCCCCCGGCGTGGCCTGGGTGATGGCGGTGAGCCTGGCGGCCAGCTCGGCGGCGAGCTCGTGGTCGAGCGCCTCGATCTTGATGGCCCCCGCGGACGAGGCGGTCGTGACGGTCACGTCGGCCAGGCCGAACAGCCGCTGCACGGGTCCGCGCGCGGTGTCGACGGTCTGGATGCGCGACATCGGCGCGACCCTCCAGGTGTGGGTGAGCCAGCCGGAGCGGACGTAGACGGCCTCGTCGGTGATCTCCCACCGCTGCACCCTGTAGGAGGCGCGCGGCGCGAGCGCCGCCAGCAGCAGGCACGCCCCGGCGACGGCGGCGACCGCCGCGCCGAGCGCGACCGAGTGCGGAGCGAAGAACCAGTAGCCCGCTGCCGCGGCCCCCGCCAGCGGCACCGCGAAGAGGAACGCCTGCACGGTCCACCAGGCGACCGCGCGAGGGTCGGCCGGGTTCCTGGGCGGACGCAGAGCCAGTTCGGCCACGGCTCAGCTCGCCTCCTTCTTCATCGAGTCGCCCGCCGCCAGCAGCGCGAAGCCGAGGATGCCGAGCGCGATGCAGGCGAAGATCTCGTAGCCTTCGAGGAACGGCAGGCGGTTGACGATCAGGAGGCCGTGCGCCCACCCCCACCAGCCGAGGACGGTGTTGATCAGTCCGCCGACGCCCTGGATCAGCAGCACGGTGCCGACGATGTCGAGAAAACCCTTCATGCGATCCAGGCTGCCGACGCGCACCCCGCCCGGGCGTCGGCCAGAGGTTGAGAACGGCATCGACTTTGGTCGGTGTCGGGGCCCGGGGCCGAACGCCTACCGTGGGGCAACATGAACGTGGAGTACCGGTGGCTGCTGCCCTCGGTCCTGCTCGGCGACCCGGACGAGGGGCGGCCCGCGCGCCGCTCGACCCGCGACTGGCTCGTCGACATCGTGATCTTCCTGCTCACCTGCACGCTGGTGTGGCTGACGCTGCCGGACCTGGAGGGCGAGGGCCGGGCGCTGCGCGTGACCGAGCAGGTGCTCGGCGGGCTGTCGTGCGCCGCGGTGTGGTTGCGCCGCCGCTGGCCCGTCACGCTCTCGCTGGTCGCGACGGTGCTCTCGTCCTACTTCCTCATGGTGGGCGGCGCGGCGGTGGTGGCGCTGTTCACCGTCGCGGTCCACCGCCCATTCAAGATCTCCGGCCCGGTGCTCGCGGCGAATCTGGTCACGTTGGTCCCGCTCGCGCTGTGGCGTCCCGACAAGGTGCTCGGCCCTCTGTGGATGGCCGTGTTCGGCACGGTGCTCGGGTTGGCGATCTTCGGGTGGGGGATCGTGGTCAGATCCAGGCGCCAGCTGGTCCACACGCTGAGGGCGCAGGCGAAGGTGGCGGGGCAGGAGGCCAGGCGGATGGAGCGCGAGCGGATCGCCCGCGAGATGCACGACGTCCTGGCCCACCGCATCTCCATCCTGAGCCTGCACGCGGGAGCGCTGGAGTTCCGGCCCGACGCGCCGCCCGAGCAGGTGGCCAGGGCGGCGGGGGCGATCAGGGAGAGCGCCCACGAGGCGCTGCAGGACCTGCGCGAGGTCATCGGCGTGCTGCGCCAGCCGGGCGACCCCGAGGAGGTCGTGCCCGAGCGGCCCCAGCCCACGCTCGCCGATCTCGAGGGGCTGGCCGAGGAGTCGCGCAGGGCGGGCATGGACGTGACGCTCGTGATCGAGGCGCCCGAGGCGCCCGAGGCGCCCGCCGGTCTCGGTCGCAACGCCTACCGGATCGTCCAGGAGGCGCTCACCAACGCCCGCAAGCACGCCCCGGGGGCGCCGGTGCGGGTGAGCGTGACGGGCACGCGGCGGGAGGGGCTGACCATCGAGGCGCGCAACAAGATCGGCTGGCCGTCCAGCATCCCGGGGGCGGGCAGTGGGCTGATCGGGCTGGCCGAGCGGGCCGAGCTGGCGGGCGGCCGGCTCGAGCACCGGCGCACGCCTGAGGGGGACTTCGTTCTGAAAGCATGGCTGCCGTGGCGGACATGAAGATACGCGTGCTGATCGTCGACGACGACGCGCTGGTCAGGGCAGGGCTGTCGATGATCCTCGGCGGAACCGACGACATCGAGGTGGCAGGCGAGGCGGCCGACGGCGACCAGGTGCCGAGGATGGTCGCCGAGCACCGCCCCGACGTGGTGCTGATGGACATTCGCATGCCGCGGGTCGACGGCCTGACCGCGACCGAGGCGCTGCGCTCCACCGCCAACCCGCCCGAGGTGGTGGTGCTGACCACCTTCCACGCGGACGCGCAGGTCCTCCGGGCGCTGCGGTCGGGCGCGGCGGGCTTCCTGCTGAAGGACATCCCTCCGGCCGAGCTGGTCCGCGCGATCAGGAAGGTGGCCGCGGGCGAGCCGATCCTGTCGCCCGCCGTCACCAGGCAGCTCATCTCCCACGTCTCGGACGGCGGCGCGGGCGGCCGCAGGGAGCGCGCCCGCTCGCTGCTGACCAGCCTGAGCGAGCGCGAGAGGGAGGTGGCCGTCGCGGTCGGCAGGGGCAGGTCGAACGCCGAGATCGGCGCGGAGCTCTACATGAGCGTCGCCACGGTCAAAGCGCACGTCTCGCGCATCCTCACCAAGCTGGGGCTCAACAACAGGGTCCAGATCGCGCTGCTGGTGCACGACTCGGAGTCATGACAGCATCCGCTCCAGCAGTGACTTGTGCAGCACCAGGTCGTCGGGGTCGTCGGGCATTGGCTGCTCGCCGAAGTGGATGCGGCGCTGCCAGACCCTGGCCATGACGATCCCGTGCCTGAGGGCGGCGTACGTCTCGTAGAAGTCCATGTTCGCCGGCGTGTGCCCGGACAGCTCGCGGTAGGTCCTGCAGACGTCGTCGCGGCGCATGAAGGCAGGCAGTCCCGGCAGCTCGAAGACCTCGGCGAGGTCCTGGAAGAACCGGTGCAGGAAGATCATCCAGGCCAGGTCCAGCTCGCGCGGGCCCACCGCGGCCATCTCCCAGTCGAGCACCGCGACAGGGGTGAAGTCGCGATACATCACGTTCCCGATCCTGGCGTCGCCCCAGGTCAGCACGTCGGGTCCGGGATCGTCCGGCCAGTGCGCCTCAAGCCAGTCGAAGGCCCGCTCCAGCAGCGGGATGCGCACGTCGCCGCGCATCCACTCGTAGTAGGCGCGCTGGCCGTCCACGTGCGCCCGCAGTCCCGCTTTGCCGAGGCGGTCCAGCTCGGCGGGGGCGAAGGAGGCGTCGTGCAGCCTGGCCGCGATCGCCACCGTCCGGTCCTGCAGCCGCCGCCGGTCCTCGGGCGCGGCCTCCAGCAGCCACCCCTCGAAGGTGTACGGCGGGACGTCGGACGGAACCCTGCCCTCCTCCCGTTCCATCACGAAGAACGGCGTGCCCAGCGGCTCGGGCGAGGGCTCGAACCACAGCGCCTTCGGGGCGAGCACCCCGGCCCGCTCTCTCGCCAGGCGCATCACCTCGAACTGGACACCCAGGTCGTAGGTCGGGAAGATCGGCACGGCCTCCTCGGTGGGCGCCAGGCGCGCCACGCACCGGGTGCCGTCCACGGTGAAGAAGAGCGTCTCGCTGGACATGCCGTTGGCGGAGGGGCGGGAGACCTGTGAGACCTCACGGCCGAGCCAGGCGCTCAGCCGCTCGCACAGGTCGTCGAGGTCCCTGGTGGAGGTGCGCAGGTGCTCGGTCACGCCACTGTCGTACATCTCCAACCAAGCGCTTGTCCATATGGACGTCACGACACGGTCATGTGCGCGACAGCCGTACCCTTGGGGAGTAGGACAATCGCGAAGGGTCACTTGAGAGGCGGTGGGATGAGCTCAGCCGGCGAAGGCCTGTCTCGTCCGCTTCCCGAGCAGGTGCGGCTCAACGTCGTCGATCTGGCGGCCCAGGTGCTCGGCACCATGCCCGCGATCGCCGTGCCCGCGCCGTTGCGCGGCATCGCGAAGTTCGACCCTCGCAAACGCGCCAAGCTCGGCGGCGCGCCCATCGCCGCCCAGCTCGAGAGCGACAAGAAGTTTCGCGAGGCGGTGGCCGAGTCGGTCGCGAAGGGCTGGCCCGAGCTGGCCGCCTCGCTGGCCGAGGGCAACGTGCCGCCGGCCGCCGACCCCGTCCTGGTCGCGGCGGCAGCCTATCTGACCAGACCGCCCGGCTGGGCGGAGATGGTGGAAGCCGCCCGCGCCGATCTGGAGCAGTCGGCCGTCGTCGCCGAGGGTTCGGCCCAGGAGCAGACCGTCGCCCGGCTGCGCGAGCAGCTCGCCACGCAGAAGAGCGCCGCGAAGGAGGAGAGCGAGAGGCTGCGCGAGCAGCTGAAGGCCGCCCGAGCGGAGAACTCCGACCTGCGCCGCAAGCTCCACGACGCCCGCGAACGGCTCAAGGCCGCCGACCGGCGCGCCGCCGAGATGGCGCAGGCCGCCGAGGAGGCCAGGATGGCCGCCTCGGTCGCCGGCAGCGCGGGCGAGTCGGAGGTGCGGCGGCTGAAGGAGCGGCTGGCCGACGCCGAACGACATCTCGAGGCCTCGCGCAGGGCGGCCCGCGAGGGCCGCAGCATCGAGGACGCCCGGATCAGGGTGCTGCTCGACGCGCTCCAGGACGCCTCGGCGGGATTGCGGAGGGAGCTCGCGCTCCCCACCACGATCAGCAGGCCCGCCGACTCGGTCGCCGCCGTCGCGCCCGGCGCGCCCAACGTGCGCGGCGTGCCGGCCAGAGCGCTGGCCGACGACGACCCGCAGCTGCTCGACCAGCTGCTCGCGTTGCCACAGGTGCACCTGATCATCGACGGTTACAACGTGACCAAGACCGGCTACGGCACGCTCACCCTGGCCGACCAGCGCAACAGGCTGATGACGGCTCTGGGCGGCCTGGTCGCGCAGACCAGGGTCGAGGTGACGGTCGTCTTCGACGGCGCCGAGCTCAACGCCCCCGTGCAGGTGGTGGCGCCGCGCGGGGTCCGGGTGATGTTCAGCGCGCCCGGCGAGATCGCCGACGACCTGATCCGCCAGCTGGTCCGCGCCGAGCCGCAGGGCAGGGCGATCGCGGTGGTCTCCTCCGACCGCGAGGTGGCCGAGTCGGTGCGCAGGATGGGTGCCAGGCCCGTCTCGTCCGCGCTCCTGCTGCGCCGCCTCGGGCGGGCATAGGTCACATTTTGGGCGACATGGCCAGCCACTAGGCGCACCTTCTGTACTATTTCGCCCCAGGCGTGATCACTGGGAGGGCGTGTCGCTGTGAGGTTTGGCCGGGTACCGCTGGCTGCGGGTCTCGCGATCGCGACTCTCCTCCTGCCGCTGAGCGGCGCGTTCGCCGACCCCAAACCGACGATCGCGCAGGCCAAGGCGAAGCTCGAGAAGCTCAACGACAAGGCCGACAAGGTCGTCGACAGGTACAACCTGGCCACCGAGAAGTACAAGAAGGCCAAGAAGACCTACGAGAGCCTGAACTCCCGGTACAAGAGCAAGATGGCCAGGGTGGCGGGCCTGCGCGCCGAGGTCGTCGGCATGGCCGTCGACACCTACCAGGTGGGCGAGTTCACCTCCTGGGCCGCGCTGCTGGGTGACAACGACCCCACGGCCACGCTCGGCGGCATGGCGCTCCTGGACCAGATGACGGCCGAGCGGGCCCAGGTGCTCGCCGCCTTCGACGCGGAGAACCGCCAGCTCAAGACCGACAGGGAACAGGCGCAGGGCGCGCTCACCGAGGCCGACAAGCTGCGCGACGAGGTGAAGTCCGAGAAGGACAAGGTGCTCGATCTGGTCGAGCAGCAGGAGAAACTGCTGCGGCGGCTCGGCGCCTACCGGGTGGGCAACCCGAACAGCACTGGCATCAAGTACACGGGCTCAGCCTCCGGCAACGCCGCCTCGGTGCTCAGCTTCGCGTTCGCCCAGGTCGGCAAGCCCTACCAGTACGGAGGCACCGGCCCAGGCGGCTGGGACTGCTCCGGCCTCACCCAGGCGTCGTGGCGGGCGGGCGGCGTCTCGCTGCCGCGCACCACGTGGGAGCAGTGGTCATGGGGCGCCAAGCGCAGGGTCTCCCTGGACGCCCTGCAGCCGGGCGACCTCATCTTCAGCGAGGGCCTCGGACACGTGAGCATCTACGCGGGCGACGGCAAGATCGTGCACGCGCCGCAGACCGGTGACGTGGTCAAGGTCGTCCCGTTGTCCGCCTACGGCAGGCGACTGGTCGGCGCGGTTCGCCCGTAGGCGGCGCTCATCTCGCGCAGGACGTCCAGATAGGCGCTCACGGCGGGCGGGCGGCCATGGGCGGGCAGGACGGCGACGCTGATCCGCCTGGCGGGCAGCGACGGCGAGGGATGCACCAGCCTGATGTCCGAGCGCACCGACCGGCCGGCGATCGACGGGTAGAGCATCACGCCGACGCCCGCGGCGACCAGGCCCTGACGGCCGTTCCAGTCGTCGCACAGGTGGGTGATCCGCGGCGCCCCTCCCATCGCGGCAGACAGCTCGGAGATCGGGCCGAGGCAGTCGGGGTGGGTGCCGTCGATCCACGGCTCACCGGACAGGTCGGCCAGCCGTACCTGCTCCTGCGCGGCGAGGGGATGGCCGGCGGGCAGGGCCACCATCGGCTCGTCGTCGAACAGGAAGAGCAGGTCGAGCCCCGGGTCGGGGGCGGCGTCCCACGAGGTGACCAGCGCGACGTCGGCCGCGCCTGCCAGCACGCCCGAGCCGCCGTGTTCGCCCACGGTGAGCGACAGTTCGACGTCGGGGTGGGTGGCGGTGAAGCGGCGGAAGCTCTCCGGCACGAACCTGGTGGCCGCGCTGGGGAAGGCGGTCACGCGCACGCTGCCGCTCTCGGCGGTGGCGAAGGCGCGCAGCCGGGTCTCGAACAGGCTCATCCCGTCGACCACGGCCGCGGCCTGCTCGATGGCGGCCAGGCCCGCCTCGGTCGGCTGCACGCCCCTGGGGCGGCGGTGGAAGAGCCTGACGCCCGTACGGCGCTCCAGGGTGGCGATCTGACGCGAGACGGCGGGCTGGGTCATCGACAGGGCCTCGGCCGCGGCGGAGAAGGAGCCGCGCCGGCCGACCTCCAGCAGGACGCGCAGGGACCACAGATCAGGCATGCGAAGAGTTTATGGCTACGCGGCAACACCCCTCGTTCGGCTGATGTTAATGGTGTGACGAAAGTGACGAATGGGACCTGACAGCGCGGGGTAACACGAGGTGTGAGAAGCGTCACAACGGACACCTGGAACGTTCGATGGAGCTGTGGGTTGTCTCCTGACAGCCACCCGTCGACGATCTTTACTCCTTTACTTCGGCTTTGCCTGCCCTTGGTGAGGCGGGTACCTTCTCGCATCGCGGCGACCAAGCCATGGCGCCGCCACGTCCGCCGGCCCCTCTGCGGCCGGTGTGCACACATAACGATCCGCTGGTCCCCGCGCCGAACCCCCCATTGAGCGTGCGCGGTGGACCCGCCGAGTCCGTGCGGCATGGAGCACGGAGCCGGGGACCCGAGCACCTGGGGTGAGTCCGGCCTTCGGGCCGGTAGGGCGACTTCCACGCCCGAACCCGTCAGCTAACCCGGTAGGCATTCGTGGAAGATCCAAGGAGACGTTCTGTCTACCCCCGTTAACAAGACCCGTCTGTCCTGCCTTGCCCTGAGTGGCGTCATGGTCGCGATGGGAGGAGCCGTCCTCCACGCACCAGCCGCTCACGCGTCCCCCGCCAAGGCGAGCGCGGTGCGGACGGCCGTGGTGAAAGTCGGCGCTGTGAAAGCCGGCGCTGTGAAGGCCGGTGTGGTAAAGAGCGCCGCCGCGAAGGCGGCGCGGCAGAAGATGAGGGCGGCCAAGGCCGTCGACGTGGCGAAGAAGCAGGTGGGCGACCCCTACCGCTACGGCGGCACGGGGCCTGGCTCCTTCGACTGCTCGGGCCTGGTGCAGTACGCCTGGGCCAAGGCGGGCATCAGGATTCCGCGCGTGACGCACAGCCAGTACGCACGCATCAAGAAGAAGGTCTCCTGGCGCAGCCTCAAGCCCGGTGACCTGATGTTCTTCCGCGGCAAGGGCCATGTCGGCATGTACGTCGGCAAGGGCAGGATGATCCACTCGCCGAGCACGGGCAAGACGGTGCGGATCGAGAAGATCAACGGCTGGCGGAAGGCCTCCTTCGCCGGCGCGGTCCGTCCCGGCGCGTAGGCGCACGCGCGGAGAGCCCCGTCCATCCCCCTCCGGACGGGGCTTTCCGCTGTCCGGGCTAGCATCGCTGCCGTGGTGACCCGCAGAACCCTGCTGGCGGCCGCGCTGGCCGGCACGGTGCCTGCGTCGGCCGGTCCGCTCGTGCCGCCCGAGGCGCGTGGCCTGTGGGAGTCGGGCGTCACGTTCGCGTACGGCACGCGCTCGCTCGCCCTCGGCCATCACGCCCCCGCCGCACTGCTTCGCGACCTCGCGGCGCGGGCCGACGCCGCGGGCCGTACCGTCACGGCGGTTCTGCGGCGGGCCGTACGGCCGGTGGTCGTGGTGCCCGCGACGACCGCGGAGGCGGCGGCGCTGGCGGGCACCGGCTCGGTCGAGGGACTGGCCGCGCTGGCGTCGGAGGGCCGGGTGATCGTCGTGCCGGGCGCCTTCGCGCGCCTGACCCCGGTGGGCCGCGACGTCGTGCTCGCCCACGAGCTCACCCACGTGGCCGCCGGCACGTACGGGCGTCCTGTGTGGCTGAGGGAGGGCTTCGCCGACTACGTCGGCTACCTCGGTTCCGGGCTGGACGTCCACGTCGCGGCGGCGGAGCTGGCCGCCGAGGTGCGGTCGGGTCGGGCGGCCACCCGGCTGCCCGCCGACGGCGACTTCGCTCCGGGCTCGCCCCGGCTCGCGCAGGTCTACCAGGAGTCGTGGCTCGCCTGCCGCCTGATCGCCACCCGCTACGGCGAGCGGGCGCTTGCGGCCCTCTACGATCGGGCAGCGGGGCGCGATCTCGCCCAGGCGCTGCGCCCCCTTGGCCTGTCGGTCACGGCGCTGACCGGCCTGTGGCGCGAGTATGTGCGGGACGAGCTGACGGCGAGGGGACACGGATGAGCTGGCTGGACCGGCGGGCGGGCATCGCGCTGGCGCTGCTGGGCGCGCTGATCGTCGTGGTGGTCGTGGTCACCACTCCCTGGGAGACGATGTCGGGCGCGCCCTCCGTGCCGCCCGATCCTTCGAGGGACTTCACCGCCGCCCAGATCGCCCGCTCGCAGGCCTTCGACGCGGCCATCAGCGTGCCGTCGTATCTGTCGCTCGGCCTGACCGTGCTCTTCGCGGGCGTGCTGGTGGCCACCCCCTGGGGCGCCCGCCTGCTGGCCAGGCTGAAGGGGCCGTGGTGGCTGCGGGTCGTGCTCGGCGTCGTGGTGCTCACGGCGGTGGTCGAGCTGCTGCGCTGGCCGCTCGGCGTCTGGTTCGAAGGCCAGCTGCGCGACTTCGGCCTGTCCACCCAGAACTGGGTGAGCTGGACCGGTGACCGGCTGAAGTCCATCGGGGTGCGGGTCGCGATCATGTCGATCATGGTGCTGGCGGTCGTCGCGCTGGCCCGCAGGTTCGCGCGGTGGTGGATCCCCGCCGCGGTGGGCGCCTTCGCACTGACCGTGGGCACGTCCTTCGTCTATCCCGTCGTCTTCGAGCCGATCTTCAACGATTTCCGGTCCATGCCGGCGGGCAAGCTCCGCAGCGACCTGCTGGAACTGGCCGCGCGCGCCGACGTGCGCGTCGAGGACGTGCTGATCGCCGACGCCTCCCGCAGGACCACCGCGCTGAACGCCTACGTCTCGGGATTCGGCGCCACGCGGCGCATCGTCGTCTACGACACGCTGCTGGCCGCGCCGGAGAAGGAGGTGGAGCTGATCATCGCGCACGAGCTCGGGCACGCCAAGGACAACGACGTGCTCCACGGCACGCTCGTGGGGGCGCTCGGCGCCGGGTTCGGCGCGGTGCTGCTGTTCTGCGTAGCCCCGTTGTGGCGAAGGCCGCTGTCCGATCCGGTGGCGGTGGGCGCGATCATGGGCTTCCTCTCGCTAATGACAGTGCTGTCGGGTCCCGCGCAGAACCTCGTCAGCCGCCACATCGAGGCCAGGGCCGACCTGCACGCGCTCGATCTCACCCGCGACCCGCAGACGTTCGTCGCGATGCAGAAACGCCTCGCAATTACCAATATTTCCGACTTGTCGCCGGATGTCGTGGAATATGTGCTCTATGCCTCGCACCCGACCGCGCCCCAGCGCATCGCCATGGCCCGCTCGTGGGAGCTCATGAAGGCCCCGTGAGCAGGGTCCTCATCGTCACCAACGACTTCCCGCCGAGGCCGGGCGGCATCCAGTCGTTCGTGCACGGGCTCGCGCTGCGCATGCCGTCCGTCATGGTCTACGCCCCGCGCTGGCGGGGCTGCGAGGAGTTCGACGGCCGTCAGCCCTACCCCGTCGTCCGGCACCCCACCTCGCTCATGCTGCCCACCCCCGGCGTGGCGCGGCGCGCGGCGCGGCTGGTGGCCGCGCACGGGGCCGAGACCGTCGTCTTCGGCGCCGCGGCGCCCCTCGGCCTGCTCGCCCCCCGCCTGCGCGCGGCGGGGGCGCGCAGGATCGTCATGCTCACCCACGGGCACGAGTCGTCGCCGCTGTTCCGCCCCCTGATGCGGCGCATCGGCTCCCACGCCGACGTGGTCACCTACCTGGGGTCCTACACCCACGCCAGGCTCGCCGCCCTGATCCCTCCCGGCAAGCTCGTACGGCTGGCGCCCGGCGTGGACACCGACGTCTTCAGTCCCTCGGTGGACGCCGCACGCCTCAGGCACGCGCTCGGTCTCGGGGACCGGCCCGTCGTCGTGTGCGTCTCCAGGCTCGTGCCGCGCAAGGGACAGGACCGGCTGATCCGCGCCTGGCCGCTGGTGCTCAGGGCGGTGCCCTCGGCGGTGCTGCTCGTCGTGGGCGGCGGGCCCTACCGGCGGCGCCTGGAGCGGATGGCCGCGGGACTGGGCGACGCGGTGCGCTTCACCGGCGTGGTGCCGGCCTCGTCGCTGCCGTCGTACTACGCGGTGGGCGACGTCTTCGCCATGCCCTGCCGGACGCGGATGGGCGGGATGGACGTCGAGGGGCTGGGGATCGTGTTCCTCGAGGCCTCCTCGACCGGCCTGCCGGTGGTGGCGGGGGCCTCAGGGGGAGCGCCCGACGCGGTGCGGCACGGGGAGACGGGGCTCGTCGTGGACGGCAGATCCGTGCCGGAGGTGGCGGGAGCGTTGATCGAGCTCCTCGTGGACACGGACTGGGCGCGCAAGATGGGGGAGAGGGGCAGGGAGTGGGTGGCCGGCGAGTGGGACTGGTCGCGCGTCGCCGCCCGCTTCCACACGCTCCTCTAGCTTCCACCCGCTCCTCCAGCTTCCACCCGCTCCTCCAGTGGGAGCGGGTCTAGTGGGAGGGGCGGACGCGAGGGCGCTGGGCGGGGTCGATGGAGTCGGCCAGGCGGTGCAGGCGCAGCGCCAGCGTCTGGCGGAAGGGCGCCCGCGTGGGCGCCACCGCGACCAGGCGCTCGGCCTCGGCGACGCGGTCGCGATGGACGGCTTGGGCGTGCAGGTGGGCGAGTTGGTCGTTCATAACGTCTCCGATCTCTTTCTACTGGTAGGGGAGGAGGCGGGCGGGCCGTTCACCGCGAGCCGGCCCTCAGGATGGCGATGTCGCCGCTCAGCGTGCGGGCCCGGACCTCGAGCGTCTCGGCGCCGTCGTCGGGCGCGCCCGACTGCTCCAGCTCGGAGCTGACCCGGCCCGACAGTGACGAGACCTCCAGCCAGGCGGCCGTGCCCTTCGTGACCGAGACCGTGACATCGCCCGACGCGCTCCTGGCGTCGACCTGCCCTCTGGTCACGGATCGCACGACGAGGTCGCCCGACGCCGTGCGGCTGGTGACGTCGCCCTCGGCGCGGCCGATCACGGCGTCGCCCGAGGCGGTGGTGACGTCGGCGTGGCCACCGACGGAGCCGAGGCCCACCCTGCCCGATGTGGCGTCGATGGCCGCGTCGCCGGTGGTGACGTCACATCTGACGTCACCTGAGGCGGTCTTGACGCGGAGGGTGGCCGCGTGTGCCACGGTGACGTCACCGGAGGCGGAGGTGATGTCGACCTCGTGCAGCGGGCCCGTGGTGGTGACGTCGGCGGAGGCGGTCTCGGCGCGCAGGCTCGACCCCTCGGGCAGCGCGATGTCGATGTGGAGCGCGGACGCGCGCCTGAACCGCTGCCGGTCGGGGGCCCTGACGGTGATCACCCCGTCGGCGTGCTCGATCTGGACGGCCTGCGCGTACTCGTGGTCGTGCGGGCCCGCGGGTGCGGCCGGCCGTACCTCGACCGCGGTGTCCTGGCGGTCGGTGGCCGAGACCCGCAGCTCGCCCGCGGGGAAGTCGACGTGGACGGTGGGCGGGGCGGTGGTGGCGAAAACGGGCATGGCGCGGCTCCGTCTCTGTGAGAGGTGAAGAAGAGGTCAGCGGACCCAGCCGCTGATGCGGCGGCCGGCGCCAGGAGGGCCGGGGCGCTGCGGCGGCTGCGGGTCGGACACGGCGGCGGTCAGGGCCCTCACCAGCCAGGAGTTGACCGAGGCTCCCGAGGCGGCCGCCGCGTGCTCGATGCGGGCCTTCAGCGACTCGGGCAGCCGGAGCGTCATCCGGGCCGTGCCCTGGTCGGCCTCGCCGGGAGGCGTGGGCGGCGCGGGCGGGGCGGGCGGCGACGGAGGGAACGGCGGCTGAGCGTGCTCGCTGGACGGGCCGCCGTGCCAGTGCTCGGGCACGGTGACCACGAACTGGGGCTCTCTCCCGCGCATGCGCACGTCGACGACCCCTGGGTCGAGCGCTCTCGTCAGCTCGTCGGCGGCCTCGGAGAGCACCTCGATGAGCGTCAGCCTGACCGCCGAGTCGAGCACCGCGGTGAGCCGCTCGGCGGTGGCACGGGCCTCGGGCCCCGCGGCGTCGGCCGCGTCGCCGAACTCCCTGCTTAGATTCTCGATGAACGCCGTCAGATCCATGACGTCATCATGACATCAATCCGACGTCACCGCAATCGGCAGAGTGACGCCATCGGCGTCAAGGTAGTCGCGCCACGACCTCCTGGGCGTCCAGCCCAGGAGGCGGGCCGCCTTGTCGCAGGAGATGGCCGAGGCGTCCACGCGGGCGTACGGGCGCACCTCGACTGCGTCGCCGAAGGTCTGCTTGGCCAGTTCCCGCAGGTCACGCCCGCCGGCGTTGTCGGGCGAGGCGATGTAGAACACCTCGTGACCCTCCAGCGCCGACTCCACCGACAGCACGATGGCGTCGGCCAGGTCGTGGACGTCGATGTAGCTGCCCAGGCTGACGCCCGCCGCGGCGGCGTCCCTGACGACGGGCCCGAGGTTGCGCTCGTAGGTGCCCTCGTGCTGCACCCAGCTCGGGCGGATGGAGACGCACCGCAGGTCGCTCCTGCGGACGGCGGCGTCCATGAGCTGCTCGCCGAAGTGCTTGGCGATCGCCTCAGCCCTTGGTCGAACCGAGCGTGAGGCCCGAGACGAACTGCTTGTGCAGGAGCTGGAAGACGATCAGAGTCGGCAACGCCACCAGCAGCGACCCCGCCGCCAGCAGGTTGTAGTCGGTGAAGAACTGCCCGCGCAGGTTGTTCAGCGCCGACGTGACAGGCAGCTTGTCGCCCGACGACATCAGCACCAGCGCCCACAGGAAGTCGTTGTACATCCAGGTGAACTGCAGCGTCGACAACGCCGCCAGGGCCGGACGGCACAGCGGCAGCGTGAGCTGCCAGTAGCGCCGCCACACGCCTGCCCCGTCGACCATCGCCGCCTCGGAGATCTCCTCGGGGATCGTCCGCATGAAGTTGGCCAGCACGAACACGCAGAACCCGAACTGGAAGGCCACGTGGATGAGGATCAGCCCGAGATAGGAGTCGTACAGCGACAGCGAGTCCGACAGCCACCACGGCAGCGGGATCAGCGTGTACAGGGTGTAGAGCGGCGTGATCAGCACCTGGGGCGGCAGCAGGTTGCCCGCGGTGAAGACCACCAGCAGCACCCTGCGCCCCGGGATGCGCAGCCTCGCGATGGCGAAGGCGGTGAAGGAGGCCATCAGGAGGGTGAGGATCACGCCGGGCACCACGATGATCAGCGTGTTGAGGTAGTACTTCGGCAGGTCGGCCTGGCTCCAGGCCTGGCTGTAGTAGTCGAGCGTGAGCGTGCGTGGCAGCGAGAAGTACCCCAGCTCGGCCGTCTCCACGTACGGCCGGAGCGAGGCGTACACGGCCAGCAGCAGCGGCAGCAGCCACCCCAGCGCGACCAGCCCGAGAAAGACGTGCAGCACCAGCCGCAACGGCCGGAAGGGCCGCTTGATCTGTGACTGGCCGGGCTCCACCGCGGTGGGACGGGAGGCGGTCAGTGTCACCGGTGATCCTCCTTGAACAGCTGCGAGAGGTAGGTGACGATGAACCCCATCGAGATCACCAGCAGGATCACCGCGATCGCCGAGCCGAAGCCGATCCTGCTGGCCTCGCCCACGATGTTCTCGGTGACCAGCACCGACAGCAGCTCCAGGCCGTTGCGGCCCTTGTTGATCGCGTAGACGATGTCGAAGGCCCGCAGGGCCTCGATCACCGTGATCACGAACACGATGACGTTGATGGGCCGCAGGGTGGGGAAGACGACGCGGAAGAAGGTCTGCGCCTCGCTGGCTCCGTCGATCGCGGCGGCCTCCTTCAGCGCGGGGTCGACCGCCTTCAGCCCGGCCAGATAGATGATCATGACGTAGCCGACGTGCCGCCAGGCCGCCGCCACCATGACGACCCAGATGTTGATCGAGCTGTCGCCGAGCCAGTCGGTGGTCAAGCCGGTCACCGCGTTCAGCACGCCGTAGTCGGAGGAGTAGACGAGCTGGGCGATGAAGCCGACCACGGCCAGCGACAGCACCACCGGCAGGTAGAGCGCGCTCTGGTAGACCCGCGACAGCTTGAGCCGCCGGTCCAGCAGCACCGCGCAGAACAGGCCGAACGGCGTCGCGATCAGGCCGAGGAAGGCCAGCCACAGCACGTTGTTGCGGACCGCGGACCAGAACGGCGGGTACTCGCCGGCCAGGTCGCCGTAGTTGCGCGTGCCGATCCAGCGCAGCTCGGAGATGCCGTTCCAGTCGGTGCCCGACAACGCGACGGAGGCCAGCGTGGGCCCCCAGATGAGGGCCACGTTGACCAGGACGGCCGCCCCGAGCCCGAAGCCCAGGACGGCGAGGTCTCTGCGGGAGTAGCGTCGCGTGATCAACGGAAGATGTTGACTTTCTGCGCCTCGATGTCCTTGAGCAGTGGATCGATGTCGTCGGGTTTGCCGACGAAGCGCTGCAGCGCGGGGATCATCACGGTCGAGGCGAAGTCGGGCCTGGTGTCGCGGTCGAGGAACTGGGCGATGTGCGTCGCCTGCGAGACCAGTTCGGCGCCGCGTTTCTGCAGCGCGCTGTAGCCGCTGGTGTCGGCCTTGGAGCTGGCGGCCAGTGTGCCGGGGTCGAGCTTGGTGGCCGCGTTCTGCGACGAGGCCTGCGCGAAGTGCTTGAGCAGCGCCTTGGCGCCGTCCACGTTCTTGGCCTTGGCCGAGATCATGTAGCCGTCGATCGGCGCGTCGATGGAGTCGGTGCCGAACTGCGGGTTGATCTCGGGGAAGGTGAAGAAGTCGATGTCGTCGCGCTCGGACTCGGGGAACTGCTGCGCGACGAACATGCCGAGCAGGTACATGCCCGTCTTCTTCTGGGCCAGCGACTGCCCCGCCTCCTGCCAGGTACGGCCGAGCGCCGCGGGCTGGTGGAACTCCATCAACCCGCGCCAGGTGTCGAAGACCTGTTTCACCTTCGGGTCGGTCCACGACTCCTTGCCTGCCATGAGGGAGATGTGGAAGTCGTAGCCGTTGGTCCGCATGTTGAGGATGTCGAAGGTGCCCATCGCGGGCCAGCCGTCCTTGTCGGCGAAGGCGATGGGGATCAGCCCGTCGGCCTTCATCTTCCTGGCCAGCGCGGTGAACTCGTCAAGTGTCTTGGGCGGCTGGTAGCCCTTCTCCTCCCACAGGCTCTTGCGGTAGAAGACCGCCCATGGGTAGTAGGTGAACGGCACGAAGTACTGCTTGCCGTCCGAGCCGGTCGAGGCCGCCTTGAAGGCGGGGGTGTAATCGGCCGCGATGTCCTGCCACACGTCGGAGATGTCGGTGGCCAGCCCCTGCTCGGCGAAGAACTGCATCCGGTACCCGGCGAACCAGGTGAAGACGTCGTCAGGGCTGCCCTTGAGGTAGCGGTTGATGTTCTCCTGGAAGGTGTTGTGGTCCACCGTGTTGATCCGGACGTCGGCCTGGGTGAAGGCCTTGACCACGGTTTCCAGTGACTTCTTGGGAATCTCGTCGGAGGCGTTGGAGCCGATCGTGACCGTGCCGCGCGCGGCCGAGCCGCCGGCGCCGGGCGTGTTCTGATTACCGGGACTCCCGCAACCGGCGAGGATCGCGGGGACTCCGAAGGCGGCGGCACCGAGCAGCATGCTTCTACGGGTGATCGGCAGACGTTGGGTCATGGTGGGTTCCTCCTTGACCGACGCTCAAATTCCCCCGATATCGCTCACGTTTCCCCAGAAACAGCTCGAATGTCAACGAAGGTTTCCTAACAATTGACAGACGCTCTCGGCTATAGTTGAAATCAACTAGTTGGTATCAACTATAGGAGGGTTCGTGCGCAAGGTGTCCAACCCGCTCGCGCTGGCGGTGCTGGCGTTCCTGTTGATGGAGCCGATGCATCCGTACGAGCTGGGACGGCGGCTGCAGGAGACCGAGAAGGACCGCAGCTTCCGGTACAACAGGGGCTCGCTCTACATGGTCGTCAAGCAGCTGGCGAAGGCCGGGTTCATCGTCGAGCAGGGCAGTGTGCGCGACACCGAGCGGCCCGAGCGCACCCTCTACGCGCTCACCGACGAGGGCCGCGCCGAGCTCTACGACTGGCTGCGCGAGCTGGTCGCCACGCCGAAGGCGGAGTACCCGCACTTCGGGGCCGCGCTGTCGCTGCTGAGCGTCCTCGACCCCGCCGAGGCGGTCGAGCTGCTCGGGCGGCGCTCGGCCGCGCTGGCCGAGGAGGCCGGGCAGATCCGCGAGGCCGTGCGCGCCGCGGCGGAGGGCGGGGTCGCGTGGGTCTTCCTCGTCGACGACGAGTACCGGCTCGCGCTGCTGGAGGCCGAGCTGCGCTTCGTCTCCTCGCTCGTCGAGTCGCTCCAGCAAGCGGACTACGTCAAGACATGGCACACGATCTTCGGGAGTCAGCATGACGACGGTTAGAACAGCACTCGTGATCGGCGGCGGCATCGCGGGCCCGGTCACCGCGATGGCGCTGAGGCGCGCGGGCATCGAGGCGACGGTCTACGAGGCCTACGCGAGCAGCGCCGAGGGCATCGGCGGGACGCTCACGATCGCCCCGAACGGGCTCGACGCGCTGCGGGCCGTCGGCGCCGAGGCGGCGGTCAGGGCCGTCGGCCAGCCGGTGACGCGCACCGTGATCACCGACGGAAGGGGCCGGCGGATCGGCGAGCTGCCCGGCCTGCCCGACCTGCCGCCCAGCCAGGCGATGTGGCGCTCGGAGCTGTACCGCGCGGTGCACGACCAGGCCGTGGCGAGCGGCGTCCCCATCGAGCACGGCAGGCGCCTGGTCGGCGTCGAAGAAGGCCCCGGCGGCGTCACCGCGCGCTTCGCCGATGGCGGCAGTGCCACCGCCGACCTGCTCGTCGGCGCCGACGGCATCCGCTCCACGGTTCGCACCGTGATCGACCCCGGCGCTCCGGCCCCGCGCCACGTCCCGCTGCTGAACTTCGGCGGGCTGGCCGACGTCGCGGTGCCCGGCGCCGGGACCGACGCCGCCTGCTTCGTCTTCGGCGCGCGCGGCTTCTTCGGCTACTGGGTGCAGCCCGACGGCCGCACCGCCTGGTTCGCCAACCTCCCGCACCGGGAGCCGATGAGCGCGGCGCAGGCCCGCGCGAGCTCCGCCGAGGAATGGCTGCGCCGCCTGCGCGAGATCTACGCCGGCGACCTGCCCGGCGGCGACCTGCTGCGACACACCGCGGCCGAGCAGCTCGTGGTCCTCGGCTCGGTCGAGATCATGCCGAGCGTGCCGCACTGGCACCGCGGCAGGATGGTGCTGGTCGGCGACTCCGCGCACGCGCCGTCGCCCAGCTCGGGCCAGGGCGCCTCGCTGGCCGCGGAGAGCGCGGTCGAGCTCGCCCGCTGCCTGCGCGACGTGCCCGACCTGACCCGCGCCTTCGAGGCCTACGTGCGGCTGCGCCGTCCGCGGGTGGAGAAGGTGGCGGCCCGCGCCGCCAAGACCAACACCACCAAGACCATGGGGCCCGCGGCGATCTCCATGATGCGGCTCATGATGCCGCTGGCGATGCGGACCTTCCTCGCGCCGGAGCGCACCATCGGCCCCGAGCAGCGCCACCACATCGACTGGGACGCTCCCGTCGCCGCCTCGCTGAACGAGGGCTGAGCGGCGTGCGTCACTTCTCGTAGAGGGCGTCGATGTCGGCCGCGAAGTCGCGCATCACCAGGTTCCGCTTGACCTTGAGCGTCGGCGTCAGGTGGCCGCTCTCCTCGGTGAGGTCTTCGTCCAGGATCACGAACTTCTTGATCTGCTCGGCTCTCGACACGGTGCCGTTCGCCGTGTCGACCGCCGACTGGACCTCGGCCAGCACCCCGGCGTCGGCCTTCGCCTCCTTCGGCGACAGGCCGCGCTGGGCGAGGGCCTCGGGGTCGAGCGTGATCAGCGCGGCGGCGAAGGGCCGCCCGTCACCGACGATCATGGCCTGGGAGATCAGCGGGTGGGCCCGGATCGCGTCCTCCATGGGGGCCGGGGCGATGTTCTTGCCCGCCGCCGTCACCAGGATCTCCTTCTTGCGCCCGGTGATGCGCAGGTAGCCGTCGGAGTCGAGCTCGCCGACGTCGCCGGTGTGGTACCAGCCGTCGGCGTCGATCGCGGCGGCCGTGGCCTCGTCGTTGTTCCAGTAACCGTGGAAGACGTGGCGGCCCTTGGTGAGGATCTCGCCGTCGTCGGCGATGCGGACGCTCGCGCCGGGGATGGGCTTGCCGACGGTGCCGATCTTGTTGGCGCCCGGCAGGTTGACCGAGACGGGGGCGGTGGTCTCGGTCAGGCCGTAGCCCTCGAAGACCTCGATGCCGACGCCGGTGAAGAAGTGGCCGAGGCGCTCGCCGAGGGCGCCGCCGCCGGAGACCGCCGCCGACAGCCGCCCGCCGGTCGCCTGGCGCAGCTTGCCGTACACCAGCCTGTCGAACAGGGCGTGCCGCAGGCGCAGCCCGAGCGAGGCGCCGCCGGAGGCCTGGGCCCTGCTGTAGGCGATGGCGACGTCGGCGGCACGGGCGAAGATCTTGCCCTTGCCGCCCGAGGCGGCCTTCTGCTCGGCGCCGTTGTAGACCTTCTCGAACACGCGCGGCACGCCGAGCAGGAACGTCGGCTGGAAGGCGGCCAGGTCGGGCGCGACGTTCTTCATGTTGGGCGTGTGCGCCATGATCGTGCCGGTCTCGACGAGCACGATCTGGATCACCCTGGCGAAGACGTGCGCCAGCGGCAGGAACAGCAGCGCCGCCCTGCCCGGCACGTCGAACAGCTGCTCCAGCGGCCCTCTGGCGACGTTGATGGAGGTGAACAGCAGGTTGTCGTGGGTGAGCCGGCAGCCCTTCGGCCTGCCGGTGGTGCCGGAGGTGTAGATGATCGTCGCCAGGTCGTCACCCGACCTGCCGGTACGGCGGGCCTCGAGTGTCTCGTCGGAGACGTCGGGCCCGGTGAGCGCGGCGATCTCCTCGACCCGCCACAGGTGCTCGAGCGAGGGGTGCGCCTCCCGCACCGTCTCCTCGTGCGTGTCGAGCTCGACGAAGGCGGCCTTGGCGCCGCTGTCACTGAGGATCCAGGCGACCTGCTCGGCGGCGGAGGTCTCGTAGACCGGCACGCTGACCGCGCCCGCCGCCCAGATGGCGTAGTCGATGACGGTCCACTCGTAGCGCGTGCGCGACATGAGCGCGACCCTGTCGCCGGGCTCGATGCCCGCGGCGATGAGGCCCTTGGCCAGCGCCGCGACCTCGTCGCGGAACTCGCGGGCGGTGACGGCGGGCCAGCTGTCGCCGTCCTTCCTGCGCATC
The DNA here is from genome assembly GCF_014873535.1 of Nonomuraea africana. Taxonomy (NCBI): domain Bacteria; kingdom Bacillati; phylum Actinomycetota; class Actinomycetes; order Streptosporangiales; family Streptosporangiaceae; genus Nonomuraea; species Nonomuraea africana. Next base: position 4,570,399 of record NZ_JADBEF010000001.1, on the reverse strand, counting down.
ACGATCGCCCCTGGTTCCTGCTCGCCCCGCCGGAACACCGTGTCGGTGCAGCTGGCGGTATGCGGGACATCCACCAGGACGGGAACGCTGTACTCGCGCACGGATCACTCCTCCGGGTGCACGCTTCTGGGACGACCGAGGACGCTACAGGGTTAAGTTACGCGTGGGTAGCTTCGTCACAGAGGCGTTATCAAGGGCTTTCATCACGCTAGCAGTCGCCGGGCGCTACTCCGCTCATCCGATCTTCTAGGCTGCGGGCATGCGGGTGCATGTCGTGAGCGATGTCCACGGAAGCGTCGAGGCGCTGGCGCGCGCGGGCGACGGCGCGGACGCGCTGATCTGCCTGGGCGACCTGATCCTCTTCATCGACTACGACGACCACGCGCAGGGGATCTTCCCCGAGCTGTTCGGCGCCGAGCGGGCGGCGGCCTTCATCGCGCTGCGCACGGCCAAGCGGTTCGACGAGGCCAGGACCATGTCGGCGAAGCTCTGGGCGAGCCTCGAAGGCGACCCGCGCCAGCACATCGAGCGCATTGTCAGGCGGCAGTACGAGAGCCTGTTCGCCGCCATGCCGACGCCCGCCTACCTGACCTACGGCAACGTCGACCTGCCGAGGCTGTGGGGCGACTACCTCAGGCCCGGCCTCCACGTGCTCGACGGGCAGACGGTGGAGCTGGGCGGGTGGCGGTTCGGGTTCGTCGGCGGCGGGCTGCGCACGCCGTACCGCACGCCCTACGAGATCAGCGACGAGGAGTTCGCGGCCAAGGTGGAGGCGGTCGGCGAGGTGGACGTGCTGTGCTGCCACATCCCGCCGGCCGTGCCCGAGCTGCTCTACGACGTGGTGGCCAGGCGCTACGAGCGCGGCAGTGAGGCGACGCTGGCCGCCATCAGGAGGACCCAGCCGCGCTACGCGCTGTTCGGCCACGTCCACCAGCCGCTCTACGCCCGCACGAGGATCGGCAGGACCGAGTGCGTGAACGTCGGCCATTTCCGCGGAAAGGGCGTTCCTTACGTCCTTCGGTGGTAGCCCGACCGGTACCGTTGACGCATGGCTGATCGCACCACCTCGAGCATCACCGTCGACGCCGACCGCTCCCACGTGATGACGGTGATCGCCGACTTCGGCTCCTATCCCGAATGGGCTGGTCAGGTGAAGTCCGCGGAGGTCCTCACCAGCGCTCCCGACGGCCGCCCGCAGACCGTGCGCTTCGTGCTCGACGCGGGCGTCATCAGCGACACCTACACCCTCGGCTACGACTGGAACGACGACGAGAGCGTGAGCTGGCAGGTCGTCGAACCGGGCACGATGGTCCGCGAGCTGAAGGGGAGTTACACCCTCGGTGAGCGGGGCAGTGGCACCGAGGTGACCTATGAGCTGGCGGTCGATCTGAAGGTCCCGATGATCGGCATGATCAAGCGCAAGGCCGAGAAGGTGATCGTCGACACGGCGCTCAAGGGCCTCAAGAAGCGCGTCGAAGGCCGATGAGGATCCTGCTCTTCACCGGCAAGGGCGGCGTCGGCAAGACCACGGTGGCCGCCGCGACGGCGACGCTCGCCGCGCGGAAGGGCCTGAAGACGCTGGTCGTCTCCACCGACACCGCGCACTCCCTCGCCGACGCGCTCGGCGTCAGCGTCGACGACCGTCCTGTGGAGATCGAGCCCGGGCTCCACCTGCACCAGGTCGACACCCAGCGGTCCCTCGAACGCCACTGGGGAGAGCTCCAGGACTACGCCAGGGGCCTGTTCGCCGAGCTCGGCCTCGACGAGATCACCTCCGAGGAGATCACCGTCCTGCCCGGCGCCGAGGAGGTCATCGCGCTGCTGGAGCTGCGCGAGCAGGCGCGCTCGGGGTGCTGGGACGTGATCGTCGTCGACTGCGCGCCCACCGCCGAGACGCTGCGCCTGCTGGCGCTGCCCGAGGCGCTCGACTGGCACGTCTCCCGCCTGCTGCCGGTCGGCCGCAGGCTGATGAAGATCGTCTCCCCGTTCGTGCGGAGCGTCGCCCACGTCAGCACCCCCGGCGAGGAGGTCATGAGCGCGGGCGAGCGCTTCCACCGCGGCCTCATGGAGGTGCGCGAGCTGCTCACCGGCGACTCCGCCTCCGTCCGCCTCGTGCTGACGCCGGAGTCGGTGGTGCTCGCCGAGGCCAGGCGCACCCTCACCTCGCTCAACCTGTACGGCTACCGCGTCGACGCGGTGATCGCCAACCGCGTCTTCCCCTCCGAGGGCGCCGACGACTGGCGGGCCCAGTGGGTCGAGTCGCAGGGCAGGCTGCTGGCCGAGGCCCAGGAGTCGTTCACGCCGCTGCCCGTCCACGTCGTGCCGTACCTTCCCGGCGAGCCCGTCGGCGTCGACGCGCTCGCCGAGGTGGGCGCGCGGATCTACGGCGAGAGCGACCCGTTCGCCGGCCCCTCGGTCGAGGCGCCGCTGGTCTTCGACGGGCACGAGCTCTCCCTGGCCCTCCCCGGGGCCGACAAGGACGACGTCGATCTGGCCCGCAAGGGCGACGAGCTGATCGTGACGGCCGGGCCGTACCGCAGGATCCTGGCCTTGCCCGCGGCCCTGGCGCGCAGGAAGATCAGTGGTGCCGTGCTCCGCGACGGCCGCCTGCGGGTACGGTTCGTGGCAGGAGGGCGAGATGACTGAGAGCAACGAAAGAGACCCGATCGGCACCGTCGCCGAGGAGGCGCGCAAGCTGTTCGACACGCTGCAGGGCAGGGCGACCCGGCAGGTCGGCAGGACGGTGTTCAACTCGTTCACCGGCGGCGGTGGCCGTCAGGAGAGAGACGTGTGGGGCGAGGCCGTCGCCGAGCACCCCGAGGGCGAGTACATCTGCCGCGCCTGTCCCGTCTGCAGGGCGATCGCCGCGCAGAAGGAGTCGGGCGCCGACGTGACCGGGCACCTGATGGCCGCGGGCGGCGAGCTGTTCGCCGCCTTCCGCCAGGCACTGGACGCGCTGAGCCGTCCGAGCTCCCCCCGAGCCCCCCGCGAGGAGCGGCGCGAGGACGTGGAGCACATCGACCTGGGCTGAGGGGCCCGGAAGGAAAGGTTGGGACGGACATGCTGACGATCGGTGTGGACATCGGCGGGACCAAGGTCGCCGCCGGTGTGGTGGACGAGAACGGCGCCATTCTCGAGAACGCCCTGCGGCCCACCCCCGCCGACCGGCCCGACCTGGTCGCCGAGACGGTCGCGGATGTCGTCAAGGAACTGGCGCGGGGCAAGGAGATCGAGGCCGTCGGCGTCGGCGCCGCCGGCTTCGTCGACGAGACCCGCTCCATCGTCCGTTTCGCGCCCAACCTCGCCTGGCGCGAGGAGCCGCTGCAGAAGAAGATCACCGAGCTGATCGGCCTGCCCGTCGTGGTGGAGAACGACGCCAATGCCATGGCGTGGGCCGAGGCCCGCTTCGGCGCGGGCAGGGGCGAGAGCCACCTCGTCTGCGTCACCGTCGGCACCGGCATCGGCGGCGGCATCGTCATCGACGGCCACCTCTATCGCGGCCGCTGGGGCATGGGCGCCGAGCTCGGCCACATGCAGGTCGTGCCGGAGGGCCGGCTGTGCGGCTGCGGCAACCTCGGCTGCTGGGAGCAGTACGCCAGCGGCAACGCGCTGGTCCGCGAGACCAGGGAGATCGTCGCCAACCAGCCCGAGCGTGCCGCCACCCTGCTCGGCCTGGCTGGCGGCACCATCGAGGGCGAGGAGGTCACCGAGGCCGCCAGACAGGGCGACGAGGCCGCGCTGGCCGCCTTCGCCGCCATGGCCGACTGGCTGGCGCAGGGCCTGGCCGACCTGGCCGCCATCCTCGACCCCGGCCGCTTCATCGTGGGCGGCGGCGTGTCCAGGGCGGCCGACCTGTTCATCGACAGGACCCGCGAGACGTTCGGGCGCGTGCTGACCGGCAGGGGACACCGGCCCGTCGCCGAGATCAGGCTGGCCGAGCTCGGCGCGTCCGCCGGGCTCGTGGGCGCTGCGGATCTGGCCAGAAGACGTTAAATTCGCGGGGTGACCCTCACGGTCGGCACCTACAACATCCGCGGCATGAAGGACGACGTCGCCGCGCTCACCAGGGTGATCAGGGCCATGCGGGCCGATGTCGTGTGCGTGCAGGAGGCGCCGCGCTTCGTCGGCTGGCGGCGCAGCAGGATGCGGCTGGCCGAGTCGGCGGGGCTGCGGGTCGCCGCCGGCCTCAGGCTCGGCGGCGTGGCCGTTCTCATCGCTCCCGGCGTACGGCTGCTGCACACCGAGAGCAGATTGCTGAAGATCTTCCTAGGTTTGGAGATCAGGGCCGTCGCCATCGCCGTCGTCGAGGTCGAAGGGGCGCGCTTCGCCGTCGGATCGATCCACCTCGATCTCGACGAGGCGGCCCGGCTGCACCACGCCACCGAGGCCGTCACCATGATCGAGCAGGTCGCGGCCAGGTTCGGCGCGGCGATCGTGCTCGCGGGCGACATCAACGAGCAGGACGACAGGACCACCTGGCGCTACCTCGCGGGCCGCCTGAGCGACTGTTATCCGAGGGCGCCCAAAGGTAATGGGATGACCTTCACCGCCAGGAGCCCCGGCAAGCGCATCGACGCGATCTTCGCCGCTCAGGGGCTGCGGGTGGCCTGGTGCGGCGGTGTCGAGGCCGATCCCGCCGACCTTGTGGCGGCCACCGACCACCTGCCGGTGGTGGCCGGGCTAGTTCGGGGGTAGGCCACGGGGATGCGCCGGCGGGCCGTACCATTTGGTCATGACCCGTCGCCTTCGGCGGCGTGCGCTGTCCCTGTGCGTGGCAACCATCGTCTCCGGCCTGCCCGTCGTGGACGTCGCGCACGCCGAGCCAGCCCGTCCGCCGATCGAGGCGTGGCAGCGCTCCACCAGCGTGCGCCTCAGCGCCGACAGCTCGCTGACCGACGTCGACGCCGTCTCGGCCGACGAGGTCTGGGCCGTGGGCCAGCAGCAGATCTGGGACGTGTGGGAGAACCGCGGCGCCGTCGGCCGCTGGAACGGCACCGCCTGGACCGAGGTGCCGATCCGCGACGTCTCAGGGGCCGGGCCGCTGCGCAGCGTGTCGGCCGTCTCCGCGTCACAGGTGTGGGCGCTCGGCGACGGCCACGACGGCCTGCCGTACCTGGGCAGGGGCGACGCGAGCGGGCTCGACAGGGTCAGGGTGCCGGGCATGCGGGCGGGCGACTGGTTCGGCGGCCTCGAGGCGCGCACGGACAAGGTCGTCGCGGCCGGCAGCCGCGACGGCAAGGGCCTGATCCTCACCGGGCAGAACGGCAAGTGGACCTTCCAGCAGACCGAGGAGAAGGGCGCGCTCTACGCCGTCGCGGGCCCCTTCGCGGTCGGCGACACCGGCAAGGCGCCGCTGGTCATGCGCCAGGTCGACGGCAAGTGGACGGCGATGGCGCTGCCGCCCATCCCGGGCGGCTACCTGCGCGACATCCATGTCGACGGCAAGCGGGCGATGGCCGTGGGCGGCGTCTACGGCCGCCCCGGCGTGGTCGAGCCGCTGGTGCTGACCTGGAACGGCAAGCGGTGGCACCGCGCCGAGCTGCCCAGGTCGCGCGCCAGGCTCTACGGCGTGACGGGCGACGGCAAGGGCCGCTTCTGGGTCTCGGGCTACGACCCCGACCACGAGTCGGAGGCCTACCTGCTGCGCTACGAGAAGAAGCGCTGGGAGATCATCAGAGGCGGGCCCGACGACGCCAGGGGCAGCGTGCGGCTGCAGGCGGTGACCTACCTGCCGGGCGCGGGCGGGGTGTGGGCGGTCGGCCACGTCGTGGACGCGAACGACCGCTACACCGACGTCGTCGAGGCCTTCGCGCGGTCGTCGGCTAAATGACCGCGCCGTCGTCCCAGCCCGAGTCGTTGGGCGGGCCGTCGCCCATGCGCACCACCAGCGCCACGAAGCCGCCGATGAAGGCCGCCACCGCGGTGAACAGCGCCCAGCCCTGCATGTCCCAGCCGCTCATGGCCGCCACGAGCAGGTAGGCGGGGCCGCCGAACAACGCCACCCACGCCAGCTTGGTGGCCAGATCGACCTTGGGCAGCGGGGGAGGAGGCTCGGGCACGTAGTGGCCCTCGTCGTCCTCCTCCTGCTCGGGCTCGGGCTCGTCGTCCTCGAACTCGGAGGCCTTGACCACCCTGCGGGTCGGCTCCGGCTCGGGGTCGTCGGACGAGAGGTTCTCGCTGTCGGGCCACGGCTGGTCGGCCGAGTCCGGCTGGTTGTAGGACGCGACGATCTGACGCCAGACCTCGTCCTCGTCACTCTGTGGCGTCACGTCACATCCTTCACGAAGATCGCACTTCCCCCCTGGGAGCGATCAGTCCCTCTGCAAGGGTACCGAGGCGTGTGTCCTGATGAAGTCCAGGCTCCCGGCAAAGATCCTGTCGGCATCGTTGTCGAGAGTCGCAACATGGTAGCTATCGGGGAGCTCCTCGACCGTCACTCCGGCGACCCGCTCGCGCAGGATCGCCACGCTTGTCGGCTTGACCACGTGATCCTCCGGGCTGTGGAACACCAGGACCGGCGAGACGAGCGAGTCGAGGTCTGCCTGCACCTTCGACCACAGCCACGGCAGCGTCGCCGCCGCCTTGACAGGGGTCCGCGTGTAGGCCAGTTCGACCGCTCCCGGCTTCTTGATGTCGTTGGCCACTCCGGGGACCGACGAGACGAACCATTTCAGCACCGGCGCCAGCCGCAGCAGCGGCACGTCGTTGGCGATCGAGGGGTTGACCACGATCACGCCCTTGACGCCCGCTCCGTGCACCTCGGCCAGCCGTAAGGCCATGCAGCCGCCCAGCGAGAGCCCGGCCACGAACACCTCGGCGCACCGGCCGCGAAGGTCCTCGAAGGCCTTCTCCAGCTCGGCGTACCAGTCCTCCCAGCGGGTCCTGCTCATCTCCTGCCAGGTGGTGCCGTGCCCGGGCAGCCGGGGCAGTGACACGCTGAGCCCGTGCGCGGCGAGATACTCCCCCCACGGACGCAGCGACTGCGGCGTGCCGGTGAAGCCGTGGCAGAGCAGCACGCCGACCTGTCCGGCCTCGTGACGGTACGGCTCAGCGCCTGGCATGACCGGCATAACCGCTCCTTGTTGGGAAATCATCCCCGATTTGCCCGATCGTCGCATGATATGGGGGAGTTGCGCGAGTGGTGGTGTAGGAGCTTCGCCGCTGAGATGCGAAGATGATGACGACCGATTCGAGGGAGGGGTGGCCAGGTGTTCTATTGGGTGGTCAAGGCCATCTTGTCGCCGTTCCTGCACTTGGTCTTCAGGCCGTGGGCCGAGGGCCTCGACAACGTGCCGCGTCATGGCCCGGTCATCCTGGCGGGCAACCATCTGTCCTTCGCCGACCACTTCTTCGGCGCGCTCCACCTGCCGCGCAAGGTGATCTCCCTCGGCAAGTCCGACTACTTCACCGGGCGCGGGCTCAAGGGCTTGTTCACCAGGCTGTTCTTCAGCGGGGTGGGCACCGTCCCGATCGACCGCTCGGGCGGCAAGGCCAGCGAGGCCGCGCTGCGCACCGGCAAGCGCATCCTGGCCGAGGGCAACGTGCTCGGCATCTACCCCGAGGGCACCCGCTCGCCCGACGGACGCCTCTACAAGGGCAAGACCGGCGTGGCCAGGCTGGCCCTGGAGTCGCGGGCCCCGGTCATCCCCTGGGCGATGGTCAACACCTTCGAGATGATGCCCCCCGGACGGCCGCTGCCCAAGTTCGGCATCAGGCCTGGCGTGCGGTTCGGCAAGCCGCTCGACTTCTCCCGCTACTACGGGATGGAAGACGACCGCCTCGTCCTCAGGGCGGTCACCGACGAGATCATGTACGCGCTGATGGAGCTGTCCGGCCAGGAGTACGTCGACAAGTACGCCGCCAGCGCCAGGGTCGAGATGGAGCGCGCCAGGCGCGAGTCGGTCGGCTGACCGTCCCGCTCACGCCGCGATCGCCGCGCGCACCCTCCTGATGTGCGCGGGCGTCGTACGGCAGCAGCCGCCGATGAGCGCGGCGCCCATGTCCTGCCAGCGCTTGGCGGCCGCGCCGTACTCCTCGGGGTCGGCCACCCCGCGCCAGCGCTGCGCGTCGGCGTCCCACGTCTCTCCCGAGTTGGGATAGACGACGACGGTGAACCCGGTCAGCTCGTTGATCAGCCCGGGGATGTAGGAGGGCGAGGTGCAGTTGACGCCCACCGCGATCACCTGCGGGCTGTCGGCGAGCACGGACACGGCCTGCCTGATGGGCGTGCCGTCGTTGAGGTGCTTCGTGTCGCGGCAGGAGAAGGCGACCCATGCCTTCACGTCGGGCGTCTCCTTCAGCAGGCGGCTGATCGCCCTGGCCTCCGCGAAGGAGGGGATGGTCTCACACGCCAGCAGGTCGGCGCCGGCCGCGGCGAGGATCTCCCAGCGGGGACGGTGCCAGGCCAGCAGGCCGTCCTCGTCGAGGTCGTAGTCGCCGGTGTACTCCGCGCCGTTGGCCAGGTAGGCGCCGTAGGGCCCGACGCTGGCGGCGACCAGGCCGCCACCGGCCTCGTCCCTGGCCTGGGCGGCCAGTTCGACGGAGAGGGCGATGAGGCGGGCGGCTTCCTGCTCGGTCATGCCCCGGCGGACGAAGGCGGGCAGGGAGGCCTGATAGCTGGCGGTGGTGGCCACTTGCGCACCGGCGGCGAAGTAGTCGGCGTGGACCTGACGGATGAGGTCGGGATCTTCGAGCAGCAGACGGGCCGACCAGAGCTCGTCGCGCAGATCGGCGCCGAGGGCTTCGAGGTGGGTGGCTAGGCCGCCATCCAGGACAAGTGTGGTCACCCTGCCACTTTATTCGGTCTCTTTGGTGGCTTCTGCGGCTTGGTGTCTGGCTTGTGACTGGTGGGGATGGTGCGACTGAGCTGGCATCGAGAGCCCGCCGTGAACCCCACGGGCTTGGCCAAACCTTCCCAAAGCGCCCCCTTATCCTCCTCCCCGGCAAACCCCCTCCCTTCCAACCCCTCGCCTCGGATTCCCGTCTCAACCCCCGGCTTCAGGTCCGGCCTTCGGGTCCGGCCTCGATCCCCGGTCTCGGCCCCACGGGGTCTCGGCCCCGATCTGGGGTCCGGCCTCGGCCCCCCGGCCTCGGCCCCCGGGCTTCTGCCCCAAAGAGTCGCCGCCTCGCAAACTCCGGCCCTCGGGAACCTCACCTCCGCTAACCCATCCCGCAACCTGCCGCCGCGCCAGCTCGCGAGGTCCCAAGGCGCCCCGGTGATTCCCTCGGTGGTTCAGGTGGTGGCGTTGCGGAAGAGGGTTGCCGTGGTGCGGAGGCGGTCGCGGAAGGCCTCGGGCTCGATGACGTCGAACGGTGCGCCGAGCGCGGCCAGGATCAGAATCGGCCAGTCGAAGTCGTCGACGTGCATCACCAGGCGGCAGGTTCCCTCGTCGAGCGCTTCCACCAGCCCACCCATCTGCGCGACCACCTGTTCGACCTGGCCCAGGGGAGCGTGGACGTGCACCACCACGGCATGCCGTACAGGCGGGGAGCCGAGCCTGGAGACCACGAAGGCGGCCGCGTCGCCGCCGGGCAGGTCGCGTGGACGGAAGCGGACGCCCGTGGCGGCGGGGGCGGTGAGGCGGTCCACGCGGAAGGTGCGCCAGTCGGCGCGGCCGACGTCCCAGGCGACCAGATACCAGCGGCGGCGCAGCGCCACCAGCCGGTACGGCTCGGCCAGCCGCTCGCTCGCCTCGCCCGAGGCGCTGGTGTAGGTGAACGCGAGCCGTTCGTCGTCGCGGCAGGCCTGGGCCAGGGTGGTCAGCACGGCGGCGTCCACCGTCGGTCCCTCCACCGCCGGGCGCAGCGTGTACGACCTGAGCGCCTCCACCCTGCGCCGCAGCCGTGGCGGCATGACCTGGACGACCTTGGCGAGCGCGTGCACCGACGTCTCCTCGATGCCGTCGATGCCCGCCGCGGTGCCGAGTCCGACCGCGATGGCCACGGCCTCCTCGTCGTCGAGCAGGAGGGGCGGCATCGCCGTACCGGATCTGAGCTGGTAGCCGCCGGAGACGCCGCGGGCCGCGTCCACCGGGTAGCCGAGCTCGCGCAGGCGGTCGATGTCGCGACGCAGGGTGCGCTCGCTCACTTCGAGGCGGGCCGCGAGCGCGCCGCCCGGCCAGTGGCGGTGCGTCTGCAGCAGGGAGAGCAGCCGCAGCATCCTGGCGCTGGTGTTGGCCATCGCTTTCTTTCTCCATCGTATTCCGGCCGGGAAGTGGCCGGAATCGAGCCTAGCGTGGGAACCATGAGCATCTTGGTGACCGGGGCCACCGGTTTCGTGGGCAGGAACGTCGTGCGGCAGCTCGTCGAGCGTGGAGAGGGCGTGCGCGCGCTCACCAGGAACCCGGGCACGGCCTCGCTGCCGGCTGAGGTCGAGGTGGTGCGGGGCGACCTGGCCGAGCCAGCTTCTCTGGCTTCCGCGCTGAAGGGGGTCGAGCGGATGTACCTGTTCCCCGTCGACGAAGCCGCCGAGGAGGTCGTGGCGCTGGCCAAGGCGGCGGGGGTGCGGCGGATCGTCGACCTGTCCGCCGCGTCGGTGACCGTGGGACTGCACGTCAATCCGGTGGAGGCGGTCGTCGAGGCGGCGGGCCTGGAGTGGACGCACGTGCGACCGTGCGGCTTCATGGCGAACATGCTGCAGATCTGGGCGCCCATGGTCCGGGAGGCGAGGGAGGTGCGTTATCCCTTCGCGGACGAGCCGATGAACCTCATCCACGAGGCCGACATCGCGGCGGTCGCCGTCGCAGCGCTGCTCGAGGACGGCCACGACGGGGCCGCCTACACCTTGACGGGGCCCGCGCCGGTCACCGTACGGGAGCAGGTGGCGGCCATCGGCGCGGCGCTGGGGGAGCCGGTGCGGTACACGGAGGTGACGCGCGAGGAGGCACGTTCGATCTTGAAGGCGCAGGGCGGGTTCGCGGCCGAGAGCGCGGACCTGATGCTGGGGTTTGTTGATTATGGCGGCGCGGCGGCGAGCGGTGCGGACGGGTACGCCGACCAGGACTGGTCGGCGCTGCTGAAGCCGTGGCCGGACGGGGAGCGCGTACTCGGCCGGCCGGCGCGCTCGTATGCGGAGTGGGCCCGAGACCACGTGGCGGACTTCCGGTAGAGCCTTCCGGGCGGCTTACTGAGGGACTGGGGCTCATTGGGTCCTCCTCCTGCCCGGCCCCGCCCGGCCCGCTGAACCCGCCCAGGACCCAGGTCCTCCCGCGTGCCGATCTCACGTAGCGCCATCCCGTTACTCCAGCCCGCCTTTCTCACCGCCCATCAGCCAGTCCTTTGGCTCGCCGCATTCTCACGACGCCGACGTTCTTCGGCTGGCAACGTCTCCGAGCAGGCCGCCGGAGGTCTTTTGGGGCGGCGCGCTCACCCACGCGTCGCCCCGCCGCTCTCATCAGCCGCGTTTCCAGAAGGGGCGGCGCTCGCCCGTTTCCGGGGAGCCGCCCGTGAGCCGGGTCAGGACCTCGACCGCGCGGGCCCACAGCGCGTCGGCGTCGGCGCCGGGACGCTCGGCCGCCTCCAGCTCGCCCGCCAACGCGGACAGCTCGTCATGCCCGCCCAGGTAGGACGCGAGCGCCGCAAGCCGGCTACCGAGATCGGCCAGATACGCCAGACGGTCAGTCGCGACCGTCTTCAGCCGCTCAAGCTCGGCGACCAGCTGCGGCAGCACCAGGTCGAGCTGGTGCCGGACGGGCGCCTGGGGCGGCACCGCCTTGCCGAAGCCCAGCTTGGGCATCCCCGCCGGCCGGAGGCGCGGCGCGGGACCCGCCGCACGGACAGGTCGTCCGGAGCCGGAGTCGTCGAAGCCGGAGACCTCGGCAGCGAAGCCTCCCGGCATCGGCGCGGCCGCCGCCATGGTCGTGAACATCATCCCGGAGGGGGCGGCGGGCATGGCGGGCAGCTCCCAGCCACTCGGCGGCTCGACCGGCTGGATCACCCGATGCTCGGGCGCGCCGTCAGTGACCTGGCGGGTGTCGACGGCGACGTATGCGGTGAAGCGGCACAGCACGCCATAGGTGGTCGAGGTCTCCACGATCCTGGACTCGAGGTCGTGCTCTCCCATCGCGTAGCGATCCTCCAGGTCACGAAGGTGGGCGCGGGCCCAGATCGCGCGGAGGGCGGGGTTGCTGACGACGGTGCCGGGGACGGTCTGCTCCCATGGGCTACCCCCGGCGAGGCCGCGAATGGTGATCGCCTCCTCGTGGCGGGCGGCCCCCTGATCGGAGGCATGGGACGTGTCGCGGTCGATGATCCCGCCGGTGACAGGGCCGGCACCCCGAGCGGTGCTCTGGCCGGTGAAGCCGTTGCGGTAGCGGCCGGACACCGTCAGCGGGACGCCCGGGAAGATCGAGCCCAGGTGCGTGACGGTGTCGGGCTCCAGGTCGAGGCCCTTCAGCGACAGGTCCGTCACCAGGGGCGCGCCGATGCGGCGGTGGATCTGTTCCATGGCGGCGTCGAGACGGTCTTCCGACTCCACCAGCTCGCACCGCCCCGCGCCGAGCCCGGCCAGCCTGCCGAGGAAGCCCGCGTTGACCGCCCTGTCGATGCCGACCACGTGGACGCGCATGGCCGACAGCGCGCCACCGGCCTGTTCGAGGATCTGGTCCTCGTTGCCGACCTGGCCGTCGGTGACCAGCACCACGACCCGATCCCTCGCACTCCCTGCCGCAGCCGCCTCGGGTCGTTCCTCGACGGACGGAACGGCGGTGAGCAGCGAGATGGCCTGGTGGAGAGGGGCGAGCAGTTCGGTGCCGCCACGGGCGTCGACGCGGGAGAGGTGCTCGACGGCGCGGTAGCGGTTGCGGTCGGAGGCCGGACGCAGCCCGTCGAAGGCCTGCTCCACCACCGAGTCGAAGGTCAACACCGCGAACCTGTCACCGGAGGTCAGGGTGTCGACGATGCGGGCGGCGGCTCTACGCGCGGCGACCATCTTCCAGCCCGTCATGCTGCCCGAGCGGTCGAGCAGCAGCACGACATCGCGCGGCACGCGGGCCTCCTCGAGGGCGGGCGGTACCACGGTCAGCTGGAAGGTGCCCTCGCCGTCGAGCAGCAGCGCCGTCGACGCCTCGAAGGACAGCCGCAGGATGAAGTCGCGGTCGAGGCGCTCGCCGGGACGCAGCTCGACCGTCGTGCCCTCACGCTCGACGACGTGCAGGCTGGAGGCCATCTCTCGCAGTTCGAGCCCTGCGGGGTCGACGTCGGCGCGGAGCGACAGCCGTACCGGATGCGGGAAGCCGGGCAGGAGCACCGGCGGGGTGATGCGGGAGGCGTCAGGCACCGCGCCGGTGTCGGGGGCGACGCCCCCGCCGGCGGGGGCGCCGTCGAGGGGCGCGCCGGGGATGTAGCGCGGCGCGACGACCAGTGGGAAGCGGAAGGTCGCCGCGCCGTCCTCGTACGGCAGGGGCTGGCTCAGCGTGAGCCGCACGGTGACGCGCTCGCCCGGCAGGATGTTGCCGACGGTGATCGTGAAGACGTCGGGCCTGTCCTCCTCGGCCAGCGCCGCCCTCCTGCCCTCGCTCAGCGCCCTGTCGTAGTCGGCCCTGGCCTGGCCGCGCTCCTTCAGCACACCCTCGATCACCCGGCCGTCGGCCTCCATGGTGAACGCGGTCACCGCCGCCCTGTCGGGCAGCGGGAAGACATAGGTCGCCTCGAGCGCGACATCGAACGGGTTGCGGAAGCCCTGCGTCACCTCCACCCCTGCGATCAGCCCCGAGATGCGCGCGGCGACGTCGACGCTCTCCAGCGGGAGGTTGCCGCGCTCGGTCCGCAGCGCCCCCATGCCCGCGTCGGGCTCCGGCCGGCATTGGGCGGGGTCCAGCGAAATGATCTTCATGTCGCGCTCCCTTCGTGGAGGCGGCGCTCTTCGAGCACCGCGAGCAGCGGTCCGGCGGCGGCGAGGACTGCCTCGAGATCGTCTTCCGTGGGGGTACGGCCGGCGCCGTCGATGAGCAACGTGACGCCCTGGGCCAGCCGTACCCCGTGCAGCGGCCACGACGGCGACTCGGCGCGCCTGGCCCAGAACCTCGGCCTGGCCCCCTCACCCGGCCACACGACATCAGGCCCGGCACTGCCGCCAGCCTCGACATCCCCAGCTTCACGCCCGGGCACCGTGGTTCCGACTCCTTGCAGACCCTCGGCCCTCATGGCCCCGGCGGTCGCGCCAGCCTCGGGAGAGCAGCCGTGGGCGGTTGTCTCTGGGGCGCGAGTCGGGGGGGCCGCCGTAGGTGGGAGCGCGCTGCCGAGGACTGCGAACTGTAGGACCGAGTTGTCGGAGGAGTGGGCGGTGACGACTTCCGAGGCCAAGGCGTCAGGGGCGCTGAGGGTAACTGGGTGTGGCGTCGAGGTCTCTGGAGTGTCGGCGGCGGCGGGGTGTGGCGTTGAGATGTCTGCAGTGTCGGCGGCGGCCGGGTGTGGGATGGACGGGTCTGTTGCGCCTGGCGTGGCGGTAGGCGGATGGGTGGTGTGCACGTGGGCCGCGTTGGCGAGCATGGTGTCGGTGGCGCCGGCAAGGGCGATCTGGATCTCCGCGATGGAGGAACCCTCCGCCTGCATCCGCTTGATCGCCAGCAGTTGCAGCAGATGCCGGCGCCCGTAGAGCGCCACCCTGCCGCGTCTGGTCAGTGGCGGGTCGAGGAGGCCGATCGTGGCGTACCACCTGATCAGACGCTCACTCGGCACCTCGCGAACCCGCCCGTTGACCTGCTGCCCCGAGGCGCGGAGCAGGCCTGCCGCGCGCTCGGCCAGCTCGCCGATCGTCCAGGTCTCGCTCATGCTGTAATGATGACAGTGTCATTATTGCAGTGTCAAGGGAGGGAAGAATCGGCCCGTCCAAGGGGTTCTTTCAGGTGAGACCAATTGTCGAACGACGAGAGGAAGCACACCTCATGGCTACGATCACAGGACCGCTCTCGGGCGACGCGCGAAAGGTCGTCGCGGAGGCTCTGCAGGGAGCGCTCGTCGATCTCATCGACCTTTCCCTGATCGCCAAGCAGGCGCACTGGAACGTGGTCGGCGCCCACTTCAGGCCGCTGCACCTCCAGCTCGACGAGCTGGTCGCCGTGGCGAGGGAGCACGCCGACACCGTCGCCGAGCGGGCCGTGGCGCTGGGGATCAACCCGGACGGGCGTTCGGCCACCGTGGCGGCGGGGACGAAGCTCCAGCAGCCCGAGCACGGCTGGATCGAGGACGGGAAGGTCGTCGCCACATTCACGGACATCCTCGAAGGGGTCATCAGGCGGATGCGCGAGCGGGTCGCCGCGACGGACGAGCCCGACCCCGTTACCCAGGATCTGCTGATCGCGGTGACGCAGGATGTCGAGAAGCAGCACTGGATGTTCCAGGCCCAGCGTTGATCCAAGCGGGTCCTCCACCAAGGAGGTGATGGCGGGCCGGGAGGCGAGGGGCCGGCATGGCGCCTTCTTCGCAGTCCCCGAGCCCGCCACCTCCGCGCTCAGCTGCCTCTGCACTGAGGTCCACAGGGGGTCTCTCTTGCGAGCCTCCGCTCTCACGGCGGCCCGCTTTCACCGTGGGTCGGTTTTCGTGGAGCCGCTTCACACCACGGAGGCCGGCTCTCCCGGGGCCCGCTTCCACGAGGCACGGGAGGCCCGCTTGCAGGAGGCTCGCACGGGACCGGGCTTTCACGGGGTCCGCTTGCACGGGCGCTTGCGCACCGGGGGATTCGGCCCGTTCGCCGGCCGATCCGTTCGCTTGTGTGCTGGGGGTCCGGCCGCTCGGAGCCGCCGACCGGGCGCCGAGTCTCGAGACATACGGGCCGCATGTCGAGAATGCTGGGACTCCGAGCCCGTGTCGGCGCAGGGTTTGCGTAGTGTTTGAAGGCGGGTTCCCTTTTCATTCACGTCGTTGCGATCGACTGGGCCAGGTCTACAGGAGGCCCTCATGTTGCGCAGAACTCTCGTCCGCACGGGCGCCGCGTTCGCCGGCTCCGTGTGGCTCGGCTCGCCGAAGCCGCGCACAGCGGCGGGTCCCTACGGCCCGCTCGGGGAGCCTGACGCGGAGGGGCTGGCCCTGCCCGAAGCCTTCTCCGGGAGGGTGGTCGCCCGCTCGGGACGCAAGGTCGCCGGACTGACCTGGCACGCCGTCCCCAGTGGCGGCGCGTGTTTCCCCGACGGCGACGGGTGGATCTACGTGTCCAACTCGGGGATCCCGCTGCTCGGCGGCGTCTCGGCGCTGCGGTTCGACGCCGAGGGCCAGGTCCGCGACGCGTACCGCATCCTGTCGGGCACCAATCTCAACCGCGCGGGCGGCGCCACCCCCTGGCACACCTGGCTGTCGTGCGAGGAGATCACGCGCGGCCGCGTCTTCGAGTGCGACCCGTACGGCTCCCGCGCCGCCCGTCCCCGCCTGGCCATGGGCAGGTTCACCCACGAGGCCGCCGCCTTCGACCCTGACAGGCAGGTCGTCTACCTCACCGAGGACGAGCCGGACGGCTGCTTCTACCGGTTCAGGCCGCTCGACTGGGGCGACCTGACCGAGGGCGCGCTGGAGGTGCTGACCACCTCGGGCGCGTGGCGGCCCGTCCCGTCACCGGCCGCGCTGACCAGCGCCACCCGCCACCAGGTCGAGGACGCCGCGCACTTCGACCGCGGCGCCGACTGCCACTACCTCGGCGGCGTCTGCTATTTCACCACCAGGGGCGACGGCCGACTGTGGGCCTACGACGCGGAGACGGGCCGCCTCGAGACGCCGTCCACGCTGGCCGCGGCCGCCGCGGCGGGAGAGCTGTTCGTCGCGGGAGACATGGAGATCAACCTGGTCAGCCCGTCGGGAGAGATCTCTCCCTTCCTGCGGCTGTCGGGGTACGAGAGCGCCGAGCTGACCGGCCCCGCGTTCTCACCCGACGGGCGGCGGCTCTACTTCTCCACCCTGTACGGCAGGAGCGGCACCCCCGAGGCGGGCGACGGTCACACCTTCGAGGTGACCGGCCCCTTCGCCCAGGCCGCCGACAGGTAGCCCATCAGCATGGCCTTGAGCTCCTCGATCAACTCGGGTGAGTTCTGCGGGATGACGGCCTTCACCATGGAGACCGCCATCGTGCCCATGAGCAGCGCCCTGTCCTTGTCGAGGCCGGGGGAGCGGCGCACCAGCATCTCCGCGACCTGCTCGGCGATCGCGCCGTGCAGCCGTCGTGAGGCCGCCATCAGCCTGTCGCCCGTGGCGGAGCCGTACAGCAGGGCCCAGTAGGCGGGCGAGCTGCCCTTGAAGGCCACGCTCTCGTCGACGAAGGTGTTCACCAGCGTCTCGAGCGGGACGTCGGGGGTGACGGCGGCCAGGCGCTCGGCCCAGAACTCGCGGCGGTCGTCGGTGTAGCGGGCGACCAGGCCGTCGAGGATCTCGTCCTTGTTGCGGAAGAACTGGTAGAGAGAGCCGGGGGACATGCCCGCCCGCGCCGCCACCTGGTTGGTCGTGAGGTCGGGGTAGCCGACCTCGGCGATGACCAGTTCGGCGGCGTCGAGGATCTCCGCCATGCGCTTGAGACCGCGTGCCTGGCGGCGTACCGGACGGTCGGACATGCGAGCAGTTTACCGACTTTCCGCGGCGACGAGCAGCGCCTCCGCGCCCATGGGCGCGAAGCCCGCCGCCAGGAACGCGCGCAGGCTGGCCGCGTTGCCCGGCGCGATCTGTGCCCACAGCGGGGCGTCGCACAGTCGGCGCGCCGCCAGCGCCAGCCGCCTGCCCGCGCCGCGTCCCCGGTGCTCGGGCGCGACCTCCACCGCCACCTCCCAGCGCCCCGCCACGCCCCTGCCGATCGTCAGCACGCCCTCCTCGCAGGTCCACACCCGTACGGCGGAGCGGTGCCGCATCGCGCGCGCCACTCTGGGATGGTCATGGCCGGTGACCTCGTCCAGCCCGGACGGGAGCGGCCCGTGGTCGGGCAGGCCCAGGGCGAGCACGTCGATGTTGTCCACCGCGCGGCCCGTCTCCACCTCCAGCGCCCGCAGGAACGGCGGGTTCAGCGGCGCGGAGAGGTCGCCCTCGGGCAGCCGGTCGCGGATCCACTGCGGGTCGAGGTCGGCGAAGACCACGCTGTGCCCGGTGAAGGCGATGACGCCCAGGTCGCGGGGGCTGGGCTGCGGCAGGATCGTCACCATGCCGTCGGCGGCGGGCGGCCTGCCGCCGGCCGCGCGGGCGAGAAAGTCCTCCAGCGTCATCGTGTCCTCCCGTGGTCATCGGCAGATGAAGCTCCTGATCCTGATCTACAGCAATCCGGAGACCAGGAAGGGAGCAGCGGGTGGCGGGCTGGAAGGGCTCCTCATAGGTCGCGCGACCAGACCTGCTCGACCACGTCGACGCCGTTCTCGACCGACTTCTCCTCCGACTCGAGCGTGAAGCCCGCCGCCTGGTAGATCCGGCGCGCGCTCACCAGGCAGTCGCGGGTCCACAGCATGATCCGCTTGTACCCCGACTCCCTGGCGTGGTGCAGGCACTCCTCCACCAGCCTGCCGCCGAGGCCGAGCCCCCTCGCCGCCGGCTCCACCATGAGCATCCGCAGCTGGGCCGTGGTCTCGTCCTTGCGCATGCAGAACACCGAGCCCACCGGCGTCCCGTCGATGTCGGCGATCCACCCCGCGTCGCGCGCCGGGTCGTATGCGCTGACGATGCCCGCCACGAGCTTCTCGAAGTCGAGGCCCCAGCCGTACTCCTGGCTGTAGAGCGAGCCGTGCCGCCAGACGACCCAGCCGAGGTCGCCCGCGCGCGGGGCTCTGATGACGTAGGGGCCGCGGGCGGTGGCCGAGCGGTCGAGCGCCGAGCGGATCGCCGCCATTCCGGCGACCAGCCGCCCTTGCCGCTCCTCGCTCAGCCCTTCGAGCAGTGCGCCGATCTCCTCGACCTGCCGCTGGTCGAGCCGGGCGAAGGTGACCGAGCCCGCCTCGGTGAGCCGGACGACCTGCTTGCGCGCGTCGGTGTCCGAGCGCTCCCTGACGATCAGGCCGTCGTTGTCGAACCTGGTCAGGATCCTGCTCAGGTACCCGGCGTCGAGGTCGAGCAGTCTGCGCAGCTCGCCCGCCTCCATGGCGAGGCCCTCGGCGTGCGCGAGCTCGAACAGCACCCTCACCTCGGTCAGCGAGTAGGGAGAGTCGAGCATGCCGGACTGCAGGACCCCGATCACCTTGGTGTAGAAGCGATTGAAGGCCCTGATCTCTTCAATCCTTGCTTCCGTCAACGAGTTCATTGACACAGTCAAGCATGAAAGGATGTCTGCTGTGAAGCACCTCTTCGTCGGCGGGTATGGCCCCGACCTCGTGACCGTTGATCCCGAGCTGGCTGTGATCGCGAGTGTCGCGGCGCAGAAGGCCTCCTTCCTCGCGCCGCATCCCTCGCTCCCGGTGCTCTATGCCGTGGGTGAGGCCGACAACGGCCTGGTCAGCGCCTACACCGTGGCCGAGGGCGGCGCGCTCACGCCACTGGCCGAGCGCTCCAGCGAGGGCGGCCAGCCGTGCCACCTGGCCGTGCATCCGGGTGGCGAGGTGCTGGCCGTGGCCAACTACGGCGACGGCACCGTCAGCCTGCACCGGCTCGACGGGTCGGGCGCCTTCGCGGGCGAACCCGTGGTGCTGACGCACACGGGCTCGGGCCCCGTGGCCGAACGGCAGGAGTGCTCGCACGCCCACCAGGCGGTCTTCCACGAGGACGTGCTGTACGTGGCCGACCTGGGCACCGACGAGATCCGCCGCTACACCCCGGGCGGCGCGGCGCTGGAGCCCGTGCGGTTGCCCGCCGGGATGGGCCCGCGCCACCTGGTCTTCGAGCGAGGACGCTGCCACGTGGCCGGCGAGCTCGACGCCATGGTCCGCACCTACGACGGCGTGTGGACCGAGGTGGCGGCCGCCCCGGCCAGCGAGGAGCCGGGCACCAACTACCCCTCGCACATCGACGTGGCCGGGCCTTACGTCTACGTCGGGAACAGGGGGCCCGACACCGTCTCCGTGCTGCGCGCCGACGACCTGAAGAAGGTCGCGGAGGTGCCCAGCGGCGGCAGCTGGCCCCGGCACTTCGCCATCGACGGCGAGACGATGTACGTGGCCAACCAGACGAGCAACACCGTCGCGCTCCTCCCGCTCGTGAAGGGGCTGCCCAAGCCGGCGAGCCGGACGTTCGGGGTCGCCGCGCCCGCGTGCGTGCTGCCCCGGTAGGCCGCCAGGGCAGGGCCTCAGGCGTTGCCCATGAGTCCCGCGAGCAGCCGCCTGAGCTCGTCCTCCACCGCCTGCCTGGTGACGCCGAGTCGCGCGAACCCGTCCACCGCGGGGCCCTCCTCCAGTGCGAGGATCCCGAGCAGGATGTGCTCGGTGCCCACGTAGTTGTGGCCGAGGCGCAGCGCCTCGCGCAGCGTGAGCTCCAGCGCCTTCTTCGCCTGGGCGGAGAAGGGAATGCGGTCGGGAACCTCCGCCTGGGGGCCCGCCGGGGGGATCGTCAGCGCCTCCCGCATGGCGTCGAGGGAGACGCCGAGGAACTCCATGATCTTGATTGCCAGGCTCTCCGGCTCGTGCAGCAGTCCGAGGGCGAGGTGCTCGGGCTCGATGTGGTCCCTGGCCGCCGCGCGGGCCTCGTCCTGTGCCGCCACGACCGCGTGGCGGGCGCGGTCGGTGAAGCGCCCGTAGCTGCGCAGGTCCTCGGCCAGGCTCGGCCCGTCCTTGGGCACGAACCGCTTCTGGGCGGCCTGCTTGGTCACGCCCATGCTCCTGCCGATGTCGGTCCACGACGCCCCCGCGCGGCGGGCCTGATCCACGAAGTGGCCGATGAGGTGGTCGGCGACCTCGCCGAGGTGCTCGCCGAGCACGACCGCGTTGGAGAGCTGGATCAGAGGGTCGGTGCCGCTGGTCTTGACGGCGTTGATGAGGTCGTCGAGTTTGACGTTCGTCTCCATGCGTCAACCATAGGTTGACGGCACCATGCCGTCAACCATGAGTTGACGATTGGGCTCACGCGCGCGAACGCCGTACGGCCCCCTGCCATCGCTCGTAGGCGGCGTCGTCGCGCACCCCCGGTTCGAAGCGGCGGTCGAGCTGCCAGGTCTTGCGCAGCTCCTCGGGGGAGGACCACACGCCCGAGCCGAGCCCGGCCAGGAAGGCGGCGCCCAGCGCGGTCGTCTCCTGGATCACCGGCCGCTCCACCGCGATGCCGAGCTGGTCGGCCTGGAACTGCATCAGCAGGTCGTTGGAGCTGGCGCCGCCGTCGGCCTTCAGCGCGGCCACCGGCGGCATCGTCTCCACGACGTCGCGCACCTCGAACGCGATCGCCTCCAGCGTCGCGCGCACGAGATGGGCGCGGGTGGTGCCGCGGGTGATGCCGGTGATCGTGCCGCGCGCCTCGGGGTCCCAGTGCGGCGCGCCGAGCCCGGTCAGCGCCGGGACGAACACCACGCCGCCGCTGTCGGGGACCGTGCGGGCCACCGCCTCCGACTCGGGCGCGGTGTTGATGAGGCCGAGACCGTCGCGCAGCCACTGCACCGCGGCCCCCGTCACGAAGATCGCGCCCTCCAGCGCGTAGGTGCGCTCGCCCGAGGGGGTCTCCCACGCGACCGTGGTCAGCAGCCCCGCCCGCGAGCGGATGATCTCGCCTCCTGTGTTGACCAGCAGGAAGGAGCCGGTGCCGTAGGTGCACTTGACGTCGCCCGCGGAGAAGCAGGTCTGGCCGAACAGCGCCGCCTGCTGGTCGCCGGCCATCCCGGTGATCGGCAGGTCGAGCCCGAGGAAGGCCTCGGGGGCGGTCCTGCCGATCTCGCCGTAGTTCGGCACGATCTCCGGCAGGGCCCGCTCGGGAACGCCGAACAACTCGCACAGCTCGGACTCCCAGCCGCCGGAGGCCAGGCCGTACAGCAGGGTGCGGGAGGCGTTGGAGGGGTCGGTCACGTGCCTGGCGCCCGCCGTCAGCCTGGCGACCAGGTAGGAGTCGACGGTGCCGACCACGATGTCGTCCGTCCACGCCCTGGGGTCGTTCTCGCGCAGCCAGGTCAGCTTGGTCGCGGTGAAGTAGGGGTCGAGGCGCAGCCCCGTCAGCTCGGAGACGCGGGGCTCGTGGCCCTGCTCCCGCAGGCGTGCGCAGATGCCCGAGGTGCGCCTGTCCTGCCAGACGACCGCGCGGCGCGGCGCGGCCAGCGTGCGGCGGTCCCACAGGACCGCCGTCTCCCGCTGGTTGGTGAGGCCGACACAGGTGGGCGGCGCCGACGCCCCGTCCAGCGCGGTACGGCAGGCCGCGAGCGTCGCCTGCCAGATCTCCTCGGGCGCGTGCTCCACCCACCCGGGCTGCGGGAAGTGCTGGGAGAACTCCTCGTATCCGCGCGATTCGATCCGTCCCTCCTCGGTGACGATCAGCGCGGTCACCCCTGTTGTGCCTGCGTCTATCGCCAAAACGCTCACGGCGCCTCACCTTTTGGTCTAGACCATTGTCCGTGCCAAGGGGCACAATGCGTTGCGTCGGCGATACGCCGATCGCACCGCCCCATTAGTTTGGCCGTGAACCCCATCGGGAGGAACCCGCCATGCGTATTGGAGTGCTCACCGGGGGCGGAGACTGCCCCGGTCTCAATGCTGTGATCAGGGCCGTTGTCCGCAAGGGTGTCAGCGTTTACGGGCATGAGTTCGTCGGATTCAAGGATGGCTGGCGTGGCCCCCTCGAGGGCGACACGATGCCGCTGGACATCCAGGCCGTCCGGGGCATCCTGCCCCGTGGCGGCACGATCCTCGGCTCGTCCCGCACCAACCCCATCAAGATTGAAGGTGGAGTCGACCGGATCAAAGACAATCTCGCCGCGGGCGGGGTCGACGCGCTGATCGCGATCGGCGGCGAGGACACCCTCGGTGTCGCCCGCCAGCTGTTCGACCGCGGGGTCAGGGTGGTCGGCGTGCCCAAGACCATCGACAACGACCTGTCGGGCACCGACTACACCTTCGGCTTCGACACGGCCGTCAACATCGCCACCGAGGCGATCGACAGGCTGCACACCACGGCCGAGTCCCATCACCGCGCGCTCATCTGTGAGGTCATGGGGCGTCACGCGGGCTGGATCGCGCTGCACGCGGGTATGGCCGGCGGAGCGAACGTCATCCTCATCCCCGAGAAGCCGTTCGACATCGACAGGGTCTGCGAGTACGTCGAGTCGCGCTTCCGCACCCGCTACTCGCCGATCATCGTGGTCGCCGAGGGTGCGCACCCGGTCGAGGGGCAGATGGCCCTGCAGGCCGGCGAGCTCGACTCCTTCGGCCACGTACGGCTCGGCGGCATCGGCGAGGTCCTGGCCAAGGAGATCGAGAAGCGCACCGGCAAGGAGGCCCGCACCACCGTGCTCGGCCACATCCAGCGCGGCGGCACGCCGACCGCGTTCGACAGGGTCCTGGCCACCAGGTTCGGGCTGCAGGCGATCGACGCCGTCCACGCGGGAGACTTCGGGACGATGGTGGCGCTGCGCGGCACCGACATCGTCCGCGTCGGGCTCGACGAGGCCACCTCCGAGCTGAAGACCGTGCCGGTCTCGCGCTACGAGGAGGCCGAGGTCTTCTTCGGTTAAGCGGATTGCAAGCGGCGGGCCGTACCTTGAGGGCAGAGCGGTGCTCCGCTCCATCCCCTCCAGGTACGGCTTGCGCCCTGTCTGATGCGGCCCACTAGATGGGCGCAAGCCGTACCCCAGGGGTCACCTGCGGGAGTAGGGGTCGGGCGAGCGCAGGGTCTGCGCGCTGGCGGCGGCCTGGCGGCGCATCTCCAGCCGGGCCATCAGCTCGGCGTCCTCCTGCAGCTCCTGCTCCGACGGCGACAGGATGACCATCAGCAGCATGGTGAGCGTGATGAGGCTCACCACGGTCATCAGCGGCACCAGGAACGACAGCGCGTCGGCGCCGCCCACGTGCCCGGGCTCGGTGTGGACCGTCACCATCATCGCGAACATGCCGGTGTAGTGCATGCCGCAGACGGCCACGCCCATGATCAGGGCCGCGCCCGTGATGGCGAGAGCCCGCTTGACCTGCACCGTGAACCACAACGCCACCGTCGCCGCCACCACAGCGATGGCGACGGAGGCGGCCACGATCAGCGGGTCATAGGAGACGTGCGCGGACATGTTCATGGCGAACATGCCCATGTAGTGCATGCCCGCCACGCCGAGTCCGGTCAGCAGACCGCCGCCGAGCAGCGGGAGCGCCCTGCCGCGGCCGAAGGAGACGACGAACAGGCCCGCGCCGACCACCACGATGGCCACGAGCGCCGAGGCGACCGTCAGCGGGACGTCATATCTGATCTGCGTGCCCGCGACGTCGAAGCCCATCATGGCGATGAAGTGCATGACCCAGATGCCGGTGCCGCCGATGGAGATGGCGGCGGCGATGAGCCAGCGGGCACGCGAAGAGCCTGTCGAGGCATTGGCCTGGGCCGTGAGCCGCAGTCCGAGCATTGACCCGATGCACGACATCACGTACGCGAGGATCGGCGTGAGCGGGCCCTGGGTGAAATGATTAACAGCGGACATGTTGTGAGATTCCTTGCCATAGGGATCTACCGGATTGTGGCAGCGAATTGTCCCATTTGCATGGATAGGATCACTATCTGTCAACTAGGCAGTCGGAAACGCGAGAAAAGCTCATGACGATCGAGGGTCCCTTCTGGCGGGCGATCGCGGTGTTCAGGGTGGCTTCCCTGATCTACGCGGCCGTGCTGATGGTCCAGCACGAGGGGTTCGCCGAGCCGGTGACGGGATGGGTCGTCATCGGCGTCATGGCGCTCTGGACCGCCGCCTCGATCTTCGCCTACTCCGTCAGAGCGCTGCGCGGATGGCCGCTGCTGGTGATCGACATGCTCGTGACCCTCGCGTGCCTGCTCGCCACGCCGTACGTGCAGGGCGAGTTCCAGGGCCAGGTGGGCAGCATGCCGGTGCCCGCGATCTGGATCGCGGGCCCCGTCCTGGCCTGGGCGGTGTACGGCGGGCGCCGCCTGGGCGGCGTCGCGGCGGGCATCGTCGCGGGAGCCGACCTCTGGGTACGGATGCACGGGCCCGACTCGCGCATCCTGATCAACGGCGCGGTCCTGCTGTTCATGGCGGGGATCGTTGTCGGCCACGTGGCGCGCCTGGCCAAGCAGGCGGAGGAACGCATGCAGCGGGCCGTCGAGATGGAGGCCGCGCAGCGCGAGAGGGAACGGCTGGCGCGCGGCATCCACGACTCGGTGCTGCAGGTACTGGCGCTGGTGCAGCGGCGAGGACAGGAGATCGGCGGGGAGGCGGCCGAGCTGGGCAGGCTGGCGGGCGAGCAGGAGGCGGCCCTGCGCGAGCTGATCGCCGTCCACCCCGCGCCCACGGGCTCGGCGGATCTGCGGGCGCTGCTGATGAGGCACGGCTCGGCCCAGGTCACGGTCTCCACCCCGGCCACGCCGATCGTGCTGCCGGTCGCGGTGGCCGAGGAGGTGGCGGCGGCGGTACGGGCGGCACTGGACAACGTGCGGGCCCACTGCGGGCCTGAGGCGAGGGCGTGGGTGTTCGCGGAGGAGGGGGAGGACGAGGTGATGGTCAGCGTGCGGGACGAGGGGGAGGGGATCGAGGAGGGACGGCTGGAGCGGGCCCGCGCCGAGGGCCGCCTAGGAGTGGCACAGTCGATCGAGGGCCGGGTGGCGGACCTGGGCGGTCGCGTCTCGATCAGCTCGTCTCCGGGGGAGGGCACCGAGGTCGAAATCACCGTCCCTGCGCGCTGACCCCTCCCACCGATTCCCCTGACCGACTCCGCTCCACCGGACGCCCGCGTAGACGTCCCCACCCATCCAGACCTCAGCCCCCGCAGACGTCCGCCTTCACGCGGACCTAGCCCCGCGAGGGCCGACCCCCGGACGCGCTCTGTCCGTGGTGGTTCCGTGGTGACCACGGATGTGACTCCGTACCCGCGCCGAGCACGCTTGGCGGCATGACAAGCACCACCGCCCAGAAACCGCGGCTCCTCACCCGGGCCTTCGTCCTGGCCGTCCTGGCCGGGTGCGGTTCGTCCGTCAGCTTCTACCTACTGTTCTCCGTGGTCCCTCTGTACGCCACGTCGGCCGGCGCGGACGGGATCGGCGCCGGGCTCACGACGGGTGTGATGATGCTCGCCACCGTCCTGGCCGAGCTGGCCACCCCCTGGCTTCTGGCCAGGTACGGCTGCCGCCTGGTGTTCGCCGCCGGACTGGTGCTGCTCGGGGCCCCCGCCCTGGTGTTGAGCGTCTCGGCGGACTTCACGGCCATCCTGGTGGTCTGCGTGGTCCGCGGGCTCGGATTCGCGATCGTCGCGGTGCTGGGCAGCGCGCTGGTGGCCCAGGCGGTGCCGGCGGAGCGACGCGGTGAGGGACTGGGCGTCTACGGCGTCGTGTGCGGGATCCCGTCCATGGCGGCCCTGCCGCTGGGGATCTGGCTGGCCGAGGCGGTCGGTTTCCCGGTCGTCTTCGTCGCCGGTGGTGTGGCCGCGCTGATCGGCCTCGGCGCGGTGAGGGGCCTGCCGGGCCGGCAGCCGGTACCGCCGGACGGCATGCTGGTCTCCCTGCGTACGTCCTCCGGTCTGGTCGGGCCGTCGGTGTTGTTCGCCGCCACGACCATGGCGGCCGGTGTGGTCGCCACGTTCCTCCCGCTGGCCGTCGCCGGCGCCGCCACCGCCCTGTTCGCCCAGAGCGCCTCCACGACCGTGTCCCGCTGGTGGGCGGGCCGGTACGGCGACCGGCACGGGTCCGCCCGCCTGCTGTGGCCGGGGCTGCTGCTAGCGGCCGCGGGCATGGTGCTGGCGGCCGCGGGCATGGTGCTGGCCGCGGGCCCGGCGACGGTACTGGCGGGCATGGTCCTGTTCGGCGCGGGATTCGGCGTCACGCAGAACGCGAGCATGGCGGTGATGCTGGACCGGGTCCCCGCCTCCTCCTACGGCGCGGTCAGCGCGCTGTGGAACATCGCCTACGACCTCGGGCTCGGCGCGGGAGCCGTGGGGTTCGGCTTCGTGGCCGCGCACACCGGCTACCCGGCGGGTTTCGCCCTCACCGGCGCCCTGATGCTCCTCGCCCTCACCATCCGGCACAGAAAGGCAACCTCATGAGCAGGCGACGCGGTCGCGCTGTTCATGACCAAGGGAGCCGACCTCCCCGCCGAGGCCGTGGACTCCATGAGAAGCCGGCCGTTCTGGGCCGCGATGGAGGCGGTCGCGCACACCCTCGCCTACGAAGCCGCCGTGGTCGGCCGCGGCCCGGTGCCGGCCGATCGGCTCGCCTGCGTCCACGTTCCCCACGCTGGTGCTGGCCGGCGCCGACAGCAGCCCCCGGATGCGGGACGCGGCCAAGGCAGTGGCCGAGGCGCTGCCCGACGCCCGGTTCCGGTCGCTGGCGGGGCAGGCACACGGTCAGGTCGATCCGGCGGCGTTCGCCTCCGCGCTGTCGGCGTTCTTCCTCGGCTGATCGCAGCCCAGGGCGGTCAGTTCCGCCCGGCCCTCCTCCGCCCGGTCCGGCAGGAGCAGCAGCGTGCAGGCCCGCTCGAACCGGGCGCCGATCCGCTCCCACCCCGTGAGCGCCGCCTCCACCTCGCGGCGGTCGCCGGACAACCTGCCCCTGGCTCTGGCCAGGCAGGCGGCCGCCCACGCGTTCTCCCCGCTCCCCGACGCCACGCCCATGCGCGCCTCGGCGTCGGGGAGCCGCGCCATGACGGCGAGTTCCGCGCCGACCGCCTGCGCGTACGCGCGGAAGAAGGGGTCGGTCTCGCCGGAGAACAGCTCGCCGATCATCGGCTCCGCGTTCTCCAGCCGGCCCGCGTGGAGCGCGACGCGGGCCTCGGCGAAGCTCGTCAGCGTCGACCGGCGGCCCGTCCGGTGGACGCGGTCACTCCACAGCCGATGGTTCGGCTCGTCGCCGCGCAGCCCGTGGATGAGCGCCGGGGCCACCGCCAGGGGCAGCATCATCCCGGTGATCGGCGTCCCGGCCCGCTGCCAGTCGTCCCAGGCGGCGCGGGCGTACGCCAGCGCCTGGTCGAACTCGCCCTGCAGAGCCAGCGCGAGCACGAGGTTGTTGGTCGAGTCGAAGTACTGATCCGCGCCGACCAGGTCGTCTTCCTCCGCCAGCCTGGCCAGCTCCAGCGCCTCGGTCAGATCACCGGTCACGATGGCGCATCGCGCCGCCATGTGGAAGGTGTCGACGATCTCCGGCGCGGACAAGGGGTCGGCGCGGGACATCGACTTCAGCAGAGAGAGCCGTTCCCGGCTGACCCGCTGGGCGTCACGCAGCCGTCCCGCCCCCAGCAGCGCGCAGATCAACGTGTCCAGGGCGGAGCTGACCAGCACAGGGTCGCCGCTGTCCCGCGCGGCCGTCACCGCCCGCTCCGCCAGAGGCAGGTCCGCACTGTACGGCTCCGCCGACGCGGTCCAGGTCGCGGCGGCGGCGAGCCAGGCGGCGACCACCGGATCCCGCGGGTCCCCCGCCGCCCTGGCCTGCTCCAGCAGTAGGCGCAGGCGGTCGTAGGGCATCTCCACGCCGTGCCGGCCCGGGTTCCTGGCCGAGGTCACCACGGCGGTGGCCAGCGAGATCGCCGCCCGGTCGCCGTCCCCGGCGGCCCGCGCCCGCTCCGCCGCGGAGGTCAGCAGCCCCATGACGCGTTCGCCGCCGGAACCCACCAGATATGTGCACGCGGCGGCGCTGTGCAGATCGTGCCACGCCTCGATCGGAGTGGGCGCGCGCTTCGCGGCCTCTTCGTAGGTCCGCTGGGACTCGGTGAGGAATCGCCGCGCGTAGCACAACCCGGCCAGCGACCGGGCCAGCCGATGCTGCGCCTCACCCGGCTCGGGGGCGCCGGCCAGCGCGGCGCGCAGGTCGTCGGCGACCAAGTCGAAGTCCCCCGGCTCGAGTGCGGCGGCGGCGCCGACCGCCCACCGCAGGTGGCGTTCGCGGATCTCCGGCAGCTCTCCGGAGCCGAGCAACTGCTCGGCGGCGAAGTCACGTACGGTCTGCAGCAACCGCCACCGCCCGCGCCCGGCCCTGACGACCAGGCTCTTGTCCACCAGCCTCCCCAGCAGGTCCGCCGTGGCGCCCGCGGAAACCGCGGCATTGACGGCCAGCACGGCGGCCAGGTCGAAGCCGCCAACGAAGATCGCCAGGCGGTGCAGCAGCCCCCGCTCCTCCTCATCGAGCAGATCGTGGCTCCAGCCGACCACCGCGCGCAGCGAACGATGCCGGTCGTCCACGCCGCGCCCGCCCGCCAGCAGCCGCAGCCGGTCCTCCAGAGCCGTCAGCAACCCATCCGGGCCCAGGGCCGCGGCGCGTGCCGCGGCCAGTTCGATCGCCAGCGGCATGCCGTCCAGCTTGGCGCAGATCTCCTCGATCACCTCCGGCCCGGCGGCGAACCCCGGATCGGCGGCCCCGGCCCGGTCGGTGAACAACGCGCGCGCGTCGGAGACCGGCGGCAGCGGCTCCACCTGCAGGATCCGCTCGCCGGGCAGGCCGAGCCGCTCCCGGCTGGTGACCAGGATCCGGCAGCCGGGGCACGTGGACAGCAGCCGGTCGGCAAGCCTGGCCACCTCGTCGAGCAGATGCTCGCAGTTGTCCAGCACCAGCAGGGAGCGCCCCCGGCCCAGCCGCTCGGCCAGCGCCTCCGTCAACGACCGCTGGGGACGCTCCTCCACGCCGAGCGCGGCGGCCACCGCCTGGGCCACGAACCCGTCACGTACCGGCACCAGGTCGACGAAGGCCCCGCCGTACGGGAGGTCCGGCGCCACCGTCGCGGCCAGCCTGGTCTTGCCCACCCCGCCGGGCCCGAGCAGGGTCACCAGCCTGGACCCGCCGAACGCCGCCAGCACGGCCTCGCGCTCCGCGCCCCGCCCGACGAACGACGTCCGCGCCACCGGCAGGCCGGCCAGCCTCTCCGGCGCGGCCGCCTCGGCCGGCCGGCCGGCGAGGGCCGCCAGCTCACGGCGGCCCCGGACGCCGTACTTACGCAACAACGAGGAGACGTGGCTCTCAACCGTCCGCACCGAAATGTGCAGCCTGCGGGCGATCTGCACGTTCGACAGGTGAGCGCCGACGGCCGCGAGCACCTCGGCCTCCCGCTCCGAAACCTCGACAAGCACGACCTCATCATGCCGTGCCGCCTGAGCGGTGACCACGTCCGTGGCTGGCATCGCCGCGGATCTCCAAAGACCCCAGCCCCCACAAGCCGCCGGCTCCACGCAATCCCCTGCGTCCTGGCAGTGGGGTTGGTCCGGGTTTTCGGAGGGTTGTCAGAGGGCCGCGAAGCCCAGGGCCATCAGGATGAGACCTGCCGGCGTGATGACGCAGCCCACCGCCACCGCGATCCACCGGCGCCGCCATCCCAGCCAGTAGACGATCACGTACGGCAGGAACGCGATGCCGGTCAGCCCCGTCGCGGGGAGGAGCAGCGCCACCAGAAGCCCGTCCCTGCCCGTCTCGACCGCGCGCCCACCCCCGGGAACGAGCTGGGCGCGGAAGGTCTGACCCGCCCTCGAGTCGGGCGAGGCGGCCACCGGAAGCGCGGGATCGCCCGAGTCGGGTGTGAAGAAGCCCCTGCAGTCGTAGCGTCCGCTGCCGAGGTCGGCGCAGGACACGACGGTGAGCGTGCCGGGGGTGCCGATCGCGCCGGTGGCGAGGCGAAGGTCGGTCACGGCGGCGGCGACCATCCCGGCGCACAGTCCGAACCAGAGCAGGATGAGGATGACCTTGCCGACCCTGCCGGGCGTCGCGCCGCGGGGGGAGGGCTGGAAGGCGTCGAGGAGGTCGGACACGGGACGAGTCTGCACTGCCGTACTTGCGGATGACTGTGCTTAGAGTTGCGGCATGGTGCGGGTGATGGTGGTCGACGACCACCCGATGTGGCGCGACGGGGTGGCGAGGGATCTCGCCGAGGCGGGTTACGAGGTGGTCGCCGCCGTCGGCGAGGGACGTCAGGCCCTGCGGGTGGCCGAGGCGGTCAGGCCGGATGTGGTCGTCCTCGACCTGCAGCTGCCCGACCTGTCGGGGGCCGAGGTGGCCAGGGGACTGCAGGGGGCGAAGATCCTCGTGCTGTCGGCCAGCGCCGAGCAGGAGGACGTCCTGGAGGCGGTGAAGGCGGGGGCGTCGGGCTACCTGGTGAAGTCGGCCAGCAGGGAGGAGTTCCTGGACGCGGTGGCGCGCACCGCCGCGGGCGACGCGGTCTTCACGCCGGGGCTGGCGGGGCTGGTGCTGGGGGAGTACCGCAGGCTGGCGGCCCGACCTGCGGCGCAGCCCGACGGGCCGCGACTGACCGACAGGGAGACCGAGGTGCTGCGGCTGGTGGCGAAGGGGCTGTCGTACCGGCAGATCGCCGACCGGCTCGTGCTCAGCCATCGGACAGTGCAGAACCATGTGCAGAACACGCTGAACAAGCTGCAACTGCACAACCGGGTCGAACTCGTCCGCTACGCCATCGAACAGGGCCTCGACGACGACCCACCCCACACCACCTGAACCTCTCCCACACGACCTGCGTCTACGGTCACGCCGGATCGAGGTGCTACCTCGGCCCCTCATTCTTGGGGGGGTCGCTTGCTCCCTGGGGCATCCTGGCGCTTCGGTTTCTTGGGGTCGCCCGGTCGCTCGGCTCCCTGGGGCTTCCTGGCGGTTCGGTTTCTTGGGGTCGCCCGGCTCCTGGGGCACCCAGGCGCTTCGGCTCCTTGTGGGGCGCCGCTCCTGGGGCGCCCCGGTTCCTTGGCATCCCGGCTGCTGGGAGTCGACCGCCCTGGGGTTGCCTGCGTCTTGAGGGTTGCCTGGGGCTCAGGGTTGTCTGGGTCTTGGGGGTCATCTGGGTCTTGGGGGTTGGGTGCTCTTCCGCTGTGGAGCCGTTCACACGGCGGGCGGGGTTTTCCGGGGCGGGACCGGACTAAACTCGGTGGGTCGCGGCGTTGCAGACAGCGCCGCGTTCCCGCACTCCTCCGGAGGTTCCCGCCATGACGATGTCCGCCCTGGGCGAGCCGTGCGTTCTGCTCAAGCTGGGCGAGATCGTGCTGAAAGGCAAGAACCGCGAGCTGTTCGAGCGCAGGCTTGTCGGCAACATCCGCGCCGCGCTGAAGGACTTCGATCTCAAGACCGACGTACGGCAGCGCCACGGCGTCATCGCGATCTTCTTCCCTCAGGGCACCAGCGTCGAGGTGGCCGACCAGGTCGCCGAGCGGGTCACCGACGTGCCCGGTCTGGTGTGGATCCACCGCGCATGGCGGGTGGCCAAGGACCCGGACACCGTGGTCAAGGCCGCCATCGAGCTGATCAAGGACCGTGACGAGGTGAAGCGCGGCGCCACGTTCGCGGTGCGCTCCCGCCGTCGTGACAAGCGGTTCCCGCTGCGCTCCAACGAGCTCGACCGCCTGGTGGGCGGGCACATCAACGACGTCTACGGCCTGTCCGTCAACCTGAAGCATCCCGAGCTCACCGTCTTCGTCGAGGTGGACCGCGACGAGGTGTTCGTCTTCACCGACGGCCTGCGGGGCCAGGGCGGACTACCTGTGGGCAGCAGCGGCAGGGCGCTGGTGCTGATGTCGGGCGGCATCGACTCGCCCGTGGCCGCCTACCGCATGATGCGCCGCGGTCTCCACGTCGACTTCCTGCACTTCTCCGGCATCCCGTTCACGACATCGGAGTCGATCTACAAGGCCTACGCGCTGGTGCGCAAGCTCGACCGCTTCCAGGGCAGGTCGCGGCTGTGGGTGGTGCCGTTCGGCAAGGCCCAGCAGTCGATCAGGACCTCGGGCCAGGATCGGCTCGCTGTGATCGCCCAGCGGCGGCTGATGCTGAAGACGGCCGAGGAGGTCGCCCACCGCATCAGGGCGGGCGCGCTCATCACCGGCGACGCGCTGGGCCAGGTGTCGTCGCAGACGCTGCAGAACATCACCGCCCAGGACAACGCCGTCGACCTGCCGATCCTGCGTCCGTTGATCGGCTGGGACAAGACGGAGATCATGGCCGAGGCGCGGCGCATCGGCACGCTGGAGATCTCCGAACTGCCCGACGAGGACTGCTGCACGCTGCTGGCGCCCAAGCGGGCGGAGACCCGGGCCAAGATCGAGGACCTCAAGCTGATCGAGAAGCGCCTCGACGCCGAGGAACTGGCGGTCCAACTGGCCGACTCGATCCAGGAGTACACCCTGTAGGCCCCCGCATCTATGGGCGGCGTGATCCAGGCGTGCGCACTGCGTGCGCTGCTCTTGGGATGCCGCGTGCGGCCAGGCGGTGGCGCGGGTGATCCCGGCGTGCGAGCCGCCGAGTCGCGCGCGTCATCCCCAGAGCAACACACCGACGCCAGGGGTGGTGCAGGTTCTCTGGGGGCCGCGACGGAGGATGCGGGTTCTCTTCCGAGGGCGTCGGCGGGCGGGCGGGTGTTCAGCGGTTGTGGCCTTCCGTTGGGTGGCCGGCCATGGGCACTCGGTGATGCGTATCCCTGGACAGAGCCCAGCCACGTGCCCACGGTGGTGCGGCCCCGCCGCCTGCCGTCTCGGACATCCCGAGAACCTGCTGCCGGATGTCTCGAGCACCTGCCGTCCCCGATATCCCCGGATAAGGTCACGCGTCGACCTTGAAGGGGTCGTGTTCGGCGAGGAGTTTGTCGAGACGGGCTTGGTCGACGCGGGTGGTGACCGCGCTGAGTTCCTGGCGGTCGCGCACCACCTTGGCCAGCGTGAACGCCGAGGTGATCACGTACAGGATGCCGACGGTGAGGAAGGCCCTGATCCAGCCGGAGACCGGCAGGTAGGCCACGCCGATGGCCACGGCGGACAGGGACAGGCCGAAGGACAGGATCGACTGGATGTAGAAAGCGGCTGTCTGGGTGGGCTGGATCGGTTTGTTCATGGCTCGATGATGGATCGCCATGAAGTCCGACACATGCGGAGAAATACTTAGTTACCCGTGAGTACGGCAGGCGGTTCGTGACGCGCCCGCCGTACCAGCCCGAACCCCACGGGATCAGACGGTCAGCGCGTCGCCGACCACGCCCTTGCCCATCAGCTGGGGGAAGGTTCGCATGATCTTGGCCAGTTCGCGCAGGTCACCGTTCACCAGCGCCTGGGGCCCGTCGCAGAGCGCCTGCTCAGGGTGCGGGTGGACGTCGATGATCACGCCGTCGGCGCCGACCGCGATGGCGGCGCGGGTCAGCGGCAGCACCAGGTCGCGCCGCCCGCCCGAGTGGGACGGGTCGATGATGACCGGCAGGTGCGACAGGCGCTGGGCGACGGGGACGGCCGACACGTCGAGCGTGTTGCGCGTGGCGGTCTCGAAGGTGCGGATGCCGCGCTCGCACAGGACGATGTCGAGGTTGCCGCGCTGGGCGATGTACTCGGCCGCCATCAGCCACTCCTCGATGGTGGCGTTCATGCCGCGCTTGAGCATGACCGGCTTGCCCGCCGCGCCGACCGCCTGCAGCAGC
Source organism: Nonomuraea africana (assembly GCF_014873535.1). NCBI lineage: Bacteria > Bacillati > Actinomycetota > Actinomycetes > Streptosporangiales > Streptosporangiaceae > Nonomuraea > Nonomuraea africana. The sequence goes on along the minus strand of NZ_JADBEF010000001.1, from coordinate 4,536,033 downwards.
GCGAAGTTCTGCGCGTTGCGGGTGCCGACCTGCAGCATGTCGGCGTAGGAGGCGACCAGGTCCACGTCGTGGGCGTCCACGACCTCGGTCACGATCGGCAGTCCGGTCTCCGCGCGCACGTCGGCCAGGATGCGCAGGCCCGCCTCGCCCAGCCCCTGGAACGCGTACGGCGAGGTGCGCGGCTTGTAGGCGCCGCCGCGCAGCAACGTGGCGCCGGCCGCCTTGGCCATCTGGGCGGCCTCCAGCGTCTGCTGCGGGGTCTCCACCGCGCACGGTCCCGCGATCAGCGTCACAGTGTCGGGACCGATGGGCACCCCTCCGACGTGCACCGTCGAACGGTCGGGGTGGTTCTCCCTGCTCACAAGCTTGTAAGGGGTGGACACCCGCATGACTTCGCGCACCCCGCTCATCCCGCGCAGGTTGACGGCGCTGAGCTGGGCGACGTCGCCCACCAGTCCGACGATCGTGCGCTGCACGCCACGGCTGACGAACGCCTCCACGCCTGCCGCCTGCACGAGGCCGACGACGGCCTCGATGTCGCCCTGCGTCGCCTCGGGGCCCATGACGATGACCATGTTCTCTCCCTTGAAAATGACGAAGGCCCCGGATCCATGCGGACCCGGGGCCTTCGTTCGCCTGTGTGCTAGCGCATCACCAGATGGCGAACGGTCCGATCGGGTCCGTCGCCATACCAAAACAGGAAGGTGATGTGCATAGTGCGCCAATAATAGCGCATGCCCGAGGTGCGGCAACCGGGCACCGGGTCGGTGCTTCGGGCGAGGTGATGGGAGTATGGTCACGAACACCGTCGGCGAGGGAGTGATCGTGGAGGAGTCGCGCCTGCCCCCAGGCCAGTACGTTCCACGCGGCCGACCCGTCATCCACTACGGCAGGGTGCCGCAGTTCAAGCCGGACACCTGGGACTTCCGAGTCTTCGGCGCGACGGCCTCGGGCGAGGAGCACCGCTTCACCTGGGCGGACTTCGGCGGCCTGCCGCGGACGTCGGTCATCGCCGACTTCCACTGTGTGACCAAGTTCTCCCTGATGGGGAACGAGTGGGCGGGGGTGAGCGCGGCGGATCTCATGGCCGTCGCCCCGCCCGCGGGCGGGGTCGGCCACGTGATGATCTGGGCCGAGTACGGCTACAGCGCCAACCTCAGGATGTCCGACTTCGAGGCCACCGGTACTTTGTTCGCCACGGACCTGGACGAGAAGCCCCTCTCGCCCGAGCGCGGTTACCCGCTGCGCATCGTGGTCCCGCACCTGTACGCGTGGAAGAGCGTGAAATGGGTGCGCGCGGTGGAGTACCTGGTGGAGGACAGGCGGGGCTTCTGGGAGGAGCGCGGCTACCACAACGTGGCCGATCCGTGGAAGGAACAGCGCTACTCCTACCAGGAGGAGCCAGGCGAGGGGCCACCTTAGCGTTCTCGCCCGGACACGGGGCGTCATTGGCTACCGTTGCGCGCATGTCGACCACCGCCTGCGTGGTGCTGGCCGCTTTGGCGTTCGCCGCGGGGTGCGTTCTGGCCAGACGGCGTCCCGTGCTACCCGAAGGTGGCTGGAAGGACGAGGCCACCTTCACGACCCTGCACATCGCGGCGATGGCGGCGCCTTCGCTGCGCACGGGGCTGACGAGGGACTCGGCGCGCCGGGCCGTACGGCATCTGCGGGCCCTGCTCGGCACGTCGGCGCTGGCGATCACCTCCAGCGACGCGGTGCTGGCCTGGGACGGCGCCTGCCCCGACGAGGTGCTGACGCACGCGCGCGCCGCGCTGGCCTCGGGCCGTCCGCACGTGTTCGCGGGGGAGCCGCACGGCGCCGTGGTGGTGCCGCTGACCGTCGAGGGCACCGTGATCGGCGCGCTGGCCGCCTACGACGAGGAGTTGAGCGCGGCGCTGGTGCGCACGGTCACCGAGGTGGCCAGATGGGTGTCGGGGCAGCTGGAGCTGGCCGAGCTCGACTCCTCAAGGAGGCGCGCGATGGAGGCCGAGATGCGGGCGCTGCGCGCGCAGATCTCGCCGCACTTCGTCTACAACGCGCTCACCACGATCGCCTCGTTCGTGCGAACAGACCCCGACAGGGCGCGCGAGCTGATCCTCGACTTCGCCGACTTCTCCCGCTACGCGCTGCGCAAGGCCCGCGACTTCACCACCCTGGCCGACGAGCTGACCTGCGTGGACCGCTACCTGCTGCTCGAACGGGCCCGCTTCGGCGACAGGCTGCGCTTCAGCGTGCAGGTCGCGCCCGAGGTGCTGCCGGTGCCCGTGCCGTTCCTGTGTCTGCAGCCGCTGGTGGAGAACGCCATCAAGCACGGCATACGCGGCACCGACGGCAAGGGCGAGGTCAGGGTGGTGGTCCGCGACGCGGGGCCCGAGGCGCACATCACGGTCGAGGACGACGGCATGGGCATGGAGCCCGAGCGGGCCCGCCAGGTGCTCGACGACGACCCGCGCAACCAGGGCAACGGCATCGGGCTGGCCAACGTTGACGTGCGGATGCGCCAGATCTACGGCGAGGCTTACGGCCTGGTGGTGGAGACCGCGGTGGGCGCCGGCACGAAGGTGCGTCTCAGGGTTCCCAAGTCGCGTCATAGCTCTTTGTAGTCAATTATTTACCTTCCGCTGGCGTGTCGCTTGTGACCAGGGCCTCCATAGGGCAGCGTGGTGGCATGCTACGCGTTCTGGCTGTCGACGACGAGGTGCCCGCCCTGGAGGAGCTGGCCTACCTGCTCCGTCAGGACACCAGGGTCGAGCACGTGGCCACCGCCTCCGACGGCGTCTCGGCTCTGCAGGACATGGTCCAGATGATCGGCGCGGGTGAGCGCCTCGACGGCGTCTTCCTCGACATTCGCATGCCGGGCCTCGACGGGCTCGATCTGGCCAGGCTGATCGGCGGATTCCCCAGCCCGCCGCGGCTGGTCTTCGTGACCGCGCACGACGACTGCGCGGTGCAGGCCTTCGATCTGGAGGCGGTCGACTACCTGCTCAAACCGGTGCGCGCCGAACGGCTGGCCGAGTCGGTGCGCAGGCTCAGCGCCGCGGCCACGCCGGTGGCCGAGCACGGCGTGGACGACGTCATCCCCGTGGAGCTGGGCGGGGTCACCAGGTTCGTGCCGCAGCAGGCGGTCTTGTTCGCCGAGGCCAAGGGCGACTACGTCCGCCTGCACACGATCGACGGCAGCTACCTGGTCCGCATGTCCCTGGCCGCGCTGGAGCGGCGATGGTCGAGCGCGGGCTTCATCCGCGTGCACCGCAGCACGCTGGTGTCCGCGCGGCACGTCAGCGAGCTGCGCTTCGAGGGCGGCAGGGTGCTGCTCACGGTCGGCACCGAGACGCTGCCGGTCAGCCGCCGCCACACCAGGCAGGTCAGGGAACAGCTGGTGCGGCAGTTCAAGGCACTCACGTGAAAGGCACTCATGTGAACGGCAGGCGGGTGGTCGTGACCAGGAGGCCCGTCGCCGTGCACAGGACCGATGGGCCGTTAGGGCTCGGCGACGCCGACGGCGTCGCCGAGACGCGCAGGCTCATGGGCAGGCAGGCCAGGATCGCGCTGTCCACGGTCGCGGTGGTGGTGGCCCTGCTCGTGGGGCTGCCGCTGGCGACCGCGCAGGACGACTGGCTGTGGGTGACGCTGGCGCTGCAGCCTGTGTGGGTGGTGCTGGCCGTACTCCAGCTGAGACGGGCGGAACGCGCGGAACGCGAGCCGTGAACGCCGCCGTCGGCGCGTCGGCCGCGGGCATCGCCTTCGTGATCATCCTCGCCGTGCTGGTCGGCACGGTCAGGCCGCGCCGGTACGCCACGGTGGCCGAGTTCTACGTGGCCGCGCGGGTGGTGCGGCCGTGGTGGAACGGGGCGGCGATCAGCTCGGAGTTCACCTCGGCCGCCGTCTGCCTGGGCCTGGCGGGGCTGATCGCCACGCACGGCGCGTCGATGCTGTGGTACCCGGCGGGGGCAGCCGCCGGATACGTCGTGATCCTCGCGCTGGTGGTGGCGCCGCTGCGCCGCTCGGGCACCTACACGCTGCCCGACTTCGCGCAGTGGCGTCTCGGCTCGACCGCCCTCCGGCGCTTCGCCACCTGTCACGTGCTGGTGATCGGCCTGCTCTACCTCGTCGCGCAGCTGCACGCGGCGGGGCTCGTGATCCACCTGCTCACCGGGCTACCGCACGGGGCGGGCTGGCTGATGGTGGCGCTCGTGTCCGTCGTGGTCGCGCTCGCCGGCGGCATGGGCAGCGTGACCAGCGTGCAGGCGGTGCAGTACTGGCTCAAGCTCATCGTCTTCACCGGCGTCGGGGTCGTCCTGTGGTGCGCGTGGCGGTGCGGTGGCGTCACGGGGCCGCCGGAGGTGGCGGGGTTCGCCGTGCCCGCGGCGGCGGAGAGTATCGCCGGAGCGGGCGATACCTCCCTGCCGGGTGTGCTGACCGTGCTGCTGGCCTGCGCGCTGGGCACCATGGGGCTGCCGCACATCATCGTTCGTGTCTACACCAACCCCGACGGGCGCAGCGCGCGCCGCTCGATCGTGGCCACCCAGGTGCTCCTCGGCCTGTTCTTCCTGCTGCTGCCCCTGTACGGGATTCTCGGACGGGTCCACGTGCCCGGCGCGCACGAGGACGAGATCGTGCTGATGCTGCCGGGGAAGATGCTGCCGGGCCTCGCGGGCGACGTGCTGACTGGACTGCTGGCGGCGGGGGCCTTCGCGGCCTTCCTCGCCACCTCCTGCGGGGTGCTCGCGGCCGTCGGCGGCGCCGTGTCGGCCTGCGTGACCCGGCCGAGCGTGGGCGCGTTCAGGGTCGCCGTGGCGATGATCATGGGGGCGGCGCTGACCCTCACCTCGCTCACCACACCCGGCAGCTCCGTGCTGCTGGTGATCCTCGGCTTCAGCCTCTCGGCGGCCACCTTCTGCCCGCTGCTGCTGCTCGGCATCTGGTGGCGGCGGCTCACCGCGCCGGGTGTCGCGGCCGGGTTCGCCGTGGGCGGCGGCCTGACGGTCGTCCTCGTGGCGGGGGATCTGGTGGGCGTGTACCTGGGGGTTGTGTCGCGGTATCCCGCCCCCTTCGCCGTACCGCTCTCCTTCGCGGTTATGATGTTGATTTCGCTGGTCACGCCGGGTCGGGTGCCCTTGGGGGTGGATCGGATGATGGCCGTGATGCACCTCCCCGAGGATCTTGCGGGCCCCTCAGAAGACCGCTCGTCGCTCGGAGATGGCCGCTCGTCGTCCTGACACGCTCCGTATAGCGATGACTACAGACCGTTCAGCGAGCTGTCCGTGAACGGGGTTTCACGCACAAGATCGCAACCGTAGTGTTTCCGCATCGGAGAGCCACTCCGCCGCATCGGGGGGGACGAGCCGCGAGGCTCACACAGGCCTGATGCGCGGATCCTCCGGTGACCTGCTGGTCGCCGAAACGGTGGTCGGGCCCTTTACCGGGGGGTAGGGCCCGCACGCCGACGACGTGAAGGGGCGCTCGCTGTGGCCGCGAGCTGGACCGCGATCCGGCCATACGGGGGCGGCCGGATCGCGCGGGCGGCGCCCCTTTGCGTCCTTCGTCACGGGAAGACCTGGAGCCTGAGGGCGCTACTACCCGCGTGGACGGGGGATCAGCTGTCGCGCAGCTTCTTCAGCAGCTCGATGTCTTCCCTGTTCTTCTCCACCTTGCCGGGTGTCTCGATGCAGATCGGCACGCCGGCCACCGCCGGATGGCGCATCATCTCCGCGAATGGCTGCGCCCCGATGTGCCCCGCGCCGATGTTCTCGTGCCGGTCCTTCTTCGACCCGCACACGTCCTTGGAGTCGTTGGCGTGCACGAGCTTCAGCCGTCCGGGGGCGATCGCGTGCAGGGCGTCGAAGGTCTCGCGCACTCCGCCCTCCGCCGCCAGGTCGTGGCCCGCGGCGAAGGCGTGGCAGGTGTCGAGGCAGACGCCGGCCTTGGGGTGCCAGTCGAGCGCGGCCAGGTAGGGCTCGAGATCCTGGACGGTGGCGCACAGCATCGCGCCCTGGCCCGCCATCGGCTCGAGCAGCAGGTCGGGGCCGTCGTCGGGGATCTCCTCCAGCAGCGGGAGCAGGTGCTCGCGCAGCTGGCGGAACGCCTCGTCGCGGGACTGGCTGACCGCCGAGCCGGTGTGCACGACCACGCCCTTGCTGCCCGTGGCCACCCCGCGCAGCAGCGTGTGGCGGGTGATGGCGGTGGAGCCGGCGAGCGTCTCGGGGTTGGGCGAGCCGAAGTTCACCAGGTAGGGCGTGTGGATGAAGGACACGACGCCCGACTCGGCGAGCTTGGTGTCCTCCTCGGGCTTGCCCGCCGTCAGCGCCCAGCCACGCGGGTTGGTGACGAAGACCTGCACCATCTCGGCGCCGATCTCGGCCATGTACTTCAGGCCGCCCGTCGCCAGGCCGCCGGTGACGGAGACGTGTCCGCCGATGAGAGATGTTGAGGTCATGATGCCGCCAGTGTAGGCGGGTTGACCGGCGGCTCGCGCCGGGTTATGGTCAGATAGTTGTTATAGCCACTGTTGTTACAACCACTACATGAGGGCGGGTCATGGATTTCGCGCTGGACGATTCGGTCGGATTCCTGATCAACCGCACCGCCGTCCACCTGAAGCGGGCGCTCACCAGGGAGTTCCGCGCCAACGGGCAGACGGTGACGGCCGAGCAGTGGGCGCTGCTGAACCGGGTGTGGGAGCAGGAGGGGCTGTCGCAGGTACGGCTGGCCGAGCTCACCTTCAAGGACAAGCCGAACGTCACCCGCATGGTCGAGGTGCTCGAGCGCGACGGGCTGATCGAGCGGCGGCAGGACGAGGGCGACAGGCGCACCTACCGGATCCACGCCACGGAGGAGGGGCTGCGCCTGAGGGACGAGTTGGTGCCGCTGGCGATGGCCGTGCTGGACCGGGCGCTCGCCGGGGTGGCCGAGGACGACATCGAGCGGCTGAAGCGGGTTCTGGAGCAGATGGATCGGAACATGGAGGCGTTGTGAAACGACGGGCGCACGCGGTGTTCGGGGTGGTGGCGCTGGTCCTGATCAGCGCGTTCATGGTGGCCTCGCTCGTGGTCGAGGCGGTGGGCGACGAGAAGGCCGTCGCGGGGGTGAAGGCGGCGATCGCTCTTGGCGCGTGCGCCCTGGTGTTCAGCATGATCGCCACGGGTGGCACCGGAACGTCACTGGCGGGCAAGGACGCCAGAGGGCTCAGGGCGCGGCTGATCGAGGTCAAACGCCGGCGGATGGCGGTCGTCGCAGGCATCGGCCTGCTCGTGCTGGTGCCGTGCGCGGTGACGCTGTGGCGGTTGTCCGCCGAGGGGGCTTTCGGTACGGCGTTCTACGCGATCCAGGCGGTGGAGTTCGCCGGAGGCGCGGTCAACCTGGTCCTGGTCGGACTCAACCTCCGTGACGGCCTGCGCATGACAGGCCGGATCAGGCGGCCTCAGCTCCAGGGGATCTCGGGCGAGCGGTAGAAGGTCACCGAGCGGGCGCTCCAGCGAGGGCCGTGGGCGGCCAGCCTGGCCCGGTAGTCCTCCCACGAGCGCACGGTGGCCGGCGACCAGCCGATCTCGGCGATGCCGGGCAGGCGTGGGTAGGCCATGAACTCCAGCGCGTCGGGAGTGGCCAGCGTCTCGGTCCACAGCGGGGCCTCGACGCCGAGGATGTCCTGCTCGTGGATGCCCTCGACGACGGTGGCCGGGTCCCAGTCGTAGCTGTCGCTGACCTCGACCAGGCCCGCCCAGTCTAGGCCGTACTCGGTCGAATCGGTGTACTTCATGTCGAGGTAGGCCCGGTCGGCGGGCGACATGACGAGCTTCGCACCCCTGGCCACGGCGGCGCGGGCGCGGTCGGGCTCGCGCGGCTGCCAGTGCTGCGCGACCGCGCCCGACGTGATCTCCGCCCAGCCCATGAGCTGCTTGCCGTGGACGTCGACGATCTCCTGGGCGCGGGCGACGAACTTCTCGTAGTCCTCGGGGCTGGTGCTGTGCGCCTCGTCGCCGCCCAGGTTGAGGTACGGCCCCGGCGTCAGCGCCGCCACCTCCCGCACGACGTCGTCGAGGAAGCGGTAGGTGATCTCCTTGTCCACGCACAGCGAGCTGAAGCCCACCTCCGTCCCCTCGTACGGCTCGCGCGCCACCCCGTCGCAGTTCAGCTCGGCGTAGGCGGCGAGGGCGGCGTTGGTGTGGCCGGGCGTGTCGATCTCGGGCACCACGGTGACGAACCGCTCCGCGGCGTAGCGGACGATCTCGCGGTAGTCGTCCTGGCTGTAGGAGTCGTCGCCCGCCAGCTCGGGCCAGCTCCTGATCTCGATGCGCCAGCCCTGGTCGTCGGTCAGGTGCAGGTGCAGCACGTTCACCTTGTAGGCGACGGCCAGGTCGATGTAGCGCTTGACCTGCTCGACGGTGAAGAAGTGGCGCGCCACGTCGAGCATCACCCCGCGGTAGGGGAAGCGCGGCCGGTCCTCGATGCGCACCCCGCCGATCGTCCAGGGGCCCGGCTGCGGCGTGGAGCTCTCGATCGCGGCGGGCAGGAGCTGGCGAAGGGTCTGCACGCCGCGGAAGACGCCCTCGGCGGTGGCCGCCGCCAGCCGTACGCCGGCGGGGGTGACGTCGAGGGTGTAACCCTCGCGGCCGAGCTCCTGCCCGCCCGAGACCTCGAGGGTGATCTCGGCGGGCTCGCGCACGACGGGCAGCGCGTAGCCGGTGGACCGGCGCAGCAGCCTGGCCAGTTGCTCGGCCACCGGCGCGCCCTCCGCCGAGCGCACGCCGATCCTGGCGTCGGCGGCCAGGGTGAAGGCGCCCTCGGTCACCCGCAGCGAGGCGGGCACCGGCACCAGGGCGGGCCCCGCGGGGCCGGCGAGCTCAGGGGCGGAGGGAGCGCACGACGCGGCGAGCGCGGAGGCCGTCATGAGCGCGGCAAGGCGGCGGTTCGGCAACGGACGCTCCCCATTTGTAAGGTTTCTTTACATATATCACAGGCCGCTCAGCCGAGGCGCAGGGCGAGGAAGAAGTCGACCCTGTCCTCCAGCCGCGACAGATCCCTTCCGGTGAGGTCCTGGATGCGCTGGATGCGGTAGCGCAGGGTGTTGACGTGGACGTGGAGCAGCTCCGAGCACCTGGTCCACGACCCCGAGCACTGCAGGAAGGCCTCCAGCGTGCGGACCAGGTCGGCCTTGTGCACCTGATCGTAGGAGCGCAGCGGGTCGAGCAGCCGCACCCTGAAGACGTGTCGCACGTCGTCGGGCACCGAGGCCAGCAGCAGCACGTGGGTGGCCAGCTCCTCGTGGCCGACCACCGCGCCCTGACCCGGCCTGCCCTCGGCCAGGCGGCGGGCGAACCTGGCCTCCTCGACCGCGCCGCGCAGGCCCTCGACGGGGGCCGCGCCGCTGACGCCGACGGTCAGGCGGATGTCGGTGAGCGCGGGCGACAGGTGCTGGACGGCGGCGCGGACGCGGGCGGTCAGATCGGTGTCGTCGGCGGGGACAAGGGCGATCGCCTCCTCGTCGACGACCCCTACGACCGGGTTGGCCGGGCCCTGCAGGAGCTCCTTGACGACGCTGCGCAGTTCGGCGGGGCGCAGCGCGCCCTGAGCGGTGGCGGCGAGCGCCACGTAGCCCGGCGCCCCCGCCAGTCCCGTGACCTCCAGCCTGGGCAGGATGTCGCTCGCCTTGCCCTCGGTGAGCACCAGGCGGACGAGCTCCTGGCCGATCCGCCCCTCGGGGCTGAGCCTGTCGTCGAGCCGTACCCGCTCCACGGCGGCCACGGCCGCGAGCTCGCCGGCCAGCGCGCGCCGCTCCTCCGGCCAGTCGGAGTAGCGCCCCTCGAAGGCGACGAACCAGTCGGCCACCCTCGAGGTGGTCTGCTCGTCCACGGGGAAGACCGAGTAGCCGCCACGCGTGCAGGGCAGCCGCCTGGCCGTCAGGAAGGTGTTGGCCAGGACGGTGGCCGTGTCGGGGTCCAGCGGGCTGGAGCCCGACACCAGGCGGCCCGACGGGGTGAGGACCCAGCAGCGCATGCCGAGGTCGCGCCCGATCATCTCCAGGACGGGATCGAGCCCCGCGCCCGCGACGAGCTGGCGGTGCCGGTCGAGGACGGCGGCCACGTCGGAGGCGCGCGCCGTCGACAGGTGCCGCACGATGTGCTCCGTGACCTCGGCGAACGACAGCGCCTGCGGCACGTGGAAGAGCGGCACCCGGTGCCTGCGGCAGGCCTCGACCAGGTCGGGTGGCAGGTCGCCGCTGCGCGCCTCGCACGCGCCGAGCCCCGACACCCCGGCCCTGGCCAGCGCCCTGACGAAGGTCTCGCTGTCGTCGGGGGAGCGCCGCCAGATCAGCCCGGTCAGGACGAGCTCGCCGCCGGTGAGGTAGCGGCCGGGATCGAGCAGGTCGGTGGTGACGACCCACCGGATCGGCCGGTCGAGCTCGTCGTGCCCGGTGACGACCGACAGCCCCAGTTCGGGCATGCTCGCCAACGCGTTGAGTCGCATGCACTCGGAGGGTAACCGAAGTGTGAACAGGACGCGCATTGGAGCATGACACGAAAAGAACCGGCCAACCCCCCTCCCACTTCGGAGTTCTTGCTGCTGGACCGGGGACATCAGCGCTGTGTGTACTCATGACATGGTGAACCTCAACGCCCTCAGCGCCGAAGAGGCGGAGAAGGAGCTGCTGACCTGCTGCGCCTCCCGCGCCTTCGCCCGCGAGGTGGTGGCGGGCCGGCCGTACGCGGGGCTCGCCGAGCTGACCTCGGCGGCCGAGGCCGCGGTGCGCGCCCTGGCCTGGCCCGACGTCGAGGAGGCGCTCGCCGCCCACCCGAGGATCGGGGAGCGGCCGGCGGGCAGCGCACGCGAGTCGGAATGGAGCAGGCAGGAGCAGTCGGGCGTCGCGGACGGTGACGACCGCGTGCGCACGGAGCTGGCCGAGGGCAACCGCGCCTACGAGCGGCGCTTCGGTCACGTCTACCTGATCTGCGCCACCGGGCTGTCCGGCGAGGAGATGCTCGCCCGCCTGAAGGAGCGCCTCGACAACGACGAGGACACCGAGCGCGCGGTGGTGCGCGACGAACTGGCCAAGATCACCAAGCTGAGGCTGGCGAGGATATGAGCTTCTCGACGCACGTGCTCGACGCGGTCACCGGCAGGCCCGCCGCGGGAGTGGCGGTACGGCTGGAGCACGAGGGACAGGTCGTGGCGCAGGGCCGTACCGACGACGACGGCAGGATCAAGGGCTGGAACCCGGGCGCGGGCGTGCACCGGGTGGTCTTCGACACCGGCGCCTACCTCGCCGACACCTTCTACCCCGAGGTCGTCATCACGTTCACCGTCGCCGACCCGGCCGAGCACTACCACGTTCCCCTGTTGCTCAGCCCGTTCGCCTACTCCACCTACAGAGGGAGCTAGATGTCAGTCATCCTCGGACCCAACCGCTACGGCAAGGCGGAGACGAGACTCGTCCGCGTCGTGCGGGATGGCGGGGTCCACCATCTCAAGGACATCAACGTCAGCAGCTCCCTGTCGGGCGAGATGGAGGCGGTCCACCTCACCGGGAGCAACGCCGCCGTGCTGCCGACCGACACGCAGAAGAACACCGCCTACGCCTTCGCCAGGAAGCACGGCGTCGACCAGATCGAGGACTTCGCGCTCCTGCTGGCCAGGCACTTCGTGGACTCCCAGCCCACGATCCACCACGCGAGAGTGGAGATCGAGGAGTACGGCTGGGAGCGCATCAGCGGCGGGCACTCCTTCGTGCGGAACGGCGCGGAGGTGCGCACCTGCGTGGTCCACTACGACCGCGACGGGCGGACCAGCGTGGTCTCCGGCCTGAAGGACCTGGTCGTGCTCAACTCGACCGACTCGGAGTTCCACGGCTACATCGTCGACGAGTACACGACGCTGCGGCCCACCACCGACCGCATCCTCGCCACGGCCGTGACCGCCCAGTGGCGGCACGCCTCGCCGGAGGCGGACTTCGGCAAGTCCTACGCCGAGGTACGGCGGAGCCTGCTCGACGGCTTCGCCGAGACCTACAGCCTGTCGCTGCAGCAGACGCTCTACGCGATGGGCACCCGGGTGCTGGAGAGCAGGCCGGAGGTGTGCGAGGTTCGCATGCGGATGCCGAACAAGCACCACTTCCTGGTGGACCTGGAGCCGTTCGGCCTGGACAACGACAACGAGGTCTTCTACGCGGCCGACCGGCCCTACGGCCTGATCGAAGGCAGTGTGCTGCGCGAGGACGCGCCCGACGCGGCGTTCGCATGGGAGTGACGGTCAAGTGACGATGGACTTTCTTCGGCCCACCACGTGGGAGGAGGCGCTGGCCGCCAAGGCGGACCAGCCGGAGGCGGTGCCCATCCAGGGCGGCACCGACGTGATGGTCGAGATCAACTTCGACGTGCGCAGGCCCGTCGCGCTGCTCGACCTCAACCAGGTGCGGGAGCTGCATGACGTCGAGCTGGTCGACGGGGTGCAGCGGGTCGGCGCGGGCGTGCCGTACGTGCGGATCATCGAGGAGCTGGGCGGCGCGCTGCCCGGCCTCGCGCAGGCGTCCAGGACGGTCGGCTCCCCGCAGATCCGCAACCGCGGCTCGGTGGGCGGCAACCTCGGCGCGGCCTCGCCCGCGGGCGACAGCCACCCGCCGCTGCTGGCCGGCGACGCGGTGATCGAGGTGGAGTCCCGCGACAGGGGTGTGCGGCTGATCCCGGCGACCGAGTTCTACCTGGGCGTGAAGCGCAGCGCGCTGGAGCCCGACGAACTGATCAGGGCCTTCAGGATGAAGCCGGCCGAGGGACCGCAGTACTTCTCCAAGGTCGGCACGCGCAACGCGATGGTGATCGCGGTGTGCTCGTTCGCGGTCGCGCTGCACCCGGGCGAGCGCAGGGTCGGCACCGGGATCGGTTCGGCCGCCCCGACGCCGCGCAGGGCGCTGGAGGCCGAGGAGTTCCTGGCCGCCGAGCTCGACTGGGACGCCAGGCTCGACCCCGCCGTGCTGAAGCGGTTCGGGGAGCTGTGCGCGGCGGCGGCCTCGCCGATCGACGACGTGCGCGGCACGGCCGACTACCGCAGGCACGCGCTCGCGGTCATGGCCCGCAGGACCCTGACCTGGGCCTGGAACGACTACAGGAAGGCGAGGGCCGCGTGATGCGGGTCAACTTCACCGTCAACGGCAGGACCGAGGCCGTCGACGACGTATGGGAGGGCGAGAGCCTGCTCTACGTGCTGCGCGAGCGCGTGGGCCTGCCCGGCTCCAAGAACGCCTGCGAGCAGGGCGAGTGCGGCTCCTGCACGGTCTACCTGGACGGCACGCCGGTCTGCTCATGTCTGGTGGCGGCCGGTCAGGTCGAGGGACGCGAGGTCCGCACGGTCGAGGGACTGGCCGACGGCGAGCGGCTCGACCCCGTGCAGGAGGCGTTCGTCGAGGCGGGCGCCGTCCAGTGCGGGTTCTGCACGCCGGGGCTGATCGTGCAGGCGCACGACCTCATCCAGCGCAACGACCACCCCTCCGACGTGGAGATCCGTGAGGCGCTGGCGGGCAACCTGTGCCGGTGCACCGGCTACGAGAAGATCCTCGACGCCGTACGGCTGGCAGCCGCCCGCAAGGCGGCCGTGAAGTGATCATCGAGAACGTTCACATCGCGCCGGTCGTGGGCCCCGAGATCGAGTCCGGACACATCCGGATCGAGGGGGACCGGATCGTCTCGCTGGGCGCCGGGCCCGCGCCCGAGGGCGACGGCGACCGGATCGACGGCACCGGCTGCCTGGCCACGCCCGGCCTGGTCAACACTCACCACCACCTCTACCAGTGGGCCTCCCAGGGCCTCGCCCAGGACGCGACGCTGTTCGAGTGGCTGGTGGCGCTCTACCAGGTGTGGGCCGCGATGGACGCCGAGGTGGTGCACGGCGCGGCCTCGGCCGGCCTCGGCTGGCTGGCGCTGTCGGGCTGCACGACCTCCTCCGACCACCACTACGTCTTCCCGACGGGCCGCGGCGACCTGTTCGCCGCCGAGGTGGAGGCGGCCCGCGAGATCGGCCTCAGGTTCCACCCCGCGCGCGGCTCGATGGACAGGGGCAAGTCGCAGGGCGGCCTGCCGCCGGACGTCGTGGTCGAGAAGCTCGACGACATCCTCACCGCCACGCAGGAGGCGATCGACACCTACCACGATCCTTCCTTCTCCTCGAAGCTGCGCGTCGCGGTGGCGCCCTGCTCGCCGTTCTCCGTCAGCGCCGAGCTGATGACCGAGTCCGCCTCGCAGGCCAGGGCCGCCGGCGTGCGCCTGCACACGCACCTGGCCGAGACGCTGGACGAGGACGAGCACTGCGTGGAGCAGTTCGGCATGCGGCCCGTCGACTACATGGAGAAGCTCGGCTGGCTCGGGCCCGACGTGTGGTTCGCGCACGCCGTCCACCTGAGCGACGGCGACATCGACAAGTTCGCGGCCACGGGCACCGGCTCGGCGCACTGCCCGTCCTCCAACGGGCGGCTGGGCGCGGGCATCGCCAGGGTGTCGGAGATGCTGGCGCGCGGCGCGAACGTCGGCCTCGGCGTCGACGGCAACGCCTCCTCCGAGCTCACCACGATGGCGGGGGAGATGCGGCAGGCGCTGCTGTTCCAGCGCGCCCGCTACGGCCCCACCGCCCTCACCGCCAGGCAGGCGCTGGAGATCGCCACGCTCGGCGGGGCGCGCAACCTGGGCAGGCAGGACGAGCTCGGCTCGATCGAGGTGGGCAAGCTCGCCGATCTCGCGCTGTGGCGGGTGGACGGGGCCTTCGGCTCGGCCGTCGCCGATCCCGTGTGCCAGCTGGTGTTCGGGACCAGCCAGCCGCCGCTGGCCAGGCTCCTGGTCGGCGGCGAGACGGTCGTCGAGGACGACGAACTGCGCACGGTCTCGCAGGACGCCGTGGGCAGGGCGGGCGCCGACGCCCGCGACCGCCTGCTGCGCACGGCGGAGGAGCTGGGATTCAGCGCCGCGAAGGAGGTTCATTCATGAGGGGAACACCCGAGCTCATCACGGTGCGCGGGGCGGGAGGTGTCGGCGAGAGCCCGTTGCGCCCCGACGGCACCCTGAAGGTGACAGGAGAGTTCGCCTACGCCTCCGACCTCTGGATCGACGGGATGCTGTGGGGCGCCACGCTGCGCAGCCCGCATCCCAGGGCGCGCATCCTCGCCATCGACATCGGGGAGGCGCTCGCCCAGCCGGGCGTGCACGCCGTCCTCACCCACGAGGACGTGCCAGGGCGCAAGCACTACGGGCTCGACCACACGTGGGACCAGCCGGTGCTGGCCATCGGCGAGGTTCGCCACCAGGGCGAGCCGATCGCGCTGGTCGCCGCCGACCACCCCGAGACGGCCCGCAGGGCGCTGAAGAAGATCGCGATCGAGTGGGAGGTGCTGGAGCCGCTGACCGACGCCCGCCGCGCCGCCTTCGACCGGTCCTACCCGCAGGTGCAGGAGCGGCCGAACCCGGCCAGGCACCAGCCCGTCCGCATGGGCGACGTGGAGGAGGCCAAGCGGCTGGCCGAGGTCGTGGTCAGCGGCACCTTCGAGGTCGGCATCCAGGACCAGGCCTTCCTCGGGCCCGAGTCGGGGCTGGCCGTACCCGCCGAGGACGGCGGCGTGGACCTCTACGTGGCCACCCAGTGGATGCACAACGACCTCAAGCAGATCGGTCCATGCCTCGGCCTGCCCGAGGAGAAGATCAGGATGACGCTCTCGGGCGTCGGCGGCGCCTTCGGCGGGCGCGAGGACCTGTCGATGCAGATCCACGCGGCGATGCTGGCCATGCGCACCGGCCGGCCGGTGAAGATGGTCTACGACCGGCACGAGTCGTTCTTCGGGCACGTGCACCGGCATCCGGCCGAGATGCGCTACGAGTACGGCGCGCTGAAGACCGGCGAGATCCTCTACGCCGACGTCGAGATCCTGCTCGACGGCGGGGCCTACACCTCGGCGACGCTCAACGTGGTCGGCAACGCCGCCTCGCTCGGCGTCGGCCCCTACGCGATCCCGAACATCAGCATCGACGCCTACGGCGTCTACACCAACAACCCGCCGTGCGGGGCGATGCGCGGTTTCGGCGCGGTGCAGGCGTGCTTCGCCTACGAGTCGATGATGGACAAGGTGGCCGCCGCATGCGGGCTCGACCCCGTGACGGTCCGCCAGATCAACGCCGCCTCCCAGGGCACCAAGCTCGCCACGGGACAGGTGCTGTGGGCGCCGCTGCCGATGGCCGAGATGCTGGAGCAGGCCCGCACGCTGCCCCTGCCCGCCCCGCTGGACGCCTCCGACATCAGGAACCTGCCCGGTGGCGCGTCGCAGACCACCCACGGCGAGGGCGTACGGCGCGGCGTCGGCTACGGCGTCGGCCTCAAGAACATCTGCTTCTCCGAGGGGTACGACGACTACTCCACCGCCAGGGTCCGCCTGGAGGTCATCGGGGGAGAGGCCACCGCGCTGGTCCACACCGCGGCGGCCGAGGTCGGCCAGGGACTGGTCACCGTCGAGGCCCAGATCGCTCGCACCGAGCTGGGCATCGAGCGCGTGGTCATCCACCCCGCCGACAACCAGGTGGGAGACGCGGGGTCGAGCTCGGCCTCCCGTCAGACCTACATGACGGGCGGCGCGGTCAAGGCGGCCTGCGAGGCCGTCAGGGAGCAGCTGTTCGAGCGCCTCGACCACGACGACCTGTCGCTCGTCGGCGGGAAGATCGTCTCCGCCTCGGCGGGGGTGATCGCCTCGATCGAGGAGGTCCTCGGCGACGACGTCATCGAGGAGACGCGCGAATACCACCACGAGCCGACCACCGGCATGGACAAGGTGACCGGGCAGGGTGACTCGCACACCCAGCTCGCGCTGTGCGTCCACCGCGCGGTCGTGGACGTCGACGTCGAGCTCGGCCTGGTGAAGGTCGTCGAGCTCGCGGCGGTGCAGGACGTCGGGCGGATCATCAACAGGCTCTCGCTGGAGGGCCAGATCCACGGCGGCAGCGCGCAGGGGCTCGGCCTGGCCGTGATGGAGGAGATCGTGGTGCGTGACGGCGTGGTGCGCAACCCGTCGTTCACCGACTACCTCATCCCCACCATCCAGGACATGCCGCCGATGCGGCTGGAGATCCTCGAGAACGCCGACCCGCGCGCGCCGTACGGGCTGCGCGGGGCGGGAGAGCCACCCACGCTCTCCTCCACGCCCGCGATCGTCGCGGCCATCCGCGACGCCACGGGCCTGGCACTGACCAGGGTGCCGGTACGGCCGGAGCACATCACCGGCGAGTAAGGGACACGTACACACCCCCCGCGACGGGTCGTCATGCCCCGCCGTAGGTCGACCACGCCCTGAGGAGGGCCCGACCATGACCCAGCTGAAGCCCAGACCCACCGCCGGAGACTTCTTCGACCTGGCGGGCAGGGGAAGCACGGTGGGCAGGGAGGTGCGCGGCGGCATCACGACGTTCGTTGCGGTCGCCTACATCATCCTGCTCATCCCGATCATCCTGAGCGGCGCCAAGGACGTGACGGGCGCCCAGATGAGCATCCCGCAGCTCACCACCGCCGTGACGCTGTCGGCGGCGCTGACCACGATCCTCATGGGCCTGGTGGGCAACGCGCCCTTCGCCCTCGCCTCGGGCCTCGGGGTCGCGCCCGTCGTGGCCTTCCAGGCCGCCCCCTACATGACCTGGGCGCAGGCCATGGGCCTGGTCGTGCTGGAGGGCGTGGTCATCGTGATCTTCGCGCTGACCGGGATCAGGCAGCTCATCATGGACGCCATCCCGGCCCCCATCAAACACGCCATCGGGGTCGGGATCGGCATGTTCATCGCGCTGATCGGCCTGGTGGACGCCGGGTTCGTCGGCAAGGGGGCGGGCACCCCCGTGACCCTCGGCGTCGGCGGGCACCTGGCGGGCTGGCCGATCGTGGTCTTCTGCGCCGGCCTGCTGCTCACCTTCGCGCTGTTCGTCAGGAAGGTGCCGGGGGCGCTGCTCATCGGCATCGTCGCGGCGACCGTCCTGGCCGTCGTGATCAACGCGGTGGTCCCCGGGCTGAAGTGGGGCGTCGTGACGCCCGAGATGCCCTCCCAGATCATCGCGACACCCGACTTCGGGCTGCTGTTCGGCGTGGACCTGTTCGGCGGGTTCGCCTCCGCCGGGTTCCTCACCGCGACCGTGGTGCTGTTCACGCTCGTCCTCTCGGGCTTCTTCGACGCGATGGGCACCATCCTGGGCGTCGGCGAGGAGGCGGGCATGACCGACTCCGACGGCCGCATCCAGGGCATCGGCAAGATCCTGACCATCGACGGTCTCGGCGCGGTCATCGGCGGCGGCACCGGGGCCTCGGCGAACACCGTGGTCGTCGAGTCGGCCGCCGGAGTCGGGGAGGGCGCTCGCACCGGCCTCGCCAGCCTGGTCACCGGAGGGCTGTTCGCCGCCGCGATGTTCCTCACCCCGCTGGCGGCCGTCGTGCCCGCCCAGGCCGCGGCACCCGCGCTGGTGCTGGTGGGCGCGCTGATGATGACCGCGGTCCGCAAGATCGAGTGGGACTCGCTGGACCTGGCGATCCCCGCCTTCCTGACGATCTCGCTGATGCCGTTCACCTACTCCATCACCAACGGGGTGGGGGCCGGCGTCATCGCGTACACGGTGATCAAGGCGGCGCGGGGCCGCCTGTACGAGATCCACTGGCTGCTCTGGGTGATCAGCGCGATCTTCGTCGCGTACTTCGGCATCGGCTTCATCGAGGGTCTGATCAGCTGATGTTCGACCTTCTGGAGGAGCTGGCGGCCTGGGCCGCCGCAGGCAGGCGGTTCGCCGTCGCCTCCGTCGTCTCGACCACCGGCAGCGCCCCCCGCCAGGCGGGCGCGGCGCTGGCGGTGTCGGAGGACGGCGAGGCCATCGGCAGCGTGTCGGGCGGGTGCGTCGAGGGCGCGGTCTACGAGCTGTGCCTGGAGGTGCTCTCGACCGGCGTGCCCGTGCGCCAGACCTTCGGCTACAGCGACGACGACGCGTTCGCGGTGGGCCTGACCTGCGGCGGCATCATCGAGGTGCTGGTGTGGCCGGGCCTGCGCCTCCTCCAGTCGGTACGGCCGGGCGAGCCCGTGGCGCTCGCCAGGAGGCTCGGGCCCGCGGCGGGCGCCGTGCTCGTGTGGCCCGACCGGCACGAGGGCACCATGGGCGATGCCGGCCTGGACGCGGTCGTCGTGGCCGAGACCAGGGCGATGCTCGAGGCGGGCACGACCGGATTGCGGGAGATCTGCGACGTCGAGCTGTTCGTCGAGTCGCACGCCCCTCCGCCGCGGATGCTGATCTTCGGCGCCATCGACTTCGCGGCGGCGCTCACGAAGGCGGGGCGGCTGCTCGGCTACCACGTCACCGTGTGCGACGCCCGCCCGGTCTTCGCCACCCGCCGCCGCTTCCCCGACGCCCACGAGGTGGTCGTGGAGTGGCCGCACCGCTACCTGTCGCGCACCGAGGTGGACTCCCGCACGGTCGTCGCGGTCCTCACCCACGACGCGAAGTTCGACGTGCCCCTGCTGGAGGTGGCGCTTCGGACGAACGCGGGGTACGTGGGGGCGATGGGCTCCCGCCGTACGCACGAGGACAGGACGCGGCGGCTGCGCGAGGCGGGGCTAACGGAGGAGGAACTGGGCAGGCTCCGCTCGCCCATCGGCCTGGACCTCGGCGCCCGCACACCTGAGGAGACGGCCGTGTCGATCGTCGCGGAGATCATCGCGACCCGGCGAGGGGCCGGCGGGCGCCCGCTGTCGGAGACGGACGGCCCCATCCACCGCTCGCTGGCCATCCAGCGGAGCTAGGAGACCCGGAACCGGTCCGCGAAGGACGTGATCGTCGCCTGCCTGGCGACTGGGTGCCGCCGCCTGCCTGGCGACGGCACCCAGTGGCGAAGTGCGCCGTGCCTCGGTTGGAGCTGCCCGGCGACGGCGCCCCGTGGCGAGGTGCGCCGTCACCTCTGGTGGAGCCGAGCGTCTCGCCGCCACCCGTCTCTGCGCCTGCCCCGGGTCTCGGGGCCTGTCTCGGGGGCGCCTGCCTCGTCGCCCGTCTGCCGCCGGTCTGGCTCATCCCCTGAGGACGTCGGCCGGAGAGCGGCGCGGTGCTAGCGGAGCGAGCGTTCGAGGGGTGTGCGGAAGCGAGGTGTCACCGTCACCCCGTCGAGCCATCGCATGAGCGCGGCGGCCTCGCGTTCGATCGCCGCGCCCGCCTCGGCGCCCACGTCCTCGAGCAGCCGCCACACCACCTCGCCGTCGGCGCGCTGCCCCCAGCCGCCCACCACCGCGCCGTTCCACCAGACCGTGGGTCCGACGTTGCCCGACCGGTCGAACAGCTCGGCCCGGTGCGCCTGCGGAAGGTACCAGTCGCGCCCCTGCCAGCCCATCGGCGTCGGGTCGAGCGCGGGCAGCAGCGCCGCCCACGGCTCGGCGGGCGGCACGGGCTCCACGTCGTCGGGCAGCACGTAGCCGGGAGCGCTCTCCTCCAGCTCGACCGGCACCGCGTCCACCGCCTGGAGGGCCTTGCGCACGTCGCCGAGGGTCCAGCCGGTCCACCACTTCAGGTCGGCCTCGGTGCCGGGCCCGTAGGCGGCCAGCCACCTGCGCACCAGCTCGGCCTGCGCCTCGCGGACCGTCAGCACCGGCATCTCGGGGGCGAGCGCCCACCGGTGCTGGCCGCTGATCCACGAGCCCGAGGGACGGCCCTGCCTGACGATCAGGCCCTCGGCCGCCATCAGGAACAACAGCCTGCTGCCCACCCCCTGCTTGGCCTCGTACGGCTTGCCCGGCGCGTAGACGATCTGCGCCCGCAGGCCGGGGACCAGCTCCCCGAGGGCCGCCGCGGTCAGCTCGCCGTGCTCGCGCAGCGCCTCGAGCACCTCGCCCTCGACCCTGGAGATCCACTGCGCGTCGAAGCCCGCGCCGTCCATGAAGTGCTGGGTGAGCTGCTTGCGCTCGCGCACGGCGACGGCGAGCGCGCTGGAGTGGTGGATGACGGGGGCCAGATCGCGGGGCACCACGAAGATCGTGCGGCGCATGCCGGTCATCCTGACGAGCGTCCTGTCCTCGTAGAGCGCCCGCTCGACCGGCTGGGGGCCGGCTGAGGCCGTACGCGCGCCCGCCGACAGGAAGACCGTGGCGGGGTCGGTGCCGTGCAGCGCCACGACGGACTCGACGGCCGCCTCCACGCTGCCGGCGCGGGCGGCCAGAGCATGGCGCAGGCCCAGCCTGGCACGCCGTTCGGCCATGGTGATCATCCTGGGCCTGCTCACCGGCGACCGCCCGAGGGACGCCGGGTGACGGGGCGCGGGAAGGCAGGGGGCGAGCTCACAGGGCGAGGGTAGCCGCCGGTACCGACAGAATCAGTTTGGACCAACGCACAACAGGGCCCGCCGGTCGGCTCGGCAGCTTCGGACTTCCTGCCGGTAGACCCGGCGGGCGGCGGCTGTGTCTACTGGGTGGCACACCAGGTACCGCGCTGCCTCTGGCAGACCTACGGGCCTCTCCGACGAGAGGAGCCTGCGATGGCCCTGATGTTCCTCAACGGCGGCGCGATGCGAGGCGGGCCGCTGCACCACCTCCTCGGCGGTGCGCCGCTCCTGGCCGAGACGGAGACCGCGCCGAAGTATCGCTTCTACTCCGTCGGCGGGCGCTGCCCGGCGCTGGCGCCCGTCGCCCACGGCGGCGCGGCCATCGCGGGCGAGCTCTACGACCTCGACCTCGACCTCCTGCGGGACAGCCTGCTGCCCGCCGAGCCGCCCGAGCTGGAGCTCGGCGTGATCGAGCTGGCAGACGGCGGTTCGTCGCTGGCGATGCTGCTGCGCAGGCCGGTCACCTCGCACGTGCCGCTGATCGACATCACCGCGCAAGGAAGGTGGGTCTCGTGAGATTCGACGTGAACTGCTCGATCCTGTTCACCCAGCTCCCGCTGCTCGAACGCCCGGCCGCGGCCAAGGCCGCCGGGTTCGACGCGGTGGAGTTCTGGTGGCCGTTCGACACGGCCGTGCCCGGCGACAAGGAGGTGGACGCCTTCGTCGGTGCGATCACGGACGCGGGTGTCCGGCTCGTCGGCCTGAACTTCGTCGACGACATCCCAGAAGGCGGGCGAGGGCTCGTCGGACGCCCCGGCGACGTGCGGAGGTTCAGGGACAACCTCGACGTCGCGGTGGGCATCGCGGGACGGCTCGGCTGCCGGGCGCTCAACGCTCTCTACGGCAACAACGGCGAGCCCGAGCCGGCGCTGGAGAACCTCGCGCTCGCGGCGCGCAAGGCCGCCACGATCGACGCGGTCGTGCTGGTGGAGGCGCTCAACGTCTACGAGTCGCCGTCCTATCCGCTGGTGTCGGTCAAGGCCGCCACCGACGTGATCGAGGCGGTGGGCGAGCCCAACGTGCGCTTCCTGTGCGACCTGTACCACCTGGCCCGGATGGGCGAGGACCTGGCCGCCGCGCTCGCGCACCCGCTGACGGGACACGTGCAGATCGCCGACAACCCCGGGCGCGGACGTCCGGGGACCGGCTCTCTGCCGCTGGCCGAGCTGCTGGACGGCTACGACGGGTGGGTGGGTCTGGAGTACAAGGACCCCGCGCCGGAATTCGACTGGATCAAGGAGTTTGTTACGTGAGGATTGGTTTCATCGGGCTCGGGATCATGGGGCTGCCCATGGCGGAGCACCTGGTCAAGGCGGGGCACGAGGTCGTCGGCTACGACGTGGTCGAAAGGCCCTTCCCCACCGCGGCGAGCGTCGCGGAGGCGGTGCGAGAGGCGGACGTCGTCATCACGATGCTGCCCGCCGACCCGCAGGTGGAAGCCGTGTTCCCGGAGATCACGGCCAACACCCCCCAGGACGCGCTCTACATCGACTTCTCCACGATCACCCCCCAGACCTCCCGCAGGCTGGCCGCCCAGTGGAAGCGGACGCTCGACGCGCCCGTCTCGGGTGGCGAGAAGGGGGCGATCGACGGAGTCCTCTCCATCATGGTCGGCGGCTCCGAGGCCGACTTCGAGGCGGCCAAGCCGATCTTCGAGGCGGTCGGCAGGACCTTCAAGCTCGTCGGGGGGCCGGGCTCGGGGCAGTTCGTCAAGGCCGCCAACCAGCTGGTCGTCGGCGGCACCTACGCCCTCGTGGCCGAGGCCATCGTGCTGATGGAGGCCGCGGGGGTGGACGCCGCCGCCGGGCTCGACGTGCTCGCCGGAGGGCTGGCCGCCAGCAGGATCCTCGACCTCAAGAGGGAGTCGATGCTGGCCAGGAGCTTCCAGCCGGGCTTCCGCATCGACCTGCACCACAAGGACATGGGCATCATCCTCGACGCCGCTCGCACCGCCGAGGTCGCGCTGCCCATGTCCGCGCTCACCGCACAGCTCGTCGCGGCCGCCCGCGCCCAGGGGCACGGCTCGCTCGACCACTCGGCGCTCCTGCTGGTGATCGAAGGGCTCTCCGCCAACGAAAGGGTCAGCCGATGAAGATGCCAGCGATGAACGCGGTCGTTGAGGTCCTCAAGTCCGAGGGCGTCGACGTCGCCTTCGGCTGTCCGGGGGCCGCCATCCTGCCGCTGTACAAGGCGATGGAGGAGCTCGGCGGCATCGAGCACCTCGTCGTCAGGCACGAGGAGGGCGCCACCCACATGGCCGACGGCTGGGCCCGCACCAACGGCAGGGTCGGCCTGGCGATCGGGACCAGCGGCCCGGCCGGCACCAACATGATCACCGGCCTCTACACCGCCTTCGCCGACTCGATCCCGATCATCTGCGTCACGGGCCAGGCCGCCTCCACCAAACTGCACCAGGAGGCCTTCCAGGCGGTCGACATCGTGGAGATCGCCAAGCCGGTCACCAAGTGGGCCGTGCAGGTGAAGGAGGCGGCGCAGGCCCCCTGGATCTTTCGCGAGGCGTTCAGGATCGCCAGGAGCGGCCGTCCGGGCCCCGTCCTCATCGACATCCCCGTCGACATCGCCAAGCAGGTCATCGAGTACGACCCCTCGATCGACGTGCCGCTGCCGGTGGCCGCGGTCGAGCCGCACCTGCCGCGCGTCGAGCGCGCGCTCGACCTGCTCCTGGCCGCCGAGCGGCCGCTGCTGCTGTCGGGCGGCGGCGTCGTCATCGCCGACGCCTCGGCCGAACTGGTCGAGCTGGCCGAGCTGCTGCAGGTTCCGGTGCAGGTCACGCTCATGGGCAAGGGCTCCATCGACGAGAACCACCCGCTGTTCTCCGGGATGACGGGCATCCAGACCTCCCAGAGGTACGGCAACGCCTCCTTCCTCGAGTCGGACCTCGTCCTGGCCCTCGGCGCCCGCTTCGGCGACCGCCACACCGGCACGCTCGACGTCTACCGGGGCGAGCGCACCTTCATCCACGTCGACATCGAGCCCACCCAGCTCGGCCGGGTCTTCGAGCCCGACCTCGGCATCGTCTCCGACACCAAGCTGTTCCTGCGGGCGATGCTGGACCTGGCCAAGGCCCGCGGCATCAACCGGGAGCCCGGAGCGTGGCCGGCCCGCGTGGCGGAGCTGCGCAGGACGCTCACCAGGCGCGAGGACTTCGACGACATACCGGTCAAGGCGCCCCGCGTCTACAAGGAGATCAACGACTTCTTCGACGAGGACACCTACTTCGTCACCGCCATCGGGCTTTACCAGATCTGGGGCGGGCAGCACCAGAAGGCCTTCAAGCCGCGCCGCTACCAGGTGTGCGGGCAGGCCGGGCCGCTCGGCTGGGAGATCCCGGCCGCGATCGGCGTCAAGAAGGCCGTGCCCGACGCGCAGGTCGTCGGGGTGGTGGGCGACTACGGCTTCCAGTACCTGGTCGAGGAGCTGGCCGTCGCCGCGCAGTATGACGTGCCGTTCGTGCTGATCATGCTCAACAACGAGTATCTGGGACTGATCAGGCAGGCGTCGCTGCCGTACGAGATGAACTACCAGGTGGACATCCACTTCGACGAGTACGGCACCGACAACGTCAAGATCATGGAGGCGTACGGCTGCGCGGGCGTCCGCGTCTTCGACCCCGCCGAGATCCGTCCCTCGCTGGAGTGGGCGACCAAGGAGGCGGCGCGCACGTCGCGGCCGGTGCTCGTGGAGGTCATGATCGAGCGCGAGGCCAACACCCCGCACGGGCTGTCCATCAACGCGGTACGCGAGTTCGAACCGCTTCCAGCCGAGGTGTGATGATGGGTCATCGCAGGCACGCCCTCCTGCCCGCTCGCACCGGGCAGGAAGGCGTGTCCGCCCATTCTTCATCATCGGCTGGGGAGTTTCGCAGTGGTTGAACATGTTCTTGTCGCCCCGGACAAGTTCAAGGGGTCGTTGTCCGCGGCCGAGGTCGCGGGCAGGGTGTCGGCGGGCCTCGGCGTCCCGACGGTCGAGCTGCCCGTCGCCGACGGTGGCGACGGCACCGTGGACGCTGCTGTGGCCTGCGGGTTCACCCGCGTCACGCGGGAGGTGACGGGCCCGACGGGGGAGCCCGTCGCGGCCTCCTACGCCTGGCTCGACGAGTCGCGCACCGCCGTCGTCGAACTGGCCGAGGCGTCGGGCCTGCGCCGCCTTCCCGGCGGCCCCGAGCCGCTGACCGCCACCAGCCACGGCACGGGCGAGCTCATCGCCGACGCCGTACGGCGCGGCGCCCGCCGCGTCGTCCTCGGCCTCGGCGGCAGCGCCTCCACCGACGGCGGCGCGGGCATGGTCCAGGCGCTCGGCGCGCGGTTGCTGAACTCCGCCGGCGAGGAGCTGGGCAGGGGAGGGGCGGCGCTGCGCGAGCTCGCCAAGATCGATATTTCCGGATTTATCGACATCTCAGGGGTCGAGGTGGTCGTCGCGAGTGACGTCGACAACCCGCTGCTCGGCCCGCACGGCGCCGCCGCCGTCTACGGCCCCCAGAAGGGCGCGACCCCCGAGGACGTCGCCCTCCTCGACGCCGCGCTCGGCCGCCTCGCCGCCGTCGCCACCCAGACCCACGGCCTGCTGGGCGCCGTCGAGCACGACGGCACCCCGCGCCCCATGGGCGTGGCCGGAGCCCCGGGCGCGGGCGCGGCGGGCGGAGTGGGCTTCGCCGCTCTCGCCTTCCTGCACGCCGACATCCGCCCCGGCATCGAGTACCTGCTCGACCTGCTCGGATTCGACGAGCACGTCAAGGGGGCGCGCCTGGTCGTGACCGGCGAGGGCTCGCTCGACGAGCAGTCGCTGCGCGGCAAGGCCCCCGTCGGCGTCGCCCAGGCCGCCGGCAGGGCGGGCGTCCCCGTGGTCGCCGTCTGCGGGCGGCGCACGCTGTCGGACGAGGCGCTGCGCGCGGCGGGCATCGAGGCCGCCTACGCCCTCACCGACCTCGAACCCGACCCCGAACGCTGCATGGCCGAGGCCGGGCCGCTGCTCGAACGCCTCGCCGCCCGCGTCGCCGCAGACCGCCTCTGACCATCGTGGGAAGGCAGGAGATGACCGAGTACGACCTCGTGGTCAGGTCCCGCAGGGCCGTCACTCCCGACGGCGAGCGTCCCGCGGCGGTCGCCGTCAGGGACGGCAGGATCGCCGCGCTGCACCCCTACGCCGCCACGCTCGACGCCGCGCAGGACACCGACCTCGGCGACCTGGCCCTGCTGCCCGGCCTGGTCGACACCCACGTGCACGTCAACGAGCCGGGCCGGACGCACTGGGAGGGCTTCGCCTCGGCCACCCGCGCGGCCGCGGCGGGCGGCGTCACGACGATCGTCGACATGCCGCTCAACTCCCTGCCGCCCACCGTCGACGTGGACGCCCTCGACGCCAAGCAGGCGGCCGCGCGCGGCCAGTGCCACGTGGACGTCGGCTTCTGGGGCGGCGCGATTCCCGGCAACCTCGCCGACCTGCGCCCGCTGCACGAGCGCGGCGTCCACGGGTTCAAGTGCTTCCTGTCCCCCTCGGGCGTGGACGAGTTCCCGCCGCTCACCCCGGACGAGGTACGGCAGGCGCTCAAGGTCATCGCCGAGTTCGACGGGCTGATGGTCGTCCACGCGGAGGACCCCACGCTGCTGGCCGACCCCACGGGCCCGACCTATCCGGAGTTCCTCGAGTCGCGGCCGGGCGCGGCCGAGCGCCGCGCGGTCGAGCAGGTGATCGAGCTGGCCAGGGAGACCGGCGCCCGCGTCCACGTCCTGCACGTCTCCAGCGCCGACTGCCTGGAGCCCCTCGCCGCCGCCCAGCGCGAGGGGGTGCGCGTCTCCGCCGAGACCTGCCCCCACTACCTCACGCTCACCGCCGAGCAGGTGCCCGACGGCGACACCGCCTTCAAGTGCTGCCCGCCCATCCGCTCGGCGGCCAACCGCGACCTCCTCTGGGCGGGCCTGGCGAACGGCGTGCTGAGCTGCGTCGTCTCCGACCACTCGCCCTCGCCGTCCGACCTCAAGGTCCCCGACTTCGCCGTCGCGTGGGGCGGCATCGCCTCGCTCCAGCTCGGCCTGCCGGCGATCTGGACCGAGGCGTCGGGCCGGGGCCACGGCCTCGCCGACGTCGTGCGCTGGATGTCGGCCAACCCCGCCGCGCTGGCCGGGATCCCGCGCAAGGGCGGCCTGCGCCCCGGCAACGACGCCGACCTGGTGGCCTTCGATCCCGGCGCCGACCACCCCGTCGACGCGGCGGGCCTGCACCACAAGAACCCCGTCACGCCCTACCACGGCCGCCTGCTCAAGGGCGTCGTGCGCACCACCTGGCTGCGCGGCGCGCCCGTCGACCTCGCCGCCCCACCGCGCGGCGCCTTCCTCTGACAGGAGAGCACACCGAATGCCCAGCTTCACCACCCTTCCCGATCTGTCCCTCCGCACCCTCGGCGGGTCGGTCGTCGCCGCCAACGACGAGTCCTTCGCCGAGAAGGAGAGCCTGATCAGGCCGGGCCGTCCCGGCTTCCAGGCCGAGACGTTCGGCAACAAGGGACAGGTCTACGACGGCTGGGAGACCCGCCGCCGCCGCGAGCCAGGCCACGACTGGGCGATCGTCCGGCTCGGCATGCCCGGCGTCATCCGCGGCGTCGTGATCGACACCGCCTGGTTCAAGGGCAACTACCCGCCCCACGCCTCGGTCGAGGCCTGCGCGGTCGAGGGCCACCCGAGCGTCGCCGAGCTGGAGGCGGCCGAGTGGGTGGAGATCGTGCCGAAGAGCGATCTCAAGGGCGACGCCGAGCACCACTTCGAGGTCGCCGACGAGGGCCGCTACACCCACGTCAGGCTCAACATGTTCCCCGACGGCGGCATCGCCCGCCTGCGCGTGCACGGCGAGGTGCGCCCCGACCTGTCGGTCTACGAAGGGCTCGGCCTCGACCTGGCCGCGCTGGCCAACGGCGCGGTGGTCACCTCCTGCTCCAACGAGTTCTACTCCGCGCCCAACAACGCGCTGGCCCCCGGGCTGGCCAGGCACCAGGCGGAGGGCTGGGAGACCGCGCGCCGCCGCGACGGTGGCAACGACTGGCTGGTGATCCGCCTGGCCGCGCTCGGGGTGATCAAGCTGATCGAGCTCGACACCACGAACCTGCTGTACAACGCGCCCGGCGCGGTCTCGCTGCGGGCCAGCGCGGACGGTGAGACGTGGTTCGAGCTGCTGCCCAGGACTCGCCTCCAGCCCGACACCCCGCACCGCTTCCGTGTGGACGACGACCGGCCCGCGGCGTACGTCCGCGTCGACATCTACCCCGACGGCGGTCTGGCCCGCATCCGCCTGTTCGGCACCCTCGCCTAGGGGGAGCGTCCGCCCAGGCGTCCACACCGCCGGGCGTCCACGGGGCTCACGGGCCGAGCGCGGCGCTCGCGGTGTTCGGCCCGCTCGGGGTGCTCTGTGCGCTCGCGACGGGAGCGGGTACGGGCGGGGCGGCGGGTTCCGCCGAGGCACAGGCGGAGGCCGCCAGCAGGACCGCGACCGCCGGGAAGAGTCTCACACCCGTACTACCGCGCCGGGCGCTGTCACGTTCCGAACGGTCAGCGCCAGATCGTCACCATGGTGTTCGGGGGCCGCTCCTCGCCGCCGCGCGGGCTCTGGAAGCGCACCTGCGCCCCGTTCGAGATGTTGCGCACCCTCACCTTGTAGCCCTGCTGCTGCAGCTCTGTCGTGGCGTCCTGCACGCTCTTGAACACCACGTTGGGGACGATCCTGAACTCCGCCTGGTCCTCGGCCTCGTGGTTGCCGTTGTTCCTGCCGAACCAGTCGCTCCAGCCGCCGCCGCAACGCGACACCGTGACGCTGGTCATCGTGCCGGGATCGACCTCGGCCTTGGCCCTGGGGTTCTGCGCGATGACCGTGCACGGCTCGGCGTCGTCGTCGACCTCGTTGACCTGCACCTGGAAGCCCTGCTCGGTCAGGAACTGGGCGGCCTCGTCCTTGGACATGCCGCTGACGTCGGGCATCACCAGGCCCGCGCTGAGCACCAGGTTGACGCTGGTGCCCTCCTTGACCTTGTCGCCGATGCTCGGCCTGGTCTGCGTCACGAGACCGCGCTGCACCTTCGGGTTGGCGACCTTGGTCACCTTGCCCAGCTCCAGGCCCGCCTCGGAGAGCTTGACCGCTGCGTCGTTCTGGTCGAGGCCCTCGACGTTGGGCACGGTCACGCGCTTGGCCCCGAGCGACGGCACGATCGTGATCGTCGCGCCCGCCTCCACCTCGGTCCGGCCCACCGGGTCGGTGCTCAGCACCTTGCCCTCGCCGACCTTCTCGTCGTACTGGCCCTCGGCCACCTTCACGACGAACCCGTTCTTGACGGCCTCGTTCTTGGCGATCGTGACGTTCTTGCCGACCAGCTCCGGCACGAAGACGTACTGGTTCTGCGCGAAGTACCAGCCGGTCAGGCCGACGGCCACCACCATCAGCGCGGCCAGCGTCACCAGGAACCAGTTGGGCCTGAAGCCGCCCCTGCGCGGCGGCTCCGACTGCCCCGCGGGCGCCGTCAGCACCTCGGTGCGCGGCGCCACCAGCGTCGGGTTGGCGGGAGCGACACGGGCGCGCTGATGCTCGCCCGAGGGCGCGAAGTGCTGGCCCGTGCTGTACGGCGGGCTCGACTCCCTCGGCAGCATCCGGTGCGCGTCGACCGCGGCCACCAGCATCGCCGTGGCGTCGGCGGGACGGTCGTCCGGCTCGCGCGCGGTGGCCTGCGCCACCAGCGTGTCGATCAGCGGCGGCGCCTCCACCAGCGACGAGGGCGGCGGCACCGTGTCGTGGACGTGCCGGTAGGCGACCGACATCGGCGTCTCGCCGTCGTACGGCTGCCGCCCCGTGACCAGCTCGAACAGCATGATGCCCGCGGCGTAGACGTCGCTGCGGACGTCCGCCCCGCCGGTCATGACCTGCTCGGGCGACATGTACCCGATCGTGCCGATCATCACGCCGGTGCGCGTCTGGTTGGTCGCCTCGATCGCCCTGGCCAGGCCGAAGTCGACGACCTTGACCCGGCCGTCGTCGGTGAGCAGGACGTTCTCGGGCTTCATGTCGCGGTGCACCATGCCCTGCTGGTGGGCGGCGCCGAGCGCGGCCAGCACCGGGATCATGATCTCCAGCGCCTCGCGGGCGGGCAGCCGGCCCCGCGCCCGCAGCACGTCGCGCAGCGTCTTGCCGGGCACGTACTCCATCGACAGGTACACCACGTCGCCGTCGGTGCCCTGGTCGAAGACGTGCACCACGTTGGGGTGCGACAGGCTGGCCACCGACTTGGCCTCGCCGATGAACCTGCGCACGAACGCGGGGTCCTCCGCGAGGGAGCGGTGCATCACCTTGAGCGCGACCGTGCGGTCGAGCCTGATGTCGAGTGCCAGGTAGACCGTCGCCATCCCGCCCCGGGCGATCCGGGACTCGATGCGATAGCGCCCGTCGAGGAGTCTCCCGACCAGGGGGTCCGCAATCGTCGTGTCCACCCGGCCGAGTTTACGGGCGATTTGCCACCGGCAGGGCCGGACAATCCGAAACCGATGCCCGTTTGTTCCATGATCTTGAACGGCGAGCCGCGCCGGGCAAGCGAGCTCGCGTCCCAGGAGGTCTCCCCATGAACGACGGCCCCTTCAGGCAGCCCTCTCTTGGCGCATCACGGGGTCATCGGCGAGGAGGCCTCCGCGTAGCGCCGCCTCGGGATCCGCCCGGCCTGGCGGGCCAGCCGTCCGGCCTGGACGGCCGCGCGCATCGCCGCGGCCATCAGGTCGGGCCGCTGCGCCCTGGTCACGGCCGTGGCCAGGAGCACGGCGTCGCAGCCGAGCTCCATCGCCAGCGCCGCGTCGCTCGCCGTGCCGATGCCCGCGTCGAGGATCACCGGCACCGAGGCTGACTCGACGATCAGCTCGATGTTGTGCGGGTTGCGGATGCCGAGCCCCGAGCCGATCGGCGCGCCGAGCGGCATCACCGCCGCGCACCCCGCCTGCTCCAGACGGCGGGCCAGCGCCGGATCGTCCCCGATGTACGGCAGGACCACGAACCCCTCGGCCACCAGGCGCTCGGCCGCGTCGAAGGTCTCGATCGGGTCGGGCAGCAGGGTCCGCTCGTCGTTGATGACCTCGAGCTTGACCCATTCGGTGCCCAGCGCCTCACGGGCCAGCCTGGCGGTCAGCACTGCCTCGCCCGCCGTGAAGCAGCCCGCGGTGTTGGGCAGCACCTTGATCTGGCGGGCCCGCAGCACGTCGAGCACCGAGCCGCGCGCGGCGGGGTCGAGGCGGCGCATCGCGACCGTGGTCAGCTCGGTGCCGGAGGCGGCCAGCGCCTGGTCGAGCACCTCCAGCGAGGGCGCGCCCCCGGTGCCCATGATGAGCCGCGAGGAGAACTTCTCGCCCGCGATGATCAGTTCATCCACCCTGCACCGCCGTGAGAATCTCGATCCTGTCGCGGTCGGCCAGCGCCGTGGTCGCCCACGTGCCCCTGGTGACCACCTCGTCGTTGAGCGCGACGGCGACGCCCGTGGTCTGCTCCGTCAGCCGCTGGACGGCCTGCGCCACCGTGGTGCCGTCCGGCACCTCGTGCGCGGCCCCGTTGATCGTCACTTGCATCGGCACTTCCTTGTTCAGAACCGCTGTGGCGAGCACAGGGCGGCCAGTTCGGGCTCCTCGCCCTCGAGGAGCGCGGGGGTGAGTGGAGCCAGCAGCACGCCGCCCCTGTGGTGTCCCGTGGCCAGGGCGAGCCCCCGGCGGTAAGGGCCGATCAGCGGCACGTTGTCGGGGGTGCACGGGCGCAGCCCCGCCACCACGTCGCCGAGTTCGAGCTCGGTGACGCCGGGCACCAGCTCCCTGGCGTCGCGCAGCAGCTCGTACAGGCCGCCCGCGGTCACCCTGGTGTCGAAGCCCAGCTCCTCCTGGGTCGCGCCGACCACCACCTCGCCGTCGCCGCGCGGCACGAGGTACACGGGCGAGCCGTGCACCATGCCGCGCACGCACCTGCCGAGCAGCGGGTAGGGGGAGCGCAGGCGCATGATCTGGCCCTTCACCGGCCGCACGGGCACGTCGGCGAGCTCGCCGCTCCACGCGCCCGCGGCCAGGACGACCCGCTCGCCGGTCAGGACCTCGCCGTCGGCCAGCCGTACCGCGCCGTCGAGCAGGCCGGTGGCGCGGCGCCGTACGAGGGGGACCGCCATCGCCTCCAGCGCGGCCAGCAGGGCCGCGGTGACGCGACGGGGATCCACCCACGCGTCGCCGCCCGCCAGCACCCCGCCCCGCACGGACGGCGAGAGCATCGGCTCCAGGCGGCGGCACTCGCGCCCCGTCAGGCGCTCGACCGGCAGCCCCAGCTTGTCCATGAAAGCGGCCAGCTCCTCCAGCGCGGCCAGGTCGTCGGCGCCGAAGGCCACGTCCAGCGTGCCGTGGGCGCGGTAGTCGACGGACAGGCCGCTGTCGGCCTCCAGCTCCGCGGCGAAGGCCGGCCAGCGCTCCAGCGCGGCCAGGCCCAGCCTGAGCAGCGGTTCCTCGGTGTAGGCGACCTCGCTGACGGGGGCCAGCATGCCCGCGGCGGCATGGGAGGCGCCCGAGGCGGGGGCCGGGTCGATCACCGTGACGGCCTGGCCGGCCCTGGCGAGCCGCCAGGCGACGGACAGGCCCACCACGCCGCCGCCCACGATCAGGTCCATCTCGCTCCCTTCGCCGGCATGATCCGGATCAGGTGTCTTGCGGTCGAAGGCCCGTCGAAGCCTTCCTCTCAGCCCGGTGTGGCCGGACTCCCGCGCGTCTTCCACCGTCCAGCCTACTCACGCCGAACGTCACCCTTGAACCATTGGTTATGGTCTTGACCGTGAACCATGTCGTGGTGGTAGGTGCGGGACTGGCAGGGGTACGCAGCGCCGAGGCTCTCAGAGCACGCGGATTCGGCGGCACGATCACGTTGATCGGGGAGGAGCGGCACCGGCCCTACGACCGTCCGCCCCTGTCGAAGGCGGTGCTCCTCGGCGACGCCGACTCCAGCTTCGTCGACTCCGATCTGGAGGGCATGGAGGTCGAGCACCGGGCGGGGGTGTCGGCCAAGGGCCTGGCCGAGGGCGTGGTGGAGACCACCGAGGGCGAGATGGCCTACGACGGCCTGGTCATCGCCACCGGAGCCGAGCCGATCAGGCTGCCGGGCGAGGGCCGCCAGCACGTCCTGCGCACCCTCGACGACGCGCTGGCCCTGCGCGCCGAGCTCGTCCCGGGGGCCCGAGTAGTGATCATCGGGGCGGGCTGGATCGGCGCCGAGGTGGCCACGGCCGCCAGGAAGGCGGGCTGCGCGGTCACGGTGCTGGAGGCGGGCGCCGCCCCGCTCGCGCACGTGGTCGGCGCGGAGGTGGGCGCCGAGACCATCCGCTGGTACGAAGGCATCGACCTGCGGCTGAACACCATGGTCGGCTCCGTGGACCCCGGCGGCGTGAGCCTGGTCGGCGGCGGGAGCATCGAGGCCGACGTGGTCGTGACCGGCATCGGCGTGCGGCCCACGATCGAGTGGCTGGCCGGCTCCGACATCGACCTGCACAACGGCGTCGTCGCCGACGAGCACCTGCGCACCTCCCTGCCGAACGTGGTCGCCGTCGGCGACTGCGCGGCCTGGTGGTCGCGCCGCTTCCACACCAGGCTGCGGGTGGAGCACTGGGACACCGCGCTCAACGCCCCCGAGGTGGCCGTGGCCAGCCTGCTGGGCGACGAGGCCGTGTACGATCCCGTCCCGTACTTCTGGTCGGAGCAGTTCGGTCACATGGTGCAGTACGCGGGTCACCACGCGGGCGCCCGCCTGGTGCGCCGCGGCGATCCGGCGGCCGCCGCGCCGGTGAGCAGGTGGTCGGTCTGCTGGCTGACCGACGACGACCGGCTGGCCGCCGTCCTGACCGTCAACAGGCCCCGCGACCTCGTCCAGGGCCGTAGGCTCATCGAGGCAGGCCAGCGCCTCGATCCGGGGCGCCTGGCCGATCCCGAGGTGGCTCTCCGTGATTGTGTTGTTTGAGCAAGGACGCGATGTGGTAGTGGTGGATTCGTGACGCTTTCTGTTGCACAGATAGACCGGGAGACCGACCAGCTCGTCGGCGAGTGGCTCACTCTCCCCGAAGTGGCCGCGCGCCTCGATCTGACGATCGGCAGGGCCAAGCAGCTCCTCAAGGACCACAAGCTCCTCGGCGTACGCCGAGGCGGCGGGGGGCCGCAGGTGCCCGCCGCCTTCCTCGAGGGCAAGGACGTGGTGAAGGGCCTGTCCGGCACGCTCACGCTCCTGCTCGACGCCGGCTACGACGACGTCGAGTCGTTGCGCTGGCTGTTCACGCCCGACGAGTCCCTGCCGGGCTCGCCCATCGACGCGATCAAGGCCGGTCGCCACACCGAGGTCAAGCGGCGTGCCCAAGCGCTCGGTTTCTGACGCCCGCCTCTACCTCTGCACCGACGGCCGTCGGTCCAGGGGTGACCTGGCCGACTTCCTCGACGCGGTGCTGGCCAACGGGGTCGACATCGTCCAGCTGAGGGAGAAGGGCCTGGAGGCGCGCGAGGAGCTCGCGCTGCTCGAGGTCTTCCGCGACGCCTGCGACCGGCACGGCGCGCTGCTGGCGGTCAACGACCGGGCCGACATCGCCTTCGCGGCCCGCCCTGACGTGCTCCACCTCGGCCAGGACGACCTGCCGGTGCGCGTCGCGCGAGACATCCTCGGCGACGACATCCTCATCGGCAGGTCCACGCACTCGGCGGCGGAGGCCTCGGCGGCCGCCGTGGAGGAGGGCGTCGACTACTTCTGCTGCGGCCCGATCTGGCCGACCCCGACCAAGCCGGGACGGCACGCGCCGGGGCCCGACCTGCTCAGGCACGCGACGGGGCTCGGCGAGGGCCGGCCGTGGTTCGGCATCGGCGGCATCGACCTCGACAACCTCGACGAGGTCAGGTCGTACGGCGTGAGCCGCGTCGTGGTCGTTCGCGCGATCACCGAGGCGGAGGACCCCGGCGCGGCGGCGGCCGAATTCGCCAAACGCCTGGCCCCCTGACGCGCCCCACCTGGCAGGCCGCCGACGACACCTCGGCGGCCGCAACCACCCCAGCCATCAGGCGACAGGGCCGAAGCGGCGCTGTCGGCGCGAGCGGTCTCGGGACCGGGTGCCCGGTCAGGTTTTGCGAGAGGTGGCCGCGACCGCGAGGTCGGCCAGCGCCGAGCGCGCCTCCTCGGTGATCGGCGCGTCGGCCAGCGAGGCGAGCGACTCCTCCAGATACCTGGCGATCATCTCCTCGCACTCGTCGAGCGCCCCGCTCCCCTCGATGATCCCGCGCAGCTTGGCCACCCCCTCCGCGTCGAGGTCGGAGTCGCCGAGCAGCCGCCGCACGGTCGCCGCGTCCTCGGGCGTCGCCGCGGCCAGCGTGCGGGCGATGAGCATGGTGCGCTTGCCCTCACGCAGGTCGTCACCCGCGGGCTTGCCCGTCTCCACCGGGTCGCCGAACACCCCGAGGATGTCGTCGCGCAGCTGGAAGGCGATGCCGACGCGGTTGCCGTACTCCACGCACAGCTCCTCGATCCACGGCGCGCCGCCGCCCGCCGCCAGGGTGAGGCCCAGTCTGAGCGGCTGCTCCACGGAGTACTTGCCGCTCTTGTACAGCGCCACCCGCAGCGCCGAGTCGAAGGTGTTCTCGCCGTGGGCCTGCTCCAGCAGGTCGAGGTACTGCCCGCACATCAGCTCGGTGCGCATGTGGTCGTGGTACGGCTGGGCGACCTCCAGGTGGGGCAGGCCGCTCGAGCGCCACATCTCCCCGGACCAGATGAGCAGCAGGTTGCCCAGCAGGACCGCCGCACCCTCGCCGAACTGCTCGGCCGAGCCGTACCAGTCGCTCTTCTCGTGCAGGCGCTGGAACCGGCGGTGCGCCGAGGGCATACCCCTGCGCAGGTCGCTCTTGTCCATCACGTCGTCGTGCACGAGGGCGCTGGCCTGCAGCAGCTCCAGCGAGGCGGCGGCCACGAAGATCCCGGGCTCGTCGCCGCCGCCCGCCGCGCGCCAGCCCCAGTAACAGAAGGCGGGACGCAGCCGCTTGCCGCCCGAGAGCAGCTCCCTGGCCGCGTTGAGCAAGGGTGCGAGATCCGGGCCGTT
Source organism: Nonomuraea africana (assembly GCF_014873535.1). Classification (NCBI taxonomy): domain Bacteria; kingdom Bacillati; phylum Actinomycetota; class Actinomycetes; order Streptosporangiales; family Streptosporangiaceae; genus Nonomuraea; species Nonomuraea africana. Next base: position 4,499,588 of record NZ_JADBEF010000001.1, on the reverse strand, counting down.
GACGATGGGGCGTTGCCGGTCGAGGAACTCCCCGAGGGACCGATCCACCTCGGTGCGGAGGGTGTCCATGCTCATGCCATGAGAGTAACGGGCTGTAGCTGGGGTTTCGATCTCCCGCTCCCGTCATATGGACGTGACGGCGGGGCCCGGCTTCGTACCGGTAGCCTTGGATTATGGCTCTGGGTCAACCCTCCGTCCTTCCCGATCGCGTCCCCACCGTCCGTGATCTGCTTGCCTCCGGCGAACGTTCCTTCTCCTTCGAGTTCATGCCGCCGAAGAACGAGGAGGGTGAGAGGCAGCTCTGGCGCTCCATCAGGGAGCTCGAGGCGCTCCGGCCGACCTTCGTCTCCGTGACCTACGGAGCGGGCGGCTCCACCCGAGACCGCACCGTCGACATCGTGGAGCGCATCGCCCACGAGACCACGCTCACGCCCGTCGCGCACTTCACGGCGGTCAACCACTCCATCCGCGAGCTGCGTCACCTCGTCGGCCGCTTCGCCGACGCGGGCGTGCGCAACATCCTGGCCGTGCGCGGCGACCCGCCCGGCGACCCCAACGGCGAGTGGGTCCAGCACCCCGAGGGCGTCCTCTACGCCGAGGAGCTGGTCAAGCTGATCCGGCAGTCGGGCGACTTCTGCGTCGGCGTCGCCGCCTTCCCCTACAAGCACCCGCGCTCGGCCACCATCGAGTCCGACACCGACTACTTCGTCAACAAGTGCCGGGCCGGAGCCGACTACGCGATCACCCAGATGTTCTTCCAGGCCGACGACTACCTGCGCCTGCGCGACAGGGTGGCGGCCAAGGGCTGCGACACCCCGATCATCCCGTGCATCATGCCGGTCACGAACATCGGCACGATCGCCAGGTCGGAGCAGCTGTCGGGCGCGCCGTTCCCGGCCGCGCTCGCCGCGCGGTTCGAGGCCGTCGCCGACGACCCGGCGGCGGTGCGCAGGCTGGGCATCGACGAGGGCGCGAAGCTGTGCCAGCGGCTGCTCGACGAGGGCGCGCCGGGCATCCACTTCATCACCTTCAACCGCTCCAGCGCCACCCGCGAAGTCTTCCAACTCCTCCAGCCGGCGGCGCTGTCCGCCTGACCCCAAAGATCATCCGGTACGGCGAAGCCGGTCTGGCGCCCCCGCTCCGCACGGGGCGCCGTCCGTCGCGGGGGTGCGCCCAGCGGGACTTCGCCTCCGCTGTCACGGCGAAGGTTTCAAGGCCGACGATCCTGACGTGACGGCGGCGAGCCGGAGTCCCGCTGGAGAACGCGTGATGGACGGGCGCTCAGCGGTGACCCCGGTGGGCATGACCGGGCTTGCCGTACAGGATGAAAAAGGATCAGCGGAGGGGGAGGACCGCGCCTGCGATGGCGTAGTGCTCGTAGCCGCCAGGGAAGACGAACTGGGTGAGCAGGTCGATGAAGCCCAGCGTGCGGTAAAGATGGCGGGCGGCGGTGGGGAGGTCGTGGGTCGACAGCACCACCGAGCGCTCGGGCCGCCCCTCGCACAGCGCGCGGATCAGCGTCCTGCCGATGCCCTTGCCCTGGTAGTCGGGGTGGACGTGGACCTCCGCCAGCTCCAGTGAATCGCCGAGCCACGCCTCGGCCACCTCGGTGCCCGACTTCTCCTGCATCGCGCGGTAGACGACGTCGTGCCACCACTGTCCGGGCATGCCGTGGAAGCCGTAGGCGAAGCCCGCCGTCGTGCCGCCGGGCAGCTCGGCGAACAGGCAGTGGAAGCCCGGGTTCGCGCCGTGGCCGCGCATGATCGCCTGCCGCCCGGTGATCTGCTCCACAGGAGGGTGCATGGCGGCGGTGTAGATGCTCATCACCGTCTCGAGACGGTCGGTGAACTCCGCAGGTCCCGCGCCGCGGATCTCGATCACTCGACCTCGACCGCCGTACCGCCGGTGATGCGCAGCAGCTCGTCGAAGGTGGTGGGGAAGACCGCGTGCGGGTGGCCGCCCGCCGCCCAGATCACCTCGTGCTTGCCGAGCCAGGTGTCGACCAGGGTGCGGATGGGCGCGGGGTGCCCCACGGGACCGACCCCGCCGATGGGCTGCCCGGTCGCCGCGCGCACGAACTCGGGCGTGGCCCTGCGCACCTTGGCGGCTCCCGCGGTGCGGGCGATCAAATTCACGTCCACGTTGTGCGCGCCGCTGGTGAGCACCAGCAGGGGAGCGCCGTCGGCGTCGAAGAGCATGCTCTTGACGATGGCGCCGACGTCGACGCCCACCGCCGACGCCGCCTCGGCTGCGGTGCGCGCGGAGTCCGGCAGGACCACGATCTCACCTGTGGCACCCAGCTCGCGCAGGGCCGACGCCACGCGGGCGGCGTTGGGGTGCAACTTTTCGGGCATGGGCCCACTCTAAACAGATTGACCAATGGATTGCCGAGGCATGGTGGTGCGCTAGGGTCCTTTGATTCGATTGTTAACCATTTGAGGGGATGGATGGCATGAGGCCTCCACGTCAGCTCGGTCTGGCTGCTCTCCTGACGGCTGGGACCGTCGTTCTCTCAGCGTGTGGCTCGGTGGCCGCCCCCCAGGACGTGCGGCCCGTGGCGGGGGCCACGCGGGTCGTGCAGGCCCCCGTCGCCGCGGCCGGCGTGCTGGTGAAGGCCGGTGCGGTCACCGCGCCGGGCAAGACGCTCAAGCTCGGTTCCAAGGGCTCGGCGGTCAAGTGGCTCCAGCAGCGCCTGAAGAACCTGCGTTATCTGCCGGGCAAGGTCGACGGCAGGTACGGCGGCACCACGCTCGCCGCGGTGTGGGCCTTCCAGAAGGTGAACGGCATCAAGCCGTCCAGCACCATCGGCAAGCGCACGTGGGCGGCGCTGGAGAACCCGAAGACGCCCAAGGTCCTGGTCCCGAACGGCAAGCCCTCCAGGGCCGAGGTCAACCTGTCCAAGCAGATCATGGTCCTCTACGTCGACGACCAGGTGAAGCTGATCACGCACATCTCCTCGGGCAGCGGCGTGGCCTACTGCGAGACGGCCGTGTGGCAGGGCAAGTCCCAGCGCTTCTGCGGGTCGGCGACCACGCCGACGGGCAACTTCAGGACGACGTGGCGGGCCTCCGGCTGGCACCGGTCCTACCTGGGGCAGCTCTACAACCCGATCTTCTTCAACGGCGGGATCGCCTTCCACGGCGCGCTGTCGGTGCCGCTGTACCCGGCCTCGCACGGCTGCGTGCGGCTGCCGATGAACGTGGCCGAGGTGCTGCCCGGCCTGCTCGCCAAGGGCGTTCCCGTGCACGTCCGCGGCCGCTTCTCCCGCTAGACCGGGGGCGGCCGCGCCGGTCCCGCGCGACCCGGGCGCGCCCTTCACCGGCGCGCGCCCATGGGGACTCCGGGCAAGTCCGCTTCCCAGTTCGCGCCCGGTGGGGGCCTCGGGTGGTCAGGTCTCCAGTTCGTGCCAGAGCGCCTCGGGGACCGGGTGGTGGAAGTCGGCGACGTTGGACGCGACCTGTTCGGGGGTGTGGGCGCCGATGAGGATCGAGCGCACCGCCGGATGCCTGAGGGGAAAGCGCATCGCCGCCGTCGCCAGCGGCACCCCGTGCCTGGCGCAGGCCTCCGCGTAGCGTCGCACCTCGGGCGGGGCGTCCGGCGGGGGAGCGGCCAGGTCGCCGCGGTGGAACAGACTCGCGGCCACCACGGGGATGCCGCGCGACAGGCAGAGCGGCAGCAGCTCCTCGAAGGCGGACCTGCGTAGCAGCGTGACCTGGTTGGCGGCCAGCAGCACGTCGGGGTCGGCGTGCCTGACGAACTCCACCAGCATCTTCGACTGGTTCATCCCGACCCCTATCGCCTTCACCACCCCCTGGGCCCGCAGCTCGGCGAGCGTGGCGAAGCCCTCGTCGAGCGCCTGAGGCCAGTGCTGGTCGGGGTCGTGGATCAGCAGCGTGTCGACGTGGTCGAGGCCGAGGCGGTCGAGGGAGTCGGCGACGCTGCGCAGCACGCCGTCACGGCTGAAGTCCCACTCCGCGTGCCTGTCGCCGGGCACGGCGAACGGAACGGGCGCGCCGGGGCCCGGCCGTACGAGCCTGCCGACCTTGGTGGAGATGACGAACTCCGTGCGCGGCAGGCCGCGCAGGACCCGGCCGAGACGCCGCTCGGACAGGCCGAGGCCGTAGAAGGGAGCGGTGTCGAACCTGCGGATGCCCGCCTCCCACGCCGCCTCGACGACCGCCTCGGCCTGGGCCTCGGAGATGGGGCGCAGGTAGTTGCCGAGGGGCCCGCCCCCGAGTCCGAGAGCGGGCAGCGTCACATGCGCTCCAGGTGCAGCCAGGTGGTGACGATTTCGGAGACGGCCTCCAGGTGGTGGTCCTCGCCCGGCTCGACGATCAGCACGTCGCCGGCGGCGAAGCCCGAGGACTCCCCGTCGAGGTGGACGCGGCCGGTGCCGGAGAGAATGAGGAAGATCTCGGGGTCGGGGTGGGTGTGCGGGCCCCTGGCGTGGCTGATCTCGCCTGGCGCCAGCGTGGACACCCCGCCCGAGTGCACCCGATAGCCGGGCAGCCCCACCCCGTGCCCGAAGGCGGCCAGCGTGCTCCTACGCATCGTGTTGCCGTCCCTTCCCCGGGCCGGGCGTGCACCTACGCATCGTGTTCCCGTCCCTCCATCGGGCCGGGGGTGCCCCTACCCATCGTGTTCCCGTCCCTTCCCCGGGCGCCTACGCAAGGACGTCCGCCTCCTTCGCGGCCCGGTCGAGGGCGGCCAGCTCGTCGTCGGTGAAACCGAGCCGGTCGACGGCGGCGACGTTCGACTCCAGCTGGGCGGCGCTGGACGCGCCCACCAGCACCGAGGTGACGCGCGGGTCGCGCAGCGCCCATGCCAGCGCCATCTGCGCCACGGTCTGCCCCCGCTCGGCGGCGATGGCGCCGATCGCGCGGACGAAGCCGACGACCTCGGGGGTGACGTCGCTCCTGCCGAGGAAGCGGCCCTCGGCGGCGCGCGAGTCGTCGGGGATGCCGTCGAGGTAGCGGTCGGTCAGCAGACCCTGCGCCAGCGGCGAGTAGACCACGCAGCCGACGCCCTCCCTCTCGAGCACGGACAGCAGCTTCTCCTCGATGCCGCGCCTGATCATGGAGTAGCGCGGCTGGTGGACCAGCAGAGGAGTGCCCAGGCCGCGCAGCAGGGCGGCGATCTCGGTGGTGGCCTCGGGGCTGAAGTTGGAGACGCCGACGTAGAGCGTCCTGCCGGTGCGGACCAGGTGGTCGAGCGTGGCCGCCTGCTCCTCCAGCGGTGTCTCGGGGTCCTCGCGGTGCAGGTAGAAGATGTCGACGAAGTCGAGGCCCAGCCGGTCGAGGGAGCGGTCGAGCGTGGCAAGCAGGTGCTTGCGGGAGTTGCCCTTGCCGTACGGGCCGTCCCACATGGGGTTGCTGCCCTTGGTGGAGACCACGATCTGGTCGCGCAGCGGGCGCAGGTCGCGCCGGTGGATCGCGCCGAAGGTGTGCTCGGCCGCGCCGAGCGGCGGGCCGTAGCGGTCGGCCAGGTCGAAGTGGGTGATGCCCAGGTCGAGCGCCTTGAGCAGGATCTCTCGCTGGCTCTCCAGAGTCCTGCCGTCGCCGAAGTTGTGCCACAGCCCCAGGGAGATCGCGGGCAGCAGCAGCCCGCTACGGCCACACCTGCGGTACGGCTGGCGATCGTGGTTCACATCGTTCCCATCTGGTTCGGTTACCTTCCCGCGATGCCGGTCAGCGTGACACCGCGGATGAACGTCTTCTGCGCCACGAAGAACAGGATCACGATCGGCAGCATGGAGACAAGGGCGACCGCCATCATCTGGTTGTACTGCGTGGCGTACTGGTCGGTGAACATGGCCAGGCCCAGCGGGAGCGTGAACTTCTCCGTCGTGCGGATGTAGATCACCGACTCCAGGTACTGGTTCCAGTTGCCCACGAAGGAGAACAGGCAGATCGCCGCGATCGCGGGCTTCGACAGCGGCAGCATGATTCGCCACAGGATGCGCAGCTCCGAGGCGCCGTCGATGCGGGCGGCGTCGATGAGCTCCTGCGGGATCGTGGTGAAGAACTGGCGCAGCAGGAAGATGTAGAGCGCCACGCCGAAGAACTCGGGCACCACCAGGGGCAGGTAGGTGTCGACCCAGCCGAGCTTGGAGAACAGGATGAACTTCGGCACCAGCGTGATCTCGCGCGGGATCATCATGGTGGCCAGCAGCGCCGCGAACATGAGGCCGGCCGCCCTCGCCCGCATCCTGGCGAAGGCGTAGGCGGGCAGGACGCACGAGACGAGGTTGCCGAGCATCGACAGCGCGGTGATCAGCACCGTGTTGAGCAGGAAGGTGTTGAACGGCAGGGAGCCAAACCAGCCGCGCTCGTAGTTCTCCCAGTGGAAGGAGTCGGGCAGCCACTGCGGGGGGAAGGCCAGGTTGGCCTCGTCCGACTTCAGTGAGGTCGTCACCATCCACAGGAACGGCAGCAGGAACACCACGGTGGCGATCGCCAGCAGGATGTAGGCGCCCGAGCGCCTGATCCGCCTGATCCGCTCGGCCTGCTGCGAGGTCAGCTGGGCGGGCGCCGCCGTCTTCCTCAGGAACATCACGGCGTCCTCACCTGGCGAACTCGTAGTGGACCCAGCGCCTGGCCAGGCCGAACTGGATCAGCGTGACGGCGATGATGAGCGCGAACATCGCCCAGGACAGCGCCGCAGCGTAGCCCATGTCGAAGTAGACGAAGGCGTGGCGGTAGATGTAGAGGCCGAGCACCATCGTCGCGTTGCCGGGCCCGCCCTCGGTCATGACCAGGATCAGCACGTAGCCCTGCAGCGCCGCGATGAAGCCCGTCACCACGTTGAAGAAGATGACGGGCGACATCATCGGCACCGTGACGCTCCAGAACCTGCGCCACCAGCCCGCGCCGTCGATCTCGGCCGCCTCGTAGAGCGTCTTCGGGATGCCCTGGAGACCGGCCAGGTAGATGACGATCGTGTTGCCCGCGCCCCACACGCTCATCAGCACCAGCGCGGGGATCGCCCACTCCTGCGAGGCCAGCCAGCCCGGGCCCTGGACGCCGACGGCCGCCAGCACCTTGTTGATCAGGCCGTAGTCGGGGTGCAGGATGTTCAGCCACAGCAGCGCGGTGGCCAGGCCGGAGACGACCGACGGCATGTACATCACGGTGCGGAACAGGCCCTGGAAGCGCAGCGGCTGGTTGAGCAGCAGCGCCAGCAGGAAGGTGAAGGTCACGCCGAGCGCCACCGAGCCCAGGCCGTACTGGAAGGTGTTCTCCAGCGACTCCCAGAACTCCGGGTCGGAAAACATCCGCTCGTAGTTGGCGAACCCCACCCACACCGGCGACCTGAGCAGGTTCCACTGCATGAAGCTGATGACGACCGCGGCGACGATCGGGCCCGCGGTGAACAGGACGAACCCGATCAGCCACGGCGAGACGAACAGGTGGAAGCGCCGCGCCTCGCGGCGGGCGAGGACGGTGCTCATCACGCGATCTTGTTCTCGGCCAGCAGCGGGGCCACCTTGTCGGCGATCTCCTTGAGCGCCGTCTCGGCGTCGACCTTGCCGATCATCGCGCGCTCCCAGATCGGCTTGGCGGTGTCCACGATCTTCTTGGTCGCCGGCATCCGCATGACGCCGTCACTGGTGGCGTAGTCGGCCAGGATCTCCTTCACCAGCTCGGCGGTCTCCTTCGGGATGCCGAGCGCCTCGGCGTTGGGCAGCCACGCCGACTGGCGGGCGGGGGCGCTGATCCTGCGGAACTGGTAGCCGGAGGTCGATAGGTACTCGTACATGTAGATCCACGCGGCCTCCTTGTTCTGCGAGGAGGCGGGCATCACCAGCGCGCTGCCGACCGCCGGGCTGAAGCGGCCCTGCGGGCCCTTCGGCACGTGCGTGGCGCCCCACTTGAACGCCTTCTGCTTGGACAGCTCCGTCATGATCCAGGCACCGTTGATGTGCATGGCCGCGTGGCCGGACTTCCACGGGTCCACCTTCTCCAGGAGCAGCTCCTCGGCGAGGCTGGGTGTGACGCCGTCCTTGACCAGCAGGTCCAGCCACATGCTCATGGTCTTGACGGCCTCGGGCGAGTTGATCACCACCTGGGTCTCGTCCGGAGACAGGAAGCGCCCGCCGTACGGCATGAGGAAGACCGTCGACAGGTCGGGGGCGGGCTTCGGGGACGGCGAGAAGCCGAAGATCTTCGTGGCGCCCGAGCCGCTCTTGAGCTTCTTGGCGGTCTCGATCATCTTCTCGAAGGTCCACGTCTCGTCCGGGTACTTCAGCCCCGCCTTGTCGAAGATGTCCTTGTTGAAGTAGAGCAGCTTGGGCGCCATGTCGGTGGGCAGGCCGTACAGCTTGCCGTCCCGCCGGAAGTAGGCCAGGCCCGCCTCGGGCAGGTCCGCCATCCCGAAGTCGGGTGTCCTGGCGATGAACTCGTCCAGCGGATGGACGATGCCGTTGGCGATGAAGTTCTGCGTCCAGGAGTAGTGGTTGTACATCACGTCGGGCAGCGAGCCGCCCGCCGCCTGGGCCATGTACTTGGTGAGGAAGGAGTCGAACGTCGAGGTCTCGCGCCTGATCTCGATGTTCGGGTGCCGCTGCTTGAAGAAGAAGTCGAACTGCGCGTTGCGGACCTCGGCGATCACGTCGGAGGTGTTCGCGATCGTGATCACGACCTTCGACGACGGGTCGGGCACGTTCGTCTTCGGCCAGGTCAGCGACCTGTTGAGCGCCTCGGCCTGCTCGAAGGGCCAGGTCTCGTTGCCCGGCCGGTTCGGGTCGAGGGTCGGCACGCCCGACTTCACCGGCGCGGCGGCCTGCTTCTGCTGGCGGGTGTCCCCCGCGCACGCGCTCAGCGCAGGGACGGCGGCGGCCGCCACCGCGAGAGCCAGGATCTGTCGGCGGTTCATGTCCATGGGGGGTGGCCTTTCACAGGAAGAGCTCGATCACCGGCACGGCCACGTCGGGTCGTTGCACCGGGAGCTGGAGGGTGAGGGTGCCCGGCGGGAGCGCCCCGAGCTTGGTGTGGCCGCTGTCGCGCGCGGGGTCGGGGACCAGCCTTCGGATCTCCGAGCCGTCGTTCAGCAGCTGCGCGTAGCGGACCCGGCCCGCGAGCCCCGGCAGGTGCAGGTGCCGGTACGGCCAGGCGAGCAGGTGCACGTACAGGCGGTCGCCGCGCTGGGTGTAGCGGCAGTCCTGTGGCGCCTCGAAGGCGCTGGGCCCGGCGCCGTAGACGGCCCGGCCGTGCAGCCGCATCCACTCGCCGATGCCCCGCAGGGTCTCCAGCGCTCTGGGGTCGAAGGCGCCGCGTCCGTCGGGCCCGACGTTGAGCAGCAGGTTGCCGTCCTTGGAGACGGTGTCGACGAGCATCCTGACGAGCAGGTCGACGGGTTTGTAGTCGAGATTGTCCCGGTCGTAGCCCCAGCTGCCGTTGAGCGTCTGGCAGGCCTCCCACACCTCGCCGGGTGGCGCCGGCGGCTGGAACTGCTCGGGAGTGACGAAGTCGCCGGGGATCTCCAGCCGGTTGTTGACCAGGATGCCCGGCTGGAGCTCTCGCACCAGCCGCATCAGCTCCGCCGACCGCCAGTCGGCGGCGCCCTTGCCGCCCGGGGTCGGCTTCCCGTCTCGCAGCCGCGTGGAGTAGGAGAAGTCAAACCACATCGTGTCGATCCGGCCGTAGCGGGTGAGCAGCTCCTCGACCTGCCCGTGCAGGTACCGCCGATATTTCGCGATGTCCCGCCAGGGCTCCTCGACCCTGCCGTGCAGCGGGTGGAGGCCGTCGATGGGGAAGTCGGGGTGGTGCCAGTCGAGCAGCGAGTGGTAGAAGCCCACGCCGAGGCCCCTGGCGCGGAAGGCCGCCACGATCGGGCCCACCAGGTCCTTGCCGTACGGCGTGCCGGCGACCGAGTAGTCCGTCAGCGCCGAGTCCCACAGGCAGAAGCCGTCGTGGTGCTTGGTCGTCAGCACCATGTAGCGCATCCCCGCGCCCGCGGCGGCCTCCGCCCAGGCGTCGGGGTCGAACAGGTCAGGATCGAAGTGGTCGAAGTAGGGCTGGTAGTCCGCGTCGGTGAGGTGCTCCCGCTGCTTGACCCACTCGTGGCGGGCGGCGAGCGCGTAGAGGCCCCAGTGGATGAAGAGGCCCAGGCGTTGCTCGCGGAACTCCGCCAGACGCGCCGAAGAGGTCCGATGATTCAGCGCGTCGGCATGCGGTCCGTGAGGCATGGCCGTACCGTAGACCGGGTAATTAACTTCGTCAAGAATTGAATTGCAAGCGCTTGCAACTTAGGCTCTGCCCCACTGTGAAGGCGGTCCCCTCCGCGAAAGACCTGAAAGAGGCCCCTGACATGCCGACGTGGAACCTTCGTGCCGAGGATCTGGAAGCGATCCTGCGCCTGTCACCCGACGGTGAACTCACGTGGGAGGTCTCGCGGGGCGGTTGTCCAGTCATCCGACGCTCCCGCCTCGGGCTGGTGACCGCCCACGAGGACCTGACCAGGGGGCTGGTGTTCGAGGGGATCGCGAGCGAGGCGATCGAGGAGTCCTACGGCACGGTGACGGGCAAGCGCCGCGAGCACCGCTACACCGCGACCGAGTGGCGGCTCGGCTTCGCCAGGAACGGGCACCGGCTGGTGCTGCGCGTGAGGATCGGCGGCGGCGGGGTGGCCTACCGCTACGAGGTGCCGTGGTCGGGTCCGGTGACCGTGTGCGAGGAGCGCTCCGAGTACGTGCTGGACCCGGGGGCGAGGGCGGTGCTGCTGCCGTACGAGAACGGGCGCTGCGACTACGAGGAGATCCACCGGCACACCACGGTCGGCGCGGCCGAGCCCGTGCACTACGGCTACCCCTCGCTGTTCCAGGTGGGGGAGAGCTGGCTGCTGGTGACGGAGGCCGATCTCGACAGTGGTTACGCGGGCTCCAGGCTGGCCTTCGACGGCACCGCGTTCAGGCTCGACCTGCCCGACCCCTACGTCACGGCGGCCAGCCCGTTGCGGACGCCGTGGCGGACCGCCGTCATCGGCGACCTGGCCTCGATCGTGGAGAGCGACCTGGTCACCAGCCTCGCCGCGCCGTCCAGGGTGGCCGACACCTCGTGGATCAGGCCGGGGGCGGCGGCCTGGTCGTGGTGGTCGGACGGGCCCTCCACCCGTGACCTCGAGGCGCAGCGGCGCTGGGTGGACTTCGCCGCCGAGCAGGGCTGGCCGTACGTGCTCGCCGACGCCGGCTGGAACAAGGAGTGGATGCCCTCGCTGATCTCCTACGCGGCGCAGAAGGGCGTCGGGGTGTTCCTCTGGTCGCACTGGCAGCACGTGGACACCGAGCTGGAGCACCGAGAGAAGCTCGCGCTGTGGAAGGAGTGGGGCGCGGCCGGTGTGAAGATCGACTTCACCGAGTCCGACGGACAGGACCGGATGCGCTGGTTCGACGCCATCCTGGCCGCCACCGCCCGGCTGGAGCTCATGGTGGTCTTCCACGGCGGCACCATCCCGCGCGGCACCGAACGGACCTGGCCGCACTTCATGACCGCCGAGGCCGTCAAGGGCGCGGAGTGGATCAAGCCGAAGCCCGGCAAGGAGCCGCTCTATCCAGCCACGCACTACCTCTCGCTCGCCTTCACCCGCAACGTGCAGGGGCCCATGGACTTCACGCCCTGCACCTTCACCGCCGTGCGGACCATCTCCGCGGGCTTCGAGCTCGCGCTCGCGGTGCTCTTCGAGTCGGGGATCCAGCACTTCGCCGACAGCATCGAGAGCTACCGGTCGCGGCCCGAGGCCGCCGCGCTCCTCGCCCAGGTGCCCACCGCGTGGGAGGAGACCAGGCTGCTGTCCGGCGACCCCGCCGACCACATCCTGCTGGCCAGGCGCGAGGGCGGGCACTGGTACGTCGGCGCGGGCGTCGCCGGGCCCGCCCGCACGCTCACCGTGCCGCTCGACTTCCTCGCGGAGGGGGAGTGGGCGGCCGACATCTACAGGGACGCCCCGGGCGACCGCGTCCTGGCCGAGACGGTGACGGTCATCGCGGGAGACAAGCTCGCCATCCCCGTGGCCGCCGACGGCGGCTTCACCCTCCGCCTGACCCGCTAGACCAGCACCCTCAGGAGACACCGATGCCCCGCCTGCCAGCCCTGCTGTTAACCGTCGCCCTGCTGATGCCCGCCATCCCCGCTGCCGCTGCTCCCGCTGCCACCGGGCCCGTCGTCGCCGACCCCGGCGCGAGCGCCCACGGACCCAAGTGGGAGCTGCGCTGGAACCCCAGCCCGCGCAAGGACGGGCTCAACGCCTTCGAGGCGCTGGAGGACGATAGGCGCGGCTCGCACCCCGAGGGCTTCCCGCACGTCTACCCCGAGGGCGACGCCTACCGGTTCGACGCCCACCTGGTCGACCGCGACGGCTCCGACCGCATGCGCAACGAGGTGCGGGGCATGCGCGACTCCGCGGGCAGGCCGTTGGAGATACGCAAGGACGAGACCTGGCGCCTCAGCTACCAGATGTACCTCCCCGACACCCTCGACGCGACCACCGCCTTCACCCACATCTGGCAGGTGAAGACCTCCGACACCGGCACGCCGGTCATGCAGCTGACGCTGCCGATCAAGAACGGCGTGCCGAAGATCGAGGCCCGCTACTGGACGCTCGCCGACAACCAGGTCCACCCGTTCGCCACCCACGACCTGGCCGCGATCCAGAACAAGTGGGTCACGGTCACGCTGGAGTGGAAGTCGTCCGACGACGGCTACCTGCGCTGGGCGATGCACGACGGCCGTACGACGCTCGTCGACGCGCGGGCCGACCACATCGACCTCTACTGGAGCGAGGAACAGTACAACCGTCCCAAGTGGGGCATCTACCGAAGCATCAGGAGCGCGGGGCTCCAGGACACCCACATGCTGATCAAGGACCTCAAAGCCTGGCAGCTCGGTCCCGCCACCCCGCCCGTCCAGCTGCCCGAGCCCGACCGCTCGCCCGGCGCGTACGAGGCCGAGCGGGCCGGCAACGTCTTCGAGGGCGCGGCCGAGCCCGTCTACTGCAGGATCTGCTCGGGCGGGCGCAAGACCATCCTGATCGGCGGCAACACCTACGACTACACCGTGGTCAGGGGCATCCTCTCGGAGACCACCGCGACCAGGCAGCTGACCGTCCACGCGGTCGTCAACGGCGCCCAGTCCTTCAGGATCAGCGTCAACGGCGCCGACTCGATCGAGGTGCCCATGACCGGCACCCCCGACCGGATCACCACCACGACGGTGCCGGTGCCGCTCATCGCCGGCGTCAACACCATCCGCTTCTTCCACCTGGGCGCGCGAACCCCCGAGCTCGACAAGATCGTGATCAGATGAGCGGCCACGTCTCCCGGCGGGGACTGATCGCCGGCGCCGGGCTCGTCATGGCGGCGGGCTGGACCGGCGCCCTGCCCGCCCACGCCGCCACCCCCTGGCAGTCCAGGCTCGTCCGTTACGGCACGCATGGGCGCCTCGTCTACGAGCAGGACGCCGAGGGCAACCGCGTCCCCGACTTCAGCCACGCCGGATACCGCAACGGCGAACGGCCCATCCCGCACCTGCCCGTCGTCAGGACGATCCGGCCGATCGAGGGCGACAACACCGCGCACCTCCAGGCCGCGCTCGACGAGATCGCCGCGCTGCCCCGCGAACGGCGCGGCGCGCTGCTCCTGCTGCCCGGCCATTACCCGGTCGCCGGAACGATCAGAATCCGCGCCGACGGCATCGTGCTGCGCGGCGTGGGCGACGGCGCCGACCCGAGCGCCAACACGATCATCAAGGCCACCGGCAACGACCCGAGGAACCGTGACGTGATCGTGGTCGGCTCCGGCGCGGGCGGGTGGAAGGGCGAGGTGCCGGGCACCCGCACCGACATCACCACGGACGTCGTCCAGGTGGGCGAGCGCCGGTTCGAGGTGGCCGACGCCGGGACGCTGCGTCCCGGCGACACCATCGTCATCGTCCACCCGTGCACCGACGCGTGGCTGCGGGCCATCGACTACGGCGGGCACGACACCGGTCCGCCGTGGAAGGTGGGGGAGCACCCCCTGATCTACAACCGCCGCGTCCGTGAGGTGTCGGGCTCCACGGTGACCATCGACGTCCCGGTCTTCAACCATCTCGACCGGGCCCTGTCGCAGTCCCACCTCTACCGGTGGGACAGGTCGGGGCTGGTCAGCGAGGTGGGCGTCGAACGGCTGCGCGTCGACATCGAGTACGCGGGCGACCCCGAGCAGGACGAGGAGCACGCCTACAACGCGATCGTGCTGCTGGGCACCGAGGACTCGTGGGTGCGCGACTGCACGATGCTGCACTTCACCCAGGCGGGCGTGGCCACCCAGGAGACCACCAGGGCCACGATCGAGAACTGCAGGGCCATCGATCCGGTCAGCGTCGTCACCGGCAGCCGCCGCTACAACTTCAACGCCTACACCTACTCCCAGCAGGTGCTCTTCCGCGACTGCTACGCCTACAAGGCCAGGCACGCCTTCGTCTCCAACGGCCACAGCACGGTCTCGGGCGTGGTGTTCCTGCGCGGCACCTCCGAGTACGCCCTCAACTCCAGCGAGGGGCACCGCCGCTGGTCGCAGGGCCTGCTGTTCGACGGCCACCGCGACCTCGACCCGCATTACGGCTACACGCTCGGGCTGTACAACAGGGGCCGCTACGGCACCTCGCACGGCTGGTCGGCGGCCCACTCGGTGGCGTGGAACTGCGACGTGTCGACGAGCAGGCTCATCGTGCAGAAGCCGCCGACCGCGCAGAACTACGCGATCGGCTGCAGGGGCACGATCACCGGCGACGGCCCCTTCAGGCAGCCCGAGGGATACATCGAGGGCGCCAACCGGCCGGGGCTGGCCATTCCCTCGCTCTACGAGGCGCAACTCCTCGACCGGCGGCGCTCCGGCGGTTTCTGAGAACTCCCGGCTCCGGCGCGCTTCGCCGCCGGAGCCGGGCCTTCGACGGCTACACCCGAACCCTCAACAAGCCGCCGGTCGGGACCGTGACGGCGCAGGGCAGCGTCACCTCGGCCGCGCTCACGGGCCGGCCCGCGCAGTCGGCCACCGTGGCGGTCGCGCGCCCCTCGCCGGTCAGCACCACCTGGTCGCAGTCGTCGGCGTTGGCCACCAGGAGCGTCCCCTCGGCGGGCACGGCCACCGGCATCGGCGCGTACCTGCCCACGATCGTGACCCCGCCTGCGCTCGCCCGCACCTGCGGATAGACCAGGTCGGGCCTGGACGGCTCGAACAGCCCGCCCTGCAGGACCTCGGCGTGCTCCTTCACGAACGACAGCCAGAACCTGAGCACCTCGGTCTGCCCGGGCGTCTGCGCGGCCAGGTCCACCGAGATCTGCGGCACCGCGAACAGCACGTTGATCAGCTGCGCCGCGATCCGCGCGGGACTCTCCGACGGGTGCCACATCATCATGTCCGCGTGGACGGCCAGCGGGCCCGCGATCAGCCGCAGGTCCACCGTCCGCTGGCGGTTGTGCGCGGGGCTGAGCGGGCAGTCCGAGGCCCGGATCATGGTCGCGTACGGCCACAGCCCAGGACTCGTGTACGGCTGGCGCAGCTCCACCAGCGACCCCTCCGGCAGCCTGGCGCCGAGCTGGGCCATCAGGCGGCGCACGCCCTCGGTGACCGACGCGCAGTCGGCCTCGGGGCCCGGCTCGGGCGGGTTCTCGACCGCGAACTGGTCGATGAAGTCGATCTTCAGCCCGTCCGTGCCCCACTCCTCGACGGCTCTGGCCAGCCGGTCGGACAGCAGGTCGCGGACGAACGGGTAGCGCGGGTCGACGATGGCCGCGTTCATGTGCTCCTTGAAGGTCAGCGTGTAGGGACGCACCCGCTCCCACAGCGCGGTGTGCCGCCCGACGAAGGGCAGGGCGTACCAGAGCAGGTAGGCCATGCCGTGCTCGCGCACCCGCGCCACGTGCTCGGCGACGCGGGGGATCGCCGGATCCCACTCGCCGACGTAGCCGTAGCCGCGTCCCCTGTCGTCGCTGTGCCAGCCGTCGTCGACGATGATGGCCTCGCAGCCCAGCGCGGCCGACAGCGCGGCCTGCCGTTCGACGGACTCGGCGGTGACGTGCTGCTGCATCGCGTACCAGGTGGAGTAGGCGGGCATCCGCGCGGCTCGGGGCACCTGCCCCGGGGTGCCCCACCACGCGGCCACGTCGGCCAGCGTCCGCGCGAAGTGCCGGCGGCTGAGGTCGAGGCGCAGCGCGAGCCCGGTCTCGGGGGCGGCCTCGTGCTCCACCCAGAACCCGAACTCGCCGGTCTCCTCCACCACCCCCGTACGCGTCTGGACCGGCCTGACCACCTCGCCGACCGCGAACGTGCACACCGCCACGTCTCCCGCGCCGATCAGGCAGCCGACGGGCGCGCCCTTCTCCAGGGAGGCGGTGCGCGGCTTGCGCCAGAAGGGCGGCAGCCCTCGGTGCTCGTTGCTGTCGTGCGTCCAGTAGGCCGTCACGTCCACGCAGGGCAGCCGCCAGGCGATCCTGACCACTCCTGGTGCTGCGGGCCGTACCAGGAGCTCCAGGACGCCCTGGGGGCTTTCTGTGACATTCCAGGCGAGCGGGGAGGAAGAGGTGGCTTCGAGAACGAGCCGTCCCGCCGGGATCTCCGTGGTGCGCAGGCCGCCGTCGGCCTGGTCGTGGGGCTGCCAGATCTGGGTGGTCGTCAACGGGGGTCCTCTCTAGAGCGTGAAGAGCGTCTGGATGGCCACCGCGGCGGCCCCCCTGGCCCACTGCTCGAAGGGCCTGGGCCGCAGAATCAGCCGGCAGTCGGCGGCCGCGCCGAAGGCCTGACCGGCGAAGGCCGACGTGATCGCCTCCTCGAACAGGCCGTAGGAGGCCAGCCCCGCCACGTCGCCGGTCACGATGATCCGCTCGGGGCCGACCAGGTTGGCCATCGCCGCCATCGCCAGGCCGATCGCGTGGCCCGCCCTGGCGAAGACGGCCATGACGGCCTCGTCGCCCGCGTGCGCGGCCGCGATCGCCCCGTCGATGGTCAGCGCGGGGTCGCCCGTGGCGGCGCGGGCGGCTCTGAGGATGGGCGCGGTCCCCGCGACGGCCTCCACGCACCCGCGCCCGCCGCAGTGGCAGGCCGGGCCCTCGCCGTTGACCGGGATGTGGCCGATCTCGCCGGCCACCCCGTGGGAGCCCGCGACCACCTCGTTGTTGACCACGAGCCCGCAGCCGATCCCGACCCCCAGGGTGACCAGCGCGAACGACGGGGCCCCGATGCCCTCGCCGAACCACTGCTCGGCCACGGTGAGCGCCTTGACGTCGTTCTCGACCGTCACGCTCAGCCCCGTCGCCCGCGCGACCAGCCTGGCCAGCGGGACCTGCCGCCACGACAGGAAGGGGGAGTAGCGCACGTCGCCCGCGGCCCTGTCGACGTCACCGGAGACGGCCAGGCCGAGAGAGTGGCAGCGCTGGCCGTAGGCGGGGGAGGCGGCGAGCAGGTCGGCGACGAGGGCGGCGATGTCGGCCACCACGCTCTCCACCGCGAAGTCGGTCAGCGGCCTGCGCGCCGAGGTCAGCACCTGCGCCCGCAGGTCGGTGACCACGCCGATCAGCTCGTCCCCGGTGATCTTCACCCCGCCGAAGAACTCCCTGTCCGGCCTGATCGCCAGCGGGCTGGCCGGACGTCCGGCTCCCGGCCCCGAGCGCTCGGTGGCCTCGAGCTCCTCGAGGTAGCCCGCCTCGATGAACGGCCGCGCGGCCTTGGTGACCGCGGCGGACGACAACCCCGTACGGCGGGCGATCTCCACCCTGGACACCGGGCCCTGCGTCAGGACCATGGTGAAGACGGTGGCGGCGGCGGGGCTGGTGAGCGGTTCGGGACGGCGCTCAGGGGCAAGCATGAGCGCATCCTACCAGTAATTAACTTCGTCAAGAATTGAATTGTGCCCTGGTCGACCGGGCTGTCAGCTCCGGATGCCGAGCGAGTCGAGGCCGTTCGCGGCGATCTCGATCGCCCGGCGCGCGGCCGTCCAGGCGGCCTCGCGATCCTCGCCCCTCGACAGGGTCATGACGGCCGCCAGCTTCGCCGCGCCCACCATGGAACCCACGGCGGCCGCCGCCGCCACGGGGTCGAGTTCGTCGGGGTAGGCCGCGCACAGCGCCTCCGCCAGCCGTCGCTGGCTGTCGAACAGCAGATGGAGCGCCCTGGCCTGGAGCGCGGGCACGGCCGTGATCAGGTGGAAGCGCTCGGCGGCGAGGTCGTCCTCCCACTTCGCGCCCGCCTCCACCGCCCTGGCCAGCAGCGCGGTCACCGACTCTCCCGGCAGCCGCCGGCCGGCGATGGCGAGGGTCTCGCTCAGGCGCTCCTCGGTGTCGAAGAAGACCACGTCCTCCTTGCCCGCGAAGTAGCTGAAGAACGTCCGAGTCGAGACCTCCGCCGAGGCGGCGATCTCGGCCAGCGTGGTCTGCTCGTAGCCCTTCTGCGCGAAGAGCCGCATCGCGCCGGTGACGAGCGCACGCCTGGTGCGGGCCTTCTTACGCGCTCGAAGTCCCGTGTCGTCCTTCATGGAACCAAAATACTGCACTGATTGAGATTTTGCATCTGATGATGTTTCATGGAAGGAGTGGATCTCACGAAGGAGTGCGGCATGACCTATCCGATAAGCCGTCAGCGCAGGTTCGACGCGGACATGAGCATCTACGGCGTCCACAGCCTGCGGGTGACGTGGTGAGGGTCACGGCCGACACGGGGGTGTGCATAGGGGCGGGCATGTGCGCGCTGACCGCGCCCGCCGTCTTCGACCAGAGCGAGGAGGAGGGCCTGGTCGTGGTGCTCACGGCCGAGGTGCCGGCCGGTCAGGAGCAGGCCGTCAGGCGGGCCGTCACCCTCTGCCCCTCGGGCGCCCTGGCGGCCCATTGATCGAACCTGTGTTCGCGGAATCGGTTGACATCCACGGTCATCGAAATTATGTTCGATGACAAGACGTGAGGCTCGCGGCTCACGTCGAAGGACCTGGTCGCGGGCGTCGCCACCCCCATGCGGGGCCCGCGGTCGGGTCCCCCGGGCGAAGGGCGCGTCCTCGTCGTCGGCGGAGACGAGTGGGCGCGCCCTGGCCGGACGGGGAGAGGGGAAGCTCCTCGTCCGGCCGCCCGGCGGAAATGTCGGTGGGGTCTGCGAATGTTGGCTCCACCGGCGGAAACGCCGGGAGCCGCCAAGACCCCTCAAAGGAGGCTGGCATGACGACACGGCTCAGCGACACGCACGGGCCCCGACTGTCGCCCGCGGTCAGGGCACACCTCACCGATTCACGCAGCTGCCTGGCCGAGGCCGCGACGGCCCGCACTCCTGCGTCCCGATACGTGGCCGCCCATCTCGCGGCACTGCGCGCGGCGGCGGCGATCCTGGCCGCCCGTCCCCGCCCGATGGAGGGCCGCAGGCGTCGCCTGCGCAGCGCGTGGGAGCTGCTGCCCGAGGCGGAGCCGAGGCTCGCCGACTGGGCGGGTTACTTCTCGATCAGCGCCGCCAAGCGTGCCGCCGCGGAGGCCGGCATGGTGCGCGGCGTGACCCTCGCCGACGCCGACGAGCTGCTGGCGGAGGCCGAGACGTTCGTCTCCACGGTCGAGGAGATCCTCGGCGTCCCCGGCCAGCCCGTCCTCCCCGTCGACGTCCCCCTCGCCGGCTGACCTGTGAGCCGCCCCCGTCGCGGCTCACGGTCCGCCCAACGCCCGGGCGTCAACACCCCCGTCGACACCCGCCGGCGCGCGTCTCAGGTCGTGGGCGGGGTGGTGCTCGCCGGGTCGCCGCGCACCAGGTCTCGGAAGGCGGGGCAGTCGACGAGTGGGTCGTGGGCGCACGATGCCGCATGGCGCAGGCTGTCGCGCATGCGGGTGAGCTGGGCGATGCGCCCGTCGAGCTCGTCGGCCTTCTGCGCGACGCGCTCGCGCAGCGTCTCGTCGGACGGCTTGGCGTGCAGCAGGGCGGCGATCTCGGTCAGGGTGAACCCGGCGCTGCGCGCGCACGCGATCAACGCCAACCGGCTGAGCGTCTCGGGCTCGTAGGCCCGCCTGAGACCGTTGCGCCCGACGGCGCTGATCAGCCCCTTGCGTTCGTAGAAGCGCAGTGCGGAGGCGGCGAGCCCCGACCGCTGGGCCACCTCACCGATGTCGAGCAGCATTCACGAGCTCCCTTGACTTGAACCGCGCTTCAAGTCGCAGTCTAGGGCGCATGACGACAGTTCACCATCTGAACCTGGGGTCCATGCGCACCATCGACCCCACCTACGACGGTCTCGAGTCCGCGGCGGCGGTCTGCCACGCGCTGCTGGTCGAGACCGACGCGCACGGCCTGGTGCTGGTGGAGACCGGGCTGGGCCACGACTCCGTCGACAGGCCTGGAGAGGTCCTCGACCCCGAGTGGGTGGAGCTGGTCTCGCCGCGGCTCGACAGGGCCGAGACCGCGCTCAGCCGGCTCGCCCGGCTGGGGCACGACCCCGCCGATGTGCGGCACATCGTGCTGACCCACCTCGACGTCGACCACGCGGGAGGGCTGCCCGACTTCCCGCGGGCGCAGGTGCACGTCATGGCGGCGGAGTACGAGGCGGCGATGGCCGAGGGGCCCAGCCGCCGCTACCGTCCCGCGCACTGGGCGCACGGGCCGCTCTGGGAGACGTACGGCGCGGGCGAGGGGGAGGAGTGGTACGGCTTCGCGGGAGTCCAGGCGCTGCGCGGGCTGCCGGAGGACGTGCTGCTGGTGCCGCTGGGCGGGCACACCGCCGGGCACGCGGCGGTCGCCGTACGGGAGGGGCAGGGATGGTTGCTGCACGCGGGGGACGCCTACTTCTACCACCGCGAGCTGGAGCCAGGCAGCCCCGAGTCGCACCCGCTGCTGGACGTCGTGCAGCTGGACTCGCAGGTGGACGCCAGGCTGCGGATCGAGAACCAGGGCAGGCTGCGGGAGCTGGCACGTGAGCACGGGGCCGAGGTGAGCGTCTTCTCCGCCCACGACCCATGGGAGTTCGCCCGCTACCAGCCCCAGGCCTGACCGAGACCTGAGCGAAGGGAGAGCCGGAGATCGGAGGGCGGAGGAAGGAGCGGCGGGAGAAGGGAGCGGCGGGAGCGGCGTGGTGGGAGGGGTGCACGCGGAGGGTGGGGCGGCGCGGCCGGGGAGCGGTAGTGGAAACGGCGAAGGGGCGCTCCGGAGTTCGGAGGCGCCCCTTCGTGCGAGCGTGCGAGGGGTTAGAAAGACTCGACGGCGCGGCGGGCCTCCGCGTCGAGTACGCCCCAGCTGATCAGCTCCTCCGTCAGTTCACTGGGCGACTTGTCATAAATGACGGCAAGCGAGCGCAGGTCCTCCTGGCGGATGGACAGCACCTTGCCGTTGTAGTCGCCACGCTGGCTCTGGATGGTGGCCGCGTAACGCGCCAGCGCGCCCGCCTTCTCCTTGGGCAGCGTCGCCAGGCGCTCCAGGTCGATCACAAGCTTCGGCGTCGGCCCGAGCGGGCTGGGCGCCGCGCCGCCGGGCAGCAGCTCGGAGACCGGCACACCGTAGAAGTCGGCAAGCTCGGCAAGCTTCTGCACCGTGACCGCACGGTCGCCGCGCTCGTAGGAACCCACGACGACGGCCTTCCAGCGTCCCCGCGACTTCTCTTCGACTCCGTGCAGGGACAGGCCCTGCTGGGTGCGGATGGCGCGGAGTCGTGCACCCAGCGACTTGGCGTACTCAGACGGCATCGTGTGGCCCCCCGGCTCGTATGTACAGCTCTCAGTAGATTGTGCTCCCTTGCGGCTATTGCCTGAACCACCGGGGGGTGGACGCCCATGCGGGCACCTTCGGTAGCCATGGCACTGGGGTTTTACCCCAGAACGCCGCGAGGTGTGGTTACGGACAGTGACGGTAAAGCGGTGGGGGCCGAAGGTCAAGCTGATTGGAAAAAAGATGCCGAATCCGGTCCGGGAGGGTGCGCCTCAAACGTCACTGTTGTCCCCTGGATAACACTACTTCGTCAGTGTTTGCCGAGAGCCGAAAGGCTGACGGGTGAGCACGAGCACCGGACGCGGCGCCGCCCGTATGATCTTGACCGATGTGTCCCCCAGGAAGACCCTCCGCAGCGGTCCCGACTCGCTGGAGGCCAGGATGATCAGCTCGCCCTGCCGCCATTCGGTCCCTCCCATCGCGGTCGTGACGTTGCCGCCCTCGAGCGTCTCCACCTCGACCTCGCGCCGTTGGCCCTCGGCGGCCCGTTCGAGGTCGGTGGCGGCCTGCGCGCGCAGGTCCTCGAGCATCTGCTGCTCGATCTTCGCCCGTCCCGCGCCCACCACCAGCGTGACCAGACGCAGCGGCACGTCCAGCGTGGCGGCCAGGGCGACCGCGAGGCTGAGCGCGGAGTCGCAGCCAGGCCCTCGCCGGTAGGCGACGGTCAGCCTGTCGATGCCCGTGGGCGGGTCCTCGGCGTACCCCTTGGGCGCCAGCAGCACCGGCGCGGGTGAGGCGTGCAGCAGCTGGTCGGCCGTGCTGCCCAACGAGATGTGTCCCTTCGACCCGCGCGGGCCCGAGCCGATCACCACGACGTCGACGTCGGAGGTGCGAGCCAGCTCCACGAGGCCGCGTCCGCTGCCCCTGTTGAAGCGGGTGATGTAGTCCGCGTCCTCGCCCGCCACCTGGCGGGCCTGGTCGAACCCCGTCGTCGCCTGCTCCTTGAGATAGGCCCGCCAGGCGCTCTCGTCGGCCCTGCCAGGGCCGGGCGAGGGCCACGGCGGCGGCTGGACGGTCGCCACGGTCATCCGCGCCCCCGTCTGTCCCGCCAGCAGGACGGCCAGGGCCAGCCCGTCGTGGCCACGGGAGTCCGGCAGGAAACCGGCGAGGACATGCTCGATCTTCACCGGACGATCCCTTCGTTGAGGCGTGAGTGGCCGTAGCCGTACAGGAAGTAGGCCACCAGGCCGGCGGCGGTCCACAGCAGGAAGGCCACCCAGGTGGCCCAGGCCAGCTCGTACATGAGGAGCAGGCAGAAGATCACGCCGAGGACCGGCGTGACGGGGAAGAGCGGCGTGCGGAAGGTGCGCGGCAGGTCGGGCCTGGTACGGCGGAGCACGAGCACCCCGATGTTGACGATGGTGAAGGCGAACAGTGTGCCGATGCTGGTGGCCTCGGCGAGCTGGCCGAGCCGCACGAGCCCGGCCAGCACGGCGACGAACACGCACACGATGAGCGTGTTGGCGACCGGCACCTGGCGGCGCGGGCTGACCCGCTGGAAGACCTTGGGGATCAGCCCGTCGCGCGACATCGCGAACAGGATGCGGGTCTGGCCGTACAGGACGGTGATGACCACGCTGGCGATCGCGATGACCGCGCCGAAGGAGACGATGAGCCCCGGCCAGGTGGCGCCGGTGGCCAGGTCGACGATGAGCGCCAGGCTGGCCTCGGTGGAGTCGGGGTCGAAGTCGGTCCACGGCATGGCGCCGATGGCCGTCAGCGCGACCAGGACGTAGATCACCGTGACGATGAGGAGCGAGAAGATGATCGCCAGCGGCAGGTCTCGCCTGGGGTTCTTCGCCTCCTCGCCCGCCGTGGACGCGGCGTCGAAGCCGATGTAGGAGAAGAAGACCTGGGCCGCGGCGGCGGTGATCCCCGCGGCGCCCATGGGCGCGAAGGTGGCGAAGTTGCCCGACTGGAAGGCGGTGAAAGCCACCACGCAGAAGAAGGCGAGCACCGCGACCTTGATCAGCACGAAGATCGAGTTGGCCTTTGCCGACTCGGAGGCGCCGCGCAGCAGCAGCCAGGTGGCGAGCACCACGATCAGGATGGCGGTGACGTTGACCACGCCGCCCTGGTCGCCGGGCGAGTGGGTGATCGACGCCGGCAGCGTCCAGCCGAAGGCGCCCAGCAGGAACGTGTTGAGGTACTCGCCCCAGCCCACGGCGACGGCCGCCACCGAGACCGCGTACTCCAGCATGAGGCACCACCCGCACACCCACGCCACGATCTCGCCGAGCGTCGCGTAGGCGTAGGAGTAGGACGAGCCGGACACCGGGATGGTCCCCGCCAGCTCGGCGTAGGACAGCGCGGAGAACAACGCGGTGATGGCGGCCAGGACGAAGGCCAGCACCACCGCGGGCCCAGCCTTCGGCACGGCCTGGCCGAGGATGACGAAGATCCCCGTGCCCAGCGTGGCGCCGACGCTGAACAGCGTCAGCTGCCACAGGGACATGGTGCGGCGCAGTTCGCCGCCCTCTCCGTGCCCGCCCTCGGCCACGATCTGGTCGGTGGGCTTGGTGCGGAACAACCGCTCGACGAGCGCCACGCGAGCCTCCTTACAGGGTGCTGGACAGCGGCCAGGTGGCGTTCGGCGTGATGATCGTCCCCGCCGTGCCCTCCAGGATCGCCATGGCCTGGTCGAGCTTGCCGATCGCGGCCATGTCACCGGTCGTCTCGACGAACCTGCAGACCGCCTCCACCTTCGGTCCCATGGAGCCCGCGGGGAAGTCGATGGCGCGCAGCTCGTGCGGCGTGGTGTGGGTGATCTCGCTCTGCCGGGGCGTGCCGAAGTCGCGCATGACGCGCGGGACGTCGGTCAGGATCAGGAACGCGTCGCACTCCAGCGACTCGGCCAGCAGCGACCCGGTCAGGTCCTTGTCGATGACGGCCTCCACGCCCGACAGCCGGCCGTTCTGGTCGCGGATGACGGGGATGCCGCCGCCTCCCGCGCACACCACCGTGACGCCGTCGCGGACCAGCTTGCGGATCAGCCTGGTCTCCACCACGCGCTGCGGCTTGGGGGAGGGCACGACGCGGCGCCAGTACTGGCCGTCGGGCTTGACCGTCCAGCCGTTCTCCTCGGCCAGCTTCTCCGCCTCGGCCCTGTCGTAGATCTGCCCGACGAACTTGGCCGGGTTCTCGAAGGCGGGGTCGACCGCCGACACCAGGGTCTGGGTGACGATCGAGATCACCTGGCGGCCCGGCAGGCCGTTCTGCAGGGCCTGCAGCATCCAGTAGCCGATCATGCCCTGGGTCTGCGCGCCCAGGGTGTCGAACGGGTAGGGCTTGGACAGGTTGGGGTCGGACGCGCTCTCCATCGCCAGCACCCCCACCTGCGGGCCGTTCCCGTGGGTGATGATCAGCTCGTGCCGCTCGGCCACCTTGGCCAGCGTCTTGACCGCGACGGCCACGTTCGCCTGCTGCGTGTGGGCGTCCGGTTTCTCCCCGCGCTTCATGAGCGCGTTCCCCCCAAGGGCGACCAGAACCCGCATCAGTCAGTCTCCCAGAGGCGCGAAGTGGGCCGCAGGGCGTGGATTGAGCGCACGTCAATCTCCCAGGGTCGCGAAGTATGCAGGTGCCTTGATCGTGTTCGCCCGCAGGGCGTGGATTGAGCGCACGTCAATCTCCCGGGGTCGCGAAGTATGCAGGTGCCTTGATCGTGTTCGCCCGCAGGGCGTGGATTGAGCGCACGTCAATCTCCCAGGGTCGCGACCATGATGGCCTTGATCGTGTGCAGCCGGTTCTCGGCCTCGTCGAAGACGATGGAGCGTGGCGACTCGAAGACGCTCTCGGTGATCTCCAGCGCGTCGAGGCCGGTCTTCTCGTAGAGGTCCTCGCCGACCTTCGTCTCCCTGTTGTGGAAGGCGGGCAGGCAGTGCATCACCTTGACCTTGTCGTTCCCCGTCGCCTTCACGACCTTGTCGTTGATCTGGTACGGCTTCAGCAGCTTGATCCGCTGGTCCCAGACCTCCTTCGGCTCGCCCATCGACACCCACACGTCGGTGTAGAGGTAGTCGACCCCCTTGACGCCCTTGCCCACGTCGTCGGTGATCGTCAGCGTCGCGCCGGTCTGCTTAGCCAGGTCCTTGGCGGGCTTGACGACCATCTTGGGATCGGGCTGCAGCGACTTCGGCGCCACGAGGCGTACGTCCATGCCGAACATCGCCCCCGTGACCAGCAGCGAGTTGCCCATGTTGTTGCGGGCGTCGCCCAGGTAGGCGAAGGAGATCTCGTGCAGCGGCTTGTCGCTGTGCTCCTGCATGGTGAGCATGTCGGCGAGCATCTGGGTCGGGTGCCACTCGTCGGTCAGCCCGTTCCAGACCGGTACGCCCGAGTAGGCGGCCAGCTCCTCGACGTGCTCCTGACTGGAGCCGCGGTACTCGATGCCGTCGAACATCCTGCCCAGCACGCGCGCGGTGTCCTTGACCGACTCCTTGTGGCCCATCTGGGAGCCGGTCGGATCGAGGTAGGTGACGTGCGCGCCCTGGTCGTGCGCGGCGACCTCGAAGGCGCAGCGGGTGCGCGTGGAGGTCTTCTCGAAGATGAGCGCGATGTTCTTGCCCCTGAGCCGCCGCCGCTCGACTCCGGCGTACTTGGCCTGCTTGAGGTCGGCGGAGAGCTTGAGCAGGAAGGCGAACTCCGCGGGCGTGAAGTCGAGCTCTTTCAGGAAGCTCCTGTTGCGAAGGTTGAAGCCCATGGTCAGATGCCGTCCCTCTCGAGCGGGCAGCTCATGCAGCGGGGGCCGCCCCTGCCGCGCCCGAGCTCGCTGCCGCGGATGGTGATGACCTCGATGCCGTTGGCGCGCAGGTGGTTGTTGGTCGTGGTGTTGCGCTCGTAGGCGACGACCACGCCCGGCTCGACGGCCAGCACGTTGCAGCCGTCGTCCCACTGCTCCCGCTCGGCGGCGTAGACGTCCTGGGTCGCGGTCAGCACCTTGATGTCGTCGAGGTCGAGCGCCCTGGCGATCGCCTTGTGCA
Organism: Nonomuraea africana; assembly: GCF_014873535.1. Classification (NCBI taxonomy): domain Bacteria; kingdom Bacillati; phylum Actinomycetota; class Actinomycetes; order Streptosporangiales; family Streptosporangiaceae; genus Nonomuraea; species Nonomuraea africana. The sequence continues at coordinate 4,472,924 of NZ_JADBEF010000001.1, read as the reverse complement.
TGTCCTCGGCGGGGTGGTCGGTGACCTTGAGCTCCTTCTCGTTGTCGCCGGGCTCGATGGTGTACGAGGGCAGCATGCCGAGGCCCGCGTACTTGGTGAACACGTCTGCGTCCACCATGGTCATGACGGTGTCGAGGTGCATGAAGGCGCGCGCCTTCGGCATGTTCAGCGCCACGATCTTCGTGGCCGCGCCCCTGGCGAACAGGTTGCGCGCGAGCATCTCCACCGTCTGCGGCTGGGTCCGCTCGCTCATCCCGATCAGCACCGCGCCCCGCCCGATGACCAGGACGTCGCCGCCCTCGATGGTGGCGGGCGCGACCTTGGTGCCGGGCATCCACACCTCGAACCGGCCGGCCTCGGCGGCGAAGGTCGGGTGGTACCTGTAGACCGCCTCCAGGTTGACCGTCTCGGCCTGCCTGGCCTTCTTCCGCATCGCGTTGATCGACACGCCGTTGTAGATCCAGCACGAGGTGTCGCGGGTGAACAGGTGGTTGGGCAGCGGCGGCAGGACGAAGTCGGTGTCCTCGAGGACGTGGAAGGCGACGCTCTTGGGGTCGGCCCCGCGCTCCATGATCTCCGACTTGGTGATGCCGCCCGTCAGGAACTGCTGGAGCTCCCCGGACGGCAGCGCGTCGAGCGTGTTGCGGATGGCATCGGTGGCCAGCGGCCCGTGCCAGCGCTCGTCGACGACGTGGTCGAGGATGTGCTTGCGCGCCTCGGGGATGTCGAGCGTCTCGCGCAGCAGGTCGGCCAGCATGTAGACGGTGATGCCGAGGTCGCGCAGGGTCTGCTGCCACTCCTCGTGCTCCTCGACCGCGCGCTGCACCCACAGCACGTCGTCGAAGAGGAAGGCGTCCTTGTTCGTCGGGGTGAGCCGCTTCAGCGCCAGTTCGGGCTTGTGCAGCATGACCTGGGAGAGCCTGCCCACTTCGGAATCGACATGAAAGGTCATAACGTGTCTTCCTTTCCTAGACCTGCGGGCCGTACTCGCCTCGTTGGGCCTTCACCCAGATGTAGACGGGCACGCCCACCAGAAGCATCAGCGTGCCTCCCAGCACCGCGTCGGCGCCGGAGCCGTAGGCCATCCAGAACGCGAACACCAGCGCGATCACGCTGATGACGATGTCGCGCGTCAGCCGGCCCCTGTCGACCGCGCGGGCCCCCGTGACCAGCCAGTACAGCTGGGCGGCGGCGGAGAAGAAGTAGGGGATGACGGTGGTGAAGGAGGCGAGCAGCACGATCGTGCTGAAGGCGTTCTCGGAGGCGTAGGCCACCAGGAGCATCAGGGAGGTCAGGACCGTCCCGGCGAGGATGCCGGTGACCGGCGCGCCGCGCCGCGACTCCCTGGCGAACATCGGGGGGAACGTCCCGTCCTTGGCCGCGGCCATCGGCATCTCGGCCACCAGCATGGTCCAGCCGTTGAGCGCGCCGACGCCGGAGATGATCGCGCAGGCGGCCATGAGCACGCCGCCGGCCGAGCCGCCGAACATGTTGTTGAGCGCGTCGGCGAACGGCGCGGTGGAGTCGACCAGCCGCGTGTGGGGGACGGTGCCCATGACCGCGACGGTGCTCAGCATGTACAGGGCCGCGCAGGCCAGGACGCCGATGATGCTGGCCCTGCCGATGTTGCGGGCCGGGTCCTTGATCTTCTCGGCGGCGATGGAGACGCTCTCCACGCCCGAGTAGATGAACAGCGCGACCGCGCCCGCCAGGGAGAGCGCCCCGACCCAGCTGCCGTCGGTGGCGTTGAAGGGGCCGAAGTTGGCCCCCTGGACGAAGAACAGGCCCACGACGGCGACGAACAGCAGCGGCGCGAACTTCAGGATCGTGGTGACCGACTGGAAGGCGGCCATGTTCCTGGCGCCGAGCAGGTTGACCACCGCGGGGATCCAGACGCCGATCAGCGCGATGACGATCGCGGCGGCCGTGCCGCTCCAGTCGAGGCCGAAGACCTGCCGGGCGAAGTACTGCACGTACCCGACCCATGCCACCGCGATGGCGGCGTTGCCGATCCACGCGGTCAGCCAGAACGACCAGGCGTTCCAGAAGCCGGTGAACTCGCCGAAGGCGTTGCGCGCGTAGGCGTAGGGGCCGCCGCCCGCGGGAATCCTGGCGCCCAGCCTGCCGAAGACCATCGCCATCGCGATGGCGCCGACGGTCACCGCCGCCATCGCGACCAGGCTGACGGTGCCGAAGGCGGCGAGCGCTGCGGGCAGCAGGAAGATCCCCGTACCGACGACGTTGCCGACGACGAGCGCGATGCCCGAGCCGAGACCGAGGCTGCGTCCCTCGGTGGGGGAGATCCCGGCCACCTCGGATCCGGCCGTGTCAAGGCCGACGTCGGCTGGACGTCGTGGTTCCCGCATAGCGCCCCCCGACGCAGAAATCCCCCGTGTCATATGACATCGGGTGACTTCCCCTATGCGGAGAGCGCCAAAACGCCGTTCAGGTCCGAGGGGAGCCGGAGACGAGCAGCACGACGGCGAACAGCGCGAGGCAGACCGCGATCAGCGCCGCGGGCCACGTGTCCCGTCGTCCCGCGCCGCGTTCGGCGGTCGCGAGGCCCTCGCCGTGCTCGGCGAAGCTGCGCGCGAACGCGGGATCCTCCATGGCGAGCTGGCGGGCGATGCCGTCGAGAACCTGACGCTCGCGATCGGACAGGGCCATGCTGCGACCTCCCCAAGAAAAGACTTGGAGGAGGTTTTATCTCTTTTGTCTGCTTTTTCCAAATTGTTCAGCCGGGCCGCAACGCCTCCGCGCCGCCGACGATCTCGGCGATCTCCGTGGTGATCTCGGCCTGCCTGGCGTCGTTGGCCTCCCGGGTGAGCCGGTCGATCAGGTCGTGGGCGTTCTCCGTCGCCGACGACATCGCCGTACGGCGGGCCGCCCACTCCGACGCCGCCGAGGCCAGCATCATGAACCAGATCCGCGAACGGACGTACGTGCGCAGCAGCTCGTCGAGCACCGCCTCGGGCGAGGGGTCGAACTCGTAGGGCGCCTTGGGCAGGCCGCCGCCGGCCCGCGCCTCCTCCGCGCTCACCTCCTCCTCCACCTCCTCCACCTCCATCGGCAGGATCCGGTGGGCGGTCGTGCGCTGGGACAGCATCGACAGGAAGTGCGTGTAGACCACGTGCACCTCGCCCACGCCGCCCTCGCGCGTCGGCAGGTCGAAGGCGTCGATGAGGGTCTGGCCGATCTCCGCCGCCGTCGCGTAGTCGGGATGGCCCGACATGCCGGTCCACTGCCCGGCCAGCTCGCGCTCCCTGAAGCGGTGCCACTCCACGCCCTTGCGCCCGACGACGTGGACGACGGGCTCCTTGCCCTGGTCGCGCAGCAGCTCGGACAGCGCCTCGCTCCTGCGGATCACGTTGTTGTTGTAGCCGCCGCAGAAGCCGCGGTCGCTGGTCATCAGCAGCACCGCCACCCTGGAGGTGTCGGGACGCAGGTTGAGCAGCGCGTGGTCCATCCGCATGTGGTGGCTGACGAGCGTGGAGACCGCCCGCGAGATCTCCCTGCTGTACGGCTCGGCGGCCATCGCCCGGTCCCTCGCCTTGCCCACGCGCGACGCCGCGATGAGCTCCTGCGCTCTGGTGATCTTCGCGGTCGACCTCACCGATCTGATCCGCTGCCGGATCCGGCGGAGCTGGGCGCCCAACGTACCCCCCCGACTACGTGGTGTGATCATCCAGGGTAGCGCCGAGGTGACCCCTGCATATCGCTGCTGGTAGCTGCTGGTAATGTGACTGCGACCCAACACCCTTTAAGCCCCGTCCTGTGAGGCGGGAAAGGTGGTGAGCTACACCCATGTCCGAACCCAGGGCCGTTCTCGAAGGCCCGGACATCCACCGGGCGCTGACCCGCATCGCGCACGAGATCCTCGAGCGCACCAAGGGCGCCGACGGCGTCGTCCTCCTCGGCATCCCCACCAGAGGCGCCACGCTGGCCCACCGTCTGGCCGACCGCATCGAGCAGTTCGAAGGCGTCAAGGTCCCCGTCGGCGCGATCGACATCACGATGTACCGCGACGACCTCAGGCTCCGGCCGGCCCGCCCGCTCGGCCGTACCGACCTGCCCGCCGACGGCGTCGACGGCAGGGTCGTCGTCCTGGTCGACGACGTGCTCTTCTCCGGCCGCTCGGTCCGCGCCGCGCTCGACGCGCTCAACGACCTCGGCAGGCCCACGGCCGTCCAGCTGGCCATCCTGGTCGACAGGGGCCACCGCGAGCTGCCCATCAGGGCCGACTACGTGGGCAAGAACCTCCCGACCGCCAAGAGCGAGAAGGTGAAGGTCTACCTCGAGGAGACCGACGGGCGCGACGCAGTGGAGCTGATCAAGTGAACAGGCATCTCATCTCGGCGGCGGACCTCACCAAGGACGACGCCCTGCTCATCCTCGACACCGCCGAGGAGCTGGCCAGGGTATCGGAACGCTCCATCAAGAAGCTGCCGACGCTGCGCGGCCGCACGGTGGTCAACCTGTTCTTCGAGGACTCCACCCGCACCCGCATCTCCTTCGAGGCCGCGGCCAAGCGCCTGTCGGCCGACGTCATCAACTTCTCCGCCAAGGGCTCGAGCGTCTCCAAGGGCGAGTCGCTCAAGGACACCGCGCTGACCCTGGAGGCGATGGGCGCCGACGCCGTCGTCATCCGCCACGGCGCCTCCGGCGCGCCGCACCGCCTGGCCAACTGGGTGCGCGGCAGCGTCGTCAACGCCGGTGACGGCACCCACGAGCACCCCACGCAGGCGCTGCTCGACGCCTTCTCCATGCGCCGCCGCCTGGGCGGCCTCGAGGGGCGCAAGGTCACGATCGTCGGCGACGTCCTGCACAGCCGCGTCGCCCGCTCCAACGTGCTGCTGCTGGCCACGCTCGGCGCCGAGGTGACCCTGGTCGCGCCGCCGACGCTGGTGCCGGTCTCGGTCGGCACGTGGCCCTGCGAGGTGTCCTACGACCTCGACTCGGTGCTGCCCAAGTCCGACGTCGTGATGATGCTGCGCGTGCAGAAGGAGCGGATGAACGCCGCCTACTTCCCCAGCGAGCGCGAGTACTCCCGCCGCTACGGGCTCGACCGCGACAGGTTCGCCAAGATGCCCGACGACGCAATCGTCATGCACCCCGGGCCGATGAACAGGGGCATGGAGATCGCGGCCGAGGTGGCCGACTCGCCGCGCTCGACGATCGTCGAGCAGGTCGCCAACGGCGTGACCATCCGCATGGCCGTCCTGTATCTGCTGCTCGGGGGAGAGATCTGATGCTGATCAAGAACGTTCGCATCCTGGGCGGCGAGCCCGTCGACATCCTGGTCGAGAACGGCCTCATCGCGGAGATCACCCCCGCCTCGGACGCCGGAGCCCCCACGCCCGGAGGCCCGCTCTCCGGCGCCGCCGGGCCGGGGTCTTCCGGTGCTTCCTCGCGGGAAAGCCGTACGGGGGCCGGGGTTCCCGAGGTGGTGGACGGGCGGGGCGCGATCGCGCTGCCCGGCCTGGTCGACCTGCACACCCACCTGCGCGAGCCCGGCCGTGAAGACGCCGAGACCGTGCAGACCGGCACCCAGTCGGCCGCGCGCGGCGGCTACACCGCCGTCCACGCGATGGCCAACACCATGCCCGTGGCCGACACCGCGGGCGTCGTCGAGCAGGTCTGGCGGCTCGGCCAGGAGTTCGGCCACTGCGACGTGCAGCCGGTCGGCGCCGTCACCGTGGGCCTGGAGGGCAGGCAACTCGCCGAGCTCGGCGCGATGGCCGACTCGGCCGCCCGCGTGCGCGTCTTCTCCGACGACGGCAAGTGCGTCGACGACGCCGTGCTGATGCGCCGCGCCCTCGAGTACGTCAAGGCCTTCGACGGCGTCGTCGCCCAGCACGCCCAGGAGCCCAAGCTCACCAAGGACGCCCAGATGAACGAGGGCGTCATCTCCGGCAGGCTCGGTCTCGCGGGCTGGCCCGCGGTGGCCGAGGAGGCGATCATCGCCCGCGACTGCCTGCTGGCCGCGCACGTCGGCTCCCGCCTGCACGTCTGCCACGTCTCCACGGCCGGCTCCGTGGAGATCATCCGCTGGGCCAAGACGAAGGGCTGGAACGTCACCGCCGAGGTGACCCCGCACCACCTGCTGCTCACCGACGACCTGGTCGAGGAGTCGCCCAACGGCTCCTACAACCCGATCTACAAGGTCAACCCGCCGCTGCGCACCCGCGCCGACGTCGAGGCGCTGCGCTCGGCCCTGGCCGACGGCACGATCGACGTCGTCGCCACCGACCACGCGCCGCACCCGGTCGAGGACAAGGAGACCGAGTGGGCCGCGGCGGCCATGGGCATGGTCGGGCTCGAGACCGCGCTCAGCGTGGTCCAGGAGGCCATGGTCGACACCGGCCTGCTCGACTGGGCGGGCGTCGCCGAGCGCATGTCCGCCGCCCCCGCGCGCATCGGCCGCCTTCCCGGGCACGGCCAGCCGCTCGAGGTGGGCGCTCCGGCCAACATCGTCCTGTACGACCCGTCCGTGCGCACCGAGGTGGATCCGTCCGCCTTCGCATCGAAGAGCCGCAACACGCCGTACGAGGGCATGACCCTCCCCGGCCGGGTCGTGGCGACCTTCCTGCGCGGCACACCCACCGTCCTCGAAGGGAAGCTCGCTTGAGTAACGCCGTTCTTGTGCTGGAGGACGGTCGCGTCTTCCACGGGACCGCCTACGGCGCCAGCGGTGAGACGTTCGGTGAGATGGTCTTCAACACCGGCATGACCGGCTACCAGGAGACCCTCACCGACCCGTCCTACCACCGCCAGATCGTCGCCATGACCGCGCCGCACATCGGCAACACCGGCGTCAACGACGAGGACCCCGAGTCCTCGAAGGTGTGGGTCGCCGGATACGTCGTGCGCGAGCCGTCCAGGGTGGTCTCCAACTGGCGCGCCAACCGCTCCCTCGACGACTACCTCAAGGAGCAGGGGGTCGTCGGCATCGCGATCTCCGGCACCCGCGCCCTGACCCGCCACCTGCGCGAGCGTGGCGCCATGCGCGCGGGCATCTTCACCGCTCCCTCGGAGCCGGTGGAGGCCCTCGTCGAGCGCGTGCGCCGGTCGCCCGCCATGGAGGGCGCCGACCTGGCGGCCGAGGTGGCCACCCAGGAGACCTACGTGGTACCGGCCATCGGCGAGAAGCGCTTCACCGTCGCCGCGGTCGACCTGGGCATCAAGGGCATGACCCCGCACCGGATGGCCGAGCGCGGCTGCGAGGTGCACGTCCTGCCGGCCACCGCGACGTTCGAGGACGTCATGGCCGTACGGCCCGACGGCGTCTTCTTCTCCAACGGCCCCGGCGACCCCGCCACGGCCGACGTCACGACGCTGCGCAAGGTGCTCGAGGCCGGCATCCCGTTCTTCGGCATCTGCTTCGGCAACCAGCTGTTCGGCCGCGCCCTCGGCCTGTCGACCTACAAGCTGCGCTACGGCCACCGCGGCGTCAACCAGCCGGTCCAGGACGTCCGCACGGGCAAGGTCGAGATCTCGGCGCACAACCACGGCTTCGCCGTGCGCGCGCCGCTCGGCGAGCACTTCGACACGCCGTACGGCCGCGCCGAGGTCAGCCACGTCAACCTCAACGACCAGTGCGTCGAGGGGCTGCGGCTGATCGACGGGCGCGCCTTCAGCGTGCAGTACCACCCCGAGGCGGCCGCCGGCCCGCACGACGCCGCCTACCTTTTTGACGAGTTCTGTGAGGTCATGAGCCGTGCCCAAGCGTGAGGACATCAGGTCGATCCTGGTCATCGGCTCAGGACCGATCGTCATCGGGCAGGCGTGCGAGTTCGACTACTCGGGCACCCAGGCCTGCCGCGTGCTGCGCGCCGAGGGCTTCAGGGTGATCCTGGTCAACAGCAACCCTGCCACGATCATGACCGACCCGGAGTTCGCCGACGCCACCTACGTCGAGCCGATCACCCCCGAGTTCGTCGAGAAGATCATCGCTAAAGAGCGCCCCGACGCGCTGCTGCCAACCCTGGGCGGGCAGACCGCGCTCAACACCGCGGTCGCCCTGCACGAGGGGGGCGTGCTCGAGCGCTACGACGTCGAGCTGATCGGCGCCGACTTCGACGCCATCCAGGCGGGCGAGAACCGCGAGCGCTTCAAGGAGATCGTCGCCAAGGTCGCGCGCGAGCAGGGGCTCAACGCAGAGTCGGCCAGGTCCGTCGTCTGTCACACCATGGACGAGTGCGTGGCGGCCGCGGGCGAGCTCGGCTACCCGCTGGTCGTGCGTCCCTCCTTCACCATGGGCGGCGTCGGCTCCGGCTTCGCCTACGACGAGGACGACCTGCGCCGCATCGCGGGCGCGGGCCTCGACGCCTCGCCGACCACCGAGGTGCTCCTCGAGGAGTCGATCCTCGGCTGGAAGGAGTACGAGCTCGAGGTCATGCGCGACAAGGCCGACAACGTCGTCATCGTCTGCTCCATCGAGAACATCGACCCGATGGGCGTGCACACCGGCGACAGCGTGACCGTGGCCCCGGCGCTCACCCTGACCGACCGCGAGTACCAGAACATGCGCGACGTGGCCATCGCGGTCATCCGCGAGGTCGGCGTCGACACCGGCGGCTGCAACATCCAGTTCGCGGTCAACCCGCGCTCGGGTCGCATGATCGTCATCGAGATGAACCCGCGCGTGTCGCGCTCGTCGGCGCTGGCCTCCAAGGCGACGGGCTTCCCCATCGCCAAGATCGCGGCGAAGCTGGCGATCGGCTACACGCTCGACGAGATCCCGAACGACATCACCAAGGAGACCCCCGCCTCCTTCGAGCCGACCCTCGACTACATCGTGGTCAAGGTGCCGAGGTTCGCCTTCGAGAAGTTCCGCGGCGCCGACCAGACGCTCACCACGCACATGAAGTCGGTGGGCGAGGCCATGGCGATCGGCCGCTCCTTCCCCGAGGCGCTGCAGAAGGCCCTGCGGTCGCTGGAGAAGAAGGGCTCGTCCTTCACCTGGGCCGGGCACGTCGCGCCCAAGCAGGAACTGCTCGACGACTGCCGCACGCCCCACGACGGCAGGCTGCGCACCATGCAGCAGGCGATCAGGGCGGGCGCGGGCGCCGAGGAGCTGTTCGAGGCGACCAACGTCGACCCGTGGTTCATCGACCAGCTGATGCTGCTGGACGAGGAGGCGCGCGGGCTGGCCGAGGCGCCCGAGCTGACCCGCGAGACGCTGGAGCGGGCCAAGCACCTCGGCTTCTCCGACGCCCAGATCGGCGAGATCCGCAGCATGGACGAGTCGCGGGTGCGCGACCTGCGCCACGCGCTCGGCCTGCGCCCGGTCTACAACACGGTCGACACCTGCGCGGCGGAGTTCGCGGCCAAGACGCCCTACCTCTACTCCACCTACGACGAGGAGAGCGAGGTTCCCTACGGCGAGCGGCCCAAGGTCCTCATCCTCGGCAGCGGGCCCAACCGCATCGGCCAGGGCATCGAGTTCGACTACGCCTGCGTGCACGCCTCCTTCGAGCTGTCCAGGGCCGGGTTCGAGACCGTCATGGTCAACTGCAACCCCGAGACGGTCTCGACCGACTACGACACCTCCGACCGGCTCTACTTCGAGCCGCTCACCCTCGAGGACGTCCTCGAGGTGGTCCACGCCGAGCAGCAGACGGGCCCCGTCGCGGGCGTCATCGTCCAGCTCGGTGGGCAGACGCCGCTCGGCCTGGCCCAGGCGCTGAAGGACGCGGGCGTGCCCGTGGTCGGCACCTCGCCGGAGTCCATCCACCTCGCCGAGGAGCGCGGCGCGTTCGGCCGCGTGCTGGCGGAGGCGGGGCTGCCGGCGCCCAAGCACGGCACCGCGCTGACCGTCGCCGAGGCCCTCGCCATCGCCGAGGAGATCGGCTATCCGGTGCTGGTGCGACCCTCCTACGTCCTCGGCGGCGCGGGCATGGCCATCGTGTACGACGACGAGACGCTCACCACCTACATGGCGGCCCAGGAGGGCGGTCACCCCGTCCTGGTCGACAAGTTCCTCGACGAGGCCATCGAGATCGACGTCGACGCCCTGTTCGACGGCGAGGAGCTCTACCTCGGCGGCGTGATGGAGCACATCGAGGAGGCCGGCATCCACTCGGGCGACTCCGCCTGCGCGCTGCCGCCGATCACCCTCGGCGGCAACGACATCAAGCGCATCCGCGCCGCCACCGAGGGCATCGCCAGGGGCGTCGGGGTCCGCGGCCTGCTCAACGTGCAGTACGCGATGGCGGCGGGCGTGCTGTACGTCCTCGAGGCCAACCCGAGGGCCAGCCGTACGGTGCCCTTCGTCTCCAAGGCGACGGCGGTGCCGCTGGCGAAGGCGGCGGCCCGCGTCATGATGGGGGCCACGGTCGCCGAGCTGCGGGCCGAGGGCATGCTGCCCGCGACGGGCGACGGGGGCACCCTGCCGCTCGACGCCTCGATCGCGGTCAAGGAGGCGGTGCTGCCGTTCAACCGCTTCCGCGGCGTCGACACCGTGCTCGGCCCCGAGATGCGCTCGACCGGCGAAGTCATGGGCATCGACGAGTTCTTCGGCATCGCCTACGCCAAGTCCCAGGCCGGCGCCTACGGCGAGCTGCCCACCAAGGGCAGGGCCTTCGTCTCGGTCGCCAACAGGGACAAGCGCTCGATGATCTTCCCGGTCCGCGCGCTCGCGGACCTCGGCTTCGAGATTCTCGCCACGGAGGGCACCGCGGAGGTGCTGCGCCGCAACGGAGTCCATGCCAAGATCGTGCGAAAGCAGAGCGAGGGAACGGGACCCGACGGTGAGCCGACGATCGTGCAGCGCATCCTGAACGGCGAGGTGGACCTGATCGTCAACACGCCGTTCGGCAGCCCCGGCCAGTCGGGGCCGCGTCTCGACGGCTATGACATCCGCACCGCGGCCGTGCTGCGCGGCATCCCGTGCATCACGACGGTCCAGGGACTCGCCGCGGCGGCTGCGGGCATCCAGGCCATCGTGCGGGGCGATGTGGGCGTACGGTCCCTTCAGGAGCACGCACGAGCCCTGCGGGGGTGATCGAGTCTGGCCGGCACTCCGGTTCAGGTGACGGGCACGGTGCTGACGACGCGCCGGGTCGACGCCTACCATGCGCTGACCGTGGTGGCGCCGGGCGTCGCGGAGCGGTTCAGGCCAGGCCACTTCGTCTCGGTCGCCGTCGGGGGGCCGCGCACCTCGATGGTGACCAGGCGCGCCCTGTCCATCCATGACGTCAAGCCCGACTACGGCGGCACGGTGGAGCTGGTCTTCACCGCCACGGGCCCCGGCACGTCGTGGCTGGCCGAGCGGCGCGCCCGCGACACGCTCGACCTGGTAGGGCCGCTCGGGCGGCCCTTCCCGCTCCCCCGCGACCCCGCCAGCTGCGTGCTCGTCGGCGCGGAGTACGGCGCGGCCGCCCTGTTCCCGCTCGCCGACGCGTTGCTGGAGCGCGGCTGCCGCATCGACTTCGCGCTCGGCGCGGCCTCGGCCGACAGGGTGTTCGGCGCGATGCGCGCCCGCAGGATGGCCGAGACGACCACGCTCACCACCGAGGACGGCTCGCTCGGCCTGCGCGGCAGTGTGACCGACGTGCTGCCCGCCGTCATCGCCGACACCCACGCCGACGCCATCTACGCCTGCGGGCCGATGGAGACGCTGCGCGCGGTGACCGCGGTGGCGATCGAGTTCGACATCCCCGTCCAGGTGGCGGTGGAGGAGGCGATGGCCTGTGGCATCGGGGTCTGCATGACGTGCGTGCTGCCGGTCATCGGCGACGACGGCGTGACCAGGATGGTGCGGGCCTGCGCGGAGGGTCCTGTCTTCAGGGGGGAAAGAGTGCGGTTCGAGGACGTCGGGACGATCCCGTTCGACGCGCTCGGCGCCCCTGGCGGCGGAGTGCGCAATGTCGGTTGACATGCGCACCTTCCTCGCCCATGTCGAGCTCGCCAACCCCGTCACCACGGCGTCCGGGTGCGCGGGCTCGGGCCGCGAGCTGGCCCAGTTCTTCGACCTGCACCGCCTCGGCGCCCTGGTGACCAGGTCGATCACCATGGCCCCGCGGGCGGGCAGGCCGACCCCGCGGATGGCCGAGACCCCCTCGGGCATGCTCAACGCCGTCGGCCTGCAGGGGCCCGGCATCGACGCCTTCCTCGAACGCGAACTGCCGTGGCTGGCCCAGCGCGGCATCAGGACCGTCGTCTCCATCGGCGGCGGCACCGTCGCCGAGTACTCCGCGCTGGCCCGCCGCCTGACCGACGCGCCCGGCGTGACCGCGATCGAGGTCAACCTCGCCTGTCCCAACATCGAGGACAGGGGCCGCGTCTTCGCGCGCGACGGGGGAGCGGCGGCCGAGGTGATCGCCTCCGTGCGCTCGGTCATGCGCTACGACGTGCCGGTCGTCGCGAAGCTCTCGCCCGACGTGGCCGACGTCGTGGCCGTCGCCCGCGCCTGCGTGGACGCGGGGGCCGACGCGCTGTCCATGATCAACAACCCGCTCGGCATGAGCATCGACGTGGACGCGCTCAGGCCCACGCTCGCCGCGGGCACCGGCGGCCTTTCCGGGCCCGCCATCCTGCCGCTGGCGGTCAGGTGCGTCTGGCAGGTCCACGCCGCGCTCCCCGGCGTGCCCATCGTCGGCGTCGGCGGGGTGATGAGCGGGCACGACGCGCTCCAGCTCATCCTGGCCGGCGCCTGCGTCGTCGGGGTCGGCACCGCGCTCTTCCACGACCCCTACGCCTGCCTGCGCATCGAGCGCGAGCTCGAGGAGCTGCTGCAGGCGAGGGGCTTCCACCGCCTCGCCGACGCCGTCGGCCTGGCGCACCGCCCCACCTCACGCCATCTGCTCGTCGACTCGGAGGAGAGTTCCCTGTGACGCCCGCACCCATCGCCGTCGCCCTGGACGCACCTGATCTGGAGACCGCGGCCCGCTGGGCGTCGCTGGTGACCCCGCACGTGAGCACCGTCAAGGTCGGCCTGGAGCTGTACCTGCGCTACGGGCCCGACGTGATCGCCTCCGTGCGGGGGGCCAGCGGGGTGCGGGTCTTCCTCGACCTCAAGCTGCACGACATCCCGAACACCGTCGCGGGGGCCACAAGGGCCGTCGCGCGCCTGCGGCCGGCGATCCTGACCGTGCACGCGGCCGGGGGGCCCGCGATGATCCAGGCGGCCGTGGAGGCCGCTCCGCACACCCAGATCGCGGCGGTCACCGTCCTCACCTCGCTGTCGGCGGCCGATCTGGCCGCCATCGGGGTCGCGGGGTCGCCGGAGGACGCCGTGCGGCGGATGTCGGTGATGGCGGTGGAGGCGGGGGCGACGGCGCTGGTGTGCTCGCCCCACGAGGTCGCCACGGTGCGGGCGGCCGTGGGCCCGTCGATCACGCTCATCACCCCGGGGGTGCGCCCCGCGGGGGCCGACACCCAGGACCAGGCGCGGGTGGCCACGCCCGAGCAGGCGCTGGCCGACGGCGCGGACCTGCTCGTCATCGGCCGGCCCATCACGGGCTCCGCGGATCCGGGCGCGACCGCGGCCTCCATCGCGGCCTCTCTCCGGCGTTCATGATCTTCATTGTGCCGTACGGCAGGCAGGGCCGAGGCCACCGATGGTCGCCGGTGGCCGCCCGTCCTTCACGCGCGCTCCGGCGGGACTACGCCGGGCCCGGTGACGTCGGGGTCGTGAGGCCGTTTCCCGGGCCCCGTGACAGCCTTGTGTGATCATGATCGCATTCCGATGATCTCGCTTGACGAACGGCGAGAACCGGGAAGTGAGGGCTTTTTGATCTACGCAACGTGGTTTTTCGATCACGGACGGTGATGAAGTGGATTTTGTCGCCACCGAAACTGCTCTTGACGTTGCTAAGGACGCATTGACCAGCTAGTTTCCCTTCCCGTCCGAGTACATCGACAGAAATTCGAGGTGACCCGGCGTGGCTCTTCCTCCCCTGACCCCTGAGCAGCGCGCCGCAGCCCTGGAGAAGGCTGCCAAGGCCCGTAAAGAGCGTGCCGAGGTCAAGAACCGGCTCAAGCACGGCGCGGTTTCTCTGGCTGAGGTGCTCAAGGATGGGCAGACCGACGACGTCATCGGCAAGATGAAGGTGTCGGCTCTGTTGGAGTCGCTCCCCGGCGTGGGCAAGGTCCGCGCCAAGCAGCTGATGGAGCGGCACGCTATCGCCGAGTCCCGCCGCGTGCGGGGTCTCGGTGCGAACCAGAGGGCAGCCCTCGAGCGCGAGTTCGGTGGCAACGAGGGCTAACCTCGGTACCACAGAAAAGCGCAGGTTCGACGGGGGTAACGAAGTGACCGACAGGTCCTGGTCCGATGGTGATGGCACGGATCTCGGTGGTTTCGTTCCCCCGGGTGGCGGTTCCCCCGATCACGCCACAAGGCGGCTGACGGTCCTGTCGGGGCCGTCAGGCGTCGGCAAGTCCACGGTCGTCGCCGAGCTCCGGCGGGCACACCCAGAGGTGTGGCTGTCGGTCTCGGTGACCACCAGGATGCCTCGCCCGGGCGAGACCCACGGGGTGGAGTACTTCTTCGTCGACAACGACGGCTTCGACCGGCTCATCGAGTCGGGTGAGCTGCTGGAGTGGGCGGAGTTCGCGGGAAACAGGTACGGCACGCCCCGGCAGGCCGTCCTCGACAAGCTCGCCCAGGGCGTGCCCACGGTGCTGGAGATCGACCTCCAGGGCGCCAGGCAGGTGCGGGAGAGCATGCCGGAGGCGCTGCTGGTCTTCCTCGCCCCTCCCTCGTGGGAGGAGCTGGAGAAGCGCCTGCGTGGCCGTGGCACCGAACCGGAGGACGTCATCGCCCGCCGCCTCGAGGCCGGCCGGATCGAACTGGCGGCCGAGAAGGAGTTCGATACCACGCTGGTCAACACGAACGTCCAGGATGTATGCCACAGGCTGATAGCCTTGATGACTGCATAGCATTCCGACGAGAGGTCTGACAACGTGGCAGGCATCGCCCCCACGACCGAGGGCATCACCAACCCCTCGATCGACTCGCTGCTCGACATCGTCGACAGCAAGTACTCCCTGGTGATCATGGGCGCCAAGCGGGCCCGCCAGATCAACGCCTACTACTCCCAGCTCGGCGAGGGCCTGCTGGAGTACGTCGGTCCCCTGGTCGAGACGCACGCCCAGGAGAAGCCGCTGTCCATCGCGCTGCGCGAGGTCTCCGAGGGTCTGCTCAACGCCGAGCCCATCGAAGGCGCGGTCTGACCCTTCCATGAGGGTCGTCCTGGGCGTCAGCGCGGGCATCGCCGCCTACAAGGCCTGCGAGCTCCTGCGCCTGTTCACCGAGTCGGGTCACGAGGTGCGGGTCGTTCCGACCCGCGACGCGCTGCGCTTCGTGGGCGAGCCCACGTGGTCGGCGCTGTCGGGCAACCCGGTGACCACCGACGTCTGGGATGGCGTGCACGAGGTGCCCCATGTACGGCTCGGCCAGCAGGCCGACCTCGTCGTGGTGGCGCCCGCGACCGCCGACGTGCTGGCCAAGGCGGCCCACGGCCTCGCGGGCGACCTGCTCACCACCACCCTGCTCACCGCGCGGTGTCCCGTGGTGTTCGCGCCCGCGATGCACACCGAGATGTGGGAGCACCCCGCGACCGTGGCCAACGTGGCCACCCTTCGCGCGCGGGGCTCCATCGTCATCGACCCCGCCGTCGGGCGCCTCACGGGCGCCGACACGGGGCCAGGGCGGCTGCCCGACCCCGCGGAGATCTTCGAGATCTGCCGCACGGTCATGGCGGGGCGCCCGCGCGACCTCGAGGGGCGCAAGGTCGTCATCTCGGCCGGCGGCACCCGCGAGGCCCTCGACCCCGTCCGCTTCCTCGGCAACCGCTCCTCGGGGCTGCAGGGCTACGCCCTGGCCCGCACGGCGCTCGCGCGCGGCGCCGAGGTCACGCTCGTCGCGGCCAACGTGTCGCTGCCCGATCCCGCGGGGGCCAAGCTCGTCAGGGTCGAGTCGGCGCTAGAGCTGCGCGACGCGGTGCTCGCGGCGGCGGCCGACGCCGACGTGGTCGTCATGGCGGCGGCGGTGGCCGACTTCAGGCCCGCCGTACGGCACGACTCCAAGATCAAGAAGCACTCGGGCGCGCCCGAGCCGATCGAGCTGGTCAAGAACCCCGACATCCTCGCCGAGCTCGGCGAGCGCAGGCGCGCGGCCAGGCAGGCGGCGGGCCTCGACCCCGCCCCGGGCCCTGGCGTTCCCACGGGCCCCGGCGCCGTATCGGGGTCCGGCGCCGCTTCGGATTCCGGCGCTTCCGCGGGTTCCGACCGGTCCCCGGGTTCCGGCGTGTCCTCCGGTGGCGCGCCGCCGCCGTACCCGTCGGTGATCGTGGGGTTCGCCGCGGAGACCGACGACGTGCTGGCCAACGGCCAGGCCAAGCTGGCCCGCAAGGGGTGCGACCTGCTGGTCGTCAACCAGGTCGGCGAGGGGCTGGCGTTCGGCACCCCCGACAACGCCGCGACGGTGCTCGTCGCGGGGGGCTCGCCCGTGGAGGTGCCGCGTGGTCCCAAGGAGGACCTCGCCGACATCGTGTGGAGCCTGGTGACCGCCCGCCTCGCCTGATCGGGGCAGGTGTCTCGGCGCCCTCTGTCACCGTCGTTCCGGCCTGATTCCGGCACGGGCGGTTACCTGATCAACCGTTGCAACCCCCCGCCCGCCTGCGGATACTGAGGGTCGGCGAGGGGGGTGCAATGCCGGTGACGTCGGCTGTCAGAGATCGCTGCAGGGCTCTGCTGCGTCAGGGGGAGGAGATCCGCTATGTCTTCCCCGCGCTGTCCATAGGCCCGCCCGGCGTGGCGAACTTCCTGATCGTCGTCACCGACAGGTCCGTCTCGGTCCTGGCCACCAGGATGCTGAGGAGCGACCGCCCGGTCTCGCTGTACGCCGCCTTCCCGCGGGCGACCAGGCTCGGCCCGATCACGATGGCGCCGGGCCCCGTCATCCAGGTGGGTGAGATGTTCTTCGAGTTCGAGGAGGAGTACGCGGCGGTCGTCGCCGCCGCGGACGCGGAGGTTTTCGATCCCGAGCTTCTGCCTCCCGACCCCCTGCCACACCTTTGACAAGGGACACAACGACCGCAGTTTCGCGGCGCGGACGCATGTGGGGCTACACTTCGGCGATGGCCCTGGTGTGTCCTACCCGCCCGAGCCGCACATCCGTCAGCAGCCGCTGCATGAGGAGCCACTGAGTTGTCACGTCGCCTGTTCACCTCCGAGTCGGTCACCGAAGGCCACCCGGACAAGATCGCCGACCAGATCAGTGACGCGATTCTCGACGCCATGCTCAAGGACGACCCCAAGAGCAGGGTCGCCGTCGAGACGCTGATCACTACCGGCCAGGTCCACGTCGCAGGCGAGGTGACGACCGAGACCTACGTCGACATCGCCGGCGTCATCCGCGAGAAGATCCTTGAGATCGGCTACGACGCCTCCCACAAGGGTTTCGACGGCGCTTCCTGCGGCGTGTCGGCCTCCATCGGCGCGCAGTCGCCCGACATCGCCCAGGGTGTCGACGACGCCTACGAGCACCGCGTCGACGGTGACGTCGACGAGCTCGACCGCCAGGGCGCGGGCGACCAGGGCCTGATGTTCGGCTACGCCTGCCGCGAGACCCCCGAGCTGATGCCGCTGCCGATCACGCTCGCGCACCGCCTGGCCCGCCGCCTGTCCGAGGTGCGCAAGTCGGGCCTGGTGCCCTACCTGCGTCCCGACGGCAAGACCCAGGTCACCATCGAGTACGACGGCGACAAGCCGGTCCGCCTCGACACGGTCGTCGTCTCCACGCAGCACGCCGCGGAGATCGACCTCAAGGAGATGCTGACCCCCGACATCAAGGAGCACGTGGTCGACCACGTGCTCGCCGGGCTCGACATCGACACCGACGGCTACCGCCTGCTGGTCAACCCGACGGGCCGCTTCGAGATCGGCGGGCCCATGGGCGACGCCGGCCTCACCGGTCGCAAGATCATCGTCGACACCTACGGCGGCATGGCCCGTCACGGTGGCGGCGCCTTCTCCGGCAAGGACCCGTCCAAGGTCGACCGCTCGGCCGCCTACGCGATGCGCTGGGTCGCCAAGAACATCGTGGCCGCGGGTCTCGCCGACCGCGCCGAGGTCCAGGTCGCCTACGCCATCGGCAAGGCCCACCCGGTCGGCGTGTTCGTCGAGACGTTCGGCACCGAGAAGGTGGCCGTGGAGAAGATCCAGGAGGCCGTGACCCAGGTCTTCGACCTGCGTCCCGCCGCGATCATCCGCGACCTCGACCTGCTGCGCCCGATCTACTCCGAGACCGCCGCCTACGGCCACTTCGGCCGCGAGGGCTTCTCCTGGGAGTCGACCGACCGCGCCGACGCGCTGCGCGCCGCCGCCGGTCTCTGATCCCTGATCCGGTGACGATGCCGCACTCCGGTGGAGTGCGGCATCGTCATGTTCGGCGGCGGTCTCCGTGACGTCGCTCCCGGGTGAGCTTCGGTCACCGGGGAGCCCACACCACTGATCACCTTCCTCGGGAGCGGCCGACCGGTCACAGCGGACAGCCGGTCACAGCCACGGACGGCACCGGCATGCCGCCGTCCAGTTCGGTCGTGCTCAGGGAGCCCGCGGCCGAGGGGCTGACCACCCTCGAGACCGCCGGGCGGCTGGTGATCTCGGCGCGCTCCCGGGCGCTCCCGCCGCGGGCGGTCCCACTGGCCGATCCCGTTCCGGGCCAGTCCGGACGGTGTCCCGCATCTGGTAGACGTAGTCTGTGACCGACTCCGACGATGCCCTGCTGCCACTGGAGGCCGTGCGGCCCGCGGAGAAGGCCAAGAACCTCGGCGCCCCCGTGGCCGCCGCCGACCTGCCCGTGGCCAGGGTCGTCGTCGACAACCCGCTCCCTCATCTCGACCGGCCCTTCGACTACCTGGTGCCCGAGCGCATGGACGCGGCGGCCGTACCCGGGGTGCGGGTGCGGGTGCGCTTCGCCGGCAAGCTGGTCGACGGCTTCCTGCTGGAGCGGGTGGCGGGCAGCGACCACGGCGGCCGGCTGGCGGCGCTGGAGCGGGTGGTCTCCCCCGAGCCCGTGCTCACCCCCGAGATCGCGGGGCTGGCCCGCGCGGTCGCCGACCGCTACGCGGGGACCATGGCCGACGTGCTGCGGCTGGCGGTGCCGCCCAGGCACGCGCGCGCGGAGTCCGACAGGGGCGAGCCGGGCAAGGGCGAGTCGGGCGCGGGCGGGGCGGGCACGAGCGAGGCGGGAGCCGCGGGGGAGGACTCCCGCGCGTGGAACCCCTACCCGATGGGCGCCTCCTTCCTCGAGGCACTGAGGGACGGCAGGCAGCCGAGGGGCGTGTGGAGCGCGCTGCCCGGCAACACGGGCTGGGCCGTACCCGTCGCCGAGGCGGTCAGGGCGACGCTCGACGGCGGCAGGGGCGCGGTGGTCGTCGTGCCCGACGGCAAGGACGTCGTCATGGCGGACGCGGCGCTCACCAGGGCGCTCGGCGAGGGCAGGCACGTCGCCATCACCGCCGACCTCGGCCCCGCCGAGCGCTACCGCAGGTGGCTGCGGGCGCTGCGCGGACAGGTGCGCGCGGTCGTGGGCACGAGGGCGGCGATGTTCGCCCCCGTCGAGAAGCTGGGGCTGGTCGTCATCTGGGACGACGGCGACGACCTGCACGCCGAGCGCCTCGCCCCCTACCCGCACACCAGGGAGGTGCTGGCCCTGCGCGCCCACCGGGCCGGCGCCGGCATGCTGATCGGCGGCTACTCCCGTACGGCGGAGGCCACGCAGCTGCTGGCCGCGGGCTGGGCGGGCGCGATCGTGGCCGACCGGGCGACCATCAGGGCCGTCGCGCCGCGGGTGAGACCGGCAGGCGAGGACGGCGAGCTGGCCAAGGACCAGGCCGCCCGCGCGGCGCGGCTGCCCAGTGTGGCCTGGCGGGCGCTGAGGCTGGGCCTGGAGGACGGGCCGGTGCTGGTGCAGGTCCCACGGCGCGGCTACCTGCCCGCGCTGGCCTGCCGTACCTGCAGGGCCCCCGCGCGGTGCGCGCACCCGCCGACGCGCGCGACGATCACCGAGGAGCTGCTCTGCCACGGGCCGCTGGCGCTGAGGGGCGGGCACGCGGCGCCGTACTGCCGGTGGTGCGGGCGCATCGCGGGCGACTGGCGCTGCCCTTCGTGCGGTGACAAGAGGATCCGTGCCTCCGTGGTCGGCGCCCGCCGTACGGCGGAGGAGCTGGGGCGCGCCTTTCCCTCGGTGCCGGTGAAGACCTCGGGCCGCGACGGCGTGCTGGCCACGGTGGGGGAGGGCCGGGCGCTGGTGGTGGCCACGCCGGGCGCCGAGCCCGTCGCGGCGGGCGGCTACACGGCGGCGGTGCTGCTCGACGGGTGGGCGATGCTCGGCAGAGCCGACCTGCGGGCCGCCGAGGAGGCGGTGCGCCGCTGGATGAACGCCGCCGCGCTGCTCAGGCCCGCGGCGGAGCTGGTGGTGCTGGCCGACGCCGCGATGCCGGCCGTCCAGGCGCTGCTGCGCTGGGATCCGATCACGCACGCCGAGCGCGAGCTGGCCGACCGCAGGGAGCTCGGGTTCCCTCCCGCGGTGCGGATGGCGACGCTGACGGGCTCGCCGTCGGCGGTCAGGGAGATGCTCGGCGAGGTGCGGCTGCCCTCCGCGGCGCAGGTCCTCGGGCCCGTGCCGGTCGAAACCAGGAGGAGCGACGGCGAGCAGGAACGCGCCATGATCCGGGTGCCCAGGTCGGTGGGGCCTGAGCTGGCTCTCGCGCTGAAGGGGGCCACCGGGGTGCGTGCGGCGCGTAAGGCGCAGGATGTCGTGAGGGTAAGTGTTGACCCTCTCGACCTGATATAGCCCCTTTCCCCGATTCGCGCGGGCGTAAGTACTCCGTTAGCGTCACCCTGTGTCGATCGAATGGGTGAACCGAGCCATCGACGATCTGCGCGCCTGGGGCCGGGCGCACGAAGTCGACGTGGACGCGGACGAGGTCCGGCTGCTCTGCGACTACGCCAGTGACTATCTGAACGTGACCGAGCTCGGCGAGTTCACCCCTGCCACCTTCGAAGAGCTGCTCCTGTCGATCTATCCCCGCAAGGTCATCGCGCCGCCGGAGAGCGCGCCCGAGACCGTCGCGGCCGCACGCACGCTGGTCGCCTTCCTGCTCGACCTGGGCGAGATCTCCGATGAGCGGGCGGCGCTGATGCGCGACACGCTGAGCGCGATCGAGCCCGAGATGTCCGCCGCGCTGGCCGACCCGGCCAACTTCGGCATGGCCAAGAGCCTGTTCAGCTCGATCGGGCCCGAGTCGCTCGAGCAGTCGATCGCCATCCCCGCCGGGGAGGTGCCCGACCTGGGGGAGGCGCCGTGCGACTGCCCCGCCTGCGCGCCGCTGCCCGCCGTACGGCTGGCGCCCGCGCACGAGCTGGAGGCGGCACTCGAGGCCATCCCCGTCCTGCGCGACGCGCGCGCCCTGCGCGCCTGGCTGGCCGAGCGCGGCTCCACGCCCACCGCCAAGGGCAGGCTGCGCGTCAAGGACGCGGCCGCCGCGCCCCTGCCCACGCCGGGCCTGCTGTGGGACCTCGGCCGCCTGCGCGAGCGCGGCGAGCCGCTGAAGGCGTGGGCGGCGATGGTCGAGTTCATGATCGAGAAGGACACCGGCGGGCAGGTCACCGGCTCGGCCGAGCTCGACGAGGAGCTCTACGACCTGTTCGACATGCTCTACCGCCTGCAGTCGCCGGTCCCTGTGGCCGTGGTCGGCGAGTACCTCGACGAGCTGCTCGAGTACGAGCAGGCCGACGTCGGCGCGGTGCTCGGCCGCCTGGCGCACTGCGGGCTCGTGGAGCGCTCGGGCGACGCCGTCTCGCTCACCCCGCTGGCCTGTTACGGCCTGCGCCTGCTCTACCTCCGCCACGGCCTCGAGGCGCCCGAGGCCGAAGACCTGGCGGCGGCCGACGCCATCGGCCTGATCGAAGGGCTGATGTCGGGCCTGCCGACCGAGCTGGCCGAGGAGGACATCCAGCGCTGGCTGGGCCGCAGAAGCCCCGCGGAGGCCGCCGCCGAGCTGCTGGCGGCCGCCGGCGGCGCGCCCGCCGTGGCCCGCGGCATCGCGGTCACCATCGTCGACCGGCTCGACGCGGCCGCGGAGGGCGCCGTGCGCGCCCGCCTCGACGACCAGGAGCTGCGCCCGCACGCCATCCACTGGCTGACCTCCCGCGGCCTGCCCGCGCCCCCGCTGACCCAGGAGGAGCTGCTCTGGGTGAGCGTCGACATGCTCGCCCTCGCGATGCCGGCCGCGGAGGAGGATCCCGAGATCTTCGCCGAGAACATCGCCGCCTCGGGACCGCCCGCCTACCTGATCGAGGAGATGTGGCGGGTCGACCACCCCGACGTGGTCGACGTCCTCGAGCTTCTCGGCCGGTCCATCCCCGACGGCACCCTGGCCAAGGCGGCGAGGAAGGCCGCGTTCAAGGCCCGCTCCCGCGCGATCGGTACGTCCCTGTGACGCCTGTGCAGTAAGTTTCGTGGGTGGCAAACAACGTCTTCGATCTCACCGAGCTGCGTAAGCCTCCTCCGCTCGAGGACAAGCACGTCGAAGGCCTGGTCTTCCCGCCGGTCGCGCTCGCGCCCGACGCCGACCTGGCCAGGGCGGTGCCACGGGTGCCGCTGGTCGCCGACGCCCTGCGGCTGACCGCCTGGACGGGCACCCGTCCGGTGACCGAGCACGGCCTGCTGAGCGCCGAGGACGCCGAGGCGGCCGTCGCCGAGCTCGGCCTCGCGCCCTCGCGCCTGCGCCTGCTGTGGATCGTCGCGGTCAACACGGGCCTGCTGCATATCATGCGGGGCACCGCCGGCCGGGGGCCCCTCTCGCTCCAACTGCCGGTCGAGGCGACGCTGGAGTTCTGGGACGGCGTCGTGATGGACGTCCTCGACCGGGCCGACGCCAACGCCGACGAGCCGGGGCTGACCGGATCCGCCGTGGTCGACGAGCACCTGGCGGAGACGCTGGCCACCGTCTACTCCGTCCGCACCGGCGTGGCCGCCGCCACCCTGGCCAAGGGCATCCTCCAGTCCCACGAGGTGGCCTGCGCCCCCGGCGCGGTGGAGCTGCGCCGCCTGGCCGCGTCCCTGCCCGCCGAGCTCTACGACGCGCTGGCGGTGCTCGAATACTGCGGCCTGGTCGAGCAGACCACCACGGGGCACTTCAGGCTCACCCCGCTCGGCGTCTGGGCGGTCAGGCGCGACCTGCTGCGCGAGGGCCACGACGCGCCGACGGCCGTCGAGGTCGAGGTCTACTCCGACTACGCCGCCGCCGAGCTGGTCGAGGCGATGATCACCGGTGCGGTCACGACGAGCGTGGTCGCCTACTGGCTGGAGCGCCGCTCGCCCGTCTCCGCCGCCCACGAACTGGTCCAGGTCGCCGCCTCGGGCACGGCGGGGCAGCGCGGCGCGGTCGGCACCATCCTGGAGGAGCTGGGCCCCGAGGCCGAGGTGCCCGTCCGCAAGGCGCTCGACGAGCCGCTCATGTGGCGCTACGCCGCCTCCTGGCTGCACATCCGCGATCTTCCCGCGCCGCCGCTCAGCCCCGACGACCACACCTGGATCGCGATCGACTCCCTGGCCGCGCTCCTCTACTTCGCCGACGCGCCGGGCGCGATGGGCTCCTTCGACGTGCTGGAGGCCGGCGAGGAGCTGGTGCGGCTGGTCGGCGAGATGGCCTCGGCCGACCATCCCGACACCGTCGCGGTCCTCGACCTGCTCGCCAACCACCACGGGGACCAGGCGGTGGCCAAGGCGGCCAGGAAGGCCGCGATGAAGGCCCGCTCACTGCAGGCGCGGCTGACGGGGAACGCGCCCGACTAGCCGCTCGAAACCGAGCGCGTTTCCCATCAGTAGACTGGGGTGATCCCATCTATGCGAACGGAGTACCCCTTGTCCATTCAGTCGATCAGGCTGTTCGGTGACCCGGTGCTGCGCACCCCGGCGGCCCCCGTCGTCGACTTCGACAAGGAGCTGCGCAAGCTGGTCAAGGACCTCACCGACACGATGATGGACGCGCCGGGCGCGGGGCTGGCCGCCCCGCAGATCGGTGTCGGCCTGCGCGTGTTCACCTACTACGTCGACGACCAGCTCGGCCACCTGATCAACCCCGACCTCGACCTGTCGGCCGAACTCGACGAGGAGGGCGAGGAGGGCTGCCTGTCCTTCCCCGGCCTGTCCTTCCCGACGCCGCGCGCGATCCGCGCGGTCGCCAAGGGCTTCAACATGCACGGCGAGCCGGTCGTGCTCGAGGGCACCGACCTGATGGCCAGGTGCTTCCAGCACGAGACCGACCACCTCGACGGCATCCTGTTCATCGACAGGATGGACCCCAAGCAGCGCAAGCTGGCCATGAAGGCCATCCGCGAGGCCGAGTGGAGCGGACTGGCCGCCCCCACGGTCAAGTTCTCACCCCACGCCACGGGCGGGAGGGCCCTCTGACGATGCGCCTGGTCTTCGCCGGCACTCCAGAGACCGCGCTGCCCTCGCTGCGCGCGCTGATCGACTCGCCGCGCCACGAGGTGGTGGCCGTGCTCACCCGCCCCGACGCGCGCGCGGGCCGGGGCCGCTCCCTGCAACCCAGCCCGGTGGCCGCGCTCGCGCAGGAGGCCGGCATCGAGGTGCTGCGTCCCGCGAAGGTGAGCGACCCCGAGTTCCTCGCCCAGCTGGCCGCGCTGGAGCCCGACTGCTGCCCCGTGGTCGCCTACGGGGCCCTGCTGCCGCAGGCCGCGCTCGACATCCCCCGTCACGGCTGGATCAACCTGCACTTCTCCCTGCTGCCCGCGTGGCGCGGCGCGGCGCCCGTGCAGCACGCCGTGCTGCACGGCGACGAGATCACCGGCGCGGCGACCTTCCAGATCGTGAAGGAGCTCGACGCCGGCCCCGTCTACGGCGTGGTCACCGAGGAGATCAAGGCCACCGACACCAGCGGCGAGCTGCTCGCCCGGCTGGCGATCTCGGGCGCGGGGCTGCTGGCGGCGACGCTCGACGGGGTCGAGGACGGCACGCTGGAGGCGCGGCCGCAGCCGCTCGAGGGGGTCTCCGTCGCGCCCAAGCTCACCGTCGAGGACGCCCAGGTCGACTGGAGCGCGCCCGCCATGCGGGTGGACAGGCTCGTGCGCGCCTGCACGCCCAACCCCGGCCCCTGGACGACCTTCCGCGGGCAGCGGGTGAAGCTCGGTCCGGTACGGCCCGCGACCTCGGCGCGGCGGCTGGCGCCCGGCGAGCTCGAGGTGGAGAAGAACACCGTGCTGGTCGGCACCGGCACCCATCCGGTGGAGCTGGGCGAGGTGCAACCGCAGGGCAAGCGGCTGATGACCGCGGGGGAGTGGGCGCGCGGCGTGCGCGTCACGACTGAGGATCGGCTGGGCTGATGGCGGATCGTGGATCACCAGGCGGCCGATCGGGCGGTTCCTCCGGCTCCTCCGGGGGCCGCGGCTCCTCTGAGGGACGCGGTTCTTCAGGAGGACGCGGTTCTTCAGGGGGGCGCGGGTCTTCCGGGGGACGTGGTCCGTCCGGTGGGCGGGGGTTCTCCGGAGGGCGCGGTCGCGGTGGGCGGCCGCCCAAGCCGACCCGCGACGAGGCCCGCAACGCCGCCTACGACCTGCTGAGAGCCGTCGACGAGCGCGACGCCTACGCCAACCTGCTGATGCCGCGCCTGCTGCGCGAGCGAGGTCTCGGGGGGCGCGACGCCGCCCTGGCGACGGAGCTGGCCTACGGCACCCTGCGCGGCCTCGGCACCTACGACGCGATCATCGCGATGTGCGGCGACCGCGAGCCCGACCCCGCCGTGCTCGACGCGCTCCGGTTGGGCGCCCACCAGCTGCTCAAGATGCGCGTCCCGCCGCACGCGGCCGTCGGCACCACCGTCGACCTGGTACGGCTGCGCATCGGCACCGGCGCCTCACGCTTCGCCAACGCCGTCCTGCGCAAGATCGCCTCCAGGTCGATGGAGGAGTGGATCCCGATCGTCGCGCCCGACGAGGAATCCGACCCCGCCGGCCACCTCGCGATCGCCTACAGCCACCCCCGCTGGATCGTCAGCGCCTTTCGCGACGCGCTCGGCGGCGACCCCAAGGAGACCGCCGAGCTGCTGGCGGCCGACAACGCCAGGCCCACGGTCACGCTGGTGGCCAGGCCGGGCCGCAGCTCGCTGGAGGAGCTCGAGGGCTCGGGAGCCGAGCCGGGGCGCTACTCGCCCTATGCCGCCTACCTTCCCGAGGGCGACCCCGGCCGGATCCTCGCGGTGGCCGAGACCCGCGCGGCCGTGCAGGACGAGGCCAGCCAGCTCGTCACGCTCGCGCTCACCAGGGTCCCCCTGGAGGGGACCGACGAGCTGTGGCTGGACATGTGCGCCGGGCCGGGCGGCAAGGCCGGCCTGCTCGACGCCATCGCCACCCACGGCGACCTGGCGGGGCTCGACGGCCGCGACCCTGACGCCTTCCCCGGTGGGGCGCGGCTGCTGGCCGCCGACGCGCAGTACCACAGGGCCCGCCTGGTCTGGCAGACCACCAGGCGGGCCGCGGTCATCACCGCGGACGGCACCGAGCCGCCGTGGCGGCCCGGGGTCTTCGACCGGGTGATGCTCGACGCGCCCTGCACCGGTCTCGGCGCCCTGCGCCGCCGTCCGGAGGCCAGGTGGCGGCGCGACCCGGCAAGCGTGGCCGAGCTCGGCGCGTTGCAGCGGCGCCTGCTGGCCGCCGCGCTCGACGCGGTGCGCCCCGGCGGCGTCGTCGCCTACGTGACCTGCTCGCCGCATCTGGCCGAGACGCAGGTGGTGGTCGCCGACGCGCTCAAGCGCAGGGGCGACGCCGAGCAGCTCGACGCCCGCGCGTACCTGCCGGAGGTGGAGGGCCTCGGCGAGGGGCCGCACGCGCAGTTCTGGCCCCACCGCCACGGCACCGACGCCATGTTCATCGCGCTGCTCCGCAGGCGGGTCACACCTTCCTGAACGTGCCCAGCACGGCGAGGTAGTGCGGGTTGTACGTCAGGCCCAGCACGTTGCCGAACGGGTCGACCACCGCGGCGGTGACGAAGCCCTCGCCGCGGTCGGTCAGCGGCTGGTACTCCTCGGCCCCCATCGAGAGCAGCTTCTCCACGGTCGCCTTCAGGTCGTCGACGTGCCAGCGCACGATGGCTCCGCCGGGGGAGTCCGCCGCGCCGGGCGGGGCGTAGGCGCGGTCGGCGATGCCCAGCTCGTGCTGGTAGTCGCCGACGCGGAACTCGGCGTAGGCGAGTCCGCCGTCGGGGTCGCGGCGCTCGAAGTAGGGCTCGATGCCCAGGAACTCGGTGTACCAGCGCGCCGCGGTCGGCACGTCGTCGGCCCAGAACGTGGTCGTGGCGAGTCCTCGCAGCATGATGACCTCCCCTTCGGGTCGAGGTGCGTGACAGTCCACATCCTTTCCCGCGAACGTGCACGGGCAAAGGAGCGCGCGACGTGCCCGCGGCCGGTGCCGGGGAGCGGGGGCGCGTTCACTACACTCGGGGCATCATGGCCGTTCAGATCTCGCCCAGCATCCTGTCCGCCGACTTCGCCAGGCTCGCCGACGAGGCCGCCCGCGTGCCGAACGCCGACTGGCTGCACGTGGATGTCATGGACAACCACTTCGTGCCCAACCTCACCCTCGGTCTTCCGGTCGTCGAGGCCCTGCTCAAGGCCACCTCGACGCCGATCGACTGCCACCTGATGATCGAGGACCCGGATCGGTGGGCCCCCGCCTACGCCGAGGCGGGCGCCGGCAGCGTCACCATCCACGCCGAGGCCGCCAAGGCGCCCGTGCGCACCCTGCGGCAGATCCGCGCGGCCGGGGCGCGCTCGGGCTTCGCGCTGAACCCGGCGACGGCGGTCGAGCCGTACGAGGACCTGCTGCCCGAGATCGACATGCTGCTGCTGATGACGGTCGAGCCCGGGTTCGGCGGGCAGAAGTTCCTCGACGTGGTGCTGCCGAAGATCAGGCGGGCGCGGGAGCTGATCGCGAAGCACGGGGGCCAGGTGTGGCTCCAGGTCGACGGCGGGGTGGCGGCCGACACCATCGAGCGCTGCGCCGAGGCGGGCGCCGACGTCTTCGTCGCGGGCAGCGCGGTGTACGGGGCCGCCGACCCGTACACCGCCATCGAGCACCTCCGCTCCCTCGCGACCACCTGAGGTCTCTCCCGGCGCGTGAGCCGGGGTCGCTTCATCCGGTACGGCAAGCCGGGTCACGCGCCACCCTTCGCGCGGGGCCGGCGTCTGTCCAGGGATACGCCGCACCGGGCGCACGGGGCCGGGGTGGGAACGGACCCGGCGTAGCGGCGGCCCGCAGGAGAACGCGTGGCGGACGGGCGGCCAGAGGTGACCACGGTGGGCGTGATCCGGCTTGCCGTACCCGCAGGAAGATCACACGGGGAAGTGGCACGCGGTGAGGTGGTCCTCGCGGTTGCCGGGCAGCCGCGTCAGCGGCGGCGTGGTGAGCGCGCACTTCTCCTGCGCCCGCCAGCACCTGGTCCTGAAGCGGCAGCCCGAGGGCGGGTCGATCGGCGACGGCACGTCGCCGGTGAGCCTGATCCGCTCCCTGCCGCCGCCGTTCACCGCCACCTCCGGCACCGCCGACAGCAGCGCGTGCGTGTAGGGGTGGCGGGGCCGCTCGTAGAGCGAGGACCTGTCGCCGATCTCCACGATCCTGCCCAGGTACATCACCGCCACCCGCTGTGAGAAGTGCCGCACCACGGCCAGGTCGTGCGCGATGAACAGGAACGCGATCCCGAGCTCACGCTGCAGCCGCCCGAGGAGGTTGACCACCTGGGCCTGGATCGAGACGTCGAGGGCGGAGACGGGCTCGTCGGCGACGATCAGCCTGGGCTCCAGCGCCAGGGCCCGCGCGATGCCGATCCGCTGCCGCTGGCCGCCGGAGAACTCGTGGGGGAAGCGGTTGACGTGCTCGGGGTTCAGCCCGACGATCTCCAGCAGCTCGCGGACCCTGGCCTCGCGCCCGCCCTTCGGGTGGAGGTCGTTGATGTCCATCGGCCCTCGGATGATCGCGCCGACGGTGTGCCGCGGGTTCAGCGACGAGTAGGGATCCTGGAAGATCATCTGGATCTCCGACCTGATCGGTTTCATGGCCCTGCGGCTCGCGTGGCTGATGTCGCGGCCGTCGTAGACGATGCGGCCGGCGGTGGGTTCGAGCAGGCGCGCGGCCAGGCGGCCCGTCGTGGACTTGCCGCACCCCGACTCGCCGACCAGGCCCAGCGTCTGGCCGGCGTGGACGGTCAGGTCGACGCCGTCCACCGCGTGCACGCTGCCGATCTGGCGCCTGATCGGGAAGCCGCCCCTGACGGGGAAGTGCTTCTCCAGCCCGGACAGCTCCAGCAGCGTCATGGGGCCACCTCCCGCTTCTGCTTCAGGGTCAGGTAACAGGCGTCGCCGTGGCCGCGCGGCGGAGAGAGCTCGGGTCGCTCGCCGGTGCACACCTGGGGTCCGGGCAGCTCCACGAAGTCGCAACGCGGGTGGAACGGGCAGCCCCTCGGCACGTTGATGAGGCTCGGCGGCGCGCCGCGCACCGGGCGCAGCTCCTCGGTGACCGGACGGCGCAGGGTCGGCATCGAGCCGAGCAGGCCCCAGGTGTAGGGGTGGCGGGGCTCGCGCAGCACCTCGCGCACGGTGCCGCGCTCGACGGCCCGGCCGGCGTACATCACCAGGACGTGGTGGGCCGCGGCGGCGACCACGCCCAGGTCGTGGGTGATGAGGATGATCGCGGTGCCGCTCTGCTCCTGCAGCTCCCTCAGCAGGTCGAGGATCTGCGCCTGCACGGTCACGTCCAGCGCGGTGGTCGGCTCGTCGGCGATCAGCAGCCCTGGATCGCACACCAGCGCCATCGCGATCGTGGCGCGCTGACGCATGCCGCCGGAGAACTGGTGCGGGTAGTCCTCGACCCGTGCCTTCGCCTGGGGGATGCCGACCCTGTCCAGCATCACGATCGCCCGCTCCCAGGCGGCCGACCTGGAGGCGCCCCGGTGCCTGCGGTAGACCTCCGCGATCTGCGCGCCCACCGTGTGGAACGGCGACAGCGAGGTCAGCGGGTCCTGGAAGATCATCGCGATCCTGTTGCCGCGCAGCCGCTCCATCGTCGTGCGGGGCGCGCCGAGCAGTTCCTGGCCCTCGAAGACGACCCGGCCCGAGAGCTCGGAGGTACGAGGGTCGTGCAGGCCGAGCACGGCCATGCTGGTCACCGACTTGCCCGAGCCCGACTCGCCCACGACGCCGAGCGTGCTGCCCCGCTCCACCTCGAACGACAGCTCGTCCACGGCGTGCACGACGCCGTCCTCGGTCCTGAAGTCGACGGTCAGATCGCTTACCTGAAGGAACACTAGGTCAGCCTCACCCTGGGGTCGATGACGGCGTAGAGGGCGTCGACCACGGCGTTCATCACCACGATCGCGCCCGCGGCGACCAGGACGGTCGCCATGAGCGTGGGCAGGTCGGAGTAGGTGACGGCGCGGACCGACAGGCGGCCGAGGCCCTGCAGGCCGAAGGTGGTCTCGGTGATGATCGCGCCGCCGATGAGGGTGCCGAGGTCAACGCCGAAGATCGTGATGATCGGGATCAGCGTGCCGCGCAGCGCGAAGCGCAGGACGACCGTACGGGCCGGCAGGCCCTTGGCGCGGGCCGTGCGGACGTAGTCCTCGCTCAGGTTCTCCACCATCGTGGAGCGGGTCATCCTGGTGTAGTTGGCGGTGAAGATGATGGCCAGCACCACCCAGGGCAGCAGCAGGCCCGCCGCCCAGCCGAGCGGGTTCTCGGTGAGCGGCACGTAGGAGGGGCTGGGCAGGAGCTTGCCCTGGTAGACGAGGAAGTACAGGGCGAGGGTGCCGACGAAGTAGATCTGCACCGACGCGCCGATCAGCGACGCCACGCTCGCGATCTTGTCCAGCGGGCGGCCCTGGCGCAGCGCGGCGAGGATGCCGGTGGCCACCCCGAAGGTCAGGAAGATCACCGCGGCGCCGACCGTGAGGGAGAGGGTGACCGGCAGCCTGTCCATGATCGTCTCGAAGACCGGGGCGCGGTTGACGAAGGAGTAGCCGAGGCAGGGCGCCGGGCAGTAGCCGAGGCCCGGGTAGTCGCGGCCGGCGAAGATCCCCGCCAGCCACGCCACGAACTGCGCCATCACCGGCTGGTCGAGGCCGAGGTTGCGTCTGACGAGGGCGAGCAGCTCAGGCGGGCAGACCTTGCCACAGGCCAGCAGGGCGGGGTCCGACGGCAGCGCGAAGAACAGGAAGAACGTCACCGCGGAGATGATCACCAGCGTGACCGCGGTGGCGATGGTACGGCGGACGGCGAAACGGAGCACGGCATCTCCTGCGGAGGGGCCCCGGACGGCGACCGCCCGGGGCCGGGGACGCTAGGGCTTCACGAAGATGGTGTTGGGCGAGACGATCCACTGCTGCGGGTCGATCTCCGCGCCGCCCACCTTGGAGCCGTGCAGCATGGTCGCGATGCGGTTCTCCGCGACGACCAGCGGGGTGATGGTCTCCTGGATCTTCTTGTCCAGTCGCATCCAGGCCGCGTTCTGCGCGTCGAAGTCGGGCATCTCGGCGATCTTCTGCATCTCGGCCTTGAGCGCGGGGTCGTCCAGGTGGGAGTAGTTGGGCGCGCCGTCGGCGACGGGGCCGAAGATGACGGGCAGGACCGTGGAGCCCGAGGCCCAGTCGGCGCCCCAGCCGGCCCAGTAGAGGTCGAAGTCGTTGTCGACCAGGCCGATGGAGTCGTAGTAGGTCTTGCGGTCCATGGGCTTGGTGACGACCGTGATCCCCGCCTTCTCCAGCGCGTTCTTGATCGCGACCGTGATGCGTTCCTGCAGGGGAGTCTGGTTGTAGGCGTAGACGATGGTCGGCGTCGGGTCGCTCGACCCGGCCAGCAGCTGCTTGGCCTTCTCGATGTCCCCCTCGGGCTTGGCGGTCTTGCCGAACAGGTCGTAGGACTCGTAGCCGATCGTGGTGTTCTCGTTCAGGATGGTCGTCGGCAGCGCGGCGGCCTGCGGCCCGCCCGCGATCTGCTGGATCTGCTTGCTGGGCCAGGCGTGGTTGATCGCCTGACGGATCTTGATGTCCTTCACCCTGTCGAGGTTGAAGTAGTAGTAGTTGCCGTACGGCGAGGGGCTGATCATGCGCCTGGACGCCAGGCTCTGGTCGCTCAGCACCTGCTGCAGCCGCTCGGGCGGAGTGAGGGCGTAGAAGGTGAACGCCTGCTGGTCGGCTCCGGCGTCGGCGACCAGCCGGTCGGTGATCTGCAGCGACTCCTGGCCGAACTCCAGCTTCCACACGTCGGGGTAGGCGCCGCGGATCGGGTCGGTGGCGGCGTCCCAGTGCGGGTTGCGCGCCAGCTCGTACGACTTGTCCACCACGTGCGACTTGATGATGTACGGCCCGCTGGACACCGGCTGCTTGTCGTACTGCTCCCTGGTATCCTTGGCCTTGGGCACGATGCCGTACCCGGCCATCGCGAAGGCGTAGTTGGCGTCGGCGTGCGGCGCCTTGAACCTGAAGACGACCGTCTTGTCGTCGGGCGTCTCGATGGCGTCGAGGTCCTTGCCGCCGTAGGGCCCCTCGTAGGCCGCCCGGTGGTCCTCCTGGGTCAGCCACTGCTGGATGTAGGTGGGGCCCTGGGTGATGAACGGGGCGAACATCCGCTCGATCGTCCACTTGACGTCCGCCGAGGTGATCGGCGTGCCGTCCTGCCACTTCACCCCGTCCTTCAGAGTGAAGCTCCAGGTCTTCCCGCCGTCGGAGGCCGTGCCCGCGTCGGTGGCCAGGTCACCGACGAGCTTGTACTCGCCCTTGGCGACGCGCTTGTAGCCGGTCAGCCCGCGATGGATGAGCAGCCCGAAGTTGGCCTCGGTGTTGACGTAGATCTGGGCCGGGTCCAGGTGGGAGAAGTCGTCCCTGTCGATCATCGTGACGGTGCCGCCCCTGACGACGCCCTCGGGTTCGATCGCGGGGCCCCTGCTGTCCTCGGCGGTGCCCACCGAGATCTTCGGCGCGCTGTACGAGGCGGCGGCCGAGGGCGCCGCCTGCGAGCTCGTGCCCTGTGGCGGCGCGCCCTGGTTGGCCGGCGCGCAGGCGCCGGTCAGCGCCAGGGCCCCGGCGGCGAGTACGGCGATGGCCGTGCGGACGGACGGCATGACTCTCCTATCGTTTGATCTTCGGGTCGAAGGCGTCCCGTACCGAGTCGCCGAGCAGGTTGAAGGCGATGACGAAGACCAGCAGGGCGACGCCGGGGAAGACGAGGTAGGTGATGTCGTTCTGGTAGACCTCGGTGCCGCGCAGGAACATCCGCCCCCAGTCGGGGATCGGCTCGATCATGCCGACGCCGAGGAACGACAGCGCCGCCTCCGCCGTCACCAGGGCGGGCAGCAGCAGCGTCGACTGGATGAGGATCGGCGTCCACAGGTTGGGCAGCAGCTCCCTGAACACCACCCTGGCAGGGGAGGCGCCGGTCACCCTGGCCGCCTCGACGAACTCCCGCTCGCGCAGCGTCAGCACCTGGCCGCGCAGCAGCCGGGCCAGGCCCGCCCACCCGAAGGCGCTCAGCACGATCACCAGCGTGACCGCGCGCAGCCACACGGGCGTCTGCTCGTCGGGCCGGACGAACAGGTTCTCCACCACGGGCATGAACGCGATCGTGAACAGCACCGCGGGGAAGGACAGCACGATGTCGATCACCCTGCCGATGACCGAGTCGACCCGTCCGCCCGCGTAGCCGGCCACGATGCCGAGCACCACGCCGAGCAGCGAGGTGAGCACCGTGGCCACGACCGCTATCAGCAGCGAGGTCCTGATGCCGTAGACGAGCTGGGCGAAGACGTCACGGCCGAGGCCGGGCTCGACGCCGAACCAGAATTCCGCACTCACGCCGCCGTTGGCGCCGACCGGATAGCCGAAGTCGTTCAGCAGCCCGGGATTCTCCTGACCGTAGAGCGTGTAGGGGTCCTTTCCGTAGACCAGGGAAATGACCGGCGCGAGAATGGCGACGAGGAAGAAGAACAGCACGATCACGGCGGCGCCCACCCCCGCGCGGTCGCGTTTGAAGCGCAGCCACATCAGCTGGCCCGGTGAGCGCCCGACGGCCTGGGGCATCGGGGTCACGGCGGTGGCGTCCAGCGTGGCGGTCGGGATCGTCATGGGGGCTGCTCCCGGATCAGGTGGTGCCTTGCTGGCACGTTCGCAGCCGCCCGACGGTCAATTCAATGCGCGTTCCTTGCCGATTCTGTCGCACGATCCCGACGTGTTCGTCGAGTAATTCGAGTGACAATCGGCGGCGTGTGGCGCGAGCAGGTCACCGGATCGCGACACGAACTCCATGAATCCCGGACATAGGATCATGGTTATGGGGTAATTGATTACTTATGGAGGATCACGGGCTGTTCGGGCCGCGCTCGGTGACCTGGCGGGTGATGGGGGAGCCCATCCTGCTGGTCGGCGGCTTCCGTGCCCTGCTCATGCAGGGCCTGCACCCCAGGGCGATGCGCGGAGTGCTGCAGAACTCCGCTCTCATGGACCCCGCCGAGGCGTGGTCGCGCTTCCAGCGCACGACCGAGTTCGTCAGGGTCCGCACGTACGGCACGCGCGCGGAGGTGGCCCGCGCGGGAGCGAGAGTCAGGAAGATCCACGCCACGCTGACCGCGCTCGATCCCGACACGGGCGAGCGCTTCCGGCTCGACGAGCCCGAGGCGCTGCGCTGGGTGCACGTCGGCGAGGTCGACTCCTACCTGTCGGTCGCCCTCAGGGCGGGCATCGGCCTGTCGCCCGCCGAGGCGGACCGGTTCGTCGCCGAGTGGCGCGCGGCGGCGGAGATCGTCGGCCTGTCGCCGTCCGACGTGCCGGGGTCGGTGGCCGAGCTGCGCGACTACATCGAGGCGGCACGTCCTGGGCTGCGGTTCGTGCCCGAGGCCGCGCATCCGCTGCGCATGTCGCTCAACGCGCCGCTGCCGCTCTATCTCGCGCCGGTCAGGGCCGCGGTGCCCGCGCTCACCCTGCTCGCGTTCGCGACGCTGCCCCGGTGGGCCCGCCGCCTGTACGGGCTGCCCGCCACGCCGGTGGGCGACCTGTGGGCGACGGCGTCGCTGCGGGCGCTGCACACGGGGCTCGGGCTGGTCCCCGCCCAGGTCCGCTACGCCCCCGACGCCCGCCGCGCCCGACGCATCATGGCCGCGTGATCCTCTTTCTTTCTCCTGTACGGCATGCGCGGGAGGGCGCCTCCGTCCGGCGCGTGGATCCGTCCTCCGAAGGGACGCTCCTCGTGCGATGACGGCCGGCCGCCGAACGGCGCCCGTAAAGCGACTCTGCTCGGCCGCCGAGCCCATGGTGCGGCTCGGGTGGGTTGCCGGGGGTGTCCGCTGTGCGACGAGGGCTTGCCGTTCAACGACTGCGTTGTGCGGCGGGCGTCTGCCTGCGGAAATATGTCAACCAAGCGCTCGGTCAAGAAAGTCGGTGGGGGTGGTCGCGTCGGGCTTTTCGGGCATGGCAAACTGGTAGCGAACAGAGCTAGCGTGCTCCGGGGTCGGTGAAAGTCCGAACCGGCGGTGACAGTCCGCGACCCGGCCGATGCCATCGGCCGGTTGACTCGGTGAAATTCCGGGACCGACGGTGAAAGTCCGGATGGGAGGAAGCGCGCGGGTGTCCGGTGTCCCGCCGGGCATCTCTGTGGTGCGTTCGCCGCACCCTGTCATCCCCCGGGGCCCGCCGTAGCTGCAAGCTACTGGCGAGTAGGAGGTCCGGGGGTGGACGAACCCAGCCCGGCCGGTGCCGTACCGGAAGGCGACGCCCTGCACATGGCGAGGGCGATCAGACTGGCCGCGCTCGGCCGCGGCACCACCAGCCCCAACCCCGTCGTCGGCTGCGTCGTCGTCGACGCGTCGGGAGCGCACGCGGGCGAGGGCTTTCACGCCTACGCGGGCGGCCCGCACGCCGAGGTCGTGGCGCTGAGCGAGGCGGGCGAGCGGGCCAGGGGCGGCACCGCCTACGTCACCCTCGAGCCCTGCGACCACACCGGGCGTACCGGACCGTGCTCCCAGGCCCTGCTGGAGGCGGGCGTCGCCAGGGTGGTGATCGCCGTTCTCGACCCCAACCCGAAGGCCGCGGGGGGAATGGGCCGGCTGCGCGCCCACGGGGTGCGCGTCGACAGCGGCCTGATGGCCGAGGAGGCGGAGCGCGGCAACGCCGAGTGGCTCACCTTCGTCCGGCTGGGCAGGCCGCACGTGACGTGGAAGTTCGCCGCCACGCTCGACGGCAGGTCGGCGGCCCAGGACGGCACCAGCCAGTGGATCACCTCTCCCGAGGCCAGGGCCGACGTGCACCGGCTGCGCGCCGAGTCCGACGCCATCGTCGCGGGCATCGGCACGGTCCTGGCCGACGACCCCAGGCTGACCGCCCGCCCCGAAGACGGCCCCGCCCACCGCTTCGATGGCCGCCCCAGCGCCTGGCTCGACGCCCGCCCGGGCACTGAGCTTGGTGACCGGCCCGGCGACTGGCCCGATGACCGGCTCGGCGACCGGCTCGGCGACCGGCAAGGCCCGCGCCAGGGCGTGCGACGCCGGCCGCCGCTCAGGGTGGTGGTCGACTCCGAGGCGCGGACCCCGCCGGGGGCCAGGGTGCTGTCGGCCGAGGCCCCCACCCTCATCGCCATCGCCGACGACGCCAAGACCGAGCTCCAGGCGCCCGTCCTCCGCCTGCCCCGAGCCCACCCGAAGGGCCTCGACCTGCACGCCCTCCTGGCCGAACTCGCCCGGCGAGAGATCGTCAGCGTGTTCGTGGAAGGCGGACCGGCCCTCGCGGGTTCCTTCATGAGGGAAGGGCTGGTCGACCGCGTGGTCGCCTACCTGGCTCCGGCGCTCCTCGGATCAGGGGCCGCCGCGCTGGGACCGGCGGGCGTGCGGACGATCGCCGACACCCATCGACTGGTCTTCGAGGACGTAACCCCCATCGGGACGGACCTGCGGATCACCGCCCGCCCCGCGAGTGAGGAGCACTGATGTTCACCGGAATAGTGGAAGAGCTGGGCGAGATCGTCTCGGTCGAACCCCACGGCGAGGCGGCCCGGCTCGCCGTGCGCGGCAAGGTCGTCACCTCCGACGCCAAGCACGGCGACTCGATAGCGGTCAACGGCGTGTGCCTGACCGTCGTCGACGTCGAGGACGAGGTGTTCACCGTCGACGTGATGAGGGAGACCCTGAGCAGGAGCTCGCTCAAGGGCGCGGAGGCGGGCGCGCGGGTCAACCTGGAGCGGGCCGTACGGGCCGATCAGCGCCTGGGCGGGCACATCGTGCAGGGCCACGTGGACGGCACCGGAGCCCTGCTCTCGCGCGAGCCCGGCGAGCTGTGGGACGACGTGCGCTTCTCCCTGCCGCGCGAGCTGAACCGCTACGTGGCCGAGAAGGGCTCGATCGCGGTCGACGGGATCAGCCTCACCGTGACGACCGTGGACGAGGACAGCTTCGGCGTCAGCCTGATCCCCACGACGCTCGAGCTCACCACGCTGGGCGCCAAGCGCGCCGGCGACCTGGTCAACCTCGAGGTGGACGTGATCGCGAAGTACGTGGAGAAGCTGGTGGTGACCAAGTGAGCGGCGACTTCACGGTCTTCGGCACGCCCGTCTACTGGACCGACCTGATCGGCAACATCGCCGCGCTCGCGACGGTCGTGCTGGCGATGCGCAGGTCGGTGTGGACGTGGCCGGTGCAGCTCACCGGCGCGGTGCTGCTGTTCATCGCCTCGATCAACGCGGAGATCACCGGCAACGCGCTCAAGCAGGTGCTCTTCGGCGCCCTGGCCGTCTACGGCTGGTACAAGTGGACCAAGGGCATGCGCGACGACGGCGGCCTGGCCGTCAGGCCCGCCTCGACGAAGGAGCGCTCGGCGCTGATCGGCGCGATGGTGGTCGGCACGGTCGCGATCGCGCTGCTGTTCACCTGGCTCAACTCCATGGATCTGCACATCTCGTGGGCGCCGTGGCCGGACGCCTACATCTTCGTCGGCTCGGCGGTGGCCACCTTCGCCCAGGGCAGGGCGCTGCTCGACTTCTGGTGGATCTGGGTGCTGGTCGACCTCGTGGGCGTGCCGCTGGCCTTCACCTCGGGCCTGGTGGTCTCAGGCGTCGTCTACGCGATCTTCCTCGTGCTGGTGATCCTCGGCTTCCGCAGCTGGCTGAAGCAGTACCGCGCCACCGCGGCGGTGCCGGCATGAGAGACATCACGCTCGACTCGGTCGAGCGGGCCGTCAACGACATCCGCGAGGGCCGGCCCGTCGTGGTCGTGGACGACGAGAACCGCGAGAACGAGGGCGACATCATCTTCGCCGCGGCCAGGGCCACGCCCGAGCTGCTGACCTTCACCATCCGCCACACCAGCGGGGTGATCTGCGTGCCGATGGAGGGCCGCGAGCTCGACCGGCTGGGCCTGCCGCTCATGGTCTTCCAGAACAAGGAGCGGATGCGCACCGCGTACACGATCAGCGTGGACGCCCGCGACGGCGTCACCACCGGCATCTCGGCCGCCGACCGCGCCAGGACCATCCGCACGCTGGCCGACTCGGCCACCGAGCCCCAGGAGCTCGTCCGGCCCGGCCACATCTTCCCGCTGCGCTACCACGAGGGCGGCGTCCTGGCCAGGAGGGGCCACACCGAGGCGGCCGTCGACCTGGCCCGCCTGGCGGGCCTCAGCCCCGCGGGCGTGCTCGCCGAGATCGTCAACGACGACGGCACCATGGCCAGGCTTCCCGAGCTGCGGGAGTTCGCCGACCGGCACGACCTCGCGCTGATCTCCATCGAGCAGCTCGTCGACCACCGGCGGCGCACCGAGAGCATGGTCACCAGGGTGGCCGCCACCCGGTTGCCCAACGCCCACGGCCTCTGGCAGGTCTACGGCTACGCCAGCGCCCTCGACGGCGGCGAGCACGTCGCGCTGGTGCTCGGTGAGCTGGGCGACGGCGAGAACGTCCTGGTGCGGGCCCACTCCGAATGCCTGACGGGCGACGTGTTCGGCTCGCTGCGCTGCGACTGCGGCGTGCAGCTCGAGCACGCGATGGAGGCGGTCGCCAAGGAGGGCCGCGGCGTGATCGTCTACCTGCGCGGCCACGAGGGCAGGGGCATCGGCCTGCTGGCCAAGCTGAAGGCCTACAGCCTGCAGGACAACGGCAGCGACACCGTCGACGCCAACCTGGAGCTCGGCCTGCCGGTCGACGCGAGGGAGTTCTCCAACGCCGGGCAGATCCTGGCCGACCTCGGGGTGAAGTCGGTCAGGCTGCTCACCAACAACCCGGCCAAGCTGCGCGGCATGGACGGCTACGGCATCAAGGTGCTGGGCCGCGAGCCGATGCCGGTGGCGGCCAACCCGCACAACGAGGCCTACCTGAAGGCCAAGAGAGAGCGATTGGGGCACGAGCTGTGAGCGGAGCGGGCAGGCCCGCGGCGGCGACCGTCGACGCGACGGGGCTGAGCGTGGGGATCGTGGCGGCCAGCTGGCACGGGAAGATCACCGACCAGCTGGTCGCGAGGGCCGTGCAGGCCACGCAGGACAGCGGCGCGAAGGCGACCGTGGTCCGCGTCGCGGGCTCGCTGGAGATCCCGGTGGTCGCCCAGGCCATGGCCAGACGGCACGACGCGGTGGTGGCGCTCGGCGCGGTGATCCGCGGCGAGACCGCGCACTTCGACTACGTGTGCGACTCGGTGACGGCGGGGCTGACCAGGATCTCGCTGGACGAGGAGACCCCCGTCGGCAATGGGGTGCTCACCTGTGAAACCCTTGATCAGGCGATCGCCAGGAGCGGGCTGCCGGGCAGCGTCGAGGACAAGGGCTACGAGTCCACTGTCGCGGCGATGGAGACGGCGCTGCTCCTGCGGGGCCTGCGATAGTTTCCTTGATCAAGACCACGTCGACGACACAGCGAGATGCCGAGATGCCTGAGCCCGTGAGTCCTCCGCCCCTGCCCCTGACCTGGCGGCCGCGGAGGGGAAGATATGTGGCCTACGGCTTCGCCGTCCTCATCGTGGTGGGCGCGATCGTGATGGCGATCTTGATCCCGGAGCCCTTCCAGCTCCCCGACAAGATCATGTTCGTGGCCTTCGGCTGCGCGGTGGCCTGGGTGCTGCACCTGCTCGGCCGGGTCAGGGTCGAGGCCGACGAGCAGGGCATCACCGTGGTCAACGCGCTGCGCACACACCGC
The DNA here is from genome assembly GCF_014873535.1 of Nonomuraea africana. NCBI lineage: Bacteria > Bacillati > Actinomycetota > Actinomycetes > Streptosporangiales > Streptosporangiaceae > Nonomuraea > Nonomuraea africana. Next base: position 4,432,747 of record NZ_JADBEF010000001.1, on the reverse strand, counting down.
TACACCTGGCCGGAGGTGCTCGACGTCACGCTGCTCGAAGGCGATCCCTGGCCGAAGATCGATTTCTCCGACGGGATGACGGTGGGCGCGATGGGCATCCAGGGCAGCGAGAAGGCCAGGGCCCGCCGCGCCACCTCCGAGCTGGCGGCCCTGATCAGGGCCAAGGGTGAGGCGGGGGAGTAGGTCAGTCCAGCGCCCAGGCCCGCTCGGCCGCCAGGACCCTGGCCACCTCGGCCGGGAGCGCGTCGCGGACCTCCACGACGCCGTTCTCCTCGCGCAGCACGGTCACGATCCCCGTCACCAGCCTGCGCCTGCGCAGCACGTCCAGCGCCCGCACCTCCCGCTCGGCGGTGAGCGTCTCAGGGGCGGGCCTCCCGGCGCCGGAGCCGGCGTGGGGCGCGGCGGCCTCGACGGCGCTCTGGGAGGCGTCTCCTTGGTCGGCGGCCTCCGGGTCGACCGGCGGGAAGCCCTCGGGCGACGCGGCCTGGGGCTCCTCGATCGGGCGCCACTGCCACAACCGGTAGCTGAGCCCTGGACACGGCCGCTCGCCCAGCTCGCCCGAGGCCAGCTGGAAGGTCGGCAGCCCGTCGGGGTTCAGCCGCCTGGCCGTGGCCACCGAGCTGCGCAGCTCGTTCAGGTAACGGCGGCGGTTACCCTCGTCGGTGTCGAGCAGCCAGGTGGGCGGCCTGGTCAGCAGCCGGGGCCGCAGGTCGCCGAGCAGCTCGGCCAGCCTCAGTTCGTGCTCCCGGTCGAGCGGCCACTCCTCCTCGGCCCTGGCGGGGGAGACGGGAGCGGGCGCCTCACCCGTGCCGGGGATCCTGATGGAGACCCAGTCGTCGGCGGTGGAGCGGGTCTCCACGGCCTCCTGCGGCTTCGCCTCGGCGTCGACGGCGTCGGGCCGCAGGTGGACGGCCGGGTCGAAGACGTCCTTGATCGGCCAGAAGCGCAGCAGGCGCTCGGCGTTGTGGGCGTACAGGTGCAGGCCGTACTCGAAGAAGGCGGGACCGATCAGCACGCTGCGCCCCGAGCCGGCGAACATGTACGGCGTGACCGCGACGACCCCCGTCTCGGCGACGCACAGGGCGTCGGCGACGAGCTTGCCGTGCCCCTCCCACGGGGGCGGCTCGCCGTCCCACACCTCCACCCTGACGCGGCTGTGCTCGGCGCTGGCGTAGAGATAGACCTGCCGGTCGAGCTCGGCCAGGTGAACCCGGTTGTGCACGCCTTGCAGCCCGCTCACACCACGAAGCATGAACTGCCCATAGGTGATGGGGACCTCGTCGTCCAAGGTGTCCAGCAGGTGGGCCATGCGCGTACTCCGGATTTTTACAGATATGGGTCGGACGAATGTATCGGAATTCGACCTGTTTGGTCCGGGTGGCGGCCCGCGATGAGGTCACAGATCGGGAGCGCGCGCCGATCCGCGTTTCCCCCGACATGCGTGTAGGCGGGGAGCCGTCATGGCTCCCCGCCCACACGTCGGATGGAACGGATCAGGCGGGTGACGGCTCGGGCGCCGTGCTCACGCGCACGGGGGGAGCCTCGTCGAGCGGCTGCGGCGGGGCGTTCAGCACCGCCTCGTCGATGCGGCCCTCGCTACGGGCGACGAGCACCGGCACGACGATCTGCCCCGCGACGTTGGTCGCGGTGCGGATCATGTCGAGGATCGGGTCGATCGCCAGGAGCAGGCCGACGCCCTCGAGCGGCAGGCCCAGCGTGCTCAGCGTCAGCGTGAGCATGACGATCGCGCCGGTCAGGCCGGCCGTCGCGGCCGAGCCGACCACGGAGACGAAGGCGATCAGCAGGTACTCGCCGATGCCCAGCGGGATGTTGAAGACCTGTGCCACGAAGATGGCCGCCAGCGCCGGGTAGATCGAGGCGCAACCGTCCATCTTGGTCGTCGCGCCGAACGGCACGGCGAAGGCGGCGTAGTCGCGGTCGACGCCGAGGCGCTCGATGGTGACCTTCTGCGTCAGCGGCAGCGTGCCGACCGACGAGCGGGAGACGAAGGCCAGCTCGATCGCGGGCCACGCGTTGCGGAAGAAGGTGACCGGGTTGACCTTGCCGACGACGGCGAGCAGGGTCGGGTAGACGGCCAGCAGGACGATGAAGCAGCCGACGTAGACGCCGAGGCTGAACTTGGCCAGCGGTGCCAGCAGGTCCCAGCCGTAGGTGGCGACCGACTTGCCGATCAGGCCCGCGGTGCCGATGGGGGCCAGGCGGATGACCCACCACAGCGCCTTCTGGACCAGCTCGAGGACCGAACGGCTGAAGTTGAGGAACGGCTCGGCCCGGTCGCCGATCGCCATGGCCGCCGCGCCGAGGACGACTCCCAGGAAGACGATCTGGAGGACGTTGAGCTCGGTGAACGCCGTGACGATGTTGGTCGGGACGATGCCGGTGATGAAGTCGACCCAGGTGCCGACGTTCTCTGGCGCCTTGGCGCCCTCGGTGGCGAGCGTGACGCCCCGGCCGGGGTTGATGATCAGGCCGAGGCCGATGCCGACGATGACGGCGATCAGCGCGGTGGCCAGGAACCACAGCAGCGTCTTGCCGGCCAGCCTGGCCGCGCCGTTGACGTTGCGCAGGTTGGCGACGCTGACCACGACGGCGGTGAACACCAGCGGCGGCACGGCCAGCTTGAGCAGCTGGACGAAGATCTTGCCGACTTCGGTGAGCGTCGTGGACAGCCAGGCGAGATCCCAGACGCGGGCCGCGAAGCCGAGGGCCACGCCCACGACCAGGCCCAGCAGCAACTGCAGAGAGAACGAGAATCTCTTCACGATGAGGAAGGCTCCGAAACTACGGCATGCCGAAAAGGCATGCGAAGGGGGGTGGGTGAGGGTTGGGCGATCGAGCGCTCGTCAGAGCGCGATCAGCGACACAGGGAGCCGGTCAGACGACAGAGATCGATGTGCAGCCGCTCAACGAGCCACACAGACAGCACGGAAAACCTCACGGAACCAGTAAACCGTCGTGAAACGGACAGTATTCCGACTGTATGTGTGATCTGACTCACAGATCCCCCTTACGGGGGCGTCCGCCTCACTCGGTTGGGACGGTGGTGACGCGGACGGAGAGCTCGTTGCCAGCCGTGAAGTACGGGCGGACGAGCGCGTCGCCGACGAGCTGATGGGGATAGCGCTCGACCGTCTTGCGCTCGGCGATGTCGTCGCAGAACCGGCCGAGGCGGATGAGACTCCCCTGTTCGGCTCCTTCACCGGGGCGCAGGTACAGGTCCCACACCTCGTGGGTGTTCCGGCGCGCCTCCGTCAGCCGCTGGTAGGGCAGCGAGCAGCTGAAGCGACCGTCGAGGTGGGCCTCCGCCCTGGTGAGCACCTGCCCGCCGGCCGCGTCGTCCTCGTCGAGGGGCCGCGCGTGGTCACGGTTGCCGCGCCGTACGGCGAGCAGGGTCATGGCGGGCCGGCCCTCCGGCAGGTTGACCAACAGCCCGTGGACGGTGAGCCCGGTGGAGGCGGACACCACGTCCGTGACCTCGGCGTGCATCATCCTGACCCGGACGGCCAGCGAGAGCTCGCCCGCGTCGTTGGCGTAGGGCGTCCAGGCCTCCAGCGGCCTGTGGAGGTCGGGGAAGACGTTCACCAGGGCACGGCTGTCGCACAGGCCCGCGGGCAGCCGGGCGGGCCGCTTGCCCGGCCTGGAGCGGAAGACGTCCCAGCGGCCCTCAGCGAGGCGGTGCGCCTGCCGGTCGAGACGGCCCTCCAACCCACCGCCCTCGACCGGTGCGAGCGGCAGCTCGATCACGGTCGCGGTGCCGCGATGCCGCAGGATGAGCGAGCCGCCGGTGTCGGCCTTGCCGGCGGCCCAGGGCTCCCTGACGAGCCGGATGGACAGGGCGCCGTCCGGATGCACGAGACAGTGCGTGGTGACGGGGTCCTGCACCGCGACCGGCCGGTCGGCGTCCCCCCACGGCAGCAGTGACCGCGCGCCCGCTACCGTCTTGGCGCTCAGGCTCTTCAGCAGGGCCAGCCCGAAGGCGGGCCGCGGCGTGAGCTCGGCGAACAGCCGCTCATAGCGCAGCGCGACCTCGGCCGGGTCGAACCTGCGCGCGTTGCGCAGCGCGGCCGCGCCCATCGCGCGGCGCAGCGGCTCATCGTCGATCAGCCGCAGCAACGCGTCCGCCATGGCCGAAGGGGTCGCCTCGCGCACCAGCAGCCCGTCGTGGCCGTCGCTGATGATCTCGCCGGGGCCGTAGGGGCAGTCGATGCTGACGACGGGGACCCCGCAGCGCATGGCCTCCACGATGGTCATGCCGAAGGACTCCATATGGGACGACACCGCGGCGATCGAGCCCTTGGCCCACTCGGTCTCGATGGGGGAGCGGGGTCCCATCATCAGGGCGCGGCCGTTGAGCCCGAGATCATTGATCAGCTGCTGCAGGAGGGGGCCCTCAGGGCCCCTGCCGTACAGGCGCAGCCGCCAGTCGGGCCGCTCGGCGGCCACCTTGGCGAAGGCCTCGATCAGCAGCCCGTAGCGCTTGACCGGGATCAGCCGGCCCGCGGCGACGATCGTCCTGGTGTCGAGCGTGGACGGACCGACCTTCGGCTCGGGGACGCTGTTGGGTATCGACACGACGGCCGTCCCCGCCAGGGGCATCTTGGTCCGGTACACCTCCGCGTCGCCCTCGGAGACGGTGACCAGCGCGTCGAGCTGAGAGCACAGCTCGCGCAGCTCGGCCCGGAGCTTTTCGCCGTGCCCGTTGTGGATGAAGTGCTCCTGGCCGACCTTCAGGTAACGCGACGTGCCGTACGTCGCGAGGTAGGCGATCAGAACCGGCCTGGTCGCGACGACCACGTCGGCGTCGCACGCGGCCAGGTACTCCGCGATCCGCTCGTCGGTCAGGCGCGAGCAGTGCCGGTACCCCCTGCCGTCGCCCTGGGCGAGGGCCGCCGAGGGCTCCGCCTGCCGTGGGTCGGCTCCCGCGAAGTCGGGGGAGCCTTCGCGCAGGTCCACCAGGTCGCGCACGGCGACGCGGGCGTCGACGGCGAACGAGGCCTGGTCCTCGGTCCGCAGGATGCTGACGATCTCCACCTGGTGGCGCTCGGCCAGCGCCGCGGTGAGGTTCACGGTGGAACGGATCGTCCCGCCGATGCCGTACAGGTTCTGGATCAGAAAGACGATCTTCATCGGTTCTCCGTCACCGCGAAGGGAATGACCTTGCGCACTGCCAGCCGTTCCTTGCCGTACGCCGGAATGTGGCGACGGCTCGCCCAGAGTGCCCGCCTCCGGCGGTGCCGCGGCGCAGACCTGGCAAGGCATGAGGCCTTCTTGGCCAGGAATTGACGCCGGGCACGTCACCCCCTCGCCCGGGCGGCCACGCGCTGTAAGAACTTCGCCACGGAACGGAAAGTCGCCGAGGTCACGGCCGGTGCGGGCGGCAGTCTGGCCGCCGTGAACAGAGCCGTGACCACGCTGTTGAGTTGCTGGAGCCTGCTGGGCGGCCTCGTCGTGGCGCCCGCCGCCACGGAGGGCGCGAGCGCGTCGTGCGCGCGCACGACACTCGTGTCGGTCGCGCACCAGGACGATGACCTGCTCTTCGTCAATCCCGATCTCACGCGCGACTACGACCAGGGGGCCTGCCTGCGCGTCGTGTACCTGACCGCGGGCGACGCGGGGCGCGACGGCGACTACGTCCGCGGCAGGGAGGACGGGGTCCGGGCCGCCTACGCCGTCATGGCGGGGGCGCCGGACACCTGGAACCGGTCCGACCTGAGAGTGGGCGGGCACCGGCTGCGCGCCTACTCCCTGGCCGCTCCCGCCGAGGGACGCGGCGACATCCAGCTGGTGTTCATGGGACTGCCCGACGGCTACCCCAGGGGAAGCGGCAGCGCGGCGTACGGCAGGCAGAGCCTCCTCAAGCTGTTCCGCGGCGGCCTCGACCGGATCACCACGGTGGACGGCTCGGCCCGCTACGACGAGGCCGCCCTGGTCGCCACCCTGAGCGGGCTGATCAGGCGCTTCAGGCCCGACACCATCCGCACGCTCGACCACCAGAGCACCCGCCTGGGCTACAGCACCACCGCGCCGGTCGACCACAGCGACCACGCCGTGACCGCGCGCTACACGCTGCTCGCCGCCCGTCACGCCATGACCGGCGCGCGGGGCCCGCGGCCCGCCCTCGCCTTCTACCGGACGTACGGCATCTCGGCGCTGCCCGCCAACCTCACCCCTGACGAGCGGGCGCGCAAGAGCGCGATCTTCCAGGCCTACGCGAAGCGGGTGGCCTGCGGGCACGACGGCTGCGCGGCCGCGCCGTCCGGGCTGGGGGCGGGCCCGCGGGACTGGGTCGCCAGGCAGTACCGGCGAGAGCAGCCCGCGCCGGCCGAGGGCACGATCGTGTCGTGGATGGGCGCCACCAGGGCGCCCAACGACGACACCGACACCGCCCGCTGCCTGACCGTCCGCAGCGGGCCTTCAGGCAGGGACGCCGTGCGGACCGGCGCCTGCGACGGCACCCGCGCCCAGGACTGGTACCCGGCGGGGCAGACCCTCCGCAGCGCGCTGGACGGTCGCTGCCTGACGGCCGCTCCCGCGCCCGCGGTGACGGCCTGCGACGGGAGCAGGGCGCAGCGCTGGACCCTCGCCGCCGGCGGCCTGATCCGCACCGCCATGGGCTGCCTCCGTCAGGACGACCTGCTCCTGCGGCGCGCCCGGCTGCGGCTGGCCCGCTGCGACAGGCGAGAGCCGGAGCAGCGCTGGTTCCACTCCCTGGCCGAGGTCAGGCGGCCAGCTCCTTGACCTTCTCCAGGAGCTTGATGCGCTCCTCGTGGGTACGGCCGAGCGGCGTGACGTTGAGCGTGGTGACGCCCGACTCCCTCATCGCCTGCACCCGGTCGCGCACGAAGCCCTCGGAGCCGATCAGCGACATCTTCTCCATAAGTTCCTGGGGAACGAGCGCCTCGGCCTCCTTCTTGTTGCCCGCGAGGTAGAGCTCCTGGATCTGCTCGGCCTCCTTCTCGTAGCCGTAGCGGCAGGCCAGCTCGTTGTAGAAGTTCTTGCCCTTGGCGCCCATGCCGCCGATGTACAGCGCGGCCATCGACCGGCCGAGCTCGAGCAGGGCTTCGCCGTCGTCGCCGATGTAGAGGGCGGCCTGCGCGATGACGTCGAGCTCGCCCAGCGACGCGTCGCGCTTGGCCTTGCCCGCAGCAAGGGAAGGGCCCCAGACGTTGGCGGCCTTCTCCGGCATGTAGAAGATGGGCTCCCAGCCCTCGGCGATCTCGGCGGTGAGCTCGACGTTCTTCGGGCCGATGGCGGCCACCACGATCGGGATGCGCGAGCGCACCGGGTGGTTGATCAGCTTGAGCGGCTTGCCGAGCCCCGTGCCCTTGTCCGCCGGCAGCGGCAGCGTGTAGTGCTTGCCCTCGTAGGTGAGCCGCTCGCGCTCCCACACCTTGCGGCAGATCTCGATGACCTCGCGGGTACGGCCCAGCGGGGCGGTGTAGGGCACGCCGTGGAAGCCCTCGATCACCTGCGGCCCCGAGGCGCCCAGGCCCAGCGTGAAGCGGCCGTCGGAGACGTAGTCCATGCCCGCCGCCGTCATCGCCAGCAGGGTCGGCGTGCGAGAGTAGATCGGCAGGATGCCCGAGGCGATCTCCAGCCGCTCGGTCTTCGCCGCGATGTAGCCCATCTGGCTCACGGCGTCGAAGGAGTAGGCCTCGGCCACGAAGACGATGTCGAGCCCGGCCTTCTCGTAGTCGGCCAGCTCGGCGACCGTCTCCTTGAAGCCCCCTGAGTAGTTGAGCGCCATCCCGATCCGCATGCCGAACTCCCTAGTAACCGAACTATGTTCGGCCTCAGGTTAGCGCGTCGCGTGTCGCTCGGCGAGCGCCTACCCTGGTCAACTCAGGGGGGCGAAAGGAGCGGCGTGCTGAAGCGTGCGGTGATCGCGGGGGCGATCGTCCTGACGGCGATACTGGCGGGTCACAGTCTGATCCCCGCGCTGGGTGGGGTCACTCCCATCCTGGAGAGTCTGCTGCCCTGGCTCGGGCTGGCGATACCGGTGCTCCTGCTCCTGGCGGTGCCGGCCCGCTCGGCCGGGGCCGCGGTGGCGGTCCTGCTCCCGGCGCTGGTGTGGGGCGTGATGTTCGGCCCCGACGTGCTGCGCTCGGCTCCGGGAGGCAAGAGTGACCTGTCCGTTGCGACGGTCAACGTGGGCGTGCGCAACAACTCCTCCGGCACGGCGGTGCGCGCCATCGCCGAGGGCCTCGACCTGGTCGCCGCGCAGGAGCTCACGCCCGGCGGGCCCGCCGCGAAGGCGCTCAACAAGATCTTCAAGTTCCACCGCGACGTCAGCACCATCGGGCTGTGGAGCAGGTTCCCGCTGTCCGACCCCGAGTACTTCGACGTCGGCCTCGGCTGGGAACGCGCCCTGCGCACCGTGGCCAGGACGCCCAAGGGCGACGTCACCGTCTACGTGATGCACCTGGCCTCGGCCCGGCCCGGCCACACCGCGACCCGCGACAAGACGCTGGCCGAGGCGCGCAAGCTCATCGAGGCCGACAAGAGCGAGCGCATCCTGCTGCTCGGCGACCTCAACACCGCCACCGACGACAGGGGTCTCGGCAACCTCGCTCCGCCGTTGCTCAACGCACAGGAGGAGGCGGGGGAGGGCTTCGGGTTCACCTGGCCGTCGAGTTTCCCGATCACCAGGCCCGACCACATCCTCTACAAGGGCATGACGGCCACCGAGGCGGGGGTGGCCCCCGCGACGGGCAGCGACCACCGGGCGGCGACCGCGTCCTTCCGCCTCTGAACCCGCCTCTGAACCCGTCTCTGAACCTGCCGCTGAACCCGCCGCTGGGCCCGGCGGCCGGTCAGGCGGGGGCCTCCCCCGCCGTCAGGCGGGCCAGGTCCTCGGGCGTGTCGATGTCGCGCGGATCGCCGGGCACCTCGACCTCGGTGACCAGCTCGGGGTGGGCCTTCAGGAAGGGCCTGGCCCCGACGTCGCCCACCGCCAGCTCCGCCACCCGCTCGACGTGCCGCCTGGCGATCAGCACGGGGTTGCGCCGCCGCCCGCCGTACGTGGCGACCGCGACCTCCGCTCCGCTGTCGATCAGCGCCCGCACCGCGGCGGGCTCGACGAACGGCTGGTCCACCAGCGCGACCACCACCGCCGTCGCATCGGAGGGAAGCGCGGCCAGGCCCACCCGCAGCGAGGAGCCCATGCCGTCGGCCCACGACGGGTTGCGCACCACCACCGCGCCGCGCACCTGCACGGTCGCCGCGCCCAGCACGACGATCACCGGATGGCAGCCGCCCTCGTGCAGCAGCCGCACCCCCCTGTCGACCAGCCGCTCGCCTTCGTACTCCACCAGCGCCTTGGGCGTGCCGAGGCGCGCCCCCTGTCCGGCCGCCAGGAGCAGCCCCACCACCCGCGTCATCAGACCTCCCCGTGGATGCGCCCGCCGGTTTCGCTGAGCGGGCGCCCGCTTCCACCCCACCGCAGCTGGATCAGCTCCGCCATCACCGACACGGCGGTCTCCTCGGGCGTGCGCGCGCCCAGGTCGAGCCCGATGGGGGAGCGCAGCCGGCTCAGCTCCGCCTCGGTCAGGCCCGCCTCCCGCAGCCTGGCCAGCCGGTCCTCGTGCGTACGGCGGGAGCCCATCGCCCCGACGTACCCCGCGCTGGTGCGCAGCGCCACCTCCAGCAGAGGCACGTCGAACTTGGGATCGTGGGTGAGCACGCAGATCACCGTCCGCTCGTCCACCTGGAGGGAGGCCAGGTAGTCGTGCGGCCACCTGACCACGACCTCGTCGGCCTCGGGGAAGCGCTTGGCGGTGGCGAAGACGGGCCTGGCGTCGCAGACGGTCACGTGGTAGCCGAGGAACTTGCCCATGCGCGCGACGGCGGCGGCGAAGTCGATGGCGCCGAAGACGAGCATGCGCGGCGGCGGCGCGAACGACTGCACGAAGACCGACAGGTCGTCCAGGCGGCGCTCGCCGTGCCCGCCGTAGTGCCTCATCCCGGTCAGGCCCTGGGCCAGCATGCCGCGCGCGTCGTCGTCCACGGCCTCGTCGAGGCGTTCGACGCCGAGCGAGCCGGAGGCCCGGTCGGGCCAGATCACCCGGCGCGCGCCCATGACGCCGGGGCCCGCGACGATCGTCGCGACCGCCACCGGCTCGTGCCCCTTGACCGAGGTGAAGATCTCGCCCAGCTCGGGGTACGACTCGATGGAGATCGGCTCGACGAGGATGTCGATGATGCCGCCGCAGGTCAGACCCACCGAGAAGGCGTCGTCGTCGCTCACGCCGTACCGCTGGAGCACAGGGGTGTCGATCTCGGCGGCCAGCTCGAAGACCGCGCCCTCGACGCAGCCGCCCGAGACGCTGCCCACCACCTCGTCGCCGCGCACCGCCATCGCCGCCCCCGGCGGCCTGGGCGCGCTGGAGAAGGTGCTCACCACGGTCGCCAGGCCGAAGCGCAGCCCGGCCTCCCACCACCGCATGATCTCAGGCAGGACGTCGCGCATGGGAAAGCCTCTCGGAGAGTTCCTCGAAGGCGGCCAGGCTGTGGCCTGCCACCAGGTCGTCGATGAACGGCAGCGCCGCGCGCATCCCCCCGGTGAGCGGCTGGTAGTCCTCGTGCCCCTTGTGCGGGTTCACCCAGATGACCCGCCGCGCCTGGCGGGACAGCCTGGCCATCTGCTCGCCGAGCAGCGCGGGATCGCCGCGCTCCCAGCCGTCCGAGGCGACGACCACGATGGCGCCGCGCACGCTGGTCCTGGCCAGCAGCTCGCGCAGTTCCTCGCCCAGGCGGGTGCCGCCGCTCCAGTCGGGGATCGCCCTGGAGACCTCCGCGAGAGCGGTGCCGGGGTCGCGGTGGCGCAGCTCGGCGGTGATCGGCGTGAGCCTGGTGCCCACCGAGTAGACCCGCGTGGCCCTGGGCTCGGTCCTGGCCATGGCGTGCGCGAAGCGCAGCAGCGTCTCGGCGTAGGGCGCCATCGAGCCGCTGACGTCCACCAGCATCACCACCTTGCGCGGCCTGGTGGTGTGGTCGCGGTGGCGCAGCCTGGCGACCTCGCCCTTCCTGAGGGCCTCGCGGATGGTCCTGCGCTGGTCGAGCCGGCCCCGGTGCGCGGGCACGAGCCTGCGTGAGAGGCGCCGCTCCCTGCGGGCGCGCAGCAGGGCCAGCATGCGGTGCACCTCGGCCCGCTCGGCCGCGCTCAGCGCCGCGACGTCCCGCTGGCGCAGCACCTCGATCGAGCTGGCGGTGGCGAGCACCGGCTCCTGGCCGCGCTCCCCGTCTCCCTCGCCGCCCGCCAGGTGCCTGGTGACCGTCGCCGTCCTGTCCGGGCCGCGCACCGCGCGCCTGCCGCCGAAGTAGGCGGCGAAGCAGCGGTCGTAGCGGGGCAGGTCGTCGGGCGTTGCGCACAGGGTGAGCCGGCCCGCCCAGTAGACGTCGTCGCGGCGGGCGACGTCGAGGTGGGCGACGGCCCGCAGCAGGTTCTGGGTGCGCTCATGGTCGGCGGCCACCCCGGCGGCCCGCAGTGTCCTGGCGAAGCCGGTCATGGTGGCGGCGAGGTCACGCACGGCTCAGGACCCCGCTGCCGAGCACGCTCTCCACGTCCTCCCTGTACTTCAGCGCCGCCCCGAGCGTCGCGGCGGCCAGCCCTGGATCGAGGTCGCGGGCGCCGAGCGTGAGCAGGGCCTCGGTCCAGTCGAGCGTCTCGGCGATGCCGGGCGGTTTGACCAGGCCGTGGTCGCGCAGCCGCGCCGCCGTACGGGCGACCTGGCGGGCCAGCGCCTCGGTGCAGGCGGGCAGCCTGCGCAGCAGGATTGCGACCTCCCGCTCGAAGCTCGGGTGCTCGAGCCAGTGGTAGAGGCAGCGGCGCTTGAGCGCGTCGTGGACCTCGCGGGTGCGGTTGGAGGTGACGACCACCACGGGCGGCGTGCGCGCGCTGATCGTGCCGAGCTCGGGGATGGAGATGGTGAAGTCCGACAGCACCTCGAGCAGGAACGCCTCGAACTCGTCGTCGGCCCTGTCGATCTCGTCGACCAGCAGCACCGCCGGATCGGTCTCGATCGCCCTGAGCAGGGGGCGGGCGATGAGGAAGCGGCGGTCGTAGATCTCGCCCTCCAACCGGCCCGCGTCGGTGATCCCCGCCGCCTCCGCCGCCTTGAGGTGGAGGAGCTGGCGGGCGAAGTCCCAGTCGTAGAGCGCCTGGGCGGCGTCGAGGCCCTCGTAGCACTGCAGGCGGATCAGCGGGGCGTCGAGAACCAGGGCCATGGTCTTGGCCAGCTCGGTCTTGCCGACCCCCGCCTCCCCCTCGAGGAACAGCGGGCGTCCCATCCTGAGCGCCAGGAAGGCGGCCGTCGCCAGCCCCTCGTCGGCGAGGTAGGCGTGCTGGTCGAGCAGGTCGGCCAGTTTCGCGGGCGACTCGATGTCCATTGCCTTGATTGTCCGCCGCAGCACCCCTTCAGGCTACGGCCGAGCGAGATTTCGGGATACGCGGCGACGTCCTGGTAACGGTCATTTAGATTGATCTTGTCCAGCGCAGCGACCACACGGGGGGTCTCCAGTGACCGACAGCTCTCAGGACAGGCTCGCCAGGATCGATTCCAGCGTGCCGCATCCGGCCAGGGTGTGGGACTACTGGCTGGGCGGCAAGGACAACTACGCGGCCGACAGGGCCGTGGGCGACGAGATCCTCCAGGTCATGCCGGACCTCGTGGTCGTCGCCAGGGCGGACAGGCAGTTCCTCGGCCGGGCCGTACGGCATCTGGTCGGCGCGGGGGTCAGGCAGTTCCTCGACGTGGGCACCGGCGTGCCCACCGCGGACAACACGCACCAGGTCGCGCAGCGGGCCGCGCCCGACGCGCGGATCGTCTACGTCGACAACGACCCCATCGTGCTCGCCCACGCCCGCGCCCTGCTCTACAGCACCCCCGAAGGCGCCACCGACTACCTCGACGCCGACCTGCGCGAGCCCGAGACGATCCTGGAGGGGGCAGCCAAGACGCTCGACTTCTCCCGGCCGATCGCGCTGATGATGCTCGGCGTGCTGGAGTTCGTCCCCGAGGACGAGCAGGTCCGCGCCGCGCTGACGGCCCTGCTCGACGCCATGCCGGGCGGCAGCTACCTGGTCGTCTCCCACAGCGTGCGCAGCGAGTCGATGGACGACGCCGCGGCGAAGTGGAACGCCAGCGGCGCGACCGAGATCAGGCTGCGCACGCCCGAGCAGCTGGAGGCCCTGTTCGAGGGCATGGAGCTGGTCGAGCCCGGCGTGGTCTCGCTGCCGCGCTGGCACCCCGACGCGGCCACCGAGTACACCGACCGCGAGGTCTACCAGTACGGCGGGATCGGCAGGAAGGCCTGATCCCGCCGCGCGGGCGGGTCAGTCCCTGGCCATCAGGGTGAGCGCGTAGAGCGCGATCGCGGCGAAGTCGTCGGCGGGCTCGGAGGCCTGCCACGACCGCACGTCGTCGACGAACCTGCTGCCACGCCCGGTGAACTCCTCGTAGCGGTCCACCCCGTCGGCCGGGCACTTGGCCATCTCCTCGAAGTGGCCGCCGAGCCCGTCGTCGAACAGTGAGGCCGCGTTCGGCCCGTTGACCACCGCGCCGGTCGCCGGCCTGCCCGTCAGGTTGGCGATCTGGTAGTGCGGGCAGGCGATCGAGTTGTCGCCGACGCCCTGCACGAACGAGACGCCCCACGGGTTCGCGCCGAAGGCCCACCCCCGCTGCTGGGTGCCGAAGGCGTCGTAGGCGCGGTCACCCGTCACCGACCTGTAGAGCCTGGAGGTGGCGGCCAGGCCGAAGGCGTGCGGCACCGAGTCGAACTGGTCGTGGCGCGCCCCGGCCCTGAACGGGTCCTTCGCCGCGCGGGCCGCGCCGATCTCCAGCTGCGCCTTCAGGTCGGCGACGAGGGCGTCCTTCATGCCGGCGCCCGCCCTGATCAGGTCGGTGTGGGCCAGGGCGCTGACGTCGTAGAGGTTCAGGGTGTCGCCCGTGTCGTTGGCGATGTACTCCGCCGCCCAGTGGGAGGCCTGCGCCAGCCACTCGGCCGCCCTGGGGTCGCCGAGGCGCTGGGCGGCCAGCGCCAGCTCGGCGCCGCCCAGCTCCATGTCGTCGCGCCACACGCTCTCGGGGTAGAAGGCGTGCGGCAGGGAGGTGACCAGCCGGCCGACGTCGGTGGTCCTGGCCATGGCGTAGATCTCGGCCGCCTGCTCGAGCCACGCCCGCGCCTTGCGCCGGTCCGGCTCGACCTGCGCGGCCAGCGCGAAGGCCGCGGCCGTACGGCCGGCGAGGTTGGGGCTGATCGGCTCGCCGGGCGGGGCCGCCCTGAAGACGGGACGGTTGCGGATGTACTTCTCGGGGGAGGCGTCGTCGCTCTCGGGCAGGCGCCAGATGTCGTGGTCGCCGACGAAGGTGCCCTCGGCGTTGCCGGCGCCGACGCCGACCTGGATGTAGAGGGTCTTGGACGCCCCGTCCCACATCTTGTCCAGATACTTCAGGCCATGGTTGGCCTCGGACTTCAGGCGCGGGTCGACGGACGGTCCCCCGTCCCTTCGCGCCGCCCACATCAGCGTGTCGACGTAGGCCAGGATGTGGGTGAACTTCAGGTAGTCGCCCGCGTCGAACCAGCCGCCCTCGACGTCGACGGGGCCGCCGACCCTGGTCAGCTCGCCCTTGATCTGGTCGGTGTCGGGCCCGGTGAAGACGGGCCAGTCGTAGACGTCGGCCGCCTTGTCGTTGGCGTGCCGCTTCCCGCCGTCGCGCTGGCCGCCGAAGAACGTCACGATCTTCGAGGCGGGCTCGGCGAGCAGGGCGGAGGGGGCGATCGTGAACTCGGCCGAGGTCAGACCGGCCGCCTTGACCCGGTAGCTGCCCGGCCTCTTCAACCCGGTCAGGTCGAGGTCGTAGACGTGGCCGTAGGCGGCGTTCCATGCGCCGAGGTCGCGGCCCGCCGTGCCCTTCAGCACCTGCCTGCCCCTGTGGTCCACCACGGTGAAGTCGGCCGGCCTTCCGCCGGTCATCAGGTAGGCGTGCTTCGCCTCTCCAGGGGCGAAGCCGACCTGGTCGACGCGGATGTGGCCGCTCGGTTGCATGGCTGGGGCTCCTGTGAGGGCGAGGGTGAGGGCTAAGACGATCCGCATCGGCTGCTCCACAAGTTAGTAAACCTTCCTAACCTTCAAGGCGACCGTAGCCGCCTGCGACGAACGTGGTCAATACTTGGTGAAATGGCCATTGATTTCGCCCGGCGCCGGTCCGCCCTCGCCGCGATGCCGCACGGCGTCGACGCCGTCCTCGTCACCAATCCGGTCAACGTCCGCTACCTCACCGGACTCGACAGCTCCAACGCCGCCGTCCTGGTCAGGGCGGACGGCACCGCGCGGCTGGCCACCGACTCCCGCTACATCGAGCAGACGCGCGGCCTCGACCTGGAGGTCGTGGAGGCCACCGACGTCGCGGGCGAGCTGGCCGCGAAGGGCGTCGGGATCGAGGCGGGCCACATGACGGTGGCGGTCTACAACCGGCTGGGTGAGGGACTCGTCCCCCTGGAGCCCCTCGTCGAGCGGCTGCGCATGGTCAAGGACGAGGAGGAGATCGAGCTGCTGCGCACCGCGTGCGCCATCTCCGACCAGGCCTTCGCCGACATCCAGGAGCGGATCAGGCCGGGGACGACCGAGCGCGAGGTCGCCAGGGCGCTGGAGGCACGGATGGCCGAGCTCGGCGCCGACCGGCCCGCCTTCGAGTCCATCGTGGCCGCGGGCGAGAACGGCGCCATCCCGCACCACGCGCCGACCGACCGCGAACTGCGCGCGGGCGACCTGGTCACCCTCGACTTCGGCGCCCTCTACCAGGGCTACCACGCCGACATGACCCGCACCGTCGCCCTCGGCCACGTCGACGGCTGGCAGCGGGAGCTCTACGACCTGGTCCGCGCGGCCCAGCGGGCGGGACGCGAGGCGCTGCGGCCCGGCGCGGGCGCCGGCGACATCGACGCCGCCTCGAGATCGCTGATCGCCGAGGCGGGACACGCCGAGCACTTCCGTCACGGGCTGGGCCACGGCGTCGGCCTGGAGATCCACGAGGAGCCGTTCCTGGGTCCTTCGCGGACCGGTAGACTAGAGGATCGAGTTCCGATCACCGTCGAGCCGGGGGTGTACCTTCCGGGCCGGGGTGGGGTCCGCATCGAGGACACGCTCGTGACGCGTGAAGGCGGATCGGAACTCCTCACGAAGACGACCAAGGAGCTGCTCGTCCTGTAGAGCGGCCGCATCCGGGAGAAGCGAGTGGCGACGACCAACGACCTCAAGAACGGCATCGTGCTGAAGCTCGACGGCGGTGAGCTCTGGTCCGTTGTGGAGTTCCAGCACGTCAAGCCGGGCAAGGGCGGCGCGTTCGTGCGCACCAAGCTCAAGAACGTCCTCTCCGGCAAGGTCGTCGACAAGACCTTCAACGCGGGCGTGAAGGTCGACGTGGCCAACGTCGACAAGCGCGAGATGCAGTTCTCCTACAAGGACGGCGACGACTTCGTCTTCATGGACACCGAGACCTACGACATGGTCAACGTGCCCGCCAAGACCGTCGGCGACGCCGCCAACTACATGCTCGAGAACACCCTGGCCACCGTCGCCTTCAACGAGGGCGCCGCGCTGTACGTCGACCTGCCCGCGGCGGTCGAGCTGCTCATCGCCAACACCGAGCCCGGCCTGCAGGGCGACCGCTCCACCGGCGGCACCAAGCCCGCCACGCTCGAGACGGGCGCCGAGATCAAGGTGCCGCTGTTCATCACCACCGGTGAGAAGGTCAAGGTCGACACCCGCAGCGGCGAATACCTCGGCCGGGCCTGAGTGTCCGCGCGAGGCAAAGCACGCAGGCGCGCCCTCGACATCCTGTTCGAGGCCGAACTGCGCGACGAGGACCCGCTGAAGATCCTCGGCGAACGGGTCGAGCGGCGCGAGCCGCCGGTCAACGAGTACACCTCGGCGATCGTGGAGGGCGTGGCCAGGCACGCCCGGCGCATCGACGAGCTGATCACGACCTACGCCGAGGGGTGGACCCTCGAGCGCATGCCGGCGGTCGACCGCAACCTGCTGCGCGGCGGCACCTACGAGCTGCTGTGGATGCCCGACGTGCCCGAGGGCGTGGTGATCAGCGAGTGGGTGCACCTGGCGTCCGAGCTGTCCACGGACGAGTCGCCCCAGTTCATCAACGGCCTCCTCGCCCGTTTCAAGCAACTCAAGCCCAGCCTCACCCTCTGAACCTTCTTCCTGTACGGCTAGGCCGGGTCACGCGCCACCCTCGGTGCGCGGCCCGGATCCGTCCAGGGGTACGCTCCTCGAGCGCACGTGGCCGGGGCCGGGCAACGGACCCCGGAAGCGGTTCCCCTTCATCCGCGCCTCCCTCCGTCTCCATCGGCGGGGGCCATCTTCGTGCCTCCACGAGATCGTGTCCCGTGCCTCCCCTCGGGATCTCGCGCCCAGGAGACGGCCTGCCCTTACCTGCCTTCTCGGTTCCCGGACGGAAGCCATCGCTCTCCGAAGGTGGAACCACGCCCGCTGGGGTGGTTCGGGCGGGGGCGGGTGGTCATGATGGGGGGATGGTGAGTGCGGACGACGTGCGGCGGATCGCGTTGGGGTTGCCCGAGACCGCGGAGCGGGCCATGTACGGCACGCCCGCCTTCTACGTCAAGACCAAGTGGTTCGCGAGGATCAGGGAGGAAGGCGACGTCCTCGTGCTGCCCGTGTCCTCGGAGGAGCACAAGCGCGAACTGGTCGCCGCCGCGCCCGGGACGTTCTTCACCCTGCCGCACTACGACGGCCACGCCGTGGTGCTGGTGCGCTTCGCCGCCGTCGACGCGGACGAGCTGGCCGAACTGCTCGCCGACGCGTGGCGGCTGCGCGCGCCCAAACGCGTCCTGGCCGCCTTCGACGTCTAGGCGTGGCGGGCGTCAGGCGTGCCTGGCGCCCTCGTGGTCGGAGTGGCCGACGGGCTCGATCTGGATCGTGGAGTGCTCGACGTCGAACCGTCCGAGCAGGGTCTCGTGCAGCTCGTCGAGCAGGCGTCCGGCGTCCCTGAGCCGTGAGTCCTCCACCACGACGTGCGCCGACAGCACCGGCAGCCCGCTGGTCAGCGTCCACGCGTGCAGGTCGTGCACGTCGAGCACGCCCTTCCTGTCCAGCATGTGCCTGCGGACCTCGCTCAGGTCCATCCCCTTCGGCGTGGCCTCCAGCAGCACGTCGACGGCCTCGCGCAGCAGCCGCCACGCCCTCGGCAGGATCATCACGGCCACCACGACCGAGGCGATCGGGTCGATGACGTACCGGCCGGTCAGCTGGATGGCCACCGCGGCCGCCACGACCGCCACCGAGCCCAGCAGGTCGCCCAGGACCTCCAGGTAGGCGCCCCGCACGTTCAGTGACTCCTTCTGCCCGCCGTGCAGCAGAGCGAGGGAGACGCCGTTGACCGCCAGGCCGAACAGCGCGATGACCAGCACCAGCCCCGAGGAGACCTCGGGAGGCGCGAAGAAGCGCTGCCACGCCTCGCTGAAGACCCAGATCGCGATGCCGAACAGTACGACCGCGTTCACCATCGCGGCCAGGATCTCCAGGCGGTAGTAGCCGAACGTGCGCCGCTCGGAGGCCGGTCTCGCGGCGAAGTGCGAGGCGATCAGCGCCATGAGGACGCCGGTGATGTCGGTGGCCACGTGCAGCGCGTCGGAGATCAGCGCGAGGCTGTTGGCCGCGATGCCGCCGACCACCTGCACGACGAAGACGAGCGAGGTGATCGCGACGACGACCAGCATCCTGCCGCGGTGGCGCGCTGTCGCGCTCGCCTGGCCGTGCCCGTGTCCACCGCCCACCGTGACCTCCCCGTGATCTAGTATGCCCAGCCGGCTCCTGACGGCGTAGGCTGGCCCGTGTCGCGCCGGTGTCCCTCGCGGGAACGGGTGGCGACACGGGGACGTCCTGGCGCGGCCGGCAAACCGCGTACGGGGGATCCTGGGAGACATCGCGTTCGGGGCCACCAGCGCGGAGGAATCGAGGAGGCGAGCCGACGTTGCGTGCTGAGAGCATCACCAAGCAGGCGACCCCGGCGGTGCGCACCGCCGTCGTCTGGGACGCGCTGCGGGCGGTGCTGGCCGCGAGGGCGCGGGAGACGGGCCGTGAGCGGCTCGACATCGTCGACGCGGGAGGCGGCACCGGCGGCTTCGCCGTCCCGATGGCCGAGCTCGGCCACACGGTCACCGTCGTCGACCCGAGCCCCGACTCGCTGTTCGCGCTGGAGCGCAGGGCGGCCGAGCGGGGCGTGGGCGTGCGCGCCATGCAGGGCGACGCCGCCGACCTCGGCGAGCTGCTGCCCCGCGACAGCGCCGACCTGGTGCTGTGCCACAGCGTGCTGGAGTACGTCGAGGATCCCGTCTCCGCGCTGACCGCCGTCGCCGGGCTGCTCCGGCGGGGAGGCGCGGTGAGCGTGCTCGCGGCCAACCCCGTCGCCAGCGCCATCCACCGGGCGCTCGCGGGGCACTTCGACGAGGCCAGAGCCGCCCTGGAGGACCCGCAGGGGCGCTGGGGCGACCGTGACCCCACCCCGCGCAGGTTCGCCGCCCAGACGCTCGCTGAGCTGCTCTCGGCGACCGGTTTCCAGGTGGGCGAGGTGCACGGCGTCAGGGTCTTCGCCGACCTGGTGCCCAGTCGCCTGGTCGACGGCGAGCCGGGCGCGGCCGAGGCGCTGGTCGCTCTGGAGCAGGCCGCCGCCACGCACCCCGTGCTGCGCGACATCGCCACCCAGCTGCACGTCCTGGGCCACAAGTGACGGCCGCCCCAGCCGCCCGCCGCGCTCCGGCCCGGAGCGGAACGGACTCCGCACCGGGGTCTGTCGAACGGATGTTCGGGTAGAATCACGTCGTGTCGCGCAAGCAGATCACCGGAGTCGGCCCCGTCGCCAGGATCGGGGCCGACGACAGCGCGTGCCCGATCCTCCACGTCGACATGGACGCCTTCTTCGCCAGCGTCGAGCTGCTCGACCGGCCCGAGCTGAGGGGCCGGCCGGTGATCGTCGGCTCGCCGGCGGGCCGCGGCGTGGTCCTCAGCGCCACCTACGAGGCCAGGCAGTACGGCGTGCACTCGGCCATGCCGATGAGCAGGGCCCGCAGGATGTGCCCCCAGGCCGTGATCATCCCGCCCAGCCACGGCAAGTACTCCGAGGTCTCCAGGGGCGTGATGGAGATCTTCCACTCGATCACCCCGCTGGTGGAGCCGATCGCCTCCGACGAGGCGTTCCTCGACGTGGCGGGCGCCAGGCGCAGGCTGGGCTCGCCCGCCGACATCGCGGCCGGAATCCGCGCCGAGGTGCTGGAGAGGTTCGGCATCACCTGCTCGGTCGGCGTGGCGAGCAGCAAGTTCGTCGCCAAGCTCGCCTCCAAGCAGTGCAAGCCCGACGGGCTGCTCGTCGTGCCCGCCGACCGCGTGGTCGACTTCCTCCACCCGCTGCCCGTCAGTGCCCTGTGGGGGGTGGGTGAGCGCACCGAGCAGGCGCTGGTGCGCCTGGGCATCAGGAGCGTGGGCGACCTGGCCAGGGTTCCGCTGACCACGCTGCAGCGCGAGCTCGGCCACGCGGCCGGCACCCATCTGGCGGCGCTGGCGTGGGGGCGCGACGAGCGTCCCGTGACCGCGCACGTGCCCGACAAGAGCATCGGGGCGGAGGAGACGTTCGCCGCCGACGTCGACGATCCCGAAGTGATCAGGCGCGAACTCCTGCGGTTGTCCGAACGCGTGGCCGCGAGAGTGCGTGCGGGCGGCCACGTGGGAAGAACAGTAAGTGTGAAGCTGCGTCGCGCCGACTTTTCCACGATCACCCGGTCGCGGACGCTGCGCGAGCCGACCGACGTCGCGCAGGAGATCTACGCGACGGCCTGCGAGCTCTTCGCGGCGGCCGGTCTCGAGCGGGTCAGACTACGCTTGGTCGGCGTCCGCATGGAGAACCTCAAACCGGCCGAGTCGGCATCTCACCAGCTCAGCCTGGGTGAGAAGGAGACCGGCTGGAGGGAGGCCGAGCGTGCGATGGACAAAGCGATCAGGCGTTTCGGCCCCGACGCGGTGGTCCCGGCTTCACTGGTCCGGGGACGACTTGATGAAATGGAGGCATGACGCCCGATGTCGCGACTTCTCGGAGGGTGGGGGAGAATAGGCATGTCTAGAGCTATGACGTCACCTCCGGTTTGGTCTACGTTGGACGTTTTCTTTCGCCTACGTCTACAGCCTCGTATTCTGGGGATAACCGACCGCGAGGTTCGGACACCCCGTGTCGTCCGTTGCCGTCTTCCCCGAAATGGGGCCGTCCTTGGGAGGCGCCGTGCCGCTCTCTGAGCACGAGCAGCGCTTGCTCGACCAGATCGAGCAGGCCCTCTACGCCGAGGACCCGAAGTGGGCCAATACCGTCCGGATCAGTGATCCGCGCAGCCATTACAAGCGACGTCTGGTCAAGGCCTCCATCGGCTTTGCGCTGGGCATCGTCGTGATGATGGTGGGCGTCGTGATCACCCAGATCCCGCTCGGCGTCGGCGGTTTCGTGGTCATGCTCGCCGCGTGTCTGTGGGGTCTGTCCAGCTGGAAGCGCATGAACGGATTCGGTGACTCCGGTGCGTCCGGGTCCGGCGTGCCCACGCCGGGCAAGGGCCAGCGCCGGGGCAACCGCGGAAGTTTCATGGAACGCATGGAAGAACGCTGGCGTCGTCGTCACGACGAGCGCTGATCCAGACCTGATCGTGCGGCCGCTCCGTCCGAGGAGCGGCCGCACGGTACGCGGGTCAGGCGTTCCTTCGTGCTGCCCTGCTCCAGAGCCTGATGTTCTCCAGGCGGTCGAAGCCGTCCAGCACTCTCTCCCCCATCCCGCGCATCCGCAGCAGGGTGGAGGGGGGCAGCAGCGTCGCCCTGATCCTCCTGCCGCGTGAGGCCGTCGCCGCCAGCGCCCGCCGTACGATCCGAAGTTCCCTCTTCAGCGGCTGAATCGTGCCGGGGTCACGCGCGAACAGCAGCCGCTCCACGGCGGAGGCGATCGCGGCGATCGCCGCGGCCGCCTCGGCGCCGAACTCGTGCTGTTCGGTGAGCCTGCGGGCCAGCGACCTCGGGGTCTCGCTCGGCACCCGCGCCATCCCGTAGTCGCACAGCACGTCGTCGAGCTCGGCCCAGGCCGCGGCGACGGAGCGGTCCACCTTCTCCGCCCTGGCCGTCACCTCGTCGGAGGGTCCGGAGATCTTCCAGCTCAGCGCCCGCACCCGCCGGTTCCTGATCACCAGCCTGATCATCGCGGGGACGAGCAGCAGGAGCAGCAGCGCGACCACCCCGAAGCCGATCTTGACCCAGAGCGGCGTGGTCTCCACCGGGGTGATCGGCCCGCTGTAGACGCCCTCGGGGTCCAGCTCCCTCAGCCGGTCGCGGCTGTTGGGCGCGCCCGAAGGGGTGTCGGAGCTCTCGGCGGGGCTCGTGCTCGGGTCGTCGGTGCTCGGCGTGCTCTCGGCGGGCCTCGGCAGTGAGTAGTCGGGGACGCGGGCGGTGCCCTGTCCCGCGCTGCCCGCGGGGGTCGGCTCGAACGCCAGCCAGCCCACGCCCTCGAAGTAGAGCTCGGGCCACGCGTGGGAGTCGTGCGTGCGCACCTCCCAACGACTGTCGATCTTGGTTCCGCCCGTGTAGCCGATGGCCACCCTCGCGGGGATCCCGATCGACCTGGCCAGCACCGCCATCGCCGAGGCGAACTGCTCGCAGTAGCCCGCCCTGCTCTGGATGAGGAAGTCGGACAGCGCCTCGGTGTTGTGCCCCTGGGTCTCCAGGCTGTAGGTGAAGCCGCCCGTCCTGGTGAAGAACTGCTGAAGCTTCACCGCCGCCTCGTACTTCGTCGTGCTGTCCTCGACCACCTTCGTGGCCAGCTGCCTGATCTGCGCGGGCAGGTCGGGCAGCTGCACGTAACGAGGATCGACGGAGGGACGCTCGGACGAGGCGTCCAGCTGGTCGGCGGTCGGCTGGGGCTCGGTGCTGACCACCTGGTACTGCAGGCCGCTGGCCAGGTCGCCGGAGGAGAAGACCATCAGCGAGTCGACGTCGGCGCGCCAGTCTCCCTCCGCCCTCACCAGCTGCGGCGGGTACGGCAGCGGCAGGAACTCCAACGGGTCGACGTCGTCGCTGATCTGGATGTCGGTCTCCACCCTCGACGTCTTCGTCGAGGGCGCGAGGCCCGGCGGCGGCGGGAGCGGCCCCTGGTCGACCCGGTTCTCCGGCCGTCCCTTGGTCGTGTTCATCGTCCAGCGCTCGCCGTCGAAGACGTCCAGCGCGTAGATCCGGAGATAGCGAGGGGTGTCGTCACTGCTGGTGTAGGAGAGAACGGTTTTGTTCTCCGGTAGCTGCAGCCGTCCCTTGAGGTCGGCGACCGGGTCGGGGACGCTGATGGTGCCGCCCTTGCCCTTGCCGCTGCCGCCCACCCCGAACCCGAACAGCGGGTCGGGCTCCAGCGTCGGCAGCAACGCGGGCAGCACCACCGCCAGCGCGATCGCGGTGAACCCGATGCGCTTGCCCGACAGGCGCAGCCCGCGCGTGTCGGGCGACTCGTGGGTGCCGCTCTCGGTGGCGCGGCTGCGCCGTACCAGGACGGCCCTGCCCCAGTGCCCCACCCGCTCGCGGCCGTCGGCGATCAGCAGGCTGGTGAAGCCGAGCGCGCCGAGGATGAAGGCGGGCCAGCCGATGGGGTCGGTCAGCACCGCGGCGGGCACCGTGAACAGCGCCAGCAGCGGCAGGCCGGCCAGCGCCGCCCGCCGCAGGCGGGTGACGAACAGGTCGACGACGACCGCGATGAGCCCGACGCCCGCGGTGGTGAGCATCGCGATCGGCGGGTCGTCGGGCACCGGGGCCGCGAAGCGCTGGATGTCGGCGAAGCCGGTGAAGAGCAGGTCGAGCAGCGCGCCCGCCGACTCCTTGGTCGGGACCAGCAGCCCCCACGCCTTCTCACCGGTGTAGACGGCCGTGAGGTAGAGGCCGAGCGCGACCAGGCCGAGCAGCGGCGCCGTCCAGCCCGGCAGGGTCAGCCTGCTGCTCACCACGCCCGCGACGGTGACGGCGAGGACCGCGCCGAGGGACCCCCACAGCCACGCGCCGCCGTCGAACAGCGGGTAGAGCGTGAGCGACACCGCCAGGGTGGCGACGCCGGACCAGATGGGCAGCCTCATGCCGCACCTCCCACGGCGAAGCGGGTCTTCACGCCCGCGCTCGGCCAGACCGTGGCGAGGGAGGCGCCCGCGGGCAGGGTGACGATCCGCCAGCCCGACCCGGCCAGCACCGCCTCGACCGCCTGCCTGCGGACGGCCGAGCCGTACTCCCTGGCCTCCCAGCCCTCCACGTCGAGCAGGACGGCCACGCCGGTCGCGCCGCCGTGCCTGACCTTGGCCAGCTCCCTGGCCTCCTCGGGCTCGATGGCGCCGAGCACCGCGACGATCAGGCCGTCGCCGCCGCCCTGGCGCAGCGCGTTGATGCCCAGCTCCAGCGACCTCGCGGGGCTGTTGCGCACCACGGCGAGCGTGTCGAGCAGCGACCAGCTGACCCCGGTCTCGCTCAGGTGCTCAGGCCCCTGGTCGGTGACCAGGCGCACGCCGAGCCCCTCGCGGGCCAGGTGCAGGCCGATCGAGGCGGCGGCCGAGACCGCCACCTCGAAGGAGGAGCGGGGGCCCTCCCCGCGATGGGCGTGCCTGCGGGTGTCGAGCAGCAGCGCCCCCCTGCTCTGCCACTGCTGCTCCTCGCGCCGCACCATCAGCTCGCCGTGGCGGGCGGTGGAGCGCCAGTGCACCCGCCGCAGGTCGTCGCCCTGCCGGTACTCGCGCGGCGCGACGTCGTCGTCACCCGCCGCCGCCACACTCCTGGTACGGCTGTCGCCCCCGCCGGTCCACTCGCCGGACAGGCGCACGTGCGGCAACGCCACCACCTGGGGCGTGACGACGAGCGTGTCACTGATCGTGAACGCGCGCGTCAGCTCGACCAGGCCGAACGGGTCGGTGATCCGCACCGACAGCGGGCCGATGGTGTAGCGCCCCCGCAGGTCGGAGCGGACGCGGTAGTCGATCTCCCTGACGCCCTTCGACTCCACCCTGTCCAGGACGAACCTGGGCCTGGCGCCGAGGGCGTAGGGAACGGTGTCCTCGATCAGCAGCAGCCCGGTCGGCAGGCGGGTGACGTTCTCCAGCCGCAACGTGACGGTCGCCTCGCCGCCCACCTCCCTCCTGGGAGGGTCGAGGCGCCTGGCGCAGCTCAGCCGGTAGCGGGTCCTGGCCACGACCAGAGCGGCGAGCAGCGGCAGCGACATGATCAGCACGCCGATCCTCAGCAGGTCGTGCTCGCCGAGCAGCAGTGCCATCAGCAGCGCGGCCACCCCGGAGGCCAGGAACGACCTGCCCCTGGAGGTGAGCGCGCGGAGGCCGACCATCACGACGCCCGGGTCTCCGGGACGGGCACCCGCCGGACGAGCTCGGTGACCACCTGCTCGGGCATGCGGCGCTGGCCCTGGGCCTCGATGCTGGGCAGCAGCCGGTGGGCCAGCACCGGGATGGCAAGCTCCTGCATGTCGTCGGGGATGACGTAGTCGCGCCCCGACAGCGCGGCGTGCGCCCTGGCGGCGCGCACCAGCTGGAGCGTGGATCTCGGCGAGGCGCCCAGACGCAGGTCGGGGGAGTGCCGGGTGGCCGTCACGAGGTCGATGGCGTACTTCTTCACCGGCTGCGAGACGTAGACGCCGCGCACGGCCTCGATCAGCGCGCGCACCTCGGCGGTCGTGGCGACGGGCTCCAGCTTGTCCAGCGGGGAGGTGCCGCCGTGCACGTCGAGCATCTCGAGCTCGGCGGCGGGCTCGGGATAGCCCATCGCCACCCTGGCGGTGAACCGGTCGCGCTGGGCCTCGGGAAGGGGATAGGTGCCCTCCATTTCGATGGGGTTCTGCGTCGCGATCACCATGAAGGGGGCGTCCAGCTCGTAGGTGACGCCGTCCACGGTCACCTGGTGCTCTTCCATACACTCCAGCAGCGCCGACTGGGTCTTCGGGGAGGCCCTGTTGATCTCGTCGCCGACCACGATGTTGGCGAAGACGGGACCTGGCTTGAACTCGAACTCGCGGGTCTGCTGGTTGTAGGCGCTCACTCCGGTGATGTCGCTCGGCAGCAGGTCGGGGGTGAACTGCACGCGCCTGACCGGGCAGTCGATGGAGCGCGCCAACGCCTTGGCCAGCATCGTCTTGCCGACGCCCGGGACATCTTCGATGAGAAGGTGGCCTTCGGACAGCAACACGGTCAGGGTCAGCCGGACGGCGTCGCTCTTGCCCTCGATCACCGACTCGATCGCCTGCCGAATCCGGTGCGCCGTGGACACCAGCTCGTCGAGCTGGGGAGAGACGTCATGGGTTACTGCCACCAGGCCTCCATGAGAGAAGTGCAACGGCCGGTCCGCTCGGGGTGCTAATGCGGGAGCCTTGCCATTCCTTTTCATTGTGTGTACGACCCTACGACGAGGACGGTTCTTGAGCGACTTTTGTGGATATTCGGCGAACAGCCACAGTGTTCAGGCGATCCGTCCGGTTCTTGTCGCATAGTGGTGCGAATCCCGTGACACGGTCCTCCACTTTCCTCCACCGGGTCCGCGGCGGCGCCGTATTCACCGATCATTTCGGCGTTCGACACGCCCGCGCCGCCTTGGCGACCCCTCCCGCGCCCCACCCCGCTCCATCGCGTTGACCTGCGTAAACGCGCGCCAAACGGCCGCCGGAGATGGTTCGAATCAGTTGACGGTGGGGAGAAGTGGAGTATGGTGGTGCGCAGTGGAGGGCCGGTGCACCAGTGCTGAGCGCTTCATGAGGCACGGGAGGTGGGGCCGGTGTTCCTCGGCACCCATCAACCGCGTCTTGACGACAAGGGACGGCTGTTCCTGCCGGCTAAGTACCGTGAGGAGCTGGCGGAGGGTCTTGTGATCACCAAAGGCCAGGAGCGATGCCTCTACGTCTTTCCCGTGGGGGAGTTCCAGCGCATTACCGAGGCTCTCAGCACCGCCCCGGTCACCGCCAAGGCGGTCCGGGACTACAGCCGTGTCTTCTTCGCCAGCGCGTCCGACGAGACTCCCGACAAGCAGGGGCGCATCACGATTCCGCAGGCCCTCAGGCAGTACGCGGGGCTGGAGCGTGACTGCGTGGTCATCGGAGCCAACACCCGTCTGGAGATCTGGGACCAACAGGCCTGGGACACCTATCTGGCGGACCAGGAGCAGGCTTTCGCCGATCTCTCGGAGGAGGTGCTGCCAGGGATTCTCTGATCACGGCCGATCCGTCGGTGATGTCGTTCGGCGAGGTCTCCACCCGCAACCACTCGCCCGCCAGCTGATGCACCTTCCCCGGTGTCAGATGGCAGGCGTCCACGAAGCGGGTGCGGATGGGGACCTGGCCGGGCGGCTACGGGTGGGGACCCAGGAGTGGGACACCGGCAGCGGACCGTCGCGTCATCCGCGAGTACAGACGCATTCTGCAGGAGGGGGGTTTCAGTAATGCACGAAGAAGGCAACGCTGCGGGCACAGGTGGTCACGTTCCCGTGATGCTCGAGCGAGTACTGGAGCTTCTCGCCCCGGCGCTGGCCGGGCCCTCACCGGTGGTCGTCGACGCCAACCTCGGCCTCGGCGGTCACTCGGAGGCGCTCCTCGCCGCGCATCCCTCGCTCCACCTGATCGGCATCGACCGTGACCCGTTCGCGATCGACTTCTCCACGCGCAGGCTCGCTCCCTACGCCGAGCGGACCACGCTGGTCCACGCCTCGTCCGACGACCTGGCGGAGGTGCTGGCGCGGGTGGGCCGGCCCGTGGTCAACGGCGTCCTGTTCGACCTCGGCGTCTCCTCTCCGCAGCTCGACGAGGGCGAGCGTGGCTTCGCCTACTCCTACGACGCCAGGCTCGACATGCGCATGGACACCGAGCAGTCGCTCACGGCGGAGGAAGTGGTCAACACCTACTCGGTAGCGGAGTTGACCCGGATCCTCCGTGATTACGGGGAGGAGCGGTTCGCAGCGCGTGTCGCAACCCTTATTGCTAAGGAAAGGGCCAAGGAGGCCATAACGTCGACTAAGCGGCTCGCCGACATCGTCCGCGCAGCGATTCCGGCCGCGACCCGACGTACCGGGGGTAACCCCGCCAAACGGACTTTTCAGGCGTTGCGCATCGAGGTGAACGCGGAGCTGACTGCTTTCGAGACAGCGCTCCCGGCCTCCCTCGACGCGCTGGCGCTGGGTGGGCGAGTCGTCGTGCTCTCCTACCACTCCCTTGAGGATCGGCTGACCAAGCAGGTTCTCGCGGCGCGAACCAGGGACACCAGCCCGCCGGGGCTGCCCGTCCCGCTGCCGGCTCACCAGCCGCGGTTCCGCCTCCTGACGAGGGGAGCCGAGCTCCCGACTGACGAAGAGCTCGCCCGCAATCCGCGGGCGGCCTCGGCCCGGCTACGGGCGGCAGAGAGGATCCGTGTTGACGAGTACTGAGCAGGAGATCAGGCGGGGTGCGCCCGCTCGGGCCGGCGTGCCCAGGACCGCTCCGGCGAAGACCGGCGCGCGTAGGCCGAACGCGCCCGCCGCGGAGGCGGCGCAGACCGCGAGCAAGGCCGCGACCAGGACCGTGACCCGGCCCGGCACCTCGGCCCGTCCCGCGACGACGCGCCCGCGCCCGGCGGAGGGAGCGGCCGGGGCCGCGCGCGTGCGGCGGCCGATGCCGCGCAAGCAGCGCGCGCCCTTCGTGCTGCTCGTCGTCGGGCTGCTCTGCGGTGGCCTGATCAGCCTGCTCCTGCTCAACACCGTGCTCAACCGCGACTCCTTCACCCAGAGCACGCTGCGCGACGAGATCGCCCAGCTGCAGCGCGAGAGCAGCAGCCTCGAGCAGCAGATCATCCGCGAGGAGCAGCCGGGCGCCCTGGCCGACAAGGCGGAGAAGCAGGGCCAGGCGTGGGACCCGACGGCCAACTCGATCGAGGTAGGCGCGAACAGGTGAGGGAGACAGGCGGCCGGGGGCAGGGTCCCGGTCGTGGCGGTTCCGGCGCCGGCTCTCAGGGAGGGCCCGGCGCCGTTCGTCGTACGCCCGGAGGTCCCGGACGGTCGGGACGGCAGGGCGGGGCGGGCCGTCCCTCGCCCGACGATCCACCCCGCCGCAACAGACCCGACGACACCGACCGTCGCCCCAGACCCGACGACGCCGACCGCCGGAGCCGGCCGGACGACGCCGGCCGCCGCGACCGTCCTGACGACGCCGGCCGTCCCCGCCAGGACGACACCGAGCGCCGCAAGGGCCGTCAGGCCCGCGGGGACGATCCCTTCGACCTGCCGAGGGGTCTCACCGGGGCCGCGGCGCAGGAGAGCAGGCGCGCCCGTGCCGAGGACACCGTGCCCCAGCCGCGGGCCGGCGCACAGCGGCGCGGGCCGCGGCCCCCGCAGGGTCCGCCCCAGGGCCCGCCCAGGGCCGACTCCCGCCGGCAGGGGCGCAGGCCGCCGCCGCCGCCCCGCCCCCCGCTGGTACTGCGCCTGGGCAACCCGCGCAGGCGGATCAACATCGGCCTGATCGGCATGACCTTCATCCTGTCGATCTTCGCCGGGCGGCTCATCCAGCTGCAGGGCCTCGACTCCAAGATCTACCAGGCCAAGGCGGCCGACCAGCGGGTGATCAGCGAGACCATCCAGGCCAAGCGCGGCTCGATCACCGACGTCAACGGGCACGAGCTGGCCGTCACGATCGAGGCGCGCGAGGTCGCGATCGACCCGAGCAAGGTGCCCGCCGCCCGGCGCGCCCACGTGGCCGCCGTGCTGGCCAAGGAGCTGAACAAGCTTCCCGCCGAGGTCACCGCGAAGCTGGCCAGGGTCACCTCGCGGTACGAGCTGATCGCCCGCGACGTCGACCCCGTCGTCGCCGACCGGCTGCTGGAGCAGGAGCTGCCCGCGGTCACCACCAAGAAGACCTACCGCAGGACCTATCCCGCGGGCGACCTGGCCGGCACGCTGATCGGCTTCGTCGGCAACGACGGCACCGGCCTCGAGGGCGTCGAGCAGATGCGCAACTCCGTGCTGGCGGGCCGCGACGGCAAGCAGAGCGTGGAGCAGGGCCGCGACGGCCAGCGCATCCCGATGACCCGCAGCCAGCGCCAGGCCCCGGTCGAGGGCAGCGACGTGCGGCTGACCATCGACCGCGACGTCCAGTGGGCCGCCCAGAAGGCCATCACCGCGCAGGTCGCCGCCAGCGGCGCCCTCAGCGGCACGGTGATCGTGATGGACGTCAAGACCGCCCAGATCATCGCCATGGCCAACGCCCCCGAGCTCGACCTGAACAACTGGCAGAAGGCGGGCGACACCTCCTACGTCAACCGCGCGGTGTCGGAGGTCTTCGAGCCGGGCAGCACCAACAAGGTCATCACCGCGGCCGCCGCGATCGAGGCGAGAGCCGTCACGCCCCAGACGACCTTCAGGGTGGCCGACCACATCAGGTGCGCCGACCAGACGCTGAAGGACTCCCATCCGCACCCGACGAAAGTCATGACGTTCAAGGAGATCGTCGAGACCTCCAGCAACGTCGGCACCATCCACGCCGCGCGCCGGGTAGGTGACCAGGGGCTGTACACGATGCTGAGGAACTTCGGCTTCGGCTCGCGGCCCGGCCTCGGCCTGCCGGGCGAGGAGGCGGGCCTGCTGCCGAACCACACGAGCTGGTCGGGCACCCAGCGCTGCACGGTGGCCTACGGGCAGGGCGTGTCGGTGACCGCGCTGCAGACCGCGAGCGTCTACCAGACCATCGCCAACGGCGGGGTCAGGATCCAGCCGCAGATCGTGGCGGGCACGACCGGCCCGAACGGCAGGTTCGTCCCCTCCCGCCCGGGTAAGCAGACCAGGGTGGTCAGCCAGGCCACGGCAGGCGAGATCGCGTCCATGCTCGAGGGCGCGGTCAGCGCGGAGGGCACCGGTACCCTTGCCGCCATCCCCGGATACCGGGTGGCGGGCAAGACAGGCACCGCGAACCGATACGATCAGCAATTGGGCCGCTACAACGGCTACACCGCCTCTTTCGTTGGTTTCGCCCCCGCGGACAAGCCCGAGCTCGTGGTGCTCGCGGTGGTGCAGAAGCCGGCCAAGGACATCTACGGCGGGCACATCGCGGCCCCTGTGTTCAAGGACGTGATGACGTTCGCCATCAAGAGCAGGAAGATTCCGCCCACAGGCCCGTCCGCGTCACCCGCGCGGATCGGCGCCGGACAATGAACAGGGAGGGTACGCTCTCGCCGTGCGTCCCCCGTCGTCTATGCGCCCCAAGACCAGCCCGCCCCGGCCACTGAGCGGGCTGGCGGCCATGCTTGACGCCCCGTCAGGCAGCTCACGTTCACCGCTGGCCGCCGTCACCGGCGTCACGATCGACTCGCGCCAGGTCGTCCCCGGCGACCTCTACGTGGCGCTGCCCGGCAACAGCGCCCACGGCGCCGACTTCTCCGCGCAGGCGATGGCGAGCGGCGCGGTGGCGATCCTGACCGACCCGGCCGGCCGCGACGCCGCGGCCGCCACGGGCCTGCCCGTCCTCGTCCTCGGCGACCCCCGCCGCGTGCTCGGCCAGATCTCCTCCTGGGTGTACGGCCAGCCCGCCCACGACATCTCCGTCCTCGGCGTCACGGGCACCAGCGGCAAGTCGACCATCACGTTCCTGCTGGAGGCCGGGCTGCGCGCCGCGGGCCACACCACGGGCCTCGTCGGCGGCGTCGAGGTCCACGCGGCCGACCTGGTCATCGAACCCAAGCTGACCACGCCCGAGGCCACCGACCTGCACGGCCTGTTCGCCCTCATGCGCGAGCGCGGCGTCACCGCCGCGGCCATGGAGGTCTCCAGCCACGCGCTGGCGCTCGGCAGGGTCGACGGCGTCTTCTTCGACGTGGCCCTGTTCACCAACCTCTCCCAGGACCACCTCGACTTCCACAAGGACCTCGACGACTACTTCGCCACCAAGGTGAAGCTGTTCCAGCCCGAGTTCAGCAGGACGGGCGTGACCAACCTCGACGACCGCCACGGCCGTGAGCTGCTGAAACTCGCCGCGATCCCGATGACCACGTTCTCCGCCGCGGGCGATCCCGAGGCCGACTGGCGCGCGCTCGACGTCAGGCTCGGCGCCGACGGGAGCGCCTTCAGGGTGGTCGGCCCCGGCGGCGTCGAGGACGACGTGGCGATCTCCCTGCCCGGACCGTTCAACGTCGCCAACGCGCTCGGCGCGATCGTCACGCTGGTCGAGGCGGGGGTGCCGCTGCGCGCCGCCGTCCACGGGGTGGGTTCGATGACCGGCGTGCCCGGCCGGATGCAGCGCATCACCGCCGCCGACGCCGAGTTCCAGGCCGTGGTCGACTATTCTCACAAACCGGGCGCCGTCGAGTCCGTGCTCGAGTCGCTGCGCGCCATCACCGCGGGCCGGCTGACCATCGTGCTCGGCTGCGGCGGCGACCGCGACAAGGGCAAGCGCCCGCTCATGGGCGAGGCTGCCGCGAGGCTGGCCGATGTGGCGATTTTCACCAGCGACAACCCGCGTTCGGAAGACCCGCTGGCGATCCTGGCCGCGATGATGGACGGAGCGCTGCGGGTGCCGCCCGGCACGCGCGCCCACGTGATCGTCGAGCCCGACAGGGCCGCGGCGATCGGCCTGGCGATCGGCACCGCCCAGCGCGGCGACGTGGTCGTCGTGGCGGGCAAGGGCCATGAGCAGGGCCAGTACATCTCAGGTGAGGTGATCCCCTTCGACGACAGGGCCGTCGTCGCCGGGGCGATCGACGCACGCAAGGAAAGCAGGAAGAACCTATGATCCCGTTGCCGCTGGCCAGGATCGCCGACATCACTTCCGGCGCCCTGTCGGGCATGGCCGACCCCCGCGCCGTGGTGCGCGGTCCCGTCGTGATCGACTCGCGGGAGGTCGAGCCGGGATCCCTGTTCGTGGCGATCAAGGGCGCTCGCGTCGACGGTCACGACTACGCCGCCCAGGCGATCGAGGCGGGCGCCGTGGCGGTGCTGGCCACCAGGCCGGTCGCGGCGCCCGCGGTGATCGTGACCGACATCTTCGCCGCGCTGGCCGCGCTCGGCACGGCCGTGGCGGCCGCGCTCCCGAACGCCACCGTGGTCGGCATCACGGGTTCGGCCGGCAAGACGACCACCAAGGACCTGCTGGCCAGGCTGACCGCGCGGATGGGTCCCAGCATCGCGCCGGTCGGCTCGCTCAACAACGAGATCGGCCATCCGCTCACCGTGATGAAGGCCGACCACGAGACCAGGTTCCTGGTGCTCGAGCTGAGCGCGCGCTACGCGGGCGACATCGCGCACCTGGCGCGCGTCGCGCCGCCGCGCATCGGCGTGGTGCTCAACGTCGGCACCGCGCACATCGGCGTGTTCGGCGGCAAGGAGGCCATCGCGCAGGCCAAGGGCGAGCTGGTCGAGGCGCTGCCGTCCGACGGGGTGGCGGTGCTCAACGCCGACGACCCGCTGGTGCGCCAGATGGCCTCCCGCTCCAAGGCGCGGGTCACCTACTTCGGCAGGAGCGAGGACGCCGCCGTCCGGGCCGAGGACATCGTCGTCGACGAGCGGGGGCGCGCCTCCTTCACGCTGCGCACCCCTTCGGGCGCCGCGCACGTCGCGCTCAGGCTGTACGGCGAGCACGCCGTGGAGAACGCGCTCGCCGCCGCGGCCGCCGCCTACGAGCTCGGTCTGCCCGTGGCGACCATCGCCGACGAGCTGTCAGAGGCCGAGCCGCGCAGCAGGTGGCGCATGGAGGTCACCGAGCGCCCCGACGGGGTCACCGTCATCAACGACGCCTACAACGCCAACCCCGACTCGATGCGGTCCGCCTTCCGCACGCTCGGCGTGCTCGGCAAGGACCGCCGCCGCTTCGCCGTCATCGCCGCGGTGCGCGAGCTCGGCGACGAGAGCGAGCATCTCAACGAGGGCGTCGGCCGCCTGGCGGGCGCCTCCGGGCTGAGCGGGCTCGTGGTCGCGGGCCCCGACGCCGAGCCGGTGCTGCGCGGGGCCTTCGCCGCCGTCGAAGCGGCCGAGCAGGCGGTCGTGGAGGGCGTGGGCGCCGGCGGCGCGCCGTACTACAAGGAGGCGCCGCCGATCGTGCACGTGGCCGACGCCGAGGCCGCGGCGGCGCAGGTGGCCGCCTGGCTGAGGCCCGGTGACGTGCTGCTGGTGAAGGGCCCGCGCGCGATGAATCTGCAGCGCACGGCCGAGTTGGTCCTTGGGAGGGCCACCAAGTGACCAACATCATCATCGCCGGTGCGGTGGGCCTGATCCTCTCGATGCTCGGCACCCCCCTGGCGATCAGGCTCTTCTCCCGGCGGGGCTACGGGCAGGAGGTCCGCGACGACGGCCCTTCGGCGCACCTCAGCAAGAAGGGCACGCCCACGATGGGCGGCACCGTCTTCGTGCTGGCGGCGCTGCTGGCCTACGCCGCCTCCCACCTGGCCACCCTCGAACCGCCGACCATCTCGGGAATGCTGGTGCTGTTCCTGATGGCCGGCCTGGGGGCGGTGGGCTTCCTCGACGACTTCATCAAGATCTACAAGCAGCGCAGCCTCGGCCTGCGCAGCGGTGCCAAGGCGCTCGGCCAGCTCGTCGTGGGCGCGGTCTTCGCGGTCCTGGTCGTGCGTTTCCCCAACGTCTACGGCATCACACCGGCGCAGACCAAGATGTCCTTCCTGCGCGACTTCGGCCCCTCGATCGGCATCATCCTGTTCACCGCATGGGTCCTCATCATGATCGTGGGCTTCTCCAACGCGGTGAACCTGACCGACGGCCTCGACGGCCTGGCCTCGGGCGCGACCGCCACCGTCCTGGGCGCCTACGTGCTGATCGGCAACTGGCAGCTGCGCAACAACTGCATCGACAACCTCGGCCCCAACTGCTACTGGGTGCGCGACCCTCTCGACCTCGCGGTGGTCGCCGCCGCCGTGCTCGGCGGGCTCATCGGCTTCCTGTGGTGGAACGCCCCGCCCGCCCGCATCTTCATGGGCGACACCGGCTCGCTGGCGCTGGGCGGTGTGCTGGCCGGACTGGCCATCACTACCCGCACGCAGTGGCTGCTGGTCATCCTGGCCGGTCTTTGCGTCATCATCACGCTGTCAGTGATCATCCAGGTCGGCTTCTTCAAGATGACCGGCAAACGGGTGTTCCGCATGGCTCCGCTGCAGCACCACTTCGAGCTGAAAGGCTGGGCGGAGACCACGATCGTGATCAGGTTCTGGCTGATCGCGGGGCTCTGCGCGGCCGTGGGCCTCGGTCTGTTCTACGTGGAGTGGATGCCCAAGCCATGATCGTCGTAGCCGGACTCGGCGTCTCGGGAACCGCCGCCGCCAGGGTGCTGGCCGAGCGGGGCGAGCGCGTCGTCGTCCTCGAAGGCGTCGAGGGGGAGCGCCAGCGCGTCGTGGCGGCGGAGCTGGCCGAGCTCGGCGTCGAGGTGCGCTTCGGGACCATGGAGCTGCCCTCGGGAGCCTCCGCGCTGGTCACCACGGGCTGGGCGCCGCACCATCCGCTGATCGCCGCCGCCCTCGCGGCGGACGTCGAGGTGGTCGGCGAGGTCGAGCTGGCCTGGCGGCTGCGGCCCGAGCGGGCCGCGCCGTGGCTGGCGCTGACCGGCACCAACGGCAAGACCACCGTGGTACGGATGCTGACCTCGATGCTGCTGGCCGCGGGGCACAAGGCGCTGGCGGTGGGCAACGTCGGCGTGCCCGTGGTCGAAGCCGTGAGCGGCCCCTACGACGTGCTGGCCGTCGAGCTGTCCAGCTTCCAGCTCCACTGGTCGAGCAGCCTGGCGCCGCACGCCGCCGCCATCCTCAACATCGCGCCCGACCACCTCGACTGGCACGGATCCCTCGAGGAGTACGCCAGGGCGAAGGCTCGCGTCTTCGAGCGGGCCGGCACGGTGGTCTACAACGCCGACGACCCGATCGCCGCCGCGCTGGCCGAGCCGTACGCAGGGGGCGTGGGCTTCACCCTCCAGGTGCCGCGGCCCGGCCAGGTCGGCGTCGTGGAGGACCTGCTGGTGGACCGCGCCTACGTGGCCGACCCCGTACGGCAGGCGGAGGAGCTGGCCACGCTCGACGACGTGCACCCCTTCGCCCCGCACAACGTCGCCAACGCCCTGGCCGCCGCCGCGCTGGCCCGCGCCTTCGGCGTCCCTCCCGAGGCGGTACGGCAGGGCCTGCGAGACTTCGTGCCCGATCCGCACCGCATGACCCACGTCGGCAGGGTGGGCGAGGTCGACTACATCGACGACTCCAAGGCCACCAACACCCACGCGGCCGCGGCCTCGCTGGCCGCCTACCCCTCGATCGTCTGGATCGCGGGAGGGCAGCTGAAGGGCCTCGACGTCGACGACCTCGTCCGCCAGGCCGCGCCGAGGCTGCGCGGCGTGGTGCTCATCGGGGTCGACAGGGCGAGGATCGCCGAGGCACTCGCGCGACACGCGCCGAATGTCCCTGTGGTCGACCTGGCCGATCGAGACACTGGGGTGATGGACCGTGTCGTCACCGAAGCCGCCAGGCTCGCCGCCCCCGGGGACACCGTGCTGCTGGCTCCCGCCGCCGCCTCCCTCGACATGTTCGCGAACTACCCGGCTCGGGGGGAGGCCTTCGCGCTCGCCGTGAGGAAACTGAGGGAGAAGGCGTGAGCACCGCGGCCGAGAGCCCGGTCGAGGGCCCCACCGGCTGGGCCAAGGAGCAGGCCGCCGCGCTCAAGGAGTTGCTCGACCGGCCGCTGACCACCTACTACCTGATCATCGGGTGCAGCGCGCTGTTGCTGGCGCTCGGGCTCATGATGGTGCTCTCGGCCTCCAGCATCGAGGCCCTGCAGAAGACCGGCGACCCGTTCTACTGGTTCGTCAAGCAGTCGATGTCGGCCGCGCTCGGCGTGCCGGTGATGTGGGTCTGCTCGCGGCTGCCGCACCGCTTCTTCAGGTGGGCGGGCTACCCGCTCATGGCTCTGTCGATCATCGGCCTCGGCATCGTGATCTTCGCCGGCGAGTCGCAGCTCGGCGCCCAGCGCTGGATCGACCTCGGCCCCATCTACCTGCAGCCGTCCGAGCCCGCCAAGCTGGGCCTGGCGCTGTGGGGGGCCGACCTGCTGGCCCGCAAGGCGCGCGGCGGCCGGATCGAGTGGCGCAACCTGCTGATCCCGCTGCTGCCCGGCACCGCGATCCTGGCCGTCATGGTCATGCTCGGCCGCGACCTCGGCACCACGCTCGTGCTGATGCTGATCTTCCTGTCGCTGCTGTGGGTGGTGGGCGCGCCGCTCAAGCTGTTCGGCGGCATCATCGCGATGATGACGGTGGCGGTGATCTTCATGATCACCACGGAGGGCTACCGGTCCGACCGCATCACCGGCTGGCTCGACCCGTGGGGCCACGCCCAGGGCGCCGGCTACCAGGCCGTGCAGGGGCAGATCGCGATGGGCTCGGGCGGCTGGTTCGGGCTGGGCCTCGGCAGCAGCCGCCAGAAGTGGAGCTGGATCCCACATGCCGAGAGCGACTTCATCTTCTCCATCCTCGGCGAGGAGCTCGGGCTGATGGGCACGCTGTCGGTGATCGCGCTGTTCGGCCTGCTCGGCTACGCGGGCCTGCGCGTGGCGATGCGCGTCAGCGACGCCTTCATCAGGCTGGCCGCCTCCGCGATCGTCGCCTGGGTGGCCGGACAGGCCATCGTCAACATCGGCGCGGTCATCGGCGTGCTGCCCATCACGGGCATCCCGCTGCCCCTGGTCTCCTACGGAGGTTCGGCGCTGTTGCCGACGCTCGCCGCGCTTGGCATGTTGTTGTCATTCGCCAAACGAGAACCCGGCGCCAGGGAGGCTCTGGCGGCGCGTGGCCCCGGACCGGCCGCGCGGGCTCTAAGCTGGCTGGGCCTGGGGGGAGCGCAACGGGGCCGACCGAGACGACTAACAAGGAACGTGCCTACTGGACGAGTCGGGCCAGATGCGGAACGTTAGGGCGGCACGTTTCTCATTAGTAGGGAGTAACCGATATGAGGGTGGTCCTCGCCGGTGGCGGGACGGCCGGTCACATCGAACCGGCTCTGGCCCTGGGTGACGCGCTGCGCAGGCTGGAGCCCGGCATCGGCGTGACCTGCCTCGGCACCGAGCGCGGCCTGGAGACCAGGCTGGTGCCCGCCAGGGGGTACGAGCTGCAGCTCGTGCCCGCCGTACCGCTCCCGAGGGCGCTCACGCCGCAGCTGCTGACCGTTCCCGGACGGCTGGCGGGCGCCATCAACGCCGCAGCGGCCATCATGGACAGGACGCGCGCCGACATCCTGGTCGGCTTCGGCGGTTACGTCGCCACCCCCGCCTACCTGGCGGCCAGGCGGCGAGGGCTGCCGATCGTCGTCCACGAGGCCAACGCCCGGCCGGGGCTGGCCAACAGGCTCGGCGCGCGCCTGACCGACCACGTCTTCACCGGGCACCCGCAGAGCTCCATGTCCAAGGCCGAGTACATCGGCATCCCGCTGCGCAGGGACATCGTCCAGCTCGACAGGCTGTCGATGGGCGACAAGGCCCGCTCGTGGTTCGGCCTGCGCACCGACCTGCCGACGCTGCTGGTCTTCGGCGGGTCGCAGGGGGCCCGCTCGCTCAACCAGGCCGCGCTGGCCGCCGGGCCCGCGCTGCGCAGGGCGGGCGTGCAGGTCCTCCACGTGCTCGGCCCGAAGAACACCCTGGCAGAGGAGCCGCCTCCGGGCGACCCGCAGTACGTCGTGCTGCCCTACGTCGACCGCATGGACCTCGCCTACGCCGCCGCCGACTTCGCCCTGTGCCGCAGCGGGGCGATGACGTGCGCCGAGCTGACCGCCGTCGGCCTGCCCGCCGCGTACGTGCCGCTGCCGCACGGCAACGGCGAGCAGGGGCTCAACGCCACGCCGATCGCGCAGCGCGGCGGCGGGCTCGTGATCGACGACTCCGACCTTTCACCTGATTGGATCATCCAGAACGTGCTGCCCATCCTCCGCGACCCCGAGCGGGTCGCCACCATGTCGGAGGCCGCCGCCGCGATGGGACGCAGGGACGCCGACGTCGCCCTCGCCCGCAAGGTGCTCGAGATCGCGGGAGGCCGCTCATGAGCCTGGTACGGCTGGTCGCCCCCGTGGCGGCCGGCGAGCTCGGCAGGGTCCACTTCATCGGCATCGGCGGCGCCGGCATGTCCGGCATCGCGCGCATCCTGCTCAAGCGGGGCGTGAAGGTCTCCGGCAGCGACGCCCGCGGCTCCGACATGGTGACCGAGCTGCGTGAGCTCGGCGCCAGCGTGCACATCGGCCACGCCGCCTCGCACATCAAGAACATCGACACCGTGGTCGTCTCCACCGCCATCCGCGACTCCAACCCCGAGCTGGGCGAGGCGATCAAGCAGGGGCTGCGCATCATCCCGCGGGCCGCCGCGCTGGCCTCGGTCATGGCGGGGCGCACGGGTGTGGCGATCGCCGGCACCCACGGCAAGACCACCACCACCTCGATGCTGACGGTGGCGCTGCAGAAGTGCGGCGCCGACCCGTCCTACTGCGTGGGCGGCCAGCTCGTCACCACCGGGCTCGGCGCCGACGAGGGCTCGGGCGGGGTGTTCGTGGCCGAGGCCGACGAGAGCGACGGCTCCTTCCTCATGCTCGCGCCCGACATCGCGGTCGTCACCAACGTGGAGGCCGACCACCTCGACAACTACGGCGACCCGCGGGCCGTCCACGACAGCTTCGCCCGCTTCGTCGAGCGCATCGGGCACACGCTGGTGGTGTGCGCCGACGATCCCGGCGCCGCCGCGCTGATCGAGCCCGCGCGCGGACGCGGCCTTCGCGTGGTCACCTACGGCGAGGCCGAGGGCGCCGACTACCGGATCGCCGACGTGCGGCCCGACGGCTTCGGTGTGCTGTTCGAGGTGGTCGGCAAGGGCGAGGTGCGCCTGTCGGTCCCCGGCGCCCACAACGCGCTCAACGCCACCGCGGTCATCGCCGTGGCCGACGAGCTGGGTCTGCCGTTCGAGGAGATCGGGGAGGGCCTGTCGGCCTTCACAGGGGCCAAGCGGCGCTTCGAGGCCAAGGGCGAGGCGGGCGGCGTGGCGGTCTTCGACAGCTACGCCCACCACCCGACCGAGCTGGCCGCCGATCTGCGCGCCGCCCGCGACGTCGTCGCCTCCTACTCGGGCGACGGCCGGGTGATCGCGGTCTTCCAGCCGCATCTCTACTCCCGCACCAGGTTCTTCGCCGACGAGTTCGGCGCCGCGCTCGGGCTGGCCGACCAGGCCGTGGTGCTCGACGTCTACGGCGCGAGGGAGGACCCCGAGCCCGGCGTCTCCGGCGCCATGGTCGCCTCCCGCGTGCCACTCCCCGAGGCGCAGGTGGTCTACGCGCCCGACAAGGCGGCGGTGCCCGCCCTGGTGGCGACGCTGGCCAAGACCGGCGACATCGTCCTGACGATGGGGGCGGGGGACGTGACCGAGCTCGGGCCGAAGATCGTGGCGGAGCTGTCCGCGAGGTGAAAGCCCGGCAGGCGTTCGTGGCGCTGCTCACCGCCGGTGTGGTGGGCAGCACGGTGTGGCTGGTGTTCTTCTCGCCGGTCCTGGGCGTCAGATCGGTGGAGATCGTGGGAAATCTCACAGTGCCGGCCGACCAGATCAAGAAGCAGGCCGGCGTGGCCGAGCTGCACCCGCTGGCCACCGT
The DNA here is from genome assembly GCF_014873535.1 of Nonomuraea africana. Lineage (NCBI taxonomy): Bacteria > Bacillati > Actinomycetota > Actinomycetes > Streptosporangiales > Streptosporangiaceae > Nonomuraea > Nonomuraea africana. Next base: position 4,392,052 of record NZ_JADBEF010000001.1, on the reverse strand, counting down.
CGACCTCGGCGAGGTCGAGGGCAGGGTGCTGGCGATCAGGCAGCTCGCCTCGGCCAGGGTCGAGCGCGCGTGGCCGAGCACACTCAAGATCCTGGTGGTCGAGCGCAAGCCGGTCGCGGTCGTCCCCGTCGGCGACAAGGCGGCGCTGATCGACCGCGGCGGCGTGGTGACCGAGGTGCGCGCGAGCGCGCCGCCCGAGCTTCCGGTGCTGCGGGTGGACCGGCCAGGACCCGGCGACCCCGCGACGGTGGCCGCCATCAAGGTCATCGGCGGGCTGCCCGAAGAGTTGCTCATGAAGATCGACGAGGTGCGCGCCACCTCGCCCGAGGGCATCTCCTTCCGGCTGACCAACGGACGCACGGTCGTGTGGGGCGGCGCCGACAGGGGCGAGGACAAGGCTCGCGTCCTCGAGGCGCTGCTCCCGCGCACGGCAAAGGTTTACGACGTCAGTTCGCCCGACGTCGTCTCCATGAAATGAGAGGGTGGTCGCGAATGGGACAGCGCGCGACACGCCGGACGGGCTTGCGGCGCGGTTAGTTGACCCGCCCGGTAGGGGACTCCTACTGTCCGTATCAATCCTCAGGTTGACATAAATCTGAATCTCAACTTGAGGTTGAGAGTTTTTCGAGCACCATTGAAATGGCAAGTCAACGAGCGGAAAGGCCCCTCGTCGTGGCAGCACCGCAGAACTACCTCGCGGTCATCAAGGTCGTCGGCATTGGCGGCGGCGGAGTGAACGCCGTCAACCGGATGATCGAGGAGGGACTCAAGGGCGTCGAGTTCATCGCGATAAACACCGACGCCCAGGCGCTGCTGATGAGTGACGCCGACGTCAAACTCGACGTGGGCAGGGAGCTCACGCGCGGCCTCGGGGCCGGCGCCAATCCCGATGTCGGCCGCAAGGCGGCCGAGGACCACCGTGAGGAGATCGAGGAGGTCCTCAAGGGGGCCGACATGGTCTTCGTCACGGCGGGCGAGGGAGGTGGCACGGGCACCGGCGGCGCCCCCGTGGTGGCCAACATCGCCCGGTCTCTCGGTGCTCTGACCATAGGAGTCGTCACCAGGCCCTTCAGCTTCGAGGGCCGCCGCCGCGCCATGCAGGCAGAGGCGGGAATCGAGACCCTGCGCGACGAGGTCGACACCCTCATCGTGATCCCCAACGACCGGCTGCTGTCGATCTCCGACAGGCAGGTCAGCGTCCTCGACGCCTTCAAGGCGGCCGACCAGGTGCTGCTGTCCGGTGTCCAGGGCATCACCGACCTGATCACCACGCCCGGTCTGATCAACCTCGACTTCGCCGACGTCAAGTCGGTCATGTCGGGCGCGGGCTCGGCGCTGATGGGCATCGGCCACGCCAGGGGCGACGACCGCTCGGTCGCCGCCGCCGAGATGGCCGTCTCCAGCCCGCTGCTGGAGGCCTCGATCGACGGCGCGCACGGCGTGCTGCTGTCGATCGCGGGCGGGTCCGACCTCGGTCTGTTCGAGATCAACGAGGCGGCGCAGCTCGTCTCGAACGCCGCGGCGCCCGACGCCAACATCATCTTCGGTACGGTCATCGACGACGCCCTCGGCGACGAGGTCAGGGTCACGGTGATCGCCGCCGGGTTCGACGAGATCGCTCCCGTCGAGAAGCCCGCGCTGCAGCAGCCGCGTCAGCAGCCCAGACCCGCCGCCGCGCCGTCGGCGGTTCCCCCGGCCGCCGGGCCCGTACGCCCCGCGCCCGCCCCGGCGCCCAGCGTGAAGGCCGAGCCGCCGAGGCCGGAGCCGCGTCCCGAGCCCCGCCCCGAGGTGCGGCCTGAGCCGCGCCCCGAGCCGGTGCGGGCCGTCGAGACGCCCCCGCCCGCGCCGGCACCCGCGCCCGCACCCGCGGCCGCCGTGCCCACGCCGGTCGAGGAGCCGCCCGCGCCCGTGTCGATCCCGCGGCCGGCGCCCGAGGTGACCAACCCGCCCACCCCGATCTCCTCCCGCATGTCGGAGCCCGCCAGGCGGCGCCCCGTGGTCTTCGAGGAGCAAGAAGAAGAGCTGGACGTGCCCGACTTCCTGAAGTGAGATTCCTCACCCGGCCCCTGCTCCGGGAGAGGGGATCACACCCCCGCTGCGAGACCTCGGGGTCGACGCGGTGGGGGTTCGGTGCGTCTCGGGGCCCCGGTTCGCGGTCCATCCGCGAAGGGTGCACGATGGGTTTCTTGTGGACATAGCTCGCAAACAGCAGATCGCGGCCGGGCTGGCCGAGGTCGAGACGCGGATCTCCGCGGCCTGCCGGGCCGCGGGGCGCTCCCGCGAGGAGGTCACGCTGATCGCGGTGACCAAGACCTACCCGGCCGAGGACGTACGGATCCTGGCCGGGCTCGGCGTGACCGAGGTGGGCGAGAACCGCGACCAGGAGGCCGCGGAGAAGGCCCGCGCCTGCGCTGACCTGCCGCTCACGTGGCACTTCGTCGGTCAGCTCCAGACCAACAAGGTGCGCTCTGTGGTCGGGTACGCCGACCTGATCCACTCCGTCGACCGCTCCAGGCTGGTGGCGGCCATCGGACGCGAGGCCGTACGGGCCGGGCGGGAGATCGGCTGTCTCGTGCAGGTGGCGCTCGACGACGACCCGGGCCGCGGCGGGGCGCGCCCCGCCGACGTGCCGGGGCTGGCCGACGAGATCGCGGCGACGGAGGGCGTACGGCTCGGCGGGCTCATGGCCGTCGCGCCGCTCGGGGAGGAACCGGGCAAGGCGTTCGCGAGGCTGCGGGATCTGGCGCTGGCCGTACAGGCCGGGCATCCTGGTGCGACCATAATCTCGGCGGGGATGAGCGGCGATCTGGCCGAAGCCGTGGCGCACGGTGCGACACACGTGCGAGTCGGTACGGCGTTGCTCGGTCGCCGCAAGCCCTTCGTCAGGTAATGTCCCCTCAAGTGGGCCTTGGGCCCGCGAACGAAGTAGAGGTCGATCAGCGGTGAGCTCCAAGGGGGTACGGCTGCCGCCTCGAGTGCGGATCGCTCGAGCGAGTGCGACCATGAGCAGGAGGACGACTTAGCGATGGCCGGCGCGATGCGCAAGATGGCGGTCTACCTCGGCCTCGTGGAGGACGACCGCTACGAGAGGTACGAGGCCTACACCGACGACGACTACGACTACGAGGAGGAGTCGCGTCGGGCCGAGCAGGACCGTCCCGCGACGGCGCACGACCGCGACGACGACACCGACCCCGGTGTCCCCGCGCCCAGACCGGCGACGACCGTGCTGGAGCGCCGCACGACCGACCTGGCGCGCATCACGACGCTGCACCCGCGGACCTACAACGAGGCGCGGACGATCGGTGAGCACTTCCGCGACGGCACCCCGGTCATCATGAACCTGACCGAGATGGTTGACAGCGATGCCAAGCGACTTGTCGATTTCGCGGCAGGTCTCGTCTTTGGCCTACACGGCAGCATCGAACGTGTTACCAACAAGGTGTTCCTGTTGTCCCCAGCCAATGTCGAGGTGACCGCCGAGGACAAGGCCCGAATCGCGGAACGCGGATTCTTCAACCAGAGTTAGAGTCTCTGTATGACTACCTACCCGACCGGGTCCTCGGGACCGGAAGGGGCACCCAGAAGTGGAGGCGCGGCCGGACCGTGGGGATCGTTGGCGAGATCTTGGTCGTTGTCCTGTCTCTCTATCTGGTGTTGCTCATCGGCAGAATGATCTTCGAGACGGTGCAGGCGTTCGCCCGGCAGTGGCGGCCTTCCGGGTTCGTTCTGGTGCTGGCGGAAGCCACATACACCGCAACAGACCCACCTCTCAAGTTTCTCCGCCGTTTCATTCCTCCCCTCCGGTTGGGTACGGTGGCCTTTGACCTAAGCTTCACAGTGCTCTTCATTGTGGTCTTGGTCATGATCCAACTCGTGTCCGCGCTGTAGTGATCGGGTACCGTCCCTCCGGACAGACTCCAAGCGCGCCAAGGAGACCAAAAAGATGCCGCTGACGCCCGCTGATGTGCGGAACAAGCAATTCAGTACCACCCGGTTGCGACCGGGTTACGACGAGGAAGAGGTGGATGCCTTCCTCGACGAAGTCGAGGCTGAGCTTGACCGCCTGATCCAAGAGAACGAGGAGCTCCGCGCCAAGCTGGCCGAGTGCCTGCGGGGCAAGGTGCCCGGCGGCATGAACATGCCGATGGCCTCCGCCCCCGTGCAGGAGCAGCCCAAGCCGGAGATGATGGCGCCGCCGCAGCCGGAGCCCATGCAGGCCCCGCCGCAGCCGCAGCCGGTCCCCGTTGCCATGAACATGCCTCCCGCCGAGGACAACATGGACACCGCGGCCCGCGTGCTCGCCCTCGCCCAGCAGACGGCCGACCAGGCGATCGCCGACGCCCGCCGCGAGGCGGACGAGACCGTCACCCGCGCCCGCCGCGAGGCCGACGACATCCTGACCAAGGCTCGCCGCCAGGCCGAGCAGGTCATCGGTGACGCCAGGGCCCGCGCCGAGACGCTGGAGCGCGACGCCCAGGAGCGCCACCGTCAGGCCATGGGCTCCCTCGTGCAGACCCGCGACGAGCTCGAGCGCAAGGTCGAGGAACTGCGCAGCTTCGAGCGCGAGTACCGCAGCAGGCTCAAGCTCTACCTGGAGAACCAGCTCGCCGAGCTGAACGTCTCCGCGGAGGGCGGCAGTGGCGGCTTTCCCGTGATCCCCAGCGCTCCGATGGGCGGTGGCGCCCCCGCCATGACCCACTCGGTGCCGCAGGGCGGCCAGCAGCCCCTTCCCGGCGGGCCCAACCCGTTCGGTGGCGACCAGTCGCAGCACCAGGGTGCCTTCCAGGGCGCCGACGGCCAGCACAACGACCGCCGCTAACGCCGGTAAGGTAACGGGTCAGATTCGCTTCTGATCCGTCACTCGAAAGAGCCCCCTGTGATCCTCATCAGCGCTGGTCTGGTGCTCGCGGCGGTCATTCTGCTGATCGCGGGCTTCGTCATGGCTGAACCGTTCCTGATCATGTGGTCGATCGTGGTCAGCGTGCTGTCCGCGCTCTTCCTGGTGATCGGGGCGTTCCTGCGGCGTCACGAGCTGTTCCCCGGCGGCGGTGGTGCCGGGGCGCAGGCGCCGCGGGAGCCGTCCGCGCCTGTCACTCCGAAGGCGACGACGCCCGCGGGCGTCGCCCCAGCTGGGACGGCGCCGCAGCCGATGGCACCCCGGCCGCCGATCCCCGCGCCCACGGGGATGAGGCAGCAGACGGCGACCGTGCCGAACGCGGCGCCCCGTCCACGGCCCGTCGCGGCGCGCGGCATCTCGCCCGACGCGATCGTCATGGTGATCCCCGGACGCAAGCGCTACCACGTGGCCGGCTGCCGTCAGCTCAGTGGACGAGATCACGAGGAGCTCACCTACGAGGAGGCGCGCGAGGAGGGCTTCACGCCCTGCACGACGTGCCTGCCCGACGCCGCGCTCGGCGGGCGGCAGGTGCCCCCTGCCCCCGAACAGCCTGGCGTCGGCCGCGCCCCCTATCCGGCCGCCTCCGCCAGCAGGGACACCGACCCCGTCGGCCGCCCTGTCACCTCCCCCGGCCAGCCCGGCACACCTGCGCGCCCCTCCGGCCCGGCCCCGGGCGCCTCCGGCGCTCCCGCCCCCCTCTCCGGCGCCTCTCCCGCCGTCTCGGGCGAGCCCTCCGGGCCTTCGAACCCCTCCGCCCGCCCCACCGCCCCTCCGCCCGCCCCCGCAGGCCGTACGGCGTCGCAGGCGGGCCCCGCCGGGTCTTCCGGTGGTCCGGCGTCACAGGCCGGCACCTCTGAACCTTCTGGTCGTACGCCGACGCAGGCCGGCGGCCCGGACTCCTCCGGTCGTCCGGCGTCGCAGGGCAGAGCGACCGATTCGACGGGCGGTTCCGCCGCCTCGCGCGACACCTCATCTGAGTCCTCCGGACGCCCGGGCGACGCTGATGACGGCGCTACCTCTCCCGGCGCGCCCACCGGCTCTACCGCCTCCCGCGCCGAGTCCGCGTCATCGCGCGGCGAATCTCCTGCTTCTCGCAGTGAGTCCCCGTCATCTCGGGCCGAGTCCGTCGCCTCTCGGGCCGAGTCGACGTCTTCTGGCGGTGAGTCGGCGGCTCCTCGCGGTGATTCGTCGGCTTCTCGTGGTGAGTCCCCTGCCTCTCGTGCCGAATCTCCCGCGTCGAGCGCGCAGGCGCCGTCCGAGCGTGGCGAGTCTCCCTCGGCGGGCGTGGCTTCTGAGCGCTCCGAGGGGGCGGCTGCTCGGCGCCCCGACGGGACGGCGGGCGGCTCGCAGCCGAAACCCGCACCTGGCACGCTCGTGGCCGGCACCCCCGGCGCCGCACCACGCCCCGCCTCCAGCGGCCCTTCCCCTGAGGCGCCCAAGAGCGGTCCCGCAGCGGACGACACCCGGCAGGCCCGCCCTTCCCAGGCTGCTCCGCAGAACGCTCCCTCGACAACTTCTCCCCAGAACGCTCCCTCGTCGGCTTCTTCGAAGGACGGCCGCCCCTCTGCGGCGCCCACACAGGACCGCCCTGCGGCTTCCGCTCAGGACCGCTCCTCGGGTTCCGCTCAGGACCGTCCTGGGGCTTCCGCTCAGGACCGCTCCTCGGGTTCGTCGCAGGATGGTCCCTCGAAGGGGTCCCCGCAGGAGGGCTCCCCGGCTTCCGCGAAGGGCGTCCTCTCGGCCGGTTCCCCTCAGGGCGGACCGTCAGCAGGTCCCGCGAAGGGTGGCCCCTCGGCGGGATCAGCGCAGGATGCGCCCGCCCCGGGCGCCGCGAAGGATCGCGCCTCCGTGGGTTCCGCTCGGGAGGGGTCCGCTGAGCCCGATGGGGCCGAGGACACCTCGTCCGAGATGACCCAGAGGCTGCGCCCACCTGTGGCCGCGGTGCGGAACGCGGAGGCGAAGCCCGCCGCCAAGGCTTCCACCTCCGGACAGGAGCCCGACGCCGAGCGCCGCAGCGGCGCTGCTCGGACCAGGGAGTCCGGTGGCGGGTGGTTCGACCGTCCGGAGTCGCTGGACGCGGAGCCGGTGGGGCCGGAGGCGACCGCACCCGGGCGCGCCGGGCCTCCGGTCGTCCCCGGTTCCACCTCAGCCCCGGGCAAGGCAGGCGCACCCGCCGCCGACGAGGACACGCCTTCAGGGGCGAACGAGACGGTCAGGCTCGACCGTCCCGGTGTCGTCAAGGTGATCGGTGGCACGCGGCGCTTCCACAGCTCGTCCTGCCCCCTGATCAAGGGGGCGGAGCCGGGCAGCATCCAGACGATGCAGAAGGCCGAGGCCGAGTCGAAGGGGCTCACCCCCTGCTCGGTCTGCCAGCACGACCACCAGCGAGTCGGCTGACCTCCGCCCCGACGCTCGATCTTGTCGAGGCAGTGCCGCCAGAACGCGTTGTATCCGGAACCGAGATCGGTGTAGCGGGCGCCGACCTCTTTCCCGGCTCCGGCCTCTCGAAGCCGCACGCCACCGCGTCCAGCAGCATTGCCCCGGCTTCGTCGACATCTCGCCGACATGGCCGGGGCCCCGCGCTCTTGGGCGCCGCCGACGGCCCGCATCGACGACGCCCGACAGTTCGTTCACGGTGCCTTCCAAGTGTCTTCCTGTCCAAGGTCGATCACCATGCGCGTCTCGCTCTAGCCGCGAACGCGGGCTTGGGGCCGGGTCTGCCTGGTGGTGTTACGCGGGCTCCGGAGACGGGCTCCACCGGGTGGTGATACGCGGGCTCGAGGACGGCTCCGCCAGGGGTGTTACGCGAGTTCGGGGGACGGCTCCGCCGGCGCTGACGGCTCTGCTGCCCTCTCGGCCGCCGGCGGTTTCAGGAAGCTGGTGGCCCAGCCGATGGTCATCACGGCGATGATCAGGCCGGTGATCACCGCGGACGAGGCGGTGGAGCCGCCGATCAGTCGCTGGGCGTGGAGTGTGACCGTTCCAGAAGCTTGCCGGGATCTCACCCGTGGTCCACGGGGATCCGTTGGGCCGGGTGCGTGCATGGCGACGGCGCGGCGCCTCGGGTGAGGGGCCGCGCCGTCGGTTGTTCAGGCGCGCCTGAGCTGGAAGCTCAGGCCCAGGTCGGCGTCGGTGTGGACGGGCAGGTCCGCGGACGTGCCCTCGCTCAGGCTGGCGGCCAGGACCTCCTCACCCACCAGCGAGCCGTCCGCGCGCAGCGCCTCGGCCAGGTCCGCCGACGAGGCCGACCACCACAGGTCGATCCGGTCGGTGATGGCGAGGCCGGTCGACTTGCGGGCGTCCTGGACGAGGCGGATGACCTCGCGGATGAGCCCGGCCCTGCGCAGCTCGTCGGTCATGGCCAGGTCGAGCGCGACCGTCTCGCCGGTGCCGGTGTCGACCGCGCCCGTCTCGACCGCCCAGCCCGACTTGGGCTGCTCGGTGACGATCACCTCGTCGGCGGTGAGCGAGACCGTGCCCAGCTCGCCCGCCTCCACCGAGACGGGTGCGCCCGAGCGCAGCGTCGCGGCCAGCGAGGCGGCGTCGGCGGCCGAGACCGCCGCCGCGACCAGCTTGGTCTGCGAGCCGAACCGCTTGCCGAGCGCCCTGAAGTTCGGCTTGACGGTGAAAGACACCAAATCCGTACTAAATCCGGACATGTCTTCCAGAGCCTGGACGTTCAGCTCGTCCGCGATGAGGTCGCGCAGCTCGGGGGAGAGCGACGCCCAGCCGGGAGCGCCCACGAGGGCGCGCCCCAGCGGCTGGCGCGTCTTGACCCCGGAGGCGGCGCGGGCCGACCGGCCCAGCTCGACCAGCCTGCGCACCAGCGCCATCTGCGCCGACAGCGACGGGTCGAGCAGCTCCTCCTTGACCGACGGCCACGAGGCCAGGTGCACCGACGACGGCGCGTCCACGCCGCGCAGCACATCCCAGAGATAGTCGGTGACGAACGGCGTCATCGGCGCCATGAGCCTGGTGACCGTCTCCAGGCACTCGTACAGCGTCGCGAACGCCTCCTGCGAGCCCTGCCAGAACCTGCGCCGCGAGCGCCTGACGTACCAGTTGGACAGGTCGTCGAGGAACTCGGCGAGCCTGCGGCCCGCGCGCACGGTGTCGAAGGCGTCGAGCGCGGCCGTGACCTCCGACACCGTCCGGTGCAGCTCGGCCAGAGCCCACCTGTCGATCAGCGGGCGCTCCGCGGCGGGGGGCGCCTCGTCCGCCATCGAGGGCGACCACGACTCGGCGTTGGCGTAGAGGGTGAAGAAGGAGGCGGTGTTCCAGTAGGTCAGCAGGACCTTGCGGACGATCTCCTCCAGCGCGTTGTGGCCCACGCGCCGCGCCGCCCACGGCGAGCCGGAGGCGGCCATGAACCAGCGCAGCGCGTCGGCGCCGTGCTGGTCCATCAGCGAGATGGGCTCGAGCACGTTGCCGAGGTGCTTGCTCATCTTGCGGCCGTCCTCGGCCAGGATGAGGCCGAGGCAGAGCACGTTCTCGTAGGAGGACTGCTCGAAGACCAGCGTGCCGACCGCCATCAGCGAGTAGAACCAGCCGCGCGTCTGGTCGGTCGCCTCGCAGATGAACTGCGCGGGGTAGACGCCGTCGGGCTTGCCCTTGGCGCCCCACTGGGCGAACGGCATGGAGCCCGAGTCGTACCACGCGTCGATGACGTCGGGCACGCGCTGGGCGACGGCGCCGCACGAGGGGCAGGGGAAGGAGATGTCGTCCACGTACGGCCGGTGCGGGTCGAGGTTCGACAGCTCCTGGCCCGCCAGGGACCCGAGCTCCTCCAGCGAGCCGACGCAGGTGACGTGCGACTCGTCGGCCGAGCACACCCACAGCGGCAGCGGCGTGCCCCAGTATCGCGAGCGCGACAGCGACCAGTCGACGTTGTTGCGCAGCCACTCGCCGAAGCGGCCCCACTTGATGGTCTCGGGGAACCAGTTGGTCTTCTCGTTCTCCGCGAGCATCGTGTCCTTGACCGCGGTGGTGCGGATGTACCAGGCGGGCAGCGCGTAGTAGAGCAGCGGGGTGTGGCAGCGCCAGCAGTGCGGGTAGCTGTGGTCGAAGTGGCCGCCGCGGAACAGCAGGCCGCGCCCGGCCAGGTCCTCGGTCAGGCCCTCGTCGGCGTCCTTGAAGAACTGGCCGCCCACCATCGGCACGTCGGGCAGGAAGCGGCCGTCGGGGCCGATCGGGTTGACGATCGGCATGCCGTACGTCTTGCAGACGGTCATGTCGTCGGCGCCGAAGGCGGGGGCCTGGTGGACCAGGCCGGTGCCGTCCTCGACGGTGACGTAGTCGCCCAGGACCACGTAGTGCGCGCCGGGGATGTCGACCAGGTCGAACGGGCGGGAGTAGGCGGTGCGCTCGAGTTCGCGCCCGGAGAAGCGGGCCACCTCGGTGGCGCCCTCGCCGAGGACCGGCAGCAGCGGCTCGGCCACGACCAGCACCTCGCCGTCCGCGGTGCGCGCGGCGACGTAGGTGACCTCGGGGTGGACGGCCACCGCCGTGTTGGACACCAGCGTCCAGGGCGTGGTCGTCCAGATCAGCAGCGAGGCGTCGAGCTCCGCGAGCGGGCCGGAGGTCACGGGCATGCGGACGTAGACGGACGGCGAGGAGACGGTCTCGTAGCCGCCGGGCTGGCCCAGCTCGTGGTCGGACAGCCCGGTGCCGCAGCGCGGGCAGTACGGCGTGATGCGGAAGTCGCGGAACAGCAGGCCCTTGTCGAAGATGACCTTGAGCGACCACCAGACGGACTCCACGTACTCGGGGTCCATCGTGCGGTAGGCCTGGGACAGGTCGATCCAGTAGCCCATGCGCTCGGTCAGCTCTTCGAAGGCGTCGACGTGGCGCAGCACCGACTCGCGGCACTTGGCGTTGAACTCGGCGATGCCGTACGCCTCGATGTCCTTCTTGCCCGTCAGCCCGAGCTCTTTCTCGATGCCGACCTCGACCGGGAGGCCGTGGCAGTCCCAGCCGGCCTTGCGCGGCACGCTGAAGCCGCGCATGGTCTTGTAGCGGGGGAAGAGGTCCTTGAAGACGCGCGCCTCGACGTGGTGGACGCCGGGCAGGCCGTTGGCGGTGGGCGGGCCCTCGTAGAAGACCCAGGCGGGGGCGCCTTCGTTCTGCTCGACGGAGCGCTCGAAGATCTTCCCGTCCCGCCATCGGTCGAGGACCTCACGCTCGAGCGCGGGCAGGTCGACCTGCGCGGGTAGAGAGCGGAAATAGTGGGACATCTCGGGCGGGACCTCCACGGTGTCGAAACGGCGACGATGTGAAGGGACGAAGCCGTCCGGCTCCGCGGTACCACCCCTCTTGACCCCCGGAGGGACCCACTTCATTTGGTCTGCGGCCGGTTCTAGTGAGCTCTGGCGAGCCGTTCTTCCGGCGGCTCGGGAGTGATATCCCTGTGATTCGCATCACAGGGCTCCGTCAACGCCTTGCAGGCTAAAACCATAACGCAGAGTGGAGGGCGAACGCTTCCCGATATCCACCTCAGCAAATTGCGACAAAGATCCGGGAATGGATGCCTATGTTGAGGAGTTGATCCGGCGTGGCGGGATAGTACGGGAGGGGTAAACCGTACGGCGGGTCGTTTGCCGAGTCGTTATTCACGGCCTAAGCTGCCCGCACCGTTTGAGCCTTGATCAGCATGGAGGCAGCCATGGCGGCAGTCACGCAGACCGCGACCCCTTCGATGTGGTCGGCAGAGGAGCTGGCCGAGGTACGCGACACCCTCGTTCAGGAAATAGCCGAGCTCGAGGCCGACATCCTCCGGCACGAGACGGAGATCGCCTCCGGGGACGTCACCCAGGGGGCGGGCGACGACCAGGCCGACGCCGGGGCCAAGACGTATGAGCGCGAACGCGAGATCGCCCTTACCCTGAACACACGCGACCTGGTCGCGCAGAACGAACGTGCGATCGCCAGGATCGACGCAGGGACCTATGGAGTGTGCGAATCGTGCCACAAGCCGATCGGCAAGGAGCGTCTGCAGGCGTTCCCGAGGGCGACGCTGTGCGTGACATGCAAGCAGCGGGAGGAACGCCGCTGAGCGCTGACAGTGAGACAGCCGCGAGGCCGATCGGGCGACGCCTGATCGGCCTTCTCGCGTTGATCGCCGTGGTGATCTACGGGCTCGACCTGTTCACCAAGACCCTCGTGCTGCGGACGCTGGAGCGCGAGGACCCGCTGGTGGTGATCCCCGGCCTGCTCCAGTTCAGGGTGATCTTCAACTCTGGTGCGGCCTTCAGCATCGGCACCGGGATGACCTTCGTCTTCACGCTGGTCGCGGCCGGGGTGGTGGTCGCGATCCTGCGCACGGCGCGCAAACTGCGCAGCCTGCCGTGGACGCTCACGCTCGGCCTTATGCTGGGCGGGGCGCTCGGCAACCTCACCGACCGGCTGCTGCGCTATCCCGCGGGCTTCGGCCGTCCCGCCTCGGGGCAGCTGCAGGGGCACGTGGTCGACTTCATCGAGACCTTCCCCGGCCACTTCCCCGTCTGGAACATCGCCGACTCGGCGATCGTGTGCGGCGGCATCGTGGCGGTCTTCCTGGCCTGGCGCGGCTACCAGATCGACGGCACCAGGGAGGTGACCAGCAAGAATGGCTGAACAGCGCAGCCTGCCCGTCCCCGACGGGCTCGAAGGCGAACGACTCGACGCCGCACTGTCGCGGCTCTTCGGTTTCTCCCGCACCCGCGCTGCCGAGCTGATCGGCGCGGGCGACGTGCTGGTGGACGGCTCCCAGGGGGCCAAGTCCGACAGGGTGCACGCGGGCGCGTGGCTCGACGTCACGCTCCCGCCGCCGATCACGACGCCCATGCCGGTGGCCGAGCCCGTCCCCGGGATGGCGATCATCTACGAGGACGACGACATCGTGGTGGTCAACAAGCCCATCGGCGTCGCCGCCCACCCGACCGTCGGCTGGACCGGCCCCACGGTGATCGGCGGCCTGCTCGGCACCGGGCACACGGTGGCCACCAGCGGCGCGGCCGAACGGCAGGGCATCGTGCACCGCCTCGACGCCAACACCACGGGCGCGATGGTCGTGGCCAAGAGCGAGCACGCCTACTCCGTCCTCAAGCGCGCCTTCAAGGAGCGCACGGTCGACAAGCGTTACCACGCGCTGGTCCAGGGCCACCCCGACCCGTTCAGAGGCACGGTCGACGCGCCCATCGACCGCCATCCCTCCGGCGACGGCAGGTTCGCCGTGGTGGCGGGCGGCAAGCCGTCGGTGACCCACTACGACACGGTCGAGGCCTTCAGGGCCGCCTCGCTGCTCGACATCAAGCTGGAGACCGGGCGCACGCACCAGATCCGCGTCCACATGGCCGCGCTGCGCCACCCGTGCGTGGGCGACCTCATGTACGGCGCCGATCCCACGCTCGCGGCCAGGCTCGGGATGACCAGGCAGTGGCTGCACGCGGTGTCGCTCGGCTTCGAGCACCCCTCCAGCGGCGAGTGGATGTCCTTCAGCAGCGACTACCCCGACGACCTGCAGAAGGCGCTCGACATCGTGCGCGCGGAGTCCTGACCTCAGCCCTCGTCCTCGGCCTTGCCCTTGCCCTTGGCCTTGATCTTGCCCTTCTGGCGCTGCTCGTCCTCGCCCTCCTCGGGCTCGACCTGACCGGGGTCGTCGTCGGAGCCGCGCTCGGCGGTCGGCTCCTCGGTCGGCTCGCCGGGTGGCGAGGTCTGCTTCGCCTTGCTCCTGGTCGGCTTCGGATCGGGCCGTTGCCGATCGGCGCGCTCAGGCGACCTGGTCTGCCTCGGCTCACCCCACGAGTCGGTGGGGGGCGGGGCCTGCTGTAACGGGGTGCCGCCCTCTTCGCCAGAGCCCGCCGGCGTGGGAGTGGGCGTGGGCGGCGGCGCCGAGGTCGCCGTCGGCGTGCGCGCCACGGACGGCACGGAGGCCGACTGCTTCGGCTGAGGAGTCTCCGTGCGGCCCGACATCCACGCCATCCCGCCGGTCACCAGCGCCACGGCGGTCGCCGCGGCCGCCAGCGCGACCAGCGGAGGTGGCCGCCGCCGCCTCCGGGTCGCAGGCCGTACGGCGGAGGCGGGCAGCGCCGGAGGCACGGCCACGGGGGCGGTCGGCTCGGGGGCCAGGCCGAGCACGATCTCCCGCAGCCGCCGCTCCGCCTCGTCGATCCCCATCCGCAGCGCGGGGTCCTTCCGCAGCAGCCCGTGGACGACAGGGGCGAGCGGTCCCGCGGCCGACATGGGCAGCGGCTCGTCGTGCATCACGGCGGCCAGCGTCGCCAGGGCGTGGCCGCGCTGGAAGGGCGAGTGCCCCTCCACCGCCGTGTAGAGCGTGACGCCCAGCGACCACAGGTCGGAGGCCGGCTCGGCGCTGCCGCCCGCCGCGCGTTCCGGCGCGATGTAGGCGGGCGTGCCCACGAGGATGCCGGTCCTGGTCACCGGCGCCTCGTCCTCGGTCGTGGCGATGCCGAAGTCGGTCAGCACCGCCCTACCGTCCTCGGCCAGCAGCACGTTGTCCGGTTTCACGTCGCGATGGAGCACCCCCGCGGCGTGGGCGGCGCGCAGCGCGGCAAGGATCTCCAGCCCGATCTCGGCCACCCTGGCCGGTTCGAGCGGACCTCGCTCGCGTACCAGCGAGCCGAGCGTCCGCGAGCGGACCAGCTCCATGACGATCCAGGGGTGTCCCCCCTCCTGGACCACGTCGAAGATGGTCGCCACCCCGGGATGGGCGACCCGCCCGGCGGCTCTCGCCTCGCGGAAGGTGCGCACCATGAAGACCTCGCGTTCGGGACCGCTCAGGTCGGGCGGCGGCAGCACCTCCTTGACCGCGACGTCGCGGCCGAGCACCTCGTCGTGAGCCTCCCACACGGTGCCCATGCCGCCCCGTCCGATGGTTCTGAGCAACCGATAACGCCCACCGATGATCCCCGAAGATTCGGACATGTGGGACGGGCTACCCCGTAAAGGCTCGAACAAGCGCCGTGACCACGGCCGCCGCCGCCAGCACCACGAGGAACGGCGCGCGAAGCACGAGGGCGACGGCCGCCGCGCCGAGACCGGCCGTCCTGGCGAGATCGAACTGCAGCGCTCCCTCGTGCGTGAAGGTCTGCACCGCGATCAGCGCGGCCAGCAGCGCGACGGGCACCAGCTCGGCGAACCTGCGCACCGCGGGGTGGTCGAGCACCCGGCGGGGAGCGGCGAGCCCGCCCAGCTTCAGCGCGTAGCAGCCCAGGCCGACCAGGACGATCGCCCACCACAGCGTCATCGGAGCACCACCGCCAGCACGACGACGGCCGACAGCAGGACGGGCACGCCCGAGGGGACGAAGGGGGTGGCGAGCAGCGCGATCGCGGCGCCGCCCAGCGCCAGCCCGCGCAGGCCCGGCTCGCTCGCCAGGCGGGGCCAGAGGATGGCCAGGAAGGTGGCGGGGCCCACCGCGTCCAGCCCGAGCACGCCGGGGTCGCCGAGCGCGGAGGTGCCGAGCGCGCCGATCAGCGTGGTCAGGTTCCACATCAGGTACAGGCTGGCGAAGGTCGCGGTGAACGCCGTGCGGGCGGTCTCGGGAGTCGGCTGGGCCAGCGCGACGGCGGTCGTCTCGTCGATCACCCCGTGGGCGGCCACCAGCCGCCTGCCGCCGCGCACCTTGAGCAGGTCGGCCAGGCGCAGGCCGTAGAGGGTGTTGCGGCCGCCGAGCAGGAGCGCGCCCGCCGCGGCCGCCAGCAGGTCACCGCCGCCGGAGACCGCGCCGACCAGCGCGAACTGCGAAGCGCCGGTGAAGGCGATAAGGCTGAGGACGCACGACTGCGCCACGTCGAGTCCTGCGGTGACGGCCGCCGCGCCGAACGCGGCGCCCGACAGGCCGACGGCGACTCCGACGCCTAGTCCGTCCCTTGTTGCGGTGTTCATGCCACCCGAGGCTAGGACGAGGGGGATTGGCGAGTCTTGTACGTTCCTGCGGCGCGCTGGTAGGCGGCGGGCGGGATGCCGACGACGCGCTTGAAGTGGCGGCCGAGGTGGGCCTGGTCGGTGAAGCCCACCTCGGCGGCGACCTGGGCGGGCGGCAGGCCGGTCTCCAGGAGGCGGCGGGCCTGCCGTACGCGCAGGGAGGTGAGGTAGGCGTGCGGGGGCAGGCCCGTGACCGCCTTGAACGCGCGCAGCAGCGGGAACGGCCTGGCCTGGACGGCCTGCGCGAGATCCTCCAGCGTGGGCGGGTCGGTCATGCGCTCGTGCAGCAGGTCGATGGCCTGCCGTACCGCGCCCTGGCCGGACGCCGCCTCCAGGGGCGGCCGCACGCCCGCGTGCCTGGACAGCAGGCGCGCGAACAGCGCGCGCATCAGCGTGGAGGCGGCGAGCCGGTCGCCGCGCTCGGTGGCCAGGTGCGCGCTGACCAGCAGCCTGGCCAGATCGGGGTCGCGCACCACCTGCTCGGGGAAGTACGGCGTGCCGCGCCCCGCTCCCAGCGCTTCGATCGACGGATAGAGCATGCGGTAGGACCAGCCGCCCGGCACGCCCGCCTGACCGGTGTGCTCGTGCTCGGGGTTGACCAGCACCACGTCGCCCGCCCCGGCGCGCAGCAGCCTGCCCCGGTAGTCGAACTCCTCCACGCCCGAGGTGATCACGCCGATGGCGTAGCCGTCGTGGACGTGACGGGAGAAGCGATGGGTGACGTAACGGGCCTTGAGCAGGTCGACTTCCGGCACCCCCGGGTGCCGCCAGAAGCGCGCCTGCTCGCTCACGTCGGCCTGAAGGTCTCGAGGATGGTGTCGAGGGTGGCCCTGCTCTCGGTCCAGAGCCGGTCGGGGGTCTCCCAGTAGAGCGCGAAGGGACGGCCGTCGCCCAGCCGGAAGCCGCGGTTCAGCACGTGGATCATCTCGCCCCCCTTGTTCCTGGTGAACTCCCAGTCTGCCGCCTCGACCCCGAGGTAGGTGAGCTCGACGATGCCGAGCCTGGTGTAGCCGCTGAACTGGCCCTTGGCCTGGATCTCCTGCTCGAGGCTCTCCCACTCCTGCTTCGGCGTGAGGCCGGTCTTGCCCGACTCGGTCCACTCGATGATCAGCTCGCCGGGCGTGCCCGGCCCCTTGACGCTGACGCTGTCGCGGCCGGGGATCCTGGTCGCCTTCCATTCGCGGGGGACGGCGACGGAGAAGCCGCCCGTGGCGTTGCTGAGCCTGCGCCAGCCCTCCGGCAGGCCGGGGCTCGGGCTGCCGGAGGGAGAGGGCGTCGCCGAGGGCGCCGTGGGTGTGGCCGAGGGCGCCGAGGGCGTGGCGGAGGCTTCGGCGACGGGTGGGGCCTCCGCCCGTGTGGCGGCCCACACCGCGCCGCCCGCCACGGTGGCGGTCACGAGCGCCGCCGGCACGATCCACCGCAGCGGCGCGCGCCTGGCCGGCGCGGGCCGCTCGATGGTCGGCGACGACGTTCCCGCGAGCGCGGCCAGCCTGGCGGCCGCCTCCTGCGCGCCCATCCGCATGGCCGGGTCGCGGCAGAGCAGCCCCGAGATCACCGGGGCGAGCGCGCCCGCCAGCCGCGGGGGCTCGGGCGCGTCGCGCAGCACCGCGGCGACCGTGGCCGCCCACGAGTCCCTCTCGTACGGCGCGCGGCCCTCCACGGCCGTGTGCAGCGTCGCCCCCAGCGACCACAGGTCGGAGGCGGGGGTGGCGGGCAGGCCGTTGAGGCGCTCGGGCGGCATGTAGGCGGGCGTGCCGACCAGGTTGCCCGTCGCGGTGAGCCCCGCCTCGGCCTCCATCGCGGCGATGCCGAAGTCGGTCAGCACCACCCTGCCGTCGTCGGCCAGCAGCACGTTCTCCGGCTTGACGTCACGGTGCAGGACCCCGGCCGCGTGGGCGGCGCGCAGCGCGGCCAGCACGGCCCCGCCGACGCGCGCCGCCTCGCTCACCGGCATCGGGCCTCGCTCCCTGACCACCGCGGCCAGCGAGCGCGAGCGCACCAGCTGCATGACGATCCAGGGCCTGCCGTCCTCCTCGATGACGTCGTGGACGACGACCACGTTGGGGTGGTCGAGGCGGCCCGCCGCCCGCGCCTCCCTGACGGTGCGCTGGTTGAGCTGGGCGCGCCGCTCCTCGCCGATGCCCGTGTAGCGGACCTCCTTGATCGCCACGGTCCTGTCGAGCAGGTCGTCGTGGGCGCGCCAGACGATGCCCATGCCACCCTCGCCGATGGGCTCCAGCAGGCGGTACCTGTTCCCTACTCGCACCAGCGAAGCTTACTTGGAGGGCTTGAAGGTCGCCGCGAACGTGTCGAAGAACCGCAGGTCGCGCTTCCAGTTCTTTTCCAGCGTGTGCCAGTAGATCGCGTAGCCGCGGCCGTTGTCGGTGATGAACCCCCGGTTGCGCACCCTGGTCTTCCCCGTGTTGGTGTTCCAGGTGAACTCCCAGTCGGCGGCGGCCTTCATGTAGTCGACCTTCTCGATGCCGATCAGCTTGTAGCCGCCGAAGTTGCCCCTGGCGCCCGGCTCCTGCTGCTTCCAGTCCTTGTACGGGTCGTCGCCGGGGTCGGTGGCCTGCTCGATCAGCAGGAAGGAGTTGGAGGAGGCGCCGGGGCCGCGGAAGTAGACCTGGTTGCCCCTGCGGTCGTAGACGTCCCAGCCCTTGGGCAGGCCGACGGAGAAGTCGAGCTCCTTGTCCTTGTACATCCGCCAGCCGTCCGGCAGCGCCGACTCGGTCTTCGACGCCGAGGGCGACGGGCTGGGAGAGGGGGCGGGCTGGTCGGGGGAGGACGTCGCCGTCGCGGTGGCGGTGACCGTGGTGGTCACCTCCTGCGTGGGACGCTTGCTCGTCTCGGGCCCGGCCTGGCCGGCCGAGCGCAGGCCGAGGATGCCGGCGACGCCGCCCACCACGACGACACCGACGACGGCGGCGATGACCGGGAGCGCGCGCCGGGCGGCAGGGGTGGGCGTCGCGCCGGGCGTGGTGGCGTCGGGCAGGCGCATGCCCGTCTCCACCATCTCCTCGGCGCGCTCCTTCGCCACGGTCGGCGGAGGGGGCGGCGGCGAGGACGGGGCGGGGGAGGGCACCGGGCTCGCGATGGCGGGGAGGCTGGGGTCGGTCGGGGTGTCGTCGACGTCGATCACGGGGGCGGGCCGCGTGACACGCACGGTCTCGTTCCCGGACTCGGCGGCGGCCCTGCGCAGCAGCCTGGCGGTCTCGTCGAAGCCCAGACGCTCGTCGGGCTCCTTGGCCAGCAGGCCCGCGAGGACCGGCTTGAGCGCTCCGGCCCTCTTCGGCGGCTCGGGGTCGTCGTTGAGTACGGCCATCATGGTCGCCATCGCCATGCCGCGCTCGTGCGGCGCCCTGCCCTCGACCGCGGTGTAGAGCGTCGCGCCCAGCGACCACAGGTCGGACTCCCGCCTGGCGGGCAGGCCCTTGAGCCGCTCGGGCGCGATGAAGGCCGGCGTGCCCGCCAGTCCGGTCATGGTCAGCGCGGTCTCGGTCTCCAGCGTGGCGATGCCGAAGTCGGTCAGCACGACCCGGCCGTCCTCGGCCAGCAGCACGTTCTCCGGCTTGACGTCGCGGTGCAGCACGCCCGCCTCGTGGGCGCCCCTGAGCGCGTCGAGGACGGCCAGGCCGATCTCGGCCACCTTCTTCGGCGGCAGCGGTCCCTCGGCCTTGATGACCTGTCCGAGCGAGCGGGAGGGGACCAGCTGCATGACGATCCAGGGGCGGTCGTCCTCTTCGATGACGTCGTGGACGACGATCACGTTCGGATGCGTGAACCTGGCGGCCGCCCGCGCCTCCCGCATGGTGCGGCGGTTGAGCAGTTGCACCTCGTCGCCCAGCACGGCCGCGTAACGGACCTCCTTGACCGCGACCTCGCGGTCGAGCAGCTCGTCATGGGCCCGCCAGACGATGCCCATGCCGCCCTTGCCGATCGGCTCCTTCAGGTGGTACCGACCGGCGATGCGGCGTCCGGCATGCTGCTGTCCATCCGACATCAACGGCCTCAAACCCCCTTCTAAGCCTAGAAATACTCCCATAGGGATCGGGTAGCAGCGACCCGTGTAGTCTTAGATCCATGACTCCTCGCTACACGTTTACCGAGCCGGCTCCCGGAGGGCCGGTCGAGCGGTAGCGACCACCTGGAGCCGGCGACAGGCAGAGACCCGAGGTCTCTGCCCTTTTTGTTTCCTGGAGACCCCGCCGGCTCCACCGGGACCGGCTTGAGCATTGGGAGCCGAGATGACCTCCACCCTCGAGACGCGGACCGTCACCCGCTGGGTCAGCCTGCGTCCGCACCACGGGCAGGTGCCCGCCGAAGACCTGGTCGACGGCCCGTTGTACGTCGAGCCGTTCTCGGCGGCCGACCTGCCGGCGATCGCCGAGCGCGCGGCGGGCGTGGTGATCGGGTCGGCGTGGATGCAGGACTTCCAACTGGTGCGCGCCGTGGCGAGGCTCGGGCTGCCGGTGATCGTGCAGCGCGGCCACTCGGCGACGCTGGAGGAGTGGCTGGGCGTCGCCGACTACTGCGTCGCCGAGGGCAACGACCAGGTGGTGCTCTGTGAGAGCGGCACCCGCACGCATCTGGAGCACGTGGCCCTCGATCTGACCCTGCTGCGCGCCGCGAAGGCCCGCTCGGGCCGGCCCGTCCTCGCCGACGTCTCCGGCGACCCCTCGCTGGCGCCCGCCGCGATCGCCGCCGGCGCGGACGGCCTGCTGCTGTCGCCCTCCGCCTCCGACGCCGACGTCGCCGCCGCCCGCGAGGCGGTGACCCTCTTCGGGGCGCTGGCCGGGCACGAGCCCCCCACCACCCTGCCTGAGGCGCGCGCGGCCATCGACAGGGTCGACGCCGCCCTCGCCACCCTGCTCGAACGGCGGGCCGAGCTGGCGGGCGTCGTGCAGTCGCTGAAGCCCGTCGGCGGGTTCGCCGGGCGCGACATGGAGCGCGAGCGTCAGCTCGTGGCGGCGATGGCGCTGCGCGCTCCCAAGCTGGGCGAGGAGCGGCTGGCGCCGATCATGAACGCGGTGATCGAGGCGGGGCTGCGGCTGGCCGAGGAGCGCTGACCGCGCTCCAGAGAGGGTGTGCGCGCAGCGTTTCCGCTTCGTCACGGACACGGTATCCGTGCAGGTGGAGTGCGTTTTCGGGGCACGTCGTGCAGTCTGTAGCCGAGGCCGTACACCTCGTCAGAGGCTGGTGGCGCGGGCCGGAAAAGTCGGTGCGGGCCACTAGGCTCAGAGCCTGCACATCCGGTCTCGATCGAGGAGGCGCCGCTCCATGTCGTCCAGCGACTCGTTTGTACACCTGCACGTGCATACCGAGTACTCCATGCTGGACGGGGCCGCGCGCCTCAAGCAGATGTTCAAACAGGTCGGCGAACTCGGCATGCCCGCCATCGCCATCACCGACCACGGCAACATGCACGGCGCCTACGACTTCTACAAGCAGGCCACCGGCGCGGGCATCAAGCCGATCATCGGCATCGAGGCCTACGTCGCGCCCGAGCTGCGGCAGAACAAGAAGCCCGTGCTGTGGGGCGAGCCGCACCAGAAGAAGGACGACGTCTCCGCCGGCGGCTACTACACCCACATGACGATCTGGGCGCGCAACAAGGCGGGCCTGCACAACCTGATGCGGCTGTCCTCCCGCGCCTACACCGAGGGCTTCGTGCGCAAGTGGGCGCGCATGGACGCCGAGATCCTCGCCGAGCACTCCGAGGGCCTCATGGCCACCACCGGCTGCCCCTCGGGCGAGGTGCAGACCAGGCTGCGCCTCGGCCAGTACGACGAGGCGGTCAAGGCCGCGGCGAGATACCAGGAGATCTTCGGCCGCGACAACTACTTCCTCGAGATCATGGACCACGGTCTCGACATCGAGCGCAGGGTCCGCGACGGGCTGACCAGGATCAGCAAGGAACTGGCCATCCCGCCGCTGGTCACCAACGACTCGCACTACACCTACGAGTCCGACGCCGCCTCCCACGACGCCCTGCTGTGCATCCAGACGGGCAAGCAGCTGTCCGACCCCGACCGCTTCCGCTTCGACGGCTCCGGCTACTACATCAAGAACGCCGACGAGATGCGCGCGGTCGACTCCTCCGACCTCTGGCTCGAGGGCTGCCGCAACACGCTGCTCGTGGCCGAGAAGGTCGATCCCACCGGGTTCTTCGAGTTCAAGAACCTCATGCCGACCTTCCCCGTCCCCGAAGGGATGACCGAGGAGGAGTTCTTCCGCCAGGAGGTGTGGAAGGGCCTGGAGCGGCGCTTCCCCAACGGGATCGACGAGGAGCACCGCGCCTGGGCCGAGAAGGAGCTCGGGGTCATCATCCAGATGGGCTTCCCGAGCTACTTCCTCGTGGTCGCCGACTTCATCATGTGGGCCAAGAACAACGGCATCCGCGTGGGCCCCGGCCGTGGTTCGGCCGCCGGTTCGCTGGTCGCCTACGCGCTGGGCATCACCGACCTCGACCCGATCCCCCATGGCCTGATCTTCGAGCGCTTCCTCAACCCCGAGCGCGTCTCCATGCCCGACGTCGACATCGACTTCGACGAGCGCAGGCGCGCCGACGTGATCCGCTACGTCACCGAGAAGTGGGGCGCCGACAAGGTCGCCATGATCGCCACCTTCGGCACCATCAAGGCGAAGGCCGCCATCAAGGACGCGGGCCGCGTCCTCGGCTACCCCTACGCGCTCGGTGACAAGGTCTCCAAGGCCTTCCCTCCCGCGGTGATGGGCAAGGACATCCCGCTGGCGGGCATCTTCGACAAGGACCACCCGCGCTACGCCGAGGCCGGCGAGCTGCGCAGGCTCTACGAGGAAGACGTCGACGTCAAGGCGACGATGGACCTCGGCAGGGGCCTGGAGGGCCTGATCAGGCAGACCGGCGTGCACGCCGCGGGCGTCATCATGTCCGCCGAGGTGCTCACCGACTACATCCCCATCATGCGCCGCGACTCCGACGGCGCGATCATCACGCAGTTCGACTACCCGACCTGCGAGACGCTCGGCCTGCTGAAGATGGACTTCCTGGGCCTGCGCAACCTCACGATCATCGACGACTGCCTGAAGGCCATCGAGCTCACCACCGGCGAGAAGATCGAGCTGCTCGACCTGCCGCTCGACGACGTCAAGACCTACGAGCTGCTGGCCCGCGGCGACACGCTGGGCATCTTCCAGCTCGACGGCGGCGGCATGCGCTCGCTGATGCGCCTGATGCGCCCCGACAACTTCGAGGACATCTCCGCGGCCCTCGCGCTCTACCGGCCGGGCCCGATGGGCGCCAACTCCCACACCAACTACGCGCTGCGCAAGAACGGCCAGCAGGAGATCACCCCGATCCACCCGGAGCTGGAAGAGCCGCTCAAGGAGATCCTCGACACGACCTACGGCCTGATCGTCTATCAGGAGCAGGTCATGGCGATCGCGCAGAAGGTCGCCGGCTACTCGCTCGGCGGCGCCGACCTGCTGCGCCGCGCGATGGGCAAGAAGAAGAAGTCCGAGCTGGACAAGCAGTACGAGTTCTTCGAGAAGGGCATGCGGGAGAACGGCTTCTCCGCCGCCGCCATCAAGGCCCTCTGGGACATCCTGCTGCCCTTCTCCGACTACGCCTTCAACAAGGCCCACACCGCGGGCTACGGCCTGGTCGCTTACTGGACCGCCTATCTCAAGGCCAACTACCCGGCCGCCTACATGGCCGCCCTGCTGTCGAGCGTCAAGGACGACAAGGACAAGTCGGCGCTCTACCTCAACGAGTGCCGCCGCATGGGCATCAAGGTCTTCCCGCCGGACGTCAACGACTCCGACTTCGACTTCACCCCGCGGGGCACCGACATCCGATTCGGCCTGTCGGCCGTCCGCAACGTGGGCGGCAACGTCGTCGACGGCATCATCACCGCCCGCAAGGAGAAGGGCCGCTTCGCCGACTTCAAGGACTTCCTGCGCAAGGTCCCCGCGATCGTCTGCAACAAGCGGGTGATCGAGTCGCTGATCAAGGCGGGTGCCTTCGACTCCCTCGGCCACGTCCGCAAGGGCCTGGTCATGGTGCACGAGCAGGCCGTCGACGCGATCATCGACATCAAGAAGAACGAGGCCATCGGCCAGGACTCCCTGTTCGGCGCCGTCGACGGCGGCGAAGATCAGACCTTCGACGTGCAGGTCCCCCTGGGCGAGTGGGACAAGAACACGCTGCTGCAGTTCGAGCGCGAGATGCTCGGCCTCTACGTCTCCGACCACCCGCTGTTCGGCGTGGAGCACATCCTGGCCTCGGGGGCCGACTGCTCGATCGCCGCGCTGCAGGACGAGAGCCGGGCCGACGGTCAGGTCGTCACGGTCGGCGGCATCCTGTCGGGCGTGCAGCGCAAGGTCACCAAGAAGGGCGACACCTGGGTGCTGACCCAGCTGGAGGACCTCGAAGGCGCCATCGAGGTGATGATCTTCCCGTCGGCGTACCAGCTGTGCTCGACGATCCTCGCCGAGGACGCCATCGTCTTCGTCAAGGGCCGCATCGACAAGCGCGAAGACGTCGCCAAGATCATCGCGATGGAGGTGACGGCGCCCGACCTCACCGTCGAGTCGGGTGGCCCGCTGCTGGTCAGCCTGCCGCTGAGCCGCTGCACCCCGCCGGTGGTCGGCCGGCTGAAGGAGATCCTCGTCACCCACCCCGGCACCTCCGAGGTGCACCTCCAGGTGCACAACGGCCCCAAGACCACGGTCATGCGGGTGGAGGACCGGCTACGGGTGACGCAGTCGCCCGCCCTCATGGGCGACCTCAAGGAGCTCCTCGGCCCGGCCTGCCTCGGCGGCTAGCGTCAGTGGCGGTGGCGGCGCTGTAGCCAGCGGAAGTAGTCGCGGTACCTCTGGCGGAGCTTCTTGAAGTGGCGCCTGGCCTCCGCGCGCTTCTCGGCGCGCTTCTCCGCGGCCATGGCCTCGGACAGTCCGGGGGTGTAGCCGCCGCCGAAGCGTGCCATGTTCGGGCGGGCGAAGGACGCCGGGCGGGTGTGGCGCAGCGCCGACGTCATCGACTCCACCCAGATCGGTCCCGGCAGCGACGCGCCCTGCACCTGGCCGTACCACTGGTCGCCGATGCGCACCCCGCGCAGCGGGTAGCGGTAGGAGCCGCGGATGTCGCCCAGGCTCACCGCCGCCGCCAGGTCGGGGGTGTAGCCGGCGAACCAGGCGGAGGTGTAGCCGTTGTTGGTGCCGGTCTTGCCCGCGGCGGGCCGTCCGATGCTCTGCCCCTTCATCGTGCCCTTGGAGAACACCCCTGACAGCACGTGGTTGACCGCGTCGGCGACGTCCCTCTCCAGCACCTGCTCGCAGGCGGGGGGCACGTGGGTGCGCAGCCCCTCCCTGTCGACGATCTCCACGATCGCGAGGGGGCGGCAGTAGCGGCCGCGGGCGCCGAAGGCGGCGAACGCGGCGGCCACGGTGAGCGGGTCCATCTCGTTGACGCCGAGCGTGAAGGTGGGCACCTCCCGCAGCGGGGTCCCGTCCGCCCTGGAGATGCCGAGCGACCTGGCCGTCTCGACCACGTTGCACAGGCCGACCCTGCGCTCCAGCATCATGTAGAAGATGTTCACCGACTTCCAGGTGCCGGTCGACAGGCTGTGGGGCCCGCCGTTGCCCTCGCCGCTGGCGTTGAAGATCCTCGTGGAGGGCGCGTTGACGGGTCTGCCCGCGCAGTTGCGGTAGCCCTCGGCGGGGACGAACACCCCTGGCGTCTTGAAGCCCTCGTCGAAGCGCCAGCCCTGCTTGAGCGCGGTGGCCAGGGTGAACACCTTGAACGTCGAGCCGGCCTGGAAGCCCATGCCGCCGCCGTGCTGCACGTCGGCCGCCAGGTTGAAGGTGGTGCGCGGCCCGTTGTTCCGGTCACCCGGGTTGCGGCCGAACTTTTTGCTGGCCGCCAGGGCCCTGATACGCCCGGAGCCCGGCTCGACCATGGCCTCGGCCGCGACCTCGGTGTCCTTGGCGCTGATCCGGTCGGCGATCGCCCGCTCGGCGGCCCGCTGGGCCACGGGGTCGAGGGTGGTCTTCAGCACCAGGCCGCCCCTGGCCATGCGGCGCTGCCGTTCGTCTCTCGTGCCGCCGAACACGGGGTTGGTGAGCAGCTCGCGCTGCACGTAGAGGCAGAAGTACGGGTAGGCGCTCTCGGCGCAGCCGCCGGGCTCGGGCCGCAGCCTGATGTCGAGCGGCGCCCGCTTGGTGGCCGTCGCGGTCGCGTGAGTGATCATGCCGAGCCCCGCCATCCGGTCCAGCACGAGGTCGCGCCGCTCGCGCAGCCGCGCCTGCTGGCTCCTGCCCAGCGAAGGGTCGGTCGAGTACGGCAGGCGCACCGCCCCCGCCAGCGTCGCCGCCTGCGCCAGCGTCAGCCTGGCCGCCGAGGTGGAGAAGAAGCGCCTGGCCGCCGCCTCGACGCCGTAGGCCCCCGCCCCGAAGTAGGCGATGTTGAGATACCGCTCGAGGATCTCGTCCTTGCGGTACTTCTCCTCCATCGCCAGCGCGTAGCGCAGCTCGCTGATCTTGCGCGAGAGGTTCGGCGCGCGGGCCGCCTCCCGCTCCTTCTCGGTCTCGGCGTTCTCCACCAGGATGTTCTTCACCAGCTGCTGGGTGAGCGACGAGCCGCCCTGCTTGATGCCGCCCGCCTGGGTGTTGGTGATGACCGCGCGCAGCGTGCCCTTGACGTCCATGCCGCCGTGCTCGTAGAAGCGGGCGTCCTCGATCGCGATGATGGCCCTGCGCATCACGGGGGCGACCTGCGCCAGGGGCACGGTGGTCCTGTTGGCCTCGTAGAACTGGGCGAACCGCTTGCCGTTCTTGTCCAGCAGCGTGGTGACCTGCGACAACGGCTCCTCGCGCGGGGCCGGAGGCAGGTCGATGAAGGTGGCGGCGACGTTACGCGTGGCGATCCCCGCTCCACCGACGGCGGGAATCGCCACCGCCGCGGCGAGCACACCTCCGAGCGCCCCCGCCAACCCCAGCCCGGCGACGGATCTGATCACAGTCACTCAGATGGTGTACGACCGGGTCAACCCTGCCAAACGCCTGGTCCTCCAGCCTTTACCCTTCTCTGCGGATATTCAGACCGAGCGAGGCGAACTGCTCGAACGGCTGGTGATAGCCCCGCTCGATGTGGTGGACGCCGCGCAGCCTGGAGGTGCCGTCGGCCACCGCGGCGGCCAGCACGGCCGAGAACCCCGCCCTGATGTCGGGCAGCATCACGTCGGCGCCGCGCAGCTTGGACACCCCGCGCACCACGGCCGAGTGCTTGGCGTTGGTGTCGTGGTAGCGGCAGGCGGGCCCGCCCAGGCACTGGTCGAAGACCTCGATCTCGCAGCCCATCTCCTGCAGCGCGGGCACGTAGACCAGGCGGTTCTCGAAGACCGTCTCGTGCAGCACCGACATGCCCTGGCTCTGGGTGAACAGCACCATCAGCGGCGTCTGCCAGTCGGTCATGAACCCGGGATGCGTGTCGGTCTGCACCGCCGCCGAGCGCAGCCCCCCGGGCGGCGCGGTCGCGCAGATGTAGTCGTCGTTGATCTCGAACTGGGCGCCCATCCTGGCCAGCGTGGTGATCGCGGTGACCAGGCGGTCCTGGGGGCAGCCGTGGACGCGCACCTCACCCCTGGTGATGAGGCCGGCCGCGAGGTAGGAGAAGGCCTCGATGCGGTCGCCCGACAGCCAGGTCTGGGCGCCGTGCAGCTCGGCCACCCCCTCGATCACGATCCGCCGGTCGGGGGAGAGCTCGATCCTGGCGCCCATCCGCTGCAGGAACAGCGCCAGCTCCACGACCTCCGGCTCCATGGCCGCGTTCTTGATGACGGTCTTGCCCTCGGCCAGGACCGCGGACATGAGGATCGTCTCGGTGGCGCCGACGCTCGGGTAGGGCAGCTCGATCCTGGCGCCGCGCAGCCTGGTGGCCTTGGCGAAGATGCCGTCCTCGGCGACCTCGACCTCGGCGCCCATCGAGCGCAGCGCCTCGACGTGGAAGTTCACCGGACGGCGGCCGATCGGGTCGCCGCCGACCAGGGGCACGAACGCCTCGCCCGCCAGGTGCAGCAGGGGGCCGAGCATGAGGATCGGGATGCGGTTCAGGCCGCTGAAGGCGTGTGGCACCTGCGGCCTGATCTCCCTCCCCTTCTCGATCCTGATCTCCTGTTCGTTGATCTTCACGTGGATGCCGAGGGCTTCGAGCATCGCCGCGGTGATGCCGACCTCGCCCACCTCGGGAGCGTTGTGGATGCTGCTTTCGCCGGTGCCGAGCATGGCCGCCACCATGTGCTTCGACACGCCGTTCTTGGACCCGCGAACCTCCACGTCGCCGCGCAGCGGACCGGAGGGCTCGATCAGCCAGACCTTGTCTTCAATCACGGCACGAGCCTAACCGGGGGATACCATCGACCACGTTCGGACTCACTTGTGAGGGGAGTGGCCTGGTGGGGCATGTGCGGGCTTTCGCGGTGACCGTTCTCGCGCTCGCCGTGCTCGGCGTGCCCGCCGGGCTGGTGTGGTCGCTGATCGCGCCGCGCGCTCCGTACGCGATCACCGGCGACGGGCCGGTGCTGGCCGATCCCTCGACCCAGACGCTGATCGCCGCCGACGGCTGGTACGCCGTGGTCACCGGGGTCCCCGCGCTGGCCTGCGCGGTCGTCGCGTGGAACCTGGCCCGCACCCGGCGCCTCGAGGTCCTGCTCGGGCTGGCCGCGGGCGGCGGGATCGCCGCGTTCGTCACCCTGTGGGTGGGCACCACCTTCACGCTCGGTACGGTCACCGTGGAGGCTCAGGCGATCGGGCCGGGCGTGAAGGTGGTGGCGGGGGCGCTGGAGCTGACCGCCAAGGGCGTGCTCGTCACCTGGCCGCTGCTGGCCGTCGGCCTGTACGGGACCATGGAGGCCATCGTGGCCTATCGCGAGTCGCCGCTGCGCCGGCCGTACGGGGAGATCGAGCGGCTATAGGGCGGGACGGCGGGCGCCGTACCCCGTGGCCTGCTCGAAGGCGTGCGCCACGCGCAGCACGCCCGCGTCGTCGAAGGGCCGGCCGACGATCTGCACGCCCACGGGCAGCCCCGTCGTGGTGAACCCGGCGGGCACCGACGCGGCGGGCGCGTGCAGGACGCTGATCCAGTAGGCCGAGCGCATCCAGGTCAGGTAGTCGGGCAGCTTCACCCCGTTGATCTCGTCGACGTACGGCTGCTCGACGGGGAACGGCGGCACCTGGCTGACCGGCGCGACCAGCACGTCGTAGCGGTCGAAGAAGGCGGCCATCCGCTGGTAGAGGCCGCTGCGCAGCTTCTCGGCACGGGCCAGGTCGGCCCCGGTGACCTTGCGGCCCTGCTCGACGTTCCACGCGGTGTTGGCGCCCAGGCCGCGCAGCTCGCCGAACGACAGCGCGTAGTACCAGGCGCGGTAGATCCTGAAGGCGTCGTCGGCGTCGGACAGGTCGAGGTCGACCTGCTCCACGTGCGCGCCGAGCCGTTCGAACACCTTGGCGGCCGAGGCGGTCACGGCCGCGGTCTCGCGATCCACCGGCAGCCCGCCCAGGTCGGGGCTGAAGGCCATCCGCAGCCCTCGCACGTCGCCGTCGAGGTCGACGGCGAACGGCTCCTTGATCGAGTACGGCGAGCGCGGGTCGAACCCCGACATCACGCTCATCATCAGCGCCAGGTCCTCGACCGTCCTGGCCATCGGCCCTGAGACGGCCAGCGTGTACCAGGCCGCGGTGTCGGAGATGTCGGGCACCCGTCCAGGCGTGGGGCGCAGGCCGACCACGTTGCAGAAGCTCGCCGGGTTGCGCAGGGAGCCGCCCATGTCCGACCCGTCGGCCAGCGGCACCATGCCCGTCGCCAGCGCGGCGGCGGCGCCACCGCTGCTGCCGCCTGCCGATCTGGACAGGTCGTAGGGGTTGCGGGTGGCGCCGAAGACCTCGTTGACGGTGTGGGAGCCGGTGCCGAACTCGGGGGTGTTGGTCTTGCCCACCGCGATGGCGCCCGCGTTCCTGAGCCTCTCGACCAGGAGGTCGTCCTTCGCCGGCACGTTGTCCTTGAACAGCGGCGAGCCGTACGTGGTCCTGATGCCCGCGGTGTCGACGAGGTCCTTGTGCGCGACGGGCACGCCGTGCAGGGGGCCCTTCGGCTCGCTCGCGTCGGCGGCCGCGGCCGCCTCGAGCGCCCGCTCGGCGACGAGGGTGACGATGGCGTTGACGGCGGGGTTGACCTGCTCGATGCGCGCCAGGTGGGCCCGCATCAGCCCAACGGCGCTGACTTCGCGGGCCATGAGCAGGCGGACCATCTCGGTGGCGGTGAGGCAGTGCAGTTCGGTCACGCCTGCGATCCTGCCCCATGCCCCGCCGGAGAGCCACGCCACCCCTCCCCGGCCTCTTTCCAAAGCACGGAACCGACGCCGGCCTCTTCTGCCGAGGTTCCCTCTGGGGAAGGGAACCGAGGTCGGGCCCTCTACTGTCCGAGTTCTCTCCAGAGAACGGGACCGAAGTCCGGCCTCCGCTTCTCCTCGATGAACGGGACCGGAGTCCGGCGTCGGCTTCAGCCGGTTTTGGCGATCGCCGCCGTCGTCGCCCTCGTGAGATCGACCAGGTTCTTCGGCGAGGTCTCGATCTGCAACCCCCGCTTGCCCGCCGAGAAATACACCGTCTCGAACTCCAGCGCCGAGGAATCCACCACCGTCGGCAGCTGCTTACGCTGCCCGAGCGGGCTGATGCCGCCGACCACGTACCCCGTGACCCGCTCCACCTTCGCCGCGTCCGCCATCGCGGCCCGCTTGCTGCCCAGCGCCGCCGCGAACGCCTTGAGGTCGAGCTTGCCCGCCACCGGCACCACCGCCACCGCCAGCCCGCTCTCCACCTCCGCCACCAGCGTCTTGAAGATCCGCTCGTACGGCAGGCCGAGCGCGTCGGCCGCCTCCTCGCCGTAGGCCTGCGCGTTCGCGTCGTGCTCGTACGGGTGCAGGGTGAAGTCGGCCCCCGCCTTGGTCAGCGCGACCGTCGCGGGGGTGCCCTGCCCGCCCTTCTTCGCTTTGCTCACGGCACCCGATCGTAACGAGCTTTGCTCACGGCACCCGCGTCCGTAACGATCAGAGGGCGGTGACGGGCCTGCCGGGCAGCGACTCCGGCAGCAGCTCGCCGTCGCGGACCACGAACTCACCGCCCACCAGCACGTGCGCGAACCCGGCCGAGGGCAGGATCGTCGACTCGTAGGTGGCGCGGTCGGCGACCGTCGAGGGGTCGAAGACCGTGATGTCGGCGTCGCAGCCCGGCTGGATCCGGCCCTTGCGCCGCATCGAGGGCACCCCCACCACGTCCGCCGGCACGAGCGTGCATCGGCGGACCGCCTCGGCCAGGCTCAGCAGGCCCTTCTCCCGCACCAGGACGCGGAGGACGCGCCCGTAGGTGCCCGCCGTACGGGGATGGGAGACGGCGCCCTCCGGCAGCGGCCACGCCGTGGGGTCGGCCGTGCCCGACCTCCAGAGCAGCGGGACCGCGTCGGTGGCGACGGCGGCGTCGGGGAAGGCGAGGGCACGCTCGATGAAGGCGAACTGCGCGGGGTCGGCCTCGTCGAGCAGGTGGACGAAGACCGCCGCCCCCGGGTCGCGCCGCCTGGCCTCGCGCAGCGCGGCCTCGTCGGCCAGCCGTCCTTCCGCGCCGAGCAGGCCGAGGGAGTGCGGGGTGAGGCCGCGGCGGCGCAGGAGCTCGGGGGCGAGGAAGGCGGCGCCGACGCCGGTCATGCCTGCGCCGTACGGGTAGGCCTCGGTGGTGACCCGCGCGCCCTCGGCGCGCACCCGCTCGACCAGCCCGAGGACCCGGTCCACGTGCTGGATCGAGGTGCTGTTGACGTGGCAGTAGTGCATGTGCGCGCCGGTCTCCGCCGCCGCCTTGACGATCTCCTCGGCGCCGTCGATCGGCGTGGTGGGGTCGAGTTCGACCAGCTCGCGGGCGTGCGTGTAGGTGGGCAGCCCCGCGCGGGCGGCCAGCGCGGCGACGGCCAGGTACTCCGAAGGGTCGATCCGCGGCGCGTAGCCGACCAGGATGCCGATGCCGAGCGCGCCGTCGGCCAGGTCCCGCTCCAGCATCTCGACGATCCGGCCGACCGCCGCGGGCGGGGCGGGGCGCTGCCACTCGGGGCGGCCGATGTTGGCCATGAAGTCGTCGAGGCCGCCTCCTGGCCGCACTCCGGCCAGCACGGCCATGCGGGCGACCGCCCACGAGGTGGCGAAGCCGTAGTTGAGCGGCCGCCCCTCGGCCGCCGCCTGCCGGTAGGCGGCGGCCACCGGGTAGCTGCCCGCCTCCAGCTCCAGCACGGTCGTCACGCCGTCGAGCGCCTGCAGCCGGTGCCCGGCCTGGTCGGCGCTGTGGCTGTGCAGGTCGATGAAGCCGGGGCAGACCACCAGGCCCCGCACGTCGACCACGGTGGCGCCGTCCAGCGGGGTGGCCGACACCTCCCGCACCCGCCCGCCGGAGACGCCGACGTCGCGCACCGCGTCGAGGCCGGTCTCGGGGTCGATCACCCTGCCGCCGCTGAGAACCAGGTCGTAGGTCGTCACACGGCCTCCTTCGTCGCGAGAGAGAACTGCTCGGGGCGCTGCGGCACGATCACCGCGATGAGCGCGCCGAGCACGGTCGTGCCGATGAGCAGCCCGAACGCCGCGGTGTAGGAGAACCGGTCCACCAGCCAGCCCATCAGCACGGGCGCGAGCACGCCTGCCATCTGCCCGCCCACGTTGACCACGCCCATGCCCGAGCCGATGACCGCGGGAGGCAGCGCCCGGAACGGCATGCCCAGGATGCCCATCGTCGAAAGCCCCGCCACCGCCAGGGCGAGCGTCTGGTAGGTCGTGAACCCCGCGGCGCTGTCCGCCCGCAGCATCAGCACCAGGAGGACGGCGGTGCACAGCAGAAGCGGGATCACGTACAGCCGCGCCCTGTCGTGGAAGAACCTGTCGAACAGCCAGCCGCCGGCGAAGGTGGTCAGGCACATCACCAGGCCGGGGATGGCGGCGAGCACGCCGGTGTTCAGCAGGGAGATGCCGCGCTCCTCCATGAGGTAGCTCGGCACCCAGGTGATCATGCCGTAGCCGAGCATGTTGGTCGTGCAGAACAGGGCCGCGAACTTCCACACCGAGGGGGAGCGGATCACCATGGCGAGTCCCGCGCCGCTTGTGGGCCTGGCGCCGAGCCGGTCCGCGCCGCTGAGCGCGGCCGGCAGCGGCCTGGGCAGCAGGGCCCACAGCGCGAGCCCGATCAGCACGCCCGCCGCCGCGACCACCCAGAACGTGTGCCGCCAGCCGAAGACCACCAGCAGCGGCGCCACCACCAGTGGCGCCAGCCCGGCGCCGAGCTGGTTCGAGGCGAGCATCGACCCGGCCGCGGTCGCCCTGCGACCCGGGGTGGTGCGCTCGGCCAGTGCCTTGAACGACGCGCCGGGGAAGAGCCCCTGGCCCACGCCGAACAGCGCCCTGATGACCAGCAGTGACACCAGTCCCCACGCGAGCCCGGTCAGCGCGGTGAACGCCGTCCACAGCACCAGCGAGACCACCAGCAGCCTGCGGGCGCCGAACCGGTCGGCGAGCACGCCACCGGGGATCTGGCAGAGGAGATAGACCAGCGAGAAGACGGTGATGAGCCAGCCCTGCTCGGTCTTGCTGAGCGCGAACTCCGCCCCGATGGACGGCAGCGCCACGGCCATCATGACGCGGTCGACGTAGTCGACCACCCAGACGCCCATGAGCAGCCCGACGGTGACGGTCGCGGTCCTGCGTACCCGTGCGGGGGTCCATTCGTCGAGGTGGACGGCGGTTGTTTCGGTGGAACCCAAGGCGCGACCTCCGGATCGCTGGTGCGTTCCCGTCACCCTCTGCCAGCGCGCGCGACGGCGCTTCGTCCCACAGGACGAAAGTCCCCGCCGTGGTCGTGAAAGGGGACGAACCCCACCTCTTCTGGGACGAAACGCGTCCCGCATGATGGACAGAACAGGATTCGCTGGTGGGACTCCGTAGACTGAACGGGTGATTTCCCGTATCGACCTGCGCGGCTCTCTTCCCGAGGACCTGCGCGACGTGCTGCCCCGCGCCGAACTCGACGTCGAGGCCGCCCTGGAGAAGGTGCGGCCCATCTGCGAGGACGTGCGCCATCGCGGGGCGGCAGCCGTACGCGAGCTGACCGCCAGGTTCGACGGTGTCGAGATCGAGTCCGCCCGCGTGCCCGTGGAGACGGTCCAGCGGGCGCTGGAGACCCTCGATCCGAAGGTCAGGGCCGCTCTCGAGGAGTCGATCAGGCGGGCCAGGATGGTCCACCGCGACCAGCGGCGCACCGACACCACGACCCAGGTGGTGCCCGGCGGCACGGTCACCGAGCGCTGGGTGCCCGTCGAGCGCGTCGGCCTCTACGTGCCGGGCGGGCGCGCGGTCTACCCCTCCAGCGTGGTCATGAACGTGGTCCCCGCGCAGGAGGCGGGCGTCGAGTCGCTGGCGGTCACCAGCCCCGCGCAGAAGGAGTTCGGCGGCCTGCCGCACCCCACGATCCTGGCGGCGTGCGCGCTGCTCGGCGTCGACGAGGTCTACTCCGTCGGCGGCGCGCAGGCGGTGGCGATGTTCGCCTACGGCACCGAGGAGTGCCGCCCCGCCACGATGGTGACCGGTCCCGGCAACATCTGGGTGGCCGCCGCCAAGCGCCTGCTCAAGGGTGTCATCGGCATCGACTCCGAGGCGGGCCCCACCGAGATCGCCATCCTCGCCGACTCCACCGCCGACCCGAGGCACGTGGCCGCCGACCTGATCAGCCAGGCCGAGCACGACGTCATCGCCGCCGCGGTCCTCGTGACCGACAGCGTGGAGCTGGCCGAGGCCGTGGAGAAGGAGCTGCCGGGCCAGGTCGCCGCGACGCGCCACTCCGAGCGCATCGCCGAGGCGCTGTCAGGCAGGCAGTCGGGCATCGTGCTGGTCGACGACCTCGCCGCCGGTCTCAGGGTGGTCGACGCCTACGCCGCCGAGCACCTCGAGATCCAGACCGCGAACGCGGCCGAGCTGGCGGCGAAGGTCAGGAACGCCGGCGCGATCTTCGTCGGGCCCTACAGCCCGGTGAGCCTGGGCGACTACATGGCGGGCTCCAACCACGTGCTGCCCACCGGCGGCTGCGCCTGCCACTCCAGCGGCCTGTCGGTGCAGTCGTTCCTGCGCGGCATCCACGTGGTCGACTACAGCCGCGAGGCGCTGGCGGGCGCCGCCGCGCACACCTGCGTCCTGGCCGACGCCGAGGACCTGCCCGCGCACGGCGCGGCGATCCGCGCCCGATTCGATTGGGAGATTCCGAACCAGTGAATCTCGACGACCTTCCCATCAGGGACGACCTCAGAGGCAAGAAGCCGTACGGCGCGCCCCAGCTCGACGTCCCCGTCCAGCTCAACACCAACGAGAACCCGTACCCGCCCTCCAAGGCGCTGGTCGACGACCTGGCCGAGGAGATCAGGCGCGACGCGGCGAGCCTCAACCGCTATCCCGACAGGGACGCCCTCGCCCTGCGCGCCGATCTGGCCGGCTATCTCGGTCACGGGCTCACCACCGAGCAGCTGTGGGCCGCCAACGGCTCCAACGAGGTGCTCCAGCAGATCCTGCAGGCCTTCGGCGGGCACGGCCGCACCGCGCTCGGCTTCGAGCCCTCCTACTCCATGCACCCGATCATCACCACGGGCACCAGCACCGAGTGGGTCTCGGGCGCGCGCGAGGACGACTTCTCCCTCGACGTGGAGAAGGCCGTCGCCGCCGTCGAGGAGCACCGGCCCGACATCGTCTTCCTGACCTCGCCGAACAACCCGACCGGCACCGCGCTCCCGCTGGAGACGATCGCCAGGGTCGTGGCGGCGGCGCCCGGCATGGTCGTGGTGGACGAGGCCTACGCCGAGTTCGCCCGCACCGGCACGCCGAGCGCGCTGACGCTGCTCCCCGAGCACCCCAGGTTGATCGTGACGCGGACGATGTCGAAGGCGTTCGCGATGGCGGGCACCCGACTCGGCTACCTGGCCGCGCACCCCGCGGTGGTCGAGGCGATGCTGCTGGTGCGCCTGCCGTACCACCTGTCGACGGTCACGCAGGCGACGGCCAGGGTCGCGCTGCGGCACCGGGCCGAGTTGCTCGGCACGGTCGACGCGCTCAGGCGCGAGCGCGACGACACGGTGGCCTGGCTACGCGGCCTCGGCTTGACGGTGGCCGATTCGGACGCCAACTTCGTGTTGTTCGGGCGATTCGCCAACCGGCGCGCGATCTGGGAGAAGCTGCTCGAGCGAGGTGTCCTGATCCGCGAGGTCGGGCCGCCCGAGTGGCTGCGGGTGTCGATCGGCACCAGCGAGGAGATGTCGGCATTCCGTGCCGCCCTGGAGGGGGTTCTGTGAGCGAGCGCAGGGAGCGAACCAGTCAGCACAGCCTGGTTCCGGGGGTGGCCGACGAAGGAGGCCGGCACCGGATCGGTCGCGTCGAGCGTACGACGAAGGAGACGTCGGTTCTGGTCGAGGTGAACCTCGACGGCACCGGGCTGGTCGACGTCGCCACCGGGGTCGGGTTCTACGACCACATGCTGGCCCAGCTCGGCAAGCACGGTCTGTTCGACCTCACCGTCAAGACCGAGGGCGACCTGCACATCGACTCGCACCACACGATCGAGGACACCGCGCTCGCGCTGGGCGCGGCCTTCCGTGAGGCGCTGGGCGACAAGTCGGGCATCAGGCGGTACGGCAACGCGTCGTGCCCGCTGGACGAGGCGCTCGCCGAGGTCACGGTCGACCTGTCGGGCCGTCCTTACCTGGTGCACGCCGAGCCCGAGGGCATGGCTCCGATGATCGGCCCCGAGTACGACACCACGATGACCAGGCACATCCTCGAGTCGTTCGTGGCGCAGGCGGCGATCTGCCTGCACGTGCGGGTGCCGTACGGGCGCAACGCCCACCACATCGTCGAGGCCCAGTTCAAGGCGCTGGCCAGGGCCCTGCGCGAGGCCAGCGAGCCCGACCCGCGCGCCACGGGCGTGCCGAGCACCAAGGGCGTGCTGTGAACGGCACAGCAGGCGAGTTGCTCAGGGGTACCCCGAAGGAGTCCGCATGAGCAGCAACTGGACGGCCGTCGCGATGGTCTTCATCGGGCTCTTCCTGATCGGCGGGGTGGTCTCGCTGCTCAAGCAGGGCCTGAAGCTCGGCGCGGTGATCTGCGGAATCGGCGCCGCGATGGCGCTGACAGCGGGGGTGCTCTGGTGGTGAGCAAGAACGTCGTCATCCTCGACTACGGCTCGGGCAACCTGCGCTCGGCCGAACGCGCGCTGGCCAGGACCGGCGCCCAGGTGACGGTCACCGCCGACTACGACGCGGCGATGGCCGCCGACGGCCTGGTCGTCCCGGGCGTGGGCGCCTTCGCGGCGTGCATGGCGGGGCTGAGGAGCGTGGGCGGCGAACGGATCATCGGCCGCCGGCTGTCGGCCGGCCGTCCGGTGCTCGGAATCTGCGTCGGCATGCAGATCCTGTTCGAGCGCGGCGTCGAGCACGGCGTCGAGACCGAGGGCTGCGGTGAGTGGCCGGGCACGGTCGAGCGCCTGGAGGCCCCGGTGCTGCCGCACATGGGCTGGAACACCGTCAAGGCGCCCGCCGACAGCGTGCTGTTCGCGGGCCTCGACGCCGCCACCCGCTTCTACTTCGTCCACTCCTACGGCGTGCGCGAGTGGGAGCTCAAGCCGGGCGACGGCTTCGCCGTCCCGCTGGTGACCTGGGCCGAGCACGGCGTGCCGTTCGTGGCCGCCGTGGAGAACGGCCCCCTCATGGCCACCCAGTTCCACCCCGAGAAGTCGGGTGACGCGGGCGCGGTGCTGCTGAAGAACTGGGTCGGCACGCTTTGAGCAAGGAGCGGGCGCGGCGGCGGGCCGTACGCGAGGCCGAGAGGGAGCGCGCGGCGCGGCTGAACGCCGAGCGGATGGCCCGCAGGTCCCGCCGCAGGGCGCTGGTCGCCAGGCTGACCCCTCGCCCCGTCCGCTTCGCCAGGCAGGGCGGCCTGATCGCGCGCCGCCAGCGCGCCCAGAACGGCGCCGTCGCCCTGCTCTTCGTGATCGTCCAGCTCCTGGCCTGGCTGCTGTGGTCGTCGTGGCTGATCAGCCTCGCCGTGTTCGTGCTCTCCTTGCTGTTCGTCCCTGTGATCGTCACGCTCGCCTTTGACCGGAGGACCTGAAGAAGATGTCGCTCGTACTGCTGCCCGCCGTGGACGTCGTCGACGGCCAGGCCGTACGCCTCGTGCAGGGAGAGGCCGGGACAGAGACCGGCTACGGCGATCCGCTGACCGCGGCGCTCGCCTGGCAGGAGGCGGGCGCGGAGTGGATCCACCTGGTGGACCTCGACGCGGCCTTCGGCAGGGGATCCAACAGGAGCCTGCTGGCCGACGTGGTCGGCAAGCTCGACATCAACGTCGAGCTGTCCGGCGGTATCCGCGACGACGCCTCGCTGGAGGCCGCGCTCGCCACAGGGTGCAGGCGGGTGAACATCGGCACCGCCGCCATCGAGAAGCCGGACTGGTGCCGAAGGATAGTCGCTGAGTATGGTGACAAGATCGCCGTCGGGCTCGACGTGCGAGGCACTACGCTGGCGGCACGCGGCTGGACCGAGGCGGGCGGCGACCTGTGGGAGGTGCTCGACAGGCTCGAAGCCGACGGCTGCCCGCGGTACGTGGTGACAGATGTGACCAAGGACGGAACACTGCGCGGCCCGAACCTCGACCTGCTGCGCCAGGTCTGCGATCGAACGGACAAGCCGGTCGTCGCGAGCGGAGGAGTGTCCTCTCTCGACGACCTCATCGCCCTCTCCTCTCTCACGCCCCTCGGCGTGGAGGGCGCGATCGTGGGCAAGGCACTGTACGCGCAGGCTTTCACGCTGGAAGACGCCCTCGCCGCGGTTCGCGGCTAGGGCCCAAGGGAGGGACGCGTGATGGGCCAGGCAAGCTGCGTGCGCGAGGGGACAAGAATCTTCTCGGGCGGCGTCTGGGAGGAGAAGTACGGCTACGCCAGGGCGGTGGTGGCGGGCCCGAGAGTCGTGGTCTCCGGCTGCACCGCCACGGTCGACGGCGAGGTACGGCATGTCGGCGACGCCTACCAGCAGGCCATGACGGCCTTCGAGATCGCGCTCGAGGCGGTCGAGACGGCCGGGCTGGCCAGGGAGGACGTGGTCATGGTGCGCTACTACGTGGTGGACGACAGCCACTACGACGCGGTGGGCAGCGCGCTGTCCGAGGTGCTCGGGCACGTCAGGCCCGCCTGCACGGGCGTGAAGGTGGCGGGTCTGATCGACCCGCGCATGCTGGTCGAGATCGAGATCGAGGCGTTTCGGGCATGACGGTCGCGGTTCGAGTCATCCCGTGTCTGGACGTGGACGCGGGACGCGTGGTCAAGGGCGTCAACTTCGAGAACCTGCGCGACGCGGGCGATCCCGTCGAGCTCGCCCGCCGCTACGACGAGGAGGGCGCCGACGAGCTGACCTTCCTCGACATCACCGCCTCCTCGGGCGAGCGCGAGACGATGTTCGACGTGGTCCGCAGGACCGCCGAGCAGGTCTTCATCCCGCTCACCGTGGGCGGCGGCGTCCGCTCGGTCGAGGACGTCAACAGGCTGCTGCGGGCGGGCGCGGACAAGGTGTCGCTCAACACCGCCGCCATCGCCCGCCCCGAGCTGCTGACCGAGGCCTCACGCAGGTACGGCGCGCAGTGCATCGTGCTGTCCGTCGACGCCCGCAGGGCCGAGGGCACGCCGTCGGGCTTCGAGGTCACCACCCACGGCGGGCGCAGGGGCACCGGCATCGACGCGGTGGAGTGGGCGGCCAGGGGAGAGGAGCTCGGCGTCGGCGAGATCCTGCTCAACTCGATGGACGGCGACGGCACCCTCGACGGCTACGACCTCGAGATGCTGCGCGCGGTGCGGGCCGCGGTCAGGGTCCCGGTGATCGCCAGCGGCGGCGCGGGACGGCTGGAGGACTTCCCTCCCGCGGTCGCGGCCGGAGCCGACGCCGTGCTCGCGGCCTCGGTGTTCCACTTCGGCACGCTGAAGATCTCCGAGGTGAAGGAGACCCTCCGGGCGGCGGGCCACCCGGTCAGGTAGCCGTCGTCAGAAGACCCGCAGGTGGTGGAAGAGCTCGAAGGCGGTGTCGCGCTCCTTGAAGGCGGCCGCCTCCGAGCGCTTCACCGCCAGGTAGGCGCTGCTGCGCAGCGGCCCGAGCGCGGACATCAGCAGCGCGTCGGCCTCGAGCGCGTCGAGCGCCTCGTCCAGGGACGACGGCAGCCTGGGATAGGCGCCCGGCCTGGTGTCGGGGTCGACGAGCACGGGGTCGCCCGGGTCGAGCTTGCGGCGGATCCCGTCGAGCCCCGCGTGGATGACCGCGCCGAGCGACAGGTACGGATTGGCCGAGGAGTCGGAGGGCTTGAGCTCCAGGTTGACCGAGCCGGTCTGCCCCAGGGGCGAGCAGACCCTGACGGCCGCCTCCCTGTTGTCGGGGCCGTAGACGGCGTAGGCGCCGGCCCACATGCGGGGCGCCAGCCGCCGGAAGCTGTTGACGGTGCCGCAGGTCAGCGCCGTCAGGCCGGGCAGGTGGGCGATCAGGCCGCCCACGAAGGCGGCCATCAGGTCGGGGTCGCCGACGAAGAGGTTGGCGTGATGCTCGGGATCCCACAGCGACAGGTGCAGGTGGGCGCCGTTGCCCGCCTGGTCGGCGAGGGGCTTGGGGGCCAGCGAGGCCCACATGGACATCCGCAGCGCCACCCCGCGGACGGTCTCGCGGTAGAGGAGCTGGTTGTCGGCGGCGCGGAGGGCGGGGGCGTGCCGTATCGACAGCTCCTGCTGGCCGTGGCCCAGCTCGGGGTGGTAGTGCTCGACCCGCAGCCCCTGGGTCTCGAGCGTGCGCACCAGCCGGATCGCGTAGTCGTGGGCGACGTCGAAGCCGATGGTGGAGTAGCAGAGGCTGTCGTCGAGCGGGGCGAACCTGTCGAGCCCGCCGTCAGGGCCGGGAACGCGGTGGCCGAGCGTGAACTCGGGCTCGAAGGCCGCCTCCAGCGCGTAGCCCTCGGACTCGAGCGCGGCGATCGCCTCCTTGAGGAAGGTGCGCGGGCACGCGCCCCATGGGGACCCGTCGAGCTGGACCAGGTCGGAGGCCATGGCCGCGGCGCCGGGAGAGTAGGGGAGCGGCACGAAGGTCGACGGGTCCGGCATGATCCGGACCTCGCCGACGGGTCCGAAGTGCTCGACCTCCTGGAGCTGGTCGAGCATGTTCATCGCCATCATCGCCACCGTGTGACCGATGCCCGAGTGGAGCCGCTCGGCCAGGCGCGTGCGTGAGGTCGCCTTGCCGCGGATCACCCCGCCATGGTCGGCGTAGAGGAACCGGACGAGTTCGATCCCTTCGATCTCGGCCCGTTCGATGACATCTCTCATAGGCACCCCACCTGACCGACTCTACGCTCTTCGATCCCAGGTGGACGGTCAACTCGCACGACCCGCCGGCAGGGCGGACCGTTGGCTCTGTCAGGTCACGACGTTGGTGAAGAAGACGGCCAATTGGTTGGCTCCGTTCACGATGCCGTCAAAAACGCTGTTGACCGCCGCCGCCGCGTTTCTCGGCTGGGTGAACAGGTAGAAGACGACGAACGCCACGAGCAGATACGTGACGACCTTCTTGACCTGCATGGGGGGCCTCCTGCAGTCCATTCCCAGCCGTATATACCCGGATCTGGGCGATCACTGGCATCTTCTATGAAGATGTTCTTGATCATAACCGGGGGGCGTCTTTACCCGGCCATCGTACGGCCATCGGCATGAGTTGGCGCGGAGACGCGCGCACCGGAAGGTAAAGCGCCTCAGATGCCGAGCGGGGCGTGGGTGAGGCGGGCGATCGCGTCGGGGTCGCCCGTGAGGTCGACCTTGGCGTGCTCCTGCCGTCCGAAGCAGAACAGCAGCAGCTCGCTGGCCCTGCCGGTGACCTCCACCTTCGGGCCGTCCTTGGCGCCGCCGATGGCCACCCCGCCGCCCAGGCGGTGCAGCACCACGCCCACGGGCGACTTGCGCAGCATGAGCCTGGCGGCCATGTCGAGGCGCCGCCAGAGCAGCCGCTCCAGGTCGTCGGGCAGCTCGCGGGGCTCCCATGACGGCTGGGCGCGGCGCACGTCCTCGTGGTGGACGAAGTACTCCAGCGTGTTGACCGCCTCGTCGAGCACCGGCAGCAGGCCATAGAGGCCGCCGGGGGTGCGCACGAGGCCGACCAGCTCGGGGAAGGGGTGCTTGGCCTTCAGCCCCCGCTGGACGGAGTCGGTGTAGCCGGACAGCGCTCGCACGGCGATGCCCGCGCCGGCGTCGAGCCGCCGCTCGCGCAGCACCAGGTGGGCGGCCAGGTCGTAGGTGCTCCAGCCCGTGCACAGCGTGGGGGCGTCGGGGCCGAGCCGGTCGAACAGGTCGCACAGAGCGGTGCGTTCGCTGCGGGCGTGGGTCACCAGACGATTCTACTGGGGCGAGGGAATAACAAGATGATCGACCATGATAGGGACTTAAGTAGAAATTTCCCCGTTGGAAGGACTTCCCTAGAGTGGCGACCAAGGTCACCTCAGCCGTCATGCGTCAAGGGCTCCGCGTCCTTGGGGTGGCCATCCGCACGGAGAAGGCCGTCTTCGCGGCCGCCGTCATCAGCAGCAGCGTCTACGGGGGAATGACCGTCGCGTCCGCGTGGGCGCTCGGCTGGGCCACCGAGAACGTCGTGCTGCCCGCCTTCGGCCAGAGGGACGTCACCGCCGCCGCGCTGTGGACGGGAGTCCTGCTCATCGTGGGCACCGCCCTGCTCAAGGCGATCGGCGTGGCGGGCAGGCGCATCCTGGCGGGCATCCTGCAGTACCGCATGCAGGCCAGGTCGCGGCGCGACGTCACCAAGCAGTACCTGCGCCTGCCCCTGGCGTGGCACCACCGGCACCCGACGGGCCAGCTGCTGTCGAACGCCAGCGCCGACGCCGAGGCGGCGTGGGCGCCGCTCGCGCCGCTGCCCATGGCGGTGGGTGTGGTCGTGATGCTCCTCACCGCGGCCGTCGCGATGCTGATCACCGACCCCGTCCTCGCGCTCGTCGGCTTCCTGATCTTCCCGGCGATCGCCGTGCTGAACCTGGTCTACCAGCGCAGGTTGAGCCCGCTGGCCACCCACGCCCAGCAGCTGCGCGCCGAGGTCAGCGAGATCGCGCACGAGAGCTTCGACGGCGCGCTCGTCGTCAAGACCCTCGGCCGCGAGGACCTCGAGACCGAGCGCTTCCGGCGCCGCGCGCACGAGCTGCGCGACGCCAACATCGCCGTCGGCAGGGTCCGCGGCCTGTTCGACCCCATGCTGGAGGCGCTGCCCACTCTGGGCGTGCTGATCGTGCTGATGATCGGCGCGATGCGGCTGTCGGGCGGCTCCATCAACTCCGGCGAGCTGGTCCAGGTCGCCTACCTCTTCACGCTGCTCTCCTTCCCGATCCGCGCGCTCGGCTGGGTGCTGGCCGAGCTGCCGCGCAGCGTCGTCGGCTGGCAGCGCGTGCAGGCGGTTCTTGAGGCGACGGGCTCCATGGAGTACGGCGAGGCGAGCCTGCGCGGCGGCGCGCCCGCGGCGTTGCGCGTCTCCGGCCTGTCCTACGCCTACGGCGCGGCCGAGGTGCTGCACGACGTCACCTTCGAGGTTCCTGCGGGCCGTACGGTCGCGCTGGTCGGGCCCACCGGATCGGGCAAGTCCACGCTCGTGCAGACCCTGGTGCGCCTGGTGGACCCGGACAAGGGGGAGGTGCTGCTCGACGGGGTCGACCTGAGAGAGATCGCCTACGGCGGCCTGCCCGACATGGTCGCGCTGGTCCCGCAGCAGACGTTCCTGTTCGACGACACCGTGCGCGGCAACATCACGCTCGGCCTCGACATCTCCGACGAGGACGTCTGGGCCGCGCTGCGCCTCGCGCAGGCCGACGGGTTCGTCGCCAAGCTGCCCTCCGGCCTCGACACCAAGGTGGGCGAGCGCGGCACCACGCTGTCGGGCGGGCAGCGCCAGCGCATCGCGCTGGCGCGGGCGCTCGTCCGCCGCCCGCGCCTGCTCATCCTCGACGACGCCACCTCCAGCGTGGACCCGCAGGTAGAGGCCAAGATCCTGCACGGCCTGCGGGACGCGCTGAACGTGGGAGAGACGGAGTCGG
The DNA here is from genome assembly GCF_014873535.1 of Nonomuraea africana. Lineage (NCBI taxonomy): Bacteria > Bacillati > Actinomycetota > Actinomycetes > Streptosporangiales > Streptosporangiaceae > Nonomuraea > Nonomuraea africana. The sequence goes on along the minus strand of NZ_JADBEF010000001.1, from coordinate 4,348,033 downwards.
GCCAGGGCGAGGAGGGCTCGACCGTCGTGGTCGTCGCCTACCGGCTGGCCACGATCTCGCTGGCCGACGAGGTGGTCTACCTCGACCGCGGCAGCGTGGTCGACCGTGGCACCCATGAGGAACTGCTGGAGCGCTGCCCCGGCTACCGCAACCTGGTCACCGCCTACGAGCGCGAAGAGGCCGAGAGGGCCGCGATCGCGGCGGAAGAGGAAGAGGTCGTGGCATGAGCGTCGCGTTCCAGGGTGCCGACAGGTCGGCGCTGGCCACCGTGCGCAGGGGCCTGTCGTTCACGCCGGAGTTCCGCAAGGGACTGGCCGGCACGCTCGTCCTGGCGATCGTCGCCACCATCGGCAAGATCATCGTCCCCATCGCGGTCCAGCAGACGATCGACACGGGACTGAAGTCGGGCACGCCCGACCTGTCGTACATCTCGCGGGCCGTCCTGCTGTGCGCCGCGGCGGTCGTCATCACCGCCCTGTGCGGCTACGTGATGAACGTGCGCCTGTACAAGGCCACCGAGTCGTCGCTGGCCACGCTCAGGGTGAAGGGCTTCCGGCACGTCCACGACCTGTCCGTGCTCACCCAGAACTCCGAGCGCCGCGGCGCGCTGGTCTCCCGCGTCACCAACGACATCGACCAGATCAGCAACTTCATGCAGTGGGGCGGGCTGATGATCATCGTGGCGGTCGGCCAGGTGCTGGTCGCCACAGGCCTGATGTTCGTCTACTCGTGGCAGCTCACGCTGCTGGTGTGGGTCTGCTTCATCCCGATCCTGATCGCGCTGCCGCGCTTCCAGCGCTGGCTGTCGTCGGCCTACACCACCGTGCGCGAGCGCACCGGCGACATGCTCGCCGCCGTCAGCGAGTCGGTCGTCGGCGCGGCCGTCATCCGCGCCTACGGCTCCGAGCGCCGCACCGCCGAGCGCATCGACACCGCGATCAACGCCAACAGGAGCGCCCAGATCCGCGCCCAGAAGATCGTGGGCATGGTCTTCCCGCTGACCGAGATCGTGGCGGCGGTCGCCATCGCCGGGATCGTGCTGCTGGGCGTCAACCTCGGCGTCTCCGGTGACATCAGCGCGGGCCGGCTGGTGGCCTTCCTCTTCCTGGTCACGCTCTTCGTCTCGCCGCTGCAGGTCGCCACCGAGGTGCTGAACGAGGCGCAGAACGCGGTGGCGGGCTGGCGGCGCGTCCTCGGCGTGCTCGACACCCCGCCCGACGTCGCCGACCCGGGCGACGAGGGTGTCGCGCTGCCCAGGGGGCCCATCTCCGTCGCCTTCGAGGAGGTGCACTTCTCCTACCCCGGCGGCGTCCCCGTGCTGCACGAGGTGTCGGTGGCCATCCCGCCGCGCACCCGCATCGCCGTCGTCGGCGAGACGGGCTCGGGCAAGACCACCTTCGCCAAGCTGCTCACCCGGCTGATGGACCCCGTCGAGGGGCGCGTCACCGTCGACGGGCACGACCTGCGCGACGTGCGCTTCTCCTCGCTGCGCGAGCGCATCGTCATGGTGCCCCAGGACGGGTTCCTCTTCGACGGCACGCTCGCGGAGAACATCCGCTTCGGCAGGCCGTCGGCCACCGACGAGGAGATCGCGCTGGCGCTGACCGAGCTGGGGCTCGCCGACTGGCTGGAGGGCCTGCCGTTCGGCCTGGCCACGCCCGTCGGGCAGCGCGGCGAGTCGCTGTCGGCGGGGGAGCGGCAGCTCGTCGCCCTCGCCAGGGCCTACCTGGCCGACCCCGACCTGCTGCTGCTCGACGAGGCGACGTCGGCGGTGGACCCCGCCACCGAGGTACGGCTGGCCAGGGCGCTCGAAGGCGTCACCCGCGGACGGACGGCGATCTCGATCGCGCACCGGCTCTCGACGGCGGAGAACGCCGACGAGGTGTTCGTCTTCGACGCCGGACGCCTCGTCCAGCGCGGACCGCACGCCAGCCTGGTCGCCGAGCCCGGGGTCTACGCCGACCTGCACGCCTCCTGGATCTCCTCCGCGCACTCCTGACCGTGGCGCCCCCGAGGCCGGTCCGCCCGCGCTCGGGGGCGGGCCGGGCGCCAGGATCAGGAGCAGGCGGCGATCCTGACGGTGGTGCCCGCGGGGAGACCTGGTCCTGGTGGCCACCGCCGAGTACCAGGCGCTGCGCAGGCTGGGCAGGACGAACCTGGCCGGGCTGTTCAGGGTCTTCGGCTCGGTCCCGGCGGCGCCGGCGGCCGGAGTGGCTGGTTGAATGGCGGCATGTCCCTCGACCCGAAGGTCGCCTCGCGGCTCAAGCGCACTCCCGACGGGCTGGTGCCCGCCGTCGTCCAGCAGTACGACACCGGCGAGGTCCTCATGCTCGCCTGGATGGACGACGAGGCGTTGCACCGTACGCTGACCACGGGCCGGGCCACCTACTGGTCGCGCAGCCGCTCCTCCTACTGGGTCAAGGGCGACACCTCGGGCCACGTCCAGCACGTGAAGTCGGTCGCGCTCGACTGCGACGGCGACACCCTCCTGCTCAAGGTCGACCAGGTCGGCGCCGCCTGCCACACCGGCGACCGCACCTGCTTCGACGCCGGCGAGCTGACCGTGGCGAGCCGGCCGTCGTGAAGCGCGAGCCGACCGCCTGGCTGCTGCTGTCCGCGGCGGGCGCGGGCCTCTCGCTGCTGGCCGCGGGCAGGGTCTGGGCCTCGGTCAGGTACGGCGGTGCCGCCCCCGTCGAGCTGCAGGGCGGCGACCTCGCGCCCGCCGTCCAGCCGCTGGCGCTGGCCGCGCTGGCGGCGACGGTCGCGCTCTTCGCGACCAGGGGCCTCTGGCGCCGCGTCATCGGCGCGGTCCTGGCGCTGTGCGGGGCGGGGATCGCGCTGCTGTCGTGGCAGGGGCTGGCCGTCACGGCGGCGGAGGAGCTGGCCGCCGCGCGAAGCCCGCTGGCGGCGGCCACCCGCGACGTGACGGCGGTCGCGCACACCGCCTGGCCGTACCTCGCCGCGGCGGGCGGCGCGCTGCTCATCGCCAGCGGAGTGCTCGCCGTTGCGCGCGCCACCGGGTGGGCGGGCATGTCGGGCCGCTACGATCGCCCACGACCGGCCGCCGAACAGCGCGACGACAAGTCGCTCTGGGAGGCGATCGACAGGGGAGACGACCCGACTGAGGAGCGCTGATGACAACCAGGCACGACCACGGCAACACCCCTGCCGCGTGGACCGCGGTGACGATCGTCTGCATCGGCTCGGTGGTGGGCGGCGTGGGGCTGGTTCACGACTCACCCGTCGGCTTCGGCGCGGGGCTCGCGGTGATGGCCATGGGCGCGGTGATCGGCAAGGTCATGCAGATGATGGGCCTCGGCAGGCAGAGAGCCTGATCGCAGAGTTACAAATGGCCCACAAAACGGGTGCTTCTCCACGTGGCGGCCGGGTTCTCGCTAAGCTGCGGCGGGCAATTCGCTATTCATGAGGAGTCGTCGGTATGAGCTACGGAAACCAGGGCGGTAGCGGGGGCTACGGCGAGCAGCCGCCCGGGGGTGGTTACGGCCCTCCGGCCGGTGGTCAGGGCTCCGGCGGCTACGGCCCGCCCCCCGGTCAGGGCTCGGGCGGTTACGGTCCCCCTCCCGGTCAGGGTTCCGGTGGCTACGGCGCGGAGGGTTACGGCTCGGGCGGCTACGCCGCCCCGCCTCCCGGCGGGGGTTACGACCCCTACGGCGGCTACGGCGCGCCGCAGCCGAAGAAGACCAACGGCATGGCGATCGCCGCGCTCATCACGAGCCTGGTCGGCCTGATCGCCTGCGGTCTGCCCTCGATCGTCGGCGTCATCCTCGGTCACATCTCGATGGGCCAGATCAAGCGGACCGGTGAGGAGGGCCGGGGCATGGGGCTGGCCGGTCTGATCCTGGGCTACGTCGGCGTGGTGCTCTGGGTGATCCTCTGGGTCAGCTGGATCGGCCTGCTCGGCTACGCGGCGAGCGTCAGCGGTGAGTACAACTGAGTATCGTGAACATGTGGTCACGCATCGGCTGAGAGCCGTTCTCGCACCGCTGGGCGTCGCCCTGGCGGCGGGGGCGGCTGTCGCCTATGTGGGGGTCGTCGATCCCAACGAGGCGGGCCACTACCCGGTGTGCCCCCTGTTCGCGCTGACCGGCCTGCTCTGCCCCGGCTGCGGGGCGCTGCGGGCCACGCACGCCCTGGCCCATCTCGACGTCGTGGCCGCGCTCGGGCTCAACCCGCTGCTTGTCCTCGCCACGCCCGTCGTCGCGTACGTGTGGGCCAGGTGGCTGATCGGCGCGTGGAGCGGCAGCGCCTGGCGGCCGAGCCCGCCCAGGCCGGTCTACCTGTGGTCGCTGCTGGCGCTCATCCTGCTCTTCGGCGTGGTGCGCAACCTCCCCTTCGGCGCCTTCCTGGCTCCTTAGCAGGGGGCTGTGGCCAGGTGACCTCGGCGCGGCCGATACCATCGCAAGACAAGACGAGGGAGCGAACGCCGACGCGAACTCCCTGTCGCCCCCAGCACTGTCGACCGGAGGGACCTTGATCGCGTGAACGAGCGGAGCCGGAGCGGAACCGTTCTCGACGACATCCTTGCCGGAGTGCGAGAAGACCTTGCCGCCCGGCAGGCGGCCGTGTCGCTCGAGGAGCTGAAGGAGCGCGCCGGGCGCGCCCCCGCGTCCAGAGACGCCTACGCGGCGCTGGGCGGCGACAAGGTCTCGGTGATCGCCGAGGTCAAGCGGTCGAGCCCGTCCAAGGGCGCGCTGGCCGCCATCGCCGATCCCGCCGCCCTGGCCGCCGACTACGAGGAGGGCGGCGCGCACGTCATCAGCGTGCTGACCGAGGGGCGCCGCTTCGGCGGCAGCCTGGAGGACCTCGCCGCGGTCCGTTCCAGGGTCGACATTCCGATCCTGCGCAAGGACTTCATCGTCACCTCCTACCAGCTGTGGGAGGCGCGGGCGTACGGCGCCGACCTGGCCCTGCTGATGGTGGTTTCGCTGGAGCAGTCCGCGCTGGTCTCGCTCATCGAGCGGGCCGAGTCGATCGGGCTGACCCCGCTGGTCGAGATCCACACCGAGGAGGAGCTCGAGCGCGCGGTCGCCGCGGGGGCCCGCGTCATCGGCATCAACGCCCGCAATCTGAAGACGCTCGAGGTGGACCGCGACGTCTTCGCAAAGCTCGCGCCCAAGATTCCCGACGGCATCATCAAGATCGCCGAATCGGGGGTGCGGGGGCCGCACGACCTGCTAGCGTACGCCCGGGCCGGGGCCGACGCCGTCCTGGTCGGCGAGAGCCTGGTGACCGGCAAGGACCCGCGCAAGGCGGTGGAGGCCCTCGTGACGGCGGGCGCCCACCCCGCCACTCGACCCGACCACGGATCAGAGGGATGAGATGACTGTCCTCACCGCCGCCGACCTGGCTGGCAACGGAGCCCGCGGCGACGACCCCGACAGCGCAGGCAAGTTCGGCATCTTCGGCGGCAGGTTCGTCCCCGAGGCGCTGATCCCCGCCCTCGACGAGGTCGCCCGCGTCTACAACGAGGCCAAGGCCGACCCGGCCTTCGTCGCCGAGCTCGACCACCTCCTGCGCACCTACGCCGGCCGGCCCACCACGCTGACCGAGGTGCCGCGCTTCGCCGAGCACGCTGGCGGCGCGCGCATCATCCTCAAGCGCGAGGACCTCACCCACACGGGCGCACACAAGATCAACAACGTGCTCGGCCAGGCGCTGCTCACCAAGCGGCTGGGCAAGAGCAGGGTCATCGCCGAGACGGGGGCCGGCCAGCACGGCGTGGCCACCGCCACCGCCGCCGCTCTCATGGGTCTCGAGTGCGTGATCTACATGGGCGCCGTCGACTGCGAGCGCCAGGCGCTCAACGTCGCGCGGATGAAGCTGCTCGGCGCCACGGTCGTGCCCGTCACCAACGGCAGCCAGACGCTCAAGGACGCCATCAACGAGGCCTTCCGCGACTGGGTGACCAACGTCGACACCACGCACTACCTGTTCGGCACGATCGCGGGACCGCACCCGTTCCCCGAGATCGTCCGCGACTTCGCCCGCATCATCGGCGTCGAGGCGCGCCGCCAGATGCACGAGCTGACGGGCGGGCTGCCCGACGCCATCTGCGCGGCGGTCGGCGGCGGCAGCAACGCCATCGGCATCTTCCACGCCTTCCTCGACGACCACGACGTGGCCCTGCACGGCTACGAGGCCGCGGGCAGGGGCCTCGAGACCGGCGAGCACGCCCTGACGCTCACCGCGGGCTCCGTCGGCGTGCTGCACGGCTCGCGCACCTACGTGCTGCAGGACGACGAGGGCCAGACCATCGAGTCGCACTCCATCTCGGCCGGTCTCGACTACCCGGGCGTCGGCCCCGAGCACGCGTGGCTCAAGGACACCGGGCGGGCGGTCTACCACGGCATCACCGACGCCGAGGCCATGGACGCCTTCGCCCTGCTGGCCAGGACCGAGGGCATCATCCCCGCGATCGAGTCCTCCCACGCCCTGGCCGGCGCGCTCAAGCTGGGGCGCGAGCTCGGCTCCGACGCCACGATCCTGGTCAACCTGTCCGGCCGCGGTGACAAGGACATGGGCACCGCCATGACCTACTTTGGGCTGTGAGATGACGACTCTTCAGACGGTGTTCGCCAAGGCCGAGGCCGACAACAGGGCCGCGCTCGTCGGCTACCTCCCGGCCGGCTTCCCCACCAAGGAGGGCGCCGTCGAGGCCGCCGCCGCCATGGTCGACGCCGGCTGCGACGTCATCGAGATCGGCCTGCCGTACTCCGACCCGCTGATGGACGGCCCGACCATCCAGGACGCGGTGCACAGGTCGCTGCTGAACGGCACCCGCATCGCCGACGTCATGCGCACCGTCGAGGGCGTGGCGAAGACCGGCGCCGCGACGCTGGTCATGACCTACTGGAACCCGATCGACCGCTACGGCGTCGAGCGGTTCGCCCGCGACCTGGCCAACGCGGGCGGCGTGGGCACCATCACGCCCGACCTGACGCCCGAAGAAGCCGGGCAGTGGCGAGAGGCCTCCGCCTCGGCCGGCATCGACACGGTCTTCCTGGTGGCGCCCAGCTCCACGGAGGAGCGCATCAAGGCCGTGGTCGAGTGCTGCACGGGCTTCGTCTACGCAGCCTCCCTGATGGGCGTCACGGGCGCCAGGGAGAGCGTCAACGTGGCAGCGGAAGACCTCGTGGCCCGCACCAGGGCGCACACCTCGCTGCCCGTCTGCGTGGGTCTCGGCGTCGGCACCGGCAAGCAGGCGGCCGAGGTCGCCGCCTACGCCGACGGCGTCATCGTGGGCTCGGCGTTCATCCGCCGCCTGCTCGACGCGCCCGACTCCACCGCCGGCCTGTCCGCGGTCCGCGAGCTGGCGGCCGAGCTGAGGGCGGGCGTCGCCGCCCGGTAGACCCTGCGCGATCACCCGGGCACTGCCCGGATAACGTCGGAAATGCGGCTGTCATAACAAGACGGCCGCATTTCTGTTTCTGTGCGAGATCTCGCAGGTGTGAGCACGTAAGTGCAAGGGCTGCCCTTCGTTTGTCCATGGCACCCGCCCCGGGGCGCGGGCCAAGGTAACGGGCATTGGACGCGGGTTGTGCGCCCGCGTGGCCTGGAGGGAAAGACGATGGGTAAGTCAAAGACGATCCTCGGCGCCGCGGGAGCGATGGCCTGCGTGTCGCTGGTGGCCGCGTGCGGCGGCCAGTCCGGATCCCAGACCTCGGCGGCGCCCTCCGCCTCCGCCGCGTCGGGCGCGGCCGCCGGCGGACCCGTCACGATCGAGTGGTGGGGCTGGGCGCCCGGCTACGAGGACGCGGCGAAGGCGTGGAACGCCTCCCACCCCGACGTGCAGGTGAAGTTCACCCAGACGCAGCCGGGATCGCAGGGCGGCTACCAGCGCATGCTGGCCGCGGTGAAGGCGGGCAACGCGCCCTGCCTGGCGCAGGTCGGCGCCGAGACGCTGCCCAGCTTCCTGGTCGAGGGGGCGCTGGAGGACATCACCGCGCACGCTCAGCCGTACAACGCCAAGTTCCAGCCGTGGACGCTGAACACGGTCACCTTCGGCGGCCAGCAGTTCGGCATCCCCGTCGACTCGGGACCGATGGGCATGTTCTACCGCAAGGACCTCTTCGACCAGCACGGCATCGAGGTGCCCAAGACCTGGGACGAGTACGCCGCCGCGGCCGAGAAGCTGCGCAAGGCCGACCCCGAGGTCTCCATCACCACCTTCACCCCCGACGACATGTACGGCTTCGCGGGCTTCGCCCAGCAGGCCGGGGCCAAGTGGTTCGGCATCAGCGGCGACGCCTGGCAGGTCAAGATGAACGACGCCGCCTCGGTCAAGGTCGCCGACTACTGGCAGGGCCTGATCGACAAGGAGCTCGTCGACGTCATGCCCGGCTGGTCCGACGGGCTGTGGAAGAACTACACCGACGGCAAGAGCGCCACGCTCGTCGGCGCGGTCTGGATGACCAAGGTCCTCGAGGACTCCATCTCCAAGACCAGCGGCAAGTGGGCCGTGGCCCCGATGCCGGTATGGGACGCGGCCAGCCCCACTGTCGGCAACGTGGGCGGTTCGCCCAACGCCGTGCTCAAGGGCTGCAAGAACCCCAAGGAGGCGGTCGACTTCGCCGCCTGGCTGTCCACCGACGCCACCGCCTTCAACGACCTGATCGACAAGGGCGGCCTGTTCCCCGTCACGGTCGACGGCGGCTCGCTGCCCAACATGAGCGGCGCGCGTCCCTTCTACGGCGACCAGAAGGTCTTCGAGGTCTTCGCCGAGGCGAGCAAGCACGTCAGCCCCGACTTCAGCTGGGGCCCGACGATGCCCGCGGTCAACACGGTCTTCGCCGAGGAGTTCGCCAAGGCCGCCAACGGCAAGGGCGGCACGCTGGCCGAGGCGCTGGCGACCATCCAGGAGAAGGCCGTGGCCTCGCTGAAGGACAAGGGCCTCACCGTCGCCCCCTGACGCCGGCTCGCGGAGGGCCCCGGCGTCCACGAGCCGGGAGCCCCTCCCGCCCAAGCGATCCGATCTCCGACCGCGTGACCGTCGCGGCCCCAGCGGGCGGCGATGTGGAGGGTTCAGATGGTAACGATCCAGCTCGAAGCCGAAGAGACCAGGGCGGCCCCGCCCAGGAAGCGGGGCAGGCCCACGAGCAACCGGGCGGCGCTGATCTTCCTGCTGCCGTTCTCCGTGCTGTTCGTCGTCTTCTTCCTGGTCCCGATCGGGTACGCGGTCAACGAGAGCTTCTACACGGAGAAGCGTTCGGGCCTCGGGTTCGGCACGCCCGAACGGGTCTTCGCGGGGCTGGACAACTTCGCCAAGGTCTTCGCCGACGGCGGCTTCGCCGAGGGCGTCGGCAGGCTGCTGCTGTTCGGCGTCGTACAGGTGCCGGTGATGCTCGGCCTGGCGCTGGTGCTCGCGCTCCTGCTCGACAGCGCCAGTGCCAGGTTCAAGAGCTTCTTCCGCCTGACCTACTTCCTGCCGTACGCGGTGCCGGGCGTGATCGCGGCGATCGTCTGGTCGTTCCTGTACACCCCGGAGATCTCGCCGCTGACCGATGTGCTGCCCTTCGACCCGCTGGGCGACGGAGCGGTGATGTGGTCGATGGCCAACATCGTCACCTGGACCTGGGTCGGCTTCAACATGCTGGTCATCTACGCGGCCCTGCAGTCGATCCCGAGCTCGCTGTACGAGGCGGCCGAGCTCGACGGCGCGGGCGGCTGGAAGACCGCCTGGTACGTAAAGGTGCCGCTGGTGCGGCCGTCGCTGGTGCTGACCGGCGTCTTCTCCATCATCGGCACCCTCCAGCTGTTCAACGAGCCGATGGTGCTCAGCAGGATCACCTCCTCCGTCGGCAAGGACTACACGCCGCTGATGCGGGCGCTGCAGGTGGCGCTGGACAGCAACGACCGCGGGCAGGGCACTGCGATCGCGCTCACGCTCGCGGTGCTCGCCGCGGGCCTGTCGTACTTCTTCATCCGCCTGTCGGCATGGCTGACCACCCGGGGAGTGAACCGATGAAGCCCACCATGCGCTCCCGCACGATCACCACCGCGTTCATGTTCGTGGTGGCGGTCTACATCCTGCTGCCGGTCTGGTGGCTGCTGGTCTCGGCCACCAAGGCGGGCGGGGACCTGTTCGACACGCCCGCCCTGTGGTTCGGCGAGCTCAACCTCGGCACCAACATCGGCCGCCTGATGGAGCAGGACGGCGGCGTCTACCCGCGCTGGCTGCTCAACACGGTGATCTACTCCGTCGGCGGCGCGGCCGGCGCGACCGTGGTCTCGGCGATGGCGGGCTACGCGCTGTCGACGTACCCCTTCAGGGGACGCGGCGCGGTGTTCGCGATCATCATGTTCGCGGTGCTCATCCCGGTGCCGCTGCTCGGCCTGCCGCTCTACCTGCTGCTCACCCAGCTCGGCCTGCTCAACAGCATGTGGGCGGTGCTGCTGCCGAGCATGGTCAGCCCGTTCGGCGTCTACCTGGCCAGGGTGTACGCCGACGCGGCCGTGCCGGGCGAGCTGATCGAGGCCGGACGGCTCGACGGCGCGGGCGAGCTGCGCATCTTCTTCACCGTGGCGATCCGGCTGATGGCGCCCGCCCTCGTCACGCTCTTCCTGTTCCAGTTCGTGGCCATCTGGAATAACTTCTTCCTGCCCTGGGTCGTGCTGAACGACGAGGCGTTGTGGCCGATCACGCTCGGCCTGATCAAGTGGAACAGCCTGCGCACCGGTTTCTACCGCGACATGGTCATCACCGGCGCGTTCGTCTCCGTCATCCCGGTCATCCTGGCCTTCGTCAGCCTGCAGCGCTTCTGGAAGGCGGACCTCGCGGCGGGCGGCGTCAAGCTCTGACGTCCCCGCTCCCTTCGACCTCTTCTCAGCCGGTGCCCTGGCTTCGCCATGCCCGCCGGCGGTTCGTGACACCCCACCCCCCATGGAGGACCGCGTGCTCAAACGTTCGCTGGCTCTGTCCGGTTTCCTGGCATTAGCTGCGCTGGTGGCGGCTAATCCGGCACTGGCCGACCCCCCTGTCCCCCCTGCCGCGACCGGCGCGCCCTCCGCGGCCGCCGGGGCGATCACCATCTCGTCCGCCGCCCTCACCGTGGAGCTCGACCCCGCCTTCCCCAGGGTGCTGCGCTACGTCGCGGGCGGGGCGGTCATGGGCGGCAGCGTGGCCCCGGTCACCCAGGTGTCGCTGAACGGCAGGCCGTACGCCGTCACGGGCACGCCGGCCGGCGCCGACGGCCGCACGGCCCGCTACAAGCTGACGTTCGCCGACCTGCCGGGCGTGGAGATGGACGCCTCGATCGGCGTCGAGAACCTCGTGACCACGTTCAGGATCGACGCCATCCGCGACACCGACGCCTTCAGGGTCGCGACCATCGACATCCCCGGGCACGACCTGGTCTCGGTGGGCAGCGACCAGCAGGGCGCCGCGACGGCCTTCACCAAGCTCGACAGCAACCGCACCAGGACGGCCGACAGGTTCGCGCAGGTGACCGCGGCCACCCCGGCGGACCCCGCGCCGGTGGGCGCCACCTACGCGATCGTCAACACCGCGGGCCTGGCCGCGTCGATCGAGTCGAACTCGACCTACGACAAGCCCTCGGGCCAGAGCGGCGTCGACGGCGCCCGCTTCTGGCGCCAGGCACGCAAGCTGCCCGACGGCACCACCAGGGTCGGCGTGTGGAGCGGCCAGTGGACCTACCGGGGCGAGGGCGCGCCGTTCACCAGCGAGCTGCCGTGGGCCAAGGTCGTCATCACCCCCGACGCCAACGGCGACGCCGTCGTGGACTGGCAGGACGGCGCCATCGCCTTCCGCGAGATCGGGGTCAAGGCCCTCGGCGCCGACCTGACCAAGGACCGCGTCGTCACGCACATCCCCTTCAACTTCGCCAGCCAGGCCACGCACCCGTTCCTGCGCACGCTCGACGACGTCAAGCGCATCTCGCTGGCCACCGACGGGCTCGGCCAGCTCGCGCTGCTCAAGGGCTACCAGTCCGAGGGGCACGACTCGGCCCACCCCGACTACGGCGGCAACTACAACACCCGCGCGGGCGGGCTGAAGGACCTGAACAGGCTCCTGCGCGCGGGCAAGGACTGGGGCGCCACCTTCGGTGTCCACGTCAACGCCACCGAGGCGTACGGCGAGGCCAGGGCCTTCGACGAGAAGCTGGCCGACAAGAACGCGCGCGGCTGGGACTGGCTCAACCAGTCGTACTACATCAACCAGCGCTACGACCTCACCAGCGGGAACCTGGCCAAGAGGTTCGGGCAGCTGCGCGAGGAGACCGACCCCAACCTCGCCATGCTCTACCTCGACGTCTACTACACCCACGGCTGGATCGCCGACCAGACCCTGGCCGAGCTGCGCGAGCAGGGCTGGCAGGTGAGCAGCGAGTGGTCCTACAAGCTGGAGCGCTCGTCCCTGTGGTCGCACTGGGCGACCGACGAGAGCTACGGCGGCGTCACCGACAAGGGGCTCAACTCCCAGATCATCCGCTTCATCCGCAACCAGGAGAAGGACGTCTGGAACCCCGACCCGATCCTCGGCAACGCCCGCATCGAGGAGTTCGAGGGCTGGACGGGGGAGAACGACTGGCACCGCTTCTACCGCAACATCTGGGAGAACAACCTCCCCGCCAAGTTCATGCAGCAGCAGCCCATCATGAAGTGGGCGCCCGGCGAGATCCGGCTGGCGGGCGGCGTGCGCGGCACGACCACCGGCGGCAGGCGCGAGCTGTTCGTGGGCGAGCGCAAGGTCCTGGACGGCGCCACCTACCTGCTGCCGTGGCAGGGCAAGTACTACCACTACAACCCCGCGGGCGGCACCACCACCTGGGACGTGCCCGAGGCGGGGCTGCGCGTCTACAAGCTGACCGACCAGGGCCGCGTCGAGGCCGGCGAGGTCACGGCCGTGGACGGCAAGGTCACGCTGAACGCCGAGGCCGGCGTGCCGTACGTGCTCTTCCCGGGTGAGCCGGCCAAACAGGACCGGCCGCAGTGGGGTGAGGGCTCCGGCATCGTCGATCCCGGCTTCAACGCCGACGACCTGCGCAAGTGGGAGACCACCGGCCAGGTCTCGATCGACAGGAGCGCCACGGGCCAGCGGGTCGCGCTGCTGGCGACGGGCAGCCCCGCCTCGATCGAGCAGAACCTCAAGGAGCTCGTGCCCGGCAGGTCCTACACCGCCTCGGCCTGGATCGAGGTCGAGCCGGGCAAGGCGCGCCGGACGGTCCTGGAGATCGACGGGCCGAAGGGGCTGCGCGAGCAGGTCGCCTTCGAGCGCTCGACGGCCAGGAACCACGTCGCCGCCGACGAGAAGCACGGCACCTCCTTCCAGCGGGTGAAGATCCCCTTCACCGCGACCAAGGACCACGCCACGATCCGCCTGCGCGCGGGAGAGGGCGACGGCGCGGTGCGGGTGGACGACTTCAGGCTGGTCGCGATCGAGCCCACCGGTCCCGTGGAGGGCTTCGAGCGCGTCGACCAGGGCTGGGGACCGTTCGTCAAGGGCGACGCGGGCGGCAGCACCGACCCGCGCACGCACCTGATCCGCAAGAACGCGCCCTACACGCAGAAGGGCTGGAACGGCAAGGCCGTCGACGACGTCCTCGACGGCGAGTGGTCGCTCAAGGCGCACGAGGAGCGCAGGGGCCTGGTCTACCGGACCGCGCCGTTCACCACGCGCTTCGAGCCGGGCCACGCCTACGAGGTCTCCTTCGACTACCAGGCCGCGCTCCCCGGCACCTACGCCTGGGTGACCGGCTACGACAAGAACGGCCAGTCGGTCGAGATCAGGCAGCGCCCGATCGAGCAGCGGACCACCACCACCCGCTTCACCGAGCGGCTGGTGGCGGGCTGCGGCGACGTGTGGGTCGGGCTGCGCTCGCTGCAGGCCGAGCGCGACGGCGCCGACCTCATCCTCGACAACTTCACGGTCAAGGACCTGGGCGTCTCCGACGAGCAGCTGGCCTGCGCGTCGCTCTCGGTCCAGCCGGCCGCCGAGGTGTTCGAGCCGGGCATCGCCAACGACCTGACCACGACCTTCACCAATCTGGAGGACATGGCGGCCACGGATGTCAGGGTCGCGGTGACCGTCCCGCAGGGCTGGACGCTGGCGGGCGAGAGCGCCTCGCCGTCGGTCGCGCCCGGCCAGCGGCTGGCCACGATCTGGAAGGTGACGCCCCCGATCGACGCGGCCTACCAGTCGTACCCGATCACGGCGAAGCTGACCTACACCGTCGGCGGGGTCACCAAGACCCTGGACGGCAGCGCGTCGGTGCGCACCATGCCGCCGCCGCCCGCCACCGACGTCCACGTCAGCGACATCGACTGGATCTCGGCGGCCAACGGCTGGGGACCGGTCGAGCGCGACCAGTCCAACGGAGAGCAGGGCCAGGGCGACGGCAGGCCGATCACCATCGGCGGCAGGTCCTTCGCCAAGGGCCTCGGCACGCACGCTCCGGCCACCGTCCGCTACTTCCTCGGCGGCAGGTGCACCGGGCTGTCGGCCTGGGTCGGCGTGGACGACGCGCAGGCCACCCGCGGCTCGGTGCAGTTCACGATCAAGGCCGACGGCAGGACCGTCGCGCAGAGCCCGGTGCTCAGGGCCGCCGACGCCGCCCACGAGCTGAAGGCCGACCTGACCGGCGCCCGCTACGTCGAGCTCGTGGTCGGCGACGGCGGCGACGGCAACGGCAACGACCATGCGGACTGGGGTGACGCGCGCCTGAGCTGCCGCTGATCCCACCCGCGCGAAGGGCCCGGGGGCCGACCCCCGGGCCCTTCGACATCACCGGCGCCACGGCCCGGTTCGCCGGGCCCGGCGGCGGGCTAACCGAGCTCGGCGGCCGGCCCGATCTCCAGCGCGGGCTCGCCCGCCCGGTCCAGCTCCAGGATCACGATCTCGTTCGCGCCGGTCCGCAGCAGCGGCCACGGCACGTACAGCGTGCGCTGCGGGCCTCTGTCCCAGTAGCGGCCCAACAGGAAGCCGTTCACCCACACGTAGCCCTTGCCCCAGCCGGGCAGCGCGAGGAAGCCGTCGGCGGGCGCCGCCACCTCGAGCTCGCCGCGGAAGAACGCGGGCACGACCGCCGGCAGGACCGCCTCGTACGGCAGCGCGGGCAGGTCCTCCAGCGGGATCGGCCTGGCCGTCACGCCGTGCAGGTACTGGCGGTCGTGCATGACCGGGGCCATCAGGCCCTTCCGCTCGCCGAGCGCGGGCCCGTAGTTGGTCCTGCCCATCGACTCCACCAGCAGCTCCAGGTGGGCGGGCCCGGCCACCTCCAGCACGGGCTCCTCGCCCCCGCGTTCGAGCACCGCCGCCAGTTCGCCGTCGACGTACAGGTGGGCGCGGTCGTGCACGCCGCCCACCCGCAGCCGGTACGGCCGGCGCGGCCCCGGTACCTCCACCTGGTACAGCACCAGCCCGTGGGTCAGCCCGAGATCCTCGAACGTGGGCGGCAGGGCGGCGGTCACCGAGGGGCCCGCCAACTCGTCGAGCGCGTCGCGCAGCCGTACGGACCCGGTCAGCGGCACCCGCGCGGGAGGCAGCGGCGCCGGCAACTCGGGAACATCGGGCGGATCGGGGTTGTAGCGGGACAGGACCTCGCGGAAGCGCCAGAACTTCTCGGTCGGCGCGCCCCGCTCGTCGATGGGCGCGTCGTAGTCGTAGGAGGTGACCGTGGCGCGGTACTCGCCGTCGGCCAGCTCGCCCACCCTGTTGGCGCCCGAGGTGGTGCCGAAGTTCGTGCCGCCGTGGGCCATGTACAGGTTGACCGACGCGCCCGCGGCCAGGATCCGCTCCAGCGTGTCCGCGGCGTCGGCGGCGTCGCGGGTGACGTGGCCGTGGCCCCAGTGGTCGAACCAGCCGCACCAGAACTCCATGCACATCAGCGGACCGGTGGGGCGGTGCTCGCGCAGCTTGGCGAAGGCCGCCTCCGGCTCGGAGCCGAAGTTCACGGTGGCGAGGACGCCGGGGATGGTGCCGCCGGTGAGGAAGAAGTCGTCGGCGCCGTCCGAGGTGACCAGCGGCACCTCGATGCCGTGCGCGATGAGGTCGTCGGTCAGGTGGCGCAGGTAGAGGGCGTCGCTGCCGTAGGAGCCGTACTCGTTCTCGACCTGCACCATGATGACATTGCCGCCCCTGGTGACCTGCCGCTCGGCGATCAGCGGGACGACCTCGTCGAAGAAGCGCTCGACGTGGGAGAGGTACTCGGCGTCACGGGTTCGGACCCTGGGCCCCAGCTCGGCCGTGAGCCAGGCGGGCAGCCCTCCGTTGTCCCACTCCGCGCAGATGTAGGGCCCCGGCCTGACGATGGCCAGCAGCCCTTCGGCCGCGGCCGCGTCGAGGAAGCCGGTCAGCTCCTCCAGCCGGTGGAACTCGCCCTTGCGGGGCTCGTGGAGATCCCAGGGCACGTAGGTCTCCACCGTGTTGAGCCCCATCGCCCTGAGCATTCCGAGCCGGTGGCCCCACTGCTCGGGGAGCACGCGGAAGTAGTGCAGGGCCCCGGACAGCACCCTGAACTCCTCGCCGTCCAGCCGGAAGGCGTCCCCATCAATCGTGAAATTTCGCATCTTGCCCCTTGAGATAGGATTCCGCGCGTAGCAGCTTGCCGACATCCCAGCTCAGAGGCCATGGACAAAGGCGGGGAAGTGTTGGACGGAAGGAGGCGGATGGCCGAGGACTACCGGCGCTGGATGCACTATCTGACTCCGGGTCCCGCGCACCGCCGCCTCGGTCTCGTCTGCCTCGGCGTCGGCCACCTCGAGGGCAGGTTGCCCACCGTCGGCCCCCGTGCCCTCGACCACCACGTCGCGGTCGTGGTCACCCAGGGCAGGGGCTGGTTCTCCCAGGGCGGCGAACCGCCCGTCGAGGTCGTGGCCCCCTCCGTGCTCTGGCTGCTGCCCGGGGTCAGGCACCACTACGCCCCGCACCACGACACGGGCTGGACCGAGTGGTTCGTCGACTTCACCGGCCCGGCCGCCGCGGCCTACCAGGACCTCGGCTTCGTCGACGCCGCGACGCCCGTCACCCCGCTCACCACCGCCGAGCCCGCCGCCCACGGCATCGGCCGTATCGCCCAGGCCATCCGCAGGGGCAGCCCGTACCTGGAGGTCGAGACCTCGGCCCTGGTGCACGAGGTGCTGGTGGCGCTGCGCCACGCGCGGGTGGACGAGGACGCCGCGGGCGACCCCGTGCTGTCGGGCCTGGCGAGGGACGCCTGCCTGCCGATCTCGGTGGCCGAACACGCGAGGCGGCTCGGCATGACCGTCTCCGACCTGCGGGTGGTCGTGCGGCGCCTGGCCGGCTGCAGCCCCAAGGACTACCTGCTGTCGATCAGGCTGACCAGAGCGAAGGACCTGCTGGCCGGCTCCGAGCTCTCGATCGCCTCGATCGCCAGGCGGGTCGGCTATGACGATCCCGCCTACTTCACCAGAATCTTCACCCGCAGGGCAGGCCTGCCCCCGAGTGAGTTCCGCGCCCAGCAACACGGCGGCCTGGCCGCCTCCGACCTTAGTTGATTCTTATTCAGCACATGATCAGATGGCTTCCAGTACGGTGCGCATGCCGATTGCGACTACAGAGGAGGGGCCGTTGACCGCGTCGCTGTCACTACGCAGAGCCATTGTGGCGATACCCTGGGTGACGACCGTCGCCCGGCTGATCCTGGGCGCAGTGCTGATCGTGGCCGGTGGGCTCAAGATCGGCGGCATCCAGCAGTCGGTCATGGCGGTCAGGGCGTACCGGTTGCTGCCCGACCCGCTGGCCACGACAGTCGGCTACGGCCTGCCCATCGTGGAGATCGTCATCGGCGTCCTGCTGGTGGTCGGGCTGCTCACCAGGGTGGCCGCGGTGGTGGGCGGGCTGCTCATGCTGGCCTTCGTCTTCGGCATCGGCTGGGCGTGGGCACGCGGGCTGCGCATCGACTGCGGTTGCTTCGGCGGTGGCGGGCAGCTGGAGTCGTGGGAGGAGCCGAGCTACCTGCTCGACATCGTCCGAGACTTCGGCCTGGTGCTGCTGGCAGCCTGGACCGTCCGCTTCCCGCCGGGGCGCTTCGCTCTCGACGCCGCCCTCGGGCTGGCCGGCGGGAGCAGGGACAGAGAGATCGAAGGGGACGAAGATGAGTAAGGCCCAGCGGGAGCAGTCCGCGCGCGACAGGATCAGGTCGCAGCGCGAGGCGGAGAAGAAGCAGGAACAGCGCAAGCGGGTGGCCACCTACGTCACGGTGGGCGTCGTCGCCCTCGCCGCGATCGGCGCGGGCTGGTTGTTCGCCGCCAACCAGAGCAAGCCCGAGGAGACGGGGCAGGCGCTGGCACCCGTCACCATCCAGGGCGACGGCTCGGTCGCGATGGGCAACGCGGGGGTCACCGCGCCCGTCATCGACATCTACGAGGACTTCCAGTGCCCGGCCTGCAAGCAGCTCGAGGAGACGAGCGGCGCGACGTTCAAGAACCTCGCGGCCGAGGGCAAGGCCAAGGTCGTCTACCACCCGCTCACGATCTTCCCGCAGCAGATGAACAAGGGCATCACCCGCGCCAACTCCGCCCGGGCCGGCGCCGCCGCGCGCTGCGTCACCGACGGCAAGCAGTGGATGGCCTTCCACGACAAGCTCTTCGAGAAGCAGCCGGAGGAGCACGTCGAGGGCTTCACCACCGACCAGCTGGTCGCGCTGGGCCAGGAGGCGGGCGTCACCGCCCCCGACTTCGCCACCTGCGTCACCTCGCAGAAGTTCGCCCAGGCCCACGCCGCCTACAGTGAGAAGACCATGACGGCCATCAATCTGACGGGCACCCCGACGGTCAAGCTCAACGGCAAGGACATGGACCAGAACGTGGTCTTCACGCCGTCGGAGCTGCGCAAGACCGTTCTCGATGCCGCCAAGTAGCCGCCCGTCCGCTACTCTCCACTGACATGCCCCTTGCCTCGATTCCCAGCCCCTCCCAGGGGGTCTGGTACCTCGGCCCGATCCCCCTGCGGGCCTACGCGCTGTGCATCGTCCTGGGCGTCATCGTCGCCGTCTGGCTGAGCGAGCGCCGCTGGCGGGCTCGCGGTGGCGCGCCAGGCACCATGGTCGACATCGCCGTTCCCGCGGTGATCTTCGGCCTCATCGGTGGTCGCCTCTACCACGTCATCACCGACTGGCAGCTCTACTTCGGGCCCGACGCGCCCAACAAGCCGTACGAGGCGCTGTTCATCTGGAACGGCGGGCTGGGCATCTGGGGCGCGGTCGCGCTCGGCGGCGTCGGCGTGTGGCTGTCGTGCCGCAAGAGAGGGCTGTCGCTGAGCGCGGTGGCCGACACCGTCGCGCCCGGCATCGCCTTCGCGCAGGCCATCGGCCGATGGGGCAACTACTTCAACCAGGAGCTGTTCGGCGGGCCCACGACGCTGCCGTGGGGGCTGGAGATCGAGCCGGGCAGGGCGGGCACGATCGAGGGCTACACCGGGCTCTACCACCCGACGTTCCTGTACGAGTCGCTGTGGAACGTCGCGCTCGGCTTCGCGCTGATCTGGGCGGGCCGGCGGTTCACCCTGCGCCACGGCCGGCTGTTCGCGCTCTACGTGGCCGGCTACACCGTGGGCAGGTTCTGGATCGAGGGGCTGAGGGTCGACCCCGTCGGCGGCGTGGACCACGCGGTCCACTTCCTGGGGCTGCGCATCAACCAGTGGACCGCGATCGTGCTGTTCGTCGGGGCGCTGGTCTATCTCTGGGTGACCAGGAACAAGGACGCCGAGGAGATCGTCGTCCCGCCCTCGGCGGAGCCCGCCTCCGGCTCCCCATCCGGCACGCCCGCCGACGGGGACGAGCCCGCCGGTGACGCCCGCACCTCTGACGACGGCGCCCGCTCCTCGGACGACGACCCCGCCTCCGGCGAGACGGAGCCCGCTGACGGGGTAGCGAGCTCTGACGGGGTAGAGAGCGCTGAAAGGGCCGAGTCCTCTGACACGGCCGAGCCTCCCGCCGCGGTGGACGCCGCTCACCGGGCCGAGTCCGCCGACGACGCCGAGGCTGCTGACGGGGCGGAGGCTTCTGACGGGGCGGAGGACGAGCGGGCCAGGGCCGTACCGGAGGAAAAGAAGTCCTGATGAGCGGGCGCGCGGAGCACCACCACGAGCATCGCGACGTCAACGGCGGATGGCTGCGACCGTCCGTGTTCGGCGCGATGGACGGGCTCGTGTCCAACTTCGCGCTCATCGCCGGTGTCGCCGGCGGCACCGACGACACCAGGGTGATCGCGCTCGCCGGCGTCGCAGGGCTGGCCGCGGGCGCGTTCTCCATGGCGGGGGGCGAGTACGTCTCGGTGGCCAGCCAGCGGGAGCTGGCGCTGGCCGAGATCGCCGTCGAGCGGCGCGAGCTCCAGCGCCATCCCGAGGACGAGCAGGAGGAGCTCGCCCAGGTCTACGTCGACAGGGGCGTCGATCCCGCGCTGGCCGCCGAGGTGGCCAGGCAGATCTCCCGCGATCCCGACCAGGCCCTCGAGGTGCACGCCAGGGCCGAGCTCGGCGTCACGCCGGGCGACCTGCCCGCGCCCAAGATGGCCGCGGTCTCGTCGTTCCTGTCCTTCAGCGTGGGCGCGATCCTGCCGCTGCTGCCGTACCTGTTGGGGGTCACCAGCCTGTGGCTGTCGGCGGTGCTGTCGTGCCTGGCCCTGTTCGGGGCGGGCGCGCTGGTCTCCACCGTCACCGCGCGCAGCTGGTGGTTCTCCGGGCTGCGCCAGCTGGTGGTCGGCATGGTGGCCGCGGGCCTGACCTTCGGCCTGGGCAACCTGATCGGCGGAGCCGGCGGGCTATGACCGTGACCAGGGGCAGCACGCGTACGCGCAAGCGCAGGCGGACCCCACCGCCCGACTGGAACCTGCCCGTCCTCACCGACTGGGGGCTCAAGCCCGAGCAGCAGCGGCTGCTCGTGATCATCGCCTCGGTGGCGGGCGTGCTGATCGCCGCGGTGGCGCTGACCGCCGCGGTGGCGGCGCTCGGCGCCGACGCGCCCGACCAGAGCCGTCAGGCGGCCGCCCCCGTGAGCGGTGAGCTACGGCCGGAGAGGTTCGAGGGCTGGGCCTCACCCAAGGTGTTCGAACCCATCGCCGAGCGGGCCAAGGACGCCAAGCCGCTCACCGAGAAGGAGCTGTTCGCCCAGAAGAGACTCGTGGGCGAGCACAAGATCAGCCTCAAGCTCACCGAGAAGACGCTCGACACCGACTGCTCGGCCGCGCTCTGGGGCGAGCAACTCCTCAGCCAGGTGGGCGACGCGGGCTGCACCCAGGCCGCGCGGGCCGCCTACACCAGCACGGACGGCCGCTACCTCACCCAGTTCACGCTGCTCAACCTCAACGACAGCAAGGTCGCGGGAGAGCTGGTCGAGTCGCTGAAGTCGCTGCACAGGGGAGGATGGGTGCGCCCGGTCACCGCCTTCCCGCCCAACGCCCACACCGAGGGCGGCGCCTACGCGCTGGGGCACTACGTCGCGCTGGTCTGGCTCTCGCGCACCGACGGCGCCGAACCCGAGCAGGGAGACGACTTCAGCAACCTGGCGCTGACCGTCAGGGGCGCGGAGAAGCCTCTCTACAAGCGGGTAGTGGCGCTCACCGGCACCTCGTAGGCTTGGTCACCATGCCCAGGCGCGTTCTCTTCCCCCTGCTGGCCGCCCTCGTGGCGGTCGCGGCCGTCGCCGTCTTCGTCTTCACCCGTGAGGAGGGGCCGAGGGCGGCGGTCTTCGCGGGAGAGCCGACCTCGGCGCAGTACGCCGTCATCGACACCAGCGCGCTCGATCCCCGGCCGCTCACCGAGGCCGAGGTCTTCGGGCCGTCGACCGTCGAGCTGGCGGCGGGCGGCGTGACGATGACCCGCGACACGGTGGCCGTGCTCGCCGACTGCGCCGAGGCGGTGTGGGGCGTCGAGGCCGCCGGCTGCACGCAGGCCCTGCGCGCCTCGTACAGCAGCGCCGACCGGACCGTGGCGGGACAGTTCCTCATCTTCAACCTCACCGATGGGCGCGCGGCTGACGCGCTGGTGTCGGAGCTGGGCGCCCATGGTTTCGTACGGCAGGCGGGCGCCTTCGACGCCTCCCGCAGCAGGGCGCAGGCCAGGGCGCTCGGCCACTTCGTCACGGTGAGCTGGGTGGGTCCGGTCGGGCAGGGCACGGCCGACCTCGCCTACCCCCAGATCGCCCTCGACGGGCTCGGCCGCTCGGTCGTCTCCGCCCGGGTGATCGCCGCCACCTGACCCCGTCACTCCGTCGACCTGAAGACCCCGGCCACCTCAAAAACACCTCAAAAAATCAACCAGGACCACCTCAAGACCCGCCGGCGGCCCTCGGATCCAGAGCCCTCGAACCTGGGAGCCTCCCGAGGCCGCCCCACAACGGTGGAGACGCGGAGGAGTGCGAGACCATGGAGGCGGCGGTGGCCCTGGAGGGTCCCCGAAAACCCGGCGGCTCGGTGGTCAGCGGGGAAGGGCGGCGACGGTCGTGGCGACGGCGGCGGGCAGTGACTCCAGGCGGTGCAGCGGCGCCTCCAGGACGGTGCCCGACTCCGCCCACGGCGCGGCCTCGCGGATCAGCGCGCGCGCGTCGTTCTTCGTCAGCGTGACGCGGCGCCCCTGCGCCACCGCGATCAGCCCCTCCCGCCAGGTGTTGGCCAGCTTCCCGTGCCCGTTGTCGAGGATGCGGCGCAGCACCCTGCCCTCCTCGTCGGCGGGCGGCGGCAGCCGTACCGCGTCGAGCACCGGGCCGTCGGCGGTGAGCTCGTAGACCGCCGAGAGCGGCGGCAGCGCCCGCGGCGGCGCGGTGAGGTGGACCCGCACGTGCGCGGCGCGCGTGGCCAGCAGCAACCGGGGGAGCGCCGCCTCCAGGCCCGCGGGGACGGCGATGGCCACCCTGGCGGGGGCGGTGGCGTGCGGCTTGGCCAGCCAGGTGCTCAGCTTGACGCGCGGCTGGGTGAGGTCCTTGGGCCAGTCGCCCACCAGGAGGTCGGCGGCGAAGGCGCCGGGCCGGCCGGGGCCCGCGACGGCGCCCGCCTCGATCGACTGGGGGCCGTGGGTGTAGATCGCGGTGCCGTACCGCTCGACGCGGGCGGCGACGGCGGGCCTGGTCTTGCTGGTCGGACGCAGGATGTAGAGATCGGCCGCCGAGCCGATGGCCTCGGCGCCGAAATAGCGGTTGAAGTCAGGATAGATGGCCTCGTGGGAGAAGTTGAGAGCGGAGAGCGCGTTCTGCACCTTGAGGGCGAGCATCGGGGTGCGCTCGCTCGCGCCGTAGGCCAGCAGCACGCGGCCCTCGTCCTTCAGCCCCTCCACGGCCCGGGCGGTGAACAGGCCGACCCCCTCCGGCGTGTACGGCGGGTCGGTGACCGCCAGATCGTGGTCGCGCACCGACGGCGGCAGCCCGAGCCGCAGGTCTGCCCATCGAGTGGTGACGCCGAGCTCCTGGGCGTCGATGTAGGCCAGGATGCGCTCGTCGATGTCGACGACCGTGACCTCGGCCTCGGGATGCGTCAGCCGTACGGCCAGCGAGGTCAGGTCGTGGTCGCCGACGCACAGCACCCGCGCCCCCCTCAGCCAGAAGCGGGCCCCCAGCAGGAGCGCCCTGCGCACGACGGTCTCAGGGGTGGCCGAGACGTGGTCGAGGGCCTGGCGGGCGGCCGGAGCGTTCGCGATGAGCTCCCTCATGCGCTTGAGCACGTGCTCGTAGTGGGGGAGCAGGTGCGCCACGGGGTCGGCGGGCGGCTCGCTGAGCGCGAAGAGGTCCTGGTAGTCGGGGGTGTGGGCGAGCGGCACCCGGAAGCGGTCGCCGTCCCGTTCGAGCTCGACCTCGCGCAGCAGGGCCTCGATCGACCGCCTGGAGGTGGCGCTCTGCCTGACCAGGGCGGCCAGCGTCCACCACTGGGTGTCGCACACGAGCATGAGCGCGTGGCGCAGCCGCCTGCTGTCGATTCCGGCGGTGTCGAGCAGGGCTTCCAGGCCGTCGCGTTCCATGCGGCAACCTTAGCCGCGAGCCCTCGCGGGACGGGCTCTCCACGCCCCGAGGGAATGCTGGGACGATATCGGAGGTTGGGACAGGAGAGTCCGCATGCCGGAATCCCATAAATGTTCGCGATGTGGACCTGGTGGGCACTATTCCGGCAGGGTGCGGTAATCTCTATCCACTGAACCGCAGCAGGGCCAACGTCGTCCCCGCCTGCAACACCAAAGCAGACGATGACGACGGGAGGGATTCAATGCCTGCTGCCTTCCTCGGGTTCCCCGAGCCCCAGGGTCTTTACCACCCCGCGAACGAGCATGACGCCTGTGGTGTCGCGATGGTCGCGGACGTGAACGGGCGACGTGGCCACGAGATCGTCGTGAAGGCTCTGACGGCCCTGTGCAATCTCGACCACCGGGGGGCCAAGGGTAGCGAGCCGGACACCGGCGACGGTGCGGGGATCCTGACGCAGGTCCCCGACGGCTTCCTGCGCGCCAGCGTGGACTTCCCGCTGCCCGAGTCCGGCAAGTACGCCGTGGGCATGGCCTTCCTGCCGGTCGACGGCGAGGCGAGGCGGATCGCCACCGGGATGATCGAGGAGATCGCGGCGGAGGAGGGCCTGACGGTCCTCGGCTGGCGCGAGGTCCCGGTCGACACCGCGCACGCCGGGCCGAGCGCCCGCGCGGTCATGCCGCACTTCATGCAGCTGTTCGTGTCGAGCCCGAACGGCGAGAGCGGCGTCGAGCTCGACCGGCTGGCTTTCTGCCTGCGCAAGCGGGCCGAGCACGAGGCGGACGTCTACTTCCCCTCGCTGTCGGGCCGCACCCTCGTCTACAAGGGGATGCTCACCCCGCTGCAGGTCGAGCCGTTCTTCCCCGACCTGTCCGACGAGCGCTTCGACACCGCGATCGCGCTGGTGCACTCTCGCTTCTCGACCAACACCTTCCCGAGCTGGCCGCTGGCCCACCCCTACCGTTACATCGCCCACAACGGCGAGATCAACACGGTCAAGGGCAACCGCAACTGGATGCGGGCGCGCGAGGCGATGCTGGAGTCTGAGCTGATTCCAGGTGACCTGTCGCGACTCTTCCCCATCTGCGACCCGGACGGATCGGACACCGCGTCCTTCGACGAGACGCTCGAACTGCTGCACCTGGGCGGGCGCTCGCTCCCGCATGCGGTGCTGATGATGATCCCCGAGGCGTGGGAGAACCACACCGAGATGGACCCCGCGCGGCGGGCGTTCTACGAGTTCCACTCCTCGATGATGGAGGCGTGGGACGGCCCCGCCTCGATCACCTTCACCGACGGCACGCTGGCGGGCGCCGTCCTCGACCGCAACGGGCTGCGCCCCGGCCGCTTCTGGGTGACCGCCGACGGCCTGGTCGTGCTGGCCTCCGAGGCGGGCGTGCTCGACTTCGCGCCCGAGGACGTCGTGCGCAAGGGCCGCCTGCAGCCGGGGCGGATGTTCCTCATCGACACCGCCCGCGGCAAGATCATCGAGGATGACGAGATCAAGGCCGAGCTGGCCGCCGCGCTGCCGTACGAGGACTGGCTGCACGCGGGCCTCGTGCGCTTCGAGGAGCTGCCGGCCCGCGCCCACGAGATGCCCACCCACGAGGCGCTCGTCAAGCGGCAGCAGACGTTCGGCTACACCGAGGAAGAGCTGCGGATCATCCTGTCGCCGATGGCCAAGAGCGGCCAGGAGCCGATCGGGTCGATGGGCACCGACACGCCCGTCGCCGTGCTCAGCGAGAAGCCCAGGCTGCTGTTCGACTACTTCAGCCAGCTGTTCGCGCAGGTCACCAACCCGCCGCTGGACGCCATCCGCGAGGAGCTCGTCACCTCGCTGGCCAGCACGCTGGGCCCCGAGGGCAACCTGCTCGCCCCCGGCCCCTTCTCGTGCCGCCAGCTGGTCCTGCCGTACCCGGTGATCGACAACGACGAGCTCGCGAAGATCATCCACATCAACGACGAGGGCGGCCTGCCCGGCTTTCACCCCTACGTCGTCTCGGGCCTGTACGAGGTCGCCGGTGGCGGCACCGCGCTGAAGGAGCGGCTCACGGCCATCTGCGCCGAGGTCTCCGAGGCGATCGCGGGCGGGGCGCGGATCATCGTGCTGTCCGACCGCGGCTCCTCCGAGCGCCTCGCGCCGATCCCGTCGCTGCTGCTGACCGGCGCGGTGCACCACCACCTCATCGCCGAGAAGACCCGCACCAAGATCGGCCTGGTCATCGAGACCGGCGAGGCCCGCGAGTGCCACCACATGGCGCTGCTCATCGGCTACGGCGCCGGGGCCGTCAACCCCTACCTCGCGATCGAGACCGTCGAGGACATGGTCGACACCGGCATGCTGCAGGTCGACAAGCACAAGGCCGTGCGCAACCTGATCAAGGCGTACGGCAAGGGCGTCATCAAGGTCATGTCCAAGATGGGCGTGTCCACGGTGGCCTCCTACACCGGCGCGCAGATCTTCGAGGCGCTCGGCCTCGGCGCCGAGGTGATCGACACCTGCTTCGTCGGCACCACCTCGCGCCTGGGCGGCGTCGGCTTCGACGTCCTGGCCCAGGAGGCCGCCGCCCGCCACCGCCACGCCTACCCCCGCGCGGAGAACGCCCACCGGCGGCTCAACGTCGGCGGCGAGTACCAGTGGCGGCGCGAGGGCGAGCCGCACCTGTTCAACCCCGAGACGGTCTTCAAGCTGCAGCACGCCACGCGCAGCCGCCGCTACGAGATCTTCAAGGAGTACACCGGCCTCGTCGACTCCCAGGCCGAGAAGCTGATGACGCTTCGCGGGCTGTTCAAGTTCGCCTCGGACCGCGCCCCGGTGCCGCTGGAGGAGGTCGAGCCGGTCTCCGAGATCGTCAAGCGCTTCTCCACCGGCGCGATGTCCTACGGCTCCATCTCGATGGAGGCGCACGAGACGCTCGCGATCGCGATGAACAGGCTCGGCGGCAAGTCCAACACCGGCGAGGGCGGCGAAGACCCTTCGCGCCTGTACGACGCCACCCGCCGCTCTGCCATCAAGCAGGTGGCCTCCGGCCGGTTCGGCGTCACCAGCGAGTACCTGGTCAACGCCGACGACCTGCAGATCAAGATGGCCCAGGGCGCCAAGCCGGGCGAGGGCGGCCAGCTGCCCGGCCACAAGGTCTACCCGTGGATCGCCAAGACCAGGCACTCCACCCCCGGCGTCGGCCTCATCTCGCCGCCGCCGCACCACGACATCTACTCCATCGAGGACCTGGCCCAGCTCATCCACGACCTGAAGAACGCCAACCCGGTCTCCAGGGTCCACGTGAAGCTGGTGGCCGAGGTCGGCGTCGGCACGGTCGCCGCGGGCGTCTCCAAGGCCCACGCCGACGTCGTGCTGATCTCCGGCCACGACGGCGGCACCGGCGCCTCGCCGCTCACCTCGCTCAAGCACGCGGGCGCCCCGTGGGAGCTCGGCCTGGCCGAGACCCAGCAGACGCTGCTGCTGAACGGCCTGCGCGACCGGATCGTGGTCCAGGTCGACGGCCAGCTCAAGACCGGCCGCGACGTGGTCATCGCCGCCCTCCTCGGCGCCGAGGAGTACGGCTTCGCCACCGCTCCGCTGGTCGTCTCCGGCTGCGTCATGATGCGCGTGTGCCACCTCGACACCTGCCCGGTGGGCGTGGCCACCCAGAACCCCGAGCTGCGCAAGCGCTTCGCCGGCAAGCCCGAGTTCGTGGTGAACTTCTTCGAGTTCATCGCGGAGGAGATCCGCGAGTACCTCGCCGAGCTGGGCTTCCGCTCGCTCGACGAGGCCATCGGGCACGTCGAACTGCTCGACGTGTCGGCGGCGGAGGACCACTGGAAGGCCAGCGGGCTCGACCTGGCGCCGATCCTGCACCAGCCGTCGCTGCCCGAGGGGACGCCGCTGCGCCGTACGGTCGACCAGGACCACGGACTGGAGCACGCCCTCGACAACACGCTCATCGCACTGGCCGAGGGCGCGCTGGAGCACGGCACGCCGGTCACGCTCGACCTGCCGATCCGCAACGTCAACCGCACGGTCGGCACCATGCTCGGCTACGAGGTGACCAGGCGGTACGGCGGCGCGGGCCTGCCCGACGACACCATCGACATCAGCTTCACCGGATCGGCGGGCAACTCCTTCGGCGCCTTCGTGCCGCGCGGGGTGACGCTGCGGCTGACCGGTGACGCCAACGACTACCTCGGCAAGGGCCTGTCGGGTGGCCGGATCACGGTCCGCCCGCACGACACCGCCCCGCTGGACGGGCAGATCATCGCCGGGAACGTCGCACTCTACGGCGCGACCTCGGGTGAGGTGTTCATCCGCGGCGTGGTCGGCGAGCGCTTCTGCGTCCGCAACTCGGGCGCCACCGCGGTCGTCGAGGGCGTGGGCGACCACGGCTGCGAGTACATGACGGGCGGCAAGGTCGTCGTCCTCGGCCAGACCGGGCGCAACTTCGCCGCGGGCATGTCGGGCGGCATCGCCTATCTGCTCGACCTGCGATCCGAGCGCGTCAACCGCGAGATGGTCGCCATCGAGCCGCTGACCGACAAGGACGCGTCGTTCCTGCACGAGACCGTGGCCAGGCACTTCGAGGAGACGGGCTCGCCGATCGCCAAGGAGCTGCTGGCCGACTGGGACGCCGCGCTCACCCGGTTCGGCAAGGTCATGCCGACCGACTACAAGAGGGTGCTGCTGGCCGCCGAGGCCGCCCGCATCGAGGGCCGCGACATCGACGAGGCCGTCATGACCGCGGCGGTGCAGGCATGACCCGCCGTCACGGGCACCGTCGCCCGCTTCGGAGTGCGGACGTGATCCGCCGTCAGGGGCACGGTCACCGGCCGAGCTCGCCGCAGAACGTTCAGGGATAGGGGGCGCAACTCTCATGGCTGACCCGAAGGGTTTCCTCACGCACGACAGGGAGCTGCCCGAGCGCCGCCCCGTGGACGTCCGCATCCGCGACTGGAAGGAGGTCTACCAGGACTTCCCCGCGCCGAAGCTGACCAAGCAGGCGGCCAGGTGCATGGACTGCGGCATCCCGTTCTGTCACAACGGCTGCCCGCTCGGCAACCTCATCCCCGAGTGGAACGACCTCGTCTACCGTCACGACTGGCGCGAGGCGATCGAGCGGCTGCACGCGACCAACAACTTCCCCGAGTTCACCGGCAGGCTCTGCCCCGCTCCCTGCGAGGCTGCCTGCGTCCTCGGCATCAACGCCGACCCGGTGGCGATCAAGCGGGTCGAGGTCGAGATCATCGACCACGCCTTCTCCGAGGGCTGGGTGACCCCCGTCGTCCCCGAGAAGAAGACCGGCAAGCGCGTCGCCGTCGTCGGCTCCGGCCCCGCGGGCCTGGCCGCCGCCCAGCAGCTCACCCGCGCGGGACACGACGTGGTCGTCTTCGAGCGGGCCGACGCCATCGGCGGGCTGCTCCGCTACGGCATCCCCGAGTTCAAGATGGAGAAGCGCCACATCGACCGGCGCCTCGACCAGATGCGCGCCGAGGGAACCGAGTTCCGCACCTCGGTGAACGTGGGCGTCGACATCACGGCCGAGCAACTGCGCGAGCAGTTCGACGCCGTGGTCCTGTCGGGCGGCGCCACCCAGTGGCGCGACCTGCCCGTCGCCGGACGCTCGCTGCGCGGCATCTACCAGGCGATGGAGTACCTGCCTCCGGCCAACAAGGACTTCGACAACTCCCCGATCAACGCCCGCGGCAAGCACGTGGTCGTGATCGGCGGCGGTGACACGGGCGCCGACTGCATCGGCACCGCGATCCGCCAGGGAGCCGCCTCGGTGACCCAGCTGGAGATCATGCCCCAGCCGCCCGCCTCCCGTCCCGGCGCGCAGCCGTGGCCGACCTTCCCCACGCTGTTCAAGATGGAAAGCGCCCACGAGGAGCTGGCCGAGGGCGGCGGCGACCGGGTCTACGCGGTCTCCACCACGGAGTTCGCCGACGACGGCACGGGACACGTGCGGGCGCTGCGCCTGGTCGAGGTCGAGGGACCGCAGAACGGCTTCAAGCCGATCCCCGGCACCGAGCGGGAGATCCCCGCCGAGCTGGTGACGCTCTCGATGGGCTTCGTCGGCCCGGAGAAGGGCGCGCTGCTGGAGGACCTCGGCGTGGAGTACGACGCGAGGGGCAACGTGGCCCGCGACAAGACGTACATGACCAACGTCGACGGGGTGTTCGTCGCGGGGGACATGGGACGAGGGCAGTCGCTCATCGTCTGGGCCATCGCCGAGGGGCGCGCCGCCGCCTCGGGGGTCGACCGGTTCCTGACCGGCGAGACCGCCCTGCCGTACCCGATCCTCCCCACGGCCCGCCCGCTGGTCTGACGATCAACCGATGAACGCCCGCCCGAGAACTCGGGCGGGCGTTTCCCATGCGCCCCGGCTGGAACGCCCTGCGGGCTCCCCTTGGTCGGGATTCTGTGGGAGGCGTCGTTTCGGGTGGGACGCGCTGCGGGTTCTGTGGGCGGGTCGTTTCCGCTGGGACGGGGTGCGGGTTCTCGTTGGGTGGGTTCTCACAGGTGGAGCGTGCTGCGGGTGCTCCTGGGCGGGGACTCTGGGTGGTGACCTGTCTCTCCTGGGATGTGTCGAGGGGCCGCTTGGGCGCTGTTCTCCCAGGTGGCACGCGGGGTAGGCGTTGAAGGAGGGGACTGTCTTGGGGATTTCCGGGGGTGGTGGTCCGATTTTTTCGGACCTGTCGCGCTCGCGAGAAGAGGATCGCTTGACCTGGGATGCCGGTCCGCGTCGGGTGATCGGGCAGCTTCGCCCGTTGGGGTCAATATCGCGAAAAATCATAGAAACGGGTGAATAAGTTGCAACTGGGGAACGAGGTGGAGAGGATGCTCCCCTCGCCTGCCTGAGCGATCTATGGGGGTTTGGATGCGGCGGCTCATCTACGGCCTGGCGGCTGCGGCTCTGGTGGTGCCGCTGGTCGTCGGCGCGTCCGTCGTGGCGAACCCCTCTGCCGCTCCCTCCACCGAGTTCATGGTCTTCTACGCCGATGGTGGCCGGCGCGCGGCCGTCGCGGCGATCGAGGCGAACGGCGGGCGGGCGGTGTCGACCGAACCCAAGCTCGGTTACGTACTCGCACAGGGCGCGGGTGCGGCCTTCGCCGACGCGCTGGGGCGCAGCGACGCCATCGTCGGGATCTCGACCGACCGCGTGATCGGCTACTCCTCCGCCGCCCTCGCCGCCCGAGGCCGCGGCCCCTCCGCCGGAACGGAGAACGGCACCACCGCCACCGGAGCCCCCAGCGCTTCCCCAGCTCAGGTCGGCGGCGGACACCTCACGGCTTCCACCGGCAAGGCTGCGACCGGAACCCTCAACGCCTCCACGGGCAAGGTCAGCGCTGGAGGTCGGCTGTCTGCAGCCGAGGGTGTCGCGCATCGTGCGGTTGCCGGGTCGGCCGAGACGGCGGGCGGCCGGTCCAAGGAGACGGCCGGTGGCGGGTCCGGGGAGACCGCGCGTGGTGGGCCCAAGGAGACGGCCGGTGGGGCGTTTCCGGATGGGGCGGCGGTGCGGGGGAGTGCGGCCGAGCCGCTGGCCGCGCGCCAGTGGGACATGCGGATGATCGGGGCCGACCGGGCCAACCGTGTCGCGCCCGGCTCGAACAAGGTGCTGGTCGGGGTCATAGACACCGGCGTGGACGGCAAGCACCCCGACATCGCGCCCAACTTCAACCGCGCTCTCAGCCGCAACTTCGTCACCGACCGTCCGAAGGACCGCAACGGGGAGAAGCTCGACGGCCCGTGCGAGTACAAGGGCTGCAAGGACCCCGCGGACATCGACGACGACGGCCATGGCACCCACGTCGCCAGCACCATCGCCTCGCCCCTCAACGGCAAGGGCATCGCGGGCGTCGCGCCGAACGTGCAGCTGGTCAACCTCAGGGCGGGCCTCGACTCGGGCTACTTCTTCCTCAAGCCCGCCCTCGACGCCCTCACCTACGCCGCCGACAACGGCATCGACGTGGTGAACATGAGCTTCTACATCGACCCCTGGCTGTTCAACTGCAGGAACAACAAGGCCGACAGCAGGCGCGAGCGGCTGGAGCAGCGCGGCATCATCACCGGCATGCAGCGCGCCCTCGACTACGCCCGCGGCAAGGGCGTCACGCTGATCGCCGCGCTCGGCAACAGCTCCACCGACCTGGGCAACCCGCGCAGCGACGGCGAGAGCCCCAACTTCCCCACGAACTCGTCCAGGAGCCGCTCCATCGACAACTCCTGCCTGAACGTGCCCATCGAGTCGGAGGGCGTCGTCTCGGTCTCCTCGCTCGGCCCCTCCGGACGCAAGGCGATCTACTCGAACTACGGCGTCGAGCAGGCCGACCTGTCCGCGCCGGGCGGCGACACGCTGGACGGCAAGGGCGTCTCGCCCACCAGGTCCATCCTGGCCGCCGCGCCGGAGGCGGCCCTGCGCAGGGCAAACAAGATCAACAAGCGGGGCGAGCCGCAGACCGCCACGGTCGTGCGGGACTGCCACGGCACCGAGTGCGCCTACTACCAGTACCTCGACGGCACCTCGATGGCCGCCCCGCACGCCACCGGCGTCGCGGCGATCATCATCTCCCGCTTCGGCCGGCCGGGAGCGGGCGGGGTGACGATGGATCCCGCGTCCGTGGAGCGGCTGCTGTACGCCACCGCGACGCCGAAGGGCTGCCCGTCGCCGCGGGCCTTCGAGTACCGGTACTTCGGGCAGAAGGAGACGCACACCTGCGAGGGCGACGAGGCGAAGAACGGCTTCTACGGCAAGGGCGTGATCAACGCCTACCGGGCGGCGACGATCTCCCAGTGAACGGCCTCCCGGCACACGGGCTCCCAGCGAACGGGCGCGCGGTTTCCAAGGGGCCGCCTGTCGGTGGGGCGGGCGACGTGACGGCGGCCGGCCGTCGCGCCCGAGGAGCGTCGACCGGACAGACGTCAGCCGGTGACCGCCTTGGAGCCAAGTGGTGCTTGCCGTACAACAGACCATGGGGTGCTGCTGCCGGACAACGCCGTACAACAGACCATGGGGTGCTGCCGGACAACGCCGTACAACAGACCATGGGGTGCTGAACGGGTGCTTGCCGGACAATAGGTGGTTAGCCTGGAGACATGATGTACCGGCTGCTCGCGGACACCGCGATGGTCGTGCACTTCCTGTTCCTCGCCTACCTGGCGGTGGGCGGGTTCCTCGCCCTGCGGTGGCCGCGCGCGATCTGGGCGCACCTCGCGGTGGCGGCGTGGGGCGTGATGTCGATCGTCACAGGCGTAGAATGCCCGCTGACCCTCGTTGAGGACTGGGGACGCCGCCAGGCGGGCCTGGCGGGACTGACGCCCTCCGGTTTCATCGACCACTACATCGAGGGCGTCATCTATCCAGAAGAACACACCAACCTGGCACGTCTCGGCGTGGCTTCACTTGTGATCGGCTCCTGGTTCGGGTACCTGTGGAGACGACGTCACCGGGATTTCTCCCGGGCGTGACTGCCAAGTGGTCTGTACCAATTAAGGTAGGACTCGTGACTCGTCGCGCGAAAATCGTCTGTACCCTCGGTCCTGCCACCTCCTCCGCCGACCGGCTCCGCGAGCTGATCGGCGCCGGCATGGACGTAGCCCGCTTCAACCTCAGCCACGGCACTCACGAGCTGCACAAAGAGGTTCTCGACCGGGTGCGGGAGGTGGCTGCCGACCTCGGCAGGGGCGTAGGCGTGCTCGCCGACCTGCAGGGTCCGAAGATCCGCGTCGGCACCTTCGAGGAGGGCCCCGTCCGCCTCGGCTTCGGCGACGTCTTCACCGTCACCACCGAGGACGTCCCCGGTGACCGTGAGCAGGTCTCCACCACCTACAAGGGGCTGCCGGGCGACGTCCGCCCCGGCGACACCATCCTGGTCGACGACGGCCGGGTGGTCCTCGAGGTCACCCGCGTCGACGGCAAGCGCGTCGTCACCCGCGTCGTGATCGGCGGCATGATCTCCGACAACAAGGGCCTCAACCTGCCCGGCGTCAACGTCAGCGCCCCCGCCCTCACCGACAAGGACGAGACCGACCTGCGCTGGGCGCTGCGCGCAGGCTTCGACATGATCGCCCTGTCGTTCGTGCGCCGTCCCTCCGACGCCGACGTGGTCCGCAACATCATGGAGCAGGAGGCCGTACGGCTCCCGCTGCTCGCCAAGATCGAGAAGCCCCAGGCCGTGGAGCGGCTCCCCGAGATCGTCGAGGCGTTCGACGGCATCATGGTCGCCCGTGGTGACCTCGGCGTCGAGCTGCCCCTCGAGGACGTGCCGATCGTCCAGCGGCGCATCATCGAGCTGTGCCGCGAGAAGGCGCGTCCCGTCATCGTCGCCACGCAGATGCTCGACTCCATGATGAACGCCCCGCGCCCCACCCGCGCCGAGGCCTCCGACGTCGCCTTCGCCGTCATGGACGGCGCCGACGCGGTCATGCTGTCCGGCGAGACCTCGGTCGGCAACTTCCCCATCGAGTCCGTCGCCACCATGGACCGCATCGCCTGCGCCGCGGAGAAGGCCTCCCTGCGCGCCACCCACAGCCTCGAGCGCCTGCCCGAGACCACCGGCGGCGCCATCGCGCGCGCGGCGGCCGAGGTCGGGGCGATCGTGGGCGCCAAGGCGCTGGTCGCCTTCACGATGTCGGGCGAGACGGCGCGGCGCCTGGCCCGCTACCGCTCGCCGATCCCGCTGCTGGCCTTCACCTCGGCTCCGCACGTGCGGGGTCAGCTGTCGCTCACCTGGGGTGTGGAGACCTTCCAGGTGCCCTTCGTCCACCACACGGACGACATGGTGCGGCAGGTCGAGGCGTCGCTCCTGTCGCTGGGACGTCTGGAGAAGGGCGACAAGGTCGTCATCGTGGCCGGATCGCCTCCCGGAACGCCGGGCTCGACCAACGCGCTGCGCGTCCACACGATCGGCTCAGCGGTCTCGCACGCCCACTGAGGCATCGCCTTCGCCTGCGGCTCGGACAGCGTTCTTCAGGGGCACGCCCCTGAAACCACAGCGAGGGGCCTGCCGGTCCCTCGCGCTCCCCGGTCGACCGGCCACCTTGAAGGCGTGGGCTTCGGGGGGCATGGATTCGGGTGTTACCGAGTTGTTCGCCTGACCCGCCGACCGGCCGTGACCGGTCAGCAGGTCAGTACGTCAGTTGGCGTGCAGATCCGCGTTCAGTTCGATGCCGGTTCCGGTGCGCGGCACCGCCTCCACCGCTCCGGTCTGCGAGTTCCGGCGCAGCAGCAGCCCGTTCGAGCCCGACAGTTCCTTCCCCTTGACCACCCGTCCGCTGGGAAGCCGCACCTTCGTCCCCGCCGTGACGTAGAGGCCCGCCTCGACCACGCAGTCGTCTCCCAGGGAGATGCCGACCCCGGCGTTCGCGCCCAGCAGGCAGCGCTCGCCGATCGAGATGACCTCCTTGCCGCCGCCCGACAGGGTGCCCATGATCGAGGCGCCGCCGCCGACGTCCGAGCCGTCGCCCACGACCACGCCCGCCGAGATGCGCCCCTCCACCATGGAGGCGCCGAGGGTGCCCGCGTTGAAGTTGACGAAGCCCTCGTGCATGACCGTGGTGCCGCTGGCCAGGTGGGCGCCGAGCCGTACCCTGTCGGCGTCGGCGACGCGCACGCCCGAGGGGACCACGTAGTCGACCATGCGCGGGAACTTGTCCACGCCGTAGACGGTGACCGTGCCCTTGGCGCGCAGCCGTACCCTCGTCTGTTCGAAGCCGTCCACCGCGCAGGGGCCGTGGTTGGTCCACACGACGTTGGCGAGCCTGCCGAACAGGCCGTCGAGGTTCAGTCCGTGCGGCTTTACCAGGCGGGCTGAGAGCAGGTGCAGGCGCAGGTAGGCGTCGTGGGCGTCGGAGGGGGCCTCTGACAGCTTGGCGATGCCGGTGCGCACCGCGACCACTTCGACCCCCCTGGCCTCGTCCCTGCCGACCAGAGCGGCCAGGTCACCGGCCTCCTCGGCGGACAGGCGCCGCGTGCCGACGGCGGGCGGGTCGCCGAGTTCGGGCGAGGGGAACCAGGTGTCGAGAACCGTGCCGTCGGCGGCGATGGTGGCGAGGCCGACGCCGTGCGCGCCGGTGCTGGTGGGATCGATAGCAGTCACATGCCACAAAATACCGGAGGCTCAGAAGCTCCCCAGATCGGAGGAGAGCCAGCGCGCCGGGCGCATGTGGAAGGTGACGAGCACGTCGAAGTTCGACCGCGCCACGTAGCTCTCGACGGCCTCCTCGGACAGGTAGCGGGCGGCGATCCTGGTCAGCTCCTCCACCGTGGTCGGGTTGGCCGAGCTGACGGGGCCTTCGACCGAGACGTAGCGGTAGGTCGGATGCGTCCGCTCGACGAGCATCGTGAAGCGGCCCGCCTTCGTGACGAGCCTGGCCTTGCGCGAGTCGCGGTCGGTCAGAAACGACACCTCGCCGCCGGGGGAGTAGTCGTACCAGACGGGCACGGCCAGCGGGCCGCGTCCTTCCTCGTCCTGGACGGCCAGCGCGCCGATGTGCGCCTCGGCCAGGAAAGCCTCACGATCAGCGGTCGACAGCGCCATCTCACACCCTCCAATGATCACGTTCTCGCTGAACCGGCAACAGTCTATCGTGCCATGTAGGTTAGGCTTACCTAACAAAGAGCGGCGATGACCGAGCCATTTCGTATTTTCGACGTCCACGTGAGTGACGTCGCCCCGCTGAGTGATTCCTTCCTCCGCGTGACCTTCACCGGTGACGACCTGGATCTCCTGGCCGACAACGGCTTCGACCAGCGGATCAAACTGATCCTGCCGCTGCCCGGCCGCGGTGTCTCCGGCATGCCGAGGGGCGCCGACTGGTTCACGCGCTGGCGGGCGCTGCCCGACGAGGCGCGCAACCCCCTCCGCACCTACACCGTGCGCGCCGTACGCCCCGGTCTGCGGGAGGTCGACGTGGACATCGTGTTGCACGGAGACGGCGGCCCCGCCGCCCGCTGGGCCAACCGCGCGCGACCGGGTGACCGTCTCGCGCTGTTCGGCCCCGACGCCAGGTACGGCGAGCGGCACGGCGGGCTGGAGTTCAGGCCGCCGGCGGACGCGCGCCGGTTCCTGCTGGCGGGCGACGAGACCGCGGTGCCCGCCATCACCGCCATCCTGGAGCGGCTGCCCGAGGGCTGCGAGGGGGAGGCGCTGCTGGAGGTGCCGTCCCAGGGCGACGTGCTGCCGTGCGCGACCAGGAGCGGCGTCACCGTCACCTGGCTGCCCCGAGGAGGGGGCCAGGCCGCGGCAGGCTGGTGCCCGAGGTGAAGGCCGCCGCGGACCGGCTGCTGCCTTCGGCGGCCCCCGGAGAGGCGCTCGAGGACGTCGACGTGGACGTCGACCTGCTGTGGGAGGTGCCGGAGGAGACGGAGTCCGTGGCGCCGCTGTACGCGTGGCTGGCGGGCGAGGCGGCGGTGATCAGGACGCTGCGCAGGCACCTGGTGGCCGAGCGCGGCATGGACCGCCGCGCGGTCGCCTTCATGGGCTACTGGCGCTCAGGCCGTGCCGAGGACTGAGCCGTGGACGTGTCACCGACGGCTCGGGCCGCCTACGGAGACGGCCCGGTCGGAAGGCCGGGCCGATCGCGGTGCCCCGAGTGGGATTCGAACCCACACTGAATGGATTTTGAGTCCATCGACTCTGCCGATTGGTCTATCGGGGCGTTCTTCGGACATGTCCGAATCTTGGGCTGGAGTCTACAAGCCGCACAGGACCAGCCCGGGGACGCCAGCGTGGATCTAATCTAGCGGACGTCGGTAGTCTTCTGCTCGTGAGTACGCAGCGGCGAGTGGTGATCGCGGAAGACGAGGCACTGATCCGCCTCGACCTCAAGGAGATGCTCCAGGAGGACGGCTACGTCGTCGTGGGGGAGGCCGGTGACGGCGAGCACGCGATCAAGCTGGCCACCGAGCTCCGTCCCGACCTGGTCATCTTGGACGTGAAGATGCCGATCCTCGACGGCATCTCGGCGGCGGAGCGGATCGTGGCCGACAGGATCGCCCCCTGTCTCATCCTCACCGCCTTCTCGCAGCGCGACCTGGTCGAGCGGGCGCGCGACGCCGGCGCCATGGCCTACCTGGTGAAGCCGTTCACCAAGGCCGACCTGGTGCCCGCGATCGAGATGGCGGTCAGCAGGCACGAGGAGATGGTCGCGCTGGCGGCCGAGGTGTCGTCCCTGTCGGGCCGGCTGGAGACCAGGAAGTTGGTCGAGCGGGCCAAGGGGCTGCTGATGGCCCAGCACGGCTGGACCGAGCCGCAGGCCTTCCGCTGGATCCAGAAGGCGTCGATGGACCGGCGGCTGAGCATGCGGGAGGTCGCGCAGATCGTCGTGGACGACGCCACGAAGCACTCCTGACCTTCCTCGGCGAGCCTCCGACCAGGTTTCCGCGTCTCACATCATCGTGGTGTGGGTTGTGCGGAGGCGTCCAGAGTTCGTTTCGCATCGTGGAACGTTCCTTTACGGTCGTTTGACCTTTGAATTCGCTGCGATAGCCGTAAAGGATCGGTGTAATAACGAAGCGGTAACGAGGGTGTGCACTGTACCAACCCGTGACATCTCCTGGCTGTACTAACCGTCACAACCCCCTGGGTCATCCCTCTCTGGAATGACTCTGTGAATCCGGTCCTGACAAGGATCAGGCGAAAGGAAGGCAGCCTTGCGGCCAAAGATTGCTCGCTTCGGCGGCGCGCTTGCCGTTGGTATGGCACTCACGCTCGGCCTGGCCGCCTGTGGCGGTGGGTCTGGAACCCCCGGTGAGGGGACTGCCACCGGTGGAGGGGAAGCGGCGCCCACCTCCGTCAAGATTGGCTTCATGGGCGACCTGACTGGTTCGAACGCCGGCATTGTCATCCCGCCCAGGAACGGCGCGAAGCTGGCCATCGACCAGTACAACGCGACCAATCCCAAGGTCAAGATCGAGATGGTCGAGTACGACAGCCAGGCCGACGCCACCAAGGCCGTCGGTCTCGCCCAGCAGGCCATCAAGACCGACAAGATCGTCGCGCTGATCGGTCCGGCGTTCTCCGGTGAGTCCGCCCAGGTCGCGCCGGTTCTCGAAGAGGCCAAGATTCCCAGCGTCTCGGCGTCGGCGACCAACGCCGCGCTGGCTCAGAACGGCTGGAAGTTCTGGCACCGCGTCCTGCCGAACGACGCCGTGCAGGGTCCCGGCATCGCCGACTTCATCGCCGGCGCGGCCGCGGCCAAGAACGTCTTCGTCATCGACGACAAGTCCGAGTACGGCAAGCCGCTGGCCGACGCGGTCCGCGCGCAGCTGAAGTCCAAGGGCGTGACGGTCACCGACGACTCGCTCGACCCCGCGGAGAGCGACTTCTCCTCGGTGGTCAACAAGGTGGCGGCCGGCAAGCCCGACGCCATCTTCTTCGGCGGCTACTACGCGGCGGCCGGCCCGCTGCTCAAGCAGCTGAGGGACAAGGGCGTCAAGGACGCCAAGTTCTTCAGCGGCGACGGCTCGCTGGACAAGGGCCTGGTCGAGGGCGCCGGTGCGGCCAACGCCGAAGGCGCGCTGGTCGGCTGCCCCTGCTACGTGGCCACGCCTGACGTGACCGACGAGAAGGTCAAGAAGTTCGCGACCGACTACAAGGCCGCCTTCAGCGCCGACCCGGCGATCTACGCCACCGAGGGCTTCGACGCCGCGACCGTCTTCATCGAGGCGATCAAGGCCGGCAAGGTCACCGCCGAGGACATCAACACCTTCATCTCGACGGTGGACTTCCCCGGCGTCTCCAAGCAGGTGAAGTTCGAGGCCAACGGCGAGGTCGTGGCCAAGGACATTTACATGTACCAGATCAAGGGTGGGAACATCTCCCTGCTGGGCAAGGCCTCCGAGGCCAAGCTCGGGTAACGGTCTCCCGCCTGTCTCAGGTCAGATCGGGTAGATGGCACGCGGGGAGCGGGATCGCCGCTAGCGGTCTCGCTCCCTTCGCGCATCCACTGCCGGCAGTGCAGGAGAACCCTCGCCTAGAAGTGGTAATCGTCACGTGTTCAATGACTTTTTTGCTCAGTTCTGGCCGCAGACGATCGACGGCCTCGCCTTCGGATCCATTTACGCGCTGATCGCGCTCGGATACACGATGGTGTACGGCGTGCTGCGGCTCATCAACTTCGCGCACTCCGAAGTTTTCATGATCGGCACGTTCGGCGCGATGGTCGTGCCGTTCGCGTTCGGCATCAACACTCCACTCACCGGCATCGCCCTCGTCGGGCTGATCGTCGCCATGATCGCGGCTGGTGCGCTCGCCTCGGCGGGCACGGCGGCGGCGCTCGAACGGATCGCCTACCGGCCGCTGCGTAAACGGGGCGCCTCGCGCCTGGCCGCGCTCATCTCGGCCATCGGCGCCTCCATCTTCCTGCAGGAGCTGTTCGCGCTCCTGGTCATCCCCACGGTCTTCGACCGGCCCGAGCGCGGCCGCATCCAGATGGGCCTGCCGCGCATCATGGACCGGACGGAGCTGTTCTCGATCTTCGGCCACCCGGTGCTGACGCACCAGGTCTTCGTGGTGGTCGCGGCGATCGGGATGATGATCGCGCTGGAGCGGCTGGTCAACAGGACCAAGATCGGCCGTGGCATCAGGGCGACGGCGCAAAACCCCGAGGCTGCCGTGCTCATGGGCGTCGACATCAACAAGATCGTCCAGATGACGTTCCTCATCGGCGGCGCGATGGCCGGCGTGGCGGGAGCGCTGTATCTGCTCGCATATGAGAACACCAACTACTACATCGGTTTCCTCTTCGGCATCAAAGCGTTCACGGCCGCGGTTCTGGGCGGTATCGGAAACCTTCGCGGAGCGCTGGTCGGTGGAATCACGCTGGGGTTGGTGGAGAACTATGGCGCCATCATCTTCGGCTCCGACTGGAAGCACGTGATTTCGTTCACGGTCCTCGTCTTGGTCCTGA
Organism: Nonomuraea africana; assembly: GCF_014873535.1. NCBI lineage: Bacteria > Bacillati > Actinomycetota > Actinomycetes > Streptosporangiales > Streptosporangiaceae > Nonomuraea > Nonomuraea africana. The sequence goes on along the minus strand of NZ_JADBEF010000001.1, from coordinate 4,307,191 downwards.
TGTTCCGGCCCACCGGTCTTCTCGGTGAATCACTTCAGCAGGCGCGCGCATGAACCAGATGAATGCACTGTCCCGTTTCCGTTCGCGTTGGAGCACCTTCGCCGACGGCATGCACGACAGGTGGGTGGCCGCCCCCTGGTGGCAGCGCTGGGCGGTCTACGTGCTGCTCATCGTCGGAGCCCTCCTGCTGCCCTCCGACTCGCTCGCGCCGATCATGTCGCCGTACTCCGACTGGGCGAGCGTGCTGTTCTTCCCGATCGGCACCTTCGTGGTGCTGGCCATCGGCCTGAACGTGGTGGTCGGTCAGGCCGGCCTGCTCGACCTCGGGTACGTCGCCTTCTACGCGGTGGGCGGCTACGCGATGGGCATGCTGGGCACCAGGCTCGGGTGGAACTTCTGGGAGATCCTGGTCGTCGGGATCCTGATCTGCGCCCTTTCCGGCGTCGTCCTGGGTGCGCCGACGCTGCGGTTGCGCGGCGACTACCTGGCGATCGTCACGCTGGGCTTCGGTGAGATCATCCGCCTCACGGCCCGCAACACCGACGCGATCGGTGGCCCGAACGGCATCCGCGGCATCCCGCACCCGCCCAGCATCGAGGGTGTCGAGCTCTTCGGCGTCGAGATCTTCAAGTACGGCGTGCTCGACCCGAGGCCGTACTACTACATGCTGGTCGCGCTGGCGGTCATCGTGATCATCCTGGTCAAGCGCTGGGAGAAGAGCCGCGTCGGCAGGGCGTGGGCGGCCATCCGCGAGGACGAGGACGCCGCCGAGGTCATGGGCGTCCCGACGTTCCGGTTCAAGATGCTCGCCTTCGCCATCGGCGCCTCCATCGGTGGCGCGATGGGCGTGGTCTGGGCGGCCAAGGTCATCTCGATCAACCCGAACGACTTCCTGTTCCTGCTGTCGGCGACGATTCTGGCCGCGGTGGTCATGGGCGGCGCGGGCAACCTGCCCGGCGTCATGCTGGGCGCGTTCATCGTCGCGTGGCTGCCCGAGCGCTTCCGCGGCCTGCAGGAGTACCGCATGCTGATCTTCGGTGCGGTGCTGGTCGCTCTGATGATCTTCAAGCCCGAGGGCCTCTTGCCTTCCAGACAGCGCAAGGCTGAACTGAAGGGGGGCACAGGCGGCATGGGCAGTCTGGGGGCCGAGGTGGCCGGGCCCGAAACGAAGGCGGAAGCGGTCGAGGGGGCTGACAAATGACCGAGGAGAAGCAGGCCCTGCTCGAGCTCCGCTCGCTGACCATGCGTTTCGGCGGTGTGACGGCGCTGCGCGGGGTGAACCTGACGGTGAACGAGGGCGAGATCTTCGCGCTCATCGGCCCGAACGGCGCGGGCAAGACCACGGTGTTCAACGTGGTCACCGGCGTCTACCACCCGACCGAGGGCGAGGTGCGCTTCCAGGACGAGCGGATCAGCGGCGTCAAGCGCTTCAAGATCACCAAGAAGGGCATCGCCCGCACGTTCCAGAACATCCGGCTGTTCCACAACATGTCGGCGCTGGAGAACGTGATGGTGGGCTCGGACGTGCACCACAGGGCCGGCATGGTGAGCGTCGCGCTCGGCCTGCCCTGGCACCGCAAGGCCGAGCGTGAGGGCAAGGCCCTGGCGTACGAGCTGCTGGAGTTCTGCGGGGTCTCCCACCGGGCGGGCGACTACGCCAAGAACCTGCCGTACGGTGACCAGCGCCGCCTCGAGATCGCCAGAGCGCTGGCGACCAACCCGAAGCTGCTGCTGCTCGACGAGCCCGCGGCGGGCATGAACCCGGCGGAGAAGGAAGCGCTGCAGCAGCTCATCAGGAACATCAGAGACGCGGGACGCACGATCCTGCTGATCGAGCACGACATGAGCCTCGTCATGGGCATCAGTGACCGCATCGCCGTCCTCGACTTCGGAGAGAAGATCGCGGACGGGCTGCCCGACGAGGTGCGGAACGACCCTCGGGTCATCGAGGCGTACTTGGGGGCACCCGCAGATGCTTCTTGAGGTCAAGGACATCCACGTCCACTACGGCAAGATCGAGGCTCTCAAGGGCATCTCGGTCGAGGTGAACGAGGGCGAGATCGTCACGCTGATCGGTGCCAACGGCGCCGGCAAGACGACCACGCTGAAGACCATCTCGGGCCTGCGCCCGCTGACGTCGGGATCGGTGATCTTCGACGGCCAGGACATCAGCAAGATGCCGGGGCACAAGCGCGTCGAGGCCGGGCTCGGCCAGGCTCCCGAGGGCCGGGGCATCTTCCCCGGCATGACGGTGCACGACAACCTGCTGATGGGCGCCTACGCTCGCACCGGTGACGTGAGCGCCGAGCTGAACGAGGCCTACGAGCTGTTCCCCAGGCTCGCCGAGCGGCGCACCCAGTTCGCCGGCACCATGTCGGGCGGTGAGCAGCAGATGCTGGCGATCGGCAGGGCGCTGATGGCCAAGCCGAAGGTGCTGCTGCTCGACGAGCCGTCGATGGGCCTCGCACCGCTGCTGGTCAAGCAGATCTTCGAGATCATCGAGGAGATCAACCGCAGAGGCGTGACGGTCCTGCTGGTGGAGCAGAACGCCCAGCAGGCGCTGCAACTGGCGCATCGGGCGTACGTGCTGGAGGTCGGCCAGATCGTCAAGAGCGCGCAGGCGAGCACGCTGCTCGACGACCCGGCCGTGCGCGCCGCCTACCTGGGCGGCGACCTGGGCGAGTCGAGCCCGAACGGTCACCACTAGGAGGAGGGCGGGGGCCTTCGCCGGCCCCCGCCGTTCTCATTTCAGGGGGACCCGCACGCCCTCGGTGCTCGGATAGCCGATGGGCGGGTCGCCGTACAGCTTGACGGCGGCGGGCTGGGCGTTCTTGGGGATGTCGAACCAGAGGTCCATCTCGATGCGCACGCCCGCGCCCACGGAGATCTCTCTCGGCTGCCGCTTGGTGATCTGGGCGGTGTCGTCGACGGGGAACGTGCGGCCGTCCGCCGTGACCAGCAACTGCTTGCGTGCGTCGAACCTGGATGTGGATCTTCCCGGATTTTCCACCACGACACGGACAGTGACGAACTGCCCCTTGGCGGGCCATTCGGCGTGGCTGCCTGAGAGGCTGGCCTGACCGGACTGCAGGCCGATCACCTGGAAGCGCGCGTCGCCGTCGGTCACGGGGGCGGCGTGGATCGGGGTCTCGTTGACGCGGACCTGTCGCGGAGGCAGGTCGTAGGTGGGTCTCGTCTGCGGTTTCTCCGGTTCGGGGCCGCACGACGTCAACGCGGCCACGACGCAGGCGATGAGAAGAGATCGGCGCACGTGGCAACGGTAACGAGGAAGCGCGGCAATGTGACAGGTTTCGCCCTCAAGTGAGGTTGGCACGATATTCGGCCTATGCCGAAAGACTTACGCTTGTAGGAAGTTGTCCGATTGTGTCTGAGCGGTGATCTGCCTGGTGACAAGCTTGCGGGAGCATCTCTGCGACAAGACCCGGAACCGAAGGGGACCGTTGTGAGTATGGGTACTCTTTCCCGCCGCGCGCTGGCGGCTGGCACGTTCGTCGTCGCGGGCGCGCTGGCGCTCACGGCCTGCGGGGGCGGGGGCGGTGAAACCGGCGCCACACCCGCCGGCACCGGAGCGTCCCCGACCGCGCCCGCCGCCGAGAACACTCTGGCGGCTATGGTGCCCGACGCGATCAAGTCCGACGGCAAGCTCATCGTCGGCGTGGACGCCTCCTACCCGCCGAACGAGTCGGTCGACCCGGCCTCGCAGAAGATCGTGGGCTGGGACGTCGAGCTGGTCGAGGCCGTCGCGGGCAAGCTCGGCCTGACCGCCGAGTTCCAGAACGCCGGCTTCGACACGATCATCCCGGGCCTGCAGTCCGGCAAGTACGAGCTCGGCGCCTCCTCCTTCACCGACAACAAGGAGCGGGAGAAGGTCGTCGACTTCGTCACCTACTACTCCGCCGGCACCGCGTGGGCCGCCCAGAAGGGCAACCCGAAGGGGGTCAACCCCGAAGACGCCTGCGGCAAGAAGATCGGCGTCCAGCAGGGCACCGTCCAGGTGGACGACATCAAGGCCAAGAGCGACGCCTGCGTCAAGGCCGGCAAGCCCGCCATCGACCAGGTGGTGCGCAAGCAGCAGACCGAGGTCAACGCCGACCTGGTGTCCGGCAAGATCGACGGCATGCTCGCCGACTCGCCCATCGTCGGCTACGCGGTGAAGCAGACCGCCGGCAAGCTGGAGATCATCGGTCAGGCCTACGACACCGCCCCGTACGGCTACGCGATCGGCAAGAACTCCGGCACCTTCAAGGACGCCTGGCTGGCCGCGCTCAAGGAGACCATCGCCGACGGGACGTACAAGTCGATCCTCGACAAGTGGGGCGTCGCCGACGGCGCCATCACCGACCCGGTGATCAACGGCGCGCAGGGATAGCTCATGACCGAGACGGAAAGGGCGCGGCCCGAACTGATCAAGGCCGTGCCCGTCCGGCATCCGGGCAGATGGGTGGCCGCCGCGGTCATCGTGGTGCTCGCCGCGATGCTGGTGAGCAACGTCGTCACCAACACCAACTACAACTGGGCCGAGCAGTGGAAGTACTTCCTGTCTCCGCCCGTGCTGAACGGCGTGCGCAACACGATCTGGCTCACGATCGCGGCCATGCTCGGCGGCGTCGGGCTGGGCATCGTGCTCGCCCTGATGCGGCTGTCGCCCAACCCGCTCATGCGCGGGGCGTCGTGGCTGTACCTGTGGGTCTTCAGGGGCACGCCGCTCTACACGCAGCTGCTCATCTGGGGCAACATCGGCGCGCTGTTCCCGCAGATCGGGGTCGGCATCCCGTTCGGCCCCGAGTTCGCCACCTGGCCGACCAACGCGCTCTACAGCGCGGCGCTGATGGCCGCGCTCGGCCTGATCCTCAACGAGGCGGCCTACATGGCCGAGATCATCAGGGCGGGCATCCTGTCGGTCGATCCAGGACAGCAGGAGGCGGCGCAGGCGCTCGGCATGACGCGTATGCACACGATGCGCAGGATCGTGCTGCCGCAGGCGATGCGCGTCATCGTCCCGCCGACCGGCAACGAGGCCATCTCGATGCTGAAGAACACCTCGCTGGTGGCGGCCATCCCGTACCTGGAGCTGACCTTCACCGCGCAGACGATCTACGCCTCGACGTATCAGGTCATCCCGATGCTGATCATGGCCTGCATCTGGTACCTGATCCTGTCCTCGATCATGATGGTGGGACAGTTCTACCTCGAGCGCCACTACGCCAAGGGGTCGCATCCAGGCGGCGGCCGCGTCAGGTTCATAGGCGGTACGGCATGAGCGACGTGATGGTCAAGGCCGAGCAGGTCTGCAAGGACTTCGGCCACGTTCAGGTGCTCAAGGGCATCGACCTCGAGGTGCTCAACGGCGAGGTGATGTGCGTCATCGGCCCCTCGGGGTCGGGCAAGTCGACCTTCCTGCGCTGCATCAACCACCTGGAGAAGGTCAACGCGGGCCGCCTGTACGTCGACGGCAAGCTGATCGGCTACCGCGAGCACGGCGGCAAGCTGCACGAGCTCAAGGAGCGGGAGGTCGCCGCCCAGCGCAAGGACATCGGGATGGTGTTCCAGCGCTTCAACCTCTTCCCGCACATGACGGCGCTGGAGAACGTCATGGAGGCCCCGCAGCGGGTCAAGGGCGAGCCCGCCGTCGTCGTGCGGAAGAGGGCGGCCGAGCTGCTGGAGCGGGTGGGGCTGGCCGGGAAGATGCGCAGCTACCCCGCGCAGCTGTCGGGCGGCCAGCAGCAGCGCGTCGCGATCGCGCGGGCGCTGGCCATGCAGCCGAAGCTGATGCTCTTCGACGAGCCGACCTCGGCGCTCGACCCGGAGCTGGTCGGCGAGGTGCTGGACGTCATGCGCGACCTGGCCCGCGAGGGAATGACCATGATCGTGGTGACCCACGAGATGGGATTCGCCCGCGAGGTCGGCGACTCGCTGGTGTTCATGGACGACGGCATCGTCGTGGAGAAGGGAGCGCCTCGCGAGGTGCTGACCAATCCGCAGCACGAGCGGACGAAGCTGTTCCTGTCGAAGGTGCTCTGAGAGACGAACCCGGGGGAGGCTTTTGGGGCCGTGTAGGGCTTCCCCGGCCCTACACGTTATCTACTGGGCCTCCCCGCGGGCTCTGGTGGCTCAACCGTAGCGACCATCGGGGTTCCCGCGCAAAGGGTGGGCGTAAGTCACCGGTGTGACTCAGGCGTCGCGCAGCATGCAGGTGATGCGCGAGGTGCAGACCCGGCGGCCCTCCTCGTCGGTGATCACGACGTCGTAGGTGGCCAGCGACCTTCCCCCGTGCGACCTGGTCGCGACGCCCGTGACATGACCGTCGGTGGCCGAGCGGTGGTGCGTGGCGTTGATCTCGATGCCGACCGCGATCCTGCCCTCGCCCGCGTGAACGGCGGCGCCGATGGAGCCGAGCGATTCGGCGAGCACAACGGAGGCGCCTCCGTGCAGCAGGCCGTACGGCTGGGTGTTGCCCTTCACCGGCATCCGCGCCACCACCCGCTCGGCCGAGACCTCGACGAACTCGATGCCCATCCGCTCGCCCAGCGTGCCCTTGCTCATCTCGTTGACGACGGCGATGTCGAACGTCAAGGGGAGGCCTCCTGTACCTAGAGCTCAGGTTTTCTGTCGCACCAGGAGACTAGGCTGCGATTGTGCCGAAGAGTGAAACGACCCCCGCCCGTCCGTGCCTGCTGCTCCTGGATGGGCATTCCCTTGCCTATCGCGCGTTCTACGCCCTGAAGGACGCCAACCTGATGACCACCGACGGTCAGCACACCGAGGCGGTCTACGGGTTCACCTCGATGTTGACCAACATCCTGCGTGACGAGCAGCCGACCAACGTGGCAGTCTGCTTCGACAGGTCGGAGCCGACCTTCAGGCACGCCGAGTACACCGAGTACAAGGCCAACCGCAGCGAGACTCCCGAAGACTTCCGCGGCCAGATGCAGCTGATCTACGAGCTGCTCGACACGCTGCGCATCCCGCACCTGTCGCTGCCCGGCTACGAGGCCGACGACCTGATCGCGACGCTGGCCACCCGCGCCGCGGGCGAGGGCATGAACGTGCTGATCGTCACCGGCGACCGCGACGCGCTCCAGCTGGTCAGCTCCGAGATCACGGTCCTGATGACCAGGCGCGGCATCAGCGACATGACCAGGTTCACGCCCGAGGCGGTCGTCGAGAAGTACGACCTGACTCCGCAGCAGTACCCCGACTTCGCCGCGCTGCGCGGCGACCCCAGCGACAACCTGCTCAGCATCCCCGGCGTGGGCGAGAAGACCGCGGCCAAGTGGGTGCGCGAGTTCGGCTCGCTGACCGCTCTCGTCGACAGGGTCGACGAGGTCAAGGGCAAGGTCGGCGACAAGCTGCGCGAGCACGTGGCCCAGGTGCTGATGAACCGCCGCCTCACCGAGCTGCTGCGCGACGTCCCGCTCGAGGTCGACCTGGCCGACCTCCAGCAGGGCGCCTGGGACCGCGAAGAGATCAACAAGCTGTTCGACACCCTGCAGATCCGCGGCGAGCTGCGCGAGCGCGTCTTCAAGGTGCTCGGCACCGCCGAGGCGGAGCCCGAGCAGGGCTTCGAGGTCGAGACCGTTATCCTCGGTCCCGACCGGGTCGCCGGGTGGCTGTCGGCGATGCCCGAGGGCCGCGCGGGGCTGGCCTTCAAGGGCGCGTACGGCAGCGGCACCGGCCGCATCGACGGCATCGCGATCGCCTCACCCGACGGCACCGCCGCCCACATCGATCCCACAAGGCTCACAGAAGCGGACGAAACGGCCCTCAGAGCGTGGCTGAGCGATCCTGCGAGGCCCAAGGCCGTCCACGACGCCAAGGGCCCCATGCTGGCCCTGTGGGCTCAGGGAATGGACCTCAAGGGCCTGACGTGCGACACGGCGCTCGCCGCCTACCTGGCGATGCCGGGGCAGCGCACCTTCGCCCTCGAAGATCTGGCCAGGCGCTACCTCAACCGCGATCTCAAGGTGGAGGAGGAGTCCGGCGGCCAGGCCGCGCTGTTCGGCGACGACGACGACGCGCCCGCCAAGGACCTCGCGCTGCGCGCCCACGCGGTGCGCGAGCTGGCCCAGTCACTCGAGTCGTTCCTGGCCGGGCGCGGCGGCACCCAGCTGCTCGAGGAGGTCGAGCTGCCGCTGCTGAGCGTCCTGGCCGAGATGGAGCGGGCCGGCATCGGCGCCGACCGCCAGTACCTCGCCGGGCTCGAGGCGGAGTTCGGCGCGGCGGTCAAGCAGGCCGTCGAGGAGGCGCACCGCGTGGTCGGCGAGCCGTTCAACCTGGGCTCGCCCAAGCAGCTGCAGGAGATCTTCTTCGTCAGGCTCAACCTGCCCAAGACGAAGAAGACCAAGACCGGCTACACCACCGACGCCGACGCGCTCGCCTGGCTGGCCACCCAGACCGACCACGAACTGCCGATCATCATGCTGCGCCACCGCGACCAGCAGAAGCTGCGCACCACGGTCGAAGGCCTGATCAAGGAGATCACCGACGACGGCCGCATCCACACGACCTTCAACCAGATCGTCGCGGCCACCGGGCGCCTGTCGAGCGAGAAGCCCAACCTGCAGAACATCCCGATCCGCACGGCCGAGGGCCGCCGTATCAGGCAGGGCTTCGTCGTGGGCTCCGGCTACGAGACGCTCCTGACGGCCGACTACAGCCAGATCGAGCTGCGCATCATGGCCCACCTGTCCGGCGACGAGGCGCTGATCGCCGCCTTCGAGTCGGGCCACGACTTCCACCAGGCGACCGCCGCGCGCGTCTTCGACCTGCCGCCGGAGCAGGTCGACGGCGATCTGCGGGCCCGCATCAAGGCCATGAACTACGGCCTGGCCTACGGGCTGTCCGACTTCGGCCTGTCGGGGCAGCTCAACATCCCCGTCGCCGAGGCGCGGGCGCTCAAGGAGGAGTACTTCGAGGAGTTCGGCGGCGTCCGCGACTTCCTCCACGAGATCGTCACCCAGGCCCGCAAGGACGGCTACACCGAGACGATCATGGGTCGCCGCCGCTACCTGCCCGACCTGACCAGCGACAACCGGCAGCGGCGCGAGATGGCCGAGCGCATGGCGCTCAACGCCCCGATCCAGGGGTCGGCGGCCGACATCATCAAGGTCGCGATGCTCAACGTGAGCCAGGCGCTGCACGAGGAGGGGCTGCGGTCGCGCATGCTGCTGCAGGTGCATGACGAACTGGTGTTCGAGGTGGCGCCAGGGGAGCTCGAGACGCTCCGCCAGGTGGTCTGCGACCAGATGAACTCCGCCTACAGCCTGCGCGTCCCCCTCGAGGTCTCCGTCGGCATCGGCCGCACCTGGGAGGACGCCGGCCACTAACCCATCCTCACGTCCCCGGGCCCGGTCTCCGTGTCCTCAGAGCCTCATCCTTGTACGGCACAGCACGGGGCTCGGTGTCCTCAGGGCCCCTTCCTTGTACGGCACAGCACGGGAGAGGCCACCGTGGGCACGTGGCCGGTGTCCATCCATCACGCCACTCCAGCCCACGGGGCCGGGCTGGAGACGTCGGGATCGTGGGACACCTTCTTCGCGCTGCCCCCTGGAGGGCCGGGCCCCGGCGCTCCCGGTCCTCAGGATCTCGGGCGCTGGGGGCTGGCGTCCTCGTGGCGTCGGGCTTCTGACGCCCTCCAGGGCCCAAAGCCCCAGCTCGTGGCATCCCTCCGGAGCACCCACCCACCCCTTGCACCCCGTTGGACCCCTAACCCACCCCACCCCCTGGAACCCCAACACACCAGAACTCCAACACCCCAGGAATCCTGACGCCCCGGAACCCGACACCCCGAACCCGGCACCCCCATAACCGCGACGCCCCTGAACCCGCCGGAGCCCCGGGACCGCCGAGGTCCGTCGGCTAGGTCGGTGGCGTCTCGGAGGTTCTGGGCCCCCGATCCTCGTGAGGCCCGGTGCGCGCCCCCGTTGGGCTGCTCTCGCGTTGAAGGGGCGGGGGAGCTGGGTGGGCGATGGCGCGAGGTGGGCTTCGGGGGAGGGATGGGGGTAGCGGGGGCAACGGTATTCACCTGACTGGGCGGGTGATCGTGAGAGTCATTGGGGGGATCTGGTCTAGGCTGGACTGGTTGGTCTGGCCTCGATGAGCACGGGAGTTCTGTGCGGAATTCAGCATCCCTGACGCGCGTCATCGGGGTAGCCAACATCGTGGTCGTCACCGTCGCGATCGCCGCTCTGCTGCTGCTCCCCACCGCCGGCGAGCCCACCCCGGGGAAGGCCGCGGCGGTCGGCACCGTCCAGCCGTCCAAGAAGGCGGAGGTGCAGCCGGAGCCGCAGCCGGATCTGCCCAGCGGCGAGCCGCCACCGCCGGTGACGGCGACGCCGGAGTTCGCCAGGCAGGTGAAGGCCAACGAGCTCGGACTGGTTCCGGTGATCATGTATCACCGGATCATGAAGAAGCGGCTGGCCTCGATCGACCGCACCCCCTCGCAGATCCGGCAGGAGCTGGAGAAGCTGGCCAGGCAGGGTTACGTGCCGATCACCGCCAAGGAGTTCGCCACCGGCGACATCAGGGTGCCCGCGGGCAAGTTCCCCGTCGTGCTCACCTTCGACGACGGGCACGCCAGCCACTTCGCGCTCGACGGCGCGGGCATGCCCAAGAAGGACACCGCGGTCAGGATCATCTACGACGTGGCCAGGAAGTACCCGAGCTTCAGGCCCGTGGCGACCTTCTGGATCAACAGCCAGCCCTTCGGCCTGCGCAACCAGTCCGACCAGGCGAAGGCCGTGCGGTGGTTGACCGAGCACGGGTTCGAGGTGGCCAACCACACCTGGGGACACCCCAACCTGGCGGTCCTGCCGAAGAAGAAGGTCCAGGAGCAGATCGTCCGGCTCGAACGGCTGCTGAAGAAGTCTGGCGCGCCGCCCAGCGAGACGCTGGCGCTGCCGTTCGGCTCGATGCCGCATCCGAAGAAGATCGCCAGGAAGGGATCATGGGGCGGTATCTCGTATGATCTCGCCGGGGTCTTCCTCGCCGGCGCCGAGCCCTCGCTTTCGCCCTACGCGAAAAAATTCGACCGGGGCGCGATCCAGCGGATCCAGAGCAACGGCAAGAAGGGCGAGTGCCGGAAGTGGTGCTCGCAGTACTGGCTGGAATGGCTGAACAAGCACCCTGGTGAGCGCTTTGTCTCCGATGGAGATCCGGAGAGGATCTCCATCCCAAGGAAAACTCGGGGTAATATCACTCCCAAGCGGATCGGGCAGGTCAACGCCTACTAGGCGGCCCCGCACGCCTTTGCGTCTCTTGCCGTCCCGTGTCCTCGGATTGACCCCGCTCGCCAGGTCTCATATGCTGATCGCTGCGCTGTGGGCTCGCGCGCGCCTCAGACGGAGCGGGCTCGCGCTCGGTCTCGTCGATGACGTCATCCTCGGCTTGATGCGGAAGAGAGCCTGCTGCGCGTCCGCCACATCGACATCTGTCCGCGTTCGGAGCAATTCCACACATGACGAGCAGCACCGAGGCCACCTCGAGCACCCCGCAGGTAGCGGTCAACGACATCGGTTCCGAAGAGGCCTTCCTCGCCGCGATCGACGAGACCATCAAGTACTTCAACGACGGCGACATCGTCGAGGGCACCGTCGTCAAGGTCGATCGAGACGAGGTCTTGCTCGACATCGGTTACAAGACCGAGGGTGTCATTCCCTCGCGTGAGCTCTCGATCAAGCATGATGTCGACCCGGCTGATGTTGTCGAGGTCGGCGAGCACGTCGAGGCCCTGGTTCTCCAGAAGGAGGACAAGGAGGGTCGCCTGATCCTGTCCAAGAAGCGCGCGCAGTACGAGCGCGCCTGGGGCACGATCGAGAAGATCAAGGACGAGGACGGCATCGTCACCGGCACCGTCATCGAGGTCGTCAAGGGTGGTCTCATCCTCGACATCGGCCTCCGTGGCTTCCTGCCGGCGTCCCTGGTCGAGATGCGCCGTGTTCGCGACCTGCAGCCCTACGTCGGCCGCGAGCTCGAAGCCAAGATCATCGAGCTGGACAAGAACCGCAACAACGTGGTCCTGTCCCGCCGTGCCTGGCTGGAGCAGACGCAGTCCGAGGTCCGCCAGACCTTCCTCAACACCCTGCAGAAGGGCCAGGTCCGCAAGGGCGTCGTGTCCTCGATCGTCAACTTCGGTGCGTTCGTGGACCTCGGCGGCGTCGACGGTCTGGTTCACGTCTCCGAGCTGTCCTGGAAGCACATCGACCACCCCTCCGAGGTTGTCGAGGTCGGCCAGGAGGTCACCGTCGAGGTTCTCGACGTCGACATGGAGCGCGAGCGCGTCTCCCTCTCGCTCAAGGCGACGCAGGAAGACCCGTGGCAGCAGTTCGCCCGCACCCACCAGATCGGCCAGGTCGTCCCCGGCCGCGTCACCAAGCTGGTGCCGTTCGGTGCGTTCGTCCGGGTCGAGGAGGGCATCGAGGGCCTGGTCCACATCTCCGAGCTGGCCGAGCGCCACGTGGAGATCCCGGAGCAGGTCGTCCAGGTCGGCGACGAGATCTTCGTGAAGATCATCGACATCGACCTCGACCGTCGCCGCATCAGCCTCTCGCTGAAGCAGGCCAACGAGGGCGTCGGCGCCGAGGTCGAGTTCGACCCGACGCTGTACGGCATGGCGGCCACCTACGACGACCAGGGCAACTACATCTACCCCGAGGGCTTCGACCCCGAGACGGGTGAGTGGCTCGAGGGCTTCGACAAGCAGCGTGAGGAGTGGGAGCGCCAGTACGCCGAGGCGCAGACCCGCTTCGAGGCTCACAAGAAGCAGATCGAGGAGGCTCGCAAGGCCGAGGCCGAGGCGGGCGAAGCCCCCTCGACCTACACCGGCGAGACCCAGGCCCCGTCCAGCAGCAGCACCTCCTCGGCTCCGGCCGCTGGTGCGCTCGCTTCGGACGAGGCTCTCGCGGCCCTGCGCGAGAAGCTCGCGGGCGGCCAGAGCTGACCACGTGAGTTGAACTAGCAACACCATCGAGCCCCGCACGGACCTCCGTGCGGGGCTCGTTGCATTCTCCCCGCCCCGCCCAACCTTCTCTCCGTACGGTGCGGGGGTGTTCTTCCTGTACGGCGCCGCGCGTGAGCGAGGGGCTTTCTTCCTGTACGGCAAGCCCCACTCAAGCGCCACCCCTGGCACGGGGCCGGCGTCTGTCCAGGGATACGCGTCACCGAGCGCACGTGGCCGGCCACCCCAACGGACCGCCCACTCCTGAACCCGCCGAGACCATCCCACAGCCACCCGAGAACCAGCACACATCAATCCGGAATGCCTCGGACGAACCCGAACGCTCCGAACCAACCCGGAACGGAATGCCCCTAGCCAGCCTAAGAGGGCCTGGTGGGCGCAGGGGGGCGGGAGGCGGCCGTGGAGAGCCGGTGGAGGTTGAGGGGAGCGACGGCAGCCTGGAGGGCCCGGTGGAAGCCCGAGGGGGCGGACGCCAGTCTGTGGAGTCGACAGAGGAGACGGCTGAGCGCGTGCAGGGCCCGATGGAAGCCTGAGGGGGCGGACGGCGGCCTGGGGGTCGGTGGGGGCGCGGAGTGAGCGGGAGTGGAAGCGCGCTGCGGGCCCGGTGGAGGGGGAGCGAACGGCAGTCTGGGGAGTCGACAGAGGCGACGGCTGAGCGCGTGGAGGGCCCGGTGGAAGCCTGAGGGGCGGACGGCGGCCTGAGGGTCGGTGGAGGCGCGGAGTGAGCGGGAGTGGAGCGAACGGAAGGGTGAGAAGGCCCTAGGGCGTGTCCCGTGGATCTTTGATGGTGGTTTGGTGTAGATCAGTCCAGTGGAAGATCGCCTGAAGCGTCATGATCTGACCGATGCCGAGTGGGAACGGCTGGCGCCGCTGCTGCCGGTCAACCCGCGGCAGGGCGGCCGATGGGCCGATCACCGAACGGTCATCAACGGGGTCTTCTTCCGGGTCCGGACCAACATCACCTGGCGTGACCTGCCGCCCTGGTACGGGAACTGGAAGACCGTCTACAACCGGCATCGCCGCTGGTCGATGGATGGCACCTGGGAGAAGATCCTGGACGGGCTGCGCGCTGGATGCGATGAGGCCGAGGGGGAGGACTGGACGGTGAGTGTGGATTCCACTGTGGCGCGCGCTCATCAGCATGCCGCCGGAGCTCGTCGTGAGCCGCCCGCCGACATCCCGTCAAAGGGGACGGCGTAGATCACAAACCGGGCACGGGCCGGGAGGCGCTGGGCCGCTCACGGGGCGGGTGGAGCACGAAGATTCACCTGGTCGCCGACCGGCGCTGCCGGCCGATCGCCCGGATCATCAGCCCCGGTCAGCACGGCGATAGCCCGTACTTCCGGCGCATCCTGGAGCGGGTGCGCATCCGGCGTCGCGGTCTGGGCCGTCCTCGCCGGCGTCCGATACGTGTGCTGGCCGACAAGGCCTACTCCTCGCGCGCCAATCGCGCCTACCTGCGCCGACGCGGCATCCAGGCGGTCATCCCGATCAAGAAGGATCAGCAGGCCAACCGCCTCAACCGGGGGCGTAAGGGCGGCCGACCGCCCGGCTTCGACGCCGAGCGGTACAAGGAGCGCAATACCGCCGAGCGGTGCGTCAACAAGCTCAAGGGCCACCGCGCGGTGGCCCTTCGCACCGACAAGCGCGAACGCATCTACGCGGGCACCATCGACGTCGCCTCGATCAGAATCTGGCTCCGTGACCCTGTCCTATGATCCACGGGACACGCTCTAGTGGAGGGCGTGGAGGGCGGCGTGGGAGCCGGTGAAGGCTTAGATGGGCGGCCGAGCGGCCGGATAGCCGGTGGAGGCGTGGGGAGCGGCTGAGGGGCTGGCTGGGGTTAGGTTTGGCGGGTGGTGAGGTGGCGGCCGAGGCGTTGCATGGGGATTTCGACGAAGCGGTAGGTCAGCCAGCTGGCACCCAGGACCAGGCCCACGAACAGCGTCCCCATCAGTGCCTGGATCGCCAGGGGTGACCGGCGCAGGTCGCCGGTGATGGCGACGAAGTACTTCAGCAGCGGATGGTGCAGCAGGTAGACCGAATAGCTGACCATGCCGAGCCACGCCAGGAAGCGGAACGTCCCGCGGTGCCGTAGCGCCATGGCCATCGCGAACGTGACCGCCGCCAGCAGGATCGTGGTGATCCACACGCCCGGACGCACCCACCACCAGCCCGCGTGGATCGCCCACGCGGGGGACAGCGCGACCAGCACGGCGGTGACGCCCACCGGCCACAGCGGGCCCTCGCCGCGTTCCCATCGCTGGATCGCCGTCCCCGCGAACATGACCGCGAGGATCGCCAGGCCGAACCACGGCACCCTGCTGCTCAGAATCAGCAGCGCGAGCGCGCCGGCGCCCAGGACGTAGGTGGCGGCCGTCCGGAATCTGCCGGTGATCAGGCAGGCGAGCCCGGCGAAGAAGACCGCGAAGGAGAGCCACGACGGCCACGCGCCGGGCGCGATGGGGGCGGCGGCCATGAGCAGGCCGCTGGCCACGGCCGCGACGCCGAAACCGATCGCGATCGAGCCGCTGCGGCGGTGGACACCGATGACGAACAGCGTGGTGACCAGGAGGTAGAAGACCATCTCGTACGAGAGGGTCCACATGGTGTCGACCACGGCGCCCGTGCCCAGCACGTCCTGGAGCATCGTGGCGTGCGTGGCGATCGAGGAGGAGTCGCGCGGGACCTCCTGACGGATCGGCATCCACCACGACGTGGCCATGACCAGGGCGATCACGGTGAGGTAGAGCGGGTAGAGGCGGAAGACCCTGCCGACCCAGAAGCCGCCGACGTCGCCGCGGCGTTCCAGGGAGGTGGGGATGATGTAGCCGCTGACCAGGAAGAAGACCAGGACGCCGTACATGCCGAGGTTGAACCAGTACGGCCGGAGGGACGGGATCACCCACGGCAGCATGTGCTCGGCCAGAACGGCGACGGCGCCGATGCCGCGCAACGCGTCCAGCCATGCCAGGCGCGACAAAGCGGAGGATTCGCTCGGTCGTGCGGTTGTGCGGGCAATCGACATCTGGCCAACCTATCGAACCCTCCTCGCCTTCTCCCCCCATGCCCGGACCTTCCTCCCCAGAACCCCAACCCCCTCCACCCAAACCCCCAACCACCCTTTCAAAACACCGATCCCAAACTCGAAAAGGTCGATCCACCTCCTCGAGACGTCGATCCACCTCCTCGGAAGGGCCTCCTGCCTCTTCGGGGGTCGGCTCGTGTCCTGGGGGTCGACCTGCCTGCCTCCTCAGGGGGTCGTCCCGCGCCCTCGGGGGGTGGCTGGCGTCTTTGGGGGTCGTCCCGCTTGCCTCTTTGTTCGGTTTCCGTTGGGGTGGCCCGGCATGTGCGCTTGAGGATGCGTATCCCTGGACAGACGCCGGCCCCGCGCCTTGGGTGGCGCGTGGCCCGGCTTGCCGTACAGGAGAGAAAAGAGAGTCAGGAGAGAAAAGCGAGACAGGAGACTAGGGTGGGGATGTGATCGCGCGGGCGGTGGGTGAGGACGCGGGGGAGATTCTGACCGTGCAGCGGGCGGCCTACGTCAGTGAGGCCCAGCTGTACGGTGACCCGTTCATCCCGCCGCTGGTGGAGTCCGTGGAGCAGGTGCGCAGGGCGATCGAGACCGGTGTTGTCCTCAAGGCCCGCGACGGCGAGCGGATCGTGGGCGCGGTCAGGGGCCAGCTGGCCGGCACCACCTGCCTGGTCGGGCGGCTGGTCGTGGCGCCCGACGCGCAGCGGCGCGGCCTCGGTCGCGCGCTGCTGGAGGCGCTGCACGAGGAGATGTCGCAGGCCCAGGCGTTCGACCTGTTCACCGGGCACCTGTCGGAGGGGAACCTGCGGCTCTATCGGAAGCTCGGCTACAGGGAGACCCGCAGGGAACGGATGGATGATCATCTGACCCTGGTGCACCTGCGACGCGGCTAGGCTGCGCTCATGCTGAGAGTGGGACTGACCGGCGGGATCGGGTCGGGGAAGAGCGAGGTCTCCAGGCGGCTGGGGGAGCGGGGCGCCGTGGTGATCGACGCGGACAAGATCGCCCGCGAGGTGGTCGAGCCCGGCACCGAGGGGCTGGCCAGGGTGGTCGCCGCGTTCGGCAGGGAGATCCTGCGCCCGGACGGCTCGCTGAACAGGGAGAAGCTCGGCACGATCGTCTTCGCCGACCCCGACCGCCTGGCCACGCTCAACGGGATCGTCCACCCCCTGGTGGGAGAGCGGGTGGCGGAGCTGCAGCGGAGCGCGCCCGACGACGCGGTCGTGGTCTACGACGTGCCGCTGCTGGTGGAGAACAAGCTGGCGCCGATGTACGAGGTCGTGATCGTGGTCGACGCCTCGGACGAGGTCCGCCTCGACCGGCTGACCAGGGTCAGGGGGATGTCCGAGAGCGACGCGAAAGCGCGCATCGCCGCCCAGGCCGCGCGGGAGGACCGGCTGGCCGTCGCCGACATCGTGATCCCGAACGAGGGCACGCTGGAGGAACTCGACGCCAGGGTCGCCGAGGTCTGGGAGCGGCTCACAGGTTGAGCGTCGGGATCTTGTCCCGATAGGGGTCGAGGTGGTCGAGGGCGATGCGCGCGACCTCCCGCAGATCGTCGGGTTCGAGGTCGGCGGCCAGCCCGATGGCCGTGAACAGCCGGTGCGCCTCCTCGGCCGTGGGATGCTCGCCGAGCGGCGTCGCCCGCTCGAGGGGCAGCCTCTTGGCCTGGCTGAGGCTGTTCTCCAGTTCGGTGGCCCACAGGTTGTAGTGGGGGCTGTCGCGCGGGATGGCGACCGCGGGGAAGGCGGGGCCGCGCTGGGTGATGATCAGGCGGCTCCACGACAGATCCCAGCGGAACAGCGAGAGGGTCTGCGAGAGCCGTACCTCGATGTCGAGCAGCTGGCGGTTGCGCTGGCGGTACCAGCAGGCGGCCAGGATCGTGGCGTAGAGCTCCTTGCGGGTGCCGAGCTCGGTCCAGGCCTTCTCCTCCGAGCCGTTGGGCGCGAGGTCCTGGTGCAGGCGGGTGTAGGCGGTGCACAGGTCGAGGTTCGAGGGGTCGAGGATCTCCAGCCTGAAGGTGAGCCTCCGGCGGTGAAGGTGAGCTCGCTCAAGGCATTCTGGCAGCGTGACCGCGCGGGTGAAGGTGCCGGTGCTGCCCTTGAACAGCCACCTGTCGGTCTCGGCGCGCGCCTCGGTGAGCTCGCGGCTGATGGCCGGCCCCTTGAGCGTCATGACCGACTGGCCGCTGGTGAGCAGCGACCACATGCCCTCCGTCGTGGTGGCGACCCTGGCCAGCTGGTCGGCGACCTTGCGCTGCCTCGAACGGTCCCTGATCCAGACGAAGGCGAGCGCGGCGAGCACCGGCAGGATGACGCCGTCGGCCTCGCCGTCCTTGATGACGTTGAGCAGGTCGAGGACGCCCACCACGAGGGCCACCACGAAGACCACGACGATGTCGAGGTTGCCGGCGATGTCGCGCAGGCGCGCGGAGACATTCATATGACGCGAGTACCACGATCAGAACTCCGCGTCCAGGGCGATCGAGCGGACGGCCGGCAGGTGCGGATCGAGCTCGCCCAGCTCGAACCTCGCCATTCCGATGACGTGCCAGAACTGCCCCGCCACCTCGCCCTGGCACTTGTAGCGGCCGTCGGGCGCCAGGGCGGCCCAGCCCTCGGGGAGGCCGAGCAGGGTGGCGCGGCGCACGCCGTCCGCCCAGAGGATCACCACGCCGTCGTCGCCCGCGCTGGCCAGCAGCGAGGGCGAGGAGGGGCTGAAGGCGACCGACAGGACGCGGCGGGAGTGCCCGGTCAGGGTGTGGACGAGCCGTCCCGTGGCGACCTGCCACACCCGCACGGTGAGGTCGTCGCCGCCGGTGGCGACCAGGGTGCCCGAGGCGTCGAAGGCGATGCTCCACAGCCTGCCCGCGTGTCCCGACAGCGTGTGGCGCAGGCGCGGCTGCCACGGCTTGCCGGGGCGCAGCTCCCAGATCAGGGCGCGGCCGTCGTTGCTGGCGCTGGCCAGGAGGTCACCCGAGGGGGAGAACTCGACGGAGTAGACGCGGTCGGTGTGGCCTTCGAGCGTCGCCACCCTGCCGCCGGACTCGGCGTGCCAGATCCTGATCAGCTTGTCGTCGCAGCCGGTGGCCACGAAGGTGCCGTCGGGGCTGAAGGCGATCGAGCGGACCCTGCCCCTGTGGTCGGTGAGGTCGCTGACCAGGCGGGCCGTGGGACGGTACCAGACGCGGACGCTGTCGTCGTCGTTGGCGGTGGCGAGGTGCAGGCCGTCGGGGCTGAACGCCTCGGCCCACACGTGGTCGGTCTCGACGTGCAGCTCGCGTTCGTGGTCGCCGGTGACCGCGTTCCAGAAGTGGACGCCGCCGTCGTTGCTGGCGGTGGCCAGGACGGGCCCCGCGGGGGAGAAGACGGCCGAGATGAGCCGGTCGGCCGCGCCGGTGAACTCCCGCAGGCGGCGGCCCGTGCGCGGCTCCCAGATCCTGACGACGCCGTCGTTGCCGCTGGTGGCCAGCATCGAGCCGTCGGCGCTGAAGGCGACGGAGGAGATGCGGCGGCCGTGGCCGCGCAGGATCCGCGTGCACTGCCCGGTGATCGGGTCCCACAGCCGGGTGGTGCCGTCGTTGCTGCTGGTGGCCAGCTGGGCGCCGTCGGGGCGGAACGAGAAGGGCCACACCGAGCTGCGGTGTCCGGCCAGCTCGGTCCTGGCCGAGCCGCCGATCTCCTGCACGCGTACGGTGCCGTCGGAGTCGCCCGTGGCCAGCAGGTCCCCCGAGGGCGAGAACGTCACCTGGTAGACGGCGGCCCTGTGGGTGGTGTGCGGGCCGCGTGACTCGCCCGAGCGCGGGTCCCAGAGCAGGACCGCGCCCTCGGTGTCGCCGGTGGCCAGGAGGTCGCCGCTGGGCGAGAAGGCGACGCAGTAGACCCGCCCCCGATGCCCCGGCAGGGTGTGCAGGAGCTCGCCCTCCCTCCAGACGCGCACCGTGCCGTCCTCGTGGCCGGTGGCGAGCAGGTCGCCGGAGTGGGCCGCCCGGTAGACCGCGCCCTGTCCGGAGAAGAGCGTGCGGCTCAGCCGTCCCGAGTTCCATACGCGTACGGTGCCCGCCGAGTCGCCCGTGATCAGGCCCCACGGGGTGAAGACCGCGGTGAAGATGGGCGCGGTGTGGCCGCTCAGGCGGTGCAGGAGCTCCCCCGTGGCGGTGGACCAGATCCGCACGACGCCGTCGGCGCCGCCCGCCATGACCAGGTCGCCGCCCGGGCTGAACCTGACCGGCCACACCCCGTCAGCGTGTCCGCGCAGCGTGTGCAGGCGCTGACCGGTCAGCGGGTCCCACAGCACGACGGCGCCGTCGCTGGCGCCCGTGGCCAGCAGGTCGTCGCTGAAGGTGACGGCGTAGACGCGGCCCCTGTGCCCCTGCAGCGTCCGCACCGGCACGCCGCCCGCGCACAGCAGCACCCCGCCGTCCTCGTTGCCCACGGCCAGCAGCGCGCCCGAGGGGCTGTAGGCGATCGGCTCGGGCAGGCGGCTGGTCTGGAAGTGATAGCCGTACGGCACGCCGACAGCGGCGGGCGCCAGCTCGATCTCGACGGGGTCTCGCGGCACGACCGCCGCGCCCGGCAGCGCCGGAACCGTCCCGGCGATGTTGACGAGGGCGGCCCGGTGCCAGCGGCTGCCCTCGACGGCCGCGTCGCTGAGGTCGGTGCCGAACAGCCGTGCTCCCGACAGGTCCGCGCCGCGCAGATCGGCCCCGACCAGGGAGGCGCCGTCCATGCGCGCCCCCGTCAGCCGCGCGTCGCGCAGGATGGCCCTGGTCAGGTTCGTGCCCGCGAGGGTCGCTCCGTCCAGGCGCGCTCCGGTGAGGTCGACCTCCTGCAGGTCGCGTCCCGACAGGTCCTCGCCCTGCAGGTTCGCCCCGCGCAGGTCGGCCTTGGCGGGGGTGCGCAGCCTGGCCAGGATCTTGACGGCGTTGGCCCGCACCACGTCGTCGGTGTCCGGGTCGGCCAGCACGCCCGCCACCCAGCCCTGCAGGGCCCCGACGTCGGCCAGGTCGCAGAGGAACTCCACGGTCAGCGCCGACAGCGGGCGCCTGGCCGGCAGCGTGGAGTCGGGCAGCGAGGCGGCGACGTGTCTGGCGATCAGCCACTCCATCACCGAGGCGTGGATGAACCCGAACATCCCCTCGTCGGTGCGGACCATCAGGCTGCCCGTGCCGACCGCGTGGGCCGCCTGCACGCTGGTGAGCTGGCCGTCGGCCAGGTCGGTGAGGGTCTCGGCGATCTCGGTCAGCTCGGCCAGGCCGAGGAAGGACTCGCCGGTGTCCCACAGCCGCAGCGCCAGCGCCGTCACCGCCCGCCACAGCTCGTCGGTGGTGAGCGTCGCCGGAGCACCCGGCACACTGGTGCGCCGCTCCTCGAAGGCCAGCCACGAGCTGAGGATCTCCTCGTACAGCAGCGCGGGGCTGATCGTGTGGCGGGCGGTGGCGACCGTGCGGAGCCGCTCGGCGTCGAGGTCGGCGATGAAACTCAGCATGCGCGGGTTGCGCCCGAGGTCGAGCAGGTCCTTGATGCCCTCCAGCAGGGACATCCTGGCCTCGGCCGCGCCGCTGTCGGTGAAGCGGTTGGCCAGGTAGGAGCGGATCTGCCCGTGAGTGAAGTCCTCCACGCTGAAGACCCGCCGCTGCGGCAGCACCCCGACCATCTCGCCGAGCGTGGTCAGCACCTGCCCGTGCGACTTGAAGTGCTGCGTGCGGCTGGCCACGACGATCTTCGCCTTGTCCTCGGCCGCGGCCAGCAGCGTGGTGAGGTGGTCGGCGGCCCTGTCGTAGGTGACGCGGGTGACCAGCTCGTCGAACCCGTCGAACAGCAGCACGATGCGCCCCTGCCGCAGCAGGTAGTGGAAGGCCTTGAGGTCGATCAGCTCCTCGCCGTGGTTGGCCAGGTGCGCGGCGACCAGGCCGTCGACCGAGTGCGCCTTGTCCAGCGCGCGCAGCTCGATCAGGATCGGCGTGAGGTGCGGCAGCTCGGCCGGGATGCGCCTGGCCAGCTCGCGCAGGGCGAAGGTCTTGCCGTGCCCGAAGTCGCCGAGCACGAGCAGGAACCTGCCGTGGTCGGCCGACAGCAGCCGCATCAGCTCGTCGGTGAGGCCCTCCCTGATCTCCGGGGCCGGCCGGTCGAGCTCGCGGTAGCGCTGCGGGACGTACAGGTCGGGCGGGTAGCGGCGGTCGGTGCGCAGCCGCACGGACTGCTCGGCGACGTACTCCGACAGGTCGAGCAGACCCTGGAACTCGGTGAAGCTGCGCACCCGCATGCCCCTGCGCATGAGGTCGTCGCGCAGCGCCCGCGCGGGCGGCGGGCCCTGGTAGACGAGCTCGAGGCCGAGGCTGGTGGAGTGGGCCTGCCGGACGAGGGTGTCGGCGTGGTCGGCGGTGAGCTCGCCGACGTGGGCGGCGATCATCTGCTGGCGGACGAAGCCGTCCTCCGGGTAGGTCATCACCAGGTGGGTGTCGAATCTGCGGATCTTGATGCGCTCGTGCCTGGCCTCGCACACCTCGGTGATGCGGTCGAGCAGCAGCTCGGTCGGGCTCGGCTCGCGTTCGACGACCTCGGTGACGGCCTTGGCGGGCGCGGGCGGGCTCTCGCCGGTGAAGGTGGCCAGCGCCGAGCGCCACTGGTACGGCGTGCGCTCGGGCTCGGCGTCGGGGACCCAGGTGCGGATGCCCGTGCGGGTGAACTCGACGACCTGGTGACGGCGCGGCGCCCCCACCGTGCCGTCGGCGGACGGCCCAGGGCCGTGGAAGAGCAGGTTGAGCCGGTGCCCGAGCAGCCGCTCGACCGAGGCGATGTCGCGCAACCCGCCGGGCGCGTGCCCGACCGCCCCGAGGCGCAGCCACGCCCGCTCCTCGTAGGCGCGCAGCCGCTCGGCGAACCAGGCCGCCTGCGCCTCGCCCACCAGGCCGTAGGCGTCCTTCTCCAGGTGGCTCATCGCCATCGTGGAGTTGAGCCCCGCCACGACCAGGCGCAGCTCGGGCACCTCGAACAGGCTCCAGGGCTGGCTGCCGTCGAAGACGGGCCCCTCGTGGTACAGCTCGCCGAACATCCCCGCGAAGTGCCGCCACTTGGGCCAGTACGGTGGCTGCGGGCGCACGTCGTCGGCCTCGCAGGTGGCGAAGTACGCCTTGGCGGCCGCCTTCGTCACGTCACGCGGCCCCGGGACGACGACCAGGCGCTGCGGCTCGAGGCCCAGCAGCACGCGCAGGCTCGTCAGGAACTGCGTCGCGTGCCCGAACTGAGTGAGGGTGCCCGACTCCGTCAGGTCGCCGGTGACCAGCATCAGGTCGGGCTTGGGCATCCCCTGGTCCTGCATCCTGGTCAGGTCGCCCCAGATGCGCGCCTGCAGCTCCTCGGGCGTGAACGGCTCGCCGGGCTCGGGCAGCGCCCTGCCGAACCTGGTGCCGCCCAGATGTAACACGCTGACGGAGTCGCGCTGCCGCTCCTCCGCCCGGCCCAGCGGGAACGCGGGTGCCGACATGGGTGTCCTCCTGCCCCTGCCGAGGCTCTCCCTGGACGGCGGCGGCTCCCGCTCGGCCTCGGGTTCGGGGGCGCCGTGCGGGAAGGCGGGCGGCAGGTGGGGCTTGGCCCGCCCGGCCACCGCCTCGGCGATGCGGTTGAGCAGCATGCCGCGCGCCTTGGCGGGATCGGTGACGCCGACCAGGTCCACCCAGGTGATCGTCGACAGCAGCCCTTCGAGCGGCACGTCCTCGAGCCTGACCGTGATCAGCTTGCTGGAGGGGTTGTCGGGGGCGGCCCGCAGCGCGGCCTGCCACTCCATCCGGCCGTAGCGGGAGGTGAGGTAGTTGCGCGACAGCACCGCGACGACCACCTGCGCCTCGCTGACGCCCCTGTCCATGAAGTCGATGAAGTTCGTGCCCGGAACGAAGTCCCACGCCTGGATCATCGTGCGGTAGCCCGCCGACTCGAGCTCCCAGGCGATCCAGGTGGCCCAGGCCGTGTCGGCGGGGGAGTAGCTGACGAAGATGTCGGTGGGCCTGCCGTCACGCGCCATTGGGCCAGTATCCCCGCTGCGGCCGGGGTTGTGGAGGCTGATGGCCATGCACGACGATCAATATGCGGCACTCCCGTGGGGAGGGCTGTTCCACCGGCTGCGGGCGTACGAGGGCGACGTTGATCGGAGCGACCCGGCCGAGGTCCGGCTGGAGCTGCTCAGGCACCGGTGCAGCGTCATCGTCGATCACGGCCACGACTGGTGGCCCTACGACACCTTCCACCTCGAACGCCTGTAGAGGTTTGTGCGAAGATCGACCCGTGCTGAGCCGACTGGGCGTCCTCGACTGGGTCAGGATCGGGCTGCTCGCCCTGGGGCTGGTCTTCGTGGCGACGGGGCTGTTGCCGCTGGAGCGGGCGGTCGAGGAGCTCGACGGCATCTGGCCGCTGATGATCTTCCTGGTGGGCGTCATCGTGCTCGCCGAGCTCACCAAGGAGGCCCAGGTCTTCGACGTGATCGCGGACCGGATGGCGGTGGTGGCCAGGGGCAGCAACGTGGCCCTGTTCCTGCTGTGCGTGGCCTTCGCCTCGGTGGTGACGATCTTCCTGAACCTCGACACCACCGCGGTCCTGCTCACCCCCGTCATGCTGGCCCTCGCCCCGAGGGCGGGCATCGCCGCGCTGCCGCTGGCGATGACGACGATCTGGCTGGCCAACACCGCCAGCCTCTTACTGCCGGTCTCCAACCTGACCAACCTGCTGGGCATGGAGAAGATCAACCTGTCCACCAAGGAGTTCGCCGGCCACATGTGGGCCGCGCAGCTGGCGGCGATCGCGGTGACGATGGTGTTCCTGTGGGTGTTCTACTGGCGGGGCCACCGCGGCCACAGCCCTCCCGAGACGCGGCCGGTCGCCGACCGGGTGCTGTTCTCCTCGGCGTCGGCGGCCTGCGCGCTGTTCATCGGCGCCCTGCTGATCGAGGTGCCGGTCTCGGTGGCGGCTCCGGCGGCCGCGGCCATCGTGGTGGTCGCCTTCTTCGTCAGGGACAGGGGGAAGCTCACCTGGAGCCTGGTGCCGTGGCAGCTGCTGATCTTCGTCACCGGGCTCTTCCTCGTCGTGCCGACGCTGAGCGCCCACGGGCTGTCGGCGGTCATGGCGTGGCTGGTCGGCGACGCCCACGACCCCTTCCGCACCGCCTTCGTGGCGGCCGGACTGGCCAACGTGATCAACAATCTGCCCGCCTACCAGGCGCTGGAGGGGGTCGTGGCCAACCCGTTGGTCCTGCTCGTCGGCGTCAACGTCGGCCCGGTCGTCACGCCGTGGGCGTCGCTGGCGACGCTGCTGTGGTTCGAGTCGTGCGCCAGGCACGGGGTGAAGGTGCCGATGCGCCGCTTCGTGCTCACCGGCGCCGGCCTGGCCGTCGTCGGTATCGCGGCGAGCGCCGCCGCCCTGGTGGCCAACTCGGGCTGAGGTGGCCAGGTCAGGCTGAGCCGACCAGGGCGAGCAGCGAGGGAATCGCCTCGGGCGGCCCCGCGACGAAGCTGCGGTCCTCGGGCGGCCCCTCGAACCCCTCGGGGAAGGGGCCGCCGTCCAGCGCCCTGATCTCCATACCGGCCTCCTGGGCCAGCAGCGCGCCCGCGGGCAGATCGACGGCCTCGGCGCAGTAGCCGACGAAGCCGTCGATGTCGCCCCTGGCCAGCATCACCCACGACAGCAGCGGCGCCCACAGCTGCAGCATCCGGCGCGTGCCCAGGTCGAGGCGCATCTTCAGCGGGTGCGCCGCGGCGCGCGAGACCCCGTGACCCTGCGTCCAGGCCACCACCGGCCCGTGCCGCCACGGCCGGTACGGCGGCGCCAGCCGTACGCCCGAGGGACCGCACGCCCCGCGCCCGCGGACGGCCGACCAGGTGTGGCCGGGAACGGGCTCGTGGACCACGCCGAGCACCGGACGCCCCTCATGGCAGAGCGCGAGCCCGATCACGTAGGCGGGCAGGCCGATGGCCACGTTGTTGGTGCCGTCGAGCGGATCGACGAGCCAGGTCCACTCCGCGCCCGCCGAGCCGAGCAGCCCCGACTCCTCGGCGATCACCGAGTGCGAGGGGAAGGCGGTGAGCAGGCGCTCGAGGATCAGCTTCTCCGAGGCCAGGTCGAGGTCGGTGACCACGTCGCCCTTCGCGCCCTTGGGCCGCGCGCCGAGCGACCCCCTGACACCGTCGCGGAGCAGCAGCCCCGCGGCCTGCGCCGCCTGCGCGGCCACCTGCCGAGCGTGCTCGAGGTCCAAGGAGTCCTCCCTAGGTGAGGTGCCCGGCTATCAGTCTCGCCGCTCTCGCGGTCTGCGCGGCGTCGAGGCGGCCGCGGGTGATGCGGTGCGCGGGGGTGTCGAGCGGGCCGAGCGACAGGTCGTGGCCGCCGGGGCGGCCCCTGCCCAGCGCGATCGTGGCGGCCTCGCCGTGCTCGGGCACCACGCTGGAGTGGAAGCGGCCCGCCGGCAGGGTGTAGGTCTCGCCCTGGCCGAACACCTCGACCAGGCCTGTGCGGTGCCGTACGGTCCTGGCCGTCGGCTCGATGCGGTCGCCGCCCGTGTCGCTGACCACCTCGAAGACCCGGTGCGTGGCGTCGCCGCCCGCCTCCTCCACCGCCGCGTGCACGTTGCGCACCTGGCCGTAGAGCACGTGGCTGACCAGGTCCCAGCTGTGGCAGTGGATCTGCGAGGTGGTGGCGTCGGCGGCGGGGAAGGCGGCCGACCACAGGTGCAGGCAGACGCCCTCGCCGCCGTCGCGTTCGAGCGGCAGGCAGACGAAACCCAGCGGGTGCCGTACGGCCCGCAGCCCGCCGAGGTCGGCCAGCGCCTTCAGCGCCCACCGCCTGGCCCCGCCGCGCAGGATCTCCTCGTGCACCGCCCGGTGACTCATGTGCCGTAGGGGTCCTTCGCCTGCAGCGCCTTGCGGGTGACGTCCACGATGTCGTACTCGGTGTAGGCCTTCGGCAGCGGCAGCTCGATCCGCCTGAACAACTCCTCTACCTCCTCGACGGTGGGCTCGTCGCTGAGCGCGACGGCCTTGTAGCGCTCGATCGGCACCCTGCGCGCCTGCTCCAGGCTGAGCCGCAGCTCGGAGTCGCAGTTCTCGTAGTAGAAGGTGCCCGCCAGCGCGCTCATCGCCCTGTTCGGGTCTTCAACCGTCATGATCAGCCTGGTGGCCGACAGGTCCCAGCGGAAGGTCGTCATCGTGTGCGAGAGCCCGACGCTGATGTCGAGCAGGCCGTAGCGCTGCCGGTGCCAGAAGGCGGCCAGGATGGTCGCGTAGGACTCCTTCCTGGCCCGGTCGGTCGTCCAGCGCTCGCCCGTGCCGTCGGGCAGGTCCGACAGCGAGCGGCGGTAGTGCGCGTAGGCCTCGCACACCTCCTCGTCGGTCGGGTCGATGATCTCGACCGTGATCGTGAGGTGGCGTCTCACCCTGCGGGAGGCGGCGACGCACTCGGGCAGCGTCACCGCGCGCAGGTAGGTGCCGGTGCCGCCCTTGAAGCTCCATCGGGTGGTGTCCTTGCGGGCGGCGGCCAGCGCCTCGCCGATCTCCTGCCGGTTGCCCAGCACCCTGACGAGCTGGAGCTCGTCCAGCGCCCTGCGGGTGCCCTCGACCAGCGACTCCAGGTGGTCGAGCCGCTGCAGCCGCTCGGGGAGCTGAGCCAGGGCGCCCGAGGTGATGGTGCGCTCGACGGGCGCCTGCCGGACGCGGTCCCTGAGCAGCGCGGTGGCGACCAGCGCGAGGATGACCAGGGTCGCGGCGCTGATGACCTGCCGCTGGACGTCGTCGCCCTCCGGGCCGAAGATCTCGCCGGGCATGATGCCCATCACGCCGACCACGATCGCCAGGGTCAGCGCGATGGCGCCGTCGGCGTTCTGCGCCGCCCAGGGCGCGGCCCGCTTCACCGCCGTGACGAGCCGCTTCATGGTGTGCCCCGCACCTCCTCTGACCCCCACGCCATGGTAACGAGGGCACCAGGCGATCACCAGCACATGGCAATACTTGATCACGCCCGGCGGCGGTGTGCGTGGACGGTGTGCGCAGACGGCATGAAAAAGGCGCGAGGGGCCCCGCAGCCCCTCGCGCCGGTATCGTGCCGGACTAGAACCAGCCGCGCCTGCGGGCCATCTGCTCCAGGCCCGACTGCAGCGCCTGCTCGGCCGCGGCCGGCGGGGCGCCGTAGCGGACGGTGAAGCGGTTGTAGGAGTCGTGGCTCGAGCTGAGGAAGCCGCCGCGCTTGTCGGCCTCGAGGATCACGTCCATCTGGGCGGGGCCCGCGATGAACGTCAGCTCCAGCTCGTTGAAGTGGCCGCGCCACTGACCGCCCGCGTAGTACTCGATCTCCTGGAAGAACGGCATCGTCGAGCCGTACAGCGTGCCCCGCTCCAGGTCGGCCTTCTTGAAGCGGAAGCCCATCCGGTCGAGCGCGGCGATGACGTGCTCCTGCGCGGGCAGCGGCGTGACGTACAGGGGGTCGAGGTCGCCCTTGTCCAGCGCGCCCGCCAGCGCGAGCTCGGTCTGCACGCCGAGCCGCATGCCGTGCAGCGGGTGGCCGCCGATCGCGCTGATCGGCGTCTCCCACGGCACCGGGATCTCGAACGGCTGCGAGTGTGAGGCGCCCGCGGCCAGCTGGAAGGAGCCGGCCACCTGCTGGCGCAGGAAGCTGTAGGTCGTCTTGTACTCGCTGTCGCCGCTCTCGACCTCGACGACGGCGGTCAGGTCGATGGTGATGCCGTCGACCTTGTAGTCGGAGCCGCCGCTCTTGAAGTTGACCACGCCCCGCAGGGCCTCGCCAGGGCGGACGGTGGCGTTGCTCAGGACCGTGTCAACCTCGACGCCCGCACCGAAGGCGGCCATCAGCTTGCGGAACACCATGGGTTCTCCTCGGGTTTTTCGAATGAGAAACGTGCGTAATGGACCGCGTCCATCTGTCTAACCGGATCCAACTACTTTGGGCGGTCTCCCGCGCACGTTTCTCATTCGTGGCCAACGGACGGCTTGGCCGGACCGTTCCCGGTGATCCGGGGCAGCAGCTGAGCCAGGAGCAGGGTGGAGAGCGCCGAGTCGCCCTGACCGCTCGCCGTACGCACGACGAGGGGTTGCGGGGCGTTCTCGGCCAGCTTGGCGCCGACGTCGAGACGGCGGCGGGCCAGCTCGTACTGCAGGACGGCGCGGTTGTCGCGGTAGGAGTGGGCCAGGTGGCGCAGCGCCTTCGCCTCGTTCTCCGCGGAGGTGAGGTCGGCCTTGCCGCGCGCCTCGATCTCCCAGCGCACCCGCTGGGCCTCGGTCTCCTGCTCCTCCAGCATCCGCGCGACGTCCTTGCGGGCGGTGTTGGCCGCGGCCCTGACCTCCACGACCCGGGCGTCACGGGTCTTCTTCGACCGTTCGATCTCCATCAGCAGCGTGTCGATGCGGCGCTTGCGGGTCAGCTCCCACTCGCGCTCGTAGGCCGACAGCTCCTTGGCCACCTTCTCCCTGGTGGCCAGGTGCTGCTGGTACTGGTCGGGCAGCTGCACGTCGGGGATGTTGGCGCCGGTGACACGCACGCCGTACCTGCCGAGCTGGCGGTTGAGCGCCTCCTGCATGTCGCCGACGTCGGAGCCGCGCAGGTCGTAGGCGCGCTCGGTGTTGACCCTGCGGCTGCGCTGCCTGATCGCGTCCTGGACGGCGCTGGAGAGCACGAGGTCGAAGTTGCCCGCGCCGATCGTCCGGACGAACGCCACGGGGTCGATGATGCGGAACTTCAGGAAGAACTCGATCGACTTCAGCGGCACGTTCTCGGCCGTCGGGCAGGCCGAGATCGGCGCGGAGTAGGGGATCTCGGTGGAGGTGTCGACGACCGCGTCCACCCTGTCCCAGGGCAGCCACAGGTAGTGGCGGCCAGGGGGCAGCACCCCGGTGATGGCGCCCCACCTGCTGCGGACGCCCGTGGTGCCCTCCTCGATCTCGATGATGGCGCGCCGCCACATCCAGATCAGCCCGATGAGCAGCACCAGCACGGCGGCCAGCGCCGCGAGCACGAGCCCGGCGACGACGGCCATGCCGGCGAAGTACACGGCCAGGAACACCAGCGTCATCCACGCGAAGCCGCGCCTGTCCTTGGGGATGACCACGGGGACGAGCTGGCCCTGCTCGCCGCCGCGCAGCAGCTGGCGGATGTCGGACCAGGAGGCCAGCGACTCCTTGATCTTGGAGAAGTCCCTGCTCATCGGGTCTCACCCTCCTGCGCGTCGGTGCTGGACTGCGGTGGCTGGGCGGGCCAGACCGGGGTGCCCAGCGGGCGGGCGCCCTGCGGGTCCGGCGGCGTGGGCCACCCGGACGGCGTCGCCGGGGGCGTCACCGGCGGCTGGCCCGGTACGGCCGGGCCTCTGCTCACCGGCGGAGCGGGCGGCGGAGGCGGCGGGGACGCGGGGGCGGGCCGCTCGTAGGCGGGCAGCGCGCTGGGCACGGACGGGCTCGGCTCGGGGGCCGGCATCCGCATCGGGCGCTCGATGGTGGCCTCGACGTCCACGGCCGGCCATGCGGAGCCGGGGCCGGGGACCTCGGGGACGGCGGCCTCCTCGACGATCGTGGTCTCGGTGGTTCCGGGGCCGCCCTTGAGCAGCGCGGCGATCTCCTCGCCGCGCTCCTCGACGCGCTGCTCGATCTCGGCCAGCCTCGACCTGATCGCGGCCATGTCCTCGGCCGAGTACAGCACCGCGTCCTTGCCGCCGACCAGCTGCTGGGCCAGGGCGAGGAAGTCGATGTCGCTCTCCTCTCCGACCTGCACGACCTGCGGCAGCCGTCCGGCGACCGACTCCAGCTTGTCCAGCAGGTCCTGCTGGAAGCGGTAGTCGAGGATCTCGGGGGCTTCGGCGGCCGACAGCGCGCGGATGTCGAGCGCCTGCGCCTCCAGCAGCGCGGCGTTGGCGTTGGCGGTCGACTCCGCCTCCACCAGCCGCTGCCTGGCCTGCGCCTTGGCCTGGTGGGAGGCCCGCTCCAGCGCGGTGTCCATGCGCGCCTGGTAGGCGGCGATCTCGGCCTGGATGGCGCTCAGCGTCTCCTGAAGCCCGGCGAGCTCCTTGATCAGGTCGCCCTCGTTCTGCTCCTTGCGCAGCTGCAGCTCGTACTCGTAGGTGTAGGCCTCCTTGGCCACCCTGACCATCTCGGGGGCCGCCAGGTCCATCCGGTACTCCTGGCTGGACGGCTCGGCGTGCGTGATGTTGACATCCGTCAGCCGTACGGCAGGCAGGAACTGCTGGTTGAGGTTGTCGAGCATGCCGAGCGTGCTCTCGCCCACCAGGTCGTAGATGTCCTCGGCGCGCTGGGCGTAGATGAGCGAGCGGGTGACCTCGCTGATGGCGTTCTGCAGCTTGGACTGGAAGCCGCTGACCGAGCCGAGCACGAAGATGAACTCCGCCGGGTTCTCGATCCTGAACTGCAGGAACAGGTCGACGCTCGCCTTGACGCCCTGCTGGGTCGGCGCCTCGCGGATGGGCGCGTTGAACGGGTACTCGCGGGTGGTGTTGACGATGTAGCTGACCCGCTTCCACGGGTTGAACAGCGTCACCCTGCCGGGGTCGGCGATGTGCACCAGCTTGCCGAACTTGGTGATCAGCGCCTTGCAGCCCTCCGGCACCATGACGACGCTGCGCCGCCACCACAGGAAGGCGGCGGCCAGCACCAGCACCAGCCAGTAGTGCGGGCCGAACAGCACGTCGATGCCGGGCACGACGTTGCCGAGCGCGCCGACCAGGCCGAGCACCACGAGGATGCCGAGCGGGATGAGCACCTTCGCCGTGCTCCCCTTGGGGATCACGACGGGCGAGATGACGTGCAGCGGCTCGCCGTTCCTGCCCTGC
The DNA here is from genome assembly GCF_014873535.1 of Nonomuraea africana. Lineage (NCBI taxonomy): Bacteria > Bacillati > Actinomycetota > Actinomycetes > Streptosporangiales > Streptosporangiaceae > Nonomuraea > Nonomuraea africana. The sequence goes on along the minus strand of NZ_JADBEF010000001.1, from coordinate 4,275,359 downwards.
TCGGTGAAGCTGCGGCTGATGATCTCGCCGGCCTCGTTCAGGGAGGCCGTGCGGGCCTCGATCACCGTGCCGACCGAGGCACCGCCGTCACGGGCGGCCAGGAAGTCGCGCGGGTTGAGCTGGAAACCAGGTGCCTGCCCGGCCAGCTGCCCTGCCTGTCCCATGGCCTGCTCGACGGCCTGCCCCATGGCCTGCCGTACGTCGCCGCCTTGGGCCACGGCCTGGGCTATGCCCTGACCTGCCTGGATCAGGGCCTCTCTTGGTCGAGACATCGCACCTCTCTCATCGAATCAGGGGGAATACGTACCGTATCGGCCATCCCTTGATGATCGCTTGCAAAAGGATTTCGACACGGTCAGCGTCCGGCTACGGTGAGGTCGACGAGGATCAGCTTGCCGTCCAGCTCGTAGGCGAACAGGCCCGGGGTGCGCAGCACGATCATCGCCCGCTGGCGCCTGGGCAGCCGCCTCCACAGGTCGGAGTCGAAGTCGGCCCACAGCGACGGCGTGTCGGCGACCTGCCGGTCGGGAGGCTCCCCCGCGAGGTACTCGCGCCGCCGCCTGCGCCACACCGTGATGTGCAGGCGCGTCATCGTCACCCTCACGTAGCTCTCGGGATCGTGCTTGCCGCGCACGCGCGACCAGGAGCCGCGCAGCCGCACCAGCGCCTCCTGCACCAGATCCGCCGCGTCGTGCGGGTTGCCGGTGAGCGCGTAGGCGCATCTCATCAGCGCGTCGGCCCGGTCGGCGACGAACGTCTCGAACAGCAGGTCGTCGGTCATGTGGTCCCTTCCATCCCGATATAGACGGTGTGGAGGGGGCACACGTTCACGAGTGGCCGGAAAGACGACCCTGACGTGACGGCGGGGACCGGAGTCCGGCTGGAGTGGCGTGCTCGGACGTGGGTCAGCCGGTGACCGGGGTGGGGTGGGGTGGGGCGGCTCGCCGTAAGAAATGTCGGTGCCACCACCTACAGTGAGAAACATGCGGCCGGTAACAGATTTGCAGCGGAAGGTGGCGCCCTTCGAGGTCGTCACCGAGATGACCCCTTCCGGCGACCAGCCGACGGCGATCGCCGAGCTGGAGCGCAGGGTCGCGAGGGGTGAGAAGGACAGCGTCCTGCTCGGCGCCACGGGCACCGGCAAGACGGCCACGGTCGCCTGGCTGATCGAGCGGTTGCAGCGTCCCGCCCTCGTCATGCAGCCCAACAAGACGCTGGCCGCGCAGTTCGCCAACGAGCTGCGCGAGATGCTGCCCAACAACGCGGTCGAGTACTTCGTCTCCTACTACGACTACTACCAGCCAGAGGCCTACGTCCCGCAGAGCGACACCTACATCGAGAAAGACTCCTCGATCAACGACGAGGTCGAGCGGCTGCGCCACTCGGCCACCAACTCGTTGCTGACCAGGCGCGACACGATCGTGGTCGCCTCGGTCTCGTGCATCTACGGCCTGGGCACCCCGCAGGAGTACGTCGACCGCATGGCGAGGCTCCGCGTCGGCATGGAGGTCGACCGCGACCAGCTGCTGCGCCGCCTGGTCGACATGCAGTACACCCGCAACGACCTGGCCTTCACCCGCGGCACCTTCAGGGTGCGCGGCGACACGATCGAGATCATCCCCAAGTACGAAGAGCTGGCCGTCCGCATCGAGATGTTCGGCGACGAGATCGAGAAGCTCTCCACGATGCACCCGCTGACCGGCGACGTCATCACCGAGGACGAAGAGCTCTACATCTTCCCCGCCTCCCACTACGTCGCGGGCGAGGAGCGCATGGCCAGGGCCGTCGAGGGCATCGAGGCCGAGCTGGTCGAGCGCCTCGCGGAGCTGGAGCGGCAGGGCAAGCTGCTGGAGGCGCAGCGTCTACGCATGCGCACCACCTACGACATCGAGATGATGCGCCAGGTCGGCACCTGCTCGGGCATCGAGAACTACTCGCGGCACATGGACGGCCGCGAGCCCGGCAGCGCGCCCAACACGCTGCTCGACTACTTCCCCGAAGACTTCCTGCTGGTGCTCGACGAGTCGCACCAGACCGTGCCGCAGATCGGCGCCATGTACGAAGGCGACGCCTCCCGCAAGCGCACCCTCGTCGACCACGGCTTCCGCCTGCCGTCGGCGATGGACAACAGGCCGCTGAAGTGGGAGGAGTTCCTGGAGCGGATCGGCCAGACCGTCTACCTGTCGGCCACCCCCGGCACCTACGAGCTGGGCAGAGTCAAAGGCGAGGTCGTCGAGCAGGTCATCCGCCCGACCGGCCTGGTCGACCCCGAGGTCGTCATCAAGCCCACCAAGGGGCAGATCGACGACCTGGTGCACGAGATCCGCGAGCGCGCCGACAGGGACGAGCGGGTCCTGGTCACCACGCTGACCAAGAAGATGTCCGAAGACCTCACCGACTACCTGCTCGAGCTCGGCATCAGGGTGCGCTACCTGCACAGCGAGGTCGACACGCTGCGCCGCATCGAGCTGCTGCGCGAGCTGCGGATGGGCGAGTACGACGTGCTGGTCGGCATCAACCTCCTGCGGGAGGGCCTCGACCTGCCCGAGGTGTCGCTGGTGGCCATCCTCGACGCCGACAAGGAGGGCTTCCTGCGCTCGGAGACCTCGCTGATCCAGACGATCGGCCGCGCGGCGCGAAACGTCTCCGGGCAGGTCCACATGTACGCCGACAAGATCACCCCGTCGATGGAGCGGGCGATCGAGGAGACCTCACGGCGGCGGGCCAAGCAGATCGCCTACAACGAGGCCAACGGCGTCGATCCGCAGCCGCTGCGCAAGAAGATCGCCGACATCCTCGACTCGCTGCAGCGCGAGGACGCCGACACCGAGCAGCTGATGGGCAGCGGGCGGCAGCAGTCGCGCGGCAAGGCCCCCGTGCCGGGGTTCGCGGCTCGCCAGGCGGGGCAGCACGCGAAGGCGATCGCGGGCGAGATGCCGCGCGCGCAGATGGAGTCGCTGATCGAGTCGCTGACCGAGCAGATGCACCAGTCGGCGGCGGACCTGCAGTTCGAGGTCGCGGCCCGGCTCCGCGACGAGATCAAGGAGCTCAAGCGGGAGCTGAGGGACATGCGCGAGGCCGGCATCAAGTAGCCCTCTCCCGCCCGCAACACCACACGGGACCTGCCTGGAGACGCTGAGCCGGGGCGGGTCCCGCGTCGTACCCGGGGCTTCTCCGTGCCCCTCGGGGGATCGGTGGCCGCCCGTCCATCACGCATGCTCCGTCAGGAGGAGGCGGGGATGCGCGACATCATCCGCTCCATCCCGTTGACCCAGTTGTCGCGCAGGGCCTCGGCGGCCTGGGGCAGGTCGCCGGCCATGAGGAGCTCGGCCACGCGGCAGTGCTCGGCCTGCTCGCGCTCCAGGGGCGTCTCGTCGCCCGCGAGCAGGTGGGCGTAGCGGCGCATCCCGGCCTTGACGCTGGTGATGAGATCCAGCAGGCGCTCGTTGCGGCAGCCGCTCAGCAGCAGGTCGTGCCACTCGTCGTCGTGGCGTTCTATCACCTGCTGCTCGGCGACGCTGTCGGGGAAGTCGCGGGCCAGCGTGAGTAGCTTGGGCGCGATCTCACGCAGGTAGGCGGGGTCGGAGCGCTCGAGAGCCAGCGACTCCAGCGCGGCGACGATCTCGCAGAGCTCCCTGAACTCGTTCCGGCTCACCGGCGCGAACCGGAATCCCTTGCCCTGGTTGCTTTCCAGCACGCCCTCGCCCGCCAAGGTGATCAGGGCCTCGCGCAGCGGGGTGCGGCTGACGCCGAGCTCGGTCGCCAGCGCGACCTCGTTGATGTCCGTCCCCGCGGCGAAGTCACCCCGATCGAGCCTGCTCAGCAGCTCTTCCCTGATCTGCTCGCGTAGCGGTCGCCGCTCGATCGGCATGAGGCTCCTTAGGTCTTGGCCCTGATCTGCTTAGCGCTTGACGTAATGCAAAATACTACACTATGAATTCTGAATACAGATTTACGGACATCCAGAAAGGATCAAAGGAGTGCGCCTGACCCGAGTGCCGGGGCTGCTGTTCGGCGGTGACTACAACCCCGAGCAATGGCCGGAGGAGGTCTGGGCCGAGGACGTCCGGCTCATGGCCGAGGCCGGGGTCACCATGGCCACCGTCGCGGTCTTTTCCTGGTCGCGGCTCGAGCCCGCGCCGGGCGTGTACGACTTCGGGTGGCTGGACCGCGTCCTCGACCTCCTCCACGAGCACGGGGTGTCCGCCGACCTGGCCACCGCGACCGCCACCCCGCCGCCCTGGCTGGTCAGGGCGCACCCGGAGGCCATGCCGGTCGACGCCCATGGAGTGCGGCTGGAGTTCGGGTCCCGGCAGGGATACTGCCCCAGCTCGCCGGTCTTCCGCGAGCACACCGTGCGCCTCGCGACGGCGATCGCCACCCGGTACGCCGAGCATCCGGCGCTGGCGATGTGGCACGTCGGCAACGAGTACGCCGACCACACGCTCGAATGCTTCTGCCCCGAGTCCGCCCGCCACTTCCGCGCCTGGCTGCAGGCCCGCTACGGCACGGTCGGCGCGCTGAACACCGCCTGGGGCACCTCCTGCTGGGGTCAGCACTACACGGGGTTCGAGCAGATCGAGCCGCCCCGCAAGGCGCCAGGCCCCGTCAACCCGGCCCAACTCCTCGACTGGCGCCGCTTCTGCAGCGACGCGCTGCTGGAGCTGTTCACCGCCGAGCGGGACGCGCTGCGCGAGGTCACGCCGGCCGTACCGGTCACCACGAACTTCATGAGCATCCTGCACGGTCTCGACTACTGGTCGTGGGCGGCGGCCGAGGACCTGGTGAGCGACGACGCCTACCCCGACCCGGCCGACCCCGAGTCGCACGTGGCGGTCGCCCTGAGCTATGACCTCATGCGCTCGCTCAAGCAACGCCCCTGGCTGCTGCTGGAGTCGGCGCCGTCGGCGGTGTCGTGGCGCGAGGTCAACGTGCCCAAGCCGCCCGGCATGATGCGCCTGCACAGCCTCCAGGCGGTGGCCCACGGCGCCGACGGAGTGATGTTCTTCCAGTGGCGACAGGCGAAGTACGGTCCGGAGAAGTTCCACTCGGCCCTGCTCCCGCACGGTGGCACCACGACGCGCGGCTGGCAGGACACGCTGCGGCTCGGCGCGGACCTCCAGCGGCTGGCCGAGGTCGCGGGTACCACCACGCGCGCAGAGGTGGCGCTCGTCCTGGGCTGGGACAGCTGGTGGGGTCTGGAGGCGCCGGAGTCGATGCCGTCGAACCGCCTCAAGCTCAAGGACCTGCTGCTGGCCTGGTACGCGCCGCTGCACGCCCGCGGGATCGCCGTCGACCTGGCGCCCCCGGACCGTGATCTGTCGGCCTACCGCGTGGTGATCGTGCCCAACCTCTACCTGTGTACGGCCGAGCAGGCCAAGGCGCTGGCGTCGGTCACGGGCGAGCTGGTCGTCGGCCCGTTCAGCGGCGTGGTCGACGAGTCGGACCAGGTCCACGACGGCGGCGCCCCCGGCCCGCTCCGCGAGCTGCTGGGCCTCGCGATCGACGAGTTCTGGCCGCTCGCCGACGGAGTCACCCAGCGGGTACGGGACGCCGGTGGCGACGTCGGCCTCGCCAGGACGTGGGCGGAGTGGCCGCGCGTGGTCGGCGACGCCGTGGAGGTCCTCGCCCGCTACGAGGGCGGAGACCTGGACGGCCTGCCCGCCATCACCCGCAACGGCAACGCCACCTACCTCAGCTGCCTCCTCGACGACCTCACGCCCGTCCTCGACCGCGTGCTGCACGACGTCCCGGCTCTGGACGTCCCCCTCGGCGTCGAGGCCACCCGGCGGGAGAACCACCTCTTCCTGCTCAACCACACCAGCACCCCGCAGCAGGTCGCCCTTCCGCAGCCAGGCAGGGACCTGCTCAGCGAAACCGACCTGCGAGGGGTCATCACCCTCGCCGCGCGCGACGCCGTCGTGCTCAGGATCGAAGGAGACACGTGACGCACCCGTACATTCCGAACGCCGAGCCCGGCGTGCGGGCCGAGATGCTCGCCGCCATCGGCGCGTCGAGCGTCGAGGAGTTCTACGCCGACATCCCGGCGGACCTGCGCCTGGCCCGGCCACTCGACCTCCCGGAGCCCTTCACGGCCGAGCACGACCTCGTGCGCCACATGAAGGGCCTGTTCGACCGCGTCACCGACACCGAGGAGGCGCTGAGCTTCCTCGGGCTCGGCTGCTACCCCCATTACGTGCCGGCCGTCTGCGACGAGGTGAACTCCCGGAGCGAGTTCCTGACCGCCTACGCAGGCGAGCCGTACGAGGACCACGGACGGTTCCAGGCCCTGTTCGAGTACGTCAGCATGATGGGCGAACTGCTCGAGATGGACGTGGTCAACGTCCCCACCTACGACGGCTTCCAGGCGGCGGGCACGGCCCTGCGCATGGCCTGCCGCTACACCAGTCGCTCGAAGGTGCTCGTCAGCGGGGCCGTCAGCGCCGACAAGCTGAGCAAGCTGCGCGACTTCCTCAGCCCGGACGTCGAGATCGCCCTCGCCCCGGTGGGCGAGGGCGGCGAGATCTCCGTGGCGGAGTTCGACGACTCCTTCGCGGCGATCTACCTGGAGACTCCCAACGTCTACGGTGTCGTCGAGATGCGCGGACGGGAGCTGGCCGACCTCGCCCACGCGCACGGCGCGCTGCTCGTGGTCGGCGCCGATCCCATCTCGCTGGGAGTCCTCGCCCCGCCCTCCTCCTACGGCGCCGACATCGCCTGCGGAGACATCCAGTCGCTCGGCATGCACCAGAGCTACGGCGGCGGCCACGCCGGGTACATCGCCACGCAGGACCATGAGCCCCTGGTAGCCGAGTTCCCCTCCCGGCTGTTCGGCATCGCCCCCACCAAGGTGCCCGGCGAGTACGGCTTCGGCGACGTCTTCTACGACCGCACCTCCTTCGCCCTGCGCGAGGAGGGCAAGGAGTGGGTGGGAACCGCCGCGGCCCTCTGGGGCATCACGGCCGGCGTCTACCTGGCGCTCATGGGGCCGCAGGGCATGCGGGACCTGGGCGAGACCATCCTGGCCCGCACCCGCTACGCCATGGACGCCCTCGCAGGGTCCGTCACGGTGCTGCACCGCGACGCGATCCACTTCCGCGAGTTCGCCATCGAGGTGCCCTCGAGCGCGGCCCTGCTCGACGGGTTGCGCGCTCGCGGCATCTACGGCGGCGTCCCCCTCGACGACCGCACGGTGCTGGTCTGCGTGACCGAACGCCATTCCATCACTGACATCGACCGTCTCGCCGCTGCCGTCCAGGAGGTGCTGTGAACACCGCGGAATCCTTCGCCGAGCTCCCAGTCGCGCCGAAGCCGCCGTTGCGCCGCTTCCACCAGGCCCGCTGGGACGAGCCGATCATCTTCGAGCTGTCGGCCCCCGGCCGCCGCGGCCTCGCCGTGCCGGAGCCGGGCGCCCCGCTGGTGGAACTCCCCGAGACCGTCCGCCGCGCCGAACCCCCGAAACTGCCCGAGATGTCGCAGCTGCACGTGCTGAGGCACTACCTGCGCCTGTCGCAGGAGAACCTCGGTGTCGACCTCAACATCGACGTCGGTCAGGGCACCTGCACGATGAAGTACAGCCCCAAGGTCAACGACCGGTTCGCCGCCGCGATCGCCGAGCTGCACCCGCTCCAGCACGAGGAGACCGTGCAGGGCGTACTGGAGATCTACTGGCGGCTCGAACGGATGCTGGCGGAGATCTCCGGCATGTCCAGGGTCTCCCTCCAGCCCGGATCCGGGTCGGCCGCCATCTACGCGAACATCGCCATGATCCGCGCCTACCACGCCGCCAACGGCGAGGGCCACCGCGACCAGGTCATCACCACGATGTTCTCCCACCCGTCGAACGCCGCCTGCGCCAAGACCGCCGGCTACGAAGTGATCACGCTGATGCCGGACGCCGACGGCTACCCGGACATCGAGGCGCTGCGCGCGGCCGTCGGCCCCCGTACCGCCGCCCTGATGATCACCAATCCGGAGGACACCGGCATCTTCAACCCCCGGATCAGGGAGTTCGTCGAGCTGGTGCACTCGGTGGGCGGCCTGGCCTGCTACGACCAGGCCAACGCCAACGGCATCCTCGGCATCACCAGGGCCCGCGACGCCGGATTCGACCTGTGCCACTTCAACCTGCACAAGACGTTCTCCACCCCGCACGCCTGCGGCGGCCCCGCGGCGGGCGCGTGCGGCGTCTCGGCGGAGCTTGAGCCGTTCCTGCCGGGCCCGGTCGTCACCTTCGACGGCGCCGCCTACGGGATGGAGACCCCGCCTCACTCGATCGGCAAGGTGCGCCCGTTCCTCGGCGTGACCCCCAACATCGTCCGCGCCTACGCCTGGATCATGGCCATGGGAGCCGAGGGACTGCGGCAGGTGGCCGAGACGGCCGTGCTCAACAACAACTATCTGATGCACAAGATCCTGCAGATCCCCGGCGCGTCGGCGCCGTGGGACAAGCGGCGCGTCGAACAAGTGCGCTACTCCTGGCAGGAGCTCTCGGAGGAGACAGGAGTCCACTCCGAGGAGATCGGCGTCCGGGCGGCCGACTTCGGCGTGCACTACTGGACCAGCCACCACCCGTACCTGGTACCTGAGCCTTTCACGCTGGAGCCGACGGAGTCGTACTCGAAGGAGGACCTGGACGAGTACGCCGCCATCCTGGCCCACGTGGCCTCCGAGGCGCGCACGGATCCCGAGTTCGTCAAGGGCGCGCCGTACAACCAGAGCGTGCACAAGATCGACACGACCTCGCTCGACGACCCCAAGGCGTGGGCGCCCACCTGGCGCGCCTACGTCCGTAAGCACCTGTCATGACCTCCGACGTCGCCGCCCCGCGGACTCCCGTCCCGTTCCCCGACCGCGACGTGGTGGTCGGGCTGGTCGTCAACCCGGTGGCCGGGCTGGGCGGGGCGGCGGGCCTCAAAGGCAGCGACGGCGAGCAGGTGCAGCGCGAGGCCCTGGCCCGGGGTGCGACGCCCCGGGCGGGGGAGCGGGCGGCGCGCGCCGTCCGCGCGCTCCTGGCCCGCCGCCCCGGCACCCGCGTGGTCACGGTGCCGGGCTCGATGGGCGAGCTCAGCGCCCGCGACGCCGGAGCGCCCTGCGCCCTGGTGCGACCGTCGCCCTCATCCTCGGCCGATCCCGGATCGGCCGGCGCCACCACGGCACGGGATACGCGCCAGGCGGTCGTCGCGCTCGCCGATGTCGATCTGCTGCTGTTCGCGGGGGGTGACGGGACCGCGCGGGACGTCCTCGACGCGGTCCGCGAGCTCGGCGACCAGGCGCCGCCCGTGCTGGGGATCCCGGCAGGGGTGAAGGTCTACTCGGGGTGCTTCGCCGTCAGCCCGGCCGCGGCGGGGTTCCTCGCCGCGGGGTACGCCTCCGGCCTGCGGCACGGGCCGGGGACGGCGGACGCCGGCACGGTGGAGGCCGAGGTGGTGGATCTCGACGAGGAGCGCTACCGGCAGGGGCTGGTGAGCCCGCGCCTCTACGGGAGCCTGCGTGTGCCCGCCGCCAGGGCGGCCCTGTCGGGGCGGAAGGCCGGGTCCTCAGGAGTCGTCCCCGCCTCCGTCGAGGGCATCGCGCGGGAGGTCGTGGCCCGCATGCGGCCCGGTGTCCGCTACGTCCTGGGCCCCGGCGCCACCACGCAGGCGGTCGGCCGCGAGCTCGGGCTCACGACCACGCTGCTCGGGGTGGACGTGGTCGAGGCCGACGACGGGGGCGTGCTGGTCGCGGGCGACGTCTCGGAGGCGGAGCTGTTCGCTCTCGTCACGGGCAGGGAGGCGGTCGTCGTGCTGTCGGTGATCGGCGGGCAGGGGTTCGTCCTCGGCCGCGGGAACCAGCAGGTGTCCCCCAGGGTGATCGACGCGGTCATCGGGTGCGGGGGCGCCACAGGCCGGCGGCTGCTCGTGCTGGCCACCCCGCAGAAGCTGGCCGCGTTGCGGGGACGGCCGCTGCTGGCGGACAGCGGCGACGAGGATCTCGACCGGAAGCTCAGCGGGCACGTCCAGGTGATCACCGGGTACCGCGAGAGCACGATTTATCAGATCTGTACGGCAAGTGAGGAGTTCCACGGATGAACACGCTCGAGGGCAAGATCGCGATCGTCACGGGCGGTGCCTCGGGCATCGGGCGAGCCACGGCGCTGACCTTCGCCCGCGAAGGCGCCAGGGTGGTGGTCGCCGACATCGACGGCCCCGGCGCGGAGGCGACGGTCGAGCAGATCGCCGCCGTGGCCGGTGACAAGGCCGCCGTGGCGGTGCGGGCCGACGTGTCGGACTCCGACGACTGCCGCAGGATCGTCCAGACCGCCCTCGACACGTTCGGCGGGCTGCACGTGCTGTTCAACAACGCGGGCATCATCCGCCGCACCACGGCCCTCGACCTCGACGTCGAGGAGTGGGACCGCGTCATGGCGGTCAACGTCAGGTCCGTCTTCCTCATGTGCAAGCACGCCATCCCCGCCATGACCGAGGGCGGTTCCATCGTCAACACCGGCTCCGGATGGGGCCTGAAGGGCGGTGGGAACGCCATCTCCTACTGCGCGTCCAAGGCCGCGGTGGTCAACATGACCCGGGCCCTCGCCATCGACCACGCCAGGGCCGGCATCCGGGTCAACTCCGTGAACCCCGGCGACACCGACACACCGATGCTGCGCGAGGAGGCCCGTCAGCTCGGAGAGGACTGGGCCGCCTTCCAGACCGACGCGGCCGACCGGCCGATGGGCCGGTCCGGCACTCCGGACGAGATCGCCCAGGCGGTGCTCTTCCTGGCGAGCGACGCCGCCAGCTACATCACCGGATCGGCCCTCGTCGTCGACGGCGGCGGCCTCGCCTGACCCCCGGCCCGACCCCCGGGCCCCAATCGCCTCAACACCCCCCGAACAAGCCTGAAGGAGCCACCATGAAGCGTGCGCTAGCCATCCTGGGCGTCCTCGCCCTCGCCACCACCGCGTGCAGCGGCAGCGGCGGCGGGAACGTTCCCGGCACGAGCGGCGGCCAAGGACAGGTCACCGTCCGCTGGTCCACGTGGGGATCGGCCGAGGACCTCAAGCTCTACGAGAAGTTCACCGACGACTTCCACAAGCGGCACCCCGGCATCCGGCTCAAGCTGGAGTCGGTCGCCGACTACGAGGACTACCACCCCAAGCTGCTCGCCCAGCTCACCAGCAAGACGGCGCCCGACGTGTTCTTCGTGGGCGACGACTACATCGGCAAGTTCGTCTCCGCAGGGGTGATCACCCCGCTCGACGACCAGCTGTCCGGGCCGGAGTCCAAGAGCAAGCCGGAGGACTTCTTCGAGGGCATCTACGGCGGCGCCAAGCGCGACGGCAAGATCTACGGCGTCCCCAACGACACCAACCCCGAGGTCCTCTGGTTCGACAAGCAGGCCCTGAAGGACGCCGGGATCACCGAGGACCCCGCCGCCCTCCACGAGGCCAAGCAGTGGACCATGGCGAAGTACCTGGAGATGAACGCCAAGCTCAAGACGGCGGGCAAGGCCGGCTCGATCTTCTGGAACTGGTACGGCTCGACGTACTCCATGATCAACGGCTTCGGCGGCAAGGTGTGGGACGGCGGCAAGTTCGTCGCCACCACGGACGCCAAGTCGCGCGAGGCGCTGCAGACGCTGGCCAAGGGCTACCAGGACAAGACCTTCCTCAGCGCCGACACCCTGCCCGACAGCAACGGGCCCAGCACCCAGTTCCTCAAGCACAAGGTCGGCTTCTACGCGGGCGGTCGCTGGGTGATCGACTCGTTGAAGAAGGGCGGCGAGCTGGACAACTACGACATCGTGCCGTTCCCCTCGCAGACCGGGGAGCCCATGCCCGGCGCCGTCGCCGCCTCCTACCTGTCCATCAACAAGGACACCAAGCTGCCCAAGGAGGCGTTCACGTTCCTCACCGAGTTCGTCGGCAAGGACGGCCAGCTCCTGCGGCTCAAGGGCGGCGGCGCGGTGCCGTCCGTCAAGGGCGCCGAGCAGGTCGTGCTGGAGGACAAGTACCCCGCCCACGCCCAGACCTTCCTCGACGTGCGCGACACCGGCTTCGCCAACTACGCCGAGGAGGTCTCCGTGCCAGGCCTGACCGCCGCCATCAACGAGCACCTGATGAAGGTGTGGACCGGCAAGGTCGGCTTCGACGAGGGCATGACCGAGCTGCAGAAGCTCGTCGAGAGCAAGCTGGGCTAGCCGTGGCCATCCTCACCGAGGCCCGCCCGCAGGTGGCCCGCCGGGCGAAGGGCGTCAGGAACAGGGACGGCTGGTGGGCCGCGTTCTTCCTCGGGCCACAGCTCACCCTGCTGGCCGTGTTCCTGGTCTTCCCGCTCGGGTTCGCCGTCGTGCTGGCCTTCATGCGGTGGGACGGGCTGGGCCAGAAGGAGTGGGTGGGCCTGGACAACTTCGCCGCCCAGCTCTCCGATCCTGAGTTCGGGCTGGCCGTGTGGAACACGGTCAAGCTCGCGCTGCTGACCGCGCCGTTCGGGCTCGCACTGGCGCTGCTCATCGCGGTCGCGCTGAACAGCGTCAAGGGCGGCGGCTTCTACCGCGTGCTGTACTTCATGCCGGTGGTCACCAGCTCGGTCGCCGTCGCGCTGATGTGGCAGATCATCCTGGCCGGCGACGAGCACGGCGTGCTCAACGCCTCGCTGGAGCGCTGGTTCGGCATCACCGGCCCTGACTGGCTGGGCGATCCCGGCTGGGTGATCGTGGCCATCGCGGTGGTGACGATCTGGTCGTCGCTCGGGCTCAACGTGGTGATCTTCCTGGCCGGGCTGCAGACCATCCCGCCGCAGATCGTCGAGGCGGCCAGGATGGACGGCGCGGGCAGCCTGCGCATCTTCCGCTCGGTCACGCTGCCGCTTCTCTCGCCCACGATCTTCTTCTCGACCGTGGTCGCGGTGATCAGCTCGTTCCAGGCGTTCGACCAGATCTACGTGCTGGTCAACCCGAAGTACAACGATGGCGCACGCACGATCGTCTACCAGGTCTACGAGCTCGGCTTCCAGGACTTCCAGTTCGGCATGAGCAGCGCCGCCGCGCTGATCCTGCTGGTCCTGACGCTGCTGGTGACCCTCGTCCAGTTCGCCGCGCAGAAGCGCCTCGTCCACTACGACACGTGAGGGGGTCCGGATGCGATCCCGGCAGGTAGCCCTGCATGCCGTGCTCACCATCGGCGGGCTGGCGATGCTGTTCCCGTTCGTCTGGATGCTGCTGACCTCGTTCAAGAGCGTGCGGCAGATGCTGAACAACCCGCTCGACTGGCTGCCCGACCCGTGGCGCTGGGAGAACTATCCCGACGCGCTCGCGGCGATGCCGTTCGGCACCGCGTACTGGAACAGCTTCTACATCGCCGCCATCAACGTCACTCTCACCCTGCTGACCTCGGCCATGGCCGCCTACGCCTTCGCCAGGATCAGGTTCAGGGGCTCGGAAGTGCTGTTCGTGGTGTTCCTGGCCACCCAGATGGTGCCCGCGCAGGTGACGATCGTGCCGCTCTACCTGATGCTGGCCCAGTTCGGGTGGATCGACTCGCACCTGTCGCTGATCGTGCCGTCCATCGCGAACCCGTTCGCGGTGTTCCTGCTCCGCCAGTTCATCAGGGCCGTCCCGGTGGAGCTGGAGGAGGCGGCCAGGATCGACGGCGCGGGCCGCTGGCGGTGCTTCTGGAACGTCGTGCTGCCGAACATCCGCCCCGGCCTGGGCGCGCTCGGGATCATCGCCTTCCTCGCCTCGTGGAACTCGTTCCTCTTCCCGCTGATCTTCCTGAACTCGCCGGAGCTGGCCACCGTGCCGCTGCTGCTGAGCCAGTTCTCCGGGGGGCGCACGGCGGTCGACTACGGGCTCATCCTGGCGGGCTCCGCGATCGCGGTGGTGCCCATGCTGATCGCCTTCCTGATCGGCCAGAGAAAGATCATCAACTCGATGGCGGCTTCGGGACTGGGTGGGCGCTGATGCTGGATCTGCGAGAACGCCCGTTCACTGACCGGGGCTCCCGGCTGCTGGTGATGGCGGCCGACGACGGCTCGCTCTGGATCGCCAGGGCTCTGTACGAGACCCGGCTGCGCGACACGACCGTCCTGACGGGACTGCGGCTCCTCGCGGGAGACCGGGAGCTGCCGGTACGGCAGGCGCTGCCCGACAGGGTGGACTTCGAGGGCGGCGTGGCGATGGCCTTCGCAGGTCCCGACACGATCGTGCTGACCGGCAGGGGCGCCCGGGCGGTGTGGGACGGCGGAGAGGCCGACATCGACGGCTGCCTCACGCTGGTCGGACCTCCGGTCGGCGACGGCCCGGCGGTGCTCGCGGCGGCCGCCACGCGCTGGCGTGACTGGTTCGCCGCCATGCCGTCCGTGCCCGAGGCCTTGCGCGAGCGCGCGGAGCAGGCGTGGTGGACGCTCGCGGTGAACCTGGTGCCGATCCGGGGAAGGGAGTCGCTGATCCCCTCCAAGTTCGGCTACGTCGGCCTGTGGAACTGGGACTCCTACTTTCACGCCATCGCCCTCAGGCACGCCGACCCGGCGCTGGCCAGGGAGCAGATCCGCATCCTGCTCGACAACCAGAGGCCGGACGGCCTGATCCCCGACGTGGTGCACGACCACGGGGTGCTCACCGAGACCACGGACCTGCCCCGCTCGGACCTGGCCCGCCTAGCCCAGCACGTGGGAGGGGAGCCCGTCCGGGAGGTGGTGCCGGTCACCAAGCCGCCGCTCACCGCCTGGGCCGTGTGGAAGATCCACGAGGTGGATCCCGACCTGGACTTCCTGGCCGAGGTCTACGAGCCGCTGGCTCGCTCGCAGGAATGGTGGTTCGCCCGCTCGGACCCCGACGGCGACGGCCTGGCCGAATACCTCCACCCGTACTCGTCCGGCCTGGACGACAGCCCCATCTGGGATCATGGGCCGCGCGCCGAGCCTCCCGACCTCAACGCCTACCTGGCGTTGCAGTACGACCGGCTCGGCGACATCGCCGCCGCGCTCGGCCGCGACCCCTCCGGGTGGCGGGCCAAGGCCCAGGCGCTCGTCGACCTCATGGTGGCGCGCCGATGGACCGGCACCCGCTTCGTCACCAGGGTCGCGGGGCGGGAGGCGACCGTCCGCACCCCGCTGGACCTCATGCCGCTCGTGACCGGGCGGCTCCCCGCCGCGATCGCCACCCGGCTCGTCGAGGACCTGTGCTCGCCGAGCTTCTGGGGGGAGCGTCCGGTGCCCACCGTGGCGTTCGACGACCCCAGATTCGACTCCGATGCCATGTGGCGCGGCCCGGTCTGGCTGAACGTCAACTATCTGCTGATCGACGGCCTGCGCCGGTCCGGCCACCCAGAGACGGCTCGTGAGCTGCGGGAACGCACGCTGGCGATGGTCCGCGACGGCGGCGGTCTCTACGAGTACTGGAACCCGCTGACGGGCGGCAGGGCGGGCCGGGCGACCAGCGGGTTCGGCTGGTCGGCCGCGCTCTTCCTGGACCTGGCCCAGGAGGACCCGCCCGGGTAGGCGTAGTGACCGCCGTCCGGGGCGCGATCCCGAGTGGGGACGCGCCCCGGAGAGGTCAGGCGAGGCCGGCTTCGGCACGGAGGAGGGCGGAAAGGCGGTCGCCCGAGGCGAGCAGGCCTTTGTGCGCGAACCACGTGGCCACGTTGCGGGCGTCACGGTCGAGGAAGTCGGGGCCCGTCGGGTGGGCGACGACGTCGACGATCTGCGGCAGGTCGATGATCACCAGCCGCCCCTCGTCCACCAGCAGGTTGTACGGCGACAGGTCGCCGTGCGCGAGCCCCTCCCTGGCCATGGTGACCATGACCTCGACCAGCTGCTCCCAGAGGTCGTCCAGCCCCTCGTCCACCGTCGCCAGGCGCGGGGCCGCGTAGCCGTCGGGGGTGCCGATGAACTCCTGGAGGATCTCCGTGCCGAGGATCTGCACCGGGTACGGCACCGGCAGCCCCAGCTTCCACAGCCTCACGAGGGCCGAGAACTCCGCCTGCGCCCACTGTCCCGCGATGACCTGCTTGCCGAACGCCGTGCGGGACGACATCGCCCTGCTGGCGCGCGAGTCGCGCATGCGGCGGCCCTCGAGGTATCCGGAGTCGCGGTGGAAGAGCCGGTGGTCGCTGGAGCGGTAGCGCTTGGCGGCCAGCAGGCAGACCCTGTCGGTGCCGGGCACGCCGCGCGAGATGAGGTGGACGTCGGCTTCCTTGCCGGTCTTGAGGATGCCGAGCTCGGTGTCGACCGCGGCCAGCTCGGTGACCAGCCAGTCGGGATGCGGTTGGGGGCCGCGCTCGGTCGGGGTGCTGAGGTCCCAGGTGGACCAGCGGTCGCCCGAGGGGGGACCGTCGAGGTCCACGGGGTTGCTGTCGAGCCACTCGAGGTCGTCGGCGTCGAGACGGTGCTTCTTCGGCACGGTGGTGATCTCCTGATGAGAATGCCCACCGGCGCGGCGATCAGGTCAGCGGCTGACCGGTGGGAAGGCATACGGACGCGGAAAACGGCACGCGAACAGTCGTCGTCACGGTCACACCCCTCCCTCTTCCTCCGCAGCCCCGGCACTTCCGCCGAGGGCTCCCCTGTGCCGAGTCCGCTGCCGAGGCGCGGCGACACCTGGACGAGTATGCAGGGCCGGAAACCGGCGGCGCAACATGATTTCGGTCGCCTACGATCACGGGCATGGAACGGTGCGAGGAGTGTGGGCGCTGGCCGTACGGCGGGGCGCCAGGGTGCCGCCGTTGCCTGGCGCTGGTGGATCGCATCATCGAGGACGGCTACCAGGCGTTCCTGAAGGACATCGGGCTCGAGGACGAGGTCGCCGTCGCCGAGATGATCGTCGAGGAGATCAAGGGCTACGACTGGTGGGTGGTCGACGGCGCCTTCGAGCGGCTGACCTGCGGTGAGTGCGGCAGCAGGCGAGGCAGGGGGCCGAAGGGCTGCCCGCCGTGCGACCTCGACGAGGGCTTCCGCTACTCCGCTCGCGAGCTCGACAGGGCAGGCGTGATGCCCCGCAACGAGCACGCGATCAGGGTCGGCGCGGCCGTCCTGCGCAACGGGCACAGGCACTCGGACAAGGCGCTGCTGAGCTGGCAGATCGGCTTCCCGATGGTGCTGAGCGGCTGCATGCCCACGACGCCGGAGGCGCAGGCCCTCCGCGCCCGCATCAACAAGGGCGCCACCTACGAGGACCTGGCCGCCACCATGGTGCCCGACCTGACCGGCTGGCCCCTCACCCCCTGACGGGTGCTCAGGACGGGTCGCGGCGCTCCTGGATGGTCTTGCGGTAGAGCTCGTCGATCTCGTCCAGCGGGTCCACGGTCCTGCGCCGGGACTCGATCTCCAGCTCGGTGCGGGCGTGCAGCTCCTCGATGCCGGTGGAGGCGTGGTGCACCTGGCTGTCGAGCAGGTCGGCCCTGATCCTGGCGCACATGGCGGTCAGCTTGGCCTGGTGCTCGCGCAGCCGGTCAAGGGTGACATGGTCGACATAGGGTGACACGCGGCGCTGCTGGGCGTACATGCCGAGCTGCGTGTCGTGCACCTCGGCCTGGCGGGACAGCTCGCTCATCAGCTGCGGCAGGTCGCCGAGGCCCCAGCCCTGCTGCATGGCGGCGTCGACGTGCTGCCTGGTCACGGAGACCTCGCGGCGCAGGTCGAGGCGCAGGCGCTCGACCTCGGCCGCGTCGCCCGTGCCCATGGCGTTGACGTGCGTGGCCAGGCGCGCGGTGGCCTGGCGCGCCGAGTGACTGGCCTTCTTGCCCACCTTGACCAGGGCGTAGACGGCCACCCCCGCCAGGGCGAGGAAGATCACGACGACCGCGAGCAGGATCAGAAGGAAAGTGCTGATTGGAGGGACCTCCAGTCGGGCCTTTTCTTCGAGGATAGTTGATCCAACGTGCCTGGAGGCGGGCCGGTTACGAACGACGTGCGGGCGCCGGGGCGGGGGCCACAGGGCGCCCGCACGCGTCTGCCCGAACGCTAGCGGTCCGCCCGCTCCGGCGAGTCATCCGGGGGAGGGACGCGCGCTCACTCCCTGGACGGACTGCGGACCTTCCTGAACACCCACCACGCGAAGACGGCCACCCCGGCCAGCAGGAGGAGCACCAGGACCGGCAGAAAGATCGCGATGAGGCTCACGCCGAGCGAGCCCGCGTCCTCGACCGTGCTGACGACGGGGGCGCCGAGGCCCGCGGTGGTGGCGTTCACGACCGGCCTGGCGGTGGACTTGAGCACGTGGACGGCCAGCGCGGTCACGATCCCGATGAGCCATCCGGCCCACGGGTGCTCGGTCATCCAGGTGGACTGGTCGAACTCGGCGGCGGCCGCGGTGGCGCTGAAGACCACGCCGCCCGACGCGGGCCGTACGGCGGTCTGGATGGCGTCGTTGACGCTGTCGACCACGGGCACCTTGTCCAGCACGAACTCGGCCAGCAGGAGCACCGCGATGATCGCGAGCACGCCCCAGTTCGACAGCCACCCGTAACCGTCGGGCAGCTTCACCGTGTCGCTGAAGTTGGCCAGCACGCCGACCACCAGCAGCGGGATGTAGGCGTTCAACCCGGCGGCGGTGCTCAGTCCGAGGCCGGTCAGTGCTGCGAGCATCCCTTTGTCCATTCTGTACGGCAGGCCCCCCACAGCCCACCGCGGTCACCGGGTGACCATCTGTCCATCACGCTACGCCGGCGCGACTTCGGTTGCCCGCCGTCACGTCGCCCGTGCCTCCCTCGACCGTAACCCCCAAACCACCCACGCGGCCCTCTCCCGGGTCACGTGCCCGGGGCCTTCGGGGGAGGGCTCGCATGCCGTCCCTTATGGGCGGTTCACTCGGTGATGCGGGAGAGGCGGTCGATCGCGTCCCCGAACTCCTCGATCATCTCGTACACCACCTGGCGGGCCGGTTTCACCTGGTCGAGCTGGCCCACCACCTGCCCCACGAAGTAGTTCGCCAGCTCCACGGCCCCGGGTTCGCCCCGCTCCGCCGCCCGTACCACGCCGGCCATCGCCGACTCCGCGAGCAGCATCTGCAGCGGCATCCCGAGCGGACCCGGGCTGTCGTCGTCCGAGTCCCACGCGGCGGTCCACGCCGAGGCGAGCTGACGGGCGGGCTTGCCGGTGCGCGAGCGCGACCGGACCGTGTCGAGCGAGGACGCGGCCAGCATCTTCCGCTTGACCGACTGCGGCGTCTCGGCCTCCTCGGTCGTCAGCCAGACCGATCCGCACCACACGCCCTCGGCGCCCAGGGCCATGGCGGCGGCCATCTGCCGTCCCGACGCGATGCCGCCCGCCGCCAGCACCGGCACCGGGGCGACGGCGTCGACGACCTGCGGCACCAGCACCATCGTGGCGATCTCGCCGGTGTGCCCGCCCGCCTCCGTGCCCTGCGCGACGATGAGGTCGGCGCCGGCCGCGACCTGCCTGCGCGCGTGCTCCACCGTCCCCACCAGCGCAGCGACGGGCACGCCCGCCTCGCGGGCCATGGACACCATTGCCGGGGGCGGGGGGCCGAGCGCGCTGGCGATCAGGCCGACGGGGTGCTTGAGCGCCACCTCGATGAGCTCGGTCGCGCCCCTGGCGCTGACCCTGTCGCCGAACCGGCCGAGCGACGTGGCGAACGGCACGCCGTACCGCTGGAGAAGGTCGGCGGTGAAGGACAGGTGCGACTCGGGCACGGTCGCCCTCGGGCCCTCCGTCCTGCCGGGGACCAGCACGTCCACCCCGTACGGCCGGCCGCCCACCTGCGCGTCGATCCAGCTCAGCTCGGTGTCGAGCTGCTCGGCCGAGTAGGCGACGGCGCCGAGCACGCCGAAGCCGCCCGCGTTGGTGACCGCGGCGACCACGTCGCGGCAATGGCTGAAGGCGAACAACGGGAACTCGACGCCCATACGCTCACAGATCGCACTCCGCATGAGGTGACGCTAACCCCAAGGAGTCGTCCTCGTCATCGTCCTGCTCGACCGTCCACGACACCGAGGTGATCGCGGGTCCGAGGCTCAGCCTGCTGGTGGCGCTCTCGAAGAGGTTCTCGTCGCGGCGCAGGCGGTCGACGATCGCGTGCACCTCGACCTGGCCGCGCAGGTCGGAGTCATGGCTGTGGAGGTGTTGGCGGCGACGATCAGGAGGGCGCCCGCGACGGACAGGAAATACATGCCCGCCCCACGCCGCGCTGCCCCCTGCCGCGCCAGCGCGCTGTGCCGCGTTTTGCCGCGCCACGTCCCCCACGTCCCCGTTGTGTCACCCCAAGGCGCCTCCGGGCGCCTCCGAGCGCCTCCGTCGCGATGGCAGTGGCGGGCGGGAGGGCTCAGCCGGTGGCCTGGCGGTCGAAGGGGGTGACGCCGGGGGCGTGCCAGCCCTCCTCGGGGGAGTAGCTGCGGACCACCTTGGCGGGCACCCCCGCGATCACGCTGTGGTCGGGGAACTCGCCGCGCACCACCGCCCCGCCCGCCACCACGCACTGCCTGCCGATCCTGGTGCCCGGCAGGATGATCGCCCCGGTGCCCAGCCAGGACCCCTCGCCGATCGAGACCGGATTGTTGCGCGGCCACTGCCTGCCGATCGGCATGTCCGGGTCGTCGTAGACGTGGTTCTGGTCGGTGATGTAGACGTAGGGCCCGGTGAAGACGTGGTCGCCGATGTCGATCGACTGGTGGGCGACGATGTGGCTGCCCCTGCCGATCGAGCAGCTCCCCCCGATGCGCAGGATGGAGTCAGGCCCCAGGTCCACGCCCGGTCCCATGCCGCACGACAGCGAGACCCGCTCGCCGATCAGCGTGTGGCCGCCGATCTCGATCCACCGCTCGCCGAAGATCGCGCCGACCGGGAAGGCGATGCTCACGCCCTCGCCCAGGCGGCGGAAGCGGTACCCGGCCTGGGTGGCGGGAGTGAGCGCGCCGGCTCTCCTGACCGCGTCGTAGAGGCGGTGAACCAGGGCGCCGATCGCCCGCCGTACAAGTGACATAGGGCCCAAAGTTACTCTGTGGTTATGCCGTTCGGGCATGTCGAGGGCGTTGTTTGATATCCTGAGAGCCCGTGGACGTCAACGCCACACCTCGAGCCACGGGAGACTTCTTGCGCAGCGCATCGCAAACCAAGCATCTGTTCGTCACCGGCGGTGTCGCCTCCAGTCTCGGCAAGGGGCTCACGGCGTCCAGCCTGGGTCGCCTGCTGAAGGCCCGCGGTCTGCGGGTCACCATGCAGAAGCTCGACCCCTACCTCAACGTCGACCCGGGAACGATGAACCCGTTCCAGCACGGCGAGGTCTTCGTCACCGACGACGGCTCCGAGACCGACCTCGACGTCGGCCACTACGAGCGCTTCCTCGACACCGACCTGCACGGCTCGGCGAACGTCACGACGGGCCAGGTCTACTCCAACGTCATCGCCAAGGAGCGGCGCGGGGAGTACCTCGGCGACACCGTCCAGGTGATCCCGCACATCACCAACGAGATCAAGGATCGCATCCGCGGCATGGCCGGTCCCGACGTGGACGTGGTCATCACCGAGGTGGGCGGCACGGTCGGCGACATCGAGTCGCTGCCCTTCCTCGAGTCGGTGCGCCAGATCAGGCACGAGGTCGGCCGCGACAACGTCTTCTTCCTGCACGTGTCGCTGCTGCCGTACATCGGGCCCAGCGGTGAGCTGAAGACCAAGCCGACCCAGCACAGCGTCGCCGCGCTGCGCAGCATCGGCATCCAGCCCGACGCGATCGTGCTGCGCTCCGACCGCCCGGTCCACACCTCGATCAAGCGCAAGATCAGCCTGATGTGCGACGTCGACGAGGACGCCGTGGTCAGCGCCGTCGACGCGGCCTCCATCTACGACATCCCCAAGGTGCTCCACTCCGAGGGCCTCGACGCCTACGTCGTGCGCCGCCTCGGCCTGCCGTTCCGCGACGTCGACTGGAAGGAGTGGGAGCAGCTGCTGCGCCGCGTGCACCGTCCGGCCAAGGAGGTCACGGTCGCGCTGGTCGGCAAGTACATCGACCTGCCCGACGCCTACCTCAGCGTCACCGAGGCGCTGCGCGCCGGGGGCTTCGCCAATGACGCCCGCGTCAACATCCGCTGGGTCAAGTCCGACGACTGCGAGAGCGAGGAGGGCGCGGCCCGCGAGCTCGACGGCGTCGACGGCGTGCTGATCCCCGGCGGCTTCGGCGTGCGGGGCATCGAGGGCAAGATCGGCGCGATTCGCCACGCCCGCGAGAACAAGATCCCGCTGCTCGGCATCTGCCTCGGCATGCAGGGCATGGTCATCGAGGCGGCCCGCAACCTGGCCGGGATCACCGACGCCAACAGCGCCGAGTTCGACCCCGACAGCAAGCACCCCGTCATCTCGACCATGGCCGACCAGGAGGACGTCGTCTCCGGCGAGCGCGACATGGGCGGCACCATGCGCCTCGGCCTCTACACCGCCAAGCTCGGCGACGGCACGCTGGCCCGCCAGCTCTACGGCGGCAAGGCCAAGGCCGACGAGCGCCACCGCCACAGGTACGAGGTCAACAACGCCTACCGCGAGCAGCTGGAGAAGGTCGGCCTGGTCTTCTCGGGCCTGTCGCCCGACGGCCGCCTGGTGGAGTACACCGAGCTGCCCGCCGAGACGCACCCGTTCTTCATCGGCACCCAGGCCCACCCCGAGTTCCGCTCCCGCCCGACCCGGGCGCACCCGCTGTTCAAGGGCCTCATCAGCGCCTCGCTGGTCTTCGCCGACACCCGCTCCCCCAAGGCGGCAAAGAAGTGAGGATCGAGGATCTGCCCGAGGAATGGGCGGTCGTCGACTCCAAGGAGCACTTCAAGGGCTACGTGATCGGCGTGCGCACCGACACCGTGCGCATGCCGCGCGACGAGGTGGCCGACCGCGACTACGTCGTCCACCCGGGCTCCGTCGCGGTTCTCGCGCTCGACGAGCACGACCGCGTACTGCTGATCAGGCAGTACCGGCACCCGCCGCGACACCTGCTGTGGGAGCTTCCCGCCGGGATCCGCGACGTCCAGGGCGAGCCGCTGGTCGCCACCGCCGCCCGCGAGCTGGCCGAGGAGGCGGGCTACCGCGCCGAGACCTGGCACACCCTCGTCGACCTCTACACCTCGCCCGGCATGTCGGACGAGCGGGTCCGCGTCTTCCTGGCCCGCGACCTGTCGAAGACCGAGTCCGACTTCGTGCACCGGCACGAGGAGATCGACATGCCGCTGGAGTGGGTGCCCCTGGCCGACGCCGTGGAGAAGGCGCTCATGGGAATGATCCACAATTCCCCTGCCGTGGCCGGTATCCTCGCCGCGTATGCGGCTTCGGTCGAGGGATTCGCCCTGTTGCGGCCCGCCGACGCCCCGGAGGCGTGACAGGAGGACTCTCAGTGGAGGCGGTGCTCTCCAGCTACCTCGCCCATCTGGCGGTGGAGCGGGGCCTGGCTGCCAACACGCTCGCCTCCTACCGCAGAGACCTGCGCCGCTACGTCGACCACCTCAAGGCGCGCGGCAGGGTCACCTTCGGTGAGGTGGGCGAGGCCGACGTCCTCGCCTTCCTCGCCGTGCTGCGCGAGGGCGACGGCGACCATCCCGCCCTGGTCGCCAGCTCGGCGGCCCGTGCCGTCTCCGCCGTCAGGGGGCTGCACAGGTTCGCCCTGCGCGAAGGCGTCGCGGGCCACGACCCCGCCCACGAGGTCCGCCCGCCGCGCCAGCTGCGCCGCCTCCCGAAGGCCATCGGCGTCGCCGAGGTCGAGCGGCTCATCGCCGCCTCGGGTCCCGACGGCGCGCCGCTGACCCTCCGCAACCGCGCCCTGCTCGAGCTGCTGTACGGCACGGGCGCGCGCATCTCCGAAGCCGTCGGCCTTGCCCTCGACGACCTCGAGGAGGAGCAGGTACGGCTGCGCGGCAAGGGCGGGCGCACCCGCGTCGTGCCCGTCGGCCGCTTCGCCAGGCAGGCGCTCGACGCCTACCTCGTGCGGGCCAGGCCGTCCCTGCTGGCCCACGGCCGCGGCACCCCCGCCGTCTTCCTCAACGCCCGCGGCGGCCGTCTCACCAGGCAGGGCGCGTGGGAGGTGCTCCAGGCCGCCGCCGAAAGGGCCGGGCTCGAGGGCATTTCGCCGCACGTCTTGCGGCATTCGTTCGCAACTCACCTCCTTGACGGCGGCGCGGACGTTAGGGTGGTCCAGGAACTCCTCGGCCACGCCTCGGTGACGACCACCCAGGTCTACACCCTGGTGACGGTTGACAAGCTCCGCGAGGTCTACGCCGCGGCGCACCCTCGCGCTCGACAGTGATCTATAGTCTTTGCGTCGTGCGGCGTGCCTTCTTGCCGCCTAAGTGCTGACGCCATAGTGTCCGTCCGGACGGTCCGGTTCGGGACCGTCAGGGAGGTTCGAGCTGGTGACTGTGACCGCCAACGGTTCGACCCCGGGGACCCCCGAGAACCCCTGGGGTGACACGAAGACCAACACGCCCGCTACCGGCGTGAATCTGGGCCCCACCAGGCGACCTCGCCCGGTGTTCCCTGAGCCGCTGCCGCGCGAGACGCACGGCCCGGCCAGGGTGGTCGCGATGGTCAACCAGAAGGGCGGGGTCGGCAAGACCACCACCACCATCAACCTGGGCGCCGCGCTCGTCGAGTGCGGCCTGAAGGTCCTGCTCGTCGACTTCGACCCGCAGGGCGCGCTGTCGGTGGGGCTCGGCATCAACCCGCTCCAGCTCGACATGACGGTCTACAACCTGCTGATGGACCGCACCGTCACCGCCGAGGACGTGCTGCTCGAGACCGGCGTCGAGGGCCTCGACCTGCTGCCGAGCAACATCGACCTGTCCGCGGCCGAGGTCCAGCTCGTCACCGAGGTGGCCCGCGAGCAGGTGCTGGGGCGCGTGCTCAAGCCGCTGCTGCCCTACTACGACGTGTGCCTGATCGACTGCCAGCCCTCGCTGGGCCTGCTCACGATCAACGCGCTCACCTGCGCCCACGGCGTCATGGTGCCGCTCGAATGCGAGTTCTTCGCGCTGCGCGGCGTCGCGTTGCTCATGGACACCATCACCAAGGTGCAGGAGCGGCTCAACGACGAGCTCGAGATCGAGGGCCTGCTGGCCACCATGTACGACGCCCGCACCCTGCACGGCCGCGAGGTGCTCGCCCGCGTCGTGGAGGCCTTCGGCGACAAGGTGTTCCACACGGTCATCAACCGGACCGTGCGCTTCCCCGACGCGACCGTCGCGGGTGAGCCCATCACCACCTTCGACCCCTCCTCACTCGGCGCGAACGCCTACAGGGAGCTGGCCCGCGAGGTGCTCTCGCGCTGGCCGCAGCCTGCCACAATGGCGAGGTGACTTCCACCGAGCAGCAGGGCTTCCAGGTCCATCTGGACGTCTTCGAGGGGCCTTTCGACCTGCTGCTCGGCCTGATCTCCAAGCACAAGCTCGACATCACCGAGGTCTCCCTCTCCCAGGTCACCGACGAGTTCATCGCCTACATCAAGTCGCGCGGGCCCGAGTGGGACCTCGACCAGACCAGCCACTTCCTGCTCGTCGCGGCCACGCTGCTCGACCTGAAGGCGGCCAGGCTGCTGCCCACGGGCGAGGTCGAGGACGAGGAGGACCTCGCGCTGCTGGAGGCGCGCGACCTGCTGTTCGCGAGGCTGCTGCAGTACCGGGCCTACAAGGAGGTCGCCAAGGTCTTCTCCGGGCTGATGGCGGAGGAGGCGCTGAGGTTCCCCAGGTCAGTCCCCATGGAGCCGCAGTTCGCCAACCTGCTGCCCGAGCTGGTCCTCGGCATCGGCCCCGAGCAGCTGGCGCGCATCGCCGCCAAGGCGTTCACCCCCAAGCTGCCGCCGACGGTCAACGTCGGGCACATCTACCAACCTCTGGCCAGCGTCAGGGAGCAAGCCGCTATCCTGGTCCAGCGGTTGCGGCGCATGCGAAGGGCCACCTTCAGGACCCTGGTCGCCGACTGCGAGGGCACCTTCGAGGTGATCGCCCGCTTTCTGGCCGTACTCGAGCTGTTCAGGGAGTCGGCCGTCAGCTTCGAGCAGATCGAGCCGCTGGGTGATCTGCACGTGACCTGGACCGGCGCCGACGACGGAGACGTGTCGGTGGGCGACGACTACGAAGAGAGCGCGGAGAAGGCTGCAGATGAGTGAGTTCCCGTCTCCCAGGGACCCGTCGCCGTCCGAGCGTCTGGCGGGGGAGGAGGGTGGCTCGGCGGAGGAGAACGTACCCGCCTGGGCCCGCCTGCCCGGCTCGGCCATCTTCGGCGGCCCGCCTTCGAAGGACGACGACCGCCCGGGGGAAGCCGGCCCGTCGACCCCCCGGCCACAGGAGCACGCGACCCCCACCACCCCGGCCCCTGAGTCCGCCGACGACCCCGAGGCCACGTGGGCCCCTGAGGGGGACCCGCATGTCGAGGCCCCTCCGGCTCCCGAGGCCGCTCCTCGCGTCGAGGTTGGTGAGAGTCCCGATGCCGCCCGGACCTCCGAGGGCGCCTGGGCCCCTGAGGGCGCCTTAGCTCCTAACATCGCTCAGAGCCCTGAGGCCGCCCACACCTCCGAGACGGCAAGCCTCATGCCTGAGGATCCTGAGGGTGTCTCGGCTGCTGGTGTCTCGGTGCCCGGCGTCACGGTCCCCGGTGTGACGGTCCGCGATGTCACGGTCCCCGGTGTGACGGTCCCCGATGTCTCACTCCCCGGTGTTTCGGATCCCGGGGAGTCGGATCTCGAGATCCCGGTCTCCGGGCGGGCTGCGACCCCCTTCGACGGCACTCCGTCTCTCTCCGGCGACGGCCATGGGGCTGGGTCCGCCGTGCTGGGGGGTTTCTCCTGGGACGGCAAGGGGGCGGCCGCCGGTCGTCCAGAGGAGATGGCCGGTTCCGACGTGGCACCCTCCGACGATGCGGTGCAGACCGAGCAGGGCCCCGAGTTGCGGGCGGCGCTGGAGGCGATCCTGATCGTCGTCGACGAGCCCGTGGCCGCGATGACGCTCGCCCAGGTGCTCGAACGTCCCACGCACGAGATCGAGACGGCGCTCCGCGCGCTGTCGGCGGAATACTCCGACGCCGGGCGGGGTTTCGACTTGAGAGAGGTGGCAGGCGGCTGGCGGTTCTACACGCGCGCCGACTGCGCCCAGCTGGTCGAGCGGTTCGTCCGCGACGGCCAGCAGGCACGGTTGACCCAGGCCGCGCTGGAGACCCTCGCGGTCGTGGCCTACCGGCAACCGGTGAGCCGCGCCCGAGTCGCCGCCGTGCGCGGCGTCAACAGCGACGGCGTCATGCGGACGCTGGTCGCCAGGGGGCTGGTCGAAGAGGCCGGCACCGATCCGGAGAGCCAGGCAGTGCTCTACCGGACAAGCTCCTACTTCTTGGAGCGACTGGGCCTGAAGAGCATCGACGAGCTACCTGAGCTCGCGCCCTTCCTGCCCGACGACGTGGAAAACCTTGAGGAGACAACGAAGTGATCAACAGGCGCAGCACCCCGTCCGGTGATGGACGCGGTCGTGGACGCACCGGCGGTTCCCGGGGTGGCAACTCCAGGAGCGGCGCGAGCGGGCGTCCCGCCTTCCGCTCCGACGACAGGCGCGACTCCCGTCGCGACGACAACCGCGGCGGACCCCGTCGCGACGACTTCGGCGGCGCACCCCGCCGCGACGACACCGGCGGGGCTTCCCGCCGTGACGACTTCGGTGGGACCTCCCGCCGTGACGACTTCGGTGGGGCTTCCCGCCGGGATGACTTCAGTGGCGGCGCGCGCAGGGAGGGGTCCGGCGGCGGTGCTCGCCGGGACGACTTCCGTGGTGGCGCCCGCCGCGACGACAGCAGAGGCGACTTCGGCTCCGGCCGTGACTCGCTGCGCGCGGACCGCGGTGGGGCGCGCGCCAGGTACGGCAGCCCCGCAGGCCCCGGCCGCGACGACCGCGGCGGACAGGGCGGCTTCCGCGGAGACCGCGGCGGCGCAGAGCGCGGCGGCTTCCGTGAGGATCGCGGCGGCCAGGGTGGTTTCCGCGCGGATCGCGGTGGCGCGGAGCGCGGCGGTCAGGGCGGTGGCTTCCGTTCGGAGCGCGGCGGCCAAGGCGGTGGTTTCCGAGAGAATCGCGGGGGCCAGGGTGGTTTCCGCGCGGATCGCGGTGGCGCGGAGCGCGGCGGTCAGGGCGGCGGCTTCCGTTCGGAGCGCGGCGGCTACCAGGGCGAGCGCGGGGGCCAGGGTGGTTTCCGGGGCGAGCGCGGTGGTTACGGCAGGGGCGGCGACGAGCGCGGCGGCTACCGTGGCACGAGCGACCGTGGCGGTAACGAGCGCGGCGGTAACGAGCGCGGCGGTAACGAGCGCGGCGCCGGTGAGCGCGGCGGGTTCCGTGAGCGGCGTGACTTCGGTGGCGCGCGCCAGGAGCGCGGCGGCTACGGCGACAGCCGGGGCTTCCGTGACGACCGCCCGGGCTCCAGGGATGAGCGCGGCGGTTCCAGGGACGAGCGCGGGTTCCGCGGCGCCGGCGACGACCGGCGCGGGTTCGGCGGCTCGCGTGAAGGCGGCTTCCGTGAAGGCGGCTCGCGTGAAGGCGGCTCGCGTGAAAGCGGCTTCCGTGAAAGCGGCTCGCGTGACGAGCGCGGTGCGCTGAGGGCCGGTCGGGGTGGCCGGCGTGATGACGGGTCCAGGGCCCGTTACGGCAGGCGCGAGGAGCCCCAGACGATCGGCCGTCCCGCGTCCAGGCGCGACGAGCCGGGCCGTACCGGCAGGACGCAGACGATCGGCGGCGGCGCCAAGGGCAAGAAGAACGTCTTCAAGACCGCCCGCCAGCCCGTGCGCGACCGCGACTTCTACCCCGAGGGCTACACCGACGAGCGCGACACCACCGAGGTGCCGGGCGGCGTGCGGCTGCAGAAGGTGCTCGCCCAGGCGGGCGTGGCCAGCAGGCGCGCGTGCGAGGAGATGATCGGCGACGGCCGCGTCACCGTGAACGGTCAGGTCGTCAGGAGGTTCGGCGCGAAGGTCGACCCCGCGACGCAGGTCATCCACGTGGACGGCAAGCGCATCCCGACCGCTCCCGACCTGGTCTACTACGCGCTGAACAAGCCCATCGGCGTCATCTCGACGATGGAGGACCCGCAGGGTCGTCCGTGCCTGGCCGACTTCGTGCAGGAGTTGGCCCCGCGCCTGTTCCACGTGGGCAGGCTCGACACCGAGACAGAGGGCCTGCTGCTGCTCACCAACGACGGCGAGCTGGCCAACAGGCTGACGCACCCGAGCTACGGCGTGCAGAAGAAGTACTGGGCGAAGGTGCCAGGGCCGATCCCGCGTGACCTGGGCCGCAGGCTCAAGAAGGGCATCGAGCTCGAGGACGGCCTGGCCAAGGCCGACCACTTCGAGATCGTGCAGGAGCACGGGCAGCAGGCGCTGGTCGAGATCGTGCTGCACGAGGGCCGCAAGCACATCGTCAGGCGCATGCTGGAGGAGTCCGGTCACCGCGTGATCGACCTGGCCAGGATCGAGTTCGGCCCGGTCAAGCTGGGCCGTACCAAGCCTGGCACGATCAGGGCGCTCAGCCTCAAGGAGGTCGGCGACCTCTACGCGGCGGTCAAGCTGTAATCTGGCCGCACGCAGGAGCCCGCGCACACCGTGCGCGGGCTCCGAACCATATGAAGGGGATGTGACATGGTGCGGGCGATCCGCGGGGCGATCCAGGTCGAGGCCAATGACCGCGACGCGATCATCAGCGGGACCACCGAGTTGGTGTCGGCGGTCATGGAGCGCAACCAGCTGACCACCGACGAGGTGATCAGCGTGCTGTTCACCGCGACGCCCGACCTGACCGCGGAGTTCCCCGCATTGGCCGCGCGCAAGCTCGGCTTCCACGACGTGCCACTGATCTGCTGCACCGAGATCGACGTGCCGAACGCGCTGCCGAGGGTGGTGCGGCTGATGGCGCACGTGGAGACCGACCGGCCGCGCGCCGAGATCCAGCACGTCTACCTGCGCGGCGCGACCGTGCTACGTCAGGACATCGCCCAGTGAAACTCGACACCGTTCTCGTTCTCGGCACCGGCCTGGTCGGCACGTCGATCGGTCTCGCGCTGCGCCAGCGTGGCGTGACCGTGCTGCTCGCCGACCGCGACCTGGGCGCCGTACGGCTGGCCAGGGAGATGGGCGCCGGTCAGGAGTGGCGTCTCGGCGACCCGGTCGACCTGGCCGTCGTCGCGGTCCCGCCCGACCACGTGGCCACCGAGCTGCGCGGCCTGCAGCAGCGCGGCGCGGCCCGCTTCTACACCGATGTGGCCAGCGTCAAGGCCAGGCCGATCGCCGCGGCGGCCGAGCTGGGCTGCGACCTGAGCACCTACGTCGCCTCGCACCCCATGGCGGGCAGGGAGAAGGCGGGCCCGGGCGCCGCCAGGGGAGACCTGTTCCTCGGCAGGCCGTGGGCGCTGTGCCCGACGGAGGAGGCCACCGAGGAGGCCAGGCAGGCGGTGCTGCGGCTGATCGAGCTGTGCGGCGCCAACCCGGTCGAGGTGGCCGCGGAAGACCACGACAGGGCGGTCGCCGTCGTCTCCCACGCCCCGCACGTGGCCGCCTCGGCGGTGGCCGCGCGCCTGGCTGACGCCTCCGACGTGGCGCTCGGCCTGGCGGGTCAGGGCGTGCGCGACGTGACGCGGATCGCGGGCGGAGACCCCGGCCTCTGGCTCGGCATCCTGTCGGGCAACGCCGCTCCCGTGGCCGACGTGCTGGAGGCCGTCTCGCGCGACCTGGCCGAGGCGGCCACGGCGCTGCGCGCGCTGGCCGAGGGCGACGACAGCGCGGCCCCCGAGGTCACCGAGCTGCTCAAGCGCGGTGTCGCGGGACACGGCAGGATCCCGGGCAAGCACGGCGGGCCCGCCGCCGCCTACGCCGTCGTGCAGGTGATCATCGGTGACCGTCCCGGCCAGCTGGCCAGGCTGTTCCAGATCTGCGACGAGGTCGGGGTCAACGTCGAGGACGTGCGCCTCGAGCACGCCCCCGGCCTGCCGCTCGGCCTGGCGGAGCTGTCGGTGCAGCCCGACGCCGTGGCCGTGCTCAACCAGGCGCTCCACGAACGCGGCTGGCAGGTTCCCTAGCGGCGATGTCACAACGGGAGCCGCTCGATCCGTCTTCCTGGCATGAATCGTGGTTCTAGGAGCCGGTTACACCGGGATGGCGGCGGCGATCAGGATGGCGAGGAAGTCGCGCCGCCACGGCGGCAGGGTGACGCTGGTCAACCCGTCGCCCAGGTTCACCGAGCGGCTGCGGCTGCGAGCACGCCTTCCGCTACGACGACCACGCGGGCACGCTGGCG
Source organism: Nonomuraea africana (assembly GCF_014873535.1). Classification (NCBI taxonomy): domain Bacteria; kingdom Bacillati; phylum Actinomycetota; class Actinomycetes; order Streptosporangiales; family Streptosporangiaceae; genus Nonomuraea; species Nonomuraea africana. The sequence continues at coordinate 4,244,146 of NZ_JADBEF010000001.1, read as the reverse complement.
CTGGCCGAGCGCCTGCGCACGACGCGGGAGGGCACGGTCGTGGTCGCGTGCGGCGGGCTGACCGGCGTCGAATCGGCGACCGAGCTGGCCGAGGCGCACCCCGGGGCTGCGTGTCGTCCTGCTGAGCAGGGGCAGTACCTGCTCGATGATGGGCCCGAAGGCCCGCGCCCACGCCGAGCGCGCCATGCGCCGCCTCGGCGTCGAGGTACGCGAGGACGCCGAGGTGGTGAAGGTGCTGCCCGACGCCGTCGAGCTGGCGGGCGGTGAGCTGATCGGCTGAGTCGCGACGCTGTGGACCGCCGGGACCAGGGGCCTGGCGCTGGCGCGCGAGGCGGCCGCTGGGCCGTCCTGTACAAGGAGCCGGTCAGCGGCAGCCCGATCCCCGGCTTCAAGCTGCTCAAGCGGCGGATCGTGCCCGCCGCCCTGCTCAAGCTCAGCTCTGGCTGACGGCCTGCGTGACCGCGTTGGGCCCGTTGTACTCGCGGTCCGGGATGGATTCGAGGGCCTGAATCATCTCCTTGTCGGCCCCCTGTTCCTTGGCCGTCCTGACCAGGTCGTCCCGTGTGGCCGGGTAGTCGACGCCGGACAGGTGCTTCTGCAGTTCGATCGGGTTCGGTGTCTTACTCATGGCCTCTCGCGTACCCATGCCCACCCTCGAGCTAACCCCTACGGCGCGCGTTCCAGCAGCTCACGGGCTTGCTCCACCTCGCGCGGCAGCTCGCGCCTGCGCGCCAGCGCCCGTGGCAGCCGCAGGACGGCGGCGCGCAGCCCCGCCAGTCCAGGACGCCCGCTGCCCGCGGCGCGGAGCACCGTGCGCGCGACCACCGGCCACGGGCGGCGCAGCACCGCGGTGAGCACCGCGTTGCGCGCCGCCAGGGCAAGCCGGGCCTGGGGGTCGCGGGAGGGCGCGGGGTGGTGGTGGGCGACGACCGCCTCCACGTAGGCCAGCTCCCAGCCGCGCGCGGCCAGGTCCACCGCCAGGCGCTCCTCCTCGCCGAAGAAGAAGATCACGTCGTCGAAGCCGCCCGCCTCGAGAAACGCCGACCTGCGCACCACCGCGCCGCAGGCCAGGAAGCCCAGCACGCCGGGGCCCGCCGTGCCGGGCAGCGGGGAGCGGGCCATCAGGACGCTGACGGGGTCGGTGCGCTCCTCGGGGCCGACCAGCACCCTGGCCGCGAGCACGGCGAGGCGTGGATGGGCGTCCAGGACGTCGGCCGCCCTCTCGAGCGCGCCCTCGGCCCACCAGGAGTCGTCGTCGGCGAAGGCCACGTAGGGCGTCTGGGCGAGCTCCACCCCGACGTTCCGCGCGGGCGAGCCCAGGTTGCGGCCCGCGTCGACGACCCGCACGTGCGGGAAGCGGTCCCGCACGAACGCGGGAGTGCCGTCGGTCGAGCCGTTGTCGACGAGGATGACGGGCCCCGTGTGCAGGGGCAGCGTCCGTTCCAGCGCCTCTCGCCTGTTCCGCGTGGCCACCACGGTCGTCGTCCTCGGCTGTCTCATTGACGGGTTCTACCCCTTGACGCTCGCGCAGGAACGGCGTAGACAGGCGGGTAACAGCGTTACCGCACAGAAACGGCGTTTCCTCTTATGACGGCTTACCAGCAGGCGCAACAGGCGGGACAGCAGGCCGTACGGGCCGCCATCCTCGACGCCGCCACCCATCTGCTGGTCACCGAGGGGGCCCGCGCGCTGACGGTGCGCGGCATCTCCGGCGCCGTCGGCTGCTCGACCAAGGTGATCTACACGCTGTTCGGCGGCAAGGAGGGCCTGGCGCAGGCGCTCTGGCTGGAGGGCTTCGCCAGGTTCGAGCGCCGCCTGCTGGCCGCCGGCGGCGACCCCGACCCTCTGGTCAGGCTGATGGAGTGCGGCATCGCGTACCGGGCCTACGCGCTGGACGAGCCCGACTACTACCGGGTGATGTTCCAGGGCGCCCTGCCGGGCTTCGTGCCCAGCCCCGAGGCGCTGGCGGCAGCGCGCCGGGCGTTCGACATCCTCACCGCCCACGTCTCCGCCTGCCTGGAGGCCGGACGGCTGCGCGGCGGCACCGCGGAGGAGATCGCCGACCTGCTGTGGATGGCCGTGCACGGCGCCACCAGCCTCGAGCTGGCAGGTCACCTCACCAAGGAGCAGGCCGAGCGGCGTTACCGACTGCTCTGCGTCTCCATGCTCAGCGCGTTCCTGACGTCCGACGAGAGGACAGCCCCATGACCACGCCCTACCGCGGCGGCTTCGCCCCTGTCTCGGAGGAGATCACCGCCTTCGACCTGCCCGTCACGGGGCGGATCCCGGCCGAGCTGAACGGCCGCTACCTGCGCAACGGCCCCAACCCGCTCAACCTCGACGACCCCTCCGCCGCCCACCTGTTCCTCGGCGAGGGCATGGTCCACGGCGTACGGCTGCGCGACGGCAGGGCCGAGTGGTACCGCAACAGATGGGTGCGCAACGCGGCGACCGCCCGCAGGTTCGGCGAGGAGCCGCGGCCGGGGCCCGTCCACGACGACTTCGACCTCGCCGCGAACACGCACGTCATCGGGCACGCGGGCCGCACGTTCGCCACCGTGGAGGCGGGGGCCAGGCCGTACGAGCTGACCTACGAGCTCGACACGGTGGGGCCGTGCGACTTCGGCGGCACGCTGCCTGGGGGATACGCCGCGCACACCAAGCTCGACCCGCACACCGGCGAGCTGCACGCCATCGCCTACTACTTCGGCTGGGACCACCACCAGCACGTCGTGCTCGACCCGCAGGGCAGGGTCAGCAGGACCGTCGATATCCCGGTCGCCGACGCCCCCATGGTGCACGACCTGGCCCTGACCCAGCGCTACGTGGTGATCTACGACCTGCCCGTCACCTTCAGCATGGACCACGCGGCCAAGGGGGCGCCGCTGCCGTACAGCTGGAACGACGACCACCCCGCGCGCATCGGGCTGCTGCCCAAGGACGGCGGAGAGGTGCGGTGGCTGGAGGTGGAGCCGTGCTGGATCTTCCACACGCTCAACGCCTACGACGACGGCGACCAGGTGGTGATCGACGCCGTCCGCTATCCCAAGCGGTTCGTCGACGCGCGGCTCGACCTGGGCGGCATGCCGACGCTCGACAGGTTCACCCTCGACCTCGCCTCCGGCAAGGTCTCCGAGAGCAGGCTCGACGACAGGGCGCAGGAGTTCCCCCGCGCCGACGAGCGGCTGACCTCGCTGCCCTACCGGTACGGCTATGCGGCGACGGCCGACGACTACCTGGACGTCATCTTCGCCGGCGACACCGAGATGGAGGATCTGCCCGACGCGGCGTTCGGCAACGCCCTCATCAAGCACGACCTGCTCCGCGGCGTCCAGGAGACCAGGACGTTCGCCAGGGGCGCGGCGGTGGGCGAGCCGGTGTTCGTGGCCGCGCGGGCGGGCGCGGCCGAGGACGACGGCTACGTGGTGGCCTTCGTCAACGACCCCGGCAGGGGCGCGACGGACCTGGTGATCCTCTCCGCCCAGGACTTCACCGGCGAGCCCGTCGCCACGGTCCACCTGCCCGCGCGGGTCCCGCTCGGCTTCCACGGCAGCTGGGTCGCCGACGCCGAGGGGAGCTGAGCTCGACCGGCTCCTGACCTCCTCCTGCGGCGGGGGATCGCAACCTTGACGTGACGCACCGCCATCTCCCTCCTGACCTGCGCCAGAGCTCCCGCCGGAGACCGGTGATCCAGGCGTCCGATCGCGTGGTCATAAGGCGGTAGCCTCTTGAGGTTGGGAAAACGTGAAAAGGGAGAAGGCCGTGACGGGTCTGGTCGTCGCCATGGACGGTCCTTCGGGGTCGGGTAAGTCGAGCGCGTCGCGCGGGGTGGCCCGTGCGCTCGGTCTGCGCTACCTGGACACAGGGGCGATGTACCGCGCGATCACCTGGTGGATGCTGCGGAAGGGCGTCGACCTGTCCGACCAGGCGGCGATCGCGTCCCGCGCGGACGAGCCCGTCCTGGTCTCGGGCACCGACCCCGAGTCGCCTGCCATCCAGGTCGACGGCGTCGACGTGGCGGGGCCGATCAGGAGCCAGGAGGTGACCGCCGCCGTCTCGCTGGTGGCCGCCGTGCCCGAGGTGCGGGCCAGGCTCGTGGCGCTGCAGCGGGAGATCATCGGCTCCGGCGACATCGTGGTCGAGGGCCGCGACATCGGCACCGTGGTGGCACCTGACGCGACGCTCAAGGTCTATCTGACCGCGAGCGCCGAGGCCAGGGCCACCCGCCGTACGGCGGAGCTGACCGGCACGTCGGTGGAGGCGCAGCAGGCCGCGATGGCCAGGCGTGACACCCTTGACTCGACACGTAAGACCGACCCTCTCTCGATGGCGGTTGGCGCCGTCGAGCTCGACACCACCGCTTTGAACCTCGACGAGGTTATCGCTGAAGTGTTGAGATTGATCAAGGAGCGCGCCTGACATCAGGTGCGGTACTCAAAGGAACGAAGAGAACCGTGACTACGGGGGAGTACGACGACGCCGGCTGGATCGAAGCCGAGCTCGCCGACATGGAGATCACCACTGACCAGCTCGAGCACCAGGCGGTCGCCCTGCCGGTGCTCGCCGTCGTGGGACGGCCGAATGTCGGCAAGTCGACGCTGGTCAACCGCATCATCGGCCGCCGCGAGGCGGTCGTGGAAGACGTGCCCGGCGTGACGCGCGACCGCGTCACCTACGACGCGACCTGGCGCGGGCGGCGCTTCACCGTCGTCGACACCGGCGGCTGGGACCCCGACGCGACGGGCATGAACCTGCGCATCGCCGAGCAGGCCCAGATCGCGGTCGAGCTGGCCGACGTGATCCTGTTCGTGGTCGACGCCGTCGTGGGCGCCACCGACGCCGACGAGATCGTCGGCGGGGTGCTGCGCGCCTCGGGCAAGCCGGTCATCCTGGCCGCCAACAAGGTCGACAACCAGCAGATGGAGCTGGAGGCGACGTCGCTGTGGTCGCTCGGCCTCGGCGAGCCGCACCCGGTCTCCGCGCTGCACGGCCGCTCCTCCGGCGACCTGCTCGACGTGGTGCTCGACGCGCTGCCCGAGACGCCCAAGCAGACCTTCGGCGAGGCCGCGGGCCCGCACCGGGTCGCGCTGCTCGGCAAGCCCAACGTCGGCAAGTCCTCGCTGCTGAACAAGCTGGCGGGTGAGGAGCGGGTGCTGGTCGACCCGATGGCGGGCACCACCCGTGACCCCGTCGACGAGCTGATCGACCTCGGCGGCACCACCTGGCGCTTCGTCGACACCGCGGGCATCCGCAGACGCGACCGCGAGCTGCAGGGCGCCGACTTCTACGCCGCGATGCGCACCCGCGCCGCGCTGGAGAAGGCGGAGGTGGCGATCGTGCTGATCGACGCCAGCGAGCCGCTCACCGAGCAAGACCTGCGCATCATCGGCCTGGTCATCGAGTCGGGCAGGGCGATGGTCGTCGCCTTCAACAAGTGGGACCTGGTCGACGAGGACCGGCGCTACTACCTGGAGAGGGAGATCGACAGGCAGCTCGTCCGCACCCCGTGGGCGCTGCGCGTCAACATCTCCGCCAAGACCGGCCGCCACATGGACCGTCTGGTGCCGGCGATCGAGAAGGCCCTCGACTCCTGGTCCACCCGGGTGCCGACGGCCAGGCTCAACGCCTTCCTCACCGAGCTGGTGCAGCAGACGCCGCCTCCGGTGCGCGGCGGCAAGCAGCCGAAGATCCTCTTCGCCACCCAGGCGTCGACCGAGCCGCCGAAGTTCGTGCTGTTCACCTCGGGCTGGCTGGAGGACACCTACCGGCGCTTCATCGAGCGCAGGATCCGCGAGGAGTTCGGCTTCGCGGGCTCGCCGATCGAGGTCACGATGAAGATCCGCGAGAAGCGGAAGGGCGGGCAGGCGCCGAAGAAGTAGCCCTCACTCCGGGTGGTTGTGGCCGTCGAGGGCGAAGGGGCTGCGCACGGCGTCATAGGCGACGTGCAGCGTCATCCCCTCGGCGGCGTGGGTGAGCTCGTGGCAGTGTGCCAGCCACACGCCGGGGTTGTCGGCACGGAGCGCCACCTCCCACACCTCGCCGGGGCCGACGTCGAAGCTGTCCATCCACACGGGCGCGGCCGGCGCCCCGTCGCGGGTGAGCACCAGCACGTGATGGCCGTGCGGGTGCATGGGGTGCGGCTCGCCGCTGCGGTTCACCACCGTGAAGCGGACCCATTCGCCCTCCTTCACCAGCGCGGGCGGCACTCTGGGCCAGACCTGCCCGTTGACGGTGTGCGACAGTCTCGGAACGCCGCCGCGCAGCGCGACCAGCCGGTCGAGCACCCAGGTGTAGGAGCGGTCGAAGCGCTGCGGGGCCCTGACGTCGCCCGAGCCGTACCTGGTGATGTCGATCAGCGGGCCCGCCGACGGCGCGGGGGCGGCGCCCGCGCCGGGGGTGAGGAGCAGGCCCACGCCGTCCGCCGACATCAGCACGGGCCGTGGCGGCATGGTGAAGACCAGGTCGTAGCGGCCGCCCGCGGCCAGCCTGGCGCGTCCGTCCCGCAGCGCGCGGCCTGCCACGGGCAGGCCGTCCACCGCCGCGATCCGGTACGGCACGCCGCTGACGCCCAGCGTGTGCGGCCCGTTGTCGGTGTTGGCCACCCGCAGCCGCACGGGCGTGCCGGGGGCGAGGACCCTGGTGGCGAGGCCGTCGGCGGGCGGCGAGCCCGCCAGCGCCACGGTGAGGGACCCGCCGAAGGTGTGCAGCGCGACGGGCTCGTCGAACCCCTCGGGGGCCACTGGGTCCACGGGATCCACGGTGAACATGCCGAACAGCCCGGCCCGCAGGGCCCTGTTGGGCGTCTCGTGGGTGTGGTACCAGTAGCTGCCCGGCTGGTCGGCGCGGAAGCGGTAGACGAACTCCTCGCCTTTTCGCACCGCGTTCTGGGTGAGGCCCGGCACGCCGTCCTCGCCGTTCGGGACGTGGTAGCCGTGCCAGTGCAGGGTGACGCCCCTGTCGGCCAGCTCGCTGCGCAGGCGCACCTCGACCGTCTCGCCCTGCCGTACGCGCAGCGGCGGGCCGGGGGAGCGGCCGTCGAAGGTCAGCGCCTCCACCGTGCGTCCCGAGGCGAGCGTGATCGTGGCGGGCTTGGCCGTCAGCGTGAAGCGGCGCAGCTTACCCGATGCAGGGCCGGATTCGGGGCCGGATTCAGGGGCTGCTTCAGGGGGGCCGCGCAGCGCGGTGACGTCCACGGTGCCGCCGGGGGCCAGCCGCAGCGACGCGGGAAGCCGGGCGTTCCACACCGACAGCCCGCTCCAGGCCACCGCGAACGCCACCACCACGGCGCCCGCCACCCGCCATCGGCGTCCGGGAGGTCCCGTGCGGGTGAGCATCGACCAGGTGGCCAGCGCCCCGCCGAGCACGGCCGGCGTCAGGACCACCGACAGGTACGGCGAGAGCGGATACCCCATCCCCACCGCCACGACCACCCCCGCCACCGCCGCGTAGGCCGAGGTCAGCGGAAAGAGCACGACGAGCGGGGAGAAGGAGCCGCGCAGCAGCCCCGGCACCGACACCACGGCGGCGGCCAGCGCGGGCGGCAGCAGCAGCGGCAGCGCCAGCAACGCCTTCTCCCCGGCGAACCACCACCCGTGCCCGGCGAGGGTCACGGTCACGGCGAGCCGGCCCGCCGTCGCGACCAGAGCGATCACCACGAGCGCCGCCGCCCACCCGGCCGCACGGGGCGACCCGGCCCGGCTTCCTGGGACGGCTTCGCGGGAGACCGGCGGGTGGCCTCCAGGGACGGCTTTGCGGGAGACCAGCAGGTGGCCTCCCGCCCAGCCCCACGAAACGGCGACCAGAATGACCAGGATCCGGTCGAGCGCGATCAGCGCGGCCGCGCTCACACCGTTTCTGTGGCCTGGCGACCCGCCCCGCTCCTGGCGTGGGCCTGCGCGCCGCGCACGGCGGAGATCGCCGCGCCCAGCAGCAGCACGCCGACGATGGCGTGGAAGCCCAGCACGTACAGGCTGGCGGGGGTGGTCTTCTCCATCGTCGCGCCGGCCAGCTCGGCCAGCGGGAACAGCACGAACATCTGGATCGCGACCAGCACGATCGGCGCGGCGCACAGGCCGATCAGCTTGCCGGGGGCGCGGGCGACGGCCGCGAGGATCGTGGTGACGAGGGAGACGGCGGGGATGACCATGAAGCCGTTCAGGACATGCCAGCCGATCGCCGCGCTCTCGGGGTCGGCCGGCTCGGGCGTCTCGAAGGCGCCGTAGGTGGCCAGGTAGAACTGCAGCACCACGAGAGCGAGCTGGATCACGGTGAAGACGACCAGGACCTTGCGCATGTCGTGCTCCTCAGGGGGATCGATGCTCCCATGCTGAGCTCGGGGCGGCCCTACGCGCATGAGTAGCCCCATACTCAGCCGTTCTGTAACGCGTGTTAAGATCTGCGCCAACACGTCGAGGGAGACGAGTAACCCCCGGGCCGTGGAGGGCCGAGAGAGCCGCCGGGAGCTGTGAAGGCGGACCCGACCACCCGGGCGAAGACACTCCTGAGTGCGGGGAGGAAATGCCCCGCCGGGCTGACCTCCGTCACAGGGTCGTGTGAGGCCGTCCGCGAGGGCGGCGAAGGCGCGGTGGCACCGGGAGTCCCCTTCTCCCCCGCGTCCCCAAGGGATCATGCGGCTCAAGGAGTTGTGATGATCTCTCGTGTCCTGTCGGCGGAGCTCGCTGAGCACGCCGGGCAACGAGTGAAGGTCGCGGGCTGGGTTCACCGCCGGCGGCTGCTGAAATCTGTTTCCTTCCTCATAGTGCGCGACCGCGCGGGTCTGACGCAGGTCGTCTGCTCGGGGGAGCTGCCCGTCGAGGAGAGCGTGGTCGAGGTGACGGGCAGCGTCACGGTCAACCCGCAGGCGCCCGGCGGCGTCGAGCTGACCGCGCCCGAGCTCACCGTGCTGGCCGAGCCGGCGAAGGCGCCGCCCTTCGACCTCTACCGGCCCACGGTCCTCGCGGCGCTGCCCACGATCCTCGACCACGCGCCCGTCGCGCTGCGCCATCCCGCGTTGCGCGCGCCGTTCGAGATCGCCGCGGCGAGCGTCGCGGGCTTCAGATCGGCGCTCGACGGCCTGGGTTTCACCGAGATCCAGACGCCGAAGATCGTCGCCTCGGCCACCGAGTCAGGGGCGAACGTCTTCGGCATCGACTACTTCGGCAGGCCCGCCTACCTCGCCCAGTCTCCGCAGTTCTTCAAGCAGGCGATGGTCGGGGTGTTCGAGCGGGTCTACGAGGTCGGCCCCGTCTTCCGCGCCGAGCCGCACGACACCGCCCGCCACCTGGCGCAGTACACCTCACTCGACGCCGAGCTGGGGTTCGTGCGCGACCACAGGGACGTGATGGCCGTGCTGAGGGAGGCGATCGCGGGCATGACGGAGGCTGTTCGGCACCGCGCGGCCACGGCCGTCGCCACCCTCGGCATCACGCTGCCCGAGGTGCCGCGGGAGATCCCGTCGATCCACTTCACCGAGGCCCAGGCGATGACCGGTGAGGACGAGCTCGACCTGTCACCCGCCCAGGAGCGGTGGCTGTCGGAGTGGGCGCTGCGGGAGCACGGCTCCGACTTCCTGTTCGTCACGGGCTACCCGATGGCCAAGCGCCCCTTCTACACCTGTCCCGACCCCGAGCGGCCCGGCCACTCCAACGGCTTCGACCTGCTGTTCAGAGGGCTGGAACTGGTCACGGGCGGCCAGCGGCTGCACAGGTACGAGGACTACCTCGCGGTCCTGGGTGACGAGAGCGGGCCCTACGAGGGGTACCTGTCGGCCTTCGCGCACGGCATGCCGCCGCACGGCGGCTTCGCGATCGGCCTGGAGCGATGGACCTCCAGGCTGACCGGGGCGGCCAACGTCAGGTCGGCGACGCTGTTCCCTCGCGACCTGCACCGCCTGGCGCCCTGACCAGCAGCGCGACCGCCGCGCCGAGCGCGCACAGCGCGGCGGTGGCCACGAACATCTCGGTGTACTCCACCCGCAGCGCCGCCCGCACCTGCTCGGTGTAGGCGGCCAGCTGCCTGGCGTAGGTGGCGGCGTCGACGCCGACGGGCAGCGGGGTGTCGAGGTCGGCGGTGAGCGACTGGAAGCGGTAGAAGCCCCACGCCGACACCGCGGCGATGCCGATCAGCATGCCCATCATCCTGGCCACCACGACCGCGGCCGAGGCGACGCCGTGCTGGGCGGCGGGCATGACGCGCAGCGCGGCGGAGGAGACGGGCGCGATCACGACGCCGAGGCCGGCCCCCGCGACCATCAGGTCGGCCGGCCCGGTGAGCGAGCCCGACAGCAGCCAGTAGCCCGCCGTCGCGACCGCCAGCCCGGCCACCATGACGGGCGGCTCGCCGTACCGTCTGGTGAGCAGGCCGCCCAGCAGCGCGCCCGCGACGAGCGCGCCGAGGAACCAGGCCAGGGTGAGCGCCCCGCCGAGCGCGTCGGCGCCGAACAGGGTCTGCGCCGACAGCTGCACGAAGACCATCGTGACCAGCAGCGCGGCCCCTGACAGGAAGCTGACGGCCAGCGTGGCCAGCAGCGGCCGCTTGGGCAGCCCGGTGAGGTCGAGCAGGCGGACGGGGGAGCGGATCTCCCACCACACGAACGCCGCCGCCACCAGCAGGCCCGCGCCGATCAGCGGCGGACCCCACGCGGGCAGCACGGCCTTGGCGGGATCGGGGTTGTAGAGCCCGGCGACCAGCAGGCCGAGCGACAGGGCCAGCAGCGCGCCGCCGGTCACCCCGACCCTGCCCGCGCGCACGGGCGAGGAGGGGACGGTCCGCTGGACGGCGAAGGCCGCGAGCGCCGCCAGCGGCACGTTGAGCCAGAAGATCGCGTGCCAGCCGCCCAGCTCCACGCCGGCCAGCTGGACGGCCGGCAGCAGCGCCACGACCGCGCCGTACAGCGGGCCGAGCGCGCTGCCGAGCTCCTGGGCGGCGCCGACCGCGCCGAGCGCCACGGGCCGCTCGCGCTCCTGCCACAGGTCGCCGACCAGCGCCATCGTGATCGGCAGCAGCGCGCCGCCGGCGACGCCCTGCACGGTACGGCCGGCCACCACCATGGGCAGGGAGGCGGCCAGCGCGGTCAGGACCGAGCCGAGGGCGAACAGGGCGAGGCAGGCATGGATCAGGGGGCGCCTGCCGTACCGGTCGGACAGCTGGCCGAGCAGCGGCATCGCGGCCACGTAGCCCAGGAGGAACCCGGTGACCACGGGGGTGACCCGCTCCAGGCGGTTGACCGGCACACCCACGTCCTGGGCGATGCCGATCAGGACGGTGACGACCACGTAGGCGTCGAGCGCGGCCAGCAGGACGACGGTGCCGCCCACGCCGAGGGCGACGGTGCGGCGCAGGCTCATCCGGCGGGCGGGGTGACGGTGACGGGCACGTCGTAGTCGGTCAGCGTCACCGTGACCGAGCCGCCTTCCAGCGGGAGGTTGATCCGGTTGAGGCGGCTGGAGGCCTGGTCGACCCAGAGCTTGCCGTTGATGTCGGAGGTGACGCCCGGAATGAGCGAGCCCATCGTCTTGCCGGGGAAGGTGGCGGCGACCCGGTAGGAGCCGTCCTCCGCGGCCTCGGTGACCGGTTTGACCAGCCCGCCGAGCAGGGTCGAGATGCCCTTGTCCGGGTGCAGGAGCGTCGAGGGGTCGTAGCCGACCCCCGCCATGAGCGCCTGCTTGGGCAGCGTCTGGAAGCCGCCTGTCGCGCCCTTGAAGTGGACGGTGTCGCCGATCATGGCGAAGCTGAACTCCTGGAGGCTGCCGAAGACGGAGATCTGGAGGGTCCCGTCGGCGTCACCCTTGGCGGTGAGCCTGCCGTCGGCCTTCTTGAGCTGGAGCTTCGGCGTGCCGTCCGTCGTGATGGCGAACGACGCGCTCGTGACCGCCTTCATCGCCTCGGCGGACTTGGTGACCAGGTCAGGCCCCTGCGGCAGGGCCTCCTGGCTGGAGCAGGCCGTCAGCGCCAGCGCGAGGACGACGGGGAGAAGTTTCCGCGGCATTCCCGGATCGTAGCGCTCAGCGGATGCTCTTGAGGTGCTCAAGGATGGGGGTGTACGCCCGCTCGAGCGCTTCGAGCTGGTCGTCGGTCAACAGGTCCACGAAGTGGTCGCGCACGCTGGCCACGTGGTGCGGGGCGACGCGCTGCATCGTCTCCCAGCCCTCGTCGGTCAGCACGGCGAACGTGCCGCGCCGGTCGTCCGCGCAGTCCTCCCTGGCCACCAGCCCGGCGGCCTCCATGCGGGAGATCTGGTGCGACAGCCGGCTGCGCGACTGGATCGTCGCGTCGGCCAGGTCGCTCATCCTCATGCGTTTGCCCGGGCTCTCCGAGAGGTTCACGAGGATCTCGTAGTCGTTGAGGGAGAGGCCGAACTCCTGCAACTCCCGGTCGAGGCGGTGCGACAGGAGCTTGTGCACGGCGAGGTGGGCACGCCAGGCGCGCTGCTCTGTCGTGGTAAGCCAGCGAGGCGTGCTCATGATCTCAATTTACCTCTCAGGGCGACCCGGATGACCTCGTCGAAGTCAAGGCGGGCTTGGCGGGGGAAGCGCGCCGGCGGCGCCTTGCCGGTCATCGGCCGGGTGCCGGGGGACATGTGCCTGGTCAGGCGCCTCGAACCCGGAGAGGTTCGCGGTGCCGGACACGTAGAGTGATCTCTCCCCCCACACGATCTCCCAAGGGGAGGACCTGTCCGACCACCGTGTCCTACGTCGTGCCGGCCTTCTCGTTCGTCATCGAGGCGATCTCGTGGCGCAAGGCGAGGTCGCAGGTGCGGGCCGAGGCCGGGGCGGCACGGGATCAGCCCGCGCGCCTACCTCGTGCGCACGTCCGACACCGCGCTGAAGGCGGTGCTGTTCGCGGACTCGGCCGCGCTGGCCGGGCTGGTGATCGCCGCGCTCGGTCTCTGCTCGGGCCAGGGCGGCTCATGGGGGCCGCGAAGATCGATTTCAGGGACGAGGCGAGCGCCGCGGGCCTGGAGATCGCCTGCGACGAGGTGGACGGGCGGCTGCGCGCACGTTACCCCGGAATCGTCCAGCTTTTCGTGGACCGCACACCTAGCCGTAGAAGTGCATGACGACCGCCAGGCCGACGACGTGCATGAGCACCACGCTGACGATCAGGAAGACGAAGACGAACTTGGCGGGACCGTGTTCGAAGTGCTTGCCCTCCTCGAGGGGCTTGCGCTGGGCCACACGGTCGGCGATGCGCTCCTCGAGCGGCTTCTTGTAGAACACGCCTCTACCCTACCGTCACCCTTGTCGCCGGACAGTCGGTGACAATCGTCACAAGGACGTCGTCGGGGGCCGTCCACTCCAGGAAATGACGGCCCTGCCACTCGAATCTGGGCCCGTCGCCCAGCCCGGAGAGGTCCACCTCACGCAGCCGGTCGAGGGTCAGCTCGCCCCGCTTGACCAGCGCCTCCTTGCGCGCCCACAGCCTGATCAGCCCCGCGTTGTCCGTGACCAGCGCCCGCTCGCGCGCGGTCAGCGCCTGAGCGGCCAGCCCGCCGTCCAGCGGGCCCGCGGGGACCCGCTCGGCGTCCACGCCGACCCTGCCGCGGCCGACGGCCGCGCAGACATAGCCGCGGGTGTGGCTGAGGCTGACGCCGAGGTCGGGCGCCTGCTCCAGGTACGGCCTGCCGTGCCCGGGGCCGTGCACGTCGCAGTGCTGCAGCAGGGTGACCTTCTCGGGGGGCAGGCCGAGGAAGGCGGCGGCGCAGTGCCGTACGAGGAGGTGGGCGGCGACGAACGCCACACGGTCGGCGTCGCGGACGAACCTGGCGGCCCGCTCCCGCTCGACGTCCGTCAGCCACGCCGGTGAGCCGGGGACCTCGCCGGCCGTGCCGCCCATCGCCACTGGATCATGCATGTGCCCAGAGTAGATCAAGCGGTTCATTACGTACGTTTCTCATTAGGAGAGGTCATCATCGAACTTGTCCGGGCATGGGCGGATCATGAGTGTCTTGGGGAAGGCGATGCCGCTCGCCGCGGCCCTGGTGGTGCTCTGGGCGGGGCCCGCGCTCGCCGAGCTGAAGGCGGGCGACTCGGGCGCAGGGGTACGGCAGATGCAGGACAGGCTGCACGAGCTGGGCTACTTCGTGGGGGCGCGCGGAGGGACCTACGGCCCGCTGACGGTCCAGGCCGTCCACGCGCTGCAGAAGGCGGCGGGCATCGAGCGGACCGGCGTCTACGACCGCAGGACCAGGCAGGCTGCGCGCAGGGGCACCCTGCCCAGACCGCTGCGGCTGCCCGGACGTCAGGTGCAGGTCGACCTCAGGCGCCAGCTGCTCATGGTCACCCAGAACGGGCAGGTGCGGCTGGTGGTCAACGCCTCCACCGGCTCCTACGGCACGCCCACCCCGCGGGGGACGTTCAGGGTCACCAGGCAGATCGACGGGATCCGACGGGCCGAGCTCGGCTCCCTCTACCGGCCCAAGTACTTCGTCGGCGGCATCGCCGTCCACGGATCGCCGTCGATCCCGCCCTACCCCGCCTCCCACGGCTGCGTCAGGGTGGCCAACGCGGCCATGGACCACCTGTGGCGCGACCGGCGGCTGCCGGTCGGCGGCCGGATCGTGGTGTTCTAGTCGCCCTTGCCGAGCTTGGTCTCGGTCTCCTTGGCGGCGCCGAGCACGGTCACGTCGCTGACCTTCCAGACGCCCTTCTGCTTGATCATGGTGAGCTTGAGGTGGGTGCCGAGGACGTTGCGCACCGCCTCCTTGCTGGTGACCTGCTGGTCGACCGAGATCAGGGCTTTTGCACTGACCTCGTCCACCTCCGACAGGTAGACCTCGCGGACCGTCGCCTTGGAGACGGCCTCCAGCTTGATGATCACCTGTTCCATCGGGCCGCCGAACGCCTCGTCGTAGGTGGCGAGGAAGTTGCCCGCGGTCATCGCGATGACCTGGCCGCGGGTGGTCTGCAGGTCCTTGTAGTCGTAGCTGAGCAGGGTGGTGGCGAAGGCGCTGGCCGCTCCGGAGACCTCGAGTCGCAGCAGGCGGTCGTGCTCCAGCGGGGTGAGCTGACCCTGCAGGCGGTCGGCGGTCATCCACTGCAGGACGGCGGTCCCGCCGGTGGCGGCCAGGACCAGCGCCAGCACCGCTCCCAGCGCCACCCCGCGCCAGCGCGCCCCCTTCGACGTCCCGGTACGGCCCGCGCCCTCGCGCCGCTCCTCGCCGGGCTCCTCGGCCCGTTCTTCGGCCTCCACCTCGGCGCGCTCCTGGGCCGTCACCCTGGCCCGCTCTTTCTTCGCCCGCCCTTCCTTGGGCCGCTCTTCCTTGGGCTGCTCTTCCTCGGGCCGCTCCTCGGCCTCCGCCTCGGCCCGTTGCTCGCCGGTCGGCCCGGCCTCGGCTTCGGTCTGCGCATCGGTCCGAGCTCCGGTTTGCTCGTCGCCCCGAGCTTCGGCCTCGTCGGCCTGTGGTTCGGCTTCGAGGGTCGTGTCCTCGGCGAGGTCCTGCTTGGTGGTCATGCGTTACTCCGTTCCACGGCGGCGAGCGGACCGTCCCACCGCGATCCAGCCCAGCACGCCGCCGCTGACGACGACGGCCAGGACGATGGCGATGATGAGCGGCGTGAGGTCTTGGGGCGTGCTCGCGGACGACGCCGACGACGTGGCGGGGTCGTCCTCCGGCGTGCCGGTCCGCGCGGCCTCACCCGAAGACGAGCCGTCCGCATCGGCTGTGTCCTCGGATCCGGTCGCGTCCTTCGGGCCGGCCGTCTTCTTCCGGTCGGACGTGTCTTCTGGCTCGGCCGTCTTGTCCCGGTCGGACGTGGCCCCTGGGTCGGCCGGATGCCCGGGGTCTTCGCGGTCGGCGGGCGAGGTCGCGTCGGCGGGGTGCGGGCCCTTGTCGGCCGTGAAGTCGACCGTGGTGACAGGGGCGTGCTTCGGGCACTCCAGCAGCGGCGCCATCTTCGGCGGCCCGATCGGACCCGCGTACTCCTCGGCCGGCTGCGGACCGCCTGGGATGCTGAAGACGAAGGTGGTCCTGCCGTACACCGTGCCGTCGGGTCGCTTGTCGCTAATGTCGTCGGCCAGGCTGAGCGCGGTGGGCACCACGCTGAGCATGTGGTTGACGTTCCGCTCCGTCTCGGCGGAGAAGACGGGCTTGTGCGGCAGGCCCGCGGCCGTCAGGGCGCAGGACAGTCCCGGCCGTGCCGTCCTGATCAGGGTGTCGATCTGGCCGAACACCCCCGGCCCGTGGTCGAGGAAGGCGTTGAGCTCCTTGCGCGACTCGCGTAGCGAGCCCGTCACCGTGGCCAGGTCGGTGATGCCCGCCGCCAGCTTCTCCCTGCGCCCGGCCAGCGTGCCGGTGAGCCGGGTCAGCTGCACCGCCAGCTCGTCGAGGGTCTTGGAGTTGTCGGCGAGGGTGTCGGTCAGGTCGTGCGCGTCGTCGATGATGCCCCTGATCGAGGGCGCGCGGCCGTCGAGCGCGACCGCCAGCTCGTGGGTGATCGTCTTGGCGTCCTGGGGCGGCACCGCGTTGAGCAGCCTGCCGACGCCGGCGAACAGCTTCTTGTAGTCGAGCGGCACCGTGGTCCTGGACAGCGGGATCACGTCGCCGGGGGCGAGGGAGGGCCCGCCCACCCCGGTCGCGGGCGGGGAGAGCTCCACGTACGGCTCGCCGATGGCCGACTTGCGGCGTACCTCGGCCGTGCTGGCTCTGGGCAGCCTGACCTCCCTGTCGAGGTCGAGCCCGACGACGATCTTGCCAGGCGCGAGCCGTACGTCGCCGATCCTGCCGACGCGGACGCCCAGGTAGGCGACGTCGAAGCCGCGCACCAGGCCGGGGGAGGAGGCGAACTCGGCGGAGACCCGGTAGGGCTGGGTGATCACGTCGAGCTTGATGATCGTGGTGAACGCCCAGACCGTCATCACGACGCCGAGCAGGGCGAAGAAGGCGAGGTTGAGGTAGATGCGCGGTCTCATCGCGGCGGCTCCCACAGCAGGCGGAAGTCGTCCTTGCGGTTGGGCTGCGGGCCGGGGTCGACGTTGGGCCTGTTGGGGATGACGCCCTTGTTGTCCGGCAGCAGCAGGCCCTTCAGCCAGATGTAGATGAGCACCTGGCCGTTGACCGTGATCGGGGGGAGGTCGATGTAGGCCTGCATCCTGGTCACCAGCGTCTTGAGGTCGTCCTTGCCGCGCAGCATCGACGCGCTGATCGCGTCCACCTCACGCAGCAGCGTACGGAGCCGGGCCGCGTGCCGGGGGTAGATCGTGACATTCGCCTCCTTCGCCAGCTTGGTCAGCGCGACGATCGCCCTCTTGATGTGCTTGCGGCCGTGCTTCACCCTGTCGGTCGCGGCGGCGAGCGTGCCGGGCAGTTCGTCGAGGTCCTTGCTGCCCTTGGCGAGTTGGTCGCCGAGCTTGGCCAGGCCGTCGATGGTGCCGGCGATCTCCGCTCTGGCGGCCGCGTAGCTGTCGGTGACCTGCGCGGTCTGCCTGATCAGCTTGTTGACGTCGCCGCCCTTGCCGGCGAAGGCGGTGGAGGCGGCCTCGAGGATGGCGTTCACGTCCTGGGCGCCGAGCGCCTCGATCAGCGGGCCCGCCTTCGCGGTGACCTGCTCGATGTCGGGCTCGACGCTGGTGTCGGTGATCGTCGCGCCGTTCGGCAGGAAGGGGCCGGTGCTCAGGTCCTTGCCCTTGGGCGGGGTGAGCAGGACGTAGTTCTCGCCCAGGATCGAGGTCTTGGCCACGGTCGCGCTGGTACCCGCGGGGACGCGCTTGTCCTCCTCGATGGCCATCGTCACCTTGGCCTGGTAGCCCTCCAGCCGCACGTCGGTCACGCTGCCCACCCGCACGTCGGAGATCTGCACGCTGTGGCCGACCACGAGGCTCTGCACGTCGGAGAAGGTCGCCGACAGCGTCAGCTCGCCCTGTGTCGCGCCCACCGTCTGCAGGGTGCACCCCGAGGTGGCGAGGACCAGGGCGAGGGCGGCGTGTGAGACTCTCATCGCTTCCCTTGCTCGTAGGGGCAGTTGCTCAGGCCGCCGCCGAGGCATTTCAGCTTGGGCAGGTTGAGCGAGTCGAACAGCGGGGCGAGCCAGGCGCGGGTCATCGCGTTCAGCACCACCCTGATCTTGAGGACGTGCTGGTCCTTGTCCCAGGCGTCGATGATCACATCGGCGAAGTCGGCGGCGCCCTTGATGGTCTGCGCCATCTGCTCGCTGTTGGCGCGGACGGTGAGGACCATCTCCGACAGCGTGGCGACGCCCTGGGGGAGGCGTTCCTGGTAGGCCTCGATGAGCACGTCGCCGCGCCGTACGAACTGGGCCATGCCGGTGATGAACCCGCGCAGCCGCTGCCGCTCCTCCGCCAGCGTGGCGCTGGCCTCGGCGAACGCGTCGATCGTCTTGGTGACCTGGCCTTCGCGCTTGTTGAGGCTGGTGGCGAGCCTGTTGAGGCCCTTGGCCAGGTCCATGAGCTGCTGGTCCTGGGCGGCGAGCGTGTCGGTGAGCCTGGCGGTGTCGGCGAGCGCGTTGTTGATCGTCTTGCCCCTGCCCCGCACGCCGTCGGCGAGGTCGCCCGCCACGTCGCCGAGCTGCTCGGAGTCGAGGGCCTCGGTGAGCTTGGTGAAGGCGTCGAGGGCGTCGTCGATCTCGACGGGCAGGTCGGTGCGCTCCAGCGGGATGACGGCGCCGGGGGCGATCTTCGCCTGCCCGGGTTTCCAGGGCGGGTAGAGGACGACGTTGCGCTCACCGAGGGTGTTCTGCGGGGCGACGACGGCCTTGACGTCGGCGGGGAGCGGGATTTCCGGGTAGACGGCCAGGTCGACGCGGACCTTGTCGCCCTGGATGGTGATCTTCTCGACGGTGCCGGCGTCGAGGCCCATGACCTTGATCTTGGCCTGTTCGTAGAGGCTGGGGGTCTTGGTGAAGATCGCGGTGAGATGGTAGGGGGCGGGGCCGATCAGTGAGCACCCCCCGGTGGCGGCGAGCATCGCGATCACGACCAGTACCGCCGGCCCCCGCCGCATCACGCCGCCCCGCGTTCCTTTCCGGGGGGAGGGGATGCCGGAGGGTGCGGCCGTGTCTCCTGGTGGCGGGGCCCTTCGGGGGGACGGGGTGCCGGGGGTCTCGGGTTCGTCGGGGCGCGGAGGGGTCATCGGTCGTTCTTCCTGTCCTTCGCGATCGCGGCCAGCACCTCGGGGTTGATCGGCCCGAGGCCCGTGGCGATGGCCTCGATCCACGGCCCCTGGCCGCCCATCGTGGCCAGCCCGGCGAACGTCGGTCCCGCCCACCCCAGCACCGAGTTGAACTCCTCCCTGCTCCCCGTCAGCTTCGTGGTGATCGCGCTGGTGTTGTCGAGGGTGTCCACCAGGCTCTTCTCGTGCTCCACGATGAGCCTGGTGGTGCTGGAGACCAGGTCGCTGCCCGAGCCGAGGAGCGTGCGCAGCTCGTTGCGGCGCGTTCGCAGCTCGTCCAGCATGATCTCGATGGCGTCGATGAGCCGCCCGATCTGCTTGTCCTTCTTCTCCAGGACATCCATGATCTTGGAGCCGTTGTCGAGCAGTTTCTGCAGGTCGGGCTCGCTCTTGCTGATCGTGTCCGACAGGTCGCCGATGTTCTTCAGCAGCCGCGTGACGCGACCCCGCTTGCTGAGGTCCACCTTCCCCAGCTCGGTGAGCAGCTTGTCGACCGCCTTCGTGTCGAGCTTGTTCACCAGCCGCGTCGCGTCCTTGAGCGCGTCGTTGATCAGGACGGGGGTGCCGGTGCGCTCGACCGGGATCGTCCGCTGCTCCTCGGGGAGCTGATCGATGTACGGCGCCGCCACCGGCCCGGTCAGCTTGACGTAGCGCCCGCCCAGCAGGTTGGAGAGCGTGACGTCGGCCCTGGTCTGGCGGCCGAGCCGGACGTCGCTCTCGACCTTCCAGCTGACGACCACGTGCCCCTTCGCGTAGTCGGGCCGCACCTCGGTCACCTCGCCCACGCGCACGCCCGCCACCCGCACGTCGTTGCCGGTCCTGAGGCCGCCGGAGTCGACGAAGATCCCCGACATGTAGTAGCCGCCCTCGAACAGTCCGAGCGTGCCGACCAGGAAGGTGCCCACCAGCAGCGAGCCGAGGACGCCGAGGGAGACGAGCCCCACGACGATCTTGTTGCGGTCACGGAAGGACTTCAGCGGCATCAGTCACCCACCATGAGCCTGCGCAGGTCCTTGGAGCTCTGGATCTTGAGGCTCTCGCGCAGCGGCGGCGGCGACTCCATGGGGTACGGGCACGGCGAGGGTCCGAGCGCGAGGCACGGGACCGCCGAGATGAAGTAGTGCCCGCGGTTGACGCTGGAGTAGGCCCTGCTGAACAGGGGCCGGATCGTGTTCACCGTCTTGTCGATCTTGTCGACGTTGCGCCTGATGCCGCCGGTGAGCCTGGCCAGGCCGTCGGTGACCCTGCCCAGCTCCTCGGCGTTCTTGCCGAGCACCTCGTTGGAGACCGCGAAGGTGGCCGACAGCTCGACGAGCGAGTCGTCGACGAGCTCGCGGTTGTCGGCGAACGACTCCGACAGCGTGACGAGGTTGTCCACGAGCCGGGCGATCTGCTTGTCGCGCTTGGCGACCACGCCGGTGACCGTGGCGTAGTCCTTGAGCAACTGCCTGATGAGCTCCTTGCGCTGGTTGACCGTTCCGGTGATCTCGTTGACGTTGTCGAGCAGGCGCGGGATGTTCTTGTCGTTGCCCTCCAGCGCCTTGCCCGCCGCGGTGAGCAGCTGGTTGATCTGCTCGGGGTCGAGGCTCCTGGTCAGCGGGCCGAGGTCGCTCACCAGCTCGCCGATGTCCACGACGGAGGCCGTCCTGGCGATGCGGGCGCCGGGCGCGAGCTTGTCGGGGGCGGTTCCCGGCAGCAGGTAGACCACCCGCTGGCCCACGGCGTTGCGCCACCTGATCGCGGCCTCGCTGTCGGACGGGATCCGCACCGCCTCCTGGACCTCCAGCGTGACCTCCGCCCTGCCGTTCACGACCTCGATGGAGCGCACCTGGCCGACGGGAGCGCCGGCGATCTTGACCTGGTCGCCCTCCATCAGTCCCGAGACGTCGTCGAAGGTGGCCACGAGGTCGTATCCGGCGCCGGTGCTGACCCTGGCGATCTGCGCGCCGAGAAAGCCGATCAGCGTGGCGGAGACGGCGAAGAACAGGCCGAAGCGCAGCAGGGTCCAGCGGCGCACCACGCGCTCCCTGGAGGCGGCCATCTCAGCTCCTCCCGTCGGTGGGGCCGCAGGCGCCGACGATCAGCTCGCAGATGTCGGTCGCGACGAACGCCTCCACCTGGAGCATGCGGCTGCCGTCGGGGCCAGGTGCTTCGATCAGCTTGTTGAGCAGGTCGACCAGCGTGGTCACACCGCGCACGCCGCCCCCCGCCAGCCCCAGCTGGGCGTAGATGAGCGCGGCCACCCGCTCGGCGGAGTGGACGCCCGATCGCAGGTTCTGGCGGTGCTTGCGCAGGCCGTGCGCGCTCAGCTCGGAGATGTCGGCGATCTGGTCGAGCAGGACGCGCACCTTCTCGGCTCGTTCGAGCAGGTCCGGTGTGATGGTGTTGACGTCGGAGCTGATCGAGACGATCTCGTCGCCCTTGTCGGCGAGGCTGGCGGACAGGGCCGACGCGTCGCCGAGGAAGCGCCTCGCGCGCTCCCTGTGCTTGTGCGCGACCCCCACCACGATTCCCGCGTCGTCGATCAGCTCACGCATCGTGCGGCCCCTGCCCTCCAGGCCCTTGGCGATCGTGTGCACGATGACCGTGACCTCGCGGGGGTCCACCGCGTCCAGGCCCTTGTAGGCCGCGCCGAGGGAGTCGGACAGGTCCAGCGCCTCCTCGGTGTCGGTGATGACCGCGTCCGCTCCGAGGTAGGGGCCGCGCGCCTCGCCAGAGCCCGGGCGCAGGTCGATGAACTTCGGCCCGAACACCGAGGTCGGCTCGATGGAGGCGACCGCCGTCTGCGGCACCCGCACACCCGGCTGGATGTGCATGGTGATGACCGCCCTGCCCTTCGGATCGAGGCCGACGTCCGACACGTCGCCCACGGTGATGCCGCGGATCTTGACGGGGGAGTTGCTGTCCAGCCCCTGGCCGGCCCGGTCGAACACGGCCTGGATCCTGGTGCCGCTCACCTCGGTGACGCCGCGCACGAGGAAGAACCCGGTGGCGACCAGCACCAGCACGACGAGCAGCGCGACGGCCATCCGCACCGGCAGTGACAGTTCGTTACGGCCCACGCCCTCACCCCGTCAGCTTCACGCCGCTGCCGTCCCCCCAGAACAGGAACGACAGCAGCAGGTTGAGCAGGACGATCGTGACGATCGACTGGCGGATCGCGCGCCCCGCGGCCACGCCCACGCCGACCGGACCGCCGGTGGCGTAGAAGCCGTAGTAGCAGTGGATGACGATCACCACGAAGGCGAAGACCGCGACCTTGATCACGCTGTAGACGATGTCGATGACCGGCAGGCCGATGTAGAAGTAGTAGTCGTAGCCGCCGGGCGCCATCCCGAACAGCACCGTGCACATCAGCCTGGTGGCGAAGAAGCTGGCGAACAGCGCGATCAGGTAGATCGGCAGCAACGCGATCAGCGCGGCCACCACGCGGGTGCAGATGAGATAGGTGAAGGCGTTGATGCCCATCACCTCCAGCGCGTCGATCTCCTCCGAGATGCGCATCGCGCCGAGCTCGGCGGTGAAGGACGAGCCGACCTGCGCGGCCAGCGCGACGGCGGCGATGATCGGGGTGATCTCGCGGACGTTGGCGAAGCTGCCGACCAGGCCCATGAAGGACTCGGCGCCGATCGCCTGGAGGCCCTGGTAGCCCTGCAGGCCCACGGTCGCGCCGACGGCGAAGGCCATCGTGAACACCACGAAGATCATGCCGCCGCCGACGACGGTGGCGCCCACGCCGACGACCACGTCGCTGACCTGGCGCATGACGACCTTGAAGTACTTCAGGCGCAGGATGACGTCGCGGACGGAGTAGAACAGCACCTTCCAGATGAACAGCGGCCAGTCGGCCAGGCCGGCGAAGCGCTCGGCCCACTCCCTTCCCGCCCCCGCCAGCCGGAGGCCCGCCGTACGGGTGGCCATCACAGCACCTTCGGCGGGAAGGCGAGGAAGTAGACCGCGGTGATCACGTAGTTCATCGCGAAGACCAGGATGAACGTCACGACGGTGGCCCTGTTCACCGCGCGGCCCACGCCCACGGGGCTGGTGGCGCAGGTCATGCCCATGTAGCAGGAGACGGCTGCGGCGATGAACCCGAAGATCCACGCCTTGAACAGCGTCACGATCAGGTCCGTGGTCACCACCAGTGACAGGGCGCCGTCGAAGTACGCCCCCGGCGTGACGCCCTGGATGACCACGTTGAAGAAGTAGCCGCCGGCCGCGCCCGCCACGATGACCAGCGGGGCCAGGCACACCGCCACCGTGCTGGCCGCCCACATGCGGGGCGTGACCAGGCGGTGGATCGGATTGACCGCCATGACCTCCATCGCGGCCAGTTCGTCGCGGATGTGGCGGGCGCCGATGTCGGAGGTCATCGCGCTGCCCCCGGCGCCCGCGATGAGCAGCGCGCTGGCCATCGGCGCGACCTCGCGCACCAGCCCCACGAACACCGCGCTGCCGGTCGCCGAGGAGGCGCCGAGCTGCCAGGCCAGCTCGCCCACCTGCAGGGCCACGGTGGCGCCGAGGGGGAGCGAGACCAGGAGCACGGGGACGCTGGTCACGCGGGCGAGGAACCAGCACTGGGCGACGAACTCCCACCACCAGGTCTTGATGTCCCAGGTACGCCGCAGGCCCTCCAGGACGATCACGAACAGCTCGCCCACCTGGCCCAGCACGCTTCCGGCCTTGCGGCCCACGTACCCGGTCAGCGCCATGACCACCTCGTATGGCTCGACTATGGATCAGTCACCTTACTGACGGGTAGTCCAGTAAGTCGATGCTTCCTGCGGAATTTGAGGAAAAGGTATGAGACGCAGCTCACATGTTGTCAGCCCGCCACGAAATGTGACGGGCCTGTGACCTGGTGGTGGGAGCTTGGCGATCACGGGAGATGTTCTGGTGACAGGGGCGACCGGCGGAATCGGCGGGCCGCTGGTCGAGGCGCTCGCGTCGATGATCACCTGGGTGCTGGCGGCGCCGCCGGACTCCTACGCCTGCGAGCTGGCCGTCCTGCCCACCCCGCGCTGACCCCGGAGAAACCAGAAGCCCGGCCGTCCAGATGGACGGCCGGGCTTCGCGAGTAGCGGGGACAGGATTTGAACCTGCGACCTTTGGGTTATGAGCCCAACGAGCTACCGAGCTGCTCTACCCCGCGTCGTGAAACAAACTCTACCGTACGCGGGGAGTGCTTTGTGTCAGCTCGAGAGCAGCGTGGCCATCCACCCCTCGACCTCGTCGGGGTGGCGGGGCAGGCCCGCCGACATGAGCCTGGCCCCGTCGGAGGTGATGACCAGGTCGTCCTCGATCCTGACGCCGATCCCGCGGAACTCCTCGGGCAGCGTGAGATCGTCGGCCTGCAGGTAGAGGCCGGGCTCCACGGTCAGCACCTGGCCCTCCTCGAGCACGCCGTCCAGGTAGGTCTCCGCCCGGGCCTTGGCGCAGTCGTGCACGTCGAGGCCGAGCATGTGGCCGCTGCTGCAGACGGTGTAGCGGCGGTAGAGGCCACTTTCCATCAGTGAGGAGGGGGAGTCCTTGAGCACGCCCCACGCGTGCAGCCCCTCGCAGATCACCCGCATCGCCGCGAGGTGGAAGTCGCGGAAGCGGGCGCCCGGCCGCAGCGTCTCGATGGCCGCGCTCTGCGCCTCGTAGACCAGCTCGTAGACCTGGCGCTGCACGGGGCTGAACCGCCCCGACAGCGGCAGCGTCCTGGTGATGTCGGCGGTGTAGAGCGAGTCCGACTCGATGCCGGCGTCGAGGAGCAGCAGGTCACGGGAGGACAGGCGGCCGTCGTTGCGGATCCAGTGCAGGACGTTGGCGTGCGCGCCCGAGGCGACGATGCTGTCGTAGCCGACCGCGTTGCCCTCCAGCCGCGCCCGCAGCCCGAACACGCCCTCCAGGTACCGCTCGCCGCGCACCTGCCCCAGCGCCTGAGGTACGGCGCGCACCACGTCCTCGAAGCCCCTGGTGGTGGCGTCGACGGCGAACTGCAGCTCGGCGACCTCCCACTCGTCCTTGAGCAGCCGCATCTCCGACAGGAACGTCTCGAGCTCCGCGTCGCCCTCGCCGCGTTCGACGCGGGCGTCGACGGAGGCGTCCACCCCGCGCAGCACCCTCGCCGGCCCGTCGAGCGACAGCCGGTCGATGCGCGCGCACTCGACCTGGTACAGCCGCTGCGCCTCGTCCAGGTCGGGACGGCGGCCCACCCAGAACTCCCCGTAGCGCCTGTCGCGGTAGAACTCCTGGCTGCCGGCGCGCGGCGAGCGCGGGCGCACGTAGAGCACAGCCTCGCCGCTCGACTCGATCACCAGCACGTCGTCGGGCTCGGTGTCGCCGGTCAGATAGGCGAAGGCGCTGTGCGTCCTGAACCGGTAGTCGCTGTCGTTGCTGCGCACCTTCAGCGAACCCGAGGGGATCACCAGCCGCTCGCCGGGGAAGCGGGCGGCGAGCGCGGCCCGCCGCTTGGCCGTCCACGGAGCGACGGGCAGCGGCTCCAGGCCGGTGTGCCTGGTGTCGGCCCAGCCGGTCTCCATGAAGGCGGCCAGCGCGTCGGTGATGGGCAGGTCGTGGCTGCCGGTGTTGAGCTTCTCGGACATGCGGATCCCTGGACTAGGAAGTGGTATTTCACATGGTACGGCTGCGGCATCCTCCAGCACACTAACCGGAAAATCAATTGCCACTCACGATTGGCCCGAGCGTGCGGAGGGCAAAGTCAGAGGTACCTACAGCCGAGGTGGTGGTCCATGCTGATCGGGACGATCCTGCGGGGCAAGGGATCAGACGTGGCGACGGTGCGCCCCGACGCCACGGTGCGAGAGCTGCTGGCCAGTCTCGCCGAGCACAACATCGGCGCGGTCGTCGTCTCGGGCGACGGCGAGGAAATAGCCGGGATCGTGTCGGAGCGCGACGTCGTGCGCAATCTCCACGACAGGGGCGCCGACATCCTCGACGCCAGGGTCGCGGAGATCATGACGTCCGAGGTGCGCACCTGCTCGTCCGACGCCAACGTCGACGACCTGCGCAGGACGATGACGACGCACCGCATCAGGCACGTGCCCGTGGTCGACGCCGGCCGCCTGGTCGGCATCGTCAGCATCGGGGACGTCGTGAAAAGCGCCATCGAGGAGCTCGAGACCGAGAAAGCGTCGCTCGTCGACTACCTGCACCGCTGACCGGAGGCGGGGGACATGGCACGCTTGTCCCCGTGATGTACGGCCATCCCCCGCCACCGCGCGCCTCGAGCAGCCCGACGCTGATCCTGCTGGCCTCGGGGCTGGCCGGGATCCTGGGCTTCCTCATCGGCTTCCTCACCGGGCTGGGCTCGGCCGAGCCGACGACGGCGGCGCCGTACTCACCGCCCGAGATGACGGTGACGATGGAGAGCCCCACGGAGAGCGCCCCGGGGGAGGGTGGTCCGACGGCGCCCGTGAGCTCGCCGCCCGACGCGAGCCAGCCGCCGGCGACGAGCCCTCCCGCGACGAGCCCCTCCACCGGGCAGCCGCCGGCAGGGCAGCCGTCCGCGGGTCAACCATCCGCGGGGCAGCCTCCTGCGCAGCCGCCCTCGGGCGGGCTCTCGCCGGGCAGCGGGATCCAGGTGGTGGGAACCGACATCCAGCCCGGCACCTACCGGACCGACGGCCCCGCCCCCGGCATGCCGATGTGCTACTGGGCCAGACTGAAGGGGACGGGGGGAGACCCCAGCGAGGTGATCACCAGCGGCCTGCCCACAGGACCCGCCACGGTCACGATCGAGACAACCGACAAGGCCTTCCAGAGCGGGGGCTGTAAACCATGGGCGAGGCAGTGAAACTCAAACTCGACCTGCACGACATCTACAACAAGGGCGACCAGATCGACCGGGCGCTGCGCGGCATCATCGACGAGGCGATCCGCACGAAGGCCACCGAGGTGGAGATCATCCCGGGGAAGGGGAGCGGCCAGCTCAAGAAGAAGGTGCTGCGCTTCCTCGACCAGAAGGAGATCAAGGCGCTGTACCACCGCATCGACAAGGACGCCAAGAACCATGGCCGCCTGTTCGTCTACTTCCGGCACAAGTAGCGCCGCCCCAGGGTCGCACGGGCCTGTCCGGGAGTAACAAGAAGGGGCACCGAGGAGCGGGGCCTTGTGAAGACGCCCGGGAGCGGTCTAGGGAAGTCGCACGGGAGCGGTCTTATGACGACGCCCGGGAGGGGTCTCGGGAGGACACCCGGGAGCGGGAAGACGCCCGGGAGTGGTCTCGAAGAGCGCGGGAGAGTCGCATGGGCTCTCCGGGAAACCGTGGGAAGTCGTCAGATTCTCTTCCGGGGATCTTCCTCGGTGGATGCGATGATGCGTCCATGTCGATCCTGAGAAATCTCGTGGAGAGCGTGCGTTCCGGCGGCATCGAGGTCATCGACCTGACCGCGCCGCTCTCCGATCGGACGCCGATCCTCCAGCTGCCCGAGCCGTTCGGGAACGCCCTCCCCTTCCGGCTGGAGGAGATCAGCCGCTACGACGACCGCGGCCCCGCCTGGTACTGGAACGACATCCACACCAGCGAGCACACCGGCACGCACTTCGACGCGCCCGTCCACTGGGTGACCGCCCGCGAGGGGCAGGACGTCTCGCAGGTGCCCGTGCGGAACCTCCTCGCCCCCGCCGTCGTGCTCGACTTCGCCGCCGAGGCGGCCAAGGACCCCGACTTCCTGCTCGAGATCGACCACGTCCGCGAGTGGGAGCGGGCCAACGGGTCGCTGCCCGAGGGCGGTTGGCTGCTCTACCGCACCGGCTGGGACGCCAGGGCGGACGACGCGGACGGCTTCCTCAACGAGGGCCACTCGCCCGGCATCTCGGTCGAGTGCGCGCGCTGGCTGGCGGCCGAGAAGCCGATCATGGGCGTCGGCGTCGAGACCGTCGGCACCGACGCGGGCGCCGCGCACTCCTTCGACCCCGCCTTCCCCTGCCACTCCTTCCTGCTCGGGGCCGGCAAGTACGGCCTGACCCAGCTGCGCAACCTGGCCCGGCTGCCGGCCACGGGCGCGGTCGTGCTGGCCCCTCCGCTGCCCATCGTGGGCGGCTCTGGCAGCCCGGTCCGCGTGCTGGCGCTGGTGGAGCACGCGCGGTGAGCGTCGCCACGCTGGTCGGGCGGGTGCTGGCCGAGCTCGGTGTCGAGACCGTCTTCGGCGTGGTCGGCAGCGGCAACTTCCACGTCACCAACGCCCTCGTGGCGCACGGCGCGCGCTTCGTCGCCGCCCGCCACGAGGGCGGCGCGGCCACCATGGCCGACGCCTACGCCCGCATGAGCGGCAGGGTCGGCGTCGTCTCGGTGCACCAGGGCCCCGGGCTCACCAATGCGATGACCGGGATCACCGAGGCCGCCAAGAGCCGCACGCCGCTCATCGTGCTGGCGGGGGAGGCGACGGAGGCGCGCTCCAACTTCCACATCGACCAGGACGCGATGGCGCGCGCCGTGGGCGCGATCCCGTTCCGGATCCGCTCGGCGACGACCGCCGTCGAGGACGCCGTGGAGGCCTTCCGCACCGCCCGCGCCGGCGCGACCGTGCTGCTCAACCTGCCGCTGAACGTGCAGAACGAGATCGCGGGCCGGGGCGAGATGTGGAACGAGGTGTGGCGTCTGGTCGTCGAGAGCGCCCGCGCGGCCGCCTCCGTCACCCTGGAGCGGCCCGCCCCCGAGGCCGACGTGGTACGGCTGGCCCGGCTGCTGTCCGGAGCGGAGCGGCCGGTGTTCGTGGCGGGGCGCGGCGCCAGGCACGCCAGGAGCGAGCTGCTCGCCCTCGCCGACCGGGTCGGTGCCCTGCTTGCCACCTCGGCGGTCGCCAAGGGCCTGTTCAGGGGCAGCCCGTGGGACCTCGACATCAGTGGCGGCTTCGCCTCCCCACTGGCCGCCGAGCTGATCTCCGGCGCGGACGTGCTGGTCGGCTGGGGCTGCGCGCTCAACATGTGGACGACCAGGCACGGCAGGCTGATCGGCGAGCACACCAGGGTCGTCCAGGTCGACGTCGATCCGGCCGCCATCGGCGCGCACCGGCCGGTCGAACTGGGCGTCGTGGGAGACACCGCGTGGGTGGCGCGCGCGGCCGAGGCCGCCCTCGACGGCCCGCCCGCCCAGGGCTACCGGACGCCCGGGCTGGCCACCCGCCTGGCGGAGGGGGTGCGGTGGCGCAGCGTGCCGTACAAGGAGGAGGCGGGGGAGGGGCGGATCGACCCCAGGACGCTCACCATCGCCCTGGACGATCTGCTGCCGCCCGCACGCGTCGTCGCCACCGACTCGGGCAACTTCATGGGCTATCCGGCGATGTTCCTCGACGTGCCGGACGAGCGCGGCTTCTGCTTCACACAGGCCTTCCAGTCGATCGGGCTCGGCCTGGCCAGCGCGATCGGCGCGGCGGTGGCGCTGCCCGACCGGCTGCCCGTCGCGGCGCTCGGCGACGGCGGCGCGCTCATGGGGATCTCCGAGCTGGAGACGGTGGTGCGGCTC
Organism: Nonomuraea africana; assembly: GCF_014873535.1. NCBI lineage: Bacteria > Bacillati > Actinomycetota > Actinomycetes > Streptosporangiales > Streptosporangiaceae > Nonomuraea > Nonomuraea africana. The sequence goes on along the minus strand of NZ_JADBEF010000001.1, from coordinate 4,214,552 downwards.
GGACTGCCGATGGTGATCGTGGTCTACGACGACGAGGCCTACGGGGCCGAGGTGCACCACTTCGGGCCCTCGGGGCACCCGCTCGACACCGTCACCTTTCCCGCCGTCGACCTGGCCGCGATCGCCAGGGGGTACGGCTGCGCAGCGGTGACCGTCAGGGAGCGGGCCGATCTGGGCGCGGTGGCCTCGTGGCTCGCGGGGCCGCGGGACCGGCCGCTGCTGGTGCACGCCAAGGTCGGAGGGGAGCGCGGCTCGTGGTGGCTGGAGGAGGCGTTCAGGGGCCACTGACGCGCGGGGTCACAACTTGCGGTACGCGGGCGTTCTCGGCCGCTGGTCACAGCTTGCGGTAGGTGCGGGCGTCCTCGGCCGCGGACAGCACCTGCGCCAGCGGGGCGCCCGCGGCTGCCGAGACGGCGGCCGCGACGGCGCCCTCGACGAACGGCACGTCGGCCAGGACCACCTTGCCGGGTTCCTCGAGGAGCCTGGCGGTCAGCACCGAGCTGCCGAGGTCGGGGATGAGGATCACGCCCTCGCCCTGGTCGACCTCGGCGATCGCGCGCTCGATGAGGTCGGCGCTGGTGCCGAGCGCGCCGTCCTCGGTGCCGCCGGCCGCGGCCACCCTGGCCCCTGTTCCGGCGATCTCGCGGGCGAGACGGGCCGCCTCACCCGCCAGAGCGGCACTGTGCGACACCAGCACGACCCCCACCACACCACTCACGCCCGCTCCCTCTGTGCTCGCTCTGGCCAGCGCCCCCTCGGGAAGCGCTCCCTCATGACGCGCACCCTTGGAACGCGCCCGCTAGGAACGCGCGCTCTTTGGATGCGTTCGCGGGGGGTTGCGCTCGGTCTGGATGTGCCCGCTGCGGGCGAGCGTTCATGGGTGCATGGCCGACACGATGAGGGCGGACGAGGCGGCGCCCGGGTCCTCGTGCCCGACGCTGCGCGGTCCGAGATAGCTGGCCCGGCCCTTGCGCGCCTGCAGCGGGATCGTCGCCTCCGCGCCCTCCGCCGCCGCGGCCGCCGCCCGGTCGAGCGCCTCACCCGGCTTGAGCCCGTCGCGGGCCGCCGAGCACAACGCTCGGGCCGCGGGCGCGAGCGCGTCGACCATCGTCTTGTCCCCCTCGGCGGCCTTGCCCAGGCGGGTCACCGACTCCAGTGCCGTGGCGAAGGCCGCGGCCAGGTCGTCGAGCGACACCTCCTGCGCGTCGCCGAGCGACTTGCCGAGCTGCCGGAACAGCGAGCCGTACAGCGGGCCCGACGCGCCGCCCACCCTGCGGATCAGCGTGTTGCCCACCAGCGTGAGGAGCTGACCGGGGGTGTCGGGCGGGGTGTCGGACATGGCCTGACGCACCGAGGTGAAGCCGCGGTCGAGGTTCGTGCCGTGGTCGGCGTCACCGATCGCGGCGTCGAGCCTGGTCAGCCGGTCGCGGTTGATCGCCAGCACGCGGATGATCTCCTGGATCCAGGCGGTGAAGAAGGTGACGTCCATTCACCGCCCCCAGCGCAGCGAGGGGGTCTGCACGGGCGCGTCCCAGAGGTCGGTGAGCTCCTCGTCCAGCTGGCACACGGTGATCGAGAAGCCCTGCATGTCCAGGCTCGTGACGTAGTTGCCGACCAGGGATCTGGCCACGCGCGCTCCCTTCCCCCTGATGTACGCCTCGACCTCGGCGAAGGCGACGTAGAGCTCGATCAGCGGGGTGCCGCCCATGCCGTTCACCATGACCAGCAGGTCGCCGGCCAGCGGCAGGTCCCCGTGGACGGCGTCCATGGCGACGGCCGCCAGGTCGCGGGCGGAGGCGAGGGGCGCGCGGCTGCGGCCCGGCTCGCCGTGGATGCCGATGCCCAGTTCGACCTCCGTCTCGGGCAGGTCGAACGTGGGCTTGCCGGCGGCCGGGACGGTGCAGGAGGTCAGCGCGATGCCGAACGAACGGCTGCGCGCGGCAACCGCCCCCGCCATCCTGGTCGCCTCCGCCAGCGGCGCGCCGGCCTCGGCCAGCGCCCCCGCGATCTTCTCCACGAACAGCGTCGCGCCCGTGCCCCTGCGTCCCGCGGTGTAGAGGGAGTCCTGGACGGCCACGTCGTCGTCGACGAGCACGCTCGCCACCGCCACGCCCTGCTCGGCGCAGAGCTCGGCGGCCAGCTCGAAGTTCATGACGTCGCCGGTGTAGTTCTTGATGACGTGGAGCACGCCCGCGCCGCCGTCGACCCGCTCGGTCGCCGCCACGACCTGGTCGGGGACGGGCGAGGTGAAGATCTCTCCGGGGCAGGCCGCGTCGAGCATGCCGTACCCGACGAAACCAGCGTGCAGCGGCTCGTGCCCCGAGCCGCCGCCCGACACCAGCGCCACCTTGCCCGCGCGTGGCGCGTCCGCGCGCCAGACGACTCCCGCCTCCACGTCCACGCGCAGCGCGGGATGCGCCGCGGCCAGACCCGTCAGCGCATCCGCGACCACGGAACCGGCGTCGTTGATGAGCTTCTTCATGCGCATGCTCCTGCCCGTTTTCTGAAGGGAACAAGCGATCTGGGGTACAGGCGTGGATGACAGCCCGTACGACGCCGGCCCCTTTCCTGTCTACGCCCTCATGCGCGCGGAAGCGCCCGTTGACCGCAATCCTGACCTGGAGTTCTGGGAATTGTCCAGACATGCGGACGTCTCTTCCGCTCTGACACTTCCAACGACCACGCCCACGGCCGTCAGGGCGCGGGGAATCCGGCTGCACCTCGACGTCAGGGTCTCCAGGGGCGCGGTGGGCGAGGAGCGGTGGGCCAGGGTCACCGCCGAGGCCGAGCGGCTCGTCGCCGCGGGGGCCACCCGGGTGGCCGTCTTCGACGATCATCACGTGGTCATGGCCGATCCCGAGGGCAACGAGTTCTGCCTGTGCTGAGCGCTCGATGAGTGCGTTACCTTCTGCTCATGGCTGAGATCGTGTACCCACCGGTGATCGCCACCGCGCGGGCCCTCTTCCGGATCATGGACTACCGCTTCCACCTGGAGGGGACCGAGCACATCCCGCGCTCAGGCGGAGCGGTGCTGGTCAGTAACCACATCAGCTATCTCGACTTCATCTTCGCCGGCCTCGGCGCGCTGCCGTCCAAGCGGCTGGTGCGCTTCATGGCGAAGGAGGAGGTCTTCAAGCACCGGATCTCGGGGCCGCTCATGCGCGGCATGCACCACATCCCCGTCGACCGGGGCGCCGGGGCCGGCTCCTACGCCACCGCCCTGCGCATGCTGAAGGCGGGCGAGATCGTCGGCGTCTTCGCCGAGGCGACGATCAGCAGGTCGTTCACGGTCAAGGACATCAAGAACGGCGCCATCCGCATGGCGCAGGCCACCAAGGTGCCGATGATCCCCATGGCCCTGTGGGGCAGCCAGCGACTGTGGACCAAGGGCAGGCCCAAGCAGCTCACCCAGCGGCACGTGCCGATCACGATCCTGGTGGGCGAGCCGATGTATCCCAAGCGCGGCGACGACATGACCGAGCTGACCACGGAGCTGCACACCAGGATGTCCGGCCTGCTCGACCGGGCGCAGCGGACCTACCCCGAGATCCCGCCCGGCGTCTGGTGGCAGCCGGCGCATCTCGGCGGCACCGCGCCCACGCCCGAGGAGGCCGCCGCCATGGACGCCGCCGAGGCAGAGCGCCGTAAGGAGTAGGAGCGCCGGTGTTCGGGATCGTCCGCCCGTGCCGCCACGCGCTGTGCGGCGGGCTGTTCAGTCAGTGGATGGCGCACCTGTGCGGCCTCTGCCTCGCACTGCGCGACGAGCACGGTCACGCCGCTCGGCTGGTCACCAACTACGACGGGCTGCTGGTCTCGGTCCTGACCGAGGCGCAGACCCCGGCCGCCGCGCCCCGCCGGCGCGCCGCCCCGTGCGCGCTGCGCGGTTTCAGGAGCGCCGACATCGTCGAGGACCAGGGCGTACGGCTGGCCGCGTCGGTCTCGCTGGTCCTGGCCGCGGGCAAGGCGCGCGACCACATCGCCGACGGCGACGGCCTCTACCGCCGCCGCCTGGTCGCGGCGGCCGCCGAGCGCGTGGCCGCCCGCTGGTCCCTGGCGGGCAGCCGGACGGCGGCGGCGCTCGGCTTCGACCCCGAGCCGCTCACCCGCGCGGTGGCGGAGCAGGCCAGGCTGGAGCGCCTGCCGGGCCTGGGGCTGCTCGAGCTGACCGCGCCCACCGAGGAGGCGGTCGCCGCCGCGTTCGGGCACACCGCGACCCTGGCGGGCAAGCCGCACAACAGGCGGACGCTGGAGGAGGTGGGCCGCTTCTTCGGCCGGCTGGCCCACCTGCTCGACGCGGTGGAGGACCTTTCCCGCGACCGCGCGGCGGGCGCCTACAACCCCCTCCTCGCCACCGGCGCCGATCTCGTGACCGCCAGGCGCCACTGCGACGACGCGCTTCTCGGGTTACGCCTGGCCGTGGACGAACTGGACCTGGAGCGGCGCGGCCTGACCAGGGCGCTGCTGGTGCGAGAGCTCGCCCACGCCGTCACCCGCGCCTTCGCGGAGGCCGAACCCGGTACTCCGGAGCGCACCAAGCGGCGGCCGCCCGACCCCGGAGGGCTCCTGTCGCTGGCGTGCGCGTCGCTGACCTGCTGCACCTGCGGCCTGTACCGGCCCGCGTGGGACGAGGAGCACGACAAGAGCTGCTGTTCGCGGTTCGACTGCAGCGGCTGCGACGCCTGCGGCAACTGCGGCAATTGCGGTGAATGCTGCTCCTGCTGCGGTGAGGGCGGTTGCTGCGACGGCTGCGGGTGCGATTGCTAGCCGGGCCTCAGATGGCTTCCTGGTAGGTGCCGGCCGGGCGGACGCTGGCCAGCATCCCCGCCACCTGCTGCGGCGTGGGACGGCGGGCGGGGTCGTGGTGCAGCAGCCCCTCGATGATCGGGCGCAGCATCCCCGCTCTGCGCGGCCGGGGGAAGCCGGCCTGGCGATACAGCTCGAGCACGCTCGCGGCGTCCTTGCCGGGGTACGGCGGCCGCCCCTCGACCGCGCTGTAGAGCGTCGCGCCGAAGGACCACATGTCGCCCTCCTTGGTGGCGATGCCCCCCGAGAGCCGTTCGGGCGCCATGAAGGCGGGGGTGCCGCGCAGGCCGCCCGAGCGGCTGGAGGTCAGGTCCGCCTCGGCGGTGGCGATGCCGAAGTCGGTCAGCACGACCCTGTCGCCGGTCAGCATCACGTTGGCCGGCTTGACGTCGCGGTGCAGCACGCCCGACTTGTGGGCGTGGCGCAGGGCGCTCAACAGGTGGCGGCCGAGCCCCGCGACCGAGGTGTCGGGAAGGGTGCCGACCTGGGAGAGCAGGTCGTGCAGGGACAGGCCCTCGAGATACTCCATGACGATCCAGAGCCGCCCCTGCTCCTCGACCAGGTCGTGGACGGTGACGATGCTGGGATGGGTCAGCCTGGCCGCCAGCCTGGCCTCGCGCAGCACGCGCCTGCGCACCGCCTCGGCCTCGCCGACCAGCGTCAGCTCCTTCAACGCCACCTCGCGGTGGAGCAACTGGTCGAACGCGCGCCATACCACGCCCATGCCGCCCCGGCCGGCCTGCTCGCCCAGCCGGTACCGTCCGCCGATCTCCCGCATGCTGTCCCCTCGTCGCTAGGGGTAATCATGTCAAATGATCGCGAAGGATATGCCGCCTCGGCTGATCTAGATATGAGGTGGTTTATGAGGACGCAGGTCAGAGCGGGGTAAAGGCCGAGTCGGAGTCCCAGATCACTTTCCCTGACGCGTCGAGGAGGACGGCGTTGCCGTCGTCGCGCAGGATCAGCTCGCTTCCCTGGCCGCTTGCCATACCGGATCTGAAGGAGATCAGGTGGCGTCTGCGGTCACGGGCGGCGCGGTAGACCACCAGCGCGCCCTCGGGCTGGAGCACGCAGACGCTGCCGGGCTGCGGGGAGGTCATCCTGGCCCTGCGCCGGGGCACGCCCTTCTCCGAGAGGGTCAGCACGCCCTTGTCGGTGAGCTCCAGGGTGTGGGCGCCGTTGGGCGAGCGGATCGGGAAGCCGTGCTCGATGGACTCGAAGCTCCTGATGCGGTTGTAGGAGGCCTGCCTGATCTCGGTGCCCGTGCAGGGCGACCAGACGGGCCGGCCGTCGGGGCCGTAGACGACGAGGTTGCCGTCGTCGTGCAGGACCAGGCTGGAGCCCTCGGGATGGCGGAAGGCGGGCTCGGGCCAGACGACGCCCTGGGTGTTGGCGACGCGCAGGGAGCGCTTGCGGTCCATGCTGAGCTTCCCGCCCGGCACCCAGTGGTCGGTGGCCCACAGCGGCGTGCCGTTCTTGTCGCTGGGCAGCGTGCCCTGGTCGTACAGGACGACGTTGCCGTCCTTCTGATACTCCAGCTTGAACTCCCGCCAGCCCTGCGCGGTCTTGCGCGACAGGAGCCGGTCGCCCGGGTTCATCGACTCGCCTGACTTCAGTAAGCGGGTTCGCTCGGCCATGTCAATCAGACAGCCACAGGTACCGCCTTGTGGGCAAGGGCCCTCGCGACAAGGGGCATGACCGCCAGGCACATCGCGACGGCGCCGACGAAGACCACGGGCAGCCCCGCCAGGCCGCCGACCACGCCGCCGAGCGCCGCGCCCAGCGGCTGGCCGCCCATCCCGATGAGCCGGTAGGCGGAGTTGACGCGGCCGAGCAGTTCCTCGGGGATGATGCGCTGGCGCAGCGAGACGACCAGCACGTTGCCCGCCGCGCTGGTGGCGCCGAGCAGCGCGCCCGTGACGTAGACGGCGGGGAGGGTGGGGGACACGACCGGCAGCAGGAGCATCAGGCTGTTGACCGTCCAGAGCGTGACGAGCGTCCTGCCCTCGCCGAACACGACCGTCAGCCGGTTCGCCAGCAGCGAGCCCGCGATGGCGCCGACCGCCAGGACCGCCATCACGACGCCGTACTGGCCGGTGGTCATGCCGATCGCCGAACCCTCGCCCACCGCCCACAGCACGAACACCGCGAAGTAGGCCGAACTGCACATGTTCATCACGCCGGCCCCGATGGCGAGGTCGCGGACCGGCCGGTGGCGCACCAGGTACCGCAGGCCGGTGGCGATGTCGGCGCGCAGCGGCGCGGTGGAGACCTTCGCCGGGGCGAAGGCGCCGCGCATGCCCAGCAGGAGCAGCCCGGCGGCGGTGTAGAGCAGCGCGGGCGCGCCGAACACGGCCATCGGCGCGACGCCCACCAGGAGCGCGGCCACCGGGCCTCCGACGAAGCTGTTGCCGATCGTCTGCACCGCCACGATGCGCCCGTTGGCTCGGCCGAGCGACTCCTTCCCGACGGTCATCGGCAGGACGCTCTGCGCCGAGGTGTCGTTGAAGACCTCGCACGCCCCCGCCACGAGCAGGATCGCCAGCAGCACCGGCAGGCTCAGCACGTCCATGGCCACGGCGGCGGCCGTGGCGGCCAGGGCCGCGGCGCGGACGAAGGAGGTGATCACCATGATCCGGCGGCGGTCGGCCCGGTCGGCGACCGCTCCCGCGTGCAGCGCCAGCAGCAGCCACGGCAGCGTGGTGGCGACGCCCACCAGCGAGACCAGCGTGGGGTCGCGGGTCAGGGTGATGGCCAGCAGCGGCGCTCCTGTCAACAGCATGCCGTCGGCGAGGTTGGAGGAGGTGGTGGCGGCGAGCAGGTATCGGAAGGAGCGGCCCACGGTCTATCCTCTTTGCATAGGAAGTTGTGCATAGATTTCTTTGCAAAGATAAGGCTGCACACTGTGGAACGCAAGACCACGAGGGAACTCGACGCGCAGGCGCTGAAGGCGTTCACGCATCCGGTGCGCATGCGGATGTACGAACTGCTGGAGGAGTACGGCGCGGCGACCGCGACGATGCTGGCCGCGCGGATCGACGAGAACACCGGTGTGACCAGCTACCACCTGCGGCAGCTGGCCAAGCACGGGCTCATCGTCGAGGTGCCGGAGAAGGCGAAGGGCAAGGAGCGGTGGTGGCGCGCCGCGGGCTTCAGCACCGACACCGACAAGTTCAGGAAGGATCCCGAAACGGCGGAGGCAGCGGAGGTGCTCATGGCGGGCATCGTCCGCCAGCGCCACACCGACCTGCTCCGCTGGATCGAGCTGTCGCGCGAAGTATCCCGCGACTGGATCGAGGCGAGCACCCACACCAGGCGGTCGCTGCGGCTCAACCGCGCGCACCTGGCCGAGCTGGGCAGGCGGGTGCAGGAGCTGATCGACGCGCTGGACGACGACGAGGACGGCGAGCACGTCGTGATCCAGTTCGACGCCTTCCCGCTACGGCGCGACTTCGAGGACTAGCACGGCCGCTCTCCGCCCAGGACCTCGGCCAGGCAGTGGCGCAGCCGGGTCAGGGCCTCGTCGAGCCGTTCGGTGGGGATGGCGCCGAACCCCAGGATCAGGCCGGGCCCGCCGCGGCGGGGACCGGCTCCAGCCAGGCCGGACCGGTCATCATCGGCCCGCGCCGCCGCCCCCGTCGCCGGTGGCCGGCTCGGCGGGGCGGGCCCAGCGTTCGGTGAAGAGCCCGGCGCCGGGCGGGCGGCCGGGCAGGGGCTCGGTGTGGACGGCGCGCAGGCCGTCCACGGCGATGCGGACGAGGCGCGCGCGAGCCTCTTCGGCCGCCCCGAGGAGGTCGTCGCGGCCCTGCTTGCGGAGCTGGTCGAGCAGCGGTGAGCAGCCGAGCTGCTCGATCAGCAGTGAGACGTCGACGGCGGTGACGTCCGCCCTCAGCACGCCGGCCTCGTGGCCGCGGGCGACCAGCGCGGCCAGCAAGTCGTCGCCCCTGGCGCTGCTCGCCCGCATCTGCTCGGTGACCTCGATGGTGCCGGCGACGGGCGCCAGCGTCCCCTGGCCGAACTCCACGCAGGCCGTGACGAAGCCGCTCAGCCCGCGCCACGGATCGTCGTCGGCGAGGGCGCGCTCGGCCGCCTCGATCCAGTGCTCGAGGGAGAGCGCCGACAGCCGCTGGAAGAGCTCCTCCTTGGTGCGGTAGCGGCGGTAGAGGCTGCCGATCCCGACCCCGGCCCTGGCGGCGATCGAGGCGACCGAGGCGTGCGCGCCGTCTGCGGCGAGCACCTCGCGAGCGGCCTGGAGAAGGGCGCGGTCGTTGCGTTCGGCCTCGGCCTGCCGCCTGCCGCGCTGCCTGGATGCGGTCATGCCGCTCATCCTACCAATTGCGGAGCGAATCGCTCCGCTGTATGGTGAGCGCGTTGCGGAGCATTTCGCTCCGGTTTGAGGGGGGCCGCTGTGCGCGCTGACACTTCCGCCCGGGCGGATTCGAACATCGTGCCGCTGGCCACGACGTTGCTGGTGGGCGCGATGGCGGCGCTGCTCGACACCACGATCGTCGCGGTGGCGCTCGACGAGCTCGGCGGCGACCTGGCCGCGCCGGTGACGGTGATCCAGTGGGTCACCACGTCGTACGTGCTGGCGATGACCGCGGTCATCCCGGTGGTGGGCTGGTCGGTGGGCCGGTTCGGGGTGCGCGCCATGTGGCTGGTGGCGCTCGCCCTGTTCCTGCTCGGCTCCGTGCTGTCGGGGGCCGCCTGGTCGGCGGGCTCCCTTGTCGGGTTCAGGGTGCTGCAGGGGCTGGGCGGCGGCATGATCCTGCCGTTGACCCAGCTCACGCTGGCCAGGGCCGCCGGACCCGACCGCCTGGGCAGGGTCATGGGCGTCGTCGGGCTCGTCGGCCAGCTCGCCCCGATCTCGGGGCCGATCCTGGGCGGCCTGCTGATCGACGGCTGGGGCTGGCGCTGGGTCTTCTTCGTCAACGTGCCGATCGTCGTCGTCTCGATGGTCATGACCTGCCGCTGGTTCCCCCGTGACGAGGAGCGCTCCGGCCGAGGCCTCGACGTCGTGGGCCTGATCCTCCTTCCGTCGGGGGTGGTCGCGCTGCTCTACGCGCTGACCGGCTTCGAGACCGGCGAGGGGATCGGCCTGCCGCCGTTGGTGGGGGCCGGGGGAGCGGCGCTGCTGGCCGTCTTCGTCGCCAGGTCGCTGCGCCGCAGCGGGCCGAGCCTGCTCGACCTGCGGCTGTTCGCCGACCGCTCCTTCAGGGGCGGGACGCTGATGATGTTCGTCCTCGGCGTCACGACGTGGGGGCCGATGTTCCTGCTGCCGCTGTACTACCAGCAGCTTCGCGGCCTGTCGGCGTTCGACGCGGGGCTCGCGCTCGCCCCGCAGAGCGTCGGCCTCGGCCTGGCGTTCCTGCTGGTGGGCCGGTACGCCGACCGCATGCCCACCAGGCCGCTCGCGCTCGCCGGGATGGCGGTGGCCGTCGCCGGCACGATCCCGTTCGCCTTCGCCACGGCCGGCAGTGACCCGGTCCTGCTTGGCGCGGCGCTGCTGGTCAGGGGCGTCGGGTTCGGCGTCGCCAGCCTGCCCGTCAGCATCGCGCTCTACCGGACGCTCCGGCCGGCGCAGATCCCCGACGCCACCAGTGCCGGCAACGTCGTCCAGCGCGTCGGCGCCGCCACCGGCACGGCGCTGATGGCCGTCCTCCTCCAGAGCGGCTTCACCCCCGCCCTCACCTGGATGCTCGTCCTCACCGCGGTGGGCCTGGCCGCCGCGGTGGCCCTGCCGGGCCGTCCCTCCTGATATCGAAAAGAGGGAACTGTGATCAGAGTGGCCGTCATCATCGGAAGCACGCGTCCTGGACGCAACGGGGAAGCCGTGGCCCGCTGGGTCCACGATCTCGCCGTCAAGCGCGGCGACGCCGAGTTCGAGATCGTGGATCTCAAGGAGATCGGCCTGCCGTACCTGGACGAGCCGATGCCGCCCGCCATGGGCAGGTACGAGCACGCGCACACCAGGGCGTGGGCCGAGACGATCGCCTCCTTCGACGCCTTCGTGTTCGTCACGCCGGAGTACAACCACTCGATCTCGGGGGCGCTGAAGAACGCGATCGACTTCCTGTACGCCGAGTGGAACACCAAGGCCGCCGCGTTCGTGAGCTACGGCAGCGCCGGCGGCGTCAGGGCGGTCGAGCACCTGCGCCTGATCATGGGCGAGCTCGAGGTCGCCGACGTGCGCGCCCAGGTCTCGCTGTCGCTGGCCGCCGACTTCGAGGACTTCAGCGTCTTCCGGCCGGCCGCGCACCAGGAGGACGCGGTCGTGGCCATGCTGGACCAGCTCGTCGCCTGGGCCGGCGCCATGAGAAGCCTGCGGACCTCGGGGGAGTCGGGAAACTCGGGGGACTTGGGGGCCTCGGTGGACTCGGGGGCTTTGGTGGACTACGCCGCCGCGTCCGTCGGCGACTCGTAGCGGACCCCGGTGAGCCGCTCCGACAGCTCCCACAGGCGGCGCGCGGTGACGGCGTCGTGGATGGCCCGGTGCCCCTGACGGGACGTGGGCGCGCCCCTCATTTCCAGCAGGCCGTCGGGGGCGATGTAGCTGCCGCCCGGCAGGCCGGCGACCGTCGCCGCGTGGAGCGAGGTCCGCGCACCGCCCTCGGTGGGCTGGAAGGCCAGCCGGACGAGCAGCCGCATGAGCCCCTGGTACAGCCGGCCGCGCCCGGTGTTGGCGCCCCCGGTGAGCACGTTGGTCCTGGTGAGTCCGGGCGCGACGGCCATGCTGCGCAGGGGCAGGCCCGCCGCCGTCATCCGGCGCTGCAGCTCGACCGCGAAGTAGAGGTTGGCCCGCTTCGACTGCACATAGGCGAAGGGCGCGCGGTAGCGGCGCTCGGCGTTGAGGTTGGTCAGGTCGAACCTGGCGAAGCGCTGGCCCTCGCTGCTGACCGTGACCACCCGGGGCTCGCACGCGGCCAGGAGGCACGGCAGCAGCAGTCCGGTCAGCGCGAACGTCCCGAGGTGGTTGACGCCGAAGTGCGTCTCGAAGCCGTCGGCGGTCCTGGCGAACGGGACCATCGCCACGCCCGCGTTGTTGATCAGCAGGTCGAGCGCGCCGAGATCCCATCCGGCGGCGAACGCGCGGACGGACCCGAGGCTGGACAGGTCGAGACGGCGCAGCTCGGCCCGCGCGCCCGGTGTCTCGGCGAGGAGGCGGGCGAGCGCGCTCGTCCCGCGTTCGGGGCTCCGGCAGGCCAGCACGACGTGTGCGCCGGCGCGGGCCAGCTCGCGGGCCGTGACGTAGCCGATGCCGCTGTTGGCGCCGGTCACCACGGCGATCCGGCCTGACTGGTCGGGGATGCGGATGTGCGTCATGAAGTGCCCCTCTCTTTGCAACTCCAAGTTGCGATAGTCTGATCGTGGCATCCTGTCATCGTGTAACGCAACTTGGAGTTGCAATGGATTCTGAGTCTCCCCGCTCCCGGCAGGTCGGCCGCGGCGAGAAAGTGCGCGCCGCCGTCCAGGCCGCGACGCTGGCCGAGCTGGTGGAGAAGGGCTACGCCGCGCTCACCGTCGAGGGCGTCGCCCTGCGGGCCGGGGTGCACAAGACGACGCTCTACCGCAGGTGGAAGGACAGGGAGAGCCTGGTCGCCGACGCGCTGGCCGATCTGTCGGCCATGGACGTGCCGATCCCCGACACGGGCTCCGTCGAGAGCGACCTGGGCGAGCTCGCGCGCTCGCTGGTGCGCATGATGACGGGCCCGACGGGGCGGGCGCTGCTGGCCGCGATGTTCTCGGGCGCCGCCGACGTCCCCGGCATCGCCGAGGCCAGGCGGCAGGTCTTCGACGACAGGTTCAGGCGGGCGGAGCCGGTGGTCACGCGGGCCGTCGAGCGGGGCGAGCTGCCCGAGGGGACCGACCCCCCTGAGCTGCTCGAGGCCCTCGCCGCGCCGGTCTACTTCAGGCTGCTCGTCACCGGCGAACCGGTCGACGAGAGCACCGCCGAGCGGGCGGCGCGGGTCACCCTGGCGGCGGCGCGCGCCGGCGAGCTGCGGCGCCGCTGACCGCGCGCGGCCGGTTCGCCGGCCGCGCGCGACGCGGGGCTCTGTCAGTCGGCGATCAGCCGGTGACCACCGCCGCGACCAGCCGGAGCCCCGCCCGCTCGATGTAGACGTCCCAGCCGAGCCGCTCGCAGCGCCGGACCTCGATGTTCGGCTCCTCGGCGATCCGGACCGGCACGGTGGGCTAGGGACGCAGCCTCACCGGGAGGGCGGTCAACCGGTTCCCCTGGATGCCGCCGAGGTCGGTCTGCCGGAGTTCGGTGTACGGCACGGCGAGGCGGGCGCCGGGGAAGTCGGTCCTGAGGACCTCCACGACCGCGCGCAGTTCGAGCTGGGCGAGGTGAGCGCCGGTGCAGTAGTGGGGACCTGCGCCGAAGGTGAGGTCCGGCCCGATCGAGCGGCCGGGATCGGTGTTGATGCCCTGGATGTCGATGAGGATCGGGGAACGGGCGGGCAGCCGCACCTCGGCGAGGTCGAGGTCGGTGGAGGCGAAGCGCCAGAGGGTGAAGGGCGCGGGCGCGTGCAGGCGCAGCGTCTCCCGGACGAACTCGTCGGTCGCGCTCTCCTCCGCCGGGCGGTCGGCGTCGAGGACGCGCGCGAGCAGGAATCCGAGCGACGGGTCGGTGGTGAGCTGGCCGGCGTAGATCAGAGTGAAGAGCAGGTAGTGCAGCTGTGAGTCGGTGATCTCGTCGGGGACCTGCGCGCGGAGCTCTACGGCGAGGCCGTCCCTGCCGTCGCTCAGCGCGGCGGCGGCCAGCTCCGCGAAGGCGGCCATCGCCGTGCCCACCTCTTCGGGTTCGGCGCTGTACATGCGCCGGCAGGCCGCGATGGCCTGGTCGACCCGGTCGAGCGGGACGCCGAGCACGTCGCAGACCACGGTGAGGGGAAAGCGCGTGGTGAAGTCGGCCATCAGATCGACCGTTCCCCCGGTGCCGTCTCCATCGTCGGCGAGTTCGGTGAGGAGTTCGCGGGCGAATGTCGTGATCCGTGCGGAGTAGTCGCGCATCCGCCGGGCGGTGAAGAGCGGGGCGTGCGCCCGGCGCAGTCGCGTGTGCGCCGGGCCGTCGAGCGTGGTGAGCGAGGGCTGCGCGGCGGCGGTCGGTTCGAGACCCGCGATCCGCGGGTCCCAGCTCGCCGGCGCGTAGGCCGGGTCCTTCACGATATGGGGATGGACGAGGGCCTCCCTGGCCAGCGCGTCATCGGTGATGATCCACACCGGGCCGCCGGCCGGGGCCTGCGCCCGGACGATGGGACCCGCGGCGCGCAGGGCGGCACGCGCGGGATGGGGCTCGCCGACCTTGCGGGTGGTGACGGCGAACGGGTCGACGGTGGCCTGGGGCGCGTCGGTCATCATGTCTCCTCGGAGTCGTTCGGGTCTCGACCGGGGTCCGGTCGCCAGGTCCGGGCGGCTTTGCTCGGGGTCACTCGTGGGGCGCGTTCGCGCGCCTGGGCAGCAGGAGCATGAGCGCCGCCGCGGCGAGGTAGCAGGCGATCTGCCAGGGCAGGATCGTGGCGAAGGCGTCGCCGTACGCGAGGAGGCTGGTGGCTCCTTCGGAGAAGGAGCCGGCCAACCGGGTGAAGAACGCCACGCCGAGGACGGCGACGCCGAGCGCGTTGCCGACCTGGGTGACGGTGGTGAGGACACCGCCCGCGGCGCCCGCGTCCTTGGCGGGCACGCCGGCGAGAACGACGTTGATCAGGGACGGGGCGGTGAGCCCCAGGCCCAGGCCGCCGAGGAACAGCGGCGCGGCCAGCGTCCAGTACGAGGGCGCGGCGCCGTCGCGGACGACCAGGAGCAGGACGACCTGGGAGGCGGCCAGGACCAGGGCGCCGGACATCAGGAGGGCGCGGCCGGCGCGGTCGGCGAACTGGACGCCGATCCCTGAGGTGATGATCGAGCCGATGGCATAGGGCAGGATCACCAGGCCGGTCTCCAGCGCGGTGCGTCCGGTGCCGAGCTGGAGGTAGAGGGAGAGCAGCAGGAAGTAGGAGCCGAGCGCCCCGAAGAACAGCAGGGAGGCGGACAGGCCGCCGGCGAAGGCGCGCACGCGGAGGAGGGCGGGATCGAGGATGGGCTGCTCGCCGCGTGCGACCAGCCGCCGCTGCCTGACCAGGAACAGGGCCGCCACCGGGACCAAGAGCGCGAGGATGACGAAGCCCCACCAGGGCCAGCCCCAGTCGCGTCCCTGCACCAGGGGCAGGAGCAGGAGCACCGCGGAGGCGGCGGCGAGGGCCGCGCCCGGCAGGTCCAGCCGGGTGTCGCCCGGCACGCGGGACTCGGGCATGAACCTGGCTCCCAGGACCAGTCCGACGATCGCGATCGGCACGTTCACCCAGAAGATCGCACGCCAGCCCAGCCCGAAGAGGTCGGCTTCGACCAGGACTCCACCGAGCAGCGGTCCGGCCACCGAGGCCAGTCCGAGGACCGCGCCGTAGGCGCCGAGCGCCTTCGCGCGAGCGGCGGGCTCGAACGAGGCGCGGATGATGCCGAACACCTGCGGGATCATCAGTCCGCCCGCCAGGCCCTGCACGACCCGCGTGGCGACCAGGACACCGGGGTTCGGCGCCAGCCCGCAGCCGGCCGAGGCCAGCGTGAACGCGGCCAGCCCGAGCAGGAACACGCGGCGGCGGCCGAACTGGTCGCCGATGCGGCCGCCGGTGATCAGGCCTGCTCCGACGGCAAGCGTGTACCCGGCCAGCACCCACTGGAGTGCGGCTTCACCGGCGCCGAGGTCCTGGGCGATCGCCGGGGCCGCCACGCTGACGATCGTGGCGTCGAGGAGCTCCATGAAGTCCGCGATGAGGATCACGGCCAGAACGACGACCGCCGTACGCCCGGAGAGGAGGGCGGAGGTCGCTGGGCCGCCGCCGCTGGAGCGGGTGGATGTGGGCATGCTGCGCTGCACTCCTCGATGTCGGGGGTGATGGCATAATATGATTGCGTCGCGCAGTAGTTGCGCGGCGCAGTAAACGTAGCATGAATTATCTGCGTCACGCAGCAATCGAGGATGGAGTGGGCGCACGATGACGAAGCCGGTCCCGGAGCGGGAAGCGCTGCTCGACGAGCTCACGAGAGACGCCGTGCCCGGCTGGGCGATCCTGGTCGTGCAGCTCAACAGCGTGGTCGCCGGCCGGCTGGGCGTCACCGACACCGATGTGCAGTGCCTGCACGTGCTGGGCCGGCACGGCCCGGCGACGCCGAGCGTGCTGGCCAAGCACGTGAACCTCACGACCGGATCGGCCTCACGCATGATCGACCGGCTCGTCGCCGCGGGCTGCGTCCGGCGGGTGGCCGACCCCGGCGACCGCAGGCGGGTGCTCATCGAGCCCACCGAGTACGGGCTGGACAGGGTCGGCGCCGCCTACGCGGGACTGATCGCCCGCACCCTGGACGACCTCGGCGACTTCTCCGACGAGGAGCTCGGCGCCATCCTCCGCTTCCTGCGAACCGCCGAGCGCAGCACCACCGCCGAGATCCACCGCCTGCAGTCCGCGCCCGGCGAGGAGGAGAGCCCGTAGCCCGCCGATCACTGGCGGCTGTCTCGGCGGCGGGTCGTGTCACGTCGAGCGCTGCTGCCGGAGGCCGTGGCAACCGGCGGTGAGGCGGCCGGCCATCTCCGCGGGCAGCTCGATCCAGGGGCTGCCGACCGTGAGGACGAACAAGTCGTATACTGCCCGGCTCAAGGATTCCGACTTGAGCCGGTACGCCAAGGTGACTCATGACGACGCTCGCCCAGCTTCGCAAGACCGCGCTTTCCCTCCCCGAGACCGCCGAGCAGGCCATTCGGTTCGGCATGGTCGCCTTCACTGTGCGCGACAAGCGGTTCGCCTCGATCGGCAAGGACAACCATGTGCAGCTCCACCTCCCCGCGGAGGAGGCGGACGAGGTCCTCGCGGCGCACCCGACCGCTGAGCGGCTGACCCGCGGTTCGACGCCGATCGGCGTACGCGTCCCGCTCGGGCACATCAACGGTCAGCAACTCAACCACTGGGTCCGTCGCGCCTGGCTCGCCCGCGCTCCGAAGCGGCTCGCGGAGCAGGTGACCGCGGGGGACGCCGCGGTTCCCGGTGAAGCCGGTGACCTGCCCAAGGCGATCGGAAGACCCGCCACGCAGGCACTCATCAGCGCCGGCCGCGCCACTCTCTCCCAGGTCGCCGAACTGACTGAAGCCGAACTGCTGGCAATGCACGGAGTCGGCCCCAAGGCCGTGCGCACTCTCAGTGAGGCACTCAGCGCAACCGGACGCCGGCTCAAGGCCTGAAGCAAGACCTCCACACAGCGAGATGCTCGGCTGGAGTTGGCCGGCCGAGGGTTTCTCGGTCTGGCGTTCAACCGCTTTCTTCGCTGCCCCGTCGCCGCCGCAAAGCCGTGTAGCCCTGGCACCTTGTGCTGGGTGCCAGGGAGTGGCGGAGACGAGACGCGGCAGGTGGATCAGGGGTAGATGTATGCGATGTCGGCCCGGTCGTTGCCCGAGCCGAGGGCATCCGCCTTGTACCAGGCCCGTGAGCGGTTCAAGGTCGCGGCGCCGTCATAGATCGCTCCGCCCGCTCGGGCGGACTGGTTGTTCTCCAGGGCGCTGGCGATGTCCTGCCGGCCGTAGTCGGACAACTGGTACATGTCGTAGTTATAAAAGGCGATCATGAGGCCGTACCCGCTGGCAGGCCACTCGCGCTCCAGGGTGCCCACGAAGCCGGCCTCGTCCGTCCTCCGCCCACCAGAAGAACGTCGCTTTCCGCATCGGGGGACTTTCTGGGTGATCTACAGGAGGCCGGGACAGCCTAGCGCCTGCCGTACAGGAAAGATCACCCTCAGCCTTGATGAGGCAGGCACAGGTCGTCTCTGAGCTCGGACTGCTGCGGGCGGCCCTACGGTCCCGGCTCGATGCGTCGGCTGTGAGCCACATCGCCGACGCCCCGGAACTCGAAGAGGAGTTTCCGGGGCGTCGCGATCATCTTCACATCGGGCTGCTGCCATCCCGTCCGAGGGAGGTCAGCCCATGTGCGGGTAGCGGTGGTCGGTCGGCGGGACGAAGGTCTCCTTGATCGTGCGGGCGTTCACCCAGCGGATCAGGTTGAAGATCGAGCCGGCCTTGTCGTTGGTGCCCGAGGCCCGCGCGCCGCCGAACGGCTGCTGGCCCACGACCGCCCCCGTCGGCTTGTCGTTGATGTAGAAGTTGCCCGCGGCGAACCGCAGCCGCTCCGACGCCGAGGCGATCGCGTAGCGGTCCTGGGCGATGATCGACCCGGTCAGCGCGTACGGCGAGGCCGACTCCATCTGGTCGAGCACCGTGTCGAAGCGCGAGTCGTCGTAGACGTGGACGCCGAGGATCGGCCCGAAGTACTCCTTGACGAAGATCTCGTCCGTCGGGTCGTCCGAGGTCACGATGGTCGGCTTCACGAAGTACCCGGCGCTGTCGTCGTAGGAGCCGGTCAGCAGCTCCAGCGAGTCGAGCGAGGAGGCCCTGTCGATCGCCGCCTTGTGCTTGGCGAAGGCCCGGGGGTCGATGACCGCGCCCATGAAGGTCGACAGGTCGGCCGCCACGTCGCCCACGGTCAGCGACTCGGCCGTGGCGACGACGTCGTCCTTGATCTGCGACCAGATGGAGCGCGGGATGTAGGCGCGCGAGGCCGCCGAGCACTTCTGGCCCTGGTACTCGAAGGCGCCGCGGATCAGCGCGGTCGAGAGCACCGCGGGGTCGGCCGACGGGTGGGCCAGGATGAAGTCCTTGCCGCCCGTCTCGCCCACCAGGCGCGGGTAGCCGTGGTAGCGGGAGATGTTGGCGCCGACCGTGGACCACAGGTGCTGGAAGGTCGCCGTGGATCCGGTGAAGTGGATGCCGGCGAGCGCGGGGTGCGTCAGCGCCGCCTCCGACACCCCCTGCCCGTTGCCGGTGACCAGGTTGATGACGCCAGGGGGCAGCCCCGCCGCCTCCAGCAGCCGCATCGTGTGGTGCGCGGCGAACTGCTGGGTGGGCGACGGCTTCCACACCACGACGTTGCCCATGAGGGCCGCCGAGGTGGGCAGGTTGCCGGCGATGGCGGTGAAGTTGAACGGCGTGATCGCCAGCACGAAGCCCTCGAGCGGGCGGTACTCCATGCGGTTCCACACACCGGGCGAGGAGGACGGCTGGTCGGAGTAGAGCTGGCGCGCGTAGGCGACGTTGAAGCGCAGGAAGTCGATCAGCTCGCAGGCCGCGTCGATCTCGGCCTGGTACGCCGACTTGGACTGCCCGAGCATCGTGGCCGCGTTCAGCGTGGCTCGCCACGGCCCGGCCAGCAGGTCGGCGGCCTTGAGGAAGATCGCCGCCCGCTCGTCGAAGGAGAGCGCGCGCCACGCGGGAGCGGCCTCCAGCGCGGCGGAGATCGCCTCCCGCACGTCCTGAGCCGTAGCGTCGTTGGTACGGCCCAGGACGGCGGCCTTGTTGTGCGGCTGCACGACGTTGATCGCCGCGCCGCCGCCCATCTTCTCCACGCCGCCGATCGTCATGGTCAGGTCGATGGAGGACCCGGCCAGTTCCTTGATCTTGTTTTCCAGCGTGGTGCGCTCCGCGCTGCCCGGCGCGTAGCCGTACACCGGCTCGTTGGCCGGGGTCGGGACGTTGCTGATCGCATCCATGATCACTTACCCCCAAGGGCACGAAGGAAGAAGGCGACGTTGGCGGGGCGTTCGGCCAGACGTCGCATGAAGTAGCCGTACCAGTCGTCGCCGTAGGGCACGTAGACGCGGACGGTGTGGCCGGCGCCCGCGAGAGCTTCCTGCTTGTCGGTCCTGATGCCGTAGAGCATCTGGTACTCGTAGTCGCCCACCGAGCGCGAGAAGCGGTCGGCGAGAAGCTCGGTGATCGCGATGAGCCGGTCGTCGTGCGTGGCCACCATGGGGTAACCCTTCCCCGCCATGAGGGTCCGCAGGCATCGCACGTAGGCCTTGTCCACCTCGGCCTTGGACTGGTGGGCGACCGAGGCGGGCTCGCGGTAGGCGCCCTTGACCAGGCGCACCCTGCTGCCGGCGGTGGCCAGGTCACGGCAGTCGGCCTCGCTGCGGAACAGGTAGGACTGGATCGCGACGCCGGTGGAGGGGAAGTCCTCGCGCAGCGAGCGCAGGATGCCCAGCGTGGAGTCGACCGTGGTGTGGTCCTCCATGTCGAGGGTGACCATGGAGCCGTTGAGCGCGGCGGCCTCGCAGATCTCGCGGGCGTGGTCGAGCGCCATGGAGTCGCCGAGCTCCTGCCCGACGGCCGACAGCTTCACCGACACCTCGGCGCGGGCGCCGAGCGCCAGGGGGCGCAGCTCCTCGAGCAGCGTGATGTAGGCCTTGGCGGTCGCGGCGGCGGCGCCCGCGTCGCGCGTCTCCTCGCCCAGGTGGTCGATGGTGACGGTCAGACCGCCGTCGACCAGCCGTTGGACGGCCGCGCTCGCCTCGGCGACGGACTCGCCCGCGACGAACCGGTCGACGACCTTTCTGGTGAGCGGCAGCCCGGACACCGAGCGGCGCACGAGGCTGCTCCGCGATCCGGCGAGGAGAAGTTGACCCAGCATGCTTACAGGCTAAAACCCCTGCTCAAGATGCGCCCATTGACGTCCGTAACGCGGGATGTGGCAGGCTGTCATACACATGCACAAGACCGATGACCTACAGGAAATCGTCGACGAGACGGCCCGTCTGCTCGGGGTCTCCGCGACGCTGGAGGACCGCTCCTTTCGGCTGCTCGCCTACGGCGCGCAGCACGGCGACATCGACGCGGTCCGCCAGGAGTCCATCCTGCGCAGGCGCGCCAGCAGCGAGGTGCGCGACTACTTCGAGCAGTTCGGCATCGCCAGGGCCGAGGGGCCCGTCCACATCCCGGCCAGCGAGACGCTCATGGCCAGGGTGTGCGTGCCGCTCAGGCACACCGGGGTGACCTACGGCTACCTGTGGCTGCTCGGCGAGCTGGCCGACGCCGCGCTCGAGCGCATCCGCCCGTTGATCGCCAGAGCCGCCTCGCTCCTGGCCCAGGAGGCGCGCAGCCGCCACGACCTCGGCAGGGAGCTGGCCGCGCTGCTGTCGGCCGACCCCGAGGAGCGGGCGGGGGCCGCGCTCGACCTCGCCGGGCCCGTGACGGCGATTGCCGTGAGGGAGTCGGCCGAGCGGGTGGCCGCGCTGTGGACTCTGCCGCGCGGCGTGCTGGCCCGGGCCGGCCAGCCGGTCGCCGTGCTGGCCCCCGCGCACCTCGCCGGCGAGATCGCCGGCAACCTCCAGAGCATGTACGGCACCGCGGCCGGCCTCGGCGCGTCCCGGCAGGACCCGGCCGACGCCTGGCAGAGCTGGCGCGAGGCGCGGCACGCGCTGCGCATCGCCGAGCACTTCCCCCGCTTCCACCCGGTCGCCAGGTGGGCCGAGCTCGGCGTGCACCGGCTGCTGGCCAGGCTCGGCACGGCCGACCTGCGCGAGCTGGCGGAGGAGACCGCGCCGCTCGACGGCGAGCTGGCGCACACCGTGGAGACCTACCTCGACCTCGGCGGCCACGCCCAGAAGGCGGCGGCGGAGCTGGGCATCCACCGCCAGACCCTCTACTACCGCCTCGGCAAGGCCGAGCGCCTGACCGGCCTCGACCTGGCCGACGGCGACGACCGGCTCGCCGTCCACCTCGGGCTGAAGGCGGTCAGGTTGCTCCCGTGAAGCGGTAGACCTTCACCCAGTCGACGTACATCGACACGGTGTCGGGCGTGGTGGCGTTCCTGCACGGCGACCACTCGTTGCAGACGACGTCGTTCTGCAGGGCCAGGCCCATCTTGCGGCCCTCGGGCACGTGCGGGCCCGTGTAGTCCCAGACCTTCTCCCCGTCGAGCCAGAACGTCAGCCGTCCGGGCAGCCAGTCGACGGCCACCGTGCGCCACTGGGTGAAGTCGGCGCGCAGCTGCTTCTGCGCCCGCTGCCGGCCGGCGTGCACGAAGATGCCGCCGCCCTGGCGCTTCGGGTCGATGATCTCGGCGAAGTCGATCTCGGCGTAGTCGCCGTCGCTCTGCCGGTCGGGCCACAGCAGCGCCACCGGCGTGTAGCCGGCGCCGCGCTCGGCCTTGAACCTGACCTCCCACCTGCCGTACTGCTGCGACATGCGCGTCGCGACGCCGCCGGACAGATCCTTGCCGCCGTAGAAGCCGCCCTTCAGCCGCAGCACGCCGCCGGAGACGGAGGTGGCCTTGCCGGTGCGCGGGTTCGTCTCGGCGCCGGGGGAGTCGTAGACCATCCACCTGCTGGTGCCGAGCGAGTCGAAGCTCTCGGTGAAGACCGGTTGGAAGGGCCCTGACGGGGCGGGCGTCACGAGGAGCGACGCCGCCACCAGATAACCAGGAATCGACATGCGTCTCAGGAAAGCACAGATCTCGCCTTGGTAACGGCGGTTTGGACCCTCTCGCGGTGTTCTTCATCCTTGTGCCCGTCGTACTTGAACTTCCCGCGCACCTCGTCGACGGTCAGCCGCAGGCCCCTGATGCCCGACAGCAGCCTGGGCATCCGCGCGGGGTCGCCCAGCGTGGGCTCGAGGTCGGCGAGCTGGCGCCTGAGCACGTCCAGCTTGCCCTCCTCGTCGGTGACGATCTCCGCCGTGCAGATCAGCTGCACGGCGGAGTAGTACGTCGTCGGCACCCCCAGCGTCGGGTCCGTGCCGGGCTCGGCGCGCCACTCACCCTTGATGTAGCTCCATGGTCCCGTCACCGACAGCACGACTCTCGGGTTCTCTTCGATCGCCTTCCAGACCGGGTTGGGCCTGGCCAGGTGCAGAAGTACCGTGCTGTCGTCGGCGAGGAGGAACTGGGTGGGAACGACCACCGGCACGTCCCTGCCGCGGCCTGCCGCGATCAGGGTGCCGAACTGGTGGTCACGGACGAAGGCGAGGGATTCGTCGAGCGAACCGGCATCCCAGGGATGAATAAGCATGCAGTGCACTTTATAGGGATTCGTAGACCCGGAGCAGCTCCTGGCTGACGCGCGCCCACGAGTAGCGCGATCTGGCCCGGTCGGCACCCGCGTACCCCAGCGCGGTCCGCCTGGTCGGGTCGGCGAGCAGTTCGCGGACGAGCCTGGCGGTCTGGGCGGGCCGGTCCGGCGGAACCAGCAGCCCGGTCACGCCGTCCACGACCGAGTCGAGGTGCGCGCCGACGGCCGAGGCGATGATCGGCACGCCGCAGGCCATGGCCTCCAGTGCGACCGTCCCGGCGGGGGCCTCGCGCGGCAGCGACATCACCAGGTCGGCGCTGCGCATGAGCTTGGCGACGGACGCCTTCGGCACCTGGCCGAGCACGGTGACCCGGTCGGCGACCCCGGCCTGCTCGGCGAGTGTCAGCAGCCGCCGGGCGTCGCGGTCGTCGGACAGCCCGTCGGCGGGCGGCCCGCCGGCCACGACCAGCTCGGTGTCGGGAACGGCCGCCAGCGCGCGGACCACCGTGGGCGCGCCCCTGTCGGGGGAGAGGGGGCCGACGTGCAGCAGCCGCCTGCGGGTGCCCCGCGCGGCCACCGCTCCCTGGCGGCGGAAGCGCTCGACGTCCACCCCGTACGGCACGACCGCGATGTGGTTGCGCGGCACGCCCATCCTGATCAGTTCGGACTCCTCGTCGCCGCACCCCGCGACGACGGCGTCCGCCCTGCGGCCGAGCACCTGCTCGAGCTTGAGGGTCTGGGCGGAAAGGACGGTCCCGGAGCTGTGGTGGAAGGTCTGGATGACCGGCACGCCGAGCCCCTTGGCGCCGGCCACGGCCGCGAGGCCGCCGGTCCACGAGTGGGCGTGGATGACGTCGGGGGTTTCCTGCCGCCAGCGTCCCATCAGGTAGGCGCCCACGTCGGGCAGGAAGGGCGCGACCTGGTCGGCGGTCAGATCCTCGGGGGGACCCGCGTCTATCGTCTCGACGGTGACGCCCTGGCTCAGCTTGGTCCTGGCCTTCAGGTCGGCGTCGTCGCGTCGGCTGTAGATCGTGACTCGATGCTCGCGGCCCAGCTCGCGGGCGACGGCGAGGATATGAGTGCGGCGCTTGTCAGAAGCGACAATGGCGATATGCATGACACACCTCAGGCAGGATGTCCTTCAGGTGTGCCTGCGTCTTAGGCACTCGACTACCCCATAGGCATACCCCAGGGCCGGAGGAAAGTAAACCTCTCCGGCTCAGGCCACCTTCAGTGCGAGCACCACGATCTCATCCCAGATCCGTCCTCCTGCGAAGCCGTGCCTGTCCTCCTCGATGGTCTTGACGACCGTTGCGGGCGTCTGCTCGACGCTGCGGGCCAGCACGTCGGCCAGCCGTTCCTCCCCGTAGGGCTCGCCGTGCTCGCCCCGCGAGGAGATGAGCCCCTCCGAGTAGAAGACCAGTGTCTGGCCGGGGGCCAGCTCGATCTCCTCCACCGCGGTCTCCGCCCGGTCCGCGATGCCCAGCGGCACCCCGCCTCCGGAGGCGAAGCGCACGCTTCCGTCCTGTTGCACGAGCGCGGCCGGGTGGTGGCCTGCCGAGCTCAGGCGGATGCGCCTGCCTTTCACGTACCCTGCGACGGCCATGACGAACATCCCCGAACGCTGCGTGACCAGCGCCTCGTTGACCTTGCGCATCGCCTCGTCGGGATCGTCCTCCCAGACGCTCAGCACGCGCAGCCCGCCGCGCACCATGGCGCTCACCGACGCCGCCTCCTCGCCCGAGCCGACGGCCCCGCCGAGGGAGAAGCCCCACCCGTCCTTCACCGGGAAGACGTCGTAGAACTCCGCGCCCACCGACGCGCCCTGGTGGTAGATCGCCGCGGCCTCGAAGCCGGGGATGTTGGGCAGGGTGCGCGGCACCACGCTGGCCGTCAGCGCCTCGGCGGCCTGCGAGCGGTCGTGGAAGCGGTCCTGGGCCGTCAGCGCCAGCCCGAGGTGCGCGCCGATCTCCTGCAGCAGCCCCAGATCGGCCAGCGTGTACGGCGGGCGGTCGTGCGAGCGCACCAGCGTCAGCACCCCCCTCACCGACCCCTCGGCCCCGATGGGCACGCACACGAGCGACCCGGCGCCCATCGCGGTCAGCAGCGGCCCCTCGAAGGAGGAGCCGAGCAGCGACTCGTCCTCCACCATCTCGTGCACGACCCCGGAGCCCTGGTCGAGCACCTGCGCGACGACGGGGCTCAACGCGGGATCGGCCCGCTCCACCAGCCTGACCAGCTCGCCGACCGGCTGGTCCTTCGGCCCCACCACGACCGACCTGCGCGGCAGCCCGTCGCGCACCACGTCGCCGATCACCCAGTCGGCCCACTCACCCGCCAGCAGCCTGGCCATTCTCGGCAACGCCACGGGCCTGAGCAGGCTCTCCTCGTCCAGCAGCAGCGCGGCCGTCCGCGACAACAGCTCCTGCCGCCGGGCCGCCATGATCAGCAGCGCCGCGTCCGACAGCTCGGGACGGCCGGCGCCCGGCTCGGGCAGCTGCACCTGCGTCGGCAGCACCACGGCGGCCACCATCTGCTGGGGCTCGCCGGGCATCGTCAGCCTGGTCAGGGAGAGCTGCGCCACGTGCGTGCGGCCCTGGTGGGTCAGCCTGGTCTCGAAGACGGCGCTCTGCCCCGTCTGCAGCACCGAGGTCAGGTGCGAGCGGAAGGCCGCCCGCCTCGGCACGTCGACCAGCAGCGGGAACGGCCGCCCGACCAGGAAGCCGTCGGGGCTTCCCAACAGCCTGGAGGTCTCGCTGTTGATCCGCCGAATGACGCCGCCGCCGTCCAGCACGATCACCGGGACGGGGAACATCCTGAACACCTGGCGCAGCAGCTTCAGCTCGCGCTGCGAGCCGCCCTGCCTGCCGCCCTGGCGGCGCTGGCCCCTGCTCAGCTCGGCCTTGGCCGCGGCGAGCAGGTCGGTGGCGGTGTCGAGCTCGGCCAGGGCCGCGTCGAGTGTCTGCGCCAGCTCACCTGGGTAGGCGGTTCTGGCGGCGCGGAGCGATGACACGCGCCCGGCGAGTTCTTCCAGGGCGTGTTCCAGCGCGGTCAGGCCGATGGGTTCGGTCACCTGTTTAATCTAGGCTCATTGGGAAGGAATCCGCCATGGCGAGAATGATCACCTCTGTGCTGGCACGCGATCTGGCGACGCTGGGGCGGGTCGGTGAGGACACCTCGAGTGAAAGCGTACTTCGGGGGCTCACCACGACCCTGGCCAGGGGCGTGCCCGGCTGTTCGGGGGGATCTGCCGAACTCTGGCGCGACGACAGGGTGCTGGTGTCCGGCTCGCACAGCGAGCTGATCATGCTGGTCGAGGGCGAGCGCGAGATCGGGGAGGGCCCGTCGATCGAGGCGCGCAGCACGCGGCAGCGCGTCGTGATCAGCGACGTGCTCCGCGACCCCCGCTGGGCCCGCTACTCCGGGCTGGCCACCAGGTGGGGCGTGCGTTCGGTGCTGCTGCTGCCGATCGAGATCGACCCCGTGCTGCTCGTGGTCGGCCTGTACGGCGTGCGTCCCGGGGCGTTCACCGCCCAGGCCGCGGCCCCGCTGGCCGAGATGCTCAGCGAGCAGGTCGGGGTGGCCATGGCCAACATGTGGGACTTCGACGAGGTCCGCACCGACGCCGCCCAGATGCAGGAGGCGCTCGCCGGACGGTCGATCATCGACCAGGCCAAGGGCATCATCATGAAGTCGAGCGGGTGCAGCTCGGAGGCGGCCTTCGAGGAGTTGCGCCGCGTCTCGCAGCACCACCAGGTCAAGGTCACCGATCTCGCCCGCCTGCTCGTCGAGGAGCACCAGCGCAAGAAGCGCTGAGGGCGGCTCAGCCCAGCGCGGTCAGCGCCTCGTCGAGAGTCTCGTAGAGCGGCAGCCGCTGCGCGAGCCCGGTGATCCACATCACCTTGGAGGGGGAGTAGCGCACTCCCACGAGCGCGAACCGCGCGCCCGCCGACGTGCTCGTCTGCCAGTGGTGCACGATCAGGCCCAGCGCCCTGGAGTCCATGAACGTCACGCCCGACAGGTCGAGGACCAGGTCGGGTCCGCTCGAGGCCACGACCTCCGAGAGGAAGTCGGCGAACTGCTCCCTGGTCGTGGCGTCGAGGATGCCGTCCACCTCGACCACCGCGAGGCCGCCCGCGGCCGACGACGTCAGGTTCAGGGCGGCCACCGGCCACTCACCGTTCTCCGACACCGTCACGAACGCCTCCCATTGATCCAACCCGGCAGAGCAACCTTACTGTCACAGCACAGGGGTTGAATACTCCACCCCAATGTGGGAAAAATGGAATCGAAGTCCAGCAGAGGGCTTTTGAGCGACCTCCAAAGAGGCGCGCCTCTGCCTGGGCTTTTTCGCTGTGCAGGGGCGGCCGGCGATACATATGAGGAGCACATGGCGATGGCTGTTCAGGAACTCGCCCTCGAAGAGATGACCGCCGAAGAGCTCTTGGCCGAGATGGTCAGGGAAGAGACCCCTGACTCCGTCAAGGAACGGCTCCGCGAGCGCGTGGTCGAGATGCACAGACCGCTGGCCACCGAGATCGCCAGGCGTTACCGCTACCGCGGCGAGCCGATGGAGGACCTGCTGCAGGCCGCCTACGTCGGGCTGATGAAGGCCATCAACGGCTTCGACGCCGGCCTCGGGCACGCCTTCAGGGGCTACGCCGTCGTCACCATGACCGGTGAGGTCAAGCGGCACTTCAGGGACCGTACCTGGGCGATCAGGGTGCCGAGGCTCTACCAGGAGCGTCGCTCGGAGCTCAACAGGCTGGTCTCCGACCTCAGCCAGGACCTCGGCCGCTCGCCGACCGTGGCCGAGCTGGCGGCGAAGATGAACATCTCGGAGGAGGACGTGCTGCTCACGCTCGACGCGTCGGCCGCCTACAGCACGCTCTCCCTTGACGCGCCGCTCGGCGCCGACGACGACGCCGCCTCTCTCGGAGACGTGATCCCCGAGGACGACGACACGCTCAACAACATGCTCGACCAGCAGGCCGTCAAGCCCCTCATCGACGCCCTGCCCACGCGGGAGAAGAACATCCTGCTGCTGCGTTTCTTCGGCAACATGACGCAGGCCGAGATCGCCGCGGAGTTCGGAATCTCGCAGATGCACGTCTCCCGCATCCTCCGCAAGGTCCTCGACCAGCTCAGGGCCGAACTGATCTCAGAACGCTAGGCGGTCTCCGAGGTGAACGAGGACGCAGGGCCTCCAGTCGAGGAACTGGCCTTCCGCCTCCCCGACCTTCCAGAGGTCCGTCACTTCGCCGCGGTCCACGCGCGTGACGCGGGCCTGTCCGAGGAGTGCGTCGGCGATCTCCTGATCGCCGTCAACGAGGTGGCCACCAACGCGGTCACCCACGGGACCTCGGGCAAGGCCCGGCTGCGCGTGTGGAACGAACGGGGCGACGTCGTCGTGGAGATCCACGACGACGGGCGCTGGAACGTGGTGGGGCGGCCCGGCAGCGCCGCCCCCACCCCGTACGCCACCCACGGCATGGGGCTGTGGGTGGCCCGCAAGCTGACCAACGGCATCACCTTCCGCACCGGACACGAGGGCAGCACCGTAACGATGCGGTTCGCGGGTAGAGGGGCGCGATGATCCCTTCCTGCCGGAGGCCGCGGCGGGCGACCTCGAACCCCGGCGCTGTTCTTCCGCAGGGACATCACAGCGCTGGGAGCGCTGACCCATCAGGAGGGGCCGTTGACACACATGGAAGGGGCGCCCCAGGCGGGGCGCCCCTTCCACGTGCCTGACCTTGCGACGTGCGCCTGAGCTAGCGACGCGTACGGCGCCAGCCGCCCTTGTAGCTGCCGAGGCTGGCCGTGCCGATTCCCGCCTGGTGAAGGGCGAGCAGGCACAGGCCGAGCAGCACGAAGGCTATGCCGCTGATCCCAGCGAGCTGGGTGTTGAGCAGATCGAGCAGGAAACCCAGCCCGAAGACGATCGCGGCGACGATGGCGAGCATGTCAGATCACCTTTCTCCCGAACCCAGCGTGAGCAGCTGGTCGAGCATCACGCGGTAGTCGCGCAGGGCCAGGCGAAGCTGCTCGGTGTCACCCTCGCCCGCGTTCTTCCACCGGTCGCGCAGTTCTGTCGTGCGAGAGGTCAGGGTGGAGACCAACTCCTCCACCAGCCGGTCGGCCCGCTCGACGGACTCTCGAGGTTCGTCGACGAACGAGCCTTGCAGCTCGCGCCAGCGGTTGCGCACCTGCTCGGGGTCCTGGTCCAGCAGGTGCTCGGACTTGGCGGGCGCCGTCTGGCCCTCGGTGGAGCCGGCGGGTTCCCCGGTTTCCGCGGTCTCCGCCGCGGGCTCGGTCGGCTCCGTGGTGGGCTCGCCTGGCTCTGTCGTGGGCTCGCCGGTCGAGTCCGCCGTCGTGGCCTCCGCTCCCTGCTCGTCGCGGGGCTCAGGCGTGGGCCCGGCCATGGGCTGCGTGCCGGGGTCGGTCTGGCCTGGATCCGTGACGCCCGCGACCAGGACGTCGCCCGTCCTGTCGTAGGGGTCGCGGTAACGCGCGTCGGGCTCGGCGCCGGACACCTGCTGCGGTTCCTGCCAGGCCTGCTCCCGCGCCTGCTCGTCCCGCGTCTGGTCGCCCTGCGTCTGGTAGCCCTGGATCCGCTCGTCCTGGATCCGGTCGTCCCTGGTCTGGCCCTCCCAGGTCTGACCGTGTTCCGACCTGGACTCGGCCGTCGCCTGGAAGTCGCGGTCGGTCCTGTCGTCCGTGGCGTCCGGGTCGTCCCGCTGGTCCTCAATGCGCTGTGGTGGCACCTGGAGCTCGTCCTTGACGTGCCGGCGCTCATCCATATCGTCACCGTCCTCCGGGTTCGTGACGGGTCGTGTTGGGCGAATCGTTCCGCAGCAGCTCGTCGAACAGCGCGCGATAGTGCACCATCGCCTGGCGGAGCTCCTCGGTGGAGGCCTCCTTCCTGGCGGCGCGCCCGCTGATCTCGTGGGCCTGCCGGTAGCGGTCAAGCGTCGCGCCATGACCCACGGACAGGGTGGAGATCTTCTCGTCGAAGTCGTCGGTCGGATATCCGCGGTCACTCATGACCGAGGTCACCAGCTGGTCGGCCTCGGTCACCGCGAACCCCGGCGCGTCGACGAAGCGCTCCTGCACCTCGAGCCAGCGCTTGGCGTAGTTCTCCCGGGTGTCGGAGTCGAGCTGGCGGATGTCGAGCTGGTCGAAGCGCTGCTCGCGGGCGAGCATCTCCTGCTCGGCGTCGCTCCTGCTCTCGTGCTCGGAGACCATGCGCTCGTATTCGGGGCCGAACCTGTCGCGGAGGCGAGCCCGGCGTTGCTGTTGCAGGACGACGTAGCCGATCGCGGCGATGGCTGCCACCACCACCACGACGACGGCCACCCAGATCAGAGTTTCCGTGGTCATCAGACGCCTCCGGGTCTGTCGTGATGGACCGTGATTGGCCATGCGACTGCCCTGGAAGCGGCCCTCGAAACGCCGCGATCAGCCTGCTTCGACGGCCTTCGTGGCACTCTCCAGCACCTTGGCGACGTGTGAGCCCGATGGGGAGGCAGGGACCTCGGTGAAGCCGGCCTCGGGGTCGTAGGCCACGTCGAGACCCTGCTCGACCAGCCTGCGCGCCCACCGCAGCGCGGTGTTGAGCCGCTCGGGCGCCACCCGCCCGCCCTGCGCGGCGGCCGAGAGGTTGCGCAGGTTGGTGGCCGGGCCGGACTGCGCGTGCGCGCGGCTGAGCGTCCAGGGCAGCGCCCCGCTGTGGTCCATCTGCGGCTTGGCCAGGCCCGCGGCCCGCTTCGCCTGCAGGACGCCCGACTCGCTCACGCCGAAGTGCGCGGCCAGTGCCTGCACGCTCATCCCCGCCTCGACCAGCCGGGCGAGCTCGGCCCTGTCGATCGTCGGCCTTCGCCCCACGATGCCCTCCACGCTCGCTGTGCCGTCCATTCTCACAGCTCGACGTGGTGACGGTACATCCATGCGAGCGAGTCGTCGCCCGCCGACCTCCTGAGGAATACCGGGAGCATCAGATCCCTGAAGACCCTGGCGACGGGTCCTGCCGCCTTGCTGTCGCTGATCTTCTTCGACCAGGCCACCACCCGTTCGACCCTGGCCCGCCGCCGGCGCTCGTAGCTCTCGAAGGCCGCCGCGTGTCCGTGCTCGTCGCGCAGGCACGCGGCCAGCACGATCGCGTCCTCGATCGCCATCGAGGCGCCCTGGCCCGAGCTGGGCGAGGTGGCGTGCGCGGCGTCGCCCGTGAGCAGCACCCTGCCGCGGTGCCAGGTCGGCACCGCGGGCAGGTCGTGGATCGGCAGCGCCAGCTCGACGGAGCCGCGGCCGACGAGCTCGGCCGATACGTTGTCGTCGCCCGCGAACGCCTCCACCAGTGTCGCCTTCCAGTCGGGTGGCACGTCGCCGAGCTCGCGCGGCAGGTTGGCGAACCACCAGGTCTCGCCCGAGTCGGACACCGTGTAGCCGAAGAACGCCTTCCTGCCGAAGATCATGTTGTAGACGCCGGGCTCGCCGGTGCGGCCGGTGTCCTTGACGATGCCGCCGAAGTTGTACAGGCCGCTGTAGCGGGGAGCGGGCGCGGCGGGGTCGAGGAGCGAGCGGGTGCGGGAGTGCACGCCGTCGGCCGCGATCAGGATGTCGCCGCTGGCCTCGGTGCCGTCCTCGAAGCGGGCGGTGACGCTCTTCTCATTCTCCTCGTACGAGACCAGGCGCCTGCCGTACGAGATCGGTATCCCGCGCCGGACGGCCTCGTCGCGCACGATGCGGTAGAGGTCGGCGCGCTGGATGGTGTGGCTGACGGTCCCGTCGTCGAGGGCCAGGCCGTTGGCGACCTCGCCGAGCCGCTTGCCCGTGCCGCTCCACATGACCATGCGCGGGGTGGGGATGCCCGCCTTCAGGACCTCCCGGTGGGCGTCCAAGGTACGCAGGGCGTCCAGGCCGTTGGAGGCGACGTTCAGGAACGAGCCGACGTTGTCGGCGGGCACGTCGTAGGCCTCGAAGATCTCCGCGTCGATGCCCACCCGCTGGAGCGCCATCGCGGTCGTCGGACCGCCGATGCCGCACCCGATGATCAGAGCCTTCATCGTGCTACCCTTCACTCAGTTATTTAGTTCGCTCGAACGAAATATATGGCGAAGGGGCAGGGGCTTGTCAACAGGTATTTCGGAGCACCGAAAGAATCTGCTTCAATCGCTGTTCCTGGCAGGACGGGAGAACAGCAACGCGGCCGTGATGTTCCACACGGCGGTCGCGGCCCGTATGGGGCTCGGGATGACGGAGGAGAAGGCGCTCGACCTGCTCCAGCGGCACGGGCCGCTGACCGCGGGGGAGCTGTGCGAGCACACGGGGCTCGCCCCCGCCTCGGTCAGCGGCCTGATCGACCGCCTGGAGGCCAAGGAGCTGGTCCGCCGCGTCCGCGACGCCCGTGACCGGCGGAGGGTCATCGTGGAGGTGAACCACGACAGGCTCGCCGGCTTCGGGGAGCTCTTCGACGACCTGGTGTCGGGGCTGACCGAGCTGTACGCGAGTTACAGTGACGAGCAGCTGGAGCTGATCCTCGACTTCCTCACCCGCGCCACGGCCGTCCAGCACGCCGCCACCATCCGCCTCGAGACCTGACGCGTACTGCCCGCCCTGGCGGGGCGCTCCGGCGGTCACCGCCACGGGTGCCGTCCTTGAGGGCGGAGCCGATGCCGGTCGGCGGCCCCCGGGTCCGTCCTACCTGTGGGCGGGTGGGAATCCGGCCTCGTGGAGGGCCTCCGTCAGCAGCCCGACCTGTTCGAGGCCGGGCGAGGTCGGGTGCAGCACCACGTCCGTGGCGCCGGCCTCCCGCAGTGCCGTCAGCTCGCCGCGCAGCTGCTCGACCGTGGTCAGGGTGTCGGCGCGCGCCATGGCGAAGAACGCGTCCCCGTAGTAGTGGCGGATGTACTCGTCGGCGACGGCGTCCGCGCGGTCGCCGAGGCCGAAGTAGCGTCCCGTCACGATCCTGGGCCGCCCCGGCCGTCCCGCCCGCTCCCATGCCGCGCGTACGGCGGTGGCCCCCTCCTGCAGCATGGACAGCCCGAACAGCGGAGCCACCCAGCCCTGGCCGTGCGTGGCGGCACGGGTGAAGGCCGCGGGCACCAGCCCGCCGAACAGCAGCGCGGGCCGTCCTTCGGGGAGCTCGGGCATCGGCCCGCCCTGACCGCTCAGCTTGCCCGTCCACGCCTGCGTCATCGTCGCCAGCGTCGCGTCCCAGAGCGCCGTCTTGCCCGTCTGCGGCACCTGGCTGGCGATGAAGTCGTCCGGCCATCCGCCCAGTCCGAGGCCCGCGGTGAGCCGTCCACCGGAGATCAGCTCGACCGAGGCCAGCTGCTTGGCCAGCAGGACCGCGTTGTTGCGCCAGCCGACGTTCAGCACCGTGGTGACCAGCTCGACCCGCGAGGTGCGGGCCGCGGCGGCGGCCAGAGCGGTCAGCGGTTCCACGTTGTCGTAGACCAGCCGGTCGATCACGCCGACGGCGGCGAAACCGGCGCGTTCGCCGTCGGCCGCCCACTGCCCCAGCGTGGTCATGTCGGTGCCGGGCACCGCGGCCGGCAGTCCGATTCCGATCCTCATGTCAGTGCTCCTGTCATAAATGGCGGCATTCCCCGGATGAAATCGGCAAGATCGCATCCAGCGGACACGACCAGGGCGATGCTCGATGGCGAGGCCGGAGCCCACCCGGCGTGCTCCGTCACACAACCGAACCTACGCACCGCGACCACCGCGGCTCTTGTACGAATCAGCCGCGTCGCGACGAGCCCGAGGAGCCGCCGCCATGTCGTTCACCGAAGAAGCGCTCGCCTACCTGCGGTCGCAGCCGATCGCGCGGATGGCGACCCACTCCGCCGACGGGCAGCCCGACGTGGTGCCCGTCGCGTTCGAGTTCGACGGGACCTACTTCTGGGTCGGCGGCTCGGGCTCGACCGTCGTCGACACCCGCAAGTTCCGCAACGTCCGGGCGGGCAACCACAAGGTCGCCCTGGTCATCGACGACATGGTGTCCTTCGAGCCGTTCGTCGCGCGGGGCGTGCGGATCTACGGCCATGCCGAGCAGCCGTACGAACGGGTCGGCATGGTGGGCCCGGGGATCTTCATCCGCATCACCCCGGTCGTCTCCTGGAGCTGGAACCTGGCGGGCGAGCCGATCGGCGACACCTGGTACGAGTCGCGGCGAACCGTCCACCGGGCACCGACCGGCTGACCCGGGCCCCGAACGCGCGGGCCCCGGGCGAGTTCTGGACACGGCCGTGCCCGCTCCGGCGGCCGGTGTCCGCTAGAAGAGGTTCAAGAGGAGGCCGGCCGCCGTCACCAGCGCGGACCCGGCGAGCGCCACGATCAGGATCACGCAGACGATCTTCACCCAAGGTCGCATCCAGCCATCCTGGTGCGCGACCGGCCGCGAGGCAAGGCGGTTACCGAAGGTCCGCAGAAAGCCTCGGCCTTCAGGCCGGAGATGAATGCGGTCCCCGTCAGGGGATGGCCCGCCGGTAGGCGGGGCAGCCCGGAGCGCGTAGCGCGGTTCTGGCAGCGGTCATGTTGGTCAGCGCTGTTGTTCGACCAGATGGACGTGCATCGCGGGAACCACCTGTCTGCCGTGCCGGTATTCGTCTGACACGGTCGCAGGCCAGACGATAACGTGTTCGAGTCTGCGGGACGTCAAGGTCGCGAAAGGGGGTGGTGTTCGGTGAAGCTGCGCTACAACTACCGGCTGTATCCGGACGCGCCCCAGCGGGAGTCGCTGGCCCGGACCTTCGGGTGTGTCCGCGCGATGTGGAACGACGCGCTCGCACGGCGCAAAGCCGCCTGGAAGGCCGGCCGGAGGCGGATCAGCGGCACGGAGTTGCAGAAGATCTGCATCACGGCTGCGAAGCGGACCCCTCAGCGGGAGTGGCTGGGCCAGGTGTCCCCGGTGCCGTTGCAGCAGTCGCTGCGTGGCCTGGACACCGCGTACCAGAACTTCTTCGAGTCGGTGTCGGGGAAGCGGAAAGGCCCGAAGATGGGTCTGCCCGTGTTCAAATCCCGCCATGATCACCGCCAGTCGGCCCGGTTCAACACCAACGCCTTCAAGCTCCGCGCCGGCGGCTGTCTGTATCTTGCGAAGATCGGCGAGGTCGAGGTCCGGTGGTCGCGCGAGCTGCCCGCTCCACCGTCCAGCGTGACGGTCATCAAGGACGCCGGCGGCCGGTACTTCGCCTCGTTCGTCATCGACGTGCCAGACGACAGCCAGACTCTTCCCGAGATAGAGGCGGAGACGGGAATCGACGTGGGGCTGACCCACTACGCGGTGACGTCCGAGGGCGAGAAGATCGCGAATCCGAAGTGGTTGCGCCGCCGGGAGCGCAAGCTCAAGAAACTCCAGCGTGCCCTGTCGCGCAAGCAGAAGGGGAGCGCCAATCGCACCAAGGCTCGGGTCGAAGTCGCCCGTCAGCATGCCAAAGTCGCCGACGCCCGTCGAGACTTCCTCCACCAGACCAGCACCACGATCATCCGCGAGAACCAAGCGGTGCATGTGGAAAGTCTGGCCGTGCGGGGCCTGGCACGGGGCATGCTCGCCAAGAGCGTCAATGACGCCGCCTGGGGCGCGTTCCTGCGGCTCCTGCAAGGCAAAGCAGCCCGGTACGGGCGCGCGTTCATCACCATCGACCGCGGGTATCCCTCCTCCCAGCTGTGCCCGTGCTGCGGCTGGAAGATCGGGAAACTCGCCCTAGACGTCCGTGAATGGGACTGCCCCTGCTGCGGCGAGCACCACGACCGCGACATCGCCGCCGCGCTCAACATCCTCGCCGAAGGCATCCGCCTTCGGTCCCCGAACGACGTGGCCGCCGGGCTGGCGGACACCCGAAACGACTGTGAAGGGCAGGTAAGACCAGGAACGGCAATCCCGACCCTGGCACCGCCCGAAACCTCCACCGCGCAAGCGGCGTAGAAGCAGCAGTAACCACCCCGTCGCGAGGCGGGAGAATCCCCGTCATTCATGGCGGGGAGAAGTCAAGACGACGCGTGTTGCCGTTCGCGGAAGGCGGCCGCCTTGGTACGGCTCCGGCACGCAGAGGAGCAGAACTGGCGGACGGCGTTGCGCGAGCCGTCCACGTAGACCCGGTCGCACATGACCGCCTGGCAGACGCCGAGCCTGCCGCCGAGATCGCTGCCGATCGCCAGGGCGAGCCCCGCGGCGCAGCCCGCGCTCCAGCCCACCGCGAGGGAGTCGTCGGGGCCGTGGAAGTGGACCTGCCACGGCTCCCCTGGAACCTGGTCGAGTTGCGGCCTGGCGCCCGTGTCGAGCAGGAGCGCGTTCACCACCCCCGCCGCCTCGGCCACCCGCTGGGCGTGCACGGCCTCGAAGACGCGGCGCATCTGCTCGGCGGTCCTGACGAGGTAGGCGGCCTCCTCGACGGTGATCGTACGGGGACCGGTGCCATGGGACGGCAGGGCCGCGTCGACCGCCGCGGGCAGGTCGTCGCCGCGCGGGGCCGTGTAGGGCCTGCCACGCTCGGCGCCGTCGGTCAGCACGTTGACCAGTGACACGGCCGCTTCCAGGAGGAGGGCCACGTGACCATCGAACATCACTTGACTGGTCACTCCTTCGACTCGTAGGGTCCGTGACCAACGTTAGCGTTTTCGCCGGTCACGGAGGTTGTCGTATGCGGTTCTTCGCGCGTGGTGAGCGGCTGCCTCGCACCGTACGGCTGCTCATCGTGGCACGCGCGGTCAACCGGCTGGGGGCGTTCTCCCTCTCGTTCCTGACCGTCCTGATCACCACCGAGTTCGGCGCGAGCCCGGCGACCGCGGGCCTCGTCTCGGCCGCGTTCGGGCTCGCGACCATTCCTTCACGCCTGTTCGGCGGGCTCCTCGCCGACCGGCTGGGCCGCCGGCGCACGATCATGCTGGGTCTGTGCGGATGCGCCGTCGCCCAGTTCGCCATCGCGGCCGCCGGCTCCCTGCCCGTGGTCGCCCTGTTCGCCGTCGTGCTCGGGCTGGTCTTCGAGCTGTACGAGCCGCCGAGCCAGGCGGTGATCGCGGACGCCGTCGGCGCCGGTGACCGGACCAGGGCCTACAGCCTCTTCAACGCCGCGCTGGCCGTGGGCGGCATGGGGGCCGGGCTGATCGCGGCCGGTGTGGGGCGATGGGACCTGCGCTGGCTGTTCGTCGTCGACGCGGTGACCTGCCTGGCGTGCGCGATCGTCGTGCGCGCCGTCCTGCCCGCGGACCCGCCCGGTGTCGCGCGCTCCGCGACCGCGCCGGCCGCCCGGGTCTCGGCCTGGCGGGATCCCGCCCTGCTCGCCATGTTCGCCTGCGGCACGCTGTTCGCGACCGTCTACATGACGATCATGATCGCGCTCCCGCTGTCCCTGCCCGAGCGCGGGATCGCGGCGACGGACGCGGGCCTCCTCTTCACCGTCTCGGCCGTCACCACTGTCGCGGGTCAGCCGCTGCTGCGCCTGAGCGCCGTGGCGGCGCTGTCCGCGCCCACGGCCCTGGCGGGGGGCGCCGTCCTGATGGCGGCCGGACTGGCCGGCTACGCCGTCGCCCCCACGCTGCCCGCCTACGTGGCGGCGACCGTGGTGTGGAGCGTCGGCGACCTGTTCATGGTGGGACGCGCGTACGCGCTGGTCGCCGAGCTCGCCCCGGTGGAGGCCCGAGGCCGCTACCTCGCCGCGTACGGCACCAGCTGGGGCCTTGCCACCATCGCGGCGCCGATCGCCGGCATCCAGCTCCTCGACCGCGCCGGGGCCGCGGGCTTGTGGGCGGCGACGGCGTGCGCCTGCGTCGCCCTCGCCGTCGCCCAGCTCGCGATCAGGCCGCTGCTGCGCCTGGACGCCGGGCGTCAGGCGGTGGTGTTGTGAGCCAGGACCAGGCGCAGGGCCTCCTCGCAGTCGCGCCGGTCGAGCGCGTCGACCAGGTCGGCGTGCAGGCGGTGGCGCTGGTGGAGCTCGGCGCGCGCCCTTTTCTTCCTATCGGAGACAGTAGCTAAGGCACCTGGAGCGCGACCTCGTAGCTCTCGACGCTCTCCACCGTCCCGCCGACGGCCGCGGCCGCCTCCTCGCGCACCTTGGCGGCCCGATCGGCACTGGACTGGAGGGCCCGCTCGTCCCGCCACAGGCTGATCGTCATGACCTTTCCGCTCGACCGGTCGACGAGCATGTACGCGTGCACGATGCCGTCCATTCCCGTGACCAGTTCGCGCGACCGTTCGAACCCCCTGATCGCGTCGTCGATCCGATCGGCGGGCCCCGTGTAGGTGCTCACGCGTGCATACATTTCTCCCCCTTGCGCAACGCTTCCCCGACTTCCTTCCCGGCTTTGACCAGGCGAATCGCCGGCCGCTGCCGCCTTCGGGCGGATCCGCCCCGACGCGCGAAGGAGGGGGGAGATAGGCCTGCGGCCTCGATGGATGGACTTCCCGATGGCATCGATGGCCGCATGGGGCCGTAGCCTCAGAACGGCAGGACGGCCGCGCCCAGGATGTGGGTCGAGTACGGGATCCTCGAAG
Organism: Nonomuraea africana; assembly: GCF_014873535.1. Taxonomy (NCBI): domain Bacteria; kingdom Bacillati; phylum Actinomycetota; class Actinomycetes; order Streptosporangiales; family Streptosporangiaceae; genus Nonomuraea; species Nonomuraea africana. The sequence goes on along the minus strand of NZ_JADBEF010000001.1, from coordinate 4,176,334 downwards.
GCGCCGTCCTCGGCGGGCCGCCGCTCGGCGAGGCCGTCGACGACCTCGATGTGATCCGGTGCGGCGGCGCGGGCCGCTTCGCGCAGCCGGGGCTCGGGCTCGATCGCCGGCATGCGGGTTACGGTGTCCGGGCAGTGGGCGAAGTCGCCATCACCACTCCACCGGAAGCTCGACGAGCCCACCGGTCAGCACGTCGGTGCGGACCCGCAGTTCCTCGACGGGCACGGCCAGCCGCATCGCCGGGAAGCGGGGGACGAGCTGGGAGAACACGGCCTGCAGTTCGATGCGGGCCAGCGGCGCGCCCAGGCAGTAGTGGGCGCCGTGCCCGAAGGTCAGATGCGCCGTGCCCTGCCGGCCGACCTCGAAGCGGTCGGGATCGCGGAAGGCGTCGGCGTCGTGGTTGGCGGCGCCGGTGTCGAGCAGGACCAGCTCGCCCGCGCGGATGGTGACGCCGTCGAGTTCGATGTCGACGCGGGCGTAGCGCGGGATCCCGCCGCCGCCCTTGTCGGGCGCGCGCAGCATCTCCTCCACCGCGGACGTGAGCAGCGCGGGATCGTCGACGAGGGCCCGGTGCTGGTCCGGGTGGGTCAGCAGCCACAGGGCGCCCATGCCGATCGCGACCACCGTGGTCTCGTGCCCGGCGAAGAGCATGAACATCGCCATCATGGCGACCTCCTCGTCGGGGACGCCCTCGGCGCACAGCCGGGAGATGAAGTCGTCGCCGGGCCGCTCGCGCTTGCGGGCCACGAGCCGCCTGCCGTACTCGAAGAGGTCGGCCAGCCCCTGGTTGGAGCGGTCGCGATCGAGGACGTCTCCCGCGGCCTGCGACCAGGCGCGGAACTGGCCGCGATCCTCGTACGGCACGCCGAGCAACTCGCAGATCACCAGGATGGGCAGCGGCACGGCCAGCGCCTCGTGCAGGTCGGCGGGTGAGGTCAGCCGGTCGAGGAGGCGGGTGGTCAGCTCCTCGACGCGGGGACGGAAGGCGCGCATGCGCTTGGGCGAGAACTGCGGCTGGAGCAGGGCCCGCATCCGGGCATGGTCGGCCCGCTCGGTGTCGAAGTCGCCCATCGGCCCGCCGAACAGGACTGATTCGCCGGTGCGGGCGGCGCGGTCCGGGTCGGGGTGCGAGCGGCCGAGCCGGTCGTCGGCCAGCAGGTCCCGAACGTAGGCGTAGCCGGTGACCAGCCACGCCTCGTGCCCGACCCGGGTGCGCACCCGGTGGATCGCCCCCTGGTCCTGGAGCCCGCGCAGCACCGGCGGGGGCTGGAGGAGATGGGGCTGCTCGAAAGGCAGCTGGACGGTCATGGTGTACTCCCTTTTGTATACTCGGGTGTAAATAAAGCTATATGTAGACTGCGCGGTAAACAAGAGGGGGGTTCGCGGTGACGGTGGAGCAGCCGGTCCGGCGCATGCGCCGGGCCGAACGACGCGAGCAGATCCTCGACGCGGCCACGCGCGCGTTCGCCCGCGCCGGGTTCACCGCGACCAGCCTCGACGACGTGGCAGGGGAGGCCGGGATCACCCGTGTGATCCTTTACCGGCACTTCGCGTCGAAGGCGGACATGTACCGCGCGGTCCTCGACCGGGCCTGTGTCCGGCTGGCCGACACGGTGGGCACCGACGACTTCGACGAGAACGCCCTCCCCTCGCTCCTCCGCGCCGCCTCCGCCGACCCCGACGGGTTCCGGCTGCTGTTCCGGTACGCCGCCAGGGAGCCGGAGTTCCGCGACCTGATCGACGTCATCACCGAGGGATCGAGGGAGATCGCGCGGCGCAACCTCGTCAGGCGCATCCCGCCCGGGCCCTGGCTGGAGTGGGCGGCGGGCCTGATCCCCACCGTGACCATCGAGGCGGTCATCTCCTGGCTGGACGCCGGGCAGCCGGACCCCGACCGGGCCGCCGACCGGATCGGGCAGGTCGTGGAGGGCGTCATCCAGGGCGCCCTGCCACACTGACCTGGTGACGGTGACCTGGTGATCGCTAGTCGCATTCCAGTCGTGGTTCGGGGGCGTACACGGTGTGGAACTTCTGCTTCCTGACCGTCTCGCCGTCCTTCTTGAAGATCCGCCAGACGTCGATCTTGAACCCTTCGACACCTCCCATGGGGATGCACTCCGGCCCCGATTCCCGCAAGGAGGGGAAGTCGCGCACGTCGTAGCGGGGCGAGCTCTCCGACTCGATCTCGAAGCGCTTGGTGCTCCAGAACTGGACCGTGATGGAGGTCCTGGTGTACGAGGTCGTGATCAGCACGCCGTACGGCGAGTCGTTGCGCCAGCGGAGGTCCGGCTGCGGGTAGGAGACGGTGGCCTCACGCCCGGCGGGGTAGCGGGAGATGTAGTACTGGTGCGGGACGTGCTGCACGTCCTCGAAGCCGCCGAAGAAGACCGCGTTGAACATCGTCGTCGCGAACTGCGACACCCCGCCGCCCACGTCGTTGACGAACCGGTTGTTCAGGATCATGGGCGCCTCCACGAATCCCCGTGCCCTGTCGCGCCTGCCGACGGCCTCATTGAGGGAGAACGTCTCGCCGGGCAGCACGACGTGCCCGTCGACGAGGTCGGCGATCCGGTGGATGTTGGTCACGCGGGGCGCGCAGCAGGGGTGACGGGTGGTGAAGGAGCCGACCTTCTCCTTGATGCCCAGGCCGGCCGCCTTCTCCGTGGTGAGCCTCGGCTCGGTCGCGCGCATGGGCGCCTCGACCGAGCGGCTGCCGTTCCGTGACAGGGCGGCCGAGACGGCCGGGCCCAGGGCGGCAACGTCCACCCCCGTCCCCGTCCGGGAGGGCATCACCTTGGGGACGCCGGCGGAGATCTCGAAGGACGCGTCCCTCGGCCGCCGGTCCTCGTCCACCAGCTTGGCGTCGAGGTCGGCGGCGAGATCGGAGGCGTCGAACCGGGGACGCAGCCCGCCCCGCCCGTCGGGGACGTAGCGCAGGCGGGCGGCGATCCGCTGCGGTGAGAGCTCGGCCTCCCTGTTCCCGCTGGTCAGCGTGAGCGGCGCCGCCACGGCCTCGCGCGCGCTCGTGGCGGCCACCTCGCGCACCCTCTCCGCGCTCACCCGTGGGGCGACCGTGCGAACCGGTACGGTGATCGCGCCGCTGCCCACCAGATAGGCCTGCTGGACGGCGCGCGCGGCGCCCTCCCGGTCGAGCCGCCGCCCGTCCTTCGGCAGCACCGGCTCGGGCGTGAGCCCGCGATAGGCGACGCCGCCTTCCCTGGGTGCTCTGTCGACCTTCTTCGCGACGTCCGCGACGGCCGCCGCCAGCCGCCTTCTGTCGATCGTGACCTGGGGTCGGAGGTCCCGCTGTCCGAACAGCGAGCGGGCGACGCCGACCGGCGTCATGGAGCCGTCTCGCGCGGCCGCGACCGTGGCCGCCGCGTCGAGCGCCAGGCCGAGGTCGCCCGGCCGCACGCGCACCTCGGTGTCCGCGGCGTCGAGCGTCAACGGGGCGGCGGCCCTCCCGGAGAGCTCCCGGACCAGCTTCGCCTCGGCGTCCGCCGATGACAGGCCGCCGATGTCGACGCCCGCCACCCGGGTCCGCGGCGGCACCTCTCCCGCCAGCGCGACGGCCGTCGCCGCGTATCCGAGAACGGGCACGAGGATCAGCACGATGACGACGGCGACCCATCGTCGCCTGCCGCGGGGTGTCCGGCGGAGAAAGGGCAACCGCATGGAGATCAGCTCGCTGAGGTCCAGTAGGGAGTGGTTTCGCCCGGCAAACGGGCACGACCCGACTACCCCGCGAACGAGCCGCCATGTTCGCGGTCGCTCAGCGGACGTCCAGCACGGCCTTGCCCCGCACCCGGCGGCCGACCAGCGCGTCGGCCGCCTCCAGCGCCCGCTCCCAGCTCCCGCGCCACCCCACCTGCGCGTCCAGCTCGCCCCTTTCGAGCAGGCCGACGAGGGTGGCGAGGTCGGCGCCGAGAGGTGTGGAGATGTTGAACGTCTCCAGGCGCCCGCGGTCCACCCGGGTCCGCGCCTCCTCGAAGTCGATCAGCGTCGGCTCGCGCGAGGCCATGCCGATGGCCTGGACGACGCCGCCGTCCTCCAGCCGGTTGTACGCCTGGGCGAGCTGGGCTCCGCCGACGTTGTCCAGCACGCCGTACACCCTGCCCTTCAGGTTCTCCGGCCCGATGACCACCTCGGCCGCGCCGAGCTCGAGCAGCCCGTCCGCGCGGGCGGGGCCGCCGACGGAGGCGATGACGTGCGCGCCGGCGCGGGCGGCGAGCTGGACCGCGTACCGCCCGACGCCGCCGGACGCGCCGGTGACCAGCACGCGGCGGCCGATCAGCGAGCCCAGCCGCCGCACCGCCTGCAGCGCGGTGACGCCCGCCACCGGCAGCGCGCTCGCCAGACCCAGGTCGACGCCCTCGGGCACCACGGCCAGCTCGGCCGTGTCGACGGCCCGCAGCTCGGCCCAGGCCCCGGCCCAGCCGAACGTCACCACCCGCGTGCCTGCGGCCGGGCCCGACCCGTCGGCGGCGGCGCGCACGACCACACCGGCGGCGTCCCACCCGGAGACGTGTCCGGGGCGCCCCGACCGGAATGCGATCTCGCCGAAGTTGAACGACGTCGCGGACACCTCGACCAGCGCCTGCCCAGTGGAGGGCACCGGATCGGGCGCCACGCCCAGGGACAGCTGGTGGGGAGCGGACGGGTCGTGGACGAGGGCTCGCATCGGCTGCTCCTTCACTCGGGGAGTTACGGCTCGAGCCTCGCCGACGGTCCGCACGATCGGCTGACGGTCCACGCATGGCGGGACGGAACGGCGCGTCGGCGTCGGCGCCGGCGTGTGAGGATGGGGTGATGGGGCGCACGATGACGGCCTGGGTGGTGCGGCGCCCTGGTCCCATGGAGACGCGGCCGCTGGAGCGGGTGCGCCTGCCGGTGCCGGAGCCCGCTCCCGGCGAGGTCCTGATCCGGGTGGAGGCGTGCGCGGTCTGCCGTACCGACCTGCACCTGGCCGAGGGCGACCTGGCGCCGAGGCGTCCCGGGACGGTCCCCGGCCACGAGGTGGTCGGCCGGGTCGTCGGCCGTGGCCCGGAAGCCGGCCGGCTCGGCGACGGCACGCGGGTAGGCGTGGCGTGGCTGCGCGCCACCTGCGGAGCGTGCCGCCACTGTGCCCGCGGTGCCGAGAACCTGTGCCCGCACTCGCGCTACACCGGCTGGGACGCCGACGGCGGCTACGCCGAGTACCTGGTCGCGCCGCAGGACTTCGTCTACCCGCTGCCCGGCGACCAGCCCGCCGACGCGCTCGCCCCGCTGCTGTGCGCGGGCATCATCGGCTATCGGGCGCTGGTCCGCGCCGAGCTGCCGCCGGGCGGACGGCTGGGCGTCTACGGGTTCGGCGCCTCGGCGCACCTCACCGCGCAGGTCGCCGTCGCCCAGGGGGCCACGGTGCATGTGCTGACCAGGGCCGCCGCGGCCCGGCGGCTGGCACTGGAGCTCGGGGCGGCCTCGGCGAGCCCGGCCGACCAGGCTCCGCCCGAGCCGCTTGACTCCGCCATCCTGTTCGCCCCGGTCGGCGATCTCGTCCCGGTGGCGCTGGCGGCCCTGGATCGGGGCGGCACGCTTGCCGTGGCCGGGATCCACCTCACCGACGTGCCGCCGCTGAACTACCAGGACCACCTGTTCCAGGAGCGCACCCTGCGCAGCGTCACCGCCAACACCCGCGCGGACGGCCTGGCCCTGCTGGAGTTCGCGGCCCGCCACCCGTTGCGCGTCGCCACCACGCCCTACGAGCTGGGCGAGGCCGACCGTGCCCTGTCCGACCTGGCCGCCGATCGTGTCACGGGCGTCGCCGTCCTGCACATGGGCGGCTGACGCGCCTAGCCCTTCACCGAACCGGCGAAGCTGAAGGAGCTGGCGAGGTACTTGTTGACGGCGACGTAGAGCACCACGGCCGGAGTGGTGTAGAGGATCGAGAAGGCGGCGAGCTCGCCGTAGGCCACCTGCCCGTGCTGCGAGAAGAACGTGAAGATCGTCACCGCGGCCGGCTGCTTCTCGGGGCTGTCGAGCAGGACGAACGGGGCGAAGAAGTTCCCCCACTGCCCGACGAACACGAAGATGGCCACCACCGCGATGCCCGGCGCCATCAGCGGCCCCACCACGCTGGTCAGCGAGCGGACCCAGCCCGCGCCGTCCACCCAGGCCGCCTCCTCCAGGCTGACGGGCACGCCGTCCATGAAGGTCTTCATCATCCAGATCGAGAACGGCAGCGAGCTGGCCGCGAGGAACAGCACCATGGCCGGAACCGAGCCGTAGAGGTTGAACCTGAAGAACATCGCGTAGACCGGCACCATGATCGCGGTCACCGGCAGGCCGGTGGTGAACAGCAGCGTCAGCATGAAGTGGCGGCGGTAGCGCAGCTGGTAACGGGAGAGCGGGTAGGCGGCCAGCCCGGAGACGATCACGGTGAGCACCGCCGTGGCGCCTGAGATCACGATCGAGTTGATCAGCGGGAGGAAGACGGTCTCCCAGTTCAGCACGGCCCTGAAGTTGTCCAGGGAGAACGCGAACGTCGGCTTGGCGGCCAGGTTGGCGCCCGGCTGCACCGAGGCGATCAGCACCCAGAGGAAGGGCCCGGCGAAGGCGAGGGTGATGAGCAGCAGCGACAGCCACGCCGCGCCGCGGGCCGCGAGGCGGGTCATGCGACGTCCTCCACCTTGATCAGCCGCAGGTAGACGAGGGAGAACAGCGCGCCGATCACCAGCATGACGAGGGCGATCGCCGAGCCGTACCCGATCTCGAAGTAGCGGAAGGCCTGCTCGTACATGTACAGCGGCGTCGTCTGGCTGGCCGTGCCGGGGCCGCCGCCGGTGAGGGCGTAGATCAGCCCGAAGCTGGCCAGCGTCTGCAGGGTGATCAGCATCAGGTTGGCCATGATGGACCTGCGGATCAGCGGCAGCGTGACGTGCAGCAGCCGCCGCCACGGCCCCGCGCCGTCGACCGCGGCCGCCTCGACCAGGTCGGCGGGCACCTCCGACAGCGCGGCGGAGTACACCAGCATCGAGAACGCGGTGCCGCGCCAGATGTTGGCCAGCACCACCGCCACCATGGGCGCGGTGTACAGCCACTCCTGGGAGAGGCCGAGCACGGTGTTGAGCGTGCCCTCCTCGGCCAGGAAGGAGAACCAGCACACCGCGGCGACGACCTCGGGCACCACCCACGCGGCGATGACGACCCCGTTCACCACGCTGCGCGTGACCCGGCCCCTGCCGCGCTGGAGCAGCGCGATGATCAGGCCAAGCGTGTTCTGCCCGATGACCGCCGAGCCGATCACGAAGACGAAGGTGAGCGCGAAGGAGTTGAGGAAGTTCGCGTCACCGAACAGCCTGACGAAGTTGGCGACGCCGACGAACTGCGAGTTCACCGAGGCCGAGCCGGTCAGCGTCTCGTTGGTGAAGGCGATGTAGACGTTCCACAGGATCGGCCCCGCCATGAAGATCGCCATCAGCAGCAGCGCGGGGCCGAGCGGCACCAGCCAGCGCAGCACCCCGCGGCGTGACGGCCTCCGCACGGGAGAGCCCGTCACGCGCGGGGAGGGCGCGGTGGTGGTGACGGTCATCGGGCGAGGACTTTGTCGGCGCCGCCCACGACGCCGGGCAGCGCCTTGGCGTAGTCGGCGGCGGCCTCCTCAGGGCTCTTCGATCCGCTCGTGACGGCCTCCATGGCCTCCTGGATCTGCGCCGACACCTTCGGGTACGCCTCGTACGCGGGCCGGTAGTGGGTCACGGAGGCCAGGTCGGTCCAGAACTTGATGCTCGGGTTCTCGGCGGAGTACTTCGGGTCGGCGGCGACGTCCTTGCGCGCGGCGAGGTCACCGGTGCCGACGGAGTACGTCATGGAGTTGTCCTTGTTCGTCGCCACGGTGATGAAGTCGAAGGCCTCCCTCTTGTGCTTGGTGTAGGAGCTCATCGCCATCACCCAGCCGCCCGACATGCTGACCGCGCCGGGGGCCTCGCCGTTCTGGGTCGGCATGGGGGTCCAGCCGATCTTGTCCTTCCACTCGGGCCACGGCTGGGTGCTGGTCGGCGTCCAGCCCGCCGAGACCCAGGCGCCGTCGAGGGCGATGCCCAGCTTGGCCGCGGGGAACCACTCGTAGAGGATCTTCTGCGCGAGCTTGGCGTTGTGCGCGTCGGCGAGCTTGGGGCCGAGCTCCTCGCGGTAGACGGTGTTGACGAAGGTCAGGGCGTCGGTGAAGTTCTTGCCGCCGGCCACCCACTTCTTCTGGGCGTCGTCGTAGAGGGTGCCGCCCGGCGTGCCGTACAGGAGCATCTCGAAGCCCTGCATGGTCGCGGCCTCGCCGTGGATCTTGGTGGAGTACATGCTGAAGGGGATGACGCCGGGCGCCTTCTGCTTGATCGTGCGCGCCGCGGTCAGCACGTCGTTCCAGGTCTTCGGCTCCCACGGCACGGGCAGGCCCGCCTTGGCGAAGACGTCCTTGTGGTACCAGAGGCCGCGGGTGTCGGTGCTGATCGGCACCCCGTAGATCTTGCCGTCGCCGCCCTTGGCGGCCTGCTTGACCGAGTCGGGGAACTGGGCCTGCCAGTCGGGCCAGGTGGCGAGGAGGTCGTCGAGCGGGGCCAGCTTGCCCGCGGCGACGTCGGCGTTGACCTGGAAGGTGTCGTGGTAGTAGAGGTCGGGCGCGGAGTCGGCCGACCGGTTCAGCAGCGCCAGCTTGGTGTAGTAGGCCTCGTTGTTGCCCTGGACGGGAGTCAGCTTGATCGTGACGCCTGGATGGGTGGATTCGTACTGCTTCTTCGCGTCGCCGAGCATCTTCTCCAGATGGGGCCAGGTGGGCTCGACCTTGTAGAGGACCTCGATCTCCTTGCCACCGGCGGATTCCTGCTCGGGCTCGGCGCCACACGCGGCGGCGGCGACCGCTAACGCCAGGAGCGAGCCGGCCAGCGCACGTCTCATCACGGCCTCCCGTGGTTTCCTTGGGATGCCGCGAACGTAAATCTTTTTGATTTACTAAGTCAACACTTCGTGTGATATTGGCCACATGCAGATGGGGACCAACCTCCCTAAGGTGGGCAGCTACAACCGGTCGGTGGTCCTCGAGGCGATCCAGGCCTCCGACGGCATCAGCAGGGTCCAGATCGCGGCCCGGGCGGGGCTGACCGCCCAGACGGTCTCCGTCATCGTGCGCAGGCTGCTGGACGAAGGGCTGGTCGTCGAGGACGGCTCGCTGCCCTCCAGCGGCGGCAAACCGCGCACCATCCTGCGCGTCGACCCGGCCGCGGGCTACGCGATCGGCGTGCACTTCGACCCGGGCGAGGTCTCCTACGTGCTCGCCGACCTGGCCGGCCGTCCCGTCACCCGGCTGCACCGGCCGGTACGGCACGGCCTCGAACCCGGCGCGGTGGTCCGCCAGATGGCCCGCGCCGCCCGTCGCATGCTGAAGGACGCGGGGGTGCCCGACGGCAAGGTGCTCGGAGTGGGCCTGGCCTGCCCAGGGCCGCTCGACGCCAAAGGCGTGATGGTCTTCCCGCCCCGGCTGCCCGAGTGGGACCAGGTGCCGATCAAGGACCTGCTGGCACAGCACACCGGGTTCCCCGTGACCGTCGACAACGACGCGACCGCCGCGGCCATCGGCGAGCGGTGGGCGGGCATCGCCCGCTCCACGCCCAGCTTCGCCTACCTCTACCTGGGCACCGGCATCGGCGGCGGGATCTTCCTGGACAACCAGGTCTACCGCGGGCGCTCGCTGAACGCCGCGGAGTTCGGCCACATCACCGTGTCGCCCGAGGGCCCCGAATGCTACTGCGGCAACCGCGGCTGCGTGGAGGCGGTCTGCTGCCCGAGCGCGATCGAGGCCGCGCTGGGCCACCGGCTCGACCACGCCGCCATCTGCGCGGCCGCCGCCGCCGGGGAGCCGCGGGCCAGGGAGGTGATCGACGCCGTGGCCGCCCGCCTCGCCGACGCGGCCGTGAGCGTGGTCAACATGCTCGACATCGACCTGCTGGTCCTCGGCGGACCGGCCCTCAGGGAGGTGGGCGAGATCTACAGGGAGGTGATCGCGCGGGCGGTGTCGAGCAGGTCGCTGGCCCGGCGGCTGCACGCCGTACGGGTGGAGACCTCGCCGATCGCCGCCGACGCCGCCGCGATCGGCGCGGCCTCCCTCGTCTTCCACGCCACGTACGCGCCAAGGCTGGACACGTTGCTCAGCGAGTAGTGCGCCCCACGGCGAGCAGGCGGCCGCCGGGAAAAGGTTCGGCCATGCCGTGGGATGTGCTTTCTCCGCCCGTGCAATGTCCTCACCAAGGAGCACGCACCTGTGGCGTTCGGGCTGGGTGGCGCGGGTAGGAGCTGCGCCTGAGCTCGGACAGGAGGCGCGCCTCCCGGCATCCCGGAGTCCACGGTGACGATCACGCGGCCCCGCGTCCTCTCCACGGTCGGTGAGTGGCGACGCCTCGCGCTGCGCCCTGGTGGCGTGCTAGCGCTGGTCAGCTGCCTGTACGGCGTGGCGCAGCTGCTCCTCGTCTCCCCGGCGCTCGGCATCGGCTGGGACGAGGCGGTCTACGCCAGCCAGTTCTCCGCCCACGCGCCGCCCGCGGTGTTCAGCGCGCCGCGAGCGCAGGGCGTCCCCGTGCTGGTCACGCCGGTCGTGGCGGTGACCGACTCGGTGGTCGTGCTGCGCCTGTACCTGACAGTGCTCTCCTCGCTGGCCCTGTACGGCGCGTTCGCCGTGTGGCTCCGGATCAGGCCCGATCACCTGGCCCCCGTCGCCGCCCTGCTGTTCGGCGGCTGCTGGCTGTCGCTCTTCTACGGCAACCAGGCCATGCCCAACGGGTACGTCGCGCTGGCCGCCGTCGCGGCCGTCGGCTTCCTCGTCCTGACCGGGCGCTCCCGGCCGGCGCTGGTGGGCCTGGCCGGATCCCTGGCGGTCATGTCGCTGATGCGACCCTCCGACGCGCTGGTCGCGGCGCTCCCTCTGGTCGTCGCGGCACTCGCCGGCCTGCGCCGGAACCGGATCGCCGCGCTGGCCGCGATCGCCGCCGGCCTGGCCGTGGGCTGGGGGCAGTGGGCGATCGAGGCGGTCGCGCGGTTCGGCGGGCTCGCCACCCGGCTCAGGGACGCGGGCGTGCACAACGGCACCGGCTGGACCGTGTCGGTCGTCGAGCACGCCCGGGCCCTGGACGGCCCGACGCTGTGCCGGTTCGGGGCCGACTGCGGCCCGGTCTCGCCCGTGGCGCTGATCTGGTGGCTGGCGATCCCGGTGATGACCGCGCTGGGCCTGTGGTCGGCCTGGCGGGCCCGCCGCCTGGGGCCGATCGCGCTGGCCGCGGTCACCGGCGTGGTGATGGCGCTGCCGTACCTGTTCTACGTGGACTACGCCGCCCCCCGCTTCCTGACGCCGACCTACGCGCTGCTGTCGCTTCCGATCGCGGAGGCCGTCGTGACGGCGACGCGGCTGCGCCGCCCGGTCGTGGTCGCGATGATCGCCGGCCTGCTGGCGCACTTCGCCCTCCAGGGCGCGTACGCGTACCGCATGGCCGCCATCAACCGTCAGGACAGGGACGAGATCGGCCTGGCCGTCCAGGCGCTCCACCGCATGGGCGTGCGCCCGCCCTGCATGATCTACGGGCAGTCGGGCGTCCAGATCGGCTACCTGCTCGGCTGCGAGTCCCAGGGGATCATCCAGCGCTTCGCCCAGCGCCCGCCGCTCCGTATCCGCCAGGCGCTGGAGCGAGGGGACCGGCTGGTCGTGGTCTACAAGAACGTACGGCTGCCGCCGTACGTCAGGACCTGGCGCGAGGTCGACCTGGCGGGCCGGTGGAGAGCCCGGTTCCCGGCGATGTCCGCCGACGCGCCTCCGCTCGCCGTCCCCCACCGGCCCGGCGGACGGGCGGCGCCGCAGGGCTCACAGAACCGGCCATGAATGGGTCCGCCCCGTGGAGATCGTCGGCGAGTCAGGATGAGCCCGGCGGATGGACGGGTAGGAAGCGCCCGTGAATGCTTCAGGGCCCGACGTTCCGGTCACGATGGACATACGGCTGTCGGTCAACGGGAACGACCGACCGGTCACCGTGGACACCCGCGAGACGCTGCTGGACACGCTCCGCGAGCGGCTCGACCTGATCGGCGCGAAGAAGGGCTGCGACCACGGCCAGTGCGGGGCGTGCACGGTGCTGCTGGACGGCAGGCGCGTCAAGTCGTGCCTCACGCTCACGGTGACCCTGGACGATCGGGAGATCACCACGGTCGAGGGACTGGCCGACGGGGACACGCCGCATCCCCTGCAGACCGCGTTCATCGAACACGACGCCTTCCAGTGCGGCTACTGCACGCCGGGGCAGCTGTGCTCGGCGGTCGGCATGCTGGCCGAGGCCGCCGCGGGCTGGCCGAGCATCGTCACGCCGGACGTGCGCGCCGAGCCCGGCCTCGACGAGGAGGAGATCCGCGAGCGGATGAGCGGGAACCTGTGCCGCTGCGGCGCCTACGTCAACATCGTCGCGGCGATCGGCGAGGTGGCCCGGTGAGACCCTTCGAGTATCGCCGGGCCACCGACGCGCGCTCGGCGGTCGGCGCGCTGCGCGGGCGGGCGGACGCCATGTACCTCGGGGGCGGCACGAACCTGGTGGATCTGATGCGGCTGGGCGTCGCCACGCCCGCGGTCCTGGTGGACGTCTCCAGGGCCACGTCGGACGCCATCGAGGAGAGCGGCGACGGCGACCTGCTGATCGGCGCGGGCGTGCGCAACAGCGACCTCGCCGCCCACCCCGTGGTGCGCCGCCGCTACCCGATGCTCGCCCAGGCGGTGCTCGCGGGCGCCTCCGGCCAGATCCGCAACATGGCCACCGTCGGCGGCAACCTGCTGCAGCGCACCCGCTGTTCCTACTTCCAGGACGTCGCCAAGCCGTGCAACAAGCATCGGCCAGGCTCGGGCTGCCCCGCCCGCGAGGGCGACCACCGGAACCTGGCGATCATCGGTCACTCCGCCAGTTGCGTGGCCACGCATCCTTCGGACATGGCCGTCGCGCTGGCCGCGCTCGGGGCGACCGTGCACATCGAGGGCGCGGACGGGCCGCGTACCGTGCCGATGCCCGGGCTGCACCGGCTGCCCGGCGACGAGCCCGACCGTGACACCGTGCTGGAACCGGGTGACCTGATCACCGCCGTCGAGCTGCCGGCGCTGCCGTTCGCGGCCGTGTCGCGCTACCGCAAGGTGCGGGACAGGGCGTCGTTCGCGTTCGCCGTGGTGTCGGTCGCGGCGGCGCTCGACCTGGCGGACGGCGTGGTGCGAGACTGCCGGATCGCGCTGGGCGGGGTCGCCCACGTGCCGTGGCGGGCCGCCATGGCGGAGTCGGCGCTGCGCGGCGCGCCCGCCACCGCCGCGGAGTTCAGCAGGGCGGCCGACCTCGAACTGGCCGCCGCCCGCCCGCTGCCGGAGAACGCGTTCAAGGTGCCGCTCGCCCGCAACGTCCTCGTCCGCACTCTCAGCGAGCTCGCGTCATGACCACGACGGCCAGGACGGCCAGGCCGCACGTCGGCACGGCGCTGAACCGCGTCGAGGGCATGGAGAAGGTCACGGGCCGCGCCCGTTACGCGTTCGAGCACTCGCCTGACGACCTGGCCTACGCCGTACCGGTGCAGGCGACCATCGCCCGCGGCGAGATCCGCGCGATGGACGTCCAGAAGGCGCACACCGTCCCCGGGGTGATCGCCGTGATCTGGCACGGCAACGCGCCCAGGCTGGCCCCCGCCGACAACGCCGAGCTGGCCGTGCTCCAGTCCGCGCGGGTCGCCTATCGCGGTCAGTACGTCGCGGTCGTGGTGGCCGAGAACCTCGAGGCCGCCAGGGAGGCGGCCCGGTCGCTGTCGGTGGAGTACGCCGGCGAGCCACACGACACCGAGCTGCGCGCCGACCATCCGCGCCTGTACCGGCCGGACCAGGTCAACGGCGGCTACCCGACCGACAGTGAGCACGGCGACCCGGACGCGGCGCTGGAGGCGGCGCCGATCCTGGTCGACGCGACCTACAGCACGCCCGCCGAGCACAACAACCCGATGGAACCGCACGCTACCGTCGCCAGGTGGGACGCCGGCGGGCTGACCCTGTACGACTCCACCCAGGGGGCGTCCTCGGTGCGCGCGACGCTGGCGGCGCTGTTCACCATGCCGCCGCAGAACGTCCGGGTCATCGCCCCGCACGTGGGCGGCGGCTTCGGGTCCAAGGGCCTGCCGCTCGCCCCGGTGGTGCTCGCGGCGCTCGCCGCCAAGCACGTCACCCGCCCGGTCAAGCTCGCCGTGTCCCGTCAGCAGATGTTCGCGGTGACCGGCTACCGCACCCCGACGATCCAGCGGGTACGGCTCGGCGCGAACCCCGACGGACGGCTGACCGCGATCGCGCACGAGGCGATCGAGCAGTGTTCCACGATCCAGGAGTTCGCCGAGCAGACCACTACGCCTACACGGATCATGTACGCCGCGCCGAACCGCCGGACCACCCACCGGGTGGTCAAGCTCGACGTCCCCACCCCGAGCTGGATGCGCGCCCCCGGCGAGACTCCCGGCATGTTCGCGCTGGAGTCGGCGATGGACGAGCTGGCGATCGCCTGCGGGATCGACCCGGTCGAGCTGCGCGTCCGCAACGAACCCGACGCCGATCCGGAGAGCGGCCTGCCGTTCAGCTCCAGGAACCTGGTGGCCTGCCTGCGGGAGGGCGCCCGGCGGTTCGGCTGGGCCGACCGCGACCCCACGCCCGGCGCCCGGATCGAGGGGCGGACGCTGGTCGGGTCCGGAGTGGCCGCCTCCACGTACCCGGTCTACCGCAGCCCCTCACAGGCGACCGCCCGCCTCGAGCCCGATGGCCGTTACACCGTGCGAACCGCCGCCACGGACATCGGCACCGGCGCCCGTACGGTGCTCACCCAGATCGCCGCCGACGCCCTGCGCACCTCACCCGACCGGGTCAGGGTGGAGATCGGCGACAGCGCGCTGCCCCCTGCCGTGCTGGCGGGCGGGTCGATGGGCACCGCCTCCTGGGGGACGGCCGTCGTCCGGGCCTGTGAGGCGCTGCTGGCGGAGCTCGACCGGCGCGGCGGCGACGTCCCCGCGGACGGGGTGGAGGCCGGTGCCGACACCGCGGGGGAGGTCCGCGCCGAGGAGCGGTTCTCGCGGCACGCGTTCGGCGCCCAGTTCGCGGAGGTCGGGGTGGACGTCGACACCGGGGAGGCGCGGGTGCTGCGGCTGCTCGGTGTCTTCGCCGCGGGCCGGATCATCAACCCGAAGACCGCGCGCTCACAGCTCATCGGCGGCATGACCATGGGCCTGTCGATGGCGCTGTTCGAAGAGAGCGTCATGGACAGGGAGTTCGGCGACTACCTCAACCGCGACCTCGCGCAGTACCACGTGGCGTCGTGCGCGGACGTCCGCGACATCGAGGCGGCCTGGATCGAGGAGGACGATCCGCACCTCAACCCGATGGGCTCGAAGGGCATCGGCGAGATCGGCATCGTCGGCACCGCGGCGGCCATCGCCAACGCGGTGCACCACGCCACCGGCATCCGGGTCCGCGACCTGCCCATCCGCCTCGACAAACTGCTGCGCTGAGGCTCACCCTCCGCACCCGCAAACCTGGGGGTGAACCTCTTCACCCACCTCGACGCCGACCGCACCCGCACCGAGGCACTGTTCGACCTGGCGGGCAGGGTGGCGCCGCGAGCCAAACTGCTGACGGTACGGCTACCGCGCCGCCGCGACTGACCGAACGGCCCCGCGCGGCGCCGTACGGGGGGTCCATCGCATCGTCCTGGTGTGGTCGGATGGCGGTGGGGCGTCGGCGAGTTTGTCATTCTGTATTGCTGATGAGCGTCTCGCGCACCTGCCGCAGCCTCGGTAGCCCGGCCATCACCGCCCCGGCCCTGTGCCGCATCTCCTCCGGTGTGCCGGCTCCGAGGTCGTCGAGCAAGTCTTGCAGTGCGGCGGTGCCGTACGGACTGAATGTCAGGCAGCGCGCGAAAGTGACCACGATCCACCAGACGGCCTCCCGGTGCAGGCCCTGCTCGATGAGTTCGCGGGTGCCGTCGATGGAGATCCGCCGGGCCTCGGAAGTGAGGTCGGTCCCGTACGGCTGTGCCGAGTCGTACGGCACGCGGTCGTAGACGTCGGTCAGCCGGTCCAGGTGCGCGGCGACCTGGGACCTGGCAAGGCGGGCGCAACCGAGCCAGTCGAGCAGTTCCTCGTGGAAGTCGGCTTCGCCGTACCTCATGAGGACCTCTCGGGCGGCCACGTAGCGGCGGCGGACGGTCGGGTTGGCGCGGGCGGCGGTCAGGATCACCAGCGTGGGCAGGCTGGCGGGGAACACCCAGGAAAGCACCCGGTCGGCGAGTGGCCGGCTGACATCAAGCTGGGCCAGGGTGGCGATCCGGTCCTCCAGTGCCGCGCATCGGGTGCGGATCCACTGCGGGCGGGCGAACTCACCTGCCACGGCGGCATGCAGAGTGGCGAGCCGTCCATCCGGGTCGGCCAGGATGACGCCTCTGCTCAACCCCGGCGACAGGACCGGCGAGGACAGCACTTTGTCCGCGGGCTCCAGCGGTACGTAGGTGACCTCCAGCAGCACGCCCTCATGGCGGAACTTGCCCAGCTTGGGCGGAACCTCGCCGTCGACCACGATCACGAGATCGATGTCGGAGGTGGCCGGAAGCGCCGCCTCGGCCGCGAGCCAGGCCGCCGAACCACTGACGTAGGCGCCTGCGAAACCGGGAACCCGCTGTCCCGCCACCCAGCGCGCCGCCGCCGCCCGCGCTTCCCCGATCTTCATGGTGCGACCCTACGGGAACGGGAAGATCTTCGACGGATCCGTGAACGCTGTCAGTGGTGGCGCGGACCAGCAGAGGGTTTCATGTCGCCTATTCTGACGCCGCTCTCCTCTGTTACCGCCGCTTCTCCGAAGGAGACGGATCTCGATGACCGTGGGAGTCAGGCCCGGCTGCTGAGCCGGGCATAGGCCGCGGGTGGCATGCCTACCGCGGCGGTGAAGTCGCGGGTCAAGTGGGCCTGATCGGTGTAGCCGAGCTCGGCGGCCAGGGTGGCGAGGTCGAGGCCCTGGTAGACCCGCTCCGCGGCCTCGTGCAGCCGGAAGCGGCGGATCACCCACTTGGGGCCGATGCCGACATAGTCCCGAAACAGCCGCTGCAGCGAGCGCACCGATCGCCCCGATCTGGCGGCCAGCTCGTCGACCCTGGTCACGGACACGTCGCTCTCCGCCATCGCCACCAGTGCCGCGACCTCTTCCGCCAGCGGATCCCGATCCGGCTCCCGACCCAGCAGGCGTCGACGCCGGATCGGGGCAGGCGCCGAGCATGACGACCTCGTGCATAGCTGGGATTGAGGCGTGCCTGTGGGGTCTGCTGGCCGGACAAGAGCCCGGCTATGGCACTGACGATCTCGGGCAGGTCTACTCGCTCTGTGTGGAATCCGGCCAGTACGGGACCGACAGCTGGGCGGCGGACACGATGGCCGCGCCGTCCAGGTCGACGATGCTCAGTTCGACTCCGCCGGCGGGCCACTCCACGCCGAGTTCGAAGGTCTCCCGGGGTGGCGAGGGCCAAAGCCACAGACCCATGGTGATGACACCTGCGTCTTCGTCACCGCTGCGCATCGACACCCCGCCGAGCAGCAAGGAGAGCCGCGGGCCCGGCGTTGGATGCGGGAGCTGTGTTCTGTCGAAACGCTGTCCGACAGTGGTGGCCTTGGGCGCCGTCGGCGAAGCGCACGCCGAACCGCAGCAGGCTGTCCGGTAACCGACCGGCGCTCACCCCGGTGACCATGTGCGGGTACACGGATAGTTGGAGGGCCTGGAAGTCCTCGGGGGACAGAGTGTGCCGCCTCATGACGATGTCCACGTTCATCAGGCAGCAGGTTCTGAACGCCTGGATCGTCGGCAAGGTGATGGCGACATTCGGGGTACTGCTAAAACGTGGGATCGGGTTGGTTCGGCTTGCTTGATCATCCCGCCGGTGTCCCGCACCTACCGTCACATCCTTGGTCCCTTGACCACGCGGTCCCGCCCAACCCGACTGATCTTCGACTCGGTACTACTCAATCAGGTAGCAGGAATGCACGCCCTGCATCCAATCGCGGCCGAACTCTCGACCAGTGATTCGGCCGATGAGCACGAAGGCAGAGGTGACACACTCCGCGAGGGGCGGGCTGTAGCCGTCGAGCGACAGCTGTATCAGGTCATCCCACTCGGCGGGATAGTCCTCGTCTTCGCCATCCTCAACGTGCGTCTCCGACCATTCGGCGTACTCGAGCCAGCCCGCGGGCAGGTCAGGGTCGGTTCGCCAGCTTGTGTCAGCCCAGTCGAACTGCAGGCCCTCCATGTAGGCGTCGAGCGCGTGCGGGTCGCTTCCGCGACCACCCTTGGGTCGGGTGATGTCCATTCCCGTTACGTAGCTGCCATTGACCGCGTACAGGAGGGTTCCCGGGTCGTTCACGTGCCAGCTCAGCCCGAGCGCCCGGCCTCCGATCGACAGCTCGGCGAGAGCATCGATGGCCTGAACGCCCTGGTACTGCAGCACCTGTATCCACCTGTCGTTCAGCTGACCGATCCACAGCACACCCCGGTCTTCAGGGAAGCTGCTCTGCTCCAGCTCCGCCCAGCTCAGCTGGACCTCGCTCCCGAGATCTGCGCCCATGAGCCGCGCGGTGTCGCGTACGCCCCAGTTCTCCACCCATGCGGCCAAAAACTCCTGGCCCATGCCGTAGGACCGGGTGAGGTGCCACAGGCGCTCTTGATGTCTCATTGTCCCTTGTCCCTCCTTGCGAATCGGACAGAGGCTGCCGGTACGGCCGATCGCCGTGCCGGCAGCCCGAGTCGCTACTTGATGTGCACCCAGAACTTGTCGTTGGCGAGCACCCGATATCTGGCATAGAAGATATTCAGGTGCCTGCCGGCACTCGTGTTCTGGCTGCCCAGGATGCTCTTCACCGAGAAATTGTTCGCACCGTACTTCTCGTGAACGAACGCGGCACCCTGTTTGGTTGATTTGAACGGGAACTCATCGCAGTGTTCCCATTTCGTTTCGTCTTTCTCGCCGGTGAGTTTACGCGGCCGATCGTCGAAGAACTCGTCGCAGACAGCCTCCACCGCCTTTCGATTGGCCTCATACCGCGAGTCCACGCTGGTGATTCTCGAGAGCGGCTCCCCATTCGGCCACTTGCCCGGGAAGTGTTTGGGCCCATCGGTTTTGAAGGGTACGGTGTCCTGCGGACGGGTGTACGCCATCTCGATGTGCCGTGCGACTGCTCCGTTCTCGAGATCGACGGTCGACATCTCGTAGACCCGGCTCGCACCGTAGAAGATGCACCCACCTCGGTAGATCGCAGTCTTCGCGCCCATGGAGAGGCTGTCACAGCGAACAGTTGGCGAACCTGCGGACTTGTCGTTCTCGGGCTTCCCCCACGCTGAGACCGCTATCTTGTCCCAATCTCCCTGGTGTACCGGGTCGTTGTAGACCATCCAGGGCCGGATCGAGCACCGGCTGGCTCTTCCTGTTCCGAAGGCCGAATGGAAGGTGAAGACATCGTCTCCGTCTTCCATCCATTTCTTCAGGTTTCCTGTGCGAGTGAGGCCACCGCCGTCACCGGAGGAGAAGACCTTGAAGCAGTCGTTGGTGCCCCCATCGACGTCGACCTGCAGCTTGAAGCTCTGGTACAGGTCTTCAGGATTTGTGCCGCCCACACCGAGCAACATGCTCCAGAAGTCGTCGTCTGCGGTCCAGAAATTGTCGACTCTGGTCCAGACTTTGATGTCGCGAGGGGATAGTCCGGTTCCGGCTCCGCCTATCACGCTCAGCCCATCGGCAGAGCCGAGATAGCTGTGCATGACAACCGTCATGTCGAAGTTGAGATAGTCCTCCACCGCTGTGGTCGTCAGCATGCATTTGCAGTACTTGTTGTATTTCGTACTCCGCTCGTAAATCGCGAAGCTGAGGTGGCGGCTCCAGCAGCCGTTGTAGGGCGAGATGGAGTCCCAGCCTTCGCCGCCGTTCCAGATGTCGGCACCTCCCGTGCGCGCGTCGCGACCCCGCTCACACTCCTCGAGGGACATGTGCTCGTACTTGAAGTCATCCGCCGCCTGCGTGGTGGCGGCGGACTCGCTCGCTGACGGCGTCGTGCGAGGAGCTGACGTGGGTTCCGGCGCCTGGAGGCCGGTGATCTCCGCCGGTGTCAAGTTCTTCAGATGAATTCGAACCTCGTCGATGCTCCCTTCCATAGTGCTGCCAACCGTCATAGGCCGCGTGGCGTCCCAGGCGGGGAAGGTGAGCGTCGCTGTACCGATCGCATTGCCGTTGAGATGGACAGTGGCCGTCTTGGCGGCTGCGTCGTAGACACCGGCCAGGTGGAACCACTCACCCACCGGGGGTTCTACGCCGGAGCGCACACCCTCGACCGTGGCATCCGCGGAGTCGGCGCTGGTGAAGGTGAACACCAGCCCATGCTCCGGGTCGTTGCCCAGCCGGAAGGGAGCTTGGTGGGCGCCCTTCTGCTCGACGACGCTGTAGGCACCGTCCTTGTCGTTCCAGCGCAGCCAGGTGGCCACGGTGAAGCTCTGGTCGGTGTGCACGACCGGCTCCTTGGTCTGGGCCAGCGGCTCCTCGCCCGGCTCAATCAACCCGGCGACAGCCTCCTGCCAGGCCGACCACTTGGAGGACAGGCCCCCGCTGGTGGCACGGACCCGCCAGCGGATCTGCCAGCCTTCGACGAGCGTGTTCGCCGGCACGGTCACACTGGCCTCGCTGCCGGACGGACTGGCGTCCACCGACCCGGTCCAGATCTGCCCGCTGCCCTGGCCTTCGGGTGCCGCCGGATCATGCTCCACCACGAACTCCACCGCGGATGCGGCGTCCTTGGGATGGGTCGCGGTGGCGCTGAGCGTGGGGGTCAGCGAGCGCGTGGTGACCTTTTCGGTCCCCGACATGAGCGGAGCGATTGCCAACTTACCGACCAACGGCTTGGGCAGGTCGACGGTCACCTGTCGCCAGGGCGACCAGGCCGAGGCCGCGGTCGCCGAGACAGCGCGGGCGCGCCAGCGCACGACCTGCTCGTCAGCCAGCTTTCCGGCTGGTACGGCGAGCACGGCCTGAGCCCCGACGGCCACGTCCGTGACAGATCCGGCCCAGATCTGCCCACTGCCCTGCTCCGCGTCCGGATCATGTTCGAGTTCGAACTCGGCCGTCAGCGAATCTCCGCGCGGGTCGGCCACCGTGGCGCGGAGAGTAGGGGTGAGGGTGCTCGTGACGAGCTTGCCCGCCACCTCCGAGGCCGGGGTGACCTGCAGTTCGCTGATCGCCGGCTGAGAGTCCGGCCGGTCCACCCGAAGTTTCTGCCAACCTGACCAGGTAGAGGCCAGGTCGGAGACGTGCGAGCGGACTCGCCAGCGCACCAGCCAGCCGTCGTTCAGCTCCCCTGACGGGATGGTCACACTGGCCAAGGTGCCTGCCGCTAGGCCCTCCACGGCGCTGGACCAGATCTGGCCGCTGCCCTGTCCTTCGGGGGCGTCCGGGTCGTGTTCGACCTCGAACTCCGCCTTCATGGTCCCGCCCGGTGCGTAGGTGACCGTGGCGTGCAGCGACGGCGTGACGATATCGGTGACGACGCCACCGTCGACCACGGTGGACGGCGTGACCTGCAGGTCGCCGACACCCGGCTTGGGGATCTCCACCACCAGGCCCTGCCAGTCCGACCAGGCCGAGGCGGCGCTGGGCGACGTCGCGCGGACACGCCATCGCACCTGCCAACCATCGGTCAGGGTGCCTGCCGGTACGGCGACCGCAGCCTGGGAACCCACGGCCACCCCGGTGACGGACTGGCTCCAGATCGGGCCGCTCCCCTGTCCTTCCGGAGCAGCGGGATCGTGCTCGACCTCGAACTCGGCCGTCAACGGCTCGCCTCGCGGATCGGACACCGTCGTACGCAGCTCCGGCGTGAGGGTGGACGTGACCGTCTTGCCGTCGATGGAGCCGGACGGAACGGCCTGCAGCTCGCTGACCTGTGGAGCCGAGTCCGGCCGGTTGATCTTCAGGGCCTGCCAGGCCGACCAGCCCGAGGTGGTAGTCCCGACGATCGCCTGGACACGCCAGCGCACCAGCCAGCCGTTGGCCAGGGTCCCCGCGGGAACGCCAGCCGCGGCAACACTCCCGGCTGCGACACTGTCGACAGCCACGGACCAGATCCGTCCAGTACCCTGGCCCGCGGGTGCGCCCGGATCGTGTTCGATCTCGAACTCCACGCGCGAGGCACTGCCCTGAGGATGGCCGACCGACGCGCGCAGCTCCGGCGTGAGCGTCGAGGTCTCGGTGACCTCGGCCACGACCTGAGAGGGCACAACCTGGGGATTGATGACCGACGGATCGGTCGCCGGGTTGGGCAGGTCGACGCGGAACACCTGCCAGGCGGTCCACCCGGGGGTGGAGCCCGGCGTCGTGGCCTTGACCCGGAACTCGTACTTCACCTGGTCGGACAGAATGCTCGCGGGAACCGTCACTACCGCCTGCCCACCCGAGGGAACGCTGGCGACCGTGGTGGACCAGCGGACGGTGTCGGTGGCCCAGTCCGCCATCTGCACTTCCACGGCGGCAGCGCCGCCCAGCGGGTCGGTGATCCGCGCCCGCAACTCCGGCGTCAGGGTCGAGGTGACGATCTCGGCCCCCACCACCATCGCCGGGCTGACCTGGAACTGATCCACTGTTGCCTCGGGAACGTCTACCGTGAAGAACTGGTAGGCCGTCCAGGCGGGCGTGGATCCGGGCGTCGTGGCTTTGACCCGCCACTCGTACTTGGTGCCGTCGAGCAGCTTTGCGGCGGGAACCGCTATCGACGCTTGCGAGCCGGAGGCGACGTCGCTCACCGACCCCGACCACACCAGCACATCATCGGTGTAACGCGCCACCTCGAACGACACGGTGGCCGGACCGCCCAGCGGATCCGTCACCCGGGCACGCAAGGTCGGCGTCAGCGACGAGCTGACCACACCACGGGTGTCCGTCGAAGACGGAGTGACCTGGAACTCACTTACGGTCGCCTCGGGAACGTCTACCGTGAAGAACTGGTAGGCCGTCCAGGCGGGCGTGGATCCGGGCGTCGTGGCTTTGACCCGCCACTCGTACTTGGTGCCGTCGAGCAGCTTTGCGGCGGGAACCGCTATCGACGCTTGCGAGCCGGAGGCGACATCGCTCACCGACCCCGACCACACCAGCACATCATCGGTGTAACGCGCCACCTCGAACGACACGGTGGCCGGACCGCCCAGCGGATCCGTCACCCGGGCACGCAAGGTCGGCGTCAGCGACGAGCTGACCACCCCACGGGTGTCCGTCGAAGACGGAGTGACCTGGAATCCATCCAGCACCGCCTCAGGCACGTCCACCGTGAAGTACTGATAGGACGTCCACGGTGAGGTCGCACCGCCGGCGGAGGCCCGCACCCGCCACTCGTACTTGGTGCCGTCGAGCAGCTTGGCGGCAGGGACCGGGATTGAGGCCTGCGAGCCGGACGCGACATTGCTCACCGACCCCGACCACACCACCACGTCATCGCTGTAGCGCGCTACCTCGAACGACGCGGTGGCCGGACCGCCGAGCTGGTCGGTGACTCTGGCCAGCAACGTCGGGGTGAGCGACGAGGTCACCACGCCACGGGTGTCGCTCGAAGCGGGCGAGATCTGCAGCTGATCCACTCGCGGCGCCGCATCCGTCGTGAAGTACTGATACGCGGTCCACGCCGAAGAGGCGGCGCCCGCGGTGGCCTTGACCCGCCACTCGTACCTGGTGCCGTCGAGCAGCTTGGCGGCGGGGACCGGGATTGAGGCCTGCGAGCCGGACGCGACATTGCTCACCGACCCCGACCACACCAGCACGTCATCGCTGTAACGCGCCACCTCGAACGCCACCGTGGAGGCAGCGCCCGTGTCCACGGTCGCCGTCGCCTTCAGCGTCGGGGTCAAGGAGAGCGAGTAGGTCGTGCCCGAGGTCACTCGCGAAGGCTGTATCTCCAGCCCCGAGACCACTGGCGTGCCGGCAGCCGTGGCAGCGCGCAGCCTGCTCTGCTGCTGTGGTTGTGCGGCTTGCGTGTTGGTCAGTGCCTGGCCCGTCTTCCCGGGGACCCAGGAGGCGGTGTCGTTCAGTTTCGCCTCGCGACCGTTGCCCGAGGAGTCGGCCGCGGTGGAGCCCATGCCTTCGTCGAGCTTCCAGTGAGCGGCCAGCGTGCTGATCGTGAACGACCAGGGGTAGGGGTCCATCCTGTTGGTGGAGCCGTCGCGGGCCCCGCTGGCCTGCGCCGTGTACTTGACTCCCGGCGTCAACGGCTTGTCAGGCGTGAACGTCAGGATCTTGTTTTCGGCGTCCATGGCCGAGGTGCCCGCGACCACCGCGCCCTGAGCGTCCTTGACCTCCATGACGGCGCCGGTGACCGCCTCATTGAACGTCGCGGAGATCTTGGTTGACGGTAGCGCGTCGTTCGAATCCTCGGGCGGGCTGACCGCGGTCACCTCGGGGTCGAACTCATCCATCTCTGGATCGACGTCCGTGGTCCAGTCCTCGCCCGGCATGGGCGCCAGTTGGGTCGGACCCACGAAGTATGGCTTAGCCGCGTTGCTCTCCAGCCGCTGAGCGAGCTCGTCCGCCATGGGCCCCAGGTCGATGAAGGAGGAGTCGAACTGCTTGGACAGGGCGAGAGCCTCCTCCGGCGTGGGCTTGGTCCGCCTCGGAGCACCGCTCTCCGTCCAGTGCAGCGACTTCCGCTCGACCGTCGCGGGCTCGTACTCGATCATCAGCGAGGGCGGGTGCCGATAGCCGGGGTAGGGCTGGCCGCCTCCGAATTCGCCGGCGTAGTACTGGCGCCAGTTGATTGCCGGGCTCTCGTTGGCGGCCCTCAGGACCAGCCCGTAGTTTTCCTCGCCCTGTTCGATCCAGGCGCGGGCCATACCGCTGACCCGATGCCAGAGCTTGTCGTCCTTGGCGCACCAGGTGCCGCTGGCGTCATAGTTGTAGCCGGCCCGGTTGAGTCCTTCCGGGCTACCAGCTCTCAGCGGCTGATTGCCCCAGCTCAAGTAGTACGGGCTCCATTCGGAAACCACGCGTTCGGCCACGATGCCTGACCCCATCGGGTCTCCGCAGAGCTGGCCGTCAGGGCCCCCGGACTTGTAGTTCCAGACAATCAAATCCGCATCGACCACCCTAGCCCCGTCCAGCTCGGGCTGCTTGGTGTCGAACTTCAGGTACACCCGGTTGATGTCCGCGCTGGTTTGGGTAGTGCCCGCGCGAAGCCACCCATCACCGGCGTGGTTGGCGTTGGGGTCGTTCTTGCTGACCCACGCGTCGGTGGGGACACCTCCGCCGATGTAGGACGAAGGTGCGGCGATCGTCACCGGGTAAGTCACTGCCGGGTCGGCTAGGAACTTCGCGTCCGGGGTGAACACCAGCTCTGACGTCTTTCCGGATGTCTCCACCCGCGCGGTGACCGAGGAGGTCTTGCCCTCCTCGGGAGAGGCCTCGACTGTGGCGTCCATCGCCGTCAAGACGATCGGCGGAGCTGTTGCCTCGCCCTTGGCGTTCTCCAACTGCGGCAAGCCTTGGGGGGTCTTGTCGAATTTGGTGCCCTCGGGGAGGGTGAGCGGCAGCCGCACCGTGATTGGGCCTGACGGCTGGCGGCGGATGACTACCTGGGAGACAAACCCGTTGGCTTGGGCCATCACGACGAGATCTGCCCCAGGTGCGATCGCGTCGGGGTATGTGATCGTGTTCCCGGAGATGGTCGGTTGCGGTAGCGCCTTGGGAACCCTCAGACCGGTCTTACCGTGCTCTCCAGTCACAGACACGAGTGATTTGCTGCCGCGTGAGCCGAATGTCAGCAGCGACTTGACGCGGGTGGCCTGCAGCTTGCCGTCGCGCGACACGATGCGGGTGTCAATTGGCTCCCATGCGCCGCTGCCCGGGTTCTTGAGCTGCACGGGTTGGGTGAACAACTCGGCTCGCAGATGCTTGCCGTCGGGGTTTGCCCAGACCTTCATGGTCTCGGTGGACCGAGTGGGAACCTCGACGTGCTGGTTGGATGCGCGGGCCCGCTCGAAGGCTGCCTTTAAGCTCGGGTCTGAGGCGGCGGCGGAGGTCGTGTGAGTAGATGTGGGGGTTGGGTCAGCAGTTGCTGGCTCGGCGACCAATAAGGGCGCCGAGAGGGCAAGCGCGGCCGCTGTCAACGGCCAGGTGCGCGATCGCCTGAAGCTGCGTAAGGCGCGCAAGTAACACCCTCAATACAGGTAACGATGGACAAGTCAGCGGATTTTTATCGCATGCTTACCTGGAGCCACAAGATCGGGAAAGAAACTTTCCGATAACTAGTTCGGTTATGGCACCGAATGTCAACGGAACACGCAACAACAGCTGTGCGCTACTCTTCCGAGCTTGGTGTGCGAGGTGATCATGCCCACCCCTGACCACTTCGCCGGCGATCCCGACAGAGGCATGATCTACCGTCACCTGCCTGCCGACTTCACCTCGGCGTGCCATTCTCCGCGATGCCCTTTGACCCGCTCCCGCGTGGCGGTTGAGCGCGTGGGCGGTGCTGGCCGCGACCGGCCGGAGCGCGACAGCGCGGCCAGCAAACCGCCCAGACGCGCCGCGGACCGCCGCAGGCGCTGCCTTGACCCAGTAAAGAAACTATGAGCCAGTCCGCAATCGTCTTATCTCTGGCAGGCGGCGATGACAGCTTCTTTATTTCCAGATGTGGCTGGTCGGCCTGGGCCGTGAGAAGTTTGAAAAGGTCTCCAACAATCCCGACACGCTTGCGGACGTGCCGGGGGTCCAGCCTCGACGCGGCCGAGGGCACTCGCCTGTACGCCTACGTGGTGCTCTCGCTGCTGATCGGTGCCCGCACGGAGGAACTGCGAGCGCTGACGTGGAAGGAGGTCGATCTCGTTGGCGATCCGGATAAGGACCTCCCGCCATCTCCGGCGTCCCACTGGAGGAGATCGCGCGGCTCGTCGGCCACAGCGGGACGGCCGTCACCGAGGCCGTCTACCGCAAGCAGATCCGCCCGGTCCTGCTTGGTGGAGCTGGGGTGATGGACGAGATCTTCACCCGATAGTCACTCAGGAATGCGAAAAGGTGCCACCCTTCCGGATGACACCCTCATCGACCAGCGATTCTCTGGTCGGGACGACAGGATTTGAACCTGCGACCCCTTGACCCCCAGTCAAGTGCGCTACCAAGCTGCGCTACGTCCCGCCAAGCCCCGTGGAACCTTTTCGGAGGAGTTCCGCGGCGGCCTTGCGTGGAAAACACTATCACGGTCGGCGGGCCGTTCTGTGCCATCTCGGGGCCGGGGCAGCGGGAGGTGACTCCCGCCGCCCCGGTCGCCCTCGCCGGTCCCCGCCGCTGTTGGGGCGGGATGGCGAGCCGCGCCTCCCCCAGGCGCCCCGTGTCACTTCCGGCTCGCGCTCCCGCCCGGACCCCAGCATTCCCGCCCCCGGTTGTCAGGACCTTGCATTCCTTTGCAAGCGGTCTATAAGTCACATGCGCTGAGATCGCTCCCAAGTGTGGAGGTATAGGCGATGGGGACTCTCACGATCGTACTGCGCGGCGGCAGCGTCAGGCCGGATGCCAGGGTGTCGGTGCGCAGCGGCCTGGACGGCTGGCAGGAGGACGTCCCGTGTGAGTACGTGAGCGGCGCCGACGAGTGGCGGGTGGAGCTCCAGGGCGAGGGCCCGGTGGAGTTCAAGTTCCGCTGCGACGGCTCGTGGGAGCGCGGCGCCAACAGGGTCGTCGAGAACGAGCACGTGGCGACCATGGTGGGCCGGCGGAACGAGCTGTTCGAGGAGCCCGACGACATCCCGGTGGCCGACTCGCTGGCCGCCCGCGCCCACTTCCCTCCGGCCGGAGCGGCGCAGGACTTCGACTACATCGTGGTCGGCAGCGGCGTCGGGGGCGGCACGCTGGCCCATCGGCTGATGGTGGAGAGCGGCGGCGCGGCCAGGGTGCTGGTGCTGGAGGCGGGGGGCTACCTGTTCCCCACGCACGTCGGCAACCTGCCCAGGCGGCACGGCCCGTACGTCAACCGCAGCGTGTGGGAGCTGTGGAACCAGTTCAAGGTCAGGCGCTACACCGCCGAACGGCCGCTGGACCTGGCCCAGGCCTTCTGCCTCGGCGGCAGGTCGGTGTTCTGGGGCGCGCTGGTGCCGAGGATGACGGCCGCCGAGTTCGCCGGGTGGCCGGAGCGGATCAGGCACGACCTCGAAGGCGGCTGGTACGACCGGGCCGAGGACCTGCTCAACGGCAGCGCGATGCCGCAGGACGCGCTGTGCGGCGCCGTCCAGACCATGCTCGGGCAGGGTCTGCCCGACCTCGCGGGGCACGAGGCGATGCTGGCGGCCGAGCACGCGTCGGGCAACGGCCTCGGCATCCCTTCGGGCATCTTCTCCACGGCGGCGCTGCTCATGGAGGACAGGCTGCGCGCCGGCTGGGACGAGCGCCTGCACGTCAACCTGCACCATCAGGTCTGCGGCTTCGCCTTCGACGGCGACGCGGTGACCGCCGTGGACGCCTTCGACCTGGTGGCGGGCGTCCAGCGGACGTTCAGGCTGGCCGAGGGCGGGCGGGTGATCCTGGCCGCGGGCACCGTCGGCACCCCCGTGCTCGCCGCCGCCGCTGGCCTGGAGCACGAGCTGGCCGGGCGCGGCATCACCGACCATCCCACCTACTACTGGAAGTTCTCCGTCAAGGACGGCGCGCCCGGTTACAGCGCCACGGACGCCGCGAAGGTCCTGCTCAGGGGCTCGGCGGGCGACGTGCCCTTCAACGCCGTCGTCGAGATGGGCCTGAACCTCAACCAGTACCACGTGGACGAGGACCTCGACCTCGACGAGACGGACATGCCGTGCGAGGTGGTCTTCTTCACCGCCGTGCCGCTGGAGGAGCGCAACAGGGTGGAGGTGCGCGGCGAGGGCCGGCGGGCCCGCCCGCACGTCGTCATGGACCATGTTGAGGTCCCGGGGCTGGCCGAGGCGATGGAGCGGGTCGGCTCGGCGGTGATGGACGTCGTCGGCGGCACCCCGCTGGACCCGCGGCCGGTGCGCTCCGCGCTCGGCGCGGTCGGCCACGAGGTCGGCACCATGCGGATGGGGGCCGACGCCGCCACCGGCGTCGTCGACCCCGACCTCAGGGTGTACGGCAGGCGCAACCTCTACGTCTGCGACCTGTCGGTCTTCCCGACCTCGCCCGCCGCCAACCCGTCGCTCACTCTCGCCGCCCTCGCGATGCGCCTGGCCGCCACGCTGGTCAGCGGTTGACGGCGACCAGCACCGACAGCGGCGGCAGGTCGTGGATCTCCACGTAGCGGGCGCCGTCGGGTGAGGGCAGCACCGGCACTGTCGAGCCCACCGGGTGCTTGGTGACGCCGCCCACCTCGGCGGTGTTGGCGACGACCGTGAACGCCGTCGCCGTCGCGTTCAGGCCCGCGTCGACGTGCAGCCGGGCCGTACGGGACTCGGCAGGGCTGGGGTTGATCACGCACAGGGCCTCGTCGTCGGCCAGGATGCGCGACCAGCCGACCACCTCGCCGGGCGCGGGGGAGGTGAAGGAGCCGTCGGCCCTGCCGAGGGCGCGCAGGTACTGGCGGCCCGCCGACAGCACCGGATGCGCCTTGCGGGCCCGCAGCAGCATCCGCACCCGCTGGTAGACCTCGTTGCCGGTGTCGAAGACGTGGTGGCCGCAGGTGCCGAACGGGCCGAAGCCGGGCGTCGAGGGGTCGAGCGCGTGGCCGCCGAGCTCGCGCGGGTGGTCCGGCCCGAACATCGCCTCGCGCAGGTAGATGTCGCCCGCCAGATCCCTGACGCCCCATCCGGGCAGCCACTTGCGCTCCTCGGGTTCGGGCCCGGTGAGGCCCTGCTCCATGCCGTAGTAGAGGCATGGAATGCCGAGCAGGAACAGCAGCAGCCCCGCCCCCACCACGACGCGCTCGGGCGACGACTCGGCCATGCCGAAGCGCAGCTGGGGGGTGATCGCGAGGTCGTCGTGGTCGTCGAGCATGGAGACGTACCTGCTGCCGAGCGTCCGATGGGTGATGTCGAGCGGCGGCGTGAAGCGCTCGAACAGCTCCTCGGCCCGCGCGTGGCCCTCGGCGACGGCGCGCAGCGTCGCCCTGGTCTCGCCGGTCTCCAGCACGGCCGACAGGTTCTGTCCGACCAGCTTCAGGTACTTCTCCTGGATGGTGTCGCCGCCGCCGACCTCGCCGACGATGAGGAAGTTCGTCTTGCCCAGCCGTTCGGCGTACTCCCTGATCGCCCCGCAGAAGGCGCGCGCGTGCTCCAGCGGGACGTGCTTGAGCGTGTCCACGCGCAACCCGTCGAGGTCGGCGAGGGCGATCCAGTACGTGTAGATCTGGATCATGGTCTGCAGCCGGTGCGGCATGTCGATGTCGCGGCTGAACCAGTCGGCGCGGCGGTAGGGGGCGCCGGGGTCCTCGTCGCCGCCGTGGCCGAAGCTGCCGCCGTCGCCGCCGGCCCGCGTGTACGACTCGGGGTCCTGCAGCTCCTCGGGCCACACGCCGTGATCCGGACTGGTCGGCGCGATCCCGCGCGGCAGCCGCCCGCCCTTCCCGTCGCGCCAGGCCCCGAAGTCGTACGGCGGGCCCTCCCGGTACGGCGGGCGCACCACGTCCTGGCCGTCGACGTCGTAGTCCCAGTTCTCGCCCGAGTGGTTGAGCAGCACGTCGAGGATGACCCTGATGCCGCGCTCGTGCGCCTGCCTGACGAGCTCGACCAGGTCGGCGCGGGTGCCGAGGCGCGGGTCCACCTCCATGAAGTCCTGGACGGCGTAGCCGTGGTAGTCGTCGGGTTCGGCGGGCCGGCCCTCGACGCCCGCCACGGGTCGCTGCTTCCACACGGGGCCGATCCATAAGGCCGTCACGCCCAGATCGTCCAGATATTCCAGCCGCGAAGCGACCCCTGAGAGCGTGCCGCCCTGGTAGCGTTCCCGTCCTGATCTGGCCCACCGGTCCCAGCGCCAGCCCTGCGGCCTGGCGGCCCACAGGTCGGACCGGTCCAGGAGCGGGCGCTCGCCCTCCTTGCCGTCGCTGAACCGGTCAGGGAGCAGGAAGTAGATCACCTCGTCCCGCCAGTCGGCGGGGGAGGGGTGGTAGCCCTGCCGTTCCGGCCACGGAGCACCCTGGACCCGGCGCGGCGCGGGTCGGCCGACGATCTCCTCGACGGTCGCCATGAGGAGCGCACCTCCAGATTCGCTTGGTTTGAGCCCGATGTGTGACGCGTTACAGTCGCTTGCAAGCATGTAGAAGGGAAGCGCAGCATGGAAGCCCGCGTGGAGATCGGGATCCTCGGCACACTCGAGGTCTTGGTCGACGGCGCCCCTGCCGCGTTAGGCGGGCACCAGAGGGCGGCCATCCTCGCCGTGCTGCTGCTCAACCACGGCGACGTGCTCAGCGCCGACCAGCTCATCGACCAGGTCTGGGCGGGCAGGCCGCCGCGCAGCGCGACCAACACCCTGCACGCGCACGTCTCGCGGCTGCGCAGGACACTCGGCGGCACCGCGCTGCTGCAGTCGCACGGGCCCGGCTACCGCCTGGTCATCGACCCCGAGCTGGTCGACGCCCACAGGTTCGAGCGCCTGGTCACCAAGGGCAGGGACGAGCTGGCCAAGCACGACTGGAGCGAGGCGGTCGCCGTCCTCGACAGCGCGCTGTCGCTGTGGCGGGGGCCCGCGCTGGCCGACTTCAGCGCCGACCCGTGGGCGCAGTTCGACGCGATCAGGCTGGAGGAGCTGCGCTACGCCGCGGAGGAGGGCCGCACCGACGCCGAGCTGGCGCTCGGCAGGCACGCAGAGGTGCTGCCCCGCCTGGAGCAGCGGGTGGCCCGCCACCCGCTGCGCGAGCGCTCGGCCGCCCAGCTCATCACCGCGCTCTACCGGTGCGGACGGCAGGGCGACGCGCTCAACGCCTACGACAGGGTGCGCAGGGTGCTGGCCGAGGAGCTCGGCGTCGACCCCGCGCCCACCCTGCAGGCCCTGCACCAGGCGGTGCTCACCCACGATCCCTCGCTGATGGCCGAGACCGTCACCGCCCAGCCGGTCAGGCCCGCGCCGCGCAGGCGCGTCAGCAACCTGCCCGCCCGCAACCGCGTCTTCTGCGGGCGCGAGGAGCTGCTGGCCGAGCTCGGCGCGGCGCTGTCGGAGGGACACCCCGTCGCGCTGTACGGCATGGCGGGCGTCGGCAAGACGCAGGCCGCGGTCGAGTACGCGCACCGGCACGCGGCCGACTACGACGTGGTGTGGCGCGCCTCGGCCGCCGAGCCGCTGGCGCTGGCGGGCACGATGGAGGGCCTCGCGCTGCGCCTGGGCGTGCGCGAGCGGGCCGACAGGGGCGAGCTGGCCACCGCGCTGCGCGACAGGCTCGCCGGCATGGACAGGTGGCTGCTCATCCTCGACGACGCCGAGGACGCCGCCCCGCTGCTGGCGCTGGTGCCCGACGGCGGCGAGGGGCACGTGATCATCACCTCGCGCAACCCGGCGTGGGGCCAGCACGCCGTACCGTTGCGGGTCGACCCTTTCTCCCGGGAGGAGTCCGTCGCCTTCCTCGAGCGCCGGCTCGGCCCGCCGGGACGATCGGGCGGCGCGGCCGAGCTGGCCGACCAGCTGGGCGACCTGCCGTACGCGCTGGAGCAGGCCGCCGCCTACAGCGAGCAGACCGGCATGACCTTCGAGGAGTACACCGACCTGTTCAGGCGCAGGGCCGACCGGCTCCTGACCCGCGCCGCCGAGCGGGACGAGACCTTCGCCACCTCCTGGCAGCTGGCCTTCGAGCGGGTCCGCTCGGCCTCGTCGGCCGCCACCGAGCTGCTCTACCTGTGCGCGTCGCTGGGCGGCGACGGGCTGTCGCTGCACCTGCTGCGCGGCCTCGGCGGCGTGCTGCCGCCCGCGCTCGAGGCGGCCGTCGCCGACGAGGTGGGCCTGCACGACGCCATCGCCCATCTGCTCCGCCACTCCCTCGTCGACCGCGACAGCGGACGGCTGCGCATGCACAAGATGGTCGGCGCCGCCGCCATCGCCACGCTGTCGCAGGCGGCGCGCAGGGAGTGGCTGCTGCGCGGCATCCGCCTCGTGGAGGCCACCGCCCCCGCCGACCCCGACAACCCCACCCACTGGCCGCACTGGGACGAGGTGCTGCCCAGCCTCATCCACCTGGCCGCGCAGTCGGAGCACGCCGACACCGGCACCGGCACCGGCACAGTGCCGCTGGCGCTGCCGCAGCTCCTGTGCGGAGCCGGCCGCTACCTGACCACCCGCGCCTCCTTCGAGCGGGCGGCCAGGCTGTTCGAGACCTCGCTGACGCTGCTGCGCCGCGCGGGCGGCTCCGACGCCGACCTGGCCGCCGTCCTCACCGAGCAGGGCAAGCTGATGGAGGTCGTCGGCGACCTGGAGGGCGCGAGAGCGGCACAGGAGCAGGCGCTCACCCTCGCCGAGGGGGCGTTCGGCCCCGACCACCCTGGCGTCGCCTACGTGCTCAAACGCCTGGGCGACGTGCTGGTCTGCCAGCGCCGCCTGCCCGAGGCCAGGCGGATACTCGAACGCGGTCACGGCATCCTCGCCTCCCGGGCCGACGCCGACGGCAGAGAGCTGGCCACGATCGGCCGCGACCTCGGCTTCGCCGCCTGGCTCGCCGGAGACCTGGCCTCCGCGCAGCAGTGGCTGACCCGCTCGCTGACGGCCTCGCGCAGCCTGCTCGACCCCGGGCATCCCGACGTCGCGCACTCCCTCTCGGGCCTCGGCCTGGTGCTGCAGGACGCGGGACGCCGCGAGGAGGCCATCAAGCTGCAGGAGCAGGCGCTGTCCCTGCTGGTCGCCGTTTACGGCGAGGAGCACCCCGAGGTCGCCCACACCCTCGACAAGCTCGGCTACGCGTTGCGCCTGGTCGGCCGCTACGACGAGGCGAGGCTGAGCCACGAGCGGGCCCTCGCCATCCTGGAGGCCTGCTACGGCCCGGGGCACGGCGAGGTCGGCATGCCGCTCACCAACCTGGGGCTGGTCTACCAGGACATCGGCGACCACGATCTGGCCCAGGCGCACCAGGAGCGCGCCATGGGCGTCTTCTCCACCGTCTTCGGCCCCGACCACCCGCACGCCCAGCTCGGCGCGCGCAGGCTCGGCATGGCCAGGCTCCTCGGCGGTCGCGTGGTCGAGGCGAGAGAGCTGCTGGAGAGCGCCGTGACCGGCACCGAGCGGGCGCTCGGCCCCGGGCACCCCGACGTGGGGCGGGCTTTGCTCGACCTGGCCGCCGTCCACGAGCGGCTGGCCGACGAGAAGGCGGCGGGGGAGTGCCGCTCGCGCGCCGAGCGCATCCTGAGCGCCGCCTACGGCCCCGACGCGCTGCGCGGCGGCGGCTCTCCTTCTCTGCCCGCCGGGACCGGTTGACGCCCGCCGCTCGGGTAGGGGAGCGGCATGCGGACGCACGTGGGGACCTCAGGCTGGCAGTACAAGGACTGGCGCGGTGAGCTGTACCCCGAAGGGGTTCCCCAGCGGCTCTGGCTGGAGACCTACGCCGAGACCTTCCACACCGTGGAGAGCAACAACGCCTTCTACCGCCTGCCTTCGCCGGAGACCTTCGCGGGATGGGCCGAGCGCACCCCCGGCGACTTCGTGATGGCGGTCAAGGCCAGCAGGTACCTCACCCACATCAAGCGCATGAGCGACCCCGAGGAGCCGGTCGAGCGGCTGATGAACGCCGTCGCAGGGCTGAAGGACAAGCTCGGCCCCATCCTGCTCCAGCTGCCTCCCACGCTCCGCGCCGACCCCGGCAAGCTGGAGCGCTGCCTCGCCTGCTTCCCCTCGGGCACGAGGGTGGCGGTGGAGTTCAGGCATCCTTCGTGGTGGACCGACGAGGTCAAAGACGTGCTGCGGGAGCGGGACGCGGCGCTGTGCTGGGCCGACCGCCTCGGCCGCGTCCAGAACCCGCTGTGGCGCACGACCTCGTGGGGCTACGCGCGCCTGCACGAGGGCGGGGCCACCCCCAGGCCGAGCTACGGCGACACCGCGCTCCGCTCGTGGGCCCGCCGGGTCCACGAGGCGGGATGGCGTGAGGCGTACGTGTACTTCAACAACGATCCTGGAGGGGCTGCCGTCAGGAACGCCCTGCGGTTCCGCGCTCTCGTCTAGGGTTGGCGCTCATGGTGCGTACCCGTTTGTACCGTGATGGGGTCCTGGTGAGCGAGGGGTTCCCCATCGCGGACGTCTCCGACCACGTCTCAGACCCCGGCAACGTCGTCTGGTTCGACCTGTGCGCTCCCACCACGGGCGACCTCGAGACGATCGCGGAGGAGCTCGGCCTGCACAAGCTGGCGGTGGAGGACGTCTTCCAGCACCACCAGCGGCCCAAGGTCGACCTGTACGACAGCCACCTGTTCATCACCGTCTACTGGCTGCACCTCGAGGACAGCAGGCTGCACCCCGTCGAGATCAACATGTTCGCCACCCGCAACGCGCTGGTCACCGTCAGGGAGAGCGAGCATTTCGACGTCGACAAGGTGGTCGCCCGCTGGGAAGCCAACGGCGACCTGGCCAAGTACGGCGTCTCCTTCCTGCTGCACGGTCTGCTCGACCACGTCGTCGACGCCCACTTCGATCTGGTGGAGCACCTCGACGAGCAGGTGGAGGAGCTCGAGGAGCAGTTGTTCGAGGAACGGCAGATGAGCAGGGAGGACGCCAGGCACATGTTCACCCTGCGCAAGAACATGGTCGGGCTGCGCAAGGCGGCCGCCCCGATGCGCGAGGTGGTCAACACCCTGATCAGGCGCGAGCTGCACGTGGTCGCGCCCGAGATGGCGCCCTACTACCAGGACCTGTACGACCACGTGCTGCGGGTGGCCGAGTGGACCGACACCCTGCGCGACCTGCTGGGCAACCTGCGCGAGACCCACATGACCCAGCAGGGCTTCCGGCTCAACGAGATCATGAAGTCGCTGACCAGCTGGGCGGCGATCATCGCCGTGCCGACGATGATCACTGGCTACTACGGGCAGAACGTGCCATACCCGGGGTTCGGCACGAGCGCGGGATTCTGGTGGTCGACGGCCGTCATCATCAGCGCCTCAGGGCTGCTCTACCTGGCCTTCAAAAGGAAGGGCTGGCTCTAGCCGCCATCCAGGCCAGCACCTGCGCGATCGGCCTGGCCTCCTGCCTGCCCTCGTCGCGCGAGCGCAGCGCCGCCTCGCCTGCCCCGGCCTCCGAGGGGCCGACGACCAGCTGGTAGGGCACCAGCCGGTGCGCCCTGATCCGGGCGCCGAGGGTGCCCTGGTGCGGCGCGGCCATCGCGGCCCGCAGCCCGGCGGCCACGCAGCGCCGCAGGAGCCGCTCGGCCGCGGGCAGCTCGGCGTCGGTGAGCGGCAGCACCACGGCCTGGACCGGCGCGAACCAGGCGGGGAAGGCGCCGCCGTAGCGCTCCACGAGGTGCGCGGCCAGGCGTTCGAGGCTGCCGACCAGGCTGCGGTGCACCATCACGGGACGGCGCGCGACCTGGTCGGGGCCGAGGTAGGACAGCTCGAAGCGCTCCGGCTGGAACAGGTCGACCTGCACGGTGGACAGGGTGCTCTCCCGGCCCTGCGGATCGACGACCTGGATGTCGATCTTCGGGCCGTAGAAGGAGCCCTCGCCGCGCTCCTCGTCGAAGGCGCGGCCCCTGGCCCGCAGCGCCTCGCGCAGCACCGACTCGGCGGCGGCCCACATGGCGGGGTCGTCGACGTACTTGGCGCCCTCGCCGCGCAGCGACAGGCGGTAGCGGGCGGGCACGACGCCGAGCTGCCCGTGCGCGGCCTCGATGAGGTCGAGCACCGCGCCCACCTCGTCGGCCGCCCGGTCGGGCGGGCAGAAGACGTGGCCGTCGTTGAGCTGGATGGCCCGCACCCTGGACAGGCCGCCGAGCACGCCCGACAGCTCGCCCCGGTACATGCCGCCGAGCTCGGCCAGGCGCAGCGGCAGCTCGCGGTGACTGTGCGGGCGGGCGGCGAACATCAGCGCGTGGTGCGGGCACAGGCTCGGCCGCAGCACGAACCGCTCACCCCCGACCTCCATCGCGGGGAACATGTCGTCGCTGTAGTGCGCCCAGTGCCCTGATCGCTCGTACAGCTCCTGCTTGCCGAGCACCGGCGAGTTGACGTGCTGGTAGCCGTTGCGGCGTTCGAGCTCGCGCACGTAGTCCTCGATCGCCCCGCGCATCGCGGCGCCGGCGGGCAGCCAGAAGGGCAGCCCCGAGCCGATCAGGGGGTGGGTGTCGAACAGGTCGAGCTCGCGGCCCAGTCTGCGGTGGTCGTTCATGGGAAACCCTCCGGAAAGA
Organism: Nonomuraea africana; assembly: GCF_014873535.1. Lineage (NCBI taxonomy): Bacteria > Bacillati > Actinomycetota > Actinomycetes > Streptosporangiales > Streptosporangiaceae > Nonomuraea > Nonomuraea africana. Next base: position 4,138,987 of record NZ_JADBEF010000001.1, on the reverse strand, counting down.
CGAGGGCGAACGACCAGCGACCCCGGGCGTTCGCCCGGGGAGCATGGATTCAGCGCGCCGGGACCGTGTCCGGCGTCGTCGTCACGAAAGCGCGCTGCATGAAGGTCATCCTAGCCCGGCGTTGACGATCCGTGTCGTCGAACGGCCGGGGATCATCTCCAGCTCCCAGCACTGCGCGCCCAGCAGCGCCGCGGCCGCGCACCTTCCGCCGGCGTGCGGATCGCCTGCGGTGTGGGCGAGCGCGCCGGGCCGCATCGGCGCCAGCAGGTCGATGTAGTCCTCGGGGCCGTGCGCCTCAGGCGGACCGCTGACGATGAAGACCCCCGACACGCAGCGCAGCGCCGCCAGCACCTCGGCCCGCTCGGCGGCGGTGTTCAGCGGCCTGCTCGGGCCCTTCCACGCGCGCACCCGCGGATCGTCCTCCACGCCCACCACGAGCGGTAGGCCGCGCTCGGCCACCGACGTCAGGTAGCGGACATGACCCACGTGCAGGAGGTCGAAGACCCCCGTCACGACCGCCGTTCCCGGCTGGTCGTACGGCTGCACCCAGACGGCCTCCAGGCTGCTCACGCCCAGCCTCCCCTTCGCGTCGCCTCATCCGATCGCAGCGTACTCGGTCACCCCTCCTGGTTTACGACCCGCCTGCCGGTGCAGAGAGGTCCTCATGATTCTTACCAGGCTGGGGTACGCGGCCAGGGGCGTGCTGTACTTACTGATCGGGATCGTCGCCCTGCAGATCGCTTTCGGCAGCGGCGGCGAGGCCGACAAGAGCGGCGCGATCCGCATCGTCGCCGAGCAGCCGTTCGGCGTCGTGGTGCTCTGGATCATGACCGTGGGGCTGGCGGCGCTGACCGTGTGGCAGGCCCGCGAGACGCTGTCGGGCAGGGGCAGGACCCGCGACAGGATCGAGTCGGCGCTGCGCGCCCTCTTCTACGCGCTGCTCGTCGTCTCCCTGCTCGGCCTCCTGCTGCGCGGCAAGCCCGCGGCCTCCACCGACTCGCAGTCGCAGGACGCCACCAAGGCCCTGCTCGACCTGCCGGGCGGCCAGGTGCTCGTCGGGATCGCCGCGCTCGGGCTGGTCGCGCTCGGGGCCCACTGGATCCACGAGGGCTGGACGAAGAAGTTCATGAAGGACATGACCGGCGGCGGCGAGACGGTCCGTAGGCTCGGCCAGGCGGGCTACATCGCGCGCGGCGTCATCGCCATCGCGGCGGGCGTTCTCGTCGGGCAGGCTGCGATCACCTACGACGCCGGCAAGGCGGTCGGCATCGACGGCGCGCTCAAGTCGCTCGCCGACACGCCCGCGGGGCCGTGGCTGCTGGCGGCGGTGGCGATGGGGCTGGTGTTGTTCGCGATGTACTGCGTGGCCGAGGCGCGATGGCACCGGGCCTGATCCGGTTCCATCGGAAAGGGCATTCCTACCTTTTCGTGACCCCTCCTCCTCGCCGGGTGCCGCGTCCTTAGAAGGTCGCCGGAATCGGGGAGGTCGCCGTGGAACCGCCGGAGTACGACAGTTGGACCCTTCGAGGAGCACCCGACCAGGTCGCCATGGCCCGCCGCCTGGTGACCGCCGCACTCGGATCCGGCCACCCGCTGCACGACGACAGCGTGCTGCTGGTCAGTGAGCTGGCCACCAACGCCGTCACGCACTCCGCCTCGCGTGACGGCGGGACCTTCACCGTGACCGTGCTGTCGTCGCAGACCCGGGTGCGCGTCTGCGTCACCGACGGCGGCTCGGCGGCGCCGCCGTGCGCGTGCCGTACCTCGCTGACCGCGCAGGGCGGGCGCGGGCTGCCGCTGCTGGAGGCGCTCAGCCACCGCTGGGGTTTCAGCAGGCACAACGGCGTCAACACCGTCTGGTTCGAGCTGGTGCTCGTCACCGTGCCCGCGGGGTGGGCGGCGGCGGGCGTCTAGAGGTCGATCCTGCACAGGCCCTCCGCGAGGGCCTTCGTGGTCACCCTGGTACGGCTGTCGCAGCCCAGCTTCGCGAAGATGTGCTCGAGGTGGGTGGTGACCGTACGGACGCTCAGCACCAGGGCGGCGGCGATCTGCGGGTTGGAGTCGCCCGCCGCCACCCTGGTCAGGACGTCCACCTCCCTGCCGGTCAGCTCGTACGGCAGGCCGCACGCCCGCTCGGCGACCACCGCCCCCTGCAGCGCCCCGTGCGAGCCCACGCCCGCCCGCAGCACCCGCACCTCCCGCCACCTGCCGGTCGCGTCCTGCCACAGCCCGCGCCTGCTCAGCTCGCGCGAGTCGAGGAAGGCCCTGGCGAAGGCAGCCATGGAAGGATCGCCGGCCACCACCTCCGACCTGGCCGCGCCCGCGACGTCGCGCACCACCCCCGCGCGGTCGAAGGCCACCGCGGCGAATCCCTTCGGCAGCCCCACGGGATCGATCACGCACCTGGTCAGGTCGGTGACGTGGGCGAGGGTCGGCGACAGCGCGGCCATGAGCGTGCGCGCGTGCGGGGGAAAGGCGGCGGCCGACAGGTGCAGCAACCCGGTGTAGCGGCCCTCGGCCAGCAGCAGCGGCGTGGTGAGCCCCTCGCTCCAGCCGTAGGCGGCCAGGTGCGCCCCCTCCATCGGGTACGGCTCGCGGGCCCGCGCGAGCGGTTCGCGCGGCGCGGGCACGACGGTCAGGCCGTCGGAGACCAGGCTCCGGTGCCGCTCCGTGACCGGGTCGTAGGCGACGAACTCGTAGGCCTCCAGGGGGAGCACCCGGCGCAGGGCGCGCATCGCGCCGTGCGCTCCCTTGCGGCCCGCCACCTGGAACCCGACCTCGGCACAGGCGCTCAACGTGATCTGGTCCACCGCGCCATCATCTCGCATCAGTGGATTCGCCGATATCTGCGCAAGAAAGGTCATATATTGACCAATTTGCGCAGCGCGTTTCATACTCTGCCCGTGCGTATCGCGATGGTCTTAGCCCTCCTGTCCACGTCACTGCTCTTGTCCCTCCCCTCGACGCCCGCCTCGGCCGAGCCCGAGCCGCCGCGGATCATCCCCCAGCCCGTCTCCCAGCACTTCCCCGGCGGCCCCGGCGTCTCGCTCGGCGAGGACTCCGTCATCGTCGTGCGCAGGCCGCAGGCCGCGGCGGTGCGCGACGTAGCCGGCCTGCTCGCGGGCGTGCTGCGCCCCTCCACCGGCTTCGCCCTCCCCGTCCGGCACCACCCGTACGGCGCGGCGGGCTGGATCGAGCTCGACGCCCGCGGCCCCGCCGAGCTCGGCCAGGAGGGCTACCGCCTGCGCACCGAGGGCGGCAAGCGGGTCCTGCTGCAGGCGCACACCGCCGAGGGCCTGTTCCGCGGCGTCCAGACGCTGCGCCAGCTCCTGCCCGCCAAGGTGGAGGCGGCCACCCGCCAGGACGGCCCGTGGACGATCCCCGCCGCGGACATCACCGACCGGCCGAGGTTCGGCTACCGGGGCTTCATGCTCGACGTGGGCCGCAGGTTCGTCCCGCCCGCCGACGTCAAGCGCTTCATCGACCAGGCCGCCAGGTACAAGATGAACGTCTTCCACTGGCACCTGACCGAGGACCAGGGCTGGCGCATCCCGATCGAGGGCATGCCCGAGCTGACCACGGTCGGCGGCTCCACCCAGAGCGGCTGGAGGCCCGGCACCGGCGGCCCCTGGTTCTACACGCCGCAGGAGTACCGCGACATCGTCGCCTACGCCGCCCAGCGCTACGTCACCGTCGTGCCGGAGATCGACGGGCCGGGCCACACGGCCGCCGCGCTCGCCTCGGTGCCCGGGCTGAACTGCAACGACACGGCCCGCCCTCCCTACTACGGCTTCGACGTGCGGGTCAGCATCCTGTGCCTGACCGACGAGCGGCACCGCGCCAACGTCCGTGACTTCGTCGGCAAGGTCTTCAAGGAGACGGCCGCCCTGAACCCCGGCCCCTACCTGCACATCGGCGGCGACGAGGTGCCCTCGGTCACCCGCGAGCAGTACGCCGGGTACATCAAGGACGCCGCGGACGCCGCCGTCGCCAACGGCAAGCGCGTCATCGGCTGGCACCAGATCGCCGACGGGCCGCTGCCGCCCGGCAGCCTCCTGCAGTACTGGGGCGACGCCTCCGACCGCCCGACCATCGGCACGGCGAACGAGAGCGCCAACGTCAGGCAGATCCGCGCGGGACTGGCGCAGGACGCCCAGGTGCTCGTCTCGCCCGCCGACCGCGCCTACCTCGACATGAAGTACGACGCGCAGACTCCCTACGGCCTGCAGTGGGCCGGGCTGGTCAGCGTCCAGAAGGCCTACAGCTGGGACCCGGTCACCGCGCTGGCCCGGCCGGACGGCAGCCAGGGCCTGGTCACCGAGGAGCAGGTGGCGGGCGTCGAGGCGGCGCTGTGGACCGACCGCGCCTACCGGGGCAGCTCAAGGCTGCCCACCTCGCTCGACCAGTTCCCCGCGCCCGCCGTCTACATGGACTACATGTCCTTCCCCCGCCTGCCAGCCCTCGCCGAGATCGCCTGGTCGCCGGCCGCGGCCAAGGACTGGGAGGGCTTCCGCGCCCGCCTGGGCGCCCACGGGCCGCGCTGGGAGGCCCAGGGCATCGGCTTCTTCAGGTCGGCGGAGATCGACTGGCGCTGATTGCCTCGGGCGTCCGGCTCATGGAAGGTTGGTGACCCATGAGCCGAGACGCGGCGGTCCCGCCCCGTGACGAACAGGATGCGCGCAGGACGGCGGGCACGATGACGGGCAGGATGGCGGGGTGGGTGACCGAGGTGTTCGCCCCCCAGGTGCTGGTGATCGCCATGCCGCCGGCGGTCGGCCTGCTGGCCCAGGGCTGGAGCGGCGCGGCCTGGGGCCTGCTCGCCTCGGCGCTGTGCGGCGGCGTCCCCGCCACGGTCATCGCGGTGGGCGTCCGCTCGGGCCGGCTCGACTCCCGCCACCTGGTCGACCGGGCCCGCAGGACCGGGCCGCTGCTCGCGGCGGTGGGCGCCGTGCTGTGCGCGCTGGTGCTGCTGGTCGCGCTGGGAGCGCCCACCCTGCTGGTCGCCACCGTCACCGCGATGCTGGCCGCGCTCGCGGTGACCGTGCCCGTGACCCTGCGCTGGAAGATCTCCTTTCACGCGGCGGTGTCGGCGGGGACGGTGGTGGTGCTCGCGCACGTGCTGCCGGCCCTGCCGACCGCGCTGGTGGGCGGGGCGCTGGTGGCGCTGGTCTGCTGGGCGCGCGTCCGTCTCGCCCACCACACGGCCGCCCAGGTCGCCGCCGGCGCCCTGGTGGGCGTGGCGACGACCTGGGGAACGCTGGCGGCCTTCGGACTGTGAGGCGTGGCCGGGCCGACGGGGTGGTCAGCCGACGGGCGGTCAGCTGACGGGCACGCCGTCCGCGACGAGCCGGGAGCGCGCGCGCAGCGCTGCCTGGTAGCGCGCGTGCAGCGCCGCCTTGTCAGGCTTGCCGCCGGGCGTGCGGGGCAGCTCGTCGACCAGCCACAGGTGCCGGGGCTCGCAGGACGCGCCGAGCGAACCTCGGACCAGCGCGCGCAGCGCCTCGAGGTCCACCTCCGCGCCGCCCCTGCTCACCACCGCGCCGGCCACCACCTGCTCGCCCTCGTCCGGCAGGGCGAAGACCGCCGCGTCCGCCACCGCCGGATGGCCGGTCAGGACGTGCTCGATCGGATAGGCGTGGACGCCCGGCGACAGCCGGGTCTCCACGCGGTCCACGAGGAACAGGTACCCCTCGGCGTCGAGCCGGCCGAGGTCGCCGGTGCGCAGCCAGCCGTCGCGCAGCGCCCTGGCGGTGGCGGCGGGATCGCCCACGTACCCCGCCATGATCTGCGCCGAGCGCACCCACACCTCGCCGACCTCGCCGGCGGGCAGCTCGACGCCGTCCTGGCCTCTGACGCGCAGCTCCACCCCCCGCACCGGCCGTCCGACGGACGCCAGCAGGCCGGGCCGCAGGTGGTCGCCGGGCGACAGGGCCGTGACGAAGCCGCCCTCGGTCAGCCCGTAGCACTGGACCGCCACGGGGCCGAGCGCCGCGATCGCCTCACGGCTGCGCGCGGGTACGGCGGGCGCGCCGCCGTACATGACGAGGCGCACGTCGCTCGCCCCGGCGGCCCGCGCCGAGCCGAGCGGCCCGGCGAGGGCGTGGAACTCGTGCGGCCGGCCGGCCAGCACCTGGGTCACCCGCTCTCTGACGGCCACCTCGGCCTCCCTGCCGACGTCGGCGTCCTCCAGCAGCACCGCCGTGCCGCCGCCGGCCAGCGTCCACAGCACGATCTGGTTGGGCAGGTAGTGGCCGGGCGGCACCAGGAAGCGCCACGGCCCCGGCCCGCAGATGGCCCTCGCCGCGGCCAGCTGCGCCGCCTCGGCGTCCTGGCTGTAGGCGACCGGCTTGCACTCGCCCGTCGTGTCGTTGGAGAACGTGACCGCCGACAGGGCCCCCGGCCGCGTCCCCGGCACCTCGACCAGGCGGCAGTGCGGGGTGCCGAACAGGTCGGCGTCGAGCCGATAGCTGACCGGCAGCGGGCGCGCCTCGAGCAGCTGATCGGCGTCGTCCTGGCGCGACGGCTCGTGGAGCAGGACAGAGGCGCCGAGCGCGCGCACCGTCTCGGCCGCCACCTCGGCGGGAAGCCCGGGCAGCAGATGGATGACGGGACAGCCGAGCGCGAGCGTCACGAGCCTGGCGACGGTGGACTCGGGCTGCCAGCCGGACATGCAGGCGATCGGGTCGCCCGGCCGCACCCCGCGCGCGTGGAGCGCGGATGCCGCGCCCGCGACCATCGCCAGCACGTCGTCGCCGGTCAGGCGGCGGCGCCCGCACACCAGCACCTCGCGCGGCCCCGCCGCGCGCACCCCGTCGACGAGGCTCTGACCGAAGCTCTGACCGTGCCTCCGACCGGGGCTCTGTCCGAGGCTCATGCCGCCCTCCTTCCGAGCAGCACGGGCAGGTTCTTGGTGCTGTTGCCCAGCACCGTGCCCAGCGGCCGCCACCCGTCGCCCCGCTCCGCGAGCGTCAGGTCGGGGAAGGCCTCGAACAGCGCGGCCAGCGCCACCTCGGCCTCCAGCCGGGCCAGCGGCGCGCCCAGGCAGAAGTGCGGGCCGTGCCCGAACGACAGGTGCGTGGGCGTGGGCGCGGTCACGTCGAACCGCTCCGCCCGCTCGCCGTAGTGGTCGGGGTCGCGGCCCGCGGAGGCGAAGCAGCCGAGGACGGCCTCGCCCTTGCGCAGCTTGACCCCCTCGATCTCGAGATCCCGTACGGCGTAGCGCATCGGGAAGTGCGCGATCGGCGAGTCCCACCGCATCGTCTCCTCGATCACCGCGCTCCATGGGTGCTCACCCGAGCGGACCCTGGCCAGCTGGTCCGGATGCGTCAGCATGACCCGCGAGGCGTTGGTGATGAGGTTGACGGTGGTCACATGCCCCGCGATGAACAGCAGCTCGACCGTGTCGCGGGCCTCCGATCGGGTGAGCCGGTCCGCGCCGTCGTGCTCGGAGGCGGCGATCAGGTCGGTGATCAGGTCCTCGCCCGGCGTGTCGCGCCGCATCTCGATGATCTCGTCGAGCAGCCCGCGCAGTTGCCTCCGGGCGTCGGTGACGTCGTCGGGAGTGTCGCCGACCCTGGCCGCCACGTCGGTGAGCTTGTGGAGCTCGTCCCGCAGCTCGCCGGGGACGCCCATCAGCTCGGAGATGACGTCGCGCGGTATCGGATAGGCGAACTCCAGCCGCAGGTCGACGACGCCCGGCGGCATCGCCGCCAGCCGGTCGAGATGACAGGCGACGAACTCGGCGATCCTCGGACGCAGCTTCTGTACCCTGCGGGCGGTGAACGCCTTGGACACCGGCGCGCGCAGCCGGTGGTGGGCCTCTCCCTCCGCGTTCAGCATGGACGTGTCGGAGGCGAGCCTGGTCACCGCGGTGTCGGGAGGGGCGGCGGCCCTGGCCGCCGGATCCCAGTGACTGATGTCCCTGGACAGGTCGGGATGGGTGAGGACGGCGGCCAGCGTGTCGTGGCGGGTGGCCGCCCACGCGCGCACCCCCTCGACCTCCACCGGGACCAGTGATCCCGCCTGGCGCAGCCGCGCGCTGTCGGCGTGCACGTCGTCGCTGGCCGGATCGAGCACGAACACGACGTCTTCGGTCTCCATGCTCACCTCATCCTTTCCTGCGTGGCCGAGAGCGCGGCCGCGTCAAGTCCTGGATCCTTGCCGAGGTAGAGGTCGCGGACCAGCTCGCCGGCCGCGGGCGCGTTGCACAGGCCGTGCCCGGAGAAGCCCGCCGCGTAGAGGAACGCGGGAGGGCCGGGACGGTGGCCGATGAAGGCGGTGCGGTCGGGACTGGCGTCCCTGACCCCGGTGACCGCCGTGTGCAGCCCGGCGCCGCCGACGCTCGGGTAGACGGCGGCGAGCGTGGCGGCCACGCGGGCCCGCCAGGCGTCCCGGTCGGCGTCCGGATAGCCCATGCCGATCAGCAGCCGGTCGCCGCGCAGCCGGACCAGCAGACCGCTGGCGGCGTGCAGGGTGACCGGGATGCCGGGCATGGGCGGCAGCGGGTCGGTGGTCAGCAGCTCCTGGACGACCGGCTCGGTGAGCGGCAGGTCGACGCCCGCCGGGCGGGTCAGCTCCGCCGACCAGGCGCCGGCGGCGCACACGACGGCCTCCGCCGTGATCACGCCGTCGGCGGTCTCCACCCTGCCGGTCTTTGCGTCGACGGAGGTGACGGGCGTGCTGGTGCACAGCACCGCGCCCGCCCGCCGCGCCGCCTCGGCGTAGCCGCCGACGATGGCCGCGGTGTCGGAGATGTACGCCTGCGGCGACCACGCGGCGGCCAGCAGCGGCAGGTCGGCCGCGACGAGCGGGTTGAGCCGCCTGGCCTCGCCGGCGCCGATCAGCTCGACCTCCACCCCCGCGGCCCGCTGCGCGGGCAGGTCGGCCTCGAAGGCCGCCACCTGCTCGCGGTCGGTGAACAGCACCAGGTAGCCGACCTGCCGCAGCGGCAGGTCGAGGCCGGGCCGTTCGGGGAAGGCGCGGTAGGCCGCGAGACTCCGTACGGCCAGCGCCGAGCTCACCGGGTTGCCCGCGAAGTAGGCGCGCACCACGTCGGCCGTGGCCCGCGACGCGCCCGATCCGAGCGCGCCGCGTTCGAGCAGCAGGGTGCCGACCCCCGCCTCCGCCAGGTGGAAGGCGATCGAGAGGCCGATCACCCCGCCGCCGACGACCACGACCTGAGCGTCGGTGCTCATGCGGGTGCGCTCACACGGCGCAGGTGATCGCCCAGCTGCCAGGGGAACAGGTGGAGGTTCCACCCGCCCAGACAGTTGAGATAGAGCGTCATGTGCGCCATGAGCGCGGTGAAGTCGTCGCGGTCGCCGATGCCGTCGAGGCAGTCGAGGGTCCTTCTGGTGAAGTCCCAGACCTTCTCCAGCCCGCAGTAGCCGAGGAACTCGGCAGGTGTCGGGATGAGGACGCGGGCCATCTGGCGCAGCGGCCCCAGCGGCATTCCGTCGTAGGCCGCCCGCACCAGGCCGCCGTAGGCGGCGTAGCCCAGCGGGCGCGTCTCGCCGTTGACGAACAGCAGCGTGGTAAGGACCGTCTCGTAGCTGCCCGCGCACGAGGCGATGCGGCCCTCGTGCAGGTCGACCAGCTCCTGCGGTGGCTCCAGCCAGATCCGCTCCGTCTCGGCGTGCAGGTCGCCGATCAGCGCGTCGACCTCCGGGGCGGCCGCGGTCAGGCGCGGCACGCTGTGGCCGCCGACCCCGCCCGCGCGGCGGACCTCGGCGATGACGGGCTTCTTGGTGGTGTACACCGCCTCCCACACCGCCTCGCCCGCCTCCAGGAGCGAGTCGAGGTCGTCGGGGATGACGTGGCCGATCGGGGTGGCGGGCATGGGCTCGGTGAGCTCGCCGTACTTGATGCCCAGGTGCTGAAGGCGGGAGGCGAAGAGGGTGCCGTCCGGCTCGGCGCGCCGATCCTCCACCTTGTACGGGGCCGACTGGTACAGCAGATCATGGACAGGAGCGACGTGGTAGAGGTGCTGACCTGCCACGAGAGCATGGCCCTGCAGGCTGCGGTACGGCAGGGCGTTCCACAGGCTCTGCGCCAGAGCGGCGTTGCGGTTATCCAGCTCGGCGGTCACGGCGAGCCCCAGTGCGGGCCAGCCGATCTCTACGCGTTTTGGAGTAGTCACAATATGTGATGCTATCACCACGTTGCGTATTCAGTGGGCGAGATGTCCGATTTTTCGGCGGGGCGGACCCTGGCGTTACCGTTACGAGAGCAGCCGGGTCAGGACCCGGGTGCCGAACTCCAGGCCCTCCACCGGCACGCGCTCGTCCTTGCCGTGGAACATCCCGAAGTAGTCGAGATCGGGCCTCAGCATGAGCGGCGCGAAGCCGTACCCCTTGATCCCGATCCTGGCGAACGACTTCGCGTCCGTGCCCCCGCTCATCACGTACGGCACCGGCCTGGCCAGCGGGTCCTCGGCCACCAGGGCGGCGCCCATCTCGTCGAAGAACGAGGAGGGGTAGGGGGCCGAGGGCGCGTCCTCGAGGTTGACGAACTCACGGGTGATCTTCGGGCCGAGCAGCTCGTCGATGGTCGAGAGGAACTCCTCCTGCAGGCCCGGCAGGTAGCGCCCGTCGACGTGCGCCGAGGCGCTGGACGGCACCACGTTGACCTTGTAGCCCGCCGACAGCATGGTCGGATTGGCCGAGTTGCGGATCTGGCCCTTGAACAGGCTGCCGAGCGAGCCGAGCCGGGCCGCCTCGTCGTCGAGCCGGTCCAGGTCGATCGGCCGGCCGGTGATCTCCGACAGGCTCCGCAGAAGCGCGGCGACCGACGGCGTCAGCCGTACCGGCCACTGGTGGGAGGCGATGCGGGACAGCGCGTGGGCCAGCGTGGCGACGGGGTTGTCGACGGCGGGCCTGGAGCCGTGGCCCGCGACGCCGTGCGCGGTGAGCTTCATCCACGAGGTGCCGCGCTCGCCCACGGCGATGGGGTAGACGCGGGCCCCGCCCGAGGTCACGCTGAAGCCGCCCGACTCGCTGATCGCCTCGGTGACGCCGTCGAACAGGTCGCGGTGCTCGGTGACGGCGTGGCGCGAGCCGAAGTCGCCCGTCGCCTCCTCGTCGGCGAGGAAGGCCAGCACCAGGTCCCGCCTGGGGCGCAGCCCCGTGGCCAGCAGGCCGAGCACGGTGGCGATGGTCATCGCGCACGAGCCCTTCATGTCGACCGCGCCCCTGCCGTACACGCAGTCGTCCACGATCTCGCCGGAGAACGGGTGCAGCTGCCACTCGGCGGGGTCGGCGGGCACCACGTCGAGGTGGCCGTGGATGAGCAGGGCGTCGGGCGAGTCGCCCTCGACCCTGGCCACGACCGTGGTGCGGTGCGGCGCGGACTCGAAGACCTCCGGTTGCAGGCCCGCGTCGGCCAGCAGCGTGGCGACGTACTCGGCGGCCGGACGCTCGCCCGAGCCTGGGTTGGTGGTGTCGAACCTGATCAGATCGGAGCAGATCTCGGCAACGCTCTTCACATCATCCCCAGAAGATTTTCTCGTAGAACGCCAGCTCGGCTTCGAGCACCGCGACGATAGTCTCCTGCCTGCGCCACCCGTGCCGCTCGCCGGGAAACGTCAGCAACGCGCACTCTTTGCCGTGTCTGTCCAGCTCGCTGGCGAACCGCTCGGCCTGGCCGACGTCGACGATCGCGTCCTCCAGGCCGTGCAGCATCAGGCAGGGGCCCGAGGCCTGGCGGGCGTGCAGCAGCGGCGATCTGTCGAGGTAGCGCTGCCGCGTCTCGGGCAGCGGCCCGACGAGCCCGTCGAGGTAGCGCGACTCGAAGTCGTGCGTCTCGGCGGCCCAGCTCTCCGGATCGGTGATCGCGTAGTGGGCGGCCCCCGCGGCGAAGACGTCGCTGGAGGTCAGCGCGGCGACGGCGGTCCAGCCGCCCGCATCGATACTCATGACTCACCAGTTGCCGTCGGACGGAGGGAGGGGGATCTCCGGCGGGTGGAGGACGTAGACGACGCCTCCGCTTCCCGAGCCGCGCAGCCAGACGTTCTCGAAGGCTGCCCTGGGATAGATCCGCCGAACCCCCTCGGCCGCCGGATCGTTGGCGATCACGTCGCCCTGCGCGGTGAACCCGGCGACGACCATGATGTGCCCGGTCGTGGAGTAGCCGGCTCCCGGCAGTTCCCGCTCCTTGAACGACTGCGAGGTGATCAGCGGGATCCCCGCGGCCACGAAGGACTCGAGCTCGGTCAGGGAGCGCAACCGCGTGACGAAGCCGGTCAGGCCGTAGCGCCCCGCGTAGGCGACGCTGAAGGGCCAGTTGCCGCAGCCCTGGTAGCTGTGGTCGTACATGTCGCGGGCGGCGTGGTCGACGGCGGGGCACGGATCGGCGGGGTCGACCCACGCCAGCTCCTCGGCGGCCGGGCCCCTGCCCCAGAAGCCGAGCACCATCGCCACCGACGAGGGGCTGCACCAGGATCCGCCGCCGCCGTCCCACTGCGGGTAGTGGCCGGCGTGCACGCGCTGCGAGAGCGGCGGCACGGCCAGCTCGATCCCGCTCGCCTTGCCGGGAGGCGTGGCGCGCACGGGGCCCGGCGCTGCGGAGGCCATCACGCTGACCGAGCCGACGCTCGCGCCGGTGCCGTACAGGGTGACCCTGACCTGGTAGGCGAGCATGGGGCGTCTGGCGACCAGGGTGTCGACGGCGACGTCGCCGTCCTCGTCGCCCTGGCCGGGCAGTGACGTGCGGTGGATGTCGGCGCAGGTCTCGGCCCACCTGCCCAAGACGTACCACCGGGTACGGCGGCCGTCGGCGGTCCTGGCCCGCAGCTCGACCTCCAGCCAGCTGCCCGGCGGCGTGCGCGCGGTCCACGACGGCACCAGCTCGGCGGCCGGGAAGCCGATCTCGATCTCCTCGCCGGTCCACCTGGTGTAATCCCAGACCGCGGCGCCGTTGCCGAAGGGATCGTGATAGCCGCGGGAGCCGCGCTCGCCCGGCGTGATCGGCTGGAGGGCGACACGCGATATCACCCGGCCGATTGTGGTGGACGTCCAGGTGGGCACGCATCGGATGGTTTACGTACTCGTTCAGCCCTGCGCCGGGAATGCGTGGCCTGGATGGGGTCGATGTCCTGCACCGACCAGCCGCGCGCCACGGCCATGGAGTCGGCTCGGCCGTCGGCGACGTGCCGCAGCGCGTGCGCGGCCGCCCGATCGGGGTCGCCTGCCGCGATCGCCTCGTACAGCTCGGCGTGCTCCTCGCTCTGCCGTCCGGGATCGCGGTCGGAGGTGAGGTGGAAGAGGCGGTGCAGGCGGGCGTCCAGCGGGCGCATCAGGTCGGCGAGCAGCGCGTTGCCCGAGATGGCCACCAGCTCGTGGTGGAAGTCGGCGTTGGCTGCGGCGATGCCCGCCCTGTCGCCGCGCGCGATCGCCGCCCTGGCCCGTTCCATGCACGCGCGCAGCCTGGCCAGCCCCTCGGCGTCGGCGCGCTCGGCGGCCAGGCGCGCGGCCAGCGCCTCCAGGCTCTCGCGCACGTCGAACAGGTCGCGCACGTCGTCGGGGGTGAACGGGCTGACCAGCGCACCCCTGCCGGGCACCAGCACCACCAGTCCCTCGGCGGCCAGCAGGCGCAGGGCCTCGCGCAGCGGAATCCGCGACACCTCGAGCTCGGCCGCCAGATCGCGCTCGACCAGCCGCTCGCCGGGGCGCAGTTCGACCTCGACGATGCGGCGCTTGAGCGTCTCGTAGGCCAGGTTCGCGGTCGTCACGGGACCAGGGTACGGGCGCTGGTCGGCATGATTTTTCGTCACCTGAAAGCACCTGTACCTTGTGCCGTTGGTCGAGGTTCATTCACGGGGAGGTAAGCGTGTCTCTGCGCGAGCGCATGCGTTACTGGTTCGACAACACGATGTCCAGGGGAACCGCCTCGCTCATCGGGTGGCTCGCCCTGGTCTCGGTGGCATTAGTGCTGGTGGTGGCGGGCCTGACCGTCTGGCTGACCGACGAGCCCGAGGGCGCGGGAATCGGTGAGGTGCTGTGGCTGTCGCTGATGCACGCCATGACCCCGAGCAAGGTGGCCAGCGACAAGGGCAGCACCGCCTTCCTCGCCGTCATGTTCGCCGGCTCGCTGGCCGGCATCTTCATCGTCAGCATCCTGGTCGGCCTGCTGTCCAACGGTCTCAAGCAGAAGATCGACCGGCTGCGCAGGGGCCGGTCGATGATCGCCGAAACCGGCCACACCGTCGTGCTCGGCTGGTCCGACCAGGTCTTCACCATCATCGGGGAACTGGTGAAGGCGCACGCCAGCCAGCGGGGCTCGGTCATCGCGGTGCTGGCCGACCGCGACAAGCTCGACATGGAGGAGGAGATCAGGGAGCGCATCGGCGACACCGGCAGGACCAGGCTGGTCTGCCGCACGGGGCGGCCCACCGAGCCCGGCGACCTGAGGCTGATGAACCTCGACAAGGCGCGCTCCATCGTCGTGCTGTCCCCCGACGGCGAGGACCCCGACGCGCACGTCATCAAGATCCTGCTGGCCCTCGCCAAGCGGGCGGGCGACCACCCGCCGGTCGTCGCCTCGCTCACCTCCAGCCGCAACCTGGCCGCCGCCCGCCTGGCCGGCGGCGACCAGGTGCACCTGGTCGACTCCGACGACACCGCCTCCCGGCTGATCGTGCAGTCCTCCAGGCAGTCGGGCATGTCCGTGGTCTGCATGGACCTGCTCAACTTCGACGGCGGCGAGATCTACCTCCGCTCCGACGCCGCCCTCACGGGCCAGTCGTACGGCGACGCGCTGCACGCCTACCAGACGGCCACCGTCATCGGCCTGCGCCGGGCGCAGGGCGTCGTGCTCAACCCGCCCATGGACACCGTCATCACCGCCGAGGACGAGGTCATCGTCATCGCCCACGACGACTCGCTGATCCACCTCGCCTCGGGCGCGGCCCCGCTCTCGGAGAAGGACCTCGCGGTGGCGCCGGCCGTGGCACAGGAGCCCGAGCGCACGCTCATCCTCAACTGGAACGCGCGCGCCGAGCACATCGTCCGCTACCTGGACGGCTACGTCGCCCCCGGGTCGGTGCTGGAGATCGCGGCCGACCACCCCAAGGCGGGCGCGGGCCTGGACGGCCTGCGCAACCTGACCGTGAACGTCAAGGAGAGCGACACCACCGACAGGTACGCGCTGGAGGCGCTCGGAGTCGGCCTCTACCAGCACGTGATCGTGCTGTCGGACGACCGCTTCAAGCCGCAGCACGCCGACACCCGCACGCTGATGACGCTCCTGCAGCTGCGCGACATGCAGACGGTGGCGGGGGAGCGCTACTCGATCGTCAGCGAGATGCACGACGAGAACAACCGCTCGCTGGCGGAGGTGACCGAGGCCGACGACATCGTCATCAGCGACACCGTGATCGGCCTGCTGCTGGCCCAGCTCGCCGAGAACAGGCACCTGGCCGACGTCTTCGGCTACCTCTTCGACTCGCGCGGCTCGGAGATCTACCCCCGGCCCGCCACGTCCTACGTCACGAAGGGCGTTCCGGTGTCCTTCTCGACCGTCATCGAGTCGGCCAGGCGCAGGGGGGAGACGGCGATCGGCTACCGCCTCGCCTCGGGCGTCAACCAGCCGCCGCACTACGGCGTCGTGCTGAACCCGAGCAAGTCGCAGCCCGTGACGCTCGGCGAGGATGACTCGGTGATCGTCCTGTCCGAGCGCTGACCGCCGCCGCACAAGGCGGTAGCGTGCGCGGTGTGAGGACGATCGACTGGGTCGACGGAGCCATCGAGCTCGTCGACCAGACGCTGCTGCCGGACGAGCTGGTCATGCTGCGCATCACCACCGTGGACGCGCTCATCGACGCGATCCAGCGCCTTGCCGTACGGGGGGCTCCCGCCCTGGGGGTGGCGGGAGCGTTCGGCGTGGTGCTGGCCGACGGCGACAGGAAGGCCATCGCCCGCCTGCGCGAGGCCAGGCCGACCGCCGTCAACCTGGCGTGGGGCGTCGACGAGGCCGCCGCGCACCTGGAGGAGGGCAGGGCGGCGGTGCTGGCCAGGGCCCAGCGGCTGCGTGACGAGGACATCGCCGCCTGCGTGGCCATGGGCAGGCGCGGCGCCGACCTGCTCGAAGGCGACCGGCTGCGGGTCATGACCATCTGCAACACCGGTGGCCTCGCGGCCGTGGAGCGCGGCACGGCGCTGGGCGTCATCCAGACCCTGCACGAGCGCGGCAGGCTGGCCGAGGTGCTGGCGCTGGAGACCAGGCCGCTGCTGCAGGGCGCGCGGCTGACCGCGTGGGAGCTGGACCGGATGGGCGCGCCGTACCGGCTGATCGCCGATTCCGCGGGGCCCGCGCTGCTGGCGCGGGGCGGGATCGACGCGGTGCTGATCGGGGCGGACCGGATCGCCGCGAACGGCGACACCGCCAACAAGGTCGGCTCCTACTCCCTCGCGCTGGGCGCCGAGCGCGCGGGCGTGCCGTTCTTCGTGGTCGCGCCCGAGACGACCATCGACCCCGCCACCCCTTCGGGCGAGCACATCGAGATCGAGGACCGGGCGGAGGAGGAGGTCGTGCGGGTGCGAGGTGTACGGCTCGCGCCCGAGGGCACCCGTGCGCTGAACCCCGCGTTCGACGTGACGCCCCACGACCTGATCACCGCGATCGTCACCGACCAGCGAGTGTTCCGGCCCTGACGAGACCAATAATCGACAATCCCGGGATCTGTCCGTACACCCCGCGTTACCCTCGGTCGTCACCATCCCCGTCCTGGAGTTCGCCGTGGCCATCGATCTCGTCTCGCGCCGTGCCTGGCGTGCCCGTCCCCCCGGCGGCAGCTACACCCAGCTCGACTCCACCAGGGGAGTCAAGGTCCACTACACCGGCGGCAGGGTCGACCCGGCCATCGTGCGCGACCACGCCAAGTGCGTCTCCCTCGTGCAGTCGATCCAGAACTTCCACATGGACTCCAACGGCTGGATCGACATCGGCTACTGCGTGGACGAAGAGACGGAGATCCTCACCCGGCAGGGCTGGAAGTCCTACCGTGAGCTCCAGGTGGGCGATCTCACCCTCACGCTCAACCACGAGCTGGGCGTCTCGCAGTGGCAGCCGGTCCTGGAGGTGTGCGTCTTCCCGAGCAGGGAGCGGGAGATGGTGAGGATGGAAGGCGTCAGCCATTCCTCGCTCACCACGCCGCAACACCGCTGGCCGGTTGAGCGTTTCCGCAGGCGCACAGGGACCACGCGGCAGAAGGGGCCCGACGGTAGGTGGCTCCCCACGGGCGCGGCTCCCCGCTCGGTCACCGAGCGCGAGCGACTCTGGGTGACAACGGAGACACTCGGCTACTGGGATCGCATCCCGATCGCGGCTCCCTGTGCGGATCTCCCGGTCGAGGCCAAGTGGTCCGACGCGTTCGTCGAGCTCGTCGCCTGGTTCTGGACCGAAGGGCACATCAAGCCCCTTCGCGGCGCGCGCCCGTCCACCAGCGTGGCGGTCTATCAGTCGATGTCCTCCAATCCAGGCCATGTCGCGCGGATCAGGGCGGCGCTGAGTGCGGTGTTCGGCCCGCCGGTCGAGGCGTTTCCCCGCCTCGGCGTCCAGACCGACGGCGTGCCCAGGTGGCGCGAATGCCGCAACCGTCATCTGGCGGAGTTCCACCTCTCGGCGGACGCGGGACGGCTTCTGCTCGAGGTCGCGCCTGACCGGGTCCCGGCCCAGGAGTTCCTGCTCTCCCTGACCAGGGCGCAGTTGTCCCTGTTCATCGAGGTCTCCCTGGCCGCCGACAACGCGGGTGAGGACGCGCTGGCGCAGAAGAGCAGGGCCGCCGCCGAGGCCTTCATGTTCGCCGTGCTCCTGTCGGGTAGCGGGGCCTCCCTTCGGATGCGTCCGCCGACCGACAGCTGTCCCAGCGAGATGTGGCAGGTCAACATACGGCGCAAGCAGCACTTCGCCCCTCGTTCCGCGGCGCTGCGGGGCTCGACGTTCTCCATCACGCGGGAGATCTACACAGGAGAGATCTGGTGTCCGCGTACCGAGAACCAGAGCTGGCTGGCTCGCCGTCAGGGCAGCGTGTACTTCACCGGCAACACGTATGTCGCGTGTCCGCATCGGAAGGTGTTCGAGGGGCGGGGGCTGCACCACCTGCCCGCCGCCAACGGCGCGGGCCTCAACTCGGGCCATTACGCGGTGCTCGGGCTGGTCGGCAACGCGGGGCTGACCGTCCCGCCCGACGGGGTGCTGCACGCCATCCTCGACGCCATCCAGCACCTTCGCGAAAAGGGCGAGGCGGGGCGCGAGATCAAGGGGCACCGCGACGGGTTCAACACCGACTGCCCTGGCGACCGCCTCTACGCCTGGATCAGGCGCGGCGCCCCCAGGCCGGGCGGCCAGGAGCCGCCGACGCCGCCGCAGCCGCAGGCCCCCGCCTTCCCCGGACGGCTGCTGCGGTTCCCGCCCGTGATGCGCGGCGACGACGTCCGCACGTGGCAGCGGCAGATGAAGAAGCGCGGCTGGAACATCGGCGTCGACGGCGCCTACGGAGCCGACTCGCGCGACGTGTGCCGCAGGTTCCAGCGCAACCAGGGCATCGCCGACGACGGCATCGTGGGCCCCACCACCTGGCGGCTGGCCTGGGAGGCGCCGCTGCCCTGAGCCGCCGGCGCGCCGGAGGCACCCCCGGAGCAATGTTCTGGTACGGCTCCGCTTACCATCCAAGGCATGAGACTGGCCGCGGACTTCCCGTCGACTACCCGCGACGACTGGCGGGCTCTGGCGCTCGGCGTGCTGCGCAGGTCCGGCGTGGACGCCGACCCTGAGGCCGCGCTGGCCACCGACACCTACGACGGCGTGCGCCTCGCCCCCCTCTACGACGCCGGCGACCTGCCCGAGCTGCGCGCGCCCCGCCCCGCGCACCGGGGCTGGGACGTGCGGCAGCGCCACGCCGTGGCCGACAACGAGGCGGTGCTGGCCGACCTGGAGAACGGTGTCACCTCCCTGTGGCTGGCCGTTCCCCCCGGCGATCTCGCGCGGACGCTGCGCGGGGTCCACCTCGACCTGGCGCCCGTGGTGCTCGAGGCAGGCGAGCGCACCGCCGAGGCGGCCGCCGTGCTGCTCGGGCTCGGCGCCGAGGTGCGCGGCAACCTCGGCGCGGGGCTGGGCGCCGACGCCGTCACGCTGGCCAGGCGGTGCGCGGCCGAGCACGAGGGCCTGCGGGCGATCGTCGTGGACGGCTTGCCGTACCACGACGCGGGCGGCAGCGACACGCAGGAGCTCGGCTGCTCCCTCGCGGTCGGCGTGGCCCACCTGCGGGCGCTGACCGAGGCCGGGCTGCCGGTGGAGCAGGCACTGGGCCAGCTGGAGTTCCGCTACGCCGCCACCGCCGACCAGTTCGCCACCATCGCCAAGCTGCGGGCGGCCCGGCTGCTGTGGGCCCGGGTGGCGGAGGTCTGCGGAGGAGGCGGCGAGCAGGTGCAGCACGCGGTGACCAGCTCGGCCATGATGACCGCGCGCGACCCCCACGTGAACCTGCTGCGGACCACCCTCGCCTGTTTCGCGGCGGGCGTGGGCGGCGCCGACGCGGTGACCGTGCAGCCCTTCGACGCCGCGCTGGGCGCGCCCGACGCCTTCTCGCGGCGCCTCGCCCGCAACATCCAGGCACTGCTGCTGGAGGAGGCGGGCGTGGGGCAGGTCGCCGACCCCGCGGGCGGCTCCTGGTACGTCGAGCGGCTGACGGCCGAGCTGGCCGAGCGGGCCTGGCGGTGGTTCCAGGAGATCGAGGCCGCGGGCGGCATCCAGGAGGCCTCCGGGCTGGTCAGCGCGCGCATCGCGGCGACCAGGGCGCGGCGCGAGGCCGACATCGCGCACCGGCGCTTCCCCATCACGGGCGTGAGCGAGTTCCCGAACCCCGACGAGCGCCCGCGGCCCTCGACGAGCGGCAGGGTGGAGCGCTACGCCAGGCCGTACGAGGAGCTGCGCGATCTCGCGGACGCCCAGCCCGAGCGGCCCACCGTGTTCCTGGCCACCATCGGCCCCGTCGCCGCGCACACCGCCAGGGCGGCGTTCGCCGCCAACCTCTTTCGCGCCGGCGGCCTGCGCACGGTCACCTCCGGCCCCGGAATTGACCCGGAGGCGATCGCGCGGGCCTTCGCCGCGAGCGGCGCCGCCGTCGCCTGCCTGTGCTCCAGCGACCAGCTGTACGGCGAGCACGCCACCCCCGTCGCGCAGGCGCTGAGACGCGCGGGCGCGAGAAGGGTCTGGCTGGCGGGGAAGGGAACCCATGAAGGCGTCGACGCGCGCCTGTACGCCGGCTGCGACGCGCTGGAAGTCCTCCGCACGACCTTCGACGACCTGGGAGTGACTCGATGATCCCCGACTTCACGACCATCCCCCTGGCGTCGCCCGCGACCTCCACCGGCACGCTCGACGGCGAGCCGTGGGAGACGCCCGAGGGCATCGCGGTCGAGCCGGTCTACACGGCGGCGGACCTCGAGGGGCTCGACTTCCTCGGCACCTATCCGGGAGCGGTGCCGTACCTGCGCGGGCCCTACCCGACGATGTACGTCAACCAGCCGTGGACGATCAGGCAGTACGCGGGCTTCTCCACCGCCGAGGAGTCGAACGCCTTCTACCGGCGCAACCTCGCGGCCGGGCAGAAGGGCCTGTCGGTCGCCTTCGACCTGGCCACGCACCGGGGCTACGACTCCGACCACCCGCGCGTGGCGGGCGACGTCGGCATGGCGGGCGTGGCGATCGACTCCATCTACGACATGCGCCAGCTGTTCGACGGCATCCCGCTCGACCGGATGTCGGTGTCGATGACCATGAACGGCGCGGTGCTGCCTGTCCTCGCGCTCTACATCGTGGCCGCCGAGGAGCAGGGAGTGGCCGCCGAGCAGCTCACGGGGACCATCCAGAACGACATCCTCAAGGAGTTCATGGTCCGCAACACCTACATCTATCCCCCTGGGCCGTCGATGCGGATCATCTCCGACATCTTCGCCTACACCAGCGAGCACATGCCGAAGTTCAACTCGATCTCGATCTCCGGCTACCACATCCAGGAGGCGGGGGCCACCTGCGACCTGGAGCTGGCCTACACGCTGGCCGACGGCGTGGAGTACCTGCGCGCGGGCGTGAACGCGGGGCTCGACCTCGACAGGTTCGCCCCGAGGCTGTCGTTCTTCTGGTGCATCGGGATGAACTTCTTCATGGAGGTCGCCAAGCTGCGGGCCGCCCGCCTGCTGTGGTCGCGCCTGGTCGCGGGGTTCGGCGCGAAGAACCCCAAGTCGCTGTCGCTGCGCACCCACTCGCAGACCTCGGGCTGGTCTCTCACCGCCCAGGACGTCTACAACAACGTCGCGCGCACCTGCGTCGAGGCGATGGCCGCCACCCAGGGCCACACCCAGTCGCTGCACACCAACGCCCTCGACGAGGCGCTGGCGCTGCCCACCGACTTCTCCGCCCGCATCGCCCGCAACACCCAGCTGCTGCTGCAGCAGGAGTCGGGCACCACGCGCGTCATCGACCCGTGGGGCGGCTCCTACTACGTCGAGCGCCTCACCCACGACCTGGCCGAGCGGGCGTGGCAGCACATCGAGGAGGTCGAGGCGGCCGGCGGCATGGCCCGCGCGATCGACGCCGGCCTGCCCAAGCTGCGCATCGAGGAGGCCGCGGCCCGCACCCAGGCCCGCATCGACTCGGGCCGGCAGCCGGTCATCGGCGTCAACAAGTACCGGCCCGCCGCCGACGAGCCGATCGAGGTGCTCAAGGTCGACAACAGCGCGGTGCGGGCCCAGCAGCTCGACAAGCTGCGCCGCCTGCGCGCCGACAGGGACCCGCAGGCCGTACGGCAGGCGCTGGAGAACCTCACCAAGGGCGCGGCGGGCGGCGACAACCTCCTCGCGCTCGCCGTCGAGGCGGCCCGCGCCAAGGCCACGGTCGGCGAGATCTCCGACGCGCTGGAGAAGGTGTTCGGGCGGCACGCGGGCCAGATCCGTACCATCTCCGGGGTGTATCGCGAGGAGGCGGGCCCGGTGAAGGGCATCGAGCAGGTCCGGCAGGCGTGCGCGGCCTTCGCCGACGCCGAGGGCAGGCGCCCGCGCATCCTGGTGGCCAAGATGGGGCAGGACGGCCACGACCGCGGCCAGAAGGTGATCGCCACCGCCTTCGCCGACCTCGGCTTCGACGTGGACGTCGGCCCGCTGTTCCAGACGCCCGAGGAGGTGGCCAGGCAGGCGGTGGAGGCCGACGTGCACATCGTCGGGGTCTCCTCGCTGGCCGCGGGGCACCTCACGCTGGTCCCGGCGCTGCGCGCGGCGCTGGCCGAGCTCGGCGCGGACGACGTCATGATCGTGGTCGGCGGCGTGATCCCGCCCGGCGACTTCGGCGAGCTGCGCGCGGCGGGCGCCTCAGCGATCTTCCCGCCCGGCACGGTGATCGCCGACGCCGCCCTCGACCTGGTACGCGAGCTGTCCTCGCGGTTGGGCCATTGAGAACGCTCGACGACTACGTCAGCGGCGTGAAGTCGGGCTCGCGCGCCTGGATCGCCCGCGCGATCACGCTGGTGGAGTCGACCAGGGCCGACCACGCCGAGCTGGCGCAGCGGCTGCTCGTCGAGCTCACCCCGCTGGCAGGGCAGGCGCGCAGGGTGGGCATCTCGGGTGTGCCAGGGGTGGGCAAGTCCACGTTCATCGACGCGCTCGGCACCCTGCTGACCGGCCGCGGACATCGCGTGGCCGTGCTGGCCGTCGACCCCTCCTCGACACGCACCGGCGGCAGCATCCTCGGCGACAAGACGCGCATGTCGCGCCTGTCGGCCGATCCGAACGCCTTCATCCGCCCCTCGCCCACCTCGGGCACCTTGGGCGGCGTCACCAAGGCGACCAGGGAGGCGATGGTCGTCGTCGAGGCCGCGGGCTTCGACACCGTGCTGGTGGAGACCGTCGGCGTCGGGCAGTCGGAGACCGCGGTCGCCGACATGGTCGACACCTTCCTGCTGCTCAGCCTGGCCCGCACCGGCGACCAGCTGCAGGGCATCAAGAAGGGCGTGCTGGAGCTCGCCGACGTCATCGCGGTCAACAAGGCCGACGGGGACTTCGAGATGGCCGCCAGGAAGGCGGCGCGAGAGCTGGCTGGCGCGCTGCGGATGCTGCGCTCCGAGGGCCCGCCCCCGCCCGTCCTGACCTGCAGCGGGCTGACGGGAGCGGGAATCGAGGAGGTGTGGGCGCAGGTCCTCGCCCACCAGGACCGCGTCGACCTGGTCGAGCGGCGCCGCCGCCAGCAGGTCGGATGGACGTGGACGCTCGTGCGCGACCGGCTGCTGGGCGAGCTGCGCGGCGACCCCGCCGTGGCGGCGATCGCCGAGGAGGTCGAGCGCGAGGTGCTCGACGGCGCGCTCACCCCGTCGCTGGCCGCCGACCGCCTCCTGTCGGCCTTCAAACGCCGCTGAGGCGGGCGCGGTAGATCTCGCGGGCCCGCTCCAGCACCGCGAGATGGTCGTCGAGCTGGTCGGGGGTGTGCAGGACCGCGTGCTCGCGCACCAGTTCCTCCAGCGCCTCGAGCCAGTCCAGGCACCACTGGACGTCCTGCCGCCTGGCCACCCGCCGCCCCTCGACGTCGAGATAGACGGGGCTGCTCAGCGCGTACGTCTCGCCCGTCATCGACTCGGCGGAGGGCCCGCCGGCCGCCTCGGCGAGCACGTAGGTGGGCTCGTCCACCTCGAACGAGGCGCTCACCGCGGTGCCCTCGGAGACGGCCACGACGCCGTCGGCGGTCCGCAGGCGCAGCTCGGCCACTTCCGGCCCGGCCGTGCGCGCGGTGGCCACCACCCTCGCGCCGCGCTCCAGGTCGAGCACGTCGCCCGGCTCGTGCCCGTTGACCGACAGCTCCAGCCAGGGGCCGGTGGTGGCGAAGGTGCGGCCGCGCCGTACGGCCTCGGCGAAGGAGGCGGCGCTCAGCGGGCCGTCCACGCGTGCGTAGACGCGGGCCCAGCCGGGAGGGCTGGACTGGCGGTCGAGGCGGGTGAAGGAGAGCATCGTGTCCGTCCCCGCCGTGACGGCCAGGCGGTTGCCCGCGCCGAGCAGGCGCCGGTAGACGACGGCGGTGGCGCCGATATCGGCGTGGGTCAGCACGTCGAGGCTGTCGACCAGGCCGAGGGCGGCGTCGGCGACGAGCGCGCGGGCCGCGCAGTTGCGGGCGACGGGGCGCATGAGCCGCTGGGGCGGGTCGTTCTCGGTGAGAGGCGTGCCGAACGGGTGGCTGTAGCCGAGCAGCGCGCCCGACTGGCGCAGCTCCCGCAGCGCCTCGGCGTTGGGCGGCCAGTCGGCCTCGCCCGCGAACCCCGTGTGGAAGCGCTCGGGCGGCTTGGCCTGGCCGAAGGCGTGGACGTGGCCGAGCAGGTCGTTGCGGTACTCCACCCCCATGCGCGCCACGTGCGTGTCGTCCGACCAGGGCAGGTCGGCGCCCGTCCACTGGTCGAGCGCGTCGCGGTCGTAGACGCGGGAGCCCGAGACGTTGCCCGCGAGCAGGTTCAGCACGTGCAGGTCCTCGCCGAGCTGGACGGCCGCCGCCTCGGCGGGGGTGGCCACGTGGTCGCCCGCCCAGTTGAGATGGACGTGCAGGTCGCCGCCGTACCAACCGCGGGCCGCGGCGTCGAGGCGGCGGCGCGGCGTCAGCCGTACGGCGTGCTCCTGGCCGGGGGAGAGGATGACGGCGGTCAGCGCCTCGCCGTACTCCATGCCCCTCGTGACGGAGACGGTGAGCGTGTCGGCCGGCACATCGAGGACCAGGTCGTCGCCGTGGAAGTACGGCAGGCCGTGGAAGTCGTGACGGTGCGGCGCGCCCGCGGGGAACCAGCCCTGGCCGTCGGCCCCGAACACGCTCCACCTGCAGGGGAAGCCCGCGCTCAGCCGGAGCCTGGCCGAGGGGACCGTCCTGACCAGGCGGCGCAGGCACACGGGCGCGCCGTCGACGGTCAGCTCGCTGTCGGGGGTGACCTCGACCAGCCACGCGCCCGCCGCCCGCAGCTCCCGCGACCGTCCGTCGGCCGACACCCGCACCGGGCCGTCGCGCCAGGAGTCGACCAGCAGCGACAGCGTGGGCGGCTCCCCCAGGGTGGTGCGGGGCGCGCCTTCCAGCCGCACCCCCTCGTCGGTGATCCGCAGCGCCGCCAGCGCGCCGGGCAGCCTGCCCTCGAGCGTGTCGCGCAGCAGCTCGTCGTAGTCGGGCTCGCCCAGGCGGGCGCCGAGCTCCATGAAGGACGCGCCGGGATGCCGCTCGGCGAGCCTGGTGAAGGCCAGCCCCCAGAACCTGTCCATGAGCTGGGGCGGCAGCACCCCCCTGACCCTGAAGAGCTTGACGTAGTGGATCTCCGGCTCACCCCAGGTGATGCCGTGCTCGTCGAGCAGCCTGCCGTAGTCTCGCAGCGCGCCCGCGACCGTGCCGGGCAGCATCGGATCGTCGCACATGAGCCTCTCCCGCCTCGCGTGCGGACATCGTGGCACGGTACGGCGGAGCTCCAGGTCAGCCGGGGCGTGAATTGTCACCCGCGGGGTGCGGAATTCTCCACCCCGTGTGACCTGGCCTCCTCCCAGAGGTCCTGGGCGGTGCTCGTCCAGGTGACGGAGACGAGCTCGCCCCTGTCCCGGTAGGCCCGCATGATCGCGACGTGGGCCGGCAGCCGCACGAACGCCCGGAGGCCGGCCTCGGAGCGCCACACCGACACCGACCCGATGCGGCGCGCCCCCGGGTCCGCCCACAGCCACAGCCCGACCGCGCCGTCCAGCTCCGGCCACAGGCGGCTCAGCCCCCACCCCGTACGGCAGGCGCGCGGCAGGTGCACGGCGCGGTGCAGGCGGAAGGCGGTGAGCGCGACCACGACGGGATCCTCGCCCCTGCGCTCAGGGCCGGGGATCCATCGGGTCCGCATCATGCGGCGAGAACCTGTGCCGCCTCGCGGATCTCCGGGCTGAAGGGCGTGGGCCGCAACGTCGAGGGGTCGATGTTGACGTTGACCCTGCGGCCCTCGGCGTGGACGGTCTCGCCGTCGGGCGACAGCACGCGGAAGCCGTACACGCCGCTGGTGGTGCCCATCCGCTCGATCCAGAAGTGCACCAGCGGCTCGCCCGCGCCCATGATCGGCACGTGGTAGGTGATCGTGAACTCGCGGACGGCGAAGAAGACGTCCTTGAAGCGGGAGCGGGCGGGGTCGAAGTCCCAGCCCTGCTCGGTCCAGAAGGCCGTGATGGCGCGCTCGACGAGGACGGAGTAGTGGGCGTTGTGCAGCAGGCCCATGGCGTCGAGGTCGTCGAAGTGCACCTGGACGGGGCGGGTGTGGGACAAGGTCAGTCCTCCGGAAGGAGTTCGGGTGCCGGTGAGAGCGCCCGCAGCCGGTCGAGGACCGCGCGGCGGGCGTGGGCGAAGGCCGTGGGGCCGTCGCGCAGACGGGAGTGCGTGACGGCGGCCTCGCCGAGCGCCTCGATCTCGTAGGCCAGCTGGGCCGGATCGGCGCGTAGCTCGCCCCTGTCGACGGCCTCCCTGACGGTGTGCTCCAGGTAGTCGAGCCAGTCGTTCATCGCCTCCGCGACCCGGTCCTTGACCGGGCCTGGCTTGTCGTCGAACTCGACCTGGGCGACGAAGAAGAAGCAGCCGCCCGGCAGGACGCCGTCCCTGTAGAAGGCGAGCCTGGCCTCGTGCAGGGCGAAGACCCTGCGCACGCCCTTGGGAGCGGCGGCGGCCGGAGTGATGACGTGCTCCACCCACTGCCGCGCCGCCCACTCGACGGCGTCGAGCTGGAGCTGTTCCTTGTCGCGCCAGTGCGCGAAGAAGCCCGACTTGCTGACGCCCGCCGCCTCGGCGAGCCTGCCCAGGCTGAGGCCGCCCAGGCCGTCGACCGAGGCCAGCGCCACCGCGCTGCCCAGAATCGCCTCGCGGCTGCGCTGCCCGCGCACTCTGCGCCCGTCTGCCATGCGGCCAGGCTAACACAATACGACCGATCGGTCGTTCTTATTTATTCCTGGCCGGTCGTGCTAAGTTTTGGCCATGCGGTCAGAAAATGAGGCGGGCGGTCAGAAACCGCGCTCCTTCATCGAACAGGCGCGCCGCGCCCAGATCATGGCTTCGGCCATCGAGGTCATCGCCGAGGTCGGCTTCGCCAAGGCCTCCCTCGCCCTCATCGCCAAGCACGCGGGCATCAGCAAGGGCGTCATCTCCTACCACTTCTCCGGAAAGGACGAGCTCATGGAGCAGGTCGTCGACCACGTCTACTCGGGCATCGCCGACTTCGTCCTGGCCAGGATGGAGGGCGAGAACACGGCCACGGGGCTGCTGCGCACGCACATCCTCACCGTCGCCGAGCACATGCGCGACCACCGCGTCCAGCTCATGGCGCTGGGGGAGATCTTCCACAACCTCCGGCTGCCCGACGGCTCACCCCGCTACGGCGTCGCCGCCAACGAGGAGCTGTACGAGTCGCTGGAGCGCATCTACCGCTTCGGCCAGAGCACCGGCGAGTTCAGGGAGTTCGACCCGCGCGTCATGGCGATCACCCACTCCTCGGCGGTGGACAACATGTTCGCCTACTGGGCGGTCCACCCCGAGCACGACCTGGACGCGCACGCCAGAGAGCTCGTCGAGATCTTCACCAGGGCGGTCCGATGAAGCGCCTGGCCTACGTCGACAACCTGCGCGTGGTCCTGACCGTCCTGGTCGTCCTGCACCACGTCGCCGTCACCTACGGCAACATCCCCGTCTGGTACTACGTGGAGCCCGCCCAGGACCCCTCGGGGCAGCTCCTCGACCTCCTGGTCATGGTCGACCAGGCCTTCTTCATGGGCTTCTTCTTCCTCATCTCCGGCTTCTTCACCCCCGGCTCCCACGACCGCAAGGGCGGGGCCGCCTTCCTCAAGGACCGGCTGGTACGGCTGGGCATCCCGCTGCTCGTCTTCGTCGTGTTACTGAGGCCGCTGGTCACCTTCGGCATCTACAGGGAGATGGACCTGCCGTACTGGCAGTTCTACCTCGCCTCGTGGGACCCGGGCCCGATGTGGTTCGTGGAGGTGCTGCTCGTCTTCGCCGCGATCTACGCGCTCGTCCGCCGCCACGGCAGGACCCCTCGCCCCGTGCCCCAGGGGGCGCCGGGATTCACGGCGATCGCCGGCTACACGCTCGCCCTGGCGCTCGTCACCTTCCTGTGGCGGCTGGTCGTGCCCACCGGCCTGTACGTGCCGGTACTCGGCCTCCCGACGCCCTCGCACCTGCCCCAGTACGTCAGCATGTTCGTGCTCGGCGTGCTCGCCTTCAGGCACGGCTGGTTCGACGCGCTGTCGAAGCGGGCCGGCAGGCTCGGCTTCGCCGCGATGGGCGCGGCCACGCTGGTGCTGCTGCCGGTGCAGTTCGCCACGAGGGGCGCGGTGTCGGGGCTGGCGCAGGCCGCGTGGGAGGCGGTGTTCGCGGTCGGCATGATCATCGGCCTGCTCGTGACGTTCCGCGAGCGCTTCGACCGCCAGGGGCCGCGTGGCAGGTTCCTGTCCGGCCAGGCCTACACCGTCTACATCATCCACCCCCTCGTGCTGGTCGGCCTCGCCTACGCCTTCAGCGGGCTGCAGGCCGCCGCGATCGTCAAGTTCGCCGTCGTCGCCGTCCTGGCGCTGCCGCTGTGCTGGGGACTGGCCGCCCTCGTGCGCGCGCTGCCGGGAGCCAAACGGATCCTTTGACTTCTCCCCGCCATGATTGACGGGGATGCTCCCGCCTCGCGGCAGGGTGTTTACTGCTGCTTCTACGCCGCTTGCGCGGTGGAGGTTTCGGGCGGTGCCAGGGTCGGGATTGCCGTTCCTGGTCTTACCTGCCCTTCACAGTCGTTTCGGGTGTCCGCCAGCCCGGCGGCCACGTCGTTCGGGGACCGAAGGCGGATGCCTTCGGCGAGGATGTTGAGCGCGGCGGCGATGTCGTGGTCGTGGTGTTCGCCGCAGGAGGGGCAGTCCCATTCGCGGACGTCCAACGGGAGTTTCCCGACCTGCCAGCCGCAGCACGGGCACAGCCGGGAGGAGGGATACCAGCGGTCGATCCGGATGAACGCGCGCCCGTACCGGGCGGCTTTGCCCTCCAGGAGCCGCAGGAACGCGCCCCAGGAGGCGTCGTTCACGGACTTGGCGAGCATGCCCCGCGCCAGCCCCCGCACCGCCAGACCTTCGACCGCTACCGCTTGGTTCTCGCGGATGATCGTGGTGCTGGTTTGGTGCAGGAAGTCTCGGCGGGCGTCGGCGACGCGTCCGTGCTGGCGCGCGAGCTTGATGCGGGCCTTTGTGCGGTTGGCGCTCCCCTTCTGCTTGCGCGACAGGGCGCGCTGGAGTTTCTTGAGCTTGCGCTCCCGGCGGCGCAACCAGCGCGGGTTGGCGATCTTCTCGCCGGCGGAGGTGACGGCGTAGTGGGTCAGCCCGAGATCGATCCCGGTGTCGGTGTCCACTTGCGGGAGCTGGTGGGCGTCGTCATCGAGTTCGATCACGAACGACGCGAAGTACCGGCCGCCCGCGTCCTTGATGATCGTGACGCTGGATGGTGCGGCGGGCAACTCGCGCGACCAGCGGACCTCGACCTCGCCGATCTTCGCGAGATACAACGTGCCGTGATCGCGGAGTTTGAAGGCGTTGGTGTTGAACCGCGCCGACTGGCGATGGTCGTGGCGGGACTTGAAGACGGGCAGGCCCATCCTCGGACCCCGGCGCTTGCCGTTCACCGACTCGAAGAAGTTCTTGTACGCCACGTCGAGGTCCCGTAGCGACTGCTGCAACGGCACCGGGGAGACTTCCCCGAGCCACTCCCGCTGAGGGGTCCGCTTCGCGGCGGTGATGCAGATCTTCTGCAACTCCACGCCGCCGATCCGGGACCGGTTGGTCTTCCACGCCGCTTTCCGCCGCGCGAGCGCGTCGTTCCACACCGCGCGGACACACCCGAACGTCCGGGCCAGCGACTCCCGCTGGGGCGCGTCCGGGTACAACCGGTAGTTGTAGCGCAGCTTCACCGCACACCACCCCCTTTTCGCGACCTTGACGTCCCACGGACTCGAACACGTTATCGTCGGGCCTGGGACCGTGTCAGACGAATACCGGCGCGGCGGACGGGCGGTTTCCGCGACGTCCATCTGGTCGTCGTGACCAGATACCGCAGGGACGTGTTCACCGCCGAGATGCTACGCCGCCGCGCAGACGTCATGATCGAGGTCTGCGCCAGCTTCGAGGCCGAACTCCGCGAGGTCAACGGAGTAGACGACCACGTCCACCTCCTGGTCCACTACCCGCCCAAGATGGCGGTCTCCAAGCTGGTCAACTCGCTCAAGGGTGTCTCCTCGCTCTACCTGCGCAAGGAGTTCACCGGCCGCGTCAACCGGGCCATCATGCACGGCCACTTCTGGTCGCCCAGCTACTTCGCCGCCTCCTGCGGCGGAGCCCCACTGGCCGTCATCAGGGCCTACATCGAACAACAGCGCCGACCAACCTGACCGTCCCAGGCCCGCGACGCGCTCCCGACTACCCCCGCCTACCGGTGGGCCATCCCCTGACGGGGACCGCATTCATCCCCGGACTGAAGGGCCGAGGCCTTCTGCGGACCTTCTGTAAACGCCCGCGAAGCTGGGCAGGAGATACACATGCGACTCCGATCACGCCTCCACCGGCTCGACAAGCACCTGTTCGCCGCCGTCGCGCAGGCCAGGCTGCCCGGCTTCGAGCGCGTCCTGCCGCCGCTGTCGCGAGCCGCCGACAACGCGCTGCTCTGGGCGGGCATCGCGGGCGGGTTCGCGCTCAGCGGCAGGCGGCGGCTGCGCAGGGCGGCCACCAGGGGCCTGCTCGCCGTCAGCCTCGCCAGCCCCCTGGTCAACCTCGCGGGCAAGCAGGCCTTCGCCCGCAAGCGCCCCGCCTCCGACACGCTGCCGCTCGCCAGGCTGCTCAGGACGCCGCTGTCGGCCTCCTTCCCCTCGGGCCACTCCGCCTCCGCGGCGGCCTTCGCCACCGCCGTGGCGCTGGAGGCCCCCGTCGTGGTCGCCGCGCCCGTCGCGCTGCTCGCGTCCGCGGTCTGCTTCTCCCGCGTCTACACCGGCGTCCACTACCCGGGCGACGTGCTGGCGGGCGTCGCCATCGGCGTGGCCACCGGCCTGCTCACCCGCCGCGTCTGGCCCGAGGCCGGCGAGGCGGGCCGGGCGCGCGCCTCGGCCACGGCGCCCTCCTTCGACCTCGACCCCCTGGGCGACGGCCTCGCCGTCGCGGTCAACCCGGAGGCGGGCGACGCGGCGCGCGTCCTGCGCGAGGCCTTCCCCCGCGCCGAGTTCGTCCCCATGGACTCGGTCGACAAGGCCGAGGGCAAGGCGCTCGCCGTCGCGGGCGGCGACGGCACCGTCAACAGGGGCGCCCAGGCGGCCCTGGAGCACGGCCGCCCCCTGCTGGTCGTCCCGGCGGGCACGCTCAACCACTTCGCCACCGAACTCGGCATCGAGGACGCGGACGAGGCCGTCGCCGCCTATCGCGGAGGCGACCTGGTCGCGGTCGACGTGGGCGAGGTCGCGGGCGGGGTCTTCGTCAACAACGCCAGCCTCGGCATCTACCCCGACCTGGTCGACCTGCGCGAGGCCAGGCAGAAGCGCGTCGGCAAGTGGCCCGCGCTGCTGTGGGCGCTGGGCGAGGTGCTGGGCCGCGACGCGGCGCCCTTCGACGTGGTCGTGGACGGCGTGCCGTACCGGGCGTGGCTGCTGTTCGTGGGCAACTGCAGGTACGGCTCGCGCGGCGCCGCCCCGGGGCGGCGCCTCCGGCTGGAGGACGGGGTGCTGGACATCAGGCTGATGACCGCCGCCCGTACGCTGCCCAGGCTGCGCGCCTTCGGCAGTGTGGTGGGCGGACGGCTCGGCCTGTCGCGCCACTACCGCCAATGGCAGGCCGACACAGTGCGGGTCGAGACGCCTTCGGGCGAGGTGCGGCTGGCCCGCGACGGCGAAACCCTCACCGTCCGTGGCCCCCTGGTCTTCACCAAACGCCCCCGCTCCTTGCACGTCTTCAGATGACCTTCGGCCCGCGGAGGGTTCATGGGCCCCCAAAGAACCCCGGCCCGCGCCCCACTGAGCCGGGTTCCCGGGCTTCGGGGGCACGTGGGTTCGGGGATGACCCAAAGAACCCCAGCCCGCGTCCTGCGTATGCGCGGGTTCCCGGGCTTCGGAGGGCGCCCGTCTTCCGGAAGACCCGGGGGAGTGAGTGATCCCCTGGGGGACTCCGGCCCGCGTCCTGCGTGAGCGTGGGTTCCGGTTTCCCCGAGGGGGCTCACATCAGGTTGGTGTCCTTGTAGAAAGCGTCCAGCGTGTCGCTGAAGTGCTGCTCGACGACCTTCCGCTTCACCTTCAGGCTCGGCGTCAGCTCCCCCGTCTCCACGGTGAAGTCCTTCGCCAGGATCGCGAACTCCTTGATCGTCTCGTAGCTGGCCAGCGACTCGTTGACCTGCTTGACGGCCTTGGCCACCTCCTCCCTCATCCGCGGATGCTCGCGCAGCTTCTCCGGGTCGTCCGGCAGCCCCTCGGCCGCCGCCCACGGCTTGACGACGTCCATGTCGAGCGTCACCAGCGCGGTGCAGAAGTTGCGCCGGTCCCCATGCACGAAGACGTGCGACAGATAAGGGCAGGCCGCCTTGATGCGCCCCTCGATGTAGGTGGGCGCGACGTACTTGCCGCCCGAGGTCTTGATCAGTTCCTTCTTGCGGTCGGTGATGCGCAGCCGTCCCGCCTCGTCGAGTTCGCCGATGTCGCCGGTGCGCAGCCAGCCGTCGTCGAGCGTCGCGGCCGTCTCGTCGGGCAGGCCGTGGTAGCCGCGCATGATGCCGCGGCCGCCGACGAGGATCTCGCCGTCCTCGGCGATGCGCACCTCGGTGCCGGGAAGCGGGGGGCCGACCGTGCCGAACTTCACGCTCTCGGGCCGGTTGAGGAAGCTGCCGGCCGACGACTCGGTCAGGCCGTACCCCTCGAGAATGGTCAGTCCCGCGCCGTCGAAGAACTCGGCGATGTCCTGCGACAGGGGAGCCGAGCCGGAGATGAAGTAGCGGATGCGCCCGCCGAAGCGGGCCCGCAGCTTGCCGAAGACCAGCCGGTCGGCGAGGGCGTACTCGAGCCGGGTGGTCAGCGGGATCGCCGCCCCGCGCTGGCGGGCCTTGCTGACCCTGATGCCCGTCGCCTTGGCCCAGTCGAAGATGCGCAGCTTCGCGCCGCCCTCGCGGCGTACGGTCGCCGCCACCGTGTTGTGGATCTTCTCGAAGATGCGCGGCGCGGCGGCCATGAACGTGGGCCGCAGCTCGCTCAGGTTGTCGGCGATCTTGTCGAGGCGGCCGTCGATCGCGGTCGGCACGCCGATGTCGATCATCACGACCTGGAGCAGCTTGCCGAAGGAGTGCGACAGCGGCAGCCACAGGAAGTGCAGGTCGTCGGGGCCGATGAGGTCGATCTTGCGGACCGCCTCGGCGGCGTACAGCCAGTTGTCGTGGCTCAGCTCGACGCCCTTGGGCCGGCCGGTGGTGCCCGAGGTGTAGATGAGCGTCGCCAGGTCGTCCGCCTTGATCGAGTCGATCATGGCGTCGTAGTCGCCCTCGCCGCTGACCTGGTCGAGCGGGATGACCCAGCCGTCGTCGCTCGCGGTGCCGTCCACGACCAGGACGTGGCGGACGTCGGGCAGCTCCTTGCGGACCGAGGCCAGCTTGGCGACCTGGTCGTCGTTCTCGGCGACCACCAGCGTGCTGCCCGAGTCGTTGATCACGTACGCGCACTCGGCCGCGGTGTTGGACGGATAGATCGTCGTGGTCGCCGCGCCCGTCGAGAGCACCGCCAGGTCGGTGAGCACCCACTCGAGGCGGGTGGAGCAGAGGATGGACACGCGCGACTCGGCGCTCGCGCCCAGCTCGGCCAGGCCGAGGGCCAGCGGCCGGACCCGCTCGCCCACGTCGGCCCACGTCAGCGAGGCCCAGCCGGATCCCGCCGGGTGGCGATAGGCCTCGGCGTCGGGGGTGGCCTTGATCCGGTCGCGCAGCAGAGAGGGAATGCTGGACATTCCTGACCTCCGGTGGGGAGTGACGGCTTGGTGCGCACTCTAGGCCGAACGCACTGTGTCAGTCGATGGCCGGGATCGGTTACGTTCTGCCGACTGTTCGGTGAACGCCTCGATCTCCACTCTGGCGACAACACCAACAGGAAGGCACACCCCCCATGCCTCGCACCGCCGCTCTGCGCGCCCTTCAGCGCATCGCCGCCGATCATCACGCCGCCCGCCGTCTGGGCATGCCGGTCGAGGAGGTGCGCGGGCTCGGCCGCCGGGAGCTGCTCAGGCGCGCCGCCCTGGCCGGTCTCGGCGTGACCGCCTTCGCCGCCACCCCCGCCGCCGCCCTGGCCGACGTCGGGGCCGACGTCGGGGCCGAGGCGCCCAGGCCGCCGCTCAGGCCGGCCAGGATCGCCGTCGTCGGCGCGGGCATCGCGGGCCTGACCGCCGCGCTCACCCTGCGCGACGCGGGGGCCGAGCCCGTCGTCTACGAGTCGAACACCCGCGTCGGCGGCCGGATGTACACCCAGCGCTCGCTCTGGCTGAACGGCCAGACCTCCGAGATCGGCGGCGAGCTCATCGACGTCGAGCACAAGAAGATGCTGGAGCTGTGCCGCCGCTTCAACCTCCAGACGGTCAACTTCGCCGGGTCGGGGCCCAACGGCGCCGAAGAGGTCCTGCACGTCAACGGCCACTACTACCCGCGCTCGCAGGCCGACGCCGACTTCAAGGAGATGTACCAGGACCTCCACGCCGACCTCATGGCCGCGGGCGAGGTCAAATGGAACAACGCCACGCCCGAGGGCATCGCGCTGGACAACATGTCCATCCGCGAGTGGATCGACTCGCGGGTGCCCGGCGGCTACGCCTCCGACCTGGGCAAATTCCTCGACGTCGCCTATAACGTGGAGTACGGGGCCGAGACCACCGACCAGTCGTCACTCGCGCTGATCCTGCTGCTCGGCTACCAGCCCAACCCCGGGCACTTCAACGTCTGGGGCCTGTCGGACGAGCGCTACCACATCGTCGGCGGCAACGACCAGCTCCCGCAGGCCATCGCCGCCTCGCTGCCCGCGGACAGCGTGCGGACGGGATGGCGGCTGCTTGCCGTACGGGCCAACGCGGACGGCACCCAGACGCTCACCTTCGACGGCGGCAGGACGGTCACCGCCGACCACACGATCCTCACCGTGCCGCTGCCGATCCTGCAGGGCCTCGACCTGTCGAGGGCGGGCTTCGACGCCAGGATGACCAACCTGCTGCGCGACGCCCGCATGGGTTACGTGACCAAGCTCAACATGCAGTTCTCCACCCGCCCGTGGCTCGGCACGGGTCCGTGGGACGGGGTGTCGGCCGGCGACTGCTTCACCGACCAGCCGTGGCAGCAGTGCTGGGACACCACCAAGGCGCAGGCGGGCACCACCGGCGTCCTCATCCAGTACGGCGGCGGCGCCAACGCCCGCGCGCTCAACCCCGCCACCGCCTTCCCGACCCACACCGACCCCTACGTCCGCACCCTCGCCGCCTCGGTGCTCGACGGCATCGACACCGTCTTCCCCGGCACCAAGGCCCAGTGGAACGGCAGGGCCCAGCTGTCGGCCTGGCACAAGAACCCGCACGCGCTCGGCGCCTACTCCTACTGGCCCGTCGGCTACCTGCACAGGTACGCCGGGTACGAGGGCGTGCCCCAGGGCAACGTGCACATCGCCGGCGAGCACACCTCCTACGACTTCCAGGGCTTCATGAACGGCGGGGCCACCGAGGGGGAGCGCGCGGCCAACGAGGTGATCGCGAAACTGCGGTGATCACCCCTTGCGGGTGGATTTCCGGTCGCGTAACCTTCCGGAGTCGTATCACCGAGCCATGGAGGCTGTTGACGTGAGGATCTGAGGTCGCGGGCACCGCGCCGTTCCGCCCTGTCTCGGGGCCACGTGCGCACCTGGACCT
The DNA here is from genome assembly GCF_014873535.1 of Nonomuraea africana. NCBI lineage: Bacteria > Bacillati > Actinomycetota > Actinomycetes > Streptosporangiales > Streptosporangiaceae > Nonomuraea > Nonomuraea africana. The sequence goes on along the minus strand of NZ_JADBEF010000001.1, from coordinate 4,103,042 downwards.
CGGGCGTCTTCGCGGTGGTTCCCGCCAAGTCACGAAATGTCGACGTTTCTGACGGGAGCCTTCTGTGTCATATTCCGTGGTGATCGACCATGTCTCGTTCGGCTGGCCCGACGGGACCCAGGTGCTCGACGACCTCGACGCCGCCTTCCCCGCCGGCCGTACCGGCCTGATCGGAGTCAACGGCTCCGGCAAGTCCACCCTGCTCAAGATCGTGGCAGGGGAGCTCGCCGCCGCCTCGGGCACGGTCAGCGTGGCGGGGCGGGTGGGGTATCTGCCGCAGAACCTGCCTCTGCGCGCCGACCTCACCGTCTCCGACCTGCTCGGCATCAGCTCGACCAGGGCGGCGCTGCACGCCATCGAGTCGGGTGACGTCCGGGAGGAGCACTTCACGAACGTCGGCGACGACTGGGACGTGGAGGAGCGGGCCCTCGCGCAGCTGTCCGCGCTCGGGCTCGACGGCATCGGCCTGGACCGCGCGGTCGCGACCCTGTCCGGCGGCGAGGCCGTCATGGCGGGCCTGACCGCGCAGTTCCTGAACAGGCCCGACGTGCTGCTGCTCGACGAGCCCACCAACAACCTCGACCTGCCGGCGAGGCGGCGCCTGTACGCGGCCGTCGAGGCGTGGCAGGGGGTGCTGCTGGTGGTCAGCCACGACAGGGCGCTGCTCGACCTGGTCGACCAGATCGCCGAACTGCGCGAGGGGACGGTCCGCCTGTACGGCGGCACGCTGTCCGACTACGAGCGCGTGCTCGCGGCCGAGCAGGAGGCCGCCGAGCGCATGGTCAGGGCGGCGGAGGCGGACGTGCGCCGCCAGCACCGCGAGCTCATGGACGCCCGTACCAAGCTGGATCGCAGGGTTCGCTACGGCGCCAAGATGTACGCCACCAAGCGCGAGCCGAAGATCATCATGCAGGCGCGCAAGCGCGAGGCGCAGGTGTCCGCGGGCAAGCACCGCATCATGCACACCGAGAAACTGGAGGAGGCGCGTGAGCGGCTGACCGGGGCCGAGCAGGCCGTACGGGACGACGCGGAGATCCGCATCTCGCTACCCGAGACCGAGGTCCACGCCGGGCGGATGGTCCTGTCGTTCGACCTGACCGGCCCTGCCGGAACGGACCGCCTCGAGGTGCGCGGACCCGAGCGGATCGCGCTGCTCGGGCCCAACGGCTCGGGCAAGACCACGCTGCTCAAGGCGATCGTCGCGGCGGGCGTGGAGGTGCCGGTCGGCTACCTGCCGCAGCGGCTCGACCTGCTGGACGAGTCGCTCAGCGTGGTCGGCAACGTGCGGGCGCACGCCCCCTCCGCCTCGGAGAACCAGGTGCGCGCCCGCCTCGCGCGCTTCCTGTTCAGAGGCGCGCGGGCCGAGCAGCCGGTCGGCACGCTGTCGGGCGGAGAGCGGTTCAGGGCGACGCTGGCGGCGCTGCTCTCGGCCGAGCCGCCGCCCCAGCTGCTCCTGCTGGACGAGCCGACGAACAACCTCGACCTGTCGAGCGTCAGGCAACTCTCGCAGGCGCTGGCCGCCTACCGGGGCGCGCTGATCGTGGCCAGCCACGACCTGCCGTTCCTCGAGGGGCTCGGGATCACCCGATGGCTCCGGCTGGACCCGGACAGCGGTCTGACCGAACCGTAATTGACGGCAGGGGATCAGCCGGGCGATAGTGTGGCAGATGGTTGCCCCCCGGTTGATCTCCTGCACGCTCGTCGTGGCGACGCTGGCCTTGACCGCCTGCACCTCCACGGTCCAGGGCGCGGGGGAACCGGCGGCCTCCGGCGTCGCCAGTCCTTCCACCGGAGCCTCCACGCCCACCGCGCTCACCGCCGACGCCTACCGAGGCGCGCTGGGTAAGCAGCGCGACGGCGTGCGCGACGCGCTCTCGGACGTGGCCGCCGCCAAGACCATCAAGACGCTCGACGACCGCGTGGAACGTGCCGAAGAGACCCTGCGCGGGGCCGCGCAGAGCCTGTCGGCTCTCGCGCCGCCCGTGGAGGCGAGGGTCCAGCACGAGGCGTACGTCGCCAGCCTGCGCGACTTCACCACCGAACTGGGCACCACACTCGGCAGGGTGGGCGACAGGACCGTCTGTACGGCGGGCGGCGTGTTCGCCGACCTGTCGGGCAAACTCCAGGCCCTCGACCAGACCGGGAAGGCGCTGCGGGCGCTCGGCGACTACCCGGCCGACGTCGTGCCGGTGAAGGTGGCCAAGAAGCAGAACAGGCGCCTGGCCAACGGCACGTTCCTGCGCAGCGGGCAGCGCACCGGGCGCGGCTCCCTGCAGATCGACAACGGCGCCTCCCGTGACGCGGTGGTCACCGTGCTGCGCGGCAAGGCGAAGGCGTTCAGCGTCTACGTGCGCAGGAAGTCGTCGTTCAAGGTGCGAGGCGTGCGCGACGGGACGTACGAGGTGTACTTCACCCACGGCGCCGACTGGGACGGGCGGGCGTTCACCCGTTCGTGCAGCTTCGAGCGGTTCGAGAAGTCGGTGCGGTACCGGACGACCTACACCTCCACCCAGATCAGGTGGCACGACTGGCGGGTCACCCTCCACATGGTGAGCGGCGGCAACGCCCCCACGGCGACGGTCGACCCAGAATCCTTCCCCGGCTGAACCCCGGCCACCCGGGCCGGACATCGGCCTGATGTCGGTCCCCCGCCTGGCATCGGCCGGCACGCCTGGCATCGGCCTGACACCCCGCCGGCCCGGCCTGGTCCCGGTCGGTCCAGGACTACCTCGGCTGGCTCCCTCCGGCCTCGGCCGCGCCGGCGACCCTCGGCTGATGCGCCGGCCTGGGGCGTCCTCGGGCGATCCGAACGACTCGGGCCGACAAGGAAGGGCCGCGACCCCTGTCGAGGTCGCGGCCCTTTCACCAGGTCCTAGGAGGAGAACAGCATCCCGAGGAAGCTGTCCTTCTTGCGCCGGTGACCGTAGTGCCCGCCACCGTAGTGCGGAGCGGGCGCGCCCCAGGCGGGAGCCGCGGGGGCGCCGTGCGGGGGAGGCGGCGCGGCGGGCGGGGTGTGGTACTGGGACTCCATGCGAGTCAGGGTCTCCAGCTCGCCATAGTCCAGGAAGATCCCTCGGCAGTTCTCGCACTGCTCGATGTGGACCCCGTTGCGCTCGTAAGTCCGCATGTTGCCGCGGCACTTGGGGCACTGCATCAGGTTGATCTCCTTGCCCTCGGGCGGGATTTTCCTCGGTCGTGCGTGCGCCACTATGTCAGCCTTGGTTGAGGCCGACAATCCTGCCGCACGACTGGACCAACGATTGCTCCACATCGTCCAGTTCCCGCTTCTCGGCTTCGGCATGGGCGACGGCCACGGCGGCGAGCTGGACGGTCAGCGCCCTCGCGGGCAGGTCGAGCCGCGCCCATGGGTCGCCTGGATCGAGCGCGGGACCGCCCGAGGCCAGGTAGGAGTCGAGGAACCGGCTCCAGAGCTCGGGTTCGAGCAGTCCCGCGGCGTACCAGGCGGCGGGTCTGGCCAGATCCCACGCGGGGTCGCCGGTCCCCAGGTCGTCCACGTCGATCATGAGCCACCTGTCGTCCCTTCGCACCAGCTGTCCGAGGTGCCAGTCGCCGTGGGTGAGCAGGCGGGGGACCGGCTCGGGCTCGGGGAGGGCGGCGTGCGCCCGCCGTACCACCCGCTGGGCGGCGCCGTCCCCCGGCATCGCGGCCACCGCCCGCGCCATCCGCGCCGGCCCCGCGGCCTCCGGCAGCGGCGGCAACATCGTGAGAGGTACGGCGTGCAGCCGCGCGAGCAGGCGCGCGCCCTCCTCCCACGGCGCGGCGTCGGGGTCGTCGCGGGCCACCGGCACCCCGGTGGGCCACACGGTCACCGCCCTGCCGTCTAGCGTGTGCACCTCGGGGTCGAGCGAGGCGAGCAGCAGCCCGGTCAGCGCGGGCGCGTTGGCGGCCTTCAACCGCATCCGGAGCAACTCGGGATCGTCGCGGACCGAGTGCGCCTTCACCACCACCTCGCCGCGGCGCACGACCACCACGTCGCTTCTGGTCGGATGGGTGACGGGCGCGCCGGTCCCGCCGTACGCGCCCGCCATGCGCGCCAGCTCTGCCTCGAGATCCACGCGCACAGACTATGAGGTGATTCGATGCCGTTCTCCACGACCGGGCAACGGGGTTCCGCCCGGTTGGTCCTGCTCTGCGGGCTACCAGGGTCGGGGAAGACGACTCTGGCCCGGCGGCTGGCCGCCGAGCTGCCAGCCGTACGGCTCTGCCCCGACGAATGGCTGGCGGCGCTTGGGACCGATCTGTTCGACGAGGCCGCGCGCGACCTGCTGGAGCGGCGGCTCTGGCGGCACGCGGAGGAACTGCTGGACCTTGGCGTGAGCGTGATCCTCGAGTTCGGCTTCTGGGGGCGTGCGGAGCGGGACGAGAAACGGCTCGCCGCGCGGGCGCTCGGCGTCCCCGTGGAGCTGCGCTACCTGGACGTGCGGCTGGAGGAGCTGTGCCGCAGGGTCGAGGAGCGGACGGCAGCGGGCGGTTGGGGAGCGGCACCGATCACCAGGGCCATGATGGCGGGATACGCCGCGCTCTTCGAGGCTCCCGCCGAGGACGAACTGTCCCTCTTTGACGCCTCTGACCGGAATGGCGGGCGTTGATTTGACGGGTGGCGGAGGCGTACATAGAGTTCACCAGTCCCACCCAGCCGGCGTTGGCCGTCGGCTGCCCTCCTCGGGCCGGTTCGACAGAAATCAGATGTCGGCGTAGGTTTGAGGAGTCGCCCGGGAAACGGGGCGGTGGAAATTTCCGAAGGATTCGCGAAAAGAGTCAATTTGACTCGGACCGCGAAGACTGAAAGAATAACGACATAACGAAGCGAGCGCCACCGGGTGGGTGACGGTGAACGCGTCCGTTTCTTGAGAACTCAACAGTGTGTTAAAAGCCAGTGCATGATGCACAACCCCGTCCATTGGACGGATTCCTTTGGTTGGAACATTCATGTTTCAGCCGGGAGAAATTCTCAAACATTGTTTGGAGAGTTTGATCCTGGCTCAGGACGAACGCTGGCGGCGTGCTTAACACATGCAAGTCGAGCGGAAAGGCCCTTCGGGGTACTCGAGCGGCGAACGGGTGAGTAACACGTGAGCAACCTGCCCCTGACTCTGGGATAAGCCCGGGAAACTGGGTCTAATACCGGATACGACCGCCCCCGGCATCGGGTGGTGGTGGAAAGTTTTTTCGGTTGGGGATGGGCTCGCGGCCTATCAGCTTGTTGGTGGGGTAGTGGCCTACCAAGGCGACGACGGGTAGCCGGCCTGAGAGGGCGACCGGCCACACTGGGACTGAGACACGGCCCAGACTCCTACGGGAGGCAGCAGTGGGGAATATTGCGCAATGGGCGAAAGCCTGACGCAGCGACGCCGCGTGGGGGATGACGGCCTTCGGGTTGTAAACCTCTTTCAGCAGGGACGAAGTTGACGTGTACCTGCAGAAGAAGCGCCGGCTAACTACGTGCCAGCAGCCGCGGTAATACGTAGGGCGCAAGCGTTGTCCGGAATTATTGGGCGTAAAGAGCTCGTAGGTGGCTTGTCGCGTCTGCCGTGAAAGCTCGCAGCTTAACTGCGGGTCTGCGGTGGATACGGGCTGGCTAGAGGTAGGTAGGGGAGAACGGAATTCCTGGTGTAGCGGTGAAATGCGCAGATATCAGGAGGAACACCGGTGGCGAAGGCGGTTCTCTGGGCCTTACCTGACGCTGAGGAGCGAAAGCGTGGGGAGCGAACAGGATTAGATACCCTGGTAGTCCACGCTGTAAACGTTGGGCGCTAGGTGTGGGGGTCTTCCACGATCTCCGTGCCGGAGCTAACGCATTAAGCGCCCCGCCTGGGGAGTACGGCCGCAAGGCTAAAACTCAAAGGAATTGACGGGGGCCCGCACAAGCGGCGGAGCATGTTGCTTAATTCGACGCAACGCGAAGAACCTTACCAAGGCTTGACATCGCCCGGAAAGCTGCAGAGATGTGGCCCTCTTCGGACTGGGTGACAGGTGGTGCATGGCTGTCGTCAGCTCGTGTCGTGAGATGTTGGGTTAAGTCCCGCAACGAGCGCAACCCTTGCTCCATGTTGCCAGCACGCCCTTCGGGGTGGTGGGGACTCATGGGGGACTGCCGGGGTCAACTCGGAGGAAGGTGGGGATGACGTCAAGTCATCATGCCCCTTATGTCTTGGGCTGCAAACATGCTACAATGGCCGGTACAGAGGGTTGCGATACCGCGAGGTGGAGCGAATCCCTAAAAGCCGGTCTCAGTTCGGATTGGGGTCTGCAACTCGACCCCATGAAGTCGGAGTCGCTAGTAATCGCAGATCAGCAACGCTGCGGTGAATACGTTCCCGGGCCTTGTACACACCGCCCGTCACGTCACGAAAGTCGGCAACACCCGAAGCCCGTGGCCCAACCAGCTTGCTGGGGGGAGCGGTCGAAGGTGGGGCTGGCGATTGGGACGAAGTCGTAACAAGGTAGCCGTACCGGAAGGTGCGGCTGGATCACCTCCTTTCTAAGGAGCATCTGGTTGGAGGCGACAGTCTCCGGCCTACGTCGAGGTCATCAGCGAACGTCTGATGCTCGGCAGCTCATTAGTGGAGCACTGGCTACTCAACCAGGTCTGGTTGCCTGCGGTTCAGTACCGCCCTCGCGAGAGGGAGTGGGAACGGTCGTGAGGGGGCTGGGACTGGTTGGACACACTGTTGGGTCCTGAGGAAACGGGCCCTGCAGCCTTGCGAGGTTGCGGGTCTTGCTTCTTCTGGAGCACAGGACCACTGAACGACCAGGTTATGCCTGGTCGGGATGTGGTTGCTGTTTGTTGTTTGAGATTTGCATAGTGGACGCGAGCATCTTTGTGGCCAAGTTTTTTAGGGCACACGGTGGATGCCTTGGCATCAGGAGCCGATGAAGGACGTGGGAGGCTGCGTTAAGCCTCGGGGAGTCGCCAACCAGACGTTGATCCGGGGATGTCCGAATGGGGAAACCTAGCACCAGTCATGTGGTGTTGCCTCCGCCTGAATGTATAGGGCGGTTGGTGGTAACGCGGGGAAGTGAAACATCTCAGTACCCGTAGGAAGAGAAAACAACAGTGATTCCGTGAGTAGTGGTGAGCGAAAGCGGATCAGGCTAAACCGTTTGCGTGTGATAGCCGGCAGGCGTTGCGCAAGCGGGGTCGTGGGACCTTTCTGAAGGAGCTGCCGCTTCTTCGAGGAGTAAGAAATCCTTCCGATAGTTGAAGCCTCTGGGAAGGGGCGCCGTAGACCGTGAGAGCCGGGTAGACGAAATCGGATGGACTCCTGAAGGGGATCCCAAGTAGCACGGGGCCCGAGAAATCCTGTGTGAATCTGCCAGGACCACCTGGTAAGCCTAAATACTCCCTGATGACCGATAGTGCACTAGTACCGTGAGGGAAAGGTGAAAAGTGCCCCGGTGAGGGGTCGTGAAATAGTACCTGAAACCGTGTGCCTACAAGCCGTAGGAGCTTAGTCGTCTTCGGACGGCTGTGATGTGACTGCGTGCCTTTTGAAGAATGAGCCTGCGAGTTATGGTGTGTGGCGAGGTTAACCCGTGTGGGGGAGCCGTAGCGAAAGCGAGTCTGAATAGGGCGTTTGAGTCGCATGCTGTAGACCCGAAGCGGAGTGATCTACGCATGGGCAGGTTGAAGCGAGGGTAAGACCTCGTGGAGGACCGAACCCACCAGGGTTGAAAACCTGGGGGATGACCTGTGTGTAGGGGTGAAAGGCCAATCAAACTCCGTGATAGCTGGTTCTCCCCGAAATGCATTTAGGTGCAGCGTCACGTGTTTCTTGCCGGAGGTAGAGCACTGGATGGCCGATGGGCCCGACAAGGTTACTGACGTCAGCCAAACTCCGAATGCCGGTAAGTGAGAGCGTGGCAGTGAGACTGCGGGGGATAAGCTCCGTAGTCGAGAGGGAAACAGCCCAGATCACCGACTAAGGCCCCTAAGCGTGTGCTAAGTGGGAAAGGATGTGGAGTCGCAGAGACAACCAGGAGGTTGGCTTAGAAGCAGCCATCCTTGAAAGAGTGCGTAATAGCTCACTGGTCAAGTGATTCCGCGCCGACAATGTAGCGGGGCTCAAGTACACCGCCGAAGTCGTGGCATTGACCCCCTTGCGGGGTTGATGGGTAGGGGAGCGTCGTGCAGCCGGCGAAGCAGCAGAGTGATCTAGTTGTGGAGGCTGTGCGAGTGAGAATGCAGGCATGAGTAGCGAATGCAGGGTGAGAAACCCTGCCGCCGGATGACCAAGGGTTCCTGGGCCAGGCTAATCCGCCCAGGGTAAGTCGGGACCTAAGGCGAGGCCGACAGGCGTAGTCGATGGACAACGGGTTGATATTCCCGTACCCGCTTTAACGCGCCCATATCGAACCTCGTGATGCTAAGAGTCCTTAGCTCGGGCACGCCCTTCGGGGCAGCCGTCAGAGTGAACGCTCGATCCGATCGGGTAGTAGGTAAGCGATGGGGTGACGCAGGAAGGTAGTCCAACCCAGGCGATGGTTGTTCCTGGGGTAAGCATGTAGGGAGTGTCGTAGGCAAATCCGCGACACACGTATCCTGAGATGTGATGCCGAGCCGATTGTGGCGAAGTGGATGATCCTATGCTGCCGAGAAAAGCCTCTAGCGAGTGTTGTGGCGGCCCGTACCCTAAACCGACTCAGGTGGTCAGGTAGAGAATACCAAGGCGATCGGGTGAACTGTGGTTAAGGAACTCGGCAAATTGCCCCCGTAACTTCGGGAGAAGGGGGACCTCTGCTGGTGATGAAACTAGCTTTCTGAGCTGGTGGGGGTCGCAGTGGCCAGGGGGAAGCGACTGTTTACTAAAAACACAGGTCCGTGCGAAGTCGTAAGACGATGTATACGGACTGACGCCTGCCCGGTGCCGGAACGTTAAGGGGACCGCTTAGCCACGCAAGTGGCGAAGGTGAGAACTTAAGCGCCGGTAAACGGCGGTGGTAACTATAACCATCCTAAGGTAGCGAAATTCCTTGTCGGGTAAGTTCCGACCTGCACGAATGGCGTAACGACTTCCCCGCTGTCTCAACCGCAGACCCGGCGAAATTGCACTACGAGTAAAGATGCTCGTTACGCGCAGCAGGACGGAAAGACCCCGGGACCTTCACTACAGCTTGACATTGGCGTTTGGAGCGTCTTGTGTAGGATAGGTGGGAGACTGTGAAGCTCGGACGCTAGTTCGGGTGGAGTCATTGGTGAAATACCACTCTGGTCGTTTTGAACGTCTAACTCTGGTCCGTGATCCGGATCGGGGACAGTGTCTGGTGGGTAGTTTAACTGGGGCGGTTGCCTCCTAAAGAGTAACGGAGGCGCCCAAAGGTTCCCTCAGCCTGGTTGGCAATCAGGTGTCGAGTGTAAGTGCACAAGGGAGCTTGACTGTGAGACTGACGGGTCGAGCAGGAGCGAAAGCTGGGACTAGTGATCCGGCGGTGGCATGTGGAAGCGCCGTCGCTCAACGGCTAAAAGGTACCCCGGGGATAACAGGCTGATCTTCCCCAAGAGTCCATATCGACGGGATGGTTTGGCACCTCGATGTCGGCTCGTCGCATCCTGGGGCTGGAGTAGGTCCCAAGGGTTGGGCTGTTCGCCCATTAAAGCGGTACGCGAGCTGGGTTTAGAACGTCGCGAGACAGTTCGGTCCCTATCCGCTGCGCGCGCAGGAGACTTGAAAGGGGCTGTCCCTAGTACGAGAGGACCGGGACGGACGAACCTCTGGTGTGCCAGTTGTACCGCCAGGTGCACGGCTGGTTGGCTACGTTCGGAAGGGATAACCGCTGAAAGCATCTAAGCGGGAAGCTCGCCTTGAGATGAGGTCTCCCACCACGAGAGTGGGTAAGGCTCCCGGTAGACGACCGGGTTGATAGGCCGGAGGTGGAAGCACGGTAACGTGTGGAGCTGACCGGTACTAATAGGCCGAGGACTTGACCACAAAGCATCTTGCTCGCGTCCACTACGCAATTCTGAGACAACAAGCACTGTCTCATGGGGTTGCGGCGGTTATAGCGCAGGGGAAACACCCGGTTACATTCCGAACCCGGAAGTTAAGCTCTGCAGCGCCGATGGTACTGCACTCGGGAGGGTGTGGGAGAGTAGGTCGCCGCCGCGCAATCTTTACATTATGGGAGTTGGGGTTCCACCGTCTGGTGGGGCCCCTTTTCTCGTTGTCGGGGGGTTCTGCCGTGTGGGCGGGACCCCCCTTTTTTCGTGTGCCGGGCCTGTTTGTGGTGGCGTCATGGCCGCGGCTGTTGCTTCTGCCCCGTGACCGAGGGCCCGGTGACACCGAGGGCCCCGTGACACCGAGGATTTTGAGAACCCTCCGCCCTAGGTGGCGGGACCCGTTTTTCGTGTGTCCGGGGTGATGCCTCAACGGCCGCTGCACGCACTCGATGGAGGCGTTCCCCTATCTGGAGGTTGGCTGTAGGTCCCGGCCGGGGACCGTGGCGCCCATGGTCACCTCCAACGAGCAACCGGCGGACGTGGAAACCACCTTACTGATCGGAACCGGTACTGGGACGGCGGAGCCACACTGCCGGCAGCCGGGAGAACGGGGTGTTCTAGGGTGGCGGTTCATGAGGATCGGATTCGCCGCCCCGGTGTCGGGGCCATGGGCCACGCGGGACAACCTGCGCAGGATCGCCATCCGGGCCGAAGAGCTGGGCTACCACGAGCTGTGGACCTTCCAGCGGCTCCTCTACCCCGAAGGCCATCGGATGGGGGCGACCTATCGCAGGGTGCACGATCCCCTCGTCGCCCTGGCCTACCTGGCCGGAGTCACCGAGACGATCCGCCTCGGCGTGGCGCTGGTGAACATCTTCGAGCCGCCCGTGCTGGTGGCCAAGCAGGTGGCGACGCTGCAGGAGGTCTCCGGCGGGCGGGTGACGTTCGGGCTGGGGCTGGGTTGGCTGCCCGAGGAGTTCGAGGCGATGGGGGTCGACTTCGCCAAGCGCGGGCGCAGGGGCGAGGAGTTCGTCGAGGTGTTGCGCGCGTGCTGGCGCGACGAGGTGATCCGGCACGAAGGGGAGTTCTACCGGGTCCCGGCCGCGCACATGGACCCGAAGCCGTCGCCGGTGCCGCCGCTGCTGCTCGGTGGTGGCGCCGAGGTCGCGCTGAGAAGGGCGGGACGGCTGGCGGACGGCTGGGTGAGCGCGAGCAGGGAGGACCTGGCGGGCATCGCGGAGAAAATCTACGTTGTAAAGGCGGCCGCCCGTGAGGCGGGACGCGACCCCGAGGTGTTGCGGTTCGTGTGCAGAGGCGTCACCAAGGTGAGTGATGCCGTCGACGGGCCGCCGTTGAGCGGGCCGTACGAGAAGATCCGGCAGGATGTGGCGGCGCTGGCCGAGCAGGGGGTGACGGAGGTGTTCCACGACCTGAACTTCGACCCCGCGATCGTGACCGCCGACCCGGAGGAGGCCATGCGCAGGGCCGAGGAGGCGCTGGAGGCGCTGGCTCCCTGAACCCACCGGAAGGGTCGATCGGTGCCCGGGGTGCCCGGCCATTCCGGTGCCCGGCCACGCCGGGCACCGGAGGCGTCACGTCGTGGACAGGTGGCGGTTCCACCAGTCGAGGATGGCCTCGAAGCGGGCCAGGCGATGGCTGGGCAGGCCCGAGCGGGACATCTCGTGTCCCTCGCCGGGGAACAGCAGCATCTCCGTCTCCACCCCCCGCAGCTTCAGCGCGACGAACAGTCGTTGCGCCTGCTCCACAGGGCAGCGCCAGTCGTTCTCCGAGTGGATGATCAGGAAGGGCATCTCGATCCGGTCGGCGTGGCTCAACGGGCTCTGCTCGCGCCACCCGCCCGGCTCGGCGCCGTAGAGATCGTGGGCGAACCACCAGCCGATGTCGCTGGAGCCGTGGAAGCTGTCGATCGCGTTGACGGCCCGCTCGCTGATCGCCGCCTTGAACCGGTCGCCGTGGTGGGCGGCCAGCCAGGTGGTCATGTAGCCGCCGTGCGAGCCGCCCTGGACGCCCACCCGGTCGGCGTCCAGGCCGCCGGTGTCGAGGGCGGCGTCCAGCAGGGCGAGCAGGTCGGCCGCCGAGACGTTGCCGACGTCGCCGAGGACGGCGGCGCCGTGGGCCTGGCCGTAGCCGGAGGAGCCGCGCGGGTTGCCCATGACGACGGCGTACCCGGCCGCGGCGTAGACCTGGGCCTCGTCGAAGAGGTGCCAGCCGTACTGGGTGAAGGGTCCGCCGTGGATCATCAGCAGCGTGGGGTGCGGGCCCTCGCCCGCGGGGCGGACCACCCAGCCGTGGACGGGGTGGCCGTCGGGAGCGGTGGTGTTGATCTCCTCGGGCGGGAGCGGGGTGATGGCGGAGAAGGAGGTGACCGTGCGCTCCTTGCCGTCGCGCAGCACGACGAGCTCGCCGGGGCTGTTCTGGTCGGCGACGATGGCGACGGTGGTGCCCGCGGCGTGGGCGGGCGCGAGGACCTCGCGCCTGCCCGAGATGAGGACCGTGGGCTCACCCCCGTCGTACGGCACCAGCAACAGGTCGCAGGCGCCGCGGTTCTCGGAGGGGAACAGCACGCCGTCGGCCGTGGCGACGATGGTGCCGTTGCGGGCCAGGTGGTACGGCTCGGCGGCGGTGAGGCGGCGTGGGGCGGCGGAGCCGTCGGCGGGCACAGAGTAGACGCCGTGGTGCCTGGCGATCAGGGTGCGGCCGTTCTGTCCCGGCTGGGCGGCGACGAAGCAGAGGGTGCCGCCGTCAGGGGTGAAGCGGGGCAGTCCGACCGAGAGGGTGGTGTCGGTGATCCGGCGCAGGCCGGTGCCGTCGGGCGCGCACGCCCACAGGTCGGAGTAGTGGTCGAGCTCGCGGCCGTCGTGGCGGGCGGCGGCGAAGGCCAGCTGCGCGCCGTCGGGGCTCCAGGCAGGCTCGTCGTGGTCGTAGTCACCCTCGGTCACCTGGACGGCGGGCGGGGTCGAGGTGCGGGAGGCGAACGGGTCGACGACGAAGACGTGGGACCTGCGGTCGGTGAAGAAGCCGAGGTTGTCCAGGCGGTACTTCAGGGTGGTGATGCGGCGGGGGCGTTCCTTGTCCGGCTTGGTGTCGCCGTACCTGCCCTCCTCGGGCACGCGGGCGACGAACGCGAGCCGCCGAGAGTCGGGGCTCCACGTGGGCTTGCCGGCGCCGAGCGGCTGGTCGGTGACCCGCCAGGGCTCGCCGCCCGCGGTGGGCATGACGTGCAGCTGGGGCTTGGCGCCGTTCTCCGCGCGGGTGAAGGCCAGCCACCTGCCGTCGGGGGAGTAGGCGGGCTCGGCGTCGCGGCGGCCGCCGGTCAGCTGGCGGGGTTCGTCCGAGCCGTCGGTCGGGACCAGCCAGAGCTCACCGCGATATTCGTCGGCCTCGAGGTCGGGCCGGGTGACGGCGACGACCGCGTGCGTGCCCTCAGGGGACACGCTCGGGGTGCCGAGAATGTGCAAAAGGGAAAGATCGCTGGGTTTCATGACGGAGACCCTATCCGTAGGGCCTCAGCGGCGACCGCATGGCGTAGCTCCCTGATGCCGGGGCGGCCGCGGACCGGGTGGACCGCGTTGGTGAGCAGGACGACGGTCAGCCGGTGGACGGGGTCGACGACCAGCGAGGTGCCGGTGAAGCCGGAGTGGCCGAAGGCGTCGGTGAGGGGGCCGACGACGGCAGGGTCGCCGATGCGGACGCCGAGGCCGTGGCGGAAGGGCGCGCCCTCGACGCCGTGGTCGCGGGTCATCTCGCCGTTGAGCGGGAGGTGGCCGAGGCGGAGGGCCTCGCCGAAGCGGAGCACGTCGTCGGCGGTGGAGAAGACGCCCGCGTGGCCGGCGACGCCGCCGAGGGAGTGGGCGGTCTCGTCGTGCACCTCTCCGATGGCGCGGTGGCACTCGGTCTTGGCGATGCGGGAGAAGTCCGCGGGCACGGGGCCGGGCTCCCCGGAAACGCGCAGGCGGCGGTAGCCGGTGTCGGTGAGGCCCAGCGGCGCCGTCACGCGCGTCCGGACCAGCTCGTCCAGCGGCGCCTCTCCCGCGACCTCCGCGATCCGTCCCACCGTGACCATGCCGACGTCGGTGTACAGGTAGGGTCCGCCGACCGCCGAGGTGATCGGGGTGGCGAGGATGGTGTCCAGGCGCTCGGCGGGCGGGACGTGGTCCACCCGGTGCGTCGGCTGCAGGCCCGCCGTGTGCGTGAGCAGGTGGCGCAGGGTGATCCGCCGGCGGTCGGTGTAGAAGGCGGGCAACCACCTGGCCACCGGGGCGTCGAGGTCGAGCCTGCCCTCCACCACCAGCGAGAGGATCACCGAGGTGGTGAACAGCTTGCTGATGGAGGCCAGGTCGAAGATCGAGTCGCGCCGGGCGGGAGGGCGGACGGGCGCGAGCGTCCCGTCGGGGTCGCTGTAGCGGACCAGCTCGCCCGCGGCCTCGGCGGCCACGACCTCGCCGTCCACGGCGATCACCGCGACCGCGGCGGGTACGACCGAGGGGGTGGCGGCGGCCAGGATGTCAGCGAGCATGTCGTACCTCCCCGAGCCGGGAGCCGTGCGACTCCAGCAGCGTCCTGGCCTCGTCGGCGTCGACGCCGTGCTCGATCATCACCACCGCGATCTTCGCCTGGCCGCCCGCGGCCTCCAGCGTCTCGCGCGCCGTCTCGGGGGAGACGCCGGTGATGTCGCTGACCATCCGGGCCGCGCGCCCGGCCAGCTTCGCGTTCATGGCGGACATCTCGATCATGTTGTTCCCGTAGGTACGGCCCAGCCTGATCATCGAGATCGTGGAGATCATGTTCAACACCAGCTTCTGCGCGGTGCCGGCCTTGAGCCTGGTCGAGCCGGTGACCACCTCGGGCCCCACGACGACCTCGATGGCGTGCCCGGCGGCGGCCGAGAGGGGCGTGCGGTGGTTGCACGACAGCGCCACGGTGAGCGCGCCCCGCCTGGCCGCCTCGGCGAGTGCGCCGAGCACGAAGGGCGCCCTGCCGCTGGCCGAGATGCCCACGACCGCGTCGAGCGCGCCGACCTCGAGCTCGGCGAGGGCCTCCTCGCCCGCGGCGACGTCGTCCTCCGCTCCCTCCACCGACCTGGTCAGCGCGGGGAGCCCGCCGGCGATGACGCCCTGCACGAGTGAGGGGTCGGTGCCGAAGGTGGGCGGGCACTCCGAGGCGTCGAGGACGGCAAGGCGGCCGGAGGTGCCGGCGCCGACGTAGAGCAGCCGCCCTCCCGCCCCCATGCGGGCCGCGATCGCGTCGATCGCCGCCGTGATGTCGGGGAGCACGTCGGCGACCGCGGCGGGCACGGTGGCGTCGGCCTGGTTCATCAACTGGGCGATCTCCGAGGTCGGCAGCCGGTCGATCTGGCTGTAGCGCGGATCGCTCTGCTCCGTGGACAGCTCGGGGAGTGGATCAATCATGACGCTAATTTCCACCTTTGGCATCTCGTATGCAAATAAGCTTCAGCTATGTTTTACGTACGCACCGGAGCCGAACGGCTGGCCGCGGATCCCGGCCTGGTCAAGGGCGGCAGGCTCGGCCTCATCACCAACCAGACGGGAGTCCTGAGAGATCTGACCCCCACGCCCGCGGCCCTCGAGAACCTGACCGCGCTCTTCAGCCCCGAGCACGGCATCCGCGGCACCGTGCAGGACGGCGCCAGCGAGGGGTCGGGGGAGAGCTTCGGCCTGCCGGTCCACGACACCTACCTCAAGGAGGGCGCCGAACTGGACGAGCTGGTGGCCGCCTCGGGGGTGGACACCCTGCTGTTCGACCTGTTCGACGTCGGGGCCAGGTTCTACACCTACGTCTGGACGATGAAGGACATGATGGAGTCGGCCAAGCGGCTCGGCCTGCGCTTCGTCGTGCTGGACCGGCCCAACCCGATCGGCGGCACCGTCGCCGAGGGGCCGCTGCTCGACCCGGCCTTCGCCAGCTTCGTGGGCGGCGCGCCGATTCCCAACAGGCACGGGCTGACGGTGGGCGAGCTGGCGCGCTCCCTCGACCCCGGCGTCGAGGTGATCAGGGCGGAGGGCTGGCGCAGGGATCTGCCGTTCGCCGCGACGGGGCTGCCGTGGGTGATGCCCTCGGTCAACATGCCCACGCTCGACACGGCGCTCGTCTATCCGGGCACCGGGCTGTTCGAGGGCACCAACCTGTCGGAGGGGCGCGGCACCACCAGGCCGTTCGAGCTGGTCGGGGCGCCGTATCTGGACGACAGGTTCGCCCCCTCGCTCAACGCCCTCGACCTGCCAGGGGTGCGCTTCCGCGATCTGTGGTTCATGCCGATGTTCGGCAAGCACGCGGGCACGGCCGTACGGGGGGTGCAGCTGCACGTCACCGACGCGCGGACGTTCAGGCCCGTGCTGACGGCGGTGTCGATGATGCATCTGGCCCGTACGCGGCATCCCGAGGAGTTCGCGACCACCCCGTTCCTCGACAAGCTGTGGGGGTCCGACACGCTCACGCGCTGCCTGGCGGCTGGGGGGGACCCGCGCGAGCTGTGCCCTGAGCCCGCCACCCCCGAGGGCGGGCTCCTGTACGCGTGACCTCAACGCAGATCGCGCCGGTAGAGCCAGAAGACCCGCTCGGCGCGCGCGCCCGCGGCGCGCGAGTAGAAGCGGAGCGGGCCCACCCAGCCGATCTGCGCCTCGGTCAGCCCGGACGCGTACTGCTCGGCCAGGCAGCGGCGCAGCAGCACGCCGCCGAGGCCGAGCCCGCGCGCCGCGGGCGAGGTGCCCATCGGGCCGAACCACCTGGGCCTGGCGCCCCAGGCGGCGAACGCGGCGATCTGGCCGTCGAGCCTGGCGTAGTGCAGTCCTGTGGCGCTGCTCGCCTCCCATGCCCAGCGCTCGTTCCACTCCTTCTCGACGAAGGCGGCGACCTCCATGCGGTCCTGGTCGCCGGCCTTGTGGAGCGTGACGCCCTGCCGTACGCGCTGCTCCTCGGCGGGAGGCGGCAGCGGGGCTGTCATGTTCCACGCGACGTGGTAGCGCTCGTAGCCCGCGCTCTCGGCCAGGCAGGCGGCGGCGGTGTATCGCACGTCGATGCCGGGCCACGCGTAGGCGGGCGGGTTGCCCGCGAAGCGCGCCTGCGTCGCCCCCTCGGCACGCAGCCACTCCTCGGCGGCGCCCAGCAGCGCGCGTCCGCGCCCCTTGCCCTGATGATCGGGGTGTACGGCCAGCAGGTCGATGTGCCCGACCGAGGGCTCACGCTCGGCCAGCGAGGCCATGACGAAGCCGCCCTCGGTGGCCAGCGCCGTCCAGCGGCGGGTCTGCGGCGGCGCGGCCAGCCGTTCGACCAGCTCGGGGGCCTCGTCGGCGTCGAGCGTGAGCGCCGCCCTGGCGATCTCGCCCAGCGCGGGCAGCTCGGCGGTGGTGATCACACCCGCCCCAGGTGGGTGGCGACGACCTTGCGCGACCTGGGGTGGAAACAGGCGTGCACCTGCGGGACGCCTTCGGTGAGCCCCAGCACGGGACGGCCCGTCTCGCACTCGTCGGTCCTGAACGGGCAGCGCCTGGCGAACAGGCAGCCGGCGTCGTCGTGGTCGGCGTCCAGCGCCTCGGTCGGCACCACCGGCTCGGGCCCCGGCTCCTCCAGGCCGTGCAGCACGGGGATGGCCGACAGCAGCGACTGGGTGTAGGGGTGCACGGGATCGGCGATGATCGTGTCGACCGCTCCGCGCTCGACGACCTGTCCCCGGTAGATGACGTACAGCTCGCCGTCGTCGCCGATGTAGCGGGCGGTGGCCACGTCGTGGGTGATGAACAGCACGCTCACGCCGAGGCGTTCGCGCAGGTCCTTCAGCAGCGCCAGGATGCCGAGCCGGAGCGAGACGTCGATCATGGAGGTGGCCTCGTCGGCGACGAGCATCTCGGGGTCGACGGTGAGGGCGCGGGCGATGACCACGCGCTGGCGCATGCCGCCCGACAGTTGGTGCGGGTAGCGGCCGAGCACGCTGCCGGGGTCGAGGCCGACCAGCGACAGCACCTCGTTGGCGCGCTCGTCGATCCACGACTTGGGCCGGCGGGTCTGCTTGGCGCGCAGCTCCAGCGGGGCCCGCAGCGTCTGGTGGATGGTGCGGGTGGGGTTCAGCGCGGAGTAGGGGTCCTGGTGGATCATCTGGACCTTGCGGAAGAGCCGGTCCTTCGGCGAGGTCACGCTGACGCCGTCGATGGTGATCTCGCCGGTGTCGTAGGTCTCGAGACCCGCGATGATCCTGCCGAGCGTGGTCTTGCCGCACCCGGACTCGCCGATGAAGGAGGCGGCCCCGCCCTTCGGGATCTGGAAGTCCACTCCGCGCAGCGCCTGCACCGTGCGTCCGGACAGCACGCTGCCGCGCTGCTTGAACGTCTTGGTGATGCCCGTGCCGCTGATCATGCGTGCTCCTTCACCTTGACCGCGTGGCAGGCGACGATCCGGTCCCCGTGGGAGAGCGCCTCGGGATCGACGGTGTCGCACACGTCCATGCGCAGCGAGCAGCGCTCCCTGAACACGCACCCCTCCTTCGGCACGGTGGCCAGCGTGGGCGGCCGTCCCGGCAGCGCCTGCGCGTCGTTGATGTCACCCGTCAGGCGCGGGATGGCCTTGATCAGGCCGCGCGTGTAGGGGTGCTGCGGGTCGGCGAGCACCTTGCGGGTGGGGCCCTGCTCGACGATGCGCCCGCCGTACATGACCGCGAGGCGGTCGGCGACCTCGGCGACCACGCCGATGTCATGAGTGATGATCATGGTGGTCAGCCCGCGCTCGGCGTGCACCTCGCGGATGATCCGCAGGATCGTCGACTGGGTGATCATGTCGAGCGCGGTCGTCGGCTCGTCGAGCACGACCAGGTGGGCGTTGAGCACCAGCGCCAGCATGATGCCGACGCGCTGGCGCATGCCGCCCGACAGCTCGTGCTGGTGGGAGTCGAGCACCCGCGCGCCGTCCAGGCCCATGCGGCCCAGCAGCTCCTTGGCCTCCCGCACCAGCCCGCGCAGGTCCTCGACGCCGTGCGAGCGGCCCAGGTCGAGCAGCTGCTTGCCGACGGTCTTAAGGGGGTTGAGCGAGTTCTGGGCGGCCTGGAAGACGTAGCCGATGTGAGCGCCGCGCGCCTTGCGCAGCCGCTCGCCGCTGAAGGACACCACGTCGCCCAGATCGTCGATCACTACGCTGCCCGCGCTGATGCGTCCGGGTGGTTGGACCGCGTTGAGCAGCGAGAAGGCGAGCGTGGACTTGCCCGAGCCCGACTCGCCGACGATGCCGGTGATCGTGCCGGCCGCCAGCTCCATGCTGACATCCCGTACGGCGGGCAGCTCGCCCGCCGGGGTCTTGTAGACGACCGTGAGGCCGTCGATGCGCACTCCCGGCGCTTGTTTCGGCACTTCCTACTCCTCGCGCAGCCGGGGGTTGAAGATCTCGTCCATCGCGTCCACCACCAGCACGATCCCCAGCGTGAGCAGCAGGATCGCCAGCAGCGGCGCCAGCAGATAGCCGAGGGCGGTCGGTGTGATCATCGCGCCGGCCTGGAAGACGGCGAGATTGAGCATCACGCCCCAGTTGTCCGACTCGTAGGGGAGCACACCCAGGAAGAACAGGCCGACCTGCGCGTACACGGCGCCGGTCACCGCGATGAGCATGTTCATCGCGATATAGGGGGCCATGCTGGGCAGCAGTTCCTTGCCGATGATGTGCGAGGTGGACAGACCGAGTCCGCGCGCCGCCTCGATGAAACCGCGCTCACGCAGGGAGAGGGTCTGCGCGCGGACGGCTCGGGCCACCCCGCCCCAGCCGAGCAGGCCGAGCACCAGCCCCATCTGGATGGGGTTGCCGAACTTCCACACCGTCGCCAGCACCAGCAGCAGGGGCAGTCCGGGGATCGTGAGCTTCATGTCGGTGATCCGCATGAGCACCGTGTCCCAGCGGCCGCGCTTGAAGCCGGAGTACAGTCCCAGCGCGGTGCCGAGGACCACCGTGATGAGGGCGGTCACCGTGGCGCTGAGCAGCACGTAGCGCGAGCCGGTGATGACCAGCGCGAGCACGTCCCTGCCCTGGGGGTCGGTGCCGAACCAGTGCTCCCAGCTCGGCGGCTGGGTGATGGCGTTGGGGTTGTCCGGCAACTGGCCGGGGAAGAACATCGGCCCGAAGACGCCCATGAACGCGAAGCCGAGAATGATGACGACCCCGACCATGCGGCTGGGCTTGCGCTTCATGACGCGCCAGACGCCGTTCCAGAAGTTGCGGCGCATGCTCGCCGAGGTGCTCTCCAGCAAGATGCTCATCGGGCCTCCTCCCCGCTGCGGACCCGCGGGTCGATCACGGTGTAGAACAGGTCGGCCACGATGTTGGCCACGATGACCGACACGGTGATCAGCAGGAACGCGCCGCCCATGAGGGCGTAGTCGCGCAGGGTGATGCTGTCGATGAGCAGCCACCCGAGACCCGGATAGTTGAAGATCTTCTCGATGAAGACCGCGCCGCCCAGCAGCAGTCCCAGCGAGAGCGCCAGGATCGTGAACAGCGGCAGGATCGCGTTGCGCGCGATGTACCGGAAGATGATCGACCGCTTCATCCCGCGCAGCTCGGCGGCCAGGATGAAGTCGTCGCCGAGCACCGTCACCACGCTGGACTTCATGGCCAGGATCCAGCCGCCGTAGGCCGACAGCGCGTAGGTCGCGACCGGCAGGACGGCGTGCTCGGCCAGCGAGCCGAGATATCCGGCGTTGAAGCCCGGCTCGAACAGGATGTCCACCGGCCCGTCGGCGGGGAGGATCGGGATCAGCGTCGCGAAGATCACGACCAGCAGCATCGCCAGCACGTACTGCGGGATGCCGTGCAGCAGCGAGCCGGAGATGGCCAGCGCGTCACCCAGCTTGCCGGTGCGCCTGATCGCCGCGTACACGCCCAGGATCACTCCGACCAGGAAGCTGAGCAGGGTGCCGAGCAGCACCGGTAGAACGGTCCACTTGGCCGCGTCGGTGAGGACGTCGAGTACGGGGGTCCCGGGCCTGGTGACCGAGACGCCGAGGTCGAAGCGGAGCAGGCCGCTCATGTAGTCGACGTACTGCTCCCACATCGTGCCCGACGGCAGGAAGCCGTACAGCACCTTGGTGGCCTGCATCGCCGCCTCCGGCGACATGCCCTGCTCGACGAGCTTCTCGTAGCGGGCGGCGACCGGGTCGCCGGGGATGTTGTTGACGATGAAGAAGCTGATCGTGGCGACCACGAGGATCATGACGAACCCGCGGGCCAGGTGGCCCGCGAGTCGCCGCGCGATAACCGTCATGGTGCGTTACTGCTTCGCCTTGACCAGACCCTGCTGGATCCAGACACCCGAGGGAAGGACGCCCTGTCCGAGACGCAGGATCTCGTCGTCGTGGGGCCAGCCGGTGAAGCGGCTGTTGTTGACGAACTGGTTGTTGATGTAGTCCCAGAGCTGGATGACCGGAAGGTCCTGGTTGGCGGCCATGGCCAGCTGGCTCATGATCGGCTTGGCCTCGTCCGGGCCCACCGAGTTCAGCTTGGCGGTGAGCTCGCCCGGGTTGATCTTGGCCCCGTCGACCTCGATCTCCTCGGGGCTGCCCATCCAGTTGCCGCTCTTGCCCGCGGGGGAGTGCTTGACCTTGCCGCCGATGTTGGCCCAGCCGTTGGAGGCGCCGTAGAGGCGCTGGAAGATGTCGTACGGCGCGGGGCCGAGCGCGATCAGCCAGAAGCCGACGTCGTACTTACCGGCCGCCAGCTCCTCGAGGTAGACGGGGTAGTCGGCGGTGGTCACGACCTCCGCGTCGATGCCGGCCTTGACGAGCTGGCTCTTGATGTTCTCCTGGGCGGACAGCCAGTCGGAGAAGGGAGCCGGCGCGTGCATGGAGACCTTCCACGGCGTGCCGTCGGCCAGCGTCCACTTGCCGTCCTTCTTGGTCAGGCCGGCGGTCTTGAACTCCTCCTCGGCCTTGGCCAGGTCGGTCTTGTACGGCTCCAGCTTGGGCAGCGTCTCGGGGATCCAGGCGGCGGCGGCCTTCTGGTGGATGCCGGTGGTGGTGGTCGCGGCGGTGCCGCCCTCGGGGGAGGCGACCTTGGTGACCTGCTCGCGGTCGATGAGGTAGGCCAGACCGCGGCGCACGTGCACGTTGTCGTACGGCTTCTTGCTCTGGTTGAAGGCCATGCTCACGGCCACGGGGGAGTAGCCCTTGATGACCTCGCTGCCCGGCGCGGCCTTGATCCGGTTCATCACGTCGGTCGGCGCGGCGACGAAGCCGGAGTGGTCGAGCTTGCCCTGGGTGAGGTAGTTCCAGATCTGCTCGTTGCCGGTGTAGTTGAGGAACTTCACCTGGGCGGGGGCCACGTTGGCGGCGTTGAAGAAGTGCTTGTTCTTGACCAGCAGCGCCTCGCCCGGGTTGACCCGCTCCAGGACGAAAGGCCCGCCGGCGACATCCTTCGGCGGCGCGAAGGCGATCACCTTCTCGCCCAGCGCGGTGATCTCCTCGCGAGCCTTCTCCGCGTCGGGACCGTCGCCGCGAGCGGTCTTGATCGTGTCCCAGATGGTGGCCGGCACCGCGCTGCTCCACACGTGGGCGGGCAGCACCGTGGTGTCGAGCACGCCGCGCGCGAACTTGGGGCTGGGGTTGGCCGGGTCTTGCGTGATCTTGATGGTCTTGTCGTCGATGACCGTGACCTCGGCCGCCGCGCCCGCCGCGCCGGGCGTGACGGCGAAGGCCGTGCTGCCCTGGGTGTAGGCGAGGGCGATCGAGAGCTTCACGTCCTCGGCGGTGACCGGCTTGCCGTCGGACCACTTGGCGTTCGGCTGCAGCTTGAGCGTGATGGCGGAGTTGTCCGGCGCGATCTCCCAACTGGCCGCCATACCCGGCAGGGCCTTGTTGGGGTCGGTCAGGTGGTTCACGACCCACCCGATCTTCATCGTGGTGTACCCGGGGAAGGCGTTGCCCTTGGGGTTGTACGGGTTGGCCGGGGCGCTCGCGTCGATGCCGGGCCTGTTCACGTCGATCGTGGTGAAGAGGCCGCCACCGGCGCTCCCACCAGCGCCCGCCGGCTTGTTGTCGGTGCTGCTGCACGCCGTCGCCGTGGCGAGACCGAGCAGCGCCACTACGGCTGCTAGTCGCTTCATGTACCGCTCCGTGGGGGGCTATCGATGGGTCCGGATAGATCGGGGATTGTCCGGACCCTATGGTCAGCCCGCGGACGCGTCAATAATCTCCAGAGGTTGTGAGGTGAATGTAACTTTCCTTCATCGCACGTCACGCTGGAAAAAGGCTGTCACAGGGGGGTGGGGTCGCACGGCGCGCCGGGGCGCGCCGGGACCCGCGTAGTGTATCGGCTGGTCACCCGGCGCCGAAGGTTCTCGTTCATGGCGGTACTCGCCAGCGGATTCACGCTGTGAACTGTGCAGCTAGTCACGAGCGGCCGCTTCGCCGGCCCGGCCTACCCGGGGATGTGGCCGTACGTGCGACCGATCTTCTTCGCCGTCTTCACATGGGTGCTGGCCTGGCGCCTCCTCATGATCGTCCGCGTCCAGCTCGCCGAGCACCGCCATCGAAAAGGAGAGTCGATGAAGGTCATCACAAGGGCCGGATGGAAGGCCTGCCACCCCGGACGGCCCGATCTACACCGTGCCCTGGTCGGCCCGAACCGAGTTCTTTGTCCACCACACCGACGGACCCCGCGACCAGCCGATCAGCAGTATCCAGGACTTCCATATCGACGGCCGCGACTGGACCGACATCGGATACAACTGGCTGGTCCGCGATGTCGGCACCATCTACGAGGGGCGCGGCTGGACGGCCGTCGGTGCCCACTGTCCCGGCCACAACCGCACCGGGATCGGCGTCGCCTACATCGGCAGCAACAACCCCATCGACGGCCACAGTGAGAGCACCGCGATGATCGGCGACCGCATGGACACCGACATCGTCTGCGGCATGGAGGCGGGCCTCTACACGATCCTGGTGCTCACCGGCGTGACCCAGCGCGGGCAGATCGACCGCTTCCCCCACCGGCCCTCGCGCGTGGTCGAGTTCGCCGCCACAAGGCGTTCCTGGGCCTAGCGTCCGACATACCTGCTCAAAGCAGAGTCCCGCTCACCTCCGAAGAGATAGCGGGACACTCCTTCCGGATTGTCAGCTCTCGGGATCACATGAGCAGGCATCCTGGTCGGTGTCGGGCTCCTCGTCCACGGCATCCTGGTCGTAGGTGTCGGGCTCCTCGTCCACGGCATGCGCAAGAACCACGAGGTGGACGCCTATCGGGTGGCCTGCCGCTAGAGCTTCTCCTGCGGCGCGTTCGCGTAGAGCCCGAGCAGGCGGGCCGCGAACGCCTCGTCGAGCGGGAGCGGCCGGTCCTCCAGCCTGCCCACCATGACCACGCCGTGGGAGTTGGTGAGGAAGACCGCCGCGAAGGAGGGCAGGTCGCCGACCCTGACGGGGTGACGGTCCTGCGGAATGCCGGCCGCCAGCAGCTCCCGCTCCATCACCTGCATGGCGATGCCGTGCAGCATCGGCGCGTCGGGCCAGATCACCGTGGTGCCGTCGAAGCAGCCCAGGTTGGTGATCGTGCCCTCGGAGACCAGGCCCTCGGCCGTGGTGAACAGCGCCTCGTCGAAGCCGGCCGCCGCGGCCCGCGCGCCGAAGTAGCCCTGGGCGAAGCCGCCGGTGTGCTTGATGTGCGGCAGGAAGCGCTGGTGGACGACGGACATGACGCTCCTCGGCGTAGTGGCGACCTCCTGGGGCGGCCGCACGGTGACGAACACGTGCGGCCGCTCGGCCTCCAGCACGTAGACCCGCACGCTGGCGTCGCGGATGTCGTCGCCGAGCCCGGTCCTGATCGAGTCGAGGACCAGCTCGGTGTCGAGCTGCTCGCCGTAGAGCTCGAGGTTGGCCGCTTGGAGGCGGGCCAGGTGCAACTCGAGTCCCCGGGTGCGCCGGTCGCGCACCTGCATGGCGGTGAAGTGCCCGTTGCGGGCCAGCATGGGGAGAGCGGCGTCGGGTCCCGCGACGCTGCCGTCGATGACGGTGATCACCGCTCCAGCCTACGTGCGCCGCAAGGAGTGGCGGGGTGTAGCAAGCGTTTGGTTGGATAACCGTATGGATGAACGAGAGGTGGCCGACCGGCTGGAGATCGCCGGTGTGCTGGCCCGCTACGCCAGGGCGATCGACACCGGCGAGTGGGACGGGCTCTCGGCGGTGTTCACCGCCGACGCGGTGATCGACTACCGGGCGGCGGGCGGGATCGCCGGCGGGCTGGCGGAGGTGCGGGCCTGGCTGGCCGAGGTGCTGCCGCACTGGCCGGGCCGCCTGCACCTGATCGGCGCGCCGGTGATCGACTTCGTCGGCGGCGAGGCCGTGGTCCTCGCGCCGTTCACCGACACGCTGTCGCCGTCGAGGGAGATGGTGGCCGCCGGCGCCAAGGGGTTCTGCCAGGGCGGCGGCTGGTACCACCACCGCATGGTCCGCACGCCGTCGGGGTGGCGCAGCCGGGAACTGGTGGAGGAGCAGGCCTGGCGGACGATCGGGTGAGCGAGCCTGACGTCGCGCGGGCCCGCCCGCGCCCCACGAGGGGCGTGATGGACGGGCCCGCGCCGGTGACCTCGGTGGGCTATCGGGGGCCTGCCGTACCCGCGGAGAGCCTGGACAGCGCGAGAGAGGCGTAGAGGGCGGCGCCGTCCGGCAGGACGGCGTCGTCGAACCGGGCCTCGGGCGAGTGGTTGTACGGCGCGTCGGCGGGGTCGCGGTCGCTCGGGCAGGCGCCGAGGAAGACGAAGGCGCCGGGAACGTCCTCCAGCACGTAGGAGAAGTCCTCCGAGCCGGTGACCGGCTGGGGGAGGACGAAGAAGCGGCCAGGCCCGAACAGCGCGTCGATGGTGTCGCCCGCGAAGGCGGTCTCGTCGGGGGTGTTGACCGTGACCGGGTAGCCCATGCCGAAGGAGGCCTCGACCCGCAGGCCGTGCGCCGCCGCGATGCCCTCTACCAGCTGCACGGCGCGCTCTTTGACGCGGGTCCTGTTGGCCTTGCTGAAGGTCCTGATCGTGGCGGAGAAGCGGGCGTCGTCGGGGATGACGTTGTCGACGGTTCCCGCGTGGAAGCTGCCCACGGTCACCACGACCGGGTCGAACACGTCGAAGGCCCTGGTCACCAGCGTCTGCAGGGCGGTGACCATCTCGCAGGCGGCCGGAACGGGGTCCTGGGCGCGGTGCGGGGTGGAGCCGTGGCCGCCGCGGCCCCGCACATGGACGTTCAGCGTGTCGGCGGCGGCCATGAGGGGCCCGCCGCGCGAGGAGAACATCCCGGGCGGCAGCATGGCCGAGATCACGTGCATGCCGTAGGCGGCCACGGCCCGCGATCCGGCGGCGTCGAGGACGCCCTCGTCGATCATGTGCTTGGCGCCCTCGTAGCCCTCCTCGCCGGGCTGGAACATGAACACCACGTCGCCGGCCAGCTCGTCGCGCCGTCCCGCGAGCAGGTGCGCGGCGCCCGCGAGCATCGTGGTGTGCAGGTCGTGCCCGCAGGCGTGCATCTTGCCGTCGTGGGCGGAGATGTACGGCAGGTCGTTGCGCTCGGCCACGGGCAGCGCGTCCATGTCGCCGCGCAGCAGGACGGCGGGCCCCGGCCGGCCGCCGCGCAGCACCGCGGTGATCGAGCTGAGCGAGTCGCCCGTGCTGATCTCCAGCGGCAGGCCGTCGAGGGCGGCCAGCACCTTCTCCTGGGTGATGGGCAGGTGGAGGCCGACCTCCGGGGTCTGGTGAAGGGAGTGGCGGAGCCTGACGAGCTCGTCCCGCATGTCCTGCGCGGATTCTAGAAGCGACATGAAGCACATTCTTCACGCGTCCGCAACGAGCTCGACAAGTGCCTCTTTGTAGGATGGGGAGGATGACTGAGCGTAAGCCCATCCAGAGCTGGCTGTCCGACATGGACGGCGTCCTCGTGCACGAGGGCCAGCCCGTCGCGGGCGCCGACGTGTTCATCAAGCGCCTGCGCGACTCGGGCAAGAGCTTCAGGGTGCTCACGAACAACTCCATCTACACCCCGCGCGACCTCGCCGTACGGCTGCGCAACGCGGGCCTGGAGGTGCCCGAGGAGTCCATCTTCACCTCGGCCCTGGCCACCGCCCGCTTCCTCGACGACCAGCGTCCCGGCGGCTCGGCCTACGTGATCGGCGAGTCGGGGCTGACGACGGCGCTGCACGAGGTCGGCTACGTGCTCACCGACCTCGACCCCGACTACGTGGTGCTCGGCGAGACCAGGACCTACAGCTTCACCCAGATCACCAGGGCGATCAGGCTCATCGAGGGCGGCGCGCGGTTCATCGCCACCAATCCCGACCCGGTGGGGCCGTCGAACGAGGGCTCGCTGCCCGCTTGCGGCGCCGTGGCCGCGATGATCACCAAGGCGTCGGGCGTCGAGCCGTACTTCGTCGGCAAGCCCAACCCCATGATGATGCGCCACGCGCTGAACGCCATCGACGGCCACAGCGAGAGCACCGCGATGATCGGCGACCGCATGGACACCGACATCGTCTGCGGCATGGAGGCGGGCCTCTACACGATCCTGGTGCTCACCGGCGTGACCCAGCGCGGGCAGATCGACCGCTTCCCCTACCGGCCCTCGCGCGTGGCCGAGTCCGTGGCCGACCTGATCGACCTGGTCTGAGGGCATGCATCGCATCTACCTCGAGCTCGGGCCGAAGAGGGTCTTCGCCTGCTCCCTCGACTGGCCCGGCTGGTGCCGCGTCGACAAGTCGGAGGAGCTGGCCATCGGCAGGCTCGTCGACTACGCCCCGCGCTACCGGGTGATCGCCGAGCGGGCCGGGCTGGCCTTCGAGCCCGGCGAGCCCGGCGAGCCGGTGGTGGTCGAGCGGGTCAAGGGCAGCGCCACCACCGACTTCGGCGCTCCCGACGCCGAGCCCGACGCCGACGCCGAGCCGGTCGATCCCGCCACGGCGGCCCGCGACGTGGCGCTGCTGCGGGCGGTGTGGGCGCTGTTCGACGAGTGCGCCGCCGTCACGCCGGAGGAACTGCGCAAGGGGCCGCGCGGCGGCGGGCGTGACAGGTCCAAGATGGTCGCCCACGTGACGGAGGCCGAGCGCTCCTACGCCCGCCAGCTGGGCGTGCGCCATCCGCCCTTCAAGTCGACGGCCGACCGCGACGCCATGCGCGAGGAGGTGGCGGCGATCCTGCTGGCGGGTGGGTCGGGCGCCTGGTCGAGCCGCTACGCGACCCGCCGGATGGCCTGGCACGTCATCGATCACCTGTGGGAGATGGAGGACCGCAGGTCGTTCTCGTAGGCGAGGATGACCAGCTGGACCCGGTCCCTGACGCCGAGCTTGGTGATGGCGCGGGTGATGTGCGTCTTGACGGTCAGCGGGCTGATGACCAGGTGGCGGGCGATCTCCTCGTTCGACAGGCCCGCGGCGATCAGGCCCACGACCTCGAGCTCGCGTGCCGTCAGCGCGTCCAGGGACGCCGAAGGCTCCGGCCGGTTCGCGAAGCGCTCGACCACCCTGCGGGTGACGCCGGGCGACAGCAGCGAGTCGCCCGCGTGGACCACGGCGACCGCACGGCGCAGCTCGGCGGGCTCGACCTCCTTGGTCAGGAAGCCGCTGGCGCCCGCGCGCAGCGCGTCGAAGACGTTCTCGTCGGTGTCGAACGTGGTCAGGATGATGATCCGGCAGCCGGGCAGCTCGGCGAGGATGCGCCGGGTGGCGGCGATGCCGTCCGAGCCGGGCATCCGGATGTCCATCAGCACCACGTCGGGCCTGAGGCGCAGCGCCTGCCGTACGGCCTCCTCGCCCGTGGCGGCCTCGCCGACCACGGTGATCTCGTCGTCCTTGGCCAGCAGGGCGCGGAAGCCGGCGCGCACCAGCGCCTGGTCGTCGGCGAGCAGCACGTTGACGGTCATACCGGCAATCCTGCCCTGACCGCGAAGCCGTCGTCGGCCTCGATCTCCAGCCAGCCGTTCAGCGCGGCGACCCGCTCCCTCATGCCGGTCAGGCCGTGGCCCTCGGTGTAGGGGACGGGTCCGGTGCCGTCGTCGACCACCTCGACCCGCACCTGGCGGGCGGAGTAGTCGAGGTGGACGAGCAGCCGGCGCGCGTCGGAGTGCTTCAGCGCGTTGGTCATCGCCTCCTGGACGATGCGGAAGGCGGCCATCGCCTGCGCGGCGGGCACCTCGGTGGGGTCGCCGCGCTCGTCGAGGGTGACGTCGAGCCCGGCCTCCCTCGCCCGCGACACCAGGTCGGCGATCGAGGAGAGCTCGGGCTGGGGCTCGCCCGACACGTCGCGCAGCACGCCGATCAGTGACGTGAGGTCGGCCATCGCCTTCTTGCGGACGCCCGAGGCGACCTTGATGGACTCCTGCGCCTCCGCCAGGGAGTCGGCCTCGGCGGCGACGTTCAGGTGCAGGCCGACGACGGTGAGGGTGTGCGCGACGACGTCGTGCAGCTCGCGGGCGATCTGCAGCCGCTGCTCGGCCAGCCTGGTGGTGGCGGCCTCGCGCAGCCTGGCCTCGTGCTCGGCACGCCAGCGCAGGTGCTGGCGATAACCGTGGGCCAGGGCCAGCACGAGCGCGAGCCAGAGCAGCTCGGCCCCGCCCCTGGCCAGGTCCATGGCGGGCGCGTGCGCCGCGGCCAGCGTGAGCGCGCAGATCGCGGCCGTCCAGGGCAGGCTCGCCAGCCCGGCGGTGAAGACGGCCACCGTCATCGGCCAGATGACGCCGCCCCCGAACAGCCCGGCGTACTGGGCGCCGGTCAGCACCGCGGCCGACAGCGCCAGCACGACCACCGGGTGCCGCCGTCTGGCGAGCAGCAGCAGGCCGAGCGCGATCGCGACGGGGATCGTGCCGCTCCAGGTCAGCGGGGCGCCCACCGAGGCGATCGAGGCCAGGGCACAGGTCATGGTGAGGACGGCGAGCACGGCGTCGAGCCGCGCGAGGGACACGGACATGCCGCGTACGTTAACGAGAGCGGCGCTCGGCGTCGTCCTCCCCGTGCGGTGACCTGACTACTTCGATCGATGTATGAGGCGGGGCAGCGAGGTGATGTGCTCGGCCAGGTAGGCGCCCAGCGCCTCGGGCACCAGGTGCCGGGAGGTGATCTCGGCGGGGTCGAGCCTCAGCCGCTCGACCTCGTAGACGCCCCGTGTGGGGTCGTCCCACTCGGGACCGTGGCGCAGGGCGGGGTCCATGGAGACCAGGCGGCAGCCGTACACGTGCTGGGTCTTCACCGCGCCCTGGTAGGCGTAGGACAGGGTGGTCAGCGGCGTGACGGCGGAGACGACCGCGCCCAGTTCCTCCAGCAGCTCCCTGTGCAGGGTGTGCTCCAGGCTCGCGTCTCCCGGCTCGACGTGCCCGCCCGGCACCGACCAGTACAGCCGTCGGCCGGGGACGGTCCGCCGGAAGACGACGAGGCGCTCGTCGTCATCGAGCAGGACACCTCGGACACTCGGTCGCATAATGACTCCCCATCTCCCTGAGGTAGCCTAACTTACGGTTGCGTAGCTTGAAGGAGATGATCTTTATGGTGATGAGTCAGACCGAACTCCTGCACGAGCTGGAGCCCGTGGTGGCGGGCGAGCTCGACCGCCACCTCAAGGTGGCCAAGGAGTGGTTCCCGCACGAGTACATCCCGTGGAGCGAGGGCCGCAACTTCGACGGCATCTTCGAGGGCGACGCCTGGCAGGAGTCCGACTCGACCATCCCCGAGGCGGCCCGCATCTCGCTCATCGTCAACCTGCTTACCGAGGACAACCTCCCCAGCTACCACCACGAGATCGCCACCACCTTCGGCCGCGACGGCGCGTGGGGCACCTGGGTGGGCCGCTGGACCGCCGAGGAGGGCAGGCACGGCGTCGCCATCCGCGACTACCTGACCGTCTCGCGCGCCGTGGACCCCGTCGCGCTGGAGCGCGCCCGCATGGTCCACATGGAGGGCGGCTTCCAGACCGAGTACGGCACCATGCTCCAGCAGCTGGCCTACGTCTCCTTCCAGGAGCTGGCCACCCGAATCTCGCACCGCAACACCGGCAGGGCCTCCGGCGACCCCACCTGCGAGCGGCTGCTCGCCAAGATCGCCGCCGACGAGAACCTCCACATGCTCTTCTACCGCAACCTGCTCAAGGCGGCCTTCGAGCTCGACCCGAACCAGACGATGCGCGCTGTCACCGACGTCGTGACGACCTTCCAGATGCCCGGCTCCACGATCGAGGGCTTCACCCGCAAGGCGATGATCATCGCCCACGAGGGCATCTACGACCTGCGCCTGCACCTCGACGACGTCCTCATGCCGGTGCTGCGCCAGTGGGCGGTCTTCGACAAGACCGACCTCGACGGCGACGGCGCGAAGGCCCGCGACGAGCTGGCCGCCTTCCTCGAGAAGACCGAGGCCACGGCCACCAGGTTCGTCGAGCGCAGGGAGGAGCGCAGGGCGCGCGCCGCCGCCATGCGATGATCTCCGAATGGTTTTGATGTTCGCCGTTCCCCTCGCGGTGACGCTGCTCCTGCTGGCCACGGCGGCGCAGCGGCTGCTCGGCGTCCGATTCGGCGCGGTCCGCACGGCGCTGGCCGCGCTGCTGGCCCTGGCGCTCGCCGGGCCGTTCCTGTCGCCGGTGGTGCAGTCGTTCGAGCACCTCGACGTCCGTGAGGACCCCGGCATCGGGCCGATGTGGGTGCTGATCCTCGTCTCGATGTGCGTGGTGCTGATCCCCATGGTCATCCTGGTGATCGGCGAGGCGCTCGTGCCGCCGGGCTCGATCCCCGGGCCGATCGAGCTGGTCAGGTCGCTGCGCGGGCGCCTGTCGCGCGCCCGCCGCTACTCCCAGATCACCAGGATCGCCTTCAGGCACGGCCTCGGCCCCTACCTGAGGGGAAGGGGCGGCGACCCCGGCGACAGGAGCGGCAGGGCGCGGCTGGCCCGCTCGCTGCGCGAGGCGCTCGACGACGGCGGCGTCACCTTCGTCAAGCTCGGTCAGGTGCTGTCGACCAGGCGCGATCTGCTCTCGCCCGAGTTCATCGACGAGCTCGGGCGGCTGCAGGACCACGTCAACCCCGCGCCGTGGGAGCAGATCTCCCAGGTCGTGGACCTCGACGCGTTCGCCTCCTTCGACCGCACCCCGCTGGCCGCCGCCTCGATCGCCCAGGTCCACGCCGCCCGCCTGCACAGCGGCGAGGAGGTCGTCGTCAAGGTCCAGCGCCCCGGCATCGGGGCGGTCGTCGCCCAGGACCTCGACATCGTCGCCAGGCTGGCCGTCACGCTGGAGACCAGGACCAAATGGGGCCGCTCGCTCGGGCTCAGGGAGCTGGCGGCCGGATTCGCCGTGGCCCTGCGCGAGGAGCTCGACTTCCGCGTCGAGGCGGCCAACATGGCCGCGGTCGCGGCCTCCGGCGGCGGCGCGGTGACCTACCCGACACCGCACCTCGCGCTCTGCACCGACAAGGTGCTCGTCATGCAGCGCCTGTCGGGCAAGCCGCTGACCACCGCGCACGACACCGAGGGCCCGGCGCTGGCCCGCACGCTGCTCGACTGCCTGCTGCGCCAGATCCTGCTCGACGGCGTCTTCCACGCCGACCCCCATCCCGGCAACATCATGCTGCTGTCCGACGGCTCGGTCGGCCTGCTCGACTTCGGCTCGGTCGGCCGTCTCGACGCCTCCCTGCGCGCGGCGCTGCAGCGCTTCCTGCTGGCCATGGACCGGCAGGACCCTCTCGGCGTGACGGACGCGCTGCTCGAGGTCGTGCCCAGGCCGGAGGACATCGACGAGGCGGCGCTGGAGCGGGCGCTCGGCCAGTTCATGGCCAGACACATGGGGCCGGGGATGGACAGCGCCGCCATGTTCACCGACCTGTTCAGGATCGTCTCGGAGTACGGCCTGTCGATCCCGCCGGAAGTGGCGGCGGTCTTCAGGGCGCTGGCCACGCTCGAGGGGACGCTGGTGCGGCTGTCGCCCGGCTTCAACCTGATCGGCGAGGCCAGGGCGTTCGCCTCCCGCTACCTGGCCGAGCAGATCGGCCCCACCACCGTGAAGGACGCGGTGGCCCAGGAGGTCACCGCCCTGCTGCCGATGCTGCGCCGCCTGCCCAGACGGGTGGAGCGCATCGCCAGCGCGGCCGAGCACGGGCGCTTCTCGATGAACGTGCGGCTGCTCGGCGACGAGCGCGACCGCCGCTTCCTGACCGGGCTGCTGCACCAGGCGCTGCTGACGGTCCTGGGAGCGACGGCGGGCCTGATGGCGGTGATGCTGCTGGGCACCGAGGGCGGGCCCTTCGTGATCCCCGGACGGATGTCGCTGTACGAGCTGATCGGCTACAACCTGCTGGTGATCAGCGCGATCCTGGTGCTGCGCGTGCTGATCCTCGTCTTCCGCCCCCGCGAGTGAGCGGTCAGATCTCGCGGCGCAGCCGCTTGACGTCGCCGCGCTGCTTCTTGGCCGTGAGCCGCCGCTCGACCGAGCCCCTGCTCGGCTTGGTGGGACGGCGGCGCTTGGGCGGAGGCGCGATGGCCTCCCGCACCCGCTGAGCCAGCCGATGCGCGGCGGCCTCACGGTTGCGCAGCTGCGAGCGGTACTCCGACGCCGCCACCGTGATCACCGGCGACGGCAGCCGCTCCAGCGCCCTCGCCTTCAGCGCCTCGGGCAGCGCCGAGGTGGCCGAGACGTCGAACAGCAGCTCCACCCGGCTGTCGGTGGTGTTCACCCCCTGACCACCCGGCCCCGACGAACGGGAGAAACGCCACACGAGCTCGTCGCCCGGAATGGCGATCGAGTCGTTGACGATCAACGAGCCTGTCATGCGGAACACCTCCTTCTCCGGAACCGTATCTGGGTGACATATGCCCGCGGCAACGGAATTTTCCCCTGCAACCATTCCGCAAGCCGCCGATGGCACTATTTCCCGAAACGTGGGGAGTGATCATGGTGGGCATCGTCGGTGTGCACGGCATCGGCAAGTACAAGTACTACCTCCAGGCCGGCCGGTCCGTGCCGGGCGCGGCGGAGGCGATGCGGGTCAAGTGGGACCGCTATCTCGCGGCGGGACTCGGCGGCGACTCCAGGCTCTCCTTCACCGAGGTGGCGTACTACGCCCATCACCTCAACGACCACGGCAAGGCCGGGCGGGTGGCGGAGATGCGCGCCGAGGAGGAGCGGGTCTTCGTCGAATGGGCCAGGCAACTCGGGGTGGGCGAGAGCTTCACCGGCGCGCTGAAGGCGTTCACCGGCTGGCTGCTGGCCAGGCTCGACACCAGGGCGGCGGCCTTCGCCGCGCTGTTCTGCCCCGAGGTGGCCGCCTACCTCACCGACGAGGCCAGGCGCGAGCGCTGCCGTCAGGACGTCGCGGAGGTGCTGAGGAGACGCGCGCCGCGCGTCGTGGTCGCGCACTCCCTCGGCAGCGTCGTCGCCTACGAGACCCTCCACGCCAACCCGGACATCGAGGTGGACCTGCTGGTCACCCTCGGCAGCCCGCTCGGCATGCGGAACGTGGTCTTCGAGCGCCTGTACCCGGCTCCGGCCGACGGCAGGGGCGAGCGGCCCAAGGGCGTGAAGCGCTGGGTGAACATCGCCGACAGGCACGACATCGCGGCCATCCCGCCCAGGCTCGGCGGCTGCTTCACGGGGGTGGACGCCGAGGCGCTGGTCGATCTCGACTGGCTGGACTTCCACACGGTGGAGAAGTACCTGGGCTGCGGGGCACTAGATCCGCACCTGCGCCCATTCCTGGCATAGTGTCGCGGGTGGAAAACGCCTTTCAAGTGGATCTGCGAGGTGTCGTCGACCTCCTGAGCCGCCACCTCTACTCCAGTCCTCGCGTCTACGTGCGCGAACTGCTGCAGAACGCGGCCGACGCCATCACCGCGCGCGGGGAGGGCGAGGGCCGGATCGCGATCGAGGTCCACGAGGGCAGCCCGGCCGGCCTCGTGCGTGTGCACGACAACGGAGTCGGCCTGACCGAGGACGAGGTGCACACGCTGCTGGCCACGATCGGCCGTTCCTCCAAGCGC
This sequence comes from Nonomuraea africana, assembly GCF_014873535.1. Classification (NCBI taxonomy): domain Bacteria; kingdom Bacillati; phylum Actinomycetota; class Actinomycetes; order Streptosporangiales; family Streptosporangiaceae; genus Nonomuraea; species Nonomuraea africana. The sequence goes on along the minus strand of NZ_JADBEF010000001.1, from coordinate 4,068,106 downwards.
GACGAGCTCGGCTTCGCCAGGCACGAGTTCCTCGGCCAGTTCGGCATCGGGCTGCTGTCGGGCTTCCTGGTGGCCGACGAGATCCACGTCGAGACCAGATCGGTGACCGGCGCCCCGACCGTGAGCTGGATCGGCAGGTCCGACGGCACCTACCGGGTGGCCCTCTCGCCCGCCGAGCGCGAGGAGCCGGGCACCACGGTCACGCTCAGGGCGCGCAGGGACGCGGCCGAGTGGGTCGACGAGCGCACCGTCACCGAGCTGGCGGCGCTCTACGGCTCGCTGCTGCCCGGCAGGGTGAGCGTCAACGGCGTCGCCACCACCGTCGAGGGGCCGCCGTGGCTGGCCGCGCACGACACCCCAGACGCCCGCAGGGCCGCGCTGCTGGAGTACGGCAGGCAGCTGTTCGGGTTCACCCCCTTCGACGTGATCGACCTCGACGTGGCCGAGGCGGGCCTCACCGGCGTCGCGTTCGTGCTGCCCAGCCCCGCCAACCCGACCGCGCGCGCCACCCACCGCGTCTACCTCAAGCGCATGCTGCTCACCGAGCGCGCCGAGGGCGTGCTGCCCGACTGGGCGTTCTTCGCCCGCTGCGTGCTCGACGCCGGTGAGCTGCGCCCGACCGCGAGCCGCGAGGCGCTCTACGAGGACGACCTGCTCGAGCACACCCGCGACCAGCTCGGCCGCCAGCTGCGCGAGTGGCTGGTGAAGCTGGCCGAGACCGACCCGGCCAGGCTGCGCGCCTTCCTGCGCCTGCACCACCTCGGCGTCAAGGCCCTCGCCCTGCACGACGACGACATGCTGCGCCTGGTCGACAGGTGGCTCGAGTTCGAGACCAGCGACGGCCCCATGACGCTCGCCCAGTTCAGGACCCGCCACCCGAAGGGCCGCTTCACCTCCAGCGTGGACGAGTTCCGCCAGCTGTCGGCCGTGTCCGGCGCGCAGGGTGTCGGCCTGGTCAACGGCGGCTACGTCTACGACAGCGACATCCTGCAGCGCCTGCGCCGCATAGACCCCGACGTGGGCCTCGACCGCCTCGACCCTGGCGAGCTGGCCACCCACCTCGGTCCCGTCGACCCCGGCGCCGACCTGGCGGCCAGGCCGTTCGTCACCGCCGCGGCCCGCGTCCTCGACCCGCTCGGCTGCGAGCTGGTGCTGCGCGACTTCGACCCCGCCTCGCTGCCCGCCCTCTACCTGACCAGCCGCGCGGCCGAGCACCAGGCCGAGCTGCGTGAGGCCCGCGAGGCCGCCGACGACCTGTGGGCCGACGTGCTGGGCGCCATGGAGCGGACGGTCGCCGCCGAACGCCCCCGCCTGGTGCTCAACCACCGCAACCCCCTGGTGCGCCGCGTGGTCCTGCTCAAGGACCTGTCGCTGGCCGCCACCGCCGTGGAGGCGCTGTACGGCATGGCGCTCCTGCACGGTCACCACCCCCTGCGCGCGGCCGACACCGCCGCGCTGAACCGATCGTTCCTCGGCCTGCTCGACTGGGCCGTCCTCGGCAAGGAGTGACCCGATGGCCGACCCCATGGCCGATGTGGAAGAGATGCTCGACCGGGCCCGCGAGATGCCGTACGGCGAGGCCCGATCGATCCTGCTCGAACAGGCGCTCAAGGCGGCGGCCCACGACAGGGAGCTGGCCTTCGAGGTGCGGCTCGAGCTGACGGAGGCCTACCAGTACGGCGCCGAGCCCGCCAAGTCCTTCGCCACCTTCTCCCGCAGCGTCGCCGAGTACGACGCCGACCCCGGACGCTGGTCGGACTGGCACACCTACAGCCTGCTGTGGCAGTTCAAGTGGATCGCCGGCGACATGCGCCGCTTCCCCGAGGTCCCGCTCCAGCGCGCCTACGACGCGCTGGCGGAGATGGAGCGCCGCTACGCCGAGGCGGGGTACGGCCTGCACGCCGTCCACACCCAGCGCACCTACGTCGCCCAGCACGTCGGCGACAGGGCGGCGGCCGAGGAGTGGTTCCACAAGTGGCAGACCACCCCGCGGGACGACCTGTCCGACTGCGAGGGGTGCGACCCCAGCGGCAAGGTCTGGCACCTTGCCTGGACGGGCCGCGACGAGGAGGCCATCGAGCTGGCCGCGCCGGTCGTCGCCGGACACCTCACCTGCCATGTCCAGCCGCAGGGCATCCTGAGCAACCTGCTGCTGCCGTACGTGCGGACGGGGCGGCTCGAGGAGGCGGCGGCGGCGCACCTGCGCGCCTACCGGCTGGTCCAGGGCGACGCCAACTACGTCGACGACTTCGGCGACCACATGGAGTTCTGCGCGCTCACCGGCAACGAGACGCGCGGCCTGGAGATCCTCCAGCGCGAGCTGCCGCTCCTCGACCGCTCGCCCACGCCCAGCGACCGCATGCACTTCGCCGGCTGCGCCGCGCTGCTGCTGCGCCGCCTCGAGGACCTCGGGCACGGCGGGCTGACCGTCCGCCGCGAGGGCGCCGACGTGCCGCTGGAGCGGCTGCGGGCCGAGCTGGAGCGCGACGCCCGCGACCTGGCCGCCCGCTTCGACGCCCGCAACGGCACCGGCGAGCAGAGCCGCAGACTGGAGGCGCGCCTGGCGGCCGAGCCGCTGGTGGATCACCTGCCGCTGACCCCGCACGCCCGCAGGGTGATGATCCCGGTCACCCCGCCCGTCGCGCCGCCCGCGGCCGCGAGCCCGGCCGAGCTGCTCGACCTGGCGGAGGCGGCGTGGCGGCGCAGCGACCTCGACACCGCCTTCGCCGCATGGGAGCGCTACGACGCCGTCGGCGGCGCGCCGAACGGGCGGCGCACGGACGCGCTCGGGCTGGCCGCGGCCGTCCAGGGAGATCCCGAGGAGGCCAGGCGGCTGTGGGAGCGCGCCGCGCAGCGGCACGCCGAGGCGGGCGACGAGGTGCGGCGGCAGACCACGCTCGGCAGGATCGGCCTGCTCACCCAGGACCTGGCGCTGGTGGAGGAGACTCACCGGTGGCTGACGGCCCACGGCGACGAGAGCAGGCGCAGCGGTTCGCTGTCGCGGCTGGCCCAGGCCTACGCGGCGGCGGGCAGGACCGACGACGCGGTCGCCGTGCTCAAGGACGCGAGGGAGGGCACGCTGCTGTCGCTGCTCGCCCAGCTCCAGGCCGACGAGCCCGCCGCCGTGGAGACGGCCCGCGCGGCGCGGCAGGCGCTCAGGTCCGAGGGTGACGTCCTCACCCTCGCCAGGACCGCGCTGCTGCACGGCCGGCTCATCCAGCGGCACGGCGGCGACCTGGAGGAGCTGCTCGGCGCCCTGGGCGAGGTGCTGGCCGTCGCGCCGCGCACCGAGGCGGGGTTGCGCGCCGTCGCGCACGCCACCAGGGGCGAGGTGCTGGTCATGGTGGACCGCGCCGCGGAGGCGGCGGAGGACCTCATCGAGGCCGTGGCGCTGTTCACCGCGCTCGGCGGCCAGGGCGACGCCGCACTGGCCAGGGTGGACCTGGCCGGCGCCTATCTGGCGACGGGCAGGCCGATGGACGCCGCGGTGACCGCCGAGGAGGCCCTGGCGCTGCTCGACCCGGACGACCTCGACAACAGGACGGCCGCCCAGTGGGCCCGCGCCAACGCCCTCGGCCTGCTCGACGACCACGAGGGCGCGCTGGCCGACTTCACCGCGCTGATCTCGCTCTACCGGGACCCGATGCAGGCGGCCAGGGCCGCCGACTCGGCCGCCCGCGTCCTGGACCGGCTCGACCGCGACGCCGAGGCCGCGGAGACCTTCCTCATCGCCGCCGGGTACTACCAGGCGGCGGGCAGCCCGCTCGAGCAGGGGCAGGCGCTCCGGCGCCACGCTCTTTCGCTGCACTGGAGCGGTGAGGGAGAGAAGGCGCTGGTGGCGGCCGACCGGGCCCGCGAGGTCATCGGAGACGACCTCCTGGAGCTCGGGCTCCTCGCCTACGACAGTGCACGCATCCTGTCGGGGCTCGAACGCACCGCCGAGGCGATCGACAGTGCCAGGGAGGCGGTCGCCAAACTCGGTGAGGTGTGCTCGCCGGCGGCCGAGGACGCGAAGGAGCTGCTGGCCTGGCTGGAGGACTGATGTTCACCTCCGCTTGACTCGGCTGTCATGGCCGGGTCAGCGGAGCAGGACATACCTTGGGCGTGGAACGCAGAACCTTCCTCGCCGCGACGGCCGCCTCCTTCCTCCTTCCCCCCTCCAGGTCCCTGGCCGGTGACCCCTTCACGCTGGGGGTCGCCTCGGGAGACCCCTCCACCGACGGCTTCGTGCTGTGGACCCGCCTCGCGCTCGACCCGCTCAGCGGGGACGGCCGCGGCGGCATGCCGTCCCGCTCCTTCGACGTCGACTGGCAGATCGCCACCGACGAGCGCTTCTCCAAGGTCGTCAGATCGGGCACCGCGACCGCCTCGGCCGGCGCCGCGCACAGCGTGCACGTCGAGGCCAGGGGGCTGGAGCCGGGCCGGGAGTACTTCTACCGCTTCAGGAGCGAGGGCAGGCTGTCGCGCGCGGGCCGGACCAGGACCACGCCGGTCGGCGCGCAGCCGCTCAACTTCGCCGTGGCCGCCTGCGCGCACTACGAGCACGGCTACTACACCGCCTACCGGCGCCTCGCCGAGCAGGAGCCCGACCTGGTCGTGCATCTGGGCGACTACATGTACGAGTACGGCCCGAGCGGTTACACCGCGCTGGCCGGCAGGGTCCGCACGCACACCCCGGGCAAGTGCGCCACGCTGGCCGACTACCGGCTGCGGCACGCGCAGTACAAGAGCGACCGCGACCTGCAGAAGGCGCACGCCGTCGCGCCGTGGCTGGTCTCCTTCGACGACCACGAGCTGGAGAACAACTGGGCGGGCCCGGTCTCCAGCACCGGCGCGCCCGACTTCGCCCGCCGCCGCGCCGCCGCCTTCCGCGCCTACTACGAGAACATGCCGCTGCGCAGAGCCAGCCTCCAGGGAGCCGTCCTGCGGGTGAACAGGCGGGTCTCCTGGGGCACGCTGGCCCGCTTCCACCTGCTCGACACCCGTCAGTTCCGCGACGACCAGGCCTGCATGGACGGCGTGCGCGCCTCCTGCGACGAGCGCCTGTCGGCCCGCCGTACCCTCCTCGGCGACGACCAGCGCCGCTGGCTGTCGGAGGGCCTGCGCTCCTCCACCGCCCGGTGGAACCTGCTCGGCCAGCAGATCATGATGGCCCAGCGCGACTACAAGGTCGGCCCGGGACGGGAGGTCAACCTCGACTCCTGGGACGGCTACGCGCCCGAGCGGACCAGGCTGCTCGGCTGGCTCCAGCAGACCGCCAACCCCGTCGTGCTGACCGGCGACGCCCACATGCACCACGCCGCCGAGCTCAAGCTCGACTTCGACGACCCGTCCTCGCCCGTGGTCGCCCGCGAACTGGTCGCCTCGTCGATCGCCAGCGACGGCGACGGCTACCGCGACAAGGCCTGGATCGCCGAGGCGCTGGCCGAGAACCCGCACATCTCCTACATCGACCAGCGGCGCGGCTACCTCGCCGCCAAGCTCACCTCCACCGAGCTGTCCGTCGACTTCCGCACCCTCGACTACATCTCCCGCAAGGGCGCCCCCGCGAAGACCACCAGGACCGTCACCATCCAGGCGGCCGATTCGAGCGGATAAATCCCGTTGCGCGAGGCGGGTGGGCTCCGGATACCTTTCGGCCGTGACCTTTCCCCTCTCTGACACCGAAGAGCAGTACGACGCCGTCCGCAGGGACGAGGTCGCGCTGCGGCCCGGCGTCGACGCGCTGCTCTCCTCGCTCGGCCACACCGGCGACGTCCAGCGGTTCGCCGGCGGCTCGCTGCCCGTCTACGCCGTGGGCGACGATCTGGTGCTCAAGCTCTACCCGCCGGTCTACGCCGAGGAGACGGGCCTGGAGAGCGGCGTCCTCGACGCCGTCCACGGGCGCCTCCCCGTCGCCACGCCCCGCGTCGAGGCGGTGGGCGAGTACGACCGCTGGGGCTACGTGCTCATGGAGCGCCTGCCCGGCGCCGAGCTGAAGGACGTGTGGCCGACCCTCGACCTGGCGGCCAGGCACGACCTCGCCGCGCAGCTGGGCGAGGTGTTCGCCGCCCTGCACGGCCTGCCGGTCCCCCACGTCGAGGGGCTGCGGTTCGACGACTGGGACGCCTTCGTCAAGGAGCAGAAGGCAGGCGCGGCCGAGCAGCAGCGGGCCAGGAAGCTCGGCGAGGAGTGGATCGAGCAGATCCCCGCCTTCCTCGACAGCGTGACCCTGCCCGCCGGCGCGCCCGTGCTGCTGCACACCGAGTCGATGCCCGACCACTTCCTGATCGGCGACGACGGACGGCTGTCGGGCCTGTTCGACTTCGAGCCCGCCCTGCGCGGCGCCTGGCAGTACGAGTTCGTCGCCCCCGCCGTCTTCTTCACCGGCGAGGGGGTGCTCGCCCGGATCCTCAGCTCGTACGGCAAGCAGCTCGACGCCCGCACGATCATGGCGTACACGCTGCTGCACGAGTACAGCCACCTGCCGTGGTACATGGAGGTGCTGCCCGAGTCGAAGGCCACCACTCTGGACGATCTCGCCCACGACTGGTGGGATTGATCCCCATGAACTGGGTGCTGTTCGACTACGGAAACGTCGATCCGCCGCCAAGGCGGATCGACGTTTGGTAGGTTCATCGCGTCAGGTACCGCCGGACGGGCGGGAACGGAGCCGGAAGGCTCGAAAGCCTGTGGAGACCCGGTAAGACCGCCTCGGTGGCGCAGGTCGGTGAAGCAGGAAGCCAAGGAGGTGCCGCATCCGTGCGGCACGGGCCGAAATTCTCGGCGTTTACGCCGGGGAGCGCGTCAATGGAAGCACCGTCTGGAGTTCGACAGGGGACGCTCGACCCCCAGGAGTACTGGTCGCTCGCGCTCGACCGGCTGCCGTGGATGGCGCGGGTCGAGCCGCGCTTCTACAGCGGCAGGATGGGGCTGGTGAAGCCCGACAGGGAGATCTTCCTCGCCGTCCTGGAGGGGGCTCGGGGCCGAGCCCGGCGAGGTGACGTTCGTCGACGACCGGCTGGAGAACGTCGCGGCGGCCGAAGCGGCGGGTCTGGTCGGGGTGCACTTCCGCGACCCGTCCGACCTGGCGCCACTGGTCGGCTGACGCTGGTCGGCTGACGCTGATCGGCTGAGCGGCGCATCAGCCGAAGGCGTAGCCGAATAGGCCGGGACCGCTGGAGAGCGTGCGCGCCTTGGCGGGGCGCAGGCCCGCCGAGGAGCCGGGCACCAGCGTGACCACCCCGCGCCCCGGCGCGGCCACGACCAGGCCGTGCACGGGGCGGCGGACCGACAGCGTGCGGTAGCGGCCGACGGCGGGCAGGGCGGCGAGCGAGGCGCCGAAGTCGCGGCCCCTGCCCTTGACGAGCAGGTCGCGGTGCCTGCTCAGCCCGCCCCGCCGGCCGCCGGCCAGCACCTGCACCGCGCTCTCGCCCGGCACCCCGACCGCCAGCTCGGCGTCGCCGTCGCCGTCGAAGTCGCCGGTGGCCAGCGCAGCGCCGAACCTGTCGGAGTAGCGCGGCGTGCCCTTGAGCAGCCGCTGCGTCCACGCCTCCCAGCGGCCCGTGCCGTAGCGGACGTGCACCATGCCGTCGCCGTAGTCCATGGCCCGCTGGTTGGCGCTCAGGCCCTCGCCCGGCACGCCGATCGCCAGGTCGTCGCGGCCGTCGGCGTCGAAGTCGGCGACGGCGAGCGAGGCGCCGAAGGCGTCCCACTTCTCCGCGGCGCCCTTCACACCGGGACTCGACTGCGTGTACTGCGTGTTCCGGCGGCTGCGCGGGTTCACGACCGTCACCGAGCCCTGCCCGTCGAAGCGGACGGTGTCGGCGGGCGCGCCGATCGCGATCTCGTCCTTGCCGTCGCCGTCGAAGTCGCCCGTGGTCAGCGCGGCGCCGAACTGGTCGGTGACCACGCCCCGCTGGCGCAGCCCCTTCTGAGTGATCTGGTACCGCGCACGGCCCTTGAAGCCGTGGACCATGACCGCGCCGCCGCCTCCCGTCGCGGGCGCGCCGATCACCAGCTCGTCGGCGCGGTCGCCGTCGAGGTTCCCCGCAGCGAGGGCGGCGCCGTACCGGTCGGAGCCGTGCCTGGCGGGCGACAGCTGCCGTCCGGCGGTGAGCCCGCGCGGCGAGCCGTGGAAGAGCTGGACGGCCCCGTTGCCGTCGGCGCCGGGAACGGGCGTGCCGAAGAACTCCTCCGACACCCCGACCGCGAGGTCGCCGCAGCCGTCGCCGTCGAAGTCGCCCGTCGCGAGCGCCGAGCCGAAGGAGTCGCCGTTCTCGGGATCGCCGGGGACGCCGGGTGTGGCCTGGGACAGGCGGTCCTTGCGGCCCGAGCCGTACATGATCGTGATCGCGCCGGCGCGGGCGTGTCCGTCCACGCTCTCGTACGGCGCGGCGATCGCCAGATCGGCCAGTCCGTCACCGTCGAAGTCGGACGGGCGCCCGCCGCATTCCCTCATCGAGGCGGCGGCGGGAGTCGTCGTGGCCGGTGGAAAGAGCGGCAGCGTGAGGCAGGCGGCGGCCAGCAGGGCGGTGCGAGAGACGTTCATGCCCGGATGGTCCCCAGGCCCGTGGAACCCGGTCTTAACACCCAGGGAACGTGCCAGGATAGGCGGGTGGACATCGACCTCGCGGACCTCGACTTCTGGCGCAGACCACTCAAGGAGCGACACGAGGCGTTCGCCAGGCTCCGGCAGCTCGACCACCCCGTCTTCTTCCCCGAGAAGAAGGTTCCGCTGCTCCGCTCGGGCACCGGCTTCTACGCCCTGGTCCGCCACGCCGACGTCGTCGAGGCCAGCCGCAACGCCAGGGTCTTCTCCAGCGAGCCCGCCGTCACCAACCCCGAGCCGCCCGGCTGGGTCAAGCACGTGTTCGGCGAGTCGATGGTCAACATGGACGACCCCCGCCACGCCAGGCTGCGGCGCATCGTCTCGCGCGCCTTCAGCCCCAGGATGCTGCAGAACCTCCAGGCCGACATCGAGCAGGCCTGCGCCCGCATCGTCGACGACGTGCTCGCCAAGGGTCCCGGCGACTTCGTCACGCAGGTCGCCGCGCGCCTGCCCATCCACGTCATCTGCGACATGATGGGGATCCCCGAGCGTATGCGGGCCAAGGTGCACGAGCACGTCGACGCCTCCACCGCCTACAGCGGGGTGCGGCCCAGCGTGCTGCAGAGCGCCAGGCTCGCGGGCAAGAACGTGGTCGCGCTGCTCGCCCTGCAGCGCATGGTCATCCGGCTGGGCCACGAGCGGGTCGCCGACCCCGGCGGCGACCTCGTCTCCGCGCTGGTCACCGCCAACCCCGACGGCGAGCGGCTGACCGACAAGGAGCTGGGCTCGTTCTTCGTGCTGCTGCTGGTGGCCGGCAACGAGACCGCGCGCAACACGATGGCCCACGGCATCAAGCTGCTCACCGACCACCCTGCCCAGCGCGAGCTGCTGATGTCCGACTTCGACGGCCACATCAACGCCGCGATCGAGGAGATGGTCAGGCACGTCTCGCCGATCATCCAGTTCCGCAGGACCGTCACCGAGGACTACTCGCTGCGTGGCCTGGAGCTGAAGAAGGGCGACCGGGTGGTCCTCTTCTACGGCTCGGCCAACCGCGACGAGGAGGTCTTCCCCGACGCCGACGCCTTCGACATCACCCGCGACACCAAGCCGCACGTCGGTTTCGGCGGCCCGGGCCCGCACTTCTGTCTCGGGGCGAACCTGGCCAGACAGGAGATGCGGACGATGTTCCGCGAGCTGCTGACCAGGCTGCCCGGCATCAGGTCGGTGGGGGAGCCCGAGCTGCTGGTGTCCAACTTCGACAACAGCGTGCGGAGTCAGTCCTTCACGTTCTGAGCGGCCTGCGGCGCCAGCACGTTCGTGGTGATGGTGACGAAGGTGATCAGCGCGGCGGCGGCCATCATGCCCGCGCTGATCAGCATGGCCCTGGTGAATCCGGCGTCGAACCGCGCGGGGTCGCTGAGCGCGTCGCCGACCAGGCCGACGAAGGGCGGGATCGCCGCCACCGCCAGCAGGCCGCCGGTGCGGGCCACCGCGTTGTTGACGCCGCTGGCCGTCCCCGCGTAGCGCTCCTGGGCGGTGGCCAGCACGGTCGCGGTCAGCGGCGCGACGGCCGCCGACAGGCCGAGGCCGAAGACCGTGACGGCGGGCAGCACCTGCAGCCAGTAGCTGGAGCCCTTGCCGATCGTGCTCATCATCAGGAACCCGGCGCCCGCCACGAGGATGCCGATCGTCATCGGCAGGCGCGGGCCGTACCGCTTGGCCGTCTCGCCCGCTCGCGCCGACAGCAGCATCATCAGGATCGTCACCGGGAGCAGGGCCGAGCCCGCGGCGACCTCGGAGAAGCCCGCGACCACGATCAGCTGCAGGGTCAGCAGGAAGAAGACCACGCTCATCGCCGCGTACATGATCAGCGTCACCACGTTCACCGCGGTGAACACCCGGTTCGTGAACAGGCTCACCGGCACCAGCGCATCGGGCGACCTGCGGATCTGCACCGCCACGAAGGCGACGGCCAGCAGCAGTCCCGCCACCAGCGGCACCGGCTGGCCGCTCTCGATCAGCCCGTAGGTGATGCCCGCCAGCGCCAGCGCGGCCAGCACCGAGCCGAGCACGTCGAAACGGCCCGCGGCCTGCTCGTCCTTCGACTCGGGCACGTGCCTGAGCGTGGTCACGACGACGATCGCGGCGAACGGCAGATTGATCAGGAACGCCCAGCGCCAGCCGGCGGTCTGCACCAGCCAGCCGCCCAGCAGCGGGCCGATCGCGCTGGCCACGCCGCCGAGCCCGGACCAGGCGCCCACGGCCCGCGGCCGGTCCTCGCGGACGAAGCCGGCCTGGATGATGGCCAGCGAGCCGGGTGTGAGCAGCGCCCCGCCCACGCCCTGCAACGCGCGGGCCAGGACCAGCATCTCGACGTTGAGCGCCAGACCGCACAGCGCCGACGCCAGCGCGAACCAGACGGTGCCGATCAGGAAGATCTTGCGACGGCCGAAGCGGTCGCCGAGGGAGCCGCCGAGGAGGATGAGCCCGGCGAGGGTGAGGGTGTAGGCGTTGATCGTCCACTGGGCACCCGCCATGTCGGCGTCGAGCTCCTTGCTCAGAGTCGGCAGGGCGACGTTGACGATCGTGCTGTCAAGCATCGCCAGGCCTGAGCCGAGCACGGTCGCGGCCAGAATCCACCGGCCCTGGGGGGACTTGAGCTGGACTTCCATGATGTCAATCTTGTCGTACGTCTCTGGTAGGACTGGACGCCCCCTCTCCAGGAGAGTCCCTGTGGTCGTTCACGAGCACCTCAGTCCGGCAGTTTCGGGGTAGTACCTGCGGGGGACCGATGGGGTTCACTCCGTGGAGCGACGCGCGCGACGGCGCGCGATCCCTAGCTTCGGCCCCATGACCAGGAGACTTCTTCTCGCGGGTGGGGCGCTGCTGCTGGGCGTCGCCGCGCTCGGGTTCGGCAGGGACCCGATGGCGCCCGGGTTCGGCGCGCGGATCTTCGAGACCGGTTATGGCGGGCACAGCGACTACTTCGCCCCCGGCACGGCCTCCCTGCGCAACCTCGCCCTCATCGCCATGGGCAGGACCGGGGAGGTGACCCGTGCTTGACGTCCGTGGCATCGAGGCGGCCACTCCCGCGAGCCGCGACAGGGGCGTCGACGCGCTGAGAGCGCTGGCGATCGCTGGGGTGGTGCTCGGGCACTGGCTGGTCAGCGCGTGGGAGCGGACGCCGCATGTCATCATCTCCTCGCCGCTGGCCTACCTGCCCGAGCTGTCGCCGCTCTCCTGGGTGCTCCAGACGCTGGCGCTGTTCTTCCTGGTCGGCGGCTACGCCGCGGCGCGCGGGGTGCGGGAGCCGTACCCGTCGTGGATCGCCGGCAGGCTGCGTCGCCTGCTGCCGCCCGTGGTGCCGCTGCTGCTGGCGTGGGTGGTGCTGGGCGTGCTGGTGAGCGTGCTCAACGGCCAGCCGCCGGGGTCGGTGCGGGCGCTGGCGCTGCCCGCGCTCGGCCCGCTGTGGTTCCTCGGCGTGTTCGCGGCGCTGACCGCCCTCACCCCCTGGCTGGTGAGGGTACGGCGGAGCGGCGTCGTGGCGGCCGTCGCCGTCGTGGCGGTCGTGGACCTGCTGCGTCTCGTGCTCGGCGCGCCCGGCGGGGTCGGCTGGGTGAACGTCGGGGCGGCGTGGCTGGCGCCGTACCTGCTGGGCATCCTGTGGGCGCGCGGCGACCTGCGCCCGCGCAGGGACGGCGCGTGGCTGCTCGCGGGCGGCGGCGCCGCGGCGGTGGCGCTGGTGACGTGGGGCGGCTACCCGGCGAGTATGACGGGCGTAACCGGGCAGTCCTTCTCCAACCTCAGCCCGCCCACGCTGGCGGTGGTGTGCTTCGGCCTCGCCCAGGCGGGGCTCGCGCTGCTGCTGCACGAGCCACTGAAGCGGCTCATGCGCAGGCCGCGGGTGTGGGCGGTGGTCGCCGTGGCCAACCTGGGCGCCATGTCGATCTTCCTGTGGCACCAGACGGCCCTGGTGCTGACCGTGCTCGCCTTCGGCCTGTACGGCAGGCCCGACACGCCCTCCTGGGTGCTCGAGCGGCTCGCCTGGCTTCCGGTGGTCGCGCTGGTGCTGGCTTTTATGACATGGTGTCGTCATCAGCTTGACGTAGGCCGCCGATTTTGGTGACACTGTGTCATGACCTTCTCCCAGACGCTGCGTGAAGCCACCTGGAGCGACCACGAGTCGGCCGAGGACGAGAGCTACCTCAAAGAGCTGATGTCAGGGCGGCTCAGCGCCGAGGAGTACGGCGAGATGGTCGCCCAGCACTACTTCGCCTACCTCGCCCTCGACGGCGCGGCCGAGCGGCTGGCAGACCACCCGGTCGCGGGACGCTTCGTCTTCCCCTCGTTGTACCGGCAGCAGGCGCTGGAGCGCGACCTCGCGACGATCTACGGCCCCTCCTGGGAGTCGCGCATCGCGCCGTCCAAGGCGACCAGGACCCTGGTGGCCCGCATCGAGCAGGTCACCGACTGGCCGGGCGGCTACATCGCCCACCACTACACCCGCTACATGGGCGACCTGTCGGGCGGCCAGTTCATCAGGATGGAGCTGCAGAAGATCTACGGCTACGGCAAGGGCGGCGGCGTCGACTTCTACGTCTTCGACGAGATCGGCTCGCTGCCCCGGTTCAAGAACGAGTACCGCGCCCGCCTTGACGCCCTCGACCTCGACGAGGCCGAGCAACAGCGGATCATCCGCGAGGTCCGGCTGGCCTACCAGCTCAACACCGAGGTGCTCGCCGAGCTGCTGCACACGGTCAGGTCGGCGGCCTAGCATAGGGCCATGCCCAGGATCAGCGCCGCGACGATCGGCGAGCACCGCGCCCAGACGCAGGAGCGCATCCTGCAGGCGGTCTCCCGGCTGTCGCGGGTGCAGGGCATCGACGCCATCTCGATGACGGACGTGGCGCACGAGGCGGGCATCACCCGCACCGTGCTCTACAACTACTACCCGGACAAGGCCGCGCTGCTGCTGGCCTTCACCGAGCGCGTGACGCACTACTTCATCGAGGCCTACACCGCGGAGCTGCCGCCGTCGGCCTCGCCGTCCAAGCGGCTGCGCGCCTTTGTCAGGCTGCAGCTGGCGGGGCTCGTGGCGCATCCGCACCCGGGCGCGGCGGGGCTCAGCGCCTCCCTGGGCCCCGACGCCTACCAGCGGCTGGCCGACCACGTGGCGCCGATGCAGCGCATCCTGGTGGAGATCCTCGACAGCGGCGCCGCCTCGGGCGACTTCCACGTGCCCGACGTGGCGGCAACAGCGCGCATGATCATGGCGGTCATCGGGGCCGAGCGTGAGCCGCTGATCAGCGGCAGGGTGAGCGTGGAGGCGGCCGAGGAGATCGTCTCGGGCTTCGTGCTCCGCGCGCTCGGCAGCGCCCTCTGAAGCAGCGACGCCCCGTGGGCCCGGGGCCGGTTCGCTGAACCGGCCCCGGGCTCCGGGGTCATTCGCCGGGCCGTACCAGCCCCGTCTCGTAGGCGTAGACGATCGCCTGCGCCCTGTCGCGCAGGTCGAGCTTGGAGAGCACCCTGCCCACGTGCGTCTTCACCGTCTGCTCCGACACCACGAGCCTGGAGGCGATCTCCTGGTTCGACAGCCCCTGCGCGATGAGCGTCATCACCTCGGTCTCCCGCTCGGTCAACTCGGCCAGCCGCTTCACCGACGGCGCCCGCGGCCCGCCCAGCCGCGCGAACTCGTGGATGAGCCGCTTGGTGACCGCCGGCGCGATCAGCGCGTCCCCCGCGGCCACCACCCGCACCGCCTCGGCCAGCTGCGCGGCGGAGGCGTCCTTCAGCAGGAATCCGCTGGCTCCCGCGCGCAGCGCCTCGTAGACGTAGTCGTCGAGGTCGAACGTGGTGAGGATGAGCACCTTCGTCCGCGCGGCGGACATCAGCCGCCTGGTGGCCTCCAGGCCGTCCATCACCGGCATCCTGACGTCCATCAGCACCACGTCGGGCGCCAGCTCGGCGACCCGCTCCAGCGCCTCGGCGCCGTTCGCAGCCTCGCCGACCACCTCGATGTCGGGCTGGCTGCCGAGGAACACGGTGAACCCGAGCCGCTGACCAGGCGCGCGTCAACCTTAGGAGTGATCCCTCGAAGGTATGACTTACATAATTACGATCGCTGACAGCGAACAGGAGCAACTTCGGGAACATTGGAGGGCTCTCGTTAATTGAGTCGGTATAACTCAACCCTTTGGAGTTCAGATGAGTGAGAGCTTGATCCTCCCGGTCCTGCCACTCGACGATGAGGTGGTCCTGCCGGGCATGGTGGTCCCCCTGGACCTGTCCGACTCCGAGGTCCGGGCTGCGATCGACGCGGCTCAGGCTTCTGGTCTCAACAAGCCGCGCGTGCTCCTCGTTCCCAGGATCGACGGCCGCTACGGCGCCGTGGGCGTCCAGGCCGTGGTGGAGCAGGTCGGCAGGCTCCCCGGGGGCGAGCCGGCCGCCGTCGTGCGCGGCGTCAACAGGGCCAGGGTCGGCAAGGGCACGACGGGCCCGGGCGCGGCCCTGTGGGTGGAGGTGCTCACCGTCGATCCCGTCCAGGCCGGTGAGCGGGCGCAGGAGCTGGCCAAGGAGTACAAGGCGCTCGCCACGACCATCTTGCAGAAGCGCGGCGCGTGGCAGGTGGTCGACCAGGTCAACCAGATCGACGACCCCTCCGTGCTGGCCGACAGCTCCGGCTACACCCCGTGGCTGAGCACCGCGCAGAAGGTGGAGCTGCTGGAGGCGCCCGACCCCGCCGACCGGCTGGCCAAGCTGGTGGAGTGGTCGCGCGAGCACCTGGCCGAGCTGGACGTGGCCGAGACGATCCGCAAGGACGTCCAGGAGGGCATGGAGAAGCAGCAGCGCGAGTTCCTGCTGCGCCAGCAGCTCGCCGCGGTCCGCAAGGAGCTGAAGGAGCTCAACGGCGACACTGAGACCGAGGAGGAGGACTACCGCGCCCGCGTGGAGGCGGCCGACCTCCCCGAGAAGGTGCGCGAGGCCGCGCTCAAGGAGGTCGACAAGCTGGAGCGGACCTCCGACCAGTCGCCGGAGACCGGGTGGATCCGCACGTGGCTCGACACCGTCCTCGACATCCCGTGGAACGAGACGAGCGACGACAACTACGACATCGTGGGCGCCCGCGAGGTGCTCGACGCCGACCACACCGGTCTCGAGGACGTGAAGGACCGCATCATCGAGTACCTGGCCGTGCGCAAGCGGCGTCAGGACAAGGGCCTCGGCGTGGTGGGCGGCCGCCGCAGCGGCGCCGTCCTCGCCCTCGCCGGTCCTCCCGGAGTGGGCAAGACGTCGCTCGGCGAGTCCGTGGCCCGCGCCATGGGCAGGAAGTTCGTCCGCGTCGCCCTCGGCGGCGTGCGCGACGAGGCCGAGATCCGCGGCCACCGGCGCACCTACGTCGGCGCGCAGTCCGGCCGCATCGTCCGCGCGATCCGCGAGGCGGGCTCGATGAACCCCGTCGTGCTGCTCGACGAGATCGACAAGGTCGGCGCCGACTACCGCGGCGACCCGACGGCCGCCCTGCTCGAGGTGCTCGACCCGGCGCAGAACCACACCTTCCGCGACCACTACCTCGAGGTCGAGCTCGACCTGTCGGATGTGCTCTTCCTGGCCACGGCCAACGTCCTGGAGTCCATCCCGGGGCCGCTGCTCGACCGCATGGAGGTCGTCACGCTCGACGGCTACACCGAGGACGAGAAGGTCGCCATCGCCCGCGACCACCTGCTGCCCAAGCAGCTGGAGCTGGCGGGCCTGACCGCCGAGGAGGTCACGGTCGAGGAGCCGGCGCTGCGCAGGCTGGCCGCCGAGTACACCCGCGAGGCGGGCGTGCGCTCCCTCGAGCGCTCGATCGCCAGGATCCTGCGCAAGGTCACGGCCAAGGACGCGCTGCCGGCCACCATCGGCGAGGACTCCCTGGTCGACTACCTCGGCAGGCCGCGCTTCGTTCCCGAGGCGTCGCTGCCCGAGTCCAAGCAGCGCACCTCGGTGCCGGGCGTGGCCACGGGCCTCGCGGTCACCGGCGCCGGCGGTGACGTCCTCTACGTCGAGGCGTCGCTGGCCGACCCCGAGACCGGCGAGACGGGGCTGACCCTCACCGGTCAGCTGGGCGACGTGATGAAGGAGTCGGCGCGCATCGCGCTGTCCTACCTGCGCTCGCACGGCGCGGAGCTGGAGCTGCCGGTCACCGCGCTGAAGGACCGCTCGGTGCACGTGCACTTCCCCGCGGGCGCCGTCCCCAAGGACGGGCCCTCGGCGGGCGTCACGCTCACCACGGCCCTGGCCTCGCTGCTGTCGGGACGGCTGGTCCGCAACGACGTGGCGATGACCGGCGAGATCTCCCTCACCGGCAGGGTGCTGCCCATCGGCGGCGTCAAGCAGAAGCTGCTGGCGGCGCACCGGGCGGGCATCACCACGGTCCTCATCCCCGCCCGCAACGAGCCCGACCTGGACGACCTGCCCAAGGAGGTCCGCGACGAGCTGACCATCCACGCGGTGAGCGACGTGCGCGAGGTCCTCGACATCGCGCTCGCCCCCGCCAAGGTGGCGCAGACGGCGGCCGCGTGACCGCCGCCGGCTGACCCGTCACCCCGAAGCCGCCCCGCCGTCGCACGGCGGGGCGGCTTCTGCGCGGACGAGTGGGCTCCCGTACGCCCTTCCCCGATGACGATGCCGAGGTCACGGGCCCCGGGCGGTCACGTGCCCATCCTCTTGCGGGCGTCGCCGAGCGCGCTCACCACGGCCTCGAGGTCGGCGACGCCCGTGCGGTGACTGGTCACGCACAGCCGGAGGGCGGGACGCCCGCCGAGACGGACCGTGCTGAGCCACGCCTGGCCGCTGCGCACCACGTGCTCGGCGACGGCGGCGTGCCAGGCGGCGCTGCGCTCGGGGCCGGCCGTCTCGGCCTCGGGAGCCGTGACGCAGACGACGGGAAGCGGGGTGTCGTTGATCCGCAGCCAGCCCTCCTCGGTGAGGCGGCGCGCGAGCCGCTCCCCGAGCCGCACATCCCGCTCGAGCTGGGCGGCGTGGGCGGGCCGGCCCGCGACGGCCAGCGCCAGGAACACCTTCAGGCCGGCGAACCGGCGCGACCACTGCACGCTGGTGGCGTAGGGGTCGGGCGCGTCCTCGGTCTCCGCGGGCATGTACGAGGTGGTCGCACGGAAGCTCTCGGCCAGCGCCGCCGCGTGCGGGGTGAGGAACATGCCCGCGCCCATCGGCGCCGACAGCCACTTGTGCGCGTCCACCGTGACGCTGTCGGCCAGCTCCACGCCGGTCAGCAGCGGGCGCAGCCGGTCCGACAGCGCGACCGCGCCCGCCCACGCGGCGTCGACGTGGAAGTGCGCGCCCCACTCCGCGGCCAGGGCGGCCAGCTCCGGCAGCGGGTCCAGCGCGCCGCCCGCCGTCGTGCCGGCCGTACCGACCAGCAGGAAGGGCTCCAGCCCCGCGGCGAGATCGGCTTCGCGCATCTCGCGCAGCCGCTCGGTGTCCATGCGGTGCGCCGCGCCGGCGGGCACCAGCCGTACGGCGTCGCGCCCGAGACCGGTCATGTGCGCGATCTTGAGCCACGCCAGGTGGCTCTCGGCGGAGGCGTACAGCACGGGCCGGCGCGGCAGGCCTGCGAGGCCCGACCGCGGATAGGCGGGGAACCTGCGGGTCAGCGCGACGATGACGGCCGTCAGGTTCGCCTCGGCGCCGCCCACTGTGAAGCTGCCCTCGGCGCCGGCGGGCAGGCCGAGGCGTCCCGCCATGAAGCGCAGCACATGGCGTTCCATCTCGACGGCCGCGGGGGCGTGGCTGTAGGCGGCCAGCTGCGGGTTGACCCCGGCCGCGAGGAGCTCGCCCGCGACGCCCCACCAGGTGGGGGTGGGATTGAACAGCCCGAAGTAGCGCGGGTGCGTCGTGTGCACCCCCCACCGGCGCAGCGCCGCCATCACCTCGGGGAGCGCGTCCTCGGGCGACCTGGCCGCCTCGAAGTCCTGGCTCGCCAGCCATTCGCGCAGCCACGCGGTGCCGGGCTCGGCCGGCGCCACCGGACCCTCGGCCACCTCTTTCGCGTGCCGTACGACCAGGTCCACGGCGGCCGTCAGCAGCCTGGCCCCTTCTTCCTCGCCCACGTCGAGCGGTCCTGCCTCGTTCATGGCACCACTGTCGCCGTGCGGCGGGCCGAGCCACTAGTGGCAAAAATGTCGTGTTCCACTAGATTTACGCCATGGCCAGGATTCGCGTGGTCGTCCCGGTGCTGGACGACTGCCCGCTGTTCGAGCTCGCCGTCCCCTGCGAGGTCTTCGGCAGGGACCGCCGCGACCTGACGCCCGACTGGTACGAGCTCACCCTCTGCCAGAGCGCCGACCGCGAGCAGGAGTCGCTCAACGGCCTGTGGCTGCGCGCGCCCCAGGGGCTGGAGGCGATGCGCGCGGCGGATCTCGTGGTGGTGCCCGCCTGCGCGGACGCCTCCTACCGGCCGCCCGAGGCGCTGCTGTCCGCGCTGACCGAGGCGCACGAGAGAGGCGCGCGGATCGCCGCCCTGTGCTCGGGCGCCTTCGTCCTGGCCGCGGCGGGCCTGCTCGACGGCAGGGAAGCGGCCACGCACTGGATGCACGCCGACGAGCTGCGCAGCCGCTACCCGCGGATCAGCGTCAACCAGCGGGCCCTGTACGTCGACGAGGGCGACATCCTCACCAGCGCGGGCACGGCGGCCGGCATCGACCTGTGCCTGCACATCGTCCGCGGCGACTTCGGCGCGGCCGTGGCGGCGGAGGTCGGCCGCCGGATGGTCGTCGCGCCGCAGCGCGAGGGCGACCAGGCGCAGTACGTGTCGGCAGGCCCGCCGGTCCCGGCCCAGGACAGGGGGCTCGCCCCGGTGCTGAGCTGGGCGCTGGAACGGTTGCACGAGCCCGTCACCATCCCTCAGCTGGCCGAGCAGGCGATGATGAGCACCAGGACTTTCATCCGTCGCTTCCACAGGGAGCTCGGGCTCACCCCCATCAGGTGGCTCACCCAGCAGCGCCTGGCCAGGGCGCGGGAGCTGCTGGAGACCACCCGCCTGCCCGTGGACGCCGTGGCCGAGCGCTCGGGATTCAGCACCGGCAACGGCCTGCGCCAGCACTTCACGAAGACGCTCGGCACCACCCCCTCCGCCTACCGGCGCACGTTCCAGGGTTCGAGGTAGTCTCCCAGCGGCCACGCTGGGTGACGAGGTCTGGATCGCTTGCCTCATGGTCAGCTGGAGCCTGCTGTCGGCGGCCACCGCGCTGGTGACCAGGCCCGAGGCCCTCTACGTCCTGCGGTTCCTGCTGGATGTGGCGTAGGCGGGCTGCTATCCGGGCATCGGCTTCGCCAGGCAGGGAGGCAGTGAGCCACTTCACAGCGCGCGCAGGGAATAGCCGCCCCTTAGGGGATCGTTAGCCTCCACGTGAACGAGCTGCGAATGCGCATGTGTACGGGCTGTCAGGCCCGCTAGAAGCGCACCCTTCCGCCCCTCGTTCTAAGGCTTCCCGATGATCCGACCCAGCTTCGTGCTGCGCCGCCTGAGCCACCTGCCGTTCCACCCCGGCACCCGCTGACGCCTCCCCCTGCGTCGCTAAACGAGTTGATTGTCCGTTACCGACTCCGTTGTGGGGAAATTTCGTGATTCAGGCTTCAGGCCTGCGCAAGTCGTACGGTGGCATCGTCGCGCTGGACGGTGTCGACCTGCACGTGCGTCAGGGTGAGATCTTCGGCGTGCTCGGCCAGAGTGGCGCGGGCAAGAGCACACTGCTGCGCTGCGTCAACCTGCTGGAGCGCCCCGACCAGGGCGTCGTGACGGTCGCGGGGCAGGAGCTGACCACGCTCGGCGAACGCGACCTGCGAGCCGCCAGGCAGCGGATCGGCATGATCCACCAGCACTTCGCCCTGCTGTCGTCGCGCACGGTCGCCGGCAACGTGGCCTTCCCCCTCGAAGTCATGGGCGTCGGCAGGAGCGAGCGCGCGGCCAGGGTGGCCGAGCTGCTCGACCTCGTCGGCATCGCCGACAAGGCGGACGCGCGCCCTGGGCAGCTGTCCGGCGGGCAGAAGCAGCGGGTCGGCATCGCCAGGGCGCTGGCGGGCAACCCCGCGGTGCTGCTGGCCGACGAGGCCACCTCGGCGCTCGACCCCGGCACCACCACCTCGATCCTCGCCCTGCTGAAGCGGCTCAACGCCGAGCTCGGGCTGACCATCCTGCTGATCACGCACGAGATGAACGTCGTCAAGAGCGTGTGCGACTCGGTGGCCATCATGGCGGGTGGGCGCATCCTGGAGTCGGGCCCGATCAGGGAGCTGCTGACGACGCCGGGCTCGCGCCTGGCGGCAGAGCTGTTCCCCCTGCCCGCCCCCGCGCCCGGTGACGTCACCATCACCTTCACGGGCGCGGCCGAGGAGCCGGTGATCTCCCAGCTCGTGCGGAAGTTCGACGTGGACGTCAACATCCTCGGCGGCGCGCTCGAGGACGTCGCGGGCGACTCGGTCGGCCGGCTGCGGGTGTCGCTGGACGGCGCCGAGTCCGCGGCCGCCCTCGCCTACCTGCGTGAGCGCGGCCTGATCGTGGAGGTGGCGGCGTGACCTGGCAGGAGATCGTCGAGCTGCTCGTCCCCGCGACGTGGGAGACGGTCCAGATGGTCGTCTGGTCCACCCTGTTCACGGTGCTGTTCGGGCTGCCGCTGGGCGTCGCGCTGGTCGGCACCTCGCGTGACGGGTTGTTCCCCTCGCGCGTGGCCAACCAGGTGCTCGGCCTGCTCGTCAACATCGGCAGGTCGCTGCCGTTCCTCATTCTGATGATCGCGGTGATCCCCTTCACGCGGCTGCTCCTCGGCACCTCCATCGGCCTCCACGCCGCGGTCGTGCCGCTGACCATCGGCGCGGTGCCGTTCTTCGCCAGGCTGGTGGAGATGGCGCTGCGCGCGGTCAGCCCGGACGTCGTGCAGGCCGCCCACGCCATGGGCGTGGGGCGGCTGACCATCGTGACCAAGGTGCTGCTGCCCGAGGCCAGGGCCGGGCTGGTCGCCGGGGTCACCGTCACCCTCGTCACCCTCGTCTCGTACTCCGCCATGGCCGGGGTGATCGGCGCGGGCGGTCTGGGCGACCTGGCCATCCGCTACGGCTACCAGCGGTTCGAGACGCCTCTCATGATCACGACCTGCGTGGTCATCATCATCCTCGTCCAACTGGTCCAGACCCTCGGCGACACCCTCGCCGACCGCCTGGCCAAGCGTTAGACCCTTCACAGGAGAACCACTATGCGTACGTTGTTCGGTGTTGTCACCGCTGCCGTCCTGGCGCTTGTTCTGACGGCCTGCGGCTCGTCCTCCGCCGGTACGGCGAGCGACACGCTCAAGGTGGGCGCCACCCCCACCCCGCACGCCGAGATCCTGAAGTACATCTCGGACAACCTGGCCACCAAGGAGGGCCTGAAGCTGGAGATCGTCGAGTTCAGTGACTACGTGCCGCTGAACCCGCAGCTCCAGGAGGGCCAGCTGGGCGCCAACTACTTCCAGCACCAGCCCTACCTCGGTGACTACAACAAGGAGAAGGGCGCCAAGCTCACCTGGGTGGAGAGCGTGCACCTGGAGCCGCTCGGCCTCTACTCGAGCAAGGTGAAGGACCTCGCCTCGCTCGCCTCGGGCGCCAGCGTGGCCGTGCCCAACGACGCCACCAACCTCGGCCGCGCGCTGAAGCTGCTGGCCGACAACGGCGTGATCACCCTCAAGGAGGGTGTCGGCACCGCCGCCACCGAGCGCGACGTCACCGCCAACCCGAAGAACATCGCCTTCAAGCCGCTCGACGCCGCCCAGCTGCCCCGCTCCCTCGAGGACGTCGACGCCGCCGTCATCAACGGCAACTACGCGCTGGAGGCCAAGCTGAACCCGGCCACCGACGCGATCGTGGTCGAGAAGGCCGAGGGCAACCCGTACGCCAACGGCCTGGTAGTCCAGGAGGGCAAGCAGAACGACCCGCTGGTCCAGAAGCTGGCGAAGCTGCTGAAGAGCCCCGAAGTCAAGAAGTACATTGAGGACACCTATAAGGGTGCCGTTATCCCAGCCTGAATTTTTCCTGTGAAAGATCAGGAAAATACACTTATCTGATATTTACGGGCTGCATTTAGGGCTGGGCCAGGTATTTCAAGCGAATTGTAAGCATTTGGCAATCGCTTGGGCATAGGAAGGGGGTGACAGAAACCCTCTTCCCGAGGAGCAACCCGAATGCGATTCGTTTCACGAATCCTGACCGGCGCCGCCATCGCCACGGCTGTGGCTGTCGGCGCCCCGGTCGCCGCGAGCGCGGCGACCGTCGGCGCCGCCACCACCGGCGCCTCCTGGGGCGCGTACCACTCCAGCGACCACAAGGCCTCGGCGTTAGGCCAGGTGGACGTGGCCAAGAAGTCCTACAAGACCTGGCACTGGGAGACCTTCTACAAGAAGGTCAAGGTGTGCTGGAAGGACAAGCACGGCAACAAGCACTGCGTCTGGAAGAAGAAGTCCTTCAAGAAGAAGGTCTGGACGTGGAAGCACGACTACTTCTTCACCGTCGACAGCACCCTCACCAACCACAAGTGGTGGGGCAAGAAGAAGTACGTCTGCGCCTGGGAGACCTTCAAGGTCGTCAACTTCAACGGCTCCACCTACCTCAAGAGCTTCAAGAACTGCGGTAAGGGCGGCGCCGACTACTCCTTCTCCGGCAAGAACGCCGAGCACATCTACGTCGATGTGAGCCGGGGCAACTACGGCGGCCCGCAGGGCTTCCACTCCGGCTGGAAGGCCGTGTACCACGCCTGACGGTTCCCCCGAAAGGCCGTGATCTCCTGGTGAGATCACGGCCTTTTGTTGGGATTGGCCGCAGATACCGCGAGGGCAGTTGTCGGCATGTGCAACTTGTGATCGCTATATTGCTGGTGATTTCCGGGCAAGCTGTGCCGGGAGAGGCGCAGGCCGCCTACCGCAGGGAGACGCTGGGCGCCTTCAGTCCGTTCGTGAGATCGGGCGCGTGGGAGGTCTCGCGGTGGACGCGGAGCGGGGCCTTCCTGCCGGAGTGGTAACCGAATAGTGTTCTGGTCATGTATCCGGGAGCCATCGCAGCAGTCACCCCCGACAAGCCCGCTGTGATCATGGCGGGCTCCGGGCAGGTCGTCACCTACCGCCAGTTGGAGGAGGAGTCGAACCGGCTCGCGCACCTCTTCCGCTCGGCCGGGCTCAAACCGGGCGACCATATCGCCTTCATGCTGGAGAACCATCCGCTCTTCCTGGTCGTCGCCTGGGCCGCGCAGCGCTCGGGGCTCTACTACACCGCGATCAGCTCGCGGCTGCGGAGCGAAGAGCTCGATTACATCGTCGACAACTGCGAGGCCAGGATCTTCATCTCCTCGGCCAGGCTGGCCGAGGTGGCCACCACGGTCTCCGCGCCGGGGGTGGAGCGCCGCCTGATGCTCGACGGCGTCGCCGAGGGGTTCGAGTCGTACGAGAAGGCGGTCGAGGGACTGCCGGTGACGCCCATCGAGGACGAGTGCCAGGGCTCGGACATGCTCTACTCCTCGGGGACCACGGGCCGCCCCAAGGGCGTCAAGCCCACGCTCTCCCAGGCGCCCCTCGACACCCCCGGCCCGCTGCTGCAGCTCATCCAGTTCCTCTTCGCGCCCTCGGCCGACAGCGTCTACCTGTCGCCCGCGCCGCTCTACCACGCCGCGCCGCTGCGCTACTGCCTGCAGTTCCAGCGGATCGGGGCGACGGTGGTGGTGATGGAGCGCTTCGATCCGGCCGAGTACCTCGCGCTGGTCGAGCGGTACAAGGTGACGCACTCGCAGCTGGTGCCGACGATGTTCGTCAAGATGCTCAAGCTGCCCTCCAGGCACGACTACGACCTGTCGTCCCTGCGGTGCGCGATCCACGCCGCCGCGCCGTGCCCCGTCCCCGTCAAGGAGCAGATGCTCGAGTGGTGGGGGCCGATCATCCACGAGTACTACGCGGGCACCGAGGGCAACGGCTTCCTGTACGCGAGCCCGGCCGACTGGCTGGCCCACAAGGGCACGGTCGGCCGTCCGCTGCTGGGCGTGGTGCACATCTGCGACGAGGACGGCAACGAGCTGCCGGCCGGCGAGCGGGGCACGGTCTACTTCTCCGACGGGCCGCGTTTCGAGTACCACGGCGACCCCGACAAGACCCGCTCCGCGCAGGACCCGCAGGGCAGGGGCTGGACCACGCTCGGCGACATCGGCTACCTCGACGAGGAGGGCTTCCTCTACCTGACCGACCGGCGCTCCTACATGATCATCTCGGGCGGGGTGAACATCTACCCGCAGGAGGCGGAGAACGTGTTGTCGGTCCACCCGAAGGTGGCCGACGTGGCCGTCTTCGGGGTGCCGGACGAGGAGATGGGCGAGCAGGTCAAGGCCGTCGTCCAGCCCGCCGATCCGGCCGAGGCGGGGTCCGCCCTGGAGGCCGAGCTGATCGAGTACTGCAGGGAGCGCCTGGCCCCCTACAAGTGCCCGAAGAGCGTCGACTTCCGCGACGAACTGCCCCGCCACCCGACCGGCAAGCTCTACAAGCGCCTCCTGCGCGAGGAGTACCTGAACGCCCGCTGAAGGATGAGTTTTCGATGAGAGTCTCGCCCCTCGCCCCCCGCCCGACCTCGGGTGATAAGGCGTGCGTCAGGGCCGGTCCGGGCCCGCGATCAGCGGCTTAACCAGCGTTTACAGCCCCGTTGACACCCTGGGAGTACGGCACGCCACGGTGGCGGGCCTCAGTGGCCTCTTGGGGATGGAAATGAACGCGAACGAGCCTCGTGAGCAGGGCGAAGGCAACGTGGGTGGGGGATGGACCCAGTTCGGTTCCAAGCCCCCCGTGGCCGGGGAGTTCCCGCAGGAAGCCCCCGGCGACAAGGCGCACAGCAGTGCGGCCGATCCGGCGCAGGGCGTGACGGCCGAGCACCCGGCGCACGGCGCGGCGGCCGGCACGACGCCGGGCGCTCCCGCGCCGGAGGACCGGGTCGCCTCGCCCGCGGCCCCCTCGCTCGACGACACGACGATCATGGCGGCGCCGGCCGTACCGAAGCAGCGGTCGCGGTTCAGCACGGGACAGAAGGCGATCGCGGGTCTCGCGCTGGCGGCCACCGCGCTGGTGGGCGGCGCCGCGGGGGCGGTGACCGCCACCGCCATGGGCGGCGGCGGCACCGCCGTCGCAGCCTCGCCGAGCCCCACGTTCAAGCAGGTGTCGAACCCGCTGACGGTGGCCGACGTCGCCCAGAACGTGCAGCCGTCGGTCGTGCAGATCCAGGGGCAGACAGGGGAGGGCTCCGGCGTCGTGCTGTCGGCGGACGGCCTGATCCTCACCAACAACCACGTGGTCGTCGGCGCGGGCCAGGGCGGCGGCTCGATGACGGTGAAGTTCAGCGACGGCAAGACCGCCAAGGCCACGGTCGTCGGCACCGACCCGGCCACCGACCTCGCGGTCATCAGGGCGGAGGGCGTCTCGGGGCTGACCAAGGCCGCCATCGGCGACAGCGACGCGCTGCGGGTCGGCGACGCGGTGCTGGCCATCGGCAGCCCGCTCGGCCTGGACGGCTCGGTCACCGCGGGCATCATCAGCGCGCTGGACCGGACGCTCACCGTCGGCGGCGAGGACGAGGGCCGGCAGCAGCTGCCGCCAGGATGGGGCGACCCGCGCGCCCAGTCGCAGAGCTCCACCACGACGATCGGCGGCGCGATCCAGACCGACGCCGCCATCAACCCCGGCAACTCGGGCGGCGCGCTGGTCAACGCGGCAGGAGAGGTGATCGGCATCAACACCGCCATCGCCACGGGCGGGAGCGGCAGCGGCAACATCGGCGTCGGCTTCGCCATCCCGATCAACACCGCCAAGCAGGTGGCCCAGCAGCTCATCGAGAGCGGCAAGGTCAGCCACGCGTACCTGGGCGTCAGCGTCACCGACGCGACGGGCGACGTTCCCGGCGCGCTGGTGCGTCAGGTGCAGCAGGGGAGCCCCGCGGCCAAGGCGGGGCTGAAAGAAGGCGACCTCATCACCAGGATCGGTGACAAGCCGGTCGACGGTGGAGATACCGTGGTGGGACAGGTCAGAGGTTTCAAAGTCGGCCAGCAGGTCAAGATCACATATATGAGGAACGGTCAGACCCAGGAAGCGACCGTGACCCTCGAAGAGAAGAAGACCACCGAGTAGGATTCCCCCTCGCGAACGGAGGCGCCGTCGAGATCGCTGCGGACTCGGCGGCGTCTCCCCCCTTTCGCCGTGCTCAGCGGAATCTGCGACCCTCGTCGCGACGGTAGGCCCACACCGCGGCCGCTCCGGCCGCGACCGTCCAGACTCCCAGCATGACCAGCGCCAGCGGCGTGGGCGACAGGTCCGTGGTCGCGGCCCACACCAGCTCCATGGCCCCCCTGCTCGGCAAGTACGGCGCGACCGCCCCGATGAAGGCGGGCGGGTCGAGCGGATTGCCGAGCATCCCGCCGCCGATCGCGATCGGGAAGAACAGCACCTGGGAGACGGCCACCGCGGCCTTGGCCGACAGCGAGTAGCCGACGAACAGACCCAGCATCATGAACGGCAGCGCGCCCACGACCAGCGCGCCGAGGCCGAGCAGCAGCTGGACAGGGGTGGCGGTGGCCTCGGTGAGCAGCGCGGCGACCAGCACCACGGGAACGACCGCGATGAGCATGATGGCCAGCGTGGTCAGCATCCGCCCGGCGAAGCGCGGGAAGGGCCCCGCGGGCAGGGTGCGGAGGTAGGGGTCCCACGGCTTGCCACGGTCGTCGGCCACGCCGATGCCGAGCCCCATGAGCCCGCTCGACATGACCGCGAACATCGTCATCGAGGCGGCGCCGACCGTGGCGGCTATCGGGTCGTGGCCGGCGAAGGGCACCACGAAGGCGAGCATCGCGACGGTGGGGAAGAAGACGCTCGCCACGATCGCGATCGGGACCCGCAGCTGCTCGAGGAACTGGTAGCGGGTGTGGGTCAGGATCAGGCTAGACACCGGCGGTCTCCTTCGCGGTGATGGCGAGGAAGGCGTCCTCGAGGCTGGCCGGGCTGATCTCCAGTCCGGAGAACGGGGTGCCGCTGGCGACCAGGTCGAGGACCAGCCGGTCGGAGTCGGAGGTGAGCAGCTGGTGGCGCCCGTCGACCTGCTCGGAGCTGACCACGCCGGGCAGGTCGGGCAGCTCGGCGGCCGACAGGCTGACCTTGCGCACGCCGACCATGCCGCGCACCGCCTGGATGGTGTCGTCGGCCAGCACCCTGCCGCGGCCGATCACCACGACCCGCTCGGCCAGCGCCTCGACCTCCTCCAGGTAGTGGCTGGTGAGCACCACCGTGCCGCCGTCGGCGTGGAAGAGCCTGATGCCCTCCCACAGCGCGCGGCGCGCCTCCACGTCGAGTCCGGTGGTGGGCTCGTCGAGGAAGACGACGCGCGGGTTGCCGGCGAAGGCCAGCGCGACCGCGACCCTGCGCTTCTGCCCGCCGGACAGGCCGCCCACCTGGCGCTTGGCCAGGTCTCGCAGGCCGAAGCGATCAAGTAACTCCCACTTGTCGGCTCTTTTCGGGAAATGGGAGGAGACGAAGTCGACGATCTCGCCGACCTTGAGCGCCTCGGGCAGGCCGGTCTCCTGGGGCGTCACGCCCATGCCCTGCCGTACGCGGGGGTCGGCGGGGTCGCCGCCCATCAGCTCCACCAGCCCCTTCGTCGGCCTGCGCAGGCCCACGAAGAGGTTGACGAGCGTGGACTTGCCCGCGCCGTTCGGGCCGAGCAGGCCGACGAGCTGGCCCGCGTGGATCTCCAGTGACACGCCGTCGAGGGCGCGCACCTCGCCGTAGTGCTTGCTGACCTCGACGGTCCTGGCCAGGGGGGTCATGTGTCTCCTCCAAGAAGGGCGCGGATCGCGACGGTGTATTCCTCGAAGGCCAGCCGTCCGCGCCTGGTGAGCGCGACGTAGGTGACGGGGGTGCGGCCCTTGTGCGTCTTGGTGATCTCGACGTAGCCCGCGTCCTCGAGCTTCGTCAGGTGCACCGAGAGGTTGCCCGCGGTCATGCCGAGCAGGTCCTTCAACCCGGGAAAGGCGATCTGGTCGCCTTCGCACAGGGCGTTGAGCGTGGCCACCACGCGGAGCCTGGCCTGGGCGTGGATGACGGGGTCGAGGTCGGGAACGGTCACCCGCGCCGCCTGAGCACGATCCCCGCCACGAAGAAGCCGCCGCCGACGAGCAGGGAGATCAGCAGGGAGTGCCAGCCCGGGCCCAGCGTGGTGCCCACGGCGTTCACGGCCGCGACCCAGGCGCCGATGAAGAACATCGGCCACTCCCGCCAGACCGCGCCGCCCGCCATGTAGAGGATGGCGACGACCAGCAGCGAGACCGAGGCGTAGAGCAGGCCGACCTGGTCTCGGGGGAGCAGCGGGGCGAAGCGGCCGACGATCAGGCTCATCGCCATCATGCCGACGAACCAGGAGTAGCCGTACATCATCCCGCGCTGGGCCGACTCGCCCCTGACCTGGACGCTGGAGGCGCGCAGGGCCCAGAACAGGAAGGCCCCGGCCAGCACCTGCCCGCCGAACAGGATCGCCAGGGCGAGCTGCCAGCTGATCGGGACCACCGGGCGGCCGTCGAGCCCGTAGGAGAGGAAGAACGCGCCGAACCCCACCAGCCAGGCGACTCCCCATGGCGCGTACATCACCAGGGGATCGGGCTGGAGCCTGCGCGCCACCGCGGCGCCCTGCTCCTCGATGAGCCGCAGCATCTCGGCGGGGCTCAGGTCTTCCTCGTCCACGTCGTTCCAAACTGGTCGATGTCATCAACTGGTTTGTAATGTAAACCTGATTGCCCGGCAAACACAAGAGCGGCCCCCTCCCGGAAGGGAGGAGGCCGCCGTGAGAGGGATCAGGTCAGTCCTTGCCGCCGGGCAGGGACAGGCCGATCACCAGGGGGTCGTGGTCGGAGGAGCGGAAGGCGTCGGGCCGGTACAGCGCGGGCGGGTTGAACTCGGTGTTGTAGTCGAGGATGCGCGGCTCGTCGGAGTTGACGTGCCAGATCGTCGCCCCGGTCACCCGCTTGAGCAGCTGCTTGCCGACCAGCGCGTGGTCGAGCTCGCCCGCGAGGCCGTTGAACAGGTAGCTGTAGCGCAGCGGCGCGGGGACGAACCGCTTGGTCACGCTGGTCAGGCCGCCGGCCTCCAGCGTGTCGATCGGGTCCTCCTCGCCGTAGGCGTTGAGGTCGCCGAGCACCAGCGGGTGCGGCAGGTCGAGGGAGGAGATCAGCCCCAGGATGGCCTCGGACTGCCTGACCCGCAGCGGGTTCCAGCACGACTGCCCGTCGCCCTGGTCGGCCTCGGGGCCGCTGGGCGGGCAGGAGCCCTTCGACTTGAAGTGGTTGACGATCATCGTGAACGGCTGCCCGCCACCGGCCTGCCTGAAGGTCTGGATCAGCGGCGGCCTGCTGAAGACCGCGTCCTCGGAGGACTGCGCGGCGCCGACCGGCGAGACCCTGGCGGGCTTGTAGATCATCGCGACCTGGATCGCGTCCGTGCCGGGGAACGGGTGCGCGAGGGCGGCGTAGGTGCCCGCGCCCACCTTGGCGTTCAGGGCGTCGGTCAGCGCCTGCAGGGCGGTCTGGCCGTTGTTCTCGACCTCCATGAGGCCGACCACGTCGGCGTCGATGCCCTGCAACGTCGCCACCAGCTTGTCGAGCTGCCGCTTCTGCTCGACGGCGGTGTTCGCGCCGCGAGAGTCGAGCGTGGTGAACCAGTTGAGCGTGTTGAGGCTGGCCACCTTGACGTTCCCGCCGACCGGCAGCGGCCGCGGCAGGCGCGGGTTGGTCGGCAGGAAGGTGATCGGCTTGGTGGGCTGGAGCCGGTAGGCGCCGAAGCCGTAACCGAGCACGCCGGTCACCCCCGCGGCGGTGTCGCCGGTGCGCACCACGCGCGGGCTGGTGTACGGGATCGTGGCGGGGTTCTCCCTGCTGGATCCGTCGTCGATCAGCAGCGAACGGCGGGCGTCGAGCGCCGCGTCCACGCCCGGCCGGTCGGTCGGCTGGTACAGGCGCCCCTCGGAGGAGACGGTGACCTCGCCGAAGCGGCCCAGGTTGTAGTGCTCGGTGACGGTCAGCGGCTCGGAGAAGGTGACCAGCATGTTCTCGACGGGCTCGAAGGTGGTCCCCTCCGCCCTGGGCAGCTGCTGGGGCTGGGCCGGGACCGTTCCCGTGCCGCACACGTCGACGGCGGTCACGGGCGACAGCTCGGTCCAGCCGTTGAACTCGATCACCTTGCCGGTGACCAGCACCCTGTCGCCGACCTTGACGTCCTTGACGGTGTCGCGGGCGAAGGCGAACAGGCCCTCGGAGGTCTTCGGGTCGGCGTCGGGCGTGGCGTCCTGGAGGAAGAAGCCGCTCAGCTCGGCGCTCTTCTGGAAGTCGCCGGTCACGACGCCCTCCACCCGCACGGTCTGCCCGGCCAGCGGGCTGGCGTCGCCCGCGCCCTGGACGGCGGCGATCTGATGGGTCGCGGCCGTGTCGCAGGGGTCGGTCGTGGGCGACGGCGTGGGCGACGACGTGGGGGTGGGCGAAGGGGTGGGCTCGCCCGTGCCGCCGCAGACGGCGGGGGCGGTCGCGGTGTTGCGCGGGGCAGGCGTCCCCGTCTCGAAGTCGGCGGCGTTGTCGTCGGCGTCGGCGCAGCCGCGCGCCTTGCGCAGCGCCGCCGTGCTGTTCGACAGGCCTGGCGCGGCGCCCGAGCCCTCGAAGAAGTTCGCCGTGCCGAAGCCGACGAGGTCGGCGATCTGCGCGGCCTGCTCCGGTGTGCAGGAAGTCGGGCTGCCGTTGCAGGCCAGGCCGGTGGCCGAGCGGACCAGCGCCACCTTGCCCGCGCTGCCGCTGATGTTGATGCCGGCGGTGGCGTCGGGGGCGGGCAGCGCCGTACCCGGGTTGCTGCCCGCGGCGAGCTGCACCAGGTAGTACTGGCCGGGCGCAAGCGTGCCGGAGAGCCTGGCCACGTTGGCGGCGAAGTGGCCGGTGCCGGTGGCGCTGGTGTACTGCACCGACCAGCCGTCGATGGCCACGGGAGCGGAGCTCCTGTTGAACAGCTCCACGAAGTCGTTCGCCAGCGGCGCGCCGGAGTTGCCGCCGCCACCGTAGACCTGGCTGATGACGAGCGGCCCCGGCGCCGCGATGGCGGGGGTGGTCGAGAGGGTCGCCACGCCCGCGGCGGCGAGGCCGAGGGCGACAAGGGCGGTTAAAGCTCGCATGACCGGCACTTTAGATGGAGATAACCGAACGTAACGCCACAAAGGGATGAAATCATCTACCCTTGCCCAGACGCCGGCCGCCGACATGTCGTCTCATGACCTAGCAACACGGGTATGACCATGGACATGGACTGGGCCACGTGTTCACACTCCCCGTCATGCACGGGAGTCGCGCGCCAGCCGTACGGTCGCTGCCTGTCACATCTGTCCCCCGAGCAGCTGACCGACGCTCTCGAAGGCATCCGCCCGGGGCGGCTGCTCGACCTCCGCGGGACCACGATCGACGGCGAGCTGCTGGCCAGGGTGCTGGCCGCGGTGGAGGGCAGGCCCGGCAGGGCCCGCATGGACCTGGCCCGCTTCACCGGCGAGGCCCGTTTCACCGAGGTGCGCTTCCACGGCGACGTGTCGCTCGACGGCGCCAGGTTCGACCGGCTCGCCTCCTTCTTCGGCGCGACCTTCGCCGGCAACGTCTCGTTCACCGGGGCCAGGTTCGCCCGCCAGCTGTCCTTCCACGGCGCCACGGTGCGCGGCCACGCCTGCTTCGACCGGGCCGTGGTGGGCAGCGACGCCCTGTTCAGCGCGGCCGTCTTCACCCGCGGGCTGTCGTGCGAGCGGGCCAGGTTCGACGGCTACGCCACCTTCGACGGCGCCGTGTTCGGCGAGCAGGCCGCTTTCAGAGGCGCCAGGTTCGGGCGCACGCTGTCGTTCAGGAAGGTGCGGGGGAGGGCGGCGTTCGAGTCCGCGCACTTCGCGTCGGCGGCCTACCTGTCGGCCACCGGGCGGCTGTCGGCGACGGGCGCCCGCGCCGACGGCGCGCTCGACCTGACCGTCGAGGACTGCTCGGTCGACCTGCGCAGGATCGAGGTGCGGGGCACGACGGCGATCAGGCTCACCGGCTCGCACGCCGACCTGGAGTCGGCCGTCCTGCGCGGCCCGGCGACGGTCTCGGGACGGGGGTTCTGCACGATCAGCTCGCTGCGCGCGGCCGTCGCCCCTGACCTGTCGCTGTTCAGGCTCGATCTGTCAGCGTGCAGGTTCGCCGGGCTCGCGCACCCGTCGGGGCTGCGGCTGACCGGCTGCACGTTCGCCTTCACCCCCGGGGGAGTACGGCTGAGCCTGCGCTGGCCGCTGCGCTGGTTCTCCCGCCGCGGGGCCCTGGCCGACGAGCACCGCTGGCGCGGCTGGGCCCAGGGTCCCGGCGACCGCGCCGCACCGCTGACCCCTCTCCGGACGGCGGGCGACGTCAGGGATTTCCCCGATGCCGGCCACGGGGGTTCTCCGTAAACTGGAGGCCATGCTGATCGACGACTACGTGGCCGGGCTCAACAGGGCGCTCGAGGGCCCCGGCGGGCCCAAGCGCGACCTGGTCGTCGAGGCCCGCGACAGTCTCGTCGACACCGCCGAGGCCTACGAGGAGGCGGGCCTGGGCCGGCTCGAGGCCGAGCGCCTGGCCGTCGAGGAGTTCGGTGAGCTGCGCGAGATCGCGCCGGGCTACCAGCGCGAGCTGACCGCGACCGCGGGTCGCAGGCTGGCGGCGCTGCTGTTCGTCAGCGTGCCGCTGACGACGCTGCTGTGGAGCCTCATCTGGGCCTTCTTCCCGGTGAACGCCGACGACTGGGCGAACAGGCCCGAGTGGTTCCTGCCGGTGGCCCGCGCGCTCGACCTGTTCCACCTGGCCACCGGCGTGCTCGGCGGTCTGACCCTGCTCGCGCTCACCTGGGGGGCGCGCTGGCTGCGCAGGCCCGAGCGGGCGACCCGCCTGCTCGCGGTGTGGGTCTGGGCGATGCTGCCGGTGACACTGCTCTTCAGCGCCGCCCTGCAGTACGGCTCGCAGGGCCCCACCGGCTTCTCGGGTTTCCTGCCCGGCATGCTCCTCTCGCTGACCACGCCGCTGCTGAACGGCCTGCAGCTGTACTGCGCGGCCCGCTGCCTGCGCCTCACCCGGCGGCCGCGTCCCGCCTGACGGTCATCTGACGGCTACGACCGCTCCTGGGGGCTCACCCGGCGGCTTCGGCTCGCCGTGCGCCGGGCTCCAGCACGCTCGCGATCACCTCGGCGAACTCCCGCCACGCCGACCGCTCGCCCGCCAGCTGCTTGGCCCCCGAGGAGGTCAGCCGGTAGGTGCGTCGCTTGCGACCACCCACCGTCGCCCACTCGCTCGCCAGATAGCCGACCCTCTCCAGCCTGCGCAGGGCGGGATAGACGGTGCCCGTGGGGACGGCCAGCGCGCCCCCGCTGCGCTCCTGCAGCGCCTCGATGATGGCGTAGCCGTGCAGCGGCTCGTGCTCGAGCACGGAGAGCAGCAGAGCGTCCATGTGACCGCGAAGCGCGTCGGGATTCACATCGCCCATCCTAGGTCCGCGTTCGTCATGTAGGCAGTCTACATGTAGGCTCTCTATATGTAGGCAGACACAACGACGGAGTTTGATGCGATGGACGTCCTGGATCTGGCCCGCCTGCAGTTCGCGTTGACAGGCAGCCTGCACTTCCTCTTCGTGGTCCTCACGCTGGGCCTCGCTCCGCTGGTGGCGATCATGCACACCCGCTGGGTGCGCTCCGGCAACCCCCTCCACGAGCACATGACCAGGTTCTGGGGCCAGATCTACGTGATCAACTACGCCCTGGGCATCGTCACGGGTCTGGTGATGGAGTTCCAGTTCGGGCTGAGCTGGAGCGGCCTGTCGCACTACGCGGGCGACGTGTTCGGCGCGCCGCTGGCGATGGAGACGCTGGTCGCCTTCTTCCTCGAGTCGACCTTCCTCGGACTGTGGATCTTCGGCTGGCACCGGCTGCCCAAGGGCCTGCACCTGGCGTGCATCTGGATCGTCACGCTCACCGCCTACGGGAGCGCCTTCTACATCATGGTCGCCAACTCCTTCCTGCAGAACCCGGTCGGCTCCGTCGTGAAGGGCGACCACCTGGAGCTCACCGACTTCGGCGCGCTGCTGTCCAACAAGGCCCTCGTCCTGTCCTTCCCGCACGTCATCGGGGCCGGGCTCACGGCAGGCGGGTTCCTCCTCATGGGCGCCAGCGCATACCAGCTGCTGCGCCGCACGACCTACCAGGAGTTCTTCACCAAGTCCCTGCGCACGGGCGTCGTGGTCGCGGCCATCGGGGTCGTGGTGGCCGTGGGCACCGGATACGCGCAGTTCGCCGTGGTGCAGGAGGCCAAGTTCGAGGGCAACACGGGGGCGGCGATCGGGCTCGGCTTCATGGTCCTGATCGGCGAGCTGATGCAGCTGGTCGTGCCCTTCCTGCTGCTGCCGACCGTCTACTGGCTACCGCGCTGGCGCTGGGCCCATCCCATCCTGATCATCATGACGCCGCTGCCGTTCCTGGCCGCGACCTTCGGCTGGATGGCCAGGGAGATCGGCCGCCAGCCGTGGATGATCTGGGAGCGGCTCACCGTCGCCGACGCGATGTCGCCAGGGCTGACCTCGGGCATGGTCACGGCGTCGCTGATCGGTTTCACCGCCGTGCTCGGGCTGCTGGCCGTCGTCGACTACGTCCTGATCGCCCGCGTCGTCCGGCGCGGCCCCGGCGACCTCGCGCTCGGCGCGTGGCCGGTTCCCGCCGCTCCCCAGCCCGTTCGCCTGGAGGTCTGACATGGAAGTCGTGTGGCTGCTCGCCTTCGCCGTCCTGCTGACGGGCTACTTCGCCCTCGAGGGCTTCGACCTGGGGGTGGGGCTGCTGATGGCCGGCCGTTCCCAGGAGCGCAGGGACCGCATGGTCGCGGCGATGGCGCCGTTCGTGCTGGCCAACGAGGTATGGCTGGTGGCGGTGGCGGGCGTGCTGTTCGGCGCGTTCCCCGCGCTGGAAGGAGAGGTGATCTTCGCGCTCTACCCGCTCGTCGTGGCCATGCTGCTGGGCTGGATCGTGCGTGACGCGGGTCTGTGGTTCCGCCGCAGGATGGACGGGCGCGCGTGGCGCGGGTTCTGGGATCTGATGATCTCGCTCGGCTCGCTGGTGCTGGCCGTCGGCTGGGGGATGGTGATCGGCTCGGTCGCGGGCCTGCCGTGGATCGCCGGGCTGGCCCTCGGCGCGGTCACCACCGCGCTGTTCGCCTTCCACGGCAGGACCTTCCTGGCCTGGAGGGAGGCGCGCGGCGGGGGCAGGAGCCTGACCCTGTCGGCGCTCGCGGCCGCCGCGCCCGTCATCGTGCTGCTGGCGGCCGTCGCCCCGCACCTGCTCGACCACGCGGCGCCGGCCGCGACGCTGAATGTGCTCAGTCTCATGGTGGTCCCGTTCGCACCCCTCATGGTGGGCGCGCAAGTATGGGTGTGGCGCACCTTCCGTCCAGGCAAGGGCGCCGACCGCATCCCGTCGTTCTTCTAGAGGGCCCGTGCACAAGGATCTCCTGCGGCTCATGCGAGCCGAGCGTTCGGTACGCACGCATCTGACCGCCACTCTGGCCGCCGCCGTCATCGCCGGGCTGCTCGTGCTCGTCCAGGCCGAACTGCTGGCGGGGGTGCTGTCGGGCAGGTTCGCCACCGGGGCGCTGCTGGTCCTGGCCGCCGTCGTCGGACTGCGCGCGCTGCTCGGCTGGGGGCAGGGGATCTTCGCGGCCCGCACCTCCACGGGGGTGAAGTCCGCGCTGCGTCACCGGCTGCTGGCCCGGCTCCAGGACCTCGGGCCGGCGCGGCTGTCGGGGCACCGATCCGGGGAGCTCGTCACGCTCACCGGTCGCGGCCTCGACGCGCTCGACCCCTACCTGACCGGGTACCTGCCCGCCATGGCGGTGGCGGGCGTGGTGCCGGTGGCCGTCCTCGTCAGGCTGTTCGCCGCCGACCTCACCAGCGCGGTCATCGTGCTGGTGACGCTGCCGCTCATTCCGATCTTCGGGGCGCTGGTCGGCATGCACACCAAGGCCGTCACCGAACGGCAGTGGCGGGCGCTGTCCCTGCTCGGCGGGCACTTCCTCGACGTGGTGCGCGGCCTGCCCACCCTGCGCGCCTTCGGCAGGGCCCGCTACCAGGCGACCGTCATCCAGCGCGTGGCCGACTCGCACCGGTCGGCGACCATGCGGACGCTGCGGGTGGCCTTCCTCTCCTCTCTCGTGCTGGAGCTGTGCGCCTCGCTGTCGCTCGCGCTGGTCGCGGTGCCGATCGGGCTGCGGTTGCTCGGCGGGTCGCTCGACCTGACGACCGCGCTGCTGGTGCTGCTGCTCGCGCCCGAGGCGTACCTGCCGCTGCGGATGATGGGCACCCGCTTCCACGCCTCGATGGAGGGCGTCGCGGCGGCCGACGCGGCCTTCGCCGTCCTGGACGACGCCGTCGACCCCGAGCGGGCCCTGGCCGGCGCCGCCGGCTCGGCCGAGCGGACCTCGGCCACCGGCCTCCGCGAAGACGCCCGATCGGCGCTGACCTCCGGCGGTCCCCCCGAGATCCGCCTGGAGAACGTCACCGTCCGCTATCCGGGGCGCGACGACCCCGCGCTCGACGACGTCTCCCTGGTGATCACGCCGGGGGAGCGGGTGGCGCTGGTGGGGGAGAGCGGCGGCGGCAAGAGCACCCTCCTGCACCTGTTGCTCGGCTTCGTCACCCCCACCGAGGGCCGCGTGCTGGTCGACGGCGCCGATCTGGCCGGCCTCGACCTGACCGCCTGGCGCGACCGGCTGGCCTTCGTGCCCCAGCGCCCCCACCTGTTCGCCACCTCCGTCGCCGACAACATCCGCCTCGGCGCCCCCTCGGCCACCCCTGATCTCGTACGGCAGGCCGCCGCCGCAGCGCACGCCGACGAGTTCGTCAGCGCCCTGCCCGACGGCTACGACACGCCGGTGGGGGAGCGCGGCGCCAACCTGTCGGCCGGCCAGCGCCAGCGGCTGGCGCTGGCCCGCGCGTTCTGCCGTCCCGGCGCCTCGCTGCTGCTGCTCGACGAGCCCACCGCGCGCCTCGACGGCCGCAGCGAGGCGGCCGTCGTCACCGCGACCGCCGAGCTGAGCAGGGGGCGCACCGCCGTGATCGTCGCGCACCGGCCCGCGATGATCGACCTGGCCGACCGCGTGATCCGCATCCAGGAGGGGCGGGTCGTCTCCGACACCCTCGCCGAGAAGAGCCTGGTCCCAGGCGCGAGCGCCGCGCAGGCAGGAGACGAGCGATGACCACCACCACCCAGCAGGGCGCCGGGGACACCGAGCCGATGTCCGGCCGCCGCATGGGCGTCCGCCTGCTGTGGGCCGTGCTCGCCGGGGCGGCCGCCGAACTGACCGGGCTCGGCCTGATCGCCTCGGCCGCCTGGCTCATCACCAGGGCCGCCGAGCAGCCGCCGCTGGCCGCGCTGAGCGTGGCGATCGTCGCGGTGCGGGCGTTCGCCACCAGCAGGGGCGTCTTCCGCTACGCCGAACGCCTGACCGGTCACGACGTCGCCCTGCGGGCCCAGGCCGCCACCCGCGAACGCCTCTACCACTCGCTCATCCCGCCCAGGCCGCCCCGGCACGGCGGCGCGGACCTGCTCAGCCGCATGGTCGACGACACCGACGCGGTCCAGGACCTGCTGGTGCGCTGCCTCCTGCCGGCCACCTCGGCGCTCATCACCGGCCTCGCCGCCGTCGTCATCGCCGTCGTCGTGCACCCCGCCGCGGCGCTGGTGCTGCTGGCCGGGCTGGTGGCCGCGGGCGTGCTGCTGCCCGCCGGCACGGCGGCGGCCGCCCGTCGCTGGTCGGCCCGCATCGCCCCGGCCAGGGCCGCGCTGGCCGAGCGCGTCGCCGATCTGGTGCACGGCTCGGCCGACCTGGCCGCCTACGGCGCGGGCGACAGGGCGCTGTCGAGCGCGCTCGAGGCCGACGCGGCCCTCTCGGCGCTCGAACGCCGCCAGTCCCGTGTCCACGCGGCGGCGCTGGCCGTCGGCGTCCTGGTGCAGGGGCTGACCGTCGCCGCCATCGTGCTGCTGGCGCAGGGGTCCGGCGCGGGCACCGTCGCGACGGCCGTGCTCGCGCTCACCGCCCTGGTCTCCTTCGAGCCCGTCCTGCCGCTGGCCGCGGCGGGGGAGCGGTTCGCGGGGATCTCCGCGGCCCTGCGGCGGCTGAAGGAGGTCCGCTCGGTGCCGCCCGCCGTCACCGAGCCCGCCACGCCGGCGCCGGTGCCCGGCGCGCCGCTGACCGTCGAGATCGCCGACCTGGTCGTACGGCACGCCCCCGGCGGCCCCGCGGCCGTCGACGGGGTGAGCCTCACGCTGACTCCGGGCCGGCGGGTCGCTCTGGTCGGCCCGAGCGGCGCGGGCAAGAGCACGCTGCTGGCCGCACTGATGCGGCTGGTCGAGCCGGAGTCGGGGGCGATCACCGTCAACGGCGCCGACCTCAGGTCCCTCGACTCCGACGATGTCAGGACGCTCATGACCGGCCTGACTCAAGACCCCTACATCTTCCAGACCACGCTGCGCGACAACCTGCGCCTGGCCGGTCCCGAGAGCACGGACGAGGACCTGGAGCAGGCCGTACGGCGGGCCCGCCTGGACCGGTGGGTGGCGCGCACCGGCTGGGACGCCCAGCTCGGCGAGGACGGGCGGACGGTCTCGGGCGGGCAGTTGCAGCGTCTGGCCCTCGCCCGCGCCCTGCTGTACGACCCGCCCGTGCTGCTGCTCGACGAGCCCGCCGAGGCGCTGGACGAGACGGCGGCCGACGAGCTGATGGCCGATCTGCTCGACGTGACGCACGGCCGCACCACGCTGATCGTCACGCACCGCCTGAAGGGCCTGGAGGAGGTGGACGAGATCGTGGTGATGGAGCACGGCCGGATCATCCAGCGCGGACGCCACGACGAGCTGGTCGCCAGGCCCGGTTACTACCGCGATCTCTGGCAGTCGGAGGCACTGGTCTCGGGTTGATCTCAACTATGTGATGAAATCACGGTAATCGTTGCGTATGTGAGTTTTGTCCCGCGAATGTTCTCCCGTACCAGATCAGAGGGGGAACCGGATGCGGGGGCGGACAACGTGGGTGCTCAAGCGTGCCGTGAGTGAGCCGCTGCTGCCCCTGACCGCCTTCGCGGCCATTCTCCTCGCGACCACCACGCTGGTGTCCCTGTCGATCTCCATCTCCTTGGTGGTCGACGTCGGCGTCCGATGGAGCGTGACACAGGCCGACCGGGCCGACACCTCGGCGGAGGTCTCCACCTGGATCAAGGGCGCCACCTTCGCCAGGGCCGACGCGGCCGTGCGCGCCCAGGCCGCCGAGTCCTTCGGCCGGTTCCGCCCCGAGATCGTGTCGTCCGTCACCTCGAACGCCTTCCACGGGGAGAACGGCGCGCAGCTGTTCTTCGGCACCCGCTCCGACCTGGAGAAGCGGGCGAAGCTGGTGCGGGGCCGGTGGGCGCGCCCGGGCGCAGGGCCGCTGCAGGCGACGCTGGCGCAGGAGAGCGCCCAGCGCCTCGGCGTCACCGCCGGCCAGGAGCTCACAGTACGGCGCGGCGCGACCGACCCGCCGACCACGGTGCTGGTCACCGGCGTGTTCACCGTCCCCGACGACCTGTATCCGCGTCTGGACGCCGGCAAGAGCCCGCTCATGCTCCCCCAGCAGGCCTTCCTGGCGCGGTTCACCGACCAGATGCTCGGCTTCTGGCACGTGCTGCCCGACCTCAGCGGCGTCAGCACCGGCGACCTGGCCGCGCTGTCGGCGGCCGCCGCGCGCCTGCCCGACCAGCTCAAGGGCCGTCCCGACTGCGCCGACTGCACGGTCCGCGAAGAGCTGTCCGGCTATCTCGGCCAGCTCGACCGCAGCGCGCTCGTCGGCCAGTCGACGATGCTCGTGCCGGTGCTGCAGCTGCTGATCCTGGCCGGATACTCGCTCATGCTGACCGCCAGGATGCTGGCCGACCGCCGCCGCAT
This sequence comes from Nonomuraea africana, assembly GCF_014873535.1. Lineage (NCBI taxonomy): Bacteria > Bacillati > Actinomycetota > Actinomycetes > Streptosporangiales > Streptosporangiaceae > Nonomuraea > Nonomuraea africana. The sequence continues at coordinate 4,027,518 of NZ_JADBEF010000001.1, read as the reverse complement.
GGAGGTCGCGCTGCTGCGGGCCAGGGGCGCGGGCATGGGCGGGCTGGTGTCCCTCAGCCTGACAGAGGCGCTGCTGATCGCGTTGCCGAGCGTGCTGATCGCGCCCTTCGCCGCCCCGCACGTGCTCAACGGGGTGAGCGGCCTGCTGTGGACGCAGGCGGGCGCGGTGCTGGTGCCCTCCGCCCCCGAACCCGTCACGTTCGCGATCGCCGCCGCGGCGGCGCTGGCGGGAGCGGTGCTGCTGGCCGCTTCGGCCGTCAAGAGCGCCCGCCGTACGTATGTGGAGGAGCAGGCGGCGCGCGGGCGCGGCGACCGCAGGGGCCCGCTGGCCAGGGCGGGCGGCGACCTCGCCCTGCTCGTGGTGGCGGCGCTGGCGGTCTGGCAGCTCACCAGGTACGGCTCGCCGGTCACCGCGACCGCCGGTGGCGTGCTGGGCATCGACCCCATGCTGGTCACCGGGCCCGCCCTCGCCCTGCTGAGCGGCGGCCTGCTGGGCATGCGCCTGGTGCCCTGGACCTCCAGGATCGTCTCCGCCCTCACCTCACGCCGCCCGACGCTGGCCCCGGCGCTCGGCGCGTGGCAGGTCAGCCGCCGCCCGCTGCGCTACGTCGGCCCCGCGCTGCTGCTGACGATGGCGGTGGCCATCGGGGTGCTGTCGATCACCACCACGACCACGTGGGAGTCGTCCCAGCGCGACCAGGCCGGTCACCGGGTCGGCGCCGACCTGCGGATCTCTCCCGTCCTCGACCAGGGCCAGGTGGGCGGGCTCGGCGCGGGCCGGGTCTACGCGGAACTGCCCGGCGTGCGCACGATCAGCCCCGCCTTCCGCGACTCGGTGGCGATCGGGTCCGGCTCGGCCCAGCTGCTCGCGCTCGACGCCGACCGGCTCGACCAGGTCATGAACCTGCGCGAGGACCTGTCGGCCACTCCGCTGGCCGACCTGGCCACGGCGCTGAAGGCGGGCCGGCCCTCGCTCGGCGCGGTGCCGATCCCCGGCGCGCCGTCCCTGCTCACCGTGCCGCTGCGCACCCAGGCCCCCGCGCCGCTGGACGCCGCGATCCTGCTCACCGACGCCGACGGGGTGCGCTGGCAGCTCGACCTGGCCGACCGTGGCTCCGGCGACGAGCGCAGCCTCGTGGCCGACCTGGCGGCGCTGGCGGGGAAGGAAGGGAAGATCGCCTACCCGCTGGCGCTGCGCGGCTTCGCCTTCGGCGAGACGGGCGCGCCCGTCGTGCTCGGCCCGCTGACCGCGGGCACGGCCGAGGTGGTGCTGCCCGGTGGCCTGGCGTGGACCGGCTTCGAGCAGGCGAGCCTGCCGGGGGCCGCCGGGGTCGGCGAGGGCGAGGTCAAGGAGGTCCGCACCGGAGAGGGCACGCTGTTCGGCCTCGACGCGATCCCGGCCAGGGGCAAGGCGGTGGTGCTGGCCGTACCACCTGGCACGCCACCCGAGCGGGTGTTCGGCGAGACCGTCGACGGCAGGGCGACCCTCCCGCAGTCGCTGCCGATCGTGGTCACCGACGAGCTGGCGGCGGCGGAGAAGCTCTCCGTGGGCGCGAAGCTGTTCCTGCCCTTCGACGCCACCACCTCCAGCCTGGTCGTGGTCGCCGTCGTCGACAGCCTGCCCGGCCTGGACGTCGGCGAGCCCGCCGTCCTGGTGGATCTGCCGACCATCGCCGACAGGGACGTGCTCACCGTCAACGCCCCGCCCAGGGTCACCGAATGGTGGGCCGCCACGGCGGACGGCGACCCCACCGCCGCCGCCGCGGCGCTGGCGGCCCAACCCGGCTGGAGCGCCCGCGTGCTCGACAGGCAGACCGTCTTCACCGAGCTGCGCGACGACCCGCTCGCCGGTGGCCTGCAGGGCGCGCTGCTCGTCGGCTTCGTCGCCGCGGTGATCTTCGCGGGACTCGGCTTCGCGGTCAACGCCGCCGTCGCCGCCCGCGAGCGCTCGGCCGAGCTGGGACTGCTGCACGCGCTCGGGGTGAGCTTCCGCCAGGTGCTCGGCCTGCTCGCCGTCGAGCAGACGTTCCTGATCGGCCTCGGCCTGGTGGGCGGCACGCTGCTCGCGGGCGGCATGGCGGCCGTCGTGGTGCCGCACCTCGTGCTGTCGGGCCAGGTCACCGCGGTGACGCCGCCGGTGCGGCTGGACATCCCCTGGGCCCGGACGGCGATCCTGCTCGCGGTCATCGCCGCGGCCCTGTTCGCGATCGTGGCCGCGCTGGCGGCGTCGCTGCGCCGCCGCGGCCTGGTCCAGGCCAGGCACGTGGGGGAGGACGCATGACCGTACTCAAGCTGGCCGGGCGGCTCGCCCTGCTGCACAGAGGCATCACCGCGCTGCTGGGACTGCTGGTGCTCAGCGTCACGCTCCTGGGCGGCGCGCTGCCGAGGGTCTTCGAGGACTCCTACGAGCGTTCGCTGCGGCAGGCCGTCCAGGAGACCAGGCCCGAACTGCTCGAGATCGCCGTGGACGCGCAGTCGGTGTCGCCCGGGCATCGTCCCGAGAACGCCGCCGCGCTGGCCGCGCGCGTCGACGCGCTGCGCGGGGCGCTGCCGCCCGCGCTGTCCTCCCTGGTCGGCGAGGTGAAGTACGGCGTCAGCACCAACCGCCTGCGGCTGGCCGGCCACGTCGGACACGAACCACGCGCCAACAACTACGTCGACCTGGCGTGGAACAGCGGCGCGGTCAGGCGCGTCCGCTACGTCGAAGGCACCCCGCCCTCCGGCGTCACCAGCGGGCCCAACCCCCTCACCGAGCGATCGACGCCCAACCCGTACCAGGACCCGGCGCTGACCATCGCGCTGGCCAAGCCGACGATCACCACGGTCGAGGTCGGCCTGCCCAGCGACGCCCCCGAGCTGATGGGCCTCGCCGTCGGCGACACGATCGTCTCGGCGGCGGGCCTGCTCATCAAGGTCACGGGGCTGTACGAGCCGGTCGACCCGGCCGACCCGTTCTGGTCGGTCTTCCCCTCGATGGCCGGCGTCTACGTCCCAGACCCGGCCGCCAACCGCGCCTCCTTCGTGGTCACCGCCCTGGGGAGTGAGCAGGTCGTGGCCGCGCTGGCCCCGCTCAGGGAGCGGATGCACTACCGGTGGGGGTTCGCCGCCGTCCCTGGCGCCTTCACCATCGAGGCCGCGCCCGACGCCGGTCCCGCCCTCGACAACTTCACCGCGGCGGCGCGGCGGATGTCGACGCCCGGCATGCCGTACAAGGTGACCAGCCACCTGCCGAAGATGATGGACGACTTCCTGGGCAAGCTCGAGACGACGCAGACTCTCATGGGCGTGCTGCTCGCCGGGCTCTTCGCGGTGGCGTTCGGCGTGGTGGCGCTCGTGGCGGGCCTGCTGCTCGGCCGGGTCGCCGCCAGTCTGGTCGCGGCCAGGGCCAGGGCCGCCTCGCTCGGCCAGTTCGCGGCCGTGGGCGCGGCCGTGCTCCTCCTGGCCGTCGTGCCGGGCGCGCTGCTCGGCTTCGCGCTGGCGCGTCTCGTCCCCGGGCTGGACACCCCCATCTCCCTGCTGTCCGCGCCACTGCTCGCCCTGGCCACCGTCCTGTACGGCATGGGCCGCCTCCTGCTCACCCACCGCCGGCCACTGGTGGAGCAGCGCGACGACCTGGTGGCCAGGCCGTTCACGCCGCGCAGGCTGGTGGCCGACCTCCTGGTCGTCTTCCTGGCGGCGGTGGCCACCTACATCGCCGTCACGCGCGGCGTGACGACCGCCCAGACGGCCTCGGGCAGCGATCCGCTCCTGGTCGCGGCGCCCACCGCGGTCGCCGTCGCCGTCGCGCTCGTCGTGCTGTGGGGCTACCCGTACCTGTTGCGCCTGCTGTCCTTCGGCGCGGCCCGGAGCAGGCGGTCGGTGCTGTTCCTGGCCGTCGCCTCCGCGGCCCGCTCGAGGACCGCCGCCACGCTGCCCGCGCTGATCCTGGTCCCCGCGCTCACCCTGTCGGTCTACAGCGCGCTCACCCTCGACTCACTGGACGCGGGCCAGCGGGCCGCGGCCTGGCAGCGGACGGGGGCCGACGCCCAGGTCGGCGTCGGCGAGGGGGTGATCGCGCCGGCGGCGATCGAGAAGGTGCGGGCGCTGCCCGGCGTGCGGGAGGTCCTCCCGGTGGAGCTGCGCGAGGGCCGCCTGTCGGGTGGCACGTTGTCGTTCTCCTACCTGCGCATGGACACCGCCGCCTACGCGAAGCGGCTCGGCCCGGCCCCTTCCGTGGTCTCCTCGCCGGTGGCGGCCGTCAACAGGGCCGCCGGCGCGGCCAACGGGCCCTCGGCCCCCGTCCTGGTGACCGGTGGTCTCGGCAAGGCGCGCAGCAGACCGATCGTGCTGGAGGGCGCAGAGCGCGCCCCCGTCGTGGTCGACCACGTGGGCCACCTCGACCGCTTCCCCGGCACCGACCAACTCGGCGAGCTGCTCGTGCTGCCCACCTCCGTGCTGCCCGAGCAGAAGGTCGCGATGCGGCCGAACCGGCTCCTCGTCTTCGGCGCCGGCCTGCGCGCCGCCGACCTGGAGCGGGCGGTGGGACCGGCCGCCTCGGCGAGCACCCGCGAAGGGGATCTGGCGGCGATCGTCTCGACGCCGCTCACCAGGACGATCACGCTGGCCTTCCGGCTGTCGGCCGTCGTCCTGGCCCTCTACTCACTGCTGGCGGTGTGGGTGAGCGTGGTCGCGGGCGCGGCCGAGCGCGACCGCAGCATCTCCTTCCTGTCCACCATGGGCATGTCGAGCGGGCAGGCGCGGGCCATCACGCTCGGCGAGATCTCGCCGCTGGTGGTCACGGCCGCGGTGACGGGCATCGCGCTGGGCACGCTCTTCCCCTCGCTCTTCGGCGGGGGCGTCGACCTGAGCGGCTACGCCGGTGGACTGCCCGTCGGCTACACCGTCACCTGGACGACACCTCTGGCGCTGGGCGCCGGCGTGACCCTCGCCGCGCTGCTGGGCGCCGTGGCGCACGTCGCGCTGTCGGGCAGGAGGAAGGTCGGTGTGGCGCTGCGGGGCGGGGAATGAGCGTGAAATGCTGGCGGTTCTAAGGAAAAGCAAGCATGACGACGATACGAGGAGCCACTTGTGGCGACTATCGAAGTAACCGACGAGAACTTCAACGACATCGCCGACAAGGGGATCGTCCTTCTCGACTTCTGGGCGGCCTGGTGCGGCCCGTGCAGGACCTTCGGCCCGATCTTCGAGCAGGCGTCGGAGAAGCACACCGACGTGACCTTCGGCAAGATCGACACTGAGGCTCAGCGAGGGCTGTCGGAGGGATTCGAGATCACCTCGATTCCGACGATCATGGCGATCCGCGACGGCATCGTGGTCTTCGCCCAGCCCGGCGCGCTCCCCGCCCCCGCACTCGAGGACCTGATCGGCCAGGTCAAGGCCCTCGACATGGACGCCATCAAGGCCGAGCTCGCCAAGGAGCTGGGCACGGCTCCCGAGCAGCAGTGACGCCATGACGCGGCGAGCCCTCACCCCGGCGGGGTGAGGGCTCGCGTCACGTCACGCCCGCTCCCGAAGCGGGGGAGCGCGGTCAGACCGGATGGTTTCGCGGTCAGGCCGAGCGGTTCCGCGGTCAGGCCGGGGCGGTTTCGCGGTCAGGCCGAGCGGTAGAGCTCGGCCACCCTGAAGGCCAGGTCGAGCGACTGGCTCCGGTTGAGCCTGGGGTCGCAGGCCGTCTCGTAGCGCAGCGCGAGGTCGCCCTCGACGATCTCCTGGCCGCCGCCCACGCACTCCGTGACGTCGTCGCCGGTGAACTCGATGTGGATGCCGCCGGGGTGCGTGCCGAGCGCGCGGTGCACCTCGAAGAAGCCCGCCACCTCGTCGAGCACGTCGTCGAGCCGCCGCGTCTTGTGCCCGCTCGGCGTCTCCCAGGTGTTGCCGTGCATCGGGTCGCAGATCCAGGCCACCTTCGCCCCCGAGGCGGTCACCTTCTCCACCAGCGTTGGCAGGTGTTCGCGGATCTTGGAGGCGCCCATCCGCGTGATGAAGGTCAGGCGTCCCGCCTCGTTGTCGGGGTTGAGCTTGTCGATCAGCGCGAGGGCCTCCTCGGGCGTCGTCGTGGGGCCGAGCTTGACGCCGATCGGGTTGCGGATGCGCGAGAAGAACTCCACGTGCGCGCCGTCGAGCTGCCTGGTGCGCTCGCCGATCCAGACCATGTGCGCCGACACGTCGTACGGCAGGCCGGTGCGGGAGTCGACCCGGGTGAGCGCCCGGTCGTAGTCGAGGATCAGCGCCTCGTGCGAGGAGTAGAACTCCACCGTGTGGAACTCCTCGGGGTCGGCCCCGCAGGCGTGCATGAACGCCAGCGCCTGGTCGATCTCGCGGGCCAGCTGCTCGTAGCGGCGCCCGGCGGGCGACTCGGCCACGAAGTCCTGGTTCCACGCGTGGACCTGGCGCAGGTCGGCGTAGCCGCCCTTGGTGAAGGCACGCGCGAGGTTCAGCGTGACGGCGGAGGAGTGGTAGGCGCGCAGCAGCCGCCACGGATCGGGCCTGCGCGACTCGGCCGTGAACTCGAACCCGTTCACCATGTCGCCGCGGTAGGCGGGCAGCTCGACGCCCGCGCGCACCTCGGTGCCCTTGGAGCGCGGCTTGGCGAACTGGCCGGCCACGCGCCCGATCTTGACCACCGGCACCTTGGCGGCGTAAGTGAGCACGATCGCCATCTGCAGGAGCGTCTTGAGCTTGTTGCGGACGTTGTCGGCGGTCGCGCCGGCGAACGTCTCGGCGCAGTCGCCGCCCTGCAGCACGAACGCCTCGCCCCTGACCACGGCGGCCAGCTGGTCCTTCAGCTGGTCGCACTCGCCGGCGAAGACCAGCGGGGGCAGGCCGCCGAGCTCGGCGACGACTTTCTCGAGCTCGCTGCGGTCGGGCCAGTCGGGCTGCTGGGCCGCGGTCATGGTGCGCCAGGAATCAAGGTTGCTCACGATATACGAGGGTATTCCACTCGCTCTCGAGCGTGGACATCGATGTCCACGTAGTGAGAACGCCGTCCGCGGACGATGACCACGGAGGCGAGGGAGAGCAGCAGCCCGCCCCCGGCTATCGCGCCCGCGTAGCCGGTGAGCATGGCCTTGTCGTGCCGTACCGCCTTGATCTTCTGGACAGGCGCGCCACCGAACCGCGAGCCAGGAGCGACCGCGTCGGCCCCCGGCCGCATGGCGGCGAGCCGGCCGGCGACCTTGAGGGCCCCCGCCGCGTTGACCAGCCCGAACCCGATCGAGGTGTCATAGCTCGCGGGTTCGGCCGCGCTCCGCCATGCGGCTGTCTCGATGTCGTCCGACTGCCGCGGCTGGTCGGGACGGCGCGCGGAGGTCGCCAGGGCCTGGACGACGAGAGCGGGGGACAGCTTGGGATACTTCGCCTTGATCATCGCCGCGGCCGCCACCACCCAGCTCGCCGCCGCCATGGAGCCGCTCACAGAGTACGGCTCGCCGCGTGGCCCGGTCGCCGGTACGGCCATGCCGGGGGCCGACACCAGGATGGTGCGGTTCTTGGGGGAGTACTCCTCCAAGCGGTTCCCGTTCAGGTTGACGGTGCCGACGCCGATGACGCCGGGCAGCGCCGCTGGGTCACTCACCCCGTCGCGGCCGCCGGGCCAGTCCTTCGTGACGACCTGAGCGCCTTGGACGACCACCGCGCCCTTGCCGACGGCGTACTCGACGGCCTCTTCGAGCCCCTTGTCCCCTGGCTGCCAGGCGTAGAAGGTCCAGATGACATCGGCGCCGTGGTTGGCCGCCCAGCGGATGCCGCTCGACAGGAAGAGCAGGCTCTGCCTGTCGTCCAGCCAGACCCCTGGCCGGCCGACGGCTGGCATGCCGTCCTCGACGCGCACAGAGAGCAGATCGACATCGGGCACCAGGCCGCGCGTGGCTTTCTGGCTGCCTGGACGCGGCCCCGAGGAGGCGAGCATGGTGGCGGCGGCGGTGCCGGCGATCATCTTGGCGCGTGGCCACCTCACCAGGTCGAGGCGGCGTTTGACAGCGCCGTTGAGCGCACGGGAGTTGGCCACGCCGTCGGAGACGATGGCCACCGTGGCTCCCTCGCCCGAGGTGACGCGCTGGGCGGTCCGAAAGTCGTCCAGCATACGCAGGACGGGAGCCTCGTCGGCATGCGCGGGTGTCGTGCTGACCAGCGCCAGCGGAACCGCCATGAGCAGCGCTCTGATCAGCATGTGACGATCTCCTTCACCTCGCAGGCGGGCACCGGCTTCAGCAGTCTTCCGGCGAGCTTGTCCATCGCGGCCGCCGTGATGCCGGGCAGTCCGGTGCGGTCGGCCTCGGCCATGCGCGGCCTGCCGTCGGCGAAGCCGCCCGTGCCCAGCACGAGGTAGTTGAGGCGGTGCGTGGCCGAACGCTCCTGCTCCTGGCCCGTGTCGAACCTCGCCGACACCGTGCCGGAGAAGCCCGCCGGACGCACGCCGCTGGTCTCCCACTTCCCCGCGGCCAGCGCCGCCCGCGCGGACTCGGAGTCCTTCATGACCACCACGGCGAGCGTGGCCAGCATGGTGCCCGAGCTGTCGGCGTAGGTGGCCCGCAGCACGCGCTCGCAGCCGCGCGGCGTCACCACTCTGGCGGCGGCCTCGTCCAGGGCCTTCGCGCAGTCGCTCTCGGGGGCGATGCCGAGGCGGCGGGCGAACCCGGTGTCGCCGACGTCCCCCAGCTGGGCGGGGAACAGTCGCTCCGCCGACCAGTACCGCCAGCGCAGGGCCAGCTCGCGCAGGCTCGCCTTGGTCTTCTCCTCCGTGGTCGGACCCCTGGTCAGCTCGGTGGCCAGGCCGTACGCGCCGGCGACGATGGCGCCGAGGCCCGCGACCACGCATAACAGGCCGATGACAAGTGATCTTGCTCGCATGGGCAAGCGATAGTAAATGCTTTATGTCACTTTGCGGTTACGTGTTCCGGGCGGACGCCGTGGCCGATGAAGCGGGCGATCAGGGTGTTGACCAGCGGCACGGCGGCCAGGTTCGGCACGCTGGCGGGCCTCAGCGTCCCGGTCAGCGCAGGCTGGACCAGCCGCCGCTGCGCCACCTGCTGGGCGAACTGCGTCACCCTCGTCGGGAACATCCGCCGCCGCTGCACCTTGGGCAGCGCCGAAGGGCCCTCGCGCAGCAGGATGTTGGCGGTGGCCACGGCGTCCTGCACGGCCAGGTTGATCCCGACCCCGAACAGCGGCGACATCGCGTGCGCCGCGTCGCCGATGCACAGGAAGCCGGGCCGGTACCAGCGTTCGAGCCGGTTCAGCGCCACGGTGAGCACGCTGACGTCCTCGAAGCTCCCGATCTGGTCCGTACGGTCGCCGAGGAAGGGAAGCAGCTGCCCGACCTTGCGGCGCAGTTCCTCGATGCCCGCGGCGCGCAGCCGGTCGGCGCCCCCCTTGGGGATGACGTAGCCGAGCTGCCAGTAGGTCTCCCTGTTGATCGAGACCATGAGATGCCCCGCGGAGACGCGCAAAAACGTGTCGCCGGGGTCGTCGCCCTCGCGCGGCATCCTGAACCAGACGACGTCCATCGGCGCGCCCAGCTCCTTCGGCACCAGCCCGGCGGCCGCCCGCAGGGTGGAGCCGCGACCGTCGGCGGCGATCGTCACCTCGGCCCTGAGCTCGTGCTCGCCCTCGGCGTCGCGGTAGCGCAGCCCGCGCACCGCGCCGCCCTCGCGGATCAGGCCGACCGCCTCGGCTTTCATGATCAGCCGGAAGGTGGGGTACTTCGCGGCCTCGGCGGTGATGAGGGTGAGGAAGTCCCACTGCGGGACGAAGGCGATGTAGTTGTAGGGGCCGGGCAGGTTGCGCAGGCTCGAGAGATGGGTCCTGCCGGTGTCGGTGACCAGGTCGATCGCGTAGACCTTGCGGTGCTGGATCCGGTGGAAGGCCGCCGCCAGCCCCAGCTCGTCGAGCACCTGGAGGGTCGAGGGGTGGATGGTGTCACCCCTGAAGTCGCGCAGGAAGTCGGCGTGCTTCTCCAGCAACGTCACCTCGACGCCCGCTCTGGCCAGCAGCAGGGCGAGCATGGCGCCCGCCGGGCCGCCGCCCGCTATCACACAGCGCATAATTCATCATCCGTTGAGATTTGGGGAGGCGCAACCCCTCCCTACCCGCCGATCGTCACGGGGATCCCTGGAGCCGGTCCAGGACCTTCACCAGCCAGGTCGTCGCCAGCTCCCTGAGCGGGGCGTAGTCGTCCTCCGGGTACTGCCTCGGGCCGTGCTCCACGAGCAGGATCAGGTAGAGGTAGGCACGGTAGAGGTCGAGCCGCCGGTGCGCGGCGGGAGTCAACTCCAGCGGACGGACGGCGCGGTATCCGGCCAGCAGCGGGTCGTCCTCGTCGATCTCGCCGAAGAGGGTCGGGGTGATCAGCTCGGCCAGCGGGTCGCCCCAGAAGGCCCGCTCGTGGTCGATGATCGCCTGGATCCTGGGCGTTCCGGTCAGGTCGAGGAACACGTTGCCCGTCCAGACGTCGAAGTGCACCAGGTGCGGCGTGGTGACCTCCTCCAGCGCCGCCGAGGCGCTCGCCAGTAACGCCCTGAGCTCGGTGACGGGACGGGGGAGCGGGATCTCCTGATAGCGCACGGCGTCGTCGAGCAGCGCGCCGGTCATCCGCAGGTACGCCTCGCGCCAGGTCGCGCCGGTGAGGCCGCTGTGCGGGTAGCCGTACACCTGGCCCGTCACCGTGTTGAGGCGGGCCAGGTGGCCGCCCAGCTCGTACCTCAGCGCCGCCTGGGCGGCGGCGTCGAGCTCGGCCTGGTTCCACGGGGTGCCGTCGAGCGCCGCCATGACGAGGTAGTCGCCGCCGAGCACGGGGTCGTCGAACCCGGCCTTCAGCAGGCTCGCCACCGGCACGCCCGCGGCGGCCGCGTGGGAGCAGGCGGCGGCCTCCATGCGCAGCAGGTCCCGCTCGTAGGTGAGCTGATCGAGGTCGGGCGGAGGGGAGAGCTTCAGCACGACCTGGCGGCCGTCGTCGAGGTGGAGCCTCCACACGGCGTTGGCGAAGCCGTCGGCGAGCTCGACCGCTTCGCGCACGTGCGCGCCGACGGCGCGGTGGGCGAGCGCGGAGAGGGCCTCGGCGTCGAGGCGGCGTTTGGTTCTGCTGTCCACCCCTGATGATCCCTCCGGAAGGGTATGGAAACGCTCCCACGCTATCCGGTTCCAGGATTTTTCGGCGTATCTCGGATACGTCACGCGTACTGCAGCGCTATTGACAGCGAGATTCGCCGATTTTACGGTCGCGTTACCTGTCCGGCGCGGCGGAGAGCTTGGCGAGTGGGAGCGCTCCCACTGAGCGAGGCGGCGCCTTGCTGTTCAGGCCATCGGGGGGATGGTGCTCGAGGAGAACTCCGCCAGGGCGATCCCTGAGCGGGGACGAAGGAGATTCCATGCGAAACCGATGGCGCGTGCTCACTCCCCTGCTCGCGACCTGCCTGGTAGTGACCGCCTGCACGTCGGGGCAGCCGCCTGCGCCCGCCGTGCAGTCGAGCGCCCCCGGCGCGGCGGCGAGCCAGGCGCCCGCCCAGGGCGGCACCGGCGCGTTCCCGCGCAACGAGACGCTCTACACCGGCGGCACCCAGTGGGGAGCGCCGGCCAACTTCAACCCCATCAGGAACTGGGACCACGCCACGGGCACCAACGGCCTGGTCTACGAGCCGCTGTTCCTGTTCGACCCCAACACGGGCACGTTCACCCCCTGGCTGGCCGAGAGCGGCGCCTGGGCCGACGACACCACCTACGAGCTGAAGCTGCGCCAGGGCGTCACCTGGTCGGACGGCAAGCCGCTCACCGCGGCCGACGTCGTGTTCACCTTCGAGCTCGGCAAGATGAAGACCGTCCCGTACGCCAACCTGTGGACCTTCCTCAAGAGCGCCGAGGCGGTCGACGCGCAGACGGTGCGGTTCAGCTTCTCCAAGCCCAACTACCAGCAGTGGGCCAACGCGCTGTACAGCAGGGTGATCGTGCCGAAGCACGTCTGGGAGAGCCGCTCGGAGGAGGACGTCGTCAACGGCGTCAACGACAAGCCCGTCGGCACCGGCCCGTACACCTACCACAGCCACGACCAGGACCGGGTGGCCTGGGTGAAGCGGGACGGCTGGTGGGCCACCAAGGCGCTGAACAAGGACGTCAAGCCGAAGTACATCGTCGACATCGTCAACTCCAGCAACGAGGTCGCGATGGGCCTGCTGCTGCAGAATGGCCTCGACCTGAGCAACAACTTCCTGCCCGGCATCGCCAACCTGGTCAACGGCAGCTTCGGCGTGAAGACCTACTATCCCGAGCCGCCGTACATGCTGTCGGCCAACACCGCGTGGCTGGTGCTCAACACCGAAAAGAAGCCCATGGACGACCCGGCCTTCCGCAAGGCCGTGGCCGGCGCCGTCGACACCAAGAAGATCGTCGAGGGCGTCTACGGCAACCTCGTGCGCCCCGCCAACCCGACCGGCCTGCTGCCGCAGTGGGACAAGTACGTCGACCAGAACGTGGTGAGCGAGCTGGGATTCACCTTCGACCAGGCCAAGGCCAAGAAGATGCTGGCCGACGCGGGATACAAGGACACCGACGGCGACGGCTTCGTCGAGAACAAGGACGGTTCCAAGATCCAGCTGAAGATCGAGGTGCCGGCCGGCTGGTCCGACTGGATGGAGTCGATCAGGGTCATCGCCGAGAGCGCCAAGGCGGTGGGCGTCAACCTCACGCCCGAGTTCCCCGACTACAACGCCCTGGTGGACAAGCGCTCGTCGGGCAAGTTCGACATGATGATCAACAATGAGCGGCAGCTGTCGAACACGCCGTGGATGTACTACGACTACCTCTTCCAGCTGCCGATCCAGAAGGCGCAGAACACGGTCAACTTCGGCCGCTACGAGAACAAGAAGGCCTGGGAGCTGGTCCAGGAGCTCGACGGCAAGAAGCCCGAGGACGAGGCCGGGATGAAGGAGGTCCTGTCCAGGATCCAGCGCATCCAGCTGGAGGAGATGCCGGCCATCCCGCTCTGGTACAACGGCCTGTGGTCGCAGACCACCAGCTCGGTGTGGACGAACTGGCCGTCGTCGGCCCCTGACGCGCCCAAGTCCGCGCCGACCATGTGGCGCAACTGGCTGGAGCTGGGCGGCATCCTGACGCTCACCGAGATCCAGCCGGCGAAGGGCTGACCCCCGTCCGCCGCCCCTTCCCTCGCCGGAGGGGGCGGCCCGCCCGCCCTTCGCCGTCCTCTCTGGAGTTCTCGCGTGCGACGCTATTTCGGCAGGAAGCTGCTCATCTACGGACTCACCTTCTTCGCGGCGGTCACCATCAACTGGCTGATCCCGCGTCTCATGCCCGGCGACCCCGTCGCCTCGATGGTGTCGAGGGCCAACCTCACCCAGCCCGAGGCGGTGGCGGCCATGCAGGCCTACTACACCGGCCTGTTCGGCCTCGACCTGCCCGCCTGGCAGCAGTACCTCAACTTCTGGGGCGCGCTGCTGCGCGGGGACCTCGGGATCAGCATCTGGCTGTTTCCCACCCCGGTGGCCGACGTGATCACGCGTGCCGTGCCGTACACCCTGGGCCTGCTGGTTCCCGCGATCCTGCTGAGCTGGTGGGCGGGCAACAGGTTCGGCGCCTTCGCGGCCAGGCGCAGGCTCCTGGACAACACGGTGCTGCCCGTCGGCTACATCCTGACGGCCACGCCGTACATGTGGCTGGCCATCCTGCTGGCGTGGGGGCTCGGCATCGTGGCGGGGATCTTCCCCGTGGCGGGCGGTTACAGCTACGCGATGCGTCCCAACCTGTCGTGGGAGTTCGCCGGCAGCCTGGCGCTGCACTGGTTCCTGCCGTTCCTGTCGCTGTTCTTGGTCGCCTTCGGCGGCTGGGCGATCGGCATGCGCAACATGATCATCTATGAGCTGGAGGCCGACTACTCCAGCTATCTGGCGGCCCTCGGCGCCCCGCGGCGGCTGATCCGCCGCTACGCCTTCAGGAACGCGGTGCTGCCGCAGATCACCGGCCTGGCCCTGCAGCTCGGCGTGCTCGTGGCGGGCGCGCTGGTCACCGAGGTGGTCTTCTCCTATCCGGGGCTCGGCAGCCTGATACTCAAGGCCATCCAGAACCAGGACTTCTTCCTGCTCCAGGGCATCTTCCTGTTCATCGTGACGGGCGTGCTCATCGCCAACTTCGTCATCGACATCGTCTACGTCCTGGTCGATCCGCGGACCAGGGCCGGGATGGGGGCTGAGGCATGAGCGTCGTTCCCGACGAGAAGGCGGCGGTCGCGTCCGCGGGGGTCCGCGCCGAGGCGCTGCACTTCGCGCTGCGCAACGGCAAGCTCCTGGCCGGCCTCGCCGTACTGCTGGCGCTCCTGCTGCTCGGTCTGTTCGGGCCGCTGGTGTCGGCCGGCGACCCCAACGCGTACGTCGGCCCGCAGTTCGCGCCGCCGTCCGGCGACCACTGGTTCGGCACCACGCTCTTCGGACAGGACATCTTCACCCAGTTCGTCCACGGCCTGCGCGCGACGTTCCTGGTCGGCCTGCTCGGCGGCGGCATCGCCGCGGTCATCGGCATGGCGATCGGGTTCACCGCCGGCTACCGGGGCGGCGTCGTGGACGAGGTCCTGAACATGCTGACCAACATCGTCCTGGTGCTGCCCGCGCTGGCCGTCCTGCTGGTGATCAACGCCTATCTCGGCATCCGCAGCATCCCGGTGCAGGCCGTCTTCATCGGGCTCACCTCGTGGCCGTGGGTCGCAAGAGCGATCAGGGCGCAGACGTTCTCGCTGCGCACCCGCGACTTCGTGGACCTGGCCAGGCTCAGCGGTGTGCGTCCGTGGAAGATCATGACCACCGAGATCGCGCCCAACATGAGCTCCTACCTGTTCATGGCCTTCATCCTGCTGTTCGGGGGATCGGTGCTGATCGGCGCCTCCCTCGACTTCGTCGGGCTCGGCCCGACCGACTCGATCTCCCTGGGCCTGATGCTGAACAACGCCGCCCGCTACAACGCGCTGCACCTCGGCATGTGGTGGTGGTTCATCCCGCCCGGACTCGGCATCACGGCCGTCGTCGGCTCGCTCTACGTGATGAACGTCGGCCTCGACGAGGTGTTCAATCCCAAGCTGAGGGAGATGTGACATGACCTTGAAGGTGGAGGACCTCAGGGTCTACTACCGGACGCTCAAGGGGGACGTGAAGGCCCTCGACGGCGTCAGCTTCTCCCTCGCCGACGGCGAGATCATGGGCCTGGCCGGCGAGTCGGGCTCGGGCAAGTCGACGCTCGGCAAGAGCCTCATCAGGCTCGACGGCAGGATGCGGCACATCGGCGGCAGCGCCGAGCTCGATGGCAAGGAGCTGCCCGTCGGCGACACCGAGGCGATGAACCCCTTCAGGTTCCACGAGGTGTCGCTCATCCCGCAGTACGCCATGAGCGCCATGAACCCCACGAGGAAGATCGGCCGGATGGTCGACGAGCTGCTCAGGTCGCGCGGCGTCGCGCCCATGCGGCAGGAGCTCGAACGGCGCGTCGGACTGGTCGGCCTCTCCGCCGACGTGCTCGACCGCTACCCGATCGAGCTCTCGGGCGGGATGAAGCAGCGCATGGTGATGGTCATCTCCACGCTGCTCAACCCTTCCCTGCTGATCGCCGACGAGGTCACCTCGGCCCTCGACGTCTCCTCGCAGAAGGCCGTGGCGAAGACGCTGCTGGAGTTCAGGGACCGCGACCTGGTCAAGAGCATGATCGTGGTCACCCACGACATCTCGCTCGGCTACCAGATCGCCGACACGATCATGGTGATGTACGCCGGGAAGCTGGCCGAGAAGGCGCCCGCCGACGTCATCGTCTCCGCGCCCCGCCACCCCTACACCCAGGCGCTCATCTCCTCGCTGCCCGAGGTCGGCGTCCGCTACGAGGAACGCAGGCTCCAGGGCATTCCAGGACGCCCGCCCTCCCTGCTCGACCCGCCGAAGGGCTGCAGGTTCAGGAGCCGCTGCCCGCTCGCCTTCGAGCGCTGCGCGGAGGAGCCGCCCTTCGCCGAGGTCGCGCCGGGACACTCCGTCGCCTGCTGGAACGCCGTGTGATGCTCAGACTGGACGGGGTCTCCAAGACCTACAGGACAGGGTCGTTCGGCGGGCGCGAGCTGCATGCCGTACGCGAGGTGGGGTTCGAGGTCGCGGAGGGCGAGGTCGTCTCCCTGATCGGCGAGAGCGGCAGCGGCAAGAGCACGCTGGGCAGGATGATCCTGCGCCTCGCCCCCGTCTCGGGCGGCACGATCACCCTGGACGGCGCCGACGTGGCAGGGACGAAGGACTACTACCGGTCGGTGCAGGGCGTCTTCCAGGATCCCTTCAGCTCCTACAACCCGATCTTCAAGGCCGACAGGGTGCTGGAGATGATCAGGCAGCGGTTCTTCCCCAGGATGGGCGCGGCCGACTGGCAGGGCAGGGTGGAGAGTTCGCTCGCGGCCGTACGGCTGGATCCCGGAGCCGTGCTCGGGAAGTACCCGCACCAGCTCAGCGGAGGGCAGTTGCAGCGCCTGCTGATCGCCCGCGCGCTGCTGCTGGACATCAGGCTGCTGGTCGCCGACGAGATCATCAGCATGCTGGACGCCTCGACCAGGATCGACGTGCTGAACCTGCTCGGCGAGCTCAAGGGGAGAGGGCTCGGCATCCTGTTCATCACGCACGACCTGTCGCTCGGCAACTACGTCAGCGAGAAGACGGTCGTGCTGCGCAGCGGCAGGGTCGTCGAGATGGGCCGGACCGAGCTGGTCTTCGGCAACCCCCTGCACCCCTACACGAGGAACCTGCTCGGCTCGGTTCCGCGGCTGCACCACAGGTGGTCGGAGGAGGAGGACCGGCCCGAGGCGGAGGCGACCTGCTTCTACCACGGCGCCGCGGGGCGCGACGCGACGTGGCCCGGCCTCGTGGAGGTCGAGCCCGGCCACTTCGTCGGCTGCGCCACCTCGGGCACGTGCGCGCCGGCCCTGGAGCCGGTGCGCTGAGGCTCTTGGCGCCTCCCCCCTCGGACCTCCCTCTTGGGCCCTTCACGCCTCCACCTTTTGGAGCTCTTCTTCGAAAGGCGGGCTGTGTGGGGGGTTTCCCGTGGCGGGCTTCGCGGGCTGGGGCCTTCGTGGCGGCGGGGCTGTCGTTCAGGCCGAGTCGCGGATCACGAGGTGGGTGTCGAGGATCACCACGGGTTGCTCCAGCCGTTCGCCGTTGATGCGGGAGACGAGGAGATGGGCCATCTGGCGGCCCATCGCCTCCGAGGGGTTGTGGACAGTGGTGAGCGCGGGCGAGGAATGCGCCCCCGCGGGGGAGTCGTCGAAGCCGATCACCGCCACGTCGCCGGGCACGTCCTTGCCGTTCTCCTTGAGCACCCTGATCGCGCCCAGCGCCATCGGGTCGGAGGCGGTGAAGACGGCGTCGACGTCGGGATGCTCGGCCAGCAGCGTGCGCATGGCCGTCATGCCGCTCTCCTCGCTGAAGTCGCCGTAGGTCACGATCTCCGGCAGCCCCGCCGCCAGCAGCGCGTCGCGGTAACCCGCGAGGCGGTCCACGCCCACACCCATGTCCTGGGGGCCGGCGATGGTGGCGATCCTGGTGCGGCCCTTGGAGACGAGGTACTTCACGGCCTGCCGGGCCCCGCCCCTGTTGTCCATGTCGACGTAGCTGTAGGGCGCGAGACCGACGGGACGGCCGCCGAGCACGGTCGGCACGCCCAGCTCCTCGAGCCTGCCGGGCAGGGGGTCGGCGCCGTGCAGCGAGATCAGCAACGCCCCGTCGACGTGCTGTCCCGTGAGATACTGCTCCAGCCGCTGGTGCTCCTCCTGCGTCTGGGCCAGCGCCAGGATGAGCTGCAGCCCCGTCTCGGCCAGCACCGAGCCGATGCCGCGGATCGTGCCGGCGAAGAACGGCTCGTCGAACAGGCGCTGCTGGGTCTCCGAGACCACCAGGGCGACGGTGTCGGTACGGCGCGTCACCAGCGTGCGCGCCGCCCTGTTCGGTACGTAGCCCAGCTCCTCGATGGCCTCCAGGACGGCCGTCCTGGCCCGGTCGCTGACCTTCGGCGAACCGTTGATCACGCGCGACACCGTGCCGCGGCCGACTCCCGCGAGTGCGGCGACCGCCTCCAGCGTTGGGCGCACTGCGGCGTGGCGATCCCCGTTCATGGCTGTTTTCCCCTGTCCCTGAGTGTCAGCGCCTATTCTGCCGGAACGCGCAAGCCGCCGGCCCTGATGGTCTCGGCATACCAGAGCGCGCTGTCCTTGAGAATCCTGCGCAGCGTCTCCCTGTCGACGTAGACCAGTCCGAAGCGCTTGCCGTACCCCCAGGCCCATTCGAAGTTGTCCATCAGCGACCAGGCGAAGTATCCGCGCAGCGGCACGCCCGCCGTGATCGCGGCGTGGCAGGCGCCCAGGTGAGCGTCGAGGTAGGCGCGCCGGTCCCCGTCGTGGACGGTGTCCTCCGCGGTGAGCTCGTCGTCGAAGGCGGCGCCGTTCTCGGAGATCACCATCGGGATGGCCGGGTACTCACGGGCCACCCAGGTAAGGATCTCCACCAGGCCCGAGTCGTCGATCTCCCAGCCCATCGAGGTGACCGGGCGTCCGGCGTTGACGAAGGAGACGTGCTCGCTGCCCACCCACGGCGAGCCCGAGTCGGTCGGCGCGGCGGCCGCCGAGGCGGCGCCGCCGGGCGTGCCCGAGACGGTGAAGCGGCTGTAGTAGTTGACCATGAGCAGGTCGAGGGGGGCGGAGATGATCTCCATGTCGCCGTCCCTGATGAAGTCGGGCTCGCCCACCTCGCGCAGGTCCTCGAGCACGTCCTGCGGGTAGCGGCCCTTGAGCAGCGCGTCCAGGAAGAAGCGGTTCTGCAGGCCGTCGATGCGGCGGGCCGCGTCCAGATCGGCGGGGGAGCCGGTCTCCGGCGTGACCGCGTACAGGTTGACGCAGCCGCCGATCAGGGTGCCCTTGCCCTGCGCCCGCATCGCCCCCACGGCCAGGCCGTGCGCGAGGTTCAGGTGGTGCGCGGCGCGTACCGCCTGTGCGGGCTCGCGCCGTCCCGGCGCGTGCTCGCCCGAGGCGTAACCCAGGAACGCCGCGCACCACGGCTCGTTGACCGTGCTCCAGTGCCGCACCCGGTCACCGAGCGCGTCGTGGACGGCGGCCGCGTAGTCCGCGAAACGCAGCGCCGTGTCGCGGGACGGCCAGCCGCCGGCGTCCTCGAGCGCCTGCGGCAGGTCCCAGTGGTAGAGCGTCAGCCACGGGTCGATGCCGTGGCCGAGCAGCTCGTCGGTCAGCCGCCGGTAGAAGTCGAGTCCCGCCTGGTTGATCCGGCCCGCGCCGTCCGGCTGGATCCTCGGCCACGAGACGGAGAACCGGTAGGCCTTCAGGCCGAGCTCGGCCATCAGCTTCACGTCGTCGCGGTAGCGGTGGTAGTGGTCGACGGCCAGCTCGGCGTGCTCGCCGTTCAGCACCCGCCCCGGCCTGGAGACGAAGGTGTCCCAGATCGACGTGCCCCTGCCGTCGGCGGTGAGCGCGCCCTCGATCTGGTAGGCCGAGGTGGCCGCTCCCCAGACGAACCCGGTGGGGAAGTCCAGGATGGCCGGTCCGGCCGAGGTCTGAGTCTCCTGCGTGGTCACGCAGCCTCCTCCTTCGTCGGTCGCATGACCGAGGTTCTGTTCGGGTGTCGGGTCTTTCCAGGGGGAGCCGCCGCGCGGGCTCTGCTCACGACTTGACCGCGCCGTCCATCAGACCGCCGATGATCTGCCGGCCGAAGAAGACGAAGACCAGCAGCAGCGGGATGATCGACAGGGCCGTTCCGGCGAAGACGAGCACGTAGTTGGTCGAGTACTTCTCGTTCAGTGCCCTGATCGCGACCTGCACGGTCGGGTTGTCGGCGCGCAGGATGATCAACGGCCAGAGGAACTCGTTCCAGATCAGCATGAACGTCTGGATCGACAGCACGGCCATGCCCGGCCGTACGGCCGGCACGACGACGTTCCACCAGATGCGCGCGGTGCTCGCGCCGTCCACCCTGGCCGCCTCGACCAGCTCACGCGGGACGGCCTGGCGGGTGTACTGCGTCATCAGGAAGACGCCGAACCCGTTGACCAGGAACGGCAGGATCACCGCCTGCAGGGTGTTCGTCCAGCCCAGCGTGACCATCATCTGGTAGAGCGGCACGACGCCCATCTGCTGGAGCGGCACCATCATGGTCAGCACCACCGACAGCAGCAGCACGTTGCGCCCGCGGAACTGCAGCGACGCGAACGCGAACCCGGCCAGCGTGGAGATCAGCACCACGGCCAGCGTCACGCTCGCCGTGACGATCACGGAGTTCACGATGCCGGTCAGGAAGTGGGCGTTCTCGGCCTCGAACACCGCCTTGATGTTTTCCCCGAGGTTGCCGCCCGGCAGCAGCGGCGGCGGGATGCTGTGCACGTCGGCGTTGGACCGCGTCGCGATGATGATCATCCAGTAGATCGGGAAGATCGACAGGATCGCGGTGAAGCCGAGCATGACCTTGGTGAGCACCGTGGCCCTGAACACGTCGCCCGCCACGGGCGCGGGAGCGCGGTGGCGCCTCGCGCCCGGCCCGCTGTGCTGGACGGTGGTCATCGTGATCTCCCAAGGCCCCGGGTGATGGCGTAGTTGACGAGCGCGGCGACGAGGATCAGCAGGAAGAGGATCCAGGCGGCCGCGGCGGCGTAGCCGTAGTCGAAGTCGCGGAAGGCCTCCTTGACGATGAACATCGCCACCGTCTGGAACTGTCCGACGGTGCCTCCCGTCATGCCGCCGCCCCCGAAGATCACCGGCTCGGCGAACAGCGTGAACCCGCCGATGGTCGAGACGATCACGGTGAAGATGATCGTCGGCTTGAGCAGCGGGACGGTGATCGTCCAGAACTGGCGGCGCGGGGTGGCGCCGTCGATCGAGGCAGCCTCGTAGATGTCCTTCGAGATGGTCTGCATCCCGGCGAGGTAGATGATCGCGTTGTAGCCGGTCCATCGCCAGTCGACCATGGTGGCGATGGCGATCCACGACGACCACTTCTGGTTCTGCCAGTGGATCGGCTCCACGCCGAACGCGCCGAGCAGCCAGTTCACCAGGCCGTAGTCCCTGGCGTACAGCTGGGTGAAGATGACACCGACCGCGACCACCGATGTGACCAGCGGGATCAGCACGCTCAGCCGCAGCACCAGCCGGCCGCGCAGGCGCTTGTTGAGCGCGTTGGCCAGCAGGAGGGCGATCAGCAGCTGCGGCACCGTGGCCAGGACGAAGATGCCGACCGTGTTGAGGACGGAGTTCCAGAACTTGGTGTCGGCGAGCAGCTGGGTGTAGTTCTCCAGGCCGACGAACTCCCGCTCACCGGCGAGCTGCCAGTCGTGCAGCGACACCCAGAGGGTGAAGATCAGCGGGAACAGCCCGAACAGGGCGAACAGCAGGAAGTACGGGGAGACGAACAGGTAGGGGGTGGCCCGCATGTCCAGCCACGACAGCAGGTGTCGCGTGCTGGACTGGCGATGCCGGTGCGGGCCTGGCGGCACCGGACGGAGCCTGGCACGGCCCGCGTCAACGTCGAGGCTCATCGCTGTCCCTTTCATGGGATGGCGTTTTCATGGGATGGCGTTGCTGGTGGGATGGCGGCATGGGGCTTATGGGGCTTGCGGCCCGGCTTTCTGGAGGACGAGGTCGCCGTCGCGGGGAGCCCGGCTTCCGTTGACGGAGCGGCTGTGCTTTCGGGGAGGAGCGGGTCTTCGTGGGGAGGGCGGCCGGAGGCGGTGGCAAGCCCGCTCGGGCCGCCCTCGATCGAAGGTGGGCAGGGCGGCGTGCTCAGCCGGCCGCCATCTGCCCCTCTGCCACGAACTTCGCCCAGGCCTCGCCCCACTTGACCGAACCCTGGTCGGCGCCCAGCAGCACCTGCTCAACGGCCGCACGGACCTGGGTGTGCTTCTCACCGAAGAAGATCGGGCTCACCGACTGCGTCGACTCGGCGAAGATCTTGCCGCTCGGCGCCTTGCTGAAGTACTCGTTGACGGCGTCGGCGACCACCGGGTCCTGCTGACCCGTCAGCGTGCTCGGCACACCGCCCGCCTCCTTGAAGGCGTGCAGCTGACCCTCCTTGCTCGTGAGGTAGTTCAGGACCTCGGCGGCCTCCTTGGGGTGCTTGCTCTGCGAGGTCACCGCCAGCCAGGAACCGCCCCAGTTGCCCGCACCGCCAGGCACGGCCGCGACGTCCCACTTGCCGGCGTTCTCCTCACCGGCGTTGCCCGAGATCACGCCGAGCATCCAGCTGGGGCAGGCCATGGTGGCGAACGCGCCGTTCTTCTGTCCCGCGGCCCATTCGTCGGTCCAGGCGGCGAGCTTGGCGCTCAGCCCGGCCTCGCTCAGCTTCTTGGTGAAGTCGAACGCGGTCTTGACCGCGGGGTTCGACTCGATGACGAGGTTCTGCTCCTTGTCGAAGAAGGTCAGGTTGCCCGCCTTGCCGGCCTCCTGGACCATCAGCGTGTTGAAGATGGTGACCGGGCCGTCCACGAAGCTGGTCTTCGGCAGCTTGCTCTTGAGCTGCTGGCCGACCTTCAGGTAGGAGTCCCAGTCGGGCCAGAGCTTGGCGACCTCCTCGCGGTCGGTCGGCAGCCCCGCCTTCTTGAACAGATCGCTGCGGTAGCACATGGCCATCCCGCCGACGTCGGTGCCGAGTGCGAACAGCTTGCCGTCCTTGTTGAGGCCGGTGTTCCACTTCCACTCGGGGAAGTCCGCCTTGCGGCTGTCGAGGCCGTACTGCGCCAGGTCGACGAAGTGCTGCGGACGGGCGGCCATCTGGCCCATGCCGCTCTCGTCGATGCCGATGATGTCGCCCGCGCCGCTTCCCGCCTCCAACCACTGGTTGACCTGCGGAAGGTACTCGGACTCGAAGTTGCCCGCGAGGTTGTCGTACTTGATCTGGATGTTCGGGTGGCTCTTGTTCCACGCCTCGACCGCGGAGTCGTAACCGAAGTTCTCGCCGCTGCCGAAGGTCTGCACGGTGATGGTGACCTTCTCGGCAGCGGCGGAGGCCGAGGCCGAGGCGGTGGCGGCGGTCCCGTCTCCCGTCCCACCCGAGCCGCAGGCGGCGGCGGTGACGGTCAGCACGCTCGCGACGGCTGCGGCCGCCAGCGGCCTGCCGCCGTTCTTGCTGTTCAACATTCCGAACCCCTCATCCGAGTCATGGAAGGCGTGCCGCGATCGGTCCCCGACGCACGATCAGGCCGCACAGTTCTTTGGGAGCGCTCCCACGAAGATTGGCGGAACTGCGCGAGAACGTCAATGTCCCGAGATGTAACCGTTACTGTTAAGGGAAGTGAGCAGCTGAAAGCCGCAGCCAAGGCCGGAGGGCCTCATGGGGGACGCTGGGAGCGCTCCCAGCTCAGACCAGCCTCAGCGGCATTTCCTCGCCATGCGGCGTGCGGTTCTCTCCGGCACTTTTCGCCGTGCGGCCTGCGGTTCCCCTTGAACTGATGCGCGCGCCGTGACCGGCTACGCGGGTGCGGCCACACTGTCTTCCACGGGCGGTTTGATGGCTTCGTGCAGCTTCACCCGTGCCCGCCCGTGGGGTCGACGTACAGCGGCTTGCCTGCGTCACCCGAGCCCTTCCTTGGGCGTCCACGTGTTTCGCCTGCCCTTCCATGGGCGTGCACGGGCAGCGTCTCGCCTGCGTCACCCCCGTCCTCCCACGGGGCCCACGCGCGGCCTCGCGCCTGCGTCTCGCCTGCTCTCCTACGGCGTCCACGTGCAGCGGCTTGCCCGCGTTGCTCGGGCTCCTAGGCCGGTGGCGATGGCGGTTGAAGACGGTTCCACGGTGTATCTGACGAACTCGGTCGCGGTGCTGCTGCCGTGGCCTTGACGTCGATCCCGCTCGGGCGCTTCGGTGCGAGGATGCCGTAATGGAGTCTTACGTTGAGCGTCCGCCGTTGCCGGGATTGGCGGGGGTGGTGCGGACGGTCTGGATCCAGCGCACCGGTGAGGCGGCGTACGTGCAACGGCACCTGCCCACGGGCGGGATCGAGATGCACTTTCCGATCGGTGGCCATCCCCAGCTGGTTGGTCCGCTGACCGGTCCGGAGATCGAGGTCATTCCGCCGCACACCACCATCGTGGGTGTGCGGTTCCACCCGGGGACCGCGCCGCCCCTTCCGACGGTGCTCGACGATCTGGTGGACCAGCGCCTGGGGCTGGCGGACCTGTGGGGAAGTTCGGCGGACCGCCTCGTGGAGGCGATGGCCGGGGCCGGGACGCCCGAGCGGGCGCTCATGTTCTTGCAGGCATACCTCCTGCAGGAGTTTCGAAGGACGGTCCGCGTGGATCCGCTGGTGGGCGAAGCCGTGAAGGCGCTGATGCCCTGGCAGCCGGTCTCCATCGACACCCTGGCCACTCACCTGGCGCTCTCCGCGAGCCAACTGCGCCGCCGCTGCCTGCACGCAGTGGGAGTGAGTCCCAAGGTCCTGCAGCGGACGTTACGGTTCCAGGGATTTCTCGCGCTGGCTCAGGCTGGGGCCACGGCCTCGGGTCGGCGTGGTGCGGACGGCATGGCGGGACTGGCGGTTGACGTGGGGTACGCCGACCAGGCACATCTCAGCCGAGAATGCCTCCGCCTGACCGGCCTTACCCCGCGCCAGCTCCTCGGCGGCGACCTCAACCGGTGCGCCTGCGAGCATGAGCACTCCGCCTCGTACAAGCCCTTCCTTGCCACCCGTGGCAGACCGCCCCTACGAGTCTGACCCTGCGCGATTCGTTCAAGACCCCGTCGTCACGCCGCGCCTAGTTTCGAGCTCGTGCCCGACCCAGCCGCATTCGGCCATTCACTCGACGGCGAGTTGTTCAGCCCTGACTCGCCGGGCTACGAAGCGATCCGCCGCCCGGTCCACCTCGCCTACCGGGAGGTGCGTCCCCGGCTCGTGGTTCTGTGCCGCTCGGTCTCGGACGTCGTCGACACCATGGCGTACGCAGCAGCTACGGGGGACCGCATCGCCCCTCGTGGCGGGGGGCACTGCTTCGCGGGCCGATCGTCGACGGACGGGATCGTGCTCGACATGTCCGGCCTCGATGGCATCTCCGTGGCAGATGACCAGAGCGCCACGATCGGAGCCGGCGCTCGCCTGGGACAGGTGTACGCGGCGTTACACGCCTACGGCCGGACCCTGCCGGCCGGGTGCGGTCCCACCGTCGGCATCACCGGCCTCACCCTCGGCGGCGGGATCGGGCTGCTCGGTCGCAAGCACGGGCTCACCTGCGATCGCCTCGTCGGCGCACAGGTCGTGCTCCCCGACGGCAGCGTCGTGGATTGCGACCACGACCACGAACCAGACTTGTTCTGGGGTCTGCGCGGCGCGGGTGGCGGCCAGTTCGGTGTGGTCACGTCACTGCGGTTCGACACCGTCCCTGAGCCGATGACCACCCGCGTCGAGGCGCACTGGTCGAACATCGCTCTCGAGGAACTGGTCGCCGCCTGGCAAGCCTGGGCACCGGACGCCCCGGACGAATTTACCGTCAACCTCACCCTTGAGTCTGTGCCCGGCGCACCTGTCCAGGCCACCCTCTTCGGCGCCTCCACCCTCGAGGAGGGATCGACCCGGGAGCTGCTGCAGGAGTTCATCGATCGGGCGGGCGTGGCCCCCACGATCGAGTTGCGCACCGGCCTGCCGTACCACCACCTGAAGAGCACCTTTGCCGACTCGCGGGATGTACCGGAACGCGCCCAGCGGATCAGGTCGGAGTTCTTCCACCACACGATGGCCCACCGCACCCTCGCATCGCTCCTGACCCAGTTCGGCGACCCAAGGACCATGGGCCGGCGACAGCTCACGTTCACCGCGATGGGCGGGGCCTACAACAGGATCATGGAGGACGCCGCCGCGTTCGCCCACCGCAACGAACGCTTCCTGCTCGAGCACATCGCCGACGCGGCCGACCCGTGGGTCGATCGTTCCTGGGCGACCGCCCACGCCGACGGGTCAGGGCGTGTCTACCCCAACTTCCCCGACCCCGCGCTCGACGACTGGGCCGTGGCGTACCACGCGGGTAACCACCCCCGGCTGGCAGCGGTCAAGAACGCCTACGACCCGCACCGATTCTTCGACTTCCCCCAAGCCATCTGATCAACAACGAAGGAGAGATGTGAGCAAGGTCTTCAGCGCCCACGCCGTCTCGGTTGACGGCTATATCAGTGGTCGGACCCCCGACGGCGAGGAGGAGTTCGGACGCGGTCTCGGCGACGCGCCCATGCTCTTCGACTGGTACTTCGACGGCGACACGCCAAGCCAGGTGTTCAACGGATTCAAGCTGAGTGAGCCGAGCGCTCGGTTCTTCGACGCCATCGCGGCACGAGTGGGGCCTCCGTCGCGGGACGCACCATTTACGAGCACTCCAGCCATTGGGGAGGCGGCGGCCCGCACCCGACGGCGCCACTCTTCGTCCTCAGCCACCGGCCCGCACCCGAGATCAGCGAGAAGCAGAGGCTCGTCACGACCGGCATCGAGGACGCCATCGCCGCGGCCCGCGCGGCCGCCGGCGACAAGGACGTCGGCCTGATGGGCGGCGGTCTGGTCACCGAAGCGCTCATGGCGGGCCTCGTCGACGAGGTGATCCTCCACCAGGTGCCCGTTCTGCTGGGCGGCGGTCGGAGCTTCTTCCAGGAGTTCCCCAAGCATGTGGGCCTCCGTCTGCTGGAGGCCGTCCCGGCGTCCGGCGTGACCCACCTCCACCACGAGGTGATCCGATGATCCTCGTCACCGGAGGGCTGGGCATGATCGGCGCCCACACCGCCCGCGCGCTCGTCGACCTCGGACACGAGGTCGTCGTCACCACGCACCGCCGGACCGAGGTCCCCTCGTTCCTCGCCGGCCGGGTCACCGTGGAACCCCTCGACGTCACCGACCGGGACGCCTTCCTCGCCCTCGCCGACCGCCACGACATCAGCGACATCGTCCACCTCGCCGGCACCATCCCCGACGAGGACCCGGTCGCCTTCTTCCGCACGGACACGACCGGCCTGCTCAACGCGCTGGACGCCGCCCGCGCCTGGGGCGTCCGCAGGTTCGCCGTCGCCAGCAGCCTCGGCGTGTACATCGGCCGGACCGAGACCCCCTGGCACGAGGAACTCGCGCTGCCCACCGCGGAGCTGCCGCACCTGATCATCGCCTTCAAGAAGGCCGTCGAGCCACTCACCACGCACAGCCTCCAGGGCAGCGGCGTCCAGCCGGTCGTGCTCCGGATCGGGACCATCTGGGGACCGCTCGTCGACCCGGAATCACCGTTCTTTCACATCCCCTCCTACATCAGCGCCGCGCTCCGCGGTGAGCAGCCGCGGCCACTGCACGCCGACGACGGCGGTGACTGCTGCTACGCACCCGACGCCGGGCGCGCGATCGCCCTCCTGACGACCGCGCAGACCCTGCGGCACGACACCTACAACGTCTCCAGCGGCCGGCCGTTCACCAACCGCGAGTTCGCGGACGCCCTGCAGGCGATCGCCCCCGATCTGCGGCTCGACCTCCTGCCCGGACGGCAGGCCGGCCCCGGCGACGACCCCTACCTCGACATCACCCGGCTCACCCACGACACCGGCTTCACGCCGGCCTTCGACACCGCCAAGGCGGTCGCCGACTACGTCGCGTGGCGCGCCGACAACCCCCGCTGAAGGAGCACACACATGCTTGACCCCGACGTGCGCCGCGTACTCGAGGGCGCCTCGATCGCTCACCTCGCCACCGTCCTCCCAGACGGTTCGCCCCACACCGCTCCCGTCTATGTCGGCGCCCACGGCGACCGAATCGTCTTCTTCACCGGTCCGGGCATGCGCAAAGCGCGCAACCTGCGCCGCGACCCTCGGATGGCGCTGTCCATCACGCCCGTCGACAACCCGTTCGAGCCCGTCATCATTCGTGGGCGAGTCGTCGAATGGATCGAGGGCGATGCGGCATGGGAGATGATCGACCAGCTGGCTACGAAGTACACCGGCGCGCCCTACCCCCGAGGACAAGAGCGCGTCGTGGTCGTGATCGAGCCCGACCGGCAGACCGTCGGTGTCGGCTGAGCAGCCCTGCGTCACTCCCGAGAAGAGCGTGGGCCAAACGCAAACATAAGTTGACCTTGTATTCGATCACGTGCAGGAACGGTTCACCGGCAGTGTCGCGGCCAAAAGATGGCGAGAACCTTAAACCCTCTCGGGAAGTGCGGACGGCCTGCGGTTGGCCGGCTCGGGTAGTCGGGTGGCCGGTTTTTGGGTGGCGCGAGGCCTAATTCAGGCGGTCTCATGCTCGCGCCCCTGGGCCTTCCGCGTGTGGCTACACGCCCTGCCTTCCGCCGTGTAGCTGTAGGCCTGCGTTACGACGGGCTCATATGCTCTCCGCGCGGATCGGGGGAGCGGCACCTGGGTTCGGCCAGGTGCCGCGGTGCGGTCAGCTGGGGTAGCCGTTGCGCTGGTTGACCTTCACGGCTCCCTGGTAGGCGTCGATCATGCCCCAGATCCACAGGCCGAAGGAGACCGGCAGGAGGAGGAAACCGATGATCACGAACATGAGCAGGAAGCCGAAGAACAGCGTCGTGAACGAGCCCAGCAGGATGCCGACGCCCTTCGCCGTGTCGCCGTTGATCATCGAGCCGACGCCGGGGAAGAAGAACGACAGCAGGACGGAGAGCGCCGGCTCCTTGCGGGGAGCACGGGGCATGGGCATTCCCGGCTGGCCGTACGGCACCGCGGGATGTCCGAACGGGCCGGGAACCTGCTGGCCATAGGGGACGGGCTGCACGCCATAACCCCCGGACGCCTGGGAGCCGTATCCGCTCGGGGGCTGCGAGCCGTAACCGCCTGAGGAGGTTGGCCCGTAACCCCCTGAGGGCTGTGCTCCGTAACCGGCCGAGGGCTGTGCCCCGTAACCGCCTGAGGGCTGCGCACCATAGCCGCCTGAGGGCTGTGCTCCGTAGCCGCCCGAAGGCTGGGAGCCATGACCCGCCGGAGGCTGTGTTCCATATCCGCTCGGGGGCTGGGAACCGTAACCGCCTGAGGAGGTTGGCCCGTAACCGCCTGAGGACTGCGCGCCATAGCCGCCCGAAGGCTGAGAAGCGTTCGGTTGCGGGCTGTATCCCGGTGCAGGTTGCGAGCCGTAACCGCTGGATGACTGAGACCCGTAACTCCCCGAGGAGGGTGTGCCGTATCCGTTGTCAGGCTGGGCGCCGTACGCGACCGGGGCCTGAGAGTCGTAGCCACCTGTGGGCTGCTGGCCATAGCCGGAGGGGGGCTGGGAGCCGTAGCCGCCCGCAGGTTGCGCGCCGTAGCCGCTCGAGGGCTGCGCGCCGTAACCGCCCGGCGGGGTGGCGCCATACGACCCGGAGGCCGGTTGTGTGCCGTGCGGCTCCGCGGCGGCGCCATAGGGATCAGGCGCGTGCGAAGGCGGCTGGCCGTACGGATAGGGCTGCTGGTCGGACAAGACGACCCCCGGGGGAGGAGACGGGTTTTTGTCACAGACTATGCCCCGCTCCAGCGAATCCACGGGAAATCCTGGCCACCCTGACCCTGCGCGGTGGACTTCTCCTGCTTCCCGCCGAAGCTCGCCGCGGGTGCTGAGAGCACGGGGCTGGGCCGTCGGCTCGTTCGACTCGCTGTCTGCGACCACGTCATCATAGCGATCTTGCTGCAGGCCGGCGCACTCGACAGGTCAGAAGCCGCTCCCGGAGGACGCAGCTCAGGCAGAGGTGACGCTCAAGGGGGTGGAGGCACTGCTGAAGGGAGTGGAGGCCAGAGGTGGGTGTGGTGCGGGCGCTTGGGCGGAGGCGATGCCCAAGGGTGGAAGCTCGGAGGGGGTCAGGTTCCGAGGCGGGCGCCCGGTCAGGTGGAGGCGCTGCTTCCAGGGGCTGAAGGCACAGAGGTAGACGACGTTTCAGGGGTGCGGAATTCCGAGGGCGAGTGATGCACCGGGGTGGAGTGATGCTGAGGGGTGAGGTGCGGGGTGAGCGACCGCTCAGCGGAGGAGGGCGCGGCGTAGGGCGGTGATACGGGTGGCTTGGGCGAGGCGGCTCACCTCGGCGTCCGGGACGATCACGTCGAATCCGTGGAAGGCGCCGGGGTAGAGGTGCAGTTCCGTGGAAACGCCCGCCTGGGCCAGTCGCTGGGCGTAGGTGAGGCATTCGTCCCGGAACACCTCCAGTTCTCCGACGTCGATGAACGTCCGTGGCAGCCCGGACAGGTCATGGGCGCGGGCCGGAGCCGCGTACGGCGAGACGTCTTCTCCACCCTTCCTGTCGCCGAGCAGCGCGGACCAGCCGAAGACGTTGGCCGCCCTGTTCCAGACCACCGCCGTTTCGAACTGCGCCGTCGAAGGCGTGTTGTCGCGGTCGTCGAGCATGGGGCAGACCAACAGCTGGAAGGTGAGGGCAGGGCCGCCCCTGTCCCTGGCCAGCAGGACCGTGCCCGCCGCGAGCCCGCCGCCCGCGCTGGCGCCGCCCACCGCGAGCCGGGTGGGGTCGATGCCCAGCTCGGTGGCGTTCTTGGCGGTCCAGAGCAGGCCCGCGAAGCAGTCCTCGACCGGCGCGGGGTCGGGATGCTCCGGCGCGAGACGGTAGTCGACGGACACCACCACGCAGCCGATCTCCTTCACGAAGTGCCCGGCGAAGGGGTCGTCGGCGTCGGGGCTCCCCACGACCATGCCGCCGCCGTGGATCCAGTACAGGCAGGGGAGCTGGACCTGCACGGGCTCTGCGGGTCGGTAGACGCGCAGCCGTACGTCGGGGTCGCCTTCGGGGCCTGGCACCCGTAGGTCCTCGATGGTGACGAGCGGGTCAGGCACGGCCGACGCGGCGACCATGGCGGCCGCCTGGGCGCGCAGGGCGGGCAGGTCGCTGGGCGTCAGCCTGGACAGATCGGGCATCACCAGCTCCTCCACCGCGGCGGCGAGCTCGGGGTCGAGGTTGGGATGCTGCGTCATCGCGTGACACCTTCCGGTCGGGGATGTGCACCTCGATCGTGCGCGGCGAGGGCCCGCCCCCACAACCGCAAGACGGCGTGCATGCCATGGAACGGCGGACCAAGCCATGGAGGGCCTGCCGTCGCACACCGCACGCTCGGCGAGTGCGCAGGGAGGGTGGGGTGGTGTGGGAGGCGGTCAAGCGGTGGGAGCAGGCAGGTGGGCTGTGGTCAGTAGCAGCTGGCGAGGACCGGCAGGCTTGTGGGCGCGGGTGGAGGAGGGGGGCGGGTTGGCATTGGTAGGGATTTGTGCGCGGTGACGACGCGGTGCGTGTAGCGAGCCCGGACGGAAGGTGGCAGGTGGAAGAGCCGCGCGGCGGGGAGCGGGTACGGGCCGCGCGGCGGGGAGCGGGTACGGGCCGCGCGGCGGGGAGCGGGTACGGGCCGCGCGGCGGGGAGCGGGTACGGGCCGCGCGGCGGGGAACCGAGTTGGCGAGGAGAGCGGCACGGGTGCTTTGGCGGTCAGGGGTGCCGAGTTCCCGTCAGGGGGTGCTGGTGATCACGGAGAAGCGGGCGCCGAACGGGTCGTCGAGCGTGGCGAATCTGCCCACTCCCTCGACCGACTCCGCCGGCGCGACGAGGGTGCCGCCCAGTTGCTGGGCCATGGCGACCGTGCCGTCGCAGTCGGAGACCTCGAAGTACGGGGCCCAGTGCGGCCGGTCGTCCGGCATCAGTTCGGTCAGCCCGCCGAAGCTCGTGTCCTCGCTCTCGCCCGTCGACAGGATCCGGTACGTCATCGGCCCCATCGCCACCGACTGCGCCCTCCACCCGAAGACGGCCTGGTAGAACGGCAGGACCTCCTCCGCGTCCTGGACGTGGAGCTCCACCCAGCCGAGCGAGCCGGGCTCGGTGACGAGGTCGAGGCCGCCCAGGTCGCGCGCTTGCCACACCGCGAACTCCGCCCCCGCCGGGTCGGTGAAGTGGGCCATCCGGCCCTTGGTGAAGACGTCGGACGGTGCGGCGCGGACCTCGCCGCCGTGCCGCTCCACCAGCGCGGCGGTGGCGTCGGCGTCGGCAGTGGCGAAGTAGGTGGTCCAGGCCGGCCTGGCGCCCTCCTCGGTGAGGGGACCCAAGGCCGCGACCGTTTTGCCGTCGAGCTGCAGGAAGCCGTAATCGCCGCCCTGCGGCCCCGCGGACTGGAAGGACCAGCCGAACACCCCTGTGTAGAAGGCGGCGGCCGCCTTCACGTCTGGCGCACCGAGATCCAGCCAGGTCGGCGCTCCTGGAACGAACTGTGTGGTGAGCATGCGTCCAGCTTGGCACCTCGCACCGACAGAAGACGGGAACGCCTATGGACGCAGCGGGTCGCCACCCGCCGCCGGCGTATTGAGGGACCGTCTGTGGAGACAGCCGGTCGCGGCCTGCGGGCGTATGGCGGGACGGGCTTCGGAGGTTGGCTGGGGCGTTACCGGTGGTGTGGGGGAGATCATTGGGAGGGTTGCCCTTCGTGGGTGAGGGGTCGTCCCCTGTGGTGGGTTGGAGGTTGGTCCGGACGCGACCGGTTGTGTGCGAAAGGCCGCCAGTCATGAGTGGGACGTCGCCCTCCAACGGTGCCCGTCGAAGGCGCCCCACGGCGGATGCTGGGTGCCGTCCGTCGACGTCGTCCGCGTTTTCCGGCCGATTCCGGGTAGGTGGTCGCGGTCAGAGCCACCAGAGCGGGGAGGACGACGATGCCGCTCATCGACAGTGACTGCGTCAGGAAGCTGCTGGAGTCGGGAGACCCGGACGCGACGCTGGTGTTCGTGCGAGGCGACTGCGTCGTCATGCCAGGCAGCGAGGTCGACGAAGCGCACCGCGGTCTCGTCATCGCCAGGCGGGCCGATCTGCAGGAGTTTGTCCCCGGCGAGCACGCCACCGAGCAGGAACTCCAGACGCTGGCCGACCGCCTCGACAACGTGGTGAGAGACCTGGGCTCATAGTCACCATCATGTGGAACTTGCATGCGTAATGCGCCATAGTATTGCGCATGCTGCAAGTGAAGATCGAGCGAGTGGAAACCTTCGTGGTGAAGCTCGTACCCCCCGAGGCGTACCTGGGAGCGCATCCAGGCGAGGCGGAAGGCGGGTACTTCCTGCGCCCGCCATGGCGCAGCCTCTACTCCGCCCGCTTCGAGACCGTGCTGACGAGGATCACCTGCTCCGACGGCTCGTACGGCTGGGGCGAGGGCCTCGCGCCCGTCGCGCCCGAGGTGCTCAAGGAGATCATCGACAGGCTGCTCGCGCCCGCCCTGCTCGGCCAGGATCCGCGCAGGGTGCGTCCGCTGTGGAGCAGGCTCGGCGGGCTCATGCGCGAGCGCGGCCACCTCGTGGGCCACCAGGCCGACGCCATGGCCGCCGTCGACATCGCGCTCTGGGACCTGGCGGGCAAGCTGCACGGCGCTCCCGTCCATGCCTTGCTGGGCGGCGCCTTCCGCGACGAGGTGCCCACCTACGTCTCGGGGCTGCCCCGTCCGACCGACGCCGAGCGCGCCGCGCTGGCCGCCGAATGGGCGGGACGGGGGGTCCGGGCGATCAAGCTGCACCTCGGCAACGGCGTGGACGAGGACCTGGCGACCTACGACGCGGTGGCGGCCGCGCACCCGGACCTCAAGGTCGCCGTCGACGCGCACTGGGCCTACGACCTGTCGCAGGCGCTGCGCCTGGGCAGGGCGCTCGACGAGCGCGGCGCCTGGTTCCTCGAGGCGCCGCTCGTGCCCGAGGACCTGGCCGCCCACCGCGAGCTGGCCGCCGCGCTGGCCACCCCCGTCGCCGTGGGCGAAGCGATGCGCAACCGCTACGAGTTTCGCTCCTGGCTGGAGGCCAGAGCGGTGGACCTGTGCCAGCCCGACGTGGGCCGCACCGGCATCACGGAAGCCATGGCCATCGCCGAGGTCGCCGCCGCCCACCACGTCCCGGTCGCGCCGCACCACTCGGTGGGGCTCGGCGTCATGGTCGCGGCGGGCGTGCACCTCGCCGCCGCCATCGAGGCCATGCCCGCCCTGGAGTACCAGCCGGGCACGATGGCCGTCGCCGACCGCATCCTCACCGCGCCGATCTCCGGCGGACCCGTCAGCTACGCCCTGTCCGACAGCCCAGGCCTCGGCGTCGAGGTCGACCTCTCCCTGATCGAGGAGCAGCAGTGAGCCGCGGTCTGATCCCCGTCCTCGCCACCCCCTTCCACCCCGACGGCACGCTCGACCTCCCCTCGCTGCGCCGCCTGGTCGACTTCCAGCTCGAGTCGGGTGTGGACGGCATGGCCGTCTTCGGCTTCGCCAGCGAGGGCTTCACCCTCACCGCCGCCGAGCGCGCGCAGATCCTCGGCGTGGTCGCGGGCAACGGCGTCCCCGTGGTCGCAGGCGTCGGCGCTACCGGCACGCCCGACGCGATCGAGCAGGTCAGGTCCGCCGCCGAGCACGGCGCCGACGTGGTGATGCTGCTCCCGCCGTACCTGGTCAAGCCCAGCGCCTCGCAGGTGATCGACTTCTTCGGCGCGGTGGCCGCCGAAGGCGGCCTGCCGGTGATGATCCAGGATGCGCCCGCGCAGACCGGCGTGCCGATGCCCGTCTCCCTGCTGGTGGAGCTGCTGAAGCTGGACTGCGTCGAGTCGGTCAAGATCGAGACGCAGCCCACCGCGCCCAAGGTCGGCGCGCTGGCCGCCGACTTCGCCGTCCTCGGCGGGCAGAACGCCCTGTTCGTCCTGGAGGAGTACGCGCGCGGCGCGGTCGGCACCATGCCCGCCTGCGAGTTCCCCGACCTGCTCGGCCCCGTCCTGCGCACCTGGTCCGCGGGTGACCGCGCGGGGGCGCGCGCGGCCTTCACCAGGTTGCTGCCCCTCATCAGGTACGGCCTGCAGCCCGGCATCGCCTGGTCCATCCATAAGCACGTGCTGGTCAGGAGGGGCGTCATCGCCTCGGCCACGGTCCGGCCCCCCGCGCTCGACGCCGACCCCGCCACGCTGGCCTGGCTCGACGACATCCTGGACGACCTCTCGTGAGCGGCGTGCTGGTGGTCGGCTCCAGCTCGCCGATCGGCCG
Source organism: Nonomuraea africana (assembly GCF_014873535.1). Lineage (NCBI taxonomy): Bacteria > Bacillati > Actinomycetota > Actinomycetes > Streptosporangiales > Streptosporangiaceae > Nonomuraea > Nonomuraea africana. The sequence continues at coordinate 3,992,562 of NZ_JADBEF010000001.1, read as the reverse complement.
GGCGATCGGCAGGGCCTTCGCCGCCGACGGCGACACGGTCGTCGGCGTCGCGCTGGAGGAGGTCGACGAGCCCGACTTCGCCAGGAGCCTGGTGCTCGACTGCGCGAGCGCCGAAGGGGCAGCGGCCGCCGTCGGGGCCGTGGTCGAGGCCGCGGGCCGCCTGGACGTGGTCGTGCTGGCCGCGGCCGTCATGCCGGTCGCGCCGATCATCGAGACCACCGACGCGCAGTGGCGGGCGGCGCTCGACGCCGTGCTCGGCACCGCCTTCGCGGTCAGCCGCGCCGCGCTGCCCAGGCTGGCCGCCGGCCGGTCAGGGGACGGTGGCGCGATCGTCGCCGTCAGCTCGGTCAACGCCTTCCTCGCCGCTCCCGGCCTGCCCGCCTACGCGGCCGCCAAGGCGGGGCTCGAAGGACTGGTCAGGCAGCTGGCCCTGGAGTACGGCCCGCACGGCGTCAGGGTCAACGCGGTCGCCCCGGGGATGATCGGCGGCGAGGGCGTTCCGGACGCGGCGGCGGGCTATCCGCTGGGCCGTACCGGCACGCCGGAGGAGGTGGCGCAGGCCGTGCGCTTCCTCGCCCGCGCCGGGTTCGTCACCGGGGTGGTCCTTCCCGTCGACGGCGGCCTGTCCATCGCCTCGCCCGCCGCCTTCCTGCGCGAGGACCTGCGCGGACGCTGGCTCTGAGGCCCCTTGCCTAGTCGATGTATCATCCGTCATCTGGATGACTTTCCTACGATGAGATCGGAGGCCGATGCCAAGGCCCAGCACCCGCGAGGTCGGCGGCGGCACCCAGAGCGTCGAGCGCGCCCTGTCCCTGCTGCGAGCGTTCACGGCGGAGACCCCCGAGCGGAGGATCTCCGAGCTGGCCCAGCTCTCCGGCCTCGGTCAGTCCACGGTCTCCCGCCTGGTCGGCACTCTCGAGGCGCTCGGCTTCGTCACCCACGACGAGCGCAGCGGCCTCTACCGCCTCGGCCCCACCGTCGTCGGCCTGGCCGGCGTCGCGCTCAACCAGTCGCCCGTGCACCGCCAGGCGCGCAGGCTCACCCAGGAGCTGGCCGGAGAGCTCGGGCTCGGCGCCAACGTGGCCGAACGGCATGACGCCGCCCTGTTCTACCTGTGCCACTTCGAGGGCAGGCTCGCCCCCAGGGCGTACACGATGATCGGCGCCGAGGGCCCGCTGCACGCCACCGCGATGGGCAAGGCCCTCCTTTCGGACCTCAGCGAGGACACCATCGAGTCCTTGCTCGGCACCGCCTACCCGGCCTACACCCCGAGGACCATCCGCGATCTGCCCACCCTGATGGCGGAGCTCGACGAGGTCAGGACCCGCGGCTACGCCACCGAGGTGGAGGAGCTGGCCTTCGGCAGGGCGTGCCTCGCCGCCCCGCTGCGCGACCGCTCGGGCAGGGTGGTCGCGGCGCTGTCGGTGTCGGGACCGCTGTCGGCCATGGACCTGCCCAACCGGCAGGCCGAGCTGGCGCTCAAGGTCATCGAGTGCGCCGACCAGATCTCCAGCGGCCTCGGCTACACGGCGGTCGCCCCGATGGCGATCCACTGACGCCGCCCCCGGCACCAGCCCGCCCGCAGCCCCCGCTCACTCGCTGACGACACGCCGGAAGCCCGTGCTCACGCTGACGGCACGCCGGAAGCCCTTGCTCACGCCGACCGCGCGCTGGAAGCCCTTGCTCACTCGCCGACCGCGCGCTGGAAGGCGGCGAGGGCGTCCTCGGTGAACAGGACGAACCGCACCTCCGCCACCGAGGTGTCCGCCGCCTTGACCGTGGTGACGGCGACGCGGGCGGCGTCGTCGATCGGCCAGCCGTAGAGGCCCGCCGAGATCGCGGGGAAGGCGACGGTCGCCGCTCCCAGGGAGTCGGCGACCTTGAGCGACTCGCGGTAGCAGGAGGCCAGCAGCGCGCTCCGGTCCTCGCCGGCGGAGTAGACGGGGCCGACCGTGTGGATCACCCAGCGCGCGGGCAGGTTCCCCGCCGTCGTGGCGACGGCCTGGCCGGTCGGCAGGCCCTTGCCGTACTTGGAGGCCCTGAGCCGGCGGCACTCGTCGAGGATCGCCGGCCCGCCGCGCCGGTGGATCGCCCCGTCGACCCCGCCGCCGCCCATGAGGGAGGAGTTGGCGGCGTTGACGACGGCGTCCACGTCCTGCTCGGTGATGTCGCCCTGGACCAGCGTGATCCTCATACGGCCGAGCGTATCCCCGTCTGGTTCGACTAGAGCCCGTACTCCTCCAGCAGCCGCAGCCAGATCTCGCTGACCGCCGGGAACGCCGGCACCGCGTGCCACAGCGTCTCCAGCGGCACCTCGGCCGTGACCGCGATCGTGGCGGCGTGCAGCAGTTCGGCGACCGCGGGACCGGCGAAGGTGACGCCGAGCAGCACCCGGCGGCGCTCGTCGACGACCGCCTTCGCGCGACCCTGGTACCGCTCACCCTGCAGGGAGGCGCCCGCGACCCTGCCCATGTCGTACTCGACCACCCGCACCTCGAAGCCGTCGGCGCGGGCCGCCTCCTCGGTACGGCCGACCGCGCACACCTGCGGATCGGTGAACACCACCTGGGGGGCGCCGCGGCCGTCGGCGCTGTCACGCAGCGAGAGGGCGTCGTCGGGACGGCCGTGGGCACGCGCGACGATGACGTCGCCGCAGACGCGGGCCTGGTACTTGCCCATGTGGGTGAGCAGGTTGCGGCCGTTGACGTCGCCCACGGCGTACAGCCAGCCGGAGCCGGGGACCCGCATGCTGTCGTCCACCTGGACCGCGCCGTTCAGCTCGAGGCCGAGCTCGTCCAGCTGGAGCCCGTCGGTGGCGGGACGGCGGCCGGTCGCCACCAGCAGCTCGTCGGCCTCCACCTGGTCGCCACCGGCCAGAAGGACGGTGACGGGACCGCCATCCGCCGCCCGCTCGACCCCCGTGACCTTCGTGCCCATGCGCACGTCGATGCCGGCCGCGCGCAGGGAGTCGGCCAGCAGCTCGCCCGCGAACGGCTCCATCCGCCCCAGCAGCCGGTCACCGCGCACGAGCATCGTCGTCTCGGTGGCGCCGAGGGCGTGCAGGGCCTGGGCCATCTCGCAGGCGACCACGCCGCCGCCCAGCACGACCAGGCGGGACGGCACCGCACGCACCGACGTGGCGTTCCTGCTGAACCACGGCCGCGCCGCGGCCAGCCCGGGAACGTCGGGGACGACGGGGACGCTGCCGGTCGCCAGAACCACCGCGTGCCTGGCGCGCAGCCGCGTGACGGCGCCGTCATGGGTGGTCACCTCCACGAGCCGGTCGCCGGCCAGCCGTCCCCTGCCGCGCACGAGGAGGGCGGGCAGGCCGATGATCCAGTCGGCCTGGCCGCTGTCGTCGAGGTGCGCGACCGCCCGGTCCCGCGCGGCCAGGACGGCGGGCACGTCGATCGGGCCGGCCAGCTCCAGTCCGCGCACCCTGCTCACCTCGGCCGCCAGCTCCATCGGCCGCAGCAGCGCCTTGCTGGGGATGCAGGCGTAGTAGGAGCACTCACCACCCGCCAGATGGTCCTCCACGACGGCGCACGAGAGTCCTCCGCGCACCACCCGTCCCGCCACGTTCTCACCCGCGGGACCGCCGCCGATGACGACGACGTCCACCTCTGTGTTCTGCTCCGTCATTGTTCAGACGGTACGGCACGCCAGGGGAGGGGTCGGAGGCCCGGTCGCCCCGCCTGACAAGAGCCCGGTCCGAGATCCGCTGGTACTGGGGGATGCACCGGCGAGCGCCAGAGCCGCCAGCCCGCGTGATGGACGCCCGTAGACCGCGGTGAAGCAGTGGCCGGGAATCGGCCGGGCCGCGTCGAGGAGGAACGCCATCAGCGTGCGATGAAGATCGGGGTCCTGCCGGAACCAGCCGCGCAGGACGCTCCCCGCAGGCGTGGGTCGACCAGAAGACCCCAGGGGCAGGGAAAGTGAAGCGAGTGGACGATACAGGGATTGAACCTGTGACCTCTTCCGTGTCAGGGAAGCGCTCTCCCGCTGAGCTAATCGTCCTCGGGTGAAAACTGGAGGTGGAGACGGGATTTGAACCCGTGTGGACGGCTTTGCAGGCCGCTGCCTCGCCTCTCGGCCACTCCACCGAGCGAGGCCTACTGTCGTGGCCTCTCCGAGCGGAAGACGGGATTCGAACCCGCGACCCTCACCTTGGCAAGGTGATGCTCTACCACTGAGCCACTTCCGCGTTGCCGCTCGTTCGCGGCGACAGAGAAAACTCTAGCGGAGTTTCCGAGCGGATGCGTCATCACTCGCCCCTGCGCAGCTGCCTGGCCACGATCCGTTCGGTCGAGGGCAGCGTCAGAAAGATCTCCAGGATCCTGGTCAGCCGGTGCACCTCCATGCGGTGGAAGGCCGGGCCCTCCGAACGCGCCAGCATGAGGATGAGCGCCAGCGGGGGCAGGGGAGCGGCGATGGTGTGCAGACCCGACTCGAGGGTGGCGGCCACGGGCCTTGGCGGGGCCGTCTCGGGCAGCGGCACGTCCTGCGGGGCGCGCCAGCTGGAGTAGACGAGGGAGCGGGGCTCCTTGTCGGTGCCGGCCGCCGCCCAGTCGGCGCTGAACAGCACCGGCATGGAGTCGATCAGCGTCGGCAGCGCCCTGTCGCCCGCGGTGGTGATGTACTTGAGTATCTCCAGCTCGGGATAGGTGCCGGGGGCCTCACGCGTGGTCCACACGCCCTCGACCGTCACGCCGGGCACGGTGAGCAGGCTCTTGGTCAGCGACTCCTTCGAGGTGCCCTCGGGGCAGAAGAGCGTGAAGTCGTCGAGCGCCCTGCCTCCGCCGCGTTCGAGCACGGTGACCTGGGTGATGTCGGTTCCTGCGACGCCGAGCACGCGAGTGACCTGACCGAGGGCGCCGGGCCGGTCGGGCAGCGCGATGCGCAGTCGCAGAAGCATCCATGGCCTCCGAATATCGCGAGAACGATCCCAGGTCACACCCTATCCGCGAATAACACTCACGGCTCGACCTGCGCTAGAACTTAACAAGTGAAGATTGGCCCCCTTGAGGTGTGGCCGCCGGTGGTGCTCGCACCGATGGCGGGCATCACGAACGCGCCGTTCAGGGTGCTCTGCCGCGAGCAGGGCGCCGGTCTGTTCGTGTGCGAGATGATCACGACCAGGGCCCTGGTCGAGCGCAATCCCAAGACCATGCGCATGATCAGGTTCGCCGATTCCGAGCGGCCGAGGAGCATCCAGCTCTACGGCGTCGACCCCGACATCGTCGGCAGGGCGGCGAAGATGATCGCCGAGGAGGACCTCGCCGACCACATCGACCTCAACTTCGGCTGCCCCGTGCCCAAGGTGACGCGCAGGGGCGGCGGGTCGGCGCTGCCGTACAAGCGCAACCTGCTGCGCCGGATCCTGCGCGCGGCCGTGGGCAACGCGGGCGCGCTGCCCGTGACGATGAAGATGCGCAAGGGCATCGACGACGACCACCTCACCTACCTCGACGCCGGGCGCATCGCGGTGGACGAGGGCGTGTCCGCCATCGCGCTGCACGGCCGTACGGCCAGGCAGCACTACGGCGGCGTCGCCGACTGGGCGGCGATCAGGCGCCTGAAGGAGGCCGTCACCGAGATCCCGGTGCTCGGCAACGGCGACATCTGGAGCGCCGACGACGCCCTGCGCATGGTGGCCGAGACCGGCTGCGACGGCGTGGTGGTCGGGCGGGGCTGCCTGGGCAGGCCGTGGCTGTTCAAGGACCTGGAGAACGCCTTCAACGGCAGCGCCGAGCGGGCCAGGCCCACGCTGGGCGAGGTGGCCGACACGATGGCCAGGCACGCGGAGGGCCTGACCGAGTGCTTCGACATCGAGCGCTACGCGATCGCCGACTTCCGCAAGCACGTCGGCTGGTATCTGAAGGGCTTCACGGTCGGCGCCGAGCTGCGGCGTGAGCTCGCGACGGCCGAGTCGCTCGACGGGCTGCGCGCGAGCCTGGCCAAGCTCGATCGCGACCAGCCGTGGCCGCCCAACACCGACACGCCCCGCGGCAAGTCGGGCGAGCGCGACCGGGTGCACCTGCCGGACGGCTGGCTCGACGACCCCTACGACTGCGTGGTGCCCGAGGACGCGGAGTCCGACATCTCAGGCGGCTAGGGCCCCGCCCTGACCCCCGTCAAACGATCTCTTGACTTTATGTCGGTGCACGTGGGTAACTTGCCCACCGTGAGCGCCTCTTCCACCGAGGAACTGATCGCCGAATACGACGCCGAACGGCCCGTGCGCAAGCTCGGCGGCCGGATCTCCGCGCTCGTCACCGTCATCTCGCTGGGCCTGGCGCTGTACGTCCTGTGGTGGACGTTCTTCCCCGGGGCCCTCCAGCCGTACCGGATCGGGTTCCTCGCGGTCGTGCTGCCGCTGGTGTTCGTGTGCTTCGGGCGCGACAGGGAGCGGCCCTCGATCCTCGACTGGCTGCTGGCCGCGCTGGCGCTGGTGGCCTGCCTCTACCCGCTCGTGGTCTTCGACGAGTTCATCAGGCGGGCCTTCGACCCCACCACGCTCGACATCGCGGCCGGGCTGGCGATCACGGTGCTGGTGCTCGAGGCGGCGCGCAGGACCGTCGGCTGGATCCTGCCCGCGGTCTGCCTGGTCTTCATCGCCTATGCCTACTGGGGCGGCTGGATCCCGGTCGGCTGGTCGATCGGGCACAAGGGCTACGACCTCGACCGCGTCATCGTCGCGTTCACCATGGGCACCGAGGGCGTCTACGGCGTGCCGCTCGACGTGGCGGCCACCTACATCATCCTGTTCACCATCTACGGCGCCGTGCTCGACCACTCCGGCGCGGGCAAGTTCTTCGTGGACGTGTCGATGGCCGCCTTCCGCAGGTCGCGGTCGGCTCCGGGCCGTACGGTCACCATGGCGGGGTTCCTGCTCGGCACGGTCAGCGGCTCGGGCGTGGCCACCACGGTGAGCGTCGGCAGCGTGGCGTGGCCGATCCTCAAGCGCGCCGGCTACCCGAGGGAGCATGGCGGCGGCGTGCTGGCCGCCTCGGGCATCGGCGCGATCCTGTCGCCGCCCACGCTCGGCGCCGCGGCGTTCATCATCGCCGAGTACCTCCGGGTCAGCTACCTGCAGGTGCTGCTCTACGCCACCATCCCGACCGTGCTCTACTACCTGGGCATCTTCCTGGCCATCGAGATGGACGCCAGGAAGTACGGCACGCATGCCGTCGAGGTCGACGCGCCCCGGCTGTGGCCGCTGGTCAAGCGGTTCGGCTACCACTTCAGCTCGCTCTTCGTGATCGTCATCCTCATGGCGTTGGGCCAGTCGCCCTTCCGCGCGGTGGTCTACGCGACGCTGCTGGCCTTCGCGCTGTCCTTCCTCGACCGCGAGCACGCGCTCACCCCGCGCAGGGCCGCCGAGGCGCTGGCCGCGGGGGTCAAGGGCGTGCTGCCCGTCGCGGCGACCTGCGCGGCGGCCGGCACGATCGTCGCGGTCGTCACCCTGACGGGGCTCGGGCTGAAGGTCAGCTCGCTCATCGTCGGCCTGTCGGGCGGCAACCTGATCGTCACGGCCGTCATGTGCGCGGTGGCGGTGCTGCTGCTCGGCCTCGCCGTGCCGGTGACCGCGTCGTTCGTCATCGCGGCGGTCATCATCGGGCCCGCGCTGACCAAGCTCGGGGTGAGCTTCCCCGAGGCGTACATGTTCATCTTCTACTACGCGGTGCTGTCCGAGGTGAGCCCGCCGACCGCGCTGTCGGCCTTCGCCGCCTCGGCGCTGACCGGCGGCAACGCCTACCGGACGATGATCGCGACGTGGAAGTACTCCCTGCCCGCCTTCCTGGTGCCGTTCGCCTTCGTGCTGACGCCCGCGGGCGGGGCGCTGCTGGGACAGGGCACCCCCTGGCAGATCGCCTGGACGTTCGCCGCCTCGGCGCTGGCGGTCGTGGTGCTCGCCGTGGCCACCGGCGGGTTGGCGGGCCCTGTCGAGCGGGTGCTGTGCGGGGTGGCCGCGCTGCTGCTTCTGGTCCTGTCGCCGGTGCCGATCGCGATCGGGGCGGGTCTTGCCCTGCTGGCGCTGGCCGTCCATCTAGTGAGGAGACGAACATGAGGGTTCTGTCCATAGTGGTGGCGGCGGCCCTGGCCGCCGCCCTGACCGGCTGCGGCGGCGACCGCGGCGCCGAGCGGGCCCAGGAGAGCCCCGGAGGCGGGAAGCGGCTGTCGATCGCCACCGGCAACACCACCGGCGTCTACTACATCCTCGGCGGCGGCCTGGCCGACCTGATCAGCAAGAACCTGCCGGGGTACGAGGCCACGGCGGAGGCGACGGGCGCGTCGGTGGAGAACATCCAGCGGGTGGTGAAGGGCGACTCCGACATCGGTTTCTCCCTCGCCGACTCCGCCGCCGACGCGGTGCAGGGCAAGGGCGCCTTCACCTCGCCCCAGCCGATCAGGGCGATCGCCCGGCTCTACAACAACTACACGCAGGTGGTGGCCACCGCCGACTCGGGGATCAAGAGCATCGCCGACCTCAAGGGCAAGCGGGTCTCCACCGGCTCGCCCAACTCGGGCACCGAGGTGATCGCGCTGCGCCTGCTCAAGGCGGCCGGCCTCGACCCCGACAAGGACGTCACCAGGCAGGCGCTCGGCCTGCCCGAGAGCGTCGACGCGATGAAGTCGGGCGGGCTCGACGCGCTGATCTGGTCGGGCGGCCTGCCCACGCCCGGCATCACCGACCTGACCACCAACCTGAAGGAGGACGCGGTCTTCGTGCCGCTCGCCGACGTGCTGCCCAAGCTCCAGGCCGAGCACGGGCAGGTCTACGCGGCGGGCACGATCGGCAAGGACGTCTACCAGGCGCCCGCCGACGTGGACACGGTCGTGGTGCCCAACCTGCTGGTGGTCAACGAGTCGATGGATCCGGCGCTGGCCGAGAGCATCACCAAGCTGATCTTCGACCACAAGGCCGACCTGGTCGCCGTCTCGAAGGCGGCCTCGGAGATCTCCAAGGAGACGGCGCCCAAGACCGAGCCCGTGCAGCTGCACGACGGCTCGAAGAAGTACTTCGGCGGCTGACTGAGGGCGGCGGCCGCGCTGGACTACAGGTCCACGGGGCCGCCGCTGCGCCAGTAGACGTTGGCCTCCCTGGACAGCAGCTCCGACTCGACGAGGTAGCGGCGCAGCGCGGAGAAGTCGTCGTGGAAGGCGCGCAGCGCCACGTTCACGTCCTTCTCGGGATAGCGGACGCCCGGCTCGAACACCCTGGAGATGTGGCGGAGCACGATCTGCCGCTTCTCCCACTTGGCGGGGATCTCCTTCAGCCGTCCGTCGACCAGGAAGGTCTCCAGCACCCGCTCCTCGCCGGTCAGCCGGCGCGGGGGCGGGGCCACGGACTTCAGCAGTTCGCGGAAGCGCTCGGGCCGCGCCTGCCAGCCCCCGTCCTCGCCCCTGACGGCGAGCCCGCCCCGCCCGAGCCGTTCCAGGCACTCCTCGTCCTGCTCGGGGCGCTGTCCGAGCACCAGCGCGGCGAAAGCCCTGAGCGTGTCGTCCTGGTGGAGGAGTCCGAGGACCCGCCGGATCTCTTCGTCGTTCATAACGCTATTTTGAACCATTCGACGACCTTGACCGTCTGATCCTGCGTGATGACCAACCTGCTGCTCGCCGGGGCGCTCGCGCTCACCGCCGCTCCCGCGACCGCCATCCCCAAGGGCTTCCTGCTCTGGGAGAAGGCCGCGGCCACGAAGGACGACAACCCCGAGACCAACTGGTCCGTCAACCGGCGCACGGGCGCGCGGCTGACCGTGAACCCGTGCGACAAGGCCGCGCTCGCCTCGGCGGGCAGGGTGGCGGCGCGCACGATCGTCTACACCTCCGTGCCCGACTTCCAGAAGTCGGAGCAGGTGATCCTCTTCTCCTCCGCCGACCTCGCCACGCAGGCGATGGCGGGTCTGCGCGCCGCGCTGCGGACCTGCGCCACGATCAAGTCGGACGGGCCCGACTACCGCTACTCGGGCAGGAAGGCCGCGCTCGGGGACGACGGGCTCGCGGTGACGGGGCAGAGCTACGACGGTCGCAGGGCGGCGATCGGCGGCGAGAGGGCGATCGTGGCCCGCAGGGGGAACGCGCTGGTGCTCTACTCGCAGGCGGGGGAGTGGGGCAAGCCCGCGGCCGCCGACTTCGCGGCCCAGACCAAGGACGCGAAGAAGATCCTCGGGAAGATCTGCTCGATCGCCTCGTGCTGATTGTCACGACCTTGAGACGTGATCATGACACGATCGCGAGGTCTCGCCGGAGACCCTAGGAGGAGACGTGTGCCGGAGCGTCCTTGCCAGTCCGTTCCGGCACACGTCGATCACCGCTCCTGAGCGGGGCGCCCGCCCCGGCGTCAGAGCCGGTTCAGGCCGGTGACGTGCAGGACGGCGCGGCCCTCCTCGTCGGAGGCGGCCAGATCGACCTGGGCGTCGATGCCCCAGTCGCCGTCGCCAGCGGGATCCTTGACGACCTGGCGCACCTTCCAGAGCTCCTTCTCCTCCGTGATGCGCAGCAGGCCGGGCCCGCGCGCGTCGGCGTCGGTGAGGATCTCCTCGTGCTCGTCGTAGTAGGCGTCGAGCGCGGCGCCCCAGTCGACGTCGGGGGCCAGCTCGGCCAGCTCCGCCTCCTTCTCCACGGCGCACAGCTCGACCAGGCGGAACATCGCGTTCCTGACCAGCACCCTGAAGGCGCGCGGGTTGCCGGTGACGGGCCTGACCTTGGTCTCCAGGGCCTGCGACTCCTCCAGCGCCGCCTCCGGGTTGCTGAGCTTCTCCCACTCGTCGATCAGTGAGGAGTCGACCTGGCGCACCAGCTCGCCGAGCCACTCGATGAGGTCGACGAGGTCGTCGGTCTTCAGGTGCTCGGGGATCGTCCGGCTCAGCGTGCGGTAGGCGTCGGCCAGGTAGCGCAGCACCGCCCCCTCCGACCTGGACAGGTCGTAGAGCTGGATGTACTCGGTGAACGTCATCGCCCGCTCGTACATGTCGCGGACGACCGACTTCGGGCTGACGGTGTAGTCGGCGACCCACGGGTGGCCGCGCCGGTAGGTCTCGTAGGCGCCGAGCAGGAGCGTCTCGAGCGGCATCGGGTACATGACCTCCTGCAGCGCCTCCATCCGCTCCTCGTACTCGATGCCGTCGGCCTTCATCTCCGCGACGGCCTCACCCCTGGCCTTCTTGAGCTGGGCGGAGAGCACCTGGCGCGGGTCGTCGAGGATGGACTCCACGATCGAGACCATGTCGAGGGCATAGCTGGGCGACTCGGCGTCGAGCAGGTCGAAGGCGGCCAGCGCGAAGGTCGACAGCGCCTGGTTGAGCGCGAAGTCCTCCTGCAGGTCGATGGTGAGCCTGGCGCGCCTGCCCTGCTCGTCGGGCTCGCGCAGCTGCTCGACCACGCCGCCCGCCAGCAGTGAGCGGTAGATCGCGATGGCCTGGCTGATGTGCCGCCGCTGCCACTTGCGGTCCTCGTGGTTGTCGGTCAGCAGGTGCTTCATCGCGGCGAAGCAGTCGCCCGGCCGGTTGATGACGGCCAGCAGCATGGCGTTGCTGACCTTGAAGCGGGAGGCCAGCGGCTCGGGCTCGGCCGTCTGCAGCTTCTCGAAGGTCTCCTCGCTCCAGCCGACGAAGCCCTCCGGCGGCTTCTTGCGGGCGTAGCCGCGGCGGCGCTTGGGATCGTCGCCGATCTTGGCGAGCGCCTTGGCGTTCTCGATGTCGTGCTCGGGAGCCTGGCAGGCCACGTAGCCGATCGTGTCGAAGCCCGCGCGGCCCGCTCGTCCGGCGATCTGGTGGAACTCGCGCGCGCGCAGGCGGCGCACCTTGTTGCCGTCGTACTTCGACAGCGCGGTGAACAGCACGGTCCTGATCGGGACGTTGACGCCGACGCCGAGCGTGTCGGTGCCGCAGATGACCTTCAGCAGGCCCGCCTGGGCCAGGCGCTCCACCAGGCGGCGGTACTTCGGCAGCATGCCGGCGTGGTGGACGCCGATGCCGTGGCGCACGAGACGGGACAGCGCGCGGCCGAAGCGGGTGGTGAAGCGGAAGCCGCCGATCATCGCGGCGATGGCCTCCTTCTCGGCCTTGGAGCACATGTTGATGGACATGAGCGCCTGGGCCCGCTCCATGGCGGCGGCCTGGGTGAAGTGCACCACGTAGACGGGGCCCTGCCCGGTGCTGAGCATCTCCTCGAGCGTCTCGTGCAGGGGCGTCATCCGGTAGGAGTACACCAGCGGGACGGGGCGCTCGGTGTGCTTGACCACCGAGGTCTCCCTGCCGGTGCGGCGGGTGAGGTCGTCCTTGAACATCGCGACGTCGCCGAGCGTGGCCGACATCAGGACGAACTGCACGTTGGGCAGCTCGAGCAGCGGCACCTGCCACGCCCAGCCCCTGTCGGGCTCGGCGTAGAAGTGGAACTCGTCCATGACGACCTGGCCGATGTCGGCCGCGGCGCCGTCGCGGAGGGCGACGTTGGCGAGGATCTCGGCGGTGCAGCAGATGATCGGGGCGCCGGGGTTGACGCTGGCGTCGCCGGTCATCATGCCGACGTTCTCGGTGCCGAACAGCGCCACCAGATCGAAGAACTTCTCCGACACCAGCGCCTTGATCGGCGCGGTGTAGAAGGTGCGCTGGTCGCGGGTCAGCGCGGTGAAGTGCGCCCCGGCCGCCACCAGGCTCTTCCCCGAGCCCGTCGGGGTGGCCAGGATGAGGTTGTTGCCGGAGACCACCTCGATGAGCGCCTCCTCCTGGGCGGGGTAGAGAGTGAGCCCCCGTTCGGAGTTCCACGCGACGAACGCGTCGAAAATGGCATCGGGATCGGCGTCGATCTCTTCGGGAAGGCGGTCTATGAGGCTCACCTTCTCCATCTTGCCAAGGACGGCGGCCAACCCGTTAACGAGATCTTGTCAGGAGCCGCCCGATGCTTCGCTCTGTGTAGTCATTTGATTTCATAGAGTGATGAGACCTCGACCGCTCGTGGCCGTCACACTGGCCGTCGTGCTCGCCGCGTGCGGAACCACCGCGCCGGCCCCGCGGGAGACCACGGTCACCGCCACAGTCACGTCCGCCGCGCCGACGAGCCCCTCGCCGCGCGCGACGCCCACGTTCGCGTTCGTCCCCATCTACCGGAAGCCCAAGGACCGGGCGCTGCTCCCCGCGGAGAAGGCCATGCGCGAGCACCACCTGATCCAGGAGTGGGCCGAGACGGCCAACGACGGGTTCATCCCGCCGGAGGACATCCAGGTGATCGGCAAGCAGTGCGACATGGTGAACGCCTTCTACGACGAGGAGGAGCGGACGATCACCATGTGCTACGAGATGGTCGACTACCTGACGCAGCTGTTCGCCGTGCCGGTGGAGGGGCAGCAGAAGCCCACCGCGCAGGAGATCGAGGAGCACGTGGTGGGCGCGCTCAACGGCATCTTCTTCCACGAGCTCGGGCACGCGCTGATCGACCTCTACGACCTGCCGGCCACGGGCAGGGAGGAGGACGCCGTCGACCAGTTGTCGGCGCTGGTGCTCATCACCGAGGCCGAGAACGACAAGGACTACGGCTCGATCATCAGCACGATCGAGGCGTGGGGCAGGATGTCCAAGCAGGAGGAGTCGGGACCGCTGGACCCCGGCGTCTTCGCCGACGAGCACTCGCTGAGTGGCCAGCGCTACTACAACGTCATGTGCTACCTGTACGGCTCGAACCACAACGCCTTCCTGCCCCTGGTCGCCGACGGCTCCCTGCCGGTGGACCGGGCGGTTCGCTGCGAGGACGAGTACGCCAAGATGGCCAAGGCGTGGGCCACGCTGCTCAAGCCGCACCTGCGCGACGACCCGCCGAGCGGCACCCCCTCGCCGACGCCCACACAGTCGTCGACACAGGCACCGACGCCGACACAGGCGCCGACACAAGCACCGACACAGGCGCCGACGCCGACGGTCACAGCCGGGCGCGGGGGGTGGTGACCAGCAGGCCTCCCGCGATGGCCAGTGTCGACACGACGGGCGCGATCCCCGGCGCGAAGCCGTAGCAGGTCAGGCCCAGGAGCCCGCCGCCGACCAGCGCCGCCGCCGTCAGCGAGGTGCCCCACGTGGCCTTGCCGTACGGCAGGGCGGGCGGCTCCTCGAAGCGCGCGAAGCCGCGCAGCAGCGGCCAGAGCACCAGGCAGAGCGCCCCGAACCACACCGGCCAGCCGAGCAGCCACCCCATGCTCCCCGGCGTGGGGGTGTCGGCCCCCAGCGCCACGACCACCACGCCGGTCACCGCGAACAGCGCGGGCATGTGCCACAGGTAGACGGTCATCATCCTGGGCCCCGCCCAGGCGAGCAGCCGGTCGGTGCGCAGCCGGGTGATCCAGGGCCGCAGCAGCGTGGCGAGCCCGACCTGCCCCAGGCCGACGGCCAGCATGGCGAGCGTGGGCGGCGCCATGTTCGACACCTCGGCCCCCGGCAGCCCGATCATGCTGCCCGGGTAGGGCCCGAAGGCCACGAGGAGGGCGGCGGCGCCGAACCCCGTCACCGCGAGCAGCCCGGGCCGCCTGAGGCGCCGGTCGGCGTAGAGGAAGCCGAGCTGGTGGACGGCGAGCCAGACGAACAGGATGTTGAGGTAGCCGATCGCGTCGAGGCCCGCGGCGAACCTGACCAGGTCGGTGCCGACCGCGCCGCCCGCCAGCGCCAGCGGCGCCAGCCAGCCGTACCTGTCGTGCAGCCTGAGCATCAGCGGCGTCGCGGTGACGGCGATCAGGTACACGGCCAGGAACCACAGCAGCTGCCCGGTGAGCCGCGAGCCCACCTCGAGCGGCTGCTCGGGCACTCCCAGAGCCGCCAGCACCTGTGGAACCGGGATCCACACCGCCGCCAGCGGCAGCACGGGCCAGGCCAGCCGCCGCAGCCGCACGGCCAGCCACGCGGGCGCCGTGCCGTGCGCGCGGCGGAAGCTGATCGCGTTGGCCGCGCCGCCGGCGAAGAACACCAGGGGCATGACCTGGCTGATCCAGGTGATCACCCACACGCCCGGCATGGACAGCGCGTTGCCCGTGGTCAGGCGGGCGCCGTCGTAGGCCAGGACGGGGATCGTCCAGTGCTGGAGCACCACCAGGGCCATCCCGGCGATCCTCAGGACGTCGATGAAGGTGTCCCTTGTCTTGACCGGTGCCGCCGGTCGGTCGAGCAGGATGGTCATGGGGGAGCCTCGTTTCGCGGGGTGATGCCCCCAAGGCTTCCGTTTCGCGGCCGCGCGCACAGTGACGCGGTCCGCCGTCTTCAGGTCAAGATCGCACTACCGGGGAGGGTAGGGCTGGCCCTACCCCCTGACGCCTGCCCGCAGGGTCGAGACGGAGCTGCCAGACACGTAGCGTGATGCCATGCGCTCCCTGACGAGGCGTGTCCTGCTGGACACGCGCTACCTCCTGGTCGGCTTCCCCACGGCCGTGATCGCCTTCATCGTGCTGCTGGCGGGTTTCTCCGCGGGGAGCGGCACCGTGGTGGTGTGGCTCGGCGTGCCGATCCTGAGCGGCACGCTGCTGATCGCCAGGGGCTTCGCCGACGTGGAGCGCGGCTGGCTGTCCGACGTGCTGAACCGCCCGGCCGTCCGGCCCCGCTACAAGGCCGCGCCCGAGGGCGCGGGACGTTTCCGCCGCTTCGTGAACCCGCTGACCATCGGCCAGTCGTGGCTCGACCTGCTGCACGGGATCGTCAACTTCCCCGTCGCCATCGTGACCTTCGTGGTGACCGTGGTGTTCTGGGCGATCACGATCGCCGGCCTCACCTCTCCGCTGTGGGTCGCGATCACCTCGCGCATCCCTGGCAACAAGGAATTGCCCGAGCTGCTCGGCCTGGGCGACGGCTACCTGGTCAACGCGACCTTCTACTTCGCGATCGGTGTGCTGGGGCTGCTGCTCACGCCGCTCATGGTGAGAGGGGCGGCGCTGCTGCGCTCAGGTCTCGGCAGGGCGTTGCTGACCAGCGTGGCCGAGCTGCAAGAACGCATCGACGATCTGGCCGAGGGCCGGGCCGCCGCGGTCTCCGCCGAGGCGGACGCGCTGCGCAGGCTGGAGCGCGACATCCACGACGGACCCCAGCAGCGCCTGGTCTCGCTGGCGATGGAGCTCTCCCGCGCCCAGCGGCAGCTCAAGAAGGACCCCGCCGCCGCGCACGACACGATCGCCGAGGCCATCGCCGCCACCCGCGAGACGCTCGACGAGCTGCGGGCGCTCTCGCGCGGCATCGCCCCGCCGATCCTGGCCGACCGCGGCCTGGCGCCTGCGCTGGCGGCGCTGGCGGGGCGCTGTACGGTGCCCGTCGAGCTCGACGTGCAGACCGCCGAGCGCTACACCGCCGCGGTCGAGAACACGATCTACTACGTGGTCGCCGAGTCGCTGACCAACATCGCCAAGCACAGCCGCGCCACGGCCTGCTCGGTCCAGCTCAGCCGCACCGGGAACGTGCTCATGCTGACGATCGGGGATGATGGAGTTGGCGGCGCACACGTCGCCAAGGGACACGGTCTGGCCGGGCTGGCCGACCGGCTGCGCGCGGTCGACGGCGAGCTGGTCGTCAACTCGCCCGTGGGCGGGCCGACAGTGATCGTGGCGGAGGTGCCGTGCGCGTAGTCGTGGCCGATGACGCTGTCCTGATCAGGGAGGGCCTGATCAGGCTGCTTGAGGAGTTCGGCTGCGAGGTGGTCGCGGCGGTCGGCGACGGTGACGCCCTCGTCGAAGCCGTGGCCTCGCTCAAGCCGGACGTGTCGGTGGTCGACGTGCGGATGCCGCCGTCCTTCACCGACGAGGGCCTGCGCGCGGCGGTGGCCGCGCGCGGCAGGGTGCCGGGGGCGCCGGTGCTCATCCTGTCGCAGTACGTGGAGGTCTCCTACGCCGACGACCTGCTGGCCGACGCCCGTGGCGCGGTCGGCTACCTGCTGAAGGACAGGGTCGTCGATGTCGAGGAGTTCATGGAGGGGCTGCGGCGCGTGGCCTCGGGCGGCACGGTGTTCGACCCGCAGGTGGTGGCCCAGCTCATGGTGCGCAGGCGCAAGGACGATCCGCTCGCCCAGCTGACCCCGCGCGAGCGGGAGGTGCTGGAACTGATGGCCGAGGGGAAGTCGAATCCCGCCATCGGCAGGCAGCTGGTGGTCAGCGACGGCGCGGTGGAGAAGCACATCCGCAGCATCTTCTCCAAGCTCGGCCTCTACGCCGACGACGGTGACCAGCACCGCAGGGTGCTGGCCGTGCTCGCCTACCTGCGAAGCTGAGGCGTTGAGGCGCGCGGCCGGTCCTCGTCGCGGACCGGCCGCGAGGGGATCAAGCCCCGAGCGCGTCCACCAGCTTCTTGCGCTGCTGGGCGCCCAGGCCGCCGAGACGGCGCTTCTCGTCGACGCCGGCCTCCTCCATGAGCGCGGTGGCCTTGGCGGGCCCGACGCCCTTGACGGCGCGCAGCGCCTGCGACACCTTGATCTTCTTCGCGATGTCGTCGTCGCGCTCCAGCAGGTCGGCGAAGGTCAGCTCACCGGCCTTGACCTTGGCCAGCAGGGCTGTACGGGCGGCGCGGGCCTCGGCGGCCTTCTCCAGCGCCGCCTTGCGCTGCTCCGGGGTCAGAGTGGGAAGTGCCATCTCAATCTCTCCTCGGGGAGTAATGCTTCGGGACTTTGTTACCCGTGGTGTCGCGGCTAATCATGGCGGATGCCGGCGGCTCTTGTTGCGGAAAGCCGCCGCTCAGCCCGTGCGCCAGACGGAAGCGGCCGCCTCGGCGCACGAGACGTCCTGCGCGACGGTGCCTCCGCTGACCCCCACACCGCCGACCACGCGTTCTCCCTCACCGTAGCCCGCCCACAGCGGGATGCCACCTCCGAAGCACACGAAGCGGTCGCCCGCGAGGCCGTAGAGCTCCCCTCCCGGAGCCGCCAGCGGGGCCAGGTCGGCGGTCGTCATGCGGTGGGCCACGGAGGTGTAGGCCTTGCCTGGAGCCAGGACAGGACCGGCGATTTCGGCTCCTTCCATGCGCTGGAAGGTCACCAGGTGGCCGCCCGCGTCGACCACCGCCACCGAGACGAGAGCGCCCTCTCTGGTCGCCTGCCTGATCGCCGCCTCGCACATCCGAAGCGCTATCTCCAACCCCACCGCATCCCGAAATTTCATGAACTCATGGGTATCGTCCGAAGTATCCCTGTTGCAAGATCATCGTGGTTTCTGTCACATTTCGTTCTTCGGGCGTGTCGCACGCCAGAATTCGACCCCTTCGCGGGTCAGGAAGGGGTCGAACACCGACTCCATCGCGCCGACGAGCGGGCCCCTGTCGCCCAGCGCCGAGGGCAGGATCGGCGGCGGACGATCTCTGCGCATCGCCATGAGCGCGTCGTGACAGGCACGCTGGAGCGTCTCGCCGGTCAGCGCGACGCCGATCCCCGACAGCGTGACCGCGGCCGGATCGAGGGCGTTGACCAGAGCGCCGATGCCCTTGCCGAGGGCTCTGGCGTTGTCCTCGACGGCCGTGACGGCCGCGGGCTCGCCGTTCGCCGCGGCCTCGATGATGCGCTCGGCCTCGTGCCGACCTCGGCCGCGGCCCACCGGCAGTCCCAGGTGCCGTAGGAGGGCGTTGCGGCCGACCGCCAGGCTCAGGCAGCCCCGCGCCCCGCACGGACACGGGTCGTCGCCGCCGGTAAGGGGCATGTGGCCGAACTCGCCCGCCGTACCGCCCGCTCCCGTCAGCGGGCGGCCGTCGATCAGCAGCGTGCCTCCAGGGTCGAAGTCCACGTGCAGGTGCAGGCCCACGCTCACCCCGCGCAGGTGGCCCCTGCGCGCCTCGGCCAGCCCCGCGAGCCTGGCGTCGTTGCCGATCCGCAGCGGGACGGCGCCCAGGCCGAGCGCCCCGGCCACGGGGACCTCGCGCCAGCCCAGGTGCGCGATGTCCAGCAGGCCGTCCTCGCGAACGGGACCCGCCGCCGACAGTCCCACGCCGACCACGCGCGGGCCCAGGTGCGCCCGCAGTGCCGCGCCCAGGTCGTCCAGCGCGGCGGGTGTGCCGTCGTGCCCGCTGGTGGCAAGGACGGTCGCGCGGCCGCCCAGTTCGCCGGCGGCGATCGTCCACGAGTCCTCGCGCAGGTCGGCGGCGAGCGCGAGGGGGCCGCGCGGGTGCGGTCCTGGAATCTGCGTCGGACGGCCCCTGGCGTGCTCCTTGGCCGGCTCCTCCTGGAGCAGTTCGTCCTCGACCAGCCCGGCGACCAGCACCGACGCCGTGCCGCGGGCCAGTTCGAGATCGCGCGTCAGCTGTGACCGTGTGCGGCTCGCGCCGCCGTCGTGGACCTCGCGCAGCAACCTCAGCCGGTTGTGCGCTCGCAGGTCTCCCACATCCATGGAGAAGAGTTTATGCTCTAGCCGTGAACAAAAGAGCGCGTATCGGTGTCTTCGGCTTTTTCTTCCTCAACGGCTTCGTCATGGGCATGTGGGCGGCGGGACTGCCGACCCTCAACGAACGGCTCGGCCTGGGCCCTGCCAGACTCGGCACGGCCTTGCTGCTGGTGTCGCTCGGAGCCCTGGTGTCCATGCTGGTGGCAGGGCGCCTGGTGGACCGGTGGACCAGCCGCAGGGTGTGCTGGATCGCGGGACCGGCGTCGGGGGTGGTGTTGCTGGGTCCCGCGCTCGCGCCGAACTACGTGGTGCTGTGCGTCACGGCCGTCGTGTTCGGCCTGGGGCTCGGCTGCGTCGAGGTGGCGATGAACGTCCACTCGGTCGAGGTGGAGCAGGCCTACGGCCGGCCGATCATCTCGGCCTTCCACGGCACGTGGAGCATGGGCGGCGCGACCGCGGGCGCGCTGACCGCCCTCGGACTGCGGCTCGGCGCGGACGGCCAGGTGCTGCTCGTGGGGGCGGCGGTGACGGTACCGCTGCTGTTCCTGCCCGCCGCGCGGCTGCTGCTGCCCGGACGGCCCGCGTCCGCCTCGGAGCAGGGCGGTGGCGGTGGCATGGGCGCGATGAAGTGGGGACTCGTCGCGCTCCTGGGCGTGGTCGCCTTCGCGGGGCATCTGAGCGAGGGCGCGGCGATCGACTGGGCCGCCCTGCACGCGCGGATCGTCCTGAACACCGATCCCGCGGCGGCGCCCCTGGCGTACACGGTCTTCGCCGTGGCGATGACCTCGATCAGGCTGCTCGGCGACCCGATCAGGGCGCGCTTCGGCGCGGTGCGGACGATCCAGGTGGCGGGCGGGTTCGCGACGGCCGGGTACCTGCTGGTGCTCCTGGTGCCGAACATCGTCGGGGCCTGGATCGGGTGGGCGCTCGCCGGCATCGGCCTGGCCACCGTGGTACCCGTGGTGTTCAGCGCGGTGGGGGCGGCGGGCGGCTCGGTCGGGAAGGCGCTGTCGCTGGTGACGGCCTTCGGGTACTCGGGGCTGCTGGTGGGGCCGGCGGTACTCGGGTTTGTGGCGGAGAGCGCTTCACTGCCGGTGGCGTTGATCATCCCGGCGGTTCTGGCGGCGGTCGTGGGCCTGGCCGGCACCCCGGCGATCCGCGCGATCACCGCCACCCCCGAGAGAGTCACCGTCTCCTCCACCACCTGACCGTCTCCTCCGGTTTCTGACTCGTCGCTCCGGTTTCTGGGCACAACCCGCCGATCTTTACGGCGAGCCCGGCTCGAGGCCGCCGCAGGCACGTGGCCGGGCTCCGTCCATCACGCTCCTCCAGCCGACTCCGGCGGGCCGCCGTCACGTCGCACGGCACGGGACAATGGGCCGGTGGAGCTACACGATCTCTCTGCCGGGGGCGACATCCTGGAACAGGTCGGCGAGGTGGCGCGGGCGGCGCTCACCCGCCACGACGTGTCCCCCGCGGCCGCCGTCACGCTGATCAACGTCTCGGAGAACGCGACGTTCCTGGTGGACGACCCCAGCACGGGGGAGCGGTCGATCCTGCGGGTGCACCGGCTCGGCTACCACGCGGCGGAGGCGATCGACTCGGAGCTGGCCTGGCTGTCCGCGTTGCGCGGGGAGGCGGGCGTCAGAACCCCGAGGGTGATCCCGGCCAGGGACGGCGCCAGGGTCGTCCACGTCCCGCAGGGGCCGAGGTCGCGGCACGTGGTGCGGTTCGAGTTCCTGCCGGGCGTCGAGCCGCCAGAGGAGCGCCTGGTCGACGGCTTCAAGCAGCTCGGCGCGGTCACCGCCCGCATGCACAGGCACGCGCGGCGGTGGCGGCGGCCGCCGGGCTTCACCCGGTTCGCCTGGGACTGGGACGCGGCCTTCGGCAGGGAGGCGCGCTGGGGACGCTGGCAGGACGGCGTGGGCGTCGACGCGGAGGCGCGTGCCGTACTCGATCGGCTGGAAGATCGCCTGCGCGAGCGCATCGGACGGTACGGCGACGGGCCCGAGCGCTTCGGGCTGATCCACGCCGACATGCGCCTGGCCAACCTGCTGGACGACGGCGGACCCGAACCGAGCGTGATCGACTTCGACGACTGCGGGTTCGGCTGGCATGTCTACGACCTGGCGGCGGCGCTGAGCTTCATCGAACACGAACCCGTGGTGCCCGAGCTGATCGACTCCTGGCTGGACGGCTACCGCAGCGAGGAGCGTTTCACGGCGGAGGACGAGCGGGAGATCTGGACGTTCATCCTGTTCAGACGGCTGCTGCTGACCGCCTGGATCGGCTCCCACCAGGGAGTGGAGATCGCCAGAGAGCTCGGCGCCGGGTACACCAGGGGCACCTGCGACCTCGCCGAGCGCTACCTGACGGCCACCCCGTGACGGCCGACGGCGGCGGGCGCCGGTAAGACGCCCGCCACGGCGGGGGAGTGCTGCGCGACCAGGCGGCTCGACCCGGCTCCGGCTTCCCCCGTGCAGTGACCACCACCCGGACCGACGGCCCCCACCCTGGGCTCTTCGGAAGACACCACCTGGACCAACGGCTTCCGCTCCGCGCCTCCTTCGGACGACCACTACCTGGGCAAGGCGGCTGGCGAGGCGCGGCCCGGTTTCGCGCATCCGTGGGACCACTGTGTGAACGGGAACCCCGGCGTTGGGTCAGCGCCCGGTTTCGTCCGTGCCGGTGGTTCCCGAGGAGATGGCGGCGGCCAGGACGCTGGCCAGCACGCCGGGAAAGCGGGCCTCGAGGTCTTCGCGGCGCAGGGTCATGTAGCGGGCCTTGCCTTCCGCGCGGGTCCAGGTGAGGCCTGCCTCCCGCAGGACGCGCCAGTGGTTGGACAGCGTCGAGCGCGGGACGTCCAGATGCTCTGGGCTGCAGGGCACCTCACCCTCGGCCGCCATCCACCGCACCAGTTCGAGACGGACCGGCTCGCCGAGCGCGTGCAGCACGGCGACCAGGTCCAGGTCCGTCGCCTTCGGCTGGGGTAGTGATCGCATCTCGCTTCTCCTGGTCACCCGTCGACGTCCACGGACGAGTGTAGAGTCACTTCCATAATTCGGAAAAGCCGAAATGATCAGGAGTCATTGATGACCGTCCTCACCACCTACGCTCGCGTGTACGTCGACGATCTGGACACCGCGCTGCCGACCTTCGCCGCGCTGACCGACTCCCGGCCGGGGCTGCGCTTCGCCTACCGGGATGTCGAGTTGGCGAGCATCGGCGGCTATCTGCTGGTCGCCGGAAGCCCGGAGGCGTTGGCTCCGTTCCGCAACGTGCAGGCCACCACCATCGTCGACAGCCTCGACGAGGTCTTCGCCGTAGTCGAGCAAGAGGGCGGCGAGACGCTCGACGGCCCCAACGAGGTCCCCACCGGACGCAACCTGACGATCCGCCACCCCGGCGGCGCCGTCATCGAGTACGTGGAGTTCGACGCGACCAAGGTCCAGGCCCAGTCGGCACGGTAGGCGGCACCAAGACCCACGCGAAAGCCCACTCTCGCCCGCCCCGGCGCGACCCGAGGACTGGTGGAAGGACTGGCAGAGGACCGGCGAGGACCGTGGACGGTACTCTCATCCCGATGCACGACCGCACGATCGCCACCTCCGGTCGCGACCACCGCTTCCAGCCGCCACCACCATCCGCTTGCGACTACCGCGTCCGGTCGCGGCCGCCTCCCCTGGAAGGTGCAGGTCATCACCGATGGCGTGCGGGCAGGAGCCTGGCGGACTCCCATGCAGCTCGCGCTATCGCGCCTGCCGCGCCAGGAGGGCGTGCTCCTCCTCTGGAGAGAAACCCTTCTGGAGGGGTGGCTCGCCGCGCTCGCGGTCCCAGGCCAAGACGTCGGCCGCCGTCACCTCCAGCGGGGTCGCGGGCATGCCCGCCGCACGGGCGCGCGCCGAGCTACGCTGCTGCGTCGGCCAGTTCGGCCGCACCAGCGGGAACAGCGGTGGCAGCACGTCGGGTGACACCGGCACGATCTCGACTTCGGTGCCCGCCACCCGGGCGCAGGTCTCGATGAGCGCCCCGAGCGTGGTCGGCTCAGCCGGACCCACCGCGTTGAACGCGCCGGTGCGCTCGTCAACGAGCAACCGCACCACCAACCGGGCCAGGTCGCGCGAGTCGATGATCTGCACCGGCTGCTCGGGGTCCGCGGGCAGCGCCACCCGCCCGCCCTGCGCGGCCCGTCGCACCCAGTAGGTGAACGTGTCCGATGGGTCGTAGGGCCCGGCCACCTTTCCCGGCCGCACGATCGTCGCTCGCGAGCCGTACCCGGCCACCACGTCGTCCTCACATGCCACCTTGAGCGGACCGTAGGTGTCGTCGTCGAGCTCCTCGGTGTCGCGCACCGGGGGCCGACGCGGAGTGTCCTCGTCAGAACCCGGCCCCAGGCCCGTGCGCTGGTACACCGCGTGGCTCGAGATGAACAGGTATCGGCCGACCCGGTCGCCGAGCGCGTCCATCGACTGCGCGACATGGCGCGGAACGTAGCCGCTGACGTCCACGACCGCGTCCCATGTGCCATCGCGCAGTACCGCGTAGTCGCCGGTGTCGCGGTCGCCGATGAGCCGGGTCAACTGGGGGAACAGCTCGGGACCGGTCTTCCCCCGGCCGAACAACGTCACCTCGGCACCGGCTCGCAGGACGTCATCGACGATGGCGCGACCGATGAAGGACGTACCGCCAAGAACAAGAATCCGCATGGCCAGGGACCTTACAAGGGAGACCACGAAGGGCCTGAAGAGCTGGTCCAGGTGGATCCGGGGACGGCTTTCGACCGTGACCGGCCGGCGAGCATGAGCTAGGTCTGCGGCGCCGAGCTCCTGCGTACGATGCAGCCGTCTGACCACCCGGTTCCGCGGCATCCGCCTGGTCGTGGCGACCGGCCTCCCGGCGGGCTCGGGAAGGGGTATCACGACCCGGAGACCCGCTACCCGATGGCGTCAGCCGTCCAGCGGGAGTTCATCGATCTTCTGCTGGAGCTCGACCACGAGCGGTACGCCGACGAGGTCGCCCGTGGGCTGCACGACAACCTGACGAGTCGAGCATCGCCTTGAGGAACGTGACCTCGAGAGCGGGTCCGCCGCGCATCTGGTTGCGGATGAAGTTGCAGGTCTCGCCGAGCACCGGCTCCGGGATGACCAACCTGCCCGGGCCACGCGGCGATCACCCGCGTACAGTGCGAGTGATAGCGGTCACCACGGTCGAACAAGCCTATGAGGGCGCCGGAGTCGCAGAGCAGCGCGCTCACGCGCTGTGCCGGATCGCGTCAATCGCCTCCACGATCTCGCGGTTGCGCCGCCCCTCGGCCATGATCTCGCGGTACCGCGAGGAGAAGTCGTGCTCACCGGTGTAGACGAGCCCGACCCACGGGAACCGCTGCCGCACGGTCTCGTATTCGATGGGCTGCTCAACGTCCATGACCACCACCGTAGACGAGCGCTCTCGGCGCCGGTTGGATGACTCCTTGTTCATAAATCGTGACCCTATGGTGCCCATGATGGTCAAGGCGGCCGGTTCGACAAGAAGTACCTCCCCCGACGTGTTCGACAGGCAGCAGCTCCCACTGAAGGCGGTGTTGGGGCTCTGACCTGGTGTTATGGGATCGTGACTTGACCCGCACGTTACGTGCATGTTTCATGTGCCCCAGCGCCGTAAACGTTTACAGTGAAGGTGCTGTAATCGTTTTCTCCCGAGTGAGGGGACCGTCTTGGCCGAAGGACCCACGATCAACACGATCGCTGAGCGGGCCGGGGTGTCGATCGCCTCCGTCTCTCGGGTGCTCAACGGCCTGCCCACCAGGCAGGAGACCGTCCGCAAGGTGCTCGCCGCCGCCGAGGAACTCGGTTACGTGCGCAACGCCGTCGCCAGGAGTCTCAAGTCGCGCCGTACCCACCAGGTGGCCTTCGCCATGGCCGACATCGGCAACCCCGTCTACCTGGCGATGGTCAGGCAGATCCAGCCGGTGCTCAAGGCGGCCGGATACCGGCTGGTGCTGCACTCCACCGACGCGATCGCCGCCGACGAGATCGATGTTCTGCACAGCCTCGGGGAGCGGTACGTCGACGGGCTGATCATGAGCCCGCTGCGCGTCACCGAGGAGCACCTGAAGATGATCGCCACCGCACGGGCGCCTGTCGTGATCATCGGCTCGGTGCCCGAGGGCACGCGGGTCGACAACGTCAGGGCCGACTCCCGTACCGGCGTCAAGCTTGCCATCGACCACCTGTACGAGCTGGGCCGCCGCCGCATCGGTTTCGTCAACGGCCCGCTCGACACCGTGCCGGGCGCGGCCCGCGCCGCCGCCTACAGGGAGGCGCTGAAGGAGCGCGGCCTGCCGTACGACGAGGAGATCGTCGAGGTGGGCGACTTCTACCGGGCCGAGGGGGCGCGCGCGGCGCGCGCGCTGCTTGACCGGGCGCCCGGGGTGGACGCGCTGATGTGCGCCAACGACCTGATCGCGCTCGGCGCGCTCGACGTGCTGCGCGCGGCGGGGCTGCGGGTGCCCGAGGACGTCGCGGTGGTCGGCATGGACGACACCGACCTGGCCGCCGCCTCGTGGCCGTCGCTGACGAGCGTCTCGCTCGGCTCGGCGGAGCGCGGCAAGGCCGCCGCCGAGCTGCTGCTCGACCGGCTCAACGACATGGACCGCCAGCCGCGCGTGGTCACGGTCGCGCCGCGACTGGTGATCCGCGCCTCCACCGTGGGCGAGGCGACGGACCACCAAGCCCGCGCATCCACGGGCGAAACCGTGAACATCCCACTCCAGTCGAAGGGAGGCACGCCATGACGGCGGTCGCGACCAGACCCCCGCGGAGCTCACCGCGCAAGCGCCGCAAGCCCCGCTCGCGGCAGGGCCGCGAGACCCTGCTGCTGATGCTCCCGGCGCTGGTGCCGGTCCTGCTGTTCAGCGTCGGCCCGCTGCTGTACGGCATCGGCCTGGCCTTCACCAACGCCCGGTTCGGCAGGAACAGGGTCACCGAGTTCGTCGGACTCGAGAACTTCGTCGACCTGTTCGCCGACTCGGCCTTCTGGTCGTCCTTCAGGATCGGCCTGATCTGGGCGGTCTCGGTCACCGGTCTGCAGTTCCTGCTGTCGCTCGGCCTGGCGCTGCTGCTGAACCAGAACCTGCGGTTCAGGGGCGTGGCGAGGGTGCTGGCGGTCGTGCCGTGGGCGATGCCGCCCGTGGTGATCGGCCTGATGTGGCGCCTGGTCTACCACCCGGACGCCGGGATCCTCAACAGCATGCTCGGCACCGACATCGACTGGCTGCAGAACTTCTCGCTCGCGCTGCCCGCGATCATCGTGGTGGGCATCTGGAGCGGCATGCCGCAGACCACGGTCGTGCTGCTGGCGGGCCTGCAGAACGTGCCCAAGGAGCTGTACGAGGCGGTCGAGGTCGACGGCGCGGGCACCTGGCGGCGGTTCTGGAACATCACGCTGCCGCAGCTGCGCCCGGTCATCGTGGCCATCACCTCGCTCGACTTCATCTGGAACATCAACCAGTTCGGCCTGGTGTACGTGCTCACCCAGGGCGGTCCCGGCGGCCAGACCAGGCTGCCGATGCTGTTCGCCTACGAGGAGGCCTTCCGTAACGGCTTCTACGGTTACGCCGCCTCGCTCGGCGTGGCCATCGTGATCGTCGTCCTCGCGGTGCTCGGCGTGTACCTGTGGCGGCAGATGAGGGAGGCGTCGTGAAGCAGCTCCTGAAGTACGTCGCGCTGCTGGCCTATGTCTTCTTCCTGGCCTTCCCGCTGGTGTGGCTGCTGTCCACGGCGCTGAAGACGCCGCAGGAGATGGCCGGCCTCCATCCGACCTGGATCCCGGAGCGGCCGACCCTCGACAACTTCGCCGCGGCCTTCGGCGAGCAGGACCTGGTCGGCGCCGCCGCGCGCAGCATGGTCGTGGCGATCGCCAGCGCGGTGCTCACGGTGGTGGTCGCGCTCCCCGCGGCCTATGCGATGGCGCGCTACCGCGGCGCGGTGAGCAGGGTCGCGACCGGATGGGTGCTGGTCAGCCAGGTCTTCCCGTTCATCCTGATCATCATCCCGCTCTTCATGGTGCTGCGGAACCTCGATCTGGTGAACACCCTGCCCGGTCTGATCATCGTGCACGTGACCTTCACGCTGCCGTTCGCGCTGTGGATGCTGCAGGGCTACGTCCGCGCGGTTCCGCGCGAGCTGGAGGAGGCCGCCTCCGTGGACGGCGCGGGCCGGATCCGCTCGATCGTCAGCGTGGTGGCGCCGCTGCTGGCCCCTGGCGTGGTGGCCACGCTGCTGTTCTCGTTCATCTCGTCGTGGAACGAGTTCCTCTTCGCGCTCGTGGTCCTCAAGGACCCCGACGTGATGACACTGCCGCTCACCCTGGTCCGCTTCACCGGACCCGAGGGCGTGTCCAGGCTGGGGCCGCTGGCCGCGGCGTCGCTCATGGCGACGATCCCCAGCCTGATCTTCTTCGCAATCATCCAGCGACGGCTGAGGTCCGGCCTCATGGCCGGAGCGGTCAAGGGCTAGGAGGCTCTTATGCGTATCAAATCCGCTTTGGCGGCCGCGGCGATCGTCGCGATGGCTGCCGCGTGCGGCTCGGGTGGTGGCGGCAACGCCGCCGAGCCGGCCAAGTCCGGCGGCGCCGGTGAGCCGGTGAAGCTGAACTTCCTCAGCCTGGCCTGGCAGAAGGAGTCCGTGGCGGCCAACAAGGAGATCGTGGACGCCTGGAACAAGGCCAACCCGAACATCCAGGTCACCTACGTCCAGGGCAGCTGGGACAACGTCAACGACCAGCTGGTCACCTCCTTCGAGGGCGGCGACGCGCCGGACGTCATCCACGACGACTCGCCCGCGCTGTCCGGCTTCGCCTCGCGCGGCTACCTGCTGGACCTGAAGGACAAGCTGCCCGCCGAGCTGAAGAGCGACATCCCCCAGTCGGCGTGGGACACCGTCACCTTCGACGACGGCAAGGGCAACCAGGGCGTCTACGGCGTGCCGTTCCTGCAGGAGTCGCAGGTCATCATCGCCAACAAGAAGCTGCTCGACGCCGCGAAGGTGCGCATCCCCACTCCGGAGTCCCCCTGGACGTGGGACGAGTTCGCCGAGATCAGCAAGAAGCTGACCAAGGGCGAGGCGTTCGGGGTGGCCTGGCCGATGAAGTCGCCGGTCAACAAGACCCTCAACCTGGCGCTCAACTTCAACGGCACCTTCTTCCAGACCGGTGCGGACGGCAAGACCACGGTCAAGGTCGGCCCGGAGGAGAAGCAGGTCCTCCAGCGCATCCACGACCAGCTCCACAAGGACAAGTCGGCCGACCCCTCGGCGCTCGGCATGGGCACCGCCGATCCGCTGCCCGGCTTCTTCGCCGGCAAGTACGCGATGCTGCCCGTCGGCGTCTACCTGCGCCAGCAGGTCGTCGAGCAGGCGCCCGACGGCTTCGAGTGGGTCACCCTTCCCCCGCTGAAGGGTGAGACCGCCAACCAGGGCGCGGTCTCCCAGACCCTGTCGGTCTCGGCCGACAGCAAGCACCCCGACGAGGCCATCAAGTTCATGGCCTTCTTCCTGAACGGCCCGAACCAGGCCAAGCTCGCCAAGGGCGACTGGCTGCTGCCCACCTCGCAGCAGGCCGCCGCCGACCCGTCCATGACGACCAAGGAGAACGGCTGGGACATCGCCACCGCCTCCGCCAAGAACCTCGTCGTCGCGCCGTTCCTGAAGGTCAACGGCTTCGACGAGTGGAAGAGCAAGGTCGCCACCCCCACCCTCCAGCAGTACTTCGCCAACAAGATCTCCCTTGACGACGCGGCCAAGCAGCTCGTCGAAGAGGGGAACAAGGTGCTGGAGCGGTACTCCCAGTGAGTGTTTTGAGGGATCGCGCCCGGGGGTGTCTGCTCGGCCTCGCGGCCGGCGACGCCCTCGGCGCTCCGGCGGAGAACATGGAGCCTGCCCAGATCCGGGCGAAGTGGGGCAGGCTCACGGAGATCGAGGGCGGCGGCACCGACGACACCGAGTACGCGATCTTCGCGGCCTCGCTGCTGGTGCGCCACGGTCATGCGCTCACCAGCGACGACGTGGCCGACGCCTACCGCAGGGAGATCATCCCGGCGGTCCTCGGCCCGATGAGGGGCGCGGGC
Source organism: Nonomuraea africana (assembly GCF_014873535.1). NCBI lineage: Bacteria > Bacillati > Actinomycetota > Actinomycetes > Streptosporangiales > Streptosporangiaceae > Nonomuraea > Nonomuraea africana. The sequence goes on along the minus strand of NZ_JADBEF010000001.1, from coordinate 3,963,121 downwards.
TTCTCCGAGCTCGGCACCGTCCAGGCGCTGCGCCGCGGACTCGAACCGCCCATGACCGGGATGATCCACTCGCACGGCTGGTCCGACGGGCTGGCCATGCGGGCGGCGCCGTACGGGATCTTCTGTCCCGGCGACCCGGCGGAGGCGGCGCGGCTGATCGAGCAGGACGGACTGGTCAGCGGCGAGGGTGAGGGCATCAACGGCGGCCGGGCGGTCGCGGCCGCCGTGGCGGCCGCGATGGCGGGAGCCACGCCGGACGAGGTGGTGCGGGCGGGCCTGTCGGCGATCCCCGAGGACTCGTGGACGGCCCGCACCATCACCAGGGCGCTGCCGCTCAAGGACTCGCCCGAAGGGTTGCACGAGGCCGTGGTGATCAGGCACTACCCCTGGACCGACCTCGCGCCCGAGGCCGTGGCGCTGGCGTTCGCCGCCTACCTGCACGGCGGCGGCGACGTCGAGGAGTCGGTGACCTACGCGGTGAGCCTCGGCCGCGACGCCGACACCATCGGCGCCATCGCGGGCGCCCTGGCGGGAGCCGGGCGCGGTGAGGACGGCGTGCCGGACAGGTGGGCCGAGCGCATCGGCCCGGCCACCGGCAAATGTCTGCCCGTCGTGGCGGGCAGGCACGTGCTCGACGTCGCGGATGAGCTCGCGAGACGACTGTAAGGACAGCACATGTCGGGGGACAGGATCAACGGAGCCTTCGTCGGGCTGGCCGTGGGCGACGCCGCGGGCTGGCCCGCCGCCAGGCACCGCGCGGCGCTGCACGCTCCATGGAGCAGGCGGCTGCACCGCGAGCTCGACGCCTTCGCCGAGGAGCACGGGGTCACGACGCTGCCCGTGCCGTTCGCGCTGAACCAGCCGACCGCGCCACTGGCCGTCGGACCTTCCGACGACGCCGAATGGCTGGCGTGGACGGCGCTGACGATCGCGCAGGACAGGGTGCGGGCCTTCGCCGACCTGGCCGAGCGGGACGACCTGCGGGCGCGGATCTCGGTGACGACCGCGCTCGGCAACCTGCGCGGCGGCGTGCGGCCGCCGGCCAGCGGGCACGACAACCCGCACTTCTTCGACGACGCCGCGGCCGTCAGGGCCGTGGCCTTCGGCGCCGTGGGACAGGACCCCACGCTCGACGCGCAGGTCACCAACGCGGGTGACGGCGTGCTCGGCGCCAGGGCGATGGCCGCGGCGGTGGCCGAGGCGGTCTCCGGCGGCTCGGCCGCGCTCGCGGTCGAGGCGGCGCTGGCCCAGCTGCCGGAGGACACCGCGATCGGCCACAACGCCAGGGCGGCGCTGCGGGTGGCCCGCAAGGCGGGCGGGGCCTTCGCCGCCGTGCCCGCGCTCGACGCCGAACTGATCGACCATGTCTACAGCTACGCCGTCTCCGCGGCGGTGACCGTGCCCGTCGCGCTCGCGCTGGCGGAGGTCTCCGGCGGGTCGCTGGCCGAGGCCGTGCCCGCCGCCGCGTGCCTGGCGCCGGTGGCCGACTCGGCGCCCGCGCTCACCGGGGCGCTCACGGGCGCCCTGGGCGGATACGGCGTGATACCTGAGGGGTGGGCCGCCTCCGCGCGGAGGCTGGCCGGGTGCTGCCTGCCTGAACTGGCCGGCAGGGATCTACTGGATATTTCGGAGGGAATCGCATGACGCCGCTGGAGGACAGGGCCACTGGATGCGTGGCGGGAGCGGCGGTGGGTGACGCGCTCGGCGGCGCCACCGAGGGCTGGACTCCCGAGCAGATCACCCAGCGCTACGGCGGGACGGTCGAGGGGGTCGTCCCGCCGTTCAACGCCGACTGGCGCAACGCGCGGCCCATCGCGCCGTACCACAAGGGCGACGGCCACATCACCGACGACACCCTGATGACGCACGCGCTCATCCGCGTCTACCAGAAGGCGGGCGGTCACCTCGACGCCTACTCCATGGCCGAGCACATGGTGCCCGAGATGATGGGCGCCAAGCAGTGGATCCCCGAGCTCGAGGCCGACGCGCTGCCGCTGCAGCGGGTGTTCCTGGCCGAGAAGTGGATCGTGGCGCGGCTGCACTACGGGCACGTCGACCCGCGCGAGGCGGGCGTCGGCAACATCGTCAACTGCGGGGCGGCGATGTACGTCGCGCCGGTCGGCATCGTCAACGCCGGCGACCCCGACGCCGCCTACGCCGAGGCGATCGACCTGACGGGCGCGCACCAGTCCTCCTACGGGCGCGAGGCCGCGGGCGTGATGGCCGCCGCCGTCGCCGAGGCGATGCGCCCCGGCGCCACCCCCGACTCGGTGGTGGCGACCTCGCTCAGGCTGGCCAAGGACGGCACCAGGGCCGCGATCGACGCCGTGTGCTCGAAGGCCCGCGACTTCGGCCACTGGGAGGGCTCGTTCGTGGGGCTGCGCGCCGCCATGCGGCCCTACGACACGGTCGCCGACACCTACCGCGACCAGGGGCTCGGCGCCAGGCGGCCGTCGCGCGTGCACAGCATCGAGGAGCTACCCCTCGCGCTGGCGTTCCTGCTGATCGCCAAGGGAGACGTCAGGGACACCGTGCTGGGCGGGGTCAACTACGGGCGCGACGCCGACTCGATCGCCTCCATGGGCGGGGCGATCGCGGGGGCGCTCGGCGGGCTGTCGGCCGTGCCGTCCGACTGGGTCGAGCAGATCGGCGCGGCCAGCCGTACGGACCTGCTCGCGCCGGGGCGGGCGATCGCCGAGGTCGCGCTGCGGATCCACCGCGACGACGTGGCCAGGCGCAGGGCACACGAGGACGCCTTCACCGAGCTGGCCGGCCGGTGATCAGGCTCACCTGGGCGCAGCCCGAGGACCTGGTGGGGCACGAGCTGCGCCAGGCCGCCGAGGACGGGCGCGACGTGCGGGAGATCGCGGCCCGCTGGCACGCGGCGGGCGGGCACGACGCGCCGCCCAGGGCGGGAGCGTCGGAGGCGGGCGCGCGGCGGCTGCGGCGGCTGGCGGAGGAGCTGCTCGACGAGCTGGCCACGCTGGAATCCCCGCTGGACGAGCCCACGGAGCTGGCCGACATCATCGCCTCCTGCCCGAGCTGGCCGGGTCACTCGGCGGGCGTCTTCCCGCAAAGGGAACAGCGTGCGGCCGGTCGCCCGGAGGGCGGCGCCGGCGGGGTCGGAGGCCGCTCCGGCACGGGGCGGGCCGTGCGGCCGGACTCGGCTCGCGTGCTCGGGGCGTGGCGCGGCAGGGCCGCGGGGTGCGTCCTCGGCAAGCCGGTCGAGAAGATCCCCCGCGAGGGCATCAGGCAGATCGCCGAGGCCACCGGCAACTGGCCCATCAGGGGCTGGTTCACCGCGGTGGGGCTGCCCGCCGAGATCGGCGAGCGGTGGCCGTGGAACCGGCGCAGCGCCGTCAACTCCCTCGCCGAGAACATCGACGGCATCCCCGAGGACGACGACCTCAACTACCCGCTGCTGGCTCTGTCGGTGCTCGAGCGGCGCGGGCGCGGCTTCACCACCGACGACGTGGCCCAGCTGTGGCTCGACGAGCTGCCCGCGGGCCGGACGTTCACCGCCGAGCGGGTCGCCTACCGCAACCTGCTGGCGGGGATCGAGCCGCCGGAGACCGCGACCTACCGCAACCCGTTCCGCGAGTGGATCGGCGCACTGATCAGGACCGACCTGTACGGCTGGGTCAATCCGCGCGACCCGGCGACCGCCGCCGAGTACGCCTGGCGCGACGCCCGCCTCACCCACACCGCCAACGGCGTCTACGGCGCGATGTTCGTGGCCGCCATGTGCGCCCAGTCGCTGGTCGCCACGTCGGTGAAGGAGGTGGTCGAGGCGGGCCTTTCCGTGGTCCCGCCGCGCTCCAGGCTGGCCCTGGCCGTACGGCAGGCGGTCGAGGACGCCTCGGCCCTCGCCGACTTCGAGCAGGTCATTGACCGCCTGCACGAACGGCACGGCGACCTGCACTGGGTGCACACGATCAACAACGCCGCCCTCGTCGCCGCCACCCTCGTGCACGCGCAGGGCGACTTCACCGCCTCGATCGCGGGAGCGGTCGCGGGCGGCTGGGACACCGACTCGGCGGGCGCGACGGTCGGCTCGGTCGTCGGCGCGCTGAACGGCGGCGTGCCGGAGCGCTGGAGGCTGCGCGACAGCCTGGCCACCAGCCTGACCGGGTTCGACGGCATGGCGCTGGGTGAGCTCGCCGAGCGCACGGAGAGGATGATGGAGTCATGATCTCGGTCTTCGGCAGCGCGAACATGGACCTGGTCGCCTACGTACCGTCGGCGCCCAAACTCGGAGAGACCGTCACGGGACGCGCTTTCCGCACCATCCCCGGCGGCAAGGGCGCCAACCAGGCGATCGCCGCGGCCCGCGCGGGCGGCGAGGTCGCCTTCCTCGGCGCGGTGGGCGACGACTCCTTCGGCGCCGCCTTGCGCGCCACGCTGGAGGAGGCCGGCGTAGACGTCAGGGCGCTGCGGCGGGTCGAGGGGCCGAGCGGCATCGCGCACATCGTGGTGGAGGATTCGGGTGGCAACTCGATCATCGTCGTGCCCGGCGCGAACGGCAGCGTGACCGGACCCTCAGGCGACGACCTCGCCGTGATCGACGCCTCCTCCGTGCTGCTGCTCCAGCTGGAGCTGCCCATGGCGGCCGTCGTCGGCGCCGCCAGGGCGGGCAGGGACGCGGGCGCGCAGGTGATCCTCACTCCCGCGCCCGCCCAGCCGCTGCCGGAGGAACTGCTCGACGCGGTCGACCTGATCGTCCCGAACGAGCACGAGGCGGCGGCGATCGCCGGGCTGACCGATCCGGACAAGGCGCTCGACGCGCTGCTGGAGCGGGTTCCCGAGGCGGTGATCACCCTCGGCTCCGAGGGCGCGCTGTACGGCTCGCGCGAGGGCGAGCGCCTGCGCGTGCCCGCGGTCAAGGTGAAGGCCGTCGACACGACCGCGGCGGGCGACACGTTCGTCGGCGCCCTGGCCGTGGCTCGCTCGGAGGGCCTGGCCCCCGCCGACGCCCTGCGCTTCGCCTCGGTCGCCGCGTCGATCTCGGTCCAGCGCGAAGGGGCCAGCACGTCCATGCCGGACCGTGCCGAGATCGACGCCGCCCTCACCGGGTGATCTAGCCGCGCAGGTGCCGTACGCACTCGTCGCGGTAGCGCTCGGTCAGGCTCCTGATCCGCGCGGGGTCGCCCAGCACGGCCCTCGACACTGAGGGCAGGACCGCGTGCCGTACCCCGGAGAAGAGCCTGGCCACCGCGGCGGCGGAGGCGCCCTGGGCGCCGAGGCCCGGCGACAGGACGGGGCCGCCCAGGCGGTCGAGGGGATGGCCGACCTTGTCCAGCGTCGCGCCGACGACCACTCCCACGGAGCCGAGGCCGGCCGCGCCCTCGTTGGCCGCGGCCACCCCTTCGAAGATCTGGTCGGCCACCGTCTCCTGGAGGAGGGCCGCCTCGGGGTTGGAGGTGCGGGCCAGCACGAACAGGCCGGCGTCGTTGGCGTGCGCGGTGGCGATCGTGCCCGCCAGCGAGCCGAACCCGAGGTACGGGCTGACCGTCATCGCGTCGACCGCCATGGGGCTGCCCTGCTCGAGGTAGGCCTCGGCGTAACCGGCCATCGTGGAGGCGATGTCGCCCCTCTTGGCGTCGAGGACGACCAGCGCCCCCGCCTCGCGCAGCGCGGGGATCAGCCGCTCCAGCACCGCCACGCCCCTGCTGCCCCACCGCTCGAAGAAGGCCGACTGGGGCTTGACCGCGGCGGCCACGTCGGCCACCGCCTCGGCGACGGTGAAGCTGAAGCGTTCGAGCCCCGCGGGGGAGTCGTCGAGGCCCCACGCGGTCAACAGCGCGGGACTCGGGTCGATGCCGACGCACAGCGGCCCTCGCCGCTCCATCTGCGTGCGTAACCGCACGCCGAACGGCTCGCTCATGCCGCGACTCTACTGGATGGCGCCCGCGGGGAGCTCGTCCTCGACGCTGTCGGCCGCCTTGACCAGCGCGGCGAGGGCGCGCGCCACCGTGGTGGTCTCCATGCTGGGCTGTCCCGACTCGGTGACCTGGTGCGGAGCGTACGGCACGTGCACGAACCCGCCCCTCAGGCCGGGCCGCTCGGTCGCGATCAGGTGCGCCAGGCCGTAGGCGACCTGGTTGCAGACGAACGTGCCCGCGGTGTAGGAGACCTCCGCGGGGATCCCCTCCTCCCGCACCGCCCGCGCCATGGCCTTGACCGGCAGCGTGGACAGGTAGGCGTCCGGCCCGCCCGCCACCACCGGCACGCCGTACGGCCGGCGGCCCCCGTTGTCGGGGATGCGCGCCTCGATGAGGTTGATCGCCACCTTCTCCACCGAGATCACCGCCCGCCCTCCCGCCTGTCCCGCGCACAGCACCAGCTCGGGGTCGTGCCGGTCGACGGCCTCGCGCAGCGCCGTCAGCGCGCCCGCGAACGTGCAGGGCAGCTCGGCCACGCTCACCCCCGGGACCAGCACGGCGGCGTCGTAGGAGGGGTTCGTCGTCTCCCCGCCGAAGGGCTCGAACCCGGTCAGCAGCACGCGCGTCATTCTCATCCAATCCTCAGGTGGTCTCTCTACCGTCCGAGGTATGAGTGTCGACCATGAGGGTCAGCGGGTGAGCAGGCGGGCCGTCCTCGCGGGGATCGGCGGCGTCGGGCTGAGCGCGTTGCTCGCGGCCTGCGCGGAGGGCGGCACGCCCGTCCGGGTCGCCACCTCGGCGGGTGGCACCGCCACCATCACGCCGACGACGGCCGCCACCGGCCTGGACGCGCTGTTCGAGGACGCCGGCACCTGCACGCTGACGGAGGAGACGACACAGGGGCCCTACCACTTCGACGCGGACAGGATCCGCAGCGACATCCGCGAGGACCGGCAGGGCGCGACGCTGCGGGTGGCGATCAGGGTGCAGGACGCGGGGACGTGCGCGCCGATATCCGGCGCGGTGGTGGAGATCTGGCACTGCGACGCCATGGGCCTCTACTCCGGCTTCGAGGAGCGGTCCAGGGAAGGCGGCGGCGGGGGCGGCGGCCCGTCGGACGACGAGCGCTACCTGCGCGGAGCCCAGGTCACCAACAAGGAGGGGATCGTGGAGTTCACCACGATCTATCCCGGCTGGTACCGCGGCAGGACCGTGCACATCCACGCCATGGTGCACGTCTCGGACGAGCGGGTGCTCACCACGCAGACGATGTTCGACGAGGCGGTCACCGCCGAGGTCTACGGGAGCGAGCCGTACACCGCCCACGCGGGCCGCGACACCTTCAACGACGACGACGGCATCTTCGAGCCGAGCATGGTCATGAAGACGGTGAAAGAGGCCGGCGGCTACCTGGGCGTGATCACTTTCGCGGTGCGGCCGACTGGGTAGATCAGCTGGCATGTACGAGATCGCCCAGCGTGTTCTCACGCTGCTGACCGAGCCGCCGCGCGAGGTCACCGTGGCCGTCGGCCTGCCGTACGAGGAGCCGACGGGGGAGTGGTCGTGCCCCTACCGCATCGACGGGCTCCACGGATGGGAACACGAGAGAAAGGTCTCGGGCGCGGACTCGATCCAGGCCCTGGAGATCGCGCTGACCACCGTGCGGGGCGCGCTGGAGGGCTCGCCCGAGGCCCGGGAGGGCCTGCTGGTGTGGGACGAGTTCACCTGAGCAGGCGGCGCCAGCGGGGCAGCTCGGTCACGACGGTCGCGGCGGCGAGAACCGACACGACGACCGCGGCGGCGGGCGCCCACGCCTGCCACGACGACACCACGGCCGCGACGAGCTGGAGCGCCACGAGCAGGATCGTGACGAAGCCGGGCACGGCGACGATCACGTGGCGCTTGTCGCCGGGGGTCGAGAAGAGGGTCGGGAGCCCGATCAGCGTGATCACCGACAGTACGGCCAGAGGCACGGAGTGCGGCGCCAGGGCCCACGGAGTGGCGATCCAGGCCACCAACTCGGTGGCGAACCGAAGTGCGGAGCCGATTCCGGCTTTTTCAGGCACCCGGAAACCCTACTATGTGCCGTTATGTCTGACACGAGACTGCTGGAGCTCAGGGCGCGCACCCCTCAACGCCCACCAGGACCGGAGCTGGCCCAGGTCCTCGATCTGACCAGCCCCTCGGGGCTGCGCCTGCGCCGCTACCGTCCCGTCGAACGTCCTCGCCCGCTGATGGTGTACCTGCACGGCGGCGGCTGGGTGATCGGCGGCCTGGACTCCCACGACACGACCTGCCGCAGGATCGCGCGGGAGTGCGACGTGGAGGTGCTGGCGGTGGATTACCGGCTCGCCCCCGAGCACCCCTGCCCCGCCGCGCTCGACGACGCCGTGGAGGTGCTCCGCTGGGCCAGGCCGGTCGCCGTCGCGGGGGACAGCTCGGGCGGATACCTGGCGACCATGGCCTGCCTGCGCCTGCGCGACGAGGGCTGCGCGGTGCCCGCCCTCCAGGTGCTGCTCTGCCCGAACACCGACCTCACGCTCTCCTGCGCGAGCGTCACCGACAAGGGCTCGGGCTCCGGGCTCGACGCCGAGACGCTGGCCTGGTTCGTGGCGCAGTGGGTGCCCGAGCCCGCCGCCCGCGCCGCCGCCAGCCCGCTGCTGTCACCCAACCTGTACGGCCTGCCCACCACGCTCCTGGTGACCGCCGAGAACGACGCCCTGCGCGACGAGGGCGACGCCTACGCCGCCCGGCTCGCGGAGGCGGGTGTGAAGGTGGTGCACCGGCAGGAGCCCGGCCTGGCGCACGGCTTCATCCAGGACGCCTCCGCCGAGGCCGCGGCGGCTCACGAGAGGGTCTTCTCTGACATCAGGGCGTTGATCCCGCGCTGAGGGGGCATGCCGGATAATGCCCGGCATGAGCCTCCCTCGCCTGATCGCCACCGACCTGGACGGCACGCTCCTCGACGACGAGGGATCGGTCTCCCCTCGCACCCGCCGCGCCCTGCTCCTGGCCAGGGAGGCGGGGGCCGACGTGGTGTTCGTCACCGCGCGGCCGCCGAGGAGCGTCTGGGAGCTGGCGAAGGCGGCGGGCGTCGGCGGCACCGCGATCTGCAGCAACGGCGCGATCGTCCACGACCTGGACACGCGCGAGACGCTGCGGGTCCGTGCCCTGGAGCTCGAGGCCGCGCGCGGGGTGGCGCAGACGCTCTCCGAGGCGCTGCCCGGCATCGCGTTCGCGATCGAGACGGGCTCGGGCGTGCTGTTCGAGCCGGGATACGCCAAGCACGTCGTCCAGGACGCGCCGTACCGCACGCAGGTGGAGTCGGTGTGGACGCGCGCGGAGCCGGTGGTGAAGCTGCTGGCCTGGTCCGCCGAGCACCACGCCGACGAGATGTTCACCGCGGCGACCGCGGCGGTGGACGGGCAGGCGGAGATCACCTACTCCGGCGCCGGTGGGCTGCTGGAGATCAGCGCGGCCGGCGTGACCAAGGCGGGCGCGCTGGCCGAGCTGTGCGCCGAGCGCGGCATCGACCCCCGGGACGTCGTGGCCTTCGGCGACATGCCCAACGACCTGGCCGTGCTGACCTACGCGGGCGCGGGCTACGCGATGGCCAACTCCCACCACACCGTGCTGGCCGCGGTCGAGCGGCACACCCTCTCCAACGTCGAGGACGGCGTCGCCGTGGTCCTGGAGCGCTACTTCACCTCGTGAACCCGTCCTGGGCGGCCATGACCTCCTCGGCGTGCTCGAACGCCCACGCGCCGAACGCCTCGATCGGCCCGAGCAGGGTGCGGCCCAGCTCCGTCAGCGCGTACTCCACCCTGGGCGGCGCCTCCGCGTAGGCCGTGCGGGAGACGATCCCGTTGAACTCGAGCCGGCGCAGCGTCTCGTTCAGCACCTTGGGACTGATCCCGCCGATGCGCCCGCGCAGCTCGGCCGGGCGGCTCGGCCCCTCTCGCAACGCCCAGACCACTACCGCGTTCCAGGTGTTGGCGAGCAGGTCAAAGGCCAGCCTGGCCTGACAGTCAGCGAGGAACATGCCGATACGCACCAATCGGTATCTCGTGCTTTTTCTACCTTCGTCCTTACCTACATCTTCGAGGAGGACGCATGCGTATCGGTATTCTCGGCGCGGGCGGCATGGCCGACGCTCTCGGCACCCAGTGGACCCGCGCGGGACACGAGGTGATGACCAGCGGCAGGAGCTCGGGCTCCGCCACCCAGGCCATGGGGTACGGCTCCTTCAGCCAGGCCATGGCGTACGGCGAGGCCGTGCTGCTCGCCGTCCCCGCGCACGCCGCGCTCGAGGTGGCCGACGACTCGCTGCGCGGCAAGGTGCTCATCGACTGCACCAACCCGATCCGGGACGGCGAGCTGACGGCCGACCACCCGATGGCCGAGCGGGTCGCGGCCGCCACGGGCGCGCGCGTGGTCAAGGCGTTCAACCTGTGTCATGTGGATGTCTGGCGGATGACGCCGCCCGTGTTCGGCGGCCGGCCGCTGGCCGTACCCCTGTGCGGGGACGACGAGGAGGCGTTGACGGTCGTGCGCGGGCTGGTGGCGGACCTCGGCTGCACGCCGTTCGACGGCGGCGGGCTGGCCAGGGCCGCGCTGCTGGAGGCCACGGCCGCCTTCATGATCGGACTGTGGTTCAAGGGCCTGGACGCGCAGGCGATAGCGCCGCCGCTGTGATCGCACTACACCCCTGGGTGTAGTGGCCATGACGACCGGTGGCGGATGTCGGGGTCCGCCTCCCGCACGATCCTGGACCGCATGGTCAGATACCTCACCCCCTTCAAGATCTTCGCCGCGGTCAACGTGGTCGCGGTGCTCGTCCAGGCCGTCACCGCGGGCCAGCTGCTCGGCGGTGCGGGCAGCGCGACGCACGGCATGGGCGCAGGGGCCGTCCACGCCGCAGCGCTGATCCTGCTGATCATCGGCGTGCTCATGTGGCGTCCGGGCAGGGGCCCAGGCTGGCCCGCGCTGGCCAGCCTGGCGATCCTGCTGCTGGGCTTCGCGCAGTCGGCGACCGGCGGCTCCGGCGCCGTCACCCTGCACGTGCCGCTCGGCATGGCGATCATGGGCCTCAGCGTGTGGCTGGCGGCCTGGGCGTTCACACCCTCCCATTCGGCACGCAGTGCGTCATCTTGAGCCCCGTCACGTCGCGCGGGCCGTTCTTGCCGAGCTGTGACAGCCTCCTGGTGTCCTCCTCCGTCAGCTCTGCCTCCTGCCTCATATCCGGAAGAAAGGGCGATAAAAGTCCATATGGGCTTTGACTCCAGCGGGACCCTCAGCATGCTTGCCTCATGACGGACGTACAGGTGATCATCGGCCCCGGCCTGCAGGCGGATCGGGCGCTGGTCGGAGAGGTGGCCGAGCGGGAGTTCGCGGCCCTCGGCGTGCACGGCGTGCTCACACACGCCCGCGACGCCACCGAAACCCGCGCCCTCCTCTCAGCCGCTCTCCCGGGCCATGCGGGTCGGCTCACCGATCCGCCAGAAAGACACCCGGACGCCGACACCCTCCCCGCCGCAACGCGGGCACTCCCCGGAGAACCCGGGGGCGGTGATCTCGGCCCGGCGGGCGGCCTCAGCACGGCCGTCGTGGTGGTTCCTGGGCCCTCGCGGGAGATGCGGGAGCTCATCGGCGCGGGCGGCGAGGTCGTCTGGTGCGACTTCGCCAGGGTCCGCCAGGTCGACGGCGCCTCGCACATCCACGGCAGGGGGATCGAAGGGCTGGCCTGGGCGATCAGGCACGCCGTCCACCGGGCGCGCCACCGTCCCCGCCGCATCCCGTACGGCCCGCACCCCGAGCAGTGGGGCGACCTGCACCTGCCGACCTCGACGGACTCTGCGAAGGCGGCGGTGCCGGTCGTGGCGCTCGTGCACGGCGGATACTGGCGCTCGATCTGGGCGGCCGACCTGATGGAGGCCCTCTGCGCCGACCTGACGGCCCGCGGATTCGCCGCGTGGAACCTGGAGTACCGCCGCCCCGACCTGCACGGCTGGGATGCCACCACCACCGACGTCGCCGCAGGCTTGGCCGCCCTCCCTTCGGTGGCGGCCTCCCTCAGCACCCCAACGGCACCCCCACGCCACTCCTCCGCCTCTCACCCACCAGCCCTCGGCTCTCGTCCGGCCACCCCCGGCCCGGCGGACATCCGCCCTCTCGCCTCCCCCGTCAACCCGCGCCCATCGCTCGCCCCCCACCCTTCGGACATCAACCCTCGCCCTCCGGTAACCGGTTCGCACCCGCCAGTCCGCCAATCACCTTCCTCCACCCCTGATCCTTCGGTCCCCGGCTCCGATCTTCGGGTCCCCGGCTCCGATTCTTGGGCTGCCGGTCCGGGGTCCCCTGTCTCATCGGGGCCAGGGGTGCTGCTCGATCTGGGTCGCGTCGCCGTGGTCGGCCACTCCGCGGGAGGACAGCTGGCCCTCAGGGCGGCGGCCGACGGAGCGGGAGTGGCGCTCGCCGTCTCCCTCGCCGGAGTGCTCGACCTGGTGGAGGGCGACCGGCGCCACCTCAGCTCGGGCGCCGTCGCGGCGGCGCTCGACGGCCGCGCGGGCGAGGAGCGCGGAGCCCCGCACGATCGGTACGCCTCCTCCAGCCCCCTGCTCCGTCTCCCGCTGGGCATCCCGCAACTCATCGTCCAGGGCTCGGGCGACGACCTGGACCTGATCGACTTCAGCCGCAGGTACGCCAGGGCGGCGGCGGAGGCCGGGGACGAGGTCACCTACATGGAGATGTCAGGCGACCACTTCGCGGTGATCGACCCCCGCACCCCCATCTGGCGCACCACCGCCCTCGCCATCGCAGACCACCTCACCCGCACGACCCCACCCGAGAAAACCGACCCGTCCTGACCCGCCCCTCCGTCGAGAGGGCGGGCCCTGCCGACTCGAAACCGCTCGCCCACCCCGCGGCCAACTCGACATGCCGCCGGCGCCGACTCGGGGGGACGAGGACCGGAGGGCCGTCCGGCGACGGCTCTTCCGTCGAGCCGGCCCGAAACCGTAGCGCGAGACAGGGCGGCGCCTGTCGTCGCGTGGTGGCGTTTTCGGGCGCCGCGCCGTACGAAGGAGGGGAAGGGAAGGGAGTCATCGTGGAGGTCACCATCGTCGGAGCCGGTCTGGTCGGCTGCCTGCTCGCCTGCTACCTCTCCCGGAGAGGACACGAGGTCACCCTCTACGAGCGGCGTCCCGACCCCCGAACGGCCGGAGCCGAGCGTGGCAGGTCGATCAATCTGGCCGTCTCAGAGCGCGGCATCGACGCCCTGCGCAGGCTCGGCCTGGACGAAATGGCGCTGGCGGACGCGCTGCCGATGCCGGGCAGGATGATGCACGCCACCGACGGCACCCTCACCTTCCAGCCCTACTCGGCCGACGGCGCGCACGCGATCAACTCCATCAGCCGCGCCGCGCTCAACCGCAAGCTCCTCGACGCCGCCGAGGCGCGGCCGAACGTCACGGCGAAGTTCGGCCACCGGCTGGTCGGGATCGGCCATGGCACCCTGGAGTTCGAGACCGACGCCGGCCTGGTCACCGAGAAGGGCCAGCAGGTCGTCATCGGCGCCGACGGCGCCCGCAGCGCGGTCAGGGCGAGGCTGCAGGCGATGCAGGGCACGAACTTCAGCCAGGAGTACCTCGACTACGGCTACAAGGAGCTGACGATCCCGCCCAAGCTGGGGGAGTTCGCCTTCGATCCCGGAGCGCTGCACATCTGGCCGCGGGGCCGGTCGATGATGATCGCACTGCCGAACCCGGACAAGTCGTTCACCTGCACGCTCTTCTGGCCGCACGAGGCGCTGGCCGGGCTCGATACGCCCGAGAAGATCCGCGCGCACTTCACGCAGGAGTATCCCGACGCCGCGGAGGTCATGCCGCACCTGGCCTCCGACTACGCGCGCAACCCCGTCGGCCATCTGGTGACGGTGCGCTGCGACCCGTGGCACGGCGAGGTCGGCGGCACGCTGCTCGGGCTGGTCGGCGACGCGGCCCACGCGATCGTCCCCTTCTACGGCCAGGGCGCCAACTGCGGCTTCCAGGACTGCGTCGAGCTCGACAGGTGCCTGGAGGAGACCGGAGACGACTTCGGCAGGGCGCTGGAGCTGTTCCAGCGCCGCAAGGCCGACACCGACGTCATCGCCCGCCTCGCACTGGACAACTTCGTGGAGATGCGCGACAAGGTCGGCTCCAGGGTGTTCCTGGCGCAGAAGCGGATCGAGCACGCGCTGGAGCGGGTGCTGCCCGGGCGCTACGTCTCCCGCTACGAGCTGGTCTCCTTCACCACCACCCCGTACGCCGAGGTGGAACGGCGGATCGCCCGCCAGCGCCGATGGGCAGGGGCCGCCGCGGCCGCATTGCTGGTCGCCGGGGCGATCACATGGAAGAAATCAAGATAAGTCATGATGTGAGGCGTGGTTGGCGCACTTGATCACCGCTATCGGGGCGAGCATCCGGTCCGCACCACGCTCATCCGGCCCGAGAGGCGCCCGGCCGACGGCGCCTCCGCGGGCCCCGGCACACGCCAACCCGGTCTCGCCGGATCAGCTCTGCTTGCCCATCGCCTTCCTGATGACGTCGCGGATCCGGTCCGCCATCGCGATGGGCGTCCCGACCAGCAGGTTCGCCATCGCGGTCTCGACGCCCGCGTGCGGATGCGTGGGCGCCATCGCCTCGGCCGCCTTCACCCCCGCCGCCATCGCCCTGCGCTCGGCGACGCTGGTCTCGGCGCGCAGGCGGGTGAACTCGTACCGTTCCTCCGCCCTCGCGTGGGTCAGCACGGCGGAGCGCAGTACATCCAGATTGGCCAGGAACTGCGGGTCGGCCACGCCCGCCTTCTCCATCTGGGTGAGCATGTCCTTGGCCGCGTTCTCCTCGGCCAGCCGCTCGTCCACCACCTCGTCCCCGCCGGGCAGCTTGCGCCGGGCGTAGGGGTGCACGATCTCCTCCTCAGCCGTCTCATGGACGGCCAGCAGGCGCACCAGCCTCTGGAACGGCTCGCCCCGCGCGTCCTCCGGCGCGCTCGCGACCTCGGCGAACAGGTCCCTGATCAGGGCGTGCTGCCGTAGGAGCAGGTCGACGACGTCGTTCTCGTCCATCAGCTCAGGCACCGTGTGTCGGTCGCCCATGGGCGTACTCCTCTCGAGAGGAGTCTGCGCCTACCCCTCACACGAGCAGGAACACCTCCCACGCCCTGCCCCGAACCGCTCCCGCGAGGAGGTCGGCCGTGAGTCGGGGCAGCTGCGTCCAGTGGCGAGGTGGGCCGCGCACGCCTTCCGTCCGGGGCGTCACCGCGTGTCGCGACCCGATCGTCGGGAAGGTCGGTGTGCCGGGCCTCTTGCCACCGAGCCCACGTGGCGATCAGGATCGTCGAGGGAACGGCGGGATGGACCAGGCATGATCGTGAAGACGGCCGCTGGACGGGTCTCCGGCACACGCGTGGACGGGGTGCACGCCTTCCTCGGCGTGCCCTTCGCCGCGCCGCCGTTCGGCGAGCGCCGCTTCCGCCCGCCCGCGCCGCCCGAGCCGTGGGAGGGCGTGCGGCCCGCCGTCGAGCACGGTCCCGCCGCGCCGCAGTTGCCCGCCCAGGACATCGGCCTGTTCGCGCCCGACGTCTTCCGGCCCGGCGCCGACTGCCTGAACCTCGACGTCTACACCCCCGACCTCGGAGTGGCCGGGCTGCCCGTCCTGGTCTGGATTCACGGAGGGGGTTTCTCCACCGGCGCCAACTCCGCCGCGTGGCAGCGCGGCCACCGCTTCGCCCGCGACGGCGTGGTCTTCGTGGCCGCCAACTACCGGCTCGGCTTCGAGGGGTTCCTCGCGCTCGACGACGCCCCCGCCAACCTCGGCGTCCTCGACTGGCTGGCCGCGCTGCGCTGGGTGCGGGCCAACATCGCGGCCTTCGGCGGCAACCCCGCCGACGTGACGCTCGCGGGCCACTCGGCGGGCGGAGCCGCGGTGGTCACGCTCATGACCATGCCCGACGCGGCCGGCCTGTTTCGCAGGTCGATCGTCATGAGCGGATCGGCCACGCTGGTGGCCCCGTTGGCCGAGGCCAGGGCCCACGCCAAGGAGCTGGCGGCCAGGCTGGGCGTCCGGCCGCTGCGGGAGGACTTCGCGGCGCTGCCCCCTGAACGGCTGCTGGCCGAGCAGCCGCCGCCGATGACAGGACAGCTCGACTCGCTGGGCGAGTCGGTCCCGATCAAGCCGGTCGTCGACGGCGAGGTGGTGCCGGGGGTCCCGCTCGAGGCGATCGGCACCGGCATCGGCGGCCACCTGCGGCTGCTGGCGGGCTGCACCTCCCAGGAGGCCGACGTGTTCGTCAGGCGCATGGTGGAAGGGATCGACGCCGGCACCGCGCGGGGCGCGGCCGAAGGGCTCGGCTTCCCTTACGACCCTGAGTTGCCGCCCGCCGAGCTGGTGGCCAGGGCCGTCACCCACCACCTGTTCACCAGGGAGACCCGCCTGCTCCTGCGGGCCCGCTCGGCGGCCATCGCGCCCACCTACGCCTACGAGTTCCGCTGGGAGTCGCCAGTCGAGAGCCCGGCGGGCGGCGGCCGGGTCGGGGCCGTGCACAATCTCGACCTGCCCTTCGCCTTCGACGTGCTCGACGCGCCCGGTGTGGCCCGCACCGCGGGCCAGGGCGCGCCCCAGGCGCTGGCCCGCGAGATGCACGGAGCATGGGTGCGCTTCGTCAGGGACGGCGATCCCGGCTGGCCCGCGGGCGTGAAGCGGATCCTCCGGTAGGAGCCCGGGCGCGCCGGGGTGGTGCGCGACGGCGGCCGGTCGCAGACTGTCCCTATGCAGTCCTACTCCAGCGCCGTCACGGACGCTCCGCTGCTCGGCGAGACGATCGGGGAGAACTTCGAGCGAGCGGTCCGCCGCTTCGGCGACCGGGAGGCGCTGGTCGAGGTGCCGACAGGCCGCCGATGGACCTACGCGCGGCTGAACGACGAGGTGGACCACCTGGCGCGCTCCCTCACGGCCAGGGGCATCGGCAAGGGCGACAGGGTGGGTATCTGGGCGCCCAACTGCGCCGAATGGGTCTTCGTGCAGTACGCCACGGCCAAGATCGGCGCGATCCTGGTCAACGTCAACCCCGCCTACCGCAGCCACGAGCTGGAGTACGTGGTCAAGCAGTCGGGCATGCGCCTGCTGATCAGCGCCGTCGCCCACAAGGGCAGCGACTACCGGGCGATGATCGAGGAGATCGGCTTCGGCGACGTGGTCTACCTGGGGGAGGAGAGCTGGAGCGCCCTGCTGGCCGAGCAGGCCCCGCTGAAGGACATCGAGCTGACCTTCGACGACCCGATCAACATCCAGTACACCTCTGGCACGACGGGCTTCCCCAAGGGCGCGACCCTGTCGCACCACAACATCCTCAACAACGGCTTCTTCGTCGGCGAGCTGATCCACTACACCGAGCACGACCGCGTCTGCCTGCCGGTGCCGTTCTACCACTGCTTCGGGATGGTGATGGGCAACCTCGGCGCCACCTCGCACGGCGCGTGCATCGTCATCCCCTCGGCGGGCTTCGACCCCGAGGCCACCCTGCGCGCGGTCGAGCGGGAGCGCTGCACCAGCCTGTACGGCGTGCCGACCATGTTCATCGCCGAGCTGGCCCTGCTGGAGAACCCGGCCAAGGACTACGACCTGTCCAGCCTGCGCACCGGCATCATGGCGGGCTCGCCCTGCCCGGTCGAGGTCATGAGGCGGGTGGTCGGCGAGATGAACATGACCGAGGTCGCCATCTGCTACGGCATGACCGAGACCTCGCCCGTCTCCACGATGACCAGGACCGCCGACGGCCTGGAGCGGCGCACGGAGACGGTCGGCCGGGTCATGCCGCACGTCGAGGTGAAGATCGTGCACCCCGAGACGGGCCTGACCGTCCCGCGCGGGGAGCCCGGCGAGCTGTGCACCCGCGGCTACTCGGTGATGCTCGGCTACTGGGAGGAGCCGGGCAAGACCGCCGAGGCGATCGACAGGGCCCGCTGGATGCACACCGGCGACCTGGCCACCATGGACGACGACGGCTACGTCAACGTGGTCGGCCGGATCAAGGACATGGTGATCAGGGGCGGCGAGAACATCTACCCCAGGGAGATCGAGGAGTTCCTCCACCGCCACCCCGACATCGCCGACGTGCAGGTCATCGGTGTGCCCGACGAGAAGTACGGCGAGGAGCTCATGGCCTGGATCGTCATGCGCGAGGGGGCCGAGCCGCTGACCGCCGAGGCGATCAGGGAGTTCTGCGCGGGGGAGATCGCCCACTACAAGATCCCGCGCTACGTCCACGTCGTCGACGCGTTCCCGATGACCGTCACCGGCAAGATCAGGAAGGTGGAGATGCGCGAGCGCTCGATCGGCCTGCTCGGGCTGGGGTGAGGCCGCGCCCGCGGATCAGATCCTGCCGGTGCCGGTCGAGGTGATGAAGCGGCGCAGTTGCGCGCTCAGGGCCGCGGGGTTGTCGAGCGGGATGAGCATCCGCGAGTCAGGGATCTCCACGTGCCTGCCGCCGAGGCGTGACGCCGCCCGCCGGCCCTGTGTGGTGACCGTCACGTTGCCTTATTGGCAAACAGTCCAAAAAATGGGCCGTATGGCCGATCTTCCCCGTCTGGCGGTGACGCGAACCGCCAAGCTCGCCACGCTCCCCCTCGGTTACGCAGGACGTACCGCGCTGGGGCTCGGCAAGCGCGTGCTCGGCAGGCCCGCCGAGCTCGTCGCCACCGAGGTCCAGCTGCGCACGGCCGAACAGATCTTCAAGGTGCTGGGCGAGCTCAAGGGCGGCGCGATGAAGATCGGCCAGCTGCTCTCGGTGCTGGAGGCGGCGCTGCCGCCGGCCGTCGTCGAGCCGTACCGGGCGGCGCTGACCAGACTGCAGGACTCCGCGCCGCCCATGCCCGCCGCGACCGTGCACAGGGTGCTGGCCGAGGACTTCGGCGAGGGCTGGCGCGACCACTTCGCCGCCTTCGACGACCTGCCGGCCGCCTCCGCCTCGATCGGGCAGGTGCACAGAGCGGTGTGGGCCGACGGCAGGAAGGTCGCGGTCAAGGTGCAGTACCCCGGCGCGGCCAAGGCGCTGCGCAGCGATCTCCGGCAGGTCGGCAGGGTGGCCAAGCTGTTCGGCGTGCTGCTGCCCGGTCTCGACGTGCGGGCGTTCGTGCAGGAGCTGCAGGAGCGGGTGGCCGAGGAGCTCGACTACGGGCTGGAGGCCGAGGCCTGGCACGCCTTCGCGGAGGAGTACGCCGAAGACCCCGACTTCGCGGTGCCTCCCGTCGTGGCCGCGTCCGAGCACGTGATCGTCACAGAGTGGCTGGACGGCACGCCGCTGTCCAGGATCGTCGAGGGCGGCACGCAGGAGGAGCGCGACAGGGCCGCGCTGCTCCTCGTGCGCTTCTCCTTCTCCTCGCCCACCCGCTGCGGCCTGCTGCACGGCGACCCGCACCCGGGCAACTTCAAGATCACCGAGGACGGCCGGCTCGGCGTGCTCGACTTCGGCGCGGTCAAGCGGCTGCCCGGCGGCCACCCTCCCGCCATCGGCCCGCTGCTGCGCTGCGGCGCGGCCGGCGACATCGAGGGCGTGGCCGAGGTCTTCAGGCAGGAGGGCGTGATCCGCGAGGGCGTCGAGGTGGACCTCGACGCGCTGGCCTCCTTCGTCGCCCCCTACGCCGAGCCGATCGCCGTCCCGGAGTTCTCCTTCACCCGCGACTGGATGCGCGAGCGCGGCCTGTACATGTTCAGCGACGGGTCGAGCATCTTCAGGATGCTGAACGTGCCACCCGACTACGTGGTGAGCTTCCGCGTGCTGACCGCCGGCTACGGCATCCTGTCGCAGTTGGCCGCCACGGGCCGCTTCCGCGCCGAGGCCGAACGCTGGATCCCCGGCTTCGGCCCCGACCCCGCCTGGGGCCGGCCGGCGCCCGCGTCCTAGCATGTCGGGATGCTCGAAGTCCTCGGCCTGCTCGCGGTGGGTGTCGTGGCCGGGGTGGTCAGCACCGTGGTCAGCCTGGCCTCGATCATCTCCTATCCCGCGCTGCTCGCCTTCGGCCTGTCGCCGCTGGCCGCCAACGTCACCAACACCGTCTCGCTGGTGTTCACCGGTCTCGGCGCGGCGGCGGGCTCCCGGCCGGAGCTGAAGGGGCAGGGCGGCGCGGTGCTGCGCCTGGGCTGGGTCAGCGCGCTGGGCGGCGCGACCGGCGCGCTCCTGCTGCTGATCACCCCATCCAGGACGTTCGAGCTGATCGCGCCGTTCCTGATCGCGATCGCCTCGCTGCTGCTGATCCGCCCGCCCGGCGTCCGGCCCGGCGGCAACCACAGCGTCCTGGCGAGGGTGGCGCTGTTCGCGGTGGCGATCTACGTCGGCTACTTCGGCGCCGCGGGCGGCATCCTCATGTTCGCCGTCCTCACCGCCATCCTGGACCAGGCGCCCGCCAGGGTGAACGCGGTCAAGAACGTCGTCTCGGGGCTGGCCAACCTCGTCGCCGCGGTGGCGTTCGCGCTGTTCGGCCCGGTGGTGTGGTGGGCCGTCGCACCGCTGGCGGCGGGCTTCCTCATCGGCGGGTGGCTCGGGCCCTCGATCGCCCGCCGCCTGCCCGGCCGTTCGCTGCGCTACCTGGCGGCGGCGTGCGGGCTGGCCGTCGCGGTCACGCTGGGCGTCGACGCCCTCACCTGACCGGGCCGGTACGGCGGGCGGGGCCCGCCGTACCGGCTCAGGGGATTACTTGGTGTGCCTCAGCAGCTCGTGCACCGCCTTGATCTTCGCGACCGAGGCGGGCTCGCCCGCGGCCGCCTTGGCGGTGGCCGCCGCCGTGCCGTTCGGCGAGGTGGCGGGCTTGCCCACGGTGAACAGCCAGGTGTCGAAGACCGCGTCGAGCTGCTTGCCGGAGATCCGCTCGGCCAGCGCGACGAACTCGGCCGTCTCGGCGTTGCCGTGCCGCTTGACGCTCGGCCAGGTCTTGACGATGTTCCAGAACGCCGCGTCGCCCACCTCGACCCGCAGCGCCTGCAACGCCATCGCGCCCCGGTAGTAGGTGGCGTTGTGGAACAGGTCGGCCGCGCCCGGGTCGCCCGGCTTGACCTGCCAGAACTCGTCGTCAGCCGGCCACAGGCCGTAGAAGTAGTCGGCGACCTCCGCAGCCGTGCCCTCGCCCAGCTTCTCCGACCACATCCACTCGGCGTAGGTGGCGAAGCCCTCGTTGAGCCAGATGTGCTTCCAGTCCTTGACCGCGACGCTGTCGCCGAACCACTGGTGCGCGTTCTCGTGCACGACCACGTAGGTGTCGGGGCCCCTGCTGAAGAAGCGCGGGTCGTAGACCGGCTGCGTCTGTGTCTCGAGCGCGAAGCCGGGCAGCGCGCTGGTGACCGAGCCGCCCATCGAGCGGAACGGGTAGCGGCCGAAGTAGCCGGCCAGCCAGTCGACGACCTGCGGTGTCTGCTCGATCGACTCCTTGGCCGCCGCCTCGTACCGGCCGAGGTCCTTGCTGTAGGCGGTCACCACGGGCAGGCCGTTGGACTGCCCGGTGCGCACCTCCAGCTGGCCGATGAAGAGCGTGGCCAGGTAGGTGGCCATCGGCTTGTCCATCACCCAGGTCGAGGTGGTCTTGTCGCCCGAGGTGCGTTCCTTGACCTTGATGCCGTTGGTGATGGCCTGGGTGCCCTTCGGCACGCTGACCGTGATGTCGTAGGTGGCCTTGTCGAGCGGGTGGTCGTTGCTCGGGAACCACCACCACGCCACCTGCGGCTGGCCCAGGGCGAGCGCGCCGTCGGCGGTGGCGAGCCACGGCTGGAAGCCGCCCGTCTCGTCGGGCACCGGCACCTTGGACGGCGTGTCGGCGTAGCTCACCTCGACCATGAACGGCTTGCCGCTGGTCAGCGCCTGGGCGGGGGTGATCTCCAGCTCGTGCAGCCCCGTCCTGGCGAACGTGGCGGGCCTGCCGTCGACCTTCACGGTGTCGACCTTGAGCAGGAAGTCGAGGTTGAACCGGGTCAGGTGCTGGGTCGCCGTGGCCAGGATCCGCGCCCTGCCACGCAGCAGGTCGGCGCCCGGCTGGTAGTCGAGGTTGAGGCTGTAGTGCCTGGCGTCGTAGCCGCCGTTGCCGTGGTTGGGGAAGTAGGAGTCTCCGATGCCCGGCGCCCCCGGGCCCCTGTCGGTGGCGGCCGCGGGAGTGGCAAGGACGAGCCCGGCCGCCGCGGTCATGGCGATAAGGGTGCGTGATCGGATTAATCGCATCATCGCAAAGTAACCGAGGGCCGCGGCGTCGTCTACGAGTTTCGGCTGACCTCGGCGAACCGCCTGACGACCTCGCGCCAGACGGGTGTGGCCGCGGGCTCGTCGAGCAGCGCCTGCCGGTGCAGCGCGGCCAGGTCGAAGCCGTGGTCGTCCCACTCCAGCATCCGCTCGGGTGACACTTCGGGGTGGAACTGCACGCCCCACGCCGCGGGGCCGACCCTGAAGGCCTGGTAGGGGCAGGCCTCGGTCTGGGCGAGCCAGACCGCGTCCTGCGGCAGCGCCACGATCGCGTCCTTGTGGTGCTCGATCGCGGTGACGACCTCGGGCAGGCCGTGGAAGAGCGCGTCGTCGGCCGCCTCGGGCCGAAGGGTGATCGGCGTGCTGCCGTTCTCGGGCTCGCCCGCGTCGCCCTTCACCAGCCCGCCGGCGACCTCGGCGAGCATCTGCCCGCCCAGGCAGACCCCCAGGTACGGCCGGCCCTCGTCGAGCGCCTCGCGCACCAGCGCCCTGGTCGCGGCCAGCCACGGCGCTCTGTCGTCCTCCGAGGGCAGGTAGCCGCCGCCCAGCACGACCAGCGCACGCTCGCCCAGCTCGTCGGGTACGGGGGCGCCCTCGAAGGCCCGCACGATCTCCAGCTCGAGGCCGTCCGCCGCCAGCCAGTCGCCCATCCTGCGAGGGCCGCCACTGGCGGCGTTCTGCACGATCAGGACATCACGCATCGTAGGCCTCCCGCAGCCGGTCGATGATCTCGTCGGGCACGATCACGCATTCTTCCGCATCCCGGCGACGACACGGGTCAGCGGGGCATCGGGCGGGTCTGGTCCTCGTCACCGGGCGCGGGCGGCTGGAAGGGCGTGAACGCCGGCGGGTACGGCTGTGGCGGCGGGCCGTACGAGGGGGCGGGCGGAGCCGGCCTGGCCGCGCGCCACCTGGACGGGAAGGCGGAGGCGGTCAGCAGCAGGATGCCGACGATGAAGAGCACGCCGGTCGGGCCGAGCATGTCGAAACCCCAGCGGAGCGGGGCGGGCAGCAGGTCGGCCAGGTCGCTGGGGTAGAGCATGGGGATCAGCAGCACCGTGCCCATGCCGGTGTAGCCGAGCCCGGTCACCAGCGAGGCGAGGGGCGACAGTCGCGAGCCGGCCAGGAAGCCCAGCGCGACGGCGCAGGCCGCCAGCACGGCGGCCCCTGGCCACGAAGTCGAAAAGTCGGTCCTGAAGGCGTACACGACCTGGCCGGAGCCGTACGTCAGGCCGAGCATCAGCAAAGGGGTCAGGAGCAGTCCAGCGACCACTCCGAGGACATGGCGGGCAGCGTTGGACATAGGGGGCAGTCTAGAGCGTCAGCGACTGGATTCCCTGACCACGAGTTCGGGCTGGAACATGATCTGCTGGTGGGCGTGGGTGTCGGGGTTGTCGCACTCGTCGAGCAGCAGTTCGGTGGCGACCCTGCCGAGCTGGTAGGTCGGCTGGCGGACCGAGCTGAGCGAAACGGTGGAGGCCGAGGCGAAGTCGATGTCGTCGTAGCCGATCAGCGACACCTGCTCGGGCACCCGTACGCCCGCCTGCAGCAGGCCCCGCAGCAGGCCGAGGGCCAGCAGGTCGTTGGCGCAGAACACCGCGTCGGGCAGGTCGGCGAGCAGCAGCTCGGCGGCCTGCTGGCCGGCCTTGGCGGTCATCGCGGTCATCTCCAGCACCCGCAGCTGCGCCGGATCGCGTCCCGCCGCCGCGAGTGCCCGCTCCGCGCCCGTCCTGCGCTCCCTGCACTGGCGCATGGTGGCGGGCCCCGCGACGTAGGCGAGGCGCTCGGCGCCGCCCTCGAGCAGGTGGGCGGCGGCCATGGTGCCGCCGGTCACGTCGTTGACCGAGACCGCGCACTGGTCGGCCCGATCGGCGGGGTGGTCGACGAGCACGACGTTGATGCCGCGCCCTCGCAGCCGCTCCAGCCGGTGCGGGTCGTCGTCCGAGGGGGTGATGAGCACGCCGCGCACCCGCTGCTCGGCGAAGACCAGCAGGTTGCGCTCCTCCTTCGACCTGCTGCCCGCCGAGTTGCCGAGGATCACCGCGTAGCCTCGGTCGCTGGCCAGGTCCTCCACGCCGGCGGCGACGTCTGTGAAGAACGGGTTGCCGATGTCGATCACCGACAGGCCGATCGTGCGGCTGTGGCCGGCGCGCAGCGTGGAGGCCGATCCGTGGCGGACGAAGCCCAGCTCGCGGATGACCTGCTCGACCCTGCTGCGCGTGGCGCCCGCGACCTTCTCCGGCCTGTTGAGCACGTTCGACACCGTGCCGGGTGAGACGCCCGCCCTTGCGGCGACCTCCTTGATGCTGACCGTTTCAGACAAGCCCGCCCCCGGGGTGGTAGGTGCGCAGCGGCTGGCTGCGCCGTACGAACTCGCGCAGGTCGCCCGCCAGCCCCCTCGCGCGGGCCTGGACCAGCACGTTGCCCAGCGCCGCCGCCTCCACCGGGCCCGCGACCACGGGCAGGCCCGTGGCGTCGGCCGTCAGCTGGCACAGCAGCGCGTTGCGCGCGCCGCCTCCCACCAGGTGCACGACGTCGATCTCCCGTCCGCTCAGCCGCGCGGCGTCGCTGACCGCTCGCTGATAGGCGAGGGCCAGGCTCTCCAGGATGCATCGTACGGCCTGCGCCCTGTCGGCCGGTGCGGGCTGACCTGTGCGCGAGCAGTAGGCGGCGATGCGCGCGGGCATGTCCCCCGGCGGCAGGAAGCTCGGGTCGTCGGGATCGATGGTCATCTGCCCAGGTTCGGCGCGCGCGGCGGCCTGGAGCAGGCCCTCCAGGTCGCACTCGCCCCACGCGCGCAGGCACTCCTGCAGGATCCACAGCCCCATGACGTTGCGCAGGTATCGGATCGTGCCGTCGATGCCCGCCTCGTTGGTGAAGTTGGCCGCCCTGCTGTCGTCGCCGAGCACGGGCGAGTCGAGTTCGACCCCGACCAGCGACCAGGTGCCGCAGGAGATGTAGGCGAAGTTCGGCGTGCTTGCCGGCACGGCGGCGACGGCGGAGGCGGTGTCGTGGGAGGCGACCCGGGTGACGACCGTGTCGAAGCCCAGCTCCGCGGTCACCGGACCGACCACGCTCCCCGGTTCGGAGATCTCGGGGAAGATGCGCGCCGGCAGCCCGAGCCGCGTGATGAGCGGCCGCGCCCAGGTCCGCTCCCTGACGTCGAACAGGCCGGTCGTGGAGGCGTTCGTCAGCTCCGCGCCCCTGAGCCCGGTCAGCCAGTAGGCGAGCAGGTCGGGGATCATGAGTAGCGTCTCCGCCTGGTCGAGGCGGTCCTCGAGCAGCTGGTAGAGCGTGTTGAACGGGAGGAACTGCAGGCCGTTCACCTCGTAGCGGTCGGCGTCGAGGCGTTCGGTGTAGCGGGCGGTGCGAGCGTCCCTGTAGTGCACGGGGTTGCCGATCAGCCGGCCGTCGCCGTCCAGCAGCCCGTAGTCGACCGCCCACGAGTCGATGCCGACCGACTCGACGGGTCCGGCCCTGCGCAGGCCGTCCAGCACCTCCGCGTAGAGACCGAGCACGTCCCAGTGCAGGGTGCCCGCCACGCTGACGGGACGGTTGGCGAAGCGGTGCACCTCGACGAGGTCCACCCGGCCCGAGGAGATCTCGGCCCGCATCACCCGTCCGCTGGAGGCGCCCAGATCGACAGCTGTGAATCGCATTCCACGATTAAAACGTACAAACCAGGCCAGGCGGAACCTGGCATTGACGCCCCGACGAGCCCCGCCTAGATTCCATTAAAACGTTTTGGTAAGTTCTGTGGAGGTTCGGTGCAGCGCGTGTGTTTCCTTCTCAAGGTCAAGCCGGATCGCCTGGAGGAGTACCGCGAACGTCACAGGAACGTGTGGCCGGAGATGCTCGAGGCGCTCAGCGGGACGGGCTGGCGGAACTACTCCCTCTTCCTGCGCGACGACGGCCTGCTGGTCGGCTACCTGGAGACCGACGACTTCGAGGCGGCCCGCTCGGCCATGGCCGAGACCGACGTCGACGCGCGCTGGCAGGCCGAGATGGCGCCCTTCTTCGAAGGCGCCGACCGAGGGTTCCTGCTGCTGGACGAAGTCTTCCACCTGGACTGAGATCGGGGACGATAAATGATCAAGGACTTGCTCCGCCGGCAGCGTGTCGAGACGCCCTCCTGGGCCTACGGCAACTCCGGCACCAGGTTCAAGGTGTTCGCTCAGCAGGGGGTGCCGCGCGACCCCTATGAGAAGCTGGCCGACGCCGCGCAGGTCCACGCCTTCACGGGGATGGCGCCCACCGTGGCGCTGCACATCCCGTGGGACCGGGTGGACGACTACGCGGCGCTGGCGCGGCACGCACGCGACCTGGGGGTGGGCATCGGGGCCATCAACTCCAACGTGTTCCAGGACGACGACTACAAGCTGGGCAGCGTCACCCACCCCGACCCCGCCGTCCGCCGCAAGGCGCTCGGCCACCTGCTCGACTGCGTCGACATCATGGACGCCACCGGCTCCGACACGCTCAAGCTGTGGTTCTCCGACGGCACCAACTACCCGGGCCAGGACGACATCAGAGCGCGCCAGGACCGGCTCGCCGAGGCGCTCGCGGCCGTCTACGAGCGACTCGGGGACGGCCAGCGTTTCCTGTTGGAGTACAAGCTGTTCGAGCCCGCCTTCTACACCACCGACGTGCCGGACTGGGGCACCGCCTACGCCCACTGCCTCAAGCTCGGCGACAGGGCCCAGGTGGTGGTCGACACCGGCCACCACGCGCCCGGCACCAACATCGAGTTCATCGTCGCGTTCCTGCTGCGCGAGGGGAAGCTCGGCGGCTTCGACTTCAACTCCCGCTTCTACGCCGACGACGACCTCATGGTGGGCGCGGCCGACCCCTTCCAGCTGTTCCGGATCATGTTCGAGGTCATCGGCGGCGGCGGGTACGGCCCGCACGTCGCGTTCATGCTCGACCAGTGCCACAACATCGAGCCGAAGATCCCCGGGCAGATCCGCTCGGTGATGAACGTCCAGGAGGCGACCGCCAAGGCGCTCCTGGTGGACCGCGAGGCGCTGGCCGCCGCGCAGCGGGCGGGTGACGTGCTCGGCGCCAACGCCGTGCTGATGGACGCCTACAACACCGACGTCCGGCCGCTGCTCGGTGAGCTGCGTGAGGAGATGGGGCTCGACCCCGACCCCATGGCCGCCTACGCCAGGTCCGGCTACTTCGAGAAGATCGCGGCCGAGCGTGTCGGCGGCGCCCAGGCGGGCTGGGGCGCCTGACCGCGCCCGCGGTACGGACCGCACCTCGATCACGCACATCCAAGGGAGAGATTCTGATGACGGTTACCGAGCTGCTCGACCGGGCGCACGCCCTCGGCTCGGACCCGCGCAACACCAACTTCGCGGGCGGCAACGCCTCCGCCAAGGGGGTGGAGCGCGACCCCGTGACCGGCGGCGACGTCGAGCTCATGTGGGTGAAGGGCTCGGGCGGCGACCTGGGCACGCTCACCGCCGAAGGGCTCGCGGTCCTGCGCCTCGACCGGCTGCGCGCCATGGCCGACACCTATCCGGGCGTCGAGCGCGAGGACGAGATGGTCGCCGCGTTCGACTTCTGCCTGCACGGCAAGGGCGGCGCCGCGCCGTCCATCGACACCGCCATGCACGGCCTCGTCGACGCCGTCCACGTCGACCACCTGCACCCCGACTCCGGCATCGCCATCGCCACCGCCCAGGACGGCCCCGAACTGACCGCGCGGATCTTCGGCGACCGGGTGCTGTGGGTGTCGTGGCGGCGGCCCGGCTTCCAGCTCGGGCTCGACATCGCCGCGCTCAAGGAGGCCAACCCCCAGGCGATCGGCTGCGTACTCGGCGGCCACGGGATCACCGCGTGGGGCGAGACCAGCCAGGAGTGTCAGGCCAACTCCCTGGAGATCATCCGTACGGCCGCGCGGTACATCGAGGAGCACGGCAGGCCCGAGCCGTTCGGCCCGGTCATCCACGAGCCGCTCGACGAGGTGGCCCGCAGGGAGCGCGCGGCGGCGCTTTTCCCACTGGTCAGGGGGCTGTGCTCGACCGACGTCCGCCAGGTCGGCCACTACACCGACAGCCCCGAGGTCCTCGACTTCCTCTCGCGTGCCGAACACCCCCGCCTGGCCGCGCTCGGCACCTCCTGCCCCGACCACTTCCTGCGGACCAAGGTCGCCCCCCTCGTCGTGGACCTGCCGCCCGAGGCGTCGCTGGAGGAGGTCACGGAGCGGCTGCGCGTCCTGCACGCCGCCTACCGTGAGGAGTACGCCGCCTACTACGCGCGGCACGCCGTGGAGAGCTCCCCGGCGATGCGCGGCGCCGACCCCGCGATCGTGCTGGTGCCGGGCGTGGGCATGTTCTCCTTCGGCAAGGACAAGCAGACCGCCCGCGTAGCCGGCGAGTTCTACGTCAACGCCATCAACGTGATGCGCGGCGCCGAGGCCGTCTCCGTCTACGCCCCGATCCCCGAGTCGGAGAAGTTCCGCATCGAGTACTGGGAGCTGGAGGAGGCCAAACTGCGCCGCCTGCCCAGGCCCAAGCCGCTGGCCGGGCGCGTGGCCCTGGTCACCGGGGGCGGCTCGGGCATCGGCGCGGCCACCGCCCGGCGCCTGGCCGCCGAGGGCGCCTGCGTCGTAGTCGCCGACCGTGACCTCGGGTCCGCGGAGAAGGTCGCCGCCGAACTCGGCGCCCGTGCCCACCGCCCCTCCGACGTGGCCGTCGCCGCGGCCGTCGACGTCACCTCGGAGGAGCAGGTCGTCGCGGCCGTACGGCAGGCCGTCCTGGCCTTCGGCGGCCTCGACCTGGTCGTCAACAACGCGGGCCTCTCCCTGTCGCGCGCGCTGCTGGAGACCACGGTCGACGACTGGAACCTCCAGCACGACGTCATGGCTCGCGGCTCCTTCCTCGTCTCCCGCGAGGCGGCCAGGGTCCTGCTGGCCCAGGACCTGGGCGGCGACATCGTCTACATCTCCTCCAAGAACGCCGTCTTCGCCGGGCCGAACAACGTCGCCTACGGCGCCGCCAAGGCCGACCAGGCCCACCAGGTGCGGCTGCTGGCGGCCGAGCTCGGCGCGCACGGTATCCGCGTCAACGGGGTCAACCCGGACGGCGTGGTGCGCGGATCGGGCATCTTCGCCTCGGGCTGGGGCGCCAACAGGGCGGCGGTGTACGGGGTGGAGGAGGAGAAGCTCGGCGAGTTCTACGCCCAGCGGACCCTGCTCAAGCGAGAGGTGCTGCCCGAGCACATCGCGGCGGCGGTGTTCGCCCTGACCGGCGGCGACCTGTCGCTCACGACAGGGCTCCACATCCCGGTCGACGCGGGAGTGGCCGCCGCCTTCCTCCGCTGATCACGCGCGCGGGACCTCTAGCATGGCCGGGTGAACGAGATCGATCTACGGCATCTGCGACGGTGTGTGGAGTTGGCGGCCGAGGCCATCGAGGCGGGCGACGACCCGTTCGGCTCGGTGCTGGTCGCCGCCGACGGCACCGTTCTCGGAGAGGGCCGCAACCACGAGACCTCCTCGGGTGACCCGACCAGGCACCCCGAGATCGACCTGGCCAGGTGGGCCGCCACCCACCTGTCCGCCGAGGAGCGGGCCGCCGCCACCCTCTACACCTCGGGCGAGCACTGCCCGATGTGCTCGGCCGCGCACGGCTGGGTGGGGCTGGGCCGCATCGTCTACGCCACCTCCGCCGCCCAGCTCACCGCCTGGCGGGCCGAGCTGGGCGCGCCCGCCGCGCCGGTCAGGCCGATCCCGATCCAGGAGGTCGTCCTCGGCGTCCAGGTCGAGGGCCCGGTCCCCGAATTCGAGGAAGACGTGCGCGCCCTGGTGCGCCGCTCCTTGTCCAGGTGATATGCCGGAGGGCATGGCAGAGAAAGAGCCCACGACCGAGCTCGACGCCCGGTTCAGCAGCGACAAGGCGACCCCCGTCAGCTGGTCCGACGCACGGGGTCTCCTGGAGCGCGCGGAGATCTACTGGCTGTCCACCGTCCGGCCCGACGGGCGGCCGCACGTCACCCCGCTGATCGGGATCTGGCTGGACGGCGCGCTGCACTTCTGCACCGGACCGGCCGAGCGCAAGGCGAAGAACCTCGAGTCCAACTCCCACTGCGTCCTCACCACCGGCGGCAACTCGCTCAGCGAGGGCACCGACGTGGTGGTCGAGGGTGAGGCGGTCCAGGTGCGCGACGAGCAGGTCCTGCGCCGCCTGGCCGCCGCCTACGAGGAGAAGTACGGCCCCGACTGGCACTTCGACGTCGCCGACGGCGCTTTCGCAGGCGAGGGCGGCAGAGCGCTGGTCTTCGCGGTCGCGCCGGAGCGGGCCTTCGGGTTCGCCAGGGAAGGCGAGTACGGCCAGACCCGCTGGCTGTTCTGACCGGGCGATCAGCGGGACAGCGCGGGGAAGCCGGTCCGCCACGACGGGTGGGCCGGCCGCCAGCCGAGCGCGCGGGCCTTGGCGTTCGAGGCCCCGCGCTCCCATCCCGCTCGCCCAGGCGCGGACGGCAGAGGGGGAGCGGGCACGTCCAGGGCGGCCTCTCATGCGGCCCCGGTCTCCTCGCCCCCGAAGGCATCCTCCTGGTGTCGGCCACGGTCTCCTCGGCCCGGAGACCGGTTCCGGGGTGTCTGCGGGACCTCAGTGCGGGCCCGTTGCCTCGGTTCCGCAGGGGCCGCCGCCGGTCGCGGCGGCGATGGCCACCGGCTCGCCCGCCATGGTGAGCGTCGGATACCAGGAGGAGATCCGCTCGGTGGACCGTCCGACGTAGTGGCAGATGAAGCTGCGCCTGAACCGGTCGGCCGTCGAGTTGGGCTCCGAGCCGTGCACCAGGCTGCCGTTGAAGAACAGCACGTCACCCGGCTCCATGTCGACGGGAACGCGCTCCAGACCAGGCGGCGGCGGGACGTACTCACGGGTGAACGAGACCTCCGTGTCGGCCTCCTCGGGGCAGAACAGGTCCATCAGGTGCGTGCCGGGGACCACCTCGAGCCCGCCGTTCGCCCGGTCGACCCGGTCGATCGCGACCCATGCGGCGACGCAGGTGCCGGGCTCGACCCGCAGGTAGAAATTGTCCTGGTGCAGCGCCTGGCCGCGCGCGCCGGGCGGCTTGAAGTAGAACATGCTCTGCGCTGCTATCGGCTCCTCACCGAGCAGCTCGCGCAGGATGGCGGCGATCCTGGGATCGAGCAGGTAGCGCAGCGCGACGTCGTTCACCTGGTGCGGGTGCATCACCCGGGGGAACTCGAGCAGCACGTCGTACGGCCGGCCGGGCTCCTGCGGCGTCGGGGTGAAGTGCCCGGGGACGGGGCCGCGCTCCTTCAGCCGCATGAACTCCTCGCGCAGCTCGGCCACCTCACCTGCGCCGAACAGGCCGGGCACGACGACGTATCCCTGATCGTGGAAGTCGGTGGTTCTCATGCCCTTCACGCTAGGGAGGGCGGCCGTGCGATGGTATGCCCGTGACGGTTGAGGACATGTCCGTTCCTGCTGCCGAACTCGTGATCGTCGGCCACTTCGACCAGCCGGCCGGCTACGCGACGCGTCGCACCAGGGGCTCGCCCAGCTGGCTGCTCATGTGGACGCAGGCCGGTGCGGGGCTGGTCGAGCAGGCGGGGATCCGCACCACGGCGGGCCCCGGCGACCTGGTCGTCCTCGGGTCGGCGGCGGCCCAGTTCTACCGGACCGCGCCGGGGCAGGACCGGTGGCGGTTCTGGTGGGTGCACTTCCAGCCCAGGCCCGCCTGGCTGCCCTGGCTCGCGCCGTACGCCCTCGCCCCTGGCTGCCACGTGATCCACGGCGTCGGCCACGACCGGATCGAGCAGGCGCTCCTGCGCGCGGGCGCCGACGCCAGATGGACGGGGCACGGCCCGCCCGCCGTTCCCTCCCGACCGGCCCAGCCGGTCGTCGCCGCTGCCGCCGAGGCCCGCGAGCTCGTCCTGGGCGCGGTCGAGGAGGTGCTGGTGCTGGCCACGGCGGCGGCGCGCCGTCCGGGAACGGGTGATCCGCGCGTCAGGCAGGTCGAGGCCCTGATCGCGGCCGAACCCTCGGCCCGGCACACCGTCGCCTCGCTGGCCCGCGCGGTCGCGCTGTCGCCGTCGCGGCTGGCGCACCTGTTCTCCGAGCAGACCGGTCGCACGCCCATGCAGGCGGTCAGAGAGGCGAGAGTACGGCACGCGGCCCGGCTGCTCGAGGTCACCGACCTCGACGTGGGCCAGGTCGCGAACGCGTCGGGCTTCGTCAGCCCCTTCCACTTCAGCCGCGTCTTCAGCGGGGCGTTCGGGCTGCCGCCGCGGGAGTACCGCCGCCGCCTGCGTCTGAGCTCTGGACTCTGACGGGTACCCCGGAAATCGCGAGAGGCTGGATCCGTCGTCTCGGATCCAGCCTCTCCATCGGGTGGACGATACTGGGATTGAACCAGTGACCTCTTCCGTGTCAGGGAAGCGCTCTCCCGCTGAGCTAATCGTCCTCGGGTGAACCAGAGCGGAAGACGGGATTCGAACCCGCGACCCTCACCTTGGCAAGGTGATGCTCTACCACTGAGCCACTTCCGCGTTGCCGCTCGTTCGCGGCGACGTAGAGAACTCTAGCGAATCCTGGCCGAGTCCCCAAACCGTTTCGGGTAAGCCCCTTACGATCAGGTTCATACTTACCTCAAGTTAGCTCGTGGCTTATGGTTAGCCGTATGAGCACTCTCATGGTGGATATTTGGTCCGATATCGTCTGCCCCTGGTGTTACCTGGGCAAGCGCCGGTTCGAGACCGCGCTCGACGGGTTCGCGCGGCGCGACGCCGTACAGGTGCGGTGGCGCAGTTTCGAGCTCGACCCCGACGGGAGCACGGAGGCCGACCTCACGCTTCCCGAGCGCCACCGGAAGGACGTCGGGGGCACGATCAAGGAGGCCCGTCGGCGCATCGGCTGGCTGAGCGACCTGGCGGCGGAGTCAGGCCTGACCTACCGCCTCGACCTGGCCAGGCCGGTGAACAGCTTCGACGCCCATCGGCTGATGCGCTACGCCGACCAGGAGGGCGCGGGGGAGCGGGTGCGCGAGCGGCTGCTGCGGGCGTACACGGGAGAGGGCGCGGTGGTGTCCGATCACGACACTTTGGTACGGCTCGGCGCCGAGTGCGGCCTGGACCCCGCCGCGACGCGGGCGATGCTGGGGAGCGACGACTTCGCCGCGGCAGTTCGGCAGGACGAGGCGCTGGGGCGGCGGCTGGGCGTCTCGGGCGTGCCGACGTTCGTGTTCGGCGAAAAGTACGCGGTGTCGGGGGCCCAGTCGGTGGAGGTCTTCACCGACCTGATCGACCGCGCGTGGCGGGAAATCGCCCCCACCGAGGTGCTCGACGGCGACGGCGTCTGCACGGTCGACGGCTCCTGCTGACCCGCGACTTGAGGCCATATGCCAGAACCGCCTGCCTGGACCGCCCGTGGCCGGAGGGACAGGCGGGCCAGGCCGGTCCGTCGGCCCCATCGAGCCCGTTCCTCGGGGACGCGCGGCCGCCTTGCGCCAGGTGTCGGCGTCCTGCTGGGCTGCGGGGAGACGCGGCGGTCCGGGTCAGGGAGTTTTGGTGCGGGCGCGGAAGGCTGCTGTCTTGACCCGGTTCTGGCAGGCGGTGGAGCAGAAGCGGCGGGTGCCGTTGCGGGAGACGTCCACGTAGACGCGGTCGCAGTGCGGCGCCGTGCACACCCCCAGCCGATCGTGGAACTCGCTGCCCAGCACGATCGCCAGACCCGTCGCGCAACTGGCCGCCCAGTCTCCGGCCATCGTGCCGCCGGGCCCGTGGAAGTGCAGGTGCCACGGTTCCCCGTCGTGACGGTCGAGGCGCGGCCTGGCGCGGGTCTCGTCCAGCAGGTGGTTGATCTGTCCCGCGGCGGTGTCGATGTCGCCGGAGGAGACCGCCTCGAACACCACCCGCAGCCGCGCGGCGACCTTGGCCAGCTCGCCCGCGTCGCCCTCGGCGATCTCGTGGTGGTTCGGGTAACCGTTCCGCAGCGCCTCGGTGGCGGCGGCGGGCAGGTCGGCGGGCACGGGGAAGGGGCGGCCGCGCCGCTCGCCGGGCGTGAGCGCGTTGACCAGGCCGACGGCGACCAGAACCACTCCGTCGTTGTGACTGTTGAATTCCACTTGACCGGTTACACCCTCACGTTCTAAGTTGTGACTGTCGAAAGTATAGACGACGGTCACAAGGAGGCCTTCTGTGCTCACCAACGATGCCGCACTCGAATGGATCGCGCGCTGGGACCGCCAGCAGGAGGGCTACCTGCCGGACCGCGAGGAGCGCTTCACCGCGCTGATCGACGCCGTCGAGGCCGCGGGACGTCCGGATCCGCTGGTGCTCGACCTGGGCTGCGGGCCCGGTTCGCTGTCCGCGAGGCTGCTGGAGAAGGTGCCGAAGGCCACCGTGATCGCGATCGACGCCGACCCGCTCCTGCTCGGTCTTGGCCGCGCCGCCTACCCGCACCTGACCTTCTTCTCGCGTGACCTCCGCACGCCGGGCTGGAGCGAGGGGCTGGGACTGGACCGTCCGGTGGACGCCGCCGTGAGCACGACCGCACTGCACTGGATCACGGGCCCTGAGCTGACCGCCATGTACGCCGAGGTCGCGTCGCTGCTGCGGCCCGGTGGCCTGCTGCTGAACGGCGACCACTTCGAGTCCGACGACGCCACGCCGTCCATCGCCGCGCTGGAGCGGGCCGTCCACGACAAGGAGACCGCGCGCGCCTTCGCCGACGGGCGTCCGGAGGGGTGGCGGGAGTGGTGGGACGCGATCGCCGCCGATCCCGACCTGGCCGAGCTCAACACGGCCCGCAGCACGGCGGGCGCGGGGCACCACGGCTCCGAGTCCCACCTGCTGTCCACGCACGTGGACGCGCTGGTGGCGGCCGGGTTCGCGGAGGTCGGGACCCTGTGGCAGCGCGGCAACAACCGCCTGCTGTGCGCGGTCGCGAAGTCCTGACCCGGAGGCCTCGAGGAGAGGCGCTCGTGAGGGTGGCCGCGCTCCCGCCACGTCAGCCGTCCACCCGTGCCCGTCGTCCGGTCGTGCCCGCCGTCCAGCAGTGCCCGTTGTCCGGTCGCACCCCGTGACCTGGGTGCGGCGGTGAGATCGAGGGCCGCGGAGGCGGGCCGTGCGGGTGAATCTCGCCTGACCGGGGCAGGGGAGGCAGGGCGACGGTGTTGTCCTGTAAGGAGCTAACATCGCATACGCCGGTTACCTGATCGAGAGAGTGGCACCATGCGCGACAACGCAGTCGTGAACGTAGGACCGGAGCCGTTGAGCTTCGAGGACGTCATCCAAGTGGCCCGACACGGCGCCGCCGTACACCTCACCGACGACGCGATGGCGGCGATCTCCGCCGCGCGCCAGCGGATCGACGAGCTGGCCGAGAGCCCGGTCCCGGCCTACGGCGTCTCGACCGGGTTCGGCGCGCTGGCCACCAGGCACATCGACCCCGAACTGCGCGCCCAGCTCCAGCGCTCGCTGGTGCGCTCGCACGCGGCCGGAAGCGGGCCCGAGGTGGAGACCGAGGTGGTGCGCGCGCTCATGCTGCTGCGCCTGCACACGCTGGCCACCGGGCACACGGGCATCCGCCCGACGACCGCCAAGGCCATGGCGGGCCTGCTGAACGCGCACATCACCCCTGTCGTCCACGAATACGGCAGCCTGGGCTGTTCGGGAGACCTCGCCCCGCTCGCGCACGTCGCCCTGACCCTGATGGGCGAAGGCGTCGTGAGGGATAAGTCCGGAAATATCGGGCCGTCGGCCGAGGCGCTCAAGCAGGCCGGACTCGAGCCCGTCGAGCTGGCCGCCAAGGAGGGTCTCGCCCTCATCAACGGCACCGACGGCATGCTCGGCATGCTCATCCTCGCCATCGACGACCTGACCAGGCTGCTCAAGACCGCCGACATCAGCGCCGCCATGAGCGTGGAGGCGCTGCTCGGCACCGACCGCGTCTTCGCCCCCGAACTGCAGGCCCTGCGTCCCCAGCCGGGCCAGGCGCTGGCCGCGGCGAACATGGTCCGTGTCCTCAAGGACTCCGGCATCATGGAGAGCCACCGCGACCCCAACGCCTGCACCCGCGTCCAGGACGCCTACTCGTTGCGCTGCGCCCCGCAGGTGGCCGGAGCCGCCCGCGACACCGTCGCCCACGCGGCCAACGTCGCCACCTGGGAGCTGGCCTCCGCCGTCGACAACCCCGCCGTCCTCGCCGACGGACGCGTCGAGTCCAACGGCAACTTCCACGGCGCGCCCGTCGCCTACGTGCTCGACTTCCTGGGCATCGTCGCCGCCGACGTGGCCTCCATGTCCGAGCGCAGGACCGACCGCTTCCTCGACGTGGCCCGCAACCACGGGCTGCCCGCGTTCCTCGCCGACGACCCCGGCGTCGACTCGGGACACATGATCGCCCAGTACACCCAGGCGGCCATCGTCTCCGAGATGAAGCGCCTGGCGGCCCCGGCGAGCGTCGACTCGATCCCGAGCTCGGCCATGCAGGAGGACCACGTCTCCATGGGCTGGTCGGCCGCCCGCAAGCTGCGCCGCTCGGTGGACGGCCTGACCAGGGTGCTGGCGATCGAGATCCTGACCGCCGCACGCGCCATCGACCTGCGCGCCCCGCTCCAGCCCGCACCGGCGACGGGCGCGGTGGTCGGCGCGCTGAGGGACAGCGTGGCGGGCCCGGGGCCCGACCGCTTCCTCGCACCCGAGATCGAGTCCGTGGTCCGCCTGGTCGCCGACGGCACCATCGTCACCACCGCGGAGTCCGTCACCGGCCCCCTGGCCTGATCTCTCCTTCTCCGCGGAGCCCTGGGGTCGTCCGCGCGGCGTTCTGAGGTCGTCCGCGTGCGGCGTCCTGGGTTCGTTCGCGCGGTCGTTTCCCGTTGTCGCGGGACAACCCAGGACCGGCCGGTACGGCAAGCCGTGTGGCCCCACCCCCGGCACGGGGCGGGGCCCCGTCCAGGGTGACGCTCCTCGGGAGCGCGGGGCGGGCCGCCCATACGCGGCCTGCCCCCCTTAGCCACGCCTGGCAGACGCGGCCCGTCCCTCGCGGTCCCGCCGTGGCAGACGCGGCCCGTCCCTCGCGCCGGTCAGGTCAAGGCAGGGCGACGATCAGGTCCACCTCCAGCAGCAACCCGGGCATGAAGAGCTTCGACACCTCCACGGTCGTGCTGGCGGGCGGAGGTCCCGTGAGGTACTTCCTGCGCACCGCGCCGTACTCCATCCGCAGGTCCAGGTCCGTCAGGTAGGTCCTGATGAAGGCGATGTCGGCGAAGTCCGCACCCTGGTCGGCGAGGATCTTGCCGATGTTCTGGAAGACCACCTCCGCCTGCGTCGTCATGTCGCCCTCACCGACCACGGCGCCCCGCTCGTCGAAGGCGGCCTGACCCGAGACGTAGAGCATGTCCCCGACCCGGACGGCGTGCGAGTAGAACCCGTTGGTGGCAGGCACGCTCCCCGGATTGACCCGCACCGCCCTGCTCCCGGAACCCCTGGGGGAAACCGCCCCCCCGGAAGCCTCCGTCCCACCCGAGGAGACGGCACCTCCCGAAGCCCCGACGTCGCCGGAAGAAACCGAGCCTTCCGATGAGCCGCTGTCTCCTGAGGCAGGCGAGCCCGAAGTCCCGGTGTCTCCGGAGGAGGAGGACGCCGGGGTGGGGGAGTCGGCGATGTGGGTGGCGATCGACGTCACGTCGTGATCCCCGTAGCCCGACGCCTCGGCGGACTCCAGGCGGGCGCTCGCGGCCCGGGCCATCGTCGCCCCCTCCCAAGCACCCAGCCGCACATCCTTCGCCGCCAACCCCAGCGCGTACCGCGTCTCCTCTGCGGGCGCCGCCACCCGAGCGGCCAGCACCCCCAGTGGCGTCCCCTCCAGCACCTCGGCCAGCGCCGACCGGCTGACCCCGTGCGCCTCGCCGTACGCGAAAGTCTCCGCCAGCAGCACCTGGGCGGGCACCAGCGCGCCCATCACCGCCACCTTCAGCGCGGCGCCCGCCCCCAGCGCCCCGAGCTCGCGCACCGTCCCGAAGACGGACAGCACCGACCGGCACGCCGTCAGGTCGCCGCCCGCCAGCACCGTCAGGGTGCCGTCGGCGGCGGGGCCGACGCTGCCCAGCACCGGCGCGTCCACGAGGCCCACGGAGGACGGCAGCAGCTCGCGCAGCGCCAGCACCGCCTCGGGCCCGATCGTGGACATCTCCACCACCGTCGCCCCCGGCCGCAGCCCGGGAAGCGCCTGCCGCAGCACCTCCTCGACCGCGGGTCCGTCGCGCAGCATGGTGATGACCAGGTCCGCGCCCTCCACCGCCGAGCTGACCGGGCCGAGGCCGCGCCGCCACACCTTCACCTCATGCCCGGCCTCCACGAGTCGCCGAGCCATGGGGACGCCCATGCGTCCCTGTCCGAGAAATGCAATCACGTTCTGATTCAAGCCGGATGCGAGGCATTCCACCACCGACTACATTGCATACCAGCCATGCTAGATACGAATGATTTGCGACTGTTCCACGAGGTCGCCCGCGAAGGGTCCTTCACCGCCGCCGCCGAGCTGCTCGGTTACACGCAGTCCGCGGTGTCCAGGCGCATCGCCGCGCTGGAGAAAGAGGCGGGAGGGCCGCTGTTCGTGCGTCTGGCCAGGGGCGTCAGGCTCACCCCCGCCGGCGCCGCCCTGCGCAGGCACGCGGAGGCCGTCCTCGACCGTCTCGACAAGGCGGAGGAGGAGCTGGCCGCCATCCACCGGGGCGG
This sequence comes from Nonomuraea africana, assembly GCF_014873535.1. Classification (NCBI taxonomy): domain Bacteria; kingdom Bacillati; phylum Actinomycetota; class Actinomycetes; order Streptosporangiales; family Streptosporangiaceae; genus Nonomuraea; species Nonomuraea africana. The sequence goes on along the minus strand of NZ_JADBEF010000001.1, from coordinate 3,924,268 downwards.
TGGGGGCACGCTGCGGATCGGCGCGTTCGCCACCGCGAACGTGTGGCTGGTGCCGCAGGCGCTGAAGGCGTTCAAGGCCAGGCGGCCCGAGGTCGAACTGCGCCTGGCCGAGGGGCTGACGGGACGTCTGCTCGACCGGCTCCACGCCGGGGCCCTCGACGTGGCCGTGGTCAGCGACTACCCCGCGGGGCTGCCCGTGGCGGCCGAGACCGTGCGGCTGCTGGAGGAGCGGCTGCTGGTGGCGCTGCCCCAGGGGCACCGTCTCGCCGACCGCGAGGTGATCGACCTGCGCGACCTGGCGCGGGAGACATGGATCGAGGCGGCTCCACGAGGTCAGCCGACGATCCTGCAGGCGGCCTGCGCGCGGGCGGGGTTCACCCCGCGCGGCGGGCTGCGCGTGGCCGAGTGGACCGGCAAGTTCGGCTACGTGGCCGCGGGCCTCGGGGTGACGCTGGTGCCCGAGCTCGCCGCCCGCGCCGTGCCCGACGACGTGGTGCTCCGGCCGATCTCCGAGGAGGGGCCGCGCAGGACTGTCTACGCGGCGCTGCCCGAGGTGCCGCTGCCGTCCGCGCTCGCGTTCGTCGAACTACTGGGACAATAGGGTCGTGCACGACAGTTTCGCCCATGTCGGGGGGCTCCTGGCGACCAGGCTCCGTGATCTCACGACCGATCTGGCCGCGCTCGACAGCGCGGGCTGGTGGGCGGTCGTGGTCGACTACGAGGGCAAGGTGACGTGCGCGCGCTTCGACGACGTACGGCCCGCGCCGCTGCCCAAGTCGGGCCCGTGGATCGGGCCGGGCGAGTGGCGCAGCTCGCTCGACCAGGCCGCCTACGAGCGCGGCGTCCAGCGCATCCGCGACTACATCGAGCAGGGCGAGGTCTACCAGGCCAACCTCTGCCGCGTCCTGTCGGCGCCGCTGCCGTCCGGCGCCGACCCGCTGGCCCTGGCGCACCGGCTCAGGCAGGGCAACCCCGCCGCGTACGCGGCCGTCATCGACGTACCGGGCACGAGCGTCGTGTCGGCCTCGCCCGAGCTCTACCTCTCGCGCGACGGCGACGTGGTGGAGTCCAGGCCGATCAAGGGCACCGGCGTCACCGCCGACGACCTGCTCGACAAGGACTACGCCGAGAACGTCATGATCGTCGACCTGGTCCGCAACGACCTGGGCAGGGTCGCCGAGGTGGGCTCGGTCACCGTCCCCTCGCTCTGCGAGGTGGAGGACTACCCGGGCTCGGTGCACCTGGTCTCGACCGTCAGGGCCAGGCTGGCCGAGGGGATGGGCTGGTCCGAGTTGTTCGCCGCCACCTTCCCGCCCGGCTCGGTCACCGGAGCTCCGAAATCTTCGGCCCTGCGCATCATCAATGAGCTCGAACCCGAGCCGCGAGGGCCGTACTGTGGGGCGGTGGGCTGGGTCGACGCCGACCGGCGCACGGCGGCGCTGGCCGTCGGGATCCGCACGTTCTGGATCACCGCCGGGGAGATCCGCTTCGGCACAGGAGCGGGCATCACCTGGGGCAGCGACCCTCGCCGCGAGTGGCGCGAAACCGAGCTGAAGGCGTCGCGGCTCATCACTTTGGCATCCTCAGGAGGAAATCGATGAACGTTCCCGTCTGGGTCAACGGGGAACTGCTGGATCCGGCGCAGGCCACCGTCTCGGTGTTCGACCACGGGCTGATGGTCGGCGACGGCGTGTTCGAGACCGTCAAGGCCGTGGGCGGCCAGTCGTTCGCGCTCACCAGGCACCTCGACCGGCTCAAGCTGTCGGCCCAGCGCATGGACCTGCCCGAGCCCGACCTCGACGCCATCGCCGACGGCGTGCGCCGCTGCCTGGCCGCGGCCCCCGCCTGGCCGCTCGGCCGCATCCGCATCACCTACACCAGCGGGCCCGGCCCGCTCGGCTCCGACCGGGGCAACGAGGGCGCCACCGCGATCGTCATCGTGGGCGAGCAGGCGCCCTTCCCGCTCACCGCCGACGTGACCGTGGTTCCGTGGCCGCGCAATGAGCGCGGGGCGCTGGCCGGGGTCAAGTCGACGTCGTACGGCGACAACGCCAAGGCGCTGGCCTTCGCCAAGGCCCGCGGCGGTGGCGAGGCCATCTTCGAGAACCTGGCCGGTAACCTCTGCGAGGGCACCGGCTCCAACGTCTTCCTGGTCCAGGGCGGCAGGCTGATCACCCCGACCCTGGCGTCCGGCTGCCTGGCGGGTGTCACGCGCGCGCTGACGCTGGAGTGGTGCGGCGGCGAGGAGGCCGACGTGCCGCTGGCGGCGCTCTACGAGGCCGACGAGGCGTTCCTCACCTCCACGACCCGCGACATCCAGCCGATCCGCCTGGTCGACGGCACCGTCCTGCCGTCCGCGCCGGGGCCGGTCACCGCCAAGGCGCAGGAGATCTTCGCGGCCCGTGCCGCGGCCGACCCCGACCCCCGCTGACCGTCCGGTACGGCAGGCCGCCCCAAGGCCACCGGGGTCACCGCTGACCGCCCGTCCATCACGCGTCCTCCAGCGGGACTCCGGTCCCCGCCGTCACGTCGCCCGTTTCCCGAGTGCCGGATCCCGCACCCGGGCCCGGCCGAGGTGACGGCGGCCCGACCCCGCTCCGGCGGCCAGGACCGGCGGCAGCGCCGACTCGAGCAGCACCACGACACCGCCAGCGCGGTGATGTCGTAGTCGCGGTTGAGTTCTACCCATGGCTCGGCTCCCGGTCGAGCAGGCCGAGCAGGGCAAGGGGAACGCTCATGCCGCGGACAAGGGCCCTCACGGCGGGCTTGCCGTAAGAGGGCCCTTCACGCATGAGCGGTCAGTAGACCTTCTGGGTCTGCACGTTGAAGTCGGTCATACGCACCGACTTCGCCGGGTCGGTCAGCGGATCGGTGATCTCGATGACGTCCAGGCCGCGCAGCATGTCGCTGGAGTAGATGTAGCCGTTGTAGTAGTACGCCGACCACGATCCCGCGATCACGCCGTCCTGCGGCTCAGGGCCGCGCTCGAAGAAGCCGATCTCCTTGGGCGCGTCGGAGTTGGTGAAGTCCCAGATCGACACTCCGCCCTGGTACCACGACTGGACCATGATGTCCTTGCCCTTGACCGGGATCAGCGAGCCGTTGTGCGCGACGCAGTTCTCCTTGGACGTCTGCTCACGCGGCATCTTGAAGTATCCGCGCCGCTCGAGCTTGCCGTCCACGATGTCGTAGATCGCGTTCGCGCCCTTCGTCGCGGGGGTCCTGGCGTCACAGGTCGGCATCCCGCCGCCGCCGAGCTCGTCGCCGAAGACCACCTTCGTGGCGTCGTTGTTGAACGTCGCCGAGTGCCAGATCTCGAAGTTCTCCCTGTCCTTGACCTGTTGGAGCACCTTCGGCTGCACCGGGTCGGTGATGTCGAGCAGCACGCCGTCGCCGAAGCAGGCGGCCGCGGCCAGGTTCTTCTCCGGGAAGGCGGTGATGTCGTGGCAGCCGGCCGCGAAGGATCCCTCGCCCTGTCCCTCGGGGAAGATGTTGGGCGAGGCAACGACCTTGGCCTGCTTCGGATCCTTGACGGGCACCTCGACGATCTGGATCAGCTCGTGCGGCGAGGGGCAGGTCGGGGAGTCGGACTCCGGGCCGGCCGAGCCCGGCGAGGAGACGTAGATGTAGAGCGTGTCGGGATCCTTGCCGGGCACCATCGTGTGCGTGTGCGAGCCGCAGTCGGTCGCCACCGAGCTCACGTACTTCGGCGCGGTCTTGTCGCTGATGTCGAAGACGCGGATGCCCTCCCACGGCCTGCCGCCCTGCCCGCCGTCCGCGCTCAGCGGCTTGGACTGGCAGGTCTCGTCGGAGCGGGGCTCGTCCACTGACAGGAACAGCAGGTCACCGTAGACCGAGACGTCGTTCTGCTGGGACTCGCAGGCGACCGTGCTGACCCGCTTCGGGCTGGTGGGATTGCTGATGTCGTAGACGGTGAAACCGCCGAAGTTCCCCACGAACGCGTAGTCGCCCTGGAAGGCCAGGTCGGAGTTCAGATCCATGTCGCCGTCGAGCGGCGCCTCACGCGGCAGGTTCGCGACCAGCTTGACGTTGTCGCTGGTCATCACGTCGCCGGGGGCGGCGGTGACCGAGGGGGAGGCGGCGGAGGTCGCCGGGGGCGAGGAGGGGGCCGCCTGCGGGGAGCGCGAGGGTGGTGGAGACGACGCGCACGCCGACACCACCAGCACCAACGCCGCCACGCCACCCAATCGGGAAAAGATCACATGCGCCCCCTTCGAAATTATGAACCAGTATGGAAGCTATGTCAGCCAAGGTCCAAGCGTGCGGGGTTCTCGTCACGGTTATGACGACATTGACGCTCGCGGGATGCTCGGCGGGACCCCAGGGGCCCTCGCCCGTTGGCCCGGGCGCGCCGGTGATCGTTCCAGGCGGCCCGGGCGAGGCAGGCCGTACGGCAGGGCCGGGGGAGAGCCTGCCGACCAGGGACTGGACGGCGGTCGCGGCGGACGTGCGCTTCGCCGAGGGCATGATCCCCCACCACCGGCAGGCGCTGGAGATGGCCGGACTCGTCGACGCGCGCACCACCACCAAGAGCGTGCGCGCCGTGGCACGGCAGATCACGCTCACCCAGCAGCCCGAGATCACGCTGATGTCCGACTGGCTGGACGGCCTCGGCCGGGCCGTACCCGATCACAGCTCACACGGGGGCGGTGACGGCTACGGGATGGCCTCGCTGGAGGAGATGAACAGGCTGCGCGCGGCGCGCGGCGCCGCCTTCGACCGGCTCTTCCTGGAACTGATGATCAGACATCACGAGGGCGCGCGGCGGATGGCACGGGAGGAGCTGTCCGGCGGGCGGGACCAGACGATGCGCCTCATGGCCGACGACGTCTTCGCGGGCCAGGGCATCGAGATCGCCCGCATGCGGGAGCTGCTGACCCCGTAGATCACAATGCCCATGCCGGGACGGCATGGGCATCGCGGGAGCGCCTTGGGGGTGTGGGCTCGCCAGGCTTTCAGGGGGCTTTCGGGGTTTTCGGGGGCTTTCGGGGGGTGGAGAAGGTCAGGACGGCCAGAGCATGTTGGTCAGCTCGGCGTCCAGGTCCATGAAATCGGTCTCCCGGCCTGCGGGCACGAGGTCGTACGTGCGGTGCAGGAACTCGGTGAGAGGAGCCAGCGGGACTTCGAAGAGCGCCTGTCCGAACGGTGACGTCAGGCTGATGTGAAGCGTGCGCTCGCCGTCGGCGCGTGCGGGCCAAACCTGCACGTCGCCGTCGCCGACACGTCTCACAATGCCTACAGTCAGTAGTTCTCGGGCGAAGATCCACTCGACCGGTTCGTCGTTCCCTACGTGGAAGGCCATGCGGATGGCGTACGGGTCGTCGGCTGTGTAACTCAGTCCGGCGAGCAGGGGGACGGTGGTACGGTCGGGGACCACAAGCCGAAGGCCAAGCTCGGCGGAGACGGTGGTGCTGTTCATCGTCAGCCAAACCTTTTCGTCGTACGGTCCCCTCTTCGGGGCTTTCACTGCTCTGACGGACTTCGTCCTGAGCTATGACGCGGAACGAAGAAACCTGTAGGAAAGATTCCGCCTCCAGGCCCTTCTGTAACGCAACTCACAGCTGGACATTTGGGCATCTACCTGGCTAAACATCATCAACTGGGTGATGTTTGCGAGGGTTTTGCGCGTTGCTGGCGTCGTTCCAGCGCGCCCCTCTACGACCTTTCGGGCGATCGGGGCCTTCCGGAACAGCTTGATGGTATGCCAACGAGCCACCATGCTGACGGGCAACCGCCCCCATTGGCCCGAAACCCGCCTCAGGCCCGTGACCCAGCGGTGTGCGGCGTCGCTTCGCCAGCGGGCCGGAAGTGCGGTATGGTTTTCCCCGTCGGCGCCGCAAGGAGCCAGACAGGGCGGGCGATTAGCTCAGGGGGAGAGCGCTTCGTTCACACCGAAGAGGTCACTGGTTCGATCCCAGTATCGCCCACCAGCTCAAAGGCCGCTTCCCGTTTCGGGAAGCGGCCTTTTTGATCTTCCGAGTGACTGACTGGGTGACCCTGCATCTGAGGGGTGGATCCGGCCCATCTCCTGTCCCCCTCCAGATCGCCGGCCTGACTCCACCGCGCGTCTCACGACGCCTGCCGATAATCTCGGCACACGACCACGGGAGGGACCTGCTCTCGTTGGGGACCCGTTCATCTCAGCAGGGGGGCGACACCTTGACTGTCGATCGGCATCGGCGTGGCTACGTCGTGCGGCGAATCGGCCGAGCGCTCCTCGGATACGGCGTCGCCCTCCTCTTCGCCGTCGTCGTGGTGGCGGTGTGGTGGCTGACGCGGTGACCGGCGGGATCGCCGGGTCGCGGCCGTCCTGACGCCACTGGTCAGCCGTGGCCGTCGCCTCTACGCTCAGGTAGTGGCGGACATCAGCTACTTCGAGGCGTGGGCGATGTGGCAGGCGGGCAAGCCGGTGGCCGGCTATGACCTGTGGGGGCTCCAGCTGCTGTGGTGGGGGCGCATCGGCAAGGTCATCAGCTTCGTCAGCGGGGCGACGATCATCCTGGACGCCATCGGTGCCGAACGCCTGCAGCAGTTCGGCAAGTGGACCGCGGACCAGGAGCGGGTCAGGCAGCGTCTCATGTTCGTCGGAGTGCCCATCGTCATGGTGATGCAGATTCAGGTCCTGGCGGGCGCGGGAGTCGACTTCCTGTCCAGCGTCTGGTTGTACGTCCTCGGTGCGCTGATCACCGGTCTGATCGGGGTGGCGATCCCGGCGCTCCTGGTCGGGATCGTTCGCGGGCTGGGCAGGCTGTTCGCCAGCCGGTGGGAGCCGGTCGTCTACGGGCTCGCGGCCATCCTGCTGGCCGTGGGCTTCCACTTCGACATCCTCGCGTCCTAGCGAGCACCTCCGCCGAAGAGGACCGCCCGGCACGCCGTCTCCTGTGCTTGTGCCAAGGACGACCGCGCGGCGTGCGCCGTCTCCTGCCCAGAGCGGCCGAAGGAGGGCCGCGCGCGAGCGGTCTGATGGAGTGTGCGGTCGCGCATGCTGTCTGCTGTGCGCCGGTGAGCGGTCCGATGGAGCGCGCCGCACCGCCCTCCGGTTGGCGGACGGTCCGGCGTTCCGGCCGGTGGACGGGGCGGCGGCGTCCAGCGGGTCAGGTCAGCAGCGGTCGGCGCCGTCGAACGAGCGGATACCGCGCGGGACCTGGGTGCTGATCGTCTCTCCCGGCCGTACGGTGCGGCAGGGCCCATCGGTGCCCCGGGCCCAGACGATCTTCAAATTCAGCGTGTACCTGCAGTCGTTCCTGGCGTAGCCGGTCTTGGTGATGCGGCCCGTGTGCTCCCAGACGGTGACGCAGGTCGGCGCGTTCCCCGCGGGGATCGCCGCGGCCGAGGCACCTGCCTGGCCGGGAAGGGCGAGCAGGCTCACGGCGAGGCCGGTGACCGTGAGTGCGGCTGTCCTGAGAGCTGTGCGCATGTGCGGAGAACCTTTCGCTGGGAAGACTGGCCCTCAGAGTTGTAACCGCATGACTACGCTGGGTCAAGCGGAACGCCCTACCAGCCCTCGTCGAAGTCGCAGATGTCGACCGTGACGCCGCGCCGTACGGCCGAGGGGGTGATCACCTCGAACACGACGCGATACGAGCCCGCCTGCTTCCACGTGATGGAAGGGAGCACCACCTTGTCGCCGGAGCGGGCCTCGTGCCGGCCCATGTTCTGCCCGTTGACCAGCCACCGGTAGCTGAACGTGCCCGAGGCCTTCACATCGGCGAAGATGTTCAGGTCATAGCGCCAGCAGTCGCCCAGCCTGATGCCCTCGTAGCGCAGGGTCGCCGAGCTCACCCCACCGCCGCTGGTGGGCCTCTTGGTCGTGGGCGACGCGGTGGGCTTGCTCGCGGGCGAGGTGACGGCCCTGGTGGGAGCGGGCTTCATGGTGGGAGTCGGGCTCCTGGTGGGTTCGGGCCTGCGCGTCTTCCCCGCCAGGCGCTCGCTCTCCGTCTGCCCGGCCTGCGATGTCTTCCCGGGCTGCGGTGTCTTCCCGGTTTGCGGTGTCTTCCTGGTCTGCGACGTCTTCCCGGTCTGCTCGATTTTCCCGGTCTGCTCGACGGAAGGGAGGGGGACGGCGGCCGTGCCGGCGCCGCCGTCCCAGAACGAGGCGGCTCCCCACGCGGCGGCGGCGACGCAGGTCACGGCTAGCGCCGCGCCGCCCGCCACGAGCGCGGGACGGGGGCGGCGGCGGGCGGGAGCGCTTCTCGGAAGTGTCTGGCCGCCGATGAGCTCGAAGAGCACGTCCTGCATGCTCGGACGGCGGGCGGGCTCCTTGTCCAGGCAGCGGGCCACGATCGGGCGCAGCGCGTCCGGCACCGCGTCCAGGTGCGGCTCGCCGTACTGAACCCTCCTGATCACCTCGGGCAGCGACCCTCTGCCGAAGGGCGGCGTGCCGGTGGCGGCGAACACCATCACCCCCGCCCAGGCGAACACGTCCGTGGCGGGCCCGACCTCCTCGCCCGCGAGCTGCTCGGGAGCCATGTAGGAGGGGGTGCCGACGACGCTGCTGGTGACGGTGAGCGCGGAGTCCGCCGCGCGGGCGATGCCGAAGTCGATGACCCGCGGCCCGTCCCTGCCGAGCAGGACGTTGGCGGGCTTGAAGTCCCTGTGCACGACGCCCGCCCGGTGGATGGCGGCCAGCGCGGTGGCGGTGCTGATCGCCAGCCGTTGCAGGTCGGCGCCCAGGTGGCGGCCCGCCTCCTGCAGGGAGGGGCCCTCGACGTACTCGGTCACGATGTACGGCCGGCCGCCCAGCGACGCGTCGAGCACCTGGGCGATGCAGAACGGCTCCACCCGGCGCGCGGCGGCGATCTCCTTGGCGAAGCGGTCGTCTCCTGCGAACCCCTCGCGCAGCGTCTTGACCGCCACGGGCCGTCCGTCAGGCGCGGTGGCGAGATAGACCACACCCTGGCCGCCCTCGCCGAGCGGTCTGACGACCCGGTAGGGGCCGATGAAGGACGCCGTCATCAGTGTTCCAGGGAGCAGACGGAGAACGAGATGCTCCTGCTGGCGGTGGCCGGCGAGGTGATCCGCAGGGAGACGGTGTGCCGCCCGGCGTCCAGCATGTACTGCCCCGCGGTGATGAACGCGGTGTAGTCGTCCTCGGGGACCCAGCTCCTGCTGCTCTCCTTCACCTTCCCGTCCACGAGCCACTGGTAGGAGAGCCACAACCCCTTCCTGCTCGCCGACGCCGTGGTCTGGAAGTGCACCGGAGGCATGTAGCAGCCCTCGGCCTCGACCTGGCCGGGCCCTCCGGACAGGCTGATGGGCTGGATGTCGACGTCGAGGCTCGCCGCGGGTTTGCGCGTGGTGCGCGTGGCCGTGGGGGACGGCCTGGTGGTGCGCGTGGTGGCCCGGTCCGAGGGCGTGCGGCTGGGCGCGGCGCCGGGCTCGCCGGACGGCGTGGGCCTGGGGGTCTTCGCCCTCGGCGGCCTGCTCTTGGACGGCTTGGCCGGCGACGGGGACTGCGTGGTGTCGTCGGACGACGTGGTCGCATCGGACGACGTGGTTGCATCGGACGACGTGGTGACGGCGGCGAGCGCAGGGGGCCCGGAGCCGTCCGCCGCGGGCATCCGCCAGACGACGGCCGCCACCAGCGCCGCGGACACCACGACGGCGCCTCCCGCGACCAGGGGGACGAGGACGCGCCTCCGGCCGGGAACCGCGCGGCGGCCGCGCGTGGGCGCCGTGGGCGCCGTGGACTGCCCGCCCCCGCCGAGGAGCCGCAGGAGGACGTCCCGCATGGTGGGCCGGTGCGCCGGGTCCTTGGCCAGGCAGTCGTGGACGATCGAACGCAGCGGCTCGGGGAGGTCGCCCAGCCAGGGCTCGTTGTGCAGGATGCGGTTGATGATCGCGGGAAGGGTGTCCTCGCCGAACGGCGGCGCGCCCGTGGCGGCCCACACCATCACCGACGCCCACGCGAACACGTCCGTCGCCGGACCCACCTGCGCGCCCGCGAGCTGCTCGGGGGCCATGTAGGAGGGGGTGCCGACGACGCTGCTGGTGACGGTGAGGGCGGAGTCCGCCGCGCGGGCGATGCCGAAGTCGATGACCCGCGGGCCGCCCGGGCCCAGCAGCACGTTCGCCGGCTTGAAGTCCCGGTGGACGACCCCTGCCTGGTGGATCGCCGCCAGCGCGGTCGCCGTGGCCACGGCCAGCCGCTGCAGGTCCGCCCCGCTGTGGCGGCCCGCCTGCTGCAGGGTGGGGCCGTCGACGTACTCGGTCACGATGTACGGCCGGCCGCTCAGCGACGCGTCGAGCACCTGGGCGACGCAGAACGGCTCCACCCTGCGCGCGGCGGCGATCTCCTTGGCGAAGCGGTCGTCGGCGGCGACGCCGTCGCGCAGGACCTTGACGGCCACGAGCCTGCCGTCGGGGGCCCGGCCGAGATACACGACGCCCTGGCCGCCCTCTCCGAGCCGGCCGACGATCACGTAGGCGCCTATCGCGGCCGGGTCACCTTCACGCAGGGGTGCGGCTTGCGGCATGAGGAGTGACTCCTGAGGCGGGCGAGATCAACCTCATGCACCTTAGCGGGATAAGTCAGGATTTGTAGGCAGTCTGGTTGATCAAGGGCGCCTCAAGAGCCGGCTCGCACCCTGGCGCCTGCGTCGCCGCCGCCGGGCCGGGCCGCTCCGGCGGCGAAGTGGTGCGGTGCGGCGACGTGGTGCGGTGAGGTGGTGGCGGTGTCCAGGGGGTCAGGCGCCGGCCCGTGCTCTGGCGGCGAGCCGCTCGACGGGGGTATAGGGGTCGGTGAGGCCGAACGCCGCGGGGCCGAAGCAGTCCAGCGCCGCGGGGCTGCGCATGATCTCGGGTGTGGAGATGGCGTAGACGGTCAGCCGCTGCCCGTAGGCCAGCGCCTCGGTCGTCACGGGCGCTCCGGTGTCGGCGTTGAGCGTGCAGATCAGATCGGGCACGATCGCGACCACCTCGCCGTTACTGCGGGCGACGAGATGCTCGTTCTGGAATGTGATCACCAGCTGGTCGGCCGGGTCGTCGAGCGCGGCCAGCGTCACCTGGCCGCGGGCGAATCCGTCGACGGTCCTGCGGTCGATGTCGACGACCTTGCCCCTGAACAACACCAGGCCGTGGCTGTAGATGGTGCCGGCCAGCGCCGCCGTGAGCGCGTCGAAGGGGTCGTCGTGCCGCTCGCGCGCGGTCCGGAGCGCCGCGCCGATCCGCATGCCCAGGGTCAGCGTGCCCGGTACGGCGGTGCGGCGCACGGTGGCCGCGTCCATCGGGTAGTCGCAGATGTAGGCGGCGCCGCCCATCTCGACCGTCATGACGCGGGCCAGCCGTTCCATGCGGACGTTGTCGAGGGCGTCGATGATGGCGACGTCGCCGTGGTCGGAGGCGATCGACATGGGCGAGCCCGGCACGCCGTACACGGCGAACGTCTCCATCTGCAGCTCGGGGAAGGCCCTGCCCATGCCGTCGGCGTCGATGACCGGCAGGCCGAGCTGGGCGCCGAGCAGCAGCGGCATCATGCTGTTGAGACCGCCGCACTCGATGGGCATGGTGGCGGCCGCCGTACGGCCCAGATGCCTTTCCAGGGCGCGCAGAGCGGCGACGTTGCCCTTGCCAGAGGGCGGCCGTTCGACGAAGACGGTGGGCGCGCCCATCATCGCCGACGGCAGCACGAGCGCGTCGTCGGGCAACTCGTCGACCGGGATGATGGTCACCCGGCGGCCTTCGCGCAGCTGCCGTTCGACCAGGAGCCTGCCGATGTAGGGGTCGCCCCCGCCGCCGGTGCCCAGGACGGCGGCGCCCTCGGCCAGATCGCGCAGCGCGTCGACCGTCAGGTCCACGCCCATCACACCTGCACCTCCTCGGTGGTCGCGGGATCGCTGAGGCGAAGGTCGCCGACGGCCTTGACCCGCACCCGCACGGCGTTGCCGGGCAGGTAGGCCACGTGCACCTCGTCGACGTCGACCACGTCGACGGTGTCGGGGTCGGCCCCTGCCGCGATGGCCCGCTCGACGGCCTCGGCGCGGGCCTGGTCGAGCACGTCCTCGCGGGTGCGGGCGGCGGTGATGGCGAACAGCCGGTCGACGTCGCCGCCGATCTGGCCGGTCGCGGCGCCGATGGCGTTGGCCACCGCGTGATGTTCGGGCCGGTGGACGGCCGGCACGCCCGGCAGGTGGTCGGGCATCAGGACGCTGCCGCCGCCGACCACGACGACCGGCAGCGGCCGGGCCGAGACGCGCATCTGGTCGACGAGCTCGGCCACCCTGCCGGACATCCACGCCACTCCGTTCCTGACCAGGTCCTTGCCGAGATGGCGGACGAGGGAGGCGTCGCCGATGTCGGCCAGCCCCGCGGCGACCGCGAGGTCGGTGGCGGTGAGGACCTGGCCGCCGAAGACCAGCGCCTGACTGGTCAACTCGTAGCCGACGCTGTCGGGCCCGATCTCCGGCATCGGCGCGCCGGTGACGCGGCTGCCGCCGCCGAGCCCGATCGACAGCACGTCCGGCATGCGGAAGTTGGTGCGCACGCCGCCGATGTCCACCTCGCCGGTGGCCTGGCGGGGGTAGCCGCCGCTCAGCACGCCGACGTCGGTGGTGGTGCCGCCGATGTCGACCACGGCGCAGTCGGCCAGGTCGGCCAGGAACGCCGCGCCCCGCATGGAGTTGGTCGGCCCTGAGGCGAACGTGCGAACGGGGTAGCGGCGGGTGTACTCGGCGTCCATCAGCGTGCCGTCGTTCTGCGACAGGTACAGCGGCGCCCGGATGCCGACCGCCCGGAGCGCCTCGGCAAAGGCGTCGACGATCTCGTCGGCCAGATCGCGCAGGCAGGCGTTGACGACGGTGGCGTTCTCCCGCTCCAGCAGTCCCACCCTGCCGATCTGATGGGACAGGCTCACATGCAGGTGAGGCAGCTCCGCGAGGAAGATCTCGGCGGCCCGCTCCTCGAGTTCCGCGTTGACGGGGGAGAAGACGCTGCTGATGGCGACGGTGTTGATCCCCTGACCACCCAGGCCGGCCGCGATGCGCTTGAGCTGGTCCGGATCGAGCGGCGAGATCGGGCGGCCGTCGAACTCGTGGCCGCCGTCGCACAGATGGACGCTGGGATCGATCGCCTTGGTCAACCGGTCGGGCCAGTCGACCATGGGCGGCAGCGCGGCGGTGGCGGGCAGCGCCAGCCGTACCACCGCGGTGCGGGCCAGGCGGCGGCCGGTCACCAGCGCGTTGGTGAAGTGGGTCGTCCCGATCATCACGGCGGTGACGCGCGCCCGGTCGACGCCGGAGGCGGCCAGCAGTCGTTCCAGGGCGGTGACGACGCCGCCGGTCACGTCGAGAGTGGTAGCTGTCTTGATCTCGGCCAGGACGGTGGTCCCCGCCATCAGGACGGCGTCGGTGTGGGTGCCGCCCACGTCGATCCCGACACGCACGAATGCTGCTCCTGTCTGCGTCAGTGGAAAACGATCAGAGGACGGCTCGCTCGTCCCGCGGCGCCCCTGTGAGGCCCAGCCTGCCCGCGACCGCGTAGGCGGCGAACGCCACGAGCAGGGCGTTGAGGGCGGGGATGCCCCACGCGACGTACTTGCCGACCAGCGCGGAGACGAGCCAGATGATCAGCGCGGCCGGCGCCCAGCCAGGCGCCGTGTCCGGGAGCGCGCCGGAGGCTCGTGAGGCGTCGAGCGCGGGTCGCCATCGGCGGACGACGTAGTACTCGGCGACCATGATGCCGGCGACGGGCGGGATGGCGACGCCGAGCAGGACGAAGAAGTCGACGAGATGGTCGAGGATGCCCGCCGCGGCCAGGCCGGTGCCGATCACGCCGAGTGCGACGGTGACGGCGGCCCGGTTCGCGCGCTTGCCGAACGCGGTGTGCAGGGTGTTGGTCATGCCGAGAGAGGCGGCGTAGAGGTTCCAGTCGTTGATCTTCAAGGTGGCGGTGACCAGGACGATCGTGCCCACCGCGCCCGAGGTGGTGGTGACGATGGCGATCACGTCGCCGGTGCGCAGCGCGTGGGCGAGCAGGACCCCGACCAGGGCCACGACGTACTCGCCGAGCGTGATGCCGAGCACGGTCTGCTTGACCACGTCGGCCGCGCTGCGGTTCCACCGGCACATGTCGGGGGAGATGACCGCGCCGACGATGAACCCGCCCGCGACGATGGTGGCGCCCTCGGCGAGGCTCATGGCCGGTCCCGGTGGCGCCGAGGCGACCAGGGTGCCGAGCGACTGCTTCGACAGCTCCACGGCGATCGCCCACCCCGCCAGGACGAGGAAGGCGGGAACGGTGATCCACGCGGTCCAGGCCATTCCCGCGAAGCCGTGCACGACGATCGCGGTCACCGCCAGCCCCGCCAGGATCGACCACACCCACACGGGCGGCCCGCCCAGCAGCGCGGCGAGGCCCTGGGCCAGGACCGCCGACTGCACGCCGAACCAGCCGAGCAGGCAGATCGCGACGACCATGCCGACGATGCCCGCGCCGTACCTGCCGAACCCGGCCCAGCGGGCGAGCACGGTCGTCGACAGGCCCTCGCGCATGCCCGCGATGCCGATGGCGATCGCGACGACCTCGAGGATGACAGCGCCGAGCGTGATGGCCAGCACCGCGTCCCAGAAGGTCATGCCCATGCCGAGGGTGGCGCCGAGCAGGAACTGGCTGAGCGCGCTCAGCATGCCGAAGCGCTGGACGGCGACCGTCACCCAGCCGTAGCGGGCGGAGGCGGGCACCCGCTGGAGCGCGTAGTCGTCGCGGGCGAGACCGTCATCGGATAACTCGGTGGTGATCGACGCATCGGACATCCCGGTGTCCCTTCCCGTCAGCCGAAAAGTCGGGCCGTTGAGTGCGACGCTAGATTCACCGACGATCTTTGGGAAGACCCGCGCGCTTGGTGTTCAACAATCGCCCACCGCCCTCTGCCTGACACCTCCTCGCCTCGTCGAGCACCGTCGCGGCGCCCTTCGCTGGGCCCGTGGAAAGCCCGCCGGGCCTCTCGCAGGAATAAACCCTAGGGGGGTATGGTTCGATGCGGAAGATCCAAGGAGGAGACATGAGACGTCTGGACCGGGTGGAGCCCGAGCAGGCACCGGAGAAGTCGAGAGAACTGCTCAGCGGAATCGTCGAGCGTCATGGCAGAGCGGGGGAGATGGTCTCGACGATGGCGCACTCGCCCGCGCTGCTCCAGGGCTATCTCGACTTCTCGCGCGCCATGAAACGCGTCAAGATGCCCCGGGCGCTCAGCGAGAAGGTCTCGCTGGCGCTGCAGGAGTGGATCGGGTGCGGTCTGTGCATGGCGGCGCACACCCAGGCGGCGCGTACGGCGGGCCTCAGCGCGGCCGACATCGAGCTGGCCAGGCAGGGCACCTCGGCCGACGCGAGGGAGGCGGCGCTGATCGCGGTGGCGGTGCGGGTGCTGGCCGAGCCCGGGTCGATCACCGACACGGACGTGGCGGAACTGCGCGGCCACGGATGGAGCGACCGGGTGATCGCGGAGATCGTCGGCCTGGTCGCGCTCAACCTGATGACGGGGGCCTTCAACCTCCTCGCGGGGCTCGAGGCGCCGGAGGAGGCGGCCTGAGCGCTACTGTCCGGCGGCGGCCTGCCGCTCGGCGAGAGCCTGACGACGTTCCTCGGCCCTGGCGGCCTTCTCGTGGTTGAGCAGGGCACGCACGCCCAGCAGGAAGGCGGTGGCCACGATCGCGGGAGGCGCGAGAGCCGAGAAGACCTCGAACATGAAGATCACCGTTTGGGTCGGCGGACAAGGGCGACTCCAGGATATGACGCCGGGTCCCCGCTTCCCCTCCCAGCCCGGCCCCAAACCCGCCCGGCGGCCCGCCATCCGTTCCCGGATGATGAGCGCCGCCAGAGCGGGGGAGGACGACCGCCTCCCCCAGACCCCCGCCAGACCCCCGTCAGGCCTGCGTCAGGTCTCCGAAGAGGTCGAGGGCGGCCTGGCGTACCTCCGCCGGGTCCAGGCCGTCCAGCACGCTCCTCGCGTGGTCGGTGTCCCGTGTGGTCGCGAGCGTGATCGCCACCGAATGGGCGGCCGTACGGCTGAGCGACCCAGCCGGAGCGTTGTCGGCGAATTCCTGGGCGCGGGCGGCGAGATCGAGATTGTCGGTCATAGTCCGCACGTTATAGGCGAACACGCCCTGTGACGTCCAGCTCCGCGAGATCGGAGATGACGACGTGCGCGCCCAGCTCCTTGAAGGGCTCCTTGAAGGCGAGCCCCGCCCGGTCGACCGCCACGATCAGTCCGAACCCGCCGCGACCGGCCGCCTCGATGCCGGGCAGCGTGTCGCCCACCACCGCGACCTCCGCAGGCGGCACCCCCAGCAGGGCGGCGCCCTCCTCGAAGGAGGCGGGGCCCGGCTGGTCGTGGCGGCCGTCGACCACCACGTCGAACAGGTGCATGAGGCCGGCCGCCGTCACCACCTTGTGGCAGTGCGTGCTGGCGGAGACCGCGGCGGTGCGGCAGCCCCGGTGCCGCAGCTCGTGCAGGAGCCGGACGGCGGCGGGGAAGGCGGCCACGCCGTACCGCTCGATCTGTTCCACGAAGACGCGGTCCTTGGCCGCGCCGAGGGCGGCCACCTCCTCCTCGGTGGGGCTGAGGCCCCTGGAGGCGAGGAAGGTGCGCGCCCCGTCGAGGCGCGTGCGGCCGTCGACGTGGCAGAGGTAGTCCTCGCGCACGTCGAACGGCTCCGAACGCCCGCGCAGGAAGGGGTCGAGCACGCTCTTCCACGCGGCGGCGTGGACACGGGCGGTGTCCGTGACGACGCCGTCGGTGTCGAACACGACGGCCCTGATCCCGCTCAGATCGATTGCTGGCACATCACTGACGCTACGCCTTGACATGCCATGCGGGGAGTGGCCAAGTCTTGAACGTGCGAGTGCTGCTGGCCACCGTGGTGGTGATGACGCTCGGCGTGGTCGCGGTCGCCGTGGTGACGCTGCTGATCCTGACCTAGAAGGCGACCTGGAGCTCCTTCACGCCGTAGACGATCGCCAGCTCCCTGAAGGGCACCTCGTCGTACGGCACGGCCAGCCTGAGCGAGGGGAAGCGCCGCAGCAGCGCGGGGTAGGCGATCCGCATCTCCATCTGCGCGAGGGGCGCGCCGATGCAGCGGTGGACCCCGTGCCCGAAGGCCAGGTGGGAGGGCACGTCGCGGAGCGGGTTCACGCTGTCCATGTCGGGGCCGAGCGCGGGGTCGCGGTTGGCCGCGGTGAGCGAGCACAGCACCATCTCGCCCTTGGCGATGCGCTGCCCGGCTAGATCGAGGTCCTCGCGGGCGAAGCGGGGGAAGGCCACCTGCACCACGGTCAGGTAGCGCAGCAGCTCCTCCACCACTCTGGTGACGTGCTCGCCGCCCTCGCGGACCTTCGCCAGCTCGTCGGGGTTCTCCAGCAGCCACAGCGTGCCCAGCGCGAGCATGCTGGTGCTGGTGTCGTGACCGCCGGTCAGCAGCCCGTCGGCGAACCCGGCCAGCTCCTTGTCGGAGATCTCGTCGCCGTAGTCGCGCACCAGCTGGCCCAGCAGGCCGTCGCCGGGGTTCTTGCGCTCTCTGACGGCCAGCTCGGTGAGGTAGGCCATCGACTCGTTCACCGCGTCCAGCGAGGCCTCGGGGCCCGCGGAGAAGTCGAACCTGTCGGTGCTGAGCCGGAGGAAGTCGGCCCGCTCCTCGTACGGCACGCCGAGCAGCTCGCACACCACCAGTGAGGGGATCGGCAGCGCGAACGCCTCGACCAGGTCGACGGGCGAGCCCTTGCGCTCCATCGCGTCGAGGTGCTCCTCGACGATGGCCTCGATGCGCGGCTCCAGCCTGCGCAGCCGCCGCATGGTGAACTCGGGGGTCAGGTAGCGCCGCAGCCTGGTGTGCTCGGGCGGGTCGCGGAAGCCGAGGCCGCCCGGGTCGTCCTGCGTGGCGCCCATGCCGGTCACGTTGCCGAAGTCGTTGCTGAATCGTCCGGTGTCGCCGAGGACGGCCCGCACGTCCTCGTAGCGGGTGGCCAGCCACACAGTCTGCCCGCCGGGGATCTGCATGGGGAAGACCGGCTGCTCCGTGCGGATCCGGGCGAGCTCGGCCACGGGGTCGAAGCCCTCGCGCATGAACTGCACGAGCGGAAACTCGTTTTCAGACACGACCTTCAGCGTAGGGGGAGGGGGTGCCGGTTATGTGATCCCCTGGGATGAGATGCGACTCATCCTGACGGTGGAAGATCGGTTGGCCTGTCGTACCCTTCGGCGGCTCCGTACACCTCCTCGTCGGGATCCTCCTCCGGCTGGTTGGCCGGGTCGGAGGGGGAGGGGGTGAACTCCTCCGCGAAGTCCGGCTCTTCCTCAGGTTCCTGTTGCGACATGGGGCTCCCCTACCCGCCTGCCGCCGGCTTTCTCGTCATGAGGATGGTTTTGCCCACCCTTGGTGTCCTGGCTGTCACCGTGGAGTATGGACACGCCGGGAGAGGAGCGGTGGCTGAGCGCGCTGCGCGACCGAGCCGCCGCCCTGGCCTTCCCCGAGTGGCAGCCGGGCGACGACGACTGGACGAGCCTGTACACCTCCTTCGACGAGGAGGGCGCGCCCCTGACCGAGGTCGCCGTCTACCGGGGCCACGAGCGCATCCACTTCCGGCGCTACACCGGCCAGGAGCTGACGGCCTTCTGGATCAGGCTGGTCAACAAGATCTCCGAATGAGCGGCCAATGGTGTCGAACGGCCGTATTCGGTTCGAGCCAGAAGCCCTATGGCAAAAGGGTTGTCGGCGGCGCGGCGGGGCGGTCACCTGCCCCGCTCACGGCCCGTCCTAGTATCGGCTCATCACCGCGCCGACCTGGGGGAACGATGGCCGACTTCGAACCGCCGACCGATCTGCTCGAGCTCAAGAGAGCCTTCAACGTCATAGACGCCCGCTGCGCCGAGATCTCCGCCGCCCTGCCGTCCAACGTCGCCGTCCTCGAGGGGAAGGTCGAGTTCGACGTGGAACGGCAGGCCGAACTGGTGGAGGCCAGGTCCGACCGCCTCCGCCTGGTGGAGGAGATCAACCGCCACCCGTGGTGGTCGGACGTCGACGACAGGCACGCCGCCTGGAGGGCGCTGCACCAAGCCGCCCAGTCCTGAGGAGCGCCGCCGGCCGGCTGATTTCTCCAGCCATCAGTTTGATGATCCGACCAAAGGGAGGTATGCCCGACTGATAATCTCAACGATCTCGTTGATATACAGTCGGACATCAAGACTGACGGAAAGTGACTGATGCCTCTCTTCGAGCAAGCCGCCACTTTCGCGTCGGAGCACCCGGTCGGCACGGCGTTCATCTGCCTGCTGGCCCTGATCGCCCTGGCGCTTGCCTTCCTCGTCCTGCGCGTCGCACTCCGCGCCTGCACGCGCTTCTACCTGCAGGTCGTGGCTCCTCGTCCGATCGAGGACATCCTTACGATCGTCGCCGCCTCCATCGCCACCGGAGTCTCCGCGCAGGGCATGTGGCGCTTCTCCGGCGACGTGCTGGGCCTCGACGGCCCGCTGCGGCTGCTGCTGTTCGCCTTCATCGAGGTCGCGATCGTCACCTCGGCGGTGCGGGCGCGGCGCAACATGCGGGAGAACTTCTCGGCCGGCATCGACGGCATCGCCGTCTGGGCGCTGACCTGCCTGACGGCGGTGCTGTCCAGCATGGACGCGCGCAGCCTCGCCGAGGCGATCTTCAGGCTCGCCGCGCCGCTGGTGGCCGCCTGGCTGTGGGAGCGCGGCATGGCGATCGAACGGCACCGCATCCGCGGCACCGGCCGCATCAACTGGCGCTTCACGCCCGAGCGGGTGCTGGTGCGGATGGGGCTGGCCGAGGTGTCCGACCGTACGGCCAGCGAGGTCGACGCGCACCGCAGGCTCACCCGCGTCGCACTGGCCGCCAAGAAGGCCAGGTCGCTGCGCGAGCAGGGCGCCTCCGAGCGCAAGCTGCGCGTGGCGATGGCGCGCCTCGACCGGGCGATGGACCAGGCGGTCGAGCACACCGGCCTGGCCGTCGACCCGGCCCGCCAGGAGGCGCTGCTGCAGCAGATCGGCGCGCTCTACAACACCGCCAAGCTGATCGACGCCGACCCGCGCGTGCCGTGGGACACTCAAGACCAGCTCGCCACCGACCACCACCACGTGCCCGCCAGGCCGGCCCTGCCGCCCGCGCTGGCCCGCCTGGTGGAGGACGAGGACGAGGACATCGCGGTCCTCGACACCACCCCGCAGGTCATGGACACCGCCCAGCGCGCCGCGCTGATGCGGGCCGCCCGCGAGTACTGGGACCGGCAGATCGCCAAGCGGATCGTGCCCCGCACGGTCGACATCGCCCAGGAGATCGGCATCTCGCTGGCGACGGCGAGGGAGTACCGCGCGCTGTGGAAGCTCGAGCCGCAGGCGCACGCGCTGATCGAGGCCCTCTACCAGGAACACGGCATCGTCGACACCGGTACCTTCCCCATCATCGCGGACGGCGACCGTATCCTCACCGGGTGAGCGACCCGGGGATGAGCCGCACCCTCGACAGGGTGCGGAAGCTGCTGGCCAAGGCCGAGGGCACCGACAACGAGCACGAGCGCGAGACGTTCATGGCCGCGGCGACGGCGTTGATGGCCAAGTACGGCATCTCGGCCGTCGCCGAGCCGTCACCGCGCGGGCCGGGCAACCGGGTCGTCACCGTGGGCGACCCGTGGGCGCGGGAGAAGGCGCGGCTGGTGTACCTGGTCGCCGACGCCCTGCGCTGCCGTCCCGTGCTGATCGGCAAGGGGGACGGCGGGCAGCGGGTGCACGTCTTCGGCTTCGCCGCCGACCTGGAGCGGGCCGACCTGCTGGCCACGTCGCTGCTGCTGCAGATGGCCTCGGGCCTGGCCCGGGTGCCCGTGCCGCCCGAAGGGGCGCGGGCCTACCGGCGGTCGTGGATGCTCGGCTTCACCGACGAGATCTACCGGCTGCTGACGGCGGCCGAGTCGAAGGCGGCGGCGTCGGGCGCGCCGGGGACCGCGCTGGTGCTGGCCGACCGCAAGGCGGAGGTGGAGCAGGCGGTCGCCGAGGTCTACCCGAAGATCCGGCGCAGCGTGCCGAGGATGAGCGGTGGCGGCTACCGCGACGGTGTCTCGGCCGCCCGCCGCGCCGACCTCTCCCGCTCCGCCATCCACTGACCTCCGCTACGGCAGGGGGTCAGCCGAGGGCCGCCGAGACGACCGCCCGGGCCTCCTCCTGGACCTGGGCCAGGTGCTCGGGTCCCTTGAACGACTCCGCGTAGATCTTGTAGACGTCCTCGGTGCCCGAGGGCCTGGCCGCGAACCAGGCGTTCTCGGTGCACACCTTCACCCCGCCCAGCGCCGCCCCGTTGCCCGGCGCGCTGGTCAGCACCTGCGTGATGGGCTCGCCGGCGAGCGTGTCCGCCGTCACCTGCGTGGCCGACAGCTTGGCCAGCACCGCCTTCTCCTCCCGCGTGGCGGGCGCGTCGACGCGGGCGTAGGCGGGGGCGCCGAACCGCGAGGTGAGCTGCTCGTAGTGGGCGCTGGGGGAGGAGCCGGTGACCGCGAGGATCTCCGAGGCCAGCAGTGCCAGGATGATGCCGTCCTTGTCGGTGCTCCACGCCGACCCGTCGCGCCGCAGGAACGAGGCGCCCGCGCTCTCCTCGCCGCCGAAGCCGAGCGAGCCGTCGAGCAGGCCGGAGACGAACCACTTGAACCCGACGGGCACCTCGTGCAGGCGCCGGCCGAGGTCGGCCGCCACCCTGTCGATCATGCTGCTGCTGACCAGCGTCTTGCCGATCCCCGCCGTCGACGGCCAGGAGGGACGGTGGCCGAAGAGGTAGGAGATGGCCACGGCCAGGTAGTGGTTGGGGTTCATCAGCCCGCCGTCGGGCGTGACGATGCCGTGCCTGTCGGCGTCGGCGTCGTTGCCGGTGGAGATGTCGAAGCGCGACCTGTTGTGGATCAGCGAGGCCATCGCGTAGGGGGAGGAGCAGTCCATGCGGATCTTGCCGTCCCAGTCGAGGGTCATGAACCGCCAGGTCGGATCGACGAGCGGGTTCACGACCGTCAGGTCGAGGCGGTGCCGGTCGGCGATCTCGCCCCAGTAGGCCACGCTCGCCCCGCCGAGCGGGTCGGCGCCGACGCGCACCCCCGCCGACCTGATCGCGTCGAGGTCGATCACGCTGGGCAGGTCGTCGACGTAGTGGGCGAGGAAGTCGTGGCGCTCGCCCAGCGACGCGCGGTACGGCACCCGCCGCACGTCCTTCAGGCCGCCCGCGATGAGCGCGTTGGCGCGATCCTGGATCCAGGAGGTGGCGTCGGTGTCGGCCGGGCCGCCGTTCGGCGGGTTGTACTTGAAGCCGCCGTCTCGGGGCGGGTTGTGCGACGGCGTGACCACGACGCCGTCGGAGCCCGGATGGGTGAGGATCGCGTGCGAGACGGCGGGCGTGGGCGTGTACCCGTCGCGGCTGTCGACCAGCACGGTCACGTCGTTGGCGGCGAAGACCTCCAGCGCCGAGATCTTCGCGGGCTCCGACAGCGCGTGCGTGTCGGCGCCGAGGAACAGCGGCCCCGTGACGCCCTGCGCTGCGCGGTACTCCACGATCGCCTGGCTCGTGGCCAGGATGTGGTCCTCGTTGAAGGCGGTGTCGAAGGCCGAGCCCCGGTGCCCCGAGGTGCCGAACGCGACGCGCTGCGACACCTCCGAGGGGTCGGGGTGCAGCGCGTAGTACGCGGTCACCAGGCGGGCCACGTCGACCAGGTCGGAGGGCTGGGCGGGCTGCCCGGCGCGCTCGTGCGTCATGAGATCCACTCTACAGATTGAGCCTGACCGAAGCCGTGGCGGACGCGGCCGACGGCGTCCGGCGGGTTAGACTCGCCGCAGCCAAACAGAATGGAGTTCGGTTGCGATGCGAGTAGGACTGCTCCTCAACGAGCCCCAGGGCCCCGACCCGATCGGCGGTCTGCGGGAGGCCATCGCCCAAGCCGCCGACGACGGGTTCGCCTCGGCCTGGCTGTCCCACGTCTTCGGCCTGGACGCGATCACCGCGCTGGCAGTCGCGGGCGGCCAGACACCCGGCATCGAGCTCGGCACCGCAGTCGTGCCCACCTACCCCCGCCATCCCGCCGCCCTCGCCCAGCAGGCGCTGACCGCCAACGCCGCCCTCGGCGGCCGCCTCGCGCTCGGCATCGGCCTGTCGCACCAGATCGTCATCGAGCACATGTTCGGCTACGACTTCTCGCATCCCGCCCGGCACATGAAGGAGTACCTCGACATCCTGCTCCCTCTCGCCCGCGGCGAGAAGGCGGAGGTCAGCGGCGAGACGCTCAAGGCCAACATCAAGCTCAGCACCCCCGGCACCGGCCTGCCCGTGCTGATCGCCGCCCTCGCCCCCCGCATGCTGGCCCTGGCGGGCGCGGTCGCCGACGGCACCGTGCTGTGGATGACAGGGCCGAAGACGGTGGCCGAGCACGTCGTGCCCGCGATCACCGGGGCCGCGCACGGGGCCGGCCGTCCCGCGCCGCGCGTGGTCTGCGCGCTGCCGGTCTGCGTCACCGACGATCCGGCCGCCGCCAGGGCGCGGGCCGCCGAGGTTTTCTCCGTGTACGGCCAGCTGCCCTCCTACCGGGCGATGCTGGACAGGGAGGGCGCGGCCACGCCCGGCGACGTGGCGATCGTGGGCGACGAGGAGGCCGTGCGCGCCCAGATCGACGGCCTGGCCAAGGCCGGGGTCACCGACTTCGTGGCGGCGGAGTTCGCCGAGAGGGAGCGCACCAGGACCTTCCTCAAGGGCCTGCTCGGCTAGCTCCT
This sequence comes from Nonomuraea africana, assembly GCF_014873535.1. NCBI lineage: Bacteria > Bacillati > Actinomycetota > Actinomycetes > Streptosporangiales > Streptosporangiaceae > Nonomuraea > Nonomuraea africana. The sequence continues at coordinate 3,900,513 of NZ_JADBEF010000001.1, read as the reverse complement.
GCGCTGCGTGAGGCTGAACCAGTTGCCCGAGTTGTCGCGGAAGACCGCCTCGATGCCGTAGGGGCGGTCGGCGGGCTCCTGCACGAACTCCACGCCCTTGGCCGACAGCTCCTCGAAGGTCTTGTGGCAGTCGTCGGTCGCCATGACGCCGGGGCCCATCGCCCCCTTCGAGACGACCGCGCGCATCTGCTCGGCGGTCTCCTCGTCGAAGTGCGGCGCGCCGATCGCGGACAGGACGATGGTGACCTCGGGCCGGCCCTTCGGCCCGACGGTCAGCCAGCGGTAGTCGCCGAGCCGCACGTCCTCGCGCTCCTCGAAGCCGAGAGGGCCGGTGTAGAAGGCCTTGGCCTCGTCCTGGTCCAGCACGTAGACGCAGGTGTGGGACATTCCGGTGATCATGACACTGCTCCTCTGTCGTCGTCCTCCTCACCGACAGTAGGGGTCGGTCCCGCGGGCCCGCTTCTTCGAGATTGCTCGAACGGCGGGCGGGTGCACATCAGCACGAAGCAGCCGGGGATCGGGGGCGGGCCGCCCTGCCGTACGGACTCCTCCCTGAAGGCGCTCGGCGACCTGCCGACCAGGGCGGTGAAGCGGGAGCTGAACGAGCCGAGGCTGGAGAAGCCCACCATGACGCAGATCTCGGTGACGTTGAGATTGGTGGCGCGCAGCAGGTCCTTGGCCCGTTCGATGCGGCGGGAGGTCAGATAGCGGGCGGGCGTCTCGCCGTACACCCGCTTGAAGGAGCGGGCGAAGTGGAAGCGCGAGCAGCCCGCGGCGCCGGCCAGCGCGTCGAGGTCGAGCGGCTCGCCGTAGCGGCGATCGGCCAGGTCGCGGGCGCGGCGCAGATGGGGCAGCAGGTCAGCGGCCGTCATAGGCGAAGCCTACGTAGTTCTCCGCGAGAGTGGTGGCGGCCGCCGTGGAGGAGACCACGTAGTCGAGATGGGACAGCTGCAGGCGCCTGGCGAAGGCGTCGGCGGAGTGGTCGGTGTGCAGCAGGGTGGTCATCCAGTAGGAGAAGTGCTCGGCCCGCCACACCTGCCGCAGCCGCGACTCCGAGTAGCCGTCGAGCCCGCCGTCGGCGATCGCCGCCGCCAGCGCGGTGACGTCGGAGACGGCCAGGTTGAGCCCCTTGGCGCCGGTCGGCGGGACGATGTGCGCGGCGTCGCCCGCCAGGAAGAGCCGCTCGTGCCTCATCGGCTCGGTGACGAAGCTGCGCATCGGGGTGATGGCCTTCTCCCTGATCGGGCCGTCCTTGAGCGTCCAGCCGTCGCCGGTGGCCAGCCGCGTGCGCAGCTCCGCCCAGATCCGCTCGTCGGGCCACGCGGCCAGCTCGTCGGTGGGGGAGACCTGCAGGTAGAGGCGGCTGACCTCGGGGGAGCGCAGGCTGTGCAGGGCGAAGCCGCGCTCGTGGTGGCAGTAGATCAGCTCCTCGGTCGAGGGCGGCACGTCGGCCAGCACGCCGAGCCACGCGTACGGGTACTCGCGCTCGTGGACCGTCGCGTTCGGCACGGCGGCGCGCGAGACGCCGTGGAAGCCGTCACACCCGGCGATCAGGTCGCAGTCGAGAGTGTGCAGCCGGCCGTTCTCGCGGTAGGTCACGCGCGGTGTGCTGGCGTCGACCTCGACGACCTCGGCCCCGAACCGGATCCTGCCCTCGGGCGCGAGCGCGATGAGGTCCTTGACGATCTCGGTCTGCGCGTAGATCGTCACGGTCTTGCCGCCGGTGAGCTCGCTGAGCGGGATCCGGTGCCCCCGCCCGCCGAAGCGCAGCTCGAGCCCGTGGTGGGTGAGGCCCTCGCGGTCGAGCCTGGCGCCCGCGCCGCAGGCCCTCAGCACGTCGACCGTGCCCTGCTCCAGCATGCCCGCGCGCTGGCGCTGCTCGCAGTAGGCCCTGTCTCGGCTCTCCAGCACCACCGCGTCGATGCCGCGCCGCTCCAGCAGATGGGACAGCAGCAGGCCCGCGGGGCCGGCGCCGATGATCGCTACCTGGGTACGCATGGCCTGATCCTCGTGCTCGGGCGTGCTCGCTCAGCCGCCGGTCTTCCGGTCAGTGGAACTCATCAGTAGTGTCCGCTCACGTCACGCGACAGCGCCCGCGCCGTGGTGACCAGGGTCGGCACGACCGCGCGCAGGTCGGCGCGCGGCCTGGTGACGATCGACAGCGCGGCGATCACCTCGCCGCCCGCGCCGCGCACCGGCGCGGCGACCGAGCAGGTGCCGAGCGTCATCTCCTCGCGGGTGACGGCCACCCCTGTCCTGCGCACCTCGGCCAGCGCGGCCCGCAGCCTGGCCGGGTCGGTCACGGTGTGCCTGGTCAGGGCGGGCAGCCCGGAGGAGACCACCTCCTCGGTCACCCGCTCGGGTGCGAAGGCGAGCAGCACCCTGCCCACCCCCGTGGCGTGCAGCGGCAGCTCGCCGCCCACCCTGCTCACGATCGGCACCGAGGAGGGACCGCGCAGCCGTTCGAGGTAGAGCGCCTTCAGGCCGCGCCGTACGGCCAGCTGCACGTTGGCGTGCGTGACCTCGTACAGGTCCTCCATGTACGGCAGCGCCAGCTCCCGCAGGTCGGCGGCGGCGGCCGCCTGGGCGCCGATGCGCCACAATCTGATGCCGACCCGGTAGGCGCCGTCGGGCATCCGCTCGACGAAGCCGCCCCTGGTCAGCTCGCCGATCAGCCGATGCCCCGTGGCCAGCGGCAGGTCCGCCCTGCGGCAGATCTCGGTGAGCGTCAGCCGCACCTCTCCATGGGAGAACGCGTCGAGGATCGCCATCACCTTGCCGGCGACGCTTGGGGGCGGCATGTCCGGATCCTAACCCTCCAGCAGGAGCTCGGGCTCGGTGGCCGCCCTGACCTCCTCCTCGCTCACTCCAGGCGCCGTCTCCACCAGCACCACGCCGCCGGGCGTCACGTCGAGCACGGCCAGGTCGGTGATGATCCGATGGACGCAGGCCACGCCCGTCAGCGGCAGCGAGCACTCCTTGACGATCTTCGGCGCGCCGTCGCGGGTGAGGTGCTCCATGACCACGATGACTCTGCGCGCGCCGTGGACCAGGTCCATGGCGCCGCCCATGCCCTTGATCATCTTTCCGGGCACCGCCCAGTTGGCCAGGTCGCCGCGGGCCGAGACCTGCATCGCGCCGAGCACCGCCACGTCGATGTGGCCGCCGCGGATCATGCCGAACGACAGCGCCGAGTCGAAGAACGACGCCCCCGGCAGGACGGTCACCGTCTCCTTGCCCGCGTTGATGAGGCCGGGGTCGACCTCGTCCTCCCGCGGGTAGGGACCCACGCCCAGCACGCCGTTCTCGGAGTGGACGACCACGTGCACACCCGGCGGGATGAACGCCGGGATCAGCGTCGGCAGCCCGATCCCCAGGTTGACGTAGGAGCCGTCGGCCAGCTCGGCCGCCGCCCTGGCCGCGATCTGCTCCCTGCTCCATGCCATCAGGCGCGCACCGTCCTCTTCTCCACGTGCTTGTCGGCGGCCTGCTCGGGGGTGAGTGCCACGACCCGCTGGACGAACACACCCGGCAGGTGGACCTCGTCGGGGTCGAGCTCGCACAGCTGCTCGACCTCCGCGATCGTGACCCGCCCCGCCATCGCGGCCAGCGGGTTGAAGTTGCGCGCGCTCTTGTCGAAGACGAGGTTGCCGTACCGGTCGCCCTTGGCCGCCCTGACCAGCGCGAAGTCGGTCGTGATCGACTCCTCCAGCACGTACGGCACGCCGCCGAACTCGCGCACCTCCTTGGCGGGTGAGGCCACCGCCACGCTCCCGTCGGCCGCGTAGCGCCACGGCAGCCCGCCCTCGGCCACCAGCGTGCCGACGCCCGCGGGAGTGTAGAAGGCGGGGATCCCGCTGCCGCCGGCCCGCAGGCGCTCGGCCAGCGTGCCCTGCGGCACCAGCTCCACCTCGATCTCCCCGCTGAGATAGCGCCTGGCGAGTTCCTTGTTCTCGCCGATGTAGGAGCCCGTCGCCCTGGCGATCCGGCCCGCCGCCAGCAGCAGCCCGAGGCCGCGCCCGTCGACGCCGCAGTTGTTCGACACCACCCGCAGCCCGCGCGCGCCCTTCTCGTAAAGCGCGTCGATCAGCACCGACGGCACCCCGCACAACCCGAACCCGCCCACGGCCAGCGACGCGCCGTCACCGACCTCGGCGACGGCCTCCGCCGCCGAACCGACCACCTTGCCGACCTTCATGCGCTCACGGTCCCAGCAGTCTCCGCCGGCGCCACTATGTGCTTCCGGTGAGCGGAAGCCCAGGCAATCCCCAGTTCCGGTTGTTAGCCTCCCTCGACATGAACTGGAGACGAAGGGTCAACAAAACCTTCGGAGACCTGACGGGCTTCCAGCTCACCAGGCTGCCCGTCGCCGCATCCGAACCGGAGCCCGAGGTCAGACCGCCCGCCGATCCCGGCTCCGACCGGCTCCTGCGCGCGCCGGTGTTCCTGCTGTGCCCGGTCAGGTCGGGCTCGACGCTCCTGCGCGCCGTGCTCAACGCCCACTCCATGATCCACGCCCCGCACGAGCTGCACGTGCGCAGGCTGACCGTCGGGTACGGCACGCCGCTGGTCGAGCGGGCCATGGACGCCCTCGGCTACAACCGGGCCGACCTGGAGCACCTGCTGTGGGACCGGGTCCTGCACCGCGAACTGGTCAGGAGCGGCAAGCGCATCGTCGTCGACAAGACGCCCGCCAACGCCTTCGCCTACCGGCGCATCGCCGCCTGCTGGCCCGACGCCCGCTACGTCTTCCTGCTGCGCCATCCCGCCTCCGTCGCCCGCTCCTGGCAGGAGACCTCGGGCCGCTCCGCCGACGACGCGGTCACCGACTCGCTGCGCTACATGAAGGCCGTCGAGCGGGCCAGGACGGCGCTGCCCGGGCTGACCGTGCGCTACGAGGACTTCACCGCCGACCCCGCGGGCAAGGCCCGCGAGATCTGCTCCTTCCTCGACGTCCCCTTCGAGCCCGGCATGCTCGACTACGGCGACGCCCCCTGGGTCAAGGGCCTCGGCGACTGGAAGGACAAGATCCGCACGGGAACGGTCCAAAAGGGCCGCCCGCTGCCCCCGATCCAGGAGGTGCCGGCCCCGCTGCGGCCGCTCACCACCCGGTGGGGCTACACGTGAAGATCCGCTACCTGCTTCTGCACGCGTACGGCACGGGCGGCACCATCCGCACCGTCCTCACCCAGGCCGGATGGATGGCGGAGGCGGGGCACGAGGTCGAGGTCGTCAGCGCGGTCAGGCGGCGCACGACCCCGGGCTTTCCGATCCCGAACGGCGTGCGGTTGTGCGCCCTGGTCGACCAGCGCGCCGGGATCGCCGCGCCGCGGCTCCACTCGCGGGTGCTGCGCAGGCTGCGCGGGCACGTGGTGCCCAGGGGCGAGCCCGCCGCCGCCTACTTCACCCCCGAGGTGGAGGCGGCCATCGCCCGCTGGATGCGCGGCCTGTCGGAGGGCGTGCTCGTCACCACCAGGCCCGCGCTCAACCTGCTGGCCGTACGGCACGCGTCGAGCCGCGTGCTCATGGTCGCGCAGGAGCACATGAACTACGCCAGCCACCGGCAGGCCGTGCAACGGGCGATCAGGCGCGGCTACGGCAGGTTCGACGCGGTCACCGTGCTCACCGAGACCGACCGGGCCGACTACGAGCGGGTGCTGCCCGGCGCCAGGATCGTGCGCATCCCCAACGCCGTGCACCCCATGGAGCGGGCGCTCGCCGACCACACCTCCACCATCGCGGTCGCGGCGGGCAGGCTGGTCCCGCAGAAGGGCTTCGACCTGCTCATCCCGGCCTTCCAGCGAGCCACGGAGGCCCACCGGGACTGGCGGCTGCGCATCTTCGGCGCCGGGGTCAAGCGGGCCGAGCTGGCCGCGCTCGCCGCGCCCAGGGTGGAGCTGATGGGCCGCTCCGACGCCTTCCACCGGGAGCTGGCGGCCTCCGCGCTCTACGTGCTCAGCTCCAGGTTCGAGGGGCTGCCCATGGTGATGATCGAGGCCATGGCGCACGGCCTGCCCGTCGTGGCCTTCGACTGCCCCACGGGCCCGCGCGAGGTGATCACCCACGACGTGGACGGCGTGCTGGTCCCGCCGCAGGACGTGGACGCCCTCGCCAGAGCGATCACCGAGCTGATCGAGGACGAACCGAGGCGCAGGAGGCTGGGGGCCCAGGCGGTGCGCACGGTCGAGGCGTACTCGACACGGACGGTTGCCCCGAAGTGGCTGGAGCTGTTCAATAACCTGCAAACGGCGCGGCGAGGGGTCGATCACACACCCCTTTCGTAGACTCCGGCAGGGTGAAACGGGTGTTGCACGGCATAGACGTGTCCAACTGGCAAGGACTGGTCAACTGGGACGACCATGCTGACAACGGCGTCGCCTTCGCCTTCGCCAAGGCGAGCGAGGGCGCCACCTACACCGACAAGTGGTTCGACCGCAACTGGCAGCGCATGCGCGAGAACTGGCTCGTGTGCGGGGCCTACCACTTCGCCAGGCCCGAGGGCGAGCCCGCCGACCAGGCGCGCCACTTCCTGCGCACGATCAGGCAGGCGGGCGGGCTGCGCAAGGGCGACCTGCTCGCGCTCGACCTCGAGGCCGACGACAAGCTGCCGCCCGACCAGGTCGCCGCCTTCGCCAGGCGCTGGTGCCGGATGGTCGAGAGGCACACGGGCGTGCGGCCCTTCATCTACACGTACCTGTCCTTCGCCCGCAAGGGCAACTGCGCGGGCCTGGGCGAATACCCGCTGTGGATCGCCTCGCCCGGCAAGCCCATCGGCGAGCCCGTGGTCCCCGCGCCGTGGCGTGGCTGGAGGATTCACCAGTACGCCAACAGCCCGCTCGACCGCAACGTCTTCCACGGCAGCCGCCAGGACCTGACCAGGCTGGGCTACGACCCGCGATAGCATCGTTGGCACCATCGAAACGCTGCTATCCAAGGAGTCACCGTGTCAGCCGAGCTGCATATCACCCTCGCCGGAGCCGAGCGTGTGGTCGCGGCCGGCACGACGTACGGCGAGGCGCTGGAGGCCGACGGTCGCACCGTCGTCGCCGCCCGCGTCAACGGCGAGCTGCGCGACCTGGCCTCCCACGCCGCGGACGGCGACGTGGTCGAGCCGGTCGAGATCTCCTCACCCGACGGCCGCGCCATCCTGCGCCACTCCACCGCGCACGTCATGGCGCAGGCGGTCCAGGAGCTGTTCCCCGAGGCCAAGCTGGGCATCGGCCCGCCGGTCGACAACGGCTTCTACTACGACTTCGACGTCGCGCAGGCCTTCCACCCCGACGACCTCAAGCGTGTCGAGAAGCGCATGCGCGAGATCGTCAAGCAGGGGCAGCTGTTCTCGCGGCGCGAGGTGTCCGACGACGAGGCGCGCGCGGAGCTCGCCGCCGAGCCGTACAAGCTGGAGCTGGTCGGCCTCAAGGGCGGCGCATCCGCCGACGACGGCGCGAACGTCGAGGTCGGCGAGGGCCAGCTGACCATCTACGACAACCTCGACCCCAAGAGCGGCGAGCTGTGCTGGAAGGACCTGTGCCGCGGGCCGCACCTGCCCTCCACCAGGGCCATCCCCGCCTTCAAGCTCATGCGCACGGGCGGCGCCTACTGGCGGGGCAGCGAGAAGAACCCGCAGCTGCAGCGCATCTACGGCACCGCGTGGGAAACCCGCGACATGCAGGACGAATACCTCCACCTGCTGGAGGAGGCCGAGAAGCGCGACCACCGCAAGCTCGGCGCCGAGCTCGACCTGTTCAGCTTCCCGCCGGAGCTGGGCAGCGGGCTGCCGGTCTTCCATCCCAAGGGCGGAATCATCCGCAAGGAGATGGAGGACTACATGCGCCGGCGCCAGGGGGAGTCGGGCTACGAGTTCGTCAACACCCCGCACATCACCAAGTCGCAGCTGTTCGAGACCTCCGGCCACCTGCCCTGGTACGGCGAGGACATGTTCCCGCCCTTCGAGCTCGACAACACCGAGTACCGCGTCAAGCCGATGAACTGCCCGATGCACAACCTGATCTTCAGAGCGCGCGGGCGGTCCTACCGTGAGCTGCCGCTGCGGCTGTGCGAGTTCGGCTCGGTGTACCGCTACGAGAAGTCCGGCGTGGTCCACGGGCTGACCAGGGTGCGCGGCATGACGCAGGACGACTCGCACATCTACTGCACCAAGGAGCAGATGGGCGGGGAGATCAAGAGCCTGCTGGCCTTCGTGCTCAGCGTGCTGCGCGACTTCGGCCTGTCGGAGTTCTACCTGGAGCTGTCCACCCGCGACGACTCCGACAAGTTCATCGGCGACCAGGCCGACTGGGACGAGGCCACCGCGGCGCTGCGCCAGGCGGCCGAGGAGTCGGGCCTGGCCCTGGTCGACGATCCGGGCGGCGCGGCCTTCTACGGGCCGAAGATCTCCGTCCAGGCCAAGGACGCCATCGGGCGCACCTGGCAGCTGTCCACCATCCAGCTCGACTTCAACCAGCCCAAGCGCTTCGGCCTCGAATACCAGGCGGCCGACGGCACCCGGCAGACGCCCGTCATGATCCACCGGGCGCTGTTCGGCTCGATCGAGCGCTTCCTCGGCGTCCTGGTCGAGCACTACGCGGGCGCGTTCCCTCCGTGGCTCTCGCCGGTGCAGGTCGTCGGCATCCCGATCGCCGAGGCGCACGCGCCGTACCTGCACGACGTCGCCAAGCAGCTGCGCGAGCGGGGCATCAGGGTCGAGGTCGACACGGCCGACGACCGCATGCAGAAGAAGATCCGCAACGCGCAGAAGGCGAAAGTGCCCTTCATGCTGCTCGCCGGTGACGACGACATCGCCAACGGCGCGGTGTCGTTCCGTTACCGGAGTGGCGAGCAGAAGAACGGCGTTCCGGTCGAGGACGCGATCGCCGAGATCGTCAACGCGGTGGAGCGCCGCATCCAGGTCTGACGGCAGGGTCGTCCCCGATCGCGCTTCGCACTGGCGCCCTTCGGACACCTGGGCGGGGGTTCTCGACGGCCCCCGCCGGGTGGGGCCTTCCAGTCGGACCTGAGGTTCTTTCGGACCTCATGGGCCGGGCGTCTTCTGGTCGGCCCTTGTGCGGTCCCGCCTCCGGTCGCGTTGGCGCTGCGGGGTGTCCTCTTGAGCGACTCGCGCAACGGCTCCTGCGCGGCCCCGGCGGCTCGGGTGACGACCCGGAGGCGGCGGTCCCGCGAACCCGTCGGTCCGCGGGGCGGGCGGCGAAAGTCGATCGACCGGCGGGAGGTCGAGCGGCAGGGTGTCGAGCGGCAGGGTGTCGAGCGGCTGATCGCTGATGGCGGCGCCGTTGGGTGTGTCAGTCCCGTAGGTCAGCGGGGGTAGACGCGGAAGGTGACGGCTGGACGGCCGCCGAAGCGTTCCGCCGCTCCTCTGGCCATGGTCCCGAGGAAGTCCCTGCAGTAGGCCTCGGGGTCCTCCTCGGTCAGGGCCTCGATGTAGGTCCGGTGCTCCAGCAGGGAGCGCACGCCGTCCTCCAGCGTGTCGGTGACGTCCACCGCGTGGGTAGGCCGGTTGTCGCCCGCCACCGCGACCCAGCGCACCCCGTCCCAGGGCTCGGGACCCACGTCGGGGAAGATCCACCGGTTGCCCGCGTCGCCTGCCGCGTCGACCGTCGCCCTGCCGACCGCGCGGTGATCCGGCGTGTTCCAGTGCACGCCGCCCCAGGTGTCCCCGAAGTGCAGGGTGATCAGCAGCTCGGGACGGTGCCTGCGGATCGCGGCGGCCAGGTCGCGGCGCAGCGCGGTGCCGTATTCGATGACGCCGTCCGCGTGGTCGAGGAACTCCACCTCCGACACCCCGACGACGCTCGCGGAGGCGCGCTGCTCCTGCTCGCGCAGCGGGCCCGCCTTGGCGGGTTCGAGCGTGTCGATGCCCGCCTCACCGCGCGTGACGATCACGTACGTCACCTCGCGGCCCTCGGCGGTCCACCTGGCCACGGCCGAGGCACAGCCGTACTCCAGGTCGTCGGGGTGCGCGACGATCGCCAGCGCCCGTCGCCAGTCCGTGGGCATGGGCTCCAGCTGCTCGGTCATCGTGTCCTCCGGTGATCTCGATTCCGTATGGTCAGCGTAACGAGATCCCCCGACGGCGCCTTCCCACGGTCATCAGAGGAGGCGGGTCGTTCTCTGGGTTATCGGTCCTCGTCCTGGGGTGCGGGCTGCGGGTTGTCCTCGCCGGGGAGGCGGACGTCGTCGACGGTGACGTTCACCTCCGTCACCCGCATGCCGAGCATCCGGCTGACGGTCATGGCGACGTTGGTCTTGACGGCGGCGGCCACCTCCATGACCACGTGCCCGTACTCCACGACGACGGTGACGTCGACCGCGACCTGGCGTTCGTGGATCTGCGCGCTGACGCCCTGGTTGCGGCGGCGGGCACCGATCCCGACGCGACCCCGCAGGGACTCGACGGCCCGCGCCAGGTCGCCGCCCAGGTCGGCCACGCCGGGGACCTCGAGGGCGGCGAGCGCGGCCACCTTCTCGACGACCTCGTCGGCCACTTTGATGCGCCCCTTCACCACGGCGGCCGTGGTGGTGGCATCGGCCGAGGCTCCCGCCGTCCCAACGCCCGAGTTTGGGATCCCGCTTGAACCTGACCCCGAGCCTGAGGTCGCTCCCGAGCGCCAGCCCGCGTTGGAGGCGGCGCCCAGGCCCAAACCCAGGCCCGATTCCGATCCCGTGGACGATCCCAACGTCGATTCCACGTCAGAGTCCGGGTCCGAGTCGGGGGTGGGGTGCTCTTCCGGTCCTGGGGTTGTGGTCCAGGTGGAGTTCAAGGTGGGCGTGGCGCGCCACGCCGGGTCCGGCGGCAGGGGTGAGGTCGTCTCGGGGACCGAGGTCTCCTCAGCTAAGGCTTCACTCATCGTCGTCTCCTTTGTGGCTGTTTGGGATTGTGCCGGAAGTCCTCCACGTTTGTCCGGTGACTCGGGGTCTTATGCTTGCTGAACATGCAGGAGAGTGAGCCGATGGAGCAGGCTGGGGCGGGGGCGCCGGACAACTTCCAGCGCCTGTGGACACCGCATCGCATGGCCTACATCAAGGGGGAGAACAAGCCGAGCGGCGAGGGGGCGGGTGACGGCTGCCCGTTCTGCGAGATCCCGAAGATGAGCGACGAGGACGGTCTGATCGTCGCCAGGGGCTCGGCCGTGTTCGCCGTGCTCAACCTCTACCCCTACAACTCGGGCCACCTGATGGTCTGCCCGTATCGGCACGTCTCCGAATACGACGAGCTTGACGACGCCGAGATGGCCGAGCTCGGCGACTTCACCAGGCGGTCGCTCCGGTCGCTGCGCAAGGCCAGCGGCGCGCAGGGCTTCAACGTCGGCATGAACCTCGGTCACGTGGCGGGCGCGGGCATCGCCGCCCACCTGCACCAGCACGTGGTGCCCCGATGGGGCGGCGACACCAACTTCATGCCGGTCGTGGCGCAGACCAAGGTGCTGCCGCAACTCCTGCGCGACACGAGGGCGATGCTCGCCGACGCCTGGCCCGCGACCTGACGGCCGCGCGCACCACGACCTGACGGCCTCGCGCCCCGCGACCTGGCGATCTCGCGCGCGATCAGACGACGCTCCCCCGTCAGACCTTGGCGAGTGGGCGTTCCTCCGTGGCGGGCGCGCCAGGGAGTGCGGCGATGCCCGCCGAGAGCACCAGCGGAATGGCCAGCGCCAGGGCCATGGACAGCACCGCCGCGCCCGAGTCGTTGACCAGCGTGCCGACCACGCCGCTGACCAGGGTGCCGATGAGTCCGGCGCGGAGCGCGGGGGAGTAGGAGAAGGCGGCGGGGAGCACCCCGGCGGTGGCCTGGTCCGGGCGCATGATCGCGTAAACGAGGAAGGCGATCGCCGCGATCACCACGGGCATCAGGGTGGGGCTGAGCAACGTGCTGAGCATCGCCACCAGCTTGCGCACGATCACGTCGACGGCCTCGCCACTGAGCACCTGCCCGACGAACCTGCCCAGGTGCGACTGCTCGGCGGCGGGCCTGAGGTAGTTGGCGACGGCGAAGCCGGTGACGGCCACGCCGCCGGCCACGCAGAACAGGGCCAGCCGCACCAGCGAGATCCGCTTGCCGAGGATCAGCAGCGCCGTCACCGCGATGCCGGGCACGAACGCGATCACCCCGCCGAAGTCGCTGCCCATTCCGGAGCCGCCCAGCACCATCGCGAACGTGCCGAGCACGGCCACCACCGCGGCGCCCCACGGCCGTGACAGCCGGTGCGCGATCACCGTGGAGCTCAGCAGCGTGCCGGTGGCCAGCAGCGCGAACGGGATGTTGCCCAGCCCGTAGTAGCGGGCGCCCTGCTCGGCGCTGAAGCCCATGAAGCTGTTGAGCTGCAGTGTGGTGCCGGTCAGCAGGTCGGCGGCGAGTGTGGCGGCGCTCACGCCGGCCACGACCACGAGGGGTCCGAGCGGGCTGCGCCGCCACGGGCCGGCGAAGGCGAGGGCGGTGAGGACGACCAGCCAGGCCGCCATGCCGCCGAACAGTTCGGCCGCGCTCGACCACGGCAGCAGGTTCACCAGGATCGAGGTGATGGGCAGCGCCGCCAGCGCCACGGCGGCCAGCCGTACGGCGGGCAGCCCCTTACGGCGGCGCAGCAGCAGGAAGGCGACGACGTAGAACAGCACCTGCAGCACCGCGAGGACGATGAAGAAGACGCCCTTGACCGACCGCATCGTCTGGGCGGTCTCGTCGGACTCGGCCATGCGCTCGAACGTCGCGCCGGGATCGCCGATGACGAGCGGCTGGCCGACCATCGCGTCGGGCACCGGCACGCCGAGCCTGGTCAGCACGGTCGTGGTGAGGTCGGGCAGGATCGAGATGTCGTCGCGGCGGGTGGAGGCCGCGCCCAACTCGCGCCCGCTCGCCCCCGGCTCGCGCAGCGCGGCGACCCGCAGGTGCGGCACCGAGCCGTGGTCGGACATGCCCGCCAGCAGGACCGTGGTGTTCTCCGGCAGGACGGCGAGCAGCGCGCCCGCCTTCGCGTCCGCCAGCCGCAGCGCGGCCCTGCGCTCCTGGGCCGACAGCTTGTCGGGCACCGTGGGCAGCTTGCCCTCGGCGGTGAAGTAGGGCCTGATGAGGTCGTCGACGTCCATGGCGACGACGCGGCAGCGTTCGAGCTCCTGGGCGCGCACCTGGATGGGGGAGGCGTAGTAGGTGGCGACCGCGCCCTTGCGGTCGGCCAGGCCCAGCGCCGCGCCGGGCCCGATGGCGATCGAGCACTCGCCCGCCTTGGCCAGCGTCTCGCCCAGCAGGCCCGCGTTGCGCTGGCCGGCCACCTCGTGCAGGTAGTCGTAGTCGGGGATGACCGCGCCGCGGTCCTGCTGCTCGGGAAGCGGCGGCGGCCCGCACCGGTACCCCGCCGCCGAGCGGGTGCCGGCCGAGACCGTCAGCCAGCCGTCATAGGGGCAGGTGATGTTGCCGACCGTGCGCACCGACATCGAGCCGATGGCGCTGGCGCCCGCCAGCTCCCACAGGTTGGGGGTGTCGGCCTGGGTCAGGTCGCTCCAGTGCAGGCCCGAAACGCCGATGAGGGCGATCCGCTCCTTCTCGGCGGCGTGCGCGGGGGCCCAGCCCAGCAGCATCTGGCTGACCAGTACGGCCAGCACCACCAGGGTCCGCCTCACCCGCGACCTCCACGTACTCGACATCGTCGCAGGGCACGCTACACCGGAGCGTCGTGGTCAGGTGACCCGCTTGTGGTAGCAGAGAGAGTTGGGGACCAGGTGGTAGGGCGGATAGACCGGAATGCGCGTGTAGCCCTCGCGCTCGTACAGCCGCACCGCGTCGGGCTGCCGGTCTCCCGTCTGCAGCACCACCCGATCGGCGCCCGCCTTCACCGCGGCGTCCTCGGCCGCCTCCAGCAGCGCGACGGCCACGCCGCCGCCCCGGTGACCGGGGGCGACGTACATGCGCTTGATCTCCAGCTCCCGCCGATCCTGCGCAGCGCCACGTGCCCGACCGCGGCGCCCTCCTCGGTGACCGCCACGCCGGTGTAGACGACGCTGTCTCGCGCGACCGAGAACCCCTCGGGGAAGTCGAAGCCGGCCATGTCCGCGTAGCGCTCGTCCATCTCCCGCGACATCGCCTCGCGCAGCGCCTCGGCGGCGGGGTCGTCCCACTCGACACTCTCGACGTTCACGCCGGTCAGCCTACGAGGCGCGCACGCACACCAGCCGCTCGCCCCCGCGCACGACCGAGGGGGTGAGGCCGTGCGAGGAGAGCGTCCGGGTGAGGTCGGCGGCGAGGGCGGCGGCGCGCTCGGCGACCGGCGGTTCGTAGAACAGGAAGTGCTTCCCGCGGGCGGCCAGCAGCGAGGTGATGAGCGCGAGCTCGGGGCCGGGGTCGCGGGCCACCCCCGGCCCGCAGCCGATCTCCAGCAGGCGGTCGTCCGGCGTGACGGCGAGCGTGTCGACGGCCCACGTCAGACGTTCGGGTTCGGCAGGCATGCCTCCAGCACCACCACGAGGGCACGCGGGGCTGCCTGCCGTACCGGAAAGATCAGACGGGGAAGACGGTCGCCTGGGCGGGCGCGCTCTCGCGGGTGAGCGGGTCGAGCGAGGTGACCAGGTACCGCCCCGGCGTCTTGGTGGCGAAGGAGGTGCCGGAGACGACGGCGACCAGGTTGCGCGCGTCGGTCGCCGAGCAGGTCTCGCCCGAGGCGGGCACCTGGTAGACGGCGTAGGAGCGGGCGCCTGGCGTGGCGTTCCACTTCAGGACCGAGCCCGCGGCCTGCAGGCCCGACGGCTTGGCGGGGGCCTCGCCCTTCTGGCCCTTGGGCAGGGGCAGCAGCGCGGGGCGCGCGTAGTGCTCCTTGACCAGGCGATCCATCACCTTCATCGGGTTGGTGCCGATCTGCTTGGCGCTGAAGTAGACGTCGCCGTCGACCTGCTTGTAGGAGCGGTTGAGCTTGAGGTGCGCGGGCAGCTCACCGGCCTTCGTCCAGGCGGGCGTGTCCGTGGCGCCGACCCGGTAGAGCGCCTGGCCGATGTAGAGCCGCACGCCGGTGCCCTTGACCTCGTTGGCCCACCACGGGACCAGCGCCTTGTAGTCGGCCGCCTTGAAGCCGCGCGGCCAGTAGAGCTGCGGCATCACGTAGTCGACGGTGCCCGCCTTGATCCAGGCCCTCGCGTCGGCGTAGACCGAGTCGTAGGCCGACATTCCGGCGGTGGCCGAACCCGTCGGGTCCTGGGCCTTGTTGCGCCAGATGCCGAACGGGCTGATGCCGAACTTCACGTCGCGCTTGGTGTCGTGGACGGCCTTGTGCACCTGGGCGACGAGCTTGTTGACGTTGGCCCTGCGCCAGTCGGCCAGCTTGACGCCCTTGCCGTACTTCCTGAAGGCGGCGGTGTCGTTGAAGGCGCCGCCGCTGCCCGGGTAGGGGTAGAAGTAGTCGTCGAAGTGCACGCCGTCGATGTCGTAGCGCTTGACCACGTCGGTGACGACCTTCACCACGTGCTCGCGCACCTGCGGCAGGCCGGGGTTGTAGTAGAGCAGGCTGCCGTACTTCACCAGCCAGTCAGGATGCTGCCGCGCGGGGTGCGAGGCGGGCAGCCTGGCGGTGTTGGTGTCGTAGGCCGCCCGGTAGGGGTTGAACCAGGCGTGGAACTCCAGGCCGCGCTTGTGCGCCTCGGCCGTGAGGAACGGCAGCGGGTCCCAGCCGGGGTCCTTGCCCGGCGTGCCGGTGAGGTACTGCGACCACGGCTCGTACGGCGACTTGTACAGCGCGTCGGAGGCGGGCCTGATCTGGACGAAGACGGCGTTGAGGTTGCGCCGCACCGCGTTGTCGAGAATGCGGACGTACTCGGCCCGCTGCTTGGCCACGTTCAGCCCGGTGGCCGAGGGCCAGTCGATGTTCTTCACCGTGGCGATCCAGACCCCGCGCAGCTGGCGCTTGGGGTAGCGGGCGTCGGCCACGCAGTTCTCCACGGCCTTGACGGGGGCGGCCACCCTGCCCTTTGGGGCGTCGGCTTCGGCTCCGGGGCCACCGAAGGAGTAGGCGGCGGCGGTGGCGGCGATCGCGACGGCGGAGGCGGCAAGCAGAGGTCGTCCGTTACGCATAGTCCCCCAGTGTGGCATCGCCTCTGAGGTGCTTCGACCAAAAAACGAAATGAATTTGTGATCCTAGTGTGACTCAGGGGGAGGGCGTTACCCTCCCCCTGTCGAGGGGCGTCAGTCCTCTGCTGTCACCTTGTCGGCCAGGTGCGAAGGCAGTGGTTCGTAACGGAGGAACGTCCGCTGGAACGTCCCGGTGCCGTGAGACATCGACCGGAGATCGATGGCGTAGCGGGTGATCTCCAGCTGCGGCACCTCGGCCTTCACGAGTGTCCTGCCGGTTCCGACGGGCTCGGTGCCGAGCACCCTGCCCCGCCTGCTGGACAGATCGGACATCACCGCGCCGACGTGCTCGTCGGCCACCAGCACCGCGATCTCGTCGACCGGTTCGAGCAGCAGCGTCGGCACCTTGGCGGCGGCCTCCTTGAGCGCGAGCGCGCCCGCGATCTGGAAGGCCATGTCGGAGGAGTCGACGGAGTGGGCCTTGCCGTCGTAGAGCGTGACCCGCACGTCCACCATCGGGTATCCGGCCAGCACGCCCCGATCCATCTGGGTGCGCACACCCTTCTCCACCGAGGGGATGAACTGCCTGGGCACCACGCCACCGACGATCTTGTCCACGAACTCGAAACCCCCGCCGGACGGCAGGGGCTCCACTTCCAGGTGGCAGATGGCGTACTGGCCGTGGCCGCCCGTCTGCTTGACGTTGCGGCCCATCGCCTTGCACCTGCCGCCGAAGGTCTCGCGCAGCGGCACCCGCAGGGGGACCCGCTCCACCTCCACGCCATGGCGCTTGGCCAGCCGGTCGAGCAGGACGTCGGCGTGCGCCTCGCCCATGCACCACAGCACCAGCTGCCGTGTCTCGGCGTTGTTCTCGAGCCGCAGCGTCGGGTCCTCGGCCACCAGGCGCGACAGGCCCTGTGACAGCTTGTCCTCGTCGGCCTTCGACTTGGCCCTGATCGCCACGGGCAGCAGCGGGTCGGGCATGCTCCACGCGGTCATGAGCAGGGGGCGGTCCGGTTCCGACAGCGTGTCGCCCGTCTCGGCCCTGGACAGCTTCGCCACCGCCACGATGTCGCCGGGCGCGCCCTTGGCGATGCTGCGCTGCAGCTTGCCCAGCGGGCAGGTGAGTGTGCCGATGCGCTCGTCGACGTCGTGGTCCTCGTGGCCGCGGTCGGCCAGGCCGTGCCCTGACACGTGCACGGTCATGTCGGGGCGCAGCGTTCCCGAGAACACGCGGACCAGGCTGATCCTGCCCACGTACGGATCACTGGTCGTCTTGACCACCTCGGCCACCAGCGGCCCGTCGGGGTCGCACGCCTTGATGTCCACCGGCTTGCCGTCGAGGGTGGTGATCTCGGGCAGCGGGTGCTCCAGCGGGGAGGGGAAGCCCTGGGTGATGCCCTCGAGCAGCTCCTGCGCGCCCACGCCCATGCCGCTGGCCAGCACGGGGTAGAAGTTGCCGCGCGCGACCGCCTTCTCCAGGTCGTCGATCAGCACCTTGGTGTCGATCGCCTCGCCCGACAGGTAGCGGTCCATGAGCGACTCGTCTTCGCTCTCCTGGATGATGCCCTCGATGAGGGTGCCGCGGTACTCCTCGATCCTGTCCTCGTACTCGGCGCCCGGCTCCCGTTCGGTACGGGTGCCCGTCGCGTAGTTGTAGAACTTCTGCGACAGCAGCCCGATCAGCCCGGCAACGTGCCCGTTGGTGACCACGGGCAGGTAGAGCGGCGCGACGCCGTCGCCGAACACCTCCTGGCACTCGGCCAGCACCTGGTCGAAGTCGGCCCGCTGGTGGTCGATCTTGGTGATGACCACCGCCCTGGGCATGCCGACCTGGCTGCACTCCTCCCACAGCATCTGGGTCAGCCCGTCCACGCCGTCGGTGGCCGAGACCACGAACAGGGCGGCGTCGGCGGCGCGCAGCCCGGCCCGCAGGTCACCGACGAAGTCGGCGTAGCCGGGGGTGTCAAGTAGGTTGATCTTGATTCCGTTGTAGATCATGGGCGCGACCGACAGGTTCACCGAGCGCTGCTGGCGGATCTCGACCTCGTCGAAGTCACTGACCGTGGTGCCGTCCTCCACGCGTCCCATGCGCTGGATGGTGCCGGTGGCCACGAGCAGTTGCTCGACAAGGGTGGTCTTGCCCGCTCCCGAGTGGCCGACCAGTACGACGTTGCGTATCGCGTCCGCCCTGTCGGCCGTTGGTGCCCTGCCCGCGGCTCCTATGGCCGTGCCGTGGTGCTTCTCAGCCACATCGCCTCCGCTTCTATGGGACGGAGCTCGCAGGGGTACGGCGCGCGCCGTCCTGTTCGTTGTTCTGCGCATCCAGCGGAGTCACCGCAAGGACGCGGTTAGTTCACCAAATACCCGTGTGGCGAATATCACAAGGGGGGTGAGGCAAAGAAGTGCACGGGGCTCGGATGGCTTACGATCAGAGCGCGATGCTCAAACTCCTGCGCCCGGCCATGACCCGGATACTCACCCCGCTGGGCAGGGCACTCGTCCAGCGCGGGATCGGCCCCAACGCGGTCACCGCGATCGGCACGCTCGGCACGGTCGTGTGCGCCCTGGTGTTCTACCCGTCGGGCCAGCTGTGGTGGGGCTCCCTGGCGATCACCGTGTTCGTCCTGTTCGACCTCCTCGACGGGGTCGTGGCCCGCATGGGCGGGGGCGGCGGCAGCACCTGGGGCGCCTTCCTCGACTCCACGTTCGACCGGCTGGCCGACGCGGCGATCTTCTCCGGGCTCATCATCTACTTCTTCGTCCAGCGCGACCTGCTCATGGCCGCCGTCACCCTGTTCTGCCTGGTGGCGGGGGCGCTGGTGTCCTACGTCAAGGCCAGGGCCGAGGGGCTCGGCCTCAGCTGCGACGTCGGCCTCGCCGAACGGCCGGAGCGGCTGGTGGTGGGCCTGGTGGCGGCGGGGCTGTCGGGGCTCGGCGTGCCGTACATCCTGCCCTTCGGGCTGTGGTTGCTCGCCGCCGCCAGCGCGATCACGGTCGTCCAGCGGGTAGTACATGTCCATCGCCAGATTGGAGCGCGATGACCTCCCTTCAGGACCGCGCCGTGGCCGCCGGGTTCGCGGCCGGCTGGACGCTGCTGCCGTACCTGCCGAAGAAGCTCACCGCGGCCGCGTTCCGCGCCGTGGCCGACCGGGCGTGGCGCAGGCGGGGCAGGAGCGTGCGCCGTCTCGAGCACAACCTGGCCAGGGTCACCGGCCTGGCCGAGGACAGCGCCGAACTGCGCGCGCTCAGCCGCGCCGGCATGCGCTCCTACCTGCGCTACTTCCACGAGATCTTCCTGCTGCCGAAGATGGACCGCGCGGAGGTCGTCAGGCGCACGCACGTGACGGGCGCCGAGCACATCTTCGACACGGTGGCGGCCGGCAGGGGCGTCGTGCTGGCGCTGCCGCACATGGGCAACTGGGACCAGTCGGGCGCGTGGCTGACGGGCAGCGGCCACAGCTTCACCACGGTGGCCGAACGGCTCAAGCCCGAGTCGCTCTACCGCCGCTACGTCGCCTTCCGCGAGAGCCTGGGCATGGAGGTCCTGCCGCTGACCGGCGGCGACGGGCACAACTTCGGCACCCTGGCCCAGCGCGTGCGCAAGGGCGGCATCGTCTGCCTGCCCGCCGAGCGCGACCTGACCAAGAACGGCGTCGAGGTGGAGTTCTTCGGCGCCACCACCAAGGTGCCCGTCGGTCCCGCGCTGCTGGCGGTCAAGACGGGCGCGGCGCTGCTGCCGGCGATCCTCTGGTTCGAGGGCGACGACTGGGGGCTGCACATCCACGAGGAGGTCCAGGTCCCGGCCGAGGGCACGATCCAGCAGCGCACCGCCGCGGTGGCGCAGAGCCTGGTGACGGTCTTCGAGAAGGGCATCGCCGAGCACCCCGAAGACTGGCACATGCTGCAGCGGCTGTGGCTGGAGGACCCGAAGTGAACGTCGGCATCGTCTGTCCCTACTCGTGGGACGTGCCCGGCGGGGTGAAGCAGCACATCGACGACCTGGCGCAGGCGCTCATCGCGCAGGGTCACCAGGTGTCGGTCATCGCCCCCGCCGGCGACGACGCCGAGCTGCCGCCCTACGTGACGGGGGCGGGCCGGGCGGTGCCGGTGCCGTACAACGGGTCGGTGGCCAGGATGTCGTTCGGGTTCATCTCGGCCGCGCGGGTGCGGCGCTGGATCCGCGAGGGCGGCTTCGACGTGCTCCACATCCACGAGCCGCTGGTGCCCAGCCTGGGCGTGCTGGCCTGCTGGGCGGCCAGGGGGCCGATCGTGGCGACCTTCCACGCCTCCTTCAACCGCTCACGGGCGATCGCGATCGCCGAGCCGATGCTGCGCAGCGCGCTGGAGAAGCTGAGCGGGCGCATCGCCGTCTCCGACGCCGCGCGCAAGAGCCTGGTCGAGCAGTTCGGCGGCGACACCGTGCTGATCCCCAACGGGGTGACGGTCAGCCGCTACACCGAGGCCGAGCCGCTGGAGGGCTTCGGCCCCGACGGCCGGACACTCGGCTTCCTCGGCCGTATGGACGAGCCGCGCAAGGGGCTGCCCGTGCTGCTCGAGGCGATGGAGCTGATCCCCGGGGCCAGGCTGCTGATCGCCGGCCCGGGCGAGGTCAAGATCCCCAAGTCGATCCGCGACAGGGTCACGCTGCTCGGCATGGTCAGCGAAGCGGACAAGATCCGCGCCTACCACTCCGTCGACGTCTTCGTCGCGCCCAACACCGGCGGCGAGAGCTTCGGCATCGTGCTGGCCGAGGCGATGTCGGCCGGGGCGACCGTCCTGGCCAGCGACATCCCCGCCTTCCGCAGGGTGCTCGGCGAGGGCCAGGCCGGCGCGCTGTTCGCCAACGGCGACGCCGCCGCGCTCGCCCGCGAGGCCCGCGGCCTGCTCGACGATCCCGAACGCAGGGCCAAGCTGTCGGACGAGGCGCGGGTGGCCGTCCGCAAGTACGACTGGTCGACGGTGGCCCGCGACGTCGTACGCGTCTACGAGACCGTCACGGCCAGCGCCGGCCGGGTGGAGGAAGACTCCCTCGCATGAGCACCACCGTCATCGTTCTCATCGTGGGCATCCTCGTGGTGCTCGCCGCCGTCTACGTCTCCTGGCGGGCCGGCCGTCTCGACCGCCTGCACATCAGGCTCGAGCTGGCCCGCGAAGCCCTCGACGTCGCCCTCGTCCGGCGGTCGGCGGTGGTCCTCGAGCTCGCCGGCTCGCGCCTGCTCGACCCGGCCACCTCGCTGGTCCTGGCCGCCGCCGCCCACGAGGCCCGTACGGCGGGCCCCGACGAACGCGAGCACGCCGAGAGCGACCTGTCCAGGGCGTTGCGCGCGGCCGTCGACCAGGAGCGCTTCAGGGAGAAGCTCGGCGAGTCGCCGGGCGGCCGGGCCCTGCTCGAGGAGCTCGACGCCGCCGTCGCCAAGGTCGTCTACGCCCGTAGTTTCTTCAACAACGCGGTCGGCGCCACCCGCACCGCCCAGCGCCGCTGGCTGGCCCGCACCCTCCGCCTGGCCGGACGCACCGAGTTCCCGCAATTCTTTGAGATTGATGACAATCCGCCGGAGACCATGGCAACCGAATGACCCGATTTGGGGAGACCGGTAAGCTTCCTTCCGTTTTCTTGGTCAAACGGAGGAGTTGGCAGGGTGCGCATACCTCGGATGATCGCGGTGACGCTGGCGGTGCTCGGCCCTGTCGCAGCCTGCTCAAGCGGTGGCGGCGCGGCGACGCCCTCGAAGGCTCCGCAGGCGGCCACGGTCAGCGCCTCCCCGACACCGCAGGAGAAGGGGCACCCGTTCACGGGCCTGCCGTACGAGGAGCTCAAGCCCGTGCTGGCGGTGAAGATCGAGAACACCGCGGCGGGCAAGCCGCAGCTCGGGCTCAAGAGCGCGGACATCGTCTACGTCGAACAGGTCGAGGCGGGGCTGACCCGCCTGATGGCGGTCTTCTCCTCCAAGCTCCCCGCCAAGGTCGGCCCCGTGCGCAGCGCCCGCATCTCCGACCTGCACATCACGCCGCAGTTCGGCAAGCCCGCCTTCGCCTACTCCGGCGTGCAGACCAAGATGCTGCCGTTCGTGGCCGAGGCCTCGCTGTTCGACGTCGGCGACACCCGCAACCCCGGCGCGTTCTTCCGCCAGCCCGGCCGCTTCGCCCCCTACAACCTGTTCGCCAACACCAAGCAGCTGCTGGCCAAGGCGCCCAAGGCGAGCAAGGCCAGGGACATCGGCTTCACCTTCGGTGAGGCCCCCGCCGAGGGCGGCGTGCGGAAGAAGACGTGGACCGTCAAGTGGCCGGCCGCCACCTTCACCTTCGGCTGGTCGGAGACGAAGAAGCAGTGGCTGATCTGGCAGGACGGCAAGAAGAACCTGGCCGCCGAGGGCGGGCAGCTGGGCGCGCCGACGATCGTCATCCAGTACACCAAGACCGAGCGCTCGGAGTTCCATGACAAGAACCAGAGCTACACGCCCCTGGTCCACACGGTGGGCAAGGGCTCGGCGATCGTGCTGCGCGACGGCATGGCCTACAAGGCCAAGTGGTCGAGGGAATCCGAAGAGAAGGGCACGACGTTCACCACTGCGAGCGGCGAGCCGATGAACTTCGCCCCGGGTCAGGTCTGGGTCGCCCTCGCCAGCCGTAAGCCCGTCATTCCTTAACGTACAAAACCCGTGCTCGACCCTGACATGGTGGTGTGTCGGGAAACGGGGTGTTAAGGACCTACGATGGGCTTGAGAACTTACCGACCTGCCGTTGTGAGGAAGACCGTGTCTACCAGCCCCGTCACCGGAACCGCGCGCGTCAAGCGCGGCATGGCCGAGATGCTCAAGGGCGGCGTCATCATGGACGTCGTCAACGCCGAGCAGGCGAAGATCGCCGAGGACGCCGGGGCGGTCGCCGTCATGGCCCTGGAGCGTGTGCCCGCCGACATCCGCGCGCAGGGTGGCGTCTCCCGGATGAGCGACCCTGACATGATCGACGGCATCATCAGCGCCGTCTCCATCCCGGTCATGGCCAAGGCCCGCATCGGCCACTTCGTCGAGGCGCAGGTGCTGCAGTCGCTCGGCGTCGACTACATCGACGAGTCGGAGGTCCTCACGCCCGCCGACTACGCCAACCACATCGACAAGTTCCAGTTCACCGTGCCGTTCGTGTGCGGTGCGACGAACCTGGGCGAGGCGCTGCGCCGCATCACCGAGGGCGCGGCGATGATCCGCTCCAAGGGTGAGGCCGGCACCGGCGACGTCTCCAACGCCGTGACCCACATGCGCACGATCAGGGCCGAGCTCAAGCGGCTCGCCTCGCTGCCCGAGGACGAGCTCTACGTCGCGGCCAAGGAGCTGCAGGCGCCGTACGAGCTGGTCGCCGAGGTCGCCAAGACCGGCAAGCTGCCCGTCGTGCTGTTCACCGCCGGCGGCATCGCCACCCCGGCCGACGCCGCGATGATGATGCAGCTCGGCGCCGAGGGCGTGTTCGTCGGCTCCGGCATCTTCAAGTCGGGCGACCCGGCCAAGCGCGCGGCGGCGATCGTGAAGGCGACCACCTTCCACGACGACCCCGACGTCGTCGCCAAGGTCTCGCGTGGTCTGGGCGAGGCCATGGTCGGCATCAACGTCGACGAGATCCCGCAGCCGCACCGCCTGGCCGAGCGCGGCTGGTAGGCCTTCTTCGCGAGATGGCGGCATCCCTGAGGGGGTGCCGCTTTTTCGTGCCCTCGTCACCTCCTCCCGCAGAACACGCCCTCTCGCGGAGAGCGGCTTCTCCGCGAGCGCTCCCTCTCGTGGAGAGCGGCTTCTCCATGAGCAAGCGCTCTCGCGGAGCGGCGCCGGGTGATATCGAGCGGTTCTTCTGGGTGGTGACGCGGGCCGGAGTGGTACGCGGAGGAAATTTCCGTGAATAGCGGGGCGGTTGGTAAAAACCGCCATTTGTGTGACAGGTGGTGTTAACCGGCGAGTCACGATCTTGGGCAAGGCTACGGGCGTCCCGCCCTTGATCGCCTTGGGAGCACCCGTGTCCAAGCTCAACCGCCGCTCCTTCCTCGTCACCGGGTTAGCCGCGGGGGCCACCGCCGCGCTGCCCGCCGTCGCCGCCGCCGACCCGCTGACCGACCCCGCCGCCGACCCCTCCGCCGAGAGCGCGGCCACGCTGGCCTCTCGCGGACTGCGCTCCGACCCGTTCACCCTCGGCGTGGCCTCGGGCGACCCCGACCACGGCGGCTTCGTGCTCTGGACCCGCCTGGCCCAGCAGCCTCTGGCCGAGGACGGCATGGGCGGCATGCCGCAGCGCCCCTTCCCCGTCCTGTGGCAGGTGTACGCGGACGAAAGCTGCCGCAGGGTGGTCCGCGCCGGCGTGGCGACGGCCGCTCCCGAATGGGGGCACAGCGTGCACGTCGAAGTCGAGAACCTCTCCTCCGACAGGGAGTACTGGTACCGCTTCCGCGTCGGCCCCTACGTCTCCCCGGTGGGCCGCGCCCGCACCGCCCCGCACCCCCTGGCGTACGGCGGGGCGCTGGCGATGGCGTTCGTCTCGTGCGCGCAGTACGAGCACGGCTACTTCACCAGCTACCGCCGCCTGGCCGAGGAGCACCCCGACCTGATCCTGCACCTGGGCGACTACCAGTACGAGTACACCAAGAACACCTACACCATCCCCGGCGGCAACGTCCGCCACCACGACGGCCCCGAGACCGAGACGCTGGCCAACTACCGCCAGCGCCACGCGCAGTACAAGGCCGACCCCGACCTGCAGGCCGCGCACGCCGCCGCTCCCTGGCTGGTGGTGTGGGACGACCACGAGATCGACAACAACTGGGCCGACGAGGTGCCGGAGAAGCCGGAGATCCCGCAGCCGAACTTCCTCCAGCGCCGCGAGGCCGCCTTCCGCGCCTACTACGAGAACATGCCGCTGCGCCGTACCTCCATCCCGCGGGGAATCGACATGCAGCTCTACCGGCGGATCCGGTGGGGCCGCATGGCCACCTTCCACATGCTCGACACCCGGCAGTACCGCGACGACCAGGGCTGCGGCGACGGGTACAGGGACTGTCCCGCCGCGGTGGACCCGGCGCGCTCGATCACCGGCGCCGAGCAGGAGGCGTGGCTGCTGGACGGCTTCCGCCACTCGCGCGCGCAGTGGGACATCATCGGCCAGCAGGTCTTCTTCGCCCAGCGCGACAACAACGCGGGCCCTGCGAAGATCACCAGCCAGGACGCGTGGGACGGCTACGTCGCCTCCCGCCAGCGCATCACCCAGGGCTGGGTCGACGCGGGCGTCCGCAACCCCGTCGTGCTGACCGGCGACGTGCACGCGCACTGGGCCAGCGACCTGAAGCTGAACTACGACGACCCGACGGGGCCGTCGGTCGGCTCGGAGCTGGTGGCCACCTCCATCAGCACCGGCGGGAACGGTGCGGACTCCGACCCGGCCAAGCACCCGTTCCTGAAGATCAACCCGCATCTGAAGTTCTACAACAACCAGCGGGGTTACGTGCTGACGAAGATCGAGAAGGAGTTGATGACGGCCGACTTCAGGGTGGTGCCGCAGGTGCAGACCCCGGGCGCCGCGGTGCACACCAAGGCCACCTTCGTCGTGGAGGACAGGGTGCCGGGCGTCCAGCAGACCTACCTGAGGCCCCTCGACCCGTCGATCATGGCCGTCCCCGACATCACCGTCGAGGACACCGTCCGTCTGGAAACCGAACGCCCGTAACACCCGGCGAGGTGGGCGGCGCTCTCCCGGGAGACGCCGCCCCGTTCCCCTGCCACCGGCGGGCGGGAAGTGCCGCTCTCTCGGGAGAGCTCCGCCCCCCTCCTCCACAAAGAACCCCAGCCGTCGACAGGGGGAAAGCGGCGTTCTCTTGGGAGAGCGCCGCCTCCACCCCCTGTACGGCAGGCGCCACCATCTTCGTGCCATCGCGCGCGTGGACGTGGACGACACCTTCCAGGAGGTGGTTGCATAACGGATCATGCTGGACCAAGCCGTCATCACGGTGATGACCTGGAACGTGTGCACGGGCACCAACGCGGCCTGCGAGCTGTACCGCAAGAGCGATCAGGAGCTGGCGTGGCACATCACCGACCACCTCCTCGGCAACCCCGACGTGATCTTCCTTCAGGAGTTCTGCACCGGCGCGACGGGCACGCTCGAGCAGTGGCTCGAATGGCGCACGGGCCGGAGCTGGACCGTCAGATCATGGGGCCTGCAGACGGCGGAGGGCAGGCCGTACGACTGCCATCCCGACAGGAACGGCCGCCCGCGCGGCGCGCAGAGCGTCACGGTGGCGGTCGCCGACCACGCGGCCGCCTTCGAGACCGTGCCGCTGACCTCCCCGCCCTGGTTCGCCAGGCGCGCGGCGCTGTGCGCGACGATCCCCGCCGTGAAGGTGCGCGCCTGCGGCACCCACCTGTCGTCCGGGATGGCCAACGACGACGCGCAGCGCGGCGCGCCGTACCGGCACCGGCAGGTGAGGCAGTTGATGGCGGCCGCGCCGAAGGCCGGTTACATCAGCGTCTTCGGCGGCGACCTGAACCTCACGCCCGGCAGGGTCGCCGCCTACAAGTCCTACGACGAGTGCGATCCGCGGATGCGCTGGACCTACGTGAAGAAGCGCAAGATCGACTATCTTTTCGCGCCGAAGGGTCGCGTGCTGCGGTGCTGGGTCGACAAGGGAGCCAAGGGCTCCGACCACCTGCCGATGGCCGTCAGGGTGGCCCGATAGGAAGAGGACGGGCCGCACTGGTGTTGAATCTAGGCGAAACCCGGACCACTAAGGAAGGACGACCGTGCCCAAGATCGGTGTACTCGCGCTCCAGGGAGACGTGCGTGAGCACGTCCACATGCTGGAGGAGGCGGGCGCGAAGGCGACGGCAGTGCGCAGGCCCGCCGAACTCGAGGCCGTGGACGGGCTGGTCATCCCCGGCGGGGAGTCCACCACGATGTGGAAGCTCGCCGAGATCTTCGAGATGCTCGAGCCGCTGCGCATCCGGATCAAGGAGGGCATGCCCGCCTACGGCTCCTGCGCGGGCATGATCATGCTGGCCGACCGGATCCAGGACGGGATCGACGGCCAGCAGACGATCGGCGGCATCGACATGGTCGTGCGGCGCAACGCCTTCGGCCGTCAGGTCGACTCCTTCGAGTCCGATCTGTCCTTCGCCGGCGCCCCTGTGCACGCCGTCTTCATCCGCGCGCCATGGGTGGAATCGGTGGGTTCCGAGGTCGAGGTTCTGGCCACCGCGCCGCCTGGCGATAGGATCGTCGCGGTCCGCCAGGGGCCGCTGCTCGCGACATCGTTCCACCCCGAGCTGACCGGGGACACTCGCGTGCACGAATACTTCGTAAACATGGTGAGGGAGCTCTAGGTAATGTCCGGCCACTCCAAATGGGCGACGACGAAGCATAAGAAGGCCGCACTCGACGCCAAGCGCGGCAAGCTGTTCGCGAAGCTCATCAAGAACATCGAGGTGGCGGCCAGGACCGGTGGCCCTGATCCGGATGCCAACCCCACCCTCTTCGACGCCATCTTCAAGGCGAAGAAGAACTCCGTGCCCAACGACAACATCGAGCGGGCCCGCAAGCGCGGCGGCGGCCTCGAGGCCGGCGGCGCCGACTGGCAGACCATCATGTACGAGGGCTACGCGCCCGGCGGCGTCGCGGTGCTCATCGAGTGCCTCACCGACAACCGCAACCGCGCCGCCTCCGAGGTGCGCGTCGCGCTGACGCGCAACGGCGGCTCGCTGGCCGACCCCGGCTCGGTGTCGTACATGTTCAACCGCAAGGGCGTCGTGATCGTCCCGAAGAACGGCCTGTCCGAGGACGACGTCCTGGTCGCGGTGCTCGAGGCGGGCGCCGAGGAGGTCAACGACCTGGGCGATTCGTTCGAGGTCGTCTCCGAGGCCGGTGACCTGGTGCCGGTCCGCAAGGCCCTGCAGGAGGCCGGCATCGACTACGACTCGGCCGAGTCGAGCTTCCTGCCGACGATGAACGTCCCGCTCGACGAGGACGGCGCGCGCAAGGTCTTCAGGCTCATCGACGCGCTCGAGGACAGCGACGACGTGCAGAACGTCTTCGCCAACTTCGACGTCTCCGACGAGATCATGGAGAAGCTCGAGGCCTGAGTCCACCCGCTCCGCGAAAACCGGCCCGCCACCGTGCGGGCCGGTTTTCGCGTGTGTGGTCCAGCCGAGGATCATCGACGGCGGCGATGGCGGGAGAAAAGGGTAGGTTGTCGCGTTGTGGAGATTCGTGATCTGACGGCCGACGACCTCGACGCCGTCCTCGACACCCGCAAGCGCTCCTTCGGCCCGCTCGGGGCCGACACCGAGGGCTGGTTCGCCGTCGCGAGGGCGACTCTGGAACAGGGTCGCTTCCTCGGCGCCTTTGACGGGTCCAGGCTCGCGGCCGCCGCGCGGCTGCCCGGTTTCACCCAGTGGTGGCACGGCAGGCCGCAGCCCATGGCGGGCGTGGCGGGCGTCGTCGTCAACCCCGAGGACAGGGGGCGGGGCGTCGGCAGGCAGCTCATGCGCGCCGTCCTGGCCAGGGCGGCGGAACTGGGCGAGGCCGTCTCGGCGCTGTACCCCGCCACCACGCAGATCTACCGCTCGCTCGGCTGGGAGCACGCCGGCGCCGAGAACTCCGTCACGCTGTCGCCCGAGGCGCTGCGCACCATCAGGCCCACCGAGCCGGTCAAGATCCGCCGGATGGGCCCTGACGACGCCGCCGAGGTGATCGAGATCCTGGGCCGCGTCCACGCGGCCAACCGCGCCAGCGGCCCGATCTGCTGGGACGAGGCCTCGTGGCGGCGCTTCCTCGCCGACGAGGACGACTTCCTCTACCTGGCCGACGACGGCTTCGTCGCCTACAGCTGGGAGGACGGCGACATCTCCGTCGACAACCTGGTCGCGGGCTCCGAGGCGACCGCACGCGCCCTGTGGTCGCTGGTCGGCACCTCCTCCTCCATCGCCACGAAGGTCTCGGCCGTCGTCGCCCCCGACGACCCCGTGCTGTGGCTGCTGCGCGAGCGCGCGAAGGAGGAGCTCAAGCAGGTCCGATGGATGTTCCGGATCGTGGACGTGACCGAGGCCGTCGCCAGGCGGGGCTTCCCCTCGGCGGTCACGGCCGACGCGCTGATCGTGGTGGAGGACTCCGAGCGGCCCGCCAACACCGGCGCATGGCGGCTGGAGATCTCCGGTGGCTCCGGTACGGCGAGCGCCGCCGAGGGCGTGGGCCCGCGCTTCACCGTCAACGGGCTGTCGGCGCTGTACGCCGGGATCCCGGTCTCGACCCTGCGCCTGTCCGGCCTGCTCACCGGGCCCGACGGGTTCGACGAGGCGCTGGGCGCGGCGTTCGCCGGTCCGGCCCACATGATCGACTACTTCTGACCCCGCCGATCCGGCACGACTCTCGGCCCCCGTTCGCCATCTGGCGGCGGGGGCCGACGCATGTCTCGGGTTGCAAGAATCCACCGCAAGTTTCCAGGATCTTTGTGCAGAATCGTTGACATGTGTTGGTTACCTGGTTGAAATGTGGGCAATCGCCTGCCCCCACAGGAGGAGTTGTGTTCCAACGTGTTCGACTTCGCCGGTTCTTAGGCGGAGTGGCGGTCGTGGTCCTGGCCATCGTGACCCCGTCCGTGCCCGCCGTCGCCGACGTTCCCCCGCTCACCGGCGTGACCCTCGTGGCCGGCGACGCCGAGCTGCCGCTCGACGGGGCAACCTCGCTCACAGTGGAGGGCAGGCGCGCCGACGGCGCCCCCGCCGATCTGAGCGGCGCCGAGATCACCGTCACCAGCGCCGACCGCGGCATGGCCGTCCCCTCGATGGCCGGCCACACCGGCACGCTCAGGGCGGGCACCAAGGGCGCGGGCCAGGTCACGCTGACCGCCGCCGTCACGCTCGACGGCACGACCCTCCACGACGACCTGACGGTGACGGTGCTGCCCAAGCCCGCCAGGCCGTACGTCCACGACTACAGCAAGACACTGACCATGAAGATGTTCATGGCCGACAACAAGGGCAAGGTGTCGCTGACCTTCGAGCAGGGCCTGGAGGTCATCAGGAAGATCGACAACCTCACGCGCGGCATCCCCAAGATCTTCTACCTGGTCGGCTGGCAGTACGACGGCCACGACACCGGCTATCCCGCCTTCGACGTGGTCAACCCCAAGCTCAAGAGGGCCCAGGACGCCACGGCCGCCGAGAGCCTCAGGTGGCTCGTCGCCGAGGCCAGGAAGCACCACACGACCGTCAGCTTCCACATCAACCTCCTGGACGCGAGCGCGTCGAGCCCGCTGTGGCAGGAGTACCTGGACAAGGACCTCATCGCCCGCAACGCCGACGGCTCGCTGCGCACGTACGTGTGGGGCTACCCGATCAGCTACACCCGCGAATGGACGGCGGGCCTCACCACCAGGCGCATCGACCGGCTCTTCGACCTCGTCGACCTTGCCGCGATCGGCACGGTGCACGTGGACGCATTCCACCAGTACATCCCCGGCTACGGCAACGACCTGATCAGCCCGTACCACGGGGTCGGCACCGACCAGGAGATCGAGACCCAGAAGAAGATCATCAGGTACTTCCGCGACAAGGGCGTCGACGTCACCTCGGAGTTCACCTTCAACTACCGCAAGGACCCACTGCTCGGCCTGCAGCCCATGGCCTGGCACCTGCGCAACGTCGATCCCATGAAGATCCCCGCGAGCCTGCACGTCGGCGGCGCGGGCGGCGACGCCAGGTTCGGCACCAGCATGCAGGGCGAGAGCCGCATCAAGGCCGACCCCGCCACGCTCAAGGGCTTCCTCGACGACTTCGCCACCACCACGCTCACCTGGCAATACCTCAACCGCCTCGACCGGCTGTCGGACACCGGCGGCGTCGTCACCTTCTCCGGGGGAGTGACGAGCAGGAACGTCGAGGGCGGTGTCCGCGTCGAGCAGGGCGAGGTCGTGCTGCGCGACAGGAACGACCTGTTCGTGCCCGCGCTGTGGCAGCAGCACAAGGAGATCGTCGCCTACAGCCGCGACGGCTACGCGACCAGGACCTGGAAGCTGCCCGCCGACTGGACGCGCGTGCCGCTGGTCGACATCTACCGCGTCGGCCCCGACGGGCTGACCCAGGTGGCCGGGAACCGGCTCGTGGCCGGTGGGAGGCTTACGCTCAGCCTGCCTCCCGGCACCGCCTACAGCATCGTGCCGCACGGCACCGGCGTCGGTCCGGCCGACACGGCCCGCCCGATGATGTTCGACGCGCTGCTGCCCAGGCCCGGTGCCACCGAACCGAGCAAGGAGGCGGTCGCCTTCGCGTGGCTGCCGTCGCGCAACGCCGACAGCTACCACCTGACGGTGGCCACCGACGCGGCCTTCACGACCGTGGTCGCCGAGCGGACCACCAAGGGCGTCGCCGCGATGGTGCGAGGGCTGGCCCAGGGCACCCGCCACTACTGGAAGGTCGAGGCGCGCAACGAGGCCGGTGCCTTCACGATCAGCGGTGCGCCCCTCACCTTCACCACCGCCGTCACCGAGCCGCCGGCCGCGCCCTCGGCCACCTCCGCCTACCGGCTGTCGGCCGACTCGGTGCTCGTGAGCTGGCCCGCCGCGCAGGGCGCCGAGACCTACACGGTCAGGAGGGGGAGCGAGAGCATCGCCGAGGGTCTCACCGGCACCGGCTTCGTCGACGACCAGGCGGGCGGCGGGCCGTACGACTACCAGGTCGTCGCGGTGAACGCGCTCGGCGCGGGCCCCGCCGGGCCGGTGACCCGCGAGCGCGCCCTCGGCCAGGAGACGCACCTGTCGGACCGGTCGTGGGTCTCGGCCACCAGCGGCTGGGGGAGCGTCGCCAAGGACAGGGCCGTCGGCGGCGGCGCGCTCCGGCTCAACGGCGCCTCCTACGCCAAGGGCCTGGGCACGCACGCCGTCTCCGAGATCGTCTACGACCTCGAGCCGGGCGACGCGCTCTTCCGCGCGGTGGTCGGCATCGACGACGCCAAGAAGGTCTCGGCGGCCTCCGTCGCCTTCAGGGTCGTCGCCGACGGCGAACTCCTCTACGACAGCGGCGCGATGACCTCGCAGCCGTACACCGCGCCCCGCGAGGTCGTCGTGGACGTGGCCGGTCGCTCGCGGCTGCTGCTGCAGGTCCTCGACGCCGGAGACGGCAACAACAGCGACCACGCCGACTGGGCGAACGCGCGCCTGGCCACGATCGCCGAATAGGAGCACGAGATGCGCTGGTTGACGACGCTCATGCTGATCCTGGCCGTGCTGGTGCCCCTCCCCGCGCAGGCCGCCACGGTGGACAAGCCCCCGCTCGCCCCCACCCCGCCCATGGGCTGGAACAGCTGGAACAAGTTCCGCTGCAACATCGACGAGAACCTCATCAGGCAGACCGCCAACGCCCTCGTCTCCTCCGGCATGAAGGACGCCGGCTACGAGTACGTCAACATCGACGACTGCTGGATGGCCACCCAGCGCGACGCCGCGGGCGACCTCCAGGCCGACCCGGTGCGCTTTCCCAGCGGCATCAAGGCGCTGGCCGACTACGTCCACGCCAAGGGGCTCAAGCTCGGCATCTACTCCTCCGCGGGCACCGCGACCTGTCAGGGCCGGCCCGCCAGCCTCGGGCACGAGCGGGCGGACGCCAGGAAGTTCGCCGAGTGGGAGGTGGACCTGCTCAAGTACGACAACTGCCACGACGGCGGCATCCCCGCGATCGAGCGCTTCACCGCCATGGCCGAGGCCCTGCGTGCCACCGGCAGGCCGATCCTGCTGTCGGTCTGCGAGTGGGGCGCCAACCAGCCGTGGAACTGGGCGGGCGAGCTCGGCCACATGTGGCGCACCACCGGCGACATCGCCGACCGGTGGGGCAGCATGGTGGCCATCCTCGACCAGCAGGTAGGCCTCGAGAAGTACTCGGGCCCCGGCCGGTGGAACGACCCCGACATGCTCGAGGTCGGCAACGGCGGCATGACCATGACGGAGTACCGTTCGCACCTCAGCCTGTGGGCCCTGCTCAACGCGCCGCTCATCGCCGGAAACGACCTGCGTTCGATGAGCGAGGAGGTGCGCGAGATGCTCACCAACCGCGAGGTCATCGCGGTCAACCAGGACTGGGCGGGTGTGCAGGGCCACAAGATCTCCGACTCCGGCGACCTGGAGGTGTGGGCCAAGCCGCTGTCGGACGGCGGCGCGGCCGTGGTGCTGTTCAACCGCGGCGCCGTCGGCGCGGAGGTCGCCACCAGCGCCGCCGAGCTCGGCCTGCCCGCCGCGCCCGCCTACGAGGTGCGCGACCTGTGGTCGGGACAGGAGACGGTGACGCTCGGGAAGGTCCGCGCCTCCATCCCGTCCCACGGCTCCAGGATGTACGTCGTCAGGCGCGGCGTGCCTGCCAAGCCGGTGCCCGCCGTCGCGACCGCGGTGCGCACCGACACCGAGGGGTTCGTCAAGCCGGGCCAGACCTTCGCCGCCACCGTCTCCTTCGCCGTCGACGGGCTGCCCGCGGTGCTCGCGGCCGAGGTCGCTCTCACCGCGCCCGAGGGCTGGACCATACGGCCGGAGGGCCGCACCGGCACGCCCGTCGTGGTGCCCGGCCGTCCCTTCGAGGCACGTTTCGCGGTGAAGGTCCCAGGCGACGTGCGCAAGGGCGTGTTCGAACTGCCCGCCCGCGCGACGTACAAGACGGTGGCAGGGGACGGCGCCGAGCGGGAGGAGCCCGGCTACGGCAGCGTGATCGTCGCGGAGGCGCCCAGGGGGTCGCAGTGGCTCAGCGACCTCGACCCCGTCACCGCCGACGTGGGATTCGGCACCATGGGGCGCGATCGCAACATCGGCGGCAACCCGATCAGGATCGCGGGCGTGCCGTACGGCAAAGGCCTGGCCCCGCACGCGGCCTCCGAGGTGACCTACTACCTCGGCCGCGGCTGCACCCGCTTCAGCGCCGACGTCGGGGTGGACGACGGCTCCCGCAACAGGGGCACGGTCACCTTCCACGTGCTCGGCGACGGCCGCGAGGAGCTGGCGGCCACCGGAGTGATCAAGGGCGGCGAGCGCGCCACCTCGCTCGACGTGGACGTCTCCGGCGTGCTGGCGCTGACGCTCGTGACCGGGATCGGCCCCGACAACAACAACAACGACCACTCGGTGTGGGGCGCGGCCAGGATCGCCTGCGCGGGGCCGTCCACCACCGTCACGGCGACGCCCACGGAGGTGGAGATCGGCGCGGGCGGCACGTTCGAGGTGAGCGGGCGGCTCGTCGCCGACGGGACCGAGCCGATCACCGACGTCAGGCTGGCGCCGTCCGCGCCCGCGGGCTGGACGGTGTCGGGCCAGGCGGCGCAGGCCGAACGCCTGGAGCCGGGCGGCACGCTCGCCGGCTCGTGGCAGGTCACCGTGCCCGCCGGTGCCGATCCAGGCGCGGTCGAGCTGCCGGTCGCCGCCACCTACCGCGCCCAGGACGGCTCCACGCCGAGCGACTCGGCCACGGTGAAGGTCCTGGTACGGCCGGCGGGCGTGGTCGCGGTCAAGGAGGCGGAGTCGGGCACGCTCGGCGGCGCGGCCCGGGTGTCGAACTGCGGCGCCTGCTCGGGCGGGAAGAAGGTGGGCAACCTCGGCAACGGCGCCGCCAACCACCTCACGCTCGGCGCTCTCACCGTGGCGGACGAAGGGGAGTACCGGCTGATCCTCGACTACCTGGTCAGTGGCACTCGCTCGGTGTTCGTCTCGGTCAACGGCGGGCCCGCCGCCGAGGTGCGGGTGAGCGGGACCTCGTTCGCCGTGCCCGCCACCACCACCGTCAAGGTCGCGCTGCGCGCGGGGGTCAACGAGATCCGCTTCTTCAACGACA
The DNA here is from genome assembly GCF_014873535.1 of Nonomuraea africana. Classification (NCBI taxonomy): domain Bacteria; kingdom Bacillati; phylum Actinomycetota; class Actinomycetes; order Streptosporangiales; family Streptosporangiaceae; genus Nonomuraea; species Nonomuraea africana. The sequence goes on along the minus strand of NZ_JADBEF010000001.1, from coordinate 3,865,629 downwards.
CCGCCTTCGGGCCCGACCTGGACCGCGTCATGCTCGCCTCCTGAGGCGTGTTCGCCGTGCGCGGCCCGCCCAACCAGGGTAGAGTTCCCTGCCGAACAGATGTTCGGCGAACGGGAGGGCGGGCCGTGCGGGTGTTGGGTGTCGACCCCGGGCTGACCAGGTGCGGCATCGGAGCCGTCGAGGGCCGTCCGGGCGCTCCGCTCAAGCTCGTCATGGTGGGTGTGGTCCGCACCTCGGCCGACGACGAGCTCGGCGCCAGGCTGGTCGGCATCGAGCGGGGCATCGAGCAGTGGCTCGACGAGGTGCGGCCCGACGCGGTCGCCGTCGAGCGGGTCTTCGCCCAGCACAACGTCCGCACCGTGATGGGCACCGCCCAGGCGGCGGGCATCGCCGTGCTCTGCGCCGCCCGCCGCGGGCTGCCCGTCGCGCTGCACACCCCGTCGGAGGTCAAGGCGGCCATCACCGGCAGCGGCACCGCCGACAAGAAGCAGATCGGCACCATGGTCACCAGGCTGCTGCGGCTGGCGGAGATGCCCAAGCCCGCCGACGCGGCCGACGCGCTGGCGCTCGCCATCTGCCATGTCTGGCGGGGCGGCAGCCAGAACCGGCTGGCCGAGGCGCTGGCCAAGGCATCGAGAGGACGTGCGCTGTGATCGCGTCGGTTTCCGGGGTCGTCGCGGCCGTCGCGCCCGACTCGGCCGTGATCGAGGTCGGCGGCGTGGGCGTCCTGGTCCACTGCACGCCCGGCACGCTGGCCACCCTGCGCCCCGGCGAGCCCGGCAGGCTGGCGACCTCTCTCGTCGTCAGGGAGGAGTCGCTGACCCTGTACGGCTTCGCGACCGACGACGAGCGCACGGTCTTCGAGCTGGTCCAGACGGCCAGCGGGGTGGGTCCGAAGCTGGCGCTGGCCATGCTGGCCGTGCACACCCCCAACTCGCTGCGGGTCGCCGTCGCCTCCGCCGACCTGAAGGCGCTGACCAGGATCCCCGGCATCGGCCAGAAGGGCGCGCAGCGCATCGTGCTGGAGCTGAAGGACAAACTCGGCACGTCCGAGCAGGCGGTCAACGCGGCGCTCAACGGCCCCGCGGCCCGGCCGCTCTGGCGCGACCAGGTGCACACGGGCCTGGTCGGGCTCGGCTACTCCACCAGGGACGCCGACGAGGCGATCGCGCTGGTGGAGCCGCAGGCCGACGTCGAGGTGGCGGCGGGCAGGGAGCCGCAGGTGGCGGTGCTGCTCAAGGCCGCGCTGCGGGTGCTGAGCATTCGATGAGCTTCGGTCTTCCCGGCGACGCCGGGCAGGAAGAGAGTGAGGGCGTGAGCATCGAGCGGGATCTGGTGTCGCCGGACGCCGAGGGTGACGAGCTGCAGATCGAGGCGGCCCTTCGGCCCAGGCGCATGGCCGACTTCATCGGGCAGGGCAGGGTGCGCGAGCAGCTCTCGCTGGTCCTGGAGAGCGCGCTCAGGCGCAACAGGCCGCCCGACCACGTGCTGATGAGCGGCTCGCCGGGGCTGGGCAAGACCACGCTCGCCATGATCATCGCAGCCGAGCTCGGCGCCCCGCTGCGCATCACCTCGGGGCCCGCGCTCGAGCGGGCCGGCGACCTCGCGGCCATCCTGTCGACGCTCACCGAGGGCGAGGTGCTGTTCATCGACGAGATCCACCGGATGGCCCGCCCCGCCGAGGAGATGCTCTACCTCGCGATGGAGGACTTCAGGGTCGACATCATCGTCGGCAAGGGCCCTGGCGCGACCGCGATCCCGCTGGAGATCGCACCCTTCACGCTCGTCGGGGCGACGACGCGGGCGGGCCTGCTGCCCGCGCCGCTGCGCGACAGGTTCGGCTTCACCGCGCACATGGACTTCTACGACGTCGCCGAGCTCGAGCAGGTGCTGCGGCGCTCGTCCAGGCTGCTCGGCGTCTCGCTGCCCGACGAGGGCGCGCACGAGATCGCCAGGCGCTCGCGCGGCACACCCCGCATCGCCAACAGGCTGCTGCGCCGGGTGCGCGACTTCTCCGACGTCCGCTCCGACGGCGTCATCACCCGCGACATCGCCTCGGCGGCGCTCAACCTCTACGAGGTCGACGCCGAGGGGCTCGACCGGCTCGACCGGGCGGTGCTCGGGGTGCTGCTGCGCAAGTTCGGCGGTGGCCCCGTGGGCCTGTCGACGCTGGCCGTCGCCGTGGGGGAGGAGCCCGAGACCGTCGAGGTGGTGGCCGAGCCGTTCCTTGTCCGCCAGGGCCTGCTCGCCCGCACTCCGCGCGGGCGCGTGGCGACCTCGGCGGCCTGGCTCCACCTGGGCCTCACGCCGCCGCCCGACGCCCCGTTCTGATCCCGTACGGCAACTCACCGCTGACCCGCCGTCACGGCCCGCCCGCCCACGCCCCTCGAAGGGCGCGGTCACAGAACGGTTGCAAGCATTGCAAATTGGGAACTTCCCCGCGCGCCGAAACGCTGCCTCGTTGCCGGGTTTCGCAACAACCGCCTACACTCCGTGGCTTGGCTGGCTGTGTAAGCTGACGGGCTGAGCGGCGCGGCCCTCGACGCAACGCATGGAATTTCCGGCACATAGCCGGTGTCATCATCTTGTATAGAAGATGGAAGGTCGCCCTCGTGAACTCAACGCTCATGAACATCCTGCCGCTCATTTTGCTGGTGGTGGTGTTCTACTTCCTGCTCATCAGGCCGCAGCGCAAGCGGCAGCAGGAGGCGATCCAGATGCAGAACTCTCTCGCCCCCGGCGCCCGCGTCATGACCACCACCGGCCTGTTCGCCACCGTTGTGGCCGTCGACAACGAGGATGTCATCCTGGAGGTCGCCCCGGGGATCGAGACGCGCTGGGTGAAGGCCGCCGTCGGCCGCGTCCTCACCCCCGTCGACGACAAGATCGCCGCGACGGAGCCCCAGGAGACGAAGGACGAAGCCGACACGACGGCGGACCGCAACGACGATCAGGACACGAATTCCAACAAGTCCTGACTAGGCTTGCGACAAACTCCTATCTGAAAGAACAGACGACCAGTGGCCCGACCGACCAGTGGCCAGAGCAAGCCGGGGCGCACGCTCCTGGTGCTCCTGGCGCTCATTCTCGCCATGGGCGGGGCGATGTTCCTGCAGCCGGCGTTCACGCCGAAGCTCGGACTCGACCTCGCAGGCGGTACGACGGCGACGCTGTCGCCGAACACCCCGAATGGCACTCCCCCCTCCGAGGAGAGCCTCAACCTCGCCGTCAACATCATCCGTGAGCGGGTGAACGGCACCGGAATCTCCGACGCTGAGGTCGCCAAGTCCGGCGACAACATCGTCATCTCCGTGCCAGGCGCCGACAAGGACGAGGTCATCAAGCTGGTCGGCACCACGGCGGAGCTACGCTTCCGCCAGGTCCTGGCCGCCGACGCGGCCCAGCCGCAGCCGAGCACCATGCCCACGCAGGCGCCCACTCCCTCCTCCTCGGCCGCGCCGAGCGGTCAGCCGTCGGGCTCCGCGTCCACCACACCGAGCGTCCAGCCGTCGGCCAACGCTCCCAAGCCCAGCGCCTCCCCGACGGGCAAGGCCCTGTCGTCCGCGCTGACCTCGCCGAACCCCTCCCCGTCGGCGACCGCGCCGGCCAGGGCCAACGACGCCAAGGCCAACGACGCCAAGGCGAACGACGCCAAGGCGAACGACGCCAAGGCGAACGACGCCAAGGCGAACGACGGGAAGGCGAACAACGCCAAGGGGAACGACCCCAAGGCCACGCCCTCCGCGACGCCCAGCGCCGACCCGGCTCAGGACCCGAGCCTCGCCGGCATCGACCCCGCGCTGATCAAGCAGTACAACGAGCTCGACTGCGCCAAGAACAGCGGCCTCGGCGTCCAGGACGACCCGGCCAAGCCGTACGTCACCTGTGACCAGGACGGCACCGTCAAGTACATCCTCGACAAGGCCGAGGTCGTCGGCTCCGACATCGACACCGCCAGCGCCGGCGTGCAGCAGACCACCGGCCAGTGGGTCGTCCAGCTCGACTTCAAGAGCGCGGGCGCCTCGGCGTGGTCGGCCCTGACCACCAAGGCCTACCAGGCGCAGGCGCCGCGCAACATGGTCGCCGTCGTCCTCGACGGCGTCGTCATCACCGCGCCGAACATCAACGAGCCGATCCCCGGCGGCCGGGCCGAGATCAGCGGCAGCTTCACTCAGGAGAGCGCCACCAAGCTCGCCGACCAGCTGAAGTACGGCGCGCTCCCGCTGAAGTTCGTGCGCAGCTCCATCGACACGATCTCCTCGACGCTCGGCAACGACCAGCTCATGGGCGGTCTCATCGCCGGCGCCATCGGTCTCGGCCTGGTGGTCCTGTACTCCCTGCTCTACTACAGGGGTCTCGGCCTCGTCGCGGTGCTGAGCCTCGTGGTCGCCTCGATCATCACCTACGAGGCGGTCGTGCTGCTCGGCACGTACGCGGGCTTCGGCCTCTCGCTGCCGCACATCATCGGCCTGGTGGTGTCGATCGGCATCACGGCCGACTCCTTCATCGTCTACTTCGAACGCATCAGAGACGAGATGAAGGAGGGCAGGCGCACGCTGCGCGCCGCCGTCGAGGTGGCCTGGGTGCGCGCCAGGCGGACGATCCTGATCGCCGACGCGGTCATGTTCATCGCCGCGATCGTGCTCTACTTCCTGGCCGTCGGCGGTGTGGCGGGCTTCGCCTTCGCGATGGGCCTCACTACGCTGATCGACGTGCTGGTGGTGTTCATGTTCACCAAGCCGTTCATCGCGCTGCTGGCGAGGCTGAAGTTCTTCGCCAAGGGGCACAAGCTCTCCGGTCTCGACTCCGAGCGCATGGGGCCCGAGACTGTCCGTACGACCACCCCGCAGGAGGCCTGACATGGGACTCGGGCGTCGCCTCTACCGTGGCGAGATCGATGTCGACTTCGTCGGCCGCCGGAAGCTGTGGTACAGCCTCTCAGCCTTCCTGCTCCTGTTCTCCATCGCCGGTCTGGTCTTCAGCGCCGCCACCAACGGCAGCCCGCTCAACCTGGGCGTGGAGTTCAAGGGCGGCTCGGTGTTCACCTTCGCCGCGCCGCAGGCCACCATCGAGCAGGTCCGCGAGACCATGACCGACGCGGGCGTGCACCAGCCGATCGTCCAGCAGGCGGGCAGCGGCTGGCGGGTCACCACCGAGACCCTTGACGAGGCCAACCTCACCAAGGTGCAGGAGTCGGTCGCCACGGAGCTCTCCGTCGACCCCAAGCAGATCTCGATCACCTCGATCGGGGCCTCGTGGGGCGGTGAGGTGGCCAACAAGGCCTGGATCGGCCTCGGCGTGTTCATGCTCGCGATCATTCTGTACCTGAGCATGGCCTTCGAGCCGAAGATGGCCCTGGCGGCCATCGTCGCGCTGGTCCACGACCTGGTGATCACCGCCGGCATCTACGCGTGGTCGGGCTTCGAGGTCACCCCCGCGACGCTGCTGGGCTTCCTCACCATCCTCGGCTACTCGCTGTACGACGCGGTCGTCGTCTTCGACATGATCAAGGAGGTCACCGCCAAGCTCGGCACGACCTCCAAGAAGACGTACACGATGGCCGCCAACGACGCGCTCAACCACACGCTGATCAGGTCGCTGAACACCTCGCTCGTCGCCATCCTCCCGGTGGCCGCGATCCTGTTCATCGGCACGACGGTGCTGGGCGCCGGCACGCTGAAGGACCTGTCGCTGGCGCTGTTCGTCGGCATGCTGGTCGGCACGTACTCCTCGCTGTGCGTGGCGACGCCGCTGCTGGTGACGCTGAAGGAGCGGGAGCCGAAGTACCAGGCGATCGCCCGCAGGCTCGCCTCGACGGGCGGCGGCAAGGGCGGCACCAAGCGCGCCGCGGTCGCGAAGAACTAGCACCACCCGCCGACGCCTCCGCACCCCGACCCAGGGGCGCGGAGGCGTCGCCTTTCCCCGCACCCAGAGGGAACCACCAGCCAGCCGCCCAGGAGACCGCTCGTAGGCTTCGAAGGCCGGCCCCGCGGGGCGATGTCGTGCGGACCTCCCAGGGAAGCCCCGCCCCATCTCCCAGGGAGCCGGACCACCGGTCTCTCAGGACAGCGGCGCCAGCCTCCGGAGGAAAGCCGGTCTTCGGAGGGAAGCCGGTCTTCGGAGGGAAGCCGGTCTTCGGAGGGAAGCCGGTTTCACCGAGATGCCCCTGCGGGTTTCTCAGGGAAGCCGTGCGGGTCTCCCAGGAGGCCCAGGCCCGTCGCCGCGGAAGCCGTGATCTGTCTTCCTGGCGGGCTGTACCGGCCTCTGTGGGGAGCGCTCCTGGAGAAGCCCGCCCCCGTCTCACGGGAATGCCATCGTCGGCGGCCCGGAGAGGGCGGCCCGGGCGAGAGGTTCGAGGCCGATGTCGTCGCCGGTCCCCGGTTATGGGAAGGTGGGTCGTCGGTAACCGGCCACCCGCGGACGAGGGAGACAACACGACGTGAGCGAGCTGAGCCAGCTGATCCTCGACAGGATCAGGGACGTCAACGACTACCCCAAGCCGGGCGTCGTGTTCAAGGACATCACCCCGCTCCTTGCCGACGCCCAGGGCTTCGCCGCCGTGATCGACGAGCTGGCCGGCCTCTACCCCGGCATCGACAAGATCGTGGGCATCGAGGCGCGCGGCTTCATCCTCGCCGCCCCCGCCGCCTACCGGGCCGGGGCCGGGTTCGTGCCGGTGCGCAAGAAGGGCAAGCTGCCCTCCGCGACCCTCGAGACCTCGTATGAGCTGGAGTACGGCTCGGCCGTCATCGAGGTCCACCAGGACGCCTTCAGCCCCGGCGACCGCGTGCTGATCGTCGACGACGTGCTGGCCACCGGTGGTACGGCGGAGGCCACGGTGGAGCTGGTGAAGAGGGCGGGAGCAGAGGTCGTCGGCCTGGCCGTCCTCATGGAACTGGCCTTCCTGAAGGGGCGCGAGCGGCTCGCGGGAGTCGACCTCCACGCGCTCGTGATCGTGTGATTGGCGCACCGGCCGACGCGCGGGTTTGCCACCTGGATACACTGAGGGGATCTGGACTCGGACGCGAGGAGTCTGTGTGCCCCGTGATGTGGTCGTGCCCGACGTAACCGAAGCCGGAAATTCCGATGGGGGTTCCGGCGTTCCAGCGGTGCGTCGTCGACGGTTTGGGGGTGGGGCCATGAATCCGGTGCTGGAGCCGCTTTTCAGGACGGTCCGCGCCACCCATCCAAAGGCTGACTTGCGTGTGATCGAGCGCGCCTACGACGTGGCCGCCTACCATCACCGCGACCAGAAGCGGAAGAGCGGCGACCCGTACATCACCCATCCGCTGGCCGTCGCGACGATCCTGGCCGAGCTGGGCACCGACGACGAGACACTGTGCGCCGCGCTGCTGCACGACACCGTCGAGGACACCGCCTACAGCCTCGACGAACTGCGCGCCGACTTCGGCGACAAGATCGCGCTGCTGGTCGACGGCGTCACCAAGCTCGACAAGGTCAAGTTCGGCGACGCCGCGCAGGCCGAGACCGTGCGCAAGATGGTCGTGGCGATGTCGCGCGACATCAGGGTGCTGGTCATCAAGCTGGCCGACCGCCTCCACAACATGCGCACGATGCGCTACCTGCCCGAGCACAAGCGGCAGCAGAAGTCCCGCGAGACGCTGGAGATCTTCGCGCCGCTGGCCCACCGCCTGGGCATGAACACGATCAAGTGGGAGCTCGAGGACCTCGCGTTCGCGATGCTCTATCCCAAGCGCTACGACGAGATCGCCCGCATGGTCTCCGAGCGGGCCCCCCGCAGAGACCTGTTCCTGCAGGAGGTCATCGAGAAGGTCTCCGCCGACCTGCGCGACGCCAAGATCCGCGCGGTGGTGAAGGGCAGGCCGAAGCACTACTACTCGGTCTACCAGAAGATGATCGCCCGCGACGTGGCCTTCGACGACATCTACGACCTGGTGGGCATCAGGGTCCTGGTCGACTCGGTCCGCGACTGTTATGCGGCGCTCGGAACGATCCACGCGAGGTGGAACCCGGTGCCCGGCCGGTTCAAGGACTACATCGCGATGCCCAAGTTCAACATGTACCAGTCGCTGCACACCACGGTGATCGGTCCCGAGGGCAAGCCGGTCGAGCTGCAGATCCGCACACACGCGATGCACCACAGGGCCGAGTACGGCGTGGCCGCGCACTGGAAGTACAAGGAGGAGGCCGGCACGCCCGGCCCCGCCGGCAAGGTCAAGCAGCCGGGTGGCGACATGGCCTGGCTGCGCCAGCTGCTCGACTGGCAGAAGGAGACCTCCGACCCCGGCGAGTTCCTCGAGTCGCTGCGCTTCGACCTGTCGGTCTCGGAGGTCTACGTCTTCACGCCGCGCGGCCAGGTGGTGGCGCTGCCCGAGGGCGCGACGCCGGTCGACTTCGCCTACGCCGTCCACACCGAGGTCGGTCACCGGTGCATCGGCGCGCGGGTCAACGGACGCCTGGTGCCGCTGGAGTCGCGCCTCGGCAACGGCGACACCGTCGAGATCTTCACCTCCAAGTCGCCCGACGCGGGCCCTTCGCGCGACTGGCTGAAGTTCGTCAAGTCGGGCCGCGCCCGCAACAAGATCAGGCAGTGGTTCTCCAAGGAGCGCCGCGAGACCGCGATCGAGGCGGGCAAGGAGGCCATCGGCCGGGCCATGCGCAAGCAGGGCCTGCCGCTGCAGCGGCTGATGTCCGGCGAGGCGCTGCTGGCGCTGGCCCGCGACCTGCGCTACCCCGACGTGTCGGCCCTCTACGCGGCCGTCGGCGAGGGGCACACCGCCGCGCAGTCGGTCGTGCAGAAGCTCGTGGCCTCCATCGGCGGCGTCGACAGCGCCGAGGAGGACATCGCCGAGGCCTCGCTGCCGACCAGGCTCAGCCGCCGCCCCAAGAGCGGCGGCGGCGCGGGCGTCGTGGTGGCCGGCGACTCCGACGTGTGGGTACGGCTCTCGCGCTGTTGCACGCCCGTGCCGGGCGACGACATCGTCGGGTTCGTCACGCGCGGCCACGGCGTCTCGGTGCACCGCTCCGACTGCTCGAACGTGCAGCAGCTGAAGGAGCAGCCCGACCGCCTCGTCGAGGTGACGTGGGCGCCGAACGAGGACTCCGTGTTCCTGGTGGCGATCCAGGTGGAGGCGCTCGACCGGCCGAGGCTGCTGTCCGACGTCACCCGCACGCTGTCGGACCAGCACGTCAACATCCTGTCGGCGTCGGTGACCACCTCTCGGGACCGCGTGGCGGTCAGCAAGTTCACCTTCGAGATGGGCGATCCCAAGCACCTGGGCCACGTGCTGAAGGCCGTGCGCAGCATCCAGGGCGTCTACGACGTCTACCGGGTCAGCGGAGCCGCGGGCGGCTGACCCCCCGACACGCTCGGGGCCGCACGCCTGCCTTGCGTCCTGGAGGTGAGGTCGGCTACTCCACGCCGCGCAGCCTGAAGGGCGGCCGCGACCACGTCCTCGACCTCCACACCTGCGAGACCGTGCTCCCGCTTGACCAGCGCCGGCGTCGAGGAGCGAGGGGTTACGACCTGCTCCTGTTCACCTCCGCCGGCGCGCAGCGTCTGTTCGGGAGGCGTCAACCGGCTGAGGCCCGCTGGGCGGCCGATCCCCCGAAAAGAAGAAGCCCCGTCACGGTGCGTGACGGGGCTTCTCTCGTTCTCAGCTGAACTCGGCCAGCGTGCGCTCGGCCTCCTCAAGCCACGAACGGCGGGCCGCCAGCGCCTCCTCGGCGTCCTTGACGTCCTTGGCGCGCCCGGCGGCCTGGGCCTTGTCGAGCTTCTTCTCCAGCTGCTCGATCGAGGCGCGCAGCTGGTCGACCGCGCTCTGGGCACGGGCCCTCGCCTCGGGGTTGGAGCGCTTCCACTCCGCCTCCTCGGCCTTGCGCACCGCGTCGTCGATGCGGCGCAGGCCGCCCTCCAGGCGGTCGCGCTGCTCGCGCGGCACCGGACCGACGGCCTCCCAGCGCTCCAGCAGGGAGCGCAGCGCCGCCCGCGCGGCCCTGGCGTCGGTGACCGGAAGGATCTTCTCCGCCTCGGCCAGCAGCACCTCCTTGGCCTCGGCGTTGGCCGCCAGCGAGGCGTCACGCTCGGCGAAGACCGCCGACCGGGCCTGGAAGAACTGGTCCTGGGCGGCCTTGAAGCGGCCCCACAGCTCGTCCTCGGCCTCGCGCGAGGCCCTGCCCGCCGACTTCCACTGCTGCATGAGCTCGCGGTAGATCGCGGCCGTCTGCCCCCAGTCGGTGGAGTCCGCCAGCGCCTCGGCCTCGGCGACGATGCGCTCCTTCTGGGAACGGATGCCCTCGCGCTGCTCGTCGAGCCCGGCGAAGTACGCCTTGCGTCGCTTGGCGAAGGCGGTACGGGCGGCCGACAGCCGCTTCCACAGCGCGGCCTCGGTGACGCGGTCGATGCGCTCGGCCGCCTTCCACTCCTCGACCAGCTGGCGCAGGCGCTCGCCACCCGACTTCCAGTGAGTGGTCTCCTCGGCGATGCGCTCGGCCTCGGCGACGATGCGCTCCTTGATGCCCTTCGCCTCGGCCCTCGCCATGTCGCGGGCGGCCTTGACCTCCTCGCGGCGCTTGGCCACGAGCCCGGTCAGCGCGTCGAGCCGCTGGACCAGCGCCTCGAGGTCGCCGACGGCGTGCGCGTCGGCCACGGCCTCGCGCAGCTTGACGATCGTGGCCTCGGCCTGCGCGGGCGCCAGATCGGTGCCCTTGACACGCTGCTCGAGCAGCTGGACCTGGCCCGCCAGCTCGTCGAACTTGCGGTGGAAGTAGGCCAGCGCCTCTTCGGGCTCACCGGCCTGCCAGGACCCGACGGCCCGCTCTCCCTCGGCCGTACGCACGTAGACGGTGCCGTCGTCGTCTACCCGGCCCCACGGGTCGGTGCTCACCGTGTCCTCCCGCACTCTCATCAGACCCTTCGGGGACTACTGCCCCTAGTTGTATTACGTCAGCTCTTGGCAGAGATTGTCACGTCTTTGATTTCGACCGTCTCCTTGGGTGCCCCGGTGCCGTCAGGACCAGGAGTGATGACACCCGCCTTGTTGACCTTGTCGAGAATGTCGAGTCCCTTGGTGATGGTACCGACAGGCGTGTAGTCGGGGGTCAGCCCGATGTCGCCGTACACCAGGAAGAACTGGCTGCCGGTGGTGCCGGGCTCGCTCGTCTTGGCCATCGCCACGACGCCGCGCTTGTAGGTGGCGCCCTCGAGGTTCTCCTCGGCCAGCCGGTAGCCGGGACCGCCCTGGCCGTCGGTCTGCGACTTGCCGTTCGCCTTGGCGGTCGGGTCGCCGCACTGCAGCATCGGGAACTGCGCGCTGCCCAGGCGGTGGCACTTGCTGCCGTTGTAGTACTTCTTGGCGGCCAGGTGCTTGAGCGAGTTGACCGTGCAGGGGGCCTTGACGCCGTTGAGCTCCACGACGATGTCGCCCTGGTTGGTCTTGAACGTCATGACCGCGTCCTTGGCCTCGGCCTTGGCCGGCGGAAGCCCGACGTCCTTGACCGCGCCGCTGGTGTCGGGGAGATAGCCGCACTCGCCCGTGGCTGGGTCGAACGGCTTGGGCCCCGCGACGGCGGAGGTGGAGGTGGATGGAGCGGCCGACGGCGACTCGGAGGCCGAGGAGCCGTCGTTGCCGCCCAGCAGAGTGGTCGCGGCGATGACACCGCCCACGACCACGAGAACGCCCACGGTCGATCCGATGACGGCGGTGCGCTTCGCCTTGGCCTCGCGTTCGGCGCGACGCTGCATCTGCCGCTCGAAGTGCTCACGTGCCAGCTGCCGCTGGCGATCCTTGCCCGTGGACACTGCTTTGCCTCCCTATCGAATCAACTGAGGTGGGCGAATCGTATCGGCCAACCGGTAATGGTTCGCAGCCCGGCGGCCAGCACCGGTACGCTTCGGTTACATTCTCATCCGCTTTCTTGACGAGACTCAGCCGAGGCAGATGCTCATCGCAGGCTTCCCCGCAGGGGCGTTCCAGACCAACTGCTACCTCGTGGCGCCCGCCGCCGGCGAGGAGTGCGTGATCGTCGACCCCGGTCAGGACGCGGTCGACGGCATCGATGACCTGCTGCGCGAGCACAGGCTGAAGCCCGTCGCGGTCCTTCTCACCCACGGTCACCTCGACCACGTCTGGTCGGTGGCCCCCGTCTGCGGCGCGCGCGACGTCCCTGCCTGGATCCACCCGGACGACCGTCACCTGCTGAGCGATCCCTCGGCCGGCTGGTCGGCGACCTCGGGCCAGCTGTTCGGCGGCATCACGCTGAGCGAGCCCGACGACGTGCGCGAGCTGTCCGACGGCGCGGTCCTCGAGCTGGCCGGCATGGAGTTCGTGGTCGACCACACTCCTGGGCATACCAGGGGGTCGGTGAGTTTCAGGCTGCCGCCAGAGGAGATCATGTTCTCGGGCGACCTGCTGTTCGCCGGCTCCATCGGCCGCTCTGACCTGCCGGGCGGCGACTACCCGACGATCCTGCGCAGTCTGGCGGCCAAGTGCCTGCCGCTGCCGGACACGACGGTCGTCCTGCCGGGCCACGGACCGCAGACCACGATCGGCCGCGAGCGCGCGACGAATCCTTTCCTTAAAGAGGCCGCGCCGCACGCCGGTCCCACGCGAGGGATCTGATGACTTTCCAATCACCCAAGGGCACCTACGACCTGCTGCCACCCGTCTCCGAACGCGTCCTCGAGGTCCGCGAGGCCCTCGCGGCCCCGGTACGGCAGGCGGGCTACGGCTACATCGAGACGCCCACCTTCGAGGACACCGAGCTGTTCAAGCGCGGCGTCGGCGAGTCGACCGACGTCGTGTCGAAGGAGATGTACACCTTCGACGACAAGGGCGGCCGCTCGCTCACCCTCCGCCCCGAGGGCACCGCGTCGGTCGTGCGGGCCGTCCTGCAGCACAACCTGCACAACGGCCAGCTGCCGGTGAAGCTCTGGTACTCCGGCAGCCAGTACCGCTACGAGCGCGCGCAGAAGGGCCGCTACCGCCACTTCTGGCAGGTCGGCGCCGAGGCGCTCGGCGCCGAGGACCCCGCGCTCGACGCCGAGCTGGTCCTGCTGGCCTGGCGCGGCTTCGCGAGCCTGGGGCTGGAGGGCGTCACGCTGCTCCTCAACTCCCTCGGCGACCAGGTGTGCCGCCCCGTCTACCGGGCCGCGCTGCAAGACTTCCTGCGCGCGCTCGACCTCGACGAGGCCACCCGCGCGCGCATCGAGATCAACCCGCTGCGCGTGCTCGACGACAAGCGCCCCGAGGTGCAGGCGCAGCTCGAGGGCGCGCCGCTGGTCGCCGACCACCTGTGCGCGGCCTGCAAGGCCTACCACGAGGAGGTCCGTAGCCTGCTGACGGCTCTCGGCGTGCCGTTCACCGACGAGCCGAAGCTGGTGCGCGGTCTCGACTACTACACCCGCACCACCTTCGAATTCGTCCACGGCGGGCTCGGCTCGCAGTCGGCCGTCGGCGGCGGCGGGCGCTACGACGGGCTCAGCGAGATGCTCGGCGGCCCCGCGCTGCCCAGTGTGGGATGGGCGCTCGGCGTCGACCGTACCTACCTGGCCATGGAGGCCGAGGGTCTGCTCGACGCGGCCCCGGCCGCCCGCGTCGAGGTGTACGGTGTCCCGCTGGGCGAGGAGGCGCGCCGCCGGATGTTCCTGCTCGTCGAGGAGCTGCGCACGGCGGGTCTCTCCGCCGACATGGCCTTCGGCGGCAAGGGGCTCAAGGGCGCGATGAAGGGCGCCGACCGCTCGGGCGCCAGGTTCGCGCTGATCCTGGGCGAGCGCGACCTCGCCGCGCAGGCCGTACAAGTGAAGGACCTGACCACCGCAGAGCAGACCGAGGTGCCGCTGGCCCAGGTCGCCGACGTTTTGAAGGGAAAGCTGCAGTGATTCGCACGCACAAGGCCGGTGAGCTCCGCAAAGAGCACGCCGGGCAGCAGGTGACGCTCGCGGGCTGGGTGGCCCGCCGCCGTGACCACGGCGGGGTCGTCTTCATCGACCTGCGCGACGCCTCCGGCTCGGCGCAGGTGGTCTTCCGCGAGGAGGACGACGCGCACGGCCTGCGCGGCGAGTACTGCGTCAAGGTGGTCGGCGAGGTCAGGATCCGGCCCGAGGGCAACGCCAACCCCGACCTGCCGACCGGCGAGATCGAGGTCGTCGCCACCACCGTCGAGGTGCTGAGCGAGGCGGCCCCGCTGCCGTTCCCGATCGAGGGCCACACCGAGGTGTCGGAGGAGGCGCGGCTGCGCTATCGCTACCTCGACATCCGCCGTGCCTCGGTGGCCAACGCCATGCGCATCCGCTCCAAGGCCACCTACCTGGCCAACGAGGTGATGAACGAGCTCGGCTTCGTCTACGTCGAGACGCCGACGCTCACCCGCTCCACCCCCGAGGGCGCCCGCGACTTCCTGGTGCCGGTGCGCCTGCAGCCGGGCAACTGGTACGCGCTGCCGCAGTCGCCCCAGCTGTTCAAGCAGCTGCTGCAGGTGGGCGGTCTCGAGCGCTACTACCAGCTGGCCAAGTGCTACCGCGACGAGGACCTGCGCGCCGACCGGCAGCCCGAGTTCACCCAGATCGACGTCGAGATGTCCTTCGCCGATCAGGAGGACGTGATCGCCGTCGGCGAGGCACTCATCGGCAGGATCTGGAAGGAGATCCTCGGCTACGAGCTCGCCACGCCGCTGCCCCGCATGACCTACGCCGACGCGATGGCCCGCTACGGCTCCGACAAGCCCGACCTGCGCTTCGGCCAGGAGCTCGTCGACCTGACGGAGTTCTTCAAGGACACCACCTTCCGGGTCTTCCAGGACGAGTACGTCGGCGCGGTCGTCATGCCGGGCGGGGCCTCGCAGACCCGCAAGGAGCTCGACGGCTGGCAGGAGTGGGCCAAGTCCCGCGGCGCCCGCGGCCTGGCCTACGTGCTGGTGCAGCCGGACGGCACGCTCGGTGGCCCGGTCGCCAAGAACCTCTCCGAGGTGGAGGTGGCGGACCTGCCGGGCAAGGTGGGCGCCAAGCCGGGCGACGCGATCTTCTTCGCCGCCGGCGCCCGGCACTCCTCCCGCGACCTGCTCGGCGCGGCCAGGCTCGAGATCGGCCGCCGCTGCGGCCTGATCGACGAGTCGCAGTGGTCGTTCCTGTGGGTGGTCGACGCGCCCATGTTCGAGCCCGTGCACGACGACGTCGGCCGCGAGATCGGCTGGACGGCCGTGCACCACCCGTTCACCGGCCCCAAGCCCGAGTGGGCCGACACCTTCCAGGACCGCCCGGGCGAGGCGCTGGCCTACGCCTACGACATGGTCTGCAACGGCATGGAGATCGGCGGCGGCTCGATCCGTATCCACCGGGCCGAGATGCAGCAGCGCGTCTTCGACGTGCTCGGCATCTCCAAGGAGGAGGCCGAGTCGAAGTTCGGCTTCCTGCTCGAGGCGTTCAAGTACGGCCCGCCCCCGCACGGCGGCATCGCCTACGGCTGGGACCGGATCTGCATGCTGCTGTCGGGCGGCGACTCGATCCGCGACGTCATCGCCTTCCCGAAGACCGCCTCGGGCTTCGACCCGCTGACGGGCGCGCCCACGCCCATCACCGGGGAGCAGCGCAAGGAGGCGGGCGTCGACGCCAAGCCCAAGACCGAGGCGTAACCGACCCTCGAACGCCCGCCCGGCGACTTCGGCGAGGTTCCCCTGGGGACCTCGCCGCGGTCACGGGGCGGGCGTTCTTTGATGGGTGAGGATCGCTCGCGCCGGACTTCGGCTGGGTTTCCCTGGGGATCGCTCGCGCCTGGACTTCGGCGGGGTTCCTTCGGGGACCTCTCCGTGGTCGTGGGGTGGGCGTTCCTCGGTGGTGGCGGGCGCCCGGTCGCCGGTTCGGCGGGGGTGCGGGTCCGATGAGCCGGGGCGGCGGGCCGTACCAGCTCATCGGGGGTCAGAAGCGGATCGGCAGTGCGGACAGGCCGCGCACCACCGAACCGGTCAGCCGCCGGCTCAGCTCCTCCTCCGCACAGCCCAGCGCCAGGCCGGGCGGTCCCTGCTGAACTCAGGGGTGAAAAGGAACTCGAAAGGTAGCTTCTCCGGCATCCGAGCCACCCTAGATCGTTATCGGCAGCGCGGCGAGCGATCTGATGATGGAGCCGCTGAAGCGCCACCTGAGCTGCTCCTCCGGGCAGGCCAGCCTGATGTCGCCGAGCCGCGCCAGCAACGTGCCGAAGGCGATCTGTCCCTCCATGCGCGCCAGCGGTGCGCCGAGGCAGAAGTGGATGCCGTGGCCGAAGCTGACGTGCCTGTTGTCCTCACGGGCGATGTCGAGGCTCTCGGCCCGCTCGAAGGCCATCGGGTCGCGACCCGCCGCGCCGATGGAGATGTGCACGAAGCTGCCCTTCGGGATCGGCGTGCCGGCGATCTCCATGTCCTCCACCGCGATGCGGAAGGTCCCTCGCTCGACGGGGGCGTCGTAGCGCAGGAACTCCTCCACCGCGCTGGGCAGCAGTTCGGGCTTGGCGCGCAGCAGGTCGAGCTGGTCGGGGTTGCGCAGCAGGGCCAGCATGCCGTTCCCGATGAGGTTGACGGTCGTCTCGTGGCCGGCGATCAGCAGCAGCGCCAGCGTGGAAAGCACCTCGCGCTCGCTCAGCTCCTCGCTGGTGACCAGCACGCTCACCAGGTCGTCGGAGGGCGCGGCGCGCCGTTCGGCGATCAGGCGGGTGAAGTAGGCGCGCAGCTCGTCGCTCTGCTCCCGCCTGGCTCTGACCTGCTCGTCGTCGAGGGCGGGCTGGACCAGCGCCGCCGACCACCTGCGGAAGTCGGCCCTGTCGCGGTCGGGAACGCCGAGCAGCTCGCAGATGACGATGATCGGCAAGGGAAAGGCGAAGGCGTCGATCAGCTCGACGGTGTCACCCTCGAAGGCGTCGATCAGCTCGTCGGTGATCGCCTGGACGCGCGGGCGCAGCTGCTCGATCCTGCGCGGCGTGAACGCCTTCGACACCACCTTCCTCAGCCGGGTGTGGTCAGGCGGATCCGACATCAGCATGTTGTCGGAGAGCACGGGATTCTGCTGCGAGACCGCCTCGCGAAACCACTCGGGTCCGCTGGCGAGGTTCTTGGACAGGCGCGGATCGCTCAGCGCGGGCCTGGCGTGCTCGTAGTCGACGACCACGAACCCGGAGGCTCCAGGGGGGAAGTCGATGGCGTGGACGGGTCCCTCGGCCCGGAGTCCGGCGTAGGCCGCGTAGGGGTCGGCGCCGAACTCCGGGGAGAAGAAGAACTCAAACGGCAGCTTGTCGCTCACAGCTCCAGAGTGCCCCCGCGGCGGCAAGCGCAGGCGGTGGTGTGAGCTGAATCACTACGACAGGCGGACGTCCTTGATGATGACGGGCTTCTTCGGCGCGGTCGTGCCGCCGTCGCCCGTGACGTCGTTGGGGTTGACGATCAGGTCCTTCTCGTCCTTGGCGATCCCCAGCATCATCTCCATGCCCTCGCTGACGACGCCGAGCACGCTGTACTCCGCGGGCAGCTGGGTGTTGTCGTTCGACAGGGAGATGGCGAACTGACTGCCGTTCTGCCCCGCCGACCCCGACGGCTGGGTGATGAACACCACGCCCTGGCTGTACGGCATGCCGATGTTCTCGTCGCCGTAGGTGAAGCCGGCCGAGCCCTGGCCGTCCGTGGGGTTGACGCCGTCGGCCTTGGCCAGCGGGTCGCCGCACTGCAGCAGGTGCAGGCCGGACACGTCGGGCGTCACCAGACGCTGGCACTTGGTGTTGTCGAAGAAGTTCTTCTTGGCCAAGAAGTCCATGGCGTTGACCGAGCACGGCGCCTGATCGGTCATCAGATCGATGACGATCTTGCCGTGGTTGGTCAGGATGGTCATCTGCTTGAGCTTCTTGTTCGGCTTCTTGCCCGGCATGCCGACGTACTTGGTGGGGACGCCGGCGTTGGTCTCCTTCTTGTAGGTGCAGGAGACGGGGCCCGCCGAGACCGAAGGCGAGGCCGAGGGCACCGCGGGCACCGAGGTGCTGGCCGAGGGCGAGGCGGACGGAGTCTCCTCCGCGGCCATGGGGGTCGCGTCACTCCGGCCGAG
Organism: Nonomuraea africana; assembly: GCF_014873535.1. NCBI lineage: Bacteria > Bacillati > Actinomycetota > Actinomycetes > Streptosporangiales > Streptosporangiaceae > Nonomuraea > Nonomuraea africana. The sequence goes on along the minus strand of NZ_JADBEF010000001.1, from coordinate 3,847,589 downwards.
CATCGTGGTGGCCGCGATGATGCCGCCGGCCACGAGCGCCACCGCCACGCCCGCGCCGATGAAGGTGTTCCGCTTGGCCTTCGCGGCCTGCTCGGCCGCACGCTGCGCCTGCCGCTCCTTGTGCTCCCGAGCCAACTGGCTCTGGCGGTCGTCACCGCTCACCGGTATTTCCTCCACGTTTGCCGACACATGACCAAACTGCTCCGCGCATGCTACCGGGGTTGGGAATGTGCTGGACGTAAGTGGCGAAAGGGGCCGGTGATGTGGAGGTCCTGAGAAGTACATGAGAAACCCGTCTCAGCGAACCGCGGCGTGGTGAGATCCGTAGTCGATATGAGAACGGAGTCATGACATGTTCGACGAGATCATGGGCCTGCCCGCGCACCCGCTGATCGTCCACTTCGCCGTGGTGCTCACGCCGTTGCTGGTCGCCGCCGCCGTCGCCTACGCCCTGGTGCCCCGCTTCCAGCCGTACCTGGCGTGGGCGGTGGTGCTGCTCTCGCTGGCCGCTCCCGCGGCGGTCTTCGCCGCGCGGCAGAGCGGCGCCGCGCTGAAGCAGGCGCGCTTCGCCGAGGTCGGGGGAGAGCTGGGCCAGCGCATCGCCGGTCACGAGAGCTTCGCCACGCCCCTGCTGTTCAGCACGATCGGGCTCGGCGCCGCCTCCCTGCTGATGGTCTACTTGTGGCGGGCCAAGCTGCGGGTGCCCGCGTGGACGCTGTCGGCGGTGAGTGTGGTGCTGGCTGTGGTGGCCGGCTACTACGTCTTCCGAGCAGGGGATTCCGGCGCCAGGGCGGTGTGGGGACTGTAGGCTCGGTTTGTGGAGAGTCTGTTCGATTCGGCCGCTGAGGAGGCCACCCCCCAGCCCCTGGCGGTGCGGATGCGCCCTCGCACCCTCGACGAGGTGCTCGGCCAGCGCCACCTCCTCGGCCAGGGCACCCCGCTGCGCAGGCTCGTCGAGAGCGAGGCGCCGATGTCGCTCTTCCTGTGGGGTCCTCCCGGCACCGGCAAGACGACGCTCGCCTACGTCGTGGCAGGGGTGACCAAGCGTCGTTTCGTGGAGATCTCCGCGGTGTCGGCGGGCGTGAAGGACGTGCGCGCCGCCATCGACAACGCCCGCCGCGAGCTCGGCATGACCGGCAGGCAGACCGTCCTGTTCGTCGACGAGGTGCATCGTTTCAACAAGGCCCAGCAGGACGCCCTGCTGCCCGCCGTCGAGAACAGGTGGGTCACCTTCATCGGCGCCACCACGGAGAACCCCTTCTTCTCCGTCATCTCGCCGCTGCTGTCCCGCTCGCTCCTGCTGACGCTCGAGTCGCTGTCCGACGACGACATCCGCGCGGTCCTGCGGCGGGCCGTCACCGACGAGCGCGGCCTGGACGGCCGCAACACGCTCGCGCCCGAGGCCCTCGACCATCTCGTACGGCTGGCCGGCGGCGACGCCCGCCGCTCCCTGACCTACCTCGAGGCGGCCGCCCTGCTGGCCGACGACATCACCGTCGAGGTCGTGGAGAAGGCCGTCGACAAGGCGGCCGTCCGCTACGACCGGCAGGGCGACCAGCACTACGACGTCATCAGCGCCTTCATCAAGTCGATGCGGGGCTCCGACGCCGACGCCGCGCTCCACTACCTGGCCCGCATGATCGAGGCGGGGGAGGACCCCAGGTTCATCGCCCGCAGGCTCGTCATCTTCGCCTCCGAAGACGTCGGCATGGCCGACAACACCTGTCTGCAGACCGCGGTGGCCGCCGCCCAGGCCGTGCAGCTCATCGGGCTGCCGGAGGCCGGCATCAACCTGGCCCACGCCGTCATCCACTGCGCGCTGGCACCCAAGTCCAACGCGGTGGTGAAGGCCATCGGCGCGGCGAGCGAAGACGTGCGGCGCGGCCTCATCGGCCAGGTGCCCGGCCACCTGCGCGACGCCCACTACCCGGGCGCCGCCAAACTCGGCCACGGCAAGGGCTACAAGTACCCGCACGACTTCGAGCACGGTCTGGTCCGCCAGCACTACGCGCCCGAGGAGACACGCGAGCGCCGCTACTACGAGCCGACCAGGCACGGCGGGGAGCTCGGCTACTCCGAGCGGTGGTCGAAGATCCGCGACTTCCTCCGGGGCGTCTCGTGACGCTCCACCACGTGGAGCTGTGGGTCGAGTCACTGGAGACGGCGCTGCCCGGCTTCACCTGGCTGTTCGGCAGGCTGGGCTACACGCCGTTCCAGGAGTGGGAGCACGGGCGGTCCTGGCGGTGCGGGCCGACCTACATCGTGATCGAGGAGTCGCCCGCGGCGACGCGCGTGCCGTACGACAGGATGCGCCCGGGCCTCAACCACCTGGCCTTCCACGCCGACGACGTCGACGCCATGGTGGCGGAGGCGGGCGCGCACGGCTGGCGGCTGATGTTCGCCGACCGCCACCCGCACGCGGGCGGTCCCGGCCACTACGCCGCCTACCTCGAGAACGAGCAGGGCTTCGAGGTCGAACTGGTCCGGGGCGTCCAGGCGTAGTGCGGGGAAGCCCGCCCGGGGACGCGATAGGGTCGTCTCCATTCCAGAACGCCAACGGGGACGGATCCGCTGATGCTGACCGCAGGAGAACTGGCCGGGCTGATCGTCGCCATGGGCTGGGCGATCCTCGTCTGCTTTCTCGCGATGGTGCTCGTCAAGCTCGCGCGGCTGCTCAGAGAGACCACCAAGCTGGTCTCCGACCTGAACGACAGGGTCGTGCCGCTGCTGGAGGACATGAGCATGACGGTCAACGAGGCCAACAGGCAGCTCGTCTCCGTCGAGGCCATCACCAGAGACGTCAAGCAGGTCAGTGGCCACGCCGCCAAGCTGAGCGCGGTCACCCAGACCATCTTCACCGGGCCGCTGATCAGGGTCTCGGCGCTGAGCCACGGCGTGCGCAGGGCCATCGAGGCCCGCAAGCAGCCGCGCAGCAGGCGGCGGCGATGATCAGAAGGTTGTTCTACATGGCGCTCGGCGCGTTCGGCGCCGTCTGGGTGATGCGCAAGCTGCAGGCGCTCAAACCCGACCACGTCGCCCGCAGGGCGGCCGACAGCGCCAGCGGCATGTTGCTGCAAGTGAGAGACTTTACCTCGGACGCGCTCGGCGAGGCCGCCGACCGCGAAATGGAGTTGCGCTCCCGCTTCGGGCTCGACAACCCTGACAACACCCACTAACGCAAAGGATGGCCGCTGATATGGAGTCGGCAGAGATCGCCCGCCGCTTCCTGCGCTTCTTCGAGGAGCGTGGGCACAAGGTCGTGCCCTCGGCCAGCCTGATCGCTGAGGATCCGACGCTGCTCCTGGTGCCCGCGGGCATGGTGCCCTTCAAGCCGTACTTCCTGGGGCAGCGCAAGCCTCCGGCGGCCCGGCTGGCCAGTGTGCAGAAGTGCGTGCGCACCCCTGACATCGAAGAGGTGGGCAAGACCACCCGCCACGCCACGTTCTTCCAGATGCTCGGCAACTTCTCCTTCGGCGACTACTTCAAGGAGCAGGCGATCCCCTTCGCCTGGGAGCTCCTGACGCGGTCCGAGTCCGACGGCGGCTTCGGCTTCCCCGAGGAGAAGCTCTGGGTGACGGTCTACCTCGACGACGACGAGGCGATCGACATCTGGCACAACAAGGTCGGCGTGCCGATGGAGCGCATCCAGCGCCGCGGCCTCGAGGACAACTACTGGCACATGGGCGTGCCGGGTCCCGGCGGCCCCTGCTCGGAGATCTACTACGACCGCGGCCCCGAGTACGGCAAGGACGGCGGCCCGGTCGCCGACGAGGACCGCTACCTCGAGGTCTGGAACAACGTCTTCATGCAGTACCAGCTCAGCGCGGTACGCAGCAAGGTCGACTTCGACGTGGCGGGCGAGCTGCCGGCCAAGAACATCGACACCGGCATGGGCCTCGAGCGCATGGCGACGATCCTGCAGGGCGTCGACAACCTCTACGAGATCGACACCACGTACAAGATCCTCGACAGCGCCGCCGAGCTCACCAAGACCCGCTACGGCCGCGACCCGCGCGCCGACGTCAGCCTGCGGGTCATCGCCGACCACGTGCGCACCGGCACCATGCTGGTCGCCGACGGCGTCATGCCCAGCAACGAGGGTCGCGGCTACGTCCTGCGCCGCATCCTGCGCCGCTCCATCCGCAACCTGCGCCTGCTCGGCTCGGGCGACGAGCGCTACATGCACGAGCTCACCGAGGTCACCATCAACGCGATGGGCGACACCTACCCCGAGCTCAAGGTCGACGCGCCGCAGATCCACGCGGTCATCGACGCCGAGGAGGCCTCCTTCCTCGGCACGCTCCGCACCGGCACTGCGATCTTCGACGTCGCGGTCGAGGAGACCAAGCGCAAGTCGGGCACCACGCTCTCGGGCGAGCAGGCCTTCCAGCTGCACGACACCTACGGCTTCCCGATCGACCTCACCCTCGAGATGGCCTCCGAGCAGGGGCTCAAGGTCGACGAAGAGGGCTTCCGCCGGTTGATGAAGGAGCAGCGCCAGCGGGCCAAGGCCGACGCGGCCGCCAAGAAGACCGGCAACGCCGACATCTCCGTCTTCGGCCAGCTGCTCGAGAACGCGGGCAAGGTCGAGTTCCTCGGCTACGACGAGACCAGCGCCGAGTCCAGCGTGGTCGGCATCATCGTCGACGGCGCCTCGGTGCCGGTGGCGGGCGCGGGCTCGACGGTCGAGGTCGTGCTGGGCCGTACCCCCTTCTACGCCGAGGGCGGCGGTCAGCTCGCCGACCAGGGCGTGCTGCGCACCTCGGGCGCGGAGGTCGACGTCCTCGACGTCCAGTCGCCGATCAAGGGCCTGGTCGTGCACAGGGGCAAGGTCCGCGCCGGCGAGCTCCGCGTGGGCGACGAGGTCCAGGCCGAGGTCGACGTCGAGCGCCGCAAGGCGATCTCGCGCAGCCACAGCGCCACCCACCTCGTGCACCGCGGCTTCAAGAACGCCCTCGGCGAGTCGGCGGCGCAGGCCGGTTCGGAGAACTCGCCCGGCCGCTTCCGCTTCGACTTCACCGCGGCGGGCGCCGTGTCGCCCAGCGTCCTGCGCGACGTCGAGGACGAGGTCAACGCGGTCCTCATCAACGACCTCAAGGTCAACGCCTTCTACACCTCCCAGGCCGAGGCCAGGGCGATGGGCGCGCTGGCCATGTTCGGCGAGAAGTACGGCGACGAGGTCCGCGTCGTGGAGATCGGCGACTACTCCCGCGAGCTGTGCGGCGGCACCCACGTCCACTCCTCCGGCCAGCTCGGCCTGGTCAAGGTGCTCGGCGAGCAGTCGGTCGGCGCGGGCGTGCGCCGCGTCGAGGCGCTGGTCGGCATCGACGCCTTCCGCTTCCTGGCCCGCGAGTCGCTCCTGGTCGCCCAGGTGACCGAGCAGCTCAAGGTGCGCCGCGAGGAGCTGCCCGAGCGCATCGAGGGCATCGTCACCAGGCTGCGCACCGCCGAGAAGGACCTGGAGAAGCTGCGTTCGGCGCAGGTGCTCCAGATCGCCGGAGAGCTGGCCTCGCAGGCCCATGACCTGCACGGAGTCTCCGTCGTCACGCACCGCGCGCCTGATGGAACCGGCCCGGACGATCTGCGTAAGCTCGCGCTTGACGTGCGCGGTAGGTTCCCTGGCGACCGTCCGGCGGTCGTCGTGCTCGCCGGCGTCCCCTCCGACCGGCCTGTGGTGGTTGCCGCGGTCAACGAGGCGGGACGCGAGCGTGGGCTCAAGGCCGGGAGACTGGTCGGCGTCGCCGCCAAGGCTCTTGGGGGTGGCGGTGGCGGCAAGGACGACGTCGCGCAGGGCGGAGGCACCCGTCCTGAGGCGATCGACGAGGCGTTGCGCATGGTCGCTGAGACCATCGCGGGGCAGCTCGCCTGACATGAGGTTCGGCGCACGACTCGCCGTCGACGTCGGTTCTGTCCGCATCGGCGTGGCCCGCAGCGACCCCTCGGGGATGCTGGCCACGCCGGTGGAGACCGTCAGGCGCGGGGCAGGCGACCTCGACCGCATCGCCCAGCTGGTGGCCGAGCACGAGGCGATCGAGGTGATCGTCGGGCTGCCCACCTCCCTGTCCGGACGCGAGGGGCAGGCGGCCGAGCTGGCCCGCTCCTTCGCCTCCGCTCTGGCCGTACGGCTGGGCGGGGTGCCCGTGCGGTTGTTCGACGAGCGGCTGACCACGGTGGCGGCGCAGCAGGGGCTGCGGGCCAGCGGGGTGAAGGCCAAGAAGCAGCGGTCGGTCGTGGACCAGGCGGCGGCCGTCGTGCTGCTGCAGGACGCGCTCGACTCCGAACGCGGCACCAACAGACCGCCAGGCAGACCCGTCGATCCGCCCCCTGCGGCGGACGACGGGTCCGCCCCGTGAGCGGGCCCCACGACAACAACCCGCCTCGGCGGGACGATACCTCCACGCCGGAAGCCGCCGCCACGCCGGATGGCGCCGCTCCGCCGGACGCCGTGGCCCGCAGACCCGGCACCGGCCCCTTGGAGCGGGACGGCGGCTCCCCGGACGGCGCCTCGCTCCCACCGAGCGACGACGCCGCTCCATCGAGCGACGGCACGGGGCCATCGGGTGAGGATCCGGCTTCCTCGGACGACGGCTGGGTCTCTTCACGCGGTGGTTCCGTTTCGTCCGGTGGTGGCTCGGCTTCGTCGGGTGATGGTTCTGTTTCGTCGGGTAGTGGCTCGGCTTCCTCGGACGATGGCTCGGCTTCTTCGCGCGGTGATGCTGTTCCATCGGGAGGCGGTTCCGCTTCCTCGGGCCGGGGTTCTGTTCCAGCGGGTGGCGGCTCGGGGGCGGTGGAGGGCGGCTCCCTGGAGGACACGGCGCCCTTCACGCCCGATGACAGGCTCCTGGCGACGGGCGAACCCGAGAGACCTTCGGACGCAGCCCCCAGGAACTCGGCTGGCCGCGCCGAGGACGACCCCTCACCCGAGCCCCCTCTCGCGCCCGGGCGAGAGAGGTCGCCTGAGGGCGCGTCTGGTCGTAAGGCAGCGTCTGGTCGTGAGACAGCGTCTGGTCGTGAGACAGAGGCGTCGCCCGAGCGAGCGGCTGATCCCGAGAACGACATGCCGCCCCCTCCGGAGCCCGACGGCGAAGGGGAATCGGCATCAGCGGACGCCGGCGCCGCGGAGACCCGTGACGGGAGAGCGGTGCGGCCGGAAGGCTACAGCGCGGCGGAGACCGGCGACGAAGGGCCGCCAGGGTCTGAAGGCGCGCCGGAGGCTGACGGCGAGAGCGCGGCCGGGTCCGAAGGTGAGGACGAGGCGGGGGGCGAGGACGAGGCGGGGGGCGAGGACGAGGCGGCCGACGTGATCCCCTTCGATCGTCCGTCGGACGAGGAGGAGCAGGCGGCGGAGGACGCCGATACGGAGGCCGGTGCCCCCGGCAAGTCCTCCTCGGACGATGACCAGGCCCACAGCAGGAGCAGGTCGCTGCGCAGGGCCGGGCTGCTGGCCGCCGGCGCCGCCGCCTCCGTGCTGGCCCTCGGAGTCGCCGCGTTCGTGGTGCTCAAGCCGTACATCAGCCCCGACGACTTCGAAGGAGCGGGAACGGGCGCGGTGACGGTGCGTATCGTGCCGGGCGCCAGCGCCGGAGACGTCGGCGAGGTGCTGGCCGACGCGGGTGTCGTCGCGAGCGCCAGGTCGTTCGTGAACGTCACGGAGGAACGTTCCAAAGCCGGCAGCCTGCACCCCGGGCACTACCGCCTGCGCAAGGGGATGGCCGCGTCAGCCGCGCTCGACCTGCTCCTGTCCCCGCGCTCGCGCATCGTCAGGCGGGTCACGCTGCCCGAGGGGATGCGGCAGACCGAGGCGCTCCCGCACCTGGCCAAGCAGGCCGGTATCCCGCTCAAGGACTTCCAGGCGGTCAAGGACACCACCCTGGGACTGCCCGGCTACGCGCGCGGCGCTGAGGGCTTCCTCTACCCGGCGACCTACGAGGTCGAGCCGGGCACCACGGCGGCCGACCTGCTCAGGCGCATGGTGAGCAGGTACAAGCAGGCGGCGCAGGCGATCGAGCTCGAAACGCGCGCCGCCGAGGTCCACCTCACGCCGCTGGAGGCCGTCACGGTGGCGAGCCTCGTGCAGGCGGAGGGCGGAAGGGACAGCGACTACCCGAAGATCGCTAGGGTGATCTACAACAGGCTCAAGGGCGGAACCCCGCTCCAGCTCGACGCCACCGTCACGTACGCACTGGGCAGGAGGACGCTGAAGGTGTCGGTGGAGGACACCAAGGTCCGCTCGCCGTACAACACCTATCGGCACAAGGGACTGCCTCCAGGACCGATCGCCAATCCGGGAGAGAAGGCGCTGATGGCGGCGCTGTACCCCGCGGAAGGTGACTGGTACTGGTTTGTGACGACGGACCCGGAGCATAGAATCACGAAATTCACCGACAAAGAGAGTGAGTTCGTGAGATACCGGGAAGAGTTGAACGATTACCTCGGGACGCATTGATGCTCATCGGGACACCCCCCGTCCCACCGAGGCCCCGGCCCAGGGTCGGGGCGCTCGCGCTCCCCGTATCCCCTAGCATGGCTACGCACAGTGATCTCCGCTGGTCATCGCCCCAAGGCTGGCGGACACCCCCGTTCGGCTCGGTAACCCCCACCGGTTTGGCACAACCCCTTGACGCCAGGCCGTTCCTACCGGGAGATTGGCCAGCGCACCTATGAACGATCTCGACATGGACTTCCTGCTCGGCGCCGAGGACGACGAAGGTCGAACCCGGGGCCGCTCTCGTGATTCCGCCAAGACCGGCCGCGGTCGCCGCCGGCGCAGGCGCCGCAACCGAGGCAGATTCCTCGCCCCCCTGCTCGCCATGATCGTCCTGGTCGGCATCATCGGCGGCGGCGGCTACTACGGGTACCTCTGGCTCAGCGACGCGCTGGTGCCCGACGACTTCAAGGGCCCGGGCACCGGCGAGGTGGTGATCGAGGTCAAGGACGGCCAGAACGCCTCCGACGTCGCCAAGACCCTGCAGGCCCAGGGCGTCGTGGCCAGCGAGCGCGCCTTCACCAACGCGATCGCCAGCGCGGGCAAGAGTTCGGCGCTGCAGCCCGGCCAGTACACCCTCAAAAAGGGCATGCCGGCCGCGACGGCCGTCGAGGTGCTCGTCTCGGGCGAGAAGCTGCAGAACACGGTGCTCATCAAGGAGGGCATCAGGCTCAGCGAGGTCTTCGAGATCCTCGCCAAGCAGACCAAGAAGCCGGCGAAGGAGTTCGCCGAAGCGGCCAAGGACAAGGAGGCCATCGGCCTTCCCCCCTACGCCAGAGGGCTCGAGGGCTACGCCTTCCCCGCCACCTACCAGTTCGAGCCGAACGCCTCGCCGACCCAGATCCTCACGCAGATGGTCGACCGCTACACCCAGGCGGCGGGCAAGACGAACCTGGAAGAGGCGGCCAAGCAGCTCGGGCACACGCCCGCGGAGATCATGACGATCGCGAGCATCGTGCAGGCCGAGGCGGGCACGTACGAGGACATGCCGAAGATCGCGGAAGTGATCTACAACAGGCTCGCCCTCAAGCCGCCGATGCACCTGCGGATGGACAGCACGGTCATGTACGGGCTCAGAAAGTACGGCATCTCGGCCACCCACGCCGACCTGGCGAGTAAGTCGAAGTACAACACGTACATGTACCAGGGGCTGCCGCCGGGCCCGATCGGCAACCCGGGCGAGCACGCGATCGAGGCGGCTCTCAACCCGAGCGACAACGGCTACCTGTACTTCGTGACCACGGACCCCAAGAAGAGGATCACGAAGTTCACGACCCGCGAAGACGAGTTCTGGAAGCTCAAGGCCGAGTTCGACCGCAACAACGGCTGAAGCCGCTGTTTGAGTGCTCCCAGCTTTGCCGCTCCCTCTGGGCGGGCCGCCCTCCCGGCCCGCCCACACTCCGGACTCGCGCCTTTTCTTTCTCTCGGCCTGGGCCCGGGTCGTCTGCTCTCCTTCCGGCCTGTACGGCAAGCCCCGTCACGCTCCCCGGTGGTCACCGCTGACCGTCTGCCCGGTCGACGCCACTCGGGCGCGCCGGTGATCCGCCGTTACATCGCCCGTGAACCCGACAGGCCGAGGAACGGTCACGCCGCGCGGGTGTGACGCTGAAGCGTCGTTCCTTCGCTCGTGAGGATGACCGCCTGTCCTCGGGTGTCCGTGACGGTGGCAGGCCACGTGGGCTCGGTGAGCGTATCCCTGGAGGGAGCCCGGCCCCGTGCCCACGGTGGCGCTTGAGAGGGCTTGCCGTACAGGAGAGCCCGTAGGGGGTGGAGAGCGGGCGGGCCGGGGGGCGGGTGACGACGTGCAGGAGAGCGGGGGCGGTAGAGTCCTGGGATCGGTCGGTGGGGAGAAGGAGTGGACGTGCGGACGACGGGACGGGCGGCGGTGCTGGGGTCGCCGATCGCGCACTCGCTCTCGCCCTACCTGCACAGGGCGGCCTACCAGGCGATGGGCCTGACCGGCTGGACCTACGAGGCGCACGAGTGCGACGAGGCGCGGCTTCCTGCCCTGCTCGACGCCGCCGACTGGGCCGGGCTGTCGCTGACGATGCCGCTCAAGCGGGCCGTGCTCCCGCTGCTCGACACGGTCTCCGACCTGGCCGTCGAGGTGGGCGGAGCCAACACGGTGGTGTTCACCGACGGGGTCAGGCACGGCGACAACACCGACGTCTACGGCATCGAACGGGCCCTGGCCGAGGCCGGGGTTCCCGCGCCGGGCTCGGCGCTGGTGCTGGGGGCGGGCGCGACCGCCGCCTCGGCGCTGGCGGCCCTGCGCAACCTCGGCCTGCGGACGGCGACGCTGGTGGCGCGCGACCCCGCCAGGGCGGGGGAGACCATCGAGGTGGCCGAACGGCTCGGGGTGGCTCTCGCGGTGGAGACGTTCGACAAGCTCGAGGCGCTGCTCGACGTCGACCTGGTGGTCTCGACGCTACCCGGGGGCGCGGCCGACTCCTTCGCCGGGCAGCTCGCCCGGGTTCCGGCGCTGTTCGACGTCGTCTACGCGCCGTGGCCGACCCGGCTGGCCGCCGCCGTGGAGGCCGGGGGCGGGAAGGTGGTCGGCGGGTTCCCGATGCTGCTGCACCAGGCCGTCAGGCAGGTGGAGCTGATGACGGGACGTGGGGACGTGCCGGTCGAGGCGATGCGCGCGGCAGGCGAGGCCGAGATCCGCAGACGGGCCGCGCAAACGGCTTGACCACATCGAGGCCGGACCAAGCGGGGTTCTCCTCGGTGAACCGCCACTTCCACCGCCTGGGATGCGCTGGTCGCCGTCAGCGTGGCGGGACTGCGTCGATCAGTCGCCTGACCGCCTCGAGATCGCCGGTCACCGTGAGTGCGCCGTCATCGATCGCCGAGGCCAGTGAACGTTCGTGGCTCAGTACGGACTGCAGCGTGAGATGGTCGCTCTCGAGGTATGCGTCCGCCGGGCCGGAATCCTGGCCGCGCGCGACGGCGGCCAGTTCGCCGTCGACGACCTCGACGCGGTAGACGTCGCGTTCCAGGGCGATCCGGTACGTCGCGGTCCACGGCGCGTCCGGCTGCGGCACGAAGAAGGCGCGCAGGCCGAGCAGTACGGTGTCGGCGCTGATTCCCCCGGTCAGTGGCACGACCGGTGAGCGCATGCCCCAGGTCCGAAGCGCCGCGAACACCGGCTCCAACTCGGCGCCCCATTCGGTCAGCTCGTACGTCCTGCCGGCCACAGGCGGTGGCAGCGTACGCCTGCGCAGAACGCCGACCGCCTCGAGATCTCGTAGCCGCTGTGCGAGCACACTGGGGCCCAGTCCGGGCAGGGCGGCCTGCAGGTCGGCGTAGCGGCGTGGCCCGAGGCGCAGTTCCCGCACCACCAGCAGTGCCCAGCGCTCGCCGATCATGTCGAGCGCGTGGGCAATGGGACACGCCTGTCCGTACGTGCGCTTGCCGACCTTCTCGCCGACTTTCTCGGAGGTCTTCTCAGGGATCTTCGCGCTCGCCATCGCCACCACGTCCGTAGTCGGCCACATCTAACTACGAAAATAGTAGCATCTACTTCGATTATCGAAGTAGAGTCGTGACGAGGCACGCTCGACCCGACCCCGGAGGGACACCATGCACGACAGCCAGGCGACCACGAGCCCGTCCCAGACCACACCGCAGGAGACGGTGCACGCCAACGATGTCGACCTGGCCGTACAGGCCTTCGGCGACCCGAGCAACCCCGCGATCCTGCTCATCTCGGGCGCGGAGGCGTCGATGGACTGGTGGGACGACGACTTCACCGCCCGACTCGCCGCGTCCGGCCGGTATGTGATCCGCTACGACACCCGTGACACCGGTCGCTCCACGACGTTCCCCGTCGGCGCGCCGACGTACACACAGGCTGACCTGCTCGCCGACGCGGTCGGCGTGCTCGACGCGTACGGCCTGGCCGCCGCGCACATCGTGGGCATCTCGATGGGCGGGGGCCTCGCGCAGCGGCTCGGCATCGAACACCCGGAACGGGTCCTGTCGCTCACCTTGATGTCCACCAGCCCCGGCGGGCCCGGCGGTCCGGACGATCCCGACCTGCCGCCGATGAGCGAGGCGTTGGCCAAGATGTTCGAGGATCCGGCCCCCGGCCCCGACTGGTCCGACCGCGACGCGGTCATCGCGTACTTCCTCGCCGCCGAGCACGCCTTCTCCGGCACGATCCCGGTCGACGAGGACCGTGTACGCCGCACCGCCGGGCGGGCGTTCGACCGCAGCCCGGTTCCGGCGGCCGCGTCGAACCACTGGATGATCGAGGGCGGCGAGCCGATCCGCCCCCGCCTCGGCGAGATCACCGCACCGACCCTGGTCCTGCACGGAACCGAGGACCCACTGTTCCCCTACGGCCATGCCGAGGCCCTGGCCCGCGAGATCCCCGGTGCCTCGCTGATCCCGCTGCCCGGCATGGGCCACCAGATGCCGCCGTACCAGGTGTGGGACACGGTCATCCCGGCGATCGTCGGGCACACCGAGCCCGGCGTGCGGTGACCGACCGGGGTCTCCGCTCCTCCATCAGGAAGACGACTCTCCTTGACCAGGGAGACGGATCTTCGGGCGGCCGAAGGGGTCACCGCTCCTTCGTCAGGGAGTCTGTGATCGGGGAGGCGGATCCTCGTGCTGCAGTGGTCCCCGCACCAGGAAGACGAAACCCCTTGACCAGGAGGCTTGCTACGCTCCTTCGCCGGGAGACGGCCCCCGTTCGGGCTGCTCCTTCACCGGAGAGCGGGGCGCGGGATGATTCGGAGAACGCCCGTGGTTGTGGTAATGTAGCTCTCTGATCGGTCCGGCATGCCTGCTGGACGCGCAAGCGGAGGTCCCCCTCCCACCTGTTCACCGCGAGGTGGCCGGGTCAAGGATCACGCCGGACTTACTCCGGGGAGCTTACGGCCATTTGAGCCGCCAAGCTCAGTGGCCCCGCATGCGCGACGTGCGGGGCATTTTCGCGTTCACGCGCGCCGATGCCCGGCACGATCGAGCGCGTAGGGATCGCATACCTAGGAGGCCCCATCAGCACTGAGCCCCGCATCAACGAGCGCATCCGTGTGCCCGAGGTTCGCCTCGTCGGCCCGAACGGTGAGCAGGTCGGCATCGTGTCCATTCACGATGCGCTGAAGCTCGCTCAGGAGGCCGACCTCGATTTGGTCGAGGTCGCGGCCACGGCTCGTCCGCCCGTGTGCAAGCTCATGGACTACGGCAAGTTCAAGTACGAGTCCGCGATGAAGGCGCGCGAGGCGCGCAAGAATCAGGCGCACACGATCATCAAGGAGATCAAGCTCCGGCCGAAGATCGACCCGCACGACTACGAGACCAAGAAGGGTCACGTGGTGCGGTTCCTCAAGGCGGGGGACAAGGTCAAAGTCACGATCATGTTCCGCGGACGTGAGCAGTCGCGTCCCGAGCTGGGATTCCGGCTCCTCCAGCGGCTGGCCGAGGACGTGACGGAGCTCGGCTTCGTCGAGTCCCAGCCGAAGCAGGACGGTCGTAACATGATCATGGTGATCGGTCCGCACAAGAAGAAGGCCGAGGCCAAGGCCGAAAAGGCAGCGGCCAAGGCGCAGCGCGATGGCGAGGAGCCTTCCGCACCGGAAGAGTGACCCGCAGTTGGGGTTAGCCTTACAGGCAACCCAGCCAGCGCCAGAGGAACAACGCCGCAACCGGGCCGGCCCGCACGGGCCCGGGATTCGGCACGGACGAATTGAGGAGAGACGGCAGATGCCGAAGATGAAGTCGCACAGCGGTGCGAAGAAGCGGTTCCGGGTGACCGGCTCCGGCAAGATCGTTCGCCGCCGGGCGAACCGCAAGCACCTGCTTGAGCACAAGCCGTCAACCCGCACCCGCCGGCTCGCGCCGGACGTGGTGATGTCCGACGCCGACACCAAGAAGATCAAGAAGCTGCTCGCTAAGTAGCGCAAGTCCCCGGGGAGATACAACATGGCACGCGTGAAGCGGGCGCTCAACGCCAAGAAGAAGCGCAGGGTCGTCCTCGAGCGGGCGAGTGGTTACCGTGGCCAGCGGTCCAGGCTGTACCGCAAGGCCAAGGAGCAGATGCTCCACTCGATGACCTACGCCTACCGTGACCGCAAGGACCGCAAGGGCGCTTTCCGCCGCCTGTGGATCCAGCGGATCAACGCTGCGGCTCGTCAGAACGGCATGACCTACAACCGCCTGATCCAGGGTCTGCGTCTGGCCAACATCGAGGTCGACCGCAAGATCCTCGCGGACCTCGCTGTCAACGACAGCCAGACTTTCGCGACGCTGGTCGAGGCCGCCAAGAAGGCTCTGCCGGCGAACGTGAACGCCCCGGCTGCGGGCTGACCGTTCCCACACGGTTCTTCAGGGCCCACCGACGCGTCGGTGGGCCCGTTTGCGTTCCCCCGGCTTCTGCCAACTCCGTGCCGGGCCCGGGCCGGCCTCTGCGTGGTGCATTCCATCGCCGGGCCGGCCTCTGCGTGATGCTCTCCGTCCGCCGGGCCGGCCTCTGCGTGATGCCCTCCGTCCGCCGGGCCGGCCTCTGCGTGATGCTCTCCGTACCGGGCCGGCCTCTGCGATGCTCTCCGTCCGCCGGGCCGTACGGCAAGCGGGGTCGGGCTCTCCCGTGGTCACCGCCTGCCGCCCGTCTGTCGACGCCACTCGAGCGCGCCGCCTTCCCGCCGCTACATCGCCCGGAAAAGGCCTCAGGCGGGACGACGGCAGCCCTTGCGTCAACACCCGGCACGCACGTGAACGAGGAGGAGCCGTGACGTCGCCCTCCGCGCAGCGCTTGGATGACGGGGAGCCGTGACGTCGCCCTAAGCCGTGAGGTCGCTCGCACAGGACACAGGTGGACCACAGGACTCGGGTGGAGGGCCGGAAGTGGTCGGGAACGGGTCGCGAGGGCAGGACAATGGCTCGTGCGGGGCATGAGCGTTCGATGAGTGGGGGACACAGGGCATGGCCGGATCCGAGCTGACCAATGTGAAGGCTCCGCGGGTGAAAGCGGCGCGGCGGCTCACCAAGCGCGCCTTCAGGGAGCAGGACCGCAAGTTCCTCGCCGAGGGCCCGCAGGCCGTTCGTGAGGCGCTGAAGCTCGAGGGCGTCGTGGTCGAGCTGTTCACCACCGCCGAGGCCGAGCTCCGCCACGGCGACCTCATCACCGACGCCACCCTGAAGGGCGTGCCCATCCACCGGGCGAGCGGCGAGGTGATGGCCGAACTGTCCCAGACGGTCACCCCGCAGGGACTGGTGGCCATCTGCGGTCTCGTCCACACGCCGCTGGAGGAGGCCGTGACGGAGCGGGCGCGGCTGGTGGCGGTCCTCGCACACGTGCGAGACCCCGGCAACGCCGGCACCGTGATGCGCACCGCCGACGCGGCGGGCGCCGACTCGGTGATCTTCACGGACGCCTCGGTCGATCCCTACAACGGCAAGTGCGTCAGGGCGAGCGCGGGCAGCCTGTTCCACCTGCCGGTGGTGATCGGGACACCGGTGGGCCAGGCCGTCCAGCGGCTGAAGGAGAGCGGGCTGCGGGTTCTCGCGGCGGACGGTTCCGGCAAGCACACGCTTGACGACGTCGACCTGTCGGGCCCGACCGCCTGGGTGTTCGGCAACGAGGCATGGGGACTGCCCGAGGAACTCCTGGCCCTGGCCGACGACGTGGTCCGCGTCCCCATCTACGGCCAGGCCGAAAGCCTCAACCTCGCCACCGCGGCCGCCGTCTGCCTCTACGCCTCCGCCCGAGCCCAACGAACCACCTGAACGACCACCCGTCGGACGATACGCGCGCTTGGACGACTTCTCCTGGGTGACTCCTTCTGTTGGACGGCGTTCCCGGGGGTAACCCGCCTCGTCTGGTGGCCGTTCGTGGCATGACGCGCCTCGTGGGGTGGCCGTTCCTCGGGTGGGGCGGCTGTGCCGTTGGGTGACCACCCGTGGGGAGTGAGCGGCTGAGGTCGCCTCGTCGGGGACGTCAGCCGGTGAGCTCGCGTGCCGTGTCCCTGGACGGGCGCCCGCCGGCGCATTGGATGGGCCCTCCCGTGCGGTAGCCGTACAAGAATGAGGGACGTCCGCGCAGGCTCATACGGATGCCCGCGCACGCACCCACGCATGCCCGCGCACTCGCCGGAAGATGTGCGTGCGGATGCCCGGGCTCAGCGCATGCGGATGCCCTGGCCGGGCGGGAAACCCGCTATTGTCGGGCTTGTAGGTGTCGAGGAGGCGGGGTTCGTGCACGGCGAAGATACCGATGGGCGAGTGGCCGATCCCTCGTGCTCGGTGCCGATCGACGACCTTCCCGACGGGCTCATCGTCACCGATCGGTTCGGCACGATCCTGGCCGTCAACCGGGCCGCGACGCGGCTCACCGGCGTCGCCCGTGAGCGGGCCGTCGGCGGCGACATCAACGAGGTCTTCCCCTTCCGCGACCACGACGGGCGCGAGTGGTGGAAGTGCCTCGACCCGCACAGCGGGCTGCGCACCAGGACGAGAGTGCCCGAGCGCCCGCTGCACCTGCCGGGCGGGCAGGAACTGCACGTCACGGCCAGGCTCGTGCGCAGGCCGCCGAGGAGCGGCGACGTCGAGCGGGTGACGATCACGCTGCGCGACGGGGGAGCGAGGGCCAGGCTGGAGCGCAGCAGGGCCGACCTCGTCTCCACGGTCGCCCACGAGCTGCGCTCGCCGCTGACCAGTGTGAAGGGCTTCACCGCCACACTGCTGGCCAAGTGGACCCGCTTCACCGAAGAGCAGAAGCTCGTGATGCTCGAGACCGTCAACAACGACGCCGACCGGGTGACCAGGCTGATCACCGAGCTGCTCGACGTCTCGCGCATCGAGTCGGGGCGGCTGGAGATCCACCGGCAGGTGGTCGACGTGGCGGCTCGCGCGCGCCGGATCATCGCCGGGAGGGTCGCGGCGGGTGAGCCCGAAGACCGCTTCAGGCTGAACGTCGCCGACGAGCTGCCGGAGATGTGGCTCGACGCCGACAAGATCGACCAGATTCTCGGTAACCTGGTGGAGAACGCGGTGCGCCACGGAAGGGGCACCGTCACGATCGAGATCGAATCCGTCGGCTGGGGGGTTGCCGTGTCCGTGCGAGACCAGGGCGAGGGCATCGCGCCCGAGCTGGCCCCGCGCGTCTTCCGGCAGTTCTGGCGCGGCAACAGCCGCAGGCGCGGCGGCACCGGTCTCGGCCTGTTCATCGTGAAGGGTCTGGTCGAGGCCCACGGTGGCACGATCACCGTGCAGCGGGCGCCCGAGGGCGGGGCGGAGTTCCGATTTACCATGCCCGCAGGCACCCCCGACTTCGCGTAGGGCCCTGCGGGCTTTCCACAGCAGGTACGGCAGGCCGCAGCTTTTTCCACAGACGGCCGTCGCCGCACGACCCGTCCTGCCGATCCGACTAGACTCGGGTCCGCTCAAGCCCTGGATACGGAGCTCTCTCTTGTCTGACTACGACCCCGTCGAGGTCACCCCACTGCACGCCGACGAGCTGGCGGGCATGGAGGCCGAGGCCGTCGCCGCGATCAAGGCGGCGGGCGATCTCGACGCACTCAAGCAGGTCCGCCTCGCGCACGCCGGAGACCGCTCGCCGATCGCGCTGGCCAACCGCGAGATCGGCGCCCTGCCGCCCGCGGCCCGCGCCGAGGCGGGCAAGCGCATCGGCGCCGCCCGCAAGGCGATCAACGAGGCGCTCGCCGCGCGCCAGGCCGAGCTGGAGGCCGAGCGCGACGCCCGCGTCCTCGTCGAGGAGACCGTCGACGTCACGCTGCCGTGGGACCGCGTCCCGAGGGGCGCCCGCCACCCGCTGACCACCATGCAGGAGCGCATCGCCGACACCTTCGTCGCGATGGGCTACGAGGTCGCGGAGGGTCCCGAGCTCGAAGGCGAGTGGTTCAACTTCGACGCGCTCAACATCGCCGCCGACCACCCCGCCCGCTCCGACCACGACACCTTCTTCGTGGAGTCCACCGACTCGGGCAAGGTGCTGCGCACCCAGACCTCGCCCGTGCAGATCAGGGCGCTGCTGCAGAGGGGCGTCCCCGTCTACGTGGTCTCGCCCGGCAAGGTGTTCCGCACCGACGAGCTCGACGCCACCCACACCCCCGTCTTCCACCAGGTCGAGGGCCTGGCGATCGACGAGGGCCTGACGATGGCGCACCTCAAGGGCACGCTCGACAGGTTCGCCGAGATCATGTTCGGCGAGGGCATCACGACCAGGTTCAGGCCCAACTACTTCCCCTTCACCGAGCCTTCGGCCGAGATGGACCTGAAGTGCTTCGTGTGCAGGGGCCAGTCGGCCGTTCCCGGCAACCCGCCGTGCCGCACCTGCAAGTCCGAGGGCTGGATCGAGTGGGGCGGCTGCGGCATGGTCAACCCGCGCGTGCTCGTCGCCTGTGGCGTCGACCCGCGCAAGTACTCCGGCTTCGCCTTCGGCATGGGCATCGAGCGGACGCTGATGTTCCGCCACAACGCCGAAGACATGCGTGACATGGTCGAGGGCGACGTCCGCTTCACCCTCCCGTTCGGAATGGAGATCTGATGAAGGTCCCGCTTTCCTGGCTGCGGGAGCACGTCGACCTCCCCGCCGTCACCGCGCACGAGGTGGCGGACAAGCTCACCGCCGCCGGGCTCAAGCTCGAGAGCATCACCTCCCACGGCCACGACGTGAAGAACGTCGTGGTCGGTGAGGTGCTCTCGGTCGAGGAGCTGACCGGCTTCAAGAAGCCGATCCGCCACTGCATGGTCGAGGTCGGCGAGGCCGAGCCGCGCCAGATCGTCTGCGGCGCCGCCAACTTCGTCGCCGGCGACCGCGTGCCGGTCGTGCTGCCCGGCGGCGTGCTGCCCGGCGGTTTCGAGGTCGGCGCGCGCAAGACCTACGGCCGCCTGTCCGAGGGCATGATCTGCTCCGAGCGCGAGCTGGGTCTCGGCGACGACCACAACGGCATCATGGTCCTGCCGGCCGACACCCCGATCGGCACCGACGTGGTCGAGCTGCTCGGCCTGCGCGACGACGTGATCGAGCTGGAGATCACCCCCGACATCGGCTACGCCCTGTCGATTAGGGGCGTGGCGCGCGAGGCGGCCACCGCCTTCGGCGTCGCCTTCCGCGACCCCGCCGCCGTCGAGCTGCCCGCCGCGACCGAGCCCGCCTACCCGGCCTCGATCGGCGACCCCACCGCGTGCGACAGGTTCGTGCTGCGCGAGGTGCGCGGCTTCGACCCCGCGGCGCCCAGCCCGCTGTGGATGCGCATCAGGCTGACCAGGGCGGGCATGCGCCCGGTGTCGCTGGCCGTCGACGTCACCAACTACGTGATGCTCGAGCTCGGCCAGCCGCTGCACGCCTTCGACAGGGCCAAGCTGACCGGCGAGATCGTCGTACGGCGGGCGCGCCAGGGCGAGACCCTGGAGACGCTCGACCACGTCGTGCGCAAGCTCACCACCGACGACATCCTCATCACCGACGGTTCGGGCGCGATCTCGATGGCGGGCACGATGGGCGGCCTGCACACCGAGATCTCCGCCGACTCCACGGACATCGTGATCGAGGCGGCGCACTTCTCGGCCACCGGCACGGCCCGCATGTCCCGCAGGCACAACCTGGTGTCCGAGGCGTCCAAGCGGTTCGAGCGCGGCGTCGACCGCGAGCTGCCGCTGGTGGCCTCCTGGCGGGCGGTGCAGCTGCTGACCTCACTCGGCGGGGCCACGGCCGCGCCCGGCGTCACCCACGCCGAGACCGAGGTCACGCCGGTGCGCATCGCGATCCCCACCGCCCACCCGGGCGCGGTGGCCGGCGTACCCTACTCCCGCGAGAGCGTCATCACCCGCCTCGAACAGGTCGGGTGCGTGGTGGAGCCGGGCTCCGACCCCGCGCCGCAGCGCGGCGGCGTCGACGCCACCGGCGTCGTGTCCGGCGGTGACACCGACGGGCTGCTGGCGGTGACGGGCGACGACATGATCACCGTGACGCCGCCGTCGTGGCGTCCCGACCTCACCGACCCCAACGACCTGGCCGAAGAGGTCATCAGGCTCGAGGGTTACGAGAACCTGCCCTCGATCCTGCCCAAGGCCCCCGCGGGCGCGGGCCTGACCGAGGCGCAGCGGCTGCGCAGGCGCGTGGGCCGCTCGCTGGCCGCCGCGGGCTACGTCGAGGTGCTCGCCTACCCGTTCGTGGGCGAGCGCGACCTCGACCACCTGCAGCTGCCCGAGGGCGACGACCGCCGCCGTGCCGTACGGCTGGCCAACCCGCTGTCCGAGGACGAGCCGCTCATGCGGACCACACTGCTGCCGGGCCTGCTCAAGATCCTTGTGCGCAACGTGGGTCGCGGCTTCGGCGACGTGGCGCTGTTCGAGACCGGCCTGGTCTACCGGCCGGTCGAGGGCGCGCCCGCCAAGGCGCCGGTGCTCGGCGTCGACGGCAGGCCGTCCGACGACGAGCTCGGCTCGATCGAGTCGGCGCTGCCCAGGCAGCCGCAGCGGGTCGCCGTCGTGCTCGCCGGCGAGTTCGAGCGCTCGGGCTGGTGGGGCAAGGGCCGCCAGGCCACCTGGGCCGACGCCGTCCAGGCGGCCAGGCTGGTGGCGGCCGAGGCCAACGTGGAGCTGACGGTCGTGGCCGACCAGCACGAGCCGTGGCACCCCGGCAGGTGCGCCGCCTTCTACGTGGGCGACGTGCTCGTCGGCCACGGCGGCGAGCTGCACCCGCGCGTGATCGAGGCCTACGGGCTGCCGCCGCGCACCTGCGCGATGGAGCTTGAGCTCACCCGCCTGGAGAAGGCCATGCCGGGGCCGGTGGAGACGCCGCCCGTCTCCTCCTACCCGATCGCCACCCAGGACGTCGCGCTGATCGTGCCCGACTGGACCCCTGTCGCCGACGTCGCGGCGGCGCTGCGCGACGGCGCGGGCGAGCTGCTCGAGTCGGTGCGGCTGTTCGACGTCTACACCGGCGCGCAGGTGGGCGAGGGGAACAAGTCCCTGGCCTATACGCTGCGCTTCCGCGCGGCCGACCGCACGCTGACGGTGGAGGAGACGACCGCCGCCCGTGACGCGGCCGTGGCGATGGCGGCCGACCGCGTCGGCGCCCAGCTGCGCGGAGCCTGAGCGAGCGAAGGGCCCGGGCGCACGACGGTGTGCGCCCGGGCCCCTTCTCGTGGGTCAGAGCTGGTCGATCTCGCTGAGGTCGATGTCGACGTCGAACGGCACGGTGAGCTTCAGCCGGTCGTGGTGGATGCCTGACAGCGCGTAGGCCCGGGTGGCCGGATCGAGCTCGTAGACGTAGATGACAGGCCTGTCTTCCTGCTGCTCGACCCGCCAGAAGTGGGCGATGCCCGCCTGGGCGTAGAGCTGCGGCTTGCGCTCGCGGTCGCGCACCCGCGACTCGGGCGAGACCACCTCGATCACGAGAACCACGTCCGCGGCCTGGTAGAAGGTCTCGTCGCCATGCGCGGCCTCGGCTCGGATGAGGCTGACATCAGGCTCGGGGCGCTGGTTCGGCCCGAGGATGATGCTCATCTCTCGACGCACCTTGAGGGTGCTCGGTGCGAACCGTCGCAGCTCGAACTCCAGGAGAGAGAGCATGCGCATGTGGAAGGAAGCCTGAGGACTCACGAACACCAAGCTTCCGTCGATGAGCTCAGTGTGCGCAGGCAGATCCGGAATGTGATCGAGGTCCTCCGCGACGAAGCCCTCCGGCGGCGGGAAGACCCAGTCGGGTAGTGAGGGAGTCGTCATCTCCTGAGTCACCGCTTCGGCCGTCATGCGTCTACGGTAGCAATCTACGTCCTTCCCGCCCGGTGAACGAGGATGCGGGTCCGCGCCCTAGGCTTTTCCTTCATGAGGCAGCTGCTGGTGTTCGCCGAGCGGGACGACGCCGAAGAGGTGGCGGAGACGCTGGCGGAGTGGTTCCCCCTGCTCGGGATGCCCGCCGTCGTCAAGGAGACGCTCGCGGGTGAGGACGACGCCGAGGACGCGCAGTGGGTGGTCGTGGTCGAGGCGCTCGACGACGAGCACCTGCCCAAGGTCGACGCGCTGGTGGAGGAGCGGGAGGGCTGGCGCGAACGCGGGTGAGTTGCGCCGCCGGTGAACGACCTTGAACGCGACCGGGCCGAGCGGGCAGCGTGGGGTCATGCGCATCGCCGTTCTCTCCGACATCCACGGGGTGCTTCCCGCGCTGGAAGCCGTGCTGGCCGAACCCGACGTGACCGCGGCCGATCTGATCGTGCTCACCGGCGACATGGCGGCGGGGCCGCAGCCGGTCGAGACGCTCGACCTGCTGGTGTCGCTGGGTGAGCGCGCGCTCTGGGTCAACGGCAACGCCGACCGCGAGCTGGTGGAGGTGGCGCGGGGCAAGGGCAGCGCATACCCGATCTCGCAGTGGGCGGGGGAGCGGCTGCGCGACGACCAGGTGGAGCTGCTCGCGGCGCTGCCGCTGTCGCGCGCCCTCGACCTCGGCGCCCTGGGCCGGACGCTGTTCACGCACGCGACGCCGCGGCGCGACGACGAGATGATCCTGGTCGACAGCGCGATCGAGCGCTGGGCAGAGGTGCTCGACGGAGTCGAGGCCGACACGGTGGTGCTGGGCAACACGCACATGCCGTTCCTCAGGCTCGTCGACGGCAGGCTGGTGGTGAACCCCGGTTCGGTCGGCATGCCGTACGGCACGGCGGGCGCCCACTGGGCGCTGCTGGAGACCGGCAGCGGCGCGGTGACGTTGCGGCGCACCCCGTTCGACGCCCGCGCGGCGGCCGAGCGGATCGTCGCGGAGAGCGGGTACGCCGAGGTGGAACAGTGGGTGTCCGAGTACGTGACGGCCACCCACTCCGACGTCGCGGCGCTGCGGGCCTTCGGCAAGGCCGAGGGGCGGCCGGGCTAGGACCGGCCCTCAGCGGGCGCGGCCTCCCTGCGGGCCTTCTCGGCCAGGGCGTGCTCGCTGGTCCTGGCGTCGTAGGCGCGGAAGGAGGGCAGCAGCCACGACAGCAGCCCGACCGCCCCCACGCACAGCAGTCCGCCCACGCCCAGCGAGAAGCGGGTGCCGCCGAGGTCGCCCATGAGCCCGGCGCGCGCGTTGCCGAGCATCGGGCCGCTGGCGTACGAGAGCAGCTCGATGCCGGCCAGGCGGCCGCGCAGCTCCTCGGGAATGGTCTGGTTCCACATGGTCATCCTGAAGATGCCGCTGACCATGTCGGCCGCGCCGGCCAGCGACAGGCAGACGAAGATCGCCCAGAGGTTGGGCATCACCGCCGCGAGCGCGACCGAGACGCCCCAGAGGCCCGCGGCCAGGATCACGCCGAGGCCCTGCCGTTGCACGCGTGCCGTCCACGCCCCGGTGAGCGAGACGATCAGCGAGCCGACCGCGCCCGCCGAGTACAGCAGGCCCACCGCCTGGGGGGTGCCGAACTCGTCGGCCAGGAACGGGTACAGCGCCGTCGACATGGCGAAGACCATTGCGGCGATGTCGACCAGGTAGGTGCCCATCAGATCGCGCCGGCTCGCGGCGTAGCGCAGGCCCTCGACCATCGACCTGATCGAGGCGGGGGCGGCGTCCTCCTTCGGCGGCACGGCCCTGATCCGCCACAGCAGCACCAGCGAGAGCAGGAAGCTGACCGTGTCGACGGCGTAGGCCGTCGCCACGCTGAACGTGGTCACCAGCAGGCCACCGAGCGCGGGTGCGGTGATCGCGCCGATGTTCCACCGCAGGCTGGCGAGCACGGCCGCCGCGCCGAGCTGGTCGTGCCTGACGATCTGCGGGATCAGCGCCTCCATGCTGGGACGCTGCAGGCTGGCAAGGCCGGTGGACAGCGCGCCGACCACGTACAGCACCCAGATCTGCGGCTCGGGCAGCATGGCGTTGAGAGTGAGCATCGCAGAGGTGATCAGCAGCCCGACCTCGCTGAGCAGGATGACCTTGCGCCGGTCGAGGGCGTCGGCGATGGCGCCGCCCCACAGGCCGCAGATCACCATCGGCACGAACTCCGCCAGGCTCACCAGACCGACCGCGACGAAAGAGCCGGTCAGCTCCTTCATCTGGTACGGCACCGCGACCATCGTGATGAACGTGCCGAACATCGTGATGACGCCGGACGACATCAGCAGCTGGTAGTCGCGGGAGTCGCGCAGCGGGCCCAGGTCGAGCTTCAGGTGGGCGAGCAGGCGGCGGAGTGAATCGGACACGGAGTCAGATTGTCGACCGGCCCTCCTGGCCGGGGCAACCGGTTTTCCGGCGAGCGCCCCTGACATGGCGATGCCCCCGCCGGAGGTATCGGCGGGGGCGTTCACGGGGGTGCGTGCTAGCCGGGCACTTTGTCCAGGAACCCGAGCACCTGGCGGATCCGGCCGTCCTCGGCGAGCTTCACCACGTCGAACCCGATCGCCACCGGCTCGCCGCCCTCGGGGCCGAGGTGCCAGGTGAAGCGGGCGATGTCGTGGTGGGCGTCGTAGACCTCGCCCGCGCTGAAGACCAGGCCGGGGAACATGCCCTGTGCCCCTGCGATGACCGCGGCGATTCCGTCGTGTCCCGCGACGTCGGCCAGCGGGTCGGTGTAGGTCGCGTCCTCGGTCCACAGCTCGGCGACGGCCTTGGCGCGGGCGTCGGCGTCGGTCTCGTTCCAAGCGGCCACGTAGCGCTCGATCAGCGTCATGATTTTTCGTCCTTTGTTGTGGTGGGAGATATTTCGGGAGGGTCAGCGGGCCTTGCGCAGGCCCATGATCTGCAGTTCGGCGAAGCCGGCGACGACCAGGGCCTGGGCGATCGCCCACACCGCGCCCACCGTGGTGAACTCCAGCAGGCCGGTCGCGACGGCGGCGATGCTGCCGAGGGTCCAGATGATGTTCAGGGCGATGACGGCCGTGGTGGCGCCCCTGCTGATGGTGGCCCGGCCGGCCAGGAAGCCGACCGCCGCGCCGTACACGAGGAGGAAGATGCCGATCTCACGCAGCAGCCCGGCGTCGGGGCCCAGCAGGCCGCTCACGGGGCCGGCGGCGGCCAGATAGATCAGCCCGTTGCCGCCGGTGACGACGGCGTCGGCGGCCAGGGCGAGGCGCAGGAACTTGGTCCGGTCGGCGGTAACGGTGAGGAAGGTCATCTCGTGCTCCTTCGGAGGGTGTGTCGTTCCGATGGAGCAACCGTGTCATCGGGGGCGTCATGCGCGCGATTACGCGGGAGGTAAAGGGAGTGGGTGGGGGACGTCGGGGGTTCTTTCGATTGCGCTGCTCGGTCGTCATGAGTAGGGGGCTACTCATGACGGAACTCTCGCCCGGGCTGACGCTGGCCGCGTGGACGTGAGCATCCTCGCATCACGTCGCCGACCCCTGAGGAGACCCAGTGCCCGACACAACCAAGCAAGACAATTGGCGGCACTGCCGCAAATGCTTCGGCCTCTGGTGGAACGGGGCCCCGACGAATGGGGTCTGTCCCGCTGGCGGAGCGCACGACGGCGGCGGGAGTTGGAATTTCTACCTGCCGGCCAATCCAAGCCAGAGCCTGTAAGACAGACGACATGAGGTCCCGTCCGTCCCCAGGGGGCCGGCGGGACCTTCGTCGCCTTGTACGGCGGCTGAGCCAAAATCTGGAGGCGCCCCCCATCGGTATCGAGGAAGGCTTCGGCCTGGGGGCTCCCAGCCCAGGTGTGCCACCATCGCTGTGTCGCGGTGGAGTAGCGGTTGCGCTTGAAGAGCTTGGGAGCCTCGACCGCCTCGCCAGACAGCTCCACGGTGATCTGCTTGTTGCGCCTGACGGCGTTCGTCTTCGGGGCCGGCCCTCCTCCGGCCACGTGACCGCCTCCCGTTCAATCGTTAGTTAGCGGCTGGATTGAGTAGGGACTACTCAGGCCCCGGCGGGGATTCCTGGGCAATCTTGGGCCAGTCGCCCTCCCGCTCCGGAAGGACCGCCGTGCCGCGCCATACGAAGCTGATATTGATCCTCGTCTCGCTCCTGACCATGAGCTTTCTCACCGCGTGCAACGATTTCCAGCTGCCTGGAGGCAGCGCGGAAGCGGCCGAGCCGAAAGCGTCGACGCCGCCGAAGAAGAGCTTGTGCCCGAAGGCGGGCCCGATCACCCGGTCGCTGCTGCCCGCGCCGGATGGCGTCGAGCGCATCGCCACCAACCCCTGTCTCGGCGTCAACGGGCTGCTCGGTCTGGTCATGCAGCACATTCCCGACGACAAGCTGGACGACGGGGAGGTGAAGACCTTCCGCCAGGGCGTCAAGACCTTCGCCAGCAGGGTGACGGTTGCCGCGGACGCGGTGGAGTGCGCTTACGAGAACGACCACCTCGCGGTCTCGGTCTATCAGGATCCCGAGCACGCCTGGTCGCTCGGTCTGGTCGCTGTGGTGCGCGGAGATGCGGAAGCGCTGGCGGAGGATGTCTTCTGCCTGCTCCTCAAGCAGGTGGGAGCCGAGCCCAACAACGGCTTCGCCGAAGGGCCTCCGACTCCCAGGTTCTGCGCGGACGCGGAGTCACGCGAGGCAAAGGGACACAACTTCATGATCTTGTGGATCGCGGACTCGGACCGCATGTGCCAGAGCCTCACCACCGCCATACGGCAGGTCTAGGAACCTTGGGCGGCGAACCGCGCCGGGTCACGGCGCGCGACACCGGGTACGGCGGCCAGCCGGCCGGAAGATCCTGCGCGCAGCGCCTCAGAGACCTGCTGCCCGGACGTGGGCGGTCACGAGGCCAGGACCTCCTGCCGCAGGCGCGTCTTGAGGATCTTGCCGCCCGGGTTGCGGGGCAGTTCCGCGTCCCTGAACCAGAAGTGCGCGGGCACCTTGAACGCCGCGATCCGCTCCTTCAGGAACGCCGTCAGCTCCTCCGGCGTGGCCGGGGCGGACAGCCGGATCACCGCGCCGACCTCCTCGCCCAGCTCGTCGTGCGGCACGCCGATCACCGCCGCGTCGTCCACGGAGGGGTGCTCGAACAGCGCCGCCTCCACCTCCGCGCAGTACACGTTCTCGCCGCCGCGGATCACCATGTCCTTCGCCCGGTCGACGATGTAGACGAATCCCTCCTCGTCCACCCGCGCCAGGTCGCCGGTGTGCAGCCAGCCGTCGACGAACGTCTCGGCCGTGGCCGCCGGCTTGTTCCAGTAGCCGAGGATGACGTTCGGCCCGCGCAGGCAGAGCTCGCCGACCTCGCCGGCGGGTAGCGGCGCGCCCGAGGGGTCGCAGATGCGCACGTCGACGACGGCCGAGGGCAGGCCGATGCTGTCGGGCTTGCGGGCGTAGTCGGCTCCCGAGTTGTTGATCGCGAGCGCCGTGGTCTCCGTCATGCCGTAGCCGTTGCTGGGCGCGCGCCCCGGCAGCTCGTTGGTGATGCGCTCCATCAGCTTCGGGGGAGCGGGGGCGCCGCCGTACGAGAGGCCGGTCAGGGAGGAGAGGTCGTACTTGTCCACGTCGGGGTGGGAGAGCAACTGCCAGGCGTTCGTGGGCACGCCGGTCATGCCGGTGATCTTCTCGCGCTCGATGAGCTGGAGGGCCAGAAGCGGGTCCCACTTGTACATCAGCACCAGCGCGCCGCCGGTGAACATCGTGCCCGTCATCACCGCGAAGCAACCCGTGACGTGGAAGAGCGGCACCGTCAGCAGCGTCACCCGGCGCTCGCCCGTCAGGCCCGAGGGGTCCTTGCCGGCCATGACGACCGCGCGGATGAGCGAGTAGGCGACGGTCATCGGCGCCTGGCCGAGGTTGCGGTGGCTGCCGAGCGCGCCCTTCGGCAGGCCCGTCGTGCCGGAGGTGTAGAAGATCGTCGCCGGGTCCTCGGGGGAGAGCTCCACGGCGGGGAGGGTGACGTCCGCGCTGACCTCGCCCAGCACCTCGTCGAAGGCCCGCGCCGCCTGTGGGAGCGCGCCTCTGGTGACGATCAGCGGCACGCCCGTCTCCGCCAGCCGCTCGGCCCGCTCGCCGTCGGCGATGAGCACCTTGGCGCCGGAGTCGGAGACTCCGTAGGCCAGCTCCTGCGCGGTCCACCAGGCATTCAGCGGGACGGCGATCGCCCCGGCCGCCAGGACGGCGGAGAACGAGACGACCCATTCGGGGTAGTTGCGCATCGCGATCGCCACGCGGTCGCCTTTGGCCACGCCGTACTCCTCGACGAGCCTGCGCGCCAGCGTCGCCGCGAGCCGGTAGTGCCGCTCGTAGGAGATCCGCTCGTCCTCGTAGATGAGGAAGTCCTTGTCCCCCTGGAACCGGCTGTTCTCCAGAAGGGTGCGGAAGTGCCCCGGCGCGTGCTTCCAGGTGCGGATCCCGGACTCCAGCTCCTCGGTCTCGAACAGCTGGCCCTCCGCGGTGAGCTGGGCCTGGACCTGGGCGTGCGTGATGCTCATGGGCAAGAACTCCCGCGTGCTCTGTTGACCGGAGATTTCACAGTACCGACCGGTAGGTACGTCGCGCTAGATCTCATGACTGAGTGTTCATGCAGGCATATGAGCGATATGTCCGGTCTCACTATGTGGGCGACACGGTCGTCCTGGCTTGCATGCTCATCACCTCGGCTGCATAATCTCTCTAAGCAAAAACATGAGTAAGGATGAATGATTATGCAGCGTGTGGCGATCGCCGGAGCCAGCGGCTACGCCGGAGGTGAGCTCGCCCGTCTGCTGCTCATGCATCCTGAGCTGGAGATCGGCGCGCTGACCGCCGCCTCGAGCGCGGGCAGCCCGCTCGGCGCCCACCAGCCGCACCTGCCCCAGCTGGCCGGCCGGATCATCCAGGAGACCACCGCCGACGTCCTCGCCGGGCACGACGTGGTCTTCCTCGCCCTCCCGCACGGCCAGTCCGCCGCGGTCGCCGCCCAGCTGGGCGAGAGCGACACGGTGATCGTCGACTGCGGCGCCGACCACCGGCTCGCCGACCCCGCCGCCTGGGCCGAGTTCTACGGCGGAGCCCACGCCGGCACCTGGCCGTACGGCCTGCCCGAGCTGCCGGGCCAGCGCGACATCCTCAGGACCGCGCGGCGCATCGCCGTACCGGGCTGCTACCCGACGTCGGTCACCCTCGCGCTCTTCCCCGCCTTCGCGGGCGGGCTCGCCGAGCCCGACGTGGTGGTAGTCGCCGCAACGGGCACCAGCGGCGCCGGCAAGGCGCTCAAGCCGAACCTGCTCGGCAGCGAGGTCATGGGCTCGGTCAGCGCCTACGGCGTGGGCGGCGTCCACCGGCACACCCCCGAGATGGAGCAGAACCTCTCCGCCGTCGCCGGGGTCCCCGTCACCGTCGCCTTCACCCCGATGCTGGCGCCGATGAGCCGCGGCATCCTGGCCACCTGTACGGCTCCCGCCACCCCCGGCCTGACCGCGGCCGCCCTGCGCGAGGCCTACGAGAACGCGCTGAAGGACGAGCCGTTCGTCACGCTGCTGCCCGAAGGGGTGTGGCCCGCGACGTCGATGACCTACGGCGCCAACACCGCGGCCCTGCAGGTGACCCTCGACGAGCGCGCGGGCCGCGTGGTCGCCGTCATCGCCATCGACAACCTCACCAAGGGCACGGCAGGGGGCGCGATCCAGAGCGTCAACCTCGCCCTCGGCCTGCCCGAAGAGCTCGGTCTCCCCACGAACGGAGTTGCCCCGTGAACGAGCGTAGCGAGGGAACCATCAAACACTGCGCGTTGACGCTCATGCGTCCGACGAAGGAGGACGCATGAGCGTTACAGCGCCCCTCGGCTTCAAGGCCGCGGGCATTGCCGCAGGCATCAAGGCCAGCGGCAACCGCGACCTGGCCCTCGTCGTCAACGAAGGACCGCACCGCGCCGCCGCGGGCGTCTTCACCGCCAACCGCGTGAAGGCCGCCCCCGTGCTCTGGTCGCAGCAGGTCCTGGCGGGCGGCCGAGTCCGAGCGGTCGTCCTCAACTCGGGCGGCGCCAACGCCTGCACCGGCCCTGAGGGCTTCCAGGACACCCACGCCACGGCGGAGAAGGTGGCCGAGGTGCTGGGCGACTCGGCGGGCGAGATCGCGGTCTGCTCCACCGGCCTGATCGGCGAGCGGCTGCCGATGGAGGCGCTGCTGGCCGGTGTCGACAGCGCGGCGACGCAGCTCTCCCGCGACGGCGGACTGGCCGCGGCCGACGCCATCCGCACCACCGACACCGTCTCGAAGATCTCCTTCAAACGCGGCGAAGGGGGCTACATGGTCGGCGGGATGGCCAAGGGCGCGGGCATGCTCGCCCCCGCGCTGGCCACCATGCTCTGCGTGATCACCACTGACGCCGACGTCACCTCCGAGCAGCTCGACGCGGTGCTGCGCAAGGCCACCGCCAAGACCTTCGACCGGCTCGACGCCGACGGCTGCATGTCCACCAACGACACCGTGCTGCTGCTGGCCAGCGGCGCCTCGGGGGTCACGCCCGACCTCGCCGAGTTCGAGAAGAAGATCACCGAGGTCTGCGCGGACCTGGCCAGGCAGCTGCTCGTCGACGCAGAGGGCGCCTCCAAGGCGATCGCCATCGAGGTCGTCGGCGCGGCCAGCGAGGACGATGCCGTCAAGGTCGGCCGCACGGTCTCCAGGTCCAACCTGCTCAAGTGCGCCATCCACGGCGAGGACCCCAACTGGGGCCGCGTTCTGTCGGCGGTCGGCACCACCGACGCGGTCTTCGAACCCGACCGGATCAACGTGGCCATCAACGGCATCTGGATCTGCAGGGGCGGCGCCGTCGGCGACGACCGGGCCAAGGTCGACATGCGCCCGCGCGACGTGACCATCACCGTCGACCTCTCGGCCGGACCCCACTCGGCCACCATCCACACCACGGACCTGACCGCCGCGTACGTGCACGAGAACTCGGCGTACTCCTCATGAGGGCCAACGGAGCGCTCGCCAAGGCAGGCACGCTGATCGAGGCGCTGCCCTGGCTGGCCAGGTTCAGCGGCGCGACCGTCGTCATCAAGTACGGCGGCAACGCCATGACGGAGGAGTCGCTCAAGGAGGGCTTCGCCGAGGACATCGTCTTCCTGCGCTACGCCGGGCTGAAGCCGGTCGTCGTGCACGGCGGCGGACCACAGATCAGCGCGCACCTTGACCGGCTCGGCATCGAGTCCACCTTCACCGCGGGCCTGCGGGTCACCACCCCCGAGGCCATGCAGGTGGTGCGGATGGTGCTGGTCGGCCAGGTCAACCGCGACGTGGTCGGCCTGATCAACCACCACGGCCCGTTCGCGGTCGGCATGTCGGGCGAGGACGCCCACCTGTTCACCGCCGAGCGCAAGCCCGCGATCGTGGACGGCGAGCCCGTCGACATCGGCCAGGTCGGCGAGATCGTCAAGGTCGAGCCGGGCGCCGTGCAGGCCCTGCTCGACGACGGCCGCATCCCGGTCGTCTCCAGCGTCGCCCGCGGCACGGACGGCCAGGTCTACAACGTCAACGCCGACACCGCCGCCGCCGCGCTGGCGGTCGCGCTCCGGGCGCAGAAGCTGATCGTGCTCACCGACGTCGAGGGCCTGTACGCCAGTTGGCCCGACGACACCGACGTGATCGACCAACTGAAGGCCGCCGAGCTGGCCGAGATGCTGCCCACACTGTCCAGCGGCATGGTGCCCAAGATGGAGGCCTGCCTGACCGCCGTGCAGGGCGGCGTGCCCCAGGCGCACGTCCTGGACGGCCGCGTGCCGCACTCCCTGCTGCTCGAGATCTTCACCGACCACGGAATCGGAACCATGGTGATGCCCTGATGAACCTGCGTGAGAGGTTCGAGAAAGCGTTCATGCCGAACTATGGCGTGCCGCCGCTGGCGCTCGCCCGGGGCAAGGGCACCACGGTGTGGGACGTGGAGGGCAGGCAGTACCTCGACTTCATCGGCGGGATCGCCGTCGACTCCCTCGGCCACGGCCACCCCGCGCTGGTGGAGGCCGTCTCCCAGCAGGTCGCCACCCTCGCCCACACCAGCAACCTGTACCTGCACGAGCCCGAGGTGCTGCTCGCCGAGAAGCTGCTCGAGCTGCTGAAGGAGCCGGCGAAGGTCTTCTTCGCCAACTCGGGCACCGAGGCCAACGAGTGCGCCTACAAGCTGGCGCTCAAGTACGGCAAGGCCACGGGGCGCTCCTACTTCGTCGCCGCGGAGAACGGCTTCCACGGCCGCACGATGGGCGCGCTCTCGCTCACCGGCAAGAAGGCGATCCGCGACCAGTTCGGCCCCTTCCCGGTCGAGGTCCGCTTCGTGCCGTACGGCGACGCCGACGCGCTCAAGCAGGCCGTCACCGAGGACTGCGTCGCGGTCTTCCTCGAGCCCACCCAGGGCGAGGCCGGAGTCGTGCCGCCGCCCGAGGGCTACTTCAAGGCGGCCCGCGAGATCTGCACCGCCGCCGGCGCGCTGCTGGTCGCCGACGAGATCCAGTCGGCCATCGGCAGGACCGGCCACTGGTTCGCCCACCAGGCGGAGGGCGTCGTCCCCGACATCCTCACCCTCGCCAAGGGCCTGGGCGGCGGCCTGCCGATCGGCGCCTGTGTCGGCTTCGGCCCGGCGGGCACGCTGTTCGACAAGGGCGACCACGGCTCGACGTTCGGCGGCAACCCGGTCTCGTGCGCCGCCGCGCTCGCCGTCCTGGCCAACGTGGACCCCGACCGGGTCGCCAGGAGCGGCGACCTGCTGCGGGCCGGTCTCGAGAGCGTGCGGCACCCGCTGCTCAAGGGCGTGCGCGGCCGCGGCCTGTGGCTGGCCCTGGTGCTCACCGAGCCCGTCTCCGGCAAGGTGCAGCAGGCCGCGCAGGACGCGGGCTTCCTGGTCAACGCCCTCCAGCCCGATGCCGTACGGCTGGCACCCCCGCTGGTCGTGACCGACGAGGAGATCCAGGCCCTCGTCGACGCCCTTCCCTCGATTCTGACGGAGGCCGCCAAGTGACCCGGCACTTCTTGAAAGACGACGACCTCTCGCCCGCCGAGCAGGCAGAGGTGCTCGACCTGGCCGACGCGATGAAGAAGGACCCGTACGGCTACCGCCCCTTCGAGGGCAACAAGACCGTCGCGGTGCTCTTCGACAAGCCCTCCACCAGAACCCGCGTCTCGTTCGCCGTCGGCATCGCCGAGCTGGGCGGCGTCCCGCTGATCATCGACGGCGGCACCTCCCAGATGGGCAGGGGCGAGCCGATCGAGGACACCGCCCGCGTGCTGGAGCGCCACGTCGAGGCCATCGTGTGGCGGACCGGCGGCCAGGAGCGCATCGCGGCGATGGCCTCGGCCGCGCGCGTGCCCGTCGTCAACGCGCTGACCGACGAGTACCACCCGTGCCAGATCCTCGCCGACCTGCAGACCGTCAGGGAGAACTTCGGCAGGACGGCCGGGCTCACGCTCACCTACCTGGGCGACGGCGCCAACAACATGGCCCACTCCTACCTGCTCGGCGGCGCGACGGCGGGTATGCACGTGCGCGTCGCCGCGCCGGCCGGCTACCACCCCGACCCCGCGATCCTCGCCAGGGCCGCGGAGGTCGCGCAGGTCACCGGCGGCAGCGTGACCGTCCTCGAGGACGCGGCCGTCGCCGCCCACGAGGCGCACGTGATCGCCACCGACACCTGGGTGTCGATGGGCCAGGAGGGCAAGGAGGAGCGCGTGGCGGCGCTCATGCCGTACCAGGTGAACTCCGCGCTCATGGCGCGCGCCGCCGACGACGCGATCGTGCTGCACTGCCTGCCCGCCTACCGCGACTACGAGATCACCGCCGAGGTGCTCGACGGGCCCGCCAGCCTCGTGTGGGACCAGGCGGAGAACCGCCGTCACGCCCAGAAGGCGCTGCTGCAGTGGTTGTGGTCGCGATGACCATCCCGATGACCAAGGTCGCCAGACAGGCGAAGATCACCGACCTGCTCCAGCGGCAGGCCGTACGCTCCCAGCCCGAGCTGGCCAAGCTGCTGGCGGAGAGCGGCGTCGAGGTCACCCAGGCCACGCTCTCGCGCGACCTGGACGAGCTCGGCGCGCTCAAGCTGCGCGCCGAGGACGGCTCGCTGGTCTACGCGCTGCCCGGCGAGGGCGGCGGCCGCATCCCGCTCGCCCGCCTGGGCACGGGGGAGTCGCCCGCGGCCAGGCTCCACCGGATCGCCGAGGAGCTCCTGGTCTCGGCCGAGGCCTCGGCCAACCTGGTGATCGTCAGGACACCGCCGGGCGCCGCGCAGTTCCTCGCCTCCGCCATCGACCACGCCGACTGGGAGTCCATCCTCGGCACCGTGGCGGGAGACGACACCATTCTCGTCATCAGCCGCGACCCCCAGGGCGGGGCGGCGGTCGTGGACAGCCTGCTGAACATCGCGAACCGTAAAGGATCATGACCATGTCCGAGAGAGTTGTACTCGCGTTCTCCGGGGGGCTCGACACCTCCGTCGCCATTCCCTTCCTCGCCGAGAAGATGGACGCCGAGGTCATCGCCGTAGCCGTCGACCTCGGCCAGGGTGGCGAGGACATGGAGGTCATCCAGAAGCGCGCCATCGACTGCGGCGCGGTCGAGTCGGTCGTGGTGGACGCCAAGGAGGAGTTCGCCGCCGACTTCTGCGTGCCGGCCCTGCAGGCCAACGCGCTCTACATGGACCGCTACCCGCTGCTGTCGTCGCTGTCGCGCCCGCTGATCGTCAAGCACCTGGTCGCCGCGGCCAAGCAGTTCGGCGGCACCACGGTCTCGCACGGCTGCACCGGCAAGGGCAACGACCAGGTGCGCTTCGAGGCGGGCCTCGCGGCCCTCGCGCCCGAGCTCAAGGTCGTCGCCCCGGCCCGCGACTACGCCTGGACCCGCGACAAGGCCATCGCCTTCGCCGAGGAGAAGGGCCTGCCGATCGAGACCACCAAGAAGAACCCGTACTCGATCGACCAGAACCTGTGGGGCAGGGCCATCGAGACCGGCTTCCTCGAGGACATCTGGAACGGCCCGACCGAGGACATCTTCGCCTACACCGCCGACCCGGCCCAGCCGCGCGAGGCCGACGAGGTCGTCATCACCTTCAGGCAGGGCGTGCCCGTCGCCCTCGACGGACGGGCGCTGACCCCGTTCCAGATCATCGACGAGCTCAACAGGCGCGCGGGCGCCCAGGGCGTCGGCCGGATCGACATGGTCGAGGACCGGCTCGTCGGCATCAAGTCGCGCGAGGTCTACGAGGCGCCCGGCGCGATCGCGCTGATCACCGCGCACATGGAGCTTGAGAACGTCACCGTCGAGCGCGACCTGGCCAGGTTCAAGCGCGGCGTCGACCAGCGCTGGAGCGAGCTGGTCTACGACGGCCTGTGGTTCTCGCCGCTGAAGGACGCCCTCGACACCTTCATCGCCGACGCCCAGAAGTACGTCTCCGGCGACATCAGGATGACCCTGCACGGCGGCCGCGCCGTCGTCACGGGCCGGCGCTCGGAGGAGTCGCTGTACGACTTCTCGCTGGCCACCTACGACACCGGCGACACCTTCGACCAGTCCCTGGCCAAGGGCTTCGTCCAGCTCTGGAGCCTGCCCTCCAAGATCGCGGCTGCTCGTGACGCCAGGCATGGCTAGGATCGCGGGTGACGAGGAGGAGACTACGGTGAGTGATGGTGGCAAGCCGATGAGGCTGTGGGGCGGGCGCTTCGAGTCGGGCCCCGCCGACGCGCTGGCTCGGCTGTCGGTGAGCGTGCACTTCGACTGGCGGCTGGTGCCGTACGACCTGATGGCCTCGCGGGCGCACGCCCGCGTGCTCAACAGGGCGGGGCTGCTGACGGACGAGGAGCTCGAGCGCATGATCGGCGCGCTCGACGACCTGGAGACCGCCTGCAAGACGGGCGAGTTCCGGCCGACGGTCGCCGACGAGGACGTGCACACCGCGCTGGAGCGCGGGCTGCTCGAGCGGCTCGGCTCGCTCGGCGGCAAGCTGCGCGCCGGGCGCAGCCGCAACGACCAGATCGCCACCGACCTGCGCCTCTACCTTCGTGACCACGTGCGCACGATCATCTCCAGGCTGGTGGAGGTGGAGACGGCGCTGATGGCCCAGGCCGCCACGCACGCCGACACCGCCGCGCCCGGCATGACGCACCTGCAGCACGCGCAGCCCGTGTCGTTCGGCCACCAGCTGCTCGCGCACGTGCACGCCTTCGCCCGCGACATCGACCGGCTGATCGACTGGGACAAGCGGGCCGCGGTCTCGCCGCTCGGCTCGGGCGCGCTGGCCGGCTCGTCGCTGCCGCTCGACCCCGTCGTGGTCGCCGAGGAGCTCGGCTTCACCTCGGCCGCGCCGAACTCGATGGACGCCGTCGCCGACCGCGACTTCGCCGCCGAGTTCCTCTTCGACGCGGCGATGATCGGCGTCCACCTGTCGCGCCTGGGCGAGGAGATCGTCCTGTGGGCCTCGCAGGAGTTCCGCTGGATCGAGATGGACGACGCCTACTCCACCGGCTCGTCGATCATGCCGCAGAAGAAGAACCCCGACGTCGCCGAGCTCGCGCGTGGCAAGTCGGGGCGGCTCATCGGCAACCTCATGTCGCTGCTGACCGTGCTGAAGGGCCTGCCGCTGACCTACAACCGCGACCTGCAGGAGGACAAGGAGCCGGTCTTCGACACCGTCGACACGCTGCTGCTCGTGCTGCCCGCAGTCGCGGGGCTGGTCTCCACCATGCGGGTCAACACCGCGCGCATGTCGGCGACCGCCTCCGACGGCTTCGCGCTGGCCACCGACCTCGCCGAGCTGCTGGTCCGCAAGGGCGTGGCCTTCCGCGACGCGCACGAGGCCGTCGGCCACCTGGTCGTCTACTGCCAGGTCAACGACGTCGACCTGGGCGAGGTCAGCGACGAGGACCTGGCGAAGGTCTCCCCGCACCTGACCCCCGACGTGCGCGACGTGCTCAACGTGCCCGGCGCGCTGGCCGCACGCAAGGCGCACGGCGGCACCGCGCCCGACAGGGTCCGCGACCAGCTGGCGGCGCTGCGCGAGACGGTCGACGCCCAGGCGGCATGGGCGTCGGGCTCCTGAGCAGGGCCTTCTTCGACAGGCCCGCCCACGAGGTCGCACCCGAACTGCTCGGGTGCGTCCTCGTGCACGGCTCGGTCAGCGTCAGGCTGACCGAGGTCGAGGCGTACGGCCTGCCGGGGGAGGACCCCGCGTCCCACACCTACCGGGGGCGCACACCCCGCAACTCGGTGATGTTCGGCCCTGCCGGCCATCTCTACGTCTACTTCACGTACGGCATGCACTACTGCGCCAACCTCGTCTGCCTGCCGGAGGGGCACGGCTCGGCGGTGCTGCTGCGCGCGGGGGAGATCGTGTCGGGGATCGACGTGGCCCGCGCCAGGCGCGACGGGGCGCGCGACCGCGACCTGGCCAGAGGGCCGGCCAGGCTGGCCACGGCGCTCGGCTGGGGGCGCGAGGACAACGGCCTGGACATGATCGGCAAGGTGCTCCCGGGGACGCCACCGGCCTCGGTGCGGGCGGGGCCGCGGACCGGGATCTCCACCGGGGTGGAGACGCCGTGGCGGTTCTGGATCGAAGGGGACCCGACGGTCTCGCCGTACCGGGCGCACGTGCCCCGGCGCCGGCGACCGGCGCCCGACGGACGGGTCTAGGGCTGTCTCGCCCTGAGCCGGCGTAGTTCGGCGGCGACCTCGGTGGGGGAGACACCGAGATCGGCACGGCTGAACAGGTGGAGGTTGTCGCCGGTGTCGATCTCCAGCATCTCGGAGCGCCTGCCGTAGCGGGTGCGGACGTCGACCTTGATGTCCTCGATCTGATCCCACGGGACGGGGCGGGAGCCGGCGTAGCCGTGCGCGACGGTGATGCCCGACTCGTCGGCGGCCAGCCGTACGGGGACCAGCAGGTCTCTGAGCGCCATGGCGCCGACCAGCAGGGTGGCGGGGACGGCCAGGATCACGCCGCGCAGGTCGCCGGAGAGATACCAGTAGACGCCGAGGGCGGCGCTGGCCACGGCGGCCAAGATCTTGACGGCGACCAGCTCGCGGCGAACCCTCCACATGCCTGCGAGGCTACCGCCCCCAGATGATCGCGCTGCCCGACACCGACACCGGCCAGCCGCGCTCGGTCTTGACCGTCTTCAGCTCGAGCCAGGCCAGGTCGCCCTCCGAGGTGAGGACGCAGACGCCTTCCGCCGCCTTCTTGGCGCCCGTGACGAAGCCCTGCTCGCCGGCTCCCGCGCTGGCGGTGCGGGCCGCGCAGTCCTCCGCCGTGGGAGTGCGGTCCTCCTCCCAGGTGGCCACCTTGACGCCGTCGTGCGCGTAGACCGTCCCCGTGTCCAGCGAGAACGAGCCGTGGATGTCGCCCTTGGTCTTCTCCGTCGAGGTCGTGGCGCCGCTCTCGAGGTCGAACTCGAGGGAGATGTCGTCCTTGAGCTCGTAGAGCCCGCGCCAGCGCTCGCCCGGCTGACGCACCTGTCCGAGCGGGGTGACGGTGCTGTTCGGCGTGGCCGCGCTGTTCGCCGTGACCGTGGCGGTCGCCGTGACGGTCGCCGTGACGGTGGCCATGGGACCCGCCTTGGTCTCGGCCTCTCCCGCGGCTCTCTGGGTCGCCAGGATGCCGATCCCGGCCGCCGCGAGGGTCGCGACCGCGCCGATGATGGCCGCGATGATCGTGCCACGGTTGGATCCGGAGGAATCGGCCACGGGAGGGGATCCTAACGGCTGCCATGATCACGCAGGAGGGTTTCAAGTGGCGGCAGGTGCCGAGATCGGGCACTCTGTAGCCAGTCAATGTCCACTCGTTCGGAAAGCCGGAATCGTGACCGACATCATCGACGACCTCGCATGGCGAGGTTTGATCGCGCAGTCCACCGACCTCGACGCCCTTCGCGCGTCCATGGCCAAGGGACCGATCTCGGTCTATGCCGGCTTCGACCCCACCGCTCCCTCGCTGCACGTCGGCCACTTCGTGCCGTTGCTGACGCTGCGCCGCATCCAGCTGGCCGGCCACCGGCCGATCGGGCTGGTCGGGGGCGCCACGGGGCTGATCGGCGACCCCAGCGGGCGCAACACCGAGCGTTCGCTCAACGCGGGTGACGTCGTCGCCGGATGGGTGGAGCGGTTGCGCGGCCAGGTCGGGCGCTTCCTCGACTTCGAGGCGCAGCCCAACGCCGCGCTCATGGTCAGCAACCTCGACTGGACCGCCGAGCTGTCCGCGATCGACTTCCTGCGCGACATCGGCAAGCACTTCCCTGTCAACCGCATGCTGGCCCGCGAGTCCGTCGCGGCCAGGCTCGCCGGCGAGGGGCTCAGCTACACCGAGTTCAGCTACCAGATCCTGCAGGCCAACGACTACCTCGAGCTGTACCGCAGGCACGACTGCTCGCTGCAGATCGGCGGCAGCGACCAATGGGGCAACATCACCGCGGGCGTCGACCTGGTCCGCCGCGTCGAGGGCGGACACGTCCACGCCCTCACGCTCCCGCTGATCACCAAGGCCGACGGCACCAAGTTCGGCAAGACGGCGGGCGGCGCGCTGTGGCTCGACCCCGCCATGACCTCGCCCTACGCCTTCTACCAGTACTTCCTCAACGCCGACGACCGTGACGTGATCCACTACCTCAAGGTGTTCACGTTCAGGAGCCGCGAGGAGATCGAGGAGCTGGAGAAGGCCGTCGCCGAGCGGCCGTTCGCCAGGGAGGCCCAGCGGGCGCTGGCCGAGGAGCTCACCGAACTGCTGCACGGCAAGGCCGAGCTCGACGCCGTCATGGCGGCCTCCAAGGCGCTGTTCGGTCAGGGCTCTCTCGAGGAGCTGTCCGCCTCGACGCTGGAGGCGGCGCTGGCCGAGGTGCCCCTAGCCAAGGTCGGCGCGCTCGGAGCTCCGCTGGTCGACCTCATGGCCGAGAGCGGTCTCGTGGAGTCGAAGTCGGCGGCCAGGCGCGCGGTCAAGGAGGGTGGCGCGTACCTCAACAACGTGAAGGTCACCGACGAGGCGTACACGCCGTCCGCGGACGATCTGCTGCAGGGGCGCTTCCTCGTGCTGCGGCGGGGCAAGAAGTCGATCGGCGGCGTCGTCGTCGGCTGACCTGGTTCTTCGGGGCGGGCCTTCCTTTGCTGGGAAGGCCCGCCTTCTGTCGTCTGCGCCCCGGTGTTGCTCTGCCGACGGCTACGGGAGCTGATCCCGATCCTGCCGTGCGATCGCTTGCGCC
Source organism: Nonomuraea africana (assembly GCF_014873535.1). NCBI lineage: Bacteria > Bacillati > Actinomycetota > Actinomycetes > Streptosporangiales > Streptosporangiaceae > Nonomuraea > Nonomuraea africana. The sequence continues at coordinate 3,807,105 of NZ_JADBEF010000001.1, read as the reverse complement.
CGGTGTTCCCATTACGGCGGTCCGGCCTGGTGTTTCTCTTCGTCTGGTTTGGGGGGCTGGCGTTCCCGTTCGGGTGGGTCCGGCGTGGTTTTCCGGTTCGGTCAGGCCGGTCTTGTGTAGAGGGCGACCGTCAGGCCGGGGATGTCGGCCGAGTGCCAGGCTCTGACCAGCTCGAAGCCCGCCTGCCGAACCCGCCTGATCGGTTGAAGGTCGGCGCTCTTGGCGCCGCGCCACACCAGCCACACCCGGTCGCGCCCGCGAAGCGCGGCGGCGACGTCGGCGCGCTCGGGATAGCCGAAGCTGTCGGCGGCGGGCGCGTCGCCCAGGCGCAGGACGTCGTCTGGCATGGCGGGCGGCGCGTAGTAGTCGAAGCCGGTGCGCAGGGAGCTCTGGCCGTACACGATCGCGTCGCCGGGTTCGAGCTTCATGCGGCCTATCGCCCACGGGACGTCCTCGAAGCGGCCGTTGCTCTCGCGGACGTCGAGATGCTGTGGGAACGCCAGTGCGGCCGCGCCGAGTGTGACGGCCACGGCGGCGGGTACGGCGAAGCGCGGCAGCTCGGCCACCGCGATCGCCGCCAGGAGCGCGAGCGCCGGAGCGGTGACGAACAGGTAGCGGTCGACGTACGCAGGTGTCACCAGGTGGGAGACCACCAGCAACAGCACGGGAGGCAGCAGCAGCCATCCCCCGACCGCCAGGCCCCAGCGGGTGTCCCGCCTGGCCAGGACGACGATCCCGGCGAGGGCCACCGCGAACAGCACGATCCCGACCTCGCTCGCTCCCGCGGCCATCTTCGGGAACTTCAGCAGGACGTCGGGGCCGCGCTGCGGGATCCAGCTGATCGCGTGCCGCTCGCCGTACCCGATGAGACCCAGCACCGCCGCCGGCGCGAAGCCGGCCGCCATCGCCGGCAGCATCCCCTTGGTACGGCCGCGCAGGAGCGCGAGCTGTGCGGGGAGAACGAGCACCGCGAACAGATGGGTGCAGCCGACGAGCGCGACGGACGCGGCGTAGGACACCCACGTGGCGCGGTGCGGTGCGGCGTTGGACATCCACCTGGTGCGGTGTGGGGCGGCGTTGGCGACAGACCCGGCGCGGTGCAGGGCCCAGAAGGAGATGGTCACCGCCGCCGCGGCGAAGGCGTACGACCTGGCGAACGCGCCGTAGTAGGAGACCGAGGGGAGCACGGCGAACAGCGCGGCGGCGATCAGGCCGGCGCGCAGGCTGTGAACGCGGCGGCCGAGGCAGACCAGGAAGGCCGCGGCGACGCCGATCGCCAGCGCCGAGGGCAGTCTGAGCCACAGCTCGGCCGTGCCTGCCTTCACCCAGAAGTGCATGAACAGGTAGTAGGGCAGGAAATGGCCGTCGATGTGCTGGGCCAGTTCCCACATCCCCGCGATGGAACGGCGGGCGGCGCTGAGCGTGGCCAGCTCGTCGCCGTTGAGCGTGGCCGAGCCCGTACCCGAGAGCGCCACCGCGAAGGCCGAGATCGCCGCGGCGGCCGGAGCCCACCGGGGCGTCGAAACGGGAGGCAGGGGCGGGCTGTCTGGCCGGGCGATCGTGGCGGTCACCTAGAGGAGGATACGGGGCTAGATCGACATGCCTGACGCCGATTTGACGGGAGGGCGATCCCGACCTAGTCTCGTCTGTGCCCCGGGAGCGAGCCGGACGCCGCGCGACGGCGGACGGGCCCCGAGGGAGACTCCTTCTGAACCAAACCGCAGCCACGGTGCACCTCACCATCTTAAAAATCGGTCGATTGGACAAGGCGCAAGTGACACGGTAAGTTGAGAGGGTTGCCCCCGAGACGGGGCGGCGCGGTCCAAGCGGTCGAGAAGGCTGCTAGGATCGACAATACGAACGAATGCGGAAGACGCGTCCGTTTCTTGAGAACTCAACAGTGTGTTAAAAGCCAGTGCATGATGCACAACCCCGTCCATTGGACGGATTCCTTTGGTTGGAACATTCATGTTTCAGCCGGGAGAAATTCTCAAAACATTGTTTGGAGAGTTTGATCCTGGCTCAGGACGAACGCTGGCGGCGTGCTTAACACATGCAAGTCGAGCGGAAAGGCCCTTCGGGGTACTCGAGCGGCGAACGGGTGAGTAACACGTGAGCAACCTGCCCCTGACTCTGGGATAAGCCCGGGAAACTGGGTCTAATACCGGATACGACCGCCCCCGGCATCGGGTGGTGGTGGAAAGTTTTTTCGGTTGGGGATGGGCTCGCGGCCTATCAGCTTGTTGGTGGGGTAGTGGCCTACCAAGGCGACGACGGGTAGCCGGCCTGAGAGGGCGACCGGCCACACTGGGACTGAGACACGGCCCAGACTCCTACGGGAGGCAGCAGTGGGGAATATTGCGCAATGGGCGAAAGCCTGACGCAGCGACGCCGCGTGGGGGATGACGGCCTTCGGGTTGTAAACCTCTTTCAGCAGGGACGAAGTTGACGTGTACCTGCAGAAGAAGCGCCGGCTAACTACGTGCCAGCAGCCGCGGTAATACGTAGGGCGCAAGCGTTGTCCGGAATTATTGGGCGTAAAGAGCTCGTAGGTGGCTTGTCGCGTCTGCCGTGAAAGCTCGCAGCTTAACTGCGGGTCTGCGGTGGATACGGGCTGGCTAGAGGTAGGTAGGGGAGAACGGAATTCCTGGTGTAGCGGTGAAATGCGCAGATATCAGGAGGAACACCGGTGGCGAAGGCGGTTCTCTGGGCCTTACCTGACGCTGAGGAGCGAAAGCGTGGGGAGCGAACAGGATTAGATACCCTGGTAGTCCACGCTGTAAACGTTGGGCGCTAGGTGTGGGGGTCTTCCACGATCTCCGTGCCGGAGCTAACGCATTAAGCGCCCCGCCTGGGGAGTACGGCCGCAAGGCTAAAACTCAAAGGAATTGACGGGGGCCCGCACAAGCGGCGGAGCATGTTGCTTAATTCGACGCAACGCGAAGAACCTTACCAAGGCTTGACATCGCCCGGAAAGCTGCAGAGATGTGGCCCTCTTCGGACTGGGTGACAGGTGGTGCATGGCTGTCGTCAGCTCGTGTCGTGAGATGTTGGGTTAAGTCCCGCAACGAGCGCAACCCTTGCTCCATGTTGCCAGCACGCCCTTCGGGGTGGTGGGGACTCATGGGGGACTGCCGGGGTCAACTCGGAGGAAGGTGGGGATGACGTCAAGTCATCATGCCCCTTATGTCTTGGGCTGCAAACATGCTACAATGGCCGGTACAGAGGGTTGCGATACCGCGAGGTGGAGCGAATCCCTAAAAGCCGGTCTCAGTTCGGATTGGGGTCTGCAACTCGACCCCATGAAGTCGGAGTCGCTAGTAATCGCAGATCAGCAACGCTGCGGTGAATACGTTCCCGGGCCTTGTACACACCGCCCGTCACGTCACGAAAGTCGGCAACACCCGAAGCCCGTGGCCCAACCAGCTTGCTGGGGGGAGCGGTCGAAGGTGGGGCTGGCGATTGGGACGAAGTCGTAACAAGGTAGCCGTACCGGAAGGTGCGGCTGGATCACCTCCTTTCTAAGGAGCATCTGGTTGGAGGCGACAGTCTCCGGCCTACGTCGAGGTCATCAGCGAACGTCTGATGCTCGACAGCTCATTAGTGGAGCACTGGCTACTCAACCAGGTCTGGTTGCCTGCGGTTCAGTACCGCCCTCGCGAGAGGGAGTGGGAACGGTCGTGAGGGGGCTGGGACTGGTTGGACACACTGTTGGGTCCTGAGGAAACGGACATCGTGAGATGTTCTCCTCTGGAGCACAGGACCGGGGATCCTCCCCTTTTGGGGAGGCTAGCCGGTCGCTGTTTGTTGTTTGAGATTTGCATAGTGGACGCGAGCATCTTTGTGGCCAAGTTTTTTAGGGCACACGGTGGATGCCTTGGCATCAGGAGCCGATGAAGGACGTGGGAGGCTGCGTTAAGCCTCGGGGAGTCGCCAACCAGACGTTGATCCGGGGATGTCCGAATGGGGAAACCTAGCACCAGTCATGTGGTGTTGCCTCCGCCTGAATGTATAGGGCGGTTGGTGGTAACGCGGGGAAGTGAAACATCTCAGTACCCGTAGGAAGAGAAAACAACAGTGATTCCGTGAGTAGTGGTGAGCGAAAGCGGATCAGGCTAAACCGTTTGCGTGTGATAGCCGGCAGGCGTTGCGCAAGCGGGGTCGTGGGACCTTTCTGAAGGAGCTGCCGCTTCTTCGAGGAGTAAGAAATCCTTCCGATAGTTGAAGCCTCTGGGAAGGGGCGCCGTAGACCGTGAGAGCCGGGTAGACGAAATCGGATGGACTCCTGAAGGGGATCCCAAGTAGCACGGGGCCCGAGAAATCCTGTGTGAATCTGCCAGGACCACCTGGTAAGCCTAAATACTCCCTGATGACCGATAGTGCACTAGTACCGTGAGGGAAAGGTGAAAAGTGCCCCGGTGAGGGGTCGTGAAATAGTACCTGAAACCGTGTGCCTACAAGCCGTAGGAGCTTAGTCGTCTTCGGACGGCTGTGATGTGACTGCGTGCCTTTTGAAGAATGAGCCTGCGAGTTATGGTGTGTGGCGAGGTTAACCCGTGTGGGGGAGCCGTAGCGAAAGCGAGTCTGAATAGGGCGTTTGAGTCGCATGCTGTAGACCCGAAGCGGAGTGATCTACGCATGGGCAGGTTGAAGCGAGGGTAAGACCTCGTGGAGGACCGAACCCACCAGGGTTGAAAACCTGGGGGATGACCTGTGTGTAGGGGTGAAAGGCCAATCAAACTCCGTGATAGCTGGTTCTCCCCGAAATGCATTTAGGTGCAGCGTCACGTGTTTCTTGCCGGAGGTAGAGCACTGGATGGCCGATGGGCCCGACAAGGTTACTGACGTCAGCCAAACTCCGAATGCCGGTAAGTGAGAGCGTGGCAGTGAGACTGCGGGGGATAAGCTCCGTAGTCGAGAGGGAAACAGCCCAGATCACCGACTAAGGCCCCTAAGCGTGTGCTAAGTGGGAAAGGATGTGGAGTCGCAGAGACAACCAGGAGGTTGGCTTAGAAGCAGCCATCCTTGAAAGAGTGCGTAATAGCTCACTGGTCAAGTGATTCCGCGCCGACAATGTAGCGGGGCTCAAGTACACCGCCGAAGTCGTGGCATTGACCCCCTTGCGGGGTTGATGGGTAGGGGAGCGTCGTGCAGCCGGCGAAGCAGCAGAGTGATCTAGTTGTGGAGGCTGTGCGAGTGAGAATGCAGGCATGAGTAGCGAATGCAGGGTGAGAAACCCTGCCGCCGGATGACCAAGGGTTCCTGGGCCAGGCTAATCCGCCCAGGGTAAGTCGGGACCTAAGGCGAGGCCGACAGGCGTAGTCGATGGACAACGGGTTGATATTCCCGTACCCGCTTTAACGCGCCCATATCGAACCTCGTGATGCTAAGAGTCCTTAAGCCCCGCAGCGTCCTTCGGGACAAGTGGTGAGGCTGAACGCTCGATCCGATCGGGTAGTAGGTAAGCGATGGGGTGACGCAGGAAGGTAGTCCAACCCAGGCGATGGTTGTTCCTGGGGTAAGCATGTAGGGAGTGTCGTAGGCAAATCCGCGACACACGTATCCTGAGATGTGATGCCGAGCCGATTGTGGCGAAGTGGATGATCCTATGCTGCCGAGAAAAGCCTCTAGCGAGTGTTGTGGCGGCCCGTACCCTAAACCGACTCAGGTGGTCAGGTAGAGAATACCAAGGCGATCGGGTGAACTGTGGTTAAGGAACTCGGCAAATTGCCCCCGTAACTTCGGGAGAAGGGGGACCTCTGCTGGTGATGAAACTAGCTTTCTGAGCTGGTGGGGGTCGCAGTGGCCAGGGGGAAGCGACTGTTTACTAAAAACACAGGTCCGTGCGAAGTCGTAAGACGATGTATACGGACTGACGCCTGCCCGGTGCCGGAACGTTAAGGGGACCGCTTAGCCACGCAAGTGGCGAAGGTGAGAACTTAAGCGCCGGTAAACGGCGGTGGTAACTATAACCATCCTAAGGTAGCGAAATTCCTTGTCGGGTAAGTTCCGACCTGCACGAATGGCGTAACGACTTCCCCGCTGTCTCAACCGCAGACCCGGCGAAATTGCACTACGAGTAAAGATGCTCGTTACGCGCAGCAGGACGGAAAGACCCCGGGACCTTCACTACAGCTTGACATTGGCGTTTGGAGCGTCTTGTGTAGGATAGGTGGGAGACTGTGAAGCTCGGACGCTAGTTCGGGTGGAGTCATTGGTGAAATACCACTCTGGTCGTTTTGAACGTCTAACTCTGGTCCGTGATCCGGATCGGGGACAGTGTCTGGTGGGTAGTTTAACTGGGGCGGTTGCCTCCTAAAGAGTAACGGAGGCGCCCAAAGGTTCCCTCAGCCTGGTTGGCAATCAGGTGTCGAGTGTAAGTGCACAAGGGAGCTTGACTGTGAGACTGACGGGTCGAGCAGGAGCGAAAGCTGGGACTAGTGATCCGGCGGTGGCATGTGGAAGCGCCGTCGCTCAACGGCTAAAAGGTACCCCGGGGATAACAGGCTGATCTTCCCCAAGAGTCCATATCGACGGGATGGTTTGGCACCTCGATGTCGGCTCGTCGCATCCTGGGGCTGGAGTAGGTCCCAAGGGTTGGGCTGTTCGCCCATTAAAGCGGTACGCGAGCTGGGTTTAGAACGTCGCGAGACAGTTCGGTCCCTATCCGCTGCGCGCGCAGGAGACTTGAAAGGGGCTGTCCCTAGTACGAGAGGACCGGGACGGACGAACCTCTGGTGTGCCAGTTGTACCGCCAGGTGCACGGCTGGTTGGCTACGTTCGGAAGGGATAACCGCTGAAAGCATCTAAGCGGGAAGCTCGCCTTGAGATGAGGTCTCCCACCACGAGAGTGGGTAAGGCTCCCGGTAGACGACCGGGTTGATAGGCCGGAGGTGGAAGCACGGTAACGTGTGGAGCTGACCGGTACTAATAGGCCGAGGACTTGACCACAAAGCATAAGCTTTGGTTTCTGCAGCAGCTCTGTTACTCTTCGCCGGGTCCGGAGCAGCGCGAAACCAAAGGTCTTCTTGCCCGCGTCCACTATGCAATTCTGAAACAACAAGCACATTGTGTTTGACAGTTTCATAGAGTTACGGCGGTTATAGCGCAGAGGAAACACCCGGTTACATTCCGAACCCGGAAGTTAAGCTCTGCAGCGCCGATGGTACTGCACTCGGGAGGGTGTGGGAGAGTAGGTCGCCGCCGGACAATCTTTAAGGGCCACCCCGTACCGGGGTGGCCCTTTTTGTTTTCCGATCCGCTTCGTCGCTGGACGGGCGAGCGGTCTGTCCCTCCCTCCAACGACCGTCGTCTTCACACGTGGCGCATATTGTCGCGAGGGGCTCCGCCCGTCGTCACGCGCAGCGCAACATATGGTGCGGCGTCCTCGGTCGGCACGCGTAGCCTTCGGGGCCGTGAGCTGTGTCGTGGAGCCCGTCACGTGTTCTTGGCCCGCGGCTTGGGGCGGAGGACGAAGATGCCCCAGCCCAGGTGCTGCCTGCCGTACTCGAGGTGGGAACGGCGGCTCTGGCGCAGGAAGTCGCGCAGCGCGGGGGTGTCGGGGTCGTCCTGGTGGGCCAGCAGCCAGTCGCTCAAGGTCAGCCACTGACTGGCCACGTAGCGGTCCCAGCTGTCGGGATTGGCGAGCACCATCTCCACCAGTTCGAATCCGGCCGCCTCGAAGCGGTCGTCGGTGCCGGCCAGCGTGGTGACGCCGTCGAGTTCCTTCAGCGCGAAGGCGGGCGGATCGCCGGATCCAGTAGCACTCGCCGACCAGGGCGAGGCCGTCGGCGCGCAGCATCGGGCGCATGAGGTCGAGGGTGCCGGTGAGGCCGCCGCCGATCCAGGTGGCGCCGATGCAGGAGACCAGATCGAAGCGCTCCTCGGTCGCGTAGGCGCCCGCGTCGCCCTGGACGAACGTGACGCGGTCGGAGACGCCCAGCTCGGCCGCGCGTTCGCGGGCGGCGGTGAGGAAGACCTCGCTGATGTCCACGCCGATCCCGGACAGTCCGTAGCGGGCCGACCAGCGGTTGAGCATCTCGGCCTTGCCGCACGCGAGGTCGAGCTGCCGGGCTCCCTCCCTGATGCGGCAGATCTCGCCGAGCAGGTCGAGCTTGTCGTCGGTGATCGGATTCAGGAGGCGATGCCGGGATTCGGCGATCTCGTGGAAGCGCAGTGACATGGCGGCCATTGTCGGTGAGCGGGGTTCGCGCGGGCGATCGCTTTTCGTGGAGAGCCCTTGAGGCGCGGGGACGTGCGGGGGCTTGCTAGGCTGAAGGGGCCTGGCCACCCTCAACCATGGGTGGCCTTCGTCGCGTAAGGCCCGAAAGCGGGCGGCGATCAGCCACGGTGGACCGTCGCGTTGGAGCACGCGTCCGCTGAGTGAGCCAACGAAATGGACCAGAAGTGAACAGAGATAACGGATCGGACGGCGAGGGCCGCCGCGAGCAGAGCGGCCAGGGCGGGGACACGCCCCGCGACGGGGAGAGGCGCTCGTCCGGCGAGCGCGGGCAGCGAGAGCCCCGGGGCGACCGGCCGTTCAGGTCCGGCGACCGGCCGCGTGGCGGCTCGCAGGGTCGCGATGAGCGCGGCGGCTACCCGCGGCGCGACGACAGGGGCGGCTCGTCCCGTGACGACCGCCCTCGTGGCGGTTACCAGGGACGTGACGACAGGGGCGGATACCGCGGGCGTGACGACCGTCCGCAGGGTGGCGGCGGGCACCGTGACCGTCCCCAGGGTGGCGGGTTCCGCGACAGGCCGCAGGGTGACCGTCCGCAGGGTGGCGGCGGATACCGCGACAGGCCGCAGGGTGACCGTCCCCAGGGTGGCGGCGGGTACCGTGACCGTCCCCAGGGTGGCGGGTTCCGCGACAGGCGGCAGGGCGACCGTCCGCAGGGTGGCGGCGGATACCGCGACAGGCCGCAGGGCGACCGTCCCCAGGGTGGCGGCGGGTACCGTAACCGTCCCCAGGGTGGCGGGTTCCGCGACAGGCCGCAGGGTGGCGGGTACCGGGATCGGGACGATCGCGGTGGTCGCGCTGAGGGCGGCCGCGGGGATGACCGGCCGCGTTCGCCGCGTCCGTTCCAGAACAGGGACGAGCGCGGGTACGCGTCTCGCGACGACCGTCCCCAGGGCGGCGGCTTCCGCGGTCGTGACGACAGGGGTCGTGACGACAGGGGCCCGCGTCGTGACTTCGAGCGGCGCGATGACCGTCCGCAGGGTGGCGGCGGGTTCCGCGACAGGCCGCAGGGAGATCGGCCCCAGGGCGGCGGATACCGTGACCGTCCCCAGGGCGGCGGTTTCCGTGACCGTGACGACCGTGGACCTCGCGGCGACGATCGCGGTGGCTTCCGCGACCGTCCCCAGGGCAGCGGTGGCTACCGTGGTCGTGACGACCGTCCGCAGGGTGGCGGTTTCCGCGACCGGCCCCAGGGCGACAGGCCGCAGGGTGGTGGATACCGTGACCGGCCGCAGGGCGGCGGGTACGGTGACCGTCCTCAAGGCGGCGGGTTCCGGGACAGGCCGCAGGGTGGCGGTTTCCGAGACCGTGACGACAGGGGACCCCGTGACCGCGACGAGCGGCCTCGTGAGGGCTTCCGTGGCAACGACGACAGGGGCGGTTTCCGCGACCGTCCGCAGGGTGGCGGCGGCTACCGTGACCGTCCCCAGGGCGGTGGCGGTGGTTACCGCGGTCGTGACGACCGGCCGCAGGGTGGCGGTTTCCGCGACAGGCCGCAGGGTGACCGTCCGCAGGGTGGCGGTTTCCGCGACAGGCCGCAGGGTGACCGTCCGCAGGGTGGCGGTTTCCGCGACAGGCCGCAGGGCGACCGTCCGCAGGGTGGCGGTTTCCGCGACAGGCCGCAGGGCGACCGTCCGCAGGGCGGTGGATACCGCGACCGGCCGCAGGGCGACAGGCCCCAGGGTGGCGGCGGGTACCGTGATCGTCCGCAGGGCGGTGGGTTCCGCGACAGGCCGCAGGGTGGTGACCGTCCGCAGGGTGGCGGATTCCGCGGGCGTGAGGACCGGCCGTTCTCCCGCGACTCCCGCGGGTCCGGGGAGCGTCCTCCCGCCGCCAGGGCCAGGTTCGGCAGGGACGAGCGGGAAGAGGAGGCTCCGCGCCGCGAGCAGCTCCCCGACGTTCCGCCGGACATCACCTTGGACGAGCTCGACAAGGACGTCCGCGACGAGCTGCGCTCCCTGCCTCTCGACCTTGCCGAGCTGGTGGGACGGCACCTCGTCGCCGCCGAGCGCGCGCTGGTCGAGGACGACACCGACAGGGCGCACGAGCACACGAAGGTGGCTCGCCGGTTCGCCGCCCGCATCGGCGTCGTCCGCGAGGCGGCGGGCATCGTCGCCTACCGCGCGGGGAACTTCTCCGAGGCGCTGAGCGATCTGCGCGCCGCGCGCAGGATGACGGGCTCCGACGCCTACCTGCCGATCATGGCCGACTGCGAGCGCGGGATGGGCCGTCCCGAGCGCGCCCTCGACCTGGTCCGCTCGCCCGAGGCCGAGCGCCTGGACCGGGCGGGACGCATCGAGCTGGCCATCGTCGAGTCCGGCGCCCGCCGCGACCTCGGCCAGAACGACGCCGCCGTCATCACCCTCCAGCGCCTGCCCGAACTTCGTGACACGAACGCGCGTCCGTGGTCGGCCAGGCTGGCGTTCGCCTACGCCGACGCGCTCGCCGACGCGGGCCACCAGGACGCGGCCACGGACTGGTTCGCCAGGGCGATGGCCTTCGACGAGGACGGTGAGACGGACGCCGCCGAGCGGTACGCCGAGCTTACCGGCGCGGTGATCGAGGACATCGAGGAGGACTTCGAGGACGCCGAGGGCATGGAGCACGGCGACGAGGAGTTCGGCGACGTCCTCGATGACGAGGGAGACGTCCAGGACGGGGCGGCGGAGGCCAGGCAGCCGTCCGACGTGCTCGACGATGACGACGACGGGGATGAGGAGGAGTTCTCCGAGGAGGCTGCCGCTTCGGCCGCTCCCGCCGCTTCCGCCGCGGACTCCGGCGGCACGGAGGTCTCCACCGCGGATGCTTCCACGGCCGTCGACTTCGACGACGAGGAGGAGGAGTTGTCCGAGGAGACCTCGGGCGCCGCTTCCGCCTCCGCCGAAGCCGTCGCTGAGGACGTCACCGAGGTCGACGACTCCGACGAGGCCGCCGGTTCGGAGGAGGACGAAGACGACTCCGACGAGGTCGCCGGTTCGGAGGAGGAAGACGACTCCGACGAGGTCGATGGTTCGGACGGCGTGGACGACGACTTCGACGACCTCGAGGAGGACGTCGACGCAGAACTCGCCGAGTCCACGAGGGCGCCGGAGGCGTCGGCCAAGAGCGAGCCGGCCAAGACCGGCATCGGCCCGGCGTTCATCGAGCCCAACTTCGGCGACATTCTCGACGACCCCGAGGACTCCGAAGACAAGAAGTGATCGTCGGCTGCGCCGTACCAGAGCTCTTGGTACGGCGCAGCGGCGTCACACCCTCTGGGGTGCCCTCCCTGAGGGTGATCGTCGGGCTGCGCCGTACCAGCACTCTTGGTACGGCGCAGCGGCGTCCCAGTCTCTGGGTGCGCTCCCTGAGCTTTGGACCCATTCGGCGCCCAGGCCCGCCGCCCGCCGGGCGGGCCCGGGCAGCGGTCCGGGTTCACGAACGGGCACCCCTTTACGGTGAGACCTTGTTCAGCCAGTGGAGAATCCCCGCGACGTTGGACGGCGCCCCGCTGAGCAGCTCGAACTGCTCGGCCGTCTCGTCGTCGGACTTCAGCGCCGTGTACCGCTCGCGGGTGCGGTCGCGGACCATGGCGACGGCGTGGTCGAGGTCCAACCCCTCCTGGTGGGCCTGCTTGGTCAGATCCACCCAGACACGCAGCTCCTCCGCCGAGCGCTCCAAGGTCTCCTGAACCGCGCCGACAGGCCCGTAATGGCTGAAAAGGAGCCGCTGCGGACCCAGCGCCTGGAACAGGGCGATCGAGTCGAGAGCGGTCTGGAGATCGAAGTCCGGTGGCGGGGTCGCGGGACGCAGGTCGCCCGTCTGCGGGAGGTAGACGCCTGCCGCGTCGCCGACGTACAGGTCGCCGGTGGCGGAGTCGACCAGGCCGACGTGGTGTTTCGCGTGGCCGGGGGAGTAATGACTGGACAGCGTACGGCCGTTGCCCAGATCGATGGCCCCGGTGTCGCCCAGAGCCACGATCCGCCCGGACTCCGTCGGGGCCAGCTCCCCGAACAACGTGTCGAGCTGGTCACCCCACACCATTCGCGCGCTCGCCATGAGCCTGGATGGATCGGCCAGATGCCGCGCGCCCTTCTCGTGCACCACGATCTGCGCCTGCGGGAAGAATCCCGCTATGTCTCCCACGCCGCCCGCATGGTCGAGGTGGATGTGCGTGACCACCACGGTGGCCAGGTCGTTGGGACCGACGCCGAGTGAGGCCAGCGCGTCCCGCACCACCGGCGCCGACGTCGACGTGCCCGTCTCGACCAGGCATGGCCGGTCTCCGAGGATGAGGTAGCCGGCGGTGATCCCGGCATATCCCGCCATACGCGTGTCGATCTCATAGACGTCGCCGCCGAGCGCGGTGATGTTGTCCACAGCCACTCTCCCCAGCCGAACCGCTGTCCCCAGAACGGCATTCTGTCCGCTCCGGCCTTCCCCACATCGTAAAGAGTGGTCCCCCGACAAGCGCAGCCCCCGCGGGCAGCGCCGATCCAGGAGGAGGATCACGTGGACCGCAACGACGTGACGCTGGTGGGGCGTCTGTCCGCCAGCCCCGACGAGCGTGCCATGCCCAGCGGCGACACTCTGACCAAATGGCGCATCATCGTCCGCCGCGATCCTCACGTACGGCGCGGCCACGTCGACACCATCCAGTGCGTCACCTTCGACTCCGAGGTGGCTGCCCTGGTGAAGGGGATGCGCCCGCGAGATCCGATGGAGGTCAGAGGGGCACTGCGCTGCAGGATCTATGGCCCGCCCTCGGGCAAGAGCTGGCGCTACGAGGTGGAGGTGCACTCGGTGGTCGTTGCGACTACAGCAGAGATCCTCCAGCCGACCTCAATGGATGGAACCCCGCCAGAGATCCTCCAGCCGGTCCCAACGGATGGAACCCCGTCCGAGGCCCTTCAGTCGAAGCCCCCGGATGGAACGCCGTCCGGGACCCTTCAGCCGAGCCCAACGGACGAAACTCCACCAGAGCCCCTTCATGGGAGCCCAACGGGCAATCCCACCGCGCCAGAGTCCCGCCAGGCGATCCCCGCGGCCGGAGCTGTATCCGAGGCCAATCCGCAGGGACTGGACGACGGCGCCGCTTTTCGGGAGAAGCCGGCGATGGTGCCGTCCGACCTGGCCAGCACTCCGCCACGTCCGGTGGCCTACCTCGCGTCCACCGGGTGACCCGCGGAAGGTGAGAAGCGCAAGATCGCCTGGCGTCCTCGGGGTGCGCCGAAGGAGGCGATCCGCACGGCCCTCCTTGTCTTCACTGGGAGATCCCCAAAGGCGAGGAGTATGCGGTCTTCTGATCTGCCCCGCGAATCCCGGAGCGGCGGCGCAGTCGCACAAGGTCCGCATGGGTTCGGAGGGATGAGAGTGCAGTCCACATGGAGTAGCGCATGCCTGGCGTCTGGTGGGGCAGATGGGCGGGCGCCTGGTCGAAGGAAAGGTCCGGCCAGAGATGTGCTCTTGCTAGAGGCGGAAGGCGCTGGCGTTCTCGGTGGCCCACTCCTCGAAGGTGAGCGCCGGCCTGCCCAGGATCTGCCGCACCGTGTCCGTGGACGGGCCCGCCTGTCTCGCGTAGTCGGCCAGCGATCCGAGCAGCCGGTCGGGCACGTCCTCCGGCAGTCCCTGTGCGAGCATTCCCTGGCGAACCTGCTCAGGAGCGAGCTCCAGGAAGGACAACTCCCGTCCGATGGCCTGCCCGATGAGGCGTACCTTGTCCTGCTGGGTGAGCGATTCGGGCCCGCTGAGCACGTACGCGCGTTCCGCATGGTCGTCCCCCACGAGAGCCCGTACGGCTACCGCGGCGATGTCGCGCGGGTGGATCGGCGAGGTGGCCGCCTCGGGATAGGCGCCGCGTACGACACCCGTGGCACGGATCTGCGGCGCCCAGGCGAGGGCGTTGGAGGCGAAGTCGGTGCAGCGCAGGAGGGTCCATCGCAGCCCCGAGGACTTGGCCGCCTCTTCGACCGCTCTGAAGTGGTCGGCGAAGCGCCGGAGCCCGGCGGGGTGCGCCACGGTGGCGGCCGACAGGACCACCACGCGTCGCGCCCCACGCTCGGCGGCGAGCGACAGCAGCTCGGTGGTGGCGCTCCCGACGGCGCGCGGACTGAGGAGAACGGCCTCGACGCCATCGAGCGCCCTGGCCAGGGTCTGTGGCCTGGACGGGTCCCCGTTCGCCAGGTGGACCTCGCCCGGAAGATCGGCGGTGGACGGCTGGCGGGTGACGGCCGCCACCTTCACGCCCTCCTCGGACAGCAGGCCGACCGCCGCGCGACCCACAACTCCCGTAGCTCCGGTGATCAAGATCATGACTGGCCCCTTCTTCCGTTGCCGATAACCTTTCATCTGCAACCCATACGATACGAGGAACATATCATATGAATTCCGTACGATCTGGAGACGGGGAAGCGGCGCGGCAACGGCGACGGCTGAATGCGGCGATCAGGGAGTCCCTGCGCGAGTTGAGCATCCAGCTCTCGCTGCTCAACCACCAGGTGGGCGGACGCCTCGAACTCAAGGACGTGGACGTCGACTGCCTCGACCTGATCAACCGGTACGGCCCGCTTACCCCGAGTGCGCTCGCCAAGCGCGCAGGCCTGCATCCTGCGACGCTGACGGGCATCCTCGACCGGCTGGAACGAGGGGGCTGGGTGGCGCGCGAACGCGACCCGTCGGACCGCCGCGCCGTTCTGGTCCGAGCGCTGCGGGAGCGGAACGCCGAACTGCTGGGGCTGTACGCGGGGATGAACGCGTCGCTGGAGGAGATCTGCGAGGGGTACGGGGCGGCCGAGCTCGAGGTGGTCGCCGACTTCCTCCACCGCACGGCCAACGCCGGACGAATGGCGACCGAAGAGCTGGCCGGCGGCTGAGGCACAGCCGAAACGGAACCGGCCGCCACGAGACACGGAGAGTCCCGGCTGTCGCGCGAAGTGGGAGGGGTCCTGCCGCCTCACGACGCGGAGTGCGGTCCAGTCGGCTCGCGAGATGGTCGAGACCGTGGACTTGCTCAGCGCGGCTTCCGGGCCGAGCGCATCGGCCAGCGCGCATTCGACGTCGCGCACCGACAGGCCACGCACGATGGAGGCGATGACCAGCGTCTCGAGGGTGTGGGTGCGGGTGACGCCGGTGCCGAACTGGCGGGAGGGAACTTCTCGGTGGTGCCGCGCAGCTTGGGGCGGGCGACGGTGATCGGGCCGCTGGTGGTCTTGATCGTGGTCGGGCAGTGCCCGTTGCGGTGGCCGGGCCGCACCACGACTTGCTCCTCGTCGCCGTCGGCTGCGGTGACGGTGGCGGCGCGCTGGTAGCGGGCGCGGCCGAGGAACGCCTCCACTTCGGCCTCGACCGCGGTCTGGATGATCAGGCGGGCGCCGAGCCGGGCGACGTCTTCGAGGACCTCGACCAGGTCACGATCAGCGGTGAACAGGGCGTCGATCTCGGCACGGATGCGCGGCCGAGTGGGCGGCGGCCAGAAGACGGTGCGGCGTTGGCTGCACCGCTTCGACCACGCCGGGCCGGAGGATCTGGGCGGGCAGGCCGCAAGCGGCGGATCACCGAGGCCGAGCGATCCCGGATCATCGCCATGGTCAGGCAGGTGCCGCCCGGAAGGCTGGAGGTGCAGCCCGGCGGGGACCTGGGGGCTGCGGACGAGACCGGGCCGGCTTACTTGCGCGGGCGGCGTCCTCGCTTAGGCCGGTGACGCTGGTCAGGCCCAGGCAGTTGGCCTCGCACCGAACTGAAAAGCCGCGCTCGCCGACGGCCTGGGTCCTCCGAGCCGACGGAGTGAGTGCGCGTGCCTCCTGTACGAGCGTATCCGGGGACTACGTCGACGACGGAACCCGCCCCGCTCCCCTGGGGCCCGAGCGGTGCATGCTCCACTGCGCGAGCGGCAACAGGGCGTTCACCAGTGCCTGGCCGTCCGGGGCCAGCTGATAGCGGATCTGTACGGGCGTAGTGGGGATGACGGTGCGCTCGATGAGGCCCGCGGCCTCGAGTTCCTTCAGGCGCTGGGAGAGCAGCCGGTCGGAGATGCCGTCGATCATCGCCCGGTACTCGCCGAAGCGCCGGGCGCCCTGGGCGGCAGCCTGCAGTACCGAACCCGTCCAGCGGCGTCCGACCATTTCGAGGATGCCCTCGAAGCTCGGGCAGGTGTCGTCATGAATGGAGTTCACTTACAAAAGATTAGCACCTTACCCACCGTTTTGCCAGCGCGGCGATCTGGCCCACCCTGGACTCATGACCGACTACGGACGCCAACTCTCCTTCGGAGTGAGCCTCGACCCCTGCGCCGGGACATGGGCACTGACCCGGCGTCTCGCGCGGACGGCGGAGGACTCGGGCCTGGACTACCTCGCCGTCCAGGACCACCCGTACCAGCCCGGACGCCTCGACGCCTGGACCCTGATCACGCACCTGTCGGCGGTCACCGACCGCGTCTCCTTCCTCACCGACGTCGCCGACCTGCAGCTGCGTCCGCCGGCGATGCTTGCCAAGGCCGCCGCGTCGCTGAGCGTGCTGACCGACGGACGGATCCAGCTCGGTGTCGGCGGGGGCGGCATCCCCAACGCCATCGCCTCAATGGGCGGACCGGCGCGACGCGGACAGGACATGGTGGCGTTTTCACGTCAGCGGATCATCGACGAGGCGGCCGCCGACGCGGGCCGCGACCCGAGCACACTGCGGCGCGTCTACAACGTGATCGGCGTGATCGGTGACCACGGAGACGGACCCGGGCTCGTGGGCGGGGTGCGGCGGTGGGTGGACACGCTCGCCGAGTGGGCCGTGGAACTCGGCTTCGACACCTTCGTCTTCTGGCTCGCCACCGACCCCGAGCGGCAGCTCGGGCTCTTCGCCGGCGAGGTCGTGCCCGCGGTCCGCGAGCGCGTCGACGCAATCTGGAGCGGGCGATGAACGACACCTTCTCCACCGTGCCGGCCGAGCTCGCGGGCAAGGTGGTCACGCCCGACGACCGCCGCTACCGGCCGCTCCGCTCCACCTACACCACCGTGGGCCGCCCGGCCGCCGTGGTCCTGCCCGAGTCCGCGGGTGACGTCGCGGCGGCGCTGCGGCTCGCGCGGGAGATGGGCCTTCGGGTCGCCGTCCGCAGCGGCGGGCACGGCCTGTCCGGCAGCGGCACCAACCACGGCAATCTCGTCATCGACCTGAGCGCGCTGCACCGGGTCGACGTCCTCGACCGCGGCTCCCGGCTGGTCCGCGTCGAGGCGGGCGCCCGCTGGGCCCAGGTCGCCCAGGCGCTCGCCCCGCACGGGCTCGCCATCAGCTCGGGCGACCACGGCAACGTCGGAGTCGGCGGCATCGCCACCGGGGGCGGCGTCGGCTGGCTCGTGCGGCAGTACGGGCTCACCATCGACCACATCCGTGCCGTCGAGGTCGTCCTGCCCGACGGATCGGCCGTGCGCGCCGATGCCGAGGCCGAGCCCGACCTGCTGTGGGTGATGCGCGGGGCCGGCGCGGGTGCCGGGATCGCGGTGGCCTTCGAGATCGAGGCCATGGAGCTTCGTGACGTCGGCCACGCACAGCTGGTCGCGGCGGTGGACCCGGCCGGGGAGACACTGCGGCGCTGGGCCGACGTCATGGCACAGGCGCCGCGCGAGCTGTCGACGGCGGTGATGCTGTCCTCGCAGGGCACCGGCACTGCCGCGTTCATCACCGCGGTCGTGGCCTCGGACCGCCCGTCCGTCATCCGCGACGCCGTCGAACCGCTGCTCGGCATCGGCGACGTGATGGCCCGGCAGGCCCACGTCGTCCCCTACACCGAGCTGGTCCCACCGCACCATCTGCACGCCAACTCCGGGCAGATGCCCGCCAGCACGACCAACGGACTGCTCACCGACATGACCCCGAACGCCGCCCGCGCACTGGTCACCGCGTCGGCCGGCCCCGACCCGGTCCTGATCCAGCTGCGTTCACTCGGCGGCGCGACCCACGACCCTGCCCCCTCGGCCACCGCGTTCGCCCACCGCCACCAGAACACCCTCGTCGTCGCCTCGGCGTTCCCGCCGGACGCCCCCGCCACACTGGCCGCCGCCTGGCGCCCCCTCGCCCCGCACACCGACGGCGCCTACGTGAACTTCGAGAGCGCCCCCGACGAGGCGACGTTCGCCCGCGCCTACCCGGGACCGACCGGCTCCCGCGTCACCGACCTGTGGAAGCGCTACGACCCCGACGGCGTCCTGCGCCCCCGGCCACCGGCCTGAACGCGACCGCCTCGACCTCGCCGACCACGAGCCCGCGGCACCCGCCGCGAGCACCCGCCCTTTCAAGTCACCAGTACTGGAGATACTCCATGGCCACGTTGCTGCACATCGACTCGTCCGTCTTCCCGGGCGGCGCCTCCGCCTCCCGCGCCGTGACGGAGACCTTCCGCAAGATCTGGGAGGAGCAGCACCCGGAGGGCACGGTGATCTACCGCGACCTCTCCGTCGACCCCGTCCCGCACATCACCGCCCACGCCCACACTGCAGGGTTCGCCGATCCGGACGCCCACACTCCCGAGCAGGCCGCCGCCTTCGCCGAACGCCTGGAGCTGATCGAGGAGTTGGAGCGTGCGGACGCGGTGCTGATCGGCGCGCCGATGTACAACTACACGATCCCCTCGACCCTCAAGGCCTGGCTGGACAACGTGATCCTCTTCGGCCGCACCTCGGGCGAGAACCCCTCCGCCAAGGGCACCCCGGTCACCGTCGTCGCCAGCCGCGGCGGCTCCTACGCACCCGGCACCCCGAAGGAGCCCTACGAGTACGTGCAGAACTACCTGACGGCGACCCTCGCCGACATGCTCGCCCTCGACCTCGACTTCATCGTCCCGGAACTCACCATGGCCCCGCACAACCCGGCCATGGCCGAACTGGTGCCGCTCTTCGAAACCTCCCGCGACCGCGCCTTCCAGGACGCGACCACCAAGGCCAAGGCCCTCGCCGAACGCCTCGCCGCGTAAACACGAGAACGCCGTGTGCGTCCCTGCCACTGGGACCGGGACGGGGGTGCCGACGGTGAAGCTGATCGCGGCGTCGCCGGTCCAGCCGTCGAGTTCGGCTCCGCAGTCGATGCTGACCAGGTCGCCGTCGCGCAGGCGGTAGTCGTCGGGGATGCCGTGCACGAGGGCGTCGTGACGGAGGCGCAGATTACCCCTGGGAAGGGGGTGGGGGCGAAGGAGGGCTGTTAGCCCAGGAACGGAGAGCGCGCCCCGGCCTTGGTCACGACGGTGCGGGCGGCTTCGTCGAGCTCGCGCAGGCCGGACCCCCACGGCTGCCGATTGGCGGGCGGCTGCGAGGGCCTAGGCCACGACGCGTCCGGCTTCACGCATCGTCTCCAGTGCCGTGTCGGTCTTGATCTCCACCATGTGTCGCGACTCCCTGCGATGCGACGCTACCCAATACTTATGCCGGTATTAGTATCACGGATATGGTGAGAGTTCCTTTGCGCCCGCAAGAGCGGCAACGTGGAGAGGGGTTCGGGGCCCTGCTCCGCGAGGTCCGCGGTGACCGCAGCATGGTGGACGTGGCAGCGGCGGCCGGGGTGTCCGCGGAGACACTTCGCAAGATCGAGACCGGCCGGGCCCCGACCCCGGCCTTCTTCACCGTGGTGGCCCTGGCCCACGCGCTGGACCTGTCGCTGGACGACCTGGCCACAGCCTGCGCAGAGGATGCCGACGGCGGTGGCCAGGCCATGTCGGCGTGAACGTCAGGAGACCTGCCGTCCGGCCGAAAGGCGGATGTTCCTGACATGGCACGGGAGTGCCGGCCCTCGCCGCATGGCACCAGTTCGACGCTGTCTTCTCGGCACGGCGCGGACCCTCAGGTCAACCCCCGAAGGACTTCGAGAGCGGACCCCTTAGTCGAACGTACGGAGGACCAGGCCCGTGCGTGGTTTGGGGCCGAAGGAGGTGGACTTGCGAGGAACGCGTTCGCCCTCCGCCGCCACCGCCAGCACATCCTCCACGGCCAGCGGCTTGAGGATCACCGCGGTCCCGCCGGTGCGAGCGGCCAGCCGTACCGCCGCCCATGGGTCGTGGTGCACGATGCGGACGTTCTGCTCGTCGTCCTGCATCCCCCAGACCTTCGGCAGCACGAACTCCGTCAGCACCGAGGTATTGAGCGCGTTCCACCGGGCCGACCTGTCGGTGGGCATGGCATGGGCCAGCTGCAACGGGTCGGGGTCGGTGAGGAGATGGGACGTGCCGCTCTTGCCCGCCAGAAGGAAGGCGGGATCGGCGGTCGACTCCAGGGCCTCCAGGCCCGACTCCAGCGAGTCGAAGTCGCGCACCTGCCACGAGCCCTTGGCCCTGGTGATGGCCTCTGGGAGCGGCAGCCAGGGCAGGACCCGGTGGATCGCCTTGAGGTCGGGTGGATAGACGGTGGAGTCGACAAGGAGGCTCAGGCCGAAGTCCCACGGCCCGGCGGACCCGCGTGTGGCGTGCTCCTGCCGCTGCAGCACCCGGTAGGTGGCGTAACGGTGATGGCCGTCGGCGATCAACGCCTGCCTGCCGTGCAGGTCGGCGTTGATGAGGTCGATCTCGCCGGTGTCGGTGATGGCCCACAGGCGATGCCGTATGCCGTCGCGGGTCACGGCCTCCACCAGCGGGGGACGCGTGGTGGCGACGGTGTCGACGAGGCGGGTGGCGGGGCCGCCGCCGTCGTACAGCAGGAAGATCGGCTCCAGGTTCGCCTGCGTCGTGCTCATCAGGGACAGACGGTCGGCGATCGGGCCCGGCATGACGTTCTCGTGCGGCAGGATGATCCGCTGTTCGGGTGCGGCCAGGCCGACGTCGCCGATCAGGCCGCGCTGGAGCACGCCGGGTCCCGACTGCTCGTAGACGTAGAGCGCGGGTTCGTCATCGCGAATCAGCACGCCCGACTCCAGCCATGCGCGCAGGGTGTTCCTGGCCTGACCGTACGGCTCGGCGGACGCGCCCTCGGAATCCGCTGCGCCCCCCGAATCGGCCTCTCGGGCTGCTCGGGCTTCTGAGGCTGAGGACGGCGCTGTAGCCCAGCTGGGAGCCCCAGGTGAGGTGGCAGCTTCCCCGGAGGTCGGCGCCGCAGGCGTTGAGGCCGCTGGAGCGTCTGAGGACCGCGCACCGGAGTCGGGCGCGGTCTGCCAGGCGGGCGCGCCATTCGAGTTGCGCGTGGCCCGCGCGCCGGGACTCGGAAGGATGAGGCGGACGACGTTGTTGGGATGGGTATCCAGGAGCTCCTGGACATCGCTGTCGGAGATCAGGTCGTACGGAGGAGAGGTGACCCCCGCGGGATCATCGACAGTGAAACGGACGCCGCGGAACGGGCGTAGCACCAGCCCGTCCGGCACCGGCAGTTCAGGACTCGCCATACCGGGCATGCTCCCATAAAGGCCTGAATCACCCAGGGACTGCTCCAAGGACGCAGCGGTGCCCGGTTCATCAGGGAATCGGTCGGATCTGTCGTCTGTCGATTGAGGAGGCCTCACACATGACCCAAGGGAAAAACGGCCCCGAAGATTCCCCCACCCCTGGTCAAGGGGCTCCCGCTGGGGACGTGTACGACTGGTACCAGCGCGGGATCGGACTTCTCAAAGACGGCAGCCCCGCGGCCGCGGCGGCGCTGCTCGAGCGCGCGGCGGAGGCCGAACCCGACTCGCGCAGCATCAGGGAGGCGCTGGCCAGGGCACAGTTCAACTCCAGACAGTACGCGCAGGCGGCCTGCACCTTCCGGTGGATCGTCGACGCCAACCCGGCAGAGGACTACGCCTACTTCGGTCTCGGACTGGCGCTGTGGCGGACGGGCGACATGGAGGCGGCACAGGAGCCGCTGGCCATCGCTGCCGCCATGCGTCCCGACGAGCGCCATTACGTGACCGCGCTGAAGAGCGTACGCGCCACCCTCCGCGCCCGCCGTCAGGCCTGAACCCACATCGTCTCCCCCCTCCCCGCGCCGGCCGCCAAAATAGGCGCGCATCTGTTGGTTGACTGCGCGCCCGACACGCTGATGTCTTGCGCCAAGGCGGGGCGCCGTACCTAGTGTGCGGTGTTGGAGAGGATGGCGGCGCGCAGGTATTCGGCCAGCCCCGGCGCCGCCTCGTCGATGGTGGCGGTGAAACGGGGATCGGCCACGTACATCTCACCCAGTCCCCGGTGGATCTCGGGCGTGCACTCGTAGAACCAGCGCGAGATGTGCAGGCGGTGCTCCTCGGCCAGATCCGTGGCCTCACGGCTCGAGGCCGCCACCCCCGACCTCATCAGCGCCGCGAGCCTGGCCGAGATCTCCCCCGATTCGGCCATGCACCTCCGCCAGTCCTCCTCGCCGTAGGAGGCGGTCCTGCGCTGGGACTCGGCCCACGCGTCGGTGCCGCCCCACCGCTCGGCCGCCTCATCGGCATACGGGTTGTCCATGATGTTTCTCACCTTTCGTCGCATCCTGGGTAGAGCCAGGCAGAACGCTAAAGTCTCACGCGGCGTGAGAGTCAACCGGGAGAAGAGGCACGGGTGCTGATCGACGGATACGACACGTTGCTGCTGGACCTCGACGGCGTCGTCTACCTGGGCAGGCAGGCCGTACCCCATGCCGCGGAATCCCTGGCGGCGGCCGCGGGGCGGGTCAGGCTGGCGTACGTGACGAACAACGCCTCCAGGAGCCCCGCCGCGATCGCCGAGCACCTCACCCACCTGGGCGTCGCCGCCACGGCGGCGGACGTGGTGACCTCGGCCCAGGCCGCGGCGCGGCTGATCGCCGAGCGGGTACGGCCGGGCGCCCCCGTGCTCGTCGTCGGCGGCACGGGCCTGCGGATGGCCGTCAGGGCGCAGGGGCTGCGCCCGGTGACCGTGGCCGCCGACGAGCCCGTCGCGGTGGTGCAGGGCATCGCGCCCGACCTGTCGTACGGCCTGCTGTCGGAGGGCGTGCTCGCCGTACGGCAGGGCGCCTGGTTCGTGGCCGCCAACGGCGACGCCACGATGCCCACGGCCCGCGGCGAGCTGCCGGGAAACGGCGCGATGGTGCGGGTGATCGCCACGGCCACCGGCGTCGAGCCGGTCTACGCGGGCAAGCCGGCGCCGCCGCTGCACCGCGAGTCCATGATCCGAACCGGGGCCGAGCGGCCGCTGGTGGTGGGGGACAGGCTCGACACCGACATCGAGGGCGCGACCAACGCGGGCGTCGACAGCCTGCTCGTGCTCACCGGCGTCGCCACGCCGCGCGAGGTGCTGACGGCCGCCCCCGAGCACCGGCCGACGTACGTCGCCGAGGATCTGTCGGCGCTGCACCGGCCCTATCCGCGGGTACGGCAGGGCTGGCGGGCCAGGTGGTCGGACGGCCTGCTGTACCTCGACGGCGACGGTGGGTGGATCGAGGGGCTGAGGACGGCCTGCGCGGCGGCGTGGGCGGCGGCCGGCGAGGGGCGGATGGACGAGGACGCGCTCAAGCCCGCGCTGGAGACGCTGCGAGTCTGAGACCGCGGGGAGGGAAGAGGGTCACAGCAGCCGGCGCAGGCGCAGCAGGTCGCCGAAGCTGGCGTCGATCTTGACTCGGCCGCCCAGGAGGGCGCGCGCCAGGTCGAGCTCGCCGTCCACCAGCGCGATCAGGTCGTCGCTCGTGATGGTCAGCTTGACGTCGGCGGGCCTGCCGTCGGCGGGCGGCGTCTGGTCGAAAGGGTCGAGGCCGCCGTGGTGCAGCCGGCCGTAGAACATGACGTCGAGGTCGGAGATCCGGCAGCTGACGGTCCGCTCGACCACGTGCTTGGCCCTTGACTCCTCGTCGATCTCGTCGAACTGCTCGACGAGCCTGCCAAGCGCCGCCCTGCACTCCTCGAGGGTAGCCATGCTGGTCGTCCTCCCCGTTCTCGCCGTTCCTACGGACGGTAGCGTTCCACATGGGGCGCATGGGAAATCCGGCACGCCAGAAAACCCGGCCCACCCTGCCCAACGCACGAGGGGGTCGGCAGAGTGTCGGTGCGGTCCGATACGGTCGAAGACATGATGGAGATCGGTGACGAGCGCGTCGACGCGGTGGTGGCGGGCCTCGTCCAGGCGGAGTCGCTGCCCGTGAGCGATCACGTGAAGGTGTTCGAGGAGGCGTTCTCGGCCCTGGAGGAGACGCTGGCCTCGGTGGACGACCAGTGAGCCGTCGCGTCAGGCTCGACAGCGAGCTCGTCCGGCGGGGCCTGGCCCGATCCCGCGAGCAGGCGGCCCAGCTCATCACCGACGGCAGGGTGAGCGTCGGCGGTCAGGTGGCGGCCAAGCCGGCCACCCAGGTCGACACCGCCTCGGCGATCGTCGTGGCCGAGTCGGCCGAAGGGCCCGACTACGTCTCGCGCGGCGCCCACAAGCTGCTCGGCGCCCTCGAGGCCTTCCCCAAGCTCCGGGTGGCGGGCCGCCGAGCGCTCGACGCGGGCGCCTCGACCGGCGGCTTCACCGACGTCCTGCTGCGCCACGGCGTCGGCCACGTGCTGGCCGTCGACGTCGGCTACGGTCAGCTGGCCTGGTCGCTGCGCACCGACGAGCGCGTCACGGTGATGGAGCGCGTCAACGTCCGCGACCTCACGCCCGAGATGGTCGGCGAGGCGCCCTCGCTGATCGTGGGCGACCTGTCGTTCATCTCGCTGCGGCTCGTGCTGCCCGCCCTGGTGAGGGTGGCCGCCCCCGAGTCAGACTTCGTGATGCTGGTCAAGCCGCAGTTCGAGGTGGGCAAGGAGCGCGTCGGCGCGGGCGGCGTGGTGCGCGACCCCGAGTTGCGGGCCGGAGCGGTGCGCGACGCCGCCGCCAAGGCCGTCGAGCTGGGGCTGACCGTGCGCGGCGTCACCGCGAGCCCGCTGCCGGGTCCGTCGGGGAACGTCGAGTACCTGCTCTGGCTGGGCAAGGGAGAGGGCGAGCCCGCGGTCGAGGATCTCGAGGCCGCGATCGGGCGGGCAGTGGCGGAGGGGCCGCAATGAAGCGCACGGTGCTCGTCACCGCTCACACCGGGCGGGAAGCCGCGATCGAGAGCGCCCACCTGGTGATCGACAGGCTGCTCGAAGCGGGCCTTTCGGTCAGGGTGCTCGAAGCCGAGTCCGAGGACATCGGCCGCAGGGGCGTCGAGGTGATGCCGTCCGACCCCAGCGCGGCCAAGGACGCCGAGATGATGATCGTGCTCGGCGGCGACGGCTCGCTGCTGCGCTCGGCCGAGATCGCCAGGCCCGCCGGCACCCCGCTGTTCGGCATCAACCTCGGCCACGTCGGCTTCCTGGCCGAGGCCGAAGTCGACGACCTGGCCACCGCCGTCGACTCCGTGGTCGAGGGCCGCTACGACGTCGAGGAGCGCATGACGCTCGACGTGACCGCCCGGCAGAACGGCCAGATCATCGCCGACACCTGGGCGCTCAACGAGGCCACGGTGGAAAAGCGCGAGCGCATGCTCGAGGTCGTCGTCGAGGTCGACGGGCGGCCGCTGTCGCGGTGGGGCTGCGACGGGGTGATCTGCGCGACCCCGACCGGCTCGACCGCCTACGCCTTCTCCGCCGGAGGCCCGGTCGTCTGGCCCGAGGTCGAGGCGCTGCTGCTGGTCCCGATCAGCGCGCACGCGCTGTTCGCCAAACCGCTCGTGGTCTCGCCGCGCGCCACGCTGGCCGCGGAGATCCTGCCCAACACGCCGGGCGGCGTGCTGTGGTGCGACGGCCGCCGCCGCTTCGATCTGCCCGCGGGCACCAGGGTGGAGGTCCGCAGATCCACCCATCCGGTACGGCTGGCCCGCCTGCACGGCATCGAGAACACCGGCGCCCCGTTCACCGACAGGCTGGTCGCCAAGTTCGAATTGCCTGTACAGGGCTGGCGCGGAAGGGTGCGTCCCTGAGTCAATGGTGACGGTAGCGCGTAGGATCGCATGCGCACAGGTGTTCGGCTATGTCGACGGGACAGGAGTGGCCAGTGCGACCCAGGGTCGAGGAGGTCCGCATCCAGGGGCTCGGCGTCATCGACGAGGCCGTCCTTGAGCTCTCGCCCGGCTTCAACGTGGTCACGGGCGAGACAGGGGCGGGCAAGACGATGGTCGTCACCGGGCTCGGGCTGCTGTTCGGCGGCCGCGCCGACCCCGCCAGGGTGCGCCCCGGCGCCGACAAGGCCACGGTGGAGGGCACGCTCGTCGTCGAGTCGAACGGCCGCGTCGCCCAGCAGGTGGAGGACGTCGGCGGCGAGGTCGAGGACGGCGAGCTGATCATCTCGCGCACCGTCTCCGCGGAGGGCCGCTCCCGCGCGTGGCTGGGCGGGCGCACGGTCCCCGTCGGCACGCTGACCTACCTGGCCGACGACCTGGTGGCCGTGCATGGCCAGATGGACCAGCAGCGGCTGCTCCAGCCCGCCAGGCAGCGCGCCGCGCTCGACCGCTACGCCGGCGAAGACCTGGTCAAGCCGCTGCGCGCCTACGCGCAGACCTACAAGCGGCACAAGCAGGTCACGACCCTGCTGGAGGAGCTCACCACCAAGGCGAGGGAGCGGGCGCAGGAGGCCGACCTGCTCCGCTTCGGCCTGGAGGAGATCGAGAAGGTCGACCCGAAGCGGGGCGAGGACGTCGAGCTGCGCGCGGAGGAGGAGCGGCTCTCCCACGCCGACGCACTGCGCGGTGCCGCCACCACCGCGCACACCGCCCTGCTCGGTGACCCCATGGACCCCTCCGGCGGCACCCGCGACGTGATCTCCCTGCTGGGCGAGGCCCGCACGGCCGTCGAGGCGGTGCGCGACTTCGACCCCCAGCTGGCCAGCGTGGCAGACCGGCTGGCCGAGGCCGGCTACCTGATCTCCGACGTGGCCACCGACCTGGCCGCCTACGCCGAGTCGATCGAGGCCGACCCCGCCAGGCTCGCGGCCGTGCAGGAACGCCGCGCCGCGCTGTCCGGGCTGATCAGGAAGTACGCCGAGGACAGCGCGGGCGTCCTGGCCTGGGCGCAGGCGTCTGCCGCCCGGCTGGCCGAGCTCGAGGGCGACGACGACCGCATCGAGGAGCTGACCAGGGAGCACGAGGAGCTGAGCGCCAGGCTGGGCGAGCTGGCCGCCGAGCTCACCAAGGTCAGGACGGCCGCCGCCGAGCGCTTCGGCGCCGCGGTCACCGAGGAGCTGACCGCGCTGGCCATGCCCCACGCCAGGGTCGTCGTGCAGCTCACCCAGGCCGACGAGTTCGGCCCCGAGGGCGTCGACGAGGTCGAGCTGCGCATGTCCGCGCACCCCGCCGCCCCACCGCTCCCGCTGAACAAGGGCGCGTCCGGCGGCGAGCTGAGCCGCGTCATGCTGGCCATCGAGGTGGTCTTCGCGGGCGCCGACCCCGTGCCGACGTTCGTGTTCGACGAGGTCGACGCCGGCGTCGGCGGCAAGGCCGCGGTCGAGATCGGGCGGCGCCTGGCCCGGCTGGCGCGCACCGCCCAGGTGATAGTCGTCACTCACCTGCCGCAGGTCGCCGCCTTCGCCGACCAGCACCTGGTGGTCGAGAAGGCGGGCGACGGCAGCGTGGTGCGCAGCGGCGTCGTCACCCTCGACCACGACGGCAGGGTCCGCGAACTGTCGCGCATGCTGGCCGGCTTGGAGGACTCCGAACTGGGCAGAGCCCACGCCGAAGAGCTCCTGGGAATGGCCGCTGCCGATCGGTGATCCTCCGTGACAAATCTGACACGCCGCGCTGTCCGCGACCACCCCGCTCGCTCGCTCTGGCAGGATGGTCTTGATGAAGGTTCCGGCGAACAAGATTCCGGGCCTCCGCGGTAGGAAGGTCAACGACCTTCCCGGTGTCACGGCAGTGGCGAGGATCGATCGAAGGACGAAGAGGCTGACCAAGCGCCTCAAGTCCGGTGAAATCGCGATTATCGATCACGTCGATGTTGACCGGGTGAGCGCGGAGGCGCTGGTCGCGTGTGGCGTGGCGGCTGTGGTGGACGTGGCCGCCGGCATCAGCGGCCGCTACCCCAACCTGGGCCCGCAGATCATCGTCGACGCGGGCGTCCCCTTCGTGGACGGCGCCTCGCCGGAGCTGTTCGAGCGGCTGCGCGACGGCGACGTCGTCAGGCTGCACGACGGCGTCGTCTACCTCGACGAGGAAGTGATCGGCAAGGGCGACGTCCAGACGCCGGAGACGATCGAGGCTGCGCTCGCCGAGGCGCGGGCAGGGCTCTCGGTGCAGATCGAGGCCTTCGCCGTCAACACCATGGAGTACGTCAGGGGAGAGGGCAAGCTCCTCATCGACGGGGTGGGCGTGCCCGACATCCGCACCTCGATGGACGATCGGCACGTCCTCATCGTGGTGCGCGGCTACCACTACAAAGAGGACATCGCCGCGCTCAGGCCGTACATCAGGGAGTATCGCCCCGTGCTGGTCGGCGTCGACGGCGGCGCCGACGCGCTGCTGGAGGCCGGCTACCTGCCCGACCTGATCGTCGGAGACTTCGACTCCGTCTCGGCCAAGGCGCTGACCTGTGGAGCCGAGCTGGTCGTGCACGCCTACCGCGACGGCCGCGCGCCGGGTCTCGAGCGGGTCCACCAGCTCGGCCGAGACGCGGTGATCTTCCCCGCCACCGGCACGAGCGAGGACATCGCGATGCTGCTGGCCGACGACAAGGGCGCCGAGCTGATCGTCGCCGTCGGCACGCACGCGACGCTGGTGGAGTTCCTCGACAAGGGCCGCTCCGGCATGGCCAGCACCTTCCTCACCAGGCTGCGGGTCGGCAGCAAGCTCGTCGACGCCAAGGGCGTCAGCCGCCTGTACCGCAGCCGCATCTCCACCTCCCAGCTGATCCTGCTGGTGATCACCGCGATGATCACCATGAGCGTGGCGATCTTCATGTCGCCCATCGGCAAGACCTGGTTGATCAGCCTCCAAGACGCCTGGAACTCCTTCATCTTCTGGTTGGTCGGACTCTTCTCGTGATCGATTTCCGTTATCACCTCGTCTCCATCGTCGCGATCTTCCTGGCGCTGGCCGTCGGCATCGTGATGGGCACGACGCTGCTGTCCAATCCGGCGATCGAGTCGGCCCTGCAGACCGCTGACGTCCTGCGCAAGTCCAACAACGACTACCGCGACCAGCTCGCGGCGCTGCAGGCGAGGGAGGCCGGCAACGACGACTTCGTCACCGCCGAGATCCCCGCGCTGGTGCGCGGGCAGCTGACCGGCGAGAGCGTCCTGCTCGTCGCCGCGCCGGGCAGCTCGGGCACCCTGCGCGAGCAGACCGTGCAGGTGCTGACCGAGGCGGGCGCCACGATCAGCGGACAGATCACGATCATGGAGAAGTTCATCGACCCCGCGCAGGCCAGCTTCATCGGCCAGCTGACGGTGCCGCTCAAGCCCGGGGGCCTCACGCTGCCCGGCACCGATCCGTACAAGAACGCCGCCGCGCTGCTGGCCGCCACCCTCGTCACCGCCGACGACGCTCAGGCGGGCACCGAGAACACCGCCACGGCGGGCGTCCTCGACGCCTTCGACGGGGCCGGTCTGCTGACCATCGACGGCACCCCGGCCAAGAGAGCCACGCTCGCGCTGATCCTGGCCCCCGACACGCCGTACACCGGAGACAAGGCGCAGGTCCAGGCCGGCGCGCTCGTCTCGCTGGCAGGGGGGCTCGACGCCGGCTCCCAGGGCACCTCGCTCACGGGCGTGATCACCGCCACGCAGCCGGGCGGGGTCATCGCCGCGCTGCGCGACACCGGCGACGTGGCCGCGAAGGTCTCCTCCGTCGACACCCTCGATATGCCCGCGGGCCGCGTCGTGGTCGTCTACTCTCTCCGGGAGCAGCTGGAGGGCCGCGCCGGCCAGTACGGCATCGGCGCCGACGCCTCGGAGTTCCTGCCGGCCTCCTCCGCCGCGACCCCTTCGCCCACCACGTCAGGGAGCTGACATGGCTCGTGCTCTGCTAGGCGCGCTCGCCGGCGCCGTCCTCGGCGCCGTCGCGGCCAGGGCCGCCTACACCGCCCTCACCGCCAAGGCCCGCTCCAAGGAGTGGGACCGCACCAACCACAGGGGCGAGACCCTCACCCTGCTGGAGGGCCCCGCGTTCGTCGCTGGCGCGACGGGCGCGCTGGCGATCGCACCAGGTCTTACCGCCAAGGCGCGGCTGGCCGCGGTGCTCGCGGGCGCGGGCAGCGGCGCGCTCGGCGCCTACGACGACCTCTACGGCGCGACGTCCTCCAAGGGCTTCAAGGGGCACCTGTCGGCCCTGGCCAGGGGCGAAGTCACCAGCGGCGCGGTCAAGATCCTCGGCATCGGCGCCACCGGGCTCGGCGCGGCCGCCCTGGTCTCGCGCGGGCCGCTCGACACCCTGGTCAACGGCGCGGCGATCGCGGGCAGCGCGAACCTGGCCAACCTGTTCGACCTGCGTCCGGGCCGGGCCATCAAGGTCGGGCTGCTGGCGGGCGGCCCGCTGCTGGCGGCCCGCCTGCTCAGGCGCGACCCGGTCGGCGCCGCCCTGGTCGCGGCGCCGCTGGGCGCGGGCCTGGCGCTGCTGCCCGAAGACCTGGGGGAGCGGGCGATGCTGGGCGACGCCGGCGCCAACGCGCTCGGCGCGCTGCTCGGCCTGGCCGCGGTGACCACGATGGGACGGCGCGGCCGGTTCGCGCTGCTGGGCACGGTCGCCGCGCTGACCGCGGCCTCGGAGAAGGTCAGCTTCACCAAGGTCATCGCGGGCAACCCGGTGCTCAACAGGATCGATATGCTGGGCCGCCGCCCCGCGTGAGTTGTCGGTCGCGTCTGCCAGGATGTCCTCTGATGTCGGCGGGCCTTCGGGGAGGCGGTGGGCGGTGACGCGGGGGGTGGCGGGCGCCGCCTTGCTCATCGGCGCGATCACGATCCTCGCCAGGATCACCGGCTTCGCCAAGCAAGCCGTCTTCGCTCGCACCGTCGGCACCAACTGCCTCGGCACGGCCTACGCCACGGCCAACCAGATCCCCAACATCGTCTTCGAGGTCGTGGTGGGCGGGGCCCTGGCCGGCATGGTCGTCCCCGTGCTCGCGAGCGCGTCCGGCCGGGCCGAGGTCGGCCGGATCACCTCGGCGCTGCTCACCTGGGTGCTGGCCGTCCTCGTCCCGCTCGCCGTGCTCACCGCCCTGCTGGCCGGGCCGATCATGGGGCTGTTCGCCTTCCACGACTGCGACGCCGCCGCCGTGACCGCGGTCGCCACC
This sequence comes from Nonomuraea africana, assembly GCF_014873535.1. Classification (NCBI taxonomy): domain Bacteria; kingdom Bacillati; phylum Actinomycetota; class Actinomycetes; order Streptosporangiales; family Streptosporangiaceae; genus Nonomuraea; species Nonomuraea africana. The sequence goes on along the minus strand of NZ_JADBEF010000001.1, from coordinate 3,775,778 downwards.
CGCATGCTGGTGGTCTTCGCCCCCCAGATCCCGCTGTACGGCCTGGCCGTCGTCCTCTACGGCGTCCTGCAGTCGCACCAGCGCTTCGCCGGGCCCGCGGTCGCGCCCCTGGTCTCCAGCATCGTGGTCATCGTGGCCTACCTGCTGTTCGTCCCGCTGAGCGACGACAGCAGAGACCCGGCCAGCCTGCCGGGCGCCGCGGAGCTGGCGCTGTCCGTCGGCACCAGCCTCGGCGTGCTCTCCCTCGTCCTCACCGTCATCGGGCCGATGCTCGGGCTGGGTCTCAAACTGCGGCCCACGCTGCGCTTCCCGGAGGGGGTGGGGGCCAAGGTCCGCGCTCTGGCCATGGCCGGAATCGCCGGCCTGCTCGCCCAGCAGGCCACGATGGTGGTGGTGCTCGTGCTGTCGAACAACACGATCGGCGGCGGCGCGCTGGTCGTCTACACCTACGCGTGGGCGATCTACCTCGTGCCCTACGCGGTGCTCGCCGTACCGATCGCCACCAGCGCCTTCCCCGGCCTGTCCGCACACGCGGCCGCGGGGTCGTGGGAGGCGTTCGGCGCGCTGGCCGCCCGCACGACCAGAGCCGTGGTGCTGGTCTCTGGCCTGGCCGCCGGCGCGCTGGCCGCGGCGGCGGGCCCCGGCGCGGTCGTCTTCCTCGGGCGGCTGACCGACGTGCCCCCGCCCGAGCTGGCGCGCGCGGTCGCGCTGTTCGCGCCGGGGCTGGTCGGCTACGGGCTGATCGCCCACCTGAGCAGGGTCCTCTACGCGGCGGACAGGGGCAGGGCGGCGGCGACCGGCACCGTGGTGGGGTGGGTGGTCACCATGGTCGCCCAGACCGTGTTCGTCCTGGCCTTCCCCGAAGGCTGGCAGGTCGGCGGCCTCGCGCTGGGCATGACCGTCGGTATGACGGTCGGCGGCGGATGGCTGCTGGTGTCCGTGGTCCGGGCGCGCGGGGCCGCACCGGTCCAGGGCGTGGCTCGGGCGACCCTGGCGGCCGTCGCGGGCGGCGGCGCGGGCTTCGCGGCCGGGTCGTGGCTCGTCGCGCTGCTGCCGGCGAGCGGGCTGCCCGCCCTGACGGGCGTCGCGCTGCTGGCCGGGTGCGTGGCGCTGGCCGTCGGGGCCGTGGTCGTCGCCCTTGTCGACAGGTCCGACGCGGCGGCGCTGGCCGGGATGCTGCCCCGGCGCCGTCGTGACGAGTCTCGGATGGGTGGTTGACGATGCGGGTGGCCTTCGTGCTCGGCACGACCTCGGGCGGCACGGGCAGGCACGTCGTGATGCTCGCCGAAGGGCTGCTGCGCCGCGGCCACCAGGTGCTCGTGGTCGGGCCCGACAGCGTGGAGGAGCAGTTCGGCTTCCGGGCGCTGGGGGCCGCCTTCGCGCCCGTGCCCGTCTCGGACCGGCCGCATCCCGTCAACGACGTCAGGGCGGTGGCCCGGATCAGGCGCTGTCTGAGGGAGGCGGACGTCGTGCACGCCCACGGCCTGCGGGCAGGCGCCCTTACGGCGCTGGCGGGCGCCTTCCCCTCGCGGACGGGCCCGCAGACGGGCGCCCCTATGGCGCGAGCGGGTGCTCGGGCAGGCGGCCATGCGCGAAGGGGGGCGTTGGGCGGCGCCCTGACGGCGTTGGCGAGCGCCTTGAGGGTGCTGGCGAGCGTCTTCACGAGGCGGAAGGGTGTCCTTACGTCGCGGAGGGGTGCCTGGGCGGTGCCGCTGGTGGTGACCCTGCACAACGCGCTGACCGCAGGGGGGCTGGTGGGCGCGGTCTACGGGGTGCTGGAGCGGGTCGTCGCGCGCGGGGCCGATCGGGTGCTGGTGGTCTCGCCCGACCTCGGTGACCGGATGCGGGCGCTGGGCGCTCGCGACGTGCGCGCCGCCGTGGTCCCAGCCCCGCCGCCGCGGGCGGCCACGCGGTCCGTGCGGGAGGTGCTGGAGGAGCTGGGCGCGGCAGAGCGGCCGGTGGTACTGACCGTGGCACGGCTGGCCCAGCAGAAGGGCCTCGACACCCTGCTCGACGTCGCGGCGGAGGGTTCGCAGGTTCCTGGAGAGCGAGACCGGCCCGGTGGCGCGGCCGGAGGAGGTCCTGGAGAGGCCGAGGGCGGGGAGGAGCTGTTGTTCGTGGTAGCGGGGGATGGGCCGTTGCGTGAGGTGTTGCAGGACAGAATCGACGCCGAACGGCTGCCCGTCCTGCTGCTCGGCAACAGGGACGACGTTCCCGACCTCCTGGCCGCCGCCACCCTCGTCGTGTGGCCGAGCCGCTGGGAGGGCCAGCCGCTGAGCCTGAGCGAGGCGCTCATGGCGGGCAAGCCCGTCGTCGCCACCGCCGTGGGCGGGATCCCCGAGCTCATGGGCGGGGCGGGCGTGCTGGTGCCGTACGGAGACGTGGAGGCGATGCGCGCCGCCGTACGGAAAGTGGTCGGCGATCCGGGCGAAAGGCGGCGTCTGGCGGAGGCCGCGGCGCGGAGGGGAGCGGAGCTTCCCGACGCGGAAGACGCGGTGGAGGCGGCGCTCGCGGCCTACCGGACGTCGTCGGCGGGCGAGGATGATTAGGCGGGGCAGGGGCGTTCTCCTATACTGCTTGGGTTAGGGAGGGGAGTATCCCTTCGCGACAGCCTCGTCATCACGGTTCGCCCCGCTCCATGGGGCTCCCGGGGCTGCCGGTCCAGCTCATCACGTGGGCGGGAGAGACCTCCGGCTGTCAGTCATGCGCGCCGGAGGGTTGGTATCACTGTGGGTGAACCGTTGTGGGCGTGGGCCGTCGTCATCGTCGGTCTGCTTGTCGTCATCGCCGTGGACCTGTGGATCGTCGATCGGGGTGAGGCCCGCGAGTTCTCGATGAAGCAGGCCGGATTCTGGGTCACCTTCTACGTGGCACTCGCCGTCGTGTTCGGGATCATCCTCTGGGTCACCCAGGGCGCGACCCACGCGGGGCAGTTCTTCGCCGGCTACATCACCGAATACAGCCTCAGCGTCGACAACCTCTTCATCTTCTTCATCATCATGGGACGCTTCGCCGTCCCGAAGGTCTACCAGCACAGGGTGCTGCTCATCGGCATCCTGATGGCGCTGGTGATGCGCGGCATCTTCATCGCGCTCGGCGCGGCGGCCCTGCAGAGGTTCAGCTGGCTGTTCTACGTCTTCGGCGCCTTCCTCGTCTACACCGCGATCAACCTGATCCGCCAGCACGGCCACGACGAGGACGAGTTCAGCGAGAACGCGCTGCTGCGCTGGGTGCGCAGGGCCTTCCCCACCACTCCTGACTACGTCGGGCACAAGGTGACCGTCAAGATCGACGGCAAGCGCATGGTCACCCCGATGCTGATCGTCATGGTCGCCATCGGCACCACCGACCTGCTGTTCGCGCTCGACTCGATTCCGGCCATCTTCGGACTAACCCAGGACCCGTTCATCGTCTTCACCGCCAACGCGTTCGCCCTGATGGGCCTGCGTCAGCTCTACTTCCTGCTGGGCGGCCTGCTGCAGAGGCTGGTCTACATCAGTTACGGCCTGGCGTTCATCCTGGGCTTCATCGGGGTTAAGCTGATTCTGGAGGCCTTGCACGCCAGCCATGTGTCCTGGGCTCCAGAGGTGCCCATCTGGGTGTCCCTCTCCGTGATCGGCGTGACGATGGTCGTCACCACCGTGGCCAGCCTGCTGAAGTCGCGGAGCGACGCGCGGAAGGGGAAGGAAATTCCCACCTCCGCGAGTGCCGGCGAGGGCTAGCGCGACGGTGGTCAAGGCGCTTTGCTTCGTGTAAGGGTTGTGAGTTCTGTAACATCTCGGCAAAGCGCCCGTCCATAGTCACCATCAAAGGTTGTCAGTGTCAGACGATTCCGCAAGCCGCCTGGAGAGCCGCCGCGTGCGGCTTGCCCGCGGCGTGTCTCCGTGGCTCTTCCCGACCGTGGCCGCCGCGGCCGCCACGACGCTCCTCAGCCGCCGTGACCGGCGCTGGGGTGTGGCGGCCGTACCGCTGACCGCGCTCACCGGAGCCATGCTCTGGTTCTTCCGCGACCCCGACCGCGTGCCGGGGGAGGGAAGGATCCTCTCTCCCGCCGACGGGGTCGTGCAGAGCATCGACTCGTGGCCGGACGGGCGCACGAGGGTCGCCATCTTCATGAGCCCGCTGAACGTGCACGTCAACCGCGCACCCCTTGCGGGAACGGTCACGTCCGTGCAGCATGTGGCGGGTGGGTTCCTGCCGGCTTTCAACAAGGACAGCGACCAGAACGAGCGCGTGGTGTGGCATTTCGAGACCGCGCTCGGCGACATCGAGATGGTGCAGATCGCGGGCGCGGTGGCGCGCAGGATCGTGCCGTACGTGAATGCCGGCGTCAAGGTCGCGCAGACGGAGCGGATCGGCCTCATCAGGTTCGGTTCGCGCGTCGACATCTACCTTCCCGAAGGGATCTCCCCCGCGGTCACCGTGGGCGACAAGACGGTGGCGGGGGTGACTCCAATTGACCGCGGCTGACGCTGGAAGCTGGCAGGCCGACGACGAGGAGCCGCGCGGACCGGTGGGCAAGGCCTTCCGGCTGTCGGCGGCCGACTCGCTGTCCCTGGGCAACGCGCTGTGCGGCTTCCTGGCCGTGTGCGTGCTCGCCTCCTCGGCCATCCAGGCGCTGAAGGCGGGCGACGGCTTCCTGCCCGACCCGCGCTACTTCGCCACCGCGGTGGTCCTGCTGCTCATCGGAGCCACCTGCGACCTGTTCGACGGCCTGGTGGCGCGGCGCTTCCGCGCCTCCGCCATGGGCGCCGAGCTCGACAACCTGGCCGACGTGATCAGCTTCGGCTTCGCGCCGGCGTTCATGGTCGTGATCTGGGGCGGTTTCACCGGCAAGCTGCCGCTGACGGCGGTGATCGTGGCCGCGGCCTCGGTGCTCATCGCCGGCTGCGTGCGACTGGCCCGCTTCGCCTGCGTCAAGACCAAGAGTGGCGACTTCATGGGCCTGCCCATCCCGATGGGCGCGATGACGGTCGTCTCGATCGTGCTGCTGTTCCAGCCCAACTGGTTCTCCCTGGCCGCGGTGCTCGGGGTCGCGTGGCTGATGGTGAGCCGCATCGAGTACCCCAAGCCCAAGGGGCAGCTGGCGGCCGTCGTGCTCGCCTGGATCATGATCAACGTGGCGTGCCTCACGGCGTGGGCCGCGTGGCCGCAGGGTGGCGACACGCTCATCCAGGTCGGCGCCACGATGCAGATCGCGCTGGTCGCGGCGATCCCGCTGCGGGTGCTGTTCTTCAAGCGCGAGCAGCGCAAGGAGCGCAAGGAATCCGCGGGCGTCGACTGACGACAGGACAAGGGGCTCGCGCCGCTTCCCGTGGAAGCGTGCGCGAGCCTTTTGTCATTCATCCCGTACGGCAGGCCCCCAACGCGCCTCCGCCGTCACCGGCACCGCTCCGTCCAGGGGACGCTCCTCGGGCGCGCCGCCGCAACGGCGCCCGTGGACCGGGCGGATCGTGCCTGCTGTACGAGAGGGCCGGCTACCAGCCTGGCTACCAGCCTCGGGCCCGCCACTCGGGCAGCGACGGCCGCTCCGCGCCGAGAGTCGTGTCCTTTCCATGGCCCGGATACACCCACGTCTCGTCGGGCAGCCGGTCGAAGACCCGCTCCACCACGTCGTCGTAGAGCTGGGTGAACCGATCGGGGTCCTTCCAGGTGTTGCCCACCCCGCCGGGGAACAGCGAGTCGCCGGTGAACAGGTGCTGCTCGCTGCCGCCGCCGTCGTAGAGCAGCGCGATCGAGCCGGGGGTGTGGCCGCGCAGGTGGATGACCTCGAGCGTGACCACGCCGACCGAGATCCGGTCGCCGTGCTCCACCAGCCGGTCGGGCGTGAGCGGCAGCCCGGGAGCGTCCAGCGGGTGCGCGATCGTGGCGGCTCCCGTGACCTTGACCACCTGCTCGAGCCCCTGCCAGTGGTCGCCGTGCTGGTGGGTGGTGATGACCGCGGCCGGCGGCTGGTCGTTGATCAGCGCGAGCAGCCTGTCGGGCTCGGCCGCGGCGTCGATGAGCACCCCTTCACCGGTGCCGGTGCAGCGCAGCAGGTAGGCATTGTTGTCGAACGGGCCCACGGCGAGCTTGGTGATGGTGAGCTTGTCGAGCTCCCGCACGTCGGCAGGGCCGCCGACCTGGACATCGCCTGTGTAGGTCATGGGCTCTCCTCTGGGTAGATGTCGGGAGGCGCCGTCGGGAGGTTCGCGGGGGCGGGCATGGTCAGCCACGGTGGTGGCGACGGCAGCTGCTCGCCCGTGGCGCGCGGCCCCTCGGACACCACCCTAATCCCCTCCCCTGCTGACCGTCCGGTCAGCCAGGCGAGCACCTCGCGCGATCCGCCGCGCACCACGGGCCCCTCGCCCAGTCCGTGCCACTCGCGTGCGGGCCGCTCCAGCAGGATCGCGCTGACCGTGCCGCTGCCGTACGGCCAGCAGGCCAGGCAGTCGTGCAGCTCTCTCAGCACGAAGGCCTCGGGCCAGTTGGCGGGCGTGTATCCGGCGCCGAGGTCGACATGGTGGAGCTCCAGCTCCCGCAGCCGCCGTACCAGCACGTACCAGGCGGGGTGCGGGGGCGGCCTGAGCGCGGAGACCATCGCCGACCAGGCCTGCGCGGGCAGCTCCTCGATCGTCGCGGCCAGCCGGGCGGCGCTCTCCTCCAGGTCGGCGCGCTGCTCGGCGGCCTTCCTGGCGGCGCCCGCCTCGATCCCGGCCGCCCGCGCGGCGGGGTCCGGGTACTGCGGCGTCTCGATCCCCGTCCTGGCCCAGGTGAGCAGATTGACCAGGCCGTCGGCGTTGCGGGCGAGATGGGTCAGCACATGGCCCCTGGTCCAGCCGGGCAGCAGCGAGGGCGCGGTCACGCCGGCGTCATCCAGCTCGGCGGCGGTGGACAGGAGCCGCTCCGTGGCGGCGGCGAGTTCGGCGCGCAGAGAGGGCAGAACGGTCATGCGGGCATAATGCCGCAGTTCACGTGGTTGAACCTGCAAGGACCGGTACCGGCTCGGGAGAAAGCCGTACTCTGGTGAGGGAAGTTTTCGACGGGGCGCCAGCGGACCCCCGAAATTGTCGGAGCCTCCCTCTACCATCCCCCGTGGACCTATCAACACCTTCGACGTCGGGATCACCGTGGCAGACCGTTTGATCGTGCGTGGCGCACGTGAACACAACCTCAAGGACGTCTCGCTCGACCTTCCGCGAGACTCCCTGATCGTCTTCACCGGGCTATCGGGCTCGGGCAAGTCGAGTCTGGCTTTCGACACGATCTTCGCCGAGGGCCAGCGTCGCTACGTCGAGTCCCTGTCGTCCTACGCCCGGCAGTTCCTGGGCCAGATGGACAAGCCCGACGTCGACTTCATCGAGGGGCTGTCTCCCGCGGTCTCCATCGACCAGAAGTCGACCAGCCGCAACCCCCGCTCCACGGTCGGCACCATCACCGAGGTCTACGACTACCTGCGGCTGCTGTGGGCGCGCATCGGCAAGCCGCACTGTCCCGCCTGCGGGCGCCCGATCGCCAGGCAGACCCCGCAGCAGATCGTCGACAGGGTGATGGAGCTCGACGAGGGCACCCGCTTCCAGGTGCTCGCCCCCGTCGTCAGGGGCCGCAAGGGCGAGTACGCCGAGCTGTTCCGCGAGCTGCAGACCAAGGGCTTCGCCAGGGCGAGGGTCGACGGCACGGTGATCCGCCTCGAGGAGCCGCCGACGCTGAAGAAGTACGAGAAGCACGACATCGAGGTCATCGTCGACCGGCTGTCGGTGAAGGAGTCGTCGCGCAGGCGGCTCACCGACTCGGTCGAGACCGCGCTGACGCTGTCCGGCGGCACGATCACGCTCGAATTCGTCGACCTGCCCGACGACGACCCCGGCCGTGAGCGCTTCTACTCCGAGCATCTCTACTGCCCGTACGACGACCTGTCGTTCGAGGAGCTCGAGCCGCGCTCGTTCTCCTTCAACTCGCCCTTCGGCGCCTGCCCCGAGTGCACCGGCCTCGGCACGAAGATGGAGGTCGACCCCGACCTCGTCGTGCCCGATCCGGAGAAGACGCTCGGCGACGGCGCGCTCAACCCGTGGGCCGGCGGCCACACCAGCGAGTACTTCGTCCGCCTGGTCGAGGCGCTCGGCCTGACCATGGGCTTCAACCTCGACACCCCGTGGGAGAAGCTGTCGAAGAAGGCGCAGAAGTCCCTGCTCTACGGGCACGACGAGCAGGTCCACGTCCGCTACAGCAACCGCTACGGCAGGCAGCGCTCCTACTACACGACCTACGAGGGCGTGATCCCGTGGGTGCAGCGCAGGCACGCCGAGGCCGAGAGCGACTCCACGCGTGAGCGCTTCGAGGGCTACATGCGCGAGATCCCGTGCCCGACCTGCGAGGGCAAGCGGCTCAAGCCGGTCTCGCTGGCCGTGACCGTCGCCGACAAGTCGATCGCCGACGTCTCGGGCATGTCGATCGGCGAGTGCGCCAAGTTCCTCGCCGCGCTGAAGCTGTCCGACCGCGACATGCACATCGCCGAGCGAGTGGTCAAGGAGATCAACGCCCGTATGGGCTTCCTGCTCGACGTCGGCCTCGACTACCTCACGATGGACCGCGCGGCGGGCACCCTGGCCGGTGGCGAGGCGCAGCGCATCCGCCTGGCCACGCAGATCGGCTCGGGCCTCGTCGGCGTGCTCTACGTCCTCGACGAGCCGTCCATCGGCCTGCACCAGCGCGACAACATGCGCCTGCTCGACACCCTGATCAGGTTGCGTGACATGGGTAACACGCTGATCGTCGTCGAGCACGACGAGGACACCATCGCCGCAGCCGACTGGGTGGTCGACATCGGCCCCGGCGCGGGCGAGCACGGCGGCCAGGTCGTCGTCTCGGGCACCGTCCAGGACCTGCTCGCCAGTGAGGAGTCGCTGACCGGCGCCTACCTGTCGGGCCGCAGGTCCATCGCGATCCCCGCCAAGCGCCGCAAGCGCGACAAGAAGCGGCAGATCACGGTGAAGGGCGCGCGCGAGCACAACCTGAAGGGCGTCGACATCGACTTCCCCCTCGGCGTGTTCACCGCGGTCACCGGAGTGTCAGGGTCGGGCAAGTCGACGCTGGTCAATGACATCCTCTACAACGCGCTGGCCAAGGAGCTCAACGGCGCCCGCACGGTGCCGGGCCGCCATTCGCGGGTGAACGGCATGGACCAGGTCGACAAGGTCGTCCACGTCGACCAGTCGCCGATCGGCCGCACCCCCCGCTCCAACCCGGCGACCTACACCGGGGTCTTCGACCACGTGCGCAAGCTGTTTGCGGCGACCACCGAGGCGAAGGTGCGCGGCTACCAGCCGGGGCGCTTCAGCTTCAACGTCAAGGGCGGGCGCTGCGAGGCGTGCGCCGGCGACGGCACCATCAAGATCGAGATGAACTTCCTGCCCGACGTCTACGTCCCCTGCGAGGTCTGCCACGGCGCCCGCTACAACAGGGAGACGCTCGAGGTCCACTACAAGGGCAAGACCATCTCCGAGGTCCTCGACATGCCGATCGAGGAGGCGCTGTCGTTCTTCGACGCCATCCCGGCGATCAAGCGGCACCTGCAGACCCTCAACGACGTCGGCCTGGGCTACGTGCGCCTCGGCCAGCCGGCGACCACGCTGTCCGGTGGTGAGGCGCAGCGCGTGAAGCTCGCCTCCGAGCTGCAGCGCCGCCAGACGGGCCGGACGATCTACGTGCTCGACGAGCCGACCACCGGCCTGCACTTCGAGGACATCCGGCGGCTGCTCGGCGTCCTCGGACGACTGGTCGACGGCGGCAACACGGTGATCGTGATCGAGCACAACCTCGACGTGATCAAGACCGCCGACTGGGTCATCGACATGGGTCCCGAGGGCGGTTCCCGCGGCGGCACCCTGGTGGCGTCCGGCACGCCCGAAGAGGTGGCGCTCGTGGACGAGAGCCACACCGGCCGGTTCCTGCGGAAGATCCTCTCTGTCTGACGCCCCGCCCACCCCCCGGGGGCCGGATTCGGGACCACGGGGGGCCCTCAATATGCTGAATAGCAGGTAAAGGCCCGGCCTGACATGGGCGTCGGGGGATCGCGGAGGGGCGACATGGCAGGCGAGGAGCGGGGTAGTGGCATGCCCACACCGGGCCGGCGCGAGGTGCTCGGAGCGGCGGGCGTGGCCGTGTGCGGGGTGGCGCTGGCCGGGTGCGCAGGCGGGGACGGCACCGCCGCGGCGGTCGTGCCACCCGGCATCAAGGGCAAGGTCATCGCCAAGAAGGCCGACGTCCCCGTGGGCGGCGGCAAGGTGATCAACGAGTGGAAGATCGTGGTCACCCAGCCCACCTCGGGCGTCTTCAAGGCGTTCACCGCCAGGTGCCCGCACAAGGGCTGCTCGGTGTCGCGTCCCGAGGACGGCGTGCTGACCTGCCCGTGCCACGGCAGCGAGTTCGCCCTCGACAGCGGCAAGTGCCTCAAGGGCCCCGCCCAGGCGCCGCTGGCGGAGTTCCCGCTCAAGGTCGAGGGCGACGGAATCGTCATCCTGTGAACGGGTAAAACTACCTGGTTTCGAGGATCGGCTCGGGGAAGGCTGAACCGGCGCGCACGCGCGGCCGTACCTGAGAAGAGACAGCGATCCTGGAGGGTGATCATCATGGCAGAGGCGACACGTCGCGCGGTGGTGCTGGGAGCCGGGGGTGTGAGCCTGGGCGCGCTGCTCACCGCCTGCGCCGGATACGGACAGCCGGCCGACACCGTGGCCGAGCCCGCGGCCCCCGCTTCCTCGGCTCCGGAATCCGCGCAGTCGAAGCAGGACGAGAAGCCCGCGGGGGAGGAACTGGCCAGCACGGCCGAGATCCCCGAGGGCGGCGGCAAGGTCTTCGCCGAGCAGAAGGTCGTGGTGACGCAGCCGTCAGCGGGCGAGTTCAAGTGCTTCACGGCCATCTGCACCCACCAGGGCTGCCCGGTGGACAGCGTCGAGGGCGGGACCATCAACTGTCCCTGCCACGGCAGCAAGTACAACATCGCCGACGGCTCCGTGGCCAACGGGCCGGCGACCAAGGGGCTGGCGGAGAAGAAGATCACGATTGACGGCGAGAAGATTTCGCTGGCGTAGGCCGCGTTCTTTCACAAATTTCTCAGTTGTCTGCGGTTGGTTGGTTCGCATGCGAGACGATCTTAAGAACCGCAGGACGGTTATCGCGGGTGTGGGAGCGGGCGGCCTGGCCGTGGTGCTGGCGGCGTGTGGCGGTGACGGCGAGGCGACGACCAGCGCGGCCCCACAGGCACAGGCCGGCTCAGCGGCGCCCTCCGCCTCCACCTCCGCCACCGGCGGCGAAGCGAGTACGGCAGGACTCACCACGACGGCCGACGTGCCGGTCGGAGGCGGGACGATCTTCAAGGAGCAGAAGGTCGTCGTGACCCAGCCGACGGCAGGCCAGTTCAAGTGTTTCAGCGCCATCTGCACCCACCAGGGGTGTCCAGTGGCGTCGGTCGCGGAGGGGACGATCGACTGCCCCTGCCACGGAAGCAAGTTCAGCATCGCGGACGGGTCGGTCAAGGACGGGCCGGCGACCAAGCCGCTGCCCGAGGTGGCCATCAAGGTCGAAGGGGACTCGATCACGCTGGCGTGAGCGCGCCGCCCGCCGTACCTTCCCGTACGGCGGGCGCCTTGCCGTTTCCCTGCCGTCCTCCGGGAAGAGCTTGGTTGTCGGTGGCGGCCTATAGGCTTTTGAACGTGGCGAGCACCTTGAGTTTCCGGCCCAAGTCCGGGTCGATCCCCGACTCTCCAGGGGTCTATCGGTTCCGCGACGCCAACGCCCGGGTGATCTACGTGGGCAAGGCGAAGAGCCTGCGGCAGCGGCTCAACTCCTACTTCGCCGACTTCACGGGCCTGCACCCCCGCACCCGGACCATGCTCGACACGGCGGCGAGCGTCGACTGGACCGTCGTCGGCACCGAGGTCGAGGCGCTCCAGCTCGAATACTCCTGGATCAAGGAGTTCGACCCGCGCTTCAACGTGAAGTACCGCGACGACAAGTCCTACCCCTACCTCGCGGTCACGATGGGCGAGGAGTTCCCCCGCGTGCAGGTGCTGCGCGGAGCCAAGAAGAAGGGCACCCGCTACTTCGGGCCCTACTCCCACGCCTGGGCCATCCGCGAGACGGTCGACCTGCTGCTGCGCGTCTTCCCCGTGCGCACCTGCTCGGCCGGGGTGTTCAAGCGCGCGGGCCAGATCGGCCGGCCGTGCCTGCTGGGCTACATCGACAAGTGCTCGGCGCCGTGCGTCGGCAGGGTCACCCCGCAGGAGCACCGCGACCTGGCCGAAGACTTCTGCGACTTCATGGCGGGCAACACGGGGCGCTTCATCAAGCGTCTCGAGCAGGACATGCGCGAGGCGGCCAGCGAGCAGGAGTACGAACGGGCTGCCAGGATCCGCGACGACATCCAGGCTCTGCAGCGGGCGCTGGAGAAGCAGGCCGTCGTGCTCGCCGACGCCACCGACGCCGACGTGATCGCGCTGGCCGAGGATCAGCTCGAGGCGGCGGTCCAGGTCTTCTACGTGCGCGGCGGGCGCATCAGAGGTCAGCGCGGCTGGGTGGTCGACAAGGTCGAGGAGACCACGCCGGGCGAGCTGGTCGAGCACTTCCTGCTGCAGATCTACGCCGAGGGTGACATCCCCAAGGAGGTGCTGGTCCCCGCGATGCCGCCGGACGCCGAGGCGGTCACCGAACTGCTCGCCGAGCAACGCGGCGCCCGGGTGGAGCTGCGGGTGCCGCAGCGCGGCGACAAGAAGACGCTGATGGAGACCGTCGAGCGCAACGCCAAGGAGTCCCTCGCCCAGCACAAGATCCGCCGAGGCAGCGACCTGACGGCGCGCAGCAAGGCGCTGCAGGAGATCGCCGACGCGCTCGACCTCGACCAGGCGCCGCTGCGAATCGAGTGCTACGACGTCTCCCACCTGCAGGGGGAGAACGTGGTGGCGTCGATGGTGGTGTTCGAGGACGGGCTGGCGCGCAAGAGCGAGTACCGCCGCTTCGCCGTACGGACGAAGGAGGGTGACGTCGCCTCGATCCACGAGGTGATCACCCGGCGCTTCAAGCGCTATCTGGAGGAGAAGTCGGCGACAGGCGAGCTCGCCTCCGAAGACGACGTGCACGGGCCGATCGATCCCGAGACCGGCAAGCCGCGCAAGTTCGCCTATCCGCCCAACCTCGTCGTGGTCGACGGCGCGGGGCCGCAGGCGGCGGCGGCGCAGCGAGCGCTCGACGAGCTCGGCGTCGACGACGTCGCGGTGTGCGGCCTGGCCAAGCGCCTGGAGGAGGTCTGGCTGCCCGGCGACGACCAGCCGGTCATCCTGCCGCGGTCGAGCGAGGGCCTCTACCTGCTGCAACGAGTTCGCGACGAGGCACATCGCTTCGCCATCACCTACCATCGTTCCAAGCGGTCCAAGACGGTGAAGGAGAGCGCGCTCGACAGCGTGCCTGGCCTCGGTCCGGCGCGCAGGCAGGCGCTGCTGAAGCATTTCGGCTCTGTGAAACGGCTGCGTGAGGCCGGTGTGGCCGAGATCTGCGAGGTTCCCGGCATCGGCCGCGCGACCGCAGAGATGATCGTGTCGAGGCTTGCCCAGGAGTAGTGAGGTTATGAGCAGCCCAGAGGATCAAGGACGCGCCGAGACCGCGTTCGTCATCGTGACCGGCATGTCAGGCGCCGGGCGCAGCACCGCGGCCAAGGCGCTCGAAGACCTGGGCTGGTTCGTCATCGACAACCTCCCGCCGGGGCTGTTGTTCGCGATGGCCGAGGAGGCGGGGCGGGTCAAGCTGGCCGCCGACAAGGTGGCCGCCGTGGTCGACGTGCGCAGCCTGGCCTTCACCACCGATCTCAACGCCGCGATCGAGGAGCTCGAGGGGCGCGGCGTCCGCGTCCGCGTGGTGTTCCTCGAGGCCAGCGACGAGGAGCTGGTTCGCAGGTTCGAGAACGTGCGCAGGCCTCACCCGCTGCAGGGCGAGGGGCGCCTGGTCGACGGCATCGCGCGCGAGCGCGGCATCCTGCGCGAGGTGCGCGCCAACGCCGACCTGGTGATCGACACCTCCGCCCACAACGTCCACGAGCTGCGCAACAAGATCGTCGCCTACTTCGGCGGCGACGACCGGCCGGGGCTGCGGGTCAACGTGGTCTCCTTCGGTTTCAAGTACGGCCTGCCCGTCGACGCCGACCTGGTGGTCGACTGCAGGTTCCTGCCCAATCCGCACTGGGTGCCCGAGCTGCGGCCGATGAACGGGCTCGACAGCTCGGTGCGTGACTACGTGCTCGGCCAGGCCGGCGCGAAGGAGTTCCTCGACGCGTACGAGGAGGCTTTCAAGATCGTCGCGGCTGGATATGGGCGCGAGGGCAAGAGCTATGCGACGCTGGCGGTGGGTTGCACGGGCGGCAAGCACCGCAGCGTGGCCATGGCCGAACAGCTCGGCGGTCGGTTGCGGGACCGCGGGATGGAGGTCCAGGTGAGTCACCGGGATGTGGGTCGGGAGTGACGGATGGACGCGAGCGCGTAGCGAGCGAGACCACCACTCCCGAAGAACCGACCGCTCCCTCGGTCTCCAGAGGTGAGGCGGAAGGTTCGATGATCTCCGGGGACACGGAGGGCGGTCTCTCGGATTCTCCGAAGACGGTGGCCGGTTTGGAGGTCCCTGCGAACACGGCGGTCGGTTCTTCGGAGTTCCGGGGCGCGGGCGGGTCGATCTCCGGGAACGCGGAGGATGGTCTCTCCGTCTCCCCGCAGGTGGCGGGCGATTCGGTGATCCCTGGCGGCGCGGTGGTCGGTTCCTCGGGTTCTCGGGGTGTGGCGGATGGCGCGATGTTCTCTGGGAGTGTGGAGGGTGGTCTCTCGGTTTCCCCGGAGGCGGCGGCCGGTTTGGTGATCCCTGGCGGCGCGGTGGTCGGTTCCTCGGGTTCTCGGGGTGTGGCGGATGGCGCGATGTTCTCTGGGAGTGCGGAGGATGGTTTCTCTGTCTCCCCTCAGGTGGCGGCTGGTTCGGTGATACCCGGGGACACGGCGGCCGGTTCCTTGGGGTCCCGGGGTGCGGCGGATGATCTGGTGGCCGCTGGGCAGGTCGCGGGGGTGGATGGTTCTGTGGCCCCTCGGCAGGTCGCGGGTGCGGGCGATTCGGTGGGTTCACCGGCTGGCGTGGTGCGCGAGGCAGGTGGTGTTGCCGTAGGGCGGCGGGTGGTCGTGGGAGAGCCTGGGGCTCGGCCCGTTGAGAAGGTGGCGGGAGCGGGCCGGGGCCCGAAGGTGGTGGCGCTCGGCGGTGGGCACGGCCTCTACGCGTCGCTGTCCGCGCTGCGGAACGTGACCGACCGGCTGACCGCCGTGGTGACCGTCGCCGACGACGGGGGCTCCAGCGGCAGGCTGAGGCGGGAGCTCGGCGTGCTCCCTCCAGGCGACCTGCGCATGGCGCTGGCCGCGCTGTGCGGCGCCGACGAGTGGGGCATCACCTGGAGCGAGGTGGTCCAGCACCGGTTCAGGAGCGAAGGCGACCTGCACGGGCACGCCGTCGGCAACCTGCTGATCGTGGCGCTGTGGGAGCTGCTCGGCGACCCCGTGGCCGGTCTCGACTGGGTGGGACGGCTGCTCGGCGCCCAGGGCAGGGTGCTGCCGATGGCCTCCGTCCCGCTCGACATCGTCGCCGAGGTGGAGCTCGACGGGGTGATCTCGACGGTGCGCGGCCAGGTGGCGTGCGCGCTGACGCCCGGCAGGGTCCAGGCGATCTCGCTGGTCCCCGAGAACCCTCCGGCCAGCCAGGAGGCCGTGCGGGCGGTGCTCGACGCCGACTGGGTGGTCTTCGGTCCCGGTTCGTGGTTCACCAGCGTGCTGCCGCACCTGAAGGTGCCGGAGCTGGCCGAGGCGCTGCACCTCACCAAGGCCAGGCGGCTGGTGACGCTCAATCTCGCGCCCCAGCCGGGCGAGACCGACGACTTCTCGCCCCAGCAGCACCTGGAGGTGCTCAGGCAGCACGCGCCCGACCTCACGGTCGACGTGGTGCTGGCCGACACGGGCGTGGTCGATGATCTCGGCGCGCTGGAGAAGTCCGCGGCCGCGCTGGGTGGCCAGGTGGTCACGGCCGGGGTGGCGGCCGAGGACGGCTCGCCGAGGCACGACCCACGACGTCTTGCCTCCGTCCTGGACGAGATTTTCCTCCAGAAGCGTTGATCCTGGTCGGCGCCGCTCGAAGGTGCGAGAGACTTCTTGGGAGCCGGTCTGTATGGGGGAGGACTAACGCTTATGGCAATGACAGGTGTGGTGAAGGACGAGCTGAGCCGACTGCCGGTGCTCAAGCCCTGCTGCCGCAAGGCGGAGGTGTCCACGCTGCTGCGCTTCGCCAGCGGCCTGCACCTGGTGGGCGGACGCATCGTGATCGAGGCCGAGCTCGACACCAACGCCACCGCCCGCCGGCTGATCAAGGACATTGGCGAGGTCTTCGGCCACAAGGCCGAAGTGCTGGTGCTGGCTCCCGCGGGGCTGCGCAAGGGTTCGCGCTACGTCGTGCGGGTCTACCGCGACGGCGAGGCGCTCGCCCGCCAGACCGGGCTGATCGACAACCACGGCCGCCCGGTCAGGGGGCTGCCGCGTCAGGTGGTGGCGGGGGCCTCCTGCGACGCGGAGGCGGCCTGGCGTGGCGCCTTCCTCGCCCACGGCTCGCTGACCGAGCCTGGCCGTTCGATGTCGCTGGAGGTCACCTGCCCCGGCCCCGAGGCGGCGCTGGCGCTGGTCGGCTCGGCGCGACGGCTCAAGATTCACGCGAAGGCGCGTGAGGTGCGCGGCGTCGACAGGGTGGTGGTGCGCGACGGCGACGCCATCAGCGCGCTGCTGACCAGGCTGGGCGCCCATGACAGCGTGCTGGCCTGGGAGGAGCGGCGGATGCGCCGCGAGGTGCGGGCCACCGCCAACCGGCTCGCCAACTTCGACGACGCCAACCTGCGGCGCTCGGCCCGCGCGGCGGTGGCGGCGGGGGCGCGCGTGCAGCGGGCGCTGGAGATCCTGGGCGACGACGCCCCCGACCACCTGGTCATCGCGGGGCGGCTGCGGGTGGAGCACAAGCAGGCGTCGCTGGAGGAGCTGGGCCAGATCGCCGACCCGCCGCTGACCAAGGACGCGATCGCGGGGCGCATCAGGCGGCTGCTGGCGATGGCCGACAAGCGCGCCTCCGACCTGGGCATCCCCAACACCGAGGCGAACCTGACCGTGGACATGCTGGCTCCGTGAGCTCGGCTCGCCCGCCACGTGGAAGCAGACGGGGGTACGGCCGGGGCGGGCGCCGCGCGAGTGCGGCGCCCACCGGAGGTTCAGGCCTGCGGGTTCTTCGGCGTGAAGAGGTTGCCCTCCGGCTGCTGCTCCGGGGCGGACGGCGGCGCCATCGGCACGACCTCCGCCTCCCTGGCGGCCTTGACGCGCTTGTTGACGAACGAGAATCCGGCGAAGGCGCTGATCGCCCAGAACAGCAAGGTCTTGGGGTCCTCGCCGATCAGGTCAGGCATCAGGCCGGTCACCGAGGTGAAGGCGTCGAGGTAGCCGAGCTTGCCACCCTCCTCGCCGGCGTACTTGACGGCGAGGACGGTCCCGCCGATGGCGGTGCCGAGCGCGGCGCCCACCAGCCCGAACAGCGCGGCGAGCGGCGGCAGCACAGGGCTGGACGGCTTGACGGCCATCATGCCGAGGCCGACGAGCACGCCGACCAGGACGGCGACGAGGCCGATCTCGTACTCGGTGATGCCGACCACGGCGCCGTAGACGGCCGCTCCGACCAGCATGGCCACCAGGCCCACGAGAATGCCCGGTACCAGTCCTGACTTCTGCTGGGTCATATAGAGGTCCTCGGAAAATAGGCGTGTTGACAGTGATGAGTCGGGCACTTTACTCGACTAGGGCAAACCATGTGTGTTGATCGAGGAAAAACAGGGTGGGACCTCACGTGGTCTAAACCAATTTGGGTCCGATAGGGTTCTGATTGAGGTTTCAGCCCGCCATTCACGTACGAGGAGACGGTTCCGTGAGCATCCGCGTAGGCGTCAACGGCTTCGGTCGCATCGGCCGCAATTTCTGGCGCGCGGTCGCCGCCAGCGGCAAGGACATCGAGATCGTCGCGGTCAACGACCTGACCGACAACGCGACGCTCGCCCACCTGCTGAAGTACGACAGCATCCTGGGCCGCCTGCCGTACGAAGTGAAGGCCACGGCAGACGAGATCGTCGTCGACGGTAAGACGATCAAGGCCTTCGCCGAGCGCGACCCCGCCAAGCTGCCCTGGGGCGACCTGGGTGTCGACGTGGTCGTCGAGTCCACCGGTTTCTTCACCGACGCCACCAAGGCCAAGGTGCACGCCGACAACGGCGCCAAGAAGGTCATCATCTCCGCTCCGGCGAAGAACGAGGACGTCACCATCGTCATGGGTGTCAACCACGACACCTACGACCCTGCCAACCACACGGTCATCTCCAACGCCTCCTGCACGACCAACTGCCTGGCTCCGCTGGCGAAGGTGCTCAACGACTCCTTCGGCATCGAGAAGGGCCTGATGACCACGATCCACGCCTACACGCAGGACCAGAACCTGCAGGACGGCCCGCACGGCGACCTGCGCAGGGCCCGTGCCGCCGCGCTCAACGTGGTGCCGACCTCCACCGGCGCGGCCAAGGCCATCGGCCTGGTGCTGCCGGAGCTGAAGGGCAAGCTCGACGGCTTCGCGATGCGCGTGCCGATCCCCACGGGCTCGGCCACCGACCTCACCGTCGAGGTCAAGCGCGACGTCACCGTCGACGAGGTCAAGGCCGCCTACAAGGCCGCCGCCGAGGGCCCGCTCAAGGGTTACCTCACCTACACCGAGGACGAGATCGTCTCCAGCGACATCGTCACCGACCCGGCCTCCTGCATCTTCGACGCGGGGCTGACCAAGGTCATCGGCAACCAGGTCAAGGTCATCGGCTGGTACGACAACGAGTGGGGCTACTCCAACCGTCTGGCCGACCTCATCGAGCTGGTGGGTCGCGACCTGTAATGAGGACCATCGACGATCTCGATGTGAAGGGGCTGCGCGTCCTGGTGCGCGCCGACCTCAACGTCCCCCTCGACGGGGAGACGATCACCGACGACGGGCGCATCCGCGCGTCGGTGCCCACCATCAAGGAGCTGGCTGAGCGCGGTGCGAAGGTCATCGTCTGCGCCCACCTGGGCCGCCCCAAGGGTGAGGCGAACCCCAAGTACACGCTCAGGCCGGTCGCCAGGCGGCTGGGCGAGCTGCTGGGCCAGGACGTCGCCTTCGCCGGCGACGTGGTGGGCCCGGAGGCGCAGCGGGAGGCCGGCGCCCTGCTCGACGGCCAGGTCCTGCTGCTGGAGAACCTGCGCTACGAGCCGGGCGAGGAGTCCAAGGACGACTCGGTCCGGCAGGCCTTCGCCGAGCAGCTGGCCGGCCTCGCCGAGCTCTACGTCGGCGACGGCTTCGGCGCGGTGCACCGCAAGCACGCCAGCGTCTACGACGTGCCGCGGATCCTGCCGCACGCGGCGGGCGGGCTGGTCGTGGCCGAGGTGGGCGTGCTGAAGAAGCTCACCGACGAGCTCGAGCGGCCCTATGTGGTCGTGCTGGGCGGCGCGAAGGTCTCCGACAAGCTCGGTGTCATCGCCAACCTGCTCACCAGGGTCGATCGGCTGCTCATCGGCGGCGGCATGGCCTACACCTTCCTCAAGGCCCAGGGGCACGAGGTCGGCCAGTCGCTGCTCCAGGAGGACCAGCTCGACCAGGTGCGCGGCTTCCTGGACGAGGCCGCGGAGCGCGGGGTGGACCTCGTCCTGCCCGTCGACGTGCTGGCGGCCACCCACTTCGCCGAGGACGCCGAGCACGAGGTGGTCGAGGCCACCGCGATCCCGGCCGACCGGCAGGGGCTCGACATCGGCCCGAAGACGCGCGAGCTGTTCGCGACCAAGCTGGCCGACGCCCGCACGATCTTCTGGAACGGCCCGATGGGCGTGTTCGAGTTCGACGCGTTCGCCGGCGGAACTCGGGCGGTGGCCGAAGCGTTGATCGCTTCTGAGGCCTTCACCGTGGTGGGCGGCGGCGACTCGGCGGCAGCCGTACGCAAGCTCGGCCTGCCCGAGGACGGCTTCTCCCACATTTCCACCGGTGGTGGGGCCAGCCTCGAGTACCTCGAAGGCAAGACCCTGCCCGGCCTGGCCGCTCTGGAGGAGTGACGTGCGCAAGCCGCTCATCGCCGGCAACTGGAAGATGAACCTCAACCACCTCGAGGCCATCGCGCTGGTCCAGAAACTGGCTTTCGCGCTCAACGACAAGGACTTCGACAAGGTCGAGGTCGCCGTGCTGCCGCCGTTCACCGATCTGCGCAGCGTGCAGACGCTGGTCGACGGCGACAAGCTGCGCATCGTCTACGGCGGCCAGGACCTCTCCAAGTACGACGGCGGCGCCTACACCGGCGAGGTGTCGGGTGCCATGCTGGCCAAGCTCGGTTGCACTTTCGTGACGATCGGCCACTCGGAGCGGCGGCAGTACCACCACGAGGACGACGAGGTCGTCAACGCCAAGGTGCGCGCCGCCTACCGCCACTCGCTCACGCCCATTCTGTGCGTCGGCGAGGACCTGCCCGTACGGCAGGCCGGCCGCCAGGTGGCCCACTGCGTGTCACAACTCGATGGCGGACTGCGCGAAATCTCCGCCGAGCAGGCAAAATCGATAGTGGTGGCCTACGAACCGGTCTGGGCGATCGGCACCGGTGAGGTGGCCACTCCGCAGGACGCGCAGGAGGTGTGCAGCGCGCTGCGAGCACGACTCGCCGAGCTCTACACGACCGAAGTGGCCGCCGCCGTCCGTATCCTTTACGGAGGCTCGGTCAAGTCCGACAACATCGCCGGGATCATGGCTCAGCCCGACATCGACGGAGCCCTCGTGGGGGGCGCCAGCCTCGATGCGGGGGAGTACGTCAAGATCTGCCGTTTCGGCGAAATGTCGGCCTAACTGCAGCGTTCGGAGGGTGCGACTTGACAGCAGGTCGTACCCTCTAGAAGCAAGTTTGAATCGTCACGCGAACAGAGCATTGAAAGAACAGGTCTACGGTGACTATCGGAATCTCCATCGCCCTCATCCTGGCGAGCTTGCTGATGATCCTGCTCGTCCTGCTCCACAAGGGTAAGGGCGGAGGTCTGTCCGACATGTTCGGCGGTGGCTTCTCGTCGAACTTCGGCGGTTCCTCGGTGGTCGAGCGCAACCTCGACCGCCTGACCATCATCACCGGCATCGTATGGTTTGTCTGCATCATCGCCCTTGGCCTGCTGCTCAAGCCCTGACAGCACGTCAACGCGTGACAGTGATTCTCCCCCCGCCGCACGCGGGGCGATCGAGCGAGGAGTTCATCCGTGGGTAGTGGCAACGCGATCCGTGGCAGCCGAGTCGGCGCCGGCCCTATGGGGGAGGCCGAGCGCGGCGAGGCAGCTCCGAGAGTGCGGGTCTCGTTCTGGTGCGCCAACATGCATGAGACGCGCCCCAGCTTCGCCAGTGACGCGGCGGTTCCCGAGATGTGGGACTGCCCCCGTTGCGGCCTTCCGGCCGGCCAGGATGAGGCTGCGCCTCCGGCCCCCCCGAGGAACGAGCCGTACAAGACGCACCTGGCGTACGTGAAGGAGCGCAGGAGCGACAAGGACGGCAAGGCCATCCTCGAGGAGGCCCTCGAGCGCCTGCGCGCCAACAAGTCCCCCTGGTAGGGCTTTCACGCGCGAAGACCCCGGCCGTTGGACGGCCGGGGTCTTCGCGTTTTCGCGGGAGACCGCCGTTGCGGTGAGTAAGGGATGTTGTCAGAAATCGATATTGGCATGTCCGCAATTGCACGGCATGATGATCGCGTTCAACGGTCGTCTACCCAAAGGAACTCCGTGCTGAAGAGAACGCTGTCCATCGCCGCCGCCGCTGTCTCGGCCGCGGCCGTGCTCGCCGTCCCCGCCGCCGCCCACGCGGACGCCAACTGCGGCACCGGCTACAACGTCGTCGCCCAGGCCGCGGTCAAGACCTCCGGCGGCAGCAACTGGGGCACCGTCTACCTGACGTACAACAGCAGCACCGGCAAGAACTGCGCCACCGTGATCAAGAGCGCCTACGTCGGCACCTACACCGACGCCTACGTCGGGATCACCGTGCAGAACGGCAGCGGTTACGGCATCTACGAGAGGGTCCAGTACTACGCGGGCCCCGTCTACGCCGACGCGCGCGGGGCCTGCGTGAAGTACGACGCCTGGATCGAGAACTCCGCCGGCACCAGGGCCAACGGCGGTCGCTCGAGCTGGGGCAACTGCGGCTAACGCTGGTAGACCGCCTCGCCGTCCACGAAGGTCAACCGCACCTTCGAGGTCCAGATCTCCGACTCGGGCAGCTCGAACGGGTCCCTGTCGAGGACGACCAGGTCGGCGGGGCGGCCCTGCTCGATCACGCCGGCGGGGGAGCGGTTGATCCAGGCCGACCCCGCGGTGTAGGCGGTCATCGCGGTGGCCAGGCTGAGCCGCTGCCCCGGCAGGAACGGCGTCCCCGCGGTCGGGTAGCTCGCGTGCACGGAGCCGCCCGGCTCGGTCCTGTTGACCGCCACGTGCATCCCCTGGATCGGGTCGGCGCTGGAGACCGGCCAGTCGCTGCCGGCGCAGAACCTGGCCCCGCTCCGCTCCAGATCGGCGAAGGGATACTGCCAGGCCGAGCGCTCCTCGCCCAGGTAGGGCAGCGTGAGCTCGTCCATCTGCGCGTGGTGGGTGGCCCACAGCGGCTGCAGGTTCGCCGTCACGCCGAGCGCGGCGAAGCGCGGCACGTCGGAGGGCTCGATGATCTGCAGGTGCGCGATATGGTGCCGGTTGTCCGGCGAGGTGCCCTCGAAGCTGTCCAGCGCCTCCCGCACGGCCCGCTCGCCGATCGCGTGGAAGTGCACCTGGAAGCCGTGCCTGTCCAGTTCGGCCACGTACTCGCGCAGCTTGCCGGGGTCGATGTAGGACAGCCCGGTGCCGCCGCACAGGCAGTACGGCTCCAGCACCGCGGCGGTGAAGTTCTCGGTGATGCCGTCCTGCATGATCTTGACCGAACCCGCGCTGAACCGGTCGAGCCCGTCGGCCATCGCCCTGCGCTCGAGGAGTGAGGCGATCTGCTCGGCTCCCTGCGTGCGGTCCCACCACAGCGCGCCGACCACGCGGGCCTTCAGCCGGCCCGCCTTGGCCGCCGAGAGGTAGGTGGGCAGCTGGTCGTCGGAGCCGGCGTAGGAGCCGACGATCGCGTCCTGCCAGCCGGTGATGCCCCGTGAGAACAGGTGCCGCTGCGCCGTCATCAGCGCCGCGTCCAGGTCGTCGGTGGTCGGGCGGGGCGTGAGCAGGCCGACCAGGTCCATGGCGCCCTCGTGCAGCACGCCGGTCGGACTGCCGTCGGGGTCGCGCTCGATCCTGCCGTCGGCGGGGTCGGGCGTGTCGCGGGTGATCCCCGCCAGCTCCAGCGCCCTGGTGTTCACCCAGGCCGCGTGGTGGTCGCGCTGGATCAGGTAGGCGGGCCTGTCGAGGAAGTCCAGCTGGCTGCGGTGGGGCAGGCCGCCGGGGAAGGCCGACATGTCCCAGCCGCCGCCGTCGATCCACTCCCTGTCGCAGCCGTCGGCGTAGGTCCTGATCGCCGCCAGGTACGCGTCGAGTCCGTAGATCTCCGACAGGTCGCATTTGGCGTGCTCCAGCCCGGCCTGCACCGGGTGGATGTGCGCGTCGGTCACGCCGGGCATGAGCAGGCCGCCCTCGAGGTCGACCGTCTCGTGCGCGGGCGCCTGCCGTACCACGTCGGACTCGGCGCCGACGGCGACGATCACGCCGTCGCGGACCAGGACGGCTTCGGCGAAGGTTCCGGTGGCGGTGAAGACGCGGCCGCCGCGGAAAAGGGTGTGCAACAGGATCTCCTTCAGTGACCGGTGATGAGGTCGGCGAGACGGGCGAGCGCCGACGTGCGGGACATCGAGCGTTCGCGGGCGTCCGCGACGCGGTAGAGGCGGTACATGGAGTGGACGCCCAGCCAGCGCAGCGGCTCTGGCTCCCACGGGCGCACCTTCCGGCCCACCCACGGCAGCTCGGTGAGCTCGCTGTGCTCGCCGAGGATCAGGTCGCGCAGGGTACGGCCGGCCAGATTGGCCGTGGTGACCCCGTGCCCGGTGTAGCCGCCCGCCCAGCCGAGGCCCGTGGCCTGGTCGACGTGCGCGGTGGAGCACCAGTCGCGCGGCACGCCGAGCACCCCCGACCAGGCGTGCGCGATCCTGGAGGAGGCGGCGGCCGGGAAGAAGTCGACCAGCAGCGCCCACAGCGCCTCAATGGTCCAGCCGTGGGTGTGGCCGCGGGCGTCGACGCGCGAGCCGTACAGGTAGGGCCGGCCCCTTCCGCCGAAGGCGATGCGGCCGTCGGCGGTGCGCTGGGCGTACATGTAGTAGTGGGCCAGATCGCCGAGCAGCTCGGCGCCCTGCCAGCCGACCTCGGCCCAGAACCCGTCGGGCAGCGGCTCCGTTACGATCATGGAGCTGTTCATCGGCAGCCACTGCCGACGCAGGCCCTTGATCGTCGAGGTGAAGCCCTCGGTGGCCCTGATCACGTAGTCGGCGCGGACCGTGCCGTACGGCGTGACCGCCCGGTGCGGCGCGATCTCGGTGACCGGCGTGTGCTCGAAGATCTCCACTCCCAGCTCGCGTACGGCCCGCGTGAGGCCGCGCACCAGCTTCGCCGGGTGAATCCTGGCACAGTGCGGGTTCCACGAGGCCTGGACCGCGCCCGCGACCCGCAGCCGCGCGTCGCGCTCCACCGGGGTGAGCAGCCTGGCCTCGACGCCCCAGCGGGCCCCTGAGGCCACCGAGGCGCGCAGCCTGGCGGCCTGCGCGGTGCCCCTGGCGACGTTGAGCACTCCGCCCTTGACGATGTCGGCGTCGATGCCCTCCCTCTCGCAGACCGCGATCACCTCGTCTATGGAGGCGTACATCTCGCGCTGCAGGGCCCTGGTCGCCGCCAGACCGTGCGTCTTCGCGTAGCGCTCGGGCGAGCCGGCCAGGTCGCCGGTGAGCCAGCCGCCGTTGCGGCTGGAGGCGCCGAACCCGGCGAACTCCTTCTCCAGCACCACGACGTCGAGCGAGGGTCTGGCCCGCTTGAGGTAGTAGGCCGTCCAGAGCCCGGTGTATCCCGCGCCCACGATCACCACGTCCGCCCGGCGATCACCGCCGAGGGCGGGACCGGCCGGCGCGGGGCCGAGGGAGCGATGCCAGAAGGAGACGTCTCCGTTGACGAAGTCGTCGGTGAACGTAGGAACACGCGAACTCATGACCCCACATACTGCTATATCCGCATATCTGGGTGCATCCTGCCACGGAATTCGTGATGAAACACTTTCAGCCGCTAGCTGTAACAAACCTCTCGCATCCTCATATGTATGGGATTTCTGCGCATCCGAACCACGGTCGACGAACGCCCCGGAAGGCTGGCCTCGCTGGCCGCGGCCCTGGCCGAGCGGGGCGGCAACATCCTCGGACTGAGCGTCCAGCCCGACACCGACGGCACCGTCGACGAGTTCGTCGCGGAGATTCCCGCCAGTCCCGAGACGGTCAGGGCGGCGCTGGAGTCGGCCGGTGGCCGCCGGGTGCAGGTCGTGCCCGCCAGCGCGCACGAGCTGACCGACGAGCCCACCAGGGCGCTGCTGCTGGCCGCGCGCCTGCGCGGCGCACCGTGGCGGCTGCCCGAGCTGCTGGCCGAACTGCTGCGCGCGGACGACGCCCGATGGGTCTATGGTGAGGCGGTGCGTGATCTTCCCGACCCCACCCTGCTGGTCGTCCCCGTGGCGGCCAAGCGCGCGATCAAGGTGCGCCGGTCCGACCTGCCGTTCACGCTGACCGAGGCCGCCCGCGCCGCCGCCTTTGTACGGCTGGCCCAGCCGCCGGCCGAGCCCTCCTCGAGCGCTCGCGTGGTGCGCCTGGCCGACGGGGTCGAGACCGAGGTCAGGCCGCTGACGAGCATCTACAGGGAGGCCGTCCGCGACCTGCACGAGCGCTGCTCGCCCGAGTCGCGGCGCTTCCGCTACTTCACCTCGATGCCCTCGCTGCCGCCGAGGGTGTTCGACCGGCTCGTGGATCGCGGCAGGGGCCTGTCATTCGTGGCCTGCCACGACGGCCAGGTGGTCGCGATGGCGAACCTCATGTTCACCCCCGATCCCGGCATCGCCGAGATGGCCGTGCTGGTCGAGGACCGCTGGCAGGGGCGCGGTCTGGGCGCGGCACTGGCCAGGACGCTGGTGCAGGAGGCCCGTGACCTCGGCTACGCCGAGGTCCGTGCCACCCTGCTGTCGGACAACACCCGCATGCGCAGGCTGATGATCTCGCTGGGCGCGACGCTCGCCTACACCGAGGACCCCGGCGTCGTCGAGGCCAGGCTCGCGGTGGGCGCGCTCGTCTAGGGCGCCTCTCGCCCTCCTTACGGACGCCCATGGCGTGCCGCTGGTCGAGTAGCTCGCACTCTCTCGGGCCCGAGGCTACAAACCAGGCATGTGGGGTATCTCTCACATGTGGATCTTGACGAGATCGCCGACCGGCTCTACGGCCTGGACGTGTCCGACTTCATCCCCGCGCGGGAGGCCGAGGCCCGCGCGGCCAAGCAGGCGGGGCGGGCCGACCTGGCCAAGCAGGTGGCCGCGCTGCGCAAGCCCACGGTCGCGGCCTGGGCGGTCAACCAGCTGTCGCGCAGGCACCCCGACGAGCTCGCCGAGCTGCTGGAGCTGGGGGAGGAGCTGCGCGCCGCGTGGGCGGCCCAGGACGCCGACGCGCTCGCCGAGCTGACCGCGCGGCGCGCCAGGCTCTCCCAGCGGCTGGTACGGCTGGCGCCCTCCTCCGGCGCCGAGGTGGAGCAGACGCTCGACGCGGCCACCGTGGACGCCGACGCCGCCGACCAGGTACGGCAGGGCCGCCTGGCCAAGCCGCTCAGCTACAGCGGCTTCGCCCCCGCGCCCATCCCGAGATCCCGCCCCGCGCGCAAGCCGTCGGAGGAGGACCAGCGGGCCGCCGAGGAGCGCAGGGCCAAGGAGCTGGCCGAGGCCACCGCCGCCTACGAGGAGTGGCGTGAGGCGCTGGCGCAGGCCGTGCAGGAGCGCGATGAGCGGGCCGCGAAGGTCCTGGCGCTGGAGAAGAAGCTCGCCAAGGCCCGCAAGAGGCTCGCGGAGGCCGACCAGAAGGCGGAGGTGGCGCGCAGGGAGGAGGCGCACGCGCGGGCGCGGCTGAGCCGCTAGAGTGCTGTACGAAACGGTGTCGTACACCTGGAGGGTTCCATGTCCGAACTCGCAGCGATCGTCACGGGCGCCAACAGCGGTATCGGCCTGTCCACGGCCCGTGAGCTGGCCAGGCGCGGCGCAGGCGTGACCGTCGCCTCCCGCGATCCCGGACGGGGCGGGGCCGCGGTGGCGAGCATCCTGCGCGACGTCCCCGGCGCCGACGTCGGCTTCCGCCGGCTCGACCTGGCCGACCTGTCCTCGGTCAGGGAGTTCGCCGCGGGCGTGGAGCGGGTCGACCTGCTGATCAACAACGCGGGCATCGGCATGGTCTCGCGCGGCGTGACCAAGGACGGCTTCGAGCTGCAGTTCGGCACCAACCACCTGGGCCACTTCGCGCTCACCGGGCTCCTGCTGCCGCTCCTGCTGGCCGCGCCCGCGCCGCGGGTGGTCAACGTGTCCAGCGACGCCCACAAGGTCGGCAGGCTCGACTTCGACGATCTCGGCCTCGAGCGCCGCTACGGCAAGATGAGCTCCTACGGCCGCTCCAAGCTGGCCAACCTGTTGTTCACCTTCGAGCTTCAGCGCAGGGCCAGGCGGGCGGGGTCGGCGCTGCTGTCGGTGGCCACCCACCCGGGCGCCACCGCCACGAACTTCTTCAGCGTGGGCCCCCTTCAGCCGCTGCTGAGGCTGTTCCTGCGCAGCGCCGACGACGGCGCGGCGCCCTCCCTCTACGCGGCGACCTCGCCGCTCATCAGGGGAGGGGAGTACCTCGGGCCGACGTCCAAGCCGCTGCGGCCGAGCAAGGACGCTCTCGACGAGGCGCTGGCCGCCCGGCTGTGGGAGGTGTCCACCGAGCTGACCGGCGTACGATTCCAGGAGTTCGCCCACAACTAAGGAAGCGTGCGTGGCACCACTCGATCCCGGCAGGGAGAAGGCCATCCTCGACGCCACCTTCGACCTGCTGTCGGAGATGGGCTATGACCGGATGTCGGTCGACCAGATCGCCAAGCGCGCCAAGGCGAGCAAGGCGACCATCTACCGGCGCTGGGCGGGCAAGCCCGAGCTGGTCGTCGACGTCATCTGCCGCCGCTTCGACATGGACGTGCCGCCCGCCCCCGACACGGGCTCCCTGCGCGGTGACCTGTTCGAGGTCGTCAGGGGGCTCTGCGCGGCGGCCGAGCGCAAGCACGGGCTCATCATGGGGCTGTCGTCCACGCTCGTCTCCCATCAGGAACTGGCCAGGACCCTGCGCGAGCACATGCCCGTGCGCGATCTGGGCGGCGCCTCCGCGCTGGTCGATCGGGCCGTGGCCAGGGGAGAGCTGGCCGCTCCCGTGGACGCCGGACGGCTGGCCGAGCTGGTGGAGGCGCTCGTCTGGCATCGCCTGATCTTCGTCGGGCCGCCGCTGGACGACGCCTTCGCGGCCGAATCGGTCGACGGCGTGCTGCTTCCGCTGGCGCACGCGTGGGCAGCGCGCTGAACCTTACGACTTAGTGTGAGATTCTTCCCCAAACTCTTTCTGGCTGGGGAGAGCGCGCTTAGGGTCGTCGCCATGACGATCGACGCCTTCATCGACCGGTTGCCCAAGGTCGAGCTCCATGTCCATCTGATCGGCTCCGCCTCCGTGCCGACCGTGCTCGAACTGTCGCGCCGCCATCCGGGCAGCGGCGTGCCGGCCACGGAGGAGGAGCTGCGAGACTTCTACACCTTCCGCGACTTCCCGCACTTCGCCCAGGTCTACGGGGCGGTCAACGCGCTGGTCCGCGATCCCGAGGACGTCGCCTCGCTCGTGACGGGGCTGGCCCGCGACCTGGCGCCGCAGAACTGCCGCTACGTCGAGTTGCAGGTCACGCCGTACGCGCACTGGATTCAGGGGCTGCCGATGCGGGCGGTCACCGAGGCGCTCGACGTGGCCGCCCGCAGGTCGCTGGACGAGCACGGCGTCGAGATGGCCTACATCTTCGACATCCCCGGCGAGTTCGGCGTCGAGGCGGCCAGGATCACTCTCGACCACGCGCTGAACGAACCTCCCGCCGCGTTGGTAGGTTTCGGCATCGGCGGGATGGAGCAGGAGCGGGCCGCGTACCGCGACTCCTTCCGAGACGCCTTCTCCGCCGCCCGCAAGGCGGGCCTGCACAGCGTCCCGCACGGCGGCGAGATGACGGGACCCGAGACCGTGTGGGAGGTCATCGAGGGCTACGGCGCCGAGCGCATCGGGCACGGCATCAACTGCCTCGGTGACCCCCGCCTGGTCGCCTACCTGCGCGAGACCCAGCTGCCGCTGGACGTCTGCCCGACCTCCAACGTGTGCACCGGGCAGGTGCGGCGGATCGAGGACCATCCGCTGCCGAGGCTGCTGGAAGAGGGCCTGTTCCTCACCCTGAACAGCGACGACCCGCCCATGTTCGCGACCACGCTGGAGCAGGAGTACCGCGTCGCGGCCCACGTGTTCGGGCTGGGCGAGGCGGAGCTGGCCGCGCTGGCGGGCAACGCCGTACGGGCGTCGTTCATGGGCGAAGAGCGCAAGAGGGAGCTGCTCGCCGAGATCGACACCCTGCGCTGACCACCGCCTCAGCGTTCGCTCAGGGAGAGGAGATCCTGCTGAGACCGGCGGGGATCTTGCCCGCCGCGGCCCTGTCGAGCAGGAACAGCGTGCGCTGCGCCCCTCTGGCGCCCGCCGCGGGCACCTGCACCTGGCCGGAGTCCTGGGCCAGCGCCAGCCGTACGGCCCCAGCCTTCTCCTCGCCCGCGGCCACCACCCAGACCTCGCGCGCGGCGTGGATGGTGGGGAAGGTCAGCGAGATGCGCACGGGCGGCGGCTTGGGCGAGCCGTGCACGGCGACCACGGAGCGGGTGTCGTAGACGGCGGGGTTGCCGGGGAAGAGCGAGGCCACGTGCGAGTCGGGGCCCATGCCGAGCAGCATCACGTCGAAGGAGGGCACGGGGCCGTGGTCTTCGGGATGGGCGGCCTTGCGCAGCTCCTCGGCGTAGGCGTCGGCCGACTCCTCGGCGCTCATACCCGAGTCGGGACCGCGCATGACGTGCACCCTGGCGGGGTCGAGGTCGACCCGGTCGAGCAGGGCCGCGCGGGCGCCGGTCTCGTTGCGCTCGGGATCGCCCGAGGGCAGGAAGCGCTCGTCGCCCCACCAGATGTCGAGCTTGCGCCAGTCGACCGCGTCGCGGGCCGGCGTCGCGGCGATGGCGGCCAGCGTGGCGATGCCGACCGTGCCGCCGGTCAGCACCAGCGAGGCCGAGCCCCTGGCGGACTGCACGTCGACCAGACGGGTGATGATGCGCGCGGCGACGGCTTTGGCCAGCACGTCGGCGTCGCGGTGCACGACTACGTTGGGAACGCTCACGGGAGCCACCCTATCGAGGGTTCGCCGCCTGCCCGGGTCACCATGGCCGTCGATTCGGAGTTCGGCTGCGTCTCTCATGAGGAGCGTCTCTCATGAGGAGCGTCTCTCATGAGGACGGAGGTGGAACTTCGGCCGCGTCTCTTGTGGAGACGGAGGTGGGACTCCGTTCGGTCTTCCGGGAGGGCTGCGGTGGGGGAGGGAGGCTCTCGGGAGGTGGGGAGGGCGTCCCTCTGGGAGCCGGGTGTCGGGAAGCTGGGGGTCGGAGACGGCGGAGGTCCCGGGTCCGTCCGGGACCCGGGACTCGGCGAGCGGGTCAGCCCCTGTGGGAGCGGGCCAGCCGCTTCAGCGCCGTCTCGTAGATCTCGTCGGAGTCGAGCCTGCGCAGCTCCTCGGCCAGCAGCTCCGAGGTGTGCCGCCGGGCCAGCGCGACGTGCCTGTCGGGCTGGCCGGGACGCGAGAGCGTGGCCAGCCGCGCGTCGGTGCGGGTCACCGCGATCTCCCCGTCGTCGAGCGTCAGCCTGACCGCGGTCAGGCCGGGGCCCGCCGAGTCGACCACCTTGATCGGCGCGCCGAGCCGTTCGCTCAGCCACGCCGCCAGCAGCGGCGCGCTCGCGTTCCCCGACGCGGCGTCCACGAAGCCCTTCTTGACCTTCGCCACGGGCTGGTCGAAGGCGGCGGCCAGCAGGCTGCGCCACGGCGTCAGCCTGGCCCACGCCAGGTCGGTGTCGCCCGAGCTGTACCCCTTGGCCCGCCCGGCCAGCACCTTGATGCCGTCGGGCACCGTCTTGGCGTCGGTGATCCGGCGCTGGGCCAGCATCCCGATCGGGTCCTGGGAGGGGATGGCGGGCGCGTCGCCCGGCCACCACGCCACGACCGGCGTGTCGGGCAGCAGCAGCGGGCTGACCACGGAGTCGGCGTGCGCGGTCAGCTCGCCGTACAGGCGCAGCACGACGACCTCGCCGGGCGTGGACTCCCCGACCCGCAGCTCCGCGTCGAGCCGGTTGGCCTCGTCGGACTCTCTGTTGATCACCACGAGGATCCGCGAAGGGTGCTCGCGGGCGGCCTCGGTGGCCGAGCGGACCGAGTCGTACTGGTCACGCTCGTCGCAGACCACGACCAGCGTCAGCACCATGCCCACGGCAGGGGCGCCCATCTGGTGGCGCAGCCGGGTGAGCTGCCCCGAGATCTTGCCTGCCGTCGTGTCGGTCAGCATGAAAGATGTCATGAGGCCTCCTTCGCCGGCCTCATGACTTCCGAAGTGCTGTGTTCGATGGTTCTCTCGCTGCGCTCGTTCACAGTCTCCTCCACACCCTGCCGTCGCGGGCCATCATCTCGTCGGCCGACGGCGGGCCCCACGTGCCCGCGGGGTAGTCTTCCGGCTGGCCCTGCGTGGCCCAGAACTCCTCGATCGGGTCGAGGATCTTCCAGGACAGCTCGACCTCTCGCTGATGCGGGAAGAGCGGCGGGTCGCCGATCATCACGTCCAGCAGCAGCCGCTCGTACGCCTCGGGTGACGACTCCATGAACGACTCGCCGTAGGCGAAGTCCATGGAGACGTCGCGCACCTCCATCGCGGTGCCCGGCACCTTCGAGCCGAACCGCACCGTGATGCCCTCGTCCGGCTGCACCCTGATGACCAGCGCGTTGTGGCCGAGGATCTCGGTGTCGTCCTTGCTGAAGGGCAGGTGCGGCGCCTTCTGGAAGACCACCGCCACCTCGGTGACGCGGCGGCCGAGCCGCTTGCCCGTGCGCAGGTAGAACGGCACGCCCGCCCAGCGCCGGTTGGCGATCTCCAGCTTGATGGCCGCGTAGGTCTCGGTCACGGAGTCGGCGGGGATGCCCTCCTCCTCCAGGTAGCCGACGACCTTCTCGCCGCCCTGCCAGCCCGCCGCGTACTTGCCTCGCGCGGTGTTCAGCGACAGGTCGGCGGGCAGCCGCACCGCCTTGAGCACCTTCTCCTTCTCCCTGCGCAGCGCGTTGGCGTCGAAGGAGGTCGGGTCCTCCATCGCGACCAGCGCGAGCAGCTGGAGCAGGTGGTTCTGGATCACGTCGCGGGCCGCGCCGATGCCGTCGTAGTAGCCCGCGCGCCCGGCCAGGCCGATGTCCTCGGCCATGGTGATCTGCACGTGGTCGACGAAGCTGCGGTTCCAGATCGGCTCGTAGAGGTTGTTGGCGAACCTCAGCGCCATGATGTTCTGGACCGTCTCCTTGCCGAGGTAGTGGTCGATCCTGAAGATCGAGCTCTCGGGGAAGGCCTCGTTGGTGATCTCGTTCAGCTCGTGCGCGCTCTGCAGGTCGTGCCCGAACGGCTTCTCGATCACCACCCGTCGCCACGAGCCCTCGGGGGCGTCGGCCAGACCCGTGCGCTTGAGCTGCTTCACCACCGTGGGGAAGAACTTCGGCGGCACCGACAGGTAGAAGGCATAGTTGCCGCCGGTGCCCCTGGTCTGGTCGATCTCCTTCAATGCCATCGCGAGGGCGTCGAAGGCGCCGTCGTCGGAGAACTCGCCGGGCACGAAGTGAATGCCCTCGGCCAGCTGCTTCCAGACCTCCTCGCGGAAGGGCGTGCGCGCGTGCTCCTTCACCTCGTCATGGGTGAGCTGCGCGAAATCCTGGTTGGCCCAGTCGCGGCGGGCGAAACCGACCAGGGAGAAACCGGGCGGCAGCAGCCCCCTGTTGCCCAGGTCGTAGATCGCCGGCAGCAGCTTGCGCTTGGCCAGATCTCCCGTCACTCCGAAAAGCACCAGCACACATGGCCCCGCCACCCGGGGCAGCCGCTTGTCCCGCGGATCACGCAGCGGGTTGGCGGCGGCCACCTCAAGTGTGGTGGCCGTGCTCGCGGCGGCGGCCGCCACGGCGGCGGTCTCCTCCACGGGCGCTGCCGGTTCTGTCATCTCAGACCTCCTGTGCGGCTGCGAGCAGGTGCGCGATCCCCGCTGCGCGGTCGGTCAAATGCAGTCGTACGGCGGGCCGCCCCCGCCCGGTGAGGGCCTGCCGGTCGCCGAGCGCCTGCGCCAGCTGCAGCTCGCCCAGCGTGAAGGGCTTGCCCGGCACCTTGACGTCGGCCGTCACGGCACCGGTGATCTGCAGGAACACCCCGTTTGACGGCCCGCCCTTGTGGTACTGGCCCGTGGAGTGCAGGAATCGGGGTCCCCACCCGAACGTCACGGGCCGCGACGTCCGCATGGCCAGCAGCGCCCGCAGCGTCTGGGCGTCGGCCGCCAACCACGCCGCGGTCATCTGCTCGAAGTCGGCGTCCTTCGGCACGGGCGCGTCGAAAGTGGCCAGCCGGTCGAGGTAGGCCATCACGGCCAGGTAGCCGTGCTCGGGCACCCCGTGGAGCAGCTCGGTGAACACGCCGGACAGATCGTGCGCGCGGGTCGCGCCGTACACCTCGACCGGGCCGTCCACCAGCACGGGCTCCTCGGACGGCGGCGGGCCGTCCAGGACGCGGGCGGTGTTGTCCTTCGACTCGGCCACGTCGGGCTGGTCGAAGGGGTTGACCCCGAGCACGAGCCCGGCCAGCGCCGTGGCGTACTCCCACACCAGGAACTGCGCGCCGAGCGAGCCGTCGACGCGGACGTCGCCGTTGTCGGACTCGATCGCCATGATCAGCTCGTCGCGCGCGCCCGTCGGCTCGGCGGCGACGACGGGCAGGATGCCCTTGCCCAGTTTGCCCGTGGACTCGGCGACCAGCTGCTCGATCCAGTCGGGCAGGCCGTTGATCTCCGTGAGCTGGTCTTCGAGGATGAGCTTGTCGCGCCCGGCCAGCGCCGCGCCGCCGAGCGCGGCGCCGAGGGCCAGCCCCGGGTTGCCCTCGTCCGCGGCGAGCAGGGGCAGCACCTCGGCGGCGTCGTCGAGCAGGCACTCCACGTCGGCGCCCGCCAGCGCGCTCGGCACGAGGCCGAACGCCGACAGCGCCGAGTAGCGTCCGCCGACGTTCGGATCGGCCAGGAAGATCGTGTAGCCGGCCTCGGCGGCCGCCTGCTCCAGCGGTGAGCCAGGATCGGTGACGACCACGATCCGCTCGGCGGGGTCGATGCCGGCGGACCTGAAGGCGTCCTCGTAGATCCTGCGGTGGCTGTCGGTCTCGATCGTCGAGCCGCTCTTGCTCGACACGACCACGATCGTGCGGTCGAGGCGGTCGTCGAGCGCCCGCCGTACCTGGCCGGGGTCGGTGGTGTCGAGGACCGTCAGCGGCACGTCGGCGGTGTTGCAGATGACCTCGGGCGCCAGCGACGAGCCGCCCATGCCGGCCAGGACCACGTGGTCGAGGTTCTCGGCGCGGGCCCGCTCCACCAGCTTGCCGAGCTCGGGCAGCAGCTCGCGTGAGGTGCGGGGCAGGTTGAGCCAGCCGAGGCGCAGCGCCGCCTCGGCCTCGGCGTCGGCGCCCCACAGGGCGGGGTCGCCCGCCGCGAGGCGGGCGGGGACCCCTTCGCCGGCGAGCCGGCCCGCGACGGAGGCGGCGGCCTCGGCCACCCCCTCCTCGCGGTAGATGACGTCCATCGTCAGGGGACCAGCTTCTTGCTGATGCTCTCGAGCAGCTCGTTCCACGACGCCTCGAACTTCTCCACGCCCTCGTCCTCGAGCACGCGCACGACGTCGTCGTAGTCGATGCCCGCCTCCTTGAGCGCGGCCATGGTGTTCCACGCCTGCTCGTAGAAGGGACGGACGGTGTCGCCCGTGACGCGGCCGTGGTCGGCGCTCGCGTCGAGCGTCTTCTCCGGCATGGTGTTGACGGTGCCGGGGGCCACCAGCTCGTCGACGTACATCGTGTCGACGTAGTTGGGGTCCTTGACGCCGGTCGAGGCCCACAGCGGACGCTGCGGACGGGCGCCGGCCGCGCGCAGGCGCTGCCAGCGCTCGGAGTTCATGACGTCCTCGAAGGCCGCGTAGGCCAGGCGCGCGTTGGCGATGCCCGCCTTGCCCTTCAGCTCCGGCTTGCCCGCCTTGTCGAGGCGCTTGTCGATCTCGGTGTCGACGCGGCTGACGAAGAACGAGGCCACCGACTCGATGGAGGCCAGGTTGAGGCCCTTGGCCTGCGCGGCCTCGAGGCCGGCCAGCCAGGCGTCCATGACCGCGCGGTAGCGCTCGAGGGAGAAGATCAGCGTGACGTTGACGCTGATGCCCTCGGAGATCGCCTGCGTGATCGCGGGCAGGCCCTCGACCGTCGCGGGGATCTTGATGAGCAGGTTGGGCCGGTCGACCGCCCACCACAGGAAGCGGGCCTCGGCGATCGTCTTCTCGGTCTCGCGGGCCAGGCGCGGGTCCACCTCGAGGGAGACCCTGCCGTCCATGCCGCCGGTGGCGTCGTAGACGGGACGCAGCACGTCGGCGCCCCACCTGATGTCGTAGGTGGTGATGGCCCGTACGGCCTCGCCCACGTCGACCCCGCGCACGGCCAGGTCGTGCAGCTGGGCGTCGTAGGCGTCGCCCTTGCTGAGCGCGTTGGCGAAGATCGTCGGGTTGGAGGTCACACCCACGACGCTCTTCTCGCGGATCAGCTGCTCCAGGTTGCCGCTGCGCAGGCGCTCGCGGCTGATGTCATCGAGCCAGATGGACACACCCTGGCCGGTGAGCTTGTTCAGGTTTTCCGACATGTCTAGTTTCCCGTCGTCTCGCCCTTGTCGTGCCCCAGCTTGGCGAGGCTGGCCTTCGCCGCGGCCACGACTCGCTCGGCGGTGAGGCCGAACTGCTGATACAGCGTCCTGTACGGCGCCGATGCGCCGAAGTGCTCGAGGCTGACCACTTCGCCCGCCTCTCCAACGAACTCGCGCCAGCCCAGCGCGATTCCCGCCTCGACCGCGACGCGGGCCCTGACCGCCGGAGGAAGCACTGCCTCCCGGTAAGAGCAGTCCTGCCCGTGGAACCACTCGACACACGGCATCGAGACCACCCGCGTCGGGATTCCCTCGGCCTCGAGCAGGTCGCGCGCCGCGACGGCGATCTCGACCTCGCTGCCGGTGGCGATGAGAATGGTGAGCGGCTGGCCGGTGGAGGCCTCGCGCAGCACGTAGCCGCCCCTGGCCACGCCCTCGGCGCTGGTGCCCTCGAACACCGGCAGGTTCTGCCGGGTCAGCGCGAGCGCCGCGGGACGGTCGGTGTGCTTGAGCACGGCCTTCCACGCCGCCGCGGTCTCGTTCGCGTCACCGGGACGGACGACGTCGAGGCCGGGGATGGCGCGCAGCGCCCACAGGTGCTCGACCGGCTGGTGCGTGGGGCCGTCCTCGCCCAGGCCGATGGAGTCGTGCGTCCAGACGTAGGTGACCGGCAGCTTCATCAGCGCGGCCAGCCGTACGGCCGGGCGCATGTAGTCGGAGAAGACCAGGAAGGTGCCGCCGTAGGGACGGGTACCGCCGTGCAGGGCGATGCCGTTCAGGATGGCGCCCATGCCGTGCTCGCGGATGCCGAAGTGGAGCGTGCGACCGTAGGGGTTACCGGGGAACTCCTTGGTCTGGTACTCCTCGGGGATGAAGGACGGCTCGCCCTTCATGGTGGTGTTGTTCGACTCGGCCAGGTCGGCCGAGCCACCCCACAGCTCGGGCAGCACCGGGGCCAGCGTGCTGAGCACCTCGCCCGAGGCCTTGCGGGTGGAGATCGACGAGCCGATCTCGAAGGTCGGCAGCGCCTTGGCCCAGCCGTTGGGCAGCTCGCGCTCGGAGATGCGGTCGAACTCGGCGGCCCGATCCTCGTTGGCCAGGCGCCAGTCGGCGTACGACTTCTCCCACTCGGCGTGCGCGGCGCGGCCGCGCTCGGCGACCTCGCGGGTGTGCCTCAGCACCTCTTCCGGCACGTCGAAGGACCTGGCCGGATCCATGCCCATGATCTTCTTGGTGGCGGCGATCTCCTCCGCGCCCAGCGCGGCACCGTGGATCTTGCCGGAGTTCTGCTTGTTGGGGGCGGGCCAGCCGATGATCGTGCGCAGCCTGATGAACGACGGCCTGTCGGTCTCGGCGCGGGCCGCCTCGAGCGCCTCGTGCAGCGCCTGGACGTCCTCGACGTACTCGCCGGTCTTGGTCCAGTCGACGGTCTGGACGTGCCAGCCGTAGGCCTCGTAGCGCTTGACCACGTCCTCCGACAGGGCGATCGCGGTGTCGTCCTCGATGGAGATGTGGTTGGAGTCGAACAGCACCGTCAGGTTGCCGAGCTTCTGGTGGCCGGCGAGGGCGCTGACCTCGTGGCTGATGCCCTCTTCGATGTCGCCCTCGGAGGCGATGCACCAGATGTGGTGGTCGAAGGGGCTGGTGCCGGGCTCGGCGTCCGGGTCGAACAGGCCGCGCTCGCGGCGGGCGGCCATGGCCATGCCGACCGCGTTGCCGATGCCCTGGCCCAGCGGGCCGGTGGTCGTCTCGACGCCGACGGTGTGGCCGTGCTCGGGGTGGCCGGGCGTGCGGCTGCCCCAGCTGCGCAGCCGCTCGATGTCCTCCAGAGCCAGGCCGTAGCCGGACAGGTAGAGCTGGATGTACAGCGTCAGGCTGGTGTGGCCGCACGACAGGACGAACCGGTCACGACCCACCCAGGACGCGTCGGTGGGGTCGTGGCGCATCGTGCGCTGGAAGAGCAGGTATGCGGCGGGCGCCAGGCTCATCGCGGTGCCGGGGTGGCCCGAGCCCGACTTCTCGACCGCGTCCATCGCCAGGGCTCGGACGACGTCGACCGCCTGCTTGTCGAGGTCGGTCCATTCAAAGGTGCTCAACTGCTCGATCTCCGGAATCTAGTTGTCATGGTGGTGCTGGTGGCTTTTCCCGCCCACACCGACCCTAACTGAGTGGACCTTGGTAGGGCTGACCAACCCGTCCTCGGTGCCCCCATTGGCCGGACCGGCTCACCCTGCGACTACAGTTTGTTTGTTCGCAAGGACGTCAGGTGCTCGGCGTCCACGGTTCCGCTCTCTTCAGAGGTTACGCGTTGACTCCGCACTCGCTGGAAGCGCCTTGACGGTGCTCACGAACAGGCCGTCGCCGGCCGCGCCCCCGCCGTCCCTGGCGCCCGCCGAACCGCGCTCCTTCGGCGCGGTCATCAAGGCGTACGTCGCGCTGACCAAGCCGCGGGTCATCGAGCTGCTCCTGATCACGACGCTGCCGGTGATGTTCCTGGCCGCCGACGGCCTGCCGCCGCTGTGGAAGGCGCTGTCGGTCATGGTGTTCGGCACCCTGTCGGCGGGCAGCGCCAACGCGCTCAACTGCTACATCGACCGCGACATCGACGTGAAGATGCGGCGCACCCGCAAGCGGCCGCTGGCCAGGCACCAGGTCACCCCGCGCGCCGCCCTTGTCTTCGGCGTGGTCCTCGGGGTGCTGTCCGTGGCCGGCATGTGGGTGACCACGAACCTGCTGGCGGCGGCGCTCAACCTGTCGGCGATCCTGTTCTACGTCTTCGTCTACTCGCTGGTGCTCAAGCGCCGCACCTCCCAGAACATCGTGTGGGGCGGCCTGGCCGGGTGCATGCCGGTCGTGATCGGCTGGGCGGGCATCACCGGCGGCCTGGAGTGGACCCCGCTGGTGCTGTTCGGCGTGGTGTTCTTCTGGACGCCGCCGCACACCTGGACCCTCGCGATGCGTTACAAGGAGGACTACGCGGCCGCCTCGATCCCGATGCTGCCCGTCGTGGCCACCGAGCGCAGGGTGGTGCTGGAGTCGATCGCCTACACCTGGGCGACGGTCGCCTGCTCGCTGCTGCTGTGGCCGGTGGCCGGCACCACGCTGCTCTACCCGGTCGTCGCGGCGGTGCTCGGCGCGTTCTGCCTGATCGAGGTCTACCGGCTGCTCGCCCGGCTCAACGCCGGCAAGAGCGGCGTCGACCTGCGTCCGATGCGCTTCTTCCACTGGTCGAACGCCTATCTGGCGCTGCTGTTCCTCGCGGTCGCGATCGATCCGCTGCTGGCCTGACCTGCTCTCGAAGTGGGAAGGACAGCGTCATGGCGATCCGTTACAGTCACGGTATGAAGACCCGTGATCCACGCTGGGTGTTCAAGGACCGGCCGTCCTTCGCGTTGATCGCGGGCCTGGTGCTGGCGGGCATCTGCGCTCTGGTCTCCTTCTCCTTCGACGTGCTCAACGGCGCGCCGGTGCAGTTCTTCATCGCGCTCATCCTGGCGTTCGCGCCGGTGCCGCTGCTGCTGGCGGCCGTGCTGGCGCTCGACCGCATGGAGCCGGAGCCGCGCAGCAACCTCGTCTTCGCCTTCGCGTGGGGGGCGGGCATCGCCGTGCTGGTGGCGGGCATCGTCAACTCGCTCAACCTGCACTACATCACCGACACCGTGGGGCTGTCGGCGGCCAGCGCGCGCAACATCGCCGCCACCTTCGGCGCCCCCGTGGTGGAGGAGACGATGAAGGGCCTGGTCCTGCTCGGGCTGCTGCGCTTTCGCCGCGCCGAACTCGACGGACCGACCGACGGCATCATCTACGCCAGCATGGTAGGCCTCGGTTTCGCCATGACCGAGAACGTCAGCTACTACATCGCCGCCCAGGACCAGTTCGGCGTGCAGGGGCTGGCGGTGACGGTCGTGCTGCGCGGCATCCTCTCGCCGTTCGCGCACCCGCTGTTCACCTCGATGACCGGCGTGGCCGTCGCCTACGCCGCCAGGCGCTCCGGCTCCGACCGGGCCCTCGTCATCCTGGCGGGCTGGATCGCCGCGATGCTGCTGCACGGCATGTGGAACGGCCTGGCCTCCTACGGCGGCTTCGTCGGCCTGGTGATCGCCTACCTGGTGCTGCTGGTGGTGCTCTTCACGCTCATCGGCGTGGTCCTGCGCGACAGGCGGCGCATCGTCGCCCTCCTGCAGCGCTACCTGCCGCCCTACGAGCCGACGCGGCTGGTCGACGCCGCCGACATCTTCATGCTCTCGGCGCTGTCGCGGCGCAGGCAGGCCAGGCAGTGGGCCAAGGCGCACGGCGGCAAGGCAGGCGTGCGGGCGATGAGCGACTACCAGCTCGCCGCCACCGAGCTCGGGCTGCTGCACGAGCGGGCGTTCCGCCACATCGTCGACGACCAGACCTTCCACGAGGAGCAGCGGGCGCTGCTCGAGTGCATGAGCGCGGCCAAGGCCCGCTTCCCCGTGCCCCGCCAGCACGCGCGCGCCGCCGCCCACGGCACCCCGCCGCCGGGTTACGCCCCTGGCGCGCCCTCCCCCTCCACGGACGGCCACTGGCCGGTCTGAGTGGCCGGTCCTAGCGACCGGTCCGAGCGGCCGGTCCGAGCCGCCGGTCGAGCCGCCCGCTCCGCGCGCTCACCGGCCCGTCTGGGCCTGCCGCAGCGAGGTCTCCTTCGGGCCGGGGAAGACCGGCTCGGTGCCGAGCACCACGTCGCCCAGCGCCTTCGCGGCGGCCCCGAACTCCCGCGCGGCGGAGGCGTAGGTCTCGGCCGCCCACCGCCTGGCCGAGTCGTCGCCGACGCCGAAGGCCCGCAGCCCCGCCGTACGGCACAGCGTCACCGCCCTCGGCAGGTGGAAGGACTGCGTGACCACGGTGACGTCGTCGGCGCCGAAGACCCTGCGGGCCCGCACACAGGAGTCCCAGGTGTCGAAGCCCGCGTAGTCGCGCACGATCACGGCGTCGGGCACCCCCTCGGCCAGCAGGTAGTCGCGCATGGCCGAGGGTTCGTCGTAGTCCTTCCTGCTGTTGTCGCCCGACAGCAGCACGGCCTTGACCTTGCCCGCCCGGTAGAGCTGCGCGGCGATGTCGAGCCGCCTGGCGAGCATCGGGCTGGGCCGGCCGGAGAACAGGCCCGCGCCGAGGACGAGCGCGGTGCCCGAGTCGGGCACCCTGGCCAGCCAGCCGGGCGTGTCGGCCACCACGCGGTGGTTCTCGCTGCCCAGCCAGGCCCAGGTCAGCGGGGCGATCGCCAGCACGCTCAGCGCGACCGCGCCCTGGTAGGCGCGGCGCACCGCCGTACGGGAAGTCTGGACGAATCGCATGAAACGCACACCTCGCGCCGGTGGGGGAGTGGCCGACATATCGTGCCACACCCTCCCACCTTCGGGGCGGGCCGTCAGTGGGGGAGGGGGACGCCGGCCGGCGCGGCGGGGGCCTCGTCGGGCACCTCATCGGGCACCTCGTCGCGGGTGCGCAGGCTGGTGACCACGCGCAGGGCGCCGATCCACACCACGGTGGCGCCGAGCACGTGCAGGCCGACGAGGAACGCGGGCACGGCGAGGAAGTACTGGGTGTAGCCGATCACGCCCTGGGCGAGCTCGATCACCAGCAGGCCCGTCGCCGCCGCGCGGGCGCGCCTGGGGGCACCGGTGACGCGCAGCGCGAACAGCAGCGCGAAGGTGAGGCCGACCACGACGTAGACGATGTCGGCGTGCAGGCGCGCCACGGTCTCGATGTCGAAGTCGAAGCGGGAGGCCAGCGCGTCGCCCGAGTGCGGGCCCGTGCCCGTCACCACCACGCCCGCGACCAGCAGCACGGCCACGGCGGCCACCAGCACGTGGCCGAGGCGCTGGATGTCGCGGTGCACCACGGGCCTGGCGGGGGCGTCGCCCTCGCGGGAGCGGGCGTAGAGGAGCCAGCAGGCCGCCATCAGGCCGATGGAGATGAGGAAGTGGACGCTCACCGTCACGGGGTTGAGCGCGGTGCGCACCACCAGGCCGCCCCACAGCGCCTGGGCGACGACCCCCAGGGGCTGCAGCCAGGCCAGCCGGATCAGGTCGCGCCGGCGCGGGGCCATCCGCATCGCGGTCAGCAGGCACATCGCCGCCACGGCCAGCACCAGGAAGGCGAGCAGCCGGTTGCCGAACTCGACGCCCATGTTGACCCAGCTGTGCTCAGGGTGCGCGACGGGAATGAAACTGTCGGGCGTGCACCTGGGCCAGGTCGGGCAGCCCAGCCCCGATCCCGTGACCCGCACGGCCGCGCCGGTGACCGTGATGCCGGCGTTGGCGATCACGGACAGCAGGGCCCACAGGCTCATCGAACGGGGGGTAGGCGGCCAGAAGGATTTCACGTCTTCGATGGTAGGGGGCAGGGTGCGTGCTCTTCCCACCGGCCGGGCCCTCCACCGGACGGGGGTTCACAGGCGGGGAAGATATGTGACATATTACTGCGAGGAGGTGAGGAGACACGATGTCCGATGTGATCGTCATCGGCGCAGGCGTCGTGGGCGCGGCGTGCGCCTACTACGCGGCGGCCGCAGGCCTCGACGTGACGGTGCTCGACCGCGGCCCCGTGGCGGGCGGCACCACCGGCGCAGGCGAGGGCAACGTGCTGGTCTCCGACAAGGAGCCGGGCCCTGAGCTCGACCTGGCGCTGCTGTCCAACCGGCTCTGGCGCGAGCTGGCGGGCCACGGCGGGTTCGAGTTCGAGCCCAAGGGCGGCCTGGTCGTGGCGGAGAGCGGGGAGGTCCAGCGGCGGCTGGTGGAGCTGGCGGACAAGCAGGGCGTGGAGCACACCGTCGTGCCGGACTCCGCGCTGCACGACTACGAGCCGCACCTGGCCGACGGCCTCGCGGGCGGCGTCTTCTACCCGCAGGACGCCCAGGTGCAGCCCATGCTGGCGGCCGCCCGCCTCATCAGGCAGGGCGCCGACAGCTTCGGCCACGGCGCGCTACGCCTGCGGACCGGCGTCACGGTCACCGGGTTCATGCGCAGCGGCGAACGGGTCACGGGCGTGCGCACCGATCACGGCGACATCCTCGGCGGATCCGTGATCAACGCGGCGGGTACCTGGGGCGGCCAGATCGCGGCCATGGCGGGGGTGGAGCTGCCGATCCTGCCGAGGCGCGGCTTCATCCTGGTCACCGAGCCCCTCAGGGAGCCGCTGATCAGGCACAAGGTCTACACTGCCGCCTACGTGACCAACGTCGCCAGCGACTCGGCCGACCTCGAGACCTCCGCGGTCGTCGAGGGCACGCCCGCGGGCACCGTGCTCATCGGCGCCAGCAGGGAGCGGGTCGGCTTCGACACGACCACCTCGATCCCGGTGCTGCGCACGCTGGCGGCCCAGGCCACCG
Source organism: Nonomuraea africana (assembly GCF_014873535.1). NCBI lineage: Bacteria > Bacillati > Actinomycetota > Actinomycetes > Streptosporangiales > Streptosporangiaceae > Nonomuraea > Nonomuraea africana. The sequence goes on along the minus strand of NZ_JADBEF010000001.1, from coordinate 3,732,231 downwards.
CGCTGTTCCCGGTGCTCAGGGACCGGCGCGTGATCAGGTCCTACTGCGGCTTCCGGCCGTACTGCCCCGACCATCTGCCGGTGATCGGCCAGGACCCGCGCGTGCCCGGGCTCCTGCACGCCTGCGGGCACGAGGGCGCGGGCATCGGCCTCGCGCCCGCCACCGGCCACCTGCTCGCCCAGCTGCTGTCGGGGGAGCGCACCGCCCTCGACCTGGACCCCTTCAGCCCAGGGAGGTTCGCGTGAACTTCGAGATCACCGTGGACGGCAGAGCCGTGCCCGTCGTGGCCGGCCAGAGCGTCGGCGCGGCCCTCCATGCGGCGGGCATCACGTCATGGCGCTCCACCAGGCACGAAGGCAGGCCGCGCGGCCTGTTCTGCGGCATCGGCGTCTGCTTCGACTGCCTGGTCACGGTCAACGGACGCGAGTCCCAGCGCGCCTGCCTGGTGCGGGCCCGCCCAGGAGACGAGGTGACCACCTCATGACCGGCTACGACCTCGTCGTCGTCGGCGGCGGCCCCGCGGGAGTGGCGGGCGCGCTGAGCGCCGCCCAGGCGGGGCTGCGCGTGGCCCTGGTCGACGCCGGCCCCCGCCTCGGCGGCCAGTACTTCAGGCACCGCGCGAGCAGCCTGCCGTCGGGACGCGGCGCGGACCGCTTCGTCCGGCAGTGCCGCGCCCTCAGGACCACGGCCGACCTCCTGCTCGACCACAAGGTCTGGGCCGTCGAGCGGGACGCGGAGGCCTTCACCGTCCACGGCATGGCAGGCGAGGAGGAGCGGCCCGTCACGCTCACCTGCCGATCGCTGCTGATCGCCACCGGCGCGCACGACAGGCCGCTGCCCTTCCCCGGCTGGGACCTGCCCGGCGTGTTCACGGCAGGCGGCGCGCAGGCCCTGCTCAAGGGCGAGGGCGTGCCGGTGGGCCGGCGGGTCGTCGTCTCGGGCACCGGCCCCTTCCTGCTGCCCGTGGCCGCCGGTCTCGCGGCGGCGGGAGCCTCGGTCGCGGGGGTCTTCGAGGCCAACGGCCTGCTCGGCCTGGCCAGGCATCCCATGCTGGCCGCGGGGAAGACGGGCGAGGCGCTCGGGTACGGGGCCGCGCTGGCCAGGCACCGCGTGCCGTACCGGACCCGGCACGCGGTCGTGGCGGCCCACGGCTCGGCCCGCGTCACCCACGTGACCGTCGCGCGCCTGGACCCCACGTGGCGGGTGCTGTCGTCGCGGACGGTCGAGTGCGACGCGGTCGCCGTCGGCTACGGCTTCGTCCCGCAGATCGACCTGGCCGTCCAGCTGGGCTGCGCCACGGCGCACTCGGCCGACGGCAGCCCCGTCGTGGTCGTCGACGAGGGCCAGCGCACCAGCGTGGCCGCGGTCTACGCCGCGGGCGAGCCCACCGGCGTCGGCGGCGCGGCGCTGGCCGAGCTGGAGGGGCGCGCCGCGGGCCTGGCCATCGCTCATGACCTCGCCTCGCGCTCGGGCGGGGAGCCCGTTCCCGGCGTCCTGCGCAGGCGCGGCGAGCGGCTGCGCGCCTTCGCGCGCGCGTTGCAGGAGGCCTATCCCGTCCAGCCGGGCTGGCAGTCCTGGCTGGCCGACGACACGCTCGTGTGCCGCTGCGAGGAGGTGCCGGTGAGCGCCATCCGCGAGGCCATGGACCTGGGCGCCACCGACGCGCGCTCCGTCAAGCTGCTCGCCCGCCCGGGGATGGGCTGGTGCCAGGGCAGGATCTGCGGTTACGCGGTCTCCTGCCTGGCCGGCGAGCGACCCCAAGCCACCCGCCGCCCCATAGTCCAGCCGATCACCCTCGGCTGTCTTGAGAGGATCGAAGATGAGCAACCGCGTTGAGCCATGGCACGGAATCATGGTCGCCACGGCCCTTCCCCTGCGCGACGACCTGTCGGCGGATTTCGACGGGTTCGCCGAGCACTGCCGATGGCTGGTCGAGCAGGGCTGTGACGGCGTGGCCGTGAACGGCTCGCTCGGGGAGTACCAAACTCTTTCCCCCGAGGAACGGGCCAAGGTCGTCGAGACGGCGGTGGCGGCCATCGGCGGTCGCAACGTGATGGCGGGCGTCGGCGCGTACGGCTCGGCCGAGTCGCGCCGCTGGGCCGAGCACGCCCGCGACGCCGGATGCGCGTGCGTCATGCTGCTGCCGCCGAACTCCTACCGCGCCGACGAGCGGACCGTGATCGACCACTACAGGGAGGTGGCGAAGGCGGGCCTGCCGATCGTCGCCTACAACAACCCCTATGACACCAAGGTCGACCTGACTCCCGCGCTGCTGGCCAGGCTGTTCGACGAGGGGCTGATCGTCGCGGTGAAGGAGTTCACCGGCGACGTGCGCCGCGCCTACGAGATCGCCGAGCTGGCGCCCGGCCTCGACGTGCTCATCGGCACCGACGACGTGGTGCTCGAGCTGGCGCTGGCGGGCGCCAAGGGGTGGATCGCCGGGTTCCCCAACTCCCTGCCCGCCTCGACCGTCGCCCTATACCGGGCCGCCATGGCGCACGACCTGGAGACCGCGCTGCCGCTGTACCGCACGCTCCACCCGCTGCTGCGCTGGGACGCCAGGACCGAGTTCGTCCAGGCCATCAAGCTGTCCATGGACCTCGCGGGCAGGTACGGCGGGCCGTGCAGGCCGCCCAGGCTCCCGCTGACCGACGAGCACGCGGCGGCGGTGCGGGCCGCGACGGAGAAGGTGCTGGCGGAGGGGCTGAGATGAGGACCAAGCGGGTCTTCCACGCCGTCGACTCCCATACCGAGGGCATGCCCACCAGGGTCGTCACCGGCGGCGTCGGCGTCATCCCCGGTAACAGCATGGCCGAGCGCCGCGTCTACTTCCGCGAGCACTTCGACCACATCAAGCAGCTGCTGATGAACGAGCCGCGGGGGCACGCCGCCATGAGCGGGGCCATCCTGCAGCCGCCCACCCGCCCCGACGCGGACTGGGGGGTGCTGTTCATCGAGGTGTCCGGCTACCTGCCGATGTGCGGCCACGGCACGATCGGGGTGGCCACCGTCCTGGTGGAGACCGGGATGGTCGAGGTCGTCGAGCCGGTGACGACCGTCCGCCTGGAGGTGCCCGCGGGGCTGGTCGTCGTGGACGTGGCCGTGAAGGACGGCGTCGCCGAGTCGGTGACCCTGCGCAACGTCCCCGCCTACAGCGACAGGCTGGACGCGGTGGTGGAGGTGCCGGGGTTCGGACAGGTTCGCTACGACCTGGCCTACGGCGGCAACTTCTACGCCATCGTCGACCTCGACGACTACAAGCTGCCCTTCGACCGGGCGGCCAAGAACGAGATCCTGGCGGCGGGCCTGGCCACCATGTCGGCGATCAACGCCGCCGACGAGCCCGTGCATCCGGAGGACGAGCGGATCCGCGGCTGCCACCACGTGTACTTCAGGGCGCCCGGCTCCACCGCCGGGCACTCCAGGCACGCGATGGCGATCCACCCCGGCTGGTTCGACCGCTCGCCGTGCGGGACGGGCACCAGCGCCCGCATGGCCCAGCTGCACGCCAGGGGCGAGCTGGCGCTGGGGGCGGACTTCGTCAACGAGTCCTTCATCGGGACCAGGTTCATCGGACGCCTGGTGGAGGAGACGAGCGTGGGCGGTCGTCCGGCGGTCGTGCCGACGATCACGGGAAGGGCGTGGATCACCGGGACCGCGCAGTACTTCCTCGACCCACGCGACCCGTTCCCCGAGGGCTTCGTCCTCTGACGGGTCAGCACAGTACGGTGGCCGTTTCGGGCTGCCCGGAATACCAGGGAGGTCACGGTTTTGACCGGGACCTCCCTGGACGGGCCCTGGGCGTGTTATGACGCTAACGGTCTGATATCGGCGCTTGACCGGCCACCGGCACACCAGTGTGATGTCACACATCACTCACGTGAGGAGAGTCACATGCGCTCAACGCAAGTCGCCTCCCTGGTGGCGGCCGCCATGCTGCTGGCGGGATGCGGTCAGGGTCTGCTCGGCGACGGTGGAGCCGCCCAGCAGGACGACAAGGCCCCCATCAAGCTCGGCATGCTGGTCCCCCAGTCCGGCAGCGAGGCCGCCATCGGCCCGTACATGACCAACGCCGCGCAGCTCGCGGTGGACGAGATCAACGCCAAGGGCGGCGTCCTCGGCCGCCAGCTCGAGCTCAAGGCCGCCGACGACGCCTGCGACGCCCAGACGGCCGTCGCCGCCGCCAACAAGGTGGTCACCGAGGGCGTCGACGTCTCCATCGGCGGCTACTGCTCGGGCGCCACGCTGCCCACGCTGCCGGTGTTCGGCAAGGCGAACATACCCATGATCATTCCGGCCGCCAACTCCCAGGAGCTGGTCGACCAGAAGCTCAAGCACGTCTTCCTGATCAACGGCACCGGCACCCAGCAGGCCGAGGCCGCCACCAAGTGGATCACCAAGCAGGGCGCCACCAAGGTCGCGCTCATGCACGACAACACCAGCTACTCCAAGGACATCGCGGTCCGCACCCAGCCGCTGCTCGGCGACAAGGCGGTCATCACCGAGGCCGTCACGCCCAAGGAGAGCGACTACAGCGCCAACATCGCCAACATCCTCGACAAGAAGGCCGACTTCGTCTACTGGACCGGCTACTTCCAGGAGGGCGGCCTGATCATCAGGCAGCTGCGCCAGGCCGGGTACAAGGGTTCGATCATGGTCGCGGACGGCTCGGTCTCTCCCAAGCTCGGCGAGATCGCCGGAGCCGAGGCCGACGGCGTCTTCGCCACCATGACCCCGATCCCCGACACGCTGCCCGACGCCAAGGGCTGGATCGACGCCTACACCAAGAAGTTCGGCTCGGCCCCGGGCCCGTACTCGAACCAGGCCTACGACGCCGTCCGGCTGGCCGCCGAGGCGATCACCAAGGCGGGCTCCACCGACGGAGCCAAGGTCATCTCGGCTCTCGAGGGGATCAACGGCTTCTCGATGTTCTCGGGCCCGCTGAAGTTCACCCCCGAGCACACGCTGTCCGCGGGCGGCTTCCAGATCCTGGTGTGGAAGGGCGACAAGTTCGCTCTGCAGGACGCGCTGTCGTGAGCGAGCGTAGCGAGGGAACCAGGAAACACAGCACGCTTCGTGTCATGAGGCCGACGAAGGAGGCCTCATGACACAGCTCGTCTGGAACGGCCTGTTCGTGGGGTCGTTCTACGCCCTCGTGGCACTCGGCTACAGCATGGTCTACGGCATCATCAAGCTGCTCAACTTCGCCCACGGCGACCTGTACATGCTCGGCGCGTTCACCGGCTTCGCCGTGCTGTCCGCGCTGGGCGGGGTGCCCGCGGCGATGACGCTGCCCGTGCTGCTGGGCGTGCTGCTGCTGACCATGGTCAGCACCGGCCTCGCGGGCGTGGTGCTCGAGCGGGTGGCCTACCGCCCGCTGCGCGGCGCGCCCCGCCTGTCGCTGCTCATCACGGCGGTCGGGGCCTCCTTCGCCCTCGAGTACGGCATGCGCGCCGGCGCCGGCCCCGACCCGCGGGTCTACCCCGTACGGCTCAGCGGCACCTCCATCGAGGTGCTCGGCGCCAGGCTCACCCTGCAGCAGCTCGTCCTCATCGGCGTGGCCGTCGTGCTCATGGTCGGGCTCCACCTCCTGGTCACCAGGTCCCGCGAGGGCAGGGCCATGCGGGCGATCGCGCTCGACCCGCGCACCAGCGCGCTCATGGGCATCGACGTCAACGCGGTGATCTCCAGGACCTTCTTCCTCGGCTCGGCGCTCGCGGGCGCGGCCGGGGTGATGGCGGGCGCCTACTACGGGAAGATCGACTTCCTGATGGGCTTCCTCATCGGGCTGAAGGCGTTCACCGCGGCGGTCATCGGCGGCATCGGCAACATCCCGGGCACCATGCTCGGCGGTCTGGTGCTGGGGCTCCTGGAGTCCTTCGGCACCTACTGGCTCGGCGGCGAATGGCGCGACGTGTTCGCCTTCGGGGTGCTGATCCTGTTCCTGACCGTGCGGCCGACCGGCTTGCTGGGCGAACGCGTGACGGAGCGGGTGTGAACGAGACCAAAGCTCCCGAAGCTCCTGACGCCCCCGAAGCTCCTCGCAAGCTCGGCGCCAAGGCCCCCAGGACCCGGCTGTCCAAGCTGTTCGACAACCGCTGGGCCGGCCTGGCGGGTCTGCTGATCGCGCTGCTCGCGCCGTTCGTCAACGCGAGCGACTACGCGCTGTCCATCATGACCACCGCCGCGATCTTCGTGATGCTGGCCTCGGGCCTGAACATCGTGGTGGGCTACACCGGCCTGCTCGACCTCGGCTACGCGGCCTTCTTCGCGGTCGGCGCCTACACCAGCGGCGTCCTCGCCACGCGCCTCGACCTGCCGCTGGTCGCCACCGTGCCCGCCGTCATCGTGGTCACGGTCATCGCCGGCATCGTCATCGGCGCGCCGACGCTGCGGCTGCGCAGCGACTACCTGGCGATCGTCACGCTCGGCTTCGGCGAGATCATCCGTATCACCGCCAACAACCTGCCCGTCACGGGCGGCCCCTCCGGCATCTACGGCATCCCGAGCCTGATCGACAGCAAGGCGGGCTTCTACTACGTCACCGTGGGGGTCGTCGCGATCGCCGTCCTCGGCGCCTCCCGCCTGGGCCGGTCGCGGCTCGGCCGGGCGATGCGGTTCGTGCGCGAGGACGAGGACGCCGCCGAGGCGACCGGCGTGCACACCTACAAGGTCAAGCTGGCCGCCTACATCGCGGGCGCGGTCTGGGGCGGTCTGGCGGGCGTGCTGTTCGCGGGCCAGCTGTCGGCGATCTCGCCCAACAGCTTCACCTTCCTGTACTCCGCGACCGTGCTCATGGCCGTCGTGCTGGGCGGCATGGGCTCGGTGCCCGGCGTCGTGCTCGGCGCGATCGTCATCAGCCTGCTGCCCGAGCTGCTGCGCGAGGCGGCCGACTACCGGTACTTCGTCTTCGGCGTGCTGCTCATCGTCGTGATGCTGCTGCGGCCGCAGGGCCTGTGGCCCGCCCGCTCGAAGGAGGCCCTCAAGTGACGCTCCTCGAGGTGACGGAGCTGCGCCTGGCTTTCGGCGGCCTGCTGGCCATCGACGGGCTCAGCTTCTCGGTGAACGAGGCCGAGATCGTCTCGGTCATCGGCCCCAACGGCGCGGGCAAGACCTCCGCCTTCAACTGCGTGACCGGCTTCTACCGGCCCACCGCCGGGACGATGACCTTCGACGGGCGCTCCCTGACCGGGCTGCGCCCCTCCGCCGTCGCGGGGCTCGGCGTCAGCCGTACCTTCCAGAACCTGCGGCTGTTCGGCGAGCTGTCGGTGCTCGACAACGTCCGCGCCGGCAGCCACCTGTGGCTGAAGCAGAGCGTCTTCGACGCGCTGCTGCACACCCCGCGCTACCGCAGGTCCGAGCGCGAGTGCACGGACCAGGCCCACCACTGGCTCGACTTCGTGGGCCTGCGCGGCGACCGCTACTCCGCCGCCCGCAACCTGCCGTACGGCGAGCAGCGGCGGGTCGAGATCGCCCGCGCCCTGGCCCGCAACCCCCGCCTGCTGCTGCTGGACGAGCCCGCGGCTGGGCTGAACCACGCGGAGAAGGCGGAGATGCTCGACCTGATCAGGCGGATCCGCGACCTTGGTATCGCGATCGTGCTGATCGAACACGACATGGGGCTGGTGATGCAGGTCTCCGAACGCATCGTGGTGCTCAACTTCGGCAAGGAGATCGCCGAAGGCCGCCCGGAAGAGGTGCGCCGCGACCCCGCCGTCATCGAGGCCTACCTGGGGAGCGACGCCCATGCTTGAGATCAGCGGCCTCGACGTCCACTACGACGGCGTGCACGCGCTGCGCGGCCTGTCGCTGACCGTCGGCAAGGGCGAGATCGTCGCCCTGCTCGGCAACAACGGCGCGGGCAAGACGACCACGCTGTCGGCGGTCTCCGGCCTGGTCCGGCCCAGCGGCGGCACGGTCGTCTTCGAGGGCGAGGACATCACCGGCAGCGCCGCGCACAAGATCACCGGGCGCGGTCTCGTGCACGCCCCGGAGGGACGCAGGATCTTCAGCACCCTGACCGTGCACGACAACCTGCTGCTCGGCGGCTACCTCGTGCGCGACCAGGCGGAGATCAGGCGCCGCATCGACCACGTGTACGGCCTGCTGCCCCGCCTGGCCGAGCGCCGAGCCCAGCAGGGTGGCACGCTGTCCGGCGGCGAGCAGCAGATGCTCGCCATCGGCCGCGCGATGGTCACCGGCCCCCGCCTGCTGCTGCTCGACGAGCCCTCCATGGGCCTGGCGCCGCTCGTCGTCGCCCAGGTCATGGAGCTCATCGCGGACATCAACGCCTCGGGCACCGCGGTGCTGCTGGTCGAGCAGAACGCCTCGGCCGCGCTGAAGATCGCCCACCGGGGGTACGTGCTGGAGAACGGTGTCGGCACCCTGTCGGGATCGGGCGACGAGCTGCGCTCCGATCCTCGCGTGGTCGAGGCCTATCTGGGAGGGGCATGATCCAGACTATCGACTACCACACCGGCGGAGAGCCGTTCAGGGTCGTGGTCGGCGGGGCGCCCGGCATCGAGGGCGCCTCGGTCCTGGAGCGCAGGAGCACGGCCGCGGGCAGCGAGGAGATCGACCGCGTGCGGCGGCTGCTGTGCCACGAGCCGCGCGGGCACGCCGACATGTACGGCTGCTTCCTCGTCCCGCCCGACGACCCCGGAGCGCACCTGGGCGTGCTGTTCTGGCACAAGGACGGCTACTCCACCGCCTGCGGGCACGGCACGATCGCGCTCGGCGTGCACGCCGTACGCGAAGGGCTGGTCGAGGCCGACCCCGACGGCGTCACGGACGTGGTGATCGACGTGCCCTCCGGCAGGGTGACGGCCAAGGTGCTCATGAAGGGCGGCGAGATCGTCTCGGTCACGTTCAGGAACGTTCCCTCCTACGTGATCGCCCGCTCCGTGCCCGCCGGCGGGACCGAGGTCGACGTGTCGTACGGCGGGGCCATCTACGCCTCCCTGCCGGCCGCTGCCCTCGGCCTGTCCGTGCGGCCCGAGCACCTGACCGCGCTGATCGAGCACGGGCGGCGGATCAAGGCCGGCCTCGCCGGCCATCCGGTGGCCAGGCACCCGTCGGACGAGCGGCTGTCGGGGATCTACGGAGTGATCTTCTACGACGCGCTCGGCCCCGCGCACCAGCGCAACGTGACCGTCTTCGCCGACGGCGAGGTGGACAGGTCGCCGTGCGGCTCGGGGACGGCGGCGCGGCTGGCGCTGCTGGCCGAGGAGCTGCCTGCGGGCTTCACCCTCACCCACGACAGCATCGTGGGCTCGTCGTTTCGCGCCTGGGTCGCCGAAACCACGCCGGAAGGCGTGATTCCCGAGATCGAGGGCATGGCCTACCGTACGGGGCGCCACAGCTTCGAACTCGACCCACGCGATCCGATCGGGACGGGGTTCACGCTGCGATGAGCCGCCTCGCACGCATGTCGGTCGGGGCCGGATCCGCGCCTCCGGTCCCGATCGGCCCCCACCTCTCGACCACGGCGCGGATGGCGTCATGAGCGGCCTGCCGTACGTCGAGGGCCTGGAAGGGCTGGTGCCGCTCGCGCGTGCCGTCGCCGTCCTGGAGGAGACGCTCGCCTCGGGCTTCGACCCCGAGCGGGTGCCCGCGCGCACGGCCGCGCCCGCAGGGCAGGGGGAGTTCCTGATCATGCCCGCCGCGGCCGGACGGTACGCGGGGGTCAAGGTGGTCAGCGTCGCCCCCGGCAACCCGGCCCGCGGGCTGCCCCGGATCCAGGGCGTCTACCTGCTGTTCGACGGCGATACCCTGGCCCCGCTCGCCGCCATGGACGGGCTGGCGCTCACCGCGCTGCGCACCCCCGCGCTCTCCGCCCTGGCCGTCAAGCATCTCGCGCCGCCCGATGCCGCACGGCTGCTGGTGTTCGGCACGGGGCCGCAGGCGTGGGGGCACGTGCTGGCCCTGCGCGAGGTGCGCCCGCTGGAGCACGTCACCGTGGCCGGCCGCGATCCCGGCAGGACCGCCGCCTTCGCGGGACGCTGCCGCGAACTGGGCCTGTCCGCCGAGGCGCTGTTCCCCGAGCCCGCGCTGATCGCGGCGGCGGTCGGGGAAGCGGAGCTGATCGCCTGCTGTACGACCTCCAGAACCCCCCTCTTCCCCGGTAAGCTCACCCGCGACAGCGCCACCGTCGTCGCCGTCGGATCGCACGAGCCCGACGCCAGGGAGATCGATGATGATCTCGTCGCCCGCGCCACCGTCGTCGTGGAGGCCCGCGGGGCGGCATTGTCCGAGGCAGGAGATGTGGTCATCCCCTTGCGCGGCGGTACGATCACGAGTGGTCATCTCGCCGGCAACCTGGCCGACCTGGTCGCCGGCCGCGTCACCCTCGGCAGGGGACCGCGGGTCTTCAAGAGCGTCGGCATGGCGTGGGAGGACCTCGTGGTGGCGGCGGCCGCCTACGAGGCGTGGACCCGACAGGCGGGCCCCGTGAGCGGGCCCGGCACCGTAGACAGACGAAAGTAGGGAAGCCGGGATGGCTGCGGACGATCGGCTCGACCTTCCGGTCGTGGGCGAGCGGCAGAGCCTGCGCGAGCAGGTCGCACACGCGCTGCGCGCCGCGCTCATCACGGGCGAGATGCGGCCCGGCGTGGTCTACTCGGCGCCGGTCCTGGCCGCCCAGTTCGGCGTCTCGGCCACCCCGGTCCGCGAGGCCATGCTCGACCTGGCCAAGGAGGGCCTGGTCGAGGCGGTGCGCAACAAGGGGTTCAGGGTCACCGAGCTGTCCGACCGCGACCTCGACGAGCTGACCGAGATCCGCCAGCTGATCGAGGTGCCGACCATCGCCAGGCTCGCCGACGCCTCACGGGCCGAGGAGTTCGAGCGCCTGCGGCCCGTCGCCCAGGAGATCGTCGACGCCGCCGAACGGGCCGACCTGCTCGCGTACGTGGACGCCGACCTGCGCTTCCACGTCGAGCTGCTGTCGCTGTCGGGCAACGCCCACCTGGTGGAGGTGGTGCGCGACCTGCGCAACAGGGCGCGCCTCTACGGCCTGTCGCAGCTGTCGGAGCGCGGCACGCTGACCGACTCGGCACGCGAGCACCTGGACCTGCTCGACGCGCTCCAGGCGGGCGACAGGAGCGCGGCCGAGCGCATCATGGGCGAGCACATCCACCACGTCCGCGACATCTGGGCCGAGTAGCGGCTAGCGGGAGCGCGTCGCGCCCAGGCTGGCCGCGACGATGCAGATGATGGCCGCCCACTGCTGGACCTGGAGGAACTCGCCCAGCAGCACCAGCCCGATCATCGCCGCCACCGCCGGCTCCAGGCTCATCAGGATGCCGAAGACGTGCTTGGGCATCCGTCGCAGCGCCTGCAGTTCGAGCGAGTAGGGGATGACCGACGACAGCAGCCCCACGCCGAGCCCGATCAGGATCACCGACGGCTGCAGCAGGTCGGCGCCGCCGGTGGTGATGCCCACGGGCGCGATCACCACGACCGACACCATCATCGCGAACGACAGCCCCGTCGTGCCGGGGAAGCGCTGCCCGGCGGCGGCCGACAGCAGGATGTAACCGGCCCAGCAGGCCCCCGCCACCAGCGCGAATCCGATGCCCAGCCAGCTCACCGTGGCCGAATCGCTCCACGGCGCGATCAGCGCGATGCCCGCGCCCGCCAGGCCCACCCACAGCAGGTCGAGCTTGCGGCGCGAGGCCGCGACCGCCACCCCGAGCGGCCCGAGGAACTCGATCGCGACCGCGATGCCGATCGGCAGCCTGGCCAGGGACTCGTAGAAGGACAGGTTCATCAGCGCGAGAATGACGCCGAAGCCGAGCCCGACGGCCCAGTCGCGCCACGACAGGCCCCTCAGCTTGGGCCGCGACACCGCGCCCAGGATCAGCGCGCCCGCCACGATGCGCATGAACACGACGGCCGACGGTGGCAGCGCCGTGAACAGCTCCTTGGCGAACCCCGCTCCCAGCTGCACCGAGAAGATCGCCAGCAGCACGAGACCCGACGGAGGGACCGAGTCGGCGGCGCTGCGCAGCAGGCTGCCCGAGCGGGGCAGGGCTGCCTTGAGACGATCTGCTGGCCCGTCGAGGGCGAAGGCGGTCACGGGACTCCTCGGGAGGATCAGGTACAGAAGGTGTCGAGCTTACTCCGCGCCACCGACCCTTTTCCGAGGCGACCCTGGCGCTTTCCCGAGGCGGCCCCAGCGCTTTCCGGGGTGGCCCCGGTGGTTTGCGAGATGGCGCGGTGGGTGGGGCTACTCCCAGCGGAAGGTGCGCGACGCGAGGGCCAGCGTGAGCGCCGCCCACGCCACGAGCACCGCCGCCGCGCCCAGCGGCAGCGCCGCGCCCGCGGCCAGCACCGCCCGCAGCCCGCCGGTCAGCGCCGAGATCGGCAGCAGCGCCAGCGCGGGCTCCACGCTGTCGGGGAAGACCGAGAGCGGAAAGATCACCCCGCCGCAGCCCAGCAGCACCAGGTAGACCAGGTTGGCCGCGGCCAGCGTCGCCTCGGCGCGCAGCACGCCCGCCATCAGCAGCCCGAGCCCGCTGAAGGCGGCGGTGCCGAGCAGCACGAGCAGGACGGCCGCGCCGACGGAACCGCGCGGCTGCCAGCCCAGCGCCAGAGCCACCGCCACGATCACCGCGGCCTGCAGCAGCTCGACCCCGACGACCGCGAGCGTCTTGGCCAGCAGCAGCCCGGTCCTGGACAGCGGGGTGGCGCCGAGCCGCTTCAGCACGCCGTAGCGCCGCTCGAAGCCGGTCGCGATCGCCTGTCCGGTGAAGGCCGTCGACATGATCGCCAGCGCCAGCACGCCCGGCGTCAGGAAGTCGACCCGTGGCCCCTCGCCGACGTCGACCAGGGGCGCCAGCGAGAACCCGACCAGCAGCAGCACCGGGATGATCAGGGTGAGCAGCAGCTGCTCGCCGTTGCGCAGGATCGCCCGCGCCTCGGCTCCCGCCTGCGCCAGAACCATGCGCGGGAACGGCGCGGCCCCCGGGGCGGGGGTCAGATCGAGGGTGGTCATCGCAGCTCCCTGCCGGTCAGTTCGAGGAAGATGTCCTCCAGCGTGCGGCGCTCGATGGACAGGTCGTCGGCGGTGACCCCCTCCGAGGCGCACCAGGCGGTCACGGTGGCCAGCAGCTCGGGCCCCACGTGACCCTCGATGATGTAGTGGCCGGCGGGCGACTCCTTGGCGGCCGAACCCGCGGGCAGCGCGCTGAGCAGCTCCTCCAGCGTCAGCCCCGGCCTGGCGCGGAAGCGCAGCTGCCGCTCGGCGCCGGTCAGCGTGGCCGGGCTGCCCTCCGCCACGACCCTGCCCCTGTCGATGATGACGACGTGGTCGGCGAGGCGCTCGGCCTCGTCCATGTAGTGGGTGGTCAGCACCACCGCCACCCCCGCCGCGCGCAGGTCGGTGACCAGCTCCCAGCAGGCCCGCCTGGCCTGCGGGTCGAGGCCCGCGGTCGGCTCGTCGAGGAAGACCAGCTCGGGCCGGCCGATCACGGCCCCCGCCAGCGAGAGCCGCTGCTGCTGACCGCCCGACATCCGCCGGTACGGCGTGCGGGCGTGCTCGGCCAGCCCGAGCCGCGCCAGCAGGGCCGCGGGGTCGAGGGGAGCGGCGTGGAAACGCGACATCAGTCGCAGCCACTCCGCGCACCGCATCGCCGGAGGCACCCCGCCGGCCTGCGGCATCACGCCCACCCTGGCCCGCAGCGAGGAGTCTCCCGGATCGGCGCCGAGCACCCGCACCGTGCCGCCGTCCGCTCTGCGGAAGCCCTCGCAGATCTCGAGGGTCGAGGTCTTGCCCGCGCCGTTGGGCCCGAGGATCGCGGTGACCGCGCCGCGCTCGGCGGCAAGGGTCAGCCCGTCGACGGCGGTGGTGCCGCCGTAGCGTTTGACCAGTTCGATGACCTCGACGGCAGGGGAGCTCATGGCCACGAGTTTAGGGACACCATGGCGCGGTCAGCGCGGCAGGCGGCCACGAGCACATTCGTTGCCGAGAAATCGCTAAAGAGGCAGCCAAGTGAGCTGATGTGACCTTCCTCACGTGGTTGTCTGTGAGGCGACAGGAGGTAGTGATATGTCGGTTCGTAGTAGTTACGAGGCGGGCGTCCCGTGCTGGGTCGACCTGTCGAGCCCCGACGTCCAGGCGTCGGTCGCCTTCTACGGCGAGATCTTCGGCTGGAGCGCCGAGATGGTCGACGATCCCGCCGCCGGTGGCTACGGGCAGTTCGTACACAACGGCAAGAGGGTCGCGGGCGTCGGCCCGATCATGGCGGAGGGGATGCCTCCCGTCTGGAACGTCTACGTCGCCACCGAGGACGCCGCCGTCACCGCCGACCGCGTGAAGAACGCGGGCGGGACCGTGGTCATGGAGCCCATGCGGGTCTTCGACGAGGGCACGATGGCCGTCTTCCAGGGCGGCGACGGCTCCTTCTTCTCCGTCTGGGAGGCGGGCAACCACAAGGGCGCGGAACTGGTCAACGAGCCGGGCGCGTTCTGCTGGAACGAGCTGGTCACCCGCGACCCTGAGGCGGCCACCAGCTTCTACACCACCGTCTTCGGCTGGACCCCCAAGCGGACCGCGATGGAGGGCATGACCTACACCGAGTGGCTGGTGGACGACAAGAGCATCGCCGGGATGATCGAGATGTCGCCCAACTACCCCGAGGGCACGCCCTCGCACTGGGCGACCTACTTCGCGGTCGCCGACCTCGACGCCACGATCTCCAAGGCGCAGTCGCTGGGCGCGACGATTCTCATCGACTCCATGGACTCACCGCCCGGCAGGTTCGGCATGCTCATCGATCCGCAGGGCGCCGCGCTCTCCGTGATCCAGCTCACCGAAACCGCGTGAGAATCACCCGAAATTCGGGAATTCGGCGGACCAGATGGTGGTTTGATCCCTCGGCCCTCGTGGGTCACGGCCTACGAGGGGGAGGGGTTCAGGCATGTCCGTGGCAGAAGCCGCACCTGCTGTCAGGGGGAACCGCCGCGGACTGCTGCTGCTGATCCTGGGGGCGCTGTCGGCCATCGGCCCGCTCTCGATCGACATGTACCTTCCCGCGCTGCCCGCCATCACCACGGAGATGCTCTCCGCGCCCGCGCAGGTGCAGCTCACGCTGACGGCCTGTCTCGTCGGCGTCAGCATCGGCCAGGTGCTGGCGGGGCCGCTGAGCGACGTCCACGGGCGCCGCATCCCGCTGATCGTCGGCGTCGCCGGCTACACGCTGGCCTCCTTGCTGTGCGCCTTCGCCCCCTCGGTGACCGCGCTGATCGTGCTGCGCCTGGCGCAGGGCGTCATGGGCGGGGCCGCGCTGGTGATCGTCCGCGCCGTGGTGCGCGACCTCTACGACGGCGCCGCCATCGCCCGCATCTTCGCCACCCTCATGCTGGTCAGCGGGCTGGCCCCGATCCTCGCCCCGATCGCGGGCGCCCAGCTGCTCTCCTTCACCTCCTGGCGCGGCATCTTCGTGGCGCTCAGCCTGGCGGGCCTGGTGCTGCTGCTGGCCGTACTGCCGGGTGTCAAGGAGACGCTGCCCGCCGAGGACAGGGAGGGCGGTGGGCTGAGGCACACCGCGGCCACGTTCTGGCGGCTGCTCGGCGACCGGTCCTTCATGGCCTGCTCGCTGGCCGCGGGGCTGGCCTTCGCCGGCATGTTCGCCTACATCTCCGGCTCGCCGTTCGTGCTGCAGGAGGTGTACGGCGCCTCGCCGCAGCAGTTCTCGCTCGTCTTCGGGCTCAACGCCTTCGGCCTGACGATCATGGCGCAGGTCGGCGGCAGGCTCGCGGGCCGGGTGCCGCCCGCCCGCCTGGTGTTGATCGGCCTGTTCGTCAGCCTGGCGGGCGGCGCGCTGCTGGTGCTGGCCGCGACCATGGGCCTCGGCCTGGCCGGCGTGGTGGCCGCGCTGTTCGTCATAATGTGCGGCGCGGGCCTGGTGCTGCCGGGCACCGGCGCGCTGGCGCTCGCGGGCCAGCCCCAGCAGATCGCGGGCAGCGCCTCCGCCCTCCTCGGCGTGCTGCAGTTCGCCTTCGGCGCGGTGGCCGCCCCTCTGGTGGGCCTGGCCGGCTCCGGCAGCGCGGTGCCCATGGCCGTGGTCATGCTGGCGCTCATCGTCGGCTCACTCCTGATCTTCATTCTGCTCGGTCGGGGACGCGTTTTCGCAGTTAGGTAAGGCTTACCTGCGTGAGAAATTGCATTCCCATTCGTTTGTGAAGCGGGAAGGAATTACGGCACACTGATGTTGTGAAAAACGTGACCTCCTCGATCGAGCCGGGAAGCGAGCGCAGCACTCGTGCGCGCGTCGCGCGGCTTATCCTGGAGCACGGTCCCGTCACGGCCGCCGCGCTCGGTGAGCGGCTCGGGCTGACGCCCGCCGCCGTCCGCCGTCATCTCGACGCGCTGCTGGCCGACGGGATGATCGAGCCTCGCACCGTGCTCCCGCGCGGGCAGCGCGGGAGAGGGCGGCCGGCCAAGCTGTTCGCCATCACCGACGCGGGGCGCAGTGCTTTCGAGCACGCCTATGACGATCTCGCCGGCAGCGCGCTGCGCTTCCTGGCCGAGCGCATGGGCGAGGAAGCGGTGACCGAGTTCGCCCGCTCGCAGGTCGAGGGCCTGCTGCAGCGGCTCGAGCCGGTCATGCGGACAGTGCCGGAAGACCAGCGCGTTCAGGTGCTGGCCCAGGCGCTGTCGGCGGACGGTTACGCCGCCTCGGCCAGCAAGGCCCAGTCCGGCGGCGACCAGCTCTGCCAGCACCACTGCCCGGTGGCGCACGCGGCGGCGGAGTTCCCGCAGCTGTGTGAGGCCGAGACGGAGGCGTTCGCGCAACTGCTCGGCACCCCGGTGCAGCGCCTGGCCACCATCGCACATGGCGACGGGGTCTGCACCACCCATGTGAGCCCCGTACGGATAAAAGAGAGCAAGGAGACCGGAAGGTGACTGTCACCGACCGCCCGGAGCTGGAAGGCCTCGGGAATTACAAGTTCGGCTGGGCCGACTCGGACGCCGCGGGCGCCGTGGCCAAGCGCGGCCTGTCCGAGGAGGTCGTCCGCAACATCTCCGCGCTCAAGAACGAGCCGGAGTGGATGCTCGACCTTCGCCTGAAGGGCCTCCGGCTGTTCGGCAAGAAGCCGCTGCCCACGTGGGGCTCCGACCTCACGGGCATCGACTTCGACAACATCAAGTACTTCGTCCGCTCCACGGAGAAGCAGGCCGCCTCCTGGGACGAGCTGCCCGAGGACATCAAGAACACCTACGACAAGCTCGGCATCCCCGAGGCGGAGAAGCAGCGCCTCATCGCCGGTGTCGCCGCCCAGTACGAGTCCGAGGTCGTCTATCACAAGATCCGTGAGGACCTCGAGGAGAAGGGCGTCATCTTCGTCGACACAGACACGGGCCTGAAGGAGCACGAGGAGCTCTTCAAGGAGTACTTCGGCTCGGTCATCCCGGTCGGCGACAACAAGTTCGCCGCGCTCAACACCGCGACCTGGTCGGGTGGCTCGTTCATCTACGTGCCGCCGAACGTCGAGGTCGAGATCCCGCTGCAGGCCTACTTCCGGATCAACACCGAGAACATGGGCCAGTTCGAGCGGACCCTGATCATCGTGGACGAGAACTCCTACGTCCACTACGTCGAGGGCTGCACCGCGCCGATCTACTCCAGCGACTCGCTGCACTCCGCGGTCGTCGAGATCATCGTGAAGAAGAACGCCCGCTGCCGTTACACGACCATCCAGAACTGGTCGAACAACGTCTACAACCTGGTCACCAAGCGCGCCGTCGCCTACGAGGGCGCGACCATGGAGTGGATCGACGGCAACATCGGCTCCAAGGTCACCATGAAGTACCCGGCCGTCTACCTGATGGGCGAGCACGCCAAGGGCGAGACGCTGAGCGTCGCCTTCGCCGGCGAGGGCCAGCACCAGGACGCCGGGTCCAAGATGGTCCACCTGGCGCCCAACACCTCCTCCAGCGTGATCTCCAAGTCGGTGGCGCGCGGCGGCGGTCGCACCTCCTACCGCGGCCTGGTCCAGATCGAGGAGGGCGCCCACGGCTCCGCCTCCACGGTCAAGTGCGACGCGCTGCTCGTCGACCAGATCAGCCGCTCCGACACCTACCCCTACGTCGACGTCCGCGAGGACGACGTCTCGATGGGGCACGAGGCCACGGTCTCCAAGGTCAGCGAGGATCAGCTGTTCTACCTCATGAGCCGCGGGCTCGAGGAGGACGAGGCGATGGCGATGATCGTGCGCGGCTTCGTCGAGCCGATCGCGCGCGAGCTGCCGATGGAGTACGCCCTCGAGCTGAACCGCCTGATCGAGCTGCAGATGGAAGGAGCCGTCGGCTGATGGGCCTGAACGAGAAGCCCCTGTCGACCCTGCACGAGAAGTCGTCCTACAACGTCGACGACTTCGCCGTGCCGACCGGGCGCGAGGAGAAGTGGCGCTTCACGCCGCTCTCGCGGCTGAAGGGCCTGCACGACGGCACCGCCGAGGTGACCGGCCAGGTCGTCACCCAGGCCTACACCCCGGCGGGCGTCACCGCCGAGTGGGTCGGCCGCGACGACGCCAGGGTCGGCCAGGCGTTCGCGCCCACCGACAGGGTCAGCGCACAGGCCTACAACGCCTTCGAGAAGGCGCTGGTCGTGACCGTGCCCAAGGAGGCCGTGCCGGCCGAGCCGATCCAGATCGAGCTGCGCGGCGGCGGCACCGCCGGCGCCGCCTACGGCCACATCGTGGTCAAGGTCGAGCCGATGGCCGAGGCCGTGGTCGTCCTCGACCACCAGGGCAGCGCGGTCTACGCCGACAACGTCGAGTTCGTCGTGGGCGACGGCGCCACGCTGAAGGTCATCAGCCTGCAGGACTGGGCCGACGACGCCGTGCACGTCTCCCAGCACCACGCCCAGCTGGCCAAGGACGCGACCTTCCGCAGCTTCGTGGTGACCCTGGGCGGCGACCTCGTCCGGCTGTCGCCCAGCGTCTCCTACACCGCGCAGGGCGGCGACGCCGACCTGGCGGGCGTCTACTTCGTCGACGCGGGCCAGCACCTGGAGCACCGCCTCCTGGTCGACCACTCCACGCCCAACTGCAAGAGCCACGTCGACTACCGCGGCGCCCTGCAGGGCGAGGACGCCCACGCGGTCTGGATCGGCGACGTGATCATCAGGGTCGAGGCCGAGGGCACCGACACCTACGAGCGCAACCGCAATCTGCTCCTCACCGACGGCGCCCGCGCCGACTCGGTGCCCAACCTCGAGATCCTCACCGGTGAGGTCGCGGGAGCGGGTCACGCCTCGACGTCGGGCCGGCTCGACGACGAGCACCTGTTCTACCTCCAGGCCCGCGGCATCCCGGTGGACGAGGCGCGCCGCCTGGTCATCAGGGGCTTCCTGGGTCAGCTGGTGGAGAAGATCTCCGTTCCCGAGCTGCGTGAGCGGGTGCTCGCCAAGATCGAGGCGGAGCTCGAGAAGTGAGCTACGAGAAGGTCTGCAAGGTCAGTGACATCCCCGACGCGGGCGTCATCGGCGTCGAGGTGGGGGAGACCCCCGTGGCGCTGGTCCGCAAGGGCGAGGAGGTCTTCGCCCTGCACGACGTCTGTTCCCACGCCGAGGTGAAGCTGAGCGAGGGCGAGGTCTACGACGGGACCCTCGAGTGCTGGCTGCACGGTTCGTGTTTCGACGTGCGGTCAGGCAAGCCGACGGGTCCGCCCGCCACCAAGCCCGTGAACGTTTACCGAGTGAAGATCGACGGCGACGACGTCCTCGTCTCGCTCTCGAAGGAGTCATAACAGTGTCCACCCTTGAGATTCGTGACCTGCAGGTCTCCGTCGCCGACAAGGAGATCCTGAAGGGCGTCAACCTGACCGTGAAGGCCGGCGAGACCCACGCCATCATGGGCCCCAACGGTTCGGGCAAGTCGACGCTCGCCTACGCGATCGCGGGCCACCCCAAGTACACGATCACCGGCGGCCAGGTCCTGCTCGACGGCGTCGACCTGCTGGAGCTGACGGTCGACGAGCGCGCCCGGGCGGGCCTGTTCCTCGCCATGCAGTACCCGGTCGAGGTCCCCGGCGTCAGCGTCTCCAACTTCCTGCGCTCGGCCGTCACCGCGGTGCGCGGCGAGGCGCCCAAGCTGCGCCAGTTCAGCAAGGACCTGAAGACCGGCATGGACGGCCTGGCCATCGACCCGGCCTTCGCCACCCGCAACGTCAACGAGGGCTTCTCCGGCGGTGAGAAGAAGCGCCACGAGATCCTGCAGCTCGAACTGCTCAAGCCGAAGATCGCCGTCCTCGACGAGACCGACTCCGGCCTCGACGTCGACGCCCTTCGCGTGGTCTCCGAGGGCATCAACCGCTTCCGCGCCTCGGGCGAGACGGGCGTGCTCCTGATCACGCACTACACCCGCATCCTGCGCTACGTGAAGCCCGACTTCGTGCACGTCTTCGCCGGCGGCCGGATCGTCGAGGAGGGCGGTCCCGAGCTGGCCGAGAAGCTCGAAGCCGAGGGTTACGAGCAGTACACGAAGGCGACGGCCTGATGACCCGGGAGCGAGCCCGACGCAGTGAGCGGAGTGGACCCGTGAGGAACGATCGGGTCCGCGAAGCGAATGAGGAGTGGTGAGCGACTGATGAACGCTGTGTTCGACGTGGAGAGGGTCAGGAAGGACTTTCCTGTCCTCGCCCGCGAGCTGCCCGGCGGCCGCCCGCTGGTCTACCTCGACTCGGGCAACTCGTCGCAGAAGCCCACGCAGGTCATCGAGACCATGCGCGACCACTTCGCGATGCACTACAGCAATGTGGGGCGGGCTCACCACGCGCTCGGCACCGAGTCGACCGAGGCCTACGAGGGCGCGCGCGACAAGGTCGCCGCGTTCGTGGGCGCGCCCAGCCGCGACGAGATCATCTTCACCAAGAACGCCTCCGAAGCGCTCAACCTGGTCGCCTACTCCTTCGGTAACCGCATCAACGAGGACCCGCGCTTCACGCTCGGCCCCGGTGACGAGATCGTCATCTCCGAGATGGAGCACCACTCCAACATCGTCCCCTGGCAGATGCTCGTGCAGCGCACGGGGGCGACGCTCAAGTGGTTCGGCGTGACCGACGAGGGCAGGCTCGACCTGGCCGACGGCGTCATCACCGAGCGGACGAAGATCATTTCGGTCGCGCACCAGTCGAACGTGCTCGGCACCGTCAACCCGGTCGCCGAGATCGTGCGCCGCGCCCGTGAGGTCGGCGCCCTGGTGATGCTCGACGCCTCGCAGTCGGTCCCGCACCACCCCGTCGACCTGGCAGGGCTCGGCGCCGACTTCGTCGCCTTCACCGGGCACAAGATGCTCGGGCCCTCCGGCATCGGCGTGCTCTGGGGGCGCGGCGAATTGCTGGAGGCCATGCCCCCGTTCCTGGGCGGCGGCGAGATGATCGAGGCGGTCTGGATGGACCGCTCGACCTACGCGCCGGTCCCGCACAAGTTCGAGGCGGGCACGCCGCCGATCGTCGAGGCCATCGGGCTCGGCGCGGCGGTCGACTACCTCAGCGAGGCCGGCATGGCGGCCGTCGAGGCGCACGAGCGCGGGCTGACGGCCTACGCGCTGGAGGCGCTGCTCGAGGTGCCCACCCTGCGCGTCGTCGGGCCCACGGGCCTGGACGACAGGGGCGGCACGGTCTCCTTCACGATGGAGGGCATCCACCCGCACGACGTGGGGCAGATCCTCGACGACCAGTTCGGCGTCGCCGTACGGGTCGGGCACCACTGCGCGCGGCCGCTCCACCTGAGGTTCGGAATACCCGCGACGACGCGGGCGTCGTTCTACCTGTACAACACCACGGGCGAGATCGACGCCCTGGTGAAGGGTCTTCACCACGTGCAGAAGGTGTTCGCCTGACATGATCGCCGAGTCGATGTACCAGGAGCTGATCCTGGAGCACTACAAGCACCCGCAGGGGCGGGGGCTGCGTGAGCCGTACGACGCCGAGGTCCACCACGTGAACCCGACGTGCGGCGACGAGATCACGCTCAGGGTCAAGGTCGGCGACGGCGGCAAGATCGAGGACGTCTCCTACGACGGGCAGGGCTGCTCCATCAGCCAGGCCGCGGCCTCGGTGCTGCACGAGCTGGCCACCGGCTCGACGGTCGAGGAATCGCTGTCGGTGGTGGACGAGTTCACCCGGCTCATGCAGGGCAGGGGCCAGGTGGAGGCCGACGAGGACGTGCTCGGCGACGCGGTCGCGTTCGCGGGCGTGGCCAAGTTCCCGGCGCGCGTCAAGTGCGCGCTGTTGTCCTGGATGGCCTACAAGGACGCTGTTGTGAGGAGTGCCTAAGAGATGAGCAAGCCGGTGGAAACCCCGACCACGGCGTACGACGGTGACACGACCGTCGAGGAGGTCATGGAGGCGCTCAAGGACGTCGTCGACCCCGAGCTCGGGATCAACGTCGTCGACCTGGGCCTCATCTACGGCCTCAACCTCGACCCCGGCGAGGGCGGCCAGCCGGTGGCCACCATCGACA
Organism: Nonomuraea africana; assembly: GCF_014873535.1. Taxonomy (NCBI): domain Bacteria; kingdom Bacillati; phylum Actinomycetota; class Actinomycetes; order Streptosporangiales; family Streptosporangiaceae; genus Nonomuraea; species Nonomuraea africana. The sequence goes on along the minus strand of NZ_JADBEF010000001.1, from coordinate 3,709,762 downwards.
TGACGCTGACCAGCGCGGCCTGCCCGCTGACCGACGTCATCGAGGACCAGGCGCACTCCGCCCTCGACGGCATGGTGTCCGACGTGAAGATCAACTGGGTGTGGCTGCCGCCGTGGGGTCCTGACAAGATCACCGACGACGGACGTGACCAGTTGCGTATGCTAGGATTCAATGTCTGATCTTTTGCTGCACGGCTGGTGTTTCCAGCGCCAGCCGTTTCAGCATGCCAGGGCTTCGGAAGGTCCGAAGCCCCGCCGGGAATAAGCACGACATTCCCGTGCGTTGGCAACATGTGCACCTGACGCACCATTGTGCGTAATGCCGCCTGCGGCCGGTCTTGGGTGCGCGTTGACGGGTCCAGAAGTGGCCCGGTCCCCACCCCGGCAGGCGTCCGATACGTCCGCCCATCGCATTCCAGTACGGCACCGCCGTACGGCCCCGGCTCGTCCTTTTCGCAGAAGTGACGCGCCACTTCGACTGAAAGGCACGACCTTCGTGACCATGCTTGACGCTGCCATGCCCGAAATCTCCGTCGAGGAGAAGGGCGTCTCGGAGTTCGAGCTGCTTGGCCTGCCCAAGCCGCTCGTGACCGGACTGTCCCGCCAGGGCATCGACAGCCCGTTCCCCATCCAGTCCGCGACGATCCCCGACGTGCTCGCCGGGCACGACGTGCTCGGCCGCGGACAGACCGGCTCCGGCAAGACGCTGGCCTTCGGTCTGCCCACCATGGCGCGCATCGCCGGAGTGCGGCCGCAGGCCGGCCGGCCCCGCGCGATGATCCTCGTCCCCACCCGCGAGCTCGCGCTGCAGGTGCACGACGCGCTCGAGCCCCTCGGCCGCGGCCTGGGCCTGCGCATGAAGGTCGTCGTCGGCGGCATGTCCATGGGCAAGCAGGTCGAGGCGCTGCGCCGCGGCGTCGATGTCATCATCGCCACCCCCGGCCGCCTGGGCGACCTGATGCGCCAGGGCGAGTGCTCGCTCGACTCCATCGAGGTCAGCGTCCTCGACGAGGCCGACCACATGTGCGACCTCGGTTTCTTCCCCGTCGTGTCGGAGCTGCTCGCGCAGACCCCCGCCGATGGCCAGCGGCTGCTGTTCTCGGCCACGCTCGACGGCGACGTCGACAAGCTGGTGCGGCGCTTCCTCAAGGACCCGATCACGCACTCGATCGCGCCCGCGACCTCCCCGGTCGACACCATGGAGCACCACGTGATCCAGGTGACGCGCGACGACAAGTTCGACGTCACCGCCGAGATCGCCAACCGTGAGGGCAGGACGATCATCTTCGTCAAGACCCAGCACGGTGTCGACCGGCTGTGCAAGCAGCTGGCCCGCGTCGGCGTCAAGGCGGGCGGCCTGCACGGCGGCAAGCGCCAGAACCAGCGCACCCGCATCCTGGCCGAGTTCAAGGAGGGCCAGGTCAACGTCCTGGTCTGCACCGACGTCGCGGCCCGCGGCATCCACGTCGACAACATCAGCCTCGTGCTGCACGTCGACCCGCCGCAGGACCACAAGAGCTACCTGCACCGCGGCGGCCGTACCGCCAGGGCGGGCGAGAAGGGCACCGTGGTGACCCTCGTCCTGCCGAACGAGCGCCGCTCGACCGACGCGCTCACCCGCCGCGCGGGCATCCACCCGTTCCGGCTGAAGGCCGCGCCCGGCAGCGAGCGCATCGCCGAGGTCACCGGGGCCCGCACGCCCAGTGGCGAGTCCATCCCCGTGTGGGAGCCCGACGTGCGCAAGCCGCTGCGTGCCCGCCGTGAGGGCGGCGGCCACGGCGGCGAGCGTCGCGGCGGCGGCCGTCGTCGCGACTTCGGCGGCGACCGTGGCCCGCGCCGCGGCTCCGAGGGCGGCTTCGGCGGCGGCGACGACCGGCGTCCGCGCCGCGACTTCGACGGCGACCGCGGTCCCCGTGCGGGCTCCGGCGGCTTCGGTGGCGACCGTCCGGCCGGCGGCGACCGCGCCCCGCGCGCGAACTCCGGCGACTTCGGTGGCGAGCGCCGTCCGCACCGGGCCTTCGACGGTGACCGTCGCCAGGGCGGCTACCGCTCCGACGCCCGCGCTCCCCGCACCGGCGAGGCCCCCCGCACCGGCGGCTACCGTGACGACCGGGCTCCCCGCTCGGGCGGTGGCTACCGCGACGACCGCGCGCCGCGTACCGGCGGCTTCCGCTCCGACGAGCGCGGCGGCTACCGCGCCGAGGACAGGCCCGCGCGGCCGTTCTCCAGCGGCGGCGGCGCTCGCACGGGCGGTTACCGCTCCGACGACAGGCCGGCCCGTCCGTTCTCGGCCAGCCGTGACGACCGGGCTCCGCGCGCCGGCGGCTTCCGCTCCGAGGAGCGCGGCAACGGCGGCTTCCGCTCCGACCGCGGCAACTCGGGTCGTCGCTTCGGCCGCTGACCCGACCGCTTGACAGCGCTGCCCGCCGTACCTTCTCCGGGAGGTACGGCGGGCAGCGCCGTTTCCGGCCACGGGAGCGTCGCCGGGTTCGGGCGAGCGGGCCGGCTCCCTCGAGAAGGGACGCGATAGTCTCGACCTCGGTCGCCCCCGCGCATTCGGAGACGTTGTGACAGAGCTGCTTTCCAACCCCGTCAAGCACTACGACTGGGGTTCGCACACCGCCCTCGCGACGCTGACCGGGCGTCCGAGCCCCTCTCCCGAGCCGGAGGCGGAGATGTGGCTCGGCGCGCATCCCTCGGGGCCCTCCGTGCTCGTCGAACGCGGCGGCCGCACGCTCGACGCGGCGATCGCCGACGACCCCGAGGGCGAGCTGGGCGCCGAGACGGTCACCAGGTTCGGGGCGCGGCTGCCGTACCTGCTGAAGCTGATCGCGGTCGACAGAGTGCTGTCGCTGCAGGTGCACCCCTCGGCCGAGCAGGCCGAGGCGGGCCACGCGCGGGGCGCCTACGTCGACGCCTACCCCAAGCCCGAGCTGATCTGCGCGCTGACCCCGTTCAGCGGCCTTGCCGGCTTCCGCGAGCCGGGCGCGGCCGCGCGGCTGCTGGCCGAGCTGGAGGTGCCCGAGCTGGAGCCGGTAGTCGCGCGGCTGCTCGCGGCCGACACGGCGGGCGCGCTGCGGCTGCTGCTGGAGTGGCCCGAGCGCAAGGCACTGGTCGAGGCCGTCGCGGCGGCGGCGGGCAGGCTCGGCCACGACCTCGTGACGCGGCTGGCCGAGCAGTATCCCGACGACCCCGCGGTCCTGGCCCCGCTGCTGATGAACCGGCACGACCTGCGGCCGGGGGAGGCGCTGTTCCTCGGCGCGGGCGTGCTCCACTGCTACCTGAGCGGGTTCGGCGTGGAGATCATGGGCGGCTCCGACAACGTGCTGCGCGCCGGGCTGACCAGCAAGCCGATCGACGTGGACGAGCTGCTGCGCGTCACCGACCCGTCCACCCAGCCGCTGCGGGTCGAGGCCGTGGACGGCCTCTACCGCGTGCCGGTCCCCGAGTTCGCGCTCGGCCGCCTCGAGGCCCCCGACACGCGGCTGGAGGGCGGCCTGCCCCGTGTCCTCGTCTGCACCGAGGGCGAGGTCACCGTCGACGGCAGGCTCCTGCGCGCGGGCGAATCGGCCTTCTCCAGGGGCTCGGCCGACGGCGTCGAGGTGCGTGGTCCAGGCACGATCTTCTGGGCGCAGCCGTCTCGGGTGGCGGACGTTCCAGGTTCTGGGGCCTGAGGGCGGATACTCTGGACAGAGCACTTCCACCGAGCACCGAGAGAGATCATGAAGACCTTCGATGAGCTGTTCGCCGAGCTGTCCGACAAGGCGCGCACCAGGCCCGCGGGCTCTGGCACCGTGGCCGCGCTCGACGCCGGCGTCCATGCCATCGGCAAGAAGGTCGTCGAGGAGGCCGCCGAGAGCTGGATGGCCGCCGAGCACGAGTCCGACGACCGCGCCGCCGAGGAGATCTCCCAGCTGCTCTACCACGTGCAGTGCCTCATGATCGCCCGTGGCATCGGGCTCGACCAGGTTTACAAGTACCTCTGAAAGGTTCGCCACGATGCTACGGCTGGCCGTACCCAACAAGGGCGCCCTCAACGAGGCCGCCGCCACCATGCTCAAGGAAGCCGGATACCGCACCAGGAAGGACAGCAAGGAGCTGGTCGTCGCCGACCCCGACAACGCCTGCGAGCTGTTCTTCCTGCGCCCGCGTGACATCGCCGTCTACGTCGGCGAGGGCACGCTCGACGCCGGCATCACCGGCCGCGACATGCTCTTCGACTCCGGCGCGCCGGTGGAGGAGATGCTGCCCCTCGGCTTCGGCGGCTCCACCTTCCGCCTGGCCGCCAAGGCCGGCGCCATGACCTCCGTACAGGACCTCGACGGCCTGCGCATCGCCACCTCCTACGCCGGGCTGCTGGAGAAGTACCTGTCCGACAGCGGCGTCGACGCCCGCGTCATCAAGCTCGACGGCGCGGTCGAGACCGCCATCCACCTCGGCGTCGCCGACGCCGTCGCCGACGTGGTCGAGACCGGCACCACGCTGCGCAACGTCGGCCTCGAGGTCTTCGGCGAGCCGATCATGCGCTCCGAGGCCGTGCTGATCAGGCGGCACGGCGCCGCCGACACGCCCGCCACCCAGCAGCTCGTGCGCCGCCTGCAGGGCGTCATCCACGCCCGCGACTACGTGCTCATGGACTACGACATCCGCGCCGAGCAGATCGAGCAGGCCAGCAAGCTCACGCCCGGTATGGAGGGGCCCACCATCTCGCCGCTGCACCGCGAGGGCTGGGTCGCCGTCCGCACGATGGTGCCGCGCAGGGGGCACCAGCAGGTGATGGACCAGCTCTGGGAGATCGGCGCGCGCGCCATCCTGGTCACGGACATCTACGCCTGCAGGCTATAGCCGCCAGGCGGTGGCGGCCGCCACCATCGTGACCGTGCGTGATGAACTGATCGCCCGGCGCAGTGTCCTGTTCGGTGGCGCCCTGGTCGCGGGCGCCACCCTGGCGGGAGCGGGATTCGTGGGCGGGGTCGCCTTCGGCCGCTCCGTGCCCGCCGTACCCGAGCTCCGGGAGCTGCGCGAGCCCGTGAGCGCCGAGCGGGCCTGGGCCGCGCTGTCGGCCGGCAACCGGCGCTGGATGGCGGGCCGGGCCCGCCATCCCCACCAGGACCTCTCGCGCAGGCGGTACGTCGCGACGAGCCAGCACCCCTACGCGGTCGTGCTGTCCTGCATCGACTCCAGGGTGCCGCCCGAGGTCGTCTTCGACGTGGGCGTCGGCGACCTGCTGGTCGTCCGTACGGCGGCGCACACCCTCGACCCCCTGGTGCTCGGCGCGGTCGAGTACGGCCCGCAGGAGCTGGGCGTCCCCCTGGTCGTGGTGCTGGGCCACCAGCGCTGCGGCGCGGTCACGGCCGCGGCCCACGCCATCCGCGACCGCGTCACCCTCCCCGGCGACCTCCAGCGCATCGTCGAGGCGCTGCGCGGGGCCTACACCCCTGACGTCGAGCGGATGATCGCGGCCCACATCCACGCGACGGTCACGAAGCTGCGCCCGCTGCTCCCGCACGTGCTCGGCGCCCGCTACGACCTCGACTCGGGCCGGGTCAGCAGACTCGTCTGACACCCGTCACGGCGGCGCTAGCGGAGGGCGGCGACCGCCTTGACGGCCCGGTCGACCTGGTCGGTGCCGGTCAGGATCGAGGTGCCGAAGCGGAGGTACACCTGCAGGTAGGGCGTGGTGCTGGTGAGGATGCGCTGGGCGCGCAGGCGCTCGACCGCCTGGAACGGCGTGACGCCGTCGATCTCGCAGCAGACCAGCCCGGCCGAGAGCTCGGCGCTCATCGGGGTGATCAGCCGGACCCGGGGGTTGGCGGCCAGGCCCTCCTTGAGGCGGGTGGCCAGCTCCAGGGTCCGCGCCTCGATCCGCTCCTTGCCGATCGAGGTCTGGAAGGCGAACGCCTCGGCCATCGCCCAGCGGTGCTCGAAGGCCTTGTAGCCGCCGGGGGTGTTGATGATCCCGCCGGGGCCGGTGGGGGCGGTGCGGCCGAACCAGGCGCGGAAGCCCTGGTTGCTGAAGCTCGGCACGATGGGGGCGACGCTCTCCCAGTGCCTGCCGTACAGGATGCCGGTGCCGCGCGGGCCGAACAGCCACTTGTGGGTGCCGGTGGCCAGGAAGTCGCAGCCCAGCTCGGTGACGGAGTCGGCCAGCGCGCCGAAGCCGTGCACGCCGTCGACGCACAGCAGCGCCCTGTCGTGCTCGTCGCGGCCGCGGTTGGCCTCGGCGAGCGCGTCGGCGATGGCGCGCACCGGCAGCCGCACCCCGGTGCTGGAGTGCACCCAGGTGACGGCGACGATCCTGGTGCGCGGGGTGAGGCCGGCCCTGATCGCGCTGACGATCTGGTCGGCGGTGGCCTTGGCGGGGTCGTCGTAGAGGCGCACCCTGCGCACCCGCGCGCCGGTGCGCTCGGCGAGCATGCGGAGGTTGTCGTGGGTGGCGTAGAAGTCGTGCTCGGTGGTGAGCACCTCCTGGCCCGGACGCAGCCGGAAGCCGGAGTAGAGCAGGCTCAGGGCCATGGTGGTGCTGTCGGTGAGCGCCACCTCGCCCTCCTTGGCGCCGATGAAGCGTTCGGCGGCGGCCCTGGTGGCGGCGTCGCGGTCCTCGGCCTCGAGGTATCCGGCGGTGTCGGCGTCGAGCGCGTCACGGTGGCGCTGGATGGCCTGCCGTACGGGGGCGGGGTGCGCGGCCAGTACGAACGCCGCGAAGTTGGCGATCGCCGGATCGAGGGCGAACTGGGCGCGCACGGCGGCCCAGCCCTCCTTCGGCGGCGAGGTGGGAGTCGTCGTGGGCGTGGTCGTGGTGCAGCCCGCGAGTGTCGCGCCGGCACCGCCCAGCAGCAGGGTCCGCCTCTTCAGCACCATTCCCTTCTAGCACGCTGACGTGCCGATGCGGGACTCCCTCCTCGGCGCGCTAACGTGCCGATGTGGGACGACCAGCCAAGTTCGCCGCCGACCAGATCCTCGACGCCGCCGCGGCCCTCGCCGCCGAGGGCGGCCACGAGGCCGTCACCGTCACCGCCGTCGCCGCGCGCATCGGCGCGCCCAGCGGCTCCGTCTACCACCGGTACGGCTCGCGCGACCTGCTGCTCGCGCACCTGTGGATCAGGGCCGTGCGGCGCTTCCAGGAGGGCTTCCTGGTCGCGGCGGGAGCGCCCGGTCTCGCCGAGGCGGTGCGCGCGGCGGCGGCGCACGTGGTCCGCTGGTCGGCCGAGCATCCGGACGAGGCGCGGCTGCTGCTCGCGCACGACGTGGCGGAGCTGCGCGAGCGCTGGCCGGCCGAGCTGGGGGAGGAGCTCGACGGGCTCAACACCGCCGTCGCCGCCGCGCTGCGCGAGCTGGCCGCGAGACTGCCCGGCGAGGCGCTCGAGAGGCTCACCTTCGCGCTGGTCGACGTGCCGGTCGCGGCCGTGCGGCGGCACGTGCTGGCGGGCCGGGCCGTACCGGACTCGGCGGTACGGCTGGCGGAGACCGCCGCGCTCGCGGTAGTTTTAGAGGGTGATCTCTAAAACTGTGGACCGGCTCTACGCGGCCTTCGCGGCCGGCGACGCCGCGGCGCTGGCCGCCACCCTCCACCCCGACCTGGTGCTGAGGGTGAGCGAGGGCATGCCGCTGGGGGTCGGTGGTGCGCACCATGGTCCGGGCGACGCCCTGGCCGGCTGCTGGAGCGTGATCTTCCGCGCCTACGACACCCGCCCCGTCCCCGCGGAACAGGTGTGGGCGGGCGAGGACAGGGTCGTCGTGTTCGGGCACTACCGCGGCGTCTCGCGCGCCACGGGCCAGCCCTTCGAGGCGGCCTTCGCCCACGACCTGAAGTTGAGGGACGGGCTGATCGCCGACTTCACCCAGATCACCGATACGGCCCGGTGGCCGCCCGCATGAGATCGCTCACCCTGACGACGCCGAGGCACCTGCCCACCTCGTCCGTCACCACCAGGTCGTCGTAGACGCGGGCGCTGTCCTGCCCGGCGACCTGCATGGCGGCGATGGCGGGCGTCGTCTTCGGCACCGTCCTCGGCGGGTCGGCCAGGCGCAGCGCGGGCTTCTTGCCGTGCAGGGCGTGCCCGTAGCGTCCCGCGATGGACAGCAGGAAGCGGCTGCGGTCGAGGCTGCCCTCGGGGCGCTGGTACTCGTCCACCAGGATCACGCTGGTGATCGACGGCTCGGTGCCGAACGCCGCCACCACCTCCTCGGACGTCGCCCCCTCGGGCAGCGTCACCGCGGGCAGCAGCAGCTCCTGCACCCTCGGGCCGAGCATCAGGTCCGTCCGCGAGGGCTTGCGCACGGGCAGCGGCACCCGTACCCGGCCGTCGGGGCCGGGGCGCAGCAGCGGGCCCTCCGCCAGCCGTACGCCCCAGCTCCGCACCACGGCCAGCTGCGCCTCCTCCGCGATGCCGGGGGTCAGCACGTGCGCGCCGATGCCGCGCGCCAGCGTCGCCAGCGCCTCGCCCACCGCCGCCCGCCGCTGGTCGCCGGGCACCCTGGCCACCAGCTCGGGGGCGAGCACGATCAGGTACGGCGCGGCCTCGGTGACCAGCTCCATCGGCAGGTTGCCGACTCCCATGCCGCCGAAGGCGACGAGGTAGCCGATCGCCCGCAGGCCGTCGAGGCCGATGAGCAGCGCCCTCCTGTCGGCGTCCGGGCATGGGCCGTGGACCTTGAGTATCACCTCCCTCGGCCGTCTGCCCGACCTCCTGAGGGCCTCGTGCAGCGGGGCGAGGGCGCCCGAGCCGCCGATGACCATGTGGGTGGGCAGGTCGAGGAGCAGGGGGAGGGTGCCGATGGCGAGTTCGGAGGCGTCAGGGGCCACATGCAACGCGATGACACCGCCGGTCTCGAGATCGACCACTGGGGAGACCGAGGCGGAAGCTTCCGGATCATGCGGGGGAAGCAGGGGAGTCTGGAGAGACACTCCCAAATTGTGGACGTGTCCCACCACTGCCAGAAGGCCCGTGAAGCGAAGTTCACCGACATTTCGCCATGAGTTCCGGCCTCACGGTGCCGTGGAAGGGCCGGGGCCAACGTTTGCCTTTCCCGGACGATCCTCCCCCCGGCCCGCGCGCATCATGGAAGGGAGCGGAGGAAGGCAGCCATGTCCACTGAGGAGAACAAGGCGCTGGTGCGCCGCTTCTACGCCGAGATCGACAAGGGCAACATCGACGCCATGGACGAGCTCGTCGCCGAGGACTACCTCGACCACACCCCGCCGCCGTTTCCCGGCTTCGGCTCCGGCCGCGATGGGCTCAAACAGGTGTTCCGCCTGTTCTGGGAGGCGACACCCGGCACCCACGACATCGAGGACCAGATCGCGGAGGGTGACAAGGTCGTGACGCGGCTGACGGCGCGCGGCGTCCACAAGGGCGACCTTCCCGGCATCCCGGCCACCGGCCGGCAGCTCACCGTGACGGCGACGGTCGTGCACCGCATCGAGAACGGCAGGCTGGCGGAGAAGTGGTCCGACAAGGACCTTCTCGGCTTCCTCCAGCAGCTCGGCGTGCTGCCCGAGATCGGCGGCCCTGCGGAGTAGGCCCGTCGTCGAGACCGCGAATCGAGGGACCGAGATGGCGATTCTGGCACACCACCAGGGTGCGGGCTGGACCGAGGAGCTCTACCAGGCGACCTTCGAGCGGGCGGTCCCGGACCGGGAGAACCCACCGGCCGGGCTGATCGCGCACTTCGGGATGCCTGACGGGGCGGGCGGCTGGCACGTCATCGACGTGTGGGAGTCGGAGGAGGTGCTCAGGCGATTCCTGCGAGAGGTGGTCCAACCGGCCGCGCAGGGCCTCGACGCCCCGCCGTTCGAGACGACGGTGTACGAGGTGCGCAACTCCTTGATCCCGGGCTCCTGAGACCTGGGCGGGCTTCGCGGCGCTGAGGACACCGGTACGCTGCGACGGTGAAGGCAAGGCCCGCGAAGGGCGGGGGACGCTGGGTCTCGGTACCGCCCGAACGCCTGCAGCGCTGGATCGACGGGTTCGCCGACCGGCACGGTCCGTTCGAGTCCACCGGCGACGACCACGTCGTACGGCTGGCCGCCGCCGACGGCGCGCTCGCCGAATGCCACGCGCCCTTCCCGCCGTTGCCGCAGGGGCCGCCACGCGTCGCCAACCTGGTCGCCCACGCCCGTGCCGACCGCCTGGTCGGCGTGGTGCTCGTCCGCCTCGGCGGCTACGCGGCCGGCGTCTTCCAGGGCGCCAGGCTGATCGCCTCCAAGGTCGACTCCCGCTACGTCCAGGGGCGCACCGCCGCGGGCGGCTGGTCGCAGCAGCGCTTCGCCAGGCGCCGGCAGAACCAGGCGGAGCAGACCTACCAGGCGGCCGCCGACACCGCCCTGCGCGTGCTGTCGCCGCACCTCGACGGCATGGCGGCGGTGGTGTTCGGCGGCGACCGCAAGGCCGTGGACCTGATGCGGGGCGAGCGGCGGCTCGCCCCGCTGTTCGCGCTGGAGGCCGAGCCGTTCCTCACGGTGCCCGACCCCAGGCTGGCCGTGCTCCAGGAGACGCCCGCCCAGTTCCGCGCCGTCCGGATCCACATCACCGACCCGGCGTGACGCGACCCCCTCGCGCGCGCAGGGTCACGGGCTCGCGCTGACGCGGACCGCGTCGGCGACGACGTACCCCGTCGCGGACGTCCACCTGCTCACCCCCACCACGTTGTAGGTCCCGGCGTTCAGCGTGAACGTGCCGAGGGAGCGCCACTGGCCGCCTCCCGTGCGCTGGTCGACGACCACCGTCCGGGCCCCGCCCGCCGCCGACACGATGTACGGCGTGGCGCTGTTGTACCCGGCGTCGGCCGGATGCCACACCTCCACCCGGTAGCTCCCCGCGGCCGGGACGGTCGCGGAGAACCAGGCGGGATCGCTGGCCGCGACGGGACCGGCGAACCGGTAGTCGGCGCCGTACCGCTGCGCGGAGTAGGCGGAGGTGCCCCACGCCGCGCCCGCCGCGGGACCGTCCACCACGACGCTGAACGAGCCGCTCTCCTGGTGCGTCCTGCTGAGGGCGGTCACGTGGTAGGTCCCCTGCCCGGGTGCGGGGTCGGTGAAGGAGGTCCCCCGCGTGGTCCCGAGCAGGTTGCGGGCGTCGGTGACCAGGCACGGGTCGGCCGCGTCCCCCCGGTAGACCGCGTAGGCGGCCGCGCCGGTGGTGGCCCGCCACGTCACCGTCATCCCGCCGGGGCCCTGCGTCACCGAGGTGACCGTGGGCGCGGGAGGGGCGCCCGCCGTCCCTCGCGGCGGGATCAGGGCGGGCCTGGAGTAGTGGTCGGCCACCACCTTGGAGAAGGCGCCGAGCCGGTCGGCGCGCACGTCCTTGGCGCTGAAGTAGACGTCGCCGAGCATCTCGGGGTGCCCGCGGTTGACGCGCAGGTGGTCGCTGAGCTCGGCGGGGTCCTGCCACGCGGGGTCCTGGCCCGAGGCGCCCGCCCGGTAGGCGGCCTGCCCGGCGTACAGCTGCACGGCGGTGCCCCTCACCACCTCCGACCACCACGCGGTGAGCACCGCGTAGTCGGCGGCGGTGTGGCCGATGTGCCAGTAGAGCTGCGGCGTCAGGTAGTCGACCCAGCCCTGCTTCACCCAGCGGCGGCTGTCGGCGTAGATGGCGTCGTAGGACTGCAGGCCCGAGGTGCGCGAGCCGAGCGGGTCGGTCGAGGAGTTGCGCCAGATGCCGAACGGGCTGACGCCGAAGGCGACGTGCGCCTTGGCGGCGTGGATGCGCTCGTCGAGCTCACGGATCAGCAGGTTGACGTTGTCGCGCCGCCAGTCGGCGACGTTGCCGAACGCGCCGCCGTACTGCGCGTAGGTGGCCGAGTCGGGGATGGCCTGCCCGCTGACCGGATAGGGGTAGAAGTAGTCGTCGAGGTGCACGCCGTCCACGTCGTAGCGGGTGACGGCGTCCATGATGGCGTCCTCGATGAAGGCGCGCACGGCGGGGATGCCGGGGTTGTAGTAGAGCTTGCCGCCGTAGGCGAAGCGCCAGCCCGGGTTCTTCCTGGCGGGGTGACTGGCGATGAGCCGGTTGGGGTCGTCGTGGTTGGCGACCCTGTACGGGTTGAACCACGCGTGGAACTCCAGGTTGCGGGCGTGCGCCTCGGCGACCATGAAGGCGAGCGGGTCGTAGCCGGGATTGCCGCCCTGCGTGCCGGTCAGCCACTGCGACCACGGCTCGTACGGCGAGGGCCAGAACGCGTCGGCCGTGGGCCTGACCTGCACGACGACGGCGTTCATCCGCTTCTGGACGGCCAGGTCGAGCCAGGCGCGGAACTCGGCCTGCTGCGCGGAGACCGACAGCCCCGTCCTGCTGGGCCAGTCGATGTTGGCCACGGAGGAGATCCACATCGCCCTGAACTGCCGCTTCGGCGTGGCCGGGTCGGGGACGCAGGCGACGGTGGCGGCGTGGGCGGTCTGGGGTGAGACGAGGACGGTGAGCACGAGGGCGAGGAGAGCCGCTAATCGGGTCACAGCTCGCATGGTGACGACCATCCGGGCCCGCTACAAGACCTGAAAGGCGGAAATTTTCATCTACTCGCGGAGTAATGTCAATTATCGACATCGGTCATGAACCCTTTTAGTGTGCATCCGACACCCCCTTGCACGAGGAGCGCACATGCGCCGATTAGTCGCCCTTGTCGCCACCGCCCTCTCCGCCCTCCTCATCCTCGCCGCGCACCCGGCCCACTCCGCCCTCGCCGATCGCGACCCGCTCGGCTCCGCCTTCGCCAAGGCGGCCGCCGCCCATGACGTCCCGCGCGACCTGCTGGCCGCCATCGCCTACGCCGAGACCCACCTCGACGGGCACGCCGGCGAGCCCAGCGCCAGCGGCGGCTACGGCGTGATGCACCTGGTCAGCAACCCCACCACGCACACGCTGGAGAAGGCCGCCGAGCTGACCGGCCTGCCGGTGGAGCAGCTGCGCGCCGACACCGCGGCCAACATCATGGGCGGCGCCGCCGTCCTGCGCTCCATCGGCGACGAGCTCGGCCTCGACGAGACGGCCAGGAAGGACGAGGGCCGCTGGTACCAGGCCGTCGCCAGGTACGGCAACGCCTCGACCCCCGAGCTCGCCCGCCTCTACGCCGACGCCGTCTACGAGCTGCTCGGCCTCGGCTTCAAGGCCAAGGGCCTGCGCGTGGCGCCGCGCGAGGTCACCGCGGACAGGGGCGAGTACGCCGCGGCCCAGGACCTGAACGCCAGGGCCGTCGCCGCCAGCCCCGACTACCCGAACGCCAGCTGGGTTCCCGCCAACTCCGGCAACTACACCGCCTCGAGCCGCCCGTCGAGCTACGCCATCGACCGGGTGATCATCCACGTGACCCAGGGCTCCTACGCCGGCACCATCTCCTGGTTCCAGAACCCGAGCGCCAACGTCTCCGCGCACTACGTGATCCGCTCCTCCGACGGCGCGATCACGCAGATGGTCCGCGAGAAGGACGTCGCCTGGCACGCGGGCAACTGGACCTACAACACCCGCTCCATCGGCCTCGAGCACGAGGGCTGGGTCAACGACGCCTCCTGGTTCACCGACGCGATGTACCGCGCGTCGGCCGCGCTGACCCGCCACATCTGCGACAAGTACGGCATCCCCAAGGACCGCACGCACATCATCGGGCACAACCAGGTGCCCGGCGCCACCCACACCGACCCGGGTCCGAACTGGAACTGGAACACCTACATGTCGTACGTGACGGGTGGCGGCGGCGGCACCTGGTCGGCCACGGTGGACAACTCGGGCGCCTTCACCGCCAGCGCCAACTGGGGCACCTCGTCCTACTCCGCCCAGCGCTACGGCGCCGACTACCGCTACGCCAATCCGGTCGCCGCCAGCGACCCGGCCTGGTTCAGGGCCAACCTGCCCAGCAGCGGCAGCTACCGCGTCGAGGTCTGGTACCCCTCCGACCCCGGCTACAACAGCTCGGCGCCGTACATCGTCGCCACGTCGAGCGGCAACCAGACGGTCTTCGTCGACCAGCGCTCGGGCGGTGGCGGCTGGCGCAGCATCGGCACCTTCACACTCAGCGCGGGTGACCGCGACGTCGTCGGCGTGAGCCGATGGACGTCGGGCGTGGGCTACGTCGTGGCCGACGCCGTCCGCCTCACCCGCCTCTGACCCACCGGGGCACGGCTCGCGTCGTCTCGCGCGGGCCGTGCCCTTTTCTCGTGCCGCGGCTTGAGACGATTCAAAAAGATCATGTCTCCCGCTATGATGAGCCCGTTCACAGCGGGGAAGGCTTCGTGAGGATCAATGGCCACCACGAACATCAAGGAGGTCGCGCAGCTGGCGCGCGTCTCCGTGGGCACGGTGAGCAACGTGCTCAACCGCCCCGAGATCGTCTCTCCCGCCACCAGGGAGCGGGTCTTCGCGGCGATCCGCCAGCTGGGCTTCGTCCGCAACGAGGTGGCCCGCCACCTGCGGGTCGGCCGCAGCCGCACGGTCGGGCTGGTCGTGCTCGACGTGGCCAACCCGTTCTTCGCCGACGTCGCGCAGGGCGCCGAGGCGCTGGCCGACGAGCACGACACCATGGTCGTGCTGTGCAACAGCGCGGGCGATCCCACGAGGGAGCGCCGCCACCTCGACCAGCTCGAACAGCAGCGTGTGCTCGGCATCCTGATCACCCCTGTCGAGACCGACAACCCCAGGCTGCTCCAGCTCGCGGCGAGGGGCACGCCGGTGGTCCTGGTCGACAGGGCCGCCCACGGAGGGCAGTGCTCGGTGTCGGTGGACGACAGGCTCGGCGGGCAACTCGCGGGCAATCACCTGATCGAGCGGGGACACCTGCGCATCGCCTTCGTCGGCGGGCCGCCCTCCTTCCAGCAGGTCGCCGACCGGCACGCGGGCATCACGAGCGCCGTCGAGGCGGCGCGCGGCGTCACGCTGGAGACGATGTCGATGCCCGCGCTGAGCATCGCCGAGGGCAGGGCCGCGGGGGAGCGGATCGCCGCGCTGCCGCCGCCGTCCAGGCCGACGGCCGTGTTCTGCGCCAACGACCTGCTCGCGCTCGGCCTGTTCCAGGCGATGGCCGCGCACGGGGTGCGGGTGCCGCACGACGTGGCGATCGTCGGCTACGACGACATCGACTTCGCCGCCGCCTCGGCCGTCCCGCTCTCCTCCGTCAGGCAGCCGCGCGAACTGCTCGGCCGTACGGCGATCGACCTGCTGCTCGAAGAGGTCGAGGAGCCGGACAGGCACCGGCACCGGCAGGTCATCTTCCAGCCTGACCTGGTGGTGAGGGAGTCGAGCGGCCCACCGGGAGGAAGCGCGTGACCGAGCTGTACCGCAACGCCCTGGCCGGCCCCTCCGACCTGGAGGGCTTCCGTCTGGAGGGCGACGGCGCGCTCTCCTTCCCGCAGGGCAGGCTGCGCCTGGAGAGCCTGCGCCCGCCCGAGGACGGCCAGGCCGCCAACATCGTGCTGTGGTGCCCCGACGACTTCCCGCCCGACGTCGTCGTCGAATGGGACTTCTGGCCGGTCCGCGAGCCCGGCCTGTGCATCATGTTCTTCCACGCCAGAGGCAGGCGCGGCGAGGACCTGTTCGACCTGGCCCCGCGCACGGGGCCGTACGAGCAGTACCACCACGGCGACCTCGACGCCTACCACGTCTCCTACTTCCGCAGGATGTGGCCGTCGGAGCGCTCCCTGCACACCTGCAACCTGCGCAGGAGCCACGGCTTCCACCTGGTCGCCCAGGGCGCCGACCCGCTGCCCTCGGTCATGGACGCCCAGGGCCCCTACGCCATGCGGCTGTCGATCCGCCACGGGGAGATCACCTTCCAGATCAACGGGATCACCTCCTTCACCTGGAGGGACGACAGCCCCCTGGGCGGCGGCAAGATCGGCTTCCGGCAGATGGCGCCGATGATCGGGGAGTACGCGAATCTGCGGGTTTCAGCTCATTGACTTTGAGTCGATTCAACACTACGTTCGCAGCACCAACCGCCGTTCACCCGCTTTTTACAGGGCAGGAACCCCGGTGCAACCCTTCACCCCCTATGGCCGCCCTACCTCCCGAGGTGGTGCGACATGACCGGCTCCACCTGGTTGACCAGGCTCTACTCGGCCTGCGACGAGGTGCTGTGGGCGGTCAGGCTCAACCTGCTCTGGATCGTGTTCACCCTCGCGGGCGGCGTGATCCTGGGGCTCGGTCCCGCCACCGTCGCGGCGTACACCCTGGCACGGCGGCACGCTGAGAATGAATCGATTCACAGCTGGCGCGAGTTCCTCGCCATCTACCGGCGGGAGTTCGTCAGAGGCTCGCTGCTCGTGCTGCCACCAGCGGCGCTGGGCACCGTCCTCGCGGGCAACTACCTGTACTTCTCCTCTCTCGGCCCGGCGGGCGCCGGCCCGAAGGCGGCGACCCTCGTGGCGCTGCTCGTGCTGGTCGTCATCACCGCCCACCTGCTGCCCCTGTACGTCCGCTACGACCTGAGGCTGCCCGCCTACCTGGTCAAGGCGTCGCTGTTCGCGCTGGCCCATCCCGCCTCCACGATCCTGCTGCTGTTCGTCTTCGTGGTGGTGGCCTACGCGGGAGCGGCGCTGCCGATCCTGGCCCTCGCCGTCGGCGCCGGAGCGTGGATCCAGCTGAACACGTGGCTCTGCCTGCGCTTCTTCGCGGAGAACGAAGCGCGTCTGCATCCGAAAGGAAACTGATGAGCACCTCCCCCCGCCGCCTCATGGCCGGTGTGTTAGCGCTAACAGCCACTCTCGTCGCCGCCGCCTGCTCGGGCGGAGCGGGGAGCGAGGGCAAGGCCGACAGCAGCACGCTGACCATGATGGTCCCGCTGTTCGGCACCGCTCCCAACCCCTCGGGTGAGATCCAGCAGGCCGTCGAGAAGCTGACCGGCAAGAAGCTCCAGATCACCTGGGTGCCGAACGCCGACTACTCCGACAAGACCAACGTCACGCTGGCCTCGGACAAGATCCCCGACGTCATGGTCCTCCAGGACAACAAGGGGCCCTCGTTCGTCAAGGCCGCCGAGGCCGGGGCGTTCTGGGACCTGACCGACAAGCTGGGCAAGTACCCGAACCTCAAGCCCAGGAACGAGCAGGCCAGGCTCAACTCCTCGACCAACGGCAAGAACTACGGCATCTACCGCGTCAGGCCACTGCTGCGCTCGGCGGTGCTGCTGCGCAAGGACTGGCTGGACAAGCTCGGCCTGGAGCTGCCCAAGACCACCGACGATCTCTACAACGTCGCCAAGGCCTTCACCGAGAAGGACCCCGACGGCAACGGCAAGAAGGACACCTACGGCCTCATCATCCCGAAGTGGCCGACCCCGATCTTCAACTCCTCCAACCCGTTCAACGCCATCGACGTCTGGTTCGGCGCGCCGAACGGCTACGCCATGCGCGACGGCAAGCTCGTCCCCGAGTTCGACACGCCCGAGTTCATGGAGGCCAACCGCTACCTCAAGAAGATGATCGACGAGGGCCTGGTCAACCGCGACTTCGCCACCCTCGACACCGCCAAGTGGAACGACCCGTTCGTCCAGGGCAAGGGCGGCATCATCATCGACGTCAACGTCCGGGCCACCCAGCTGTACGAGCTGCTCAAGGAGCAGGACCCGGACGGCTACGCCAAGAAGCTGGCGATGAGCGGCAACCTCTCCCGCCCCGACGGCAAGAAGTTCTCCCTGCCCTTCACCGGCTACAACGGCATCGTCGCGATCTCCAAGCAGAACATCAGGACCGAGGAACAGCTCGACGACGTGCTCAAGGCCCTCGACCGGCTGGCCTCCAAGGAGGGCGCGAGGCTCGTCAACAACGGCATCGAGGGGCGTAACTACAAGGTCGAGGACGGCTACGCCGTACGGATCAACGAGAACGACCCCGCGGTCAAGGCCATCAACAACGACGTCGACTACGCCTTCATCCAGCTGGGCACCACGTCGAGCGTCGGCGTGGCCGGCGACGCCTACGAGCGCAGGCCGGCGTCCGAGGCGGAGCAGGAGAACCTCAAGCTCCGCAAGGAACTGGAGGCGCTGGACCTGCAGACGGCGGTGCACGACCCGACGCTTCCCTACGTCTCGCCGACCCTGACGGCCAAGGGCGCGACCCTGCACCCGATCGTCAGCGACGCCCGGGTCAAGTACCTGGCGGGCGAGATCACCGAGGAGCAGCTCAAGGCAGAGATCAAGCGCTGGTACGACAGCGGCGGCACGCAGGTCGTCGCCGAGCTGGGCGCCCTGGTCGCCAAGGCCGGTAACTGATCCGCGAGGGGGCCCGGGCGCTGCCCCGGGCCCCCCATGTCACGAAAGGAGGCCGCTTTGGCCACCGACCTGGCGCCGCCTCCCGTGCAGGCGGTCCCGCGAAAGCCGAGGCGCGGGGACAAGGTGTCGACCGGCACCGCGCTGCTGCGCTACCGCTGGCTCTACCTCATGCTCCTGCCCGGCCTCGCCTACTTCGCGATCTTCAAGTATCTGCCGATGTACGGCCTGACCATCGCCTTCCAGGACTTCGTCCCGTTCCTCGGCTACTCCGGCAGCGAGTGGGTGGGCCTGGCCCACTTCGAGGACCTGTTCACCGGCCCCGACTTCGGCCGGCTGCTCGGCAACACGCTGATCCTCGCGCTCCTGATGATCGTCTTTGCCTTCCCCGCGCCGATCATCGTCGCCCTCATGCTGAACGAGCTGCGGTTCAACGTCCTCAAGCGCTCGATCCAGTCCCTGGTCTACATCCCCCACTTCCTGTCGTGGACGATCGTCGCATCGCTGACCTACCTGCTGTTCTCGGTGGACTTCGGCGTGATCGCGAACTGGATCCACGGCTTCGTCGGCGGCACCAAGGTCGACTACGTCGCCCAGGCCGAGTGGTTCCGGCCCATCATCGTCATGCAGACGCTGTGGAAGTCGACCGGCTGGGGCACGATCATCTACCTGGCCGCGCTGGCCGGGGTGAACCCCGACATGTACGAGGCCGCCCGCATGGACGGCGCCGGGCGCTGGCGGCAGTTCTGGCATGTCACGCTGCCCGCGATCCGCCCGACGATCGTCGTCATGGCCATCCTCACCTCGGGCAACCTGCTGGACGCCAGCTTCGAGCAGCTCTGGCTGATGACCAACTCGCTCAATCGCTCGACCGCCGACGTGTTCGACACCTTCGTCTACTACGTGGGCATCACGCAGGGCGGCTACAGCTACGCGACCGCCGTGGGCCTGTTCAAGGGCGTCGCCGGCGCCGTGCTGATCTTCGGCTGCAACTGGCTCGCCAAGCGCCTCGGTCAGCGTGGACTGTTCTAAAGGAGTTCGCATGTCAGCCAAGAAGTCGGTGGGTCAGCACGCCTCCGTCGGCAGCCGCGTCTTCGACGCGCTCAACATCGCGCTGCTCGTGGGCCTGGCCCTGGTCACGGTGCTGCCGTTGCTCTACGTCCTGGCCGGATCGTTCGCCACCGAGTCGGAGATCGCCTCGCGGCCGTTCTTCCTGTGGCCAGAGAAGTTCGTCACCAGCACCTACGAGTACATCTTCGCCACCGACACCTTCGTCAGGGCGCTGATCACCACGATCGTCGTGACGGCGGTGGGCGCGGCCGTGCAGGTCATGCTCACGCTCACGATGGCCTACCCGCTGGCCAAGCGTTACCTGCCAGGCCGCACGCTGGTGCTCAACCTGGTCATCTTCACCCTCGTCTTCAGCGGCGGCATGATCCCCACCTACCTGGTGGTGCGCGACCTCGGCCTGCTCAACAGCTACTGGGCGCTGATCCTGCCGCTGGCGATCAACCCGTTCTACCTGATCATCGTCAAGAGCTTCTTCCAGGAGCTCCCGCAGGCGCTGGAGGAGGCGGCGCGCATCGACGGCTGCAACGAGATGGGCGTCTTCTTCAAGATCGTGTTGCCGCTGTCGAAGCCCATCATCGCGACGTTCTCGCTGTTCTACGCGGTGGGCATCTGGAACGACTACATGTCGCCGCTGCTCTACATCGACGACAACAGCAAGTGGACGCTCCAGGTGATCGTCAGGCAACTCACCAGTGCCAACGCCGAGAACGCCCTGGCCTCGCTCGACTCCGTCTTCTTCCCCGTGGAGGGGTTGAAGTTCGCGGTCGTCGTCATCGCCACCCTGCCGATCCTGCTGTTCTACCCCTTCCTGCAGAAGCACTTCGCCAAGGGCGTGCTGATCGGGTCGGTGAAGGAGTAGTGGCGATCCTGCTGGCGGGCGACTCGACGGTGGCCTCCTGTCCTGCCTGGGAGGCGCCGATGTCGGGCTGGGGCGCGCAGCTCGGCCCCTTCGTCACCACGCCCGTGCGCAACTTCGCCAAGGGCGGCGCGACCACGGCGAGCCACCGGGCCGAGGGGCTGTGGGCGGCGCTACTGCGCGAGGCGGGCCCCGGCGACCTGGTCTTGATCCAGTTCGGCCACAACGACCAGAAGGATCCGGGGATCTCCTACCAGGAGAATCTGCGGGTCTTCGTCAAGGAGGTGCGCGCCACGGGCGCGACCCCGATCCTGTGCACGCCGGTGCAGCGGCGCAGGTTCGAGGGGAACGTCCTGGTCGCCACCCACGGCGACCTCCCTGACCAGGTGCGCGCGCTGGCCGAGTGGGAGGGCGTGCGGCTCATCGACCTGACGAAGGCCACCACCGAGCTCTACGAGCGGCTCGGGCCCGTGGGGTCCAGGTCCCTGTTCACCCATTTCGAGCCCGGCGAGCACCCGCTCTATCCCGGCGGGATCGCCGACGACACCCATTTCGCCTTCCGCGGCGCCGACGCCGTGGCCGCGATCGTGGCGAGGGAGCTGCCATGACGACACCGACGCCACTGCACTGGCTGGAAGGCCCTCGGCGGCAGGGCGTGACCTGGGGCGTCCCGTGGCCGCGCGGCGCCGTCCGCGCGGGCGAGCCCTTCGGCCTGGCCGACGGCACCCCCGTGCAGAGCTGGGTGACCGCGACCTGGCCCGACGGCTCGGTCAAGTGGTCGGCCCACGCGATCGGGCCGCAGGAGCCACCCGCGGACGCCTACGAGCTGGTGGCGGGAGGCGCGCCCGGCGCGCCCGAGCGGCCCGTCGTGGTGACCAGGGAGAGCGGCCTGCTGCGCGTCAGCACCGGCGCGCGCGTGTGGACGGTGGCCGAGGCGGGCGGCACCCTGATCAGGTCGATCTCGCTCGGCTCGCGCGAGCTGGTCCGCGACGTGCGCCTGGTCAGCCTGCGCCAGGACATCCCCGACGAGGACGGCTCACGCGTCCGCCGGCAGGCCACGGGCCACGTCCAGCGGGTCGTCGTGGAGCAGGACGGGCCGGTCCGCGCGGTGCTGCGGCTCGAGGGCCGCCACGGCGACTGGCTGCCGTTCACCGTCCGCCTGTACTTCTACGCGGGGGCCGACGACGTGCGGGTCGTCCACACCTTCGTCTGGGACGGCGACCCTGGCCGCGACTTCCTCGCGGGCCTCGGGCTGCGGGCCGACGTGGTCATGCGCGACGACCCGCACGACCGCCACGTGCGCCTGGCGGGGGAGGGCGGCTTCCTCACCGAGGCCGTGCGCGGGCTCACCGGCCTGCGCCGCGACCCCGGCCACGCCGTACGGCGGGCGCAGGTCGAGGGCCGTCCCTGCGGCCCGATCGGCAACCCCGAGGTGGCCGAGCGGCTGCACCTGATCCCCGCGTGGAACGACTACACCCTCGACCAGACCAGCGCCGACGGCTTCACCCTGCGCAAGCGCACCGCCCCCGGCCACGCCTGGGTGACGATCCCCTCGGGCACGCGCGCGCAGGGCTACGGCTACGTCGGCGGCGCCACCGGCGGCGGCCTGGGCTTCGGCCTGCGCGACTTCTGGCGGCTGCACCCGGCCCGCCTCGACGTCAGGGGCGCCGCCACCGAGCTGGCCACCGCGACGGTGTGGCTGTGGTCGCCGTCCGCGCCCCCGATGGACCTGCGCTTCTACCACGACGGACTGGGTCAGGACGGCTTCGCCGAGCAGCTGGAGGGCCTGGAGATCACCTACGAGGACTACGAGCCGGGCTTCGGCGACGCCCGCGGCGTCGCCCGCACCCACGAGCTCACGCTCAGGGCCTACGCGGCGACGCCCCGCGCCGAGGAACTGGCCGAGCACGCCGCCGCGCTGAACTCGCCGGGACTGCTGCGCGCCGCCCCCGAACGGATCCTCCAGGCGGGCGTCTTCGGCGACTGGGGTCTGCCCGACCGGTCGACCCCCGCCCACGCCGAGATCGAGGACCGCCTGGACTTCCTGTTCGAGCACTACGTCCGCGAGCGCGAGCAGCGCAGGTGGTACGGGTTCTGGGACTACGGCGACGTCATGCACACCTACGACGCCGACCGGCACACCTGGCGCTACGACGTCGGCGGCTACGCGTGGGACAACTCCGAGCTCTCGCCCGACCTGTGGCTGTGGTACCAGTACCTGCGCACGGGCCGCGCCGACGTCTTCCGCTTCGCCGAGGCCATGACCCGCCACACGGGCGAGGTTGACGTCTACCACCTCGGCAGGTGGAAGGGCCTGGGCACCAGGCACAACGTGCAGCACTGGGGCTGCTCCTGCAAGCAGCTGCGCGTCTCCAACGCCGCCTACCGCCGCTTCCTCTACTACCTGACCGCCGACGAGCGCACCGGCGACCTGCTCGACGAGCTGTCCGCGCCCGAGGAGACCTTCGTCGCGATCGACCCGCTGCGCAAGGTGCGTGACGACGGCTACGCCCCTGACCCCTCGGCGCTGTCGGTCGGGCTCGGGGCGGACTGGGGTGCGCTGGCCGCCGCGTGGCTGACCAGGTGGGAGCGGCACGGCGACGAGCGGGCCAGGGCCCTCCTGCTGGGCACGATGGCCGACATCGGCGCGCTGCCGCACGGCTTCCTGCACGGGCAGGCCCTGCTCGACCTGGGCACGGGCCGGTTCGACGGCTCCTGGAGGGCACCTGTCGGGATCTCGCACCTGTCGGCGGTCTTCGGCCTGCCCGAGATCTGCGCGGAGCTGATCGCCCTCGACCTGGACGTCCCTGGCTTCGAGCGGGCCTGGCTCGACTACTGCAGGCTCTATCTCGCCCCCGCGGCCGTGCAGGAGGCCGAGCTCGGCCACGCGTTGCGCGGCGTCTCACTGGTGCAGGCGCACAGCCGCCTGACCGCCTACGCCGCGGCCCGCACCGGCGACGCGGAACTGGCCGCGTGGGCCTGGCGCAGGTTCATGATCGACGAGGACGACCAGCTCAACTCCAACGCCCTGCAACGCCAGGAGGACTGGAGCGTCACGCTCGCCGGAGGGCCGGGAGTGCTCGCCCCCGTGCTGGAGGCGCCGTTCGTCTCCACCAACGACGCCGCCCAGTACGGCCTGGCCGCCATCCAGAACCTGGCCCTGATCGGCGGGCGGCTGAGACCAGGGGAAGCACAGGCGCCGCCCGCCCGTTAAGCAGAGGAGGAGGCGTGCCCCCTGCCCGTACACTGATCCCCATGCACACTCCCGACTGACCGGCCCCCACGCCGCCATGACCGTCATCCCTATCCCGGGAGTGTCCTTTCCAACATGATCATCGCCAGTGACATCGAGCTGCGCGCGGGCTCGCGCCTGCTCATCGAGAACGCGTCGTTCCGGGTCAACCCCGGAGACAAGATCGGCCTGGTGGGCCGCAACGGCGCGGGCAAGACCACCCTCACCAAGGTCCTCGCAGGGGAGGGCATGCCCGCCGCCGGGTCGGTCACCACCTCGGGCAGCGTCGGCTACCTCCCTCAGGACCCCCGCCAGGGCGACCTGCAGGTGCTGGCGCGCGATCGCATCCTGTCGGCCCGCGGCCTCGACGAGGTGCTGCGCAAGCTGCGCGCGGCCGAGGTCGGCATGACCAGCGACGACCCGAAGGTGCGCGACAAGGCGGTCAAGCGCTACGGCAGGCTCGAGGACCAGATGCACGTGCTCGGCGGCTACGCGGCCGAGTCCGAGGCGGCCTCGATCGCCTCCAGCCTCGGCCTGCCCGACCGCGTGCTCAAGCAGCCGCTGGAAACGCTGTCCGGTGGTCAGCGCAGAAGGGTGGAATTGGCGCGAATTCTCTTCAGCGGGGCAGAAACTCTCCTTCTGGACGAGCCGACAAACCACCTAGATGCCGACTCAATTGGGTGGCTTCGTGATTTTTTGCGATCGCATCAAGGTGGCTTGGTGATCATCAGCCACGATGTTGGCCTTCTTGAAGCGACGGTCAACAAGGTCCTTCATCTCGACGCCAACCGCAGTGTGATCGACATCTACAACGTCGGCTGGAAGGCGTATCTCGCCCAGCGCGAGACCGACGAGAAGCGCCGCAAGCGCGAGCGGGCCAACGCCGAGAAGCAGGCGGGAGCCCTGCTGGCGCAGGCCGACAAGATGCGGGCCAAGGCCACCAAGGCCAAGGCCGCCCAGGACATGATGCGCCGCGCCAACCGGCTGCTGTCCGGCACCGAGGAGGTGCGCAAGGGCGACAAGGTCGCCAAGCTGCGCTTCCCCGAGCCGCTGCCCTGCGGGAAGACGCCGCTCATGGCCGAGGAGCTGTCGAAGTCCTACGGCTCGCTTGAGATCTTCACCGACGTCAGCATGGCCGTCGACAGGGGGAGCAGGGTCGTCATCCTCGGCCTGAACGGCGCGGGCAAGACCACGCTGCTGCGCCTGCTCGCAGGCGTGGAGCAGCCCGACACCGGCCAGCTCAGGCCAGGTCACGGCCTCAAGGTCGGCTACTACGCGCAGGAGCACGAGACCCTCGACGCCGAGCGCACGCTGCTCGAGAACATGCAGTCGGCGGGAGGCACCTTCACCGACACAGAGCTGCGCAAGGTGCTCGGCTCGTTCCTGTTCACCGGCGACGACGTCGACAAGCCCGCCGGCGTGCTGTCAGGTGGCGAGAAGACCCGGCTGGCGCTGGCCATTCTGGTGCTGTCGAGCGCCAACGTCCTGCTTCTCGACGAGCCCACGAACAACCTTGATCCGGTCAGTAGAGAGCAGGTACTTTCGGCGCTAAGGTCCTATTCTGGGGCGATCGTGCTGGTTACGCACGACGAGGGTGCTGTTGAGGCGCTGCAACCCGATAGGGTGATCTTGCTACCTGACGGAACTGAAGACGCTTGGAGCGCTGAATTTTCCGATCTTGTGGCACTTGCCTGATCTTAATTTGAGCGGGTAGGGATCTTTTCCCCTGGAGTAGGTAGCCGATCCCGCTGAAATGACTGATCATGGCGGAGTAACGCTGCGGAAGTCTGGCACTACAGGAGGTACTCGTGGCCGAGACTCTGAAGAAAGGCACCCGGGTGACCGGGGCCGACCGTGAGAAACTGGCCGGCGATCTCAAGAAGCGCTACGCCGCGGGTGAGAGCATCCGCGCCCTGGCCGCTTCTACCGGCCGGTCGTACGGGTTCATCCACCGCATCCTGAGCGAGTCCGGCGTGACTCTGCGCGGGCGCGGCGGGGCCACCCGAGGCAAGTCCAAGCGCTGAGGCCGCCTCGGAAACGCGCGACCGCAGCCGCTCGTCTCCCAGTCAGCGTGCCGTCGCGCCCGGGCCCTACTAGAACCTCGTTCTAGGGAATCGGTAGGCTCGGGCGCGACGGACCAGCGACGGCGGGAGTGAGTGATGGCGGAAGCGACGCTTGGGGGGAGTGCGGAGCGTGTCTCCTTCGAGGAGGCAGGGCTGCGCTACGAGGTGGACGGTGAGATCGCGACGATCACGCTGGATCGGCCGGAGAAGCGGAACGCCCAGACGTTCGCTACCTGGTCGGCTCTGGCTCGGATCGGTGACGACCTGCCTGAGCAGGTTCGTATCGTCGTGGTCCAAGGTGAGGGACCGTCTTTCTCAGCAGGGATCGACCTGCGGATGTTCACACCCGAGGGGGTGCCGGGACAGGGCTCGTTCAGCTCGGTGGCACAACTCGACAACACGTCGTTCGAGCAGCGGATCGAACAGGCCCAGCAGGGATTTCTGTGGTTGCGCCGTCCGGAGATCGTCTCCATCGCCGCGGTTCAGGGGCACGCCATCGGCGCCGGGTTCCAGCTGGCGCTCGCCTGTGACCTGCGGATCGTGGCCGACGACGTCAAGTTCTGCATGAAGGAACCCGCGCTCGGGCTCGTGCCAGACCTGACAGGGACCAAGCCCCTGGTCGATCTGGTGGGCACGGCCAAGGCGATCGACATCTGCCTGACGGCTAGGTTCGTCGACGCGGAGGAGGCGTTCAGGATCGGGCTGGCCGAACGCGTCGTCAGCAGGGAAGAACTGGCCCAGGCCGTCGGCGACAAGGCGGCTGAGTTGCTGTCGACCGATCGCGACGCGGCGACGGCGACCAAGCGGCTGCTCCAGGGCGCGAGGGGGCGCACCCTGGAGGAGCAGGCGGCGGCCGAGAGGGTGGCGCAGGCCGCCAGGATCAAGGCTCTGTTCGCGGTGAGCTGACGCGGGAATCAACGACGGCTCACCTGACGCTGTGAGTGCCGATGGCGATGATGGGCGGGGGCTTCGGGCCCCAGATGATGCGGTCGCTGCGACGTGACGATTCGGTCATGGAGCAGCGGCTGCGACCCGGCACGGTCAGGCGCATCGCGAGCTACGCCAAGCCCTTCGGCCGGCAGATCACCGCGTTCCTGCTGCTGGTGGTCGCGGGCGCGGTGATCGTGGTCGCCAACCCGCTGCTGATGAAGGCGATCATCGACGAGGGCATCCTGCCCAGGCGGGAGGGCGTGGTCGTCGGGCTGGCCGTGGCCATCGCCGTCCTGGCCGTCCTCGACGCGGGTCTCACGCTGGCGCAGCGTTGGTTCTCCGCGCGCATCGGCGAGGGGCTCATCTACAACCTGCGCACCGAGGTCTTCGACCACGTCCAGCGCATGCCGGTGGCCTTCTTCATGCGCGCGCAGACCGGCGCGCTGGTCTCCAGGCTCAACACCGACGTCATCGGCGCGCAGCGGGCGCTGACCAGCACCCTGTCGTCGGTCGTCTCCAACGTCATCAGCCTGGTGCTGGTGCTCGGCGCCATGCTGGTGCTGTCGTGGCAGGTCACGCTGGCCGCCCTGGTCCTGCTGCCGGTCTTCGTCCTGCCCGCCAAGTGGGTGGGCAGGCGCATGTCCGTGCTCACGCGCGAGCAGATGCAGCTCGACGCCGAGATGAGCTCGGTGATGACCGAGCGCTTCAACGTGGCCGGCGCGATGGTCGCCAAGCTGTACGGCAGGCCCGAGGAGGAGGCGGACAACTTCGGCGGCAGGGCCGCCAGGGTCCGCGACGTCGGCGTCATCGTCGGCATGTACGGCACCGTGTTCAGGGTGGCGCTCGGCCTGGTCGCCGCGCTGGCCACCGCCCTGGTCTACGGCATCGGCGGCGTCCTGGCCGTCGACGGGGTCTTCGAGCTGGGCACGCTGGTGGCGCTGGCCGCGCTGCTGATGCGCCTCTACGGCCCGCTCACCTCGCTGTCGAACGTGCACGTCGACGTGATGACCGCGCTGGTCAGCTTCGACCGCGTCTTCGAGGTGCTCGACCTCGAGCCCATGGTCGCCGAGAAGCCCGGCGCCAGGCCGGTCCCGCCGGGCCCCGTGACGATCGAGTTCGACGACGTCCGCTTCCGCTACCCGGCGGCCGAGGAGGTCTCGCTGGCCTCGCTGGAGTCGGTGGCCAGGCAGGACACCGGCCCCTCGCACCCCGTGCTCAAGGGCGTCACCTTCACCGCCGGGCCGGGCCGGCTCATCGCGCTGGTCGGCCCGTCAGGGGCGGGCAAGACCACGATCACCTCGCTGGTCTCCCGTCTCTACGACGTCGACGAGGGCGCGGTGCGCCTCAACGGGCTCGACGTGCGCGACGCCACGCTGAGCTCCATCCGCGACACCGTGGGCGTGGTCATGCAGGACGCCCACCTCTACCACGACACCATCGGCGCCAACCTCCGCTACGCCAGGCCGGCGGCCACCGACGAGGAGATCTGGGACGCGCTGCGCGCGGCGCAGATCGCCGACCTGGTCGAGGCGCTGCCCGAGCAGCTGGAGACCGTCGTCGGCGACCGCGGCTACCGCCTGTCGGGCGGGGAGAAGCAGCGGCTCGCGCTGGCCAGGCTGCTGCTGAAGGCGCCGAGCGTGGTCGTGCTCGACGAGGCCACCGCGCACCTCGACTCGGAGTCGGAGGCGGCCGTCCAGCAGGCGCTGAAGACGGCGCTGGCGGGGCGCACCTCACTGGTCATCGCGCACCGGCTCTCGACGATCAGGGAGGCCGACGAGATCCTCGTCGTCCAGGACGGCAAGGTCGCCGAGCGCGGCCGTCACGAGGACCTGCTGGCCCGCGGCGGCCTCTACGCCGAGCTCTACCGCACGCAGTTCGCGCACCAGTGAGTCACTGGTAGCCCAGCCTGGTGAGCTCCTCGCGGGCCACCTTCTCCACCAGCTCCCTGTCGGCCGCGCGCAGGCGGGTACGCCAGGCGCCGACCTCGGGGACGCGCGTGCCGTACATCGCGACCTTGGAGACGCGGGTCTCCAGGAAGGCCGACAGCGACGCGAGGGCGTCGCCGGTGGAGCGCACGAGGTCCTCGTAGCGCAGCGTGAGCAGTTGGTCGGCGGGCAGGTCGCGGCGCAGGGTCGCGCTCAGCCGCACCGCGCTTCGCCAGCGCAGCGCGCACTTGCCCGCCGTGGGCATGCTCTTCCACCTGTCGCGGTGCTCGTCGCGGTTGACGCCGAGGAAGGCGTTGGGGAACTCGGTGTCGTCGGTCAGCATCGCCGGCTTGAACCAGGCCAGGCACGCGGGGTCGTTGACCATGTCGGCGGTCACGTCGCGGCCGTCGCGGATCAACTGCACGAAGCGCGCGTCGGGGAAGGCCCGCAGCAGCACCTCGGCGCTGTAGAGCAGGTCGGGGCTGGCGTCGCCGAAGCGGGTGACCGCGCCGGTGGAGACGCAGGGGCCGCTGCCGGTCACGCCGCCCGCCTCCCTGCAGGGCAGCGAGCAGTGGCCGCACGATCCGGGCAGCACCTGCCACGACTCGGCCAGGGAGTCGCGCATCACCCGCACCGCGCCGGAACTCCGCCCGATGGAGGGACGGCGGGCGAAGGCGTGGACCACGTGCGCGACCGACTGGCGGCCCATGGTCAGGTGGAAGCCGGGGGAGCGTTTGAGGGCACGCGCGAGCAGGTCCGCGCCGGAGTGCGGGGCACCGAGAAGGAACACCGGCCTGCGGACCTTGATGCCGTTGACCACGAGAATGTGGGGCGGAGGTCGCATACGAGATGACAGTGTGACACCGTTTGCGAGGTGAACGAACCGGCCCCACCAACATCTGTCACTGTGCTCACAGGAGCGGGCATCAGCACCGATTCCGGAATACCTGACTTCAGAGGCCCGCAGGGCGTCTGGACCAAGGATCCCGCGGCCCAGGCCCTGGTCAGCATCGACAGCTACCTGGCCGACCCGGAGGTACGGCGCAGGTCGTGGCAGGCCCGCAGAGACCATCCCGCCTGGAGCGCCGAGCCCAACGCGGGGCACCGCGCGCTGGTGTTGCTGGAACGCTCCGGGCTGCTGCGCTCGCTCATCACCCAGAACATCGACGGCCTGCACCAGAAGGCCGGCTCCACCCGCGTGATCGAGCTGCACGGCACCCTGTTCGAGGTGGAGTGCCTGTCGTGCGGGCTGATCACGCCCATGCGGGAGGTGCTCGACCGGCGCGAGCCCGATCCGCCCTGCCTGCGCTGCGGCGGCATCCAGAAGGCCAACACCATCTCCTTCGGCCAGTCGCTCAGGGAGGAGGTGTTGCGCGCGGCGGTCGACGCGGCGCGCGGGTGCGACCTCTTCCTGGCCGTGGGCACCACGCTCACCGTGCAGCCGGCGGCAGGACTGTGCGGCGAGGCGCTGGACGCGGGCGCCGCGCTCGTCATCATGAACGCCCAGCCCACCCCCTATGACGCGTACGCCGACCTGGTGATCGACCGGCCGATCGGCGAGGCACTGCCGGCCCTGGTGCGGGAGCTGATCGATGCGCGCGGGTGACACGGTCGCGATCGTCTCGCCCTCGGGGCCCGCGAACGCGACCCTGCTCGCCAGGGGCGTGCGGCTGCTGGAGGGACTCAGGCTGAAGGTGGTGCTCGGCGAGCACGTCCTCGACCGTCAGGGCTTCCTCGCGGGCTCCGACGCCGACCGCGCGGCCGACCTGCAGGCCGCCTGGTGCGACCCGGCCGTCTCGGCCGTCTTCTGCTCCAGAGGCGGGTACGGCGCGGCCCGGCTGCTCGACCTGCTCGACTGGGAGGCGATGCGGGCGGCGGGCCCCAAACTGCTGCTGGGCTCCAGCGACGTCACCGCCCTGCACCAGGTGTTCGGCGCCCGGCTCGGCCTGCCCACGCTGCACGGCCCGATGCCCGCGTGCGACGCCCTCGCCGACCCGGTCACCTGGGACAACCTCCAGGCCGCCCTGTTCGGCCAGGCGCCGCCCGTCCCGGGCGACACGGTGCTGAGAGAGGGAAGGGCCGAGGGGGTGCTGGCAGGGGGCAACCTGTCGCTGCTCGCCTCGCTGTGCGGCACCAGGCACCAGCCGTCCTTCGCCGGCCGGCTGGTCCTTCTCGAGGACATCGCCGAGCATCCGTACCGGATCGACCGGATGCTGACCCAGTTGCTGCAGTCGGGCGCCTTCGACGGCGTGCGCGGCGTCGCGCTCGGCTCATGGGTAGATTGCGGCGATGCGCTCCCGGTGCTCGCCGAACGCCTGCTGCCGCTGGACGTGCCGGTCATCGCGGGGTTGCCGGTGGGACACGACACGCCACAGTGGTCTGTGTGGCTTGGCGCGCTTGGTGTTATCGATACCGAATCGTGCTCCCTGTCTGGTCGGCTTGGCGGCCAGGAGCAGGCAATGTAGAGAGACGCAGAGGGAGAAAACCGACGATTTGCGGAGGGCGTGACGCGTGAAGTTCTTCAGGCGTGACCGGGAGCCCTCCCGGAGATCCGTCGAGGACGTCGACCTGGACTCACTCCTGTCGCTGGTGGCCGACTCGCTCGGCTACACCTGCGTTTTCGCCCCCGACGGCAGCGCGCTGACGTTGGGCGGAGGCAGGGAGATCCGGGTGCGCCTGGCGGGTCTGCGCAGGGAGGCGGGCCGCCGTTCCCGAGAGGACTGGCCCGTCCTGGTCTCCGAACACCTCGCCAACGCCGTCGCGGCGGCCGACGACCTGCTCGACGTGTGCGATCTCGACCAGGTGAAGCCGCTGCTGCGCACCAGGGTGGAGTCGGTCGACGCGGTGGAGGACCTCACCAGGGTGGTCGGGCGCTCGCTCAACGGCGACCTGGTGGAACTGCTCACGGTCGGCGCCCGCCTCATCAGGCCCGAGGAGGCCGGCTGCTGGCCCATCCCCTCGGGGCAGGCCCTCGATCTGGCGCTGGCCAACGTGCGCGAGGACGAGCGGCTCACCGTCTCGCACCTCGACCTGTCGGGACTGCGGGCCGTGCGGCTGTCGGGCCGTACCGTGGCGGCCGGCGCGCACCTGCGCTGGCTCTCGCAGTACGTCCGCGTGCCGGAGGACGGCATGCTGGTCATCCTGCCCGACCCGGCGACGCTGGTGGTCTACCCCGTCGACGGCATCGGGGTGGTGCGCGCCATCGAGCGCCTGCGCGTGCACGCCGAGCGCGCCGCGGGCCTCAGCCAGCAGGTCTACTGGTGGCACGAGGGCAGGCTGACCCTGATCAGAGCCGACATCGTGCTGCAGGACGGCCAGGCCAGGCTCGTCGTGGCCCCGCCGCCCGAGTTCGCGAGGGTCCTGGCCCGGCTGGCCGCCTAGCTCACTCGAAGAAGAAGATCTTGAACTCCAGGTGGTCGCCCGCCCCCGTCCAGTAGCCGAGGCCGCTGCTGTCCCTGAAGACCTTGTGCCGTCTGCGCAGGTCCTGGTAGACCACCTCGGCGGTGCGCTGGGCGGCGCCGGGCTCGGGGCCCGAGGCGAAGGCCAGCACGAACCCGGCCCGGCGACCGGTGAGGTCCCTCGCCTTCAGCTCCGCGTCGATCCGCCGCAGCAGCTCGCGGGTGGCCGCGGCCCTGCGACCCGCGTCGCGGAACCTGGCGGGCGGGATCTCGACGGCGAAGCCGACGGGGAGCTTCTCCAACCGGTCGCGCTCGGGCGGCTCGGCGGTCACCGTGGGCTCGGGCGTCGAGGTCGGCGCGGCGTCCTCGGTGGTGACGGGCAGCGAGGCCAGCCCCACCAGCACCAGCACCAGGAACAGGTCGGCGAACAGCCATCCGGCCAGCAGCGCGGTGCGCATCCGGTCCGCGCGCCTCACCAGCCGCTCCTCGAGCGGTGGCCGTTCTCCGAGACGCCCTCCAGCCTGGTGACGACGTCGGAGATGCGGCTGACGATCTCGTGGAAGAGGTGGGTGCGCTCGTTCAGCGCCTGCAGCGAGTCGCCGAGCATCGCCGTGGAGCGCGCGACGCCGTCGGCCACCTTGTTCTGCACGTGCGCCTGGTCCCTGGCCATGGTGCGCTCGTCCCTGAGCGTGGCCAGGAAGTCGGTGGCCTCGCTGGTGAAGCGCTCGACCTCGGCCGACAGCGCGCGTTGCAACCGGGCCAGCTCGTCGGCGGTCTCCTGCGAGCCCTTCAGCGAGGCGGTGAGCTCGGCCAGCCGGTCGGCCGCCTCGAGCCAGGAGGTGAAGACCGCGTGCAGCTGGCTGCCCGGGCCCGCGGAGACCGCCTCGCCGATGGTCTGCGTGGCCTTCCTCAGCTCCGCCGACAGCTCGCTCGAGCCGGCGCGGATCTGCGTGCCGACGTCCTTCAGCTCGGCGAGCGAGACCGCCTGTCCCGACTCGACGGGCACCTCGGCGACGAGCAGGGTCGCCCGCGCGAGCGCCTGGCCGAGCTTGCGCTGCCGCGACTCCCTGATCTCGTCGGCCGCCCTGATGATGAGCGTGAGCACCACCACGGCGCCCACCATGAGCGAGATGGCGGTCGCCGAGTCCGACAGCGGGCTCACCCCCGGCAGGCCCCGCTGCCAGGCCAGCAGGAAGGGGACGCGCCCGTCGGTCGCGCCGTAGGCGCTCAGCGCGAGCGCCACCTGCCACCAGGTGAAGGCGACGGGGACGAAGACCAGGCTGTCCCTGAGGATCTCGAGGATCCTGACCAGCCGCCACCACGACCGGCCCGCTCCCTGCGTGATCTTCTCGGGGTCGTAGGCGCTCAGCAGGTCGATGCCCCTCAGCCGGTGCCCTCCGTTCAGGGACAGCTCGTCGGCCACCCTGGCCAGCGGGGCGCCGCCGTACTTGCGCAGGTCCCTCGAAACGTCGTGCAGACTCACAGCGGTCCCCCCGTGACGACGATCGCGACGACCGCCAGCAGGGCGACGACGCTCGTGAAGAACACCACCAGCAGGATCCGCTCCGCCCGGGGAGCCGGCCGCTCGTCGGCCGGGCCGGGCTGCGCCCTCGAGGCGACGGGCTGGGCGCCGAGCGGGGCGGGCAGGCCGCTCTGGGTGAAGAACTGCCCCCAGGCCGTCCTGTCGGCCAGGGCGAGGGCCCTCGAGTCGCCCGCCATGGCCCGCAGCGCGTACAGCAGGTGCGCGGGCGGGTGGGACCTGGCCAGGAACGACGCCATGAGCGGCTCGTCGATCCTGGCGCCGGCGACGACGGTGAGCACGCTCTGCAGGTAGGCGGCGGCCTCCCTGGGGGAGGGCGTCAGCTCCGCCGTCGCCTCGGCGAGCGCGCCCCTGGCGATCAGCGTGTCGAGGGCCCTCCTGCGCTGCTCGGCCGAGCGTTCCTGCCCGTCGCAGATCACTCTCAGCGCCACGTGCGCGGCCTCTGGCTCGTCGCGGCAGTGGTCGTGCACCCAAGCGATGAGCTCGGACTTCGACAGCTGCCGCGCGGCCCGGTCGAGCAGGTCGCGCCGCTCGCGGACGTCGGGCAGCGCCTGCCTGGCCAGCGCGGCGACCCTGCCCAGCGGGGGAGCGTGCTTGAGCTGCTCACCGATCAGCCGGGCGGGCGGCGGCCGTATGGCCAGCGCGGCCAGCACCTGCTCGCCCGCCCGCCCGGTCAGGAAGGAGCGCAGCGCGCACTCCTGGGCCAGCGCCGACACCTCCTCCGGCAGGCCGGAGGCGCGCAGGAGGGCGGCCAGCGCGCCGTCCTCCAGCGCGGGCACGATCCTGCGCGCCTCGGCCAGCCCCTGCTTCGAGCGCAGCGCGCCGAGCTCGGCCGCCGACAGGTCGGACGCCCTGCGCAGCAGGCCGGTGATGTCGTCGAGCACGCCGGGCGCGAGCTGCGCGGCCCGCGCCCACGCCCGCGCCTCGTCGGCGGTGGTGACCGGCGTCTGCGGCCTGATCCTGTCGATGGCGGCGCGTCCCTCCGCCCGGTAGGAGGTGGCGAGGGCCAGGGCGAAGGGATCGGCGCCGCCGCTGCCGAACCTGAACCTGCGCCTGGGCACCCCCATGCGGCTGTCGTGGTCGTCGGGCAGGAAGACGACGCGCGGGCAGCCCCTGTCGTCGTCGCGCGACTCCATGGTCGAGAACGTCATGGCGCCGGTGATCTCCACCAGGGCGCACAGCAGCTCGGCGGGGGACTCGGTCGGGGCCACCACCGACACGTCTGCCTCGGGCTCGGCCAGCACGAACGCGACCAGCTCCGCCAGCGTCGCGGCCGGCAGCCGTCTGGCCCGGCCGACGAGGTCGCGGCGGGCCAGGTCGCACTGCCGGCGCAGGTCCTCCCACGAGAGGGGGTCCAGCTCGGCGGTCCCGTCCCACGCGGTCAGCCAGCCGTCCCAGTCGTGCAGCGCCAGCGCCCCGAGGGGGGTGATCTCGCGCCCGACCAGGACGTGGGCCAGGGAGGCCTGCCTGCCCTCCGCCTCGGTGACGGGGCGCTTGCAGATCACCGCGTAGCCGTCGGGGCCGCGCAGGTAGCCGAGGCCGAACCGGTCGTGCTCCTGCCAGCCCGCCCACACCCGGCCGCGCAGGACGGGGTCCCAGCCGGCCAGCGCGCCGACCGGCAGGGAGGAGGCGACGGGGCCCATCCCCTTGCCGCCGAGCAGGGACCGCTCCGACCAGGTGTAGAAGATCTGATCAAGACGCTGCATCGTCGTCGCCTCTCACCGGTCGCATCAGCTCCTCGTCGAGCACTCCCGTCATCGCGAACAGCGCGAGCAGCGGCTTGAGCACCCTGCGCTGCGCGAACCCCTCACCGTAGGCGGACTCTGTGGGGCTGACGTTGGTGGCGGAGGCGAAGTGCAGCGTGCTGCGGTAGCACCGCTCGGCCGGTCGCAGCCACGGCTCGGCTCCCCTCTCGACCAGCAGGGCGTAGACGTCCTCGCTCTCGCGCTCCACCGTGGACAGGTCGGTCTCCTCCGCGCCGCCCGAGCGGGACATCCACTCGCCAGCCAGGTCGAAGGAGTAGCGCAGCAGGTCGGCCTTGGCGACCACCAGCGCGGCGGGCAGGTGCAGGAACTCCTTGCCGGGGCTCGGCCGCCCGCCCAGCCGCTTGAGCGCCTCCTCGAAGGTGCTGTCGCCGATGGCGGTGGCGGCCGGCTGGGTGAGCCCGGGGATGGAGTCGGGGTCGATGACGAACAGCAGCGCGTTGACCGAGCCGAAGAACCTCACCTCGGGGTCGGAGCGCTCGAGCTGCTCGCCCGCCACGTCGAAGAAGGACACCGCGAAGGAGTCGCCGGCGGCGTTGGTGACCCTGAGCGCGTCGGTGAAGGCGACCGGCAGCGGCTGGGTGGGGTCGAGCCTGCGCCGTCCCTTGATGAAGGGCTCGACGGTCCTGCTCATGTACTGCTGATGGGTGCGCAGGTCGAGTGGGTCGACGGTCAGGCCGAGGCGTCGCAGGGCGGCGTCGTTGGCGCACAGCCGGGAGATCATGGCCGCCACCAGGTGCGACTTGCCCGAACGGCTCTCGCCGAACACGCCGACGATGATCGGCCGGTAGTCGGCGTAGTCGTAGGGCAGGTAGTGGGAGTCGGCCGAGCCGACGCCCGAGCACGGCCGGTAGGCGGTCTGCAGCCTGGTCTGCCAGGCAACTTCGTCCTCTCTGGGGTCCTTGCGCAGAATCTCCGGCCGGTCGTCCGCCCCGAAGACCACGGGGGGCGTGGCCTCCCAGTCGACCCACCTGAGGCAGATCGGGCACTCGATCGCGGCGCTCACAGGAAGCTCCAGACCAGCGCCAGCACGAGCACGAGCAGGACCAGGACCAGCCCGGTGGCGACGCGCAGGCTCGCGGGCCTGGGCAGCGGCTCGGTGCCGCGCCGCGCGGCGGAGCGCGGGGTCGTCCCCGAGGTGGTTCTGGGGGACTGCGGACGGGGGATGATCCACGGCCTGCGCGGTGGCGGCGGGCTCCAGCCGCGATGGCGCTCCTGATAGGCCCGCTGCCTGTCGCGAAGGTCGTGGAAGTTGCGCCGCCCCTCCCGCTCACGGTCGCGGTAGGCGCGGGCCCGGGCCGGAGCCCGGTGCCCGGCGGGCGCCCAGCGTTCGAGCAGCTCCCTGGCGTCGGGCCGGTCCTGGGGGCGCTGGGCGAAGACGGTGCGCTCGCCGCCGAGCAGCTGGCGCAGCGGCTCGTCCTGGGCTCTGAGCCTGTCGCGCATTCGCAGGGGGTCGTCCTCGGGGAGCTCACCCGTGTAGAGGTGGTAGATCACCAGCCCGGCGGCGTAGACGTCCTCGCCGTGGGAGACGGTGTCGCCCGCGCCGTCGAACTCGGCGCGGGTGAAGTCGGAGATCTGCAGCGCGCCGCCGTCCCACCGCAGGGTGTCGAGGTTGATCCCGCGGTGCACGACGCCGCCCGTCCTGAGCGCCTCGAGTCCGTTCAGCAGCCCGGTGATGAGCATCCGGAGGGTCGCGCGGTCGACCGGCGCGCCCAGCTCCGACAGCGGGCTGCCGCGCAGCGTCATCACGGTGTACGGCGGGACGGAGTCGGGGTTGTGGCCCAGCATGGTGCTCAGGAAGTCTCTGCCCTGGTCACCCAGCCATTTCCCGATGCGCCATTCGTGGTCGAGGAGTTCGCGCGCCCGTTCGCCCGCATAGGCGAGCTTCTGCATGACTGGCTCATTGACCGCATTACGGCCGACCCGAAAACGGAAATGCTCATCCCTCCATTGGTGTTCTGCGAAATCTACGGTGTATGAGACATACTGTCCGTCCTTGGAGTCACGCGGGATGAGCTGGAGCTGTTCCTCCGCCATCGTCACCTCATCGGCGATTTGTCGGATTAAGGGGGTTCGTGGGCGCTGCAGAAAAGGTTATCTTGACTGCCATTTCACGGCACTGGAAGAGTCAAGCCTCCCTAAGATGATTTGCAAACACCTCCAATGCATTCAGGCGGTGTGTGTGACCCCTCTGACCCTCCATCGCATGCTGCGCGCGTCCGCCTTCGACACGCTCGGCGAGCTCTATCCCGACGACGACAGCTGCCACCTGCTGCTCGCCTCGCTGGGCGCCAACCGCGCCAGGCTCCCGGTGCGCGGCGCGCGCAGGCCGAGAGACTTCTGGATGGCGGTCTGCCAGGAGGTGGAGAAGGGCGCCTTCGCCTTCACCCTCGACGACCTGGTGGCCCGCGCGGCGGCCGACTACCCGGGCAACCGGGCGCTGCGGGAGCTGGCGCCCGGCCGGCCCGCCCGCGAGCACGCCGGTCCCGCCGGGCAGGAGTTGCTGCGCGTGCTGTGCCTGATGGCCTCGCCGGGCGACCAGGGCATGCTCAACCTGGCCGAGGAACTGCGCCGCATCCAGCTGGTGGCCGAGCGCTCGGGGCGGATGGAGGTCAGCGCCAGGACGGCGGCGCGCACCTCCGACATCCTCCCCGCGCTGCTGACCGTCAGGCCGCACGTGGTGCACTTCGCCGGCCACGGCGACGACGACGGCGCCCTGGTCTTCGAGGACACCGCGCACGTCTCGACCAGGGTGGCGGCCGAGCGGCTCGCCGCGGCCTTCGAGGCGGCGGGCCCGCTGCTCTGCGTCGTGCTCAACGCCTGCTACACCGGCGAGCAGGCGGAGGTCTTCCTCGCCGCCGCGGGCGCCGTCGCCGGCTCCACCGAGGCGCTGCCCGACCAGGCCGCGATCCTCTTCAGCGAGGGCTTCTACCTGGGCCTGGGCGACGGCAGGAGCGCGCGGGAGGCCTTCGGGCTCGGCAGCGCCCGCATGGGCCTCGACGGCCACGACACCTCCTGCCTGCGCTACCTCGACAGGGAAGGGGAGCTGTGAGCGAGCTCTCCGAGGAGGTCAGCGCCTTCGAACGCGGGGTGCGGCACGGCCGCGACCCGGTCAACTCCGGCGCCGACGGCCCCGCCCAGACCACCAACGACTCCTTCTGGCTGGCCGACTGGTGCCAGGCGTGCGGCCACACCTTCAGGGAGGGCGACAGGGTGCACGTGACGCACGGGCCGCCCCCCGTCGTCAGGCACCACAGCCCGACGCTGCCGTGCAGCGGGCTGGTCACCGACTACGACCAGCCCGACGACGACCTGTCGCGCGCCTTCCACGCCGCCGTCGACGCGGCCAACCCGCCGCTGCCCGGCACCAACGCCGTCCTGCTGGTGCCGGGGCACCCGCTGCTGCTGCCGCTGGTGCCGCGCAGGCAGTGCGCCTTCTGCAGCGACTCCTTCCGCCCCTTCGAGTCGGCGGTGATCTGCCCCTGCCAGCCGCAGGAGCCGCGCTGCAAGCTCGGCGTGCACCGCGACCCCGGCGGCGGCAACACCTGCTACGACGAGTGGGTCAGCAACGGCCCGCTGCTGACCTGCCCCACCACCTTCAAGAAGGTGGGCGAGCGTTGATCGAGCGCTACGCCAGGCAGCTGCTCATCCCGCACTGGGACCAGGACGTGCTCAGCGCGGCCCTCGTCGTGGTCGTCGGCGTGGGCGCGCTCGGCACCGAGGTGGCCAGGCTGCTGGCCCAGGCGGGTGTCGGCGCGCTGGTGCTGTGCGACCCCGACGAGGTCAGCGAGTCCAACCTGAACAGGGGCGCGCTGTTCACCGACGCGCACGTCGGCCGGCCCAAGGTGGAGGCCGCCGCCGCGGCGCTGCGCGCCATCGCGCCAGGCACGGTGGTGGAGGGGCGCAGGGCCGAGCACGCGCGCGGCGTGGGCCTGGCCGAGCTGCGCGACGCCGACCTGGTCATCAGCTGCCTCGACAGCATCGCCGACAGGGTGCAGCTGGCCGCGCGGTGCGGCCTGGTCGGCGCGGCGATGCTCGACGGCGGCACGCACCCGTGGGGCGGCGAGGTGCGCTGGTACCCGCGGGGCGGCCCCTGCTACGGCTGCGGGTGCAGCGCCGCCGAGCGGGCGCTGCCGAGCAGTTCCATGGCCTGCGGGATCCCCGACGAGATGGGCGCCTCCGCGCCGATCTCGGCCATGGTGGCCTCCTGGCTGGTCACCCACGCCGTCAGGGTGCTGTTCGGTCTGCCCGTGGTCGAGGGCCTGGTCAGGCTCGACCCGGTGGCGGGCGAGAGCCGCAGGGTGGCGCTGGCCGCCGACCCGAGCTGCCCCCTGCACGAGCCCATCCCCGCCAGGTTCGTCACGCGCAGCGGCCTGACCGTCGAGGCCGCCGTCGGCGCGCTCCTGGCCATGACCACCTCGGGCGAGCGCCTGCATGCGTGGAACTCCGTCGATCCGGCCGACAGGTACGGCCCGCTCGACCTGTCCGCCGCCCCCGCCGGGTCCACCCTCGGCGAGCTGGGCATCGCCCCAGGAGAGCTGCTGCCGGTGATCAGGAACGGGCCCCCTGAACACGTGCGATACATCGAGCTCGCGACGTCGCGTCCGAACGGAAGGGACCTCAGGTGAGGAACGAAGTGGTCGCCCTGCTCGCGGGGCTGTACGACGACGAGGTCTCGGCACGGGTGCTGCTGACCACCATCGAGTACCCCAGGGCGTTCATCCCCCAGTTCACCACCTCCATGGCCTACTGGCAGCAGGTCATCAGCAAGATCGAGCAGGGCGTGATGCCCGTCGAGGACGGCATGACGGTCCTCCTCGACGCCGTCGCCGCGCACTTCCCCACCAACAAGGACGTCCAGGCCCTCAGGGCCAAGGACGGCGGCGCCCCTGACGACGGCCACCGGCAGGCCGCTCCCGAACCGCTCCCCGTCGACGGCCCCTGCCCCACGCTGCTGCTGATCGGCGTCGACAAGTCGGCCGAGTTCGAGGAGCTGGTGCGTCGTGAGGTCGACGCCGACGCCGAGCTGCTCTACGTCGCCCGCGAGCAGTGCGCCGTGCGCATCTCCGACCCAGGCGCCGACCGCGCCGAGGTCGTCAACCGGCTGCAGCAGGTCGTCACGGGCTGGGAGCCCGGCGCGCAGGTGGTGTACGAGCACTACAGCTTCAGGCCCTACCTGTTCAGGCTCCTGCTGGTGTACGGGCCCGACGGCACGCCGTACCAGATGACGGGGGTGCCGGCCACCATGCGGCCGGAGGACATCGCCGAGGCGGTGATCCAGCAGTCGCCCGCGATGACCGACCGGCGCGGCGGCGTGGTGCGCACCGTGATCGACCACGAGAGCGGCCAGGGCGGCGGCAGGCAGCGGCTCGATCCCGGCCTGTCCCTGCACGAGGCCGGGGTCAAGGACGAGGACAGCCTGCGGGTGGGCGCGGAGGCCACCGCGGGCGCGGTCAACCCGGTGATGCGGATGAGGGCGCAGATGCGGGCCCGGGCCCAGATCAGAAGGTTCGAGCAGGGCCGGCCCGAGTTCAGGATCGCCAGGTACGACAACGAGGAGCTGCCCAACCGCTTCCACATCTCCTTCGAGGCGCCGGGTTTCGCCCCGCCCGACGACATCGACGACTTCGTCCACCCCGACCTGCCGCTGCCCGAGTGGCCCTTCGACGAGCTGGCGCCGGTGCCGATCAGCCACCACGACCTGGCGATCTACCTGCCGCCGATGTTCCCCGTGAACGCGCCGATCGTCATCTGGGAGAGCGACGTCTTCCACCCCAACATCTGGCGCAGGCCCTCGCCCGCCCAGAACGCCCACCACAACCAGGTGTGCCTCGGCGCGCTGATGGACGGCTACCGGCCCGACCTCGACTTCGGCTCGCTGTGCCAGCTGCTGGTGGACATCGGCAGCTACCAGAACTACGACGTCGTCGACGCCGACACCTGGCCGGACCCGGTGGCCGCCTTCTGGGCCAAGTCCGACACGGGGCAGGCGGCGATCACCGCGATGGGCGGCAAGCTCATCGCCGAGCGGGCCCCCGGCGCGACGCGGGGCGACGGCAGGGCGCCCCTGCTGTGGATCAGCCCGCTGGAGGATCCCGATGGCCGTTGAGATCGAGCTGTTCAAGGGCGAGCAGGAGACCTACCACGCCAGGCTCGCCCTCGCGCCCGTCCTGCGCGAGGCGCTGAAGGAGCTGGCAGGGGTGGCCGCCGACGACACCCGCCTGTTCATGCAGCTGCACCGCGAGCGCGACCCGCACCCGATCGTGGGGCCGCCCCGGCTGGTCAACCTGGGGGAGGAGGTCGGCTTCCTCACCCTCACCGCCGTACGGCGCGGCGAGACCGTCTACGAGGGCAGGCACTCGGTCAACGAGCTGGTCGGATCGGTCCTCACCGGCGTCGTCACGAGGCTGGACCCCGCCGAGACCTACTGGTCGTTCCGCATCAGGGCGGGCCTGTTCGACATCGACACCGGCCGCCCCACCCCCCAGGTGGAGGGCGCGGTGCAGGTCGACCTGCAGCGGCGCAGGCGCCTGCCGTTCACCGTCACCAAGGTCGAGCCCGCCGAGGCCGAGCTGGTCGACCCGGCCAAGCTCGGCCTCGACCCGGCAGCGCTCGGGCCCGTCAACGTCCTGCTGCCCGCCGAGGTGCACGAGCTGCTCATGGGCGGCCTGCGGCTCTCGGAGCGGCTGGAGGAGGGCGGCTTCCTGATCGGCAGGGTCAGCAGGGCCCGCCCCGACGCCTATCTCGTCGAGGTCACCCACATCACCCCCGCGCACCGGTCGGGGGCGGGGGCCATCCACTTCACCTTCACCGGCGACTCCTTCGTCGCGGTCAACCAGATGATCGCCGACAGGGGCCTGGGCGAGGAGCTGGTCGGCTGGTACCACACGCACCTGCGCGGGGTGGATGTCGGCCTGGGGTTGTCGGCCACGGACGTGGACCTGCACAGGGCCACATTCCTGCGGCCATGGCAGGTGGCGGCGCTGCTCAACCTGTCGAGGAACGGGCGCATGCTGCGCTTCTACGGTCGAGCGGGCGACGGCGAGAGGGTGGAGCAGTGTTCTCAGTGGGTGGCCGATGAGCGCGGTCGCTACCGCGGGACGAGTCCTGATGTGGGCGCTGAATAGCGCGGGCGGAGCGCCGCCCGAGGGCGACCTCGACGCCGCGCGCGGCCTGCTCGACCCCGGCCAGGAGATCACGACGAGCGTCGCGCGCGTCGCCGCGGCCACGGCGGCCAGGCTGCGCCTGCAGGGGCCGCCCCTGGGCGATCCCCGCCCGCCCGGCCGCGGCGTGGTGCTGCTGGCCGCGGCGGTCGGCGCGCGCGGCGAGCGGCGGGCCGCGGAGCTCGCGCGCGTGGTGCCCCCGCCGCGTACCGCCTACGACCTGCTGAGCTATCACGCGGTCGCGGGCGCGGCGGTGCCGTACGCGGAGGGGCTGGCCGACGTGCTGAGGGACAGCTCGCCGCTCACCGGAACGCTCGACCGGCCGGGGCCCTCGGGCGCGCCCGGCTGCGACGAGCTGATCGACAGACTGCGGTCGGACGGCCCGGCCAGGCGGCTGCTGACGCTGCGGTTCGCCGCGCCGGTCACCGACCCCGCCCAGTACGGCTGGCGCGGCGAGACGCTGGCCTGGCTGCGCCACGAGGACGTCGGCCTGGTCCTCGACGTCTACGAGAACGCCCTCGTCCACCACAGGGCCGAGCACGAGCGCATGGCCAGGGCGGCGTGGCGTGCGGCGCTCGCGGGCGACGCCGACGCGGCGACGCCGGTGGCGACCTGGTGGCGGGCGCTGGCCGAGCTGGAGAGCGCCGCGCCCGCCATGCTGCGAGCGCGGCGCCAGCTCCTCGACTACCACGAGTGGACCAACCTCTTCCGCCGGGTCAGGACGATGGAGGCCCGCACGTGAGCGACTACATCCCGCTCGAGGTGGTGGTCGTGGGCGAGGGCGGCGCGCTGACCGCGCTGCCCGGCGACACCCCGCTCGGCCAGGCGCTCGGCTCGGGCCCCTATCTGCTGCTCGCCCCCTTGGAGGAGGGGTGGGCGCAGCTGCGGCTGAGCATGTTCAGGTTGCGCCTGATCCCGCTGGAGGCGGTCGACGGCAGGCCGCTGTACCGCCCCGTCGCGCCCGCCGCCGCCCCGGCCGCGGGGCCGCAGGGGGAGGCGGCGGAGCCGGGCCCGCCCAGGCCGGTCGAGCTGAGCGAGGCCCAGGCGACCAGGCTCGCCTACGACGACTACGTGCGCGAGGCGGCCTCGTTCCTCCGGGCGGGACTGTCGGTTCTGATCGTCTGCGACAAGATCGTCGTGCCGCACCTTGCCGACCACATCGTCAGGCAGACCTCGAGCACGCCCCGCCTGCTGGAGATGCAGGCGCCGGTCGGCGAGGACACCGAGCCCCCCGTCGACATGCGGCCCCAGCCCGCGCTGGCCAGCCTGCGCCAGCGGCTGCTGGCCAGGCTGCGCGACATGCTGCGCGAGCTCGGCGGCGACGACGTCCTCGTCATCACCCATCTCGACCTGCTCGGCGGCGGCACCGACAACGCGCTGGCCAACGAGACCAGAGACCTCATCGAGCTCCTCTACGGCGCCGACAGGCAGGTGATCCTGGCCTTCGCCGACCCCTCGCTCAGCGTGCCCGAGGTGCTGGCCTCCCGCTTCGCGGTCAGGATGAGCATCGAGGGCAGCCCCAGGCACGTGCGCCATCCCGTCGACGCCAGCCTGGCCTCCATCGAGCGGGCGCTGGTCACCCAGGCCGAGGCCGACAGGTTCGCCGGCCTCGACGGCGCCGACTTCTACAAGTACGTCGTCGGCCTCAACCCCGTACGGCTGCGCCAGACCATGCGCTACGCCCTGCAGGAGACCGAGGGCCGCGCCGACGTCACGGTCAAGGACCTGCCCCAGATGATCAGGAAGTTCAAGGCCCAGATGTCGGCCAGCTTCGAGATCCCCGACGTCAGCTTCGCCGACATCGGCGGCTACGCCGAGGTCAAGCGGCAGATCCTGCGATCGCTGCAGA
The DNA here is from genome assembly GCF_014873535.1 of Nonomuraea africana. Taxonomy (NCBI): domain Bacteria; kingdom Bacillati; phylum Actinomycetota; class Actinomycetes; order Streptosporangiales; family Streptosporangiaceae; genus Nonomuraea; species Nonomuraea africana. The sequence continues at coordinate 3,665,781 of NZ_JADBEF010000001.1, read as the reverse complement.
TCATGACGGCGGCCCGGAGCCTGACCGGCCCCGACCAGCGTCTGCGCGGCGAGCTCATCCCGCGCGGCTTCATCTTCCACGGCGAGCCGGGCACCGGCAAGACCCTGTTCGCCAAGGCGATCGCCAACGAACTGGAGGCCACGATCCAGGTCGTCTCGGGTCCCGAGGTGACCAACAAGTACGTCGGCGAGAGCGAGCGGCGCATCAGGGAGCTGTTCGCCGAGGCGCGCAGGAACGCCCCCTCGGTCATCGTCTTCGACGAGTTCGACTCGATCGCGGCCAGCCGTACCAGCTCCGAGGACGGCGGCAGCAGGGCGGGCAACGCGATGGTGGCGCAGATCCTCACCGAGATGGACGGCTTCAGGCCGGACGTCCAGATGATCGTCATCGGCACCACCAACCGGCTGGAGATCATCGACAGGGCGCTGCTGCGCCCGAGCAGGTTCCAGAGCTTCCACATCGGCCTGCCCGACGAGGACGCCAGGCGCGGCATCATCAAGGTGCACGCCAGGCGCTACGGCGTCAACGTCACCGGCATCGTCGAGCCGCTCATCCACGCGACCAAGGGGTGGAACGGCGACGAGATCAGGGCGCTGTTCCGCGACGCCTTCGTCGGGGAGCGGTGGGAGGGCGTGCCGGCCGGCGCCGAGCGCATCGGCGAGCTGGTCGGCCAGCAGCAGCGGGCCCGCCGCGAGCAGCAGACCAGCAGGGCGGGTAGGTAATGGCACTCGACCACGGGCACGTCACCACCATCCAGCAGCTGGGCACCATCGTCCGCGAGCTCGACGGCCGCTACGTCGGCAGGCGTGACGCGGCCAGGCTGCTGGTGGTGGCGGCGGTCTGCAGGGAGCACATGCTGCTGCTCGGCCCGCCGGGCACGGCCAAGACCGACCTGGTGGGGCACTTCGCCGGGCTCATCCAGGCCAGGTCGTTCACCTACCTGCTGACCAGGTTCACCGAGCCCTCCGAGCTGTTCGGCCCGCTCGACTTCGAGCGTTTCCAGAAGGGCGTCTACCGGGTCAAGACCGACGACATGCTGCCCGACGCCGAGATCGCCTTCCTCGACGAGGTCTTCCAGGGCAGCAGCGCGATCCTCAACACGCTGCTCAGCGTCGTGAACGAGCGCTACTTCTTCAACGGGGCCAGCAGGGAGCGGGTGCCGCTGGTGAGCCTGTTCGGCGCCTCGAGCGAGCTGCCGGAGGACCCCGCGCTGCGCGCCTTCGGCGACCGGTTCCTGCTGCGCATGGAGGTCGAGCAGGTGGCCCGCACCATGATGCCCGAGCTGCTGAAACGCGGCTGGCAACAGGAGCGCGAGCGGGTCGCCAGGGACGGGGCCGGCGCCCCGGCCATCCCGCCCATCAGGCTGGGCGACCTGCTCGCGCTGTCGGGCAAGCTGGCCGAGGTGGACCTCGGCCCGGTCCGCGACGCCTACGCCGAGGTCATCACCGACGTGCTCGCCCAGGGCGTCACGCTGTCCGACCGCAGGATTGTGCGCGGGCAGAAGCTGGTCGCGGCGGCGGCGCTGCTGCGCCGGTCGCTGGTGGCCAGGGCCAGCGACCTGTGGCCGGTCGCGCACATCTGGACCGAGCCGGGTGACGCCGGCGCGCTGCGCGAGGCCGTACGCGAGAGGGTCGTCGCCGACGGCGGCGACAGCACGTCGGCCGGGCGCTCCGTCGCCGAGCTGGAGGCCCTGGCCAGGCATCACGCGAGCGCCGTCCTCGGCAAGGCGGGCCGGCCCACGCAGGCCGGGGTCATCGTGGCGATGCGCGGCATCAACGAGATCCACCGGCAGCTGCGCGCCGACCATCCCGGGGAGGCCGCCGCCCAGCAGCGGGTGCACGCCCTCCTCGCCGAGGTGGCCGCGCTCCTCGACGACCCACAGGGAGACGGACATGTGTAATCCCAGACGGATCAAGGTCAAGGCCACCCGCAGGATCGCCGAGGCGTGGCGCGCCGAGATCGAGCGCACGGTCACCGCCTCAGGCGAGGCGAAGGGCGAGTCCAGGCTGGTGCAGCCGCTCAGGTCGATGCTGGGCGAGGGCGCGCTGCGCGCGTTCGAGCAGGCGCTCGGCGGCGACCCGCGATGGGAGTGGGTCGACGGCGGATACCGCATGCGGGTGCCCGGCGGCCACGCCGCCTACCAGCCGGGCTCGGGAGAGCTGGAGATCGTCATCTCGCTGACCGAGGCCGTGGAGGCCGTGGGCACCGCGGAGAAGGTGCTGGAGGGGGAGGTCACCGACGAGGTCACCGCCGAGAGCGAGGGCCGCTACGAGGACGACGGCTGGCGCGGGCGCACCAAGGAGCGCGCGGAGCGCGAGGCGAGGAGCAGGGCCGAGGCCAAGGCCGCGAAGCTGGCGGCCGAGCGGGCCGAGCGGCTCAGGCTCGACGCCGAGGAGGCCGCGCGCCACTCGATGAGCGCCGAGGCCCGCGCGGTCGAGGACGAGGCGCGCAGGCGCGCGGAGGCGGCGCTGGCCGAGCGGACGCTGAGCGTCGGGCAGGATCTCGGCCGGCGCGCCGACGCCCGCCTGGCCGAGGTGCACAGGCAGACGCTCAAGGACGTCATGCAGCTCATCGCGGCCAGCTACGCCCAGGCCATCAGCGACTTCGCCCAGCAGAACAACGCCGAGAACTTCACCATGGTCGACGCCGACGGCTTCATCGAGATCCAGTTCGAGATGGAGGGCTAGCCGTGCGGTTCAAGGTGGTGTTCAGGGTCAGCAAGGAGACGGGCCAGGTCGAGGAGTTCGTCATCGACGACCTCGGCGCGGAGCGTCAGGGCGAGGAGCACGACGCCGTCCACGACGGCGTCGCCAGGGCCGTCGGCGCGGTCGTCGAGCGGCGGGCGGCGCCGGAGGAGGTCGACCCGCGCACCCTGCCCGAGCCCGAGGCACCCGAGCTCACAGTGGACGAACGGGAGGCCGTGCGCGAGAGGGAGCAGCGCAGCCAATGACCGGCAGGCGACGGCACTGGCTCGGGCAGGCCGCGCTCGCCTACGAGGAGGCGGGTCACCTGACCGACGCGGCCCGCTGCAGGGAGCAGGCGGGCGAGCCGCTGCCCGCCGCCGAGCTGTACGAGCGGGCCGGCGAGCTGGACCAGGCCGCCGCGTGCTATCTGCGGGCGGGAAGGGTGGCGGAGGCGGCCCGCTGCCACCTGGCGCGAGGCAGGCCGGTGGCCGCGGCGGACTGCTGGGAGCAGGTCGGCAGGCCGCTGGAGGCGGCCTGGATCCTCGTCGTCGCCGCCCGCGACGCCGAGCGCGCCAGGTGGCTGCTGCGTGGGCACGTCCCCGACACCCTCGGCCGGCGGCTGCGGCACGACCTCACGCTGGCCATGTGCGCGGCCCTGGGCGGCGACACCGGGCCGCTGGCGGCGGCCGCGGGCGCGGTCGAGCGCGAGCTGGCCAGGGTACGGCCGGCCGCCGAGAGGCTGCTCGTGGAGCGGTGGGCGGTCGAGGCGGCAAGCGAGGTGGCCCGCTACGACCTGGCCGCCCTGGTGTTCGCCGCGGCCCACCGCAGCGGTCTGCGCGGGGCCGCCGGCCGCTGGCGGGCCTGGGCCGAGCGGGCGCTGGGCGGCACCGCGGGCGTGCCCGCCGAGACGGAGGAGAGGAGGGCGGGGTGACGTCCTGGCGGCGCAGACGCGACGAGCAGCGCGCGCCCGCGCGGCCGCAGCCGTTCGTGCTGACCAGGCGGGACCAGCAACCCCCGCCTGGCGAAGCGGCGGGTTCCGCGCGGGAGGCGCTGCCCGGCGACCTGCTCGCGGGGCGCTTCGCCGCCGAGCGGGAGGCGCTGGCGTTCGTGGCCGCCGTGCACGACGGCTCCGTGGCGCCGCGCTGCCTGCGATCGGGGCCGCGGCCGGGGCAGGGGAGAGCGGCCGGGGCCGGGTCGCTGTGGGCGCTGCGCGAGCACGCGCCCTCGCACTACGCCGAGCTGGTGTGGGCGGCGGGCGGCGTGCCGTACGCGGTGGTGGACGGGGTGCTCCACGGGCCCGGTGGGCACCTGGTGACGGCGGCGGAGCTGGCCGCCTGGCCCGAGGTCGGCTGGGTGGAGCTGGCCGCGCACGCGCCGCTCGGCGCCGAGGGGCCCGCCCAGCGGGAGATCGTCGTGGTGACCACGGCCTCGATCGCGCGCTGGGCGATGAACAGGTACCACGACGCGGCGCTGGAGATGCGGGTCTCCTCCGCGCGGCTGGCGCCCGCCCTCTCCCCGGGCCCCACCAGGACGGCCGTGCTGCTGAGGATGAAGGGGACGAAGGGAGCGCTGCCGAGGGCGATGCTGGGCGCGCTCACGCGCATGCCGTACACGATCGTGTGCCGGACGGGGGAGCCCCGGCTCCTGGTGGAGCACCGCGCCCGCCTGCCGCTGAGCGACTCCGACCTGGCCGGGCAGGTGCCGGGCCAGGAGAGCTGGATCATGGGAGGGCCCGAACACGGCGTGTGGCGGATCGCCGAGCGCAGCGCCGAGCTGGAGCCGCCGCTCGGCGTCGCGCCCGCCGTGCTGCCGCCCGCGCGGCCCGCGCCCGAGCGGCGGCCCGCCGACCTGGCGATCACCGTGCGTCTTGTCAGGAGCCCCGGCGGGCACGACGTCGAGGACGCCAAGCTCCTCACCGACGCCGACCTGCGCGTGCTGCGCTCCTACCTGTCGGGTGACCCGGCCGCCGAGCGGGCCTTCCTGATCCTCGGCGACGGCCATCACCTGCTGGCCGAGCCCGGCGGCGGCGCGGTGGCGCTGCCCTTCGGCCTGCCGCTGCGCGCGGCGGGCCCCGCGGGGCTGTACATCGAGGCGGGGCACGCGCTGCGGCCCAGCCTGCCGCCCGCGGCCAGGGCCAGGGCCTTCGGCCTCGACGGCGAGAGCGTGGTGATCGTGTGCGCCGATCGCAGCCACCGGCTGGCGCTGCGCCACGCCGTGCCCGTGTGGGCGTTGTGGCTGGCCGACCAGCCGCCGGTCGACCCGGCGCCGCCCTCCGAGGCGGTCAGGGCGCTGCTCGACCGGTTCGACGCGCTGGAGATCCCGCGCCCCGAGCCCGCGCGGGACGGCCGGCGGGGAAGCCCGCCCGCCGGCCCGGCCGACGCGGTCGCGGCCGTGGAGCTGCGCGCCGAGGCGCTCGTGCTGGAGATGAAGGGCAGGTACGCCGAGGCCGCCCGCCGCTACCGGGAGGCGGGCGAGCCGCACCTGGCAGGACGCATGTACGAGCTGGCCGCCGCGCAGGAGGGCGAGTGAGCCGAGAGCGGGCGGCCGGGATCGGCGCGGCCAGGGTCGCGGTGGCCAGGATCGCGGTGGACGACTGCCGCTGCGCCAGCCTGTGCGCCGACGGCTCGGCGCTGTTCACCGTCGCGGGCGGGCTGGCCGAGGTGCGCGAGCACGAGGGCCCCGCACTGTGGTCGGCACCCGTCGAGGCCCCGGCCGAGCTGCCCGTCGAGGCCGCCTGGACACCGGAGTCCGACCAGGTCTTCGTCGTCTGCGGGGCGCGCCTGCTCGCCTTCGCGGCCGACTCGGGCGAACCCCTCGCGCTCCCCGCCGAGCTGGCCGGGCGCGCCGACGTCACCGCCTTGGCGCTCAGCGGCGACGGGCTGAGCGCCGCCTTCGGCACCAGGGAGGGCACGATCTTCCTGCTCGACCGGGGCACCTCGGCCGTCGTGTCATGGCCTGGACGCGCCGACCCGGTCAGGGCGCTGGCCTTCGACCCCTCGGGCGCCGAGCTGTGCGTGGCCAGGCCGCGGGCGATCCAGTTCTGGCGGGCCGCCGACCGGACGATGATCGCCTCCATCGGGGTGGGCGACCTGTTCCCCTCGCGCCTGGCCTGGTCGCAGGAGGGCGCGCTGGTCGCCGTCGCGGGCGCGCGCGACGTCCGCACGGTCGACGTGCGCACCAGGAAGGAGGCGGCCACGCCGTGGCGCGCCGAGGGCAGACCGGTCGCGCTGGGCTTCAGCAGGGACGGCACCCGCGTCCTCGTCGGCACCCGCACTGGCACTGGCACTGGCACTGGCACTGGCACCGGCACTGGCGCCGTCCACCTGCTCGACAGGCAGCTGGTCGAGGACGAGGCGGTGCCCGAGACCCTCCCCGCGCAGCTGACCGAGCCCGCCACGATGCACGTCGGCGCGTCCGGCCTGCTGGCCGCGCGCACCGACGAGCGGACCGTCACCCTGTGGCGGCTGGCCGACACCCGCCTGCCCACCGACGCCGAGCGGGCGAGCGGAGCCCTGCTCAGGTGGGCGGCCAGGTCCGCGAGGAGCGTCGGCAGGGCGCCGCGCACGGCCGCCCGCACCGCTGCCCGCATGTCCGAGGCGGTCCCGCCCCTGCGGGAGCACCGCGACCCCGCGTTCTGCTGGGCACCCGACGGCGACGGCTGGTACGCCGAACGGCCGAGGGGACACCTGTCCAGGAGGGGGCCGATCGAATGGAGCGTGCCCGCGGGGGAGGGGCTGCGCGAGATCGAGACCGCCGGCCCGCTCGTCGCCGTCGCCGGCCAGGACGCCGACCGGGTGACGGTGCTCGACGCGGCCACGGGCGAGGCGATCACCGAGCTGCGCGGTGGCCACGGCTTCGCCTGGTCACCGTCGGACCCCCGCACGCTCGCCGCCTGCGACCCCGACCACCTGAGGCTGTACCGGGACCTCGACGCGCCGCCCGCCGTCATCCCCGTCCGCGTGGGCACCGGCAGGCCCGCCTGGTCGCCCGACGGCAGGATGCTGGCCGCGCCCGCCGGCGAGGAGGTCGGCGTCTGGCTCGTGGCGGAGGCGGCGCCGCGCGGGCTGGTCAGGCTGGCCGACCCCGCCTTCGGCGGACGGCGCGCGGGCCCGCTCGCCTGGTCGCCGGACGGCCGTAGCCTGGCGGCCACCACCACGGACGGCAGGGCGCCCGTCGTGGTGTGGTCCACCGACGACTGGCGGCGCCGCTGGCGGCTCGGCGCCCCGGCCGGAGCGCGGAACGGCCCCTGCCTGACCTGGTCACCCGACTCCCGCTTGCTCGCCTTCCCCGCGCAGGGCACGCCTGGCGCGGTCGAGCTGTGGGAGCCGGGCACCGGCCCGGTGCACACCCTCCAGCCGCCCGACCCGCGCGTACGGCACGCCTGGGCGGTCCGCTGGTCGCCCGACGGCCACCGCCTCGCGGTCACCTACGACACAGGACAAGTCGTCCTGTGGGACCTGCCCGGCGAGGCGCTGCCGAGACGCGACAGGGGGCGCCTGCCGTACGAGGCGGAGATCTTGGCCAGGCTCGGCGCGAGCGCGGCGGCGGCGGGGGCGGCGCTCCCGCTGTCCCTGCTCACCGACCTGCTCACCCTGGTCGTCAGCAGGGCGCCGGCGGAGCTGGAGGCGGTGGACGGGCACCGCGCGGTCGTGGCGCTGCGCGCGCTGCACTGGCCGGTGCGGGCCGCGCTCGGCCTGGCCGTCCTGGTGGCCGCCGACCTGCCGTCCTCGCCCGGATGCGCCCCTCCCGCGGGGGTGCCGGCCGAGCGGCTGGAGGGCGCGCTGGTCCGCGCGCTGAAGGGGGTGCCGGTGGCCCCGGTGCGCGCGCCCGTCCCGATGACCGAGCTGGTCGAGGCGCTCAACGGCATCGACGACGGCGTGCTCACGCTGCTGACCATGCTCAGCCCCGAGGCCGTGGCGGCCGAGCCCGAACTGCCCGCGAGACTGCGCAGGCAGGGAATGACGCGGTGGCCGCTGCCCGAGCGCCAGCGCAGGCTGCTCGGCGTACGGGCCTCGGTACGGAACGAGGGGGCCGCCCAGGGGCGCGGGCTCGGCGAGGCGAGAGCGGGCGTCACCCGGCACGGCGAGCCGAGCGCGCTGCTGCCCTCGCAGTTCGCGCTGCCGTCGGCGGTGCTGGCCGCCAGGCACGTCCGCGACGAGCTGCTCTACCGGACCAGGCAGGGCGCGCTGCCGGCCGTCACGGAGCCGATGGTCGTGGTGCTCGACGACACCCCCGCGGCGCACGGCGCGGTGGGCGCGACCCTGCGGGTGGTGGCGCACCTGCTCTGCGCCAACGTGCTGGCCAGGCACCGGCGCTGCGCGCTGGTCCTGCTGGCCGACCCCGCCAGGATGCGGATGCTGTCCTCGGCCGACGACCTGGTGCACCTGTGGGGCGAGGCGGCGCTGACCCCTCCCGCGGTGCCCGAGGCGGCCCGCCTCGCCAGGGCGGCCACCGCCCAGCTCGGCGAGTCGGCGGCCGAGCCGCGCACGGTCGTGCTGACCCACCCGCACCTGGTCTATCCGGGCGGCAGGCAGGTGAGCACGGTGCGCGTGCACTATCCGGGCCATCCCGTCGAGCACCGCGCTCCCCGGACGTTCACGCTGGCGCCGGGGGCGGGGGCCGAGCGGGTCTACGAGGTGATCGCGGGAATCCTCGCCGGTCAGCCGCAGAGCATCTGATCGATGGGGTCCTGCCCGAGCGAGCGGAGCACGCGCTCGATGACCTCGGGGCGCATGGCGTCGCCGAGCACCTCCACGCCCTCGTCGGTGACCCTGATGCGCAGGCGCACCAGGCGGCCGTCGGGGTGGTCCTGGTACTCCTCCGGCTGGATCAGGTCGGGGAGGTTCTCCACGAAGCGGTGGCCCATCACCATCTCCCTGCGATGCTCGTCCCGCACACGGGGCAGTCGCCCGCGGCGAGATGGTTGGCTCCAAGCGACCATATGCCGCGCTCGACCACGGTGTCCCCGCATCCGTGACATCTCGTGTTCCTGCCCTCCTCGCCCAGGGCCCGCTCCACGTACACGTGGCGCAGACCGGCGGCGCGGCCGATCGCGACGGCCGCGGCCAGCTCGGCGGGCGAGGTCGGGTTCTCCTCGCGCATCCGGTAGGCGGGAGTGAAGCGCAGCAGGTGCCAGGGGATGTCCCGATCGACGTCGGCGATCGCGGCCGCGATCGCCGACAGGTCCTCCGGCGAGGAGCTCACGCCGGGGACGAGCGGGGTGGAGACCTCCACCCAGACGCCGGCCTGGTGGAAGGCCCTGATCGCGGCCAGCACAGGGGCCGCCGCCGCGCCCGTCAGCCTGCGGTGGCGGGCCTCGTCCAGTCCTTTGAGGTCGATGTTGACGGCGGCGAGCGCGGGGGTGACGACGTCGATCGCCTCGGGAGTCAGGAAGCCGTTGCTCTTCCACACCACCTCGACCCCCGCCGCGCGGCCGTGCTCGGCCAGCGCCAGCGTCAGCTCGACGGCCAGGGAGGGCTCGGAGTACGACAGCGCCACGCAGGCCCCTCGCGCGGCCGCCGCGGCGACCACCTCGGGGACGTCCACGGGCGCGGCCTCCCACGCCGGCCCCTCCTCGCGGCCGTACTGCGACAGCGGGTGGTTGACGCAGTAGTCGCAGCGGAAGGAGCAGCCCGGCGCGGCCAGCGTCAGCGCGAGCGCGCCGGGGCGGTAGTGGAAGAACGGCTTGCGCTCGACGGCGTCGGTGTGGGCGACGGACGTGGCGAACGTGGCGGTCTCCATCCCGCCTGCCGCGCCGCGCCGTACCTTGCAGGCGCCGACCTGGCCGGGCGCCAGCGCGCAGCGGTGCGGGCACAGGTCGCACCTGACCCGCTCGCCGGCGGGGGAGTGGAGGATGGCGGGGGTCCACCTCATGGCTACGACAGCGCGCGGGCGGCGTGGACGAGGGGGACGTGCGAGAAGGCCTGGGGGAAGTTGCCGACCAGGCGGCCGTAGCGCGGGTCGTACTCCTCCGCCAGCAGCCCCACGTCGTTGCGCAGCGTCAGCAGCCGGTCGAACAGCTCGCACGCCTCGGCGACGCGGCCCTGCATGGCCATCACCTCCACCAGCCAGAAGCTGCACGCGAGGAAGGCGCCCTCACCTCCCGGCAGGCCGTCGACGTCGTTGTCCTCGGCCACCGGGTAGCGCAGCACGAAACCGTCGGACAGCAGCTCCCTCTCGATCGCGGCCACCGTGCCGCGCACCCTCGGATCGTCCACCGGCAGGAAGCCGACGATCGGCATCAGCAGCAGGGAGGCGTCGAGCTCGGCGGAGCCGTAGGACTGGGTGAAGGTGTTGCGGACGGGGTCGTAGCCCTTGTCGCAGATCTCGGCGTGGATCTGCTCGCGCAGCGCCTTCCAGCGCTCCAGCGGGCCGGTGCGGCCGAAGTTCTCCACCTGCTTGATCGCCCGGTCCATCGCCACCCAGCACATCACCTTGGAGTGGGTGAAGTGCCTGCGCGGGCCGCGCACCTCCCACAGGCCCTCGTCGGGCTCGTCCCAGTGCTGCTCCACGTAGTCGAGCAGCTGGCGCTGGATGGCCCAGGCCCGGTCGTCGGGGGCCAGGCCCGAGGTGCGCGAGAGGTAGAGGCAGTTCATGACCTCGCCGTAGACGTCGAGCTGCAGCTGCTCGACCGCGCCGTTGCCGATGCGCACGGGGCGGGAGCGCTCGTAGCCGTCGAGCCAGCCGAGCTCCATCTCGGGCAGGCGGCGCTCGCCGGCCACGCCGTACATGATCTGCAGGTCCTGCGGCCTGCCCGCGATGGCGCGCAGCAGCCAGCCGCGCCAGGCGGCGGCCTCGTCGAGGTAGCCCGCGCCGATGAGGGCGTCGAGCGTCATGGTGGCGTCGCGCAGCCAGCAGAAGCGGTAGTCCCAGTTGCGCACGCCGCCGAGGTCCTCCGGCAGGGAGGTGGTGGGGGCGGCCACGATGCCGCCCGTGGGCGCGTAGGTCAGGGCCTTCAGCGTGATCAGCGAGCGGACCACGGCATCGCGCCACGGGCCTTTGTAGGTGCACTGGGCCACCCACTCGGCCCACAGCTCCTCGGTCTGGACGAGCTGCTCCTCGGCGGAGATCAACCTCGGCATGGGCTCGTGCGAGGGATGCCAGGTGAAGACGAAGGCGACCCGCTCGCCCGCCTTGACGTGGAAGGTGGCGCGGTGGGCGTAGTCGCCGCCCTTGAGCGGGACGGGGGAGTGCAGCCAGATGGAGTCGGGACCGCCGACCGCCTGCAGGTGGCCGTTGGTGCGGCGGACCCACGGGACGATCCTGCCGTAGTCAAAGCGGATCCGGATCTGGGTGGACATCTCCACCGTGCCGGACACCCCCTCGACGATGCGGACCACGTCGGGATTGCGGTCGCGGGGCGGCATGAAGTCGATGACGCGGACGGTGCCCGTGGGGGTGTCGTACTCGCTCTCCAGGATCAGCGTCTCGTGCCGGTAGCGGCGCCGGTCGGCCACCGGACGACCGGCGGGGCCGAGCCACCAGTGGCCGTTGCGCTCGCTGCCGAGCAGCGCCGCGAAGCACGACGGTGAGTCGAACCTCGGCAGGCAGAGCCAGTCGATCGAACCGTCGCGGGCCACCAGCGCCGCCGACTGCATGTCCCCGATGAGGGCGTAGTCCTCGATCCGCATGAACCAGACGCTACTAGGTCCATCCACGCCCCGATCGCGAAAACCCCCGTCAGTGCTGGCCCGGCAGCGGGAAGCGCTTGGCGAACAGCTGCGTGATGGGGCCGATCGCCACCGCGAACAGCAGCGTGCCGACGCCGACCGTGCCGCCGAGCAGCCAGCCGACCGCAACGACGGTGATCTCGATGAGGAAGCGCGCCAGCCGCACCGAAAGGCCCAGCCTGATCAGGCCGGTCATGATGCCGTCGCGCGGGCCGGGGCCCATGCCCGCGCCGATGTAGAGGACGGTGGCCAGCGCGACCGCGACGATGGCCGCCAGGAGGTAGGTCCACGCCACCGCCCAGTGCCCGGGGGCGGGCAGCAGGTACATGGCGGCGTCGGCGAACAGGCCGAGAAAGATGATGTTGCTGATGGTGCCGATGCCGGGCTTCTGGCGCAGGGGGATCCACAGGACCATGACCAGCGCGCCCACCAGGATGATCCAGGTGCCGATGGACAGGCCGGTCCTGACGGCCAGGCCCTCGTGGAAGACGTCCCACGGGTCGTTGCCGAGGGCCGACTCCACCTGGAGGCCGATGCCGAGGCCGTACAGGGCCAGGCCGCCGTACAGGCGGAGGAGACGCGAAGGCAGCGAACCAAGGGACGGAAGGGATATCTCGCTCATAATGGCCTCCATCATTCAGGCCAATGGGTTGCACCAAAAGGGCCAATCAGCGAAAGTGGCCTTATGCCAGAACGTCACCTGTCGGCGCAGCAGCTCGGCCGTCTCCTCGATGCCGACCGGACGGCCCGCCCGTTCTACCGGGCGCTGGCCCAGGGCGTACGGGGGCTGGTGCGCGACGGCAGGGTGCCGGTGCGGATGCGGATGCCCGCCGAACGGCACCTGGCGCAGGAGCTCGGCGTCAGCCGCACGACCGTGACGGCCGCCTACGACCTGCTGCGCGAGCAGGGCTACCTGGACAGCCGCCAGGGCGCAGGCAGCTGGACCGCGCTGCCCGACCCGTCGGCCTGCGCCGACAACCCGTGGCTGTCGGTGGACGACGACGGGCTGCTCCAGATGCACTGCGCCGCGCCGCCCGCCACCACGATGCTGACCGAGGCGGTGGCCGGCGCCATGGAGGATCTGCCCAGGTACGGCATGGGCGCCGGCTACGACCCGATGGGCCTGCCCGTCCTGCGCGAGCGCGTCGCCGCCCGCTACACCGCGCGCGGCCTGGCCACCCGCCCCGAGCAGATCCTGGTGACCACGGGCTCCCAGCACGCGCTCCTGCTCGTCATGAGCCTGCTGGTCGGTCCCGGCGACCCGGTCGTCGTCGAGTCGCCCACCTACCCGCACGCCATCGACGCCGCCCGCCACCGCGGCGCGCGCATCGTGCCGGTAGGCGTCACGTCCGAAGGCTGGCAGCCCGACCTGCTGGCCGGGGCCATGCGCCAGGCGGGCCCGCGCCTGGCCTACCTCATGCCCGACTTCCAGAACCCGACGGGCGCGCTCATGGACGACGCCACGCGCGCCGCCGTCGTCGGCATGGCCAGGCGCGCCGACACGACGCTGCTGATCGACGAGACCTGGACCGAGCTCGGGATCGACGAGCCGAACGGCGCGGCGCCGATGGCCGCCTTCGACACCGACAGCAGGGTGATCACCATCGGCTCCGCCTCCAAGCTGTGGTGGGGAGGGCTGCGCATCGGCTGGATCCGCACCACCGCCGCGATGGCCCGCGGACTGGCCATGCGCCGCGCGGCCGTCGACATCGCCAGCCCCGTGCTCGACCAGCTCGTCGTCACCAGGCTCTTCGACCGCATCGAGGAGACCAGGGCCGAGCGCCGCCGCTCCCTCATCGCCTCCCGCACGGCGCTGGTGGCCGCGCTGGGCGAGCACCTGCCCGAGTGGACCTTCACCGTGCCGCGCGGCGGCGGCACCCTGTGGGTACGGCTGGCGGGCGAGGGCGCCACCCCGCTCGCCGAGGCCGCCGCCTACCACGGCGTACGGCTCGCGCCGGGCCCGTGGTTCGGCGTGAGCGGCACCCTCGAGGGCTACCTGCGCCTGCCCTTCACTCAGCCGGCGCAGGTCATCACCGACGCGGTGGCCCGCCTGGCCGAGGCCCGCGCGACGGGCCCGATCGGTTCGCGCCCCGCCGACCCGCTCATTCGGATGGTTTGACCCCGCTGGCCAGGGGCGCGCGCCAGCCGTACTTCATGGCCAGGATGCGCAGCCCGAAGGCCAGGACGGCGGCGGCCAGCACGGCCGGCCAGCCGTGCAGGTCCAGCTCGAACAGCGCGGCCATCGCGGCCGAGCCGAGCATCGCGGGCACCGCGTAGAGCTGGCGGTCGTAGAGCAGGGTGGGGATCTCGCCGGCCAGCATGTCGCGCAGCACGCCGCCGCCGACGGCGGTGGTGACGCCGAGCAGGGCGGCGTGCAGCGGCGACAGGTCGTACAGCAGCGCCTTCTCGGTGCCGACCGCGCAGAACAGGCCGAGGCCCGCCGCGTCGAGCACGAGCAGGAGCGGCATGATGCGGGCCACCTGCGGGTGCCAGAAGAAGACGATCGCCGTGGCCGCGATGGGCACCAGCACGTACCCGAGACTCTGGAAGGCGGCGGGCGGCACGTTGAGTATCAGGTCGCGCATGATGCCGCCGCCGAGCGCGGTCATCGACGCCAGCACCGCCATCCCTACCACGTCGAGGCGTTTGCGCACGCCCATGAGCGCCCCTGACAGGGCGAAGACCAGGATTCCGGCGAGGTCGAGCAGTTCGGACACGCGATCAGTGTGTCAGTGCCTGACCCGGTGCCACGTCGTCGTCACTCATCAGCGCCTTCAGCCTGCGCACGAACATCAGCAGCACCAGGCCCGCCAGCACGGCGACGCCGCCGAGCACCAGGTAGTACTGGGTGAGCGACAGGAAGCCGGTCAGCCGGTAGGTCTGGCCGCCGATCGCGTCGCCGAGCGCCGCGGCCAGGAACCACACGCCCAGGATCTGGCCCTTGAAGTGGTGGGGGGCGAGCTTGGTCGAGACCGACAGGCCCACGGGGCTCAGCGTCAGCTCGCCGACCGTCTGCATGAGGTACATCACCATCAGCCACAGGATGGACACCTTGACCCCGCCGGAGGCGACACTGGCGGCCGCGGCCAGCACCACGAAGCTCAGTCCCGCCATGAACAGCGCGAAGGTGAACTTCAGCGGGCTGCTCACCTTGCTGCCCCACCTGGTCAGCCAGATCGCGGCGAAGACGGGCGAGAAGACGATGACGAACAGCGAGTTGAAGTTCTGCGTCCAGCCCGCCGGGATCGTGAACCCGAAGAACGTCAGGTCCACGCTCTTCATGGCGAAGTCCGTCACGGGCCCGGGAGCCAGGTCGAAGATCATCCAGAAGATGACGGCGGCGAAGAACAGCCAGATGTAGGCGCCGAACCTGCGCCGCTCCACCGGCGTGATGCCATGGCCGCCGTGGATGATGTACGCCAGGTAGAAGACCGTGACGAGCGCGATGATCGCGGTCACCGTCCAGGTGACGCCGTCCTCGGTGAACAGGCCGGTCACCGCCAGCAGCGCGGCCAGCGCCACGAGCGCGGCCATCCCGATGAGGATCCACTTGACGGCCGCGCGCCGCTCGTCGGGCGACAGCGGCTGCGACACGCGCTCGCCGGCGCCGTGCAGGCTGCGCTTGCCCAGCACGTACCAGATGAGGCCCAGAGCCATGCCCACCGCGGCCGAGCCGAAGGCCAGGTGCCAGTGCCGGTCGCCGGCCAGCACCGGCGTCAGGCTGATGCCGGCCAGCGCGCCGATGTTGATGCCCATGTAGAACAGCGAGAACCCCGAGTCGCGCCGGGCGTCCTGGTCCTCCCTGTAGAGGTAGCCGACCATGCCGGAGACGTTCGGCTTGAGCAGGCCGGTGCCCGAGACGATGAGCAGCAGGCCGAGATAGACGAAGACCGGGCTGGTCACCGGGATGGCCATGCTGATGTGGCCGCACATGATGATCACACCGCCCAGCAGGACGGCCCTGCGGGCGCCGAGCACCCGGTCGGCCAGCCAGCCGCCCGGCAGCGCCGTCAGGTAGACCATGCCCTGGTAGACGCCCACGATCGCGAAGGCCGTGGTCTCCGGCAGGCCGAGGCCGCTGCGGACGGCGGGGGCCATGAGGAAGGCGGCAAGGATGGCCCGCATGCCGTAGAAGCTGAACCGTTCCCACATCTCGGTGCCGAACAGCGTCGCCAAGCCCCACGGATGCCCGAAGAACGTCTTCTCGGCCGCCTTCATCCCGCCCCCCGACGAAACGTTGAGTATGCGATCGATCACTGTACGTCATAGCCTGTTCTTGTCCCCTGCCCAGGGCTTGTCGGGGCTTAACGCGGTGTGGTGCGATGCATCCCACTCGTGCAAGTGAGCACTGACTGGAGGGCGCGCCATGGCCGATGTCCTTGAGGTACAGGCCGAGATCCTGCGGGAGATCGCCGGCCGTACGGTATGCGAACAGCTCAGGCAGATCGCCGAGAGCTGTCCCGACTCGCCCGCCTACTCCGACCCGGTCGAGGGTGGATGGCGCACGCTGACCTACGGCCAGGCCAGGCAGCGGGTGCTCGAGATCGCCGCCGGCTTCATGGCGCTGGGCATGGAGCCGGGCGACGCGGTGGCGCTGATGATGGTCAACCGCAGCGAGCACGTGCTCGCCGATCTCGGCGCGGTGCACGCGGGCGGCACGCCGTGCTCGGTCTACTCGACCTTCGCCCCCGACCAGATCGCCTACGTCGCGGGCGACGTGGGCGCCAGGTACGCCGTGCTCGGCGGTGCCGCCGACCTGGCCAGGTGGGACCCGGTGCTGGGCGAGCTGCCGGGCCTGCGCAAGATCATCGTGCTGGACGGCGCGCCGACCGGCGAGCTCTTCATGAGCTGGGCCGACTTCCTCGAGCTCGGCAGGGCCAGGCTGGCCGAGGACCAGGCCGCGGTCGAGGAACGCTGGCGGGCGGTCACGCCTGGCGACGTGCTCACCGTGCTCTACACCTCAGGCACCACCGGCATGCCGAAGGGCGTGCCGCTGACCCACACCAACGTCTTCTACGAGTGCGCGGCCACCGACCGCATGACCGCGCTGCCGACGCAGGGCACCCAGATCTCCTACCTCACCTACGCGCACATCGCCGAGCGCGTCCTCAGCCTCTACCTGCCCCTCACCAAGATCTCTCACGTGCACTTCTGCACCGACCTGGCCAACCTCGGCGCCGTGCTCGGCCAGGTGCGCCCGATGATGTTCTTCGGCGTACCACGGGTGTGGGAGAAGATGATGGCCAAGCTCCAGGCGCTGCTGTCCACCCAGCCGGAGGAACAGCAGGAGAAGGTCCGGCAGGCCATGGCCGCGGGACGCGCCTACATCGAGGCGGGCCAGCACGGCCACACCGTCACCCCCGAGATCCAGGCCGCCTACGAGGCCGCCGACGCCGCGCTGCTGTCGATCGTCCGCGGCCTGATCGGCTTCGACCGCGCCGAGTGGACCGCCACGGGCGCGGCCCCGCTGCCCGACGAGGTGCAGAGCTTCTTCGCCGGCCTCGGCCTGCGGGTCATCGACGTCTACGGCATGACCGAGACGACCGGCGCGTTCACCGCCAACAGCCCCGCCGTCTACAAGCTCGGCTCGGTCGGCAGGCCGGAGCCGGGCGTCGAGGTGCGCCTGGCCGAGGACGGCGAGATCCTCACCCGCAGCCCGCTCAACACCAGCGGCTACCTCGGCAGGGCGGCCGAGGAGCTGATCGACGCCGACGGCTGGCTGCACACCGGCGACATCGGCACCGTCGACGACGACGGCTTCTACCGGGTCGTCGACCGCAAGAAGGAGCTCATCATCACCGCGGGCGGCGAGAACATCTCGCCCGCCGCGATCGAGAACCACCTCAAGGAGCACCCGCTCATCGGCCAGGCGCTCGCCTACGGCGACAACAGGCCCTTCCCCGTGGCGATCCTGACCCTCGACGGGGAGATCGCCCCCGGCTGGGCGCAGGCACAGGGCATCTCCTACACCTCGATGGCCGAGCTGGTCGAGCATCCCGACGTGCTCAAGGCGGTCGAGGCGGCCGTCGAGGCGGCCAACGCGAAGCTGGCCAGGGTGCAGCAGGTCAAGCGGTGGGCGCTGCTGCCGGTCGAGTGGACGGCGGAGACCTCCGAGCTCACGCCCAGCCTGAAACTCAAGCGCAGGGTCGTTCACGCGAAGTACGCGGAAGTGATCGAGGAGCTCTACACCGGCTGACACCTTTACCAAGGGGGGCGTGTGTCGCGCCCGCCGTCATTGCCGGACGCTTCCTACCGTCCTGCACATGACCAAGACAGTTCTACTCGCGTCGCTGGTGGCGGGAGCACTGACCGGTCCCGTGCTGGTCGAGGCTCCCACCGCCCTCGCGATCAAAGAGATCTCGGTAAGGCCCGCCGAACCCGTGGTGGGGGCGCGCGGCTCGGTGAAGCTGGTGATCGACGTGGTCGCGCAGGGCGCGGCACGGGACGGGGTGGCCATCAAGGTCGAACCTGGTGCCCCGCCGAAGCCGGTGACCGGCGGGAAGCCGATCGACGGCGGCCCGACCTTCGGGCCCGTGCCCGAGGTCCCGCCGGCACCGGGCCCCACACCTACACCCGCAGTCACGCCTGTCCCGCTCATGACGCCGACTCCGGCCCTCACCCCGGCCTTCACCCCGGCCCTCACCCCGGCCGTGGCCCCGCCGGACCCGTCGAGCCCGCCGAATCCGTCGAGCCCGCCGGTTCCGCCGAGCCTGCCCGCCGCCGGGCCGCCGGTCGGCGCCCCGGCCGCGGACTCCGTCCCCGCACAGCAGGCGCCACCGGCACAGCAGCTGGGGCCCGTACAGCAGCTGCCGCCCGCGCCCCTGGGGCGGCCCGCCGTCGGGGCGTCCGCGCCCGTGGGCCTGACCGTGCCCAACGGTCCGCCCCTGCGCATCGGGGACGGCTGGGAGACCTGGCGCTTCCTGCCGTCCCAGGGGCTAACCCGCTTCTACCCCTCGGGCGTCTGGACGATCACCGCGACCGCCAGGGCCGAGGACGGCAGCACGGTCACCGCGCGGTCCACCTTCAACCTGCGGCACGAGACCAGGCTCGCGGAGCTGCAGATCGCCAAGGTGGCAGGGGCCAGGGCCGTACGGCTGAGCGGCACCCTGCGCAGGGTGGACCCGCAGGGCTACGCCGACTACGCGCCCTTCGGCAATCAGCGACTGGAGATCTCCTACCGGCGCACCGAGGGCGAGGAGTGGCAGCGGGTGGCCACCGCGGACACCAGCGCCACCGGACGGTTCGAGCGGCGCCTGCCCGGCAGGTTGCACGGCCTGTGGCAGGTGCGCTACCCCGGCAGCGACGCCTACGCGGCCGAGCTGGCCGCAACCCGTCGCTGACGTGTCCTTTATCTGATCGTTATCTATTTTGTGGCAACTTTCCTTTACCTTTACGCGTCATTGGCATTGACGCACTCTGTCCCGAGCGCGTCTCTCACGGGGAGAGGAAGTTCCACATGATGCGACGACTGGCCGCCGGCGCGGCTGCCGCCGCGCTGGGCGTCTCGGTGCTCGCCACGGCGGCGCCCGCCTCGGCGGACCCGGGTCACGACCCCGACTGGGACGGCGGCTACACCCGCCTGTCCCTCGATGTCGGCCCCGAGCCCGCCTGGGAGGGCCGCGGCATCTCGATCAGCGGCAAGCTCTCTGTCGAGTGCGAAGAGGACTACATCGACGGCTTCGTCGTGGTCACTCACGCCGACCACTGCCGGCGAGCGGGCGGCTGGAAGCGACTGGGCGGCAAGAGCGTCGTGATCCTGTTCAAGGCCGACGGCTCGCACAAGTGGGAGCACGTCGACACCGTCCGCACCCACCGCGACGGCTACTACTTCACCAAGGAGCGCGCCTGGACCTCCGGCACCTGGCGCGCGGTCTTCGAGGGCGCCTGGTACCTCAGGCCCGCCGAGGCCACCGACTGGGTGAAGGTCGTCCGTCACTAGCAGGTCAGGCGAAGGCCCCGGTCCACCAGGACCGGGGCCTTCGCCCTGCGCGCTTGACCTGGAGTGAACTCCATCGGCCAGGATGTGCCGCATGAAGACACGACTGATCGCCGGCCTGCCCGTCAGCGCCATCGGCCTGGGCGCCATGCCGATGTCCGTGGCCGGCCACATGCCCGACGAGACACAGTCGATCAGGACGATCCACGCCGCGCTCGACGCCGGGATCACGCTGATCGACACCGCCGACGCCTACACGCCCACCGCCGGCGAGGTGGGGCACAACGAGCGGCTCGTGGCCAGGGCGCTGGCCCTGTGGACCGGTGACCGTGACACCGTCCTCGTGGCCACCAAGGGCGGCCACACCAGGACCGAAGACGACGGCTGGGGTCTGGACGGCAGCCGCGACCACCTCCGCAGGGCCTGCGAGCGGTCCCTGAAGGCGCTCGGCGTCGAGGCCATCGGGCTCTACCAGCACCACAGGCCCGACCCCGCGGTGCCGTACGAGGAGAGCATCGGGGCGTTGGCCGAGCTGCTCGACGAGGGGAAGATCCGGCTCGCGGGCATCTCCAACGCCGACCCGGCGCAGATCAGGCTGGCCCACGACATCCTCGGCGGGCGCCTGGCCGGCGTGCAGAACGAGTACTCGCCCCGCTTCCGCAGCAGCGAGCCCGAGATCGACGTCTGCGAGGAACTCGGGGTCGCCTTCCTGCCCTGGTCGCCGCTGGGCGGCATCAGGTCGGCGGCGGGACTCGGCGACGAGCACGCGGCCTTCAACGAGGTGGCGGCCGAGCGCGGAGTGTCGCCCCAGCGGGTGTGCCTGGCGTGGGAACTGGCCCGCAGCCCGGTCGTGATCCCGATCCCCGGCTCCAGCCGTCCCGAGAGCGTCCTCGACTCGGCGGCCGCCGCGGACCTCATCCTGACCAGCGAGGAACTCGCCCGCCTGGGCTAGTCGATAACGACCTCGAGGCGAAGGCATCACGAGTTCTGGTCGGGATCATGAAAGGCCCGCCGGTCGTCGTAGGTCGGCAGGTGCGTCAGTGCTTCCAGGCCGACGACGCGGCCAGGCTCAGGCCTGGCCGCGTCCTGGTCCAGGGATATGACGAGCGCACGCGGGACGTCGTCCTGTCGCTGCGGGAGTTCGAGCAGGAATTGCGGGATTTCCGCGGTTGCGCGTAGTGGCTGGGCGTCAGCCCTTGTAATTGAAGATCTGGCGCAATGTGTGCTGGACCTCCACCAAATCCTTCTGGTCCGCCATTACCTGGTCGATGGACTTGTACGCCTCCGGGTGCTCGTCCACCAGAGCGGCGGCTCGATTCGCATTCCACGTACGGCCGCGCATCGCCTCGGTGAGCGAAGCCGCGGACAATTCCCGCTTCGCCTTCGTGCGCGACATTCGCCGCCCCGCCCCATGAGAGCAGGAATTGTACGACTCGGGATTTCCCCGCCCGCGCACGATGTACGAACGGGTCCCCATCGAGCCGGGGATCACGCCCTCATCGCCCGTGTCCGCCTTGATGGCTCCCTTGCGGGTGATCCAGAGCGACTTGCCGTAGTGGGTCTCCTGCTGGCTGAAATTATGATGACAGTTGATCGTGCGGACCCGCCGGCCCTTGCCGACGACCCGGAACAGCGCGTTGATCAGCACCTTGTCCATCCGCGCCCGCGAGGCCATGGCGTAGCGCTGGGCCCACAGCATGTCCTCGATGTACGCGGTGAACTCCGGCGTGCTCTGCACCAGGTAGGCCAGGTCCGGGTCCTCCAGGCCGATGGCCTGCTGCTTCATCAGCTTCTTGGCGTCCACGATGTGCATCGTGGCGAGCTGGTTGCCGATGCCGCGCGAACCGGAGTGCAGCACCGTCCAGACCCTGTCGCGCTCGTCGAGGCAGACCTCCACGAAGTGGTTGCCGGAGCCGAGGGTGCCGAACTGGTCGGACACCTTCTTCGCCAGCCTGGGGCTCAGGTCGGTGTGCGGAAGCCCGAGTTCGCTCAGCGCGCGGTCCATGGACGGGTCGGCGTGGCCCTTTCCGACCCCGGCCGGAATGCGGTGTTCCACCATGGGCATCAACGCGGCCAGGGTGTCGGGCAGATCGGCGGCGGTGAGATCGGTTTCCGTCGCGACCATTCCGCAGCCGATGTCGACGCCCACGGCGGCGGGAATGACGGCGCCTTCCGTGGGAATCACCGAGCCGACCGTGGCGCCGATGCCCACATGCGCGTCAGGCATGAGGGCGACGTGGCCGGAGACGAATGGCAGACGGGCCGTGCGGGCGGCCTGCATGATCGCGCCTTCGTCGATCTCGCTGGCCCACGACAGCAGGTTGGGTGCGGGCTGGTTCGGCGACATGGGGATGAATCTCCTTACTGGTTATTGATCAGTTTGGCCGGACCAGAAAGGAAATCCCACTCATTTTATCGGCGGGCTGATTCACGGGCCCGGAGCGGCGCGCGCCCGCGGGGCGGGAAGACAGGGACGCCTCGGGCTCCATGCGACAGTTGGCGATGGAATAGGCTGAACTGATGTTCCCCTCGGATAGCTAGGAGGTGACCTCCCTGTGCTGAAGGACTCCTTCGGCCGGGTGGCGACCGACCTTCGGGTGTCACTCACCGACAAGTGCAACCTGCGCTGCACCTACTGCATGCCGCCCGAAGGGCTCGACTGGCTGCCCAACGCCCAGTTGCTGACCGCCGACGAGATCGTCAGGCTGGTCACGATCGGGGTCGAGCGCCTGGGCATCACCGAGGTGCGCTACACCGGCGGTGAGCCGTTGCTGCGCAGGGAGCTGGTCGACATCGTGGCCCGGACGGCCGCGCTGCGCCCCAGGCCGCAGGTGTCGCTCACCACCAACGGCATCGGCCTGGCCAAGCTGGCCCAGCCGCTGGCCGAGGCGGGTCTCGACCGGGTCAACGTCTCGCTCGACACCCTCGACCGCGAGACGTTCAAGCGGCTGGCCCACCGCGACAGGTTCGAGGACGTCATCGCGGGTCTGGAGGCCGCCGACCGCGCGGGGCTGCGCCCCGTCAAGGTCAACGCCGTGCTGATGCGCGGCCTCAACGAGCACGAGGCGGTGCCGCTGCTGCGCTTCTGCCTGGAGCGCGGCTACGAGCTGCGCTTCATCGAGCAGATGCCGCTCGACGCCCAGCACGGCTGGAGCCGCGCCGACATGGTGACGGCCGACGAGATCCTCGCCCTTCTCCAGGCAGAGGTCGACCTGTGCGCCGACGACCTGGAGGAGCGCGGCAGCGCGCCCGCCGAGCGCTTCCTCGTCGAGGGCGGCCCGGCGCGGGTGGGCGTGATCGGGTCGGTGACCCGTCCGTTCTGCGGAGCGTGCGACCGGGTACGGCTGACCGCCGACGGCCAGATCCGCAACTGCCTGTTCGCCAGGGAGGAGTCCGACCTCAAGGTCGCGCTGCGCGGCGGAGCCAGCGACGAGGAGCTGGCCGAGCGCTGGATCGCCGCGGTGCGCGGCAAGCGGGCGGGGCACGGCATCGACGATCCCTCCTTCCTGCAGCCGGCCAGGCCGATGTCGGCTATCGGAGGCTGATCAGCCGCCGGTAGGAGTCCAGGCGCCGGTCGAGGTCGTAGGTGTTCATCGTGACCAGCACCTCGTCGGCGCCGGTCCGCTCCACCAGCTCCCGCAGCCGCTCCGCCACCTGCTCCTCGGTGCCGTGGATCTGCCCCCTCATCGCCTCGTCGAGATGGCCGCGCTCGCGCTCGGTCAGCTCCATCGCCTGGATCTCCTCGACGGGGCGCAGCGGGGGGAAGACGCCGCGCGTACGGGAGTGGGCGGTGGCCCACGCCTCGGGCAGCTGCAGCAGGCGCGCGTCCTCGCCGACCGCGATGTTGGCCGCCACGATCACGTACGGCACGCCCTTCACCTTCTCCCTGTAGCGCCTGACGCCCTCCTCCACCCGGCCGCCGCCGATCACCAGAGGGAGTCCCAGCTCGGCGGCGACGTCCGCGCCCGAGCCGATCGCCAGCACGAACGCGGGCACCTTCCTGCCCTCGGCGGGCATGGCGTGCACGCCGTCCCTGCCTCTGCCGAAGTAGTCGAGCAGCTCCTGGAGCTGCTCGGCGAAGTTCTCGGCGTCCTGCTTGTCGTGGCCGAGCGCGCGCCTGATCCCGCCGGTGAACCCGACGGACCTGCCCAGGCCCATGTCGATCCGCCCCGGATGGAGCGCGTCGAGCACGCCGAACTGCTCGGCGACCACCAGCGGCCGGTGGTTGGGCAGCATGACGCCGCCGGTGCCCACCCTGATCCGCGACGTCGCCGCCGCCACGGCCGCGGCCAGCACGGTCGGCGCGGAGCCCGCCACGCCGGGCACCGCGTGATGCTCCGACACCCAGAACCGGTGGTAGCCGAGCGCCTCGGCCTGCCGGGCGAATTCGACGGTGTCGCGCAGCGCGCGGGCGGGATCCTGTCCCTGCCGGACGAGGGACCGGTCGAGGATCGACAGTTTTATCACTTCTGGTGCAACACGCCCGGCGCGGCAGGATTCCCCGCGGCCGGGCGGCTCAGGGGCCCAGGACTGCGGACAGCGCCGTGACCGCGTGGGAGCGGTGCTCGTCGAGTCTGGCGACCACCTCGTCGGCGGCTCCCCGCCGCAGCGCGTCGAGGACCCCGCGGTGCTCGGCCACGACCCGCTCCCTGTTGGCTCCCTCGCCGTAGTAGAGCGAGCGGTAGGCGTCGGTGGAGTCCCACAGTGTTCTGATCAGCCGGACCAGCCGCGGCATCCCCGAGCACTCGAACAGCGTCATGTGGAAGACCCTGTTCGCCGCCGCCATCTCCTGCACGTCACCGGCGGCCGCGGCCCGCTCGACCTCCTCCTGGGCCCGTTCGAGCCGCTGCAGGTCGTCGTCGCCCAGCCGCTGGACGGCCTTGCGGACCGCCTCCTCCTCCAGCAGCTCGCGGATGCGGTAGACCTCGAGCAGGTCGTCGAGCGACAGCGTCTCCACGAAGTAGCCGCGGTGCGCCTGGTAGGTGACCAGGCCCTCGCCGTGGAGCGTCTTCAGCGCCTCGCGCAGCGGCACCCTGCTGACGTCGAACTCCTCCGCCAGCGCGTCCTGCCGGATCGGGCTGCCCGGACGCAGCCTGCCCGTGGTGATCGCCCTGCGGAGCTCGGCGAGCACGAACTGCTGCGCCGTGGGCGGCCTGCGCCGTTCTTCGACCGAGCTCATCGCCCCAATATCTCACGGACCCACGCGGCGTCCTGCCCGAGGCCGGGCGGCGGCAGGCGGTAGGAGGCGGGGGTCAGCCCGAGCCCGATGGGGTTGGCCACCTGGCCGTCCACCACGGGCTCGAAACCCAGCGAGGCGGCTAGCGCGAAGGCCTCCGCCACGTCGTTGATCGGCCCGCACGGAACCCCGGCCGAGGTGAGCGAGGCGAACCACGCGTCGGCGGTCGCGGTGGCCAGCGCGCGCGAGAGTTCGGGCACCAGCGACTCGCGATGCTCCACCCTGCCCGCGTTCGTCGCGTAGCGGGGATCGGCGGCCAGGTCGTCCCTGCCCAGCACCGCGCACAGGGCGCGGAACTGCCTGTCGTTGCCGGCGGCGATCACGATCGGCCGGTCGGCGGCCTCGAAGACCTCGTACGGCACGATGCTGGGATGCCTGTTGCCCATCGCCCGCGGGACCACCCCCGCGGCGGCGAAGGCCGAGGCGTGGTTGGCCAGCGCCGACAGCAGCGAGGTCAGCAGCGACACCTCCACCCGCTGGCCGTGCCCCGTCGCGTCGCGGTGGCGCAGCGCGGCGAGCACGCCGAGCGCCGCGTGCAAGCCGGTGATCACGTCGACCAGCGCGACGCCCGTCTTGGTCCCCGGGCCCGAGGGCTCGCCCGTCACGCTCATCAGGCCGCCGGCCGCCTGCACCACCAGGTCGTAGCCCGGCAGGTCGGCGCCCTTGCCCGCGCCGAACCCGGTCACCGAGCAGTAGACGAGCCCGGGGTTGAGCGCGCGCGCCTGCTCGTAGCCGAGCCCGAGCCGCTCCATCGTGCCGGGCCTGAAGTTCTCCATCAGCACGTCGGCGCGGGCGACCAGCGCCCTGGCCACCTCCAGGTCCGCCGGGTCGCGCAGGTCGAGGGCGATCGAGCGCTTGTTGCGGTTGACGCCGAGGAAGTAGGTCGCCTGGCCGTCGGCGTAGGGCGGACCCCAGGACCGCGTGTCGTCACCGCCGTCGGGCCGTTCCACCTTCACCACGTCGGCACCCAGGTCGGCGAGCAACATCGTCGCGTAGGGCCCGGCCAGCACCCTGCTGAAGTCGGCCACCAGCAGGCCGCCAAGACTCTCCATAGTCAACGCACCCTAAGCTGTGTCATGTTGGATATTCAATATTGGATCCAATCTAGCGGAGGCTTCGACCCATGCACCCCACCACCCTGTTCGCGATCGACGGGCTGCTCACCGAGGAGGAGCGCGAGATCAGGAGCACCGTCCGCCGCGTGTGCGACCGCGACCTGCGCCCGAACCTCACCACCTGGTTCGAGGAGGGCGCGATCCCGGCGAGGGAGCTGGCGCGCCAGTTCGGCGCGCTCGGCGTCCTCGGCATGCACCTGGAGGGGTACGGCTGCGCGGGGCTCGGCGCGGTCTCCTACGGCCTGGCCTGCCTGGAGCTGGAGGCCGCCGACTCGGGCCTGCGCAGCCTGGTGTCGGTGCAGGGCTCGCTGGCGATGTACGCGATCTGGCGCTACGGCAGCGAGGAGCAGAAGAACGAGTGGCTGCCCGCCATGGCCGCGGGGGAGCGCATCGGCTGCTTCGGCCTCACCGAGCCCGACTTCGGCTCCGACCCTGCAGGCATGCGCACCAGCGCCAAGCGCGACGGGAGCGACTGGGTGCTGAACGGCACCAAGATGTGGATCACCAACGGCTCGGTCTCCGACGTGGCCGTGGTGTGGGCGCAGACCGACGAGGGCATCCGCGGCTTCCTCGTCCCCGCCGGCGCGCCCGGGTTCACCGCCCGCGACCTCAAGCACAAGGTCTCCCTGCGCGCCTCCGTCACCAGCGAGCTGGTCCTCGACGGCGTGCGGCTGCCGCAGGAGGCCATGCTGCCCGGCGCGCGCGGCCTGTCCGGCCCGCTGCGCTGCCTGAACGAGGCCAGGTTCGGCATCGTGTTCGGCGCGATGGGCGCGGCGCTCGACTGCCTGGAGACCGCGATCGCCTACGCGGGGGAGCGCGAGGTGTTCGCCAGGCCGCTCGCCTCCTTCCAGCTCACCCAGGAGAAGCTCGCCGACATGGCGCTCGAGCTCGGCAAGGGGCTGCTGCTCGCCGTCCACCTGGGCAGGTTGAAGGAGGCGGGGACGATCACGCCCGAGCAGGTGAGCGCCGGCAAGCTCAACAACGTGCGCGAGGCGCTGGAGATCGCCAGGACCTGCCGGACCATCCTCGGCGCCAGCGGCATCACCCTGGAGTACCCGGTGATCAGGCACGCGGTGAACCTGGAGTCGGTGCTCACCTACGAGGGCACCTCGGAGATCCACGCGCTGGTCCTGGGCAAGGCGCTGACCGGCCACGCCGCCTTCGCCTGAGCCTTCCCGAAGAGCGGGCCGGGCCGACGTCGTAACGTGTGACACATGCGGCATGACGCGATCATCCTCGCCGGCGGGGCGGCCACCCGGATGGGCGGCAGGGACAAGCCCGGCCTCCTGGTGGGCGGCCGGACCCTGCTGGAGCGGGTGATGGCCGCCGTGCCCCGCGCCGAGCGCCTGATCGTCGTCGGCCCGCCGCGCGACCTGCCCGGCGCGCTCTTCACCCGCGAGGACCCGCCGGGCGGCGGACCCGTCCCCGCGTTGCGGGCCGGGCTGGCGCTGGTGGCGGCGCCCCGGGTGGCGCTGCTCGCCGGCGACCTGCCCCTGCTGCTGCCCGAACACGTCGGCGCCCTCCTCGACGCCGCGAGCGAGGAGGGCGCGGCCGGCGCCGTCCTGCTCGACGACGACGGGCGCGAGCAGTGGCTGACAGGGGTGTGGCGGGCCGCCGCGCTGCGCGCGGCGCTGGAGGACTACGAGGGCCGCTCCCTGCACGGCCTGCTCGCCCCCCTCGCTCCGGTACGGCTGCGCCTGCCGGGCACCCCCTGGCTCGACTGCGACACAATGGACGATCTGCGGAGGCTCGCGCAGACCGGCGACGACCCGCAGCGACTGCCGAAAGGAGGGGTGGCGTGACCTCCGGACCCGAGCGCGGGAGACGGGCGCGCACGCCACACCACACATGAACGTGCTGAGCGAGTGGACCGCGCTGGCCTGCAAGGAGCTGGGCATCGACCCCGCCGCCGTCGACAGGGACCTCATCCTCGAACTGACCAAGGAGGTCGCGCACGGCGTCGCCAGGCCCGCCGCGCCGCTGACCGCCTACCTGCTCGGGCTGGCCCAGGGTTCGGGCACGGCGCCGGAGGACGCCGTCGAGCGGATCACGATGCTGGCCAGGAACTGGGCCCGCGCCACGACAGAGACCTTGACCGACGACTGAAGATCCTGGTCAAAGCTGAAGGTTTGCTGCGAACCGGTCGAAAACGATTTCGGGAAAGGCTTCCTATCCGACCGGCCGGTCGGAACGAAATTAAAGGAGAAAAGGGCGAAGCCGGGTGGTTACGGGGGCAAACCACCCGGCTTCGCTTCATCGGCGTTCCGACGGGGGCCCGGAACGCCGGCACCAGCACTCCGACGGGGGACCGGAGCGCTTGGCTAAAGCGTACACCTACAACCCGTGGGATGCGTCAAGACTTAGTCACGACCCGATCTCGCGTCGGTGATGTGGAATCTCGTGTTGGTCAGGCGCAGGGGTGGAAAAGGTCGGAGGCGGGGCATCCTTGCCTCGCTCATTGGCTCCGATTACGGCTATGTATGGCAAAAAGATGGCGCCCGCGATGAACAGCAGCCGGTACGGCCAGGGCAGCGGCACCACGACCGCCAGGATCAGGCAGATCGTGCGGATGCCCATCTGGATGAGGTAGATCCGCTCCCTGCGGTTGATGTCCGCGCTGAGGGACGGCCGGGCGTCGGTCACCCGGTGGACGTCCCGGTTGCGCCGCAAACCCTTCACACCTCCCACCGTAGACCTCGGACGGCGCGGGCGCGATGGGCTCCAAGGGGGGTACGGCAGGTCATGCGATCATGGCTTTCGGGTAAGGAGGAAGAGCTATGACGGATCGAACGTACCGGGTGACCGAGATAGTCGGCACTTCGGGGGAGAGCCTCGACCACGCCATCCGCAACGGCATCCGCAGGGCGTCCCAGACGCTGCGGCACCTCGACTGGTTCGAGGTCACGGAGATCAGGGGCCACATCGAGCAGGGCGAGGTGGCCCACTACCAGGTGGGGATGAAGGTGGGCTTCAGGCTCGAGGACGCCTGATCCCCCTCACTGTTCCGCGCGTGACGTGACTTCGCCGGGCCCAAGCGGCAGACTCCGATACGAAGGTCCTGCGGGCTCGGCGAAGGGACGATGCGATGACACCGGCGTTACGCAAGGCCATCTCGCTGCTCGCGGTGCTGGCGCTGGCCGTACCGCTGGCCACCGCCTGCTCGGGTGGCGGCGCCGCCGGGCAGGATGCGCCACCGCGGGAGCCGGCGGGTCAGGCCGCCCAGGAGGCGGCCGCGCCGGCGCGGATCCTGCGGCAGACGGCCGGGGAGGTCGCCCGCACCAGCGCCAGCATCAGGCGGCTGGACGACCTGCCGATGTACGAGATGACCTACCACGGCGGCTACGACATCGACGCGCCGCTCACCGAGGCGGAGCTGCGCAGGAAGGCCGACGGCTGGGCCTGCTCGCTGTTCCACCGGGGCGCCGAGTTCGGCCGCAACTTCGACTGGGACGACAACCCGGCGATCGTCGTCCACGCCGACCCGCCCGACGGCTACGCCTCCCTGTCCGTGGTCGACGCCTACTACCTGCTCGGCAAGGCCGCCCCCGCCGACCTCGGGGACCCGGTCGAGCGGCGTCGGCTCGGGCACGCGGTGCTCGCCCCTTTCGACGGCATGAACGAGAAGGGGCTGGCCGTCGGCCTGGCCGCCACGCCGACCGCCGAGCTGCCGGCCGCCATGCCGGGCCGGCCCACGGTGAGCAGCGTGCGGATCATCCGCGTCCTGCTGGACAGGGCGGCCACGGTGAAGGAGGCGCTCGCGCTCATGCGCACCTACAACGTCGACTTCAGCGGCGGACCCCAGGTGCACTACCTGCTCGCCGACAAGAGCGGGGCGTCGGCCGTCGTCGAGTACGGCGAGGGCAGGATGCACGTGCGCGACGACCGCGTCCTGACCAACTGGAGCGTCGTCAGCGGCACCCCCGACGACCGCCACAGGCGCCTCACCGCGACGGTCGGGTCGAAGGCCGACGGTCTCGAGCTGCTGAAGAGCGTCGCCCAGGGCCACACCCGCTGGTCGATCGTCTACGACCTGGCCAAGGGCACCGCCAGGCTGGTGACGGCCAAGCGGTGGGACCGGGTGCACCGCCTGACCCTGTGACCGGCCCTGTGACCGGCCCTGTGACCGGCCCTGTGACCGGCCCTGTGACCGGCCCTGTGACCGGCCCTGTGACCGGCCCTGTGACCGGCCCTGTGACCGGGCCTGTGATCGGGCAGGGGCAGGCGGCGCGCCGCGAAGGACGGGTCAGTTGGCCTGGCTGACCGTCGACATGTTGAAGTCGGGCACCCGGACCGGCGGCATGATCGTGCGGGTGAAGTAGTCGTTCCACTCGCGCGGCAGCGTCTGCCGGCTGGCCCCGACCTCGCTCAGGCGGCCCAGCAGGTCGACCGGGCTCTCGTTGAACCTGAAGTTGTTGACCTCGCCGATCACCTCGCCGTGCTCGACCAGGTAGACCCCGTCGCGGGTGAGGCCGGTCAGCAGCAGCGTCTGCGGGTCGACCTCGCGGATGTACCACAGGCAGGTCAGCAGCAGCCCGCGCTCGGTGGCGGCGATCATCTCCTCCAGCGACCTGCCGCCCTCGCCACCTCGCATGATCAGGTTGTCGATCGACGGCGTCACGGGCAGGCCGCTCAGCTCCGCCGAGTGACGGGTCTGCAGGAGCGCGGCCAGCGTGCCGTCCTTCACCCAGTCGGTCGCCGCGAGCGGCAGGCCGTTGTCGAAGACCGAGCTGCGGCGGCTGGAGGCGTGGGCGGTCACGAACGGCGCGCACTCGATGCCGGCCGCGGAAGGGTCGCTACTGAGCGTGACGGGCAGCTCCGACAGCCGCTCGCCGACCCGGGTGCCGCCACCGGGCTTGGAGAAGACCGAGCGGCCGTCGAGCGCGTCACGCGCTCCGCTCGACCACATCATGTAGATCATGAGGTCGGCCACGGCGCTCGGCGGCAGCAGCGTCTCGTAGCGGCCCGCGGGCAGGTCGATGCGGTTCTTCGCCCACTCCAGGCGCTGGGCGAGGGAGGAGTCGAGCGCGGCCACGTCGACGTCGGAGAAGTCGCGGGTGGCCACGCCCGTCCAGGCAGAGCGCTTGAGGTCGGCGGACTTGGCGTTGAGCTCGAGGCGGCCCGTCGGCTGGTCGTGGCGCAGCCGCAGGCCCCTCGACGAGCCGACGAACGTGGAGGTCAGGGTGTGCTCGGCGAAGCCGTACAGCTTCCTGCCGCCCGCCTCCGCGGCGGTGAACGTCTCGCCCAGGGCGGGCGCGAAGTCGCCGAAGACCCCGATGGAGGTCGGCAGCACCGGCTCGGTCCAGTTGACGCTCGACCCCACGCCCTCCACCAGCGGCCTGGCGTCCTCGGCGGGCTGAGCGTCGCGCGCCGCCGCGTCGGCCGCGGCGACCACCTCGGGCAGCTGCTCGGGCCGTACGGACGCGCGCGACACCACGCCGACGCCTGCGCCCACGATCGAGATCACCGTCAGCTGCGCCGACCTGGCGACGCCGTTGGTGGTCAGCGTGTTGCCCGCGAAGCGGAGGTTGGCCGTCGAGCCCTCGTCGACGATGACGACGCAGTCGTCGGCCCGGGAGAGCTCGAGCGCCCTCTCGACCATTTCCTGAGGAGACGTCACTTTCCACCCTCCTGCACGGTGTTGAGGATCCTGACGCCGCGGAACAGCGCCGAGGGGCAGCCGTGGCTGACCGGGGCGACCTGGCCGGGCTGGCCCTTGCCGCAGTTGAAGGCGCCGCCGAGCACGTAGGTCTCGGGACCGCCCACGGCCTCCATCGACCCCCAGAAGTCGGTCGTGGTCGCCTGGTAGGCGAAGTCGCGCACCTGGCCGGCGAGCGCGCCGTTCTCGATCCTGAAGGCCCGCTGCCCGGTGAACTGGAAGTTGTAGCGCTGCATGTCGATCGACCAGCTCTTGTCGCCGACGATGTAGAGGCCGCGCTCGACGTCGCCGATCAGCGCCTCGGTCGAGGGGCCGCCCGGGGCGGGCTTCAGCGAGACGTTGGCCATGCGCTGGATCGGCATGTGGCCGGGCGAGTCGGCGAAGGCGCAGCCGTTGCTCGAGCCGAGCCCCTGCATGAGCGCCATCCTGCGGTCGAGCTGGTAGCCGACCAGGATGCCGTCCTTGACGATGTCGAACTCGCGGGTGGCCACACCCTCGTCGTCGTAGCCGATCGTGGAGAGCCCGTGCTCGACGGTGCGGTCGCCGGTGACGTTCATGACGGGCGAGCCGTAGACGAGCGTGCCGAGCTGTTCGAAGGTGGCGAAGCTCGTGCCCGCGTAGGCCGCCTCGTAGCCGAGCGCCCGGTCGAGCTCGGTGGCGTGGCCGATCGACTCGTGGATCGTCAGCCACAGGTTGGACGGGTCGATCACCAGGTCGTAGTCGCCCGCCTCGACCGAGGGCGCGGCCAGCTTCTCGGCCAGCAGCTCGGGCAGCCGGGCCAGCTCGCCCTGCCAGTCGTAGGTGCCGTCGGTCAGGTACTCGTAGCCCCGCCCGACCGGCGGCGCGATCGTGGACATGTCGTCGAACCCGGCCGAGGCGGCCTTCATCGCGTTCAGCTCGGGGTGGATCCTGACGCGCTGCTGGGTGGTGACCGTGCCCGCGGTGTCGGCGTAGAACTTCTGCTCCTTCACCTGCAGCAGCCGCGCGCTGACGTGGTCGGCGCCCTTCAGCAGCCCCGCCGACCAGTCGGCCAGCAGCGCCACCTTCTCCTTCTGCGGCACGGTGAACGGGTCGATCTCGTAGGCGGAGACCCAGGTGACCTCGCCGTGCACCGGCTCGGGGGCCAGCTCGATGGGCTCCCTGTTGATCGGGGCGCTCACCTCCGCGACCTTGACGGCCTGCGCGGCCACCTCCGCGGCCGCCTCCGGGGTCAGCACGAGGCCCGCGGCGAAGCCCCAGGTGCCGTTCTTGATCACGCGTACGGCGTAGCCGAGGTCGTCGGCGTCCGCGGCTCCCTCGAGCCTGGCGTCGTAGAGGGCGAGGGACTCGGCTCGCACGCGCTCCAGCCGGAAGTCGGCGTGCGAGGCGCCGAGGTCGCGGGCGCGCTGCAGGGCCGCGTCCGCGAGCTGCCTGAGCGGCAGGGCGAGGAAATCGGGATCGATCTGGCGCATGTCAACGATCCTAGCCCTGTGATCTTGTACCTCCCGGACAAGGGGATACCGGCCGGTAGGAGATAGCGTCAGGTCCCATGGCACGCTCTGTACTCGTCACCGGAGGCAATCGCGGCATCGGCCTCGCGATCGCCCGCGAACTCGCCGCGGCAGGCGACAACGTCGCCGTCACCTACCGATCGGGGGAGCCTCCCGAGGGATTGTTCGGCGTCCGCTGCGACGTGACCAGCTCCGACGACGTCGACGCCGCCTTCGCCAAGGTGGAGGCCGAGCAGGGCCCGGTCGAGGTGCTCGTCTCCAACGCGGGCATCACCAAGGACACTCTGCTGGCGATGATGAAGGAAGAGGCCTTCACCGACGTCATCGACGCCAACCTCACCGGCGCCTACCGGGTCGCCAAGCGCGCGATCAGGCCCATGATGAAGCTCAAGCGCGGCCGCATCATCCTCATCTCCTCCGTGGTCGGCCTCAGCGGTCAGGCCGGGCAGTCCAACTACGCCGCCTCCAAGGCCGGCCTGGTCGGCTTCGGCCGCTCCCTGGCCCGCGAGTACGGCTCGCGCGGCATCACGGTCAACGTCGTCGCCCCCGGCTTCGTCGAGACCGACATGACCGCGGAGCTCGACGCCGAGGCGATCGTCAAGAACATCCCGCTGGGCCGGCAGGCGGCCCCCGCGGAGATCGCGCGCGTCGTCCGCTTCCTCGCCAGCGACGACGCCTCCTACATCACCGGGGCCGTGATCCCCGTCGACGGCGGCCTGGGAATGGGGCACTGAACCATGGGAATCCTCGAAGGCAAGCGCATCCTCGTCACCGGCGTCCTCACCGACGCCTCCATCGCCTTCTCCGTGGCCAAGCTGGCCCAGGAGCAGGGCGCCACGGTCGTGCTGACCGGCTTCGGCCGCCTCACCCTGGTCGAGCGCATCGCCAAGCGGCTGCCGACGACGCCGCCGGTGATCGAGCTCGACGTGCAGAACACCGAGCACCTCGACACGCTGGCCGCCCGCGTCGGCGAGCACGTCGACGGCCTCGACGGCGTCGTCCACTCCATCGGCTTCGCGCCGCAGACCGCCCTGGGCGGCAACTTCCTCAACACCACGTGGGAGGACGTCGCGACCGCCCTGCACATCTCCACCTTCTCCTACAAGTCGCTGGCGGTCGCCTGCCTGCCGCTGATGAAGGAAGGCGGCTCCATCGTCGGCCTCGACTTCGACGCCACCAAGGCGTGGCCGGTCTACGACTGGATGGGCGTGGCCAAGGCGGGCCTCGAGTCGGCCAACCGCTACCTCGCCCGCGACCTGGGCAAGCAGGGCATCAGGGTGAACCTGGTCGCCGCCGGGCCGCTGCGCACGATGGCGGCCAAGTCGATCCCCGGGTTCAAGGAGTTCGAGGAGGCCTGGCCGGACAAGGCGCCCCTCGGCTGGGACCTCGCCGACACCGAGGTGGCGGCCAAGGCGTGCGTCGCCCTGATGTCCGACTGGTTCCCCGCCACCACGGGCGAGATCGTCCACGTCGACGGCGGCGTCCACGCGATGGGCGTCTAGAAGCAGCTTCCCCCTCCCGCCCCCTGCGACCACCTCGCAGGGGGCGGTTTTATGACATGTCGAGATGTGACGTGCCGCACTTCACATCATGAAAAGGTGCAGAATCTGAAATTTCATTCGTAGTCTTGATGTTTTGACCATCGTGGACAGCACCGAAGAGCTCGGCCGGAGGGACAGGAAGAAGCTCGAGACCCGGGCCGCCCTCGAGCGGGCCGCCCTCACGCTGGTCGCCGAGCGGGGTCTGGCCGGTGTCACGGTCGAGGACATCGCCGAAGCGGTCGACGTCTCCTCGCGCACCTTCTTCAACTACTTCCCCTCCAAGGAGGACGCGCTCCTCGGCAGGAGCCCGTCATCGGAGGCCGAGCTGCTGCGGCGGCTGGCCGACGTGCCCCCGCAGGCGTCCGCGCTCCAGGCGCTGCGCGTGGTGCTGCGCGAGGAGGCCGAGCGGGTCCAGGAACGGCGCGAGGAGTGGCTGCTCAGGCTGAAGGTGTTCGAGCAGAACCCCTCGCTGCTGCCGAAGCTGATCTCCGGCGGGGCCGAGTCCGAACGGCGGCTGGCGGCGGCCGTGGCCGGGCGGCTCGGCGACGACCCTGCCGCGGCGGCGCACGCCGGGCTGGTCACGGCCGTCGCCCTCACGGCCTTCAGGGTGTCGATGATGCGCTGGAGCACCGTGGACACCTCGCTGGCCGGGCTGGTCGACGCGGCCTTCGAGGCGCTGGCCGAGGGCCTGCCCGATCCGAGCTGAGCCGAGCCGCTCTCCACCGATCCGAGCTGACCCGAGCCTAGCTACCCGAGCCGAGCTGACCCGAGCCGATCTCCACCGAGCCGATCTCCACCGAGCCGGCCTTGACCGGGCCGCCTGAACCGCATCGCTCGACGGCCCCGCGCGGCCGTACCACCCCCGAGAGCCGACCCTCTCGAGAGAGAACCGAGGAAGAATGACAACCACCACCGCGCAGCCGGAACCCGCGGCGGCGCCCACGGGGCCCACCTCCAGGAGGAAGGTCCTTCAGGCACTGTCCGGGCTGATGGTGGGCATGTTCGTGTCCATCCTGGCCTCGACCGTCGTGGCCAACGCGCTGCCCCGCATCATCACCGACCTTCAGGGCTCGCAGACCGTCTACACCTGGATCGTCACCTCCGAGCTCCTGGCGATGACGGCCACGGTGCCGCTGTGGGGCAAGATGGCCGACCTCTACAGCAAGAAGCTGCTCATCCAGCTGTCGCTCGGGCTGTTCGTGGCCGGCTCGCTGATCGCCGGCCTCACGCCCAACGTGGAGATCCTCATCGTCAGCCGCGTCGTCCAGGGCGTCGGCGCGGGCGGCATGACCGCGCTGTCCATGGTCGTGATGGCGGCCATGATCCCGCCGCGCGAACTGGGCCGCTACGCCGGCATCTTCGGCGCGGTGTTCGGGGTCGGCACGGTGGCCGGACCGCTCATCGGCGGGCTGCTCGTCGACACCCCGTGGCTCGGCTGGCGCTGGTGCTTCCTGATCGGCGTGCCGTTCACGATCGTGGCCATCGTGCTGCTGCAGCGCACGCTCCACCTGCCGGTGGTGCGCAAGCAGGTCAAGGTCGACTACCTCGGCGCCTTCCTCATCACGCTGGGCGTCAGCACGCTGCTGGTGTGGTCGTCGCTGGCCGGCAACCAGTTCGCGTGGGCGTCGTGGTGGACCGTGGGCCTGGCGGGCGGCGGGCTCGCCGTCCTGGCGCTGGCGGTGTGGGTGGAATCGAAGGCCGCCGAGCCGATCATCCCGCTGTCGCTGTTCAGGAACCGCACGGTCGCGCTGGCCACCGTCGCCAGCGTGCTGGTCGGCGTGGCGATGTTCGGCGGCACGGTGTTCCTGTCGCAGTACTTCCAGGTGGCGCTCGGCAAGTCGCCGACCGTCGCGGGCCTGATGAGCCTGCCGATGGTGTTCGGCCTGCTGGTCTCCTCCACGGTCGCGGGCCAGCTCATCACCAAGTGGGGCAGGTGGAAGGGCTTCCTGGTGGCCGGCGGCGTCGTGATGCTGGCGGGGATGGGCCTGCTCAGCACCATCGACGGACAGACCAGCACGCTGCTGCTGTCGGTGTACATGGCGGTGCTCGGCATCGGCGTCGGCATGCTCATGCAGAACCTGGTGCTGGCGGCGCAGAACGACGTGCCCGCGCACGACCTCGGCGTCACCACCTCGGTGCTGTCCTTCTTCCGCAGCATGGGCGGCGCGGTGGGCGTCAGCGCCCTCGGCGCGGTGCTCGCCAACCGGATCACCACGCTCATGACCGAGCGGCTCGGGCCGATGGCGGGCGGCGGCGAGGGGCAGTCGGTTCCCGACATCTCCAAGCTGCCCGCGCCGGTGGTGCGGGTGATCCAGGACGTGTACGCCACGGCCACCGCCGACCTGTTCCTCATCGGCGTGCCGTTGACGGCGCTCGCGCTGGTGGCGGTGCTGTTCATCAAGGAGAAGCCGCTCAACACGCTGTCGGGCGAGGAAAGGCTCGCCCAGGAACGCGCGACGGCCGCCCACTGACGCCCTCAGCGAGCGGGCCGGTGCGCCGCCTCAGGCCGGACGGCCCCGGCCGGGGTGGCGGCCTCAGGCCAGGCGGTGGCGGCCGCCCACGCGCATGGGCTCGAAGGGCATCGACTCGCCGTGCTCGGCGCGCCTGCGCCGCTGCTGCGACACCCGGGCCGCCAGCACCGCCGAGGCCAGCAGCACGGCCGTCAGCGCGGTGCCCAGCAGGTCGGAGTCGGGCTCGCTGGGCCGTACCGCCCGCTCGCCGATCTGGTCGGACAGCTTCTCCGAGAACGGCCCGGGCCACAGCAGCTCGACCCGGGGATCGTCGGGGTCGACCGGCACCGGCTCCTCGGCGACGCGGTCGCCGGTCTCCATGTGCGGCCTGCTGAAGGGCGGCGTCGGCGCCTCGGTGGGCAGGATCCCCGCCTCCCTGGGCCGCCTGGACGGCGTGGGCGTGGGCGTGGCGGAGGGCGAGGGCGTGTCCTTCGCGCCGGGCGAGCCCGACGGGCTCGGCTGGGGCCGGGGGTCGGTCACGGAGCCGAGCACACCCTGCCCCTCGCACGCGAGGACCGGCAGGCAGACGTCCTCCAGCGTGCCGGCGACCAGGCCGCCGTCGCCGTCACCGGCGGCAGGGGGCGGCGGCTCCTGTGTGGAGTCGACGCGAGCGGTGGTGGGGGAGGGCGCGGGCCTGCCCGTCGGGGCGACCTCGCCCACGGTGCCGAGGACCGTGCCCGTCGTCTTGTCGACACCGCCCGTCACGGGGCCGAGCGAGCTGCCCGTGACGCTGTCGACCGTGTCGGTGACCCCGTCGACCAGTTCGCACACCCCGTTGGTCACGCCGGACAGCAGTCCGCCGCCACGCTCGCAGTCGCGGATCCCGGCGGCCGCCGCTCCCGCGCCCAGCGGGAGCGTGGCCAGCGCCAACGCGAGGAGGCCGACTGAGACCGCCGTCCTGCGGCGTCCTGCGCCCATCTATCCCCTCCTGTGTCGATCGCCCGTGGCCAGCTTGGTGGAGTCGAAGCCGATTTCCACGCAAAGTTACGATTCGATATCGACTAGTGATACGCGAGGGTGAATCTCGTTCTGGTTCGCCGCGGTCGGGCGGCGGAGGGAAGCAAGCCTACTCAGACTGATCATCGCGGCGCACGTCGGAGGTCGGTCAGTCGACGGAGGAGACGTCGTCGAGGGCCTCGCGGATCTCGCGCGGCAGGACCACGTCCTCGGCCGGAAGGATCCCGCTGAGCTGCGCGTGGGTGCGGGCGCCCACGATGGCGGCGGCGACGCCGGGCTGGTCGCGCACCCATGACAGCGCCACCGACAGCGGGGAGACCCCGAGCCCCTCGGCCGCGGTGGTGACGGACTCGACCACCCTGCGGCTGCGCTCGTCGAGGTAGGGACGGACGAAGTCGGCGAAGTGCGGCGTGGCGGCGCGGGAGTCGGCGGGGATGCCCGTGCGGTACTTGCCGGTCAGCACCCCGCGCCCGAGCGGCGACCAGGCCAGCACCCCCGCGCCGACGTGCTCGGCGGCCGGCAGCACGTCACGCTCGGGGTCGCGGGCCAGCAGGGAGTACTCCACCTGCGCGGCGATGATCGGGATGCGGCCCTGCACCGACCGCTGGCCCACCGCGGCCGCGGCCAGCTGCCAGCCGGTGTAGTCGCACACGCCCGCGTAGACCGCCCGTCCCGAGGAGACGATGGCGTCGAGCGCGGCGAGCGTCTCCTCCAGCGGCACCTCGGGGTCGTAGGTGTGCAGCTGCCACAGGTCGACGTAGTCGACGCCGAGCCTGGCCAGGGAGGCGTCGATGGCGGCGATGAGGTGCCGCCTGGAGGCGTCGCGCGGCCGCCGCGCGGCGGGCGTCAGCACGGCCTTGGTGGAGATGACCACCTCCGAGCGCGGCACGGAGTCTCTGAGCAGCCGCCCGAGCAGTCGTTCGGCGTCGCCGCCGGTGTAGACGTCGGCCGTGTCGATCAGGTTCCCCCCCGCCTCGACGAAGGTACGCAGCTGGACGGCCGCGTCCTCGGCGTCGGTGTCCCTGCCCCATGTCATCGTGCCGAGACCGAGCCGGGACACCGAAAGGCCGCTCCGACCGACATAGCGTTGTTCCATGAAGCTCAGGCGCTCCCGTCTGTCGATCACGGCCAAGGATCTGGCCAGGCTACCGCCCGCCCAGGCAAAGAAATGTGATCGACGCCTGCAAGACTTGGCGTCATGACGACGATCCTCCTGGCCAGACACGGCCTCACCGCTATGACGGGTCCGGTGCTGGCCGGCTGGACCCCCGGCGTCCACCTCAGCGAGGCGGGCGAGACCCAGGCGAAGGCGCTGGCCACGCGTCTGGCGGAGGTGCGGCTCGACGCGATCGTCTCCAGCCCGCTCGAACGCTGCCAGGAGACCGCCCAGGCGGTCGCGGAGGGCAGAGGGCTCGAGATCGAGACCGACGAGCGGTTCGGCGAGTGCGGCTACGGCGAGTGGACCGGCCGCCCGCTGACCGAGCTGGCGAAGGAGCCGCTGTGGCCGGTCGTCCAGTCGCACCCGAGCGCGGCCGTCTTCCCCGGCGGCGAGGCGCTGGCCGACATGCAGCACCGCGCGGTGGCCGCCGTGCGGGCGTGGAACCAGCGCCTGGGGGAGAAAAGCGTCTACCTGGTGTGCACGCACGGAGACGTGATCAAGGCCGTCGTGGCGGACGCGCTGGGGCTCCACCTCGATCAGTTTCAGCGCATAACCGCTGATCCGGCGTCTGTAACGATCATTCGATATACCCCCCTGCGTCCCTTTGTGCTCAGGCTTAACGATGTGGGGGAATTGCGGCTTCCCGAGGGTTCGGAGGAGAAAGACGGGGGAGAAAACATCACCGGGAGCGATGCCGCCGTCGGCGGCGGACCCGGGACCACGTAAGGTCGGGCTATGCCGGTCTTCGACTACGACCCACCAGAGAGGTTCGTGGCCGGTGCCTTGGGGCAGCCGGGGGCACGGATCTTCTTCCTGCAGGCGCGGGCCGCGGGCAGGCTGACCACCGTCGCGCTGGAGAAGCTGCAGGTCGCCGCGCTCGCGGGCAAGCTCGAAGAGCTGCTCGACGAGGTGCAGAGACGTACCGGGGGCACCGCTCACGTACCGGCCGTCGCGCCGCCCGACCTCACCGACAACGCGCCGCTCGACCAGCCGCTCACCGAGGACTTCAGGGTCGGCACGATGGCCCTGGCGTGGGATCCCGACACGTCGCAGGTGATCATCGAGGCCCAGGAGATCACCGACGAGGAGGATCTCGAGGCGCCCGAACCCTCGATGCTGCGGGTCCGCATCAGCCCGGGGGCCGCGCGGGCCTTCTCCCAGCGCGCCCTGCAGATCGTGGCGGCGGGCCGTCCGCCCTGCCCGCTGTGTGGTCAGCCACTCGACGCCGAGGGGCACATCTGCGTGCGCCTGAACGGATACCGCGGAGGTGAGGTCGCTTCGTGAGTGTGCCGGAGCGTGAGCTGGAAGACCTCCGCTATGACGAGGAAGCCGCCCTCGGGCTGCTCAGGGACGGACGACTGGAGGTGGCGGGCCGCCTGGTCGAGGCGACGAACATGACGCTCTACTGCGGCGTCACGCTCGGGGATCGGTCGGCGGCGTGCGTCTACAAGCCGGTGCGCGGCGAGCGCCCGCTGTGGGACTTCCCCGACGGCACACTCGCCGCCCGCGAGATCGCCGCCTACGAGGTCTCCAAGGCGACCGGCTGGCAGATCGTGCCGCCCACGGTCTACCGCGAGGGCCCGTTCGGCCCCGGCATGTGCCAGCTGTGGATCGACACCGACCAGGACACCGACCTGATGACGCTGATCCGCAGCCGCCACCCCGCGCTGCGGAGGATGGCCGTCTTCGACGCGATCGTCAACAACGCCGACCGCAAGGGCGGCCATCTGCTGCCCCTGCCCGACGGCGCCACCATCTACGGCGTCGACCACGGCGTCTGCTTCGCCGCCGACGACAAGCTGCGCACCGTGCTGTGGCAGTGGCGCGGCAAGCCGCTGCCGCGCGAGGCCGTCGGCGTGCTGGCCAAGCTGGAGCGCGAGCTCGAGTCGGGCGCGCTGGGCCGCCGCCTGCGCGAGCTGCTCACCCTCGCCGAGGTCGAGGCCACCTGGACCCGCGTCAGGCGGCTGCTCGACACCGGCGTGCACCCCTACCCCTCAGAGGACTGGCCGGCGGTCCCCTGGCCGCCGATCTAGACATGTGCACCGTGATCGTGCGGACCGGCGAGCCGCTGACCCTGCTGGGCATCCGCGACGAGTTCGCCGACCGGCCGTGGGAGGGCCCCGGCGAGCACTGGCCCGACTACCCGGGCGTCGTCGGCGGGCGCGACCTCAAGGCGGGCGGCACGTGGCTGGCCGTCCTGCCGTCGGCGGGGCGCGTGGCGGCGCTGCTCAACGGCAGGGGCGAGGCGGCCGACGAGCGCACCAAGATCTCGCGCGGCGACCTGCCGCTGCGCGCGGTCCTGGCGGGCGCGCTGCCCGAGGTCGACCTGACCCGCTATGACCCCTTCCACCTGCTGGTCGCCGACGGCGCGGGCGCGCGCCTGTGGTCGTGGGACGGCCGGCGCCCGATCGAGACGGTGGTCCCCGAGGGCACCAGCGTCATCGTCAACGGCGGCCTCGGCGCCGACTCCAGGAACCTCGCCCCGGTCTTCGCGGCCGCCCCCGACTGGCACGACCTGGTCGGCATGGCCACGGTCTGCCACGAGCTGCCGGACGGCCGCCGCCACGCCTCGCTGTCGGCCACCCTGCTGACGCTCGGCGGCGACCGGGTGGGCTACGACTTCTCCGATCTCACCAGCTGGAATGCGGTGGCCGTGCCCCGCGTTGATCGTGGTGTTTCCCGAGACGGATAAGGTCAAAGCATGCGATCGTGGTCTGCCCCCAGTGTTCCCAACCTGCCCGGCGCCGCCGTACCCCTGCATCTGTACGACACCGCCGCGCGGCAGGTCAGGCCCACCGAGCCGGGGCCGACCGCCACGATGTACGTGTGCGGCATCACTCCCTACGACGCCACGCACCTGGGCCACGCCAACACCTACCTCGCCTTCGACCTCGTGGGCAGGGTGTGGCGCGACAACGGCCACGAGGTGCACTTCACGCAGAACGCCACCGACGTCGACGACCCGCTGCTCGAGCGGGCCGAGCAGACCGGCCAGGACTGGCGGGACCTCGCCGAGCGCGAGATCGAGCTGTTCCGCGTCGACATGAGCGCGCTGCGCGTCCTGCCCCCGCGCGAGTACGTCGGCGTGACCGAGGCCATCGGCCAGGTCGCGGAGCTGATCGAGAGCCTGTCCGACAAGGGGCTGACCTACTCCGTCGACGGCGACGTCTACTTCAGCGTCGCCGACGCGCCCAAGTTCGGCGAGGTGTCGGGCTACGGCCGCGAGGAGATGCTGGCGCTGTTCGGCGAGCGCGGCGGCGACCCCGACCGCGCGGGCAAGCGCGACCCGCTCGACTGGCTGCTGTGGCGGGCCGAACGTCCCGGCGAGCCGTCCTGGCCCTCCCGCTTCGGCCCCGGCAGGCCCGGCTGGCACGTCGAATGCACCGCCATCGCCCTGGCCCACCTCGGCGCCGGGTTCGACGTCGCGGGCGGCGGCTCCGACCTGATCTTCCCGCACCACGAGTGCGGCGCCTCCGAGGGTTACGCCGCCAGCGGCGAGTGGCCGTTCGCCAAGTTCTACTCCCACGCGGGCATGGTGGGTCTCGACGGCGAGAAGATGTCCAAGTCGCGGGGCAACCTGGTGTTCGTCTCCAAGCTGCGTGCCGAGCACGACCCGATGGCCATCAGGCTCGTGCTGCTCGCCCACCACTACCGCGCCGACTGGGAGTACACCGACGACCAGCTCCAGGGGGCCGAGGCGCGACTCGATCGCTGGCGCGCGGCGGTCGCGCTGCCGTCCGGCCCGGCCGCGGGTGACGTGCTGGCCGAGGTGCGGGCGCGGCTGTCGGCCGATCTCGACGCCCCCGGCGCGCTGGCCGCGATCGACGCGTGGGCGGCCAGGGCGCTGGCCGATGACGGTTCCGGCGCGGAATCAGACCCCGGCGCTCCCGGCCTGGTCCGCGACCTGGCCGACGCCCTGCTGGGGGTCGCGCTCTAGCGGCCGGCGCGGGGGAGCCGCGTCATCGTCTCGTTTCGGGCGTCCTGCCGTGGGCAGCGGGCGCAACGACGAAAGGAGACAGACGATGACCACGGCACGAGAGATCATGACTCCCGACCCCGAGTGCGTGAACGTCGACGAGTCCGTCAGCGAGGCCGCGGAGAAGATGGCCAGGCTCGACGTCGGCTCGCTGCCCATCTGCGGCAACGACGACAGGCTCAAGGGCATGCTCACCGACAGGGACATCGTGGTGAAGGTGCTCGCCAAGGGCAAGGACCCCAAGTCGTGCCTGGCCGGCGAGCTGGCCCAGGGCGAGGCGGTCACCATCGGCGCCGACCACGACGCCAGGGAGATCCTCCGCACCATGGCCTCCCACAAGGTCCGTCGCCTGCCCGTGATCGACGGGCACCGGCTCGTCGGCATCGTCGCGCTCGCCGAGGTGGCCAGGGCGCTGCCGGACGCCACTGTCGGCGACCTGCTCGACGCCCTCACCACCGACTGATGGCGCACACCACGGGGTCGTACTGGATGGACGGTACGGCGCAACCGCCGCGCCCGCCGCTGAGCAGCGACGTCCGCGTGGACGTGGCCGTGCTCGGCGGCGGGATCGCCGGCCTGAGCACGGCCTGGGAGCTGGCCAAGGCGGGCCGCTCGGTGGCGGTGCTGGAGGCGGGCCGCCTCGTCGAGGGCGTCACGGGGCACACCACGGCCAAGCTGTCGGCGCTGCACACGCTGATCTACTCCAGCCTGAGCGCGGCCGACGGGGGGCTGTACGCCCGCTCCCAGCTCGAGGCGGTCGAGCACGTGGCCACCACCTGCGCCGAACTCGACATCGAGTGCGAGCTCGAACGCGTCGCCGCCCACACCTACACCGAGACCGTCGAGGGGCTCGAGAAGATCAGGGCCGAGGTCGAGGCCGCCAGGCGGGCGGGGCTGGCCGCCGAGTTCGTCACCGAGACGGCGCTGCCGTACCCGGTCGTGGGCGCGGTGCGGGTGCGCGGGCAGGCCCAGTTCCACCCGCGCAAGTACCTGCTCGGGCTGGCCGAGGCGCTGACCGCGCGCGGCGCGCAGATCTACGAGCACACCCGCGCCGTACGGCTCGACTCCGGCAGGGTGATCACCGCCGAGGGCCTCGTCGTCACCGCCGAGGACGTCGTGGTCGCCACCCACTACCCGGTCTTCGACAGGGCGCTGCTGTTCGCCCGCATGACGCCGCGCCGCGAGCTGGTCGTCGCCGCGCCCATCGAGGCGGCGGCCGACCCGCGCGGCGCGTTCATCACCACCGAGCAGGGCACCCGCTCGGTCAGGACCGCCCCCCTCGAGGACGGGCGGCGCCTGCTGCTGGTGACGGGCGAGAAGTACCGCCCTGGAGAGGGCTCGGTGGGCGCCCGCCTGGACCGGCTGGCGGCGTGGATGACCGAGCGCTTCGGCGTCGAGCCCGTCTACCGGTGGGCCGCGCAGGACAACGACACCACTGACGGCCTGCCCTTCGTGGGACCGCTGCACGTGGGGGCCCGCCACGCCTACGTCGCCACCGGCTTCGGCGGCTGGGGCATGAGCAACGGCGTCATGGCCGGACTGCTGCTCGCCGCCCTGATCACCGGGAAGGACCGGCCGTGGGCGGCGCTGTACGACCCCCGCAGGGTGCATCCGCTGCGCGAGGCGGGCCCGCTGCTGAAGGCCCAGGCCTCGGTCGCCGCCCACTTCGTCGGCGACCGGTTCGGCTCAGGCGGGCGCGACGACCTCGAAGGGCTCCTGCCGGGCCAGGCGGCGGTGGTGAAGGTGGCGGGCGAGCGCTGCGCCGCCTACCGCGACGCCGACGGCCAGGTCCACGCGGTGTCGGCGCTGTGCAGCCACATGGGCTGCGTGGTCGCCTTCA
Organism: Nonomuraea africana; assembly: GCF_014873535.1. Taxonomy (NCBI): domain Bacteria; kingdom Bacillati; phylum Actinomycetota; class Actinomycetes; order Streptosporangiales; family Streptosporangiaceae; genus Nonomuraea; species Nonomuraea africana. The sequence continues at coordinate 3,621,012 of NZ_JADBEF010000001.1, read as the reverse complement.
ACGACGCCGAGCGGACCTGGGAGTGCCCCTGCCACGGCTCACGCTTCGCGCTGGACGGTTCGATCCTGCAGGGCCCCGCCACCGAACCCCTCAAGCGCATCGAGCTGTGAGAACCACTCGACCGTACGGCGCAGCCCGTCCTCGGCCCCGACCCGCGGCCGCCAGCCCAGCTTGGCGGCCGCCAGGGTGGTGTCAGGCCGCCGGACCCTGGGGTCGTCGACGGGCCTGTCGATGAACTCGATGGGCGAGCTGGAGCCGGCCAGCTCGCGGATCAGCTCGGCGAGCTCGACCATGGTCAGCTCGTCCGGGTTGCCGATGTTGACGGGGCCGGCGAAGTCGCTGTCCGCCATGCGCAGGACGCCCTCGACGGTGTCGTCCACGTAGCAGATGGAGCGGGTCTGCGTCCCGTCGCCGGTCACCGTCATCGGCTCGCCGGACAGCGCCTGCCTGATGAAGGTGGGGATCGCCCTGCCGTCGAAGGGGCGCATGCGCGGGCCGTACGTGTTGAAGATCCGCACGATGCCGGTGTCGATGCCGTGGGCGTTGCGGTAGGCCGTGGTCAGCGACTCGGCGAAGCGCTTGGCCTCGTCGTAGACGCTGCGCGGGCCGACGGGGTTGACGTTGCCCCAGTAGCTCTCCCGCTGCGGGTGTTCGAGCGGGTCGCCGTACACCTCGCTGGTGGAGGCCAGCACGAACCTGGCGCCCTTCTCCTTGGCCAGGCCGAGCGCGTGCAGCGTGCCGAGGCTGCCGACCTTGAGCGTCTCGATCGGATGGGCGAGGTAGTCGGCGGGGGAGGCGGCCGAGGCGAAGTGCAGCACCAGGTCGACCTCGCCGGGCACGTGCACGAAGCAGGTCAGGTCGCACTCGACGATCTCCAGGCCCGGCCTGCCCAGCAGATGTTCCAGGTTGCGGGGGGAGCCGGTGAGGAAGCTGTCCATGCAGATGACCTCGGCCCCCCTCTCCAGCAGCCTCTCGCAGAGGTAGGAACCGAGGAAGCCGGCCCCACCCGTCACCACAGCTCTCATAGCGACCTTCATAGCGACATCGCCTCGATCACTTCGTCGACGTTGATTCTCAGCAGTCCCGGATCCGGCACGGTTCCGTGCGGATCCCCTGTGTCGCCCTTCCAGAGCACGGTGTGCGGTCCCTGCTTCGGCGGCCCCCACAGCTCGGGGGAGACGGGGCCGAACAGCAGGACTGACGGCGTGCGGTAGGCGCTGGCCAGGTGCGCGACGCCGGTGTCGCCGCAGATCACCAGGCGGGCGTCGCGGACCAGCTCGGCGAGGGCCGGCAGGTCCGTCCGGCCCGCCAGCACCCTCGCGCCGCTCAGGCCCGCCACCCGTACGGCCAGCTCCCACTCGGCCGCGCTCCCCGTGACGACCACCTCGTGTCCCCTGCCCCTGAGGTAGGCGACCAGCGCGGCGTACCGCTCCGGCGGCCATCTTCTCGACGGGTAGGCGGCGCCGGGGTGCACGACCACGGGTCCGCTGCGGTCGCCCTCCCCGAGGTACAGGTCGTCGGGGTCGGCGGGCACGCCGTACCACTCGAGCAGGTCGCACCAGCGGCGCACCTCGTGCACGTCGTCGCGCCACGGCGGGCCGTCACCCCCGTGGGTCAGCAGCGTGCCGGGCCCGGTGGCGCGCAGCGCCGCGGTGCTCTGCGGCCCCTTGCCGTGCAGGTTGACGGCGACGTCGGGCCCCCGGCGGGGGACCGGGCCCGGTCCCCGCATCTCGATCACCTCGTCGACCGGCAGGAGCGCGGCCGGCGCCGAGGGACCGGCCAGCACGAGCCGGTGCCCCGGGTAGGCGCGCCGCAGCGCGCGCAGCGCGGGCACCGCCGTCAGCAGGTCTCCGAGCCCGAGCCCCCGCAGGGCCAGGACCTCTAGGGCCACGAGGTCTCCGTCGAAGGGCAGACCACGAGCTCGCGCACCTCGCAGCCGGGCGGCTGCGACAGCGCGAACACGATCGCCTGCGCCACGTCCTCGGGCCTGTTGAGCTTGGCGTCGGGGCCCGGCTTGTACTGCTCGGGCCGGTCGTCGAAGAAGTGCGTCGACATTCCGCCCGGCACCAGCATCGTGACCCCCACCTGGCCCGCCAGCTCGGCCGCCAGCGCCCTGGTGAAGCCCACCACGCCGAACTTCGAGGCGCAGTAGGCGGTGGCGTCGCTCACCGCGCGCAGCCCCAGCGTCGAGGCGCAGGTCACCACCCGCCCCCTCGACTCCACCAGGTACGGCAGCGCCGCCCTGACGACCGCCGCGGTGCCCAGCAGGTTCACCTTGACGACGCGCTCCCAGTCGTCGGCGGGCACCTCGCCGAGCGTGCCGCACGCGTCGATCCCCGCCGCGGTGACGACGCCGTCGAGGCCGCCCGCCCGCTCGGCCAACTCCCGCACCGCCTGCTCGGCCTGCTCCCGTTCGGCCAGGTCGGCGAGTGCCTGGTCGAAGCCGGGCGCCTCGCGCACGTCCACCACCAGCGGCCGTCCGCCCGCCTTGGCGACCGCCTCGGCGGTGGCCAGGCCGAGGCCGGACGAGCCTCCTGTGATCAGAATGTTCCCCAGCATCGTGTCTCCTTGTCAGGCTTCCTGTACGGCGGCGATCAGCCCGGTCGTCGACCGGCCCGGCACGCTGGCCAGCACGACGGTCTCGGCGCCGATCCGCGCCAGCGACGCGGCCTCGGGCAGCTCGCGCCCCGAGTAGTCGCCGCCCTTCACCCACACGTGGGGACGCAGCCGCTCGATGACCGCGTCGGGGGTGTCCTCCTCGAACACCATGACGGCGTCCACGCAGCCCAGGGCGCGCAGCACCTCCACCCGGTCGCGCTGGCCGACGACGGGCCTGCCGGGGCCCTTGAGCCGCTTGGCGGAGGCGTCGGAGTTGACGCACACGATCAGCGCGTCGCCCAGGGCCCTGGCCCTGCGCAGGAGGCTCACGTGCCCCGCGTGCAGCAGGTCGAAACACCCGCCGGTGGCGATGAGCCGTCCGCCGCCCGACCTGACCAGCTCGGCGACCTCCATCGGAGTGCGCGGCCGGTCGCCCATCTCCTTGGCCAGTTCGTGGCCGCGCAGCCGGATCGCCGCCGCCCCGCCGCTCTCCACGAACCTGGACGCCTCGCCGACACCGACCGCGACCGCGTCCTCCACCGGCAGGCCGTCGCGCAGCGCGAGCGCCGAGGCTCCGGCGAACCGGTCTCCCGCGCCGCACACGTCGTGGCCGGAGGTGAGCGTGGGCGGCGGGACCCTCCGGTAGTGGCCGCCGGCGTGCGCCAGCGTGGCGCCCCGGGCGCCCAGCGTCACGGCGACGGCCTCGGCCCGCAGGATCCTGGTCAGCCGCCTGGCCGCCTGGTCGGGGCCGAGGTACGGCTCCCCGCACATCTGCACGGCCTCCGACTCGCTCGGCGTCACCAGCGCGCACCCCGGCACCGGCGTGACGCCCCTCGGGTGCGGATCCCACACGACCGGCACGTCCACTCCGCTGAGCAGCTCGCGAGCCGCTCCGGTGACGCCCCTGCCGTAGTCGGAGACGAGCACGGCGCCCGCCCCGCGGACCGCCCTCAGCGCGGCCTCGGTCGCCCTGGTCACGGCGCGGCCGTCGCCCGTGTCCATCCGGACCAGCGTCTGGCCTCTGGCCCTGACCCTGGTCTTGCGGACGGTCGAGCCGCGCAGCGGGAGCGGCACCACCTCGAGATGGCCGTTCAGCAGCCCCCGCAGCACCCGGCCCTGCGGGTCGTCGGCGAGGGCGGTGACCAGCACCACCTCCGCACCGTCCCTGGCGGCCAGCAGCGCCGCCAGGCCCGCGCCCCCCGGACGCAGCCGTTCCTCCTCCACGTCGACGACAGGGACGGGCGAGTCGGGTGCCAGCCGGTCGGCCGCCCCCTCGATGTCCACGTCCAGCAGCGAGTCGCCGATGACGACCAGCGGTCCCCCGTTCACGCGCACGCCTCCTCGATCGAGTCGCAGAGCATGTGGATCATCGCCAGGTGCACCTCCTGCACGGTGGCGGTGTCGTCCGCGGGCACGGCCACGACCTCGTCGCAGAGCGCGGCCAGCGGGTTCGGCGCCCGCCCCGTCAGCGCCCACGTGGTCAGCCCCCGCTCGCCCGCCGCCCGCGCCGCCGCCAGCACGTTGCCGCTGGAACCGCTGGTGGACAGGCAGATGAGCACGTCGCCCTCGCGGCCGTGCGCCCACACCTGGCGGGCGTAGACCTCCTCGGCGCCGAAGTCGTTGGCGATCGCCGTCATCGAGGAGGTGTCGGCGTGCAGCGGCATCGCGGCGAACGGCTGCCGCTCACCCCTGAACCTGCCGACCAGCTCGGCCGTCAGGTGCTGGGCCTCGGCGGCCGAACCCCCGTTGCCGCAGGCCAGCAGCCTGCCGCCGCCCGTCAGCACACTCGCGAGCTTGCGGCCCCACGCCTCGACGACGGGCGCCTGGTCGGCGGTCAGTTCGAGCGCCGAGCTCAGTCTGGTCAGGTGCCTGTGCATGTCGCCCTCCCCATCCGGCCCTCGAGGACGCTCTGGTAGACGGCCTCGGTCTGCTCGGCCACGTGCGGCCAGCCGTACATCTCCCTGGCCTTCCTCGCCCCCGCCGCGCCGAGCTGGGCCCGCCGCGCGGGGTTGTCCAGCAGGTCGCGCAGGGCGCGGGCGAGCGCCTGGGGGCGGCGCGGCGGCACCAGGACGCCGCAGCCCGCGACGGTGTCCAGGTGACCGCCGACGGCGGAGGCGATCACCGGCACGCCGCAGGCCATCGCCTCCAGCGGCACCATGCCGAACGGCTCGTACCACGGGACTGTCACCAGCACGTCCGCCGAGCGCATCAGCGCGGGGACCCGCTCGCGGGGCACGCTGCCGATCACCTTGACCCGGTCGGCCAGGCCGTAGGCGGCGGCCAGCTCGGCCAGCCTGTCCGCCTCGGGATCGCCGGCCTCGCCGCCCGCGATGACCAGCTCCACCCCTGGAAGATCGCGCAGCGCGCGCACCACGGTGTCGACGCCCTTGCGCGGCACCAGCCTGCCGATGCTCAGCACCCGCATGGCCGCGCCCTTCTCGGCCTTCGGGCCCTCCGGAGTGAAGTGGCCGAGATCGACGCCGCACGGCACGATCGTGACCCGGTGATCGGGCACGCCCATCGCGCGCAGCTCGGTCACCTCGTCGGTGCAGGTCGCGAGGACCGCCGCGGCCCGCTTGCCGATCTGGGTCTCCATCGCGATCCGTCCCGGCGGGCTGGTGTCGGCCCGGCCCTGCCAGCGGCGCTTCACCGTCCCGAGCGCGTGGAAGGTCTGCACCACGGGCAGGCCGCGCGCGGCCAGCAGGGCCGCCCTGCCGCTCATCCAGAAGTGCGCGTGCGCCACGTCGGGCGGGCGCACCGCCCACCGGCGGGCCAGCTCGTCGGCGAAGGCCGGCATGTACGGCGGCAGCTCGTCCTTCGGCACGTGGGTGGCCGGCCCCGCGGTGATGTACTCCACCCGCACCCCGTCGGCCAGCGGCACGCTGCGAGGCTGGCCCGGCACGCTCCGCCTGGTGTGCACGACGACCTCGTGACCGCGTCCCGCCAGAGCGGCGGCCAGGGCGGCGACGTGGACGTTCTGCCCGCCGGCGTCGACGCCGCCGACCGCCGCCAGCGGATCGGCGTGCTCGGATATGAGGTCGATTCTCATGGGACCAGCTCCCTCACTGCTTTGACGACCTGTTCGGCCGTCACCGTCGACAGGCACGGGTGGCCTCTGACAGGACACAGACGCGCCCTTGAGTCCTTGCACGCGGCCCGCTGGTCACCCAGCAGCACGTACGGCACGCCGTAAGGGGCCCAGCGCTCGGCGGGCACGACAGGGGAGAACAGGCTGACCACCGGGGTGCCGACGGCCGCGGCCAGGTGCGCGGGACCGGTGTTGCCGCAGACGAGCGCGCACGCCTCGCTCAGCACCCCCGACAGCTCGGCCATGGTCGTCATGCCGCCCAGGTCCACGGCGTGGCGTCCGGCGACGGTGGACGTCAGCGCCTTCTCGCTCCCGGTCCCCGTGACGACGACCCGGAAGCCCTCGGCCACCAGCGCCTCGACCGCCTCCCTGTGCCGCTCGGGGGGCCACGCGCGGGCCGGGGCGGTGGTCCCCGGGTGCACGACGACGTAGCCGGGCGGCCCGGCCAGGCTGGGCGGCGGCGTCCTGACGGCCAGCCTGCCGTCGTCGCGTGGCTCGTACCCCGCGGCCCTGGCGACGGCCAGCATCCGCTCGGCCTCCGGCAGGTGCCTGCTCTCGTCCACCCGCACCCTGACGTCCAGGAGGGAGCCCGGGTAGTCGTTGCTGATCGCGGTGATCCGCCCGACCCCCCTCAGCCGCAGCAGCAGGGCCAGCGGCAGCGCCGACTGGTGGAAGGAGGTCAGGATCAGCGCCTCGTCCGCGTCGGGCAGCAGCGCCATCAGCCTGGCGACGTGCTCGCCGGTGACGGGCGGCGGATCGGCGTCGATCCACGGGGTCCGCCACTCGATCACCCGGTCCACGCACGGCAGCAGTTCGGCGGCCGCGCGGCCCAGTGGTCCCGCCAGCAGCACCACCTCCTCGGCCCGGGCCCGGACGGCGCGGATGGCGGGACCCGCGAGCAGCACGTCTCCCGCGCTGTCGGGCCTGGCCACCAGGACGGTGCCGCTCCCTGGGCCGCTCCCTGGGCCGCTCCCTGGGCCGCTCACCGGCGCACCCGCAGTTCGCCGCGCAGCCGGTGCAGGCACGCGGCAGGCGGGATGGCGACGCTCGTGACCACCATCCTCGCCACCTCGCCCGGCGTCCGAGGACCTGGCGCGATGCGCTCCCACGCGAACTTGACGGTCAGCGCGGCCCATCCGGCGGCGCTGAGGGCGAACGCGAGCGCTCCGGGAAGCCCGCGTAGCGCGTGCCCTCGGCGGCCCGCGCGGTTCCTCGCGAGGGCGGTCGCGAGGGCGATCGCGGTGAGTCCCAGCGCGGTGGTCGCGGCGTGCCGGGGCAGCAGCCCGCCCGCCCCGATCAGCGACCTCCACTCGGGCCCGTGGATCCGCCGCATCAGCGCGTCGTCCGCGTTGCCCCGCTGGAAGCGCACGCTCGACCAGAACCCGTCGTCCCGCACCGGGTGCCGGGTCACCCGCTCGCCCCTGACCAGCCGGAACCCCGCCTCCCTCAGCCTGAGCGCGAGATCGGCGTCCTCCCGGTAGGCCCGGGGAAAGCGCTCGTCGAAACCCCCGACCTTCTCCAGCGCGGCGCGCCGGTAGGCCATGTCAGCGGTGATCCACTCCGCGTCGGCGAGCCCGGCGGTGTTCCGTTCGGCGTCGGTCGGACGGCGGTCGCGGGGCAGCGGCACCTCGATGCGGCCCTGGCTGCCCGCCACGTTCTCGGGCAGGCCCTCCAGGTCCTTGACGAGCGCCTCCACCCAGCCCTCGCCGGGCACCACATCGTCGTCCAGGAAGACCACCCACGGCGTCTGGGCCGCCCGCCAGCCCGCGTTGCGCGCGGCGGCCGGGCCCCTGCGCTCGGTGTCCTCGACCACGATGACGGGCACCCCCTCGGGGATGGCCGCCTTCAGCGAGGCGCGCCCGATCGTCGGGATCACCACAGTGATCATGTCGCCGCCCTCCTCACCACGAACGGCCCCATCACGAGCACGTCCACCGGCGAGGAGCCGAAGCACTCCAGTGCGTCGCGCGGCGAGTCGACCATCGGCCGGCCCGCCGTGTTCAGGCTGGTGTTCACCACCACGGGCAGCCCCGACAGCTCCTCGAACCTGGCCAGCGCGGCGGCCAGCAGCGGGTGCCGCTCCGGCGAGACCGTTTGGATCCTGGCCGTCCCGTCCACGTGCACCACCGCCGGGATGCGCTCGCGCCACTCAGGCCGCACGTCGTGGACGAACAGCATGTACGGCGAGGGCACCGGCCCCCTGCCGAAGATCTCCGCCGCCCGCGACTCGAGCACCATCGGCGCGATCGGCCTGAACTGCTCGCGCCCCTTGACGTCGTTCAGGCGCTCGGTGTTGCGGGCGTAACCCGGGTGCGCCAGCAGGGAGCGGTGGCCCAGCGCGCGCGGGCCGTACTCGCTGCGGCCCTGGAACCAGGCCACGATCAGGTCGTCGTTCAGCGCCCGCGCCACCTCGCCGGCCAGATCCTCGGGCCGCGAATACGGCACGCGCGCCACGTCCAGCCACGCGGCCAGCTCGCCCTCGCTCCACGCCCTGCCCAGGTCGGCGCCGCGCATGGGCGCCACGGGCTCGCCGTGGGCCTGCGACAGGTGCAGCGCGCCCCCCAGCGCGGTGCCCGAGTCGCCCGCCGCGGGCTGCACCCAGACGTCCTCGAAGGGGCCCTCGGACAGCAGTCGCGTGTTGGCGACGCAGTTGAGCGCGACACCTCCCGCCATCGCCATGCGCCGCGCGCCGGTCCGCTCGTGCAGCCAGAACGCCAGCTCCAGCAGCACCTCCTCGAGGCGCGCCTGCACGCTGGCGGCCAGATCGGCGTGGTCGGCCGTCCACGTCTCGCCCTTGTCCAGGCGCTTGGCGAAGCCGCCCCAGTCGATCGGCTCGATCCTGAACCCACCGTCGCCGGTCGTCGTGACCAGCTCCCTGAGCACGTCCAGGTGGCGGGGCGTGCCGTAGGAGGCCAGCGCCATCACCTTGTACTCGTCGCTCGACCGCAGGAAGCCCAGGTGCTCGGTCACGTCCTCGTACATGAGACCGAGCGAGTGCGGCAGCTCCTGCGCGGCCAGCGTGGTGAGCTCGCCGTCGCGGTAGTGGCCCGCCAGGTGCGAGACGGCCTCCCCCCGGCCGTCGCACACCAGGACCGCGCACTCGTCGTACGGCGCGGCCAGCCCCGCCGAGGCCGCGTGCGCCACGTGGTGCGGCACGAAGCGCACCTGGGCCGGGTCGAGCCCGGGCAGCGCGGTGGCCAGGAAGCTGGGCGCTCTGGTGGCGTAGGTGGTGCGCAGGTCCTCCCACGGCGCCGCGTGCTCCTCCCGCACCAGCGCCGGGTCGTACGAGTAGGCGACCGCGTCCAGATCCTCGGGCCGCAGGCCCGCCTCGGCCAGGCACCAGGCGGCGGCCAGCTCGGGCAGCTCCCACGCGGAGAACGGCACCGGCCTCTTGCCGTGCTTACGGCGGCTGAACCGCTCCTCTTCGGCGGCCGCGACAACCTCACCATCGACCACAAGGGCCGCAGCGGGGTCGTGGAACACCGCGTTTATCCCCAGAAATCTCATGAACTTCCTCCCCGAGGAGAACCGCTACCGAGAGAAGCGCTTGTTAAACACACAGCTCACGGGGCAGCGGCCGGACATGCTCTCTCGTCGACCGACCGCGGCGGTTCTCTTCGACCGCGACGACACGCTGATCAGAGACGTGCCGTACAACAACGACCCGAAGCTCGTGGAGCCCATGCCGGGTGCTCTGGAGGCGTTGCGGACGCTGCGTGAGCGCCGCATCCCGGTGGCCGTGGTGACCAACCAGTCGGGCGTGGCAGAGGGACTGATCACGCCCGACGAGCTCCACCAGGTCAACGAGCGGGTCGAGGAGCTGCTCGGCCCCTTCGACGCGTGGGCCATCTGCGTCCACGGCGAGGACGACGGATGCGTCTGCCGCAAACCGGAGCCGGGACTGGTGCTCCGCGCGGCCGGGACGCTCGGGGTCGAACCCGCCGACTGCGTGGTCATCGGCGACATCGGCAGGGACATGCAGGCCGCCAGGGCCGCGGGGGCCAGGGCCATCCTCGTGCCCACCCCGCGCACGCTGCCCAGCGAGATCGTGGCCGCCCCCGAGGTCGCCCATGACCTGCGCGAGGCGGTCGAGTGGGTGTGCGGATGAACATCCTGCTCTGGCACGTCCACGGCTCCTGGACCACCTCGTTCGTCCAGGGCCGCCACACCTACCTGGTGCCGCTCACCCCCGACCGCGGCCCCGACGGGCGCGGCAGGGCCACGAGCTTCGAGTGGCCCGCCTCCGTCCGGGAGGTGCCCTTCGACCGGCTGCGCGACGAGGACGTCGACGTGGTCGTCTACCAGCGGCCGCACGAGATCGACCTGGCCGGATCCTGGCTCGGCAGGCCGGTCCCCGGCGTCTACGTCGAGCACAACACGCCCAGGGGAGATCCGCCGGCCACCCGGCACCCGCTCGCGGGCCAGTCGGCGATCCCGCTCGTCCACGTCACCCACTTCAACGCCCTGTACTGGGACAACGGGTCGGCCCCCGTCCGCGTGATCGAGCACGGCGTCGTCGATCCCGGCCATCTCTACACCGGCGAGCTGCCGCGCGCGGGCGTGGTCATCAACGAGCCGGTCCGCAGGACGCGCGTGGCAGGCACCGACCTGCTGCCCGCCTTCCAGGTGCCGATCGACCTGTTCGGGATGAATACGGACGGCCTGCCGTACCCGGGTTACGACCTGCCCCAGGCCGAGCTGCACGCGGCACTGGCCCGGCGCCGCGCCTACCTGCACCCCTACCGCTGGACCTCGCTCGGCCTCTCCCTCATCGAGGCCATGATGCTCGGCCTGCCCGTCGTCGCGCTGGCCGCCACCGAGGCGATCGAGGCCGTCCCCGCCGACGCCGGCGTCCTGTCCACCAGGCTCCCGGTGCTGGTCGAGGCGCTGTCCGCGTTCGTCTCAGACCCCTCCCTCGCCGGTCAGTACGGCAAGGCGGCCCGCCAGGCGGCCCTCTCCAGGTACGGAATCACCAGATTTCTTGCCGACTGGGACAGTTTGCTGGGCGAATCTCCGGGTACCCCGTGTGCGCACAACGCCCACTGACAGGTCTGGAACATCATGTTCATCCTCGACCGCTCGCGCCGGGCCGCCTGCCTGGACGAGGACCCTGAAATCTTCTTTCCCATCTCGCTCGAGGGCGCGGGACAGGCCCAGGTGGAACACGCGAAGTCCATCTGCGGCGGCTGCTCCGTCAGGGCGGCCTGCCTGGACTACGCGCTGTCCACCAGGCAGACGGACGGCGTGTGGGGCGGCACCACCCCCACCGAACGCCGCACCCTCCTGCCCTTGGCCTCCTGAAACCCGCGTCTCTTGAAACCCGCGTCTCTTGAAACCCGCGTCTCTTGAAACCCGTGTCTCTTGAAACCCGTGTCTCTTGAAACCCGCGTCTCCTGAGACCTGCGCCTGTTGAGACCCGCGCCTCCTGAAACCGCGGCTTCTGCGAGACCGATCGAGGCCGCCGCGGCGCGGCCCTTGACGAGGTGGGCCGAGCCGCGGCGAAGCCGTCAGGCGAGACTGATCAGGTCCGCGTAGCTGGCGTTCCAGAGGTCTTCGACGCCGTCGGGCAGCACCAGCACACGCTCGGGGCGCAGCGCCTCGACCGCCTCCTCGTCGTGGGTGACCATCACCACCGCCCCCTTGTACGCGCCCACCGCCGCCAGCACCTCGGCGCGGGAGGCCGGGTCGAGGTTGTTGGTCGGCTCGTCGAGCAGGAGCACGTTCGCCCCCGAGCTGACCAGCCCCGCCAGCGCCAGCCGCGTCTTCTCGCCGCCCGACAGCACCCCCGCCGGCTTGTCGACGTCGTCGCCGCCGAACAGGAACGAGCCGAGGATGGTGCGAGCCTCGCCGTCGCTCAGCCCGGGCGCGGCCTGCGCGAGGTTCTGCCTGACCGTGCGGGCGGGGTCGAGCGTGTCGTGCTCCTGGCCGAAGTAGCCGAGCCGCAGGCCGTGGCCGGGCACGACCCGGCCCGAGTCGGGCGCGAGCCGTCCGGCGAGGATCTTCAGCAGCGTGGTCTTGCCCGCGCCGTTCAGTCCCAGCACGACGAGCCTGGAGCCCCGGTCGACGGCCAGGTCCACGCCGGTCAGGACCTCCAGGCTCCCGTATGACTTGGTGAGGCCGACCGCGCCCAGCGGGATGCGTCCGCTCGGAGCCGGTTCGGGCAGCCGGATCCTGGCGACCTTCTCGGTACGGCGGGCGGGCGCCACCCCCGCCAGCATCCGGTCGGCGCGCCGGGCCATGTCGCGGGCCCGGACGGCCGTGGCCACGTTCGACCGCATCCGGTCGGCCTGGGCGTGCAGGGCCGCGGCCTTGCGCTCGGCGGCGGCCCGCTGCCTGGCCGTGCGCCGCTCGGCGGCCCGGCTGTCGGCGAGGTAGGTCTCCCAGCCGGTGTTGTGCACCTCGAGCGCCGCCAGGTCGGCGTCCAGCCGCCAGACCCTGTTGACCACGTCGGCCAGCAGTTCGGTGTCGTGGCTGATGACCACCAGACCGCCCTGGTAGGAGGCGAGGAAGGTGCGCAGCCACGCGATGGAGTCGCCGTCGAGGTGGTTGGTCGGCTCGTCCAGCAGGAGCGTGCCGCGCTCGGCGAACAGCACCCTGGCCAGCTCGACGCGGCGCCGCTGACCGCCGGACAGGGTGCCGAGCGGCTGGGACAGCACCCGGTCGGGCAGGCCCAGCCCCGCCGCGACCCTGGCCGCCGCGGCCTCCGCGGCGTATCCGCCCCGAGCCTGGAACTCCGCCTCGGCCCTGACGTAACGAGCCATGGCCCGCTCGCCCGCCGTACCCACCCCCGCCGAAGACCGGCCCGAGCCGGACCCACCCGAGCCGGGGCCGCCCGACCCGCCTGGGCCAAGCACGCCCGACGACGGCCCACCCCACGAAGACCCTCCCAAGGCTGGCTTGCCCGAGGCGACCTCGCCTGCGGAGAGGTCGTGCGCGGTGAGGTCGTGCGCGGTGAGGTCGTCGGCTGGGATGGCGGCGAGGGCGAGTTCGGCGGCGCGCAGGGCGCGGACGGCCTCGTCCATGCCGCGGGCCGACAGGATGCGGTCGATGACGGTGAGCGAGGGATCGGCGGCAGAAGGGTCCTGGGGGAGATAGCTGGCGGGCCCCGTGCGGACGACGGCGCCCGCCGCGGGCCTGCCCTGTCCGGCCAGGATCCGCATCAGCGTGGTCTTGCCCGCGCCGTTGCGGCCGACCAGGCCGATGCGGTCGCCGGGGGCGATGTGGGCGGTGATGCCGGACAGCAGGAGACGCGCGCCGACGCGCACGTCGACGTCACGAAAGGTAATCATGAAGTAACGCTCCGGATAAGCTCTTGGACACAACGGTATGCGAAGGCGGGTGTCCTAGCTAAGAGATCCGGGGCGTAGACATGCCACCAGGGTAGGCGCCCCCTCCACCGGCGCGCACCCGGTTTTTCGGTCAGGCCAGCCCGGCGCCGCCGTCCACGGTGAGCACGGTGCCCGTCACATAGGCGTTGGCCATCACGAAGAGCGCAGCGGAGGCGGCCTGACAGGAAGCGAGCAGGCATGTCGGGGAACGAGCGGGCCTGATCGGCAGCGGGGTCAGCGGTCCCGGCCAGGGGTGGCGTTGCCGGGCAGGTCAGCCGGGCGGGGTCAGCGGGCCAGTTCCATGAAGCGGGCGCGCTCGTCGTCGGCCAGCCGGTCGACGAACAGCACGCCGTCCAGGTGGTCCGCCTCGTGCTGGAGCACCCTGGCCAGCGTCCCGATGGCCCGCACCGTCACCGGCTTGCCGTACATGTCGCGCCCGCGCGCCGTGACACCGAAGGAACGCTCCAACGGCCACCAGAGGCCGGGCGCGGACAGGCACGCCTCGTCAGCCACGACCGTCCGCTCCGACAGCTCAAGACGCGGGTTGACCAGGTGCCCCGCCTTGCCGTCGTAGTCGAAGACGACCACCCTGGCCTGCACCCCGATCTGAGGCGCGGCAAGGCCCGCCCGGCCCGTGCCCTGGCGCATCGTGAGCGTCAGCGCCTTGACCAGGCTCCGAAGCTCCTTGTCGAACCCGGTCACCGGCTGCGCGACGGCGCGCAGCACGGGATCGTCGAAAGCGCGGATGCGCTGCACGGCCACGGCAACTCCCCGAGAACGTTGTCGTCGTCCAGGAAACGATTCCCATTGCGGCCCGGGGCGAACCGTCGGGTTCGCCGGCGAACGAGCGGGATCTGTTCCACGGCTCTTTCGTCCTGCTCACCGGGTGATCGGCCGAGGAGTGACCGAAGGCCGCACGGAAGGCAGGCGGGCGCGGGCGCGTCGGAGCACTCCGACCTCGGCGGCGAGGGCACGGGGCGGGTCGGGCCGACCGCCGTGTGACCCGGCGCGCGGAGGGGCCACCCGCCGTCCCTCCGGCGGCGCGTTAACGCCGTGTTGCCCGGGTGAAACACATGCATTGCATGTTACGGCTGTGAGGCACATGTAACCGGCGCACCGTCACACATCGTCAAGGTGCGTAACCCGCTCTCCCTACGGTCGGTCGGTATCCCCGAACCGTAGGAGGAACGATGGCGCGCTGGATCGCCGACTGGCACCCTGACGACCCCGCATTCTGGGAGCGGGACGGCAAGCGGGTGGCCAGGCGCAACCTGGTCTTCTCCATCCTCGCCGAGCACCTCGGCTTCACCGTCTGGACGTTGTGGAGCATCGTCGCGGCCAAGATGGGCAGCTACGACTTCACCACCGACCAGCTGTTCTGGCTGGTCGCGCTGCCCAACCTGATCGGCTCCGCGCTCCGGATCCCCTACACCTTCGGCCCGGCCCGGTTCGGCGGGCGCACCTTCACCGTGGCCAGCGCGCTGCTGCTGCTCATCCCGGCGATCCTGCTCGGCGTCGCGGTCAGCGATCCCGGCACGCCGTACTGGCTGTTCCTGGTGATCGCGGCGACGGCCGGGTTCGGCGGCGGCAACTTCGCCTCCAGCATGGCGAACATCACCTACTTCTACCCCCAGCACAAGCAGGGCTCCGCGCTCGGGCTGAACGCGGCGGGCGGCAACATCGGCGTCAGCTCGGTGCAGCTGGTCATGCCACTGGTGATCGGCGCGTTCGGGCTCGCGGCGGCGGGGTGGTTCTGGGTGCCGTTCGTCGTGGTCGCCGCCGCCTGCGCCTGGTTCTTCATGGACAACCTGGCCAGCGCCAAGGCCAGCCCCCGCGAGCAGTGGGCGGTGGCGGGCAAGGCGCAGACCTGGGTGATGTCCTTCCTCTACATCGGCACGTTCGGCTCGTTCATCGGCTACTCCACCGCCTTCCCCCTGCTGTCGAAGAGCCTGTTCCCCGACTCGTCGTGGGCGGCGGTCGCCTTCGTCGGGCCGCTGCTCGGCTCGCTGATCAGGCCGGTCGGCGGCTGGCTGTCCGACCGGCTCGGCGGCGCGCCCGTCACGCTCTGGAACTTCGCCGCGATGGGCGCGGGCGTCGTCCTGGTCTGGCTGGCCAGCGCCTCGGGCAGCTTCTGGCTGTTCTTCCTCGCCTTCCAGACGCTGTTCGTCACCGCGGGCATCGGCAACGGCTCCACCTACCGCATGATCCCCGCCATCTTCCAGGCCAAGGCCGCCGAGGAGTTCGGCACCAGCGAACAGGCCCTGCTGTACGGCAAGCGCCAGGCCTCCGCGGCGATCGGCATCATCTCGGCCATCGGCGCGTTCGGCGGCTTCCTCATCAACCGCGGCTTCGGCATGTCCTTCGCGGGGACCGGCAGCCCGGCCGCCGCCTTCGTCGCCTTCGGCCTCTTCTACGTCGCCTGCTTCGCCCTCACCTGGTGGTGCTACACGCGCACGGTCGGCGTCGCCAGGGTCCCCAGCCTGGCCCACGCCCGCGTCTGACCCCTCACTTGCGCGGTGAGCCGCTGTTAGCACGTTAGTAACAGAAGGGACCCCGGTGTGAAACGGCCCAAAAGCACCATCGATCTCGTGACCGCTCCCACTCTCACCCACTGCCCGTACTGCGCCCTGCAGTGCGGCATGGCGCTGACCGTGGGGGAGCGGGTCACCGTCGAGGCCACCGACGCCCTGTGCCAGAAGGGCTGGACCGCGGCCGAGCTGCTGTCCAGCCCCGACCGGCTGACCACGCCGCTGCTGCACGGCCGCCCGGCCACCTGGGAACAGGCACTCGACCACGTGGCCTCCCGCCTGCGCGAGGTGCGCACCGAACACGGCCCCGACGGTGTGGCCGTGTTCGGCGGCGGAGGGCTCACCAACGAGAAGGCCTACCAGCTGGGCAAGTTCGCCCGCGTGGCGCTCGGCACCAGCCAGATCGACTACAACGGCCGCTTCTGCATGTCGTCGGCGGCGGCCGCGTCGATCAGGGCGTTCGGCGCCGACAGGGGGATGCCCTTCCCGCTGACCGACCTGGCCGAGGCCGACGTGGTGCTGCTGGCGGGCGGGAACGTGGCCGAGACCATGCCGCCGATCGTCAGGCACCTCACGCGGCCCGCGCTGATCGTCGTCGACCCGAGGCGTACCGCGACCGCCAAGCTGGCCGCGCTGCACCTGCAGCCCACGCCGGGCACCGACCTGGCTCTCGCGCTCGGCCTGTTGCACGTGGCGATCGCCGAGGAGGCGCTCGACGGCGAATACATCGCCCGCCGCACGACCGGTTTTGAAGCGGTTCGAATTTCGGTGTCGGAATGGTGGCCCGAGCGGGTCGAACGGGTCACGGGTGTTCCCGTAGCAGCTATCCGCCAAGCCGTACAAATGCTGAAAAATGCGGATAAAGCGGTGGTGTTAACGGGAAGGGGAGCCGAGCAACACGCCAAAGGCACCGACACCGTCACCGCGTTCATCAACCTCGCGCTCGCGCTCGGCCTGCCCGGCACGCCGGGCTCCGGCTACGGGTGCGTGACGGGCCAGGGCAACGGGCAGGGCGGCAGGGAGCACGGTCAGAAGGCCGACCAGCTGCCCGGCTACCGCAAGATCGACGACCCGGCCGCCCGCGCGCACGTCGCCGCCGTGTGGGGCGTCGAGCCCGAGACGCTGCCCGGCCCCGGCCGGTCGGCCTACGAGCTGCTCGACGCGCTCGGCACCGGGGAGGGCCCGAAGGCGCTGCTGGTGTACGGCTCGAACCCGGTGGTCTCCGCGCCCAGGTCGGCGCATGTCACCGAGCGGCTGAAGAGCCTCGACCTGCTGGTCGTCGTCGACTTCGTGCTGAGCGAGACCGCGCGCCTGGCCGACGTGGTGCTGCCCAGCACGCAGTGGGCCGAGGAGAACGGCACCATGACCAACCTGGAGGGCCGGGTCCAGCTGCGCAGGAAGGCCGTCGAGCCGCCTGAGGGGGTGCGCTCCGACCTCTGGATCATCCAGCAGCTCGCGCTGCGGATGGGCCACACCTGGCCCGCCGAGCCACGCGAGGTCTTCGACGAGCTGCGCCGCGCCTCACAGGGCGGCACGGCCGACTACTCGGGCATCACCTACGAGCGCGACGGCCTGTTCTGGCCCTGCCCCGAGCCCGAGCACCCCGGCACGCCGCGGATGTTCCTCGACCGCTTCCACACTCCCGACGGCCTGGCCAGGTTCGTCCCCGTCCAGCATCGGGCCGCGGCGGAGGAGGCCGACGCCGACTTCCCCGTCTACCTCACGACGGGCCGGGTCCTCGCCCACTACCAGTCGGGCGCGCAGACCCGCAGGATCGCCCCGCTCGTCGAGGCCTCGCCCGAGCCGTTCGTCGAGCTCCACCCCGACCTCGCCGAGCACCTGAGCATCGGCGCCGGCGACCTCGTGCGCGTCAGCAGCCGCAGGGGCGCCACCGAGGGCGTGGCCAGGATCAGCGACGCGATCAGGGCCGACACCGTGTTCATGCCCTTCCACTGGGAGGGCGCCAACCGCCTCACCAACCCCGCGCTCGACCCGACCTCACGGATGCCGGAGTTCAAGGTGTGCGCGGTCAGACTGGAGAAGGTCGCACGGGAGCGAACCCGACGCAGTGAGCGGAGTGGACGGGCGAGGAACGAGCTCGGCCGCGTAGCGAATGAGGAGCGGTGAGCGACCAATGAGAATCATCGTCGTCGGCAACGGCATGGCGGGGGCGCGCCTGGTCAGCGAGGTGCGCGCCCGTGACAAGGAGAGCAAGGTCACCGTGTTCGGCGCGGAGACCTGGCAGCCTTACAACAGGGTGCTGCTGTCGAACGTCCTGGCCGGGAGCTCGGGGCCCGACCAGGTGCGCCTGCTGGATCCCGCATGGTACGGCGAGCACGGCGTCGAGGCGGTCCTCGGCACCCCCGTCGTGCAGATCGACAGGGAGACCCGGACGGTGATCGCCGAGGACGGGCGGCGGGTGCCGTACGACGTGCTGGTGCTGGCCACGGGCAGCCGCGCGATCGTCCCGCCGATCCCCGGCGTCGAGCGGGCGATCCCGTTCCGCACGCTCGACGACTGCCAGGCGATCCTCGCCGCCAGCCGTACGAGCTCGAAGGCGGTCGTGATCGGCGGCGGGCTGCTCGGCATCGAGGCGGCGCGCGGCCTGGCGGGCCGCGGCCTGCCGGTCACGCTGCTGCACCTGGCCGGCCACCTCATGGAGCGCCAGCTCGACGCCGAGGCGGGGCTGGTGCTCGGCGAGACCCTCGCGGGTCTCGGCGTCGAGATCCGCACCGGTGTGAGCGCGGCCGAGGTGCTGCCCGAGGGCGTACGGCTGGCCGACGGCACGCTCGTCGAAGCCGACCTGGTGGTGCTGGCCTGCGGCGTCAGGCCGGAGACGGAGCTGGCCGCGCAGGCGGGCCTGGAGGTGCGCCGCGGCGTCGTCGTGGACGACGAGCTGCGCACCGACGATCCGGCGATCTTCGCGATCGGCGAGTGCGCCGAGCACGACGGCGTCGTCTACGGGCTGGTCGCGCCCGCGTGGGAGCAGGCCGCCGTGGTCGCCGACGTGATCACCGGCGCCGCCAAGGACGCCCGCTACCGGGGCTCGCGCCTGGTCACCAGGCTCAAGGCCAAGAGCGTGGAGCTGGCCGCGATGGGAGAGACGCATCTGACCGAGGAGCACGCCGAGGTGGTGCGCTTCAGCCATAGGGCGCGGGGCACCTACCGCAAGCTCGTCATCCGCGAGGGCCGCCTGGTGGGCGCGATCCTGCTGGGCGAGAGCGCCGCGGTGGGCACGCTCACGCAGCTCTTCGACAGGGGCGGGCCGCTGCCGGGCGACCGGGAGGGACTGCTCTTCCCCGGCGTGTCGGGCGCGGCGGTGGCCGACAGCCCGGTCAGGATGCCGGACTCGGCCAAGGTCTGCCAGTGCAACAACGTGACGAAGGGCCAGATCAGGGCGTGCTGGGAGTCCGGCGCGCGTGACGTGACCGCGGTGGCCGCCGCGACCAGGGCCACGACCGGCTGCGGCACCTGCCGCGACGCCGTCGAGGGCATCGTCGGCTGGCTGTGCGAGCAAGAGGGGGTTTCCGCGTGAACAGACTTGTCGTGGTGGGCTACGGCCCGACGGCGCACCGGCTGGTCGAGACCCTGCTGAACAGGGGCTTCGACGGGACGATCACGGTCATCGGCGAGGAGCCCCGTCCCGCCTACGACCGGGTGGCGCTGACGTCCTACCTGCAGGGCTCCAGCTTCCAAGACCTGAAATATCCGGATCTGGCGGGGGTGGTGACGCGGCTGTCCACCCGGGTGACCGGCATCGACAGGGCCGCCAAGGTCGTGACCACGGCCGAAGGACACGCCGAGCCGTACGACACGCTGGTGCTGGCCACGGGGTCGGCGCCGTTCGTGCCGCCGGTGCCCGGCGCCGAGGACGCCTACGTCTACCGCACGATCGACGACCTGGAAAGCATCAGGGCGGCCGCCGCGGGAGCCACGAGAGGCGTCGTCGTCGGCGGCGGGCTGCTCGGTCTCGAGGCCGCCGACGCGCTGCGGGGGCTCGGCCTCGACACCCACATCGTGGAGCTCGCTCCGTGGTTGATGCCCCGCCAGGTGGACGAGGGCGGCGGCTCGGTGCTCAAGGGGCACATCTCCAACCTCGGGCTGACCGTGCACGCGGGCGTCTCGCTCGCCTCGATCGAGCCCGGCCGGGTGGTGCTCAGCGACGGCGGCGTGATCGGCGACGCGGTGGTCGTCTTCTCCGCCGGCATCAAGCCGCGCGACGAGCTGGCCAGGGACTGCGGCCTCGAGGTGGGTGAGCGCGGCGGGATCGTCGTCGACGCCGGCATGCGCACCGCCGACCCGTCGATCTACGCGGTGGGCGAGTGCGCGCTGGCCGGCGGCACGGTCTACGGGCTGGTCGGCCCCTGCTTCACGCAGGCCGAGGTGGCCGCCGACCGCGTGCTCGGCGGCGCGTCGGCCTTCGAGGGCGCCGACCTGTCGACCAAGCTCAAGCTCCTCGGCGTCGAGGTGGCCCAGTTCGGCGCGATGGAGGGCGCGCTCGACGTCACCTACATGGACCCGGTGGGCGGCGTCTACAAGAGGCTGTTCATCTCCGACGACGCCCGGACGCTGCTCGGCGGGATCTGCGTGGGCGACGCCGCGCCGTACACCACGCTCAAGCCCTTCGTCGGCAAGCCGCTGCCCGCCGCCCCCTCCGACCTGCTGTTCACGGGGTCGGCGGCCACCCTCGACCTGCCCGACGACGCCCAGGTCTGCTCCTGCAACAACGTCACGGCGGGCACGCTGCGCGAGGCGATCAGCGACGGCGTGAGCGACGTGCCGGGCCTCAAGGCGTGCACCCGCGCGGGCACCACCTGCGGCTCGTGCGTGCCCATGCTGAAGCAGCTGCTGGAGAGGTCGGGCGTCGAGCTGTCGAAGGCGTTGTGCGAGCACTTCGACCACAGCAGGGCCGAGCTGTTCGACATCGTCCGCGTGCGCGGCATCACGACCTTCTCCGAACTGATCGCGCTGTGCGGCAGGGGGAGGGGCTGCGACATCTGCAAGCCCGCCGTCGCCTCCATCCTCGCCTCGCTGCACAACGGCCACGTGCTGGACGGCGAGCGGGCCGCGCTGCAGGACACCAACGACCACTTCCTGGCCAACATCCAGAAGAACGGCACCTACTCCGTCGTCCCGCGCATCCCCGGCGGCGAGATCACCCCCGAGAAGCTCATCGTCGTCGGCGAGGTGGCCCGCGACTTCGGCCTCTACACCAAGATCACCGGCGGTCAGCGGATCGACCTGTTCGGCGCCCGCGTCGAACAGCTCCCGCAGATCTGGAAGCGCCTGGTCGACGCGGGCTTCGAGTCCGGCCACGCGTACGGCAAGGCGCTGCGCACGGTGAAGTCCTGCGTCGGCTCCACCTGGTGCCGCTACGGCGTGCAGGACTCCGTCGGCCTGGCCATCGCCCTGGAGCTGCGCTACCGGGGCCTGCGCTCCCCGCACAAGCTCAAGTCGGCGGTGTCGGGCTGCGCCCGCGAGTGCGCGGAGGCCCGCTCCAAGGACTTCGGCATCATCGCCACCGAGCAGGGCTGGAACCTCTACGTCGGCGGCAACGGCGGCTTCAAGCCCCGCCACGCCGACCTGCTGGTCTCCGACGTCTCCACCGACGAGCTCATCAGGATCATCGACAGGTTCCTGATGTTCTACATCCGCACCGCCGACCGCCTGCAGCGCACCGCCGCGTGGGTGGAGTCGCTGGAGGGCGGGCTCGACTACCTCAGGTCGGTGGTCGTGGACGACTCCCTCGGCATCTGCGCCTCGCTGGAGGAGCAGATGGAGCGGCACGTGGCCACGTACGTCGACGAATGGCGCGCCACCATCGAGGACCCCGACAAGCTCGGCAGGTTCGTCAGCTTCGTCAACGCGCCGGGCGTCCCCGACCCCTCGATCGTCTTCGAGACCGAACGCGACCAGATCAAGCCGGTTCTCATCCCCCTGACCCGCCTGACAGGAAAGGAGCACCACCGATGACCGTCGCCGAACTGCCCGCCCGCGTCTGGGTCACCGTCTGCGCCTACGCCGACCTGCTGCTTGAGCGGGGCGCCTGCGCGCTGGTCGAAGGGGAGCAGATCGCCCTGTTCCGCACCTTCGACGGTGGCGTCCACGCCATCTCCAACCTCGACCCCTTCACCGGAGCCCACGTGCTCTCCCGCGGGATCGTCGGCAGCAGGGGCGAGGAGCCCACGGTCGCCTCGCCCCTGCACAAGCAGGTCTTCTCCCTGGTCACGGGGGAGTGCCTGGACGATCCCTCGGTGACCGTGGCGACCTATCCGACCCGAGTGACCGACGGCAGAGTGGAGGTGGGGCGTTGAGCGCCCTGACCGTGGAAGAGGCGAGATCCCCCGAGACGGCGCCCGACGCGCTGGCCGGGTTCACCATCGGGGTGACCGCGACCAGGCGGCGGGAGGAGTTCTGCGCGCTGCTGGAACGGCGCGGCGCCCGGGTGGTCAGCGCGCCGGCGATCAGGCTCGTGCCGCTCGCCGAGGACACCGACCTGCTCGCCGCCACCCGGCGCAGCCTGGAGGCGCCCGTGGACGACGTCGTCGTCACCACCGGCGTAGGCTTCCGCGGCTGGATGGCCGCGGCCGAGGGCTGGGGACTGTCGGCGGAGCTGTCGGAGCACCTGACCCGTGCCAGGCTCCTCACCAGGGGCCCCAAGGCGCGGGGAGCGGTGCGCGCGGCGGGCCTGAACGACCACTGGACGCCCGCCACCGAGTCCTGCGAGGAGGTCAAGCAGCACCTGCTTGCCCAGGACCTGCGCGGGCGCCGCATCGCCGTGCAGCTGCACGGCGAGCCGCTGACCGGGTTCGTCGCCGAGCTGCGCGCCGCGGGCGCCGACGTCATCGAGGTGCCGGTCTACCGCTGGCTGCCCTACCGCGACACCTCGCCGCTGCGAAGGCTGGTCAGCCAGGCCATCTCGGGCGGCGTCGACGCGGTGGCCTTCACCAGCGCGCCCGCCGTCCTCGCCATGCTCGGCTCCGCCCGCGCCGACGGGCTCGAGGACGCGCTGCTGGCCGCCTTCGGCGGCAGGGTCGTCGCCGCCTGCGTGGGCCCGGTGACCGCGCAGCCGCTGGTCGCCAAGGGCGTGCCGGTACTCCAGCCGGAACGCTCCCGGCTCGGCGCCCTCGCCAGGACGCTCGCCAGGCACCTGCCCGAGCACAGCGTGACCAGGCTCGTGGCCGGCGGTCACGAGCTGGAGATCCGCGGCCACGCCGTCGCCGTGGACGGCGAGCTCAAGCCGCTGCCCCCGGCGCCGATGGCGGTGCTGAAGCGGCTGGCCGACAAGCCGGGCCACGTGGTGCCGCGCTCGGAGCTGCGGACCGTGCTGCCCGGCGGCGCCACCCGCGACTCGGCCGAGCACGCGGTCGAGATGGCCGTCACCAGGCTGCGCAGGGCGCTCGGGCCGGGCGGGATCGTCGAGACCGTGGTCAAGCGCGGCTACCGCCTCGCCACCCACCGCGGGGACGGCCTGTGAGGCTGGACGCGCGGGGCACGCTGGTCATCGCCGCGCACGGCACCCGCAGCGCGGCGGGGGAGGAGACGCTCGCCAGGCTCACCGCGCTGGTGCGCGCCCTGCGGCCAGGACGCAGGGTGGAGCTGGCCTATCTCGAGATCAGCCGGCCGCTGCTCGCCGACGTCCTGCCCCGGCTGCCCGGCCCCGTCACGGTGGTGCCGCTGCTGCTGGCGGGCGGCTACCACGTCCACATCGACCTGCCGGACGTGATCGCGAGGTCGCGGCCCGACGCCGCCGTCGCCGGGCCACTCGGCCCGCACCCGCTGCTGGCCCACGCCCTGGCCCGCAGGCTCGCGAGGGCGGGACTGCGGGCGACCGACGCGGTCGTGCTGGGCGCGGCGGGCTCCTCCGACCCCGCGGCCCTCGCCGACGTGCGCGCCGCGGCCAGGCTGCTCGCCGTACGGCTCTCGCGGCCCGTCACCGCGGCCTTCGCCACGGGCGGCGGCCCGACGGTGGGCGAGGCGCTGGACCGCACGCGGTGCGGCCCAGCCCCTCGCGTCGCGCTCGCCTCCTACCTGCTGGCACCGGGCTTCTTCCACGACAGGCTGTCGGGCGCGGGCGCCGACGTGGTCACCGAACCGATCGGCGCCGACCCCGACCTCGCCGCCCTGGTGTGGGCCAGGCACGATCAGGCGGCAGGCTCCAGCCGCAACTCCTTGACGATCTCCTCGGCACTCGCGTCCCGCGAAGGGCCCGCGTCGGCGCCGACGAACATCTCGTAGTAGGCGTGCTGGAAACACCCGGCCAGCAGCAGTCTCGCGCTGCCCACCGGATCGACCGACGCGGCCACCCTGCCGAGTCGCTGCTCGGCCTCCAGGTACCCGGCCAGCGGACGGATCTCGGCCATCGGGCCCAGACCGGTGTCGCGGACGGCCTCGCGGAAGCGGACCGTCACCGAAGGGGAGGTGAAGGCCGGCAGCGCCGCCGACTGGACCTCCGCGTAGTAGTCGATGCCCGCCCGTGCGATGGGGAGCAGATTGTCGCTCACCTGACCCTTCCCCACGAGGTGGGACAGGTTGTGCAGGATTCGCAGCCAGAGCGGGAGGCGGTCCTGGAGCAGCGCGAGGAAGAGGTCGACAGGGCCTCCGCCACGCTCCTCCCTCAGCGACAGCGCCATCTCAAGCACGCGCCGCCTGGTCTCCTGGCTTCTCTGGTGCGGGTCGACATGGGAAGTAGCCATGGTTGCCCTAACGTGCGCAGTCACATGGGTAGGTTCAACGTGGCCGTGCCGCAATTCACCGAAGTTACAGAGTTGTCTTTTCCTGGTCGTGCAATGGTTGCGAGTTGGCGTTCCAGGTATGTGCGAAATACCGCTGGAACGTGCGAGGCACTGATTATTACCCGAAACCATAGAGAATTGTGGCAAGCAACTCCTGAAACTTCCCTGTCAGTTGCCACATTTCTGCCGGCCGCGACGAGCCGTCACGCGGACCTGTCAGAGCGCGTGACTCACTGGTCGCCGGGGTCGTGGTCCCTGCGTCGCAGGTAGCGCTCGAACTCGGCGGCGATCGCGTCGCCCGAGGCCTCGGGCAGCTCGGCGGCGTCCTTGCGCTCCTCGAGCTCCTTGACGTACTCGGCCACCTCGGTGTCCTGAGAGGCGAGCTCGTCCACGCCGTTCTCCCACGCGCGCGACTCCTCCACGAGGTCGCCCAGCGGAATGGGGAGCTCCAGCACGTCCTCCACCCTGCGCAGCAACGCCAGCGTCGCCTTCGGGTTGGGGGGCTGGGCCACGTAGTGGGGCACCGAGGCCCACAGTGAGACCGCCCGCAGCCCCGCCGCGCCGAACGCGTGCTGCAGGACGCCGACGATGCCCGTCGGCCCCTCGTAGCGGGTCAGCTCGAGATTGATCGAGCGGGCCAGCCCCTCGTCGGTCGCCGACCCCACGATCGGCACGGGACGGGTGTGCGGCGAGTCGTTGAGCAGCGCGCCCAGCATCACCGTCAGCTCGATGCCCAGCTCGTGCGCGATGCCCACGATCTCGTCGCAGAAGCCGCGCCAGCGCATGTTCGGCTCGATGCCGCGCAGCAGCACCACGTCGCGCTCGAAGCCCGGCGGCCGGGCCAGCGACAACCTCGTCGTCGGCCAGACGATCGAGCGGGTCAGCCCGTCACCCATCTCCACGATGGGGCGCGTGACCTGGAAGTCGTAGTAGTCCTCCGGGTCCAGCGCGATCAGCGGCTCTGCCTTCCATTCGCTCTCCAGGTGGGCGATCACGCCGCTGGACGCCTCACCGGCGTCGTTCCACCCTTCGAACGCGGCGATGAGCACCGGATCGACGAGCTCGGGGAGCCCTTCGAGCTCGATCACGCGCCGCCTCCTCTCGCTGTTCTCAACGCCTAAGCCTATGCGGTGGGGCGGGCGCTACGTCACTGATCTCCACGGGCGTAATTCGCCGGGCCGTTCCCCGGTGCCGCCGCCCGCGTCGCGCTGACCTGGAGGCGGAGGCCCGTGCGCGACCAGGGGCCGATCACTTTCCCGAGGTGGTGTGCACGACCAGGACGTCGCAGGTGGCGCGGTGGGTGACGCTGGAGGGCACCGACCCGAGCAGCCGTCCCGCCAGGCTGTTGAGCCCTCTGTTGCCGACCACGAGCAGGTCGGCGCGGTGCCGGTCGGCCAGCTTGATCAGGGCGTCCACGGCGTCGCCCTCCTCGGCCGCCAGCACGATCTCCGTCGCCCCGGCGGCCACCGCGTGCTCGCGGGCCGCGCGCAGCGCGTCGTCGGCGGGGGTGGATCCGCTGACCTTGTAGGCCAGGTCGCCGAGCGCGTCGGCGGCGGCCGCCCTGCTGCTCTCGCGCATCGGCAGGTAGGCGCAGGCCAGGACGAGGGTGGCGCCGGTGGCGGCGGCGAGGGAGGCGGCGGCCGACACGGCGCGGAAGGAGGAGGGGGAGCCGTCGGTGCCGACGAGCACGGTGCGGTAGGCCATGAGCGATTCCAATTGGACGTGGCGTCAATTGCCGACAGGGTAGCGCCCGTTAAGCTTGGCCGCATGAACGCGTCCCCATCTTTCCGCGAAGTCCTCTCCCAGCGCGTGATGGTCGCCGACGGGGCGATGGGGACGATGCTGCAGTCGTACGACCCCACACTCGACGACTTCCAGGGCTACGAGGGCTGTAACGAGGTGCTCAACGTCACCCGGCCCGACATCGTCAGCGGCGTCCACGACGCCTACTTCGCCGTCGGCGTCGACTGCGTCGAGACCAACACCTTCGGCGCCAACCTCGCCGCGCTCGGCGAGTACGACATCTCCGAGAAGGTCTACGAATACTCCGAGGCGGGCGCGCGCCTGGCCCGCGAGCGCGCCGACCACTGGTCCACGCCCGAGCAGCCGCGCTTCGTGCTCGGCTCGATGGGCCCCGGCACCAAGCTGCCCACGCTCGGCCACCTGCCCTTCGCCACCCTGCGCGACGCCTACCGCGACAACGCGGCCGGCCTGATCGACGGCGGCGCCGACGCGCTGATCATCGAGACCTGCCAGGACCTGCTCCAGGTCAAGGCCGCCATCGTGGGCGCCAAGCGGGCCATCGAGGCCGCGGGGCGCGACGTGCCGATCATCGCCCAGGTCACCATCGAGACCAACGGCGCCATGCTGCTCGGCTCCGAGATCGGCGCCGCGCTCACCGCGATCGAGCCCCTCGGCGTCGACGTGGTCGGCCTCAACTGCGCCACGGGCCCCACCGAGATGAGCGAGCACCTGCGCTACCTGGCCCGCCACTCCCGGCTGCGCCTGTCGTGCATGCCCAACGCCGGTCTGCCCGTCCTGACCTCCGACGGCGCCTACTACCCGCTGTCGCCGGGCGAGCTGGCCGACGCGCACGAGAACTTCGCCCGCGACTACGGCCTGTCTCTGATCGGCGGCTGCTGCGGCACCACCCCCGAGCACCTGCGCCAGGTGGTCGAGCGGGTGCGCGGCAGGCAGCCCGTCGCCCGCAGGGCGCGCCCCGAGCCCGGCGCCTCCTCGCTCTACCAGACCGTCCCGTTCCGCCAGGACACCTCCTATCTGGCCATCGGCGAGCGCTGCAACACCAACGGCTCCAAGGCCTTCCGCGAGGCCATGCTCGAAGGCCGCTGGGACGACTGCGTCGAGATGGCCCGCGAGCAGGCCCGCGACGGCGCCCACATGCTCGACCTGTGCGTCGATTACGTCGGCCGCGACGGCGTGGCCGACATGAAGGAGCTCGCCTTCCGCCTCGCCACCGCCTCCACCCTGCCGATCATGCTCGACTCCACCGAGTCCGAGGTGCTCAAGGCGGGCCTCGAGATGCTGGGCGGCCGCGCGGTGGTCAACTCCGTCAACTACGAGGACGGCAGGGGCCCCGAGTCGCGCTTCCACAAGACCATGACCGCCGTGCGCGAGCATGGCGCGGCCGTGGTCGTGATGTGCATCGACGAGAACGGCCAGGCCCGCACCGCCGCCGAGAAGGTCCGCATCGCCTCGGAGACGATCGACGACCTGGTCGCCAACTGGGGCATGAAGGTCTCCGACATCATCGTCGACTGCCTGACCTTCACCATCGCCACCGGCATGGAGGAGTCGCGCAAGGACGGCCTGGAGACCATCGAGGGCATCCGCGAGCTCAAGCGCCGCTACCCCGAGGTGCAGACCACGCTGGGCCTGTCCAACATCTCCTTCGGCATCAACCCCGCCGCGCGCATCGTGCTCAACTCGGTCTTCCTCAACGAGTGCGTCAACGCGGGGCTCGACTCGGCGATCGTGCACGCCTCCAAGATCCTGCCGATGTCGCGCATCCCCGACGAGCAGCGGCAGGTCGCGCTCGACATGATCTACGACCGCCGCCGCGACGGTTACGACCCGCTGCAGCGCTTCATCGACCTGTTCGAGGGCGTCGACGTCGCCAAGATGCGGGCGGGCAAGGCAGAGGAGCTGGCCGCGCTGCCGCTGTGGGAGCGCCTCAAGCGGCGCATCATCGACGGCGAGCGCAAGGGCCTCGAGGCCGACCTCGACGAGGCGCTGTCGCAGCGGCCCGCACTCGAGATCATCAACGACGTGCTGCTCGACGGCATGAAGACGGTCGGCGAGCTGTTCGGCTCCGGCCAGATGCAGCTGCCGTTCGTGCTGCAGTCGGCCGAGGTGATGAAGAACGCCGTCGCCTACCTCGAGCCGCACATGGACAGGGTCGAGGGCGAGACCAAGGGCCGCATCGTGCTGGCCACCGTCAAGGGCGACGTCCACGACATCGGCAAGAACCTGGTCGACATCATCCTGTCCAACAACGGCTACGAGGTCGTCAACCTCGGCATCAAGCAGCCGGTCACCGCCATCCTCGAGACGGCCGAGCAGCGCAACGCCGACGTCATCGGCATGTCGGGCCTGCTGGTGAAGTCGACGGTGGTCATGAAGGAGAACCTGGAGGAGATGAACTCCAGGGGCATCTCCGCGCGCTACCCCGTGCTGCTCGGCGGCGCCGCGCTGACCCGCGCCTACGTCGAGCAGGACCTGGCCGAGGTGTTCGACGGCGAGGTCCGCTACGCCCGCGACGCCTTCGAGGGCCTGCGCCTGATGGACGCCTTCATGGCGCACAAGCGCGAAGGCTCCCCGCTGCCCGCGCTGCGCGAGCGCCGCGTCAAGGCGGGCGCCACCCTCACCCGCACGGCCGTCGAGGACCTGCCGGCCCGCTCCGACGTGGCCGCCGACAACCCGGTGCCCGTCGCGCCGTTCACCGGCGACCGCATCGTCAAGGGCATCTCGCTCAACGACTACGCCTCCTTCCTCGACGAGCGGGCGCTGTTCCTCGGTCAGTGGGGCCTCAAGCCCACCAGGGGCGGCGAAGGTCCCGGCTACGAGGAGCTGGTCGAGACCGAGGGCAGGCCCAGGCTGCGCATGTGGCTCGACCGCATCCAGACCGAGGGGCTGCTGGAGGCGGCCGTCGTCTACGGCCACTTCCCCTGCGTCAGCGACGGCGACTCGCTGATCATCCTCGACGACAAGGGCGACGAGCGCACCCGCTTCACCTTCCCGCGCCAGCGCCGCGACCGGCACCTGTGCCTGTCCGACTTCTTCCGCTCCAAGGACTCAGGCGAGGTCGACGTCGTCGGCTTCCAGATCGCCACGATGGGCGGCAAGATCTCCGAGGCCACGGCCGAGCTGTTCGCCAAGGACGCGTACCGCGACTACCTCGAGCTCCACGGCCTGTCCGTGCAGCTCACCGAGGCCCTCGCCGAGTACTGGCACGCCAGGGTGCGCTCGGAGTGGCGCATCGGCGGCGAGGAGTCCCTCGACGACATGCTCAAGGTGAACATCCAGGGCTGCCGCTACTCCTTCGGCTACCCGGCCTGCCCGAACCTCGAGGACCAGGTGCAGCTGTTCCAGCTGCTCGACCCCGAGCGGATCGGCGTCACGCTGTCGGAGGAGTTCCAGCTCCACCCGGAGCAGGCCACCTCCGCCCTGGTCGCCCACCACCCCGAGGCGAAGTACTTCAACGTCTGATCGGGGGCGGGAGGAGCGGGGCGCGGCCCCGTCCCTCCCGCTCCGCCGTACGGCAGGCGGGGCCAGGCATCACCCGGGGCAAGGGGGCCCGCGCCCGTCCAGGGACACGCCTCATCGAGCGCACGGGGCCGGCGCCGTCACGGCGTCCGTGGAGACACTCCGCCGGGTCGATGACCATGATCGCCCGCCTACGTCCTACGGTAGTAGTCCGATTCCGATAGCTCCGGGGGGAAAGTGGACGCGGCCTTCTTCGACATGGACGGCTTGCTGGTCGACACCGAGAAGGTGTGGCTGAAGATCGAGACCGAGGTGATGGGCGTCCTCGGTGGCGTCTGGACCCCCGAACACCAGACCCACCTGGTCGGCGGCTCCATGGAGCGCACCGTCGACTACATGCTGGCCGTGTCCGGCTCCTCGGTCTCGCCCGAGGTCCTGCGCGGCTGGATGATCGACGGCATGGTGGCCGCGCTGGCCGACGGGGTGCGGACCCTGCCCGGGGCGTTCGAACTGCTCGGCGACCTGCGCGCGGAGGGCGTGCCCGTCGCGCTGGTGACCTCGTCGCTGAAGGAGATCGCCGAGTCGGTGCTGGCCTCGGTCGGCCGCGAGCACTTCGATGTGATCGTGACGGCCGACGACGTGACCCGCACCAAGCCCGACCCCGAGCCGTACCTCACCGCCGCCGCCCTCCTGGGCGTCGAGCCCGTGCGCTGCGTCGTGCTGGAGGACTCACCCAACGGCGTGGCCGCCGGAACGGCCGCGGGGTGCGCGGTGGTCGCCGTCCCGAGCCTGCTGCCCATCGAGCCGGCTCCAGGCCGCCTGGTGGTGTCCTCGCTCACCGAGGTCAGCGTCGCCCGCCTGCGCTCCCTCGTGCCGCCCGCCTCGGCCTGACGCAAGGGCCCGCGCGCCGCGTCCCCGGGGGAGGAACCATCCCCTAGGGGAAGATCCCTCCTCAGGGAGGAGCGGCGGCGGGCCTTTCGCGTGCCAGGATGGAGAGGTCAGCGAGACGAGGGGCGGCCGTTATGGGTGGATTCAATAGCATCGCGTGGTTGCCGTTGTGCGCCGGCGCCACGGGCGTGGGCCTGGTGTTCAGCTTCCTGCTGCTGCGCCGCAGGGGAGCGGTGGCCGCCATGCGGCTGGCCGCCTGGTCGCTGCTGCCGATGGCCGCCTACCTGACCGGCGCGCTCAGCGCGCTGTGGACGATCGGCGCCACCGCCGTCTCCTTCGTGACGAGCCTGGTCTTCAACCCGTTCACGTGGGTGGGCGTGGCGCTGGCCGGCCTGTCGATGGTGCTGTTCATGGTCTCGGGCGTCATCAGGGCGAGGCGGCTGTCGGCGGCCGCGCCCGCCCCGTCCGCCGCTTCGGCCCGCCCCGCGGCGGAGCAGAAGCCCGCGACGTCGGCTCCGGCGGGAAAGCCTGCCATCGCACAGCCGAAGCCCAGGACGAACGACGATGATTTCTCCGATATCGAGGACATTCTCAAGCGTCGCGGCATCAGCTGAAGCCGGAGCCTGTGCAATGTCACAGTTCCGAGACCCAACCGGAACGGGCTGTAGACATTCGCACCAAGATCGATACGAATGCGTTTCGCCCGAATCACAGTTGAGCCACATAGCGCGCGTGGGGACTAGTCAGCGCAGCTCAGGCCATACATCCTGCCTCCTGGGACCGTGACGGACGGTCCCGGCAAGTAGGGGCGTGAGTCCAGACCGGGCCGGTGCCTGATCGGACGACGCCGTCTAACCCAGGGGGCAGGAACAGCATGCGCACAACTATGGTCGTGCCCGCCTCCTGGAAGGTCAGGACAGAGGAGGGCGCATGACCGCACCGCTCGACGTGCCGGAGTCGGCCAGCCAGGCCGCTCCCGAAGCGGTGGTGGCCGGAGCGGACGCCAAGGCGATCGAGGGCCGCTCGCTGGGCCAGATCGCGTGGCGGCGGCTCAGACGAGACCGCGTCGCCATGGCCGGCGCCATCGTGATCATCTTTCTCATGCTGGTGGCGGTCTTCGCGCCGCTGCTGGTGAGCTGGTTCGGACACGACCCGCTGGAGTACCACGAGGAACTGACCGACATCGGCACCCAGGCTCCCATCGGGCCCTGGGGCGGCATCACCTCCGAGTTCCTGTTCGGCGTCGAGCCGGTCAACGGCCGCGACATCTTCAGCCGGGTGGTCTACGGAGCGCGCATCTCGCTGCTGATCGCCTTCCTCGCCACGCTGCTGTCGGTGGTCATCGGCACCACCCTCGGCGTCATCGCCGGCTACTTCGGCGGCTGGGCCGACACCCTGATCGGCAGGGCGATGGACGTCTTCCTCGCCTTCCCGCTCCTGGTCTTCGCCCTCGCGCTCGCCGGAGTCGTCCCCGACCAGGCGTTCGGGCTGTCGGGCGACACGCTCCGCGTGACACTGCTGATCTTCATCATCGGCTTCTTCAACTGGCCCTACCTGGGCCGGATCATCCGGGGCCAGACACTGTCACTGCGCGAGCGCGAGTTCGTCGACGCGGCCAAGAGCCTGGGGGCCCGCGGGCCGTACATCATCTTCCGCGAGCTCCTGCCCAACCTGATCGCGCCGATCCTGATCTACGCCACCCTGCTGATCCCCTCGAACATCCTGTTCGAGGCGGCGCTGTCGTTCCTCGGCGTGGGTGTGCGCCCGCCGACGCCGACCTGGGGTGGCATGCTGTCGGACGCCGCCAGGTTCTACACGATCCCGCACTTCATGATCTTCCCGGGCCTGGCGATCTTCATCACCGTGCTTGCCTTCAACCTGTTCGGCGACGGCCTGCGAGACGCGCTCGACCCGCGAGGCAACCGCTGACCTCTCTCGGACTCCCTTAACCCTGCTTCCAACCCAAAGGGGTGCGACACCTTGAGAAGAAAATCCGCTCTAACGACGGCCGCGGCCGGGCTGACCCTGGCCATGGCGCTGGCAGCCTGCGCGGGCACGCCGACCCAGGCCCCCGGTCAGGGCCAGAGCGCTCCGGCGGCCACGGGCGCGACGGCGGGCGGCACGGAAGTCGCCGACGCCGCGATCGGCAAGATCTACAACCCTTCTGACAAGAAGGGCGGCACTCTCAAGATGGCCAACACGGCCGACTGGGACAGCCTCGACCCCGGCAACACCTACTACGGCTACTCGCTCAACTTCGCCCGCCTGTACGGGCGCGCGCTGCTGATGTTCAAGTCCGCCCCCGGCGCCGACGGCAACACCCTGGTCCCCGACCTGGCCGAGAGCCTCGGCAAGTCCAGCGACGACGCCAAGACGTGGACCTACACGCTGCGCAAGGGCGTGAAGTTCGAGGACGGCACCGAGGTGACCTCCAAGGACGTCGCCTACGCGGTGGCGCGCCAGTTCGACAAGGAGATCCACCCGAACGGGCCGACCTACCTCAACGCGCTGCTCGACTGGCCGAAGGGTTACAAGGGCGCCTACAAGTCGAAGGACGCCGACTTCTCCTCCGCCGTCGAGACCCCGGACGACCACACGATCATCTTCCATTTGAAGGAACCGTTCGGTCTGTTCGACTACATCATGCAGATGCCGATGACGATGCCTGTCCCCAAGGACAAAGACACCGGCACGAAGTACCAGGAGCACGTCATCTCGACGGGCCCCTACAAGTTCGAGAAGAACGAGATCGGCAAGGGCTTCACCATGGTCCGCAACGACCAGTGGGACGCGGCCACCGACCCCAACCGCCCGGCCCTGCCCGACCGCATCGAGGTGCAGACCGGCGTCAACGCCGACGACGTCGACAACAGGCTGATCTCCGGTGACATCCAGGTCGCCGTCGACGGCCTCGGCATCGGCAACGCGGCCCTGCCGAAGGTCCTGCCGGACCCGGCGCTGAAGGCCCGCACCGACAACCCGGTCCAGCAGCGCACCTGGTACACCTCGATCATTCCCGACGTCGCCCCGCTGGACAACGTCGAGTGCCGCAGGGCGATCGCCTTCGCCGCCGACCGCAACAGCCTCTTCCGCGCCTACGGCGGCGAGACCGGCGGCATCCCGGCCACCTCCATGATCCCGCCGAGCCTGGCCGGTCACAAGGAGATCGACCTCTACAAGTCCGAGGGCGACAAGGGCGACGTCGAGAAGGCCAAGGCGGCGCTGGCCAAGTGCGGCCAGCCCAACGGCTTCGAGACCAACATCTCCTACCGCACCGAGCGGACCAAGGAGAAGGCCGCGGCCGAGTCGCTGCAGCAGGCGCTGGCCCGCGTCGGCATCAAGCTCGCGCTCAAGCCGTTCCCGCAGGACGACTACTTCGCCCTCTACGCGGGCAAGCCGTCCTACGTCAAGGAGAACAAGATCGGTCTGGCCATCAACGGCTGGGGTTCCGACTACCCTGACACCTACGGCTTCATGCAGGCCATCATGGACAGCCGGGACATCCGCGACGCCGGTAACTACAACCTCAGCGTCAAGATCCCCGAGGTCGACAAGATGATCGACCAGATCAAGGCCGAGCCGGACGCCGCCAAGCGCGCCGACCTGTGGACCCAGATCGACCACATGGTCATCGACCAGGCCGTCGTCATGCCCAGCGTGTACGGCAAGGCCCTGTACATCCGCGGCAAGGGGCTGACCAACGTCTTCATCAGCGACTCCCAGCAGATGTACGACTACGTCGGCCTGGGCGTCCAGCAGTAAGTCGATCCACACCTAGATAGGCGGGTGAAGGCAGCAGGTCCCCGGCCGGCACGACCGGCCGGGGACCGGAGCCGGGCACTGTGGTCACATACATCATCAGGCGCGTGATCGGCGCTTTGGCGATGCTGCTCATCGTGAGCATCGTCACCTTCGCGATCTTCTTCTTGGTGCCGCGTCTGGCCGGCGCCACCCCTGAGGCGTTCGCCGCCCGATACGTCGGCCGGGGTGCCAGCATGGACACGATCAGGCTGGTCGCCGAGCGGCTCGGGTTCTACGATCCCGTGGCGGTGCAGTACGGGCGCTTCCTCAAGGGAATCGTGCTGGGAACCGAGTACGACACGGGTGCGGGCATCGAGAACTGCCCCGCTCCCTGCTTCGGCTACTCCTTCATCAACCAGCAGCCCGTCTGGCCCAGCCTGATGGACCGCTCGCGCGTGACGCTCTCGCTCGGCATCGGCGCCGCCGTGCTGTGGCTGGTCGGCGGCGTGGCGACCGGTGTGCTGTCGGCGCTGCGGCGCGGCAGCTTCTTCGACAGGTCCGCCATGGGCATCGCTCTGGCCGGCGTGTCGCTGCCGATCTTCTTCACCGGCATGATCTCCCTGTCCATCTTCAGCTACGGCCTCGGCTGGACCGCCCCCGGCGGCGCGTGGGTGGACATCACCATCGATCCCCTGCAGTGGGCCTACAACCTGCTCCTGCCATGGATCACCCTGGCCCTGCTGTTCGCCGCCACCTACGCCAGGCTCACCCGGGCGGGCATGCTGGAGACGATGGGCGAGGACTACATCCGCACCGCCCGCGCCAAGGGACTGGTCGAGCGCAACGTCGTGGTCAAGCACGGCCTGCGCGCCGCGCTCACCCCCATCGTCACCGTCTTCGGCCTCGACTTCGGCCTGCTGATGGGCGGCGCCGTCCTCACCGAGTCGACGTTCTCGCTGAACGGCCTCGGCAAGTACGCCGTCGACGCCATCAAGAACAACGACCTGCCCGCCGTCATGGGCGTCACGCTGCTCGCCGCGCTGTTCGTGGTGGTGGCCAATCTGGTCGTGGACCTCCTCTACGCTGTGGTCGACCCGAGAGTGAGGCTCGCATGACCGCTTTTCTCGACGTCAAGGACCTGCGCATCCACTTCCCGACGGACGACGGACTGGTCAAGTCCGTCGACGGCCTGTCGTTCGCGCTCGAGCGCGGCAAGACGCTCGGCATCGTCGGCGAGTCGGGCTCCGGCAAGAGCGTGACCAGCCTCGGCATCCTCGGCCTGCACAAGGGCGGCCGGGCCAAGATGTCCGGCGAGATCTGGCTCGACGGGGAGGAGCTCGTCGGCGCCTCGGCCGACCACGTGCGGCGCCTGCGCGGCAAGAAGATGGCGATGATCTTCCAGGATCCGCTGTCGGCCATGCACCCGTACTACACGGTCGGCGACCAGATCGTGGAGGCCTACCGCATCCACCACGACGTCACCAAGAAGGTGGCCCGCAAGCACGCGATCGACATGCTCGGCAGGGTCGGCATCCCCGAGCCCACCAGCCGTGTCGACGACTACCCGCACCAGTTCTCCGGCGGCATGCGCCAGCGCGCCATGATCGCCATGGCCCTGTCGTGCGACCCCGAGCTGCTCATCGCCGACGAGCCCACCACCGCGCTCGACGTCACCGTCCAGGCGCAGATCCTCGACCTGATGCGCGACCTGCAGCGCGAGTTCAACTCCGCGCTGATCATCATCACCCACGACCTCGGCGTGGTGGCCGAGCTGTCGGACGACATCCTGGTGATGTACGGCGGCAAGTGCGTGGAGTACGGCCCCGCCGAGACCGTGTTCTACGACCCCGAACACCCCTACACCTGGGGCCTGCTCGGCTCGATGCCGCGCCTCGACAGGGAGCGCACCGAGCGGCTGCTGCCGATCAAGGGATCACCCCCCTCCCTCATCAACGTCCCGCCCGGCTGCGCCTTCCACCCGCGCTGCCCCTACGCCGAGCGCACCAAGGGACGGGCCGACACCGAGGTTCCCGAGCTGCTGAAGACGAGCCCAGGCCACCTCGTCAGGTGCCACATGGCCCCTGAGGAGCGCAGGCAGCTGTGGGAGAGCGAGATCAAGCCGATGCTGGAGACCACATGAGCGAGACGCTGCTGTCCGTGCAGGACCTGCGCATGCACTTCCCCATCCACAAGGGGCTGCTGAGGCGGCAGGTCGGCGCGGTCAAGGCGGTCGACGGGATCGACTTCGAGGTGCTCAAGGGCGAGACCCTCGGCCTGGTCGGCGAGTCCGGCTGCGGCAAGTCCACCACGGGACGGCTGGTGACCAGGCTCCTCGAGCCCACCGGCGGCAAGATCGTCTTCGAGGGCCGGGACATCACGCACATGCCGCAGGGACGGCTGCGCCCGCTCCGCCGCGACATGCAGATGATCTTCCAGGACCCCTACTCCTCGCTCAACCCCCGCCACACGGTGGGCGCCATCGTCGGCGCGCCGTTCCGCATCCAGGGGATCAAGACCGAGCAGGGCACCAAGAAGGCGGTCCAGGACATCCTGGAGCTGGTCGGCCTCAACCCCGAGCACTACAACCGCTACCCGCACGAGTTCTCCGGCGGACAGCGCCAGCGCATCGGCATCGCCCGCACCCTGGCGCTGAAGCCGAAGCTCATCATCGCCGACGAGCCGGTCTCGGCGCTGGACGTCTCCATCCAGGCGCAGGTGGTCAACCTCCTGGAGGACCTGCAGCGCGAGCTCGACCTCACCTACGTGGTGATCGCGCACGACCTGTCGGTGGTGCGGCACATCAGCGACCGGGTCGCGGTCATGTACCTCGGCAAGATCGTCGAGATCGCCGACCGCAAGTCGCTCTACACCTCGCCGATGCACCCGTACACCAACGCGCTGCTGTCGGCGGTGCCGGTGCCCGACCCGAAGGCCCGCGCCGAACGCGAGCGCATCCGTCTGCAGGGCGACGTCCCGAGCCCGATCAACCCGCCGCCCGCCTGCCGCTTCCACACCCGGTGCTGGAAGGCGCAGGAGATCTGCAAGACGGTCGAGCCGCCTCTGGAGGAGCTGGCCAGCGGTCATCGCGTCGCCTGCCACTTCCCCGAGAACGCGCCCGCCGCCGCCACCTCGGAGACCGTCACCGCCTGACGCCACCTCTCCGCTGTCCGGGCTCGATCCCTGTCCTTTACACACTGTCCTTTACGGCACA
Source organism: Nonomuraea africana (assembly GCF_014873535.1). Classification (NCBI taxonomy): domain Bacteria; kingdom Bacillati; phylum Actinomycetota; class Actinomycetes; order Streptosporangiales; family Streptosporangiaceae; genus Nonomuraea; species Nonomuraea africana. Next base: position 3,583,672 of record NZ_JADBEF010000001.1, on the reverse strand, counting down.
GCCGGATCGAGCCCACCCCGGTCACGGGGCTGGCCTCCCTCCAGGGAGACGCTCCTCCAGCTCCCGTGGCCGGCCACCCCAACGCCCCGCGCTCAACCGTCAGCTCCTTTGGAGAGCTCCCCGGCTCGGGCCCGCGTCGTACGGCGCCATCGAAAACCCTCGCCCGCCTCGGGAGACCCCGCCCTGTTCGGGCCTGCGTTCTCCGAGAAACCCCAACCCCGCGCCCAGGCCCCGGTCCACCTGGAGAGCGCACCGGGTTCGGGCGCGAGCCGTCCGCGGCCCCTCAACAAACCCCAGCCAGGCGCTACGGCCAGCCCGTCTCGAGAAACCCCAACGCCGTGCGGACCCGCGTCCTTCGAGAAACCCCGACCCCGTGCGGGCCCAGTCATCTAAGAGACCTCGGCCCCCTCCGCTCGGGGAGGGGTCAGGATAGGGCGCCGGGGGTGGTGAGGCCGGTTTCGTAGGCCAGGACGACCGCCTGGACGCGGTCGCGCAGGCCCAGCTTGGTCAGGACGTTGCCGACGTGCGTCTTGACCGTCGTCTCGCTCACCACCAGCTTGCCCGCGATCTCGGCGTTGGACATGCCCTTGGCGATGAGCCTCAGCACCTCGAGCTCCCGCTCCGTCAACCGGTCGAGCCGCGCCGGCGTCGTCTGCTGGTAGGCGGAGGGCAGCTTGGCGGCGAACCTGTCGAGCAGCCGCCTGGTGACGCTGGGCGCCACGATCGCGTCGCCCGCCGCCACCACCCTGATCGCCTGCACCAGCTCGTCGGGCGGCACGTCCTTCAGCAGGAACCCCGACGCCCCCGAGCGCAGCGCCTCGACGATGTACTCGTCGAGGTCGAACGTCGTCAGCACCAGCACCTTCGGCACATGCGCTCCCGCCGCGGCCTCGCGCACGATCCTGCGTGTCGCCTCGATCCCGTCGACGCCCGGCATCCTGATGTCCATCAGGACCACGTCAGGCAGTAACGCGCGGGCCTGTTCGAGCGCGCCGTTGCCGTCACCCGCCTGTCCGACCACCGCGATGTCGGACTCGGCCTCGAGGATCAGGCGGAACCCCGTGCGAAGCAGCGGCTGGTCGTCCACCAGCAGCACCCTGATCGTCATCATCCGTCCTTCAGCGGGAACGTCGCCCGCACCTCGAAACCGCCCCCCGTGCGCGGACCGACCCTGAGGATTCCACCATAGAGGGCCACTCTCTCGCGAATCCCCACCAAGCCGTGCCCCGTTCCCTCGGTCTGCTCGGCGCTCGAGCCTCTGCCGTCGTCCACCACGAGGAGGCTCAGCTCGCGCGGCGCCTGCCGTACCGACACCCTGGCACGGGCGCCGGGGCCCGCGTGGCGGAGACTGTTGGTGAGCCCCTCCTGGACCAGGCGGTAGGCGGCCAGGTCGACGCCCGCGGGCACCGCGCTCGCGCCCTCCACCTCCAGCTCGGTCGGCAGGCCCGCCTCGCGCATCTGCTCGACCAGCGCGGGCAGGTCGCGCAGGCCGGGCTGCGGGCCGCGTTCGGGCGGCCCGGAGAGCGAGTCGGTGCGCAGGACGCCGACGATGTTGCGCATCTCGTTCATCGCCAGCCTGCCGGTCTCCTCGATCGCGGTCAGCGCCTCGGCGGCCAGCTCGGGGTTGGCGGTCAGCACCTTCCTGGCCGCGGCGGCCTGCACGGTCATCACGCTCACGTGGTGGGCCACCACGTCGTGCAGTTCCCTGGCGATGCGGGAGCGCTCCTCGGCCCTGGCCGCGCGCGTGTCGGCGTCCCTGGCCCGCTCCAGCCGCGCCGCGCGGTCCTTCAGCTCCTCCAGGAAGGCGCGGCGCAGCCGCATGCTTCGGCCGGTGCCCCACACGGCCACGCCGATCATGGTCGTCAGCGCGTGGGCGGTCCACATCATCGACGAGGGCGACAGCGACGCGGAGGTGAAGTACCCGATGGTCGCGACGGCCAGCCCCGCCAGCGCGATCGCCAGCCCGCGGTGCGCGGCCACCGTGTACAGCAGGATGAGACCGGCCAGCCCCGCGAGGCCTGGGTCGCGGTCGAGCGCGGCGAGCACCGCGGCGGGCAGCTGCGCGAGGCACAGCGCGGCCAGCGGCCAGCGCCTGCGGGCGGCCACCGGTGCGCACGCCAGCGCGACCAGCGCGGCCTCGGCCCAGTCGCTCTGCCGGTTGGCGACGAACAGCGCCACCGAGGCCACGACCAGGGCCGCGGCGAGGAGCGAGTCGCGGAACAGGGCTCGGTCGGTGCGCACCGCTTCAATGTAGGACCAGGTGAGAGCCGGAATCCTCCTCCTTTGGGAGGACTTCAGAGCTCGTCCGTGGCCGTCCGCCTGCTGCTTCTCACCGTGTCGCCCGGCTGCCTCGCGGGCACCGGCGGGGGAGTGCCGCCGAACTCGGGGCACAGCGCCTGGTGATCGCACCAGTCGCAGAGCCGGGACGGCCGCGCCCGCCACTCGCCTGTCTCCAGCGCCCGCTCGATCGCCGCCCACAACGCCTGCACCTTGCGCTCGGTCGCCCGCAGGTCGGCCTCGTCGGGCGCGTAGCGCAGCACCTCGCCGCCGCCGCCCAGGTAGACCAGCTGCAGCAGCCGGGGGATCGCCCCGCGCAGCCGCCACAGCACCAGCGCGTAGAACTTCATCTGGAACAGCGCCTTGGCCTCGAAGTCGGGCCCCGGCGCGCTGCCGGTCTTGTAGTCGACGACCCTGACCTCGCCGCTGGGCGCCACGTCGAGCCTGTCGATGTAGCCGCGCAGCATCAGGCCGCTGTCGAGCACCGCCTCGACGTAGAGCTCGCGCTCGGCCGGCTCCAGACGGGTCGGGTCCTCGAGAGTGAAGTAACGTTCGAGCATCGAACGGGCCTGCCCCAGCCACTCGCGCTGCTCGGCCTCGTCGGCGAACATCTCCGCGTAGGCCGGGTCCTCGCCGAGCAGCCTGGCCCACTGCGGCTCGAGCAGCTCCAGCGCCGCCTCGACCGAACGCCGTGGCGCGGGCAGGTCGTAGAGCCGCTCCAGCACCGCGTGGACCACCGTGCCGCGCACCGCCGCCGCCGACGGCTTCTCGGGGATCCTGTCGATCACCCGGAACCGGTAGAGCAGCGGGCACGTCATGAAGTCACCCGCCCGCGAAGGGGAGAGGGCCCCGATGATCACGGGTTCGGTCAACGTCATGCACCGCACTGTAGGTCAAGGGGCCGACAGAATGGGCACGCCGAGTAGCATCAAGGCAGTCCCCTGGACGAAGGAGTGATGGGTGAGCGCCGAGAGTCCGCGTCAGGAGTTCTCCGGTATCCGGATGGGCAGACCCTTCGGGATCCCGGTCTACGTGTCGTGGACCTGGTTCATCGTGGCCGCCATCATCACCTTCATGTTCAGCGACCAGGTTCGCGAACAGCTGCCGGGGTTGTCCGAGCCCGCCGTCTACGGCGTCGCCTTCGCCTACGCCGTCCTGCTCTACGTCTCCGTGCTGCTGCACGAGCTGGCCCACAGCGTCCTGGCCAAGATGTACGGCCTGCCGGTGCGCCGCATCACCCTCTACCTCCTCGGCGGCGTCTCGGAGATCGAGAAGGAGCCCCAGACGCCCGGCCGCGAGTTCATGGTGGCCGCGGTGGGCCCGCTGGTGTCGCTCCTGCTGGCGGGCATCGGCCTGGTGGCCGACCTCTTCCTGGTCGACGGCGGCGGCATCCCCGAGATGATGGTCTGGTGGCTATGGGTGGCCAACCTGATCGTCGGCGTCTTCAACCTGCTGCCGGGCCTTCCTCTCGACGGCGGCCGCATGCTGCGGGCGGGCGTCTGGAAGGCGACCCGCAGCCCGGGCACCGGCACGATCGCCGCCGCCTGGGCGGGCAGGGTGCTCGGCGCCGTCCTCATCGTCGGCCCGCTGCTGCTCTACTGGTTCGGCGGCCAGCCCCAGCAGGAACTGAGCCTGCTGTGGGGCGCCGTGCTCGGCGCCTTCATCTGGTTCGGCGCCACGCAGTCGCTGCGCGTGGCCCGGGTGCGCGCCAGGCTCCCGCAGGCCAACGCCCGCGCCCTGGCCCGTCGCGCGATCCCCGTCACCGCCGAGACCCCGCTGTCCGAGGCGCTGCGCAAGGCGGCCGAGGCCCACGCGGGCGCCATGGTGATCGTCGACCACGACGGACGCCCGCTCGCCATCGTCATCGAGGCCGCCGTCCAGGCCACTCCCGAGCACCGCAGGCCGTGGGTGAACGCGGGATCGCTGGCGCGCGCGCTCGAACCGTCCATGGTGCTGCCCGCCGACCTGGTGGGCGAGTCGCTGATCGACGCCATGCGAGACGCGCCGTCCGGCGAGTACCTCCTGGTCGAAAAGGGCGGCGAGGTCTACGGCGTGCTGGCCACCGCCGACGTCAACAAGGTCTTCAGCGGCGTCTGACCACTCGTCTAAACGGCTGCCTCGGGCTAGTGTTCTGACAACTGATCAGGTAGCGCGGTTTCGAGACGAGCAGCTCAGGCCGATACTGTTCCTCCTGGTCTGGGTATGCGTAAGGCTGGTGGTTGACCGGCGTGTTCCATGGAGGGGAGAGTTCTGTGGCTGAGCGGGGCTTCGGGGTGGTGCGTCCGCTGCCGGGCAACGGGCTGGTCGCCCACATGGGCGGGCTGCTGCTGGTCTGCGACACGGCCGAGGGCGCGGGTGGAGAGCTGCTCGAGACGCTGCGCGAGAGCGCCGAGTCGGGAGCGGACGGCCTCGCGCTGGCCCGCCGCGCCGCTCAGGTGCTGTTCCGCACGATGTCGGGTGAGCCAGTGGCGTGCGCGGTGGCGGGCCCCGCGGCGGGTGGCATGGCCGTGCTGGTCAGCGGTTCCGCCTCGGCCGTGGTCGTCACCGACGAAGGCGAGACCAGGCTGTCCGGCCGCGACTCCCTGACCTGGACCGACCGGCTCATCCCAGGGCCCGTGCAGCGGGTCGAACTGCGCCTGCCCGACGCGGGCGAGGCGCACCCCGTGGTCCGCCTCGACGGCGGCGTGGTCCTCGGCGGCGGCGTCCACGGCGAGGTCACCGAGAGCGCGCCCCCGCCCGCCAAGCCCAAGCCCAAGCCGATCGAGACCAGCGAGCTGCCCTCCACGGGCCTGCACTTCGAGCCCGACCTGCTGCCCCCGCTGCCCAGGCAGGAGCCGGTCCAGCCGGTCCAGCCGGTCCAGGAACAGCCTCCGCCGCCGCCCCCTCCGCAGCAGCCCATGGCTCCCTACCCGATGGGCGCGCCCTCCGGTCCTCAGCAGCCGTTCGGCCAGCCGCCCGTGCCCGAGCCGCAGCCCGCACCCGAGCCGCTGCCGCCGATGCACCAGGGCCCGCCGCCCATGCCCGGCCCGCCCGGGCCTCCTTCTGGTCCGATGCCGCCGCTCGGCCCGCCGCCCCCCGGTCAGATGCCGCCCGCCGGCCCGCCGCCCGGCTACGAGGAGCAGCCCGACTTCGGGCCGCCGCCGCAGGAGCAGCAGGGCGAGCCGCAGACCGACGCCGAGGGCAGACCCCTGGTCTTCGGCGTCGACTGCAAGAACGACCACTTCAACGATCCCCGCTCGCCGTACTGCGTGATCTGCGGGATCGAGCTGGTACAGCGCACGCTGGTGCCGTACAAGGGGCCGCGCCCGTCGCTCGGCGTGCTGCTGCTCGACGACGGCACTGCGCTGCCGCTCGACAGCGACTACCTGCTGGGCCGTGACCCCGAGCGCGCCCCCGAGGTCGCCGGCGGCAACGCCAGGCCCGCCAAGGTCACCAGCCCCGACGGCTCGGTCTCGCGCCGCCACCTGCGCGTCGCGCTGGAGGGCTGGGACGTCAACCTGGTCGACCTCGGCTCGGTCAACGGCACCCAGATCCAGCCGCCGGGCGACCCCAACTTCTACGACATCCCGCCGAACGAGCCCGTCACGATCGCCCCCGGCACGACGGTCCGCATCGGCGTCTCCCGCACCATGCGCTACGAATCCCACCGCGGCTGACCCCGACTCTCACTGTCTGGGGGGCGCCGCGCGTCTCCGTCGGCTCCCGGGGGCGCCTCGCGCGCCCCCGGACATACTCCCTCCGTTACGGCAAGCACTGGTGAGGCCCACCGTGGTCACCGCGCGCCGCCCGTCCATCACGCCACCCCAGCAGGACTCCGGGGCCCGCCGTCACGTCGCCCGTCGACTTGAGTAGCGCGTTACTCAAGCGGTCCACCCACCCGCGACGGATCATCAAGACGTGACGAACCCCGAACAAGATCATCAAAGCTCGGCGAACCTCGAACGAGATCGCCAGGGTGCGGTGGTCCCCGAACGAGATCACGAGGGCGTGGCGGGCCCCGAACGCTATGCGCAGGCGATGGCGGCGATGCGTCAGGGACACCTGGACCAGGCGAGGCGTCTGCTGGAGGCCAGTCTGATGGAGGCCCCCGACCACCTGCCCAGCCGCTACGAGCTCGGCGTCTGCTACCTGCGCATGCGCCAGACCGCCCGCGCCGAGGGCATGCTCCGCAGCGTCACCGCCCTCGACCCGCTGCACGTCGGCGCCCGCCTGTCCCTCGGACGGCTGCTGTCGGCGGCCGGGCGCAGGGAGGAGGCCCTCACGGAGTACCGCGCCGTCCTGACCCACGACCCCGCCAACCCCGAGGCCCGCCAGGGCGTCATCGGCCCCGGGTGAACGCTCGCCCTCGACCCCGCCCGGCCTCTCGGCCAGGTCTGGACCCATCCGAACCCCCGCGACCGCCACCCGCCGGTCATGGAGGAGCGAGAGTCGCGACCGCCGCCCTCTGTCTCGGCGTATGTGGTGACCGCCGCCTTCTGTCTTGGAGCGGGTGTGCGAAGCGACCGCCGCACTTCGCCGTGGAGCGCGCGAGAGTGGTGGCGGCCGTTCTCTGCCGTGGAGCAGGGGGAGCGGTGGCCGCTGTTCTCCCTCTCGGATGGAGCGAGGGTGGCGTGTGCTGTCCGGCTCCTGGATGGTGGCCAGGAATCCAGAAGCAGGTCAGCGGAAGCGGTTCAGGGCCTTGGCGAGTTCGGTGGGGCTGTTCACGCCCAGTTTCCAGTAGGCCTGGTTGCGGTGGTTCATCGCGGTCCGCATAGCGATGCCGAGGCGCTGGGCGATCTCCCTGTGCGAATGCCCGGCCGCCGTCAGCTGCGCCACCTGGAGCTCGCGGTCGGTCAGGTCCGGCGCCGCCAGGCCGCGCAGGGCCGGGGTGTCGGGCCCCTGGCACGCTCCAGCCAGCGACCACGCCTCCGTCGCCGCCGTGCGAGCCGCCTTCTCGCCCCTGGTCCCGCGCAGCACCGCCGCGGCCTGGGCGGCGGCCTCGGCGGCGTGCAGGCGCATGCCCAGCGCGTCGAAGCCCTCCGCCACGCCCAGCAGTCCCTTGGGGTCGCCGCCCGCCAGCGCCGTCGCGTGCGCCGCCGCCAGCCGTAAGCGCGGGCCCTCGTGCGACGTGGCCAGCTCGGCGAGCCGGGGGAGCGCGGCGGCGGGGGCGCCGAGCCGTACCACGTCGTGGAGGGCGACCGCCTCGAAGGCGGACAGGCCGCTCTCCCGGCAGTCGGCGGCGGCCGCGAGCGCCAGCTCGACGGCCCGGTCGGTCTCGCCTTCCGCGGCGGCGATCCACACGCGGGTCAGGGCGGCCCAGCGCATGAAGGCGGTCCAGGTGGCGCGGTTGCGGGCCAGGGCCGCGCGGAGGGTGTCGCGGGCGGCGGCGGCCTCGCCGCGCAGCGCCTGCGTGGCGGCATAGGCGGCCATGCAGCCGCCCACGGTCAGCGCCGTCTCGTGGTTGGCGGGCGCATGCAGGATCAGCAGCGCCGCGCCCAGCTGGCCGCGCAGGGTGGCGGCGTTGCCGCGGGCCAGGGCGAGGCTGCCCTCGCCGCGCGACCAGCCGCGCTGGCCCGCGAGAGCGGCGCGCATGGAGGCGATGGCCTGGTCCATGACGGCCAGGTCGCCGGAGAAGTACCCGCACATCGCCCAGGTGGAGTGCAGGGGAGAGATCAGGGCCGGCAGCTCGTCCCGCCAGGCCGCCGCCTCGCGCAGCGCCTCGTGGACCAGCTCGACCGCCTCCGTGGTGCGTCCGGCGTAACACAGGGACAACGCGCGGGAGCCGAGGACCTGGGCCCTCTGGGCGGGGCCGAGGTCCTGGGCGAGGAGCTCGGCGCCGAGGCGGAGCGCCTCGGCGGGCCTGGCCGCCGAGGCGGTCAGGCCCAGACGCTGGACGGCGACCTGCCGTCGCGGCGGCGCCGAGGTCAGCTCCTTCTCGGCGGCGGACAGCAGGTCGAGCGCGTCGCCCAGCCGGTCCATGCCCCAGGCCAGGTTGCTGGCCCTGGCGAGGACCAGCCGCGCCCTCGTGGGCTCGTCCTCGGGTTCGGGAGTGGCGTCGAGCACGGCCCTCGCCCGGTCGGGCTGCTGGGCGTAGTCGAGGAGCGTGGCCAGCTGGAGCGAGGCGGGCACGCCGCCCCCCGCCTCCAGCGCGGCCTCGCCCAGGCGGATCGCCAGCGGGTAGTCGTGGGCCGACCAGGCCAGGCGGGAGGCGTCCAGCAGCGGCAGGGGCGCGGCGCCGAGACCTCCGGCCAGCCGCCACACCGTCACCCTGAGCGGGTCCTCCCTGCGCCGCAGGCCCGTGGACTCCAGTGCGGCGACCAGGTCGGCGTGCCTGCGCCGGCGGCGCAGCTCGGGCAGGCGCTCGCGGGCCACCTCGCCGTAGAGAGGGTGGCCGAGGCGGGCGATCTCGCGCTGCCTGTCGACGCGCACCCTGACCAGCCCGCGCTCCTCGGCCTCCAGTAACGCCCGCTCGGAGGTGAGCGAGCTCAGCGTGCGGGCGCCGATCGGCTCGGCCAGCGCCGTGTACTCCAGCACGTCCTTCAGCTCGGGCGACAGGGCGCCGATCCGCTCGTGGATCAGGTCGACCAGGCGCGGAGCCAGAGGCGGGTCGCCGGTCAGCTTCCACATCCCGTGAACGGGCGACAGCGCGCCCGAGGCCATGGCCGCCCCCACCACCTCGTACAGGAACAGCGCGTTGCCCTCCGTCACCTCGCCGAGCCTGCGCACGGTGGCGTCGTCGGGCTGGGCGCCGAGGGCGGCGGTGAGCACGGCGGCTACGTCGAGGTCGCTGAGCGGGTCGGCGTCGTACCTGCGCAGGTGGCCCTCCCGCCACAGCAGCGTCACGGGGTCGGGCGCGGGCTCGCTGGCGCGCAGGGTGGCCACCATACGCGCCTGCCTGGCCCTGACCAGCGAGGCGATCACCTCGGCCGAGTGGCTGTCGAGCAGGTGCGCGTCGTCCACGGCGAGCACCAGCACGCGGCCCCTCGCGTGGCCGAGGAGTTCGTCGGCGGCCCAGCGCAGCGTGTTGACCAGGTGCGGAGGGTGCTGCCGCGGGATGAGGTCGGCGAGCGCGCCGTTCGGGATGGAGCTGGCGGCCTTGGTCGCCCTGATGCGCACCAGCGCCACCTTGGCGGCGTGGAAGTGCGTGAGGACCTCGTCGGCCAGGCGCGACTTGCCGACCCCGGCGGGCCCCGCGATGACGACGCCCTGCGCCGTCGGATCCCGCGCCAGGCGCACCAGGTCCTCGAGCTCCTGTCTGCGGCCCGCGAACGGCCAGCGTTTCATGGGCCCCTCCCGTTACGCCCTTGTGGCCTATTTCGTCATCCCTTATCGTCCTTTTGTGGCGCGATGGGGTGCGAAATTCGATGTCGATTGCCCGAGTTGTGCCCGACCTACTGTCGCACGCGAACCCGATGGATTACATCGGGTTTTTCTCCCCGAACGATTGCGGCCCTATTGGCTGGCCGTCTGCCAGAGCTGCGGACAGGCGCTGCTGCTCGAATCGGAGCCGGAATTCGACGACCGCGACCCCGACGACCTTCCCGCCAGGCCCGCCACGGTGCTGTGGCCGGCCGACGGGCGGCCCGTCTCCGCCGAGGTGCCGCCCGCGGTGCGGCAGGAGCTCGCCCACGCCCGCGCGGGACTGCGCGCGGGCTCGCCCGCCTCGGCGGTCGTGCACGTGCGGCGGCTGCTGGAGGCCGTCTGCGCCGACCACGGCGTGACCGGGCGCACGCTCTTCCACGCGCTGGGCGAGCTGCGCCGCGAGGGGCTCATCGACGGCTGGTTGCTGAGCTGGGCCGAGGAACTGCGCGAGCTGGGCAACGAGGCCGCCCACCTCGGCTCGCGCCCGCTGGGGAGGTCGGAGGCGGAGGACGCGGTGGAACTGGCGGAGGCGTTCGTCGACTACGTTTACGTTTTCTCCCACAAGTACCACCGCTTTCAGGTACGGCGCGGCGCCGCCAAATCACCGAATATCCGGAATATACGAAATGTCATACAAGAGACCCCGGCCATCCGGATTCTTCGTAAATCTCAGGTGCCGTTCAGGGTCCATCCTTATCCCCACGATCCGGCCAGGACGAAATCGAGGGCGGCGGTCGCCGACGAACTCGGCATCTCACCCATGCGCCTGCTCAAGGCCGTCATCCTCTATCTCGGCGAGCACGCCGTCGTGGCCATCGCGCCGGTCGAGGGCGCGATCGACGAACGGGCTCTGGCCAGGGCCTTCGGCGCCGCCCGGGCGAGGATCGCGGGGCTCGCCGACGTCGTGCGCATCGGCGAGACCATCGCCGCCGACGTGGTCAGCCCGCTGGCGCTGCCGTACCTGCCGTCGGTCCTGGAGGAGACCTCGGCCGCCGCGTCGAGCGTGTACGTCTCCAGCGGCCGCCACGGGCTCGAACTCGAGCTCGACCCTGCCGACCTGGTCCGGCTGACCAGGGCCAGGACCGCCCCGATCGTGAGGTGAGGACATGGCCGAGGTCGTCTTCGAGGGTTCCTTCGACGAGGTCGCCGCGCTGGAGGAGTGGCTGCGGGACGCCGATGCGCTGCGGGGGAGGGTCCACCTCGAGCACCGGCCGCCGGAGCAGGGGCGGATGGGCGGCGAGCCGCCCGCGCTCCGGATCGAGGTCGAGTCGGCGGCGCAGGCGGCGGCCCTGACCAGGACGGTGGAGTTCTGGCTGCGCTCCAGGGGTGGCGACGTCGCGCTCAAGCTGCGGATCGGCGCGGAGGTCACCGCCGACCTCGACCTACGCGCCAAGCTGGACGTCGACGCCCTCGTCGCCCAGGTCGCCGCCCTCCTGCGCGACGCGCTCAAGGCCGCCGCCGACTGACCGCGGCGTCCGGGGGCCCGGTGCCGGCTCAGGCCGTGAACGCGTGCACGGAGCGGAGCATGCGGGCGGCCGCCTCGAGCCCGCGAGAGGCTTCGAGGGCCCGGCCGCAGGCGAGCGCGAGCCTGCCCAGCAGGTGCTCCTCCCTGTCGGTGAAACGGCCTCCCGCCACCCACAGATAGACCAGATCGCGCGTGGCCAGCGGCACGGGCACCGCCAGGAAGCCCGGCGCGCCCAGGGACGGGTCCTTCGCCACCAGGACGGGATCGGAGCCGGTCGCCAGCTCCTTCAGCGTTCCCGACTCCTCCAGCCACGCGCGGACGCCCAGCCGATCGTCTCGCGGGATCAGCGCGTGCGTGAGGCAGGCGAGCTCCTGCAGGGGGTCCACCTCCGCGAATCCCGCGTACGACGTGCCGCCCACCGCGGCCGCGCACCTGACGACCTGGCCCAGCAGGTCGTCGGCCTCCGTACGGGAGAACGATTCGATGAGCTCCTTCACGCAGTCGCTGGTCATGCCTCATCCCCTTTGATGATGGCTCGCCGGGATCGGCGGAGAGTTAACGGACGGCGACTCGGAGTATTATCCCCAAACGCGTTCTTGACCACCCCTCAACGGGAAATGCGGATTTTTCACCCTTAGTGGGGACGAAGGAGCAGCCACTCGACATCGTCCCCTCGTGTGCCGTCAGGGCGCGGGAACAGCTCGCGATGCACTCCCTCCCTGCTGAAACCCGCCCGCTCCAGCACGCCCTGCGACACCTCGTTGGTCACGTCGGTGCCCGCCACGATCCGGTGCAGCGCGGTCTTCGTGAACGCCCAGTCCGTCAGCAGCCGCACAGCCCTCGAGATGAGACCCCTGCCGCGGAAGGCGGGCATCAGCGAGTAGCCGAGCATGGCCTGGCCGATCAGCGGCGCGACCTGCGTGAGCTGGATGTGCCCGGCGAAGGCGTCGGTGGCCGCGTCGCGCACGGACAGCTCCACCCGCTGCCCCGACAGCCACCAGTAGCCGGTGTAGCGGCAGCGGCGCTCGCTGCTCTCGATCGTGCCGGCGGGCGCCATCATCCAGCGCGTGACGCTCGGCTCCCGCATCAGGCCGTGGAAGTCGGGGGCGTCGGCGGGGGCCATCGGGGCCAGCCGCACCACCCCGTCCGACAGCTCGCCGCCCTCGAGGAAGGGCAGGTACTGCGGCGCCGCCTCGCCGGGGTCGCTCGCCAGCCGCGCGAAGGCCACGAAGTCGGCGGGCCTGCCGTCCCTGGTGTGGCGCCGCTCGCGCTCGACGCCTTCCTGCAGGTAGCCGGCGGCGTAGGCGACGCGCAGGCTGGCCAGGTTCTCCACCTCGGCACGCAGTTCGATGCGGCGCGCGCCCTTGTCGAAGGCCCACTCGCTGACCGCCCTCGCGGCCGCCGTGGCCACGCCCTTGCCCCTGGCCCACTCGGCCACCCGGTAGCCGATCTCGAGCGTGTCACCCGGGCCAGGGGCGCGCAGGCCGGCCGCGCCAAGGTAGCGGCCCGTCGCGGCGTCGGTGACGCTGAACTCCGCGCCGCCCTCGGCCCAGCGCCGCTCGGCCATCTCGAGATAGCTCTCCGCGTCTTCGCGGGTGTACGGCACGGGCAGCAGGTAGAGGAACCTGGCGGTCTCGGCGTCGGAGGAGGCTCGCACGATCGCGCCGAGGTCGTCGCGGGACGGGGGGCGCAGGATCAGCGAACCGGCGGAGATCACTTCACGCGGCAACATGGTCCATTGCTATCAATCGTCCGCCTCGGGTGGCGAATCGGCGTCCAGCAGCTCGGTCAGCTCCGTTCGGCCGTTGACGCCGAGCTTGCCGTACACCGACTGCAGGTGGTTGTCGACCGTCCTGATCGACAGCACCAGCCGCGCGGCGATCTCCTTGCTGGCCAGGCCCGCCGCCGCGAGCCTGGCGATCTCCCTCTCGCGCGCGGTCAGCGCGGGACCCCGCAGGCGGGCCAGCGCGGGCGTGCGCGGGCCGCCGCAGGCCGCCGCGCACGCCGCCGCCCTGGCGGCGGCGGTCCTGCCCTTCTGGGGATGGCCCCGCGCGTGGTGCGCGGCCGAGGCCTGCGCGTACGCCTCGGCGGCGTGCAGCGTCATCCCCAGCTCCCTGAAGGAGCCCGCCACGCGGTCCAGGCCCTCGCCGTCTCCCGAGGCGGCGGCCGCGGCGTGCGCCGCGCAGACGGCGGCCAGGGCGCCGTCGTGCCGCCGGGCGACCTCCGTCAGCCGCGTCGCCACCCTTCGCGCCCCGCCGAAGCGCACCACGTCGTGCAGGGCGCCCAGCTCGATGCCCAGCAGGGCTTGTGATCGGGCGCGGGCGGCGTGCGCCAGCGCCAGCTCTGTCGCGCGAGGCAGCTGGCCGCCCATCGCCGTCACCCAGCGCTGGGCCGCGTCGATGGAGGTCTGCAGCAGGTAGAGGACGTCGGTGCGGTCGCGCTCGGCCTCGGCCAGCAGCGCGCGGGCGGTTCCCTGGTCGCCGAGCAGCGCCGTGCAGTGGGCCAGCTCGGCCACCGCGAGCGCGGTGAAGTGGCCGGCGCCCGCCAGCGTGGTGGCCTCCTTGGTGATGCGCGCCGCCTCGGCCAGCCTGCCGCGCATCCTGGCGATCTCGCCGTGCCACTGCAGGAACATGCGCCTGAACAGGCGTAGCGCGCTGTCGTCTCCAAGCACCTCCTGCCCGTGCCGGACGGCGCGCTCGGCCGCGGCCAGGTCGCCCGACAGCATCTCCGCCAGGTAGCTGCCCGCGATGAGCTTGAGCACCTCGGAGGGCGCCGCGTCGTGCCAGGAGGCCTCCACCGCCCTGGCCCGAAGGCACATCCGCCTGGCCTCGTCGCACCTGCCCGCGTACGGCAGGCCGTAGGCGGTGATGCCCAGCGCCATCGCCTCGGCGACCACCGACAGGTGCTCGCCCGCCAGCATCTCCTCGGCCGCCCGCGCGCTCTCGTGCACCTCACCGCGCAGGATGCGCACGTTCAGCCGCATGGCGTGCACCAGTAGGCGCAGGGAGGGGTCGTCGAGCATCGCCTCGGCGGCGTCGAGCACGGCGTCGGCCTCGGCCGGACGGCGCAGCCCGAAGTTGAGGTTCCAGGCGCGCTGCATCGCCAGCTGCGCCCGCAGCTCGGGGCCGCATGGCTCGTTCCACACCGAGGTCAGCGCGGCCTCGGAGTCGGTGAACGCCTCGGAGAACGACAGCACGTCCGACAGCATGATGGCCGCCCGCGCGCCACCGCCCGCGTTCAGCGCCGCCCAGCCCAGCCTGGTGGCCAGGGTGGCGTCGTGCGCCGCCCAGGCGATCTCGCTGCCCGACAGCAGCGGGCCGGGGTCCTTGACGGTGCCGCTCTCCAGGCGCCACACCGCCAGCCGCACCACGTCGTCGCGCCGCCGCCCGCCCGCGGCCTCGAGCGCCTCGGCCAGCCGGCGGTAGCGGCGCCTGGTGCGCAGCAGGGGGCTGCCGGCCCTGATCGCCTCGCCGTACAGGGGGTGGGCCAGGCGCACCAGCGTGCGCCTGCCGTCCACGAGCACCCTGATGAGGTCCTTGGCCTCCAGCGACTCGACGGTGGCGGCCGGCACCAGGCCGGCCAGCAGCTGTGCCCCGAGCGGCTCGCCCAGCGCGATGTACTCCAGCGCCTCCTCCTCGGCGGGCTCCAGGCGGCCGATGCGGGCGGCGACCAGGTCGGCCAGCGCGGGGGCGACCGGCGGCGCCGACTCCAGGCGCCACAGACCCCGCACCCGCACCAGCGCCCCTCCGTCGAGCGCGCCGGCCACCAGCTCGCGAAGGAACAGCGCGTTGCCCCCGGCGAGCCGGTGCAGCCTGGCCACGCTGGCCGACTCGACGGGATCGCCGAGCACGGCGGCAAGGATGCGCCCGACGTCGCGCAGGCTCAGCGGCGCCAGCTCCATCCTGACCAGGCCCAGGTCCTTCCACAGTGATACCAGCGTGTCGGGGACGGGCTCGCCGCCGCGCAGGGTGAGCAGCAGCTGCGCGGCGGCGTCCTGCGCCATGTGGTGCAGGACCGCGGCCGAGCCGGAGTCGAGCAGGTGGGCGTCGTCGACCAGGATCAGGGGGCGCCGCTCGGTCCCGACGAGCGTGTCGGAGATCCACTTCAGCGGGTTGGCGCCCTGGGGCAGCGCGGCGGGCAGCAGGTGGGCCAGCGCCCCGAAGGGCAGCTCGCGGGCGGCCATCGAGGCGATGGCGTGGACGGCGGTGCGCCCGCGCGAGCGCAGGGAGGTCACGACCTCCATCGCCAGCCTGCTCTTGCCCGCGCCCGCGGCGCCCACGATCGCGACCCCGCGGACGTCGGGATCGTTCATCAGCGTCAGCAGCCGGTCGGTCTCCTCGACGCGACCGGCGAAGGGCCAGCGTGTCGGCACGTGAGGATGTTACGGTCCAGAAGGGCGCAGATACAGGGGGTTGCCGCGGGCCGTTCGAGTGCGCGATTCGCCCTATCCTCATGCGCATGGGTTTTCGCAGGCACGGGCCGTTCCAGGTGGGGGATCAGGTGCAGCTCACCGACCCCAAGAACAAGCGTCACACGATCACGCTGAAGGAGGACGGGGTCTTCCACACGCACAAGGGGGCGATCCCGCACAGCGACCTGATCGGCCAGCCCGAGGGCTCGGTGGTCCGCTCGGCCAACGGCACGCAGTACCTCGCCTTCAGGCACCTGCTGCAGGACTACACGCTGTCGATGCCGCGCGGCGCGGCCGTCATCTACCCGAAGGACGCCGCCCAGATCGTCGGCATGGCCGACATCTTCCCCGGTGCCCGCGTCATCGAGGCCGGAGTCGGCTCGGGCGCGCTGACCTGCTTCCTGCTGCGCGCGGTGGGCCCGGAGGGCAAGGTCACCTCCTACGAGCGGCGGCAGGACTTCGCCGACGTCGCCAAGAAGAACGTGGAGAAGTTCTTCGGCGGCGAGATGGACAGCTGGCGCCTGGTCGTGGGCGACCTGAACGAGTCCATCGACGAGCTCGACGTCGACCGGATCATCCTCGACATGCTCGCCCCGTGGGAGTGCGTGGAGTCGGCCGCCAAGGCCCTCACCCCCGGCGGAGTGATCTGCGTCTACGTGGCCACGACCACGCAGATGTCCAAGACCGTCGAGGCACTTCGCGAGCACGGGAGTTTCACCGAGCCCCACGCGTGGGAGACCCTGGTTCGCGACTGGCATGTCGAGGGGCTCGCCGTACGGCCTGACCACCGGATGATCGGGCACACCGGGTTCCTCGTCAGCGCCCGCCGCATGGCGGACGGCGTCACGCCCCCGCCACGGCGCAGACGACCGAAGGGAACCACCGAAGAACTATGACAATTTGGCCACGGCGGTGCGTTGGTGCGTGACACGGGAACAGATCGCCGTGTTCATATGCTGCATGTACTAAACGCTCCGATAGGGGTAAATAGCCAAACACTGAATGTCACTCGACGAACACTGCCCGGCCAGGTTACGGAGGGGCCCGAGATAGGTAAGGTCCTAAGTAGTCGCCCTCGACTGGGAAGGAGGTGACGGGGCGTGGCAGCTCGCGATGATGCTGAGGCTCGAGCCGCGCAGCGCGAACGGGAGGTCGCTGATCTTTCAACACAGGTCTCCTTCCTGCAGGAGGAGATCACCGCGCTGAGGCGGAAGCTGGCCGAGTCACCCCGTCAGGCCAGGGTCCTGGAAGAGCGTCTCCACGAGGCGCAGGCCAACCTTGCGGCGGTCACCAGCCAGAACGAACGGCTGGTCGCCACACTCAAGGAGGCCAGGGACCAGATCGTTGCCCTCAAGGAGGAAGTCGACCGGCTGGCCCAGCCGCCGTCCGGCTTCGGCGTCTTCCTCGAGGCCAGGGAAGACGGCACGGTGGAGGTCTTCACCGGAGGCCGCAAGCTGCGGGTCAACGTCAGTCCCGCGGTCGACGTCGAATCGCTCAGGCGTGGCCAGGAGGTCATGCTCAACGAGGCGCTCAACGTGGTCGAGGCGCTCGGCTACGAAGAGGTCGGCGAGATCGTGATGCTCAAGGAGCTGCTCGAAGACGGCGAGCGCGCCCTGGTCATCTCCCACGCCGACGAGGAGCGCGTGGTGCGCCTTGCCGAGTCGCTGGTCGGGCAGCCGATCCGCGCGGGCGACTCGCTTCTGCTGGAGTCCCGCTCCGGCTATGTCTACGAGCGCATTCCCAAGTCCGAAGTCGAAGAGCTCGTGCTCGAAGAGGTCCCCGACATCTCCTACGAGGAGATCGGCGGCCTCATGCGGCAAATCGAGCAGATCAGGGACGCCATCGAGCTGCCCTACCTGCACGCCGACCTGTTCCGCGAGCACAAGCTCCGTCCGCCCAAGGGTGTGCTGCTGTACGGCCCGCCCGGCTGCGGCAAGACGCTCATCGCCAAGGCCGTCGCCAACTCCCTGGCCAAGCAGGTCGCGGAGAAGACGGGCCAGTCGGGCAAGAGCTTCTTCCTCAACATCAAGGGCCCGGAGCTGCTCAACAAGTACGTCGGTGAGACCGAGCGGCACATCCGCCTGGTCTTCCAGCGAGCCCGCGAGAAGGCCTCAGAGGGCACCCCGGTGATCGTGTTCTTCGACGAGATGGACTCGATCTTCCGCACCCGAGGCTCTGGCGTCTCCTCCGACGTCGAGAACACGATCGTCCCGCAGCTGCTGTCTGAGATCGACGGCGTCGAGGGACTGGAGAACGTCATCGTCATCGGCGCCTCCAACCGCGAGGACATGATCGACCCGGCGATCCTGCGGCCCGGCCGCCTGGACGTCAAGATCAAGATCGAGCGGCCCGACGCCGAGGCGGCGAAGGACATCTTCTCCAAGTACCTCATCTCCGAGCTCCCGCTGCACCCGGACGACCTGGCGGAGCACTCCGACTCCCGCGAGTCGACCATCCACGGCATGATCCAGAGCGTCGTCGAGCGCATGTACTCCGAGAGCGAAGAGAACCGCTTCCTCGAGGTGACCTACGCCAACGGCGACAAGGAAGTCCTGTACTTCAAGGACTTCAACTCCGGCGCGATGATCCAGAACATCGTCGACCGGGGCAAGAAGATGGCCATCAAGCAGTTCCTCGAAACCGGGCAGAAGGGCCTGCGGGTGCAGCACCTGCTGGCGGCCTGCGTGGACGAGTTCTCCGAGAACGAGGACCTGCCCAACACCACCAACCCCGACGACTGGGCCCGCATCTCCGGCAAGAAGGGCGAGCGGATCGTCTACATCCGCACGCTGGTCTCCGGCAAGACGGGCACCGAGGCGGGGCGTTCGATCGACACGGTCGCGAACACCGGCCAGTACCTGTAAGTCCTACGGTCGAAAGGGGCCGCTTCCCTCGGGGGAGCGGCCCTTCGACGTGCGGGGCCGCTCCGTGCCCAAGGGGCGGCCCTTTCGACGATGCGGGGCCGCTGCGGCGCCCAGGGCCGGCCCCTCGCCACGAGCCCACGTGCCCGTCTCCGAGAGCCCCCGTCTCTAAGCGAGTCTCCGTCTCTGAGCCCGCGCCCCGTCTCTGAGCCCGCGCCGGTCTCTGGGGTGTGCGGGTCTCTCGGGCTGTGCCGGTCTCAGGTGTCGCCCGTCTCAGTGCCGGGCGCCGGATCGCGGGTCGGGTGCTTGAGCGTGCGCACCCGTGGCCTTGAGGTCTTCCTGGGTAGATGCGAAAGCGGTGGAGGGCGCACTTTCCCGCCCTCCACCGTCTCCCTTCCACAGCGCCCCTTCCAGAGCGCCCTCGGCTAGCCGACCTCCACGCTCTCCAGCAGGCCGAGCGCGTCGGGGACCAGGACGGCCGCCGAGTGGTAGGTGGTGACCAGGTAGGAGGAGATCGCCTGGTCGGAGATGCCGGCGAACCGCACCGACAGCCCCGGTTCGCGCTCGTCGGGCAGCCCCGTGCGGCGCAGCCCGATCACCCCCTGGTCGTCCTGGCCCAGGCGCATGGCCATGATCGAGGTCAGCCCCTTGTCGCTGACCGGGATCTTGTCGCACGGCAGCAGCGGCACGCCCCGCCAGGCGATCACCCTGCCCCCCGGCACCTCGGTCACCGCCGGGTAGACCCCGCGCGCGTTGCACTCGCGGCCGAAGGCGGCCACCGCCCGCGGATGGGCCAGGAAGCAGTGCGTCTTCCTGCGCCTGGACAGCAGCTCGTCCAGGTCGTCAGGGGTGGGCGGCCCCGTCCGGGTGTGGACGCGCTGCTTGAGATCGGCGTTGTGCAGCAGGCCGAACTCCCTGTTGTTGACCAGCTCGTGCTCCTGCCGTTCGCGCAACGCGTGCACGGTGAGCCGCAACTGCTGCTCCAGCTGGTCCATCGGGTCGCTGTAGAGGTCGGTGACCCTGGTGTGGACCCGCAGGATCGTCTGCGCCACGCTCAGCTCGTACACGCGCGGCGACAGGTCGTAGTCGACGAACGTGCCGGGCAGCCGAACCTCGCCCACGTGGCCCGCCGCCAGCGCCACCTCCGCCTCGCCGTACCTGTTCTGCGGCTTCGGCGGGCCCGAGGGCGTCAGATGGGCGCGCAGGGCGGGGGAGCGGTCGAGCAGCGCCCGCAGGGCGGGCGCCGGCAACGCCAGGACGGTGCAGGCGGTGATGGCCCGGACGGTGTACCCCCACGAGGTGGCGCCGCCGGTCAGCAGCGAGTCGCCCAGGTGGTCGCCGTCGGCCAGCCGCCCGAGCTGCACAGGGCCGTCGTAGGCGCCGCGCGCCGACGTGGCCAGCTTGCCGTGCGCGACCAGCAGCACCTCCTCGAGGGGCCGGCCCTCCTCGGCGAGGACCTGGTCCGGCTCGTACTCGCGCTGCTCGAACAGCCCCGCCAGCTCCGCCAGGACGTCCGTGTCGGCGAAGCCGCGCAGCGCGGGCAGCTCGCACAGTTCGCCGGGGATCACCCTGACGTCGGCGCCGGTCGAGGTGAAGCTCACCCTGCCGTCACCGACCCGGTAGGTGAGGCGCCGGTTGACGCGGAAGGCGCCGCCCGTCACCTCCACCCACGGCAGCACCCGCAGCAGGTGCCGCGGGGTGATCTCCCGCATGAACGGCACGGACTTGGTGGTGGTCGCCAGATTCCTGGCGGCCGCCGTGCTCAGGCTCAGCGTGGTCACGAGGCGATCCTTCCCAGCAGTGTCCCGATCCTCGTGCCTGCCGTGCCGAGGCCCGTCGGGCCTGCCACCCAGCGGGTGCCCTTCAGCGTCGCCTCGTCATAACGTTTGCACTCCCTGTGCCAGCGCAGGATCGCGGCCATCCAGTCACCCAGCTCGGCGACGTAGCCGGCCACCGACGCGCGCAGCTCGGCGTCGGCCGCCATGTCGTCGAGCAGGGCGGGCAGATCGACCTCGGCGATCTTCTGGAACTGCCGCATCCTGGCCGCCATCAGCGAGCTGACCAGCTCCACCGCCCTGGGCCGGTCGCAGTCGAAGAACGTCTCCATGACCAGCACCATGTTGTGCAGCTCGCCCTCGTACTCGATCTCCTTCTGGTAGGAGAACAGGTCGTTGAGCATGCAGCAGTAGTCGTGGGCCGCGCCGGTCAGCGCCGTCATCGGCCGCGACCCCCAGACCTCGGCGGGGATCGACCGCCCCGGCGCCAGCCGCGCCAGGGCCATCGTCATGTCCGAGCCGAACGTCTTGCGCCGCATCTCCACGTAGTCGACGGGATCGGGGACCCGGTTCTGGACGTGGTTGGACAGCTCCCACACCCAGCTGGCGGTCATCTCCTCCACCGCCGACCTGAACCGGGCGCGGCCCTCGGGCGGCATCGGCTCCGCCGTACGGACCCACAGGTCGGCCAGGCCGCGCTCTACCGGGTTGGCCGCGACCGCCGTCACCACCAGATCGAGCGGCATGAACTCCGAAAGACGCTTGTTGAACGCCTTCGCCCCGGTGAAGTCGCGGGAGCGGCCGAAGACCACAGGCACGTAGTCGTCGCCGTAGGTGCCCCAGCTCAGCCAGTCGGTCGCCAGGATCAGCTCCTCCAGGCTCGCGTCCGGGTCGATGCCGGAGGCGCACAACGCCAGGTCGAAGCCGGCGTGGCCGGCTCGGTCCCACACCATCGTGTAGAAGCCCATCGCCTCCGCGTACTCGAGGGTCGCCCTGCGCGCCGCGTCCAGGTGCGGGTTCTCCCGCGCCTGGAACGGCATGGGGATATCGGGCAGCGGCAGGTGGCCCACCTTCTGATGCGGCACGTGGGCGTGGTTCCTGAGCCCGCCGGGGCCCATCACGTGCCGGGGGGAGATGTGGAAGCCCGTGCGCCCGCCGCCGTTCATGTAGCGGTTGGAGCGCATGTGCCACTCGTGCCCGCCCGACTGCCAGTCCTGTAGGCCGCGCGCGTAGCGCAGCACCGCCTCCTGCTCGTGCGGGAGCAGCGCGTACTCGGCGAACAGCACGGGCAGCTCGGTGAAGGTCGTGTGCTCGAAGACGTGCAGGCGCGAGGTCAGCAGGTCGTTGGTGACCTCGGCCGCCTTCTGGGTGTCGCAGTCGAGGAAGCGCTCCACGACCAGCACGCAGTTGGACAGCTCGCCCTCCTCCTCCACCTCCCGCCGGTAGGAGAACAGGTCGTTGCGCAGGTGCACCGCGTCGGCGAAGGTCTCCGTCAGCACCCTGATCGGACGGCTGGCCGCCACCCGCTCGGGCACCTCCACGCCCACCGCGTGCTCGATCAGGCAGGCCGACCACGGAGCGCCGCCGACCTTGCGGCGCTCCTCGATGTACTCGATCGGGTTGGACACCTGACCGTCCTCGATGTGGAACAGCTCCCACATCGACTCCTGCATCAGCTCGTGGTTGGCCCTGGTGAACCTCTCGCGCCAGAGGTCGGACATGCCGGGGACCGTACGGGCCCACAGGTCCTTGAGCCCGCGCTCGACCGGGTTGGCCGGCTCCGGCGGATCGTCGGTCATGAACAGGTCGAGCCGGTCGAGGTAGGCCTGGGCGCCCGCCACGTCGCGGGTTCGCTTGAACGTCTCGAGGAAGTGATCGTCGAAGTAGAAGACCCACACGTACCAGTCGGTGACCAGGTCGAGTTCGGCGGCGTCGCACTCGGGGTGGGTGTAGGCGCACAGCAGCCCGTAGTCCATGCCGTCGAACCTGCGCTCCTCCCAGATCTCCGGATCGTCGAGCATGCCCATCTCCCTCGCCCACTCCTTGGTGTGCGCGCGGGCGGTCTCGACATGCGGGTTCAGCCTGGCCGGATACGGGAGGTAGAAGTCGGGGAGTTCGAAGGGATCCATCAGCCGACTTCGACGCTTTCCAGGATGCCCAGCGCGTCGGGCACGAGCACGGCCGCCGAGTAGTAGGTCGTCACCAGGTAGGAGATGACCGCCTGGTCGTTGATGCCCATGAAGCGAACCGAAAGGCCCGGCTGGTACTCGTCGGGCAGGCCGACGCGGTTCAGGCCGATCACGCCCTGGTCGGCCTCGCCCAGGCGCATCGCCATGATCGAGGTGATGCCCTTGTCGGTGATCGGGATCTTGTTGCAGGGCAGCATGGGGATGCCCCGCCACGCGGGCACGCGCTGCCCGCCGTACTCGGTGTTGGACGGGTAGAGGCCCCTGGCGTTGCACTCGCGGGCGAAGGCCGCGATCGCCCTCGGGTGGGCCAGGATCACCGCCGGATCCTTCCACACCTTGGCCAGCAGCTCGTCGAGGTCGTCGGGGGTCGGCGGGCCCGAGCGGGTGTGGATGCGCTGCTTGAGGTCGGCGTTGTGCAGCAGGCCGAACTCCCTGTTGTTGACCAGCTCGTCCTCCTGCCGCTCCCTCAGCGCCTCGATGGTCAGCCGCAGCTGCTGCTCGGTCTGGTTCATCGGCTCGTTGTAGAGATCGGCGACCCGCGAGTGCACGCGCAGGATCGTCTGGGCCACGCTCAGCTCGTACTGCCTCGGTTTCAACTCGTAGTCGACGAACGTGCCCGGCAGCCTGGCCTCGCCCACGTGGCCGGCCGCCAGCGCGATCGCGGCCTCACCGTGGTCGTTCTGCGCCCGGTCGGCGGGGTTCGAGGCGCCGTCGAGGTGGGCGCGCAACGATTCTGAGGAGTCGGCCACCTCGCGGAAGGACTGCGCGGACATCGTCAGCACCGTGCAGGCCGTCACCGCCCGCGCGGTGAACTCCCACTGGCCGTCCTGGCCGTCCTGGCTGAGCAGG
This sequence comes from Nonomuraea africana, assembly GCF_014873535.1. Taxonomy (NCBI): domain Bacteria; kingdom Bacillati; phylum Actinomycetota; class Actinomycetes; order Streptosporangiales; family Streptosporangiaceae; genus Nonomuraea; species Nonomuraea africana. The sequence continues at coordinate 3,560,504 of NZ_JADBEF010000001.1, read as the reverse complement.
ATCTGCTCGCCCAGGTAGTCGCCGTCGGCCAGCACTCCCAGCACGCTCTCGTTGTCGTAGGCGCCCTGCGCGACCTTGGCGACCTTGCCGTGCGCGATGAGCACCACCTCGTCGCGCGGCCGTCCCGCCTCGACGATCGCCTCGCCCTGGGCCACCTCCCGCTGGGAGAAGCGGCCCGACAGCGCGGCCAGCGCGTCCTGGTCCTCGAACCCGCGCAGCGCGGGCAGCTCGGCCAGCTCGCCGGGGATCACCCGCACGTCCGCGCCGGTCGAGGTGAAGGTCACCCGCCCGTCGCCGACCGCGTACGTCAGCCGCCGATTGACCCGGTAGACCCCGCCGATCGCCTGGACCCACGGGAGAACCCGCAGCAGGTGCCGCGAGGTGATCTCCTGCATCTGCGGCACCGACTTGGTGGTCGTCGCCAGGTTCCGTGCCGCCGCTGTGCCAAGGCTGAGCTGATCGTCCGTCATTCCCTCACCCATCCGTCCGGAGGACTTCGACACGCAGAGTTATCTACTGTCAACGGAAAGTAAAACACGGGTAATGGTAAAGTCTCACCAGCCACACGGAACCCAACCGCACCAAACCCCGTCAAAAGGGCGTGCAGAGACGACGGATGAGCGCCAGGCGATCACAGACCCCGGGGCGGCTCGCAGAGCTCGATCTGCTCCGCTTCATCGCCGCCATGGCCGTCCTCGCCTTCCACTTCTTCGTGGCGTTCGCCTCCGTCTGGGGGGAGCGGCCAGCGACGCTGTTCCCCTGGCTGGCTCCCGTCGCGGGGCTCGGCATCCTCGGCGTCGAGCTCTTCTTCGTGATCAGCGGGTTCGTCATCCTCATGACGGTCTGGGGCCGGGGGCTGGGGGCGTTCGCCTGGTCCAGGTTCGTGCGCCTCTACCCGGCCTACTGGCTGAGCCTGGCCGCGGTGGTCGTCGTGTACGGCGTGCTGGCCGCCAAGCCGCTGGATCCCAAGCTGTCGGCGGGCGAGTACGCGGTCAACGCGACCATGTTCCAGCGGCTGTTCGACGTGGGGGACGCCAGCGGCGTCTACTGGTCGCTCTGGGCCGAGCTGCGCTTCTATCTGCTCATCTCGATCCTGGTGATCGTGGGCGTCACCTATGGGCGGGTGCTGGCCTTCATGGCCGTCTGGCTGGCCGCGGCCGTCCCCGTGCACTTCCTCGGCGACCAGGTCGCCCTCCTCGGTCATGAGATCGTCACCGAGATCGTCATGCCGCGCTATGCCGGATATTTCATCGCAGGGATGGCGCTGTACCTCATCCATCGCTTCGGCTCGGCCTGGCCGCCGTGGCTGCTGTTCGCCGGCTCGTGGGTGCTGTCGGTGGACTCCGCCCTCGTCCGGGTGGCCAGCCGCGTCAAACTCGCGGGCGCGAAGGCCATGCCGGTCACGGAGTTCGGCGTCGTCTTCACCATCACGCTGATCTTCGCCGTCATGGCCATGGTCGCGCTCGGCTACCTCAGGATGCCGTCCTCGCCGGTGCTGACCGCGCTCGGCGGGACCACCTACCCGCTCTACCTGTTCCATAGCGTCGTCGCCGTGGTCCTGATCCCGCCCCTGGTCGGCGCGATGCCCGCCTGGATCGTCGGCGTCATCGCCACACTCGTGACCCTGCTCTTGTCATATCTTGTCTATTCCTGTGCCGAGCGGCCTCTTCAGCGACTCCTTCGGCCTCGGCGCACGCCGCAAAGCACGCCAATGCCCGCCGTACAGGCTGAAAAGGCGTCGGTGCCATAACTCTGTGACCCTCAGGGACTGTGAAGGGCATAGGCTCGGGCATATAAACGGCGGATAGACAGACCCGGACGAACAGAGGGTGCGCATGACGGTGCGTCGGGTGATGGGCATCGAGACCGAGTACGGCATCTCCGTACCCGGCCAGCCAGGCGCCAACGCGATGGTGACCTCCTCGCAGGTCGTGAACGCCTACCTGGCCGCCTCGGCGGCCAGGGCGCGCAGGGCGCGGTGGGACTTCGAGGAGGAGAACCCGCTTCGTGATGCCAGAGGCTTCGACCTGGCCCGGGAGGTCGCCGACCCCAGCCAGCTGACCGACGAGGACCTCGGCCTGGCCAACGTCATCCTCACCAACGGCGCGCGCCTCTACGTCGACCACGCCCACCCGGAGTACTCCACGCCCGAGTGCACCAACCCTCGCGCGGCCGTCATCTGGGACAAGGCGGGCGAGCGGGTGATGTACGACGCCGCCGTGCGCGCCTCGGCGATCCCCACCAACGCGCCGATCCAGCTCTACAAGAACAACACCGACGCCAAGGGCGCCTCCTACGGCTGCCACGAGAACTACCTCATGCGCAGGGCCACGCCCTTCGCCGACATCGTCAGGCACCTGACGCCGTTCTTCGTCTCGCGCCAGGTCGTGGTGGGCTCGGGCAAGGTCGGCATCGGGCAGGACTCCCGCGGCGAGGGCTTCCAGATCAGCCAGCGGGCCGACTTCTTCGAGGTCGAGGTGGGTCTGGAGACGACGCTCAAGCGGCCCATCATCAACACGCGTGACGAGCCGCACGCCGATCCGGAGAAGTACCGCCGCCTGCACGTCATCATCGGCGACGCCAACATGTCGGAAATTTCGACATATTTGAAGCTCGGAACGACGGCCCTCGTGCTGGCCATGATCGAGGACAACTTCCTCACCCGTGACCTGGCGGTCGACAATCCCGTCCAGGCGCTGCGCGCGGTCTCCCACGACCCCACCTGCCGCTACGAGATCCCGATGCGCGACGGGCGCAAGCTCACCGCCATCCAGCTGCAGATGGAGTACCTCGAGCAGGCCCGCAAGTACGTCGAGGAGCGCGGCACCGCCACCGAGGAGATGAACAAGGACATCCTCGACCGCTGGGAGTCCGTCCTGACCCGCCTGGCCGAGGACCCCATGCAGCTCTCCCGCGAGCTCGACTGGGTCGCCAAGCTGGAGCTCCTCGAGGGCTACCGCACGCGTGACGGCCTCGCCTGGTCGCACCCGCGGCTCCAGCTGGTCGACCTGCAGTACTCCGACATCAGGCCCGACCGCGGCCTCTACAACCGCCTGGTCGCCCGCGGACGCATGCAGCGCCTGGTCACCGAGGAGCAGGTCCAGCGCGCGGTCGAGAACCCGCCCACCGACACTCGCGCCTACTTTCGGGGGCGCTGCCTGCGGCAGTACAGCGAGTCCGTCGCGGCGGCCTCGTGGGACTCCGTCATCTTCGACATCCCCGGACGTGAGTCCCTGCAGCGGGTCCCGACCCTCGAGCCGCTGCGCGGCACCAAGGCGCACGTCGGCGAGCTCTTCGACCGCTGCCGCACCGCCGCCGACCTCGTAGCGGCCCTGACCGGCGGCGACTGAGCCTGTCTCGGCCCTGACCGGCGGGGGGCGGACCCCTTCGCGGCCCTGACCGCCGGCGACCGACCTCGCCGCTCCCATGGCCTGGAGCGGTCGGCCTGATCGTGGCTCCGATCGGCTCGGCCCTCCTCGCCGCTGGCGTTACCGGGACATCCTGCCTGATCGCCGCTATGGCCGCCGCGTGCGATTGGTTGCCGTGCTGACCGCCGCGTCCGACGTGGTCGCTGTCTTGATCGGCTCGGCCCTCCTCGCCGCTGCCCCTCCTGGGGCATCCGGCCTGATGGTGGTCCTGCGGCCGACCTCCTCGCGGCTCTGACCGCCGGGAGCCGACTTGGTCGCGGTCCTGATCGGGGGTCGATCGATCTCGTCGCCCCGGTGGCGCCCGACCCACGTACGGCCGGGCCAACGCGCCCCTCACGGCCCCGTGCCCGGGTGCGGTGTACCTCGCGCGGGAGGGCTCGCTGCCGCGTCATGCGGCGCCTGAGGCCGTCCCGCCTCTGGGACCCCGCGCCGGCCACCTTACGGGACTCATCGACGCTCGCTACAGCAGTGAGATGCCCAGGATCAGCGTCCCGACGGCGAGCGACAGGCCGCCCGCGAAGGTCAGCCAGATCAGCCGGCTCGGCTTCGTGTCCCTCGGCCGGATCACCGACAGGAAGAAGCCCAGCGGCATCAGGATCGGCGCCGCCACGATGAGCGTGCGCACCAGCGACTTCATCCCGTCCGAGAGTGTCGCCGCGTCGATGTACAGCAGCGCGACCAGGCTGAACAGCACCAGCACCCCCGCATGGGCGTGTCCGGCCCGCCAGAGGCCGCGCCTGACCGGGTTGTCGTTGTATCCGGGGACGCTCCGCATGAGGAACGTCAGCAGCGTGACGCCGCCATAGGCGACGCCGGGGACTGTGATGAGCAGCACACCCGCGGTGCTCAGTGTGGAAGGGGACATCCTGGACCTCCTGGGAGATAGGGGTCCAGTATTGGATAGGGGGGCTATCTAGTCAACCTCGTTGAAGATCGCGCGGCATTGGGCGCGCAATGTCGGTCGGTTCGGGGAAGATATCCACTAGAGGCAGTCCCCCAAGCGGAGGTTGATCATGGCGAACAGGGACACCGGCGGTCAGAAGCAGACCGGTCGTCGCGAGAACGAGGTCGAGGAGACCGAGGCCTCGGCGGGCGGCGATGTGCAGGAGCGGCAGGAGAAGCTGACCGACGACGTCGACGCGATCCTGGACGAAATCGACGAAGTTCTCGAAGAGAACGCAGAGGAGTTCGTGCGCTCGTACGTGCAAAAGGGTGGGGAGTAGGCAAAACGCATAGATAAGGGGCCACGATGGAGAGACGTCCAGGTTCGAGCTGATCCTGGCTCGGCGGCGGTGTGCCGTACCGAGGGCTCATCCGGCCTGGCCCGCATCGCACCACCGAGGACGACGACGAGCGCACGCTCGCCCGGCAGGGCGGGCTCTGCGCCGTCCACACGCCGCCGTCGCCGGGCAGCCCCCGAGACGGCCACCCCTCCCCGACGCCTGCCACCAGGTGCGAGGGACACCGCCTTGAGCCCTGCTGATCGCCGACCTCGCCCCGGACCTCCTGATCCCGCCAGAGCCGGTCTCCTCTGCCGTTGACGACTGCGCCTCGGCCAGTGAGCAGACGGCGCTCCACGATCTCGTGCCTCCCACCTTGGGTGGATGGAAGCTCCCTCTGCTCCATGGAACTCCCTCCGCCCCATGGAAGCTCCCTCCGCCCCTGGAAGCTGCATCAGTTCACGTCTTTGGGCAGATCAGGCGGTCCGATACTGTCGGTGGCGCATGCAACGATGTGCCATGGCCATTTCTCCCACGTTCGTCACTGTCGGCGAAGGACATCGGCTGGCGGTCCGGCGGAGCGGCCAGGGCGGGGTGCCGTTGCTGCTCATCCACGGTTTCCCCTGCACCAGTCTTATCTGGTCGCACAACATCGAGGAGCTCGCCGCGGCCGGGTTCGACGTCGCCGCCCCCGACCTGCGCGGTTACGGCGACTCCGACTTCGCTCCTGACGGCTTCTATGACTTCGCCGCCTTCAACGCCGACCTGGTCGGCCTCATGAACGCCCTGGGCTGGGAGCGCGCCGTCGTGGCAGGGCACGACCTCGGCGCGATGATCACCATTGACCTGGCCACACGCCACCCCGACAGGGTGGACCGGCTGGTGGTGCTCGACGACTCGATGCCTGACCTGCCCGAGGAGTTCGCCGCGGCCGGAATCCCCCCGGGCACGCCCAAGCCGGCGATCTACGACTACCAGCGCCGCCAGGGACTCCATGCCGACGAACTCGTCGCCGAACTCGACACCCCCGAACGGCGGCGGCGCTACATCGCCGAGTTCTTCGGCCATCGGATGTGGTGCCCGCCCGGCGCGTTCAGCGAGGCCGACCTCGACCTGCTCACCGAGCCCTACGCCGACGCCGACCGGCTGCGGGCCTCCTTCGCCGACTATGAGGTGGTGATGGGCACCCGTCCCCTGTCGGCCCCCGAGATGACCGACCGGCCTGTTCAGCAGCCGACGCTCGTCCTCATCGGCCCCGACCAGGTGACGATCGGCGACCACATCGCCGAACGGTGCGCGATCGCCTATCCGCAGGTCGTGGGGCCGTTCTGGGTGCCGGGAGCCGGGCACTTCATGCCGTGGGAGAAGCCCACGGTGGTCAACCGCGCCATCCGCTCGTTCTGCGGCGACCTGCTGGCCCGGCATGCCGACTCCCGCCAGAGGCCGGACGACTCGGCGTTCGCCGTGAGGTCGAGCGGGCGCTGAAGGCTCTCCTCGCGTTCCGCCGAGGCGACGGGCCGCCTCAGGACGGCCCCGCCTCAGACCGCTCTGCCTCAGGACGGCTCTTCCTCAGGACGGCCCCGCCCGCTGGGACCGGCGCCATCCGCAGCACCGGCACCTGGTCGGGCCGTATTTCCACGAGGGCCCTCGTGCGGCGGAGCCGTCCTGAGGGCGGATGGTGCCGGTCCTGCAAGGGAAGGCGGTTGTTCATGAGGGTCCTCGTGCGGCGGGGCCGTCTGAGGGCGGATGGTGCCGGTCCTACACGGCTGGTCGTCCCTTCCCTCGCGGTGGAGTCGCGGGAACCGGACGCCTCAGGACCGTCGCCTCCGCGGTGGTGGTCGGCGGCGCGTTGGGCGGGCGGCAAACCGCCTGGAGTGTCAGCCGTTGTTCTCGCTGGCACCGGGAGGCAGAGGGCGGTTCAGGCGTACTCGACGGAGACGCCGAGGAGACGGACGGGCCTGTCCTGGGCGAAGCGGTCGAAGATCGCCAGGGCGGCCTGCTGGATGGTGGCCGCGTCGAGGGTGGGTTCGGGGAGCTTGGCCTGGCGGGTGTGGGTGACGAAGGGCACGGAACGGACCTTCACCGTGACGCGGATGACCGGGCGTCCCTCGGTCTCGGTGGCGAGCCGTCCGGCCAGGGCGGCGATGTGATCGCGCATGGCGGCGGGATCGGTGAGGTCGTGAGTGAAGGTGGTCTCGTGGCTGTGGCCGCGCGGCACCCACGGGGCGGTGGTGATGGTGGTCTCGCCCCTGCCGAGCGCCAGGTAGCGCAGCCACGGGCCGTTGGTGGGGCCGAAGCGGGCGGCGAGGACGGCGGGGTCGGCGGCGGCGAGCTGGTTGACGGTGTGCAGGCCCAGGTCGGCCAGCTTCTTGGCCGTCTTGGCACCGATGCCCCACAGCGCGGTGGTCGGACGCTCGCCCATGACGTCCGTCCAGGTGTCGGTGGTGAGGCGCGAGACGCCTGACGGCTTCTCGAACTGGGCGGCGAGCTTGGCCTGGTGCTTGTTGTCGCCGATGCCGATCGAGCAGGTGAGCCCGGTCTTGTCGGTGACGGCGCGCTGGATGTCGCGGGCGAGGGTCTCGGGGTCGTCGGTGCGCGCGCCGAGGAAGGCCTCGTCGAGGCCCCAGACCTCCACGACGACGGGGAACGTCCGCAGGACGGCCATGACGGCGGCGCTGGCGGCCTCGTAGGCGGGCAGGTCGGTCGGGAGGTAGACGGCGTCAGGGCAGCGTCTGAGGGCCGTGCGCATGGGCATGCCGGAGTGGACGCCGTACTCGCGGGCCTCGTAGGAGGCGGTGGAGACGACGGTGCGCGGGGTGGTGGGGTCGCCGTTGCCGCCGACGATGACGGGACGGCCGCGCAGCTCGGGATTGCGCAGGATCTCGACGGCGGCCATGAAGGCGTCGAGGTCGAGGTGGAGCACCCAGTCCCGCATGGTGTCCAGTATGACCGCCCGGCGATTCCCAGGACGGAGGTGACCGTGGGGCCGGGCTGTCGAGAGAGCGGCGGTGCAGGTACTCGCCTGGAACGCACGTCGGTGGCCGTGCGGGCCAGGGCCGTGCGGCGCCGTGGCGTTCGGCCGGGACGGCGTGGTGACGATCATCGCAGCTCGCCGGGGGAGTGTGGTCATCCGAGGCGAGAGGTTGTCACGACATATCGACAATCTGGCTGCCCTCGTGGCGCGGAAATGGTTCGCGCTCAGCTGATCGTGGGAAGTGCATGCACCAGCACAACATGAGTAGGGTCGCCCTAAGGACACTGAGGTTTTGGAGGGAGTCGCGTGGCACAGCACAGGGATCTGCCCGCCGGCTTGATGAGCCAGCTCTTCGTGAACAACGGAAGTTCCTCGTTCGCCGAGTTCGTCGGCAGGCACGCTCCTGACCTGCTGCCGGCGCGCCGCGAGACGCTGGCCACGCCGGTCGGTGACCAGGTGCCGCACGCGACCACGATCGTGGCCGCCACCTGCGCCGGCGGGGTGGTGATGGCGGGCGACCGCAGGGCGACGTCAGGGAACGTGATCTCGCAGCGAGACATTCAGAAGGTGTTCCGCACCGACGACTACTCCTGCATGGGCATCGCGGGCACGGCCAGCACGGGCATCGAGATGGCCAGGCTCTACCGGGTGGAGCTGGAGCACTACGAGAAGATGGAGGGTCGCACGCTGTCGGTGGCGGGCAAGGCCAACCGGCTGGCGACGATGATCAGGGGCAACCTCGGGATGGCGATGCAGGGCCTGGTGGTCGTGCCGCTGTTCGCCGCCTACGATCCCGAGCGCGACGGAGGGCGGATCTTCAGCTACGACGTGGCGGGCGGGCCGTACGAGCGGGACAAGTTCGACGCGATCGGCTCGGGCTCGATCTTCGCGAGGGGCTCGCTGAAGAAGCTCTACCGCGAGAACGCCTCGGCCGAGGACATCGTGACCACGGTGATCCAGGCGCTCTACGACGCCGCGGACGACGACTCGGCCACCGGCGGTCCCGACGTGTCGAGGAAGATCTGGCCGATCGTCTCCGTCATCGACGCGGACGGCTTCCGCCGCCTGAGCGACGACGAGGTCGCCGCGGTGGTCGAGCGGATGCTCGAGGAACGCATGATCTCCCCTGACGGCCCCATCGCCCCGCTGCGCTAGAAAGGACCTGCCGAAGTGTCCATGCCTTTTGGATATGCCTCGCCCGAGCAGATCATGCGCGACAAGGCCGACTACGCGCGCAAGGGCATCGCGCGTGGCCGTAGCGTGGTGGTGCTGCAGTACGTCGACGGCATCCTGTTCGTCGCCCCGAACCCGTCGCGGGCGCTGCACAAGGTGAGCGAGATCTACGACAGGATCGGCTTCGCCGCGGTGGGCCGCTACAACGAGTTCGAGGAGCTGCGGCTCGGCGGCATCCGCTACGCCGACATCAACGGCTACACCTACGACCGCACCGACGTGACGGGCAGGGGGCTGGCCAACCTCTACGCCTCCAACCTCGGCCGGATCTTCACCGAGTCGATCAAGTCCCTCGAGGTCGAGGTCGTGGTGGCCGAGGTGGGCGAGACCGCCGACGGCGACGCGATCTACCGGCTGACCTTCGACGGGTCGGTCTTCGACGAGCACGGCTTCGCGGCGATGGGCGGCCAGGCCGAGGCGGTGGGGACCCGGCTGAAGGAGCGCTACCGGGAGGGGATGACGCTGGCCGAGGCGCTGGAGGTGGCGCTGGCGGCGCTGACCGAGCCCGGCGGGGAGCGTCCGCCCGCGGGTCAGCTGGAGGTGGCGGTGCTCGACCGCAACCGCGAGCACCGCAAGTTCCAGCGTCTGACGGGGGCGAGGCTGGAGCGCCTGCTCCCGGCCGCGCCCCCGCCCACTGCGTCCGACGAGGACACCCCGCCGACCGCGCCCGAGGCGGGCGCGGGCGACGGCACCGAATAACCACCATCCACGTCTTTACCGCGCGTCTTCACAGCCCAGTCTGTACGGCAAGCGATCCACGGCCACCGGGGTCACTCGGTGGCCGTCTGTCGTCCACGCTCCTCCAGCGGGACTCCGGCCGCTCGCCGTTACATCGCCCGCTTCGTTCCACACGCGTCTCCTCGTCGGTCATGACCGCTCTCTGGAGAATCTCCAGCCCTGGCAGCCCTACGACGGCGAGCCCTCGTGCCCTGTGGCGAGGACGGGATCTCTCGCCCTGAGGTGGCGGGCGGAGAGCAGCCCTCTCGCCATGAGGCGGCGCGTCGGTCCCTTCTGGACCTTCTGTCGGCCGTCAGGAGATGTCCTGGTCCCTCTGAAGGAGCTCCCGCGTCTGGATCACAGTCAGGCGTCCCTCGGAGGCCCTGGTCACTTCGCGTTAGGCCTTGCCGCCGCTTCTCCTGCATGGCCCCAGCCCCCGATGCGTCGTAGGCCCTCCTTCGGTCGTATCCGTTGCTCGCTGTTACGGTGTTCTCGCTCTCGTCCGATGTGACCGGGATCACGTTGGTTCGGGCGAACCGGGGTTCCAGGTTGTGGATCAAAGAGCGTGTGAAGATGAGAACCCTCGCGACCGGCGTCGCCGCCCTCGCCTGCTCCCTGGCCCTCACCGGCGGCACCGCCGTGGCGGCGGCCGGTGGCATCCCGAAGTACAAGGTGCCCACGATCTTCGGGACGACCTTCCAGGCCGATCCGGGCCATGACTTCACCAAGGGCCTCCACTCCCGCCGCAACGGCATCCTGCGCGGCTGGATCACGGCCGTGAGCGCCGACGGCACGGCCGAGTACGAGCCGATCAAGTGGAAGAAGGACAAGCACACCGAGGGCTTCTTCGTCGGGCCGCCCGAGGGCGACGTGACCGCCTACGCCTCGCCCATCGCCAAGAAGGTGGTCTTCCTCAGCGCCTTCGGCTGCGACAGCTCGGGGGGGAACATGACGGTCGACCGCAGGACCGGGCTCGGCAACAAGAGCTGCTCGAGGAGTGCGCTGATCAAGTGGGCGAAGGCGGGGGAGCGTCCGTCGCTCATCACGGTTCACAAGGGCCAGATCGTGAAGGTTCAGGAGATCTTCACTCCGTGAGCGGGCGCGGGACCGTCCGCGGGGGCGGCGGTCCCGCGAGCCGCGCTCACGGCCGTAGCAGGGCCGGGCGCAGTGGCGTGCACAGGAGGGCGTGGAGCCGGTAGGACGGCGCGGAGGGGTCCGCGCCGTCGCCGACCGAGGCCCCACAGACCCGATCAGGTCTCCTGAGCCACCTCTCGCGGTCCCCTCACGCGGATCGGGGGTGTCGAGTCGGACAGGCTCAATTGCGGGTCGGGCAACGCGCTCGGTAATTGAAAGAAAACCGAAACACGCGAAGATCTCTCCCGCTGGCCTTTTCGGGGAACTAGTGTGAGGTGATGGATCGTCGCATCTTCGGGCTGGAGAACGAGTACGGCGTGACCTGCACGTTCAGGGGGCAGCGCAGGCTGTCTCCGGACGAGGTCGCCCGCTACCTGTTCCGCCGGGTCGTCTCCTGGGGCCGATCGAGCAATGTCTTCCTCCGCAACGGCGCGCGTCTCTATCTCGACGTGGGCAGCCACCCCGAGTACGCAACACCAGAGTGTGACAACGTCATCGAGCTCGTCACCCACGACAAGGCGGGCGAGCGCATCCTCGAGGGCCTGCTCGTCGACGCCGAGAAGCGGCTGCGCGAAGAGGGCATCGCCGGTGACATCTACCTGTTCAAGAACAACACCGACTCAGCCGGCAACTCCTACGGCTGTCACGAGAACTATCTGGTCGGCAGGCACGGCGAGTTCGGCCGCCTGGCCGACGTGCTGATCCCGTTCCTGGTCACCCGGCAGATCATCTGCGGCGCCGGCAAGGTGCTGCAGACGCCGCGCGGCGCGGTCTACTGCGTCTCGCAGCGGGCCGAGCACATCTGGGAGGGCGTCTCCAGCGCCACGACCAGGTCCAGGCCGATCATCAACACGCGCGACGAGCCGCACGCCGACGCCGAGCGCTTCCGCAGGCTGCACGTCATCGTCGGCGACTCCAACATGAGCGAGTCGACGATGCTGCTCAAGGTCGGCGCCACCGACCTGGTGCTGCGGATGATCGAGGCGGGCACGGTGATGCGCGACCTGTCGCTTGAGAACCCGATCAGGGCCATCCGCGAGGTCTCCCACGACATGACCGGACGCCGCAGGGTCCGCCTGGCCAACGGGCGCGAGGCCTCCTCGCTGGAGATCCAGCAGGAGTACCTCACCAAGGCCAAGGACTTCGTCGACAGGCGCGGCGGCGACCCCATCGCGCGCAGGGTGCTCGAGCTGTGGGAGCGCACGCTGCGCGCGGTCGAGACCGGCAACCTCGATCTCGTCTCCCGCGAGATCGACTGGGTGACGAAGTACCAGCTCATCGAGCGCTACCGGAAGAAGTACGACCTGCCGCTGTCCAGCCCGCGGGTGGCCCAGCTCGACCTGGCCTACCACGACGTGCACCGCCGGCGCGGCCTCTACTACCTGCTGCAGAAGCGCGGCGCGGTCGAGCGGGTGGCCTCCGACCTCAAGATCTTCGAGGCCAAGTCGGTGCCGCCGCAGACCACCAGGGCGCGGCTGCGCGGGGAGTTCATCCGCAAGGCGCAGGAGAAGCGGCGCGACTTCACCGTCGACTGGGTGCACCTCAAGCTCAACGACCAGGCGCAGCGCACCGTGCTGTGCAAGGACCCCTTCCGCAGCGTCGACGAGAGGGTGGACAAGCTCATCGCCGGAATGTGAGAACCGTTTACCGGTTACTTATCAAGGTCGTACACGGGGGTCGGGTAGGGTGACGCGAACCTGTCCGACTTCCTTGAGGGAACTCCATGCGCCGCCGCCTGGCCGTACTTGCAGCAGTGCCTTTGATCTTCGCCGCAGCGTGCGGCACGCAGCCCGCCAGTGACGCGCCCGCAGCGGCGTCGGGGCCGAAGGTCACCGGAAACGTGGGCGCCAAGCCCACGGTGACCTTCCCCGCCGGCGACCCCGCCAAGAAGTCGTCGATGGAGGTGCTGAGCCCCGGCACGGGCGCCGGTGTCGCCAAGGGCGACACCGTGTTCGTGAACCTGTCCGTCTGGAGCTGGGACGGCAAGCAGAACACGCTCGAGGGCTCGACCTACGACACCAAGAAGACCGAGCCGATCACCGTCAACGACAACATGCCGAAGGTGATGATCGACGGCTTCGGCAAGACCAAGCTCGGCGGCCGCTTCATGACCGTCGTGGCCAACGACAGCTACACCGAGCAGGAGCTGGCCCAGGCCAAGCAGAACGGCGTCGACACCTCCAAGCCGCGGGTGTTCGTCTTCGATCTGGTCTCCACGCTGCCCAAGGCGGCGCGGGGCGAGGCGAAGGACCCCAAGGTCAAGGGCGTGAAGCTGACCAACCCCGGGGGCGACGCCGCGCCGGTGCTGACCACCAAGACCGCTGACAAGCCGCCGGCCAAGCTGATCAACAAGACGGTCATCGAGGGCACCGGCCCGGCCGTCCAGAAGAACCAGTCGGTCGTCGTCCACTACACGGGCAAGCTCTGGGGCAGCGACAAGCAGTTCGACTCCAGCTGGGGCAAGGACCCGTTCACCCTGCAGGGCGTCGGCACCGGCCAGGTCATCAAGGGCTGGGACCAGGCGCTCGAGGGCGCCAAGGTCGGCAGCCGCCTGCTGCTGGTGATCCCGCCGAACCTGGGCTACGGCGACAAGGACTCCGGCACCATCCCGGCCAGCAGCACGCTGGTGTTCGTGGTGGACGTTCTGGCCGCCTACTGACACGAAATCTGATAGACCGGTGGCCCGGTGGCAGACTCTCTGCCGCCGGGCCTTCGTGTCCGACGGGTGTGTCTCAGGGAGGACGTCCATGCGCCTGCTCCTGCTGCTGGTGCCGCTGGCGCTGCTGACCGCGTGCACGGGCGCCTCCGCCGGTGACGATCTCGACCTGAAGGTGGGCGGGGAGTTCGGGGCCAAGCCGACCATCGTCTTCCCGGCCGGCAAGCCCTCGGCCGACCTGCAGATCGACCAGCTCACCGCGGGCAAGGGCGCGAAGCTGGGCAAGAACGACGTGGCGATCGTGCAGTACACCGCGCACATCTGGGACGGCAGGGAGAACCGCCTGGTCGACTCCAGCTTCAACCGCGGCACGCCGGCGGCCTTCCCCGTCGGGCAGCTGCTGCCGGGCCTGGACAAGGCGCTGCAGGGCCGCGCGGTGGGCAGCAGGGTGATCGCCGCGATCCCGCCCAAGGACGGCTTCGGCGCCAACCCGCCGCAGGGCATCGGCCCCGACGACGAGCTGTTCTACGTGATCGATATCCTCGGTGCCCACGCCAGGAACGCCCACGCCTCGGGGACGGGCGCCCTGGGCGGGGTCAGGGTGAGCGGCGAGGGCCGCCCGAGGCTGTCCATCCCCGCGGGCCCCGCGCCCCGCGCCTTCGCCGCGAAGGTGCTCGAGCGCGGCGACGGGCCCAGGACGAAGGCGGGGCAGCTGCTGGTCACCCAGCACGAGGGCGCGGTGTGGGGGAGCAGGAAGGTCTTCGACTCCACCTGGAAGTCGGGTCAGCCCAAGGCGTTCAAGATCGGTGAGGGGAGCGTCATCAAGGGCTGGGACCGCGCGCTCGTCGGCGTCCCGACCGGCAGCAGGGTGCTGATGATCGTCCCGCCCTCCCACGGCTACGGCGCGACGGGCCACCCACAGTTCGGCATCACCGGGGCTGACACGCTGGTGTTCGTCGTGGACGTGCTGGCCGCCTACTAGGGGCTCGTAGACTCCCCGCTGTGAGCGACCTCGAGGCCCTGTCCCAGCTGAGCGATCCCGTCCGCCGCAGCCTGTACGCGTTCGTGGCGGCCAGCGGCGGTGAGGTGGGCCGCGGCGAGGCGGCCGAGGCCGCGGGAGTGTCCAGGACGCTGGCGGCCCATCATCTCGACAAGCTGGTCGAGGCGGGGCTGCTGGAGGCCGCCTTCCGGCCGCAGGAGCGCAAGGGGCCCGGCAGCGGCCGTCCGGCGAAGGTCTACCGCAGGGCGGGCGTGGAGCTGTCGGTGAGCCTGCCCCCTCGCGACTACGGCTCGCTCGCCTCGGTGCTGGCCGAGGTCGTCGACCTGCTGGGCGGCGAGGAGCAGGCCGAGGAGGCCGCCCGCGGGCTGGGGCGCAGGCTGGCCGCCGCGCGAGGGGGCGCGGCCGATGTGGCGGAGGTGCTGCGCGAGCGCGGGTACGAGCCCTACACCGAGGAGGGGGAGGTCAGGCAGCGCAACTGCCCCTTCCACGCGCTGGCGGAGGAGCAGCCGCTGCTGGTGTGCTCGATGAACCTGGCGCTGTGCCAGGGGCTGCTGGAGGGCCTCGGCCAGGATCCCGGGCGGGCCAGGCTCGACCCGCGGCCCGGCGAATGCTGCGTCACCCTTTCTAAAACCAACGAGAATTGACATAGTAGGGTCCATGCATCTCGCCCAGCTGAACGTCGCGCACCTGCGCGCCCCTCTCGACTCGCCGGAACTCGCCGACTTCGTCGCCAACCTGGAGCCGGTCAACCGGGTCTCCGATGCCGCACCGGGGTTCGTGTGGCGGCTGAAGGAGGACGAGGCGGATCCGACCGCCACCGTCCAGCACGACTACGGCGATCACCTGGTGATCAACTTCTCGGTGTGGGAGTCGCGCGAGACGCTGTGGAACTTCGTCTACAAGAGCTCCCACATGGCGGTGCTCAAGCGGCGCAGGGAGTGGTTCCTGCGCGTCGCCGAGCCGTACAGCGCGATGTGGTGGATCCCCGTGGGGACGATCCCGACGCTCGCCGAGGGCATGGGGCGCCTGGACCGCCTCAGGGCCGAGGGGCCCGGCCCCGAGGCGTTCACGTTCAAGAACTTCTACGAGGCGACCACGATGCCGAGACACATCTCGTCCTGGGTGCCCTCGCCCCAGACCACATAGCGCGGCGGCAGGTCGCGCAGCAGCGGCAGCTTGGCGCGCAGCGCGGCGTCGTGGGTGCAGGTGGTGCGGATCGTGTCACCGGGCTTGACCGTGACGGGCTTGGCCAGCGGCCGCAGCGCCTGGTTGTCGAAGTCGTACTCGGGCACGTCGAGCAGCGTCTGCGCGCCGGGCTTGCCGGGGTTCAGCTCCACCTTGATGGAGCGGCCCAGCAGGTGCATGTGCCCGGCCAGCGCGTGCAGCGTGGCGGGCTCCTCGACCGGCATATCGCAGTGCTGGGTGGGCCCGGGCTTGGGCTTGCCGCCCGAGCACCACTGCACCAACCCGGAGGTCTGCTCCTTGGCATCGAGGCTGAAGCGCCTGCTCACGTCGGCGATGGCGGCCTCGCGCTCGCACAGCGGGCCCTTCTCCTCAGCCGTGCAGGGCAGCTCGATGGGGGCCATGAACAGCTCGGTGCGCAGCGGCGTCAGCTTGCCGGTGGTCAGGCGCAGCCTGACGCTCGACTGGTCGCTGCCGGCGGGACGGTCCCCGATGGCCAGCGTGCTGTAGTGCACCTGCATGATCAGCGCGCTGCCCGCCGCCATCGGGTAGCCGAGTTTCGGATCGAGCAGGATCTCGCTGGTTCCCGGCGCCCAGTGGCCGATCCAGTCGGCGTCGCCCACGCCCGCGTCGCCGAAGCAGCCCCAGCCCTCGCCGGGCTCCTTGGCGTCGTGGGCGCGCACGCCCGCGATCTTGTCGGCGTCGACCCTGAACAGGATGGCGTGGTGCACCACGTCGGCGTTCTGCGCGGCGAACTGGGTGCCGGTCAGGAAGGTGTCGCCGTCCTCCAGGCCGGGATCGATGAGGAAGCAGCGGTACTCGTCGGTGCCGCCGTTGGGCGGCTTGGGCGTGTAGGGCTTGGGCATCGTCACCGTGACGAAGCGCTCGCCACCGCGCGGCGGCGCTGTGACAGGGGCGGCGGTGGGGGTGCCGTGCAGGCCACTGTGAGCGCCACTGGGAGTGCCACTGGGAGAGCTGCTGTGAGCGCTGCTCCGGTGGTCGCCGGGACCGCTGCCGGAGGCGGCGCCGCCCGCCCCGCAGGCGGTCACGACCAGCGCCAGGATCGTGAGCAGCGCGATGCGCGTTCGCTTCATCAGTCCACGATCCCCGCGAGGATCGGTCGTGTCCTCAACCCATGGGATGAACCGGCGCTACCCCAGAAGTGTGACCGCGTGCCGTCCGGCCGCGGCAGAGGCCAGGAAGTAGGCCAGGTCCTCCTCCAGGCCCCGCCCCATCGTCGACAGCCTGACCGGCGAGTCGAGCAGCGCCTCGTACAGCCCGTCGACCGGGACCGAGACCAGCTCGTGCCGTACGGCCAGCAGCTCGGCCTGGTCGCGCACGCGCTCGCCGAACTCGCCCGGCAGCTCGGGCACGACCACCTGGGCGGTCGTCAGCGCCACCCTGCCGTAGGCGGTCAGCGAATGGTGCGAGACGCCGATGTGCCGCTCGCGCGTGTCCCCCTCGCTGATCCGCAGCGCCGCGACGGGACGGCCGTCCAGCACGGCGGCGGCGTTGACCGCCTCGCCAGCCGACACCCCCGAGAACCCCCACCGGGTGCCGGTGCCGAGGTTGCCCGGCCCCTGGGTGACGATCGCCACGTCGGCGTTCAGGACGTGCTTGGCGGCCAGCAGCCCGGTGTGGGTGGTGACGGCCTCCACGTCGCCGCCGAAGGACTGGCCCACGGTCACCACACCGGCCAGCCAGCCGACCTCACGCAGCTTCGCACAGGCCATGGAGAACCAGGCGGGCAGCGCGCCGCCGTCCAGCATCACGTAGGCGACCCTGGGCAGCGGCCGCATCCCGCACAGGATCGGCGGCAGCGCCGAGTGCAGGTCGGCCACCACGACGGGCATCCCCTCGAGGCTGTCGGCCTCGCGCAGCAGCTCGTGGAAGGGGGAGTCCTGCTCGTCCGCGCCGAGCACGGTGGCCTGCAAAGGGGTGTAGCGGGCCTTCACCAGGTGACCGGGACCGTCAGGATCTTCCGGCAATCTGTTCGGGACGGCCACCACCATGGCGTAACCTCCCGTACCGAGACCCATCGCGAGTGCGGTCGTGTTGAGCAGCACCTCGTCACCCGGTTCAGGGCGCCCCACCAGCCGGGGATAGGCCAGCGCCCTGCACGTCCCCTCCGGGACGGTGACCTCGAGCTCCACAGCTCCCGGCCACTCGCGCCGGATCCCGACAACCTCGCCCTTGCGCCATCTGATCACGGAGGCAGGGTAGCGTCGAACGAGTGAGGAGAAGGGCAGATGTCGCGCCGTAAGACAGAGCGGTTGCTCAATCTTGTGATCTGCCTGCTCGCGACGCGCCGGCCGCTGTCGGCCGAGCAGATCCGCCAGGCCGTGCCCGGCTACGACCGCGACGGCGACGAGGCCTTCCAGCGGATGTTCGAGCGCGACAAGAACGAGCTGCGCGAGATCGGCATCCCGATCGAGGTCCATCGCGACCCGTGGGAGGACGAGCCGGGCTACCGGATCCAGCGCGAGGCCTACGAGCTGCCCGAGATCACGCTGGAGCCCGACGAGGCCGCCGTGCTGGGCCTGGCCGCGCAGGTGTGGCAGCGGGCCAGCCTGGCCGAGGCGGCCAGTGGCGCGCTGCTGAAGCTGCGTGCGGGCGGCGTGGCCACCGACGCCGGTCCCGGCGAGGCGCTGGAGCTGCGCGTCGACACCCGCGACCCGTCCTTCCCCGCCCTCTGGGAGGCGGTGCGCGACAGGCGGGTCGTCAGGTTCGACTACCGCCCCGCCGCGGGGGAGTCGGTGCGCACGCGCACGGTCGAGCCGTGGGGCGTCATCAGCCGCAGGGGCAAGTGGTACGTGGCGGGCTTCGACCGCGACAGGCAGGCGCCGCGCGTCTTCCGGCTCAGCCGCATCTCCGGCCAGGTCGCCGCCATCGGCCGCCCCGGCGTGGTCGAGGTGCCCGAAGGGGTGGACCTGCGCTCGATGGTCGGCTTCCCCGAGGAGGCGATGGAGGAGCGGACCGCCGTCCTGCGGGTACGGCAGGGCGCCTGCGAGGGGCTGCGGCAGGTCGCGCGCGCCGTACGCGAAGGGGACGACGGATGGGACACGGTGGAGCTGGTCTTCGCCGATCCCGAGCGGCTGGCCGGGTGGATCGCGAGCCTCGGCGCCGACGTCGTGGTGGTGGAGCCGCCCGACGCCAGGGAGGCCGTGATCGCGCGACTGAAGGGGGCACTGGCATGAGCGAGCATCGCGAGCGATCAATCGAACACAGCCTCGTCGAGCTCATGCGGCCGACGAAGGAGGACGCATGAGCTCGACCGCGGATCGGCTGCCGAGGCTGCTGGCGCTGGTGCCGTACCTGATGTCCCATCCGGGGGCGCAGGTCGGCGAGGTGGCGGCGGTGTTCGGGCTGAGCGAGAAGCAGCTCATCGACGACCTGCAGCTGGTGTGGATGTGCGGGCTGCCGGGGCACACCCCCGGCGACCTGATCGACGTCTCGTGGGACGGCGGCGAGATCATCATCGACAACGCCGACACCATCGCCCGCCCGCTGCGTCTCGGCATCGACGAGGCCAGCGCGCTGCTCGTGGCCCTGCGGATGCTGGCGGCCACGCCGGAGCTGGCCGAGTTCGCCCACGGCGACGCGCTGCCCCGCGTGGTGGCCAAGCTGGAGCAGGCGGCGGGCGAGGGCGCGGCGGCGGTCAGCAGCCAGTTCGCCGTCGACGTGGAGTCCGCGCCCGACGCGGCCGCGAGGGTGCGCGAGGCGCTGACCGGCAAGCGGAGGCTGTCGCTGCGCTACTACGTGCCCGGCCGCGACGAGGTGACGCCCCGCGAGGTCGACCCGACCCGTCTGGTCATGGCCGACGGCCGTACCTACCTGGAGGGCTGGTGCTACCGGGCCGAGGCGATGCGGCTGTTCAGACTCGACAGGATGCTGACGGTCGAGGTGCTCGACGTGCCCGCCGACCCGCCGGCCGGCGCCGAGCCGATCGACGTCACGCAGGGCGTCTTCCGGCCCTCGCCCACCGACGAGCTGGTCGTGCTGGAGGTGACGGCCGCCGGGCGCTGGGTGGCCGAGTACTACCCGTGCGAGCAGGTCGAGGAGCTGGGGGAGGGGCGGCTGCGCGTCACGCTTCGCGCCCGCGACGAGGACTGGACGCTCAAGCTGGTCCTGCGCCTGGGCGACACGGGGCGGATCGTCTCGCCGCCGGCCATGGCGGCGAGGGTGCAGCAGGAGGCCGAGCGGGCGCTCGCCCTGTACGCTCGGGCGTCATGAGCTGGATCTACGTGGCGGTCGCCCTGGGCGTGGCCGGACTCACCGTGCTGGCGGTCGTGACCGCCAGGGTGCTGGTCGCCACGAGGCGGTTGAGTGCCGAGGTACGGCGGGCAAGTGCCCAGCTCACGGCCGCCAGGGAAACATTGCGTGCCCGAAATGGGGCGAACGGGAACTGAGGGGATGAGTCTGCGCCTTCGGCAGCGTACGATCGACCGTGAGATTGCACCTCGCTCAATAAGGATGTTCCATGTTCTCAAACCTCGGAGTGCCTGAGCTGCTGATCATCGCCGGCGTCCTGGTCCTGCTGTTCGGGGCCAAGAAGATGCCGGAGATGGCGCGGGGCGTGGGCAAGTCGCTGCGCATCTTCAAGGCCGAGACCGCCAAGCTGCGCGACGATGACGACGACGAGCACTCGGCGACGCAGACCACCCAGGCGACCGCTCAGGCCCAGCCGCAAGCCCAGCCCGTCCAGCCGCTGCCGGTCGCGGCCGCGCAGACTCCTGAGGAGCAGGCCCGTCAGCTCGAGGAGCAGGCCGCGAAGCTGCGCTCCCAGGCCTCGGCCAACAAGAACGCCTGACTCACACCCCCACCTCACCAGGGACTGCTGAATGGCGCTGCTCAAACGGCCGAACAAGGCCGCCGTCGACGATGAGGGGCGCATGCCCCTCATGGAGCATCTGCGCGAGTTGCGCAACAGGCTCGTCTACGCCATCCTCGCGCTCATCGTCGGTGTCATCGTCGGCTTCCTCTTCTTCGAGCCGGTCTGGGTCTTCCTGAAAGAGCCGTTCTGCGATAACGCCGCGGCCCAGCAGCTGCGCCCAGGACAGTGCACGCTGGTCACCGGCGGCATCTTCCAGTCGTTCTTCACCACGCTGAAGGTCTCGGCGATGGTGGGCATCCTGGTGTCCTCGCCGGTCTGGATCTACCAGATCTGGGCCTTCGTCACCCCCGCGCTCTACCGCAACGAGAAGCGCTACAGCGTGACGTTCCTGTCGATCGCGGTCCCGCTGTTCCTGCTCGGCGCCGCGCTCGCTTACATCATCATGGACACCAGCCTGGCGATCCTGCTGGGCTTCATGCCCGCCGACACCGTCGCCGCCATCCAGATCAACGAGTACCTCGACTACGTGCTGATCATGCTGGTGATCTTCGGAGTCTCCTTCGAGCTGCCGCTGATGCTGGTCTTCCTCAACGTCATCGGGGTGCTCTCGCACGCCACGGTGAAGAAGCACCGCCGCACGGTCGTGTTCCTGATGTTCGTCTTCGGCGCGATCATCACCCCAGGCGGTGACCCGCTGACGATGATGGCGCTGGCGGCTCCGATGGTGATCCTCTACTTCGCCGCCGAGGGCTTCATGTACCTGCGCGAGAGGCGCAGGCCGGTGGATCCCGACGCGCTGCTGTCCGACGACGAGGCGGCCCCGCTCGACCTGGACGACTGACGGGTGGACCTGGCCCTCTTAGTCAACCCCGCCGCCCGCGGCGGCCGGACGCTGCGGCTGCTCGCGCCGCTGGTGCGACGGCTGCGCCAGGGCGGGGCGGAGGTGAGCGTGATCGTCGGTGACGGCCCCGCCGACGCGTTGGAGAGGGCCTGTACGGCGGTGGCCGAGCGTCCCGACGCCCTGGTCGCCTTCGGCGGTGACGGCCTGGTCCATCTGGCCGTCCAGGCCGTGGCGGGCACCGATGTGCCGCTGGGCATCGTCCCGGCCGGCACCGGAAACGACTTCGCCGCCGCGCTCGGCCTGACCGGGCGCGACCCCGTCGAGGCGATCCTGCGCGGCCGGTCGCGAACCCTCGACGCCGCCCGCGTCGGCCCCGACGAGTGGTTCGCGAGCGTGGTGTGCTGCGGCTTCGACTCCAGGGTCAACGAGCGCGCCAACGGCCTCACCTGGCCGCCCGGCATGGCCAGATACCTGTTCGCCGCGGCGGGGGAGCTGCGCTCCTTCCGGCCCATCCCCTTCAGGATCACCCTGGACGACCGGATGATCGAGCAGGAGGCGATGATGGTGGCGGTCGGCAACACCCGCTCCTACGGCGCCGGCATGCGCATCTGCCCCACCGCCGCGCCCGACGACGGGCTGCTCGACGTGACGATCCTCGGCGCGGTCGGCAAGGGCGCGTTCGTGCGCGCCTTCCCCAGCGTCTACCGCGGCGGGCACGGCGCCCATCCCGCGGTCACCATGCTACGAGCGCGCGCCGTCACGCTGGAGGCGCCCGGCGTGGTCGCCTACGCCGACGGCGAGCGGATCGGCCCGCTCCCGCTGACCTGCGCCGTGTCGCCGGGAGCGCTGCGCGTCCTGATTTGAGTAGTGGGTTACTCAGGCGCACCCCCACCGGTCGGCTCACCATGGACGCATGCCTCGCCTGATCGTCATCCATCCCCCCGGACTGGAGGGGACCATCCTGCCCGTCGGGGAGCGCAGACAGGTGATCGGCCGCGGGTCGGCCGCCGATCTGCGGCTGGACGATCCGCACCTCAGCGCCGCGCACGCGGCCGTCGTGCCGATCGGGGGCGGCGGCGTCACGATCGAGGACCTCGGCTCCCGCAACGGCACGATGGTGGGGCGGGAAATGGTCTCGAGTCCCAGGCGGCTGCGCAACGGGGAGGTCGTCCGGCTCGGCACCGTGCACGCCCGCTACGAGGACGACACGGGGGCAGGTGAGCGCGGCCACACGGCCGCCATGCCGAGAGCCGTCGCCTACCACGTCGGCAGTCAGGAGGCGCACCAGCTCAACAACGTGGCGGGCAACCAGTACAACCACTACATCGAACGGCGCGACAGCTTCCTGCGCCAGGTGGCCGCCTACCGCAGCAAGGCCAGGACGGTGTTCTGGCTGGGCGTCCTGATGATGTTCGGCGGCGCGGCGGTCTACGCCTATTTCCTGATCAGCGGCATGGGCGACATCCAGAGCTCGTTCAGCAGCGGGCGGATGCCCGAGGACTTCCCGTTCGGGCCCGACGTGGGCCTCGGGGTGCCGATCGGGCTCGTGGCCTTCGGCGTCGGCTTCGTCGGCAACATCCTGTTCTGGATCGGGCTGATCATGCAGATCGTCGCAGCGGCGCGGGCGCGCAGGGTCGACGTGGATCCCCGGCACTCATGGAACGCGCCCGCCGTACGGAGGTAGCAGTGGTCTTCAACATCGGTTCGCAGCAGGGGAACATCAACAACGTCGCGGGGGACCAGACGATCTACGGCGGCCAGCAGGCGTTCGTCGCGGGTCAGCCGGCCGACTGGGCCGCCCAGCTGGCCGAGGCGCTGAGAGCGGCGGGGATGGCGGGCCAGGCGGCGCAGGCCGACGCCGTCAGGGCCGAGCTGGAGGGCCCGGCGCCCGACCGGCAGGCGATCGCGGGGCGGCTGACCGGCATCGCGCAGGCCGTCGGAGCGGTCGCGGGGGCGGGGACGGCGCTGCGCGAGCCGCTCGCGGCACTGTGCAACTGGCTGGGCGCGCTGGGTGCGCCGATCCTGCGGCTCATCGGCCTCTGATCTACATTGTAAAGGCGCTCGCCCGGGACGCCCGTGCCGCGATGGGCTCCCGGGCCCAGCGCTCCCGGTGACGAACCGCGTGCCGGACCGGCGAGGGTCCGGCGGGCTGGACGGTCGCCTGGCCTGACCGGAATGGCGGTTTCGGTAGGCTGGCGGGTATGACAACGCCAGCGGAACGCTACGCGGCCTTCCGTGAGAAGCACGGGGACGACGGCGCCGCACTTCGATCGTTCCGGGGGCACTACGACTTCGAACTGGACGACTTCCAGCTCGACGCGTGCAGGGCGCTGGAGGCGGGCGACGGCGTACTGGTGGCGGCGCCCACGGGCTCGGGCAAGACGGTCGTCGGCGAGTTCGCCGTCCACCTGGCCCTCGAGCAGGGGCAGAAGTGCTTCTACACCACCCCGATCAAGGCGCTGTCGAACCAGAAGTACAACGACCTGGTCAAGCGCTACGGCACCGCCAAGGTCGGTCTGCTCACCGGCGACAACAGCGTGAACGGCGACGCGCCCGTGGTGGTCATGACCACCGAGGTGCTGCGCAACATGCTCTACGCGGGCTCGGCCACCCTGGCCGGGCTGGGCTTCGTGGTGATGGACGAGGTCCACTACCTGGCCGACCGCTTCCGCGGCGCGGTCTGGGAAGAGGTCATCATCCACCTGCCCGAGTCGGTGCGCCTGGTGGCGCTGTCGGCCACGGTGAGCAACGCCGAGGAGTTCGGCCAGTGGCTCGGCGAGGTGCGCGGCGACACCACCGTGATCGTCGACGAGCACCGGCCGGTGCCGCTGTGGCAGCACATGATGGTCGGCAACCGCGTCTACGACTTGTTCTCCACCGAGGACGGCGACAACCTCTCCAGGATCAACCCCACCCTGCTGCGCCTGACCCGCGACGAGGAGCGGCTGGCCGGCGGCAGGGGCCGGAGGGGGTACGGCAGGCCGCAGCGCTTCCGCCCGCCCGACCGGGCAGGCATCATCGAGAAGCTCGACTCCGAGGGCCTGCTGCCCGCGATCACCTTCATCTTCTCCCGCGCGGGCTGCGACGCGGCCGTCATGCAGTGCCTGTTCGCGGGCATCAGGCTCACCACCGAGCGTGAGAGCCACGAGATCCGGCAGATCGTCGACGAGCGCACCGCCCACCTGCCCGACGAGGACCTCGCGGTGCTCGGCTTCCTGGAGTGGCGCGACTGCCTGGAGCGCGGCCTGGCCGCCCACCACGCGGGCATGCTGCCCGCCTTCAAGGAGGTCGTGGAGGAGCTGTTCACCCGCGGCCTGGTCAAGGCCGTCTTCGCCACCGAGACGCTGGCGCTCGGCATCAACATGCCCGCCCGCAGCGTGGTCATCGAGAAGCTCGACAAGTGGAACGGCGAGACCCACGCCGACCTGACCCCCGGCGAGTACACCCAGCTCACCGGCCGGGCCGGGCGTCGTGGCATCGACATCGAGGGCCACGCGGTCGTCGTCTGGCAGCCGGGCATGGACCCCATCTCGGTCGCGGGCCTGGCGGGCACCCGCACCTACCCGCTGCGCTCCAGCTTCCAGCCCTCCTACAACATGGCCGTCAACCTGGTCGGCCAGTTCGGCCGCGAGCGGGCCAAGACCCTTCTCGAGGCCTCCTTCGCGCAGTTCCAGGCCGACCGGGCGGTGGTCGGCATCGCCAAGCAGCTGCGCAAGCACGAGGAGGCGCTGGAGGGCTACCAGGAGGCGATGCACTGCCACCTGGGCGACTTCACCGAGTATGCCGGGCTGCGCCGCCGCCTGTCCGACCGCGAGACCGAGCTCGCCAAGCAGCGCGGAGCCGCGCGCAGGGCGGCGGCGACGCGCTCGCTCGAGGCGCTGAAGCCGGGCGACGTGATCCGCGTGCCCGGCGGACGGCGGGCCGGCCTGGCGATCGTCCTCGACCCCGGGCTCAACCCGCGCGGTCACGGGCCCACCCCGCTCGTGCTGACCATCGGCAAGCAGGTCAAGAAGCTCGACCCCGCCGACTTCCCGGTGCCGGTCGAGCCGCTCGACAAGATCCGCATCCCGCGCAACTTCAACGCCCGCGCGCCCAAAGAGCGGGCCAACCTCGTCTCCACACTGCTGGCCAAGATCGGCGACCGCGACCTGGGCAAGCCGCCGCGCGCCCGCGACCACGCGGTGGAGGACGAGGAGATCATCGAGTTGCGGCGGCTCATCCGCCAGCACCCGTGCCACGGCTGCGCCGACCGCGAGGACCACGCCCGCTGGGCCGAGCGCTACTACAAGCTGCTGCGCGAGACCGAGGGGCTGCGGCGTCGCGTCGAGGGCCGCTCGCACGTCATCTCCCGCACCTTCGACCGCATCTGCGCGGTCCTGGAGCAGCTCGGCTACCTCGAGGACGAGAACGTCACCGCGGAGGGCCGCCGCCTCGGCCGCCTCTACACCGAGCTCGACCTGCTGACGGCCGAGTGCCTGCGGGCGGGGCTGTGGGAGGAGCTCGACGCCGCCGAGCTGGCCGCGTGCGTCTCGGCGCTGGTGTTCGAGTCGCGCGCGGCCGACGACGCCAGGCGGCCCAGGATCCCGGCCGGGCGGGCCCAGGACGCGCTCACGGCGATGATCAGGCTGTGGGGCGAGCTGGAGGGCATCGAGAAGGACAACGGCCTGTCCATCATCCGTGAGCCCGACCTCGGGTTCGCGTGGGCGGCCTTCCGCTGGACGAAGGGCCACAGCCTCGACGCGGTGCTCAGCGACGGGGTCAACGGCAACGAGCTGGCCGCGGGCGACTTCGTCCGCTGGATCAAGCAGCTGATGGACCTGCTGTCGCAGCTCGGCCACGCCGCCCCGCCCGGCAGCAAGGTCAAGCAGACCGCCACCAAGGCCATGGACGCGATGCGCCGCGGCGTCGTCGCCTACTCGTCGCTGTCCTGATCTGATCTCCTGATCCTGTGGTCCCCGCGGCCGCGCCCCAGGCCCGCCTGCCTTCCCGTACGGCAGGCGCGCCTGGGCCCACCCCCGTCACCGGTTGACGCCCGTCCAGGGACACGCCCACCGAGCTCCGTGGCCGGGCTGGGCAACAAGGGCCGAGGAGACGCCGGCCAGGAGATCCGAAGAACTCGCCCAACCATCCCGACGTGACGGCGGCGGCCGAAGTCCCGCTGGAGCACGCGTGATGGACAGGCGGTCACCGGTGACCTCGGTGGCCGAGACCCGGCCATGCCGTACAAGATGGATATAAAGATGGCTGACCGGGCGGTCAAGGTGTTGTGGTGGTGGGTTCACTCAACGTCACCTTCGCGCCAGTTTCCTGGGTGATCACAGCGGAAATCCCCATGTCGGAAGGTCTCCCCCGCCTGGAGGTTGGGATGTTCGCTCTGATCGCTGCCCTGCTGTTCGTGCTCGCCCTCGTCTTCGAGATCGCCGGTGTGGCGGTCGGTGGCGTGATCACCGTCGCCACCCTCGGCACCGCCGGCCTCCTCTGCGTCGCCCTTCACCTCATGGGCGTCGGCGCGGGCTGGACGCCGCTCAAGAAGTGACCTAGGCCATCGGACCGGCCGCGCGCGGGGTTCCCCCGGCTTCGTGCGCGGCCTTCGGCCGTGCGGGCGTCAGAGACCGCGCTCGCCCGTGCTCCGCTCGACGCAGAACTCGTTGCCCTCCGGGTCGAGCAGCGTGACCCAGCCGAGCCCGTCGGCGGTGCGGTGGTCCTCGTACAGCCTGGCGCCCAGGCCGATGACGCGCTCCACCTCCTCGTCGCGGGTGCGCTCGGTGGGCATCCAGTCGAAGTGGATCCGGTTCTTCACCGTCTTGCCCTCGGATACCTGGATGAACAGCAATCCGGGCACGGGCGACGGAGCCTCGACGAGGACCTCGGAGTCGCCCGGCGCGTCCTCGTCGGACACCGGCCACCCGGTCACGGTGCTCCAGAACGTCGCGAGGTCATAGGCGTTCGAGCAGTCGATGGTCACATGGCGAAGGATCATGGCGGCCAGCCTAACCGACCGGCCCCGGCATGATCCCAGCTCACAGCGCGGCCACCGGCTCAGGCGACGGTGAAGCGGACCTCTCTGGTGCCAGGGTCGGCCTTGGCCAGCCTGACCCTGACGCGCTGGCCCAGCGGAAGCGGCGAGCCGTCGCACCTGGCGATGACCGCGGGGTCGGTGAGCTGCACCAGGCCGCCCTCGCGGCGCTCGTCGGTGTCGATGACGACCGCGTCGAAGTCGTGGCCGATCCTGTCGCGCAGCACGAAGGCCTCCACCAGGTCGATCGAGGCCCGCTCGACCGCGCCCGCGCGGCGGCCGGTCGCGGACATGATCTCCGGCAGGTCCATCAGCCCCGCCTGCACGTCGCCCGGCACGGGCTCGCCCGCGGCGATCGCCAGGCACGCCTCGGTGGCGTAGCGGTCGACCAGGCGCCGCAGCGGCGCGGTGACGTGCGCGTACGGCGCGGCCACGGCGGAGTGCTCGGCCATCGCGGGCGGCTCGCCGTTGAAGGCCAGGTACCCGGAGCCGCGCAGCAGGATCTTCGACTCGTTCAGGAACGCCGCCTGCGCGGGGTCCTTGGGATCGAGGCCGTGGACGACGTCGCCGTAGGAGGCGCCCTCGGGCCACGGGACCTCCAGCGCGGTGGCCACCCTGCGCACCTTGGCCAGGTCGCCGGGCTGCGGGCTCGGCAGCACCCGCAGCACGCCGATCTCCGCGTCGAGCATCATCGAGGCCGCGGCCATGCCGGTGAGCAGGGAGATCTGCGCGTTCCACGCCTCGGACGGAAGCGGCACCCGGTACTCCAGGCGGTAGCCGCCGTCGTCGCGGACGACCTCCTGGTCCGGCGTGGGCAGGGTGACGCCGCCACGGGCCCGTTCCAGCTCCAGACGCAGGCGGCCGACCTCGGCCAGCAGCTTGAGCGTGCCGTCGGCGGTGCCGGTGTCGACGGCGGCCTGCACGTAGGCGTAGTCGAGCCGCTCACGGCTGCGCACCAGCGAGCGCTGCACGTCCACGCCGACCGTGCGGCCCTCGGCGTCGAGGTCGATCCGCCACAGCGCGGCGGGTCTGGTGACGCCGGGCAGCAGGCTGGCCGCGCCCTCCGAGAGCACCTGCGGGTGCAGCGGCACTGTGCCGTCGGGCAGGTAGACCGTCTCGCCCCTGGTGCGCGCCTCGGCGTCGATCGCGCCGCCGGGCCTGACGAAGGCGCCGACGTCGGCGATGGCGTACCACACGCGGTAGCCCGTGCCCAGCGCCTCGATGAACAGGGCCTGGTCCAGGTCCATGGAGCCGGGCGGGTCGATGGTGACGAACGGCAGCCCCGTGTGGTCCTGCCTGGCCGTCCTCGCGGGGCTCTCGGCCGCCTGCGCGGCCTCCCGCAGCACGGCGGGCGGGAACACCTCGGGCAGCTTGATCTCGCGCCTGATCCGCTCGAACCCGTCGGCCAGCCGCGGGTGGACGTCTCCGGACACTCGGATGTTCGTGGTCACCCGGTCAACTTATCCCCTGACCCCCGGCGGTGCCCCCTCCGGAGTCGCCGAGGCCGAGGCGGCTAAACCGATCAAGTCCTAGACGATCATCGACCGGGTAGACTCCCGCGCAAGAGGAGGGAGTGCCGTGGGGCGACCGACTATTGCCGACATCGCCGCGAGGGTCGGGGTGTCCAAGGGCGCGGTCAGCTTCGCGCTCAACGGCCGCCCCGGCGTGAGCGAGGAGACCAGGGCGCGCATCCTGCGGGTGGCCGAGGAGATGAAGTGGCGCCCGCACAGCGCGGCCAGGGCTCTCGGCGGGGCCAGGGCCGAGGCGGCGGGGCTGGTCATCGCCAGGCCCGCGAGGACCATCGGCGTCGAGCCGTTCTTCGCCCACCTGCTGTCGGGCCTGCAGGCGGGGCTGTCGGCCGGCGCGGTGGCGTTGCATCTGCTGGTCGTGGAGGACACCGCCGCCGAGATCGAGGTCTACCGGCGCTGGGCCTCGGAGGGCCGCGTCGACGGCTTCATCCTGGTCGACCTGCAGGTGCGCGACCCCCGCATCGGGGTGATCGAGGAGCTCGGCGTGCCGGCCGTGGTGCTCGGCGGGCCGGGCCCGCACGGCTCGCTGTCCAGCGTCTGGGCCGACGACAGGGAGGCGATGCTGTCCATCGCCGACTATCTGGCCGCGCTCGGCCACACCAGGATCGCGCACGTGTCGGGGCTGCCCTCCTTCCGCCACACCCAGCGGCGCGTCAGGGCGCTGCGCGACGCGGCCCGCAGGCTCGCCCTGCGCGAGGTGGTGTCGCTGCCGACCGACTTCAGCGACGCCCAGGGCGCCGCCGCGACGAGGACGCTGCTGTCGCGCAGGGAGCGGCCCACCGCGATCGTCTACGACAGCGACGTGATGGCGGTGGCCGGTCTCGGCGTGGCGGCCGAGATGGGGGTGCCCGTGCCGGGCGAGCTGTCGATCGTGGCCTTCGACGACTCGGTGCTGACCCAGATCGTGCACCCGTCGCTCACCGCGCTGTCGCGCGACACGTTCGCGCTGGGCAGGCGGGTGGCGCAGACGCTGCTGGAGGCGATCGCCGACCCGGCCACGCCGGTGAACGTCAGGACCCCGACACCCCTGCTGACCGTCAGGGAGAGCACCTCGACCGCTAAATCGATTTAGGCAAAGATCCGCCGGTCAGCGCGTCGAGCAGGCGGTTGAGCGGGGAGTCGAGCCCGTAGCGGTCGGCCAGCCGGACCAGGGCCTCGGGGTCTCGGGGCTTGGCGGGCAGGGTGAGATCGGCTGAGGGGAGCGGCGCGGAGTCGGCGACCTTGACCACGGCGGGGGCGACCCGCAGATAGTCGCGGGCGGCGGCCAGCTTGGTGCGGCAGCCGGCCGGGAACCCGTCGCTCTGGCCGGCGTCGAGCGCGGCCAGGATCGCCTCGAGGGAACCGAACCTGGTGATCAGGGAGGCGGCCGTCTTCTCCCCGACGCCGGCGACCCCCGGCAGCCCGTCGCTCGGGTCGCCGCGCAGCGTGGCGAAGTCGGCGTAGCCGCGCCCAGGGATGCCGTACTTGGCGGTGACGAAGGCCTCGTCGACCACCTGCAGGTTGCGCACCCCGCGAGCGGTGTAGAGCACCCGCACCGGGCGGGAGTCGTCGACCAGCTGGAACAGGTCGCGGTCGCCGGTCACGATGTCGACCGCGCCACGGGCCTGATGGGTGAGGGTGCCGATGACGTCGTCGGCCTCGTAGCCCTCGGACTGCAGGCGGGCGATGCCCACCGCGTCGAGGACCTGCTCGATGACGGGGATCTGTGGCACCAGCGTGTCGGGGACCTCCTCGGTGTGCCCGAAGGCGACCCGGTGCGCCTTGTAGGTCGGGATCGCCGCCACGCGGAAGGCGGGGCGCCAGTCGGCGTCCATGGTGGCCACGAGCTCCGCGGGGGAGTGCGTGCGGACCAGCGTGGCGACCATGTCGATGAGGCCGCGCACCGCGTTGACGGGCATGCCGTCGGGCGCCGTCATCGACTCCGGGATGCCGTAGAAGGCGCGGAAGTAGAGCGACGGGGTGTCGAGAAGCATCAGCACGCCTCTATGGTCGCACCACCCGGCGACAGTTTTCCGACGCCGGGCACCTGGCCCTTCGGGTCAGTGGTGGCGGATGCCGACGGCGAGCAGGCAGGTGTCGTCCTCGGGGTTGGGCCCGCCGACGCTGGCCACCAGCTGGTCGAGGCCCGCGTCGAGGTCGTAGCCTGGCAGCTCGCGGGCGGCCGAGACGGCGAGGGCGAGCCCCTCGTCCAGGTCGCGGGTGCGCCGCTCCACCAGCCCGTCGGTGAACATCAGCAGCAGGTCGTCGGGGCGCAGCTCGATGCTGGCCAGCTCGTACGGCTGGTCGCACACCGCCCCCAGCAGCACCCCGCGCGGCGGGTCGAGCTGCTCGGCGGTGCCGTCCCTGACCAGGATCGGCGCGAGGTGCCCGGCCTGACCCCAGGTGAACACGTTGGTCGAGGTGTCGAGGTGGCCGATCAGCGCGGTGGCCGTGGTGTCGTGCAGGCGGTGCATCACGAGCTCGTTGAGCCAGGAGAGGAGCTGGTCGGCCCGGTGGCCCGTCATGGTCAGCCCGATGAGGGCGTGGCGCAGCTGGGCCATGTGCGCGATCGCGGGCAGGCCGTGCCCCGAGACGTCGCCGATGGCCAGCAGGACCTGGCCGTCGGGCAGCCCGGCCGCCTCGAACCAGTCGCCGCCCAGGTTGGCGGCCTTCTCGGCGGGCAGGTAGCGCACCGCCACGCGGGTGCGGGGCAGGTCGAGGCAGCCGACGGGCTCGGGCAGGATGGCCTCGCGCAGCGCGATCATCACGTTGCGCTCCTCGGCGGCCCGTTCGCGGGCCTCGATCAGCTGGCGGCGTGATTCGGACATGATGCGCTCGGCCCTGCGCCGTCCGGTGATGTCCTGGACGACCCCGTGCACGCCGGTGGTCTCACCGGCTCCGACCAGCGGCTCGAGCACGACGCGCAGGTTGCGCACCTCGTTGCCGCGCCTGATCCTGAACTCCGCCTGCACGGGGTCGACGCCCTGGCCGACGGTCCACAGCAGCTGGTCGAGCGCGGCCAGATCGGCAGGCTCGACGTGCTCGGCCAGCTCGGGCAGGCCGACGGGGCCCGCCGCCGGGTCCCTACCGAAGATCACGTACACGTGGTCGGACCAGACGGCCTCGCCCGTGCGCAGGTTCCACTCGGCCCAGCCCATGTTGCCCAGCCGCTGGGCGTGGGCCAGCTGGACGGACAACGTCTCGGCGGACTCGCGCCGCCGGAGCTGGTCGGTGAGCTGCTGCAGGAGCTCGGCGGCCGTCATCGGCCCGCCGGGCCGCCGGTCGTCTCTGGAGGGAAGGGGTGGCTGAGGGCCGCCCACGACGCCGACCATAAGGGGCTCGCTTCTCGTATGCACTGGAACGGGACAATTGCCCCACGTTAAGTGATCGTCCTTCAACGGAGTGTAGCGATGGCTTGCGTGTTGTGAGAGCTTTTCGGGGAATTTGACGAGGGTAGATTGGCCCTTGTGACGTC
Organism: Nonomuraea africana; assembly: GCF_014873535.1. NCBI lineage: Bacteria > Bacillati > Actinomycetota > Actinomycetes > Streptosporangiales > Streptosporangiaceae > Nonomuraea > Nonomuraea africana. The sequence goes on along the minus strand of NZ_JADBEF010000001.1, from coordinate 3,528,286 downwards.
CGAAGATCTGTATCCCGTTTCCCGCCTCGCCGCCGTCCAGGAGGCCACCGCCAAGGCGGGCCTCGACGCGCTCCTGCTCACGCCCGGCCCCGATCTGCGCTACGTGAGCGGTTACGAGGCGCTGCCGCTCGAGCGGCTGACCTGCCTGGTGGTGCCCGCCGACGGCGAGTCCTTCATGATGGTGCCACGTCTCGAGCTCCCGGCGGCGCAGGCCTCGCCGGCCGCGCGGCTCGGCCTCGACTTCGTCGCCTGGGACGAGACCGACGATCCGTACGGCGTGGTCACAAGCCGCCTGGGCCGCGTCGCCAAGGTGGGCCTGGCAGACCGCATGTGGGCGATGGCCTCGCTGCGCTTCCGTGCCGCCATGCCCGAGGCCGAGCAGGTGCTCGCCGGGTCGGTGCTGCGCGAGCTGCGCATGCGCAAGTCGCCCGCCGAGGTCGCCGCGCTGCGCGAGGCGGGGGCGGCGATCGACGCCGTGCACCGGCAGGTGCCCGGCTTCCTCAGGGCCGGACGCACCGAGCGGGAGGTCGGCAAGGACATCCACGACGCGATCCTCGCCGCCGGGCACTCCACGGTCGACTTCGTCATCGTCGCCTCGGGCCCGAACGGCGCCAGCCCGCACCACGAGCTCTCCGACCGGGTCATCCAGGCCGGCGAGCCGGTGGTCGTCGACATCGGCGGCCAGCTGCACAACGGCTACTGCTCCGACTCCACCCGCACCTACTGCGTGGGCGAGCCGCCCGCCGACTTCGCCGCCTACTACGAGGTGCTGCGCCGCGCCCAGGACGCCGCCTGCGCGGCGGTACGGCCCGGCGTGACGTGCGAGTCGATCGACGCGGCGGCCCGATCGGTGATCGAGGAGGCGGGGTACGGCGAGTACTTCATCCACCGTACGGGTCACGGCATCGGCATCGAGACGCACGAGGAGCCGTACATCGTGGCCGGCAACACCGAGCTGATGGAGCCGGGGTTCGCCTTCTCGGTCGAGCCGGGGATCTACCTGCCGGGGCGGCACGGGGCCAGGATCGAGGACATCGTGGTGTGCACGCAGGACGGCGGTGAGCGGATGAACATCACTACGCGCGAGCTGGTGATCGTCTAAGCGGTAGATATATATCGGCTACCGATATATGGTCGCCTCATGACCAAGATGACCGAGGCGACGTACTTCATCCTCGCCGCGCTGCTCGCCGAGCCGCTCCACGGCTACGGGATCATCAAACGGGCCGGCGAGCAGTCGTCGGGCAGGGTGAAGCTGGCGGTCGGCACGCTGTACGGCGCGCTCGACCGCCTGACGGAGGCGGGCCTGGTGGCCGTCGACAGGGAGGAGATCGTCGACGGCCGGGCCCGTCGCTACTACCGGATCACCGACGACGGCGTCACCGCCGTGCGGGCGGAGGCCGTCCGCCTCCAGCGCGCCGCCGCCGTGGTCACGAGCCAGATCGCGGTGATGGGCGCATGACCGGCTCCTTTACGCTCGAGCGGCGCTACCGGCTCCTCCTGCGCGCCTATCCCGCGGCCTACCGCGAGCGGCACGGCGACGAACTCATCGGGACGCTCATGCAGGCGTCCGGTCCGCAGGCCACCCTGCCGACCGCGCGCGAGGCGCTGCACCTGCTGTCCGGCGGCCTCACGACCCGCGTGCGGGAGGCCCGCTCCCGCGCGCCCTGGTGGGCCGACGGCCTGCACCTCGGCGTGCTCGCGGTGGCGACCACGACGTTCGCGACGCGGCTGGACCTCACGCCGCACCTCGTCCGGCCGGTCTGGACGCTGCTGGCCATCCTCCTGATGCTGGCGATCGTCAGGGGCCGGGTCGCGCTGGCCCTGCCGCTCGCCTTGATCGCCGCGCTGGAGGCCACCGGCGTCCTCGGCGCGATGGGCGTCCCGGATTTCGGCAGCTCCCCCGTCGAGGTGTCGAACAGGGTCCCGTACCTCGTCATCGTGGCCGGGCTGGGCGTCCTGGCCGTCCGCGGGAGACGGCGGCTGCCCGCCAGGTCCTGGATCTGGCTGCTCGTCCCCGTCTTCGCGTGGGCGGTGCGGGCGGCCGCGCTCTCCCTCGGGTTCCACTCCTTCACCGAGGAGACCGCCTGGCTGCTGTTCCGCGCGGGCGTCGAGGTGCTGCTGCTCGGCGCGGTCGTGTGGGCCACCTCGGTGGCGCGGGACGCCCGATGGGCCCTGGCCGGCGCCCTCTACCTGATCCCCGGCCTGGCCTACTTCGCCGAGAACCTGTCCGAGCACGGCCGCAAGGGGCTGGCGTACTGGGGGCTGCTCACCGTGCTGGTCGCCGCGTCACTGGTGGTGGCGCGCCGCAGGAGGGAGCGGATCTGACCGGGACCGGCTGACCGCGGACCGACTGGTGGGCGCCTGGCAGAATCGGGACATCGGAGACCCCGAGCACAATTCTGGAGCGTGTCGCGATGACCGTAGAGCGTGCCCTGCCCACCCCCGAGGCGCACGACCTGATCGACCTGACCCGAGACCTGATCGCCAAGGAGGTCACGCCGCGCGCGGCGGGCGACGAGTCGGCGGGGCGCTTCCCGCGCGAGGTCTTCACCACCCTGGGCGCCACGGGGCTGCTCGGCCTGCCGTACCCCTCCGAGTACGGCGGCGCCGACCAGCCGTACGAGGTGTACCTGCAGGTGGTGGAGGAGCTGGCGGCCGGCTGGCTGGCCGTCGGGCTCGGCCTCTCTGTGCACACGCTGTCGTGCTTCCCCGCGGCGGCCTTCGGGACGGACGAGCAGCGCACGGAGCTGCTGCCCGACATGGTCGGCGGCGAGCTGCTCGGCGCCTACTGCCTGTCCGAGCCCGCCTCCGGCTCCGACGCCGCCGCGCTGGCCACCCGCGCCGTCCCCGGCCCCGACGGCTACACCGTCGACGGCGTCAAGGCGTGGATCACCCACGGTGGCGTGGCCGACTTCTACATGCTCATGGCGCGCACCGGCGAGCAGGGCGCGCGCGGCATCTCCTGCCTGCGCGTGCCCGCAGGGACCGAGGGGCTCTCCTTCGGTCCGCCCGAGCACAAGATGGGCATGCGCTCGTCGCCGACGGCCCAGGTCCGCTTCGACGCCGTACGGCTGCCCGCCTCGGCGCTGGTCGGCGCGGAGGGCGAGGGTTTCCGCATCGCCATGGCCGCCCTCGACGGCGGCCGCCTCGGCATCGCCGCCTGCGCTGTCGGCGTGGCCCAGGCCGCCTTCGACGCCGCCACCTCCTATGCGAAGGAGCGGCGCCAGTTCGGCTCGCGCATCGTCGACTTCCAGGGGATCGGCTTCATGCTGGCCGACATGGCGACCCAGATCGCCGCCGCCCGCGCCCTGTACCTGGAGGCCGCGCGGCTGCGCGACGCGGGCCGGCCGTACGGCCAGCAGGCCGCCATGGCCAAGCTGTTCGCCACGGACATGTGCATGAAGGTGACGACGGACGCGGTGCAGGTGCTGGGCGGCTACGGCTACGTCGAGGACTTCCCCGTCGAGCGGTACATGCGCGAGGCGAAGGTCCTGCAGATCGTGGAGGGCACCAACCAGATCCAGCGCCTGGTCATCAGCCGCGCTCTCGCCAAGGGCTAGCAAGATTGTCGGGGGCGCTGCGTAGTGTCCCCGCCATGAATCCGTGGCAGGAGGTCGTCGAGCGCATCGAGGCCGGCGAGAACAACGACCTGGTGGGAGCCCAGTGCGTCACCCGGCGCCAGGCCGTACAGGGAGGCGGTGGCACGGGTCAGCGAACCGGTCGGCATCGTCGCCATCTGTGACCACACTTCGAGGAGTAACGTCACGAGAATGAGCGACCGCCAGAAGATCACCCTTACCGGCGCCCAGGAGACCCTGCTCGCCACCCTCTACGGCAGGGCGCTCGACACCCGCGCCCGCAGGCCCACCCTGGGCGACGAGGCGGCCGTCAGGGCGATGCGGCGGATCGACTACGACTTCCGCAGGACCGGGATGACGGCGACGACGGCCGCCGGGGTCGCGCTGCGGGCCAGGCAGCTCGACGAATGGGTCGTCGAGTTCCTGGCCGACCAGCCCGAGTCGACGGTCCTGCACCTCGCCTGCGGCCTCGACACCAGGGCGCACCGGATCTCCAGGCCGGCCACCGTCCGGTGGATCGACGTCGACTTTCCCGAGGTGGTCGAGCTGCGCGAGCGTCTCCTGCCGGTCCCCGAGGGCGACTACCGGCAGATCGGCGCCTCGGTGACCGGCGAGGAGTGGCTGGAGCAGGTGCCCGCGGACCGTCCCGTCGTGACGGTCTTCGAGGGGCTGTCGATGTACCTGCGCGAGGAGGAGGGGCGGCGGCTCATCCAGCGCGTCACCGGTCGCTTCCCCGGCGGGCAGCTCTTGTTCGACGTCTACGGGTCGCTGGGCATCAGGATGCAGAAGCTGGTGCCCGCGGTCCGTAACTCCGGGGCGACCCTGCACTGGGGCGTCGACGACCCCAAGGTGATCGAGGGCTGGCACGAGGGGCTGGTCTGCCTCGACGCGCTGCGCAGCGTCGACATGCCTGGCATCGAGCTGATGCCGCCGGCGGGCAGGGCGCAGATGTGGGTGCTGGCGCGCATCCCGGGGCTCAGGGACGTGGGCCGGATCCTCCGCTACCGCTTCTGAGCGATCCCGTGGCGAAGGCGTGGGAGTCCTGGACGAGGCCCCAGACGACCTCCAGCTCCTCGTCGTCGCGCGGGCCGTACACCATGACGATCGTGGGCGGGACCAGGCCCATGGCCACGGCGGGGTGCGGCTCGGCCCAGCCGCGCTCGATCGCCTGCCGGACGCCGGCCTCGGGCAGCGACAGGTGCAGGCTGCCGTCGCGCGCGCCGTGCAGGTGGGCGAACTCGGCGCCGATGAGGTACGCGTCCGCGGGCCCGGACGCGGCGGTCAGGTGGAGGGCGCGGGTGTCGGGCAGCGAGATGCCGCTGCGGCCGGTGCGGACGCCGGGCAGGGCGGCCATCCTGAGCCACAGCTCCTCCTGCAGCCGCGCGGGCGCGGTCTGGTCGAGCTGCTGGTGCGGCGTCGTCGGCCGGGTGGCGGGACGGGGTCCCCGTCTCCGGGTGTCTGTGATCATGTCTTCCACGATACTATCCTGAGGATAGTAGTTACCAAGGAGATAGTAATGACCTTCGATCCCTGCCCGGTGACGCCGGTGGCCGAGCTGGTGTTCGCCAAGTGGACGACGCAGGTGCTCTGGACCCTCGGCCACCACGGGCGGACCCGGTTCACCGAGCTGCAGCGGCTGGTCCCGGCGATCACCCCCAAGGTGCTGGCCCAGCGGCTGCGCCAGATGGAGCGCGACGGCCTCGTCGTCCGCACCTACCACGCCGAGGTGCCGCCCAGGGTGGACTACGAGATGACCCCGCTGGCCCGCACCCTGCTGCCGGTCTTCCAGACGCTCGTCGAGTGGTCCGAGACCCACCTCGGCGAGGTCGCCAGGGCGCGGGAGGCCTACGACGCGGCCCTCTAGACCGGGTCCTTGGCCGAGGCCAGCGCCGACAGCGCGGCCCTCGCCGACAGCCTGGAGTAGGGATCGTCGGTGAGCAGCCCGCCCACCACCCGGCCCAGCAGCCCCGAAGGGCCCGGATCCGCGGTCGGATCGGGCGCGACGCACGGCGGACGGCTCTCCATCGCGGTGTACAGCGTGGCCCCGAGCGACCACAGATCGGCCGCGGCGGTGTGCGGCCCGCCGCCGTAGCGTTCGGGCGCGATGTAGCCCGGCGTGCCCGCCACCGCCGAGGAGGCCCGCCCCACCGGCGCTGCGATGCCGAAGTCGATCAGCACCACCCGGTCGGAGGCCAGCAGCACGTTGTGCGGATTGACGTCGCGGTGCAGCACGCCCTTGTCGTGCGCGTGCGAGAGGGCCGACAGCAGGCTCCGGGCGATCCTCGTGACGACCGGCGCGGGCAGCGGACCGAGCCTGCTGACCATCTCCGAGAGCGTCACAGACTCGTGCACGAGCTCCATGACGATCCAGAGATTGTCGCCGCTCGGCGCCACGTCGTACACGGTCACGATGCTCGGATGGGTGAGCCGCGCCGCCGCGCGCGCCTCGCGCAGGACGGCCCTGTCGTTGCCCGAGACCAGCACCTTGATCGCGACGTCACGCCTGAGCAGCGAGTCGTGGGCGCGCCACACGACCCCCATCCCGCCCCTGCCGACCCTGGCGAGAAGGCGGTATCGGTCCAGCACGGATCACCTCCTGAGCGGTCATGGGGTCCGAGTGGGTCATCGGGATGGAGCGCCAGGTGTTACGCGCCGGCGGATTTCGTCGGCCGCCTCTCCTAGCATGGCCCGGTGACTTCCCCCGAGCGCGGTCCCCAGGCAAGCGACGTGCTGCGGCGCGTCTTCGGCTACGACTCCTTCAGGGAGGGGCAGCAGGAGATCATCGACCACGTCGTCGCCGGTGGCGACGCGCTCGTGCTCATGCCGACCGGCGGCGGCAAATCCCTGTGCTACCAGATCCCCGCTCTGGTACGGCAGGGCACGGGCGTGGTGATCTCACCGCTGATCGCGCTCATGCAGGACCAGGTCGACGCGCTGACCACGGCGGGCGTCAGGGCGGGCTTCCTCAACTCCACGCAGGAGCCCGGCGAGCGCGCCGCCATGGAGGAGGCCTATGTGGCGGGCGAGCTCGACCTGCTCTACCTCGCACCCGAACGGCTGCGCTCGGAGCAGACGCTGCGCCTGCTGGCCGGGGGCTCGATCTCGCTGTTCGCGATCGACGAGGCGCACTGCGTGGCGCAGTGGGGCCACGACTTCAGGCCCGACTACCTCGCGCTGTCCACCCTGCACGAGCGCTGGCCCGAGGTGCCGCGCATCGCGCTGACCGCGACCGCCACCCCCGAGACGCACAAGGAGATCACCGCCAGGCTGGGCCTGGAGCGGGCCAGGCACTTCGTGGCCAGCTTCGACCGGCCCAACATCCAGTACCGCATCGAGCCGAAGAACGAGCCCAAGCGGCAGCTGCTGCGGCTGATCCGCACCGAGCACGACGGGGAGGCGGGCATCGTCTACTGCCTCTCCCGCGCCTCGGTGGAGAAGGTCGCCGCGTTCCTGCAGGAGAACGGCGTGGGGGCGCTGCCGTACCACGCGGGTCTCGACGCGCGCACGCGCGCCGCGCACCAGGCCCGCTTCCTGCGGGAGGACGGCATGGTCATGGTCGCCACCATCGCCTTCGGCATGGGCATCGACAAGCCCGACGTGCGCTTCGTCGCCCACCTCGACCTGCCCAAGTCCGTGGAGGGCTACTACCAGGAGACGGGCAGGGCGGGGCGCGACGGGCAGCCGGCCACCGCCTGGCTCGCCTACGGCCTCCAGGACGTCGTCCAGCAGCGCCGCATGATCGACACCTCCGAGGGCGACGACGCCCACCGGCGGCGGCAGGCCGCCCACCTCGAGGCGATGCTCGCGCTGTGCGAGACGGCCGCGTGCCGCAGGGTGCGGCTGCTGGCCTACTTCGGGCAGGACGGCGAGCCGTGCGGCAACTGCGACACCTGCCTCAACCCGCCGGAGACCTGGGACGGCACGGTCGCCGCCCAGAAGCTGATGTCGACCGTGGTGCGCCTCCAGCGCGAGCGGGGGCAGCGGTTCGGCGCCGGGCAGCTGATCGACATCCTGCTCGGCAAGCAGACCGAGAAGGTGCTGCAGTTCGACCACGCCTCGCTGACCGTGTTCGGCATCGGCACCGAGCTGCGCGAGACCCAGTGGCGCGGCGTGGTGCGGCAGCTGCTCGCCATGGGACTGCTGGCCGTGGAGGGCGACTACGGCACGCTCGTGCTCACCGAGGCGAGCGCCGGCGTGCTCAGGGGAGAGCGCCCGGTGCTGCTCAGACACGACCCGGTGGCCAAGAAGGCTGACAAGCCGGCGAAGGCCGCCCGGCAGAGCGCGGTGGCCGAGCTGCCCGAGGCGGCGCAACCGGTTTTCGAGCTGCTGCGCGCGTGGCGGGGCGCGACGGCGAAGGAGCAGGGCGTACCGGCCTACGTCATCTTCCACGACGCGACGCTGCGCGAGATCGCGTCCAGCCGGCCCTCGACGCTGGCCGAGCTGGCGGGGGTGTCGGGGGTGGGGGAGAGCAAGCTGGCGAAGTACGGCGAGCAGGTACTGGCCGCCCTCGCCGAGGCTCCCGAGTAAGAGCTGTGCCCGGAGATCATCGGGCCGCTACGGCGAGTGAAGGTGGCGGGTCAGTGGGTGCGGTTCAGGAGGGAGATGGCCAGTGAGCGGAGGTCGTGGGCCGCGGGGAAGGTGGCGTCGAGCGTTTCGAGGGCTCGGGAGGCGTGGTCGGCGGCCATCGACAGGGCGCGGGCGCGGCCGCCCGCCTTCTCGATGAGGTCGGCGGCCAGCCGTACGGAGTCCTCGTCGTCCGCACCCGACGCGAGAAGCTTCGCCAGCTCCCGACTCGCGGACGACCGCGCCGAGCTCGGAGCGCCAGAGAACCCGCCAGAGAATCCGATCGTGGAGTCGGGCGAACCCGAAGCGCGCGAAGGGGGCGAGGCGCCCGGCGAGCGTGTCAAGGATGGGGAGTCCGAGACGCTGGTGGTGAGGGCGGCCAGAACGGGGAGGGTCTTCTTGCGCTGCCGGAGGTCGCCGAAGATCGGCTTGCCGGTGCGTGAAGGGTCGCCCCAGATGCCGAGCACGTCGTCCACCATCTGGAAGGCCAGGCCCAGGTCGCGCCCCATACCGTACATCCGGGTGGCCAGCTCGCCCGGCGCCCCCGCGAACGTCACGCCCAGAGCAGCGGCGCAGCCGAGCAGGGAGCCGGTCTTGTCGCCCGCCATCGAGAGGTACTCGGCCACCGTCACCGCGTCGGGTCCCGTCCACGGCCGCTCCTCGAAGGCCATGTCCTCGGTCTGGCCGTGCACCAGCTCCACCAGTGCCGACGACAGGATCCCGGCGGCCGCGGCGGCGTGGGGGCCGCTGGCGGCGGATCTGATGGCCAGGGCCAGCAGCGCGTCACCGGCCAGGACGGCGGGGCCGACCCCGTAGGCCTTCCACACCGCCGGCCGGTGCCTGCGCCGCTCGTCGCTGTCGATGATGTCGTCGTGCACCAGGGAGAAGGCGTGCACCAGCTCCACCGCGACCGCGCCGGGGACGGCCGACTCGAGCGGGGCGCCGGCGGCCTCGGCGCACAGCATCGCGAGGACGGGCCGCAGCCCCTTGCCGGTGTCGGCCTCGACCGGCGTGCCGTCGATGTCCGACCAGCCGAGCGTGAAGGCGGCCATCCGCCGGCCCCAGGGGTGCAGGTCCGCCACCGCGGCGCGCATCGCGGGCTCGAACAGCTCGCGGCACCGGGCCAGCGCGTCGGCTGGAATGCCGAGGTCAGCCACCGATCCTCCGATGCGTCCGCGCACGGTCAGCCGTCGATCCGGCGATGAACCGGCAAGATGTCATAAATTACCACCAATCCCTAACCTTGATCAGTAACGGGCGATCATGTGATACTCCACGCGAGTAATAATGAAGTTTGTGAAGTAGGAGTAAATGTCGACCGCCCGGGTCCGTACGCTGCCCTTCTACCTCGCGCTCGCCAGACACCTCCGCGACCCGGTCAAGGCGCTCGAACAGGCCGGATCCGCAGCCGGCGGTGAGCTGGTCAGACTCAATCTCGGCCCCTTCCGTCCCTTTCTCGCCACCCATCCCGACCACGTCCAGCACGTCCTGCGCACCAGCCAGCCGAACTACCTACGTGAGGGTATGTTCTGGGATCCGATGATTCCGCTCTTCGGCGACGGGATCCTGGCCGACGGCGAGGCCTGGCGGGAGAGCAGGAAGGTGCTGCTGCCGCTGTTCACCGCCAGGCGGGTGGAGTCGCTGGCGGGCCGGATGGCCGAGATCATCGCCGAGCGGATCGAGGCGACGGTCAGGCCGGGGGAGCGGTTCGACGCGGTCGAGAAGATGTCGGCGATCGTGCACCCGACGATCATCCGGCTGTTCTTCGGCGACCAGATCTCCGCCGAGGACATCGCCAGGCTCCTGCCCGCCTACGACACCGCCGTCACCTCCAAGGCCCTGCGCCTGGCGCTGCCGTTCGTGCCCGAGAGCGTCCCGCTGCCCGGCGACCGGGCCTTCCGCCGCTCGGTGGCGGCGATCAACGAGGTCGTCTACCCGAGGGTCCGCGAGGCCCGCGCCCGCCTTCAGGGCGCGGACGACGTGGTCGGCGCGCTGGTCAAGGCGTGGGACGACGACGGCAAGATCCGCGACAACGTGGTCAGCATGCACGGCGCCGCCACCGAGACCACCGCCACCGCGCTCACCTGGGTGTGGCCGACGCTCGAAGCCCATCCGGAGCTCGCCGGCGCGGTGTTCGAGGAGATCGACCGCGTGGTGGGGAAGGGCCCCGTCCGCGCCGAGCACCTGGCGGGGCTGGTGCGGCTGAAGAGCTTCCTGTCGGAGCTGCTGCGGCTGTATCCGGTGGGCTGGATCCTGCCCCGCCGTACCGTGAGTGACGAGACGGTCGGCGGCGTCACCGTGACCGCCGGATCCACGGTGATCATCAGCCCCTATCTCACGCACCGGCTGCCCGAGTTCTGGGAGCGGCCGCTGGAGTTCGACCCCTCTCGCTTCGAGGGGCAGACCAGGCGGCATCGCTTCGCCTACTTCCCCTTCGGCGGAGGGCCGCACCAGTGCGTCGGCCAGCACCTGTTCATGATCGAGGCGCAGCTGCTGCTCGCCGGCATCCTCAGCCGCTACCGGCCCGTGCTCCACACCAGGCTCCCCGTCACCGCGCTGCCCTCGTTCTCACTGCGCACCAGGCAGCGGGTCGACCTCACGCTGGTCGCCCGGTGAGCGCCGAGCTGTCAGGATCCGCCGAGCTGGGCCGGATCTGCGGCGTGGCCGCCGTGTGCGCGCGCGACCTGCGCCGCTGCGCCGAGCTGTACGGCGAGCTGTTTCCCGCCAGCCCGTTCGACGCCGCGTTCTTCTCCTCCCTGACGCTGGTCGGGGCGTTCGGCTCGCCATGGGCGGACGCGGACCTGCTCAAGGCGGTCAACAGGGCGTCGCTGTTCGTGACCGGCGTCGACCGGCTCTTCGATCTGGTCGCAGGCTCCAGGCGGGAGGTGGACGAGCTGGTGCGCGACTGCCTGGAGGTGGCCGACGGCGCGGTGCCCGGCAGCCCGATCACCCGCTTCCTGGCCGACCTGCGCGACGAGCTCGCCACCGCGCCGCACTTCGCCGGCCTCGCGGCCGTCTGGCACGACCAGCTGCGCCTGATGCTGGAGGCCATGGCGCGGGAGTGGCGCTGGCACGAGGGCGGTGAACGGCCCGGCTACGGCGCGTACCTCGCCAACGCCGACAGCACAGGTTCCACGTTCGTCAACGTCTCGCACTGGATCTACACCGGTGACTCGTGGACCCTGGCCCGCCTCGACGAGCTGCGCACCACGGTCAGCGCCGAGGTGCAGCGCTACCTGCGCCTGCTCAACGACCTGGCGACCTATCGCAGGGACGTCAGCTGGGGCGAGCTCAACGTGCTCATGCTCGGCGTCGGCCGCGACGAGGTGGACGAGCGGATGGCGGCGCTGGTCCGCAGCGCGAACACGCAGATCGAGGCGGTCAGGGACGGCTCGCCGCGCACCGCCCTCTACCTCGAACGGCAGATCGGCTTCAACACCGGCTTCTACGGCATCGCGGACTTCTGGGGAGAGCTGTGAGCGACATCGCCTGGGCGGCACGCGAGCTGGTCGACGGGCTGATGGCCAGGCCGTGGGGGCAGGTGACCGCCTCGGTCTACGAGACGGGCCGCCTCGTCACGCTGGCCCCGTGGCTGACCGGCCACGCCGAGCGCGTGAGGTACCTGCTGCGCACCCAGCGGCCCGAGGGCACCTGGGGCCCGCCCGACGGCTACGACCTGGTGCCCACGCTCAGCGCCGTCGAGGCGCTGCTTTCCGAGCGCCGCCGCGCCTCCAGCGCGCCCGAAGGCTCTCGCGCGGACCTCTCCGCCGCAGTTCGGCGCGGCCTGGAGATCCTCCCCGTACGGCTCGGCGCGGGCGACGCGCTGCCCGACATGCCGGCGGTCGAGCTCATCGTCCCCTTCCTCGTCTCGCTGATCAACGAGCACCTCTCGGGCGTGGGCACACCGCTGCCGCTGCCGCGGGGGATGGACCACACCAGGCTGGAGGCGGTGCGGGGATGGGTCGCCTCCGGCGCCGACCTGCCCGAGAAGCTGCTGCACGCCCTGGAGACCGCCGGCATGGCGGTCAGGGGCGCGCATGCCGTCCGCCCGACCCCGATCGGCACCGTCGGCGCCTCGCCGGCCGCGACCGCCGCCTGGCTCGCCGCGATCCAGGACGGCCCGATCCACGCGGCACCCGCGGAGGGCGGCACGGGAGAGGGGACGGTCGGGGCGGCCGCGGCCAGGCTGCATCTGGAGGCGGTGGTCAGGCGGCACGGCGGCCCGGTGCCCGTGGGGCTGCCGATCACGGTGTTCGAGCGCGGCTGGGTGCTGAGCTGGCTGGCGAGGGCGGGCATCGAGCTGGACGTGCCGCCCGAGATGATCGCCGACCTGCGCGCGGCCATCGGACCCGCCGGGACTCCCGCGGGCGCGGGACTGCCCGCCGACGCCGACACCACCTCGGTCGCCCTCCACGCGCTCGCCCTGCTGGGCGCCCCGCACGAGCCCAGCAGCCTGCTCGCCTTCGACCTGGGCACCCACTTCTGCACCTGGCAGGGCGAGGACGGCCATTCGCCGAGCGTCAACGCGCACGTGCTGGACGCCCTGGGCAGGTACGTGGCGTGCCGCCCTGACGCGGGCGATCGCTACCGTCCCGTGATGGCGCGCCTGGCCGGCTGGCTGGCGGGCGGGCAGCGGGCCGACGGGGGGTGGGAGGACCGCTGGCACGCCTCGCCGTACTACGCGACCGTGAGCTGCGCGCTCGCACTCGACGAGTACGGCGGGCAGGAGAGCGCGCGCGCCGTGCGGAGGGCGGTCGCGTGGGTGCTGGACACCCAGCGGCCCGACGGCTCGTGGGGCAGGTGGGAGGGCACGCCTGAGGAGAGCGCCTACGCGCTGCAGACCCTCTTGCTGACCAGGGCGAGCGACGACCCTCGCCTGGTGGAGGCAGCGGCCGCGGGCTACCGGTTCCTTCGCGAGGCCGACCTCGACCGGCAGCCCGCGCTGTGGCATGACAAAGACCTCTACAGCCCCCGCGCGGTGGTCCGCGCGGCCGTTCTCGCCTCCCTACATCTGGCGGAATGCGACCAGAGAGTGTCCATCCTGATACGATCATGAACCGGCGCCACCGCTAAATGCCATTAAATCCGGCAAAAGCGACATTTACAGTTTGTTGTGTATTGAGTGAAGAATGTGGCGTTGCTAGGGTGTCCGGAGTGATGGGGCGCCGGATACATGATTGTCCTGTGTTGAATAACTTCCCCAGGTGTGCATATGCGCTTGCGTAATTCGCGATTGCGGACCAAGGTCGCGGCTCTTCTCGTCTCCTTGACCGCCCTCTGGGCGTTCGCCGCGTGGGTGACTCTCCGCGAGGGCGCCAACCTCCTCTGGGTGGCCACGCTCAACAGCAGCGTCGCCGACACCAGCGACTCGCTGCTGCTCGAACTGCAGCGGGAGCGCCGCCTGTCGCTGATCCAGCTGGGTGAGGGAGGCACGGGGGGCAAGGAGGCGCTGCGCACCCAGCGGGCCAAAACCGATGCCGCCGCCACCGTCTTCGTGGAGCAGGCCAGCTCCAACAGCGTCGCCCTGGCCGCTTCCGACACCCTCGACCTGCGCCTGCAGCAGGTGTTCAGGCGGATCGAGGGGCTCAAGGGGGCGCGCGCCTCGGTCGACGCGGGCAAGCTCGACAGGGTCCGCGCCGCGGCCGCCTACACCGAGGTCGTCGACTCGATCTACCGGGCCTACGACGCCCTCGCCTCCCTCGACGACGAGCAACTGGCCAAGGACGCCAGGACCCTGGTCGAGATGAGCAGGGCGATCGAGATCCTCGCGCAGGAGGACGCGTTGATCTCGGGCGCGCTGGCGGCCGGCGGTCTGACCGGCGCCGAGCGCGGACAGTTCGCGCAACTCGTCGGCGCCCAGCGCTTCGCCAGGGCGGAGGCGGCCGGCGAACTGCCGTCGGCCGACCGCCGTGGCTATGACGCGCTGGTCGGCGGCGCCGCCTTCACCCGCCTCCGCCAGCTGGAGGACCAGCTCATCCACGGCATCACCGTCCCGGGGCCCGCCCAGTGGAAGAACGCCGTCGATCCGGTGCTGGCGGGGCTCGACCAGACCGTGCAGAAGGCCGGTGACGGCATGATCGGGCGCGCGACGCCCGTCGCGATCGGTGTCGTCGTCAGGCTCGCCCTCGCGGGCGGTCTCGGCCTCATCGCGGTCATCGCCTCGATCGTGCTGTCCGTGACCACCACCAGGGCCATCCTCGCCCAGCTCAAGAAGTTGCGCGACGCCGCGCACGAGCTGTCCGACGAGCGGCTGCCCCGCGTGGTCGCGCGCATCGGCCGCGGCGAGGACGTCGACGTGGCCGTCGAGGCGCCGCCGCTGAAGTTCGGCGACGACGAGATCGGCTCGGTCGGCCAGGCGTTCAACACCGTGCAGGAGACCGCCATCAGGGTCGCGGTGGAGCAGGCCGAGCTGCGCCGCAGCATCCGCGACATCCTGCTCAGCCTCGCCCGCAGGACGCAGGGCCTGGTGCACAGGCAGCTGACCGTCCTCGACGTCATGGAGCGCCGCGAGACCGAGCCCGAGGAGCTGCGCGACCTGTTCAGGCTCGACCACCTGGCCACCCGCATGCGGCGCAACGCCGAGAACCTCATCGTGCTGTCGGGCTCCTCCCCGGGCCGTACGTGGCGCAGGTCGGTGCCCATGATCGACGTGGTGCGCGGCGCGCTGGCCGAGGTGGAGGACTACACCCGCGTCCAGCTGCTGCCCATGGGCGAGGTGACGCTGGCGGGCAAGGCCGTCGGCGACGTCATCCACCTGCTGGCCGAACTGATCGAGAACGCCGTCTCCTTCTCCCCGCCCTACACGATGGTGCAGGTCAGCGGGCAGGTGGTGGCCAACGGGTACGTGTTCGAGATCGAGGACCGCGGCCTCGGCATGACGCCGGAGGACCTCGAGGCGGCCAACCGGCGCATCGCCGAGCCGCCCGAGTTCAGGCTCACCGGCACCGCCCGTCTCGGCCTCTACGTGGTCGCCAGGCTGGCCGAACGGCACGAGATCCAGGTGCAGCTGAAGGCCTCGCCGTACGGCGGGACCACGGTCGTGGTGCTGATCCCGTACGAGCTGGTGGGCGCGGACGCCGAGCCCGAGCAGGACGAGGACGACACTCCTGGCATCCCCGCGCCCAGGACCGCGTTCGGCGGCGCGCCCACCGGCGCCGCCACCGCGCTGCGTCCGGTCCCCGTGATCGAGCAGCCGGTGCGCCCGGTGGCCGAGGGGCAGGGCGGCGTGCCGGTGGACGCGGCGGAGATCGGCGACGGACTCCTGGGCGACGGGCCGGTGGGCGACACGCCTGTCGCGGGGGCGGCCAAGCCGCCGCTGCCCACCAGGCGGCCCGCCGACGCGGCGCCTCAGGGGCGCCCCGCGCCGAACGGCTCGCCGTCGGCGGAACCGCGGTCACCGGTCGCGGAGGCGGCCGGGACGCGCGTGCCCGGCGCCGCGCTGGCGAGCGTGCGGGCCCAGGCTGACCAGACCGCCCAGGCTCGCGACACCGGACAGGAGACCGCAACGGCGTCCGAGCAGGGCGAGCGGGCCACGCCCGCCTTCACCCCCTCGGGCCTGCCGTTCCGCGTGCCGCAGACCAACCTGGCACCCGCGCTGAAGACAGAGGACGCGGCGCAGGCGCAGCAGCAGGACGAGGACGAGCGCTCACCCGAGGAGATCCGCGCGATCATGGGTTCGTTCCAGTCGGGTACCCGCCTGGGCAGGACGCAGGCGGCCAAGATGACCGAGGGGGACGTGTGAGACCTGGCTCTTCAACCGACCTGACCTGGCTCCTTGACGACCTGGCCGGCCGCATCAGGGAGGTGGAGCACGCCATCGTGCTCTCCTCCGACGGCCTGCTGATGGCTTCGTCCAAGGAGCTCGACAGGACCGACGGCGAGCACCTGTCGGCCGTCGCCTCCGGGCTGCAGAGCCTGGCCAGAGGCGTCAGCGAGCACGTCGGCGGCGGAGCCGTGCGCCAGACCGTCGTGGAGTGGAAGTCCCGCTACCTCATCGTGACGGTCGCGGGCGAGGGAGCCTGCCTGGCGGTGCTGTGCCTGCAGGACGCCGACATCGGCCTGGTCGCCTACGAGATGGCCATGCTGGTGACCAGGGTCGGCCAGTACCTCACCTCTCCCGCGCGCACCGAGGCGGCGCGATGACGCACGAGGAATGGGTCGATCCGGAGATCGTCAGGCCGTACGTGGTGACGCGCGGCCGTACCGAACCCGTCAGGGGCTCCTTCGACCTGATCTCGCTGGCCGTCGCCGTGGGCGGCCCGCCGGGTCCGGAGGCGGGCCTCGACCCCGAGCACCTGTCGATCGCCAGGCTCTGCCGCGAGCCGATCTCCGTGGCGGAGATCGCCGCCCGCCTGGACCTGCCCGCGGGCACGATCCGTGTCCTGCTGGGCGACCTGTTCGACCAGGGGTTCGTCACCGTGCAGGATCCCCAACCCGAGGTGGACATGCAAGACGAGAAGATGTACAGGGCGGTGCTCGATGGTCTTCGGTCGCTCTGATCGGCGGCGGCTGCCGACCGCCATCAAGATCCTCATCGCCGGTGGGTTCGGCGCGGGCAAGACGACCATGGTCGGCTCGGTCTCCGAGACGCGGCCGCTGCGCACCGAGGAGACGCTGACCGACCGGTCCACCGGGGTCGACGACATCTCCGGCGTGGAGGCCAAGCGCACCACCACCGTCGCCATGGACTTCGGCCGCATCACCATGGGCGACGACTACATGCTCTACCTGTTCGGGACGCCTGGACAGGAGCGCTTCTGGTTCGTGTGGGACGAGCTGGCGCTCGGCGCGGTCATCCTGGCCGACACCCGCCGCCTGGCCGACTGCTTCCCCTCCGTCGACTACTTCGAACGGCGCGGCACGCCGTTCGTGGTCGCGGTCAACTGCTTCGAGGGCTCGCCCGTCTACGAGCTGGCAGAGGTACGGCTGGCGCTCGGCCTCGACCCGTCGATCCCGATCGTGCTGTGCGACGCCCGCAAGCGCGACTCCAGCCGCGAGGTGCTCATCCAGCTCGTCGAGCACGCGATGAAGCTGCGCGCCCAGCCGGTCGGGACCACCTCGTGACCATCTGCCGCTACCGTTGATCGAATGGAGGAGATCGACCGCAGGATCGTCACGCTGCTGGCCAAGGACGGCCGGATGAGCTTCACCGACCTGGCCAGGGAGACGGGCCTGTCGGTCTCCGCTGTGCACCAGCGGGTGCGCCGCCTGGAGAAGCGCGGGGTCGTGCGCGGCTACGCCGCGCTCGTCGACCACGACGCCGTCGGGCTGCCGCTGACCGCCTTCGTGTCGATCAAGCCGATCGACCCCGCCGCCCCCGACGACGCGCCCGAACGGCTCGCCCACCTGAGCGCGATCGAGGCCTGCCACAGCGTGGCGGGCGACGAGAGCTACATCCTGAAGGTGCGCGTCGCCTCGCCCCTCGCGCTGGAGGAGCTGCTGCAGAACATCCGCGCCTCGGCGAACGTCTCCACCCGCACGACCGTGGTGCTCAGCACGCCGTACGAGCACCGCCCGCCCGACCTCGGCGAGGCCTGAGGCCGCCCGGAGGCCGGGGCGGGCCCACGGCCCGCCCCGGGTGGCGGCCGATCAGAGCGTGTCGCCGAAGCCGCCGCGCAGGCGGGCCTTGGCCGCCTCGCCGGCGCCCATCCGGTCCAGGCCGCTGAGCGCGGCGCCGACGATCGGCGGCAGGTCCGCGACGACCAGCTTGGCCTGCGGCGCCCGCGCGGTGAACCGTTCGTCGAGCAGCGCGCTCAGCAGCGGGTCGCGGGCGCGCAGCACGCCGCCGCCGAGCACCACCTCGGTCGGTGTCTCCGTCAGCCCCAGGCGGCGCAGGCACACCTCGGCCAGTAGCACGATCTCCTCGGCCATCCGCTCCACCAGGGACCTGGCGATCGGGTCGCCCGCCGCGGCCACCGCGAACAGCCCGGGCGTCAGCCCGTGCAGGCTCGCCTGCTCCAGCTCGCCGAAGTGCAGGCCGAGCGCGACCTCCTCGACGGTGGCGGTGCCGAAGTGCTCGGTGACCAGCGCGGCGAGCGCGGTGGGGCCGCCCCTGCCGTCCTCGGCCCTGATGGCGTGCCAGAGCACCTCCTCGGCCAGGCCGAGCCCGCCGCCCCAGTCGCCGCTGACCTTGCCGAGCGCGGGGAAGCGGGCCACCTGCCCGTCGGGGGAGACCCCGACGGCGTTGATCCCCGCGCCGCAGACCACCGCCACGCCCCACGGCCCCGACGCGCCCGCGCGCAGCAGCGCGAACGTGTCGTTGCCGACCACGACGTCGGGG
The DNA here is from genome assembly GCF_014873535.1 of Nonomuraea africana. Taxonomy (NCBI): domain Bacteria; kingdom Bacillati; phylum Actinomycetota; class Actinomycetes; order Streptosporangiales; family Streptosporangiaceae; genus Nonomuraea; species Nonomuraea africana. The sequence continues at coordinate 3,509,863 of NZ_JADBEF010000001.1, read as the reverse complement.
GCGAAGCCGCGCGCGGCGAACTCCTCGCGCAGCGCCTCCTCCTCCCTCGGCAGGTCGGCGCCGGCCAGGTAGGCCGACATGAGATCGCCGTACGGCGCGGCCACCGTGGTGCCGAGGGCCCGCGCCAGCGGGCCGAGCGCCTGCCGTACGACCTCCTCCACGACGTCGGCGGCCGCCGGCACGCCCGCGCTCTGCGGCAGGAACCCGCCACCGCGGCCGGTGGCCAGGACGGTGCCGTCCTCGGCCACCAGCGCCACGTCGGTCTTGCTGTTGCCGCCGTCGACCGCGAGCACGGTCCTCACGCCGACACCACCCACGGCAGGTGCGCCCTGTTGGCCTCGAGGAGCAGGCGGGTCAGCTCGCCGGCGACGGCCTCCTGGCCGATCAGCGGATGCGCCAGCAGCGCGTTGCGGACCCTGTCGGCCCCGCCGCGCAGCGCGGCCTCGAGGGCCACGCTCTCGTAGGCCGACACGTTCGCGATCAGGCCGGCGTACAGGGGCTCCACCGCGGGCACCGGCAGCGGTACGGCGCCGCCCGCCCCCACGACGGCGGGCACCTCGATGACCGCCTCGTCGGGCAGGAACGGCAGCGCCCCCGCGTTGCGCACGTTCACCACCTGGGTGTCGCCCCTGTCGCCGAGCAGGGAGGCGATGAGCGCCACCGCCGCCTCGGAGTAGAAGGCGCCGCCGCGCTTCTCCAGCAGCGCGGGCTTGGTGTCGACGGAGGGGTCGGCGTACAGCTTCAGCAGCTCCGCCTCCATCGCCGCCACCTCGGCCGCGCGCGACGGCTTGGCCCGCTGCTCGGCCACCACCAGGTCGTGGGCGTAGAAGTAGCGCAGGTAGTAGGAGGGGACCACGCCAAGCCTGGTCACCAGCTCCACGGGCAGCCCGATGTCGTCGGCGATGGACTGGCCGTCCTCGGCGATCAGCTTCGGCAGCACGTCCATGCCGTCCACCATGACGGAGCGCTCCCACGTCAGGTGGTTGAGCCCGACGTGACCGAGGGAGACCCGCGAGGGGTCGACCCCCAGACGCCCGGCGAACCTGCGCTGGAAGCCGATGGCCACATTGCACAGCCCGATCGCCCGGTGCCCCGCGTCGAGCAGGGCGCGGGTCACGATGCCGACCGGGTTGGTGAAGTCCACGATCCAGGCCTCGGGCGCGTGCGCGCGCACCTGCTCGGCCAGCTCCAGCACCACGGGAACGGTGCGCAACGCCTTGGCCAGCCCGCCCGCGCCCGTGGTCTCCTGCCCGACGCAACCGCACCGCAGCGGCAGCGTCTCGTCCACGTCGCGCGCTGCCTGCCCGCCGACCCTGAGCTGGAACAGCACCGCCTGGGCGCCCGCCACGCCCTCCCGCACGGAGGAGGTGGCGAGGACCTTGGCCGGATGCCCCGCCCGGTCCAGCATCCTGCGGGAGATCCCCGCCACCAGCTCCAGGCGGGAGCCGTCCGGATCCACGAGGGCGATCTCGGTCAGCGGCAGCTCGTCCCGCAGGCGCGCGAATCCGTCGATCAGCTCGGGCGTGTACGTCGAGCCGCCCCCGACAACGGCGAGTTTCAACCTTTTACTCCTGTCAGAGTGACGCCCTCGATGAAGACCTTCTGGGCGAAGAAGAACACGATGAGCACCGGCGCGGTCACCAGCAGGGTGGCCGCCATGGTCAGGTTCCACTGCACGCTGTGGAAGGCCTTGAACGTCGCCAGGCCCAGCGACAGCGTCCAGTTGTCCTGGTTGATACCGGTGTAGAGCAGCGGGCCGTAGTAGTCGTTCCAGCAGTAGAAGAACTGGAACAGCGCCACCGCGGCGATCGCCGGCCTGGCCATGGGGATGATCACCCGGACCAGGGTCCTGAAGTCCGTGCAGCCGTCCACCCTGGCCGCATCGGTGTACTCGCGCGGGATCGTGATGAGGAACTGCCGCAGCAGGAAGATGGAGAACGCGTCACCCAGCAGCATGGGCAGGATGAGCGGCCACAGGGTGTCGGTGAGCCCCGCGCGCGCCCAGATGAGGTAGACCGGCACGGCGACCACCTGGGGCGGCAGCATCATCGTGGTGACGACCAGCAGGAAGGCCAGCCTGCGGCCCCTGAAGCGCAGTCTGGCCAGCGCGTAGGCCACGGGCACCGACGACACCAGCATGAACAGCGTGCCGAGGCCCGCGTACATGAGCGTGTTCAGCGTCCAGCCGAGCAGGTGCGACCTGGCGAACACGTCGGCGAAGTTGGACCACTGCCACGACTCGGGCCACAGGTTGTTGGTCAGCGCCTGCTCGTCGCTCATCAGCGCGGTCAGCGCGACCAGCACCAGCGGCCCGAGGAACATCACCGCCACCGCCACCGCCAGCGCGTGGGTGGCGATCCACGACAGGATCCGGCGCCGCCTGGCCCGCACGCGCGTCGAGGGCAGCGCCCTGGTGTGCCTGGGCGCGGTCAGCGTCGTGCTCACGAGAGGACCTCCTCGCCCTTGCGGAACTGCCGCAGCAGGATCAGCGTGAAGATCATGGACGTGCCGAACAGCAGCAGCGCGAGCACGCAGGCGTAACCCATGCTGAAGTCGCGGAAGCCCACGTGGAAGAGCCACTGCGGCAGCGTGAGCAGCGACTGGTCCGGGTAGCCGGGGGTGAAGACCGAACCGGCCGAGTCGGTCGCGCCCGAGGCCACCCGCGAGGCGATCATCGCCTGCGTGAAGTACTGCAGGGCGTAGATGACGCCGGTGACCGCCGAGAACATCAGCACGGGCGAGATCGTCGGCAGCGTGACGCTGCGGAACTGCCGCCACGCGCCGGCGCCGTCGATGGCCGCCGCCTCGTACAGGTGCTTGGGCACGTCGAGGAGGGCGGCCAGGAAGATCACCATGGTGTTGCCGCAGCCCCACAGCGCCAGAGTCGTCAGGCTCGGCTTGGACCACGCCGCGTCGCCGAACCAGTCGGGCCCGGCGATCCCGGCCCACGACAGCAGCTGGTTCACCGGCCCGACCGGGTTGAGCAGGAAGACGAAGGCCACCGTGCCCGCCACCATCGGCACCAGCGTGGGCAGGTAGAAGACGGTGCGGAAGAAGCCCGCCCCCGCCTTGACCTTGGTGAGCAGCTGGGCCACGCCCAGCGAGAAGATCACCTGGGCGGGCACCATGAAGACCACCAGCCACAGCGTGTTCCCCGCCGAGATCCAGACCCGCTCGTCCTGCAGCAGGTAGCGCCAGTTGTCGAGGCCGACGAACTCCAGCGTGAACAGGTCGTACCTGGTGAAGGAGAAGTAGACGGTGGAGAGCAGCGGGTAGACGAAGAAGATCGAGAAACCCGCGATCCATGGAGAGAGCCACAGGAGGGCCCGCAGGCCCTCCCGGCGCTTCGGCCTGACGCTCATCCGCCGGAGAGCTTCAGCTTGTCGTTGATGCGCTTGTCGACGTCCTTCAACCCCGCGTCGAGATCCTTGACCGCGCCCTTCTCCCAGTTGGTGAGGAAGGTGGACAGGGCGTCCTGGTTGAAGACGCTGTTGACCGAGGCGGGCAGGGTGCTCGTCTTCGGGTGGGCGAAGATGTCGAGGAAGGTCTTGAAGTTGGCGTCGGCGGCCAGCTCGGGAGACTCCATCGCCGCCTTGGTGGTGGGCACGTTGCGCAGCGCGTTCGAGAGCGTCACCAGGCTGTCGGTGTCGGTGGTCAGGTGCTTGATCAGCTCCCACGCGTGCTGCGGGTTCTTGGCGCCCTTCGGCACGCCGATCACGGTGCCCGCGGTGAAGCCGCTGCCGTACAGGTCAGGCTTGTCGTCGGCGACGGGCAGCGGGGCGGTGCCGTAGTCGAGCGACTTGGCCTTGGAGTCGTTGGCGATCATGGCGTTGCGCCACTCGCCGTCGACGATCATCGCGACCTTGCCCTTGAAGAACGGGTGGGCCGCGCCCCACTCGTCGCCGAGGCTGCGGCGGAACTTCTCCAGGTTGGCGTAGCCGTACCAGTCGACGAGCTCCTTCTGCCAGGTCAGCAGCTGCTTCCAGGCCGGGTCGGAGCCGATGGCGGAGGTGCCGTCCTCGTTGTACCACTTGGCGCCGACCATCGGGGCCAGGTGGGAGGGGGAGTTCTCGTAGTACTGGAAGCTGGGGATGAAGCCGGCCACCTTGATCGTGCCGTCGGGGTCCCTGACCGTCAGCTCCTTGGTCAGTTCGGTCAGCTCCGACAGGGTCTTGGGCGGCTCGTTCCCCTTCATCAGGGCCTTGTTGTAGAACATGCCGTAGGCGTCGGCGAGCAGCGGCATCATGCAGCGCTTGCCCTCGAACTCGGTGTAGGAGCGCGAGGCCTCGGGCAGCACCGACAGGTCGATGCCGTCCTGCTTGATGACCGCCGTGAGATCCTGGAACGCTCCGGTCTTGCACCACAGGGCCACGTTGTCGGTGGTGAAGGAGGCGGCCACGTCGGGCGCCTTGCCGCTGCGGATGGCCTGGGTGATCTGGTCGTCCTGGACGGCCTTGGTGGTCTTGACGGTGATCTGCGGGAACTTCTTGTTGAAGCCCGCGATCGCGTCCTCGAAGGCCTTGACCTCGGCGTCGGTCTGGAAACCGTGCCAGAGCTCGATGGTGGCCGCGGGCAGCGCCTGCGCGGCCGAGCCTGAGGGTTTGGGCTGGGCGCCGAGCGAGGGCGGCGCCTCCTTGCCCGCCGTACACGCGGTCAGCGCAAGAGCGGTGAGTCCTGCGACCGCAAGGGGGACGAAACGCACGGGGGGTGCCTCCTGCAATCTAAGAGGGGGGAACGGTCGAGCTGAAGACCTCTTCACGGGTGGTGTCGAGAGCGAGGTCGAGGGCGCCGGCCAGCACCGGGTTGCCCTCGACCGTCGACAGCCGCACGTGCGGCCTGGGGATGGTGAGCGCGTGGAGCTCGTGCTCGATGAGCTCGCGCAGGGTCTCGCCGCCCGACATCACGATGCCGCCGGTGAGCACGACGAGCCCGGGGTCGAGCACGGAGGTGATGGCGGCCAGGCCCACGGCCACGCGGGCGGCGATGTCGCGCAGCCCCGCGCGGGCGTCGTCCGCCTTGGTGCCGCTGCCGGCCGCGGTTCGCACGGCGGCGGCGATGGCCTGGCGGAAGTCGGTGCCGCGCACGCCGTACGAACGCAGCAGCTTGAGCACGGCGGGGCCGCCGGTGAGGGCCTGGTAGCCGTGGTTGGCGTAGAGGCCCGCCTCGCGCGCGGTCGGCGCGCCTGGGGTGGGCATGTAGCCGACCTCGCCCGCGCCGCCCGTCGCGCCGCGGTGCATCCGCCCGCCGAGCACGACGGCCGAGCCGATGCCCTCGTCGGCCCACAGCAGGACGAAGTCCTGGTGGTCGCGGGCGGCGCCGTGGGACTGCTCGGCCAAGGCCACGAGGTTGACGTTGTTCTCGACGTCGACGGGCACGCCGAGCCCCTCGCTCAGCGTGGGCACCAGGTTGGGGATCTGCCAGCCCGGCATGTCCTTGGCCGTGGCGTAGCCGAGCCGGCCCGTGGAGGGGTCGATCGCGGCCTGCACGCCGATCACCACCCTGCGCAGCGGGCCGGGCGAGCCCGCGCCGTCCAGCGCGGCGCGCAGCCTGTCGATCAGCCCGTCGCTGGGGCGGCGGGAGGTGGGCAGGGTGTAGGTGCCGACGACCTCGCCGGTGATGTCGGCGACGCAGGACTCGATGCGGTCGGGGGTGACGTCGAGCGCGGCCACGTACGCGGCCGCGGGGTTGATGCGGTAGAGCTCGGCCGTACGGCCCGGCAGCCCCTCCCTGATGCCGTCGAGCACCACGAGGCCCGCCTCCTGCAGCCTGGACAGCAGTTGCGAGGCGGTGGGTTTGGACAGCCCCGTCAGCGTGCCGATCTCGGGCCGGGTGAGCGGCCCGCGGTCCAGCAGCACCTGCAGGGCGGCACGGTCGTTGATCGCGCGCAGCAGGCTGGGTGTTCCAGGGACGGGACCGCTCACTCGTGACTCCCACGAAGTTAGGAAACTTTCCTAACTCACAATGGACGGCAAAGCGCCATAGAGTCAAGCGGTGAAATGAAGACGTGATGTCAGCGGCTCAACGGACCTGATAAGGTTGCGATTTGTTGCCACAACAGTCAGAAAGGCCCGGAGCGTCCCATTACTACCAATAATAACGGTTCGACGGAGGCTCGTCAAACCGAGCTGACCAGAGAGCAACACTACGTCTCCCGGCTCTACGAGCGGCTCGACGTGCTGCGAGAGCGCACGCAGAAGCAGCTCAAGGAGGTCTTGGCTGCGGGCGCGGTCGGCACGCAGCAGAACAGGTCGGAGCGCGACTCCTTCGCCGGCATGTACGCCGCCAGGCTGGCCAGGTTGTGGGCCGTCGAGCGCGGCCTGGTCTTCGGCCGCCTCGACCACACCGAGGAGGGCCGACTCTACATCGGCAAGCTCGGCCTGAGCGACGACGAGCAGGACCGGCTGCTGATCGACTGGCGCGCGCCCGTCGCCCAGCCCTTCTACCGCGCCACGCCGACCCAGCCCATGGGCGTGACCCGCCGCCGCCACCTGCAGACGCGCGGCCGCGAGGTGATCGGCGTCGACGACGACCTGCTCGACCTCGACGGGCTGTCCGACGACGACAGGGCCACGCTGAACGGCGAGGCCGCGCTGCTGGCCGCCCTCGACGAGAAGCGCACCGGCAGGATGCGCGACATCGTGGCGACCATCCAGTCGGAGCAGGACCGCGTCATCCGTGCCGACCTCAACGGCGTGCTGGTGGTCCAGGGCGGCCCCGGCACCGGCAAGACCGTCGTCGCGCTGCACCGCGCCGCCTACCTCCTCTACACCCACAGGGAGCGCCTGGAGCGCCGTGGCGTGCTCATTCTCGGACCTGGCCTCACCTTCCTGCGTTACATCGAGCAGGTGCTGCCCTCGCTCGGCGAGACCGACGTCATGCTGTCCACGGTCGGCGAGCTCTATCCGGGCGTCAGCGCCACCCGCAGGGAGCGCCCCGAGGTCGCCGCGGTCAAGGGCGACGTGCGCATGGTGGAGGTGATCGCCAGGGCGGTCAGGGACCGGCAGCGGGTGCCGCGCCAGCCGATCGAGCTGCCGCTCGGCAGCCACCGGCTCGTCATCGACCGCTCGATGATGGAGAACGCCAGGAACAAGGCGGCCCGCTCGCGGCGCGCCCACAACCAGGCGCGGTCCGTCTTCGTGCGCTCCCTGCTCAACGCCCTGGCCCGCCAGTTGGCCAAGAAGCTCGGCAAGGGCCTCATCGACGACGACGAGCTGGCCGACCTGCGCGAGGAGTTGCGCACCGAGCCGGTGGTCAAGAGCGCCCTCAACCGGCTGTGGCCCTACCTGACGCCGCAGCGGCTGTTGCTCGGCCTGTACGGCTCGGCCGAGCGCCTCGAGTACGCCGCGGGCAACCTCAGCCGCGAGGAGCGCGCCCTGCTGCTGCGCACGTCCACCGAGTGGACGGAGGCCGACGTGCCGCTGCTGGACGAGGCGGCCGAACTGCTCGGCGACATCGACGAACAGGTGCTGCGCGCCACCGCGATGCAGGCGGAGGAGGAGCTGGCCGCGGCCCGCGCCGCCGAGGAGCGCGAGAAGGAGTCCGAGCTCGCCTACGCCCGCGAGGTGCTGGAGCTGACGGGCCTGTCGGACATCATGGACGCCGAACGCCTCGCCGAACGGCAGCGCGGCGACCAGCCGTACCTGACGACGGCGGAGCGGGCCGCGGCCGACCGCACCTGGGCCTTCGGCCACGTGATCGTCGACGAGGCGCAGGAGCTGTCGCCCATGGCGTGGCGGGCGGTGATGCGCCGCTGCCCGACCAGGTCCATGACGATCGTCGGTGACATCGCCCAGACCGGCTCCAGCGCGGGCGCCCGCTCGTGGGGCCAGGTGCTCGACCCCTACGTGGCGGGGCGCTGGCGCGAGGAGACCCTCACCATCAACTACCGCACCCCCGTGGAACTGATGGAGCTCGCCCAGCGGGTGCTGGCCACCATCGACCCCGCGCTGCGGGCCCCGACCTCGGTGCGCGAGAGCGGCGCCGTGCCCTGGGCCGCCCCGCTGGACCTGCTGCCCGAGCTGGTGCTGAGGGAGACGGAGAACGGCGGCAGGGTCGCCGTCCTGGCCCCCGACGTGCTGCTGGACAAGCTCGCCGACCAGATCGGCGGGGTCACGGGGCGAGGGGTGCTCGAGGCGTCCGTCGCGGTCCTGGGTGTCGCCGAGGCGAAGGGCCTGGAGTTCGACTCCGTGATCGTCGCCGAGCCCGCCATGATCCTCGAGCAGTCCCCGCGAGGGGCGAGCGATCTGTACGTCGCGCTCACCCGCGCGACCCAGCGGCTGGGCGTCGTCCACGACCTCGAACTGCCTGAGGCGCTGGGCGGACTCGCGGGGAGTTAGGGCATTAGACTGAGCTCGCCGAGCATGTCCTACCTGCGAAAACTTGAGGTTTCCGCTGATCGGGACACGGTTGACATCTGAGTTGGAGTCGGTAGTTTGCTGCCCAGTCCAGCACGGGACTTGGCCGGTTGGCCGTCTCTGACATCGTCGGATCCTGCGTCCGTGACGGAGCGTGACTTCGTCCACACAGCCAGGTGCAGGGCCGTCGGTCCGTCGAGTCGGGGCACCCCAACCGGGCGGGGGGTTGGACCCGGGACGGGTCCGGCCGCCCAGTAGACAACGGAACTCCGCGCTCGCCGCCGACGAGACGGATCCGGTCCGAAGGGTGTCCGGGCCCTCTTCCCGCTCCCGTGCGCTCGGATCACACCGCTAGCGGGTGATCCCTTGGCATCCGTCTGCCCTGGGATCACCCTGCCAGCGTGTGCCCTTTGGGGGTCGGCCACCTCGGGCGGTAGCGTTTCCGCCAGCAGCCATGCGAATCGCGAGGAGAACCCCGGCCGTGGTGCAGGAGAAGCAGGGCGCCGTGACGCTGCCCACCGCGCCGGTGGGCGCCCCCCGCGGCCTGCTGTGGGCCAGGGCCGCCGCGGCCGCCCTCGGCGGCCTGCTGGTGTTCCTCGCCTTCCCCCCGCTCAGCTGGTGGCTGTGCGCGCCTCTCGGTATCACCCTGATCGTCCTCAGCCTGTACGGCACGCGCCCCCGCCGGGCCGCCTGGCTCGGCTACCTCGCCGCCCTGGTCTTCCTGCTGCCCGCCCTGGCCTGGGTCCGCCCGATCGGCGTGGACGCCTGGATAGGCCTGGTCGCCGTCGAGAGCCTCTTCTACGCCGCCATGGCCGCGCCGGCCGCGCTGGTGTTCAGGCTGCCGGCCTGGCCGCTGTGGTTCGGCGCGCTGTGGGTGGCCATGGAGTGGGCGCGCGGCCTGTTCCCCGTCGGCGGCTTCCCCTGGGCCCGGGTGGCCTTCAGCCAGGGCGAGAGCCTGTTCACCGGCTACGCCGCGCTGGGCGGGGTGCCCCTGGTCTCCTTCGCCGTCACCGTGTCAGGGGCGCTGCTCGCCTACGCCGTGCTGCAGCCGCGCAGGGTCGTGCCGGTGGCGTTGGCGCTGGCCGTACCTCTGCTGACCTTCGCCGTCCCGCGCCCCGGCGACGAGGGCAGGACCGTCAACATCGGCATCGTGCAGGGCAACGTGCCGGGCGAGGGGATGAACCCGCTGGGCGACGAGCCCGCGATCGTGCTGCGCAACCACGCCAACGGCACCCACGCCCTGGCCAAGGCCGCCCGCGAGGGCACGCTGCTCAAACCCGATGTGGTGGTGCTCCCCGAGAACTCCACCGACATCGACCCCTACCGCGACGCGACCGCCAGGAAGATCATCGACGACTCCGTCAAGGACGTCGGGGTGCCTACGCTGGTCGGCGCCGTGGTCGCGATCGGCGACGCCAACCGCGCCACCCGCAGCCTGGTGTGGGACCCCGTCAAGGGTCCAGGCGCCTACTACGACAAGCAGCAGCTGGTGCCCTTCGGCGAGTACACCCCGTTCAAGGAGATCTTCCTGGCCCTGTTCGAGCGGGCCAACCTGGTGGGCAGGCAGTCGGTGCCGGGCGACAAACCCGGCGCGCTGCGCATGGGCCCGGTCACCGTCGGCGCGGTCAACTGCTACGAGGTCGCCTACGACTGGGTCGTACGGCAGACCGTCAGGGCCGGCGGCACCCCACTGGTCGTGCAGACCAACAACGCCACCTATGCGCTGTCGAACCTGCCGCCGCAGCAGCTGGCCATGTCACAGCTGCGGGCCGTGGAGCACAACAGGGCCATCGTCACCGCGGCGACCACGGGGATCTCCGCCTATGTCACGCCAGAAGGTAAGGTCGCCTGGCAGACAAAGGAGCGCGTCGCCGCCATGAACGTGGTTCAGGTGCCGGTGCGCACCCAGACGACGATCGCCACGCGCATGGGCGCGGCGCCGGAGTGGGCATTGATTCTGATCGGAGCGGCCGCGATCGGCGTGGCCGTGTGGCGTCGCAGGGGAGAGGGCCGATGATGGAGCAGACGCTCGGCCGGGTGCTCGTCGTCGTCCCCACCTACAACGAGCGGGAGAACCTTCCGCTGATCACCGAGCGGGTCCGCACGGCCCTGCCCGACGCCCACCTGCTGATCGCCGACGACAACAGCCCCGACGGCACCGGCGAGCTCGCCGACACCCTGGCCGCCGCCGACGACCACATCCACGTCCTGCACCGGGAGGGCAAGGAGGGCCTGGGCGCGGCCTACATCGCGGCGTTCCGCTGGGGCATGGCCGAGGGCTACGACATCCTGGTGGAGATGGACGCCGACGGCTCCCACCAGCCAGAGGAACTGCCCAAGCTGCTCAACGCGCTGGCCGACGGCGCCGACCTGGTCATCGGCTCGCGCTGGGTGCCGGGCGGCAAGATCGTCAACTGGCCCGCCCACCGCCAGTTCCTCTCGCGCGGCGCCAACGTCTACACCCGCCTGATGCTCGGGCTGCCGGTCCGCGACGCCACCGCCGGATTCCGCGTCTACCGCGCCGCCGCCCTGGAGAAGATCGGGCTGGCCAACGTCGAGTCGCAGGGCTACTGCTTCCAGGTCGACCTGACGCTGCGGACCACCAGGCACGGGCTGCGCGTCGCCGAGGTGCCCATCACGTTCGTCGAGCGGGCCCACGGCGCGAGCAAGATGAGCGGGAAGGTCATCTCGGAGGCCCTCTGGCGGGTGAGCGTCTGGGGCGTCACCGGCCTGCCGTCCAGACTGCGCCGCCGCCGAGGCTAGGAACGTCCGCGACCCGCCGGGCGTTGTTATCTTTGGCAATGCGGTCCGCCTGCGCGAATGAGGAAAACGATGGTCCGGCTCCTGCTCTTTCTGGCCTTCCTGGTCGTCCCCGTCCTGGAGATCTGGCTGCTCATCCAGGTCGGATCGGTGATCGGCGGCTGGGCCACGGTCGGGCTGCTGCTCGCCGACAGCTTCTTCGGCGCCTGGATCGTCCGCCGCGAGGGCCGCAGGGCCTGGCGCAGCCTGCAGAGCGCGCTGCAGACCGGGCGGATGCCGGACAGGGAGCTGGCCGACGGCGGGCTCATCCTGGTCGGTGGCGCGCTGCTGCTGACGCCCGGATTCTTCACCGACATCGTCGGGTTCCTGTGCGTGCTGCCGTTCACGCGGCCGTTCATGCGGCGGCTCGGGGCGTGGTTCTTCGCCAGGCGCGTCAAGGCGATGGCGGCGGCCTCGCCGTACGCCCACCTGGGAGTGCCGTTCCAGCGCACCGACCAGCCGGGCGGGTCGCCGAGCAGCAAGGTGGTACACGGCGAGGTCCTCCGCGAGGACTGAGGATTTTCGCTTGACCCCTGAGAATGTGGCAGGGCTTCGTGTCTTGAGTGGCGCGCGTGCGTTGAGCGGCGCTTTCGGAAGGGCCCCGAGCGCGGTCGGGCGGCCTTCACCCTCAGGATCGCGCATCACAACGCAAGATCTACCGGCAATGCAAGACTTGCCGGATGGCAACGCAAAACGCCCCGGACCGGGCAGGTCCGGGGCGTTCCAGCGTCACCGTGTGGAGGTCAGGCGCTCTTGCGTCGCTGCGCGCGAAGGATCGCCAGCCTCTCGTTGAGCACCTCTTCCAGGTCCTCGATGGACCGCCGCTCGAGCAGCATGTCCCAGTGCGTCCTCGGGGGCTTCGCCTTCTTGGCCTCCGGCAGCTCGCCGTCCACGCGAACCGCGGTCGCGCCGCACATGCGGCACTCCCACGTGGCGGGGATCTCTGCCTCAGCGGCAAGCGGAACCTCGAAGCGATGCCCCTTCGAACAGGTGTAAGACACCTCCTGGCGCGGGGCCAGATCCGTGTTACGGTCGTTCTCGTAGCTGGTTGCCCCGAGCCTGGTGCCACGAAGTGCGCGCTCGCCCATGTTTTATTGCCTCCTACAGGGCCCCCATCGTGGGGGGTCTGTCTCCCACGGTGTCTAACGCTTGATACCGTGAGTGGATTCCCACCCAAGGGGTGATCCAATCGCGCTTTTTGCGATGAGCGCTCACTCCGCCGGCTTTTCTGGCCCGCAAGCCCCCACTGAGTCCCCGCTGAGCCCCCCACCGGGCCGGCATTGGGCTGACCGTCTTCGGGTGGCCTCGCTTACATGCGACGCCCGAGGTCGTCCTCCCCGGAAGGGCGGCTTGGTCGGGGTCTCGGGCGGGATCTGGATGTTCTCGGCGAGTGGGGCCTTCAGGCGAGCGGGGCCTTCAGCGGCATGTGTTCACTGTCGTGAGCGTGCGGTGACGAACGGGACCAGGGTCTTGTCGCCGCTCTCCGTCATGAACACCAGCGGTCCCGCCGCCACGCCGACCAGCGCCGCGACGGCTCTCCTGCCCTGCGCCCTGGCCAGGCCTGGGCCGAGTGCGGCCATGAGCCTCGTCAGCGCGGGAAGCGGACGGACGAACATGGTGATCTCGTTGATCAGGCCGTTCTCGTCGAACCTGAGCAGGCACGACTCCTCCATCGTGTGCTCGCCGAGCGTGGTGGTGGCGGCGAGCATGTGGGTGCGCTCGTCGCCCACGTCGGTGTGGTACCGCAGCTCGCCGATCATCGAGAACACGACGCCGAACAGCTCGCGCAGCTCGTCGTGGCCGTGGAAGCCGGCCCTCGCGCTGAGCGGGGAGTGGAAGACCACGTCGGGTGCGAGCGTGGCCATGAGCGCGTCGAGGTCCTTGTTCTCGCCTGCCTCGCGGTAGCGGAGCGCCGTGTTCATCCTTACCTCCCGGGGAAGGTTGGTCCTGAATGTGAACTGACTCGAGTTCACTTTAGCAACTGACTATGCTGGGGTCATGAACAGGTTCGGGGAGATGCACTGCTCGATCGCTCAGGCGGTGGGGGTGATCGGCGAGCCGTGGACCCCGTTGATCCTTCGTGACCTGTTCATGGGCCTGCGCAGGTTCGACGAGCTGGCGCAGGACCTCGGGATCTCCCGCAACCTCCTGACCGCCAGGCTCGAACGGCTGGTCGAGGCGGGCGTCGTCGAGCGCAGGCCGTACCAGGAGCGGCCGGTGCGCTTTGAGTACCACCTGGCGGAGGCGGGGCGGGAGATCGTGCCCGCGCTGATCACGCTGATGGCGTGGGGCGACAAGTGGTCGACCCCGCCCGGCGGCCCTCCCGCGTTGCTGCGGCACTCCTGCGGTCAGCAGTTCACGCCCGTCGTGACCTGTCCGCACTGCGGCGGGGAGGCGACGGCCGACACCATCACCGTCATGGAGGGGCCGGGGGCCGCCCAGGGCCCCGGCACGATGGTGCTGGCCGCACCCCAAGGGTCCTGAGAGGGGCCGCACCCGCGACCCGCTGCCGTCGCGGTGGACCCGTCCGCGAAGTGCAGGGTGATCCGGCCGTCCCGTCGTGCGCTCGTAGCTCTCGAACGTCTTGCCGAAGCGCACCACCTCTCCCAGGCCGGTGAGCATGATCTGGCGGAGGGTGATCCGGCTGACCGAGCGGTGGTCCCGCCAGTTCGCATCTCGCTTGTCGGCCTTCAGCTTGATCAACGGCCGCAGCCGCTCGGTCATGAAGGCGAAGTCGAGCCCGCCCCCGCGGATGACTACGCCGATCAAGCGGATGAGACGTGCGGGTTCAGAGCACGGGCCGTACGGCCGCGGCCACGATGTCCTCGAGGCGGCGGGAGTGCGCGCCGCGCCAGTAGACGTGGCCGCACGCCGTGCACCGGGCGAAGACGTCGTAGTTGTGGCGGGTGCCCGGTTCGAGCAGGGGCTCGACGTCCGCCTTGGCGACCGGGACGAGCTCCCCGTTGCACGCCGTACATCTGGTCCAGGGCGCCAGCGGCGGCGCGAACCGGTCGAGGACGTCGGCGAGCTGGTCGTCGGCGCGTGAACCCCGCACATAGGCGCCGAGCCACAGCGCCCGGCGGCGCAGCAGCCCGCGGTCTCGGGTCAGCAGCAGCCGCCGCTCGGCGTTGGCCAATCTGATCAGGGCGTCGTCGTCGCGGTCGTTGTGGTAGGCCGTGTCCACGCCGAGCAGGCGCAGCCGCCGGGCGAGCGTGCCCAGATGCACGTCGAGGAGGAACCTGGGCGGCGTAACCGGCAGCTCCTGCGGTCGTCGTACCGGGAGGACCCGCACGACGTCGCCGTCGCGCGGGCGATGGGACGGCGGCACCGGACGGCCGTCGACGGCGAGGCGGCCTACCTCCGGCAGCGGGACACCGAGCGACTCGACCACGTGGCCGAGCGTGGAGGTGCCGTCATAGGCCACCGGCACGCTCTCGCGCCGGTGCTGTGGCGTCAGGAACAGCCACAGGTCGGCGTCGAAGCGGATGCTCAGTCGCGGCCCCTCCACCTTCTCAGCATGCCATCAGAGGCGCTCGGGCACCTCGTTGCCCGCCGCGCGGATCGCCTTGGGCAGGTTGACGGCCGCCAGCAGCGCACCGCCCAGCACGAAGAAGATGATCAACGAGATGATGCCGAGCCGGTAGCTGTCGGTCAGCTGCAGCGCCATGCCGAGCGTGAACGAGCCGAGGAAGGTCGAGCCCTTGTCGCTGATCTCGTAGAGGCTGTAGTACTCGGCCTCCTTGCCGCGCGGGATCACGTGCGAGAACAGCGAACGCGACAGCGCCTGCGTGCCGCCCATGACGATCGCGATCGCGAAGCCCAGCGCGAAGAAGGCCGTCGCCGACCCCTTGGGCAGGAAGTAGGCCACGCAGACGACCGCGGTCCAGGCCACCAGGGCCGCCAGCACGACCTGTTTGGCGCCGAAGGTCCTGGCCAGGCGGCTGAGCAGCAGCGCGCCGCCGAAGGCGACGAACTGCACCATGAGGATCGCGCCGATCTGCACGGTCTGGTCCAGCTCGAGCTCCTTGTCGGCGAAGGTCGCCGAGAAGGAGATCACGGTCTGCACGCCGTCGTTGTAGAGCAGGTAGGCCACCAGGAAGGCCAGCGTGAGCGGATAGCGGCGCAGATCCATGGCGGTCCTGCCGAGCTGCCTGAAGCTGCCGGCGACCGCCTGACCCGCGCTCTCGCCACGGGCGGCCAGGCCCCGCCTGTTGCGCAGCCGGAGCAGCGGGATGATCGTGAACCCGCCCCACCACAGCCCCGCCGAGCTCAGCGCGATGCGCGCCGCGGTGCCGCCGTCCAGGCCGAACGACTCGGCCCGCAGGAACAGCACCAGATGGACGGCCAGCAGCAGCCCGCCGCCGAGGTAGCCGAACCCCCAGCCCATGCCCGAGACCCTGTCGCGCTCGGAGGGCGCGGCGATCTCGGGCAGGAAGGAGTTGTAGATGACGAACGCGCAGGCGAACCCGATGTTGGCGACCAGGAACAGCGCGCCGCCCAGCAGGTAGCGCCCGTCGGAGGCGAACCAGAAGCACACGGTCGCCGCCGCGCCGAGCAGGGCGAAGAAGCCCATGAGCTCCTTCTTGCGCCCGGTGTGGTCGGCCAGCGCCCCCGCGATCGGCATCAGCACGATCTGCAGCACCGCGGCCACGCCGACCACGAAGGAGTAGTAGGCGCTCGGCCGCACGTCGAAGCCGAGCACGTCCACGTACGGCGCGCCCGCCGCGGCGGCCTCGGCGATGTCGGTGAGGTACGGCCCGAGGAAGACCGTCAGCACGGTGGTGGGGAACGCCGAGTTCGCCCAGTCGTACCAGTACCAGCCCCGCTGCTCGCGGCGGCGGGCGGTGGGGGAGTCGTCGAAGACGGCAGGGGGGGTGGGAACTGCCAAGGGAGGGCTCCTAGGCTGCGAGCTGGCCGGGATGCCAGAGCCCGCGCCGGTCGAGGACGTCGCGCAGGCCGGAGATGTTGTCGGTCATGATGCCGTCGACCCCGAGGTCGAGCAGGTAGTCCATGCGCAGGGTGTCGTTGATGGTCCACACGTGGACCTGCATGCCGAGGGCGTGCGCCGTACGCACCAGGGCGTGGGTGGTGACGCGCAGACCGCGGAAGCCGACCGGCACCTGCGCGCAGGGCACGCCCGCGCGGACCAGCCTGGTCAGCACGCGGCCGTAGCCCGAGGTGGCGGCGGCGGCGCGCAGTGCCGCCACGCCGCGGGGGCCGAGCGCCGAGCAGACCTCGCGGCCCATCGCCGCGCGCGCCCTGGCCAGGCGCTCGTCGGAGAAGGAGGTCAGGCAGATCCGCTCGTAGGCGTTGGTGCGCCTGACCATCTCGGCGAGCGGCCTGATCGCGCCCGCCTCCTTGACGTCGATGTTGAACTTCGCCGAAGGGAAGGAGCCGAGGAGGTCCTCCATCAGCGGGATCTCGTCAGTGCCGCCGATGCGGGCGTGCCGAACGGCGCTGTAGGGCAGTTCGGCGATCCTGCCCCTGCGGTCGGTGACCCGGTCGAGGGTGTGGTCGTGGAAGGCCAGCAGCACGCCGTCGGAGGTCGCGTGCGCGTCGGTCTCGAGGTACTCGTATCCCATCCGTACGGCCCGCTCGAAGGCCGCGGCGGTGTTCTCGTGCCCTTCGAGGGCGCCACCGCGGTGGGCGAAGGCCAGCGGGCCCGGATGGTCGAGGAAGGCGAAACGACGGCTGAGCACACGGCGAGTATGCCGCCTGTGAGCTCGGCGCGTCACGTCGCCGGGGTTACGACTCGGGCAATTTACTCCATTCCTGTCGGCGTGCCTCAGACAGCGCGATGGCCGCCGCCACACTGACGTTGAAGGAGCCGACCCGCCCGACCTGCGGGATGTAGGCGGCCAGGTCGGCGGCGTCGAGCAGGGCGGGGGAGCAGCCGTGGTCTTCACTCCCGACCACCAGGCACACGTCGCGGTCGAGGTTGGTGCGGTGCAGGGGCTGGGCCTCGCCGGTGAGCTCGATCGCGATCACGGTGTAGCCGTCGTCCTTGGCCTCGCGCACCGCGTCGAGGACGGGGACCGCCTCCTTCCACGCCACGAGCCGGTCGGTGCCGAGCGCCACCTTGCCCGCCTTGGGGTTGGTCGGCGGCGTGGCGTTGCCGGCCAGCCAGATCCGGTCGACGCCGAACGCGGCGGCGCTGCGGAAGATCGAGCCGATGTTGAACGGGCCCGTCACCGACTCCACGATCATCGACAGGCGGTTCTCCGTGCTCCTGCGCCAGGTGCGGTTGAGCCGCTTGACGTCGGTCGGGCGCAGTTGCTTTCTCATCGGGTCACCTTCAGGATTCGGTACGCGGCGCGGGAGGCCTCGCGAGAGGCCTGCCAGCCCTGGTCGGACAGCCAGCGCTGCAGGGAGTCGGAGCCGAGGTGCTTCTGCACCACGAGGTAGGCGACCCCGTCGGGGGTCAGCCTGGTCAGCCAGCGGGTCAGCATCTCGTGCATGGCCTGCTTGCCGATGCGGATCGCCGGGTTGGACCAGATCGCGGCGAAGCGCACGTCCTCGGGAACCTCGTCGACGTGCGCGGTTCTTACTTTGTCAAGGGCGGCGGCCCTGGCGTTGCGCTCGGTCAGCTCGAGCGACCTCCTGTTGACGTCGACGGCCCACACGGTCGCGGCGGGCGCGCGGGAGGCCATGGTCAGCGCGATGGGGCCGTAGCCGCAGCCCAGGTCGAGCAGGTCGCCCTCCTGTGGAGGCGCGGGCACGCTCTCGAGCAGGACACGGGTGCCGAGGTCGATCCGTTCGGGGGAGAAGACGCCCCTGTCGGTCTCCAGCCTCAGATGCAGGTCGGGCAGGACCAGGTCGACGCTCGCCGGTCTGCTCGCAGCCTGGGGCTGCTCCTCGAAATAGTGGGCCACGTGCGAAAAGCTTAGGGGATGCGGTGGCCGAGCAGGATGGCCGCCGCGGCGACGAGCAGGCCGGCGACGATCGCCGCGATGATGAAGTACTGGCTGATCTCCTGGCTGACCGTCTTGAACCCGAGGGACGTGCCGATCTGCTCGTAGACCTGGCGCAGCTCGTTGCCCGACTCGGCGGTGTAGGCGCGGCCCGAGGTGCCCTCCGACAGCGTCTGCAGGGTGGCCTTGTTCACCGGTACGGTCACCGGGCGCCCGTCGATCATGACGGTGCCGTCCTGCGTGCCGTACGCGATGGTCGAGACGGGCACCCGGGCCTGCTTGGCGGCCTCGACGGCCTCGTTCACCGAGCGTCCTGAGGTGTTGTCGCCGTCGGACAGCAGCACGATCGCGGCGGGCGGCGGGTCGGTGACGGCGCGCTGGTCGAAGGAGCGGATGGAATCGAGGGAGTTGAAGACCGCCTCGCCGATGGCGGTGCCTGGACGGGTGTTGAGGTTGCCGAGCGCGGTGACGACCGCCTGCCTGTCGGTGGTGGGGGAGATGACCACGTTGGCGGAGCGGGCGAAGGAGACCAGCCCGACGTTGAAGCGTTCGGGCAGGCCGCGCACGAATGT
The DNA here is from genome assembly GCF_014873535.1 of Nonomuraea africana. Lineage (NCBI taxonomy): Bacteria > Bacillati > Actinomycetota > Actinomycetes > Streptosporangiales > Streptosporangiaceae > Nonomuraea > Nonomuraea africana. The sequence goes on along the minus strand of NZ_JADBEF010000001.1, from coordinate 3,491,227 downwards.
CTGCGCGGCGATCCTGGCAGCCGCGATCCTGCTGGGTGAGACGTCGTCGGCGTCCATCGACAGCGACACGTCCAGCGCCACCATGATGGTCGCCCGGTCGCGGGGGACGCGCACCTGGTCGGCGGGTCTGGCCGCGCCGATGACCAGCAGGCTCATCATCATCAGGAACAGCAGGGGCGCGACGTGGCGCCGCCAGCCGGGCCCGCTGGGCGCGACCATGTTCAGCAGGGCCAGGTTGGTGAAGCGCACGGTGTAGCGGCGCCGTCTGAACTGCGCCGCGACGTAGGCCGCGACCACCAGTGCCACCAGCGCGAACAGCCACAGATAACCCGACGCCAAGAACGTCACGAACTCTCCTGTCCCTGGTCGGCTTCCTCGCTCACGTGCCCGCCCTCCGGTGTGCCAGGTGCGCCATGCGCCGCTGGCGTAGCGCGAACTGCGCGATGTCGAACACCCAGTCCCTGTCGGTGCGCAGCACCACGTGGGCCACCCCGGCCCTGCGCAGCGCGGCCCGGGTGCCCTCCCGCTGCAGGGCCGCCGCCTCCGCGTAGGCCGCGCGCACCCGCGGCGAAAGGTGTACGTCGCTTACGTGCCCAGTCTCCGGGTCTGTGAACGCTACCGTGCCGACGTCCGGAAGCTCGAGTTCGCGGGGGTCCATCACCTCGATGGCCAGCACCTGGTGGCGCGCCGCCAGCCGCCTGATCGGCCGCTCCCATGACCGCTCCACGTCGGGGTCGAGGCTCGGGTGCGCCTCGAGGAAGTCGGAGACCACCACCCGCAGCCCGTGCCGCCTGCGCATGGCGGCCAGCACGTCGATTCCCTCGGCCAGGTCGGGCGCGTCGGGTACGGCCCGCCCGCGCGGCGCGTCGAGCAGGGAGTGCAGCAGGCCGTACAGCGCGGGCCTGCCGGTCCGCGCCGGCATCCGGTGCAGCGCGTCGTCGTGCAGCACCAGCGCGCCGAAGCGGTCGCCCATCCTGCTGGTCAGGAAGCCGATCGCGCCGATCGCCGAGACCACGAGGTCGCGCTTGTCGGTGTCGGTGGTGCCGAAGTCCATGCTCGGCGACAGGTCGGCCAGCGCCCAGGTCTCGAGCTCCCGGTCGGAGACCAGGTCGCGCACGTGCGGGACCGTCGTGCGGGCGGTGACCGCCCAGTCCATCCGCCGCACGTCGTCCTCGCCCGGCACGTAGACCCTGCTGTCGCCCGCCTCGCTGCCGGGGCCCGGCAGCAGGCCCTGGTGCTGGCCGTGCAGCATGCCGTCCAGCTTCCGGGTGATCGTCAGCTCGAGCCTGCGCAGCGCCTGCTCGGCCTGGTTCGTCACGGCGCCTCCTTCGTCGGCGCCGGGGCGAGGATCGTGCTGTGCATATGGGTGCCCTCGCTTCGCTCCGTCACCTGCTCTGGTTCCAGACGACCAGGGGCGGAGGCACGCTGTGCAGGATCTGCCTGACCACGTTCTCCGGATCGACGCCGTCGGCGAGGGCGTCGAAGGTGAGCATCAGCCGATGCCCCATCACGTCGACGGCCACGTCGCGCACGTCGTCGGGCAGCAGGTAGTCGCGCCCCCGCAGCACCGCGAGCGCCCGTCCCGCCGCGACCAGGCCGAGCGTCGCGCGGGGGCTCACGCCGATCTCGATCGTGTCGGCCAGGTCGGGCATGCCGTACTCGGCGGGGGAGCGGGTGGACATCACCAGGCGCACCACGTAGTCGGCGACCAGCTGGTGCACCGAGACCTGCTCGGCCTGCCGCTGCAGGGCCATCAGCCGCTCGGGGTCGAGGATCGCCTCGGGCACGGGCGGCGTGACGCTCATCCTGTGCAGGATCTCCAGCTCCTCCTGCGCGGACGGGTGCGGCACCCTGACCCTGAACAGGAACCGGTCGCGCTGCACCTCGGGCAGCGGATAGACGCCCTCCGACTCGATCGGGTTCTGGGTGGCCAGCACGATGAAGGGCCTCGGCAGCGGGTGGGTGACGCCGGCAAGCGTGACCTGCCGCTCGGCCATCACCTCCAGCAGGGCGGACTGGACCTTGGCGGGGGCGCGGTTGATCTCGTCGGCGAGCAGGAAGTTGACGAAGACGGGGCCGAGCTCGACGTCGAACTGCTCGCTGGAGGGGTGGTAGACGCGGGTGCCGACGATGTCGCTCGGCACGAGGTCGGGGGTGAACTGGATGCGGGCGAACGTGCCGCCCACCACCGTGGCCAGCGTCGAGGCGGCCAGCGTCTTCGCCACGCCGGGCACGCCCTCCAGCAGGCAGTGGCCACGCGCCAGGAGCGCGACCACCAGCCGCTCGACCATGTGATCCTGTCCGACGATGACGCGCCGGACCTCCTCAAGGGTCTGACGCAGCACGGCCGCGTCCGTACCTGTCGACAGCTCTTCGGCAGCGCTCATGTGTGCTATTCCACCAAACAAGGCTTATTGGTGCACCACCCGCCGCGCCGGGTATACGTGCTTTGATGACTCGTATGGCCGCTCCGCTCCAGTACGGTGACCCGCCACGACTCGGGGGGTTCGCCGTGCAGGCCCGCCTGTCCACGGTGCCCGCGGGGCTGGTCTACCTCGGCCAGGCGGCCGACGGCAGGGCGGTGTCGATCGCGCTGCTCACCAGAGGCGCGGCGCTCGACCCTTCGGCCCGCGAACGGTTCGTCACGGCCATCCGCTCCTCCTCGGGGGTCAGAGGCTGGGTGGCCAGGGCCACGGGGCGGACCACCACGATCGAGGGGCCGCCCGTCCTGGCCGCGGACCTGAGCGAGGCGCCGTGGGTGGCGGTGCCGTACACGCCCGGACGGCCGGGGGCCGAGCGCTTCCTCGAGCCCGTCATGGTGGGCGGCACGCTGATCGGCGAGGTGCACGGGCCCGACTTCGTGCCGTACTGGCTGGCCGACAGGGCGCCCGCGCTGCCCGCGCCGCCGCGCCCGCGGCCGCCGCTGACGGAGACGAGGCGAAGGGTGCTCGTCGCGGCCGCGGTGCTGGCGCTGCTGCTGTTGCTGGGCGCGGTGATCGCGCTGCTGCTGTTCAGGGGTGAGGACGACAGCACCCCGATGCCGCGGCCGATGCCGCCCACGCAGTACGCGCCGAGCCCGCCGCCGGTGCCCGCCTCGCCCGAGCCGCAGGAGCCCCAGCCCACCCCCTCACCGGGGGAGACGGGCAGGAACACGCCCGGACAGTCGCCCGGCGACGACAGCGACGAGGGCAACCCGATCTGACGCGCCCCGGCCGCGGTGCGCTCAGCCGAACTGCTGCCAGCCCAGCCTGGCCACCATCGCCACCACGACGCACAACAGCACGACGCGGACGAAGCCGGTGCCGCGCCTGAGCGCCATCCTGGCGCCGAGCTGCGCGCCGGCGATGTTGCAGACCGCCATGCCGAGGCCGAGCGCCCAGAGGATGTGCCCCTGGTAGCCGAAGACCAGCAGCGCGCCGAGGTTGGTGCCGGTGTTGATGATCTTCGAGGTGGCCGAGGCGTGCACGAAGTCGAGCCCGAGGAGCGTGGTGAACGCGATGATGAGGAAGGTGCCGGTGCCCGGGCCCATGATGCCGTCGTAGAAGGCGATCAGCACGCCCGAGGCCAGGATCGCCGCTCCCACTCTGGCGCGGGTGCGCAGGTGCGGCTGGGGCAGCGCGCCGAAGGACGGGCGCAGGGTGACGAAGGCCGCCACGCCGAGCAGGATCACCATCACCAGCGGGCGCAGGACGTCGGAGGAGATCGCCGCGGCGGCGGAGGCGCCGAGCCCCGAGCACAGGACGGCGAGTACTCCCGCGGGGACGGCCACCTGCCGGTCGAGCTTGGTGGTGCGCACGTAGGTGAAGGCCGCGGAGGCGGTGCCGAAGATGGACGACAGCTTGTTGGTGGCGATGGCCTGGATGGTCGGGACGCCCGCGACCATGAGGGCGGGCAGCTGCAGCAGACCGCCGCCGCCGACGACGGCGTCGACCCAGCCGGCGCCCGCGGCCGCCACCAGCAGAATGACGACCTGTTCCAGCGGCACGCCGACTCTCCCCCGCCTGAGCCATCCAATCCCTCAGCAGGGTATAGGCCAAGATTTGGTGAGGTGCCCGGGGGTGGGGGTTCGTGGCATGGTCTGGCGGGATCCGGTCCCCGCGCGGCCCATCTTCGCGCGGGGACCGGGACGGGCGCCCGCCGTGACCTGCGAGCGCCCCGCCAGGGGAGGCGTCACCGAGGCGCCCGCCCGTCAGTGGGCGGCGACCAGCGGTCGCTTCCTGCTGGGGAACACGTCGTCGATCAGCCCGTACGTGCGCGCCTGCTCGGCCGTCATGTACCGATCGCGCTCGATGTCCTTCCTGACCTCGCTCGCGGGCCGTCCCGTGTGCTTGGCCAGGATCTCCTCCTGCTGGTCGCGCATCCGGAGGATCTCGCGCGCGTGGATCTCCAGGTCGCTCGACTGGCCCCGGCCGCCCTCGGTGGCCGGCTGGTGGAGCAGGATGCGCGCGTGCGGCAGCGCGGCGCGCTTGCCCGGCGCGCCCGCGGCCAGCAGCACCGCGGCGGCCGAGCTGGCCTCACCGATGCACACCGTCTGGATCTGCGGTCTGACGAACTGCATCGTGTCGTAGATGGCGGTCATCGCGGTGAACGAGCCGCCCGGCGAGTTGATGTAGAGCTGGATGTCGCGGTCGGGGTCGAGCCCCTCCAGCGTGAGCAGCTGCGCCATCACGTCGTTGGCCGAGGTGTCGTCGATCGGCGTGCCGATGAAGATGATCCGGTCCTCGAACAGCTTGTTGTAGGGGTTCATCTCCTTCACGCCGTAACTGGTGCGCTCGACGAAGGAGGGCAGCACGTATCTGGCGTTCATCGCTGGATCACCCCGTTGGCGCTGGCGACCACATGGTCGACGAATCCGTACTCCTTGGCCTCCTGCGCGGTGAACCAGCGGTCCCTGTCGGAGTCGGCCTGGACGCGCTCGAGCGGCTGCCCGGTGTGCTGCGCGATCAGCTCGGCCATCAGCCGCTTGGTGTAGAGCAGGTTCTCCGCCTGGATCTGGATGTCGGTGGCGGTGCCGCCGATGCCGCCGAGCGGCTGGTGCATGACCACCCTGGCGTGCGGGAGGGCGTAGCGCTTGCCGGGCGTGCCGCCGCTCAGCAGGAACTGCCCCATGGAGGCGGCGAAACCCATCGCGACCGTCGCGACGTCGCAGGGGACGAACTGCATCATGTCGTAAAGCGCCATCCCCGCGTGCACGGAACCGCCGGGGGAATTGATGTAAAGAGTGATGTCGCGGTGCGGATCCTCGGCGGCCAGCAATAGCAGCTCGCCGCACAGCCGATTGCATATGTCGTCGTCGACCTCCTGGCCGAGAACCAGAATGCGTTCCTTCAGCAAACGCTGGCTGAGCTGCTCCGGCCAGGCGGTGCGAGGGGCCTCCGTCATGAGTGCGCCTTTCTCTCGGTACTAATGCGACGTTATCCAGAAGCGGCTCGAATTCGTCGCGTCTTTCTCCGTGAGCGGATTTCACCAAAAGCGCATTCAGCTCGGAGTGAATAAACGTCGACATAGAATGGCCGCTGTGAGATGGACCCTCGTCGCCCGCAGGTGGGCCTGCCTCGTCCTCGGCGGGGCGCTGCTCATGCCGTACATGATGCTCGGGGTGCTGGTCAGCGGCATGGTGGGCAGATCGGGGGCGGTGCTCCTGCTGCCCATCGACGTGCTGGTCTTCGTCGCGGTTCTGCCGCTGGTGGCGGTGACGGGGCTGTTCCTGCCGCTGCGCGCCTTCGAGGTGTCGGCGGCCGAGGGGCTGCTCGGCGCGCGGATCGACCCGCTGCCGCGCCGCGCCCGCACCTGGTCCGAACGGCGGCGCACGGCCGCCTGGTTCACGCTGCACCTGGCCGTCGGCGGGATCGTCAGCGGCATCACGCTGGCGGTCGTGCCGTTCACGGTGTGGGCGATCGCGGTGCCCTTCACCGGCGACCGGCTCGGCATCCTCGGCGACGGCGGCGCGCACGGCTGGTGGCCGCTGGGCGGGCTGGCCTTCCTCGTGCTGCTGGTGGCGCTGGTCGAAGGGGCGGGCGCGCTGCTGGCCAGGCTGGCGCCCGTGCTGCTCGGCCCCTCGTCCTCCGACCGGCTGGCCCTCGCCGAGGAGCAGGCCCGCACGCTGGCCGAGCGCAACAGGCTGGCCCGCGAGCTGCACGACTCCGTCGGCCACGCGCTGAGCGTGGTCACCCTGCAGGCCTCGGCGGCGGGCAGGATCCTCGAGCGCGACCCCGCGACCGCCAGGAGCGCGCTGGAGGCCATCGAGCAGTCGGCCAGGGCCGCGCTGGAGGACCTCGACCACGTGCTGGGCGTCCTGAGGGAGGATCCGCAGGCCAGGGCGCCGCAGGCGACGCTCGCCGACCTCGACGAGCTGATCCGCACCTCAGGCGCCGACGTCACGCGCGAGGTGGGTGACCTGTCGGCGGTGCCCGCGGTGGTCTCGAGGGAGGCCTACCGGATCGTCCAGGAGGCGCTGACCAACGCCATCAAACACGGCGACGGCGGCGCCGTCCGGCTGGCCGCCGCCGTACGCGATGACCAGCTGAGCATCGAGGTGACCAACGCCGCGGGCACGGAGGGACACGGCGGCGGCAGAGGGGTCGCCGGCATGCGCGAACGGGTGGGCCTGCTGCGTGGCACGCTGCGCGCGGGCCCCGCGGGGGCGGGGGAGTGGCAGGTGTCGGTACGGCTGCCGCTACGGTCTGGGGTGTGATGCTCAAGGTCGTGATAGCCGACGACGAGGCCCTCATCCGCACCGGTCTGCGGATCATCGTCGATTCCGAACCCGACCTCAGCGTCGTCGGCGAGGCGGCCGACGGCGCCGAGGTCGTCCCCGTGGTGCGCGCGCAGCGCCCCGACGTGGTGCTGATGGACGTCAGGATGCCGCGCGTCGACGGCATCCAGGCCACCAGGCAGCTGGTCGCGCTCGACGACCCGCCCAAGGTGCTCGTCGTGACGACGTTCGAGAACGACGACTACGTCTACGACGCGCTGCGGGCGGGGGCCAGCGGCTTCCTGCTGAAGCGCACCAAGCCCGACGACCTGGTGCGGGCCGTGCGGGTGGTGGCCGCGGGCGACGCGCTGCTGTTCCCCGCCGCCATCCGGGCGCTGGCGGCGACGCGGAGCCGGTCCACCGAGGTGCCCGGCATCGGCAGGCTGACCGGGCGGGAGGGCGACGTGCTGCGGCTGATGGCCAGGGGGCTGTCCAACGGGGAGATCGCCGCCGAGCTGGTGGTCAGCCAGGAGACGATCAAGACGCACGTGGGGAACGTGCTGGCCAAGCTCGACGCCCGCGACCGCACCCAGGCCGTCATCGCCGCCTACGAGTCGGGCTTCGTCTCCCCGGGCTGACTCGGCTGCCGGGGCCGGTTCTGCTATGCGGGGTGCGTGGCTCGCCAGGCCTTGAGGATCTCCTCGGCGGGCAGCGCGGTGCACTCCGCCACCGACATGCCGGTGGCCTCCAGGTGCGCCTCGACCAGCCGCAGGCCCGCCGCGTAGCCCGCCATGTCGGAGATGCCGCGCGGCTCCTGGCCGAACCTGCTCACCGCCGTGTCCCCGAGCACGTAGGCGGGCGTGTTGGCCATGCCCTGCAGGTCGAGGTCGGCGACGATCTTGTCGAAGACCTCGTCGGCGAGCGGGAAGGCCGACCAGGGGCCCATGGCCTCGGGACCCGACAGCTCGCGGACGAACGCCTCGGCGAGGCCCTCGGAGACGACGTGCTCGCCGACGGTGACGGTCGCCGGATTCCACTCGACGTTGCGGTAGCGGACGTTGTGGTGGAACTCGTGCACCGCGCAGTACGCGATCCGGTCGATGACGTCCTCGCGGGGCCAGGCGATGACGTAGAGCCAGTCGCCGTAGGAACCCATGCCGTAGTAGCCGCCCGCGACGTTCATGAGGTAGTCGTCGTCGGGGTCGCCGAGGACGAACATCACGTTCAGGCTGTCGGGGCCGTTGAAGGCGCTCAGGGTGTCGGCCGCCTCGGCCAGCGTCCGCTCGATCTGGCCCTTGACGTCCCTGTCGATGAGATTCCGTACGGCGGGCAGGTAGCGCGCGTCCTCGCGGTCGACGCGGAAGCCCGCGCCCATGTGGTGGATGTCGACGATGTCGCCCGGCATGGGGATGGCGGCCCGCATGGGGGACAGCATCTCCGACAGCAGGGCGGGGCGGTCCTCCAGCGGGCGTTCCAGCAGGCCGGCCATCGCGGAGAAGGTGTCGTGAACGATGAACTCCATGGCGGGGAGGCTAGAGGCTCACGTTACGTGAGGCTCAAATCGTTTTCCGCGGCAGAATGGGGGGATGCGTGCCAGCCGTCTGCTCTCCCTCCTCCTGCTGCTCCAGACGCGCGGCCGCATGACCGCCACCGAGCTGGCCGAGGAGCTCGAGGTGTCGGTCAGGACCGTCTATCGCGACGTCGAGGCCCTCTCCTCGGCGGGCGTGCCGGTCTACGCCGACCGCGGCCCGGCCGGCGGATACCAGCTGCTCGACGGCTACCGGACCAGGCTGAATGGCCTCACCGCCGCCGAGGCCTCCTCGCTGTTCCTCGCCGCCCTGCCCGGCCCCGCCGCCGAGCTGGGCCTGGCGGAGGTGGCGGCCAACGCCGAGCTGAAGCTGCTGGCCGCACTGCCGCCCGAGCCGCGCTCCCAGGCCGCCAGGATGCGCGAGCGCTTCCACCTCGACGTGCCCAGCTGGTACCGCACCGCCGACGACGTCCCGCACCTGGCCGAGGTGGCCGAGGCCGTATGGGACCAGCGCCCGCTGCGCATGAGGTACCGGCGGTGGGGGAAGCAGGAGGTGGACAGGGTGATCCATCCGTACGGGCTGGTGCTCAAGGGCGGCTCGTGGTACATGATCGCCGCCCCGCCCTCCGCCGACCCGCGTACCTACCGCGTCTCTCGCATCCTGGAACTGGAGACCGTGGCAGGCGGCTTCGAGCGGCCGCAGGGGTTCGACCTGGCGGAGTTCTGGCAGGCCTACGCCAAGGACTTCCGCGAGAAGATGTACACCGCCGAGGCCGTCATCCGGTTCGAGCCCGGAGCCGAGGGCCTGCTGGAGTACACGCTCAGCGTCCCGGTGCCGAAGCCGGAGCCCGACCCCGACGGGTGGCGGACGGTGACCGTACCGATCGAGTCGATCAGGCACGCCCGCTGGCTGCTGCTGCGGATGGGAGCGAGCGTCGAGGTCCTCGCCCCCGCCGAGCTACGCGATCTCATGCGGCAGGCGGTCGCGGACCTCGGCAAGATATACGAATCATGAGCAGCGAGGGCGGCCTACCGTGGGCGCTGTGAGCAGATACGTCCTCGTTCCCTGCGCCGCCGTCGCCGTGGTCATCTCCACGATCATGGCGTACGGCAACCAGCAGGGCGCCCGCCCGCTCGACGTGCTCGGCTACGCGCTGCTGGGGGCCACCGCGCTCGGCCTGGCCTGGCTGCGCGGCAGGCCCGAGGTGAGCGTGGCGGTGTGCGGCCTGGCCGCGGCCGCCCTGCTCGCCCTCGGCTACGCCTACGCGCTGTGGGCGCTGCCCGCGCTGATCGCGGTGTTCGCCGCGATCGCCGAGGGCCGCAGGCGGGTGGGCTGGGCGGGCGCCGCCTTCCTCGTGGCCTGCCCCGCCGTGGGGGTCGCGCGCACTCCCGACCCGGGCAACCTGGCCGGGCTGCTGGTCTGGGTGCTGGTCGTGGCGCTGGTGGGGCAGCTCGCCGAGGTGTCGAGGGCGAGGCGCGCCTACATCGCCGAGTTGGAGCGCACCCGCGAGGAGGAGGCGCGCAGGCGGGCCCGCGACGAACGGCTCAAGGTCGCCAGGGAACTGCACGACGTCACCTCCCACACCGTCTCGCTCATCGCGCTGCAGGCCGCCGTCGCGGCCGAGGCCGTCGAGCGCGCGGGCGGCCCGCCCGAGGCGCGCGCCGCCCTCGCCGTCATCCGTACGGCCAGCCGCGAGGCCATGGCCGAGATGAAGGGCCTGCTGGGCGTGTTGCGACAGGCCGACGGTGCCCAGGCGGGCAGGTCGCCGATGCCCGGCCTCGACCGGCTCGGCGACCTCGTCACGTCCACGGCGCTGCCCGTACGGCTCGCCGTCGAGGGCGATCGACGGCCGCTGTCACCGGCCGTCGAGCTGACGGCGTACCGGATCGTGCAGGAGGCGCTGACCAACACCATGCGGCACGCCAGAGCCGCCGCGGCGCAGGTGACGCTGCGCTACGAGAGCGGAGGGGTGGTCGTGGAGGTCGTCGACGACGGCGGGGGGCTGCGCGGCGACAGGAGCGCGGGACACGGCCTGGCGGGCATGGCCGAGCGGGTGGCCGCGGTCGGCGGCGCGCTCAGCACCGGCGACCGGCCGGAGGGCGGGTTCGGCGTGGCCGCGTGGCTGCCCGCGTGATCACCGTGCTGCTGGCCGACGACCAGCCCCTCGTCAGGGCCGGACTGCGCGCGCTGCTCGACACCGAGCAGGACCTCTCGGTGCTGGGCGAGGCGGCCGACGGGCGCGAGGCCGTACGGCAGGCCGCCGAGCTGCGGCCCGACGTGGTGCTGATGGACATCAGGATGCCCGAGCTCGACGGCCTGGAGGCCACCCGCAGGATCGTCGCGGCCCGCACCTCACGGGTGGTCGTGGTGACCACCTTCGACCTCGACGAGTACGTCTACGAGGCGTTGCGCGCGGGAGCCAGCGGCTTCCTGGTGAAGGACGCCGAGCCCGCCGAGCTGCGGCACGCGGTCAGGGTGGCGGCCAGGGGCGACGCGCTGTTGTCGCCCGGGGTGACGCGGCGGCTCATCGAGGAGTTCGCCTCCAGCCAGGGCGCCCGCCCCGACGAGGCCAGGCTGGCGGTGCTGACGGCGCGCGAACGCCAGGTGCTCGGCCGGATCGCGCAGGGGCTGAGCAACGGGCAGATCGCCGAGACGCTGTTCATGAGCCCGGCGACGGTGAAGACGCACGTCAACCGGATCATGTCCAAGCTGGGCCTGCACGACAGGGCGCAACTCGTGGTGCTGGCCTACGAGAGCGGGCTGGTGCGGCCGGGCGGCGGCGGATGATCCGGCGCCGACCGCCTGGCCGGGCCCGGGATCGACCGGCCGGCCGAGGACGCCGGGCTGTTGAGGAGACGCTGCGGCGCCGCCTGGGCCAGGCGCATGAGGCCTTCCGCCATCTCGACGGCTGACCGTATGATCCAAGCGATGTCTGGACAGGACGTGACGGTCGTCGTCGACCCGGGCGTGCCCGAAGAGGTGGCCTGGACCCTGAAGTCGAACGCCGAGCAGCTGGCCAGGCTCCGGCGGGGCCGCCCGCCCGAGCGCGAGCCCGACGACGACAGGCAGCCGTGGGGGCTGGTCCTGATGGAGGCCACCGGGCTGGTCGCGCTCGGCCTGGTCTTCGCCGCCGCGGGCCTGTTCCCGCTGGTCGTCCTCACCACGGGAGCGATTCTCATGCTGCTCCTGGCGAGGGCGCTGCCCGCCGCGAAGCCTCAGGACGAGGCGCGGGCGGCGGAGCGCGAGCTGTTCGAGCAGGCCAGGTGGTACGACGGCCGCTACTACCTGCGGGAGGACTTCGACGCCGAGGCGCTGCCGCTGCTGGCGCGCACCCAGCGGGCGATCAACTCCGTCCTCGGCTCGCACGTCAACGCCGAAGGGCTGCTCGACAACGTGCGCAACTTCGTCATGCTGCCCCAGCAGGAGTGGGAGATCGCCCGCCTGCTGGCCAAGCTGTCGTCCCTGCGGGCCGAGCACAACGACCTCATCGCCGGGGGCGTCGCGCCCGAGGTGGCCCAAGCCGTCCGGCCGCTCGAACGCGCGCTGCTCACCAGCGAGGCGGCGGTGGTGGCCAGGGTCGAGGCGCTGGAGCGCTACGCGGGCCACGTGGCCGAGGCCGAGCGGGCCTACCACGCGCGCGGCCAGATCGAGGAGCTGCGCGCCCGCCTGCCGCGCTACGAGGAGCTGGTCGCCGAGTCGGGAGCGGACGGCTTCGCCGTACCGGAGATCTCCGGGCTGGCCGACGACGCCGACCGGCTGGAGACGGCGCTGAGGCGGAGCGTGAGCTCCGCCCACGAGGCCTTCCGCTACCTCGACGGGTGAGGTTACCTGGGCGGCCTGGCCGTCTGCAGCAGCACGTCGGCCAGTGCCTCGGCGGCGTCCGGCCGGCCCAGTTTGTGCGCGGCCTCCGCCATCGACGCGCGCAGCGCCGGGTCGGCCAGCAGCGGCATCAGCTCGGACAGCAGCTGCTCGGCGGAGGGAGCCGGCTCGAGCAGCGCCTTGGCGGCGCCCGCCGAGGCGAGGTAGCCGGCGTTCTTGCGCTGCTCGTCGCCGCCTGACGGGATCAGCGGGATGAGCACCGAGGGCTTGCCGATCGCGGTCAGCTCCGAGACCGTGCCCGCGCCGCTGCGCGCGATGACCACGTCGGCCGCGGCGAACAGGTCGGGCAGCTCGGGGCCCACGTATGGGACGGGATGGTAGCGGTCGGCCAGGCCGGGTGGCAGGGCGACGGCGCGCATCTCGTCGATCCACATCGACCCGCACTGGTGGATCACCTGCGCGTACGGCAGCAGCCGCGGCAGGATCTCCGCGATCAGCGTGTTGATCTGCTTGCTGCCCTGGGCGCCGCCCGTCACGTAGATGAGCGGCACCTCGAAGGTCAGCCCGAACTGGTCGTAGGCCGCGGCCCGGTCGCCGTGCAGCAGCTCGGCCCGCACCGGGTTGCCCGTCACGACCGCCCTGTCGCGCACCGAGGCGGGCAGGTACTCCAGCGACGACTCGTGCGAGAGCGCGATGCGGGTGGCCATCCTGGCAAGGATGCGGTTGGCCAGGCCCACGACCGTGGTCTGTTCGTGCATGACCAGCGGGCGGCGCAGCAGTTTGGCGGCCACGCCGATGGGCACCGCCACGTACCCGCCGGTCGACAGGACCACGTCGGGCTGGTAGCGGGCCGCGTGCCCGATCGCCTGCGCCACCCCGAGCGGGATGCGGAACAGGTCGGCCAGGTTGGTGCCCAGTTCGCGCAGATTGGGGCGGCGGCGCAGCTTGCCCGTGGTGATCGCCTTGAACGGGATGCCGTGCTCGGCGGTGATCCTGGCCTCGAGGCCGCTGGCCGTGCCGACCCACAGGACGTCGTGGGGCACGCGACGGCGCTGCAACGCCGTCAGCGTGGTGAGGGCGGGATAGGTGTGGCCGCCGGTGCCGCCACCGGTCACCAGCAGACGAAGGGTTCGTGTCACTGGCTCAGAGTATTGCCGCACAGCGGAACCCGGTGCGGCCGGTCGAGGAGTCGGGCGTGTTGGCGGTGCGCGAGAGGCCGCCGCGGGTGGCCATCTCCCATGCGGCCTCGGTCGGCAGCCGCGTGCCCCTCCGAGTGTCATGACCATCAGGAAGGGTAGTCGCAACCGCATGCCGACAATCACCCAGGGCGACCTGTACACCGCGACCCTGGAGGTCGTGGAGCACCCGCCGCTCGGTGTGCCCGCGCTCGACGGCGGGCCGCGTGAGGCCGTCGTACGGCTGGCCGGCCAGAGGTCGCTGGTGCGGATCCTCGACGGCGGCGACGGCCGCGACCTCGATCTGGTGCTTCCGGGCGGGTACCGGCACCGTCACGGCAGAGTCCGGCTGACCGCCCACCGCCTCTCCGAGGGGGTGTTCGCGATCAAGGCGGACGAGCGCAGGATCGCGCTGCTGCGCCTGCGCGACCCCGCGCTGGGCATGCCCGCCTTCGACCCCGAGCGCAACCACCACCCCGCGCTGCGCCCCACCAGGCCGCTGCGATGGCGGCGCGGACGGGTGGCCGGAATGGTCTCGCCGTGGGAGGCGCTGCGGCTGGGCGTGCAAGTGGCCCTGCCGATCATGGCCCAGGGCGCGGTCGTGCGGCGGCGGCTCGGCGTGCGGCTGGCCGCGCTCATCAAGGCCGACACGCGGGCCAACCGGCTGCTGGCCCGGCTGCGCGACAGGCACGACGGCGGGCCGCTGTTGATCAGGATCCCGCTGCGCGGCTGGGCGGTGATCCCGGTCAAGGAGGCGGACGTGCGCCGCGTGCTGCACGGCGCCGAGTTCACCCCCGCCAACAAGGAGAAGAGAGGGGCGCTGGGCCACTTCCAGCCCGACTCGCTGCTCATCACCAGGGACCCGGAGCTGCGCGCCCGGCGCAGGACCTTCAACGAGGAGGTGCTGCGGCCCGAGCCGATCGCGGCGGAGATCCGAAGGAAGGCCGCCGAGGAGATGGCGACGCTGCCCACCGACGGCGTGCTGACCTGGAGCCGCTTCAACGAGGCGCACTGGCGGATGGCCCGCCGCATCGTGCTCGGCGACCCGGCCCGCGACGACGAGGCGGTCACCCGGCTGCTGAACCGGCTGCGCGCCGACGCCAACTGGTTCTACCTGCGCGCCCGCAAGACCGACGTGCGGGTGGCCTTCCAGCGGCGGATCGAGCGGCACCTGCGCAGGGCCGAGGCGGGCAGCCTGGCCCGCGTGCTGGCCCAGACCCGCGCCGACCCCGCGGTGCACCCCGAGGGGCAGGTCCCGCACTGGCTGTTCGCCTACGACTCGGCCGCGATCGCGACCTGGCGGGCCCTGGCGCTGCTGGCCGTCCATGCGGGGCCGCACGATCCCGAGCACCTGCGCGCCGCGGTGCTCGAGTCGCTGCACAGGTGGCCGACCACGCTGGCGATCCTGCGCGACACCACCGCGCCGACCCGGTGGCGAGGGGTCACCCTGCCCGAGGGCAGCGTCGTGGCCGTCATCACGTCGTTCACCGACGAGGTGCCGTTCAGCGACGGCCCGGCCGGCTGCCCGGGAGAGGATCTCGTGCTGCTGACGGCCACGGAGGTACTCGGCGCCATCCTGCGCGACAGGGAGGTCGGCGCGATCATCCGGCGCTCGCCGCTCGACCACTTCGGGCTCCGCTTCGCCGTACGGCCGCGCGAACGATAACGTTCGCCCATGCGACTAGGCGTTCTGGACATAGGGTCCAATACCGTCCACCTTCTGGTGGTGGACGCGCATAGAGGGGCAAGGCCGATCCCCGCCTTCTCCCACAAGGAGGAGCTGCGCCTGTCGGAGCACCTGGATGCCGGCAACCGCCTGTCCGCGCGGGGCATCGCGCGGCTGGGGGAGTTCGTCACCGAGGCGCTGCAGATCGCCGAGGACAAGGGCGTGGAGGAGTTCATGGCCTTCGCCACCTCCGCGGTGCGGGAGGCGGCCAACGGCGAGCAGGTGCTCGCCGAGATCAACGCCCGCTGCGGGGTGGACATCCAGGTGCTGTCGGGCCGCGACGAGGCCAGGCTGACCTTCCTGGCCGCCCGCCGCTGGTTCGGCTGGTCGTCGGGGCGGCTGCTGACCCTCGACATAGGAGGCGGCTCGCTGGAGATCGCGGCGGGCATGGACGAGGAGCCCGACGTGGCGATCTCGCTGCCGCTGGGCGCGGGAAGGCTCACCCGCGACTGGTTCACCGCCGACCCGCCCCCCGCCGACGAGGTGCGCAAGCTGCGCAAGCACGTGCGCGCCGAGATCGCCCGCACGGTTGGCGGCGTGGTCAGGTACGGCGGCCCGCACTGCGCCGTCGCCACCTCCAAGACCTTCAAGCAGCTGGCCAGGATCGCGGGGGCCAGGCCCTCCAACGACGGCCTCTACGTCTCGCGCTCGCTCACCAGGGCGGACCTGGCCGAGTGGGCGGTCAAGTTGACCAGGATGAGCACCGGGGAGCGGGCCGCGCTGCCGGGTGTGTCCGAAGGGCGCGCGGCCCAGCTGGCCGCGGGCGCGATCGTGGCCGACGCGATCATGGACCTGTTCGAGATCGGCGAGCTCGACGTGTGCCCCTGGGCGCTGCGTGAGGGTGTCATCCTGCGGCGCCTCGACCTGATGACCGGCCCTCAGGGCTGAGGGCGCTCGCCTGGACGCGACAATTCACTTGAAAGCTGCATGAGACGCCAGGAACCGGGCAGCGCACGATCCATGATCTGGACGCTGCTCAGCCTGGCCATCTCGCTGGCGATCGTCTGCGGGCTCGTCGTGCTCGCCCTGATCACCATCTCCCTCATCGTCCTGGCGGCCCTCGCGGTCATGGCCGCTCTGTCGGCGCGGGAACCTCGACGAAGCGCAGCCTCTTCTCCAGGCTGACGATCGTGCCGCGTTCCCTGCGATGGGTGAAGCGGACGTCGTCCGCGAGGGCCCGCATGATCTGCAGGCCGCGCCCGTGCTCGGAGCCCGGCGCCGGCTCGCGCACCTGGTGCGGGTCGAACCCCGCGCCGGTGTCGATCACTCTGATCACGCAGCGGTCGTTGTAGACGCCCGCGCTCACCGTGTAGTCGTCGCTCGGCACGGCGTGTTTGATCACGTTGGCGCACGCCTCGGAGAGCATGAGCTCGATGTCGTCCCTGATCGTCGGCACGACGCCGAGCGAACGCAGGGTGCCGTCGAGCGTCTGCCTGATCACCGGAACGCTGGCGGCGTCCCTGGGCAGGCGCAGTGCGATGGTCGCCTCCACGGCGAACCCCTCCCTAGATCTCTGGGATCTGGCCGACCGCGCGTTCCTCACCCCTGTCCAGAATCATCTGGTTCAGGGTCTCGACGAGCTCTTCCTGCTCGTAGTCACCGTCCGGCAGACGGTCGAAGTACGCCATCAGGTCGGCGGGGAGGTCCGCGGCGGTCATGCGTTCGTTGATCTCCAGGCGGCTGAGCCGTTCCTGGCCCGTGTAGAGGGCGTCGATGAGCTCCTTGACGTGTTCTGTCTCCTTCTTCTCGGTCATGGCATGCCCGTGCCCCGGATGGGACGCCTCAATCGTCGCAGTGGCCTTCGAGGATCTCCAGCGCCACCTTCTTGGCGGTCGCCCGCCGCTCGTCGTCGGTGACGTCGTAGTGCTGGGTCAGCCACATCCCGGCGTGGAGGGTGAACAGCGCGATGGAGCCGCGCAGCTTCACGTCGAGGGGGTCGTCGGGCGAGCTGAGCTCGTCGCTGACCTCGATCATCCGTTCGCGCATTCGGTGGATCGTCGGATGGTCGCGCAGCGCGGTCTGGTTGCGCTCGAGGAAGCGGGTGATCTCCTGGTGGCGCGACCGCTCGAGCTGCGCGGCGTAGCGGCTGACGAGCTCCCTGCGGGTCTCGGCGGTCTTCGGCTGCGAGCGCGCCCAGCTCAGGAGCTCGTCCGTCTCGGCGACCCGCATCTCGGCCAGGCTGGCGACGATGTCGTCCTTGGTCTTGAAGTGGTAGTAGAGGGCCGCCTTGGTGACGCCGAGCTCCTCGGCGATCTCGCGCAGGGACGTCGCCTCGTAGCCCTGCTCGGTGAAGAGCCTGAGCGCGATCTCCTGGATCTTCGCCCGGGTGTCGTCTCGCATAACGGTCCTTCTGACTTGACGGCCGGCAAGTAAGACTTTAGCTTAGCGGGTGCTTGCCGGTCGGCAAGTAAGGGGCACCGCGAAGATCGGGGAGTGGATCGGTGGAGCGACGGCGCGAGGTCATGGCGGTCCTGCCGGGCCTGATGGCCGCCATGGTGCTGGCGATGCTCGACAACATGATCGTGGGCACCGCCATGCCCCGCATCGTCGAGGAGCTGGGGGGCCTGACCCACCTGTCGTGGGTGGTGACCGCCTACGTCCTGGGAACGACCGTCTCGACGCCGATCTGGGGGAAGATCGGCGACCTGTACGGACGCAAGAACATCTTCATGGGCTCGATCGTGATCTTCATGGTCGGCTCGGTGCTCTGCGGCATGGCCGGCTCGGACCTGCTCGGCGGCCCCTCGGACGGCATGGGCGAGCTCATCGCCTTCCGCGCGCTCCAGGGCCTCGGCGCGGGCGGCCTCATGGTCAACGCGATGGCCATCATCGGCGACCTGGTCCCGCCCCGCGAGCGCGGCCAGTACCAGGGCATCATGGCGGGGGTCATGTCGCTGGCGATGATCGCGGGACCCCTGGTCGGCGGTTTCATCACCGACCACCTCGACTGGCGCTGGGCCTTCTACGTGAACCTGCCCGTCGGCGCGGTCGCCCTGGCGCTGCTGGCGGTCAAGCTCAAGCTGCCCAAGCACCGCAGCGAGGCCCGCATCGACTGGCTCGGCGCGGCCCTGCTGTCGATCGGCATCACCGCGCTGGTGCTCATCACCACCTGGGGCGGCAACGAGTACGACTGGACCTCGCCGCAGATCCTCGGCCTCACCGCGCTGGCGATCGTGAGCATCGCCGCCTTCATCCCCGTCGAGCGCCGCGCCGCCGAGCCGATCATGCCGCTGCAGCTGTTCCGCAACCGCAACTTCGCGCTGATCTCGGCCGTCGGCTTCCTGCTCGGCTTCGCGATGTTCGGCGCCATCAACTTCCTGCCGCTCTACCAGCAGACCGTCCAGGGCGCCTCGGCGACCAACTCGGGCCTGCTGCTCCTGCCGATGATGGGCGCGGCGATGGTCGTGTCGCTGTTCGTCGGCCGGGCCATCACCAGGACCGGCAGGTACAAGCTCTACCCGGTGCTCGGCGGCGTGGTCATGGCGGTGGGCATGTTCCTGCTGTCACTCATGGGCGTGGACACCCCTTCGTGGCAGACCGGCCTGTTCATCGCCGTCCTCGGCCTCGGCATGGGCTTCCTCATGCAGACCACGATGCTGATCGCGCAGAACAGCGTCGAACAGCGGGATCTCGGCGTGGCCAGCAGCACCTCCACTTTCTTCCGCTCCATCGGCGGCTCGTTCGGCGTCTCGCTGTTCGGCGCGATCTTCAACAACCAGCTGCTGTCGGGCCTGACGGACAGGTTCGGCGCGCGGGTGGCCGACCAGGTCGTCGCCTCGGGCGGCCGGATGGACGCCGCCGCCCTCGGCCACCTGCCGCCGCAGGTGCGCACCGGCTTCCTCACGGCACTGGCCGACGCCATCGCGGGCATCTTCTGGTGGGCGATCCTCTTCGCGGTGGTGGTGCCGGTGCTGGCCGCCTTCATCAAGGAGATCCCGCTGCGCGGCGGCCCAGGCGAGGAGGCGAAGCTCGAGGTGGCGGTCGCCGACTGAGGCCCGCCGTCACCTGGTGAGGTCGAGCTGCATCAGCTCGGTGTCGACCCAGCGGCCCAGCTTGAAGCCGACCCCCTTCAGGCGTCCCGCGGCCTCGAAGCCGAACGCGCGGTGCAGCGCGGCCGAGCCGGGCTCGCCGGTGTCCGCGATCACCGCCACCACCTGGCGTATCCCGCCCTTCGCGCAGCGCGGCAGCAACTCGCCCAGCAGCGCCCTCCCCAGCCCCCTGCCCGTCCGGCCGGGCGCCAGGTAGATCGAGTCCTCCACGGTGTGGCGGTAGGCCGGCTTGGGCCGCCACTGGCTCGCCAAGGCGTAGCCGGCCACCTCGCCCTCCTCCTCGGCCACCAGGAACGGCAGACCCCGCTCGTCCAGCTCTCTCAGGCGACCGGACCAGAAGGCGGCCTCCGGTGCGACCTCGTCGAAGGTGGCCACGCTGGTGGCGACGTAGTGGGCATAGATGGCGGCGACCGCGGCCAGGTCGGCGGCGGTGGCGGAACGGATCATCATCCGCCCACCCTACTCATGAGAAACGTGCGAAACGGACCTCCTCCATGCGTCTGACCTGGTGGTTCCGGCGGTCTCCCTCGCACGTTTCTCATGAGTAAAACCAGAGGCGCTCGGCGCCGGAAATAGGGACAATCGTCCCCATGGATCACCACACCGTTCGCCGTCCGGGCCAGGCGGACGCCGCCGCCGTCTACGACCTCGTCGCCGCCCACGACATCCACGTCATCGGCGTCCCCGACCTGACCCCCGACGACATCGCCGACGAGCTCGGCGAGCTCGACACCGCCAAGGACGCATGGCTGGTCGAAAACGCCGAAGGCAGGCTCGACGGGTGGGCCTGGGCCATGCCCAAGGGCGACAGCGACCACCTCGACGTCGAGGTGATCGTCAGGCCGGGCGTGAACGACGGCGTCGGCGAGTGGCTCTGGTCGGCGGTCCTGGAACGCTCCCGCGAGATCGCCGCCGAGCGCGGCCACGAGGGCGCCACGCTCGACATCGGCCTCTACCGCGCCGACGAGGCCAGGCAGGCCGTCGTCAAGGGGCTCGGATTCGAGCCCGCCACCAGCTTCCACCGGCTCGGCATCGACTTCGAGGGGCCGGTCGAGGCGCCCGAGCCGCCCGAGGGCGTCACCCTGCACACCGCCGACACCGACGAGCTCAGGCGGGAGGCGCACCGCGTCCAGCAGGAGGGGTTCGCCGACCACTTCGGGTTCGTGCCCCTGCCGTACGAGGAGTGGCTGGCCCGCAGGCAGGCCTCGGCGGCCACCGACTGGTCGCAGCTCACGCTCGCGAAGGTCGATGGCGAGCCCGCCGCGATGCTGCTGGGCACCAACCACTTCGCCGCCGACGAGAACCGCGGCTACGTCCTCAGCCTCGCCACCCTGCCCGCCTACCGCGGGCGCGGCCTCGGCCGCCTGCTGCTGCGCTCGGCCTTCGCCGCCGACGCCGCACGGGGACGGCGTGGCACCCTGCTCCAGGTCGACGCCAACAACACCACACCCGCGCTCGGCCTGTACACCTCGGCGGGCATGCGGCCGGTCCTGGTGATCGACGTCTGGCGCAGGCGGATCTAGCTCCGCCGCGAAACTGGGGAACGTCTCGCGACGTCTAAGCGGCCATGAGAAAGCATGCCGTGGCGGCCGTCCTGTTCTTGTCCGTCGGCATCTGTTGCGCCTTCATCACCGGACTCGACCTGGCCGTGCTGTCGCAGGACCCCCGGCAGGAGCTCGGCGAGATGGCCCCGGCCTCGGTGCTGAGGGATGGGATCACAGTGGTCCCGATCCTCAAGACCGTGTTGTTCGCTCCCAGTAGCCCTGCCGCGATGACGGTGTTCGTGGGCGCCCTGTTCTGCGGTGCCG
The DNA here is from genome assembly GCF_014873535.1 of Nonomuraea africana. Lineage (NCBI taxonomy): Bacteria > Bacillati > Actinomycetota > Actinomycetes > Streptosporangiales > Streptosporangiaceae > Nonomuraea > Nonomuraea africana. Next base: position 3,470,427 of record NZ_JADBEF010000001.1, on the reverse strand, counting down.
CAGTACCTTTCATGGCCGTCGCTGCCGTGCTCGTCTACCGGGGCAGGCCGCTGGGTTCGCTGCTGGCGGCGCTGGTCGGTGCCTGCCTGATCGGCTTCTCGCTGTTCGGCGCGATAGTGATCTTCCTGAACGCCGTCGAGGCCGGGGCGTACTGGTACGTCCGGCCCATTGTCACGCTCTTCGGCCTCGCCGCGCTGTCGTACGTCCTGGGCCTGTGGGCGATCCCCCCGCACGCAGGCTCCGGCGTGGCCGACGCCTTCACCCGGCGGGCTCTCACGACCAGCGCGCTCGGCATCGCGGCGCTCGCAGCGGGGACCTACACGTGGTACCTGGTGGCCGAGCACCTGCTGGACATCTACGTGTCGGAGCCGCCCCTCATCGTGGTGACGCTCGCCGCGCTGGTCGCCGCAGGACTTGCGGTGCTCGCCAAGGTGACGGGACGGCGGGGCGGGTCGAAAGGCGTGCTGGTCGTGGGAGGGGCCATCGCCTTCCCCGCCCTCGTGTCGGCGATCGTCTTGGTCAGCACCTACACGGGCCGGCTGATGCCGGCCTTTGTCATCGCCGCCTTCTTCGTCGTGCCGCTGCTGGCGGGAATGGTCCGGCTGGCGGCCGAGCCGGCCGCGGCACGGGCGGACGGCCGCGCGCCCGCCGTGCTGGTCGCCGCCTCGATCTGGGCCGGGCCGGTCATCACCCTGCTCAGCGTCGTGGGCATCGACCAGGCACGGCGCATCGCGCACGAGGAAGCCGGGCTCAGGGGGGAGGAGACCGCCGGAGACGTGGCCACGGGCGATTGGTTCCTCGAAACAGCGGCGAGCGGCGTCCGGGCCTACGCCGTGCTGTTCGCCGTCGCCGTCGTGGGCCTGACCGTGCTGGCCCGCAGGGTCAGGAGCCGGGCCGGCACGCCAGGGACGCAGGCCGCGTTGGTCACCTGGGGCATGGTGTATCTCGTCCTCCTGGCGTTCGCCGCCTCGTACACGCCGTTCGTCATGGGCGACTCCGACGAGCCCGTGCACCCGGTGGTCATCGAGGGGCCCGGCTGGTACCTGCCGGCGGTCCGCACGATCCTGGTCTGCTCGGCCGCGGCGGTCGTGGCGGCGAGCGTCCTGCTCGTCCGACGGCTCGGCAGGACCCGGGGGCGGACCACTCCCTAGACCCTCGCCCAGCTGACCGGGCCGTGCCATTCGCCCAGGCAGTACGACACGGCGTCGCCGTACGGCAGCGCCGCCCCCTCGGCGGTCAGCTCCTCGTAGACCTGGCCGCCGAGCGCCCGCCTGGCGGCCTCCTCGCACTCGCGGTGCTCGGCGGAGAAGAACGGCGAGCCGAACAGCGGCAGCCCGAAGGTGTGCCAGAGGTTCTGCGCGGCGCCCAGCAACCGCGCGGCCTCGGCGTGCTCGCCCCTGCCGCCGGCCGTCCACGCCAGCAGCTCCACGCACATGACGGTGCCCGTGACGTCGTGGTAGAGGCGCTTGACCCGCAAAGACAGGCGGGCGTGCGCCCAGGCGGAGGCCAGGTCGCCGGCCGCCCACTCGACCATGCCGAGCGTGTAGCAGGCGTGGGAGCGCGCCCACAGCTCGCCCGCCTCGTCGCAGAACGCCAGGCACTCGTGCAGGACGGCCCGGGCCCTGTCGAGGTCGCCGCGAAGGACGTGTGCCATGGCCAGCTGCGGCAGGCCGAGCAGCAGGCCGGGATGGAGTTCGCCGGTCGCCCTGTGTTGCTCGGTGGCGGCGGTGAACTGCAGGATCGCGGTGTCGACGTCGCCCGCGAAGAACGCCGCCGCGCCCGCCACCTGGGTGGCGTAGGCGATGGCCGCGCGGTCGCGCTGCGCCTCGGCGTCGGCGTGACACTCGGCCGCCCTGGCGGCGGCGAGCACGAGGTCGCCCTGTATCGCGGCGATCCAGCCGCACACCCACAGCGCCTTGGTGCGTTCCGCGCTGGGCTCGGTGACCAGCTCCAGAGCCCGTTCCAGGTAGTGGCGGCCCTCGCGCAGGTGGCCGCAGGCCGTCCAGAAGTACCACAGCGTGGCGGCGAGGACGAGGCCCGCCACGTGCTCGCCGGGGTCGGCGAGGCTGAAGTCGAGCGCCGCGCGCAGGTTGGTGTGGTCGCGGCCGAGCCTGGCGTGCCAGTCGGTCTGCGCCCTGCTCGACCAGCCGCTCTCGCCCCTGCGCGCCCTGCGCAGGTAGAAGTCGCGGTGCCGGCGCCTGATCTCCCGCTCCTGATCGAGCGCCCGCAGCCAGTCGAGGCCGAACTCGGCGACCGTCGACATCATCCGGTAGCGGCCCTCGCCCTCGGCCGTCAGGAGCGAGCGGTTCACCAGCCTGGTCAGCAGGAGGTCGATCTCGGTGGCGGGCAGCCGCTCGTCGCCGCAGACGTACTCGGCGGCGGCCAGGTCGAAGCCGCCGGAGAAGACCGACAGCCGCGCCCACAGCAGCCGCTCGTCCGGCTCGCACAGCTCGTGGCTCCAGCCGATCGTGGTGCGCAGCATCTGGTGGCGGGGCAGCCCGCAGCGGTCGTGCCCGCGCAGCAGGCTGAAGCGGTCGTCGAGCGCGTCGAGCAGCCGCCGCGGCGACAGCGCGCCCAGCTGGATCGCCGCCAGCTCGATGGCCAGCGGGATGCCGTCGAGGCGATGGCAGATCTGCGCGAGCACGGGGTCGTCGGAGCGGTCCAGGTGCACCGGCGCGCGCCCGGTCAGCAGCAGCGTCGCCTCCGACCGGTGCGCGGCGGGCCCGGGCAGCGGCAGCGGCGGCACCTGGAAGACCCGCTCGCCCCTTACGTCGAGCGGTCTCCTGCTGGTGGCCAGGATCCGCAGGTCGGGGGCGGCGAGGAGCACCTGCGTGAGCATCGCGCAGTGGTCGGCCAGGTGCTCGCACGAGTCGAGCACGAGCAGCAGCCGGCGCTCCTTCAGCACGTCCGCCAGCACGTCGAGCTGCGGTCTCGAGCTCTGGTCGTGCAGATCGAGCGCGGCGGCCACGTGGGCGGACAGCAGCGCGGGATCGCGCAGCGACGACAGCTCCGCCACCACGCTCTCCACCCCTGACAGCTCGGCCGCGCGCAGCGCCAGCCGGGTCTTGCCGACGCCGCCGACGCCGGTGAGCGTCACGAGGCGAGAGGAGGCCACCAGCTGCCTGATCTCGGACAGCTCACGTGAGCGGCCGACGAAAGAGTTCACGATGGGACCTGAAACGCTCGGAGGGTTCTGTGCGGCGATCCTAACTCTCAGTGCACGTCGCGGGCAGAGATCCGATGCCTTGCGAGGTGTTCGAGAACCGACTGGTTGGCTTCCCACCCGTCGGGGAACTTCACCGGCACGCCCAGCTGCACGGTCTCGGCCGAGGGATGGGCGTCGAGCAGCTCGGGGATGCCCGCCCTTGCCACCACCACGCAGGCGTGCCGGTGCCGTGAGGCCAGCACGCACAGCCGTCCCGACTCCAGGTGGAAGGCAGTGGCGTCCCTGCGCCCCGACAGCGGGTGCAGCACCACGGTCACGTCGTACTCGCGCCCCTGCAGCCTGTTGGCGGTGTCGACGGTGATCTCCGGCGGCACCCCCGCGTTCCTGATCGCCGCCACCTGGTCGCGATGGGCCGCGCCGACCGCGATGCGGTCGGCCGTCACGGGCGCCTCGCCCCGCTCGGAGTGGACGACGCCGCCGCGCTGCAGCAACCTGGTCGCCAGCAGCGCCACCGCCTGGACGGCCTCGGCGTCGGTGCGGACCGTGTGGCGGGCGGGCAGCTCCAGCAGCGCCCAGCCCGACCGGGCGGCCTCCTCCAGCGTGCGGTCGTAGACGGTGCCCATGCCCTCGGTGGTCAGCTCCATCCGGCGGTCGCCGGGCCCGGTGCCCGCCCTGAACCCGGTGAACGGGTAGAAGGCCCGCGACACGACGGGCGCCGCCGAGGCGGGCAGCCGCCACGACACGGGGAGGCGATGCACGGGCAGGTCGGGGTTGTGGCGCAGCAGCACCGACACCGCGCTCTGCACCGGATCCCACGACAGGCCGGCCCACCGGTCGGCCTCCACGATCGAGAACGGGTCGAGCTGGCCGGGATCGCCCACGAACAGCGCCCGCTCGAACAGGCCCGCGATGCGCAGCAGTTTGTCCGAGCGCATCTGGTAGGCCTCGTCGACGATGGCCCACGGCCAGGTGCGGCCGCTGATCCAGGCCCACTTGTCGGCGGTCGCGATCACGACGGCCGGATCGTTGAGGTCCTGGACCCTGGTGCCGATCGTGACGCCCGGCAGCTCCAGCAGCCTGAGCGGCGCCACGTAGCCCGAGGCCGACAGGCGGCCCACGCTCAGGTCGGGATGCTTGTCGGCGATGCGCTCGATGAGGTCGTCGACCTGCTCGTTGGTCTGGGCCACGATCATCAGCGGCTCGCCCGTCGCCGCCAGGTGCGCCGCGGCCCGCACGACCAGCGTCGACTTGCCCGCGCCTGGCGGCGAGTCGACGACCACGCCCCGGTGCCTCGGCAGGTCGGCGAGGACGGCCTGGATGACCTCTTCGGGGCTGCTCATGCCCATTCCTCCTGGGCGTCCTCGTCGGTCGGGACGTACTCCTGCGGTGGGCCGCCGTGCGTCCATGGCGTGGCGTCCCTGTCGGGCAGGGCGGGGGAGCCCTGGAAGTCGTCGGTCAGCGAGGTGTAGGTCACCCGCTCGCCCGGCTCGGGGACCGAGCCAGGGGCGGGTGTCCTGCCCCTGCCCATGCCCTTGGTGATCTTCAGGGTGACCAGCCCGTCGTGGACGTCGACCAGCTGGGCCGCCTGCCCGCGGCGGTCGGGGGTGCCCAGCGTGGCGCCGGGGGCGAGCCGTACGGGGTCGTCGGTCTTGATCAGGACGACCGGGCGCAGCTTGCGCGAGCGGCCCTCGCCCTCGGTGTGCTCGGGATCGGTCTCGATCACCTCGCCGGCGAACGCCTCGCCCGTCAGGCGGTACTCGGCCATGACCAGCGGATCGTCGTAGGCGCGCTGCACCTCGAAGGCCGCCTGCGCCCGCTCCATCCTGGCCAGCCTGGCGGCCGCCGCGACCGCGCCGTCGCGGCGCGCCTGCGGCGGCGCTCCCTCGGCGACCTGCTCGGCCATCATGCTGAACGAGCCGCGGTCGCTCTCCCACCGGCCCGCCACGCTCGCCCCCTCGGGCAGGGCGCGCAGCAGATCGACCGCCTGCCACATCAACCGCCACGTCGGCGCGAGCTGCGTGCGCAGCGCCTCGGTGACGCGCTCCACCGTGCCGCTCTCGATCGCGGGCGCGAGCACCTCGGCGTCGAAGCCGGGGTCGGTGGCGGGCCCCGCGGGCGGCCAGATCAGCGGATCCTCCGCCTCCTGCGCGGCCTGCGGTCCGGTGCGCCCCGGCGGAGGGGCGATCCAGCCGAGCAGCGCGGCCAGGTTGGCGTCCTCGAGACCGCTCTGCCCGCTGGCCCAGTGGCGGCCGAGCTCCTCGGTCGCGGTCAGCGTGAGCGACGAGCTGGGGTAGGCGGCGCGCTCGGCGAAGTAGGTCAGCCACCTGCCCAGCAGCGGCACCTCAGGCGGCACGGGATAGGGCCCGTCAGGACGGCGGAAGCGCGTGGAGCGGCCGAGCAGCCGGGTGAAGGCCACCCCCGACGGGTTGGGCAGCAGCAGCTGCGGCGCGTCCAGCGCCCGCTGGTAGGGGTCGGCGTTCTTCTTCTCGACCGTCTCGCTGTCGCCGAGAAAGCTCTCCACGTACGGCAGCAGCACCCGCGCCAGCTCCGCCGTGAACGCGAACCGCAGATCCCTGTTGCGCGGCTGGGCCACCACGAGCAGCTCGGGGGCGTCGTGGTCGGTGCCCAGCATCACCGCCAGCGGCGCGGCCGCCTCGCCGGAGAGCTTGAGCGGGACGAAGACCATGGGGCGCCGGCCGAGGTGGCAGTGGCGGACCGTGGCGGTGGGCTGCGCCACGCCCTCCTTGATCGCCCTCAGCCTGGCCAGCGAGGTCAGGATGCTCACGCCAGGCACTCCCTGCGCAGCCGTTCGGCGTCTCGGAGCAGCCGGGCGATCTCCTCCTGGCCGGGCGCGGGCTCCCTGAGACCGTCGGCCAGCGCCAGCGCCTCGTCCACCGTCGCCACCCCGCCCAGCTCGTCGCGCACCTGCCGGCCGAGCAGATCGGACGACCCGTCGCGCCTGGCCTCGTCGCGGCAGAAGAAGCACAGGTCGCAGGTGGACAGGCAGTCGGGCGCGTAGCGGGCGGCGACCTGCTGGATCGCCTCGGCCAGCGCGCCCGCGGGCCTGGTCGGAACGCCGTCGTCGCCGGGCCGCAGGTCGAAGCTCACCCCTTCGGGCAGCTCGGCCAGCAACCTGTCGATCGAGGTCATCCTGGCCAGCTGCCGCTTCAGCACCGCCAGCTGCCTGCGCACGTCGACCAGGGTGGCCATCGGGCGGTTGGCGAAGTTCTCCGGGCAGACCAGCACCACGTCGTGCGCGACCAGCAGCGGGTCGTGGCCCAGCTCCTCGAGAAGGGTGCGCAGGGCCAGCACGTAGACGGCCGCCTGGCGGGCCGCCGCCGCCAGGCTGGCGGGGTCGGCCTGCCCGTCGATCACCGCGAACGACTTGATCTCCACGATGTGGAAGCGCCCGCCGTGCTGGAAGGCCACCACGTCGGGCTCCAGGAAGGCGGTGTGCCCGGCGATCCGCAGGCTGAGCAGCGGGTGGTCGTAGAGCGTGCCGCCCTCCCCCCGCGCCGCCCGGTCGAACAGGGTCCTGGTGTGGGCGTGCCGCAGGTGGGCGCCGACGTTCTGCACGTCCTGGTAGGCGACCTCGTCGATCGGCAGGCGCAGCAGGTCGCGCAGCAGCCTCAGCAGCTCCGCGCAGCCGTCGGCCTTGACCAGCGCCTCGAAGGCGTTGCCCCTGGTGATCGCGAACGGCGACTGGCCGAACGGGGCGGGGAAACCCAGGTGCCTGGCCGCGGCGTCCTTGTCGACGCCCGCGCCGTCCATCAACGCCCTTCGCGCGCATCCGGGGTTGGCCGCCAGGGCGGCGATGGCCCTGGCGTCGTGGGGCTTGGCGGGGGTCGTGCCCCGCAACGAGTCAAGCCCGCTCACCCTCTCACCGACGGTCGCCATCGGCCTCCGCTCTCCTCGCCTGACGTATCGGGCTCACGCGCACGCACCCTTCCTCACGACATCGCTCAGCGTAGCCGCGCCGAACAGCCATGCCGCCTCATCCAGCTGTGCGGCGGCGCGTTGTGCCAGCTCCGCGCGTTGCCGCGTGTCGGCGTCGAGGTGGACCGCCAGCTCGGCCCTCGCTGCGCCGACCACCCGCTCGGGGTCGGGCTCGCCGAAGCCGTCCACCGCGCCGGGCACGTTGCGTGCCATCCTGGCCAGCAGCCGCCGCGCCGCCGCCGAGGGGTCGTCGAGCCGTCCCGCGCACGTGGCCACCTGGACGGTGGCCTCCAGGAAGTCGACGCGCGGGCTCAGCGGGCCCACCACCCTGCGCTCCTGCGGCCACGTGCTCACGGCCAGCAGCCCTCTGGCGGGGGTGAGCCTGTCGGTGAGCGCGGCGCACACGTAGTGGGGCCTGGCGTGCGGCGAGCGCCGGAACGTGCGCTCCTCGTCGCGCCGGAGCGTGGTCAGCTGGGAGCTGCGCAGCGGCTCGGCGAAGAACGCCTCGTACACGCTCACCACCAGCCGTCCGGCCGCCGGCACGCCGAGCAGCGTCAGCGCCCGGTGGACGCGCTCGCGCACCGGCACCGCGGGGCGGCCTTCCTCGGGCCCGGCGACGCCCGGCACCGGGGCCGGGGGAGGGGCGCTGACCAGGGCGTCCCATGCCCGCTCGGCCTTGCGCAGCCGGCCGCGCAGCTCGCGGGCCAGGGCGAGCTCCCTGGCCCTGGCGGCGGCGCGGACCTCGGCGCGCAGCCGGTCGATGCGTCGTTCGAGCTCGTCGAGGTCGCCGCCGGTCACCGGCCCTCCATGAGCATCAGCACGACCCCGACGGCGATCATCACCGAGAACAGGGCGGAGGCGGCCGCATACCCCCTGGCGACCCGGCCGGACCGGGCGGTCGGCGCCGCGTGCACATCGCCGTGCCCCGCGGGCCATCCCCCACCATGCACGTCGCCGTGCCCCGCGGGCCATCCGCCACCATGCCCAGCGTGCCCCGCCAGCCCTCCCTCCGGGCCCGAAGACAGGTGTCCCGCCTGCCCAGCAGGTCCCGCCTGCCCGAAATGACCGACCTGCCCGAGCCCCGCGTGCCCAAGGTGCCCCGCGTGTCCGAGGTGCCCGGCGGCCCCGGGGTGCTCGGCGGCGCCGGGGTGTGCTGCCCCGGGATGTGCGGCGGCCCCAAAGTGCGCGGCGGGCCCGGTGTACCCGGCGGGGCCGGTGTGCGGGGGCCCGCTGTGCCCCGTCGGCCCCTTGTGGGCCGAGGGCATGGCCTGTCCCGCGGGCCATCCGGCGGCGGGTCCCGGTCCGGTGGGCATGGCCGACCAGTCACCGGCATGGGCGGCCCCGGCGCCGGTTTGCGCGGCGCTCCAGCCCGCTCCTCCCTGGGCGGCCTTCGGCCCCGTCGCCACCCCGCCCCACTCAGCCCCGCCCGAAGCTGGCCTACCTGAAGTTGGCCCGCCCGAAGCTGGCCCGCCCGAAGCTGGCCCGCCGGAAACCGCCCCGCCCCAAGCGGCCCCGCGCCAGCCGCCGCCGTACGCGGGAGGGGGAGGGGCCGCCGTACCGGAGAGGTCGGCGGTGGCCAGGGCGTCGCGGAACGCGGCGGCCGTCGCGGTCCGCCGCCCAGGGTCGCTGGCCAGCGCCTGCCTCAGCACCTCGGTGAAGGCGGCCGGCACACCGGGGATCTCCGGCACCGGCCGCCGGTGCAGCGCCATGATCACGGCGAGGTTGGCCACGCCGTTCTCCGGAAAGCGCGGCGGACGCCCCGACAGCAGCGCGTAGAGGGTCGCCGACAGCGAATAGACGTCGCCCGCCGCGGTCGGCTCGGTCAGCTCGAACGCCTCGGGCGGCGCGTAGGCGGGGGTGAGCGACTCGCGCGTCACCGACACCTCGGCGCCGGGCTCCGGCATCGTCGCCAGCCCGAAGTCGGACAGCACGACGTTGCCGTAGCGGTTGACCAGGATGTTGGCGGGCTTGACGTCACGGTGCAGCACCCCCGCCGCGTGCGCCGCGGCCAGCGCGTCGGCGATCCTGACGCCGATGTCGCGCACCTCGGCGACGGGCAGCGTGCCCGCGCGCATCCGGTCGGCCAGCGACCCGCCGGGGCACAGCTCCAGCACCATGTACGGCCGGCCGTCGCGCAGCACCCCCGCGTCGTAGACGTGCGCGACGTGCGGATGCCCCGACAGCGCCCCCGCCGAGGTGACCTCGCGCACGAACCGCCGCTGGTCACGCTCGGAGACGAGCACCCTGCTGTCGACCTTGAGCGCCACCTCACGGCCGACCGCCAGCTGCCGCGCCTGGTAGACGACGCCGAAACCGCCCTGGCCCAGCAGCCCGAGCACCTCGTAGCCTGGCACCTCGGGCGCCACTGCCCACCTCCGATCGCGGTCCTGGTGCGGCAGACTATCGCCAGGCTCCGACAGATCGGATATCTCCTCAGTCCGGCATGGTCAGCCTGTTGGGAGTGAGGCTCGAGGTGGCCTGGGCGCACAGGCGGCCGTCGGCGTCGGTGACGGTCGCCAGCGTCAGGATGCGCGTCCTGCCCCGGTGGGTGACGGTGCCGACGACCGTGTAGACCTCCCCGGCCCGCACCGGGCGCAGGTAGTCGACGTTGAGGTTCATCGTGAGGTGGAGCGTGGGCCGCTCGGCCGCGCTGCCGCTCGACATGCCGCACGCGTCGTCGAGCGCCGTGGCGATGTAGCCGCCGTGCACGACGCCCGACCTGTTGGTGAGCTCGGGCCCCGGCCGCCAGCTCAGCTCGACCCTGCCGGGCTCGACCCCGACCAGCCGCAGCCCCAGGTGCGCCAGATGGGGGGAGGACTCCACGGTGCCGTCGGCGATGCTCCGCAGGAAGTCCGCCCCCGTCATGCCGGTACGGCCCGCGCTCACGTGCGGTCCTCGACGAGAAAGCCCGCGATCCGTGGGGGGATTCCTGGACCCGTTCCGCTGTTCATGATCCGACCCTAACCTCGGAGAGTGCGCCATATGACTGGAGCGGTGATCGGACTGGCGGCGCTGCCAGTCGTCTTCTACCTCACGGAGGCGGGCGCGGCCGGGCTGCGCTCCGGATACGCGCTGCAGCAGCCCGGCCCGCTCGGGCCGGTGTGCCTGGCGGCGGCGGTCGCCGTGACCGGCGCGCTGGCCTGCGGCTCCCGCCTGTCGCCGCTGGCCCCGCTGGTGTGCGGGCTGCCGCTGACCCTGCTCGGCCTGCTGTTCGCCGCCGCCCCCGAGACAGCCGCGGTGGCCGTGGCCGGGCTGCCGCCGCTGGAGGTTCTCCCCGGCGCGGCCTTCGGGTCCGGTACGGCCCCGGCGTCCGCCACGGCCGAGCCGCCCGGGCTGCTGCCCGGCGTGACGGGCCTGTACCTGGTGCTCGGCGGGCTGCTGGCGGTCTCCGCGCTGCCGCCCGCGCGATGGCGTCCGCCCTTCCGCGGGTGAGGAACGAAGCGGGACTATCCTGGCCCCGTGAACGGTAGGGACCCCGATCGGCGCAAGGCGCTGCTCGACGCCGCCGACCGGGCCATCCTGCGCGAGGGCCCGCAGGTGTCCATGGCGGCCATCGCCGCGGAGGCGGGGATCACCAAGCCGATCCTCTACCGCCATTTCGGCGACAAGAGCGGCCTGTACCAGGCGCTGGCCGACCGGCACGTCCGCAGGGTCATCTCGCAGCTGCGTCCCGAGTTCGTCAGGACCAGGACCGACCCCAGGGCGCGGGCCCGCGCGGCGGTGGAGGTCTACCTCGACCTCATCTCGGCCAACCAGAACCTCTACCGGTTCCTCTTCCACCGGGCCAGCGCCGAGGACACCGGCGTGCGCAGCCACATGACGGCGCTGGTGCGCGGCCTGGGCGAGGAGCTGGGCGCGGTGCTGGCGGCCGAGCAGGCGCCACCCGATCCCGTGCGGGCGCAGATCCTCGGCCACGCCTTCGTCGGCATGGTGCAGACGACGGGCGACTGGTGGCTCGAGCACCCCGAGGTCGGACGCGAGCAGGTGGTGGAGGGGCTGGTCGAGGTGATCGTGGCCGCCTTCGTCTCACGGCCGGCCGGCTGACAGCGCCTCCAGCAGGTCCCACTCGGTCTCGCAGACGCGCCTGCCGATCGCGGCCAGCTCCACCGACCTGGTCGCGCCCGTCAGGTGGCGCATGGCCTGGGTGACGCAGATGACGCCCCACTTCAGCACCCCGAACGTCTCCCACCAGCGCAGCGCCCGCCGGTCGACGCGGTGCCCCGACGCCCGTTCATAGGCCGCCACCAGGTCGTCGTACTCGCCGAAGCCCCCGACGGGCGGCTGCGCGCCGAACCGCCACGCCTTCACGCACAGCCAGCCGAGGTCCTCGACGGGGTCGCCCACGTGGGCCAACTCCCAGTCGAGGACGGCCCTGACGCCCTCGGGCCCGACGATCAGGTTGCCGTTGCGGAAGTCGCCGTGGACGACGGTGGTCCGCACGCTGTCCGGCCTGGTCCGCTCCAGCCTGCGGAAGGCCAGCTCGAAGACCGGGTGCGGCTGCCCGGTCAGGTCGATCACCTCGCACCACCTGGCGAGCGGATCCTCCGGCTCGCCCTGCGCGACGGCGTCGAGCGGCATCCGGTGCACCGCGGCCAGCGCCGTCCCGCACTGGGCGGCCAGCCGGGGCCTGGCCCGCTCGTAGCGGTCGTCGCGCAGGATCCTCCTCGGGATCGTCTCGCCCTCCACCCTGCCCATCACCAGGTACGGCTCGGCCGCCGCGACCACCTCGGGAACCGGCACGCCCGCCGCTGCCGCCGCCCTGAGGAGCCGCGCCTCCTCCAGCAGCCCCTGACCGAGGCCCGGCGCCGTTCCCTGGCCGGCCGGCGCGGGGGACAGGCGGACGACCAGCCGGTGCAGCCGCTCGTCGCGGTCGACGACGTCCACCGCCCAGGTCTCCCTCGAGGCGCCGCCGGACAGCCGGGCCCTCGAGGCGATCTCGCATCCGGGCCCGAACACCTCCTCGACGATGGCGGAGATCATCGCAGGCCGAACTCCCAGTTGCCGCCGACCGCGTAGGCGCCGAGGATGCGCCGGCCGACGGAGTCCACGTGGACCTCGTCGGGCCCGTCGTAGATCCGGCCCGCCCTCGCGTGCCGGTACATCCGGTCCAGGGGCGTGTCAGAGGTGAGGCCCGCGGCGCCGTACACCTGGATGGCGCGGTCGATCACGTTGTGCAGCATCCGCGCGCCCACCACCTTGATCGCCCCGATCTCCACGCGCGCGTCCTCGCCCGCGTCCATGGCGTGCGCCGCGTGCAGCGTCAGCAGCCTGGCCGACTGGATCTCGGCGTAGGAGTCGAACACGTGCTGGCGCATCAGCTGCTTGCGCGCCAAGGGCTCGCCGAAGGCCGAGCGGGCGTGCAGCCTGCCGCACATGAGGTCGAAGGCCCGCTGCGCCTGGCCGAGCCAGCGCATGCAGTGGAAGATGCGGCCCGGGCCCAGCCGCCGCTGGGCGATCACGAATCCCTGGCCTCTCGGACCGAGCAGGTTGGCGGCCGGCACCCGCACGTCGTCGTAGCGCACCTCGCAGTGCGCCCCCGACAGCCCCAGCACCGGCGTCTCCCGCACGATGGTGTAGCCGGGCGTGTCCGTCGGCACCAGGATCATCGAGAACGCCAGGTGCGGCGGCGCGTCCTGCGGCTCGGTCCTGCACATGACGGTCGTGTACGCCGCCCGCGACGCGCCAGTGGTGAACCACTTGTGCCCGTTGATCACCCACTCGTCGCCGTCCAGCACGGCGGCCGTCCTCAGCTGGGTCGGATCGCTGCTGGAGACCAGCGGCTCGGTCATCGCGAAGCTCGGCCAGATGTCGCCGCCGACCAGCGGCTCGAGATAACGCTCCCGCTGGGCGGGAGAGGCGTGCTCGTGCAGCATCAGGGAGTCCTGCAGCGTGAAGGTGCCCAGCACCAGCTGGCCGAACTCGCTGCGGCCCTGCACCTCGTTGACGTAGACGTAGTCGAGGAAGGGCAGCCCGCCGCCGCCGAGCTCGCGCGGGTGCCCGAGCGCCCACAGCCCCTCTTTCTTGGCCTCCCGCTGCAGCTCGCGCAGCAGCGTGCCGTCGTCCTCCAGCAGGGCGGGCTCCGCGGGCTCCACCCGCTCGGTCATGAACGCGTGGACGGCGTCGCGTACCGGCCTGACGCTGTCGGGAACGGCGAAGCTCATGAAAGGATCACAACGGAAAATCGTTGCTCAGTCAACGTGTGAGAAGGGGTCCCTGATGGCGGCGCCACACGACGTGCCCACGGCAGCGCAGCTGGTCGCGGCCGTTCGCGAGTTCCTGGAGACGGACGTGCTGCCCGAGGTGGAGGGGCGGGTGCGCTTCCACACCAGGGTGGCGGTCAACGTGCTCGGCATGGTCGAGCGCGAGATCGAGCTCGGTCCCTCCCAGGCCGCCGCGCACGCCGACCGGCTCGACCGGCTCGGCGTGGCCGACGACGCCGAGCTGGCCGGGGCGATCCGTGAGGGCAGGTTCGAGGAGGACGAGCTGCTCGGCGTGCTGACGGCGGCCGTCAGGGACAAGCTGCGGGTCGCCAACCCGCCGTACGCCGAGTAGCGGTCACGGCTCCAGCTTCTCGAAGAAGAACTCGTGCTTGAGGAACGAGGTGTCGTACTCGTGCCCAGGCGCGGGCGGGAGCAGCTGGGAGGCCTGGAACAGCCGCCAGCCGTCGCGCAGCGCCGCCACGCCGCTCTCGTAGGGCGGTGTGTCGCCGTCGCCGGCGGTGGGGTCGGTCCGGCCGGTGCCGTCGTAGGAGGACCAGCCGACGACCTGGGCGTCCAGCGCCGAGGTGGCCAGGTACAGGACCAGGACGCGCTGTCTCATGCGACCCTCCCGGGGCGGTTGCTCACGCGCGTCCTCCAGTAGTCGATGTCGAAGGTGTCGTCGCCGGTCATCGCGCGCCACAGCGCGACCCTGTTGTAGACCTCCAGCCGTCCCGTGGCCTGCTCGTACCAGGGCATGCGGGCCGACAGCTCGGCCGTGACCGCGGGGTCGGCCAGGTCGGCGGTGTCCCAGAGCAGCACCTGGGGCACGGTCGGGTTGAACCTGATCTTGAACATGTACCGCAGGCGGTCGCTGTCGTTGCGCCGCCCGCCGTGCCAGATCCCGTGGTGCAGCAGCAGCACCGTGCCCGCCGGGCAGGTCAGACTGATCTGGCCGAGCAGGTTCTGGTAGCGGCCGGTGTCGGTCTCGTTGGTGCGTCGCAGGTGGCTGCCGGGGACGAGCAGGGTGCCGCCCATCTCGGCGCTCACCTCGTGCGGGTAGTACATGAGCTGGACGTCGAAGGCGTCGGGGCGGGTGTCGATGATGGCGTCGGCGTGCAGCGGCTGGGCGCTGCCACCGTGCGGCTCGCGCACGTGCACGGCGTGGTGGTCGACGTTCGGGTCGGGGCCGACCAGGCTGCGCAGGGCTCCGGCTACGGCGGGCAGGTCGACGAGGCGGCGGGCGAACGTCCCCTCGGGGAAGGCGTCGCCCACCGCCGTGCCGTACGGCACGGCGGGCACTCCCGCGGCGAGCACGTCGAGGGCCTCGGCGTTCATCTCCTCCGGCACGACGGCGTCCAGGCGCAGGAAACCCCGCGCCACGAAGCGCGCCGTGAGCACCGAGGACAGAAGGTGATGACTGGTTGTCATGCCCCAACGGTAGAGGCGGCATCCCAGCACAGTCGTGGGTCCTGATCACCATTACTGGTAGATTCTCACCATGGACCGGGTGACGCTTCGTCTCGGCGAGCCGCCCGTCGTCGTCAACGTCGGCGTGGGCGTCCACGGGGTCAGCAACAGGCGCGACGTGTTCCTGCTCCCCGACCTCTGGCAGCTGCACCTGTATGGCTACACCGCCCGGCTCACCGTCGGCGGCACCACGCAGGCCATCAGGCCGGGCCACGTCAGCCTGATCCCGCCGGGCGAGCGGGTGAGCTACCTCTACAACGGCAGGTCCGAGCACCTGTACGCGCACCTGCGCCTGCCGGATCGGGGCCCGGAGCGCACGGTGCCGCTCATGCAGGACGCGGGGGCCGAGACCCCGCTGCTGGGCAGCCTGCTGCGGCAGGCCGTCGCGGTGGCGCCCGCAACGCCCGTCATGGCAGCGGCCGAGGTGTGGGCCGCCCTGTGGCGCGTCGCGCACCTGGCGGAGGCGGCCGGCCCGCACGCCGCCGTGGGGGCGGCCATCGCCCACATCGAGTCGAACCTGGCCGAACCGCTGAGCGTGCCCGCCATCGCCAGGGCGGCGGGGATCTCGCACAACCACCTCACCAGGCTGTTCCGGGCCGAGATCGGCGACACCGTGGTCGGCTACATCCGGCGCCGCCGCCTGGAGCAGGCGCTCCACCTGCTGCGTGAGTCGACGCTGCCCATTCCGGCCGTCGCGGCGGCGGTGGGGATCGCCGACCTGCAGGCGTTCAACAAGGCCTGCCGCCGCGAGCTGGGCGCCTCGCCGCGCGCCATCAGGTCGCGCAGGACCGAAGCGGCACACGGCGGGGGCCCGCCTCCCCGAGAGGAGACAGGCCCCGATGAGGGATCGGCCAAGCCGTAGGGGGCGGCTCGTCAGTGCGCCCCGGACAGGTCGATGTCCTTGACCCTGGGGTCGCCCTCGTCGGCGAAGTAGTCGCCGCGGGCCGTGGCGTCCTCGCCGTCGGCGACCTTGGCCGCGCGGAAGATCAGCGTGGCCACCGCGGCGACCACCAGGTTGACCGTCAGCGCGATCACGCCCGCGTACAGGGTGGCCTTGGTGTCGAAGCCGAAGTTGGCCAGCGGGAAGGCCGAGCCGCCGAAGTGCAGCTTGCCGTTGGCCGGGTTCGGGATCAGGTAGAGCATCCACATGCCGGCCGCCAGGCCGGTCGCCCAGCCCGCGATGAGCCCGCCCTTGTGGAACCAGCGGGTGTAGAGGCCGAGCGCGACGGACGGGAGCGTCTGCAGGATGACCACGCCGCCGATGAGCTGCAGGTCGATGGAGAACTGCGGGTCGAGCAGCAGGATGCACAGGACGGCGCCGACCTTGACCACGAGCGAGACCAGCTTCGAGACCTTCGCCTCCTGGGCGTCGGTGGCCTGCTTGTTGAGGTACTCCCGGTAGATGTTGCGGGTGAACAGGTTGGCCGCCGCGATGGACATGATGGCCGCGGGCACCAGGGCGCCGATGCCGATCGCCGCGTAGGCCACACCGGTGAACCAGTCGGGGAACATCTGGTCGAACAGCACGGGCACGACCGTGTTGCCGTCGGGCTTGCCGGTCTCGGGGTTGACGATGGGCTTCACGCCCGCCGCGATCGCCATGAAGCCGAGCAGCGCGATGAGGCCGAGCAGGAAGCTGTAGGCCGGCAGCGCGGACATGTTCCGCTTGATGACGTTGCGGTTCTTGGAGGCCAGCACGCCGGTGAGGCTGTGCGGGTAGAGGAACAGCGCCAGGGCCGAGCCGAAGGCCAGCGTGATGTACTGCAGCTGGTTGTTGGCGTTGAGCAGGATGCCGTCGCCGGGCGCGGGGGTCTTGGCGAACTTCTCCGCCGCCGCGTCGAAGATGCTGCCCCACCCGCCGAGCTTGGCCGGGATGTAGATGACCGCGGCAAGGATCACGATGTAGATCAGCGTGTCCTTGACGAAGGCGATCAGCGCGGGCGCGCGCAGGCCCGACTGGTAGGTGTAGGCCGCCAGGATCGCGAACGCGATGATGATCGGCAGGTGCCCGGTGATGCCCATCGCCTTCAGCACGGCCTCGATGCCGACCAGTTGCAGCGCGATGTAGGGCATCGTGGCCACGATGCCGGTGATCGCCACCAGCAGCGCCAGCGTCGGCGAGCCGAACCTGGCCCGCACGAAGTCGGCAGGCGTGACGAAGCCGTGCACGTGCGAGACCGACCACATGCGCGCCAGCACGAGGAAGACCAGCGGGTAGACCACCACCGTGTACGGCAGCGCGTAGAACCCGAGCGCTCCCGCGCCGAAGACCAGGGCGGGGACGGCCACGAAGGTGTAGGCGGTGTAGAGGTCGCCGCCCACCAGGAACCAGGTGATCCAGGTGCCGAAGTTGCGGCCCCCGAGACCCCACTCGTTCAGGCTCTCGATGTCCTTGGGCCTGCGCCACTTGGCGGCGACGAAGCCCATGCCGCTGACCACCAGGAACAGCGCGACGAAGACGACCAGCTCGGTCGTGTGCTGGCCGCTCACTTGGTCATCCGGTAGACGATCGTCGTGCAGGCGACGCCGACCACGATGAAGGCCAGCTGGAGCCAGTAGAACAGCGGGAAGCCCGCCAGCCTCGGCTCGTCAGCGTTGAACAGGAACGTCAGAAGCGGCAGCACGATCGGCACGAACAGCAGCCAGTTCCATGGACTGCGGTCGGTCCGGTCCTGTCCGGATTCGGGGGTGGTCAAGGGATCCTCCGGAACGTGAGTAAGTTGACCGCACACTAACGTTCCGGAGGTATTAATCCCAATTACTGAGACATTACGGTTTGGCCTAAACTGGGTTATCTCACTATGTGGACGAGCTGAGGTCCAGGTCCTTGACCCGTGGGTCGCCCTCGTCCGCGGTGAAGTGGTCGGGGCGGGTGCCGTCGGGGCCGTCGGGCACCTTCGCCGCCCTCGCGATGAGCGTGCCCGCGACGGCCACGATCAGGTTGAGCAGCAGCGCGAGGAAGCCCGCGTAGATCGTCATCTTGGTGTCGAGGCCCAGCTTGGCCAGCGGGAAGGCCGAGCCGCCGAAGTGGGCGTGCTTGATCGCCGGGTTGGAGATGTTGTAGAGCAGGATGAGCCCGCCGCCCATGCCCGCGACCCAGCCCGCGATCAGCCCCGCCTTGTGGAACCACCGCGTGAACAGCCCGATGGCCACCGACGGCAGCGTCTGCAGGATGATCACGCCGCCGATGAGCTGCAGGTCGATGGAGAACTGCGGGTCGATGAGCAGGATGAACAGCACCGCGCCCACCTTCACCACCAGCGAGGTGAGCTTGCTGACGCCCGCCTCCTGGGCGTCGGTGGCCTGCGGGTTGATGTACTCGCGGTAGATGTTGCGGGTGAACAGGTTGGCCGCGGCGATCGACATGATGGCCGCGGGGACGAGCGCCCCGATGCCGACCGCCGCGAACGCGATCCCGGCGAACCAGTCCGGGAACATCTGGTCGAACAGCACGGGCACGACCGTGTTGTTGTCGGTGCCGATCGGCTTCACGCCCGCCGCAATGGCCATGTAGCCGAGCAGCGCGATGAGGCCGAGCAGCAGGCTGTAGGCGGGAAGCGCGGACATGTTCCGCTTGATCACGTTGCGGTTCTTGGAGGCCAGCACGCCGGTGATGCTGTGCGGGTAGAGGAACAGCGCCAGCGCCGAGCCGAGCGCCAGCGTGAAGTACTGCAGCTGGTTGTTGGCGTTGAGCAGGATGCCGTCGCCTTGCGCGGGCGTGGCGGCGAACTTCTCCTGGGCCCTGCCGAAGATCACCTCCCAGCCGCCCAGCCTGGCCGGGATGTAGATGATCGCGACGAGGATGACCAGGTAGATCAGGATGTCCTTGACGAAGGCGATCAGCGCCGGCGCCCGCAGCCCCGACTGGTAGGTGTAGGCGGCCAGGATGACGAACGCGATGATCAGCGGCAGGTCCGACAGGAACCCGCTGCCCGCGATGCCCATCGTCTTCAGTACGGCCTCGATGCCGATCAGCTGCAGCGCGATGTAGGGCATCGTGGCCACGATGCCGGTGATCGCCACCAGCAGCGCCAGCGTCGGCGAGCCGAACCGCACCCGCACGAAGTCGGCGGGCGTGACCAGGCTGTGCACGTGCGAGACCGACCAGAGCCTGATCAGGATCAGGAACACCAGCGGGTAGACGATCACCGTGTACGGCACGGCGAAGAACCCCGTCGCGCCCGCGCCGAACAGCAGCGCGGGCACCGCCACGAAGGTGTAGGCGGTGTAGAGGTCGCCGCCCACCAGGAACCAGGTGATCCACGAGCCGAAGTTGCGCCCGCCGAGACCCCACTCGTTCAGCGACGCGAGATCCTGGGGCCGGCGCCAGCGCGCGGCCACGAAGCCCATGCCGCTGACCACCAGGAACAACACGGTGAAGATGACGATCTCGGTGACGTGCTCGCCGGGGTTCATTTCGTCATCCGGTAGACGAGGGTCGTCGTGGCGACGCCGAGGACGATGAAGGCGAGTTGGAGCCAGTAGAACAGCGGGAAGCCGAATAATGTGGGTTCGGTCGCGTTGTAGAGGAACGTCATCAGGGGGACGGCGATCGGCACCAGCAGCAGCCAGTACCAGGGGCTGCGGTCGCGATTGTTACCGGGCAAGGCGTGCTCCCTTCCGTTGCCCGGCACATTAGTTATGCGGCTGTTTCGGTCAGGTCGCAGATCGCTGAACGGTAGTGTCCCCGCGCCGAACGGTCAGCTCGTCGGCGATGTCGCGGGTGCCGTACCCCTCGGGGGCGGGCACCTCGGTGATCGGATCGGGCCTGTCGTCGAACTCCAGCCGCAGCGCCCGCGCCATCGTCGCGTGCATCTCGTACAGGCACGTGATGTAGGTCAGCTCGAGGATCTGCTCGTCGGGCAGGTGCCGCTTCAGCACGGCGAAGATCTCGTCGTGCACCCTGCCGCCGTCGAGCACGAGCCCGTCGGTGTAGGCGAGCACGGCCCGCTCCAGCTCGTCGAACTCCTCGCTGACCGGCCAGTGCGCGACCGCGCGCACCTTCTCCTCCGGCACGCCGAGCGCCCGCAGCTGCTTGCAGTGCTGGGAGTAGACGAACTGCGACTGCCTGGCCCAGCCTGCCCTGGTCTGACCCAGCTCGCGCAGCACGGGGTCGAGCGCGGACTCGCGGTAGAGCTGGAAGCCCTTCACGCAGTGCCGGAAGATCGCCGGGTCCTGGGCGACCACCGTCCACCAGTCGCCCGGCGAGCCCGTCGCGGTGCCCTCGGGCGTCAGCAGGCGGTCGTAGAAGAAGGCGACGACGGAGTCGGTGACCTCCTCGCGGGGCACCTGGCGCAGGCGCGGCATCAGCGGGTCCGGTCGGCGGCGGTCTTCGGCTCGTGCCGGACGTCTTCGGGACGGTCGAGCTCGCGCAGCCAGCAGGCGAACTCGATGAGGATCCCGTCGGGGTCCTTGAAGTAGATGGAGCGCACGAACACCCCGTCGTGCACGGCGGGGGCGACGCCGAACTCGCTGTCGTCGTGGTTGAGCAGCACGCCGACGTCGATGCCCTTGGCGACCAGCCGCTCCCTGTACTCCTCGATCTTCTCCGGCGGCACGTCGAAGGCGAGGTGGTTCATCGACCCCACCGCCGACAGCAGCTCGCCCCTGTCGGGCAGGTTCTTCGGCGCGGAGACGCCCGGCACGCCGTCCGGCGCGTCGGGGAACCAGAAGAAGGCGAGCGCGTTGCCGCCGCCGCAGTCGAAGAAGAAGTGCTGGCCCCAGCCCATCGGCAGCTCGATCGTCTTGATCAGCGACATGCCGAGGACGCCGGAGTAGAAGTCGACGGTCTGCTTCATGTCCGAGCAGACCAGCGCGACGTGGTTGACGCCGCGGAGCTCGAATTCCGTGTTCATAGTAATCAACTACTTATCACAGCGCGCTTCGCTTAAACATGACAGAGGATGTCGGCATTCCACGAGAGCATCGGCTCATGAGGGAAAAAGTCGCGCTGGTCGCCGGCGCCACAAGAGGTACCGGCAGGGGCATCGCCGTCCAACTGGGAGCGGCGGGAGCCACGGTGTACTGCACGGGACGCAGCACCAGGCAGGGACGCTCGGAGATCGACAGGCCCGAGACGATCGAGGAGACCGCCGAGCTGGTCACGGCGGCGGGCGGCACCGGCATCGCCGTCAGGACCGACCATCTGGTCCCCGAGCAGGTCCAGGCGCTGGTGGAGCGGATCGACCGCGAGCAGGGCAGGCTGGACGTGCTCGTCAACGACATCTGGGGCGCCGAGCACCTGTGGAAATGGGACACCGCCGTGTGGGAGCACGACCTGGACAAAGGGCTGCGCCTGCTGAGGCTGGCGATCGACACCCACCTGATCACCAGCCACCACGCGCTGCCGCTGCTCATCCGCAGGCCGGGAGGACTGGTCGTGGAGGTCACCGACGGCACGGCCGGCTTCAACGCCACCCGCTACCGCAACTCGATCTTCTACGACCTGGCCAAGACCGCGGTGAGCAGGCTGGCCTTCGCCCAGTCGCACGAACTGCGCCCGCACGGCGCGGCGGCGGTCTCGATCACGCCCGGCTTCCTGCGCTCCGAGGCGATGCTGGACAACTTCGGCGTCACGGAGGAGAACTGGCGCGACGCCATCAAGCACACCGCGTCGTTCGCCGTCTCGGAGACGCCCGCCTACGTCGGCAGGGCGGTGGCCGCGCTGGCCGCCGACCCCGACAGGATGCGCTGGTCCGGCGCCTCCGTCACCAGCGCCGACCTGGCCAAGGAGTACGGATTCACCGACCTGGACGGCACCAGGCCGGACGTGTGGCGCTGGATCGTGGAGGTCGAGGAGGCCGGCAAGAGCGCCGACCCCGCCGACTACCGCTAGATCAGCGAGATCCGCCGGCCGGATGGTAGAGGCTCGCCATCCGGGTGGCGGCCTCGGCCAGGAGGGCGCGCAGCTCGGGCGGGTCCAGCACCTCGGCCTCGGGGCCGAAGGCGAGCAGCTGCGTGTAGGCGATCTCCAGCGACTCGACCGCCAGCACTACCGTGCCGTCGTCGCGGGCCGACGCGAGCGCGTCAGCCCGCGCGGCGGGATCGGCCACGTGCCGCAGCATCCGCAGCCCCGCCGGGCTGAGCCGCAGCGTGACGTGGGTCCTGAGCAGGGAGCGGGTGAACTGCTCGGACCGGTCGGCCCAGAAGGCCGCCAGGTCGAAGTCGGGGTCGCGGTCGAAGCGCCTGGCGGTGTCGACGCTCACGCCGGCGAACCTGTCGACCCGGTAGACCAGCAGGCGCTCCTTGGTGCGGCCCGCCAGGTACCAGACGCCCGCCTTCAGCACCAGCCCGTACGGCTCGACGGTCCTGGCCGCCTCCCTGTACTCCGCGCTCACGGGATGGTCGCCCCACACCGCCCTGGCCAGCGGCGCGAGCGCCGGGGGCGGCGGGATGTCGCTGGCGAACCAGCCAGGAGCGTCGAGGTGGAAGCGCTGGGCGGCCGTGGCGGGCGCGTCACGCAGGCCGGGGGCGAGTGCGGCGGCGGCCTTGAGCCTCGCCGCCTCGGCGACCTCGCGCAGGCCCATGTCGCGCAGGGCGTCGGGCACGCCGGACAGGAACAGCGCCTCCGCCTCGGCTCTGTCGAGTCCGGTGAGCCTGGTGCGGTAGCCGTCGACCAGGCGGTAGCCGCCCGCCCTGCCCCTGTCGGCGTAGACGGGGATGCCCGCCTCGGACAGGGCGAGCACGTCGCGGTGGATGGTGCGCTCGGAGACCTCGAGCTCCTGGGCCAGCTGGCCCGCCGTCATCCCGCCGCGCCCTTGCAGCAGCAGGACCAGCGACATGAGGCGGGCGGCGCGCACCATCCGATGCTACCCACCGCGCTGCCTCGCAGGACCGCGCTGCCTCGCAGGACCGCGCAGCCTCACAGGACGGCGCAGCCGATCCTGACGGGGACCCTGGCGGAGAAGCGGCCCGACAGCGTGTCGTACGCGTAGGCGTAGGCGTTGGCCGGCTTGCCCTTGGCCGAGCAGTCGAACTTGCCCGTCAGGTAGCCGAACGAGCCGCCCGCGTAGCCCGAGGACTGCTTGGCGGTCACGCTGGCGTGCCAGTAGAGGGCGTCGTTGTGGGTCCACCTGATCGCCAGCTTCACCGTGCCGAAGTTGTAGTGGCTGCCGTTCAGCTTCAGCCGCGCGATGCCGTCGGTGGAGGTCGTGGTCGAGGTGCCGTCGCCGTTGTCCTTGGGCGCGATCGTGTACTTGGTGATCCACAACTTGGCCAGCACCTTGCGCCGCGGGCTCTCGGCGTTGTCGGCGGCGGCCTGGTCGCGCTGACCGGTGGTGACGCAGACGTCGTCGCCGTTGTAGGCGTTGCGCCAGACGTAGGGGACGACGCAGGTGTGCGGGCCGTACGCGCCGGTGGTCCAGCGGCCGTGCCTGGCGGCGTTGTCCGCGGCCACCCTGGTGCGGGTCGAGGGGGTGACGCAGACCAGGTCGGACGGCCTGGCGACGCGCCACACGTATCCCTGGCGGCAGGTCTCGGGCCCGGGGTCGGCCGAGCGGAACCCGGCTCCGGAAACGGAGGCGGCGGCCGCGGTGGGGGCGGCGACGGTCAGGCCCGCGATCGCGAGGACGGCCAGACCGAGCGAGGTGCGCTTCATGATGCTCTCCTGAGGTCTCGTGGCCCCGTTCCGGCGGATCCGCCCTGGGGCTCGCGACTCAGTTATGCGCCCTTCGGCCTGCAGTCTCCTTGAGGACGATCACGGAAAGTCACCCGAAAGTGACTCAAGCGCCCGTCAAGGGAAGGAAGATCGCTGAGGGGCGCGACGGGTCGTGGAAGACCTCGACGTCGGCCGGCACCCCGGGCACGTCCCATCCGGGCGCGCCGGGGTTGCGGGCGATCGTCGGGTAGGCGCCGCTCGCCACGTGCACCCTGATCCGGTGCCCCTTCGCGAACCTGTGCGCGATCGGCCACAGATCCACCGCGACCCTGCGCACGTCGCCGGCGTCGGCGGCGGTCAGGCGCCGCACCCCCTCGCAGACGTTCATGGAGCGGCCGTCGGGGTGCACGTCGCACACCCGCACCACCACGTCCACGTATGGCGTGCTCGACCGGACGAACAGCTCCGCCGAGACCGGGCCGATCGCCTCGGTGTCCTCCCTCAGCGCGGGGGAGGTGTAGACGAGCACGTCCCTGCGCGCCTCGAGCCGGCGCTGGTCGCGCGGCCTGGAGTCGGCCAGCAGCACGGGGCCGCCGATCACCGGCGTCGGGTGGCCGGGGTGGTACCTGTACCGGTCGGGAGCGGCCTCCGGCGGCCCTTCCGGGCCGAGGCCGAAGGCGCGCTGCAGGTGCCAGCGCCGGGGGCGCATGCCGGGCACCGGCCAGTCTGGGTAGTCGCGCCACTCCCTCGCGCCCGTCACGTACAGCCGCACCGGCGACTCCCTCAGCCCCGAGCGGTCCCCGAGCAGGTGCGCGCGGAACCAGGCCAGCGTCTCCGCCCTGGTCACGGGGCCGTGCCTGACGTCGATGTGCCACCACGGCCCGATCGTCAGGTACGGCTGCCGCCCAGCCGCCCGCATCGCCAGGTAGTCGCGCAGCTGCCAGGGCAGGAACACGTCGTACCAGCCGCCCAGCATGGTGACGGCCGCCTCCACCTTCCCGACCTCGGCCGAGAAGTCACGCCGGTGCCAGTACGGCACCGCTGGGTCGGCGTGGTGGGCCAGCAGGTCCCGGTAGAACGGCAGCGCCTGTCCCGCCGACACCAGGTCGAGCTCGGCGACGGGCCGCCCGGACAGCACCGCCCTCCTGGTCTGCCGGGGCGCGGTCAGCAGCGCCGCGCCGCCGAACCTGCGCGACATCCCGTTGGTCAGGGTCGTCCAGCTCAGCGCAGACTCCAGCGCGAACGCCCCACCCACGTAGGCGGCGTCCCTGAACTGGGAGGCGGTGATCTGCGTGGCCATCGCCTTGAGCTCGGGCCCCGCGTAGGGTGCGATCGCCCACTGCGTGTAGCCGAGATACGAGGGGCCGTGCATCGCGAACGCGCCCGGGTACCAGGGCTGCCCGCGCAGCCACTCGACCGTGGCCATGCCGTCGTCGTGCTCGTCGCCGAGCGGGTCGAGCAGGCCCCCCGAGCCGAACCCGCCTCTACAGCTCTGGATCACCACCTGCAGGCCGTGGCGGGCGAACCCGCGCCCGTAGGCGTAGCCGAACAGGCCGCGCCTGCCGTACGGCGAGCGGATCAGGACCACGGGCGCGCGCTCCGCGCCGACCGGCACGTAGCGGTCGGCGAGCAACGTCACGCCGTCCCGCATGGGGACGGGGAGGTCCCGCTGGACTCGAACCCGCATTACTTACCAGTAACATAAAGGGAGGAGTGCGGACAAGGTGAGCCCGGTCACCCGGAGGCTACGGTCGCGTAGGGTGATCGGCCATTGGCAAACTATCCGGTCATGGGACGAATTACGTCATTTGTCGCCCTGGGGGACAGCTTCACCGAAGGGCTCGAGGACCCCGCCGACGAGGGCTACCGAGGATGGGCCGACCGGCTGGCCGAGCACATCGAGGCCGAGCAGCCCGGCCTGGCGTACGCGAACCTGGCCGTGCGCGGCAGGCTGATCGACGAGATCGTCGCCGAGCAGGTGCCGCAGGCGGTGGAGCTCGGGCCCGACCTCGTGTCGCTGTGCGGGGGAGGCAACGACATCCTGCGCCCCGGCAGCGGCCCCGACGTGGTGGCGGCCAGGCTGGAGGAGGGCGTGGCGGCGCTGACGCGGGCGGGCTCGAAGGTAATGCTGTTCACCGGCTTCGACCTGCGGCAGGTGCCGGTGATGCGGCTGGCGCACAGCAAGATCGAAGTCTTCAACCTGCACATCCACGACATCGCGCGCCGCTACGACGCCTTCCTGGCGGACATGTGGCCCATGGCGGTGCTGCGCGACCGGCGGGCCTGGAACGTGGACCGGCTGCACCTGTCTCCCGACGGGCACCGCAGGGTGGCCCTGCACGCGGCCGAGGTGCTCGGGGTGGCGGTGGAGGAGGACTGGCGCGAGCCGTACCCGCCGCTGCTGCCCGCCCAGTGGACCGACGCCCGCCGTGAAGACCTGCGGTGGGCGCGGCGGTTCCTCGGCCCGTGGATCAACAGGCGCCTCCAAGGACGCTCGTCCGGCGACGGCGTGCACCCCAAGCGCCCTGAGCTGGCGCCCCTGGTCAACCGCTGAAATCGGGGCGGTGTGTCCGCGTTGCGTGATCTCCGACCGGGCGGCTACCCTTGCGGTATGCGAATCCGCTTGCAGCTTCAGTGGTGGCGCCGCTTCTAGGCGGCGCGAGATTCGCATTCCTCAACGGACGGCCGCCCCGGAAGGCGGCCTTTCCTGTCTCCGCCCCGGGGCTCATGGGTTAGCAAGGGGATTTGAGTGGAGACGAGCGGATATACCACCGCTGGGGGCGTCAGCGTCGAGCGTGAGGTCCGTGAGGTGCCCGAGGAGGCCCTCGAGGAGATCGTGACCGCGCTGGGCGAGCGGCGCGGCGGCGCGTTCTCGTCCGGCATGGACTACCCGGGCCGCTACAGCCGATGGGCGTTCGGCTACGTGGACCCCTGCGTCGAGCTGGTCGCCAGGGGCCGCACCATCGCGGCCAGGGCGCTGAACGAGCGCGGCAGGGTGGTGCTGCCCGTGGTGGCCTCGTGCCTGCTGGCCGCGGGCAAGCCGGTCTCCGAGCCGACCGACGTCCACGTCGAGGTGCACATCCCCGAGTCGGCGGACCTGCTGCCCGAGGAGATGCGCAGCCGCCGTCCGACCGTCTTCACCGCCATCCGCGAGGTCATCGCCGCCTTCAAGGGCGACGACCAGCACCTGGGCCTCTACGGCGCCTTCGGCTACGACCTGGCCTTCCAGTTCGAGCCGATCCGCCACGAGCTCGAACGGCCCGCCGACCAGCGCGACCTGGTCCTCCACCTGCCCGACCGGCTCGTCGTCATCGACCGCCAGCGCGAGACCAGCGTGGAGTACCGCTACGAGTTCGTCGTCGACGGCGCCTCCACCAGGGGGCTCGAGCGCACCGGCGACACCTTCCCGCAGGTCGCCCCCACCGAGATCCCCAAGAACCCGGAGAAGGGCGCCTACGCCACCGTCGTCGCGGCGGCCAAGGAGAAGTTCCGGCGCGGCGACCTGTTCGAGGTCGTGCCCGGCCAGGTCTTCCACGCCACCTGCACCGACCCCTCGGCCTTCTACCGCAGCCTGCGCCAGACCAACCCGGCCCCCTACGAGTTCATCATCAACCTCGGCGACGGCGAGCACCTGGTCGGCGCCTCGCCGGAGATGTACGTCCGCGTCACCGGCGACCGCGTCGAGACCTGCCCCATCTCCGGCACCATCGCCCGCGGCTCCAACCCGGTGGAGGACGCCGAGGCCATCCGCACCCTCCTGTCCAGCGTGAAGGAGGAGTCGGAGCTGACGATGTGCACCGACGTCGACCGCAACGACAAGTCGCGCATCTGCGTGCCCGGCAGCGTCCAGGTCATCGGCCGCCGCCAGATCGAGCTCTATTCCCGCCTGATCCACACCGTCGACCACATCGAGGGCCGCCTGCGCCCCGAGTTCGACGCCCTCGACGCATTCCTGACCCACATGTGGGCCGTCACCGTGACCGGCGCGCCCAAGACCTGGGCGATGCAGTTCATCGAGGACCACGAGGCCACCACCCGCCGGTGGTACGGCGGGGCGATCGGCTTCATCGGCTTCGACGGCTCCATGAACACCGGCCTCACCCTGCGCACCGCCCAGATCAGGAACGGCGTGGCCACCGTCAGGGCGGGCGCGACCCTGCTGTTCGACTCCGACCCCGAGGCCGAGGAGCGCGAGACCGAGCTCAAGGCCAGCGCCCTGCTCGGCGCGCTGGCCGCGGTCAACCAGACCTCCGCCGTCCAGGAGCGCCCGGTGCGCGAGCAGCCGGGCCTGGGCATGAAGGTCCTGCTCGTCGACCACGAGGACTCCTTCGTCAACACCCTCGCCGACTACTTCCGCCAGGAAGGCGCCGACGTGGTCACCCTGCGCCACGGCTTCCCCCCGGAGACGCTCGACGAGATCGCCCCCGACCTCGTCGTCCTGTCGCCCGGCCCCGGCTGGCCCTCCGACTTCGGCATGTCCGCCCTCATCGACCAGGTGTACGCCAGGGGCCTGCCGGTCTTCGGCGTCTGCCTCGGCCTGCAGGCCATGGTCGAGCACGCGGGCGGCAGCCTCGAACTGCTCGACTACCCCGAGCACGGCAAGCGCGGCCAGGTCTCCCGCCTCGGCGACAGCGCCCTGCTGGAGGGCCTGCCCGCCGAGTTCGTCGCGGCCCGCTACCACTCCCTGCACGCCAAGCGGCCGGGCGTCGTCGGCTTCACCGCGACGGCGGTGACCCCCGACGGCAACGTGATGGCGATCGAGGACGTGGCCAACCGGCGCTTCGCCGTACAGTTCCACCCCGAGTCGATCCTGACCGCGGAGGGCGGCGCGGGCGCGAAGGTCATCGCGAACGTCCTGCGGCTGGCGCGCGGGGCCTGAGACGGGCGCGACCCCGGCCGCCAGGCTGGGGTCGCCGCAAAGTACGCAGTGGGCAAAAGCCCGCATGCCGCCGGCGATCACGCTCTAGAGTCAGGCGCATGCTCCCCGTAGACCTGCCGGATGCGGTGCGCGACGCCCTGCTCGCCCCGCTCGTCGACCACCACTGCCACGGGGTGCGCCGCGACGACCTCAGCAGGGCCCAGTTCGAGCTGCTGATCAGCGAGTCGCGCACGCCCGCGCCGCCGGGAACCACCCACTTCGACACCCCGCTCGGCGCGGCCATCCGCCGCTGGTGCGCCCCCGTGCTCGACCTCGAACCGCACGTCGCCCCCGCCGTCTACCTCGGCAGGCGCCAGGAGCTCGGCGCCGGCGAGGTCAACAGGCGGCTGCTGCAGGCCTCGGGGGTCGTCGCCTTCCTCGTCGACACCGGCCTCGAGGCCCCCGAGCAGCTGTCGACGGCCGAGATGGGCCGCCACGGCGGAGCCGCCGCCGACGAGATCGTCAGGCTCGAGCAGATCGAGCAGGACATCGCCGAGACCGCGCCCGTGGCCGTCGACTACATGGACAGCCTCGGCGAGGAGCTGGCCGCCAGGGCGGCTCGCGCCGTAGGCCTCAAATCGATCATCGCCTACCGCTGCGGACTCGACTTCGACCCCTCCAGGCCCAGCCGCGGCTCGGTCATCGCCGCCGCCAACCGCCGCCTGTCCGACCCGAGGGAGCGCCTCGTCGATCCGATCCTGCTGCGCCACCTGCTCTGGACCGCCGTCGACGTGGCCCGCGACCGCGCGCTCCCGATCCAGTTCCACACCGGGTACGGCGACACCGACCTCGACCTGTCGCGCGCCGACCCCGCCCAGATGACGGGGTTCATCCGCGCGCTGCAGCCGCTCGGCGTCCCCGTCGTGCTGCTGCACTGCTATCCCTTCCACCGCCAGGCCGCCTACCTGTCCGCGGTCTTCCCGCACGTCTACGTCGACGTGGGCCTGGCGCTCACCCACACCGCCGGGGGGTCGGCCAGGATCCTCGACGAGCTGCTCGAGCTGGTGCCCTTCCACAAGCAGCTGTTCAGCTCCGACTGCTACGGGGTGGCCGAGGGGTGCCACCTCGGGGCCGTCTACTTCCGGCGCGGCATGGCGGCGGCGCTGGCCAGGCGGATCGACTCGGGGGAGTGGAACGCGGCCGACGCCGCCCGCGTCGCCCACATGGCGGGCTCGGGCAACGCCCGTCGCGTCTACCGGCTCTGAGCTCCGCGCGACCTCCTGCGAAGGGCGGAAAGATCTCGGATCTGGGGTTGCCGGTCCGGGTTATCCTCGGCTCGCCCCCGAGCCTTGGAGTCCGCGATGTCACGCAAGCTCAGGACCCTTTTATCACTCTTCGTGCTGGCCGTGACCGCGCTGGTCGCCGGCCCGTCGCCGGCCGCGGCCGCAGCACCGGACGACGAGAAGTGGATCACCTTGGTCACCGGAGACCGGGTGTTGCTGCGGCCGGACGCCCCCCGAGGACAGGACGTGGTGGTCAGGCCCGCCCGTGGCCGCGAACATGTGCGCTTCCGGAGCTACACGGACCACGGCGACACCTATGTGGTCCCGTCCGACGCCGCGGGACGGGACCATGAGCTGTTCAACCTGACCAAGACGGGCGGAGAGCGCAGGGCGGCGGCTACGGCCACGGCGGTGGAGACCTTCGACGTCACCGTCCGCGTGCTCGATCACAACGGCCGGCCCACCTCGACCTGGTCGGCGGTGTTCAACAGCCTCGACGCGGAGCAGTCGTTCTCCCCCCACGACCCCTCGGGCACTGTGGTGGCCAAGCTCCCGCGCGGTTCCTACCACCTGCAGGCGCAGGTCCAAACCGGCCCGCTCACCACGCACATCGTCGAGCCGCTGTTCGTCGTCGACGGGGACCGCACCCTCGACCTGGTGGCCACGGAGGGCAAGCCGGTCGGCATCACCCTGGACCGGCCGGAAGCGGTCGGCGGCGAGGTCGCGTTGATCTTCGAGCGGTACACGCCGGACGGCCGGTTCGTCGGGCAGGGACATCACGCCGTGAACTTCGACAACACCCTGGTGCGTCCCTCCACCACGGCGGCGCCGCCTGGACAGTTCACCTTCTACGTCGCCGGGCGCTTCGCCAAGCCCGACGGCGAAGGCGGCTTCGCGGGCAGCCCGTACCTCTACCACCTCCAGTGGGTGCAGTCCGACAGGGTGCCCGAAGATCTGGTGCGGCGCATCCCCGACGAGAACCTGGCGATCGTCAACTCGACGTTCGCCGCGTCGGCCCCAGGCAAGGTCGGTCAGAAGGACTACCTGGTCTCGGCGCCGCTGCCGTTCTCCCTCAAGGAGTACTACATCCCCGACACCCATTGGCTGTCGTCGTTCGGCCAGTTCGACGGCGCGGTCGGGGACACCCCCGAGATCATCACCTACAGCGGGCCCAAGGTGTTCACGGCGGGTACGGTCTCGGACGAGAGCTGGGGCGTGGCCGCGTTCGGGCCGTCCCTCCCGCCGTCGTGGCCGTGGTCCTGGACCAAGGCCGTGCGGTCCGGCGACACCCTGGACTTCGAGATCCCTCTGTTCACCGACCAGAACCCGATCAGGGAGGCGCGCTCCGCAGTCGACCGAGCCTCGACCATCCTGTACCGGGACGGCAGGGTGGTCGGGCACACCGCGCTTCCCGGAAAGGGCACATTCACCGTGCCCCAGGGTGAGGCCACCTACCACCTGACGACCACGGCCCGCCGCAGCGGCGTCTCGGACCTCTCGGCCGAGGTCCGCGCGTCCTGGACGTTCAAGTCGAGCACGGGGGAGCAGCGGCTGCCCCTGGCCGTGGTCCGGTTCGCGCCCGACCTGGACGAGTACAACCGGGCAGCGTCAGGGCCCTTCTCCTTCCCGGTCCACGTGCAGCGACAGGACGGCTCCGCGACCAGCGCCGTGCGGCGGCTGAGCGTCGAGATCTCCTACGACGACGGCCGGTTGTGGCGGCCGGTGCACCTGGAGGGCGCGGGCGACCGGTGGACGGCGACGGTCGTGCACCCCAGGTCTGGTTACGCCTCGCTGCGCGCCACCCTCGTCGACGCTTCGGGCAACCGCGCCGGGCTCACGATCCTGCGGGCCTACCGGATCCGCTGAGCCGTACAGAGATCCGCCGAGCAGTACAGGAGAGGACCCCGCCACGGGGGGTGGCGGGGTCCTCTCGGTGGTGCGCCCGTCTTCGTGAAAAGCAGCCGACGGGTTCAGCCGGTCAGCAGGAAGGAGCGGATCAGGCCGACCATCTCCGCGGTCTTCTCGAAGATCGCGAAGTGGCCGCTGTCGACCTCGGCGTAGGTGCTGCCGGGAATGGCGGCCTGCAGCTCCCGCGAGCGTTCCACCGGAACGATCTGGTCGCGGGTCAGCCCGATCACGAGCGTGCGAGCGGAGATCTTGGGCAGCAGCTCCCGGATGTCGGCCTGGAGGTCCAGCGCGATCTGGCGAGCCAGGCCGGGAGCGGGCAGGTTGGCGGCCAGCACGGCGTTCAGCCCCTCGTCGCTGAGGGCGCTGAGGTAGCCGGGGGTGAAGCCCTGCAGCATGCCGAATCTGCTGAACAGGTCGAAATCGGCCCTGGCCAGGTCGCGCCAGAGCCCGAAGTTCAGCCGGTGCCGCACGTCGTCCCCGTGCGCCCAGCCGGCGATGAGCACGAGGCTCCTGATCAGCTCGGGGTGGTGTGCGGCGGTGGCGGCAGCCACGACTGCGCCCAGCGAGGCGCCGACCAGATCCACCGGACCGGGCGCGGCCACGCGGGCGACCGCCACGACCTGGTCGGTCAGGCCCTCGACGCTCAGGGGCGCGCCGCCGTCCGTGGTCCTGCCGCTGCCGCTCAGGTCGGGGGTGATGACGGTACGGCTGTCGCCGAAGCTGCCGACCACGTGGCCCCAGCTGGCCTCGGCTCCCGCTTGCGTGCCGTGCAGCATGATCAAGCCAGGGCCGGAGCCGGTGAGTGAGAAGTGCACGTCGGCGTCGGCCACGGTGACCGTGGGCATGAGCTACTTCCTCCTGGGCGGGTAGTCGGTGACGGGAGTGAAGGCGACAGGCAGGCTGGCCAGGCCGCGGAACATCGAGCTGCGCTGGTAGACGAACTGCTCCTCGGGGATCGTCACGCGCAGGTCGTCCAGCCAGATGAGGCGCTCCAGGGCGGCGGCGATCTCCAGCCGGCCCAGGATGGCGCCCAGGCAGTAACGCATGCCCGCGCCGAACGACATCGGGTGCACGCTGGTGCGGGTGATGTCGAAGCGGTCGGGGTCGGGGAACTCCGCCGGGTCGCGGTTGGCCGCGCCCATGAGGGCCACGACGAAGTCGCCCGCGGGCAGCGTGACGCCGCCGAGCTCGACGTCCTCGGTGAGCCTGCGGCTGTTGGACTGCACGGCTGAGTCGTAGCGGAGGCACTCGCTGACCGCGTCGGGCATGCGACCCGGGTCCTGCCTGAGCAGGTGGAGCTGGTCGGGATGGTGGATGAAGGCCAAGATGCTGTTGGAGACCTGGTTGGTCACCGTGTCGTGCCCGGCGAAGACCACCGAGATGATCGTGCTGATGATGGCGCTCAGCGTGAGCGGCCGCTCGCCGCCGCCCTTCCCCTCCTCCAGGGCCTCCAGCATGACGCCGATGAGGTCCTCGCTGGGTCCCTTGGGCCGTTCGGCGATCAGCTGGGCCAGGTAGTCGCTGAACTCGCCCATCGCGATGTTGCCGACCCTGATCTCCTCCTCGGTCGGGACGAGGTCCAGGGTCGGTGCGATGTCCAGCGACCAGACGCGCACCTTCTCGTGGCCTTCGTACGGCACGCCGAGCAGCTCGCAGATGAAGATCAGCGCGAGCGGCGCGGCGAAGTCCTTGACCAGGTCCATCTCGCCGCGGTGGACCAGCGGTTCGAGCAGCTCGTCGACCACGCGGCGGATCTGCGGCTCCATCGCCCGCATGCGCTTGGGCTTGAAGGCCGGGCTGATGAGGGAGCGCAGGAACCCGTGCTGCGGGTCGTCCTCGAAGAAGATCGTGTCTCGCATCACCTCCTTGAGCGCGCCGGGGCCGACCATCTCCTCCCAGTGGTCGCGGACGTTGGCGCAGGCGAAGCGCTTGTCGCTCATGGCCGTGCGCACGTCGTCGTAGCGGGTGACGTACCAGGTGCCGTCCTTGCCCCGGTGGACCGGGTCGTGGCGGAGCAGCCAGTGGTAGAAGGGGTAGGGGTCTCGCTGGTAGGCGGGGTCGAGGCAGTCCAGGCCGGTGGCGGGAACGGGGCTGTCGGTCAGCTGTATTGTCATCGGTTCTCTCCCGGGTCAGCTGCGGACGGCTTCGACGGCCCAAGCGGGCAGCCGCCCCCGTCCGCGATCGTCGGTGTCGAGGTGGAGCCCGGCGGAGCGGAAGAATTCGTTGGCCGTCGCGGTGACCAGGAAGGCGTCCGCGCGCAGCGCGGTGATGGTCCAGCCCGCGCCCTCCAGGGTGGTGCGGAGGGTCTCCGCGGAGATCGTGAAGACGCCGGGGACCTCGACGGGCAGCGCGTCGGAGAAGCAGACGATGAACAGCTTGGCTCCGGGCCTGGTGGCGCGGTGGAGAGCGGCGGCGTAGCGATCGCGCTGCTCGGCGTCGAGGCAGTCGAAGACGGCGCTGTCGATGATGGTGTCGAAGCGGCGGTCGTAACCGCCGAGGTCGGTGACGTCGGCGACGGCGTACTCCACCTCGGCGCCGCGGTCGCGCGAGCGCTGCCGTGCCCACTCGATCGCGGTGGGTGCGATGTCCACGCCCGTCACCCGGTGTCCGCGGGCGGCGAGGAAGATGGCGTTCTCGCCCGCGCCGCATCCGGCGTCGAGCACGTCGCCGCTGACCTGCCCCCTGCCCTCGAACTCGACGACCGCCGGTTGCGGTTCTCCGATGTCCCATGGAACCGTGTCGAATTCCATCCCCGGCACCGGAGACGCACCCCGGTAGAGGGTTTCGAAATCGGCCGCCACTGTCTCCGGCATGACGTCTCCTCCAGAAATGCCCTTTTTGCTCGTTTCTATCTGAAATGGAAGGGGGCGGGGTGGGGGCATTTCCGGCTGCTGACAGATTCTTTTCGATCATCGCCAGATTCCGGGATACGTTGTCGCCATGGCTGAAAAAGCGGTACCTGAGCGTTTGTCGTGGGCGGTGGAGACGCTGGAACTCGCCCCCTCGGATCGTGTGCTGGAGATCGGGTGTGGCCGCGGCGTCGCCGCCGCGCTGGTCCTCGACCGGCTCAAGGAGGGCACCTTCGCCGCCATCGACCGGTCCCACGTGGCCATCGAGGCGGCCAGGCAGCGAAACGGCGAGAGCGTCGCGGCGGGCAGGGCGAGCTTCGAGGTCGTGGGCCTGGAGGACGCCGACTTCGCCGACGGCTCCTTCGACAAGATCTTCTCGGTCAACGTCAACCTGTTCTGGACGCGTTCCCCGGCCAGGGAACTGGCCGCGCTGCGCCGCTGGCTCGCTCCCGGCGGGAGCCTCCACCTGTGCTGGGAGCCGCCCGGCGCGGGACGGGCCAGGGAGATCGTCGACAAGGTGGTACCGGTCGTCGAGGCGCACGGGTTCGCGGCCTCTCCCGTGACCGGCGTCACCTCGACCTCGGCCAGCCTCGTGTGCGTCGTGGCCCGGCCGCGCGACTGAGTGGTCCGAAGGTTGTACGGCGGGCTGCCTCTTTCGGTTCCGGGGTCCGACCTTCGGTCCGGATCCATTGAAGGAGCCCGCCCGCCGCGTAGCGTCGCGGACATAGCCGATCCCGGTCGAGCCTCTGGAGGGGATGGCTGTGAAGGTGAACGGATCCAAGAGCGGGCTCCCCATCCTGGAGCAGGCGAGTTATCACCACACCCTGAACAGGGAGAGCGCCGGCTTCCTGCGGGTGGCCGTCCATGTCGAGAACGATCTCGTCAGGCACGGCCTCAACGTCATGCTCGGCGCGCTCCCCCCGGTGCGGCACGTCCGGCTGTGCGCGCACCGCTCCGAGGTGCTGGAGCTGGCCCGGCAGCGGGCGTTCGACCTGCTCATTCTCGGCCTCGGTGGGCTCAACGGGGCCGAGGTGTGCGTGCTGGCCTCCGAGGTGTGCCGTCACGACGCCAAAGTGCTGGTGCTGATCGCCGGGGTGGACGAGGAGGGCCTCGACCTGGCCACCGCGGTGCCGTGCAACGGCTTCCTCGTCCAGGACGAGTTGACCGCGCAGGCGCTGGACGCCGCCATCTCCGGGGTGGTGGCCGGCGACGTGCCGATGCCGTCGTTCCTGGCCAACCGGCTGCTGAGCCGGGCCAGGGCGGACATCCACCAGTCTCAGTCGCGTATCAACACCCTGACCCCGCGCGAGCGTGAGGTGCTCGACTTGCTGGTCGAGGGGCTCGGCAACAAGCAGATCGCGCTGCGCCTGCATATCTCCCAGCACGGCGTCAAACGTCTGGTGTCCAATGTTCTGGCGAAACTCAACTGCTCGAACCGGACCCTCGCTGTAGCCATTGCATTGCGCAGCCTATACAGCCCCTAGCGAAAACACTCATTCTTCGATCACGTCCCCACCTGATGGGTGGGGGCGTGATTTTCGCTGCTCGGAGCTTTTGTGGCTAGCCAGACGGCTACCCCCAAGGGGAGTGCCCATCTAGGTCTTCAGATAAGGCGCCGCACGTGCTGATATGAGGAAATGGCGGTGATTTGTACAGATAAATAAGGAAGGGAACGGGCGATGCGCCAAATCAAAGCGAAAAAGCCTAGAAGGACGCCTGCCGTACCCATAACTCTTGATCTTCGCACCCCCTCGGGCCGGGTCCTGCCCTACTAGATCCAGTGAGGTAGACCATGACCGAGACACTGCTACGTCGCGCGCTCGCTCTCGATCCGGAGCAGCTCACCCTGGCCGGGCGAGGCTTCCCCCAGGCCGCCCCCGGCGTGCGGGACCGGCTCGAAGAGGTGGTCCACAGCTTCGTGCTCGGCTACAACGACGGACTGGCCCGATCGTCTGGCCCGCTCGACCTGTCCGGCGTGGTCCCGGAGTTCCGTGGATTCGCCTACGAGGGCGCGGGCATGAGCAGGTGCCTGCTCGATGTGCTGAGCCTGTCGGGCGGACGGCGGCTCCAGGAGCTCCTCGAGGAGCGAGGCGCGGGCTACATCCATCTCATCACGGTCGGCGCGGGATGGGCCTACGCCCGGCTGCGGCTGCCGGTCTGGAAGCTCATTCGCCCATGGCATCCCCTGCTGGGCTGGCTGGCCTGGGACGGCTGGGGCTTCCACCAGGCGTTCTTCCGGCCCGAGGCGGTCTTCGGCCGGCAGTGGATCGAGCGCGCGGCCCGCGGCTCGGTCAGGGCGATCAGGGACCAGGGCGCGGGCCGCGCGCTGTGGTTCTACGGAGCGGCCGAGCCCGAGCGCATCGCCGAGACGATCGCGGGATTCGTCCCGGAGCGCCGGGCCGATCTGTGGGCCGGGATCGGGCTGGCCGCCTGCTACACCGGCGCGCTGCCGGCCGAGGGCGTGGATCACCTGGCCGCTCTCGGCGCGAGCTACCGCGAGGACCTCGCCCAGGGAGCGGCCTTCGCGGCCAAGGCGCACCACCTCTCCGGCATCGAGCCCCCTGGCTCGGCGATTGCCGTGGAGAGGCTGACCGGCGCGGACCTGGCCACCGCGGCGGCATGGACCGACCGCGCGTTCGAGCAGGTGGTCAGCCTGCCGAGCTCCCCCGCCGCCTACGAGGCGTGGCGTGCGCAGATCCGCCGCGCGTGGGCGGAGGCTCACCAGGCGAAGGAGACGACATGATCGAAAGACTGCGGGCGGGTGCGGCCGCCTTCTGCTCGGTGGTGCTGATCACCGGCGGGGTCTTCGCCGCACAGCTCCCGTCCATCTCCCCGGCGGAGGAGGACCGGCTCGCCGACCGCTTCTCCTTCCAGCAGACGGCGCTGAACCAGACGGACACCCGGCGAACGGTCCGGGCGGTCGCGCCCGCCTACAAGCGGATCAGCCACTGGATCTCCTCCGTCGGTGCCGGTCTGGCCCTGGACGACGTGGACGGCAACGGGCGCCCGGACGACGTGTGCCTGGTGGACCCCCGGGACGACTCGGTGACGATCCGCCCGGTGCCCGGCACGGGCGACCGGTATCAGGCCGTCACGCTCACGCCCGGTGGCCTGCCGTACAACTCGACCATGGCGCCGATGGGCTGCGTGACCGGCGACTTCAACCAGGACGGCCGCACGGACGCGATGGTCTACTACTGGGGCCGCTCGCCGGTGCTGTTCCTGCGCACGGGCGGCGCTCCGGCCTTCACCGCGCAGGAACTGGTCAAGCCGCACCAGGTGTGGAACAGCAACGCGGCCTCGCTCGCCGACGTCGACGGCGACGGCAGGACCGACATCGTCGTCGGCAACTACTTCCCCGACGGCGCCAGGGTGCTCGATCCGGCCGCCCGGCAGGACGAGCTGCACATGCAGACCTCCATGTCGGCCTCGGTCAACGGCGGGGTCAACCGCATCCTGCTGAACGCGGGCAAGCCGGGCGAGGCGCAATTCAACGACGTGCCCGGCGTGCTGGACTCGGACGTGGCCAAGAGCTGGACGCTGGCCATCGGAGCGCAGGACCTCAACGACGACGGCCTGCCCGAGCTCTACTTCGCCAACGACTTCGGCACCGACCACCTGCTGCGCAACGTGTCGACGCCGGGCCGGCCCCGCTTCGAGGTCCAGGGCGGCATCAGGCACCTGACGACCCCCAAGTCGAAGGTCATCGGGCGCGACTCCTTCAAGGGCATGGGCGTCGCCTTCACCCACCTCAACGACGACGGCGCGCCCGACATGGTGGTGAGCAACATCACCGAGAACTTCGCACTGCTCGAGAGCAACTTCGCCTGGGTCAGCACCCGGCGCGACGCGCTGGGGGAGAGGGGCACGGCCCACTACGACGACCTCAGCGAGCCGCTCGGGCTGTCCAGGTCCGGCTGGGGCTGGGACATCAAGGCCGGGGACTTCGGCGGGGACGGCGACGTGCAGGTGCTCCAGGCCACCGGATTCATCGCCGGTGAGGACAACCGATGGGCGGACCTGCAGGAGCTGGCGATGGCCAACGACGGCGTGGTGAGCAACCCCGCCATCTGGCCACAGTTCATCCCGGGCGACGATATTTCAGGATCTGATCCCAATCCCTTCTTCGCGCGAAACCGGGCCGGCCGCTTCCACGACATCGCCGACCGGCTCGGAGTGGCGGACCCGGGCGTCTCCAGGGGAATCGCCCTGGCCGACGTGGACCACGACGGCAAGCTGGACTTCGCCGTGGCCAACCAGTGGCGCGCCTCCTACGTCTACCGCAACACCAGGCCCACCGCCCTGCCGTACCTGGGCCTGACACTGAAGCGGCCCGCGGGCTGCGGCCCGTCGACCACCACGACCGCGGCCGTCGGGGCGAGCGTGACGCTGCGCTCCGGCGCGGCGGGCATCGCCTCCGCCCAGCTCTACCCGGCCAACGGCCACGGTGGAGTCTCCGCCTCCGAGCTGCTGTTCGCGCTGGCCGACCCGAAGGCCGCGGTCCCGGTCACCGTGACCTGGCGTGACGGCTGCGGCACCCGCCACACCACCGACGCCACCCTGAAGCCGGGCTGGCACGAACTGCTTCTCCGTCCGGAGGTATGACCATGCCACGCGACCCCAGGACGGCGGCCCTGCGCAGGTTCGCCATGTCCATCACGGCCTTCAACATCGTCGGCCACCTCCTTCTCGGCTTCGAGCAGGCGTTCATCACACCGATCGCCGCCATCCTCGTGGCCTACGCGGTGGAGCTGGGACTGGAGACGATCGACGCGCGGGCCAGGCGGCGGCCGGCGAAGTACCTGGGCGGCTGGGTCAAGCTCATGGACTTCCTGCTGCCCGCGCACATCAGCGCCCTGGCCTGCGCGATGCTGATGTACGCCAACGCCCGGCTGGAACCGGTGCTGCTCGCGGTGGTGATCGCCATCACTTCCAAGTACGTCATCCGCGTCGCCGTGATCGATCGCTCGGGCAGGCGCAGCGTCCGGCACGTGCTCAACCCGTCCAACTTCGGGATCGTCGCCGTGCTGCTGCTCTTCCCCTGGGTCGGCATCGCCCCGCCGTACCACTTCACCGAGTTCGTCTCGGGCCCGGTCGACTGGATCATCCCGCTGGCCATCCTGTCCGCGGGCACCATGATCAACGCCAAGCTCACCGGGAAGATGCCCCTCATCCTCGGCTGGGTCGGCGGCTTCGCGGCGCAGGCGCTCATCCGGACCGCCGTGGACGGCACCTCGACGTGGAGCGCCCTGCTGGTGATGAGCGGGACGGCGTTCATCCTCTTCACCAACTACATGATCACCGACCCGGGGACCACGCCGGTGGCGCCCTTGCGGCAGGTCGCCTTCGGGGCGGGGACGGCCGCGGTCTACGGGCTGCTGGTCTCATTCCACATCGTGTTCGGCCTGTTCTTCGCGTTGAGCATCGTGTGCGCCATCCGCGGCGTCGGGCTCGCGCTCGTCTCGGTCGCGCGGCGCAGGGCCGCGCTCGCCGGCGAGCCGGTCCGGGTGCCGGAACCCGCCGTGGCCGGCTGAGGAGCTGATCATGAGTTCTGCCATCGCCATCGTGGGGACGGGCTGCCGTTACCCTGACGCCCGCAACCCCGGGCAGCTGTGGGAACTGGTCCTGTCCCGCCGCCGAACGTTCCGGCCGATCCCCCCGGTCCGGCTGGATCCGGGCTACCGCAGCGCCGATCCCGGCGACCCCGACCGCACCTACGTCGGGCACGCCGCGGTGCTGGAGGGCTGGGAGTTCGACCGGTCCCGCTTCCGCATCCCCGGCCCGGTGCACCGGGCCACGGATCCGGCGCACTGGCTGGCCCTCGAGGTCGCCGCGGACACGCTGGCCGACGCCGGGTACGGCGGGGCCGAAGGGCTGGACCGGCGACGCGTGGGCGTGGTGGTGGGCAACACCATGGCCGGGGAGTTCAGCCGGGCGGCCGCCTTGCGGCTGCGCTGGCCGTACGTGGAACGCGTGATGCGCGAGGCGCTCGCGGCTGAGGACCCCGACCGCCTGCGTGGTGTGCTGGCGCGGGCCGAGCAGATCTTCAAGGCGCCCTTCGCCGAGCCGTCCGACGAGACCCTCGCGGG
Organism: Nonomuraea africana; assembly: GCF_014873535.1. NCBI lineage: Bacteria > Bacillati > Actinomycetota > Actinomycetes > Streptosporangiales > Streptosporangiaceae > Nonomuraea > Nonomuraea africana. Next base: position 3,430,075 of record NZ_JADBEF010000001.1, on the reverse strand, counting down.
CGCGCTGGCCAACACCATCGCCGGCCGCATCTGCAACTACTTCGACCTGGGCGGCGGCGGTTACACCGTGGACGGGGCCTGCTCGTCGTCGTTGCTCGCGGTCATCGCGGCCTGTACGGCGCTGCGGGACGGAGAGGTCGATTTCGCCCTGGCCGGCGGTGTGGACCTCAGCCTCGACCCCTTCGAGCTGGTCGGGTTCGCCAGGACCGGCGCGCTGGCGAACGGAGCCATGCGCGTCTACGACGCCCGGCCCACGGGGTTCTGGCCCGGCGAGGGCTGCGGGATGGTGGCGCTGATGCGGTTGGACGACGCACTGGCCGCGGGCCGCGTCCCGGTCGCGGTCATCAGCGGCTGGGGCGTTTCATCAGACGGTCAGGGCGGCATCACCCGGCCCGAACGCGGAGGGCAGCTGCTGGCGATCGAGCGGGCCTACCAGCGTGCCGGGTGGGGGCCCGAGACCGTCTCACTGTTCGAGGGACACGGAACCGGCACCGCTGTCGGCGACAGCGTGGAGCTGGCCGCCCTCATGGAAGCCCAGCGCGGCGGCCGCGAGCTACCGCCCGCCGCGTTGGGCTCCATCAAGGCCAACATCGGCCACACCAAGGCGGCGGCCGGGGTGGCGGGGCTGCTGAAGGCGGCCACCGCTCTGCAACGGCAGGTCATCCCCCCGACCACCGGCTGTGAGGAGCCGCACGAGCTGCTGCGTGCGGCGGGTGTCCCGCTCCGCGTCGTCGCAGAGGCCGAGCCCTGGCCCGATGCGCCCCTGCGGGCGGCGGTGAGCGCCATGGGGTTCGGCGGCATCAACGCCCACGTGGTGCTCGAAGCCGCCATGCGGCCGGTCGGTCGCCCCCTTTCCGCGACCGAGCGCCGGATGGCCGGGCGTCCGCGCAGCCACGAGGCGTTCGTCTTCGCCGCGGACACCGTCGAGGAACTGGGGGCAACGCTGGCGAGGACTGCCGCGATGGCCGCGACGATGTCCTTCGCCGACCACGTGGACCTCGCGGCGAGCCTGGCGGCCTCGACCGGCCGCCGCCGTTACCGCGTCGGCATCGTGGCGCGAGACCCGGCACAGCTGAGCAGGCGCGCCGAGCAGGCCGCCGCGATGCTTGCCGAGGCAGGCGAGGGCAGGCTGCTCACCGCTCCGGGGATCTTCGTCTCCGACAGAGTCGAGGGCCGGGTGGGCCTCCTGTTCACGGGGCAGGGCGCACCGGTGCCCACCGGCCCCGGCGCTCTCGGCTCCGTGCTGCCCGAGGTCTCCTTCGGCACCGGCGAACGCGATGACGGGCCCGTGGACACCTCGATCGCCCAGCCCCAGATCTTCTCGGCGTCCATGGCCGGCCTGCGCTGGCTGGACCGGCTGGGGGTGAACGCCGTCGCCGCGGTCGGGCACAGCCTCGGCGAGATCACCGCCCTGTGCTGGGCGGGCGCCTTCTCCGAATCGGACGCCCTGGACCTGGCCACCTTCCGCGGCCGGGTGATGAGCGAGGAGGGCGAGGCGGGGACGGGCATGGCCGCCATTCAGGCCCCGGCCGAGACCGTGGCCCGGCTGATCGACGACACCGAGCTGGTGATCTCGGCGGACAACGGCGCCTCCCAGGTCGTCGGCGGCCCGGTCGGGGACCTCGAGCGCGTGCTGGCAGGGGCGCGGGGGGACGGCATACAGTGCACCAGGCTGCAGGTGAGCCACGCCTTCCACACCAGGGCCATGCTCGCGGCGGAGTGGCCCCTGTCCAACCATCTGGCCACGATGCCGATGACCCCCATCTCCCGGCCCGTGTACTCCACGATTCTGGGCGCGAGGGCGACGCCCGCGACGGATCTGCGACGGGCGCTGGCCGCGCAGGTCACCGGCCCTGTGCTCTTCCGCCAGGCCGTCGAGCTGCTCTCACGGGACTGCGACCTGCTCGTGGAGGTGGGGCCGGGCCGCGGGCTGGCGACCCTGACCGGGGGCATCACCGACGTGCCCGCCGTCTCCCTGGACGTGGGGGCGGCCTCGGCCGAGGGACTGTGCCAGGTAGCCGCCGCGCTGCACGCTGTCGGCGCCGTGGACGATCTGCGAGCCATGTTCGCCTCAGGCTTCCACCGTCCCTTCGACCTGTGGCGGGACCCGTCCTTCCTGGTCAACCCATGCGAGCAGACAACACGGGAGACCGCGGCCCTCGCCGAGCCCGAGAGGGGCACCGCGGGCGGCGACGTCGACGCGCTGGTGCGCGATCTGGTCGCTGCGGCGCTCGAGCTGCCGAGCGAGGCGATCAGCGAGACCGACCTGCTGATCGGAGACCTCCACCTCAACTCGCTGCGCGTGGCCCAGCTCGTGGTGGACGCGGCCAACGCCTGTGACAGGGCGGTCCCCGAGCTGCCGCCCTCTCTCGCCGACGCCACGGTGGCCGACCTGGTCGCCGCCGTGCGGGAGCTGCCCGCTGGGGCCCGGGAGGCCGAGTCGGCGGTGCCACGCGGACTGTCGCCCTGGCATCGCCTTTTCGTGCCCGAAGCGCATCCCGTGGAGCTCCCGGACGCGCCCGCCGAGCCCCACGCCTGGCAGGTGCACGGCCTCGCGCCGTTGCGTGACGTGGTCGAGCCACGCCTGGTCACGGCGCCGCACGCACCTCCGGCCATGCTGGTCTTCCTCCCCGCCAACCCCGGCGACCAGGACATCGCCGTCCTCATTGACGCCTCCCGTCAGGCCGTGGCCTCCGGAGCGCCACTGGTCGTGATCGACCAGGGTGACACCGCCTCCGGCTTCGTCGGAACGCTCCGCCAGGAGCACCCCGGCCAGGTCATCCGCCTGGTGCGCACCGACTGCCCCGGCCGCTGCCCGGTGGCCGCCGACACGCTGGCCAAGGTGATCGGCGCTCCCGGCGCCATGGTCGAAGACCTGCTCGTCTGCGACGATGCGCAGATCTTCGCCGTCACCCACCGGCCGCTGGAGCCCGCCACGGGGCCGGACATCGGGCTCGGCCCCGACGACGTGGTGCTCATCACCGGTGGTGGCCGGGGCATCGGCCTGGAGACCGCTCTCGGGCTGGCCTCGCGAGGGGTACGGCTGGCGCTGCTCGGCCGGGGAGACCCCGGCCACGACGAGGAGCTGCGCGCCAACCTCGAAAGGCTGAGGGAGACCGGAGCGGTCTTCCACTACGCCGCAGCCGACGTCTGCGACGCCGAGGCCGTCCGCCGTGGGGCCGCGGCCGCCACACGGGCCCTGGGCCCCGTCACGGCTCTCGTGCACAGCAGTGGCGTCAACCGTCCGGCCAGGTTCACCGACCTGAGCGCCGCCGACTTCGCCGAGCACGCCGCACCCAAGGTGCGCGGGCTCCGCACGGTCCTGGACGCGCTGGACACCGACCGGTTGCGCGTCGTGATCACCTACGGATCCGTGATCGGCAGGTACGGCCTGCACGGTGAGGCCCACTACGCGCTGGCCAACGGCCGCATGCGTGAGTTCATGCGCACCCTGCGGACCCGCCTGCCAAGCGCCTACGTGTGCAACCTCGACTGGACGGCCTGGTCGGGCGCGGGCATGGGGGAGCGGCTGCACGTCCTGCACGACCTCGAACGGGTCGGTGTCACGCCGTTGCCCGCGGCCCGCGGCGTGCAGTTCCTGCTCCAGGTGCTGGCGACGCGCCCGCAGCAGCCCTCGCTCGTGATCTCCGGCAGGCATCCCTCGCTGGACCGTGCCGAGGTCACCGAACCGGGAACGGCTCGCTACCTGGAGCACGTGCGGTTGCACGTGCCCGGTGCCGAGCTGGTGGCCGAAGCCGTCCTCACCCCGGAGCGGGACTCGTTCCTGGCCGACCACCGGATCGACGGCCTGCGCGTGCTGCCCGCGGTCTGCGCCATGGAGGCCATGGCACAGGCGGCGCGGCTGCTCACCGGGCAGGCCGCGACCTCGCTGGAGTTCGGCCGCTTCACCCGCCCGATCGTGGTCCCCGAGGAGGGCGGCCGCACCATCCGCATCTGCGCCCAGGTGCGCGAGGACAAGGGGGTCGACGTCGCGATTCTCAGCGACGAGACCGGCTTCGCCGTCGATCATTTCAGCTGCCGGGTCGGTGGCCCTGCGGACGCGGCGGCGGTCCCGGAGGTGCCTGCGCACCGGTCGCCGGTGCCGCGGCACGACGCCGTCCAGCTCTACGGCCGGTTGTTCTTCCACGGGCCCGCGTTCCAGCTGCTGCGAGGCTACGAGCACCTGGAGGCCACCGCGTGCACCGCGGTACTCGCGCCCGGTGGTGAGGCAGGGGACACCGAGCTGGGCGACCACGCGCGCAACGACGCCACCATCCACGTCCTGCAGGCGTGCGTTCCTCACCGGCGGCTGCTGCCGGTCGGCTGCGACCGCCTGACGGTCCATCAGCGGGCGGTCTCGGGCGACCACCTGGTGCTCGCCGCGGCCGAGCGGTCCAGGGAGGGCGCTGACTACACCTATGACGTGGTGGTCTCCCAGGTCACGGGGGAGCCGGTCGTCACCTGGGAGGGGCTGCGGCTGCGGGACGTCGGGCCGCTGCCGGCCTTCACTTGCTGGCCGAGGCTGCTCCTGCGGCCCTACCTGACCCGCGCGCTCGCCTCCCACGTGCCCGGTGTGGATGTCGAGCTGGACCTCGGCGAGGACCTCGAACTCGAGCTCCTGCCGCCGGACTCCGCGATGCTGGCGCGCGCGGAGGTCGCGCGAGCCGTACCCGATGGTGCGGATCCCTGGCCCAGCCTGACCGGCGAGCTGGTACGGCTGGCCGCCGAGCCGGTGGGCCACGTGCTGGCGCGCACGCGCGGCATCCGGGACTGCCTTGCCAGAGCCGGACGGCACGACGGGGCGCCGCCTGTGATCCAGGGCCTCTACGACCAGGGCTGGGCGGTCCTCCGGGCGGGCGACGACCTGCTGGTCTCCGCCCTGGTGCAGGTCGAGGGGGAGCAGAACCCGGTCGCCATCACCGTATTCATGGAAGGAGAACTGTGCGCCCTTACTACGCCTACGAGCACCTCGTGACCTTCGCGGACACCAACCTGGTCGGCAACGTCTACTTCGCCAAACACCTGACCTGGCAGGGGGAGTGCAGGGAACGTTTCCTGGCCGAGCACACTCCGGAGATCCTGGCTCAGCTGGGCGACGATCTCGCGATGGTCACGCTGGCGTGCTCGTGCGACTACTTCGGCGAGCTGTACGCCTTCGACCGGGTTTCCATCCGCATGACCCTCAGTGGCCTGGACCACAACCGCGTCACCATGGACTTCGCCTACTACCGGGTCAACATCGACCCCGCGCAGCTGGTGGCGCGGGGATCCCAGACGATCGCCTGCATGCTTCGCACGGACCGGGGACTGGCGCCGGTGGCCGTTCCAGGCCAGCTGCGGCGGGCTCTCGAGCGCTATTCGGACCAGTTGGTAGGTGGAGGAGTTCAGTGAACACACAGACCCTGCGGTGGCGGGAAGGCACGGCACGGCGCCGGGCCGCGGTCATGCCATCGGGTACCAAGACCGCGATAAGCATCGTCGGCTGCGGCCAGATGGGCACGGCGCTGGCGCGCGCACTGGCCGGCAAGGGCACCCGGCTGTTCCTGACCAGCCGGGTGCGCCGGTCTGCCGCCCAGCTGGCGCGCCAGGTCCAGGGCGCCGTCGCCGGCCCGCTGGAATGGGCGGTGGCCAACGGTGACGTGGTGATCCTGGCCACACCGGTCGACGTCACGTGCGAGGAGATCGCTCCGCGCATCCGGGGCCTGGTCAAGGACAAGGTGCTCATCGACGTGTCCAATCCCGGTCTCCTGGAAGGCCGGGAGCGGCCCGAGCTGTCCGCCGCCGAGCGCATCGCGCAGGCCATGCCCGCCGGGCACGTGGTGAAGGCGCTGAACTGCGTGGCCGCCAAGCGGCTGGGCGAGCTGAGCTCCAGCCACGAGCGGCTGACCATTCCCGTGGCGGGTGACGACATGTGGGCCAAGGCCTGCGTGGCCGACCTCGTCCAGCGCATCGGCTTCGAGACGGCCGACGCGGGAGCACTGTCGAGCAGCCGCTGGGTCGAGGGGCTCAGCTGGCTGCTGTTGCAGATCGACAACTCCGCCGACGCGGACGAGACCCTGGGGCTGCCGCTGGTCCGGGTCCAGGCCGCGGAGGCGGGCGCCGTTCAGGGAGGGACGTCATGACTCTTACCCAGCAGACCGCGCGGCAGGCCGAGGTGCCCACCCGGCGAACCCTGATCGTCATCCTGAGCGTGCTGGGTGGCGCCGTGCTGAGCATGATCTGGTCGGCGACGTTCGTCGACAAGGTCATCGGCGGCACCGTCGCCACCGCCCTCCTGGGGGAGGACCCTCAGGACTTCGTCTTCACGGGCACCGCGGCGGGGATGATCTTCGCCTTCGTGACCGGCGTGGCCGGTACGTTCACCGCGTGCAACGTGGCCGTCTTCGGCGCCCTCGCGCCCCTGTTCGGCGAGGGGGAGGGCGTGCGCGGCCGCCTGGTCAGGGCGCTTCGCCCGCTCGGCTGGCTCGTCGTGGGCATGGTGGTGGTGTCGGCCACCTACGGCGTGATCGCCGCCCTGGTGGGCGAGGGCATGCCGCAGGCCTCGACCGCGCCCTCCGGCTCCGGGCTCTCGCCGCGTTCGATCCAGTCCATGGTCACCTTCGGCCTGATCGGGCTGGTGATGATCTATCTCGGGCTGGCGGCGCTGGGCGTGGTCCGGGACCCGCTGCGGCGAGTCTCGGCGCGCTTCCCGCACGCTCGTGTCCTGCTCATGGGCGCGTTGATCGGCGGCTTCCTCGTCGGGCGCCCGTACGGCCTGTTCCGGCAGCTCTTCCGCGACACCGCCGCCAGCCAGGACGCCCTCTACGGCGCGCTGGCCTTCGTCCTGCAGTCGGCCGGCAACATCCTCCTGGTCGCGGTGCTCTTCCTGGTCCTGGCCGGGGTCGCGGGCGGCCGGGTGAACCGGTGGTTCCAGGCCAAGCCGGGCCGGGCGGCCGTGGTCGCCGGGGCCGCGCTCCTCGTGGTCGGCGTCTTCACCCTGCTGTACTGGGACGTCAGGCTGCTGGCCCGCCGCGATCTCATCTGGTATCCGATAGCGCCCTGGGCGTAGAACACGCCCTAGCCTATCGACAGCACCTCGCGCTGGACCCGTTCCACTTCGGGGGACGGGTCCACGCCGAGTTCGCTGTCGAGTACGGCACGCAGGTGCTCGTAGGCCAGCAGCGCCTCGCTCCGCCGCCCGGACCGGTGGAGGGCGGTGATGAGCTGCGCGTGGAACCACTCGTTCAGCGGATGGGTCGTCACCAGCCCGCGCAGCTCACCCACCAGCTGGCGATGCAGCCCCAGGTCCAGTTCGGTCTGGATGGCCAGCTCGTATGCCTGCAGCCGCTTCTCCTCCAGGAAGACCGCGTGAGCCTGCAGCGCCCGCCCCTGGGCCACAGTCGCCAGGGCGGCGCCGGTCCACAGGCTCAGCGCCTGCCTGAGGGCGCGGGCGGCGGCTTCCCGGTCGCCCTTCTCGAGCAGCCGGTGACCTTCGTCGAGACGCCGGTGGAACCGCCTGGCGTCCACGGCGTCGTCCTCCGCGCGCAGCAGGTAGCCGTGCGGCGTGGTGACGAGGTGAGCTCTCCCCAGCAGAGTGCGAAGGCGGTAGACGTAGGTCTGCGCGGTCGTCACAGCGGTCTTGGGAGTGTGCTCCCCCCAGAGCTCGTCCAGCAGCGCGCCGAGCGGCACGGCCTGATTCCCCTGGAGGACCAGCAGCGAGAGCACCTGGCGCAGGCGTGCCGCCCTGGGCGTGATGTCGCGGCCGTCACGGCACACCGCGACCGGGCCCAGCACGCGGAACTCGATCATCTGAGCACCGTCCTTCCGTCCCATGGACGGCTCGACGGTACGGCCGGCCCCTCCTGTGGACAAGGCCGCTCACCAAAGGATCGCTTCGTGGTCCGAAGGATACAAAGGGCCGCGGGCTCGCCCTAGAGTGAGGTGGTTTGGGGGTTTCATGGCAGCCGATGTTGACCGCGTGAACACCGGGCCCCGCGTCGTGACCGCGACCGTCGTGGGCACCGTCATCGAGTCCTACGACCTGGCGCTGTTCGGGCTGGGCGCCGCACTGGTCTTCGGCGACCAGTTCTTCCCCGAGGCCCGGCCGGGTACGGCGATGCTCGCCTCACTTGCCACCTTCGCCGTCGGCCTGCTCGCCAGACCGATCGGCGGCATCGTGATGAGCCACTTAGGCGACCGCCTGGGCCGGGTCCCCGTCCTGGTGCTCACACTGCTGCTGATGGGCACGGCCACGGTGGGCATCGGCGTACTGCCCGGCTACGAGACCATCGGAGTGGCCGCCCCTGTCCTGCTCGTCCTCCTCCGCGTGGCGCAGGGGTTCGGCGCCGGAGCCGAATACGTCGGCGCGATCCTCGTCGCGGCCGAATCGGGCCCGCGGGAGCGCCAAGGCATGCGGGCCGCGCTGCCGAGCATCGGCTACTTCGCCGGCATCGTGCTGGCCACGGTGACGTTCGCCGGCTTCGCCACCCTGCCTCCCGACCAGTTCGCCGCCTGGGGCTGGCGAGTTCCGTTCCTGCTGAGCGTCTTCACCCTGGCGGTGGGCCTCTACGCGCGGATGCGGATCTCCGAGACGGAGGCGTTCCGGGCCTCCTCGGAGCGGCCGGTACGGCTGCCGCTGTGGAACCTGATCCGCCGCCGGCCCGGCCGCCTGCTGATCGCGTTCGCGGCCAACGGGCCCTTCGTCGCGATCTACTACCTGGTGTCTGTCTTCCTGCTCTCCTACGTCAGCCGGACGCTGGGCCTGCCGCCGGCCGTCGGGTTGACGGCCAACGTGGTGGCGGGGACTGCCGCGGTGCTGGCCGTACCGCTCTTCGGCCGGCTGGTCGACCTGGTCGGACGGCGACCCGTCTGGTTCTTCGGCTGCCTGTTCTTGATGGCCTTCGCCGGGCCGATGATCCTCCTGCTGGACACGGGACGGCCCGCGCTCATCGTGGCCGCGGTCGCGCTGGCCATGGCCGTCGGCCTGGTGGCCATGGGCGTGGCTCAGGCCTCGCTGTTCATCGAGATGTTCGAGACCCGGTATCGCTTCAGCGGCGTCGTGGTCGCGCGGGAGACCAGCGCCGCCCTGTTCGGTGGCCCCACGCCGCTCGTCGCCGCCGCCCTCGTCCAGGCGGCCGGTGGTGCGTCGTGGCCGCTCGCCGTCCTGATCGTGGTGCTGGCGGCGGCCTCGCTGGTGGCGGTCCTGTTCGCGCCGGAGACCCGCGCGGTCGACCTGGCCGGTCAGCCGGTGGCCTCCCGGCGTCCCGGCAGCGGAACCAGCAGCTCGACGTGAGCGCCGCGGCCCGGCCAGGAGGAGACGTTGAGCGTGCCGCCCATCAGCTCGGCCCGCTCCCGCATCGACGACAGCCCGACGCTGCGCGATCTGCCCGCCCGGTCGGTGTCGAACCCGATGCCGTCATCCTCGATGAAGGCCCGCAGGTCATGGGGTGAGATGTCGATCCTGGCCAGCACCACGCCGGGGTCGCCGTGGGCGACGGCATTGCGAATGGCCTCCCTGATGACCAGGAAGGACTCATCGCGTACGGCAGGCGGCGCCCACGCCTCATCGCCGTTGACGCTCACCCTGATGGTCACCTCGTCGGTGCGCAATGTCTCGGTGAAGGTGAGCAGCGCCTTCTCCATGCTGGTCACGGTGTCCTCGAAGCGTAGCTCCGAGGTGACGGCGCGCAGGCTGTGCATCGCCTCGCCGACGGCCTGCTTGGCCTTTTCCGCCCTGGAGGCGGCCCGCGACGGCCCGCTCGTGTCGAACATCTCGAAGAGCTCCAACTGGCGGTGGGCGACGCTGAGACCTGGCCCCACCCGGTCGTGCAGCTCGCGGGCGATCCGGCGTCGCTCGTTGAGATGCGCCTGGTGGATGATGTTGAGCAGGTAGCCGGTGTACGCGCTGGCCGCCTCCCTGATCCTGGTGTTGATGCTCTCGTTCACCGCCAGGGCGGTCAGCGTCAGCAGCTCAAGCGGGCCCTGCTCGATGGCGATCCGGCGCTCCACCTGGGCCAGGATGATCTCGAAGAGCGTGCCCGCCGCCCGAAGCGAGTCACGCGGGTCGAGCCGGCTCGCGGCCCTGCTCTCCCCGATGTCCCTGGTGAGCAGCCCCCGCTCGGTGTCCATGGTGACCTCCCGGTCCCGCAGGCTGCGGATCAGGTCGGTCAGGGTGGCGTTCGCCTGAGCCAGTGTCTGGGCTCTCGACTCGCGCTCGCGGACGATCGGATTGCCTGCCTCGTGCAACTCCTTCTCGTAGGCGAGCAGCATCGCGGCTCGCTCCCCCTCAAGGGACTGGGCTAACTCGTCCCACGGCGACCCATTCGGCTTGGCGTCTGCGGCCACGGGCCCTCCACTCGCGGCAACCGACCGAAGCCCGCCATGTTGGGGAGCAACGGTGTCAACTGGACACCATTGAGGGTACGCCGACTGACACCAGTAGACACAGATGTGTCACGTACTGTGTAGCCATGAAGGCTCGGTAAAGGCGGCGTTTCCTGGAGCGGTCGCCCCGCGTCACGTGGGTCAGGGCCAGCACGGCGACCACACCCGCACCCAACGTCAGCGCCCAGGCCGGCAGGCTCAGTTCCGGCGCGACGGCCGCCACGGCCAGCCAGAGGCCCCCACCCAGGGCGCCGGCCGCGAGCGCCATGATTCGACGCAGAAGCGGCTCGCCGTACAGCACCGCGACCGTGCGCCGTCCCGCCGCGGCGTCACCCGGCGCGTCTGGGAGGTCCTTGGCCAGTGTCCCCACCAGGCCGACCCACAGCGACATCACCACCGAGAACACGAGGGTCCCCGCGCCCGGTGCCGTCGCTTGGGCGACGCTGGCGTATCCGGCCAGGTAGCTGAGGAGAGCGGCGGCCACTCCCGTGCCTGCCGCGCCCGGTGCGTGGCGTTTGAGGCTGAGCGGGGGCATCGAGTACGCGTAGCCGAGCACCAGTACGGCCGTCACCGCCAGTGTGGGCGTGGGGCCGAGAAAGACGGCGCCCACCAGGGACAGCACCGCAGCCGCCTTCGCGACCGCCGCGGCCGACTCCGGTCGCAACTCGCCTGCCGCGATGGGGCGGCGGGAGTCGTTGGCCCTGTCCTCCTGGACGTCGGATACTCCGTTGAGCAGGTACGCGGACAGGATCGCCAGGACCCATACCGCCGCCCCGCCCAGCACCCGTGGCGCCGACCACCCCAGCCATTCCGCGGCCCCTCCGAGCCCCTGCATGGCCGGCGACCCGATCCGCTCGGGCGTGGCACCCGCCACCCTCGGCGCCGATCCCCCGATCATGGCGGACACCCCGAGCGCCGCGCCGGTGGCGAACCTGAGGAGGTACATCGCCAGGACCGACGGGCGAGCCTCGACGAGGCACTTCAGGAGCGTACGAGTGGGGACGCGGTGCGGAACGGCTGCCTGGGTCACCATGGCGTGATTATGAGCCGCCCGCGGAGTTCCGTTAATGCAGATCTTCGAAGGAGGCAGCGGATGCTACATCTTTCGATACCGGCGATTGTCCGGCCTCTGCGCCACCCGTTCTTTCGGGCCTGGACTTGTTGGCGTCAGGTTCCGTTGTTAACGTCGGCCTACCGTCTCGGCCATCTCATTATAAGAGAGGACGGCGCCCCGGAAATGAGAAGCGGAACAGGCGAGGTAATTTTCGACTGGAACCAGTCAGACGTCCGCCCACCCGAGCCGCAGCCGACCGGGCAGGTGGAGCTGAACGACGAGTCGCTGCGTGACGGGCTGCAGAGCCCCTCCGTCCGCCAGCCCACCCTCGACGAACGGGCCGAGCTCCTGCGGCTGATGGCGAGGCTGGGGATCGACGCCGCCAGCATCGGCATGCCGGCCACCGGCCCCGAGGCCGCGCTCTTCGCCGCCCGGCTCGCTCAGCACGCCCAGGACCTGCAGTTGCCGCTGAACCTCCATTGCGCCGCGCGCACCGTCGCGGAAGACATCATTCCCATCGCCCAAATCAGCCAGGCCACGGGTCGCGCCATCGGGGTAATGGCGTTTATCGGAACGAGCCCCATAAGGATATATACAGAGGGCTGGACGGAAAACCATCTGGTAAATTCGGTCACGGCGGCCATGCAGTTCGGGCGGCGGGAGAATCTGCAGGTGTGCATCGTGGTGGAGGACGCCACGCGAACCTGCCCTGACATGCTCCGGCTCATCACCCACGTGGCCCTGCACGAAGGCGCCGAGCGGATCTGCCTCTGCGACACGGTGGGACACGCCACGCCGCGTGGCACCCGGGCGATCGTCGGATATGTGGGCGAGGAGGTCCTTGCCGCGCACGGCTTCGAGTCCGTGCCCATCGAATGGCACGGGCACAACGACCGGGGGCTGGGCCTGGCCAACGCGTTGGCCGCGATCGAGGCGGGCGTCGACAGGGTGCACGGCACCGCGCTCGGCATGGGGGAGCGCTGCGGCAACACCGCCATGGACCAGCTGCTGGTGAACCTGCACCTGTCCGGCGACACACGTGACCTGCGCGCGTTACCCGACTACTGCGCGTCCGCGGCCGCCGCCTGCGAGCGGCCGATCCCCGTCGACTACCCGGTGGTCGGGGCCGACGCCTTCCGCACCGCGACCGGTGTGCACGCCGCCGCGGTGGCCAAGGCCGAGTTCTCGGGGAACCTGCGGCTCGCGGACCGGGTCTACTCCGCCGTTCCCGCCTCCGAGGTGGGCAGGTCGCAGCAGATCGACATCGGGCCCGCCAGTGGCCGGTGGAACGTGTTGCACTGGATGCGCCAGCGCGGCCTTCCCGCTGATGGGGATGTGGTCGAGGACATCCTTCGCCTGGCGCATCGATCCCCCCGAGTGCTGACCGACTCCGAACTCCTTGCGATGGCGGGAGCGAGAAGCTGACGCGATGCATCGCGCTGGCCGTCGACGTGAGTTACTCTGAGTCCGGCTTGTCAGCTGACGCCGGATATATCCCGGAGGGGCTATCACGTGGGTGGACCGCGATGACACGCGAGGCCCAGGAACCCATCAGGGTCTTGCTCGTCGATGATCATGTTCTGGTGAGGGAAGGGCTGCGCGAACTCCTGGAGGCACAGGCTGGGATGGTCGTGGTGGGGGAGGCCGGCGACAGCGAGTCGGCGGTCGCCCTCGCGGCCAAGGAGCGGCCGCACGTCGTATTGCTCGACGTCGAGATCCCCGGTGACGACGCTCCGACGACCGTGGCCCGCATCCATCGGCACTCGCCCGAGACGCAGGTGCTGATCCTGAGCATGTACGACGGGCCTGAGCTGCTCCGCAGCCTGCTCGCCGCGGGGATCAGGGGCTATCTGCTGAAGAGCGCCAGCATCCAGGAAGTCGTGTCGGCCATCTACAGCGCCCGATGCGGCGACGGGCGGGTGCTGCTCGCCGTCTCCCGAGAGAGCCTGGCCCAGGTCGACGGTCAACCGTCGGACCTGCTGTCGGACCGGGAACGTGAGGTGCTCACCCTGGCCGCTCAGGCGCTCACCAACACCCAGATCGGCTCCCGGCTCGGGTTGACGGAGGCCACCGTCAAGCGGCACCTGCGCAATATCTTCATCAAGCTGGGTGCCGTGTCCAGGATCGACGCGGTCAACAAGGCCGTCAGCGCGTCCCTGATCAAGGTCGACAAGGTCCACAACGGACGTTGAGCGGGCTGCAGGGGGGATACCAGGTGTTCCCGCGGGGACTCACCCGGTGCGGGCCTCAGGGAGTGAAGATGCGCTCGAGCCTGGCACGCTGCTCGGGCGTCAGCCGTACGTTCTGAGCGGCGACGTTCATCTCCAAGTGCAACGGGTTGCGCGTGCTCGGGACCACCACGACGTCGTCCCCCTGGCCGAGCAGCCAGGCGAGAGCCAGGCGGGAAAGGCTGACGTTGAGCTCGGCGGCCATCTCCTCGGCGAGCGGCAGCCGCCGTACGCTCTGAAGCAGCCGCTCGCCACGGAAGCGGGGGTCGAGCCGGCGCAGGTCGCCGGAGCTCAGGTGTTCGGGAGCGCGGATCCTGCCGGTGAGGAATCCCCGGCCGAGCGGGCGGCCGGCGATCACTCCGATGCCGAGGGAGCGCGCGACGGGGAGCACCTCTGCCTCGATGTCGCGATGCATGAGTGAGTACTCCCTCACGAGCGCGGTCACGGGATGAACCCGGTGCGCCCGGCGGAGCTGGTCGGCGGAGACGTCGGAGAGCCCGATATGGCGGACCTTTCCGGCGGTGACCAGGGCGCCGACCCTGCCCACCACCTCTTCCAGCCCAGCTGCGGAATGGCTCACGTGGAACAGGTCGAGGTGGTCGGTGTCCAGCTCGCGCAGCCATGTGTCGCAGGCCCGCTCCACATCCCCCGTCCTGTCTCCCGCCACCACGATCGCGCGGTCGCGGCGGCCGATGAGAGCTTGCCGGACGACACCGTTGGCCCGACCCGAGCTGGGGCCGGTCTCCAGGAGGGCGAGGCCGAGTCCGAGCGCCTGCCGGATGACACGCACGCCGTCGGCCTCCTTCACCGCTCCGTAGAAGCCGCTCAGGGCCGCGCAGCCGAGGCCGATCGCCGGTAGCGTCAGCTCGCGCGCGCCGATCTTCCTGAGGCGCGCGGTGGCCGGTGTGCTCTCAGACATCAATCCAGAGCAGTACGCGAAGTCCGACGCATGTGGTGTGGAGGGTGTGCTCGCGCAACCGGTCATGCGCGATCTCCCGGGGTTCACGGGCCGGGATCTCGTCTGCGCCGTCCACCGGGGCGCGGATCGCGCCAAGCTGCAATCGAGTCATCATGGTGCACCCCTGGGTCTTGCGCCGGGGAGGGCGGGCCCTCCCCGCATGGATGCCTCAAGTGTGTTCCTCCGGGTTCGCGGCCGCTTAGCGAATGCCTAGCTTGGGGCCGTCCTTGGTTCCTGCTCGCCGGGGCAGCCCCTGCCTGGCCGTCCGGGTACGCCAAGCGGCTACGAGCTCCACGGTTCTCCTCGCCACTTGAATAAAATAGAGTGGCGAGGTGAAGGTGGTCACCGTCGGTGCGTTGGAGGCAGCGCATGGTCCATGCCAGGCGTAACTACGGTCAGTACTGCGGGCTCGCCGCCGCCCTCGACGTCATCGGTGAGCGGTGGACGCTGCTCATCATCAGGGAGCTGCTGCTCGGGCCGCGCCGCTACAGCGACCTCATCGCCGCGCTGCCGGGCGTCGGCACCAATCTCCTGGCCGAGCGGCTGAAGTTCCTCACCGCCGAGGGCGTGCTCCGCAAGGTGGCCGACGATCAGGGCAAGGATCGGGGCTACGAGCTCACCGAGATCGGCCGGCAGCTGCGTGAGCCGGTGCTCAGCCTGGCCCGCTGGGGGCTGCCGTTCCTGGACGCGCCGACGCCCGAGGATGTCGTGCGGCCGCACTGGGGGTTCCTGGCGGTGCAGGCGATGATCGATGACTCGCGGGTGCCCGACCGGGACGAGGCTTACGAGTTCCGGGTTGATGATGTGCTCTTCCATGTTCTCGTCAGGGATGGCAGTGCCAGCGCGGTCGAGGGTCGTTATCCCGGGTCGCCCACGGTGACCGCGATCACGGATGCCCACACGTTCATGGAGATCGGTTCCAAGCAGCTTTCGCCTTTCGGCGCTGTGGTGTCGGGGCGGCTCACGTTGCAGGGCGACCCGGAGGCGATCCTGCGGGTGAGTGCCTTGCTCGGCCTGGTCCCCGAGGGGTCGCCCGACCAGGCGCGCGGTGCCGCAAGCCGCTGAGCGGGGCGTCGCCGCTTCGCGGACGTGACGGGGTGAGAGGTCAGGACGGTAGCGGCAGAACGGGTGACGGTGCAGGCTGTTCCGCGCCGGTCAGGTGCAGGACTCCCTGCCTCAGTCTGACGAGCACGTTCTGGCCGGGGCGCAGCTCGCCGTAGAGAATCTTCTCCGACAGCATGTCCTCCAGTTCGCGCTGGATGGTACGGCGCAGCGGCCGGGCGCCCATGACCGGGTCGTAGCCCCGCTCGGCCAGGAACCGCTTGGCCTCCGCGGAGACCTCCAGCCCCATGCCACGATCCTTCATCCGGTCGGCGACCTGCGAGAGCATCAGGTCGAGGATGAGGATGACGTCCTTCGACGCGAGCTGGTGGAAGACCACGATGTCATCGACCCGGTTGAGGAACTCCGGCCGGAAGTGCTGCTTGAGCTCCTCCTGCACCTTCGCCTTCATCCGCTCGTAGTTCGACTCGCTGTCGTCGGACTTCGCGAATCCGACCCCGATGCCCTTGGAGATATCCCGCGTGCCCAGGTTCGTGGTCATGATGATGACGGTGTTCTTGAAGTCCACCACCCGGCCCTGGGCGTCGGTCAGCCGACCGTCCTCCAGAATCTGCAGCAGCGAGTTGAAGATGTCCGGGTGTGCCTTCTCGATCTCGTCGAACAGGACCACGGAGAACGGCTTGCGCCGCACCTTCTCCGTCAGCTGGCCGCCCTCCTCGTACCCGACGTAGCCGGGAGGCGAGCCGAACAGCCTGGAGACGGTGTGCTTCTCCATGAACTCCGACATGTCCAGCATGATCAGAGCGTCTTCGTCGCCGAAGAGGAACTCCGCCAGAGCCTTGGACAGCTCGGTCTTACCGACACCGGACGGGCCGGCGAAGATGAACGAGCCGCCGGGACGGCGCGGGTCCTTCAGACCGGCGCGGGTGCGCCGGATGGACCGCGACAGGCCCTTGATGGCGTCGTCCTGGCCGATGATCCGCTTGTGGAGCTCGTCCTCCATGCGCAGCAGCCGCTGCGCCTCCTCCTCGGTCAGCTTGACGGCCGGGATGCCTGTCGCTCTGGCCAGCACTTCGGCGATGAGCTCCTCGGTCACCTCACTCGGCACGGGGTGGGCGCCTCTGCGGATGCGTATGCGTGAGCCGGCCTCGTCGATGAGGTCGATCGCCTTGTCGGGCAGGAAGCGGTCGCTGATGTAGCGGTCGGCCAGCTGTGCGGCGGCCACCAGCGCGCCGTCGGTGATCGACACACGGTGGTGCGCCTCGTAGCGGTCACGCAGCCCCTTGAGGATCTCGATCGTGTGCGTGAGGGAGGGCTCGGCCACCTGGATCGGCTGGAAGCGCCTCTCCAGGGCGGCGTCCTTCTCCAGATACTTCCGGTATTCGTCGAGCGTGGTGGCCCCGATGGTCTGCAGCTCGCCACGCGCCAGCATGGGCTTGAGGATGTTGGCCGCATCGATCGCACCCTCGGCCGCCCCCGCCCCCACCAGCGTGTGCAGCTCGTCGATGAACAAGATGACGTCGCCTCGGGTGCGGATCTCCTTGAGCACCTTCTTCAGCCGCTCTTCGAAGTCCCCTCGATAGCGCGAGCCCGCGACCAGAGCCCCGAGGTCGAGCGTGTAGAGCTGCTTGTCCTTGAGCGTCTCGGGCACGTCCCCATCGACGATCATCTGGGAGAGCCCCTCGACGACGGCGGTCTTGCCGACGCCGGGCTCGCCGATCAGCACCGGGTTGTTCTTGGTCCGCCGGGAGAGCACCTCCATGACCCGCTCGATCTCCTCCTCACGGCCGATCACCGGATCGAGCCTGCCCTCGCGGGCCGCCTCGGTGATGTTCATGCCGAACTGGTCGAGGATGGAGGACTTGGGCTTGGGCGGCGCGACCGGGGGCCGCTGGTCGTCCTCGTCCCCGATCTCGTCCCCCTGGAGGATCCTGGTGACCTCGTTGCGGATGCCGGTGGGCTCGGCTCCCTGGGTGGCCAGCACCTGCGCGGCCACCCCTTCGCCCTCCCTGATCAGGCCGAGCAGGAGGTGTTCGGTGCCGATGTGGTCGTGGCCGAAGAAGAGTGCCTCGCGGAGCGCCAGCTCGAGCACGCGCTTGGCGCGAGGGGTGAAGGGGATGTGCCCGTCATGGGGCCGCTCGCCGGGCAGGCTGATCGAGACGACACCCGTCTGGACCGCTTCCAGCCCGATGCCGAGCTTGGTCAAGGCGAGCGCCGCGACGCCCTGCCCCTCCAGGAGGAGGCCGAGCAGGATGTGCTCGGTCCCGAGATAGTCGTGGTTGAGCTTCCTGGCCTCCTCCTGAGCCAGGACGAGAACCCGCCGCGCGCGGTCGGTAAATCTCTCGAACATTCCTCGCTCCCCGGATGGCCGATGCTAACTACTACTTTCTAAAGTTCGCTTGTTCATAGGTTCATGGCAAGAGGTTCGCTCACAAGTGATGCGGCTCGATCCGCCGGGTGAGCTATCGCTGTGAGGACGAAACCGTCGGCCACGCGCCACCCTCCCGCGAGCTCCGTCAGCAGCCCACCTCGGTGGACAGTGGCGATCTTCGACAGGCGGGCGTGGAACGTCCCCGCCGACGGGTCGATCGTGACGGTGGCCTCGGAGAAGTCCAGCCAGCGCCGGGTGAGGGGGAACCAGGCCTTGTAGATCGACTCCTTGGCGCTGAAGAGCACGCGATCCCAGTGCACGCCGGAGGGCAACCGGGCCAGCGCCCAGCGTTCGGTTCGCAGCGAGATCATGTCGAAGACCCCGGCGGGCAGCGGCTCGTGCGGCTCGGCGTCGATCCCGATGGTCAGGATCTGCGTGTCCATCGCGACGGCGCACGCGCGGTAACCCTCGCAGTGCGTGATGCTGCCGACCACGCCGTCGGGCCACGCGGGAGCGCCGCGCTCGCCTCGGGGCACGGGGACGGGAGGCAGCCCGAGCCGGGCCAGGGCGCGCCGCGCGCAGGCGCGGCCGCTGGTGAACTCGCGGCGCCTGGAGTCGACCGCCCGCTGCACCGCGACGGCCTCCTCCTCGAACAGCATGGCGCCGGGCCGGTCAGCGAACAGCTCGGCCACAGCGACGCCCTTGGGCAGGATTTCCTCGATCACGCCGGCTCCAGTACGGGAAGGACCTGGCGGAAGATGTCGTGCGGGTGCCCACGCCGCTCCCACTCGCGCGGGTAGCCGACGGAGACCTCCTCGAAGCGCACGCCGTCATGCCAGGTGACTCGGGGGATGTGCAGATGGCCGTAGATCACCGCCGCCGTGCGGAACCTGCGGTGCCAGTCGGCCGTCAGCTCGGTGCCGCACCAGAGCGCGAACTCCGGGTGGCGCAGGATCGCCGTCGGCTCGCGAACCAGCGGGAAGTGGTTGACCATGACGATCGGCACGTCGGGATCGCAGGCCGCCAGCCTGCGCTCGCTCTCGGCCACGCGCGCCCGGCACCAGGCCTCCCTGCTCGGGTAGGGGTCGGGGTGGAGCAGGAACTCGTCGGTGCAGACCACGCCGGCCTCGTGGGCCAGTGCCAGCGCCTCCTGCTTGGTGGTGCAGCCCGCCGTACGGAAGCTGTAGTCGTACAGGACGAACAGGGGCGCGATCGTGACCGGCCCGCCCTCCCCCGTCCAGACCGGGAAGGGGTCCTCGGGGGTCAGCACACCCAGGCTGCGGCACAGCTGGACCAGAGCTCGGTACTTGCCGTCGCCCTGCAACTGGAGGCGGTCGCCCGGTACCGTCCACAGCTCGTGGTTGCCCGGGGCCCACACCACCTTGGCGAAGCGATCGCGCAGGGTGGCCAGCGCCCAGGCGATGTCCTCCCAGCGCTCGGCCACGTCACCGGCGATCACCAACCAGTCGTCCGTCGCTTCGCGGGGCAGGTCCTCCAGCAGCTCCCGGTTCCTCGCGTAGGCGACGTGCAGGTCGCTGACGGCGACCAGTCTTCCCGCCGCCACACCTCCTCGAGTGCCCATACTCCGACTATCGCCTGACAGCGCTCGATTGCCCAGTGAACTGTCGCCCCGCCGACAGATGCCGAGCGGGCCGGCCGAGGCCTGCCTACCTTGCCGAGTATGGCTACCGAAGCAGCCCGTCCACGGCACTGGGACGGCGAAGTGAACGGTGACAGTGCCAGCTCTTGGTCGACGGCGGCGGTCCGGGACACCTGGGTGAGTGCCGGGCTGCTCGTCCTTCGTGTGGCGCTCGGCGCCACCTTCCTGCTGCACGGCGTGCAGAACCTGTTCGGCGCGTGGACCGGATGGGACACCGCCAAGATGGCCGGCTACCTCGGCTCCAAGGGGGTCGGGGCATCCCAGACCTTCTCGTGGATCACCGCGATCACCGAGGTGATCGCCGGAGTCCTGCTCCTGGTAGGGCTGCTCACCTCGGTGGGCGCGGCGATCGTGGTGGTCACGATGGCCGCCTCCAGCTACATCAAGCTGTCCGCGGGCGGCGGCTTCTTCATGCCGACGGGCTTCGAGTGGGAGCTGGCCGTGCTCGCCGGCGGGCTGGGCCTCCTGCTGGCGGGAGCGGGCAGGTTCGCCGTGGACAGCAAGCTGTCCGGCCGGGCCCTCGGCCGCGCCAGGACGATCTCGATCGTGCTCGCGGTGCTCGCCTTCGTCGCCATCGTCCCGTTCCTCAGCTGATCTTCGGCCGGCGGGCCGCCGTACCCAAGGAGACCCGGTGAACAGAGCTTTCGTCGCTCTGGTGACGTTCGTGTCCGTGGTGGTCGGCGGCTGGCTGGCCCTCGCGCTGGGCGGGGAGGAGCGCGGCGGCGTGCCGCACCGCCCGGTGCTCGTCGACGGCCGTGTGCCGGCCACGCTTTACGTGCCGGGCGCGGTCACGGCTCCGGGCGTCCTGGGCATGCCCGACCCGCCTCCGCCGGGGAGCAGGCCGCCCGTGGTCGTGCTCGCACACGGCCACTCGGCTGATCAGGCCACCATGAGCGTGCTCGCGCGGCGCGTCGCCGCCGCGGGCTACGCGGTGGTCACCTTCGACTTCCGCGGCCACGGCCTGAGCACCGAACGGCACCAGTCCGCCGGGTTCGAGGGCATGCGCTCCGATCTCGACGCGGTCCTCACCTGGCTGGGCACGGTGCCCTACGTGGACGCGGCCAAGGTCGTCGTCGTCGGCCACTCGATGGGCGCCGCCGGAGTGCTCGACTTCGCGGTGCGCGATCGACGGCCCGTCGCCACCGTCGCCATGGGCGGCGCCATGGGCGGGATCGAGCCCACCACCAGAGCGAAGAACGTCCTGTTCGTGGTGGCGGAGGGCGATGCGGGCGTCGTGCGAGAAGGCGCTGAGCGTACGGCACGCCTGTGGTCGGGCACCCCGCTCTCCTACGGTCAGGTCTACGGCGACCAGGCTCAGGGCACGGCCGTGGCCCTGCGGGAGGTGGCCGGGACCAACCATCTGACGATGCTCTTCTCGGACACCACCGCCGGATACGTGGTGGACTGGGTGGCGAAGGCGACCGGCCGTCCCGCCGCGGCGTCCGGTGCCGCGGATCGGCGGCCCGCGCTGACGGCGCTCTACCTGGTATGCGCCGCCGTACTCCTCACGCTCGTGGGCTTCGCCGGCGGAGCGCTGGCCCGCACGAACCGCCCGCCCGCCGAAGCGGGACGTCCCGCCCTCGGCCTCCCGCTCGTGGTCGGCGCGCTGCTGCTGCCGTTGCCGTGGCTGGCCTGGGGCGACGCGGGCCACCTCCTCGGGATGGAGGCGGGCGGCGCGCTGGCGTTGCTGCTGGGCATCGCCGGAACGATCCTCCTCGCCGTGGGTCGGCTCACTCCGGCGCGGTGCTGGTTCCCTGCCCAGGAAGCGTGGTCCGCGCGGCACACGCTCGCGCCCGCCGCTCTGGTCCTCGTGGGCGTGATCGTGCTGCTGACACCGCTCGGGGCGATGGTGCACGGCCTGGTGCCCACCCCCGAGCGCGTGCTGATCTGGGCGCTGACCGCCGCCCTGATCCTGCCCTTCTTCCTGGCCGTCGACCGGATGCTGCGCCGTGGCCGCCCGCCGGCCGCCGCGGCGAGATCGCTCGCCGCCCGCCTCCTGGTGCTGGCGATTGTCATGATCGGCGTCATCACCCAGGTGCTGCCTGGCATGCTGGGGCTGTACGTCATGGTGCTGGGGCCGTTCCTGCTCCTGCTCGAACTGGCCGCCTACGGCCTGTACGCCCTGGGCCGCGACCACAGGCTCACCGCGTTCGTCCAGGCAGGGGCGGTGGCCTGGGTCCTGAGCTGGTTGTCGCCGATCATGTGGTGAGGTGGGGGTCGAAGTGTCACGTCCCGGTCTGTTCGAGTCGGCCACGCCCGAGTACGCCAAGGCGCGGGCCGAACTGCTGAGAGACGAGCGCCGGTTGCGTGACCTGGGGGAGCAGGTGGCCGCGCGGCGGCGTGCCCTGCCCAGAGGGCCCGAGCTGGACGAGGACCCCCCGCTCGCCGCGCTCGACGCCTCGCCGGTGCGCTTGAGCGGGCTGTTCGGCGACCATCCCACGCTGCTCGTCTACAACATGATGTTCGACGAGGACTGGCCGGAGCCGTGCCCCCTGTGCTCCATGTGGGTCGACGGCCTCGACGCCGTCACCCCGCACCTGCTCGAGCGCACCGCGGTGGCCGTCATGGCACCCGCAGGGCCCGCGCGCCTGGCCGAGGTGGCGCGGCGCCGGCAGTGGCGGTGGGTTCCCGTCTACTCCACCCAGCCCGGCGACCTCACCGACCGGCTCGGGCTGCGCGCGCATCCCGGCGACCTCGAACCCGTGGTGACGGTCTACGACAGGTCGGACGGGCGAACGAGGATCTCCTGGCAGGGCTCGGCCATGCTGAGCGACCCCGGGGACGAGCCGTACCAGCCGAGTGACGGCGGCGACGCCCGCGGCCTCGACCTGCTCTGCGCGACCTGGTCGCTGCTCGACCTCCTGCCGCAGGGCCGTGGCGACTGGTATCCCAGCCGCCGGACCCGCTAGTGGCAGAGCTTGATCATTGTTTCGATCGCCCGGTCGAGCTGCTCCACGTCGTTGTACAGGTGCGGGGAGACCCGGACCGCGGGCAGCTCGCCCTGCACGCCGGGGTGGGCGAAGCGGGTGATTTCGACGGTGATCCCGTGCTCGTCGGCCAGCTGCCGCTTGAGCTGGACGAACACGCCGAGGTTCGCCGAACCCCGGAAGGGGTCGAAGGCCACCAGACCCGAGTGCAGCCGCGGGTCGTCCATGGGGCTGAAGAGGGCATCCCGTCCCCAGTGACGGACGACGCGCTCCTTGAGGTGGGTGCCCAGCTCCAGGACGTGGCGCTGGATGCGGTCGCGGCCGATCCGGTCCCACAGCTCGCAGGCGATGCGCAGGCCCTGCGCCCGCGACAGGTCCGCCGAGTCGCTCTGCTGGAGCAGGCGCCCGAGGTCGTGGGGCCGAGGGGGCAGGCCGTCTCGGAGCGGGTAGAGCAGGGAGACGACCGGCCAGAAGGCCGGCAGGGGCAGGGGCCGGTTGCGCGCGTAGATCAGGCCCGTGCCCATGGGGCCGCACTGGTATCTCGATCCCGACGCGCTGAGGAAGTCCACACCCAGGTCCCGCAGCCGTACGGGGAAGTGGCCGAGCAGCTGAGCGCCGTCGAGCACCGCGATCAGGTCGTGCCGCCGCGCCAGCTCGACCAGCTCGGCCGTGGGGAAGGCGGCTCCGGTGGTCAGAGTGATCCCGGCCCACTGGAGCACCCTGGTGCGCGGCGTGATCGCCGACCGCACCAGCTCGACGATCTCCTCGGCGCGCTGCCCTGCCCCGATCGGCGGGGTGAGCTCCCTGAGGACGACGCCACGACGGTCGCGCAGCTGGCAGAGCGGCGCGCGCACGGTGTAGCACTCGTGGTCGGTGGTGATGATCTCGTCGCCTTCGCGCAGGTCGAGGCCGGCCAGGATCCGGGCGTTGGCGTCGGTGGCGCTCGGCACGATCGCCAGCTCGTCGGCCTCGCACCCGAGCCCTCCCGCCAGGGCCTCCCGCACTTCGGTGAGCGCGGTGTCGGCGAACGGGTCGCGCGGCGACCTCGCGTACACCCGGTCGGCGCTGCCGAGCACGTCCAGCACGGCGCGCGGCGCTGAGCCGAGGCCCGCCGTGTTCAGGTGGATGAGGTCAGGGTCGATCGTGAACAGCTCGCGTACCTGCCGCCAGTCCATCATGTGCGTCGTCCAATCCGTTCAGGGCCGTGATGTGGGCAGGGGTCGTGCCGCAGCAGCCGCCGAGCAGAGCCAGGCCGTACTGCTGCCGCCAGCTCGACATCAGCGCGGCGAAGAGTTCGGGCGGCACAGGTGTGCCGTTGCGGGGTTCGAGGTTGGGCATGACGCCGATGGCGCCCGTGCCGAGGGTGGCGAGTTCGGCGACGCAGTCTCGCGCCGCGTCCAGCGAGGTGCAGTTGACGAGCACGGCCGCGGCGCCCGCCCGGTGCACGGCCACGGCCGCACGGGCGACCGGCTCACCCGACAGCAGGGTGGCGCGGGGACCGCAGACGAAGCTGACCCAGGCGGTCAGGCCCGCGCCTCGCGCCTCCTCCACCGCGATCCGCGCCTCGCGCATGGTGTTGACCGTCTCGATCAGGGCGAGGTCGATCCCGGCCGCCGCCAGCTGCCCGGCCATCCACCGGTGCTCGGCGCGGAGCTCGGCGTCGGCGGGGACGAGGTCGGGCCGGTAGCAGTCCTCGACAGGGGCCACCGAACCGGCCACCATCACGTCGTCGTGACCATGCCGCGCCGACCGCGCCAGGTCCACGGCGAGCCGGACCAGGTGGCCTGCCTGCCGCTCGTCCAGCTTCGCCCGCCGCAGGGCCCGCAGGTTGCAGCGGAAGGTGTTGGCGGTCAGCACCCTGGCTCCCGCGTCGAGGTAGCGCCGGTGCACGGCACGCAGCAACCCCCGGCCGTGCTCGGTGAGCAGGGCCCGGGTGGTCCACCAGGGTGCGGCCATGGGCAGCCCGCGCCGCTCCAGCTCCGTGGCCACCGCCCCGTCCAGGAGGATCACGGCGGGTCCCCTCCCCGCATGGCCTCCAGCAGGTCCTCCAGGAGGTCGCGCCGGTCCTCCAGGCCGACCGACAGGCGGATGAGACGATCGGACAGCCCCATGCGAAGCCGTACCTCGCGGGGGACGGGACGCTGGGTCATCATGGCGGGGCACTCGATCAGGGAGTGCACCCCGCCCAGGCTCACCGCACAGCTGAAGAAGCGCAGCCGGGCCATCAACTCGACGGGGTCGCCGGCGTACTCGAAGCTCAGCACCGAGCCGGGGCCGGACATCTGACGCTTGGCGACGTCGTACTGGGGGTGGCCGGGCAGGCCGGGGTAGTGGACCAGGGAAACGGACGGGTGGCCGCTGAGCATCGCGGCGATCGCCTCGGTGGTGCGGACCTGCCGCTCGACCCGGACCGACAGCGTCCTGAGCCCGCGGTGGATCAGGAAGCAGTCCAGCGCTCCCGGGACGCCGCCGGTGGCGGTGCGGTGCGCGAGCAGGTGGTCGTGCAGCTCCGGACGGTTGTAGACGAGCGCGCCGCCGATCACGTCGAGATGCCCGGAGATCGACTTGGTGGTGCTGTAGAGCGTGATGTCCGCGCCCCAGCTCAGTGGCTGCTGGAGCAGCGGACCCGCGAGCGTGTTGTCCACGACGACGGTGGCTCCCGTGGCGTGGGCCGCGCGGCAGACGAGGTCGAGGTCGGCGATCTTCATCAGGGGATTGGTCGGGCTCTCCACCCAGACCAGGGCGGCGCCCTGGACCGCACGTTCGACGAGGGACGGCTCGGCCAGATCGGCGTACTCGACGGCGATGCCGTACTTGCCGATCCACTCCAGCAGGGAACGGGTGCCGCTGTAGACGTTGTCGGAGCAGACCACCCGGTCTCCGGGAGACAGCAGGCTCACCACCGCGGTCGCGGCCGCCTGCCCGGAGGCGTAGGCGGTGGCGAACGCGGCGTTCTCGAGCGCTGCCAGGCAGAGCTCGAGATCCTCGCGGGTGGGGTTCTCGCCGCGGCCGTAGAAGTACTGCGGCGGGTCCTGCAGCCGCCGGTCGTAGGTGGCGGACAGGTGCACGGGCGGGATCACGTCTCCGGTGCCCGGATCCCGGGGGCGTCCGGCGTGGATCAGCTTGGTGTCGAGCCTCACCGGGCACCCCGCACGCACAGGCAGGTGGAGGTGAGGTCGAGCGACCCGTCCGGCTTGGCGTGGGCCGCGGCTGCCTCGGCCACCGCATCCCAGATCAGCGGGTCGGCCGCCTCGCGCACGAGCGAGCGCATCCTGGGAGGGAGCACGTCCCTGGAGAAGGCCACGAAGTGCGACACCGACTCCATGACGAAGGGCACCTTCCGCTCGGTGACGGTGACCTCGGTGAAGCCCGCCTCCGCGAGTTCGGCGGCCACCTCCTTGGGGTCCGCCATGGAGAAGGGGCCGGGCAGGCCCGGCGGCGGGGGCGCCAGCGCGAGCCGCTCGGCGATGACCCGGAAGGCAAGACTGATCATGGGTACGGCAGGCGGCGGCGCCCACGTCGCCGCGGCGAGCACGCCACCGGGCTTGAGCAGCCCGGCCAGCGCGCGCAGCGTGGCGACCCGGTCGGCTGCGAACATCAGCCCCCAGCGGCTGAGCACGACGTCGAAACTGCCTGGCGCCAGCCCCGCCGTGGTCACGTCGCCCACGAGGAACTCCGCGAAGGGCACGTGCGCCGCCCGTGCGCGCGCGGCGCTGATCATGGCAGGGGACACGTCGATCCCGACCACCCTGCCCCGCGGCCCGACCACTCCGGCGGCGGTGAGGGCCGGTTCGCCCAGCCCCGTCCCGACGTCGAGCACCGACTGTCCGGGGCGCAGCCCGCCCAGGCGCACGAGCGCCGTGCTCACCGAGGCCGCTCCTCGCTCGAAGACGTTCTGCCAGCGCCGCCAGCCATCGCTGACCGCGTCCCAGATCTCGCGCTGCTCGTTCACGACCGACGTCATGGCACACCTCAGAGGAATCGGGTGGTCGGCTGCTCGAGCGACCAGAAGCCTGGTTCGACGGTCGACAGGACCTCGCGAAGCCGCTCGATCTCCGCCGGCGTGTTGTACACGCCGAACGAGATGCGAACGGTCCCGACCAGCCCCAGGTCGTCGAGGAAGGTGCTGGCGCAGTGCACGCCGCAGCGCACGGCGATGCCGTGCCGGTCGAGGTGGCCGCCCACGTCGTAGGGGTGCAGGCCCTCGAAGGACAGGGAGACGATCCCGCAGGGGTCGCTGCCGGGATCGCCGACGACGTGCACGCCCTCCAGGTCCGCCACGGCGTCGAGCGTCGTGCGCACCAGTGTGTCGTCGTGCTGCCGCACGGCCTCCCAGCCCAGGCCCTCCAGGTATTCGAAGGCGGCCGCGAGCGCCACCGCCCCCGCGACGTGCGGGGTGCCCGCCTCCAGCCGGTTGGGCAATGGCACGTACTCGACCGGTTCGGTGAAGGTCACCCCCTTCACCGTGCCCCCGCCCACCTGGTAGGGCGGCAGCTCGGAGAGCAGATCGCGCCTGCCGTACAGCACGCCGATGCCCATGGGCCCGTAGACCTTGTGCCCGGAGAAGCAGTAGAAGTCGGCTTCCAGCTCGGCGACGTTCACCGGCCGGTGGGGCACCGCCTGGGCGCCGTCGACCATCACGATGACGCCGTGCCGATGCGCCTCGGCGATCAACTCTTGGACCGGGTTGACCGTGCCGAGCACGTTGGAGACGTGCGCGACGGCCGCGAGCCGGGTGCGCGGCCCGAGCACGGCGGCGAAGGCGGCGGTGTCCACGCGGCCCTGGGGACTGATGGGCACGACGACGAGCCTCGCCCCGGTCTCCTCGCACAGCCGCCGCCAGGGCAGCAGGTTGGAGTTGTGCTCCATGCCGGTGACCACGACCTCGTCGCCCGCTCGCACCAGCTGCCTGCCCAGCGTGTCGACCACGAGGTTGGTGGCGTCGGTCGTGCTCCTGGTGAAGATCACCTCTTCGGGGTGCCGGGCCCCGATGGCACGCTGGACGACCGCCCTGGCGTGCTCGTAGCGCTCGGTCGACTCCATGCTCAGCCGGTAGTAACCGCGCCCGACGTTGCTGTTGCTCCGGGTGTAGTAGTCGATCAACGCGTCGAGGACGGCCTGCGGCTTCTGCGTGGTCGCGGCGTTGTCCAGGTAGACGAGCGGCTCGGCCGCCCGCAGGAAGGGGAAGTCCTCCCTGACCGTCTCGGACAGGACGAAGTGCTCCAGACTGTGTGTCATCCCAACTCCCGTGTGGAGAACATGCTGTGAAACCTGTCGATGTACTTCCGTTCGAAGGGGAAGACCTTCTGCGCGGCGTACGGCCTGGCCGGAGGCGGCGCGTAGCCGCGCTCGCCCGGCCCGGGCAGGCGTCCCGCCGGGTCACGCAGGTGCGGCCCGTAGAAGAACCAGCAGATCTGGCCGACGTGCTCGATGAAGATGACCGGATGCACCTCGTCGGAGTACATGTGCATGTGGCAGTAGGCCGCCAGGAGCTCGCCCCGGGGTCCGAAGCTGTTGCCCGGCATGACGTGGCCGAATATGTCGTGCACGACGCGGAAGATGTCGTTGTGGGTGAACTCGACACCCCGGATCACGATCCCGGAGCCTTCCCTGAGCGGGTGGTAACCGTGGATTCCGCCGGGGCCGTGCCCGTCGCGGGTCAGGAAGACGTGGATCCTGCCCGTCTTGAACACCCCGGCCCGCAGGTCGCGAGAGTTCCGGTACGGCTGGCCCGGGCCGAGCCAGGGCTCGACCTCGATCCCGGCCCCGGTGATCGCGTGGAACTGGTCGGCGTTCTCCTCTTTCATGCGGTCGTAACTTCGCCTGACCGCGGGGGAGTAGGCCATACGGGGGGAGCGGTCGTAGTAGTCGGCTACCGCGACGCAGTAGTCGAGGTCCAGGTCGAGGGTGACCGAGGAGAGCCTGGACAGCGGCTGACGCCCGGACGCGAACACCGAGGCACCGTCGACGTACTTCTGCGCCACGGCCACCAGGCCGGGGCCATCGATCAGCAGCTCGTCGGTCACCTTTCCCCCAAGGATGATCAGGGACCGGCCAGGCGGGGGGTGATCCAGCCTGTGAGGTCGTATTCGGACAGGCACAGATCGACGAGGTCGAGCATGCCTCCCGCCACTCCCGCGGCCTTGCCCTTGCGCAGCACCTGGACCCGGTTCTCCTCCGCGTTGCCCGCGTAGCTGCGCTCGTACAGCTCCTGCCGCCCGGCGAACTCGCTGCCGACCGCGTCCCACAGCAGCTTCATGACCTTGACCCGGCTCTCCGCGGTGTGCCCGTGCGATCCGCGCAGGTACTGGTCCAGGTACGGCCGGACCTCCTCGTTGTGGAAGTCGGCCACGCCGGAGTTGAGGTAGATCAGCCCGCTGCCGGCGGTGTGCAGAACCAGCTCCCGGACCTTGCCGTAGGCAATGGGGGCGAGCACCCGATAGGCCAGCGCGTACTCCTCGCTGGGCTGCACGAAACGCTCGTTCCACGGGCGGCAGCCCTGGATCATCGCGTCCGACAGCGCCCACATGAGGTGCCGCCAGACCATGGCCTCGCCGATGTTGGCCTGGACGCCCCTGAAGTCGTCGGTGCCGTTGATCTCCACTGCCCTGATCAGCAGTCCGCAGATGAAGTCGAGCTTGACGGCCAGCCGGGTGACGCCGTGGAGGGCGAACCTGGGCAGGAAGCCGGAGTTGTGGAAGAAGGTGTTGGCCTTCTCCACGTCGCCGTAGACCAGCACGTTCTCCCAGGGGATCAGCGCCCGGTCGAAGACGATCACCGTGTCGTTCTCGTCCATGCGGCTGGCGAGCGGGTAGTCGAACGGGCTGCCCACGGTGGCCGCGGCCAGCTCGTAGGAGGGGCGGCACAGCAGCTTGACGCCAGGAGTGTCCATGGCGGCGATGAACACCACGCCGAACCGCTTCTCCTTCACCGGCAGGCCGTGGTGGGCGATGAAGTTGTAGTGCGTCAGGGCCGAGCCGGTGGCCACCACCTTGGCGCCGCTCACCACGATGCCCTCGTCGGTCTCCCGCTCGACGTGCACGTAGACGTCGGCCACCTCGTCCGGAGGCCGGTGCCGGTCCACCGGCGGGTGCACCAGCGCGTGGTTGAGATGCAGCACGCGCTCCTGCGCGAGGCGGTACCAGTGGCGGGCGTTGCCCGCGTACTCGCCGTAGAAGTCCGCGTTGGCGCCGAGGGTGGCCAGGAAGGAGGCCTTGTAGTCGGGGGAGCGGCCCAGCCAGCCGTACACCCGGCGCTGCCAGGCCGCGATCGCGTCGCGGCTCTGCCGCAGCTCGACGGCGTCGGCGGGGGAGCGGAAGAAGCGGTGGGTGAAGCCGCCGTTGCCGGTGTCGGTCTCCGTCGTCAACACGTCCTTGTCGGGGGAGTCCCACAGGGCGTCGTAGAGACCGGCGATGGTTCTGGCGTTGTTGCGGAAGGCGGGATGTTCCGTCACGTCCTTGACGCGCTCGCCGTGGATCCAGACCTCCCGTCCGTCGCGGAGGCTCTCCAGATACTCGTCGCCGGTGAACGGCCGCCGGACCGCCGTTCCATCAGCAGCCATGGCAATCATCTCCTCATCTGGGCGGTGTCGAGCACCAGCAAGGCGAGTCGGCGCGCGCCCTCCTCGAGGTCGGCGGCGCTCACCGAGCTGCAGGACAGCCGCATCGCGCGGGATCCGCCGCCGTCGGCGAAGAAGTAGCTCATGGGCGTCCACACCACGCCGTAGTCGCGCGCGGAGACAGTGAGCAGGTTCTCGTCCGCCGGGAAGGGCACCCGAAGGACCACGAAGAAGCCGGCGGCCGGCGCGTTCCACGACACTCCGAGCCGGTGCCTGACGTCATCGGGTAGCCGGCGGTCCAGGGCGCGGAGCAGGGCGGCCAGGTTCTCGCGATAGAAGCGGATCCGCTCGGCGTTGTGCTCCCGCAGCCGGCATCGAGCACGCACGAGGATGCCGCCGATCACGGCCTGGGCCACCGACGAGGTGTTGACCGTGATCATGCTTCGAATCAGGGCGAGCTGGTCCGCCAGCGTGGAACGCGAGCCGTCGGCGTGCCGTACCACCTGGTCGGCGACGACGTAGCCGACCCTGGCACCGGGGAAGCACGTCTTGGCGAAGGAACCGATGTGGATCACCCGGCCCGTCGTGTCCAGCGACTTGAGGCTGGGCAGTGGCGGGTCGGCGAGAAAGCCGTAGGGGCTGTCCTCCAGGATCAACAACCCCTCTTCCTCGGCCACCTCCAGGAGGGCGCCGCGCCGCTCCGCGCTGAGCGTGTGGCCGGTGGGGTTGGAGAAGTCGGGCACCAGATACAGGGCACGAGGGCGCTGCCCGCTGCCGCGCAGGCGCCGCGCCACGGCCGCGACGGCCGCCGGATCCACGCCGTCTTCGTCCTCGGCCACCGCGGCGCTCTTGATGCCGAGGAGCCTGGCCGCCCCGAGGATGCCGATGTAGGCGGGAGAGGTGGTGAGCAACACATCGCCGGGGGCGTTGCAGAGCGCTCTGAGCGTGATCAGCATGCCTTCCTGCGCCCCGTTGACCACCACGATCGACTCGGGCGGCACGTGAATGCCCTCGTCGTTGGCGATCAGTTCGGCGATCAGGTCGTGGATGTGCCCGGCGGTCCTGCCGTACTGGAAGAGGCGGCGGGTGACCTCGCCGGGGGACAGGCCCTCTCGCTCGGTCAGGTGCTCCTGGTAGGCCAGCAGGTTGTCGCCGAGCTCGGCCGGGTCGAAGAAGCCGTCGTACGGCCGGCCCGCGGCCAGGGAGACGGCCTCGGGGTAGCGGCTGGAGACCTCGTTGAGGAAGGCGGCCGAGCTCAGCACGGGATGCCCCAGCGCGGGACACAGGTCCTCGGCCGGGATCTCGTTGAGCAGCGCGGTCATGGCGCGCTCCACGAGAGGAGGTCCGGCCCGAGATCGGCCGTGGTGGCGGCACCGCACAGGCGCATGGCCTCTCGCAGCTCCTCGAGGATCAGCGCGAGCACCTCTCGCACGCCACGCTCGCCCGCCGCGGCGAGGCCCCACATGGGCGCTCGGCCGAGCAGCACCGCGTCGGCCCCGGCGGCCAGCGCGACCAGCACGTCGACGCCCCTCCGCACACCACCGTCCACGAACACCGGCACTCGGCCGCCGAGCGCGCGCGTCACTTCGCGCAGGGCGGTGAGCGAGGACTGTGCCCCGTCCAGCTGCCGCCCGCCATGGTTGGAGACCACGACACCCTGGGCGCCGTGCCGGACGGCCAGCTCCGCGTCGCGGTCGGTGAGCACGCCCTTGACGATCACGGGCAGCCGGGTGGTGGAGCGCAGCCACTCCAGGTCGCGCCAGGTGGCGGTGGGGTCGAAGGTCTTGGCCGCGTGCGCGCGCACCCCCGACTCGCCTTCGCCGCCGCGCACCTGCACTCCGGCGGAACCGAGGTTGACCGGACCGAACTCCGGTTCGATCACGAAGCGGTTGCGCAGGTCGCGCAGGCGCCTTGCCATCACGGGCATGTCCGAGGTGATGACCAGAGCGCCGTATCCGGCGCTCTCGGCCCGCTCGACGAGTTCGGTCATGAGGGCGCGGTCCCTGGTCCAGAAGAGCTGCAGCCACAGCGGAGCCCCGGCCGCCGCCCTGATGTCCTCCAGCGTCCGGCTGGCCAGCATGGGCACGATCGTGACGGCGCCGAGCGCTCCCGCTCCCCGGACGGTGGCGACCTCTCCCTCCGGATGCAGCAGCCGGTTGCAGGCGACGGGGGCGATCGCGAAGGGCACCGGCCACCGGTGCGCGAACAGTTCGACGCCGGTGTCCGGTTCGGCCGTGCCGGTCAGGATCCGCGGGCGCAGCCGTACCGCGTCGAACGCCCGCAGGTTGCCGGCGAGCGTGCGCTCCGCGCCGCTGCCGCCGGACAGGAAGTCCCAGACGGCGGGCTCGAGCCGGGCCTGGGCCAGGACGGCGAAGTCCTCCGTCCGCAAGGCGACGGAGGGCTCCTGGCCGAGCGCGGAGGTCGTCATCACGGGCTCGCCGCGAGGGAGGCCCGGCGTTCCTGCTCCACGGCTTCGTACAGCGCGCGGACGTTGCCGCTGCCGAACGTCCTGGCCTGTCGCCGCTCGATGAGCTCGAAGAAGAAGGCGCCGGAGGGGTGGACGGGCTTGGTGAAGATCTGCAGCAGGACACCCCAGTGATCCCGGTCCACCAGCACGTTCCGCTCGCGCAGGACCTGGATGCGGTCGGTCATGGTGGTCACGCGCGCTGCGAGGGTGTCGTAGTAACGCAGCGGGGCGGTGAGGAACTCCACGTCGCGGGCCTCGAGCTCGGCCACGGAGCTCACGATGTCCTCGGTCATGAGCGCCACGTGCTGCACTCCCGCGCCGCCGTGACGGTCCAGGAACGCGTCGATCTGCCCGGGCGCGCGGGCGATGTCCGGCTCGATCAGTGTGAAGGTGATGCCGCCCGACGGGCTCTGCACCACTTTGGAGTCCATGCCCTGATCGCCGATCTCGATCTTCTCCTCGAAGATCGTGTCGAAGCCGAAGACGTCGCGGTAGAACCTGGTGGAGGGGGCGAGCATCCCGGCGGGGAGGCACATCGCGACGTGGTCGACCAGGCGCAGCGGGCCGGCCTTCGAGGGCTCGCGTCCGGGCCTTTCGACGAGCGAGTGCACGATGTCTCCCGGCCCGCCCACGACCCCGATGACCGTCTGCCCGAACGTGATGGGCTCCCGCACGGGCCTGGCCCCGCGCGCGACGGCCGAGTCGAAGGCGGCCGCCGCGTCGGCGACGCGGAGGGCGACGTCGGCGACCCCCTCGCCGTGCCTGGCGACGAAGGCGGCGGCCCGGCCCGGCTGCCGCGGCGCGCTCACGACCAGCTCGATCTGTCCCTGGGTGAGCAGTACCGACGTGCGGTCCTCGGCGGGGAAGGGCACGTCGGCGTGCTCGGCGAAGCCCAGGCCGTCGCGCAGGTAGGCGGTCAGCCGGGCGGGCTCGCCGGTGAACAACTCGAGGTGGTCGATGCCGTGCGGGGTCACGTCGGTGTTCCTCCCGGGGCGCGGCGGATGAGGGTCAGCCCGTCCCGCACGCTGAGCAGCACTGAGATCAGGTCCGTACGCCCGGCCACGAGGTCGTTGAAGCGGCGGATGCCCTCGGTGCTGTCCAGCGTGTCGGACTTGTCGAGCACGGCCCCGCTCCAGAGGGTGTTGTCGACGGCGAGCACGCCCTTGTCCGCGAGCTTGGGCACGAGCTCGTCCAGGTACTCGGGGAAGTGGGCCTGGTCGGCGTCGAGCAGGATCAGGTCGAAGGGGCCGGGCAGCGTGCGGATCGTGTCCATGGCCGGGCCGACGATGACCGTGATGCGGTCGTCGTGGCCCGCCGTCGCGATGTGCTTGCGCGCTATGTCGGCGTGCTCCTGGCTGAGTTCGCAAGTGACAATGTGTCCGTCGGAGGGCAACTCGCCGGCCATGGACAACGCGGAATAGCCGGTGAACGTGCCGATTTCCAGGACGGCCCTGGGGCGTAGCATCCAGACCAGGAATTGCAGGAACCGCGCTTCCACCGGCCCCACCATCATGTGCGGCCGCTCACACCTGGCCTGGGTCTCCGCCGCGAGCGACAGCAGGCTCGGGGGGTCCGGAGTGGTGTGCGCAAGGGCGTATTCCTCGATGCCGGGCAAAGTGATTGGTTGCATATCAGTAGATATAGGGCGGGCTTCTTAGAAATAGGTGGAATCTTTCGAGATCCAGCAATCGATGGCTATTGCTTTTTCGCATACGCGGCACGCTGGAGGACATCACCGACCGAGGGGCCGCAATGGCGTTTCGAACCTGGAGCCGTGCCCTTGCCATCGCCGCAGTCACCGTGCGCAGGGGCTGCGCCGCCTTGCCGGCGCTCGCCCTGAGCGGCTCGAGAACCCGTCGCGCGGTGCTCAGGAAGCACCTGCGCACGCTGCTCACCGATCTGGGGCCGAGCTTCGTCAAGGGCGCGCAGCTGCTCAGCACCCGGCAGGATCTGCTGCCGCGAGAGATCTGCGAGGTGCTCGGCCGGCTCCACGACCAGGTGGCGCCGATGAGCGAGGAGGATGCCCGCGAGGCGGTGCGGTCGGCCTACGCGGGCCGCCCCTGGCCCTTCGCCGACTTCGACTGGGAACCGGTCGCCAGTGGCAGCATCGCGTGCGTCTATCGGGCCGTGCTGGCCGACGGGCGGCAGGTCGCCGTCAAGGTGCGGCGGGTGGGGATCGGTCCGCGCATGCGCGCCGACTTCGCCCTGGCCGAATCGGGCGCCCGGCTCATGGAACGCCTGCCCGGCATGCGGGGCCTGCCCGCGGGCGAGATCGTACGGCAGTGCCGCGACGCCGTGTTGGCCCAGCTCGACTTCGAGGCCGAGGTCGAAGCGCTCGACTCGCTGCGCCGAAACCTCGGGGACCTGGCCTACCTGCGCGTACCCGAACCCGTGCGGGAAGCGGGGGCCGAGGGCGTGCTGGTCATGGAGTATCTGCCCGGCCTGCGGCGGATCCGGCCGGAAGAGCTGCCGGCCGAGGTGGCCGAGCTGGTGGTCAAGCGGGTGCTCCGGTGCGCGTACCGCATGCTCTTCATCCACGGCCTGGTCCATTGCGACCTGCATCCAGGCAACCTGTACATCGCGCCGGACGGCGGCATCGTCATCCTCGACGCGGGCTTCGTGGTCCGGCTGGAGCCCAGGGTGCGCCGCCTGTTCGCCGAGTTCTTCCTCAACATGGCGCGGGGCAACGGCCCCTACTGCGCCGACATCGTCATCCGCAGTGCCAGGAGCATCGGTGAGCACGCCGATCTGGACACCTTCCGCGAGGGCATCGGGGCGCTGGTCGCCGGTGCGGCCAGCCGCTCGGCGCGCGACTTCCGCCTGGCGCCCTTCGCCGCCAAGCTCTTCGACCTGCAGCGGCGCAGCGGCCTGTACGCTGCCCCCGAGTTCGTCTTCCCGCTGCTGTCCCTGCTGGTGCTGGAAGGAATGATCAACGAGTTCCACGCGGACGTGGACTTCCAGAACGAGGCCAAGCCGGTGCTGTTCAAGGCGCTGCTGACCGGCGTGCCGATACAGCGCAAGGCGAGCTGACCGGCTCCCGCCCTCGCCACGGGAGCCGATCAGCTCGCCGGCTCGGCGACCGCCAGGACCAGGCCGCCCCGCACCCGCCCGATGCTCCGCACCTCGAAACCCGCCTGCGTCAGCAGGTGTCGCATCTCCTCCGGTGCGCGGTGCGCGGGCAGCTCGCCGCCGATCACGCTCAGGAGCGGGCGGGCCCAGCGCGGCGGCGGCCGGTGCTCGGCCAGCACGAGGCGGCCGGCACCGCGCAGCACACGGGCGATCTCCCGCAACCCGGCGGGCTGGTCCTGCCAGTGGCCGAACGCCGTCGTGCTGAACACCAGGTCGAAGCTCCGGTTCGGAAACGGCAGCCGCTCCGCGCCGCTCACGTGGAGCCGTGCCCGCGGCAGCTTCTCGCTCGCCACGCGAATCATCTCGCTCGCCGGATCCACGCCGTGCAGCAGCGCCCGCGGCCACCGGCCGGCGGCCAGGGCGAGCAGCCGTCCAGTGCCGCAGCCCACGTCCAGCACCGTTTCCGGGGACAGGTCGGCCGCCGCCGCGAGCACGTCGGGGTCGGCGCGGCGGCAGCCGTACTGACCCAGGCTGCTGTCGTAACGGCGGGCTATGCGGTTGAACTGGGCCACTGAGCCGGTGTCACGCATCGCGAGCTCCGATGGGCTGCGGCCTGCGGGTCAGGCGGGAGAAGAGGGAGGGCAGGCAGGCCAGCAGGGCCACGCCCATCATGGCGAAGGCGGAGATGAGGATCGTGGGCTGCGGCCCGAGCCGCTGCACCATGGCGCCGCCCAGGGCCGCGCCGATCGGCTCGGCCACCAGGACCATGCTCGACCAGGCGGTTCCCGCGGCCACCATCGCGGCGGCGGGAATGGACTGCTGGAGCAGCGTGATGGACAGAGCGGGGTAGGGCGCGAAGACGAAGCCGCTGATGGCGAAGCCGATGAGGGCGGGCAGCAGCATGGCCGTCAGCCCGAGCGGCAGCACCGCGGCGCCGCAGCCGAAGGCGATGGCGATGGTGGCCGGCCACAGCGGAATTCTGCGCAGGGCGCCGCCCAGGATCGCCCCCACGAGGCCGCCCACGCCGTACAGCGTCCAGAACAGGCCGAGCGTGCTCGCCGAACCGCCCAGGACATCGGCCACATAGACCGGCAGGGCGACGTCGACGGGGGTGGCGATGACGGCCACCACGAAGGTCATCACGATCAGCGTGGCCACCCGTACGTTGCCGAACAGGGCGCGCAGCCCGGGCAGCATGCTGCCCAGCCCGCCGGCCTCCTCCGCCGGAGGCGTGCCGAGCCGGGGGAAGCCCACGAGCGAGACGGCCAGCACGAGGAAGCACAGCCCGTTGGTGGCCAGCACCGCGTCCGGGCCGATCAGCGTGGCCAGCAGACCGGCCACGGCCGGGCCCAGGATCAGGCTGAGGTGGCCGCCCGAATACAGCAGGGAGTTGGCCGCGCGCCGGTCCTCCTCCGCGTCCACGAGCTCGGCCACGACCGCGGTCCTGGCCCCCATGCCCCAGGTGTGGAAGAGGGAGGAGACGGCGAGGATGCCGATGTAGCCAAAGGACGACAGGGCGTCGAACCGGTGCAGCACCATGATGGACGACAGCAGTGCGGCGCGCAGCAGCGCGTCGGTGAGCAGCAGCGTGCGGCTGTCGAGGCGGGCGCACCAGCGGCCCAGCAGGAGCCCGGAAAGCGCTCCGGGCAGCACGTAGGCGGCCAGGGCCAGCCCCACGACCTGGCCGCGCTGATCGGCGGGGGCGAGTTGCAGAGCCAGCCAGGTCAGGGCCACGCCGCCCATTCCGTCGCCGAATCTGGAGATCAGCAGGCCTGGCAGCAACCGCATGAACCGGCGGTTGCGCAGGACCGGCCGGTAACCGGGCGGGATCAGGCGCCAGCGGCGGTCGGTCGTACCGGTGTTCACTCTGCCTCCTCGGGCACGCACTGTGAGGCGGGGTCGCCACGCGCCCCCGCCTCGAATCGAGTCGGACCTCACACCTCGGCGATGGAGCCGATCCTGCCGGTCTGGCAGAACTCGGAGGCCTGCTCCTTGACCGCCGCGTAGTCCTCCTTGCGGGCGGCGTAGTCACCGGTGACGTACTGGCCGACGATCTTCCTGGTGGCCAGCATGTACATCACGGGCTCGGAGTCGGGGTTGTCCTTGTCGTACATGCCGACGCGGTCGCCGGGGGCCATCTCGCCGATGGCGCCGATCGGGGGCAGGGCGCCGAAGACGCCCTCGATCACGACGGGCTCCTTGTTGATCAGCGTCTTGCCCTGGTCCAGCAGCTCCAGCTGGAAGTAGACGTTGAAGTAGCCCTTGAACCGGCTGTCGAACTTGTTGACCGCGAACGTGGTCTCCTCGCCCATGGTGGGAATCTGCGGGTTGAGGCTGAAGAGGAACTCGCCGAGGTGCTCGCTGCGGCCGCGCAGGTTCATCTGGATGATCTGCGTGACGATCGCGTTCGGGTTCTGCCGGTCGGGGTTGCTGCGGGTCACGCAGAACCAGCCGTCAGCCTCGATGGTCTCTTCGCCGCCCGCCAGCTCGATGACTGCGTCGGTCCAGAGCCGGAGGTAGTCGGTGCCGGCGGGGGGGAAGTAGTTCACGGTCATGCTCTGCTCCTGTGGTTGGCCGTGTGCTTTGCTTTAGATTCATATAGCGACTGGAGAGTGTCAAGAGGGGGATTTCCTCGTCATTCGCCACACATATGTAGTTGTATCGCTATATCAAAAGTTATCTGTCAATCCGACGCCGGTAGAGCATGGCCGTCACCGGCGCGAGGGCCGCGACGATCGCCAGCGACCACGCCACGGCCGCCCACAGATCGCCGCCCACCGGCTGGTCCAGCAGCAGGGCGCGAGTCGCGTCGATGGCCGCGGTGACGGGCTGGTGGTCGGCGAAGGCGCGCAGGGGTCCCGGCAGTGTGTCGATGGGCACGAAGGCGCTGCTCAGCATCGTCAAGGGGAACAGCAGGCCGAGCCCGATGGTCTCGGTGGCCTCCACACTCTTCAGGATCAGCGCGAGCGTCAGCGTCACCCAGGCCATGGCCACGCCGTACAACCACAGCAGGATCAGCGCGAGCAGCGCCTGCAACGGGTTCGCGGCGGGCCGGAAGCCCACCGCCACCCCCACGAGGGCCATCACGAGCACCACGACCGAGCTCCGGAGCAGCCCCGCCAGCGCGTGCGAGGCCACCACGGAGACCCGGGAGATCGGCAGTGACCGGAACCGGTCCATCAGCCCCAGCCGCAGATCCTGGGCCAGGCCCGCGCCGATGGTGATCGAGCCCAGCGTGACGGTCTGCACCAGGATGCCCGGCACCATGAAGTCGGCATAGGCCAGGTCCGTGCTGAGACCGACGGCGCCGCCGAAGACATAACGGAACAGCAGCACCAGCACCACGGGCTCGACGATCGAGAACACGAGCAGTTCGGGGCGCCGCCGCAGGTGAATGAGGTTGCGGCGGACCAGCGAGGTCACCTCAACCGCGACCGCGGTCACCGCGGGTGTCCGTTGGCTGTGGGCTCGGCGCCGGTGAAGGCGAAGAACACGTCGTCGAGCGTGAGCCTGCGCAGCCGTACATCCGTCACGTCCACTCCCGCCTCGTCCAGCCCGCGTATCGCTCGAGACAGCACGCCCGGCCGGTCGTCGGTGAGCACGCTCACGGTCAGGGCGGCCTCGTCCACCTCGGGACGGCCACCGAGCAGCGTCTCGAGCTCGGCCGCCGCCACGGGCAGACCGGCCGGACGGGCCAGAGTGACCTCGATGCGCTCGCCGCCGATCCTGGCCTTCAGCTCGTCCGGCGTGCCCTCGGCGACCGCTCGGCCCTGGTCCACCACGTAGATGCGGTCCGCGAGCTGGTCGCCCTCCTCCAGGTACTGCGTGGTCAGCAGGATCGTGGAGCCCGCTCGCGCCCTGGCGCGGATCAGCTCCCACAGCGTCCTGCGGCTGCGTGGATCCAGCCCCGTCGTCGGCTCGTCGACGAAGAGCACGGGCGGGGCCGCGACCAGCGCGGCCGCCAGATCCACCCGCCTGCGCAGGCCGCCGGAGTAGGTCCGTACCGGCCGCGCGGCCACCGAACCGAGATCGAACGCCTCGATGAGCTCGGCGACCCTGCTCCGGGCGGGACCGCGGGCCAGTCGGTTCAGCCGCGCGAAGAGCCAGAGGTTCTCCGTCGCGGTGAGGTGCTCGTCGACCGCGGCGTCCTGGCCGGTCAGGCCGATCAGCGCGCGGACCCGGCCGGCGGCCTCGACCACATCGTGACCGCACACCGTGGCCCGGCCGCCGTCCGGCCTGGTCAAGGTGGACAGGACGCGGATCACGGTGGTCTTGCCGGCTCCATTGGGGCCCATCAGGCAGACCACCGTCCCGCGTGCCGCGTGCATGGTCAGTCCCCGCAGCGCGGCGGTGCGGCCGTAGGACTTGACGAGGCCCTCGACCGCTATCGCGGAGGATTCCGGTCGCATGCTCCGGAGTAAAGCCTCTCGTCTGTTAGTCCGCTAAAGAATCTGTTAGCGGATGAAAGGTCCACGCATCCCCACCCAAAGGTGTACGGCTGGGCATAGCCATTCGGGCAGGTTCAAGAATATGTAGTGGCTTTGTTAGAGTCCCAGTTGCCGATGGGTACGCACGAAACCGGCCGACAAAGGTGGGATCACATGCGGTCCACGCACAAGGACATCGACGTCGTACTTGTTCGGTGGCCCGCCGAGGAGAGCCGCCGAGAGTACTTCCGAGCCATGGGTGTGCCGCGGCTGCTGATCGTCGAAGGCGGCTCCAAGCCGCCGTTCTGCGGTGACGCCAAGGAAGACTGGGTCCGTCCGCCGATCAGCCGCGACGATCTCGAGGCGCGGGTCGCCACCTTGCGGGCCCGCGTGCGGGTCGACCGGGTTCCGGAGGTGGACCCCATCGGGGTGATCAGATACGCCTCCCGGTCCGCGGCGATCTCCCCGACGGAGGCAGATCTCCTCCAGTGCCTGGTCAACCGCTTCGGAGACGTGGTGCGCCGCGAAGAACTCGAACAGTGCCTGCCGGAGCGGTCGGGCAGGTCGCTGCGCAACGCGCTCGACCTCCACATCATGCGGATCCGCAGGCGCATCCAGCCCCTCGGCCTGGTGATCCGCACCGTCTGGGGGCTGGGCTACCAGCTCGAGCTCCATGAAGTCTGACCGGAGGGTCGAAGTGACCGTGAGCGGGAAGAACGCCGCGCCTGCGCCGCGCACGGCCACGCTGTGGCCCGTCAGGGAGCGGCGTGACCTCGCCGTCCGGCGGCTGCTGGCCGAGGCGGAGCGCTTCGTCAGCCTCTACCATCACGAACAACTGGGCGGCCACGGCCTGGGCAGGCGGCTGCTGCAGGTGCGCGCGCAGATCGAGGACTCGGGCACCTACTGGCACACCCAGGCCGAGCTCACCTTCGGCGCGCGAGTGGCCTGGCGCAACTCCGCGCGGTGCATCGGGCGGCTCTACTGGCGCAGTCTCAAGGTGCTCGACCGGCGCCTGGTCGGCGACGCCGAGGGAGTCGCGGCCGGATGCCTGGAACACCTGGACGCCGCGACCAACGGCGGCCGGATCCGCCCGGTCATCACGGTGTTCGCACCCGACCAGCCCGGCCGTCCCGGGCCGCGCATCCGCAACGACCAGCTCATCAGGTATGCCGGATACCGCACGCCCTCGGGGGTCGTCGGCGACCCGCGCAACGTCGGGCTGACCGCGGCCTCGGCGTCGCTGGGCTGGCAGCCGCCCGAACCGCGAGGCCCCTTCGACCTGCTGCCCCTGATCATTCATTCGTCCGGCCGCGACCCGCTCCTGGTGGAGCTGCCGCCCGAGGCCGTGCTCGAGGTGCCCATCGTGCACCCGGAAGCGCCCGCCTTCGCCGGCCTGGGCCTACGCTGGCACGCCGTGCCCG
Source organism: Nonomuraea africana (assembly GCF_014873535.1). Classification (NCBI taxonomy): domain Bacteria; kingdom Bacillati; phylum Actinomycetota; class Actinomycetes; order Streptosporangiales; family Streptosporangiaceae; genus Nonomuraea; species Nonomuraea africana. The sequence goes on along the minus strand of NZ_JADBEF010000001.1, from coordinate 3,388,511 downwards.
CGATCAGCAACATGGTGCTGCGCATCGGCGGCATCGACTACCCCGCCGCCCCCTTCAACGGCTGGTACATGGGCACCGAGATCGGCGCACGCAACCTCGCCGACCGCGACAGGTACGACGTGCTGCCCGCCGTGGCCGAGATCTTCGGCCTGGACACCTCGGCCGAACACCACCTGTGGAGGGACCGCGCGCTGGTCGAGGTCAACCGCGCGGTGCTGCACTCCTTCCACCAGGCGGGGGTGACCGTCACCGATCACCACACCGAATCCGAGCGCTTCATCAACCACCTGAACCGGGAGGAGCGGGCCGGCCGCAGGTGCCCGGCGGACTGGAGCTGGATCGTCCCGCCGATGTCGGGCTCGCAGACCCCGGTGTTCCACCGCTACTACGACACCAGCCACCTGCTGCCGAACTTCCTCCCCTCCGAGATCCGCACCGGCACCGGCCACCTGGTCTCCGACGGATCGGCCCTGGTCTTCTCGCAATCCTTCGACCCTTGGGAGCCATGAGATGAGCGCACGAAGAGCCGATTGCATCGTCGTCGGCAACGGTGTGATCGGCATGTCCATCGCCTACGAACTGGCCAGGCGAGCCCCCGGCACCAGCGTCCTGATCGTGGGCCCCGCGCAGCGGGCGGGCGCCGCGTCCGTCGCCGCGGGCGCCATGCTCAACTGCTTCGGCGAGGTGACGAAGTACACCCTGCTCTCGCCCGCCGGGCAGGCCAAGTTCCAGCTCTGCAAGGACGCCCTGGACGCCTGGCCCGACTGGCGGGCCGGGCTGGCGGAGGCGTCCGGGAACGGCGAGCTCGGTGCCGGCGCACCCACCGGCACCACGGTGCTGCTGAACGCCAAGTCCGGGCACCTCGACGACGAGAACTTCGCCGCCCTGCTGAGCGCCGCCGCCAAGTTCGACGAGCCGCACGAGGAGATCGACCCCGAGGACGTGGTGGGCCTGCGGCCGCTGGCGGAGGCCAGGCCGCTGCGTGCCGTACACCTGCCCAGAGAGGGCGCCATCGACGCTCGCGAGGTGCTCGCGGCGCTCGAGCGTGCGCTGGCGGAGCTGACCGTCGGCACGGTCGACGACCAGGTCGCCGGGGTCGAGACGAGCGGTGGGCGGGTCACCGGCGTGCGGCTGGCCGGCGGCGAGGTGCTGGCCTGCGACAGCGTCGTGCTGGCCGCAGGCGCGTTCAGCCGATCCCTCCTCGACGTGCTGCCGCCCGGCAGCGTGCCGCCCGTGCTGTGCGGCAAGGGCATCGCCGTGGAGACGGTACGGCAGGCGCACCCCGGCTTCCAGCACGTGGTCCGCACGCCCAACCGTTCGGGCTCCTGCGGCCTGCACCTGGTCCCGCAGGGCGACGGCGTGGAGTACATCGGCGCCACCAACCTGGTCTACAGCGCGCCCGCCTACGTCCAGGACGTCGGCATGAGCGAGTTCCTCGTCCAGGTCGCCCGCGAGCAGCTCGACCAGCGGCTGTTCTTCTCCGACGTGCGCCGCTGGCTGGTCGGCAACCGGCCCGTGGCGGTCGACGGTTACCCCCTGATCGGACGCACCTCCGTGGCGGGGCTCACCGTGGTCGCAGGCACCTACAGGGACGGGTTCCACTGCTCTCCCGAGATCGCCCGGCTCGTGGTCGACGACCTGCTGGGCGGCGCGAGCCTGGCCGAGGCGCTGCCGCACTTCACGCCCGAGCGGCGGCCGATCGAGTCGCTGACCGTCGAGGAGGCGGTGAAGGAGTTCGCCTTCCACGGCGTGTCCGCGGCCATCGAGGCCGGGCTGCGCCTCCCGTCCCACACCGACACCTCCCTGTTCGAAGGTCACTACCAGGCGGCGGCCCGTGGCTTCTACGACGGCCTGGAGCACCCGGTCGGCCTGGCGCCGGAGATCATCCTGGCGATCATGAGCGATCCGGACGCCAAGACCCTGGTCACCGACTACCTCGTCGCCTCGCACCGGCACTACGGCGGCCTATCGTGATCCCCGGACGTGTCGACTGGTTCGAGCTGCGCACCCCCGACCTCGAAGCGGCCACCGCCTTCTTCGGCGCGCTGCTCGGCTGGAACTTCAAACCGTTCGAGTCTTTCGGCGTGACCGTGTGGAACGGGGCCGACGAGATCGGGATGATCACCGCGACGGACTCGGCGCCCGGCGGCCCGCCCGGCACCCTCGTCTACGCCTACGTGGACGACCTGCGTGCCTCCGTCGACCTGGCCGCCCGGCTCGGTGCGCGGGTGGACATCCCGCCCACCTTCATCGACGCGGAATCGGGTGCCTTCGCCTGCCTCACCGAACCCACCGGGCTGGCCTTCGGGCTGTGGGCGGGGGCGCTGTGACGCACGCGGACCTCGTCGCCGTCGTCGCGGGCGCCACCCGAGGGGCGGGCCGCGGCATCGCGGTCAGCCTCGGCGCGCTGGGCGCCACCGTCTACGCGGCGGGCCGGTCCACGCGCGACCGGCCCTCCGCCATGAGACGGCCCGAGACCATCGAGGAGACCGCCGAGCTCGTCGAGGCGGCCGGCGGGCGCGGCATCCCCGTGCGCTGCGACTTCACCGAGCCCGCCGACGTGGACGCGCTGCGCGAGCGGCTGGAGTCGGAGGTGGGGGGCAGGCTCGACGTCCTGGTCAACGACGTGTGGGGTGGCGACCCGCTCGTGGAGTGGGGCAAGCCCTTCTGGGAGCACGACCTGGCGAGCGCCCTGACCGCCTGGCGCAACGGCATCCAGAGTCACCTGGTCTCCCTGCACCGCCTGGTTCCGCTGATGGTACGGCGGGGCGGCGGGCTCGTCGTGGAGATCACCGACGGCGACGGCGACGACTACTACGGCTCGCTCTTCTACGACGTGGTCAAGGCCGGGGTGCGGCGGCTGGGCCGGGTGCTCGGCGAGGATCTCGGCAAGCACGGCCTGACCGCCGTCGCGCTCACCCCTGGCTTTCTCCGCTCGGAGGCCATGCTGGAGGGCTTCGGCGTCACCGAGGAGAACTGGCGCGACGCCGTCGCCAAGGATCGCCACTTCGCGATGGCCGAGTCGCCCCACTACGTGGGCAGGGCGGTGGCCGCCCTCGCCGCGGACCCGGACGTGGCCAGGTGGAACGGCCGCGTGCTGTCCTCATGGCAGCTGGCCGGCGAGTACGGCTTCACCGACCTCGACGGATCCCGGCCCGACTGGGGCCGGTACCGCAAGGTCGCTTTCGGGCCATCGCAAGGACAGATCAATCCGGAGGACTACAGATGACCTCAACGCAATCGACGAGCCGCGGTCCGGGCATCCTGCTCGCCGTGCTCTGCCTGGCACAGTTCATGCTGATCCTCGACGTGGCCGTGGTGGCCGTGGCACTGCCCACGATCCAGCCCGACCTCGGGATCAGCCCGGCCGACATCCAGTGGGTCGGGACCGCCTACGCGCTGGCGTTCGGCGGCTTCCTGGTCACGGCGGGCCGGATGGCCGACCTGTTCGGCGCCCGCAAGCTGATGGTGCTCGGCCTGATCGTCTTCGCTGTCGCCTCACTGGGCTGCGGGCTGGCCGAAACCGGCTGGATGTTGTTCGCCTCGCGCGGCCTGCAGGGCCTGGGCGCCGCCCTCGTCTCGCCCGCCGCGCTCTCGATCGTCACCACCAGCTTCGGCGAAGGCGAGGGCAGGGCCAAGGCCATGGGCGTCTGGGGAGCCGTCTCCGCCGGCGGCGCCGTGGCGGGCCAGCTGCTCGGCGGCGTGCTGATCGGCCTGGCGGGCTGGGAGTGGATCTTCTTCGTCAACCTCCCGATCGCCGCCCTGGTCCTGCTGGCCGTCCTGTTCGGCGTCTCCGCCACTCCCGGCCGGGCCTCCGGGCGGACCGACGTCGTCGGCGCCGCCCTGCTCACCGGCGCCTTCGTGCTCCTGGTCACCGGCGCCTCCCAGGCCGCGAAGCAGGGGCTCTCCGCCCCCGTGGCGCTGCTCGGGCTGGCCGCGGTGGTGCTGCTCGGGGCGTTCTGGGTGACCGAACGGCGCGTGCAGGACCCTATCGTTCCCCTGGGGCTCTTCCGCAACCGGCACGTCACCCTCGGCAACGTGATCTGCTTCGCCTCGTCCGCCACCGTCATGGCCACCGTCTTCCTGGCCGCGATGGTGATGCAGCAGGTGCTCGGCGCGAGCGCACTGCAGGCGGGGCTGAGCTTCGCCCCGGTGTCCGCCGTCATCACCGTCGTGGCGCTCAAGTCGGGGGCCGCCGTCGCGCGCTTCGGCGTCAGGAACGTGCTGCTCGCCTCCGCTCTCCTGATCGCCGCGGGTTCGCTGCTGCTGGCCACCGTCCCGGCTGAGGGCAGCTTCCTGCTGCACGTCGTGCCCGGGCTGCTCGTCTCCGGTATCGGTGGCGGGCTGGGCTTCGCCCCCGGCATGCTCGTGGCCACGACCGGGGTCGCCGACCACCAGCAGGGGCTCGCCTCCGGGCTGCTCTCGACCTCCCAGCAGCTGGGCGGGGTGTTCGGGCTGGCCGCGCTCAACCTCGTCGCCGTCCAGGCCGCCTCCGCCGCCGTCGGGTCCGCCGACGCCGCGGTGGCCGGATACCGCGCCGGCTTCCTGGCCGCGCTGGTGTTCCCCGCCGTCGTCGCGGTCTGCTCACTCGCTCTGCCCCGGCAGCAGGCTCCCGCCGCGATGTCGGCCGGCGGGTCTTCGACCGCGCCGGACCCCGTTGGCTGAGCCCGTTGGCTGACGCCTCCCGCGTCGGCTGGTACCAGCGACGCCCGGCCGGGCACCATCCCGGCCGGGCGTCGTGGCGTGTCGGGGGCGCTTCCTCGGACACCCGGTTATGCGGTGGCGCTCCCGGCGGACACCTTCCTCCTGCCCCTCCGGAACGTGACGCGAATCCGCAGGCCAGCGGGAACCGAGCGTCGAGGGCACGCTCCCAGGACGCCCGCACGGCCCGGAGGTGGCTGAATCCGCCGGTTGATCTCAAGGGTGAAACAGCCGTGAAGGGGCGTGCAGCGAAGCAGGCGTCCCGCATCAGTCAGGTCTGCCTCGGCCGGGAGCTGGATCGCCCGGCCGAGGCCAGTGGGGTCAGGGGCGGACGACGAGGGCGCTGCCGCCGCCGAGGCGGGTGGGTTCGGCCACGGCCAGCACACGGTCGCGGTCGAGGAACTCCAGGGCGGTGGCGGCGCCGAGCGGCCAGGGAGCCCAGGGGGGCGGTTCGAAGGCATGGCCGCGAGCCGTCAACGCGGAGCCGTACTCCTCGGTGAAGCCGGGTTCGGCGAGCGTGACGGGCAGGTTGAGCTGGCTGGCCCGGGGAGCGGCCAGTGCCTCGGGCAGGGGCATCCCGAAGTCGACCCGGTTGAGCAGGATCTGGATCACTGTCGTGATGATGGGCGTGCCACCCGGCGATCCCAGGGCGAACAGCGGCCGGCCGTCACGGAGCACGATGGTCGGCGCGATGGAGGATCGCGGCCGCTTCCCTGGCCCGGCCAGGTTCGGCCCGCCGGCCGAAGGGTCGAAGGTGAATCCCGACAGCTGGCTGTTGAGCAGGAAGCCACGTCCGGGGACGACGAGTCCGCTGCCGCCGATCTCACCGAGGGAGATGGTGTAGGAAGCCACGTTGCCCCAGCGGTCGGAGACGACCAGGTGCGTGGTGTGCCGCCCTTCGGCGGACAGGGCGGCGGCCGACGGCGCGCCGGGAGCCTGGCACGGCTGGTAGGAGCCGTCGGGTGAGCCGGGGGCGGCGGGGTGGGCCATCGCGGCCGGGCCGATGAGGCAGGCGCGTTCGCGGGCGAAGCCGGGGGAGAGCAGCTCGGACACGGGCACGTCGGCGAAGTCGGGATCGCCGACGTAGCGCTCGCGGTCGGCGAAGGCCAGCCGGGACGCCTCCAGGTAGCGGTGTAACGCCTCGACCCGGTCGGAAGGCGCGTCCATGGCCGACAGGATGGCGAGCACCTCGCCCACGGTGGTGCCGCCGGAGGAGGACGGCGGCATGCCGTACACCTCGAGGCCGCGGAAGCGGGATCGGGTGGGGGAAGGCGACAGCGTGCGATAGGCGGCCAGGTCACGGGTGGCCATCAGGCCGGGGCGGATCCGGCGGCCGGAGGATTCGGCGGGCGGGTGCTTGACGGTCCGTACGATCTCCCGTGCGACGGGGCCGCGGTAGAACCAGTCGGCCCCGTGCCGCGCCAGCTCCTCATAGGTACGGGCCAGGTCGGGGTTGCGGAAGACGGAACCCACGGGCGGCGGCCGGCCGCCGGGCAGGAAGAGGTCCTTGGCGGAGCCGATGTCGGCGAAGCGGTCCTGGTTCAACGCGGTCTGCGCGTTGAACTCGGCGTCGACGAGGAAGCCCGAGCGCGCGACGCGGATGGCCGGGCGCAGCGCCTGCCGCAGCGAGATGGTGCCGAGCGTGCGCAGGATCGTCTCCCACTGGTGCACCACGCTGGGGACGCCCACGGTCAGGCCGCTGGTGACGATCTCGTCCTCGGGGATGGGCGTGCCGTTCTCCAGGAACGAGTCCTCCCGCATGGCGGCGGGGGCGCTCTCCCTGGCGTCGAGGCTGTGGACACGGCCGGTGCGGGCCTCGTAGTACATGAGGTAGCCGCCGCCTCCGATGGAGGTCATGTGCGGTTCGGTGACGCCCAGCGTGGCCGCGGCGGCGACCGCGGCGTCGGCGGCGTTCCCTCCTCGCCGGAGGATCTCGATGGCAGTACGGCTGGCGTCGGGATCGACGGTGGCCACGGCGCCGCCGGTGCCCTCGGCGACGGGCCGCCTGTCGTCGGACGTCACCGCCTCGGCCGTGCCCCCGGTGGCGGGCCGCTCGTCCTCCGAGACGGCGGCCGCTCCGGGCACGGGGGCGAAACAGGTGCCGACGATGAGGCAGAGCGCGGGATGCAGGATCTTCCGCATTGCTCACGCCTCCCTGCCGGCGCCGAGCCCGATGCCCGCGTACACGTCGGGGCGGTTGGCGCGGACACGCAGCGCCCAGATCGCGCCGACGACGGCGGCGAGCGGGTAGATCGCGGGCAGGATCCATCGCCAGGGGGAGCCGGGGTCGACGGCGAGCACGGTGTCGAAGTTGCCCAGCCCGAAGGCGAGGACGACGCCTAGCCCGGAGGCGGCCAGCCCGGGGGCGATCAGCCGCCGCCAGAGGCTCTCGACGCCCGGCCGCCGGGCGAAGAAGACGATCACTGCGACGGAGGTGATGACGAGCAGGGTCAGGGTGCCGAACCCGCCGAAGCTGCCGACCGCGACGAAGAGCTGCCGGACGGGGTCGAGCCCGGCGACCGCCCACAGCACGATGACGACCAGCGCGGCCCCGCTCTGGGCCAGGGATCCGGCCACGGGCGCGCCGCTGCGCCGGGAGGTGCGCGCGAAGACGGCGGGCAGGGCACGCTCGCGCCCGAGGGCGAAGACGTAGCGGGCGATGGCGTTGTGGAAGGCGATCAGCGAGGCGATCACGCTGGTCGACCAGACGATGTAGGCGATCGAAGCCGCTGCCGCCCCGGCGTTCGCGCCGAGCAGGTTGAAGAACAGCGCGGAGCTCTCGCCCTGGGAGCGCGCGACGACCTGGCCGGTGCCGGTGGAGACCGCGGTGCTCCAGGCGGACAGGGCGTACAGGCCCGACAGGATGGCCAGGGCGAGGAAGGTGGCGACCGGGATGGTCCGCGCGGGGTTCTTGGCCTCCTCGGTGAAGACCGCCGAGGACTCGAAGCCCGCGAAGGAGGCGATGGCGAAGACGAACAGCGCTCCCACCCCGGGAACGAAGAGCTGCTGCGGGGTCAGCGGTGCGAGATCCAGGCCACCGGAGGCAGGGTTGAGCAGGTTGGCGGCGTTGAAGAGCAGAACGACGGCGAGCTCGCCGAGCAGCAGGACGGCCAGCACCCTGCTGTTGACGTCCACGCGCAGCATGCCGAGCACCGCGACCACGGCCCAGGCCACGAGCGCGATTCCCCACCAGGGGACGGTCAGGCCCGACAGTTCGGCGATCAAGGGACTGGTGGCGGCGCCGACCAGCCCGTAGAGGCCGATCTGCAGGCCGTTGTAGGCGAGCAGCGTCATCCAGGCCACACCGACTCCGAGTGGCTTGCCCAGCCCGTGCGCGACGAAGGCGTAGAAGGCGCCCGCGTTCTTCACGCGCCGTGCCATCGCCAGATAGCCGAAGGAGAACAGCGCGAGCACCGCACCCAGGAGCAGGAAGGCCAGGGGGAGGCCGGTCACGCCGGTGATGGCGTAGGCAGCCGGCACGCCCCCGGCGACCACGGTGAGCGCGGCCGTCGCGGAGATCACGAAGTAGACCACGGCGGGGATGCCGAGGCGGTTGCTCGCCAGGCCCTGCGTGGTGGGCTGGAGTGTGGGGGGTCGGTCGGTGATCGCCATCGGGCAGCTCCGTGGGTGTGCGTCACGTGTACACGTGTGGTGCGGGTTCTTCCTCGGGCGTCATCTCTGCGCTGAGCCGTCCGTAGCGTCGGGACAGCCGGAGCACGGGGTCCAGCAGCGCGCTGTCGACCCGCCCGTCGTCCCACACGCTGGGCTCCACGTGGATGTGCACGACCCGGCCGATCACGAGGTTGCCGTTGCCCACGGGGTGCACGTCGACGAGCCTGCACTCCATGTGGGCCTTGGCCTCGGCGACCCGGGGCGCGCGCACCACGGACGACGGCGCCGGGGTGACCCCGACCTCGACGAACTCGTCCAGGTCCGGCGGGAAGGACGAGCCCGAGCGGTCGAGCACGTCGAGCAGGCTGCGGTCGGCGACGTTGACGACGAACTCCCGCGTCGCGCGGATGTTGCGCAGGGTGTCCTTCTCGCCGATGGAGCTGACGGCGATGTGCGGCGGGTGGTCGGCGACGAGGCTGAAGTAGGAGTAGGGCGCGAGATTGCGCCGGCCGGACAGGGAGAGCGTCGACACCCACGCGATCGGCCGCGGCACGACGAGGGAGGTGATGAGCTGGTACAGGTCGGGCTTCGGCAGCGCGTCGGGGTTGATCTCCCGGCCCGTGGCGAGTGTCTGGGACACGGTCATCTGGTCGTCACCTCATCTGGTCTGCGGCTGGTCGCGGTCACCCAGCGGTCGCCGAACCGCATGTACTGGCAGTAGGTCGCGGCACGCAGGTGGCGCATCTTGCGCAGCGTGCTGGCGGCGTTCTGGACGGTCGTGCCCGGCTGGACCAGCGAACGCTCTCCGCCGACCATCGTGTCCGCCACGATCACGTGCCGCTCCAGGTCGATCAGGTCGGCTTCCAGCACGGCGTTCCTGGCCGCCGCGAGGGCGGGTGCGGACGCGGCGAGCTCGTCGTAGGGGGCCGCCAGCTCCTCCAGAAGGCGGCCGAGCGCGGCGCGATACCTGCGGTGCTCGAGCTGCATGACACCGGTCAGGTTCGTCCGGACGTACGGCGGAGCCATCGTGGGCCGGACCACGTCCAGGTAGTAGCGGGCGGGGAAGGCGCAGGAGTGCACCATGGCCGCCGTGAATCCCCTGATCAGCACGGCCGCCTGATCCATGGTCGCGGCGGCGGGCTCGTCGCGGCCGTCGCGGACCAGCTCCGCGGCCCTGTCGAGCCGTTCGGCCGCCAGCAGGTTGAGCAGGAAGTAGAAGTGGTGGGCCAGGAACCAGCGGTCCATCCAGTCGCCGCCGGGCACGTACCACGATTCCGGCACGCTCGTGGAAGGGGCGTCCGCGAGTTCGTGGCTGGGCTGCGGGCGCAGCAGCTCCATCACCGTGATCATGCTCTCGACCTCGCAGAGGAGGTCGTTCGGGTCGAGCATGGCGAAGTCGAGGTCGGCGAGCGTGCGGGAGATCAGGATCGCGGCCATCGTTGATTGCTGCTCGGCGGTGAGCGGAGCGTGCCGGATGCGGAAATAGTCCGAATGCACGGGCACGGGCGGCGGGAACGCCGACGGATCAGGCAAGGGTACGGCCGCCGCCAGCGACCTGGCCGCGGCATCGGTGGCCACCGCCGCCTGCCGTACCGGCCTGCCCGAACCCGAGCCCACGGCGGCCACGATGGCGTGCAGGGCGGCCAGGCCCTCCGCCCAGAGCCCGCACAGGGAGGGGCGGAGCAGGGCGGGGGCGCGCTCCACGGGATCGGCCAGCAGCGCCATGGGGACGGCACTGCTATGGCGGGTGCTCATGGCCTCTCCCTCAGCCGATCGTCGCGGACACCCGGCCCAGGCTGACCGGCATCTGGGACAGCCCGCGCAGCGTGGCGTTCTCCCACCACTGCAGCTCGCCCGCCAGCCGCACGTCCGGGTAGGCGCGGAACAGCGTGGTGAGCACGACCCGGCCCTCGATCCTTGCCACGGCGTTGCCGAGGCAGGAGTGGGTGCCGCGGCCGAAGCCCAGGTGCGGGTTGGGGTGCCTGGTCAGGTCGAGCTCTTCAGGCCGGTCGAAGCGCTCAGGGTCGCGGTTGGCGGCGGCCAGCACGGTGACGACGAGGTCGCCGCGGCTGATCTCCCGGCCGCCGAGCTCGGTGTTCTTGGTGCACATACGGCTGACCACGTGGACCGGGCCGGAGAAGCGGACCAGCTCCTCCACCGCGGTGTCGACGTCCTCCAGGGTGGCTTCCAGCAGTTCGGGGTGCCGGAGGAGGGTGGTGACCGCGTTGCCGAGGAATCGTGCGGGCACCTCGAAGCCCGCGTGCCAGAAGGCGCGCAGCGAGTTGCACAGCACCTCGTCGGAGTAGTCGAGCTGGCTGCGGTTGTCGGCCACGTAGGCCGAGATGCCCTGGGTGGGCTCGCCGGCCAGCCACCGGGCGACGTAGTCGCTGAAGGCCTCGCGAGCGGCCAGGCCGGCCTCCTCGCTGTCGGGGTCGAGCCCGGCGTCCATGCTGCGGTGCAGCTGGTCGTTGCGCCGCCGCCACTCCTCGTCGGCCTCGGGCGGCGGCATGCCCACCAGACGCGAGATGGTGCCCAGCGTGAACGGCGTGGCGAAGTCGTGCACGAAGTCGAAGGTGCCCCGGCTGCGGAGCTCGTGGAGCAGGGCCTCGGCCCGCTGCCAGGCGTCCCGCTCCAGCTCGCCGAAGTCCTGCGCGCGCATCGCGTCGATGGCGAAGTGCCGCAGCGGCGTCTGGTCGGGCGGGTCCAGCGTCTGCAGGCTGAGCAGCGGCCCTGGGGTGGGCACGCCGACCTTCCTGAAGTCGGTGGTGAACAGGTCGGGGTTCTTCAGCGCGTGGGTGCAGTCGGCGTGCCGGGTGAGGATCCACGCGCCGAGCTGCTCGTGCCAGTAGACCGGATCGGTCTCCCTGAGCCTGCGGTAGGTGGGATACGGATCGCGGATGACTTCCGGGTCGAGCGGGTTGAACAACTCGTCTCGCTTGCTCACGACGACCTGCCCCATCTGGCCTGAGGGCCGACTCTGATTCGTCCGGCGAGGGCGGGAATCGCGGCCCGAATTCGTGCAATTAATCGGGCCGCGATCCGCCGGTTTTCATTAGTGGAGGTAACGCACGTCGATCCCCTCCTCTCCGGTTCCCGGGCAGGGCTTGGAAGTCGAGGATGTAGGGCGTGATACCGCCTCCGCATAGCCCTCATCATCGAGCGCCAGCACCTCGAATTCTTCGGACCGCCGGCCGATCTCGTCAAGAAACCCAGACAGATCTTTCGATTCCGACAGGTACGCAAGATGTCCTTCAGGAACGGCCGCACGGCATTCCCGCTTATTAATGTGACTAGAACTGGATAGTCGCAATGAATTGCGCCCGACAGAGAGGACGCGGTGCGGTGTCAACAGTTGCCGATGAGGTCAGCCGGCTATCGGAACAAGACAAACGCGCGCTCCTGGCACAGCTTCTCGGCCAGGACGGCGACCAGGGCGGGGAGCGGCTGCTGCCCGCGCAGCGCCGCTACTGGGTGTTGCATCAGATAGCACCCCAGCTGCCCACACACGTCGTTCGCGTGCTCGAGGTGGACGGAGAGCTGGATCACGAGGCGTTGCGGTCGGCGCTGGCCGCGCTCACGGACGCGCGCGAGGAACTGCGAGCACGCTTCCTGTCGATCGAGGGCAGGCCGGTTCGGCCCGTCGCCGACGCGGGAGCCGTTGCGCCGGAGCTGAAGACCTTCTCTGTCGCCGGCGCCGAGGAGCTTCGCAAGGTCAGGCACCGTGAGGCGGGCCGCCCCTTCGACCTGGAGACGGCGCCGCTGCTCCGGGCAGCCGCCATCCGGGTCGAGGAGGACCGGCACGAGGTGGTGCTGACGGCTCACCAGGTGGTCTGCGACGAGGTCGCCATGGACCTGATCGTCGGCCAGCTGCTGGAGGCCTACGACGCCGTTCGCCGCGGCGAGCGGCCCGAGCCGCAGCCCAGCCGGATCCCCTACACCAAAGTGGTCGACCGGCAACAGGCCTGGCTGCGCACCCCGCTGGCGCGCCGCCAGCTGGCCTTCTGGGCCAAGGCGCTCGCCGGGATCACGCCCGTCGATCTGCCCACCGACCACCCCAGGCCGGTGGGCCGCATGCCGTCCCTGCGCGGCGCCAGGCGAAGCCGTACGCTCGGCGCGGAGACCGCGCGCGGCGTCGGCGAGCTGGCCGGACGGTGCGAGGCGAGCAAGGCGTCGGTGCTCCTGGCCGCCTACGCGGAGGTGCTGGGCCGCTACACCCGCGAGCGTGACATCGCCGTGGGCATCCCCGCGCCGGGGCGGGACCACACGCAGAGCGAGATCCTGGCACCGCTGGAGAGCACGCTCGTCGTCCGTGCCCACCTGGCCGACGAGCCCACCTTCGAGGAGCTGGTCCGCAGGGTCCATGCCGCCTGGGCCAAGGGCCGCGACCACCAGCTCATCCCGTTCGAGCACGTCGTCAACAAGGTGCAGCCGGACACCGACCTCGGCAGGGCACCGCTGCACCAGGTCAGGTTCGTCCCCCACCAGGCGGCCCGGCCGCAGGCCTCGGGCGGCTCGACCTGGATCGTGACCCAGGCGGACGTCGGGTTGTCCGCGTTCGACCTGAGCGTGCACCTCGTCGAGGGCGCCGACGGCAGCCTCGACCTGCACGCCGACTACAGCACCGAGCTGTTCAAGCCGGACACCGTGGACCTGGTGCTGGGCCACATAGAGGTGCTGCTGGCCGCGGCCGCGGCCGACCCCGGCAGCCCGAGCCACCGCCTGCCCATGCTGTCGGACCGCGAGCTGGACACGGTGATCCAGCAGTGGAACCGCACCGACAGCCCCTTCCCCGGCGACCGGTGCCTGCACGAGCTCATCGCCGACCAGGTGGCGCGCACTCCCGACGCGCTGGCCGTGGTGGCGGGCCCTGACCGGCTGACCTACCGCGAGCTCGACGAGTGGGCGAGCCGGCTGGGCAACCGTCTGCGCGCCGAGGGCGTCGGCCCGGAGACTCTGGTCGGCGTCATCGCCGGCAGGCGGGTGGCCACCGTGGCGGCCTTCCTGGGTGTGCTCAAGGCGGGCGGCGGTTACGTCCCGCTCGACCCCGAGCAGCCGGTCGAGCGCACCCGCGCGATGATCGCGGACGCGGGGATCAAAACCGTCGTCGTGACGGACTCCGAGGCCGAGACGCCGCGGCCCGAGCCAGGCGAGACGTGGATCGACGTCCATGGGGTGGGCGAGGAGTCCACGAGCCTGGCTCCGGCGGGCACCGACCCGGCCAACGTCGCCTACGTGATCTACACCTCGGGCTCCACCGGACAGCCCAAGGGCGTCGTGGTCCCGCACCGCCAGATCGTCAACTCCACGCTGGCGCGCAGCGCCGGCGGCCGCCCCGCCCCCGAGGCGTACGCGATCCCGGTCTCCCTGACCTTCGACGCCTCCGCCGCCGGGCTGTACTGGACGCTCGTCACCGGCGGCCGGATCGTGCTGCCCAACGAGGACGAGGTGAGCAACCCGGCCCTGCTGGCCCGCCTGGTGCAGGCGGAGCAGGTCACGCACATCACCCACATGCCCTCCTACTACCAGCTGCTGCTGGCCGCGGGCGGGCGCAAGCTCATCTCGCTGCGTGACATCTCCGCCGGAGGCGACGTCTTCCCCTCGCAGCTCGCCGTCGACCACTACAAGACGCTGCCCTGGGCCAAGATCTACAACGACTACGGGCCCACTGAGGTCACCGTCTGGGCGACCGCGAAGTTGGCCGAGGCGGACGAGGACGGCGCCAGCGTGCCGATCGGCCGCCCGATCCAGAACACCAGGATCTACCTGCTCGACGAGGAGCTGAACCCGGTCCCGATCGGGGTGCCCGGGGAGATCCACGTCGCGGGCGAGGGCCTGGCCCGCGGATACGTGAACGCGCCGGGCCAGACGGCCGACCGGTTCATCCCCGACCCCTTCTCCCCGACTCCAGGCGGGCGGCTCTACCGGACCGGCGACCTGGCCAGGTACCTGCCCGGCGGGCAGCTGGAGTTCATCGGCCGGGCCGACACCCAGGTCAAGGTCCGCGGCTTCCGGATCGAGCTCAGCGAGATCGAGAACGCGCTGCAGCGACACCCCGAGGTGCTCAGCGCGGTGGCCGACGTCCGGCGCAACCTGGCCGGCGACGAGAACGAGCTGATCGCCTACGTGCTCCCGGCCGAACCCGGCCGGGAAGTGGACACCGAGCGGCTCTCGGCGCACGTGCGCACGATCCTGCCCGACTACATGATCCCGGCCACGATCGTCGTGTGCGAGCAGTTCCCGCTGAACGCGCACGGCAAGGTCGACCGCAAGGCGCTGCCCGACCCGCAGGTGCGAATCGTGACGGTGCCCAGCGAGGCCGTCCCGCGCAGGCGCATCGAGCGCGAGATCGCCGAGGTGTTCGCAGAGGCGCTCGGGCTGCCCGGGGTCGGCCTGCACGACGACTTCTTCTCCTTCGGCGGCAGCTCGCTGCAGCTGTCCAAGGTGGGCGCCAAGCTGGCCCAGGTCTACGGGCTGGAGCTGCCGCTGCACGCGCTGTTCAGCACCCCGACCGTGGCCGGTGTGGCCTCCCGGATCGAGCTGTTCGAGCGTGAGGGCTTCGAGGGGCTGCGCGCCACCCGCGACCCGGCCGACGACCTGGACCGGGAGGCGTTCCTGGAGGAATCGATCACCGGCGAGAACCTGCCGCTGGCCGAGATCTTCTCGCCCAAGGCGGTCCTGCTCACCGGCGGCACCGGCTACTTCGGCGTCTTCCTGCTCGACCAGCTCATCGCGCAGACGACCGCGGACATCTACTGCCTGGTGCGCGCCAAGAACCCGGCCGCCGGGCTGGCCCGGCTCAAGGCCAGCTGCGAGCAGTACGAGGTGCCCTGGGACGACCGCTTCGACCGGCGGGTCAAGGCGGTCAACGGCGACCTGGGCCGTCCGCTGTTCGGGCTGTCGCCCGAGCAGTTCGACGACCTGGCCAAGCTGGTGGACGTCATCTACCACAACGGCGCCCTGGTCAACTTCTCCATGCCGTACTCCGCGCTCAAGGCCCCCAACGTGGACGGCACCGTCGAGATCCTCCGCCTGGCCTCCCGCTACAAGGCCAAGCAGGTGCACTTCGTCTCCACGATCGACGTGTTCATCGCGGGCCACATGACCCGGCCCTTCCTCGAGGTCGAGCTGCCCAGCAAGCCGCCCCAGGTGCCCTTCAGCTACCCGCAGAGCAAGTGGGTCAGCGAGAAGATCATCCTGAAGGCCAAGCAGCGGGGCCTGCCGATCACGATCTTCCGGCCGTCGATCATGATGGGGCACCCCAAGACGGGCGCCTGCCACGCGCAGAACTACGTCCTGACGGCGCTGCGCGGCTTCCTCGAGTTCGGCATCCTGCCCGACTACGCCGAGTCGATGAACGCGATCACGCTGGACTACGCGAGCGCGGCCATGGTCCACGCCTCCAAACAGGAGTCCTCGGTGGGCAACATCTTCCACCTGTGGAACACCGACGCGATCTCCCACAACATGCTGTACCCCTGGATCCGCTCCTACGGCTACCCCTTCGAGGTGGTGCCGTTCGACGAGGCGCTGGAGCTGGCCATCAACGCCGGGCCCGACCACCCGATCTACCCGATGGTCCCCGTGCTCCTGCTCTACTCCAGCGGCGACGCCGGCGTGGAGATGACCATGGAGACCGAGGACGCCATCGACAACCGGCTGGAGTGCGTGAACCTGCTCGAGGCCATCAAGGGCACCGGCTGGGAGCCCGCGCCGCTGAACGAGAAGTACATGCACGACTGTCTGGACTTCCTGGTCAGGCACGGCCAGCTCGACCCGCCCGACCGTTACCCGCGCAAGCGCTGACAGGAGAGAGCACCGATGAGCAACAGCGACGCCGCCACCTTCACGGTGGTGGTCAACCACGAGGAGCAGTACTCGGTCTGGTGGGCGGACCGGAGCCTGCCGGCCGGGTGGCGGGAGGCGGGCTACCGCGGCACCAGGAGCGACTGCCTGGCCCACATCGACCAGGTCTGGACCGACCTTCGTCCCCTCAGCCTCAGGGAGCGGTCACAGTGAGCGACGCGAAGCAGGGCTCCGAGCTGTCGGAGCTCAAAGCGGCCCTGCTTCGCCAGTGGCGTGAGGGCAGGGTCGCGGCACCGGCGACACCGGTCATCCCGGTGCACGGCCCCGGCCCCGCGCCACTGTCGTACGCGCAGCGCCGCCTGTGGTTCCTGGACCAGCTGACCCCCGGTTCCTCCGCCTTCAACCTCAGCCACTGCGTGCTGCTCGACGGCCGGTTGGATCCGGCCGTGCTCGCGCTCGCGCTGGAAGATCTGGTGGTACGGCACGACACGCTGCGTACGGTGATCAGGGTCGTGGACGACGAGCCGCTCCAGCTCGTGAACGAGGCGGCCAGGCCGTCCCTGGAGACCGTCGACCTGCGTGACCTGCCCGCCGGACAGGCTTTCGAGGCAGCCCTGAGCAAGGCGAGAGCGGCGGTGGACGGGCCGATGAACCTGGCCACCGGCCCGCTGGCACGCCTCCTGCTCATCCGGCTGCCCGAGCGGGACATGCTCGTCATGGTCGTGCACCACATCATCGGCGACGGCTGGGCGCTGGCCGTCGCCCTGCTGGAGCTGTCGTCGGCCTACCAGGCCAGGGCCGCGGGCCGGGCCCCCGTGCCCGACCCGCTGCCGATCCGCTTCGCCGACGTCGCCGCCCACGAGCGCAACAGCGGCGGCTCGGCCGGCGACCTGGAGTACTGGCGCGACCGGCTGGCCGGGATCAGCCCGCTGCGGCTGCCCGGCGACGAGCCTCGGCCGCCGGAGTTCACCACCGCCGGCGACTGGCGGGCGCTGCCCTTCGACGACGGTGACGACGCCTCGATTCGCGCCGCCGCACGCGAGGCCAACGCCACGCCGTACATGGTCCTGCTGACCGCGCTGGCCGTCCTGCTCAGGCAGACGACCGGGGTGCGGGACATCGCGATCGCCGGCGTGGTCGCGGGCCGGGACCTGCCCGAGACGCGAGGCCTGATCGGCAACCTGACCAACACGGTGGGGCTGCGCGTCGGCGTGGAGACCAGGCAGAGCTTCCATGAGCTGCTGGCCTCTGTCCGACGGACCTGCCTGGAGGCTCTTGAGCACCAGCACGTGCCCTTCGACCTGCTGGTGGAGGAGCTGGAGCTGCCCAGGGACGCCTCGTCGAGCGGGCCGTTCGCGGTGACGTTCGTGATGCAGCCACCCTCTCCCATCAGCGACTTCGCCGGGCTCGGGCTGGAGCCGGTCCAACTCGGCTGGCGAACCGCCCGCGCCGATCTGGAGTTCTTCCTGTGGGAGCGGCCCACTGTCCACGGCAGCCTGGTGTTCCGCACAGACCTGTTCGACCGGGACACCGCCGAGCTCCTGGCGCGCCGGTTCGTGGCGACGGTGCGGACGCTGCTCGCGCGGCCGGACGAGGCGATCGCCGAGCTCGACCTGCCCTCCGCCCAGGAGCGGCGGGAGCTGGCACGCCTGGCGACCGGCCCGGAGCGGGAACGGCCGCCGGTGTGCCTGCACGAGCTGATCGCCCGGCACTGCCGCGAGCGGCCGGAGGCGGTCGCCGTGACCGGCGCGCTGACGTACGGCCGGCTGGACCGCCGGGCCAACCGGCTCGCGCGACGCCTGGCCGAGCTGGGCGTCGGGGTGGAATCGCTGGTCGCCGTGTGCCTGGAGCGCTCGCCCGACCTGGTCGTGGCCGCGCTCGGGGTACTCAAAGCGGGCGCGGTCTACCTGCCGATCGACCCGGCGCACGGTCCGCGCCGCCGCGCCGAGGTCCTGGCCGACTCGGGCGCCACCGTCGTGATCGGTACGGCGGAGCCCGACCTCGTCCTGGACGAGGGAGAGGAGGCCGAGCCCCCGGACGTCCGCGTGGGACCGGAGAACCTCGCCTACATGATCTACACCTCCGGCTCGACCGGCACGCCCAAGGGCGTCGAGATCAGCCATCGCGCGGTGGTGAACTACGCGTACTCCCTGTCCGAGGTGCACGGCATCGGCCCGGACGACGTGGTCGGCGCGGTGGCCAGTCCCGCCTTCGACGCCTCGATCGCCGAGATCTTCGGCACCCTGGCGCTCGGCGGCCGGATCCACCTGGTCGATCAGGACGACCTCGGCGACGGTCTGGAGAATGCGTTGATCGAGGGCGGCGTCACGGTCCTGTCGGCCACCCCGACCCTGTGGCGGCTGCTGCGCCCCGACAACCTGCTCCTCACGGCGCTGGTGGGCGGCGAGCGGGTCGGCGAGCGGCTGGCCACCGAGCTCGCGGCCACCCAGAGGTCGGCCTGGACGCAGTACGGTCCCACCGAGACCACGGTGTGGGTGACGGTGGCCGCGCTGACCCTCGACTCCCCGGTACCGCTGGGCAAGCCCATCGCCAACACCCGGGTGCACCTCCTGGACGAGGAGCTGAGGCCGGTCCCCATCGGGGCGGTGGGCGAGCTCTGCGTGGGCGGTGCCGCGCTGGCCAGGGGTTATCACGGCCGGGCTGCCGCCACGGCGGAACGCTTCGTACCCGACCCGTTCGCCACCGTGCCGGGCGAGCGCCTCTACCGGACCGGCGACCACGCCCGCTACCGCCCCGACGGCACCCTGCAGTTCATCGGCCGCAATGACGACCAGGTCAAGGTCCGCGGTCACCGGGTGGAGCCGGGGGAGATCGAAGCGGCCATCGAGGCCAACCCACGGGTGCGGGAATGCGCGGTCGCCGTCCGGGGCGACCTGCTCGTCGCCTATCTCGTCAGCCGCAACAAGGCCCTGTACGAGGACACCGAGCTGATCCCCGCCGTGCGCAGGCAATTGCGCGAGCAGTTGCCCGCCTACCTCGTGCCCGACCGCTTCGTGCTGCTCGACGAACTGCCCAGGACCCGGACCGGCAAGACCGACAGGGCGCGGCTGCCCGCTCCGGCCCCGGCGGAACGGGCATCCGGCACGCCGTACGCCGAGCCGTGCACGGAGCTGGAGATCGAGCTGGCGGCGCACGTCGCCGAGTACCTCGAAGTGGACAGGGTCGGGCTGCACGACGACTTCTTCGACCTGGGCGGCAACTCCATTCGCGCCGCGCAGCTGGTCGTGCACCTGCAGCGCCGCTACGACGTCGAGCTGGTGCTCCAGAAGGTGTTCCGCACGCCGACGCTGGAGAACCTGGCGCGGATGATCCAGGAGGACTTGGACAGGCGGCGGCAGCTAGCCGACGACGGGGAACGCATCCGCTCCCTGGTCGATGGGGTTCCGGCGAACCGGCTCGACGCGTTGCTCGAGGGCCTGCTCGCCGAGCGAGGACAGAGTTGATGGAGGTGAGCCATGCGGTTCGGCATGTTCTTTGAGCTCCAGCTGCCCCGGCCCTGGCGCCCGGACAGCGAGCAGGAGCTGGTCTCCAACGCCCTGGAATGGGCTGAGCTGGGCGAGGCCGCGGGCATCGAGTACGCCTGGGCGCAGGAGCACCACTTCCTGGAGGAGTATTCCCACTCCACCGCCCCCGAGGTGTTCCTGGCCGCGGTGAGCCAGCGCACCAAGCGCATGCGGCTGGGACACGGCATCACGCTCATGCCGCCCGCCTACAACCATCCCGCCAGGGTGGCCGAGCGCATCTCCATGCTCGACCTGGTCAGCGGCGGGCGGGTCGAGTGGGGCACCGGGGAGTCCAGCTCCCGGCTCGAGCTGGAGGGCTTCCGGGTCAACTACATCGAGAAACGCGCCATGTGGGCCGAAGGCGTGCGCGAGGCGGCCCGGATGATGACGGCGGAGCCGTACCCAGGACATCAGGGTGAATACTTCTCGATGCCGCCGCGCAACGTGGTGCCCAAGCCCGTCCAGCGGCCCCACCCGCCGCTCTGGGTGGCCTGCACCAACCGCGACACGCTCAAGCTGGCCGCCCGGCTCGGCATGGGCGCGCTGACCTTCTCCTTCATGGACGCGGGGGAGGCGCGGTTCTGGGTGCGTGAGTACTACGACACCTTCAAGCGCGAGTGTCAGCCCATCGGGCAGGCCGTCAACCCCAACATCGCGATGCTGGCCGGGGTCATGGTCAACGAGGACGGCGACCTCGCCCGCGCCCGCGGCGTCGAGGGGCAGCAGTTCTTCAAGTGGGCGCTGGCGCACTACTACCGATTCGGCGCGCACGTGCCAGGCCGTACCAACCTGTGGGAGGAGTTCAAGCGCAGCGAGCCCGAGCCGATGGCAGGGCTGGGGGCGGTCGGCTCCCCCGAGGAGGCGGCCGAGCACTTCCGCGGGCTGGAAGAGGCCGGGGTGGACCAGCTCATCCTGCTCCAGCAAGGCGGCCGGTACGAGCACGAGCACATTTGCGAGTCCCTGGACCTGCTCGGTCGCCGGGTGCTGCCCGAGTTCGCCGAACGGCACGTCGAGCGCGAGCGGGCCAAGCAGGCCGACCTGGCGCCCTACATCGACAAGGCGATGGACAAGGTCACGCCGATCGAGGACGTGCCGCCCCCGGTCGTGGAGTCGTACCCGCGGCTGTGGGAACGGGACGGGGTCACCGTGCAGCAGGTCGGCACCCAGCGCGCGCTGGACGCCGCCTCGCTGTGGCGGCTGCACATCGGCGGCGCGGGCAGCGAGGAGAGGCCGGCTCATGGCTGACACCCTGGTCGGGCTGGTCCGGGAGCGCGCGCAGGCCGGCGGTGACGGACACGCCTACGGCTTCCTCGTGGACGGGGAGCAGGACCTCAGGTCGGTGACGTACGGCGAGCTGGAGCAGCGGGCCGCCGCCATCGGCGCGATGCTCGGCGAGCGCGTCGCTCCGGGCGGGCGGGTGCTGCTGGTCTTCGAACCCGGCCTGGACTTCCTGACCGCATTCTTCGGCTGCCTGTTCGCGGGCGTCGTCGCGGTGCCCGTCTACCCGCCCACGCCCTCGCGGCCCGAAGCCGGGCTCGCGAGCGTGGCCCGGGTGGCCGCCGACTGCGGGGCCGAGGCGGTGCTCGCCTCCCCGCTGACGGTCGCCCTCGCCGAGGCCGCCGCGGGCGTGGCCGAGCTCAGGGGGCTGCCGTGGCTGGTGCCCGATGAAAGGCCGGCGGACGCGTGGCGCGCTCCCAGGGTCCGGCCCGACTCCGTGGCCATGCTCCAATACACCTCTGGTTCCACCGGGTCGCCCAAGGGGGTGGTGCTGCGCCATCGGCACCTGCTCGGCAACCTGGCCTCGATGGACTGGTTCACCGGCCGGCCCGCCACCGGGACGGTGGTCTCGTGGCTGCCGCTCTATCACGACATGGGCCTCATCGGCACCGTGCTCTACCCGCTGTTCCGCGGCATGTCCTGCTACCTGATGTCCCCGCTGCACTTCCTGCACCGGCCGCTACGGTGGCTGGAGCTCATCAGCAGGGTCGGCGGCACGATCAGCGGCGGTCCCAGCTTCGCCTACTACCTGTGCACCCGGCGGGCCGAGGCGATCTCGCCCGACCGGCTCGACCTGTCCAGCTGGGAGGTCGCCTTCAACGGGGCCGAACCCATCAACCTGGACGTGCTGCGGGCCTTCGAGGCCGCCTTCGCGCCCAGTGGCCTGCGGCCGGGCACGGTGGTCGGCTGTTACGGCCTGGCCGAGGCGAGCCTGCTCGTGACCGGCGCGCGGCGCGGCGAGCCGCGGTCCACCCATGTCCTACGCGCCGAGCTCGGCGAGGGCAAGGCCGTGGAGTGCGACCCCGGCGATCCGCGTGCGGTCGAGCTGGCCGACGCGGGTGGCCTGCCCCCCGGTCACGACGTGCGGATCGTGGATGCCGGCTCGGGGCGGGAGCTGCCCGACGGCGCGGTGGGCGAGATCTGGGCCTCGGCGCCCAGCGTGGCCGACGGCTACTGGCGCAAACCCGAGGAGACCGGCGCGGCGTTCGGCGCCCGGCTGCCGGCCACGGACTCGAGCTACCTGCGCACCGGCGACCTCGGGGTGATGCTCGACGGGCGGCTGTTCGTCACCGGCAGGCGCAAGGACGTGGTGATCGTCCGTGGCCGCAACGTCCACCCCCACGACATCGAACGGGTGGCCCAGCAGGTGGACCGCCGCCTGCGCCCGGGTGGCGGGGTGGCGTTCTCGATCCTCGGTGCGGACGGCGAGGGTGTCGCGCTGCTCCAGGAGGTCACCACGCGGGACCCCGAGGAGCTGCGTGGCCTGGCTGCGGCGATCACCGGGGCGGTCCTCGCCGACCAGCAGGTGCCGGTCTCGCGGCTGTACCTGGTGCCGCCTCGCAGCGTGCTCAAGACCTCCAGCGGCAAGCCGCGCCGGTCGGCGACCAGGGACGCGCTGCACAACGGAGAAATCACGATCTTGCACACGGACGGTGATGTCTCGTGAACCGGGATGATCTGCAGGAGTGGCTCACCGCCCAGGTCGCCGAGCTGGGCCGACGGAAGGTCGCCGACCCCGAGCAGACCTTCGCGGCCAACGGCCTCGACTCGGTGCGCGTCGCCGAGCTGGCCGAGCGTGTCGGCCGCAGGCTGGGGCGCGTCGTCGACCCCGCGCTGCTGTTCGAGCACTCGACGATCGCCACGCTCGCCGCCCACCTGCGCCGCCCCGCTGAGGCCGCAGCGCGCGCCGCCGTCATGGCCGCGGCCGGTCCGGCCGGCGGCCCGATCGCCGTGGTCGGACTGGCATGCCGCATGCCCGGCGCGGCGGACGCCGAGGAGTACTGGAAGCTCCTGCTGACCGGCACCGAGGCGGTGCGGGAGGTACCACCGGACCGGTGGCCCGATGGAGTGGTGGACCCCGACCCGAGCACACCCGGAAAGCTGATCAGCACCCGAGGCGGCTTCCTGGACGGCCTGGCCGACTTCGACGCCGCCTTCTTCCGCATCTCGGAGGCGGAGGCGCTGCGCATGGACCCGCAGCAGCGTCTGCTGCTGGAAACCAGCTGGGACGCCACCGAGGACGCGGGCAGCCCACCGAGCCGCCTGAGGGGCTCACGCACCGGAGTGTTCGTCGGCATTGCCACCGGCGACTACGCCCACCGCCAGCTGTCCGACCCCGACCGCATCAGCGCCCACACGGCGACGGGCAACTCCTTCGCGGTCGCGGCCAACAGGCTGTCGTACTTCTACGACTGGCGCGGCCCCAGCGTCGCGGTGGACACAGCCTGCTCCTCCTCGCTGGTCGCCACCCACCTGGCGATCCGCGCCCTGCGCGCAGGAGACTGCGACCTGGCCCTCGCCTGCGGGGTGAACGCGCTGATCGAGCCGGAAGCCTCCATCGGGCTGAGCAAAGCGGGCATGCTCGCCCCCGACGGCCGCTGCAAGCCGTTCGACGCCGCGGCCAACGGCTACGTGCGCGGTGAAGGCTGCGGCGTCGTCGTGCTCAAGCGCCTGGAAGACGCGCTGGCCGCGGGAGACCGGATCTACGCCGTCCTCAGGGGGAGCGCGGTGAACCAGGACGGCGCGTCCAACGGCCTCACCGCTCCCAACCCGGCCGCCCAGCGAGCCGTCCTGCACGATGCCTACGCCGATGCCGGACTGGCCCCCGCCGATGCCCAGTACGTGGAGTGTCACGGCACCGGAACCCCGCTCGGCGACCCCATCGAGGCCGGCTCGCTCGCCGCGGCCCGCGGTCCCGAGGCGGGCGAGTGCCTGATCGGCTCGGTCAAGGGCAACATCGGGCATCTGGAGGCCGCGGCCGGGGTCGCCGGACTGATCAAGACGGTCCTGGCCGTGCACCACGGCCTCATCCCGCCCAGCCTCCACTACTCCACCCCGAACCCGCGCATCCCCTTCGACGAGCACCGGCTCCGGGTGGCCGCCCGTTCGGTGAGCTGGCCGGACGGGCCTCGCCTCGCGGGCGTGAGCAGCTTCGGGTTCGGAGGGACCAACGCCCACGTCGTCGTCGGCCAGGCTCCGGCCACCGCGCCGGCGTCCCCAAGCGAAGACCCCCTGCTGCTCCCCCTCACGGCGCGCGGTCGCGACGAACTGTCCGAACTCGTCTCCCGTACGGCACGCCGCCTCGAATCCGCCGACGAGGCGGAGATCCTCGCGGTGGCCGCCACCATGGCCACCCGGCGCACGCATCACCGCCCCTACCGGACGGCCGTGGTCGCGCGCCGTCCGGCCGAGCTGCGCCGGGCCCTTTCCACAGGCCTGTCCGAGGTGTCTGCGGCCCCCGCCGCACCGCCGCGCATCGCCTTCGCCTTCTCCGGCCAGGGCAGCCAGTGGCCCGGCATGGGCCGTACGCTGCTGGCCGACGAGCCGCTGTTCCGCTCGGTGATCCGCCGCTGCGACGAGGCGGTGCGCGAGCTGCTGGACTGGTCGATCGAAGCGGCCCTCGACGGCGGCGAGCCGGTGGACCTCGAGCACACCGCGGTGGCCCAGCCGCTGATCGTGGCCGTGCAGATCGCCCTGGCGGAGCTCCTCGGCTCCTACGGCATCGTGCCCGACGCCGTGGTCGGGCACAGCGTGGGCGAGATCTCCGCCGCGGTGACGGCCGGTGAACTGGACCTGGAGGCGGGGATGCGGCTGGCCGTCTCGCGCGGGCGGCTCATGGCCGAGGCCGCACCCGGCGGCGGCATGCTCGCCGTCGGCCTGCCCGTCGCCGAGGCACGCCGGTGGTGCGAGGACGGCGTAGAGGTGGCCGCGGTGAACGCACCCACCGCGACCGTGCTGGCCGGTTCCGCCGCCAGGCTGGAGAAGGTGGCGCGGGACCTGACCGAGGCCGGGGTCTTCGCCAGGCGACTGCCCGTCGCCTACGCCTTCCACTCCTCGTCGATGGCGCGGGCCGCCGAGCTGCTCGCGGCCGAGCAGGCCGGGCTGGCCGCGCACGAGCCGGAGGTGCCGCTCTACTCCACGATCACCGGCCGCCGGGTGGCCGGGCCGCACGGCGAGCGCTGGGGCCGCGGCGTCCGGGAGCCCGTCCTGTTCGCCGACGCGGTCACCGCCGCGCTGGACGACGGCGTGGACGTGCTGCTCGAGGTCGGACCGAAGCCGGTCCTCCAGGCCTCTCTCCGCGCCCTGGCCGGAACCCGCGCGCGGGTGCTGAGCTGCGTCGACGAGAGCGATCAGCAACAGCTTGCCCTGCTGCGCACGCTGGCCGCGTTGTTCGGGCTGGGCGCGGCCATCCGGTGGCAGCGCCTCTACCCGTCCGGCTCGCCCGTCGTGAGCGCCCCGGTCACGCCGTGGCGTCGCCGCCGCTTCTGGCTGGACCGGCCTTCGGGCGATCGCCGTGCCGGTGCCGACCCGCTGCTGGGCGGCCTGCTCGACCTGGCCACGTCACCGGACCACACGATCTGGCAGGGCGACCTGGACCCGGTGGCGCTGCCGTACCTCTCCGACCACAAGGTCGGCGAGCAGGTGATCTTCCCTGCGGCGGGCTACGCGGACCTGCTGCGCCGCGCGGGCGGGCGGCACGAGGCGGTGGCCGGGCTGCGCCTGCACCGCCCGCTGGTGCTCGGCCGACGCCGCCGCTTGCAGACGACGCTCGACAGGGCGCGGCGGACGGTCACCGTCCACGCCCACGATGACGACGGCCAATGGCGCGAGCACGCGGCGGGACGTCTCGTGGCCGCCGCGCCCGCCCCTGCTCCGCTGGACCTGGCGCTCCTGCGGGCACGCTGCCCACGTGAGGTCGCGGGCGCCGAGCTGTACGAGCTGCTGCGCCGGCACGGCCTCGACTACGGGCCCGCCTTCCGCGGGGTCGAGCGGGTGTGGAGGGGAACCGACGAGGCACTGGGCGTGCTCGCCGGCGGCGGGGATCGCATCCGCCTGCTCGACGCGGCCTTCCACGTGGTCGCCGCGCTCGTCGATCCGGGCCACGGCCCCGCCCTTCCCGTCGCCGTCGAGGAGCTGACGTGGTGGGCCGAGCCGAGCGCGGCCACGCACGTGCACGTCACGCTCGGAACATCGGGCGGGGCGGAGCTGACCGCGGACCTCGACCTGACCGGTGAGGACGGGGCACCGGTGGCCCGCGTCACCGGGCTCACCCTGCGGCGTGCCGTACTGGACGAACAGGCCACGCGCCTGCCCGGACTTCGGCTCTACCAGGTGGCCTGGCGCCTCCGGCCCATCCCCGCCTGCCCGACCGGGCTGTTCCCCAGCGGCTGGGTGGTGATCGCCTCGCCGGGTGAGCGGCTCGCGGAACAGCTGGCGGAGCGCGCGGGATTCCGGATCTGCCGGGCGAACGGAGAGCTCAGGCTGGATGCCGAGGAGCTCTCGATCGACCCCCGCCGGCCCGGCCACTACCGGCAGCTGGTGAACCACCTGGTGGCCACGGGCCCGCTGCGCGGGGTGATCCATCTGCCCGGCGCCGACGCGGACACGGGGGTGCTGTCCGCCGCGCTGCTGCTGCGGGCGCTGGCGTACGGCATCGCCGAGCAGAGCCCGAGGGTGCTCTTCGCCACCACCGGCGCCCAGCCCGTGGGCGAGCACCCGGTGCGCGATCCGTTCGCCGCGGCCGTCTGGGGGCTGGCGAAGGTGATCCCGCTGGAGCACCCCTCGCTGGAGTTCCTCTGCCTCGACCTCGACCCTGACGATCCGGACCCGGTTTCCACGGTCCGCGAGGAGCTGGCGGCGCGCTGGGAGGACGCCGAGGTCGGTTACCGGTCCGGCCTGCGGTACATCAGGCGGATCGCGCCCGACGACCGGCCGGTGGGCCCGCAGATCACGGTCCGCGCCGACGGTGTCTACGCCATCACCGGCGGCACCGGCGCGCTGGGCCTGCAGGTGGCCGCTCACCTGGTCGAGCTCGGCGCCCGCCGGCTCGTGCTGATCGGCAGGACGAAGCGGGAGGGCGCCGAGGTGTCCGCGTGGCGGGCGCGCGGCGTGGACGTGCGGGTCCTGGCCGCGGACGTGTCCGACCGCGAGCAGCTCGACGGCGCGTTGCGGCAGGCCCGGGCGGCCGGGCCGTTGCGCGGCGTCGTGCATGCGGCCGGGCTGCTGCACAACGGCCCGCTGCTCGACCTCGACGCCCGCGGAGTGCAGGACGTCTTCGGCCCCAAGGTGTCGGGCGCCTGGCACCTGCACGAGCTGACCTCGGGTGATGAGTTGGACTGGTTCGCCTGCTTCTCCAGTGCCGCTGGGGTGCTCGGCTCGCCGGGCCAGGCGGGGTACGCGGCGGCCAACGCCTTCCTCGACGCCCTGGCCCACCACCGCAGGGCCGAAGGGTTGCCCGCGGTCAGCTTCGACTGGGGACCCTGGGCGGCGGGCATGGCGGCGAGCTGGGAGACCGACTCCGACCGCGAGCTGCGCACCGCGGCCAGGGCAATCCTTCCGGACGCCGGGGTGAGCGCGTTCGCCGGCCTGGCGGCGGGTGAGCGCGTGCAACCCGTGGTGTTGCCGTTCGACCTGCGGAACCTGGCGCAGTTCTATCCGTCCGACACGGGAAGGTCGTTCCTGTCCGAGATCGCCACGGCCGAGGTGGACCGGCTGCGGTCCATCGGCACGCAGTCCTCGCATCGGCCCGACCTGGCGACGGAATACCTCGCGCCGCGCAACGACCTGGAGCGGCAGATCGCGGCGATCTGGCAGAAGGCGATGAGCATCCAGCCCATCGGCGTCCGAGATGGTTTCTTCGAGCTCGGCGGGGACTCGGTGATGGCCAACCAGATCCTGATCGACGTCAATCGCGCGCTGGGTGTCACCGTCTCACCGGAGCGGGCCTTCGACGACTTCTCCATCGCCAACCTGGCGGTGCTCGCCGAGCAGGAGATGCACCGGTTGCTGGAGTCGCTCACCGACGAGGAGGCCGAACGGCTGCTGGCTCAGGGGAAGGCCGCCCACAGCTCCAGCACGTGAGCGACGGCCGTCCCGCGGAGCCTCCGCCAGGAACTGTCCGGAGAGACCAAGGATCCCGTACGGCGGTGCCTGATCGTCCACCTACCCGCCGACGAGGCCACCGCCGCGCCCAGGTACGGGCGTCGGAGTCGGCCACGGTCGTCCTGCCGGAGTCCGGCGGCCCTCCGATCCGGAGCACGTTCACGTCGCGAGAGACTGGCTCCGAGACCTGCCCTTGGCCGGGGCAGGGCGTACTATGGCGGGCGGCCAGCACGCCGAGCACAAGGGGGAGCCACTAAGTGAGCGACGAGCCGCGTTTCCTGAACGACGTCACGGTCGAACTCGTCAAACACAGCGCGTCCGACACGGACGTGCTCTGGGCGGCCAGGGTGTCGACCGCGGGGGAGCAGTCCCTCGAAGAGGTCGGCAAGGACCCCGAGCGGTCCAAGGGTCTGATCAACTACCTGATGCGTGACAGGCACGGCAGCCCCTTCGAGCACAACTCCATGACCTTCTTCGTCAGCGCCCCGATCCTGGTGTTCCGGGAGTTCATGCGGCACAGGGTCGGCTGGTCCTACAACGAGGAGAGCGGCCGCTACCGGGAGCTCCAGCCCGTCTTCTACGTGCCGGGCCAGGAGCGCAAGCTCGTCCAGGAGGGCAAGCCCGGCCGCTACGTCTTCGTCGAGGGCTCGCCCGAGCAGCACAAGGTGGTCACCGAGGCGATGGAGGGCGCCTACCGGCAGGCCTACGCCGCCTACCAGGAGATGCTGGAGGCGGGCGTCGCCCGCGAGGTCGCCCGCGCCGTCCTGCCCGTCGGTCTGTTCTCCTCGATGTACGCCACCTGCAACGCCCGCTCCCTCATGCACTTCCTGTCGCTGCGCACCAAGAACGAGCAGGCCAAGGTGCCCTCCTTCCCACAGCGCGAGATCGAGATGGTGGCCGAGAAGATGGAGGCCGCGTGGGCCGAGCTCATGCCCCTCACCCACGCCGCGTTCGTGGCCAACGGGCGGGTCGCGCCGTGAAGGTCCTCATCTCCGGCGGGGCCGGATACATCGGCAGCACGGTCGCCTCGGCCTGCCTCGACGCGGGCATCACGCCGATCATCCTCGACAACCTGGTCACCGGGCGCGCGGAGTTCGCACGGGGGCGCGTTTTCTACGAGGGCGACATCGCGGACGGCGGCCTGATCGACACGATCTTCGCCGAGCACCCCGACATCGAGGCCGTCGTCCACTGCGCGGCGCTCATCGTGGTGCCCGACTCGGTGGCCGACCCCGTCGGCTACTACCGCGCGAACGTGTCCAAGAGCCTCGAGTTCGTCGCGCACCTCCTGCGCAACGGCTGCCGGAAGATGATCTTCAGCTCCTCGGCCGCGATCTACGCGGCGGGCGACGACTTCACCGTCGACGAGAGCTCGGCCCTGGCGCCGCAGAGCCCCTACGCGCGCACCAAGGCCGTCTGCGAGGGGATGTTCGCCGACATCTGCGCCACCCAGCCGATCAGGATCCTGTCGCTGCGCTACTTCAACCCGATCGGCGCCGACCCGAAGATGCGCACCGGGCTGCAGCTGCCCAGGCCGAGCCACGCGCTCGGCAAGATGATCGAGGCGTGGGAGGAGGGCACGC
This sequence comes from Nonomuraea africana, assembly GCF_014873535.1. Taxonomy (NCBI): domain Bacteria; kingdom Bacillati; phylum Actinomycetota; class Actinomycetes; order Streptosporangiales; family Streptosporangiaceae; genus Nonomuraea; species Nonomuraea africana. The sequence continues at coordinate 3,358,909 of NZ_JADBEF010000001.1, read as the reverse complement.
CGTTCCGGCTCACCGGCACCTCGTGGCCGACCCGCGACGGCTCGGGCATCCGCGACTACATTCACGTCTGGGACCTCGCCACTGCCCACGTGGCGGCTCTCGAGCGGTTCGACACCTTCACCGAGGACGTCATCAACCTCGGCACCGGGACGGGCACGACGGTGCGGGAGCTGGTGGACGCCTTCAACGAGGTCGTCGAGCGGCCCATCGAGGTCGTCGAGACCGGGCCGCGGCCTGGTGACGTGGCGGGCGCCTACGCCCGCACGGACCTGGCGCGACGGCTCCTGGAATGGGAGCCGCGCCACACGGTGGCGGAGGGCATCAGGCACTCACTGGAATGGGCCAGGCTTCGTCCGGAGATGCTGGGCTGACAGCACGCGAAGGCCCGCACCAGGGTGCGGGCCTTCGGGTTCGGTGGGCGTGCGAGGATGGCGGCCGTCCGGAGATCAGAACCGTCTGAAGGAAGCGGGGGCCTCAACCTATGGTCAGCGTCAGCAGTGAGACTCCGGAACAGACTGACGAGCGCCTCCGCCGTGTGATCACGCTGGCCGACCTCACCGTCCACGACGGTGTGTGGTGCTTCGAGGAGTTCCCCGCCGACCGCCCGCCGGCCCTCACCGCGGACACCCTGGCGGTGGTCCGCGACAGCGAGAGCTGGAGCCGGCTCGTCCCGTTGCCTCAGGAAAGCGGAGACGCCGAGCGATTCGGGATCTTCTCCTTCCACTTCCCCGCCGACCTCGACAACAGCGGCTTCGTCGGCTGGCTGGCCGGCCATCTGAAAGCCGAGCTGGGGACCGGTGTGTTCGTCGTCTGCGGCAGCAACCGGGCTCGCGGCGGCATCTATGACTACTGGGGCTGTCCGGTCGACCTGCTGGAGGAGGCCGTCGCGGTCGTCCAGACGCTGCGCCTCGCCCAGGACTGATGATCAAGTCTCACACGAGGAAGTTCGCCGGGTTGGCCGTGGCAAACGCCCTCAGCCGGAAGAACCGCATCGGCAGCATCGGCGCCTTCGTGCGTCGTTCCCAGAGCACGAAGGCGATCACCAGCCCGACGCCGAGCACCATCGCGCTCAGTACTTCCGCGCTGCCCCAGCCCGCCGCGTTTCCGCGGACCAGACCCCAGACGATGCCGAACGCGCCCAAGGTCACGAGCACGACCCCCATCAGGTCGAGCCGGGTGTTCGGGCCGACGCTCTCGTCGACGCGCCGCGCCGCGAGCGTGATCGCGATCGCCCCGAGCGGCAGGTTCAGCCAGAAGATCCACTGCCAGGCCAGCCCTTGGGCGATGACGCCACCGATGAACGGGCCGCTGAACGTCGCCAGACCGGTGAGGCCCAGGTACAACCCCATCGCCTTGCCCCGCTGCTGCGGCGGGAACATCGCACTGATCAGGGTGAGCGACAGCGGCAGCACCATCGCGGCACCGGCACCCTGCAACGCCCGGGACATGATCAGCGTGCCGATGTTCGGGGACAGCGCGCAGGCCACCGACGCGATGGTGAACACCGCCAGCCCGACGACAAAGATCCGGCGGCGACCGAACCGGTCACCCAGTGCCGCTCCGGTCAGTAGCAGTACCGCGAACGTCAGGTTGTACGCGTTGACAGTCCACTCAAGCGCTTCGATCGATGCCGTCAGATCCTGCCTGATCGTGCTGAGTGCCGTCGTCACGACCAAGCTGTCCAGGGCCATCATGAACGACGCCAGTGAAGCAAGCCCCAACACCCATGCCTGCTTGGACGTCATCCGTCCTCCGTCGGTACTCACCGTTCTCCTTCTGCTGGAATATTCGCTGGATACGCGGGCGGAGACTGGTTGTGCCCTTTCATGCGCAACCAATCAGGCGCGTAGCGATCGGGGAAGCCCGAATATCGTCAGAAGTGAGTTGTCGTGGAATCGTGTCAGCGCGGTAATCCGGTTGCCGGTCAGGGTCAGTACGAGCACTCCGTGTGCGTGCAGGATCGGCGTCCGCGGGTCACGTAGGTAGCAGCCGAAGGCCGGTTGGCCGTTGGCCCGCGTCGGGATCAGCACGTGTCGGCGGCCGTGGCCTAGCGCGGTGCTTGCGAATCTTCAGTGCCATCGGGGGAGAAAGGGTCCCTGCCGATGCGCAGAGAGTGGGAGCTGGAAGACCTCATCGAGTGCTGGACACTGGATGAGGCCGAGGTCGAGTTACTGGCGAACAAGAGCGGTGCCACCCGTCTCGGATTCGCACTGATGCTGAAGTTCTTCGCGCAGGAGGGCCGTTTCCCGCGCCGGGAGGACATGCCGAGGGCCGCGGTCGACTACATGGCCGGCCAGGTGAAGGTCAATGCGGCCCTGTTCGCCGAGTACCGCTGGTCGGGCAGCACGATCGAGTATCACCGGGCGCAGATCCGCCGGTTCCACGGCTTTCGCGAGCCGATGGTGGCCGATGAGGACAAGCTGACGTTCTGGCCGGCCGACAAGATCTGCCCGGTGGAGACCTCGCGGGAGCGGCTGCGTGCCGCGCTGCTGGCCCGCTGCCGGGAGGAACGGACCGAGCGCTTGGTGCGGACGGTGCTCGTTGTAGTGCCGCTGGTATTCGGCCAGCAGGTTCCGTAGGTGACGTTCACCGAGGATCAGCACGTGGTCGAGGCACTCGCGCCGGACGGTGCCGACAAACCGCTCGGCGTAGGCGTTCGCACGTGGCGACCGGGGCGGTGTGGTGATGATTCGGATGCCGGCGCCGGCCAGGACCTCGTCGAACGCCCGGGAGAACTTGCCGTCGCGGTCACGGAGATCTCATGGCGCAACACCAAGATTTCCAGGTCCTTGGACACTTCGCTCCGGGCCAGCAGCATCAGCCAGCCGATCAGACGAACAAAGATCAGATACAGCAGCCGGGAGAACACGAGCTTCGAGGGCAGATGACCAGGTCAACCCCCCTGCACGACTTCTGGCACCCCACAGGCCAAGGGCGCCCACCTCCCGCCACCGTGGGCAGGCGAGGCAGGCATAGTGCTGGAGAGCGTCTACTGGGACGCCGGGACCGCCTGGTTGCTACGTCACAGCTCGCCGCGCTCTCACGGTACATCGACCCGACCTGCTGGATTAGACGAAGTCATCTCAGGCGGAATCGCTAAACCCATGGGCGGGCGGCGGGTGAAGAGGTCTAGCCAACTTCGACCGAGTTCCGTTTTGCGAGCTTTATGTCTTGAATCCCATTAGACTCGAGCTCCGCATACGTGTATTCTGGTGAGCTTTCTAAAACTTCTAGTGGAGACATCGTGCTCGAAGTAATCATATTAGGGGACCAGGAAGACTCGTTTAGATACATCACCCACTCGCTATTAGCGCACGCCCCGAAGGTGGCAGATCGGCGTCTATCGGCAGAGCAATTCAGCGAATTTGCACGCGATTCCTTCGGTGATACCGAACGTCAACTGATCGATTCGTTCGGACACTCAAAGCGAGCACTCCATGCTATCGTAGACGACCTGCTTCACGCTTACGGCCTCTTGAGCCGGAACAGGAACCTTAATTTCCCAAAGAAGCTACAGCTACTCAACGAAGCAGGGATTCTTGCATTAAGCATCCTGAAGAATCTCAACGTAGAACGCAACGTCATGGAGCATGAGTACCAGACGCCAAGCCGCCAACGCACACAAGAGGCAATCGATGTGCTCGACCTACTATTGCCAGCGTCTATAGACCGCCGGAAGAACATTCCCTATGAGTGCATTGTTGGGCGCAGAGATATAACCTCACATGCCCTGCTCCGGCTAGATCCACTCGACGGCACGGTCGCACTTCACCCCGTAACAGTGGAGCCAGAATATCTAAGAACCATCGAGACGACCGAGGTGCTTTCTTTCCCCGTCAGAAGCAGAAAAGGAAAGCTACTCCCCCATATAGCCGTCGACGTCGAGCCAGCATGGAAAATATCACTTAAATATGAGAACAGGTCGCAATGGACCCGATGGCTATCAGCCATTTCATCACTGCAACGCTCCCTGTTCACCGGGAGGCAGGTGGGTATTCGCAACCAAGAAAACTCGATGATCCTATACATGCCCTTCCGGCTCGATTTTGACGACAAAGAGCCGCCCAGAAAGCTCTTCGATTTCATCGAAATGGCACAATACGGCCAATACTCCGAACTGGACAAACTGCCTCAGCTAGGCGGGCAAGAAAACAATACAACTTCGTGTCGAATTTGTTCCGTCCTAGATAAAAGCAGATGCAGTGCTCGCCATTCACGATGCATAGAGAGGCGCTATGGCAATATGGCAAACTTTAGCTGGAACACCGGTCGCGCCTGAAGATCACTCTTCACTCAATACGGACGTCGAATCCCAAACGACAACGTGTCCTGTCTCGCTTGATGCTTGACACCCTGATCGTTTCCTGTGCCTGCTCGTGGCGTTATCGACGCTTCGGGGGAGGCCGGGATGGCATTGGTGGAGTTGAGCGTCGTGGAGCAGCGCTATCACGTGGTGATCGAGGTTTGTCGGGGGCGAAGGTCACTGACGTGGCGGGTCGGTATGGGGTGTCGCGTCAGTCGGTGCATACCTGGGTGCGCCGCTATGCGGAGGGCGGCCTGGCGGGGCTGGCGGATCGTTCGCATCGGCCCAAGGCGCATCCAATGCAGACGCCGACGGCAGTGGAGGCGCTGATCTGTGAGCTGCGGCGTACTCATCCGCAGTGGGGGCCGGGCACCCTGTTGTGGGAGCTGGAGCGGCGTGGGGTGGATTCATTGCCGCCACCACGACCCTACCGACCGCCCCCAGGGGCCTGCTGATCGGCTTCGCCGCCTCGTCAGAACACGCCTACCCGGCCGCCCTCGACACCTTGTTCACAACCTTGACCTCCGACAGAGTCGGTGCACCTGCCAGTGAAGGGGCCTACGTCAGCACGACTTGCTCCCTAACCGCATTAGGACTTACTCGGATTAGCCGCAGCGCGGGCACGTCAGCGACTGCTGGGAGGACACGATGTCCACCCGCCGTTGGCCGGTGCTCACAGCGCGATCGCTTCCGGGCCGAGCAGCGCCTTGACGTCGGCTGCCAACGACGGCTCAGAGGTGACCGAGAACCGGAACCGCCAGCACCTTGATCTTGCCGTTCGGCTGGCGCAGATTAGTTCGGTGAGGCCGCGTAGGGCGAGGCCGTGGTGAGCGCAGCTGGTCAGGAGTTGCTGTTCGGTGGGGCCGTCGGAAGGGAGGGTGATGAGGGTGTGCAGGCCGGCGGGGACCCCGTGGGGGGTAAGGCTGGGGATGGCGGCTATGCGGTCAAGGAGAAGTTCGCGACGGCGACGGTAGCGCAGGCGGGCGGCACGGGTGTGGCGGTCGTATGCGTGGGTGGTGATCAGGTCGGCGAGGATGAGTTGGCCGAGGGTCTCGGTGTACAGGTCTGCTTTCTGTTTGGCCTGCACCACCGGTGGCACCAAGTGGTGCGGTAGGACCATCAGGGCTGAAGCGTTCTCGGCTGGTGAGACGGTCGTAGCCCTGTAGACGGGCAGGTGGTTGAGGGCGCCCCGGTGCGGAGATGACAAACGCGACCCCTGATGATCGTCGGTGTCTAGCCAGTCGATCAAGAACAGGGGCCGCGTTCGCGTGCCATCTTCCCCGATCGACGTGCTCTCCCGCCACCTGGAGCACGTCACCACCACCGACCCGATGACGGACCTGACCGACCTGCCCGCGTTGGCCGATGTCCTGGATGCCGTACCCGACCCACGTAACCGTCGCGGGCGCCGCTACCAACTCGGACCGCTGCTGGCCTTAGCCTTGCTCGCCGTACTCGGCGGCGCCACCTCCCTGGCGAAGATCACCAGATTCATCACCGGATGCGACCCTGAACTACGCGTCCAGCTCGGCCTGCCCGCCGCGACGCGGCTGGCCGCCAGCACCCTGGGACGGCTGCTGGCCCGCCTGGACGGCGACGCCTTCGACACCGCGACCTGCGCCTATCTGACCAAGCTGGCCGCCTGCGCCGCACCGCCCACCCCCAGCACCCGACAACCGCTACTCGGCCTGGCCGTGGACGGCAAGACGCTGCGCGGCAGCCGCACCGGTGACGGCGTAACCCACCTGCTGGCCGCCGTCCGCCACGACACCCAGACCGTCGTGGCCCAAGCCCAGATCCAGGCCAAGAGCAACGAGATCCCCGCGTTCACGCCGCTGCTGGCCGACCTGAATCTGTCCGGCGTGGTGATCACCGCCGACGCCCTGCACACCCAGCACGAACATGCCCGCCAGATCGTCGCCGCCGGCGGCCACTACCTGCTCGTCGTCAAGGGCAACCAGCCCACCCTGCACCGCCGACTCAAGGCCCTGCCCTGGCGCGAGGCCATCCTCAATGACCGCACCGACGAGACCGGGCATGGCCGCCGCGAGATCCGCCGCATGAAGATCTGCACCGCCCGCCCGGGCCTGCCCTTCCCGCACGCCCTGCAGGCCATCCAGGTCAAGCGCCGCCGCACCGACCACAAGAGCGGCAAGACCACCATCGTCACGATCTACGCCGTCACCAGTCTCCCGCCGGGCCGGGTCATCCACGCCCACCTCGCCACCCTCATCCGCGGCCACTGGAGCATCGAGGCCCTGCACCACATCCGCGACGTCACCTACCACGAAGACGCCTGCAGAGTGCGGAAAGGCGCCGCTCCACGCATCCTGGCGAGCCTGCGCAACCTGGCCATCGGCCTGGCCCGCCTGATCGGCTGGACCAACATCAGCGCCGCCACTGACCACTACCGCAGCCACCCAGGCGACGGGCTTCAGCTACTCGGTCTCGCCACATGAGAACGCTTCAGCCCTGGTAGGACCATCCAGGCCAGGCGGAGGGCGGGGCCGAGGGTCTTGGACGCGGTGCCACAGTAGACGACCTGGTCGGGAGCGATGCCCTGGAGGGCACCGACGGGTTGGCGGTCGTAGCGGTACTCGCCGTCGTGGTCGTCTTCGACGATCAGGCCGCCCGTGGAGCGCGCCCATGCGCACAGGGTCTGACGGCGGCTTGGATACAGCGGAACGCCGGTCGGGTACTGGTACGAGGGGGTGAGGAACACGGCTCCCGCCTCCTGTGTCAGGGCCTCCACGCGGGCGCCGTGGGAATCAACGGGCAGGGCGAGGGTGGTGAACCCGGCGCGTTGAACGACGTCGCGAAAGACATGGTGGCCCGGGTCCTCAACGGCTGCGGTGCTGGTGCCGCCCGTGGCCAATACGCCGCAGAGCAGGCCCAGACCCTGGTAGTAGCCGGAGGTGATCACGATTCGGTCCGGGGTCGTAATCACGCCGCGGGTGCGGCCCAGGTAGTCGGCGAGCGCGTTGCGCAGCTCGATCCGGCCCTGCGGGTCTCCGGCGCCGAAGACCTCGGGGCGGGCGTGGGTGAGGACCCGGCGTGTGGAGGCGAGCCAGGCTCGGGTGGGGAAGGCACTGACGTCGGGGAGCCCGGGGCGAAGGTCGTGGCGGGGAATCGTCAGCGCCGGTGCGGGGCGTGCGGGGACGGGGTCGCATGGCGGTACCTCGTCAGCGACACCCACCTCGACGGCGGCCGGCGCAGTGCGCAGCGCACCCGGACCGTCATGCACTACCTCGAAGACCACCCGTACGACCTGGACGCGATCCAAGAAGACCGCAGCCCCTGTCACCCGATCACTGATCGCCTATGACCACTGATCACATTGGACTTAATGCCATAGAGACGCTGGGAGATGAGAGACGGCCGCTCTCCACTGCAGCCGTTCGCCCTTTCCGGGAGCGCATGAGGATCGTGCCTGGTTGTTGTCATTGCTTCGATTCGAGGCCGATGTCGAACTGCACCTCCACTTCGTCGCTCACTTTGAGTGCGCCGAACAACGCCGAGTAGGGCCGAATCCCCCATCGGGACTGCACGATGGCCGCCGAGCCGTGTACACGGCCCTCGGCCAGCGAGCCCTGTATCGCGACCGGCTGTGTGACACCGACCATGGTGAGGTCGCCCTCGACGCGGAACGACTCCGCAGTTCCCTCAATCCGTGACGACCGGAACGAAATCGTAGGGTAGCGCTCGGTGTGAAGGATCTTCTCTCGAACGATCTTCTCGATCTCCTCGCGGTCGGAGCTCGTCAGCGGCTTCACCCCGCCGGTCGCCTTCTGGACTTCGAGCGACTCGGCGTCGACCTCGACGGTCACTGAGCAGTCGGCCAGGTCGGCGGGATCGATCGTGGCCTCGCCACGCCAGCGGGTGACCCCGATGGTGAGATCATGGCCGGCCTTCGCGCCAAGCCCGGTGCGCGTCGTATTGACCAGGAGCCGACCGGAGTCGGGTCCCACCGTGTAGCTACCAGCGGCAATGCTCACCTTGTCAGGCTAGCTCCCGCCTGAAGACGCGCAGTCGCCCGCACCGTTGTTCGGAGCCCGCACGCGGCCGTCTCGGTGGGTGTGGGACCTGGCGAGATGATCACTTGGCTGCGCACAGCGAGAGTTGGGGAGGGGCTGCCTCAACCACGTCCGACCCGGGGCTGCCCCCGCTCACACCGCCCTGCACTGTGTTCAAAGCTTCTGACCGAACCATGACGCCGGAGGGCGTCTCGGCGCGGCGGGTGTCGGCATCCCTCGCCCGGGGGCGGCGGGGTGGTGTGGAGCCGCCTGCGGGGGAGGGGCACACTGGGAGTGAGGATCTCGTTGCGGAAGGTTCGCTTATGGACGGCCATGCTAGCGGGAAGCCGGCCGGCGTCCTGGACAATCCCGTCGTCGGAATGGCCCCGTGGATCATCTTCTCCGTGCTCGTCGGCCCCGGCCGGTTCGAGCTCTCCGTGGTGCTCGCGCTGGCCGTGTCCGTCCTTCTCGTCGTGGCGGGCCGGATCGTCCGGCCGGGTGGTTCCCTGAAGCTGCTCGAGGTCGCGGAAGTGGTCTTCTTCGCCGCCTTGGCGGTTGTGGGCCTGGTCGCGAGCGCGGGCACGCGCCGCTGGCTCGAGACGTACGCGGGCGAGGTGTCGAACATCGCGCTGGTCCTTATCGCCTTCGGTTCCATGGCGGTGCGGATGCCGTTCACCCTCCAGTACGCCCGCGAGCAGGTCGACCGCGCGTACTGGCACTCGCCGGACTTCCTCCGTACCAACTATGTGATCACCGGTGTCTGGGGGCTGGCGTTCCTGGTCGCGGCGGTCGCGGGCGGCTACGGGGATCTCGTCCTGCGCGATCCGGACAACCTCTGGACCGGCTGGATCATCCAGATCGTCGCGATCATCGCCGCCGTGCGTTTCACGGCATGGTATCCCGGCGTCGTGCGGGCACGTGTCCGGCGGGAGCGTGGTACGGGCCACGGCGCCTGAGGGTTCCCTTCCTCACTCTCTATCGTTTATCGTCGATTGTCGATGTATAGTTGAGCCCGCTTGCGACCGAACAGGAGATCGCGATGGCACATGACGAGGTCGTGAAGCGCTACTCGGGCCTGGCGCGGGCCGCCCTCACCGGCAAGGTGATCGTGGACTGCGAAGCGGATGACTTCGACCAGGGTTGCTTCGGGACGGCCGGATACGGCGACACCTCCGGCGTGCCCGAAGGGGCGTTGCGGGCCAGTCTGGGGTGTGGGGACCCGGTGGCCGTCGCCGAGTTGCGCTCCGGGGAGACCGTGCTCGACCTCGGCTCGGGCGGGGGTATCGACGTGCTGCTGTCCGCGCGCAGGGTCGGCCCGTGCGGCAAGGTCTACGGCTTGGACGCCAGCCCCGACATGCTGGAGCTCGCCCGCGCCAACGCCGCCCAGGCGGGCGCGACAAACGTGGAGTTCCTGCACGGCACGATCGAGGCCGTCCCACTGCCAGGCCACTCCGTGGACGCCGTCATCTCCAACTGCGTGATCAACCTGTCCGACGACAAGCCCGCCGTCCTGGCCGAGGCCTTCAGGGTCCTGCGGCCCGGCGGGAGGTTCGGGGTGAGCGACGTGGTCACCGACGGGCCGGTCGATCCGGTACGGCGGGCCGCCGCCGAACAGCGGGTCGGCTGCGTGGCCGGGTCGCTGACGATCGACGAGTACCGCGACCTCCTTCGCGCGGCCGGCTTCGTCGGCATCTCGATCCGCCGCACCGCCGACCACGGAGACGGCGTGCACTCGGCGATCGTTCAGGCACGCAAGCCGTCCATCGGGCCCGGATTGGAGATCAGGCCGATGCGCGAGGTCGATGCCGCTCAGGTGCTGGCCATCTACCAGGCCGGTCTCGATACCGGTCAGGCCAGTTTCGAGACCGTCGCGCCGAGCTGGGAGGGCTTCACCGCCGGCAGGCTTCCGCATCTGCGTTACGTCGCCGTCGACACCGAGACGAACGAGGTGGTCGGTTGGGCGGCCGCTTCCCTGGTGTCTACGCGTCCGGCCTACGCGGGCGTGATCGAGCACAGCGTCTACGTCCATCCCGGCTGCCAGGCCCACGGCATCGGCCGCGCCCTGCTCACCGCGTTCATCGCCGCCGGCGAGGACGCCGGGATCTGGACCATTCAGACCGGCATCTTTCCTGAGAACACCGCCAGCCTGACCCTGCACCAGGCGTTGGGCTTCCGCGTCCTGGGCACGCGCGAGCGGGTCGGATGCCATCACGGCGTCTGGCGTGACGTCCTGCTCATGGAGCGGCGCAGCACGGTAGTTGGCACCTGACGCCTCGGAGGTCGCACCAGAGGCGGCGCCCCAGGGCGCCGCACGAGCTCACGCGGGCAGTAGCTCGCCGACGAGCTTCTCGATCCTGGTACGGATCTCGTCGCGGATCGGCCGGACCGCCTCGATGCCCTGGCCCGCGGGGTCGTCGAGCTTCCAGTCCTCGTAGCGCTTGCCGGGGAAGATCGGGCACACGTCGCCGCAGCCCATGGTGATCACCACGTCGGAGGCCTGGACGGACTCAGGCGTGAGGATCTTGGGCTTCTGGCCGGCGATGTCGATGCCGACCTCGCGCATCGCCTCGACGGCGACGGGGTTGACGCCTTCTGCCGGCGCCGAGCCCGCCGAGCGGACCTCGATCCGGTCGCCGGCCAGGTGGCTGAGCCATCCTGCGGCCATCTGGGAGCGTCCGGCGTTGTGCACGCAGACGAACAGCACGCTGGGCTTGTCGGTCATCAGACGGTTTCCTTTGCGGGGTAGAAGCGGCGGCGCGCCCACAGCGAGACGTAGACGAGCGCGACCAGCACGGGGACCTCGATGAGGGGGCCGACCACCCCGGCCAGCGCCTGGCCGGAGGTGACGCCGAAGACGCCGATCGCCACGGCGATGGCGAGTTCGAAGTTGTTGCCGGCCGCGGTGAAGGCCAGTGTGGTGGTCCTGTCGTAGGGCAGGCCGATGCCCTTGCCGAGGGCGAAGGAGCCGGCCCACATGAGGGCGAAGTAGACCAGTAGCGGCAGCGCGATCCTGGCCACGTCGCCGGGCTGGGAGGTGATGGTGTCGCCCTGCAGGGCGAACAGGATGACGATGGTGAACAGCAGGCCGTACAGCGCGATCGGGCCGACGCGCGGCAGGAAGCGGGTCTCGTACCAGTCGCGGCCCTTGCCGCGCTCGCCGAGTTTCCGTGACAGGTAGCCGAGCAGCAAGGGGATGCCGAGGAAGACCAGCACACTTTCGGCGATGTCCCACATGGAGATGTCGAGACTGGTCTCGGGAAGGCCGAGCCAGCCGGGCAGGATCTCCAGGTAGAACCAGCCGAGCGCGGCGAAGGCGATGACCTGGAAGACCGAGTTGATGGCCACCAGGACGGCCGCGGCCTCGCGGTCGCCGCAGGCCAGGTCGTTCCAGATGAGGACCATGGCGATGCAGCGGGCCAGGCCGACGATGATCAGGCCGGTGCGGTACTCCGGCAGGTCGGGCAGGAAGGTCCAGGCGAGGGCGAACATCACGGCCGGGCCGACGATCCAGTTGATCACCAGCGACGAGATCAGCAGCCGCCGGTCGCCGGTGACGGTGTCGAGCCGGTCGTAGCGGACCTTGGCCAGCACCGGGTACATCATCAGCAGCAGCCCGAGCGCGATCGGCAGCGACACCTGGCCGATCTTGACGGTGTCCAGGGCGGCGTCGAGGCCGGGGACCGTCCGGCCGAGCAGCAGGCCGAGGGTCATGGCCAGGCCGATCCATACGGGCAGGAAGCGGTCGAGCCGCGACAGCCCGCGCATCACCTCGGTGTTCTCGGCCAGGGCAGTGGGTGACGCCATGAACTTCCTTCGTTCGATGTGGTCGACCAGGTCAGGGCCTGGCAGCGGGAACGCGGGTCAGCTGGGCGAACAGCTCGGTGCCCTCTTGGGTGACGCGGTAGAAGACCCACGTGCCGCGTTTTTCTGATGTCACCAGGCCCGCCTGGCGAAGGACCTTCAGGTGATGGCTCACCGTGGGTCCGGCCAGGTCGAAGGCGTCGGTGATGTCGCAGACGCACGCCTCGCCTCCGGCGTGGGCCAGGACGATGCTGAGGATGCGCAGCCGTACCGGGTCGGCCATGGCCTTGAGTTTCCGCGCAAGGTCTGCGGCGGTCTGGCTGGACATGGGCGGTCCCGGCGCCGATCCGGCGCACCCGTCGTCTGAGGGGAGGAGGGGTAGCTCGTTCCCGCGCATAGACACACATCTATTTTTATGGATGTCTATGTGTTTGTCCAGTCCGCGCCCATGGCGCTGACCTGGAAGAAAGTTACGGCAGCAGGCCGCGCAGCGCGTCGAGACGCTCGGGAACGATGGCGTACCAGGCCCACTTGCCGCGCCGCTCCCGGCTGAGGAGACCGGCCTCGACCAGGATCTTCAGGTGGTGGCTCACCGTGGGCTGGGTGAGCCCCAGTGGAGCGGTGAGGTCGCAGACGCACGCCTCACCCGCGGCGCTGCCGCTGATCATGCTGAGCAGCTGCAGCCGAGTCGGGTCGGCCACCGCCTTCAGCGCCCCCGCCAGACTCTCGGCCTCCGAACGGGACAGTGGCTCGGAGATCGCGATGGTGTGACAGTCCTCATCCAGACGAAGGGCGCTTTGGTCGATCAGTGGCACTTCCCTATTTTCCACTCCATCAGTGTATTGAGGGTGGCCCGTGAGTGATCTGAAGATGAACGGCACCTCAGTCGGCGTCGCAGGCGCGAAGGGCGTTCTCGCCGCGCTGGTCGATGTGCACGCAGTGCCCCTGAGCCCGGCTGTACGGCCCGGCGTCGCGTTCGAGGACGACCACGTCGACGCCGGCCAGATGCAGCCGTTGTGCCAGAGCCCGCCCAGGCCGGCGCCCGCGATGAGCACGCGTAACTCTCATCACCGCTCAGCTCATGGGGCTGGCGGTCGCTAGGTACGGCGTGCGCGTCGAGCCCGTCGCCTCGGCCGGTTACGACGACATCGTCGCGTGGGCCGGGCCGATCGTGCAGAGCCTGCTCGACGGCGACCCCTCGGCAGGGCCAGGCTCCGGGATGAGGCCTTCGGCTGAATGATCAGCCGACCCGGTCCGGGTCCGTGGGCACCGATGCGGGAGGGCCGATGTAGGCGAGATGGCCGTCCGGGCGGACAAGATAGGCCAGGCGGCCCGCCGCAGGATGCTCGTGGATCTCGAAGGGCGCGTCGACGTGGGCACCGGGGGAGACCACCAGGTGATGGCGCAGGTCGGCCGGGGCCATGCCGAGAGGCGCCCGATCTCCTGGCCGGAGCGCGCCGTGGCGGGAGCCGCCGACGACGGGGCTGTCCCGGTAGCTGATCCAGGTCTGCGAGAACATCCGGGCGATCGCCTCGCGTACCGGAGGCAGGTGGCTGAGCGGCCCCAGCAGCCGGCCGGCCACGTGCGCCCTGAGCCAGGCGGCGACCGGCTGTCCGGTGGCCTCCAGCGCGAATCCGCGGTCGGCGCCGTTGAGCACCTTTCTGGCGACCGGCATGCGTTCGGCCTCGTAGGAGTCGAGGAGCTGTTCGCCGGCCTCGCCCCTGGCGACCATCGCCAGCTTCCAGCCGAGGTTGACCGCATCGCCGATGCCGAGATTCATTCCCTGGCCGCCGGCCGGGCTGTGGATGTGCGCGGCGTCGCCGACGAGGAAGGTGTCGCCGGCCCTGAACCTTTCGGCCATCCGGCTGTGCACCCGGAACAAGGCCGTCCAGTCGGCGCCGACCAGTCTCGCGCGGACCGCGAAGAACGTGTCGAACCAGCGTTGCAGCTGCTCCAGGCTCACCTCCGCGTACGGGTCGTGTGACACCCGGCCGTCCGGACCCGGGGCGGCCAGGTCCCGCGGGACCGCGCCGAACAGCCGGTAGCGGCTCTCGCCCAGCGGGAGCATGCCGACGAAGCCGCCTCGGGTCAGGTTGAGCCTGAGCCTGCCGGGCTTGAGCCGGGTGTCCAGCCGCACGTCGGCCAGCAGGCCGGTCTGCTCGTAGGTCCGCCCGGCGAAGCCGACTCCCATCGCGCGCCGCACCTGGCTGCTCGCCCCGTCGGCGCCGACGACCCAGCGAGAACCGCCGAACGTCGTCAGCGTGGTGTTCCACTCCACGGCGTGGCCGCGTTCTGCCAGGCGCTCGACGAGCAGCCGCTCCGTTTCGTCCTGGCCCAGGGCGATCGGCCCTCCGTCCCTGCCCGCCAGCGGCACCTCGGCGCCCCGGCGGCCGTTCTCGTACAGCTCGGCGTGCGTGATCGGCAGGCCTCTCCGGCGCGCCTCGCCGGCCAGACCCAGCCGGTCGAACAGCTCCAAGGTCCTGACATGCACGATGGCCGCGCGCGACTGGCTGACCGGTCCTGGCTTGGCGTCCACGATCCTGAACGGCACGCCGTAGGCGGCGAGCACGTTCGCGACGGTGAGGCCGCTCGGGCCCGCCCCAACGATGAGGATGTCCATAGCAGTACGGTACTGGACCGTACTATTCAGAGCAACGGCAGCACCACGCGATCGACGATCCTGCGGGCCAGCGCCCTGTCCACGGGCTCCCCGCTGACCAGCGCCCTGAAGAACACGATCGCCGGCCCCGCCTGCCACAACAGCTCGACGTCCGCCTCCGGCGACACCTCGCCTCGCGCCCTGGCCCGCTCGAACACCGCCAGCAACGACCGGCGCCGGGCGCCGATGTAGTGCTGCTCCATGGCGGCCGCCAGCTCGGCGTTGCGCCGCAGCTCGCCCAGGAGCCCCGCGATCACGTCGCCGAGCTCGTCCAACTCGTCCAGCAACACGTCCATGAGCGCCAGCAGGTCGCCGCGCAGGCTGCCGGTGTCGGGTACGGCGGGCCCGCCGGAAACGGCATTCACGAACGCGGCCACCACCAGCTCGGCCTTCGACGGCCAGCGCCGATAGACGGTCTGCTTGCTCGCCCGCGCTCGCGCCACCACCGCGTCTACCGTCAGCCGGTCGTATCCCGTCTCTCGCAAGACCTCCAGAACCGCCCCCAACAACTCCGCCTCACGCGCGGCTCCACCCCTGAACGGCATCACAGACATGGGCTCACAGTACGAGGAGACGGCGACGCATGGTTCGCCCTGGCTCGCTGACTGTGCGGGGATCCCTCGGAATGTAGCCGTCCTCAGCACCCCAGGAGCTCGTCGCAGTGCAGCACAAACCAGCGCGAGCTCCAAGGGACGGGTAACAAAGAGCCTTGGCTCGGCACCCGAAGGAAGGCGGGAGAAGATCCGCCGCGTGATCAGGCTCGCGGCGTTGCGGGCTCGTCTGCGCCCGGCCTGGTCGGGCCGTGGCGGGTCCTCCAGCAGTGTCGGGAATGCGCTTGCCCTGCCGCCCGGCTTCCCTTTACCGGGCTGGGGGAACCTCCGGAGGGCGGGATGTGCCCGCATACCCACCGTCAAGGAGGCGTGCCCAGCATGCTTACAGAGTTCTACCAGCGCAAGATGAGCGGACGTTTCGAGAGTTTCGACCACGACGGGGACGGCGTGGTCACACAGGCCGACTTCGAGCTCATGGCCAATCGCGCGGTGAGCGCGCTGGGCCTGTCCAAGCAGGCGGCCCAAGGCAAGGCGCTCCTGGAAGGCGCTCGTCAATACTGGAGGAACCTGGCGGAAGCCGCCGATTCGGACGGCGACGGCCGGATCACCTCGGAGGAATTCGCTGGCAGCATCACCAACTCGAAGGTCGGTACGCCTCAGGGACAGGCGCAGGCGGCTCAGCCCTGGGTGGACGCCCTCGTCCAGGCCGCCGATTCCGACGGCGACGGCCGGCTCGACAGCCAGGAGTGCAAGCGCATGCTGGAGGTGCTCGGCGTAGAGCCGGCAGCGGTCGAGGGGAGCGCCCCGTACCTGGCCGAGGCGGACGGCTCCATCAAGATCGACACGGTGCGGGAAGCGGCGTTGAAGCTCTACACCGCCGACACGCCCTACAACCCGGCGAACGCGTCATTCGGCAAGTTCTGATCGACGCGTCATCCTCTGGTGCCGCCCGTGCGGCCCCAGGGGATGACCCTGGGGTCTTTACGACGTGCCAGCCTGATTGGTCAGGCTGAACGCGCCCACGCTGGTGATCTTCGGGGCCGATGACCAGCGGTGGCGACCGTCATCATCCGCCGACTACCGCGTCGTCCCCGACGTCAGAGCCGAGCTGCTTTCCGATGTCGGTCACACACCTGTGCTGGAAGATCCGCAGCAGACCGCCCGACTGCTGCTGTCGTTCGCCTCGCCGGGTCATCCACGCGGCAGCCGTACGACACCGAAGTGATCTGGGAGCTGGGCTCCTCCCGAGATTCCAGCCCCGAAGGCCGTGCGCCCCTCAGAGGGCGGGCAGGACGTAGATCTCCGCTCCTGGGGGGATGGCGCAGTCGAGACCGCCCAGCCCCTGGGCGTTCTCGCCGCACACGAACATGTTGATGTGGCTCTTGATCTGCCCGTAGTCGTCCCGTAACCGTCCCTCGAGCGACGGGTGGGTGCGCCGCAGCGTGTCGAGGGCGGCGCCCAGGGTGGGCGGCGTGTCGTGGTCGGCTCCACCGCGAAGACCTTGACCTCGCTCTCGCCGCTCACCCAGTGGCGCAGCGTGCTGGGCAGCACGAAGACGACCATCATGGCGGGCTTGGCCATGGATCAGAGCACCGCCGCCCTGACGGTCAGCACGTCGGGCAGGTGGGCGGCCACCTCGCTCCAGGTGTCGCCGTCGTCGCGCGAGCCGTAGACCGAGCCGTCGCGGGTGCCGAAGAAGATGCCCGCGGGCGAGGCGGTCATCGCGTCGCGCAGCACCGAGGCGTAGACGGGGCTCTGTGGCAGGCCCTCGCCGTGCGCCTGCCAGGTCTCGCCCGCGTCGTCGCTGCGGAAGACCTGGTAGCGGTGGCCGACGGGGGTGCGGTCCATGTCCGCGTGCAGCGGCAGGACGTAGAGCGTGTCGGGCCGGTCGGGGTGGACGACGACGGGGAAGCCGAAGTCGGACGGCAGCGAGGAGCCGATGTCGGTCCACGACCCGCCGAAGTCGTCGCTGCGGTAGACGCCGAAGTGGTGCTGCAGGAACAGCCGCTCGGGCCTTGCGGGGTGCATTCCGACCTTGTGCACGCACTGCCCGAACTCGGGGTACTGCTGCCCCTCGGGCAGGAACGGGGCGCGGATGCCCTGGTTGGCCGCCTCCCACGACAGGCCGCCGTCGGTGGTGCGGTAGAAGCCGCCGGTCGAGATCGCCACCCCCATGATCTTGGGGTCGGTCGGGTGGCTGAGGATGGTGTGCAGGCACAGGCCGCCGCCGCCGGGCTCCCACTGCGGCCGGTGCGGGTGCTCCCACAGCCCCTCGACCAGGGTGTAGGTGATGCCGCCGTCCTCGGAGCGGAACAGCGCGCCCGGCTCGGTGCCGGCCCAGACGACGCCGGGCTCGGACGGCGAGGGCAGCAGCTGCCAGACCTTCTCGAGAGTGGCTCCGGTCTTCTCGGGAAAGGCGATGGGTGCCTTCTCCGCCTCCTGCCAGCTCCTGCCGAGGTCGTCGGAGTACATCACCGAGGGGCCGAAGTGGCCGTATTCGATGCCCGCGAGCAGCCTGGGCGTGTCGCCCCTGGTGTCGATCGCGACGGAGTGCACCCCGACGGTGGAGAACTGGATCGGCTCGACTTCGAACGGGCCGCCGCCGGCGGATCGGGCGAGGAAGAGCCCCTTGCGGGTGCCGACGGCGAGTAGGGCGTCGCTCATGTTGGTCTCCCTGTCTTGGCTTGTGGCCATCGTGTCACGCGGTACCGACAAGTTCTGGGCAGTGCCGGATTTGCGGTGTGCGTCGTCTGATTACGTCCGAGGTAATCGTGAAGATTCCCTTTTCCCGCTAGCGTTCGGGCCATGGGAGCGCTTGCCGTACAAAATGAGTCTTTTGGGGATCTGTTGCGTTCGTGGCGCCAGCGGCGCCGCGTCAGCCAGCTGGATCTGGGGATCGAGGCCGAGGTGTCGGCCCGCCACATCAGCTTCCTCGAGACGGGCCGGGCCAGGCCGAGCAGGGACATGGTGATGAGGTTGGCCGAGGAGCTGGAGATCCCGTTGCGGCACCGCAACCGCCTGCTGGTGGCCGCGGGCTACGCGCCGGTCTTTCCCGAGCGTGAGGTGCGCGCGCCGGAGATGGAGGTGGTACGGCAGGCGCTGGACAAGATCCTCGCCGGGCACGAGCCGTACCCCGCGCTGGTGGTGGACGCCGCGTGGGATCTGGTGGCCGCCAACTCCGCAGCCGCGATGTTCATGGAGGGCGCGCCCGCGGAGCTGCTGAAGGAGCCGATCAACGTGATGCGGCTGTCTCTGCACCCCGAGGCGATGGGCGGGCGGCTGGTCAACCTGGCGGAGGTGCGGGCGCACCTGCTGCACCGGCTGCGCAGGCAGGCGGAGGCCTCGGGCAACGGACGCCTGGCCGAGCTGCACGACGAGCTGGCCGGCTACACCTACGAGGGGGTGGACCTGAACGTGGCGCACGTCCCGGGGCCGGCCGACATCCTGCTGCCGCTGCGGATCAGGCACGGGGACAGGGTGCTGTCGATGTTCACCACGATCGCGACGTTCGGCACGCCGGTGGACGTGACGGTGTCGGAGCTGGCGATCGAGACGTTCTGGCCGAACGACGAGGAGACGGCCGCGGCCTTCCGCTGACCCCTGCCCCGGCCCCCGTGGCAGCGGGGGCCGGGAGCCGTTCGGTCAGCGCTCGCCCTGGACGACGTCGCGGTGGATGCGGGCGAGCGGCACCCCGCTCGCCTGGAGACGGCGGACAGTCTCGTGCACCATCGCGGGCGGCCCGCACACGTACACCTCGTGCTCGGCCCACGAGTGGAAGCGCTCCATCACGTCGGGCAGATGGCCGCGCATGCCGTCGTAGGAGGGCTGGTGGGAGACCACGGGCAGGACCCGCAGCCAGGGGAAGCGCGACTCCATGCGGATGAGGTCGGGCAGGTCGTAGAGCTCCCATGCGGTGCGCGCGCCGTACAGAAGGTGGATGTTGGGCCGCCGGCCCGAGGTGATGATGTGGTCGACGATCGCCTTGATCGGCGCGAGGCCCGTGCCGCCCGCCACGCACAGGATGTCCCTGCCGCCCGCCTCGTGCGGGATCATCGTGCCGATCGGCGGGCCGAGCATGAGCGTGTCGCCGATGCGCGTGTGCTGGACCAGGGCGGTCGAGACCCACCCGCCCGGCACCCCGCGCACGTGCAGCCTGATCGTGTTGTCCTCGCGCGGGGCGTTGGCGATGGAGAAGGTCCGCCACACCCGCGGCCAGCGCGCGGTCTGCACGTTGACGTACTGCCCCGCGGTGTACGGCAGGCGCTGCGTGGGCCTGAGCGTGACGACCGCGATGTCCTCGGTGCGCCGCTCGTGGTCGACCACCTCGGCCAGCCACCACGCGGGAGAGACGCCCGCGTCGGCCTCGGCCGAGTCGATCATGAGGGTGGCGGCGGCGGTGTAGGCCGCCACCCACGCCGCCTCGATCTCGGCGTTCCAGACGTCGGCGGCGAAGCGCCTGATGGTGGCCAGGAGGGCGTTGCCGACCGCTGTGTAGTGCTCGGCGATCACGCCGTACTTGCGGTGGTCGCGGCCGAGCTGGCCGAGATAGGAGGCGAGGCTGTCGGGACTGTCCAGACTCCACACCACCCGGGTCAGCGCGCTGAACAGCCGGTCGCGCTGGACGTCCATGGCAGGGGGGAACATCCCCCGCAGGTGCGGGCTCTCGGCGAACAGCCGGCCGTAGAAATAGGCCGCCGCCTTGTCGGCGACGGGTTCGATGACGGAGAAACTCTCCTTGACGAGGCGCGGATTCAACGACATGCCTTTTGACCCCACCCTATGACCGGAATGTGATTCCGGTCGTGTCGTCCACCTCCCTGACGGCTCCGGGTTGTGAGCGTACGGCGAGCCCCGGCGCGTCCGCGCGCTCATTTGGAGTGTTACACCCGCTCCCTGGAGTCACAACCGTTTCACCCCAATACGGTGCGAACCAGAACTATCCGTAATGGTAACGTTATTTTCCGCAACCACTATCCACTCATTTCCGCTGACGAAAGTGAATGTTTATCGCATTCATGATTCCTGCATGTGGAATTTCGCGATTTCAGGCGCTGTGGTGCCAGGGTTCGGGTGTGCGCAGGTGAAACTCTCCGCCGCGGCTTATCATGTCTTCGGTTGGGCCGGTCAGACGTCGGTGAGCGTGCCGACGGCCGGGCAGGCGACCTGGCCGGAGGGTTCTCGGTCGAAGCGGTCAGAAGGGCGACGGGCGGGCGGCGATCCCTGACTCGTGATCCTGTGGGCCGGAAGTGACAGCACTGATACCCGGGATAGGTGCCATAACCGAAATCAGGTGCGCCATGATGGAGCAGGAACCTGGTCACCATCTCTGACCCTGGTTGCCCGTCCTCCTGCATGCCTCCTGGAGCGCGCATGTCTCGACCGTTGATCGGTATCACCGCCTACTTCGAGGCCGCCCGATGGGGTGACTGGGTCAGGGAGGCGGTCATCGCGCCCCCTTCCTATGCCAAGGCGGTCGACCGGGCGGGCGGCGCGCCCGTGGTGCTCCCTCCGCTCAACCTGCACGCCATCGACGACTACGTCCGCGGGCTCAAGGGCATCGTCCTGGCGGGCGGCGTGGAGGTCGGCGCCGCCGTCTACGGCGCCGAGCAGGACGACAGGGTCGCCGAGCCCCAGCCGCACCGCGACAGGTTCGAGCTCGCCCTGGCCCGCGCCGCCGTCCAGGCCGATGTGCCGATCCTCGCGGTGGCCCGCGGCATGCACGTCCTGAACGTCGCCCAGGGCGGCACCCTGATCCCGTGGCTACCGGACGTGCTCGACCACGAACGGCACGGTGCGCAGGGGCAGCCGCACGTCATCCAGGTGAGCGTCTCCAGCAAGCTCGGCAAGGCCATCGGCGACACCATCGAGGTGACCGCGCCGCACCACCAGTCGGTCAAGCGCCTCGGCAACGGGCTGCTGGCCGTGGCGTGGGCCGACGACCAGATCGTGGAGGGCGTCGAGCTGCAGGGACACCGGTTCGGCGTGGGCGTTCAGTGGCACCCCGAGCGCGGCGATGATATGCGGCTGTTCGAGGCACTCGTGGAGGCCGCCCGATACTGATGAGAAATGGGGTGGCTCATGAGTAAGCTCGGATCATGAGCTTGCACCCCCAGGCCAGGGCCTATCTGGAGCTCTACCCCTCCGACCTCGGCGCAGACCTGGCGAGCCTCGGGCCTGCGGAGATAGAGCAGATGCGGGCCACCGACGGCCTGGCGGAGCGGCGCGGGCCGCTGACGCGGCTGCCGTTCGTCCGCGACGCGCTGGCCGAGGAGGTGCCGATCAGGGTCTACCGGGCCGACCCCGGCGACCACACGCTGCCGGTGATCGTCTACTTCCACGGCGGCGGCTGGGTCTTCGGCAGCGTCAGGCGCAACGACGCCGTCGGCAGGGACCTCGCGGTCAGGACGGGGGCGGTGGTGGTCTCCGTCGACTACCGCCTGGCTCCCGAGCACCCCTTCCCCGCGGCCGCCGACGACGCGTGGACCGTGGTGCGCGACGTCTTCGCCCGGCCCGCCTTCTACCAGAGCAACGGCCGCGTGGCGGTGATCGGCGACAGCGCGGGCGGCAACCTCGCGGCGGTGGCGGCCTGGCAGGCCCGCGACGCCGGGCTCACCCTCGCCCACCAGGCGCTCCTCTACCCGATCACCGACGTGGCGATGGACACGCCCAGCTACCGCGACCACGCCAAGGGGTTCGGCCTGGACGCGGAGGAGATGGCCTGGTTCGTCCAGCAGTACGCGCCGGGCGCCGACCCGCTCGATCCGCGCCTGGCGCCGCTGCGCCTCGACTCCTGCGCGGGTCTCGCGCCCGCGACCGTGGTGAGCGCCGAGTACGACGTGCTGCGCGACGAGGCCGAGGCGTACGGCGCGCGCCTGGCGAGGGAGGGCGTCCCCGTCGAGGTGCGCCGCTATCCGGGCATGGTCCACGGCTTCTACGGCCTGCCGGGCTTCTTCGACCAGGCCGACGAGGCCCGCGCCTACGTGGCGGCCAGGCTCAGGGCGGCGCTGGAGTCATGACCTACGACAAGCTCAGGCTCGACTGGGCGGCGGACGGCGTGCGGCGGGTGACGATCAGCGAGCCGCGCCGGCTCAACGCCGTCGACATGGTGGGCCACCGCGAGCTGGCCGAGATCTGGCGCGACCTCGACCGCGACGACGACGTGCGGGCCGTGCTGGTCAGGGGCGAGGGCGAGGCCTTCTCCGCGGGCGGCGACCTGTCCATGATCGAGGAGATGACCCGCGACCACGCCACCAGGCTGCGGGTGTTCACCGAGGCCCGCGACATCGTCTACAACGTGCTCAACTGCTCGAAGCCGGTGGTGAGCGCCATCCAGGGCCCGGCCGTCGGCGCGGGGCTGGCGGTGGCGCTGCTCGCCGACATCTCCGTGGCGGCGCGTACCGCCCGCATCATCGACGGCCACACCCGCCTCGGCGTGGCCGCGGGCGACCACGCGGCGATCATCTGGCCGCTGCTGTGCGGCATGGCCAAGGCCAAGTACCACCTGCTGCTGTGCGAGCCCGTCACCGGCGAGCAGGCCGAGCGGATGGGCCTGGTCAGCCTCTGCGTCGACGATGCCGAGGTGCACGAGAGGGCGCTCGAGATCGCGGTACGGCTGGCGGCCGGCTCGCAGGAGGCCATCCGCCTGACCAAGTACTCGCTCAACAACTGGCTCAGGATGGCGGGGCCGACCTTCGACGCCTCCCTGGCCATGGAGTTCCTCGGCTTCTCGGGTCCCGACGTCCAGGAAGGGGTGCGGGCGCTGCGCGAGAAGCGCCCGCCGTCCTTCTAGAAGCTGCGCGGCAGGCCGAGCACCTGGGTGGCCAGGTAGTTCAGCAGCAGTTCCTCGGTCACCGGCGCGACCTTGCCGATCCGGGCGTCGGTGAGCAGCCGCGCCACCGGGTACTCCAGGGAGTAGGCCATCCCGCCGTGCGTCTGGAACGCCGCGTCGGCCGCCTCCCAGGCCGCCTGAGAGGCGGTCAGCTTGGCGATGTTGGCCTCGGTGCCGCACGGCAGCTGCCGGTCGAAGGACCACGCGGCCTTGTACAGCATGAGCCTGGCCAGCTCGATCTTCGCCTTCACCTGGGCGAGAGGGAAGGCGATCGCCTGGTTGGCGCCGATGGCCCGCCCGAACACCTCGCGCTCCTTGGCGTAGCTCACCGCCACCCGCAGCGCCACCTCGGCCCCGCCCAGCGCCGAGGCGGCCAGCAGGATCCGCTCGGGGTTGAGGATGTCCCACAGCACGAGGGCGCCCTGGTCGACCTGGCCGACCACGCTGGAGGCCGGCACGCGCAGGTCGTCGAGGAAGACCATGTTCGACGGCGTGGTGTTGGCGCCCATCTTGGGGATCGGCCGGTAGGACAGCTGACCGGCCGCCACCGCCTCGGGCACGTTGACCAGGAAGACGGTCATCCCGTTGGTGCGCGGTCTGGCCTCGGCGGCCGGGATCGTCCTGGTGACCAGCAGCATCCAGGTGGCCCGCTGCACGCCGGTGATCCAGATCTTCTGCCCGTTGACCACGTAGTCGTCACCGTCACGGCGCGCCGACGTGGTGATCGCCAGCGAGTTGGAGCCCGCGTCGGGCTCGGTCAGCGCGAAGCATGTCTCGATCTCGCCCGAGGCCAGCTTGGGCAGCAGCGCAGCGCGCTGCTCATCGCTGCCGTGCCGGGCCAGGGTCAGGGCGCCGAAACCGGGGGTGAGCACGTAGGTGAAGGCGGAACCGCCCGCCGCGCCGGAGGCGGCCAGCGTCTCGGTCGCCACCGCCAACTCCAGCAGCCCCTGCCCGCCGCCGCCGAACTCCTCGGGTACGGCGAGGCCGAGCCATCCGCCCTTGGCCAGCTCCGCCCACACCTCGTCGGGCCATCGCTTCTCGGCCTCGCAGCGCTGCCAGTAGTCCATGTCGTAGCGCGCGCAGATGTCACCGACACCCTGCTGGACGGTCAGCGCGCTCTCGGGAAGCGTGAAGTCCACCTCGATCACCCCATTCTCGTTGCGTGCGCAATCGTAGAACGAAGTTCTGTCCGGCGGACAGGGCTCCGCCGTACCGGATGATCGTCAGCGGGGACGGCGGGCGTGCAGGACGTAGGCCGGCGGGGTGTTGCGCCAGACGGTACGGCCGAGCACGACCTCCTCGAAGCGGTCGCTCAGCAGCGCGCGGAAGCGGCGCGCCGAGCTCAGCGGCATCGCGTGGATGTAGGAGAACGTCGTGAAGGCCCCCGACGGGCACAGCGTGGAGATGACCGCGCCCAGCAGCCGGTCCTGCAAGTCTTCGGGGAAGGCCGCCCACGGCAGGCCGCTGACCACCACGTCCGCCCTGGCCAGGCCGCGCTCGCGGAGCAAATCGGGAAGGCGGGCCGCGTCGTCCTGCGCCACGTCCACCCGGGGGAAACGCTCGGACAACAGGGAGGCCAGCTTCGGGTTCAACTCGATCGCCAGGTGATGCCCACGCCCGTCCAGCCTGCGCTGGATCTCGGCGGTGAACGGCCCCGTGCCGGGACCCAACTCGACCACGGTCGGCTCGCCGCGCTCGGGCACGGGGGTGCACACCGTCTCCGCCAGCCGCCGCGAGCTGGGCGCGAGGGCCCCGATCGTCGCGGGGGAGCGCATGAACTGGCCGAGGAACAACGTGGTGTCGTTGGGCATAGAACCAACGTTACGGCCCCCGCGCAAGCCCATTCGTCCGACTTGCGGACAGAAGAGCGGCCACTTGGAGGATGCGAACTCCTCCAACGGGAGGAGAGAGCACGTGGCGGCCATCGATACCGTTGTCCCCATGCGATGGCGTGGTCTGGCACCCGACGTGCTGCTCGCCACCTCAGGAGTGGCCCTCGACCTGATGATGTCGGGCAAGGCGGGCGGCGCGTCGGCGCCCGACTGGCTGGTCCCGCTGTTCGCCGTCCTGGTCGGGGCGCCGATGGGCCTCGTGCGCAGCAGGCCCGTCGCCGTCAGCCTCTACCTGGCCGCCTTCCTGGTCTTCACCGACCAGATCGACGCCTTCGCCTCCAACACCGCGCAGATCCTGCTCTGCGTGGCGATCGGCGCCGCCGGCTACCTGAGGGGCTGGGGCGCGACCGTCGCCACCGTCGTCGCGGGCGCGCTGGCCACCGGTGTCAACATCGCCGACCCCGGCCTCGCCTTCACCAGCGGGGCCTGGTTCTACTCCGCCGGCATCGCCCTGCTGCCGGCCCTGATCGGACGCTACCTGCGTGGGCCCGCGGGCCGGCTGAAGGAGCCCGAGCTCACCCCCGACGTGCTGCTGGCCGGCGCGGGCGTGGCCGTCGCGGTGCTCGGCACCTGGCCCGCCTGGCACACGAGCCCGCAGCCCGCCTGGGTGATCGTCTCGTTCGTCGTGCTGGCGGGACTGGCCCTGGGTGTGGCCAGGCGGCTGCCCGCGGCGGTGTTCGTGATCGAGGGGGCGGTGCTGCTCCTCGCCAACCAGGAGCTGTCGGGGGCGACGAGCACGGTCCAGGTCCTGATGCTGATCGCGGTCGGCGTGTTCGCGATGCGGGTGGCCTCCTGGTTCTGGAACCTGGTCGTCTACGTGGCGGCCAGCTCGATGGCCTCGGTCGTGGTGATCGGCTCCGACACCGACGTCACCGCGCTGCGGGTGGTCCTGATGCTCGTCGTGGTCGCCACCCCGATCGCGATCGGCAGGTACGCGGGCGCCAGTCAGTCGGCCGCCGAGGCCGAGCGGCTGCGCGTGCGCGAGTCGGAACGGCTGGCCATCGCCCAGCTGCGCGCCGACCAGCTGGCCGAGCGCGAGCGCATCGCCCGCGAGGTGCACGACATCGTCGCCCACCACGTCGGGGCGATGGTGCTGCGCGCCGGCGCCGCCCGCTACGCCGCCCCGGACGGCCCCGTCGCCGACGCGCTGAACGACATCAAGGAGACCGGCCACCAGGTGCTCGAGGACCTGCGCGGCCTGCTCGACGTGCTGCGCGATCCGGGCGGCGACGCGACCCTGCTGGCCGACCCGGCCGACGTGGTCACCGAGTCCGCCGAGCGGATGATCGCGGCGGGGCTGCTCGTCGACCTCGACGTCGACCCCGCGCTCAGTGAGGCGCCGCTGGTGGCCAGGGCCTCGGCCGCCCGCATCGTGCAGGAGGGGCTGACCAACGTGCTCAAGCACGCGGGGCCGGGCACCGCCGTACGGGTGGGCCTGGCCGCGGGCGACGGCGAGCTGGTCGTCGAGGTGTCCAACGGCCGCCCGCCCACCGTGCGCGAGCCGCTGCCGTCCTCCGGGCAGGGCCTGGCCGGGATGCGCGAGCGGGCCAAGGCGCTGGGCGGCACGCTGAGCGCAGGACCCGACGCCGGCGGCTGGCGGCTGTCGGTGACCCTCCCCTACCCGAAACCCAAGGTGACGACGTGATCCGAGTTGTGGTGGCCGACGACCAGGCGCTGGTCAGGGCCGGTGTCCGCATGCTGCTGCAGGCGGCGGGCGACATGGAGGTCGTCGGGGAGGCCGAGGACGGCGCCGAGGCGGTGCGCCTGGCCGACCACCACCGGCCCGACGTGGTGCTCATGGACCTGCGGATGCCCAGGGTCGACGGCCTCGAGGCGATCAAGCGCATCCTGGGCGCGCAGCCGGGCGCGAAGATCGTGGTCCTCACCACCTTCGCCGACGACGCCAACGTCTACGCCGCGCTGCGGGTCGGCGCGCTGGGCTTCCTGGTCAAGGACGACGAGCCCGAGCGCATGGTCGACGCGGTGCGCAGGGCCGCGGCGGGCGAGCAGCTGCTCGCCCCCTCCGTGCTGCGCAGGGTCGTCGAGCGGGCGCTGGCCGCCGAGCAGCAGGCCACGCCCACCCCCGCCGGGCTCACCGAGCGCGAGCTCGAGGTGCTCGCCCTGGTCGGCACCGGCCTGTCCAACGCCGAGATCGCCGACCGCCTGCACGTCGGCGTCACGACGGTCAAGACGCACGTCGGCTCCGCCATGGACAAGCTCGGCCTGCGCAACCGCATCCAGGCGGCCGTCGTCGCCCACCGCATCGGCCTGGTCGACGCCTCCTTCCGTCCCGTGCGGCATCCGCCGCGGGGCTGACCGGCGCATCACCCGGCAGGCTGACGACCGCCGGGACCCCGCGCCGTCACGATGTGGTCCTCACCTCTTCAGGAAGGACCACCTCATGCACGACGTGACCTCAGCCACGTCTGTCTCCTCCGGGCTGCTCTACACCCTTCGCGTCCTGGTGTTCGCCCATGCGGCCTCCCTGCTGGTGGCGGCCATGTTCGCGGGCCAGGCGCTGGTCTTCACCGACACCGGCATCGTGGCCGATCTCGGGGTCGCCGAGACCCATGTCATGATCGGCATGGTCTCCCACCTGATCGGCCTGCTCCAGGTCGTCGCCGCCGTCCTGTACTGGCGTCCGGGCAGGGGAGCGGGCTGGCCGGCGCTGGCCAGCCTCGCGCTGCTGCTTCTCGGCTTCGCCCAGCACTTCCTGCTGGCCATCGGCCTGGGCGCGCACGTGCCCAACGGCGTGCTCATGTTCGGCCTGCTCGCGCTCATCACGGTGTGGGCCTGGTCGCCCGCGGCGTCGCGGCGCCGCTAGGCTTTGGCCATGTTCGTGAAGATCTGCGGGCTGAGCGAGCCCGAGCACGTCGAGACGGCCGTCGAGGCCGGCGCCGACGCGATCGGGTTCGTCATGACCGCCAGCCCGCGCAGAGTGACCCCTTCGCGGGCCGCGGAGCTGGCCGCGCTAGCGCCGTCCCACGTGCTGACCGTCGGCGTCTTCATGGGCGAGCCCGTCGAGGAGGTCCGGCAGGCCGCCAAGGCCGCCGGGGTCGGCGCGATCCAGCTGCACGGCAGGCACCCGCACGCGGACTTCACCGCGCTGAAGGAGCTCGATCTCACGCTCGTCCGCGCGGTGGCGGCCGACGCCGATCTGCGCACCGGAGCCTTCGACGAGGACCTGCTGATCGTCGACGCGCCCAGGGCGGGCGCGGGGGAGCCATGGGACTGGGCGGCCGTGCGGGGCCGGCCGTCGGGGCGCTGGCTGCTGGCCGGCGGCCTCGACCCCGCCAACGTACGGCAGGCGGTCGAGGCCGCCCAGCCGTGGGGCGTCGACGTGTCGAGCGGCGTGGAGGTGGCCAGGGGCGTCAAGGATTCGGCCCTCATCCGCTCCTTCCTCAGGGCGGTCCGCTCCTAGGCCTTGGCCCGCCGGTCAGTCCCGCTCGGTCAGCGGCACGTAGACGGCGCCGCCCCCGCGCACGAACTCCTCCGACTTGGCGCGCATCCCCTCCGCCGCCCGCAGGTCGTGCGAGATTCGCATCGAGCAGAACTTCGGCCCGCACATGCTGCAGAAGTGCGCCGTCTTCGCGGGTGTGGCCGGCAGCGTCTCGTCGTGGAAGGAACGGGCGGTGTCGGGGTCGAGGGACAGCTCGAACTGGTCCTCCCACCGGAACTCGAAGCGCGCGTCCGAGAGCGCGTCGTCCCACTCCTGGGCCCGGGGGTGACCCTTGGCCAGATCGGCGGCGTGCGCCGCGATCTTGTAGGTGATGACGCCGGTCTTGACGTCCTCCCTGTTCGGCAGCCCCAGGTGCTCCTTGGGGGTGACGTAGCAGAGCATGGCGGTGCCGTACCAGCCGATCATGGCCGCGCCGATGCCCGAGGTGATGTGGTCGTAGGCCGGCGCGATGTCGGTGACCAGCGGCCCGAGGGTGTAGAACGGGGCGTCGTCGCAGAGCTCGCGCTGCAGGTCGACGTTCTCCTTGATCTTGTGCATGGGTACGTGTCCAGGGCCCTCGACCATGACCTGGACGTCGTGGGCCCTGGCGATCGCCGTGAGCTCGCCCAGCGTGCGCAGCTCGGCGAACTGGGCCTCGTCGTTGGCGTCGGCGATCGAGCCGGGCCGCAGGCCGTCGCCGAGGGAGAAGGCGACGTCGTAGGAGGCGAGGATCTCGCACATCTCCTCGAAGTTCTCGTACAGGAAGTTCTCGCGGTGGTGGGCCAGGCACCACGCCGCCATGATCGAGCCGCCGCGCGAGACGATGCCGGTCTTGCGGCCGACGGTGAGGGGGACGTAGGACAGGCGCACGCCCGCGTGGACGGTCACGTAGTCGACGCCCTGCTCGCACTGCTCGATCAGGGTGTCGCGGTAGACCTCCCACGACAGGTCGGGCGCGACCCCGCCGACCTTCTCCAGCGCCTGGTAGAGGGGGACGGTGCCGATGGGCACCGGGGAGTTGCGGATGATCCACTCGCGGGTGGTGTGGATGTCGCGGCCGGTCGACAGGTCCATGACGGTGTCGGCGCCCCAGCGGATGGCCCAGGTCATCTTCTCCACCTCCTCCTCGATGGAGGAGGTGACGGCCGAGTTGCCGATGTTCGCGTTGATCTTGACGAGGAAGTTGCGGCCGATGATCATCGGCTCGCTCTCGGGATGGTTGACGTTGGCGGGGATGATCGCCCTGCCCGCGGCCACCTCGGCGCGGACGAACTCGGGCTCGACGCCCTCCCTGACGGCGACGAACTCCATCTCCTTCGTCACGACGCCCCTGCGGGCGTAGGCGAGCTGGGTGACGGGGCCGCCGGCCGCCCTGAGCGGCTGCCGCCGCCCGCCCTCGCCGGGCCCGCTCTGGGCGCGCTTCCACGACGCCTGGTCGCGGTAGCCGTCGTCGAGCGGCCTGACCGGGCGGCCGCCGTACCTGACGACGTCCCCGCGGTCGAGGATCCACTGCTCCCGCACCGGGCTCAGCCCGCGGGTGACATCGGTCTCCACGGCGGGGTCGGTGTAGGGGCCCGAGGTGTCGTAGACGGTGAACGTGGTGCCGTCACTCAGGCCGATCTCACGCATCGGGACTCTGAGTCCGCCCTGGTAGATCTTGGAAAAGCGTGCGCCACTCATCGCGCAAACTCCCTTCGCCGGCATTACCCGGAGCAGGTTCTGGCGGTCGGCGGCTGATCAGCCGTCCTCTCAGCCCGGTCCGCACCGGGCTCCCGCGTTGGTCGGCGCCACCGTAACCCGATCACCCGGGTGTCGCGCAACCCCTGAGGTCCGTGAGAGCTTCCGCGGCGGCCCCGAAACCGCGGGCGGACGACTCAGCGTGCGCAGGTGGGCGACGCAGTAGGGTCGGCAGCGTGAGTGAAACTTCCGCCGAGGACCGGATCTGGACGGTTCCGAACCTGCTGAGCTTCCTGCGCCTGCTTGGCGTCCCTGTGTTCCTCTGGCTGGTTCTGGGGCCCAAGGCGGACGGCTGGGCGATCGCACTGCTCATGGTCGCGGGGTTCACCGACTGGCTCGACGGCAAGATCGCCCGTGCCTGGAACCAGACCAGCAGGCTCGGCCGCCTCATCGACCCGGCGGCCGACAAGCTCTACGTCTTCGCCACCCTCCTCGGCCTCCTGCTGCGCGAGGTGATCCCGTGGTGGCTGGTCGCGATCATCCTGGCCCGCGAAATCTTCGTCGGATGTTTCTTTCCCGTGCTCCGGAAGTACGGTTACAAGGCACTGCCCGTGCATTTCCTGGGCAAGGCCGCCATGGCCAATCTGATGTACGCCTTCCCCCTCCTCTTTCTGGCTTCGCACACCGGCGCTTGGTATGCCGATATTGCGAAGGTTGTCGGATGGGCATTCACCATCTGGGGAACGGGCCTGTACTGGTGGGCAGGAGTGCTGTATGTGGTACAGGTGCGCCAACTCGTAACCGCTGCGAAGAAGGAGTGATCGAGTGAAGGCGGTCGTCATGGCAGGCGGCGAGGGTACTCGGCTGCGGCCGATGACCGCGAACCAGCCCAAACCCCTGCTCCCCGTGGTCAACCGCCCGATCATGGAACACGTCCTCCGCCTGCTGAAACGCCACGGCCTGACAGAGACCGTGGTCACCGTGCAGTTCCTGGCCGCGCTCGTGCGCAGCTACTTCGGCGACGGCGACGAGCTGGGCATGCGCCTGCACTACGCCACGGAAGACCTGCCCCTCGGCACCGCGGGCAGCGTCAAGAACGCGGCCGACAAACTCCGCGATGATCGTTTCCTTGTCATTTCCGGTGACGCCCTGACCGATATCGACTTATCGGACATGATCAGATTTCATCGCGAGAATTCGGCACTCGTCACGATCGGGTTGACCCGCGTCCCCAACCCCCTCGAGTTCGGCATCATCATCGTGGACGACCGGGGGAGGGTGCAGCGCTTCCTGGAGAAGCCCACCTGGGGGCAGGTCTTCTCCGACACCGTCAACACCGGCATCTACGTGATGGAGCCGGAGGTCCTCGACGAGGTCGCGGCGGGCGAGGCCGTCGACTGGTCCTCCGACGTCTTTCCCCGCCTGCTGGAGCGCGGCGCTCCCATCTTCGGCTACGTCTCCGACTGCTACTGGGAGGACGTCGGCACCCACGAGAGCTACATGAAGGCCCAGGCCGACGCCCTGTCGGGACGCGTCACGCTCGACATCGGCGGCTTCGAGATGTCGCCGGGCGTCTGGGTCGGCGAGGGCGCGGAGGTCGACCCCGACGCCGTGCTCAAGGGCCCGCTCCTCCTGGGCGACTACGTCAAGATCGAGGCGGGCGCCGAGTTGCGTGAGTACACCGTGCTCGGCAGCAACGCGGTCGTGCGCGGCGGCGCCTTCCTGCACCGCGCCGTCGTCCACGACAACGTCTACATCGGCCCGGGGGTGAACCTGCGCGGCTGCGTCATCGGCAAGAACACCGACCTGATGACCGGCGCCAGGATCGAGGAGAACGCCGTCGTCGGCGACGAGTGCGTCATCGAGGCCGAGGCGTACGTCTCCAGCGGCGTCAAGGTCTACCCCTTCAAGACCGTCGAGGCGGGCGCGGTCGTCAACACCAGCGTCATCTGGGAGTCGCGCGGCCAGCGCAGCCTGTTCGGCCAGCGCGGCATCAGCGGCCTGGTCAACGTCGAGATCACCCCCGAGCTGTGCGTACGGCTGGCCAGCGCCTACGCCACCACCCTGAAGAAGGGCGACAGGGTCATCACCTCGCGCGACTCCTCCCGCGCGGCCAGAGCGCTCAAGCGCGCCGTCATCAGCGCGCTGACCGCGGGCGCCATCGACGTGCTCGACCTGGAGGCCATGCCGCTGCCCGTCGCCCGCTTCCACACCTCCCGCAGGCCCGCCAGCGGCGGCATCGCCCTTCGCACCACCTCCGGCGACCCGCAGAGCGTCGACATCGTCTTCATGGACTCCAGGGGCGCCGACCTGTCGCCCGCCAGCCAGCGCAAGCTGGAGCGCGTCTTCTCCCGCCAGGAGTTCCGCAGGGCCTTCCCCGGCGAGATCGGCGAGCTGAGCTTCCCGGCCAGGGCCGTGGAGGACTACGCCCAGGAACTCCTGAGATACGTGGACATGACCGGCGTCAACGGCATGAAGGTGGTCGTCGACTGCGCGGGCGGCACCTCCTCGCTGGTCCTGCCCACCCTGCTCGGCCGCCTCGGGGTGGAGGTGCTGACCGTCAACGCCCGTCTCGACTCCGCCTCGCCCACCGAGACACTGGCCGAACGCCGCCGCGACCTGCAGCGCCTGTCGGAGCTCGTCAGCTCCTCCCGCGCCTCCTTCGGCGTCCGCTTCGACCCGGTGGGCGAGCGCATCGCCCTGGTCGACGAGATGGGCCAGCTCATCAGCGAGGAGCGGGCGCTGCTGGTGGTGCTCGACCTGGTCGCCGCCGAGCGCCGCCGCGGCAGGGTGGCGCTGCCCGTCACCACCACCAGGGTCGCCGAGCAGGTCTGCCGCTTCCACGGGGTCCAGGTGGAGTGGACCTCCACCTCGCTGGACGCCCTCACCTCGGCGGCCGCCAGGCCGTACATGATCTTCGCGGGCGACGGCAGGGGCGGCTTCATCGTGCCGGAGTTCGGGCCCACGGTGGACGGCCTGGCCGCGTTCCTGCGCCTGATGGGCCTGGTGGCCCGCACGCGGCTGACGCTCAGCCAGATCGACGCGAGGATCCCCGAGGCCAAGCTCCTCAAGCGGACCGTCCCGACGCCCTGGGCGACCAAGGGGTCGGTGATGCGCTCGGTGATCGAGGCCGCGGAGGGCTTCCGCCTCGACACCACCGACGGCGTGCGCGTGGTGGGCGAGGACGGGCGCTGGGCGCTGATCCTGCCGGCCGCCACCGAACCGGCCACCGACCTGTGGGCCGAGGCCCACGACTTCGACACCGCGCAGGCGTTTCTGGACAGGTGGGCGCGCATCGTTGAGCGGGCGGCGGGAACGTGACAACCTAGATGGCGCGGCGGCATGGACCTTGAGGGCGGCTCGGCGGTAACTTTGTCACCGTCCGAACCTGTCGTGCAGCGTCTCGCCTTGACCTTTGCCACTGATCAGCGTAAGTTGCGGCATTCGCAAACGTGAACGAGCGAAGAGGCGAGGGGCGCCCTGATCAACCGTCGCCGCGTCTTCGCGGTAGGAGGCCGAGCCGATCGATGCCGAGCGTCTACTGTACGCAGTGCGGTCATGCCAACCCCGAGGATGCCCGTTTCTGCTCCCGGTGTGGGTCGCCGCTGACCAGACATGAGGTCTCGGGAGACACCACCTCGACGATCTCCGTCGCGGGAATCGAGGCGTATGAGGCGGAGACGGCCGACGCTCTCCTCGCCGAGCGGGCCGCGGTCGAACAACTGCCGGTCGGCACGGCGCTGCTCGTCGTCACGCGGGGGCCCAACGCGGGCAGCCGCTTCCGCCTCGACCGCGACCTGACCACCACGGGCCGCCACCCCGAGAGCGACATCTTCCTCGACGACATCACCGTCTCGCGGCGGCACGTGGAGTTCTACCGCCATCCGGGCGGCGCCTTCACCGTCCGCGACGTCGGCAGCCTCAACGGCACCTACGTCAACAGGGAGCGCATCGAGGAGGTTCCCCTGCACAGCGGCGACGAGGTCCAGATCGGCAAGTTCCGCCTCGTCTTCCTCACGCGGGGCGCATGAGCCCCCAGGCGGCGCGCTCGCACATGAGCATCGGGGAGGTGCTCGCCCTGCTGCAGGGCGAGTTCCCCGACGTCACCGTCTCCAAGATCCGGTTCCTGGAGAGCGAGGGGCTGATCGAGCCCGAGCGCAGCCCCTCGGGGTATCGCAAGTTCACCTACATGCACGTCGAGCAGCTGCGCTTCATCCTCACCGAGCAGCGCGACCACTACCTGCCGCTGCGGGTCATCAAGGACAAGATGGCCGAGGAGCTCGGCCGTCCGCGCGCCGTGCCCGAGGCCAAGGAGGTGCGGCTCAGCCGCGCCGAGCTGCTCGAGGCCAGCGGCCTCGACGAGGAGACCCTCACCGAGCTCGAGGACTACGGCCTGCTCGCGCCGGTCGCCCGCCGCTACGACGAGGACGCCCTGAAGGTGGCCCGCAGCGTCGGCGCCCTGGCCGGCTACGGCCTGCACGCCAGGCACCTGCGCGCGGTCAAGGCCGCCGCCGAGCGCGAGGCGGGACTGGTCGAGCAGAGCGTCGCCCCCATACTCAAGCGCCGGGCGCCCGGTGCCATCGGCGAGGCCGACGAGGTGGCGCGCGAGCTGTCGGGGCGGCTGCTCGAGCTGCACGCGGCACTGCTGCGCACGGCCGTGCGCGCCGTCCTGCGCGGCTGACCCGCCCCTGCCGGCGCCTGACCCGCGCCCCTCCCCGCCCCTTCGCGGCCGATTCGAGGCCGCTTCGTGGCCCGCTGAACCCCGCATCTCACGGCCGGGAGCGCCGATCCCGCCGAGCGAGCTGACCAGGAGCGGGAGGCGAGGTAGGTTGTCCGCGACGCCACGGGGCAGGGGACATTCCACGCCCGCCGGGTGTTACGTTGAATTGCGGAAGAGCGGCCAAACTATTGCGGAGCCCCCTAGGGGCCACCGGTCAGTGGAATTCGGAGCAGCCCGTGTTGCAGATGGAGGTAGTGGGCGTTCGCGTCGAAATGCCTACAAATCAGCCGATCGTTCTGCTCAAGGAGGCGCAAGGGGAGAGGTTTCTCCCGATCTGGATTGGAATGACCGAAGCCACGGCCATCGCGCTCGCGCAGGCGGAGGAGCCACCGCCGAGGCCGTTGACTCATGATCTGTTCCGCGACGTGCTGAGCGCGCTGGGCGTCGGCCTGCGCGCGGTCAACATCGTCGCGCTGCGTGACGGTATCTTCTTCGCCGACCTGGTCTTCTCCAACGGCGTGGAGGTCTCCGCGCGCCCGTCCGACTCCATCGCCCTGGCGCTGCGCACCGGTGCGCGGATCTTCGCCAGCGAGGAGGTCGTCCAGGAGGCAGGGGTGGTCATCCCTGATGACCAGGAGGATGAGGTGGAGAAGTTCAGGGAGTTCCTTGACAACATCACGCCCGAGGACTTCGGACGGGCCGGGTAGGACTCCCTCTGTGAGCGCCCGAACCCTTGGCCAACACCTGGGGTCGGTATTTCACTGCATTTACGCTTCACGACGCGCCGAGCCGGATCGTTGACTGCGGATGGTCACGGTCCTACGGTGCAAGTGAAACCTGTGGTTGTTATTGACGAACCCCCAGATCAGACCACGGGATGAGAGAAAGCCGGAGGTCCGCGTGGCGGTCAGCAGCGGCGAGGGAAAGACGGCCGGCCAGGAAGACCCGGTGCGGCGCGAGAGTGCGCGCCAGCGTGCCGGGGAGCAGGGCCTGCTCTTCGACGAGCAGCCCGCGACTCTGCCTGGCGACATCGGCTATCGCGGCCCGACGGCCTGCGCGGCGGCCGGCATCACCTACAGGCAGTTGGACTACTGGGCGCGCACCGGCCTGGTGGAGCCCACGATAAGAGCCGCTCAGGGCTCGGGCTCCCAGCGTCTTTACAGCTTCCGCGACATCCTGGTGCTCAAGGTGGTCAAGCGGCTCCTCGACACCGGCGTGTCGCTGCAGCAGATCCGCACCGCCGTCCAGCACCTGCGCGACAGGGGCGTCGGCGACCTGAGCCGGATCACGTTGATGAGCGACGGAGTGAGCGTCTACGAGTGCACCTCGGCCGACGAGGTCATCGACCTGCTGCAGGGCGGTCAGGGAGTGTTCGGGATCGCGCTCGGCAGGGTCTGGCGCGAGGTCGAGGGATCGCTCGCGGAGCTGCCGGGGGAACGGGCGGCGGTCGAGGACAGCGTCCCGGCCGACCACCCCGCTGATGAGCTGGCCCAGCGCAGGAGGGCCCGGCGACTGGGCTGACGCGCGATCGCTGGTAGCCTGGAGATGCTGACGACCCCGTGCGGGAGAGTCCCCGGGAAAGCCGGGGCGCCGAAGGAGCAACCCTCCCCGGAATCTCTCAGGCACCCTGTACCGCTCGGGTGAGGCAACTCTGGAAAGCAGGCACGCCCGCCAGGCGCGCCTCACCGACGGTGCAAGCCCGCGTGCGCGGGCGAACCTCTCAGGTTGATGACAGAGGGGGAGACCCGGCATACGCCCGCGCTCTCCACCAGCCTTGGGAGGCAGTTCCATGACCGAGCCCCTCAGCGACCTCGCTGCGCCGCCTTTCGCGACCCGTCACATCGGGCCCTCCGACGCCGAGCAGACCAGGATGCTGGAGGCGGTCGGCTTCGAATCGGTCGCCGACCTGGTGGCGGTGGCGGTGCCCGAGGCCATCAGGGCCAAGGACCAGCTCAACCTGCCCGTCGCGGCGAGCGAGACCGAGGTGATCGCCGAACTGCGGGCGCTGGCCGACCGCAACCAGGTGCTGACCTCGATGATCGGCCTGGGCTACTACGACACGATCACGCCCGCCGTGATCCGCCGCAACCTGCTGGAGAACCCCGGCTGGTACACCGCGTACACGCCCTACCAGCCCGAGATCTCCCAGGGCCGCCTCGAGGCGCTGCTCAACTTCCAGACCGTCGTCTCCGACCTCACCGGTCTCGACGTGGCCGGCGCCTCCCTGCTGGACGAGGCCACCGCCGCGGCCGAGGCGATGACGCTGGCGCGCAGGGCGGGCAGGTCGAAGAGCGACGTCTTCGTCGTCGACGCCGACGCCCTCCCGCAGACCAAGGCTGTGCTGGCCACCAGGGCCGAGCCGCTGGGCATCTCGCTCGTGGAGAGCGACCTCGAGGGCGAGCTGCCCGAGTGTTTCGGCGTGCTGGTGCAGTACCCGGGCACCTCGGGCCGCCTGCGCGACTTCCGCGCGTTGGCCGAGCGGGCGCACGCGGCCGGGGCCCTGGTGGTCGCCGCCGCCGACCTGCTGTCGCTCACGCTCGTCGCCGCCCCGGGAGAGCTCGGCGCCGACATCGCGATCGGCTCCTCGCAGCGCTTCGGCGTGCCGTTCGGCTTCGGCGGGCCGCATGCCGCCTACATGTCGGTCCGCGAGGGCCTGCAGCGGCAGATGCCCGGCCGCCTGGTCGGCGTCTCCGTCGACGCCGACGGCGACCCCGCCTACCGGCTGGCCCTGCAGACCCGCGAGCAGCACATCCGCCGTGAGAAGGCCACCAGCAACATCTGCACCGCCCAGGTGCTGCTCGCGGTCATCGCGGGCATGTACGCCGTCTACCACGGCCCCGAGGGGCTGCGCCGCATCGCCAGGCGCACCCACCGCATGGCCGTGACGCTCGCGCAGGCGCTGCGCGCCGGCCGGGTCGAGGTCGTCCACGACGGCTTCTTCGACACCGTCCTCGCCCGCGTGCCGGGCAGGGCCGCCCAGGTGGTGGCCGCCGCCGCCGAGCGCGGCGTCAACCTCTGGCAGGCCGACGCCGACCACGTCTCGGTCGCCTGCGACGAGAAGACCACGCTCGCCCACCTGGAGCAGGTCGCCGCCGCCTTCGGCGTGAACGTCTCGCTGACCGACCTGGTCGCCGAGGACGCGCTGCCCGAGGGGCTGGCGCGCGAGAGCGACTACCTCACCCACCCGGTCTTCCACACCCATCACTCCGAGACCTCGATGCTGCGGCACCTGCGCAGGCTCCAGGACAAGGACATCGCGCTCGACAGGTCGATGATCCCGCTCGGCTCCTGCACGATGAAGCTCAACGCCACCACCGAGATGGAGCCCATCACCTGGCCGGAGTTCGCGGGCATCCACCCGTACGCGCCGGTCGAGCAGGCGGGCGGCTACGTCGAGCTGGTCGAGACCCTCGAGGGCTGGCTGGCCGAGGTGACCGGCTACGACGCCGTCTCCATCCAGCCCAACGCGGGCTCGCAGGGCGAGTTCGCCGGCCTGCTGGCCATCCGCGCCTACCACCGAGCCAACGGCGACACCCACCGCGACGTCTGCCTCATCCCCTCCTCCGCGCACGGCACCAACGCCGCCAGCGCGGTCATGGCGGGCATGCGGGTCGTCGTGGTGGCCTGCGACGACAACGGCAACGTCGACCTCGACGACCTCGACGCCAAGATCGCCAAGCACGCCGAGCAGCTCGCCGCGATCATGGTGACCTACCCGTCCACCCACGGCGTCTACGAGGAGACGATCACCGAGGTCTGCGCCAAGGTCCACGCCGCGGGCGGCCAGGTCTACGTCGACGGCGCCAACCTCAACGCCCTGGTCGGCCTCGCCAAGCCCGGCGAGTTCGGCGCCGACGTCTCGCACCTGAACCTGCACAAGACCTTCTGCATCCCGCACGGCGGCGGCGGCCCCGGCGTGGGCCCCGTGGCGGTCCGCGGCCACCTGGCCGCCTACCTGCCCGGCCACCCGCTGCACAACGGCTCGCCGGTCGGCCCCGTCTCGGCGGCGCCGTACGGCTCGGCGGGCATCCTGCCGATCTCCTGGGCCTACGTCAGGATGATGGGCGGCGAGGGCCTCAAGGCCGCCACCGAGCAGGCCATCCTGTCGGCCAACTACCTCGCCAGGCGGCTGGCCCCGCACTACCCGGTGCTCTACACCGGGCGCGGCGGGCTGGTGGCCCACGAGTGCATCATCGACCTGCGGCAGATCACCAAGGAGACGGGGGTCAGCGTCGACGACGTCGCCAAGCGGCTCATCGACTACGGCTTCCACGCGCCGACCATGTCCTTCCCCGTCGCGGGCACGCTCATGATCGAGCCGACCGAGAGCGAGGACCTGGCCGAGCTCGACCGGTTCGTCGAGGCGATGGTCGCCATCCGCGGCGAGATCGCCAAGGTGGCCGACGGGTCGTACGACAGGACGGACAACCCGCTGCGCAACGCCCCGCACACCGCGGAGTCGCTGGTGGCCGACGAGTGGACGCACCCCTACACCAGGACCGAGGCGGCCTACCCGGTGCCGGAGCTGAGGGACGGGAAGTACTTCTCGCCGGTGCGGCGGATCGACCAGGCCTACGGGGACCGCAACCTCGTGTGCGCCTGCCCGCCCCTGTCGGCGTACGAGGACTGACCAGCGCTGTGACGTGCGGTTTCCCTGCGGGGAGGCCGCACGTTCGGCATTCGGCTGGTCGGGCGGCGGCCAACAGCCGCACTCAGGATAGTCATGTCAGGCGACGCGGCGGCGCGAAATCGTTAGGCTCGGCGTTGATCACCGTCGAAGGAGCCTTCTTGACGTCCCCCGAACTCGACACCGAGCTGAACACCGGCCCGCTCGAACAGGCCCGTCGTCTCGCCGAGAGCGGAGATCTCGAGGCCGCCGCCGAGATCTTCACCCGGCTGGCCGCCGACCCCGAGGGGCAGGACACAGCGCAGGCGGCCGTGGGGCTCGCCGTGGTCCTCGAGGAGCGCGGCGACCTCGAGGGAGCCAGGTCGGCGGCCAGGGCCGCGCTGGCCACCGGGCATCCCGAGTACGCCGCGCAGGCCGCCTGCCACCTGGCGCGCGGCTTTGAGCGCGACGGCCAGGACGAGCAGGCCAGGGGAGCCTGGCAGGCCGTCCTGGGCGTGGGCACGGCCGCCTACCTGCCGCTGGCGCACCTGGCGCTGGCCCGCCTGGCCGACGGCGACGAGGAGGCGGAGCGGGAGCTGCGGGCGGCGATCTCGGTCGGCGACCCCGACCTGAGCTGCCGGGCCGCGCAGGAGCTGGCCGAGCTGCTGCTGGAGCGCGGTGAGCCGGGCGAGGCGGCAGCGGTGCTGGTCGAGAGCCTGCCGCTGGCCGAGGGCGCCCACGCGGGGCGGCTGCGGGTGCTGCTCGGCATCGCGCACCTGGAGCTGGCGTGCGCGGAGTTCGCCGGCGTGGTGGAGGAGGCGGCGGCAGGCGGCGGCGCGGACGCCGAATCCACCTCGCTGGCAATCGAGCTGCTGGCCCGCACGCTGCCGCTGCGGGGCAGGGCCGACGACGCCGAACGGGTCTGGGCCTACGGCCTCTCGCACGCCGACGAGGAGCTGGCCGAGCAGGTCAGGCTCCGCATCGAGCGCGACGCGCTCAGTCCCGGCGCATGACCGCGACCGCGGCGGCGACGTTGATGACGACGATGCCGATCCACACCAGGGCCAGACCGAGGAATCCCTGACCGCCGGCGATGGCCGACAGCGGGATGGCCATGCCCATCGAGCCGAGCGCGATCGGCACCATGGGCCCGCCGCCGTTGCTCTTGTTCTTCTTGCCCTTGGCGGGCCGCTGGGCGTCCACCTCCGCCCTGACGCGCTCGGCGATGGTCGCGTCGAGCCTGGCCACGAACGACTCGACGAGCGCGGCCTCGTAGTCGGGGCCGAGGTGCTTGCGGGTCTCCAGCGTCGCGCGCAGGTCGTCGTGGATGTCAGACATGCAGCCAATGTCGCACGTCCTGGGGATCACTGCCATCCTCCCCCGGAACGAAACCCGTCCTTCTCAAGATCCGTGTTTTCCGAGAGGCCGTGTTTTCCGGGAGGCCGGGCTTTGGAGCGCCGTCCGCGGGGCGGTGCGGGCGGACCGGCCGGCCCCGGCTACCGTGGACGAATGGAGATCATGACGCCGCGGGGGGCGGCGCTGGCCGAGGTCGACGTGGCCGCGGGGCCGAGGCTGCTGCTGGTGCTCACGCACGGGTCGGCGGGCGGGGTCGACGCGCCCGATCTGCTGGCCGTCCGCGCGGCCGCGCTGGAGATGGGCGCCACGGTGGCCAGAGTGACGCAGCCGTTCAGGAGGGCGGGGGCCAGGGCCCCCGGCTCGCCCGCGCGGCAGGACGAGGCGTGGATCGCGGTGCTGAAGGAGCTGGGCGAGCGCCATCCCGGGCTCCCGATCGTCCAGGGCGGCCGCAGCAACGGGGCCAGGGTGGCCTGCCGTACGGCTCGGGCGGTGGGCGCCGACGCGGTGGTGGCGCTGGCATTCCCGCTGCACCCGCCGGGCAAGCCGGAGAAGTCGCGCGCCGACGAACTGCGCGCCGCGGGGGTCGACGTGCTGGTGGTGAACGGGGACCGGGATCCCTTCGGCGTGCCCGACGCCGCCGACGCCGCACGCCTGGTTGTGCTGCGGGGCGAGGGGCACGATCTCAAGAAGGACCCCGCGAAGGTCGGCGAGGTGGTCGCCGACTGGCTCGCGGGGCGTTACTGAGGGCTCAGGCTGCGCCGACCAGGGGATGCGGCCGGTGCGGGGCGATCACGTCACCGCTGGGCAGCAGCTCCCCGGTGTCCTCGAACAGGACCACACCGTTGCACAGAAGGCTCCATCCCTGCTCGGGATGGGACGCGAGGGTGCGTGCCGCCTCGCGGTCGGGCGCCTCAGCAGCCGGACAGGCCGGGTCGTGCGGGCACATCGGCGTGCCTCCGATATCTCTTGGGTGGGCTCCCATGCCTGGAAGTGGCGGGGGGAGCGGCTCGGGCTGTTTCGTATTCTGCGCCAAGTGTGCGGCGTGCGTCACAGTTTCCGACATAGCCCGTTAGGACGATTCAAGGAGGATCCCCGGGTGGTTCGGATCGTGTGACCTATGACACAGGGTGCCTTATGCAAGATAACGGTCCAACTTCGACACGCCGACGGAGTGGTAAACCCTCGATTACCCGCCCAGCCCCCGCAGCATCGCCTCCATGCCGCGTTCGAAGTCGGCGTCGGCCCTGTCGTCGCGACGGGTCCAGGTGTCGCGTTCGGGATCGGCCCACCCCGACTGCTGGACCTCCACCGCGACGCTGCCGAAGACGAAGGCCCGCAGGGTGCGGACGGCCTCGGCGGCGTCGCTGAGCCCCGCGTCGGTCAGTTGCTCAGTCTGCTCCATGATGGCGATGGCCGTGGCCCCCTTCGGAGGTTTGGTCAGCGCGAGCGCGAGCACCCCCGGATGCTCCCTGAGCGCCTCACGCTGCGCCCTGCACCACAGCCTGGCCGTCTCCTGCCAGGTGGTGGCCGGATCGACCTGGATCGCGGTGACGTGCTCGGCCAGCGCGTCCATGAGCGCCTCCTTGCCGCGGGGCAGGTGGTGGTAGATGGCCATGGCCTCCACCTGGAGCGCGTCGCCGAGCCTGCGCATGGTCAGCCTGCGCAGGCCCTGGCCGTCGGCGATGTGGAGTGCGGCGTCGATGATGCGCTCGCGGGACAGCGGGACGGGCGGTCGCTTGGCCGGCATGGAGATCAGCTTGCCATACTTTGTAAAGGCGGTCACCCTCTTCACCCCGGCGTGTCCGCCCCGAGTGGGTGTTCGACCCGCGGACCGCGTACGCTACCGCTGGCAACGAGTGAAAGGGAGCTGTCCGATGGCGTTTTTCCGTCCGCGTGTGAGCCGTGAGGCCGAGGTGCGCTTCCACGCCGACCAGGAGATCTCCAAGAGCTTCCCTGAGCTGCTCGCGAAGGCCAGGCAGGCCGAGGCGGTGGTGCGCGAGCTGCGCGCCGCGGGCGCTCCCGAGATGGAGCTGCGCGCCGCCGGCCTCCACTTCGACAAGGCGCTCACCGACGCGCTGCGCGCCGCCGAGGCGGGCCAGCGGGCGACGTTCGGCGTGAAGGCCTACGACGACAGGCTCGCCCGCCGCAGGGCCAAGGCGACGCCCAAGGGCGCCATGTGGACCGCCGAGGTCGACCGGCTGCGCACGCTGCGCGAGGAGAACCGGCTCACCGGGATCCCGCGCCTGCCCCGTCCTGTTCCAGCAGCTCGATGAGCGTGGCGACCGGCAGGGCGGGCGAGCGGTGCCCGTTCCTGCCGGTCATCTCCTCCGCCCCCATGAGGGCGTTGAGCACGGCCTCCTCCACCGCCTGCACCACGGCGGTGTAGTAGGGGTCCATCCGGCCCCAGGGCACGAAACGCAGGCTCTGGTAGTCGTCCGCGACGGTGAAGCCGCTGGTCAGGGCGCCCTCGTTGGCCGTGGAGAAGGCCAGGAAGATGTCGCCGGAGAAGTGGCTGCCCGTGGTGCCCGTGCGGGCCAGGCCCATCGGCACCCGCCGGGCCAGCGACTTGCACTGGCCGGGCAGCAGCGGCGCGTCCGTCGCCACGACGACGATGACCGAGCCCGCGCCCGAGGGGGCGAACCAGTTCGTGGTCTCCATCGGATTGTCGTCGAGCAGCCGGTGGCCCACCCTGTGGCCCGCGATGGTGAGCTCGTGGCGGCTGCCGAAGTTGGCCTGCGCGAAGACGCCCACGGTGTAGGTGTCGGAGCCGTGCTCGACCAGGCGTGAGGCCGTGCCCGAGCCGCCCTTGTACGCATAGCAGTTCATGCCGGTGCCGCCGCCGACGTTGCCCTCGGCCACCGGGCCCGTCGCGGCGGCCTCGATGGCCTGCGCGGCGTGCTCGAGCCGGACATGGGGGGCGTTGATGTCGTTGAGATAGCCGTCCCAGGTCTCGGCGACCACGGGCAGCAGCCACTGGGCGGCCAGCGCCGGATGGCGGTCGGCCACCCAGTCGACCACGCCTCGGTGCACGGTGCCCACCGCGTGCGTGTTGGTGATCATGACGGGCAGGGTCAGCGCGCCGATCTCCTCGATCCACGTGGTGCCGGTCATCTCGCCGTTGCCGTTGAACGAGTGACTGGCCGCGGCGCACGGCACGCCGACGGCCGCCCTGCCCCTCGGCAGGATCGCGGTCACGCCGGTGCGGGCGCCGCTCTCGGTCAGCGTCACGTAGCCGACCTCGACGCCGGGCACGTCGGTGATCGCGTTCCAGCGCCCTGGACGACCGTCCAGGGTGATCGGCAGGTCGCGGGCTCTCATCCGGATCTCCTCAGGTCTTCGCATCGGGTCGCGATGCGTGCGTAGCTCAGCAGCAGGTCGAGGGTGCGTT
The DNA here is from genome assembly GCF_014873535.1 of Nonomuraea africana. Lineage (NCBI taxonomy): Bacteria > Bacillati > Actinomycetota > Actinomycetes > Streptosporangiales > Streptosporangiaceae > Nonomuraea > Nonomuraea africana. The sequence continues at coordinate 3,314,676 of NZ_JADBEF010000001.1, read as the reverse complement.
CGCGGGGGAGCGAGGCGTTGCGGCTGACGATGTGCAGGCCGTAGGCGTCCTCGAGGGCGACGAGGTTGGCGGCCACGTCGAGGACCGGCGCGGCCATGGTGAAGTGGCCCTGGCTCGCGCCGACCTCCAGGATGGCCGCGTACATCGCCACCTGTCTGTCATACAGGCTCTGCGACAGCGCGCTGAAGACGGGGTCGTCCCTGACCATCGAGAACTCGTAGAGGACCACCGCCAGCTCGTCGTCGGGGCCGTCCGGCAGGCCGTGCTCGATCGACTCCACCAGCTTGTCCCGCGCGTCGGGCAGCGCGGCCGCCGCCGTCATCCTCGCGGTGTAGAAGCGCTCGCCGGCCTGCTGGTAGACGCTGCGCAGCAGCTCGTCGAGATCGCGGAAGTAGTAGTGCACCGAGCCCCTGGCCACGCCCGCCTCGTCGGCGATGTCCGCCACACGCACCTGGTGCAGGCCGTGCCTGCGCACGGCTCTGGTCGCGGCGGCGACGAGCTGCTCGCGTCGCGCCGCCTGGTTTCTCGGTCTGGCCACATCCCCATTCTTTGGCATCCTGGCCAAATGTGGCAAGGGCCTTGACATGCGGCATAGTGATGATTTTGGCTGACGTGCCAAAGAACTCACCTCGGCATCAGGGATGTCACATGGCCGCGCCCCCCACGTACGCCCAGGATCTCTCCCGCTCGCTGACCTTCAAGGAGAACGTGCTCATCACGCTCTCGTCGGTGACCCCGGCCTCGAGCGTGTTCATCATCGTCCCCGCCATCATCGCCGGAATCGGCGGCGCCTCCGCCGTCGCGCTGGCCCTGGGCGCCCTGGTGGGCGTCTTCATGGCCTTCTGTTACGCGGAACTGTCCAGCGCCTATCCCGTGACGGGCGGCGAGTACGCCTTCGCCGCCCGCGTCCTCGGCAGGCCCCTCGGGTTCGCCATGTTCGCCCTGAGCATGGTGGGCAACGTGCTGATCGTCGCGGTGATCGCCCTTGGCACCGGCGACTACCTCGGCCTGGTCTGGCAGGCCCTGTCGGGCACCTGGGTGGGTGTCGCGGTGGTCGTGCTGGCCACGCTCGTCGCGGTCCTGAACATCCGGGCCAACGCCTGGCTGACCGGCCTGTTCCTGCTGCTGGAGCTGCTGGCGCTGGTGGTGCTCGCCGTCCTCGGGTTCGCCCACGTGGAGCAGCCGCTGTCGGTGCTGTGGACCCCGCAGACCACGGGCCCGAGCGGCCTGGAGGCCGCCTCGTGGGGCCTCATCGCCACCTACACCGCCACCGCGCTGTTCGCCTACAACGGGTACGGCACGGCGGTCTACTTCGCCGAGGAGACCAGGCAGGCGGGCCGGACCATCGGCAGGGCGATCATGTTCTCCCTCGCCGTCACCGTCACCGCCGAACTGGTGCCCGTGGTCGCGGTGCTCCTCGGCACGCCTGATCTCGCCGGCCTGCTGGCCTCGGACGCGCCGATGAGCCACTTCCTGCTCTCCCGTGGCGGCCGGGTCGTCGACACCGTGGTCAGCCTGGCGATCGCGCTGGCCATCGTGAACGCGGTCATCGCCATCATGATCCAGGCGGGCCGGCTGCTGTACTCGGCGGCCAGGGACGGCTCGTGGCCCGACGTGATCGGCCGGCCGCTGGCCAGGGTGCATCCCGGGCTGCGGACGCCGGTGGCGGCGACGCTGGTGATGGGCGCGCTGGCGGTGGTAGCGGCGGTGTTCGTGCCGCTCGACGCGCTGATCATCGCAACGGGGGCCAACCTGGTGGTGGTCTACGCCGTGGTCGCGCTGGCCGCCCTGGTCGGCAGGGCCAGAGGACTGACCGATCGCGCGGCCTACCGGATGCCGCTGTGGCCGCTCGCGCCGGTCGCGGTGCTCGCGGCGATGGCCTACGTGGCGTACGAGACGATCGTCTCGGACTGGGTGCCGCTGGGCGTGACGGTGGCGATCCTGGGGCTCGGCCTGCTCTACTACCGCTTCTACCTGCATCCGCGCAGGGGCGAGCGGTGGACCCTGCCCGACCCCGTGCCCGGCGACTGAACGCGAAGAGCCCCGGCCGTGGCCGGGGCTCTTCGTCAGCTCGCCCAGTCGAGCAGCGGGCGGGTGTTGCTCGGGTGGCGCAGCTTGGAGAGGGACTCCTTCTCCAGTTGGCGGATCCGCTCACGGGTGAGACCGAGGTGCTTGCCGATCTCGTCGAGGGTGTGCGGCTTGCCGTCCACCAGGCCGAAGCGCAGTGCCATGATGCGCGCCTCGCGCGGCGAGAGGTTGTCGAGCACGCCGCGCAGCTGGTCGCCCAGCAGCTGGCGGTCGACGATCTCCGACGCCTCGGGGGAGTCGACGTCCTCGATCAGATCGCCGATCGTGGTCTCGCCGTCCTCGCCGATCGTGGCGTTGAGCGAGATGGGCTGGCGGCTGGTGCGCAGCAGCTCCTCGATCTGGTCGGGCGTCTTGTCGAGCTCGACGGCCAGCTCCTCGGGCGTGGGCTCACGGCCGAGGCGCTGGTGCATGTCACGCTCGATGCGCGACAGCTTCGACAGCATCTCCAGCACGTGGACGGGCAGCCTGATCGTGCGGGCCGAGTCGGCGAAGCCACGCTGGATGGCCTGCCTGATCCACCACATCGCATACGTCGAGAACTTGAAGCCCTTGGTGTAGTCGAACTTCTCCACCGCGCGGATGAGGCCGAGGTTGCCCTCCTGCACGACGTCGAGCAGGGCCATGCCGCGGTCGGTGTACTTCTTGGCCACCGAGACGACCAGGCGCAGGTTGGCCTCGAGCATGTGGTCCTTGGCCCGCCTGCCGTCCTCGACCACCATCTCCAGGTCGGCGCGCCGGGCCGGGGTGAGGTCAGGCTCGCTGTCGAGCTTGTACTCGGCGTACAGGCCCGCCTCGATCCGCCTGGCGAGGTCGACCTCCTGGGCGGCGGTCAGCAGCGTGCGGCGGCCGATCGACTTGAGGTAGGTGTGGACGGAGTCGCCCATCACCGACTGGTTGTCGTCGAGGTCGAGCTGCTCCTGCTCCTGCTCGAGCTCGGCGTCCTCGGCGTTCAGCTGGAGGTCCTCGGGGGCGTCGACCTCGTCGGGAGCGGGCTGGTCGGCCTGCTCGACCGGCGCGGCCTCGTCGGCGGTCTTCGTGGCCGCCTCGGCGGTGCCGGCCGTGGCGGTCGCGGCGGCGGCGCTCTTGGCGGCGGTCTTGGTGCCGGTGGTCTTGCTGCCGGTGGTCTTGGTGGCAGCGGTCTTCTTGCGCGTGGTGGTCGCCTTCTTCGGGGCCGGGACCTTCTTGCCGAGCGAGGGCTCGTTCTCGGCGGCGAGGCTCACCCCGGCCTCGGTGAGCTCGCGCAGGATCGAACGTCCCTCGGTGGGGCTGATCCCGGCTACGGCAAAAGCCTCCCGCAGCTCCGCGAGGGAAAGGTGACCCTGAGCTCGCCCTCGGTCAAGGAGCTGGTCGAGGGTGGCAGGCGAGGTCGCCACGGCGGTTCGGGGCATGAGGACACCTCCTCCATACGGAGTCGCAGTCAGTCGAAAGTTTGTGGTGGGGCGGCGTCGGCCGCTCGGCGCACCAGTATCAATAACGTCATCTGCCGCATTTTGTTCCCGTGCCAGATGAAAAAAGGGGCGGCCCGCCGGATTCGGCGGCCGCCCCAAGAGCATGGACGCCCTAGTCGTCCACGTCGTTGAGCTGGCCGTTCACCTCCGGCATGGGCATCGGTTCGGCCTCCTCCATGCGGGTCTCCGTCCAGTAGTCGGCGGCTTCCTGCGGGTCCTGGCCGACCTCGTGGGAAACGACCTCGTCTGGTTCCTGTCCTTCCGCGGGCCGGCTGGACGGTGTCGGGGTGACCACGACTTTCGTCTCCTGACTCACCTTCTCGAGCCTGCCCGCCGAAGCGGCCGCCGCGACGGAGACGCCGCCGACGACGATCACGCCGACAGCCGCCGCGGACACCCACATCTTGCGGGGTTGGTTCATGAAGGGCTCCTAACTTCCAGCTGCTCCTATAAGACGCATCCGGCGGGCCTCAGGTTCCGGTCCGAAGGGCGGCGAGATCGGTTTTACCATTCGGCAGCAGTGGAAGTGCGGACAAGAGCCGCAGTTCGCGCGGGGCGGCGTAGGCGGGCAGCCGGTCTCGGGAGTAGGCGCGCAGCTGGTCGAGGGTCGGCACGGTGGCGGGATCCCGCGGGACGATCACGGCGACCACGGCCTCGCCCCATTCGGGATGGGGACGGCCCACGACGGCCACATCGGCGATCTCGGGGTGGCGGGCGAGCACCGCGGCGACGGAGGCGGCCACCACCTTCTCGCCGCCGGTGTTGATGACGTCGTCGGCGCGGCCGAGCACCGTGAGCCTGCCGCTCTCGATCGAGCCCAGGTCGGAGGTGACGAACCAGCCGCCCTCCAGGGGCGCCCCGGCCGCGCCGAAGCGATAGCCGGAGAACAGGACGGGCCCGGAGACGAGGATCCGGCCGTCGTCGCGAATCTTGAGATCTACATTGTAAAGGGGGCGGCCGTCGTACACGCAGCCGCCGCTGGTCTCGCTGCTGCCGTACGTGGTGACGATCTTCGCCCCCGCCTCCCTCGCGGCCTCCAGCAGGCCGGGCCTGGCCGCGGCGCCGCCGAGCAGGATGGTGCGGAAGACGCTCAGATCGGCGCCGCGCTCCATGAGGCGGTGCAGCTGGGTGGGGACCAGGGAGACGTGCTCGGCGCCGGAGACGGCGACGGCGGCGGGGTCGAAACGCTCGTGGATGATCGGGTCGGTGCCGCTGAGCAGCGACCTGACCAGCACCTGCAGGCCCGAGACGTGGGAGGGCGGCAGGCAGCACAGCCAGCGGTCGCCGGGGGAGGCCTCGAGACGGCGCAGGGAGGAGGCGGCCGAGGTCCTGAGCGCGGCGGCGGTCAGCATGACGCCCTTGGGGGTGCCCGTGCTGCCAGAGGTGGCGATGACGACGGCGACGTCGCCGGGGACGCCCGGGCCGCCGGCCTGCCGTACGCCTTCGGGGGTCTCGATCTCCGTCGGGCGCAGCGTCCGCAGCGCGACCTCGGAGTGGTCGGGAGACAGGGGGAGGACGGCGGGTCCCTCGCCGGACAGCGCGGCCTCGATCGCCGCGAAAAGCCGCGGTCCCGGGGGCAGAACCAGCGCCCGCAACGGGCGGTCCGGATGCGACGGGTTCCTCCACATGCTCGTAAGGTTAGTGCCGACAGACGGTGGTCCTTGGAAAGGTGCGTTGATGGGTTCTGGGCCACGGGTCTTCCGGATCCCGATGCGCACCCGATTCCGCGGCCAGACGGTTCGCGAGGGCGTCCTGATCGAGGGGCCCGCCGGGTGGGGCGAGTTCTCCCCCTTTCCCGAGTACGGCCCGCGCGAGTGCGCGCGCTGGCTGGCCTGCGCCCGCGAGGCCGCCTTCGACGGCTGGCCCGCCCCGGTGCGCGCGCGCGTTCCCGTCAACGCGACGGTCCCGGCGGTCGGGCCCGAGCAGGCGCACGAGATCGTCCGGCGCTCGGGCTGCGGCACCGCGAAGGTCAAGGTGGCCGAGCGGGGCCAGACCTTCGCCGACGACCTGGCCAGGGTCGAGGCGGTCCGCGACGCGCTCGGGCCCTCGGGCCGGCTGCGCGTGGACGTCAACGGCGCGTGGGACGTCTCCACCGCGGTGCGCCGCCTGAAGGAGCTCGACGCCTTCGGCCTGGAGTACGCCGAGCAGCCGTGCGCCACGCTCGAGGAGCTGGCCGCGGTACGGCGGGCGGTCGAGGTGCCGATCGCGGCCGACGAGTCGATCAGGCGGGCCGAGGATCCGCTGAAGGTCAGGGCGGCCGAGGCGGCCGACATCGCGGTGGTGAAGGTGCAGCCGCTCGGCGGGGTGCGGGCCGCGCTGCGGGTGGTGGAGGCGTGCGGGCTGCCCGCGGTGGTCTCCAGCGCGGTGGAGACGTCGGTGGGGCTGGCGGCCGGGGTCGCGCTGGCGGCCTGCCTGCCCTCGCTGCCCTACGCCTGCGGTCTCGGGACGATGTCGCTGCTGTCGGGGGATGTGGCGAGTCCCTCACTGACGCCCGTCGACGGGTTCTTGCCAGTGGATCGCCCTGCGGTGGACGCTGCGCTGTTGTCGGAGTTCGAGATCGAGTCGCCGTCCTGGCTGCGGCGGATGCGGGAGGCGGACCTGTGAACCCGGCTACGGCGCTCGCGACGGTCCTGGTCGACGAGCTGGTCCGCAGTGGCCTGACCGACGTGGTGATGGCGCCAGGCTCCCGCTCGGCCCCGCTGGCGCTGGCCCTGCACGCCGAGTCGCGGGTGCGGCTGCACGTGCGCATCGACGAGCGTTCGGCCTCCTACCTGGCGCTCGGCCTGGCCCGCCGCTCCGAGCGGCCCGTGGCGCTGATCTGCTCCTCGGGCACGGCCGTGGCCAACTTCCACCCGGCCGTGATCGAGGCGAGCGAGTCGGGGGTGCCGCTGCTGGTGCTGACCGCCGACCGGCCGCCCGAGCTGCGCGGCACCGGCGCCAACCAGACCATCGACCAGCTGAAGGTGTTCGGCGGGTCGGCCAGGTGGTTCGCCGAGGTCGGGGTGCCGGAGGAGCGGCCGGGGCAGGTGGCCTACTGGCGCTCGCTGGCCTGCCGCGCCTACCAGCGGGCCCTCGGCCCGTCCGATCCCGGCCCTGTCCACCTCAACCTGGCCTTCAGGGAGCCGCTCATTCCCGACGGCGACTCCTCGTGGGTGGAGTCGCTCGACGGCGACGCCTCGGGGCCGTGGGTGCGCGCCCGGGTGGCGCCGCCGCCCGTCGCCCTGCACCTGCCGCCGACCAGGCGCGGGGTGCTGGTGGTCGGCGACGGCGCGGCGAACGTGCGCCGCTACGTGGCCGCCGCGGGCATGGCGGGCTGGCCGGTGCTGTCGGAGCCCAACGGCGGGGGCAGGTACGGCGACCACGCCATCTCCACCTACCACTTCCTGCTCGGCACACCCTCCTTCGCCGACGCCCACCAGCCCGACGTCGTGGTCACGCTCGGCCGTCCCGGGTTGTCGCGCTCGCTGCTGTCATGGCTGCGGAGGGCGCAGGAGCACATCGTCGTCTCCACCGACCTGTCGCGCTGGCCCGACCCGACGCGCTCGGCGACCCAGGTGGCGCAGGCGGTGGAGATCCCCGTGGCGGCGGGCGACGACGCGTGGCTGCACTCGTGGCGGCGGGCCGACGCGGCGGCGAGGGCGGCGATCGACGAGCTGCTCGACTCCAGCGGGATGAGCGAGCCGCGCGTCGCCCGCGACCTGGCCGACTCGCTGCCCAACGGGGCGCTGCTGTTCTGCGGGTCCTCGATGCCGATCAGGGACCTCGACCAGGCGATGCGGCCGAGGCGCGGGCTGCGGCTGCTGGCCAACAGGGGCGTGTCGGGCATCGACGGGCTGGTGTCGACCGCGATGGGGGCGGCGCTGGCGCACAACGGGCCCTCCTACGCGCTGCTCGGCGACCTGACGTTCCTGCACGACCAGAACGGGCTGATCCTCGGGCCGAGGGAGCCGCGGCCCGACCTGTGCCTCGTGGTCGTCAACAACGACGGCGGCGGGATCTTCTCGCTGCTGCCGCAGGCGGCGATCCGTGATCCGTTCGAGCGGGTCTTCGGCACGCCGCACGGGGTGGATCTCGGGTACGTGGCGGCCTCGACGGGCACGCCGTACCGGCTGGTGGAGGACATCACCGACCTGCCCAAGGCGGTCAGGGGCGAGGGGCTGCGGATCGTGGAGGTCAGGACCGACAGGGAGCCGAACGCGCTGCTGCACGGGCAGCTGAGGGACGCCGCCCAGGCGGCGATCAGGCAGCTCTAGCCGCCGGTGGGGCGCCGGTGGAGCAGGCCGAACTTCGACCACATGCCCTCGGCGGCCTCGATGGCGGCGTGTAAAGAGGTCGCTTCGCCGGTCAGGTGTCTCTCCTCTTTTGGCTGGTTGCCGGCGCTAAGGTGTCCGGATGCATATCGAGGAATGGCTGCAGGCGATCCCGCCGCTCTGGATCTGCGCTCTGGTCGGGTTGGTCATCGGCTTGGAGAGTCTGGGCATCCCGCTGCCCGGCGAGATCGTCCTGGTCAGCTCCGCCCTGTTGTCGGCCAAGGGCGTGGTGAGTCCGGTCTGGGTGGGCGTGTGCGCGAGTGTGGGGGCGATCGTCGGTGACTCGATCGGCTACGCCATCGGCAGGCGGGGCGGCAAGCCCCTCTTCGACCGCCTGGGCCGGAGGTTTCCCAAGCACTTCGGGCCGCACCACATCGCCAAGGCGGAGCACTACTTCCACCGCTACGGCATGTGGACGGTGTTCTTCGGGCGATTCGTCGCGCTGCTGCGCATCCTGGCGGGGCCGCTGGCGGGGGCGTTGCGCATGCCGTACTGGAAGTTCCTGGTCGCCAACGTGCTCGGCGGCATCGTCTGGGCGGGCGGCACCACGGCGGTGATCTACTACCTGGGCATCGTCGCCGAGAAGTGGCTGAAGGGCTTCTCGTGGGTGGGGCTGGCGGCGGCCGTGCTGTTCGGGCTGGGCACCACCTGGTACCTGAAGAGGAAGGCGAGCAGGGCCTCAGCGTTCGATGAGGGTGACCTCGAGAGAGTAGTGCGAAGCCCGGTAGATGTGTGAGCCGTGCTCGACGGCCCTGCCCTGGTCGTCGTAGGTGGTGCGGATCATGGTGAGCAGCGGGGCGCCCCTGCGCTCGTCGAGCAGCCTGGCCTCGGTGGCCGAGGCGGCGCGGGCGCCGATGCGCTGGTTGGCGACCCTCATGCGCACGCCCGCGGCGCGCAGCAGCTCGTACAGGCCCCGGCCCTGGAGGCCCTCCGAGGTGAGCGGGGCCAGGCCGAGGGGCAGCCAGTTGTGCAGCAGGGCGAGCGGCTCGCCCGAGGCGAAGCGCAGCCGCTCGAGGTAGAGGGCGTCGTCGCCGGGAGAGAGGCCGAGCACCTGGGCGACCTGCTCGTCGACGGGGCGCGGCTCGAGCGCGAGGACCTGGGTGGCGGGCTCCTGCCCGGCGCGGCGCAGGTCGTCGTAGAGGCTGGTGAGCTCGACCGAGCGCTTGACCTGGCCGTGGACGACCTGGGTGCCGACGCCGCGCTTGCGCACCAGCAGGCCCTTGTCGACGAGGTACTGGATGGCCTGGCGGATGGTCGGCCTGGACAGCCCGAGCCGGTCGGCGAGCAGGATCTCGTTGTCGAGCCTGGAGCCGGGGGCGAGGTCGCCTCGCCTGATCGCTTCGGCGATCTGCTCGGCCACCTGGAAGTACAGCGGGACGGGACTGGAGCGGTCCAGGTCGATCGCCAGGTTCGCGGTCATGTGATCAGGCTACCGAGGTCAGAATGTCCTGACAAATATTTCGTCCACGGTGCGGACGCGGCCCGATGTGGAGGAAGGGTAACCGGCCGGGTCAACGGGAGGGGGGAGGGGCGGGGGCGCAACGTCTGAGGGTGGCGCGCCCCCGCCCGTCGGCGGCCCCCGGCGGGGGACTCGGGGTCAGGCGGCGGGCAGGGGCCGGTAGTCGCAGTCGTAACCGAAGTACCTGGGCCCCGCCAGGTCGAGGCCGGCCGGGGTGGTCCAGCGCGGGTCGCAGGGCACCCCGATGACGGTGACGCGCAGGCCGTAGCGCATGGACTCGGTGGTCACCGGCTCGCCGGTGTCGGTGTCGAGCACGCAGATCAGGTCGGGCGTGGTCGCGACGATCTCGCCGTCCCTGCGGGCCAGCAGGTGCTCGTTCTGGAAGCTGAGCTCGAAGCCGTCCGCCCCCGCGAGCAGCGCCTTCCCGCGCGCGAACCCGCCGGTGGTGCGGCGCTCGACGTCCACGACCTTGCCGGTGAACAGCGTCACGCCGCCGAGCACGGACGTCGCCGCGGCCACGGGGTCGGCGTGGGCGGCCCTGGCCTGCCGTACGGCCCGGCCGAGATCCTCGGCCAGCGTCAGGGTGGCGGGGACGAGCCCGTCGGCCAGCTGGTCGCCGCGCAGCACGGTGTCGGCGCAGGAGACCTGGCAGCCCATCTGGACGCAGGCCGCCCTGCCCAGCCGTTCGGCCCAGTGGTTGGAGATCGCGTCCACGACGAGGGTGTTGCCCTTGTCGTCGGCCATGGCCATGGGCGTGTTCGACACTCCGATGAGTGTGGGCAGCACCATCTGCGCCTCGGGGAAGGCGCGGCCCATGGCGTCGCCGTCCACGAGCGGCAGCCCCGCCTGGGCGGCGGCGGCGATGGGGATCATCGAGTTCACCCCGCCGATCTCGATCGGGACGATGTGCGTCGCCTTGCGGCCGAGCACCGCCTCCAGCGCCCGCAGCGCGGCCAGCTCCTCGGTGCCGGCCGGCAGCTTCTCCAGCAGCACGGTCGGGGCGCCCATCCCCGAGATGGGCACCACGGTCGCGTCGGCGGGCACCTCGGCGATGTCGTAGAGGGTCACCGGGCCGTGGCGGCGGATGGCCTCCCTGGCCAGCAGCTTGCCGACGTAGGGGTCGCCGCCGCCACCGGTGCCGAGGATGCCTGCGCCCCTGGCCATGTCGTCCAGCTGGTCGATGCCGATCTCACGCATTGATCTTCTCCAAGTCGAGGTCGCCGACGGCCTTCACCCTGATGCGGGTCGCGTCGCCGGGAAGGTAGGCCAGCGGGACCTCCTCCACGTCGGCGACGCGCACGCTGCCGGTGCGCGCGCCCGCCCGCTCGGCGCGGGCGACGGCCTCGGCCTTGGCCTCGGCGAGAATGGCGTCGCGCGGCCCCGAGAAGACCCTGTCCACCTCCCCGCCGACCTGGGCGATGGCCGCTCCCACCGCGTTGGCCACGGCGTAGTGGTCGGGCCTGCGGACGTCCTCGAAGCCCGGCAGGTCGGTGATGAGGATGCTGCCGCCGCCCACGAGCACGACCGGCAGCGGGTCGGCGGAGGTGCGCATGCGGTCCACGGCGTCGGCCACCCGCTCGGCGATGATCTTCAGGGAGCGCGCCGGGTCGACGCCCGCCACGAGGGAGGGGTCGCCGATGTCGGCCTGCCCCGCCGCCACCGCCAGGTCGGTGGCGGTGAGCGTGCTCCCGCCGAAGACCAGCGCCTCGTCGGGCAGGCGGAAGCCCACGCTGCGCGGTCCCACCGAGCCGTCCTCGGCGACCAGCGAGCCGCCGCCGATGCCGATCGACAGCACGTCGGGGATGCGGAAGTTGGTGCGCACCTCGGCGACCATCGCCTCGCCGGACGCCTCACGGGGGAAGCCACCGGCCAGGATGCCGACGTCGGTGGTGGTGCCGCCGATGTCGACGACGGCGCAGTCGGTCAGCCCCGACAGGTAGGCGGCGCCGCGCATGGAGTTGGTCGGTCCCGAGGCGAACGTGGCCACCGGGTAACGCATGGCCCGGGAGACGTCCATGAGCGTGCCGTCGTTCTGCGACAGGAACAGCGGCGCGTCGATGCCGGCCACCGTGAGCGCCTGGCTGAAGGCGGCCACCGTGCGCTCGGCCAGCGGGCGCAGCGCGGCGTTCACGATCGTGGCGTTCTCCCTGGCCAGCAGGCCGACGCGGCCGATCTCGCCGGAGAGGGACAGGTGCGCCTCTGGGCCGAGTTCGGCGGCGAGGATCTCGGCGGCGCGCCGCTCGGCGGAGTCGTTGACGGGGGAGAAGACCGAGGAGATCGCGACCGAGCGCAGCCCGCGCGCCCTGATGTCGGCCGCTACCCGGCGCAGCTCCTCGGGGTCGAGCTCGGAGATGGGGGTGCCGTCGTACTCGTGGCCGCCGTGGCACAGGTAGGACGCGCCCTCGACGACCGCCCTCAGCCGCTCGGGCCAGTCGACCATGGGCGGCAGCGCGGCCGTGGCCGGCAGGCCGAGCCGTACGGCGGCGACGGGCTCCAGGCGGGCCGCCTCGACCAGGGCGTTGACGAAGTGCGTCGTGCCGATCATTACCGCGGACACCTGGGTGGCGCCGAGGCCGGCGAGGGCCGCGGCGACGCCGCTGGTGACGTCCTCGGTGGTGGGGGACTTGACGGTGGCGAGAACCTCGCCGTCGTCGCCGATGAGGGCGGCGTCGGTGTTGGTGCCGCCCACGTCGATGCCGATGCGCATAGGGGGAGATCCTTCAGATGGTGACGAGTTCGCGGGTGCCCCGGACCAGGCCGAGCCTGCCCGCGACGATGTAGGCCAGACCTGCGAGCAGGAGGGAGTTGAGCGCGGGGATGCCGACCCACTGGTAGTGCTCGCTCAGCCAGCCGACCAGCGCGGCCGCCGCCCAGACGACGAGTGTCGCGGGCACCCAGCCGGGCTCGGTCGAGGGGAGTTCGCCCCGCTCGCGGGAGGCGTCGAGGACCGGCCGCCAGCGCTTGACCACGAAGTACTCGGCCACCATGATCCCCGCGATCGGCGGGGTGATGACGCCGAGGATGAGCAGGAAGTCGGTGAACCGCTCGAGGATGCCCATCGCGGCCAGAACGCTGCCGAGAACCCCGATCCCCACGGTGACGGCGACCCGGTTGAGCTTGACGCCGGTCGTGGACTCGACGGCGTTGAGCAGGCCGAGCGAGGAGGAGTACAGGTTCCAGTTGTTGATCTTGACGGTGGCCGAGATCAGCACAATGACGCCGACCACGCCGGAGGAGGCGGTGATGATCGCGATGACGTCGGAGGACTTCACCGCGTAGGCCAGCAGCACGCCGGCCAGGCCGAGGACGTACTCGCCGAGCGAGATGCCCACCAGCGTCTGCTTGATCACGTCCCCAGTATTGCGGTTGAAGCGGGTCATGTCGGGCGTGGTGACCGCGCCGATGATGTAGGAGCCCGCCACGATCGTGGCGCCGGTGGCGATCGAGATGGGCTCGCCGAACGGCGGCGAGGCGACCAGCGCGCCCAGGTCGTGGCGGGAGATCTCCACCCACATCGCCCAGCCGGCCAGGCCGAGGAAGGCGGGCACGGTGATGAACGCGGTCATGCCCATGGCCTTGAAGCCGCGGATGACCAGCGCGGTCACGCCCAGTCCGGCGATCAGGGACCAGGTCCAGAGGGGGAGCCAGCTCATGATCGAGTGCAGCCCCGCGGCGAAGACGGCGGTCTGCACGCCGAACCAGCCGAAGAGGCTGAGCGTGATGATGACGCCGATCAGCGTGGAGCCGTAGCGGCCGAACCCGGTCCACCTGGCCAGGACCGACGTCGACAGGCCCTCGCGCATGCCGGCGATGCCGACGAAGATGCAGACGATCTCGAGGATCACCGAGCCGAGCGTGAAGGCCCAGAACGCGCCCCAGAACGACAGGCCCGCGCCGAGCGTGGCGCCGAGCAGGAACTGGGTCAGGTCGGACAGCTGGCCGAAGCGCTGCACGGCCACGTTGAACCAGGGGTAGCGGGCACCGGCCGGCACCCGCTCCAGCGGGTAGTCCTCATCGGCGGTCGTCGTGCTCATGGAAGGTATGCCTTTCGCGCTTTCGAGGGGGGATTCACAGCTGGGCGGGCGGGCCCGCGGCCCTGGCGCGCAGCCGTACGAAGGGGCCCGGCAGGTAGGCGAGGGGGGTGTCGGCGGCCTCGAGGATGCGCACCTGCCTGGGGTCGGCCCCGGCTCTGACGGCGCTGGCCCGCGCCTGCTCGATCACCGCCTCGAGCGCCTCGGGCAGGGCCGAGCGGTCGGGCAGGCGCACGACGCGTTCGTACTGCCCGCCGACGGGGCTGGTGGCCGCGCCGATGGCGCCCGCCGCCGTGCCGTGCTCGGGGTGCAGCCCGCCCGGCACGGCCCGCACCCCTCCGCCGACGACCACGAGCGGCAGGCGGTCCGCGCCCGGCTGCATCCGGTCGACGGCCTCGGCCAGCTCGGCGGGCTCGAAGGGGCGGGGGACCCTGATCAGCTCGGGGATGCGCAGGCCGACGGGCACGCCGCCGATGCGGGCGCCGCCCGCGGCCTCCTCGGGGAAGCCGCCCGCGAGGGCGCCCACCCTGATGCGGCGCGCGCCGACGTCGGCGACCACGGCGTCCTCGAGGCCGGTCAGCACGCCGGCGCCGCGCAGCACGCTGGCCGGGCCGCTGCCGAGGCTGAGCCCGGGGTGCCTGGCCAGGTGCTCCAGGCTCATCAGCGTGCCGTCGCCGCGGGTGACGTGGACGGCGGTGACCGGCGACAGCGCGGCCGCCAGGCGGTCGGCGACGTCGGTGGCGAAGCCGGACAGGGCGGCGTCGAGGACCGTGGCGTTCTCGCGTTCGAGCAGGCCGAGGGAGCCGAGGTCGGCCGACAGGGCGACGGGCAGGTCGCCCAGCTCGGCTCGGACGATGTCGGCGGCCTCGAGCTCCTGCTCGGCGTCCAGGGGGGAGAACAGGCCGGTGATGGCGACCGCCTGGGCCGTGCCGGCGACGCGGGCGGCGAAGCGGGCGACGGCGGCGGTGTCCAGGGGCGTCCAGTCGTCGCGGTCCAGGCCGCCGCCGCCGTCCACGATCTCGGTCGCGGCGCAGACGGCCCGCAGCAGGTCCTCGGGCCAGCCGAACAGCGGGCGTACGGCCTGCGCCTCCTGGCCGCCGATGCGCAGGACGGCGACCTTGCACAGGCCGCGTCTGTCGTCCACGGCGGAGGCCGCGCCGCGCAGGCCGACCGCGATCTGGGCGAGGGGCGGGGTGCCGAGCCGCCCGAGGGCGGCGGTGACACTGGCCACGGGGTCGCCGGGGACGGAGGCGACCTTGACGGTGGCCAGGACCGCGCCCGCGTCGTCGAGCAGGGCGGCGTCGGTGTTGGTGGGGCCGACGTCGACCCCGGCCTTCACGACGCGGCCCCTGGACGGGGCGCCGCCCGGGGCGCATCGGGGGACACAGCAGGGGGCACGGAAGGGGGCATGGATGGGGACACGGATGGGGACACGGACGGGGCCGCGGCCGAGGGGTCCTCCGAGGGGGCGGAGGCGGCCGCGGGCGGGGGTTCCTCCGGGGGAGCGGAGGGGGTTGCGGGTGCGGTGCGGCCGGTCAGGCCGGTCAGGCCGGTCAGGCCGAACGCCTCGGGCCCGGCCAGGCGCAGGCCCTCGGGGGTGTGCCAGACCGGGTCGCAGGGGACGCGCACGATGCTGACCCGCAGGCCGTACCGCACGTATTCGGTGTCGACGACCTCGCCGGTGCGGGCGTCGAGCATCGCGATCACGTCGGGGACGGCGGCCAGCGGCGCGCCGTCCTCCATGACCGCGAGGAATTCGGTGCCCGCCTCGACCCTGACCAGGCGGCCGAGGTCGGGCCCGAGGCCTTCGACGAGGATGGGGCAGGGCTCGGCGATCTTCCCCGAGATGAGGGGCGCGGGCAGCCGGGCGCCGAGCCGTAGCGCGTTGGTGACCGAGCCGAGCGCGGTGGAGGTGGCGACCTGGTGGCCGCGCAGCACGTACTCGCTGGTGGCGACCACGCCGCCGAAGGGTTCGAGGGCGGCGCGCACCAGGCGCTCCAGCCAGCGGCCCGAGACCTGGTCGATGACGACGGTCCTGCCGCGCCCGTCGCAGATCACGGCGGGGGTGGGGGAGACGCCGCGCAGCTGCATGACGGTCTGGTCCATGCGGGGGAAGGCACGGCTCATGCCGTCGGCGTCCACCAGGGGCAGGCCGAGGCGGGCGGCCCAGGCGACGGCCAGGCAGCCGTTCGCGCCGCCGATCTCGCTGGCCAGCAGGGCGCCGACCGGCACGCCGTACAGCTCCTCGATCTTCTGGCGCAGGTGCAGCGGCTCGTCGGTGCCGCCGACCCGTTCGGACGTCACGGCGGAGGAGCCGGCGATGCCGACGGGCATGACCAGCAGGTCGGGGTCGAGACCGGCGGGCTGGACCACGCGGACCGGGCCGTGGTCACGCAGCGCCTGGAGGGCGGCGGCCCTGGCGATCGTCACCGGACCGCCGCCACCCGAGCCGAGGACCGCGCAGCCCCTGGCGTAGGCGGGGAGTGTCCCGGTGTCGATGTGCATGGCCTCCACAGTAGGAAAGCCGCAGACCACCCGTGGTGTGCCGGCAGACCCTCATTGGGAGATCGGTGTGCTCATGGCACACTGAAGAGGTGTTTGTGGGGGATGGCCTGCGCCGACTGGCCGGACCTGACGCGCCGGGACCCGCGACCGGGGTGCGGCTGGTGGAGGACCTGCGGACGGTCGTGGACCAGCCGCGGGGCGCGATGCTCGTGCTCACCCTCGAGGCGTCGCTGCGAGCCACCGGCTACCGCCTGGAGGTGGTGCTGCGCGACGCGGCGGCGGCGGGCGCGGCCGCGCTGGTGCTGACGGCGCCGGTGGAGGTGGCCCGCTCGGCCGCCGCCCTGGCCGAGCGGGCCGGGGTGGCACTGCTGTCGGCGCCCGAGGGGACGGAGCTGGCCGGGCTCGTCGTCGCCATCGACCGGGCCATCGCCGGCGACGCCGCCGACGCGCTGGTGCGGGCGGAGAAGGCGGTGCGCGGCGTGCTCGCCGCGGCGGGAGCTCCCGAGCGGATGGCCGCGGCGGCGGGCGCGGCGCTCGGCGTCGAGGTCGCGGCGGACCTCTCCGCGCCGGACCGGGACGGCCATCTGGGCAGGGCGGTGCGGATCGTGCTCAGGCTGGCCGAGCTGGCGGCCGCGGCAGGGCCCGCGGAGGAGGCGCCGGCCCGCTCGCGCGCCCAGGTGCTGACCGAGCTGCTGGTCGCCCCGGAGAGGCAGGCGCAGGAGCTGGCCCCGAGGGCGCGCACGCTGGGGCTGCCCGTCGACGGATGGCACGTGGTGCTGCGGATGGAGGGGCCGGAGCCCTACGCGCTGCTCGACACCCTCGCCACACGGGCCGCCCGCCTGGTGCGCGAGCTGGTGGGGCCCGAGTGGAGCGTCGCGATGGCCGACGGGGCGCTCATCGTGGTGCGCACCTCGCCGCACGACCCGGGACGCGCGGGCCTGCGCGCCGCCACCAGGGACGCGGCGCTGCTGCTGGAGCGTGTCCGGCCGGCGGGAGTCGAGCTGCGGTGCGGCGTCAGCACCGCCCACCAGGGACTGCTGGGCCTGCGCACCTCGGCCTCCGAGGCCCGTACGGCCGTGCGCCGCGCGTCGTCGGCGCTGGCCACCTACGACCTGGCGGGGCTCGATCGGATGCTGGAGGAGTGGTACTCCTCCGACGCGGCGCAGCAGGCGGTGAGGGAGCTGCTGCAGCCGATCCTGGAGCAGAAGAAGGCGGCACTGCTGCTGGAGATCCTGCGCGCCTACCTCGACCACCACGGCTCGCCTGCCAGAGCCGCCGAGGAGGTGCGGATGCACCGCAACGCGGTCAGCAGGAACGTCAGACGCATCGAGGAACTGCTCCAGGCGGACCTGAACGATCCCCAGCAACGGCTGGCACTCCAGCTGGCCTGCAGAGCCGCTCGGCTCTGACGCCCCGGGGTCAGCCCGGCGGCGTGCCCTGCTCGCGCCGGTGCGTCGCGCCCGCCTCGACGTGCTCGATCATGATCCGTTCGGCGGTCGCCCCGTCGCCCTCCTCCAGCGCCCGCAGGATCCGCTCGTGCGCCTCCAGCTGCCGCGCGGCCACCTCGGGGTCGAGCCAGAGCGAGGCGGAGGGCGGCACGGGGAAGCTGGCCCGCACCGCCCGGGCGTGCTGGCCGAGGAAGGCGGGCCCGCCGATGTCGGCGATGCGCAGGTGGAACTCCTCCGACCCGGCGCCCAGCTCGTCCAGCCGGCCCGCCGCCGCGGCCTCGGTCATCGAGGCGTGCAGCTCGCGCAGGCCCGCCAGATCGGCCGCGCCGACGCGGGCGGCGGCCAGCCGCGCGCCCAGGCCCTCGACGACCGCGCGCACCCCGTAGAACTCGGCCAGCGCCTCGTCTCCCAGGTCGACCACGGTCGCCCCGTGATGCGTCTCGTAGCTGATCAGCCGGTCCTTCTCCAGGCGGCGCAGGGCCTCGCGGACGGGGGTGACCGACACGCCGAGCCGGTCGGCGACCGCCGCGGCGCGCAGGGCGGTGCCGCCGGGGATTCGGCCGGTCCTGATCTCCTCCCGCAGCACCTCGTACGCGTAGTCCGCTTTGCTCATCGGGGCTCGCATAACTTATAAGATATACGACTATGACGAGTCTTGCCGATATCCGCGTGATCGACGCGGCGACGTTGTTCGCCGGGCCGTCCGCCGCGATGATGCTGGGCGACTTCGGCGCCGACGTCATCAAGATCGAGCACCCCAGGCGCGGTGACCCTTCGCGCGGTCACGGGGCCGCCAAGGACGGGGTCGGCCTGTGGTGGAAGTCGCTCTCGCGCAACAAGCGGGCCGCCGCCGTCGACCTGTCCAGGGCCGAGGGCCAGGAGATCCTGCGCCGCCTGGCGCGGGAGTCCGACGTGCTGGTGGAGAACTTCAGGCCCGGCACGCTGGAGCGCTGGGGTCTGGCGCCCGACGACCTGCTGGCGCTCAACCCGCGCCTGATCGTGGCGAGGATGACAGGGTTCGGGCAGGTCGGGCCGATGGCCAGGCAGCCAGGGTTCGGCACGCTGGCCGAGGCGATGAGCGGATTCGCCGCGATGACCGGCCAGCCCGACGGCCCGCCGACGCTGCCGCCGCTCGCGCTGGCCGACGGCATCGCGGGACTGGCGATGTCCTACGCCATCATGGTCGCCCTGCACGCGCGCGAGCGGACCGGCCGCGGCCAGGTCGTCGACATGGCGATCATCGAGCCGATCCTGGGCCTGCTCGGACCGCAGATGACGGCCTACAAGGCGCTCGGGGTGGTGCCGCGGCGCACGGGCAACCGATCGAGCAGCAACGCCCCGCGCAACACCTACCGCACCAGAGACGGCCGCTGGCTGGCCGTCTCCACCAGCGCGCAGACCATCGCCGAGCGCGTGGTCACCCTGGTGGGCAGGCCCGACCTGGTCGAGCAGCCGTGGTTCTCCAGCGGCGCGGGCCGGGTGCGGCACGTGGAGGAGCTGGACGAGGCGGTCGGCTCGTGGATCGCCGAGCGCGACGCGGAGGAGGTCATCGCCCGCTTCGAGGAGGCACAGGCGGCGATCGCCCCGATCTACGATGTGAAGGACATCGCCGAGGACGCCCAGTACCAGGCGCTGAACACCTTCGTCGAGCTGCCCGACGAGGAACTGGGCACGGTGACCGTCCAGAACGTGCTGTTCAGGCTGTCGGAGACGCCGGGCGAGGTGCGCTGGGCCGGACGCGCGCTCGGCCGCGACACCGACGAGGTGCTCGGCGAGCTCGACTACACCCCCGAGCAGATCAAGCAACTGCGCGAGGACGGGGTGATCGCGTGAACCTCACGTGGCTGTACGTGCCGGGGGACCGGCCCGAGCGGTTCGACAAGGCCGTGGCGTCCGGCGCGGACGTGGTGATCATCGATCTGGAGGACGCGGTCGCTCCCTCGCGCAAGGAGGAGGCCAGGCGCCACGTGCGCGCCTACCTGCGCGGCGGGGCGCCTGCCGTCCATGTGCGGATCAACGACCCCGCCACCGACCAGGGGCGGCTCGACCTGCGGGCGCTGGAGGGGATCCCGCTGGCGGGCGTGCGGGTGCCGAAGGTGGACTCGCCCGCCGCGGTGGACCTGGTGGACCTCGACGCGCCCGTCCACGCCCTACTGGAGTCGGCGGCAGGGGTGGTCAACGCGATGGCGATCGCGGCGCATCCCCGGGTGGCGGGCGTGGCGCTGGGCGAGCAGGATCTGATCGCCCAGCTGTCCATCACCGACGAGGGCGCGCTCGACCAGCTGCGCGTCGGGGCGGTGCTGGCCGCGGCAGCGGCGGGGCTGCCGCCGGTGCCGATGTCGGTCTACGCCAACGTCGCCGACGACGCGGGGCTGCTGGCCTCGACCAGGCGTGGGCGCGGGCTGGGGCTGTTCGGGCGCACGGCGATCCATCCGCGGCAGCTGCCGGTGATCCGCGAGGCGTTCCGGCCGTCGGAGGAGGAGGTGGCGGGCGCGCGGCAGGTCGTGGCGGCCGCCGAGGCCGCCGGTGACGTGGGCGCGGTCGCGTTGCGGGACGGACGGTTCGTGGACGCGCCGGTCATCGCGAGAGCGCGCCGCACGCTGGCGCTGGCCGACCGGCTCTCTTCCTGACGGCAGGCGGGCGCGCGCCGTCAGGAGCTCGGCGTCCAGCGCCGTTCCAGCTCCTCGTCGGTGGGTGGGGGGCCGGGCAGCGGGCGGTGGGCAGGTGGGTGGCGCAGGGAGTCGAGCACCAGCGTCAGGTAGCGGTGCCGCAGCTCGGTCGTGCGCCGCTCGTCGCCGAGCTTGATGGAGGCGAACTGCTCGAACAGCAGCGCGATGTCGGCCACGGTGACGTCGGGGCGCAGGACGCCTGCGGTCACCGCGCGGTCGTGGACCTCGACGGCCAGCTGGGAGGCGCGCGTGGAGAGGTGGTAGAGCTCCTCGGTGGGCTGGAAGGTGCCGGCCAGCGCGATGGTGAGGGAGCTGGAGTCGGCGTCGACGATGTCGCGCATGTAGGTCGCGAACGCCTCCCATGGGTCGTCCGCCATGGCCAGTGACTTCTCCGAGGCGGCGATGTAGAGCTCGAGTCCGTCGGCGCAGAGCTTGCGCAGCAGCGCCTCCTTGCTGCCGTAGCGGCGGTAGAGCGCGCTGATGCCGACTCCGGCGCGGTCGGCGACCGCCGAGATCGGCGCACCTGGGTCGGCGGTGAAGACGGCTCTCGCCGCCTGGAGGATGGCTTCGTCGTTGCGGGCGGCCTGGGCTCGGCGGCCGCTCATGGGTGTGGCGGTCATGGGACCAGCGTACTACGGAACGTACGGTTCCGTTCTATTGCTTCATTGGTCCTAATGTCACGACAAATTATTGACGAAGGGATAATCGCGCGTTTACATCAAGGGCGAGCCCGATGGTCTTGGAGGTGTCGCATGAAACGTACCCCGATCGTGCTGGCCCTGGCAGGTGCGCTGGCCCTGGCGGGCTGCTCAGGCGGTGGCGCGGGACAGTCCGCCCCCGCCACGGCCCCCAGCGCTTCCGCGCCGCCCGCGGCGGCCCCGGCGGGCGGCGGCACCTTCGCCGTCATCACCCACGCCGCCCCCGGCGACGCCTTCTGGGACGTGGTCAAGAACGGCGCGGAGGCCGCGGGCAAGCAGTACGGCGCGAGCGTCACCTACCAGGGCGACGGTGACGCGGGCAAGCAGTCCCAGCTCATCGACCAGGCGGTCACGCAGAAGGTGGACGGGATCGTGGTCTCCATGGCCAATCCCGACGCGCTGAAGGAGTCGATCGGCAAGGCCGTCGCCGCCAAGATCCCGGTGATCACCATCAACTCCGGCCTCGAACGCTCGAAGGAGTTCGGCGCGCTCACCCATGTCGGCCAGTCGGAGGACGTGGCCGGGCGCGGCGCGGGCGAGCAGCTCAAGGCGGCGGGCGTCACCAAGCTGCTGTGCGTCATCCACGAGGCCGGCAACGTCGGCCTCGACCAGCGGTGCAAGGGCGCCGAGGAGACGCTGGGCGGTGCGGTCGAGCGGCTGCAGGTCGACGTCAGCAACCTGGCCGACGTCAGCTCCAAGGTGACCGCGAAGATCCAGTCGGACCAGGCGATCAACGGCGTGCTGGCGCTGAACCCGGCCGTCGCCATCGCGGCGAGGGACGCGCTGAAGGACGCCGGCTCGCAGGCCAAGCTGGGCACCTTCGACCTGTCCGGCGACGTGGTGACGGCCATCAAGGACGGCGAGGTGCTGTTCGCCGTCGACCAGCAGCAGTACCTGCAGGGCTGGCTGCCGATCACCTTCCTGCACCTTTACAGGTCGAACCTCAACACCGTCGGCGGCGGGCTGCCGGTCAACACCGGCCCCGGGTTCGTGACCAAGGACAACGCCGAGCAGGTCGCCAAGCTCGCAGAGAGCGGCACCAGGTGAGTTCCGTCACCGCCGACGAGCGCCTGGCCGACGTCGGGCGCCTGCGCCGCATGCTGATCAGGCCGGAGCTGGGCGCGGTCGTCGGCGCGGTGGTGGTCTTCGCCTTCTTCGCGACCCAGTCGGAGGTCTTCCGCTCGGTCGCGGGCATCGCCAACTGGCTCGACCCGGCCGCCACCCTCGGCATCATGGCGGTGGCGATCGCGCTGCTGATGATCGGCGGCGAGTTCGACCTGTCGGCGGGCGTGCTGACCGGCACCACGGGGCTGGTGCTGGTCACGCTCGCCACCAGATTCGGGCTGAACGTATGGCTGGCGATGCTGGCGGGTCTCGCGGTGGCGCTGGCCGTCGGGTTCGTCAACGGCCTCATCGTGACCAGGACCAGGCTGCCCAGCTTCATCGTCACGCTGGGCACCTTCCTCATGCTGCAGGGCGTCAACCTGGGCGTGACCAAGACCCTCACCGGCACCGTCCAGGTGGCGGGCCTGCGCAGGGCGGACGGTTACGAGTCGGCCAGGACGGTCTTCGGCGGCACCGTCGGCGACAGCGGGTTCAGGGTGGCGATCATCTGGTGGGTGCTGGTGACGGTGGTGGCCACCTGGGTGCTGATGCGCTCGCGGGCAGGTAACTGGATCTTCGCCGTCGGCGGCAACGAGCAGGCGGCCCGCGCGGTCGGGGTGCCGGCCGCGCGCACCAAGATCGCCCTGTTCATGACCACGGCGGTCGCGGCCTGGCTGGTCGGCTCGATCCTGGCGCTGCGCTACACCTCGGTGCAGGCCAGCTCGGGCATCGGCCAGGAGTTCATCTACATCATCGCCGCCGTCATCGGCGGCTGCCTGCTCACCGGCGGGTACGGCTCGGCGATCGGCGCCTCCATCGGCGCGGTCATCTTCGGCATGGCCGACAAGGGCATCGTCTTCCTCGGCTGGGACGCCGACTGGTTCAAGTTCTTCCTGGGCGCGATGCTGCTGCTGGCCACGCTCGCCAACCGCCTGGTCCGCCGCTACGCCGAAGAGGTGAAGCATTGATCCTCCAGACCAGGGACATCGGCAAGTCCTTCGGCAGCGTCCTGGCCCTGCGCGGGGTGTCCATGGGCGTGGCGGCAGGTCAGGTGACCTGCGTTCTCGGCGACAACGGCGCGGGCAAGTCGACGCTCATCAAGATCCTGGCGGGGGTGCACCAGCACGACTCGGGCGAGCTGCTCGTCGACGGCGCGCCCGTGCGCCTGTCGAGCCCGCGCGAGGCGCTGGACAGGGGCATCGCCACTGTCTACCAGGACCTGGCGATGATCCCGCTCATGTCGGTGTGGCGGAACTTCTTCCTCGGCTCCGAGCCGGTCAAGTCCCTGGGGCGGTTCGACGTCGCGCGCGCCCGCCGCGTCGCCCGCGACGAGCTGCGCGCGATGGGCATCGACATCCGCGACGTCGACCAGCCGGTCGGCACGCTGTCGGGCGGCGAGCGCCAATCGGTGGCCATCGCCAGGGCGGTGTACTTCGGCGCCAGGGTGCTCATCCTCGACGAGCCCACCTCCGCGCTCGGCGTCAAGCAGGCGGGGGTGGTGCTGCGTTACATCGCCAGGGCCCGCGACCGGGGTCTCGGCGTGGTGTTCATCACCCACAACCCCCACCACGCCTACCCGGTCGGCGACAGGTTCCTGCTGCTCAACAGGGGGGCCAGTGTCGGGGAGTACGCCAAGGGCGACGTCACCCGCCAGGAGCTGACCGCGTTGATGGCGGGCGGCTCGGAGCTGGAGCAGCTGGAGCACGAGCTCAGGCGGAGTGATTAAAGCCGCTCTCCGTGTGCAGGAGGATAGATCACGACATAGAGGCATATGGGGTGAGGGGAAGCGATGGTTCGCTGGCGCGCGCTGGTTCCGGTCGTGGCCGCCGTCGTGGTGACGGGACTGGGAGCGGCTCCCGCCGCTCACGCGGAGGCGGGGGAGAAGGTGGTCCATCTGACCTTCGACGACGGGCCGTCGGCGCACACGCCGCGGGTGCTCGAGATCCTCCGCGAGCACGGCGTGCGCGCCACGTTCTTCCAGCTGGGCGCCAACATCAGGGAGAACAGGGCGCTGACCAGGAAGGTGTTCGAGCAGGGCCACAGCGTCCAGAACCACACCTGGTCGCATCCCGACGTGCGCCGCCTGTCGTGGCCGGCCTTCAGGCGGCAGGTGCTCGACACCGACGCCGAGATCAGGAGGCAGACCGGGTACACGCCGCAGTGCCTGCGCCCGCCGTACGGGGCGGTGGACAAGCGGGCCCGCAAGCGCGCGGCGGCGCTGGGCAAGCAGGTGCGGCTGTGGACGGTGGACCCGCGCGACTGGGGCAGGCCCGGCTCGAAGGCGATCGCCAAGCGGGTGCTCGCGCACGTCAGGCCGGGCGGGATCGTGCTGCTGCACGACGGCGGCGGCGACAGGAGGCAGACCGTCGCCGCGCTACCCAAGATCATCAAGACGCTGAAGGCGCGCGGCTACTCCTTCCATCGCCTGTGGTGCGGCTGACGGTCGCCCCATCCCGTCCGGCAATGCCGACAAAGCCCCCTAAAGTGGTCGATGGGTCCAGTGATCACGAACGAGAGGGCAATGATGACGCGCCAGGCAGTGTGGGCGGTTGTGACCGGCATGTACGACGCCTACGCCAGGGGGGACAGGGCGGGCATCGACCGCCTGCTGCACCCGGAGGCCACGATCTTCGACTCGGCGGCCCCCGGCCTGATCACCAGCAGGGCGCAGCTGGACAAGGTGCGAGACGCCAGGCCGACGGACGGCCCGGCCGAGACCGGCCTGCGCGCCTACGACGAGGTCGTGGACGTGTGGGGCGACACCGCGCTGGCCCGCTACCTGCTGCGCGTGGACTACGCCACGGGTGAGTTCGAGGTCGTGCGGACCACCACCGTGCTGCGCCGTACCGACGGCGAGTGGCTCATCGTGCACGTGCACGAGAACACCCTCTGACCTGCGGGTATCCTGAGCCGTCAGGGCGGGGTGCACAGCGCGGCCCGACGGGCATGGGCGCCGTGCACAGCGGAGGAAGGAGGGGGCGGTCCTATGGTGCGCCATATCCCCCACAGCGCCCCCTCCTCCGAGGAGTCTCCATGACCGCGACCGACGCCCGCACGCTGCCCATCGGGGCGGCGTTCGATCGGATGCCTCCGGCCGCGCATGGCTGCTGCGGCGCCCGGGACACCACCTTTGTGCGGCACCGGGCGACGGGGTAAGGGCGCCTGGTTCGCCCCTCCCCCCGCGACCGTACGAGCCTGCAACTCAACGTAGCTCCCAGACGCCCGTGCAGTCGCGGCGATCAGGTGGCCTTGCCTCGGGCGATGTAGACGTTCATGTCGGTGAAGTCGAGGGTGACGTTGTAGGGCTTGAAGAAGCTGTGGGAGAAGTTGGCCAGCACGTCGAACCCTTCGCGGCCGGGCGCGGACCGTTTGTCCGCGTAGCAGTAGATGTCGTTGGCGGCGGCGTTGCCGAGGCGGACCTCCTTCGGGTAACAGGGGTAGTCAGCCCGTCCGGCTTCGACCAGTCGACCGGTACGGTCACCGTGCCGCAGTCCACCCCCGGCTTGTCCGGACACGGCTTCCAGTCCACGGTGGACGGTTCGGGTCAGGGCCAGCTCAAGGCCCTCCCGCACGGCCGGGTCAACCCCCGATCAACAACACTCGCGACACGCCGCCGAGTTCCACGCACGCTCCGTAACTCGCCCGCAACTCGCCCGCCGGTCGACCACATCCACTGTCGGCCGGCCGTGTCCCCGCCTCGTCAGCGCCGTGTCATGGTTGTGTCACGGTCGGCGCCAATCGTGGTCGTCATGAACGAACCGCGCACCCTCCCGCCTCGGCCCCTAGACCGGCTGTTCGCCGTGGTCACGCTGGTGCTCGCCGTTCTCGTGCTGCCGGCGGCGTTCGCCCGCCTTCCCGGCCGCGCCCGCGAACTGGCCTGCGCGCCACCTGGCCGTAGCTATACGAGAACAGGACCGATAACACGGGCGACATCAAACGCACCGCGGCGAGCCTGTGCATCCACCGTGCGAGCCTGCGCTACCGGCTGCGCAGGATCGAGGAGATCGCCGCTGTCCAGCGGGGACGACCGGCTCGCCCTGCATCTGGGACTCAAGGTCGCCAGGCTCATCGAGTTGAGATGACGGCGGTCGGCGCGACCGTGACACAACCATGACACGGCGCTGACGAGGCGGGGACACGGTCGGCCGACAGTGAATGGGGTTGACCGGCGCCTGTTCCCAAGCGGTGGGTCCGGCTGTCTCCGTGCCACTGAGGAAGGCTGATTGATCGTGACTGAACGCATGCGCGTGGCTGTGCTGGCAGGTGGGCCGTCCGCCGAGCACGAGGTGTCGCTGCAGTCGGCGCAGGCTGTGCTCGATGCTCTGCCGAGGGATCTGTACGAGCCCGTCGCCGTCATCATCGACCGGCAGGGTAGGTGGCCGGTGGAGCTGCGACGCGATCTGGCGGACGTGGTCTTCCCTGTGCTGCACGGGCCGTTCGGCGAGGACGGCGTCGTCCAGGGTCACCTGGAGACGTTGGGCATCCCGTACGTGGGCTGCGGCGTCCTGGCCTCGGCCGTGGCCATGAACAAGGTCGCCATGCGGCGCACGTTCCTGGCGGAGAACATTCCCGTCACCCCGCATGTGTGGTTCACCGAGCACGAATGGCACACCACCACCGACCGCTGGGGTCTGGTGAAGTCGCTCGACTGGCCGATGTACGTCAAACCGGCCAGCATGGGCTCCTCCATCGGCATCTCACGTGTCACCTCCATGGAGGAGCTGCGCGCGGGCGTAGATCTGGCGCTCGCCTACGACCGGGTGGTCATCGTCGAGCAGGAGGTGACCGCGCGCGAGGTCATCTGCGGCGTGCTCGGCGGCTATGACACTCCGGACGCTTCGGTGCCCGGCGAGCTCATCGTGCCCGGCGACTGGCTGGACTATGAGGCCAAGTACCTCAGCCAGGCCGAGATCGCCATCATCCCTGCCGAGCTGCCGGAACGGGTGGCCGAGGACGTGCGCGAGCTGGCCCTGCGTGCCTTCCGGGCGATCGGTGGCTACGGCCTGTCCCGTGTCGACTTCCTCTATGAAGAGGACACGGGACGCCTGTACGTGTTGGAGATCAACACCATGCCCGGTTTCACCTCCCGTTCCGTCTACGCCAGGGCCTGGGCCGCAAGCGGTGTCCCGTACCCGGACCTGCTGCGCCGCCTCATCGACCTCGCCTTCGCCAGGAGCGGCTCATGATCCCCATGACGCTGAACGAGATCGCGCAGGTCGTCGGCGCAAGCCTGCATGACGTGCGCGACCCGCAGGCGCTGGTGACGGCGCCCTCGGCGGTCGACTCGCGCGAGGTGGTGCCTGGCGGCCTGTTCGCCGCGACGGTCGGCGTCAACGTCGACGGTCACGACTACGCGGCCGGTGCCATCGCGGGCGGCGCCGTCGCCGTGCTGGCCTCCCGGCCCGTCGGCGTGCCCGCCCTCGTGGTCGAGGACGTCCAGCTCGCGCTCGGCCTGCTGGCCAGGCACCTGCTCGGACACATCAGCCCGACCGTGATCGGCCTGACCGGCTCCGTGGGCAAAACCACGACCAAGGACCTGCTGGCCCAGATGCTCGAACGGCACGCGGCGACGGTCGCCACCGACAGGTCGTTCAACAACGAGCTCGGGCTGCCGCTCACCGTGCTGCGTGCCGATGCCACCACCCGATACCTGGTGCTGGAAATGGGTGCAGGCCGGAAGGGCGACCTGACGTATCTGACCAGGCTCGCACCGCCCCGGGTCGGGCTGGTGCTCAATGTCGGCACCGCACACGTGGAGCGTATGGGAGTCGGGCCGGCCGACGTGGCCGAGGCCAAAGGCGAGCTGGTCGAGGCACTTCCGGCGGACGGATTCGCCCTGCTCAACGCCGACGACCCGTACGTCATGGGCATGGCCGGCCGCACCAGGGCCCAGGTCCTGTTGTACGGCGGGTCGTCGGAGGCGCCGGTGCGAGCCGAAGACGTGCGGATGGACGACCGGGCGCGCACCGCGTTCGAGCTGGTGACGCCCTCCGGCCGCGCCCCGGTCGAGCTCGACCTCATAGGCGAGCACCAGGTGAGCAACGCCCTGGCCGCCGCCGCCGTCGCCACCGTACTCGGCCTTGGTGTGGCCGAGATCGCCGATGGGCTGAACGCCGCACGGCGGCGCTCCGCGGGCCGGCTGGAGATCGTCGAACGACCTGACGGCATCACCCTCGTCAACGACGCCTACAACGCCAATCCCGAATCCATGCGGGCCGGGCTACGGGCGGTGAAGGCCCTGGCCGGCACCCGTCGTACCGTCGCCGTGCTCGGCGCGATGGGGCAGCAGGCGGACGCCTCCCGCGCCCGACACGCGGAGATGGGCCGGCTCGTCGCCGACCTCCGCTTCGACGTGCTGATCGCGGTCGGAGCAGGGGATCCGCTCACGATGGCGGAGGCAGCGGAGTCCTCGAACCAGGGCGTGGCCGTCCACACCGTCGAGGACGTAACCGAAGCCATCAGGCTGGCCACCGCGCTTCTCGAACCGGGAGACGTGGTGTTCGTCAAGGCCTCCAGCGAGATCGGACTCAGTGCCTGCGCCCGTGCGCTGGCCGGCGCCTGACCGTTGGCGCATCGCCGAGGGGGCCGTACATCCGATGCAAGATCCGGGGAGCAGATGGAGAGTGAGCGTGTACGGCGCTGGTTGCGGTGGCGTATGCGATTTTCGATACGCCCGCGATACCACGGAATCCCCGGCATCAAGGAACTGGGACCTACGGCCAAGGCGATGCCCAGGTGCATGCCCTGCGTGGCATCGATCTCGACCTCCCACGAGGTAGGTTCACCGCGATCATGGGGCCGAGCGGATCGGGCAAGTCCACGCTGATGCACTGCCTGGCCGGACTCGACGAGGCCAGTGGCGGCACCGTCACCGTGGCCGGCACCGACCAGCCTGCCGGCACAAGCTAACGAAACGGAGTTCCATGCGCACTATCGGTCTCATCGGCGGGTTGAGCTGGGAATCGACGGTGATCTACTACCAGATCATCAACCAGCGGGTACGCGAGCGACTCGGCGGCAGCCATTCCGCCGACAGTCTCATCTGGTCGGTCGACTACACGACCGTCGAGGACCTCATCTTCGCCGACCGCTGGGACGAGGTGAGTACGTTGCTGACTGGTGCGGGCAGGAAACTGGAGGAGCTCGGCGCCGAGGTCCTGCTCATCTGCAGCAACACCTTCAGCCGGGTGAGCGACGACGTGGCGCGGGCCGCGAGCGCGCCCGTGCTGCACATCGCCGACGCCGTGGGCGCAGAGGTCCGCGCCAGGGGGATGCGCAAGGTCGGTCTGCTGGGCACTCGCTTCACCATGGAGCAGCCCTTCTACCGGGATCGGCTGGCTGCCCACGGCTTCGACGTGGTCGTCCCGCGGCGGGAGCAGCGGGAACTGGTCCATCGCGTGATCTTCGACGAGCTGGTGCGCGGGGTGATCCGGGAATCGTCCAGGGACGCGTACGCCCGGATAGTCGCCGATCTCGCGGACGACGGCGCCGAAGGCGTCATCCTCGGCTGCACGGAGATCGAGCTCCTGATCAGTGAGAAGGACACCGCCATCCCGGTGCTGCCGAGCGCCCGGCTGCACGCGGAGGCAGCGGCCGGCTTCGCGCTGGCCGGCTGACACACCCTCGGTCGCGGCACGATGTGGCGGCTCAGGTGGATCGGTACGCCGGTGCGTCGGTGCCATACAGCTCCCGGTGCCACAGGTCGGCGCAGACACGTTCGATGCCGGCCGTCAGATGGCGGCGGTAGCTGGTGGAAGGGACGCCGAGTCGTTCCGCGGCCAGCTCCTGGGTGGGCGTGCCGTGGAGGAACGTGACGGACAGCGCCCGGGTGGAACTTGACCGAGCGCGGACCCTCACGCAGGCCGTCGATCGGATCCGCTCGGCCGCGAACAATTGCCGATCACTCGCCACTGGATCAAATCCATCACCGGCGAGTTTCCGCGATACGGCGGCAGCACCCGCCGGCGACGGCTCCAACATGCGCCCGTCCACCATGGACATCGGCCGCCCCGCCACCGCCGCCTCGTGAGCGAACCGCCGCAACAGGGCCGACGTCCCGATGCCGCCGGGACCGTGCACGTACAGAACGCTGCAGCCGCCGCCGTACAACGCCGCGTTGAAAACCGCGAGCTCTTCCTCCCACCCTGCAAACGCCATCTCGCGCGCTGCTTGCAGGCGCCATCCCAGCAATCCGGACTTGTTGTTACTCCCCGATGACATACCCCTGACCCCTCTCCGAGCACCCGGTCGATACCGCTGTTGAATGCCCGGGCCGAACCCTTGGGCGCGCTGGTCGGATTACCTGTTCGGTTCTCGGGCGCAAACCCGTCAACGTCCCCACTTCGCATACATGGGTGGACCCGGACCTGGGCTACATCTGGTCCACGTTCTCCATGACGTAGCCCACGCCGGGGTGGGGTCGTCGTGGTGGTGGCGTGCCGCCGCGGTCTGGGCGGTACTCGAAGTGCCACCACTCGTTGTCGTACATGCGGTAGAGGTCGTAGCGGGCGCCGTGTTCCTCGAGCCAGCGCGCGCCTTCGTGGGGGCGCACGTCCAGCGCGATGCCCTTGACGTGGCTGGATTCCGCCGGTGGTAGCACGAGCATTCGTGCCGAGGCAGGGGAGCCGGAGCGGCGCACCTCATCGTCGAACATCCGTTGTTGGACTAGGGGATCGCGGTATCCCGAGGTGAGGCCGATGAGCTGGCCGTGACGCCAGAGCGCCTCGGTGCGCGCCGCTGTGAACGCCGCCATGGCGCCGTCGGTGAGCCCGGTGAGGTCCTCGGCGGGGAATCGCATCCCCAACGCCCAGCGGCAGGCCAGTTCGCGGGCGCGGCCGGGATGGCGAACGAACGCCACGGGCAGCAGGACCACGGCGAGCACCAGCGTGACCGCGGCGTACAGCCGGTCTCGGGGCCGAGGTGGGATGGTGCGTGGTTCGTTCATGACGAACTACGATTGGCGCCGAATGTGCGTGCGTCGTCCGCCGCATGTCACCGTTTCTCGACGGCGGCCACCGTCGGCGCGACTGTGACACAACCATGACACGGCGCGAACGAGGCGGGGACACGGCAGGCCGACAGTGGATGGGGTTGACCGGCGGGCGAGTTATGGAGCGTGCTGTTGATACTCGGCGGCGTGTCGCGAGTGTTGTTGATCGAGGATGACCCGGCCGTGCGGGAGGGCCTTGAGCTGGCCCTGACCCGGCATGGGCACCGGGTGCGCGCGGTGGAGTCCGGCGAGCAGGGGCTGGACCGGCTGCGTACGGACCTTCCCGACGTCGTCGTGCTCGATCTGATGTTGCCTGGCATGGACGGGTTCGAGGTCTGCCGCCGCATCCGGGCCGCCGGGGAGGTACCGATCATCATGGTGACCGCGCGCGGCGACGACATGGACGTGGTGGCCGGGTTGGAGGCGGGCGCCGACGACTACGTGGTCAAGCCGGTGCAGCCCAGGGTGCTCGAGGCACGCATTCGCGCGGTGCTCCGGCGGATCGGCCGGGACCAGGCGGAGCTGGAGCGGCACGGGGACCTGACCATCGATCGGGCCGGGCTGGTGGTCGCCAACCGCGGCGTGCCGGTCAGCCTCGCCCCGACCGAGCTGCGCCTGCTGCTCGAGCTCTCCGGCACGCCGGGCCGGGTGCACAGCCGCCAGCAGCTGCTGGAGTCGGTGTGGGAGCACGGGTATTTCGGCGACTCGCGTCTCGTGGACGCGTGCGTGCAGCGGTTGCGCGCGAAGATCGAGGACGACTCGGCGGCGCCCGTCTACGTGCAGACGGTGCGTGGGTTCGGGTACCGGTTCGGGCCGGTGTGAGCCGCCGGTGACACCTCGGCCGAGCCTGGGGCTGCGTGCCCGGCTGTTGTTCGCCTTCGCACTGCTGTGTGTGGTCACCGCGGCGGCGGTGGCCGGCGGGATCTACGTCCAGGCCCGCAACGACATCCTGCAGCGGACCCAGGATGCCGCGGTGCAGGGGATGAAAAGCCGCCTGGAGGCGCTCTTCCCGTTGCAGAGTCCGGCGCCGGGCCCGGCCGAGCTCGGCAAGATCGCCGCCGCCGTGACCGACGGGAACAGCTCCGCGGTCGCCATCTACCACGAGGTGCACTCGCCGGTCCGCCGGCCGCCGGGGGCTCCCGGCCCGCCGGCCTCCGGCCCGCCACCGGGGGGCCGGAGGCCGGGCGGGAACGCGCCGATCCTGGATCCCGGGGTGATTCCACCGGGGCTGCGGCGGGCGGTGACCGGCGGCGACTTCGCGTGGCAACGCGTGGTGTGGCAGGGCGAGCCCATCCTGATCATCGGCACGCCGTTGCTGATCATCGAGCCGGACCGGACGACGCGGGTGTCCGGCATCGAGGTCTACACCGCGCGCAGCCTGCAGCCCGAACAGCGCAGCATCGACGGGCTCGCCGCATCCGCCTGGCTCACCGGCGGGGCGGCCCTGGCGTTCGCGGTCGTCCTCGCGTTGCTGGCCACCCGTGGCGTGCTGCGCCCGGTGCGCGAGCTCGGTCGGGCGGCACGCCTGCTGGGCGAGGGCGAGATGCGGACCAGGATCGCGGTCAGCGGCTCCGATGAGCTGGCCGACGTGGCACGCACGTTCAACAACACCGCCGCGGAGCTGGAACGGCACGTCAAGCAGCTTCGCGAGATGGAGGCCGACGCCCGCCGGTTCGTGGCCGACGTGTCCCACGAGCTGCGCACCCCGCTGGCCGCGCTCGCCGCGGTCGCCGACGTCCTCGACGAGGAGGCGGCCGGGCTGCCCGAGCCCGCCGGCAGGGCCGCCAGGCTGGTCAGCCAGGAGACGCTCAACCTCACCGGGCTGGTGAACGACCTCATCGAGATCAGCAGGTTCGACTCCGGCGTCGCGGCCCTCGTGCTGAACGAGGTCGACGTGGCCGAGCTGGTGCGCTCGACCCTGCGTGTCCGGGGCTGGTCGGAGCCGGTGCACACCGAGCTTCCACCCGCGGTGACGGCACGGCTGGACCCGCGGCGAGTGGACGTCATCCTCGCGAACCTGGTCGGCAACGCCCTGCGGCACGGCGAGCCACCGGTGTCGGTACGGCTTTGCGCTGACGCGCACTGGATCGCTCTCGAGGTCCGCGACCACGGACCGGGGCTGGACGAGGCGGTGCTGCCGCACGTGTTCGACCGGTTCTACAAGGCCAACGCGGCCAGGGCCAGGTCCGAGGGCAGCGGCCTGGGCCTGGCCATCGCGCGGGAGAACGCGCGCCTGCACCGAGGCGACCTCACCGTCACCAACGCCCCGGACGGCGGCGCCATGTTCACGCTGCGCCTGCCACGCCGGGCACACGATCCGGACGGAGGCCCCGAGTGAGGACCGGGCTCGCCCGCCGCGTGCTCGCCGCGGGCCTCGTATCGCTCGTCGCCGTGGCCGGCTGCGGCGTGCGCCCCAGCGACGTCATTCGGGCCGGCGACCCGCCGAGCGGACGCGTCGCCCCGCCGAGCGGACGCGTCGCACCAACCACGACGATCACCCTCTATCTGGTGAAGAACGGCCGACTCAGCGCGGTAACGCGGCCCAGTGATCGTCCAATGTTCCAAGCGGACACGCTCGTGCTGCTGGCAGCCGGACCCACCGCGAGGGAACAGGCGCACGGACTCACCACCGATGTCCCGCCCGAAGCCGGCCCGTTCTCGGTGACCGCCGAGCCGGCCGGCCACTTGGTGGTGACCCTGTCCACTCCGGCCGGCGAACTGTCCACACTGGCCGTCGAGCAGATCGTGTGCACGACCGCCGCCACGGCGCCGGAAAGCCCTGCCCAGGTCACCATCGTCGGTGCAGGGCAGAGCGTCGGCCCCCGGAACTGCCCGGGGTAACGGTAGCGACCTATCCTCTACTTCGGTCAGATCGCCGTGGGCTTGGTCAGATTGAGTGGAGCGTGCGGCTGGCGGTGGTGGCGACGTCGATGACCGCGGCGGAGAGGTCGGGTAGCCGCGCGCGGGGGCCCGCCCTGGCCGAAGCGAGCGTCATGGGGAGGCCGGATCATGCGACTTGACATCCTCAATCATGGTTACGGCCTCGCAACCAGGCTGCTGTTCGCGCTCATCCGGCTGTTGTCCGGGCACCCGGTGCCGGACGCCGCCAAGCTGGTCTTCTACCGGCCCGATTTCTACGGCGCTCGTGCCAAGGAGTTCACCCACGAGGCGATGCACGGGCCGTCCGCCTGGTCGGTAGCCGACCGGGAGCTGATGGCGGCCTACGTGTCCAAGGGTGCACGCGTGCGCGTTCTGCGTCGGCGCGCACACCGCGACCGCAAGGCAGGCCAACCCGGACGGGTCGCGGCGGTGCCGGCCGACCTGGAATCGGCCCCCGTCGAGGAGCCGCTGTGGGCAACACTGCGGATGCTCGGCAAGTTGACCCGGGAGAAAGGTCGGCGCCGAGGACATGCGGGAGGTGCTGGCCGCCGGGGTCCCACCGAAGAAGTGATCTACATTGTAAAGGCACCGGCCTGTGCCGCCTCCGCATCGAGTACTGCAAAAACCTCATCGAAAGGAAATGGGGCGGCGTCGGGTGGTGCCGCGTGCCTGCCGTACCCGGTCTCGATTCTGTCGACGTCGCCGCGTTCGGCTGGTGGCAGGGGCGCGCCGACGGCGCGGCGGGTGGTGGCGGCGGTGGCGAGGAGGCGGGCGGCCAGGTCGTGGCGTCCTGCCAGGGAGTGGGCGCCTGACAGTCCTTGGAGGGCGGAGTAGGTGGGGTCCCCGCCGCGCCGGTCGCGGCGCGGCGGGGGGCTTGCTATCGGGTGGTCATGCCCTGGGCGAGGTCGTGGGTGATGGCGTCGGGTGCGCGGTGGGCGGCCGGGCCGTAGCCGCCGCCGCCTCCTGATTCGCAGCGCAGGACGTCGCCGGCTTTGACGGGCAGGGCGTTGATTTTGAGCATGTGGCGTTCGTGGGGGGTGCCGGGGTTGAGGACGACGCGGGGTGGTGCGCCGGCGGCGCCGCCGGCCAGGCCCCATGCGGGGGTGACGGAGCGTTCGAACCACAGGGACAGGGAGGTGTCGCCGCGGAATTCGTATTCGCGGATGACGCCGTTGCCGCCGCGCCATTGTCCGTGTCCGCCGGTGTCGGGGCGGATCTCGTAGCGGGTGACGCGGACGGGGAAGAGGGTTTCGAGGACTTCGATGGGCATGTCGCGCAGGGAGCCGTTGACGTTGTTGATGAGGGCGCTTTCGCCGTCGCCGCCTTCCCATGCGCCCCAGCCGCCGACGGTGGCCTCCTGGGAGACGTAGAGCTTGCCGGTGCGGGGGTCGGTGCCGGTGAACTGGACGATGAGGGAGTCGCCGTAGGAGGCGGCGGCGGCCTTGCCGGGCAGGACGGGGGCGAGGGCTTTGACGACGAGGTCGATGAGCAGGCCGAGGTGGGAGTAGTAGTACTGGCAGGCGGCCGGTGACTGGGCGGCGAGCATGGAGCCGGGTCGGGTGGTGACGTCGAGGGGGCGGAAGGAGCCGCCGTTGAGGGGGACGTCGCCGCTGATGAGGAGTTTGTAGGCGACGCGGACGGCGGCGACGGCTTGGGCGGCGCCGCAGTTGACGGGTCCGGTGGTCTGGTCGGCGCAGTCGGTGAGGTCGACGTGGACGGTGTCGTCTTCGACGGTGACGGTGACGTTGACGGGCAGGGGGGTGTCGAGGTCGATGCCGTCGTTGTCGAGGTGGCCGCCGGCGGTGTAGGTGCCGTCGGGGATGGCGGTGATGGCCTGGCGTTCGAGGCGTTCGGTCTGGGCGAAGATCTCGTCGCGGGCGGCCATGACGGTGTCGATTCCCCAGCGGGTGACGATCTCGGTGAGGCGGCGTTGTCCGGTCATGGCGCAGGCGACCTGGGCGCGCATGTCGCCGAGGGTGGCGTGGGGGAAGCGGACGTTGCGGGCGATGATGTCGTGCGGGTCGCGGCAGGGCCGTCCGGCCTCGTAGATCTTGGTGGGGCCCATGCGGAGGCCTTCTTGGAAGATGGAGGTGGAGTCCATGGAGCCGCCGGGGTCCTTGGAGCCCATGTCGAGCCAGTGGGCGCGGGAGGCGGCGAATCCGGCGAGTTGGCCGTCGACGAAGATGGGGCCGTAGACGGTGACGTCGTTGAGGTGGGTGCCGCCGATGTAGGAGTCGTTGAGGACCCAGACGTCGCCTTCCTGCCAGATCTCGCGGCCGAACAGGCGCTCGGTTTCGCGGGTGCACACCTCGAGGTTGCCGAGGAAGATCGGCAGGCCGCTCGACTGTCCGAGGACGTTGTGGTCGCGGTCCATGAGGGCGACGGCGCAGTCCTTGGCCTCGTAGATGACGGGGGTGTAGGAGGAGCGGATGAGGGTGGTGTTCATGTCCTCCGCGGCTTGCAGGAGGGCGCAGCGGATGATCTCTGTGGTCACTGGGTCGATCATGAGGTCACCTTGATGATCAGGAATCCGTTGGCGTCGGGGGCGGCGAGGCAGCCGGGTGGGATGACGGTGGTGGCGGTCTCCTCGACGATGATCGCGGGGCCTTCGAGTTCGCCGTCGAGGGCGCTTCTGCGCAGCACGGGGGTGCGGTGGACCTGCCCGTCGAAGATCACATTTCGTACGGCGGGCGGGTGGGCCTCGGTGGTGGGCGTGGTGGTGGCGTTCTTGGGGAAGGTGCCGTAGCCGGTGCTGCGCAGCATGACGAACTCGACGGGGGCTTCGGGGGTGGCGTGGCCGTAGCGGCTGGTGTGCGCTTCGGCGTAGCGCTGGGCGATGGTCTGGAGGAAGTCGTCGGCGGTGGGTTCGTCGGCGCCGGTGAGCGGGATGGTGAGGGTGTAGTCCTGGCCTTCGTAGCGCATGTCGACGGCGTGCTCGACGCGTTGCCTGGTCTGGGGGACGCCCTGGCCGGTGAGGGCGGCCTCGGCCTGGCGGTGCAGCTGGGCGAGGGTGGTGGCCAGGTCGTGGCCGTCGAGGTCGTTCTGCTGGCGGAAGTAGGGGTGGGTGAGGTCGCGCCGTACGTCGGCTTCGAGCATGCCCCAGGCGGAGAAGGCGCCGGGGAAGCGGGGGACGACGACCTCGCCGATGCCGAGTTCGCGGGCGATGAAGACGGCGTGCATGGCGCCGGCGCCGCCGAAGGCGACGAGGGCGAACTCGCGGGGTTCGACGCCGTGTTCGACGGTGAGGGTGCGGATGGCCTGTGCCATTTTGGCGTTGGCGACGTCGCAGATGCCTTCGGCCAGTTGGAGGGGGTCCAGGTGGAGCTCGTCGGCGAGGGTGGCGACGGCCTCGTTCGCGGCGTCGGTGTCGAGCCGCATGAGGCCGCCGGCGAACCAGGCGGGGTCGACGCGGCCGAGCACGACGTTGGCGTCGGTGACGGTGGGCTGGGTGCCGCCTCTGCCGTAGCAGGCGGGTCCCGGTACGGCGCCCGCCGACTCCGGGCCGACGCGCAGCGCACCCGCCTCGGCGTAGGCGATGGAGCCGCCGCCGGCGCCGATGGTGTGCAGGTTGACGATGGGCATCAGGACGGGGAAGCCCTCGATGTGGGCTTCGGCGCTGACGTCGGGTCGTCCGCCGACGACGAGGGAGACGTCGAAGGAGGTGCCGCCCATGTCGACGCAGATGGCGTTCTGGTGGGCAGGGTCCCTGCCGAGGAGGCGGGCGGCGGCGACGCCGCCCATGGTGCCGCCGACGGGCCCGGACAGGAGGGTCTGCAGGGGGCGTTTCATGGCGTGGCCGGCGTTGACGAGGCCGCCTGACGACTGCATCACGTGGACGGGCACGGTCAGGCCGCGTTCGGCGAAGCGCTGCTCGATCCGGGCGAGGTAGGCGCGGACGACGGGGCCGGTGTAGGCCTCGAGGACGGCCGAGGAGGTGCGCTCGTACTCGCGCCATTCTCTGGCGACCTCGTGGCTGAGGACGACCAGGACGTCGTCGCCGAGTTCCTCGGTGAGGATCTGGCCCGCCCGGATCTCGTGGGCGGGGTTGACGTAGGAGAACAGCAGGGTGACGGCGACGGCGTCGAAGCCTTCGGCTCTGGCGCGGTGGGCGGCGCGCCGTACGGCCTGCTCGTCGAGGGGCTGGAGCTCCTCGCCGCGCCAGTCGAGGCGTCCTGCGGCCTCCATGACGTCGCTGCGCGGCAGGAGGGGGGTGGGTTTGCGGTAGCGCAGGTCGAACATGCGGTCGCGGTTGCCGCGGGCGATCTGGTAGACGTCGCGGGCGCCGGTGCTGGTGAGCAGCAGGACGCGGGCGCCCTTGCGTTCGAGGAGGGCGTTGAGGCCCTGCGTGGTGCCGTGCACGAAGAAGGAGATGCGCGCGGGGTCGGCCACGACGCGGCCGAGGGCGGCGAAGACGCCTTCGGCGAGGTCTGCGGGGGTGGTCGGCGCCTTCGAGGCGACGACGGCACCGCTCTGCTCGTCGTAGCAGACCACGTCGGTGAAGGTGCCGCCGATGTCCATGGCGACGCGATAAGTCATGGGGGCACCGTACGTGGTGGGCGAGGGCGGCGGCTGTGCAGGGCGCACAGCGGGGCGGCGGGTCGCGGGCGTTCGGCACTGGCCGGAATTAAATGGGTGGCGGCGCCGGATGGGCGGGGGTTAGCGTTGGTGGTGTCGGAAAGAGCCTGGAACGGGAAAGGGGCAGCGGTGAGTCTCCAGAGCAGTTCGCCGGTCCTGCTGTCCTGGCAGGCCGCCGGGTAGTCCCTCGCGGGATTCTCCCTGTGGCCGCCGCGGACCTGGTCCGGGCGGCTCTTTTTGTTCCCGGGCGCCGCTTTCCGTGCCGCCCGATGGCTGCCAGCGCTCGCCGGCCACACGGCGGCATCGGCAGGGCCCGTGGGCCGGCCCGCTGTCGAGCGGGCGCCGCGACGGGCACTTCAGCAAGGCCGCTCTAGCCCAACTGGCAGGAGGCGCCGCACTCAGGTCGCGGACAGTCAGGGTTCGACTCCCTGGAGCGGTACGCACGATCGTGGAGAGGTGCCGGAGTGGGCGAACGGGCACCCCTGCTAAGGGTCGCGGGGCCGGTGACGGCCCTCATGGGTTCGAATCCCATCCTCTCCGCCACGCACGGACGGGTTCAGGCCAGTGCGCGCACGACGGCGGTGAACAGGGCGGGCAGACGGGCGGCGGCAGGGACGACGAGCCGGGCGGCGCGGGGCCGGTGGGCGGCGCTCAGCAGGGCGCCTGTGAGCAGGCGGTGGGTGCGCGACAGGCGGCGCCAGGCGCGTTCGTAGTCCTGGGGACGGCCGGCGGCCAGGCAGCCGACGAGCGCGCGGGCCGACAGGGTGGCCAGGCACAGACCTTCGCCGGTGAGGGCGTCGGTGTATCCGGCCGCGTCGCCGACGAGCAGGACCCGCCCTGCGAGGCGGCTGCGCACACGCTGGCGGAGAGGTCCCGCGCCGCGCACAGAGGTGGCGGCCGGTCCGGCGAGTCTGGGCAGGAGCGTGGGGAAGGCGGTCAGGTGCTCGTCGAACCCGCGGCGCCGGGAGGTCAGGATGGCCACGCCCACGAGGTCGTCGGCCACCGGGGTGACGTAGGCCTCGCCGGCCGGTGACCAGTGGACTTCGACGTAGTCGGACCAGGGGGCGAGGCGGTAGTGCCTGCGCAGGCCGTAGCGGGGCGGGCGGCGGTCGGGCCGGCCCAGGTTCAGCCAGGCGCGCAGCGGGGAGTGCAGGCCGTCGGCGGCGACCAGCCATCGGGCGCGCAGTCCCGCGGCCTCGACGCCGTGCTCGTCCTGGCGGAGGTGGGTGATCTTGCCGGTGATGGTGGGGATGCCGAGATCGGCGGCGCGCGCGGACAGGGCGGCGTGCAGGGCGGTGCGCCGCACGCCGCGTCCAGGGGCGTGGCCGAAGGCGGCCCGGGCGCGAGTGGCCGCGTCGACGTAGTCGATGCCGTGCAGGGGGTGGCCGTCGACGCGTACGCCGATCGCCTGGAGGGCGGCGACGCCGCCGGGCATGAGGCCCTCGCCGCAGGCCTTGTCGACGGGGGCGGTGCGGGGTTCGACGACGACGACGTCCATGCCGGCCAGCGCGGCGTGGATGGCGGTCGCCAGGCCTGCGGGCCCGCCGCCCGCGACGATGATGTCGATCACGGCGTGGCCGGCCGTGGCCGGCCGGCGAGGGTGGCCAGGGCCTGGTTCTCGCAGCGGATCCGCACGACCATCAGCGCGGCGTTGAGGAGGGTGAAGGTCAGCGCGGTGATCCAGGCGGTGTGCACGAGGGGGAGCGCGGCGCCTTCGACGGCGACGGCGACGTAGTTGGGGTGCGGCAGCCAGGCGAAGCGGTAGGGGCCGCTCCTGACCAGGGGCAGGCCGGGCACCACGATCACCTGGGTGTTCCAGCGCGGGCCGAGCGCGCGGATGCACCACCAGCGCAGCGCCTGGGCGGCCACGACGAGGGCCAGCATCGGCCAGCCGAGGGCGGGCACGAAGGGCCGCCCGGCCAGGTGGACCTCGAGCAGGCAGCCGGCCAGCAGGCCGGTGTGCAGGGCCACCATCCAGGGGTAGTGTCGCTGTCCGCGCACGAGCGCGCCGCGTGCCATGCTCCAGCGGGTGTTGCGGCGGGCGACGACGAGTTCGGCCAGGCGTTCCAGGCCGACGAGCACGATGAGGAGCGAGTACCACGGCATCGGCGGCTACCAGCGCAGCAGGACGAGTTCGGAGCAGAATCCGGGGCCCATGGCGATGAGCAGCCCGGGGGTGCCCGGCGTCGGCGGGCGCAGGCGCAGCGTGTCGCGCAGCACGTGCAGGACCGAGGCCGAGGACAGGTTGCCGTTGGCGGCCAGGGAGCGCCAGGTCAGCTCGAGGGCGCCGGGCGGCAGGTCGAGGGCGTCGGCCACGGCTTCCAGCACCTTGGGCCCGCCGGGGTGGCACACCCACGCCGTGATGTCGCCGGCGGTGAGGCCGTGGCCGGCCAGCAGGTCGTGCACGTCGCCGGCGAGGTAGGCGCGCACGACGTCGGGGACGCCGGCGTCGAGCACCACGCCGAAGCCGCTGTCCCTGACCTCCCAGCCCATGACGTGTTCGGAGTCGGGGTAGAGGTGGCCGCGTGTGTCCATGACAGTGGGGCCGCCGGCCTGCGGGGGGCGGTCGGAGCCGCAGGCGACCACGGCGGCGGCGCCGTCGCCGAA
Source organism: Nonomuraea africana (assembly GCF_014873535.1). Taxonomy (NCBI): domain Bacteria; kingdom Bacillati; phylum Actinomycetota; class Actinomycetes; order Streptosporangiales; family Streptosporangiaceae; genus Nonomuraea; species Nonomuraea africana. Next base: position 3,273,865 of record NZ_JADBEF010000001.1, on the reverse strand, counting down.
CAGGGCGCTGGCCACCAGGCTGGCGGGGGAGGCGTCGCCGCGTTGCAGGGTGAGGGAGCACAGCTCGACGGAGAGCAGCACGGCCACGTGGGACGGCCAGCCGCGCAGGTAGTCGTGCAGGCGGGCGAGGCCCGCAGCGCCCGCGACGCAGCCGAGGCCGAAGACCGGGATCCGCTTGACGTCGGGCCGCATCCCGAGGCGGGCCGCCACCCTGGCCTCGATGGAGGGCGCCGCGACACCGGTGACCGAGGTGAACATGATCAGGTCGACGTCGGAGGGGGCCAGCCCCGCCTGATCCAGCGCGCCGGCGACGGCCTCGACGCCGAGGTCGACGGCGGCGCGGACGAACGCGTCGTTGGCCGCGCCGAAGCCGTCGAGCTTGGTGTACTCCTCCAGGGGCAGGACCAGGTGGCGCTGGTCGACCCTGGCACTGGCGTGCAGGCGGTCGAGCAGGCGGCGGTCGCCGCCTTCGGGGAGGAAGGACCGGGCCGCCAGAGCGGTGAGGTCGGACTGCGGATATCGGTTGGGGGGCAGCACGCCGTGAACGGCTGCGATCCAGGTCATCGAGCGCCCTCCGGATAGCGGTTGCCGGAAGGCTGCCCGAACCGGTGGCTACTATGCCCATGGGATGGCATGGATCGCTGCTTCCTATGATCGGTGCTGCCGGCGATCGATGGGGTGTGACGGACGATGGGCACGGCGCGGGCGCTCAGGGGGCTGGCCGGTAGCTGCCATCCGGGGCCGACCGCCGCGGTCACCGTCCTGGTCACCGTGCTGGCCGCGGCCGCCGGGCGGGACGCGGCCGGGTGCGCGCTGGTGTTCGCCGCGGTCCTGACCGGTCAGCTGTCGGTCGGCTGGTGCAACGACGCGGCCGACGCCGATCGCGACGCGGCCGCCGGGCGCGCTGACAAGCCGATCGTGACCGGCGCGGTGAGCGTGGTGGCGGTGCGTCACGCGGCGCTGGCCGCGCTGGCGCTGTGCGTGCCGCTGTCGCTGGCCTCGGGGGCGGCGGCGGGGCTGGTGCACCTGGCCGGGGTCGGGGCGGCGTGGGCCTACGACCTCGGGGTGAAGGCGAGCGTGCTGTCGTGGCTGCCGTACGCGGTGGGCTTCGGCGCGCTGCCCGCCTTCGTGACGCTCGGTCTGCCGGGCGGGCCCTGGCCCGCGTGGTGGGTGGTCCTGGCCGCCGCTTCGCTGGGCGTTGGCGCGCATCTGGCCAACGTGCTGCCCGACATCCGGGCCGACCTGGCCGCGGGCGTGCGTGGCTGGCCGCAGCGGCTCGGGGCCGCCAGGGTCTCGGCGCTGCTCCCGCTGCCCCTGCTGGCCGCCACCGCGCTGCTGGCCTTCGGCCCGTACGGCGCGGCGGCCGCGCCGGGCTGGGTCGAGTCGTCCTGGTTCGCATCGGCTGGGTTCGCGTCGGTCGCGTCGGTCTGGTCCGTGCTGGCCTGGTCCGTGCTGGGCTGGGTCGCGCTCGGCGTCGCGGGCGGGCTGGCGGCCGGGGGTCTGCTGGCGGCGGGCCGGTGGCCGAAGGCGCCCTTCGCGGCCGCGGTCGCGGTGGCGGGCATCGACGTGGCGCTCCTGGTCGCCAACGGCGCAAGGCTCACCGGGTAGCCGCGCGGCCGCGCAGGCTCGTCCTGATCCAGCGGGTCATCACGGCCGCGGCCAGCGGCACCGGCACCGTTCCCGCGCCCAGGCCGACCTCCACCAGCAGGTCGAAGACCTCGGGGCGGCGGGCGGCCGTGGCGATGGCCGCGTCGATGAAGCCGGGCGACTGCGCGGCGCGGGCCAGCACGTCGGTCGTGCGCAGATGCCTGCCGAGGGCGGCGCGCAGCCGGCGCCGGTAGGCGGTCAGCGGGTCGCCGGCCGACAGGATCGCCGCCTCGCCCGCGAGCCTGCCCGACAGCAGCGCGTAGTAGATGCCCTCCCCGGTGAGGGGGTTGATGAGGCTGGCGGCGTCGCCTGCCAGCAGCACCCGGCCGGCGCCCGGCAGGGGACGGCCCGGCGACAGCGGCAGGTGGTGGGCGCGCAGGTCGCGGGCGGGCAGGTGCGGCAGCAGTTCGGCGAGCCTGCCGTGCAGCACCTGGCGGCCGGGCAGGCCGGTGGCGTGCAGGGCCGGCAGCAGCATGCCGAAGCCGACGTTGGCGGTGCCGTCGCCGATCGGGAAGGCCCAGGCGTAGGCGGGCCAGCCGGAGCGCTGCATGGCGATGAGCTGGGCGTCGTCGTCGCCGTCGGGCAGGTCGGCGTAGCCGCGGACGGCGATGGCGATGTGCCGTTCGGGAGTCGGGCGGAGGCCGAGCAGCCGCCGTACCGTGGAGTGGGCGCCGTCGGCGGCGACGACGGCGCGGGCCCGCAGCTCCCCGTCGACGACGACGTGGCCGTCGCGGGCGGTCAGGGCGCGGACGCGGTGGCGGCGCACCTCGACGCCGCGCGCGCGGGCGGCCTCGACCAGGCGGGCGTCGAAGACCAGGCGGGGCACGACGTGGTTGGGACGGGCGACCCTGGCCGAGACGCGCACGCCGCCGGGGGAGATCACCGACAGGCGCTGCGTCGGCCGGTAGTCGGCGAGCAGGCCGGGCAGGCCGAGCAGGGCCAGCTCGTCCCTGCCGTGCGCGGCGATGCCGTCACCGCAGGCCTTGTCGCGGGGGAAGTCGTCGCGGTCGAGCAGCAGGACGGCGGCCCCTGGACGCAGCTGTTTGGCGCGCAGGGCGGCCGCCGCGCCCGCGGGGCCGCCACCGACGACCAGCACATCCCAGAGGTCTGTCACATCGCGCTCCTTCCTCTTCGGCGGGGGCCGAAACCGGGCCCGCACGCGCGAATGCTCTTTCGGTCGCCGCCAGCCACCCCTGCAACGGTCTTCCACAGGCTCCCGCGCCGCCAGCCATCCCGTCACCGTCTTCCACCGGCTCCTGGCTGGTGGCCATGCCGAAGGGGTCGGCCGTCACCCCCTTCGCGGCTGATGGCGGCCTGAGACGGTGACGAGGATCGATCACGCTCTTCCGCCGTTCCAGGCCGGTGCCGGCATCGGGGGTTCCTGGATCGAGGTGAGCGCGGCCGGTCTCGGGGTATGGGGGGTGGCCGGTGAAGGCCGAGGTGATGGCATCGAGGCGATGGCGTCGGGTGATGGCGGAGTCCGTGACGCGCCGCCCGGAGGGCCGGCGGCGGAGGTCGTTGCCGCCTCCACGGCGGCGATCGATCACTATCCTTGGGCGGTTGACGATGCGGATCGCGGACACGGCCGCGGTGGGGATGGTGGCGTGGTGACGTTGGATGCGGATACGCAGATCACGGATTTGAGACTCAACGACCACGCCTGCCTCACCTTCGGCGAGCCCGAGGAACTGCTCGACCTGACCGCCGCCTACATCCGAGACGGACTGGCCGGCGGTCTGCGGGTCGTATGGTTGAGCGAGGAGCCGCAGGGAGCGCTGATCGAGCTGAACCGCCGGGGGATCGCCACGCAGTCCACGTCCGCGACGGGACGCATGGAGATCAGGGCCTGCCAGGACGGGCTGCTGGCCGGGCAGAGCTTCGCGGTCGAGCAGGCGATGGGCTGGTTGCGCGGCCAGATCGAGCTGACCGAACGCGGGGGATACGCGGGGCTTCGGGTGGCGCTCGACATGAGCTGGGCGCTGCGGCCGATCAGCGGGATCGAGCAGCTGCCCGCGTTCGAGGAGGAGATGGCGGTGGCACTGTCGGGCACCAGCGCGTCGGTGCTGTGCCAGTACGACCGGGACCGGTTCGACCCGGTCACCCTCGCCTCGGTGTCGGCCTTCCACACGCGCTCGGTCGCCGCGGCCACCTACCACAACGACCCGCTGCTGCGGATCTGCCGCCAATACGCGCCACCGGGCATCCGGCTGGCCGGGCAGATCGACCAGGCGGCCGAGGAGTCGCTGGCGCTGGCGCTGGCCGAGGCCATCCGGGTCGACGGCGACATCACCGTCAACATGGCCGAGCTGTCGTTCATCGACCTGCCCTGTACCCGGATGATCATCGATGCGGCGCGGAGCCTCGCCCCCGCTCGCAAGGTCGTCCTGCGCTGCGGCAGCGCGGTCGCGGCGCGGTTCGTCCTGCTCGGGGCGGCCGCCGTTCCCGGCGTCAGTCTGGTGACCGTCCATGACCGGTGACGGAACCCTGAACACCCCGCCGGTGTCGGCTGACGGCAGGGGCGTGGCGCCCGACGGCGCGCCGCTCCTGGACCAGGGGTTCGACGCCGATTCCCTCTACGCGCTGCGCGCGGCGCTCGAGGCGCACGTCACCCAGGCCGGGCTGCCCGAGGGCAGGGTCAGCGATCTGGTCATCACCGTGCACGAGTTGGCCACCAACGCGGTCCTGCACGGGGCGGGGGCCGGGCGGGTGCGGGTCTGGCGGCGGGCCGGGGCGCTGCACTGCGAGGTCAGCGACGAGGGACGGCCGCGCGCGGCCGGACAGCCCGGTCGGTCGGCTGACCAGTGGCCCTACGAGCACGGGCACGGGTTGTGGATCGCCCGCTACCTGGCCAACCGGCTCACCGCGAGCTCCGGCCCGCAGGGCAGCGTCGTCACGGTCGTCTTCGACCTGCCGGGCGCCGACCGCCGTTCGACGTTCGGTCTTTCGCGGCGGGCGGTCGGCACGCACATCGAGCTGGCGCTGTCCGGCGATCTCGACCGGCGGGCGGCGCAGGAGGTCGGCGCGGCCGTCCAGGCGCTGCTGGCCGAGCACCCCGCGCCGCGCCTGGTGCTGGACCTGACCGCGGTGACCTTCTGGGACGCCATCGGCATCGCGGCCCTGGTCACCGCGCAGCAGCGGGTCGACGAGACGTCGGCGGGAGCGATGTTCCTGGCCGGCCTGTCGGACGAGTTCAGGCGGCGGCTGGCGGCGCTCAGCCCGACCGGCTTCACCTTCTGCGACACGCCCGAGCACGCCGTCCGGCAGCTGCCTCCGCCCGCGGACCGGTGAGCGGTCGCCGGCGTCGCGGCCATAGATCACCGGCTACGCGGGGCCTGCGCCTCCCTGGTGCACCCTGATGGATACTGAGGCACCTCGGAGCCGGATCGAGCGCTACCCGCCGGTGCCGGCCGTCCGCTCGGGTGCGTGGCCGAGTGGCCTGGACGAAGAGCGCGGCGGAAATGGTGCGGGCGGACGAAGCCCACCACTCTCGCTGTCAGCAGGATGAACGAATGGCTGACCTCAACCACCTGCAGAGCCTGCTGGACAGCGAGGCGAGATCCTTCCGTGTCCCCGGTGCCGCCGTCGGCGTGCGTTTCGACGGCGTGGACCACGTCCTCACCACCGGTGTCACCAGCGTCGACGCGCCGGTCCCCGTGACGGGCGACACCCTGTTCCAGATCGGGTCGACCACCAAGACGGTCACCGCGACAGCGATCATGCACCTCGTCGAGGGTGGCCGGCTCGACCTGGACGGGCGCGTGCGACGGTATCTGCCCGGCTTCAGGCTCGCCGACGAGCGGGCCGCGGACGAGCTGACCATCCGGCACCTGCTCACCCACACCGGCGGATTCCTGGGCGACATCGACGACGGCGACAGCTGGGACACCTCGGCGCTGGCCGACTCGATCGCCATCTACGACCGGCTGCCCCAGCTCTTCCCGCCCGGCGCGCTCGCCTCCTACAACAACGCGGGGTTCCGGCTGCTCGGCCGGGTCGTCGAGGTCGTGTGCGGCGAGCCGTACGAGAAGGCGGTCAGGCGCATCGTGCTTGAACCCCTGGGCATGAGCTCCAGCTTCTTCTTCCCCTGGGAGGCGGCGACGCGGTCGCACGCCGTCGGGCATGTCGTACGAGAGGAGGGCCCGCGGGTCGCGCACACGTGGGGGCTGTTCCGCGACGGCATGGCCGAGGGCGGGCTGGTGTCGTCGGTACGCGACCAGCTTCGCTACGCCGCATTCCACTTGGGCGCGAGCGGCGAGGCACCGGTCGGAGCCGCCACCAGGGAGCTGATGCAGGCGGAGCACGTCCGGGTCGGGGCGCCGTGGAGCGGCATCGGGCTGCCGTGGCTGCTGGAGGAGCAGGCGGGCGTGCGGCTGGTCACGCATGGCGGCAACGTGGGCAACCTGTGGCTGTCCACGTTCGTGCTGGTACCCGAGCGCGGTTTCGCCGTCACCACGCTCACCAACTCCGCGCCCGGTAAGGCGCTGGGCAAGCTGGTGACCGACTGGTGCCTGGAGCACCTGCTCGACGCCAAGCCGCAGGCCGTACGGCTGGCACTGCGTGATCCCGCGCCGGAGTACGCGGGCAGCTATGACGCCGGGCAGTGGACCTTCGAGGTCGACGAGGGTCTGACGGCGCGATTCGTGCTGCGCCCCGAATTGGTGGCCGCGGGGGTGGAGGGTATGCCCGATATGCCGCTGGCGCTGGTCGAGGGCCGTGACGAGGTGACAATCGCCGCCGACCCGCAGCGCGTCGTCGGCCGCTTCCTGCGAGACGAGGCTGGTGAGGTCGCATTCCTGCACCTGGGCGGCAGGGCGGCCAGGCGGATCCGCTGACTTGCCGGGAGTGAGGACGATCGGAGCCGGATCGTTCGCCTGCACGCCGTGTGACCGGCGCGTGTGGTCGTGGAGCGCGAGCTCCCGGCCGGCCCTGGCAGCGGGCCACCGCCCTCGGCTGGAATCGTCGCGCCTGGTGTGGCCGGCAAGCTGACCGGGAGGACCCTCACCACCACGGCGGTGACACGGCTGTGCGGGAGGGGTGAAGGGACCGCGCCCGGGGCGCGCTAGGTTGCCACCCATGAATCACATCGGCTTCGGCCTCGTGCTCGATGTCGCCGACCCGGACGCGGTCGCGCCCTTCTGGGCGGCGGCGCTCTCCTACACCGTGGTCGGCGGGGTGGGCAACTACGTCATGCTGCTGCCAGAGGGCCGCAGCGGCCCGAAACTGCTGCTCCAGCGCGTCCCGGAGGGCAAGACCGGCAAGAACCGCATGCACCTCGACATCGACGCCCCCGACATCGAAGCGGAGGCCGAGCGGCTGCAGGCCCTCGGCGCGCGGCGCCTCGAACCCGGCCAGGTGCAGGAGCACGGGCACCGCTGGATCCGGATGGCCGACCCCGAGGGCAACGAGTTCTGCCTGTCCGAGGCCGCAGCCGCCTGAGCGCGGCGAGTACGTGATCACAGAGGCGTACGTCCATCCGTCGCCCGTACGGCCCGAGATGGCAGGATGCTTCCTCAAGGTCGTGACGACGGCAGCTGACCTGATCATCTTCCCAGCAGACGATCTTCTTGCCCGCCGAGCAGTTGGTTAGCGGATGAAGCCGCCCACCACCAGGGGGAGGGAAGCGTCCAGACCGGCCATGTTCAGGACGCCCCCGTCGTGCGGATCGCCGATGGTGTGGCCGGTCGCGGTCATCGCCGCTACCACCACGCGGGTGTTTCCGGAGATGGTGCGCCGGTAGGAGTCGAGCGCCTGGGAGGCGTGCTGGCGGCCAGCCCAGGTCTCATTGTCGGTGAAGACGATGATGCCATCGACGGCCAACTGCTCGCGCTGTGCCCACGTGAAGGGCAGGCTCAGGTCGGTGCCGCCGCCCGAGGGGCTCCAGGAGGCGATCTCGCGCAGGTTGGTGCGCGGCGTAAAGCGGGCCAACCGGTCGCACGCTCGCCTGCGCAGTCCCGGCGAACGTGCCAATGCACAGCGGCACCCTTACGGCCGGCCCGCAGGCCGACGGGGTTCGCCGTGGTGGCGAGTGCCTGGGCCGCGGCACGGTCAGGGTGGCCGTCGAATCGAGTACCAAGGACGGCGGTGAGCGCCGCCACCAGGTGGGAGCACCGGCGGCGGCAGTCAGCGGAGCCGTATCCGGATCGGGGCCAGGACCAGGACCAGGGTCCTGGTCGCGGGCCGGGGGAAGGATCCAGGGCCCCGGTCCGGATCATCCGCTGCCAGGAGGTTTGCCGCCTCTCGGACTGATGGTCTGGATATCGGGCGGGAGCCCCCGGCAGACGTTCGTATTCAAGTCCGTCCGCCGGAGGACATCGTGATCCGCGCCCTGACCGGATACTCCACCAGACACCCATGGTGGGCAGCATCGAATCTGCCGGGAGGCAAAGAATGATTATGAAGAGTGTGGGCTGGCGTCGTTTCCATGCGGTCGTGGCGTCAGCGGCCGTGGCCGCGTCCGTCGGTGCGCTGGCGGTGGGTCCGGCTCACGCATCGTCGTCCGGATACGATCGGGCGGCCTTGCAGGCGGACCTGGATGCGATCCGCGACGCCGGCACGCTGGGAGTGCAGGCGCGGGTGGTCTCACCCGGCGGTGACCTGGCCGCGGCGAGCGGTACGGCGGTGCGGGGCCGCAACGCGCCGATCCCGCTCGACGGGCACTTCCGGATGGGCAGCAACACCAAGACCTTCGTCGCTGCTGTGATCTTGCAGTTGGAGGCGGAGGGCCGCCTGTCCCTTGACGACAGCGTCGAACGATGGCTTCCCGGGCTGGTGCGCGGCAACGGCAACGACGGGCGCGCGATCACCATCAGACACCTGCTCCAGCACACCAGCGGCCTGTATGACTCCGTGGGCGACATCGAGAAGAAGATGCGCACCGAGCGGGGCTACCGCACCTACCGGTTCCTGCGCATGAACCCGCGGCGGCTGGTGGCTCTCAGCGCCGGCCACCGCCCGCTCTTCGCCCCCGGCTCCCGCTGGAGCTATTCGAACATCAACTACCTCTTGGCCGGGCTGGTCATCGAGCGGGCCACCGGGAACTCCTGGCGCAAGGAGGTGAAGCGCCGGATCATCACGCCGCTGCGGCTGCGGAACACGACGTTGCCCGGCGACTCCCCGCTCCTGCCCAAGCCGCACGTGCAGAGCTACACCCAGGACGCCAAGACCTCCCGGCCGTTCCGCGCCACCCTGCTCAGTCTCGGCTGGGCCGGCGCGGCGGGCGAGGCCGTCACCACCACCGGCGACCTGAGCAGGTTCTGGCGTGCGCTGCTGGGCGGGAAGCTACTGCCGCCGCACCAGCTGAAGAAGATGACGACCACGGTTCCCATCGGCGCGCCCGGCAGGGAGTTCGGCCTGGGCATGGCCAAGCAGCAACTGAGCTGCGGGGTCACGGTCTGGTCGCATCCCGGCGGCACACCCGGGTTCATCACCGACAACGCCGTCACCCAGGACGGCCGCACCAGCGTGATCGTCTCACGCACCACCTACCCCGGCACACGAGAGCAGGGCCAAGCCACTGCCCGCCTGATCGACAACGCACTCTGCGGCACCTCACCGACCGACTGACGCTCCTATGTGCAAGGGGTCGGCCGCTGATTGTGTGACCCCTCGACGTTGTGGCTGTGGTGGTCGGCGATGAGGGCGCGGTAGATCACGTCTGACGGGTGTCGTTTCAGGACGCGGAAGCTGCCCTTGGTGGTGTCTCGGGTGGCTTCCTGGCGTCGTTTCAGCAGCGCTCGGGCGCCTTCGTGGCAGCGGGCTTGGGTGATGGCGATGCGGTGCAGGGGTGTTGAGCTGCCGGTTGCCGCCGCGGTTGAGCCGGTGTCGGTCGTCGTTGCCGCTCCAGACGGGGATGGGTACGGTGCCGTTGTGCCGGGCGAAGGCTGCGGAAGCGGGTGATGTCGCCGATCTCGCCCAGGAGTTTGGCGGCGGTCAGCACGTTGACTCCGGTGATCGCCATGAGGCGCGGAACGCGGGCTTCGACGAGCGGCTTGAGCTCCTTTTCGATGGTGTCGATCTCGATGCTGAGGGAGTCGATGAGGGCGATCTGGGCCAGAGCGACCCGGCGGGCGGTGCTGGCCGGCAGAGCTTGAAGCTGTGAGGTGAGCTTGCGCCGGGTGGTGATCTGCTTCGTCTGGGGATGTCACCACCGCGGCCCCAGCTCAGCGCGCCGCAGCTCAGCGGCGTGCTGACCAGCCCGAGGCCGTACCGGGCGCCGGACCCGCCGACGGCGCACCCGCCACGCAGGGGCCCCCGGTGTCCTGGCCCTGCTCGACACCACCCTGTGCGGGAAGTGAGCGCACCGGTCCCCCGGCTATCCGGTGTGCCCGCCGCCGGACGGGTCCCCGGCTGCCACACGGGCAGTGACCAGGCCCGATTCGTAGGCCACGATGACCGCCTGGGCGCGGTCGCGGACGGAGAGCTTGTCGAAGATGCTGGTGATGTAGTTCTTGACGGTGGAGAGACTGATGTCGAGGACGCGGGAGATCTCAGTGTTGTCGAGGCCGGTGGCCATCAGACGCCACACCTCGACCTCGCGGGGCGTGAGTTCGCCCAGGCCCGTGGGGGTCGGCCGCGTACCGTGGGGTGCCCGTACATAGGTGGAGATCAGCCGGGTGAGCAGGCGCGGCGCGACGGCGGCATCGCCGGCGTGGACGGTGCGGATCGCCGCGCTCAGGTCCTCAGGGGAGCTGTCCTTGGGCAGGAACCCGTAGGCTCCGGCGCGCAGGGCGCCCACGAGGTATTCGTCCATGTCGAAGGTGCTGAGGGCCAGGACCCGGCAGCCGGGCATGGTGGCGGCGAGTTCCCTGGTCGCGCCGACCCCGTCGAGGACGGGCATCCGGATGTCCATCACCACGACGTCGGGGCGCAGCCGGCAGGCGAGGGTGACGGCCTGCGCGCCGTTCTCGGCCTCTCCCACCACCTCGAAGGACGGGTTGGGAGAGAGGATCAGCGACAGGCCGCGCCGGACCAGCAGTTGGTCGTCCACGATCAGCACCCTGATCCTCGGCGGCGGCGGCGTCGTCGTCGGCCCGGTCCCGATCATCGGCGTGCCCCCTCGTGCTGGACGGCTGCCTCGGCCGCCTCGTCCGCGGTCAGCGGCAGGTCGGCAACCACGGCGAACCCCCCGTCGGCCTGCGGGCCGGCGGTGAGAGTGCCGCCGTGCAGGGCGACGCGCTCGCGCATGCCGATCAGGCCGTATCCGCCGGAGCCCACCGTCGGCGCCCCCTCCTGCGGCGGTGTGCCCCCGCCGTCGTCCCGCACCTCGACGGTGACCCGATCCTGACGGTACGTCAGCTGTACGGACGCGCGGGCGGGCCCCGCGTACTTGCGGGCGTTGGTGAGGGCCTCCTGGGCGATTCTGAACACCGTGAGGCCGACGGTCGGCGGCAACGGGCGCTGCGGCCCGTGGACGCTGAACTCGGTCGGCAGTCCGGCAAGGCGGGACTCGGCCACCAGGCGGCCGAGGTCGTCGGCGCCTGGCTGGGGCTGTGACGGCGCGGCCTCCGGTTCGTCGCCGTCCCGCAGCACGTCGAGGAGCTGGCGCATCTCGCGCAGCGCAAGCCGCCCGGAGGCCTCCAGGGTGACCAGGGCGTCCCGGACCACCTCCGGTTCGGCGATGTTGGCCCGGGCTCCGCCGGCCATCAGCTGCATGGTGGTGATGTGGTGGGCCACGATGTCGTGCAACTCCCGTGCGATGCGGCGGCGTTCGTCGGCCACCGCACGGTCGGCAAGGAGTCTGCGGTTGGCCGCCACCTCTCGCTGCCAGCGATTGACCGCCATGGCGGTGCCGACGACGATCAGGGTGGTGAGGGGTGAGGTAACGGCGTCCTGCCAGGGCGGGATGCGGCCGTTGCTCTGGCTCAGCAGCGTCAGCGATACCGTTGCGGCGGACGCGACCGCCGTCACCCGGCCGGGGCAGGCCCTGGCGACCGAGTACAGGGCGACCACCAGGACGGCACCGAAGTGCCTGGGCAGCGGCACGATCAGGGTGGCCGTCGAATCGAGTACCAGGACAGCGGTGAGCGCCGCCACCGGGTGGCGGCGCCGGGCGAGCAGCGGCAGGGCTGCCAGCGCGACGAAGAGGAACCCGGCCACGCTCACGGCGTGCCGGCCGTCGGGGGCGTTGAAGAACACGTAGCTGAGCAGGTTCATCACGCAGGCCCCGCCGGTCACGAGTGCGTCGTTACGGGTCCACGGCGGCTCGGCGCTGTCGATGTGCGGCAGCTCCCGGGCATCGCCAGGCCCGACGTGTCGGCTCCTGGGCATGTCTGTTCCCCCTGTATCAGGCCTCCTGGCCCCCGGAACAGGGTTGCACAGCAGCCGCGGTGCCAGCACCGGCGACGGTGGTCGCCGGACCAGGACCAGGAGCAGGGTCCTGGTCGCGAGCCGGGGGAAGGCCCCAGGGCCCCGGTCCGGATCATCCGCTGCCAGGAGGTTTGCCGCCTCTCGGACTGATGGTCTGGATGTCTGCCGGGAGCCCCCGGCAGACATCCGCATTCAAGTCCGTCCGCCGGAGGACATCGTGATCCGCGCCCTGACCGGATACTCCACCAGACACCCGTGGAAGGTCATCGCTCTCTGGGCGGTGCTGGGTGTCGCACTGAGCGCCCTGACCCCGACGCTGTTCGACCGCGTCACCCAGAACCAGGCCGGGGACTTCCTGCCCCGGAGCTACGACTCGGCTGCCGCGCTGCACATCGCCAAGGAACGGTTCGGGGTGAACCCCGACGCCACCACGGTGACGGTGCTCGTCGCGCGGTCCGACGGCAAGGCTCTCAGCGCCGCCGATCAGAAGCGGGTCGAGACCGAGGCGGCGAAGCTGGGCAAGCGCCGGGTGATCATGCCCAGGGAAGACGACGGCCCGCAGCAGTTCCTGATCCCGGACCGCTCCCAGACGCCCCGGATCGCCCCGGCGATGACGGCGCCCGACCGGAGTTTCGAACTGCTCTCCGTCGAGCTGATCGGGAATCGTGCGGACAAGGGGGTCCAGGGCGTCTACCGGACCTTCCGGGAGGCCGCCCGGACGCAGTTCTCCGAGGCGGGGATGCGCACCGGTTTCACCGGGGCTCTCGCCGACACCGTCGACACCGTCGATTCCCGCAAGACCGCCACGACGGTCGGCAGCGGCCTCATCATGGGGCTCATCATCCTGCTCAACGTGCTGGTGTTTCGCAGCGTGCTGGCGGCCCTGCTGCCGCTGCTCGCGGTCGCCGTGATCGGCTCCGTGGCTGCGGGAGCCGTCGCGGGTGCCGCGATGCTCACCGGGCTCAAGCTCGACGCGAGCACTCCGGGGCTGATCAACGTGGTCCTGTTCGGCATCGGCATCGACTATCTGCTGTTCCTGCTGTTCCGCTTCCGCGAGCACCTGCGGGCCAGGCCCGAGCAGTCCGCCCGCGAGGTGGCCGCGCAGGTCTCCGGCCGGGTGGGCACCGCGATCACCTCGGCGGCGATGACCATCGTGGCCGCGTTCGCCACGCTGGGCCTGGCGACCTTCGGGCAGTTCCGCTCGATGGGCCCCGCGATCGCCGTCGCGGTCCTGGTGATGCTGCTCGGCAGCCTCACCCTGCTGCCGGCGCTGCTCGCGGCCACCGGGCGCAAGATGTTCTGGCCCTCCCGGGCGGCCCTACGCCGCGAGGCGCGCGAGGGCCGCGCCGCCCGCCTGGGCGCGCTGGTCACGCGACGACCGCTGATGATGCTCACCGCCTCCGTCGCCCTGCTTGCCGCGCTGGCCGCCGGGTTGATCGGCATCCGCATGGACTACGGCCAGGGCAACCCCAGTGCCCAGACCCCCGCTACAGCCACCGCGGCCGAGATCTCCCGCACGCTGCCGGCCGGCGTGTCGGACCCGACGAGCGTCTTCGTCACCTCCACGGACCGCGGCACCCTCACAACCGGCAGGCTCGACGGTCTCTCACGTGCGCTCACCCAGGTCAAGGGCGTGGGCCAGGTCGCAAGGACCGTCCTGAGCAAGGACCACCGTGCCGCCAGGATCGACCTCTACCCGACCGCGGACCCGCAGAGCCAGCAGGCCCGCGACCTGGCCTCCGGACCGATCCGGGCCGCGGTCGCCCAGCACACGCCCGCCGGGACGACGGCACACGTGGGCGGGACGCCGGCGATCATCGCCGACATTTCGACCGCCGTCGACCACGACCTCACGATAGTGTTCCCGGTCGCGGCCGCGCTGATCGCGCTGATCCTCCTGCTGCTCCTGCGCAGCCTGCTCGCACCGGTGATCCTCATGCTCTCCGTCGGGCTCGGCTTCGCCGCCACGCTAGGCGCCGCCACCCTGCTGTTCCAGCACGCCCTCGGCAAGCCGGGCGTCAGCTTCACCCTCCCGCTGGTGCTGTTCCTGTTCGTCGTGGCCCTGGGCACCGACTACAACATCCTGATCACCGACCGGATCCGGGAGGAGATGCAGCGACCGGGTCCGGCCCGCGCCGCCGTGGCCCGCGCCGTACGGCACACGACACCGGCCATCGCGACGGCCGGCCTGGTACTGGCCGCCTCCTTCGCCAGCCTCGGCGCGTCCCCGGGCAACGAGCAGATCGCCTTCGCGATGACGCTCGGCATCATGCTCTCCGCGCTCGTCGTGTCGCTGGTGCTGGTCCCCGCCCTTGCCGCACTCCTCGGCCGGGCCATGTGGTGGCCGATCCGCCCGCGGCCCACCGCGGGCGGCCACCCGCAGGACCGTGCGACCGAACCTGCCCCGGAACCCGACCGGGTCACGGCCTACTGAGGCTTGGACCGGAGTGCCTCAGGGGTACATGAGCGCGGTGCCAGCGGCGCGCACCCCGATCGTCCGAGTTCCTCGGGGGGCGCTTCGGTCCGGTGGACTAGGCGGGGCCCGCCGCCCACGCCGCCCTCGAAACCAGGGCCACGACGGGCAAGGTCGTCCTGGTCCCGTGACGCGCTGGCGGGCGCCCGGCACCGATCCACCCGACGTTCTTCCGTCGACCCAGGCCGGGTCGGGTCGTCGAAGCCGGGCTGCGTGCGTGACGCCGACCGCCGAGGTGATCGGCGTGGCGAGGAGTCTCGTACGGGCCGCGGGGCGGGACCGACCACGGTCAGGCGGGGGTTAAGTCGATGACGAACGCCTTGTCGAGCTGGGTGATCTCCAGCACGCGCCGGAACGGGCCGTGGACATGCGTCAGGTGAAGGACGGCGCCCGCGCCCGTGACCGCCCGCTGCGCCAGCAACAGCGCCCGCAACCCCTGGGAGTCGCAGAACGTCAGTTCGGCGGTGTCGAGCTCGACTATCGCGGGATGGTCGGCGAGCGCGGAGTCGATCGCGTCCTGCAGTACCGGAGATGACATGATGTCCAGCTCGCCGACCAGGTGCACGACCGGGTGGGCGGGGTGGAAGCGCACGTCGACCGAGAGAACAGTCATCGTCACCAGCCCTCCTCCGTGGCGCGGTAAAGCACCGCACTCGCCCAGCTTACGCGCGGTCACGGGCGCAGCCAGGAGAAACCGAGGAGATCTGGGCAGGCCGGGCCGGTCACCCCAGTTCGAGGACGACCTTGGTCCAGCCGGGTTCCCTGCGGTCGAAGGCCTGGTAGGCGTCGATCACATGCGGCAGATCCTCCTGCTGGGTCACCACCGTCGTCGGATCGGCCGCGCCTGAGGCGATCTTGCTGAGGAGTCCCGGAACGTAGCGGCGGTGGTTGCAGTTGCCCGCCTTGATGGTGAGGTTGCGGTTCATCGCCTCACCCAGAGGGAAGCCGCCGAAGCCCGGCGGGTAGACCCCGACGATGCCGATCGTGCCCGCCTTGTCGGCCATCTCCACCGCCCAGCGCAGCGCCTGGCTGGGCGCGTCGCCCGGCACCCAGGTGCCGTCGTGGGCGTCGCTGCGCGGAGCGACCTCCCGCTGTTCCTGCTCGAAGCGCCGGCGCGTCTGCTCGTCGATGTCGGCGGCGGGTCCTGCCGAGGGCCTCTGGGCGTCGATGCCGACGGCGTCGATGACGCGATCGGCGCCGATGCCGCCGGTGAGGTCCTTGACCGTCTGCACGGGGTCCTCGGCGTTGAAGTCGATGGTCTCGGCGTTCTGCAGGCGCGCGGTCTCCAGCCGGTCGGCGTTGCCGTCGACGATGAGGACCCGGCCCGCGCCCTGCATGCGGGCCGACAGCGCGGCCAGCTGCCCGACGGGGCCGGCGCCCAGCACCACGACCACGTCGCCGTTGCCCACCTCGGCCAGGCGCGCGCCGAACCAGGCGGTGGGGAAGATGTCGCTGACCATGAGCGCTTGCTCGTCGCTGACGCCCGGCGGGACGGCGACCATCCCGGTGTGGGCGTAGGGGATGCGGGCGTACTGGGCCTGCAGCCCGTCGAAGGGGCCGGTGGACTGCGGTCCGCCGAAGAAGGCCGTGCCGGCGGCGGGGCCGTTGGGATTGGCGACGTCGCACTGGGAGTAGTACCCGGCCCTGCAGTACACGCATCGCCCGCAGCCGATGGTGGAGCACACCACGACCCGGTCGCCCACGCTGAAGTTGCGCACCTGCGGGCCGAGCTCCTCGACGACACCGACGGCCTCGTGGCCCAGCACTGTGCCGGGTCGCATGCCGGACATGGTTCCGCGGACGAAGTGCAGGTCGGTACCGCACACGGCGCTGGCCGTGATGCGCACGACGGCATCCTCCGGCTCGCGGACCTGCGGATCGGGAACCTCGTCGAGGGCGATCTTGCCGACGTCATGCCAGACGACTGCTTTCATGATCTCTTCCTCTCTCGAGCCACTGCCCCACTCCCATGCCCCCTTATGTCCGGATAAGCCAGAAGATGGGTAGTTGCCGCTGACGGTTCGCCGCCTTTGTCATGGGGTAGCGCTTCACGTGCACCACAAAAAGGGGGAACCATGATCAAGCAGCTTCACTCGATGGGCATCAAGTCCAGCCACATGTACACCTGCGCCATCGCGTCCATCGGCCTGTCCATCGCGTCCTGGGCCGTCTCCAGGACGTCGGAGAACGCCGGTCTCGACCGCGCCGACAGGTGGGGGATCTTCGTCGGCGAGTGGGCGCCGACCCTGTTCGCGCTCGGCGTCGCCCTCCGGATGGAGGAGATGCGCGAGGAGGAGATGCGCGGGGAGGTGGAAGTGGAGCCGCGCGCCGAGACGGGCGTGTTCGACAAGTCGTCTGGCGGCAGGACTCCGACACACGCGCAGTTCTGACGGACTGCGGGCGGATGAGGCGCCGCGGCACCGGCACCCAACAATGAGCGGGGCCGGTGGCAGGCCGCGGCGCCCCCGCCGGCAGCGGGCCGCGGCGCACCCTGCGGACGGCAAGTGGCGGTGCCTTCCGCCGTCCGCCGGCCAGGACCGCTTCCCCGGCTCCGGCCTGATCCCCCACTTCTCCGGCTTCTCCCGCTTCTCCCCGCTCCAGCTCACCCCGGCAAGGCGAGCGGCAAACACGGATCAAGATGTCCTTACCAGGCGTCGTGGCGCATTGCCCCCTCCACCGCCGCGCCCTGCAATCGCAGGAGGCGTACCTCACCGTGGCTGACACGGCTGAGGCGCGCGCACCGTGCAGACGCAACAGGAGGACTCTCGATGATCAGACAGGACAGGCCGAGCGACGACGGGCTGGTCAGCCTCACCTTCACCCTCCCCGCCGACCTGCCGGGGCCGGTCTCGGTCGTGGGCGACTTCAACCAGTGGGACCCCTACGCCCACCCCATGACCCGCACCGACCAGGGCATGCACACCGCCGTGGTCGCGCTGCCCGCCGGCACCAGCATCTGTTTCCGTTACCTGGCCGACGGCGGAGCGTGGCTGGACGAGCCGGACGCCGACGAGCGCGATCATCGCGGCTCGATCGTGCACCTTCCGGCCGTCTCCGCCAACGGGAACGACAAGCCGGCGCGCCGCGGCGCCACGGCGAAGGCCGCCGCGAAGCCGACCGCCTGACTCGCGCCTGACCGCCGGGCGGCGTCCGCACTTACCGTCCGTCGCACCGGGCACGGTTGACCAGGCGGCCGACCGCCGCTTCGAGACGCTCGGCGTGCCCGGGGGAGTCCTGGAACTCGGTGGAGACCGAGACGATCACGCCGCGCCTGGTCAGGTCGCCGAGGACGTAGCCGCCGTGCCCGCTGCACGTGCCACCGCACGGCAGCGGGCGCCCCGGCGGGCCCAGGCCGTGCCTCGCGCCCGTATCCGAGCTCCGCGATCTCCGCAGCGGCGGGGCGGCGGCAGCGGATTCCTTCGGCCATGGCGCGCGCTCAGCGGCCGGCTCGTCCCTTGCCCTTGGTCTTGTCGCGCTTGGGTTCCTTGCCGCCCTTGCCGGGGTGCGCCTTCTGCCGGTCGGTGTCCCTGACGGCGATCGTGATCCGGCGAGGGGAGGCGGCCATGGTGCGGTCCTGCCGCTTCCGCTCGGACGTGGCGGCGGGCGGCGGCGCGGGGGAGCCAGGCCGTACGGCGGGAGCGGCCACGGGCGCGGGAGCGGCCGCGGGTGGTGGCGCGGCCACGGGCGAGGGGCGGGAAGGGCCGCCGCTCTGCGGAGAGGCCGCCAGGGCCGCGATGATCAGCGCCGCGACCGCGACGGGGAAGAGCCTGTTGGCGCGCGGACGGATGCCGGGCACGGACGGGAAGGGAGCCTGCGGGAAGCCCACGGGCAGGGAGGGAAGCGACCGCGAAGCAGCCGGCCGTGCGGGGGCGGGCCGGAAAGGAGCGGGCCGAGAGGGAGCGGGCCGAGAGGGAGCGGGCCGAGAACGGGCGGGCGGCGGCGGCATGGGCGCGGTGGCGTGGACAGATGTGGCGTGGACAGATGTGGCGCGGACAGATGTGGCGTGGCGCGGCCTGGTTTGGAGCGGCCTGGTGTGAAGAGGGAGGGCGTGGAGAGGCGGCTCTTGGGCGGCGGCGCGCAGGAGTGTCTCCGCCTCGTCGAGATCCAGCCGCTCGGACGGCTCCTTGCGCAGCAGGCCGTGGATCACCGGGGCGAGCGCGCCCGTCCTGGCCGAAGGCGGGGGGTCGTCGTGCACCACGGCGCCGAGCGTGGCCAGGACGTGGGAGCGGTGGAAGGGGGAGGCGCCCTCGACGGCGGCGTAGAGCATCGCGCCCAGGGACCAGAGGTCGGAGGCGGGCAGGGAGGGGCCGCCCGTGGCGCGTTCGGGCGCCATGTAGGCGGGGGTGCCGACGACCATGCCCGACCTGGTGACCGAGGCGTCCTCGTCGAGCGCGGCCAGTCCGAAGTCGGTGAGCACCGCGGTGCCGTCGTGGGCGAGCAGCACGTTGTCCGGCTTCACATCGCGGTGCAGTACGCCGACGGCGTGCGCGGCGCGCAGGGCGCGCAGCACGTCCAGGCCGATCCTCGCCACGCGCTCGGGCGGTAGGCCGCCTCGCTCGGCGATCACGTCGCCCAGGGGCCTGGAGGGGACGAACTGCATGATGATCCAGGGATGCCCGTGCTCCTCCAGCACGTCGTAGACGGCGGCGACGCTCGGGTGGCTGATCCTGGCCGCCGCGCGGGCCTCGCGCAGGGTCCTGATCGTGAAGACCTCGATCTCGCTCTCGCCCAGGCCGATCGGGGGCAGGACCTCCTTCGCCGCGACGTCCCTGGCGAGTAGTTCGTCGTGGGCGTGCCACACTCGGCCCATGCCGCCCTGGCCGAGCGGCCTGAGCAGCCGGTAGCGTCCGCTGAGCGTCTCGACATGATCGGACATGGCAAGACGGGTACCCGCCCGACATGTCGACATTCAGGAGACTTGTAACAACGTGGTCACGCCTGAGGGCTTCTGTCCGACGGTGCGGGTCACTCGTCGCTGTCCGCCAGGTGGCGGGCGCTCTCCTCGGACGCCTGTACCGCGAGGCCGAATTTCCTGCGCTCGTCCTCGGTGGTGCGGGCGCGCAGCTGCGGGAACTCGTACCGTTCCTCGCTGCGGGCGTGCGCCGTCACGGCGTCCCGCAGCAGCGTGAGCCGCTCCATGAAGTCGGCGGCGTCGGGACCGTTCTTGTCCATCTCCGCCAGCAGCCGCTTGGCCTCGGCCTCCTCCGCCAGCCGGTCGTCGACGATGCCGTCGCCGCCGTCGATCGCGGCACGCGCGTGCGGGTGCACGATCTCCTCCTCCGCGCTCTCGTGGACGGCGAGCAGCTGGGCCAGGCGGGCGAAGGTCTCGGCCCGCCGCGTGCCCGAGGCCTGCTCCACCTCGTCGAACAGGTCCCTGATTCGCGCGTGCTGAGCCAGCAGCAGGTCGATGACGTCGTCGTCGTCGGACGTCTGTGGGGTGGCCATGAGCGGTCTCCTTTCGAGTACGGCGTGCCTACCCGCGCGCCGAGGGGCCACGCCCGGCTTTACGCATTCCACAACCGGGGCCCGCCCAACGAGGAGGTTGCCGGGCAGGCCGCCGGGTAGGGCTCTCGTGCGGTCGCCCGCCGTCCGCCTTCGCATGGACGGCGCCCCCCGCGGCGGGCGGTGAACAGGACCGGCGCGCAGGGCAGGAGCCCTGTCGCTCACTGCGGCTCGAGGGAGCGCTGACCAGATGACCTTCAATCCGTTGCGGGAGCGGGGCATTCCGCTGGACAGGCAGTTGCGCAACTGGCGCGAGTTGAACGTGACGCCGATCGACCCGGACAACGCCGACCCCTACACGCGCTGCCGCATCATCGCGATGAACGGCATCGAGGTCGAGGGGATCATGTTCAGCCACCAGTTCGCCCGGCACTGCCCCGACCTGGAGCTCAAGCGGCAGCTGGCCCGTGTCCGCTACGTCGAGGCCCAGCAGCAGAAGGTGGTCAACTGGCTGCTGCCCGGCCTGGCCTCGGTGCTGGAGACCACGCTGGCCTACGAGCAGGTCGCGGTGGACCTGACCGCCTGGGTGGCCCGCATGGAGCCCGACCCCTACCTGCAGCAGGCCTACGAGTTCGGCGTGCTGGAGGACTTCGACCATCTCTACCGTTACGCGAACCTGTACGAGATGATCGAGCACCGCAAGGCGGAGAAGGTCGTCGACCAGCTGACCGAGGTCATGCCGGGGCGTCCGACGTACCTGCACCACCGCGATCCGGTCGACAACGTGCGCGAGCCGTACGACAGGAGCTCCGCGGCCCCGATCTCCAAGCTGCACGCGCTGACGATCATGGCTGCCGAGCAGCAGACCATGAACTTCTACATGAACGTCGGCCCCGAGTACATGGAGCCGATCGCCCGCCAGCTCTACCAGGAGATCGGGCTGATCGAGGAGGAGCACGTCACCCACTACGAGTCGCTCGTCGACCCGGGCGAGAGCTGGTGGGAGATGCTGCTCAACCACGAGTACAACGAGTGCTACCTGTATCACTCGTTCATGGAGACCGAGTCCGACCCGCGTATCAAGGCGATCTGGGAGCTCCACCTCAACATGGAGCTGGAGCACCTGCGGCTGGCGGCCGAGCTGTTCAAGAAGAACGACGGCCGCGACCCCGAGGAGGTCGTGGCGCCCGAGCTGCCGGTGCCGGTGACCTTCGAGCCGAACAAGGAGTACCTGCGCGACCTGATCGCCACGCAGATCGACTACACGACGCTGGGCACCGGGTACGTCCAGGAGGCCCACGAACGGTTCGAGAAGATGCAGGCGGCGCTCATGGGCGACGAGCGGGCGCCGTCCGAGAGAGTGATCCAGGAAAACCGCGACAAGTCGGGCGTGGAGTACCGGCTGGAGACCGCGGGGCCGCACCCGGTCGGCAGCCTGCGCCTCGACCGCTGAGCCTGTCGGGGGACGGTGAGACACGAAGCGATAGTTGGCCTCGTTGGTCCGTCTGATTCTGCGCAGGGCGGTGATCTGAGCCTCACCAGATGTGGCTAGACGAGTAAGTCCTAAGTCGTTTCGGCTGCGGGAACGACGAAGGGTGTTGATGATCCGTTTGTGACGACAGACCTCAACACCCTTCTCACCGCACTGTACGTGAAGATCGACGACTGGCTCGGCAAAGCGCCCCGCCTCGGCCGCCCACCCAAGCTGACCGACGCCGAACTGCTGACCTTAGCGGTCGCCCAAGTCCTGCTCGGGATCGGCTCCGAGGCCCGCTGGCTGCGGTTCGTCCCCCGGCACCTGCCCGGCGCCTTCCCCTACCTGCCCGGCCAATCCGGCTACAACAAACGGCTCCGCGCGGCCCTGCCCCTGCTCCAGCGCGCCATCCGGGCCCTGGCCCTCGACACCGATCTGTGGGCCGACCCGGTCTGGGTGGTCGACTCCACCCCGGTCGAATGCGGCCGCTCCCGCCCCACCACGCAGCGCTCGGACCTGGCCGGCTGGGCCGGCTACGGCTACTGCCGCTCCCACTCCCGCTGGTTTTGGGGTCTGCGGCTGCACCTGGTCTGCACCCCGGCCGGACTGCCGATCAGCTGGGCCCTGGCCACCCCGAAGATCGACGAACGGCAGGTGCTGATGGCCGTCTTGGACCACGACCCGCATCTGCTCGCCACCCGACCCGGGCTGCTGATCATCGCCGACAAGGGCTACGTCTCGGCCGAACTGGACCACTACCTGGCCGAACGGGGCGTGCGGCTGCTGCGGCCGTCCTACCGCAACCGCACACCCCGCCCGGGCGAGCAGCTCCTCAAACCCATCCGCCAGCTCATCGAATCGGTCAACGACACCCTCAAAGGCCAACTCGACCTGGAACTCCACGGCGGACGCAGCCCTGAGGGGGTCGGCGCGCGCATCGCCCAGCGCATCTTGGCGTTGACCGCCGCTATTTGGCACAACCGCGCTACCGGCCAGCCCGTCACCCGGTCACTGATCGCCTATGACCACTAACCCGACTTAGGACTTACTCGTCTAGGGGCGATAGATGGCCCTGGGGGCGGCAGATGGCCCCTGTGAAATCCTGATGATCTGTCGCCCACGTCCGCTAATGTCTGGCGGCATGATCATTGCGGGCAATTTCCCCGAGATGGTGGGGGACCCCGACGCGGCGCTGGAGATACTGGGCGCTGCCGACTGGTCCGCGTTCACGCCCGGACGCGACCTGCCGCCGCTCCGCGACGCGCTCACCGCGTTGGAACGGGCGCACGGCGTCACCGAGGCGCACCGCTACGCGACTGCGAAGATCAAGGCGTACGGCGCCCTGCTCCGCCATGCCGACACGCATCGCGCCCAGGTGCTGGCGCACGCGCTCAGCCCCTGCGGCCGGTACCTGGCGCTCGGGAGCGCGGTCGGCGAGGAGTTCGACGACGGCGGCGTGCTGCAGATCTGGGAGGTCGCCACCGGCCGCTGCGTCAATGTCATCGACGGGATTCCCGGCGGCGTGGGCTGGGAGAGCGACCGGCACATGATCCAGTGGTCGGCCGACGCTTCCCGGGTCGCGGTGGTGCACAGCAAGTCGCAGGTGGGGGTCTGGGAATCGTTCGGCGGCCAGGAGGGCTCGGTGGGCGAGCCGATCGCCCAGGTGAACGTGAGTGATTCGCGACCGTGCTTCGCCTTCGCGCCCGACGGCGAACGCGTGATGATGTGGGGCGGTTGGTACCGGGAGGAGCAGCGAGGCCGGCTCATCTCGCTGGAGGACGTCGCGGACATCGATGACGTCGCCGCTCTGGTGCCGGTCGAGTCGCTGTTCGACGAGATGCTCGCCGTACTCGGCGGAGAGCCGCTCTCCCTCGATTGGTCCGCGTGGTCGAAGGACGGCGAACGGGTCTATGGATACGAGTCGTCCGGGTGGGCATGCTCTATCGACGTCGCCGCGCGCAGGGTCGTCTGGCTGAGGGCCACCCACGATCTCGATGGCCCGCTGCCGGCTTGGAGTCCAGACGAACGGCACCTGGCCCACCAGCGGGACGGTCAGCTGGTGATCAGCGATGCGGTGACCGGGGAGCCGGTGGCGGTGCACGCCGCCCGCCCGGGTGCCGCGCTGCTGTCCTGGGGCCCGGCCGGACGGCTGGCGGTCGTGACGCCTGCGAACAACGACGAGGGCGCGCGCCCGGGCGTGAGCATCGTCAGGGCGACCGGTGAGCACGACTACGACCTGGACCTGGCGCTCAGCCCGACCGGGTATGACACGCCTGACCTTACCTCGTGGGCGTGGTCGCCGGATGGCGGCCGCGCCGCCTGCCTGACCGACGAGGGCCGGGTCGAGGTCTGGGAGCTGGGTGAACGCCCCGAGCGACTGCGGGTGGTCGAGGTACCAGAGGACGCGGACGGGGTGCTGTGGGGCGCGGATGACGTGCTGGTCATCGTCACCTCGCTCGACGAGGAGAACGGGACGATCCCGGGGCTGCGGTTCGTCGGGGCCGGGACCGGTGAGGTGGTCGGCGCGTTCCAGTTCCTGCGGGAGCCGCCCGGACCGAACCCGCTGGAGGAGGACGGGGAGGACCTCGGCCTGGAGTTCGAGCTCCACCCCGCTTTCGCGCTGGACGCGCGCACCTGGGGAGTCGCGTTCGAGCCCGGGCTGGTGATCGCCCCAGCCGGCCGGGAACGTGACCTGGACACGCTGCTCGCCTGGTCGGTGGACCGCCGGTTCGCCTGGCCGGTGCGCTGGGGCGGCCTGGAGATCTTCCTGAACGCTCCCGCGGCCGCGGATGGAGCCACCCCTCCCCTCGACGAGCTGGTCGAATCCTTCCGGGGCGGCACCCCGCGCCCGGCCGAGCCGCCCGCGTGGCCGCCACCGGACACCGCGACCTTCGAGGACCTGCTCCTGCTCGCCGGCGAGGTGGTCGAGCGGGTCAGGGCGGGCGACCCGGAAGGCCTGCACGCCCCAGGGCTGGCACGCGAGATCGCTATCCTGCACGCGTGGCGGAACGAGGCGGACCGGGCGGCACGGTTCGTCGAGCTCTGCCCCGAACGCCTCCGGCCCCAGGTCGCCCCGCAGATCGAGAGGATCCTGAACAAGGCCCCACGGCGCGACGCGGCGCCTCCGGCACCCGAGCCGCCGACCCCGCAGGAGATCACTGGTCTGGTCGAGGCCTACGAGAGGTTCCTCCGTACGCCCCGCGGTCAACGCTCGGGCGCGAACGCCGAACTGGTCAGGCAGGCCGCCCACGCCCGCCACATCTCCGCCGTCCTCGATCTGCTCGAGAAAGCGCCACTGGAGACCTACCTCGGCCTCGGCTCGCACGACAGGTACTACCTGACGCTATGTGCCCTGCGGATCGTCGCCACCGGCTCCGACCGGGAAATCCAGAGGTGATCACCAAGGCCGCGATCTGGATCGCTTGATGACGCGACTTTGGGATCGTTATTTGGGCAGATCTGTCGCTCCCAGGGAGATCACCGCCCTGCGCAGAATCAGACGGACCAACGAGGCCAACTATCGCTTCCCGGGGCCAACTATCGCTCCCTGTCGTCCCCACGAGATTGTCGGTGCCGCCCTGCATGATGAACGCATGAGCGACGCGCCCCCCATGACCCTCCTCGCCGACCACGCCTCCTACGCCGCGGCCGTGCGGTCGGCGGTCGACGCCTCCGCCGCCTACTACGCCGACGGCACCTCGGCGCTCGACGACGACGCCTACGACCGGCTGGTGCGCGGCATCGAGGCCTACGAGGAGGCGCATCCCGACGAGGTGCTGCCCGACTCCCCGACGGGCAAGGTGGCAGGCGGCGCGGTGGTGGGCGACGTGCCGCACACGGTGCCGATGCTCTCGCTCGACAACGTCTTCAAAGCCGAGCAGCTGGTCGGCTGGGTGGCCTCGCTGGAGCGCAGGCTCGGGCGGCAGGTCACCGCCTGGAGCGTGGAGCCCAAGCTCGACGGGCTCGCGGTCTCCGCGCGCTACCGTGCCGGACGGCTCGTCCAGCTGGTCACCAGGGGTGACGGCAGCGCGGGCGAGGACGTCTCGCACGCCATCGGCGTCATCGCGGGTCTGCCGGGGCGGCTGGCCGAGCCGGTCACGGTGGAGCTGCGCGGCGAGGTGATGATGACGGCCGAGCAGTTCACGCAGGCGTGCGCCAAGCGCCAGGCGCACGACGGCACGACGTTCGCCAACCCGCGCAGCGCGGCGGCGGGCACCCTGCGCGCCCAGGACCGGCCGTACGTCTGCGAGCTGACGTTCTTCGCCTACGGCGCGCTGCCGCTGCCGCCCCAGGACGACTCCGAGCTGGCGGAGCGGCTGCGCGCACTGCCGCACAGCCAGATCATGGAGTGGGTCGCGGGGCAGGGCGTCCAGACGACGGCCGTGACGGCGGTGGCGGGCGTCGTCGCCGCCGACGTCACGGGGGTGCAGGAGCGGATCGAGCAGATCGCCGCCGCCAGGGCCGAGCTGCCGTTCGGCATCGACGGCATCGTGGTCAAGTGCGACCTGGCGGGCGACCAGGCGCAGGCCGGGTTCGGCTCGCGCGCGCCGAGATGGGCGATCGCCTACAAGCTGCCCGCCACCGAGAAGATCACCAAGTTGCTCGCGGTCGAGTGGAACACCGGCCGCACCGGCGTCATCGCCCCTCGGGCCGTCCTCGAACCGGTCGAGCTCGACGGCAGCAGGGTGACGTACGCGACGCTGCACAACGTCGCCGACATCACCCGCCGCGGGCTCATGCTCGGCGACAGCGTCGTCGTCTACAAGGCGGGCGACGTGATCCCGCGGGTGGAGGCGCCAGTGGTGCATCTGCGCACGGGTGACGAGCAGCCGATCGAGTTCCCGCAGGTGTGTCCCTCGTGCGGCGACGGCATCGACACCTCGCAGGAGCGGTGGAGGTGCGTGCGCGGCAGGGCGTGCAGGGCCAGCGCCTCCATCACCTACGCGGTCGGGCGCGACCAGCTCGACATCGAGGGGCTCGCCGACAACCGCATCCTGCAGATGCTCGACGCCGGGCTGATCGCCGACTTCGCCGACCTGTTCTTCCTCAGCCGCGAGCAGCTGCTGGGGCTCGAGCGGATGGGCGAGGTGAGCAGCGACAACCTGCTGGCCGCCATCGAGCAGGCGAAGACCAGGCCGCTGAGCCGGGTGTTCTGCGCGCTCGGGGTGCGCGGCACGGGCCGGTCGATGAGCCGCAGGATCGCCCGCCACTTCGGCACGATGGAGGCGATCAGGGCGGCCGGCGCCGAGGCGATCCAGGGGGTGGAGGGCATCGGGCCGGAGAAGGCCCCGGTGGTGGTGGCCGAGCTGGCCGGACTGGGGCCGCTCATCGACAAGCTGGTCAAGGCAGGGGTCGCCATGACCGAGCCGGGCGCCGCGCCCACCGCCGCGCCCTCCGCCGCCGAAGACGCTCCGGTCGCCGGGTCCGAGCTGCCGCTGGCCGGGATGTCGGTCGTCGTCACAGGCGCGATGAGCGGGCCGCTGGAGGCGTTGTCGCGCAACGAGGTCAACGAGCTGGTCGAGCGGGCGGGAGGCAGGGCGTCGTCGAGCGTGTCGGCGAAGACGTCGCTGCTGGTGGCGGGGGAGAAGGCCGGATCGAAGCGAACCAAGGCCGAGGGGCTGGGCGTGCGGATCCTCAGCCCCGAGGAGTTCGCCGACCTCGTCGCGGCGTTCAGATAAGGGGTCTCATCGGGAGGACGGCCCGACAGAACACCTGGAGAACCTGCGCCTCCCAGCCCCCCGCACCGCTCCCGGCCTGGATTCCTAGGTCCCGGCCTTCGTCGCTGCTCCAAGCCTCAGCCTCCCGACCTCCGGCCTCCCTGTCTGGGCTCCCGACCTCGGCCCCCGGCTCTCCGGCCAGCGCCCTCCCAGCCTCCTCCCCGCGCGCCCGGTGACCCGCGCACCCTGACCCCCAGCCCCCACACCGCTCGGGGTTGGCCATCCTGCTTGCAGCAGGCCCCTACATCAGCGTGATGCATGGCGGGCGGTGACGGCAATCGGGCGGCCCTTCACGGTTGTCGCTGTGAGTGCCTGTACGCCGTCGGTGGGGAGTTCGCCGACCTGCTGGCCGGTGGTCACGTCCCATAGCTTCACCGTCTCGTCCCAGTCATTGCCGCTGGTGATCGCGACTGGTTGTCCGCCGACGGTGACGGTGGCGATCTGCTGCACGCTCACGCCGTAGCGGCCTGAGGGGTGGGTGCCGGTCTCCCGGTTGGTGTTGAGGTCCCGAATCCGGATGCTGCCGTTCCAGGAACCGGCCACGGTGACTGGCTTCCCTTTGATCGTGGCGGTGGCGACGGCGCGTACCCACCGGTGATGACGAACACCGGGTGGGCTGATCTCCTCACCGGTGGCGAGGTTCCATACCCGTACGGTCTTGTCGCTGCTCCCGGTCACGGCCAGCGGCTGTCCGGTCGTGACGGTGGTGGCGACTGAACAGACGGCTGCGGTGTGGCCGGTCCGGGGGCTACCGAGTTGCTGTCTGGTGACCAGGTCCCAGACTCGGACGGTGTGATCGTCGCTGCCGGTCACGACCACAGGTTGGCCGTCGACGACGGCGGTGGCGATCGCCCGCACCGGGCCGGTGTGACCGGTGATTGGCTCACCGACCGGCTCGCCCGACGTCAGGTTCCACATGCGGATGCCACAGAGTAATGGATCACGGAGGATTCAGAACAATATCGTCCGCTACGGACTCGCATCGAGACATCAGGCATCAATCCACGACTCCGCCGGGGCCCTGCCCTGTTACTTGACGAGGACGTCAGAGCCTCGTCCGCTCCCGCTCTTCCACCACCACACTGCCTTTCACCACACTGCCGTTGCCCGCATCCCGGCCTCGGGCGTCCCGCTACTGGTCGGGATCGAAGTCATCGGGGCGCAGCCGGAGTACGTCGGTGGCATACACGCCGAACCGGCTGATGTGCCCGGTCAGGTACGGCGACAGCTGAGCGACGTCCGCGGCGCTGATCTCCCAACCCTCGGCCAGCAACTGGCGCATCATCCCCCATAAGAAGCACCTGCCGGGCGATTGGTGGTCGGCAACCACGCACAGCCTCATTGGGTACGAGTCATGGCTGGAGCGCGACCACGTCATGCTGCTCGACTTTGACCGCACGGTGAACGGCATCGCCTCCCAGCCGTTCTGGCTGTTCTGGACAACGCAGGACGGTAAGACCCGCTCGCACGCACCGGATACTTCGCCCGGCGGCGGGACGGAGCGGGTGTTGTCGTCGATTGCGTGGACGCACCGGCCGATGACAAGCGGCCCATTCGCCGACTTCACCTGGCAGCACGCCCAGGCCCCGCTTCACCTTCCCTGAGACGCGAGGCCGCACGGTCGACGGCACGCCTTCCGGAAGCACCAGCACCCCGGCTCCTGGCGCCTACCGAGCAACATCGAATACATCTCCGACGGACACGCCGCGGAGCCGACGATCGACGCCTACCTCAAGTCAGCGGTCGAACCAGCGGGTCGCTGCCGGCAGCAGCAGGGCAACCATGACGGCCAGCGGGAGACACAGTCAGATCCAGCTGCCCACGTAGTGGAACCCGGGCTTGGGATGCATCAAGAAGTCGTGGTGCGAGATGTTCCAGGCGTAGGCGCCCGCCATGGCGAACTCGACTACATCACCTGGCTCCAACCGGGCTCATGAAATCTGGGCCGAATCCCAGCCCCCCAACCCCTCGCGACCAGAACACCGGGCTCCCGGCCCCGGTCACGACGACCTAAGGCCTGCCACGGTGGGAGCGACGGGGCCGCCCTCGGTGAAGCGCGGGCGGCCCCGGGGGGTCACTGTGCGTCTGCCGGGTTGACGTACTGCTCGATGTACTCGCCCTGCGGCGGGATGGGGGTGATGACGTCGATCAGGACGCCGTTGGGGTCGGCCACGATGAAGTGGCGCTGCCCGAAGTCCTCGCTGCGCAGCTCCAGCTCGGCGGGCAGGCCCTCGCGCACCACCAGCCGCTCCCACTCGGCGTCGACGTCCTCGACCTCGAAGTTGAGCAGCAGCCCCTGCGCGGCCCTGCCGAGGTAGCGCTCGGGGAGCGTGGGGTGGCTCGGGTCGAGCAGGGCCAGCTCGTACGGCCCGCGGCGCAGGCTCACGTACCAGTCGGCCTCGAAGGTCGTCTCGAAGCCCATCAGGTGGGTGTAGAAGTCGTGCGACTCCTTGAGACGGGTGGTGCAGATAACCGGATAGAAGCTGGTCAGCGTCATGGCGCGTCCTTTCACATACCGACGGTATGTGAGCATACCATCGGTATGTGAACGGGACGGCGAGAGCGCGGCAGCGCGAGGAGACCAGGCGGACACTTGTACGCGAGAGCAGGCGGTTGTTCGCCGCCCACGGCTACGGCGCCGTCGGCCTGGCGGAGATCGTGCGCGCGGCGGGGGTCACCAAGGGCGCGCTCTACCATCACTTCGACAGCAAGGCGGCGCTGTTTCGCGCGGTGGTGGAGCAGGTGCAGCAGGAGGTGGGCGAGCGGGTGGCCGCGGGGGCCGACGCCAAGGCGGATCCGTGGGATCAGCTCGTCGCCGGCTGCGAGGCCTTTCTGGCCGCGGGGGCCGATCCCGAGGTGCAGCAGATCATGCTCATCGACGGCCCCGCCGTCCTGGGCTGGAACGAGTGGCGGGCGATGGACGAGGCCGCCTCCGCCCGCCACCTGGCCGAGGCGCTCGCCGCGCTGGCCGAGTCGGGAGTCATCGCCAGGCAGCCGCTCGAGCCGCTGACCCACCTGCTGTCGGGCGCGATGAACGAGGCGGCGCTGTGGCTGGCCTCCTCGACGGGCCCGAACGACCTGGCCGACACCCAGGCCGCTCTCGTGCGAATGCTGGAGTCGCTGCGCGTGCGTTCCTGACGGGCTCAGCGCACTACGAGCGCCTAACGGAATGATCTCTGCTGTGTCTGTCCCAGGAGTGGCCCCATGGCCGCTGCGGGGGCCGAGGTGTTCGGCGCCGACCCGGCCACCATGGTGGCCACCGCACGCTGACCGGTCGCTGCAAGGGCGGCAGAACCAGTGCCTACCCGCCGGCGCGATCAGCGGCCCTCACCCTGACAACAGGCGCGTGACAACGGGGACAGACTTCGCTGACCTTCGGCGGTGGGCCGGTCGTGCCAGGCGCAGGACGGCCGGCGCCAGGCACGGGACGAGCAGGAGGATTTCTCACGTCCTGTCCACCTCGTGAACCCGCGGGGCTGTATTCCCGACTGTTGTGGGTGAGGAGGCAGGGTGACTGACGAACTGCTGGTGGTGCGGTGCCAGCTCGGAGAGCGCGAGGCGCTCGCCGAGCTGGTGCGCGCATGGCACGACCCGGTGTGGACCTACGTGCGGCGCATGCTCGACCACGGCGACGCCGACGACGTGGCCCAGGAGGTGTGGCTGGCCGTGGTGCGCGGCCTTCCCAGGCTCCGGGAGCCTGGAAGGTTCGCGCCGTGGCTGTTCACGATCGCGCGCCGCGCGGTGACCAACAGGCTGCGCGAGGAGTACGGCAGGCAGGAGACGACCACGGCGTCCGGCCAGGTCACCGAGCACGCGGACGAGCAGGTGGTCGAGGACAGGGCCGAGGTGATGGCGGACAGGGCCGCGCTGGTCGCGGGGCTGTCCGGGCTGCCCTTGGTCGAGAGGGAGATCCTCGTGCTGTTCTACCTGGAGGACCTGTCGATCGAGGACTGCGCGCAGATCTGCGCCATCCCGGTCGGAACGGTGAAGTCGCGCCTGTCACGGGCCAGGCGCCTGCTGAGGGAACAACTGGGTGAGAGGGGAACGCGATGATGGACGCCGACGACATGATCAGAAGGCTGTCCGGGCCGGTGTCGCTGCGCAGGCGCATGGCGTACGTGGTGGCGCTGGTCATGGGGCTGGGCGGGGCGCTGACCACCGGATTGCTGTGGGCCACGGAGGAGCGGCCGCCGCCGGTCTTGGGGGGCTTCGCCGTCCTGTGCCTGGCCTGGGCCTGCTACGGCGGCTGGGCGCTGACCCGCAGGACGCCGCTGTTCGCGCTCGACAGGGTCATCGGCGGCTGGATCGCCGTGGCCGCGACCTGGCCGCTGACCCTGCTCACCGTCGCGCTGGCGGTGGACAGGCCGGGCTGGGCGGGCTGGGCGGGCGCGGCGGTGAACGTGGTGCTCGCGCTGGTGGCGGCCGTCGTGCTGGTCAGGGCCAGGTCGGCGCGGGCGGCCCTGCTGCGCCGCAAGCGCGAGCTCGGCGGCTGATGTCACACTCCTGGCGCCCACACGCTCTCAGGAGGCATGAACATCCTTCGTACACCGGACGACCGGTTCGAGAACCTGCCCGACTTCCCTTTCGAGCCGCACCACATCGAACTCGGCGACGGCATCAGAGTCCACTACCTCGACGAGCGTCCCGAGCGCCCCTCGGGTGAGACGGTGCTGCTGCACGGCGAGCCCACGTGGAGTTACCTGTACCGGCACGTCATCCCGCCACTGGTCGCGGCGGGCCACCGGTGCGTGGCGCCCGACCTGGTCGGGTTCGGCCGCTCGGACAAGCCCGCCGACCCGCTCGCTACACCTACCAGAGCCATGTCGACTGGCTGCGCGAGACCGTCTTCGACCGGCTCGGCCTGCGGGAGGTGACGATGGTCTGCCACGACCGGGGCGGCCTGCTCGGGCTGCGGCTGCTGGCCGAGCACCCGGACAGGTTCCGCCGCGTCGTGGCGACCAACACCGTCCTGCACACCGGCGACCAGGGCGACATGGGGCCCTTCTACGTCCAGTGGCTGCAGGACAGCCAGCGGGTCCGGCCGTTCAGCGCCGGGCAGGTCGTGGCGACCGGCACCGTCACCGACCTCGATCCCGCCGTCGTCGCCGCCTACGACGCGCCCTTCCCCGAGGAGGAGTACGTGCAGGGCGCGCGCCGCTTCCCGCTGCTGATCCCCATCACCCCCGAGGACGAGGCCGCGCCCGCCAACCGGAAGGCGTGGGAGGTGCTGGAGGGGCTGCGGACCCCGTTCCTGTGCGACTTCAGCGACAGGGACTTCGTGCTCGGCCGGGCGCACACCGCCTTCCGCGAGCGCGTACCCGGCGCGCAGGGCCAGCCGCACACCACGATCACGGGCGGCGGGCACTTCGTCCAGGAGGACCAGGGGCCCCGCCTGGCGGCGGTCGTCGACGACTTCATCAGGACGGACACCCGATGAGAACCGTCGAGGCCCGCGCGCCTGGACCACCCCGGCGCGGCCGTCCTCGTGGGCGGCGGTCGCCCGGGGCCTGTGCCGCGGCGGCCGGCCGTACCCGGCAGCGGGGGAGACGGTGCTGGGGCTGCCCGCCGACTTCCTCATCGACCCGGGCGGGCGGATCCTCGCTCACCGGTACGGCAGGCACGCGAACGACCAGTGGGAGGTCGACGAGCTCCTCCTCCTGGCCGCAAGGGCCAGGACGTGAGGGCTGGGACGGCTACTCGCCCTTCACCCCGTCCACGCGCTCTCGCAGCAGGTCCGCGTGGCCGTTGTGGCGGGCGTACTCCGTGATCAGGTGCAGGTACACCAGCCGCAGCGAGTGCTCCCTGCCGCCGTGGGTGAAGGTGTCGTCGAGACTCGCGTCGCGCACGGCCTCGTCGGCCAGCCGCCACTCCTCGACCAGGCGGGCGTGGTCCTGCGCCGCGCCCGCCGGATCGAGCCACCCGAAGTCGGCGCCGGGCCCGCCGTCCTGGTGGATCGCCTCGATCGGCTGGCCGGCGAAGCGCCTGCGGAACCAGGTGCGCTCGACCTCGGCCATGTGGCGGATCAGCCCGAGCAGCGACAGGTCCGACGGCGGCACGGACCGTTCGGCCAGCTGTTCGCCGGTCAGGCCCGCGCACTTGTGCAGCAGGGTGTCGCGGTGCCAGGCGAGATAGCCGACGAGCATGTCGCGCTCGCCCGCCACGAGCGAGCCGCCGGTGCGGGTGATCTCAGGTGCTGTCCATGTCACCCGCACATCCTGCCGTACCACCGCATGCCGGTCACACGGGCACGATGAGCCGGATGGGCCCGATCAGGAGAGGGAGGTGAAGAACGCCCGGACGTCGGCGACGTACCGCTCGGGCTGTTCGAGCGCGGCGAAGGTGCCGCCGCGCTCGTGCTCCACCCAGCTCACCACGTTGTTGTCCCGTTCGGCGAACCTGCGGATCGGCCGCAGGATGTCCTTGGGGAACACCGAGATCGCGGTGGGGACGGTCGCGGGCTTGAGCTCCCACTCCACCGAGGTGTCCTGGTCGGTGTCGGGCGTCTCGACGAAGGAGCGGGCCGCCGAGCCCGCGGTGTTGGTCAGCCAGTAGAGCATCACGTTCGTCAGCAGGCGGTCGCGCGGGATCTCGCCGTCGCTCCACTCGTGGAAGACGCCGGTGAACCAGGCCAGCAGGGCGACGGGGGAGTCGGCCATGCCGTACGCGAAGGTCTGCGGGCGGGCGGACTGGATGAGCTTGTAGCCGTACTGCTCGCTCAGGTAGCGCTCGCGGAAGGCCATGCGCTCCTGCTCGACCTCGCTGAGGTCGTCGAGCTCGCCCGGCAGGCCCAGCGGGAAGCAGATGATGCCGTTGCCGTGCATGCCGACGACGCGCTCGGGGGCCAGCACGCCGACCTCGCGGGAGATCCAGGTGCCCCAGTCGCCGCCCTGCACGCCGAAGCGGTCGTAGCCAAGTCTGCTCATCAGCTCCAGCCACGCCTTGGCGATGCGGGTGGAGCCCCAGCCGACCTCACGGGTCGGACCCGACAGCCCGTAGCCGGGCAGCGAGGGGATGACCAGCGTAAAGTCGGCCGACAGGGCCTCGATCACGTCGAGGTACTCCACGGGCGAGCTGGGCCAGCCATGCGTGATGAGCAGCGGCAGGGCGTCGGGGTTGGCCGAGCGGACGTGCAGGAAGTGGACGTTCTGCCCGTCGATCTCGGTGGTGAACTGTGGGTGGGTGTTGAGCTCGGCCTCGGCCGCGCGCCAGGAGTAGCCGGTGCGCCAGTGGTCGACGAGGTCGCGCAGGTGAGCCAGGGGCACGCCGTACTGCCAGCCCAGCCCAGGGACCTCGTCGGGCCAGCGGACCCTGTCGAGCCGCTCGCGCAGGTCGTCCAGGTCGGCCTGGGCGATGTCGAGACGGAAGGGCCGGATGTCGTTCTGCGGCAAGAGCTTCTCCTCCATGATTCGGTACGCTGTACCGTACATCATACGATTGGAGGGCGCAAGCCAGACTTCACACGGTGACCACGATCTTGCCCACCTGGGCGCCCGCCTCCAGGTAGCGGTGCGCTTCGACGATCTCGTCCAGGTCGAAGACGCGGTCCACGGCGGGCTCGAAGGCGCCGCTACGCAGGCCGGAGGAGACGAACGCCGCGGCCCGGCGCAGCCGCTCCGGATCGTTGGTCGTCTCGTGGGTGACGGTGTAGGTGCGCATGTTCAGCGCGGGCATGCCGAGCTCGAACCCCGGATAGGGGGTCACCTCGCCGCTCAGCGCGCCGTACAACAGGAGCGTGCCGCCGGGAGCGACCGCCTTGGCCAGCTCGACCACTCCAGGACCGGCGATGGCGTCGAAGACCAGTTCGGCGCCCCGTCCTGCGGTCAGGCCGAGCACGCGCTGAGCGACGTCCTCCTCGTCGGTCACGATCACCTCGGCCGCCCCCGCCTTGCGGAGCCGTTCCGCCTTGACCCGGGTACGGGTGGTGGCGATGGGCACCGCCCCGACGCGGTGGGCGATCCGGATCGCGGCCAGGCCCACGCTGCTGGAGGCGGCGGTCAGCACGATGGTGTCCCCGGCACGCATCCCGCCGACGTCCACCAGCGCCCCGTAGGCCGTCAGGTACGGCATCCACACCGCCGCGCCCTCCACCGCGCCGAGCCCGTCGGGACGGCGCAGCACCGCGGACGCGGGAACGATCACGCGCTCGGCGTAGACGCCGTAGTCGTTCATCGAGAACGCGGGTATCACGCTGACCGGCTGGCCGGCCTCGAATCCCGCCACGTTCGCGCCGACGGCCTCGACCACTCCCGCGGCCTCGGTGCCGAGCCGCGCGGGGAACTCCTTGACCGGCTCGATGTAGTGGCCGCTGCGGAACAGCACCTCGGCGCGGTTGAGGCCGATCGCCTCCACCCGGATCACCAGCTCACCTGGGCCGGGCTCGCCGACCTCCACGTCCTCCAGCCGCAGCACCTCCGGCCCGCCGAGCTCGTGGAACCGCACAGTCCTGACCATCACGCATCGCCCCTTGTCGTCGGTGTCGGCGACGCGCAGGCCGCGCCGCCGCGCCTCACTCAAGCCGAAAGTACGGTGGCTGTCAAACTTTGATGCTCATCGTACTTTGATGCGTGTCGTACGATGTGCGCGGGAGGTCGACGAGGTCAATGGCAACGACACGACGAAGTGGTCGGGAACGCATCCCGCCCCATCCGGACATCCAGGCGATCAGCCTTCAGCAGGTGCTCGAGGCCCTGGTCGACCCGGTACGCCGCCAGATCGTCAGCGAGCTGTACGCCGCCGGCGAGGATCTCAGTTGCGGCACGATCGACCTGCCGGTCAGCAAGTCGACCGCCACTCACCACTTCCACGTGCTGCGCGAGGCGGGCCTGATCCGCCAGTACTACGTCGGCACCTCCCGCATGAACGCGCTGCGCCGCGACGAGATCGACGAAGCCTTCCCCGGACTCCTCCAAGCCCTGGTGCCCGAGCGCGATCGGGCATGAACCGCCCGCGCCGCGTCACGGGGAGGGTGTTGTCGTGGGACTGCGACGACGGCGCACAGCGCTCGGATGGGACCCGACCGTTCCGGTGCTCTCACACCGGCCAGACGGCCCCGCCCGGTGCCGAGACCGGTACACCAACGGATCAGGTCAGGCCGCGAGCAACGCCAGGTCTTCGCCCGACAGTCGCAGTGCGCCCGCAGCCATGTTGTCCTCCACCCGCCGAAGGAGGCTGGGCTGTCCGGGTGGCGGCGTCCGGCGAAACCCGGCAGGCGCGGTGATCGAGGCCGATCGGTTGCGCGCCCGCGAGCGCAAGATCCGCCGAGCAAGCACCAACCGCTCGGCACCTCACGCCTGACCGCCGGTCTCGCCAGGACGCGATAGACGCTGGCTGGGACCCTACGTCAGGAGGGTGTAGTCGAGCAGGGTCAACGGCCAGAGCGACTCGTCGCCCGCCATTGCCTGCGGCTCGTAGGTGTGCAGCTCCAGCGCGAGGTCCTCGGCGCACCAGTAGGCCGCGTCGAGGTGCGCCTCCTTGCCGCACCACAGCGCGCGCTCCCGGTGGATCACGTATGCGAAATAGGCGTACGACTCGACATCCCTGTTGGCGATGCGGGCGGTCCCCTGCCCTTCGCACAACTCGTAGACCAGTCCGGTCCTGCCGTCCAGGAAGAGATGCCCGACGTGCACATAGTCGAGCATGAACACCGCGCCCAGGTCGCCGGGCAGGCCGGCGCAGGCGCGCAGCTCCCGCACGTCCTCCTCGGGCCACCATTCGGTCATGGGCTTGACGCAGCGCAGCCTGTCGCCCGTCCAGCCGTCCTCGTGCACGCCGTTTCTGGGCAGGCCGACCTCGGCCAGGAACCGGCGGGTGGGCTCGTGGGTGATGGCGGGGTGGATCTCGTCCGCGGCCAACCGGATGACGCCGCCCGCGCCGTACAGGCTTTCCAGCAGCTCGCGCGTGACTCTGACCGGGGGCCGGCAGAGCGGGAGCGGCGCGATGCCCGCCGGGCCGCCGGCCATGCGTTCGTGCCCGGCCAGGTGCATGCGCGCGTACTCGGGAGGGCCCAGCTCCGCTGAGACCGGCCAGCCGCGCATGACGGCCGCCAGCTCGCCGTGTGCCTCGGGAGGCGGGGCCGCGGCCTCGGCCAGGGCGGGCAGGTCCACGGCATACGCGGGCAGGCCTGGCTCGGCGAGGGGCAGGTGTGCGGCGGCCTCCGCCACGCCGCGGGCGGCCGCCTCCGGGTCGTCGCGGTGGCGGCCGCAGTGCAGCAGCCGCCAGGTGTATAGGCCGATCGGGGCCAAGGCGAGGGCGAGCGTGCCGACGGCGGCGCGGGCTGCCGGTGACAGGCCGTCCAGCCAGGCGCCCGCCACCCGCTCCGCAATGGGCAGGGCCGGCCCCGGGTCGGCGCCCCGGGCGCGGGCGGCGATGGCGGCGAGCGCCGGGGAGGGATAGACCTGGTCCGCAGTGAAAGGGGAGTGCCCGGCGCGCTCGGCCGCGTACCACGCGGTGAAGGCGTCCCGGTCGGTACAGCGCGGGTCGTCCAGGTCCAGCACGAAGACCGGCACGCCGGAAAGCTCGGCCGAGCTGGTCAGGTAGGGCCGCAGGGCGGTGGGGTCGGGGAACTCCACGAGCAGGCGGACACGCGGGTCGGCGACCAGGGGGCGGATCAGCTCGGTGAGGGTGCGTCCGGGGTCGGCGCTCCGGTGCGGGTCGGCGAGCGTGACGAGCACGGGCCGGTCGAGGGCGGCCAGCGGGCGGGCCAGGCCGGTGAGGGCGCGCTCGGGGTCGGCGTCCCCGTGCGCCGGCCCGTCCGGGGCGGCAGGCTCGTCGCCGTCGAGTCGGAGCTGCCGGGCCAGCTCGCGTACGGCCGCCTCGACGTCCATGCCGCGCAACCAGACGGCGGCCTCGGACGGGCCCGGATAGCCTGACCAGTGCCAGCCGGTGGAGTGGCTGAACCAGGCCAGCAGCCGGGTCTTGCCCGAGGCGGGCGAGCCGGTGACGACGCAGATCCGCGGCCCGTACGGGTCCTCGCGCCAGCGCAGCAGCGCCTCGGCGGCGAGCGCGCGGCCGGCGGTGGGCTCGTCGCGGATGCCGCGCTCGGGCCGCCGCTCCAGCCAGGCGGGCCGGGATCCGGCGAGGTAGTCGGGAACCGCGGGCAGCTCGCTGGAGGCGCGCAGCCCTCCGATGGCCTGCCGGGTGAGGGTCCTGACGGCCTCGTGGTAGTCCGCCATCTGCGCCGCGGTCCTGGCCCACTTCTCCCGCACCTCGCTCACGCACGGCCGGTCCTTGTGCCCGATCAGTCGCATGCCGCTGCCGTCGTGCTCGTCGGTGAGGTCTCGCAGGTGCTCGAAGAACACCCGCTGGGCCTTCCGCAGCACGCGGACGTGGTCGCGCAGCCGCCGCGCCTCGGGGCGGTCGCCGAGCTCGGCCAGCACCCCGTCGAAGTGGTCCAGCCGGGCGTCCGGCCAGGGCAGGCCGACGGCGTGAAACGCCTGGGAGAGGGCTCGGGGGAGGTCGCGTGGTAGCTCCATGGCTTCGACGAGCTTAACGCATCATGGTCTCGAGCCTCTTGAGTCACTTCGGCACCAGAATGAAGACGAACGACCCCGAACCGAGTGCCTTCGTTGTGCCCGCTGAGGGCGCGCTGGTGGGTCAGGCTGAGAGCGGTAGCGGGGGAGTGGCTGCCACTCCGCCACCACGCCACGCGCCACTTCGCCATATGCGCCACCGCGGGCTACCGCGTCCTCCTCCTCTCGGCAGCCGCGAAGGCGCGCCCATCGTGGCGGGCAGGCAGGCGGGCGCGGTCCGAAGCAGCGTGCCCGGCGCAGGAAGATGTCCGAAATGCTCTACTTTGTAAAGGCGGTAGCCTGGGTCGGTGGCCCTCCCGTACCTCACCCTCAAAACCCGCACCGAGCACGAAACCGAGGTCAAGCGGTCACGGTTCATCTGCGCCATGGCCCCGGTGCGGAGCGCCGAGGAGGCGGCGGAGTTCATCGCCGAGCGGCGCGCGCTGCACCCCGGCGCCACCCACAACTGCACCGCCTACGTCGTCGGGCAGCGCCTGCAGAAGGGCGACGACGACGGCGAGCCGGGCGGGACGGCCGGCACGCCGATGGTGCAGGCCCTGGTGGGGCGCGGTTTCAACGACGTGGTCGCGGTGGTGACGCGCTACTTCGGCGGCGTGCTGCTGGGCGCGGGCGGCCTGGTCAGGGCGTACGGCTCGGCGGTGACCGAGACCCTCGATCGGGTCGAGCCGGTGCGGATGGTGCCCGCCAGGCTGGTGCGGGTGTCAGTGGGGCACGAGCTGGCCGGCCGGTTGGAGAACGACCTGCGGGTGTCGGCCTATCCGGTGCGGGAGGTGGCCTACGGGGACAAGGTGTCGTTCTCGGTCGCGGTGGGGCAGGACGAGGTGGCCGCGTTCACCGAGTGGGTGGCCACGCTGACGGCGGGCCGCGCGGTGGTCGGCCTGGGTGCGGAGATCCACGCCCCCGAGGGGTGAGATCTCCGCGTGGCCGTCGTGGCGGGGGCTCTAGCCTTCCAGGGCGTACTGCATGACGCGGAACTTGGTCTGGGCTTCGGCCAGTTCGGCGGCGGGGTCGGAGTCGCCCATGATGCCGCAGCCGGCGAACAGCCTGGCGCGGCGGCCGTCGACGATGCCGGAGCGCAGCGCGATGCCCCATTCGCCGTCGCCGTAGGCGTCGATCCAGCCGACGGGTCCGGCGTAGCCGGAGCGGTCCATGCCCTCGAGTTCGCGGATGAGCTTGATCGCGGTGTCGGTGGGGGTGCCGCCGACGGCGGCGGTGGGGTGCATGGCGGCGACGACGTCGAGGACGGAGGCGCCGTCGTCGAGGGTGCCGGTGACGTGGCTGGCCAGGTGCTGGAGGTTGGGCAGGACGAGGAGTTCGGGTTCGTCGGGCACGCTGAGGGTGGCCGACAGGGGGGTGAGCGCGTGGCGGACGGAGGCGATGGCGCACTCGTGTTCGTGCCGGTCCTTGGCGGAGGCGAACAGGGCGGCGCCGCGGGCGACGTCGTCGGCGGGGTTGACGCCGCGGGTGGTGGTGCCGGCCAGGACGAGTGACTCGATCTGCTGTCCTTCGCGGCGGATGAGGAGTTCGGGGGTGGCGCCGACCAGGCCGGCGACGGAGAAGGTGTAGCAGTCGGGATAGCGGGTGGCCAGGCGGGTGAGCAGGAGGCGGATGTCGATGGGGTGCTCGGCGGTGGCGGTCAGGTCGCGGGCGAGCACGACCTTCTCGAGTTCGCCGTCGCGGATGCGCTGGGAGGCGCGGGCGACGATGCCTTCCCAGGCGGGCGCGGTGAGGCTGCCGTCGCCGTAGCTGATGCGGCCTGGGTAGGTGATCGGGGTGATCTCCTGGCCGAGGGTGGGCCGGCCGATGGTGGTGAGCCAGGCCTGTCCGTGGCGGCGGGTCAGGACGGTCTGGGGGACGACGAGGGTGGAGCCGGGGGAGTTCTCGTCGAAGGTGAAGGTGCCGAAGGCGACGGGTCCGCGGCGGTGGCCGTGCTCGTCGGTGGTGTGCTCATCGCTGGTGTGGGCGTCGGCGAGGACGGAGTTGAGCCACTGGCGGGCCCAGGCGAAGCGGCCGGGGCCCGGTGGCACGGTGACTTTGGCGGCCTCCCCCCATCCGGCGAGGCCCTCGCCGTTCCTGATCCACGCGTAGGGGGCGGTGGACGGCAGGCGGGAGAGCAGGTCGCCGGGGTCACCGATCGGGATGGTGCGAACCGGCAGAGGGCGGGTTATTCCGAGCGCGACACTCACTCAAGACATGCTATGCCGGAGCTGAACATGTTCGATTCGGGCCCCTGCCCATTGTCCGCCTTGGGATCAAAAATCAGACATGGAGTTGGATAGGTCTTATCTTGATCATGTCAAGCCACGATAGGAAGTGGGTCCTGGTCGTGGCCTTGGCGGGTGACGCTCCCTACCTTAAGGGCCATGATCCGTCACGTGCTCGCCGCTGTCGTGCTGGTCTCCGGGTCGGGTTCGGTGGCGGGGGCGTCCTCGCTGGAGCCGCTGCCGGGGGTGATGGCGGCGTTGGGCGACTCGATCAGTGCGGGGTTCAACGCCTGCGGCTGGTACGTCTCGTGCACGTCGCGTTCGTGGTCGGCGGGCGACAACGCGCAGGTGCGCAGCCATTACGTGCGGCTGGCCGAGCGGGGTCCCGCGTTGCGGGGTCACAACCGCAACTTCGCCGTGCCCGGTTCGACGAGCGCCGATCTGATGGGGCAGGTGGACAAGGCGGTCGCGGCGAAGGCGGCGTATGTGACGATCCTGCTGGGCGCGCAGGACGCGTGCGTGCGCACGGAGGCGGCGATGACGCCGGTGCCGGTGTTCAGGCGGCGGGTGGAGGCGGCGCTCGGCAGGTTGCGGGCGGAGCTGCCGGAGGTGCGGGTGTTCGTGGCGAGCATTCCCGACCTGCGCAGGTTGTGGCAGGTGGGCAAGGACAACGCGATCGCGCGGACGTTCTGGGGGCTGGGGCGGATCTGTCAGGCGATGCTGGCGAATCCGACCTCGACGAAGCGGGCCGACGTGCAGCGGCGGGCGCGGGTGCGGGATCGGGTGCGCGACTTCAACAGGGAGTGGGCGCGGGCGTGTGCGGCGTTCGGGCCGCGCTGCCGTACCGACGGGGGTGCGGTGTTCTCCTACCCGTACACGCTGGCGCAGGTGAGCAAGTGGGACTTCTTCCATCCCAGCAGCGACGGGCAGCGGATTCTGGCCGAGATCACGTTCAGGAATGGGTTCGACTGGTCGGACGACACACTCTGATCATGGTGGTGCGGTCGGCCTTGGTGACCGGCAGCGCGTACTTGAGTGCCACCTGGGCGAAGCGGACGGCGTAGGCGCAGTGGACGCGGCGCTGGGGCGGCAGCCATGAGGCGGGGCCCGAGCCGCCTTTGGCCTCGTTGGTGTCGCCGTCGACGGGCAGCAGGTTGAGCGGGTCGTTGGCGAAGCGCAGGCGTTTGGCGGCCGTCCAGCGGTTGGCGCCCATGCGCCAGCCGTAGGACAGGGGGACGACGTGGTCGACCTGGATGTCGTCGGCGTGTCTCTTGCGCCAGGCGATGGTGCGTCCGGTGTAGGGGTCGTCGAGGTTGAGCGCGACGACGTCGCAGGGGGAGCCGGCGCGGTAGGTGAGGTCGTGGCCGTCGCGGGCGAGCAGGTCGTCGCGGGTGCGGCAGCCGTTGCCGGCGTAGGGGATGTCGGCGGCGGTGTCGGCCCAGTTGTCGCCGTAGCGGCCGCGGGTGTAACCGGTCTTGGCGCCCATGCGCTGGACCTTGAGTCTGCCGATGAGGTCGCGGGCGGCGGCTCGGTCTTGCGGGGTGGTGACCGGGGCGAGGCCCGGCCTGGTGCCGTCGGGGTTGTCGAGGGGCGTGGCGGTGGCGGTGGCGGGCGGTTGCGGGTTGTTGCCGAGTAACGCGGCGAGGAGTACGGCGGCTGCTAAGACGGCGATCGCGTCACGAGTGCTCAAGTGGCGCCTCCCGCTCGGGTGTTTTCCCGCCGCGGGGAGGTTTGACACCGGGACGGAATGCTGTGGTGATTGCGGTGGTGGGGCTCGCCGCCCTCGCGAGGGTGCGAGGACAACCGCGATCGCGCTCGGGTGACGGGCGAGTTACCGTGTAATCGTGTAATTCACTCGGGAGGTCTCGTATGTCCGATCCCCTCGACGCCTACTCCCGTACCGTCTCCTCTGTCGCGGCCGAGCTGCAGCCGAAGGTGGCCGGCGTGCGCGCGGGCAGGGGGAGCGGGTCGGCGGTGGTCTTCACCGCCGACGGCTTTCTTCTGACGAACGCGCACGTGGTCGGCTCCTCCAGGTCGGGAAGCGTGGCCTTCGCCGACGGTTCGGCGGGCGGCTTCGTGCTGGTGGGGCGCGATCCGCTGTCGGATCTGGCGGTGATCAGGGCGCAGGGCGCGACGCCGGAGCCCGCGGTGCTCGGCGACAGCGACGCGCTGGTGGTGGGCCAGCTGGTGGTGGCGGTGGGCAACCCGCTGGGTCTGGCGGGGTCGGTGACGGCGGGCGTGGTCTCGGGGCTCGGCCGTTCGCTGCCGGTGGGCGGGCGGCTGATCGAGGACGTCATCCAGACCGACGCGGCGCTCAACCCCGGCAACTCGGGCGGAGCGCTGGCCGACTCCAGCGCCAGGGTGGTCGGGATCAACACGGCGGTGGCGGGGGTCGGCGTGGGCCTGGCCGTACCGGTGAACTCGACGACGCGCTCGATCATCGCTGCGCTGATCAGGGACGGCAGGGTGCGCAGGGCCTATCTCGGCCTGGTGACCTCGCCGGCGCCGCTGCCCGAGTCGCTCGGAGAGCGGCTGGGTCAGCGGCGGGCGCTGCGGGTGGTGGAGGTGGTGAGCGGCTCGCCGGCGGCCAGGGCCGGGCTGCGGGCCGGCGATCTGGTGGTGAGCGCGGGCCGCAGGCCGGTGGGTGACGCGCAGAGCCTTCAGCGGCTGATGTTCGCCGACGCGATCGGTCGGCCGTTGCCGATCACGGTGATGCGCAACGGCGCGCTCGTGGACGTCATCACTGAGCCGGTGGAGCTGCTGGAGTGGGCTTGACGTAGGTGCCGTTGCGGCGGGCTAGGAGCTCCTCCAGCAGGGCGTCCCAGCGGGCGCCGATGGTCTCGACGTCGTAGGTGGCGGCGGTGGCCAGCGCGCCCTCGGACAGGCGGTGGCGCAGCTCCTCGTCCTCGATGACGCGCATGATGGCGGCGGCGAGGTTGGCGTTGGTGCGCGGCTTGACCAGCAGCCCGTCGACCTCGTCGGTGATCATCTCCTTGGGGCCGTGGGGGCTGTTGAAGCTGACGATCGCCAGCCCCTTGGCCATGGCCTCCAGGATGGTCATGGGGAAGCCCTCGTGGCGGGAGCTGAGCACGAAGATCGAGGCCTTCTCGAGCTCGCCCGCGACGTCGGAGGACGGCCCCGGCAGCTCGACCTTGCCGTCGAGACCGGCCTCGGCGATCTGGGCGCGCAGGTTGTCCTCCTGTGGTCCGGCGCCGAGGATGCGCAGTTTCCAGTCGGG
The DNA here is from genome assembly GCF_014873535.1 of Nonomuraea africana. Lineage (NCBI taxonomy): Bacteria > Bacillati > Actinomycetota > Actinomycetes > Streptosporangiales > Streptosporangiaceae > Nonomuraea > Nonomuraea africana. The sequence goes on along the minus strand of NZ_JADBEF010000001.1, from coordinate 3,229,837 downwards.
GTGGGCGGCGGCGACGGTCTCCCACGCGGTGATGAGGCGGTGGAAGCCCTTGAGCTTGGTCATCCGGCCGACCGCGAGGACGACCTTGTTCTCCAGCTTGGAGATCTCGCCCGGCATGGGCGGCACGGCGTTCGGGATGCGCAGCAGCCTCTTGGGCTTGCGCCGCAGGGTCTCGCGGTAGTCGCGCAGGTCGGCCTTGGTGAGGGTGACGAGCGCGTCGAAGGAGCGGTAGCGGCGCTTGATCAGCTCCTGGACGGGCTCCGGCTGGCCCTGCAGGGCGACGTGCTCCTGGCCGATGGTGATGACGCTCGGCAGGGCGAGCTGGGCCAGCGCCAGGTTGAGGCCGGGCCTGGTGGCCATGATGACGCCGGTGTCGATGGAGCGGATCCATCGGGCCAGCTGCAGGTCGGTCCACACGTTGAAGCGGTGGTAGGCGGCCTCCTGCGGCGGGATGAGCTTGCTGGGCATCTTCGACAGGCGCCTGCGCAGGCCCGTCCTGGGGGCGAGCCGGTCGTCGAGGAAGCGGAACTTGACCCGGGGGTCGATCGGGAAGAACGGCTCCTCGGCCTCCTTGAGGATGGAGACGATCTCCACGTCGCGTCCGGTCGAGGCCAGGTAGCCGGCCAGGTTGAAGACCGTCCTGATGGTGCCGCCCATGCCGTGGGCGTGCAGGAGCAGGATGTGGATCTGGTCGATCGAGGGCGGTGGCGCCGAGCGGGCGCGCCTGCGGTTGTTGGCTTCATAAAGCCGGTAGACGGCCGCCTTGCCCTTGCCTGCCAGTGCACGCACTCTGGGGGTCCCCTTCTCGCCCGCGTCCGAGTTCACGCGTCGTCTGTCCCCGTGGCGCGTTCCCCCGCTTACGACCTTTAGACGCTTAAACTGGGGTGAAGGTTGCAAAGTCTGAACGTCAGCTGTGAATGATCCTTTTCAGTGCCAGGTCAATAGCCGTTTCGAGCTGGGTGTCGACGCCTTGGACGTAGTGCTGGGGGGTGATGTCGACCTCGATGTCGGGATCGGTGCCGTAGTTCTCCACTTCCCTGTCGCCCTCGATGAAGGTGAAGGAGTACTCGGGCTGGGTGGTGAGGGTGCCGTCGGCCAGGCGGTGGCGCGGCCAGATGCCGATGACGCCGCCCCAGGTGCGCTTGCCGATCAGCGGGCCGAGGCCGAGCAGTTTGAAGGTGTGGCTGAAGATGTCGCCGTCGGATCCGGCCCACTCGTTGGTGATGGCCACCAGCGGGCCCCTGGGCGACTCGGGCGGGTAGGGCTCGGGCTCGCCGCGGCGGGGGTGGTCGTAGCCGAGCCGGCGGCGGGCGAGCTTGTCCAGCAGGAGCGCGGAGATGTTGCCGCCGCCGTTGAAGCGCACGTCCACGATGAGGGCCTGGCGGTCGTACTCGGCCAGGTAGCCGCGGTGGAACTCGCCGAATCCCTGGGTGCCCATGTCGGGGATGTGGACGTAGCCGACGCGTCCGGCGCTGCGCTGGTGGCAGCGGTCGCGGTTGTGGTTGACCCAGTCGCGGTAGCGGGCGGGCTGCTCGTCGGCCAGGGCGCGGACGGTGGCGGTGAAGGTGCGCTCGTCTCTGCGCAGGGTGAGCAGCACCTCCTGGCCGGCCTGGTTGACCAGCGCCTGGTTGGGCGTGGTGCTCTCGTCGATGGGCATGCCGTTGACGGCGAGGACGGCGTCGCCCGGCCGTACGTCGAGGCCGAGCCGGTTCAGCGGCGAGGTGGCCTCCGGATCCCAGCGGTCGCCCTGGACGATGTGCCCGATGTGGTAGTGGCCGTCGTGGTAGTCCCAGTCGACGCCGAGCTTGCCCTGGCTGTAGTCGGGGCCGGGACGGTACTCGCCGCCGATCTCGTAGGCGTGGCTGGTGCCGAGCTCGCCCTGCAGCTCCCACAGCAGGTCGGAGAACTCTCCCCGGGTGGTGATGCGGTCGACCAGCGGCAGGTAGCGGTCGTAGACGGCCTGCCAGTCGAGGCCGGCCATGTCGGCCGACCAGAAGTTCTCCCGCTGCAGCCGCCAGGCCTCGCGGAACATCTGCCGCCACTCGGCCTCGGGGCTGAGGGAGACCTTGACGCGGCCGAGGTCGATCCAGCCGCTGCTCCTGGAGGGGTGGTCGTCGTGCTCGGGGATCTCGCCCGCCTTCAGCAGGCGCAGGCGATCGCCCGACCGGTAGAGGAGGCTCCTGTGGTCGGCGGCGAGCTGGAAGTCGCTGACGTCCTCGGCGAAGGTCTCGTTCTTCTGTTTGTCGAAGTCGTACAGGTGCAGCGTGCCGTCGTGGGCCTCGATGGGGCTGGAGAGGATCAGCACCTTGTCCTTCAGCCCCGCCAGCCGTTCGTAGCGGCCCTCGGGCAGCGGAAAGGCGGTGATCCGGTACGGCAGGTCGGCCACGTCGATCGTCAGCTCGCCCGGCTCCTCGTCCTCCTCGTCGTCCTTGGCGGCCAGCGGTCGCGCCTGGGGCACGAACGGGGAGGGCACGTCCTCGCGCAGGGCGATGGCGTAGGGGCGGGTGCCGAGCGGGAAGCCGAGGTCGAACTGCAGCGCGTCGTAGACGGGGTTGAAGACGCGCTGGCCGATGAAGTAGAGGTAGCGGCCGTCGGGGTCGAAGGCGGGGCCTGAGTCCTTCAGCACCGGGTGGGTGGCGTCCACCGTGCGCCCGGTGGGGACGTGGTGGAGTTTGATCGCGGTGTGCTGGCCGCTGGTGGGGCTGACGTAGGCCAGCCAGTGGCCGTCGGGCGACCAGGCGGGCTCCTCGACGGCGGCGTGCGGGTTGGTCTCGACCAGCGTGGTGGTGCGCGCGGCGAGGTCGACGACGTGCAGCTCGTGGCGGTGGTTGGTGACGGCGATCAGGTCGCCCACGGGGGCGGCCACCAGGTCGGTGACGCGGCCGGTGTCGAGATGGTCGAGGCGGGTCTGGCGCCTGCCGTCGAGCAGGACGAGGACCTCGCGGTCGCCCTCGTCGCTCGCGGCGGCCACCAGGCTGCCGGCGCCCGTCCAGGTGAGGAAGCGGTAGCGGACGCCGTCGACCTCGCCGTGCTGCTGGACTGGGCCCTCCCAGCCGGCGAGGGTGTAGGCCTTGCCGCGGGTGGTGATGGCCAGTTCGCTGCCGTCGGGGCTGGGGGCGGCGCTGTCGAGGTAGTCGGCGGCCTCGACGAACCGCCTGTTGCGCTGGGTGCGGGAGCTGGCCAGCAGCACCTCGATCTTCCTTGACTCGCTGCCCGGCTCGAGCACGTAGAGATCGCCCGCGGCGTGGTAGACGAGCGTGTGCCCGTCGCTGGAGAGATTGCGGGCGTAGTAGTCGGCGTGGTGGGTGTGCTTGCGCAGGTCGCTGCCGTCGGGAGCGCAGGAGTAGACGTTGCCCGTGCCCTCGTGGTCGGACAGGAAGCAGACCCTGTCGTCGCTCCAGCACGGCGAGGCGAGGTTACCGGGCAGGCTGATCAGCCGCCGCCAGTCGCCCTGACCCGAGGGGTCGATCCACAGGTCGCCGACGGTGCCGCCCCGGTAGCGCTTCCACCGGGCCGGGTCGGCGGTGTTGCGGCCCAGCACGATCATGTCCCGTGGCCCGTGGCTGATGCTGGTGGCCGGGCCGTACGGCAGGCACTCGGGCACGCCGCCGGGCAGCACCCTGTGCAGCCACTTCTGCCCCTCGAACGGCTGGCGCTCGTCGCTGGCGTACAGCACCCTGCCCTGTGGATCCCAGCCGGTGACCGTGCAGCGGGCGCCGTGGAAGGTGACGCGCCTGGCCGCGCCGCCGCCCGCGGGCATCACGTACACCTCTTCGGGGCCCTCTTCCCTGCCGACGAAGGCGAGCTGGTCGCCGCGCGGGGAGAAGCGGGGATAGGCGGCCTCGGCCAGGCCGGCGGTGAGGCGGAAGGCGCGGCCGCCCTGCGCGGCGACCATCCAGAGGTCGTCCTCGGCGGCGAAGACGACCACGTCCTTGAAGATCGCTGGAAAGCGCAGGTAGGCCGTCATGCTCCACTCCGTGATCAGGCAGCCGGATCGGCCTCCGGCTGCCTGATCATGATCCCACCGGCGTCAGGATTATTCCGCTTCCGGTTTGGTGGTCGACTCCCGCTTGGTGTTCTTGGCGTTCTTGGCGGCCCTGGTGGCCTTGATGGTCGCCTTCTTGGCCTTGCCTGACTTGGCGACGGGTTTCTTTCCCTGCTCTGCCATGGATCTTTCCCCCGTGGTGTCGGCCCGCATATTCGGGCATCACGCCACTTAATACCCATGTGGCCTCTTAATCTCACAGAAGGGATAGTTGTTCGGGCTGGGGTGGCTGGTCCGGCTGGATCCGCCAGGAGGGCGTCCGCCCGATGCCGTACTGCCTGGCCAGCTCCCTGACCTGGGTGCTCACCCGCTCCTGGTAGGACTTGGGCGCGTAGGCGCCTCTGCCGTACAGCTCCAGATAGCGCGGCACCAGGCGCGGGTGCTCGCGCGCGAGCCACCCGAGGAACCATTCGCGCGCCCCCGGCCGCAGGTGCAGCACGATCGGCGTGACATGCGTCGCGCCCGCCGCGGCGATCTCCCGCACCGTCGCCTCCAGGCGGTCGGGAGAGTCGGACAGGTAGGGCAGGATCGGCGCCATCAGCACCCCGCACGGGATGCCGCTGTCGGTGAGCCTGCGACAGGCCTCCAGCCGTCTCCTCGGGTTGGGGGTGCCGGGCTCGACGGCTCGCCACAGCCCCGCGTCGACGAAGCCGACCGAGACCGCCGTGCTCACCTCGGTCACCCGCGCCGCCGCCTCCAGCAGCGGCAGGTCGCGCAGGATCAGCGTGCCCTTGGTGAGGATGGAGAACGGGTTGGCCGCCTCGGTCAGCGCCCGCAGGATGCCGGGCATCAGCTGGTAGCGGCCCTCGGCGCGCTGGTAGCAGTCGACGTTGGTGCCCATCGCCACGTGGTGCCCGCCCCAGCGCGGCGTGGCCAGCTCCTTGCGGGCCAGCTCGGCGGCATTGACCTTCACGATGATCTTGGAGTCGAAGTCGTGGCCGGCGTCGAGGTCGAGGTACTCGTGGGTCTTCCTGGCGAAGCAGTTGTGCGAGACGAGGCCGTCGGCGATGAAGTCGCCGGTGCCGGTGGTGATGTCGTACATCGGCACGTCGACGCCGAGCGGCTCGACCGACAGGACGCGCACGTCAGCCGCCGACTCGACGGGCGCGCCCTCGATGCCGTGCGGGTCCGCGCTCGCCGGATCGACGGTGTGGAGGAAGCGCAGCCGCTCGGCCGCGCCCCCTTCCAGGGTGATCGAGGCGGGGTCGCGGTCGAAGGCGCCCGCGAGGAACCCTTTCAGCCATCCCCACGACGGCCGGGCAGGGAGCCCTCCGGCGATCTCAAGAGTCCCGTCGCCCTCCTCGACCGACCCAGCGCCCTCGATCGTTCCGCCGCCCTGGGCAGGCGCATCGGGGCGTGCTCGCTCGACGTCGGTCGGCGTTCTCCCAAGGGCGAGGCCACCCATCTCCAGGAGGACGTCGGTCGGCGTTTCCCCGAAGGCGACGCGGTCACCCGTCTCCAGGAGATCGAGGCCGAGCCCCAAGTCGTCGAGGAAGGACCGCACACGGTCGGCCACCCCTCCGGGGACCGCCCCGACGGAGGCCGCCCCTTTGGAGACCGCGCCGCCAGAGACCGCCCCACGGGGGATCACGCGAGGTATCGCACCGAGGGAGACCGCCCCACCGGATATTGCGCCGAGGGAGATCGCGGCGCGGGAGATCGCTCCGACGGAGGCCGCTCCGACAGAGGCTGCGACGCTGGGGGTCGCGCTGTTCGGGCCGAGGACTGCGAACAGGTAGCCGCGCCGGTAGTCGTCGTCGTATTCGGGTGGCTCGGCGAAGCGCCCGCCGCCGACCAGGCGGTCGCCGTCGCCCAACGACGGACGCCCGACGTCGCCCGTCACATGCTTCCAGCCGCGTGCGGTCAGGAAGCGATGCTCGCCGCTGGCCACCAGGCGGGTGCCGTCGGCCAGGGTCACCCGGTGCGCCGCCTTCACCGTCGACCAGTGGTCGAGCACCTCGGTGACCACGTATCGCCGGCGGCCGCCGACCAGGCGCGTGCCGTAGATCCGGTCGCCTGCGCGCAGCTCGGCGATGGGTCTCGTGCGCCCGTCGGCCATGAGGACGGGCGTGTCGCCGGCCAGGCAGTAGGAGCACGCGTGGCTGCAGCCCCGGTAGGGGTTGATGGTGTAGGAGAAGGGGACGCGGCTGGCGGCCGGGACCTTGTTGATGATGGATTTGGCCTGGATCTCGTAGAAGGTCATCCCCTTGAACTCGGGGGTGTCGAAGGTGCGGGCCACCGCGCCGCGCGCGAACAGCGGCACGGCGGGATCGTCACCGCTCGCGTCGTCGGCCAGACGCAGATTGTCCCAGCGCATGGCATGATTAGAACGCAGGTTCGATAATGATCGCAACGGGAAAGAGCCTGCAATTACCTTCCCTTGGAACGGATAATGATCTTCACGGTTGGGCAGTAATCGGGGCACAGAGCTTGCGTTCCGGAGGTGCACCATGGCCTGGTCGCAGGACGAGGAGCGGTTGCTGGCCCAGATCGAGCGCCACCTCGTCGACGAGGACCCACGGCTCGTCGCCCGGCTGGAGTCGTTCAACGACCGTGTGCGCCGAAGCGAGGAGTCGGAGCGTCGGCGCGAGGCCAAGGCGAACGGCGAGAAGCCCGCTCCGCGCCGCCGTCCGCGCCGGTCGACCGTCATCATCATGGTCAGCTGGCTGCTGATCGCCACCCTGGTGGCGACGCTGCTGCTGCTGGTGCTGCGCCACGAGGCCGCCGCCCTGGCCTTCTAGTTCTTCACGCTGACGCGGAAGGACCTGGGGTTCATCCACAACCTGGGCCGTGTCGGCGGGCGCGGGCCTGAAGCGCGGTTGGGGCCGGCCGTCCAGCTGTGCACGTTGCCGTGGTTGAGTCAACGCGATCCCTTGCGGCATGACGCGACGCCGCATATCGTCCCGATGTATCAAGTCGATATATCGGGCCGACGGTTCGCCGTAGCCCGGCTCACGCGGGAGCTGTGATGAGGCGGATCGACTACGACACGGAGCAGCACCAGGACTACGCGCGTGGCCGTGCGCTCACCGAGCAGCAGTTGCAGGCATGGATCAGCGCCTTCGGAGCGGTGCTGCCCGAGCGGCGTCCGCTGGAGGGGCTGGACGTCGGCTCAGGGACGGGCAGGTTCACCCCCGCGCTGGCGCGAGCGTTCGGGCCAGTCACCGGCGTCGAGCCGTCGGTCCGCATGCGCGAGATAGCGCAGGCGCAGTCCCAGCATCCCGGTGTGCGGTATCTGGCAGGCTCCGCCGAGGACATGCCAGTGCCGTCCGGCAGCGCCGACTACGCTCTCATGTTCTTGTCCTGGCACCACGTGCAGGGCAAGCCGCGGGCGGCCCGGGAGCTGGCCAGGGTGCTCAGGCCCGGCGGGCGGCTGCTACTGCGCGCGAATTTCAGCGACCACCATCCCAGGCCGTGGTGGCTGGAGCACTTCCCCCGCGGCTTTGAGGTGGACGCCTCGCTGTTTCAGCCGCTGCACGAGGTCATCGCGATGTTCACGTCGGACGGCTGGCGCGTTGCCAGCTTCGGCACGGTTACCCAGCCGTCCTTCGGCACCCGCGGTGACATGCTCGAACGGCTGCGCCTGCGCACCCTTTCGTTCTTCGCTCACCTCAGTCCCGACGAGCTGGAGGTCGGCTTCCGCCGCCTGGAGCAGGCTGTCGCCGCAGATCCCGGCGCACCGGCGCCTGTGTTTTCTGAGCCGCTACTCACGCTTGAACGGCGCTAGTAATGCCAACGGCGCCTCGTTGACCTGCGTTGCAACGAATTATCCGGGACGCGACCACGGGCGGCCGGCGGCGTTGGAGGCGTCCTACACCTATCTGCGGAAGTTCACCCCAAGGTGCCGGCCACGATCGGCGGGGCCTCAGGATTGACCGCAGGTCGCAGGGCAGAACTTGACCTCGGGGTACTGTGATGACGGCTTGTCCAGGAGGGGCTGCCGCTGCGACTTCAGGTGCTGGTCGAGGAAGGCTGCCACGTACGTGCGGGCGAGCTCGGCGGAGCGTGCCGCGGGCAGAATGCCGGCGGGGGGCCTGATGCCGAGGGTGCCCGCCAGCAGCGGGCCGTCGGTGAAGGACTGGTGTTCCGCGCCCGACAGCACGAGCCAGCGCTTCCACCCGGTCAGCAGCTTCCAGTCGCGGTCCCACGAATTGTCGCGGCCGCCGGGGATGTGCTGGGGCGAACCTATGAACATGAACGGCCGGGAGAACCCGCTCTTGGGGATCCGGGCGTAGGTGGTGCCGTCCATGTCGATTCCGGCGCGCACACGGGAGTCCTTCGCCATGGCCGCCATGGCGCTGGCCCCGCCGATCGACTGGCCTGCCATCGCGATCCTGGAGCGGTCGATCAGGCCGGAACCGTCCCATTTTGATGGCAACTGGTCGAGTACGAAGGAGACGTCGGCCGCCCGGCCCTGAACCACCCCCGTGCCGAAGCCCGGGTCGGTGTCGCTGTCGCAGGCGATGCATTCGGCGACCCGCCCGTCGGGGAAGGTCGTGGCGTAGCTCTCGTAGGTGTGGTCGATCCCGGCCACGACGTACCCTCGGCTGGCCAGATCTTCGGCCAGGGACGTGAGCGTGCTCATCGGATTGGTGAAGCCGGGGGAGAGCACCACCAGCGGAAGCTTCCGCCCCGTGGGTTCGGCGTCTTTGATGGCGTTCGTGCGCGTCTTGCTCAGCGTGTCGTCCGGGACGCCCGCGATCCCATAGCGCCTCATGGCGAGCTCCGATTCCTTCGGCGTCATGTACGGCGCGCGCTGCCCGTCCCGCTGCTTGGTCGGATACCACAGGGTGACCTTGAGCTCCCTGGCGTCGACGTCGAGGTTCCACGGATCGGGGCGAGAGGCGTCTTTCAGATACAGGGCGGTGGTGCCGACCGGATGGGCGCCGGTGGGGGCGGGCAGGGTGGCGGGGCCGGTCGGCGTGGCCGACGGGGCGGCGGAGCGGGGCGGCGTGGGCGTTGAGCAGGCGGACGCGGCCAGGACGGCCAGTCCTGCGGCGGCTGCCAGGATCTGTCTCATCGAGAGGTCCCTTCACTTGTGCAGCAGGGTCAGGGCCTTGGCCAGGGCGGGGTCGCGCCCGGCGGCCGCGTCCTGCGGGGTCAGGGGCACATGGTGGTCGGGGGGCACGCCGATCCGGTCGATCACCTCACGGTTGGGCCCCAGGTGGTGCCTGGTGGGGAAGCCCAGCATGGTGTTGTTGCTCAGCAGGTACGGCTGCGCCGGGCCGGAGATGACGCCGGCGGTTCTGGTGCCGACCAACCGGCCGATGCGCAGGTCCTTGACCGCGGAGCTGACGTGCTCGCATGCCGAGGCGCAGCTGCGGTCGGTGAGCACCACCAGCGGCAGGTCGATCAGCTCGACGGTGTCGTCGGTCCGCGAGGTCTCGCACTTGCCGTCCACGGTGCACTGGTAGGCGGTGACCTTACCGTGGGCGAACGCGCTCACCAGCCGGGTCGCCTCCAGGGGGCTGCCGCCGCCGTTGCCGCGCAGGTCCAGCACGACGCCGGTGAGCGTCCGGCCGGTGCGCAGCCTGGAGATCGCCTTGAAGACTCTGTCCGCTGAGTCGGAGGCGAACCCGCGCATTCGTACATAGGCGATGCTGTCGTCCAGCAGCTTCGACTGCACCACTTGCAGGGCGGCCAGATCCCGCTGGTAGAGGCCGGGCTTGAGCGTCACGCTCCAGCGGCGGCCGGTGCTCTGCCGCAGGAGCCGCAGCCGGACCGGGCGCGCCTCCGGATATCGCGGGTAGAGGGCGGCGATCGCGGGGGTGGCCTTCCCGTCGATGAAGGGCGCCGATCCGTTGATCGATTCGATGATGTCGCCCGGGCGCAGTCCGGCGGCCTGCGCCGCGCCGCCCTGCACGGTGGTGACGAACAGCGGGGGGAGGGCGACGCCGGGGTTGCCGTCCACCTGGGGGCCGTTGACGTTCGCCTGCAAACCCAGGCTGTAGCCGTCACCGTCGTAGTGGTCGGGGTGCTGTTTGACGTCGTGCGTCCAGCGGGCGTGGTTGTCGCCGAGGCCGGCCACGATGGCCTCGAGGGTGACGACGGCCAGCTTGTCGCGGAGGTCGGGGACCTGATCGGTGGTCTTGCGGTAGACGGTCTCGAAAGCGGTCCAGTCGGCTTTCCGTTCACCGGTCAGCGCCGGCATGGTGGCCTCGGGCACGTCGCGCCCGTTGCGGTTGAGCTCCTGTGTCAGGGCGACGAATCCGGCGATCAGCAGCGAGCGGGCATCCAGCGTGGCGCCGCTGTAGTAGTTGCCGAGGATGCAGAAGTACGCCTGCTCGATGACGTCGATCGTGGTGGGCGTCTCCGCCCCGGGGCGGCCCTTGGGCTGCGAGCAGACCGTACTGGCTGCCGTGCTCGCCTGGCTGCGCGGTGGCGTCGGCGCCGTGCAGGCCGCCGCCAGGAGGACGGCGAGCCCGGCGGTCGCGGTCCTGATGACGGTCATGACAGGCGCCTGCGGATCCACCAGAAGGACAACCAGGTGAGGCCGAGGGTGAGCAGGGCGTAGATCCCGGTCTCGATCCACTGGAAGGGCCAGAAGCGCTCAAGGGGCTGGTAGGTCGCCTGCTGCCGGTAGCCGAGCCGGTTGATCTCGGCCATGCACGCGTCCATGCTCGGTGGTCCCGACGGTGCGCAGGGTCCGGACGTGGTAGAGACCGGGACGGCGGCTTCGCCGCCGCTGCCGAGCGTACGTCCGGACGGATCGACCAGGCTGCCGGACAGGACCCAGGCGCCCGCGTGACCGGGAACGGCCGACCTCAGGTGAATATCCACAGCTCCGCCTTGGTCCCGGTTTATGCCGATGCCGTCCACGTTCGCCTGGCCGAGCTCGAAGGTCGACGTGACCGGGGGCATCAGGTGGGGACGGACCAGCAGCGGCATGGCGAGCTGGATCGCGGCGAAGACGGCCAGCGTGAGGGCCATGGCGGGCAGGGTGCGGCGCACCACCATGCCCACGGTCACGCCGAGGACGAAGGCGAAGGCGGCGTACCCCATCGGGGCGATGCCGCGCGCGCCGAACACCAGGGGAGCCATCAGGGCGAGTTCGTCGGGGGCTGACATGTCCAGGGGGCCGGACCACCAGGTCACCATGAGGCCGCACAGGCAGGCGGCGGCCATGGCGACCAGGCCGGTGAGCCCGAGCTTGACCGCCAGCCAGCGGGTGCGGGTGATGCTCTGGTTCCACACCATCAGGTGCGTGCCGGCCTCCAGCTCGCGGGTGATCAACGGTGCTCCCCAGAAGAGCCCGACGACAGCGGGCAGGAGCAGCACGACGAGGCTGACGGCCATGAAGGGCATGTCGTGCCCGCCGAAGAAGCGGTCGAAGAAGCGGCCGCAGGTGTTGTCCTGGGTACAGGCGGCGATCCCGGCGGAGTAGCGGGAGGCCAGGTCCGGGCCGGTCAGGGCTAAGACGATGGCGAGGATGACGAGTACCGCGGCCATCATCGCGGCCGAGCCGCGGAGCTGGCGCCAGGTCAGCCAGATCATCGCTGCACCTCCAGGGCGACGCGCCGGTTCTCTTCGGTGCGCTTGTCCATGTAGGCCAGGACGAGGTCCTCCAGGCTGAGCTGGGTGACCGTCCAGGCGGGGTCGTGGATCGGGGCGTCGGTGCGGATGACGTACGTGCTCTGCCGGTCGGTGTGGCGCGCGGAGACCACGTGCTGGTCGGCGGGCAGCCGGTCGGGGTCGCGGCGCGGGCCGGTGAGCCGGTGGTGGGTGGCCAGCAGCTTGTCGGTCTCCCCGGCGACCTGCACGCGGGAGTCGACCAGGACGATCAGGAAGTCGCAGACCCGTTCCAGGTCGGAGACCAGGTGGGAGGAGAGCACGACGCTGAACTCGTGCTCGACGGTGGCCTCCATCAGCCCCTGCAGGAACTCGCGGCGGGCGAGCGGGTCGAGCGAGGCCACGGGCTCGTCCAGGATCAGCAACTCGGGCCGCTTGGCCAGGCCCAGGGTGAGGGCGAGCTGGGCGCGCTGGCCGCCGGAGAGCTTGCCCGGCCGGTGGGCGGGATTGAGACCGAGCCGCGCGATCCGATCCCGCGCCATCACGGCGTCCCAGCCGGGGTTGAGCCGTGCTCCCAGCCGCAGGTGATCGGCGATGCTGAGCCCGGCGTAGACGGGGGTGTCCTGGGCGACGAAGCCGACCTTGGCCAGCTGCGCAGGGCCGCCGGCAGGCCGGCCGCCGAGCACGGTGATGGTGCCCGATGTCGGTTCCAGCTGGCCGCTGGCCAGCTTCAGCAGTGTCGTCTTGCCTGCCCCGTTGGGACCGACCAGCCCGACGACGTGCCCGACGGGGATGTCGACGGTGCAGTCCCTCAGCGCCCAGCGCTTGCCATACTTCTTGCCCAGTCCCTGAGCCTGCAGAACAACGGTCACGCTATGTCCTCCTGAGAGGCGGTCCGAAAGGTGGTCATGAACAGGGCCTCGATGCTTTCGTCGTCGAGGCCGGCCCGGCGGGCCTTGGCCAGCCAGCGCCGCAGGTCTTGACGCAGCGGGCCATGCGCAGCCAACGAGGCGTCGGTCAGCGTCTTCGTCACGAACGTCCCCACGCCCGGCCGGGCCGCCGCCAAGCCCTCGTGCTCGAGTTCCCGGTAGGCCTTGAGCACTGTGTTGGGGTTGATCGCCAGCCGCGCCACCACCTCCTTGACGGTCGGGAGCTGGTCACCCTCACGCAGCAGGCCGAGCCGCAGGGCCTGCCGTACCTGCTGGACCAGCTGCAGGTACGGCGAAACACCCGACCTGCCGTCCAGATGGAACTCGATCAACGGCTTCTCCATTTATCTAGCTTGCTAGCACTTTAGGCTTCTACATGTTAAGGAGCCATAAGGATCGCTGTCTCGGTATCGCCGGCATCCCAAGCGGTCCATCGCTCGTCGGCCCAACCGCAGACCTCTGCGCCGGGGCAGATCTTTGCCTGCATCGCAGAGTGACTGCCGCAGTAAATGCCGGATTTACTGCGCGGCAAGCTCATGATCGCGGCCATCCTGACCTGGACCGCCTCCTTCGACGGCCGAGATCGAGGCGTACGCGGACCGATGTTCCTCACCGAACGCAAAACTCCCCCCGCACCCCGTCCCTGGACGTGTGCAAGGCCACCGGCAAAGCCCGGCTGTACTACCGGCGCGCCGCTGAACTGTTCGAGTTCCACGCTCGGGCCCTGGCCAACCCCGGCGTCACCGACCCCGCCTCACTCGAGCTGCGCGGCGGATGGACCCTGCACCAGCTACGGCACTCCGCGCTCACCCACGAAGCCGAGGACGGCACCAACGACCCCACCCTGCTCGTCCGCTCCCGGCACGCCTCTATGCGCTCCCTGGAGCGCTACTCCCGCCCCGGCGTAGACGCCGTCGCCCACCACGTCGCCCGCCGTGATCCCAAAGCGCCCCGCAAGACCTGAACCACCTGGACAACAACTCCGACAAACCGGGGGACGCCCCCGAAGCGATCCGCGCACCGGAACCCATGCAACCGCAGGTCGGAGATAGGTTCGTTGGATTTTCCGCGATTGCTACTGGGGCCCCCGGTGATGCGGGTGCCCGAGGCTGACCCTGCTCTGTGCCGGCGGCAGTGCCGGCGGCGGTGCCGGCGGCGGTGCCGGCGGCGGTGCCGGGTGCCACAAGGCCTGACCGTGCTTCGTGCCGGCGGTGGTGCGGGTTGCACAAAGCGTGACCCTGCTCCGGGAGATGGGCGCGGCCAGTCGGGCGTCTTCCTTCACGGAGCCGCTCAGGATCCCGTGGTGGGTCAGAGGCCGCGCAGGAAGTCCGCGGCGACGGGGGCCGCGACCTTGCCGCCGCCGCCACCGCCCTCCACGACCACCGCGAAGGCCACGTCGTCCTTGTGCCCCATGAACCACGCGTGCGACGGCAGTTCGGGACCCGTCCCGTACTCCGCCGTGCCGGTCTTGCCGCGGGTGCCCGCCGGCAGGCCCGCCGCCTTCGCGGTGCCCGTGGTGACCACGGCCGACATCATCGGCTGCAGCTGGTCGGCCACGCCCTCGGGCAGCTCGACCTCCTCGGCCTTCTGCTCGAGCCCCTTCACCAGCGTCGGCGGGCGCCACGTGCCGTCGGCGAGCGCGGCGGCCGCGGCGGCCATCACCAGCGGGCTGGCGGTGATGCGCGCCTGGCCGAAGGACTCGGCGGCCAGCTCGGCGTCGGACTTGGCCTTGGGGAAGCTGGCCTTGGCCGCGGGGACGCCGATGGACAGAGGCTGGTTGAAGCCGACCATCTCGGCCGCCTCCAGCAGCTTGTCCGGGCCCAGCCGTTCGGCGGTGAGCGGGGCGAAGGTGGTGTTGCAGGAGTAGGCGAAGGCGTCCGAGAAGGTGAGCGAGCCGTACTCGGCGTGCTCGGAGTTGCGGACCTTCAGGCCGCCGATAGTGGCGTACTTGGGGCAGGTCACCCGCTCGGAGGGGGAGACGCCCTCGGCGAGCAGGGCGAGCGCGGTAACGGCCTTGAAGGTGGAGCCCGGCGGGTAGCGGCCGTCGAGCGCCCTGTTGAAGCCGCCGCGGTTGTTGACCACGGCGAGGATCTCGCCCGTGCCGCGCCGTACTGCGACGAGGGAGGCCGGCTTGGGCAGGTCGCGGACGGCGGCGACGGCGGCGGCCTGGACGCGGGGGTCGAGCGTGGTCTCAAGGGGCTTGCCCGCGCTGCCCTTGATCTTGGTCAGCGTCGTGTCGCCGAGCCGGATCTCGGTGGCGGGAGTGCCCGCCAGGCGCTTCTGGAAGGTCTCCTGCAGGCCGCCCCTGCCGACCGCGTCGCCGACCTTGTAGGAGGGGCCGAGCTTGGCGACGTCCTTGGCGGTGGCCTTGTCGAGGAAGCCGACCAGCTGCTGGACCGAGCCGCCGACCTCGCCGGTGTCCATGCGCTCGCCCGAGGAGTCGATGATCGCCGCCCGTGCCGGCCAGTCCGTCTTGAGAGAGAAGGTGGCCTGGCCGGTCAGTGAGGGGTGCACGGTCGCGGGGGTCCAGGCGACCTTCCAGGCCCTGTCGGCGACCTTCAGGTCGATCTGGCCGGTGTAGGTCCACTCGCCGATGTTCCTCAGGGTGAGGGTGGCGGTGTAGGGAGCCCTGGCGGTGCCGTCGCCCGTCTCGACGGCCTGCCCGAGCTTGACGGTGGTCCGCTCGACGTTCAGCCCCTTGCGCTGCTGCTCATAGGCGGCCAGCGAGGCGGGAGCGGCCAGCTCGGCCGTCATCCTGCCCATGTCGGCCGCCTGCCAGGCCGCGGCGAAGCGCTGGGCGGTCTCCTGCGGGGTGCCGCGCGTGTGCAGCACCCACCAGGCACCCCCGGCCGCGGCCCCCACCGCCAGCACACTGACCCCTGAAACGATCGCGATCGTACGGCCACGCGGCACGAGCCAACCCCCCGGTCATCGACAGGTAGGAGAGCCTACCTGGCGTCGAATCATGACATTCCGGCTTTGATGGAGGAGGCGTAGGCCGGTACGTACTCCTGGCCGGACAGCTTCTGGATCTCCACCATGATCTCGTCGGTCACCCTGCGCCGGTCGCGGGCGTTCTTGTAGTCGCCCTCGAACGTCATGGGCGCGCCGATCTTGATGCCGATCTTCGTGAAGCGCGGCACCTTGGTGCCCACCGGCAGCACGTTCTCGGTGCCCGACAGCGCCACGGGCAGCACCGGCGCGCCCGTCTTCAGCGCCAGCCACGCCACGCCGACCTTGCCCCGGTAGAGGCGGCCGTCGGGCGAGCGCGTGCCCTCCGGGTGGATGCCGAACAGCTCCCCGCGCTCCAGCAGCTCGGCGGCGCTGTCGAGCATGCCCTGGGCGGCGCTCGCCGACTCGCGGTCGATCGGCAGGCTGCCGCCCAGGCGCATGAACCACTGGGAGACGGGGTTGCCCGAGAAGTACTCGCTCTTGGCCGTGAAGGTGACGTGGCGGGGCAGCAGCGCGGGAATCAGGAAGGAGTCGATCACCGCCAGGTGGTTGGCGGCCAAAATGGCGGGACCCGTGGCGGGGACGTGGTGACCGCCCGAGATGTGCGGGCGCCACATCACCTGCGCCATCGGCGCGGCGACGAACTTCACCATCTGGTACAGCAACGGCTCTCCTGAATCGTGTGGACGGCGAAGCCAACCCTATTGCGCGCCGGGCGGCGCCGATGCCCCACTCCCTGCGCAGACGTTCAGCGCCTGCCGCAGGAAGTCGAGCTGGACGCGCAGCAACCCCGCCACCGCCGCCTCCCCCGTGGGCGTGTGGGCGGCGCCGGGCAGCGGCAGCACCTGGTGCGGACGGCCCGCCGCCAGCAGCGCCGCCGACATCCGCAGCGTGTGGGCGGCCACCACGTTGTCGTCGGCCAAGCCGTGGACCAGCAGCAGCGGCCGCCGGAGCAGCGCCGCGTCGCCGATCGGCGAGGACCGCTCGTAGTTGCCCGGCTGCTCGTCGGGATGGCCGAGGAAGCGCTCGCGCCAATGCGTGTCGTACAGCCGCTGGTCGCTGGGCGCCGCGCCGGAGACGGCGGCGTGGAAGACGTCGGGCCGCCGCAGCACCGCCGCGGCCGCCAGCGTGCCGCCGTAGCTCCACCCTCGGATGCCGACTCTGCCGAGGTCGAGGTCGGGGCAGTGCGCGGCGGCCGCGCGCAGCGCCACCACCTGGTCCTCCAGCGGGGCGGTGAGCGTGTCGCCGTGGACGGCCTTCTCCCATGCGGGGCCGCGTCCTCTGGTGCCGCGCCCGTCGGCGACCACGACGGCGAACCCCGACTCGGCGAACCACTGCGCCTCGCACAGCCACCAGTGCCTGGCCCTGACCGCCAGCCGCATCGCGGGCCCCGCGTAGGGGGCCATGAGGACGGGCAGCGATCCCGATCCAGGCCGGTGCCAGGACGGCAGCAGCAGCGCGGTGCGGATCTCCCGCTCGCCTGCCCGCAGCCACGTGACGCGGGGCGACAGGAGCGGCTCGGCCGCCGACGAGGCGATCCCGGTGTCGGGCAGGCCGTCGCGGACCAGGCGGAAGGCGTGTCCATGCGGGGTGTGGGAGGAGACGAGCAGCGCGCCGTCCGACCGGTTGCCGGTGTGCAGCCCGGGTCCCTCGCTCAGCCGTACGGGGCCGCGCGAAGGGTCGTACGACCACAGGTGGCTCTCGGTGGGCTCGTCGGTGGCCAGGAAGAGCACCGACTCGCCGCGGACGTCGAGGACCTCGCCGACCTGCAGTCCTTCGGGGGTGACCGGCGCGCCGTCCACGGTCAGGCGGCGGGTGTCGGCGCAGTCGGCGGTGTGCACGAGCGCGCCGGAGGCAGTTCGGGCGGGGGTGCCGGGGATCAGCTCGACCCACGCGGGGTCGCGCTGCTCGTGCAGGAGCGTGGTCGCGCCGGTGCCCGGGTCGGCCGCCAGGACACGCAGCGTGCGCTGGTCGCGGCTCTGCACGCCGAGGAGCGGGCCGTGGCCGTCCCAGCGGGCGGCGGTGACGTACTCGAAGGCCGCGCGGTCCCAGTCGAGTTCGACGCGGCCACCGTCGAGGTCGAGCACGTGGAGGGTGACGAGGGCGTTGGCGGTGCCCGCGGCGGGATAGGCGATCGCGCGCGGCGGCCTGGACGGGTCGGCGGGGTCGGCGATCCACCAGCGAAGGACGGGAGAGGTGTCCACCCTGGCGGCCAGCAGCCGGTCGCCGCCGGGCGACCACCAGTGGCCGCGGGCCCGGTGCATGGACTCGGCCGCCACGTGCTCGGCCAGCCCCCAGACCACCTCGGGGGCCTCCGGTTCGGCCAGCCGGACGTCGCGCCCGCCGGCGAGCTCGACCACGTGCAGGGCGCCGTCGGTGACGTAGGCCACCCGGCGGCCCGTCGGGTCGAGCCGCGGATCGCTCGCGGGGCCTGCGGTGGGCACCGGCCACGGCGTGCCCGCACGGGTGTCGACCGCCCACAACCGCCCGTTCACGGCGAAGACGGCCGTGTCGAGCGCCGGGTCGGTGCTGTAGGCGACCACGCCGGCCGCACGCTCACGGGCCCTTTCCCTGCGGACGCGCTCGGCCTCGGGGACCGGGCCTTCCGCGCCGAGCCTCTCGGGGGCGACGAGGAGCCGCTCCCGGTCGCCGTCGAGCAGCCAGAGGCAGCTCGTGCGGTCCTCGGGGCCGCGGGTGCGCAGGAACAGCGCCCTGCGGCCGTCGGGGGAGAGGGTGAAGGCGCGGGGGAGTCCGAGCGTGAAGCGCTGGGTGCGGGCGAGCTGATCGGGAAAAGCGTGCATGTCCATAGGGGAAGCCTGCGCACACGGTCAGCGGGGGAGGGGAGGAAGAGGCGGCGGCCCGGCGGACTCACGGGCGGCGACGGCGCCAGAGCGGACGCGTCACGAATTTTATCACCCGTCACACGCGAACGGCGCCCCACCTGGTGGGTGGGGCGCCGTCGTGACGCTCAAGGCCGCTGTGGCGGTCGCCTCCTCGGCGAGATGCACAACACGGCTCCAGCCGAACGGTATTCCGTGAAGGCGGTAATTTGCGGCCCGGGGGACACAGACCACAGCGGCCTTGTCGACTCTAACGGACATCAGGCGGTCGCTATTCCATCCCGCCCCAAGAGTGGGTCAGGTTCTCGTCCAGTGCGGCTGGCTGACGCCGGAAACGCGCAGCTCACGCCCGCTGAGGGCGACTTCGGCGAACTGCCACAAAATGGCGCCGGTCGGGGCGTGGATCACGATCTCCGGCCCGAGGGGCATCTGCAGCAGCCCGTGGTTCCAGCGGGGCACGCCAGGGGCCAGCAGCCGATCGAGCGGCACCCGGTGGATCGAGGCCACCTCCCTCGCGTCGGGGCGCGGGTCGGCCGGCCCGCCGAAGGCCACCACCGGAGTGATCACGAAGCCCGAGTCGGTGACGTAGTCGTCGAGCGCGCCCGCCACCTCCATGCCGGTGACCGCGGTCTCCTCGGCCAGCTCGCGCAACGCCCCGTCCGTCGCGTGCTCGCCCTCGTCCAGCCGCCCTCCGGGCAGCGCCCACTGCCCGGCGTTGCGCCCGCGCGCGGCCCGCCTGATGACGATCGTGTACGGCGGACGATCGCCGTCGCGCAGCACGCAGACCGCGACCGCCGCCGCGCGCAGCCCGTCGACGACCGGCACGCTCATCCGGGGAAAGCGCGCGAGGTTGGCCGTCACCTGCGCCTTCAGCCGGTCGAAGGGCAGCAGCTCGCCCTCGTGGCCCACGACGCCGCCCGCCGGAGAGGGAAGGGCGGGTCCTGGAGCGGGGGTGTGGGGTGGGGGCACGGTCGACAGGATCTCACGGGCACAGCCGGCGCTCGGTCTCGGTGCGCCGCGACAGCAGGAACTCCCGCTCCTGCTGCGTGCCGACCAGGGCGAGCGCCCTGCCGTACTCGGCCACCGCCTCCTCCGCCCTGCCCAGCCTGCGCAGCAGCTCGGCGCGGGTGGCGGGCAGCAGGTGGTGGTGGGGCAGCTCGGTCTCCAGCCCCTCCAGGAGGGCCAGGCCCTCGGCCGCTCCCGCGGCCTCGGCGACGGCGACGGCGCGGTTGAGCCGCACGACGGCCGAGCCGGTCAGCTCCTCGAGCATGCCGTACAGGGCGGCGATGGCCACCCAGTCGGTGTCCTCCGCGCGGGCGGCGGAGGTGTGCTCGGCGGCGATGGCCGCCTGGAGCAGGTAGGGGCCGGGCGGGCCCGGGATGAGCAGGCCGAGCGCCTCCTCGATCTCGTCGTGCCGCCACAGCGTGCGGTCCTGCTCGGCGAGGGTGACCAGGCGGCCGTCGGAGGTGACGCGGGCGTGGCGGCGGGCGTGGTGGAGCATCATCAGCGCCTGCAGCGCCCGCACCTCGCTGTCGTCGGGCAGCAGCGAGACCAGCAGGCGGGCCAGCGCGATCGCCTCGGTGGCCGGCTCGTCGCGGATCAGCTCGTCGCCCTCGGTGGCCGCGTAGCCCTCGGTGAAGATCAGGTAGAGGACGGCCAGCACGCCGTCCAGCCGTTCGCGCAGCTCGGGTCCGGCCGGCACCCGGTAGGGGATGCCGGCCTGGCTGATCTTCTTCTTGGCGCGGGTGATCCTGGCGGCCATCGTCGCCTCGCCGACCAGGAACATCCTGGCGATCTGGCGGGTGGTCAGGCCGCCCACGCAGCGCAGGGTCAGCGCCACCCGCGCCTCCATGGACAGCGCGGGGTGGCAGCAGGTGAAGATCAGCCGCAGCCGGTCGTCGTGGGCGGGCTGCTCCTCGACCACGAGCAGCGGCAGCTTGCGGGCCGCCACCGCCGTACGGCGCAGCCGGTCGACGGCGCGGCGGCGCGCGGCCGTCAGCAGCCAGGCGGGCGGGTTGGCCGGGACGGGCGGCCAGGTGGAGACGGCCGCGGCGAAGGCGTCCTGCAGCGACTCCTCGGCCAGGTCCAGGTCGCGAAGCTGGGCGGTCAGGAGGGCGAGCAGGCGCGCCCAGTGCTCCCGGTACGCCTGCTCGACCGCGCCGTTCCTGACGTCACTCCTCGTATTCAACGACAGGTCGCACTTCGACGATCTGCTCGGGGCAGGCCTTGGCGTAGCCGATGGCCTCGTCGAGGTCGGCCGCCTCGATCAGGTAGAAACCGCCGAGGTGCTCGACGGTCTCGACGTAGGGGCCGTCGGTGCGCAGCACCTGACCCGCCTTCTTGCGCAGGGTCAGCGCCTCGCGCGAGCGGGCCAGCGCGTCGCCGCCGAGGAAGGCTCCGCGCTCGTTCAGCATCGCGATGAAGCGCTCGTGCGCGACGCGGGTCTGGTCGGCCTGCTCGGGAGTGGCCTGGTCCCAGAGCTTCTCGTTGCCGTAGAGCAGCAGCGCGTACTTCATGTCGTGATCCTCCTGATCTCGACGCCGTCGGAGGGCATCGCGACCGCGAGCTCGACGGCCTCGTCGAGGTCCTTGGCCTCGACGAGCACGTAGCCGGAGATCTGCTCGACCGTCTCGGCGTAGGGGCCGTCGGTGACCAGCACCTGGTCGCCGTTCTTCCTGATCGTGGTGGCGGTGGAGGAGTGGGCCAGCTCGTGGCCGCCCAGATGGGCGCCGCGGTCGGTGAGCATCTGGGTGAAGGCGCCCCACTGCGCGTAGACGTCCTGGCGCTCCTGCGGGCCCGCCTCGGCCCAGGGGCGTTCATCGCCGGTGACCAGCAACAGGTATTTCATGACAATCCCTCCTGTGTGATGGTGTCACTGCCATGACGCGCGAGCGGCTCCGGTTTCGACAACGCGCGGAGAAAATCTTCCCCACTTTGACAAAAGGAATTGTCGGTGTAACCGTGGAGGCATGTTCGACGTCGCGGTGATCGACGACCCGGCTGCGGCCGAGAGCTCGCTGGATCCGATCAGGGCCAGGCTGCTGGCCGAGCTGGTCGAGCCGGGCTCGGCCAGCACGCTGGCGGCCAAGGTCGGCCTGCCGCGCCAGAAGGTCAACTACCATCTGCGCACGCTGGAGCAGCACGGCCTGGTGGAGCTGCTTGAGGAGCGGCGCAAGGGCAACATGACCGAGCGCGTCATGCGCGCCACCGCGGCCTCCTACGTCATCTCGCCGGCCGCGCTCGGCGCCGTGCAGCCCGATCCTTCGCGCGCGCCCGACCGGCTGTCGGCGCGCTGGCTGCTGGCCGTCGCCGCCCGGCTGGTGCGCGACGTCGGCACGCTCGTCACCGGCGCGGACCGGGCGGCGAAACGGGTGGCGACGTTCGCCATCGACGGCGAGGTGCGCTTCGCGTCGGCGGCCGACCGGGCGGCCTTCGCCGAGGAGCTGGCCGGCGCGGTGACCTCGCTGGTGTCGAAGTACCACGACGAGAGCGCGCAGGGCGGGCGCGCGCACCGGGTCGTGGTCGCCGTGCATCCCAGCGTGCCCGACGCCTGAGCCGGTCAGCGCAGCGGGCGGGCCTCGGGGAGCCTGAGCCGGTCGACGGCCTCGCGCCTGGTGTTCTCCGGTCTGCGGTCGTAGCGGGCGGTCGTGGCGGGCGAGGAGTGCCCGACCAGCGCCTGCGCCGTGGCAAGATCCACCCCCGCGTCCAGCAGCTCGCCGATGAACGTGCGGCGGAAGTCGTGCGCGGTCCTTCGCGAGGCGCCCGCCTCGCCCAGCCGCCGCGCGAGGATGTCGGCGATGCCCTGCCCGGTCAGCGGCACCGGCCGGTCGTCGCGCGTGCGCAGCCGTCCCGCCCTGCTGATCGGGCAGAACAGCGCGCCGGCCGTCCGGCCTCTGACGGTCAGCCACCGCTCGAGCAGCCCGATCGCGTCGCCGGTCAGGTAGACCATGCGTTCCTTGTCGCGCTTGCCGCGCACCCGCAGCGACCGCGCGGCCGGGTCGTAGTCGCTCAGGGCGAGACCCGCGATCTCGGCGCGCCGGCAGCCGGTGGAGTAGAGGGTCGCGATCAGCGCCGCGTCGCGCCGCCCGGCGGGGGAGTCGTCGCAGGCCGACAGCGCCGCGCCCACCACCTCGGGCGGCACGTGCTGGCCCGTGGGCAGCCTGGTGTGCGTGACGGGCGCGAGGTCGGCGGCGCGGGCGTACTCCTCGGCGCTGGTCCGGCCGAGGCGCCAGGCCTCCTTCAGTACCCGCCGCAGCGCCACCAGGTGCTTGTTGACGTAGGCGGGCGACCAGCCCTGCTCGGTGAGCACCGTCCTGATGCGCACGGTGTGCTCGTAGCGCAGCAGGTGCCACGGCATCCCCGCCCCGGTGACGGTCTCGTCGCCGGTCAGCACCCGCGCGATGCGGTCGAGGCACCCGCGCATGGTCCGCCTCGACTCGGCGCTGGCCAGGGAGTCGAGGTAGACGTGGTAGGGGTCGGTGGCGGGCGCTTCGGCGAGCCCCTCAGCGGGGGCGGGTACGGCGGGCACGTCCATCCCGCCGATCCTAGGACTCAGGAGCGTGGGAGAGCGTCTCCGTCAGGGCCAGGTTGGCGGAGTAGTCGACCGGCACGGTGATCACCGACACGCCCTCGTGGGCGAGCGCCTCCCGCAGCGTCGGCAGCAGCTGCGCGGCCGAGCGCACCCGGTAGCCCCTGGCCCCGAAGCTCTCGGCGTACTTGACGAAGTCGGGGTTGCCGAAGGCGATGCTGGAGCTGCGCCCGAGCTCGAGGCCCATCTTCCAGTCGATGAGCCCGTAGGCGCCGTCCTCCCAGATCAGCACCGTGATCGGGATGCGCTCGCGCACCGCGGTCTCCAGCTCCTGCGAGTTCATCAGGAACGCCCCGTCGCCCGTGGCGGCCAGCACCCTGCGGGAGGGGAAGGCGAGCTTGGCGGCGATGGCCCCTGGCACCGCGAACCCCATGGACGACAGCCCGTTGGAGACCAGCATGGTGTTGGGCTCGTAGGTGGGGTACATGCGCGCCATCCACATCTTCACCGCGCCCGTGTCGGCCAGCACGATGTCGTCGCGCCCCATCGCCTGCCTGATGTCGGCCACGACCCTGCGCGGGGTCAGCGGGAAGCCGTCCTCGTCCTGGCCCTGGGCGAACTCCTCCCTGACCAGCCTGCGCACCTTCTCCACGGTCGGGCTGGGCGTGAAGCGCCGGTGGACGGCCTCGCCGAGCGCGTGCAGCGACCTGGACAGGTCGCCCTGGATGCCGACCGCCACCGGGTAGTGGTCGTCCACCTCGGCGGGGAACTGGTGGATGTGCACGATCTTCTTCGACCGGTCGGGGTTGATCTTGACGGGGTCGAACTCCTGCAGCTCGTAGCCCACGCTGATGAGCACGTCCGCCTCGTCGAAGGCGAAGTTCACGTGGTCGTGGCGCATGAAGCCGAACGCGCCGAGCGCGTGCCGGTGGTCGTCGGGGAAGACGCCCTTGCCGTTGAAGGTGGTGGCGACGGGTATGCCGAGGTGCTCGGAGAAGCGCACCAGCGCGTCGCGGGCGCCTGCCCTGGCCGCGCCGTGACCGGCCAGGACGATCGGCCGCCTGGCGGTGGCCAGCAGGTCGGCGGCGCGGGCGATCTGCGCGGCGGAGGGGTCGACCGGCCGCACGACGTTCACCGGCAGCGGGCGCGCGTCGTCGGGGACCGGCGCCTTCTCGACGTCCTCGGGGATCGCCAGGTACACCGCGCCGGGCCGCTCGGTCTGCGCGATCTTGAAGGCCTTGCGCAGCATCTCGGGCACCGCCGCCGCGGTCGGCACCAGCTCCGACCACTTGGTGATGGGCCTGAACAGCGACACCAGGTCGACGATCTGGTGCGACTCCTTGTAGATGCGGTCGAGGCCCACCTGCGCGGAGATGGCCACGACGGGGGTGCTGTTGGTGGTGGCGTCAGCGACGCCGAGCTGCAGGTTGATCGCGCCGGGGCCGAGCGTCGCGGAGGCCACGCCCGCCTTGCCGGTCAGCCTGCCGTACATCTCGGCCATGAACGCGGCGCCCTGCTCGTGGCGGACGAGGACGTAGCGGATGGAGGAGTCGTTCAACGCGTCGACGAAGTGGATGTTTTCCTCACCCGGGATGCCGAAGACGTACTTCACGCCCTCCGCCTCCAGCGCCCGGACCAGCAGTCTGGCAGCTGTGCTACTCATGCCCTCTGCAGCAAACCCGAAGCCGAGTAAATTTCCTGGTATGGCGCAGCTGACCGCTCTTGACGCCCAGTTCCTCAACTTCGAGACAGCGACCAACGTGGCCAACATCGCGGGGCTGGCCATCCTCGACGGCGACCTCAACAGGTCGGACCTCCAGGCGCTGCTGGAGCAGCGCCTGCCGCACGTGGCCGCGCTGCGGCGCAAGCTGGCCCCGGTGCCGCTCGGCCTCGACCATCCCTACTGGGTGCGCGAGGACGACCTCGATCTCGACTACCACGTGAGGGAGATCGGGCTGCCGCCGCCGGGCGACGACCGGCAGCTGGCCGAGCAGGTCTCGCGGCTGCACGCGCGCAGGCTCGACAGGGGCCGGCCGCTGTGGGAGATCTACCTGATCCACGGCCTGACGGACGGCCGCATGGGCCTCTACACCAAGATCCATCACGCGGCGGTCGACGGCATCGGCGGCGCGGACGTGCTGGCCGCGCTGCTCGACCTGTCGCCGACTCCCGCGCCGCCGCCGGAGGACGAGCCCGAGCCGGACGAGCCCGCGCCGAGCCGGACGGCGATGGTGGGCAGGGCGTTGACCAGGCTGGCCGCCAACCCCGCCCAGGCGGTGCGGTTCGCGGCCAGGGCGATGCCGCACCTGGACGAGATCCCGGTGGTATCGAAGGTGCCGGGAGTGGAGCTGGTCTCGGGGCTGGCCCGCAAGGTCGCGGGTGCGGGCGACGCGCCCGGGCTGCCCGCGCTGCCCGCGCCGCGCACGCCGTTCAGCGGGCCGATCTCCGCGCACCGGCGTTTCGCGTTCGTGTCGCTGCCGCTGGAGGAGATCAAGGAGGTCAGGAAAGAGTTCGGCGTGACGGTCAACGACGTGGTCATGGCCGTGTGCGCGGGGGCGCTGCGCCGGTGGCTGGCCGCGCACGGCGGGGTGCCCGACCGGCCGCTGGTGGCGGGCGTGCCGTTCTCCGTGCGCGAGGCGGGAGAGGCGGCGAAGGGCAACCAGGTCGCGATCATGACGGCGCCGCTCGCCGTCCACGTCGAGGACCCCGTCCTGCGCCTGGAGGAGGTGCGCGCCTCGATGCAACGGATCAAGGACAGGTTCTCACTGGCCCCGGCGCGCTGGCTGAGGGAGTTCAGCGAGTCGATGCCGGCCGCCCTGATGGGGCTGGCCTCCCGCTCGGCGTTCGGCCTGGTGGGGCAGACCGCGCCGCCGATCAACGTGGCCATCTCCAACGTGCCGGGCCCGCAGTTCCCGCTCTACGTGTGCGGGGCCAGGCTGCTGACGCACTACCCGGTCTCGGTGATCACCGATGTCAGCGGCGGGGTCAACATCACCTGCTTCTCCTACGACGGCTCGCTGGACGTCGGGGTCGTCACCGACCGCGCCATGGTCCCCGACGCGTGGGAGATCACCGGTCAGCTTCGCGAAGCGCTCGACGAATTGAGGAACGAAACCTTCCGCGATAGCTCGTAGCGTGGGCGGCATGCAGCTGACGCGCAGAACACTCAACCGCACCGCACTCCACCGGCAGCTCCTGCTGCGCCGCTCGGACCTGTCGCCGCTCGAGGCGATCAGCCGGCTGGTCGCGGTGCAGGGGCAGGAAGTCAACGCGCCCTACCTCGGCCTGTGGTCGCGGCTGTCGGGCTTCGCCCTCGACGACCTGTCCGACCTCCTGTACGGCGGGCAGGTCGTGCGCGGCTCCCTGCTGCGCGCCACCCAGCACCTGACCGCCGCGGAAGACTACGTGTGGGTGCGCCCCCTCCTGCAGGCCAGGTTCAGCAGGTCGAGCCAGAGCGCCTTCGCCGCCGTGACCAAGGGCGTGGACAGGGACGAACTGGCGACGCTGGCCAGGCGGCACCTGACCGGCCGCACGCTGACCCGCCCTCAGCTGCGCGGCCTGCTGGCCGAGCGCTGGCCGACGGCGGACTCGATGGCGCTCGGCTGGTTGGCCCAGGCGCTGCTGCCGGTGGTGCACATCCCGCCCAACGGCATCTGGGGCAGGGGCGGGGCCACGCCGTTCACGCTGGCCGAGGAGTGGATCGGCAGGCCGCTGGAGGCCGAGCCGGCGCCCGAGCGGCTGGTCGAGCGGTACCTGGCCGGATTCGGCCCGGCCGGCGTGAAGGACGTGCAGATGTGGTCCGGCCTGACCAGGCTGCGCGAGGTCGTCGAGCGCATGCCGCTGCGCAGGTACACCGACGAGGACGGGCGGGTCCTGTACGACCTCCCCGACGCCGAGCTGGTGGACGGCGACACGCCCGCGCCCGTGCGGCTGCTGCCGTCCTTCGACAACCTCGTGCTCGCCTACGACGACCGCACCAGGCTGATGGCCGACGAGCACCGCAGGCAGGTGTGCGTGGGCTCGGTGACCAACCCGGTGATCCTGGTCGACGGGTTCGTGGCCGGCATGTGGTGGCTGACCAAGGCGGGCCTGCGGATCCAGCCCTTCGGCCCGCTGCCCGACGAGGTCATGGCGGAGGCTGAGCGGTTGCTGGAGTTCGCCGGGCAGAAGGGCGCCGCCATCGAGATCGGTTCACAGATCCGACCTTAGAAGGTGTGAGACGGGTCTTGACAACCCCTTTGCCCGCCTGGATCTTTCAGGTCATGCCCTCACGCCGTGGATTCCTCGGAGGTTTACCCCTGGAAGGGGTTGCCCCCGCCATCACCCCCGACTTGTCTCGCAGGGCCGCTCTCGGCTCGGCCTTCGGCGGCCTCGCCCTCGCCCTGCTTCCCGGCGGCCCCGCAGCGGCCGGCCGCTCCGCCGGCGCACCCGAACCCGAGACGGGCGTCCCAGGCCAGGCGGCCGACGCCGCGCGGGCCTGGCGGCTGGAGAACCGCACCGAACTGCCCGGCTTCCTGAAGGAACAGGATCTCCTCTGGGGCCGGATGCCCAAGGCCTGGCACGAAGGCCCCTTCCTGGGCGACGGCCTGCTCGGCAGCATGGTCTACCAGGAGCCGAACGCCAACAAGATCCGCTTCACCGTGCAGCACGGCCGCGTCCAGGACCACCGTCCCGAGTTCGGCAGCGGCTGGGGCACCTGCCGCCTGCCCGTCGGCCACCTCACGCTCGACCCCGTCGGCGCCATCACCGACCTCGACTGGCGGCTCGGCCTGTGGAACGCCGAGCTCACCGGCACCGTCACCACCACCGCGGGCACGCTGAGATTCGTCGCCTTCGTCCACGACGAGCTGCTGGTGGCCAAGGTCGAGGCCACGGGCGAGGAGCAGGCCCGCTGGGTCTTCCACCCGGCCACCGCGCTCAGCCCGAGGGCTGCCAGCGAGGCGCCGCCCGCCGGGTACGTGCCCAACCCCGGCTGGAGCACCACCACGACCGACGGCGTGGAGCAGGTGCTCCAGGCGCTGGCCGGCGGCGGGCAGACGGCGACCGCCTACCGGGTCAGGGGCGACCACCTGCTCCTCACCGTCGCGCACAGCTTCCCCTCGGCCGACGCCGGAGCCGCGGCGCTGGCCAGGATCCGCGGGGCGGCGCCGTACGGGACGCTCAAGACCAGGCACCGCCGCTGGTGGCACGACTTCTACGGAAAGAGCTTCGTCTCCCTCCCCGACCAGCGGCTGCAGAGCTTCTACTGGATCCAGCTCTACAAGCTCGCCGCCGCCAGCCGCGCGGGCGGTCCCGTGATGGCGACCACCGGACCGTGGCTGGAGCCGACGCCGTGGCCGGCGGTGTGGTGGAACCTCAACGTGCAGCTGGAGTACTGGCCCATCTACGGCTCCAACCACCTGGAGCTCGACTCGCTCACCACGACGCTCGACCAGAACCGCCGGCAGCTGATCGACAACGTGCCCGCCGCCTACCGGCACGACTCGGCGGGCGTCGGGCGCAGCTCGGACATGTTCGCCACCCGCGGGGTCGGTACCCCCGGCTCCGGCGCGGAGGTGGGCGACCTGACCTGGGCGCTGCACAACGTGTGGCTGACCTACCGGCACACGATGGACGACGCGCTCCTGCGCGACACGCTCTTCCCGCTGCTGCGCCGCGCGATCAACTACTACCTGCACTTTCTCAAGCCCGGCGCGGACGGCAGGCTGCACCTGCCCAGGACGCTGTCGCCCGAGTACCCCGTCATCCCGCCCCAGGACACCACCTACGACCTGGCGCTGATCAGGTGGGGCTGCCGGACGCTGCTGGAGTCGGCCGCCCGGCTCGAGATCGTCGACCCGTTGACGGCCAGGTGGCAGGAGGTCCTCGCCAAGCTGGCCGACTACCCCGTCGACGCCACCGGGTACATGATCGGCGCGAACACTCCCTACGCCCAGTCGCACCGCCACTACTCCCACCTGCTCCAGATCTACCCGCTCTACCTGGTCAACTGGGACCAGAAGGAGAACAGGGCGCTGATCGAGAAGTCGGTCGCCCACTGGCAGTCGCTGACCGGCGCGCACCGCGGCTACAGCTTCACCGGCGCCGCCTCCTTCTACGCGATGATGGGCAGGGGCGACACCGCCCTGGCCTACCTGAAGGGCTTCTTCGACCCCGCCGGCCGCTTCCCCTGCCGGGCCAACACCCACTACGCCGAGGGCGGACCCGTCATAGAGACGCCGCTGTCGGCCGCCCAGTCCATCCATGACCTGCTCTGCCAGAGCTGGGGCGGCATCGTGCGGGTCTTCCCCGCGGTGCCCACCGCCTGGCGGGACGTCACCCTGCACGACTTCCTCACCCAGGGCGCCTTCCTCGTCTCTGCCGTACGGCAGGCGGGCACGACCCGCTTCGTCAGGGTCAAGAGCCTGGCGGGCGAACCGCTCCGGCTGCGGCACGGGCTGGCGGGCCCGCTCACCGCCGTGCTCGACGACGGCAGCCCCGCCGAGGTCAAGGACCTGGGCGACGGCGTCGTGGAGATCGCCCTCGGCAAGGGCAGGCAGGTGCTCGTGCACACCGGCGAGCGCCCCGAGCTCGTCATCGCCCCCGTGCCGATCGGCCAGCCGGGCGCGGCCTGGGGCCTGCCGCCCATCCCGCCGCCGGGGCCGACCACGCCGGTCGACCTGTCGGCCCACCTCGACAACGACGGCGTCTCCGCCCACGAGAACATGAACGACGGCGACTTCGACGGCTCCGGCTACACCTACCCCGCCGAGGAGCTGCCGCAGCCCGGGCCCTTCACCCACGAGGGGCTCACCTTTCTCTTCCCCGCCTACGGCGACGGCGTCCGCAACAACGTCACGGGCAGAGGGCAGACGATCACCGTCCCCGCCGGCAGGTACGCCAAGGTCAGGATGGTCGGCGCCGCCAACTCCGGCGCCGTGACGGCCTCGCTGACGGCCACTTATGCCGACGGCTCCACGGCGCAGGTGCCCTTCACCATGCCCGACTGGGGCGGCCAGCCCGGCGCGGGGGTCACCGAGGTGCTGCGCTGCACGCACCGGCACGGCCGAAGCGGCGCGCACACGCTGCGCGTCGGCCTGTTCGAGGTCCAGGTGGCGCTCGCCCCCGCCAAGGAGCTGCGCTCGCTCACCCTGCCCACCCTCACCCGACCACAGCTGCACGTCTTCGCCCTGTCCGTGGAAGGAAGCGCCCGATGACCCTCACCCGACGGACCTTCGTGGCCGGTGGCGCCGCCGGCGCCGCCCTGGTGACCGCCTCCTCGCCCGCGGCGTGGGCGCGGGCCGTGCCCGCGGGAAAGGACGTCCACGACGACCTGCTCGCCGACGCGGCGATGGTGTGGAAGCGGCTGCCCAGCGGCTGGCAGAACGCGCCCTTCCTGGGCAACGGCCGCCTGGCCGCGCACGTCTACAACAAGGGCGGCGAGGGCAACGTCCTGCGGATCATGCTCAATCACTCGCTCGTGCAGGACCAGCGCGGGCAGTGGGAGGCGGCCATCGGCTACTCGCGGCTGCCGATCGGCTACCTCACCCTCACCTTCGCCGGCACCGTCACCGCCGTCGACTGGCGGCTCGACCTGGCCACCGCCGAGCTGACCGGTACGGTCACCACCACCGCGGGCGCGGTGCGGCTGTCGGCGCTGATCCTCAACGACCGCGACGTGCTGCTGGTGTCACTGGAGCCGACCGCGGGGGAGGAGGCGGTCGCGTGGGGGTTCACGCCGCTGCCCTCCGCCACCACCCGCACGATCCGCCGTCCTCCCGACTACACCGCCAACCCCGACCCGGCCATCGCGCCCGGCTACGTCGAGCAGACCCTGCACGCGGGAGGCGGCTACACCACGGCATGGCGCGAGGTCCGCTCGGGCACCAGGCGGATGCTGGCGGCCACGATCGCCTACGGCTACCCCGACTCCACCGGGCTGGCGGCGGCCGTCGGCACGGTGAATCGCGCGCTCGACGGCCGTCCCGACCGGCTCGTGGCCGCCCATCGGCGCTGGTGGCAGCGCTTCTACCGGCGCAGCCTGGTGTCGGTCCCCGATCGGCGGCTGCAGCGCTTCTACTGGATCCAGCTGTACAAGATGGCCTCGGCCACCAGGGCGGACGCGCCGGTCGTCACCGAGTGGGGGCCGTGGTTCCCCGAGGTGGGCAACAGCTGGACCAACATCTGGTGGAACCTCAACGTCCAGGTCGCCTATCCGATGATCAACGGCTCCAACCACCAGGAGCTGGACGCGGTCACCGCGACGTTCAGGAAGTACCACCACAACCTCGAGACGAACATCAGGCCCGAGTACCGCGACGGGAAGACCTACGCGCTGTGCCATCCCGGCGACCGGATGCTCAGGCCGGGGCCCCGCTACGTCGGCGTGCCCGGTGTCAGCCCCAACGACCACACCGGCAACCTCACCTGGGGCATGCACAACGTCTGGCTGGCCTACCGGCACAGCATGGACGACGGCGTGCTGCGCGAGGTGCTGTACCCGATCCTCACCAAGGCGATCAACTACTACGCGCGCTTCCTGACCGCGGGCGCCGACGGGAAGCTGCACCTGCCCGAGACGCGCTCGCCCGAGTACGCCAACGCCTCCGACGCCACCTACGACCTGTCGCTGATCAGGTGGGGCTGCCGGACGCTGCTGGAGTCGGCCGCGCGGCTCAGGATCGACGACCCGCTCGCGCCCAGGTGGAAGGAGATCCTGGAACAGCTGGTGCCGTACCACAGGAACGAGCAGGGAGTCATGATCGGCGCGGGGGTGCCGCTGGCCGAGTCGCACCGGCACTACTCCCACCTGCTGTGGCTGTATCCGCTGCAGGAGTCGCTCGACAGGGTGAGCTTCGAGCACTGGGCGAGCATGCGCGAGAAGTGGCACGGCTACAGCTTCGCGGCCGCCGCCTCGATGGAGACGCTGTTCGGCAACCCCGAGCAGGCGCTGGCGCACCTGAAGTTCTTCGTGGACGGCAACGTCGCCGACAACTGCGCGATGACGCCGAACACGATGTACCGCGAGGGCAGCAACAAGGCGATCGAGAGCCCGCTGGCCGCCGCCCAGTCGCTGCTCGACATGCTGGTCCAGAGCCACGGCGGGGTGGTGAAGGTCTTCCCGTCGGTGTCGGCCACCTGGCCGGAGGCCTCGGTCGAGCGCCTGCGCACGCAGGGCGCCTTCCTGGTCGACGCCTCCAGGCGCGAGGGACGCACCGAGTGGGTCAGGGTGCGCAGCGAGAAGGGCGAGCCGCTGGCGCTCCAGCACGGGATCGAGGGCGAGATCGACGTTCGTGACGAGCGCGGCAGGCCGGCGCCGTACGCGGGCACGGGCACGGACACGGGCACCATCACGCTCCCGCTGCGCAGGGGCGAAAGCGTGATCGTCGCCAGGCGCGGCACCAGGCCCGACCCGCGGCCGCGCATGGTGCCCGAGGTGGGCTCCGCCGCCCCGTGGGGCCTACCCTAGCCGCCCGCCACCCCTTGGGGCTTTCCCTAGTGCGGTGACCACGATCGTTCACCGGCTTGGGTGATCATGCGGCTCGCGTGGCGGGGCGGCCCCAGCGCCGCTGCTTTTCGCTGCGGACCCGGGCGCGTTCGCGGCGTTGAGCGGCTAGGACGTCGGGGTGGCGGGCGTTGGCGTTGCGCCAGCGTAGGTAGGTCTGGAGTTTGCGGGTCTGCACGACGTGGTTGGGATGGTTGGAGTTGCTCATCACGAAGGTGCGCAACGGCCCGAACTGGGCTTCTATCGGGTTGGCCCACGAGGCGCTGGTCGGCGTCAGACAAATCTCGACCTTGTTCGCCGCAGCCCAGGCGCGGATGGCCGGTGTCTTGTTGGCCGACAGGTTGTCGCAGATGAGGTAGATCGGTGCGCCGTCCGGGCGGCTTGGCGGATCGTCTTCAGGGCGGCCAGCGTGTTGGCGCCGCCCTTGCGCTCACGCACCACGCCCCACAGCTGATCGTCGCCCAGGCTGTAGCAGCCGTGGAAGTAGCGCACTCCGTGGGTGCGGGTGTAGGTGGCCGGCCGGCGTTCTGGTTTGCTCTGCTCGGCCCAGCTGGAGCCGGGCTGCGGCCGGATCGACAGCGGCCCGAACTGGTCGAAGGCAAAACACCGGGTCGGGAAGCGGGTGGTGACCTCCTCGATCCGGTCCAGCTTGGCCTCCCGGTCGGGGTCGGCCGACTCCTTCCAGGTCCGGGTGCGCTGGAAGGAGATCTTGTGTTCGCGTAAGTACTGCCGCAGCCGCTCGCGGCCGACGATCACGACGCGGGTCGGGTTGTCGGCCAGGTAATCGGCGAGCTTGCGGATGCTCCAGCGGGTGAAGGGCCGACCCAGTTTCTCGGGCCGGGTGGTGGCCGTCGCGACGATGAAGTCCTCATCGCCCGAGGTGATGCGGCGGGGACGGCCTCCCGCCCAGTTAGGGTCCAGCGCGGCCAGGCCCCGTTCGTTGAAGGCGTGGATGACATCGCGCACGGTGTCCTCATCGGCTGCGACCAACCGCGCGATCGCCGCCACCGTTGTACCGCTGGACGACGCCATGACGATCAGCGCCCTGCGGACCCGGATCGAGTCGTGCTTGCCTCGCCGGACCAGCCGTTGCAGGGTCTGACCTTCATGATCGGACAGCCGCCGAGCCCGCACAGGCTCCGCCATGCGCTTCTCCTCTGCTCGTCATCGTTCGTATCGATACGACAGTGGAGGACAACCCGGCAAAACCCGCGCAAGCCGCACGGCGCGTCCCAGAAGATCCGGTGAACCTAAGTGGTCACCGCACTAGTGGACGCGGCCTCGATGGCGTAGCCGCCGAGCGCGGGCTCCAGCAGGTCGAAGGCCTGCCGGGCGGCCTCCTCCAGGGCGGCGGCGATGGTGTCGGCGTCCTCGCCGGCCAGCGTGCGCCGCATCAGCTCCGCGAACAGCACCCTGTGCACGCCCGCCAGCTGGGCGGCGGCCACCTTGGCCGTCAGGTCGCCGCCCAGCTCGGCGGCCAGCGCGTCCTCCCGCTGCTCGTGCAGGTCGCGCAGGCGCGCCACCAGCGTGGGACTGTCGGCGATCATGCGGGCGAATGGCAGTGGCGCGAACCCGATCACGGGGTCGCGCCGCCGCACCGCCGACATGAAGGCCCGCCGCAGCGCGGCCAGCGCGGACTCGCCGCGCTCGCGCCCTCTCACCGTCTCCGCCAGCGAGGCCACGAACTCCTCGTGGTGATCGAGGGCCATGTCCTCCTTGCGGGGGAAGTAGTTGGTGACGGTCATCTTGGCGACCCTCGCCGCGGTGGCGATGTCGGAAATCGTGGTCCGCTCGAAGCCTCGCTCCACGAACAGGCGGGTAGCGTGGTCAGAGATGGCCTGCCTGGTCTCTCGCTTCTTCTGTTCCCGCAACCCCACGGTATCGATGCTCATGGGCCCCACCCTCTCACAAAATTTTAGGTTCGACATCATTTTAGGTTGACGCCATGGGCGATCGACCCTAAAGTTATGTCCGTCCCAAGTTTGGAAAGGATCGAATGACGGCCACATTGGATCTCGATGACGTCCGCGTCGCCACCCGTGACACGGTCAAGGACTACCTCAAGCAGATCGGCAAGGTCCCGCTGCTCACCGCCGAGCAGGAGATCGAGCTGGCCAAGCGGATCGAGGCGGGGCTGTTCGCCCGCGAGCGGCTCGACACCGAGCACGACCTGCCCGCCGAGCTCCGCGCGGATCTGGAGTGGATCGCGCGGGACGGCGAGCTGGCCAAGCAGCGCATGCTGGAGGCCAACCTGCGCCTCGTGGTCTCCATCGCCAAGCGCTACACCGGGCGCGGCATGCTCTTCCTCGACCTCATCCAGGAGGGCAACCTGGGGCTGATCCGCACCATCGAGAAGTTCGACTACACCCTCGGCTTCAAGTTCTCCACCTACGCCACCTGGTGGATCAAGCAGGCGATCTCCAGGGCCATGGCCGACCAGTCGAGGACCATCCGGATCCCCGTCCACATGGTCGAGCTGATCAACAAGGTCGCCTCGGCGCAGCGGCGGCTGGTCACGGACCTCGGGCGTGAGCCCACGCCCGAGGAGATCGCGGTCGAGGTGGAGCTGCCCGCCAGCAGGGTCGTGGAGGTGCAGCGCTACTCCCGCGAGCCGATCTCGCTGCACACGCCGCTGGGCACCGAGGGCGACAGCGAGCTCGGCGACCTCATCGAGGACTCCGAGGCGCCCTCGCCCGCCGAGGAGGTCTCCTTCACGCTGATGCGTCACCAGCTGCGCCAGATCCTCGACAGCCTCTCCGACAGGGAGGCGGGCGTCATCTCCATGCGGTACGGCCTGGTCGACGGCAAGCCGATGACGCTCGACGAGATCGGCAAGGTCTACGGCGTGACCAGGGAGCGCATCAGGCAGATCGAGGCCAAGACGATGTCCAAGCTGCGCCACCCCTCCAGGGCCGAGGCGCTGCGCGACTATCTCAACTAGCGAAAACCGGATGAACAGGGAAGGAAGGTGTCCGTAGGATCACGCCAGTGAGAGACATCGCGCTGCTGCCCAAGGCCCACCTGCACGTTCACCTGGAGAGCACGGTCCGCCCTGCCACCTTGCGGGAGCTGGGGGTCCATTCGCGGCGGCCAGAGGTCTTCACCGGTTTCCGGCAGTTCGCCGACCACAACGCCCAGGTGCGCGGCGCGTTGCGCACCCCCGAGCACTTCCGCAGGATCGCCCGCGAGTTCTGCGCCGACGAGGCCGCCCATGGCACCCGTTACGCCGAGGTCACCTTCACCGCGGCCGCCCATGGCGAGCGCCTCGGCGACCTGGAGATGCCGTTGCTGGCGGTGCTCGAAGGGCTGGCAGAGGGGGAGGCCGAGCACGGCATCCGGTGCAGGCTCATCCTCGACCACTCCCGCCGCCGCCCCGCCGACCGCCTGCTGCGCACGGTGAAGCTCGCCGCCGCGCACGACGAGGTGATCGCGGTCGGTCTCGCCGGAGACGAGAGCCACCCGCTGGCGCCCTTCGCCGACGTCCTGAAGATCGCCAGGGACGAGGGCCTGCGCATGGTGCACCACGCGGGCGAGACCGCGGGGCCCGCCAGCGTCCGTGAGGCGCTCGACGTCGGCCACGCCGAGCGCATCGGCCACGGCATCCGCGTGCTGGAGGACCCCGACCTGGTCGCCGAGCTGCGCGAGCGGCAGGTGCCGCTGGAGGTGTGCCCGTTCTCCAACGTGCTGCTCGGCCTGGTGCCGTCCTACGCCGAGCACCCACTGCCCCGGCTGCGCGAGGAGGGCCTGCTCGTCACCCTCAACACCGACGGCGAGACCTCGCTGCTGAGCGAGTACGCCAACGCCGGGAGTGGCGACGAGATGCTGGCCGAGCTGGCCGCCGCCTCGGTCGCCGCGTCGTTCGCCCCCGAGGAGCTCAAGGCGGAGCTGCTGCGCGGGATCGCCGAGTGGCTCGCCATGCCCGTCTGACAGAGGGTGTCAAAGACGCCCAAGATGGGCACGTGATCAAGCATGACAACACCCCCCACACAGGTGTCGCTGAAGCGCGCCATCGGACCAAAGCTACTGATCTTGTTCATCGTCGGCGACATTCTCGGCACGGGCGTGTACGCCCTCACCGGGTCGGTCGCGGGCAGGGTCGGCGGGGCGCTGTGGATTCCCTTCCTCGTCGGCTTCGTGATCGCCGCGCTCACCGCGATGTCGTACGTCGAGCTGGTCACCAAGTACCCGAGGGCGGCGGGGGCCGCCCTCTACACCCAGCTCGCCTTCAGGAAGCCGTTCCTCACGTTCATGGTCGCCTTCGCGGTCATGTGCTCGGGCCTCACCTCGGCCAGCGCCGCCGCCCGCGCCATCGGCGGCAGGTACCTGCAGGAGTTCGTCACCCTCCCCACGGTCGTGGTCGGCATCATCTTCATCGTCGCCGTGGCCGCGCTGAACTACAGGGGCGTCTCGGAGTCGGTCAAGACCAACATCGTCTTCACCCTGATCGAGCTGACCGGCCTCCTGGTGATCATCCTCATCGGGATCTACGCGGTCGCGACGGGGGCGGGAGAACCGTCGCGCCTGCTCGAGATCAGGGCCGACGAGTCGGGCGGGCTGCTGCTGGCCCTGCTGGGCAGCACGGCGCTGGCCTTCTTCGCCTTCGTCGGCTTCGAGGACTCGGTCAACATGGCCGAGGAGACCAAGGACCCCTCGCGCAACTTCCCCCGGGCCATCTTCATGGGTGTGGCGATCACCAGCACGGTCTACATCCTGGTGGCGATCACTTCCTCGTTGCTGGTCGACTACCGCGTCCTGCAGGAGTCCGACGGTCCGCTGCTCGAGGTGGTCAAGGCCGGCGGCCTGGCCTTCCCCCCTCAGCTGTTCGCGGCGATCGCGATGTTCGCGGTGGCCAACTCGGCGCTGATCAACATGATGATGGCCTCCCGCCTGGTGTACGGCCTGGCCAACGAGCGCGTCGTGCCGCGCGCGCTCGGCATGGTCGACCCGCGCCGCCGTACGCCGGTGGTCGGCATCCTGTTCACCACCGCGTTGGCGATCGGGCTGATCTCCAGCAGCGAGATCGCGGGACTCGGTGAGACCACCGCCTTCCTGCTGCTGTGCGTCTTCGCCGTGGTGAACATCGCGGTGCTCGTCCTGCGCAGGGAAGAGGTCGAGCACGCGCACTACCGGGCGCCCACGGCGCTGCCCGCCATCGGCGCGGTCATGGCGCTGGTGCTCGCCAGCCCGTTGACCGGGCGGCCAGGCAACGTCTACGTCATCGCGGGCGTGCTGCTCGGCATCGGCGTCCTGCTGTGGCTGGTCAACTGGGCCTTCACCCGCCGCCAGCGCCAGGAGGAGGAGACCGTCTGATCGGCGGGCCGTGCCGTACCTGCTCATCCAGGTACGGCACGGCCCCCGGTCAGCGGCTCAGCCGCCGGTAGGCGCGCGCCGACAGCGGCAGGAACACCAGGGTGATCACCACGGGCCAGGCGACGGCCAGCAGCAGCGCGTGCTCCGCGGCCCACGAATCGCCCGCCCAGCCCCTGTTCCCGAACAGCTGACGGCAGGCGGCGACGGTGGCCGACAGCGGGTTCCACTCGGCCAGCACCGCCATCCAGCCCGGCATCTGGGCGGGCGAGACGAACGTGTTGGCGACCATGGTCAGCGGCAGCAGCAGCATCCACGAGGCGCCCGCCGCCTCGGGGGTGAGCTTGAGCCCGGCGAAGATGCCCACCCAGATCAGCGAGAAGCGCAGAAGCAGCAGCAGGCCGATCGCGCCCAGCGCGTTGAGCGGGCCATTGTGCCAGCTCCAGCCGACCGCCAGGCCGCACGCGATGAGGATGGTCAGCTCGAGCACCGAGTTGATCATGTCGGAGAACGCCCTGCCGAGCACCACGCCCGCCTGGGAGACCGGCATGGAGCGGTAGCGGTCGGTGACGCCGTACGAGGCCTGGGTGGTGACGACGATGAGCGTGGAGGTGATGCCGACGGCCATGGTCTGGCCGAACATGCCGGGCATCAGGTAGTCGCGGTAGTTGTCGGTTCCCGCCACGGCCATCGCGCTGCCGAAGACGTAGCCGAACAGCAGCACCATCACCACCGGGTACAGCAGTCCGGACAGGATGGCCGCGGGATTGCGCCGCCAGTGCAGCAGGTTGGTCCTGGCGATCGTCCAGCTGTCTGTGAGCACGTAGGTCATGCGGTCACCTTCAGGAACACCTCGTCGAGAGTGGGACGGCGGATCGAGACGTCCTCGACCTCGATCCCCTTGGCCTCCATGGCGCGCAGCACCTGGCTGAGCGCGCTCATCCGGTCGGCCACGGGAACCGTCAGCCTGCGTGCGTCGGGGTCGGTCACCGGGCGCCCGTGGACGGCGAGGATGTCGCCGGCCTCGGGCAGGTCGCGGGCGTCATGCAGCACCAGGTCGAGGCGGTCGCCGCCGATCGTGGACTTGAGCTGGTCGGGAGTGCCCTCGGCGATCACCTTGCCCTGGCGCAGCACCGCGATCTGATCGGCGAGCTGGTCTGCCTCGTCCAGGTACTGGGTGGTCAGCAATACCGTGCTGCCGCCCGTGACGAGCGTGCGGATGGCCTGCCAGACCTCGTTGCGGTTGCGGGGGTCGAGACCGGTCGTCGGCTCGTCGAGGAACAGCACGCTCGGCGCCTGGATGAAGGTGGCGGCCAGGTCGAGCCGGCGGCGCATCCCGCCGGAGTAGTGCTTGATCCGCTTGCCCGCTGCCTCGGCCAGCCCGAACTGCTCCAGCAGCTCCTGCGCCCTCGATCTGGCCTGCTTGGCGCCCAGGTGGTAGAGCCTGCCCCACATCTCCAGGTTCTCCCTGCCGGTGAGGACCTCGTCCACCGCGGGTTCCTGTGTGGCCAGCCCGATGCGACGGCGGACCTCGGCCGCCCTGGTGGCCACGTCCAGCCCCGCGACCGTGGCGCTCCCGCCGTCGGCCCGCAGCAGCGTGGAGAAGATCCGCACCGCGGTGGTCTTGCCCGCTCCGTTGGGGCCGAGCAGCCCGCAGACCGTTCCCTCCCGCACGGCCAGATCGAATCCGTCGAGCGCGTGGGTCTCGCCGAAGCGCTTGCGCAGCCCTTCGGCGACGAGTGAATAGGAGTTCATTGCTCTAGAATGGGACATAGATGTCCCAAAAGCAAGCCATGGTGTTACACTCTGGGAGTGAGCAGTTCCGCTTCAGAGTCCGGCACCCGCAACCGCACGCGCCGCGCCATCCTGGCCGCCGCCGCCTCCACACTGGCCCGCGACCGCAAGGCGACGCTGGCCGACATCGCCGAGGCCGCGCAGGTGGGGCGCAGCACGCTGCACCGCTACTTCCCCGACAGGAAGGAGCTCATGGAGGCGGCGATCGTCGACGCGTTCCAGGCGGTCGAGGAGTCCGTCCGCGAGGCCGTGATCGACCAGGGCCCCGCGCTGGAGGCCATGCGCCGTCTCATCTCGGCCATGATCGACGTCGGCGACCGGCTGGCGTTCCTGTTCGGCGACTCCCGCCTGCTCGAGGAGTACACCGCCGCCTTCGAGCCCGACATGACGGTGCCCACCACGATCAGCCTGATCGAGCGGGGCCAGGCCGAGGGCGTCTTCGACCCGTCGCTGACCCCCGAGTGGATCCAGCACGTGATCTGGGCGCTCACCTACACGGGATGGGAGGCCGCGGAGAAGGGGGAGCTGCCACGCCACGGCGTCACCGCCGCGGTGATCCGCACCTTCGAGAATGGAGTGGTCACATGAAAATCCTGGTCACCGGCGCAAGAGGGAACATCGGCAGTCTCGTGCGCCAGGGACTGGCCGGTCACGAGGTGCTCGCGCTGACCCGCTCGACGCCGTCCGCGCCCGGCGAGGTCCAGGGCGACCTGACCGAACCCGCCGGCCTGCCGGTGGCCGGGGTCGAGGCGATGTTCCTGTTCCCCGTGCCGGAGACGGCTGACGAGGTCGTACGGCTGGCCGTCCAGGCCGGTGTGCGGCGGATCGTCGTGCTGTCGTCGAGCGCGGTCACCTTCGGCGAGGACGACTCCTTCCACCTTCCTGTCGAGCGCGCGGTCGAGGCGTCCGGCGTGGAGTGGACCCACGTGCGGCCCGGCGAGTTCATGCGCAACAAGCTGGAGCTGTGGGGCCCGTCGATCCGGGCCGAGGGCGTGGTCCGCGACCCCTTCCCCGACCAGGCCTGGTATCCCGTCCACGAGGCCGACATCGCCGACGTCGCGGTGGCCGCGCTGACCGAGGACGGCCACGCGGGCCGCGCCTACACCCTCAACGGGCCCGAGCTGATCTCCCACCGTGACCAGGTGGCGGCCATCGCCGCGGCGATCGGGCGCGAGATCCGCTTCGAACAGGTCACCCCCGCCCAGGCCCGTGAGATCTACTTGGCGCAGGGCGGGTTCGCCGCGGCCACCGCCGACTTCCTGCTCGGCTACGAGGACTACTCAGGCGCCGAGAGCACAGAGGAGTGGACCCCCGACGCCGCGGTCGAGATGACCACCATGAAGGACGCGATCGGCAGGCCCGCCCGCACCTTCGCCCAGTGGGCGAGCGACCACGCTCACGACTTCCTGCGGCAGGTGTAGGCGCCGTGGAGCCGCCGCTCGTAGGCCGCGTCGAGGATCTCGAACCCCGTGGCCTCGAGCATCGGCTCGAGCAGCCACCGGAAGGTGCTGTACCCACCGTAGTCAGAGGTTGCGCACATTCGTGCGAGCCAGCTTCCACGCCTCGCCGACGCCTCCCTTGAGGACGATCTTGCCCATCGACAGTGCGAACCCGCGCGCCTCCTCCAGCGTGAGGTGCGAGGGCACCTCGAGGGCGTCGGCGGTGGTGACGACGTCGAGCAGCGCGGGCCCGTCGTGGGCGAGCACCTGCCCGACCGCCTCGCGCAGGTCGCCTGGCTCGGTGACCCTCCTGGTGTGGAAGCCGGCGCCGGCCGCGATGGCCGCGTAGTCGACCATGTCGTGGTCGGTCTCGAAGGGCGGGTCGCCCGCCACCATCATCTCCAGCCGCACCATGGCGAGGCTCGAGTTGTTGAAGACGACGACCTTGACCGGCAGGCGATGGGTCTTCACCGTGAGCAGCTCACCCATGAGCATCGCCAGGCCGCCGTCGCCCGACAGCGATACCACCTGCCTGCCGGGCTGGGCGATCTGCGCGCCGATCGCCATCGGCAGCGCGTTGGCCATCGAGCCGTGCACGAACGAGCCGAGCAGCCTGCGCCGCCCGTTGGGCGTGAGGTACCTGGCCGCCCAGGCGCAGCACATGCCGGTGTCGGCGGTGAAGCTCGCATCCTCGGCGGCCAGCTCGTCGACGAGGGCCGCGACGTACTCCGGGTGGATGGGCACCAGGTGGTCGACGTCGCGGGTGTAGGCCGCCAGGCCGTTGCTGATCGCGTGCTCGTGCTCGCGCAGCATCTCGTCCAGGAAGGACCGGTCCTTCTTCTCGCGCAGCAGCGGCAGCAGCGCCCGGATCGTGTGGCCGACGTCGGCGGCGATGCCCTGGATGATGGGCGCCCTGCGGCCGAGCCTGGCCGGGTCGATGTCGATCTGCACGTTGTCCCGGGTCGGCAGGAAGTCGGTGTACGGGAAGTCGGTGCCGAGCAGCAGCACCAGGTCGGCCTCGTGCAGCGCCTTGTAGCAGGCGCCGTAGCCGAGCAGTCCGGTCATGCCCACGTCGTAGGGGTTGTCGTACTGCAGCACGTCCTTGCCGCGCAGGCTGTGCCCGACGGGCGCCTCCAGCCATGCGGCCAGCTGCAGCACCTCCTGCCTGGACTCCGCGCAGCCGATGCCGCCGAAGATCGCCACCTTGCCGGCGGCGTTGATCCGCTCTGCGAGCTCGGCGACCGCCGCCTCGTCGGGCACCGGCTTGGGACGGGCGGCGACCAGCGCGCTGGCGGGTGGCCTGCCTGGAGAGTCCGCGCCCAGGACGTCGCCCGGCAGCACCAGGACGGCGGCGCCGCCCTTGCCGACGGCGTTCTGGATGGCCAGCCTGGCCGAACGGGCCAGCTGGGCGGGCTGGGAGACCAGCTCGCAGTAGTGGCTGGCCTGCGCGAACAGCGCCTCGGGCTTGGTCTCCTGGAAGAAGCTCGTGCCGATCTGGGTCGAGATGATGTGCGAGGCGAGCGCCAGGACCGGCGCGCCCGAGCGGTGCGCGTCCATGACGCCCTGCAGAAGGTGCGTGTTGCCCGGTCCGCAGCTTCCCGCGCACACGGCCAGCCGCCCGGTGAGCTGGGCGTCGGCCGAGGCGGCGAACGCGGCGGCCTCCTCGTGGTGCACGTGGACCCACTCCAGCGTGCCGCTGCGCCGTACGGCGTCGCTGAAGGCGTTGAGGCTGTCGCCCACCAGCCCGTAGAC
Source organism: Nonomuraea africana (assembly GCF_014873535.1). Lineage (NCBI taxonomy): Bacteria > Bacillati > Actinomycetota > Actinomycetes > Streptosporangiales > Streptosporangiaceae > Nonomuraea > Nonomuraea africana. The sequence goes on along the minus strand of NZ_JADBEF010000001.1, from coordinate 3,187,258 downwards.
GCGCGTCACACCCGCTTGGACCAGCACTTCCACAAGATCATCTGCGACGGTGCGGCTCATCGGCTTGCCCTTCTCTCGGCTCTGCACCTCCCCTACCCCTCGATCCGGGTGGGTGTAGCGCGCCCAGGGTGTTTCGCCGCCACGCTTTTACCCGTCGATGCCGGCGCGGGCGCCTGAGCGCGAGGGGCGGTGCGCCGTCCGATCGGGCGTGCGGTAGTGTCCATCTCCAGCAGCGGACCGACCGAGGAGGTGAGACCCATTTCGCCAGATCAGGCTGGGTGCTCCCTCCCCACAGCCACACGGCTCACCCCGCGCGGGTGACCGCGGGAGCGCCCACAGGCAATTCCGGAAGGCGCTCATGTCACCATCCCCTCGCACGGCCATAGTCACCAGGCTCAGAGCCGCCGGCTGCGTTTTCGCCGAGGACGAGGCACAGCTGCTCATCTCCACCGCCCGCACCCCCGCCGACCTCGACGCCATGGTGCGGCGGCGCGTCGAGGGCCTGCCCCTCGAGCATGTCCTCGGCTGGGCGGAGTTCCGCGGCCTGCGCGTCGCCGTGGACCCCGGGGTCTTCGTGCCCCGCCGTCGCACCGAGTTCCTCGTGGGCGAGGCCATCGCCCTGGCCAGGGCCGGAGCCGTCGTCGTCGACCTGTGCTGCGGCAGCGGCGCGGCGGGCGCCGCGCTGACGGCCGCGCTCGACCGGCTGGAGGTGCACGCCGCCGACATCGACCCGGCCGCGGTGGCGTGCGCCCGCCGCAACCTGCCGGGCGCCGGGGTGTACGAAGGCGACCTCTTCGAGCCGCTGCCCGCCATGCTGCGCGGCCGCGTGGACGTCCTGGTCGCCAACGTGCCCTACGTCCCCACCGAGGAGGTGGAGCTGCTGCCGGCCGAGGCCCGCGTCCACGAGGCGCGGGTGGCGCTCGACGGCGGCGCCGACGGGCTCGACGTCCTGCGCAGGGTGGTGCGGGAGGCGCCGGCGTGGCTGGCGCCCGGCGGCCATCTGCTGGTCGAGACGAGCGAGCGTCAGGCGGAGCGGGCCGTCGAGGCGTTCGCGGCCGGCGGGCTGGTCCCCAGGGTGGCCGTCTCCGACGAGTGGTACGCCACCGTCGTCATCGGCACCAGACCCGCGGCAGGCGCGCGCGGGTGACGCCCGGCGGCGCCCCGCCACGCGGGCGGGGCGCCACCGCCGTGGCCTGGGATTCGGGCAATGTTGATAGGTTCTATCTAGGTGTGCCGGGAAGTCTGGTCGGCGATAGGTCTTGTTGTCCCCTTTCCCGGAGGCTCACCCTTGCGCGCCCGTGACCTGATGACTGACTTCCCGATCGTGGGGCTCGACACCCCCGTGCTCGAAGCGGCCAGACTCCTGGCCGACCAGGACCTGCCGGGCCTGATCGTCGTCGACGCCGACGGCCTGCCGTTCACCATCCTTCCCGGCACCCAGGTGCTGCGCCTGGCCGTACCCGGTTACTGCCAGGACGACCCGGCGCTGGCCCGCGTGGTCGACGAGGCGCACGCCGACCTGTTCCTGCGCGCGATCGACGGGCGGACGGTACGCGAGGCGATGCCGAAACGGCAGCGCGAGCTGCCGGTCACCGACCTGGACGCCACTGTGCTGGAGCTGGCGGCGCTGATGGCCCGCACCCACAGCCCGCTGGTCGCCATCGTGGCCGGCGGCAGGCTGCACGGCGCCGTCACGCTCCAGGCACTGCTCGACCGGGTGGTCCAGGCGTGACGGCCACCGCATGGCTGGCGGTGGCGATCTTCCTGTGCGCCTACACGCTCATCGCCACCGAGAAGATCCACCGGGTGGCGGCGGCGCTGGGCGCGGCCGGGCTGATGCTGTTCATCCACGCCACCGACGCCGAGCACGCGTTCTTCTCCGAGCACGCGGGCATCGACTGGAACGTCATCTTCCTGCTGCTCGGCATGATGATCATCGTCGGGGTGCTCAAGCAGACCGGCGTCTTCGAGTACCTCGCGATCTGGGCGGCCAAGCGGGCGAGAGGGCGGCCCTTCCGGCTGATGGTCCTGCTCGTCCTCATCACCGCCGTCGCCTCCGCGATGCTGGACAACGTCACCACGGTGCTCCTCATCGCCCCTGTGACGTTCCTGGTCTGCGAACGGCTGGCGCTTCCCGTGGCGCCGTACCTCATCGCCGAGGCGATGGCCTCCAACATCGGCGGCGCGGCGACGCTGGTCGGCGACCCGCCCAACATCATCATCGCCAGCAGGGGCGGGCTGTCGTTCAACGACTTCCTCGTCCACATGGCGCCGATGGTCGTCGTGCTGATGGCGGTGTTCGTCGGGCTGTGCAGGATCCTGTTCCGCAAGGCGTTCGTCTACGACCCCGACCGCGCCGCGGAGATCATGACGCTCAACGAGCGGGAGGCGATCCGCGACCCGCGGCTGCTGTGGCAGTCGCTCGCCGTGCTCGCCCTCGTGATGGTCGGTTTCGTGCTGCATCCGGTGCTGCACTACGAGCCCTCGGTGGTGGCGCTCCTGGGCGCGGGCTTGCTGGTGGCGGCCACCAAGATCACCACACATGACGCGCTCGAAGAGGTCGAGTGGCCGACGCTCGTCTTCTTCGCCGGGCTGTTCGTCATGGTCGGCGCGCTGGTGAACACCGGGGTGATCGGGCAGCTGTCGGAGATGGCCGTCAGCGCCACCGAGGGGCGGCTGGGACTGACCACGATGGGACTGCTGTGGGCCTCGGCCGGGCTGTCGGCGATCGTGGACAACATCCCCTACGTGGCCACCATGAGCCCGATCGTCGCCGAGCTGGTGCAGGCCAACGGCGGCAACGACGCGGGACAGGTGCTGTGGTGGTCCCTCGCCTTCGGCGCCGACCTGGGCGGCAACGCCACCGCGGTGGGCGCGGCGGCCAACGTGGTCGTGCTGGGCATCGCCGCGCGTAACCGCACGCCGATCAGTTTCTGGGAGTTCACCAAGTACGGCTTGGTGGTGACTTTGGTCACGGTGGCGCTGGTGGTGCCGTACTTGTGGTTGCGTTATCTGCTGTAAGGCGGGGCAAGGGTGAGTTTTGCACCATGCAATGATGGCTGCTGACCGCCTTGCCGTACCGGATGGAGCGATTGTGCCGCTCGACCAGCCCTACACGGTCTCGCTGAGCTTGGGTCTCCAGGGCAGATGCTTGATCGCGAGGCTGTCAGGAGAGCTCGACTTCAACGGCACGCCGATGGTGCGCGATCGCATCGCGCGGGCCATCGAGGCCGCCGACCCGCCCCTGCTGATCATCGACATGGCGGACGTCACCCTCTGCGACTCCGCAGGGCTCTCGCTGTTCGTGAGCGTCCACCGCTCGATCAAGGTGCTGGGCGGCCGGCTGGTCGTCTCGGGGCTCCACGGCAGATGCCTGGACGTGTTCACGATCACCGGGATGACGAAGCTGCTGGATGTCAGGCCCACGGCCGAGACCGCCATCGACGAGCTCAACTCCTGACGCGTCAAGAAAGCGTATAGACGGTGGCACCGGTCCTGCTGTTACGGTAGGGCGCGGTGCGCCGGGAAGTCTGGTCGGCAATATTCAGGTTCGACGGATTTCCCGCGGAGGGACATCGTGCTGCTGACGGCTTTCGCCGGCGTGCTCCTGCTCGCCGTCCTGTTGTCCAGCCCGGCCCACAGGACCATCCTGTCCACGGCCGCGCTGTTCCTGGTGGCCTGGTTCGGTCCGAAGGGCTTCGCCTCGGTGGTCTACGGTCTGATCGTGCTCAGCTCAACCATCGCGGCCTCACAGCAGGTCTTCCAACTCGTCGCGGTCACGATCGTGCTGTCGATCCTGCTCCATTCCTCCACTGATGTCGTCGTGGCCCGGTGGTTCGACGAGGCGCGCGAGGCGCCCGCCTGGTACGGCGTCGCCCGCCGCCTGGGCAGGCAGTCATGAGACGGCGTTTCCAGACCCGGCTCCAGCATCCCGCGCAGATCGTCGCCACCGGCTTCGGCACCGCCATCCTGGTCGGCACCGCGCTGCTGACACTGCCGATCGCCACCGCGACGGGCGAGTCGAGCGGCTGGCTGACCGCGCTGTTCACGGCGACCTCCGCCGTGTGCGTGACGGGCCTGGTCGTGGTCGACACCGGGTCGCACTGGTCGGTGTTCGGCGAGGTGGTCATCGCCGGCCTGTTCCAGGTAGGCGGACTCGGCATCATGACCATGGCCACGCTCTTCACCGCGCTGCTGGCCGGCCGGCTCGGCCTGCGCACCAGGATCGCGGTGGCGACGGAGACGAAGTCGGTGAGCGTCACCGACATGCGCCGCCTGGTGCGCAACGTGGTCGCCTTCAGCCTCGCCTCCGAGGCCGTCATCGCGCTGGCGCTGACCGCCCGCTTCATGATCGGGTACGGCGAGCCGCTCGGCCGGGCGCTCTACCTGGGCGGCTTCCACGCCGTCTCGGCGTTCAACAACGCGGGCTTCGCCCTGTGGCCCGACAACCTCATGCGGTTCGTGGCCGACCCCTGGATCTGCCTGCCCATCGCGATCGCGGTCATCGTGGGCGGCCTGGGCTTTCCCGTCGTGTTCGAACTGGCCAAGACCTGGCGGCACCCGAGCCGCTGGTCGGTCCTCACCAGGATCACCGTGGTCGTCACGCTCGTCCTGCTGGCGATCGGCACGCTGTTCTTCCTGGCCGCCGAGTGGCACAACCCGCGCACGATGGGCGCGCTCGACGACGCCGACAAGCCGCTGGCCGCCTTCTTCGCCGCGGTGATGCCGCGCTCAGGGGGCTTCAACACCCTCGACATCGCCCACATGAACCCCTCCAGCTGGCTGTTCACCGACCTGCTGATGTTCATCGGCGGCGGCAGCGCCAGCACCGCGGGCGGGATCAAGGTGACCACGTTCGGGCTGCTGGCCTTCATCATCTGGGCCGAGCTGCGCGGCGAGCCCCGCGTCAACGTGGGGCACCGCCGCCTGCCCGAGTCCACGCAGCGGCAGGCCATGACGATCACGCTCATGGGCGTGGTCCTGGTGGCGGTCTCGACCTACGGGTTGCTGCTGCTCACGCCGTACAGCCTGGACAGGGTCCTGTTCGAGGTCATCTCCGCCTTCGCCACCAACGGCCTGTCCACGGGTATCACGGCCCACACCTCTGTGGCCGGGCACGTGCTGCTCAGCCTGCTGATGTTCGTCGGCAGGATCGGCCCGCTGACGCTGGGTTCGGCGCTGGCGCTGAAGGAGCGGACGCGCCGCTACGAGCTGCCAGAGGAACGCGTGATCGTGGGCTGACCGCCGCGCTTCCGCGCCACCTCGGCGCGGGGCCGTCCCGCGCCTCGTGCTCTCATGGAGAGGGGGAGCAGGAGGACGTCATGATCGTGGTCGGGGTCGACGGTTCGCGGGCGGGGCTGGAGGCGGTCGCCTGGGCGGCCACGGAGGCGCGCCTGCGAGACGTGCCGCTCCGCGTGGTCAACGCCATGCCCAGGTGGGCGTGCGAGAACGTGGGCGGCAGGTACGCCAGCGTCGCCACGTGGATGCGGGAAGGCGCGACGACGGTGGTGACGGCCGGGCTCGAGCGGGCCCGCCGCGAGGAGCCGGGGATCGTGGTCGACTCGGCGCTCCTGCCCGGCGACCCGCGCGCGGCTCTGATCGCCGCCGCCGAGGAGGCCGAGCTGCTCGTCGTCGGCAACCACGGGCTGGGCAGGGTGCGCGGCATGCTCGTCGGCTCCGTGGCCTACGGCGTGGCGGGACACGCCCCCTGCGACGTGGTCGTGGTGCGCCAGGTGCCGGTCAGCCCGCTGGGCGAGGTGGTCGTGGGCCTGGACGGCGTGCGCACGGCCGAGAGCGTGCTCAGGTTCGCCTTCACCGAGGCGAGCCTGCGAGGGGTACGGCTGCGAATCGTCCACGCGCGGCCCGGCATGGACGTGAGCGGCTTCGAAACCGCTCCCCACGAGCCCGGCGACGAGAAGTCCGACATCGAGCGTCTGCGGGAGGTGCTGAACGGCTGGCGGCAGCGGCACCAGGACGTCGTGGTGGTGGACGACATCGTCAAGGGCCATCCCGCCGAGGTGCTGAAGCAGGCTGGCGAGCGCGCCGACCTGCTGGTGGTCGGCTCGCGCGGCAGGGGCGGGTTCGCCGGCCTGGTGCTCGGCTCGATCAGCCAGGCGATGCTCCACCAGGCGCCGTGCCCCCTGGCCATCGTCCGTACCTGAAGCGCCTTCATTTGGCGGACCGGCGGAAAGGCGACCGTGGGGACATGGACCACCTGCCGCACTTCAGTCGTGAGGTCCAGGCGTTCGAGACCGCGGTTCGCCGGGCCGCGGACTTCGAGGAGACGCCCCCGGTCCCGTCCTGTCCCGGCTGGACCGTGGCCGACCTGGTCGCGCACCTGGGCTGGATGCACCGATACGTGGCCCACCTCGTCAGGGACCGGCTGCGGGGACGCGGTGCGGGGAGATCGGGCGGCGCTGGATCGCTACTTCATTCTGGTGCCGCCGGTCTGAGCGATTCTGATTACGCCGGTCTGCGCGATTCTGGTTTCGCGGGTCTGGGCGCGCGGAAGCCGTACGTCTCGTGCCGGCGGACGAACCCCAGCGACGCGTACAGTGCGCGGGCGCCGTCGTTCTCCGCGTTGTGGTTGACGGTCACCGTGGTCAGGCCGAGGTCGCGCATGCGCCGCATCGCCTCGAGCATCACCGCCTTGCCGAGGCCGCGCCGCTGGAAGTCGCGATGGGTGCCGACCGGCTCGAAGTGGCCGACCCGGTTCAGCTCGTCGACCCAGTACACGGTGAAGGCGGCGATCCGTCCGTCGGGCGCCTCGGCGACGATCTCCCGCGCCGGATCATAGCCGGGCTGGTCCATCACCGCCGACCTGTACAGCTCGCCCGTCCAGTCCTCCTCGAAGGAGTGGTTGCGTGCCACGGCGAGCTGCTCGGCGTCGGCCAGGCGGGCCGAGCGCACCCGGAAGCCTTCGGGGAGTGCGGGGGAGGGGAGGGGCAGGCCGAGATCGCGGTCGTTGACGTGGTCCCAGGTGCGGAAGTGCTCGTATCCGAGCTGCTCGAGCAGGTCGATCCTGGTCGTGTCGCAGTCGAACAGGTCGGTCAGCACGTACGGCTCGGCGGGATCCATCGAGGCGGCGGTGCTCTCGTGAGCGGCGCGCAGCATCCGCAGTTCGGCGGACGTGCCGCGCAGGGAGGGGGCGGTGAAGACGTCGAAGGCGGCGCCGAAGCGCAGGTTGATGGCCAGGCCGACGATGCCGGAGGAGTCCTCCCAAAGGTGGACGAGGGAGCCGACGGGACGCCGGCCGCGCAGGTTCTCGTAGATGCGGTGCGGCAGCTCGCCGATGTGGTCGTATCCGCACCTGCCCGCCTCGGCGATCCAGCCCGCGACGGTGTCCTGGAGGGCGGGCAGGTCGGCGTCCGTGTAGGCACGCATCGTCAGAGTCACCGGGACATCATGCCGACTCCCCGACGGTCCATGCCACCGAGTAACCGCCCGCCCTCCCAGAAGGAGCACCCAGGGAAACCGGCTTCCCGAGACCCGCTCCCAGAACCGGCTCCCCGAGGACGGGCTCCCGGGGGACGGGCTCCCCGGGAGCAGGAACCCCAGCGCTCTGGAGGAACCGGCCCTCCTGCGGAACCGGAATCCCGCCTCCAGAGAAGCCGGCCCTCCGGGAGACCGGAACCGGCGCTCCGGATTAACCGGTTCTGGCGCTGTGGAAGAAACCCTGATCTCCGAGAGACCGGAAGCCGCTCCCCAGGCAAGCGGGCTCTCCCCGGCCCGGCGCTCCGGAAGAAACCTGCTCCCCAGGAGACCGGAACCGGCGCTCCAAGGAAAACCGGCTCTCTCGGGCGCCCCGGGGGGAACCGGTCAGATCACTCCGCTGCTGGCGGGTCACTTCGGGGCGGTGGTGTGCGTGGATCTGTCGGCCGACATGCTCGCCCAGGCCGTAGGCGCGCCGGGGGCTCGGGTGCAGGGCGAAGCCTCGCGGCTGCCGCTGGCCGGCTCGAGCGTGGATGCGGCCGTGCTGGTGGACACTTCTGCTTCGCCGGTTAACTCGATCGGGTCCTGGTCGGCGATGGCGTGGTGGTCTGGATCAATCTGCTCGGCCCGGACGGGCGCTGTATGTGCCGGCAGCTGACGTCGCGGGGGTGCTGCCCGGCTCGTGGGAGCTGGCCGGGCTGGTGCTCAACGCGCTGCTGGGTTGGTGGTGGGCCGACCCGATCGCCGCCCTGGCGATTGCCGCCGTCGCGGTGCGCGAAGGGTGGGAGGCCGGGCACGAAGCGGGCGAAGCCGCCTCCTGAGCTGCCACGCCTCGGCCCTGGAGCATCCCGGGCCAGCTCTCCTCTTGTATCCTCTCGGCGTCCTTTGCCCTTTCCCCTTCTGCGCATTCGACGGAGGTGTTGATGCCCCTGCCCGCAGCCCGAACGCGGGGCTGGGCGACGATCAAGCCGGGCCGGCTGTATTACGGCGGCCACATCGGCGCGGGCGGCCTGCACGCCCACCACGCCGTGCAGCTCCTGATCGGGGACGATCTGATCCTGGCTGGCGCCGACGGCGCCGAACACGCCATGACGGCCGCGCTCATCCCGGCCAACGCCCCGCACGCGATAGTGCGCGGCAGCGCCGACGCGCTGCTGGCCCTGATCGACCCGGCCCAGGCCGTGCCGGCACTCGACCGGCCGCGAACCGGCTCAGCCGCGGCCTGGCGCCTGCATCTGGACGTGCCCGCCCGGCGTGACCGGCCCTCGCTGCACGCGCTGGTCACCGCTCTGACCGGGGCGACACCGCCGCGCCCGGGCCACCCCGCGCTGAGCGAAGCGGCGCAGATCATCGAAGCGATGCTGCCTGCCCAGGTGCGGCTCGGCGACGTCGCGACCGCCGTGCACCTGTCGCCCAGCCGGCTGTCCCACCTGTTCACCGGCGAGTTCGGGCTGCCGTTCCGGCCGTATGTGCTGTGGGCACGCCTGCGCGCGGCACTGGCGGTGCTGTCGAAAGGCGCCTCGCTGACCGAGGCCGCGCACACCGCCGGATTCGCCGACGCCGCCCACCTGACCCGCACCGTGCGCCGCATGATGGGCGCCGCCCCCTCAGCCCTGGCCGACGGCGTGCGCTGGCTGGCGTAGCAGGTTCGTTCAAGCCCCGCCACCGCCCCGGCGGGCAGGCTTGACCTCGTGATTATCGTGATCGGCGCCGGTCAGGCCGGGCTCGCGGCAGGCCGCGAACTGCGCCTGGCCGGACACGACGTGCTGCTGCTGGACGCCCACCCCCGCCTCGGCGAGTCCTGGCGGCGCCGCTGGGACTCCCTGCGCCTGTTCACCCCCGCCCGCCTCAGCGCACTGCCCGGAATGCCCTTCCCAGGCCCGGGCCACCGCTACCCGGGCAAGGACGAGGTGGCCGACTACCTGCAGGCGTACGCGGACCACTTCGAGTTGCCCGTCCAACTCGCCACCATCGTGACCGGGCTGCGCCTGACCCCGAACGGCGGCTTCGAAGCGGCCACCAGCCACGGCACCGTTACCGGCGACGGGGTCGTGGTCGCCACCGGCCCCTTCCAGCACCCGCACATCCCCGACCTGTCGATCCCGCCCGGGCTCGTCTCCCTGCACAGCGTCGACTACTGCAACCCCGCCCAACTGCCCGACGGGCCCGTGCTGGTCGTCGGCGGCGGCAACTCCGGCGTGCAGATCGCCGCCGAACTGGCCGCCACCCGCCCAGTGACCCTAGCCCTCGGCAAACGGCAACCCGTGCTGCCCCAACGCATCGGCGGCACCGACGTCTTCACCTGGCTACAGGCCCTCGGCCTGGTCCGCGCACCGGTCACCGGCCGACTCGGCCGCCTCGTCCGCAACCGCGACCCCCTCATCGGCCTGGGACCACGCGGCCTGCAACGCCTGGGCGTCCGCATCGTCGACCGCATCGTCGCGGCCGGCGGCACGCAGCTTCGCACCGCCGCCGGGGAAAGCATCCCCTCGGCGGCCGTGATCTGGGCCACCGGCTACCGCCCCGACTACCGCTGGATCCACATCCCCGGCGCCCTGGCCGGCGGGCTCCCTGTCCATACCGGCGGCATCAGCCCGGTACCCGGCCTGACCTACCTCGGCCTGCCCTTCCAGCGCAGCCGCGGGTCCGCCCTGCTTGGCTGGGTCGGCGATGACGCCGCAGGGGTCGCCGCCACCTTTTCGGCGCATCCGCCGGCCACGTCCTCCTCAACCTCCATGCTCAACACATGAGGCCAACACGCAGCCCCCTCCGGGCCGGGCCCGGCAGCGGCATCTTCAGCCGGCGCAGGTTCCGCGGCTCCGGCGCCGGATCGAGGGGGGTCAGGTGGATCGCTCCGGCGTTCTCGGGCGCTCCGGGGAACCGGCGTGGGAGACGGGTCGGAAATCCTCCAGGAGTGGGTGTCCGGTCCGTGTCGCCGGCTTCGACGTCTCTCGTGAATGGCACCGTAGAGGTGCCGAGGGAGAAGGAGCGACAATGAAGTACATGATCATGCTCTACGGCTCGCAGCAGGACTACGACTTCCTGTCCGGCAAGCCCGGCGACCAGCCGGCCTGGTCGGCCGAGGACGTCGCGGCGATGCACGGGTTCATGGAGAAGTGGAACCAGGACCTGGTCGATTCCGGCGAGTTCGTCGACGCCCGCGGTCTGTCCGCTCCCGTGCACGCGAGGCGGGTCCAGCTGAAGGACGGCGTCCCCGTCGTGACCGACGGGCCGTACCCGGAGACGCAGGAGGTCCTCGCCGGCTACACGATCGTGGAGTGCGAGAGCTTCGACCGGGCGACCGAGATCGCCGCGCGGCTGGCCGACACCCCGCATCCGGACGACGCGTCCCTCGCCCACGAGTGGTTCGTGGACGTGCGGCCGATCATGGAGGACCGCGGCGAGCTGGACGGGTGACCACCGCCGTGCGGAACGACGACGTCGAGGATCTGCTGCGCACTCTCGCGCCGCAGGTCCTCGGCTCGCTGGTGCGGCGGTTCGGGCACTTCGACACCGCGGAGGACGCGGTGCAGGAGGCCCTCCTCGCGGCCGCCGTCCAGTGGCCGAAGGAGGGCGTCCCCGGCAACCCGCGCGGATGGCTGATCACCGTCGGCTCCCGTCGGCTGACCGACCTGCTGCGGGCCGAGCAGGCCCGTCAGCGCCGCGAGGATACGGTCACCCGGTGGACGCTGCCCGACCAGTGGCTGGCGCCCGCCGCCGACCGGCCGGCGGCGGAGTCCGACGACACGCTCATCCTGCTGTTCATGTGCTGCCATCCCGCGCTGTCGCCAGCCTCGCAGATCGCGCTGACCCTGCGGGCGGTCGGCGGCCTCACCACCGCCGAGATCGCCAGGGCGTTCCTCGTGCCCGAGGCGACCATGACCCGGCGCATCAGCAGGGCCAAGCAGCGGGTGAAGGACAGTGGCATCCCCTTCGGCCTGCCCCCGGCTCCCGAGCGCGCCGCCCGGCTCGGCGCGGTCCTCCACGTGCTCTATCTGATCTTCAACGAGGGCTACGTCAGCACGTCGGGCCCGAACCTGCATCGCGCCGAGCTGTCGGCGGAGGCGATCAGGCTGACCCGCATGGTGCACCGCCTGCTGCCCGATGACGGCGAGGTGGTGGGGCTGCTGGCGCTCATGCTGCTCACCGACGCGCGCCGTCCCGCCAGGACGGGAAGGGACGGCGCGCTGATCCCGATGGCCGAGCAGGACCGCACGCTCTGGAACGCCGACTTCATCGCCGAGGGCGTGGCGCTGATCTCCGACGCCCTGCCCAGGGGCGCGACCGGCCCCTACCAGCTCCAGGCGGCGATCGCGGCGGTCCACGACGAGGCGCCGACCGCGGAGGCGACCGACTGGCCGCAGATCGAGGCGCTGTACGAGCTGCTGATGCGGATCTCCGGCAACCCCATGGTGGCGCTGAACCACGCGGTCGCCGTGGCCATGGCCCGGGGGCCGCGCGCGGGGCTCGACCTGCTCGCGGAGCTGGAGTCCGACGAGCGGATCGCCGCGGACCACCGGCTGTACGCGGTCCGCGCCCACTTGCTGGAGATGGCCGGTGACCTGGCGACGGCGCGCGAGTGCTACCTGGAGGCGGCCCGCCGTACCACCAGCCTCCCGCAGCAGCGCTACCTCCACGCCAGGGCGGCCCGCCTGGGCTAGCGGGTCGTGGGGATCTGGACGGGCATGCCCGGGGTGAGATAGGCGAAGCCCATCAGGTCCCGGTGCCCCCCAACCACAGCGAACGCAGTAATCGAATAAGCCGCCGTCCGGGTTCAGTCCGCGAAGCGGTCCAGTGCGGCGAGGACCTCCTTGCGCATGGTGTCGCTGCCGGTGTGCCCCGAGTCGTCCACCACGACGAGCCGCGCGTCGGGCCAGGCCTGGGCCAGCTGCCAGGCGTTCTCCAGCGGGCCGCCCAGGTCGAAGCGGCCGTGGATGAGGACGCCCGGGATGCCGGCCAGCTTGTGCGCGTCGCGCAGCAGTACCCCCTCCTCCAGCCACGCGGCGTTGGAGAAGTAGTGGGCGCAGATCCGGGTGAACGCGAGCAGCGCGGCGGGCGGCCGGTCGCTGTAGGCGTTCGGCTTGCCGTTGACCTCCAGGGAGATCACCGCGTCCTCCCACGCCGTCCAGTCGTGGGCGGCCTTGGCGCGGACGGCGGGGTCGGGGTCGGACATCAGGCGCGTGTAGGCGGCCAGGAGGTCACCGTCGCGCTCGGCCTCGGGAACGCCCTCGCGGAAGCGCTGCCACTGCTCGGGGAAGAAACGGCCGACGCCGCGGTAGAGCCAGTCGATCTCGGAGCGGCGGGTCATGGTGACGCCGACGACGACCATCTCCGAGACGCGCTCGGGATGGGCCTCGGCGTAGGCGAGCATCAGCGTGGAACCCCACGATCCGCCGTAGAGCAGCCACTTGTCGATGCCGAGGTGCTCGCGTAGCCGTTCCATGTCGGCGATCAGGTGCTGGGTGGTGTTGGCGGACAGGTCCGTGGCAGGGTCGCTGGCGTGGGGCAGGCTCCGGCCGCAGTTGCGCTGGTCGAACAGGACGATGCGGTAGCGCTCCGGGTCGAAGCTGCGGCGCTGGTTCGGCGTGCAGCCCGAACCGGGGCCGCCGTGGACGACGAGCGCGGGTTTGCCCTCGGGGTTGCCACAGACTTCCCAGTAGACGTGGTTGCCGTCACCGGTGTCGAGGTGCCCGTGGTCATAAGGTTCGATCGCTGGATACATCGCTCCAAAATACAACAGCGCTGTCATATTCGCGAAGCGGGGCAGGATGTCCCTGGAAAAGCAGGACGCCCGCTTGGAAAGCGGGGTCCCGTGGGGTGCCGGCTCAGTCCGAAGCCGCGGCCAGTTCCTCGTCGGCTGCCCTCGACAGCGGTACGGCTGCAGCCGCCGGCCGGTGCTCGTCGCGTGGACGCAGCCCGAACCAGATGAAGGCCACGCTGACGAGCGTCACGGCCACGTTCACGCTCAGCGCCAGGTGGATGCCGGTAAGTTCCACGCTCTGCGTCGCGGCGACCGAGCTCAGGATCGGGATGCCGACGGTGATGGCCACCTGCTGGGTCATCGAGGCCAGGCCCGTGGCCAGGCCCTGCTCCTCGTCCGGCAGGCCCGAGGTCGCGGTCACCGTGTACGCCACGATGGAGGTGACGTGCCCGAAGAAGCCGATGAACAGCGCGGGGATCAGGACCGCGAGCGCCATGCGGTCGGCGCCGAGGAACACCAGCGGGAGGGTCGCCAGGCCCTGTACGGCCAGGCCCACGGTCAGGACCTTGCGGCTGCCGAAGCGCCCGATGAAGCGCCCGGCGATCACCCCGGCGGCCACGGCCGCCAGGCCGGGGACGCCGAAGACCAGGCCGGTGGTCAGCGGGGAGAAGCCCAGGATCTTCTGCAGGTAGAGCGTCGTCAGGAAGATCATGGCAGGCTCCATGGCGAAGACCACGAATCCCGCGTAGTTACCCCACTTCACCGTGGGCCGCCTGAGGATGCGCACCGGGGCGAGCGGCGCGGGCGAACGCAGCTCGATCATCCAGAACGCGGCCAGGAGCAGCACACCGACGACGGCCGAGGGGATGTTCTTCTCGATGACCGCGTAGATCACGGCCAGCAGACCGCCGGTGACGGTCAACGCTCCAGGCAGGTCCAGCCTCACCCGGTCGGGCAGGCTGCTCTCGCGGATCAGGAAGGGGGTGAGCAGCAGGATGACCACGGCGACCGGGATGTTGATGAAGAACGCGGCCCGCCAGCTCATCAGGCTGACGAGGGTGCCGCCGACCAGCGCGCCAACGGTGAAGCCGGCGGAGAGCAGCGCGCCGTTGAGGCCGAGGACGCGGTCACGCGCGGCGCCTTCCGCGAACGTGGTGGTGAGCAGTGACAGCGCCGCGGGGATCGTTATCGCGGTGGCGAAGCCCTGCAGCGCTCGGGCGGCCAGGAGCGTCTCGGGGCTGGCCGCGAAGCCGCCGAGCAACGAGGCCCCGATCAGCAGGACCATCCCGCACAGGAACAGCCTGCGGCGGCCGAACAGGTCCGCCATCCGGCCGAACATAAGGGTGAAGCCGGCCGCGGGCAGCGCGTATGCGGAGGCGATCCAGGGCAGTCCGGCCAGTCCCAGCCCGACGCCCGCGCCGACCTCCGGCAGCGCCACGTTCAGGATGGAGAAGTCGACGGACAGCATGAACCCGGCGCCGAGCAGGACGAACAGGATCAACCGCTGCCTGCTGCCGAAACGTGGCGGCGAGGTGGTGTGGGTAGTCACGAGACGGTTCCCTTCTTCAAGAAACCAAAGATCAGCACGCAGTACGGCTGAGCCGTACGGCAAGGTGACATGGCAGGCTCAACGCATGGCGATCAGGGGAGCCGTGAACCCGCGCCGTCCGACGGAGCGAGCCGACGCGGGGGACGCTTCAAGAGAGCGGGACGACAGGGCTGATGAGGGAAAGCGGCGAGCTAGGGCGAATCCCGTTCCACTGCCTCAGCGATGCGCTTGATGTTCGCCAGCCGTCGATCCCAGTCGGCGGCGAGCGCGGCCATCCACCGCGCCGTCGCGTCCAGCGCCGCGGGCCGCACCGCGTACCGCACCTCGCGTCCGACCCGCCTGCCGGAGACCAGCCCGGCGGCGTCCAGGACGGCGAGGTGCTTGACCACCGCCTGCCGCGAGATGGGAAGTCGTTCGGCGAGCGTTGTCGCGGTGACCTCGCCGTGTACGGCGAGCAGATCCAGCAGCTGCCGTCGAGTCGGGTCGGCCAGCGCCACGAGAACGCTGTCGACCCCCTCGACGGCGCTGCGAGATTCGTCTGTCATGCGGATGGCTGTTCGGCGCGCGTCTTGAGCGCGTCGAACACCTGGGGCCAGCCGCCGCTGTTATCCTTCACCGCCTTGCTGCGCAGCTCCTCGGACCCGGTCAGCGCCGCGAATCCGCTCTCGACGACGCGGAGCCGCGTCTTGTCGCCTTCCTGGGTCAACGTGAACTCGACGAGGGTGCTGTTGTCCTCGCGCAGCTCTTCACCGGGGAACGCGCTGGCCCAGCGGTAGGCCACGTACGTCGGCGGCTCGACCTTCTCCACACGCACCGGGAAGTCGCCGTACTCGGCGTTCTTGGCCACCATCGACTCGCCTTCCTTGGCCGCGGTGCCGGCCACGCTCGCTGGGTCGGCCACCCAGAACCCGGGTTCGGTCACCAGCGACCAGACCCGCTCCATGGATGCCGCGATCAGGGTTTCGCGCTCGATCCGATCCTCGCTCATGAGGAGACTCCTTCGCCTTGCCTTTGGATGCAACTCCAGGGTTGCACATCGATCCCTCAAGGCGCAACCCGAGGGTTGCACTTCGTGTGTGGTGGGTTCGGGTGGGCTTCGGCTGGCGCGCGGCTAAGGCGACCACTGCCTCGGAGCGCCGCTCGGCCGCCTCGAGGCACAGATCGCCATCGGCACCATGCTGGCGCGGCTGCCCGGCCTGCGGCTGGACGGCTCACCCGCCGGTCTGAGCTGGAAACCGGGCGACTTCCTGCGCGGCCTTACGGCACTACCTGTCCGGTTCACTTCTTCGCGATTGCGTTGAGACGGAGTACCGCCACGGAACAGCTGGGTGCTAGACGAGTAAGTCCTAAGTCGGGTTAGTGGTCATAGGCGATCAGTGACCGGGTGACGGGCTGGCCGGTAGCGCGGTTGTGCCAAATAGCGGCGGTCAACGCCAAGATGCGCTGGGCGATGCGCGCGCCGACCCCCTCAGGGCTGCGTCCGCCGTGGAGTTCCAGGTCGAGTTGGCCTTTGAGGGTGTCGTTGACCGATTCGATGAGCTGGCGGATGGGTTTGAGGAGCTGCTCGCCCGGGCGGGGTGTGCGGTTGCGGTAGGACGGCCGCAGCAGCCGCACGCCCCGTTCGGCCAGGTAGTGGTCCAGTTCGGCCGAGACGTAGCCCTTGTCGGCGATGATCAGCAGCCCGGGTCGGGTGGCGAGCAGATGCGGGTCGTGGTCCAAGACGGCCATCAGCACCTGCCGTTCGTCGATCTTCGGGGTGGCCAGGGCCCAGCTGATCGGCAGTCCGGCCGGGGTGCAGACCAGGTGCAGCCGCAGACCCCAAAACCAGCGGGAGTGGGAGCGGCAGTAGCCGTAGCCGGCCCAGCCGGCCAGGTCCGAGCGCTGCGTGGTGGGGCGGGAGCGGCCGCATTCGACCGGGGTGGAGTCGACCACCCAGACCGGGTCGGCCCACAGATCGGTGTCGAGGGCCAGGGCCCGGATGGCGCGCTGGAGCAGGGGCAGGGCCGCGCGGAGCCGTTTGTTGTAGCCGGATTGGCCGGGCAGGTAGGGGAAGGCGCCGGGCAGGTGCCGGGGGACGAACCGCAGCCAGCGGGCCTCGGAGCCGATCCCGAGCAGGACTTGGGCGACCGCTAAGGTCAGCAGTTCGGCGTCGGTCAGCTTGGGTGGGCGGCCGAGGCGGGGCGCTTTGCCGAGCCAGTCGTCGATCTTCACGTACAGTGCGGTGAGAAGGGTGTTGAGGTCTGTCGTCACAAACGGATCATCAACACCCTTCGTCGTTCCCGCAGCCGAAACGACTTAGGACTTACTCGTCTAGAGGTGCGACCGGGCCGCCTACCGGAATGTCAGCTCGATGCCGCTGGACGCGAGGGTGCTGATCCTGGCGTATCCACCCGAGATGAGCGCGGCCTACCGGCCGAAGGCGCGCCGGTAGGCGGCGGGTGTGGTGCGCAGGGCGCGGTGGAAGCGCCGGCGAAGGTTGGCCGCCGATGACAGCCCGACCCGCGTGGCGATCGTCTCGACAGGGAGGTCGGTCTCCTCCAGCAGGGCCTGGGCGGCCGCGATGCGTTGCGCCAGCAGCCACCTGCCGGGGCTGACGCCGAGTTGCTCGGCGAACCTGCGGGCGAGCGTGCGGGCGGACACCCCGGCCTGGACGGCGAGAGCGTCCAGATCGAGCGGTTCGTGCAGCCGTTCGGCGGCCCAGTCGAGGAGGGGCGCCAGCGAGTCGGGCCGCCGGCCCTCGGCTGCGGGGGCGGCGTACTGCAGCTGGCCGCCCTCCCTGTGCGGCGGCATGACCATGTGCCTGGCGACCTGCGCGGCGTAGGCGGCGCCCTGGTCGCCACGGACCAGGTGCAGGCACAGGTCGATGCCCGCCGCGGTGCCCGCGCTGGTGGCGATGTCACCCAGGTCGACGTACAGGACGTCGGGGTCCACCTCGACGTCGGGAAAGCGCGCCGCCAGCTCGGCGGCCATCCGCCAGTGCGTGGTGGCCCTGCGCCGGTCGAGCAGTCCCGCCTGGGCCAGCAGGAAGGCGCCCGAGCAGATCGAGACCAGCCGCGCGCCGCGCTCGTGCGCTCGCCGCAGCGCGCCGAGCACGGCGGGCGCGACGGGCTCCTCAGGGCGCTGCCAGCCCGGGATCACGATCGTGTCGGCCGACTCCATCGCCGCCAGGCCCTCGCCGACCCCCATGTCGTAGCCCGCGAGGGTGGGCACCGGGCCCGGCCGTTCGGCGCACACCGTGAACTCGTAGCGGGACGGCAGGCCGGGACGGCTGACCCCGAAGACCTCGGCGGCGCACGCCAGCTCGAAGGTGGACTGCGGCGGCAGCGCCAGGGCCACGACTCGATGACGGTGCATGGCAAGAAAGTACCTGAGAACGTCAATCAGGACACTCGTGCCCGGCCCGCCGACGCGGCCACGATAGGGGCCATGACGGAAACCGGAGACATGAAGATCCTGCGGGTCGACGAGGTGGAAGCGGTGGAGGTGTCGCCCGGGATCGTCCGGCGCGGGCTGCCCGCCACCGACCAGGCGCGCGGATGGATGTACGACTTCGCGCCGGGCGCCGAATGGCCGGAGGTGGACGTGCACGAAGGGGAGGAGCGCTACTACGTCGTGTCGGGGGAGTTCATCGACAACGGCCACCGGCTCGGGCCGGGCAGTTACGTGGTCTTCGCGCCGGGCAGCGCGCACCGTCCCCGGACGGAGACGGGAGCGCGCATGCTCGGCATCAGCATCCCCCCGCGATGAGGGGTGGCACCGTCCCGATCCGAGTCACGACAGCCGCGCGGGCAGCGCCGCCGCGCCCGCGCCGCCGAGGCCCGGCAGGGCGGCGGGCCGCGCGGCCACCAGCAGGAGCAGCGCCTGAATGGGCCCCTCCACCACGTCTCCCTCGCCGACCGACCAGTCCACGTCGGTGGCGACCAGGCGCAGGCCGCGCAGCCGGCGCTGAGCGAAGAACGGGAAGCCACGGTTCCAGATGTGGCCGGCGGCGGTCCGGGCCGCCTCGAGCGGCATGACGCGCTCGATGCCCAGCGGCACGGCGATGTCCTGGCCGTGCACGAGCGCGTCGAACAGCGGGTCGAGCGGCTTGGTGCCGGGTGCGAGACGCCGCGAGACGGCTGAGGCGCGGATCTGCTCGACGATCTCGGCGGCCGGTGTCCTGGCGTGCCGTACGGCGGTGTCGTGGATCATGCGGTCGAAGCTGCCGCGCGCCCTGACGAGCTCGACCAGTGCCCGGCCGTTCGAGATGGTCGGTCCGAGCGCGAGGTGGGCGGCCACGTCGCGCACCCGCCAGCCGGCGCACAGGGACGGCCGCTCCCACTCGTCGTCGGACAGGGCGTCGAGCAGGTCGGCCAGGCCGTACCGCTCGGCTTGGATGGCCGCCCAGATCTCTTCACGGTTCATCGCTGACCTCCTAAGGTAACCTGAATATAATGCTGCCTTAGCAATTGGAGAAGGCCTTGGCCGCGACGCATCCGCCGCACATCGTCGCCCTGCTGTACGAGGCCTATCTGCGCGTCTCCGACGTCGTCTTCGAGGCGGGCAGGTCCTTCGACGCCCGTCTCAGGCCCGCTCACTCGGCGGTGTTCTTCCACATGGAGCACGAGGGCATCCGGCTGGTCAGGCTGGCGGAGAAGGCCCAGATGACGCCGCAGGCCATGGGGGATCTGGTCGACGACCTCGAGGAGCTGGGGTACCTGCGCAGGGTGCCCGACCCCGCCGACCGCAGGGCCAAGCTCATCGTCTTCACCGACAGGGGGGACGAGGCGCTGAAGGCCGGATACGCCGCGATCGACGAGCTCGAACGCCGCCTCGCGGCCCTGCTCGGCAAGGACGGCCTCGCCGCGCTGCACACCACCCTGAGCCGCATCATCACCGACTTCTGACGCCGAGGCCGAGCAGGCCGTCGGATCACTCACCAGAAGTTCCTTTCTCCTCACGCCACATGAATGACGTGTGTGCGTCAGATCACAGCCAGGGCATGTCACAGCCGTTCCTCGTCGACCCGTCTGATGCACGAAGACGGAAGAAAGGACGGATCATGACTACGGGTCGTTTCGTCAAAGTCGTCGTCGTGCTGGCCGCGCTGTCGATGCTGGCCACCGGGATATGGGCACGGGTCGATCCGGCGAGTTTCGCCGTGTGGGCCAACTGGCCGAACCACGTGCACTTCCTGCACGACGCCGGGGTGTTCCAGATCGGCATCGGGCTGATGCTGCTGTGCGCGCTGTGGTGGCGCGACGTCGTGGGGGTGGTGCTGGCGGGCTTCGTGTTCACCAACACCTTCCACGCGGTGAACCACGCGGTCGACCTCGAACTCGGCGGCGGTCACGTCAGCGACGTGTGGTCGCTGCTGGCGATCTCGCTGGTCGCCGCGGCCGGGCTCGTGGCCAGGCTGCGCACACTTCATCACCGAAGGACCGCCAAGGAAGGGGCGAACGCGTGAACGTCCTGCTCGCAGGGGCCACCGGCACGCTGGGCTCGGTCCTGATCCGCCACCTGCTCGCCGCCGGTCACACGGTGCTGGGCATCACGAGGTCCGGCGGCGGCGCCCGGCGGCTCGCCGAGGCGGGTGCCGTCCCGGTGGTCGCGGACATGATGGACCGCGCGGCCCTGCTGGCCGCGCTCGAGGGCCGGCAGGCGGACGCGCTGATCCACGAGGCCACCGCGATCACCGGGCTGCCGCTGTTCCACCGCGCTCTCTACGCCACCGACGCCCTGCGCGACCGCGGCACGGCCCACCTCATCGAGGCGGCGGGGCTGGTGGGCGCGCGCAGGTTCGTCACCCAGTCGTTCTTCCTGGGGTACGGCTACCGCGACCACGGCGCGGACCCGGTCACCGAGGACCGCCCGTTCGCCGAGCCGGGACAGGGCGCCTTCGACCCGCACATGCGCTCGATGCGCGCCAACGAGGAGCAGGTGTTCGGCACGCCGGGCCTCGAAGGCGTCTCCCTTCGCTACGGCATGTTCTACGGCCCCGAAGCGTCGACGCGGAAGCTGATGGAGATGACGAGGAAGCGGATGCTCCCCGTGCCGGACCCGGCGGGCACCGTCTCGCTCATCCACATCGAGGACGCCGCCTCCGCCACGGTGGCCGCGCTCGAACGCGGCGGCGCCGGACGGGCCTACAACGTCGCGGACGACCATCCCGTCCGCTTCGACGACTACGTCAGGGCGCTCGCCTCGGCTGCGGGCGCGCGGCCGCCGCTGAGGATGCCCAGCGCCCTGCTGCGCCCGATGCCGTACATGTACGCGCTCATGGTGGGCACCCGCATCCGGCTGAGCTCCGAGCGGGCCAAGCGCGAGCTGGGCTGGGCGCCCAGGTATCCCTCCTACCGCGAAGGGCTCACCCACGGACTCTCGCCCTCCCCTGCGTCTTGACCCGACGAAGGACGGCGCCGCCCCCGGGAGCCGGCTCCCGGGGGCGCCGGTGACCAGCGCCGACATGGCGCAGTAGTACTGCGCGTTGGCGTGGAACAGCGGCAGCACCACCAGCCAGCGGTCGTCGGGCGCCACGTCGTCGGACACGGCCTGCTCGACCGCGGGGCGGGCACACCACGACGCGGCAGCGCGCGTGCCCGACGATGTGCCGCAGCTCTGCCACGCTGGTCTGCGGGTCGGCGGGCACGACGATCGCGCCGATCAGGGCGGCGCCGAACCAGCAGGCCAGGAACTCGGGGCGGTTGTCCAGCACCAGGGCGACCCGATCACCCCTGCCGACGCCCGCACCGGCGAGGACGGCGGCGCCCCGCTCCGCGAGCCGCGCGGCGGCCGCGTAGTCGAGCCCGGTGGTCGACTCCCCGTCGTCGAACGCGAGGAACGGCGCGTGCGGCGTCGCCGCCGCCCGGGTGGCCAGCAGCGATCCCACGGTCTGGCGCCCGAACGGCAGCAGGCCCGCGGTCACGATCCACCGCCGAGGGCGTGCTTGCGCACCTTGCCCGTGGGCGAGCGCGGCAGGTCGTCGACCAGGTGACTGGCTGCACACCGGCGACGTGGTACGGGTCGAGCCCGACGGCTACGTCAGCTTCCTCGACAGGGAGACCGACATCCTCAAACCCGACACCGAGAACGTCTCCCGGAGAGATCGAGCGGGTGCTGTGCGAGCATCCGTCGGTGCTCGACGCGGGCGGTGGCGGGCGCCGCCGACGAGGACGGCAGGCAGCCGATCGTACTTCCGCGAGGCCGCCTTCAACGTCGACCTCGGCGAGTACGCCACCCTGCTCGACTCCGAGCGGTCGTGGTCAACATTCACCAGGTCTACCGCGAGCTCGACCCCGAGCAGCCCAGGCTCGACCAGCTGACGCTGATGTCCATGATGGCCGAGTGGCAGGGCCCAGCGCATCTGAGAGCGTCGGCCACCATCGGTGGCGCTAGTCGCCTCCCCGCTCCGTGGCCGGTCCACGGCCCTGGTCACGCCAGAACCGGGCCGTCCGCTGGGCGTAGGCGCGGAAGCTGCCCGGCTCGCGGCCGAGCGCCCTTCGCACCCCGTCGGAGCGGCCGGGGCTGCGCCCCTGCCCGATGTGCTCGAACAGGGCGACGACCGCCGCCGCGAACTCCGCCGGGTAGCCGCGGGCCACGAGCTCCTCCCGGTTGCGCTCGCCGCTGACGGCAGTGAACCGGAGGGGCCGGCCGGCCGCCCGCGCGATCTCGTCCACGGCCTCGCCCCAGGTGAGCGCGTCGGGCCCGGACAGCTCGTAGACCTGCCCGTCGTGGCCGGGCTTGGTCATCGCCGCGACCGCGACCTCTGCGACGTCCTCCAGGTCCACGAACGGCTCGCGTCCCTCGCCCGTGGCCAGCCGTACCTCCCCTTCGGCCACCGCATCCACGAGCAGCCGGTCCTCGCTGAAGTTCTGCGCGAACCAGGTCGGACGCAGGATCGTCCACGCCGCTCCCGACTCCCGCACCGCCTGCTCGGCGGCGAGCCCCGCAGCGTCGTCGAGCTCGGCCCACGCCCTCGCGGACAGCAGGACCAGCCGTTCGACACCGTGCGCCACCGCCAGCTCGGCGAACGGCCGCAGCCGCTCGGCCGCGTTTCCGCCCTGGGGGCCGACCAGGTACGCCGCGCCGACGCCGGACAGCGCGGGGAGCCACGTCCGCTCGTCCGCCCAGTCGAACCGCCGCGCGCTCGATCGGGACGCTACTCGGGGGGTGAAGCCGCGCTCGCGCAGCCCGGCGGCCACTCTGCGGCCGGTCTTGCCCGTGCCGCCCACAACCAGAATCTCTGTCATGGAGTCAGTCAACCGGCAGAGCTCCGGACGATGAATGGCTGAAGAGCTGAGTCAGATGTTCGAGCGTCTAGAATCCCGAGGGTGGAAGACGCGCTGTCGAGCCTGCTGCACGACGTCCGGCCCGCTGGGGCGCTGTTCGACCAGTCGATCGTGCGGCCGCCGTGGTCGCTGCGCTTCGTCGAGGACACGCCGCTGACCCTGCTCACGATGCTGAGCGGCGAAGCGTGGGTGACACCCGACGGCGGCGAGCCCGTCCTGCTGCGGACCCAGGACGTCGCGCTCGTCCTGGGGCCTGAGCCGTACACGGTGGCCGACGCCCCCAGCACCCCGCCCCTGGCCGTCGTCCATGACGCCGAGCGGTGCACGACCCCCGACGGGCAGGCCGCGGAGGGCCTGGCGATGTGCGGCTACGAGGGCGACCTCGACACCTCCACGGTGCTGCTCAAGGGCACCTACCAGGTGCGCGGCAGCGTCTCGCGGCGGGTGCTCGACGCGCTGCCCCGGATCGCGCTGGTCCCCGCGGGGCCCGACGGCTGCCCGGCGCTGAACATGATCGTCGGCGAGATCCGCAGGGACAAGCCCGGCCGGCAGGCGGTCCTCGACCGGCTGCTCGACCTGCTGCTGGTGGCCAGCCTGCGGGAGTGGTTCGATCGCCCGGAGTCCGCCGCCCCCGCCTGGTACCAGGCGCACGGTGATCCACTGGTCGGCCGCGCCCTGCGGCTCATCCACGAGAACCCGGCGCACCCGTGGACCGTCGCGGAGCTGGCCCGGAAGGCGGGCGCGTCGCGGGCGACGTTCGCCCAGCGCTTCGCCGAGCTGGTGGGCCAGCCGCCCATGACCTACCTGACCGAGTGGCGGCTCTGCCAGGCGTGCGACCTGCTGGCCTCGTCCGACGCCACCGTCGAGGCCATCGCGCACCGGGTCGGCTACTCCAACGCGTATGCGCTGAGCGTCGCCTTCAAGCGCGTCCTCGGCATGAGGCCGAGCGAGCATCGCGCGGCCGGCAGAGCTCTCGTCTAGGCGAGCCCGCCGTTGCTCATCAGCAGTTGACCGTTGATCCACTGACCCTCCGGCGAGCAGAGGAAGTCCACGAGGTGCGCGGTGTCCTGCGGCGTGCCGAGGCGGCCGAGCGGCGTCTGGCTGACGCAGGTGGCCCGCAGCTCGTCGGACATCCAGCCGGTGTCCACCGGTCCGGGGTTGACGACGTTGGCGGTGACGCCGAGGTGGGCCAGCTCGCGGGCGGCGGCCAGGGTGATGCGGTCCAGCGCGCCCTTGCTCGCGCCGTACGGCAGGTTGCCGACCGTGTGGTCGCTGGTGAGGCTGATGATCCGGCCGCTGCCGTGGGCGCCGGAGTAGCGCGTGCCGTACTCACGGATCAGCAGCCAGGTGGCGCGGGCGTTGACCGCGAAGTGCCGGTCGAAGCTCTCCACCGTGGTGTTGAGCAGGCCCGAGTCGACCGACTCGCAGTGGCACATCACGAGCGCGGTGACGGCACCGAGCAGGCGTTCGGCCTCGTCGAAGATCCGCGCGGGAGTGCCGGGGTCGGCGAGGTCCGCCTCGATCGACGCGGTGGCCGCGCCGTGCCGGGCGAGGTCTCTCTCGATCGCGGCGCTCGCCCCTGACTCGACGCCCCAGCTCATGCGCGCGTCGTAGGGGGTCCAGTAGGTGTGGGCGATGTCCCAGCCCGACGCGGCCAGCCGGCGGGCGATGCCCGCGCCGATGCCGACGGTACGGCCCACGCCGGTCCCCAGCGCGAGGGGGCGGGAGGCGGCGGGCGAGCGCTCGATGGTCACGGGAGGGATCGTCCGGGATCGGCCCGGCCGGGGCAACTCCTTTTGCCCGCACGGCGGTGTACTCGCCCAGAACGATGTCGCAGGCGGGCGGGCGCCGGGACGGCGGAAGCGATTGAGGGTTCTTTCGAAAGGGATCCGTGCGTCATCTCGGAAGTGCGGCGGATTCGGGCCCGGGCGGGAGTGTGAGTTCATAGCGGCTGACGTAGGTGCGGGGGCCGTCGTCGCGGCGCTGCCCGGGGGCCCCGCCCACGGGCGCGTCTCCTCGGTGAAGGAAGCCGCGCGCCTCGTAGTAGGCGCGGAGTCCGGCGTTGGCCGCCACGCAGTCGAGTCGCAGGAGGTGCCGGCCGTTGCACCGTGCGGTGTCCGCTGACCAGTCGAGGAGGAGCGCGCCCAGACCTGCCGCCTGGCGGCGGACCGCCATCCGGTGGACGTAGCCGGCGGCCCCGCCGGCGTCGGCCCACAGGGGGTCTGCCCAGTCGAGGGTGAGTGTGCCGGCGGTCGCGGTGCCGACGCGGGCGAGCCAGGTCTCGCCACGCTCGATCGCGCCTTCGATCCAGGAGCTCTCGAAGCGCTCCGGCCACTGGGTGATGCCGCGCCGACGCAGCCAGGCCGCCGCCTCGTCGAGCACGTCCAGCACCTCGGCGGCATCGGCGGCCGATGCGCGGTGGAAGGTGACCGCCGCGCCGTTCCAGGTCGTCTCCATACGCGAATGCTATCCAAGGCGTTCGATAAGATGAACGTATGGTTCATCACAGCAGTGCGGCTGGAAGTGGGCAGGCCGCTCTCTACCTGCAGGACACCTATCTCACCGACGTCGTCACCAACGTGGTCGCGGCCGGGCGGGACGACGCCGGCGGCGTGTGGGTCGCGGTGCGGCACAGCATCTTCCACCCCCAAGGCGGCGGCCAGCCCGCGGACCGCGGCTGGCTGGGCGCGTGCGAGGTCGTCCCGGTACGCCATGCCGCGAGCGGCCTGGTGGTGCTCCATGCCCGCCAGGGCGGCGGGTTGGACGGCCTGGCCGAGGGCGATGCCGTCCACGCGCGCGTCGACACCGGTCTGCGCCGGCTCCACGCCGCGCTCCACACCGCCGGCCACCTCGTCGAAGCGGCGGGCCGGGGCGAAGGCTGGACACTGGCCGCCAACAACCACTTCCCTGACCAGGCCCGCATCGAGTTCACCCCGCCCGAGGCCGGTGCGCACCTGGCCGAGGTCGAGGAGCGGGACAAGGCCACCGACCGGCTGCGCTCGTTCGTGGACCTGGCGATCGCCGACGACCTTCCGGTCACCGCGGACCACGACGGCGAGGGGCGCCGGGTCGTACGGCTGGGCGACCTGCACGCCGCGCCGTGCGGCGGCACGCACGTGCGCAGCCTCGCCGAACTGGAGCACGTGACGATTCCCGCGGTGAAGCTGAAGAAGGGCCGTGTCCGCGTCTCCTACTCCGCCTCCCACAGGCAGCCCCGGTGAGCGCCCCCGACCGCGACCGCCGTCCCGCCAGCAGCGCCGCCGCGGCGGCCGGAGCCCAGATCCAGCGTCGCCGCCGGCAGCGCGGAATGAGCCAGGCCGAGCTGGCCCGGCGGACCGGGTTGAGCAAGGCGACGCTGTCCCAGCTGGAGGCAGGCATGGGCAACCCCACGATCGACACCCTGGACGCCATCGCCGTCGCCCTGGCCATCCCGCTCACAGACCTGCTCACCCGCCACGGCGACCCTGCCACCGTGCACCTCCCGTCGACCACCGCCGCCGAGGAGGACCCCACGCGGGAGTTGCTGCGCCGGATCAGCGGCGGCCACAGCCTGGAGATCTGGCGGCTGCGCCTACCGGTGAACACCACCGTCGACGGCGTCCCGCACGCGCCGGGCACGATCGAGCACCTCCTGGTCGCGTCCGGCCGCCTCGTCGCCGGCCCCGCCGACGATCCACGCCACCTGGCGCCCGGAGACATGCTCGCCTTCGCCGGCGACGCCCCGCACTCCTACCGCACCGGCGACATCCCCGCCGACGTCACGGTCGTCATCGCCTCCCCGGTCGCCGGCTGACGCCGGGGAACCCGCGTCGAACCCCTCCAGCCGTTCCGGCGCGTGCGCCCGGTGCAGTTCCCAGGTGGGGAGTTCTTGTCGATCAGGTCAAACGGGCCCACCACCTCTCGGTCGGTGGCTCAGCCGCCGGCTTGTGAGACGCCGAAGGCGAGCAGGAAGCCGGACACCGTGACGAGCCCGGTCAGCAGGTGCGCGTCCTCGAACGCCTCGGGAATCATGGTGTCGGCGATCATCGTGAGGATAGCGCCGCCGGCCAGGGCCGTGATGGCGGCCAGTATCACCTGCGGGGCGTCGCCGAGCAGCGTGTAGCCGGCCAGCGACGCCAGGCCGCTGACGACCGCGATCCCGCCCCACAGCCCGAAGACGTAGCGCGGGGAGCGGCCCGCGGCGCGCATGCCGGCCGCGCTGGACAGGCCCTCCGGCACGTTGCTGATGAACACCGCCGCCACGGTGACCGCACTCACGGCTCCGCCGCCGAGCAGGCTGACGCCGATCACGATCGACTCCGGCACGCCGTCGAGCAGGGCGCCGACGGCGATGGCCTGGCCCGACCCACTCTGCTGCGCCTCCGACGGCTGCCGGCCGCCGCCCGAGCGCTTGCGATGCCGGGCGCCACGGCGGGCCAGCGCGATGTTGCAGCCGGTGTAGATCACCGCTCCGCAGAGGGCGCCCGCCGCCGTGGGCGCGAGTCCGGCCCGGTCGTGCGCTTCGGCGATCAGCTCGAACGAGACCGCGGACAGCAGCACGCCTGCTCCGAACGCCATGACGGAGGCGACGAGCCGCGGTGGCAGGCGCGCCACGTAGCCCGCGAGGGCGCCCAGCACCAGCGCGGAGCCGGCCAGGAGACCCCAGCCGCCGGCCTGCAACCACAGTGGCATGAATCAGTCGCTGCCCGCGGGCTCAGACCCCCAAACCGGACCCTGGACGCCCTGGGGCCGGCGCCGCTACAGCTAGCGATGTTAAGAATCATTGACTTAGTGTCGGCTCTGCTTTACGTTTCATCGTGTCTACTTTGTTTTACATAGGAGCGCGTATGTCGTTCGAAGAGAAACGCGTGTGGATCTACGCCCTGGTCGCGCTCGGCGTCCCCGTCGTCTACTTCCTGATCGTTCTCGGACAGCTCCCGACGACGGAGGTCACCCAGATCGGCTACGTACGGCCGATGCTCATCGCCATCGGCGTCGCGATCGCCGCGAACCTCGCCGGCGTCGTCGTGGCCGCGTTCGCCGCGCCGAGGGAGGCGAACAAGAAGGACGAGCGCGACGCGCACATCAACCGGTACGGCCAGCACGTCGAGTACTACGTCCTGGCCGTCGGCGCGATGACGGCGCTCGGCCTGACGCTGGCCGGCGTGGCCCACTTCTGGATCGCCAACGCGCTCTACCTGGCGTTCGTGCTGTCGGCGTTCACCTCGTCGGTCGTGAAGATCGTCGCGTACCGCCGGGGCTTCTGACCATGGTCAAGCCCACCAGGATCACCAATACGATCCGCGCCCTCCGGTTCGCGCACGGCGAGATGACGCAGGCGGACCTGGCCGATCGCCTCGGCGTGACCCGCCAGACCGTCATCGCCATCGAGAAGGGCCGCTACTCGCCTTCGCTGGAGATGGCGTTCCAGATCGCCGGGGTGTTCGGGGTCCCCCTCGACGAGGTCTTCCAGTACCCCGGCAACGATGCGGGACCGACGACGACGAAAGAGATGTGACGACGATGAAGGCGATGGTTCGCGACACCTACTGTT
Source organism: Nonomuraea africana (assembly GCF_014873535.1). NCBI lineage: Bacteria > Bacillati > Actinomycetota > Actinomycetes > Streptosporangiales > Streptosporangiaceae > Nonomuraea > Nonomuraea africana. Next base: position 3,158,777 of record NZ_JADBEF010000001.1, on the reverse strand, counting down.
CACCCGACGAGCTGAAGCTCGCGGACGTCGACGAACCGGTGGCGGGGGCCGACGACGTGCTCGTGCGGGTGCGCGCGGCCGGCGTCGACCACGGCGTCTGGCACCTCGTCACGGGCCTGCCGTACGCGGTGCGTCTCGGCGGGTTCGGACTGCGCAGGCCGAAGGTCCGCGTCGTGGGGCTGGACCTGGCGGGGACGGTGGAGGCGGTCGGGGCGAACGTGACCAGGTTCCGTCCCGGCGACGAGGTGTTCGGCTCGTGCGACGGCTCCTTCGCCGCATACGCGTCCACCAGGCAGGACCGGCTGGAGCCCAAACCGGCCAACGTCACCTTCGAGCAGGCGGCGGCGGTCCCCGGCAGCGCCTGCGCCGCCCTCCACGCCCTGCGCGCCGGAGGACAGCCGGGCGAGGGGAGGAAGGTGCTGGTCATCGGTGCGAGCGGGAGCGTCGGCACGTTCGCGGTGCAACTGGCCAAGGCCTCGGGCGCGCACGTCACCGGCGTATGCGGCACGAGGAACGCGGACCTGGTCCGCTCGATCGGCGCGGACGACGTCGTCGACTACACGCGCGAGGACGTCACCGACGGGACGCGCCGCTACGACCTCGTCCTCGACATCGCGGGCAACCGTTCGCTGTCGCGCCTCAGGCGCGCCCTCACGCCTCGGGGCGCCCTCGTCATCGTCGGCGGCGAAGGCGGCGGGAAGTGGTTGCAGGGCGCGGACCGCCAGCTGAGAGCACAGCTGATGTCGCCCTTCGTGCGCCAGAACCTGCGGGGGCTGCTGTCGAAGCCGGGCGAGGGCGACCTGCGGCACCTGGGGGAGCTCATCGAGGCGGGCGTGGTCACGCCGATCGTCGGCGGGACCTTCCCGCTGGACGACGCCCCCGAGGCCTTCCGCCACCTGCGCGAGCGACGCGCGGCGGGCAGGGTCGTCGTCACCGTGTGAGGCGCTACCTCGGCACCCGGTCGCCTGCTGCCGATCCTCGGCGCGGCCCTGACCTGGCTGCCCGCGGTCTGGGTGATGGCCGGCATCGCGCTGATGCTCTTCGGCCTGTTCCCCCGGGTGGCGGTCGCGGCGGCTTGGACGGCATTGGCGGTCTTCCTGCTGCTGGAGCCGGCCTTCGAGTTCGGGCAGGTGAGCGAGTGGCTGCTTGACCTGTCGCCCCTCACCCATGTCCCGAGGGTCCTGCTGGGTGCCTCCCTCAGCCCTGGGCCGGTGCGCGGGCTGCCGGCCGCCGCGGCCGTGCGGCGGCAACATCATTGAGACCGGCACTGACTCCTACCGCCTGGCCCAGACGCAAGCACGAGCTCGGGCCAACAGCTGACGATCCTCCATCGCTGGACGAGCACCGGCGCTGTTTGTCGTGACACCGTCCGACCCGAGGTGGGAGCAGCCGAGCATGAGGGATCACTTGCGGTGACCCGAGCCGGGCACACTCCTCTGCCAACTGTTCCCGTCAAGGAAACGCACTAGCTCCGCAGTGACGAACCGAGGGTTCTCCTCGACGAGCCAGTGCCCTGCGTGCGGCACGTCCACCGCGCGCACGATCTTGGTCATGCGCGGGGCCACTGTGGCTCGGATCGCGTCGAGCTGCCCCTGGGCGGTCATGAGCAGGGTCGGGACATGTACCGGTGCCGCTGCCGCGGTGTCGCGGACGTCTTTGTCGAGGGCGCGGTAGAGCTCGAAGCCGCCCGACAGGACCTCTGGCCGGCTGTAGGTCCGTGCGTACTCGTTGATCTCGGTGTCGGTGAACGGGGACCGATCTGAGGTGCCACCGAACGCCGTTCCGCCGAACGAGACCTGGGGGTAGAACAGTGCCAGGTACTCGCGGACGTCGTCGCCTACGACCGCCTCGGGGACCCGTCGCTGGGAGTGGAAGGCGATGTGCCAGCTCAGTGAGCGGTACGTGGATGCATCGATCGCGGGCCCAGGTAGCGGCAGGTCGAAGTAGCCGAGGCGGGTGGTGTCGTCGGGGAATTGGCTGGCGTACTGGAATGCTACTGCGGCGCCGAAATCGTGCCCGACGACGCGGGCGTCACGCACCCCGAGCCGATCGGCGATCAGCGTGTGCACGTACCGCGCCAGAGTGGCTTTGTCGTAGCCGGTCGGTGAGCCGGTGCTGTCGCCCAGTCCGGGAAGGTCGACAGCGTAGACGGTGTGGTCCTTGGCGAGTGCTGGCATGATCGGCCACCAGCCGTACCAGGTCTGTGGCCAACCGTGTATCAGCACTACTGGCGTGCCGCTGCCACCGGTCACGTAGTGCATACGGACGCCGTCGACGTCGGCGAACCCGTGTCGGAAGGTGTTCTCGAACTGGGGATCGTCCTGGGTGGCGACGGCGTAGGGGGGAACGTCGCCGGCAGTCGGCGTGGAACAGGCTGCGGTGCCCATCGTGAGCAGGAGGGTGAGCGTGACGGCCACCGTGCGCGCGGATTGGAGGAAGCGGCGCGACAACGGCCGGGTTGCAGTCATCATGTGTTCCTGTCCTGGAGAAGGTGGTGGGGTCAGCGTCCGGTCGTGCCGTCGATCAGTTCGCGGAGGATGTCCGCGTGGCCCGCGTGGCGGCCGGTCTCCTCGATCATGTGGGTGAGTGCCCAGCGGATGCTGGGAGCGGGGCGGTTCGGTCGAGGTCGAGGGAGCGGTGCGCCGAGATCGGTGCACCCGTCGAGCACGTCGTTCGCGCGCTCGACCGTCTCGCGGTAGCGGGCGACGACATCGGCCACGCTGTCCTCTGGTGCGGCCTGGAACGTCGCCGGCCAGTCGGTGACGTTGTCCCCGAGGAACACCGAGCGTTCGACGAAAGTCAGGTGGTTGAGCAGGCCGAGCAGGTTCGTGCCCGACGGCACCGCGGCCGTTCGCACCTCCGGTTCGGGCGCACCGTCGACCTTCGCGGCGACCGAGGCCCGGAGGTAGCCGAGGAATCCACGTAGGACCTCAGCCTCGCTGCTCCCGGTCCGGGGCGGCGGAGTGTCGCGGCGGCGGCGCACGGTGTTAGGCATAGTGGTCTCCTCTCTTCGTGGGGTGGGGCGCGGCGCTGTTCGCCGTGTCAGGCGCTGCGGCGGATGAGCAGCACGTGGTCGGTGACCTCGGCGGTGCGCCCGCCCGGCCCGGTCGCGATCCTGCGGGGTGCGTCGGCTCGCTCGACCATCCACGTCGCCGCGTCCAGATCGATACCCGCCGCGACCTCCCTCGGGCTCGGGTACCGGACGTCGGGATCCTGGCTCCACGACCACGGCGCGGTCGAGCCGTGGTCGACAATCAGCAGCCGCCCATCCGGGCGCAACGCGTGCGCGGCCGAGCGCAGGACGGCCGCCCTGTCCAGGTCGAAGGGGGTGTGCAGGTAGTGGACGCAGATCAGGTCGAACTCGCCGTGCGGGAAAGACCTGCGTAGGTCGTGCCGCACGGCGGTCACGCGATCGCCCAGGCCGTGTGCGCAGGCGAGTGCCGCGAGCCGCTCGACCGCCACGGCCGAGATGTCGGCGGCGGTGACGTGCCACCCCTGTCCGGCGAGCCACAGCGCGTCACCGCCGACGCCGCATCCGAGGTCCAGCGCGTCGCCGGGCGGCAGGCCCGTGACCGTCTCGGTGAGACGAACATTCGGCCGCGGATCGGTGGCCGCCGGTCGCGCCGCGTACACGCCGTCCCAGAACATGACCGCATCGCTGGCGTTCATCAAGACTCCTTCTGTCGTGTCCGCTCAGTCTCGCCAGGCGCGCACCGATCTGGCACGAAAACTTGCGGTTCTGGCAAGATGGCCTCGTGGACCACGAAATGGACGAGGTGCTCGACGCGGTGGGGCCGCGACTTCGTGCGCTGCGTCGTCACCGCGGCATCACCCTCGCCGACCTCGCGACGACAACCGGCGTGTCGGAGAGCACCCTGTCCCGGCTGGAGAGCGGGCAGCGCCGGGCGACCCTGGAGTTGCTGCTGCCGCTGGCCCGTACTTACAACGTTCCGCTGGACGATCTCGTAGGCGCCCCGCGCACCGGCGACCCCCGGATCCACCTCACGCCGATCCGGAGATTCGGGATGACCTTCGTGCCGCTGTCCCGGCGACCGGGCGGGGTACAGGCGTTCAAAATGATCATCCCCGCCCGGCTGGAACCGCTCGTACCGACCCCGCAGACCCACGACGGCTTCGAATGGCTGTACGTGCTCAACGGACGCCTGCGGCTCATCCTCGGCGAGCGCGACCTGACGTTGCCTCCCGGTGAGGCAGCCGAGTTCGACACGTCCTTGCCGCACTGGCTGGGCAGCGCCGACGGCGGCCTTGTCGAGCTTCTTATCCTGTTCGACCCACAAGGGATGCGTACGCACATACACGCCGATCCACATCGGCCGTCTCACGGCGGGAGCCAGCGGTGAACTCAGCGGGAAATTTCAGTGTTCGCGCTCGGTAGTGAGCCTTGCCGTGCAGAAGCCGCGATCGACAACGTTGCAACCGCCGAGATCGACCAGGACGAACGCAGTGGCTACAGCAAGGTTCGACCCCCTCCCGCGGTGTTCCGGGTCGGCGTCCGAGAAACGTCATGTTTTTGAAGGCTCACAGGGCCCGAGCGAGGGGCCTGGGGTGCTTCCGCGCAGGGGAGCGCCGCCCATGCGGCAGCCCCCAACGTAACCTCTGTCACTCACGGTTACTTTTCCCCGTATCGCACGGACCCGACTGGAGGGCCGTAACAGTAGCCCTCCGGCATACATGCAAACCCTGCAAGACGGCAGAGTTTCACCCCTGACGCCGAGTCAGGCGACAAGGCCTATGAGCGCGTAGCGCCCGTCCCCTCGTGCGGCAGAGGGCCCGGGCGCGGCACTTGGCCTGAGCCGGGACGCTCGTGCCGGGCTCTGACCACCGTCCCTCCACCCGACACCGCCCAAGCCTTGATCAGCCGCTGGCCGGCGGGGGGCGCGCGGCTAGTCGCCGGCGCGGGCTTCGGCGGTGTTCTTGAGGTCTTTCAGCCAGGCCTCAAGACCTTTTCCGAGGAAGTCGGCGGCGAGGGGCACGTTGGTTTCGATCTGGCCGCCGGCATGGGTCTCCTCGGTGCGTACGAGGACGCCGCCCTTGACCTTGGTGAAGGTCCAGACGTGGACGCCCCGATCGATGCGCAGTCCTTCGCCGATCGCAGGCCCGGTCCAGCGGAGGCACACGTGGTGCTGAAGTTGGCGGACGGTGGAGGTGATGACCAGCGTGGTGGGCGGGCTGACGGGAGTGGCGGGCACCGGGGTGGTCCACCGGAACCGCGAGTACTTGCGGAGCGGGCCCGGGTCCAGGCGCTTCATGCTGGTCACGGGCTTCTGCCAGGTCGGCCAGCGTTCCACATCGGTCTGCAGTTTCCAGATGGTGCTCAGCGGCGCCTTGATCAAGGTCTCAGTCCGGTACCGGATCTTCGCGGTGGGGTCGACACCTTTCCCGCGGCACTGGAGTCCACCACCGTGGTGAGCGCCGGCGTGGTGGGTGGCCCGGGGCTGCGCGGTGACGGCCTGCGCGGCGGGGATGTTGCCTGCGAGTACGCCGGTTGCGGCGAGCGAGATCGTGAGCGCGGTGATGCGCGCGCGGGTCCGGAATTGCCGACCGGAGGAGTTCAACAGGTTGTTGCTGGACATGGTCATTGAGCTTCCTGATGAGTACTGAGGAACCGGGCCTGAACGCCTGGGTGCCGGGGCAGGAGACGCCAGGAGTCGACGATGCCGTGGCCGCCGATGTGGTCGAACCCGCGGGAAGCGGGCACGCTGCTTCAGCGCCGGGCTCGAAGGATGGCCACGATGAGTGCGGCGGAGGCGGCGACGATCAAAGCGACGAAGGCGGGGTGAATGTCCTTGGACAGGCTCGGCGCGCCGTCGGGCCGCGTCAGCCAAACGATGAGCGGGATCGCGTAGGTGACGGCGAGGAGCGCGGCCGCCCACGTCGGTGCGGGCGGGTGACGTGGAGACGGTCGTCATGATGTTTCCCTTCGGGCGGGAAAGTGGCAGGTCATGGCGGAGACGGAGGCGAGCCCGACTGCCGATGGAAGGGAGGGGTGAGAAACCCTCACCGTGTGAGATCGCCGGGATGGTGACGTACGTGATGGAATGCGGCCCTGATTTCGGAGACCAGAAGGTCTGGCTGTTCCAGACCGGGGAAGTGGCCGCCGCGGTCCAGCTCGTGCCATGACCGGAGGTCGTGGTAGCGACGCTCGGCCCAGCGCCGGGCGGTCGGCCACGGCTCGGCCGGGAACAGCGAACAGGCGGTGGGCACCGTCACCGGTTGTGCGTTCTCCTCTTCGGCGCTGCGTGGTACCCACCGCATGGCCTCCCAGTACCAGCGAGCACTGGAGGCACCGGTCCCGGTCAGCCAGTACAGGGCGATGTTGTCCACTTGTTGCGACACGCTCACCCCGCCGCCGGCCTCCGGTCGGGTGTCGGAGTAGGCGGCGAACTTCTCACCGAGCCACGCCGCCAGGCCGGCAGGCGAGTCGAGCAGGGAGTAGCCGAGCGTCTGCGGGCGCGTGCCCATGATCATCCCGAAGCCGTATCCGTCCGCGAGATGAATGTCACGCCGCTCCAGCATGCGTTGTTCCGCCGGGTCCGGCGAGATCCGGTCGTCCGGCAGGGGAGAGGCGATCGGCATCGTCAGGTGCAGGCCGGCGACGCGCTCGGGCACCAGGCGCGCCAGTTCGGTGCTGACGAACGCGCCCCAGTCTCCGCCGTGCGCGCCGAACCGCTCGTAGCCGAGCACGGTCATCAGCTCGGCCCACGCCCGCGCCGTACGGGCGGGGTGCCAGCCGCGCTCGCGTGGACGGTCGCTGAACCCGAACCCTGGCAGGGCCGGGACGACGACGTGGAAGGCGTCACTCGCGGAACCGCCATGGGCGACCGGATCACTGAGCGGCCCGAGGACGTTCTCAAATTCGAGGACGGAGCCCGGCCAGCCGTGGGTCAGCAACAAGGGGAGCGCTGTGGGCTCGGGCGAGCGCACGTGCCAGAACGCGATACGCAGGCCGTCGAGGCGCACGCGGTAATGCGGAATCGTGTTCCACTGCTCTTCCCTGGCCCGCCAGTCGTGCCGTCGCCAGGTGTCCAGCAGCATCCTCAGCTGATCCAACTCGATACCCTGCGCGGCGTCCGGCACCGTTTCTGGCTCGGGAAGCCGAACCCCGTCAAGACGAGCCCGTAGGTCCGCCAAGTCGCGGTCAGGAATGTGCATGGGGTAGGGCTCGATCTCAGGCGTTCTCCCCGTGTTTCCAGACATGGACGAAACCCTAGAAACGGACCACCCCCCGGTCCATGCCTGAGATTGCCGGGAGAGCGGTCAGGAATTGCGATATGCCGAGGGACGAGCGCCCGTGTGCCGCAGGAAGGCCGTCGACAGAGCACCGGGACTGGCGAAACCGCAGAGCGGCGCGATCTGGGCGACCGCGAGGTCGGTATCCCGCAGCAGGCGTTGCGCCTTCTCGATCCGCAATCGGGTGAGGAACCGGTGGGGCGTTTCTCCTGTTGCTCGGTTGAACACGCGGACGAGGTGATAGACGCTGAGATGCACCTCGCCCGCGATGTCGGCCAGGGTGAGCGGTTCGGCCAGTCGGTCACGCATGACGGCGATCGCCGCGCGGACGCGTGCGTCCTCCCGCACCGGCGCCCGTTGACCAGGTAGCCGGGAATGGCGGGTGAGCAGGTGCACGGCCAGGAAGGCGGCCGCGGACTCGGCGTACAGGTCGCCGGTCTCGTCCGCAGAGGCGACGGCGCGGACAGCCTCCTCGATCAGCGGATCGCCGGCGGCCACGGACGCCGCCATGCTCGCGTAGTCCACCGCGCGGCCACCCAGCTGCTCCGCGGTCCGTTCGACGGTGCCGCGCGGGATATGGACCTGCACGCTGCGCAACGGGCCGTCCGCGCGATAGCGGCGGAGGGCGGGCCGGTCCGGGACGCCCAGTTCGAGCCGCCCCGGTACCCAGGTGTGGCGGCTCCATCGGCCACCGATCCGCGTCTCCATCACGGTCCGGCCTCCTACGGGCAGTATCAGGTGCAAGTCCGCCGCGGCCGGCAACTCCATGGCCTCGACCAGCGGGACGTGGTCGAACCGTTGCGCGAGCAAGGACTGCCAGCCGAGGTGCTCCCAGCTGCAGTGCGTCCGCCGAACGTATCGATTCATGTCGAAACCGGCATAGGGCTGGAGATCGAAATGAGCGGAGTCGAACACCATGCGACCGAGGCTAACGGCATGGCCGTCCGCCGTGCTTGCCCTTGCGGGCGGCGGCATCGAGCCCTTCGAGGGTGGCTTCGCGGATGGCTTCGCGTTCGGTCTCTTCGCCGTCAGCGACACTTCGCCCCTGGCGTGACGATCCTTGATGGCACCCGACATGGGGTGCCGGTAAGAAACGTGTCATGAGCCCCCAACGGCGTTGATCTACTACTGGCGCTGCGGCCGATCCCTGATGGCGGCCTCGATCCGAAGACCTACACCTGCCAGCACGAGCAGCGCAATCGCGCTCATCAGCCACACGGGCATTTCCAAGCCGAAGGTGAAGGGCACGGCCACAGAGGTGAGCAGCCCGATGACGATCGACGCAGTGCCCATGTTGCGCAGGTTTCCTACCTGAGAGTCCCGTGTCTGGGGTGCTTCGTCCGGTTTAGTCATGGCCGAATGCATCCCACGTTGACCTCAAGATCCGAAAATCCGCCACCACGTGGCGGCATCCCGACCAGGTCGTTCACGCGGGCCGCCGGGCGAGCGCGTGGTTGGCGGCGGAGCCTGGCAGGTCGGCTCCGAGGAGTCTGAGTGCCGAAATTAGCGGTAGAGATGATCACTGAATCTCGACCGCTGAAAGACTTCGCCGGCTGACCTCACCGCCACATTGCGGTTGAGGTCACTTTCGGGAGAAGCGCGCCGGAGCAGTGAGTGGTCGTTAGGGTGGTGCCTGACCGCACCCCCCGGGAGACACGGCATTGTTCACCTTCGTCATTCCCGCGCACAACGAAGAGGCCACCGTCGCCACTATCGTCGGCCAGGCGCGCGCCGCCGCAGCGCCGGGCGACCGGATCCTGGTCGTCGACAGCGCCTCGACCGACGCCACCGCGAAGCGTGCCGCCGCGGCGGGGGCGGAGGTCCTGCGCGGGCCGAAGGGCAAGGGCGCCGCGATGAACACCGCGATCGACGTGGCCCGCACCGAGTGGGTGTGCTTCCTCGACGCCGACCTGGTCTCCTCGGAGCTCAACGTCGCCGCCGAACTCCGTGCGGCAGCCGTCTCCGGCACCGCCGGCCACGTGGTGGGCGACTACGAATACGATCATCCCGGCACGATCCTCAGCTCCACGTTCACCATCTACGAGCCCCTGACCGACAGGTTCTTCCCCGAGACGGGGTTCATGGGGGCGAATGCGCTGACCGGTTACCGGGCGGTGCGCCGGTCGCTGCTCACCGAGCCGCTTCCGGCGGACTTCGGGGTGGAGTCCTTCCTCAACATCACGCTCGCGCTGGCGGGTACGCGGGTCAAGGTCCGCCATCTGGGCGTCATCGGCAGCCGGTTCCGTCCCACGGGCGGGACGATGGCCCGCGAGATCGGCACGGCGATCCTCGACCTGGCCGTGGCGCGAGGCCGTCTCGACAGCGGCGAGCGTGGGGCGTGGGAGGCGTGGCTGGAGGAAGGCGTCGCCGCCATCGCACCGCAGGCAGCCGACGGCGGCCGGTCGGCTACGCTGGCCCGCCTGTTCGCCGCGGTCCGCCGGCCGATGCCGGCCACCCCGGCAGCTCGGAACCCGCGAGAGCGAACCGCGGACGGTCGCCACGTAACGGCGGTGCTCGCCCAAACGTGCCCCAACTCAATCCGCGTCCATGGTGGCTAACGGGGCCCGGGTCACGGCGTCCGCGTGGACACGGTGACCCCCGCCGCCGCCAGGAGTTGACGCACCGCCGTGCTCACGTCAGCAGCGCGGCCACCATACTGGCGGACTCCTCCGGTTCCACAATCCTCACCCCGAGGCTCTCGGCCTTGGCCCGCTTTGACCCTGCCTTCTCCCCGGCCTCCAGCAGCGATGTCATTGCCGACACACTCGAGGACGACATGCCTTCTCTGAACTACCTCGAAAGAAGTAACGCGACAGCCGAGACCCTCGTTATCGATCTCGTCGGGACGATAAGAACAACGGCCCTGTCTCTCTTTCGGTGGTGACGGAGCGTTAGGCCAGCAGGATGCGGTGACGGAGCAGCGCGAAACCGGCGTCGAGACGGTCGGCGTTGCCCTCGCGGGGCCGGAGCAGGTCAGCGAAGCCGCGGACGAGCGCGGCAAGCTCGATCATCTCGGGGCAGGCGGTGGTGAGGTCGTCCAGCAGGCGTCGGTGCCCGTCATTGAGGTTGTCGGGCCGCGTGAGCAGGAGCCGGGTAAGGCGGCGGAAAGCCCAGCCAAGAGGCCGTCCCGGACGGCCCGCACCGCCAGCCGATTGAAGAGATCTTCCACATCTACGGCCTGGCTGGACGGCCTGCCCTACGGCCCATCGCCGAACAAGCGCAGCAAATGAACCTCGCCGGAACCGCAAGCCCGGAGACCATCCGGCCGTCAACCCCCGCGCCCGCGAAACAGCTTTCGCAGCAAGATCGCGCCGTGTGGTCCGTGGTTCACCTGCTGCTTCGGGGGAGGGTGGTGGCGGGGACCGGCACGGTGGACAGGCCCGGGGTGGGCCGGAAGGCGCGGGCCTGGGCGGAGGCGCGGCGGGCGGCGGCGCGGGAATCGGCGAGGTTCGCGGAGCGCCAGACCTCCCATTGGGAGTAGGAGGGCCCGTCGATGGCGTCGGCGGCTATCAGGCCGCTGATGCGGCTGATGTCCGAGGAGGCGATGAGGTCGAGGCCGACGCGCTGGAGGATGGCCAGGGACATGCGGGCGCCGAGCACGCCCGCGCCGTCGGGGGCGCGGGTGGGCAGGGGGCAGTGGAAGACGTCGGTGGAGCCGTGGTCCGGGCGGCCGATGTTCTCGGCGGCGATCCAGCTGATCTCCTGGGAGATCGCGGTGGCCTCGGCGCGCAGCCACCCCAGTTCCTCCAGATCGGCGGGCGAGATCCACACGCGACCGTAGATACCGGCGAAGTGCGGACTGCTGGCCAGGCAGGCGAAGCCGGGATCGGACCAGATGGACAGGCAGTCGTTCCAGCCCAGGTCGACCGCGGCTCGGAAGTGCCATATCCCGCCCGGCACGTCCCCGAGCCTGCCGTGGAGGTCGGCGAGCATCGCGTGGATCATCGCGAGTCCCCAGCGCGGCCCCCGCCGCCACGCCTCGGGCAGCAGCGCCGTCAACGCCTGCCGCCCCCGTGCCATGTCCCCGTAGATGATTGGCTGGCAGGCCGCGTACAACTCGTTGAACCCGACTTCCATCTCCACCTCAAAACCACCTAGGCACCACGATTACGGATCTTTGAATAGCACATGCCCCGCCCGCCACGACAGCCGAGAAGCTGGAGGCAAGCAGTGGCCTCGACGAGGCGCTCCAGCTCCTCACCGGGCCCGCCCACGCGCTGGCCGGCGCCCGGTCGGTGACCGTCGCTCAGCTCGCCGGGCACCGGATCTGGATGCCCGGCATCGCCCCCGGTACCGAGTGGGCCGCCTACTACGACGATCTCGTCGCCGAGTTCGGCCTCACCATCGAGGCGACCGGCCCCAACTTCGGCTCCGACGCGCTCCTCGACACCATCGCCGACACCCCGGCCTTGGCCACTTTCATGGGCGAGCAGACCCGCCTGGTCTGGCCCGCCGACCACGGCCTGCGCCGCATCCCGGTGACCGACCCGACGCCCGTCTACCCGCACTCGCTCCTGTGGCACCGCGACAACCCCCACCCAGGGCTGGCCACCCTCCGCGCCCACCTCGCCGCCACAGCGGCCGGCCACGACACCGCCGGGACCTGGGCGCCGGGCTGGGTGATTCCGCACTGAAACGCCGCCGCGTCTGCGATCATCGTGGCCGGATCGACCGTCGGTGGCTCGGGCAGGCATGGCCATCGACACACTCCGGCCCTCCCCCTCCGCATACCTCATACGCCTTGACGGTGATCAAAGCTGTGAACTGTCGGCTCAGCTCAGCTCGCTGCTCGGTCATGGTCACATGTCCATTCTCGGGCGGCGGCACATGCGGTCCGCCAGCCAGACGTGCGCCGCGCGGTCGAGCGCCATAGCCCCGCCGTCCTGACCTGATGACGGTACGCCGTGGAGAAACATCGCCGGACCAACCCCACTGCGGTCAGCGATCATCGCTTCAGAGAAGCGGACTGGGCCGGGCTCGTGCGGGGGGGCTGGCCCGGCCAGTAGAGCGCCTCGTTTCCGGTGGAAAGAGGAACCCCCAGCCGTGACCGGGGGCTCCTGGAGGTGGGCACTGCCAACTCTTCCTCATTGGGCGTCACCAGCTCGTGACGGGCCGCGGCCTCGAACGCCGTCACATCCTCGGCCATGCCCGTGGGAGCGCCACACGGGACGCGACGGACCTGGAGTCCGAGTGGCATGGCGATCGAGTGGGCGTCTGCCTCACATGGGTGGTGGTAGTCGCCGAATGGCTCGCAGTCGCGGTCGACGACTATCCAGCAGCCGCCGGCGCCGACGAGGCCAGCACGGCGACGCAGACGAGCGAAGCCACCACCCCGCGTGTGATCTTCATCGCCGGGCAGCCTGGCACAGGCTCCGGCTGATGGAGGACATATCTGGCAAATCTCCTATCGGCGATAGATGATCGCGTGCTGGTCGTCACAGCAGTCTTCCGACCCGACCAGCAGGAGCTGAGCGGTGCCCGGGACGCGGGTCAGGGCGTACTCGTTCTCATGGTTCTCCGCCTCCCCGTCGAGGGGGAGGTACTCGGGTGTCCATCGCTGCCCCTCGTAGTGCAGGAGCATGAGGCGTCCCGAGGCCGCCTGATCGTCTGTTCCCACCAGCCACACGTCGTCAGGCCCGAACGCGGTCACGCTGTGCAGCGTGTCCGGCCGGCCGGGCAGGTCGATCTCCTTCCAAGACGTGCCGTCCCAGTGCAGCACCACGGGTCTGTCGGGCTCCCCGCCTGTATCGCAGGCCAGGCCGGTTCCACGATTACCCGTGGCCCAGACGTCGGAGGGTCCGTTCTGCCAGACGCGTGTCAGCCCCCCGGTGCCGATGTCGGGAAGCGGCATCGGCGCCGGCGTGCCGCCGGGAGTGGCGCTGTGCCAGACAGCCGGGCGCGAATCGGCGCACCTGCCGCTCGTCCGTCTCCCCACGATCCAGGTGTGGCCGCCGCCGGCGGCCACGGCCTCGAATTTCTGTCCCCGGCGGAATGTCCGCTCGGTGAATCGCCTGCCGTCCCACGACAGCAGGAGGGGCGTGTAGACGTCCTCGTCGCGGGCCCACGCGCTGCGGTTGCCGATCAGGGCGGCGCGGTCGCCGTCCATGGCGACGTCACTCAGTTCCTGCTCCTTGGCCGCGCCGAGTGGGGTGAACGTACGCCAGCTGTGACCGTCCCAGCGCAAGGCATAGGGCAGGTTCGTATCGTCGTCGAGATTAGCGTTCCCCACCGCCCAGGCCCGATCCGGACCGTCGGCGTCGATTCCGTTGATGGCGGTGTCGATCGCATCGGGGAAGCGTTTCCACATCTTTAGGTCGACTCGCCAGCGGGCGCCGTCCACGCGCAGGAGAACGCCGTTCCAGGGCTCGTCCTCCGCCTGGGCGGAGTACCCGACCGCCCAGGCGGCATCGGGCCCCGCGGCCGCGACATCCCGCAGCGAGGTGGCGGCCCACACGCCGGCCCTCTCGAGCCGCTGCCACCCGGACGCCAGAGTGATCTCCGGGAGCGGAGTGGGGCTCGCGAACGGCGGCGGCTTCGCACCAGGCGCCGCTTCCCCGGTGCATGCCGTCACCGCCAGCAGGCAAGAGAGCGCCGCCGCGACCCGGCGCCGCCCGGCGCCGCGAATGCCTCTTAATTCTCCTGGAAGCTTCATTGCCGCGCAGTGTGGCAGAGCCGAGCAGCGGGCCGCCACCCGGGCGGGGAGCCGGTTCGACCGGACCTGTCGTGTCGGGTCGGATCGGGGGCGCCTGTCGTGATACGTGCGCGGGTGACGATCGACTGGTCCGCCGGGCGGCGCACGGACGCCGTGGTGACGAGTGGCTTCTTCATCGCGGGGACGCCCGCCAAGACCGTTCCGAGCACCCAGGCGACGGGCCCGCACGATATATCGACTCCCCTCCCGTCACCGTGACCGTCTATGACGCGGCGGGGCGGATCATGGGCGGCAGCAGAGCGTGAAGTTCGGGTGGCGCGGTCCAGGAAGTCTCGGATGATCGCGACGATCTCGCCGAGGCTGCCTTACGAGGTTCCGGCTCCGCCGGCTGGCAGGGAACGCCACTCGGGTGCGAGCACCGACCATATCTCGGTGTCCTGCCGTACGCCCCGGTAGAGGAAGTCCTCCCGCAGGACTCCGTCGCGGCTCATGCCGAGCCGCTTGGCCACGTTGATGCTCGGAGTGTTCTGCGAGGACACATGCCACTCCACCCGGTGCATTCCACGTTCCCTGACGGCCCAGTCGATGATGACGCGTGTCGCACGGGTGACAAGACCGCGCCCGGCGGCAGCCGGTTCCAGCCAGCAGCCGGCCTCGCAGGTGCCGGCACTGGCGTTGAAGACCCTGAACAGAACGCCGCCGACGAGGAGCCCGTCGAGCCAGATGCCGTAGAGACGGCCGGTGTCGGCGGCCGCCTTGTCGGCGTACGACTGGAGCCAGCTCCGCGCCGAGTCGAGGTCTGCTGCGGCGTCGGGGAGCCCGACGTACCGGCCGATGTATTCGCGGCCGCGGTCCATGTGGGCGAGGAACTCCTCAGCCTGCCAGGGCTCCAACGGCCGCAGCTCAGCTCCGTCACCCAGGGAAATCGCGAACATTGCCATCCTCCACAGTGGTCGTTACGGTCCCAGGGATCCTCGCACGACCACGTGCGCGTTCTGGCGGCCCGCTACCCGCCATGTCACGCTTGGCGCCGCCGAACATTCGCGCGAGGCTGCCCTGTCCTCTCGTCGCGATGCAGGACGGCATCGCGGGCATCTCCGGCCGAGCAACAGGGGCTTCATCGGCTTCCTGGCGACCCGACGACAGCGGCGGGAACTGCAAGCGCTCACGTCAGGCCATGGGCGGCCCAACCCCCGCTCACCAGCTGATGAGCGATCTCCCCAGCCCGTTTGACCGAAGGCCACTTCTTGTCCCTGGGCGGGCCGGCGCTCCCACCTGCAGGAGTTCCTGAACTTTCCTTCGAGCGAAAGTACCGTTGACCAGTGACCGCAGACACCCCGCCACTCGAGTCCCCTGACCGCCTTCGCGCCGACATGGTCGCCACGCTGATCGAGCAGGGCTCGATCACATCGCCGGAGGTCGAAGCCGCTTTCGTGGCGGTCCCACGGGAAAAGTTCGCCCCGGAAGCAGCGTTGTCCGCCGTCTACTCCGCGCAGGACGTCGTCGTCACCAAGCGCGACGCGGCAGGCAAGGCGACGAGTTCGGTCAGCGCGCCCTGGCTCCAGGCGGAGATGCTGGAGGCCGCCCGCCTTTTCCGTGGGGCGAAGGTCTTGGAGATCGGCTCAGGGGGTTACAACGCGGCGCTGATCGCTGAGATCGTCGGCGAGGAAGGCCTGGTGGTCACCGTCGACATCGATCCGTTCGTCATCGAGCGCGCGGCCCGATTCCTCGCCGAAACGGGCTACCCGCAGGTGAAGGTCGTGCTGGGGGATGCCGAGCATGCCGCCGAGGAACACGCCCCCGAGCGGGGCTACGACGCCATCCTCGTCACCGTGGGCGCCTGGGACTGCCCCTGGGGACACCTCCTCACCCAGGCCGGCCGCATGGTCATCCCGCTCCGCTTCTCCACGATCACCCGCGCGTTCACCTTCGTCCGAGACGGCGACAGGTTCGTCGGCCTCGACCCGACCGTGTGCGGCTTCGTCACGATCCAGGGCGCCGGCGCATACCTCGACCAGGAGGCCGCCCTGGCGGACGGCGCCGTGACGTTGACGATCGAGAGCGGCCCCCGGCTCGACGTGGCCGCCCTCGAACAGGCGTTGACGGGGGAGCGGGCCGAACTGTGGACCGGCGTGACGGCCGCCATCGGAGAACCATTCGACTCCATGCACCTGTGGATCGCGTCCGTCGACGACCGGTTCGGCATGATCTGGAGAGACCCGGACCGGGGCGGCGACCTCGTCAACCTGGCGATGCGCTGGTACTGTCCGGTTCTCATCAGCCCGCACAGCTTCGCCTACCTCACCCTCCGCGAGATTCCTCGCGGCAACGACGCCGAGGAGCGCCGGTGGGAGTTCGGCGCCATCGGGCACGGCCGCGGCCGCGCTGAGCTCGCCCGCCGGCTTCATGACCACGTGCTGGTCTGGGATCGCGAATGGCGCGCGCATCCCGGCCCGGACTTCACACTCCACCCCGCCGACGCCGCGGTGCCCACCCCGGCGGTTGGCCGAGTCTTCCCGAAACGTCATACCCAACTGGTGATGGCCTGGATGTGATGGCCAGACAGGAACCTTCGTCCCCCGACGTGACATCAGAGCCTGCCGAGCCCGCGGGCCAGGATGGTGGCGGCCTTGTCGGCAACGCCCCGGCGGCGAGCTCGTTTGAGCGCGGCGGTGATCTGGCCGATGGTCAGCCTCGACGCCGACGTGGGATCGGGGGCCTTGGCCAGCAACTCCAGAGTGTCGGTTGCGGCCAGGTCCTCGAACTGCCTGCAGGGCCGCGGGGAAGTAGTCGCGCAGCGCGTGCCGCAACCGCTGAGCATGGCGGGTCCGTTCCCAGATCAATGTCTTATGCGCCCGTGTCACCACCTTGATCGCCTCGGCTTCGGCGCTATCGCCGGCCACCGGACGCAGCTGGTGAGAGTCGGTGCGGACCATGTCGGCCAGCATGTGCGCATCGGCCGCGTCGCTCTTGGCGCCCGATACGCTCAGGCGTTCCCGATACCGTGCCGCCTGCAGCGGATTGACCGCCAGCACCGTGTATCCGGCCGCCAGCAGCGCCTGCACCCACGGGCCGCGGTCGGTTTCGATCCCCACCAGCACTTCGACGTCGGCGGCCTCCACATCCTGACCAACCTGCCCAGCGATCATCGCGTGCAGCTTGGTCATCCCCGCCACTCCCTCGAGCAGACGGCCTGCTCGGCCGTTGTGGCATTGGCTGGGGTGCCGGCCGACAGGAACATCGCCGTCGATGCCACGGCGATCAGCGCGGCTGAGGACTTCATCGGTCGCTCCTTGTGCATGGGTGGGTCGGCTCCGCGCATGCCGGAGCCACTGGGCGCGGGCAGATCCGCGATGGTGAGCGGCCCCGATCGGGCCGAGGGTGCCTGAGCCGGTGCGGTACGTCAGGAGATCATGAGGTGGTGCCCCCGGGTGGTGGACCGGTGATCTGGTAGCCGTGGCGGGCGGCCACCTCGGTCAACAAGGCGGGGTCTGCAGGTCCGCTGCCACGGGCGGCGACGTCGGCGGCGAAGTGTTCGAAGCCGGCCGGCCAGGTCAGTTGGAGCAGGCGCAGAGGGTGGTCCTGGTCGTTAGTCGGAGTGAGAGGCGTGCAGGGCCTGGCGGCGTCCTTCCCACCCGTGCCCGCGACATCTGACGTCAGTGGTGAACGTATTCGCTGAACCAGTGGTGCGCGTCCTTCACGGTGCCGACCCGTCGCCACTGGCATCCGCCGGAGAGGATGTACGCCGCGATGCCGCCCTTTGAGGTGTTGTCAAGGAAGCTGGCGTACTTCGGCCCGCGCGGCTCGGGTCTGGAGCTGTTCGCCCACAGCTTCGGCCCGCTTGCCAAAGCCTGCCGCGCCTCGGGTGTCAGCTCGGCACGGAGGCGGCAGCGCTCGGGCCGGGCGGTCGTGGTCATGTAGACCCCCGGCCGCAACTGGGTGATGGGGTGGCGGCCGTCGGTGAGGGCGGGGTCCTCGGCGCGCGCGGCGAGGTCGCGGGGAAGCCGGGGGAACAGGTCGTGCCACGTCGGCGGTTCGGACCGCGCGGGGCCGAGGCCGACGAACAGGGCCGCCAGCGCGCCGCCCGCGGCGATGTATCTGCGTGATCTCCGCATGCGATCGGCCCTGACTCAGGTCCGCGCGATGACCAGGAACTCCCCGTCTCCCTCGCCTACGGCCTGCCTGCTCCAGCCTCCGTAGATCCGTTCCACGGTGAATCCCGCCGCTGCCAGGGAGGCGCGCAGTTCGTCCTCGCTCCTGAAACGCAACGTGGAGGTGCTGACGAGCTCCTCGTCGGGAAAGCTGTAGTGACCGGCGAAGCTGACGGCACCGTCCTGGACGGTGGTCACCTCCGTCCACACCTCGACCTCGCGGCCGTCAGGCAGGGACACCTGCCGGCGGGAGTCGACCGGGTTCCATCGCTCCCATCCGCGATCCCGGGGGTCTCGCGAGTCGAACACCAACCGGCCGCCGGGCACGAGCGAGCGTCCGACGGCGGTGAGCGTGCGGTGCCACGCGTCGTCGTCGACGAAGACCTGCGCCACGTGGCTGGTCATGACCACCACGTCGAACGACCGCTCCGGCAGCACCTCGGCTGTGCCCTCGATCCAGGTCACCCGCTCGGCCCCCGGCTTGCGGCGGGCCGCCTCGATCGACGCGCGGGCGGGATCGACGCCGGTGACCTGGTGGCCGGCCGCGGCCATGCCCAGCGCCAGACGCCCGGTGCCGCAGCCCAGGTCGAGCACCCGAGCCGCCGGGGTTTCGCCGACCACGGAGAGGAAGAAGTCGTCGTCGCGCGACCAGGAGTACTCGGCGTCGTAGACGGTCACCAGCCGGGGATCGTTGAACTCTGCGTCTCTCACGCGACGATCTTAACGACGTCACGGAACCGACAAAGCGACGAATCACGCGAGGCGGGCCGCCGCCATGGCGGGCGTCCTGCACTATGCCGAGCTGGCCGACAAGGCCGGGCTCCCGCAGTCGCCTGGAATCACCGATGACGGGTGCGGTGATCCCGGCGTCGACGCGGTCGACCGGTCAGACCCGATCAAGCGCCGCCAGGGCCGACAGGAAAGACGGGGGACAGCGGGCGATCGAGCCCGGCCGCGACGCCGAACTGCTGCGCCACGTGTCCGATCGCCCGCAGGGCTGCCATAACACTTTCTGCCAGCGGCCCCGGGCTGGAAACAGTCTGCGGAAACGCCGCCGGCGCGGGACCGCGAGGGCCCCGCGCCGGTCAGTGTTCAGTGGAAGAAGGTGCTGTCAGCCCAGTCCACCGAACCAGGTGTCGAACAGATCGATGATGTTGTCCGCGGTCTTCTGGCCTCGGAGGCCGAGTTGGGCGGCCGCGGCGCCCCTCCGGTTCGGCTCCATTTCGACCTTCTCCGGCCTGAAGATCTGCTTCTGACCCTGGCCGGAGCCGCTGCCCTGCGGCAGGTTCGACGGTGGCCTGCCTTGCGGATACATCCGGCCGTTGCCGTAGACGGTGTAGGACTGGGTCGGCTGGACCGAGCCGTCGTTCCGGTAGACCTGGCTCGGCCGTGGCTGCGCCGGCTGCCGGTTCGCCTTGGGCGGCGACTGCCGCTGCGTCGCCCTGTGGCTGGTGGGTCGCCGCACCGGGTTCGAGCGCGCGTGCTGGATACCCCTGGGAAGCCTGCCGGCCTGGCGGTTGCGCCTCTGGGAAGCCAGCGCCATCCGCCTCTTGGCCGCCGCCTCGCGACCCGCCTTCCTCGCCGCCCTGCGGGCCGCCATCGCCGCCCGTCGTCTCGCCGCGGCCTCCCGCGCCTTCCTGGCCGCCTCGGCCGCCTTCTTCCTGGCCGCCGCCAGCCGGCGCTTCTTCGCCTCGGCGAGGGCCCGCTTCTTGGCCTCCTCCCTGGCCCGCTTCTTGGCCTCCTCCAACGCTCGCTTCCTGGCCTCCTCCAAGGCCCGCTTCCTGGCCGCCTCCCTGGCGCGACGGATCATCTCCCGCCTGAGGGCACGCTGGGCCAGCTTCTTGGCGAGGTAACGGGCCCCGATGCGCACGCCGATGCCGACCGCGAACCAGAACAGCTGCCCGTCGGGGTCACTCATGGAGACGGGGCTGTTGTTGGCGTAGGCATAGGCGTTGAGCTGCTGCGGATCCACATCGTCGATGACCGGGTCCACCGACAGGAAGCGGCCGTTCTTGGGGTCGTACTCGCGGGCGCCGAGGTGGATCAGCCCCGTCGTCGCGTCTTGCGTGCCTCCGACGAATCCGCGCTGCCCCGGCCACCATGGCGGTGGCGAGCCCCGGTTCTCGCCGAACGGAGTCGTCCTCCGTACGGCCAGTTCACCGGTCCCGGCGTTCACCGCGGCCTGCGCGGTGCCCTGGTGGTCATTGGCCAGGAGGTAGACCTGGTTGTCCGGCGTGCGCACCGCGATGGGCTGGTCGCCGATGGTGTAGTAGCGGGTCTGCTCGACCGCGTCCTTGGCGAAGTCGAAGCGCAGCTCCATGTCGTCGATGTAGAGCGTGGCGTCGGTCGGCGTCTTGCGGATGAGCCGGTCGCCCTCCGCGTCGTACACGAACGACGTGGTCTTGCCCGCCTCCGTCACCGACTCCAGGTTGCCCTCGGCGTCCCAGACCAGGGTCTGGTCGGAGGTGCCGACCTTGCGCCTGGTGGTGTTGCCCGCGGCGTCGTACTCGAAGAGGTCCGCGCCGACGCTCTGCAGCGCGTGCGGCTGCTTGCCGCCCGCCTGCGGGTAGGTGTAGGAGCGGACCGTCTCGCCGGCGCCGCCCCAGGCGTGCTTGGTCTCCTTGGTCCGGTTGCCGGTGGAGTCGTAGGCGTAGCTGACCGCGTACGGGGCCACCCCGCCGATCCTGTCCGACTGCGGGCTGCCGCTGGCGCAGTCGTCGGTGCCCGTCCAGGCCGAGGTCAGGCGGCGCAGGTGGTCATAGGCGAAGCACTGCGTGTCCTGGCCGCTCGCCCCCTTGTCGGCGATCTTGGTGATGTTGCCGACCGCGTCGTAGGTGTAGTTGAGGTTCAGGTCGGTCGCGGTGGCGCCCTCCCTGTCCAGCCGCATGCTGGTCATTCTGCGGGTGGACTCGTCGTGGGTGTAGGTGAGCCAGGTCTTCTTGCCTCCGGTGCCCAGCTCGTACTGCAGGGTCTCGCCCAGCTTGGAGTAGCGGGTCGCGGTGACGTACGACGACAGGCCGGTGACCTTGGTCGGCTGGCTCAGCTCGTCGTAGGTGTAGACGACCGACTCCGCCTCCAGGCCGCCGGCGGCCGGGAAGCTGACGGACTGGACCTGGTCGTCGAGCGTGTAGCGGGTGTTGAGGACGTACGAGCCCGCCAGCTTGCCCTCCCGCTCCGGGATGGTGACGGTCTCGCGCAGCGGGCGGTAGTCGGCGTCGACGGCGTTGATCTCCGCCGTGTACGCCTGCCCGTCCACGTACCGGATGCTGGCGTTCATGTGCCCCTTGGCCAGGGCGTCGTACTTCCACTCGGCGAGCAGCGGGCCGGTCGCGGAGTTCTCGCGCTGTTCCTTCTTACGGCCCAGCTCGTCGTAGACGTACCACAGGGTCTTGCCGCGGGCATCGGTCGTGCTGACCAGCTCGTCGGCGTCGTTGTACGTCATCGTCGTGACGCCCTTGTCGGGGTCCTCGGTCTTGATCTCCCGGCCGCGCACGTCGTAGTGGTGTCGCCACACGTTGCCTGCCGAGTCGGTCACCGTGGACAGCCGTCCGGCGTGGTCGTAGGTGTACTTGCTGGCCTCGTACTCGCCGGTCGGGGTCGCGCCCTTGTACTGGCGCAGCTCGATCAGGCGGTCCTCGGAGTCACCGATGCGGGTGGTCGCCGTGCCGCCCGGGGGTGGCGTCACGTGGATCCTGTCGCCCTCCTGCTTGGACGAGACCCGATACTTCTCCACGCCCTTCGCCTTGAGGATCTGGGCGTTGACGTCACCCGTCCCGTCGAAGACGGACACCACCTGCGTGGGCACGTCGGTGTCGGCCACCGCCAGCAGGTCGGTGGAGGGCGTCCCGGTGGCGAAGTAGCCGGTGTTGGCCTTGGACTGCTCGCCCAGGGAGTTGTAGAAGGTGTCGGTGATCGTGCGTCCGTCGCGCAGCACGGGGTCCTGCGTCTGGTCGTCCCTGGGCGCGGGTTCCTGGGTCTGGCGCTCACGCGTCAGGCCGTCGTACAGCTCGTGGCTGGTGGTGTAGCCGCCGTCGGCGCGCAGCGTCTTCGTGGTGACGATGCTGGGGCCGTCGGCGCGCATGACGTAGGAGTACTCGGTGCTGGGCGACTGTCCGGCCGCCTTGCTGCGGTCGGCCTGCCAGACCTTGGTCAGGCGGCCGAGCGCGTCGTACTCCAGGTCGACACGGCGGTTGTTCACGTCGACCTCGGCGAGGGGCTCGCCCCAGGCCGGTTCGAGGATCGTACGGTTGACGTGGCCGAGCGGGTTGGTCTCGGTGACCTCCGACGGAAGGACGCCGGTGGCCGGGCTGTAGGCGGTCACGGACTTGGTGCCGATCGCGTCGGTCTCGCTGGTCTCGCGGCCGTACACGTCGTAGGTGTGGGCGCTGTCGGTGATCGTCGCGCCGGTCTCGGAGGCGAGCTGCTGGACCGAGGTCACATCGCCCTTGCTCGGTGCCTGGCCGTACGCCTTGCCGTCGTAGGCGACCTTCTCGTCGGAGATCACCTCACCGGCGGCCAGCGTGGACACGGCGGTGCCGCAGCTCGCGGCGACCTTCTGGACACGGCTGGGGTAGTCGAGCATCCAGCTCGCGTCGTCGCGGGCGTAGGTGTAGCGGGTGCACCGGTCGTCGTCGGGCGAGGCCAGGTCGCCCTTCTCCTCCACCTGGGTCAGCAGGCCCCGGGTGTCGTACGAGCGCTCCTCGCCGATACGCCGCCATGTACCGCCCGGCAGCGCGGTACGGGTGACCATGGACTTGGCCTCGACCACGTGCGCGGTCTTGGTGACGCCGCCCTGCGTGGACTCCGCGGTCTTCACCGACCACGGCTGCTCGACGGTCGCCTTCAGGACGGCCCCGCCGTCTCCGTCGTAGAGGATCTCCTCGTGCTCGAAGCTGGAGTACTGGTCGAGGTCGTCGAGCTTGCCGCCCTCGGAGTCCTCGACCTGCACAACGCGCCTGGAACCGTCGGCCTGCTTGTCGCCGTGCATGCCGCGGAAGTAGCGGAACTCGGTGAGCGTGCGCTTGGTGTCCTGCCCGTCGCCCTCGCGCACCCGTACCCGGCCGAACCCGCGGTAGTCCGACCACGTGCGGTGCTCGGGCTTGACGAGGATGTTGTCGGCGTAGTGCCAGGCGGCGCCGTCCAGGTACTCGTAGCTGGTGACCACGTTGGGCGAGGCCGCGACGCGGTCCACCTCGACCGTCTGCGACACCACGTACTTGTGGAACCAGTCGGTGACCTCGGTCTCGTTCTGCGGCGACCAGCGCTGCGGGAAGCACCGCTTGGTGTTCTTGTCGGGCGCCGGCAGTGCGCCGGGCTGGCAGTCGGCGGGGGCGTAGTTGATCCGCAGCTCGCCGCCGGTCCCGTTGTCGACCGACTGGACGCGCCACTTGACCAGCGGGGCGCGGCCCTCGGTGGCGTCCACCCGGTTGGGGAGCTGGATGCCGATGAAGGTGGTCTTGGGCAGCGTGATCGTGCCGCCCACGTGGCCGGTCTGCTGGACCGAGGCCAGCCAGAGCGACGGGCTGAGGCCGTCACCCGTGGCGGGGAACTGGTGGGTCAGCGCCCAGGAGTCCACCGCGTAGTACTGGCCGGCGCCGTTGCGGACCTGGGTGGTGACCTTGGTCAGCCGCTTGCGGGTGAAGAACGTCGGGGTCAGGCGGTCGGTACACGACACGCCGGAGTTGCAGATCTGGTCGAACGGGACGTCCGGCCAGTGACTGGCGGTCTCCTTCTTGAGCTGGTCGGGGGCGCAGGTGATGGTGCCGCTGGGCAGGCAGCGCTCGGCCACCTCGAACAGCACGCGGGCCGCCGGGGCCGTGGTGAACAGCTCGTTCTGCAGGTAGCCGTAGTCGATGCGGGTGAGGTACGCGCCACGGACGTACGGGGTGCCGAGCTCGGGCTTGGAGTTGCGGCCGTAGTAGTTGGTCTCGCGCTCGTACCAGTACGTGGTCGCGTTCCCGTGGGTGTCCAGGGCGTAGTCGAGGTTCCACCGGTAGGCCTGCTGGCACCAGGCGTTGGCCGGGGTGGTGGAGTAGCAGGGCTCGCCGCTGTTGTTGCCGAACACCGGCACCGTCTGGACCGACTTGGTCTCGGGCTTGCCGCTCACCCAGCCGGGCAGGCGGTTGAGGCCGAAGGTGTACTGGGTGCCGTCGGCGGTGGTGACGCGCCAGTACTCACCGTTGTTGTCGCCGTTGGTGGCCCCGGTGAGGTACTCGATGCGGGTGCCGTCGTCGCGCTTGGGCCGCCACTGCTTGGTCGTGGCGTCCTTGACCAGCTCGACGGCGGAGCTGCCGAGCGACAGGGTGGCGTTGTCCTGGTCCCAGCACAGGTCGCCGGTCTTCTTGCCGTCGATCATGCAGGACTTGTAGCGGCGCTCGATGTAGCCGCCGGGGTTGAGCTCGAAGCCGTCACCGGCCCATGAGGCCTGGTTGTTGGTGGAGGCGGTGCGGCCGTCCACGCTCTGCGAGGAGTAGCCCAGCGAGATCTCCGGCTCGTCGCCGCCCAGCGCGGGCGGGGTGCGCATGTCATAACCCCAGGTGAAGTCGCCGGTCTGGGCGCCGACGCTCCATTCGGCGGAGGGGGACAGCGAGGTGGCCGAGTGGTCGCCGGACTGGCCGGAGGCGGCGGCCGTGAGCGCGTAGACGGCGCCGGTCTCGACCTCGGCGGTCAGGGTGCCGGACTTGGCGTCGTTCTCGCTCTTCACCGGCTCGGGCGGCGCGCAGTTCGTGGCGGCCCCGTTGAGCGCGCATTCGTCGAGTTTGACCATCCGCAGCCGGGCGCCGTAGTCGCCGCCGTAGGCGTAACGGAAGCCCGAGTAGTCGATCTGCAGGCGGGTCGTCTTCGCCGCCTTGGCCGCCGCGACGCCCTGGCCGGGGGAGACGCGCATCGCCAGACCGAGCCGGTCGGTCTCGAGCAGTTCCACGCTCACCGGCTCGGTGGTCGCGGCCGCTTCGGCCTCCCCCTGCCGGGGGGCCAGCCTCACCGGGAAGCCGGCCGCCAGGGTGGTGGCGCCGCCGCCCAGCTCGACCTTCTGGGGTTCGGGCCAGGTGACGGCTGGTGGCGCTTTCCACGCCTGTTTCTGCACGGGATCGGCCATCGGCGGCAGGACCGGGACCGGCTTTCCCTTGACCGGCGTCTCCTTCTGCACGGGCGGGGCCGAGCGAGGGGCGGCCGAGGCGGGCATGGCGTACACCAGTTGCACGACCAGGAGGACGGGGAGCATGGTCGCGAGCCTGCGTGGCCAGGGCGACTCGCGCTTGGGTTCCTGGAAACGGTTCCAGGAGGGGTCGGGAAGGTCGGGTTCGTCGGGCGGCGGAAAACGATTCCAGCGGGATTCGGGCAGCTCTAACTCATCCGGCAGATCCATGAACCTCTCCCAGTCGGGGGTGCGGTGCGGGAGTTACTGGGCGGCTAGCTGGGCGATGTGCTCGGCGCTCAAGACGCCGTCATACGTGCGGACGTCGTCCACCGTCCCCGGCCAGAAGCCGGTGAAGGCGCCCGCGGTCTTGGTTCGGCCCAGTTGCAGCGGGCCGGTGGCGTTCCATGCGCTCAGGTGGTCGGTGACGGTGGTGGTGGACAGGCGGCCGTTGACGTAGACGCGGAGCTGACCGGCCAGCGGGTCGTACACGCCGGCGATGTGGGTCCATTCGAGTGGGTTCGGGATGGCGTCGGAGCGGGTGCGGACGAGAGCGGCGGTGTCGGTGTCGGCGGCGGCCATGCCGAGGGTCCACCGCTGCTGTTCCTTGTCGAAGCCGAGCTGGAATCCGGCGGCCCTGGTGCCCGGCTGGGCCACGGCCGCCGTGTCACGGGTGGGCAGGTAGTCGAGCTGGGTCCACGCGGCCACGGTGAACCCGGTCCTGGTGTTGACCACGGGTGCGGTCGTCTGGGCGTAGCCGTTGACGCCGTCGAGCGCGAGCGCCCCGTCCAGCCATCCCGAGGTCCACGAGGCGGCTCCGGACAGCGTCGCGGCCGTCGCGCGGCCCGAGGCGTCGGCCGCCGACAAGCCGGACTCCTCATCCAGCTTCCAGTGGCCGACCAGCGTGGCAGCGCTGTTGACCAGGTCGGCGATCTCGTCGGCGAACATGGCGCGGCTGTAGACCCGCACCTCGTCGACGTCTCCGGGCCAGTGCTCCGCAGCCGCCCCGTTGACCTTCCCGCGGCCGATCGTCAGGGGGCCTGGGGCGTTCCACGGCGGCGTGACGGCGACCGCGGCCTCCAGCCTGCCGTTCACGTAGAGCGACATCTGGCCCGCCGCCGAGTCGTAGACGCCGGCCAGGTGGGTCCACTCGTTCAGCCTCGGCGCGGCGGCGGACAGGGCGCGCACCGCCGGCGCGCCGTCCGCGTCCGAGCCCGCCACGGTCAGCGCCCAGCGGTCGTTGGCCTTGGCGTACTGCAGCGAGAACGCGCCCGTCCTGCCGCCCTCCTGGGTGACGGCGGTGGCGGAGGCCGTCGTGCCGGTCAGGCGGGCCCAGGCGCTGACGGTGAAGTTGCGGCTGGTGTCGATGACGGGGCCCGAGGTCTGGGCGTAGGCGCTGGCCAGTTTGAGTGCCGCGCCGGTCTTGCCGGAGGTCCAAGCCGCGCCGTACAGCGTCGCGGGGTGGGCGTTCACGGTGTCGGCCGCCTGGGTGCCCTGGCCCTCGTCCAGCGTCCAGTGACCGCTCGGGCCCTGGCCCGCGTTGACGTTGAAGACGTAGGTGCGGATCGGGCCGAGTTGGCCCGCGCGGTCCTTGCTGCGTACCGACAGCACGTTGGGGCCGTCGTGGCGCGGTGTCAGCGCGATCGTGGCGCTGCCGTCCGGGCCGGGCGCGACCTCCGTCGCGGGCGTGGAGTCGAGGCCCCAGACGTAGGCGGCGACGTCGGCGACGCCGTTCGGGGCGAACCTGAACGTGCCGGGGAGACCGACCCCGTCGCTCCAGCCGTTCTCCGTGTACTGGGGCGAGGAGATCTCCGGCTCCCTGCCGGGGGCCGTGGTGTCCACGGTGGCCTCGCAATACGGGCTCCACGCACTGGTGGCCTTGCCGTCCTCGGCGCGGACCCGCCAGCGGATCAGCGCGCCGTCGGCGTACAGGCTCACCGGGATCGTCGCGTAGAAGGCGGTGCCCGTCGATCCCATGGGCGTGAGGTGCTCACCCGTCTTCACCCCGGCGGCGTTGTACCACTCGAAGCGGCCCTGGACCGAGTTGTCGGTGTCCTTCAGCTTGGCCCACAACTTCGGTGCGGCGGTGCCGATGATCGGCCGTGCGTCACCGGAGACACAGGGGCCGCCCGGGTCCGACCAGGCGTCGGCCGCCAGCGGGTTGGTGGGCAGCGAGTTGTACTCGATGACCAGGCTCGGGTTGTTCTTGAACTTCTTCCAGGCGTACACGTCGGTCTCGCTGGTGGCGCGCAGGCCGATGGTGACGTTGGGCCACTTCTTGGCGGCGGCGTCCACGACCTGCGAGGTGACGTCGAACTCGACGCCGCCGGGCATGCAGGCCGAACCCCAGCCCTTGGCCACGTTCACCGTGGAGAGCAGCCTGACCCACGCGGGCTGCCTGTTCCAGGTGGTGCTGGAGCTGATGGGGTTGGTCGCCCAGGCCTCGACCTTGCGGGCACTGCACGAGTACGACCACGTCTCGTACGTGCGCAGCGTCGCCTTGATGATCTGCTTGCCGTGGATGGTCGAGCCGGTGTTCATCTGGAAGAACGAGCGGTTCGTCTGCGACTCGACGTGGCCCACCCTGGCGACGTCGCTGGAGTTGAGGTAGTTGGAGTTGGGCCAGTTGCTCCAGACGGCCGTCCAGGCGTTGCGCGCGGCCGAGAAGTACGGGTCCAGGTAGACGGGGAACCGGGTCTTCGGGTCCGTCATCATCTTCCTGTCGGGCTTGAGCCGCAACTGCTTGCCCGACAGCTCCACGCCCATCGGAGCCTCACGGGCCTCTGGGGAGCGGCCCTCCTTGAGCGCCTGCGGGCTCGTGATCCCCTCGGAGTCCCACATCTTCGGGGTGGGCGCGATGAAGATCGTGCCCTCGTTCCTGTCGACGGCCTCGAGGTTGCCTGCCTTGTCCGACTTCACCGACAGGCCGGAGACGGACAGTGGGAACGTCAGCTCCGTCATGCTCGCCGCGGCGGCTCGCGACTTGACCACCAGGAGGTGGGAGAAGCCGTCCACGTCCGCGGTGACCTGGAGGTCCACGCCCGGCATGACCTCGGCGTAGGTGGCGGTGTCGCCCTTCAGCGTGGGCGTGGGCAGCGTGCCCTGCCAGCCGAGTTCCAGGGACTTGGCGCCACGTGACAGCTTGGCCAGCGGGGCGGCGCCGCCGCCGGAGAACGTCAGCCCGACCGCCGCCGCGGCCGGGCCGACCGTGCCGTCGGGGTTGAGGCGGAGGGTGGTGTCGACGGGGACCCAGCTGCCGGACTGGCGTACGCGCACCGGGCGTACGTGCTGCTCCAGCGTGAGGGTGCCGTCCGGCTTGGCGAAGACCTGGCGGGTCTCCGTCCGCATCGACTCGATCTCGACCGGCCGACCGGTGCGACGGGCCGCCGCGACCGCGGACTCCTCGGTCTTCGGTTGCTCCTGGATGGTCGTCGGTGGCTCCGGCACACCGTCCGCCCTGGCGGACACCGCCGGAGAGATCGCTAAGATCAACGTCGCCGTGAGCAGCCCACGCAGTACCCGCATACGTCCTCGCCCAAGTTGAGCTGGGGTTACGCGCGGGACGGAGCACCCGCCCGGCGTCTCCACGATCTTCGATTGACGATCGGATTTTCACCCGGCCCCAACTGTCTGTCCAGGGTTTTGGTCATTCTGCTCAAAGGTTTCTTCAGGGGACGGATCCGTATGAAGATATTCGCCATTCCGTCGCACGCATGCGATCGACGGGTGGATCCGATCGTTGCCCGGACCCGCATGCCACGCCCATCAGCGGTGATGCCTGGTTGTTTCAGGAGGAGGCGGGGCTGGTATCTCAGACTCCTCCAGCAGACGGGCCGCCTCCCGGGCAATTGTCGACTCGTCTACGCGCGGGGGCGGGGGTTGCAGTACATCCATGCGCCCGGGTCGACGTCATGAGTGGTGCTTCCGGCCCAGAACACGCACGTCTCCAGGCGCGAGGCATCGCCGAGCCGCAGCACTCCTGCCGCGCGGACGTAGACGGGGCCCGCGTAGTACTTGAAGGAGCCTCGCTGGACGCTCCCCAGGCCGGGACCCGTCGCCGGCCTGCCGTCCACCGCCCGATGAAGCGAGGCGGTCACCGGGGTGGGCGTTCCGATGTCCTTCTTCTTCAGCGTGACGACGCAGTTGGTGTTCTTCTGCCTGTTCCACATGAGGTAGACCTCCGCGGTTCGGATGTCGACCCGCTTGACGAACGTGTACCCGCTTCCGCACACCGCTTGGGGCTTGTACGGGTTCGCACCCTGCGTGGAACCCGCCCTGGCCTGGGCCGGCGGGGTGAGCGTCACCGCCGCCACCGCCAACGCCCCCGCGACAACGCTCGTCATCTTCTTCACTCTGTGTCCTCTCGCGCCCTGATCGGCGTGGATCGATCGTTGTGGAAAGCAGGCCGGGTTCACCGCAGACGGCGGCGCTCCAGGGCGTATCCCGCGGCGTTGAGGCCGAGGATCGGCAGCACGAACAGCACGATCTGGTTCGCGGGAAGCCTCGGGGTTTCCGGGTCGTAGAAGTCGGCGTCAGGGTAGAGCGCCGCCGACGCCTGGGTGATCCAGTACAGCGAGGCCGCCGTCGTGGCGGCGAGCAGGCGGTCATGGGACAGCTCCCTGCGCCGCCACCACAGCGCGGCCAGCGTGGACAGTCCCAGCGCCGCTCCCATGCTCATGGTCTGCCCGTTGTGGAACTTG
The DNA here is from genome assembly GCF_014873535.1 of Nonomuraea africana. NCBI lineage: Bacteria > Bacillati > Actinomycetota > Actinomycetes > Streptosporangiales > Streptosporangiaceae > Nonomuraea > Nonomuraea africana. Next base: position 3,128,888 of record NZ_JADBEF010000001.1, on the reverse strand, counting down.
GCGTGCGGCGGCCAGTTGGGGTTGTGGATGTGGGTCTCGTTCCAGTCCGCCACGAACGGGCTGATCGCGGTGAACAGCGCGGTCGCGGTCAGGACGATCTTTCCTGCGCTCATCGGGTCTCTCCTTGGTGACGTCAGAACGTGACCACGACCTTGCCGCGGGTGTAGACACCCGCGACCAGGTCGGCCACCGCTTGAGGGGACCGGGCGAACGGGTATGTGGCGGCGACGTCGACCGCCAGCCGTCCTTCGGCCACTCGCGCGGCCTGCCGTGCCAGATCGCCGGATTCGGGGGTCATGTAGACGTACACAGGCGTGAGGTCGCCGATGACCTCAGGTCCGTAGAGTGTCGAGACCAGGCGCCCGCCCCGCCGTACGGCAGGAGCCGTGGCCGTCAGGGCGGCACCCGCGTTGACCAGGTCGATCACGGTGTCGAACCCCTCGTGGTGCAGCCGCAACGCCTCTTCGACGGTGTCGGTGCCGGTGTGGTCGATGGTCAGGTGCGCGCCGAGGTCGCGGGCGTAGTCGGTGTCAGCGGGCGCGGCCGTGGCGAACACCCTGGCGCCCTCCTGAGCGGCCAGCTGGACGACGAGCCCGCCGACTCCGCCGGTCGCACCGACGACCAGCACGTCGTGGTCCGGCTTCACCTCCGCGGCGGCGATGACGCACTCGGCTGTCATGGCGACCGTGATCAACGCCGCCCCCCGCACCGCGTCCAGGCCGCTCGGCAGGTGCACCAGCCCTGGCCCCACGGGGACGACCGCGTACTCGGCGAGGGTGCCGCGCCCGTAGACGGCCACGTCGTCGCCCACGGCGAACCCGGAGACCGCCTCGCCGACCGCCGTCACGATCCCCACGGCGTCCATGCCGAGCACGAACGGGTGCTGGACGGGGAACATCTCCTTCAGCTCCCCGGTGGCGAGCTTGGCGTCGAGCGGGTTGAGCGCCGCCGCCACCACCTTCACCAAGACCTCGCCGGGGCCGGGGGAAGGTGTCGGGACCTCGGCGACCGACAACTGATCAACAGGGGCATACGAGGATGCGATGAGTGCCTTCATGCCGCATAGCGTGGCCTGGCCGTTCGGCCGAGCGGCACCGGCCGTTCGAGCGGTTCCACCTAGCCCGAAGAGCGGCAGGCTCTGCGGCGGAGATCGCCTAGGGTGAGGCCATGGACGCTCGCCACCTGCTCACCTCGGTATTCACCGTGTTGTCGGCGCCGCCTGGTGAGATTCTGGCCCCACTGTCCCGGATGCTGGCCGACGTGGTGCCGCACCGGGCGCTGGCGATGCTCACCGGCGACTGCGCCCGCCACCCGATGCGGACGCACGGTCAGGCCGCGCTCACCGAGCGGATCACCAGCACCGAGCTGGCCAGGCTCGGCAGCCGGGTCGACGTCGGCGTCCCGTGGTTCGGCACCGCGCCGCTGGCGGGTGAGCCCAGGCAGGCGCTGGCGATCGCCGCCACCCCGCCGGACACGTCGGGCGCCCTGCTGGTGATCGTGACTGCGGACGCGCTCCCGCCGAGCGAAGCCGCTCGCGAACTGGCGCGGCGCTGGTGGGACCTGGTCAGCCTGCAGGTGGCCGAACGTGCCGCGAACCAGACGCCTTCCGCCTTCGCCAGCAACCGCTTCGTGGCGAGCGAGCGGACCAGAGCGATCGCCGAGCTCACCGAGGCCCACTCCGCCACTCTCACCTCGATCCTGGGGGCGCTGCGCAGCCCCGGCCTCGACGACGCCACCGCCCGCACGACGGCCACCGGCCTCGCGGTCGCCGCGCTGATCGACCTGCGGGCCGCCACCGATCTGGACCGCTCGCTCACCGAGGAGAGCGCGGGGGCGGCCTTCGACCGGCTGGCCGACAAGCTGCTGCCGCTGACCCGGTACAGCGAGGTGTCGCTCGAGCTCGCGGGGCCTCGGGAGCGGGAGCGGGCCGTACCCGCCGACGTCGCCAACGCCGCGCGGGCGGTGGTTCGCAGCGCCGTACTGACCATGCTCGACCAGGGCGGCATCGGCAGGATCAGGGCGGGCTGGGAGGCGGCGGACAGCGAGCTGCGCATCAGCGTCCGCGACGACGGGCCCGGAACGCTGGCCGCCGACACTTTCGTCCTGCACCGCTTGGCCGAGCTGGTCGACGCGCTGGGTGGCGAACTGACGATCGACGCGGTCCCCCAATGGGGCACCACGGTGACCGCCACGCTGCCCCTCACCCCGCTGGAAGGGCCGCGACCAGGACCTCTCGACACGCTCAACCCGCGCGAGCTGGAGGTCCTGCAGCAGCTCGCGCTCGGGCGGCGCAACCGGCAGATCGCCGAGCACCTGCACATCAGCGAGCACACGGTGAAGTTCCACGTGGCCAACATCCTGGAGAAGCTCGAGGTCGGCTCGCGCACGGAGGCGGCCGCGGTCGCGCACACCATGGGCCTGGCCCCCGTCGCCTGATCCGTTTCCGAGAAAGGGCCGGCCAGTGACCCCCGTCCGCGACTCATGATCCTCGTCGTCGTCGAGATTCACGACGCGCCTGGAGATCAGGAGACGCCGGAGAGCTGGCCGGGCGCCCAAGCGCGCGAGCGCCCGCCCTCCACGACGGGAGAGCGGGCGCACGTCCTGCGGATCAGTGCCGGTAGAGCGGCTGGCCTAGCCGCAGTGCTCGAAGGGGCTGTCGTAGACCGCCGAGCCTGCCTTGCCACCCCACTTGACGCACTTGTCGGCCGCGCTGGCGCGCACGGGACCCGCGTAGTACGCGAAGTTGCCCGAGTCGGTGACGCGCGTCCTGCCCTGCACCTCCAGATAGGCGCTGGTGGCGGTGGGCGTGCCGAGCGAGGTCCGCTTGATGGTGGCCACGCAGTTGTAGCCGTTGCCCGAGTTGTACAGCAGGTAGACGGTGCCCGCCGTGCCGAGTGCCGCCGAGTCGATCACCGTGTACCCGCTGCCGCACACCGACTCGGCGGTGTGCGGGTTGCCGCCGCTGCCGTTGGTGACGTACTGCATGTACTTGGTCCAGTCCCAGTGCGGGCCGGGGTCGGTGTGGTCGGCGCCGGGGACCTGGTGGTGTCCGACGATGTGGGTGCGGTCCTTGGGGATGCCGTACCTGTCGGCGATGTTGCGGGTCAGCGCCGCCGAGGCCCGGTACATGGTGTCGGTGAACCAGGAGGCGTTGTCGACGAAGCCCTCGTGCTCGATGCCGACCGAGCGCCTGTTGTAGTCGCCCGCGTGGAAGGCCCTGTCCTTCTCCCTCACCATCTGGGTGATGTCGCCGTCGGAGGAGCGCACGACGTAGTGCGCGGAGGTGGGGTTGGGCCTGGGTCCCGTCTGGAACCAGGAGATCGTCCCGGCGTAGGAACCCTGGGCCACGTGGATGACGATGCGGTCGATCGCGTCGCTGGTGGGACGGCTGGAGATCGCGTAGTTGCTGCTGTGTGCCGGCACCCAGTGGGCCGAGGGGTAGTCCACGGCGGCAGCCGCCGCGCTGGTGTTCAGGTCGCGCGCCCTGGCGTAGGCGCCGCGGTCGGGCTCGACGGCCTGCGGCCGCACGGTGACGCTCTCACCGGCCGGCGTGTCGGCGTCGACGCCCTCGGCCAGCAGGTCGTAGACGGTGTCGGCGTAGAGCCTGGCGACGTCGGGCGAGGCGGCGTTGCCGTACTTGGCCACCACGGGGTACCACTTCGCCGGGTCCTTGCGGGCCGTCGCGTCGAGGCCGAGGTCGTCGGCGTAGGCGCGAAGGACGGCCGCGCCGCCCACGATGTTGGCCGCGTCGTCGGTCTTCAGCGCGGAGAGCGGCTGGTTCGTCAGCGTGGCCGCGCGCTCCAACGTGTGCGCGGTGGGGTTGCTCACCAGGTGCATCACGCCGTAGCCGCCGCTCGCGCTGGGCTCGCCGTCGTGCCCGTCGAGATGGGTCTCGGCGAAGGCGAGCGTGACCAGCAGGTCGCGCGGCACCTCGTAGGTCGTGGCCGCGCGGGCGAACGCGTCGGTCATGGGATCAGCGGAGACGGCGCTGGCCGGCTGTCCCATCAGGAGGGAGAGGGGGATGAGCGAGCCGGCCAGCAGGGCAGCCGAACGGCGGAGTCGAGCCTTCACAGGTTCTCCTCGAAGGGTTGGGGGGTTCTCACGCGTCAGCCGCAGTGCTCGAAGGGGCTGTTGTAGACGGCGGAGCCAGCCTTGCCGCCCCACTTGACGCACTTGCCCGGCGCGCTGGCCTGTACGGGGCCGGCGAAGTAGGCGAAGTTGCCGCTGTCGGTGACACGGCTCTTGCCCTGCACCTCCAGATAGGCGGTGGTGGCGGTGGCCTTGCCGAGCGAGCTCTTCTTGATCGTGGCGACGCAGTTCTTGCCGGTGCCCACGCTGTAGAGCAGGTAGACGGTGCCCGCCGTGCCCAAAGCCGCGGAGTCGACGACCTTGTAGCCGCTGCCGCAGACCGACTGCGCGGTGTGCGGGTTGGCGCCGCCGCCTCCGCCGCCGCACTTGTTGTTCGACGTGAGGGTCTGGATCGGGTAGCCGAACGTGGCTCCGTTGAAGACGGCCTTGCGGATGGTGTCGGGGTAGCCCCCGCCCTGACGGACCTCGTAGTGCAGGTGGGGCGAGATGGCGTTGCCCGGTCTGCTGGTGTTGCCGACCGTGCCGATCTGCTGGCCCTGGGCGACGCGGGCGCCCGCGCTGACGGTGCGGTTCGTCAGGTGCGCGTAGAAGGTCGTCCAGCCGCCGCCGTGGTCGATCTTGACGAGGTTACCGAATCCGTTGAGCGAGCCCTGGTGGGAGGAGATGACCACCGTGCCGGCGGCGGCCGCGACGACGGCGTCTCCGCGGTCGGCGTCCGCCGTACCGCCCCTGTTGAAGTCGATCTCCCACGCCCTGTGGGCGCTGCTCCCGCTGTTCTTGCCGACCCAGGTCTGGCCACAGGGGAAGGGGAGCTGGAAGTCGGTGCTCGCCATGACCGTGGCCGATCGCTCGGCCACAGTGGCCTCGTTCGGCGGGTCGTTGTCCTCGCCGGCCGCGGGGGGCGGCGTGGCCGTAGAGCTCGGCTGCGCGGCCGTGGGGCTCGGAGTGGGACCGGCCGGTGGGTTCGCGGCGGCCGCGGCCGTCGCGCCGGTTAACCCGAGAAGGCCGGGTAGCAGGACCAACCCCGCTGTGAGCACCCCGTTGAGTCTCATGCGGATCCTTTCTGCGGCGCGAGAGACGAAGGCCCGGCTCGCGCCATGTGCTGTCCGGTGGTGCTGTCGAAAGGCTCTTGCTGGGGGTCAAGACTGCGAGGAATCCATACAAAGAACATCCGAAATCGGTATAAAGAGCTTCCAGTACGCACAGCAACCAGCGGCAAGCCTCCATTGAGGAGTACCTGCGTCATGGTGGTTGATCAGCCTGTCTTCAGCGTTCTCGGCTCTTTGCTGGTCCGGATGCCGGAGGGAACACTTCCCGTCGCGGGCACCAAGCCGCGAGTCCTGCTGGCCTCGCTGCTGCTCGACGCGAACCGGGTGGTCAGTTCGGATCTGCTCGTGGAGGTGCTGTGGCCACAGCGCCGTCCGCAGTCCGCGCTGGCCAACCTCCGTACCTACGTCAGCTCCTTGCGGGGAACCCTCGCCGCGGTCGGCGCGCAGATCCTGGCCAGGCCGTCCGGCTATGCGATCGAGCTGGGGGTCGAACAGCTCGACGCGCTGCTGTTCGAGAACCTGCTCGCCAAGGCGAGGGCGGCGGGCGGTGCCGAGGAGGCGTCCGAGCACCTGCGCAGGGCGCTCGCGCTCTGGCGGGGCACGCCGTTGGGCGACCTGCCGGCCAGCCCGTTGTGGGACGAAAGGCTGCTCTCGCTCACGGAGGCGCGGTTCGGCGCCACCGAGGAGCTGGCCGCCATGAGAATGGCGAGAGGGGAGTACGCGGCCGCGATCGGCCACCTGAGGGAGCTGGTCACGGTTCATCCCTTCAGGGAGGATCTCTGGCGGCAGCTGATGCTCGCCCTGCACGGCAGCGGACGGCAGGCCGAGGCGCTGCAGGCCTACAAGACGGTCAGGCGGCAACTGGTCGACGAGCTCGGCGTCGAGCCAGGGCCCGACCTGCGCATGGTGCACGCCGCGGTCCTCGCGGGAGAGTCACCGCCCGCCGTACCCGCGGCGAACGCTCTCCAGCAGTCACAGTCGAGCTCCGCACGAAGCGTCGTCGCGCCCCAGCAGCTCCCGCCGGACATCCTCGACTTCACGGGGAGAGCCGACGCCGTCGCCGCCCTGTCGCGGGCCCTGGCGGCGGCGGGGCGGCAGCCGGAGGGGCCGCCGACGATCGCGGTGGTCGTGGGGCCGCCGGGCGTGGGCAAGTCGGCGCTCGCCGTGCACTGCGCGCGGGCCGTACGGGCCGACTATCCCGCGGGGCAGCTCTACCTCAGCCTCGGCGGTACGGCCCCGGCTCCCGCCGACCCGGCCGAGCTCCTGGCGGAGGCGCTGCGCGCGCTCGGGATCGGTGACAAGGACCTGCCGCCCACGGCGCACGAACGTGCCGCCCTGTACCGCTCCTTACTGGCGGAACGCCCCATGCTCGTCTTCCTGGACGACGCCGCCGACGCGGCACAGGTGCGGACGCTGCTGCCCGGCAACGGTTGCGCGGTGCTCGTGACGAGCCGGCGGCGGATCACGGAGCTGCCCGGCGCGATGCAGCTGGACCTGGACGTTCTGTCACCCACCGAGGCCGAGGAGCTCCTGGAGAAGATCGTGGGCGTCGAACGGCTGCGAGAGGAGAGGGAGGCCGCCGCGACGATCGTGCGCCTGTGCGGCTATCTGCCGCTCGCCGTCAGGATCGCGGGAGCCAGGCTCGCGGGACGGCCCGGCTGGCCGCTGAGCGTGCTGCGGCAGCGGCTGGACGACGAGGCGAACCGGCTCGACGAGCTGAGAGCCGGCGACCTGGAGGTACGCGACTCCTACGACCGCACGTACCGGCAGCTGCCCGACGACGTGGCCACCGCCTACAGGACGCTGGGCCTGCTCGGCCCGCGACCCATGCCGGGCTGGGTGGTCGACGCGGTCCTGGACCGCCACAGGACCGAGACCGTGGTGGACGCCCTCGTGGATGTGAACCTCGTGCGGCTGGCGGGCACGGACGCCATCGGCCAGCTCCGCTACCAGCTGCACGATCTGGCCCGCTGCAACGCCAGGGAGAAGGCGGGCGGCGACGCCGAGCGTCACGCGCTGACCAGAGTGCTCGGCGCGTGGATGAGCGCCACGGAGCAGGCCTCGGCACGGCTGCCGACCACACTGTTCAGCCTGACGTCCGCGACGGCGCCCCGATGGGACCCCGCGGGAGACACCTTCGGACGCCTGACCGCCGACCCTCTCTCGTGGCTCGACGCCGAGCGGGAGTCGTTGGTCGGTGCCGTACGGCTGGCCGCCGACGCCGGGCTGACGCAGGCCTCGTGGGGCCTCGCCGCGGCGCTCGTCCCCTACTTCGACCTCCACTGCCGGTTCGAGGAGTGGCGACACACCCATCAGATCGCGCTGGAGTCCGCGCGCATGGCCGGGGACCTCAACGGTGAGGCCGCCATGCTCCGCGGCCTGGCCCAGGTGTGCCTGTACCAGGATCGGTACGCCGAGGCGGAGGAGATGCTCAGGCGATCACGCGCGATCTTCCACGAGCTGGGTGACAGGCGCGGCGAGGCCATCTCGATCTGCGGGCTGGGAGCGGCCAGCCAGTTCTCCGGCGACCGCCTCAAGGCGCTCGGCTACTTCAGGCAGGCGCTGTCCATGTTCCTCGCGATGGACGACACGAGCGGCGAGGCCTACGCGCGGCAGGCGATCGGACGCGTGTACCTGACCTTGCAGGATCTCGGCCAGGCCTCGAGGTGGCTGGGGCAGGCGCTCCGGCTGGCCGAGGAGCTCGGCGACGCCCATCGTGAAGGCAGCGTGTCCATGCAGCTGGGGCGCCTGTACGGCCTGGCCGCCGAATCCGACAGGGCGATGCGCGTGCACGAGCGCGCGCTCGGCATCTTCGAGACGCTCGGCGACAGGCACTGCGGGGCCTACGCCATGCAGAACCTCGGCGGCCTGCAGGCGGTCAACGGGGACCGGTCCCAAGGCTCCGACCAGCTGGAGCGGTCACTGGTGATCTTCCAGCAACTCGGCGACAGGAGCGGAGAGGCCGCCGCGTTCCAGACGCTCGGCGAGCTGTACCGGTCGGCGGGCCGCACCACTCTCGCCCGGCACTACCTGCACCACGCCCATACGCTGCGGCGAGACCTGCGAGAAGGCGCTGGCGTCGGCGCCGGTTGAGCGGGCCGAGTCCAGCTCAAAAGACGTCCTGGGCGTGGAAACCGTGGCGAGTGGACACGCGATCGGCCCCTGATCGGCCCGGGTGGTGACGGCTCAGTCCCTGCCCTGCCACGTCGTCACGCAGGCCTCGTTGCCCTCCGCGTCGGCCAGCACCCAGAAGGCGGGCGCGGCGGCGTCGGACAGCAACGTTCCGCCCGCGTCCAGCGCGGCCTTGATGCGCTGCGGGGCCTCGTCGTGCGGAACCGAGATGTCGAGGTGGATCCGGTTGCGCTGCGGTCGCGGCGCCTCCATCTGCTGGAACCAGATCGCCGGACCCTGACCGGCGGGATCGACGAGCGGGTCCTCGGCGCCCGACCTGCCCGCCTCGTCGCCGTATCCCATCACCGCCTTCCAGAACGGACGGATCGCGGCGATGTCGAGCGCGTCGATCGCGATCTCGACCAGTTGGACCGACCGCTGCCCCTGGCCGCCGACCTCGGCGTCGGTACGCAGCCCGAGCTCACTCACGGCCGCGGAGATCCGGTGGGCGAGCTCGATCTCGAACGGCGTCACCCAGGCGGTGGCCGGCGAGTGCAGGCTCAGGATCGCCCGGTCCCCGCGAAGGTCGATCGACAGACTGCCCTCGCCGTCGGCGCCGGCCGCGGCCACCGCGCGGGCGGCGACCGCGGCCGCCTGCGCCAGCGAGGCCACGGGTACCGAGGTGCGCACGACCCCCAGCACAAAGCGCCAGCTCAGGTCGGTGACGGCTGCGGAGATCTCCCGGCGACTCAGTCTCTTCTGGTTCACCCCCACATGATCGCAGAAAGACCGTGGCCGGATCCGAGGGACGGACGGCCGGAACCACGGCCATGGAAAGCGGCGTCCCCGGACTTGATGAGGGGTGACAGACGACGAAAGGAGAGATCATGACCGCGATCTCCGCCGAATGGCGGACGAGCCTGGTGCGGCAGACGCTCGTCGCGCTGGGCCTGGCCGCGGGACCGGTCGTGGCGCTCGGATTCACCCGCTTCGCCTACGCGCTGCTGCTGCCGCCCATGCACAGGGAACTGCACTGGAGCTACACCCAGGCAGGCGGCATGAACACCGCGAACGCCCTCGGATACCTTCTGGGCGCCGCGAGCGCGGCCTTCTGGGCGAGGAAGGGCGGTGGCCGGGCCGCGTTCCTGTGGAGCCTCGCCGTCAGCGGTGCCGCGCTGCTCGCGACGGCGGCGACCGCGGAACTGGCCGCCCTGCTCGTCCTGCGGTTCGCCGGCGGGTTCAGCACCGCGGTCGCCTTCGTCGTGGGCTCGGCGCTGGCCTCGCGCGTCGCCATCGGCGCCCCGCTGCGCCGTTCGGCCTCGCTCGTCGCCGTCTACATGGTCGGCGTGGGCATCGGTGTGATCATCTCGGGCCTGGTCGTTCCCGCCGCGCTGTCCTCGGGCGACGCGGGCTGGCGGACGGGCTGGCTGCTCATGGGCGTGCTGGCCGTGATCGCGCTCGTGCCCGCCTGGCTCGGCGCCAGGGCGGTGCCCGAGGCGAACGGGCCGCACGCGGCCACGCTGTCGGCCGCGCAGATCCGCCACCTTGGGCCGACGTTCGTCTGGTACGTCCTGTTCGGCGCGGGTTACGTCAGCTACATGACCTTCGTGATCGCGCTGCTGAGGTCGCAGGGGCTCGGCGCGTCGACGGCCGCGCTGTTCTTCGTCGTCCTCGGCGCGGCGTCGGTCGTCGCCACGCTCACCGTCTGGGGACATCTGTGCGGGCTCCTGCGCGCGGGGCACGCGCCCGCGCTCGTCGCGGCGCTGGTCTTCCTCGGCGTCCTTCCCGTCCTGCTCATGCCTCCCGGGCCGGGCGCCGCCCTCCTGTCCGCCGTCGTCTTCGGCGCCGGCTTCATGGCGGGGCCCACGGCCGCGACCGTGATCGCGCGGCGCATGCTGCCCGCGTCAGGCTGGACAGCGGGCATCAGGCGATGGCCGGCCGGGCGGGGGTGAGCGTGCGCCAGCTGACCAGGCTCTTCCGCCAGGAGCTCGGCACCACTCCCGCGCGCTACGTCGAGCGGGCCCGCATGGAGCGGGCGAAGAACCTCCTGGAGACGGGTGACCAGCCGCTCGACGTGGTCGCCCGCCGGTCGGGTTTCGGCTCGCCCGAGACGATGCGCAGGGCCTTCGCCCGCGAGCTGGGCGTGCCTCCCGCGGCCTACCGCGCCCGGTTCAGAAGCACGGGCGACGGCTGCCCGTCCTGGCGATCGGGCAAAAACTAACCACGTGGTAGATTTTTGTCGTCATATCGCCAGGAAGAAGGGCAGGCGGGATGGAACGCTCATTCCCGGAAGGGTTCCTGTGGGGAGCGGCGGGAAGCGCTCACCAGACCGAGGGGAACAACGTCGCCAGCGACCTGTGGGCGCTGGAGAACCGTCCCGGCACGTTCATCGCCGAGCGCAGCGCGGACGCCTGTGACAGCTACCACCGCTGGGCCGAGGATCTCGACATCGTGCGGGAGCTGGGCTTCAACTCCTACCGGTTCAGCATCGAGTGGGCGCGGGTCGAGCCGGTGGAGGAGCGGTTCTCCCGCGCCGCCTTGGCGCACTATCGCCGGGTGATCGACGGCTGTCTGGAACGCGGCATCACGCCGGTGGTCACCCTGCACCATTTCACCAGCCCGCTGTGGTTCCAGCAGGACGGCGGCTGGCTGTCGGGCGCGGCCGTGGCGCGATTCCGGCGTTACGTGCGCGCTGTGGCGCCGATCCTCGGCGGCGTGGAGTGGGTGTGCACCATCAACGAGCCCAACCTGCTGGCCATGGTGGCCAACCTGATGCGGAAGGACACGCGCACCGAGGGCGTCGCCGGCGCCATGCCGCCGCCCGACGAGGACCTGGCGGACGCTCTCGCGGCCGCGCACCTCGCCGCCCGCGAGGAGCTGGCGGGGCTGAAGTCCGGCTGGACGATCGCCAACCAGAACTTCGAGGCGGCCGGCGGCGCCCAGGCCGCGAGCGACGCGTGGGCCTGGCCGCGCGAGGACCGGTTCCTCGAGGTGGCCAAGGACGACGACTTCATCGGGGTGCAGGCCTACACCCGGGTCCGCGTCGGCGAGGACGGCGCGCTCCCCGTGCCAGAGGGCGCCCACCGTACGCTCACCGGCTGGGAGTTCTACCCCGCGGCCCTCGGCAACGCCGTGCGCTACACGGCGGCGCGGCTGCCGGGCGTGCCGATCCTCGTGACCGAGAACGGCATCGCCACGGCCGAGGACACCGAGCGTGTCGAGTACACCCGCGGCGCCCTGGCCGGCCTGCGGGAGGCGATGGCCGAGGGCGCCGACGTCCGCGGCTACCTGCACTGGTCGCTGCTGGACAACTACGAGTGGGGCTCCTACACGCCCACCTTCGGGCTGGTCTCGGTGGACAGGGAGACCTTCCGGCGCACCGTCAAGCCGAGCGCGCGCTGGCTGGGCGAGATCGCCCGCACCGGACGGCTCGGCTAGCCGTCCTCGCCCCGGACGGCGGCGACGAGCCGGTCCACCACCTCGGAGGTGAGGCCGATGCCGAAGGTGCTGAACTTGGCCAGCGGGATGCCGAGCGCCAGCCGGAACAGGGCAGGGTCGGCCCGCTCGACGCCGGGAGCGCCCTGGAGCAGCTGCTTCAGGGCGCGGCCGCCCTCGGGATGGTCGAGCCATTCGCCCAGCGTGGACATCCGGTCGAGCGGAGCCGTGTAGCCGTCGCCCCGGCAGGTCAGCTCGGCCCGCAGCCGGCTGTCGCGCGAGGAGGCGCCGACCTCGACCGTGAACGGCCCGGCGTCGACCTTCCACGCCTTGCGGGACACCGACCACTGGGCGAGGTCCCTGCCGGTGAGGGTGAACCGGACGCGTTCGCCGGCTCCCGGCTCCAGGCCGACCTTGGCGAAGCCGCGCAGTTCGTGGCGAGGACGCGAAGGGCGCTCCTCGTCGAAGGCCACGTACAGCTGGACGACCTCGTGCGCGAAGCGCTCACCCGTGTTGGTGACGGTGACCTCGACGCTCCACTCGTCGGCCCCCGTCTCCCTGGCCTCCAGGTCGGAGTAGGTGAACCGCGAGTAGGTCAGGCCGTGGCCGAAGGGGTAGGCGACGTCGGCGTCCAGCGTGTCGTAGTGGCGGTAGCCGACGTAGCGGCCCTCGCCGTAACGGACGTGCCCGTCGCCGCCGGGGAAGTGCAGGTGCGAGGGGACGTCGGCGAGGCGGTTGGGGATCGTCTCGGCGAGGCGGCCCGACGGGCTGTGCGTGCCGAGCAGCAGGTCGGCGAGGGCGGCGCCGCCCGCCTGGCCGAGCAGCCAGCCCTCCAGGATCGCCGAGGCGTGGTCCTGCCATTCGGCCACCGACACGACGCCGCCGTTGGCCAGCACGACGACCACCTTCGGGCAGACCCCGGCCACCTTCCGCAGGAGGGAGACCTGGACGGCGGGCAGCTCGATGGTGGTGCGGTCGAAGCCCTCCGACTCGGCGGCCTCGGGCAGGCCGAGGAAGACCAGCATCACCTCCGCCTCGGCCGCGGCCGCCACCGCCTCGAGCGCGAGGTCGTCGTCTGGCTGCCCGTCCAGCCGGTAGCCCGCGGCGAACGGCGGCCGGCCGAGGGCCTCCCACGCGCTGTCGAGCCGCGTGGGCACCACGTGCGAGCTGCCGCCGCCCTGGTAGCGGGGGGTGCGGGCGAGCTCGCCGACGACGGCGATCCGCTGGCCGGAGCGCAGCGGCAGGACGTCGTCGTCGTTCTTCAGCAGGACGGCGGAGGCGCGGGCCGCTTCGCGGGCGAGCTCGTGGTGGGCGTCGACGTCCCAGCCGGTGAACGTGGCCCTGCCCTCGACCCGCCGGACGAGGCCGAGCAGGCGTTCGGCCGCGCGGTCGAGCACCGCCTCGGGCAGGCGGCCCGAGCGCACGGCCGCGACGATCTCCTCGTCGGTCCCGGTCGGCGGCATCTCCAGGTCGAGGCCCGCCTCGAGCGCCGCGACGCGGTCGTTGACGGCGCCCCAGTCCGACATGACCGGCCCGTCGAAGCCCCACTCCTCGCGCAGCACCTCGGTCAGCAGCCAGCGGTTCTGGCTCGCGTGGACACCGTTGATCCGGTTGTAGGAGCACATGACCGTGTACGGCTTCGCCTCGCGCACGATCCGCTCGAAGGCGGGCAGGTAGATCTCGCGCAGGGTCTGCTCGTCCACGTCCGCGCTGACGCGCATGCGGTCGGTCTCCTGGTTGTTGACCGCGAAGTGCTTGACGCACGCCCCGACGCCCAGGGACTGGATGCCGGTGACGACGGCCGCGCCCATCACGCCGGTGAGGTGCGGGTCCTCGGAGAAGTACTCGAAGGTGCGCCCGCACAAGGGAGAGCGCTTGATGTTCACGCCCGGGCCGAGCACCACGTCCACCCCGAGGGCGCACGCCTCGCGGGCCAGCGCCGCGCCCACCCGGTGGGCGAGCCGCGGATCCCACGAGGAGCCGAGCGCGACGGCAGGCGGGAAGCAGGTGGCGGGAACGCTGTCGCCGAGGCCGAGGGCGTCTGCGCTCTCGGCCTGCCTGCGCAGGCCGTGCGGTCCGTCGGACAGCGTGAGCGCGGGCACTCTGTCGCCGACGGGCGTGGTGTGCCAGGTGTCGCTCCCCGAGGTGAGCGAGGCCTTCTCCTCAAGGGTGAGATCGGTCATCAGGTTCCAGGTCCAATCCGAGCTGGGTGAGAAAGGCGACGACGGACGCGCGCATGTCGACCTGTTCGGGGTCGAGCAGCCACTGGGTCTGCAGGCCGTCGACCAGGGCGAGGAGCTGCTGGGCGACGGCGTGCGGATCGTGCTTGATCGGCGGCGTGGCGCGGTCGAACAGGATGGACAGCAGCCAGGCCGTCCGCTTGCGCAGGCGGCGGTAGCGCTGGACGAAGTAGTCGTGCGCGGGATGGGCCGGGTCGCTCGCCTCGCCCGAGACCTTCACGAACAGGCCGACCAGCCCGGGCGTCCCCATGTTGAGGGTGATCTGGTCGAGGTGCCGCGACAGCAGCTCCTCGGGCTCGAGGTCGGACTCCGACGACCCGGCCTGCTCGGCCGCGACCGCCTCGCGGCGGGCGAGCACCTGGATGAGCAGGTCGTCCTTGCCGGGGAAGTGATGGAGCAGCCCCGCGTGGGTCATGCCCGCGTGCGCGGCGATGTCGCGCAGGGACACGGCGTAGAAACCCGAGCGGGAGAACAGCTCCATGGCTGAGTCGAGGATGCGTGAGCGGGTGCGCTCGCCCTTGGTCCCTTGACGGGGAATCGGTGCGTTCACCGACCAGCCTTTCTGCGATCTGAATGCCTGATGACGGCGAGACTAGCGTGGCCCGCACTAAATCTACCACGTGGTTAGTTTTGCCTGTATGCTCGCCGAAAATCTGAGACGGAGTGAGCGTCATGAAGAGATCCGCCGCGCTTATCGCCATGCTGGCCGCGGCCACCGTGCTCGCGGGCTGTTCGGGCACGGACAGCGCCCCGCCCGCCCGGGCCCTGAACATCGCGACCATGACCCTGCCGCAGAGCCTCGACCCCAACGACGCCAACGGCAGCGCCCTGCCGTTCTTCCAGGCCGTCTACGACACGCTCGTCAAACGCGAGCCCGATGGCCGCTACAGCCCGATGCTGGCCTCGGAGTGGAAGTTCAGCGACGACCAGACCGAACTCGCCCTCACCCTGCGCGCCGACGTGAAGTTCGACGACGGCACCCCCTTCACCGCGCAGGCCGTGAAGGCGAACATGGAGCGCTTCCGCAAGGGTGGCGGCGCCCAGGCCAAGACGCTCGACGACGTGAAGGCCATCGAGGTGGTCGACGACACGCACGTGACGCTGAAGCTGTCGCAGCCCAACTCCGCGATGCTCTATTACCTGAGCGACGCGGCCGGACTCATGGCCAACCCCGCGGACTTCGCCAAGGGTGAGGCGCTGAAGACCAGGCCCAACGGAACCGGGCCCTACGAGCTGGACCAGAGCCAGACCGTCATCGGGACCAAGTGGGTCTTCAACCGCGCCAAGGGCTACTGGGGCGCCAAGCTGCCCTACGACACGATCACCATCAGCTACTTCGACAACGAGACCGCGATCGTGAACGGCGTCAAGACCGGCCAGGTCAACGCCGCGCTCATCCAGGAGGCCGACCAGCAGATCAGCGTCGAGGGCCACCCGAACGTCAAGACGACCAAGCAGGACTTCGACTTCCAGGGCATCCTGCTCTTCGACCGGGCCGGCGCCGTCACGCCCGAGCTGGGCGACCCCCGCGTGCGCCAGGCGCTCAACCACGCCATCGACCGCGAGACGATGCTGGCCAAGATCCGCCAGGGCCGTGGCACGGTCACCAGCCAGGTCTTCGGGCCTGCCACCTCCGCCTACAAGCCCGAGCTCGACACCTACTACACCTTCGACCAGAACAAGGCGCGCGACCTGCTCAAGGCGGCGGGCCACGCCGACGGCTTCACCCTCAAGCTGCCGCGCATCCCCGCGATCGTCTCCGAGGCGCTGGCCGCCTCCCTGCAGACCGACCTCGCCGCCGTCGGCGTGAAGCTGGTCTGGGACGACGTCGACCAGGGATCGGCCGTCCAGCGCATCTTCAGGGACCGCGCCTTCTCCGGCATGGTCATGAACATGGGCCAGTCCTCGACCGACTGGGTCGTCGTCGGCGAGCTGGTCCTGCCCGGGGCGTTCAACATGTTCGGCTACACCGACGACACCGTGAAGAGACTGCTGCCCACGATCCAGAGCAAGCCGGCCGCGGCCGCGAAGGCGGACCTCCAGGCGCTCAACGAGCACCTCGTCAAGGACGGCTGGTTCCTGCCCTTCTACCGGATGACCTACCTCCACGTCTCCGATGGCACCGTGACCATCGCCCCCCAGGACGGCATGGCCGTGCCCTCCATCTACAACTACGCGCCCGCCGGCTGATCATGCTGAGCTTCATCCTGCGCAGGATCGCGGCGGGGGTGGCCCTGCTGTTCGTGATCTCCTTGCTCTCCTACACCCTGCTGTCGATCCCCCACATCGACGTGGGGCGGCAGCTCCTCGGCCAGGGCGCGCCCCAGGACCTCGTCGACGCGAAGAACGCGGCGCTCGGCCTGGACCGCCCGGCCATGGTGCAGTACCTCGACTGGCTGGCCAACGCCGTGCGCGGCGACTTCGGCACGTCCTGGTTCACCAGCGAGAACGTGCTCAGGGCCATCGCCAACCGGCTGCCCGTCACCCTCAGCCTGATGATCGGCGTCACCCTGGTCACCGCCGTACTGTCGTTCCTGCTCGGGGTGTGGGCAGGGGTGCGGCGCGGCGCCGTCGACCGGTTCGTCCAGGTCTTCGCCGTGGTGGGCTACGCCCTGCCCGGCTTCCTGGTCACGCTGGTCATCGTCCTGGTCTTCGCCGTACGGCTGGGCTGGTTCCCCGCCATCGGGTACGTGGGGCCGAGCCAGTCGTTCACCGGGTGGCTGTCCACGGTGACGCTGCCGATCGTCTCACTGTCCGTCGGCTCCATCGCGGGAGTCGCGCAGCAGGTCCGAGGGTCGGTGATCGACGTCATGCGGCAGGACTACGTGCGCACCCTGCGCGCGCGGGGCCTGCCGCCGTGGCGGATCGTCTTCGTCCACGTCGTCCGCAACGCCTCGGCCCCCGCGCTGGCCGTGCTCGGCATGCAGTTCGTCGGCCTGCTCGGCGGCGCCGTCCTCGTGGAGCAGATCTTCGGGTTGCCCGGGATCGGCAGCATGACCGTCACCTACACCACCCGCGGCGACATCCCCATCATCATGGCGCTGGTCATGTTCAGCGTGATCGGCGTGATCCTGATCAACCTGGTCGTCGACGTCCTGATCGGGTGGCTCAATCCGAAGGCGAGGATCGCGTGAGGCTGCTCAGGCACCCACTGGGACTGATCTCGGCCCTCCTGCTGGCCGCCGTCGTCCTGGCCGTGCTGCTCGCCCCCGTGCTCAGCGCGCACGCGCCCGGCGTGTCCAGCCTGCGCCACGCCTTCGAGGGCCCGGCCGACGGGCATCCGCTCGGCTTCGACTCCGCGGGCCGCGACATCCTGTCCAGACTCCTGTACGGCGGGCGGAACACGCTCGGCGGCGCGCTGATCGCCCTCGCGGTGGCCCTGGCGCTGGGCGTGCCCAGCGGTCTGCTGGCGGGCTACTACGGCGGTTGGTTCGACTCCTCCGCCAGCTGGGTGGTCAACCTGGTGATGGCCCTGCCCGCGATGGTGGTGCTGCTCGCCTCGCGCGCCATCCTGGGCTCCACCGTGTGGGTCCTCATGGTCGTCCTGGGCTTCCTCGTGGCGCCCAGCTTCTTCAGGCTGGTGCGCGGCATCGTCTCCAACGTGCGCAAGGAGCTCTACGTCGACGCCGCCAAGGTCTCCGGCCTGAGCGACGCCCGCATCGTCTCCCGCCACGTGCTCACCGTCGTGCGCGCCCCGATCATCATCCAGGTGGCGCTCGTCGCGGGGATCGCGATCAGCCTGCAGGCGGGGCTCGAATTCCTCGGCATCGGCAGCGGCGACTCCCCGACCTGGGGCGCCATGCTGAACGAGGCGTTCAAGAACATCCAGCGGGAGCCGCTGCTGATGCTCTGGCCTGGACTCGCGCTCGGCCTCACCAGCGGCGCGCTGGTCCTGCTCGCCGCGGCGCTGCGCGACGTCCTCGAAGACCGCGGCACGGCTCCGGCGGCGCCGCGCGTCGCCCCTGCGGTCGCCTCTGCCGCTTCGGTCGCCTCCCCGGCGTTCGAGGCGTCTGCGCCGGCGGGCACGGCGGAGCAAGGGGAGCCCGGGGAGCCGGGGGAGCGCGCCCACCTGCTGTCCGTGCGGGACCTGGCGGTCTCCTATCCGGGGACCGGCGAGGTGGTGCACGGCGTCGACCTCGACGTACGCGCTGGAGAGGTCGTCGGCCTGGTCGGCGAGTCGGGCTCGGGCAAGACGCAGACCGCCTTCTCGATCCTCGGCATCCTGCCCGAGACGGGACGCGTCTCGCGCGGCAGCATCACCATCGAGGGACAGGAGATCGTCGGCCTGCCCGAGCGCGCGCATCGCACGCTCAGGGGCAGCCTCGTCGGCTACGTGCCGCAGGAGCCGATGAGCAACCTCGACCCTGCCTTCACGATCGGCGGCCAGCTGGTCGAGCCGATCCGCTACAAGCTGGGCCTGCGCAGGGCCGCGGCCACCCGCCGGGCGCTCGAACTGCTGCGCCTGGTCGAGATCGCCGATCCCCGCCGCGTCTTCGACGCCTACCCGCACGAGATCTCCGGCGGCATGGCGCAGCGCGTCCTCATCGCGGGCGCCATGTCGTGCGAGCCGAAGCTGCTCATCGCCGACGAGCCCACCACCGCGCTCGACGTCAGGGTCCAGGCGGAGGTTCTCGGCCTGCTGCGCAGGCTGCAGCGGGAGAACGAGCTCGGTGTCCTGCTCGTCACGCACAACCTCGGCGTGGTCGCCGACCTGTGCGACAGGGTGGCCGTGATGCGGGACGGCCGCATCGTCGAGACCGGGACGGCCGAGCAGGTCCTGAGCACGCCCAGGGATCCCTACACGCGCGAGCTGCTCGGCGCGGTCCTGCCTCTGGAGGTCAAGTGAACGCCCTGCTCACTGTCGAAGACCTGCGGGTCTCCTTTCCCGGAAGGGGGTGGGGCGTCCGGCGCGTCGAGGTCCTGCGCGGTGTGAGCCTGAACATTCGTCCGGGCGAGACCCTCGGGCTGGTCGGTGAGTCGGGGTCGGGCAAGACCACGATCGGCAGGGCGATCCTGGGGCTCGTCCCGGTCCAGTCGGGGGCCATCACCTTCGCGGGGGAGCGCCTCGACCGGGTGAAGCCCAGGCGCAGGCGCGAGCTCGGTCGCGACCTCCAGGTCATCTTCCAGGACCCCTACACCTCGCTGAACCCGTCGAGGACGATCGGCGACACTCTCTCCGAACCGCTCCTCGGCCAGGGCCACACCGCGCGCGAGGCGCGTCAGCGGGTCGGCCGGCTGCTCGACCGGGTGAAGCTGCCCGCCGACGCCGCCAAGCGGCTGCCAAGGGAGTTCTCCGGCGGCCAGCGCCAGCGCGTGGCGATCGCCCGCGCCCTGGCGATCGACCCCAAGCTCATCGTGTGCGACGAACCGGTCTCGGCGCTCGACCTCACCACCCAGAAGACCGTCCTGGACCTCCTGCTGGAGATCCAGGAGCAGACGGGGGTCGCCTACCTGTTCGTCTCCCACGACCTGGCCGTGGTGCGCTTCGTGAGCCACCGCGTCGCGGTCGTCCACCGCGGCGAGATCGTGGAGAGCGGCGCGGCGGCCGACGTGACGGGCGCGCCGCGCCACCCCTACACGCGAGCGCTGCTGCTGGCCGCGCCGGTGGCCGACGTCGCCGAGCAGCGCGCCCGCCGTCAGGCGTTCGAGCTGGAGTACGGCGGCGCGAACAGCTCCGCCGAGCGGTAGTAGCCGTCCCAGCCCAGCCGGTCCCACCACGAGGCGTGGGCGCTCACCCTGTCGCGGTAGTCCGCCCACTCCGTGGCCTGGGGCGTCCACGCCTTCTCGGCGATTCCCGGCAGCCGGGGAAGCAGCAGGAAAGCGAGATCGTCGAAGGAGGTGACGCTCTCGCACCAGACGGCCGCCTCCACCCCGGCCAGCCGGGCTCCCTCGGGGATCTCCGGCAGCTCGGCCGGGCGCCAGCCGAACAGCTCCCTGCTGGTGCGCGGCGTGTAGGCGGGCATGCCCACCTCGGTACGGCGGGCCGTCTGGTCGGCTCGCGTGGAGTCCTCGGCGTAGCGGCGGTCGAGGTAGAGCACGCTGCTCGGCGAGGCGAGCACGGAGGTGCCCGCGGCGACGGCCCGCGGCGCGTCTTTCCCGGCGTGCTCGAAGGACTCCGCCGCGATGTCGATGAGCGGGTGGTACTCGACGGGAGCGGTCCTGCGCGCCTTCTCCGGGTCGAAGGCGTCACCGTCGCCGACCCAGCACTGCGCCACATCCGACGGCTGGAGCGCGCCCGACCTGGCCGCCTCCTGCCACGCGACCACCCGCTTGCCGGTGGCCCTGGCCAGCTCCAGCGACCGTGCCACGAACGCGGCGTACAGCTCGGGCGGCATCCCGAACGCCTCGTCGCCGCCGATGTGCAGGAACGCCCCCTGGGTGAGCCCGGCCACCTCGGCGAGCACGTCGGCGGTGAAACCCTGCGTCGCCTCGGACCTGGGATCGAGGTAGCGCAGCAGTTCGTGCGCCGGCTCGTCGGCGCCCGCGAGCTCGGGGTAGGCGCGGACGGCCGCCTGCGCGTGGCCCGGCAGGTCGATCTCGGGAACCACGGTGACGAAGCGCGCTGCCGCGTAGGCGACGATCTCGCGGTAGTCGTCATGGGTGTAGAACTGGCGGCCCTCGCCGTTGCGTGAGCCTTCGCCGCCCGGCCAGTTCCGCGGGTCGGTCAGCTCAGGCCTGCCGGTGATCTCCAGCCGCCAGGCCTGGCTGTCGGTGAGGTGCAGGTGCAGCACGTTGAACTTGTACAGAGCCAGGAGATCGACGACCTTCTTGACCTGGTCGACGGGGAAGAACCGGCGCACCACGTCGAGCGACAGGCCCCGCCAGCGCAGGGCGGGGCCGTCGAGGACGCGCACGCGGGGAACGGCGAGGCCGGGCTCCTCCCGCCTCGCCAGCTGCGCGAACGTCGTCGCCCCGCGGAACAGGCCCGCCGCCGAGGCGGCCGTCACCGTGGCCGCGTCGTCGCCGACGGCCAGCTCGTAGCGCTCGCGTGCCTCGTCCCGTTCGGGTCGCGCGCCCTCGTCTCGGTGGTCCAGCGGGTCGACGCCGCGCGCCGTGACCAGCTCCGCGTCGTCCGGTCCTGCGGGGCCGAGCACGAGGAGCAGGTCTGCCGTGCCCGTGACCTCGACCGTCGGCTTCACGTCGTGCAGGAGGGACAGGACGCCTGCGACGACCTCGCCGAGCCCGAGCAGCTCGCCGGACGGCACGCCGATCCGCGGTCGCGGGCCCATCCTGAGCGCGGTGGCCGAGGGGGTGATTCGCTGCGGGAGGGGGACGAGGGGAAGGGTCGGCGACATGGCGCTCCCTGCGTGACGGGATGGGCGGACCCTCATTTCCTACCACATGGTAAGTAATCTGATCACGTCAGGGCGTAGATGCGCAGCCAGTCGACCTCCATCCACGCATCGCCCGCGGTTCCCTCGCCGGGGAACCAGTCGAGCTGCAGGCAGGCCGACATCGGCGTGGTGACGGCGGCCGACGATCTGAACCACTCCTGGTCGTCGATGTAGCCGACCACGCCCTCGGGGGAGGTCTCCACCGCGTAGGTGTGCCAGGTGGTCATGTCGAGGGTCGCGTGCGCCTCCTCCCTGCCCTGGGGCGTGTGCATGAAGAAGTTCGGGCGCTGCCGCTCCGGGTCGTTGATCACCTCGAGGAAGTCGATCTCCTCGCCGCCGTTCGGTTTCACGCCGCCGCCGCCACCGGCCGGCCACAGCAGCGCGACCGGGTGGTACGAGCCCGCGCCGGGGTAGAGGCGGATGCGCGTCTCCCACCGCCCGTACTGCTGCGTGTACCTGGCGGCGAGCCCGGCCGTGGTGCCGTCGGCCGTGCCGTACAGGAAGAGGGAGCCGTTACCGAGGAACAGCTGGCCCGGCGAGCGGCGGCCGTTGCCCGCGTGGCCCGGTGAGTCGTAGACGGCCCACTCCTCAGGAACGAGGTAGTCGTCGAACTCCGCGCACCAGACGGGCTGGCCCCACCCGCGCCGGTCGTCGAGTTGCGCGCACGGCGCGGCCCGCGCGACGCCGACGAAGCCGGACGTGCTCCAGCACAGCACCGTCACCAGCCCGACGACCGCGAGGCGAGAACGCGCTCTGGAGATCATGGGGCACCCCCCTCTGCCCTGGCGCAACCGGCCGCGGGCCCGAACACCCAGCACATCGTAGGCACCGGGACGGTCCGCGCGGCGCCCGTTCCCGCCGACTCGCCGACGGCGGTCTGCGACGGGGCGGCCGGGGCAGGGGCGGGGGAGCCGGCCGTGAACGGCTGCGCGGGCGCGGGCGGGACGAAGGCCCACCTGGGCTGCGCCACCGACGGCGAGGTGCCCCAGCACGCGGCGCCGGTCTGGCTGAGGCAGGTGTCCCCGCCGTACGCGGCGACTGGCGCGGCGAGCGCGGGCAGGGGCAGGACGGTCCTGGTGCCGAGGGCGTTGAGCGGATGGAGGGCGAGGGCCCGGGGGGACGGGGCGGGGGCGGCGCGACCGTCCCAGGCGAGTGCGTTGCTCGTGGGGCGGCTGTCGGGGGCGCTCACGGCGGACGGCGGCGCGGAAGGGCGCGGCGCGGTGGGTGGCGCAGCTGACGGGAGCGGCGCGGAGGGGCGCGGCTCGGCGGCGACGACCGCGGACGGCGGGGGCGACGCGGGCAACGGCTCCCGCGCGGGCGCGGACGCCTTGGCGGGCTCCGCCGCCTTGGCGGGTTCGGGCGCCTTGAAGGGCTCGGGTGCCTTGGCGGGTTCGGGGCCGACCGGCGGCAGCTTGACGGTGGGCGTCGGGCGGGCGCTCGGCTGCACCGTGCTCTTGGGGGTCGACGGATTGGCGGGGGTGCTCTTGCCTGTGGGGGCGGGCTTGGCCGATGTGGCGCCGGTGGGGCTGGCCTTGGGAGTGGTCTTGGTCTTGACGCCGGGAATCTTGAGAGGCTTGAGAGCCGGGAGCTCCAGCTTCGGGACGCCCGGGACGGCGGGCTTGTCGCTGGGTTTCTCGCTGGGCTTCGGCTCCTCCGAGGGCGCCGGGTTCGGGTCGGGCTTGGGCGCTCGTCTCGGGGTGGCCGGGGGCTCCTTGCTCGCAGGAGGTGAGGAAGGGGTCGCCGTCGCGGTCGCGGTGGGAGCGGGCTCGCTGGGGGCCGGGCTGGTGGGCGCGGGCTCCTCGGTGGGCGCGGGCTGCGTGGGCGCGGGCTCCTCGGTGGTCGGAGCCGTCGTGGGTGTTGTCGTCGGTTCAGGAGCGGGCTCGGCGGTCGGCTTCTCCGTCGGTTGCGGCTCCTGCGTCGGTTCGGGAGCGGGCTCGGCGGTCGGCTCGGAGCGGGGGGCGGACGGTCCTGAGCCCCCCTCGGGTAAGGAGGGCTCGATGTCGGCATGCGAGATCCACGGCTGGGCGAGCGCGCCACCGCCCACTACGGACACGCATGCCAGCAGCAGGCCTGAGGCGAGGGAGAGGGGCCGGGAGGGACGGCGTGGGGTCATGAGGGGCTGTCTCCTGGACTTCACTCGGCGGGACCGGTGTGCGCGATGGGCCGCCAGCCCGCCGCGGTGAACTGGGGTGTGCCGGGCGCGGCCGCGGGGGGCGCGGCGACCGGGCGGGTGTCAGGGGTGTTGACCCAGTCCCCGCCGCGCAGGGTGGGGTGCCAGGTCATCAGCAGGTTCATGGCGTAGGGGCTGGAGTACAGGGGGCCCGAGTCGCCCTTGGTCGCCGTCACCTGGACGAGAACGGAGACGAGGATCTGGTCCTCCGCGCGCTCCTGCCAGCGGATGCCGATCGTGCTCGATCTCATGGCAGCGCCCGCGGGCAGCGAGCCCTCCTCGGGCAGGCCGAGCGTGCGCCGCCAGCCCCTGGTCGCGCCGACGGCGCCGGCACGGGCCGCCTCCTGCTGCTCCGGCGCCGCGTAGAGCTGCGCGGCGGCCGTCGCCTGGGTCTCGTCGAGCGTCCACGCGGCCTCCAGGGTCGCGGCGGCGGCCGACGCGGCGCCCAGCTCGGTGTGCGGAAAACCGATCGGGAAGCCCGCCTCGCCGTGATGCCCGGCGGGCTCGGCGAGCGTGACGGGCCCCGTGTCCGAGCCGGGGCGCAGGAGCCAGGCGGCGACGGCCACCACGAGCACCGCCACCACCACCGCGGCCACGCGGCGGATCGTGTGGCGGCGCCGTACCGGGCCGAGGTCCCAGCGCAGCGCCGGATCCTCCATCACGGGCGACACCTAGTGGCCCCGATCGGAGCGCAGGCTGAACGCCTGCCCCGCGGCCGCGGCGAGGCGCAGGTACGCGCCCGCGGTGGTGGGCCGCAGCCGCAGCAGGTCCACCTCGGCACCCTCCTTGAGGTGCGGGTCGTACGGCACGCGGATCACGGTCCTGCACCTGGCGCCGAAGTGCTGCTCCAGCAGATCCACGTCGACGTCGCAGCGCTCCTCGACCGCGTTCAGCACCACGATGGCGTTCTTCACCAGGTCGGCGTGCCCGTGCGCGGTGAGCCAGTCGAGCGTGGCCGCGGCCGAGTTCGCGCCGTCCACCGCGACCAGGCTGACCAGCACGATCTGGTCGGCCAGGTCGAGCGTCGCGCCCATGGCGCCGTGCAGCAGACCGGTGCCGCAGTCGGTGATGCAGATCGAGTAGTAACGCTCGATCAGCGCCGCGACCGTACGGTAGTCGTCTGCGTCGAACGCCTCGCTCACGGCGGGGTCGGTGTCGGAGGCGAGCACCTCCAGGCGCGCGGGCGACTGGGAGGTGAAGGCCCGCGCGTCGGCGTACCTGACGATGTGCTCGGCCTCGGCCAGCAGCGTGCGGATAGTGGCGGCGGTCTCCGACTTGACCTTCAGGCCCAGCGTTCCCCTGTCGGGGTTGGCGTCGATGGCGATCACCCTGTCGCCGCGCAACGAGGCGAGCGTGTTGCCGAGCGCGGCGGTGGTGGTGGTCTTGCCGACGCCCCCCTTCAGGCTCATCACCGCGATCCGGTGGTGCCCGCTGGCCACCGGCGTCTGCGCCTGCGCGATCAGCCTGCGCCGCTCCACCTCGGCCGACGACTCGGCGGGGATGTACCTGCGGCCCGACAGCTGCCAGACCAGGCGTCGCCAGCCTGAGGAGGGCTCGGGCCGCCTGTTGGTCAGCAGGCGCTCGGCGGTGAGCGGGATGGACTGGTCGAACTGCTCCGGCGTGGTCGTCGGCTTCTGCAGCCTGGAAGGGGTTTCCGTCATGGCAAAGGTCCTTTCAAGGGGTCAGCAGGTGTTCCAGCGGACTCGGGTGGTGAGCGAGTCGGAGGGACCTTGGACGGTCAGCACGGCCTCTGTCGGGGAGGGGTCACCGCACCAGTGGCGAAAGCGCAGCGCCCGCACCCGGATGACGGCGGGGTCACCGTCGCCCGAGGTGCCCGCCGACGGCGTGACGGCCAGGCCGGGCGCGGTGATCCGCCAGCTCACGGGCTCGCCGGGGAGGTTCAGCGTGATCGTGCCTCTGCCGAAGTCGTCCAGCGTGATCGAGGGCGGCAGCGTCAGCCGTCCGGCGAGGGCGTCGTCGCTCGCCGAGGGGGCGAACGTGGTGCCGGGCGCGGGCTCCGGCGAGGGGCCGAGGACCTGCAGGCCGGTGATCATGCCCGCCGTACCGGCGACCAGCATGATGGCGGCCTTCATCGCGGTACGGCGGGTGCGCGCGCCCGCCGCGGCCAGCGCCTCCGGCAGCCGGGACCTGAGCCTGGGCGGCCTGGGCGGCCTGGGCGGCCGGGGCGGCGGCGACAGGAGGTCGGCGGTCACCTCGACCGTGGGGTCGCCGCGGGGCGCGATGGCCGCCTGGTCGGTGGTGGAGAGCACCTCGCGGGCCCACACCCTGGAGGCCAGCGCGTTGAACAGCGGCGTGTCATGGCCGGGGGTCGGGATGGCGGGCGGACGCACGTCGAGGTCCGTGGCGTCCTGCCCGCCGTCGGGCTCCGCGGGCCCGCCCTGGCGCGGGACCGCGGGCGGCGCGGGGTCCGGTACGGCCGGCAGCAGGCTCAGCACCTGCTCCCTGCGGGCGGCGCTGAGCGGGGCCACCGGCACCTGGTCGATCATCTGCGGGACGGTGTAGTGGATGTTGAACGGCCGGTTGCAGGCCGAACACTCGATCATGTGAGTGAGCAGGTCGGCGCGCGCCGCCGCCGTACCCGCGGGGAAGGCCGCCTCGACCAGCGGGGGCAGCGCCGCACAGGTGGGCCGGCCGCGGGAGAGCGCGTCCAGCCCGCTCACCAGTGTCTCGATGAGGTCCTGCGTCCTGGTGACCAGCCGGTGCGCCTCTCCCTCGGGAAGGCCCAGCACGTGCGACAGGTCGGCCAGCGTCAGCTCGTAGCGGAACAGCAGCAGCAGCGCCTCCACACCCAGCGGGTCGACCACCGACCAGGCCCGCTCCATCAGCTCCGCGTCGGGCAGGCCCGCTCCCGTCCCCGGGTGGTAGCCGTCCCCGCAGTCGGGATCGGCCACGCAGACGCGGCGCAGCTCCGCGATCAGCAGGCCGCGTTCGGAGACGCTCTCCGGCACAGCCCGCCAGTGCGACGCGCCGAGCGCGGCGGCGACGGCGGCGGGCGCGGCGGCCTCGCCCAGCCGGTACGCGGCGTAGTCCATGAGCTGGCCGCCGTGCTCGCGCACCCACGCGGCCGCCCTGTCAGGTCCGAGGATGGCACTTCCCATGTCGTGAAGGGAGCTCATGGCCCCGGGTCCGGCTCGACGACGCCCGGCGAGGTCTCGGCGGAAGGCGCGCCGCCCCTGGTGGGATCGACCACCACGAGTTGCAGGTTCCGGTCGGGCAGGCCGGTGAACTTGGTCCAGTTGCTCACCTCGCCATCGGCCGGTTCGGCGTACAGCCAGCGGATGAACGCGGGCCACATGCAGGAGTCTCGGGGCAGGTTGGCGGGCGACGCGGCGGAGACGCCCATCGCCTGGAGCTGCTGTTTGCTGTAGTCACGGCACTCGGGGGTGCCCGGCGGGGCGATGGTGAGGTCCCACTCGCCGTTGGCGTCGGTGTAGGTCCTGGTCCCGTCGAGGCCGAGCGCCTCTTCGGCGCGCCGCATGAGCTCGGGGTCCTGGAAGATCGGCAGGCTCTGGCCCTCGGCGGTGGCGGGGCGCAGGGTGGTGGACTCGGGGGCGCGCGGGGCCGAGGTGGCGGCGGCGGTGCCGGCCGACCGCGCGGGCCGGTCGGTGGCGGCGGGCCGGAGCGAGGTCGGCATGGACGGCTGCGACGGCGTGGTCCTCGGCTTCGCGGTGACCTTGGTGCCGGCCCTCGTGGAGGACGGCGTGGGCTTGACGGTCGGGCGGGCCGATCGGGAGGTCAGCGGGGTGGGGCGGGCCGTCGGCAGCGCGGTCTGGACGGGATCCTCGCACCCGGGAGCGATCCCGCCGCGGACGGCAGGGCGTAACGCGCTGCCGTCGGGGCCCGTCAGGCACTGCCTGTCGTCGGGCGGCCGGACGGTGGGGTTCCCGCCGGGAGGGCGCGCCGTGGGGACCTGGTCGGGCGGGCTGACGGTCCGGCCGGGCGGGCTCTGGTCAGGCGGGTTCCGGCGAGGTGGGCTCTGGCTGGGCGGGTTCTGGATGGGGGACCGCTGGGCCGGGGGGCTCGCGGTGGGCAGGCTGCTCGTCTGCCTGGCCGGGTCGTGACCGTTCTGCCCCGACCGGCCCTGGTCGGCGGGACGGGGACGCACCGGCTGCATCGGCGGCCCGTTGGGGATGGGCGCCGCGTTGGGCTCGACGGCCCGCAGCGTGCCCTTGGGGAAGGCGGTGGCCGGGGTGTCGGGCTGCTTCCTGTCGCTCTCCGGCTCCTTGCCGGTCTCCGGTTTCCTGTCCCGGTCCGGCTCGCTCTTCTTCGTCGGGGGAGGATCGCTCTTCCTGGGGGCGGGGGAGTCGTCCCGCTCCCTCTCGGGCGGCCGCGGAGCGGGCGGGGGCGGCTCGTTCATCCGCGTGGGCGGCGGCGCCTCGCTCTTCCTGGGCGCGGGATCCGGCCGCTCCGACTTCCTCGGCTCCTGCGGCTTCTCCGAAGGGGTGGACCGCTCAGCCGGGTTGCCCGGCCTGAGCAGCGGCGGCGCGGTCGTCCCCGTGCCGAGCAGGGGGATGGACGCGCACGCCTCACCCGTGGCCGAGACCGCCATCCAGTCGACGGTGGCGGCCAGGCACAGCGGCGGGGTCGCGGCTGCGCCCGACACCGTGCTGCCGCCGTCCGCGCCGGTGAGCGAGCGGGCCGTGAGCGCGCCCGACGACTCCGTGGCCTGGCCGTCCAGTTGGTAGGTCCCCGCGGCCAGCCGCAGGACCTCGGTTCTGGGCTGGGCGGCGCGGTCGTGGAGGACGCTGCCCAGCCCGGCCCCGGCGCCGAACACGCCGATCGTGAGTGCTGTCGTGACGACCGTTGACCTGGAAGGTCTGCGTGGGGATGTCGCCATGGTGCTCCTCTTATCTGATGGTTCGTCAGGTGCCGTGGCTCTCCAGTACGTCTGTCCAGTCACCCATGACCCTGATGGGCTCGGTCGAGCCGATCGGCGGGACGTGCGCCAGGTACATCCGCCCGTAGGTGGCGCTCGCCGTACGGGCGAAGGAGCGGTTGGCGGTGCGGACGGCGGCCGAGCCCTTCAGCGTCACCGTGGTGCCCTGCCGCTGGGCCTCGCGCACCTCGGTGGAGCGGGCCGAGTACCAGACCAGCGCGCCGCCGTCGGTGGTCCTCAGCGCCCGCACCTGGCCGGTCAGGCGGTAGGACAGCTCCAGCTTCCACCCGGCCTTGCGCAGCTGGGCGCGTTCACGCTGCCAGAGCTGTACCGCGGTCGACGTCCACGGCCCATCGGCGAAGCGCTCGTCCTCGGTGGCTCGTTCCAGGCTCCTCAGGTGCGCGAGCGCGATCTGCCTGGGCGTGCCGCGCAGGCCCGAGGTGAACTCGTCGAGGCTCGTGGCGTAGCCGTCGGGGTCGACGGCGATGGCCGGCGGCTCGGGCGCGGGGTCGCGGGTGTCGGCGGTCGAGGCCGCGAGCCGCCATCCCTTGCCGGTCTGCACCATCAGATCGGTCACGCGGGCGACGCCCGGCTCGTGCATGGTGGCCACGAACCACTCGCCCGCCTCCGCCGTACGGCGCGGCACCCACACCTTGGTGCCGGGCCAGATCCCCGCGGGGACCTTGGTGTCCTGCAGCCTGGCGGTCTCGAAGCTCGCCCTGGTCATCTCCAGAGCGAGCCCCTGTTCGAGCTCGGCGACGGCCTTGCCGTCCATGGCGAGTTGGGCCGCCGACAGGTCACGCTGGAAGCGGTCGTGCACCCGCTTCGCCTCCGCGGCCGTGACCGACGGCTTCGCCCCGTCCCCTCGCGACGGGGCGGCCGACGTGCCCGGGCCGACCGGCTGGCCGGTCGACCCGGGCTCCGGCGATCCTCGACCGGATTCCAACGCCGACGCGCTGGCCATGGGTAAGGCCCCGCTCGGCGACGGCTCCCGCGAAGATCGAATCGCGCCGAGCCCGATCCCCACCGCGGCCAGCACGACGAACACGATCCCCGCCCCAATGATCAACCGCCACGGGCCGGCGGACAGCCGTTCGGGCTCCCACTCGTCCTCCGGCGGCTGAGGCTGTGACCTGTGCCTGGCCATCGGGGGTGTGGGAGCGGTCACGGCTGAGTCATCGGGGTGGCCGGGCGGCCAGACCTGCCTATCCGGCAGGTCCGATGGATCATGGGACACAAACCCCGATATTAGACTTACCACCCGCTCTTTCAAGGGTCATAAATGTAGTAATCGAACTTTCCGGATCTTATTAGAACTATATTTCGCAATATCTATAGAGAAGTGCGGAAAAAGTATAACTCGCGGCCTTGACTGGACCCTGACTACGGGTTATGGCGCCGCGCCGACGGGTTATCGGTCCATCGCTTTTATGGCGTTCAGGCAGCGAGCGGCCTGGGCGCGGAAGGCGTCGGCGAGCTCGGGCGGGCCGCTGACGAGGGTGAAACCGGCGTCCACCGAAGTGATCATCCAGACCAGCGCCGACGGGGTGTCGGCACCGACGTGCAGCAGGCAGGTGTGGTCGTCGACGGCCTCGACAGTGCCCATGCCGGGCCAGATCCTCTCGGCGATCGCCTCAGCGGATTCGTGCAGCCTGACGGACGCCTGGAACGGCCACGTCCGTGACGACAGCTGGTGAGACAGATACCGGGCGACGTCGCCCTCCGGCGGCGGTCTCGGCGTGAACCGCGGACCGGTCGGCACGCGCGGCGTCAGCCGGTCCACCCTGAAGGTGCGCCAGTCGTCGCGATCGGTGTCCCAGGCGACGAGGTACCAGTGACGGCCGAAGCTGACCAGGCTGTGCGGCTCGACGGAGCGGGTCGTGCCACCGCCCCGGGGGCTGGTGTAGTCGAAGCGCAGCCGTTCGTGGCGGCGGCAGGCGTCGGCGATCGCCATGAGCGTGTCCGCGTTCACCGCGGGCCCGGGGGCGCCGCCCACCCGGACGGTCGCCAGGTTCAGCGTGTTCACCCGGTGCCGCAGGCGCGACGGCAGGACCTGCTCGAGCTTGGTCAGGGCCCGCAGGGAGGACTCCTCGATCCCGGCGACCGAGCCTGCCGTGGCCGTACGGAGGCCCACGGCCACGGCGACCGCCTCGTCGTCGTCCAGCAGCAGCGGCGGCAGCGACGCGCCGGCCCCGAGACGGTACCCGGCGGCGCCCTGGGTGGCGTGCACGGGGTAGCCGAGCTCGCGCAGCCGCTCCACGTCGCGGCGGACGGTGCGCGTTGCGACGCCCAGGCGATCGGCGAGCTCGGCGCCCGGCCAGTCGCGACGGGTCTGCAGGAGCGACAGCAGCTGGAGAAGCCGTGCGGAGGACATGTGCTCAGACTGCCAGCTGCTTAGGAAAATCTGTCCTAAGCCCTTCGTAGCGTGGTCCGCGTGACGAACCCGCAGCAGGGCATCCGCCCCTTCCGTATCGACATTCCGCAGGCCCAGCTCGACGACCTGCACGCGCGGTTGGCCAACACCCGCTGGCCCGGGGAGTTGCCGGGCGTCGGCTGGAGCAGAGGCGTGCCGCTGGGGTACCTGAAGGACCTCGCCGACTACTGGCGCACCGGCTACGACTGGCGGGCGCACGAGGCGGCGCTCAATGAGCACCCGCAGTACATCACCACGATCGACGGGCAGACCGTCCACTTCCTGCACGTGCGCTCGCCCGAGCCCGGCGCCACGCCGCTGCTGATGCTGCACGGCTGGCCGGGCGGGGTCGTGGACTTCCTCGACGTCATCGGCCCGCTGTCGGATCCCCGGGCGTACGGCGGCGATCCTGCGGGCGCCTTCCACCTGGTCATCCCCTCCCTGCCGGGGTTCGGCCTCTCCACGCCGCTGGCCGGGCCCGGCATGAACGCGGCCAGGATGGCCGGGGTGTTCGTGCGGCTGATGGACGGGCTCACCGACGTCGAGCGGCGGCGCTGGCAGTCGATGCAGGACTTCAACGACGGCTACCTGCAGTGCAACTCCAAGCGGCCGCAGACGGTGACCTACGGACTGCACGACTCACCCGTCGGCCAGCTCGCCTGGATCGTGGAGAAGTTCAAGGAGCTCACCGACCCGGAGGACGGGCTGCCCGAGGACGGCGTCGACCGCGACCGCATCCTGACCGACGTCTCGCTGTACTGGCTGACCGACACGGCCGTGTCGGCGGCGCAGATCTACTACGAGGAGATCTCCGCGAACGCCTGGAGCGCCGACGCGGATTCCGGCTCAGGCTGGAGCGAGAGCACGGAGTCGATGGAGGCGCCGGACCAGCTGGTCGCCGACGTCCGCACGTTCTTCGCGAAGGTGCGCTGAGATGAGCGCCCGCGGGCCGGCCCGGCGGGCCCGAGCCGACGTGCTGCGCCCGCGGGCACTCAACCGCGCGCTGCTGGAACGTCAGTTACTGCTGCGCCGCGCGGACCTGCCGGTGGTGACGGCCGTCGAGCGGGTGCTCGGGCTCAACGCCCAGGACCCGAACCTGCCCTACCTCGCTCTCTGGGCCAGGCTCGACCGATTCGCGATCAAGGACCTGACCGCCGCCATCGAGGACAGGTCGCTGGTGCGCTCGACGATGATGCGGGCCACCCAGCACGTGCTGTCGACACCGGACTTCCGGCTGATCCGCCCGGTGCTGGCGCCCCTGCTGCGCAGGGTGCAGCGCAACGCGTTCGGCCGCCGCACCGCAGACGTCGACCTCGACGAGCTGATCGCGGAGGCGTGGGAGCTGCTCGCCGACGGCCGCGTGCTGACCCGTCCCGAGCTGGGCCGCCGCCTCGCCGAACGATGGCAGGGCGCCGACGCGACCGCCCTCGGCTGGAGCGTGCAGTACCTGCTCCCCCTGGTGCACCCGGCGCCGAGCGGCACATGGAACACCCGCGGCGCCACGCCCTTCGCCCGCGCCGACTGGACCGGCATCCGGGCCAGGGCGACGGCCGAGGACGTGCGCCAGACGCTCCGGCGCTACCTGGCGGCCTTCGGCCCGGCCACCGTGTCCGACGCCCGGGCCTGGTCCGGTGTCAGCGGGCTGCGCGAGGTGTTCGACCAGCTGCGTCCCGAGCTGAGGGTCTACCTCGACGAGTCGGGCAGGGAGCTGTTCGACCTCGAGGATGCGCCGAGGCCGGCACCCGACCTGCCTGCCCCGGTGCGGCTCCTTCCCGAGTTCGACGCGCCCCTGCTGGCCTACGCGGACCGTACCCGGATCATGACCGACGAGATCCGCCGCCAGGTCTGCGTCGGCGCCGGCGTCGCCGCCACCGTCCTCGTCGACGGTACGGTCGCCGCCACGTGGACGGTGTCCCGTACACATGAGGCGGCCACGCTGACCGTGCACCCGCTCCGCCCGCTGTCGCCATCGAACCGCGCAGAGGTGGAGGAGGAAGCAGACCGCCTGCTCGCCTTCACGCACCCGAACACTCCTCGACGCCAGACCCGCTTCGAGTGACCGGCACGAGCCCGTGATCGACAGCAGGGACCTTCGCCGCCCGGGCTGCCCGATGAAGAGGCTGTGGCTGCTGCTCGTCTCCCTGAGCCTCCTCGCCACCCGCGCCGGGCGCGGCGCTGTGCTGGAAAGAGTCCTCACGCCCCAGGTGACCGATGCGCACTGCACCGTGCAAGCGCGGTCGCAGAGCGTCAGAGATCCGCATCGCCGAGAAAGGTACGGCGTGCCGCCCGGACGCCCCGACCCCGACTACGACGACTACCGCTGACCGGGGCCCGGCCGTACGGCCGGACCCGCAGCCTCCCCCTTGAGTCCCTGTGCAGGTAGTGGTTCAACCACCGGCACGAGGACGAACCTGGGCGCGGCCGCTCAAGGGGTGCGGGTCGGAGAGCACTCAGGACCAGGGCGGGGCTGGTGTGCCTTCGCTGCGACGGTGAGGTCGCGTGCCCTCTCTGCTCCGGTGGACGGTCTGGACAGCACGCCAATAAGGGTTCCTGTGGGGCTCAGGCGGAGCGCGGTGGGCGCGGAAACCTGCCTGCCAGGCCGTACGGCGAGGCCCCTCGGAGGCCGGATTCGGAGGTTCCCGCAGTCGAGAACCCTGCCGCCGCGGCGTGTCAAAGGGTCGCGGCAGGTCGGTGCCAAAAGTCGGATTCCTCGGCGTGGGCGGGGTTTGGGCCGCTTGCAAGGATCACGGCAAGCGGGATGAAAGGGACTAGCAAGCAGTGACATCTACAAATGACCCATAGCAAGACAAGCAAGACAGGCAAGGCCAGCAAGACACAGATCAGACACAAGCCGACAAACAGTACACAAGGAGACAGACCAATGATGATCCTCAAGACCGCTCTCACCGCCGCCGCTATCGCCGCCTCCGCTCTCGCAGCCCCGATGACGATGCCGGCCCAGGCTTCCACCGTCGGCACCGCGGCAGTCATCGCCCCGCAGGCCGACACGTCCAGCGTCCTGGACCACAAGAGGAACAACAATAATAACAATAATAACAACAACAACGGTGGCGGCGCGAACAACAACAACAATAACAACAACAACGGTGGCGGCGCGAACAACAACAACAATAACAACAACAACAACGGCGGTGGCGCGAACAACAACAACAATAACAACAACAACAACGGCGGTGGCGCGAACAACAACAACAATAACAACAACAACAACAACGGTGGCGGCGCGAACAACAACAACAATAACAACAACAACAACGGTGGCGGCGCGAACAACAACAACAATAACAACAACAACTAGGACCCCGCACCGGTACCACTTGGTCGCTAGCCAGCAGGACCCTAACGACAATTTCATCCTGACGATTGACTAGCAGAAAGCCCCGCATCCTGACCAGGATGGGGGCTTCCTGCTGTCACCGAGGTCTCCTGCCTGGTGAAACAGGTAATCGTGGCCAGGGCAGGCTCGAATTCAGAGGTGTCGATGTTCGGTGGCGACGTGTGAACGGCCTTCCGCATTCGCTGCCGGCGCTCGGCTCTCCCACCGAGTGGAAGGGCGTCTGCCCGATGTGCACCCGTAACGGCACCGATTAATACTCCAGCCGTAGATCGGGATCTTTGATGCGTTGTCGCTGGTAATGGGATCGGCGGGCTTGGGCCTGATGGCGTCGCCGCCATCGTGACCAGTGCCAGGCATGGGCCTGGTTCGGCGTCGGCCGGGTCAACAGGGCGAACATGCGGCGGATTTCGTTGGCGGAGATTGTGATCAGGTCGGCGGGCGCACTGGTGGGCTGGTCACATAGGGACGCGCGGGTGACAGCCAGGAAGGCCAAGGCGAACATGACCAGGGTGATGTGCCGGTACCAGGCGGGATAGAGCCGGACTTGGTAGTGGTCGAGGCCGGTTTCATTCTTGCCGGTTTGGAAGCATTCTTCGATGCTCCAGCGAGTGCCGGCCACCGCCACCAGCCGGTGCAGAGGCACTGGAGCAGAGGCGTGGCATAGGTAGAAGGCCAGCTCGGATGGCTTGCTGATGGAGCGCCGGATCAACAGGTGATGGACTGGGCTGGTGGTGGCGACCAGCGCCCAGTCATAGCGTCGCTGTCCCTTGGCGCCCGGGCCGCAGGACAGACGCTGCCATCCGGATCGGGGGATCTTCGCGGCCATGACGTCGGCGCGAATGGTGCCCGCGCGGGTGGTGATGTGATGGTCGCGAGCGACGGCCAGGACGTAGTTGAGCTGGCGTTGGCGGCGCAGCGGCCCGTTGTCGCCGTAGGCCTCGTCGGCGGTGATCCAGCCGAACGGCACGCCGTGGGTGATGGCTCGCTCGATCATGGTTTGCAGGAGTTGCGGCTTGGTCGCGAAGGTGATCTCATCGGGCACCTTGGCCGCCGCGCATCGGCTCGGATCGGCGATCCAGGAGTCGCGAGAAAGGTAGAGTTCGCGGTCCACGAGGGCCTGGCCACGAAGGGTGGCGTAGCCGAGGAAGACGCCGATCTGACAGTTGGTGATCTTTTCTGCGGTTCCGGTGTATTGTCGTTGCACCCCGGCTGAGCATGCGCCCTTCTTCTCGAAACCGGTGTCATCACCGACCAGCACCCCATCGGCTTGGCCGAGGCGGTTGACCACGTAGTCGCGTATATCGTCGCGTAGGCCGTCGACGTCCCATTTGGCCTGGTGAACAAGCGTTGCATGCCATCCGGCGTGGCCTCACCGGCGTATTCGGCCAGCGACCAACTGGTCTTGCGCTCCAGCCCGGACAGCAGTCCCTCGATGCATCGACGCGCTCGCAGTCGCGGCTCGCGCCGTTTGAACCGGCCTGCTACCAGCGCGAATGCGTCGTCCAGCCCAGCCTGCAGACGAGCGGGGTCCAGGTGTTCTAATCTGGCCATCGCGACCACCGCATGATCTTCAGTTCCAACACACCTGAATGATCACAGCGGTGGTCGTTCCTCTGCGACGTGCCTACGTACGCACGTTGGCATCACCCGCTGTGCTGCCCGCCCAGCAAGATCCCAATCTGCGGCTGGAGTATTAACCACCCCGGCCAGGTCTAAAACTGCCGGACGCCGAGCCCGTGAGGCGGGGGCTCGGGGGTCACTAGGTCCCCTGTTGCTGTCTCGCCCGGGTAGAGACGGTGCCTATTGGGGCAGGTGTGACGAGGTTTGTCGGGTGTTGTTACTATTTGCGTGTTTTAGACCTTTTCGCTACGTTTGGGGCATCGGGCAGCGAACCGTCGACGCGTTCGTTGCCATTTCATTGCCCGGACCGCGCGTCTCCTGACGGGGCCACCCCGCAGGACGATGCTCGGCCGCCGAATCCGTATCCACGGAACCGGGGACCCACTTCCCCTTGGGGTGAATCGGACGCCAGCCCGGCTGCGTCCGTAGGGCACTTCCCAGCCCGAACCCGTCAGCTAACCCGGTAGGCGGCATGGAAGCTAGGAGCAAAACCCTTCATGCCCACGCATCTCAAGAACTGGCTGGGACGCGCGCTGCTCGGCGTCGCCGTCACCGCAGGCGCCGTGACCGCCGTCGGCCCTGCCGCACAGGCCGCCCCTCAGGCCGGCTCCGTGGTCGCGCCGGACTCCCGTTCCCACGTTGCGTCCGTCGCGGCGGACGCCCCCGCGGTGCTCGGCCGCGCGGCCCACGTGATCGACGCCAAGACGGGCAAGGTCTACTTCAGCAAGAAGGCCGATCTCCGCACCCCCGTGGCCAGCATCACCAAGGTGATGACCGCCTACACCGTGCTGAAGCAGGCCAAACCGACGGACGTGGTCAAGGTCACCGCTGAGGACGTCCGCTACGCGTCGAGGGGCGGCGCCTCGGTGGCGTACCTGCGCGCCGGTGACCGGCTCACCGTGGAGAACCTGCTGTACGCCCTGATGCTGCCCTCCGGCGCGGACGCCGCCCATGCGCTCGCCCGCACGTACGGCCCCGGTGTCGACGGGTTCACGGCGAAGATGAACGCCCATGCCCGCGAGCTTGGCATGAAGGACACGCTGTACGTCAACGCCGACGGGATGCCCGCCAAGGGTGGCGGCTACTCCACCGCGCGTGACCAGGTGCGGCTTGCCCAGGCTGCGCTGGACAACGGGACAATCAGGAAGGTCAGCTCCACCCGGTACCGCTCGGTTCCCAAGACGGCGGAGCACCGCGCCTACTCCTGGCGGAACACGAACCGCCTCCTCGGCACGCCGGGCACCGTCGGCCTGAAGACGGGTTTCACCCGCGCCGCGGGCTACACCCTTGCCTTCGCCGCCGACCGTGACGGCCGCCGGCTGGTCGGGGTGATTCTCGGAGAGACCAGCTCCAGCCGCCGCTTCCAGACCGCTCAGGCGCTCCTCGACTGGGCGGCTGCCAGCAGGCAGGTCTGACCGGACTGAATGAAAGATCATCAGCCGACCGCCCCTGTCGGCTGATGATGGTTCATGCCATGCCGGGCAAGCCGTACCGACCAGCTGTTCGTTTCAGATAAGCAGGTGCGAGGACTGGCCGGCGGTGACAGGATGCCCCGGTGAATCCGATCTCGCGCGCTGCGGGCGAGCTGCTGGATACCGAGCTGTTCGACCCTGTCGACCTGGGGGGCAGCGCGCGCAGCACCGTGCTGCGCTGCCGGACCGCCGCCGGCGACAGCGTGATCGTCAAGTCGGGCTGCTGCTGGGGAAGGTCGCCGGAGAATGGGACGTCGCTCCGCTGCCGGGATATCCCGCCTTCGGAGACCGGGAAACCGGCTGATCGCAAGACCACTAGCGACCGCATGCCGTACACGCGGGGCGGGTGATCCGGTAGTAGGCGATGGAGGCGAAGGCCAGGCCGACGCCCCACAGGACGTAGGAGGGGACCGCCACCCACATGAACGCGGGCTCCTCCAGCGTGCCGTCGATGGTCTCGGCCGTCATCTGGATCAGCCCGGTGCCGAAGTAGGCCAGCAGGGCGCCCGCGACCGCGAATCCAGGCCCGGCGACCAGCCAGCGCGGCACCCTGCGGCCCGCCAGCAGCGGCACCCATCGCGGCCAGATCTTGCCCCATCGGTGCGCCAGCGCGAGAGGGAGCAGCACGCCGGCGAGCAGGAAGCCGAACTCGAAGATCAGCAGCGAGGGGCTGGCGGCGTAGGGCACCGCGACGCCCATGGTCACCTGCGCGACGATCCTGATGAGGCAGCCCGCCACCGCCGCGTAGGCCGCGACGTAGCCCCAGCGCGGCGTCGACTCCAGCCGTGGGACGCCGACACAGCGCACGCAGCCTGCCGTACGGCGGCGCTGCCATGACAGGGCGGTGGCGCCCGCGAGCAGGCCGACGGCCGCGCACCCGGCCCTGCTCAGGAAGGCGGCGGGGTCGCGGGGGATGCCCAGGTCGGGAAGGACGCCGCTGACGACGTCGAGCAGGAGCAGCGCCGCCGCCGACACCAGCGCGACGCTCAGCGCCCATGCGGCGAGCACGAGCGGCAGCAAGCCCCTGGTGGCGCGCAGGCCGGTCACGACGAGCGCGACGCCCGCGCACAGCGCGATCACCACCCACGAGGGGAGCGTCACGTCGTAGCCGAGCACCCAGGCCGGGGCGTTGCCGGCCGCCCAGTAGGCCTGCACGGACCCATAGGCGAGCGCGGCGAGCAGGGCGGCCCACGGAGCCCAGGTCATCCATCGCGTCATGGCGTCATGCTCCCGCGCGGGGGCGTCACGGGCCCTCACCGGGCAGGGGGAGCCATCTCCCCCTGCAGGGGGATTGCCGCGGCCCTAGTGAGTTGAGAATATGAACTCACCGACGATCAAAGGAGTGGGACATGCCTTTCGTGGAACTGTTCGCCCCCCAGGGTGCTCTCGACGGGGACCGCGGCCGACGCGTCAAGGAGCGGCTGGTGGCCGAGGTGATGCTGGCCGAAGGCGCTCCTGACAGCGCGGCCGCGCGGGAGATCTCCTGGCTGGTCCTCAACGAGCCGCAGGCCTGGTTCGTCGGCGGCAAGGAGGTCGGCGACGACGAGCGGCCACGCTTTGTCGTGCGGGTCAGCGTCCCGGCCGGCTCGCTCGACGACGCCAAGCGAGCCGACATGATCCAGCGGATCACCCGCGTCCTGGCCGAGGCGGAGGAGGAGCCGCGGCGGCTCTACGACCGGCCGGTCGCGTGGGTGCACCTGATCGAGATTCCCGACGGCAACTGGGGCGCCATGGGCAGGGTCTTCCGGCTTCCCGACATCATCGAGTTCGCCTCTGACGCGGCGGTCACCGCCTGAGGGTTACGCGGAGCCGGGGAAGACGGCGGCCAGCTCAGGGATGCGGGCGCGGTAGCCGTCGAGCAGCCTGCGCGCCGTGCCGACCGAGTCGACCAGCGGGTGCAGGGCGAACGCCTCGACGGCCATGCGCGCCGACCCCGACAGGGCTGCCTCGATCGCGGTCTGCTCGACCGCCTTGACCTGCTGCGCGAGACCCAGGAAGCGGCCGGGGAGCGGGCGGGTGGCCAGCGGCTGGACTTCCGCGCCGGTCACCACGCACGGGATCTCGACGACCGCCTCCGCAGGCAGGCCGGGGACCGCGCTGCCGTTGCGGACGTTGAGGATCATGGTCGAGGACTCCCCGCGGGCGATGGCCGCCATGAGGGCGAGCGCGATGCCCTCGTACCCCCCGGCCTCCAGGTCGGCGGCGTCGCGCTCGCCGGCGTCGGTGCTGTCACGGGTCTCGGCCATGTACGTCGCGTCGCGTTCCCTGCGTGCCCTGCCCCACGCGGAGAGGGCGTCGTCGGGCCGCTCCCGTACGGTGGCGTAGAACCGGTCCTGCTGCTCGAGCAGGGACTCGCCGCGGGTGTGCCCGGCGCCGAGCGCGGCGACGGACTCGCGGGTGAAGTAGTAGTAGTACAGGTACTCGTTGGGCAGCGCGCCCAGAGTCCGCACCCAGTCGCCGCCGAAGATCCGGGCCTCCTCGACCTGCCGCAGCGCCGCGTCGTCGGCGAGCAGGCCAGGCAGTACGTCGCGGCCCTGGTAGGTGAGCCCGCGCAACCAGCCGAGGTGGTTGAGCCCCACGTAGTCGGGCGACACCAGCGCCGGATCGAGCCCGAGGGCGGCGGCGGCCCGCCTGACCAGCCCGATCGGCGAGTCGCAGATGCCGACCACGCGGTCGCCGAGCACGCCGCGCATGGCCTCGGTGATCATGCCGGCCGGGTTGGTGAAGTTGATGACCCAGGCCCGGGGCGCGAGCGCGGCGACCCGCTCGGCCACGCGCACGGCCACCGGGATGGTGCGCAGGCCGAAGGCGATGCCGCCGGGCCCGGTGGTCTCCTGGCCGAGCAGACCCAGGTCGAGCGCCACCCGCTCATCCGCGGTACGGCCGGCCAGGCCGCCGACGCGGATCGCCGAGAAGACGAAGGCGGCGTCACGCAGCGCGGTGTCCAGGTCGGTGGTGGTCACCACCCTGGGCGGGTCGTCGTGCCCGGCGGCGAGCTGGTCCAGCACGTGCCGGATGGCCGTCAGCCGCTCCTCCGACACGTCGTACAGCACCACCTCCTCCACGCGTGGCTTGGCGGTGTCACGCAGGAGCGCGCCGTACACGAGCGGGACCCGGAAGCCTCCGCCTCCGAGAACGGCCAGTTTCATCCAGACTCCCTCATCTGCGACGCGCTCGCGCGGTGCGGGCGGCGATCACGCGAGCAGCACCTCCGCGCCCGCCGCCGCGCAGTTGCGCAGCGTCGGCTCGTCGGCGCCCTCGTTCGTGACGATCACGTCGATGTCCTCGGGGCCGCACACCCGCAGGGCGCCGGTGCCGGGGAACTTGTGCCGGTCGACCAGCAGCACGACCTGCCCGGCCGCCGCGATCATGGCGCGCTTCAGCGGCACCTCGGCGAGTGTGCTGTCGACGAGCTGGCCGTCCGGCCGCACCCCGCTCGCGCCCAGGAACACGCGGTCGGCGCACACCTGGCTCAGCGCCGCCTCGGTCAGCACCCCGACGAGCGAGTGGTACGTCTTGCGGACCATCCCGCCGAGCAGCAGCAGCTCGACCGCGGGATCGGCGCGGAGCACGTCGAGGACGGCGAGGCTCGAGGTGACCACGGTGACGCGGCGGCCGCGCAGCTGGCGGGCCAGGCGCATCGTCGTCGTGCCGATGTCGAGCAGGACCACGTCGCCGTCGCGCACCATCCCCGCGGCGCGGACGGCCACGGCCTCCTTGTCGTGCTCGCTGAGCGCGGCGACCGCGGCGAAGGGCAGGTCGTCGTCGGCATCGGCGTCGGCCAGGGCGCCTCCGCGCACCCGCCGAAGCGTGCCGTCGCGGTCGAGCACCTCAAGATCTCGTCGAATGGTGGACGGGCTCACGCCGAGCTGTCTGGCGAGGTCGCGAACGCTGGTCGCACCCGAGAGGCGAACCCTGCGCATGATCTCCGCATGCCTGAGGTGCTGAAGCACGGTCGGGATCCTATCAGTCATTTCCGCGCAGAAGCGAGCATGATGCGTCGAATCCTCGCGTGAAGTACTTGATATGCGCGCCCAAACATGCAAGATTGCGCACATCTCGATGCCGTCGAGGAGGACTCATTCCCGTGTCTGCTCAGGCGTACGACCCTCTGGCCGACCAGCGAACCCCGGGGGGGCCGCAGTTCGACGTCTTCTTAGCGGGCACCGTCTTCCTCGACATCGTCTTCACCGGTCTGCCCGCGATGCCCGCCGCGGGCACCGAGATCTGGGCCGAGGGCATGGGTTCGTGCCCTGGTGGCATCGCCAACCTCGCCATCGCGACCAGCCGGCTGGGCCTGCGCACCTCGCTGGCCGCCGCGTTCGGTGACGACGACTACGGCGACTTCTGCTGGCGCACGCTGGCGGAGCAGGAGTCGGTCGACCTGTCGAGGTCACGACGTTTCGAGCACTGGCACTCGCCGGTGACGGTCTCCATGGCCGTCGACCGCGACCGGAGCATGGTGACCCACGGCCATCCCGCGCCCATGTCGGCGTCGGAGATGATCGGCACCCCGCCCCGGTCCAGCGCCGTCATCGTGGCGCTCTCCGCCGAGGAGCCGCTCGGCGTGCCGGGCGCGTCCTCCTGGGCCGAGCGGGCGCACCGCGACGGCGCGCTCATCTTCGCCGACGTGGGCTGGGACCCCTCGGGCGCCTGGTCGCCGACGCTGCTCGACCAGCTGTCGACCTGCCACGCGTTCATGCCGAACGCGGTCGAGGCGATGGCCTACACCGGCACCGACACGCCCCGCGACGCGCTGTACACGATCGCCGACCGGGTTCCCCTCGCGGTGGTAACCGACGGCGCCAACGGCGCCATGGCCATCGACTCCATCACCGGGGAGGAGGCGTACGTCCCCGCCCCGAGGGTCACGGCGCTCGACCCGACCGGCGCGGGGGACGTCTTCGGCGCGGGCATCGTGCTCGGCACCCTCTGCCGCTGGCCGCTGGCCGACCGGCTGGCGTTCGCCGGACTCTGCGCGGCGCTGGCCGTCCAGCAGTTCGGCGGATCGCTGGCCGCGCCGGGATGGGGCGACATCGCCGACTGGTGGCACGAGGCGCGGGCGACGGCCGGTCGCGGCGGCGCCTACGCCGACTCGCTGGCCCGCAGGTACGCCTTCCTCGACCGGCTGGTGCCGACCGTCCCCGTGGGCGCGGTACGGCGGGCCGCCGCCACCATCGCCAGGTACGCCGACCTGGAGACGGCTCCCCATGCCTCCGGAGAGCCTTCGGCCAAGACCGCCGACGATCCCGACGAGCCCGAGGGCCCGGACACGCCTCCCGTGCCTGGCAAGAAGGAGTAACACCATGATCGCCTCGACGCGAGACGTCCGGCCGCGCGGCGCCCGGACGCGTGCCGTACTCGCCGCCGGTGTCGTGGCCCTCGCCGCGGCCGCCTGCGCGCCCGGGTCGTCGGCGCCGCCCGCCGGGTCCCCGGCGCAGCCGAGCGCCTCGGCGGTGCGCACCGACGCGGCGGCTCTCGGCAACGTCACCCTCACCATCTGGGACCAGGAGGTACGCGGCGCCCAGAACGCCCAGATGACGGCGCTCAACACCGCGTTCCAGGCGAAGTACCCCAACATCACGATCAAGCGGGTGTCGCGCTCGTTCGACGACCTCAACACCACGCTGCGCCTGGCGCTGAGCGGTAACGAGCCGCCGGACGTCGTGCAGGCCAACAATGGCCGCCCCCAGATGGGCGCGTTCGTGAAGGCCGGGCAGCTGCGCCCGCTCGACCCCTACGCCGAGGCGTACGGATGGAAGAAGCGCTACCCGCAGTCGGTCCTGCAGTACGTGAGCTACACCGCCGACGGCAAGTCCTTCGGTGAAGGCAACGTGTACGGCCTGCCGCAGGCCGGCGAGGTCGTCGGCATCCACTACAACCGCGCCAAGCTGGCCAAGCTCGGCCTGGAGCCGCCGAAGACCTGGGCGGAGTTCGAGGCCGCGCTCGACAAGGCCAAGGCGGCCGGCGAGGTGCCGCTCATGATGGGCAACCTCGACAAGTGGCCGGCCGTCCACCTGTTCGGCACCGTGCAGGGGCAGCACGTCCCCAAGGATCAGATCGCCACGCTCGGCTTCGGCCGCAAGGGCGCCTCGTGGACCACGCCGGAGAACACCAAGGCCGCCCAGCAGCTCGTCGACTGGGTCGACAAGGGCTACTTCAACAAGGGCTTCAACGGCCTCGGCCATGACGCGTCATGGCAGGCGTTCGCCAAGGGCCAGGGCGTCTTCCTGATCGGCGGCACCTGGCTGATCGGCGACCTGGGCAAGATCATGGGCAAGGACCTGGGCTTCGCCCTCCCGCCGGGGACGCCGCCGGTCGCGACCGGCGGAACCGGCCTGCCCTTCGCCATCACCACCAAGAGCGCCAACCCCGACGCGGCGGCCGCCTACATCGACTTCATCACCAACTCCGACGCCATGAAGGTGCTGGCCACCAACGGCCTCCTGCCGGTCGCCGACACCGACCAGCAGAGCGTGCCGGCGGGCGCGCAGCAGGACATGTTCACCGCCTTCAGCACCGCCACCCAGCAGGACGGGCTGGTGCCGTACCTCGACTACGCCACCCCGACCTTCGCCGACACGCTGACCGCGGCCCTGCAGGACCTGATGGCCAAGAAGGCGACGCCGCAGGAGTTCCTGGCGACGCTGGAGAAGGACTACAAGACCTTCGTCGAGAGCAACGGGTGAGCACGGGCTCATGGCCTCGACGCTCTCCACGGGACCGGACACGAAGACCGCGGTGATCCGGTCCCGATCGTCCTTCGCGCGAGCACGGGCGGGCCACCCTCCAGGGGAGCCCCGCCGCGTCGCCTACCTCTATCTGCTGCCGGCCTTCGTGGTCTACGCGGCATTCCTGCTCTACCCGATCGGCCGCGCGGTGCAGTTGTCGCTGTTCCACTGGGACGGCCTGTCGCTCGGCACCTGGGCGGGGCTGGACAACTACGCCGCGATCGTCGCGGACGAGGGACTGCGGGACGCCTTCGGCCACGCTCTCGTGCTCATCGGGTTCTTCGCGGTGGGGCCGCTGGTCATCGGGCTGCTGCTGGCGACCATTCTCAACCACGCCAAGGTGCGCGGCCTCGGCTTCTTCCGTACGGTGGTGTTCCTGCCGCAGGTGGTGGCCATGGTCGTGGTGGCCGTCGCCTGGCGGCGCGTGTACTCCGCCGACGGCACGCTCAACGACCTGCTCGGGGCGGTCGGGCTCGACTGGCTGGCGAGAGGGTGGCTGGGCGACTACACCTTCGCCCTCCCCGCGGTCGGCGTGGTCGGCACCTGGTTCGAGACCGGCCTGGTGACCGTCCTGCTGCTGGCCGGGATGAGCAAGATCCCGATCGAGCTGTACGAGGCGGCGCGGCTCGACGGCGCGGGGCCGGTGAGGGAGTTCTTCGCGGTCACGCTGCCCTCGGTGCGCGGCGAGATCGCGGTCGCGCTGACGCTGACCGTG
Source organism: Nonomuraea africana (assembly GCF_014873535.1). Taxonomy (NCBI): domain Bacteria; kingdom Bacillati; phylum Actinomycetota; class Actinomycetes; order Streptosporangiales; family Streptosporangiaceae; genus Nonomuraea; species Nonomuraea africana. The sequence goes on along the minus strand of NZ_JADBEF010000001.1, from coordinate 3,084,254 downwards.
ATCGCCGCGTTGCGGACGTTCGACCTGGTGTACATCACCACGGAGGGCGGTCCGGGCAACTCGACCTCGGTGCCGTCGTACGAGGTCTACCACCGGGCCTTCGAGCTCGGCCAGGTCGGCTCGGCGGCGGCGATCGGCGTCACCCTCACCGTCGTCATCTTCGCGATCTCGTTCGTGATCAACCGCTTCGCCGACAGGAGCATCACGTGATCTCACGCGGGGAGCGGCTGGCCAACTACGCCATCCTGACGGTGTTCGCCGCGTTCGCGCTGTTCCCCATCCTGACGGTGCTGCTGGCCGCGCTCGGCCTGGGGGAGAGCCCGGGCTCCGGGCCCGTCGCCAACTTCGCGTCCGCGTGGGAGATCGGCCAGTTCGGCACGTACCTGCGCACCAGCCTGGGGGTGTCGGCGTTCGTCGTGGTCGTCAGCGTGCTGCTGTCGATCATGAGCGGGTACGCCTTCGGCACCATGCGCTTCCGCGGCCAGTCGGCGCTGTTCTACCTGTTCCTGCTCGGCATCATGATGCCGAGCGAGGCCATCGCGGTGCCGCTCTACTTCGACCTGCGCACGCTCGGACTGACCGACACGTTCTGGTCGGTGGCGCTGCCGCAGGTCGCCATGTCGGTGGCGTTCGGCACCTTCTGGATGCGGGCCTACTTCCGGGCCAGCAGCCGCGCCATCGTCGAGGCCGCCCGCATCGACGGCGCCTCGGTCTGGCGCACCCTGTGGCAGGTGCTGGTGCCGCCGGCGAGGCCTGCGATCGTCACGCTGACCCTGCTGATCTTCATGTGGACGTGGAACGAGTTCCTCATCCCACTGATCATGGTGACCAGCGAGTCGCTGCGCACCGCGCCGCTGGGCCTGGCGTTCTTCCAGGGCCAGTACACCTCCGACTTCACCCTGCTCGCGGCCGGATCCGTCATCGTCGCGACCCCGGTCGTGATCTTCTACCTGTTCCTCCAGCGCCACTTCATCCGCGGGCTGCTCCAGGGGGCGGTCCGCGAGTAACCCCCCGGAGGTTCCATGCCAACACCGCGCCCGCCGATCCCCGCTCCGACGTCGCCTCCCCCGCGGCCGACCGGCCGCCTGGCGGTGCTCGCCACCGCGGCCGTGCTCGCCCTCGCGCCCTCCCTGGCGCCCGCCGCCGCCGCGTCACCGGGGAAGGCCGCGGCTCCGCCGGCCACCACCCCCTCGGCCACCACCCCCTCGGCCACCACCGCCTCGGCCGGCGCCGCCGATCTCGACGCGCTGTTCGTCGGCGCCCACCCCGACGACGAGGCCTTCACGCTGTCGACGCTCGGGCAGTGGAAGGAGGACCACGACGTCCGCACCGGCGTCGTCACCGTCACCAGGGGCGAGGGCGGCGGGAACGCGGTCGGCCCGGAGGAGGGCCCGGCGCTCGGCCTGCTCAGGGAGGCCGAAGAGCGTACGGCGGTCGCGAAGGCGGGCGTGCGGGAGGTGTTCAACCTCGACGACGTCGACTTCTACTACACGGTGAGCGCCGCGCTGACCGACCAGATCTGGGGCGGCGACACGCTGGAGAAGGTCGTGCGGCTCGTCCGCCAGACCCGGCCCGAGATCCTGCTGACCATGGACCCGGCCCCGTCTCCCGGCAATCACGGGAACCACCAGCAGGCGGCGCGGCTGACCATCGAGGCCTTCTACGCGGCGGCCGACCCCAACGCGTTCCCCGAGCAGATCACCCGTGAGGGGCTGCGTCCCTTCGCGCCCGCTCGCCTGCTCCTCGGCCGGGCGCGCGGCACCTCCCAGAACGGCCCCGCCTGCGCCTCGACGTTCCGTCCCGCCAACCCCGCGCAGAACGTGTACGGCGTGTGGAGCGGCCGCGTCTCCGAGAGCGCGGGCCGGACGTGGGCCGCCATCGAGCGCGACGCCCAGCGCGTGTACGCCTCCCAGGGCTGGGCCGTCTTCCCCGACGTGCCCACCGACCCCGCCCAGCTCGGCTGCGACTTCTTCACCCAGGTGGACTCACGGGTGCCGTTCCCCTCGCCGGGCAGCGCGGCGGCCGCGGCGCCCACGGCGATCCTCGACGGCGCGCTGGTGCGGCCGCCTGGCGGTGTCCCGCTCGGCACGCTGCTCGACCTGCGGCCCAGCACGTTCGACGTCCGCCCTGGCGCGGCGTTCACGGTCGAGGTCACCGCGACGGCCCCGTCCGGCGAGGCGCTGGGCCGCTCGGCCGTGGCGCTGCGCGTGCCGGGCGGCTGGCAGATCAGCGGGTCGGGCGAGCTCGGCAGGCTGGCGGCCGGCCGTACCGGATCGGCGACGTTCACGGTGACGCCTCGCGGCACTCCCGGTGAGCGGGCCCGGGTCGGGGCGACGCTGACCACGGAACGGGGGAGCGGCTACACCGACCGGCAGGTCGAGGTCAGCCCCGCCGTCCGCGGAGGACAGCAGTTGCTGCCGCAGGTCGAGCAGTACGAGAAGTGGGCCGCCGACCTCAAGGCGCCGCAGCTGCGCGATCTGGTCCCGCCGGTGCTCACCCTCCCGTCCGGCGGCTCGCGCCAGGTGGACGTCGTGGTCACCAACGTCAGCGACACCACCCAGTCGGGAACGGTACGGCTGGCGCTGCCCGCCGGCTTCACCGCCGACCGCGCCGAGGCGGCCTACAACGGCCTGGCGGCCGGGGCCTCGACGAGGGTGCCGTTCACGGTCACCAACTCCGACCCCTCGCTGAAGACCTCCAACGAGGGCGGCGACTACGCCTACACGATCACGACGACCGGCTCGGACGGCTCCAGCGTGAGCAGGCCCGCACTCGAACTGGTCCCCGCGACGGCCGTCCCGCGGGCCGCGTCGGCGCCTGCGATCGACGGCGCCGAGGGCTCGGGCGAGTACACCGGTCCCTCCCTGGACGTCTCCCGCCTGTGGGAGGGCGCCGCGTGCTCCTCGGCGGCCGACTGCTCGGGCACGGCCAAGGTCAGCTGGCGTGACGACACGCTGTTCCTGCTGGTCCAGGTGAAGGACGACGTGGTCGGCAGCCGCCTGCCCGCCGCCGACTGCAAGCGGCACTGGCGGACCGACGCCGTCGAGGTGACGCTCGACCCGCGCGGCAGGTCGGAGAACACCTCCACGACGTTCAAGGCCGCGGTGCTGCCGGTGACGGCCGAAGGACCGCCGTGCTTCCTGCGCGACGCCGACAACCGCCAGGGGGCGGCGGTCCCGGGCATGCGGGTGGCCGCCAAGGTCTCCTCCGGCGAGTACACGGTGGAGATGGCCATCCCGATGGAGGTGCTGCCGGGCGCGGTCGACCCCGCGCGCCTCGGGCTGAACGTCCTGGTGTACGACTCCGACACCCAGGACAAGACAGGCCAGACGCGGATCGGCTGGTCGACGTGGGGTGGCGTGCAGGGTGACCCGTACCGGTGGGGCGTCGCGACCCTTCCCGGCTACACGCCGCCGCAGGGACGGCCGACGACTCCGCCCGACCCGGTGATCCCCGACACCGGCCTGTCCAGCCTGGACTCCCCGCAGTCGCTGGAGCAGGCGGTCCGCCTCGGACTCCCGCTCGGCGGCGGTCCCGCGGCCAAGCCGTTCGAGAGCGGCTGGGTCGCCGCCGCCACGGGCGGCGGGAACGCGGTGGAGGTGCGGCTGCGCGCGGCAGGCCCGGGGAAGGCGCACCTGTTCGTCCGTGACGACCAGGGAACGGCGGGCGGCCACGTCGTGACCGTCTCCGGCAGTGGCACCACGACCGTGCGCGTGCCGCTGACCCGCGCCCTGGGCGCCCGCCCGCGGGTGGTGGCCGGATGGCAGGCGGACGGGGGAGGGACGCTGGCCTCCCAGTCCCGCGTCCGCTGACGGATCCGGGCCCCGGGTCCGTCAGTCAGCGAATCACCAGGACCGGGCAGGGCGCGTGCCTGAGCACCATCTCGACCGTGGTGCTCGGGCACGCGCCCCATTCGCCGCACCCGATGATCAGCAGGTCGGCGCGGAGATCCAGGGCGGCCTGGAGCAGTTGTGTCGCCGGATGTCCGACCCTGATCTCCGTGCGGATGCTGCCGTGCCGTTCGTCGGCGTGCCGGGCGGCGGCCCGCAGCCATGCCTCACACGGGTGCGGCTGGTCCTCAGGCCGCGCGCGGCCCCGCTTGTCGACCGCGACGGCGATCACCTCGCACTCCCCGTGCTTCGCCGCACGCCTGAGGGCCTCCTCCAGCGCCCGCCGGGCGCTCGGAGAGTCGTTGTAGGCGACAACGAGCCGACCGGGCACCCTTCCAGTGTCGATGACGCGCGGGCCGGACACCAGGAGTCACCTGCGGAATCACGCCGGGGCGCCGCTCCTTGCGGCGCCCCGGTGATCCAGGTGGCCGGCCGCCGTGGGCGGCCGAGCTCAGGCGATCAGCTCTTGATCGCCTTGTGGGTGTCGCCGGACTGCTGGATGGCGACCTTGCGCGGCTTGGCGCGCTCCACAACCGGGATCCGCACGGACAGGACGCCGTTGGTGTAGGCGGCCTCGATCGCCTCGGCGTCCAGGTGCTCCGAGAGGTAGACGCGGCGGGTGAAGGTGCCCGTCACCCGTTCGCGGACGAAGACGCGGTCGTCCTCGCCGAACTCCTCCTCGCGGCGCGCGGTCACCGACAGCACCCCGCGGTCGACCGTGACCTCGATGGAGTCGGGGTCGATTCCGGGCAGGTCGAACCGCAGGACCACGTCGTCGGCGCGGCGGATTCCGTCCATCGGCATGACGGCGCCACCGCCCTGGGCGGCGGCCTGGCGGGTCAGCCGGTCGAACTGACGCTCGAACTCCTGTACGAACGGGTCGATCGACGTCAGCAGCATGGTGCTTCACCTCCGAAGATCCCCGAGGGTTTGCCTGACCCTCGGTATACCTGTCCTCCGCACAAGAGGAAACCTCTAGTTCTGATAGTAGATATTCTGCACCGCTGCTTGTCAAGCCTGGGCTTCGTCCTCGTCGTTCTCGGGGGCGAGGCCGTACCGGCGCAGCAGCGCGCCGACCTCTCCGCTGGGGGGTTTGCCCGCCACCCACGGCTCGTGCGGTGACGCGCCCGCCTCGATCAGCGTCTGGACGACGGCCACCCAGTCGGGCGCCTCGGCATGCCCCATGCGGAAGCCGCTGCCCACGCTCGCCCAGGTCAGCGGGGTGCTGCCCCAGGTCGTGTCGACGGCTTCCAGGTCGGCGCCGCGCGCCAGGAGCAGGCGTACGGTCCGCAGGCCGCCCGCCGCCGCGGCGGCGTGCAGCGCGGTGGCTCCGTCGTCCCCGCGAGCGTCCAGGGGAAAGCCGAGATCGAGCATGAGATCGACCGCGGCGGCGTTGTCGTGATAGGCCGCGTGCACGATGCTCGCGAGGTCGTCCGTGCCGAGCCGGTCCAGGGGCGGCCGCAGGCGCTCGGCCTCGGCCCGGTCGGCGCGGACGCAGGCGCCGAGGAACCTGTCGATCCCGCCGGTGTCGTCGCGGGCGCCGTACCTGGTGAGCAGGTCGGCCACGTCGGTCCTGCCCCTCCGCACCGCCATCACGTGGGCCTCGGCGCGGGCGTCCGCGCCCCGCTCCAGCAGGACCTCGATCAGCTCCGCCGAGCAGTCGTGCTCGAGCGCGGCGGTCACCGCCGGGATCGGCGGCGTGGCGGGATCCACTTCGGCCAGGGAGTCGGCGGGCAGCGGCACGCGGGGGTCCACCCCCGCTTCCAGCAGCAGCCGTACGGCCTGCGCGTCGTCGACGCTGATCGCCGCGCCGAGCGTGGCCGACCCCTCGGCCCTGGCCCCGTGCTCGAGCAGCAGCCGCAGGCAGGCGTGATCGCCGTCGTGGAAGGCGGTGTGGTAGAGCGCGGCGGGGGTGTCGGGGTCGGCGCCGTGCTCGAGCAGCAGCCGGGCCAGCGCGGGATGACCGGCCAGGCCCGCGGCGGCGTACAGCGGAGAGCAGTGCCCCCGCCGGCCGGGCGAGCCGACCGCGCCGTTGGGATCGGCGCCCGCCCCGAGCAGCAGGCGGGCCACCTCCACGAGCCCGGCCGCGCGCTCTGGCTCGATGCGATGCCAGCGCGAGTTGCACACGCCCAGCAGCGGCGTCCAGCCCGACCGCTGGTCAGGGCGGGTGGCGAGGCCGGGGTCGCGAGCGAGCAGGTCCCGCACGCGGGCGGCGTCGCCCAGGACGACGGCGGTGCGGAAGTCGTGGCCGGCGATGGCGGGCGTCTCGGCCAGCAGGCGGACGGCCCGCCCGGTGCGGCCGTCGACGCTGGCCTCCAGGAACGCCTCGACCCGCTGGGCGAGGTCGGTGGTGCGCCGCTCGACCTCGTCCTTCAGCTTGGCCCAGCTGGCGAAGCCGTGTTCACGGGCGATCACGAGCTGGGCGGAGGCCAGCGTGACCGGAAGCGCACCGAGCCGGTCGGTGTCTCCCGACCGGGCGCGGTCGCGCAGCTCCTTGGCCTGACGGCGCAGCTGGTCGAGGTTCGGTCGCTGGGGCAGCATGGTCATCTCCTCACCTGTCCTCCCGGTCCGCGGCTGGAGGCGTGAAGAAGATGACGAGCATGGTCATGCCGCTGATCGAGGTGGACTCTGTCCTGCCCGCGGACCCGGACGCGCCCTCAACGCGTCCGGCCAGTCTACATCGGGCTCCGGGCGGCGCCGGGTCGGTCACCGCTTCAGGCGTGCGCCGACCGGCCGGTCGGCGAGGAGAGGGATCGGGACCCATCACGGGCGGGTATGGCACCAGGATGTGACCCGCTCCCATCTGCGTGCAGCGGGGTCGCGGTCACTCGAGCGGGACGCCAGTGTGGCCCTCCAAGGCTTGAATGAGGCGAGCCTGGAAGTCTTCGTCTCGCGCCGCGGGGTGTGGTGTCTGCACCTGCCGGTGGTACCAGTAGCCGCCGGTGCTCGGGGTCACGTCATGGTGGGTGGCGAGCCACACCTGTGTCTGGTGCCCTGCAATCAGGTCGGTGCGCCCGCACCGCCCATACGTGTGGGGACCCACCCGGGGTCGACCGCATGGCTCGAGGTTCCTTCCCATCGGGATGCGACGGCAAGCGCGAAGGTGGTGACCCATAGTTTGCTGTCGTCGTAGGAGGCGGTGCCGGAGGTCAGCCGTCGCAGGTCGGTGGAGCCGGTTCGGTGCATGGAGCTGCTGAGGTAGATGAGCCTGGCGGGTTTGTCCATCAGGGCCGTCAGCATGTAGGGCGCGACGGTGTTGACAGTGACCACTTCGGGAGAGTGCAAGACGCCGGCGTTATGGATGACGGCGTCAAAGCGGCCGAACCTGGAGGCTTGCCGGGCAACGCCGCGGATCTCGTCCAGCTTGGCGAGATCCCCGGTGACGACGCCTTTCCATCGGGCGGTGTCATCTGTGTCGGTGAGACGGGCCGAGTTGCGGACGTGGATGACCACGTCGTGCCCGTTGTCGGCCAACGCCTTCGCTGTGTTGTGCCCGAGCCCGCTGGATGCCCCGGTCACCAGAATCAGTGCCATGTCAGTCATTTTCCGTGTGTGGTGATGGGTGCGGCGCACTGGTCGGGAGATGCTCGCCGCTGGCCGAGCTCGTGGGTCACGTGGCCCGCTCGGACCCCGGCCGCCATCGCCGGGCGCGTGGTCACCAGGGATCCGTCGTGGTCGATGCGTGATCTACCGCAGCCTTGTCTGCCCACGACTGAGGGGATCACCCCCGGCTTCATTCGGCCAGCGTGACGGTGACGTCGCCTTCCTGGAGCTGCTCCAATTGTTCGGCACTGGCGTTGTAGGTGCCGATATGGAGCACCTGGTCCGAGTAGCCGATGCCGGCTGTGTGGTAGTAGAAGCCGAGGTTTCCCCAGGGGACGAAGTAGATGAGGTCACCGTCTTCAGGGTCTGACCCCGGTGAGCCGGTGGTGTTCAGCCTCCGGGGGAGGTAGCTGATCTTCTCGCGGCCGTTGAACTCCTCGAAAGAGAGGATGAGCGGAAGCATCGCGAGAAAGTCCCGAGTCGTGGCGTTGTCGGCTCCGATGACGACGTCGACAGAGGTATCGCCCGCGGTGAAGCGCACGATGCTGCCTTCGACCTGACGCGCTGCGGAGGGAGTCGCGGAGGCAGTCTGGGTCGGCGTGGTGTTCGGGGTGCCCGCCGAGGTGGCGACCTGAGGCGTGGATGCTGAGGGAGCCGAGGTGCCCGGCCCGGACGTGGCCGGGCCTGGGCTCGTGGTGGCGCAGCCGGTGAGGACAAGGAGCATGGCGAGTGGACCGATGAGCAAGGCCTTCGGTTGCAAGGGGCATGTTCCTTCCAGGTGGTGTCGATGTACGCGTGATCCTCGCCGTCGACGGCGCCGTTCCTACTGGTCCTGACCTACTGGTCCTGGCCGTGGCGGAGTCGATCATCCTGCAGGAGCCGGGGAGCGGCGCCGTGGGTGTCGGCGTCGAGGGTTGCGGCCCAGCTCGCGAGCAGGCGCAGGGCGTCGTGGGAGGGGGTGTCGGGGGCGGCGGTGTAGACGGTCAGGTTCAGGCCGGGGTCGGCGTGCAGATCCATGGACTCGTAGTCGAGGGTGAGATCGCCGATGGCGGGGTGGTGGAAGGTCTTGGTGCCGGTGTGATGGAGGCGGACGTTGTGCTGGGCCCAGCGGCTGCGGAAGTCGGCGCTGCGGGTGGACAGTTCGCCGATCAGGTGGGTGAGGTCCGTGTTGTAGGGGTCGCGGCCGGCTTCGGTGCGCAGGAGGGCGACGGTGGTGTCGGCGGCGGTGTCCCAGTTGGGGAAGAAGTCGGGTCCGGCCGGGTCGAGGAACTGGAAGCGCGCGATGTTGGCCGGCTGGCTGGGTGTGGCGCCCGGGTGCGGGTTCCGGCCGGGGACGGCGAGTTGCGTCTGGAAGACCGGCCAGTACATGGCGCGGCCGAGGCGGTTGGCGGCCAGGATGTCCATGCGTCCGTTGCGGATGATGGCCGGGGCGTCGGTCATGGCATCCAGCATCCGCTGCAGCCCGGGACGGACCTTGTGGGCGTGGCGGCGGGTGCGGGGGCGGGTGCCCGCGGCGCGGGCCAGGTCGAACAGGTGAGCGCGTTCAGCGTCGTCGAGCTGGAGGGCTCGGGCCACGGCGTTCAAGACGTCCTCGGAGACGCCGCTGATGTGGCCCTTTTCGAGACGGGTGTACCAGTCGGTGCTCACGCCGGCCAGGACGGCGACTTCCTCACGGCGCAGGCCGGGCACCCGACGGCGACCGCCGGGGGCTAGCCCAGCCTGCTGCGGGGTGATCCGGGCGCGCCGGCTGGCGAGGAAGTCGCGGATCTCATCTCGGTTGTCCACTTTTCCACTGTAGGGAGCGGCCGGGGGCGGAAGGGGGTGGAGGTTGTCCCCCCGATAAACGCGACCTCCCGCCCGCGCGATGGACCCGGTTTCCTGGGTGTTGCCATACGGCGTGACGGCCTGTCGCTAACGAAAGCTGTCACCAGCGCCGCTCGATCAAGAAGCTACTCACCCTCACCCGCTGAGGACCAATCGCATCCGATCAGGGAACCGCTGAATTCCCGTGCCGCCGAAAGCCTTCGGCGCCCCGCAAGGAGCATCAACGATGAACACGAAGTCTGATACCGCCGGACAGACGATGACAACGGCATCCGTGGGGCGGACCTCCACACGCCGTGGCCTGATCAAGCGGGCCGGCGCCGGTGCCGCCGTACTCGGTGTACTTTTCGCAACAGGCTGGACTTCGGCCGCCCAGGCCACCACGCCCTCGGCATCGGTGGCCCATTCAACGCCGGACCTACCGCCCGGGGACACGTCCAACGGTGCGGACAACTTCTACACCAGCGACAGGGTAACGGTTCAGAAGGTTTCCTTTAAGAACCAGTACCGGATGAACGTCGCGGGGAACCTGTTCGTCCCCAAGAACTTGAATCGCCGCGCGAAGAATCCGGCGATGGTGGTCGGACATCCCATGGGTGCGGTCAAAGAGCAGAGCGCAAACCTGTATGCCACGAAGATGGCCGAGCAGGGATTCGTCACCATGTCCCTTGATCTGTCGTTCTGGGGCAAGAGTGACGGCCAGCCTCGCAACGCTGTCTCGCCGGACATCTATGCCGAGGACTTCAGTGCCGCGGTGGATTTCCTGCGCACCCGGACCTTCGTCGACAAGGAGCGGATCGGCGCGATCGGGGTTTGCGGCAGCGGGAGCTTCGTCATCAGTGCAGCCAAGATCGATCCGCGCATCAAAGCCATCGCGACAGTCAGCATGTACGACATGGGCGCCGCCAACCGCAACGGGCTCAGGCATTCCGTCACCCTCGAGCAGCGGAAGGACATCCTCAAGCGGGCAGCGCAACAGCGCGATGTGGAGTTCGCGGGTGGTCAAACCGAATACACCAGCGGAACGCCTGAACAGCTGAATGACAACTCGACTCCGGTTGAGCGCGAATTCTATGACTTCTACCGCACCGCCAGGGGGTACAGCCCGAACACCACGACGCATCCAACGCTCACCAGCAACGTCAAGTTCATGAACTTCTACCCGTTCGCCGACATCGAGACGATCTCTCCCCGCCCGATGCTCTTTGTCACGGGCGAGAAGGCTCATTCCAGGGAGTTCAGCGAAGAGGCCTACCGGCTTGCCGGTAAAGCCAAGGAACTGGTGATTGTTCCCGGCGCCGGTCACGTGGATCTCTACGATCGCGTCAATCTCATTCCCTTCGACAAGTTGACCACGTTCTTCCGGAAGAATCTGAAGTGACCCAAGCGTGGCCGGGGGAGAACGCGCAGCAGCAGCGGTCACTGGTGAAGGTTCAACCAGACGTCAAGGCCGTACCCCGCGGAAGGGTTCACCGCGTGCTGATGGGCACGATCGGCACGCAGTCCCACTGGCGCGGGTGCCGCTCGCCGACGGCACGCTCGTCGCGACCCCCGGCATGCCGGATGCGGACCCTGGTCCAGAGTCTGCTAGCCGCCTCCGACGTGCTGGGCACCGGCTGCATCGCCGCCGAAGCGACGTCGCGCTGCCGGGCGACGAGCTGTTCTTCTCGCTCGTGCATCTGCACGGCGGTCCCGCGCGCCGCCTGACGCTCACGAAACGGACGCCCGCGTTCCACCATCCGGTGAACGTGCCGGCCTGGGAGTGCTTCACGCCCCTGACCTGCGGCACGGACTCGCTCCATGCGGCAGGCGGGGCAGGCTCCCCTTCCGTTCCCCACCCTGATGAAGCAGCAGGGAGGGTTCGTGTCCGCGGTCACCGCCGGACCAGGCCGACGCGGCGGTCCGGCAGTTCTCTGACGTCCGATGGTCACAGCAGCCGGCAGGGGCTGACCGGCAGCTGACCGGCACCCGAACGAAACTCACACCCGCCAGGAGAGAACACGATATGAACCCCACCTACGACTTCACCGGCCAGGTCGCCCTCGTCACCGGAGCCAGCTCCGGGATGGGACTGGCCACCGCCCGCGCCTTCGCCGAGTCCGGGGCCGCCGTCGCTCTCAGCGACATCAACGAAGCTGCCCTGAGCGCAGCCGCGAAGGACCTCACCGATGCAGGCCACCACGTGCTCGCCCTCACGTGCGATGTCAGCGACGAGGACCAGGTCGCCGCCGCCGTCGACCGCACCGTGGAGACCTTCGGCCGCCTGGACATGGCCTACAACAACGCGGGCATCCAGATCCCGCCCAGCGATGCCGCCGACGAACCCGCCGAAAGCTTCGACCGCGTCAACATCATCAACCTGCGCGGTGTCTGGGCCGGCATGAAGCACGAACTGCGGCACATGCGCGCACAAGGCAGTGGAGCCATCGTCAACTGCTCCTCCCTCGGCGGCCTCGTCGGCATCCCCGGCCGTGCCTCCTACCACGCCTCCAAACACGGAGTCATCGGCCTGACCACCAGCGCCGCCCTCGAATACGCCCCCCGCGGCATCCGCATCAACGCCGTCTGCCCCGGCACGATCGATACCCCCATGGTCAGCGACGTGATCGCCAAGGGAGAGCTCGACCGCGCCGAAGCCGAAGCCGACCAGCCCATCAGCCGGCTGGGGACCGCGGAGGAGATCGCCCAAGCCGTCCTGTGGCTGTGCAGCCCCGGATCCAGCTTCGTCATCGGCGTCGCGCTTCCCGTCGACGGCGGCTACGTCGCCCGCTGACCAGCCGCCCACAAGCCGCCCGCTACGCGCGCAGGTCCCCGCATCCACGCCCGATCACCGTGCTCGCCGCCGCCCTCCCACCAGCCAGGCCCAACCCCGCGCCAGCGAGCAGCGGGCCCGACTCAAGCGCGCCGGCATCCTGTTCTCCCGCAAAGACGGCAAGACCATGCTGTACCGACCCGACACGCAGGCCGACGCCCGAGCCCTCGCCGAACTCCAGGGCTACTGCAGCACTGCTGCTGACCCCCTGACGGCCGCCGGGCGCGAGGTTGGGTCAGGGCTCGGCGCCGATCGGGAGCCGGGCGGCCAGGTCCAGGCGCACCTCCCCGTAGGGGCGTATGTGCGTCCAGAACAGCGGCGTCAGGCCGCGCCGGTCAGCCGGGGTGAGCAGCGCCGCCCATGCCTCCCCGGCCAGCACGTCCTGCAGCATGAGGGTGTTGACGTAGACCACAGCGGCCTGCAGGATCCGCAGGCACAGCGCGGTACGGCATAGGCCCAAAGACCCCTACATGATCATCGATTCGGCGGCTGGCAGCAGCCGCGTTGACGGCACCCCTGATCCGGGTCGCACTGCCGGCCGTGAAAGGACCTCTCGGGCAAACCGGTCTTGACAACCGCAATCCACACCCGCACCCTGTTGCGTATAGCGCGAGATGTTTCTCTTTGCGAAACCGAGGTGTGACACGATGATCCCAGCGTGCCCACTTGCATCACTGCCGAGAGGCGAGGCCTTCCGCCTCGAAGCCGATCCGCCCATCGCCGTCTTCCATACCGAGGACGGCGAGATCCTGGCCATCGACGACACCTGTACGCACCAGGATGCCTCGTTGGCCGACGGCTGGCTCGAGGGGTGCGAGATCGAATGCCCGCTGCACGCCTCGCGGTTCGATCTGCGTACCGGCCGGGTGGACGCGCCGCCGGCCAAACGCCCCGTCCGAACCCACCAGGTGGTGGTCGAGGACGACGTCATCTACGTCGTGCCGTCCGACGAGGAGCCGAACCTGCCGCCGGGCGTCACGCTGAAGGGGCAGGCATGAACACCGTCTGCGTCGTGGGCGCCTCGCTCGCCGGACTCCTGACGGCCCGCGCGCTGCGCGCCCAGGGGTACGCGGGCCGCCTGGTGCTCGTCGGCGAGGAGCGGCACCGCCCCTACGACCGGCCGCCCCTGTCCAAGGACTTCCTCAGGGGCGCCGTCGGCGAGGCCGATCTCGCGCTGGAGGGCGAGGGCGAGGAGCTCGGCATCGAGTGGCGGCTCGGTGTGGCCGCGACCGGGCTCGACGCCGTCGCCCGCCGCGTCACGCTGAGCGACGGCACCTCGATCAGGGCCGACGGCATCGTGATCGCCACCGGCGCCGCCGCGCGCGAGCTGCCGGGCTCGCGGGAGCTGGCGGGCGTCCACACGCTGCGCACGCTCGACGACGCCCGCGCCCTCCGCGGCGATCTGGAGAGCGCGAAGCGGATGGTCGTGATCGGCGGCGGCTTCATCGGCGCCGAGGTGGCCGCGACCGCGAGAGACCTCGGTCTCGACGTCACTCTGGTGGAGTCGGGAACCGCGCCGCTGGCCGGCGTCCTCGGCCACTCGATGGCGGAGGCGATCGCCACGCTGCACGAACGGCGCGGCGTGCGCCTGATGCGCGGCGCGTACGTCACGGAGCTGACGGGAACGGAAAGGGTGGACGGCGTGCGGCTGGCCGACGGCACCCACCTGCCCGCCGACGTCGTGGTCGTCGGGATCGGCGCCATCCCCAACACCTCGTGGCTGGAGGGAAGCGGCCTCGAGCTCGGCGACGGCGTGGTCTGCGACGAGGGCGGCGGCACCAGCGTGCCCGGCGTCGTCGCGGTCGGCGACTGCGCGGCCTGGTTCGATCCCGCGCAGGGCGACCACCACCGGATCGAGCACTGGACCGGCGCCAGGCAGCGGGCCGCCGTCGCGGCGGCGACGCTGCTGTCGGGCGGCACGGCTCGCCCCGAGCCCGCCCGTCCCGCCTACTTCTGGTCCGACCAGTTCGACATCAAGATCCAGTTCATCGGGCACGCGCGGCACGCCGACTCGGTGACCGTGGAGGAGGGCGACCTCGCGGACCACAGCTTCCTGGCCGTCTACCGGCAGGGTGACCGTCCCGTCGCGGTGCTGGGGGTCAACCAGGTCAGGCTGTTCACCCGGTGGCGCCGCCACCTCGAGACCGCGCCGGTCCAGGCCGGCTGACACAGGAGTGAATCATGGCTCATGAAGTACGCGGCGTGGTCGCGACGGGCAAGGGCAAGCCGGTAAGCCTGGAGACGATCCTGGTCCCGGACCCAGGACCCGGCGAGGCGCTGGTGAAGGTACAGGCGTGCGGCGTCTGCCACACCGACCTGCACTACCGCGAGGGCGGCATCAGCGACGACTTCCCCTTCCTGCTCGGCCACGAGGCGGCGGGCGTGGTGGAGGCCGTCGGCCCGGACGTCAAGGACGTCGCCGTGGGCGACTTCGTCATCCTCAACTGGCGCGCGGTGTGCGGCTCCTGCCGCGCCTGCCTGCGGGGGCGCCCGCAGTACTGCTTCGCCACCCACAACGCCACGCAGAAGATGACGCTGAAGGACGGCACGCCGCTCAGCCCCGCCCTCGGCATCGGCGCCTTCGCCGAGAAGACGCTGGTGGCCGCGGGACAGTGCACCAAAGTCGATCCCGCGGCCGCCCCCGCCGCGGCGGGCCTGCTCGGCTGCGGCGTGATGGCCGGGCTCGGCGCCGCCGTGAACACCGGCGCGGTCAGCCGCGGCGACTCGGTCGCGGTGATCGGCTGCGGCGGCGTCGGCAACGCGGCCATCGCCGGGTCGCGGCTGGTCGGCGCCACCACGATCATCGCGGTGGACGTCGACGACCGGAAGCTCGACTGGGCCCGCGGGTTCGGCGCGACCCACACGGTGAACGCGAAGGAGGCCGATCCCGTCGAGGCCGTCAGGGAGCTCACCGGCGGCTTCGGCGCCGATGTGGTGATCGACGCGGTCGGCCGTCCCGAGACCTTCAAGCAGGCCTTCTACGCCCGCGACCTGGCCGGGACCGCCGTGCTCGTGGGCGTGCCCACGCCCGAGATGACGCTGGAGCTGCCGCTCCTCGACGTCTTCGGCCGCGGCGGCGCGCTGAAGTCCAGCTGGTACGGCGACTGCCTGCCCAGCCGCGACTTCCCCATGCTGATCTCCCTCTACCTGCAGGGCCGCTTCGACCTCGACGCCTTCGTCACCGAGACCATCGGCCTGGACCAGGTCGAGGACGCCTTCGCCAAGATGCACCACGGCGACGTGCTGCGCTCGGTGGTAGTGCTGTGATGCGGGTCGAGCGCCTGGTCACCTCGGGGACCTTCAGCCTCGACGGCGGGACGTGGGACGTCGACAACAACGTGTGGCTCCTCGGCGACGACGACCAGGTGCTGGTCATCGACGCGGCCCACGACGCGGACGCGATCGCCGAGGCCGTCGGCGACCGCAGGCTCGTGGGGATCGTCTGCACGTATGCGCACGACGACCACGTGAACTCCGCCCCCGAGCTGGCCGCCCGCACCGGCGCGCCCGTCCTCCTGCACCCCGACGACTCGGTGCTGTGGAAGCTCACGCATCCGGTAGCCGCTCCTGACCGGGCGCTGGCGAACGGGCAGATCATCAGGGTCGGCGACAGCGCCGTCCACGTCCTGCACACTCCAGGGCACGCTCCGGGCGCGGTCTGCCTGTACGTGCCCGAGCTGGGCGTCCTGTTCTCCGGCGACACGCTCTTCCAAGGCGGTCCCGGGGCCACCGGCAGGTCGTACAGCGACTTCCCGACGATCATCGCGTCCATCAGCCGAACGCTGCTCACGCTGCCGGCCGAGACTGTGGTCCACACCGGCCACGGCGACGACACCAGCATCGGAGCCGAGGCTCCGCAGCTCGAGGACTGGATCCGCCGAGGGCACTGACCCGGCCCGTACCAGAGGAGTACTCCCGTGACCACCTCAAGCCCCGCCACCACCTCCAGCGTGATCCCCACCCTGCCCGGCCACTACTACACCGATCAGGAGCTGTTCGCGCGGGAGCAGAAGAACATCTTCGAGGCGATGTGGTTCTGCGTGGTGCGCTCGTCCGACCTCCCGAAGCCGGGCTCGTTCAAGACGGTCCAGGTCGGCAGCGAGAGCATCCTGGTCACCAGGGCGCGCGACAGGTCGGTGCGCGCCTTCTTCAACGTCTGCAGGCACCGCGGCGCGCAGCTGTGCGCCGAGGAGTCCGGCGAGGTCAAGCGGGCCTTCCAGTGCATGTACCACGCCTGGACCTACGACCTCGACGGCAAGCTGGTCGCCGCGCCCAACCTCACCAAGATGGCCGATCTCGACCGCGTCGAGTACGGCCTGGTCAAGGTGCACGTCCGGGAGTGGCTCGGCTACGTGTGGGTGTGCCTGGCCGACGAGCCGCCCTCCTTCGAGGAGGACGTGCTCGGCGCCGTGACCGAGCGGCTCGGCGCGCTCGAGCTGATCGACAACTACGACGTCGCGGGGCTGGAGGTCGGCCGCAGGATCGTCTACGACGTGAAGGCCAACTGGAAGCTCATCATCGAGAACTTCATGGAGTGCTACCACTGCGCCACGATCCACCCCGAGCTGACCGAGGTGCTGCCCGAGTTCGCCGACGGCTACGCGGCGCAGTACTTCGTCGGGCACGGCGCCGAGTTCGGCGAGGAGATCCGGGGCTTCACCGTGGACGGCTCCGAGGGGCTCGACCGCATCCCCGGCGTGAGCGAGGACCAGGACCGGCGCTACTACGCGATCACCATCAAGCCGCAGGTTTTCATCAACCTGGTTCCCGATCACGTCATCGTGCATCGTATGTTTCCCTTGGCGGTCGACAGGACCGTCGTCGAATGTGACTGGCTCTATCTTCCCGACGTGGTGGCGAGCGGAAAGGACCTCGACAAGTCCGTCGAGCTCTTCCACCGCGTCAACGAGCAGGACTTCGAGGCGTGTGAGCGCTGCCAGCCAGCGATGGGGTCGCGCACGTACGCCAAGGGAGGCGTGCTCGTGCCGAGCGAGCACCACATCGGCGCGTTCCACGAATGGGTACAGAACAGGATCGGCTGACAGTGGTTCGAAAGGCGCCTCGCGAGGACACCGGCGACGAGGGCATGCGGGTCGGCCCGCCCAAGGACTGGGCGGGCGGCCTGCCGGCCGTGGCCCACGCGATGGAGACGGCCTACCGCCAGATGGGGGTCGGCCGCACCGCGCTGACCCTGCTCCAGGTCAACCAGAAACGCGGCTTCGACTGCCCGGGCTGCGCCTGGCCCGAGGGTGAGCACCGAAGTCCCGCCGAGTTCTGCGAGAACGGCGCCAAGGCCGTCGCGGAGGAGGCGACCACGCGCAGGGTGGGGCGGGAGTTCTTCGCCGCCCACCCGGTGGGCGAGCTGGCCGTGCGCAGCGACCACTGGCTGGGCCAGCAGGGCAGGCTCACCGAGCCGATGCACAAGCCGGCGGGCTCCGACCACTACGTGCCGATCGCGTGGGAGGCCGCCTTCGAGATCATCGCCAGGGAGCTGCGCGCGCTCGGCGGCCCGGACGAGGCGGTCTTCTACACCTCCGGCCGCACCTCCAACGAGGCCGCGTTCGCCTATCAGCTGCTCGTGCGCCGCTTCGGCACCAACAACCTGCCCGACTGCTCCAACATGTGCCACGAGTCGAGCGGCTCGGCGCTCAACCAGACGCTCGGCATCGGCAAGGGCACGGTGTCGCTGGAGGACCTGCACCGGGCGGAGCTCATCTTCGTGGTGGGCCAGAATCCCGGCACCAACCACCCCCGCATGCTCACGGCGCTGGAGCGGGCCAAGCGCGGAGGGGCCCGGATCGTCGCGGTCAACCCGCTGCCCGAGGCGGGCCTGCTGCGCTTCAAGAACCCGCAGAAGCCCTCCGGCCTCGGCAAGGGCACCGCGCTCGCCGACCGCTTCCTGCAGATCCGGCTCAACGGGGACATGGCGCTGTTCCAGGCCCTGTCCCTGCTCCTGCTCGACTCCGCCGACCGGGAGTTCATCGACCGGCACACCCACGGGTTCGAGGAGTGGGAGCGGCACCTGCGCGCGCTCGACTGGGACGAGGTGCTGGAGGCCACCGGCCTGAGCAGGGCCGAGCTCGAGGCGACGGCCGAGGACGTGCGCGCGGCGGGTTCGGTCGTCGTGTGCTGGGCCATGGGGCTGACTCAGCACCGCAACTCCGTGGCCACGATCAGGGAGGTCGTCAACTTCCTGCTGCTGCGTGGCAACGTGGGAAGGAGCGGCGCGGGCGTCTGCCCGGTGCGCGGGCACTCCAACGTCCAGGGCGACAGGACCATGGGCATCTACGAGAAGCCGTCACAGGCGTTCCTCGACGCGCTGGGCAAGGAGTTCGGCTTCTCGCCGCCCGGCCACCACGGGCTCGACACCGTGGAGGCGATCAGGGCCATGCGCGACGGGTCGGCCAAGGTGTTCGTCGGCATGGGCGGCAACTTCGTCAGGGCCACTCCCGACAGCGAGGTCACCGAGGCGGCGCTGCGCCGTACCCGGTTGACCGTGCAGATCTCCACCAAGCTGAACCGCTCGCACGCGGTGTGCGGCAGGGAGGCGCTCATCCTGCCCACGCTCGGCCGTACCGAGCGGGACCCGGCGGGCTACGTGACCGTCGAGGACTCGATGGGCCTGGTGCACGCCTCCACCGGCAGGCTCAGGCCCGCCTCGGCCGATCTGCTGTCCGAGGTGGCCATCGTCTGCCGGCTGGCGCGCGCGCTGTTCGGCGACGACCCGCACGTGCCGTGGGCGGACTTCGAGCACGACTACGGCGCGATCAGGGACCGCGTGTCGCGGGTGATCCCCGGCTTCGAGGACTTCAACGCCCGCGCGCCAGGCGGTTTCGCGCTGCCCAACGCGCCGAGGGACGAGCGCAGGTTCCCCACCGCCACGGGGAAGGCCAACTTCACCGTCAACGCGCTCGAGGTGCTGCGGGTCCCGCCCGGACGGCTGCTGCTGCAGACGGTCAGGAGCCACGACCAGTACAACACCACGATCTACGGGCTCGACGACCGCTACCGCGGGGTGAAGGCGGGCCGCAGGGTCGTCTTCGTGCACCCGGACGACCTGGCGGAGCGCGATCTCGCCGACGGCGACCTGGTCGACCTGATCAGCGAGTGGCCGGACGGCGAGCGCAGGGCCGAGGGGTTCAGGGCGATCGCCTATCCGACGGCCCGCGGCTGCTGCGCGGCCTACTTCCCCGAGACCAACGTGCTGGTGCCGCTGGACTCGGTGGCCGAGACGTCCAACACCCCGACGTCCAAGAGCGTGGTGGTACGGCTGGCGCCGGCTATCCCGCGTAACCCAGACGCCGGCTGATCTCGTCGGCGCCGCTGATGAGGACGGGGGCCAGCTCGTGCATGCGCTCGGCGCTGAAGCGGTAGGCGGGCCCCGAGGCGCTGACGGCCGCGACGACCTCTCCGTGGTAGGAGCGGATGGGCGCGGCCATGGCGTTGAGCCCCTCCTCCAGCTCCTCCAGGCAGTAGGCGTAGCCGGACGTCAGCGTCTCGACCAGCTGCTGCTCCAGCTCGTCGACCGCGGTGATCGTCCGGGGCGTGTAGCTCTGCAGCTTCCCGTCGGACAGCAGCTTCGCGCGCTGCCTGTCGTCGAGGTGGGCCAGCAGCACCTTGCCGCTGGAGGTGGCGTGGAGCGGCGTCACCTGGCCGACCCAGTTGTAGGCGGTGACCGCCGAGGGGCCCCTGACCTGGTCGAGGTTGACCGCGTAGGAGGAGCGGAGCACGGCGATGTTCACCGTCTCGCCGATCTCCTGTGCCAGCCGCTGGCAGACGGCCCGCCCGCGCTGGGTGATGTCCATCTGCGTGTTGACGCCGCCGGCAAGCCTGATGATGCCGAATCCGAGGCGGTACTTGCCCCGGTCCTCGGCCTGCTCGACGAGGCCGCGTGCCTCGAGCGCGCCGAGCAGCCGGAAGGCCGTCGACTTGTGGACGTCGATCTCGGCGGCCACCTCGCTGACCCCGGCCTCGCCCCGGCGCGAGAGGATCTCCAGCACGCTGATCGCCCGATCGACCGACTGCACGCCCCCACTGCCCGAGTCGTTGCTCATAGCGAAACTGTAAGTGCTGAAGGCAACCACGTCGAACACATCGCCAAAAGATCTCCTGTTGCGACTAGTGCAACACAATGCGCATAGCGCTACGATTCGGTGAAACGCGCGAGCGAGACGAGGCAACATGACGTCACAGCACTACGACTTCGTCATCGTCGGAGGCGGCTCGGCGGGCAGCGCCCTGGCCAACCGGCTCTCCGCGAACCCCGCCACGCGGGTGCTGGTCCTCGAGGCCGGCCGTCCCGACTATCCGTGGGACGTCTTCATCCACATGCCCGCGGCCCTGCCCTTCCCGATCGGCAACCGCTTCTACGACTGGAAGTACGAGTCGGAGCCCGAGCCGCACATGCACGGCAGGCGCATCTACCATGCGCGCGGCAAGGTGCTCGGCGGCTCCAGCAGCATCAACGGGATGATCTTCCAGCGCGGCAACCCCCTCGACTACGAGCGGTGGGGCGCCGACCCCGGGATGAAGACGTGGGACTACGCCCACTGCCTGCCGTACTTCAAGCGGATGGAGAACTGCCTGGCCGATCCGGGCACGCCCTTCCGCGGCCACGACGGGCCGCTGGCGCTGGAGCGGGGACCGGCGAGCACGCCGCTCTACGACGCCTTCTTCGAGGCCGTGCAGCAGGCGGGCTACCCCCTCACCGACGACGTCAACGGCTACCGCCAGGAGGGCTTCGCCCGCTTCGACCGCAACATCAGGCGCGGACGCAGGCTCAGCGCGGCCCGCGCCTACCTGCACCCCGTCATGAAGCGCCCGAACCTCACGGTCAAGACGCGCGCCCTGGTGACCCGGGTCATCTTCGAGGGCA
This sequence comes from Nonomuraea africana, assembly GCF_014873535.1. Taxonomy (NCBI): domain Bacteria; kingdom Bacillati; phylum Actinomycetota; class Actinomycetes; order Streptosporangiales; family Streptosporangiaceae; genus Nonomuraea; species Nonomuraea africana. The sequence goes on along the minus strand of NZ_JADBEF010000001.1, from coordinate 3,063,310 downwards.
GGCGCGCCGTCGGCGTGGAGTACGACGGCGGCACCGTCAGGGCGGGCGAGGTCATCCTGTGCGGTGGCGCGATCAACTCGCCGCAGTTGCTGCAGCTGTCCGGCGTCGGCAACGCGCGGGAGCTGAGCGCCCTCGGCATCGACGTGGTGCACGACCTGCCGGGCGTGGGGGAGAACCTCCAGGACCATCTCGAGGTCTACATCCAGCACGGCTGCAGCCGGCCCGTCTCCATGCAGCCGAACCTGCAGAAGTGGCGCCACCCGTGGATCGGCGCGCAGTGGCTGTTCCTGCGCAAGGGGCCGGGCGCGACCAACCACTTCGAGGCGGGCGGCTTCGTCCGGAGCAACGACGACGTCGACTACCCCAACCTGATGTTCCACTTCCTGCCCATCGCCGTGCGCTACGACGGCTCGGCGCCCTCGGGAGGGCACGGCTACCAGGTGCACGTCGGGCCCATGTACTCCGACGCGCGCGGCTCGGTCAAGATCAAGAGCGCCGATCCCCGGCAGCATCCCGCCCTGCGCTTCAACTACCTGTCGACCGAGCAGGACCGCCGGGAGTGGGTCGAGGCCGTCAGGGTGGCCCGCAGCATCCTGGGTCAGCCCGCGCTCGGCGCGTACAGCACGGGCGAGATCTCCCCGGGCCCCTCGGTGGAGACCGACGAGGAGATCCTCGACTGGGTCGCCAAGGACGGCGAGACGGCCCTGCACCCCTCCTGCACCGCCAGGATGGGCGTGGACGACATGTCGGTGACCGACCCCGAGACGATGCGGGTGCACGGCGTCGACGGGCTGCGGGTGGTGGACGCCTCGGTCATGCCGTACGTCACCAACGGCAACATCTACGCGCCGGTCATGATGCTGGCGGAGAAGGCGGCCGACCTGATCCTCGGCAACACGCCGCTGCCGCCGGAGCCGACGGAGTTCTACCGGCACCGGGCATGAGGAAAGGCGGTGGGGGACGCAGCACCCCCACCGCCTCGTCCTGGCGCCCGGCTCAGCGGAAGACGACCGTCCGGTCCCCGTTGAGCAGCACGCGGTGCTCGCTGTGCCACTTGACGGCCCTGGCCAGCACCTGTGCCTCGACGTCCCGGCCGGCCGCGACCAGGTCCTCGGGGTCGAGCTCGTGGTCCACCCTCGCCACGTCCTGCTCGATGATGGGCCCCTCGTCGAGGTCGGCCGTGACGTAGTGGGCGGTGGCGCCGATGAGCTTCACGCCCCGCTCGTGCGCCTGGTGGTACGGCTTGGCACCCTTGAACCCCGGCAGGAACGAGTGGTGGATGTTGATCGCCCGGCCTTCCAGGCGCTTGCACATGTCGTCGGAGAGGATCTGCATGTAGCGGGCCAGCACCACCAGGTCCGCCTCGTACTCCGCGATCAGGTCGAGCATCCTGGCCTCCGCCTCCGCCTTGCCGTCCGCGGTAACGGGGACGTGGTGGAAGGGCACGCCGTAGGAGGCCGCGAGCGGCTCCAGGTCGGGATGGTTGGAGACGATCGCCGGCACGTCGATGTTCAGGCCGCCGACCTGGCGGCGGAACAGCAGGTCGTTCATGCAGTGGCCGAACTTCGACACCATGACGAGCGCCCTGGTGGGCGTCGCCGCGTCGTTGAGCTGCCAGGTCATCTGGAACGACTCGGCGACGTAGGCGAAGCCCTCGCGCAACTCCTCCAGGCCGTCCTGGGCGGCGAAGTGCACGCGCATGAAGAAGCCGCCGCCCCGCCGGTCGTTGAACTGCTTGCTCTGCAACATGTCACCGCGGTGCTGGACGAGGAAGCTGCTCACCGCGTACACGATGCCTGGCTTGTCCGAGCAGGAGACGGTGAGGATGAACTCGCGGCCTGGGCCTGGACGAGGGGACATCACACCTCCTTCTGTTGCGTATTACGCAAAATGGTGATGTATACGCAACAGCCTGGACGCGGGACCGTCTACCCGTCAAGAGGGGCGGCTGGGGATAAACGGAATCACAACGTATGGATTCACCCAGTGATTCCCCCAAACCCTTGACGAACAGAGGGTGACGGGTCAATTGTGTTCCTCATTGAGCATGGCCTTGCGCCATACGCAACGATCAGAGGTGTGCCGATGACCGATCTCTACATCGGCGGCACGTGGACCCAGCCGGTCGCCGGCGGACAGCGGAGTATCCTTTCGCCCGCCGACGGCAGCCTCGTGACCACGGTCGCCGAAGCAACAGCGGCCGACACCGCGGCCGCGATCACCGCCGCGAGGCACGCCTTCGACCGCGGTCCGTGGCCGGGCACTCCCGCCCGTGAGCGGGGCGCCCTGCTGTCCGCGGTCGCCGACCTGGTGGAACGCGACCGCGACGCCTTCGCCCGAGCCGAGTCGGGCGACACCGGCAAGCGGCTCGTGGAGAGCGAGTACGACGTCGACGACTCCGTCGCCTGCCTACGCTACTTCGCCGGCGTGGCCGGCACGGACGCCGGACGGGTCATCGACACCGGCCGCGCCGACGCGATCAGCCGGATCGTCTACGAGCCCGTCGGCGTCTGCGGCCTGATCACCCCGTGGAACTACCCGCTGCTGCAGACCACCTGGAAGGTGGCGCCCGCGCTCGCCGCGGGGAACACCTTCGTGCTCAAGCCCAGCGAGCTCACCCCGAGCACGGCGATCCTGCTCGTCCGCGCGCTGGAGGAGGCCGGCCTGCCCGCGGGCGTGGCCAACCTCGTGCTCGGCGCGGGACCCGAAGTGGGCGCGCCGCTCGCCGAGCATCCCGACGTCGACCTGGTGTCGTTCACCGGCGGCCTGGCGACGGGACGGCGGATCATGGCGGTGGCCGCGGCCACCGTGAAGCGCGTCGCGCTCGAGCTCGGGGGTAAGAACCCCAACATCGTCTTCGCCGACGCGGACTTCGAGACCGCGGTCGACTTCGCCCTCACCGCCGTGTTCCTGCACTCGGGCCAGGTGTGCTCGGCCGGCGCACGGCTGCTCGTGGAGGACTCCCTGCACGACGCCTTCGTCGACGAGGTGGTCAGGAGGGCGGAGCGGATCCGCCTCGGCGGCCCCTTCGACCCGGAGGCCCAGGCGGGGCCGCTCATCTCCGCCGCGCATCTGGCGAAGGTCGAGGAGTACGTGGCCGCGGGCCTCGCCGAGGGCGCGACCCTCCGCTGCGGCGGCCGCCGCCTGGACGGCGCGGGCCACTTCTACCCGCCGACCGTGCTCGACGACTGCAAGCAGGACATGCGCGTGGTGCGGGAGGAGTCCTTCGGCCCCGTGCTGACCGTCGAGCGCTTCACCGGCGAGGAGGAGGCGATCCGCCTCGCCAACGACACCGAGTACGGCCTGGCAGGCGCCGTCTGGACCCAGGACGCCGGCAGGGCGCAACGGGTCGCGGGACGGCTCCGCCACGGCACTGTGTGGATCAACGACTACCACCCCTACGTCCCGCAGGCCGAATGGGGCGGCTTCAAGCAGTCGGGCATCGGCCGCGAACTCGGCCCGACCGGACTGGACGAGTACCGCGAGATCAAGCATGTGTGGCAGAACACCCGCCCGCGCCCCCAGCGGTGGTTCCCCGCGAACTGACGCTCCGACGACCAAGAGGTGGCCATGACCGTGCCGTCACTGACCGAACCTAGTCAGCTCGACACCGACACCCCACCTGTCCTCGCCGTCAGGGGACTGTGGAAGGTGTTCGGTCCCAAAGCCGACGGAGTCGTCGGCACCACGCTCAGCCGTAAGGAGCTCAAGGAGCGGACCGGCTGCGTCGCCGCGGTGCGCGACGTCTCCTTCGAGGTGCAGCGCGGCGAGGTGTTCGTCGTCATGGGCCTGTCGGGCTCGGGCAAGTCCACCCTCGTCCGCTGCCTGACCCGGCTGATCGAGCCGACGGCCGGCGAGATCGTGCTGGACGGCGAGGACATCCGCAAGGCCGACGACCGCAGGCTGCGCGAGCTGCGCAGGCACCGCATGGCCATGGTCTTCCAGCACTTCGGCCTGCTGCCGCACCGGTGCGTGCTGGACAACGTGGCCTTCGGCCTGGAGATCCGCGGCGTGCCCAAGCAGGACCGCTACGCCCGCGCCCGTGAGGTCGTGGACCTGGTCGGACTCAACGGCTTCGAGGACTGCTACCCTGACCAGCTGTCCGGCGGCATGCAGCAGCGCGTCGGGCTGGCCCGCGCCCTCGCCGCCGATCCCGAGGTGCTGCTGTTCGACGAGCCGTTCTCCGCGCTCGACCCGCTGATCAGGCGGGAGATGCAGAACGAGGTCATCCGCCTGCACCACGAGGTCGGCAAGACGATGGTCTTCATCACCCACGACCTCAGCGAGGCGCTGAAGCTGGGCGACCGGATCCTCATCATGCGCGACGGCGAGCTCGTCCAGGTCGGCACGCCCGACCAGGTGGTGGGCGCGCCCGCGGACGACTACGTCAGGGACTTCGTCAGCGACGTCCCCCGCTCCCACGTGCTGACGCTGCGCTGGATCATGCGCCAGCCCCTGATGGACGAGTCGCTGGACGGCCCCGAGCTCGGCCCGGACGTCGTCATCCGCGACGCCGTCCACGCCGTGCTCTCGGCCGACCGCCCGGTGCGCGTGATGGACGGCGAGCAGCTGCTCGGAGTGGTCACCAGCGCCGAGATCCTCGAGGTGATCGCGGGAGGGCCGGGACAATGACCACTGTGGCGGTGGTGGCGGCCAGGCTGCCTGCCCGCAGATACCTGCTCCTCGCGGTGCTCGCCCTGTGGGTGCTGGGCTGCGCGATGTTCTACGGGCGGGACACGCTCGACCTCGGCGGCGCCGAGCTGACGCCCCTGCACACCTCGCTCAACGAGGGCATGGACGCCGTCGACGACAGCCGCAACAGCAACCCGTTCTTCCTGTACTTCATCAACTACATCAGGCTCTTCCTCGACGAGGCGGTGACGTTCGTCCAGGCGCTGATCAGCCAGCCCTCCTTCGGCCGGCCCCTTCCCGTCCTCGGCTGGCTCGGCGTCGTCGCGCTGGCCACGGCCATCGCCTGGCTGTGGGGCAACGGCAGGGTGGCGCTGCTCACCGCCGCGGGGCTCGTCTCCTTCGGCGTGCTCGGCCTGTGGCAGGAGAGCATGGACACTCTCGCTCTCACCCTGACCGCGGTCACGCTCTCGCTGGCCGTCGGCATCCCGCTCGGCGTGTGGGCGGGGCTGAGCGACCGGTTCAACCGGCTGGTGACGCCGGTGCTCGACTTCATGCAGACGATGCCGACATTCGTCTACCTGGCGCCGCTGACGCTCTTCTTCCTCATCGGGCCGGCCAGCGCCACGGTCGCCACGATGATCTACGCGATCCCGCCGGCGATCCGCATCACCTCCCACGGCATCAGGCAGGTCTCGCCCGACACGCTGGAGGCGGGCGCCTCGCTCGGCGCCACGTCCGCGCAGTCGCTGCGCCACGTGCGGCTGCCGATGGCCAAGCAGACGATCATCGTGGGCGTCAACCAGACCATCATGGCGGCCCTGTCCATGGCCACGATCGCGGCGCTCATCGACGCCCCGGGACTGGGCAAGACGGTGCTGAAGGCGCTGCAGACGCTCGACGTCGGCACCGCGTTCAACGCGGGTCTCGCCATCGTCATCATGGCCGTCGTGCTGGACCGGGTGACCTCGGCCGCGAGCAGGAGGGTGGAGGCGGAGCGGCGCGCGGGCCGGCTGCGCACACCGCGACGGCGCAGGCTGGAGCTGGCGGGCGCGTTCGGCGTCGTGGCCGCGCTCGGCTACCTGTCCTACACCTACGTCTGGGCAGCGGAGTTCCCGATCCAGGCGAACCTCGGCTCCTACGTGCGCCAGGCCGCGGACGCGGGGAGCCTGTGGGTGCAGGACAATCTCGCCGCCTACACCGACGCGCTCAAGAACGTGCTCACCAACACGCTGCTCAACCCCTTCGAGAAGCTGCTGACCGGATCGCCGTGGTGGCTCGTCGTCGCCGTCGGTGTCGCCGTCGCGCTGCTGGTGGGCAGTGTGCGAGCGGCCCTCGTGACCGCCGCGGGGCTGCTCGGGCTGGTGCTGCTCGGCCTCTGGCGGGACAGCATGGTGACGCTGGCCTCGACGCTCGTCGCGACGGTCCTCGTCATGGTGCTCGGCGTGGCGCTGGGTGTGTGGATGGGCCGCAGCGACAGGGTCGACACGGTGCTCAGACCGGTGCTCGACGCCGGTCAGACCATGCCCGCCTTCGTCTACCTGGTGCCGATCCTCGGCCTGTTCGGCCCGACGCGGTTCACCGCGATCATCGCGGCCGTCGTCTTCGCCGCGCCCATCGCGATCAAGCTGGTGGCCGAGGGCATCAGGAAGGTCTCGCCCACCACCGTGGAGGCCGCCATCTCGGCGGGCACGGGGACGTGGCAGCTCATCTCCAAGGTCCAGCTCCCGATGGCGCGCAGCGGCGTGACGCTGGCGGCGAGCCAGGGACTGATCTACGTGCTGTCGATGGTGGTCGTCGGCGGCCTGGTGGGAGCCGGAGCACTCGGTTACGACGTGGTGGCCGGCTTCTCCCAGCACCAGCTCCGCGGCAAGGGGCTGGCCGCCGGGCTCGCGATCGTCGTGCTCGGCATCGTGCTCGACCGCGTCATGCGCGCCGCCACGCAGCGGGCCGACGTGGCCGCGCACGGCGGTGTCACCCACAAGTAACGGAAAACCGGCTACTGACAACTCAGGAGGACCAGGTGGCGTTGACGAGGAGTGGAAAGGTCAGAGCGATCGTGCTCGTGACCGGCACCGGCCTCCTGCTCACCGCGTGCGGTGGAGCGAAGGTCGGAGAGCAGCAGCCCGCGGCCGGCGGCGAGGGGGCCAAGAGCTGCGGCACCTTCAATCTCGCCATCAACCCGTGGGTGGGATACGAGGCGAACGCCGCGGTCATCGCGCACGTGGCGGAGAAGAACCTCGGCTGCAAGGTGGTGAAGAAGGACCTCAAGGAGGAGGTGGCCTGGCAGGGCTTCGCCACCGGCGAGGTCGACGCGATCGTGGAGAACTGGGCCCACGACGACCTCAAGAAGAAGTACATCGAGGACCAGAAGGTGGCCGTGTCGGCGGGCCCGACGGGCAACAAGGGCGTCATCGGCTGGTACGTGGCGCCGTGGATGGCCAAGAAGTATCCCGACATCACCGACTGGAAGAACCTCAACAAGTACGCCTCGCTGTTCAAGACCTCCGAGTCGGAGGGCAAGGGCCAGCTGCTCGACGGCGATCCCTCGTTCGTCACCAACGACGCGGCCCTGGTCAAGAACCTCAAGCTCGACTACAAGGTGGTCTACGCCGGCAGCGAGGCCGCGCTCATCACCGCCTTCCGCCAGTCGGAGAAGCAGCAGAAGCCCATCCTGGGCTACTTCTACGAGCCGCAGTGGTTCCTGTCGGAGCTCAGGCTGGTCAAGGTCAACCTGCCCGCCTACACCGAGGGCTGCGACGCGGACGCGGCCAAGGTGGCGTGCGACTACCCGCCCTACGAGCTCGACAAGATCGTGAGCAAGAAGTTCGCCGACTCCGGCAGCCCCGCCTTCACCCTGGTCAAGAACTTCACCTGGACGAACGACGACCAGAACCTCGTGGCGAAGTACATCGCCGAGGACAAGATGACGGCGGAGGAGGCGGCCGCCAAGTGGGTGGCCGACAACCCCGACAAGATCAAGCCCTGGCTGCCCGCCCAGAGCTGACCTCTCACCGGCCCGATCGCACCCCGTGCGGTCGGGCCGGTGCTTGACGGTCATTGGAACGTTCTAAGTCGCCGTAAAGCCATACGGAATAAGACAGAACGCCCCTTGACACCCGCAAGGCGGCGAGCGACGCTTGTTGCGGAAAACGCTTTTGGTTGCATATGTCGCAACAACGGAGGTGGCTATGACGGGCCCGAGCGTCGTCATCATCGGGGCGGGCGTGGTCGGCGCGGCCCTGGCCGACGAGTTGTCCGCCCGAGGCTGGACCGATGTCACCGTGGTCGACCAGGGAGACGTACCCGCCACGGGCGGCTCCTCCTCCCACGCCCCAGGTCTGGTGTTCCAGACCAACGGCTCGAAGACCATGACCGAGATGGCCCGCTACACGGTCGAGAAGTTCGTCGCCCTCGACAGCTTCCTCCAGGTGGGCGGCCTCGAAGTGGCCACCACCCCCGACCGGCTGGCCGAACTGCACCGCAGGTACGGCTGGGCGGTCGCCTGGGGGATCGAGGCGCACCTGCTCTCGCCGGAGGAGTGCGTGGCCAAGCACTCCCTCCTCGACGGATCCAAGGTCCTCGGCGGCCTGTTCCTCCCCACGGACGGCCTCGCCAAGGCCGTCAAGGCGGTCGACGCGCAGCTCGCCAGGGCGTGCGAGCGCGGCGTGCGGGTGCTGCCCAGGCACGAGGTCCTCGACATCAGGACCGAGAACGGCAAGGTCGCCGCGGTGGTGACCGACCAGGGCGAGATCCCCGCCGACATCGTCGTCTGCTGCGCCGGCATCTGGGGGCCGAAGGTGGCCCGGATGGTCGGCATGAACCTCCCGCTCACGCCGCTGGCCCACCAGCTCGCCTGGACCGGGCAGGTGCAGGAACTGGCGGGGCAGACCGAGGAGGCCACCAGGCCCATCCTGCGGCACCAGGACGCCGACCTCTACTACCGCGAGCGCTTCGACACGCTGGGCATCGGCTACTACGGCCACCGCCCGATGCCGATCAGCGCCGACGACATCCTCTCGGTCGACGAGGCCGAGGTGATGCCCTCGGTGCTCACCTTCACCCCCGACGACTTCGCCGACGCGTGGTCCGCGACCCAGGACCTGCTGCCCTCCACCCAGTCGGCCAAGGTCGAGGAGGGCATCAACGGGCTGTTCTCCTTCACCACCGACCACCTGCCGCTGATGGGCGAGTCACCCCAGGTCAAGGGCTTCTGGGTGGCGGAGGCTGTCTGGGTCACCCACTCCGCGGGCGTCGGCCTGGCCATGGCCGAGTGGCTGGTCGACGGCCACTGCTCCTCCTTCGACCTGCACGAGTGCGACGTCAACAGGTTCGAGCCGCACCAGCTCGCCCCCGACTACGTGCGGGCCAGGGGCTGCCAGAACTACGTCGAGGTCTACGACATCATCCACCCCCTCCAGCCCATGGAGGAGCCGCGCCCGCTGCGCACCAGTCCCTTCCACCCGCGCCAGCAGGAGCTCGGCGCGGTCTTCCTCGAGGCCTCGGGGTGGGAGCGCCCGCAGTGGTACGGCGGCAACGCGGCCCTGCTCAAGGGAAGGGACATCCCCACCCCCGGCGACTGGGCCGCGCAGTACTGGTCTCCGGTCGTCGGCGCGGAAGCCCAGGCCACCCGCGAGTCCGTCGCCCTGTACGACATGACCGCGCTCAAGCGCCTGGAGGTCAGCGGCCCCGGCGCCGTCGCCTTCCTGCAGTCCCTCACCACCGGTGACGTGGACAAGTCGGTCGGCTCGGTGACCTACAGCCTCCTGCTCGACACCGACGGCGGCATCCGCAGCGACGTCACCGTCGCCCGCCTCGGCGTCGAGGAGTTCCAGGTCGGCGCGAACGGCAACCTCGACCTCGACTGGTTCGACCGGCACCGCCCCCGCGACGGCTCGGTGCAGGTCCGCGACATCACCGCCGGCACCTGCTGCGTCGGCGTCTGGGGCCCGCGGGCCCGCGACCTGGTCCAGCCGCTCACCACCACCGACCTGACCGCGCTGCGCTACTTCCGCGGCACCCGCGCCTACATCGGCAACGTGCCCGTCACGATGCTGCGCCTGTCGTACGTCGGCGAGCTGGGCTGGGAGATCTACACCACCGCCGACATGGGCCCCAAGCTCTGGGACACCCTGTGGGCGGCGGGCCAGGACCACGGCGTCCTCGCCGGCGGCAGGGGCGCCTTCACCAGCCTGCGGCTGGAGAAGGGGTACCGATCCTTCGGCACCGACATGACCTTCGAGCACGACCCCTACGAGGCGGGGCTCGGCTTCGCCGTGAAGCTGGACAAGGGTGACTTCATCGGCCGCGACGCCCTCCTCGCCCGCAAGGAGTCGGTGCGGCGCAGGCTCACCTGCCTGCTCACCGACGAGGTGGTCATGGGCAGGGAGCCGGTCTACGACGGCGACCGCGCCGTCGGCTACGTCACCAGCGCCGCCTACGGATACACGATCGGCAAGGGGATCGCCTACGCGTGGCTGCCGGCCTCGCTGGCGACCCCAGGACAGACGGTGGACATCGGCTACTTCGACCGCAGGGTCGGGGCCGTGGTCGCCGAGGAGCCCCTGTTCGACCCGGCGATGCAGCGCCTGCGCGGTTAGAAAGGACCCAGATGATCGACACTCCGCTGGACGTGGTGGACCCCGAGGTCCACGCCGCCATCGGCGACGAGCTCACCCGTCAGCGCTCGACGCTCGAGATGATCGCCTCGGAGAACTTCGCCCCGGCCGCCGTCATGGCCGCCCAGGGCTCCGTCCTCACCAACAAGTACGCCGAGGGCTACCCCGGCAGGCGCTACTACGGCGGCTGCGAACACGTCGACGTGATCGAGCAGCTGGCCATCGACAGGGTGAAGGCGCTGTTCGGCGCGGAAGCGGCCAACGTGCAGCCGCATTCGGGCGCGCAGGCCAACGCCGCCGTGATGGCCGCGCTGCTCGAGCCGGGCGACACCATCCTCGGCCTCGACCTGGCCCACGGCGGCCACCTCACCCACGGCATGCGCATCAACTTCTCCGGACGCCTGTACCGGGTGGCCGCCTACCACGTGCGCGAGAGCGACTACCTGGTGGACATGGAGGAGGTCGAGCGCCTGGCCCGCGAGCACCGGCCCAGGCTCATCATCGCCGGGTGGTCCGCCTACCCCCGCCGACTGGACTTCGCGGCCTTCCGCCGCATCGCCGACGAGGTGGGCGCCTACCTCATGGTCGACATGGCGCACTTCGCCGGCCTGGTCGCCGCGGGGCTGCACCCCTCGCCCGTGCCGCACGCGCACGTCGTCACGACCACCACGCACAAGACACTCGGCGGTCCCAGGGGAGGGGTCATCCTCTCCACCGAGGAGCTCAGCAAGAAGATCAACTCGGCGGTCTTCCCCGGGCAGCAGGGCGGCCCGCTGGAGCACGTCATCGCGGCCAAGGCCGTCGCCTTCAAGATCGCCGCAGAGGAGGAGTTCCGCGACCGGCAGCGGCGCACCCTGGAGGGCGCGCGCATCCTCGCCGAACGCCTGCTCGCCCCCGACGCGGTCGAGGCGGGCGTGCGGGTGCTGACCGGCGGCACCGACGTGCACCTCGTCCTGGTCGACCTGCGCGGGTCCGAACTGGACGGCAGGCAGGCCGAGGACCGGCTGCACGAGGTCGGCATCACGGTCAACCGCAACGCCGTGCCGTTCGACCCGCGGCCCCCGATGGTCACCTCGGGGTTGCGCATCGGCACCCCCGCCCTCGCCACCCGGGGCTTCGGCGCCGCCGACTTCACCGAGGTCGCCGACATCATCGCCACCGCGCTGACACCGCAGGCCGACCTGTCGTTCCTGCGCGGCAGGGTCGAGGCCCTGGCCGGCAAGCACCCGCTCTACGGAGATGCCCGATGAGCCCGCGCACCCCTGGCGCCGACCTGCCCGAGCACCCCGACCGGCTGTGGAGCGCCGCCGAGCCGAAGTCCTCCTACGACGTCGTGATCGTCGGCGGCGGCGGGCACGGCCTGGCCACCGCCTACTACCTGGCCAAGAACCACGGCATCACCAATGTCGCGGTCCTGGAGCGGGGGTGGCTGGCCGGCGGCAACATGGCCCGCAACACCACGATCATCAGGTCGAACTACCTGTGGGACGAGAGCGCCGGCATCTACGAGCACGCGCTCAAGCTGTGGGAGGGGCTGGAGGAGGAGCTCGACTACCCGCTGCTGTTCAGCCAGCGCGGCGTGCTCAACCTCGCGCACAGCCTCCAGGACGTGCGCGACAGCGTACGGCGGGTGCACGCCAACAACCTCAACGGCGTCGACGCCGAATGGCTCGACCCCGAGCAGGTGAAGGAGGTCTGCCCGATCGTCAACATCTCGCCCGACGTGCGTTACCCGGTGCTGGGCGCCACCTTCCAGCCCAGAGCGGGCATCGCCAAGCACGACCACGTCGCCTGGGGGCTGGCCAGAGCCGCCGCGGCGCTCGGCGTCGAGTTCATCGAGCACTGCGAGGTCACCGGGCTCCAGGTGCGTGACGGCAGGGTGACCGGCGTGGAGACCACGCGCGGGACGATCGCGGCGGGCCGCGTGGCGCTGTGCGCGGCGGGGCACACCTCGGTGGTGGCCGCCACCGCCGGCATCGACCTGCCGATCCAGAGCCACCCGCTCCAGGCGCTCGTCTCCGAGCTGCTGGAACCGGTGCACCCGACGGTCGTCATGTCCAACGCCGTGCACGTCTACGTCAGCCAGGCGCACAAGGGCGAGCTGGTCATGGGCGCCGGCATCGACGCGGCCAACTCCTACCGCCAGCGCGGCGCCTTCCACATCATCGAACGGCAGATGGCCGCGGCCCTCGAGCTGTTCCCCGTCTTCGCCAGGGCGCACGTGCTGCGGACCTGGGGCGGCGTGGTGGACGTCTCGCCGGACGCCTCGCCGATCATCGGCCTGACCCCGGTGGAGGGCCTGTATCTCAACTGCGGCTGGGGCACCGGCGGCTTCAAGGCGACCCCCGGCGTGGGCTGGTGCTTCGCCCACACGGTGGCCAACGACGAGCCGCACCCGCTCAACGCCCCCTTCTCCCTTGACCGATTCACCACCGGGGCGCTCGTCGACGAGCACGGCGCCGCCGCGGTCGCGCACTGAGGACCTCACGATGCTGCTGATCCCATGCCCATGGTGCGGCCCACGCGAAGAGGCCGAGTTCCATTACGGCGGGCAGGCGCACGTCGCCTACCCCGAGAACCCGTCGGCGCTGTCCGACGAGGAGTGGGCCCGCTACCTGTTCTTCAGGGACAACCCCAAGGGCCGCTTCGCCGAGCGCTGGAGCCACTCCGCGGGCTGCCGCCGCTGGTTCAACGCCGTGCGCGACACCGCGACCAGCGAGATCCACGCGGTCTACCGGGTGGGCGAGCCCAGGCCGGTGACCTCATGAGGCGTGAGAGCGGCGGGCGGATCGACCGCGGCACCACGCTGCGGTTCATCTTCGACGGCACCGAGTACACCGGCCACCCGGGCGACACCCTCGCCTCGGCGCTGCTGGCCAACGGGGTGCGCCAGGTCGCGACGAGCGTCAAGCTCGGCCGTCCTCGCGGGATCGTCTCGGCAGGAGGGGAGGAGCCCAGCGCGGTCGTGCAGATCGAGGCGCCGTTCCCCGAGCCGATGCTGCCCGCCACCACCGTCGAGCTGTACGAAGGGCTGGTCGCCAGTAGCATTCCCGGGCAGGGCAGGCTGGCCACGGAGCCCGACCCGGCCCGCTACGACGCGGTCCACGCGCACTGCGACGTCCTGGTCGTCGGCGCGGGCCCCGCGGGCCTGGCCGCGGCGCGGGCGGCGGCCGGCACGGGCGCGCGGGTCATCCTCGCCGACGAGCGCTCCGAGCCCGGCGGCAGCCTGCTCGGCACGCGCGAGTCGGTGACCGAGCCCGAGGCGGACGACGTGCTGGGGCCGCAGGAGGTGAGCCCCGGGGCCGAGTGGGCCGCGGCGACCGCGGCCATGCTGGACGGCCTGCCCGAGGTGCGGGTCCTGCCCAGGACCACCGTCATCGGCTATTACGACGACAACTACGTCGTCGCCGTCGAGCGGCGCACCAACCACCTGGGCGCCGCCGCGCCCGCCGACGTGGCCCGCGAACGCGTCTGGCGGATCCGCGCCAAGCGCGTCGTGCTGGCCACCGGCGCGCACGAGCGGTCGATCGCTTTCGCCGGCAACGACCTGCCCGGCGTGATGCTGGCCGGCTCGGCTCGCGCCTACGCCAACAGGTACGGCGTGCTGCCCGGCCGCCGCGCGGTGGTCTTCACCGCCAACGACAGCGCCTACGCCGCTGCCTTCGACCTCGCCGACGCGGGCGTCGAGATCGCCGCCATCGTCGACGTCAGGCCCGCACCCGGAGCGGCGTGGGCGGCCGGGGCGCGCGAGCGCGGCATCGAGGTGCTGGCCGGGCACGTGGTGACCGCCGCCCAGGGCGACGGGCAGGTCTGTGCCGTCCTGGTCGGCCGGCACCGGCCGGACGGCGAGGCAGCGGTGGGGGAGCGCGAGCTCGCCGCCGACCTCCTGCTCGTGTCGGGCGGCTGGAACCCCGTCGTGCACCTGTTCAGCCAGTCGGGCGGCACGCTGCGCTACGACGAGGGGCTCGGCACGCTCGTGCCGGACGCGTCCCGCCAGGCCGTCGAGGCGGCAGGGGCGGCGAAGGGCGTCTTCACGCTGACCGGCTGCCTGGCCGACGGCGCCGCGGCGGGTCACCGCGCGCTGGAGGCGGCGCACGGCACCGCCGTGGCCGAGCGGGCCGCCCCGCCGCGGGCCACCGTGGAGCCGGCGACGGCTCCTGGCGCGGCCTTCTGGCTGGTTCCCGCGACCGACTACCGCACCCACTTCGTCGACCCGCAACGGGACGTGACGGTGGCCGACGTGCTGAAGGCGACGGGAGCGGGCCTGCGCTCCGTCGAGCACATCAAGCGCTACACGACCGCGGGCACCGCCCACGACCAGGGCAAGACCTCGGGGCTGCTCACCACCGCGATCGTGGCGCACGCCCTCGGCGTCTCCGTGGGCGAGGTCGGCAGCACCACGTTCCGCGCGCCGTACGCGCCGGTGAGCTTCGCCGCCCTCGCGGGCAGGGACCGCGGCCTCCTGCACGACCCGGTCAGGGTGACCGCGCTCCACGAGTGGCACGTCGCCAACGGCGCGCTGTTCGAGAACGTCGGGCAGTGGAAGCGGCCCTGGTACTACCCGCGCGCGGGCGAGGACATGGAAGCGGCGGTCCTGCGCGAGTGCGCGGCGGCCCGGGAGAGCGTCGCCGCCATGGACGCCTCCACGCTCGGCAAGATCGACGTCATCGGTCCTGACGCCGCCGAGTTCCTCGACCGGCTTTACACCAACCTGATGAGCTCCCTCGCCGTCGGAGCGGTCCGCTACGGCGTGATGTGCCGGCCCGACGGGATGGTCTTCGACGACGGCACCGTCATCAGGCTGGCCGAGGAGCACTTCCTCGTCACCACGACGACCGGCAACGCGGCGGCCGTACTCGACTGGATGGAGGAGTGGCTGCAGACCGAGTGGCCGGAGCTGCGGGTGCACTGCACGTCGGTCACCGAGCAGTGGGCCACGGTGGCGCTGGTCGGGCCCCGGTCGCGCGAGGTGCTGGCCGGGCTCGCGCCCGATCTGGCGGTCGGAGCCGCCGACTTCCCCTTCATGACCTGGCGGGAGACCGAGGTCGCGGGCATTCCCGCGCGGGTGTGCAGGATCAGCTTCTCCGGCGAGCTGGCCTATGAGATCAACGTGACCTCGTGGGACGGTCTGCGCCTGTGGACCGCGATCATGGACACCGGCCTCGTCACGCCGTACGGGACCGAGACCATGCACGTCCTGCGCGCCGAGAAGGGCTACCCGATCGTCGGCCAGGACACCGACGGCACGGTCACCCCGCAGGACCTGGGCATGTCATGGGTGGTGTCCAAGAAGAAGCCCGACTTCATCGGCAAGCGCTCCTTCTCGCGGGCCGACACCTCACGGGCGGACCGCAAGCAGCTCGTCGGACTGCTGCCGGAGGATCCGGCAGTCCTGCTGCCCGAGGGCGCGCATCTGGTCGCGGGCGCCGAACCGCCCGAGCCGCCGGTGCCCACGCTCGGCCACGTGACCTCCAGCTACCGCAGCGCCGCCCTCGGCCGCACGTTCGCCCTCGCCCTGGTCAGGGGTGGGCCGAGCCGCGCGGGCGAGCGGCTCTACGCACCCGTCGGCGGGGCGCTCGTCCCCGTCACCGTCACCTCCCACGTCCTGTACGACCCGGAAGGAGCACGCCGCGATGGCTGAACGCAGGAGCCCGGCCGCCGCCTTCGCCGGCCGGTTCGAGTCCGCTTCCGCGAGCGGAGCGCTCCGCCTCGCGGAGCTCCCCTTCCTCACGCACGTCAACGTGCGCGTCGACCCGGCGAGCCAGGCCGCGGAGGAGGTCGCGGGCGTCCTGGGCACGCCGCTTCCCACCGAGCCGAACACCGCCGTGCGCGCGGGCGAGCTCACCGTGACGTGGCTCGGCCCCGACGAGTGGCTGGTGATCGGCCCTGAGGCGTTCCGATCCGAGCTCCTGCGCAAGGCCGTGGCCGACGGGCACGGGTCCGTGGTGGACGTGTCCGCGCAGCGCACCACGCTGCTGGTCGCCGGGCCGCGGGCGCGTGACGTGCTGGCCCACGGCTGTGCCCTCGACCTGCACCCGAGCGTCTTCGGGGCCGGCCGGTGCGCGCAGACTACGCTGGCGCGGGCGCAGGTCGTGCTGCTTCCCCAGGAGGACGGGTTTCTCGTGCTCGTCCGCTCCTCCTTCGCCGCCTACCTCGCCGAATGGCTGCTCGACGCGGCGACGGAACACCTGCGATGAGCATCGGCGTCTTCGATCTGTTCAAGATCGGTATCGGCCCGTCGAGCTCCCACACCGGCGGCCCGATGGCCGCCGCGCACAAGTTCGCCCGCGGCCTGCGGGCCGACGGGCTGCTGGAGCGGACCGCCCGCGTCGAGGCCATCCTGTACGGCTCGCTCGGCCTGACCGGCAAGGGCCACGGCAGTGACAAGGCCGTCCTGCTCGGCCTGTCGGGCGACAAGCCCGAACTCGTCGACGTCGACACCGTCGAGGCCCGGCTGGCCGAGATGCGCCAGGCCGGCCGCATCACGCTGATGGGCGAGCACGAGATCCCCTTCGTGGTGGGCCAGGACCTGGTCTTCGAACGCAAGATCTCGCTGCCCGAGCACCCCAACGGCATGCGCTTCACCGCTTTCGCCGCCGACGGCGCACCGCTGCGCGAGAAGGTCTACTTCTCCGTCGGCGGCGGGTTCGTGGTCGACGAGAACGCCACCGGCGCCGACCGGATCAAGCCCGACGACACCGTGCTGCCCTACAGCTTCACCACCGCCGAGGAACTGCTCAAGCACTGCTCCAACACCGGGTTGTCGATCTCGGGGCTGATGCTGGAGAACGAGAAGGCCTTCGGCCGCACCGAGCAGGAGATCCGCGAGGGGATTCTGACGTTGTGGCGGGTGATGTCGGAGTGCGTGCGGCGCGGCATCGCCAAGGAGGGCGTGCTGCCCGGCGGGCTGCGCGTCAAGCGGCGGGCGCATCAGTTGCATCGCAAGCTGCAGGCCGAGTCGGCCGAGCGGGATCCGTTGCACGCGATGGACTGGGTGGGCCTGTACGCGCTGGCGGTCAACGAGGAGAACGCGGCGGGCGGGCGCATCGTCACCGCGCCGACCAACGGGGCGGCGGGCATCATCCCGGCGGTGATGACCTACTGCGCGAGGTTCGTGCCGGGCTTCGACGACGACGGGGTGGTCCGCTTCCTGCTCACCGCGGCGGCGATCGGGGTGTTGTTCAAGGAGAACGCCTCCATCTCCGGCGCCGAGGTGGGCTGTCAGGGCGAGGTCGGCTCGGCGTGTTCGATGGCGGCGGCGGGGTTGACGGAGGTGCTGGGCGGCACGCCGGAGCAGGTGGAGAACGCCGCGGAGATCGGCATCGAGCACAACCTCGGGCTGACCTGTGATCCGGTGGGCGGGCTGGTGCAGATTCCGTGCATCGAGCGCAACGCGGTGGCCTCGATCAAGGCGATCGCGGCGGCGCGGATCGCGATGCGGGGCGACGGGCAGCATTTCGTGTCGCTGGACAAGGCGATCAAGACGATGCGCGACACGGGGCGCGACATGCTCGACAAGTACAAGGAGACCTCCCGCGGCGGCCTGGCGGTCAACGTCATCGAGTGCTGAAAGGCGTCGTCCTCACAGGGGGGCGCTTCGCGCCATGGGGTCCGGGCCGTGACAGCCGGGCCCCGGCGAGGGAGAACCCTCGCGCTCCCCATGTGGCTGACGTCCGATGATGGCGTCGGGGTGGATGCAGTGTCACGAAGGATCTTGCTTTCGCCCGGGAATGCGTGAAGGCGCATCACCGCACACCATCCCTCGTGACGAATACGAGGCGTACAAGGCCAGGACCCGACGGCTGCACGTTGATCTTGTTGAGTCGGGCCAACACAGGAGCAACGCGGCCCCTCAAGGGGGCTATGCCCGGTGCAATGGGCGGCAGGACGGGGGCTTTCGCCGCCCGCCGCGGTGGTCGCGGCGAGCGACGAATCACGGGCGACGCGGGCCGCCATGGCGCGCCAAGTCGGCCGTGACGGCTGCACGACTTCGAGCAGCCGGCCCGCCTTGAGAACCGCTCATGATCGCCGAGTGGTATCAGCGGCAGGCGACCCAGCCGCTGTCGTAGTTGGGGGAGTAATTGGAGGCGCTGGCGTAGCCGGTCACCCTGACGCAGCGGTCCTTGCCGTAGGTCTTGACCGGGCCGGCGTACTTTCGGTAGTTGCCGGAATCGGATTTCGTGGCACTGTCGGTCTTGCTGCGGATGCTGACGGAAATCCGGCCCTTGTCGCCGGCCGTCGAGGTCCACACGTTGACGGCGCAGTTGTAGCCAGTCCTGGAGTCGTAATACAGGTGGAGGCGGCTGACGGGGATCTCAAGCCCGTTGTTCAACGTCCAGCTCCGGACCAGTCCGCCGGAGCAGCCGTACGCGCCGGCTTGGGCGGCGGTGGCCGGAGTGGTGGCGATGAAAGCGGTGGCGGCGATCAGCGTGGCCGCCGCGCCGAGTACGCGTCTGTTCACAACACAACCTTTCCGTAGGAACGTCGATACTTGATCGACGATCTCAAGGCGGAGATTGTTCATGTGAGAGGGGTCACCCGACTGTGGCGCGCCGTACGGTGCCCCTCGATCGCGGCGGGGGATCTCCTGGAGATGCCGGTACGGGGGCCGTACAGGGGTGCCGGTGAGAATTGCGTCACGCGCCTCGACCGAACGGCATCGTCGCGGACGCTCAAGCCTGCGATAGAGATGGCGCCAGGACAGGGTCAGCGGCCGTTCTCAGGTCCCGGCGTTCGGGCGAGCGCGACGATTCGCTCCAGTGCCGCCGCGTGCCGCTGGAGCGCCTGCCTCCCTTCCGGAGTGAGCCGCACGTAGGTGCGGCGCGCACGCTTGTCCTGGCCCTTGCGCACCTCGACGTACCCGGCGGAGGCCAGTGCGGAGACCTGCTTGGACAGCGCCGAGTCACTGGTTCCGATCGTGTCCCTGAGGAAGCCGAAATCGACCCAGTCGGCCGGCGCCAGCAGCGCGACGATCGACAACCGCGCGGGCACGTGCAGGAATTCATCGAAGAATGGATCCATCAGCCGCTCTTGTCGTCCTGCTGGATGATCGCCTTCATGACCCGGCGGGTCAGGGGCATGATCGCAACATATGTCACGGCCGTCACGGCGCCGGCGACGGCGGCCTGGGACAGCAGTCCGTGCGCCGGCACGCCGAGCAAGAAGAAGGCGGCGATCCGGGAGATGCCGAAAACCAGCAGAAGAACGGCCGTCAATGCCAGGTAAACCCCTACCTCCTGGCCGGTGGGCTTCCTGCGGACGGAGGCCCAGTGTGCGTACACGATTCCGATGCCTGCGTACAGACCGAAGCCGAGCAGGCTGCCGACGGTAGGCCAAGGGCGCGGGAGATCGGTCGATCCCAGCCCGGCGAAGAGGCCGAGCGCCGAGATGACCACGCAGGGCAGCGGGAACATCTGGCGGACGATCTCCTCACGAGTTCTGCCCTGGAGGCGGCGGATGGTGTCGAGGGAGGACTGGGCGTCCTGAGAATTCATGGGCCATCCTTGATGTCGACTGCTTTCCTATGAGGAAAGTATCATCTACTTTCCTCATAGGAAAGTACCCAGTGCCGGAACTTGTTCGCCCCGGGATCAGCGCTGCACGCGGGGCCGTGGGTGGTCCGTAGCTGTCCGTGCGCCGCGTAGATGACCGTCTGGTGGTACGGCGTGCGCGGCGACGCGAGGGCGTCGAGCGGTTCGCGGCGACCCATGAAGTTCCGAACGCCCTGCCCGGTGGGGCGACATCATGCTCGCGGGCGACGTCATCGAGTGCTGACGGGCAAGGTCCGCACAGAGGGTGTTTCGCGGGAGAGCCCAACTCCCCCGCGTGCCGCCCGCTGACTGCCTTACTCGGGGAAAGCAGTCCCCCGGGAAGGATCTCAAAGGTCTCGGCGGTCGGTGCCGTCTCCGTGCAGGGTGTCGAGCCAGCGGGTGAGGCGGCTTCCCTCGCGGGTCATGATCTCCGGGTCGCGTAGGGCGTTGGCCAGCAGTGACATGCCCTGGTACGCGCCGACCAGCGCGATCGCGAGGTCGTCGGGATCGGGCAGTCCGGCCTCGCGGAACTGGCCTTCCACCCAGTCCAGCAGCAACCGGATGACCTTGCCCGCTTCCAGGTCGATGCCGCCCTCGGCGCGCTTGTCGAGCTCGACGGCCAGGGTGCCGGTGGGGCAGCCGTAGCGGGCCGCGACGTCGCGCTGGCCGACCCAGGCGTCGATCAGCGCCTTGAGTCGTTCGATCGGGTCGGGGAGCTTGTCGAGCTCGCCGGTGAGTTCCGCGAGGTGCCCGGAATGCTCGGCCAGGGCCGCCTGGACCAGCTCGTCCTTGGTCTTGAAGTAGTAATACACGTTCCCGACGGGCACGTCGGCGGCCGCGGCGATGTCGGCGATGGTCGTGCGCTCCACGCCCTGCTGATGCAGGACCCGAGCGGCCGCGGCCATCAGCCGCCGCCGCTTGTCTCCCCCCCGCGCCCGAGACTTTGTTGAGTTAGTCACCCCACTAACTATAGACGCGCGCCCACTCGGCTGTGCTACGGTTCCAACTAAGTCAGGCAACTAACTAAGGAATCGACATGATCGTAGTAACGGGAGCGACCGGAAACGTCGGACGGACGCTGGTGGAGCTGCTGGTCGAGGCGGGCGAGTCGGTGACGGCCGTCTCGCGGAAGATCACCGAGGCTGACGTGCCCCAGGGAGTGCGGGTGACCGCCGCCGACCTGGCCGACCCCGCGGGCCTCCGGCCCGCCTTCGACGGCGCCGACGCGCTGTTCCTGCTCATCTCCGGCGACTTCGTGTCCGTCGCCGACGATCCGGGCGGCATCGTCAGCGACGTCCTCGCCGACGCGAAGGCCGGGGGAGTCGGACGGGTCGTGTTGCTGTCCTCCCAGGGAGTCGTCACCCGGCCCGAGTCATCCTCCCATGGGAGCACCGCCCGCTCCATCGAGGACGCCGTCCGGCAGTCGGGCCTGGACTGGACGATCCTGCGGCCCGGTGGCTTCGCCTCCAACGTTTACGCCTGGGCCGAGTCGATCCGGGCCCAGCGGACCGTCGCCGCGCCGTTCGGTGACGTCAGCCTGCCGTTCGTCGACCCGGCCGACATCGCCGAGGTCGCCGCCGTGGTCCTGCGCGAGGACGGTCACACCGGGAAGGTATACGAGCTGACCGGGCCCGCCCTCACCACGCCCAGGCAGCGAGCCGAGGCGATCGGTGAGGCGCTCGGCGAGCCGATCCGGTTCGTCGAGCAGTCTCGCGAGGAGGCCCGCGCGCAGATGCTGCAGTTCATGCCCGAGCCCGTGGTCGAGACCACCCTGGCCATCATCGGCGAGCCCACCCCGGCCGAGCAGCGCATCAGCCCTGACATCGAGCAGGTGCTCGGCCGCGCGCCCCGCCCGTTCGCCGCCTGGGCCCAGCGCCACGTCGCCGCCTTCCGCTAGAACGGGCTTCACTGGCGGCTTCCGGCGAGGCCGGCACGTGCCCCGCCGGCCTGCGGCAGGGCCGGCACCCGCGATGTCGCCTTTTGGCAGGCCCAGCACCTGTGCCGTCGCCTTCCGAGGGGACCGGCACCTGTGCCGTCGCCTTCCGAAGGAGCCGGTACCCGCGATGGCCCTGTGCCGTCGTCTTCCGACGGGACCGGGAGCTGCTCTCCTGCTTTTCGTCAGCCGACGCCTGCGCCATGGGCCCCGATAGCGCGGGCACCTGCGCTGTCGGCTTCGGCCGGCGTTTCTTGGGGCGTCAGCCCTCGTCCCCGCTGCGCGGGCCGCGGCCGGGTGGCTCGTCTGGGGCGGCGTGGGAAGGTCTCCCGATGTGCCGATCCAGGTCACGCGTTCGCGTACCGGGCGGCCAGAGAGTGCAGGAGGTCGCGTAGCTCCGGTGGGTCCAGGACGGTGAACGGCACGTCGAGGCTGCCCAGGAAGGCGGCGAGATTGATCAGGGAGTCACCGCCGGTCTCCAGCACCCCGTCGTCGTGCAGCAGACCCACCGTGGGCGGCAGGATGTCGGAGAGCTGCGCCAGGGGAGCGTGCAGGCGGACGCGGGCCGGGTATCGCCAGGCCGTCGAGCCGACGCCGCGCACGACGTGAGTGGCGGCGTCGCTCGGCGGACGCCGGGGGGTGAAACGCGGGCCGTTCGGTGTGCGAGGGCGGATGCGGTCGGCGCGGAAGGTGCGCCAGTCGGCGCGGACGGTGTCCCAGGCCAGCAGGTACCAGCGGCGGCCGGTGTAGACGAGGCGGTGGGGCTCGGCCGTGCGCGAGCCCGCCGTACCGTCGCGATCCTCGTAGTCGAAGCGCAGCTGCTCGTGGTCGCGGATGGCGGCGGCGATGACGGTGAGGGTCTCGGCGTCCACTGTGGGGCCACGGCCGGCGACCGACACGGTGGCCGCCCCCAGCGCGTCGATGCGGCGGCGCAGCCGTGAGGGGAGCATCTGCTGGAGCTTGGTGAGGGCGCGCAGCGAGGTCTCCTCGATGCCGGTCACCGTTCCGGCGGCCGCCGCGTGGAGGCTGACGGCCACGGCCACCGCCTCCTCGTCGTCCAGGATCAGCGGGGGCAGGGCCGCGCCCGCGCCGAGGCGGTAGCCGCCGGCCGTACCGGTGGTGGAGTGGATCCGGTAGCCGAGGATGCGCAGCCGCTCGATGTCGTTGCGCACGGTCCTGGTGGTCACGTCGAGCCGTTCGGCCAGCTCGCGGCCCGGCCACTCGGGACGCGACTGGAGGAGGGACAGCAGGCGGAGCAGGCGGACCGAGGTTTCCAACATTTCCTCATTCTGCCAGGCATTGAGGAAACGGAGGTTCCTCAAGGGCTCCTATGGTTTGAGCAGACGAAAGGAGCACCACATGCTGCGAGGACTCGCCACCGTCAACATCTGGGCCGACGACCTGGAGGCGGCCAAGAAGTGGTACGCCGAGCTGCTGGGCGTCGAGCCGTACTTCGAGCGTCCGGGCAACGGGCAGCCGGCCGCCTACTACGAGTTCAGGATCGGCGACTACCAGGCCGAGCTCGGCCTCATCGATCGGCGCTTCGCCCCGCCGAACGCCGCCACCGTCCCCGGTGGCGCGGTCATCCACTGGCACGTCGACGACGTCCAGGGCACGCTTGACCGGCTGCTGTCGATGGGGGCCACGCCGTACCTGCCGCTCACCGAGCACGGGCCCGGCTTCGTCACCGCCTCCGTCGTCGACCCGTTCGGCAACGTCCTCGGCATCATGTACAACCAGCACTACCTGGAGATCCTGGGCCGATGATGCACTTGACGGATGCCGCCCAGTGGGAGTCGTGGCTGGCCGAGCACCACGAGGACGAGGGCGGCGTCTGGCTGAAGATCGCTAAGAAGGGCTCGGCCGCCACCTCGATCACGATCACCGAGGCGCTGGAGGTCGCGCTGTGCTACGGCTGGATCGACAGCCAACGCAAGTCCTGTGACGAGCACTTCTACCTCCAGCGGTACTCGCGTCGCCGCAAGGGCAGCCCATGGTCGCGGGTGAACGTCGAGCTCGTGGAGAAGTTGACCGCCGCCGGGCGCATGCGGCCGCCCGGCCTGGCGGAGGTCGCCGCCGCCCAGGCGGACGGCCGCTGGGCGGCGGCCTACACCGCCCAGCGCAACGCCACCGTCCCGCCCGACCTGGCTGAGGCACTGGCGGCGAACCCGGAGGCCGCCGCCCGCTTCGAGGCACTCGACAAGACCGGCCGATACCTGGTGATCCTGTCGCTGCTGAAGGCCAGGACCCCGGCCGGGCGCGCGGCTCGCCTCCAGAAGGCGATCTCCGGCCTGCAGAGCCGGTGACCCCGGTGATGCGGAGCGGGCCGGCTTCCCGCCGGCCTGCTCCGGCACCTCAGGGCCGGCGCCGGACGGCACCGCCGCATCAGGGCCGCCGTCAGACGGCGCCGCCACATCAAGGCAGGGTCCGGACGGCGCCGCCGGCATCAGGGCCGGGGCCAGACGACGTCGGCGAGGAAGGACTTGATGGCCGTCCCCACCTGACCGAGGATCTCGGCGGTCCTGTGCAAAGGCGTCTACGGCTCTTCGGCGGCAGGGGTGGGGGTCGAGTCGCGGGTCGCGTGGTCGGCGTCGTATGCGGCGACGGCGCGTTTGCTCGCGAGCATCCGCCAGGCCTGTTCCAGCAGCGCGCCGACCTCGGCCCAGTCCGGCCGTACGTCGTGGAGCTCGACGCCGACCCACCCCCGGACGTAGGCCGGGCGGAAGTATCGATCGGGATCGGCCGTGAGCAGCGTCTCGAGTTCGCCGGGTGGCGCCTTCACGCACAGGGCGAGCCTGCCGTCGCCGTGGTGGTCGACGAGCAACCACGCGAGCCGCTTACGTCCCAGCATGAAGGCGATGTGCCCGAACGAGTCCTCGGCGATCACCCCGGGAAGCGCGGCGACCAGCTCGACCAGCCGCCCGCGCAGCCGTTCGACGTCCGCGTCCGTCCAGCTTCCCGCCATGGCCGACAGCCTAGAACGACACACCCACGGCGTGCGTCGGTCTTCCCGGTGGAAGGCGCGGCGCTTCAGTGATCAGCTGGTGCCGGCACCAGGCCGTCGGCGACCAGGCCGGCGAGTACCGCTTCGCCCAGCGCGTGGACCGCGGACTGCGGGCGGACCATCACCGTGAACTCCTTGATCAGGCCGCTCTCGTCGAACTGGAGGAGGTCGATGCCATGGATCTGCTTGCCGTTCACGGTGGCTCGGAACACCAGGACGACCGATGGCGCCTCCGTGCCGTCGGTGCTGGTCTCGGCGGTGCCGTCGAAGTGCCCGACGTAGCGGAAGTCATGAAAAGTGCGCAGCAGGACCCCGAACAGGCCCATGACCATGGGCCTGCCCTCGAAGGGGACGAACTTCACCGGGCTGTACAGGCGGATGTCGTCGGTGAACAGGTCGCTCAGCGCGGCCAGATCGCGAGCTTCGACGGCGGCCCGGAAGCGGTCTGTGGTCGTCAAGACTGCACCTCTATAGTCAAGAAAGTGATTAGTCATATAATTGAGCATGGCCCGCGTTCGTAGGGAAGAGGAAGGAGGGCGTCTCGATGGCGTTGCGGCATGCCGTACTGGCGGCTCTGCTGGACGAGGAGCTCAGCGGTTACCAGCTGGCGAAGGCGTTCGACATGGGCGTGGCCAACTTCTGGCACGCCCTGCCCCAGCAGCTGTACGCGGAGCTGGCCAAGCTGGAGAAGGAGGGGCTGGTCACCGGCCGTGAGGTGGTCCAGGAGACCCGGCCCAACAAGCGCCTCTTCAAGGTCACCGAGGCCGGTCTGGCCGAGCTGGAACGGTTCGCGGCAACCGCCAACAAGCACTCCTCCATCCGTGACGACCTTGTCGTCAAGGTCCAGGCCGTCGACCACGTCGACACCGACGAGGTGATAGCGCAGCTCACGGAGCGAGCGGCCCTCGCCGACGCGAAGATCGACCTGTTCAGCAGGCTGCTGCGGCAGATGCGCGGCGACCGGAGCGAAGAGGAGTTCCTGCGCCACGGTGACCGGATCGGCCCCTATCTGACCTGTCTACGTGGCCTCGCCTTCGAGCAGGGGAACAGCGATTGGTGCCGCCGGAGCGCGGCGGTCCTGCGGGAAAGGCAGGCGGCTCATGCCCAGCGGTGAATACCTGCGTTACGTCGCCCTGGGCGACAGCCAGACCGAGGGGCTCGGCGACGGCGACGACGTCACCGGCCTGCGGGGCTGGGCGGACCGGCTCGCCGAACAGCTCGCGGCGGGCAACCCCGGTTTCCAGTACGCCAATCTGGCGGTACGCGGACGCCTCGCCGCCCAGGTCCACGCCGAACAGCTCGGCCCCGCCCTCGCGCTGCGCCCCGACCTGGCCACCGTCGTCGCCGGAGTCAACGACCTGCTCCGGCCCCGGTGCGACGTCGACGAGGTGGCCGGACATCTGGAGGCGATGTTCGCCGCGCTCACCGCGCAAGGCGCCCGCGTGGCCACCCTCACCTTCCCCGACCTGGCGCGGATCACCCCGCTCGCCCGTCCGATCAGCTCCCGCGCGGCCGCCCTCAACCACCGCATCCGCGCGGCGGCCCGCCGCCACGGGGTCGTCGTCGCCGAGACCTCCCACCACCCGGTCGTTGCCGACCCCCGGCTGTGGAGCCAGGACCGGCAACACGCGAGCCCCCTCGGACACGAACGGATCGCGGCGGCCGTCGCCCACGCACTCCACCTCCCCGGCAGCTGCGACTCCTGGACCCACCCCTTGCCGTCGCCGGCGGTCCTCCCCTCCGGATGGCGCGCCGCGGCCACCGAACTGCGCTGGGCCGCCACCTTCCTCGGCCCGTGGATCGGCAGACGTCTCCGGGGCCGCTCCTCCGGCGACGGCCGCACGGCCAAACGCCCGCTCCTCCTTCCCGTCGAGACCCTCCCCAGAGGAAGCGAAACGAACGCGGCCGACCATTCCTGAGAGACAAGCCCCAGAGGAGAGCGTGTGTTCAGGGGCCGTGAGGTTCTATCCGAAAGGCCTGGTGACCGGGCGGTAGACGAACTCGCCCTCGCCGTCGCCCCCGGTGGTCAGCTCGGCGATCAGGTGGTGGTGGGGCGACAGCGCGCAGGCGGGGTCGGTGCGTCCCGCGTCCCCTGTCAGCGCGAACGCCTGGCACCGGCAGCCGCCGAAGTCGAGCTCGCGTCGCGGGCAGCTCGCGCACGGCTCGGCCATCCACGCCGTCCCCCGGTAGGCGTTGAACGCGGGGGAGTCCTTCCAGATCCACGCCAGATCGTGGTCTCGGACGTTCGGCGCCTCCAGCGGCAGGTCGTAGGCGGCCGGACAGGGGAGCACCCGTCCGTCGGGCGCGATGGTGAGCGAGATCGCCCCCCACCCGCCCATGCACGGCTTCGGCACCCCCTCGAAGTAGTCGGGCACGACCCAGATGAGCTCGAGTGAGGTCCTCGACCGCCAGGCGGCGACCTTCTCCGCCGCCGTCGCCAGCTGCTCGCGCGTGGGCAGCAGCGCCTTCCTGTTGAGCAGCCCCCAGCCGTAGAACTGGGTGTTGGCCAGCTCGATCCGCTCCACACCCCAGGCGATTCCCAGCTCGACGATCTGGTCGATGGAGTCGAGGTTGTGCCGGTGCAGTACGACGTTGAGGCCGAGCGGCAGGTCCCTGTCGCGGACCAGCGCGGCGGCCCGCTCCTTGGCGGCGAACGAGCGATGACCCGCGATGCGGTCGGACGCGGCGGCCGTGGCGTCCTGCACCGACAGCTGGACGCTGCGCAGTCCCGCGACCACCAGCGCGTCGAGCCGCTTCGCGGTCAGGCCCACGCCGCTGGTCACGAGCTGGCCGTAGATACCCGCCCGGTCCACCGCGGCGACGATTTGCGGCAGGTCGCGGCGCATCAGTGGCTCGCCGCCCGACAGGTGGACGTGCACGACGCCGAGCGCGGCCGCCTCGGCCATGACCCGCTCCCACTCCTCGGTGGTCAGCTCGCCCGATCGGGCGATCAGCTCGGTGGGGTTCGAGCAGTACGGGCAGCGTAACGGGCAGCCGTGGGTCAGCTCGGCCAGCATGGCCCAGGGGGCGTTCACCTGATCCATCCCTCCTCGCGGATGCGCTCGAGGAACTCGGTGACGTCCTCGCCCGCGCCTTCGGGGCACTCGGCGACGATCTCCTCGACGGTCCTGCCGCCGTCGCACAGCTTGACGATGGCGGCGGCCTCCTCGTTCAGCACGACGATCCGCTCGGGGACGATGAGCAGGTCGGCCTGCCGTACATCGCAGTGGCGGAGGGTGGCCGCGCGGGACAGGGCCGGTCGCCAGGTCACGAGCCGCCCCTGTCGACCGCGTCGAGCAGCGCCCACAGCACGTCGCACTTGTAGGAGAGCGCGGCGATCGCGCGCTCCTGGTCGGCGCGGTCGCGGGCCCAGTCGAGGACCAGGGCGAGCGCCTCGCCGCTGTCCTGCCGTCCCTGGTCCACCCTGATCCGGAAATATCGCAATCCGTCGGGGTCGATCCAGCGGTAGTGCTTCTCGAAGGCGTCGATCCTGGTGCGCATCAGGTCGGGTGCGAACAGCTCGGTCAGCGACGCCGCCACGGCCTCCAAGGGGCTGCCCAGGCGGCAGAGGTTGACGTAGCCCTCGACGGCCAGCCGTACCCCTGGAAGCACGCCCTCGCCCGACAGCAGCAGCTCGCGCCGCAGGCCCGCCGCCTCGCCCAGCCTGAGCCACCGCTCGATCCCGCCCTCGCCCTCGGCGGCGCCGTCGTGATCCTGGATCCTGCGCAGCCACATCCTGCGCAGCTCCGGCGTCTCCAGCTTGGCCATGATCAGCGCGTCCTTGATCGGGATGTGCCGCTGGTAGTGGAAGCGGTTGAGTATCCACCGCCGCAGCTCCTGCTCGCTGAGCTCGCCCGCGTGCATCCGCAGGTTGAACGGGTGCAGGTGGTGATATCGCTTTTCCGGTACGGCACGCAGCTCGGCCTCGAAGTCGCTCACAGCTCGATCACCATCCCGTCGGCGGCCACCTCGACGCCCACCTCGTCCAGCACCTTGTGGTGCGGGGCGCCGGGGTCGGCGAGGGGGTTGGTGTTGTTGAGGTGGGTGTACAGGGCGCGTCCCGGCAGGGCGGCCAGCCGTTCCATGGTCGCCTCGATCGACAGGTGGCCCATCTCGGTGGCGGTCCTGCTGGAGACGCCGGTACGGCGCGGCTCCTCCTCGTCCCAGAAGGTGCCGTCGACGATGACGCAGTCGGCGCCGTCCAGCCCGTCGGGCCACACGCCCATGGCGGGCGCGTAGACGCACACGCCGCCGGTCTCCCTGTCGGTCAGGCGCAGGGCCGCCACCCAGCCGTCGGCCTCCGAGTCCAGATCGGCGGCGTACCTCGGACGTTTGCCCGACACCGGCACCGCAGCGACCTCGATCGCGCCGCCCAGCGTCAGCCCGCCATGAGGGGTCAGCTCGCGCCAGGTCAGCCGGGTGTAGGGGGCGAGGGTCCGGTCGAGGCACAGGCCCCGCGTGAGCGCCTCGCGCACCGCGGACGTCGCGACGACCTCCAGCCCTTCGGCCTCGCGCAGGCGGGCGAGGCCGAGCGTGTGGTCGAGTTCGGCGTCGGTGAGGACCACGCCCGCGAGCGGCGTCCTGCGCGGCCCGGGGCCGGGGTGCAACGCTGCCGTCTGTTCGACCTGGTCGGCGATGTCGGGGGTGGCGTTCACGACGAAGCACCTGCCGTCGCCGACCTCGACGGCCAGCGAGGCGTGGCGACGGCGCCACCCGGGATGGACGCGTGCCCCGGAGCAGCCGGGGCACGCGCAGTTCCACTGGGGCAGGCCGCCACCGGCCGCCGTGCCCAGCACGTGCAGACGCATCGCGGCCCTCGCCCGGTTACCTGGTGGCCAGGAAGTAGGCCGACATCTCCATCGAGGCCTCCACCACCTGGTAGTCAGGCTTGTGCCAGGTGGTCTCCTCGCCGCGGGACTTGACGCGCTTCCCGTGGTTGCGGGGAGGGTGCTTTCCGTGCTCCTTGGGCTCCGGCATGGGTGAGCCACCTGCCTTCCGTGTGTTGTGTGTCACACACGTTATGACTGCGTTGAGCGGGTCCCGTCAAGGGTCCAAACAGACATAGGTCGGATCTATCCGGGTACAGCGGGCCCTGGAACGCAGGTAGCCACCCCACCGCCCGTGCCGGTTCTCCGGCCTGCTGACTGCTTCGGGACGCTGGGGCTCACCTTCTCGGGAGGCAACGCTCCCCGCGGACGGCGCCGCCGGCCGTTCACGTTTCGCGGATGGTCCCGTCAAGTCGGGACCTGGGCGCATGATCATCAGTTGTCGGTGTCAAGTTGGACGTGCTCGATGTCTTCGTCCAGGAAGGTGGTCAGGTCTTGGGCTTCGGCGCGGACGGCTTCTTGTTCCAGGGCGGTGAGGGAGCGGAGGGGGCTGATGTGGAGTTGGTGGTTGCGCACGGTCCAGGTAGCGGTGACGCGTCCGTCGAGAAGGACCGTGCGGTGGCCTGCGACGGACAGACCGAGGTGGGGGGCGTCGATGATGCGGCTACGGTCGTGGTAGCCGAGGATGGCATTGTCGAAGGCCGGTAGGAACCGGACGGGGGCCGGGGTGTCGGGGTGGGGGCGGGGTGCGTCGGGCAGATCGAGTAGTTCGCGGCCGCGTTCGTCGCGGAAGACGACGAGTTCTTCTCGGGCGGCTTTGATAGCGGCGGGAAGGCCGGCGAGGCCGCACCAGGCGCGTAGGTCCGCGCTGGCGGCGGGCCCGTAGGCGGCGAGGTAGCGGCGTAGCAGCTGCTGCCCGACGGGGTCGCTGTCCTCGGCGGGCAGGGGGGCGATGTCCCGTCCCAGCCAGGTGGCCAACGGCAGGTTGCGTACGCCGGCAGTCTGGTGCCACAGGCCGCGGGGCGGGAGCTGGGCCATGGGGATGAGGGCTGCGACGAGCAGCTCGCCCAGGACACGGCGTGGTGGGCCGGGCCAGCGGCTTTCGAGGGCTTGTACGAGCTCGCTCATGGTGCGGGGCTGCTGGTCGGCCATGGCCGCGCGGCCGGCGACGGCGACCTCGTCCAAGTCGATGTCGGCCAGTTCGCGCCGGTAGGTGCCCAGCACTCGCTGGCGCAGCATGGTGTCGTGGCGGGCTCGCCAGGCGAGCGCGTCGTCGGCGGTGACGAGGTGGACGGTGCGGCGCATCAGGTGGGTGCGCACCACCGTGCGGCCGGTCAGCGCATCGTCCAGTTGCTTGGGCTTGAAGTCGGCCAGGCGGGACCACAGCCCGATGAACGGTTCCTGGGGCTCTTGCGCCTGCAGGCCGCACAGGTGGGCCACCGCCTCGGGCACGGATGTGTCGCTGCGCTTGAGCAGGTGCTGGCGGGCGAGGGTGGCGCGGTTGAGGGCGCGGCTGTCGAGGACGGTCATGGCGTTCTCAGGCTGCGGCTCGCTCGTGGGTCGGGCGTCGGCGCAGGTCCGTGCGGTTGAGGGAGGGGGATGTGTAGGTGGGCTGCTCGGTTCGCAGGCGGTGCAGGCCGCGCTCCTGGGACACCCACTGGGCTTCGACGATTTCCGAGGCCGGCACGTTGGAGGAGCCGATCGCGCGGACCTTCCCGGCACGCACGAGGTCGGTGAGCGCGGAGAGGGTCTCCTCGATGTCGGTGTGCGGGTCGGGGTGGTGGATCTGGTAGAGGTCGATGTAGTCGGTCTGCATCCGCTTCCATGGTGCCCAGGCAGAAGGCGCTGACTTCCATGCCGGTCCGTCCCAGCTTCCGCATCCGCACGGTGACCCGCTTCCTTCCACTTCTCTACGTGTTCGGTGCCGGCGCCGTCCGGGCCGTCCGTGTGGCTGCGGCGGCCCGGACGGCGCAGGCATGTCAGGTCGGCTGGATCAGCCGTTGTACGGGGCGGTGACGTCCAGGACCCAGGTGACCCCGAACCGGTCGGTGAGCATGCCGTACAGCGGCGCCCACTGCGCAGGCTCCAGCGGACGCACGATGGTCGAGCCCTCGGCGAGCTTGCCCCACAGGGCGCTGATCTCCTCGGCGTCGTCACCGCGTACGGAGACGAAGAACGGGTTCTCGCCCTGGTTCCAGGGCAGTTGCGAGGGCACGTCGTAGGCCATGACGTGGAAGCCGTTGTCGCCGGCCACCTCGCCCCACATCACCCAGTCCGCCTCGCTCTCGTTCTGCACGGCGCCCGCGTCCTTGTAGGTGACCGCGACAGTACGTCCGCCGAAGACGGACTGGTAGAAGTCCAGCGCCTGACGTGCAGTGCCGCGGAAGTTCAGGTGAGTGGTGGTTGTGACGGACATGACCTGCTCCTTGCTCGATATGACGAATACGCCGCTGACCGTCCAAGCCCAAGCGGCGGCTGCCGTGACCAGGGGGGATGCCTTCCCGAACGGCTCGTATGCCACCATGGCGGAGGTAGAGGACAGGTTGTGTCCTGTACTGCAGGAAGAATGGATGTCATGCATAAAACGTCCTCCCGGCTGCTCGCGCTGCTCTCGCTGCTTCAAACGCACCGTGACTGGTCTGGCGAGGATCTCGCCGAGCGTCTCGGCATCACCTCGCGCACCGTGCGCCGTGACATCGACCGCCTGCGCGAACTCGGCTACCTGATCACGACCGTCAAAGGTCCGGCCGGCGGCTACCGCCTGGAGGCCGGCACTCACATGCCACCCATGCTGTTCGACGACGACCAGGCCGTCGCCCTGGCAGTCGCGCTGCAGACCGCAGCCACCGGCACCACCGTCGCCGAAGACGCCACCCGCGCCCTGGCCACCCTCCGCCAGGTCATGCCACCCCGCCTACGTCACCGCATAGACCTGCTGCGCATCACCGCCGTCCAACCTGCGGCCGGCGCCAATCCCCAGGTCGATGCTCAGGTCCTGATGGACCTGAGCCGCGTCATCCATGCCCGTGAGGAACTGCGCTTCGACTACGCGCCAGGCCCAAGCACCTCAGCCGACAACCCCCGCCGCGTACAACCCCACCACCTGGTCACCTGGCGTGGTCGCTGGTACCTCGTGGCCTGGGACCTCGACCGCGAGGACTGGCGCACCTTCCGCGTCGACCGCATCCGGCCCCGCACACCCACCGGCCCCCGCTTCGCCCCGCGCGAACTCCCCGGCGGCAACGTCTCCACCTTCATCACCAGCCGATTCCGCGGCAACGACGGCACCACCACCGACTGGCCCTGCCAAGGCGAAGTCATCCTCCACGTCCCGGCCGCCAACGTCGCACCCTTCGCCCAGGACGGAATCGTCGAGGAACTCAGCCCCCACCACTGCCGACTCACGCTCGGCTCCTGGTCATGGACCGGACTCGCCGCCACCATCGGCCGCTTCGACACCGATATCGAAGTCATCGGCCCACCCCAACTGGCCACCGCATTCGCAGACCTCGCCGCCCGCTACGCCCGCGCCGCACGCACCACAGGACCAGGCTCTGATCGCGCGGCGTGACATGCTGCATCGGCTCGCCACCGGCGACCGGGCTCTGCTGCCCGACCGCGTTCTCGCGAAGCTGGACAGGGTGGCCGCCGATCTCGGCTTCACCCCGGACGACGTGACGATGGCCCGGGAGGGCCTGGTGCTGATCAGGGCCCTGGTGCCGGAGGGCTTCGACGACTACATCTCCCGGGTCGAGCGCGGCCTCGACGACCCTCGGTACGTCTCCTTGATCAAGCGCATGTGGCGTGCCGCCGAGTGGGAGCCGGACGACCCCCGGGTTGACGAACTCGCCACAGCCCTGGCCGACCACTATCTCGCCCATCCCTCACTGCTGCCCATCCCGGCCGGACTCCAGGCCCGCACCGACGGCGCGAACCGGTACAGCCTGCTCGCCCACCACCGAGAAGAGCAGAAGCCAGCCTGGGCTCGGCTGAACGCGTTGGTCGAGGCGCATCTGCGCTCGGCCGGCATCGACATCGCGTAGCAGGCAGACCAAGTACGAGAGAAAGGGGAAGTGAGCCGTCCCGTCGGAGAAGAAGCAGTTCAGTGGGTACGTCGTGGCGGGCCGAGATGGCTCTCCACTCGGGTCGGCGTCACCAGAGGAAAAGTAGCTGTGAGTGATCAGCTCCCGCCATCCGATGGAGAGCCCGGACCACATCGTGGCTGTTCATCGGCCTCGCGAAAAGATCGGTATCCCAGGCGACTGCGGAGCGCTATGGCTTCGCATCCTGATCAAGGGGTCTGTCGAGAGGGCTTTGACCTGGCCTTTCTCGCTACTTTGCGGCCGGTGACGCCGACCCGAGTGGAGGGCCAGGTTGAGGAACCGGTCCTGAAGCTGTTCACACCCCGCAGCGTTCCTCGGCTACGTAGCCTCGGGAGCTATGAGCGAACATGAATCTGACCCAGAGGTCGTAGCCGAGTGCGTTTCCTTCGTGCGGATGTGGGCGGAAGCTGTACTGCGCCAGGTCGAGCGGGTGCACACGATGCGAGAGAAGCTCCACCGCGACGATCGTAACTACGAACGGATGGAGGACTGGAGTCCTACCGAGGAGGACCTCCAAGAGAACTTCCGCTCATTGTGGACAGAAGAGCACACCCTGATCTGGTCGGCTCATCAGCTTGAGAGGTGGAGCCGCCGCCTCGCACGTGAGCGACGCCAGGAGCCGCCTGAGCACGACAGGGTTCTGGCCGACGTACGTAATGCGCTGGAGCATCTTGACGATGCTGACTTCGATGACGGCCATGCAGTAGCGGTCACGGGTGGCAGGACGTGGTCCCTGAGGGCCCTGCCGGGGAGCCGCCTCCAGATCGCGGCAGGCGGCGACCTGTCGTTCGGTCTCATCAACGGGGCCGAGCTCCAGAGCCGCGCCCTGGCTGTGGTGAGGCGGATCGAGGACGAGTTGGAAGAGGCGGCCGTCGCCCGCTATCAGTCATGGCTGGCTGATGTCGAGAAAGAGGATCGGGCTCTGCGGCGTTTCCATGGCGGATCCGTCGGTTAAGCATCCGTCACAGCCCGACCGACGCTTTCCCTGGCGATCGGCGGGCCCACGGCATTGGCTGTGGAGCGGTGCCATGACGTCACGTGGGCTTCTCCTCGGTCACGTGGCCTGGGCTATGTCTGCGGGACGGGGTTCCCGCGTACCGGTGCGGGAGTGGAGGCGGCGTGCCACGACGGCGGCCAGGCGGCGGCCGGCGCGGTGGGCGGGGCTGCGCTCCAGCTGGTCGACGTGCAGGTAGGCCTGGGTGGTGCGCGGGTCGGCGTGGCCGAGCAGGGCCTGCACGACGTCGAGCGGCTCGCCGGCCCGCAGCAGCGCGGTGGCCACGCTGTGCCGGATGGCGTGCGGGGTGAGGGTGTGCGGGTCGGGGATGCCGGCGGAACTTGCGAGCCGCTGGAGAAGTTCCTGGACGTAGGAGCGCTGCAGCCGGGCGCCGGTGCGGGTGGCGAACAGCGGGCCGGGCGCTGACCCGCGCTCGGCGAGATAGGCGTCGAGGAGGGGGCCGGTGACGTCGTCGTCGATGACGACCCGGTGGGGGCGTCCGCCCTTGGCGGTCAGGGTGAGGATCCAGTGGTCACCGGCGTGCCCCAGGGCGGCCAGCTGGACGCCGGTCAGCTCGCTGATGCGGCAGGCGGTGGCCTTGAGCACCGCGACGATGGCGGCGGTGCGGGCGGATTGGTGCGCGACCGCGTGCATGACCAGGTCGTCCAGCTGGGCCTCGGTGAGGTAGCGGCTGGGCTTGCTGGCGCGTTTGGGCAGGTCCATGCGATGGAACGGGTTGCGCACCGCGGCGTCGGCCCGCTGAAGATAGGCGTACCAGCTGGAGCAGGCCGACAGGCGGCGGCGTCGGGTGCCGGGGGCCAGGCCGGCGTGCCGCATGGCGGCGGCGTAGGTGTCGGCCTCGATGAAGGAGACGTCGGTCAGGTCCATGCCGCGGGCCTGGATCCACCACAGCCACCAGGAGACGTCGCGGATGTAGCCGTCCTGGGTGGCGGGGGAGGAGCGGCGTTCGGACAGCAGCCAGCCGCCGGTCGCGGCCAGCACCGTGTCGGTGGCGCCCGCGGTGCGCAGCAGGGTGGCCAGGCCGCTCGCGTCGCGGGCCGGCGGCGGTGTGCCCTTGGCCGGCAGCTGCACCGGAAGGGCGCTGAGCGGGATCAGCTCGACGAAGTCGTCGGCGTCCTCGGCGTCGGCGTCCTCGTCCGGCGCGGCTCGTTGGCCGGTCGAGCAGGATGATCCCGGATGTGGTGAGGGCGTCCATCTCGCCTGCGGCGCCGGTCGCGATGCTCATTGCGTCCCCTGGCCGAGGTTGTCGCGGCGCCGCTGGGGCGGGCGGCAGAGCGGCCGCCGGTGGCGCCGACGGCGAACGCCGTCCGGCCGAGGCCGATGGTCGAGCCGGTCATGAACGGCTCGACCGGAAGCCGTCGATCAGCCCGATCACCGCGGCGGCCGGTGGCGCGGCATCGAATTCGACGCGCACGTTGCCGAGCAGGTCATGCACCGATAGCGGGATGCGCGGGAGATCGTCGCTGTCGCCAAACTCATCGATCCACTCGACCGCGATGTCGTCCACGGTGTAGATCGCGGCGTTCTTGCGGCTGCGCCCGTCCAGCGGCAGCCGATGCTCTCGTGCGTAGGCGTGGAGGGCGTCATCGATGCGCGCAATCCGCTCATCGTGGTCGTTGCGGCGGCGTTCCCGCTCGGCCGCGATCTGCCGGTCGAGCTCGGCACGCTGGCCAAGGAGCTGCTGCAGGGGGTCGTCGGTCATCTGGTCCTTCCTAGAGTCGGGCCTGTTGGGTGTCGGCAGCAGGAGCGGACGCGGGCGCGCCCGCCGCAGGATGATCATTCGTCCCACCGGGTGATGGCCAGGCCGCGGTCGATGAGGGCTAGCGCGCTGCTCGCAACCCGCTACCGGGTGCCGTCATCGGCCTCTAGCGCACGACCATTCTGAGAGAGATGACGAGGATGTCGATGCCGCCCCAGTGCTCGACGACGCTTGCGACGACCTGGCCCGGTCGGCAGTTTCGAGGGCGAGTCGGACGAGGTATGCCTGCCCGCCGCATACCTCGGACCATCGGTGCGTGGCAAAAGGCGGAAGGCCGTACATCGATGGATGTACGACCGTTTCGCCTGGTGGGACGAGGCCGGCAGGGTTTCGCGCGGCGAGGCTTGACGTGTGACAAGACGAATAGACGCACTGGACGTGTTACGCGGCGTGGCGATCATGGGCACGCTCGGGACGAACATCTGGATCTTCACCAATCCCGGCGGCCCGGCGGAGCTGATGGGGCTCGGCGGCGACATCGGTGTGGTGGAGACATTCCTGCGGTTCCTGTCCAACGGGAAGTTCCTCGGCCTGCTGACCCTGCTGTTCGGCATCGGCCTCGAACTGCAGTACCGCAGCGCGGTGCGCAAGGGGATGACCTGGCCGGGCAGACACCTCTGGCGCGCGACCCTGCTGTTCGCCGAGGGCGCGCTGCACTACATCCTGATCTTCGAGTTCGACGTGCTGATGGGCTACGCGATTACCTCCATGATCGTCGCGTACCTGATCGGCAGGAGCGATCGCACCGCGCGGATCTGGATGATCGCCGCGGGCACGGTGCTCGTCTCCCTGGTAGGCCTGCTGACGCTGGGCTTGCTGGCCTCGGGTGGCAGAGCCTTCACCAGCACCGCCACCACCCTCTACACCCAGGACGGCTGGACCGACCAGGTCGCCTCCCGCCTCCAGCAGCTCCTCCTCTACCGTTTGGAACTGGTCTTCATCATCGCCTTGGGCGTGGTGCTGTTCCTGCTCGGCTCACGGCTGCTGCGCGCCGGCGTCTTCGACGAACGCGGCGCGGGCCTGCGCAGGAAGCTGATCGTCATCGGACTCGGGGTCGCCGCGCCGCTGAACCTGCTCACCTCCTTCGCCGGGCTCGCCTGGTTCGCCGTCGACCGCTACATCCTGGCGCCATTGGTCGCGCTGGGCCTGCTGGGGCTGATCAGCTCGATCGTCCTCGGCATGAGTGGCTCGCCGGGCGTGGTTCGCACGGCCGTCGCGAACGTCGGACGCATGGCACTGTCCTGTTACGTCTTCCAGAACCTGGTCGCCAGCGCGCTCTGCTATGGCTGGGGCCTGGGCCTGGCCGCCGAGCTCGACTGGCTGCGCCCCTGGTGGGTGCCCGTGGCGTGGGCCGGGATCTGCCTGCTGTTCGTCATGTTGACTTCGCTGTGGCTGCGCCGGTTCGAGCGCGGGCCGCTCGAGCTGGCCTGGCAGTGGGCCTACCAGGCGCCATGGGCCAAGCATGCGGAAGTGACCGACCAAACGTCGAGGAAGACGTCACCGTCCACCGCGGGTCCTTCGACGCCGCCGAAGGCCAGCTAGAACTCGCCCCAGCCGTCATCGACGGTGGTCTGGTCCAACCCCCACACCTCGCAGCTGGTGTTGGCGTGGAACAGGTGCTGGTAGCCGTCCCCGTGGCGAGTGCTAGCAACGGTACCGACTACGCCATAGCGGTTGCCGCAAGGCTGTGGTTACGGTGATCGGGTGGGTGACTATCGGGAGTCGGTCGCGCGCTGGATCCGGCAGCTCACCATTGTCTTCGACACGTCCCTTACCGCGCAGGAGCAGGCCCGGATGATCGGCGAGGTGAACGGGCCCGTCAAGTTCACCATCCAGCTTCCCTCCTACCGCTGGCCCTGGCAGCGGGCCGTCGCCCGGCAGGTGATGGACGCCACCGGCAAAGCGAGCATGGCGGCGTTGAACGAGCACCTCAACCCCGCCATGGAGACAACCCGCTATCTGCTGGAGCGGCTGAGCGAGGCCACCGGCCGACCACGCGAGGATCTGATGCAGGAGATGGCCATCGTGCTGGACGCAGCGATCGCCGCCGTCGAGGACCCTCCCATCGTCGAGGGCCCGACCGGTGGCAGGTGAAGAGGGAGAGTACGCACCGGCAGCTCAGGACGATGCCGGCTTCTCCGATCTCGGCGCCCTGTTCTCCCGCCACGTCCCCGCCGCGGGTCCCCACAGTGAGTGCGGCAACACTCGGTCGACGTCGGCGTCTCACCCACAACACCGCCGACACCCGCGACCGGTCCCGCAACTCCGCCGGCTACACCGCCAGAACCACATACACCCGACTACGCCAGGGAGAGCCGACGTGAGCTTCACGCACCCGGACCTGAACCTCACCGATCCCACGAAGGGGTACGCCCACTTCGTTCTGTACACCGAAGCCCGGATCGGCGTTGCGGGTGCCGCGTGGAACGCCACGGTGTCCATCGAGCGGCAATCCCCGTACGCCCGGGAGTGGCTGGACCGGCTGGTGCGGTGCGAGCCGAACCCGCTGCACACCACACTCGTGGACAACCAGGCGATCCCCAAGCTGTTCCACCCGTGCGTGGACGACGACAAGAACAGCCCCTCGGCCGTGGAAGGCTCGGGCTGTATCTGCCATCGGACCTGGTACGACCCAGAGTTCGGCCTGCCCGTCGTCGGCGAGCACTACCGGACCGTCGGCGGAGACACCGACCGCTGGACCTACACCACCTACGCACCCCTGGACCTGCGCCCCCGCGATGCCTTCGCCTACCTGGTCATCGATCGGACCAGCGGCCTGTTCTGGATTCGCACCACCGCCGGGACGCTGTCGCTCCTGCCGGAACACCACTCCTGCGGCTACGACGTCGGCCGGACCGGGGGAGGGCCCTGCGCCTTCGCCGAGTACCTGCACAAACTGGTCGCCTCCGACGGTGCCGACACCGCCATCGGAGGCCTGCCGCACGGGCAGAGCGCCGATCCGCAGATCCTGGCGTGGGTGACGAGCACGGACGCCAAGCGCACCCAGGAGCTGACGATGGAGGACCTGAAGACCATCCAGCGCGGCTAACCCCTGCCCAGGCGCCACCCTCTGTGGCAGGGACCCACACCCGTCGGCGGTGCTGCCTTCTGGTGGTGCGGGTGACGATGATGCCGACAGCGATCGCTACGACTGCGGCGATGGAGCCGGCGTGGCTTACCTTCGAGCTGGGTTGCCGCATCGTGGCGCCGGTGCCGCCGTCTCGGCCGCAGGCCAGGAGGAGTTGGGGGCCGCGCACGCCGAGAGCCGCCGCCTGGCTGATCGGCTGGAGCAGGCCGACCAGCGGCTGGACGAGGCCAGGGCGGGCCGCCGAAGAGGTCCGCGCCGAGATGCGCGCGGTGCGTGGCGAACTCGCGGCGGATTGAGCCGCCTGGCTATTCGTGGCAGCCGGTGTCGGTCTAGCAGGTCGGAAAGGCTCAGGGGTGCGGGCGCGAGGCCGCCAGCAGGCCTGGAACGCGAAACCGCGCCAGCCTCGCTACAACCGGCACCGCTGCTCGATGAATGGGCCTACGCCCAGCCCTACGCCTCACTCAGAGATCGAACGCCGCCAAGCCCGCCCCACTGGTCGCTCGGCCGACCAGCTGCCGAAACGATCAGCCCAAGCGCGCTGTCCCCCTACGGTTGTTTCCAGGCGCCGTCCGGCAGGAGCCTGCGGCCCGGCGCTGTAACAGCCCCCGGCGCAGCACCATCCGCCACCCTCGGACGGCGTCTTCGCCCGGGAGTCGGCACATGTGCTCGACTACGAGCTCGTCGATCTGGCCGCCGTCGGCGACGAGCCCTGGACCGTCATGAGCAAGAGCGTCTGCCAGCTCGCCAGGAAGCATCGGCTCGCCACGAGTGAGCCGTCACGAGCACATCGAAGGTGTCCATGATGCGGTTGTACGTCGCTGCACCGATAAAACCCCCGGGCAGCGCGGTTGCCATGACGCGCCAAAGATCGGTGGCAGCTGGCGCCAGGTGCAGCCGGTGGAGGCAACGAAGATGATCGGGGCCAGGATCAGGCGGTCATCGGCCCCCGCCAGCGTGCTGGCCGCTGGCGACTTTCGTATGCGTGCTAGAGAAGATTGCCGGATGTCAGCTGTCCATGACGGAGCCGAGCGACGAGAACAGCCTCGTCCTCCTCGGCCTGCGCCAGGGCAGGACGACGGCCGTGAGCTGGCCCCCCTGGTCGGACGGCGGGATGCGGATCCGCCGCAGATCGGGAGCACGCAGCGGGCCATGGGAGTGACGCCGATCGACCTCGACACGGCGATCGGGACGTTGGCGGCGTGCATGGGGTTCCCGGGGGGCAACCGCTACCTCGGCCAGACTCGCGCCGGCCGAGGTAGCGGCGCGGTTGCGGGACGCCCCGGCGGTCGACCTGGACACGCCTGCTGTCACCAGCGTTCCGGCAAAGCTACGGCGACTTCACCGCGCTGGAGATCGTGGCCACATCGGGCCGCTGTCGAGGCCAAGCCGTGGCACGTCGCGGCGCTCGACCCCGCGACGGGGACGCTGACGGCGCTACGGCGCGGTCAGGTCCTGGTCGCGGTGACGGTGAACGGGGTCAAGAAGGAGGCCACGGTCGCCACCGCGTCCAGAGCCGCCGCCTGCCCCTCGCACCTCGGAGCGCCCGCCTCCCCACCGGGAGGCGGGCGCCTTCGCGTCGCCATGGCTGGCCGAGGGCGGGAGCGTGGGTCAGGGCCTGGGCTGGGAGATGAGCTGGTCGGCCCAGGGTGGGTCGGCGCCCGCCACCGCGCAGGTCAGCGCCGCCACCGTGGCCCCGAAGGCGGCGGCCTCGGCGGCCGAGGCGAGGTCCAGCCCGTCCAGCCGCCCGCCCAGCAGGCCCCTGGACTCGAGCCGGTGCAGCAGCCCCGCCGTGAAGGAGTCTCCCGCGCCGATCGTGTCCACCACCTCCACCGGCTCCGCCGGCACCGTCACCACGGCCCCGTCCATCGAGACCAGCGCCCCCGCGGCCCCCATCGTCACCACGATCAGCCGCGTCCCCGCCGCGTGCCAGAGCTCGCACGCCCTGACCATCGAGACGTCCGGCATCAGGAACGCCAGGTCGTCGGCGCTGAGCTTCAGGATGTCGGCCAGCGCGCACCACTGCGGCATCCGCGACAGGTAGTCCTCTCGCGAGGCCAGGCTGGGCCGTACGTTGGGATCGATGGAGACGGTCGCCTCGGCCCGCCCCGCGAACTCGGCCACCGCGCCGGCTCCGGGCTCCCTGACCAGTGCCAGCGACCCCGTGTGCAGGCACGACGCGCCGCCGAGCCGGTCAGCCGACAGCTCGGCGGCGCTCCATCCCCAGTCGGCCGTGCCCTCGGCGTGGAAGGAGTAGCGGGCCTGCCCCTCGGCATCCAGGGTGGCGACGGCCAGCGTGCTCGGCTCGCGGGCCCGCACGCACGCCGACAGGTCGACCCCGGAGGCGGCCATGCGCTCGCGGAACAGCTCGCCGAACACGTCGTCCGACAGGCGCCCGAGGAATCTGGCGGGGGTGCCGAGGCGGGCCAGGGCGACCGCGGTGTTGCTGGGCCCGCCGCCTGGCAGTACCCGCATCGCCAGCTCGCCCGGGCGCCTGTCGGCGAAGGCGTCGGCGACGCACTCACCAAGGACGGCGATCATCTGCCTGCCTTTCCGCTGTTGCCGTTTTGTTACGGGCCTAGGGCATTGACGTTTCCCGAAACGGAGTTCATCATCGCAGCACAGCGGATGTCAACGTTGACATATGTCAACGATGACACCGGGTCTGTCCAGCTCATGTGAGGAACACCCGCCATGAAACGACTCATCGCAGGCCTCGGGGCCGCAGCGCTTATGGCCGCCGGATGCGGCGGCGGCACCCCGTCCGGCTCAGGTTCGGACACCGTCAAGGTCGGCCTCATCACGAAAACAGAGACCAACCCGTTCTTCGTGAAGATGAAGGAGGGCGCGACCGCCGCCGCCAAGGCGCAGGGCGCCGAGCTCATGAGCGCGGCGGGCAAGTTCGACGGCGACAACGCCAGCCAGATCACCGCCATCGAGAACATGGTCGCCGCGGGAGTGAAGGGCATCCTGATCACGCCGAGCGACACCAAGGCCATCGTGCCCGCCATCAAGAAGGCCAGGGACGCGGGCGTGCTGGTGATCGCCCTGGACACCCCGACGGAACCGCAGGACGCCACCGACGCGCTGTTCGCGACCGACAACTTCAAGGCGGGCGAGCTGATCGGCCAGTACGCCAAGGCCGCGATGGCCGGCAAGCCCGCCAAGATCGCCACCCTGGACCTGGCTCCCGGCATCACCGTCGGCAAGCTCCGTCACGACGGCTTCCTCAAGGGCTTCGGCGTCGCCGAGGGCGACCCGTCGATCGTGTGCTCGCAGGACACGCAGGGCGACCAGTCCAAGGGCCAGACCGCCATGGAGAACTGCCTGCAGAAGGCGCCCGACATCAACCT
Source organism: Nonomuraea africana (assembly GCF_014873535.1). Classification (NCBI taxonomy): domain Bacteria; kingdom Bacillati; phylum Actinomycetota; class Actinomycetes; order Streptosporangiales; family Streptosporangiaceae; genus Nonomuraea; species Nonomuraea africana. Next base: position 3,020,455 of record NZ_JADBEF010000001.1, on the reverse strand, counting down.
CGTCTACACCATCAACGAGCCGGCCGCCCTCGGCGCCCACACCGCGCTGAAGGCCAAGGGCATCGACAAGGACGTGCTCGTGGTCTCCGTCGACGGCGGCTGCACGGGCACCAAGGCCGTCAAGAGCGGCCAGATCGCCGCCACCTCCCAGCAGTACCCGCTGAAGATGGCGGAGAGCGGCGTCAAGGCCGTCACCGACTTCGCCAAGGGCGGCAAGAAGGCCACCGGGTACACCGACACCGGGGTCACGCTCATCACCGACAAGCCCGTCGCAGGAGTGGCCGCCAAGGACACCGCCTTCGGCCTGGCCAACTGCTGGGGCTGACATGGCCGTCATCGAAGCGACCCTGCCGCGCAGGATCCTGACCACGCCGACGGCCGGCCCGCTGGCCGCGCTGGTGATCGCCTGCGCATTCTTCTCCCTGAACAGCCCGCAGTTCCTGACCGGCGGCAACTTCTCCCTCATCATCCAGCAGGTCATGGTCGTCGGCACGCTCGCGATCGGCCAGACGCTGATCATCCTCACGGGCGGCATCGACCTGTCGAACGGCGCGATCATGGCCTTCGGCGGCATCGTGATGGCCAAGCTGGCCCTGTCCATGCCGCCACTGCTCGCGATCGCCGCCGGCCTGGCGGTGTGCGCCCTGTTCGGTCTGGTCAACGGGATGCTGGTGACGCGGATCTCGCTGCCGCCGTTCATCGTCACGCTGGGCATGCTGAACGTGGTCTTCGCCCTCACTCACATCTACTCCCAGGACCAGACGGTCACGGGCCTGCCCGACGAGCTGACCTTCCTCGGCCAGACCTTCCAGCTCGGCGGCACCCGCGTCACCTACGGCTCCGTGCTCACGATCGCGCTCTTCCTGCTGTTCGCCTACCTGCTCGGCCAGACCGCGTGGGGCAGGCACGTCTACGCCCTCGGCAACAGCCCCGAGGTCGCCAGGCTCACCGGCATCCGCACCTCGCGGCTGACTGTCGGCGTCTACACCCTGGCCGGCCTGGTGTACGGCATCGCCGCCCTCCTGCTGGTCTCCCGCACCGGCGTGGGCGACCCGCAGGCGGGCCAGACCGACAACCTCGACAGCATCACCGCCGTCGTCCTCGGCGGAACGAGCCTGTTCGGCGGTCGCGGCCTGGTCATGGGCACGCTCATCGGCGCGCTCATCGTGGGCGTGTTCCGCAACGGCCTGCAGCTGATGGGCGTCCCGTCGATCTACCAGACGCTCATCACCGGCATCCTGGTGATCCTCGCGGTCACCGTCGACCAGCTCTCCCGCAGGAGGACCCGATGACCACGCCAGTTCTCCAGGCGCGGGGCCTGGTCAAGCGCTACGGACACGTCACCGCCCTCGACGGCGCCGACTTCGACCTGCTGCCCGGCGAGGTGCTCGCCGTCATCGGCGACAACGGCGCCGGCAAGACCACCCTGATCAAGGCGCTGACCGGCGCCATCCAGCCCGACTCGGGCGAGATCCTGCTCGACGGGAAACGGGTGCGCTTCGGCGACCCGCTGGAGGCGCGCAGGGCCGGGATCGAGACGGTCTACCAGGACCTGGCGATCGCCGCCTCGCTCGACATCGCCACCAACATGTTCCTCGGCAGGGAACTGCGCAAGCCCGGACTGCTCGGCAAGGTGTTCAGGATGCTGGACAAGCACCGCATGCGGGCGGAGTCCGCCGAGCACATGGCCGCGCTGAAGATCGGGCTGCGCTCGCTCGCCGTACCCGTGGAGTCGCTGTCGGGCGGGCAGCGGCAGGGCGTCGCGGTCGCCAGGGCGGTGGCGTGGGCCTCCCACGTGGTCGTCATGGACGAGCCCACGGCCGCGCTCGGGGTGAAGGAGTCCGGGCAGGTGCTCGACCTGATCCGCAGGGTCCGCGACCGCGGCCTGCCCGTGGTGCTGATCAGCCACAACATGCCGCACGTCTTCGAGATCGCCGACCGGATCCACGTCCAGCGGCTGGGCCGCAGGGTCGCGCAGATCAAGCCGGGCGACCACAGCATGGCCGAGGTGGTGGCGATCATGACGGGCGCCATGGACGTGGCGGACGGCAAGGCCGTCATCGCCGACAAGGGGGCCGCGGAGGCGATCGGCCTTTCGTGATCCCGTTACCCTGTTCCCGACAACGGGGAGGTTCGATGGCGAGCGCGCGGCGCCCGACGATGACCGACGTCGCCCGTGAGGTCGGCGTCACCGCCAAGACCGTCTCCAGGGTCCTCAACGAGGAGGGCCCCGTCGCCCCCGAGACCAGGGCGCGCGTCATGGAGGTCGTGCGCAGGCTCGGCTACCAACCCAACCTGATGGCCCGCAACATGCGGGTCGGCGCGAGGGACGCGGCGATCGGCCTGGTCATCCCCGACATGGGCAATCCCTTCTTCGGCACCGTCGCGGGCGGCATCGAGAGCGCGGTGCGCGAGCGCGGCCTGACCGTGATCGTGGGCTCCTCCAGCGAGACGAAGGAGCTCGAACGCTCCCTGGTCGCCACGTTCCTCGCGCGCAGGGTGAGCGCGCTGCTCGTGGTGCCGTCGGCCACGGGCGACCACCGCTACCTGCGCGCCGAACGTGAGGCCGGGCTGCCCATCGTCTTCCTCGACCGGCCCGCGATGGGGCTGGCGGCCGACTGCGTGGTCAGCTCCAATCGGGAGGGGGCGCGCGAGGGCACCGCGCACCTCATCGCGCACGGCCATCGCCGGATCGGCTTCATCGGAGACCTGCCCGCGACGCTCTACACCAGGCGCGAACGATTCCAGGGCTATCGAGACGCGCTGGCGCAGGCGGGCCTGCCGTTCGACAAGGGACTGGTGGAGACCGGCCACTCCGCCGAGGCCGCCGCCGCGGCGGCCGAGCGGCTGCTGGCGCTGCCGGACCCGCCGACCGCGCTGTTCGCCGCCAACAACTTCGCCGCGACGGGCGCGGTGGTCGGGCTGGCCAAGGCGGGACGCAAGGACGTGGCCCTCGTCGGGTACGACGACCTGCCGCTGGCCGAGGTCCTCGACCCGCCGCTGACCGTGGTCGCCCAGGACCCGGCGGGGATCGGCGCGGCGGCGGCGGCGCTGGTGCTGTCCCGTCTGGACGGCGACCGATCGCGCATAACGAAGACGCTGGTGCCGACCCGGCTGATCCCCCGAGGCTCGGGCGAACTCCGGCCGCGCTGAGTCTCCGCATCCGGCACGGCGGCGTTGTGTCCTCCCATCCTGTACGGCACGCCCCACCCGGCCGCCACCCCGGGCGCGGGGCCGGGCTCTGTCCAGGGATACGCGTCACCGAGCGCGCGTGGCCGGCCGCCCCAACGGAAGGCGATCGGCCTAGAGTCGTTCAGGGGGTGGGCGGCTGCCTGAAGATCCACACGCAGGCCTGGTCGATCACCACGTGCACGGCGCGACCGCGAGGGACCTGACGCGCGCCGAGTTCGAGGAGCTGATCACCGAGTCCGACCGCCCCGTGCCCGCGTGGACGAGCACCTTCGACACCCAGCTCGGCCACGCCATCCTGCGCCACTGCGCGTCCGTGCTCGGCCTCGACCCGCACCCCCACCCCGACGTCTACCTCGCCCGCCGCGCCGAGCCGCGGCGCGGCTTCCGGACGTGTTCGCTGCCGAACGCATGGAGAGCGATCTGCGCCTCCATCTCCATAGAGGCACGTTGAGCCGGGAGCCTCCACGGCGAGAGGAGGGAGCCGAACGCGACATCGAGGGCGAGGTGCGTGGGTAGAGCTGAACAAAGCCGCGCAGTCCTGACCCCGCCAGGCGGAACCAGACGGGCGTCCTGTTGGTTCACCGTGACGACGTCGATCGCATTTCCGGCCAGGACGACGCTGGACAGATCGACAATATCGTCGCCAAGGCGCCGCCCTTCGGCACGTCGACAGTCGCGATGTGGGTGGGGCACATCGGCACCGCCACCGACCCTGAGCTGATTCCTCCGCTCCTGCGTGGGCGGCGCCGCCGGGCAAGACCTGGGTAACCTTCCGCCCCGACCTGGCCGCCGCCCGCAGGAGAGCCTGCGGGCGGCCGGTCGACGGAGAGGTGATCACCTCTCCGTCCGAAGGGCAGCCCGAGGCTGGGAATCGCCGCCGGTGACGGCAGAGCGTGCAGGGGGTGTGCCAGCATGAGACCACGCCCCGCCGGAGGCACCTTTCCTTCTCCTGGCGGGGCGGCTCACGAACTGATCGCCCGGCTCATGCGAAGCCGGTCAGCGCACCCGCCAGGTCACAAACCGAGGCGGACTTGGGGCCCACATAGGAGCCGGTGCCGGGCGAGTCATGACGTTGATGGGTGACCAGGAAGGACTGTGACTGAGCGTTTCAGTTGGCGGGAATCGCCCACTGAAACGCTCAGTCAGCGCAGCTGATCGTGACGAGGGGCCGTTAGTCGGCTTCTAGAACGAAGAACAGGAAGCACAGGAACCTCGTGCCGCTGATCTCGCGGAACTCCTCGGGGAACAGTTCGCGGGCTTCCGGCACAAACGGCGGTTCGCTGATGACGCTGATGCGAAAGCCAGCCGCGGTGAAGGCCTCGGTCATCGCGTGCAGCGGCCGGCCCCAGAAGCTCATCTGGGCGGTCTGCCCACCCATGGTCCATTCTTCGGTCCGGTTACGGGTCTCGAAGTACTTGGGCTTTTCCCCGGCCATGTGACGCATGAGGGGGATCACGAAGGGATGATCGACCGAGACGAGGAGTCGGCCGCCAGGTCTCAGCACGCGTCGCAGCTCGGCCAGTGTCGGTCCCCAGTCTTCCAGGTAGTGCAGCACCAGGGACGCGATGACGTCGTCGAATGCGTCGTCGAGGAAGGGCAGCGGGCTGGCCAGGTCGGCGACCCGCAGATCTGCATCGTCGCCCAGCCGCCGTCGGGCCATCGCCAGCATCCCGGCACTCGCATCGATGCCGGTCACGATGGCGCCTCGATCGCGCAGCTCGGCGAACAGGGGACCCGAGCCGCAGCCGGCGTCGAGGATCCGTCGGCCGGTCACGTCCCCGGCGAGCTCCAGCATCGCGGGCCGCTCGTAGTAGGCGTTCAGGAGGCTAGTCTCGTTCTCGGCTGTGTACCCCTCGGCGATCCTGTCGTAGTCATTGAATCGGGATGAAGATGCGACCTCAACACGCTTCTCGGGCATAGCAGACATCAGGCCATTGTGGCCCATCAGTCACGAGCGTCACAGGCGTACAGCCTGGTTGCCGGATTGAGCGTTTCGATTGGCGAGCTCACCCTCGGCGACTCAGAAGTTGCACCGACTCCGCCAACCCATCTGCACATCCGCCAACTCAAGCGCTAATCCGCCAACTGAAGCGCTAAGTCGCAAGGACATCGCCCCGATGAGAGTTCCAGCATCATCAGCAGTATGACGATCGGCTCGCTGAGCTACCCTGAAAGTATGACTCAACGGATCACGGTGTCGCTCCCGGACGATCTTGCAGCTCGCGCGAAGGCCACGGGCAACGCCTCGGCCTACGTAGCCGAGGCCCTGCGGAACCAGAGCCGCCTCGAGCGGGACATGGACATTCTCGCCGAGCTCTGGGGAGAAGGCTGGGACGCCGGCATCTCCGACAGCGACCGTGAGCGGGCCTCGCACCTGCACGGCAGGTAGATCGAAGCCGCGTGAGCCCCGATGACGCCCCCGGTCTGAGCGGACACGTCCTCGATCTCTCCGCGCTCACCCACCTGGCAGCCGGCGAGTCGCTGTACGGCCGTGAAGTGGTCCGCCAGGCGGCGGTGTACGGCGTCACTCTGCTCGTCCCCGTCCTGGCGGCCCAGTATCTGGCCGCCTACCACGCAGGCAAGGGCAGCGCCCTGCTGAACCTGTCGATCATCCTGATCGCCCCATTCGACTCTGTGCACCTGGCCGTCACCACCCCGTTCACCGAGACGCTGGACCGCAACGCCCGCCGCTTGTCCACGGACTTGACCGAGCGCGAGCGTGTGCTCACCGTGCTGGTGGCCGCGCACGCCATCCACCTTTCCCAAAGTCGTGGATGGCGGCTGCTGACAGCAACGCCCTCGCTGTATGAGGGCATCGACGTGCGCACCGAGATCCTGCCCTGACCCCTGCCTAACCCCTGCCCGTTGGGCAGGGCGACGCCCCCGCTCGCCGCCCGCGCGGCCTCACCTCGGGCGGCCACCGCCGACGCGCTGGCCGCCCGCGACATGCCGAGGCCGCCGAACAGGCCCGCCGCACCGCCGAACGCGACGCCCGCGCGGCACAGCGCCAAGCCGAAGAACGCGAGGACCGCGCCCACGCCGACCCTGAGCGCGTCCAGCGCGAGGCCGAGCAGCGGGTCGTGGCCGACGAGCGGCGCCGGGTCACGGCGGAAAGCACCCCGCACGCCGAGGAGGTTCGCGACCGCCAGGCCGACGAGCTGCGCCGGCTGCGCGCCGACCTGACCCGGGCCGCCGCCCGGGTCGACGAGCTCACCGCCGTCCTGGTGGCCCGCAAGGAAGAGCTGGCCACGCCCAGACCGAAAACCGCCGCCTGACCAACCGGCTGGAGCAGAGCGACCACCGCCTGGCCGCCCAAGGCTCAGGCTCGATCGTCAATGTCACCTCCATGTCGTCCAGGAAGGGCTACGCCGGCCGGTCCGACTTCGCCGTCGGCAAGGCCGGCGCGCACCTGCTCTCCCACTGCCTCGCCGACGAGCTCGGCCCCTCCGGCATACGGGTCAACTGCGTGGCGCCCGGCTGGATCGCCAGCGAGGTGCTCGACGAATGGATGCGCACCAGGGCGGCGGCCGAGGGCGTGCCGTTCGAGGAGATCCGCGACCGCGACGTGCGGGCCATGGCCCTGCGCCGCATCGCCACCGAGGAGGAGGTCTCGCGCGCGATCATCTTCCTCGCCTCCGACCAGGCCAGGGCCATCACCGGCGCCACCATCGACGTGAACTCCGGCCGGCTGTTCACCTGACCGGCGACCTGGTTACCGTGGAGGGTGACGGCACCCCCGGCGTCGCCATACACCTGCCGCCGGCCGGAGAGGAGCACGATCCCGGATGAGCCGCTACCGCACGTCCATCGGAAGCTCGGACGAGAACACGATCACACTGCTGGGCCACGACCTGTCCGGGGAGCTGATGGGCCGGGTCGGATTCGGCGAGCTGGTCTTCTGGCTGGTGGCCATGCGCCGGCCGACGCCCGGCGAGCTGCGGCTGTTCGAGGCGGTGCTGATGGCGCTCGCCGACCACGGCTTCACGCCCGCGGCCATCACGGCCAGGCTCACCCTGACCAGCGCCCCCGAGTCCTACCAGGGCGCGCTCTCGGCGGGGCTGCTCGGCGGCGGCTCGCGCTTCCGCGGCGCGGCCGAAGACTGCGCGCGGTTCCTCTCCCACGCCCTCGCGGAGGGCCTGGACGCACCTGAGGCCGTGGCCGCCCGCAGGCACATCCCCGGGCTCGGCCATCCGGTGCACACGAACGGCGACCCGCGAACGCCGGTGATCTACCAGATCGCCCGCGAAGAAGGCCTGTACGGCAAGCACATGCGCTTCCTCGAGGAGGTCGCCGCATGCCGTCCCGACGAGTCGATCAACGGCGCGGGAGCATGCGGCGCTGCCCTCGCCGACCTGGGCTTCCCCGTCGAGGTCATGCGCGGCTTCGCCCTGCTCGCCTGTACGGCGGGCCTGCTCGGCCACCTGGCCGAGGAGCAGCGCCGCCCGATCGGCCCGGACATCTACCGCGACATCGAACAGTCCGCGGACTACCTGGATCCGGAAGAACAGGTTGAGGTACCGGTCGGCCACGGCGAAGGCGCCGCGCACGGTGCCGGCGTTGCTCCTGCCGAACGTGGTGGGCACCATGCTCCCCGCGTCGAACTCGATGACCGCGGGTAGTGCGGGCCGTTCGTCTCAGCTGGGGTTCGGGCAGGGTGGCTGGAACGGGACGTCAGCCACATGCTTCCGCCATTCCGCCTCGGTGATCGCGTCCCCGGACTCCCGGCAGATCCTGGCCGCGATCCGCGCCGGATCCACCTCCCACAGCCGCACATCGCCTCCGGCGCTGACCAGCGTACTCCCGTCCGCGCTGAAGGCCAGGTCCGTGTAACTCTCCCCCGGGCTGTTGACGGCGATGTGGCCACGCGGGCGCGCCGGGTCCGTGATGTCCCAGAGCCACAGCTGGCCCGCCCCGGTCCCCACCGCCAGGACTTTGTCGCGCGGGTCGAAGGCCACGGCGAAGATCCTGCCGTCGGGCCCGGTCAGCGGCGGGCCCACGAGAACGGGCCGGGCCGGGTCGGTCACCTGCCACAGCCTGATGGTTCCCGAGGCGTTGCCCGCCGCGAGCATCGTGCCACCGTGGCTGAAGGTCACCGACCGGACGTCGTCTCCCATCCCTGTCATGAGCGTCGCGCCGCGTACCGGTCGGGCCCGGTCGCGCACGTCCCACAGGGCCACCACGCCACCCTGCGTCGCCGTGGCCAGCCTGCCCCCGTCCGGGCTGAACGCCACGGCGAAGACCTGCCCGGAGTCCGGGCTGAGCGTGCCGAGCGCCCGCAACGTGCGCGCGTCCCACAGGTGCACCGTGCCGTCATCGCTGCCGGCCACCAGCAGCCTGCCGTCCGGGCTGAACGCGACACTCTGGATGAGCGCGGTCGGCCCGAGCAGGGATGCGCGGCGAACCGGCCGCCGCGGATCGGTGATGTCCCACACGAGCACGGCGTTGCCGAGGCGGGTGCTGCCTGCCAGCGTGCGCCCGTCCGGGCTGACGGCGACCGTGCTGCCCATCCTGTCGTACGGCGGAGGCGCGGTCAGCGGCGGGCTCACCGGCACGGGCCGGCGTCCGGCCACGTCCCAGAGCCTGATGTCACCCGCGGCGGCGGCCAGCAGGGTGGAGCCCGCGCGGAAGGCCACGTTGTCGATCGGGTGCTCGGTGGCTTCGATCACCGGACCCGGCAGGTCCCACACCCTGGTCACGCCGTCGGCCCCGTTGGTGATGACGAGGCGGTCGCCGTTCCTGAACTGCACGGCGGTCACCGGCTCGGGGTGCGGCAGGGCGCTGACGACCCGCCCGGTGGCCACGTCCCACACCCGGGCGGTGTTGTCCGCGCTCCCGACTCCGAGCAGCCGGCCGTCCGCGCTGAAGGAGACCACGTTGATCCACACGCTGACCTCGGCGACCAGCGGTTGCCCGAACGGCTGCGGCCGGTCGGCGCGGGTCGTGTCCCACAGCCGCACGGAACCGTCGTTGCTGCCGACGGCGACCAGTTTGTCGTGGTAGGCGATGGCGTTCACCCGGCTCGGCAGTGCCAGCGGCGGCCCGGCGCGCCTGACGGCAGTGGGGTCGCTGGTGTCCCACAGCTGTAGCGCGCCGGCCGTGCCGGTGCCGTTGCCCGCGGCCAGCACCCGCCCGTCGGGCCGGAACGCGATAGCGCGGACCGCGCCTTCGGGGCCGGTGAGCGGGGGCCCGAGCGTGGATGTCCGCAGGTCCAGGAGCCGGATCGTGCCGTCGCGGCTGCCGATGGCCAGGGCCTGCCCGCCGGGGCTGAAGTCGAGCGCGTAGACGGTGTCGGCCGGGCCGCTCACCGGGCCGCCCAGCGGCCGCGGGTGCGCGGGGTCGGCGACGTTCCAGAGGCGGACGGTGCGGTCCTTGCCGCCGGTGGCCAGGACGCGGCCGTCCGGGCTGAACGCAACCGCGTAGATGGGGCCGGCGTGGCCGGTGAGCGGGGCGCCGACCCGTGTGGGGCGGCGCGGGTCGGTCAGGTCCCACAGCAGCACGGTGCTGTCGGTGACGGCCGCGCCCGCGGCGGCCAGCAGCCGTCCCGACGGGGAGACGGTCACCGCCTGGAGCGCCCGGCCCGGACGGACCAGCCGGGTGACCGCGGGCGCGCCGGCGACCTCCACGAGTCCGGACCGCGCCTCGAGTGTCGGCGCGATGCGATGGGCGGCCACCGCCAGCTGGGCGGCGAGCACGGGATCGGTGCCCCGCAGCCGTGCCGCCGTCATCGTCATGGTCCTGGAGATCGCCACGTCCCGCGCCTGGTCGGCTTCGACACGTTTCCACTGGGAGTAGGCGGCCAGGCCGCCGGCGAGTACGGCAAGCACGGCCAGCGCCGTCAGCAACTGGTAGAGGTGGCGGTTCCTCCGGCGGTGCTGCTGGACGCTCACGTCGAGAAACCGCTGCTCCAGCGGGTTCAGCTGGGCGCGGTGCGCCGGATCGCCGGCCCATTCCCGCGCCGCCACCAACTGCCCGCCCCGGTAGAGCACGCCGGAGTCGCGTTCGCTGGACTCCCATAATCGGGCGGCCCTGGTGAGCTGCCGGAACACACGCAGCCCAGCCCGGTCCGCGTCGATCCATGACCGCAGCCGTGGCCAGGCGGACAGCAGGGCCTCATGGCTGATCTGCACGGTGTCCGCGTCCACGGTCAGCAGCCGGCGCTCCACGAAGTGGTCGAGCACCGGCTCGACCTCGTCGGCCAGCTCGTCCCGCCTCACTTTGCGCCGGGTGTCGGCGGTGTCGGTGCCGAGGTGGGTCAGCCGCAGGAACAGCTGCCTGGCCAGCTCCTGCTGGTCGGCCGTGAGCTCGGCGTAGACGGACTCGGCGGTGGTGGCCACCGCTGCCTGCAGACCGCCGCTGGCCCGGTAGTGTTCCACGGTCATCCTGCGGCCATGGCAGTTCTCCCAGGTGGCCAGGAGCGTGTGGGACAGCAGCGGGAGCGCGCCCGCCTCGTGCGGGGTGATCTCACGCAGGAGCAGCTCGACCAGGCCGGTGTCGATGTCGACGCGGGCGTGGCGGGCCGGCCCCTCGATGGCCTGCCGCAGCTGGCTTTCCGTCATCGGGCCGACCACGAGCTGGCGGGACTGCAAGGCGCTCGCCAACGCCGGGTAGCGCAACGCGTGCGGGTAGAAGTCCGCCCGCATGCCGACCACGACCGGAGTCGTGCCCGCCAGGTCCGCCAGCTCGCCGACGAACCGCAGCCGGTCGCCGTCCGGCATGTCGGCGGTGAAGATCTCCTCGAACTGGTCGACGATCACCACCCCGTCCGCCGGCTCAGGGAACGGGCGTTCGCCGGGGGTCAGCAGCACCCAGGACGGCAACGCGGGAATCAGCCCGGCGCGTAACAGCGACGACTTGCCCGACCCCGACGGCCCCACCACCATGGTCAGCCCCGGCGACATCTGGTCGACCAGCCGCCGGGTCAGCTCCTGCCGTCCGAAGAACCAGTCGGCGTCCTCCGGTCGGAAACACTCCAGCCCCCGGTAGGGCGGCACATGGTCGTTCGGCCGTGGGCCTGGGGCTCGCCGTACCCGCAGCAGCGCCAGCACCCACCGCTCGCGCGCTTCCGGTTCCGTGACGCCGCACGTGATGAGGACCTTCTCGTACTGATCGGTTTGCGAGGCGAGCGGCACGTTCGCCCCGCGGAACCACCCGCCGAGCGTGCCGTACGGCATGTCGACGGCCTTGCCCAGCTCCCTGATCGTCTTCCGGGCCGTGTTGCGCAGCAGCGTCAGCTCGCGGGCCAGATCCTCACGAGTGACGACCCGGTCAGGGTCGGGCCGGGCGACGTCCTGATCTGAACCATCGGTCATGCCACCCTCCGTGGAGCTGGCGCAACATCGCCCCAAGTGTGACGGACTCATGAATCCTGTGCGAGCTTGTGCGGAGATTCCCCGGCCGGTGGTCGCACACCCCGCAAGCCGCTTTCACTGGCCTTGTCCAGCAGCCACAACCTGCTCACGAAGCAGGCCGACAGCACGGGGAGAGAAATGAACAACCGCATCAAGCGAGCCCTGGTCGTGCTCGCGACGTCGCTCTTAGCCGCCACGGCGCTGTTCGCCGCCGGCCCGGCGCCGGCCAGTGCCGAACCCTGGGGGTGGCGCTGGTGCGCCCCCAGCTACGTCGTCCTCGACTGCGTCGTCAACCAGGCCGGATCGCGGTCCGGCAGCATCGAGCCGCACAACCCCGAGGGCTGGCTCCACGTGAAGTACAACTCGGCGACCGCGGCGGCGTGCTACCTGCACTTCTGGTACACCGACCGGACCACCGGGTCGGAGCGCTACTTCGGCGGCCGGTGGGCGTTCCCGTACCGGAGATCCACCGACATCACAGGGCTCAACCCGTCGCGCTTCTATGACGTCCGCGTGTCGGCCGTCAACTGCGCCGCCTACGTGCGGGTCCAGAACTACAAGTAAGAAACCGCAAGTAAGAATCGCGAGGGACAGCCCGGGGCGGGCGGACCTGCCCCGGGCTCACTCACGCCTCCCTGCGGTCGGGTCCGGCGGCCCGTTCCCTCTCGCCGGCGGCCGCCGTGACCGGTGTCAGCCGAGCAGGTGCAGAACTCGTTCGGCCTGGCGTTCCAAGGTGCCCACGGGGTTGTGGGGTGTGGCGGGCCCGTCGGGGCCGAGCATGAGGAACCACCCCAGCGCCAGCAGACGGCGAAAAGCCCGTACGCGCTCGGCTTCCTGCTGGGTCAGGTCGATGCAGGCCAGCAGCCGCGGTCGCACATGCGGAAGTTCTGGATGCCGTTGGTCTGGCAATTAGTCATCAGGTCCATGAAGGCGGCGCGTTCGGTCTCGTCGTCTAGCTAGCCACGCTGGCGGTTCTTCTGTTGGCGGGTCTGCAGGCGGCAGGTCGAGACCAGGGGCGGTGCGGCTTGCGGGCGCCAGCGAAAGAGCCGACGTAACACGATCAGTTTTCCTCCGTTCGGTGTGATCATCCTGACAGTCAGCGGGCGACCTCTGGATGCCTCGGCCAACCATAGAGATCGAGAGCTACGGTCGCAGAACCGAGCCGGACCGCTTCCGGCTGTGGTTGTGCCCAGCCAGAGCCTCCCACGAGGTGCACAACGAGCCGCAAAAGGCCTGGGTCGCCGGCCGATGCCGGAAGCGATCCACTGAATGCCAGTCTTGCCGGCCGCGGGGCCCGCCGGGAGGAAGGATGGCCAGCCACGCCCGCGCGTCGGTGCCACCCTCAGGGCTTGTTCTGGACCTGATCGCCGACGGCGAGGACCTGTATGGAGACCCGCGCCATGCGCGAGGAACTGGCCGAGCGCCGCCGCCTGCCCGACGCCGCGAGCGAGCGGCTGGGCGAGCACGCCGCCTGATCTGTTCCGAACCAGGCAGTACGCTCCGCGATCAGACTGGAACTGTCAGTGCCGATCTCTACGGTGTTTCCCGTGGAAAACCTCGCCCAGGTGGCCAGCTGGGTCACCGACTTCGCCGCCAGCGCGTCGCTGACGCTCCTGCCCGCCGTCCCCGAAAGTGGTCTGGGCCCCGAGGTCCGGCTGACACCGGACATGATGGACCTGCCTGCCTTCCTCGCCCTGGCGCTGGCTTGTTCTGCGCCGTTGAGGGGAGCGATGGTGACCTCGGGCAGCAGGTCCAGTCCCGCCAGGAGGTCGTCGGCTTCGTCACTGCGGACGTCGAGGGAGGCGCCGGTGATGGCGAGGGCGGGCACGACCATCGGCTGGCCGATGGCGTCGTAGCCCTGGACCAGGCCGATGAGGTCGCTGTCGCCGCGGGCGATCTCGATGAGGACGCCGGTGTCGAGAATGTAGGGGGTGGGGGAGTGGATAGTCACTGCTCGCGCTGGCTCTCCATGTACGCCATCATGCGGGCCACTCGTGCCTTGTCGGCCTGGGCTGCCTTCTGCTGCCACACGGCGCGGACGCGGCGTTGCTTGTGCCTTTAAGGCGGGGCGCCTGATGGGCGTCGCCCAAGGCTCGATGGTGACCGCCCAGCGGAAGTCAGTAGCCGATCCCCCCGACCACCTGGTAGGCGTGGCGTTCAAACGCGCCCACGGACGCACGCCCTCCGTCTGGCGCCACTCCTCTTGATCGATTGTAGGGTGAGGCGTTCGCTCCCATCCCCTCCGACCCCCCAGGAAGCGTCCCGTGTTACGTCGTCACCGTTCAGCCCTGCCCGCCCTGCTCGTCACCGGTCTGTACGGCGCCGCGCTGACGGTCGCCGTCGTCGTCGCCCTGATCTCTGGCAGCCTCGGCCCGTTGTGGTGGCTGACGCTGTTCGCGACCGTGACCGAAGGCGTCGCGGCGACAGGGCAGAACCTGCTCCTCCTGGTCCTGGCCGGGCTGTCCTGGGCATGGGGGATCTGGCAGATCCTGCGCGGGCCGCTGGCGGGGCCGCCGCCCCAGCAGGACCGGAACACCCTGCGGTTGCGCGTGGCGCTCTACGTCGCGACAGCTACGACGTGGCTGCTCCACGTCACCGCGTCGTCGATGTGGGCAGATGCGACGGTGATCGACTCTGCGGCGATGTGGGTGGTCGTGCTGCTGTTCATGCGGGTGCTGGGCCGCGACCGGCAGTACACGCGGGGCGCGGGGGTGCTGGGGTACGGCGGTTTCACCGTCATCGGCGTACTCGACCTCGTCGGCTGGCCCGTCCCGGATGGGGCGGAGCTGATCTGCGGCCTGGCAGGCCTGGCCTGGACGGCGCTGGTCCTGCGGGCCCAAGGGTACGACGACCGCTGGGGGACGGCGACCGTCGCGTACGGTATCGCCGCCCTGGTGGCGCCGATCTTTCTGGTACTGGCGGCATTGCCGTTCCCGGACGAGGGAAGCGCCGTCGAGGCTCTCGGTGTGGTCTCGAGCGTCCTGATCATGATCTGGCTGGCCCGCTCCGCCCACGACCTTGCCGCCCCACGCCACCAACCGGCCGCCCAGACTACGTTGGAGGCATGAGCCGACGAGCAGGCGCGTTGTCGGCCATCGCCGCCGCGCTCGTGCTGGCGGCGATGGCCATGGTGATCATTCGTCCGAGCGATCCTGAGCGCGCCGCCCCAGGATCGTGGAACGATCGTGCTCCCGAGGACGTCGCGTCCTACTGGACCACCGAACGCATGCGTGAGGCAGACCCCGGCTGAGAGACGGGATCAGCGGACCGAGACGTCGTTGAAGACGTTGATGGCGCCGTCGCCGTGGTTCGCCGACTTCGCGATGATGTTGGTGGGAGCCCCGTCGGCGAAGTCGCGGTGGCTGTAGGCGCCGATGATGTAGCCCCAGCCCCGGGCCACCTGCAAGTCCTGCAACCAGGATCGCCGCTGGCGCCGTGGCGCATGTAGCAGTTGATGTGGATGCGGTCGTCGGACGAGCTGGCGCGCGTGGTGTTGCCCAGGCAGTAGCACAGGTCGTTGCCGCTGAAGTCGGTGCGCTGGTAGCCGTCCTGCGGGAAACCGAAGGAGCAAAGGAGCAATGCGTGAACACCGGACAGCCCCCGACTGCCGACCTGCGCGAGCACTACCGGCAACTCCGCTCCAGCCAGCCATGGCTCGACGTGGCCATGTGCTGGACCGTAGTGGTCCCAGACAGCGGACAAACGCTCCCTCTGAACCAGCTCGCCGCCCGGCTCAGCGGAGCTGCGCCGCATCGGCTCCATGAGCCGGCGCTTCCCAGAGCCGTCATGCTCCCCTACGACACCGACAATCCCGTGTTCGCCGATTGGTGCGGATCCGCCGCCATGCTCGTGGAGGGCGACTACCTCGGATCAACCCCCGCCGTGCTTCGGCGACTCAGTCAGGAAGCGCGGGCCTACAGCGCCTGGTGGAACGTCAACGCCCATAACCGGCTGAGCTTCGCGACCGGAGGCGAGCTCATCCTGACGATCGACGCGTTCGGCCCCGGGCGCCCGGAAGACCATGCCGGCATCGGCCAATGGCCGCAACTGCAGGCGATGACGGACTTCTTTGTCGAGTTCGAGGAACGCGACGAGGACTACGACTGGCAAGCCGCCATGCTCGCGGTCATCGACCAGACCACAGGAGCAAGGCTGACCAGCGAGTGGCTGGAGCAACCGCATCCGTACATAACGGTCCGCATGCCCGACGCAGCACGCTGAACCCTAGGGAGCTCGGCTGGGAAACGATCACGACCGTCTCGGGGAGCGATCTTCACCAGGGCGTCATCGTCGCCGCTCAACCACACTCGTGAACGCCCCTGGTAGTGCCCGCGCCTCTACTCAACGACCAGGTCAGACCAGCGGAGAACGAACAGCACACCATCTTCGCCGCTAAGCACCGCGCGGCCGGCCGCCCCGCCCGCGCGGAGCACGACGATCTCCGCCTCCGCGTCAGGCTGGCTGACTCCCGCACGCTCGGCTGCCCCGTCGAGGGCCCACTCCTGCACGTCGTCCGGCGCCAGAACATCAACGGGGGGCTCGGTTTTCGCTGATCAGCGCGTGGACGCTGGACGAGGGCGGCTGGGACCCCGATCACCATCGAGAAGTCCAAGGGGGTTACCGGAAGGCATGCACCACCTGAGATAGCTACGTGCTGCAACCGATAGCTAACTCTTCGCATATTGTCAGAGCGGCCCGCAGGATTGGTGCGATGGCGGCTCACCGTTAGCTATAGGAGGTCCAGGCCTTCACGGTGTGGTTCGTTGGCTATGGCCTGGCCGGTGTCCGGCCGGTCGGCGGCTGCTCGTGCGGCAGGAGCAGGGTCTTGCCGATCGTCCGGCGCTCTTCGATCGCTCGGTGCGCCTCAGCCGCCGCCTCCAGCGGCAGGACCGCGCCGACGGAGACCTTCAGCGCGCCCGTGGCGAGATGATCCGTCAGTTGCCCGATGGCCTGCGCGGTGCGCTTCGGGTGTCGCATCCAGCCCATGAGGGAGTAGCCGATGATCGACAGGTTGCGGTCCATCAGCGACATGCTGGGGAACGTGTCAGGAGTGCCGCCGGCTGCCCCATAGGTGACCATGCGGCCGAACGGCGCCATGCATCGCAGGCTCCGCAGAACGACATCGCCACCGGTGGATTCCAGGACCAGGTCGGCGCCCCGGCCGCCGGTGGCCTCCAGGACGCCCTCCACCCAGCCGTCAGCGGTGTAGTCGAGGACGACGTCGGCGCCGAGGGCCCGGGCGTGGTCGAGCTTGTCGGCGCGGCTCGCGGTGCCGATGACGGTCTTGGCGCCGGCCAGCCGGGCGAGTTGCACCGCGAGCGTGCCGACCCCGCCCGCAGCGGCGTGCACGAGGACCGTGTCGTCGCGGCGGATGGATCCGGCCTCGTGGAGCGTCTGGTAGGCCGTGAGACCATGCACGGGCAACGCGGCAGCGTCCCGGCTGCTGATGGTCTCCGGCAGCGCGACGACCGCCTCCGCCTGCGCGACGGCGTACTCGGCGTAACCATGCTCGACCCACGCCGCCACCCTGGTGCCGGGCGAGAGCCCTTCGGTGCGTGGGCCGGACCGTTCGATCGTGCCCACGACCTCGATGCCGAGCCCGGTGGGGAGCGGCAGTTCGGGGCCGAAGGCGCCGCGCCGCTTCATGACGTCACCGTAGGCGACGCCGGCCACCTCGACCTTGAGCAGCACCTGGCCGTCTCCTGGTTCCGGCACGTCGACGTCATCCAACCGCAGGACGTCGGGACCGCCGAACTCGTGGATACGGATGGCCTTCATGCGATGGTCCCCTCTTTCAACCGCTCGAAGTACTGGCGAAGGGCGCCGGTGTCCTGCGCGAACGAATCCGCGGTGTGGCCAATTCGGCGTGCCCGGGATCTCGGCCTCCGGGCGGCTGCTTACATGCCAGCACGCTGCCGGGTGGCAATCGAGGATGGTACGGCGCGCACCTGCTCGATCTTCCGTCTCAAAATCAAATCTCAGAATCTTTAGATTTTGAGATAGCGATAGATGGTGGCCCGGGAGACGTCGAAACGGGTGGCGATCTCCTCGGCGCTGCAGCCCTCGGCGTACAGGGAGCGCACCTGTGTGACCTGCTCGTCGGTGAGGATGGCGCGTCGTCCGCCGTTGCGTCCCCGGGCGCGCCCGCGCGCCCGGGGCATGACCGGTTCGCCCAGCAGTGCCCGGGCGCCGTCCAGGATCAGGCTGCGCAGCTGTTCGGCGGGTGTGTCACGAAACAGGACCACCGGATCGGCCAGCCCGGCGACCACCTGGCAGGCGCGCACCCGCTGCTCGAACCCGGCGCCCGGTCCGGCCACCAGCTCGTTGGCCAGGGCGATCGCGGTGCGGAAGCGGTCGGCGATCGGCGCCTGAACCAGCAGTGTCATGTCCTTGACCAGCATGGTGAGCGTCTGGCGGTGGCGCAGGTGGACATCGACATAGCCCTCGATCGCCCGCCACCGCACCTGCTCGGCGCTGTCGCCGGACTCGGCCTCGGCCAGCACCGCCTCCAGTTCGTCCAGTAGCGGAATGGTGAGCTGGCGGAGGATCTCCTCCTTGGAGTCGAAGTGGTAGTAGAGGGCGGCCTTGGTGATGCCCACCTCGTCGGCGATGGCCCGCATCGAGGTGGCGCGGTAGCCGCGGGCGGCGAACAGGACGCGCGCCGCCTCCAAGATCCGCTCAAATGTCATTCGATCTCACTTACCTACGGTCAGTTCTTTCGCAAGTGTGCTTACCGACAGTCAGTCTATTGCTGCGGGGATGATCTGTATGCGAACCAAGGTGTCCTTCACCGCCGCCGGCGTGCGGTGCGCCGGCTACCTCTACCTGCCGGCCGATTCCGAGCCGGTGCCGTGCGTGGTGCTCTGCCACGGCTTCAGTGGGACGATGGACCGGCTCTTCGACTACGCGGACCGCTTCGCCGCCCAGGGCTTCGCGGCCCTGGTCTTCGACTATCGCGGCTTCGGCGAGAGCGAGGGCGATCCGCGCCAGGTTCCCGACATCGACGGCCAGTTGGTCGATGTCCGGGCCGCCCTGGCTTTCGCCCGCGCGCACGAGCGGGTCGACCCCGGCCGGGTGCTGTTGTGGGGCAACTCCCTGGGCGGCGCGCACGCCATCACCGTGGCCGAGGGCGATCCCCGGATCGCCGCCGTGGTGGCGCAGATTCCGTTCAACGGATTTCCGAAGAAAGTCGAGGGACGCTCGACCGGTGAAACGCTGCGGCTGCTGGGCGCGATCGTCTGGGACGCGCTCCGCGGCAAGCTGGGTCTGCGGCCGTACTACATCCCCATGGTCGGACGGCCGGGAGAATTCGCCGTCACCGCCACCCCCGAGGCCGACCAGCACATCCAGACCCTGACCGGCGGAGGAACAACGCTGTGGCGCAACAGCGTCGCCCCGAGGGGCCTGCTGCAGATGATGCGCTACCGGCCCGCAGAGGCCGCCGCTCGGCTGACCTGCCCGCTGCTGGTCTGCGCCGCCGCCGAAGACCGGGAGACACCGCTGGAGACCACCCGAATGCTGGCCGACCGCGCGCCGCGAGGTGAACTGCGCGTCTACCCCGGCACCCACTTCACCTTCTACACCGACCCGACCTTCCGGGACCGGGTAGTCGCCGACCAGATCGACTTCTACCGTCAGAAATCCGCAATGGCGTGACGGAGAAGCGCATGAGCGAGCAAATCGGGACCCCGCCCCGCGCAGCCCGACCACGCGGGAAACACGAAGAGCTCCTGCGGAAGCGGCTGACATGGTTGCTTCTGTCGCACGACGGGACCGCATCGCCTCGCCGGCCCTTGACGGAGCACGACAAGTACTTGCTAACGTTCGTCAAGTGAACCAATCGAGTACGGCAGAGCACGTCGAACTGGCCGGAGAACTCGTCCGGCTGATGGAAACCCGGATCGTCGACCCGCTCGAGATCCTTTTTGAGTCGGATGATCAGGTCCAGCCGATTCGGGAACGGCTGCGCATCGAGGCCGAGGTGTGGGCGGCACAGCTGCTCGGCCCGGACGACAAGCTAGCGGTTCATACGGTGGCGCGGCTGATCGCGGCGGCCTTCCCAGGCGACCGACCGTTCGACCCGCCGGGGGCATGGTGGCGGTCCGCCCTCGGTCAGGCCGTCGCCCGACGGGCGGGGCACCCGGGTGCCGTCGCTGTGCCGTACGCCACCGCGGCGGCCATGCTCGGCATCACCCGCCAGGGGGTTCACGACCTCGTCAAGCGCGCGAAGCTCGAACGCCATCCCGACGGCGGGGTGACCACCGAGTCCGTCCGCGCCCGGCTCAACCAACCGAAGGAGCAGCGTGTCCCCTCAGGACATCACCATCACTGATCACGTCATTCCCCTGGCTGCCCGCGACCACAGCGGGGACGGCCCCGCCGTACTGCTCCTTCATGGGCTGGGCGGGACACTCGAAGCATGGGATGCCCTGGCGCCGCTCCTCGCGCGAGAGCACCGGGTCGTGGTCATGGACCTGCGCGGACATGGGCTCTCCGGGGACGGCCCATGGGAGTGGGACGCGGTTCTCGGCGACCTGGAGGCCGTGGTCAAGCATTTCCACCTGGACCGTCCGGCGATCGTGGGCCACTCGCTCGGCGGCATGCTCGCCCTCATGTGGGCGCTACGCCACCCCGACTGCCCGGCGATCGTCAACCTCGACGGCCTCCGGTCCGTGGAGAACGACCCGGGCAACTATCCGGGCATGGCGACAGAGGCGTTGAAGGCGGCCCTTGACCAGCTCAGGGCCACCTTCGATGCCCAGGCCGCGATGATGGACCGGCCGATTCCCGCCGAGCAGGCGGCGCTGTTTCCCCAGCGGTCCCTTACCACCCGGGACGGCCACAGCTACCTGCGTCCTAGCTCGGAGACTCTGGCCGCGCTGCGCTACGCGCCGGAGTTTCGTGACGCGATCCCGCTCCTGCGGGTGGTGACGTGCCCCGCACTGGTGGTCCTGGCCGACCGGGACCCGGCGGGAATGGACGGCGGAGAGCTCATGGCCGCCTTCCGCCGAGGGGTGCGGCGCGACCTTCTCGATCTGCCGGGCACTGTTGAGGTGACCGAACTGGCCGCGAGCCACAACATGGTCGCGGAGCAGCCGAGCGAGCTCGCCGATCTGATCATCCGCTTCCTCACAGGCTCCGCGGAGGGATGAGCCCCCCACGTCGCCACCCTGCAGATCGTGAGTTCCGGGCGCGCGCGGACCTCCCGCAGGCCCTCATCGGCAAGGAGGCACCCCGGCTCAACCGGGCCCGCCCAGGTACCCTGCTCTTGATCCGCCCCGACGGCTACATCGCGCTACGCACCGAGGAACCCAAATGGTGGACGCCTACTTCGACCGAACCCTTTCACTCACCGTCGCGAACACGATCTGATGTTGTACGGGCGTCAGGCGGAACAAGCCGCCGTCGACGAGTTGCTGCAAGCCCCCTCCGGCGCTCTGGTCGTGCGTGGCGAGGCGGGCATCGGCAAGTCGGCCCTCCTGGACTACGCCGCCGCGAAAGCGCATGCACGCGTGCTGCGGGTCAACGGTGTCGAGTCCGAGGCCGACCTGCCGTTCGCCGCCCTGCACCTGTTGCTCCGCCCGGTCCTCGACCACCTGGGAGCGCTGCCGCAGCAGCAGGCCGAGGCGTTGCGCGGCGCGCTCGGCCTCGGCGGCCCGACCCGGGGAGACCGTTTCCTCGTCGGCCTCGCGACGCTCGGCCTGCTCGTGGAGCTGTCGGCGGCGGGCCCGGTGGTGTGCCTGGTCGACGACGCCCAGTGGCTGGACGGCGAGTCGGCCGACGCGCTGCTGTTCGCCGCCCGCCGCCTGCATGACGAGCCCGTCGCTGCGTTGTTCGCCGCGCGCGACGGCGAGTTCCCCGCGCGGGGGCTTCCCGAGCTGTGGCTGCGCGAGCTGGACGCCGAGGCTGCCAGCGGCCTGGTCGCAGAGCAGGCGGCGAATCTGCCGCCGGTTGTACGGGACCAGCTGGTGGCCGAGGCCGGAGGCAATCCGCTGGCGCTGGTCGAGCTGCCCCGCATGCTCACCGCCGAGGGGGCCCGCTCGTGCCGCTGTCGTTCTCCCTCGGCACGGCGCAGCCGGTGACGGACCGGGTGCTGTGCGGTTTTCGCGAGCGGATCTCGGCGCTCCCCGTCACCACCCGTTTCTGCCTGCTGGTGGCGGCCTTGGACCACCAGGAACTGGGAGGGCTGGCACGCGCGGTCGGGCTGCTCGGCGCCTCGCTGGTCGACTTCGCCGAGGCCGAGCGGGCCGGCCTGGTCCGGGTGGGCACGGCGGGCGTCGCCTTTCATCATCCGCTGGTGCGTACGGCGGTGCTGCTGGCCTGTGACATTGCCGACCGGATGGCCGCGCACCGGGCACTGGCAGAGACATCCGACGACGACCGGCGAGCCTGGCATCTGGCCGCCGTCACTCTGCACCCAGATGAGGAGGTGGCAGGAGAGCTGGAGAGCCTGGCGCTGCGGGCGCGGGGCCGCGGCGGGCAGGCGGCGGTGTCAGCGGCCTACGCGCGCGCGGCGGAGTTGTCCGCTGAGCCGACCCAGGCCGTACGGCGGTGGACGGCCGCGGCCGAAGCCGCGATCGAGGCGGGTCTGTGGCAGCGTGCGGGCGAGTTGGTGGACCGGGCGCGGCGCCTTGCGGAGGAGGCGACGCTGAAGGGCTCCATTCTGGCTGAGCTCCTCTACGTGCGCGCCAAGCTGGAGGTGGAGGCGGGCCGGCCGCTGGCGGCCGTGCGGCTGCTGCACGAGGGGGCGGCGGTGGCCGACGATCTGCCCGTCAAGCTGTCGCTGCTGAGTATGGCGGGCTACTACACCTGGGCCAGCGCCACCCATCCCGACCAGCTCCCGCTCGCCCGCCGCACCGAGGAACTCGGCCCGGAGGGCGAAGGGCCGGCCGCCGTGGTCCGCACGATCAACCACGCCTTCCGCCTGATCCTGGAGGGTGACGCCGTGACCACGCTCACCTACGAGATGCCGGATCCCACCGATCGGCTGCCGTCTGAACTGCGCGTTCTCATCGCCTTCCATGGCCTGGCGCGTGCCGACACCGCCAGCATGCTCAACAGCGCGGCCGCGCTTCTGGAGGAGTACCGGGCGGAGGGGTGCCTGGGACGCCTGCCCCAGGCCATGTCGATCATGGCCATCGCCGAGATCCTCGACGGCCGGCACCCGTCCGCGCGGGCCACGGTGAGCGCGGGTCTGGTCCTGGCCTCCGACGTTGGGCAGCCGATGTGGCGCGGCTACCTGGCCGGCCTGCTCGCCTGGCTGTCCGCGGTGGCCGGGGCGCAGGAGGAGTGCGAGGCGATGGCCGAGCAGGCGGTTCGCGACGCCGACCACCGTCGC
Source organism: Nonomuraea africana (assembly GCF_014873535.1). Lineage (NCBI taxonomy): Bacteria > Bacillati > Actinomycetota > Actinomycetes > Streptosporangiales > Streptosporangiaceae > Nonomuraea > Nonomuraea africana. Next base: position 2,997,577 of record NZ_JADBEF010000001.1, on the reverse strand, counting down.
TGGATGCCTGCGGCCTGCTGGGCCGAGTACGCGCGCGTCATCCTCGACCTCTCGCAGGGCCGCTACGAGGCCGTGCTCGACCGGATGGACCGGGCCATGGCCGGTCCATCCCGCCACGCCTTCGTGTGGCGCCATGTCTGGCCGGACTACGTCGAGGCCGCCGTCCGGGCAGGAGATCCGCAGCGTGCCCGGGAGCACCTCAGGCGATACACGGAATGGGCCGAGTCCACCGGCCGGCCGGGAGCGCTCGCCGTCCTGCACCGGGTCCGCGCGTTGCTGGCCCCGGACAGCGCGGCCGGGTCGCTGTACGAGCGGGCGCTTGATCTGCACGCCGAGGGCAGGCAGCCTTTCGATGAGGCACGCACCCAGCTGGTCTACGGGGAGTGGCTGCGCCGCCACCGGCGCCGCGCCGAGGCACGCGCCCAGCTCCAGGCCGCCATGGAGGCCTTCGACCGGCTCGGCGCGGCTCCCTGGTCGGCCCGTGCCGCGGCCGAGCTACGCGCGACCGGGGTCAGCTTGCCGGACCGTGCCCGCGCCGGGGATCCGCTGGCTGCGCTGACTCCGCAGGAGCTGGAGGTGGTGCGGTTGGCCGTCACGGGTGCGTCCAACCGGGAGATCGGTGCCCAGCTGTTTCTCAGCCCGCGTACCGTTGCCTCTCACCTGTACAGGGCCTTTCCCAAGCTGGGTGTCTCCTCACGTGCCGAGCTGGCCAGGCTGGAGCTGGCATAGGTCAGACCCGGCGGTAGATGATCGGCTGCGCGGCGACGCCGTTGGCCTTGAAGTTGGCCAGCACGAAGGTGCGGAAGGTGGGCCGGAAGAGATTGATCAGCTTCATGCCGCTGACGCTAGGCCGCACCCCTCGCCGACCGCCTCAGTCACCTGACTGAATCGCCATGCTGATCACCTCCCTCGCTTGCGGCTCCGGAGAGGGGTGGCCGACAGCTCCTCTACACGGCCCATGCTGAACGTGCCCTCCTCCGCAACGAAGCGGCCATGTCCAGCTCGCACAAGGCCTGGCAGACTGCCGCCAACGTGACCGTTGAGGTCGTTGAGCCTCGCCCGTCGCTTGACTGGTATGACGGCGAACGAACATCAGTCACGTGACGGAGGCGGCGGTCACCTCGAAATTCGTAGCGTCAGGGCCATGCCCAAACGACCCGAGCCGTATTCGGCGACCGTGATGGCGATCCTGGCCGTCGCGTTCTGTGCCTGGGCTCTGCTGACCCTTCCCATCCAAGGTGCCGTCGTCCTCGTGGTGGCCAGCGTGCTGGCCTGGAGCGGCTGGATGGCTTTCAGTTACGCACGCCCAGTGAAGTCAAGGAAAGTGATCGCCGTCTACCTGTGCGCGGTGGGCTTCCAGCTCATCCACATGGCCGAGGAGTACACCGGCGGCTTCCCCCACGAGATCGTCGAGTTGTTCGACTGGCCGGAGAACGAGTTCCTCCTCGTTTTCGTCTTCGGCTTCGGCGCGCTCTACTTCTTCGCCGGAGCGGGTGCGCTCTACCGCATCCGGGTGGCCAACTTCTTTCTGTGGTGGTACGCCCTGGGCGCGGGCCTGCTCAACGGCATCGCCCACTTCGTCTTCCCCATCCTCAAGGGTGGCTACTTCCCCGGTCTGTACACCGCCGGCGGCCACTTCATCATGAGCGGCCTGCTGATCTACTTCCTCATCAAAGAGAACCACCTGCTCAAGGCGGAGGAGCAGCAGGTTCACGCGCTGGTCAGGTAGCGCTGAAGGGTCGGCGCGAGCCACTCGATCACCTCCTCATCCGACATGTCGACCGCGGGAGGGAATTTCAGGATGTAGCGACACAGCGCCATCCCCAGTACCTGGGAGGCCACGAGCGCCGCCCTCGTCGCCGCCCGATCCCCGGCGGAGGTAACGATCATGGGTGCGAGCTGGGCGCCGAACACCTCGCGCATGCGCTGGGCCGCGGCCTCGTTCGTCACCCCCGTACGCAGCAGGACCTGGAGCCCGTCGTCGGCGCGCCACCGCTCCAGGAAGTGCCTGATGATCGTCTCGCCCAGACGTTCGCGCGACACCTGACTCAGGTCGGGCAGTCGCAGATCGAACTCGGCGGCGGTGGCGAACAGCTTCTCCTTGGAGCCGAAGTACCGCATCACCATCGCCGGGTCGATGCCGGACTCGGCGGCCACCGCCCGGATCGTCGCCTTCTCATACCCGTCGGCGGCGAAGCGCTCGCGCGCCACCGCCAGGATGACCGCCTTGGTCTCTGCTGCCGATCTTCTCATGCCAACAATTGTAGGCCAACACGTGTTGACTTCGCGAGCCGATGAGGTCAACAATCGTTGGCATACGACGAAGGGAGCACGACAATGTCGAAGACCGTCCTGGTGACCGGCGCCTCCACCGGAATCGGGCGCGCCACCGCCCTCCTGCTGGCCCGCGAGGGCTTCACCGTCTACGCCGGGGTACGAAAGGAGGCCGACGGCCAGGCGCTCGGCCCGACCGTCATCCCGATCCAGCTCGACGTCACCGACGCCACCCAGATCGCCGAGGCCGCCGAGCGCCTTGGCCACCTCGACGCGCTGGTCAACAACGCCGGCATCGGCGTCACCGGACCGCTCGAGTTCGTCCCGCTGGATGCGCTGCGCTGGCAGTACGAGGTCAACGTCTTCGGCCAAGTGGCCGTCACCCAGGCGATGCTGCCGATGCTGCGCGCCTCACGCGGCCGCGTGGTCACCGTGGGCTCGGTGGGCAGCTGGATCACCCTGCCGTTCGGCGGCCCGCTGTGCTCGTCCAAGCACGCCATCCGCTCACTCAACGACGCATTGCGCATGGAGCTCAAGCCGTACGGCGTGGCCGCCGTCCTCATCGAACCCGGCTCCATCCACACCGACGCCGTCGACAAGCTCGAGGACGAGGTCGAACCCCGCCTGGCCTCCCTCGGCGAGGAAGGACGGCGGCTGTACGGCCGGGCCTACCGCACCATGACCACCGCCGGCCTCAGGGAAGAGCGCACCGGCTCCAGCCCCGACGTCGTCGCCCGCGCCGTCCTGCACGCCCTCACCTCGAACAAGCCCCGCTCCCGGTATCCGGTCGGCAAGAAGTCACGGCTGATGAGCACCCTCGGCCGCATCGTCCCCCAGTACACCCTCGACCGCCTGCGCCTTCGCGCGCTCGGTCTGTCCTGAACCTGTTGATCTGAACTTCGTCTGAACGGAGCACGCCATGACCCAACTCGCCGGAGCCGAGGCCCTCGCCGCCCTCGACCCCGTCTTCGCCCAGCTCGCCGTCGGCGCGGGCCACAACCTGTGGGGCCTGACCCACCTGACCACGCGCGAAAAGGCCTTCGTCTGCCTGACCGCCGACCTGTGCCACCCACACCTCGACCTACCCCTGGCCATGCACCTGCAGATGGCACTGACCCAGGGGGTCGACCCCGAGGCGATCCGCGAGCTCTACCGGCACCTGGCGCCCTACGTGGGCTACCCGATCGTGGTCACCGCCTTCCAACGCCTGACCGAGCTCGGATTGCCCCGAGCCCAGGACGACAAGCCCGTCGAGCCGGCGCCGCTGGCCGGACCGCTCGCGCGAGCCGTACACGCCCTGGAGGACGTGGACCCGGGCCTGGCCGCCTTCACCGAGGACCAGCTGGCCCAGCGCTGGGCCCGCCCACACCTCACCATCCGCGAACGGGCCATCGCCTGCCTGACCGTGGACGTCTTCTACCAAACACTCGGCGAATCCCTGCGCCTGCACGCCGAGCTGGCCAAATCAGCCGGCGCCACCGACGACACCCTGCGCGACCTGCTCCGCGGCGTGGCCGAATTCGGCATGCCAAGAGCCTGGGCAGCCGCCCGGGCCCTGCGCCAATAGAAGGCTGCGCTCCGCTGGCTGCGCCATGACAGCACGAGGGGCATGGACATCCGCCAGCCATCCTGACCCGGGTGCGCGGCCCCTTGCTCTCAACTTCTGTCCCCGAACCCATCAGGGAGATCTTCAATGAGCGTTGTCATCGCCGGTGGCGGCCCCGCCGGGATGATGCTCGGCCTGCTGCTAGCCCGCAATGGCGTCGAGGTCGCCGTCCTGGAGAAACACAACGACTTCGTGCGCGACTTCCGAGGCGACACCGTACATCCCTCCACCCTGGAAGCACTCGACCAGCTGGGCCTGACCGAGCGCTTCCACCGGCTGCGGCACCGCAAGGTCACCACGCTCAACGTACCGCTGGGCGGCGGTCTCACCTCGATCGAGGCGTTCGCCGGAATGAAAGTGAAATTTCCGTACATCGCCTTCGTGCCGCCGTGGGACTTCCTCAACCTGCTCGCCGAGGAGGCCCAACGTCATCCGACCTTCACCCTCCACAAGAGCACCCCGGTGCGCGACGTTATCCGCCGGGTCGGCAAGGTCGTGGGAGTGCGCTGCGAGGACGGCCGCGAGTTCCACGCCGACCTGGTCGTCGGGGCCGACGGCCGGAATTCGGCGGTACGGCAGGCGGCCGGAATGCAGCTGCACGAGCTCGGCGCGCCCATCGACGTGATTTGGTTCCACCTGACCCGACACGAGGGCGACCAGGAGGACCACATCTTCCAGCTCGCCCGCGGCCGCGGCATGGTCGCCATCGACCGCGGCGACTTCTGGCAGTGCGGCTACCTCATCGGCAAGGGCGGCTTCGACGACTGCAAGGCCAGAGGCATCGAGGCCTTCCGCCGGGACGTGGCCGAGGTGGCCCCGATGTTCGCCGACCGCACCGGCGAGCTGGCCTCCTTCGACACCATGGGCTTCCTGGAGGTGCAGGTCAACCGCCTGCACACCTGGCACCAGCCCGGCCTGCTGTGCATCGGCGACGCGGCCCACGCCATGTCACCGGTCGGCGGGGTCGGCATGAACCTGGCCATCCAGGACGCCATCGCCGCCGCCAACATCCTCACCCGCCCGCTTCTGGACGGCACCCTCGACGACGGTCATCTGGCCGCCGTCGAACACCGCCGCGAATGGCCCACCGTCCTCACCCAGCAGGTGCAGGCAATCTTGCAGCGCCAGGCCTTCGACCGCAGGTGGAAGGACGGCCAGCCGCCGGGCCTGCTCCGCTTCCTGATCCAACGCACCGCCATCCCCCGCTACCTGTCCGGACGACTCCTCGCCCTCGGCTTCCGCCCCGAGCACATCCAGGAGATCCCGAAATGATCGTCGCCAACGCGGGTCGAGGTGACCATGCTGAACAAGCAAGCGGGCTTCCTGCACGACTTCGGCGGCGACACTGGAGCACACTGCCGTTCGGCGGCCCGCTGTGCTCGTCCAAGCACGTCCTTCCCTCGTTCAACGACGGGCTGCGCATAGAGCCCAAGCCGTACGAAGTCACGACTGATGAGCGCCCTCGGCCGCATCGTCCGCCAGTACACCCTCGACCCTCTGCGCCTTCGCGCCCTCAGCCTGTCCTGAGCAGAGCCCATTATGACCCCGCTCGCCAGAGTCGACGCCCTGACCGCGCTCGACCCCATCAGTAGAGTACGGAGCCCTAACTGCTCACCGGCCCCCTGACCGGGATCTACGACCCGAACGGCATGGGTGTTCGCCATCCTGGCCGTCGGCGCCCAGCTCGACCGCAACTACATCCGCGAAAAGACCCTGGAAGGCCAGCAGAGCGCCGCCGCCAAGGGCCGCCACGGCCGGCGGGGCCCAGGGTCATCGACGACGACCTGCTCACCTTCACGCGCCCTGCGCGCCACGGACCCCGAGATCGCCAAGAAACTCACCATCAAGACCGGGTCGGCCTTGCGGCTGGTCCTGGTCGTCGAAATGCCCGACAGGCGGAACCGCCAGGTGCCGAAGACGTTCGTTGCCTATCGACGCTCAGCGTGTGGATCGTGCGACCAGACGCTGTGTGAGCCGGATCACTCACCGTGTCTGTCACAGTGCCCCGCACCAGCCCGGTCCAGACCCATGAACGCCCTCCCCAACGTAGTTAGAGGATCATCATGGTCAGCCTTGACGACACATCTCGACCTGCCGCCACCCAGCCGGTCCACAGGCGGCGCTGGCGGCGCTGGTTGGCGGCTGCGATAGCGCTGCTGGTGGCCTCGGTGCTGTTCGGTGCGTACGGCTGGCAGCCCGGCGAGGACGGCCGCGCGTTCCGCTCGCCGTACCTGGCCCAGGTCGGCTCACACTACGCCGACACCCCGATCGCCCGCTTCCACTACGTCCAGGCCGGATCCGGCACACCGGTGATCCTGCTCTCGCCCGGCGGCACCTCGGTCATCGGCTGGAAGGACCAGCTCACCGTGCTGGCCCGCGACCACACCGTGTACGTGGTCGACCTGCCAGGCCAGGGCTACACCCGGCTGAAGGACTCCGGCTTCGCCTTCGACCTGGACGCCATGGTCTCCGCCGTCGGCGCGTTCATGGACAGCCTCGGCGTACGGCAGGCCGCGCTGGCGGGTAACTCCTGGAGCGGCGGCTGGGCTCTGGCCTTCGCCCAGCGTCACCCCGATCGCGTCACCAAGCTCGCCCTGCTTGACGCCACCGGACTGGACCTGCCGGGCACTCTGATATGGGAATCCCTGAAGATCCCCGTCATCGGGGAACTGGCCGTCAAGCTGTCCACCGGCAAGTCCACTGTCCGCAGCCTGGCCGAGGGCATGATGGTCAACAAGGGCCGCGTCAGCGAGCAGCTGCTGGACGAGTGGTGGGCCCCGATGACCTTCCGCGACAACATCCGCGCCACCTACCTGCTGGAACGCCGGTTGGACTGGGCGCAGACCGAACGCGCCCTCCCCGCCACCAAGACCCCGACCCTGGTGCTGTGGGGCAAGCAGGACACCATCCAGCCCGTCCAACGCGCCCACCGTCTCGCCGAACTGCTCCCGAACGAGCAGCTCGTGATCTTGGATGGCTGCGGACACGCTCCCCAGCTGGACTGCCCGGACCCGGTCAACCGCCACCTCCAGACCTTCTTCGCCGATTCATGATGCTTAGCCCCCTACCTAACCGGCCGGAGCCACGCGAGATTTCAGTCGTTGTGACTGTTTCGATCGGGGCCGCCGATCCATACGGTCATGATCAGCCATCTGAACCACCAGTTCCAGCTCAAGGCGGTCCTGGCCCGATGCCCGGAGCTGACCACGCTCGTCAAGCACGTCCGCTCCTTCGCCATCATGCTCACCCAACGCCAAGGCCAGGACCTTCCTGGCTGGCTCGCCGCAGTGAAGGCTGATGATGAGCTGCGCTCCCTCCACGCCTTTCGCCAGTTGTCTGGAGCGGGATCTCGACGCAGTCACCGCCGGCCTCACCCTGCCTTGGAGCTCCGGCCAAGACTGTAAAAGAACCGGGCAGACCCGAGACGCGTTGTCACCCGCGCTGTCGCATCAACTTGACGTCGCTATTCGCCACAGCCGCCATCGTCATCACCAAGGCCGATCGTTGGCCGCCCACGCCTCACCGTCGACGTCGTCAAGACCACCAGAGAGTCACCACCCGACAGCGCGGACGAACTGGCACCTACTCAACGGCGCTGACACAGTCCCTGCGCGTAGATAACGGTGTCGAGGATCACGCGACGCCGGGTTCCAAGCACTCACGGGGGGTGTGTCCAGTTAACGGTGTATCTCGATCTTGATTAGTTATCGGGTGGTCGGGTTCAGGCGGCCTTCGAAGGTGATGGCGAAGGCGTTCAAAGCGGCTTTCCAGCGGGTGATCCAGCGTTTGCGGCCCTTGCCGGTCGGGTCCAGGCTCATGATGGCCATGTAGACGCACTTGAGCGCGGCTTGCTCGTTCGGGAAGTGGCCGCGGGCCTTGACTGCCCGCCGGATGCGGGCGTTGACCGACTCGATGGCGTTGGTGGAGCAAATCACCCGGCGGATCTCGGTGTCGAAGTTGAGGAAGGGCACGAATTCGGCCCAGGCGTCCTCCCATAGCTTCACGATCGCCGGGTACTTGCCGCCCCAGGTCTCGGCGAACTCGTAGAGGCGCTCGAGCGCGGCGGCCTCGGTCGGGGCGGTGTAGACGGGCTTGAGGGCCTTGGCGATGGCGTCCCAGTGCTGGCGGGCGGCGTAGCGGAAGCTGGCGCGCAACAGGTGAACGACACACGTTTGCACCACCGCCTGCGGCCAGACGGTCTCGATGGCCTGAGGCAGCCCCTTCAGGCCGTCGCAGACCACCATCAGCGCGTCAGCGACGCCGCGGTTCTTGATCTCGGTCAGCACGTGCAGCCAGAACTTGGCGCCCTCTCCGCCGTCGCCGGCCCATAGCCCGAGGATGTCACGCTCGCCGTCGACGGTGACCGCCATCGCCACGTAGATCGGCCGGTTGGCGACCTGGCCCTCACGCAGCTTGACGTGGATAGCGTCAATGAAGATCACCGGATAGACGACATCGAGCGGCCGGTTCTGCCACTCGGCCATCCCCTCCAGCACCTTGTCGGTGATGGTGGAGATGGTCTGCTTGGAGACCTCAGCGCCGTAAACCTCGGCCAGGTGCGCGGAGATCTCGCCGGTGGTCAGGCCCTTGGCGGCCAGCGAGATGACCATCTCATCCACCCCGGACAGCCGTCGTTGCCGCTTGCGCACGATCTTCGGCTCGAAGCTGCCGTCCCGATCGCGGGGGACGGTGATCTCCACCGGCCCGACGTCGGTGATGACGGTCTTGGCCCGGCTGCCATTGCGGGTGTTGCCCGTCTCGCCGCCGGAGCGTTCGTGCTTGTCGTAGCCGAGATGGTCGGTGATCTCGCCTTCGAGAGCGGACTCCAGTACCAGCTTGGTCAGCCGGCCCAGCAGCCCGTTCTCCCCGACCAGTTCGACTCCTTCGGCCCGCGCCTGGTCGACCAGCTTGGCCACCAGCTCCCGATCCGTCGAGTTGTCCGGCTTCTTGCGCGCCACCGCGGCGTCCTCCAGGTCGATCTCCGTCGATGCCTGGATCACAGTACTCATCAGGTGCGTTCTCCTTGATCAGGAGTTACACCGAAAACCGTACAGTCCCCTCACGGGCCCACCGGATGATGGTGCCGACCGCGGTGGACAGGGTGATCTGGCGGCGGTAGGCGCACGCGCCGCGGTGGGCCGCGAGCGCCTCGGCGACCTCGGTCTTGGTGGGGTGCCCGTCGGCGCGGATCTCCCAGTCGATCTCCCAGCGATTGGGGGCATTGCGCCAGGCTGGCCACACCTCGACCGACCAGGTAGAGCTGAGCGGGGCGCAAAAGGCACGGATGGCCTGAGCGCGGGTGATGGGAAGGCGGGTGTGCTCCCGCAGGGGTGAGACCTCGCCGGGCTTGACGGCGCGGACAGCCAGGCTCCAACTGATTGAGTCGAATGCCCACAGATCGCGACCTTCGGGAGAAACGGCCGCCGTCTCTCGCGGGTCTCATCAGTGGCAGGTCTTTTGATAGGCCAGTTCTGGGATGTGTTCTTGCCACTCGGCAGGGGACAGGCCGCCGTCCCGGCGGCAGATCATGGCGGTGGCGGTGCCGGGATCGACGGTGATCTCACGTAAGGCCCCGTCGGCGGATGAAATGAGGAGAGCCGTCCGGTTGAATGCCACGGCGGGCGGGGACTGGGTGTTGAAGCTGATCGGTGCGGCGATCCGCTGATATCCCCGCCAGTCCCATAGCTGGATGCCTGACCCGCCTTCGCCGGCGACGGTGGCGAGCAGCCCGCCCTGCGGGTAAGGGACAAGAGCGTTGATCGGCACCGTGTGCGCGCTCTGCGGTGGGGCCAGAGGCCGGCGCAACTCCCTGTCCCAGAACGTCAAACGCCCGTCGACGTCGCCGATCGCGGCGATGTTCTCGATGAAGAGAATCTCTCCCTCGGCACGAGCGTCGGATGAGCGCTGGCGTATCTCTCCGGTGGCCGTATCGACCAGGATTCGCCCCGGCGCAGATACGTCCACGAACAATCGGCGCCCGTCCGGCTCGAAGATCATAATCCCTGATCCCGCATCGGAGACGGTCCGGATCCATCTCCGAGCTCTCACGTCCCACAATTCCAGGTCGTCGAACCCCTCTTTGGTATCCAAAAAGGGGGCGAACGCAACGGTTCTGCCGTCGGGGGAGAAGGTCAAGGACATGACTCCGGCGGCTTCCTGGCTCCGGATGCGGAACGCGCCGATGCTGCGGCCGTTCGTGACGTCCCACAAGGTCACCATGGGTGACAAGGGATGGGTGAGCGCGAGCGTGCGCCCATCGGGGCTGAACACCGGGGAGTACGCCGTCTCCGTAGGGTCCTCTTCAGGGAGATCGTCGACGGGTAGCGGGCCGCTCACGGGTTGCCGCGCGGCGACATCCCAAATGCGCACCTCCGGCCTACCTTCTCGAAGGTTCGTCGTCACCAGGAAGCGGCCGTCGGGGCTGAACAGCCGCTCGTCGCCTCCGGGAGCAAGCACCTCCGGGCGGGTGTAGGGCGAGATGTCCAGAACGTTCACCGTGCCGAACTGGCCGATCACCCGGAGAACCCGGGCATTCGGCGAGATACGGGCATCGGGTCCCTCAATGTCGGGGGGAATCGGGGAGCTCATCAGCATTGTGCCGTCGTCCGCCCGCCACAGGGTCACCCGCCCCTCAGCCTGCGTCCCGACCAGGAACCGGCCGTCGAGACTGAACTCCACATGTCCGGAAGCCGGAAGCAGTGGGCGTAGGGCCTCCTTGCCCGAGGAGATGTCGAACAGCCGGATACCGTCCTTGGTGGAGACGGCCAGGCGCTTCCCGTCTGGACTGAACACTCCATCTGTGGCGGTTTCCGGTAGCCAGGGGGCCCGGAGCGGCTTACGCTTCTCGAGGTCCCAGAGCTCCACTCGCCTCCCCGAGCTCGCTCCAATGCCGAGGGTCAGCGGGGTGGTCGTCAATTCATCGGCTTCCGCTGGGATGACCATGGCCAGCCGGCCGTCCGGGCTGATGGCGCTGACCGGCTCGTCGAGCACGCGTGTCCCGTCCGCGACGCTCCAGACTTCGTTCATCTCATCGCGGACCCCGATGAGAAAGCGCCCGTCCGGACTGAACTCCGTAGGGCTGAGCTGGGCGAATGCCACGCCGAGATCCGTCAGGCGTCCGCCGTCGACGGCCCACAACTGTGCGTTGCTCCCGTCGTCCACCGCCACCGTACGGCCGTCAGGACTCCACACCAGTTCGAAGACCTGTTGCCCCCTCCATGTCGCGCTCGCGACCTCCTTTTTCGTGGCCAGGTCAAGCACGCGCAGGGCGGCCGGCTGCGCCGCCGTACCGGGTGTGTAGACGGCCAGCCTGGTGCCGTCCACGCTGAGCCCATGCACCAGGTCCGTCGCGTCGTAGGGGGCGGTGACGACGTCCACCAGGGGGAGTGCCATCGAGTCGATCAGCTCGCTCTTGGCCTCGGGGACCTGGGCGATCCGCCAGGCTGCGGCGCTCAATCGGCGGGCCAGCTTCGGGTCGCTCATCCGCAGGCTGGCCGCGCGCCTGGCGGCCAGCCGGGCCGTCGCCTCCTCCAGCCGATCGTCGGCCAGGCCGGCCTGCCGGATGGCGACTCCCGCCGCGGCCATGGAGGCGACCAGCAAGACCACCAGAACGGCCGAGACGGCGACCCGCCTGCGGGATGTGCGCCGGGCCAGTGCCGCGCTTGCGTGAACGAAGTTCCGTTCCAGGGGCGTGAGGTCGTCGCGGTCACCCGGCTCGATGAACAGCTTGTCGACGACGGCCAGGCGGGTGCCCCGGTAGAGGAGCCCGGCATCCCGGCCGTGCGCCTCCCATGCCTTGGCCGCCTCGGTCAACTGCCGATGTGTGCGCAGGCGGTCGCGTCCTTCGTCCACCCATCCACGTAGTCGCGGCCACGACTCGATCAAGGCCTCATGGGCGAGCTCCACGGTGTCCTGGTGCAGTGTGAGCAGCCTGGCCGCGGCCAGTTGCTCGATGACCAGCGCGGTGTCCGCCTCCCCGTACGGGTCCAGCTCCGCCCGGGCGGCGGGACGGCGGGTGTCCTGGGCCTGCTCGCCTGGATTGATCAGCCTGAGCAGTATTCGCCGGGCGATCCTCGCCTGTGCCGGCGACAGGCCGGCATAGAGCTCCTCCGCGGTATGGCTGATCGCCCCGTGGACTCTGCCCACGCTCTCGTAGGCGTCCAAGGTCAGCATCTTCCCCGTACGGCGGCGCCAGACCTCCCGCAGCGCGTGCGACATCAGCGGAAGCGCCCCGGGCTCGTCGGCGACGTCGGCGACGATCGCGGCCGTCAGCGCTCGCTCCACCGTCAAACCCTCGGCCATGGCCGGCCGGACGATCGCTTCTCTGAGCTCCTCGTGGTGCATCGGCCCGACCAGCAGGTTGGCCTTGCGCAGGGCTCCGGTGAGCTCGCGGTGCTCGGCGCATCGCCCGTAGAAGTCGGCGCGAACCGCTATGACCACCTTCATCCGGCTCTGTGCTTGGCGCGCGCTGAGCAGCAGGTCGATGAACTGCCCACGCTCGCGCTGGTCCTGGCAGAGAGTGAACACCTCCTCGAACTGGTCGACCACGATCAGCATGTCGAAGTCGCCCTCGCCAGGGAGGAACCGGTCGGCGTGCCGCATCGGGTGCTCTCCCGGAGTGACTATCAGGCTCTGCCCAAAGGATTCGCCCGAGGGTGTCGTCTCCCCACGTGCGGCAGGCACGAGCCCGGCACGCAACAGGGACGACTTACCGCTGCCCGAAGGGCCGAACACCGCGGCGAAACGATGCTGTCGAAGCAACTCGTGCAGTTCCTCGACGAGCCGCTCCCGTCCGAAGAATCGACCGGAATCGTGTGTGTCGTACGGGGCCAGGCCCAGGTACGGCCCGCCGGCACCGTCATCGTCCGCCCTCTCGCGGGCCAATTCATGAGCGACCTGCTGCCAGCGGCGCTCCCATTCGGAGACGTCTCCGCCGCATGTTTCCACGAAGGCGAGGACGACGGGCAGTGAAGCCAGACGCTCACCTGCCGCCGCCTGCGACAGCGTGGTGACCGAGTAACCCGCGCGCTTGGCCATGGCCCGATAGGTGAGGCCGCCCGCTTCCTGGCGCAGCTTGCGTAACTCGGAGGCAAAACGTTGAACCGGTCCCGCTGCCGGGTCCACCGGACTTTCGCGACGGCCCACCACCGTTACGGGACTCCATTCGCTAGACGACGAAGACGGTTCGGATGCGCTCGCTGATCACATCAACTGTTGACCGCGGCTCGCCGATCGCGTGCGTTGCAGGCCTGAATGCCTGTGCGCGCAAGCGACGCACGTGGCCGTTGACAAGAGGTCAGCGGAAGGTCGATCGGTGTCAGGAGCCGCTGCCACTGGTTGGGGAGGCGCGGAGAGGAGCCATTCGCCGAGAAAAGCATTGTTTGCCTGCCTGATGAGGGGTGTCGAACAATCTTGCCGCCACGATCCTGGTGCCACAGGCCTCGGCGGGCAAGCGGTCACAAGACCGCTTGCCCGCCGGGAACCGCCGGGAGCCGGCACACGGGCGTGTGACCTGTCCCGGCCTGCTCGCAGATCGGGATCAGCGACTGCTGATGATCGCGACCAGTCTCGTGATCCCATCCCCCCTTGATCGACCACCCGAGAAAGGACATCCATGCGCACGAGCTCCAAGACCGCCGCCGTGGTCGTGACCGCCCTGACCGTGCTGTCCCTGCCGCCCACCGCGTCCGCACAAGCCGGCGTGGCCTCCGTCGGGCCCGGGCGGGCGTACGTCAACGGCGCGACCGGCATGTGTCTGGCCGTGGCCCGGGGAGAGGTGAAGGCGGCGAAGCCGGTGATCCAGTGGCCCTGCACCGGGGGCAAGGAGCAGCGCTGGATCTATCGGCCCGACCGCCGGCTCGTGAACGTCAAGACCGGGCTGTGCCTGGCCATCGGGCGCGGTGAGAAGAAGCAGGGGAAGATCGCGATCCAGTGGCCGTGCACGGACGGCGGACTGGCGCAGGAGTGGATCTACGACGGTCTGCAGCGGCTTCGGAACAGGGCCACAGGCATGTGCCTCGCCATTGGGAGCGGCGAGAAGCGCAAGGGCAAGAAGGCGATCCAGTGGCCCTGCAAGATCACCTCCGAGCAGGCCTGGCTCCGGCGATGACCGTTCCCGCGCAGCTCCTCTGTACGGCCTGCTCAGGCGCACTCGACCGGTTGACGAGCGATGGAAGAAGCAGATGATCAATAGCTCGCATGGGGAACTCGAAACAGGCAGTCGCACAGCCTCACAGGCTTTGGCGGACTACTTGGCGGAATGGTCGCTGCAGACCGGGATCACGGTGGAGATATGGGCTCTGCCGAAACAGCCGCTCCCCGCCGTGATCGCCGAGATCGTCCTTGGCACGATCCGTGATGTCCTGCAGGAGGTGGAACGGCAGGCATCGACCTGTACCGTCTCCATCGCCCTCACCGTGGCTGCCAGCGGGTTGCGCTTGACCGTCAGCGATGACGGCTCCGGGATGTCGGCGGAGTTCGAGGCCCGTCTACACGGCCGGCGGGCCGAAGTCGCCGGACTGGGCGGCCGCCTCACCGTCAATGGCGTACGGGGAGAAGGCACCACGATAAGCGCCGCCGTTCCCCCTGACCGGTTGTCTCGGAGCGGCCTGGCCTGACGTCGTCCGCGCGCGTCCACGCTCGGGCCACCAGCGTGGCGATCCGCTCGAACAGGTCTCGCTTCATCTGCGCCGACCGGGCGCCCAGCCCCTACTTGGCCAGGTCCACCAGCTGCCGCTGCGGCACCGACGGATCAAGCTCCAACCGGCCCAGCCCCGTGGCGAGGATCTCCTCCACCCGACAACGCCTTCTCCAGACCGGCCCGGACGCCTTGGACGGGCCAGTCCGCCACCGCTCCCACTCCGACACCTGAGCGTCAACGGGTGATCTCCATCTGGGCCATCATGCCCATCTGTGAGTGTTCGAGCAGGTGGCAGTGGTACATGAAGCGCCCGGTGTAGTCGCCGAAGGTGGCCTGCACCCGCACCGACTCCCCGGGTCTGATGTGCACGGTGTCCTTGCGGCCCGTCTCGCCCGGCAGCGGCGGGTTGCCGTCGCGGTCCAGCACCCGGAACTGCACCAGGTGGGTGTGGAAGTTGTGCGGGACCTGGTACTGGACGTCGCCGTTGGTGATGCGCCAGATCTCGGTGGTGCCCAGCTTGATCTTCGCGTCGATGCGGTTCGGGTCGAACGGCCGGCCGTTGATCAGGCCCATCGGCACGTCGCCGACGAACCCGAATCCGAGCACCACCTCGCGAGTGGCGGTCGCCTCGGGCAGGGCAGGCAGTTCACGCAGCCGGTCGGGCACCCGGCTGTTGTCGCGGGCCCGCCGTACGACGTCGAAGCGGAGCACCGGGCCGGTCGTGTCGGCCAGGAGCAGCTGGGTGCCCAGCGGATGGCGGGAGAAGTCCACCACGATCTCGATGCGCTCGCCGGGGCTGATCAGCAGCGTGGTCCGCGGCACGGGGGCGGGCAGCAGGCCGCCGTCGGTGGCGATCTGCGTCATCTCGACTCCGCCCAGGCTGAGGGTGAAGTCGCGGTGGGTGGAGACGTTGAGCAGGCGCAGGCGGTACTTGCGTGCCGCGACCGGGAAGTACGGCGAGGGCTTGCCGTTGGCCAGGAGGGTGGTGCGGTACTCCGGCTCGGCGAAGACGAGGGCGCCGGACTCGTCGAAGGCGGCGTCGCGTAGCAGGATCGGGATGTCGTACTCGCCGTCGGGCAGCCCCAGGTGCCGCTCGCTGTCGTCTTCCAGCAGGTAGGCGCCGTGCAGGCCGCGGAAGACGTGCTCCGCTTCGGTGTGGTGGCTGTGGTCGTGGTACCAGAGCGTCGCGCCCTGCTGCCGGTTGGGATAGCTGTAGAGCCTGGCCCCGCCGGGGTGGATGAGGTCCATCGGGTGGCCGTCGCTGGCCGCCGGCACGTGCCCACCGTGCAGATGCACGTTGGAGGCTGCCTGCAGGTGGTTGCGGAAGGTGATCAGGGTACGGCGTGCGCTCTTGGCGCGGATGGTCGGAGCGACGAAGTGGTTGCCGTAGGTGAGCACGGGAGTCCGGACGCCGGGCAGGATCTCGGCCTCGATCTGGCGGATGGCCAGCTCATAGACGTCCGCGTCGGGCAGCTGGGCGATCGGCCGCAGCACCGGTGGCACGGGCATGCGCACGGAGAAGGGAGCCACCGGCGCCCGGGTGCTGGTGGTGGCTTTGGGGGAGCTCGAACCGTGCCCGTGGCGTGGGTGGGGCGGGGTTTGCTGGGCGACAGCCGACGGTTCCATCGCCTTGGGCATGAGGACCGCCGCCCCTGCGACTCCACCGAGCGTGAATAACTTCCTACGACTCAGCATTTCCACCCCAATCACCGCAGAAGCTGGAGAGCCATATCTTGCGCGCCGCGACTCCGCGTTCCGGCGATCTCGCAAGACCTCTTGCAGCATTCATGGGTGCGCCCGGCCCTCAAGGAGGCCGGCCCCGGCGCGTGCGCCACCCGGAGGCCCTGAACGGCGTAGCCACCCGGCCAGGACGAAATATGTAATGACCCGAAATGCGGGAAGGAATGCTGTCGGCCGCCTTGACAGCCTTGAGGTGCTGCCGGCGCGCCCAGCGATGGGAGTAAACCGTGCTGCAAAGCTCCAGCTGGATTGCGCGGAGCGGCTGCAGGAGGCGGGGCGCAGGGTCGTGCTGGGCGGGAACATGGCGCCGCTGGTGCCGCGCGGGGCCGTCCACGCCGTGCACTGCGGCCAGTTCCACGTCCGTTTCGCCAGGGAGCTGGCGGAAAGCGCCGGGGGAGAGACCAAAAGCTGGCCGGGCGCGGTCTGTCGGCCGACCGGATCGGCTGGGTGCCCGACTACCGGCACCTGGACGGCTACCGCGGGAGCACGCTGGGGCGCCGGAACCCACCGGTTATTGCTTAATGATCTTGCTTGGCTTAGCGGGCTCGTCGATCTCCCATGGCCGGGGCCACTGGCCGGAGGGCGGCGGCGGACCGGCGATGCCGAGATCGCGGCGAGCGCTGGCATAGAAGGCGTCGCGGGCGCGGCTCATCGCGCCTACGGCGCTGACCCAACCATCTGGGTCACTGCGCATGCCCTTGGCGTAGAGTTCAACGTTCCAGACCGCTTCGTGCCAGGTGCGGGCTGCGGCCACGGTTGCCGCATCGCCCACCAGGAGCACCGACTCCCACTCGGCGGCCCGCTTGGTCTCAGCCTCGTCGAGCTGGGCCAGCCCCTCCTCGATGTCTATCGGGTTGCCGGTGCGGGGTAAGCCCCGGGCAGCGCCGATGCGCTGGGCGAGGTGAATCTGGATCTTCAGGAGGTGGGCATAGCGGGCGTAGCTGTGGAAGCGCTCGTTGTCCCATCGCTCAGTTCTCGCGCGCCGCCAGCGGCCGCGTTCGGTGAGGCTGGAGGCGGCATAGGAGCCGACCGCACCGACGACGACGCCAAGGAGGGCGGGTAGCTGGTCAACGAAAGGCATCGTTCCTCCTGCGGTCATACAAGTTGTCGAAAGCGGACTACCTCGACGCGGTCCGCGGCGACAACCGCCCTGACACCGCCGAAGCCACCAACGCCTCGTAAATTTTGCGCCTTCCGCGCTGATCGCCCTGACCACGGCCCCAGGTGCTCGACGATCAAGACCATCACGGAAAACGCACCTCGGCGGCCGCCCGAACGTTCCGCTCAGTCGCGGGAATCGCGGCGCCGTACAATCGCGTCGCTGATCTGACGCGCCGCATCGAGCTCGGGCGCCACCCAGGGGCGCAGGCCGGTGTCCCCCACCTCCGCCGGTTCGGCGATTACCTGCGGCAACGGCCCCTCGTCCAGGCTGGACCGCCACGTCGCCGGGTCCGGCCGCTCGGGCAGGTACCGGAACCGCTCTGCGCATGATCACTCATGTCTATCATTACGGCCCCAACCCCCAGGAAGTTCCCTGCCCGAATCGTGAATTCCTCTACACCCACAGGACCCAAGCTCACGGAACCGCTCACTCCAGCAGGGCCGGTGACTGCCTCAACGCCGGGACGGCGTAGCCAAACGCGTGTGTGGGAGCTGACCTTCGACATCGGTGCGGACCGGCTCGAGATCCTCTATGCGTATCTCGACCGATCCGACCCCGACGCCGAAGCGATCAAGGTGTACTACTTCCCCTGGGGACGGCCTCGATAGACGGGGCTGGCCGGGCGGCGATCCGGGCCAGATCGGAGGCGGTCGCCTGCAGCTCCTTGACGAACGTATCCCGGTTCCAGGCGGCGGGTCATCTCTACCCACAGCTGGCGGGCGTGCTCGTCGCTGTACTGGCTGAAGCTGATCGCGCAGGTCAGGTCGCGGATCGTGTTCGATGCCGAGACCATGACGGCCGTCTCCGGCATGCTCCAACTCATCGTCGCGCTCACCCAGACCAGGTCGTAAAAACGAGGTGATAGCCCGCGCACGGCGCGGGCCACCCCTAAGGTCAACCGCCCGCGCCACCTCCCTGCATGGGGCGCGGCGCAGGGCCTGTCAGGGCGTCAGCCTTAGCTCGCGCAGTTGCGCGGGCCGCAGCGGCCGCCAGCCGCTGGTGTCGAGCTTGGCCAGTTCCGCCTCGACGTCCACGTTGATGACGCCGAAGAAGTTGATGTTATCGCTGTGGCCGGGCGAGATGTGGGAGAGGATCTCGTCGCTCACCTCCGACGCTCGCGGATGTGGGAGCACCGCTGCGTCGGTTAAGTCCCGCGGGGTACGCAGCACCCCGTCGTCGACGGCGTCCAGCCGGCCCACCAGCCCTTCCAGCAGGGTAAGTCCGGGCCCCGGCGCGAGGATGGGCCAGCCCGCGAATTGGCACAGCGCCCTGGTCACCGCAGGCACTTGCGATTCGACCCCCAGCACCCGGGCCGCCAGCTCTACACGCCCCACGACGCACCGTCCCAATCCGTCCCGTCGTCAGCGACATCCTCACACCTACAGGCCGCGCGTTGGGGTGAGCGTCACGATTCGGAAGGGGTACCCATGCTGCGCGGTGCTGTGTTTCCGCAGGTTGTGGTGTGCGATATCTATCCTTTGTGTCAAGCTGCGGCCCCTCTCTCCGAGGTACTTGGTCTGCACCCCAGTACGGTTGTGGTCGTGGCCGATCTGACTTCAGCCGAGCGGGAGCTGACCGAGGTCTTGAGCGCCTGGGCGGCGTTCTCCCCGGCTCCGGCAGATCACCGGTACGGCTCGCTGTACGAGCTGCTGCTCGACGTAGGCGAGTGGTTCACTCCAGCAGCCCTTCCTCCCGGTGTTGGACGAGGGCCGATGGGGTTCTGCAATGGCAATGCTGCCGAGACTGTTGCTCAGGGCTGGCCCGATGCCCGCGGCTGGATCTACGTGGAGGGCTTCGCCCTGGTCGCCACGGGCGGCAATCGGCTGCCTGTCCCGCACGCCTGGGTCTGCCCCGCGTCCGGCCGGACGGCCATGGAAGTCACGTGGCCGCCGGGCAGGGGCATGGCCTACCTGGGGGACGCGCTGAGCCCGGCCGTCTGGACGCACCGCCCGCCGTACGATTCCTCCCCGCTGCTGGACGCTCACGAGCGACGGGAGCTGCTGCGCGTGGGCCTGCCGAACAGCTGGCACGTACGGCCCGAGGCGGAACTCGGGGCATGATGCTGGAACGAAGAGCCACGCCGACCCCTGCCTGGTCGACGCCCCAAGCGTGACTCCTCGGGGCTGATCGTATCCAGCCCGAGTTCGTGCGACGTCTTCAGGCAGGTCATGATCGGGGGCCGCCAGGCCGGCTATGCGTGTGGATTGGGGCGGACTTTGGTCTCAGGCACGCGCTGCTCGGCCAGCTTGGCATGAACCGGGCAGGCCAGCTCTCCAAGTGGCATTCCAGGCAGGTCAACCAGCATGCCGTACAGGTTTGTCTCATCGCACGGTTGCCTGTCTTCGATCTCGTCGATCCACTCCTCATCGGCACCGCCGCGGATCAGCTCGCAGACGCTGCCGAAGCGGGTGGCCTCGTTTACCGCAGTGCGCGCCGCCTTCATGGCGTTGACGGCTGAGGCCAGGTGGCGGCGCGCCGCCGGGTGCAGGAGGCGGTCTCGGTCGGTGGCGACCCCGTCGGCTTCGTCGCGCAGGTTCTCCACCGCTTCCAGCAGTTCCATCAGGTAGAGTGCCGCGTCGCCGTCACGCTCGATCGCCTCGTAGGCGTCCTCGCGCCGCTGGCACGGGTCGGCGGCACGGGCGATGGGTCCTACCTGGCCGGGCGTGGCGAGCTTGCGTGACTGCAGGGCGAGCACGGGTGCGAACAGCAGAGGTCGGTTGCCATCCGCGTCCGGGTCGCCGGTGGCGATGCGCTCGCCCGGTCCGGCGAGGCCGCCGTGTTCGCTGATCGGCAGGTGCTCGACTCTGGCCACGACCGCCCACCCGGCCGAGTTCCCTGGTTCATGGCCTGGTTCGATCTCCTCGACGTCGATCTGGACGGGCGTCGCTGCGGGGAAGCTTTCGGCGAGGGTGGCCAGGTCGCCGGTGGTGCCCACGATGCGCGCCTGCCCGTACTCCATGCTCATCACTCCTTCTCCACCTCCGGGACCTGGCTACTTGCGATCGGCCTGGCCGATGGCACTGTCGGGCGTGCTGTGCGGCATCGGGCGGCTGCCCGGGTCCACCGAACCACCGGACCGACACCGCGGTCACGCTGGCACGGGCCAAGAGCTGGCACCGCTCACGCTCGATCCGGCTGCTCGCTCCGGACAGCGCGAGGACGCCTGCACCGCCGCTGCCCGCGGCCGGTTCGGCGAGGAAGCCCTCCCAGGGCTCGCTCAGCTCGTGCTCGACGATCTCGGCGGCCACACCGCCAACCTACTGGAGGTAGTTCTCCACCTCCGACACGGGAGCGGGCAGGGAGGGGGCCGTACCGAACCACCTCTACCTGGGCGCGCTCGCCTGCTGCGCGCGCCGGAGCGCAACCTGGGCAGACACCCGCCGACGCCGGCCACGCAGGGTAACCCGCCACGAGCTACCTCGCTGATGGAGAGTTATCGGCCGAGATGTCCAGAGCCGTGAGAGGCCCACTACTAGGGAAGTTCTGTCACAGGTTCGATACGTCGCGTCTCTGGCTGAGATACCAGTTGCTCGTCTGGTTCACATCGATGGTGGTCCTGAGTGATTCGGGGCCGGTGGAGACGGTCTCCGCCAGAACCTCGCCTCGGGGAGAGACGATCATGCTGGGGCAGTGCTGGAGAGGCTCGGCGGCATTGCAGGCCAGGACAAACCGCTGGTTCTCGGCCGCCCGGCTGATCAGGTGGCTGCGCCAGACACCAGAGGGCTCGGTGGGATTGGCCGCGTGGGTGAGATAGACCAGCACCTCGGCGCCAGCGTCGACCAGGTGCCGCCACTGCTCGGGGAATCGGATCTCACGGCAGATCTGCACACCCACCGTGACCGTCCCTGCTCGGGTGGCGATGCTCAGCGGAGCCAACCGAGCTCCTGAGCGCAGGCGGCCTCGTTCGTTCATCGCCAGGTTGATCTTACGGTAGTCCCATCGCTCGGCGTTGGGACCGAAGTAGAGCGCGGCGTTCCACCATGCGCTGTGCTCCCAGATCAACGATCCGCAGAACACGTGCACGCCATGTTGGCGGGCGAGATCGGCCACGTAGCTGGCGGCCTGGCCCGCCGCATCGGCACGGGAGCGATCGTCGAGCGCCGACAGGTCCGTCCCGTACCCTGACAGCGCTCCTTCTGGAAGAAGGACGAGGTCGTCGGCCTGCGTCTGGGTGAGAACGTCGCGGATACGCTGCAGGTTGTCCTCGACCGTCCAGCTGACCTGGATCTGCGCGGCCACGACCGACAGCAGTCGTGGTGGCTCTCCTCTGGTGGGTGTGTGGGTCACATGCGAACGATATGGCCGGTTCCAGGTTGTGTCGGATGGCCCGGACCGGCGGTTGGTGAAGGGCTTGGCTGTGGCCACGGCTGTGATCGTCGTGACTGGCACATAGTGGTACTGGCCAGCGTCATGGCTCACCACGGCATCGTCCAACTGTTGAGCAGTCGCCGCCCGGGCTCAGCAGAGTTGCTGTCCACCAGGGCTTCGATGTGGTCGCCCTGGTACAGCGTCAGCGTGACTCCGTGCAGCACGCTGGAGAACTCCGATGACCGCGGCGCCTCCACGACAGGCGGGACCTGGGCGCGCAACTCGCCCGGGGTGAGCTCGACGGCGTGGCCGTCTCCCATGACGAGCGCTCGGTCGGGCCACCACCCCTGGAATACCCCGATCGGGCGCTGGTCCCACAACCACGGCTACGTCGTGGCAGTGATCAGCCGCCGGTCCAGCCTTGGCGGCTCGCACACCGGGGCTGGCGATGAACCGGGTTCCCCGCCCCGGCCTTGACTCGCTGGAATAGGTTGCCGAGGTGAAGGTACGTGTCACGGGCGTGGTCATCGAGGACGATCGGATCCTGCTGTTGGACCAGGACACCGGCACCGGCCGCTCCTGGTCGCTGCCCGGCGGCAAAGTCGAGCCCGGCGAGACGCTCAGCGACGCCCTCGTCCGGGAGATGCGCGAGGAGACCGGCATCAGCGTGGCGGTCGGCCGGTTGCTGTACGTGTGCGACCATCTGCCCGATGGCGGCACCCACGTCATCCACATGACCTTCGAAGCCGCCCGGGTCGGCGGCGAGGTGGGCGCGGTCGCCGACGGCGCCGACACCACGCCGATCCGCGGCGTGCGGTTCGTGCCGCTGGCCGCCCTGCCCGAGATCGGCTTCTCACCCCGGTTCGCCGAGCTGGCTCAGGCAGGATGGCCCGACGCCGGCTCCTACCTGGGCCCCAAGTCCGCCATCGGATTGTGACCCGGGCGGGCGCGCTGAGCGACTTCGCATGAGCCGGGCGATCAGTTCGTGAGCCGCCCCGCCAGGAGAAGGAAAGGTGCCTCCGGCGGGGCGTGGTCTCATGCTGGCACACCTCCGGCACGCTCTGCCGTCACCGGCAGCGCGGCGATGCGGTGGCTGGCGATTGCCTCGGTCGTGTCGGCATTCTCCTTGCGCCGCTTGATCAGCGCGGCCAGGTCGCAGCCCGCGCCGCTCCAGCCCCTTCCAAGTGGAGCCGGCCCCTGATCATGCAACCCTCGATGGGCCAGCACCAGCTGCAGCCGTCCGGGCTCGGCCCGCGGGCGGCCGGCCCCGCCGTACGCGATCCACCGCCACTCGGGGCCGGGCGGGCGCGGCGCCCATCCCGCCGGCGACCTTCTCCCGGTGCTCGTCCTCCTGATCGGCCGCATATGGCACGTGCAGGAAGGCCTGCTGCCGCTCGTTGAGCTCCGCCCCAGGCGCGTGCCGTGCTGGGCGGCGACCGGACTCACGACGGTGGCTCCGCACCGGCGGCCGACCCCGGCGCGTCGCCGACGCGCTCGGCAGCGCCGGGCCTCAATCCTCGTTGGGAGCCGTTCCCCGCCGAGGAACTGAGGCGAATCCACCCGGCTTCGACCACGAGGCGTACAAGCAGCGCAACACCGTCGAACGATGCACCAACCGCCTCAAGCAGTGGCGCCGGCATCGCCACCCGCTACGACAAGACCGCCACCATCTACCTGGCCGGACTCCACATCGCAGAGATCTTCCTTTGGTCCGCCCGATGATCCAAACGAGACTGCCTAGGTCCCGGACTCCAGCCTGATGGCGTCACCGCGGCGGACCCGCCCGCCCCGCAGTACGGAGGCGTACACACCGACATTGACCTCATGGTCTGAGCTGCCGTGCGCAGGATGCCGGGATCCCTGGGGAGATCGCCCTGGTCTAGGGTGATCATCACACATCGGGGGCATGGCCCGGTGACAGCCAGGCGCACCTCGTCCCCGACTCGGAGCGTCTGGCCGATCCAGGTGTCCTCCACGAAGTCCTTCACGTGCTCGAACGTCTCCACGACGACGTTCGGCCGGAAGCGCCGGACCTCGAATCGGCCCTGGGGATAGAGCTCGCGGAGCCGGTCGAGGGTCGCGGTGGCCAGCACGTGGATGACGGCACAGTCGAAGAACGTGCCATCCGGCAGGTCGAAGTCGGTGACGGTTTCCCGATAGTCGAGGCCGTCGATGTCCGGCCAGTATTCCTCGGCCTGTCGCTCCCGGCTGGACTCGGCGGACGCGAGCGTCACCTTGCGACCGAGCGCACGCGAAAGAGACTCCTGGAGGTTCGCTTCGTCGCTGGCAAACACCGTGCCATCCGGCAGGGTGACGCGGACGGCAGGCATCTTCGCGCCGCTGTGCGGAGGCTCGACGAACGCGGCGCGGTACTGGAACATCTCCGGCCACTTGCGTGGGTTCTTCGCGCTGGCGATCCTCCCGTCGGAGGCGTCCAGCAGAGCGTAGGCGCGGTCTCCCAGCAGTCCACGTTTGCCGACCTCGGCGGCGTTCAGCTCCTCTCCCATCATGGACTTGACGGGATACCGCCAGAGGGAGACGACCTCACCAATGGCGTCTTCTGCTGGCTGCGACATGGCCGCCACCTGCGCTTCTTTACTGGTTCGGTGGGCCCGCCCCGAGCGGAGGCACCACGACAATGGCGTCCTTGGTGCTCTCGACGATGGCGACGAGCTCGCTCTCCTCTGCGGGTGGCACTTGAAACTTCGCCAACGACTGGTGCAGGTCGTCCATGAAGGAGTCCCACTCGTCCTCGGTGATGGACAGGTGGCGGTGTGAATCGCCCATGGGCCGTCCGGAGTACTGCTGCGGACCGCCTCCGGCCCAGCAGACCATCTCCGTGACGAGGAACTTGAAACCTGCCGGGGAGACGCGGTGGTGCGCCTCGTCCACGGCGGGATTCTTGTTCAATCGCGGATCGCTCATGACCCGGTCGATGAGGTCGTCGACGACCGTGGCGATGTTGTAGACGCCTCCGAGACGGTCGTATAGCGACGGAGCCTGGTCAGGCTGCACTGGCCCTCCCCTTGCTTTTGTGTCAGCTCTGCACTGGATGGCCTCCTAGCAAGCCAGTCTTGCTGGCCATTTGTGCTCGAGTCAACCGATCGCCGCAGGCCAGAGGCCGACCAGGACGAAGCCGAAGACGCGGGCTTCCCGTGACCCGGCGGTGCCGGTGCACGGCGGTCTGGAGCTCCTCGTGGCCTAGGCAGTCTCGTTTGGATCATCGGGCGGACCAAAGGAAGATCTCTGCGATGTGGAGTCCGGCCAGGTAGATGGTGGCGGTCTTGTCGTAGCGGGTGGCGATGCCGGCGCCACTGCTTGAGGCGGTTGGTGCATCGTTCGACGGTGTTGCGCTGCTTGTACGCCTCGTGGTCGAAGCCGGGTGGCCTGCCGCCGCGGCTGCCTCGTCGTAAGCCCAGCACCATGATCGTTCTCAGCGCCAACTGCTGTTCCTGAACTCCTCAACCCCGATGTAGGGCGTTCCTGCCGGTTGGATGGTATTGATCACAGCCATCAGCGATCGGGAGGCCAGGTGACGCAACCGGTCAGGGTCCGCAGGCTCACGGACCAAGAAGGGCAGAAGCTACAGCGGATCGTGCGGCGCGGCACGACCAGCACAGTCCGCTACCGGCGGGCGATGATGCTGCTGGCCTCGGCCGGCGGCAACACCGTGCCGGTCATCGCCCGCCTGGTGCAGGCCGACGAGGACACCGTGCGCGATGTGATCCACCGTTTCAACGAGATCGGGCTGGCCTGCCTGGACCCTTAGTGGGCGGGCGGCCGTCCCCGCCTGCTCAGTCCTGACGACGAAGCGTTCATCGCCCAGACGGCCACCACCCGCCCGAGCAAGCTCGGCCAGCCGTTCACCCGCTGGTCCATCCGCAAGCTCCTCGACTACCTGCACCGCCTGCCCAGCCGCGCTTTCACCCTCGGCCGGGAGGTCTTACGCACCCTGCTGCACCGGCACGGCATCACCTTCCAGCGCACCAAGACCTGGAAAGACTCACCAGATTCCGACTTCGAGACCAAGCTCGACCAGATCGAATACGCCCTCCCCGAGCGGCCCGAGCGCGCACCTTCGCCTTCGACGAGTTCGGACCGCTCGGCATCCGCCCCACTTCTGGGGCCGT
The DNA here is from genome assembly GCF_014873535.1 of Nonomuraea africana. Taxonomy (NCBI): domain Bacteria; kingdom Bacillati; phylum Actinomycetota; class Actinomycetes; order Streptosporangiales; family Streptosporangiaceae; genus Nonomuraea; species Nonomuraea africana. The sequence goes on along the minus strand of NZ_JADBEF010000001.1, from coordinate 2,971,718 downwards.
TCTTGAAACGGCTGGACTGAAGTTGACGGGATCCCGCCCGATCATCTGGATCGGACGGGATTTCGCGTTTGTCCTGTGTCACCGAAGGTTGAGCGCGTGCCATCGAACCTTGATCGGCGTCACAGTGTCGCGATCATGCTCCCTTCCTGGCACGAGGTAAAGACCCGTTACCTGCGGGTGTCAGTCTCGGCTACAAGCATCGTCAGGAGGATCTCGATGTCTTCATGCCTTTCGAGGTGTACCTGGCTGACAAGAACCACGAAGTTGCGGCGGATCGCAGGTTCCAACAGATCGACGATGCGACGCATCCCTTCAGGTGCCGTCCGCTGGTAGTCGTAGCCGAAGGCGTTGAGAGTGACCATGAGAACGAGATGGGCGGCCAGCAAGCGCTGGTACTTGAGGTTTCCCGGCTGCAGACCGTCCAGGAACAGGAAGACCGACCTGTAGATGTCGGGATCGCGTTCGAGCTCTGCTTTGAACCTCCTGCGCAGCTCGCCCGGGGTCATTCCCTCATCGCCGTCGCTGTCGGTGCTGGGAAGCGACGCGACCATGTCGAGCAGCTGGCCTTGGAAGAAATGCGCGGAGGCGAGCCCGCGGTCGTAAGTCATATCCTCGAACAGGCTGGCGCTAGTCCACACGTCGAAGTTGAGCTTCAGGAGCTTGAGGAAAGCCGTGTCGTCGCGGGTTGCGACCGTGGCGTCGATGTACAGGGCCGAGTCGGCGAACTGCTGGACGGTGCACCAGTGCGAGACCAGACGCTGCGCGAACGTTGGCCCACTACACCGGCCAGCGCGCCACCCCCACCCTGCTGTGGGACACCAGCAGCGCGTTGCCCAAGACCCACCCCCTGCGCTGCGCCCGCCACGTCACCGTGTGCGACATCGGCCGCCGCTTCCGCGCCCGCCGACTGCTGCCGCCCATCCCCGTCCCCGTGCTGAAGGCTCCCGACGCCGACACCCTGGCCAGCAAACCCAGAAGGTTCACTGTCGGCTATGTCGGCGACCTCGACATCCACCGCCAGGCCTACAACGCCTTCCTCGCCCTGCTCTCCGGCAGTTCCCGCATGTGGTCGTCGGGACAGGCGGCGAACGCTGCTCGTGCTGGCCGCCCGACGCCGCCACCCACCGCCGCCTCAGGGACGTCTACAGCCAGAGTCTGGCCACGATCCTGCTGCCCCCGGATTACGGCGTCTCCGGCATCGGGGTACTCGAGCAACTCGCGCAGGCGATCCTGGCCGGATGCGTCCCCGTGCTACCCACGGCGCTGAGCCCATTCGATCAGTTCATCACCGCCAGGCTGCTCATCGACAGCGAACGCGCCGCACTCGAACGCCTGCACTGGCTGAACGACATCGCCACAACGGCCGAGCACACCGCGCTGCTCGGCGACTGCCTGGATCGGCTTCAGCGCTTCAGCCTCACCCGGCAACACACGGCTCTCCGAGCGATGATCGCTGACCTGCTCCGATTGCCGTACCCACGGGGAGGAACCCCCGCGCGCTGAGCGAGTCCCGCCTCGTCTTGCTGCATTCGATCACGCAGGATCGGCCTCGGTATGCCTGCTTCCAGGGCTATCCGCCGTGGCGGCCTCATGGGTGGCGTAGCCGGTGGCCGTTCACCCGCGCCGGTGGGTCGTGGAGAGAACCCTGGCCTGGCTCACGGCGCACCGCCGGCTGGCCCGCGACTACGAACGACACCCCAAGACCTCGGAAGCCGTCATCCGCTGGGCCGCCATCAACGGCATCCTCCGTCGGATCGCCCGCGGACAACCTGCCCGCCGGCAGCTCCGCCGCACTTTCACCTAGACCTGATCAACATCTCACACGACCAAGGACGTACCGGTCGTTCAGATACGAGTTGTGGACCAGCTGTCGTTTCCGTCCAAGACGGCAACCGCGGCCGTGATCTAGCGTGGACCCGGCAGCTCGCCCGAGCATAAGGAGACAGCACAGTGCGTAACTTGGTCTACACCGGTTTCATGTCGCTCGACGGCGTCGTGGACTCGCCTGGGGGCGGGCCGGGAGAAGAACACCGCAGCGGCGGGTGGGTGTTCAAGGACCTCGAGTTCGTCCCCGAAGCCTGGTCGCTGAAGGGTGAGGAGCTCACCGACACGACAGCGCTGATGTTCGGCCGTCGCAGCTACGAGGCGTTCGCGGCGGTCTGGCCCGGCTCGGAGGACCACGCCGGCTACAAGGAGCTGCCCAAGTATGTGGTGTCGACCACGCTGTCTGACGACGCCATCGTCAACGGGTGGGGGCCGACCACGATCCTGCGCTCGACCGAGGACGTCGCGGCGCTCAAGGAGGGTGAGGGCGGCGCGATCTTCATCCACGGGAGCGCGGAGCTGGCTCGGCGGCTGTCAGACGCGGGTCTGATCGACCAGTACAACCTGCTCGTCTTTCCCGTGCTGCTCGGTGGCGGGAAGAGCCTGTTCGGCCGGGCCGACCGAGACAAGCACATGCTGACGCTGCGGGAATCGGAGAGCTACTCGAACGGGATCCTGAAGCTGGTTTACGACGTCAAACGCTGATCCAGGTCGAGGGCGATCGCGCCGCCGGCGCCCTCGCGCAGCTGCCTGATGGTGCGTCCGACGTAGGAGCGTAATGCGCGGGCCAGGTGCGGCTCGTCGAAGTAGTCGAGCTTGGCAACGACGTCGGCGGCCGGGTCGCCGGCAGCCAGCAGCTGCGCCGCCGTGCGGGCGCGCTCGATCTGCCGGATGGTGCCCTGCGTCAGTCCAGTTGCGGCGCGGAACCGGCGTTCGACCGTGCGCACCGAGACGGCTGGACGGTGACCCCGCAGCACCTCGACGAGGAGCAGGTCACGGACCACGATCCCGGCCCGGACGAGACTTTCGACCAGAGCCTCGGCGTCGTCGGGGCCGGGCGTCTCCCAGCGCGCGCCGTCCAGCCTGAACGTCCGGCGCGTGGTGTCGAGGAGTCCGATGCCGCCGTCGACCAGCGCCAGAGTGGGCACGGCCCGCAACGAGGTGCCCACGGCGAACTCGATGCCGGTAAAGGTCGCGCCCTCCGGCACCGGTGCCGTGCTGGTCCGGGTCTCGGGACCGGTGATGCCCGCGTATACCCGGCCAGCGTGTTCCCAGAACACTAGGCCCCAACGCACCCCTGCGACGGACGTCATTGCAGTGACCTGCTCGCTCGTGCATGTCCACACGGTGTCGACCCACGCCGAGTCCGACTCGCGCGTCTTGAACCGCAGTCCCACGGGGGAAGCATACGTCGCTTCGCGTTCTCCGTGGCTTGCCCGGCCATGCGGCTTTGCGCTACGGCAAGCTGTGCGGCTGCGCTGAACCAAGCTTCGACCTCGACCGCTCGACCTAACCAAGCGAACGCGGTCGCAGGCCTACCGGCCGTAGAGGTCCCACCTTGTCGCGGGGGGATACCCGCCGCGAGACGGCACGCCGTGGGTGAGGGCGGGGTTGATGGTGAGCTTGGCGATGTAGCGCAGGATGCGTTCGTTGTCGTCGGTGGTCGGCTCGGGATCGAGGGCTTTCATTTTGGCGGCGACGGCGAAGCTGCGGCGCACGGTTTCGCCGATGCGGCCCATGGCCTGGGAGTCTGAGGATGTGATGGGGATGACGCCGAGGTCGTGCAGAACGTCTTCGGCGCCGAGGGTGCCGGTGCGGATCCGGTCGGCGGCCAGGCGCAGGGCGTCGGGGCTGCCGGGATCGAGCCGGTGGACGGTGGCGATCATGTGGAGGTGCTCGGCGGCGGTATCGCGGGTGAAGAGCAGGCCGGGGTTGGTGGAGGAGCCGATGATGTTCGCGACACCCGCCATCTGCAACACGTCGGGGGCATGTCCGCCGCCGCAGCCTTCGACATGGAAGGCATGCAGGGTGCGGCCAGCGATGACGGCCAGGGTGTCGTTGACGTAGAGGGCCTCGTTGAGGGTGTCGCTGTGCAGGGCGACTTGGACGTCGTGTTCGTCGGCGATGGTCAGGGCGGTGTCGAGGGCGCGGGCGTGGGCGCCCATGTCCTCGTGGACTTTGAAGCCGGACGCGCCGCCTTCGGCGAGGGCCCGGATGAGGCCGGCGGGGTGGGAGCTGGAGCCTCGGGCCAGCAGAGCGATGTTCACGGGCCAGGCGTCGAAGGCTCGCAGCGCGTGGTGCAGTTCGGCGGGTGCGGTCACACCGCAGCCCCAGGTCGGGCCGAAGTTCTGGCTCACGACGGTGGTGACGCCGGCCGCGAGTGCGGCGTCGAGGATGCGCGGGGAGACAAGGTGGACGTGGGTGTCGACGATGCCGGGGGTCGCGATGAAGCCTTCCCCGGCGATGACGGTGGTGCTGGTGCCCACGACGACGTCGACCGCGGCGAGGGTGTCCGGATTTCCGGCCCGGCCGATCGAGTGGACTCGGCCACCCTTGACGCCGATGGACACCTTGCGGATGCCAGCGACCGGGTCGACCAGGACCACGTTGGAAACGACGAGGTCGCAGGTGTCGGTGGTGAGTTCGGCCTTCATGTGCATGCCGTCGCGGGCGGTCTTGGCGTAGCCGGTCACGAACTCCTCACCGCGCAGCTGCGCGTCATCCTCCACGCGCAGGATCAGGCTGGTGTCGGCGAGGCGGATTCGATCGCCGGTGGTGGGGCCGTGAAGCTCGGCGTACCGCAGGCTGTTCACGTGGGGTGACCTTCCTGTGCGGTGGCGGAGCCGGTGTCGAGGTAGCCGCCGGTGTGAGCGCGGTGCAGGGCCTGCTCGGCGCCGGGCGCGTCCAGCGGGCCGTCGACGAGCCCGGCGAATCCGATGACGACGCGGTTGCCGCCCAGCGGGGTGAGCGTCACGGTCCGGGGGGTGCCGGGGTCGAAGACGATGACCTGCCCGACCTGGAGGGCCAGGCGGGTGCCGTAGGCGGAGGCGCGGTCGAAGGCAAGTGCTCGGTTCGCCTCGAAGAAGTGGTAGTGGCTGCTGACGCTGACGGGCACGCCGCCGGTGTTGGTGACCGTGATCGTGACCGGGTCGGCGTGGGCGGGGACGGTGGCGGGGGCGGCCAGGACGGCGCCGGGTGCGGCCTGGGGGTCGTCGGCGGCCGGGATGGGGTCGGTGATGATGATGAGTTTGGTGCCGTCGTCGAAGACGGCCTCGACCTGGATCTCGTTGAGCAGGTGCGGGACGCCGGGCAGGACGTCGGTGGCGGTGAGGGCTTGGCGGGCCGCGGTGACCGCGTCTTCGACGCGGGCGCCGTCCCGGGCGGCCTCGCAGGCGGCGTGGGCGATGAGTGCGGTCGCTTCGGGCACGTTTGAGCCGCAGGCCACGGGCGCGGCGTTCCCGGGCGAGCAGGGTGGCCAGGTACAGCTGGAGACGGTCGCTTTCTGCGGGGGTCAGGCGCATCGCGGTCCTCCTCGGTGCGGCACGGCGGGCCGGCGGAGTGGCTATTCGCCGATGACGACGCCGCAGGCCTTGGCATGGGCGCGGATCGTCGCGCGGGTTTTGGCGAGGTCGTCGAAGGACACCTCGGGCATCAGCGCGGTGGCGTAGTCGCGCATGGCGTTCTCCGGGGGATGACGGCCTGCCCGCGCCAGCGCTGGGCGATCGTGGTGAGGACCGGGGCGTCGGCGATGCTCAGGCCCAGCCGGGAGGCGGCGGCCTGCGCGGCGGCGGGGTCGGTGAGGTAGGTGTAGTCGCGGGCGCCGGGCTGGGGGGAGAGCACCTCGACGTCGACCGCGGAGAAGACACCGCGGGTGCCGCCCTCGGAGATCAGCGCGAGGATCCGTTGCAGGTTCTCTTCCAGCAGGGCCTGGGTCATGCCGATGTGGCCGACGACGAAGCCGGCCCGGATGAGCAGGCCGTGGTCGCGGGCGACGGTGATGGCCGTCGCGTTCTTCTCATACAGCCGCTCGGCTTCGGCCAGGATGTCGCGCCGGCGGCCGCCGACGGGTTTGTTCATCGCCGCCAGCGACAGGGGCGCACCAGCGTCCATGCCGATCATGATCTGGCGTACGCCGAGGCGGGTGAGGAGCGCGGTGCGCCTCGGGTCGGCGATGCCGTCGGCGCGCCCGTAGCCGACCAGCACGGGCCGGTCGGTGTCTGGCAGAGCGGTCCACCAGGCGGGCTGGGTGGCGTTCATGGCGGTGAGGAGCTTGGCGAAGGTCAGGGGCAGTTCGTCGGCGGTCAGGTAGAGGTAGTCGTAGCCGGCCCACCGTGGTCACGCCTGAACTGCTGCGGGCGGCCCGGGACCTGCTGCCCAACCCCGAACACTCCATCACCTCGATCGCGCGCCTGCTCGGCGTGAGCCCCGGCACGCTCTACAACCACATCCCGGACCTGCGCGAGCTGCGAGCCAGCCGACCGGCGGCACTGGAAGGGGGCAGACCAAGTACGCCGCAAAGGGTTAATAGGGCTAGTCAGAGGCCGTGACTGTTGCTTACTCGGCATGGCCCATCAGGCGAGCCCGGTGGAGGGGTGCGTGATCCAATGTCCGATAAGTCACCGGATCTCCGGCATATGATCATGCGCATATGAGCGACATCACCGAACCCCCGATCGCCCGGGTGGACGTCGTGCGCGAGACCCTCCACGGCATCACACTCGAGGACCCCTACCGGTGGATGGAAGCCGAAGGCGAGGCGTTCCACCACTGGCTGGACGGCCAGGCCAGGCACGCCCGCGAGCACCTGGACGCCCTGCCGCACCGCCCCGGCCTGCTGACCCGGATCCGCGAACTGGGCAGCGCGCTCACGCAGTACTTCGGCCTCGCGATGGCAGCCGACAAGGTCTTCGCCCTGGTACGCGAGCCGGACGCCCGCGTGCCGGTGCTGACGGTGACCGAGGCCGACGGAGCGCGCAGGGTCCTGTTCGACCCCGGCACGGTGCCCGGCGACGGGCACCACGCCATCGACTGGTACGTCCCCTCCCCCGACGGCCGCCACGTTGCCTGCGCCGTCTCCGCCTCCGGGTCGGAGGACGGCTCCATCCACGTGATCGACACCGACTCCGGCGCCCTGCGGGAGACGATCCCGCCCACGACGCGTTTCGCCTTCCTGAGCTGGCTGGAAGACAGCCGGTCGTTCGTCTATCACCGCTACGCGGAGCAGCACCTGTTGGACAGCCGCTCCTTCCTGCACCAGCTGGGCGCCGACCCGGCGCAGGACACGGTGGTGCTGGCCCGCGGCCTCAACCCCCACATCGAGCTGACCCCGCGCGACCGGCCTTTCCTGGTGGTGCCGCCGCACGGCGAGTGGATGCTGGCGATCATCTCCCACGGCGCGCTCAGCCCCTGGCCCTGGACCAGCGAGCAGCTGAGCGACTGCACGATATACGTGGCGCCGCGCGCCGGGCTGGCCGACCCGGACGCCTGCCCGTGGCGGAAGGTCGCGGGCGCAGCCGACGGCGTGACCGCCTTCGCCACCAGCCACGACACCCTCTACCTGGTCTCCCATCGAGACGCGCCGCGCTCGCGCGTGCTGGCCGTTCCGCTTGCCGCACCCGATCTGTCCCAAGCCCGGGTGGTCGTGCCCGCGGGTGAGCGGGCAGTGGAGACGGTGCGGGTGGTGGGCGACCGGCTGCTGGTGCGCGATCTCGACGGTGGCGTCAGCCGGGTACGGCACGTGCCCCTGTCCGGCGGCGAGCCCGCCGACCTCCCGATGCCGGTGGACGGCGCCATCCTGGAGTGGACCACCCACCCCGAGCGGCCCGAAGCCCTGCTCCTGGTGGCCGGCTGGACCGACGCGCCACGGCTCTACCGCTACGACGGCCACTCCCTCCAGGACACCGGGCTGGCGCCCCGCTCACCGGTGGACTTCGGCGACGTGCACGCCCGCACCCTGCACGCGCCCGCGCAGGACGGGACGCTGATCCCGCTCACCGTCATCCACCACAAGGACCTGGAGCTGGACGGCGACAACCCGGCAGTGCTCACCGGCTACGGCTCCCACGGGTTCATCGACCTGCCGGAGTTCCATCCCGAGATGCTCGCCTGGTACGAGCGCGGCGGCGTCTACGCCGTCGCACACCTGCGCGGCGGCGGCACCTACGGCCGCGAATGGCACGAGGCCGGGCGCGGCGAGCGCAAGGAGGCCACCATCACGGACTTCATCGACTGCGCCGAGCATCTCATCGCCCTCGGCTACACCCGTCCGGGACGGCTGGCCGCCGAGGGCGCCAGCAGCGGCGGCATCCCCACCGGCGGCGCGCTGGTGCGCCGCCCCGATCTGTGGGCGGCCATGGCGATGCACGTGCCGACGGTGAACGCCACGCGCAACGAGTTCACCGAAAGCGGGCCGATCAACGTGCCCGAGTTCGGCAGCGTCACCACCGAGGAGGGCCTGCGTGCCCTGCTGATCATCGACGCCTACCTGCGGGTTCACGACGGCGTGCCGTACCCGGCGGTGCTGCTGACCACCGGCCTGCGCGACGCGCGGGTGCCGCCATGGCAGCCGGCGAAGCTGGCCGCCCGCCTGCAGGCGGCCACGGCCTCCGGCCGACCGGTGCTGATGCGCGTCGAGGAGCACGGCTGGCACGGCGCTGGCTCCACCCGAGACCAGGAGCAGGCACTGCTCGCCGATGTGCTGGCCTTCATCCTGCACGCGTCCGACGGGTCATGATGACGACAGACATGTCGGGCACGGCACACGCACGCGCCCTCAGCCACGTCACGGCCCGGTCGATCCCGGCCTGCGTGTGACGCTCAACCTCCATCCCGACCGCCCGGTGGGCGAGCTGGCGGTCCTCGACAGGCTGGCAAGGACGGCGTCTACCTGTCCCAGTTCGTCACCGGGACCGGCCACGGGGGGCCTGACCGCCCATCCCGGCGGGGACCGGTGGCTCGGGGAGGGCCGCATCTTCGGCGGTGCCTACGACGAGGCGCCCGCGCGACAAGGTTGAGCAGGCCGTCACCGCGTGGGTGGCGGCGCGCCGTCACGACGTCGTCTACCGCGGCAAAGCCGTCAAAGGGTCGTGGTGGCGGGCGCTCGGGCGGCGGCCGGGCGGTGACGAGAGCCAGGAGGACCAGAAGCTGCATTCAGGCGACGCCGGACAGGTCCAGACGCTTGTCCATGTCGAGGTGGAAGCGGCCGTAGGGGTTGATGTGCGACCAGAACAGCGGCGATAGACCGCGCCGGTCCTCTGCCGTGAGCCGCTCGGCCCAGGCCGGGTCGGCCAGCACCGCCTGCAGCAGCAGGGTGTTGACGTAGACCAGGCAGGACCGCAGCAGCCGGGCGCCGGCCCGAGTGGGGGACCTACGACAGGTTGATCAACGAGTGCGGAGTGTCATCAACTGGGCGAACGTGGCTTGATGCGGCGGCGGTACGCCTGCAGGGCTCGTCCGCTACTGGATGACCTCATAGATCTCCTTGTAGCCGGATTTTGCGTTGTTGTTCATGGTGTCGATCATTGCCTGCGTGTTCTCGTCTGGATTCACAAAGGCCTGGCGCTCCATGGCGAAGTATTGGTCCAGACTGTCGAACTCCCATTGACAGACGACCGTATCCATAGGGCCCGCATAATCCACGTAGATTCGCAGATTCGTGTACCCCGCCTCTTCAAACGCACTGGTGAGGGTCTTGAACGCTGCCACGATCTCCGGCGCCTTCCCACGTTCAGCTTGGAAGACCTCGCGCATCATGTACATAGTCTGGCTTCACTTTCGCGCCTGCGCAGTAATTAATCGATCAGTCTCACCCTAGATCACCTAGCGCGCCCCACGGCGGAGACACGCTGGCGGAGACGGACCGTCAAACGCGGCCTGATGCGTCACCAGCTCCGCCTGCTACCAAGCGAGCCGCCCGCCTGCGAATGCCCGAAACTCACGCACCAGCGGGTCCTTCTCATATGCAAGGAGCTGCGCCCTCCGCTCCCGCACTTAGCGGCGAGTTCGCGCCGACCGTAGCTCGGCCACAGTTGCCACCACATCGATTCCCTGCTCCAGCCTCGATCTACGGCCTCCAGCAGGCGCATCGCGTTCCTCCGCCATTTTCACAGTAACCGAGCGGGGGCCGGAAAACATCGGCCCGCAGGCCGATGTCGCGCGGCTGTCGGCTCCCTAACCTGTGACCCTGACCCGGCGCGATGGGGAGGGAACATGCACGACCTGGAGAACAAGGTCGCCGTCATCACCGGCGCGGCGAGCGGTATCGGCCGCGGAATGGCCGAGACGTTCGCCGACGCGGGGATGCGCGTGGTGCTGAGCGACGTGGAGGAGGCCGCGCTCCATTCCACGACGGCCGATCTCCGTGAGAGTGGCGCGGACGTCCACGCCGTCGTGACCGACGTGTCGAAGGCGGAGGACGTCACCTCGCTCGCCGAATCGACGCTCAAGAAGTACGGCGCCGTACACGTGCTGTGCAACAACGCGGGCGTCCACACCGGCAGCAGGCCGAGCTGGGAGAGCACGCTCGACGACTGGCACTGGATCCTCGGGGTGAACCTGATGGGCGTCGTCCACGGCATCCGCGCCTTCCTGCCGACCATGATCGAGCAGGACGAGGACGCGCACATCGTCAACACCGCGTCGATGGCGGGTCTGATCACGGGTGGCTCGCTGTACGGCGCGACAAAGTCGGCCGTCGTCTCACTGTCGGAGACCGTTCATCTCGAACTCGTCGGCGGCGGTCTCAAGCCGCGAATCTCCCTGCTGTGCCCCGGCCTGGTCGACACGAACATCTTCCATTCCCAGCGCAATCGGCCGGCCCGTTTTCCCGACGCGGGCCCGACTCCGGCCGGCTGGTCAGTCGACGCCGCCCGGCAGGCGTTCAAGCTCGGCCTCAGCCCGCGAACCGTCGGCGAGCGGGTGTTGCAGGCCATTCGCGAGGAGCGCTTCTACGTCCTGACGCATCCGGAATGGACGGAGCACGTCGAGCATCGAATGACGCAGATCCTGAACGGCGACGACCCGACGCAATTGCCTCCACCGGGTGCGTGATCAGTGGGGTCTCGCGGCTCGCCAGCGACCTCGGAGGGCCGCCGCCACGACCTCCTCGCACGGCCGCGGCCCGCGCCGCGGGCGGTCACGGCCTGGAGACCGGGTCCGGCCGAGACACGGCCAGAACCGGCCGCGAGCCGATCATGTTCGTAATCTCGGAAGGGGACGGGAGCCTCTCCGAGGCCCTGGGATGCGGAATCTCGGAAGTCCAACCTGGAGATGACTTCTGACATCGGCTGATCTCGGAAGTGGAGGCCAGGCTCAGCCGTACCGGCGACTCGCCATTCACCAGGTCAAGCCACGGCCAGCATGGAGTTGTTACCTGGGCACCCTCGATCGACTCCGGCAGTGCGGTAGTAGATTTCAGACGGGCGGCCGACTGGTCGTGACCGCCCGTCGGGGTCCCAGTAGCAATGGACCTGAATCCAAGGGTGTTGCTGCTGACCTGCGGGAACTCTTTGAGAAAACGATCATGGGACGGCGGGCCCAGGTTCCATCCACGCAGGTCAGACCCATATCCGGGATTAGTGTCACATCCGTTGACACTGTAGGTCCGACCAGGCCAGTCTTGCCCGATGGCGAAGTCTGAGGGTGTGGCGTGGCGGTAGGCGAAGTCCAGCGTGGCGGCCCAGCGCTCCACATCGGTGCCGGGCTGCGGGGACAGGTTCAGCTCATCGCAGATGCGGGGCCGGGCCCGCTCCCACTCGGCGCCGGTCAGCAGCCCGGCGGTGGGGTCGCCCCACTTGCGCAGGCCCGGCACGAACACCTCATGGCGGCGCAGCGACTCCCGCAGCCGCTCGACGGCCGCCACGGTGTAGGCGCTCTTGTTGAAGGTGCCCGCCAGCTCGCCGCGCTTGGGGAAGACCCGCCGGTGCCAGGCGGAGCCTGCCGGCAGCAGCAGGTGATGAACTGCAGTCCGACAAGTATGTGTGCACGTTGTCGGCTCCGTCCGGTCAACCCAACTTTGGCGGATTCCCGTGGTCAGCAACCCTGGAGATCGACCGTCGCGCTGTTGTCCCTTTACGTGCGTGCGAGCGGCGCTAGCGGTCGGGCTGACGTAACGCCCTCCCGATCACCCACGCTGGCGCCGGGCCCGCTCTCCTCGAACGGCCTCAGCCTCAGACACCGCCGACGTCCGCCACAAACTCTCGCAAGGGCCGGTAGCTGTCGGACCAGGAGTTCTCCTCTTCGAGCAGCCGCCTGCCCAGCAGAACAGTCAGCGCCCGACCCCTCTCGTAACGCTCGTCGCTCCACACGCGTAGCCGCCCCAGCGCGCCCTGAACGATGTCGAAGTCGCCCGGGAACAGGTGCAACCCGATCTTGGTGAGCGACGGCTCGCTGTACTTGGTGAAGAACGCCGCGTTCTCGAAGAAGTCCCGCGTGAAGTACAGCTCACTCATGCCGCTGGCCTCCATCAGGTTGTCGACCACGTCGAGCACGAACGTCCCAGCCAGCAGTTCACCGATCCGGACGCCGACCCAGGGCACCAGCCCCTCCGGGCCCGTTCCGCGCGGGTGGGACCGCCAGAACGCGTCGCTCAGCACGTTCCCGGCCTCCTCCAGCTCGGTTCGCGCGATGAGGATGTGGCCCAGCAGGTGCCCGGCATACGCGGCGATCATGTCGTTGTCCGACCTCAGCGCCCGCGTCAGCGGCTCCTCCGCCGCCACCAGATCGCCGCTGACGATCAGCAGATTGCCGGTCAGGACGGTGGCGAGTTCCTCGTCCGCCTCCGCGTAGAGCGCCCGTGCTGCCTCCGCCTCCCCGGTGAGCTGCGCGGTGACCCCGCGTAGCAGCGAGCGCCCGTCCTCCTTCGGCTCCAGCTCCGCGATCAGCACCCCAGCCAGCGGCCCCAGCCACGGGTCCTCGCCCGCTGCCACCTGCTCCAACGACTCCCAGCAGTGCAGGCCCGCGCCGAGTTCGATCCCCGCCAGCGCCGCCGCCGCGTGCCCGGCCACGGCTGTGCGACCCTTCCCGGCGATCTCCCGCAATGCGTTCATCGCGTCGTTCAGGTCTCCGTTCCGGTACGCCTCCAACCCTGGCCCGACCTCCGCCGGCACCGGCTCGACCGGATCCAAGGGAAGCAGCGCGGGAAGCTCCAACTCCTTCAGCGGGTACAGGGTCCGCGTTTTGTCGTTCGCATCCATCCCGGGGCGTTTCCTTCCTGACGGGAGCATTGCCCCCACACTCTCTCACCAAGATCAGACAATTTCTGCCCGCAACGACGATCCCCTCCCCGCCCGTACCCCCCAGTGCCCGACCCCGGCCGTACGACGACGCACGACTGACATCAAGTCCGCGCGCGCCATTGACGTTGAGTCCGCGTTTCCACCGACAAAAGACCCCGCGTTCAACACGCGCGGGGCAGGTTCCGACAACAAACCCTGAACACCGACACCCGCGCCAACAAGAAGACTCGAACGCCGACACGTTCAGCTGGAAAGGACATCACTCGATCATCTTGGCCACATCTCCGCGGACTGGCCACCCGCTTGGCCAGATCTCCCTGAAATCGGCCATATCAGCAACGACCTGACATTGAGCAGCAAACCGAGCAGGCGTGGTGCCTGACCCTGCTGACCAACTCGGTGGTCGCCTGGACGACCGAATATTATTCTAGGGCGGTGCTGGAGCTGCGTTCCCAGGGCCTCCCCCCGGTCGCCCAGCCGCTGCTGGATGCGATCGGCGGGATCGATGTTCGCGCCTCGCGCCTGCCCGCAGCCGCTCTGCGAGAGGCCGCCGCGCAGGTGCGGGTGAACCGCCACCAGATCGACACGGTGATCCTCCGAGTGCGACACGATCGCGCCGCCGCCGCGCGCGAAGCGGGCTATCGAGACGTGTCCGTGCTCCTGGAGGACTGGCAACGGGAGGAGCGAGAGGCCGAGCAGGCTTTCACCAGTCAGGTCTGGGCCGCGCTGGAGGATCCGGCCCTGGCCGACCGTACGGCCCAACTGGTGGTGCGCCTAGCGATCCGGGCACATCTGGCACCCTTGGGAGACCTGCTGCTGCGCTTGTCGGAATGGCCACAGGCGGCATTGGCCTGGTACTGCCCGCCGGAGGGCTACCACCGAGAAGACGACGATGACCGCGGTATCCCGGTCGCGCTGGCCTGGCGCCACATACGAACCGCGCCGCAGCCGTTGCAGGCTCGGGTCCTGCGCCTCCCGCTCCGCCCCGACCAGCGCGCCGCCGCCGAACCGTTCTTCATCTTCAGCGCCGCCACGCCCACACCCCCGGCTGCATTGTGCCGCTATCAGTGGACGGTGGGCTGGGAAGTCGATGGCGCCTTCGCCCGCTACGGAAGGAGTACCGAACCCACCCTGGCCGCCGCGCGATTCGGCGCGGCCACCGTGATCGCCGAAATGCTGCTCCACCCCAAGGTCATCCGCCTGCCAATCAGCGGGCGCCTGCTCATTCCCCGCACTGCGGCCGACCCCCTGGACGCGGAGGCACGCGTCATCGACCGGGAGGCCGGGCGCACAGTGACGCAGCCCGCGAAGGCGCCAGCGGCCACGATGACCGATGTGTGCTGCGGGGAGAAGGAATCCCGCAGCCGCTGCCGGACCCGATGCTCGTCGAACCGTCCCAGCCGCTCCAGGTCCGGGCGCATCACCGTTGCTCGCAGTTCCGCGATCGCCTCGACATCCGCCGGCTCTGCGGAGCGCAGCGCCCATTCCATGGGACGGCCCGACTCGATTCCCGGCGGCGCCTGGCGCGGCCGTATCCGGTCCGTCCTCGCACTCGTATCCATGGTCGGAGTATCTCAATGGCCCGCTGGTACGCAGCAAGATCGTTTACCGACCGGGCCCGCAGAGCCCATGACCGGGCCCCATCGCGGGTGCGCACAGCAACGCCTCCACCTGCCCAGGGCGGAACGGGTCACGTCCAAGAGGACGGGAGGCCGCGAGCTCACGAGACGAGAATGCCGATGCCGTCCCCGAGCAGCTTCAGCCCGAGCACGGCGAACAGCACCGCCATGATGGCGATGTTGTGCCGGGCGGCCCAGCCCCTCCAGTTGCCGAGCATGGCCTTGGCCCGTTCTCCCGTGATCAGGAAGACTCCCAGGGGCACCAGGAGCCCCAGGGACGCGATGATCACGAACAGCGCCAGCGTCGCGACCTTCTGCGCGTCAGGAATCGCGGTCGCGCTGATCGAGGCGCCCGCGGCGATGGTCAGCGGGGCGTTCTTGAGATTGGCCGCCGACAGCATCACCCCGAGTCCGAGAACCTTCGCCGGCGAGAAGCGGTCGATCGCGGCCATCCATTTCGGCAGTTCCGCCTCCTCTCCCGCAGGAGGTCGCCGGTGCCACTGCCGCGCGCCGAGCAGGACGAGCAGCACGCCGAGCCCGAGCTTGAGCCCGCCCACCCAGGCGGCGGGCTTCGACGGGGTCGAATCGGCGGCGGGCCCGCCGATCGCCAGCATCACCGCGCCCAGCGCGAAGAGCCCGACGACCCATCCCAAGGTGAACAGCAGTCCGTTGAGACGTCCGCTCGGCGTACCCAGGATGATGATGATGGCGATGATCGGGAGCGGGCTGATCGCCACCCCGGCCGCGAGTCCCAGCACATCACCGAGGGCTGTCCCCATGGCGTCCTCCAACGACGATCAGAGACGATCTCGCTGACCAGGCGCTCGAAAATCAGACTCGCGCGCTCGAAGCACGTCGCGCCGGTGACCAAGGCACCCGGGAGCCCTCCCACCCCCATCATGGCACCTGGACGGCGCCCGACCGTCTGGCTCTCCTCGGCGGGCAGTCGGGGGAGGGTCAAGGAAACGCGGTCGACGGCGGGCATGCTTCAGGAATGGTCGCTGACTGCGCCATAGGTGCGGGCGTCAACTTCCGGGGGCATGCTGACCGGCCTAAACTCTGGTGCTAGTCCTGTACGGCAGCCGCCAGAGACGACTGAGAGAGCGGCACCAGGGCGTGGCGAGCGGCCCAGCACGCGTGGCCGTCGCCTGCTTGTTGACCTCGTGAATCCTGTGTGCGCGCTCTCGGCGGCCGGTTCGCGGACATGCCGTCGTACGGCACGGCTCGCAGACCGCAGAAGGAAACGGTCGAGCTCATGTCATCACGGTTCATTCCTTACACGCCCGATGTGGAAGCCATCGATCCCGACTTCGACAAGAAGTTGCAGACGGTGATCGGCAAGACCGAGCAGTTCATCGCGGCATCAGTCACGTCCGAAGGCACGGGCTTCGCCGTTCGCGACGCGCACGCCAAGGGATACGGGCTGGTGAGGGGCGAGGTCGAGATTCTCGACCGGCTCCCCGCCGAGTACGCGCAGGGCATCTACGCCACACCGGGCAAGCACGACGCGCTGGTGCGCTTCTCCAACGGTTCGCCGCACGCCGGAGCCGACGCGCGGCTGGGACGGGCGACCGGCCTGGCGCTGAAGATGTTCGACATCGACGGCCCGACCCTGCTGGAGGACGAACCCGGCTCCCGCACGTTCGACTACCTGTTGATCAACGCGCCGATCTTCTTCTGCAACACCGTGGATCACTACCTGTTCATCCAGGAGCTGTTCCTCGACGCGCCGCGGTACTTCGCTGAGGGCGCACCCGGTCGCCACCGCTTCTACCGCGAGTTCGTCACCGGGAAGGGGACGCTGGAGGAGGACGAATGGGCGTGGGAGGAGTTTCTGGCCTTCCTCAAGGTGCAGCAGCGGGCATTGGTCAACGTGCTGTTGTCGACGTACTTCACGATGGGCGCGGTACGGCACGGCGACTACATCGCCAAGGTGCGTCTCGCCCCTGACCCCGCCTGCGCCGCCGCGGTGATCCACCGCGACATCGATGTCACGTCGGCCGAGGAGGTGTTCCGGCCGGCTCTGGTAGCAGAGCTGAGGGACCGGCCGTACGCGTTCGACGTCCAGGTCCAGCTCTGCGCCGACCTGGACCGCATGCCCGTCAACGATCTCACCGTCGAGTGGCCCGAGAAGCTGTCGCCGTTCGTCACGGTGGCCAGGCTCGCCTTCCCGCAGCAGGACATCTCGGATGGGGAGACCCTCGCGAAAATGGACGCGCTGTCCTTCACCCCATGGCGGGTGCCGGCCGCGCACGCGCCCCTCGGCGAGATGATGCGAGCGCGCAAGGAGGTCTACCGCCGCTCCTCCATCCAGCGGCACCGGCTCAATGCCCAAGAACGCCAGGAGCCCCGCAGCGCTGACGAGGTGCTGCAGTAGAAGACGGACTTCACCGATACGCGAGGCGGTGCGATGACGGACAACAGCGAGCGCAAGGCCCAGATCCTGGAGCTGGCGGACATCCAGGGCACCCTGCTGAGGCAGCGCCCGTGGCCGTACACGGGCGCCTACTTCCTGCTGCGCATCGACGACGCGGCCGACGGCAGGAAGATGGTGCGGCAGCTGGCGCCGCAGGTGGCCTCGGCCGAGCGATGGTGGGACCCGCCCAACCGCGCGTGGTTCAGCGTCGCGTTGAGCCACGCGGGTCTGCGCGCCCTCGGCGTACCGCAGGCCTCACTGGACAGCTTTCCTCCGGAGTTCCGCGAGGGGATGGCCGCACGTGCGGCGCGGCTCGGCGATGTCGGCGAGAGCAACCCCGAGCACTGGGACCCGCCGCTGGGCACCAGTGACGTGCACGTCGCGCTGTCGGTGTTCGCGCCGGACGACGCCGGGCTGCAGTCCGTGCTGGACGGCGCCCGCGAGGCGCTGAACGGCCTGCCCGGGGTCTCGGTGATCTACCGGCTGGACGCCCACCAGCTGCCCACCGGCCGCACCCACCTGGGGTTCGTGGACGGCATCGGCGAGCCCGACATCGAAGGCGCCGGGGTGGCCAGCATCCTCCAGACGCAGGCGGGTGGCGACCACTACGGCTACCTACCGGGGTTCGGCCCCACCATCAAGGCCGGCGAGTTCCTCCTCGGCTACGTCAACGAGCTCGGACGGGTCGGGCCGATGCCCCAACCCGACATTCTCGGCCGTAATGGCACCTATGTGGCCTTCCGTAAGCTGCACATGCGGGTGGCCGCCTTCCGCCGGTATCTGAAGGACAACGCCTCCTCGCCGGAGGAGGAGGAGCTTCTCGCGGCGAAGATGGTCGGCCGCTGGCGCAGCGGGGCGCCTCTCGTGCTGGCCCCCGAGCACGACGACCCCGACCTCGCGGCGGATCCGCAGCGGGCCAACGACTTCGCCTACCGGCAGGAGGATCCCCGCGGTCTGCGCTGCCCGCTCGGCTCCCACATCCGCCGCATGAACCCGCGCGACGACCTGTCGGACACGTTCGTGGACGTCAAGCTGCACCGCGCCCTGCGCCGCGGTGCCACCTACGGGCCCATGCTCCCGGAAGGGCAACTGGAGGACGACGGCGCCGATCGCGGCATCGTGTTCATCTTCATGGGCACCGACCTGGTGCGGCAGTTCGAGTTCATCAAGACCCAGTGGGCCAACGACGGCGACTTCGTCGGACTCGGCACCGAGAAGGACCCCGTCATCGGCGACAACGACGCCACCGGGACCTTCACGATCCCCCGGCAGCCCATCCGCCGGCGGCTGCGGGAACTTCCCCGCTTCGCGGTCACCAAGGGGGGTGAATACCTGTTCATGCCCGGGATCCGGGCGCTGAACTGGCTCGCCGAACTCGACGCGTGAGCCGCCGCTCAGGCGACAGCGCGCCGACGGCTCGTGTCGCCGTACGCCTCGGAGCGTAAGGCTCACCCGGCCCAGAAGGGAAACGATCATGTCCGCGAACACAGAAAAGCCGAGCCGCCCGGGCCTGAAGTTCGGGCGGACGAACGAGTTCACCCTCTTCTTCACGGTCAAGCCGGGCCACGGTGAGCAGATCGGCGAGCTCTTCCGACGCCCGGGATTCAAGGAACAAGCGAGGGAGATCAGCAAGCGCATCGGCACCCTGCACGACGCACGGTGGGTGCTCTTCGACGACGACACCCGGCTCATGTTCGCCACTAACTTCGACGGCGACTGGGACGCCTACATCGACGACTTCGCCGCCCAAATCCCGGACCTCTTCGACGAGATCCTGACGCACACGGAAGACTATCCCGGCATTCGTGACCCCAACATCAAGGACTTCGTCGTCGCGCACCAGGCAACGGCGTGCTCGTACTTCCGTGCGATCCCGGACGCGACGGTGAAGGACCTCCAGAAGGCCGTGCGCGTGCAGGAGGCGTTCCAGCGCCTCCTCGACGAAGCGAGCTGATCAACAACCTAAGCGTTCCCCCGTTGGCTCATCGGCCGCAGAAAGGGAGAGCCATGACGATCTCGAACACCCCACAGCCGAGCCGCCCGGGCTTGAAGTCCGGCCGGACGAACGAGTTCACCCTCTTCTTCAACGTCAAGCCCGGCCACGGACAGCAGATCCGGGAGATCTTCCAGCAGCCGGGATTCGAGGAGAAAAGGAAGGAGATGAGCAGCCGCATCGGCACCCTGCACGACGCGCGGTGGGTGCTGTTCGACGACGACACGCGGCTGCTGTTCGCCACGAACTTTGACGGCGACTGGGACGCCTACATCGACGACTTCGCCGCCCAGATTCCCGACGTCTTCGACGCCATCCTGCAGCACACCGAGGACTACCCGGGCATCCACGACCCCAACATCAAGGACGCCATCGTCGCTCATCAGGAGACGGCGTGCTCGTACTTCCGCACGATCCCGGACGCGACGGTGAAGGACCTCCAGAAGGCCGTGCGCGTGCAGGAAGCGTTCCAGCGCCTCCTCGACGAGGCCACCTGATCGGCTCCCGACGTGGACCTCGAACCACCTTCTGCATGGCCTCCGGCACACTGGCGCCCATGGATCGGGGCTGTGCGGACCGGGCGATGGGCCGGGCGGCGACACGTGCGCCACGGCACAGGCTCGCAGGTCACTTACGGAAGTAGGCGCGGGCCGAAGGGAGCACCAGGAGGATGATGACGGCCAGCGAGACCAGAGGCGTGAAGATGAGGCGGCCGTCGGACACGGTGAGCAGCCACGCGGGGTAGACGCTCTCGCTCGCGTCGAGGACCGCCTGCGCGTTCGCCCCCGGGCCGAGGATGGACTGGAGGTACTGCGCCTTGGACAGCTGGCTGGTGAGGACGAAGACGTCGAGGGCGAGGAAGAGCGGCTGGACGATCAGGGTCAGGATCCGGCCGGCGCGCTTTTTCGACGCGGAACTGCGGCTGGGCAGGCATGCCGAGATTCTGGCCGATCTCGGAGCGGCAGGCGCCGAACACCCGCTGAGCGAGCGGCTGGCCGAGCTGCGGATGCGCGCGCTGTCGGCGGCGGGACGCCAGGCCGACGCGCTGGCGGTCTATGAGGAGATCCGAGGCAGGCTGGGCGAGGAGCTCGGTGTCGATCCATCGGCCGAGTTGCAGGAGGTCCTTCTGGCCCTGCCCCGCGGCGAGCTGGAGCGGCCCTCGGCGCAGCCCGAGGCCGCACCGAGCCGGCTCCCCGCGCGGCTGACCAGTTTCGTCGGCCGTGACGGCGAGCTGGACCAGCTCGCCGCGCTGATGAGCGGCTCCAGGCTGGTCACCATCGTCGGCCCCGGTGGCGCGGGCAAGACCAGGCTGTCGCTGGAGGCGGCGAGCAGGGATCGGGCGCATCAGCGTGGCCGGGTGTGGTTCGTGTCGCTGGCAGGCGTGGCCGCACCCGATCAGCTGGCCGACGCGGTGCTGGGCGCGCTCAGCACCGCCGACGGCCGTCTCTACGACGGAGGGCAGTTGCAGCGGGCCACACCGGTCGACCGGATGGCCGAGCTGCTCGACGTCGGCGATGCGGTGCTGCTGCTGGACAACTGCGAGCATCTGGTCGAAGCGGCCGCGGAGCTGGCCGAGCAGCTGCTCGAGCGGCTGCCGCAGCTGAGGATCCTGGCCACCAGCAGGGAACCCCTGGCGATCATCGGGGAGGCGCTGTGCCATCTCGGCCCGCTTGAGGTGCCGGCGGGGTCGCCGGATCTCGCCAAGGCGGCCGCGGCGGCCGCGGTGCGCCTGTTCGGCGACCGGGCCGCCGATGTCCGGCCTGGCTTCGCGCTCGACGATTCCACGGTGGGCGACGTGGTGGAGATCTGCTGGCGGCTGGACGGGCTGCCGCTGGCGTTGGAGCTGGCCGCGGCCAGGCTGCGCTCGATGAGCGTGGAGCAGATCGCGCGGCGGCTGGCCATGATGAACGCGCACCGGTCTGAGCAGGACTACGGCACCCACGAAGCCGAATCATGGGCCATGCGCCCCCACCTCACCGCCGCGGGAGAGCTCGGCAGCATCGTCGGGCTCCTCCTTGATCACCTGTCCCTGCCACTGCCCGAGCAGCGACTTCCTGTGTTCCCAGGCCGTCGTGCTGACCCCGCTGGTCACCACCTACCTGTCCGGGCTCGGGGACGCTGGCCCCGGTGAGCGGCTACTGGCCGAACGGCACGCGGCAGCGATGCGCATCGTATTGGCCGCCCGAGACGACGGTGTCGCCGACCAACTCGCTCGCGAGCTGCCCACCCCGCCAGAAGGGTTCTCCTACCACGAGTTGATGAGCATCACCGCGCTGGAATCCTGGCTCTGCCAACCAGCAGAAGCCGACGATGACCCTCTCCCCGGCATATGACCCGCGCGCCGCGGCCGGTGTGTGCGGCAAATGCCGGCAGCGGCCAGGTGCCTGGCCCGAGCCCGTCCTTCTGCTGGGGATTGCCTGCGGTGCCGTGCGCTGCGTCGCCGGGAGAGCCACTGTGTCTGTCCTCGCATCGAGGGGGAGATACAGGGCACGGTCTTTCCCGGGTCAGATTCCCCACCTGATCCCGGCGTCCGCCGCGATCAGAGAACCCCGCTGCGCGCATGCGGAGCAAGGTCAGGCGCAGCGTGCCCGCGCCGCTTCGGGGAGCTCAGGCGCAGAACGTCGCCACCCTTCAGCCGCCCGTCACCGAGGCGGGAGTGATCCAGTCGATGATGACGGTGCGTCGGACGCCGGCATCGAGCATGGCCTGGCTCTTGTGCTGACCATTGACGTAGGAGTTCCGCCGGGCACCCGCCAGGACCTGGAGCTCGATACCATCGGCCGGACAGACCAGGGCGGCCAGCGCCTGCAACTCCCAGCCGTGCATCCCCTCGGCCTGGGCCTCCTGCCGCACGTAGTCGGCGATGTCGTCAGCCGCCACGCCCTCATCGCGGGCCTGCCGGATCAGCCGGATGGCGGTGGCACAGACGCGAGACCAGTCTCCTCTGTGATACCAGCAGCAGTCTCGGTTGCGACGCTCTGGTCGCAACTGCCGCTGGATCCGGCGCCACCACGTGATCCCTTCGGGCATGCACTGCGGTGCTCGAAACGGGTGAGGCCGCGGGAGCCGAACGGTCCAGTAGACGCGGTAGCGGGGTTCGGCGACCGGCTCCGGCGGGTGCGGCACGTACTGCTCTCCACGTTCCGGGTCGACGTCCATGCCGACGAGCCGCCGCAGCCGCTCGTGGCTGATGCCTGCCCACTCGGGGTGGCTGAGTGTGAAGGGCTGAGCCTGGGTGAACGTGACCAGGATGTAGCGCGCGGCTCGGTCGCCGAGCAGCTGGCACTCTGTTGTGCCGTTGCCGTCTTCCCCCGTCCACACGTCGGTGTGCCGAGGTCGCGCACGGGTCATGGGACCGTCTGCGCGGAAAGGCCGGCCATGCCCAAGGACCATGCACGCAAGCACGCCGCCCGGCGGCGCCAGCGCGCCACCGGCGGCTCCTACACCTCCGCCGCCGCAGGAACCCTGCACTCCCACCCCGTCCCGGATCTGCGGTTCCTCGCCGACCTGCCCTTCCACGCCGGGGAGAAGGTAGACCTGAAGCGGGCCGCCCTGCTCGTCGGCGCCTGCCGGGCGGGCTGTTCGACCTGCCAAGGCGCGCTGATCCCGATGCTGCTGGCTGATGAGCGCGCCCCGGCCACGGTGGCGCTGCTGGCCGGGGCAGCGTACGCTCCCTGGCTGGCCACCAGCCTGCCCGCGGCCAGCTCCACCACCCGAGCCTGGGTGCCGCTGCAAGCGCGTACTTCTTGGCGTCGCGGGCGGAGCGGCCGCCACCGGCGGCGATCCGGTCCCACAGCACGGCCTCCCTCTCCCTGATCTCGGCCATCACGTGCGGCGGCGGCCCCATGAACTCATCCCTGACCGCGGCGGCGCGGTCGGTCAGCGTCATCAGCTCCGCGAGAGGCTCCACCCCCAGCGGCCCGCGTCATAGCTGCGGGAACTGCGGTTCTCGCAAGTTTCATCGCATCCTCGTAACACAACGGATCTCATTTTCTTATTTTCAATTTCCAGAAAATAAAAAATGCTAGGCTGCCGACGTGACAGCGGAGACGACGGTCGTGACGCCGTGTGCGCACTGCGGGGCGCCGATCGAGCAGCGCAAGGGCAGAGGCCGGCCACGGGCCTACTGCGCGGACACCGACTGCCAGGCCGCCGCCAAGCGGGAGCGCGAGCTGCGCAGGGCGACGCCCGGGCTGGAGGGGTCGCTGGCCAGGGCCGAGCAGCTGTACGAGCGCATGGAGACGGGTCTGGCCGCCGCGATCGAACCGCTGGCCAGGGCGCTGGCCCAGGAGCTGAGCCCCGCGGGGGTGGAGGCCAAGCTCAGCGCGGTCCAGGCCGAGGCGCACACGCGGGTGGCGATCGCCCGCACCGAGCGCGAGCAGGCCTTCGAGCAGGTACGGCTGGCCCGCGAGGCGGCCGAGCACGCGCGCAAACAGACCGCCGAGATGCGCCAGGTGGCGGAAGAAGCGCAGGCCGACAGGGACACCGCGCTGCGCGACGCGGAGACCGCGCGTGAGCAGGCCCTGGCGGCGCTGCGCGAGGCGGCCACCACCGAGCGGCTGGCCAAGCAGGCGGCAGCGGCGGCCGAACGCCGGGCTGACATGGCCGAACAGGCGCGGGACCAGGCGGTCAGGGAGCTGTCCGAGCGCGTCGAGGCGGCCGAGGCGCGGGCGGAGGAGGCCCGGGCGCAAGCCGTACAGGCTGAGGAACGGGCACGGGAGCGGGTGGCGCAGGCCCGCGAGGAGGCCGAGCGGGCGGCCGCGGAGGCCGCGCATGCCGTACGGCAGGCGCGGAAGGAGGCCGATCGGACGGTCACGTCCGCGCTGGAGGAGCGGGACGCGGCCAGGGCCGGGGCGGCGCAGGCGGGTGAGGCGCGGGAGCGGGCGGAGCGCGAGGTGGCCGCGGCGCAGGCACGGGCCACGGCGGCGGAGGCGGAGCGGGACCGGGCGCTCGAGCGGGCCGAGGCGGCAGAGGCGCGCGCGGCGCAGGCCGGACAGGCGGGCGCGCGGCTGGCCGCCGAGGCCGAGGCACGGGTGGCGGCCGCCGAACGGGAGCGGGACCGAGCGGCGGCGCGGGTGCGGGAGCTCGAGGAACGAGCGGCGGCGGAGCCGGCGCTGGCGGAGGAACGGGACCGGTTGCGGCTGGAGTCACAGCTCGACCGGGCGCGGTTGGAAGATCTTCGGGCCGAACTGGAGGCGTCAAGGGCGGAGGCGGCTCGGCTACGGGAGCGCGCGGTGGCGGCCGAGCTGCGAGCGGGATCCGGGGGCGAGGAACGCAGGAACAGCCATTAGCGGTGAGAATGATCTTGCCGCCCCGGGCACGCACCCGGGAGTCCGTGAGCCGGCCCGGCAAGACTCCAAGTTCAACGCACCACGATGGAGAGTGGACAATGCGCAAGATCGTTGTGTCGATGTGGACGACGCTCGACGGATTCGTCGCCGGTCCGCAGGACGAGATGGATTGGCTGCTGATCGACGACCAGGTGTACACCTACGAGCGGGAACTGGTGGAGGGCTCCGGCAGCCTGCTGCTCGGGCGGATCACGCATGCCGACTTCGCCGGCTACTGGCCCCGGGCCGCTCAGGATCCTGGTGAACCGGAGGAGGTACGGGCGTACGCCCGGCGGGTCGACGCCATGGAGAAGATCGTTGTCTCCGGTTCGGGGAACGTCGCGGCGTGGCGGAACACCCGCAGACTCGAACGCGTCGACCCGGACGAGATCATCGAACTCAAGGGGGGCCAGGGCGGGGACATCGTGGTCTACGGCAGTCTCGCAGTGATCCGGTCTCTCGTTGAGCTCGGACTCGTCGACGAGTTCCATCTGCTGGTGCACCCGGTGTTCCTGCGGGAGGGCAAGGCCCTGTTCGAGGACGGCCGACCACCGCAACGACTGGAGCTGGTCTCGGCCAAGCCGTTCACCTCAGGAGTCGTCCTGATGACGTACCGGCCAGTCGACCGCGTCCCCACGACCTCCTGAACCTCGGCGCGGCTGGTGACACGGCATCGTCGGCGCGATCGGCCTGGGCGGCCATGCGCGTTGGCGGGGCAACCAGGCCAGACAGCACAAGAATCTGATCTTGTCGGTTAACGACCGTCTGTTACCACCATCAAGATCACGGCGTTGCAGCACGTCGGAATGGACGAAAACCCGTGACGGGATCGACGGCCCAACGAGCGCCGGTGTGTCGCGAACCCCAATCCTTTTAGCGATGATACGACTACTAATTGTGACTAAATGGAATGCGGCGACGACCACGCGACACCACATATACGGCGCTGACCATCCGAAGGCAGCGGGATCCACCGGATCGAGGAAACCGGCCAGGCGGATCGCCGCAGCCGGGTCCGTCGGCGTCCTCATGGCAGGGATGATCGCCTGGTCCGGGGTTGCCGACGCCAGGACGCAACCACCGACGTGCTTCGGCGTGCCGGCCACGATCATCGCCGCGCCCAACACACCCACCATTGGGACCGCGGGCCGGGATGTGATCGTCGGAACCGTGGGCCCGGACGTCATCGACGGCCTGCAGGGCAACGACCTGATCTGCGGCCTGGCCGGAGACGATGTCCTCGCCGGCGGGCTCGGCAACGACCAGATCGACGGCGGCACCGGCGATGACGGCGTGCACGGCGACATCTTCAGCCCGAGCGGACATGCTTCCGGTGGCGGAAATGACCGCCTGTTCGGCGGCGACGGCAATGACCTCATGAACGGCGACAGCTTCGCCCCCAAGGGCACCGCCACGGGTGGGGGGAACGACCTCCTCTTCGGTGGCGACGGCGATGACCTCATGACCGGCGACAGCCGGGGACTCAGCGCATCCGGTGGCGGGAACGACCGTATGGACGGCGGCGCCGACGGCGGCACCGGCGGTGAGCACCTGGTCGGCGACTCCGGCTCAACGGTCGGCGACGCTTCGGGCGCCGGGGACGACCTACTCCTGGGTGGGCCCGGCAGCGAAATCCTCATCGGTGACAGTAACGCTGCCCAGAACGCGAGCGGAAACGGCGGGAATGACCTCCTGGACTTGGGCACTGACGGCGGATTCGCGGCGATCGGGGACCACAACATCAATGACCCCGCAGGCGGGAGGGCCACCGGCTCGGGCAGGGACCGGATCATCGGCGGCAGCGCGGACGACTTTCTCGTCGGCGATAGCGCCGTGGTGGATGCCACCGTCACCAGCGCCAGCCACGATGTGATCTCCGGCCGTGGGGGCAACGATGCACTGTTCGGCGACAACACCGACTTCGATGTCACCGCGAGCGTCGGCACGGCAGGCGGCAACGACCTCCTCGACGGCGGCGACGGCGTCGACACGCTCAGGGCGGGCCCCCGCAACGACTTCCTCGACGGCGGCCCCGGTACCCCAGACGACTGCGATGGGGAGGCAGGGATCGACGCCGCAACCCGCTGCGAGATCGTCTCGAACGTGCCGTAGGCGCGGTAGGCCAGGCCTGCGGATCGGCGCCATCAGGCGCCGGTGGAACGTCGATCGCCCGACGCCCACGTGCTTGTTGATCGCGGGGACCGACTCCCCGCGATCACAGCGGTCCCGGCCTCTCAAACCTGAGGCCTGCAAGTCAGCCGACCGCGCCAGCCGTACTGCTGCCGCTCGATCAACTTGAGACACTGCAGGTCAAGACGCGAAGGAGGGGACAGACTTCCGCGTTGAGCGAGGCATCCACGGCCGTTGCCATCCATCGCGACCTCGGCGAGAGCGTTCGAGGTCGGCGATCCGGGCGTCCCGGGCAGCCAACTCCGGGGTTGAGGAACCTGCGGACAATCGTCGGCGCTGAGATTGATCTTGGGGTTGGGGCGGGTCAGCGGCGGTCGCGGCGGCGTCGGGCGGGGGAGGCTCCGCGTCAGGCCCGACCGAGGACGCAGAACTCGTTGCCCTCCGGGTCGGCGAGGACGATCCACGGGACGTCGCCCTGGCCGACGTCGGCGAGCGTCGCGCCGAGGGTCTGCAGCCGGGCCACCTCCGCGGCTTGATCGTCAACGGGGTACGGCAGCAGGTCGAGATGGACGCGGTTCCACACGGTCTTCACGCCGGGCGTTGTGCGGCGGAACTCAAGATACGGCCCGACACCCTTGGCGGAGCCCAGCATCGCATGATCGTCGGTCACCTCATGAAGGGTCCAGTCCACCGCCTCGCCCCAGAACCGGGCCATGGCCCGCGGGTCCGCGCAGTCGACCACCACCGCGGCGAGCGGGCCGATATCCCGGTAGATCTCCCGAGGCTCCAGCACGCAGAACACGTTGCCCTCCGGGTCGGCCAGAACCGTCCACGGAACGTCGCCCTGGCCCACATCGGCGGGCGTCGCACCGAGCTCCTTCAGACGCGCGACCAACTCGGCCTGATGGGCCGCAGAGGTGGTGGCGAGATCGAGGTGCACGCGGTACTTCACCGTTTCGGGGTCCGGGACGGTGACGACATCGATGTAGAAGGCGGCGGGGTCCGGCCAGACGAAGCCCTCGGGCTCGAGGTTGGTCACGCCGGGTCCCTCGCTGGAAACACCCCAGCCGAGCGCCTCCGCCCAGAACCGGCCGAGCGCCGAGTCATCCCGAGCTTTGAAATTCACCTGAACAAGTCGCAGTGCCATGCCGCCTTACCCTATGTCCAACGGATGAACCGGGATGAACCACGCACCTTCGGTTCAACCGGAGGTAACGGGCGGATCGGGGACTTCGCCGAGCGGCCGAAGGCTTTGGGCGGGTGCCAGCCACGAAGTGATCAACACGTAACGAGAGATCCCTCGGAAGGAACCGCCCCCGCGAAAGGACCCGAGATCGCGGTTCTACCAGTCGTCGGGGTTGGCTCGCACCTGGCTCATGTCGCCTGCCCGGAGTGCTTTGGCCGGGGCGACAAACCGCAAAATGCCCCCGTCGCCCCACTCCCACATGTCGGTGCCGGCGAGAGTGAGCAGGTGAGCATAAGGCTCCTCCTGCGACAGCTCCTGCAACAGGTCAACGCCGTAGCTGCGGATCGGCGGCCAGCCAAACGCCTGATTGCGTATGCCACCCCACTCGATGCCTTGCTCGTCCACGCAGTACCGCGGCCAGGCGTCCTCGCCGAACTTGTCGACGACCAGCCAGCCGGGATTCACGCGGTAAAGCGATGACCGCTCGATCTCGTCTCCGTAGTCGAGGGTGCTGAGCACCGGATCGCAGTCGTAGGACGAAATCGAGGGCAAAGTGACGGCAGGGTTGGCGTGCATCCGAACCCGGTCGAACCTCGGGGCCGGATCCGGTGCCGGGACCTCGACCGCGCGTTGCGGGTCAGCAGGCACGACCCGGCATACCCGCGGATCGTCATGGCTGAAGCTGCTGGCATCTTTCGGAACCTCCCTGGATCCGGTCCATGGATCCAAGAAGAAGAAATTGAGCAGCGCGGACCCGGTCGACAGGATCTGATCACCGAGCCACGGGCCGAGCGCGCCGACATCGAGCACGACATACAGGCTGAGCGGCACACCCGCGTACATAGGCCACTGTGTGCCCGGCTCCAGCAGCGCCGGGCCGCCCCACCGGCACAGCCCAGTCGCCGCGGCATCCTCATCCGCAGGCTTCAGATCGAACCCGGGCCGCGCCAACGCCGCCAGCTGGCTCCCCACGTGTTCCCCCAGATGTTCAACGCACAGCTCACGCACGCCGGACAGCGCCTCTTCATACCTCATCCGACCATGAAAGCATCACAATGCCCCTGAAGATCACCAGTTCCGGACGTTTCAGATCAGGGGAAGGCCAAGCCCCCGGCCCTCGCCGGCGCCGAACGGGTGATGAAACTCAACGACGGCGTCGATCGGATCACCGCCGAGGTCATCGACGCCGCCCGCGATGCTCTTGTCATCGGAATCAGCTGACCACCTGTCGCTGTCCGTGACGTACACGGCCAAATAATGTTGCAGATTCCCGGTCAAGCTGCGTTGCAGGTCACAGCTAGGGCGAAAATGGGCGCGGGTTTATCCCGCTGGGGGTGACGGCGAGCCGCGGCTGTGCTGGCCTGCCAGAAAGACACATTCCCGAGTAGCCCCCGGTGAGGCCGTGGATCCATCCGGAGATGCGTTGCAGCGGCTGGACGTCAGCGTGGAGATCGAAATCCGGCGCACCGCGTTCGGCCTTCGCCCCCAGGTCGAGCGGCTGCTGTGCGCCGCCGGTCTCGATCATCGACTGGATGAGTCATGGCGGCCGGCGCGTGGGCCGGTGACGCCGAGACGCAGCTGAGGCCCGGGGCGGCCTTGGGAGCCGATCAGCTCGGTGTACGCGGGCGAGACAGCACCACCAGCGTGATCAGCGCCGCGACGGCGAACGCCAGGACGACGAGGAAAGCCTTGATCATGGCGTAGCTCGCAATCTGTGTCCGGGGCCGCTGGGACTGGACACCTTGCTGGTCGAGATCGGCAAGCTGAACACCGCCCGCTCACTCTCGCTCAGGAGGATGTCGTAGGCGGGCGGGAGCCGGGTGGGGCGGGCGCTCGGACCGCGCTTCGTAATCTCGGAAGCGGATCCAAGCTCCTGCGACGCTGTCCGGCAGGCGCGGGTCTGGCTGGAGGGATCGCGGTTGCGACGTCTATCCGGCTTCGTCATTTCCGAGGCACTCGGGTCGAGCGCGGACTGACGATCAGTGCGTCGCGTTGCGCGGAGCTCAGGCGGTCGGGCCTCGGGGTGATAGCGTACGCGCCGCGCCCGAGCCGCTCCACGGCGAGCGGGTCGGAGAGGATCGGACGACGGCTGATCGCGTCCAGGGCGTCGACCGCCCGCCGGACGGGCCAGTCCAGTGCCGTGGCCAGTTCGTCCACGGTGAGTGGCCGAGCGGCGTACACCAGCGCGGCCAGCACCGTCAGCGCGTCGCGCACGACGGCGTCGGTGAGGCCGCTGTCGTTCATCTGCTCGCTGATCCAGGCGAAGAACTGAGCCATCTGGCCCAGCCGGGTGCCGGCGGGCGTGCCGGCACCGAAGATCTCGATCCCGTGCCGCGCGGCCGCCGCGACCTCGGCGTGTGCCCCGGTGTCGGCTTTGAACGCTCGGAGCCAGACGTCGTCGTCGATGACGTACCGCTCGCGGCGGCCGGAATCCTGTGTGCGCCTGACCAGCTCGATCGCCTCTAGGTAGCCGATGGCCTTGGACACCGACGCCGGGCTGACCTGTAGCCGGCGTACGAGTTCGGCGGACGTCAGGCTCCCGGAGTCGGAGGTGAGCAGGCAGACGAACACTCGAGCGGACATCCGGGGAAGGCCGGTCCCGACCAGCAGCGTCGCGAACTGCTCCACGAAACCGCGCACGGACTCGGCCGGCCGCCCGTCGGCCGGTGGCTCCGTGGCCTGAACCGGTCTGCGGCGGCGGGCGCGCTGCCCGGCGGCCTGCTGGGCGCGGTCGGCCAGGTAGCCGCCGGGCGCGCTGTTGCGTGCCACTTCGCGGCTGATCGTGGACGTGGGCCTGCCCAGCCGCCGGGCGATCTCGGCGTATCCCAGCCCTTCGACCAGCCAGATCGCGATCTGCCGGCGATCCTCGTGGGTCAGCCTGCCTCCGGGCATCGGCTCGCCCTCCTGTCGGTTCGGGTCCACGGGTGCGTTCACCAACAGTACATTGCAACGGCTGGTCGATATGGATTGCATTTATCAACAATGCTGTTGCAACGATTGACACGAAAGCCCAGGATTTCAAGCGCATCAATGAGACTCGTCGTTGACGAGGCTTGAAATGCAACGTAGCCTTTTCCCGCTTGGAAAGAATCGGACAGGACGAGGAACCCCCTTATGGCAAGAGCGTTGGATGTGACCCGGATACGAGCTCGCGTCTCCGAGCTGCTCGCGGAGTACCGAATTCCGAGTGCCGCGATCGGCGTCCTCAGCGACGGGGAGATCACCGACTTCGCGGTCGGCGTCAAGAACATTGCCACGCGGGAGCCTGCGACGACCGACACCATCTACCAGTGCGGCTCCGTATCCAAGACATGGACCGCCCTCGCCTTCATGCAGCTCGTCGACGAGGGGAAAGTCGCCCTGGACGAGCCGGTGCGGACCTACCTTCCTGATTTCCGGGTCGCCGACCCCGACGTCAGCGCCAAGGTCACACCCCGCCATCTCCTCAACCACACCAACGGCATCGAGGAGAACTACGGAGATCCTGGCGAGGACGACGACGTGTACGAGCGCATGGTGGAGAACATCGCCGGCGCATGCCAGGTCCACCCCTTGGGCCACACTCACGGCTACAGCGCGGCCCTGGGCTACGCGATCCTCGCCCGCATCATGGAGGTGATCGACGGCAAGCGGTGGGACGACATCATGAAGGATCGCCTGTTCGACCCCTTGGGACTGACCTCGACGAGCAGCCGGCGTGAGCACGCGGACCAGAACCGGGCCGCGACCGGATACCTGATCCGATCCCTCGAAGAGGGACCCATCCTCTCACCGCTGGGTCACCTGCCGCGCTCCTTCGGCCCCGGAGGCAACGTCAACACGACAGCCCGGGAATTGCTCACGATGGCGTACGTCTTCCTTAACGAAGGAAAGGCGCCGAACGGGACCAGAATCGTCTCACCCGGCATCATCCGCGAGATGACGGAGTCGCGGGTCCCCGTACCTGACCCGTACATGTTCGGGCCGGAATGGGCACTCGGCCTCATCGTGTGCGATTGGCACGGCCAAACCGTCTACGCCCACGACGGCAGCGCAGTCAGCCAGAGCGCCCGCCTGCGGATCCTGCCGGAATCGAACATCGCCGTCTCGATGCTGGCGAACGCCGGGCCGCGCGACAGCTTCTACCGGAAGGTGTTCAACGAAATCCTGGCCGACCTCGGCGCGGTCACGATCCCCGACCTGCCGGAGCCCGACCCGACCCTGGCCCTCGATCTGTCCAGGTACGAAGGCTCCTACGAGCGCCCCGGCACCCGATACGAAGTGGCGGCCGAACGCGGGAAGCTCCACCTCAAATTCACCCTGAACCCCATGGAGGCGCAACTCCTCAATAAACCAGAACAGCTCGACTACGAACTGCTCCCGATCAGCGAGACCCACTTCTTGATGCCTTCGGACGATCCGCTCGAAGACCCTCAGACCGTCGCGATCTACGACTTCAAGAATGGTGCCGCACAGTATCTTCACACCAATTGCCGAGTAAATCCGAGAGTCAATGAGGAGGATGCCAAGATGCACGTCATGGCTGTTTCCACGATTTCCGACACCGACGGTTTCTGGGATTCCCTGAAGAAGGCGTACGGCCAGCTTCCCAAGGGTGCCAAGTGGACGCTGGCGGTGGCGAGCACCGACGGGACCAAGGCGGTGAACGTCGTCATTCATGACTCGATCGACGGCGTCAGGAGCTTCTTCGAGGATCACGCCGGCGCCTTCGCCACGACGGAATACTTCGAGGCCGACGCGGCCAACGCGGTCGGCCTCCCCACGAAGTAGCCGCTCCTTGCACTGCCGTCCGCCCAAGCCGCGACGGCGGCGCACCATTCGGATCCATGCGACTGTTGTTCTGCTTGGGGGTACGTGCGGTCCTCGACCACTACGTTCAGGCCGCCCGCGACCCGGGCCGTCGGGGACCGACATCGGCGACCGGCTGGGCATCTCCAAGCGGCCGATCTCGGCGTCGACGCCGCCAAGTCATAAGGAGCTCTCCGACTGCGTTCCGCCTCCACCACGCCCGCGCGCGGTACCAGCAAGCTCGCCAGGCGCTAGTCCGGCGTGCGAATGCTGCTCGGCGTCCTGGACATCGCGGTCGGCACCGTGCCTCGCGCGCTCGCCCTGGCCGGTGTGGACCGGGGCGAGCTGATGGCGCGCGTCCAGGAGACGCTCGCGCACGAGAGCTGGTAAGCCCGCCCGCCTTTCCCCGGACGGCACTCCCCACCCATTTCCTTCCTTTCCCACACCCCGGCCGTCGCCGGCCCGGGGTGCGATCCGTCATGCCCTCGCGGCGAGACTCCGCCGGCACGCGTCCTGGCGCGGGGGCGTCCGATCATGAAGAGAGTTCATTTGATGACCAAGAGTGAGCAGGTCGTGCTCGACGTCGACGGGCTGCGCATGCGCTACGGCTCGGCCGACGTCCTGCACGACGTCACGTTCCAGGCCCGGCACGGCGAGGTGCTGGCCCTCTTAGGCCCGAACGGGGTCGGCAAGACCACCACGATCGAGATCCTGGAGGGCTTCCGCGCCCGCTCGGCGGGCCGGGTCGAGGTGCTCGGCGCCGACCCCGCGCACGGCGACGAGCGGTGGCGGGCCCGGCTCGGGGTCGTGCTGCAGCGGATCGGGTGACGCCATGACCGTGATGACTTCGACCGGCCGGTCTCTGGCGCCGGACCTGGCCCGCGGGTTCATGCTGCTGGCGATCGCGCTGGCGCACGCGCCGGTGTTCGTCTCCGGGGCGGGTCCCGGCGTTCTCGACGGCGTGGCCGCGTTCCTCGATCACCTGCTCGCTCACAACCAGGCCCGGCCCATGTTCGTGTTCCTGTTCGGCTATGCGCTGGGGCAGCTCGCGTGCCGGCATCAGGCGAAGGGAGGCGACTGGATCTCGCTCAGGAAGCTGCTGCGGCGCAGGGGGCGCTGGCTGATCGTCATCGGCTTCGTGCACGGTGTGCTGCTCGTGCCGCTGGACATCGTCGCGGTGTACGGGTTCACGCTGCTGGTGCTCGCCCCGCTGGTGCGGGCCCGCGACTCGGTGCTGTGCTGGACGGCCGCCCTGGCCCTCGCCCCGGCCGCGCTCGTGGTGTCCGGACCGATCATTCTGGCGTACGCCGGCGCCGTCCCCATCACGCCGGCCGGGTCCATGCCGGCCGATCTCGGCTCCCATCTCCTGTCCGGCCTCCAGCTGTGGCCGTTCAAGACGGTCCTGGGCACGATCGACGTCGTACCGGGCATGCTGCTGGGCATCTGGGCGGCCCGCCGCCGGATCCTGGACGAGCCCGAGCGCCACCAGACCCTGCTGCGCCGCGTCACCGTGATCGGCCTCGGCGTCGCGCTCATCGGCAGGCTCGCGGGGGCCCTGCTGATGGCCGGGGTGTGGACGCCTCCCGCGCCCTCGGCCGCCGTCCTCGCGCACACCCTCACCGGCTACGCCGGCGGCATCGCCCTGGCCGCCCTCATCGGCCTCGTCGCGACGCGGGTGGAAGGCGGTCCCTTCACCACCGCCCTCGCCGCGCTCGGCCAGCGGTCGCTGACGTTCTACCTGTTCCAGTCGGTGGTGTTCCTCGTGCTGTTCTACCCGTTCACCCTGGATCTGGGCGGCGAGCTGGGCTTCGCCGAGGCCTCCGGGATCGCCGTCGCGATCTGGGCGGTCTCGATCCTCCTGGCGGAGTGG
This sequence comes from Nonomuraea africana, assembly GCF_014873535.1. NCBI lineage: Bacteria > Bacillati > Actinomycetota > Actinomycetes > Streptosporangiales > Streptosporangiaceae > Nonomuraea > Nonomuraea africana. The sequence continues at coordinate 2,937,328 of NZ_JADBEF010000001.1, read as the reverse complement.
ATGCGCCGGGCCGGGTACCGGGGCCCGGCGGAGGTGCTGCTGCGGCGGCTGACATACCGCCACAGCAGCGGAGCCTAGGCCTCCGTGTGCGGGAGGTTGCTGGCGGCCACCAGCGTGCGGATGGCACGCAGCGCGACCGAGAGCGTGGCCAGGTCGAAGTTGTCGCTCTCCCAGATCTCCGACAGCGTCTGCCTGGCCCGCGAGACCGCCGCCGAAATAGACCTCGCCCCCCTCGTTGACCGGCCGGCCCGCCAGGGAGGCGACCTCCACCAGGTCGAGCGTGGAGTAGGCGGGCACCATGCCGGGCCACCCGCTCGGCCAGCTCCAGCGGCACGCCCCTGGCCAGGAACGAGTCCCGGCGATCCTCGTACGCGGCCAGGTCGGGCCCGGTGAGCTCCGCCGGGCGGAGTGCCACAAGATCACACGCCGGTTTCGAGAGCACCAGGACCAGATGTCACGATCCGGTACTGGAACATCCCGGGAAGCACCTGCTACCTCGGAACGTCCTTGACTTCGGATGGGGAAATCCCGATGAGGTTGATCTTGCTGGGGTCGGCGTACTTCGCGGGGGCTTCGAGCTGGCGGGGTACGGCACCGACCGCGCCGACCTCGGCCGCAGATAGGTCCCGCCCTTTCGAGCCACACCTGCGCGTTCAGCTGACGGCAGCGCCGAACCACCTGGGCAGCTGGCTGAGCAGCCCCTGCTGGTCTTCACCGACCCACGCCACGTGGCCGTCCGGCCGCAGCAGCGCCGCGGGCACGTCCAGTTCCTCGCTGCCGTCGACGACGTGGTCGACCCGATCTGCCCAGCCCGCCACCGAGAGCCGGCCGGTCTGGTCGAGCAGTAGTCCGCGGCCGCCGTGCATCAGCGCGTAGAGGCGCCCCCGCTTCAACTCCACGTCCCGCATCCGCCGGCCGAGCAGTTCATGCCCCTCGCCGAAGTCGTAGCGGACCCCGATCGCAGTGATCTTCTCGATCAGGTACCGGTTCACCTCCTCGAAGTCCATCAGTTCCGAGACCAGCCGGCGCACTGACCGGGGGCCCGGCTCGAGGGACAGCAGCTCCATCTGCGCGCGGGTGTTGTCCAGCACGTCGGCGGCCACCGGGTGCCGTTCGGTGTGGTAGCTGTCCAGCAGCCCTTCCGGTGCCCAGCCGTTGACCTCGGCGGCCAGTTTCCAGCCGAGGTTGAACGCGTCCTGGATGCCGAGGTTGAGCCCCTGCCCGCCGGTCGGCGGGTGGATGTGCGCCGCGTCGCCGGCCAGCAGCACCCGGCCGGTCCGGTAGCGCTCGGCCTGCCGGGTGGCGTCACCGAAGCGGGAGAGCCAGCGCGGTGAGTGCGCGCCGAAGTCGGTGCCCGCGAAGGCCCGCAGCTGCTGCTTGAACTCCTCGAGGGTCGGCGGAACCGTGCGGTCCTCGGCCACTCCTTCGGCGGGCACGACGAGGCGGTGTACCCCGTCCCCGAGGGGCATGGCGCCGAACCGCAGTTGGGTCTTGCGGACTTCCGCGACGATGGCGGCAACCGTCGCCGGATCCTCGGTCACCTCCAGCTCGCCCAGCAGCGTCTCGACCTTGGCGGGCTCACCGGGGAAGCCGACGCCGAGCAGCTTGCGCACCGTGCTGCGGCCGCCGTCGCAGCCGACGAGGTAGCGCGAGCGCAGCTGCGTGCCGTCGGCCAGCTCGACGGTCACCCCGTCCTCGTCCTGGCTCAGCCCGACCAGTTCGCAGCCGCGCCGGACCTCGACGCCGACCTCGGTGGCGTGCTCGGTCAGCAGACGCTCGGTGGTGGTCTGCGGGATGCCGAGGACGTACGGATGCGCGGTGTCCAGCCGGTCGGGCCACGGCTTGTCGATGCCGGCGAAGAAACCGCCGACCGCGAACTGCCGGCCGAGCGCGAGGAACCGCTCCAGCAGACCGCGCTGGTCCATCACCTCGACGCTGCGCACGTGCAGACCGAGCGCGCGGACATACCTGGTCGGCTCCGCCTCCTTCTCCAGCACGAGCGCGTGCACGCCGTGCAGCCGCAACTCGCTGGCCAGCATCAAGCCGGTCGGTCCGCCGCCGGCAACGATCACGGCAATCATGAAAACCCCCCATTCAACAAGGTTGCGTTTCGGCCAGCTGCTCCGCAGTCCGGCGGCGCGCACACCCGCACCTCCGCGCCGAGTTCCCGCAACCGCACCGCGGGTTCCACCGGTTCGACGTTCCGCGAGACCCACACGTCGACAAAGAACACCTTCGCGAATCCCTGATTTCCGCAGGTTCTGGCCTCGGCCGCCGATTCTGCAGCACGACCTGGGTCTTGCCGCAAGCCCCCCGGTGCGCTATACGTTGAGAGTGGCAGGGAGTGGGTGACCTCCTTGCCTTTGCTTTTTGTCGTCCGCTGTCGACGGGCAAGCTCCTAAGGTGCAGGGTCTTGGCGATCCGCCCGTACTCGGCGAACGCGGTATCGATCAGCTCTCCCAGCAGCGCGGAGGCGGCCATGGCCTCCTCCGCGCTGCCCGATCTCGGTCTCCAGCGCCCGCCACATCGCGCCCGCGTCCCAGGTCGGCGCCGCTCTCGGCGACCAGGTCCAGCTGCTCACTCCACAGCCGGAACACCACCTCGAAGCCTCGCCCGAGGCGGCTGTTAGGGTGTGCGCGTGCCGAAAACAGACAAGGTGCGCCGTCGCTGAGAGCGGCGGCGCAAAACCCCAGTTCTCGCCGTCGCTCCTGACCCTTGGCCAGGAGCGCCTTCGTGGCGCTCGGATTTCCCTTGTTCCGGAGCGCACCCATGTTCGCCTTGTCTGTTCGTCAACGTCGGCGTGTCCTTGTCGCTGACCTCATCTCTACCGCGGTGTTCCCACTCGCAATCACCGGCGCGACAGCAACTGTCCCCGATGTGACCGCGCAGCTGCCCGGTTCGGATGCCCTGGGTCCGTGGATCGTCCTCGCCTACAACGGGCTGTTCGCTGCAGCCCTACTGCTGGCGGGGGCGACAGCGGATCGGACCGCCCGCACCCGCTTTTTCGCCGTCGGCAACATCGTCGTCGCAGGCACCGGGGTCTTGTCCGCCCTCGCTCCGGACCTGTTGTCTCTGGTAGCCCTTCGCGTGGTCGCCGGCGTCGGGGCGGCCATGTGCGCCGCCGGTGGATCGTCGATGGTCTTGGCCGTGTACCCGCCGGAAGAGCGGCGTCGGGTGTACGGCTACGCGGGCGCCGTGCTGGGCAGCAGCCTGGCGCTGGGACCGATCGTTGCCCAGGCCCTCATGGCCATCGGAGGTTGGCCCCTCGTCTTCGTCGCGCCGGGGGCTGTCGCCGCCATCGCGGCCTTGGCCACGCTCGGGCTTCCGGGCCTTCGCAGCCCCGAGGTGTCCGATCACTTCGACCTTGCCGGCGCTGTCCTCTTCGGGGTAACCATCGCCGCCGTGGTGACCGCCCTCGGGCTGGGTTTCGGGGCCGGCATCCCGTGGTGGGGGCCAGGTGGACTGATCCTCGTCGCGGCAGCCAGCGCCACCGGCCTCATCCGCGTGGAACGGCGCGCATCTGATCCCGCGATCCCCGTGGACTTGTTGCGGATCCCCGCCTATCGCGCGTACGCCGTGGCGACGGGTGCTTTCATGGGGATGCTCGTGGTGGGATTGACCGTGCTCCCGCAGCTCGGCGCTGCCCAGAGCATGGGCCCAGGCGAGGCGGCGATCATGCTCAGCCTGCTGACCGTGCCATCAACGGTCCTTCCGCTTCTCGCCGCTCGGCTCGCGCGCCGACTGGCGCGGCAGCTGGTCACAACCGCCCTGTTCGCCTGCACCGTCACCGCCGTCATCCTCCAGGTGACCAACCATCCTGCCGCCCTTCTCGTCGCGGCCGGGGTTATCGGGCTGTGTCTCGGGCTGACCGAAGGCGTCCCGGACGGGCAAGCGCTCCACTACGTGCCCTCCCAGCGCGGAGGGGCGGGCGCCGCGCTGTTCAGCACGACGCGGATGAGCCTTGAAACTGTCACCCTGGCCGCTGCCACCGGGGTGATGGCAGCTCTCGGTCCCTCATCCGGAATGGCAGTCGCTGGAGCCATGTGCCTTGCCGCCGCCCTCATCGTCCAGCGAGCCGTCCCCTCCCGCGATGCATAGAAGGCCATCCCACGCAGTCAGCGGAGGGATCACCCTCCACCGCCAGTTCTACTTCCAACACTCCCCGAGGGCCTTGCGGTACAGAAAGTGCCGCTGAGGTTGATCTTGGGGCTGTGCGACGACCGGCTCAGGCGGGCACCAGGACGGTCTTGCCGGCGAGTCGTCCGGTGACGGCCTCGTCGTGGACGGCGGCGAGGTCAGCCAGGGGGCGGCGGTCGGCGACGTCGATCTGCAGCTCGCCGGCCTCGACGCGGGTGACGAGCTCGGCGAGCTGCGGCGTCGCTGCGGGCGAACACCCGCACCGTTCGCACCTCGCGCCCGGCGTCCTCAGGCGCCGGTGTGGCACCAGCACCCCGCCGTCAGCGACCAGGCCGACCAGGGCCGCGGTCTCCCTCAGCCGGGGGAGCGCCGAACACCCCCGCCTGGTTCCACAACTCAAGGCCAACCCCCGCGTCACCGTGGAGAGCGGCGTCTTCACCTTCGAGGCGGAGGCCGTGGTCCTGGAGGGCGCCGAGCGTGACGCCGCGTTCGCCCGCGCGGTGGAAGCGACCCCAGGTGGGCCGACTACCAGGCCAAGACGACACGGCCGGGGGCGCGCACCACCTTGCTCGACCATCTCGACCGCGGCGGCGGCCTGCTCTGCATGCACACGGCGTCGATCTGCTTCGACGACTGGCAGGGCCGGCCGCGCGTCCTCGGCGCCTGCTGGATCTGGGGCAAGTCGTATCACCCGCAGCTCGGCTGGACCAGCGTGCGGGTGAACGGCAGGGAGCCGCCCCTTCCCGGTCCCGAACGCGCGCGGTCGCGGCATGTGGAGCAGGAGAATGCCGAGCTGCAGGAGAAGCCGGCCTTGTCAGGACTGCCGTATCGCGGCGACGGCGAACTCCAGCGCCACCTTCTCGCTGACCAGGACCCCGGTCGCGGCGTTCCAGTTCACGCCCCAGTCCTTGCGGTTGATCGTGACGCTGCCCTCGAAGCCGACCCGCAAGTAACCCTGCGGGCCGTTCTCGGCGCCGGTCAGCTCGAAGTGAACGGTGACCGGCTTGGTCACGCCGCGGATGGTCAGGTCACCGGTGACCTTGAAGGTGGTCTCGCCGACCTGCCGCACCTTGGTCGAGGTGAAGGTGATGGCCGGGTGGTTGTCCGCGTCCAGGAAGTTGCCGCGCAGGTACGCGTCACGCCGCCGGTCGCGGGTCTGAATGCTCTTCGCCTGGATCGTGAGCACGGCGCTCGACATCGACGGGTCGTCGCCGTCCAGGTGCGCGCTGCCCTTGAACTCGTCGAACCGCCCGCGCACCTTGGTGGCCATCGTGTGCCGGGCGACGAAGCCGATCCGTGTGTGGGCGGTGTCGAGGACGTAGTCGCCGGTCAGCTCGCGGAGCGTGGTCGTGGTTGTCATGCTTGGTCGCTCCTGGAGTCAATCGTTCAGTTCCGGGCCGGTCATGATGCGCGCATAGACACCAGGCGCTGCGTGGGGCGCCGAGCCCGCCAGCGGAGTGGTATCGACGTATTTGACCTCGTAGACGCGCTCCGTGAACTTCCAGCCGTCCGGGGTGCGCTGGTAGCGGTCGTGGTACACGGAGTAGTTCAGGTGCGAGCTGCCGTCGCGCATGCGCCCGAACTCCGAGACGTATGTACGGCCGGCCGCGGTGTCGCCCTCAAGCTGGATCATGCCCGGGTGGTTTCCTTCCTTGCCGGTGTGCAGCAGTACGACGACGCAACCGCTCGGAATGTAAGGCGACACGTCAACCTCACATTCCGAGGTGTTGTCTCGTCGATCTGGTGAGGGCGGCTTCGACAAAGGAAAATCGGGGACACCATGACCACCCAATCCGAGCCAGGAGACGGCCGGCTCGATCCGGGCCTGAGCGCGATCATGAGCGAGCGGCGTCAGCTGATCAATCTCGCGTACCGACTCCTCGGCTCACTGGCCGACGCTGAGGATGTCGTACAAGAGACGTACGCACGCTGGTACGCCATGTCCCGACAGCAGCAGGCGGCCATCGAATCACCCGGCGCCTGGCTGACGAAGGTCGCCAGTCGCATCTGCCTCGACCTGCTCGGCTCGGCACGGGTCCGGCGCGAGAGCTACGTGGGCGAATGGATCCCGGAGCCGCTGCCTGATCGTACGGAGTGGATCAACGGGCGCTTGGGCGGCACCACGGTCGACCCGGCCGACCGCGTCACTCTCGACGAGTCGATCAACATGGCCTTCCTCGTCGTTCTCGAATCGATGACCCCGGCCGAGCGCGTCGCGTTCATCCTTCACGATGTCTTCCGCTACTCCTTCGCCGAAGTGGCCGAGATCGTCGGCCGTACGCCGGCGGCATGTCGCCAGCTGGCCTCGTCGGCCCGCCGTCGCATTCGCGCGTCGCAGGCTCCCGCGGCTCCGGCAACCCAGCGCGCCGACATCGTCAGGGACTTCAAGCAGGCATGGGAAGCCAAGGACATCGATGCCCTCATCAGCCTCCTCGCCCCCGACGCGACGGGGGTCGCCGACGGCGGCGGCCTCGCCACGGCCGTGCTCCGCCCGATCGAAGGCGGCGAGCAGATCGCCCGCATCTTTGTCGATATCGCCGGCAAGGCACCCAACCTGACGATCCTGGAGCGTACGGTCAACGGTCAGCCCGGTCTGGTGGCTCAGCAAGATGGCGTCACCGTGGTGGTGATCGCGTTCGACGTCGTAGGCGACCGGATCAAGCACATCTGGGCAGTACGGAACCCCGAGAAGCTCCGGCCTTGGATGACGGGCTGACGCGCGCTGCTCACCCGGGATGGCCAATGCCAGGTCGACGATCGCGCTGTGGCCGGTCGCCGTACGAGCTGGGGCGATCGAAGGTCCAGGCTTCGTTCCCAGCCCAGCCCACCGGTCTCCGATTGCACCCGCGCGCGTCTGACCAGGCGTGCCTCTGGCACGCTCGTGCCGTCCGCGTCGTCGAGGCGGGTGACGCCGTCCTGGATGAATCCGGCGAGCGCTGGATGGTGTCAGCGGGCGATGCTATGTGGGGCCGCTGATGCCCAGGGCCTTGCCGATCAAAGTGGGATCTTCGACCGTATCGAGGAGCGCCATCGCGTAGTCGGCGCGTGAGAGCTGCATCGCGCCGCCCGTGGCGTTGGCCTCGAAGTCGATGTGCACGCGCCCGGCGGGCTGCTTGTCATTGAGCATGGTGGCGCGCGCGATGCTCCAGTCGAGTCCGCTGACCTGCAGCATGCCCTCGGCTCGCGCGAGGTCCACGTAGGCTTCGCGGAAGAACAGCCACGCCAGAGTGACCGCAATGCGAGGGCGGGTGGCGGGTACCGAGCGGCTGCTCGTCATCACCACCCGCCGCACGCCGGTTTCGCGCATCGCGGCGATGAGATTGCTCGCTATCCGACTGCCGCCGACCGCGGCGATGACGGCGTCCTGTCCATGCACGGCCTTGCATACGGTCTCCAGGTCGTGCGCGTCGCCTTGGTGCACGCCAGCCAGACCGGTGCGCTCGGTGAGCAACTCCGGCCGGCGGGCGAAGGCGGTGATCTCGTGTCCGCGCTTGATGGCTTGCGCCAGCACGTGCTTGCCGGTCCGGCCTGTCGAGCCGATGACCAAGATCTTCATGTTGCTGCCTCCTTCTATATTGCAGTTTGCACTATAGCGCTCCTGATTAAGCTATAGTGCATATTGCAATATAGAAAGGGGAACCATGGCACGGCGTCCTGACCTGGTCGGCTTGACCGTGCTGGCCATGCTTTCGGTACGTGCCGGCCACCCGTACGAGCTGCACCGCTTCATCGTCGACACACACAAGGACTACGTGACGGGGCTGCCCAGAAGCCTCTACCACGCGATCGAAAGGCTCGCGGGCGAGGAACTCATCGTGCCCGTCGAGACCAGCAGGCAAGGTCGCCGACCGGAACGTACGGTCTATGAGATCACCGACGAGGGCCGCCGCGAGCTGGCGACCAGGCTCCGGATGCTCCTGGAGAACCCTGGCTCAGAGCGCCGCACCTTCACCGCGGCCGTTTCGCTCATCGGGGTCCTCCCGGTGCCCGAGGCGTTGCAAGCCCTGCTTGCCAGGGCGGCGGCGATCGAAGGGAACCTGACCGGGCTGAACGGTCACCTGAAGGCCCTGAAGGACGGCGGCCTGCCCGACGTCCTGATGATCGAGCTCGACTACGAGCGGGCGCTGAGCGAGAGCGAACTGGCCTGGGTCAAGCAGCTCATCGCCCGCCTGGAGTCGGGGGAACTCGACTGGTCGGGCACCGTCAATCGAGACCTGCTGGAACGAGTGCTCGACGAGTCATGAAGTAAGCGGCTGTCAGGGTGCGCCAACACCCTGACAGCCGGACATCCGAACAAGGCGCCTGCCCTGCCTGGAGTCGCACCTTCAGGATAGGCGCCGCGACCACAAGGAGTTGCGCCATGTCCGAGAACCCGCAAATCACCGGCCTGCTCACCCGCCTCGCCGAGGCGTGGAACGCAGGTGACGCCACCGCCTACGCCGCGCTCTTCACCGAAGACGCCGACTACATCTCCTTCGACGGCGCGCACAGCCAGGGGCGAGAGGCCATCGAGTCGTCGCACCGCTGGCTCTTCGAGGGACCGCTCAAGGGCTCCACCATGTCCACGACGGACGGCGGCGTCAAGGTCAAGCCGCTGGCCGACGGCGCGGTTCTGGTGATCTCCGGAGGCGGCACCGCCGTGGCCGGTCGGCAACGCGATTCGATCGTCTCCTTCACCGCCGTCCGCACACCCCAGGGATGGCGCTTCGCCTCCTTCCAGAACACCAGGGTGGCGTCATGACGAACAAGAAGCTGATCATCGAGGCGGCCGGGGGCATCGAGGCGCCGGTCGCCCACGTCTGGAACGCTCTTGCCGACGAGTTGCTGCCCGGCGGCAGGCGCACCGGCCGCTTCACCGTCGAAGACTTCCCAGGCCACACCTCCACCGTGGAGGTGGCCGGTCACACCATCTCCTTCCAGGGCGGCTGGTGGTATCGGGGCGAGTGGAGCGTCGAACCGCATCCCAAGGGCGCGCTGCTCGTCCATCGTGTCTTCAATGTGGCGCAGTGGGCGCGCTGGGGAGTGCCGAGCGCCGCGTGTGCCCTGTGTGTGATCGACTGGCTAGACACCAACGATCATGAGGGGCCGCGTTTGTTATCTATGCACCGGGGTGCCCTCAGCTAACCAGCGCCCAGGGTGATCGTCCCGCCATGCGAGAACGCTTGGGCCCCGGTCTTGGGTTACGCAAATTCTCAGGTGAATGTCCCACCATTGAATCGCGTCCGCTCCCACTAGTTCCAAGGGCAGTAGGTGGACGAACCCCCGCCGTCAGCTGGTTGCCCTGAGGACTTACAGATCGTGTTTCCAGCGCCCGGCGTGTACGACACCAGTTGCTGGGTGTACCCCCATCGAACCTCTGCGCCCTGGGGAACGACGACGGACTGCCCGTATTCGGCAGCTCCAGTGTCGAATTGGGCGTCGCCGTCCGGTTCATACGACATGGCGTATCGGCCTGGGTCGGGATGTGTAACGTTAACGTAGGTGCAGGTGCCAGGAATGGCAACGCTGAACACCGCGATGGGTCCGGCCGATACTCCGAGGTTGTATCCCGCACCGCAGTTTTCATAGCTTCCGCCGGGAACGTTCTCGTCGTTCCAGAGGAAGACATCCGAATAGCCCGAGCCTGGATAGCTGGACATATACATCGATTGAATCTGGGACGTCCAAGGGTCTATCGGCTCTACGTAGCCGCGCCGCTTGGTTGCGTAGTAGTTGTAGTTGCCGTTGCCATCGTTCTTAACCACCCATCGCTCCCAGGTGGCGTTCATGAGGGTCTTGTCGACGACCTCCAGTCGAAAATTCCCGGAGGCGGTCCTAAGAGGGTAGGGCTCCGCTGCTACAGAAGCGTCCCCTTCCGCAAGGAGCTCCTGCTCGTTGGCAGGTACGTACGGGGAGTCCTCAACGTATGCCTCGTAACCATCCTTGTAGGCCTTGATGTTGATCTTCTTGATCTCGACATCGTGAGGAGTGTACATCCGGAGGTCCGGACCCAGTTCGAGCAGGTCAACCTCTGAAGGCATGTAGGTTTTCCCCGTTGCAGCTGCGGTTTCACGAATGAACTTGCTGCGCTTCGACTGGCGGCTGTCTACTTCGGCTTGAGAGAGGCCATGAGTGCGCGCCTTGCGGTCTTTCTCTCGCGAGGCCCGAACCATCGTCCTGATCTGGTTACTGTCGAAGTTAAGCTCCCCGAGGAGCGGCCCCTTGTCCTGTGTGCCAGCCAGCGCTGGCGCAGCTGCAGCAGTCGCCCCAACGCCCGCCCCGACTGTGGCTACACCGAGTAAGAGAGCCGCTAATAATGGTCGAGTCTTGCGCATGCAACAATCCCTTCGTTGAGGTTCTTACCACGGAATTATGGCAAGCTCTTTGATGGAATGACGACACAGGTCGAAGAGGCGTGATGAACGTCCGTTGCTACTTCAGCCACGTCACTTCAGACACCTCTGTCGTAAAGTCTGCGGCACGCCAGGAAGTTGCATCTTGCGGTCCCGCGGCGTACAGATTGACAACTACATGGGCGTCCTTCAGCTCCCTCGTAAAGCTGGCGTCGCTATTGGGCTGGCCGCACTGGTCCGGTTTTTCCGGCTCCTCTATGCACACATCAACCAGGGAGTTCCCGCCCGCTGTGGCATCAGATTGAAAGTGAATTTGGCGGATAGTGACGCGACCACCTTTTCGCAAATCCTTTACGACGGCCTCAGCTGAAATAATCCTATATCCGGGAGGCAGTGTTCGCGGTAGCGCGAACGGGACGCCTGGATTCCTTTGAAGCTCCTCGAGTAAACCGATCTTGCTTAGATGATCATCGGGGCTTTCGCCGCTACACCCTGAAACCAAAAGGGCCGCGACCAAACATGAAGAACCGATTGACCCGCCGAATGCAATTCCAATTCCACGAAAACGTACCCGCGCATGCTTCTTCCCCTTGCCCTTCATAGCTTCCCTATTTCGCTGCGTATATGAAGTCTAAGGCCCCCGCCGGGATTCTTTCGCTTCACCCCCGACCTTCGTAACCCTTGACCCCGGCCTGGATGATCTAGACCAGATGAGAAGAAGGTAATCCACTGTCAAGCTCTATGCAAGACCCGTTCAGCAAAAGCGCGTAAAGAACCATGTGGAAGGCGGTGTTCATGGCATCCCTTTTCGCATATGCACTGCCAAAAGTCGAGGATTGCAAACGGATTGCAGGTTTCTCAATTGAGTTAGGGTTCATTCAAGAGCATGGTTTGGGGCCTTCCGGAACACGCCAGGGAACTCCGAACCAGCATCGCGTTCAACGTCGGCTACAAGGAACAGGACGACCTGCGATGAGCATCATCGCTTCGAGCGAGCGTCACTCCGTGCAGCGATACTGGGAAACCAGCGTGGCCTTCACCGCCATAGACGTGTCCCCTCTTCGCCTCTTCCCGAACACGAGCCCCATCGAGCCCGACAGGTGGCGGAGTCGTTCGGTTCGGACGTCGACCGCTACGACCGGAGCCGGCCCCGCTATCCCGACGCCCTGGTGGAGCGGATCGTCGCCGGCAGCCCAGGGCCCGACGTCGTCGCCGTCGGCTGCGGGACCGGCATCGAGGCCCGGCAGTTCCAGACGGCCGGCTGCAGGGTGCTCGGGGTCGAGCCGGACGCGCGGATGGCCGACTTCGCGCGGCGCAGCGGGGTCGCGGTCGAGGTGGCGACGTTCGAGGCCTGGGACCCCGACGGGCGGACCTTCGACGCGGTCGTCGCCGGACAGGCCTGGCACTGGGTGGACCCGGTCGCGGGCGCGGCCAAGGCGGCGCAGGTGCTGCGTCCCGGCGGACGCCTGGCCGTGTTCTGGAACGCGTTCCAGACCCCGCCCGACGTGGGTGAAGCCTTCGCCGCGGTCTACCGCAGGGTCATGCCCGACTCGCCGATCCATCAGCGCGCGATGCCCGGGCCGGACGGGTACGCGGTGCTGTGCGCCACGGCGGCCGACGGCGTACGGCAGGCGGGCGCCTTCGGCGCACCGGAGCAGTGGCGGTTCGACTGGGAGCAGCCCTACACCCGCGACGAGTGGCTGGACCAGCTGCCCACCTTCGGCCTCCACACCCGGCTCCCGCCGGACAGGCTGCAGGAGGTGCTCGCGGGCATCGGCGCCGCCATCGACGCGGTGGGAGGCGGCTTCACGATGCGCTACACCACGCTGGCGGTCACCGCGGCCCGAACCGCCACCCCTGACCCGGCTCCACGGACGGCCACCGCCGACATCGACGAGGCGAGGAGACGGTGTTCTGCACGCGGGATGGAAAGCCCGGACGTCAGTGCGCCATGGTGCTCACCGAGCCCGGACGGCGCGATCGGCGTCGTCCACCGTCAGTCGGCGTTGAGCGCGGCGGCCCGCCGCGACCCCCGACGCCGCGGACTGCATGACGCCGGCGGTCACGTCGAGCACGTTGCCGGCGACCCACACGCCGGGCACGCCGGTGAAGCCGCTCGCGTCCGTGCTTCTTGAGCGCCTCGACGTGGGCGGCGGTCGCCGCGTCGTACTCGCCGCAGAAGCCGGTAGACACGGCTCCCGGGCTGATCAGCACATAGCTGGTTGCGCCTCGCGCAGCTCGTCGTCGCCCGGCCCGACGGCACCCCGCTCGGAATCCTCGCCCTGGACACCCAGGACGCGGAGATCCTGGCCAAGCGCGTCCACGAGCTCTCCGCCGACCGCTACGGCGCGATCTTCGCCGAAGATCTGAAGCAGATGATCAACAAGTACCGGCAGTGAGCGCCGGTGCGAGAACCTGCGAACGGATGTGCGGGCGTGACGGCGAGCTCGTCCTGGATGCTCGGCAGTGCGATGTTCACGGACGAGTCGTCCAGCACCTGCGGTAGCTGGGCTGTCGCGATCACCAGCGGCGGGACCGTCTCACTGCTAGCTTGCGCCGCTTCCTTGATGCCGGGGATTCCGTGTATCGCGGGCGTATCGAAAAACGCATACGCCCGCGATACAGTCTTCCCTCTTCACTGGAGGCATGGACCACAGCGCATCACTCTCAGCCCCAGCCCGTCGTACGCGCAGGATCGTGATCGGCAGTCTGGCGATCCTCGGTGCAGCGATCGCTGCGTTCGGCCCGGTCGACGCGGTGCTGAAGATCCTGTCCATGCCGATGCGCAGGCCGGGGTGGCACATCTGGGTCGGTACGTTCAATGGCGTGGCACTCATCACGGTGGCCGCACTGCCGTTGGCCGCGCTGGCGGTGTGGGCTCTGGCACGCCGTCGGCGTGCCATCGGCGTCACGTCGGCGTGGCGGATGTCGCTGGCCGAGGTCGGCATCGTCTACGGGACGGTGCCGTGGGTATGGATCATCATGCTGCCGGGCGAAGGGGCCGGCGTCGTCCCCGGTCGGGTGAGCCTGGTACCGCTGCGGGACCTGCACACGATCCTCGCCGACGGGGCGACGTTCCAGATCGTCGGCAACCTGCTGGTGTTCGCGGCACTGGGGTTCCTCGCCCCGCTGCGGTTCGCGGCGCTGGCGTCGGTACCGCGGATCCTGGCGCTCGCGGCGGGCTGCTCGGTCCTCGTCGAGACCGCGCAGTACGTCCTGCAGCTGGACCGGGTGTCCTCCGTGGACGACGTACTGCTCAACACCGCCGGCGCCGGGCTGGCCGCGCTGGCATCGCGCCGCTGGTGGCGCGCTACGGCCACAGCGTCGTCAGACCGACCTCGATCGGCCCCGGTACCGGGACGCTGAGCCGCCCGCGGTACGCCGGTCAGCGGCCCTGGGCGGTGGCCGAGACGCACAGGCGGACGGCCGCTGCGGCGGCCGGCCTCGGTACACCGCTACCTCGGCCTCGGGGATCAATCGAACCGTGGTTGGCGCCGAGATTGATCATGGTCCGGTGGTGGCCGCAAGGGCGTTGATGCGGTTCGCGTATTCGCGGCGGGCTTTGCGCTGTGCCGGGATCGCCGAGGTGGCGTCGAGCGGCTCGGCGGCCCGCAGCCCGTCGTAGGTCAGCTCCCGCTGCAGGTCACGCTGGAGTTCCCCGGCGGCCGCGAGGGTCTGCACCATGAACTTCACGGTGGACAGCAGCTCTCCGGTGCGCGGGTGGCGTGCGGTGAGGTCCATCGCGGAGAACGCGCCGTCGTGGATGCGCAGGGCAAGGCGGCCCTGGTGCAGGACGTCCGGCACGTCAAGGATGTGCTGCGTGCCTCGCACAAGGCGGAACATCTCGGAGATGTGCACGGTGTCGCCCGGCCGCGCGTACGTGAGCAGCTCGCCGAACTTCGGGCGCTGGAGCGGGTGGAGGCGGCTGGAAGTGCCGGCCTCCTCGAACGTCACCGGGTCCTTGATCCCGGCCTCGTTAAGAACGAGGTGCTGACGGTCGGTCGACTGTTTGATGACAGGGCAAGACAAACGAAGAAGAGTCGAAAATACTCCGAGACGGCGTCGGAGTCGAAGCCGAATGGGTCGTGCATGTGTCCGGAGAAGGGCGCCGGAAACGTCCGAATGAATTCGATATTCTCGAAATAATGACGATGGCTTCTGTGGGGATTTCAGACCTCTGCCCCCAGTGCTCTTGTCGCAGATTTACTGTAGTGGCCGCGCATCAATTCCCTGATTCTTCACCTGTCGGCGTGCGGGGACATCGCGGGTAGTTCCACAGTGATGCGGATCCCGCCGGCAGAGCGCGGGGTGAGGGTGAGCGTTCCGTCGTGTGCCTGGGTGATGGTTTTGACGATTGCCAGCCCGAGGCCGACGCCTGCGTGGTCGGCGTGTATGCGCTCGGCGCGCTGGAATGGCTCGGTGAGTGTCGAGACCAGCTGCGGGGTGAGCTTCTCGCCAGTGTTCTCGACAGTGAGCACCACAGTCTTGGGGCTGACACTGGTATTCACCCACACGATGCCCTGTTCAGGCAGGTTGTGGACGATCGCGTTCTGCACGAGGTTCATGGTCAGCTGCAGCAGGAGCGCTTGCGATCCGATCGTGGGGGTGATGTCGCCGGAGGTATCGA
Organism: Nonomuraea africana; assembly: GCF_014873535.1. Taxonomy (NCBI): domain Bacteria; kingdom Bacillati; phylum Actinomycetota; class Actinomycetes; order Streptosporangiales; family Streptosporangiaceae; genus Nonomuraea; species Nonomuraea africana. The sequence continues at coordinate 2,922,232 of NZ_JADBEF010000001.1, read as the reverse complement.
TGGTGACACCGCGCTTCTCGGCGAGGGGGAGGAGTGTTTCGGTGGCTTCTTCCGCTAGGAGAGACAGGTCGACAGGTTCTCGGGTGAAGGACCGCTGGTCGGCGCGGCTGAGCAGGAGCAATGCTTCAGTGAGGTCGATCGCTCGGGTGTTGACGGCGTGGAGGCGGTCGATGACTTCGCCGGCGTCGTGTGTCGGATCGGTGCGGGCCACGTCGAGAAGTGCCTTCGAGACCGCCAGCGGGGTGCGCAACTCGTGAGAGGCGTTGGCTGCGAATCTCTGCTGTTCGGCGAGGTGTGCTTCGATCCGTGCGAGCATCGTGTCGAAGGCGTCGGCGAGTTCGCGGAACTCATCTTTGCGGCCCGGTAGCCGGATCCGGTGGGAGAGCGATCCGTTCGAGGCCAGGCGGGTGGCGTCGGTGATGCGGGTCAGCGGGGCGAGCATCCGGCCGGCGAGGATCCACCCTCCCACGAGACCGAACACCAGCAGGAATGCCAACACTGCGGCTGCCCTCGGAGCGAAAACGCGCAGGAGGTTGAACCGGATGGGAAAAACACCATTAGTGGTGGTGCCAGTGATGAGCGCACGCTCGGGGACGTAACGCAGGAGGAACACCCACACCGCCGCGAACAGCAGGACGCCGGCAAGCATGAGGAATCCGGCGTAGCTGAGGGTGAGTTTGAGGCGAACGCTCAACCCAGGTTCTCTATCCACGCTCGCCTCCTTCGTGTCCGGCCTCTGGTTGCGTGTCGATGCGGTAGCCGACGCCGGGAACGGTGGCGATGATCCAGGGTTCGCCGAGACGCTTGCGCAGCGCCGAGACCGTGATGCGCACGGCGTTGGTGAACGGGTTGGCGTTCTCATCCCACGCCCGCTCCAGGAGTTCTTCGGCGCTGACGACACCGCCTTCGGCAGCGACGAGGACTTCGAGCACGGCGAACTGCTTCCTGGTCAGCGCGACATAGCGGCCGTCGCGGTAGACCTCTCTGCGGAACGGATCCAGACGCAGGCCTGCGATCTCTCGCACGGGTGGTCTGTTGTGGGAGCGTCTGCGGTCGAGTGCTCTGAGACGGAGCGCGAGTTCTTGGAGTTCGAAGGGCTTCGTGAGGTAGTCGTCGGCGCCGAGTTCGAACCCGGTGGCCTTGTCGTCGAGCCGGTCGGCGGCGGTGAGCATGAGGATGGGCATGCCGCTGGCGGAGGCGACGATGCGTTTGGCGATCTCGTCACCGGAGGGCCCGGGAATGTCGCGGTCGAGGACGGCGATGTCGTAGGCGTTGATGCTCAGCAGTTCCAGAGCGGTGTCGCCGTCACCTGCGATGTCGGCCGCGATCGCTTCCAGGCGTAGGCCATCGCGGATGGCTTCTGCCAGATAGGGTTCGTCCTCGACGATCAACACACGCATGCTCCGAATGCTACGAGCCGGCGCATATCGTCGGCATATCGAAAACCACCTACGTGCTGGCAACACCGCGCTGCCTTGACTGGCGGTATGACTCGAACCCCACCATCAGCCCGAAAAACGACCCGCCGGATTCGCGGGCTCCTTGTCGTCGGCCTGATAGTCGTCATAGCAGCGATCACCGCAGCCCTCGGCTACCAGGTGCCGAAGTCCTCGTCCTCCCCGACCGCATCACCACCCATCGACACTCCTCACGGCGACCACAAGCGTGCAGACCGCAAGGGTGCACTTGGCGCGGCTGACGGCGCCGTCCCTGACGGCGTGACAGTGTTTGATGACGGGTATGCCGGCGTAGCCAACCTCGACCCCGATCTGCTCCAGGCCCTGCGCGAAGCGGCGACGGATGCCGCGGATGACGGAGTCGAGTTCTACGTCAACAGCGGCTGGCGTTCCCCGGAGCGCCAGAATCAGCTTCTTCGTGAGGCGGTCTCGAAGTACGGCTCGGAAGAGGAAGCTGCCCGATGGGTGGCCACAGCGGACACGTCTCCTCACGTGTCGGGGGACGCGATCGACATCGGGCGGTCCAATGCCACGGCGTGGCTGTCCGAGCACGGCGCCGAGTACGGACTGTGCCAGATCTACAGGAACGAGCCCTGGCACTACGAACTGCGCACCAATGCGATCGATCGTGGTTGCCCGCGTATGTATGCCGACCCCACCCAGGACCCGAGGATGCAGCAGCGACCGGCAGTGCCCAACTACCTGGGGGTTACTTGGCACTTCCTCGGCTGCTCGGTAACGGCACACGCAGAGGAATGCCAGTTCTCCAAGATCATCCTGTTGCCCCTTTGACGCGTATCCCGGTCACACCCGAAGAGCAAGGGCGAGCACCCCTCGGTCGCCATCGTCTACCGCATCCTCGCCGAGGACGACGCGGCTGGCGGCACCGAGTGAGCCCGGACGCCCGCCAGGGATTCAAGATCATCTCATGATCCTTTTTGGCTTACCTCGGCGATACCCCCGATGGAGGTGCGCTCCGAAATGGGGACCAGGCAGATCGCCGACGCCGAGCTGCGGGACGTGGCGCAGGCCGCCGTCCGCACCTTCCTCCACGCCTTCGGCGCGCAGTGACCCGCCAGCACATTCACAAAACCGTGACCAATTGCCGGACCCTGAACAGCGGTACGGCGGCGGCGGTCAGCCCGGTGGCGGCCAGCACCACGATCGGCCACCTGGTCCCGGCGTCGAGCGGCTCCATCAGGTAGGCCGTCAGCGCCTCCAGCACTGAGCCGGCCACGCTCGCCATTCCCAGGAGCAGTACCAGGGTCGCGCCCGTACGGCCCTGCAACCGGCCGGGTGTGATCATCTGGCGATGGCTCAGCAACGTCACCCCCGTCACCGTCGCGCCCAGCCAGGGCACCGCCTTGCCCAGGACGTACCAGAGCGGGCCCGCCTCGGCCGGCACGAGGAGGAGCGCGAACGGCTGCGTCACCAGGATGGCCAGCCAGGACAGCCTGAACACACCGACCCTGCGGTACAGCAGCAGGGCGAGCAGTGCCCCGGCAGGGGTCGCCAGCGAGATCACCCACTCCAGGAGTGCGATGTCCGCGGCAGTGGCGGTGCCCTCCGCGATGCCCGGCGGCACCACGAGGTCGTCGAGCAGCGGGTGCAGCACCGTCACCGCCACCAGATACGTGGCGATGGCCCGGAGCACCGGATGGGTGAGGGTGAAGCGCACTCCCTCGGCCGACTCCCGCCACCACCCCGTCCTCGGCGGCACGGGCTCCTCCGGCACCTCGACCGCCCGAAAGAGCAGGACCGAGGCGGCGAACCCCAGCGCCGCCACAGCCAGGGCGATCGGCAGCGTCCCGGGGTCGAACAGGGGCGCGATGGCGAAGAAGCCGAGATACGCCACGAGCGCGACGGCTGCGTTCACCGGAACCAGCCGATCACGTCCGACGGCGGTGGGCGCGTGGGCGTCCCTGGAGAGCTCCCCTGAGGTGTACAGCACCGCCAGGAGCAGTGCCGACGGCACCAGGTGCGGCATGGCGACCGCGCCGAGCCACGTGGCGAGCGCGAGGGAGGCGAGCACGGCGGCGCTCAGCGTGCCGGTCCAGGCCAGCGCCGCCCTGCGTGAGACGCGGTCGGCGAGCACGCCCAGGGGTAGCGCGAGCAGCACCGGCAAAAGGAGCGTGGCCATCTGCGAGCGGCCGATCGCGGCGAAGCTCGAGCCGTCCGTCAAAAGTCCTGCGAACACGATCGTGTGGGCGCCGGCGAGCAGGCCGACCTGCTGGCTCATGGCACCGGTGAGGAACGGCAGGAAGCGGCGCCGGGACGGGCCGGAGGGAATCATTGCCGCATCCTTCACACAGCACCTGATCTTGGCAAACCGGCCGACAGCCGTGGCTGGTTGTGCGGTGAGCCCACCGGTGTCGATCAGCGGCTGAGCCGTTCGTCAGTCGCGACTCAGTCCGTCTTCGCCGCCCGGCGCTGGCGGTAGGCGCTGGCCTTGGCGCGGTTCTGGCACGACAGGCCGCAGAACCTGCGGGAGGCGTTGCGCGTGGTGTCGAAGAAGGTCCGCGCGCAGCTCGTGGCCTCGCAGGACCGGAGTCTCGCGCCCTGTCCGACGCCGATGACCATGGCCAGCGCTGTGGCCGCGTCGGCGGTCCAGGCGTCGACCAGGCTCGCGTCGGCGCGATGGAAGGCCAGGACGGGTGGCCGGTCCGGCTGGCCGTGCAGGTTGGGCACGGCCGCATGCCGTACCAGCAGCTGATTGAGACCTTCGATCATGGATTCGGTGCGTGCGCCCGCGCCGAAGACGGGTCGCAGCTCGGCTGCGACGACCGCGAGCGCGTCGGCGTCGGCAGGCGTCAGTGACTCGCTCCGTGGCAGTCCGGCCGTGGCTAGCGCCTCCTGGATGGCCGTCCGGCGGTCCGGTCCCGTGGCCGGCGGCGCGACCTTCCGTCCGTGCGCCTGGTCGACGGCCAGCTCGTTCACCAGAAGGACGGCGCGCTGCACGTGCCGTTCGACATAACTGTCTATTTGTGGTTGACCAGTGATGCGCCAGGGATCTACAGTCACTGGCGTAGTCTATCTAGACAGTGAGGTAATGATGTCGGAATTCGCGGGCCTCTCTCGCCGGATGTGGCACCAGATCGAGCCGGTGCACGCCATGCTGTACTTCTCGCCCCAGGCGTTCGAGGAGGCGGCACTACTCGGTTACGACGTCGAGTCGCGGTGGCCGAGCTACTTCGCCTGGCGCTGGGCGCCACTGGGGGCCGCCGGTCCGCGGCTGGTCACCGCCACCGCCTACAGCTTCAGCCCGGCCATGGTCGCCGAGTACGTTCCGGCGATCTGGGCGACGGCCACTCCCGAGAAGGTCCTGGACGCCCGGCTGCGGGCGGTGGACCGTACCTACCGCGCCCTGCTCGGCGACCGGCTCGACAGTCCTGACGTCGCCGAGGCGGCGGAGCTGGCCAGGCGGGCGGCGGAGAGCGTGAGCGTGGCGCACCGGCCGCTGACCGCCGCCAACCTCGACCTGCCCTGGCCGGATGAGGCGCATCTCGTGCTCTGGCAGGCCTACACGGTGCTGCGCGAGCATCGCGGCGACGGGCACCTGGCGGCGCTGATGGCCGCCGATCTCAACGGCTGCGAGGCGCTGGTCTCCTTTGCCGCGATCGGCGCGGCTCCCGTGGCGAACTTCGCCGGACGCGGCTGGAGCGAGCAGGAGTGGGCGGCGGCGCAGGACCGGCTGGCCGCCCGCGGGCTGGTCGACGGCGACGGCCAGGCCACCGAGCAGGGACGGCGGCTGCGCGATCAGGTGGAGCGGATGACCGACGACCTCGCCGCCGGTCCGTGGCGGGCGCTGGGCGCCGAGCGCGCCGAACGGCTGGCCCAGCTGAACCTCCCGTTGCTGGGCGCCGCCTTCGAGTCCGGCCTCCTGCCGATGACCAGCACGCTGGGCATCGGGAAGGTGCAGGCGCCGGCGTGAGAATCGACCTGCTGACCGGCGAGCAGGCGCTCGTACGGCGGGCCGAGCTGGTGAGCGTCTACCGCGAGGCGTTCACCGGCCCGCCGTGGCAGGAGGGCGAGGACGCGGTCGTCGCCTTTCGTGACCGGCTCACCGCCGACGCCGACCGGCCGGGTTTCCGGGCGGTTCTGGCCGGCGAGGGCGAGAGACCCTGTGGCTTCGGTACGGCGTGGCCGACCGCCTCGCCGTTCCCCACCGGGCGCAGTTACGACAAGGTGCGCGCGGCCCTCGGCCCGGACCGGACGGCCGAGCTCCTCGTCGGCGCGCTGGAGGTGGACGAACTGGCGGTCGCCCCGCACGCGCGCGGGCAAGGCCTGGCCGGGCGGATTCTCGACCTGCTGTGCGGTCAGCGCCGCAGCTGGCTGCTGACCTCACCGAAGGCCCCGGACGCCGTCCGGCTCTACGAGCGGTCCGGCTGGCTGCGGGCCGGCGAGGACTCGGATGTGGTGGTGTTCGTGAGATGCTCGCGGCCCGCTCGGTGAAGCGCTCCAGCAGGGCGTGCGCAACTGGCACCACGGCAGCACCCGGCTGATGAGCCGGCTCGCCGACGAGGGCAGGCTCACCGCGACGTGGACGGTCGAGACCGGGGCCGACATGCTGTGGGGACTGATGTCATGAGACCTGCTCGAACGGCTGATCGTCGAGAAGGGGGCCACGGCGCGCGGGTGGAGGCGTGGGATCCCGCGGACGCCGAACGGTACTGGGGAGTGATGGTCCGGCCGTTCCTGCTCGACCAGGTCGCCACTGCCGCCAGGGCCCGCGGCGAGCTGGGCTGGCGGCCGCACCGCCCGTCGCTGCTCGACGAGCTCAAGCAGGGCGAGTGATGACCGTACCGGCCCTCACGCTGAACAACGGCGCCCCGCATGCCGCGCGTTCGACGCCAGCCTGACCCGGCTGGGGCTGGACCGCCTCAACCCTCTACCTGATCCCTTGCCACTTCACCGTCGAGGCGATCGAGCGGCTCTTCGACGAGACCGGGATCGTGCCGGGACTCGCTCGCCCTGACGTCCAGCTCCATGGCCAACCGTTGGCCATGGAGCTGTCGTGTGATCAGTCGGTGCCGAACTCCATCGCGGCGCGGTCGAGCATCTCGTCCTCGTCGGAGACCGTGCCGCGTGAGGCGATGGCCTCGGCGCCGCCCTGCGGCATCGCGCCGATCAGTCCGGTCGAGGCCGCCTGGGCGGCGCCGATGAGCGCGGGATGGGTGGTGCCGACCATGCCGAGGCGGGCGTACTGCTCGAGCTTGGCGCGCGAGTCGGCGATGTCGAGGTTGCGCATGGTGAGCTGGCCGATCCGGTCCACCGGGCCGAACGCCGAGTCCTCGGTGCGCTCCATCGACAGCTTGTCCGGGTGGTAGCTGAACGCCGGGCCGGTGGTGTCCAGGATCGAGTAGTCGTCACCGCGCCGCAGCCGCAGCGTCACCTCGCCGATGACCGCCGTGCCGACCCAGCGCTGCAGCGACTCGCGCAGCATCAGCGCCTGCGGGTCGAGCCAGCGACCCTCGTACATCAGCCGGCCGAGCCGCCGCCCCTCGTTGTGGTAGGTCGCCAGGGTGTCCTCGTTGTGGATCGCGTTGACCAGCCGTTCGTACGCCACGTGCAGCAGCGCCATCCCTGGCGCCTCGTAGATGCCGCGGCTCTTGGCCTCGATCACCCGGTTCTCGATCTGGTCGGACATGCCCAGGCCGTGCCGTCCGCCGATCGCGTTCGCCTCCATCACCAGCTCGACCGGGCTGGCGAACTCCTTGCCGTTGATCGTCACCGGGCGCCCCTGGTCGAAACCGATGGTCACGTCCTCGGTGGCGATCTCGACCTCCGGATCCCAGAACCGCACACCCATGATCGGGTCCACGGTCTCGATGCCGGTGTTGAGGTGCTCCAGGGTCTTGGCCTCGTGGGTGGCGCCCCAGATGTTGGCGTCGGTCGAGTAGGCCTTCTCGGTGCTGTCGCGGTACGGCAGGTCGTGGGCGAGCAGCCACTCCGACATCTCCTTGCGGCCGCCGAGCTCGGAGACGAAGTCCGCGTCGAGCCAGGGCTTGTAGATGCGCAGGTGGGGGTTGGCGAGCAGGCCGTACCGGTAGAACCGTTCGATGTCGTTGCCCTTGAACGTCGAGCCGTCGCCCCAGATCTGCACGTCGTCCTCGAGCATCGCCCGGACCAGCAGGGTTCCCGTGACGGCGCGACCGAGCGGCGTGGTGTTGAAGTAGGCCCGCCCACCCGAGCGGATGTGGAACGCGCCGCAGGTCAGCGCGGCCAAGCCCTCCTCGACCAGCGCCGCACGACAGTCGACGAGGCGCGCGATCTCGGCGCCGTACGCCAGGGCGCGGCCGGGCACCGAGGCGATGTCGGGCTCGTCGTACTGGCCGATGTCGGCGGTGTAGGTGCACGGGACGGCACCCTTGTCGCGCATCCACGCGACGGCGACCGAGGTGTCGAGGCCGCCCGAGAAGGCGATGCCGACGCGCTCGCCGGTGGGCAGGGAGGTGAGAACCTTGGACATGAGAGAAGAGTATGCATTGCAACGCATGTTCATGCAATGCCTGGGGGTACGCGTCGCCGACCTGGCCCCCCTTGGACGGTGCCGACGGGCCCGGGAGGCGGGTGCGATCATCGCCATTCGGGTCCTGCCTTGAATTGCGTAACATGCGTGCATGTATGTATGTTGAATTCGTAGGGGAGGGAGGACGATGGCAGAGACGACGAGATCGGACGGCGCCCGCCGTACCCAGGCTGACAGGCGGGCCAGGACCAGGAGCGCGCTGCTGGAGGCGGCGGCGCGGGGGCTGTCCACGTATGGCTACGCGAACCTGGTGCTGGAGCGCGTGGCCAGCGAGGCGGGCTACACGCGCGGCGCCCTGTACCACCTGTTCGCCAACAAGGAAGAGCTGGCGCTGGCGGTGGTGAAGTGGGTCGAGGAGACCTGGAACGCCGAGGTCGGCCGGCTGGTCGCCGATGAGGCAGACCCCGTCGAAGCGCTGCTGACGATCGCGCGGGGCCACGCCGTCTACTGCCGCCGCGACGTGGCCCGCGTGCTGATGGCGCTGAGGGTCGAGTTCGCCGGGCAGGACCATCCGGTTGGCCGGGCGATCGCGCAGATCAGCGGCGAGTTCCTCGCCGAGTGCGCCGACTGGATCGCTGCCGGACGCAGGAGTGGCGCGATCCCGCCCGGGCCACCGGCCGAGGCGATGGCCCGCGCCTATCTCGGCGCCCTCGAGGGGGTCACGATTCCGCTCGCCGGGCACGCCCCCTTCGACGTCGAGCTCGCCGAAAGGGCGGTGCGGGGCGTCCTCGGTCTGCCGCCCGCGCCCATCACGACCGAACCGCAGGCCGTACGGGCTTCCACCCCGCCGCCGCACACCGACACGGAGGTCCACGAATGAAGCTGCCGAACACCGCACACACCTCACCTGACGGACAACGAGTGGGCGGCGGAGATGGCCAACCGGACGGTGCACACGGTGATGCACATCGGCTGGGTCCCGGACGAGGCCGGTGGCCACCGTGGCCAGATGGCCGTGCTGGTGAAGCCGAACGGACTGCTCGGCAAGGCCTACATGGCCACGATCAAGCCGTTCCGTCGTTACATCGTGGACCCAGCGCTCGTTCGACACATCGGACGCCAATGGCGGATGCAGACCGACGAGCGTCGTGCGGGGTAGCCGGCTCGAGCTGCGGGCTGGATCGATACCTGAGCGGCTGACCCGGGATCACAGCCGGGCTTCCAGGCGTTCACGCAGGTCGCTGTAGTCATGATGGGGGAACAGGTCGGGAAACGAGTCCAACGACCGTTCCAGCTGACGCACGATGGCGTGGAACTCCCTGTGCCTGATGTCCGTGTCGGTGAAGAGGTACTGCCACCCCGGGATCCCCTTCGTGATCAGCAGGTTCTCCAGGTAGGACGGATAGTCGAGATCCAGCAACGCCAGCCGCCGGTGGTTCGTGTCGTAGAACCACAGCTCCCGGCATTCGGCCTCCAGGCGCAACCGCAGTGCCGTGAGGCGGCCCGAACCCGGGGCTTCCTCGAGCGTCTTCAGCTCCTCTCCCATCACCCGCTGTTCGACCGGTGACAGGCGCGCGTCCGCGTACGGGAGGTAACCGCCTGCCAGGCAGTTCCGCAGATCCTTGAGGTGGAACTCTCCGTAGACGGAGTGGTCATCCAGGTGCCAGGCGACCTGGATGTGATCAGTGCCGAGCAGATACCCCCGAACGTCTTCGACGGCGCCGTCCCCCATGGCGGAGCGAATCACGTCGGCGTCCTCGGCCGTGAGTTCCCTGGCGGCGCCCTGCCCGATGTGGCACGAGTCCATGACGAGGTCGGGGACGGACTGGAGTTCGGCGACGAGTTCCCGTACACGAGCCGGAAAATCCCTGATCATCTCTGCCTTCCTGACTGTTCGAGCCAATCGATCTTTTCGGAAAACACCGATCCGCCGTGGAACACTTCCTGTCACCGCTGACCTGGAACGGTGAGCGCCGCAAGACGGGCCGGGGCTGGTCAACGACCTCGCCGAGGAGCGGAGCAGGACCGCGGCAACCGGATGATCAGGTCACGTCAGCTGCGCGAGAGATCCGCCCACGTGCCGGGCAGAAGCGCCCGGACCTGCGCCGCCACCTCCTGCGCCGACCGGCCGTCGGTGTCGATGCGCAGGTCACCCGCCCCGGCGCGATCGAGCGCCGCCGCATCGCGCGCGGCCCGCTCGGCGGCGCGACGCAGGGCGGCGGAGTCCAGCCCTCTCAACTGGTCGCCCGGCAGCGCCGGCCCCTCACCCGCACCGCGCCGCGCGACCCGCTCGGCCAGCGTGGCAGGCCCTGCGTGCAGGCGGCACACCGTCATCGCCGTGCCTGGAAGCAGCTCGGCGTAACCGCGGACGGTGTCGTCGGAGTCGCCCTCCCCGGAGACGATCAGGCAGCGCGCCCCCTCCGCGCGATATCCGGCCCAGACGGCCGCGAGGTTGCGCGCCTGGAGACGATGAGAGCCAGTCCCGGGACGCAGCGCGCCGAGCTGCTTCACGTCGACGTAGGCGGCTCGCACGCCGGCCCTGAAGATCTGCGTGAAGACCTCGTAACCGACCGCCGACTTGCCGACGGCCGTGGCGCCGGAGAACCACAGCACCGGGGCCGGGGCGGCGTCAACGGGTGGATCCGGCGGGCGGGGAACGGAGCCGCTGGGCGTCGCGGCCGGGACCGCGCCCGGCCACCCACCGGCTCGCTCGCGGACGATCCTCGCCACCTCGGCCACGCCCAGCCCGTCGGTGTCCACGCGCAGCCCGGGCAGGTCGCCACGGTCGAGGTCCGCCGCCTCGGCGATGGCCCCCGCCACCAGGTCCGGCCGCCATCCCCGCTTGAGAAACCGCTCCTCGAGCTCAGCGGGGTCGACGCGGAGCCGGCACAGGGTCAGCGCGGCATCCGGGAGAAGTGCCGTGCACGCCCGCACCTCCTCGAAGGTGTTGACCCAGCTGGACAGGACCACGCACTGCGCCCCCTCCGCCCGGAGGTGGGGCCACATCGCGGCGAGACTCCGCGCTCGGATCCGCTGACCGCTGGCCTCGGGAACGGGATGGCACAGGCTGATCTGGTCGCCGTCGACGAACGCCGTCCTGACACCATCCCGGCTCAGCTGCGTGAACACCTCCCAGCCGACCGAGGACTTCCCGACACCCGACGGCCCACACAGCCAGAGCAGGGGCAGAGGAACGCTACTCATCCGCGCGACACTAACGGGCCGCGAGCGCGGTCGGCGAGCGCTTTTCCGCCCTCGTGGACGCGGCAGGCGGCCACGCACATCAGCACCGCCAACAGGGCGACCCTGTCCGGCGGGGCCGCGCGAGCGAGATGTAACGACGAGAGGTCAAGAAACCGTATGGGCTATTCGCGTAATTGGTTCGGTATATCCAGATATCGGCATTCCGTGGCTAGCGTCGGACGGGTGACAGCGCGCCGAGGTTCGTCGGCCGCTCCATCCGACCATGGGGTTCCGCAATGCCGTTCATCACCACGACCGATGGCTCCGAGATCTTCTACAAGGACTGGGGCATCGGCCAGCCGGTCGTCTTCAGCCACGGCTGGCCGCTCAACGCCGACGCCTGGGACGACCAGCTCCGCCTCGTCGCCTCCAGCGGCTTCCGCGGGATCGCCCACGACCGGCGCGGGCACGGGCGCTCCTCCCAGACGTGGCACGGCAACGACATGGACACCTACGCCGACGACCTCGCCCAGTTGATCGAGCAACTGGACCTGCGCGACGCGATCCTGGTCGGCCACTCCACCGGCGGCGGCGAGGTGGCCCGCTACATCGGCCGCCACGGCACCTCCCGGGTGTCCAAGGCGGTTCTGCTGGGCGCGGTCCCGCCGCTCATGCTCAAGACGGAGGCGAACCCCGACGGGCTCCCGATCAGCGTCTTCGACGACATCCGGGCCGGCGTGCTGGCGGACCGCTCCCAGTTCTACAAGGACCTCAGCTTCCCCTTCTACGGTGCCAACCGCGACGGCTCGACCGTGTCGCAAGGGGTCCGCGACGCCTTCTGGCTGATGAGCATGCAGTGCGGGCTCAAGGGCGCGCTGGACTGCATCAAGCAGTTCTCCGAAACAGACTTCACGCAGGACCTGGCGCGCTTCGACGTGCCGACGCTGGTGGCCCATGGTGACGACGACCAGATCGTGCCCATCGGCGCCTCGGCCAAAAAGACGGCCGAGCTCGTCAAGGACGCCTCCCTCAAGGTCTACCCGGGCGCCCCGCACGGCCTGGTCGGCTCGTACAACGAGGACTTCAACACCGACCTGCTGGCCTTCCTCAAGGCCTGACCCTCGACCACCCGGCATGGCGGCCCATCATCGCCTGGCGGTTGCAGCCGGTGACACGCAATCTCAATCACGCGCGGCAGGAGTTCGATCAAGAACTCGGAATCGAGACGGCATGACCACAGCGGAAAGTACGGCACACCCGTACGACGAGGCACCGCCCGAGGTGCCACAGGTTGAAGTCACCCTCCACGTCAACGGCACCTCCCACCGACTGCGGCTCGACGCCCGTGTTACCTTGCTGGACGCCTTGCGCGACCACCTGGCTCTCACCGGGGCGAAGAAGGGGTGCGACCAGGGTGCCTGCGGCGCCTGCACCGTGTTGGTCGACGGCAAGCGCGTGGTGTCGTGCCTGATGCTCGCCGCCCAGTGCGAGGACCATGAGGTCACCACCGTCGAATCCCTGTCCGAGGGAGGAGCACCACATCCTGTGCAGGCGGCCTTCGCCCGGCACGATGCGTTCCAGTGCGGCTACTGCACTCCTGGACAGATCATGTCAGCGGTGTCGCTGCTGGCGGAGGGCCGGGCGGAGTCGGAAGAGGACATCCGCGAGTTCATGAGCGGCAACATCTGCCGCTGCGGGGCCTACCCGAACATCCGCGCGGCGATTCGCGAAGTGGCTGCGGGGGGTTGACGATGCGTCCATTCGAATATGTCCGAGCCACCGATGCCGGTCAGGCCGTGGCCATGGTCAGCGCCGACCCGAACACCTCCTTTCTCGCAGGCGGCACCACGCAGCTGGACCTGATGAAGGACGGCGTGCTAGGCCCCGAGCGGCTTGTCGACATCACCCGGCTGCCGCTGGGCGGCATCACGCACACCGGCTCGGCGATCCGCGTCGGCGCGCTGACCACCATGGAAGAACTGGCCGCCGACCCCATCGTGGTCGAGCGCCTGCCCTTCGTCCGGGAAGCCCTTCTGCTCGGAGCCTCCACCCAGCTGCGCAACATGGCCACCATCGGGGGCAACCTGCTGCAGCGGGCCCGGTGCCGCTACTTCCGAGACCCGACCGTCGCGGCGTGCAACAAACGTGCTCCGGGATCGGGGTGCGCGGCCATCACCGGTTTCGCCCGCATGCACGCCATCCTGGGCACCAGTGAGCACTGCATTGCCCTGCACGCCTCCGATGTCGCGGTCCCGCTGGCGGCTTTGGACGCTCTCGTCCACGTTCAGGGCGTGAACGGTCCGCGCAGCATCCCGCTGACCGAGTTCTACCTCCCACCGGGGGATACCCCGCACATCGAGAACGTGCTGCAGCACGGCGAACTGATCACCGCGGTCGAGGTGCCCCTTCTCCCGGAGGGAGCACGGTCTCACTACCTGAAGGTCCGCGACCGCGTCTCGTACGAGTTCGCGCTGACCTCGGCCGGTGCCGCTCTGGTGATGGAGGACGGGATCATCCGGGAGGCCCGGGTGGCCCTGGGCGGCGTCGGCACGATCCCATGGCGGGCGTGGGGCGCCGAGGACGTCCTGCGCGGAGCGCCCGCGCGCCGTGACACCTTCCGCGCGGCGGCGGACGCCGCCCTGGAGGGAGCCAGGACGCACCCAGGCACGGCGTTCAAGGTGGACCTGGCCAAACGGACCCTGGTGCGCACCCTGGAGATCATCGCAGGAGCGGAATCATGACCACATCTCCAACGATCTCCCCAACGATCGCGGTCATCGGCGCAGGCCTGGACCGCGTGGACGCCCCGCTGAAGGTGACGGGCAAGGCACACTACCCCAACGACTTCGGCTATGCCGGCATGGCTCACGCCGCCCTGGTGCGCAGCATCATCGCCGCCGGGCGGATCCGTGCCATCGATACCTCGCAGGCTCAGGCCGCTCCGGGGGTGCTGACCGTCATCACCCACCTGAACGCACCGAGACTGGATCGCGGGCCGATGACGCTGCTGGGGCCGTCCCCGCCGGCTCCGCTCCAGGACGATCGCATCCTGCACTACGGGCAACATGTCGCCATCGTGGTGGCCACCACCGCGGAGCAGGCCAGGCACGCCGCGTCGCTCGTGCGGGTCGAGTACGAAAGCACCGAGGCCCTGCTCGACGTCGACGACCCCAGAGCGGAAGTCCTCACCGACCCCTGGAGTCTGGACAGCGAGCGCGGCGACGTGGCCGCCGGCTTCGCCGCCGCCGACGTCGTGGTGGAGGGCACCTACACCACCCCCGACAACACCAACAACCCGCTCGGCCTGATGGCCACGATCGCCGCCTGGAACGGCGATTCGCTCACCGTCCACGACTCCACCCAATGGCCCCACAACGTCCGCGCCTCCCTCGCGGCGATCTTCAAGATCCCGGAGAGCGGCATCCGGGTCCTGGCCCCCTACGTGGGCGGCGGCTTTGGCGCCGGGCTGCGCATGTGGCCCCACGTCATCTTGACCGTGCTGGCCGCGCGTGAGGTCGGGCGGACGGTGAAACTCGTGCTCACCCGGCCCGAGATGTTCACCTCCGTGGGCCATCGGCCGAACAGCGTCCAGCACATCAAGATCGGGGCCAGCAGAGCCGGAGACCTGATCGCCATCGAGCACCACGGCACCTCGACGGTGGCGATGGAGGACGATGACTACGAACCGGTCTCCCTCTGTTCGGCTGTCTCCTACGCCTGCCCCAACGTCCGGACCCGGGATCGGCAGGTACGGCTCAACATTCCGTGCCCGGGGTCCATGCGAGCCCCCGCCGAGGGCCAGGGCAACTTCGCCCTGGAGTCGGCCATCGACGAACTGGCCCATGCCCTCGGCATGGACCCGCTTGAGTTCCGCCTGCGCAACTACGCGGGCGAACATCCGCTGTTCGGCCTGCCCTGGTCGAGCAACGCGCTGCAGGAGTGCTACCGGCGAGGCGCCGAGCGTTTTGGCTGGTCGCAGCGCACCCCCGAACCGGGGAGCATGCGCGACGGACGCTGGCTGGTCGGCTACGGCCTGGCCGGTGCCTCTTATCCCAGCTACCAGGTGCCGTGCCAGGCCCGCGCCTCGGTGCACCGCGACGGATCGGCGTTCGTACGCAGCGCGGCCACCGACATCGGAACCGGCACCTATACGGTCATGACCCAGCTGGCAGCCGAACTCCTGGGGCTGGACACCTCACGGGTGCGTTTCGACCTCGGTGACTCCGACATGCCCTACTCGCCACAGGCGGGCGGCTCGGGCCTCACCGGAGCCCTCGGCAACGCCGTGCATGCCGCCTGTTGGCGTCTTGTGCGGGAGTTTCTCGACCTGGTCCGCGACGACATGGACTCGCCGCTGCGCGAGGCCAAGCTCGACGACGTCACGGTCAGCGAGGGACGCATCCATCGCACCGGCGCCCCCGAGCTGGGCGAGTCCTACACCGACATCCTGGCCCGCCACGGCCTGGAAGAACTGAGCGCCGACGGCAGGAGCACCCCGCCCCGCTCCGAGGAACTCGGGATGGCCATCGCCGGCGCGTTCGGAGCGAAGTTCGTCGAGGTCCGCATCGACCCGGACCTGGGGCTGCTGCGGGTGACACGGGTGGTCTCGGCGATCGACGGCGGGCGCATCCTCAACGAGAAGACGGCCACCAGCCAGATCATCGGCGGTACGGTCGGCGGCATCGGGCAGGCGCTCTTCGAGGACACGGCCACCGATCAGGGGACCGGGCGCATCGCGAACGCGACGTTCGGCGACTACCTGGTGCCCGTCAACGCCGACGTCCCGGACATGGACGTGATCTTCGTGGGCGAACCCGACCGGGCGACCCCGGTCGGCACCAAGGGCGTCGGGGAGGTCGGCCTGGTCGGTGTGGCGGCGGCCATCGGCAACGCCGTCTACCACGCCACGGGGCGGCGCATGCGCTCCCTGCCGATCACCATCGACCAGCTGCTCTGACAGACCATCGAGCCACGAGCGAAAAGGAGATCCCGCCTGAGCCCGACGTAACGGGCTCAGGTGGGACCGGCCGAACCACCCGGTTGCGCTGGTAGCTCCCGTCCACTTGGCCGCCGATACCGGACGAAGGGGAGGAACAGATGACGTCGCCCGGGGTTCGTCTGCGGCTGTGGACCTCCGAGAGCACAAGCGGCCGAGTGACTCCGATGGAGCTCTTCTTCGACCTGGTGTTCGTCTTCGTGGTCACCCAGGTGACGCACGCGGTGGAGGCGCATCCCGGTTGGGAAGGGCTCCTCAAGGGGCTGCTGCCCATGATCGTCGTGTGGTGGATGTTCAGCGCGTTCGGTTGGCTCACCAACGCGGTGCGGCCCGACGTGGTCCCGGTACGGCTTCTGCTGACTCTCGCGATGATGGCCTTCTTCATCATGGGTCTGTCCGTCCCCCATGCCTTCGAACCCGAGGGGTGGGCCTTTCCCCTCGCGTACCTGGCCGTGGTCGCCATCCACTGCGTTGTCTACCTCACCGCCAGCGCCCCGTCGGCCCGGCGCGCCATCCTGCGCAACGCGCCGTTCAACGCCGCAGCAGGCGTGCTCGTGCTCATCGCGCCGCACCTGCCCGAGACATGGACCTGGGTCTGCTGGGTCGCCGCCGTACCCACCCTGTACCTGTCCCCGTTCCTGGGACGCATCCACGGATTCATCATCGAGCCCCACCACTTCGTGGAACGCCACGCGCTTCTCCTGATCGTGGTGCTGGGCGAATCGGTGGTGGCCATCGGCATCGGCGCCGAGAGTTCGCCAAGCCGCGCGGTCGACCTGCCCCTTGCGCTCGGAGTGGCCCTGGGCATCGCGGTGACGGCGGGACTGTGGTGGGTGTACTTCGACGGGGACGAAGTCCGGGCCGAGGCGGAGTTCGAGAGGGCCACCCCATATCAGCGTCAGATGCTGGCCTACTACGCCTTCACCGGTGCTCACCTGGTGATGATCATCGGCGTCATCCTCGTCGCGGTCGGCATCACCGACGCCATCCACCACATCCACGGGCATGTCTCACCATGGTGGCTGGGCTGCGGTGCCGCGATCTTCCTCGCCGGACACGCGACCTACCGCGCCATGCTGAAGAGCGGACGGATTACCGATCGCGTCGTCGGAGCAGTGTGCGTCGTGCCTGTAGGAATAGGAGCGTCATTCGCGGGCTGGGCCGCCATGACCGCCGTCGTGGTCGTACTGGCCGCCATCGCCACCATCGACCATCGTCGGGTCTCACGAAGGCGCGCCCACCGACAAGACCAATGAGCCGCTGCCGCTGTCGCCGCCACGGCCGTCGCCATCGGCGACATGGTGTTCGCGGGCGGACACCTTCGGTCCCCGCCTACGCCAGGCGGCCGTACGGCTGCGCGGGCCGGCCTTCATCGGGCTCATCGCCACCGCGAGGACCTCTGCCGGAAGCTGACGGCTGTAGCCGCTCAGACAGTCCGAGCTCATCCCGGCCAGAGAGGCAATCTCGCCAGCCCACTGCCCCCTTCAGGCGCATCGCGCAGAGCAGCCAAGGGGGAGGAGACCATCCAACACGGCCTGGCCATGATCCTGGACGGCTTGTGCGCCCGCCTGCCCACCTCCCCACCGCCGAGATGATGTCTTCACATTTTCGTTTCAGGTCCCCACCCCGGACTTGGCGCTGGACGACATCCTCGGTGCGATCCGCGTCGTCGCCGCCGGTGACGCTCTGATCGCACTGGGCCTCACGCGCGATCGAGCGCCGGGCGTCCCGAGCCCGCCGCCGCGCCGCGCACACGCTCGTGGGCATCACCGAGCGGGAACGTGAAGTGCGGACCCTCGTCGGACGCGGCAGGTCGGACGCCGAAATCGTCGCGGATCTGTTCATCAGCGTGGCCACCGTCAAGGCGCACATGACACGCCTGCTGGCCAAGCTCGACGCCCGCGACCGGGTCCAGCTCGTCATCATCGCCTACGACGAGGGCCTGGTGTCTCCGCCCCGGTGATGAGGCGATCGCTTGCGTTGCGTTCGCGGCGTCGACGGCCTATCTTGTTGAGTAAATGTTTATTCAATGGATGGGACGATGACGAGGACCCGACGGGAACAGGCGGAGTGGCGGCGGGAGCAGTTGCTCGACGCGGCGTTGCGGGTCTTCGCCGCCAAAGGCGTGGACGGCGCGTCGGTCAAGGACATCTCAGACGCGGCGGGGGTGACGCCCGGCCTGCTGTACCGGTACTTCGAGAGCAAGGAGGCCCTGGTCGAGACGCTGCTCGCCGAGCGGGGTTTCCTGCCGCGGCTTCGCGAGCTGCTGACGGCCACCGGCCGCGACGCCAGGCCCGCCACCGAGGTGCTGACCGAATTGCTGGCGGCCTTCGACGGTCTGCTCGCCGACAACGCCGACCTGGTGGCGGTGTTCTTCAGCGCCACCCACGCGCGCGCGGCGATGGCGGAGCTGGTGCGCGAAGGGCAGCGGCTGATCGGCGACTTCCTGGCCGCGCGGGTCGCGGCCGGCGAGCTGCGCCCGCACGACACGGCGACGGCGGCCCGAACCGTGTTCGCCACCGTCGCCGTCAGCCGCAGGACCGGATCCCCTGTCGACGTCGAGCGCCTGGTCGAGTTGTTGTTCCCGGACGAAAGGTGAGACCTGATGCGTACCGAGACCACGAGATGCTGCGTCGTCGGCGGTGGGCCCGCGGGGATGATGGCCGGGCTGCTGCTGGCCCGCCAGGGCGTCGAGGTGATCGTGCTGGAGAAGCACGCCGACTTCCTCAGGGACTTCAGGGGTGACACCGTCCACCCCTCCACCCTGGAACTGATCGCCGAGCTGGGCTGGATCGAGGAGTTCCTGCGGCTGCCGCACACCAGGATGACCGACGTCACCGTTAACCTCGGCGGCCAGGCCGTCACCTTCGCCGACTTCAGCCGGCTGAAGGTGCGCTGCCCGTACATCGCCTTCATGCCGCAGTGGGACGTCCTCGACTTCCTGGCGGGCAAGGCCATGGCGTACCCCACCTTCCGCCTGCTGCGCAGCACCGAGGCGACCGAGCTGGTCCTGGACGACGGACGAGTCGTCGGTGTCCTGGCCACCACCGCCGACGGGCCGGTCGAGGTGCGGGCCGACCTGGTGATCGCCGCGGACGGCCGCCACTCCACCGTCCGCGCGCGGGCCGGCCTGGAGCCCACGGCCGGCGCGCCCCCGATGGACGTCCTGTGGTTCCACCTCCCTCGCCGCGAAGGCGATCAGGTGCCGTTCTTCCAGGGCGGCAAGGGGGCGCTGATCTCCATCGACAGGGGCGCGTTCTGGCAGCTCGCGTACGCGATCCCGGCGGCCGCGTTCACCGAGCTCAGAGCGGCGGGCCTGCCCGCGTTCAGGGAACGGATCGCGGCCCTGGCGCCCGCCCTGCGCGACCGCGTCGAGCTGATCGACGACTGGGACCAGGTCCACCAGCTGACGGTCAGGGTCGACCGGCTGAAGCGCTGGCACCGGCCCGGGCTGCTGTGCATCGGTGACGCCGCCCACGCGATGTCGCCGGCCGGCGGCGTGGGCATCAATCTGGCGGTGCAGGACGCGGTGGCCACGGCCAACCTGCTAGGCCCCGTGCTGCTGCGCCCTGGCGTCCCCGCCGAGGCCGACCTCGCCAGCGTGCAGTCGCGCAGGGAGCGGGCCGCGAAGGTCACCCAAGCCTTCCAGCTCGGGATCCTGCGCGACCTCTACCCCAAGGACCTGGCCGACGACACGACCGAGCACGTACCGCTGATCTTCACCGCGTTCCGGACGCTGCCGCCGCTGCGCCATGTCATGGGCCGCTTCATCGGCCTGGGCGTACGGCCGGAGCACCTCGCCGGCTGGTGACGCCTGGTCAGGGGATGGCCTGGATGCGCTCCATGTTCTCCTCGCCCCACTCGCCGAGCGGCATGAGCGCGGTGTTGAGCGACTGGCCGAAGTCGGTCAGGGAGTACTCCACCTTCGGCGGGACCTGGTGATAGACCTCGCGATGCACCAGCCCGCTGGCCTCCATCTCCCGCAGCTGAAGGATCAGCACCCGCTCGCTGATGCCCGGCACCGACCGCCTCAGCTCGCCGAAGCGCAGGGGCCCTTCGTGCAGCGAGAAGAGGATCAGCCCCTTCCACTTGCCGCCCATGACGTCGATGGCCGCGTCCAGCCCGCACGTGTAGACCCGCTTCTTCACCAGCACCCCCACGAACAAAAAGGTCAGTACCTGGTGAAATTGTAGGTACTTGAGGAAATGTCTGTGAAGCCACCAGCATGGATCGAGCACGTCACTGACGACTTTGACTGGAGCAGCACATGACAACCGACAACCGCACGCCGGTGACCATCCTCGGGCTGGGCTCGATGGGTACGGCGCTGGCCGAGGCGTTCATCGAGGCGGGCCACCCGACGACGGTGTGGAACAGGAGCGAGGGGAAGGCCAGGCCCCTCGTGGAGAAGGGCGCGGTGCGGGCGGAGACGATCGCGGACGCGCTCACCGCGAGTCCGTTGATCATCTCCGTGCTGAGCACGTATGAGGTCACCCTCCAGGTGCTGGAGCCGGCCGGCGCCGCGCTGGCCGGTCGCACGCTTGTCACCCTGAACAGCGGCGTCCCGGCGGGCGCCCGTGAGATGGCCGCGTGGGCGGCCGCGCGCGGTGCGTTGTTCCTCGACGGGGCGATCAAGAACGTGCCGGCGGCCGTGGGGAAGGCGGACACGCTTCTCTACTACGGCGGCGACAAGGCCGTGTTCGACCGGCACGAGGCGACGCTCAGGGTGATGGGCGGGCACACCGTCCATCTCGGCGCGGAGCCCGATCTCGCCGCGCTCTACGAGACCGCGGTGGGCGCCACCCTGCTGCCCGCCCTCGTCGGCTTCTTCCAGGGCGCCGCTCTCGTCACGGCGCGCGGCCTGACGGCGAGCACGATGGTGCCGTACGCCGTGAAATGGCTGGAGATGATCGGCTCGGTCATGCCCGCGCTGGCGGAGGAGATCGACAGCGGGGACTACTCCAGGCCCTTCTCCTCGATCGGCGTCTTCTACGACGGACTCGCCGGGGAGCGGGGGCTGGACCAGGAGGCGAACGTCGACACCTCCTGGCAGGAGCCCATGAACGAGCTGCTGAGGCGGGCCGTCGCCGAGGGCCGCCGGGAGCAGAGCATCTCGGCCCTGATCGAGCTGCTCAGGAAGTAGGTAGTCACTAAAATTGACTATCTAGGGCAGTGACTATAGGGTCCTCTTCATACATGCGATCGAAGGAGACCCCGATGAGCACGACCGTCGAGCTGACCCGGTTCAAGGTGGCACCGGAGCGGACCGAGGCGATGCTGGCCGCGCGTCCCGGGATGCTGGCCGACTTCCTCGCCGACAGGGACGGTTTCCTCAGCGCCCGTCTGGTCCGGCTGCCCGGCGACGAGTGGCTGGACATCGTGGAGTGGCGCTCGGCGGACGACTTCGCCGCCTCCCGCCGCAAAGGCGGCAACCTGCCCGGCATCGCCGCGTTCTTCGCCACGATCGCCGAGTTGGTCAGCGCCGAGGAGGGCGTTCTCGCCTGACCCATCAAGTCGAAGGCAGGGGACCGCTCCCTTCAGGGAGCGGGGGAATGCCGAGCGGGAAGGCCCTCTGGGGCCTGAGCGTGCCTGGGGCAGCGCGTTGGCGCCCTGTCCGGCGATCCCGCTGTTGTTATAAGAGTAATGCTCTTATACTGATCAGGTGTCTCGTCGGGTGCGGACTTCCCCTGCTGCGGCCTACGACTTGGGTTATCACGTGGTGTGGTGCCCCAAGTACCGGCGCCGTGTCCTGAGCGGCCGGGTCAAGACCCGGTTGGAGGAGCTGATCGGTGCCAAGGCCGCCGAGCACGACTGGGAGATCATCGCCCTGGAGGTGATGCCCGATCACGTGCAGCTGTTGGTGAAACCCCACCCGAAGAACTCGCCGTCGTACGTGGCCAACCAGTTCAAGGCTTTCACCTCCCACCACCTGCGCGCCGAGTTTCCGCACCTGAGATCCCGGCTCCCGACCCTGTGGTCACGCTCGTACTTCGTCGCGTCGGTGGGCGCGCTCAGCGCGCACACGGTGCAGCGCTACATCGAGACCCGGTATGAGCGCGTCCCCCGGGCCAAGAGCGGGGGCGCGGGTGCGTAGGTCGTTTAAGTTTCTGCTGCGGCCGACCCGGCACCAGGAGATCGCACTGTCGGCGATGCTGGACGATCACCGCGGACTGTATAACGCTGCCCTGCAAGAGCGGCGGGAGGCCTACCGACGGGCAGGGGTGTCGATCCGGTACGGGGAGCAGTCCGCGCAGCTGAAGGAGATCCGGGCGGCGGATGCGCAGGGGCAGGGCCGCTGGTCGTTCACCAGTCAGCAGCAGACGCTGCGCCGGTTGAACCGGGCGTTCGAGGCGTTCTTCCGCCGGGTCAAGGCAGGGCAGAAGCCGGGCTACCCGCGTTTCAAAGGGCGGGGCTGGTTCGACACGGTCACCTTCGTTGAGGGCGACGGCGCGAAATGGGACTCCCAACCTCACCACCCGAGCGCGACGTTCGTCCGCCTGCACGGGATCGGACACCTCAAGGTGCACCAGCACCGGCCGATCGCCGGGCGGGTCAAGCAGATCGAGGTCAAGCGGGAAGGTTCCCGCTGGTACGTGATCGTCTCCTGCGATGAGGTATCCGCGCGACCGCTCCCGCCGTCCGGCCGCCAGGTCGGCCTGGACATGGGCGTCGTCCACTTCGCCAGCCTCAGCGCGCCGATCGACGGTCTCACCGACGAGCGCGGGCACATCCCCCACCCTCGTTACCGGCTGACCGCTGAGAGGGAACTAACTGCCGCGCAGCAGGCCTACGCCCGTACCCGGCGGGGCTCGGCGCGGCGGCGGAAAGCCGCGCGACGGATCGGGAAGATCCACCGCAAGGTCGCGCGCCGGCGCACCGACCACGCGCATAAGACCGCCTTGGCCTTGGTCCGCGCGGCGGATGTGATCACGGTCGAAGATCTACGCATCGCCAACATGACCAAGAGCCCGGCACCGAAGCCGGACCCCGACCAGGCGGGCGTGTTCCTCTCGAACGGGTCGGCGGCAAAGGCTGGGCTGAACAAGAACATTCTGGACGCGGGTTGGGGGGTGTTCCTCGCGATCCTCACCAACAAGGCTGAAAGCGCCGGTCGGGAAGTGATCTCGGTGAACCCCCGCGACACCTCCCGTACCTGCCCCATCTGTGGGCACGTGTCAGGCGAGAACCGCAAAACCCAAGCCGACTTCGTCTGCGTGGTCTGTGGTCATGCCGCCAACGCCGACGTTGTCGCGGCGAGCAACATTCTCAGGGCCGGGCTGGTCCTGCGCGACGCCCGCGCGGTGTAGCGAGAAGCCACCCGGTTTACGGGGTGGAGGAGTCACTACGGTTTTCCGCCATTGAGACAGGCGGCCGGCCCCCATGGTCGCCGCGCACGGGGCCGCCTAGCGTGAGCCGACGTGATCAGTCTCAAGGGCTTGTGCAAACGCTACGGCGACAGGACGGCGGTCGACGACCTGACGCTGGAGGTGAAGCCGGGCGCGGTGACGGGGTTCCTCGGTCCCAACGGGGCCGGCAAGTCGACCACGATGCGCCTGATCCTCGGCCTCGACCGGCCCACGGCGGGCTCCGCGCTCATCGGCGGCGTGCCGTATCACCGGATCCGCCACCCCCTGCGGAAGGTCGGCGCACTGCTCGACGCCCGCGCGCTGCACCCGGGACGTAGCGGGCACGCGCACCTGGTGGCGATGGCGCGCAGCAACGGCATCCACCGCCGCAGGGTGGACGAGGTGCTGGAGACGGTCGGTCTCGGCGGTAGCGCGGCCCGCCGCCGGGCGGGCGCGCTGTCGCTGGGCATGAGCCAGCGGCTCGGGATCGCCTGCGCGCTGCTGGGGGATCCCGAGGTGGTGATGTTCGACGAGCCCGTCAACGGACTCGACCCCGACGGCGTGCGGTGGGTCCGCCACCTGATGCGCTCGCTGGCCGACGAGGGGCGCACGGTGTTCGTCTCCAGCCACCTGATGAGCGAGATGCAGCTCACCGCCGATCACCTGGTCGTGGTCGGGAAGGGGCGGCTCATCATGGACGCGCCGCTGGCGGAGGTCATCGCGCGCAGCTCGCTGACCGCCGTCGTCGTGCGCACCCCGCACGCCGCCGACCTGTCCGTACGGCTCGGCGCGCGTGGCGTCGCGGTGGAACGGCTCGGCGAGAACGAGCTCGTCGCCACCGGCGTCGCGATCGAGCGCGTCGGCGACCTGGCCCACGAGGCGGGCATCAGGCTGCACGAGCTGCGCACCCGCGAGGCCTCCCTGGAGCAGGCCTACCAGGAACTGACGGCGAGCAGCGTGGAGTACGGCGCGCAGAAGGCGGAGGTGTGACATGCGGCAGGTGATCGGCGCCGAGTGGGCGAAGCTGTGGTCGGTCCGCTCCACCTGGTGGTGCCTGGCGGGCGCGGCAGTGCTCATGGTGCTCAGCGCGCTGACGCTGGGCGCGTCGACGGCCACGGATCTGATGCGCGAAGGCGTGGCGGCGGCTCGCTTCACCGCGAGCGAGCCGGTGGTCTCGGCCACCTCGTTCGTCCAGTTCGCGCTGGTCGCGCCGGCGATGCTGATGATCACCTCGGAGTACGCCTCGGGCAGCATCAGGAGCACGCTCCAGGCCACCCCGATCAGGGGGCGGATGCTGGCCGCGAAGGCGCTGGTGGCGCTGCCGGTGATGTTCGTCGCGGGCGTGCTGTCGGGGGCGCTGGCGACGGTGGCCGGCTACGTCGTCCTCTCCCTTGACCAGTTCGGCGGCCACGCCGCGCTGCCGCTCGGGGAGGTCGTGCTCGACCTGCTGCGGGTGGGCGTCTTCTTCGCCCTGATCTCGGTGATGACGCTCGGCGTCGGCACGGCCATGCGCAACGCGGCCGGCACCCTGACCGTGGCGTTCATGCTGCTCATGGGTCTGCCGCTGATGCTGCTGATGGCGGGCGGCCCGGCGGCGATCGAGGTGTCGTTGCGCATGCCGCTCTTCGCCGGTCTGGCCTTCATGGGCAGCACCGACAACATGACCGGCGGGCCCATCGCCTACGCGGCGGGCGAGGGGCTGGCGTGGCTGCTGGTCTGGACGGCGGCGGCGGTCGCGGCGGGCTATGCCGTCCTGCGCCGGCGCGACGCCTAGACTCTGGGCCCGTGTCAGCCAACGCCATGTCAGCCAACGCCGGGTCAGCCGTATCACCCCACCGGGTCGCCCGCGCGCTGGCCGGGGTGCTCGTGGGCATGGTCCTCGGCGTCGTCGAGCTCGCTTTCCTCTGCCTGGCCTGGCCCGCACTCCTGTTCCCCGCCACACGGGCAGCAGCGGGCAGCGGCGCGGCCAGGCTGCTGGAGCTGGAGCGGGCCCGGCTGGCCAGGTGGCTCGACCATCGTACGACGCAGCCGGGCGGCGGCTACGGCTACCTCGCCGCCCGGGCCACACTCGGCGTCGTCGGCGGCTACTGCTGCGCGACGATGCTGTTCCTCGGCGGCCTGCTGCTGTTCGGCGGGCTGTGGGACCTGATCAGGGGCGCGTCGCAGCCCGTGCCCGTCAACCTGCCCGGGGTGAAGGTCGTGACCAGCAGCGGCGCGCTGGGACTGACCGGCGCGGTGGTACTCCTGGCGCTGGCCGCCGCCGGGGTCCTCGCGATGGGGGCGGCCGAGCGGCGGCTGGCCGACCACTTCCTCGGCCCCGGCCGGCAGGAGCTGATGCGCAGGCGCATCGCCGAGCTGACCGCTACCCGTTCGGGCATCGTCAGGGCCGTCGACGACGAGCGGCGCAGGATCGAGCGCGACCTGCACGACGGCGTGCAGCAGCGAGGCGTGGCGCTGGCCATGCTCCTCGGCCGCGCCCGGCACAGCGCCGACCAGGCCAGGACGGCCGAGCTGGTCACGCAGGCCTACGCCGAATCGCGTCAGTTGCTGGACGAGCTGCGCAGCGTGGCGTGGCGGATCTATCCGACCGCCCTCGACGAACTGGGCCTGCGCGCCGCGCTCGCCGGGGTGGCCGAGCGGTCGAGCGTGCCGGTGACCGTCCACTACGGGCTGGCCGCGCGGCCCGTCTCCGAGGTCGAGACCGCCCTGTACTTCGTGGCCAGGGAGGCGATCACCAACGCGGTCAAGCACGCCGAAGCCCGTGACATCCTGGTCGTTCTGACCGAGGACGAGCGGACGGTGAGCGTGGCGATCTCAGACGACGGCGCGGGCGGCGCCGACCCCTCGGGTAGCGGCCTGTCCGGGCTGGCCAGGCGGGTGCTGGCGCTCGACGGCGAGTTCACCGTCGAGAGCGCGGCGGGCGGCCCCACCAAGATCGTCGCGAGGCTGCCGAAGGCGGCGCCGTGCGGCTGATCCTGGCCGACGACTCCGTGCTGCTGCGCGAAGGACTGAGCCGCCTGCTCGACGACGCGGGGCACGAGGTCGTCGCCGCCGTGGGCGACGCGGCGGCGCTGCTCGACGCGGTCGACCGGCACCGGCCCGACGTGGCGGTGGTCGACGTGCGCATGCCGCCGACGCACACCGACGAAGGGCTGCGGGCGGCGCTGGAGATTCGCGAGCGCCGGCCCGGCGTCGGCGTGCTCGTGCTGTCGCAGTACGTGGAGAAGACCTACGCGGCAACGCTCCTGGCCGGCCCCACCGAGGGGCTGGGCTACCTGCTCAAGGACAGGGTCTCCGAGGTGGCCGACTTCCTCGACTCCCTCGAGCGGGTGCGGGCGGGCGGCACGGTCTTCGACCCCGAGGTGGTCAGGCAGCTGCTGGCCCGCACCACCCACGCCGATCCGCTCAGTAGGCTCAGCCCGCGCGAGACGGAGGTGCTGCGCCACCTCGCGCAGGGATTCGTCAACGCCGCGATCGCCGCGCGGCTGCACGTGTCGCTGAGCACCGTGGAGAAGCACGTCAACGCGATCATGGACAAGCTCGACCTGCCCCGCGACCCCGGTTACAGCCGCAGGGTGCTGGCGATCCTGCGCTACCTCGACGGCTGATCACGGCCTGCCGGGCAGGCCGCCCAGGTCGTGGGTCTAGAGCCAGGCGGTGGCCCGGTCGTAGAAGTGCCTGAAGACGATGGGCATGATCAGGTCGTTGAGGCGGCGCCGGAGCGGGCCCGTCGTCTTGGCGTCGCGGTTGGCCGCGGCCGACCTGGCCATCTTGCCGACTCTCGCCCTGCGCAGCCGGTCGTATCCGGCCAGGCCGTCCTCGACGGTGGCGGCCCCTGCCACCGACTGGGCGAGGACGACGGCATCCTCGACGGCCATGGAGGCGCCCTGCCCCGCGCCGACCGGGTGGGCGGCGTCGCCGACGAGCACGATCCTGCCGCCGTGCCAGGTGGGGACCTCGGCCAGCGTGTGCATGAGGGTCGGGCGGTGCAGCACGGTGGTCGCCTGGATGATCGCGCTCGGCTGCGGTTCGGCCTGGTAGAGCGCGGCGAGGCGGGCCGGCCACTGTTCGTCGCTCACGCCCTCGAGTTCGGGCCGCCGGGCTTCGGCGACCTGTGCCGACCACCACACGGTGCCGTCGGGCGCGCCGATGTGCAGGAAGGCGCCGTTGCGGGCGAAGACCATGTTGAACGTGCCAGGCCTGGCGGCCACGCCCTCGGCGATTCCGGAGACGCTGTAGAGCCCGGCGTAGGCGGGGGAGGGGGCGAGCGGGTCGAGGGCGGTCCTGGTGGCCGACCACAGGCCGTCGGCGCCCACGAGCAGGTCGGCACGGGCGGTCGAGCCGTCGGCGAAGCGCGCCACGACGCCGTCGCCGTCGGGGACGGCCCCGGTCAGCCGCCGGCCCGTGACGATCCGCGCACCGCGCCGCCGCGCGTGCTCGCGCAGCGTCTCGACCAGCCGTCCGCGCATCAGCGTCGTGCTGAGCAGGGGGTCGCCGGCCTGCCGTCCGCGCGGCACCTCGCCGAGGAGCCTGCCGGAGGCGGCCCACATCCGCTGATCAGGTACGGCGAAGCCGGCCTCCTGCACCTGCTCCAGGCAGCCGAGCGCGCGCAGGCCGCGCAGGCCGTTGGCGGCCAGGCTCAGGAACGAGCCCACCTGCCCCGCCGGGTCGGCATGCGCCTCGTGGACGGTGACCTCCGCACCGATCCCGCGCAGCGCGATGGCGGTCGCGGCTCCCGCCACGCCGCCGCCGATGACGTCCACTCACACTCCTGAACTTAGATTCAGTGAATTTCGATTCGGTGAAAGTGCACTCAGTATGCTGAGCGGCGACGACGCGCGTCAAGCGGAGGGGAAGCGGTGGGAGTGCGCAAGGAGAAGGCGGCGGGCACCGAGGCGGCGCTCAAGGAGGCGGCGCGGCGGCTGTTCGTGGAGCGCGGCTTCCCGAACACGAAGATCACCGACATCACGCGGGCGGCGGGCCGGGCGACCGGTTCCTTCTACGACCACTTCACCGACAAGGACGACCTCCTCCAGTCCTTGCTGCGCGACATGGAGGCGCAGGCCGACACGGATCTCGACGCAGGGGCGCACGAGAGAGACCACGACCTGGCCGACCGCGACCAGCTCCGTGCGCACCTGGCCGTCTCGTGGGGCGTCTTCCGCGACCATCTGCCGGTGGTGGCGGCGCTGTTCCAGTCGATGATGGCGGGCCCGCCCGCGTCGGGCCGGGTGTGGGAGAGCCTCACCGCCGAGACCGGCCCGCTGCGCGACCACCTGGAGCACATGCGTGAGCAGGGACGGGTCCTGCCCGGCCCGCCCGAGCTGGTCGCCGCCGCGATGGGCGCGATGATCTCCCTGCTCGGCTACGCCGTGCTGACGGCGGGCGAGCACCGGCCCGAGATCTCGGACGAGGAGATCGTCGACACGCTCACCGCCCTGCTGCACCACGGTCTCGCCGGCGCGCCCACCTGCGAGGCCTGCGCCACGCCCACCTGACTCTCCGACGCCGGACAGGTGACCGGCGGGCCGGAATCAGGCCGTCAGGCCGGTGAGGTCGAGGCGGGCCGGCCGCTCGGAGTCGGACAGGATGTCGATTGCGACGATCTTCTCGTGGGCGGTGGCGCCGGTCCCGATGCGGCCCGTGCTGCGGATCAGGACCGGGACGCCGCAGTGAGCTTTGCGATGTCGGGGGCGTAGACGCTCATCCAGTGCGGATGCAGCCGGTAGTAGACCACGTCGTTGTCCCAGTCGAAGAAGTCGTCGCCGTAGAAGTCCTTGAAGTACGCGCGCAGGTCCGGCCAGTCCGCGGCCGGCTCGCCGTCTTGGGGGTTGAGGATCTCCACCGTGCCGTGCGTGAACACGCCCAGGTCCTCGCCGCGCATGTGCGCGGCGCTGACGGCGGGACGAGCGGCGAGGTGGCGGGCCTTGGCGGCGGTGAGCGCCGTGCCGAAGTGCCACTTTCCGTGCAGGAAGTGCCCGTCCACGCCGCTGATCCGCGGTTCGCCCTTCGCTGTCACGGTGGACAGCGCGAGCGTGCACATGCCGGTCAGGACCTGGGTGAGCTGCTCCGCGGTCAGTGTGCTCTCGGTGCTGATGATCGAGCGGAGGTGCGAGGTGGAGCGGGACAGGGAGGCGTCGAGGAGGGCCTGCAGCTCCTTGAGCTCTTCTGGCGTTTCGCGCATTGAGGTCCTTATCTATCCGTATCTATCCGCCCGCGTCCACCGTCGACGCCGACCAGTGAAACCATGATCGCCCTAAAACCCGACACCTTATGTCATGTTTTTTCTCCGTCTTGCGGACGCCACCGAGCCGCCTGGCCAGTGTCCTTCTCCCGAACGGGGTGCCCGTAGCAATCGCGGAGCCGGCCGGTCAGCAGGTCCGGCTCCTTGCCGATCAGCAGCCAATGCTCGATCAGCTCGTCTTCATCCAGGGTGCGCGCCACGGGGTTCAGGTCTCTCTTCTACGCTCAGAAGAGGACGGCGGCCTGCTGGCCGCCGCGGGCATGCGTACGTGGAAAGTGCCGAGAACACGTGGAAGCGGCACTTTCCTTCCCCGAATCGATTCCCATCCTGGCCATACACGCCGCGCGGTGTCCCAAGAAGCCGCGAAGTGCCGACACCGATTGGCAAGTCGGCACTTCGGTTCCGGTGGGTGGGGTTGCGCGTGAGTCAGCCCTCGCCGAAAGCTGGCGAGGCGCCCTCGGCTTGAGGCGGAGCTGCGCCTGTTCAGCGTCTGGTCGAGCCAGCCGAACATGCACTGGTGGACAGTGACGCTGGGACCCGCAACACGGACCAGCCGCCCCCTCCCGGCATCAACCGATCGGTTGATGCCGGAATCCACCATCCCGCTCCCCGGCCGGACGATCCGCCACCCCCGCCCCCGCGCGATTCTCAAGGCATGCCAACACACCAGGAGCCCGCCCTCCGCACCACCGGACTCCGCAAAGCCTTCGGCGACCACCTGGCCGTCGACGACATCCACCTCACCGTCCCCGCCGGATCCTTCTACGGCCTGGTCGGCCCCAACGGCGCCGGCAAGACCACCACCCTGGCCATGGCTGTCGGCCTGCTCCGCCCCGACGCGGGCAGCGCCGAGATCTTCGGCGTGGACGTCTGGCGTGACACCGTCCAGGCCAAGGGATTGATCGGCGTGCTGCCCGACGGCAACGCCATGCCGGAACGGCTCACCGGCCGCGAGGTCCTCACCTACCTCGGCCTGCTGCGCGGCCTGCAGCCCGCGGTCGTCGCCGAGCGCACCGACGAACTCCTCCAGATCCTGGAACTGGACTCCGCAGAGCGGACCCTGGTCATCGAATACTCCACCGGCATGCGCAAGAAGATCGGTCTGGCCGTCGCCCTCCTGCACGCGCCCCGCCTGCTCGTCCTGGACGAGCCCTTCGAGGCGGTCGACCCCGTCTCCGCAGCCACGATCAGGACCATCCTGCGCAGGTTCGCAGGCAACGGCGGCTCAGTGATCATCTCCAGCCACGTCATGGCCCTCGTCGAGCAGCTCTGCGATCACGTGGGCGTCATCTCCGACGGCCGCGTCGTAGCCGCCGGGCCGCTGGCCGACGTACGCGGCGCCGCAACCCTGGAGGACGCCTTCGTCGACCTCGTCGGCGCCCGCGCCGGAGGAACGGAGGGGCTGGCATGGCTCACCTCCTGACCCCCGGCCCGGCCGCCTTGGCACGGCACATGATCCGCATGCGGCTGGCACTCATGCGCAACTCCCTGCGCGGCGACAACGCCTCCAACCTCTCCATCGGCGTCTCGCTCGGGCTGATCCTGGCCTTCGGAACGATCGCCGTCGCCGTCCTGTGGCCCGCCTACCTGCCCCTCACCCTGGCCGTGTGGCTCTCCGGCTGGATCTTCGGCCCCATCTTCATCGGGGGCGGCAGTGAGGCCCTCCGCCCCGAGTACTTCTCCATGCTCCCGGCCACGCCAGGCCGGATCGCGGCGGCACTGCTCGCCGGAGCTTTCGCAGGCCCCGCACCCGCGGTCAATCTCATCGCCCTACTGTCCCTGCCCGTGTACGGCTGGCGCTTCGGCCCGGCCGGAGTGCTCATCGGCCTGGCAGCAGCCGTCACCACGCTCATCACCCTGGTGATGATCTCCCGCGTCATCGTGGCGCTCATCGGGCTGTTCGTCCGATCCCGCGCCACCGCGGCCGCCGTCGGCATCGTGACTGGCACCGCCATCGCCCTGTGCAGCAACGGCTGGGCACCCGTCGTAGCTCTGGGCGGCACCGACACCGCCTCCTGGTCCCAGGTCCTCGTCCGTGTCCTGCCCTCCGGATGGGGCGTGGCCGCCGTCGAAGCCCCCTGGCCCCTCGCCCTCGCCATCCTCGTCGCCAGCGCCGGCGTGATCGCCCTCCTCCTGGCCGCCTGGGCCGGCCTGCTGTCGCGGCGCGTCGTCTCGGCCGCACGCGGCGGTGTGCCGCCCCGCCGCGGCACGCCCCGCCCTTTCCCCGCCACCAGCGGTGCCCGAATCGCCGCCGCCAAGGAACTGCGCGCCTGGTGGCGCGACCTCGTCCGCATCCAACTCCTCGCCACCGCCTTCTCCTACGCCATCGTCACCCCCCTCCTGCTTGTCACCATCGACGCCTGGATCATGGTCCCCTTCACGGGACTCATCGCGATCGTGATGGCCGCCGCGTCCTCGGCCAACCTCTACGGCGCCGACGGGACCGCCCTGTGGCTCACCCTCATGACCCCCGGTGCGGAACGCGCCGACGTCCGCGGACGCCAACTGGCCTGGCTCCTCATCGTCGGCCCAGCCGCCGTCGTCCTCTCCCTGGCAGGCACCCTCGCCAGCGGCCAGACCTGGGCCTGGCCATGGGTACTCGCCCTGCTTCCCTCCCTCCTCGGCGGCGGCGCCGGGGTCATCGTCCTGCTCGCCGTCACCTCTCTCGTCCCCGGCACCGATCCCCACAAGCGCGGCGGCAACCCGCTCAGCACCGGCGCCGACGAAACCGCCGAAACCAGCCTCGCCTGGCTCGTGCTCGTCGCGGTCCCCGCCACCGCCCTGCCCGCCGCCGGCGCCATCCTCCTTCATCCCTGGGCCGGCATCGCCACCGGTGTGCTGACCGGCGCCCTCAGTGCCTGGGGACTCGGCAAGATCGCCTACCGCAGACTCGAGAACCACGGGATCGATCTGCTTAACCTCATGAAGCACGGCCCGGCACCCCAGGCCGACAAACCCACCACCGTGGACCTCCCCATCCAGCACCGCATCGGCGTCACGATCAGCTACACCGTCGCCTGGCTTCCCCTGTTCCCCCAGGGACTCGCGCCCATGGTCATGAAGATCGTCGGTATCGAGGACCGCGTGTGGTTCCTCGCCCTTCATCTCCCGCCGATCTGGCAATGGCCCACCATCATCTTCATGATCGCCCTAGGGCTGCTCATGTACGGCTACGCCATCCTCATCCCCATGCGCCTAAGCTCGTCCTCGTCGGCCACCACCAGGTGAAACCCGTCCGTACCCGAGAGGAGGGCACGCCCCGGATGAACGACCCCTTCCCGCTCTCCACCTGGGAACGACGCTTCGAGCGCGTCGTCGAGATCGTCCCCTACATCACCCTCGCCGCATCCCTGGCCATCAGCCTGGCCTCACCCGACCAGCCCGAAGGCGGGATCCCCCGCACCCTCGCGCTCACCGCCCTGGCCCTCGCCTGGATTCTCGGCGCGCACGCCCTCCTGCCCGCCGCCGTGCGCCGACGCAGGGTCGCCGTCACCGTTCACTTCGCCGGCGTTCTGGCCACCGCCGGGCTACTGACCTTCCACGACCCCATCTTCATCATCTACTGCATCTCCGGCTTCTTCCTCGCCGCCCACTTCGCTCCCTCCAAATGGACCTTCGCCGCCGTCGCCGCCACCTCCTTCGTCCTGTACGGATCGGCGCTCGACTGGGCCCAGGCCACCATCCAGCTCATCGCCTTCCACCTGGCGATCATCGCCGTGCAGACCGTCGCCATCGGCGGCGGCCACATCGCCGGCATCAGGATCGAGGACCGGCAGCGCAAGTACCGGAAAGCAGTCAGCGACCTTCAGACCGCCCTGGAGGAGAACGCCGACCTCCACGCCCAGCTCCTCACCCAAGCCCACCAGGCCGGCATCCTCGACGAACGCCAGCGCATGGCACGCGAAATCCACGACACCCTCGCCCAAGGCCTCACCGGCATCATCACCCAGCTCCGCGCCGCCCAACGCGTCGAGGACTCCGACACCCACCTCGAACTCGCGCTCAACCTCGCCCAGGACAGCCTCACCGAAGCCCGTCGCTCCGTCGCCGCCCTCCAGCCCCACCAGCTCGAGGACGCCCACCTCCCCGAAGCCATGACCACCCTGGCCCGCAACTGGACTCAGACCTCCGGAGTCGACCTCCACGTCGAAGTGACCGGCGACCGCGTCCCCCTCAGCCCCGCCATCGAGGTCACCCTCTTCCGCGTCGCTCAGGAAGCCCTCAGCAACGTCGCCAAACACGCGGGCGCCACCCGCGCCGGCCTCACCCTCTCCTACACCGGTGCCGTTGTCCTCCTCGACATCCGCGACGACGGCGCCGGCATCCACAACCCCAACGGCAAAGGATTCGGGCTCAGCAGCATGAGACAACGCGTACGCGGCGTCGGCGGCTCCCTCGAAATCGAGAGCACGCCCGGCGAGGGCACCGCCGTCAGCGCCACCGTCCCCGCGCTCCAAGGTAACCCCCGGTGATCCGCCTCCTCATCGTGGACGACCACCCCATCGTCCGCGACGGCCTGCGCGCCGCCTTCGAAGCCGAACCCGACATCGATGTCGCCGGCGAAGCCGCCAACGGCCGCGAAGGCATCGACCGCGCCGCCGCACTCGAGGTCGACATCGTCCTCATGGACCTGCGCATGCCCGAAATGGACGGTGTCAGCGCCATCACCGCCCTGCGCCACTCCCACCCCCGCATCAAGGTCCTCGTCCTGACCACCTTCGACGGCGACTCCGACGTCCTGCCCGCCATCGAAGCCGGCGCCACCGGCTACCTCCTCAAAGACGCCCCCACCGACGAACTCCTGCGTGCCGTCCGCGCCGCCGCCGCGGGCGAGCCGGTCCTGTCCCCCTCGGTCGCCAGCCGCCTGATGGGCCAGGTACGCCGACCGGTAAAGGCTGCCCTTACCGAGCGCGAACTCCAGGTCCTCGCCCTCGTCGCTGACGGCGCCTCCAATCGCCAGGCGGCCGCCAAACTCTTCATCAGCGAGGCCAGCATCAAGACCCACCTGCTGCACATCTACGACAAACTCGGCGTCCGCGACCGCGCCGCCGCCGTCGGCGAGGGGTATCGACGAGGTTTGCTCAGTTAGCGGCCAGCTCGGCGGCGACGGCAAGCCCCTTGTAGACGAGAAGGGTGCACGAGCTGCACGACCAGCGGCGGCAGCTTCAGACCCAGCCCCGTGCGGATTACGTCGGGAACCATCTTCCCCACGTACAACTGCTTCGAAAACACTGGGACGGTCGGTGTAGAGGCATTAGCGGTGCCGACGAACTTTACGGCGGCTACTGGAACGGCTCGGTGTCCTACGAAACAGCGACCGCATGCGTAGCCCGCCCGTTCAGTGACAGGCAAACCATATACTTCAGCAACGACACTCTCTGCGTCGTGAGCATCGAGTACTAGCTTCGCCGATTCGGCGCCGTGGAGGGTCCTAGCTATTGCCAGTGCCCTCAACGGCAAGCAACTTACATTTCATTCTTGTATTTGTTATGAGCTCCGCAGCTCCGCAAGGCGTGCTCTGGCTCCGGCGAGTGCCTCGCGCAGCTCGGTATTCTCCGAGTCTTGGGCGGCCAGATCCTCGTATAGCTCGATTTTTCTCCGGCACAAACCAAGCTCCATCTCATGGCGGTCGCTGTCGCTTATCTGTTGATCGGTTGCCAAGGCCTTCAGCATGGCGCTTGCTCGAGCAATCAATGTCGAGCGCTCGAGGTCACTCATTGGTTCGAGCTGAATAGTGGCCGACTGGTCGTCGGGATCTCGCCGAGATGCGATGTAGGTTCTCAGTCTGTCGGCCATGTGAGTGAGCCGGTCCGCGCTGACCAGCACCTCGTCCGCGCGTGCCGGTTGCAGCCATGCACGGAGAAACCGTTCGCGGAAGTCTCGCTCCGCCTGCCCGAAACGTTCATGAGCGGCTTGGCGACTGATGCTCAAGTCGATGCCGACCTGCTCCCAGCTTGTTCCTTTGATGCGCTCAAACATCACGGCGAGCTCCAGCAGGCGGCGCGCAGCTGCTACCAATGGAGCAGCCGCTGCGACGTACTCACCCTGGCGAGCGTCCCGGTCTCGTGTTGTTGGTATCAGGTGATAGGCGGCGTCGGCGAGCATGCTGGCGTGCTCAGCAAGAGCGAGACGAGCAAAGCTCGCCTCCGAAGGCATCCCGGAATCTTCCGCACTCATGTGTCAAGAGAACCTTGACATGAAGTCCTTGTCAAGGCTGGCTTGCCAAGACCCCGACAGCTTCACCCTGCCGGGGTCTTCTCACGCCTGCCCGCCCTCACCGTGAATGACACGTTCATCACGGGGGTCTTCTCGCCGGGTAGCCCCGATGCATTGCTGCATCGGGGCCCCCTCAGAACCGTGCGTGCCACTCGTCGCGGCACACGGCTCAAGCAAGCCCCGAAGGGCGGTTCTGGTTTGCTGTGCTGGACCTCTTGCGTTTGTGGAGAAGGTGCCCGCGATGGCAGGAGGCGTGAACAAGGCGGGTTTGATCACCGTCCGGTGAACGGGGCCGGCCGTGGTGCACGAGATAGTCGGCGACGATCGCGCGCTTGACGACCTGGAGCCACCACCGTTCCCACTGTCCGGGGGATTGCGGCGGCTGATCAGCGGTCAGCAGATGCTCTCCGCAGAGCGGGCAACACGCTCCGCCGGGCTGTCCCAGCCGAGCGTCTTGCGAGGTCGGGAGTTCAGCTCGGCGGCGACGGCGTCGAGCTGGGCGCGGGCGTGGACGGACAGGTGGAAGTACTGGCGCAGCAGGCCGTTGGTGTTCTCGTTGGAGCCGCGCTGCCAGGGGCTGGCCGGATCGCAGAAGTAGACCGGCATGCCGGCGGCGACGGAGAACTTGTGGTGGCGGCCCATCTCGCTGCCCTGATCCCAAGTGAGGGAGCGCCGGAGATGGTGTTTGCCAGCATGGCCAGGCGGTGAGCCAGCTCGCCGAGCTCGTTCTCCCAGCCGGTCGGCGGTCCAGTCTCGGCCTGGCCCTCGCCGTCGACGTCGGTGGGGATGACGGGGATGGCGGCGAGCGCGGCGGCCAGCTCGGCGGCGAGCTCGTGGGCGCGGTTCGCGTCGGCTGCCAGGCGGCCGCGCAGCCACGCCGTGTGCGCAGCTGCCTCGCTGGCGCGGCGGCGGGCGCGGTGAGCGGCCTGGCGGCAGGGCGTTCCGCAGTAGCGGGCCGGGCGGCCGGTGCGTGCCTGCGTGATCGGCGCGCTGCACACGGGGCAGGCCGGGGCGGTCGGCGTGGCGGTCATCGCGGTCATCCTGGCGTGGCCGTGGTCGACGGGGCGGTTTCGTCGCGCGAGCTCGCGGCCTCGAGGACGCGACGCAACACGGGACGGGTTGGCGGGGTTTCGTCGTGGCGGCCGCCGCAGGCCTTCGGACGACGGAACGCGGGGGCGGTCATCAACTCTCCTGCTGAGGGATCCCGGTAGTAATCGCGG
This sequence comes from Nonomuraea africana, assembly GCF_014873535.1. NCBI lineage: Bacteria > Bacillati > Actinomycetota > Actinomycetes > Streptosporangiales > Streptosporangiaceae > Nonomuraea > Nonomuraea africana. The sequence goes on along the minus strand of NZ_JADBEF010000001.1, from coordinate 2,885,101 downwards.
AAAATCCAACGGATATACCCCTGACCTGCTCTGATGTGAGGGCGCCGCAGGACTGGTGCGCCGGTCAGTGGGAGCGGTGGGCTGGACCGAGGATGCCGCTGACCTCGCCCGGATGCCTCACGTCAACGCTGGTCGGCGAGATCCGTTGGATTCTCGGCGATTACTACCGGGACCCGTCAACCCCCGTACCCGCCCGGCCTGGCCAGGTGCGAGGGCGGCCGACTCCCTGCGGGTCGCGCACCGTTGGGGGCATCCGCCCTGGTCGGGTGGGGTTATCCCTACCGCGTGTTGGCCTGCTGGCATGATCGCCCCGACAAAGACGGACATATAGCTTCATAACGTCACAAATAACCGATGAAGGGGCTTCGCTCGTGTCTGGCACCACCTCGTTCCGCCGTATCGTCTCCCGCTCCGCCGTCGTCGCGCTGGCCGGCGCGGCCTGCCTCGCGGTCACCGCCGGGAGCGCCGGTGCGATCATCAACGGCTCCAAGCCCACCGAGTCCTACCCCTTCATGGCGACCATCCCGATCACGGCCCCTCTCATGGGCCTCACGGACGGCAACTGCGGCGCGGCCCTGATCAACCCGCAGTGGGTCGTGACTGCGGCGCACTGCCTCGACATGGAGATCGGCTCGATCTCGAAGGGGACGGTGCGCATCGGCAGCGCCCAGCGCGAGTCCGGCGGCACCGTCCGCAAGATCGCGCAGGCGTTCCTGCACCCGGACTACGCCCAGAATTCGCCGAACAAGAACGACATCGCGCTGGTCCGCCTGGACCGCCCGGTCAGCATCAAGCCCATCACGATCGCCGACCAGGCGGGCAAGCCCGGCACGCCGACCCGGATCATCGGCTTCGGCATCACCAAGTTCAGCACCAACCCGGCTGACTGGAAGATGGCCAAGAAACTGCGCCAGCTCGACACCCGCCGCGGCGCGGTCTCCGAGTGCGGCCCCGGCTTCGCCGATGACACCCGCCTGTGCACGGTCAGCCAGAAGCCCAAGGCCATGGCCTGCAACGGCGACTCCGGCGGCCCCCAGATCCAGCGCGGCCGCGGCGGCCGCTGGGAGCTGATCGGCGTCACCTCGGGCCCCGGCGCCAAGAGCCCCTCCTGCGAGCAGGGGCCCGGCCTCTACACCAACGTGCCCGCCTACAGCGACTGGATCAACAAGACCATCCGCGCGAACAGCTGAGCCGCGGCCCGGCAGGCCCGGTGACGGACCGGGCCTGCCCACGGGTGGCCCACGAGGTGCAGGTCCGGCTTGGAGGGGCGAGGCCTGTCCTCCCGGCCGGGCGTTCCGGCGCGCACCATGGCGGGGCGACGAAACCCGCATCTCGCCGCCTCAGTCTCAGCGCTCCATGCAGGGTTTCGGCGAGGTGGCCAGCGCTGACCACGCGCTGACCACCCGGGTGTGCCAGCCGTACCACGGCACGCACACGCGCCTCACACCACCGTGTTGGCCTGCCAGTACTACGGGTCCGGGTAGTAATCGCCGAGAATCCAACGGATCTCGCCGACCAGCGTTGACGTGAGGCATCCGGGCGAGGTCAGCGGCATCCTCGGTCCGGCCCACCGCTCCCACTGACCGGCGCACCAGTCCTGCGGCGCCCTCACATCAGAGCAGGTCAGGGGTATATCCGTTGGATTTTCCGCGATTACTACCGAGACCCCGTACACACGCTTCTGCGCTACCAACACGCTGAACTTCTTTGAGTTGGCGCGTAATGATGGGCGCGCTCCACACATAGGAGGCATGTCTGTATTTCGTGCTGACTAAGGAATCACTCATGGGAACCGCTCGTGGATGACGAACGGCTGGCCAGATTCGAGGCCGTCTACCGGGAGACATATGGCCAGATCACAGCGTATGCCGTGCGCCGCTGCGACTCGCCGCAGGATGCTGCGGACGTGGTCGCGGAGACCTTCACGATCGCCTGGCGGCGGATGGACGATCTGCCGTCAGGGGAAGAGGCCACGTTGTGGCTCTACGGCGTGGCACGCAACGTGCTGGCCAACCACCACCGTAGCGAGGGTCGCCGCAAGGCCCGCAGCGCCGAGCTCGATGTAAAGATGGCCGACCGTTACGCCGACTCCCCCGATAGCAGGCTCGAACGGGAAGCGATCACCCAGATATTTCGAGCCCTGGCCGACGACGACCGGGAATTGCTGGCGCTGGTCGCCTGGGAGGGCCTCGACCACAAGGGCATCGCCACGGCGCTGGGCCTGTCGCGCAACGTCGTACGCGTCAGGCTCCACCGCGCTCGCCGGCGCTTTTCCCGCGCGCTGACCGAGGCGGGCATCCGTTCAACGCCGGAAAGCCGGCTTGCGCCGGCGGAGAGGTCGCTGTGAAGAACACCGACGAGATCGACGCCATGACGAGGGCGCTGGCCCGGGTCGCGCCGGGACAGCCGGGAGGCCACCCTTCCGACGCGGAGGCACAAACGCTACTGACCTTGATCACAGCTGAGGACCCCGCCACAGCCGCCCCCCAAACGCGCCCTGCCCGTCCCCAGGGTGTCCGGCGCCTGCCGTGGCGGGCGGGTGTCGTCGGGCTTGTCGCGGCTGCGGGCGCTACGGCGGTCTTCCTTGGCCAGCTCGCCCCCACTGCAGCGCCCTCTCCCGCGGCCACACCCGGCGGCACCTCCCTGTCGGGCGCCTCGATCCTGCTGGCCGCCGCCGCCAAGGCCGAAGCCGCCCCTGAAGGGGCCTACTGGCACTTCAAGGCGCTGTACGCAGGGTCGCGGCCTGGGCCGTACGGCAAGGATGGCGACACCTACTACCTGGAAACCTCCAGTCTCTGGGAGAAGTGGGTGGCCAAGGACGGCCGAACCTGGATCGGCCGCAGGCAGCTGGCCGCGCGCCCCCTGGACCTGGATGCCTGGCGCCGGGACGGTTCGCCGACCGAATGGCCGGTAGGGAGGGACCCCGGCCCCCCTTACTCCACCTCGCCCGGCGAGGGCACACTCAGCCGGATCAAGGGGGAGCAGAGACTCTATTGGAGTGCCATGCCCCTGACCCTGAAGGAGATCGAGGCGCTGCCCGCCGATCCCGAAGCGCTGAAGAAGCGGGCCCTTGAGGCGATCCGCAGAGACAACGGCGTCGGTCCGGCGGAGGACGCCCTGCCGCGCACCTTGGCCTCGCTCCTGTACGAACTGCCCGCCTCCCCAAAAGTGCGCAGCGCCGCCTACCAGGCGCTGGCGACGATGCCCGCAGTGCGGGTCGAAGGCCCGGCCACCGACCCTCGGGGGCGCTCAGGTATCGCCGTGACCTTCCTGATCCAGGGGGACCGAACCCCCCGGAGCAGGCTGATCGTCGACCCCGACACCTCCAAGGTGCTGGCCGTTGCCGTCAATGACGTGGTCGAAGTGGTGCTGGAGTCCGGCTGGACCGATACCAAGCCATCCCCGCCCTCGACTGAGTGAAGGCCACCGGGCTGGACGGCAGGGCGCGGGCACCCTGCCGGCCAGCCCGCGGCAGAGACCTCTACAACGACGTCGGCGCCGACCACACCTTCTACGGGATCATCCGGCCGGTGGCCCGCACGCTCGCCTGGCGAGGCCGGTTGCCATATCGTTTTTCGATGCTATCGTTCTTCGATAGCATCGAAAAACGATAAAGATCGGAGTAGGCTGATGGCTGCCCAGCACAGCACTATCGGACGAGTGGCGCGCCGACCCGCGGTTTTCGCAGTCCTCGTCTTGGTGACCGGGGTGATCACCGGCATGGTGCTCTACTCCCGGGCCGGATTCTTCGGCCTGACCTACGGCCTCGTGGTGGCCCAGTCACCCAGCGGCTATGGCATCCGTCTCGATGAGCCGGCGTTCACGGAAAAGACCCGACCAGGCGTCGTGGCCCTGGCAGGTGATCTTCAATTCATCGACGGTTCGCCTGACACCGGCCAGTACATCCTGCAGGTCCTGACGACCTTCCCAAGCTTCGCCGTGACGGTCGGCGCGTTCTTCCTCCTGTGGCGGCTGCTGTGGCGGGCCCGCGCCGGTGTCTACCTGCCGCAGGTCGCGGGCCAGGTGCGCGTCCTGGGTTGGTGGCTGCTCGCCGGTGGCCTGCTGGCTCCCCAGATCGAGCACTTCGCGATGATGGCGTTGCTGGACACGATAGCCGTGGGCGAGTCCAACTACGGGATCAAGGAAATCCCATTGATCGTGCCGCTTGTCGGGCTCGGGCTGCTTGCGCTGGCGAGTGTCTTGCGTACTGGGGTGCGGATGCGCGACGACCTGGAAGGCACCGTCTGATGTCACCCGCCGAGCTGGACACCCACGCCATCACCGTCCACCTCGACCGGCTCTTGACCGAGCGCGACATGACGCTCACCGAACTGGCCGACCGGGTCGGAGTGACCGTCGTCAACCTGTCCATCCTGAAGAACGGCCGGGCCAGGGCCATCCGGTTCACCACGCTGACCAAGCTTTGCGACGTACTCGATTGTCAGCCGGGTGACCTGCTCGGCTATCACCGTGCGGAAGAACGATGAGCGGACGCGTTCCGCTCGCTCATCCCACCAGCCACACGGTCGGCGTGCTGATCGCCGCGCACGTGGTCGTCTTGTCCAAGGCGCGCGGGTGGCGCTGATAGGGAAGTCGTCTATGGCGGGCGTCCGTACCGGAGATATGGGTGAAGTCCGCCGGCAGGCCGGTGCGGTCGAAGACCTCCAGCAGCAGCTCGGGGAAGTCCAGCCGAGGCATCATCGCATCCACCAGCGAGCGCAGCTCCTTCATCAGCGGCGGTCCCTCCAGCGCGCCAAGCTTCTCCAGCTGCAGCCGTCCGCCGACGAACTGCACCGCGGTGTTGGCGCCCAGCCCGTCGAGCCCCCGGGCGTAGGCGCCTTCCAGCGCGCCGGCCAGCTCGGCCAGGTGCCCGGCGGGTCCCGGTCTCCCGCAAATGGTCCAACAAACCCTCCGAGCGACGGCGGGATGAGGCAGGGCGTGGCGTCATCCGAGGCACTCGTTCCTGCCGTTCTCCTTCTGGGAGGGGCAGTCGGCGGGGAGAGTGGGAGGGGTGTCAGTCCAGGTGGCCCTCTGGTAGACGAGCGCGTGGTAGATCGTCCCCGCGGGCAGGCCGGCAATCCCGTCGGCACCGGGCGGATCCTGCGACGCCTGCTCGACCACGACCTGCTGGAGCGCCAGCAGCTTGCCGCTGGACTCGTCCACGATGAGCTGTGCCTCGCTCCACCCGTCCCCCATCGCCCGTCGCCATCCCACACCGATCCCCAGGCGGCCCTCGGCGTCCCGGACCTGGCCCAAGGCGCGGGTGCCGGGCAGACTCGCCACCATCCGGTAGAGGGCGGCGCGGGTCCCCGCCGAGATCGGGAAGTGCTCAAGGAGTTCCAGCGACAGGTCCAGGAGCCAGGACTCCTTGGTGGGCAGCGATGCCCCCGGGGGCGGTGACGGCCAGGCGGCCATGGTCTTCTCGTAAGCGGGCCAGAACGACAGCAGCCGCTTCTTCAGCGCGTCCGGATCGCGAGGCAGATCGAGCAGTTCGCTCGCCGAAAGAGTGAGACCCTCGTCTCGGATCGGCCACGTACTGGGCATGAACATGAATCTGGTGCGTCCGAGCGGCGCCGTGTCATTCCCGCAGTCGGAGTCGTTGCCGCAGAGTTTGGGCGCGCCCGCCCGCCGCCATGCCTGCTCGTCCGCCGCCGAGGCCCGTACGGTGGGCAGGCCGCGCAACGTGAACACCGTGTACGACTCCGGGCCGAGCGGCACCCAGCGGCTCGTCTGGACACGGGTTTTGATCCGATACCGGTTGTCCGGTGAGCCGATGAGCTCCTCCCCGAGGATCAGGCCGGCAGTGTGCCAGTAGCGTCCGAACGCCTGTCGCTGACCGGCCGCCCGGTCCGCCGCCATGTCCAGGACGTTCGCGGAGGATCGGCCGGCCACCTGTCCGGTGACAGTGTCTTGGCCCATCAGGCGGGGAACCCCCATGACGGCGATCACGGACACCGTCGCCAGGGAGGCCGCGACCGCTCCGAGCCATCGGGCGTGCCACCCTCTGACCGGCGCGCGCAGCTCCACGACCTGTGCGCGGGGTGTCCCGGGCGGGTCGAGGTCGGCGGGACGGGCCGCCGCGAGGACGTCCAGTACGTTCTTCCGCTTCACTGCTCCTCCTCCGATACCAGCGCGCGCTGACCGCGCACCGCCGTCACGCCGTCCATGGCCGCCTCCAGACGCCGCCTGGCGCGATGCAGCCGTACGAAGAAGGCCGACCGGGAGCTCCCGACGACCTTGGCCGCCTCCACGGAGGTCAGCCCGTGCCATGAGACCAGCATCAGCACCTCCTTGTCCTCGTCGCTCAGCGTGGCCAGCGCCCTCAACACGGCCGCGCGCTCCGCCACCTCTTCGGCCACATCGGGTCCGATCTCGTCGGCCCAGCCCTGTAACGCGTCGTCCAGCGCCGCCCGCCGGAGTTCCTCCCGGTAGACCTCGCGGATCACGTTGCGCGCGACGCCCAGCAGCCACGGCAGCGCGTTCTTGGCCGGAATGTCGTCTTGCCGCCGCCAGGCGACCACGAACGTCTCGCTGACCACCTCCTCAGCTAGCCGGCGGCCACATCGGCTCACCGCGTACGCGTACACGCGGGGATGGCACGCATCGAACAGCGCGGCGAACTCCTCTTGGTTCAGCACCCAGGCTCCTTCACTGACACTCACTAGGTAGTGGTCGAGGGCGGCCCGGTCTTACCGGCTGTCCACAAGATTTCCGCCGCGGCTTTGCGTTGGGTCCGTGCAGGGTCTCCGGTGAACGGGCAGCCAGTGGGTCTACGCCAGGGTGAAGGGCACGTCGACGTACGGCTGGATGTCCCTCGACAACCTGCGCACCAGCCCCAACACCTCCTTCACCGACTGCTCCGACGAGTCCCATCGTGACTAGTAGAGGCTGCTCCAGAGGCCGATACCGGCCTCTGCCTATCCGCTAGAGGCAGGCCCATGTGATGGCCCGCGGTACGACCCGGCGGGCGGCGGGCGAGACCGGCCCCGCGACCGGTTCACCGGGCCGTGAGGTCGCGGGCCAGAGTGGATTTGCGTCGTGTTGGGTCGGACCGGGGCGCCCTGTCGTGATTGCTCACGGTGGGTTTCCCCGGCCCGCCCGCCGCACCTGGCGTGCGTGTCTCCACGCACCGGGCGCTCCACATGCCTTGCCCGCTGGTCAGCCGCCTGTGGCGGCTGCCGGTGCTGGGGTCCAGGGAGTGGCGATCTTGCTGCCGCGATAGCGGTAGCGCCTCACCTCGACGCTGGACGCGCCGGTGAATGCCACTCCCCGGTGTGCGATCCGCCAGCCGACGTCGCAGAAGCGACGCCGGAACTCGGGCATCCCCATGCGGGCCTTGCCCGCGTACTTGCGACGGATCCAGCGCATCAGCCGACCCCAGGCATGGGCGTCGATTGACCCGAAGGCCGCCTTGGAGACCCCGTGGCGGAAGTAGTTCGCCCACTCGCGCAGCGTCCGGTTCAAGCTGAGGATCAGCCTGTCCAGATCCTGGTTGAGGGTTGACCTGTAGGTTTTCGCCGACACCTTGTCCTTGATCGCCTGAACGGCCTTAGCCGCCATCCAGCCCATATCCACCGGGTTGGAGCTGGCGACAGCTCAAGAGGCGTAACAACACCGGTTTCTCTCGTATCCCTTCCCGTCTCGCTCACCGCGCCCGGTCCATCCGGTAGTGCTGGACCGGCGCGACTTTGTCGAGGCTGCTCCCACCCTCCCCGGCGGCTCCCGGTTCAGGCTGCCTCCAGCTTCACCCCGCCGCTACGACGGCCGGGCGATGGACGGTCTTTCACCTCCATTCGGACAAACAGCGCCTCGTGGCGCACTAACGAAGCTGTCACCAGGTACATGGGATCACGTTTGCCCTGGTCATTATCCCTTTGCGGAGGTTCTTCCGGATCTTTCGCGGTTTCGGGACGCGTCAGATCGCGTGCGGTAAGTATTGGTCCGGATAGACCTGCCGCCGACGAGGTTCACGGCAGCCCTCTAGAACGGACCTCTATCAGGCAGGACACCGCGATACCCGCATCTTTGGGAAGCCCTCGGTTTGTCGGCGCAGCCAGTCACCCGTCAAAGCGGGCCGGCGACCAGCCCGCACAGCAGCAATCGCCTGGCGATCGCGGGCGGCCGCCTTCGGTGAGGGGACGGGCATGGATGGTGTGATTGATGCGCGTGCGTGTCAACCCAGCCTGACAGCCTGTTTGAGGAAGACGACGCCATCGATCATGTCGAGCTGGGCCGGGTCCAGCGGGAAATAGGCGAAATCGTGGGAGACGCGCGGGGCGGGCTTCGTGATGGCCTCGGCCAGGCGGCGGGCGTCGACGAGGGAGTGGTCCCACGGGAGCGTGGACAGGAGGCCCTCGACGGTGTCCGGGGGCGGGACGTGGTCGCCCACCGTGCCGAGGGCTGAGGCCAGGAAGGCGTACCGGTCGCCCAGGTGCGCATCGATGATCGCCGCTGCGCTCCACCACTCCAACTGCTGGTCGCCGAGCGGCATGAAGCTCTTGTTCCGCTGCAGGTGGAGGTTGTGGGCGAAGACCAGGGCCGGACCGTGCTCGGCGACGGCACGCAGGTTGGCGGCCATCATCGCGTCCCGCAGGCCCGACAGCCTGGCTATCCGGGCCGGGGACGTGTCGGCCATCCAGCGGTGGTAGCGGAGCAGGCCGACGGCGGTGCGCCCGTACAGTGCCGCCCTCTCTCTGTCCTCCGCGCTCAGCCGCGGCGCCTGCGTGTCGAGCAGCGCCACCAGGTCGTCGGCGAGCAGCCGCAGCCGCTGGGCGTCGGCGGACTGTCCGATCGACTGGGACGGGTCCATGACCGTGGCTTCGTTCGTCCACCGGTCGTCCGGGCCGAGCAGCGTGTCGAGGGTTTCCATCGTGCACGGGAGCGGGCCGTCGAGCAGGCCGTGGAGGCCGGTGAGCGCCTGGCGCGGGCTCGCGGCCCAATACTCCAGCGGCCCGTCGAAGCCGTAGAACCGGAGCTTTTCGTCATGCTCCTCGTTGTACGCGCGCATCCAGCGCACGAGCTCGCGGTTGGCCGGTGACGCGCCGAAGCCGTGGCTGAAGCCGCGTTCCATGACGTCGTCGAGCGTGTCCGCGCCCGTCGTGATGTAGTCGTCGACCACGAGGCCCATGAGGCAGTCGCTCTCGATGGCGAACGATCGGTAGCCCTCGTGCTCGACCAGATGCCGGAAGATCTCGTTGCGCAACTCGCCCAGCTCTCCCACGAAGTGCCTGGGTTCGCCCAGGCCGAGCAACAGGGGCTTGGCGGGAAGCGACCGGAGGAACGCCGAGACGCCCGCGCCATCGAGCGGCCGGGCCGTGTCCTTGATATCCATACCTTCAACGGTATCGCTGAACTTTCGGTGTAAACTTTTCCGTGGAAATCCCGCTCTCATCGCGATGGACCTTCAATCGGTGATGCATCCATGAGGCCAGTGGACCTGGCACGCGAGCACGGCCTGTCCACCCAGGCGATCAGGAACTACGAGGACGCCGGCATCCTGCCCGCCGCCGAACGCACCGTCCACGGCTATCGCACCTATACGCCGCTGCACGCGCAAGCCCTGCGCGCGTTCCTCTCCCTCGTGCCCGGGCACGGTCACCAGATGGCCACGTCGATCATGCAGGCGGTCAACCGGGGCGCCACCGAGGACGCGCTGCGGCTCATCGACGAGAGCCACGGCCAACTCCTCGACGACCGCCGCACCCTCCAGGCCGTCGAAGCCGCGCTCCGCGATCTGGCGCCCGTGCCGCAGGAACGCGGCGACACGTTCATCGGCCCCCTGGCCAGGAGGCTCGGCATCCGCCCTGCCACCCTGCGCAAATGGGAGAACGCCGGGCTGGTCCGGCCGCGCCGCGATCCGCAGACGGGCTACCGGATCTACAGCGCGGCCGACGTACGGGACGTCCGGCTGGCCCACCAGCTCAGGCGGGGCGGCTACCTGCTGGAGCAGATCGCCCCGCTGATCGCTCAGGTCCGCTCCGCCGGAGGAGTCGCCCCGCTGGAGTCGACCCTGTGCGACTGGCAGGCCCGTCTGTCCGCCCGGGGCCGCGCCATGCTCAAGGGCGCCGCCGACCTGGACGCGTACCTCTGCGCCCGCGAATCCTGCGGCCGAGTCACGTCCACCACAGGAAACGGCATGGCCACGGAAGGAAACCATGCATGAGTGACGGGGCATTTCGCCTGATCAATGGTGCAGCATTCGATCAAAAGCAGCACGTGGTGCCTGAGAATGTCGCGCATTGGCGTCGTTGAATACTCTCACGGTGCCCTAGGACCGCGCCGACGGCGGCGGACATGCCAATGACGGTGACACGGTGCGGAGGCACGCGCTCGCCGGCCCGCCACCATAGACGGGCCGCACCCCAGGGAGTACAGGGTCGGAGCGCTCATCCAGGGATTGCCGGCCCATTGGGCTTGTTTCATCCTGAAATCCCAGGTCAAGGGGCCGGCCCGAGGGCGGCTGGGCGTACTCGGGCAGGTTGCGTCGGGGGATCACGGCGGATGATCATCTGTCATCGGGCGATCTGAGTGGGAGGCGCATCCAGGCAAGCGCCACATGGCCCCCAGATGCGCGACGTCCTCAGATCACCGGTCCGTATCTGGAGCGCTGAGCCACCTGCCGTCGATCATGAGATCGCGCTCGGCGAGCTCGTTCACCTCGCGCCAGGCCTGCACCTGGAGTGGGATGATACGGAAGTAGGGGTAGGCACCGCGCTGCTTGCGCGGGTCGAAGCCCGCCTTGGCGGCGAAAGCGTCGCCGACCTCGGCCGGGATCTCGGCGGCGGGTATCACCTCGCGGACCTCGGCGTCGATCAGGACGACGTCGCGAGTGGGGCCGAGCGCCACCCTGACCTTGCCGGTGGCCTCCAGGAACCTGGCCGTCGGGTTGGTCCTGGCCGTGGAGATGAGCAGGGCCTCGCCGTCCCACAGGAACGACAGCGGCACCAGGTACGGCAGGCCGGCCGGATCGGCGGTGGCGAACCAGGCGTCGACATCGCGCTCGAGCCGGTCCAGGGCGTCGCGGATGCGCCGGTCGAGGGCGCGGGCGGGAGGGTTCACGGTGGTCAGGGTAGCGCTCATCGGTCAGCCCCAGCCCCAGCCCCCTGCGATCTGCCGCGTCGAGGCGTTGAGCCGGTTGAACAGGTTCGTCGCACCGATCTCGAGGACCGGTGGCGCGCCTGTGTGATCGTCGGCGTACGACGCTGTGCCGTATCGGCCACCAGGCGGACGGCCACCGGCTCGCGCCTGTCCTTCGTGGACACCACGAGCCGGTGGCCAAACGCTTACGCACCGATGGTGATGCCGAACTCCGCCTCGATGATCTTGAACATGAGGTCCCAGGACTTCCACTCGGTGTTGGTGTGGATGGCGATGGTGTGTTCGCCGTCGGGGGTGCCCACAGCGAAGAACCAGGATCCCCAGAGGCTGCCACCCACGCCGCGCAACCCCGCCTTGTCGAACTCGAACAGGCCGAGGCCGTATCGGGCGTGCGGCATCCAGTAACCACCCTCGATGGAGACCGTGGTCCACATCTCGCGATGCTGGGCCGGCGGCAGCAGGCTGCCGCTCGCCAGCGCGTTGATGAAGCGGATCACGTCGCCGGTGGTGGAGACGACGTTGCCGGCTGACCAGCCCTGCGCGGTGTTGCACTCGGTGACGTCGAGGGGCGGGAGGCCGGGATCCTCCATCATCGATTCCCAGTTCTCCGGGGTGATCGCCGCCGGGTCGGCGCCGTCCTTGAAGAACAGGTTCGAGTACGCTCGCGGGTGCGGATCGGGGTATCCCGTGTCCCCGGAGGGGCGCACGTAGGTGTGGGCCAGGCCGAGCGGCCGGATGACCCTGCGCTCGACCTCCTCGGCATAGCCGTTGCCGGTGACCTTCTCGATGATCGCCCCGGCGAGGTAGAAGCCGCCGTTGGCGTACTCGAAGCGTTCGCCGGGCGCACCGACCGGCGGCTGGGAGACCGTCAGCCTCAGCAGGTCCTCGGTGGTGAATGCGTCGAAGCGATGCTCGACGAACCCGGAACGGGTGGCGTATCGGTGGCTCAACTCAGGTGCCAGGCCGGTGGCGAACAGACCACTGGTGTTGCTGAGCAGGTGCCTGATGGTGATCTTGTTGCCGTCGTAGCCGTTGACGTCCAACACACCCGGCAGCCACGTGTTCACCGGGTCCTCGATGCTCAGCCGGCCCTCGGTCTCCAGGGCCAGCAGCGTGGCGGCGGTGAAGGCCTTGCCGCTGCTGCCGGTGTGCAGGTATTCCCCCTGCTGGCGCCGGGCACCGCTCTCGATGTCGGCGACGCCGGCGGTCCCGAACCAACTCCCGTTCGCATCCCGGACCTCGGCCACGATGCCGGGTACGCCCACCTCGGCCACGGCCCGGTCGAGCACCTGCTGCAGCTTCTCGCGCCCTGTCATATCCATGCCTTTCTGAGAGAACCGTCGCGTGTCCGTTGAGGGACGGTCACGCGTTTCTTCCGTTCGTCCACAACGATGTCCACGGGCGCTGACAGGCCTCTTAGAACGCCCTTACAGTCGGCGCGGAGCCACTGTCAGTGGCCCGTGCCCCTTCGGCTCCCCGTCCTCATAGCCTTGTGCGCATGCGGATGGAGATGCTGGGGCCGGTCCGGGCCTACGCCGACGATGGCGCGCCGATCGACGTCGGCGGCGCCATGGTTCGCGCGCTGCTGGCCCGGCTGGCGTTGGCCGGAGGCGAGGTGGTATCGGTCGATGCACTCGTTGACGGTCTGTGGGGTGAGCATCCGCACGGGGGCACCGTCAATGCGCTGCATGCGCTGGTACATCAGCTGCGCAAGGCCCTGGGCGAGGCCGGGGTGGTGGAGAGGGTGGCCGGCGGATATCGCCTGCACGTACGCGCCGAGCAGGTCAACGCGGTCCGGTTCGAGGAGCTGGCGAAGCGGGGCGGGCGCGAACTGGCCGCAGGTGACGTGCAGCGGGCGGCCTCGTTGCTGGGCGAGGCGCTGGCGCTGTGGCGGGGAGACGCGCTGGCCGATGTGCGCGATATCCCTTTCGCCGGTACGGCCGGCGCGCGCCTGGACGAGCTGCGCGTCGGGGCCGCAGAAGACCGTTTCGAGGCGGAGCTGCGGCTGGGGCGCCATGGCGAGATCCTGGCCGATGTGGAGGCGGCGGCCGCGGCCCATCCGTTGCGGGAACGGCTGGCCGGGCTGCGGATGCGGGCCTTGCATGCGGCGGGCCGCCAGTCCGATGCGCTGGCCGTGTTCGAGAAGGTCCGCGAAACGCTCGCCGAGGAACTGGGCGTCGACCCGTCCGAGGAGCTGCGGAAGACGCACCTCGCCGTGCTACGGGGTGAGCGGGAGATCCCCGAGGCCGTACAGGCTCGGCCGGAGGCGGTGCCGGGACGCCTGCCGGCCCAGCTGACCAGCTTCGTCGGCCGGGGGGACGAGCTGAGGCTGCTGGCCGGATTGCTGGAGACCTCCCGGCTGGTCACCGTCGTGGGTCCCGGGGGAGTGGGGAAGCCCCGGCTGGCCACGGAGGCGGTGAGCCGGCATCGGGCCCATCGGCGCGGCCGGGTCTGGCTCGTTTCTCTGGCCGGGGTGAACACAGCGGACGGATTGCCCGAGGCGGTGCTGGGCACGCTCGGCGTCGCCGACGGCCGACTCTCCGGTACGCCACTGGATCGAGTGGTCAAACCTGCTCGCCGGTGGTGAAGGCGTGCTGGTGCTGGACAACTGCGAACAGATCTCCGGACCCGTCGCGGAGTTCGCCCGGCATCTGCTCGAGCGCCGGCCGCACCTGACCATCCTGGCCACGAGCCGGGAGCCGCTCGAGGTCATGGGTGAGGCGCTGTGCCGTCTGGGCCCGCTCGAACTGCCCCGGCGCACGCGGATCCCGACCGTGCCGCCGAATCGGCCGCGGTGCGGCTGTTCCTCGATCGGGCGGCGGCCGTACAGCCAGGCTTCGCACTGGACGCGCCCACCGCAGGGCCGGTGGTGGACATAGTGCGCCGGCTGGACGGACTGCCGCTGGCCCTGGAGCTGGCCGCGGCGCGCCTGCGGACCATGAGCGCCGACCAGATCGCCCGGCGGCTGGATGACCGCTTCCGGCTGCTCAGCACCGGCAACCGGACCGCCCAGCCCCGCCAGCAGACCCTCCATGCGGTCATCGAATGGAGCTGGGACCTCCTCACCGATCAAGAACGGACGCTGGCCGCTCGGATCTCGATATTTCCGGCGAGAACCGGGATCGCCGCGATTGAGGCGGTCTGTTCGGATGAGACGCTTCCCGCGGGCGAGGTCATCTATCTCCTGGACTCCCTGGTCGACAAGTCCATCGTGGAGCGGGCCGGCGACGGGTACCGGATGCTGGAGACCCCGGATGGAGACGCTCGCCCGCGAGCTGCCCCTCCCGGCCGAGACGATGCAGAACCAGCTGGTCTCCGCCAGGATGGCGAACCTCCTCACCGCCGGGGACGCCGCACGCGCACGCGAGCTGCTGCCGCGCACCGTCCAAGCGGCGCACATGGACATCCCATCCGCCGCCCAGCTCCTTGCCCGGCTGCTGTTCCTGGAGGGCGATCCGGCCGGCGCGGCCACCGCGCTCGGCGAGCCGGGCCGTCCGCGGCACTTTCGACCACGGCGACGTCGAACTGCGCTCGCTCGTGGAGGCTCTCGTGGACCGGCTCGGCCGTACCGAATACGACAGGGCCTACCGCCAAGGCGTCGACATGACCCGGCAAGAGGCCATCGACCGGCTGACGAAGCTGCGCTCATAGCGCGCGGGACGAGGTTTCCCTGCCAGGGGTGATCAGGCCGGATTCGTACGCCAGCGCCACGGCCTGGGCGCGGCTGGTGAGGTTGAGTTTCGTCATGGCCCGGTTGAGGTGGGCTTTGACGGTGGCTTCGCTGACACACAGACGGGTGGCGATCTCGGCGTCTGCGACCTCCTCCCGCGTGCGCCACATACCCGCACTCGCCGGTGGACGGCCAGGTCACGGGTCTCCTGTCATGGGTGCGGGGAGACTTCTCGGGGATGTGCTCCTCAAGATCGTGATCTCTCCGGGCGTGGGGCCCTATGTGGCGGCGCTCTTTCGGTCCAGGCGACGAAGCCGCGCCGGGCGTTCGCGCAGCACAATCCGAAGCGACAGACCGCCGTCGTGAAGGAGAACGCCCTGTGAGCACGTTCCTGGATGTCCGCCAGATGGTCCGAGACCTGGAACTTCTCGTCACCTGCGAGTCGCCGTCCGGCGACGTCAAGGCCACGATGCGCGCCGCCGACGTCCTGACGGAGATCGCCTGGCGGATCACGGGGTGCCGGCCTGACGTGGTCACCAGGCAGGGCAGGCCGCACCTGCTGTGGCGGTTCGGCGGCAGGACCAAGGTGCTGCTGGTCGGCCACCTGGACACGGTGTGGCCGCTGGGCACGCTCGACCGCTGGCCGTTCGAGGTCCAGGGTGACCTGGCCACCGGGCCTGGCTGCTTCGACATGAAGGCGGGACTGGTCCAGGCCCTGCACGCGGTGGCCACGCTCGACGACCTGGACGGGGTCACGCTGCTGGTGACCACCGACGAGGAGCTGGGCTCGCCGACGTCACGGGCCTGGATCGAGGAGCAGGCCCGCGGCGCCACGGCGGCGTTCGTCCTGGAGGCCAGCGCGGACGGCGCGCTGAAGGTGCAACGCAAGGGCGTCTCGCTCTACGACGTGCTCATCGGCGGCAGGGCCGCCCACGCCGGGCTGGAGCCGCACAAGGGGGTCAACGCCGCGGTGGAGCTGGCTCACCAGGTCCTGGCCGTCCAGGCGTTCGAGCGGGGCGGCACGACGGTCACGCCGACGGTGGTCGGCGGCGGCACCACGACGAACACCGTGCCGGCCCACGCCAGGTTCACCGTGGACGTCAGGGCCGAGACCGTCGCCGAGCAGGCCCGGGTGGACGCCGCGTTCGGCGCCCTGCGGCCCCGCCTGGAGGGGGCGTCCATCGAGGTGGTGGGCGGGCCGAACCGGCCGCCGCTGGAGGCGGCCAGGTCGCGGGAGCTGTTCACGCGGGCCGTACGGTTGGCCAGGAGGCTGGGGCTGCCCGAGCTGACGGGCGTCGCGGTCGGCGGCGGCTCCGACGGCAACTTCACGGCGGGCATCGGCGTGCCCACGCTGGACGGCATGGGCGCGGTCGGAGACCACGCGCACGCCGAGGGCGAGTACGTCGTGATCTCGGCGATGGCCGAGCGAGCCGCATTGCTGGCGGCGCTGATCGACGACGTCCGCGCGGGCTGATCGGCCATGGCGTGCTCCTTGGGTCACCTCTCGTGCGACGGGGGTTCCATCGCTGAGGGGGTATGACAGGCCCCGACCCGAGAATGTGCCCGGCACTCCGCCGCCCTGTCGAGCCGCAGGCCATGCCGTACGCGCGAGATTCAGGGGCGGGTCACCGGGATCGCCCTGACACGGAGGTGGCTTGTCGGCGGCCCGAGATGAGAGCCGGGGCCGCCCCGCGGACAGGGGTGTCCGCGGGGCGGGGGGAGAGGTTACAGCCCCGGGATGTAGAGCAGGCGGTTGGGCGAGCCGCTGCCGGGGCTCTTGACGACGCCGGTCGTGGCGTTGTTCACGATCGCGTCGCGCACCTGCTGCGGGGTGGCGGCCGGGTGGCCCTGCAGGTACAGGGCGGCGGCTCCGGCGACGTGCGGGGTGGACATCGACGTGCCGCTGATGGTGCTGGTGGAGGTGTCGGAGTCCTTCCACGCCGAGGTGATGTTGTAACCCGGGGCGAACAGGTCCACGCAGGTTCCGCGGTTGCCCCAGGACGGCTTGGTGTCGGTGTTGTTGGTGATCGAGACGGTGATCGCCTCGGGGACGCGGGCGGGGGACTGGGTGCAGGCGTCCAGCGCGAACAGCCCGTAGAAGCCGTTGCCGGCCGCGATGGCGTAGGAGACGCCCGAGGCGATGGAGTTCTTCACCGCGGTGTCCAGCACGGCGTCGGCGCTGCCGCCGAGGCTCATGTTGGCGACGGCGGGCTTGGCGGCGTTCGCGGTGACCCAGTCGATGCCGGCCACGACCTGGTCGGTGGTGCCCGATCCCTCGCAGTTGAGCACCCGGACGCCGACCAACGTCACGCCCTTGGCCACGCCGTGGGCCGAGCCGCCCGTGGTCCCGGCCACGTGCGTGCCGTGGCCGTGGCAGTCGTTGCCGTTCTGGCCGTCGCCGATCGCGTCGAACCCGATGGAGGCCCGCCCGCCGAAGTCGCGGTGAGTCGGCCTGATGCCGGTGTCGATGATGTAGGCGCGCACTCCCGCGCCGGTGGGCCCGTAGGTGTAGGAGCTGTTCAGCGGCAGGTTGCGCTGATCGATCCGGTCAAGGCCCCACGAGGGCGGGTTCGGCTGGGTGTCGGACGCGCGGTGCACCACCACCTGCTGCACGTACTCGACCGAGGGGTCGGCGGCCAGCCGCTTGGCCTGCCGTTCGCTGGCGTGGACGGCGAAGCCGCGCAGCGCGTGCGTGTACTCCCTGAACTTCGTGCCGCCGTGCCTGGCCGTCAGGTCGGTGGCCGCCCTCGACACCTCGGGCCGGTCCTTCAGGACCACGATGTAGGTGCCGGCGACGAGGTCCTGGGGTTCGGCGCTTGGGGTGACCAGCTTGCCCGAGGGCTCGGGGTCGGCGAGGGCGGGGGCGGAGCTCGCGAGTACGGCGGCGGCCGCGGCGATGACCGCGGCCCAGCGGCGTAAGGCCACCTTGCGTAAGACCATGGGGGGTGTCCCTTCGTGGGTCGTTGACCATGAAAGTAAAATCCACCGTAAGGACTGACAAGACCTAAAATTTGACGTCAAATCCGCTTATGGTCAGACGTGTTTCGCGACCGCGACCTTTATGCGGCACGAACTCCCCCACGATGGCGGGGCTGATGCTGCTGCCCCAGACGCGGGGCATCGTCGCCCGCAGCAGGCTGTGCGGGCCCGCCGTCGTCGACGCGCGGATGTATGCCACGGTGGCCAAGCAGGTGCGCCGCGCCGATGCGGGCCTGCCAGGCGTTGTCGGGGCTGCTGGCGGTTCCGGAGGGATCGCGCTACGTCTGACCGCCGCAGTCAGGGCGGTCCGAGCACGTCCGGGGATGACCAGAGCACGGGCGGCGGCGAAATACTCCTCGGGACGGCGTCGGCGAGGCCGAGGATGACGCTTGGCTGAGGCCGACCAGAAGCGGGCGCAGCGCCGTGGACAGGCGCTGCGCCCGGAGTGCGGCGAGTGAGCACGCGGCGTCTCCGGCGGTAAGCCGCGCCGGTGCCGCGGCAGTAGCAAGCCGACCACCGCGATGGCCAGGCCGAGCCCAGCCGCCATGAGGAAGACCAGGTCGTAGCCGACGGCGAGGGCGTCGACCGGGGAACTCCCATCGGCCTCCGACGCGGCTCTGGTGCTGGCGGCCGTCGCGAGCACCGCCAGGCCGATCGACCCGCCTACCTGACTGGCGGTGTTGGCCAGGCCGCCGATGATCCCCGCGTCGCCCTCGGGAACATCGGCGGTCGCTGCGGCCATGAGGGTGGGGAAGGTCAGCCCGATGCCGACCGCGATGAGCAGCGTAGGCCCGAGCACGCTGGTGACGTAGCCGCTGTCGGCGTGGGCCAGGGAGAGCCAGCCGAAACCGGCCAGGAAACAGGCGCTGCCGGCCAGCAGCAGGGGGCGCACACCGGTTCGTGGCAGCAGGGCGGCGGCCCATCGCGCGATCACCATGAACATCACTGCCGCGGGTGTCTGCCCGAGCCCGGCTTGAAGCGCACTGAAGCCGAGTACGTTCTGCAGGAAGAGCGACGTGAAATACCACATCGCGATGGCAATTCCGCCGAACAGCAGCAGCATGCCGTTGCCGACGACCACCCCCCGGATCTTGAACAGCCGCAGGGGCATCATCGGTTGGCTGGCGAAACGCGCCTCCACCACGGTGAAGACGACGAGCAGGAGCAGGCCCGCCACTACTGGCCCGACGACCAGCCCGGACGTCCAGCCATGATCGGCGCTCTGCATGACCCCGTAGATCAGCGCGGCCAGCCCCGCCGTCCCCGTGACCGCGCCAGTGAGGTCGAGCGATTCCCGCCGGCCGGTTCGCGTGGCGGCCAGCGACATCATGGCCACTACGATCAGCGCCGCGCCGATCGGCACGTTGATGAGAAAGACCCACCGCCACGATAGGCCGGTTGTGATGGAACCGCCCGCGACCGCGCCGGCCATCCCGCCCACACCGCCCGCGGCAGACCATGCGCCGAACGCCTTGGCCCGCGCGTTCGGCTCGGTGAAGGAGGTGTTGATCACGGTCAGCGTCGCCGGGGCCATCATGGCGGCTCCGATGCCCTGCACGACGCGGGCCGCCACCAGGACCTCCGGAGCGGTTGCCAAGCCGCCGACCAGACTCGAGGCGGAGAACAACAACAGCCCGGCGGCCAGCATCCGGCGCGGGCCGAACAGGTCAGCGGCACGGCCACCCAGCAGCATGAAGCCGGCGAAGGTAAGCAGGTAGCCGTTCACCACCCAGGCCAGGCCGGTCGGTGTAAAGCCGAGGTCCTCGCGGACCGAGGGCAGGGCGACGTTAACGATGGACGCGTCCAGGATCACCATGAACTGGCAGGCACACGCCAGCGACAGGACCAACCAGGCGGGGCCGGCGTGCGGCCTGGCCCGCTGAGATGCGGTGCTGGTGCTTGTCATGACTTCCTCCTTGCTAATCCGCCGCTCATGCGGTGTGGGAGGTTGTTCCGGCCATGGTTGCGCGGGGGTTCCCGTCGCCCGCGGCGGCGTCGGTCACGCGGCCGCGGCCCAGCAGCCGGATCGTGATCTGGGCCAGCCGCCGTCCCTGGTACCTGGCCGCTTCCAGCGCCGCGGCGTCTGGGCCGTCTCTGGTCGGGCCGGTCACAAACGACGTGCCGTAAGGGTTGCCGCCTGCGGCGTACACGACCGGATCGGTGAATCCGGGCGGGACGATCAGCGCCCCCCAGTGGTAGAAGACATTGCCCAGCGACAAGATCGTGGCCTCGCTGCCGCCGTGCCGGTTGAACGCCGAGGTGAAGGCCGTCACCGGCTTGTCGGCCAGTTTCCCTTCCCGCCACAGCCCGCCGGCCTGGTCGATGAACTGCTTGAGCTGCGCGGCCGGCGCGCCGAACCGGGTCGGCGTCCCGAACGCGAACGCGTCGGCCCACGCCAGGTCCTCAACCGAAGCCTGGGCGATCGACGTGGTGGCGTCGGCGTGCCGCCGCCACTGCGGGTTCTGGGCGATCGCGCTGTCGGGTGCCAACTCGGCGACCCGCCGCAGCCGCACCCCGGCCCCGGCCGAGGCGGCGCCCTCGGCGACGGCCTGCGCGAGTGCGTGCACAGTACCTGTCGCGCTGTAGTAGATGACGGCGACCTTCACGGTCATGTCGGCTCCCTCGATGTCATGTAGGATTAGTTACGCGGATAAATATTATGCACATAACTAATCCAGTCAAGGAGAGCCCATGGACTTCGAGCAAGCCGACGCCCTCAACCAGGCCATCCGCCTGCTGAGCCTGCGCCACCGGGCCAGGGCCGCCGCGCTGCTGGCCCCGCTCGGCCTGCACCCCGGACAGGAAGCGCTCCTGCTCGAACTCGCCCGGACCGGCCCGATGATCCAGGCCCAGCTCAGCGAGGCGCTCGGCTGCGAGCCGCCCAGCGTGACGCTCATGACCCGCAAGCTCGAAGCCGCCGGCCACATCCGCCGCAAATCCGCCCCCTCGGACAAGCGCGCCAGCATCGTCGAACTCACCGACGGCGGCCAGGCGCTCGCCGACCAGGTCAAGCAGCTATGGTGCGCCCTGGCGGAGGAGACCGTGACCGGCCTGCCCGCCGAAACGGTGGCGGCACTTCCCGGTATCCTCAAGACCTTGACCGGCAACGTGGATACCAGGCGCCCTGCCACCCACATGGGCGCCGGCACGGTCTAGTCGTGGGATCGCGACGGGCCGGGCACGTTGATCAGGGCATGGCGTTGACCGGTGATTACGAACCGAGCGCGTCGGGGTGGGTCCGCGAGCACGTCGAACAGATCGTGCGCACCGGCTCGACCGACGGCGTCACGGGGCTTGAGCAGCAACCAATCGGCCAGTCAAGCCGGGGTCCCGGTAGCAATGAAGAATTTTCCAAAGAAGTCGCCTCTGACCTGCGGTAACGGAGGCGCTAGACCGCCTGTGGCGGGTTGATGATCACTGCCGCTACGTTCGTTCCGGTTTCGTCCGGTACGGCATGTGGGGTGGTGCGTTGTCAGAGAAGATGTTCTCCGAGGAGCAGTTGGAGCAGCTGCGCTCGTTCCAGGAGATCAGCGCAGATGAGTTGATCCGGTACTTCACGCCGACGTCGGCTGATGTGGCGTTCGTCGATCCAGGTCGTGGGCGGCGCTCAGTGGACCAGCTGGGCATGCTGGTCCAGCTCTGTACGCTGCCGGGGCTCGGTTCGTGCCCGACGATGTGGCCTCGGCGCCGCCGGCGGCTGTGGCCCAGGGTCGCGGAGCGGCTGTGCATAGGCGGCGACCGAGCGAGACTTTGGCACGAAACCCACGATAATGGGTGTTCCGGCCACTGTTTCCAGGTGCGTGCCATCGCCAGACTGCTTGCCATGACCGACGCACCCAGCGGCCGTTCGGCCGCCTTCCATATCCTCGCCACCGGCTACACGACGTCCACCGGACCCGGCGTGGCCGCGACCGTCTCCTACGTCACCGAGGGCGACCACAGAATCGTGGTGGACCCCGGCATGGTCGCGAGCCAGTCAGTGATCCTCGACGCGCTCGCCGACCTCGGCCTCAAGACGGACGACATCACCGACGTGGTACTCAGCCACCACCACCCGGACAACATCCTCAACGTCGGCCTGTTCGGCCAGGCGCGGATCCACGACCACAAGGCGATCTACCGGGGCCAGGACTGGACGAGCAGGGACGCCGAGGGGTACGAGTTCTCCCCGTCGATCAGGCTGATCGCCACCCCCGGCCACAGCGCCGAGGACATCACCCTGCTGGCCGGCACCTCAGAGGGCGTGGTGGCCTTCGCCGGCGACCTGTGGTGGCGGGCCGACGGCCCCGCCGACGACCCGGTCACCATCGACCGCCAGGTCCTGCGGACCAGCAGGGGGCGCGTGCTGGCCGTCGCCGACGTCATCGTCCCCGGCCACGGCGCTCCCTTCACCCCGACGGCGGCCACTCCCCGCTGACGCTCCGGAACGCCAGGGTCAGCGGCTGGACCGAGACCTTCACCGCTCCCGCCCCCGGTTCTGAGGGGACTTTCGCGAGAGGCGGCCTGAGCGAAATGTCGGAGAGGTGACCGGTTCCGACGGCCGTCACAACCGGTGAAACTCGTGGTGTATCGCTGCGCTGTGCTAGCCGTGCGCGGTGCGCTTCGCGGTATAGGCCTGCCGCCACTCCTCGGCCCCCCGGATCTGACCTGACAGGCGCCGGGACCGCTGTCAACGGACGAGCACCGGCCCGTCAGCGCCTCCCGCCAGCTTCTGAAGCGTCCCCTTTCAACGTTTCGCCGGGGTGCGGCGAGGGAGATCGCGCCAATCGAGCCATGCATGCCCTGTCCTCGCCCCTCGTCGCGATGCGGGACCGACTCCAGCCCGAGCAGCGGCAACCACTCCTGCCACTCCTCCAGCCCGCCACTGAACCCCCTCACGGACGTCCTCGACCCAGCTGATCAACCCTCGCGCTCGCCGTCGACCGTGCGGTGTCGTGTCAGCGGCCGCGTCAGGACGGCAACGGCCCGGTATCAGAGCGGTCGGCGATCGTGGATGCCATGAACGGTTCAGCGACTGCGGCTCCAAGGCTGGGTGCGATCTTCTCGGGCGATCCGACCTGAGCAATTCAGCTACCCCGGGCCGGGCACCACAGGACCGCATTTCACCATCGGTCCGTTGAAGTGAATTTTTCTCATTGGTTTAAAGGAGCATGCGATCATGTCCGTCACCCTTAAGGAGCAGGACAAGCTCACCCTGCGCACCGCCGCGTGGGGCGCCGTCTCGCTGATGTCCGCCGCTGGTGCCGCCGGCTCGGCCCATAAGGCCGCCGCCGAAGGCTCCATCGCTCTGACCTCCGCGACCGGCCTGGTTGGGCACGTGCTCGCCAAGGCGCCCAAGGGCCTGAACGGCAAGTCCACCGCCGCACTTGCCGATCAGGTGCTGCCGGCCTTGACCGCGGCCATGAGCCTGCTCAAGGAGCAGGCTCCGGCAGAGGCCGACAACTTCCGCCGCACCGTCCTGGTCGCCGTCGAGGCAGCCACCCGGCCCCAGAAGGGCGAGGTCAGCCCCACCATGGCGGAGATGGCCCGCAAGATCACCGAGGCCCTCGACGTCGCTTCGGCCACGCCGGGGGTGGCCACCCCGGACAGCAGTGTGGCCGTGCCGCCAGCCGCTGCCGGGCAGGATCGCCCGGAGTTGCAGAAGCTCATCCAGGAGATGGTCGATTCCGGTTTCGTCGGGGTGACGCTGCGCGTGCACGATGAGCGAGGCGAGTGGGTCGGCAGCGCCGGGGTGCGCGAGCTGGGCCAGAGCGCCAAGCCGCCGGCGAACGGGCACTTCCGGATCGGCAGCAACACCAAGACCTTCACCGCGACCGTGGTGCTGCAGCTGGTGGCCGAGGGCAAGATCGGGCTGGACACGCCGGTGGATGACTACCTGCCCGAGTTCGGGCTGGACCGGCGGATCACGGTGCGGATGCTGCTGCAGCACACCAGCGGGGTGTTCAACTTCACCGGCGATTACTACCCCGAGTACGTGCCGGGGATCGTCTATCAGGGCCGGGAGTGGGTGGAGGACCGGTTCAAGACCTACCGGCCGGAGGAGCTGGTCCGGCTGGCGCTGTCCAAGCCGGCGCGGTTCGAGCCGGGGACGGACTGGAGCTATTCCAACACCAACTACGTGCTGGCCAGGCTGCTGGTCGAGAAGGTCACCGGCCGCTCGCTCGGCGAGGAGATGCAGCGGCTGGTCCTGGGGCCGCTCGCCCTGTCGGGCACCGTGGCGCCGGACACCTCGACGGACGTTCCCGAGCCGCACGCCCACGCCTACTACCGGTATGAGGAGGATGGCCAGGAGAAGGTGGTCGACGTCACCCGCCAGAACCCGTCCTGGATCTCCACCGGCGGCGACATGATCTCAACCACCCAGGACCTGCACACGTTCATCTCCGCGCTGGTGGGCGGCAAGCTCCTGCCGGCCGAGCTGCTGGCCGAGATGTGCACGCCGGAGCCGAAGGCCGGCTACGGCCTGGGGGTGTTCGTGCAGGACGCGCCGGGCGGCGGCACCGTCATCACCCACAACGGCGGCATCACGGGCCACGCGGGGCTGATGTACAGCACGCCCGACGGCAGCAAGACCCTGACCGCCTCGCTGAACTATGTCGACGATGCCGCACTGTCCATGGGAGAGGCGTTCCAGAAGGCGACGCAGAGGCTCGTCGAGGAGGTGTTCGGCGGTGGGCAGGCCGGGACGGCCGACGCGGCCGAGCTGACCCAGTAGACAGCCGAGCACCGTGGACCCGTACGAGCCACGCCGGCTCGCTCACCCCGGCCGACGCCCGCCGGCATAGACGACCAGGTCCGCCCGGACCACACGCTGCGGCTGGTCGGCCGACTCATCGCCGCCGACAAGGATGTCGAGCTGCCCATCGCGCCCGGGGCCGAGCACCAACTCATCGATTGTCCGCATGACGTGCGCAAGCGCGCCTGGGACTTCCCGGTACGCGAGCCGATGGACACGCCGCCGCCGGCCTATCCCATCCCCATCGACCCCGAATCGCTCGGCGAGCTCGTCGCCTAAGCGCGACACCAGACATGAGGAACCATGAAAACTCAATCCCCACCAGCGATCACGGCGACCAAGGCGCGCTTCTTCGGCGTGCACCAACCCCCGGTCATCCGCAGCAAGGTCTTCCGGCGAGTGGCGGTCACGGCCCTGGCGGCCGCGCTGCTTGCCGGGGCGGCCACCCCCGGGATGGCCGCCGCGGACAGCAGGGCCGTGTCGAAGGCCGCTGCTGCCGGGCAGGATCGTCCGGAGCTGCAGAAGGCCCTCCAGGCATTCATCGATGCCGGTTTCGCCGGGATGCAGATGCGCGTGAACGATGAGCGAGGCCAGTGGGTCGGCAGCGCCGGGGTGCGCAAGCTCGGCGCAAGCGCCAAGCCGCCGACGAACGGACACTTCCGGATAGGCAGCACCACCAAGAACTTCACCGCGACCCTGGTGCTGAAACTGGTAGCCGCCGGCGAGATCGGGCTGGACGCCCCGGTGGCCGACTACCTGCCCCAGTACAAGCTGGACCGGCGGATCACCGTGCGGATGCTGCTGCAGCACACCAGCGGGCTGTTCGACTACACCTTCGACGTCGACCCCGACGGGAAACCGGTGTCATTGATCCCCGTGCAGGGCAAGGAGTGGGTGGCCAAGCGGTTCCACACCTACAAGGACGAGGAGCTGGTACGGCTGTCGTTGTCCAAGCGGCCGAAGTATGAGCCGGGGACGAGCTGGAGCTACGCCAACGTCAACTACGTGCTGGCCAAGCTGCTGATCGAGAAGGTCACCGGCCACTCCTACGCCACGGAGATGAAGCGGCGGATCCTGGGGCCGCTCCAGCTGGAGCACACCGTGGTGCCGGGCACCCGCTCGGGGATGCCCGCGCCGTACGCCCACGCCTACTACCGCTACGAAGACGCCGCCGACCAGTGGAAGGTGATCGACGTCACCCGCCAGAACCCCTCCTGGATCTCCGCCGCCGGTGAGATGATCTCGACCACCGAGGATCTCCACACGTTCTTCTCCGCGCTGAATGACGGCACGCTCCTGCCGGCCAAGCTGCTGGCCGAGATGCGCAAGCCGCACCCGAACAGCGCCGGCCTCTACGGCACCTACGGCCTCGGGCTGTACGTGCAGGACCTGGGCCCGGGCTGCGTCGGCACCATCCTCAACCACAACGGCAGCAACAACGGCTACGGGGCGCTGATGTACAGCACGCCGGACGGCAAGAAGACCATGACCGCCTCGATCACCACCGGCGACGCTGCAATGGACATGGCGACGGAGTTCCCGAAGGCGTTGAACAACCTCATCAAGACGGTGTTCTGCGACGGGCAGGCCAGGTCGGCTGACGGGGCCAAGCCGGCTCAGTAGACGGGGCCGAGCACCACGGACCCGTACGCCTTGAGCGCGGACTCCCTACCGTCGTGCATCAGATAGAGCGTGAACCGGGCCACGCCGACCTCACTGAGCTCGGCGTGGCCGATCCACAGGCACGGAGGCGGCCGAGCATGCCTCGGGCGCTGTCTAGAACAGGGTGTCGCGGACGCGCAGGGGTCGGTAGCCGGTCGGGCCGAGCTGGACCAGGCCGAAGTTGACCAGCGTCACTCCGTGGGTGTCGGTGGCGTGCTCGGTGATCGGGATGTCGGTGGCGTTGCCGAGGATGTCATCGAGGACGTAGTGGGCTTCCCGCTTGGTCGCCACGATGATCTTCGTGCCGTAGGTGGTGTGCTGGTCGGTGACATGGGCCACGACCACGGCCAGGATCGACGAACGCGACATCTGCAGGGGTCAGGGTGAAGAACCGAAAACAGTTCCTCCCGGCCGATCTCGGGGAACTTCCGCAGCACCTCCAGCTCCTGGTCTGCGAACACCCGTGTCGCCAACAGGTCACCCCCTCTGCCAGAGAGCCGAAGATCCTCAGCCTAGGAGCCTATTGAGCTTGCCAGATAACCGGGAAACGAGGTCCCCGTGCCGAAGGATGGCTGCCCAGCTTATGCCCGCCCCGTGATCGCTATCTCGCCAGAAACGAAGGTTATCCCGCAACCCGTCATCCGATGACGCGCGACGATGTTGTGCAAGTGACCTGCCGTCAGGTGTCGGCTGCTGGATCGCCGAACCGCGCCGCGGGGGTACAGATTCCTGCCACCAGACCGATCTGGTGGAAATTTTATTGATGAAGCATGAGAACGATCTAGACCTTTGATCCTGGCATCTCGTAATGTCGCCGCATGACGACTGTGCTCTGCGTACCACAATGGCAAGGATCGGCGTCGAGCAAGGCGCCGCGGCTGATGGCCGGTGCCCGCCGCGCCGCCGAGCTCGTTCCTGCCGACGCGGTGGTGACCGTGCCGGTGATTGAAACTGGCGGGGACAAGGCCGCCGGGGTCCGCGCATACGACGTGCTCGTGGAGAACCAGCGGATGACGCAGAAGGCACTGGCCGGCATCGACGACCGGGTGATCACTATCGGCGGCGATTGCGCGGTCGACATCCCGCCGATCGCCGCTGCCTACGCCCGCTATGGGGACGCTTTGACGGTGCTGTGGATCGATGCACACCCGGACGTCTACAGCCCACAGACCCTGCCATCGGGCGCCTTCCACGGG
Source organism: Nonomuraea africana (assembly GCF_014873535.1). Lineage (NCBI taxonomy): Bacteria > Bacillati > Actinomycetota > Actinomycetes > Streptosporangiales > Streptosporangiaceae > Nonomuraea > Nonomuraea africana. Next base: position 2,857,761 of record NZ_JADBEF010000001.1, on the reverse strand, counting down.
ATGGTGGTGCGCGCGCTGCTCGGAGACGGGCCGGCCGGCCTCACGCTGGAGCAGCCCCTGGCACCACAGCAGGTGATCATCGCCGGGGAGCGGGCGGGTGACGTGTCCGAGCACGAGTACCTCGCGAAGGGCATGCGCAGGTACGGCGTCGACGACCTGGAGCGCGTGCTCGACGGTCTGCGTGGCCCCGTGTACGTGCACATCGACCTCGACGTCCTGGAGCCCGCCGTCTTCGGCGCGACCTGCTACCCGGAGCCGAACGGCGCGCAGCCGCAGCGACTGGTCGATCTCGTCTCCCAGGTGGACGACATCATCGGGGCAGCCATCACCGAGCACGCGCCATCCAGCGACGACGTCAACCCCGGCGAGGCCGAGACGATCCGCCTGCTGGGCGCCGCGCTGATGCGCTGACGGTCGAGTAGGTGATCAGTCACGCCGCGTGCTGCTCGCCAGGTCCAGGTGCTTGCTCATGTCGAGCTCCAGCCTCCCGTACAGGTTCACATGGGTCCAGAACAGGGCCGACAGGCCGCGCCGGTCGATGGCGGTCAGCTTCTTTGCCATTGCGGCTCGCGCATGACGAGCTGAATCGTGATCGTGTTCAAGTAGGTGATCGAGGCCTGGAGCAGGTGCAGCGCCAGCGCCGACACCTCGACGGTCTCCCGGTCATCGCCGGTCAGGTCACCCGCCTTGCCGTAGAAGATGTCCTTGTTGGCCGAGTGCCAGTTCTCCACCACGTTCAGGCCCTCATGGATCTCCTGGCGAAGTGCCTCGCTGGCCAGATAGTCACAAATGAAGATCGTCCTGATCACGCGGCCGAGTTCCTCGATGGCCTGGTAGGTGGAGTGCTTGGGGCCACCCCGGGTGAAGCGCCGCAGCATCTGGTGGGCCTCGGCGGTACGCAGCCGCAGCGCGGTGGCGTACTTGATCATCTGGTCGTACTGGCGGCCGATCAGGTCCCAGTCGATGGTCTTGCCCGACAGCACCTCCTCCAGCTCCGGCCAGGCCTCATCCTCCCCGGGCCCGGGCCGGTACAGCCGCGCCGAGCCGATGTTCTTCAGCCGGGGCAGCAGCTGGAAGCCCAGCAAATGCGCGAAGGCGAACCCGACGATCTAGGCGCCATGTACTGGCGATTGATCTCCGCCGAGGTCAGGTGCCGCAGCAAGCCATCATCGAGGCCACCTCGGAGGCGGACGTGCTGGTGACCTGGCTGTAGATGCACACCGATTTTCGCTCGACGTGCCAATACACCATGATTCCGGCACCTCCGTAGCACTGGTGCCATTCGGTCATCATGTTCGCCGACCATGATCCGAACTTGCGGGAGTCCGACGCGCAGGAGGTGCCTGGTCCCCACAACGCGACATCGCAGGCCTTCAGCGTCTCGTTGACCATGGTGCGGATCGCCGCCCGCAGGTTGTCGCGGTTGACGAACAGGCGCCGGGTGCGGCGCAGCGCCGGCTCGGTGTCGACGTTGTCGGCGTTGTCCGTGCTGGCGCCAGCGGACGCTTCATGAAGGAGGGTGCCGCGATGTCGTTGCCGTACGTCGATCCTCTCGCCCCGTGGTCCGCCGGCGCAATGCGTCTACTTTCACGACGGCGACCGCGTGACGATCGCCTGCTACCTGGGCGAGCCCAAGCACCCAGCCTGGTACCACAATCTTCGCGCCCATCCCGAGGTGGTGTTCGGCGGTGAGCCTCCTTCCAGCCTTTGGATAACGCCGCCCCGGCGGTTCCGGAACCCGGACCGGAACGGGCGCCAGAGGGGCGGTTTCCCCGGCAGAGAACCGCACAGGTTGAGCTTCATACAGGTCGCCCACCAGGGCACCTCCAGGAGGCCGCGAACCGTTGGGCGGCTGACCCCGGCTGCGGTCAGGTGCTTCAGAGCCTGATCACGACCTTGCCCAGGGCCTTGCCCGAGGCGTAGTAGCGGTAGGCGTCGGGGGCGTCGTCGAAGGCGAACACCCTATCGATGACGGGACGAAGCCGGTGATTTTCCATGGCGCGGTTCATCGCGAGGAACTGGGCGCGGCTGCCGACGGCGACGGCGCGCACCGTGGCGCCGGAGGCGAACAGCACCCGGGGGTCGATCGGCGGCGCGGTGTCGGAGACGAAGCCCACGCAGGCGATGTGGCCCGCTATCGCCACTGCCTTGAGTGACTGATCCAGCAGGCCCGTGACGTCGACGATGCGGTCGGCCCCTTGGCCCGCGGTCAGCTCCCGGACCCCCTCCGGCCAGTCGGGGGTGGCCCGGTAGTCGATGACCGCGTCGGCGCCGAGTTCGGCCAGCCGGTCGGCCTTGGCCGGGCTGCTGGTCGTGGCGATCACCCGGGCGCCGAGCGCCTTGGCGAGCTGGAGCGCGAACAGCGATACCCCGCCGGATCCCTGCACGAGCAGTGTCTGGCCCGGCCGCAGGCCGTCGCCGTCACCGGTCAGGGCGTTCCACGCGGTGACCGCGGCGCAGGGCAGTGTCGCGGCCTCCTCGTAGGAGAGGTGATCGGGAATCGGCACGAGCGCGTCCTCGTCGATCACGGCGAGCTCGGTCAGCATGCCGTCCAGGGAGCCGCCCCGCTGCGGCAGGTGCTGGGCGCCGAACGGGCCGTCCTGCCAGCTCGGGAAGAGCGTGGCCGTCACCCTGTCGCCGACTCGGGCGGTGCGGACCCCGGAGCCGATCGCGACGATCTCACCGGCTCCGTCCGAGACCGGCACCACGTCCGGCTTCACCGGCAGCACGTAATCGCCGCGCAGCACCATCAGCTCGCGGTAGCTGAGCGAGACGGCGCGCACCGCGACGAGGACCTGCCCGGGACCGGGGACGGGATCGTCGTGCCACCGGATCGCCAGGCCGTCGATTCCGGCACCGCTGTCGAGATGATAACTACGCATTCTCGGGCTTCCCCTCGGTGGCCAGGGGGACCTCGCCCGCGGTCTTGCTGTAGCCGAGGGCCTCTACGATCACGCCGTCGCGCACCCGCATGAGGTTGACCCCGCTCACCCAGTCGGTGGGACCGTCGCCGAATCGGTAGTGCCAGCGGATCGTCGCCCGATCGGCGGCGATCACGACCTCCTGCGGCTCGAACTGGGTGGTGCGGTCCTCGACGAGCGTCCGCCACCAGGCCAGGCAGGCCTCGCCACCCTCGACGCGCTCTCCGGTGGGGGCCGGCTGGACCGCCTCCATCACACAGTCCTCGCCGATCAGGTCGGTGAGCAGGTCGGGGTCGTGGTCGATGAAGGCGCGGTTGAAGCGGTCGATGACTTCGGTGCTGGTGCGGAACGACATGCTGAACACCTCATAGATAGAACGGTCGGTCTACTGATTGATTTATATAGACTGGTTGATCTACCTGTCAACTGCTGGAAGGCTGGACCACCATGAGTGCCCCTGCCAAGCCCGGGCCGCGAGAGCGTCTGCTGGACGCCGCCCAGAAGCTGACCTACACCCACGGCGTGAACGTCGGCGTCGACGCCCTCCTCAGGGAGGCCAACGTGGCCCGCCGGTCGTTGTATGAGCACTTCGGCGGCAAGGACGGCCTGATCGCGGCGGTGCTCCAGCGCAGTACCGCTGAGGACGAGGCCGACTACCGGCGGGTGATGCAGGCCGCGGGCGACCATCCACGCGACCGCCTGCTGGCCGTCTTCGACCGCCTCGCCGAGGTCGTCGCCGGGCCGGACTTCCACGGCTGCCGCTATCTGGCCGCCGACCTGGCCCTGGTCGAGCGCGACCACCCGGCACACGAGATCGTCCGTGAGTACCACCGGCGCGTGCACCAGCTCCTCGAAGACGACCTCACCGCCCTTGGGCATCCCCGGCCCGCGCACGCGGCCGACCAGTTCCTCCTGCTGATCGACGGCACGCTGGCGGCCGGAGCCACCCGGCCCGGCACCGACCCCGCGGCCCACGCCCGCGAACTCGCCGAGCAGATCCTCGTGACCTCCCAGGGCTTGTCTCTCAAGGGAGGGTGAGGACGGCCTTGCCCTGGACTCGGCGGGTCAGGAGGGCGTCCGCCGCGGTCATGGCCCGGTCCCACGGGCCGCGCCAGCCCACCTGAGCGTCCAGCTCGCCTCTGGACAGGAGGCCGACGAGCTCGGCGAGGTCGTCGGCGAAGGGGGTGCTCACGTTGAAGTTCTCGATGCGTCCGCGCAAGGACCGGCTCCCGGCCTCCTCGAAGTCGATCACTGTCGGCTCCTTGGCGGCCCTTCCGATGGCCTGGATCACGCCGTCGTCCTCCAACCGGTAGAACGCCTCGGCCAGTTGCTGCCCGCCCACGGTGTCCAGCACGCCGTACACCCGGCCGCGAAGGTTGGCGGGACCGTGCACGACCTCGGCCGCGCCCAGCTCCGGCAGTCCCTCGGCCCGTGACGGACTGCCGACGGAGGCGATCACGTGCGCCCCCGCACGGGCGGCCAGCTGGACCGCGTATCTGCCGACGCCGCCCGACGCCCCGGTGACCAGCACTCTTCGCCCCTGCACCGGGCCGAGCCGCCGCACCGCCTGGAGCGCGGTAACACCCGCGACCGGCAGGGCGGCGGCCAGGGCGAGATCGACGTCGTCCGGTACGACGGCCAGCTCAGCGGTGTCCACGGCCCGCAACTCGGCCCACGCCCCCGACCAGCCGAACGTCACCACACGGGTGCCCACAACGGGCCCCGAACCGTCGGCGGCCGCCCGCACGACCACTCCGGCCGCATCCCATCCCGAGACGTGATCGGGCCGGATCTGCGCGGATCTGAAGGCGATCTCCCCGAAGTTGAGAGAAACGGCCGACACCTGGACGAGCACCTGTGCGGGCGACGGGACCGGGTCGGGAACGACGCCGAAGGACAGGTCAGGGTTGAAGATCAGTGCTTTCATGTGAGCCACTCTGCCGACCCCCACGCACGGTTCGCTGATGGTCGCTCACGACCCGGCCGCGATCAGGTCGCGGACGCGGTCCACATCGCCGCGTTCGCCAGGTGGCAGGGGCGCGCCGACCGACTCCCTGAGCGCCGCCGCCTCCGCCAGCAGCCGGGCCGCCTCCTCGTACGAGCCTTCCAACGCCGCCACCTCGGCCAGCCCCTCCTGCGCCAACGCCACCGATCGCGGATCGCCGACCTCGCGAGCGGCGGCCAGCCCTTCCAGGTGCAGCGTCCGGGCGGCAGCCGTCTCCCCCCGCCCGGAGGCGATGAACCCGAGCTCGGCCAGGATCAACGTCACCCCGTAGAACGGCACCCCGAAGTCCGTCTCCAGCCGCCGATTCCATTCCAACGACTCGAGGAACAGCTCTTCGGCCCGATCAAGGTCACCCGATCGGCGGGCCACCAGCCCGAGTCCCACCCTGGCGAACTCCTCGGCGAACCTGTTGGCCTGCTCGCCCGCCAGCCGCATTCCCTGTTCGTGGAATTCGGCCGAACGCTCCAGCTGGCCGGTCAGCAAGGCGATCCGCCCCAGGCTGGACAGCCGGTACGACACGTCCGTCCACAACCGCAGATCTTCCGCGATCCGCAGTGCCTTCCGATGGAGCCGGTCGGCGCGCGCGTAGTCGCCGGTGACCTCCGCCAGGTAGCCGAGCATGTCCGAGGCCTGGAGCTGCCCCCATCGATCTCCCAGCTCCCCGAAGATCGCCATGCTTTGGGCGCCGCTGCTCGCGGCCAGGTCGAAGTCGCCTTGGAACATCGCCTGCTTGGTACGGCTCGCCAGCGCCGCCGCCTCGCCCCAGCGATCGTCCAGCGCCCTGAACTGTGCCAACGCCTCGTCCAGCAGCCCCACCGCCGTGCTCACGTCCCCGAAATGCAGGCAGGCGTGCGCCAGGAACCAGCGTGACCTGGCGTCGGGGAACTCCGTCGAGTCGATACGGCCGGCGCCCGCCAGCATCGCGAACCCCGAACCCCAAGCCGTTCCCTTGGTGTGCCGATACCCCTCCTGATGTCTGCCTCGCAGGTACCAGTACCAGGTCAGCGCCTCGACCAGTCGTGGGGACCCCGTCGAGTCCAACACCGCCCTGAGGTTGAGCACCTCCTCGTCCAGCCGCCCCAGCCACTGCCGCTGGGCGCTGCCGTACAGGTGAGGCGCGGCCCGCACGGCGAGCTCGGTGTAGTAGGCGTCCCTGACTCGAACCACTGGATCGTCCTGATCGAGTCGCTCCAGGCAGTAGGCCGCCACACTCTCCAGCAGCCGGTATCTGGGCGCGCCCGTCACCATCGACCGGCTCACCAACTGGTCGAGCAGGTCGAGATCGACCCCGACCGCCTCGGCCGCCTCCAGCGTGCAACCGCCCGGATGGATCGCCAGTGCCAGCATCGCCGAGCGCTGCGGCTCGGTGAGCTGCTCCCAGCTCCAGTCGATCACCGCCCGTAGCGTCTGCTGTCTGGCCGGCCGGCCCCGCCCCGCCCCGGCCAGCAGCCGGAACCGGTCGTCGAGCCGTTCGGCCACCCCCCGCACGCCCAGCGCCCGCACCCGGGCCGCCGCCAGTTCCAACGCCAGCGGCAACCCGTCCAGCCGCCGGCAGATCGCCTCGACCCACGGCGCGCTCTCGGCATCCGGCGACGAGCCCGAGCGCTCCACGAACATCGCGACCGCGCTCGCCTGGTCCAGCGGCGGCACCACGAAGAGCGCCTCGCCCGGCAGGGCCAGCGATTCCCGGCTGGTGGCGAGCACCCGCACCCCTGGCGCCGTCCGCAGCAGCAGTTCCACCAGCGCGGCCACCTCGCCGACCAGGTGCTCGCAGTTGTCGAGCACGAGCACCAGCCGCTGCCCGCGCAGCGCGTCGGCCAGCCGATTCGCCAGATCCGGCACGGGGACTTGAGAAGGCGAGGAAGTCTCGTCCCGCACGCCCAAAGTGGCAGCGACCAACTCAGCCACCTGCCCGGTGGCCCCGGCGAGCTCCACCAGCCACACGCCGCCGGGGAGCTCGACCGAAGACGCGACGGCCAGCGCCAGCCGGGTCTTGCCCACCCCGCCCGGACCGGTCAACGTGACCAGCCGGGAGGAGTCCATCAGTGCCCGAACCTCCGTCACCGCCTCGTCCCTGCCCACGATCGAGGTGACCGGCAAGGGAACGTTCGTCAAGGACGACACGGGCGCGGGCGCCAGCGCCGGATCCTGTACCAGGATCGCCTGATGGAGCGCGACCAGCTCGGGACCCGGATCCAGACCCAGTTCGTCGGCCAGTTGCACACGAAGCTCGGCGTACCCGGCCAGTGCCTCGCTCTGCCGTCCTGACCGGTACAACGCGCGCAGATGAGCCGCCCGCAACCGCTCCCGGAGGGGATGCTCTGCCACCAGCTCCCCCAGCTCGTCGGCCAGGCGGCTGTGTTCGCCGAGTGCGAGCCGTACCTCTGCCTGCTCTTCGAGCGCCGTCAGGCGCTGTTCGTCGAGACGGGCGGCTGCGGCTTGCGCGAAGGAGTCGCGGAAGTCGGCGTAGGCGGGACCGCGCCACAACGCCAGCGCGTCGGACAGCAGGTCGGCCTTCGCCCGCAGGTCCTCGCTCGCCAGCGCACCGGCGAGCAGACGAGTGAACTGGATGGCGTCCACCGAGTCGCTGACCAGGGAGTATCCGGCCGGCTGGTAGGCCACCAGCTGCCGATCACCCAGCGCGCGACGTAGCTGGGAGACCTTGGTCTGCAGCGTGTTGGCGGGGTTGCCCGGCAGTTCCTCGCCCCACAGATCGTCCAGGAGCCGATCAGCCGACACCGGCCGCCCCTCGTGCACCAGCAGGTCGGCGAGCAGCGCGCGGACCTTCAGCTCGGGAACGCGTATGGGCGTCCCGTCTGACGCCCACACCGAAAGCGGACCAAGCACCCCAAATCGCATCAGGCAAGGCTATCCCTGGTCGACCCCCAGCCGATCGTGCGTGCCATCAGCACAGTGGAGCCCGTCACCGAAACGAGAGGAGGCGGGATGCGACTCGCGATCATCATCGGCAGCGTACGGCAGGGCAGGTTCGGCCCCACCGCGGCGGCCTGGTTCCATACCAGGGCGTGCCGCCGAGACGACCTCGACGTGGATGTCATCGACCTGGCCGAGGCCTGGCTGCCGGCGGTCATGCCCGTGGACTTTCCCGTCTTTCCGGCGGAGGGCCCCGCCGGGCCGCCCGCCGTGGAGAATCTGCGGCCCTGGCTGGCCGAGGCGGACGCGTTCGTGGTCGTGACACCGGAGTACAACCACAGCTTTCCCGCCTCTCTCAAGAACGCCATCGACTGGTACCGCGAGGAGTGGCGGGGCAAACCCGTCGCCTTCGTCTCCTACGGCGAAGCCAGCGGCGGGCTGCGGGCCGTCGAGCAGCTACGCCCGGTCTTCACCGCGCTCGAAGCGGTGATCGTCGAGGAGACCGTCGCCTTCTACCACCACCAAACCCCCGCAGATCTGGACGCCGAGGGCCTGCTCGACGCCTTGAGGAGAACGTCATGAAGGCAGCCGCCATCCTCGTCGAAGAGCCCCGCCCGGAGGGCTTCGCGGGCCAGCTTCCGGCCCGCGACACCTGGATGCCGGTCGGCCCCTCCATGCGTGAGCGGATGCAGGTGAGGCTCTGATGAGCACCGTCGTCACTCGGACGGGCTGCCTCGCGGTTCTCGCGTGACCCTGGGGATCTTCTCCCTGATGACCTCCGAACTGCTGCCCGTGGGCCTGCTCACCCCCATCAGCTCGGCTCTGGGCGTATCTGAGGGACGGCCGGGCTGATAGTGACCGTCCCCGGCCTGCTCGCCGGGATCTCGGCGCCAGTGATCACTGTGTCCGCCGCCCGGGTGGACCGCCGGGTCCTGCTGGCCGTACTGACCGGCCTCATGGCGGTCGCCAACCTGGTCAGCGCCATCGCGCCGAACTTCACCGTCGTGCTCGTGGCACGGCTGGCGATCGGGGTGAGCGTCGGCGGCTTCTGGGCGATCGCCGGCGGCCTGGCCGTACGGCTCGTGCAGAACCGGCACGTCGCCCGGGCCACCGCGGTCATCTTCGGCGGGGTCTCCACCGCCTCCGTCGTCGGCATCCCCGCCGGAACCCTGATCGGCGACTTCGGCGGATGACGCACCGCCTTCGCGGCAGTCGGGATCCTCGGCCTGGTGCCGCCGCTGCCGTCGACACACTCGGTCACCTTCGGCGCCTTGCCCGCGCTGCTGCGCGGCAACAAGGGCGTACGGATCGGTGTGCTCATCCCTCCTCCCTGGCCGACATGGTCCGTACCGACTCCCACCAGTTGCGGCCGATCGCCGGCGACACGGCCCGCGCGCGGCCGACCGACCCTGTTGCTCATCGGCTGGCGTGCGACGCACGGCGGTCGGCCGGGGCCCGCCTACCCCCAGCGAACCCTCAGCCGACCATCAGCGCCGCCCTACAGGATGGAGCCAACGTCCGCCGCTCGGAGGGCGCGCGCCGGCTCAGGTGAATCCCGCCGGTCATCGGAAGGTTCTCCCGCGACAGAGGCCTGGCTGGAGATCGTTTAGCACGATGTTATGAAAGCCCCACCTCTTGAACACTTTGTGCTGTTGTGCTTGGTGCGCCGTTTTTCCGGACGCACAGGAGCACGAATGCGCAATTTCAGTCGTCGTGGATTCCTCACCGCCACATTAGTGGCGGGCTCGGCCGCCGCGATCCCGGGCTGGGCCGGTTCGGCCTCCGCCGCCAGCGGCACCCCCTTCACCCTCGGCGTCGCCTCGGGCGACCCGACTCCCAGCGGGGTGGTGCTCTGGACCAGGCTGGCGCCCGACCCGCTGGCGGTGGACGGCAGGGGCGGCATGCCCGACCAGGCCGTGCCCGTGGAGTGGCAGGTCGCCAAGGACGAGGGGTTCACGCGGGTCGTCCGCGAGGGCGTCGCGAGGGCCACGCCCGAGCGCGGGCACAGCGTGCACGTCGAGCTGGAAGGGCTGCGCCCCGGCAGGGAGTACTTCTACCGCTTCCGCGCCGGTGGTGAGATCAGCCAGGTCGGCAGGACCAAGACCGCCCCGCCGCCCGGCGCCGACCTGAGCAGTCTGGCCTTCGCCTTCGTCTCCTGCCAGAACTGGTACGAGGGCTTCTACACCGCCTACAGGCATCTGGCGCAGGAGGACCTCGACGTGGTCTTCCACCTCGGCGACTACCTCTACGAGTACGGCGTGGGCGCCACCGGCGGCGTGCGCGGCGTCCGGTTGCCCGAGCAGTACCTGAAGGAGACCTTCACGCTCACCGAGTACCGCAACAGGCACGCCCTCTACCGGACCGACCCCGACCTCCAGGCCGCGCACGCGATGTTCCCCTGGATGGTCACGGTCGACGACCACGACGTCGAGAACAACTGGGCGAAGGACATCTCCCAGATCGACAAGGAGCCCGACCAGGACAGGGAGGTCTTCCTGCAGCGGCGGGCAGCGGCGTTCCAGGCGTACTACGAGCACCTGCCGCTGCGCCGCTCGTCGATGCCGTGGGGTCCGGACATGCGGCTCTACCGCCGGGCCACGTTCGGCAGGCTGGCCTCCTTCAGCGTGCTCGACACCCGCCAGTACCGCGACGACCAGCCGTGCGGCGACGGCGAGGTCGTCGGCTGCGCCGACCGCCTCGACCCGGCCCGCACCATGCTCGGCGCCGCCCAGGAGGAGTGGCTGCTCCACGGCCTGCACCGCTCGCACGCGACGTGGAACCTGGTGGCGCAGCAGCTGCTGATGGCGCCGCTCGACCACGACGCCAGTCCCGACGTGCAGTCCTTCGGCATGGACCTGTGGGACGGCTACGCCGCCGCCCGCGACCGGCTGCTGACCGGCATGGTGGAGCGGGAGGTGCGCAACCCGGTCGTCCTGTCCGGCGACATCCATCGCAGCCTCGCCGCCGAGCTCAGGACGAACTTCGACGACCCGAACTCGCCCGTCATGGGCGTCGAGTTCGCCGGCACCTCCATCTCCTCCGGCAGGGACGGCGCCGACCAGGACCGGCTCGGCCAGACCTTCCTCGCCGCCAACCCGCACCTGAAGTTCCACAACGTGCAGCGCGGTTACGTGCGCGCCACCGCCACCCCGCAGGCGCTGACCGTCGACTACCGGGTCGTCCCCTACGTCTCGCGGCCGGGCGCGCCGGTCAGCACGAGGGCGTCGTTCGCGGTGGAGGCGGGCCGGCCTGGGCTGCACCAGACCGCCGACAACCCGCCGGTCGGCGTCAGGTCGATACCCGACGTGGCCAGCGAGCTCGACCATCTGGCCGAGCAGCAGCCCAGGCGCACAGCGCCATGAGGACGGCGACCGCGCCGCCGAGCGCCATGACCGCGGAGGGGGAGGCGGCGTCCACCACCACACCCCCGAGCAGGGCGCCGGCGGCGATGGTCGCCTGAAAGGACGAGGTGAACAGGATGGTCGCCGCCTCCGCCGCGTGCGGCGCGGAGGCGGCGAACCAGGTCTGGGAGCAGACGGGCACCGCGCCGTAGGCCAGGCCCCACACGACGAGCAGTGCGAGCGCGCCGAGGTGGCTCGTCCCGAGCACGGGGAGCAGCAGGGTCGCGAAGGCGATCAGGCCACCGCTGACGGCGAACGTCGCCCCGAGCGCGCGCGTCGCCGTGGCGCCCGCCACGAAGTTGCCGGCGATGCCCGCCACGCCGTACACGAGCAGGAAGGTCGTGATCACGGCCGGGCTCGCGCCGGTGACCTGCTGGAGGAAGGGCGTCACGTAGGTGTAGGTGCCGAAGTGGGCCAGCACGACGAGGAACGTCAGCACCAGCCCGGCCCGCACGCCCCTGTCGCGCAGCAGGCCGGTGAGCACTCTCAGCCTGGTCGCCTGTTCGGCGGGCAGCGGCGGCAGCAGCACGATCAGCGAGAGGAGGACCGCGACCGTCAGCGCCCCCATGATGACGAAGGCGGCCCGCCAGCCCGCGAGGTGTCCGACGAGAGTGCCCGCGGGCACGCCGAGCACCGAGCCCAGCGGAACGGCAGAGAAGATCACCGCGGTGGCCGTGCCGGCCCGCTCCCGCCGCACCAGGCGTGCGGCCAGGCCCGCGCCGATCGACCAGAACCCGCCGATGACGAGGCCGACCAGCACTCTGGACACCACCATGACCCAGTAGGAGGTCGCGGCGGCGGCCAGGAAGTTGGCGACGGCGAGCAGGAGCATCAGGGCGCACAGCATCCACCGCCGGTCCAGCCGTCCCGTCGCGACGGTGACGGCGGGGGCGGCGACCGCGGCGAGGATGCCGGGCATCGTCATCATCAACCCGGCGGCGCCGTCGGAGATCTCGAAGTCCGACCCGATGGCGGTCAGCAGGCCGATCGGCAGGATCTCCGCGGTGACGATGGAGAAGATCCCGAGCATGACGGAGACGACGGCCAGCCAGCCGATCAGCGGCGAGCGCGTGGTGGCGGCGGGGATGTCGGTGGACGTGGTTGAGGTGGACACGTGCTCCACTTCAGCAACGCGCGGCCCCTGGACGCTGGCGGGATTGAGACCTCACCGTGAACCCGGCGGCCCGGCCGTTCCTGGCATCCTGGTGAGTCGTCGCGACACCTGGGAGCCGGCCGATGTCCGAACCACTGCGCCTGTCGGGGTGTGCCGTCCACGAGGTCCTGGACCGGCAGGTGGTCAGGCTCGCCCGCGAGCTGGTCCGCGGCTTCGTGGCGGAGATCCCCTTCTACCGGGAGTTACCCGAGGAAGAGCTCGCGGGCGACATCGTCCAGATCACCGAGCTGAACCTGCGCCTGGTGGTCAGGCTGCTGCGCGACCGGCGGGCGCCGACGGCGGCCGAGCTGGCGCCGCTGCGGGCCTCTGCCGTCCGCAGGGCGCAGGAGGGCGTGCCGCTGGAGGCCATGCTGGCCGCCTACCACCTGGGCGCGGGGCGCGTCTGGGACCACGTGCTGGCCGGCGCCGCACCCGAGGACCTGGCCGACGCGCTGGCCGCAGGCCGGCTGATGCTCGGCTACACCGAGGCGGTCACCGCCGCGGTCTGCGCCGCCTACCAGCACGAACGCGAGAGTCTGGTACGGCAGGAGCAGCACGCCCGGCACGCCGCCATCTCCGCCCTGCTCGGCGGCGAGCCGCAGGCCGCCACCGGGATCAGGCTCGCGGCCCGTTACCTGGTGCTCGCGGTGACGCTGGGCCCACATCCCGGCGAGCGCTCCGCGGCGATCGCGGCGCGACGCAGGCTGCACCGCCTGCGCGACGCCGCGCAGAGGTTCTCCGCCGAGCCGGTGCTGTCGCTGCTCGACCCGACCGGCGGGCTCATTCTCGTGCCCGATCTCGCGTGGGGCTCGGCCGGCGCGCTGGTGGCGGCCATTGGCCAGGCGGCGGGGGCCGAGGTGCGCGCGGCGGGCGAGGTGGCGCCGCCCGAAGGGGTGGCGGCGGCGGCCAGGCTGACCCAGGAGGTGCTCGACGTGGTGCACCTGTTCCACCATCCGCCCGGCCTCTACCGGCTCGCCGACGTGCTGCTGGAGTATCAGCTGACCAGGCCGAGCGAGGCGATGAGCGGCCTGGCCAGGCTGCTCGACCCGCTCACCGACAACCCCGACCTGCTGCAGACGCTCACCGTCTACCTGGAGACGGGCCTCGACCGGCGCCGGACGGCCGAGCGGCTGCACGTGCACCCCAACACGGTCGACTACCGGCTGCGCAGGGCCGTCGCGCTGACCGGTCTGGACCCGGTGGACCCCACGCACCTGCAGAGCATCGGGGCGGCGCTGGCCGCGCGCCGCGTCATGAGCCGGCCGCGACCGGCTCCTCCTTCGTCGCCCTGAGCAGGAAGCCCGCCACGGCGGCGGTGAAGAACATGAGCACGCCGTAGGTGGCCGAGGGGATGGCCATCCGGGTGTTGCCGAGCAGCCCCGCCGCCACGGTGATGGACAGCGTCGCGTTGTGGATGCCGATCTCCATGCACGAGGCGATCGCCTGGCGCCTGCCCACCCTGAACACCCTCGGCGCCCAGTAGCCGACGGCGAGGCTGATGACGCTGAACAGCAGCGTGATCAGGCCGACGTCGCGGATGTAGCCGCCGATGTTGTCGAGCTCCTGAAGCACCGAGGCCACGATCACCAGCGCCAGGATGACCGCCGAGGTGATCTTCACGGGGGTGTGCATGCGGTCGGCGAAGCCGGTGAACCTGGCTCTGACCAGCATGCCGATCGCCACGGGCACCAGGACGATCGCGAAGACCTGCACGCTCTTGTCGAACTGCAGGCCGAGCGTGCCCGCCTCGGCGGCGAAGAACGAGATCGACAGGTTCGTGATCAGCGGCAGCGTGAAGACGGCGAGCACGGAGTTGATCGCGGTGAGCGTCACGTTGAGCGCGACGTCGCCGCCGAACAGGTGACTGTAGAGGTTGGCGGTGGTGCCGCCCGGTGAGGCGGCCAGCAGCATCATGCCGACCGCCAGCACCGGCGGCAGGCCGAACAGCAGGACGAGCCCGAGGCAGACGGCGGGCAGCACGAGCACCTGGCAGGCGAGCGCGATGAGGCTGGCCTTCGGGTACTGCAGCACCCGGCGGAAGTCGGCGGGCGCGAGGCCCAGCCCGAGGCCGAACATGATGACGGCGAGGGCGATCGGCAGCAGGACTGCGGCAAGGCTCATGGGGGGTTCCTGTCGTTCTGGCGCTAGTGGCGGAAGGGTCCGGTGACCTCGTAGGTGATGCCGCCCGTGCCCGCCGCCTCGCCGCTGGTGCCGCGCTGGGAGGAGAAGTACAGGCGGGAGCCGTCGGGGGAGAAGGCGGGGCCGGTGATCTCGGATCTGCTCTGGCCGTCGAGGCGCAGCACGGGTGCGACGATCCCGTCGGGCGTGATGATGTTGATCTCCATGTTTCCGCCGTCCTCGGCCACGTAGAGGTCACCCGCGCGGGTGCCGGTGATGTTGTCGACGCCGTCGAGAGTGCCGCCGCCGTCGTAGATCGAGCCCAGTGTGCCCGCGTTCGCGTCGTAGGCCCAGACCTTGCGGTCGCCCTTGGCGGTGAAGTAGCAGACGCCGCCCGCGTAGTGGCAGCCCTCGCCGCCGTCGAAGTGCAGGGCCTGGCTCACCTGGTGGCGGGTCTGCCGCTGGAGCGCGCCCGGTGTGGGGTCGGGGACCTCGCGCCACACCGGGCCCTCGCAGAGCACCTCGAGGCGGCCGCTCGACAGGTCGCCCCAGGTCGTGGGGCGGAAGCGGTAGAAGCAGCCGTCCTGCTCGTCCTCGGTGAGGTAGACGACGCGGTGGTCGGGGTCGCAGGCGGCGGCCTCGTGCTTGAACCTGCCCATCGCGCCGCGTGGCTGGGCGGGGCGCGTGCCGTACGGGTCGGTCTCGTAGACCTTGCCGCGGAAGATCTCCTCGCACGACAGCCAGGTGCCCCACGGGGTGGCGCCGCCCGCGCAGTTGAGGTTGGTGCCGCTGAGTATCCGATAGGCCCGCGTGATCGAGCCGTCGGCGGCGAACCTGATCGCCGAGGCGCCGCCGGCGAGCGGGATCTCCGAGTTGGAGACGTAGATCCAGCCGGTGCCGTCGGGGAAGCAGGCCCCGCCGTCGGGCGCGGGGTGCCACAGCAGGCCGCCGACCGGCCGGCCCGAGCGGGCCACCACCCTGCTGGTGAAGCCGGACGGGAGGGCGACGCCGTTGGCGTCGGCGGGGCCGAGCGGCCCGTACGGGCTCTCGCCCGCGGCGGCCATGGCGGCCTCCTGCCAGAGGGAGCCGGAGAAGGCGGCGGCGGACACGGCTAAGAGGAAGGCACGTCGCTGCATGGCACACACCATGAGGGGGGCTCGCGGATCTGTGAATTGGGCCACGCGGCAAACCGGGGCGGCCATTCCTGTGACCCGTCACAAAGGCATTGACGACCCGGTGAGGGCGCGCCGATGATGAGCGCCCTTCCACGACCCGCCGAGGTGCCAGATCGTGACCGTGCGCCTGCCCGCCGTCTGTGCCGCCGCCCTGCTCGTCGCCGCGCTTCTCACCGGGGCCGCCGCGCCGCAGGAGCCCGCGCCGCCCTGTGATCCGATCGATCCGGCCGCGTGCCTGCTGCCCTTCCCCAACGACTGGTTCACCGTCGCCGACCCCACGACCGACACGGGACGGCGCGTCGCGCTGTCGGCCGAGACGATGCCGAAGAACGCCGCGGGGGTGCCGATCGCGCCCGCCGAGTGGAACAGGAGCGACGGCTTCTCGCCGGGCTCCATGATCCTCGCCAGGGTGCCCGGCCTCGACCTGACCGCGACCGGCGCCGCGCCGATCACCGACATCGGCAGGTCCCTCGATCGGGACGCGCCGATCGTGCTCGTCGACGTCAAGACGGGGGAGCGCTGGCCGTACTGGGCCGAGCTGGACGCCAACGCCTCGACTCCGGAGCGGCGGGCGCTCATCGTGCGTCCCGCGCGCAACCTGCGCGAGGGCCGCACGTACGCGGTCGTGCTGCGGCACCTGCGCGACGCGGGCGGCGCGCCGATCCCGCCCGGCGCGGTGTACGCGCGGATCCTCGCCGGCGACGACCCCGACGGCAGGGGACGCCTGCTGTCCAGGCTGGCCCGGCACGGCATCGGCCGCGACGGCCTCTACCTGGCCTGGGACTTCACGGTGGCCAGCGAGCGCGGCCTGACCGAACGCGCGCTGACCATGCGCGACGACGCGTTACGGCAGCTGCGCGGCGGGTCGCCGAGGTTCGAGGTCACCGCCGTCACCGACTTCACCCCCGAGCAGGACGACAGGATAGGGCGCAGGATCGAGGGCACGTTCCAGGTGCCCAGCTATCTCGACAGGCCCGGCGGCCCTCCGGGGTCCGGCCTGCACTACGGTCCGGACGGGCGGCCCGCCAGGCTGCCGGGCAACGAGCAGGTCGCCCCGTTCCGCTGCGAGGTGCCGCGCGTGGCCTTCGAGCGCTCCGCCCGCGCCGCCCTGTACGGCCACGGCCTGCTCGGCAGGCAGGCCGAGGTCGGCGCCGACAACGTCAAGACCATGGCGCAGAAGCACGGCTTCGTCTTCTGCGCCACCAAGTGGATCGGCATGGCCGACGAGGACGTGCCGCACGTCGTGTCGACGTTCGCCGACCTGTCGCGCTTCCACACCATCCCTGACCGCACCCAGCAGGGCTTCGTCAACGCGATGTACCTCGGCCGCGCCATGACCGCCCGCGACGGCTTCACCGCCCACCCCGCCTTCCAGCGGCAGGACGGCAGGGCGCTGATCGACGCGCGCGAGGGCCTGGTGTTCGACGGCAACAGCCAGGGCGGCATCCTCGGCGGCGCGCTCGTGGCCCTGTCCACCGACATCGGGCGCGGCGTGCTCGGGGTAACCGGCATGAACTACAGCACGCTGTTCAACCGCAGCTCCGACGCGGGCCCGTTCCAGGCCGTGCTCGACCGGGCCTACCCCGACCGGCTCGAGCAGCAGATCATCCTCGCGCTGATGCAGATGCTGTGGGACAGGGGAGAGGCCAACGGCTACGCCGCCCACATGACCGACGACCCCCTGCGCGGCACCCCGAGGCACCGCGTGCTCATGCACGTGGCCTTCGGCGACCACCAGGTGGCGCAGGTGAGCGCGGACGTCGAGGCCAGGACGATCGGCGCCAGGTTGCGCACCCCCGCCCTCGCGCCGGGACGCAGCCCGGACGTGGTGCCGTATTGGGGGATCAGGCCCATGCGCGGCCCCGTGCACCCGGGCTCGGCCATGGTGGTCTGGGACAGCGGCACGCCCGCCCCTCCGCTCACCAACACCCCGCCTACCGAGGGCGCCGACCCGCATTCCGACCCGCGCCGCACCCCCGAGGCGCAGCTGCAGAAGGCCATCTTCCTCAAGACCGGTGTGGTGGCCGACACCTGCGGCGGGGAGCCGTGCCGGTCCGGACAATATTAAACCGATCGTTCCAATACGTGCTATCAGGCGCCCGCCGTGGCGGCGCTGGCCACGGTCGCCGCCGCCGCACGTCCACGCCGCGCCCTGGCGACGGCGGAGAGGACGGCCCGCACCGAGGCGGTCAACACCGAGGTGTCCTGACCGGCGCCCCAACAGGTCGTGCCCGCCACCCTGCACTCGGCGTAGGCGATGGCGGGGCTGTCCGGCCCCGCGGCCGTCGCGTGCTCGGCGAAGTGCAGGATGTCCACGTCGATCCCGGCCCCGCGCAGGGCGTCGACGAGAGCGGACAGGGGGCCGTTGCCGACGCCCTCGCCCAGCTCGCAGCTGAAGTGATGCTCGCCGGGCGCTGCCTCGAACGTGCTCCAGGCCATCGCGGGAGCGTCGAGGTAGGTGGCCTCGAACAGCTCCCACAGGTCTCGCGGCGTCGCCTCGTGGCCGCTGCCGTCCGTGGCCGCCTGCACGACGGCCGCGAACTCGGCGCGCAGCCGTACGGGCAGGTCGAGACCGTAGTGCGTGTGCAACAGGTGCGCGACGCCGCCCTTGCCCGACTGGCTGTTCACCCGGATGACCGCCTCGTAGCCGCGGCCCACGTCGGCCGGGTCGATCGGCAGGTACGGCACCCGCCACGGCTCGTCGGGCTTCTGGTGGGCCAGGCCCTTGCTGATGGCGTCCTGGTGGGTGCCGGAGAAGGCGGTGTAGACGAGCTCGCCGGCGTAGGGGTGGCGCGGGTGCACGGGCAGCCTGTTGCACGCCTCGACGGTCTCGCGGATGGCGTCGATGTCGGAGAAGTCCAGCATCGGGTCCACGCCCTGCGCGTAGAGGTTCATGGCCAGCGTCACGAGATCGACGTTGCCGGTGCGCTCGCCGGTGCCGAACAGGCAGCCCTCCACCCGCTGCGCCCCGGCCAGTACGGCCAGCTCGGCGCAGGCCACGCCGGTGCCCCGGTCGTTGTGCGGGTGGACCGACAGGATGATCGACTCACGCCTGGCCAGGTGCCTGTGCATGTACTCGATCTGGTCGGCGTAGACGTTCGGGGTGGCGATCTCGACCGTGGCCGGCAGATTGTGGATCACGGGCCGGTCGGGCGAGGCGTCCCACAGCTCGGTGAGGCCGTCGCAGACCTCCAGCACGAAGTCGGGCTCGGTGAGGTTGAACACCTCGGGCGAGAACTGGAAGCGGGTGCCGGCCGTGGCCAGCCTGGCCATGTGCTCGGCCGCGTCCTTGATCAGCGCGCGGATCTCGGGCCTGGTCCTGCCCAGCACCACCTCGCGCCAGACCGGCGCGGTCGCGGTGTACAGGTGCACGACCGTGCGCGGCAGCCCCTCGATCGAGGCGAAGGTCCGCTCGATCAGATCGCGGCGGGCGGCGGTGAAGACCACCGGCGTAACGTCGTCGGGGACGGCATCGCTCTCGGCCAGGTGCCTGACGAAGTCGAAGTCGGTCTGGCTGGCCGAGGGGTAGCCGATCTCGATCTCCTTGAAGCCCATCCTGACCAGCAGGTCGAACAGGCGGCGCTTGCGCGTGGTGTCCATGGGTTCGGCCAGCGCCTGGTTGCCGTCCCGCAGGTCCACGGGCACCCAGAGCGGCGCCCGGTCGAGGCGGTTGCCCGGCCAGGCGCGCTCGGTGAGCGGCACCTCGACCCGCTCGTCAAAGGACTGGTAACGGTGGTAGGGCATGGGGCTCGGGCGCTGGGCATTCCACGTCATGTGCGGTAGATTAAGCACACCTCAGCTCCTCAGACAACCTGAGAGGTTTATCGATGCTCCGTCCCAGCCCGCTCGTCGACCAGGCCACCCAGCACCTCCGCGAGGAGATCGCCGCCGGCCGGTACCCCGTCGGCACGAAGCTGCCGGGCGAGACGACGCTGGCCAAGACGCTGGGCGTGGGGCGGTCGACCGTCCGGGAGGCGCTGCGCGCGCTGGCGGGGGCGGGGCTGCTGCAGGCGCGGCAGGGCTCCGGCGTGTTCGTCATCGCCACCGAGGTCGCGGAGGAGTGGCCCGCCCGGCTGCGCCGAGCGGCCGTGGCGGACGTGTACGAGGTCAGGATGCTGGTCGAGGTGCAGGCCGCCAGGCTGGCCGCCGAACGGAGAACGCCCGCCGACCTCGAGGCGCTCAAGGCGGCCCTCGCGGCCAGGCGTGCGGCCGCGGCGGGCGACGACGCCGCCTTCGTCGACGCCGACATCGCGCTGCACGCCGCGGTCGTGGCCGCCGCGCGCAACCCGGTGCTGACCGACCTGTTCGCCGAGTTCGTGCCGGCGCTGCGGCAGGGGCTAATCGACCTGGTCGACCTGCTCGACCTGCGCGGACCCGACCGTAACCCCGGCGACGCCTCGCACGCGGGGCTGGTCACGGCGATCGAGAAGTTCGACAGGCAGGCGGCCAGCCGCATCCTGCACGAGGAGCTGGCCGCGACGCTGCGCGCGCTCCAGAAACTGTCGGCGTCGCCGTCTACGCTTTCGCCGCATGATGGCTGACCGCAAACACGGGGCTCCCGCGCCGCCGACCGACACCACCGTTCGCGCCGCCGACTGGGACAGCAGAGACCTGTCGGGTGAGCAGCACCGGCGGGTGGCGTTCGTCGACGTGGACCTGACCGAGGCTGTCAGCAGCGGCGCCGAGTTCTTCGAGTGCACCTTCCGCAACTGCCGCTTCAACGCCTCCACCCACGAGGAGAGCGGCTTCATCAACTGCACCTTCACCAGGACGTCGTTCTTCGACGCGACCTTCACCCGGTGCAAGTTCGTGGGCAGCATGTTCGACGGCTCGACCTACGACCTGATGAAGGTCTCGGGCGGCGACTGGTCGTTCGTCGGGCTGCCGGGCGCCGACCTGCGCAACGCCTCGTTCGCCGACGTGCGGATGAAAGAGGCCGACCTGACGGGGGCGCGTTTCGCGGGCGCCAAGGTGAAGGGGTGCGATCTGTCGGGGGCCTGGCTGAGCAAGGCCGACTTCACCCGCTGCGACCTGCGGGGCAGCGACCTCACCTCGCTCGACCCGGTCACCTGCGAGATCGCCGGGGCGATCATCGACCCGGTTCAGGCGATCACCCTCGCGACCAACCTGGGCCTCAGCGTCAAGGAGTGACCCCCGGGGGTCGTCCCCTGTCGGCTCCTCGAGGGGGAACAGGATCGGGCTGAGCAGGTACTGCGCGCTGCGGGTGAATCTGAACGCGCCGCCAGTCCCCGCTGCGAGCGTTTCCGGGGAGGGGCAAGGTGAGTCTCCCGTAGCGGTATCGGGGCTCTACCTCCGGCGAACTTCGAGCGCATCCAGAATCAGGTCCAGGCCGTAGCCGAACTCGCTCGTGTGGTCGTAGCCCGGCCGCAGGGCGTGGTCGACGATCATCTCTGTGAGGTACGGCAACTCGTCCACCGGCAGGTGCTCGAGGATGCTGCCGGCCACTGCCTCGACATCGTCCGGCGTCGTCACCGGCAGGTTCGCCTCCTGGAGGACGAACCCGCCGATGTAGCTGTCGATGAGCGAGACAGCGTGCGCGGCCATCGGCAGCGTGAACCCCGCCTCCCGGAGGACACCGAGGACGGCGTCGAGGTGGCGTAGCGTCGCCGGCCCCGGGTTACGACGGGAGTCCATGAGGCCGAGAGCCCAGCTGTGCTGCGACAGGACCGCACGCGCGGAGGAGGCGCGCGCACGGATCGCGTCGCGCCAATCGTCGCACTCGGCACTGGGTAGCTTGATCGCCGCGAATACCACGTCGACCACGCCGTCGAGGATCGCGTCCTTGTTCGGTACGTGGTGGTAGAGCGACATCGCCTCCACGCCCAGTTCCTGCGCCACCCGTCGCATCGTGATCGCCTCCACGCCGCCGCGATCCGCGACCCGGATCGCGGCTTCCAGCACGAGACCTCTGCTGAGCGGTTGTGGTGGTGGTGACACGACGGCTCCGAAGTATGGGACGGGTTGACAACCTTACAAGTGTAAGCCAGCCTTACACAAGTAAGCCACCTTACTGATGTAAGTCCTCCCGGGTTGGCATGAGCTGGGAGCTCGGCGAACGTCTGACCTACGACGCGCCCCGCCGGGGCGAGAGAAGGAGATCCCGATGCCGATGCCGAGGTGGTGGGGGCACGTGAACAAGCGGGTATTCAACCCTCGCGCGATCGCGGGCGGGAAGTGGCCGGTGCTGACTCACGTCGGTCGCACCTCTGGCGCGACGTACCGCACGCCTCTCGATGCGCATCCTGTCGACGGCGGCTACCTGTTCGTTCTGGTGTATGGATCGCGCTCGGACTGGGTGCAGAACGTCCTGGCAGCAGACGGTGCGCGGCTCCGGGTCGACGGGAGGGAGGTGGAACTCGCCGCCCCACGCCTCGTCGGGGAAGACGAGGCGTTCCAGGCCCTCTCCGATGAGGTGGCACGCCCACCGAGGCTGCTCCGCATCACCGAGTTCCTCCGTATGGACCTGGTCGCAGGCTGACGATCGACGTCCAGCGCGGAGCCTCGGCCACCGTTTTCAACAACTCGCTGAGGACAAGCATCGACACCCAGTGGCGTGTCGCTGCTGACGCCTCTTCGGCAAGCACCTCTGAGAGCCACTGCTCATGGAACGAGCCTCACAGAAAACGCAACCTCCGTGAGAGGGTCAGAATTGTGCCTGGACGAACGTGGCGGGGGGATTGACGCCGGGCCACCAAGAATTCAGGAACCCTGCTCAGGTGAGAGAAAAGGTAAAAGGCCCCTCGGATGAAACTCTAGGCGGCGCGGTCGGTCTCGCGTCTGCTCTCTCGGTGCCAGCGCACGTCGGCGGCCCAGCGCAGGCGCTCGAACAGGCGGATGAGCGCGGCCGAGGGGTCGATCTGCCGGCGGCCGAGGCCGTGGCGGGCGCAGCTGGGCTGGCTGTGGTGGCCGTTGTGCCAGCTCTCGCCGAACGACAGCAGCGCCAGCGGCCACAGGTTGGTCGAGCGGTCGTGGCGGCGGGTGGCGTGCGGCCGGTCGCCGATCATGTGGCAGAGCGAGTTGACGCTCCACGTCACGTGCTGCAGCAGCGCGACCCTGACCAGTCCGGCCCAGAGGAAGGCGGTCAGCCCGCCGTACAGGGTGCCGCTGATCGCCCAGCCGGCCACGAACGGCAGCGCCAGGGAGATCGCGCACAACGCGGGGAAGGCGCGCGAGATCCGCACCATGGCGGGGTCGTCGAGCAGGTCGGGGGCGTAGCGTTCGGCGGGCGTCGGGTCGGCGGTGAACATCCAGCCCAGGTGGGCGTGGGCCAGTCCGCGCAGCTGCCCGCGCAGGTGGGTGCCGTAGCGGTACGGAGAGTGCGGGTCGCCCGGCTTGTCGGTGAAGGCGTGGTGGCGGCGGTGCACGGCCACCCAGTCGATGACGTTGCCCTGGAACCCCATCGAGCCGGCGATCGCCAGCGTGACGCGCAGCCACGGGCGCGCGACGAAGGAGCGGTGCGTGAGCAGCCGGTGGAAGCCGACCGTCACCCCGAGCCCCGTCACGATGTAGAGCACCGCGAACAGCGTCACGTCGACGAGGGAGATGCCGCTGCCCCACGCCAGCCAGACGCCGGCGGCGAGGGCGAGGAAGGGCGCCACCACGATCGCGGTGGTGAGGGCGATCTGGAGAGGGCCCGCCTCGGCTGGCGCCTCCTGTGCGGGGAAGGGAGTGCTTCCGTCGTAGCCCTGGGTGGAGGGTCTGGCTCGCATGGCGAGAGAAGGAGAATCGGTCATTGTCGCCTGTCCAGGCCCGCTCAGGGGCCGATGCAGAGTGAATCGCCGTGGGCGACGCCGACCTGACTGCCAACGCGCGAAGAGACCTCGGTGCACCCGAGTCTACCTCCGCGAACGCGAGCTCAGTCGGCTCCCTGGGCGGCGGCCAGCGCGGCGGCCGGGTCGGACTCGGCCGGGCCTGCGGGGCGCCAGTCGCCGTCCGCAGCCACGAAGGGATACCACCGGCCGTCCTTGCCGAAGCGGAGCTGGACGTCGCCGTGTGTCCAGCGGTTGCGCGCGGCCTCGAACCCCGGCAGCTGCCAGGCGGCTCGGGCGACGGCCTGCTTGGGCGGGGTCCACGCCGTGGTCAGCGTCTCGAGGGCGGCGCCGCCGCCGTACCGCCAGGCCTGGACGGCGGCGGGCAGGCCGATGTCGAGGTCGTGGACGGCGGCCAGCCGTACCCTGTCGTGGAACTCGGTGAGGACGGCGGCGGCGCCCGAGGTCAGCAGCTCGCGGGCGCGCAGCGCGGCGTCGGCGGCCAGCACCCGCATGGCGGCGGGGTCGATGCCGGGCGCGGGCTCCACCTCCAGCGGCTCGGGAGCCGGCAGTTCCGCGGATACGAGGCGGGGCAGGGGCGGGACGCCGTGGGCGTAGGCCTCCTCGACCGGCGTGCCCTTGGGAGCGGCGGCCCGCTGGAGCGCGGAGAGCAGGTCGTCCTTGTCCATGCGCGCATGAGCATCAGCAGGAAGGGGTCGCGGTCCAGCAGCCAGGAGGCCTGGTAGCACAGGGCCGCGGCGTGCTTGCAGGGGTGGCCCCAGTCGGGGCAGTCGCAGTCGGGCTCGAGGTCGCCCACGCCCGGCAGGAGCTCCACCAGGTCGTACGGCATGTCGCCGTCGAGCAGCGCGGCCAGGTGGCCCGCCTTGGCGGCGACCTGCTCGAGGAAGCGGTCCCAGTCGGGCAGTGGGCTGATGTGCACGACCGCCGCGTACTCGTCCGAGGCCATGGCGGCGATGCGGCCCTCGCTGACCGTGATGGGGCCGAGCTGCCCGGTCTTGGCGTAGGCGCGGCCCTTGGCGAGCAGCGTGTGGTCGAGGGAGGTGTCCTCCAGCGCCTTGAGCCAGGCCCTGCCCCACCACGAGGTGGCGAAGCGGGCCCCCGCGCGCTGCGGGGGGAAGGCGGGGAAACCCTTGGCGGCGGTCATCGCAGCTCCACGAGGTTGAGCAGGTCCGCGTCGGTCAGTTCGGTGAAGTCGTTGGAGAGCACGGCCTCGGCGAGCGACCGTTTGGTCTCGAGCATCGCGGCGATGCGGTCCTCGACCGTGCCCTCGGCGATGAGCCGGTGCACCTGGACGGGTTTGGTCTGGCCGATGCGGTAGGCGCGGTCGGTGGCCTGGTCCTCGACGGCGGGGTTCCACCACCGGTCGAAGTGGATCACGTGGTCGGCGCGGGTGAGGTTGAGCCCGGTGCCCGCGGCCTTCAGCGAGAGCAGGAAGACGGGTGTCTCGCCGTCCTGGAAGCGCCTGACCATCTCCTCGCGCCTGGGCACCGGGGTGCCGCCGTGCAGGAGCTGGGTGGCCACGCCCCTGGCGGCGAGGTGCCGCTCCAGCAGGCGGGCCATCGTGACGTACTGGGTGAAGACCAGCACGGCGCCGTCCTCGGCGAGGATGGTGTCGAGCAGCTCGTCCAGCAGCTCGAGCTTGCCCGAGCGGCCCACCAGGACGGGATCCTTCTCGTGCAGGAACTGCGCGGGATGGTTGCAGATCTGCTTGAGCCCGGTGAGCAGCTTCACGATCAGGCCGCGCCTGGCCATGCCGCCGGCCTCGGAGATGGCCGACATCAGCTCGCGCACCGTGGCCTCGTACAGCACGGTCTGCTCCCTGCTGAGGGAGACGGGCCGGTCGGTCTCGGTCTTGGGCGGCAGCTCGGGCGCGATGCCGGGGTCGGACTTCTTGCGGCGCAGCAGGAAGGGCGCGATGAGACGGCCGAGCTTGTCGGGCTGCGGCTCCCACCTGGCGCGGAAGCGGGTCAGCGAGCCCAGCAGGCCGGGCGTGGTCCAGTCGAGGATCGCCCACAGCTCCGACAGGGTGTTCTCCACCGGGGTGCCGGTCAGGGCGACGCGGGCCGCCGAAGGGATCTCGCGCAGCGCCTTCGCGGTGCCCGAGCGGTGGTTCTTGACGTGCTGGGCCTCGTCGGCGACCACCAGGTCCCACGGGTGCTCGGCCAGCTTGGCCGCGTCGACGCGCATGGTGCCGTAGGTGGTGAGCACGAAGCCGGTCTCGGGCAGCGTGCGCTGTGCGCCGTGGTAGCGCCGCACCGGCACGCCAGGGGCGAACCTGGCGATCTCCCTCTCCCAGTTGCCCAGGAGCGAGGCGGGGCAGACGACGAGCGTCGGGCCGCTGCCACGATGCAGGTGGAGGGCGATGAGCGTGATCGTCTTGCCCAGTCCCATGTCGTCGGCCAGGCAGCCGCCGAGCCCGAGCGCGGTCATCTGGGCCAGCCAGCGCAGCCCGGCCAGCTGGTAGTCGCGCAGGGTGGCGGCGAGGGCCGGGGGCTGCTCCACCGGTTCGGCCAGCAGCCTGCCACGCAGCTCGTCGAGGGCGGGGCCGGGGGAGACCTCGATCTCCTCCTCCTCGACCAGCGCCGTGCCGGTGAGAGCGGCGCCGAGGGCCTCGATGCCGGTGAGCGGCTTCATCTCACGGTGGGCGGCCTTGCGGGCCGTCTCGGGGTCGATCAGCACCCACTGGTCGCGCAGCCGTACGACCGGGCGGTGCGCCTCGGCCAGCCGGTCCATCTCGGCGGCGGTCAGCGGGTCGTCACCGAGCGACAGGTGCCAGTTGAAGCGGAACAGCCCGCTGGACTCGCCGTCGATCATCGCCCGCGCGCTCACGCCGCGCACCAGCTCGCGCGGCCAGTGCACGTCGATGCCGGTGGCCCCGCCCGACAGCAGGTCGGAGACCTCGTCGTCGGTGAGCTCCAGCTCGTCGGGCACCTCGGCGTCGAGCAGCCGTTCCAGCGGCGGCCACCGCCTGGCCGCCCTGCGCAGCTCGACCAGGGCCTCGACCTTCGCCCTCGGCCCGAGGCCGGGGTCGCGGCCCTCCCACAGGTCGGCGGCGTCGACGACCATCGTGGGGTCGGCCAGGCCGTGCAGCTGCACGACCGCGCGGAACCTCTCGTGGTCGGCGCCGGCGCTCTCCACGCGCAGCGACAGCCGTACGCCGGGGTCGGCCGCCCACTCGCGCAGCTGGGGCGCCTTCACCGGCTTGGCGGCGGAGAAGGCGGGCACGCCGACGGCCCGCACCGCGCCGGGGGAACGCGGCATCCCGTCGGCGACCGCGTCGAGGAAGGCGCGCACCAGCCCTTCGGCGTCGGGGAGCAGCAACACCCCGTCGAGAGGGATCGCCCGCGCCGCGGCGGGCATCGCGTCGGCCAGCTCCCTGACCTTGGCCACGTCGGCGGCGTCCAGCGGCCCCGCGCGCCAGGCGGCGAAGTCGCCGGAGGTCACCCCAGGCCTGATGCGCCCCCTGGCGACCAGCTGGAGGGCCAGCAGCGCCACCGCGCCCCAGAATCGGGTGGCAGGATGGGCGCTGTCGTCGCCCCGGGCCTTGCTCAGCGCCGCGATCGCCTCATTGACCGGAACGCGGGTGACCCGCGCCTCGCGCAGTCCCTCGGGCTCGGCGATGGTGACCCGCTCACCGCCTTCTGGGTCCAGGAAGGCCATGGTGCCCATCCTGGGCGGGTCGCCCGGTTCGAAGATGGCCGCGTGCCGAAGGAGTTCCCGCATAGCCGTACAGCGTACCGTACGCTGTAGCTGAGGTTTACCACACCCACAATTCGGAAGATGACCGCATTCGCACACCGTTGGCTCGCTCATAGGCTCGAGGGCATGACAACTAACGACGGGATCGCCGGGTGGGCCACAGGCCTGATGGAGACCATGGGTGCGCCCGGCGCGGGGTTGGCCATCGCGCTGGAAAACCTCTTCCCGCCGCTGCCGAGCGAGGTGATCCTCCCTCTCGCCGGATTCACCGCAGGTCAGGGCCGCATGGGGCTGGTCGCGGCGCTGGTGTGGACGACCGCGGGCTCGGTCATCGGCGCGCTGGCCCTCTATCTGGTCGGCGCCCTGCTGGGCAGGAACAGGGTGGTGGCCATCGCGGGACGGCTGCCGCTGGTGAAGGTCTCCGACATCGAGAAGACCGAGGCGTGGTTCGCCAAACACGGTGTGAAGACGGTGTTCTTCGGGCGGATGATCCCCATCTTCCGCAGCATGATCTCGATCCCCGCGGGGGTGGAACGCATGCCGGTCGGGGTGTTCCTTCTCTTCACCACCCTTGGCAGCGCGATCTGGAACACCATCTTTGTGATGGCGGGCTACCTCCTGGGCGAGAACTGGGAGCTCGTCGAGGGCTACGTCGGCATCGGCACCAACGTCGTCATCGGCGTGGTGGTGCTGGCCGTGCTGATCTTCATCGGGGTACGGCTCGCCGAGCGCCGCAAGGGCAAGCATGCGGGTCGTAGCTAGCGTCACTCTGGGAGCGCTGACCGCCGTCGCCGAGCTGGTCGCGCTCCCTTTTCTCGCCCACCCCCGCCTCGCCGGCCGCGCCGCACAGGTGGCGCGGCTGGAGACGCGGCGGCTGGGCGTGCGGGTCGGCGACTTCTCCCGCGGCCAGGCGCTGCGCTACCTGGCGATGCGGGCGCCGGTGGGGGTGCTGGGCGGCCTCGTGGTCGCCCTGCTGGTCATCGGCGTCGGTACGGCGCTGCGCATCGTGTGGACGTGGGCGCACGGCGAGGCCTTCGACGGCATGTACATGACCCCCGCCATCCTGATCTACCTGACGGTCGGGGGTGTCGTGCTGCTCTTCCTTGACCTGTCCGGCATCGTGGGCGTGCAGGCGCTCGAGCGCCGCCTCGCGCTGCACATGCTCGGCCCGCACTCCACCGAGGCGCTCGAACGCAGGATCGCCGAGCTCGCCGAGACCCGCGCGGGCGTCCTGGCCGCCGTCGACGCAGAACGCCGCCGCATCGAGCGCGACCTGCACGACGGCCTCCAGCAGCGGCTCGTGGCGCTGGCCATGGTGATCGGCAGGGCGAAGCGCGGCCGCGTCGAGCTGCTCGAACAGGCCCACGAGGAGGCCCAGCAGGCCCTCGCCGAGCTGCGCGAGGTGGCGTGGCGGGCCTATCCGAGCGGCCTGGACACCCTCGGCCTCGGCGAGGCGCTGGCCGCCGTCGCCGAGCGCTCCGCCGTACCGGTGAAGGTGAGCTGCGAGCTCGGGTCGCGGCCGCCGCGCGAGGTGGAGACGGCCGCGTACTTCCTGGTCTGCGAGGCGGTGACGAACGCGGCCAAGCACGCCGCGGCCGGGCTGATCACCGTGGAGGTCGCCGTCGATGGGACAATGCTCGTCGTGAGCGTCCGAGACGACGGCAGGGGCGGGGCCGACCCGTCGGGAGGCGGTCTGTCCGGCCTGGCCCGCAGGGTTGCCGCGCTCGACGGCGCCTTCACGGTGTCGAGCCCGGCGGGCGGTCCGACCGAGGTGCGGGCGGAGCTGCCGTGCGGGTGATCCTGGCCGAAGACTCGACGCTGCTACGCGAGGGCCTGGTCAGGCTGCTGGCCGAGGAGGGCCACGACGTGCTCGCCGCCGTCGGCGACGGCGCGGCGCTGGTCGAGGCGGTGGCGGCCGAGCGGCCCGACATCGTGGTGGTCGACGTGCGGATGCCGCCCACGCACACCGACGAGGGCCTGCGCGCAGCCCTGGAGATCAGGAGCCGCTGGCCGGAGGTCAGGGTGCTGGTGCTGTCGCAGTACGTCGAGAAGAGATACGCCACCGAGCTGATGTCCGGCGACGTCGACGGCGTCGGCTACCTGCTGAAGGACAGGGTCGCGCAGGTCGGCGACTTCCTCGACGCGCTCGAACGGGTCGGCGAGGGCGGGGCGGCCTTCGACCCCGAGGTGGTACGTCAGCTGCTGGCTCGCACGCCGCAGGTGGACCCGCTGGCCAGGCTCACGCCGCGCGAGCGCGAGGTGCTCGAGCACATGGCGCAGGGCTATACCAACGCCTCCATCGCCGAGGCGCTGTTCGTCTCGCAGAGCGCGGTGGAGAAGCACGTCAACTCGGTCTTCGACAAGCTGGGCCTGTCCCACACCACCGGCTACAGCCGCCGCGTGCTCGCGGTGCTGCGCTTCCTGTCCTAGCCCTGGGCGCCCGCGGGCGGCATGGCGGCCGCGGTCGGGAACGTCGGTGACGCTGGCTAGGGTGGACGCGTGATCAGCCAGCGGGCGCTCAATCGCGCCACCCTCGCCAGGCAGCTGCTCCTGCGCCGCCACGCGATGAGCCCCCTGCGAGCGATCGAGCATCTGGTCGGGCTGCAGGGCCAGGCCCCCTTCGCCCCCTACTTCGGGCTGTGGTCGCGGCTGGAGCGCTTCGCGCCGAAGGAACTGTCCGACCTGCTGCTCGGCCGCGAGGTCGTGCGCATCACGCTCATGCGCGGCACCGTCCACCTGGTCAGCGCCCTCGACTGCCTGGCCATCAGGCCGCTCATCCAGCCGATGCTCACCCGCGCCCTGGCCGCCAGGACGGTCGACGGCCTCGACCACGACGCGGTGGTGGCCGAGGGCAGGGCGCTGCTGACCGAGCGGCCGCTGTCGGTCAAGGCCATGACGCCGCTGCTGGCCGAGCGCTTCCCCGAGGCCGAGCCCGCCGCCCTGCCGGTGATCCTGCGCTGGTTGCTGCCGATGGTCCAGCTGCCTCCGCGCGCGGTGTGGGGCAAGTCGGGCGACGCGGTCCTCACCCCCGTGGAGGCCTGGCTCGGCCGCGACCTCGACCCCGCGCCCGACCTCGCGGCGCTGCTGACCCGCTACCTGGCCGCCTTCGGCCCGGCCACGGTCGCCGACATGCAGGCGTGGTCGGGCCTGACGGGCCTGCGCGCCACCGTCGCCCGTATGGACCTGGTCGATCTCGGCGGCGGCCTGCTCGACCTGCCCGACGCGCCCCGCCCCGAAGAGGACACCCCCGCGCCCGTCCGGCTCGTCGCCCCCTTCGACAACCTCGTGCTCAGCCACGCCGACCGCACCAGGGTCATCTCCGACGAGCACCGCAAGCGCGTCATCACCATCAACGGCCAGGTCCACGGCACCGTCCTGGTCGACGGCTACGTCCAGGGCAGCTGGAAACGCACCGCCGCCACGGTGACGGTCACCCCGTTCGGCCCCGTCCCGCGCGAGGAGATCGAGGCCGAGGCCCTCGCTCTCCTCGCCTTCGCCGAGCCCGGCAAGAAGCCGGTCATCAGATTCGGCTGAAGAACGCGCGGATGTCGGCGGCCAGCAGGTCGGGCTCCTCCATCGCGGCGAAGTGGCCGCCCCTGTCGAACTCGCTCCAGTGCACGATGGCGTTGGTCGCCTCCGCCAGCGCCCGCACCGGCTTGGCGTTCTCGGCCGGGAAGACCGCGATGCCCGTGGGCACCTCCAGCCGCCGTGGCCGGCTCCATGACCTGGCGAACTCGTAGTAGAGCTGCGCCGACGATCCCGCCGTGCCGGTCAGCCAGTAGATCATCACGTTCGTGAGCATGAGGTCGCGATCCACCGCTTCTTCGGGCACGTCCTTGGAGTCGGTCCACTCCTTGAACTTCTCCACGATCCAGGCGAGCTGGCCGGCCGGGGAGTCGTGCAGGCCGTAGGCGAGTGTCTGCGGCCTGGTGGCCTGGATCTTCAGGTAGCCGGTCCGGTCCTCGAAGGCGTCGTAGTCGGCCAGGCGCCGCCTGTCGTCCTCGCTCAGCTCGGACAGGTCGCCGAAGGGGAAGGTGAGCAGGAAGTTCAGGTGCACGCCGATCACCCGCTCGGGCTCGGCGATGCCCAGTTCGCGGGAGATGCCCGAGCCCCAGTCGCCGCCCTGCGCGCCGTACCGCTCGTAGCCGAGACGGCTCATGAGCTGCGCCCACGCCCGCGCCACGCGGGCGAGATCCCACCCGGCCTCGGCCGTCGGCCCGGAGAAGCCGTAGCCGGGGATGGAGGGGATCACCAGGTGGAAGTCGCGCGACAGCGGCTCGACGAGGTCGACGAACTCCACGAACGACCCTGGCCAGCCGTGGGTGAGGATCAGCGGCGTCGCGTCCTCGCGCGCCGAACGGACGTGGACGAAGTGCACGTTCGCACCGTCGATCTCGGTGGTGAACTGCGGCAAGGAGTTGAGGCGCGCCTCCTGCGCCCGCCAGTCGTAGCGCTCGAGCCAGTAGGTCACCAGCTCCCTGAGGTATCCGGTCGGCACGCCGCGGCTCCAGCCCTGCCCAGGAATCTCCGAGGGCCAGCGGGTACGGCTCAGCCGGTCGCGCAGATCGTCGAGGTCGGCCTGGGGGACATCGATGCGGAACTCCCTGATTTCCATACCTCGACGGTAGAAGCAATAAAGGACAGCTGCCGCCCTTAATATGCACGTTCATGACCTCGGCCCGGTTGCTCCGACTGCTGTCGCTCTTCCAGTCCCGTCGCGACTGGACCGGCGCCGAGCTCGCCGAACGGCTGGAGATCGACGTCCGCACGCTCAGGCGCGACGTCGAGCGGCTGCGCGAGCTCGGCTACCCGGTCCACGCGGCCAGGGGAGTGGCGGGCGGCTACCGCCTGGGCGCGGGCGCCGCCCTGCCCCCGCTGCTGCTGGACGACGAGGAGGCGGTCGCCGTCGCCGTCGGCCTGCGCACCGCCGCCGCGGGCACGGTGACGGGCATCGAGGAGAGCTCGGTGCGCGCGCTGGCCAAGCTCGAACAGGTCCTGCCCGCCCGGCTGCGCTCGCGTGTCACCGCCCTGCAGGAGGCGACGGTCACGATGGCGGGCGGCACCCCGCAGGTCGATCACGCCACGCTGACCGCGATCGCCGCCGCCTGCCGCGACCGGCAGCGCCTGCGCTTCGACTACCTCGCCTTCCGCGGCGAGGCCGCCCGCAGGCACGTCGAGCCGCTGCGCCTGGCCCACCTCGGCCGCCGCTGGTACCTGCTGGCCTGGGACGTCGACAGGGCCGACTGGCGCACCTTCCGCGTCGACCGCGTCGGCACCCCCTCGCTGGGCGCCCGCTTCACCCCGCGCGAGCCGCCCGCCGCCGACCTGGCCGCCTACATCTCCCGCCGGGTCGCCTCCTCCGTCTACCGCTACCGCGCCCGCGTCACCGTGCACGCCCCGATCTCCCGGGTACGGCAGCGCGTGAGCCCGACGATGGGCACGCTCACCTCCATCGACGACGGCTCCTGCCTGCTGGAGGTGGGGGCCGACTCGCTGGAGGGCATCGCCTACCTGGTGGGCATGATCGGCGCGGAGTTCGAGGTGCACGAACCGCCCGAGCTGCCCGCGGCGCTGGCGGAGCTGGCCGGAAGGCTGCTGAGGGGCGCGGGCGTAGGCTAGGGATCATGCCGACCCGCCTGGCCGTGGCCGTGGAGACCGACGTTCCCCCGGCGCGGCTGTTCGAGGTGCTGACCGACTGGCCGCGCCACCCCGAGTGGATGTTCCTCACCAGGGCGCGCGTCGTCGCGGGCGACGGCCGCGGGGCGGGGACCGAGCTGGCCGCCTTCACGGGGGTCGGCCGGATCGGCTTCCTCGACACGATGACCGTCACCCGGTGGGAGCCGCCGGAGGTGGTCGCGGTCACCCATACGGGACGGCTGGTCCGCGGCACCGGGGTCTTCAGGATCGGCGGCGGACGGCTCATCTGGGCGGAGGAGTTGTCCCTGCCGTTCGGTCGGCTGGTGCGACCGGCAGCCAAGATCTTCATGCGCTGGACGCTGCGCCGCCTCATCCGAGCCGCCACGTCCGGCCGCGCACGGTAGCCCGAGCGCCACTTCCGGGGTCAGGCGCCTTGGAGGACGCGTTGGAGGCCGTCGGTGAGGGCGTCGGCGGGGTCCTGACCTGAGGCCTCCTCCGCGCGCCATGCCACGAACCCGTCAGGGCGGATCAGGACCGCTGCGCCGCCGGTGACGCCGGACAGCCTCGCCCACCGGCCCACGGGGTCCGCGAGCTGTGGCAGCGCGCACTGCGCCTCCTCTCGAACGACGCGGTACGCCGTGAGCGGCAGGCCGTCCCGCCCGGCGACGGCGGAGGCGGCCTCGACCCAGGCCGCGCCGCCTGGCCCGGCGAGCAGCACGAGCCCCGAAGCCCAGAGGTCGACGGTGGAGACCTGCTTGCCGTCCCGCAGCAGCCACACGTGCGGGGCGCGGGTGCCCGGGCGGCCGGTGGGCCGCCGCGGGTCCTCGACGGGCGCCTCGCCCGCGCGGTAGTGGTAGCCGAACTTCATGGCCACCTCGTCGATGAGCTCGATCGCCGCCACCTCGGACGGCAGGTCGGCGCCGAACCACGCCCTGCCCGTGGCCAGCGCCTGCTCGACGGTCAGCTGGGCGACCGGACGTCGTTCGGCGTCGTAGGTGTCGAGGAGCGCGGCGCCCGCCCAGCCGTGCAGGACGTAGGCGAGCTTCCACGCCAGGTTGGCGGCGTCCTGGATGCCGGTGTTGGCGCCGTAGGCCCCCGCGGGAGGCATGACGTGGGCCGCGTCCCCTGCGAGGAACACCCGGCCCTCGGCGAACCTGTCGGCCACGGCGGCGGTCATCTGCCAGGGCAGGACGTCGAGTGGTTCGACCGCCAGATCGGGCAGTCCCACCGCTGCTCTGGTCAGTTCGACGCACCGTTCCCCGGTGAACTGGTCCGCGCTCTCTCCACGGTCGGGACGAAAGGTGACGTGGAGCGCGATCTTGTCGCCGACGACGCGGACCATCCCGGAGAAGCGCGGGTTGTCCACCTGGCAGATGGCGAACCTCCTGTCGCGCAGGGCCGCTCCCAGATCGGCGCGGACCATGATGCCGGCCACGTGCTCCAGCACGCCCACCCCGCTCGTGCCGATGCCGAGCCGGGCGCGGACGGCGCTGGCGGCCCCGTCGGCGGCGACCAGGTAGTCGGCGCGCACGGTTACCCGGGTGCCGCTGGAGCGCACGGTCAAGGTCGCGGTCACCCCGTCGGACGCGCTGTCGAACTCCGTGAGCTCGGTGCCGAACCGCAGGTCGGCGCCGAGCGCCTCGGCGTGCTCGCGCAGCACCGGTTCGAGCACGTCCTGGGACAGCACCGCGTCGTCGCAGGGAGAGACGTCGGCGAAGCCGTCCTGCACGCTGTGGGCGTTGGGTGGGGCGAGCCAGTGGTGGTTCGGGCTGGTCAGGCTCTCCGCCCACAGCAGGCCCGAGCCGTTCAGCCGCCACGGGCCGGCGGCGCGCACCGCCTCCTCCATGCCCGCCGCGCGGAACAGCTCCATGGTGCGGGCGTTGTAGCCGGGGGTGCGGGGATGGATGGACGTGCCGGCATGGCGCTCGACGAGCACCACGTCGACGCCGTGCCGGCGGAGGAACAGGGCGGTGGACAGGCCGACGAGACTGCCGCCGACGACCAGTACCTGCGTTCGCTCATGGGACATGTCGTCTCCTCATGGTGATCTTTCGATCGAGGCCAGCAACCGGTCGAACTCGCCGGGAAGGCGCGCATCCACGCCGGCGGGCATGGGGGGCCTCATCACCATGCCGAGCACCATGTAGATGATCAACGCCGAGACGGTTCCCGCGTCGAGATCAGGGCGAACGCGGTCCTCTCGCTGCCCGGCTTCGAGCCAGCCGGTGATGGTGTCGTGCCAGTCGTCGTGCCAGTGGGCGAGCATGGCACGCATCGCCGGGTCCTCGCGGGAGGCCCAGGTCATCTCGTGGAGCAGCCGGAAATGCCCCGGCTCCGCCTCGGCCTGGAGGGACAGGCCGGTGAGCATCGTCCTGAGCGCGGCCAGGCCGTCGGCCCAGTCGGTCTCCAGCCGCAGGGGAGCCAGCATCCTCTCCCTGATCGTGTGCTCCAGGACCGCCCGCACCAGGTCGTCCTTGGTGGGGAAGTAGTAGTGCAGGGTCGCGACGGTGATGCCGGCCTCGGCGGCGATGTCGCGGGTGCGTGCGCCGGCCAGTCCGGACCTGACCATCGCCCGGTAGCCCGCCGCGACGAGCCGTTGCCTGCGCTCCTCCGAACGTGGCCCCGGCGTGGCCCTCTTGACCGTCATGGCTCGCCCCCTTGTTTTCTATCAATTGATAGAAAACGTAGGCCGGACTCCTCCCGCTGTCAATCACTTGATTGAAGACCGTTCCTCTCGAAGGGCGGTCTCGCGATGGCGTGCGCGAATATGCGCGGCGGAGGTATTGCTCGATCGTTTCCGCGCATGGTACGACTTGAGCGAATATCGGCCTGGTCCGTAATAAGCCCCTCGAGAGGCAAGTGGATGAGAAGGATACGGTTCGCCACGGCGTTGACCCTGGCTCTGGCCCTGGGGCTGGCGAGCGCCCCCGCCGCGGCGAGCGCGGCGCCGGTCATCGAGGACCTCGGCCCGGCCTCGGAGGTGACCTCGATCAGCGCGGCCGAGTTCGTCGGCGACCGCCTCTACCTGGGCACCGGCGGCATCAAGCCGACCAGGATCGGCGCCTACGACCCGGCCCAGCGCAAGGTCACCTCGATCACCGAGCTGCCCACCGGCGACGGCACGTGGGCCGCCGCGGCGGTCGGCACCGACCTGTACGTCGGGACCTACACCCCGGGCGACATCCACAAGGTCGACACCCGCACCGGCACGGCCGCGAAGGTCGCCGACGTACGGCCCGACAACTTCATCTGGTCGCTCGACGCCGCCCCCGACGGCAAGATCTACGCCGGCACCTACCCCAGGGGCCGCGTCGTCGAGTACGACCCCGCCACCGGCAGGACGCGCGACTTCGGCCAGGCCGTCGCGGGGGAGCAGTACGTGCGCAGCATCGCGGTCGACGACACCACGATCTACGCGGGAGTCGGCGCCAAGGCCCACCTGATCGCCATCGACAGGGTCACCGGCGCCAAGCGCGAGCTCCTTCCCGCCGAGCTGGCCGACCGCACCTTCGTCGCCACCCTGGCGCTGGAGGGCGGCCTGCTGGCGGCGGGCCTGTCGGCCACGGGCGACCTGATGCTGATGGAGACCGCCGATCCCTCGCGCCACGTGCTGGTCGACGCGCCCGGCGACTCCTACGTCACCGCCATCGGCATCGACGCGCCCAACAACGACGTCTACTTCGGCACCAGGCCCTCGGGCACGCTCTACCGCTACGACCGCGACACCGCCCAGCTCGACCGGCTGGCGGTGCCGTACGACGGGGCGTCGTTCAACCGGATCTTCGTCAGCGGTGGCACGGTGACGGGCGTGCTGACCAGCTCGGTCGTGGAGTACGACGTGGCCGGCGGCGAGCTCACCGGCGTGGACCTCACCGAGGCGGGCATGCCGCCCGCGCCCGAGCTGGCGATGGCGGTCACCGCGACGCGCGACCAAGTACTGGTCAGCGGCAAGGCGGGCATCCAGGTGCACGACCTGGCCACCGGCGGCAGCACCCGCACGTTCCTGCCCGGCGAGGCCAAGGCGATGACGGTCGTCGGCAAGCAGGTCTACCTGTCGGTCTACACCCTCGCCTACCTGTTCGGGATGCGGCCCGACGGCACCGACCTGCGCAGGCTGACCCGCGTCGGCGAGGAGCAGAACCGCCCGCTGGACGCCCACTACGACCCCGTCAGCGGGCGGCTGCTGGTCGGCACCCAGCCGGAGTACGGCCTGCACGGCGGCGCGCTGGCCCTCTACGACCCGCGCGGCGACCGGATCGAGACGTTCAGGAACATCATCGAGAACCAGTCGATCCGCTCGGTCACCGCCAAGGCCGGCACCGCCTACGTCGCCAGCGAGATCAGCGGCGGCCTCGGCACCACCCCGGTGGCGAAGGAGGCCAAGCTCGCCGCCTTCGACCTGCGCACCAAGCAGGTCCGCTGGTCGGTCACCCCCGTCCAGGGCGCGACCGTGCTCTCGGAGCTGGTCTCCCACGGCGCCATGCTGTACGGCATCGCCGACACCGGCGTGCTGTTCGAGTTCGACCCGAGGAGCAGGCAGGTCACCAGGACCGTCCAGGTGCCGCTCAGCAAGTCGCGCACCGGCACGATCGTGCGGGCCGGCGGCGACCTCTATGGCACCGACGGGGAGAGCGTCTACCGGATCGACCCGCTGACGATGACGCTCTCCACCGTCGTCGACGGGCTCGCCGCGCAGGCCTACGGCTCCCAGCCGCTGCTGGCCGCGGCGCCTGACGGGAGCGCGCTCTACGCCCTGCGCGGCCGCAACCTCGTGCGCGTCGTGCTCTGAGGCGCGCGGCTCATCCGCCGCCCGCCCCGCGAGGTCGGGACGGGCGGCGCCGCCTTCATGCGCGGCCGGTGTCGACGCGCTTGTGATAGGTGGCGCTGTCGAGATCGCGGATCTCGACCGTCGTCTGAACGGTGAGACCCGGCGGCGGGGTCAGGTGGTCGGCGGCCACGGACAGGGCGGTGGCGGCCAGATGGCGCTTGGTGTCCTGGTCGCGTCCTGACAGGATCGCCACCTCCACGTGGAGCATGGCCTGGGCGGGCGAGCCGTCGCCGATGACCTCGTCGTCGACGCGGTAGGAGCGGGACTTGAAGCTCTCGAGCTCGCTGTCGATGATCGGCGCCGCCGCGGTGTGCAGGGCCAGGGCGAAGGCGCGGCGGTCGAAGGCGTCCTGCAGGCTCGCGGAGTACTCCACGGTGATCTGCGGCATGGGGTTTCAGTCCTCCGGAAGGGTGTCGTAGCGTACGAATGAGAATGGATGCTGACGGGGAACCAGCCCCCCGTCCAGGTCGCAGCCTCCTGCGGCGGAGCCCTCCTCTCCATCATCAGGGCCTACATCGAACAACAGCGCCGACCAACGTGACCGCTTCCGGGTCGCGCTCCGGGCTGCCCCGCCTGCCGGCGGGCCATCCCGTAAGTGCGGAGGTGGGCCGTAGTTTGCCTCTTTTATCCGCACGGGAGCTATTTGACCGGTATTTATCGATCACGTGATTTGCCCAGCCGACGGCGGATTCTAGGGTCACCTGTATGACGCCAGGAAAAGGGGGTGAGCGGGAGCGCATCCTCCAGGCCGCGACCAAGCTGTTCGCCGCGCTCGGCTACGACGCGACCGATATCGGGCAGATCGCGGAGACCGCCGGGTTGACCGCGAAGACGGTGAGCTCCCACTTCGGCTCCAAGCGCGACCTGTACCTCGCGGTGATGGAGCGCGCGCACACGGTCCACGCGGCCATGGTGAAGGCAAGGATCAAGGATGTGCAGGCCGCGCCGCCCGAGGACAAGGTGGCCGCCGTGCACCGGTTCATCGACGCCTACATCGACTTCTCCGCCGACCACCCCGAGGTGCCCGCGCTGTGGATGCACCGCTGGCTGTCGGACGCCAGCGACGTCAGCAACCTCGAGGCGAAGTACGCCCAGCCGCTGGCCGAGTTCGCCATCGAGAACATCATCCCGGCGTCGAACATCGAGCACGCCGACGTGCACTACACGATCAACTCGATGATCTGGTGCGTGCACGGATTCGTCCTGAGCGGCGTGTTCGACACCGCGGCGCAGCGGCGCGGCCCCGACGACCCGCGCGCCATGCGGCGCTTCCGCGCCCACATGCACCAGATGATCCACCGCACTCTCGGACTGCCCGGCGCGCCGCCGTGACCCGGCGCCGGCTCACTTGACGATCTCGGCGAAGGCCTCGATGAACGGGCGCTGCTCCCGGCCGACATGGTGGAGGAAGATCTCGTCGAACCCCTGCTCGGCGTAGGAGTGCAGGAGTTCCGCGTGGCGGCCCACCTCGGCGGAGACGTGCACGACCTCGGCCACCTTCTCGGGCGAGACGTCACGGGAGACGATGTCGAACAGCTCCACGCGGTCGAGGTCCCAGCAGACCGGCGGCGCGAACACGTTGGAGCGCCACTGGTCATGGGCCAGCCGCAGCGCCTCCTCCTCGGTGGGCGCCCAGCTCAGGTGGACCTGCAGCCGCAGCCGGCCGCGCCCGCCCGCCTCCCGGTAGGCCCGCGCCACGCCCGCCGCCTGCGGCCCGCCCACGGTGATCAGCCCGTCGGCCCACTCGGCGCACCAGCGGGCGGTCTCCTCGCTCACCGCCGCCCCGACGAGGTCGGGCGGTTCGGTGGGAAGCGTCCAGAGCCTGGCCCGGTCCACGGTGACCAGCCCTTCGTGGGTGACCTCCTGGCCTGCCAGCAGCGCCCTGATGACGTCCACGCACTCGCGCAGCCGGGCGTTGCGCACCTGCTTGCGCGGCCACGGGGCGCCGGTGATGTGCTCGTTGGAGGCCTCGCCGCTCCCGAGCGCGGCCCAGAACCGGCCCGGGTACATCGAGTCGAGCGTGGCGATGGCCTGCGCGATGATCGCGGGGTGGTAGCGCTGCCCCGGCGCGTTGACGACTCCGAACGGCAACGACGTACGCTCCAGCGCGGCGCCCAGCCACGACCAGGCGAAACCCGACTCGCCCTGCCGCTCGCTCCACGGCGAGAAGTGGTCCGACGACATGGCCGCGCCGAAGCCGGCCTCCTCGGCGGCCGTTACGGCATCGAGAAGGTCTCGGGGCGGCACCTGCTCGTGCGAGGCGTGGAATCCGTACGTAGGCATGGCGCCGCTGCTACCCGATCGCGCCCGAGGCGAACCTCCTGGGTGGTTGGCCTCGCGCTTGTCACCCTTATGGGGGGATGCTGGGTATATGACCGTATCGTCACCTTCGTTACATCTGGAGTCGTCATGAAAACCGAGGAATGGACCGTCAAGATCCTCATCAGCGAGGACGACGAGGACAAGCGCACCTCAGCCACCGCCGTGTTGTACACCGCCGGCAACCAGCGGCACCAGAGCGTCGGCTACGCCCGGCGCAACCCCGACGACCGCCCCGTCCCCGAGATCGGCGACGAGCTGGCGGCCGGCCGTGCCCTGATGGACCTGGCCGACAAGCTCCTCGGCGACGGGGCCGAGGACATCGCCGAGATGTCGGGACCCGCGCGAACCGTCTGAGCCTCCCCGCCGGGACGCTCAGCCCATCGCCTTGATCGAGGACACCGCACAGGTGGCCGCGTCGACCCCGCCGGGCAGCTCACGCGCCCCGACGCGGACACCTGTGCGGTGCGGCGCACCCATGCGGTCCACGCGGAAGATCCGCCAGTCCGACCGGTGCTCGTCGAAGGCCACCAGGTACCAGCGGTGGTTGACCGCGGCCAGGCCGTACGGCGCGCTGGCCTCCTGTGCTACAGGTGTCTGGCGGCTGCGCTGATCCTGTCGCGCATCGGACGGCGGCGCAGCGCCTCCAGCGTCTCGTCGATCAGGCGGCTGAGCGGGTAGGGCAGCTCGGCCTCGAGCTCGGCCGCCGCGGCGGCGGTCGCGGTCCACTCCTTGTCCAGCGCCGGCAGCAGCGCCTCGGCCTTGCCGGTCAGCCGCACGATGCGCTGGCGGGCGTCGGCGCCGGGGGAGAGGGCGACCAGGTCCTCCTTGGCCATCTGCGCGACCGTCTGGCTGGCGGCCGAGTGCGTCACGCCGATCGCGCGGGCCAGGTCGCGGATGGAGGCGGGACCCTCGGCGGCCAACTGGCGCAGGATCGGGGTGAAGCGGGGGCGGAAGCCGGCCAGCCCGAGGGAGGGGTAGAGCGCGGTGACGCCGTCGTCGAGCAGGTCGAGGAGCAGGCGCAGCCGTGTGCCCAGCAGCTCACTGGATTCCATGGACACCAACTCTAGGCGCGAGTGGCGGCCTCGATGCCGTCCAGCAGGACGGCCAGCCCCGACTGGAAGGCCTGCCGGGCCGCCGCCTCCAGGTACGGCTCGCCCGCCACCGGCGAGATGGGCTCGCTCTCCAGCCACACCGCCATCGGGAACCGCTCGGCGAAGTCGGGAGCGACCTCCAGCAGCAGCGAGGAGCGCGCCGTCCACCACTCCTCGTCGGCCACCCCGGTCTCCGACGGCGCCCTGCGCGCCTCGGAGATCGTCCTGGCGGCCCCCCGTACGACGTCGAACAGGGCGGCCACGACGCCGCGCAGCACCCGGGGCCCCAGCCCGGTCGCGGCCAGGACGCGGGCCAGCGTGTCGAGCATGGCGAACTCGTGCGGGCCCAGCACGGGACGGGCCTGCGAGACCTGGAGCGTCCACGGGTGGCGCACGTAGAAGGCGCAGGTGTCGCCCGCCCACGCCGTCAGCGCCGCTCTCCAGCCCTCGTCCAGGTCATAGTCCGTGGGCAGTTCGGCCAGCGCCCTGTCGTGCATGAGGTCGAGCAGCTCGCTCTTGTTCGGCACGTAGGTGTAGAGGGCCATCGCCGTACGGCCCAGCCGCTCGCCGACGGCGCGCATCGACAGCGCCGCCATCCCGGCCTCGTCGGCGACCGTGATCGCGGTGTCCACGATGAGGCCGACGCTGAGGCGCGGCTTCGGCCCTGGCTTCGGCTTGGTCTCCTCCTTGGCCCGCCACAGCGCCGCCACCGAGCCCTGACCTGCGAACACGGTCACCTTGCAACTCCTTACAGCATAAACTAATCTGCTCGAGCTAACTCTTTACGGCATAAGGATATGCATGTCGCTGCCAGTCTCCCTCATTCGCGTCCTGCGAGTCGTGCCCCTGACCCCGCACATGGTCCGGATCACCTTCACCTCCGGCGGCCTCGAGCCCTTCTTCCGCGACGAACCAGATCTGCAGGTCAAGCTCTACTTCCCCAGGCCGGGCCACGACGTGGTGCTGCCCGAGGCGGGCGACGACCTGATGGCCTGGTACCAGGCCTTCAACGCCATCCCCGAGAACGAGCGGCCGTGGATGCGCAGCTTCACCCTCAGGAGCCACGGCGAAGGCGTCATCGACATCGACTTCGTCCTGCACGGCGACACCGGGCCCGCCACCCGCTGGGCCCAGCGCG
The DNA here is from genome assembly GCF_014873535.1 of Nonomuraea africana. Lineage (NCBI taxonomy): Bacteria > Bacillati > Actinomycetota > Actinomycetes > Streptosporangiales > Streptosporangiaceae > Nonomuraea > Nonomuraea africana. The sequence goes on along the minus strand of NZ_JADBEF010000001.1, from coordinate 2,815,609 downwards.
CCCGGCCGGGCGACACGCTCGGCATCTTCGGGCCCTCGCCCTACTTCGCCAGGCAGCCCCCGCTGGACGAGTCCATCACCGCCGCCGACTGGCTGCTGATCGCCGGCGACGAGAGCGCGCTGCCGGCCATCGGCACCCTGCTCGACTGGCTGCCCGAGGGGCACAGGGCCGTGGCCTACATCGAGGTCGCCGACGCCGCGGAGGAACAGCCCTGCCCGAGCGCGGGCGCGGCCGCCGTCCACTGGCTGCACAGGGGGCAGGAGCCGGTGGGGGAGGCGCTGCTGCGGGCCGTACGGCAGGCGGACCTGCCCGAGGGTCGGGTCTTCGCCTGGATCGCCGGGGAGTCGGGCACGGTCAGGGCGCTGCGCAGGCACCTGGTCGACGACCGCGGGATCGACAAGCGCGCCATCGACTTCGCCGGTTACTGGCGGCTCAAGCTGACCCAGGACGACGCCCCCACCGCCGAGGACCTCGCCGAGGCCGACGAAAGGCTCCGAACCGGCTAGCCGACGGACAGGCCCACCGCAGCTCTTCGCCCTGAAGAGAGCCGCTAAAACAATTGCCGTCGATTCGGGCCGTGTGAAAGAAAGTGTCAGTGATCCGAGTCGAGGGATTGACCAAGGTCTTCCGCCGCCCCCGCACTTTCACCGGCCCGTTCGGCGCCGTCCGCACCCGCATCTGGCGGGCGCAGCTGCTGCACTACCAGAGCGTCGGCAGCTGATCGGGGCCTCCCGCGGCGTCAGGAGGCCTCGCCGAGCTGGTGGAACAGGCGGTTGTCCAGGCACTGCGTGAGGTAGGGGACGCCGGAGGTGTGGCCCGACCCGGGCGCGTCACCCAGCATGCGCACGGCCAGCGAGCGATGCGTGGACTTCCAGCGCTGGTGGACGGCCTCCAACCGGGCGAGCGCGGCGTCGAGCGCCGCCCACTGCGCCGGGTCGAACCCCGCCTCGCCGCGGAGCTCGAGATATGCCCCGGTGAGGCTGTCGTGGTCGCGCTCCGCCTCGGCGCGCACCACCGGCACGCTCGTGAAGGCGGATGAGTGCAGCCGCGGGTCGGGCGGCGGACCGCACAGGATCTCGAACCGCTTGTACTGCTCGGACTGGATGGCGCTGGCGCCGTCGGTGTACTGCCGGAAGCCGCAGAACTGTTCTGGCCGCATCGTGGCGACCATCCGGAACAGCGACGCCGCGCGCTCGAACACCGCGACCGCGTGATCCACGCGCGCCACGCAGGACTCCACCCGCCCCTCGCGCAACGCCGCGATCGCGGCCCTCATGTCGGACGCGATCGTGGTGAAGATCATTTCATGGGTCTGCAGGACGCGGATGAAGAAGTACTCGTCGTGCAGGACGTACACCGGCTGCACGGTGACGCCGAACCACTGGCCGGCCGGGGTCGCCGGGGGCCTGGGCAGGTGGTCGAGGAGTTCCTCCGGCCGGGACTCGGCCACCGTCCGAGCCAGCAGGGACGGCGGGGCGTCGAGGTCGTCGGCCACGAACCGCAGCGCGTGCCGCAGCCGCTTGCGCAGCGTCATCGGATCCGGCCGCCCCCTGGCCGGGAACTCCGCCGAGCCGCCCGCCGCCTCGATCTCGAACCGCACGACGTCGGAGATCAGCAGGGTGGCCAGCCGGGACGGGCTCAGCCCTGAGCGCTGATCGTCCAGCAGGCGTTCCAGAAGCGACAGCGCCAGATACGTCCGGTTCCAGAAACGTCCCTCGTGCTTGTCCAACAGGCAGTCGAGGAACGCGTCGAGAAACGGATCAGGCCCGGCGCGCTGGCCGCGGACGTCGCTCAGCTCGACGAGCAGCCGCTCCGGCAGGAAGTGCTTCCCTCCTCGGCGGACCTGGCCGGTGGCCAGGCGCGCCAGGGAGATCCCGTCGACCACCTCGGCCATCGGCCCGCCCTCGGGCGATCGGCGGCACGCATGGCGAGGGCGGGGCATGACGGCGTTGAGAGCGTGCTTGAGACTGATCATTAGAGGCAACTCCATCCCTGGTGGGCGGTTCGTGCCTTTTCTAGCCCCTAATGGTTATGAGTCCCTTTCAGCCGGCTTGCAGGGTCATCCCGCCGCGGGGCCGTCCCGCAGGACGCCGCGCACGGTGGTCACGGTGTGTCGCACCCGCCGCCGAGGAAGGGGCCTAGCCGAGCCTGCCGTTGCGGCGCAGGATCTCCAGGGCGTTGACGGTGGTGGCGCCGCGCCAGTCCAGCGCCCCCGCCGGGGAGATCGTCGCGTAGTCGACCGTCCACCCGCCGTCCGCCTCCTGCAGGCTCTCCAGCCGGTCGAGGTCCGCGGCCACCGACTCGGGCGTGAACAGCTCCCGCGAGGGCAGGCCGGGGGCGGGGGAGAAGTCCAGCGGGCGCAGCATCTCGTGCTCGGTGCCGCCCTCCACGTGCAGTTCCCCGTGGGGCGGCACGAACTCGCGCAGCCGGTCGAGCAGGTCCGACGCGCCGGGCTGGGTGTCGAGGAAGCGCACCGCGAAGGCCAGGACGTAGGCGTGCGGCCGCTCCTTGAGCCCGGCGATGGCCTCCAGGCAGTAGCCGGTCGCCCGCGCCAGCCACGGGTGCGCGGCGACGGCGGCGTCGTGGGCGGCCACGCGCCAGGCCGCCGCCGTCGTCACCGCGGTGATCTGCAGCGACGACACCGAGGGATCCGCGCCCTGCCACCACGGCGCGGTCGCCTCGGTGACCGTCAGCGGCAGCGCGAACGGCAGGCCGCCGTCGGGCAGCGTCACCGTCTGCAGCCAGTCGCACAGCTCGGCCGCGCGCGGGCTCGGTGCCACCTCGAACACCTCGAAGGCGTGCAACGCGGCGCCCGGCTGGCTCTCGGGCGAGCGCAGGTCGGGCTCCAGACCCCAGCCGTAGCCGCCGTCGGCGTTGCGGTAGCCCTCGAGCGCGGCCAGCGTGGCGGCCCGGCCCCCGCGGCCCATCATCAGCTCGAAGCGGCGCCGGTCCAGTAGACGCGCGTGGCCGGCCATGAACGAGTCAACCTTGTCGATATCCATGGCAGCCATCCTGCACCCGCTTCGAGCTGGGGTCTTGTAGATATCAGCCGAGCCCCGCCTTCAGCTGACGGTCATGCCGTCCAGTCTCCGGGCCCGCCGGGAATCGGCGCGGCCTGGTCATAGGGTTCGCGGGTGAAGATGAAGGTGTTCAGATCGAGGTAGCCGTCGCCTGCCCTCAGCACCTCCCCGGCATAGTAGCCATCGAGCCCCAGCCACGTGCCGTCGGGCTGGGCCACGAAGCGGGAGGCGCGGCCGGTGCCGCGCACGGGCGTGAGCGACAGGCCCCGCTCGGGCAGCAGCCTCAGCAGGTACGGCGTCGGCCCCCAGTGCCACAGCCCGGTCAGGGCCAGCAGGTCGGGGTCGGCCGCGACCGGCTGCCACGGTTCGGGCAGGCGCGGTTCGTGCTCGGCCAGGATGGCCAGCAGGTCGGTCATCAGCGTGCCGCGCACCCCCGCGGTGGTGTTGGCCATGAACAGCACGCCGACCCGCTCGGCGGGGTCGGCCCAGACGGTGGCCAGGAAGCCCGGCATCGATCCGGTGTGGCCGGCCAGGCGGCGTCCGGCGTGGCGCAGCAGCTGCAGGCCCAGGCCGTAGCCGGCGCTCCAGGCGTCGTCGTCGGCGACGGTGGCGGGCTCACGCATCTCGGCCAGCGTCGACTCCTCGAGCACCCCGTCGCTGGAGCCGGCCAGGAAGATCGCCCATCGGGCCAGGTCGGCGGGCGTGGACCACAGCTGGCCCGCGGGCGCCATCGAGGCGGCGTCGTGCTCGGGCTCGGCCAGCAGCACGTCGGCGAACGGGTGCACCGCGTAGCCGGTCGCGTGCGGCGCGCGCGGCCTGGCGGTGGTGTCGTTCATCCCGAGCGGCTCGAGGACCTCCCGCCGGACCGCCTCGAGCCACGGCATGCCGCGATGGCGCGCCACCAGCTCGCCCAGCAGCCCGAAGCCGAGGTTGGAGTAGTGGAAGCGGCGTCCCGGCCGGTGCCTGGAGCTGTCCGGCCCCAGCCGCCCCAGGAGGTCCTCCATCGGCAGCCCCGGCGTGCGCTCCCACCACTCGGTCGGCGGCTCGGCCGTCAGCCCGCCGGTGTGCGAGAGCAGCTGCGCGATCGTCACCTGCTCGAAGGGGGTGCCCTCGACGTGCTTGCCGATCGGGTCGAGCAGGTCGACGAGGCCCTCGTCGCGCAGCCGCATGACGACGACGGCGACCATGCTCTTGGTGATCGAGCCGAGGCGGTACTGCGTGTCGCGGGTGGGCTCGCCCTCGCCTACCTTGCCTCTGCCGCCGAACCACGCCACCTGGCCGTCGCGGACGATCGCCGCCGTCAGCGACGGCACCCTGGACTCACTCTGCTCCACGGCCAGCCGGCGCAGCAGCGCCCTGGCGGTGGACTCACCCACTTCACTCATAACGCCGAAGGGTATCGAGAGACACGTGGGACGCCGAAAAGATCGCCTTTAGGATGGTCGGCGTGGAGAACGGCAGCGTGCTGGAGGCGGTGCTCGAGCGGATCACCTACGCCAACGAGGAGAGCGGCTACACCATCGCCCGCGTCGCCACCGAGCGTTCCGGCGCCGAGCTGCTCACCGTGGTGGGTCCGCTGCTGGGCGCGCAGGTCGGCGAGTCGCTGCGGCTGACCGGTCGCTGGACCTCCCACCCCCGCTACGGCCGGCAGTTCGAGGTCTGGTCCTACGCCACCGTGCTGCCCGCCACCGTCCAGGGCATCCGCCGGTATCTGGGCTCCGGCCTGATCAAGGGCATCGGCCCCAAGATGGCCGAGCGCATCGTCGACCACTTCGGCACCGACACCCTCGACGTCATCGAGAGCAGTCCCGAACGCCTGGTCGAGGTGCCGGGCCTGGGTCCCAAACGGACCAAGCTGATCGCCGTCGCCTGGGAAGAGCAGAAGATCATCAAAGAGGTCATGATCTTCCTGCAGGGCGTGGGCGTGTCCACCTCGATCGCGGTGCGCATCTTCAAGCAGTACGGCGAGGCGTCGATCTCGGTCGTGCGCGGCCAGCCGTACAAGCTGGCCGACGAGGTGTGGGGCATCGGTTTCAAGACCGCCGACACCATCGCCCAGGCGGTCGGCATCCCGCACGACAGCCCCGAACGCGTCAAGGCCGGCCTGCGCTACACCCTGTCGCAGGCCGCCGACGACGGCCACTGCTACCTGCCCGCCCCCAACCTCGTCGGCGACGCCGTCAAGATCCTCGAGGTGCCGCCCGAGCTGGTGAAGAGCTGCCTGGAGGAGCTCGTCGCCGAGGAGGGCGTGGTGCGCGAGGACATCCCCGCGGGCGACAACGTGGTGCCCGCGATCTACCTGGTGCCCTTCCACCGCGCCGAGCTGTCGCTGGCCGGCAGCCTGCTCACGCTGCTGCGCACCGGCCGCGACCGGCTGAAGGGCTTCGCCGACGTCGACTGGGTCAGGGCCGAGCAGTGGCTGCACGGCCAGACCGGCGCCGAACTGGCCGCCGAGCAGCGTCAGGCCGTCCGCCTGGCCCTCACCGAGAAGGTCGCCGTGCTGACCGGCGGTCCGGGCTGCGGCAAGTCGTTCACCGTCAGGTCCATCGTGCTGCTGGCCCGCGCCAGGAAGGCCAAGGTCATCCTGGCCGCCCCGACCGGCCGGGCCGCCAAGCGCCTGGCCGAGCTGACCGGCCACGAGGCCACCACCGTGCACCGCCTGCTGCAGCTGCGCCCGGGCGGCGAGGCCACCTTCGACCGCGACAACCCGCTCGAGGCCGACCTGGTCGTGGTCGACGAGGCCTCCATGCTCGACCTGCTGCTGGCCAACAAGCTGGTCAAGGCCATCGCCCCCGGCGCCCACCTGCTGCTGGTCGGCGACGTCGACCAGCTGCCCTCGGTCGGCGCGGGTGAGGTGCTCAAGGACCTGCTGGCCGCCGACGACATCCCCCGGGTACGGCTGACGCAGATCTTCCGCCAGGCGCAGGAGTCGGGCGTGGTGGTCAACGCCCACCGGGTCAACACCGGCCGCCATCCCGTCCTGGAGGGCATGAAGGACTTCTTCCTGTTCCCCTGCGAGGAGCCCGAGGAGATCGCCACGCTCACCGTGGACGTGGTCGCCCGCCGTATCGCCAGGAAGTTCGGCCTCAACCCCCGCCGCGACGTGCAGGTGCTGGCACCCATGCACAGGGGCGCGGCGGGCGCGGGCGCGCTCAACCTGGCCCTGCAGGAGGCGCTGACCCCCGCGCGCGAGGGGATGCCCGAGCGGCGTTACGGCGGGCGCGTCTTCAGGATCGGCGACAAAGTCACCCAGCTGCGCAACAACTACGACAAGGGCGCGGCAGGGGTCTTCAACGGCACCGTCGGGGTGGTCACCGACATCCGGCCCGACGAGCACAAGCTGACCGTCCTGACCGACGAGGAGGAGAGCGTCGACTACTCCTTCGACGAGCTGGACGAGCTGGCCCACGCCTACGCCGTCTCCATCCACCGCTCCCAGGGCAGCGAGTACCCGGCGGTGGTCATCCCGCTGGCCACCAGCGCGTGGATGATGCTCCAGCGCAACCTGCTCTACACCGCGATCACCAGGGCGAAACGGCTGGTGGTGATCGTCGGCTCGCGCCGCGCACTGGCTCAGGCCATCCGCACCAAGGGCGCGGGCCGCAGGCACACAGGCCTGACTCACCGCCTGTCAACTGGTTGACAGCCTTCGGTGTCCTGATTGTTACCGAACTCTCCCATATGATTCGGCATCTAACAGGTATGACCATTAAGGTTTTTGGGTGCGCTTTGCTGCTCTGGGGGAGAGATCTGTGTTGAGTGTTACGCCAGCTTGGAGGAGGCCGGTCGCCGGAGCCGCGGTCATTGTGGCCGCCGCGCTGACGGCGTCGTGCTCGAGCGGCTCGGCCGCCACGGGCGGCCCCGCCGCGGCTGGAGGATCGGGGACGGCCTCGGCGTCGGCCTCGCCCGCCCCCGCCATCAAGATCAGCCCCGCCGAGGGCAGCTCGAAGGTGAAGCCGAACAAGAAGGTCGTGGTCACCGCCTCGGGCGGCGCGCTGGACGAGGTGGTCGTCGAAGGCGGTGGCAAGCAGCTCGAGGGCTCCTTCAACGCCGACAAGACCAAGTGGGTCTCCAAGGACCCGCTGAAGCCGACCAGCAGCTACAGCGTCTCGGCCAAGGCCGGGTCGACCACCGCCGCGGCGAGCTTCAAGACCCTCAAGCCCGAGGTCGAGCTCGAGGTCGCCGACGTCACCCCGAACCAGAAGGGTGAGAAGGTCGGCGTGGGGGCGCCGATCATCGTCACCTTCAACAACCCGGTCGCCGACAAGGAGGCCGTCGAGGGGGCGCTCGAGGTCGAGGCCGAGAAGCCGGTCGAGGGCGCGTGGCGATGGATCAACGACAAGACCGTCATCTACCGCACCGCGAAGTACTGGCCCGCCCACCAGGACGTCAAGCTGACCGCCCGCCTCAACGGCGTGCAGGGCGGCAAGGACATGTACGGCGTGAAGGACTACACGACGACCATCAAGATCGGCGCCAAGCAGATCAGCAAGATCAACACCAAGACGCACATGATGTACGTCTACCGCGACGGTAAGAAGGTCAAGACCATGCGCATCAGCGCGGGCATGGCCACCACGCGGGAGTACACCACCACCTCGGGCGTCCACCTCACAATGGAGCGCGCCAACCCGGTCCGGATGATCTCCCCCGGCCGCAAGAAGGGCGACCCCGGCTACTACGACGTGATGATCAACCACGCCGTGCGCATCTCCAACTCGGGTGAGTACGTCCACGCCAAGAACAACGTGTGGGCGCAGGGCCGGCAGAACGTCAGCCACGGTTGCATCAACTCCCGCCCCGACCAGGCCAAGTGGTTTCACGACACCATGCAGCGCGGCGACGTGGTCGACATCATCGGCACCACCCGCAAGCTGGAGTGGAACAACGGCTGGGGCTTCTGGCAGCTGTCGTTCAAGGAGTGGAAGAAGGGCTCGGCCCTGTAACCGCCCCGTCGCTCTCCCTGAGCCGGCCGCTCGTCAGCGCGGCCGGCCTTCGCATCCCGCGACCAGCTCCATGGCCTGCCGCATCGCGTCGCGCACATCCTCGGGCTGGTCGCCACGCTGGAGGCTGGCCAGCGTCGCGGCGCTCACCGCGCCGACCATCGCGCCCACCAGGGCGGCGGCGGTGACCGGATCCAGCTCCTCCAGATAGGCCCGGTGCAGCGCCTGCGCCAGCTCGGTCTGGGCCGCGACGTACCGCTGCAACATCCGCGCCTGCAGCGCGGGCGCCGACGCCGACAGCCGTACCCGGAGAGCGGCCAGCCCGCTGGTCAGATCGCTGTCCCAGCTGTTGCCGATCATCTGTTCCATCGCCCGCACGAGGACGTCGGGAAAGCGCTCCTCGGCGCTGCGCTCGGCCACCGCCCGCAGCGCCAGGTCGATCCGCACGTCGGCGTTGGCGAACAGCACGTCCTCCTTCGCCTGGAAGTGCAGGAAGAACGTGCGGGTGGACACCTCCGCCGCCTCGGCGATCTCAGCCACCGTGACGTGCTCGTAGCCCTTCTCCTCGAACAGGCCGACCGCCGCGTCGACCAGCGCCTGCCGCGTGCGTCGCTTCTTGCGCTCCCGCAGTCCCACGCTCTGCGCGCTTCCCGTCATGCGCCACATCCTATTGCATTCCATGCATCACTTCATGCAATGTATTACTTCATCAAGTGCACCGAATTGAGGAGTGATCATCCATGGGCAGCTTGGACGGACGCGTCGTTCTCATCACCGGCGCGGGGCGCGGCATCGGGCGAGAGGAGGCCCTGCTCTTCGCGGCCGAGGGCGCGAAGGTCGTGGTCAACGACCCCGGCGTCGCCATCGACGGCACGGGCGGCGACGGCGGCGTGGCCGACGCGGTGGTCAAGGAGATCGTCGCCCGCGGCGGCCAGGCAGTCGCCAACACCGACAGCGTCGCCGACTGGCGCGGCGCCCAGCGCATGGTGGACACGGCCGTGCAGGCCTTCGGCGACCTCCACGTCGTGGTCAACAACGCGACCATCGAACGCAACCGCGCGATGGTGAACCTGTCGGAGGAGGACTTCGACGACGTCGTCGCCGTGAAGCTCAAAGGCACCTTCGCGGTCACCCGCTGGGCGGCCCGGCACTGGCGCGCGCGGTTCGAGGCCGGCGACCGGATCGACCGGGCCGTCATCAACACCTCCTCCGGCTCCGGCCTGCTCAACCCCCTGCCCACGCAGGCCTCCTACGCGGCGGGGAACGCGGGCGTCGCGGCGATGACCACCGTCGGCGCCCTCGAACTCGGCCGGTACGGCGTCCGCGTCAACTGCATCTCGCCCTCCATGGCCCGCACCCGGCTCACCCTCGAGGTCCCCGGGATGAGCGCGGAGCCGTCCCCGGGACGTTTCGACCCGCTGCACCCCTCCACCAGCGCGCCGATCGCCGCCTATCTGGCCACCAGCACCTGCCCGCTCACCGGGCAGGTGCTCTCCGTCCGCGGCGGGTCGGTCGCGGTCAACCACGGCTGGTCGCGCGGCGCGACCATCGACAAGGACGGCCTGTGGACCGTCGCCGAACTCGCCGAGCAGGTGCCCGGCCTGCCGATGAGCGACCCCTTCGACAAGCTCGCCGACGCTCTGGGCCGCGCCCTCGGCCCGGCCGGGCAGAGCGAGATCCAGGAGATGATCAACACGCTCCTCGACCACGGGGCTGAGGAACCGGCGGACAGCTGGAAATGAGCTTTATCGCAGCGTGAGAGGTCGCTCGTGGTCGTGAGGTTCCTCGGCGCGTTGTCTGGCCGCGGCGTCGGCGACCTTGTCCAGCAGCGCGTAGAGCGGGGTGGCCTCGGTGGAGGCGTGGCCGAGGCGGCGGCGGACGGCCTCGATGGAGACGCCGGCGTTGATCTACGACTCCCCACCCGACACCCTTGTCGGCGACGGTGACCGCGATCCGGGACCTGTTCGGCAATCCCGGGCTGGCGGGGGAGTCATGGGCAGCGCAGCACGCGCTGCCGCTGCCATCGCCTGGCCGCTGCTAATCGTCGCGGTCTTCCTGCCCCTCTCGGTGCGCCGCGACCGGAGGCTCGACCGTTGGCGGGAGGGCCGCGGCGATGCAGTCGAGGACGCGCTCCAGCCCGTACCGGAACTGGTCGTCGCGGCTCAGGTGCGGCTGGCGCGCCTGCATCACGATCTTGGTGAAGATCGGGTACTCCCCGCTCTTCACCAGCTGGTGGACGCGCGGGGAGCTCCGCACCATCCACTCCGACTCGCTGAGCCCGCTGCGGCGGACCTCCTCGGCCCAGCTGATCTCCTCGCGGACGGCGCCCTCGATGTAGCCGTTCAGGATGGCCATGAGGCCGAGGTTCTCGTCGATGGAGACGTGGGCGTCGAGGGCTCCCATCACTCGTTCGATAAGGAGCAGCTGGTTGGGGCCGAAGCTGGGCAGTGACCGGTGCACGGTGATGATCCACGGGTGCCGCAGCCACATCGCGCGCATGCCGTCGGCGTAGCGCGTCAGGTCCGCGCGCCAGTCGCCGGAGGGCAGGCCCGCGACGTCGATCTCGCCCATCAGCCGGTCGGCCATGAGCTCGATGAGGTCGTCGCGGCTCGGGACGTACCGGTAGAGCGACATCGCGCCCGCGCCGATCTCGGCGGCGATCCGCCGCATGGTGACGGCCTCCAGCCCCTCGGCGTCGGCGATCCGGACCGCCGCCTCGGTGATCTGCGCGCGGCTGTAGGCCGGCTTCGGCCCGCGGGCCGGGCGCTCGGGCCGCATCCAGATGTTCACGTACTCGGCGTCGGTCACCGTTCCACCCCCTACTTGCGTACATAGTACCCAGTAACTTAGTCTGGCCGCCATAACCGCGTACAACGTACCCAGTGGAGGGATCATGGCGGATCCGATCGTGGTCGCCGAAGGGCTGCACAAGTCCTTCGGTGACACCCATGCGCTGCGGGGCCTGGACCTGAGCGTCCCGAGAGGAACGGTCTGCGGCGTGCTGGGGCCGAACGGCGCGGGGAAGACGACCGCGGTGCGCATCCTGGCGACCCTGTCCGATCCCGATGCCGGGCACGCCCGCATCGCCGGATACGACGTCGTCCGCGAGGCCGGCAAGGTGCGGGCCAGGATCGGGCTCGCGGGCCAGTACGCCGCCGTGGACGAGAAGCTCACCGGCCGTGGCAACCTGCGCATGTTCGGGCGCCTCTACCACCTGTCCCGGCGCGAGGCACACCAGCGGGCCGACGAGCTGCTCGAACGCTTCGGTCTGATGGACGCCGCCGATCGTCAGGTCGCCGGCTACTCCGGCGGTATGCGGCGCCGCCTCGACCTGATCACCAGCCTCATCCTGCGCCCCGAGGTGCTCTTCCTGGACGAGCCGACCACCGGCCTGGACCCGCGCAGCCGCGGCGAGATCTGGGACAGCGTCCGCGAGCTGGTGGCGGAGGGCACCACGGTGCTGCTCACCACGCAGTATCTGGACGAGGCCGACCAGCTGGCCGACGACATCGCCGTCATCGACCACGGACAGGTCATCGCCACGGGCACTCCCGACGAGCTGAAGGCCACGATCGGGGACCGCCTCGACGTCGTTCTCGAAGACCCCGCCGCGCTGCGTCCGGCGGCGACCGCGCTGAACGCCCTGGTCGGGACCGATCCCACGATGACGGGCGCCGACCAGCTCAGCGTCGCCCTGCCCGGCGGCGGTTTCCGGCTCGCCGACATCGTGCGCGAGCTCGACCGCGCAGGGGTCGCCGCGGCCGACGTGAGCCTGCGCCGCCCCACCCTCGACGAGGTGTTCCTGCGCCTCACCGACCGGAAGGAGAACGTCTCGTGACCGAGCTTGTCGAGGTCATCAATAAGCACAGAACCTTGGTCATGAGACCGACGAAGGAGGGCTCATGACCGCCCTCACCCCGCCGATAGGCCCCCGCCTGCGCTGGACGTTCACCGACGGGCTGACCCTGGTCGGCCGCGAGCTGGGACGGCTGCGGCAGGACCCCGGGGAACTCGTCGCCGCGCTGATCTTCCCGGCCATCATGGTGGTGCTGTTCGGGTACGTCTTCGGCAGCGCGATCCAGGTGCCGGGCGGCGGCGACTACCGCGAGTACCTCATGCCCGGGCTGTTCTCGATGGTGACCTTCTCGGCGGTGATGGGGGTCATGACGCGGGTGGCCACCGACGCCTCCCGCGGGGTCATGGACCGGTTCCGCTCCATGCCGATGGCGCGGTTGGCGGTGCCGTTCGGGCAGACCGGCGCAGACTCCCTGATCGGCCTGCCGCTCCTGGCCATCATGGTGGGGGCGGGCCTGCTGGTGGGCTGGCAGCCGCACCGCGGTCTGATACCCACGGCCGGGGCGTTCCTGCTGATGATGCTGCTGCGGTACGCGCTGAGCTGGGTGGGCGTCTACGTGGGCCTGGCGGTGAAGAACGACCAGGTCGCCGACGCGATGGTGCCGCTGTTCCTGCCGTTCACGATGCTGTCCAACTCGTTCGTCCCGACCGACGGCATGCCGGGGTGGCTGCGGTTCCTGGCCGACTGGAACCCGGTGAGCGCGATCACCGCCGCCTCCCGGGAGCTGTTCGGGAATCCGGGTGTGACGTCCGGCGACGTGGCCTGGCCGCTCGCGCATCCGGTGGCCGCGGTCCTGCTCTGGTCGGCTGCGCTGCTGGTGGTGTTCGTCCCGCTGTCGGTCCGTACCTACAAGCGCAGGGGACGGTGAAACGGTGACGTCCCTGCCGGAAGGCCCGCCGTCACTGATCAGCGAAGACGAACGCGACACGGCCGTGCAGCGCCTGCAGGAGGCGTACATCGAAGGGCACATCTCACACGAGGAGATGAACGAACGCCTCCACCAGGTGCTCACCGCCAAGACGCCCAGCGAGCTCGTGTCGGCTCTGGCCTCGCTCCCGGAGGAGAATGCGGGCACCACGTCCACGATTGCCGCCGTCAGCGGACGGATCCAGCGGCGCGGCGCATGGCGGGTCCCTCGGATCCTCAAGGTCGAGTCCGCACTCGGAAGGGTGCACCTGGACCTGTCCCGGGCGGTCATCGACCATCCGGTAGTCGACATCGAGTTGCAACTCGGCACCGGCAGAGCCAAGATCACGGTGCCTCGCGACGCGATCGTCGACGTCGAGGATCTGCGCACCGGGTGGAAGGACCCGCTCTACAAGACCCGGCGGCGCTCCCGCCCCGGCGGGCCGAAGATCCGGATCTCCGGGACCATGGGGTTAGGACGGTTGAAGATCCGCCACGCGCGGCGTTGAGGCCCCATCCGGCACTTCTTCGTCCCCGCTCGACTGCTGGTGCTGTGGCCACGTAGGTTCGCCGGGTTGTGCAGGCTGCGGCTTTGAGAGGGCGTCCGCCCCAGCGGATGCCCTTCTCACCTCTGATCCGGGCGCGTTCCTTGCGTTCGGCGGCCAGGACGTCGTGGTGGCGGGCGTTGGCGTTGCGCCCGGGCGGCGTTCGCCGTCGAACTGCGCAGCCTCGCCGACGAACTCACCAGGACCCCAGCGAGTAGGACCCTGGCGGGCTCTGACCGGGTTGCGTCACGGCGAGCTCGGCGCGACCGCCGTGACGCAACTATCGGGGCTTCGAGCTGGGGCCACCTCGCCGGCTGAGTGCGCTGATCGGCCGGCTCAGCGGACTCGGTCGTAGACCATGGCGACCTCGCCCAGCTCGCCGGTCTCCTGGTGCGTGAGCGTCCACTTCGAAGCAGGCAGGCCGTCGTCGAACAGTCGCTGCCCACCCCCGGCGATCTCGGGGAAGATCATGAGGTACAGCCGGTCGAGCAGGTCCGCCGAGAGGAGCGCCTTGATGATGCTCGCGCTGCTGTTGACGAGGATGTCGCCCTCACCGGTGGCCTTGAGTTCGGCGACGACGTCCGCGGCGGGGGCGTTCACCACGCGGGTGCGTTCCCACGGCGCTTCGGTCAAGGTGGTCGAGAAGACCACCTTTTCCGTGTCGACCAGCCACTTCGCGTATCCGCGATCACGCGGATCGGCGTTGTCGTCTTCGGCGACCGGCGGCCAGTACCCCATGAAACCCTCGGCATTGAGCCGGCCGAGCAGCGCCGTCGTCGCGCCCTCCCAGATGCGGGTCATGTGGTCTCGCGCGACCTCGGTGGTCACATACGGGGCGAACGCCCCGAAATCGCCGGGCCCGCCAGGACCGTTGTAACGCCCGTCGAGGGTGAGGCTCAGGTTCGCGGTCACCCTGCGGCCGGTCGAGTTGGTCATTTCGTGCTCCTTGTATCGGTGTCGTGCCCGGTGTCGTCGGTGCTGTCGGAATCCGCGACGAGGGTCGCCGCGAGCTTGTCGAGGCTCTGGCCGAAGCCGATCTCGATGCCTGCGATGAAGTCCGCGGAGTCGACCGTGCTGTCGGTGATCCGCCAGTGGACGTCGAGGTCCGTGCCGGTATCGGTGGGCCGAAGGCCGAGGTCGACGTGGGCGGTGAAGGCGAGGCCGCCGTCGGGAAGCAGCGGGGAGAGACGGTAGGCGAGGCGCTCACCCGGGCGTACGTCGTCGACGACTCCCTGCGCGCGCCCGGCGACCAGGTCGGAGCCGTCGGCGTCCTCGGCATCGCGGTACTCGTGGACGATCCGCCCGCCCGGTCGCGCCTCGAAGACGAGCTCGGAGACGCGCAGGTCGTCCGGCGTCCACCATCGGGCGAGCAGGGAGGTCTCGGTCAGGTGGCGCCAGACCAGCTCGGGAGGTCCCGTCAGCGACCGGAGGAATCTGAACGAGCGGCTGTCGGCCCACCCCGGCTCCTTCGCGGCGAGCCGCTCCGCGTGGAGGCTGAGCCCGTAGCGGTCGTAGGTCTCGCGCGAGCCACCGGCCTGGTCGGCGGTGTCGGCGAGCCGGCTGAGCGCAGCCGCCAACTCCCGCAGGGGACCAGGCTGGAGCGCGTAGATGCGGCGCTGGCCGGTGCGCTGGGAGGTGACGACGCCGGCGCGTTCAAGGGCTTGCAGGTGCTTGGTCGTCTGCGGCTGGCGCGCCTCGGCGAGCTGGGCGAGGACACCGACCGAGCGGGGCCGCTCGGCCAACAGGCTCACGAGCCGCCAGCGGGCCGGGTCGGCCAGCGCGGTGAGGAGTGCGTCCATGGACATAAGTATTCTCTATAGAGAATATTCGTGTCAAGGAATATCTGTGGTTTCGTCGGGCAGTGTCGGGATCGGGCAGGCCGGGTTGGCCCTCCACTCCCGAAGGTGTCCCCAGTCGTCAAAACGACCATCTTCGTCCTCGACGTGGCCAAGCGCCTGCCTCTCGGCGCGGCGGTCTGCGCGGGCCGCGTCCATGCCTCGACGCCCGGCAGGCCAGCCGCCGCCGAGGAACGGTTCACTGCTCGATCCTCGTGGCAGACGCGGTAGCCGCGTAGCCCGCCAACATGTCCGCCACCTCTTTGGGGCGGCTGAGTGCGACGCAGTGGCCGCCCGCGATCTCGTCGGGGACGATACCCAGACGCTCGGGCACCAGCCGGCGAAAGAAGTCGGGCGGGAAGAAGCGGTCCTCGCTGCAGAGCACGAACCTCGTCGGCACGTTCGGCCACGCATCCAACGGCCACGGAGCGGCCGATGCGGCCCTGGACGGATGGTCGCGCTCCTTGCCCATCGCCTCCTCGGCCAGCTCCCGGGGTACATCGTGGTAGAAGCTCACGAATGGATCCGCGCTGCCGGTCAAACCGCCATCGCGCTTGGCCTGCTCCTCTACCGCGCTCTGGCAGCCGGTGTTGGCCCACCACTCATCCAGCGACTCACCTGGCGACGGGATCATGCCGGCCAGGAGGACCAGCACATCGACGGGCAGCCGATCGGCGACCAACGGGGCGGTGAACGCACCGAACGAGTGGCCCACGACGACCAGGTCCTGCTTGTCACCGACGGCCTCGACCACGGCGTCGGCGTAGTCCGCCAGGGTCTTCGACTCGTCATCACCCGGAAGGTCGGGAGCCAGCACGTCGTGCCCACGCGCTCGTAGCTCGGCCTCCACCAGGTGCCAGGACCATCCGACGTCTCCTCCGCCGTGGATCAACACGAATGTGCTCATTGGACTCTCCCTTTGATCGTTGGAACCCGGATTTATCGTTGGAACTCGGAGCGCACGACGACGGCGACCGCGAGCACGGACGCGAGCTGCTGGCGAAGGCGGCAGCCCTGGCCGAGGCCGTGGACCGGTTCCAGGCCGGCGACGGCCGGATCGACATCGGCACCTTCCAGAGCGTATCCACGGTGATCTCGCCGGTCGTCGTACGTCGGCTGCGCGACGAGCACCCCGGCTGCGACATCCGGCTGTCTGAGGAAGAGCCGGAGGCGCCTCAGATCGGCGATCTCGACCTGCTGTTCTACGATGGCCCCCTCAACGGCGACGTCGAGCATGTCAAGCTGCTCGACGATCCGTACCTGCTGGTGGCCAGGCGCGGCACCTTCTCCGAGCATTCTGTCCCGCTGGACCAGCTCGACGGCGCACCGCTGGTGGCCTGGCCGTCGACCTGCGACCAGCCCAGGATGGAGGAGGCATTCACCCGCGCCGGCGCGAACCCGAAGATCGTCTTCCGTACGGCAGGCAACGAGACGCTGCTGTCGATGGTGCGAGCTGGGATGGGATCGGCAGTGCTGCCGTGGCTCGCCATCCACGCTGCCGACGCCGAGTCCGACGACCGGCTCCGCGTCCACGAGCTGCGACCGGCCATTCCCCCACGCGAGGTCTGCCTGCACTGGCGGGCCGGCCGTACCCACTCTCCCTTGGCAGCCCGAGCGATCGAGATCGCCATCGAAATTGCGTCCGACCTGGCCGACGAGCTGGCCCTGGAGTACTCCGGTCCGACCACGTAAGCAGGGGTAGCGCGGCACCCTGCGCCAGTCACTCGACACCCAGACCGACGCGCTCAAGGTCGCAGGCATCACCCGCATCTTCGCCGAGAAGATCTCCACCCGCGCCACCGTCCGCCCCGAACTCGCGCGGGCCCTCACGGGCGGCAACCAAACGGTGGACGGCGGTAACTCCGTCCTGCCCGGCTTGCTAACGCCGTTGGCCGTTCAGTTGCTGCTCAAGGGCCGTGTCGTTCACGCCGGACATGTTCGGCCGCCCGATGCTGGTGGGGCCTATCGTGGAAAGATGATCGTCTTGTGGCCGTCCAGCAGCGCTGCACGGCGTGCCACCGGGCCTTGGCGGCGTAGGCGTGGGTCCGCCGGGCGGACACCGACGTCAGCACCGCCTGCGCGTATTCCGGGCTGGTAGCTCCCAGGTGTGAAGGTCAACGACAACTGCGCCGGTGCAGGCTGGCGCCGGTGACCGGATCGGCGTCCAGGCCTGCACTCCTCGACTTCGCGGCCAAGGTCCAGCCAGAGTTTGGGGGCGACCGGCGCGCTGGGACCGATCCCCGTCGAGTGGCTGCACCTGATGTTGCAGGGCGTGGGCTTCACCGGCGAGGTGAGCCAGGACGATCTGTCGGCCGTGAGCGTCGCGGTCAACCGCCGAGTGGCCGATGTCGGCGCGTTCTCGGATGCTGGTCGACCCCGCAACGTCGAGCGTCGAAGCGTCCCGGAGCTGAACCGTCGTACCCAAGTTCGAGCTACTGCTGCTTGCTCGAATAGACCTGGCTGGCGGGCGGAGGCGTGATCGTGTAGCGGCCGCCCCACCCCTTGTAGACGGTCTCGTGGTGGACCTCGTCGCCCTCGTTGCTTCGTCCGAGCCAATGACCCTCCGCCAGGTAGGTCGTCACCAGCTTCCTGGGCAGGTTGTCGGAGCCCAGCGTGAGCGTATAGCGGATGAGCTCCTCGCCCCGCCTGCTTGGCAAGCTCACCCGAGCCCACGGGGAGATCTTGCTGAGCTGCTGGAAGGTGATGTTCCCTGTGTACGTCAGGCCCGTCCGCCTGCCCATGGAGGTCAGCGCCTTGAGCGTCTCCGGCTCCGCGGCGTTGACGGGCTGGCTGAACGCGCCGCTCACTCCGACCGGGACCGGTTTGTTGATCTTGATCCAGCTCTTGCCCTTGGGCAGCCTTGGGGCGAGGGGGCCGCCCTTCCTGTAGGACACCTTTCCGACGGTGATGGCGCGCTCGTCGGCGAAGACGGTGGACACCTTGTCCTGGTCGGCGACTATGACGGAGATGTCGGAGGCGGCGAACCCGGACTTGCCGTACTGGAGCGTTCCTCTGCGGTTCATCACCTTCGTCTTACCCGACAGCTCCACGAAAGAGGTGACGTCGGTGAACATCACGCCCCTGCCTGCCGCGACGCGGCTCTTCAGCGCGGGGACAGGATCGGCCGGCGTGACGGCGGCCTGGGCGGGGGTGACGATGAGGACGCCGGCCAGGAGCGCACCGACAATTTGCTTCATAGAGGGACCCTTCGATCGGCTGCAGTGTCAGCCGATTCTGCCGGGCAGTGATCACGATGCCGTCTCGGCGCCTGTGTTTCGCCCTGGACAAGCTGGAGCCGGCTGTTCCAGCAGTGGCTCGGGCATGTCCTCACCGACCAGACCAGCCCGAGCCGCACGCCTGTCGGGAGCCGGCCTGCTCGCGCGCTGGCCGTGGCCATGTGGAGACGGCCAATCATCGCCACTCCTCGCTGCGTGGCTGTGCGCGGATGCATGTGGCGAAGCTGGTGCACGTTCTCCCCGAGTCCTGTCAACGGTGCTGGACGGGCGCACCGGACCCGTAGAGCTCGAATCCCCTCGCTCTCAGCCAGATGGTCACGCTCCGCGGCGGGCACCCCAGCTCGGCGGCGATCTCCCTCAGCGTCCAGCCCTCGTCTCGGCCGGACCCGACTATCTCGTGATCCACGGGCAACCCGGCTCACCGGCCGGCAACCCGACCCGCCTCGTGCACTCCTCCTGCCATCGCGGGTTCCTCGCCCGCCAACGCAGGAAACCAGCACAACAACCTGGAGGTCGGGCGCGGCCAGAACACGAAGGTGTCGCCGAGGCCAGCCTCCGCGTTCCGCCACGGCGCTGCCGGCTCCTACCAGACCGACACACCACTTGAAGGCAAGGACGCAGCGGTGAAGATGTGCGCGCGCTGGGCCGGGACACGTCCATCCCGGACGCGCCGCCTCGGCCGCCGTCGCGACCGCGGCCGGCCCGCGTCCCACCGGCCGGTGGCAGGACGGTGCGGTCCGTCGGGAGCGCAAACGCCAGAATTGTCCTTGCCCTCCGCCATGATGGCCCCGCTCGTATCCGCTCACGTGATCTCGAAGGAGCCGTCATGACCGCCAACGAAACCGCCGGATGGTCCAATTTCGGGTGGCATTCCTGGAAGGACCTCGCTCTCGTCCGCGCCAGGCTCGACGCGGGCGCCGACCCGAACGATGGGGCGTACCCCTACGAGCGGCCGCTGCACGCTGCGGCGGAGCGCGGCTCGCCGGAGGTGGTCGCCGAGCTGGCCGGGCGGGTCGATGACGTCGACGCGGAGTGCGAGGGCCGCACCGCGCTCTGGGAGGCTGTCTTCAACAACCGGCCCGAGAACGCCCGTGCGCTGGTCGCTGCCGGAGCGGACCCGTGGCGGCCCATGATGGGCGGCTGGTCGCCAGGCCGGCTCAGCCTGGCGGGCCCCACGCCCGGCCTGTTCTTCCCACTCCCGCTCGGTCATGCGGGTCTGACCGAGGCCGAGGCCGCCGCCGTCGCGGAGGCCGAACGCCTGACCGGCGCGCTGGGCGACATCGAGGACGACGGTTTCAGCCTGGCGTGCGTCCGCGGCATCAGCGCCGCCGAGGCGGCACAGCGCCTGGCCGCCGAACCCGCCAGCGAGGAAGAGCTGGAAGAGATCATGGAAGATCCCTTCGACGACGAGGCCATGCAGCTCATCGGCTTCACCGACGTGCCCGGCGGCTGCGTCGTCAGCCAGCAGTGGGGATACATGGCCTCCACCCCCGGCGTCATGAAGGCACTGTCAGCGGGCACGGTCGCCTACGGCATGTACGCCAACCCCAAGAGCGGCAATCAGGGCCGCGTCTACCGCGACGGCGAGGTCGTGGACTGGGACACCCACCCGGGCGGCGGCGACGTGTCCTCCGCTGACTCTGCCGAGGAGATCCTGCTCAAATACCTGTACGACGGCTACGCCGAGGCTTACTGCTTCGCCGGCGCGGGCCTGCGTCCGGCCGACGCCCACGCGATCACCCACCCGGACACCTACCTGCGACTGCCCGAACGGGACTACTGGCACTGATCACGCGGTTGCTGCCCATCTCGAGACCCGGCCAGCGGCCTGACTACCAGGTTCCGGCGCGCCCATGTCGGTCGCCCGGCAGGGCGCCAGCGCCGGACGCGCCGGGTCCACGCGGAGCGCCGGGCGGTCGCAAGAGGTCTTGGGCGTGAACATCGAGGACCTGGACCTTGCGGGGCGCCGGTGTCAGGTCAAGGCCAAAGGCGCGCGGACCAAGGCCCGCCGCCGGGGCCAGGTGCGTGAAGACTTCGTGCTGGAAAGCCTCTACTGGGACGTCGGCACCGCCCTGCTGCTGCCGCGCCTGCTCAAGGGCCGCACCCGCGGCCCGGTCTTCGTCACGCACCGCCGCCCAGGACCGGGCCCGTCCTCGGAAGCCATCGCCGAGCTCACCAGCTTGCTCGCGCCCGGCGACAGCGGGCGCCATCGTTATCTAGGCCTGGCAAGCGATCTGGCTGGTCAGCTGGTTGATGGTCGTTAAGGCACGTTAGGCACGTAGGCCCGCCGTGGCTGAGGGACCCGGCGTTCGGCGAACGAGTTGATCTCGTGGTTCGCCGTGAGGAGGAGCAGCAACGGGGTCAGTCATCTTCGGGATCTGGTGGTTCCGTGGCCGGTGCGATTTCTCGTGGCGTGGCGATCCCGCCGGTGAGTTGAAGCCCATGAGTGAGCGTGTAGTCGAGCTGCTTGGCCAGACGAGGGACGCTCGTCGCGGGCAGGTAGGCATCGGCGCCGGCGTTGAGCAGGCGCCGGACCGGGCCTTGATAATTGACTCCGAGCTCGTGGTCCTCGATTTCGGTGATGATGACACGAGCTTTTGGGAACATCGATCGGAGACCGGCGATCAGCTGCGGGCTGCCTGGTGGTGCCAGCAGGACGTCGGCCGTTGCGGGAGCCGCGAGCATGTCGAGCACGATGTAGTCCGCCCCCAGTTGGGTGGACAGCGACATCCGGGCCGCCTTTGACAGCTTCATCGCGGTGGCGACGACGATCACGTTGTCGTAGTCGATCGGTGGTTGGTCGTTGGCCTCCTCTGGCGTGTCGCGATCGACGATGGCGCCTTGGAGCACGTCGATGGTGCTGGAGATCGTCGCGATCGACTCGCCGTCACGCGTGATGATCAAGTTCTCGCCGGGCTCAAGGGCGTCGATGAGCGCCACGACGTTTTCGGGAAGGCAGGTCACGTCGATTCGCTGCGTGGAGCGTGGGGCGCGTTTGCGGATCACCATGCCTGGGACACGTTCACGGCTGCGAGGGCACCCTGCGTCATGCGCAGCCACGGTCGCCTATCGAAAGGCCCAGCCACGGTGACATGGTTGCCTGCTCCGAAGGCACCGTTCAACCAGATGATCACATGAGTCCCTTCCGATCCTGTGATCTTGTTGGATGCCACTACACGACCATTGGTTCGACGCCGCGCCGGAGTTTCCCTCATCGACTATGTCTGCACCCATCAACGGCGACGGGAAGGTGGGGCCAAATCTCGCTGGCACTCCGCACCGACAAAGATCGCGAAGCGGGGCCGAAATTCACCCGTAGATGGGACCAGAAGTCACCCCTGAAATCAAGATTGGCGTCGCCCGAGCCTGGAAAGCCAGGATGGTCCGCATGTCTACCGTGCCCGACAATCACGTTGAGTCCGCCCATCTGTCCCGAGTCAACGACTATGACCGTCTCGCCGAGGCGTACACAGCCGAAAACGAGACCAGCATCCTGAACGCCTACTACGAGCGGCCCGCCACCCTGGCCCTGGCCGGGGAGGTGACCGGCCGGCGGATCCTCGACGCCGGCTGCGGCTCGGGTCCGCTGTCCGCGGCGCTGCGCGAGCGGGGTGCCGTCGTGACCGGCATCGATGCCAGCGCCGGAATGCTGGAGCAGGCCCGGCGGCGGCTCGGTGACGGCGCGGATCTGCGGGTGGCCGACCTGCGTGATCCGCTGCCGTTCCCCGACGATGCGTTCGACGATGTCATCGCGTTCCTGGTGCTGCACTACCTGGAGGACTGGGGGCCGTCGTTGCCGAAGCGCAGCCAGGCGGAGAGGCCGTTGAAGCCTTCGACCTTGTTGGTGACCGCGGTGACGCGCCGCCGCAGCGCGGGATCGGCCAGGAAACGCAGGAGCGCCACGGTGCGCACGCTGCGCCCGACCTCGCGAAAGGCCCGATAGATCTCGTTATTGCGGGAGTGGGAGCCCAGTCGGCGTAGCACCCGCTCATCCTGCGATGCCGTACTGCGGGACTACTCCCGGCGTCGTAGTCCGGTCGGTCGTTGATCCCGATGTGGTAGCGGCAAATGACTCCGCCTGCAGGACGCCTCTGAACAGTGGCTGGACGACGATTGCGGTCATGAGAAGTCAGTCACGACATCCACGGGGCGGCGTTGCCGGCCGGCGGGCTGCCATCGACGACGCGCTATCGACCTGCTACCAGCAAGCGCTGTGCGGTGACGGAAACGCCCATGTCAAGAATGCCCCCAGCTCAGAGGGCTGAGTTGCGTTGACAAGTAGACAATCAGCGGGCGGAAGCGTGGTCATCGAGTCGGGTGCTCGGCCGGGGCTCACCCTCGCCGCGGTGGCCGTCGTGCAGTTCATGGTGTCGCTGGACCTGTCCGTCGTGAACGTCGGACTCCCGCAGATCGCTGCCGGCCTCGGCTTCAGTGCAGTGGGCCTGACCTGGGTGATCCACGCCTACGCGCTCACCTTCGGCGGGCTGCTCCTGCTGGGCGGCAAGGCCGCCGACCGGTACGGCCGCAAGCGGGTCCTGCTGCTCGGGCTCGGTCTGTTCGGCCTCGCCTCACTCGTCGGCGGGTTCGCCCAGGAACCCGGCCATCTGGTCGCCGCCCGAGCCGTACAGGGCATCGGGGCCGCCGCACTGGCTCCTGCCGCGCTGGCGCTGCTGACCACGACGTTCCCCACGGGCAAGGCCCGCGTCCGGGCCTTCGGAATATGGAGCGCGACGAACGCCGCCGGGGGCGCCCTCGGCGTCCTGATCGGCGGCCTGCTCACTGAGTACGCCAGCTGGCACTGGGTGATGTTCGTGAACGTGCCGATGGCCGCTTGCGCGCTGGCCCTGGTCTGGCGGGGTGTCGCCGCCGGCCCGCCCCCTGCTCGCAGCAGCCGTCCGGATGTGCTCGGTGCCGTCCTGGCCACGGCGGGCATGACGCTGCTCGTGTTCGGCGTCGTCCGCACCGACCAGTATCCGTGGACGTCGCCGGTCACCGTGACGACCCTGGCGGTCGCCGCAGCACTGCTGGTCGCCTTCGTCCACGTCGAGCGGACTACCACCCGCGAACCGCTGATCCGGCTCGGCCTGTTCGCCAACCGTTCGGTCGCCGGTGCGAACGCCTACAACCTCCTGGTCGGTGCGGCCCTCGCCTCGGCCTTCTACTTCGTCTCCCTCTACCTCCAACGAGTGCTCGGAACGGGGCCGGCGCTGACCGGGCTCATGTTCCTGCCGTTGGCCCTCGGCGTGGTCGCCGGCTCCGTGCTCGCCGTCAAACTCGGCTACCGTCTCGCGCCGCGGACGCTTCTGGTCATCGGTGGACTGCTGACCGCGACCGGGTTCGCCTGGTTCGGCCTGATCAGCCCGGACGGCGCTTTCACCACCGACGTCCTGGGGCCCTCGATCGTCGCCAGCGTCGGCTTCGGGCTCGGCCTCGGACCGCTCGTCTCCATCGCCACCGTCGGCGTCGCGCGCCACGAGACCGGCACCGCATCGGGCCTGCTCAACAGCTCACGCCAGATCGGCGCCTCGCTCGGGCTTGCCGTGCTCGGCACCGTGGCGCACCACCGCACCGGCCAGACCGCCACACCCGAGACCCTCAACGACGGGTACGCGCTCGGCCTGACCCTCAGCGCCGCGCTCCTGGCCGCCGCCGTCCTCATCGCCCTCACCGTCCTGCGCCGGACCAGCCCACCATCACGGGCTGAGCAGGCCGATGACCGCGATTCGCTCCCCGCCCGGGATTGACCAGCGATCCACGCCATGCCGCAACCCACCAGTTGAAAGATCACCGCAGGAAGGTCGTTTCGGTATGGCTGTTACCTCGATCGATCCACCTTCACCAAGGCGGCAAGCTTCACGCCGAGAAAAGACCAATGGACTCCGACCGGGACGGCTGGCAGCTGATGGCCTTCCACGCGAAGACCGACGCCGACGTCCACACCGACCACTGGGAAGTCCACCCCGCGGCCGAGGAGGTCGTGTCCTGCCTCATCGGAAAGATACGCCTCTACCTCCGTCCGGAGCGGCCGGGGCTGGAGGAGGAAGAGTCCAGGCTGACGGCCGGAGCCGCTGCCATCGTCCCGCGCGAGCGATGGCACCGCATCGAGCTGCACATCCCCACTCTGCCGCGTGGCAGCCGGCTGGAGAAGCGGACCGAACCCTGTCCTCATCCACCATCGGCTCAGCCACGGGTCTGGTCGCGACGAGATTGACGAAGACGGGAGAGCGATGAACGCCACCGACCTTGCCAAGGCGAGGGAGCAGTCCAAACCGCCACCGGATGCCGATTCCGCGGCGGGGCAGAGCATGGCAGGGCTGCTGCGTCCTTATCTCTGGAGTTTCGCCGCCGTTGTGATCCTGCAGGTGATCGGCGCTGTCGCGGGTCTGGCGCCGCTGCTGGCGGTCGTCGAACTGGGTCGTACTCTGTTGTCGCCCGGCCCGATCGATCACGGTCATGTCTGGACCGTCGTGATCGCGGGTGCGGTCGGCTTGTTCGTCCGGCTGCTGTTCACGGCCGCGTCGTCCGGAATCGGGCATCTTGTCGACGGCCAGGTGCAACTGACGTTCCGCCGGCAACTGGCCGCGCGGCTGGGGCGCGTACCGATCGGCTGGTTCTCCCGGCGCCGGACCGGAGAGCTGGCAAAGGTGGTGGGGGAGGACGTGAGTGCCGTGCACCCGTTCATCGCCCACACCCCGGGTGAGCTCGTCGCCGCATTCGTGGTGCCGCTGGTGTCGCTGATCTATTTGTTCACCGTCGACTGGCGGCTCACGCTGATCACGCTGATCCCGGTGGTGCTGGCGGTGGCGCTGGTCCCCTTGATGATGACCCCGACCCGGCTGCGCGAGCAGAAGGAGTTCGACGGGGCCATGGGACGGATTTCGAGTTCCGTCGTCGAGTTCGTCCAGGGGATCTCGGTGGTCAAGGCGTTCGGCGGATCCGGTCGCGCCCACCGCAGATTCCTTACGGCCGTGGACGATTTCGTCGGCATCTTCTCCCGGTTGGTGCACGGTATCTCCGGGATCGGCGCGGGGATGCAGGTGGCGTTGTCGCCGCCGTTCGTGCTGCTGGTGGTGCTGATCGGCGGAACGGCTCTGATCACGTCCGGTGGCCTGGCCCCGGCCGACCTGCTGCCCTTCCTGCTGCTCGGGCTGGGCCTGACCGCTCCGGTGGCGGCCCTCGGCCACGGCTTCGACGAGATGCAGGCCGCCGGTCGCGCGGTCGGCCGGATCCGGGACGTGCTCGAGGTGCGGTCGCTGGCGGAGCCTGCGCACCCGGTCGCACCACAGGGACACCGGGTGGAACTGCGTGACGTCCGCTTCGGTTACGAAGCCGATCACGAGGTGCTGCGCGGGATCGACCTGGTGCTCGAGCCGGGAACGGTCACCGCGATCGTGGGGCCGTCGGGAAGCGGAAAGTCCACGCTGGTTCAGCTGTTGCCGCGGTTCTTCGACCCGACCCACGGTTCGGTCGTCCTGGGCGGTGTCGATCTGCGCGAGATCGGCAGTCGGGAGCTCTACCGGATGGTCTCCTTCGTCTTCCAGGACGTGCGCCTGCTGCGCGCGTCGGTCGCGGAAAACATCGCGCTGGCGGTACCGCATGCCGACCGCGATGACGTGGTTCGCGCCGCCCGGCTGGCGAACATTCATGATCGAATTCTTCAGCTGCCGCGCGGATACGAGTCGGTGATCGGTGAAGACGCCGGACTGTCGGGTGGCGAGGCACAGCGGATCTCGCTCGCCCGCGCGCTGCTCGCCGCCACGCCCATTCTGGTGCTCGACGAGGCGACCTCCTTCGCCGACCCGCAGACCGAACAGGCGGTGCGCCGGGCCCTGGCGACGCTGGGTGGCGATCGGACGATCCTGGTCATCGCCCATCGCCTGGAGACGGTCGCCGACGCCGACACCGTCGTGGTGCTGGAGAACGGGTCGATCGTCGAGCGCGGCATGCCCGCCGAGCTGCTGGCACAGAACGGCAAGTTCGCCGCGTTCTGGCAATCCCACCGGCCGGCGATCGCCGATGAGACCGAAACCCACCGTGGCGTACTGCAAGGAGACGAGCTCCGATGATTCGAATGCTGCTGCGCGTGCTCGGACACGAGTACGCCCAGCCGGTGCGTCGCACCGTGGCCCTGATGACGACGACCGCGATAGCCGAGGGTTTGTCCTACGCCCTGCTGGTTCCCGTGCTGCGGGCACTGTTCGGGAACACGCCCGGGGACGCCTGGCCCTGGCTGATCGCGTTCGGGGCCGCGGTCGCGGTCTACGCGGCGCTGCGCTATTACAGCGATTTGTCCGGTTTCCGCGTCGGGACCACGCTGTTGCGTGGCATGTATCACCGGCTCGGCGGCCATCTGGCCCGACTGCCCATCGGCTGGTACAGCGCCCGTCGCGTCGGGGAGGTGTCGGTCCTGGCCAGCGAGGGCGTCCTGCAGGCGATGAGCGTGATCGCGCATCTGCTGGCACCGTTCATCTCCGCCTGCGTGACTCCCCTGACGATCGTCGCCGTGATGTTCGCCTTCAATGTGCAGATGGGGCTGGCCGCGTTGGTCGCCGCCCCGGTCGTGGCGGCGATCCAGATCTGGACGGGACGCTCGATGGCCGCCGGCGATGCGGAGCGCGCCGAACGCGGCCATGAGGCCACCGGGCGAGTCATCGAATATCTCCAGGCCCAGCCGGTGCTGCGAGCCGGCGGCCGGACCGTCGAACGCTTCCGGTTGCTCGACGACTCGCTGCGGGAAGTCCAGCGCGCGTCCCGCCGTTCCACGCTGTCGGCGCTGTCCGGTGCGGTGGGCTTGACGCTCGTGGTGCAGGCGATGTTCACCGTGTTGCTGGTCCTGGGCGCCTACCTCGCGCTCGGCGGGAGCATCGGTACGGCAGAGGTATTGGCGATCCTGGTGCTCGCCGCCCGCTGCGCCGATCCGCTGCTGTCGCTGTCGGACATCGGTGGCAAGGTGCGCGGCGCACGTTCCGAGCTGGCGAGACTCGACACGGTGCTGCGTACCGAGCCGCTGCCGGAAGCTCGCGAGCCGATCCAGCCGGTAGGCCATGACCTGGAGTTCGAGTCCGTCGCCTTCCGGCATGGCGATCGCACGGTGATCGACGATGTGTCGTTGTCCGTGCCGGAGGGGCAGCGGCTTGCCGTCGTCGGACCCTCGGGCGCGGGCAAGAGCACCCTGCTTCAGCTGCTCGCGCGCTTCTACGACGTGGACGCGGGCGCGGTGCGCGTGGGAGGCGTGGACGTGCGCGCGATCAGCTCTGAGGTGTTGATGGCGCAGATCGCCATCGTCTTCCAGGACGTCTATCTCTTCGACGGCACGATCGAGGAGAACGTGCGCCTCGGCCGTCCCGACGCAGGCGTTGCCGAGGTGCGGGCGGCGGCGACCGCGGCGCGGTTGGACGAGGTGATCGAGCGACTGCCCGGCGGATGGGCGACGAATGTCGGCGAGGGCGGCGCACTGCTGTCGGGTGGTGAGCGCCAGCGGGTCTCGATCGCGCGAGCGCTGCTGAAGAATGCGCCCATCGTGCTGCTGGACGAGGTGACCTCCGCGCTGGACCCAGTGAACGAGGCGGCCGTCCACGCGGGTATCGAGCGCCTGATGGCGGGCCGGACGGTGGTGATGGTGGCGCACCGGATGCGGACCGTCCGACGCGCCGATCGTGTCGTCTTTCTGGACGGCGGTCGGATCGTGGAAGAAGGCAGCCACGACGAGCTACTGCGCCACGGCGGCCGCTACGCCGATTTCTGGGAAATTTCCATGACATCGGTAGCGAGTGAATGAGTCGGTACGGTGTTCGATCCTTTGTTGCGGGACTGCCCACCTCATCGGCGGACGCCAACGCGCCCCGCTCTTGCTCGCCGAGCGCCGCCCCGCTCCCGCCCGTGCCCCGGCGGTCGCCACCGCCAACGGCACCACGGCCGAGAACGCCGCCGCGATCAGCCGGGGCAGGCTCAGCAGCCGCCTGATGCGGGCCAGCAGCGCCAGGCCCGCCACCGCGCCGACGGCCAGCACCGCCAGCGGCCAGACGAGCTGGTCCGGATACGTGATCATGGTGCCGAGCGCGCGGAAGTAGGTGACGTCGTGATCGGAGGCCAGCGTCCGCAGGTCCGCGTCTCCGAGGGCGCCTGCATCTGCGGTTTTCCGCAGCCCCGAAACGGCCATGCGTCTCATTCCGGACCTGTCTGATCATTCGTAGCCTCTGGAGCATGACATGTCGGCTGGTTGAGAACGCGCGGTCGGCGCGGTGTTTCACCGGCGAAACGCCTGAAGCAAACATCCAGCTGAGCGGAGAGTCATGCTCTGGTAGCGAATCACCGCGCACGGCGGCGGTTGGACAGCGCCGCCCAGAGAGGCACAAGGAGAACCCCGATGAAAGACCCTATGGACAGCACGCCAGCCGGCCCGGTCGGCAGGCCGGTGAGCGGGCCGCCGCTCGTAGGCGCCCTCCGGCTCCCGGACGGCTCCTGGATCCGCGGCCGCGGCCTACGCCGTCCGCTGCCGGAGGGGCCGATGCCCGACTTCGGCCTTTACCTCGGCTCCGACCGGCTCCGCCGCCGCCACGAGAGCGGGCTGCGGTGGCCCCACGCGTGGATCCAGTGGCCCGACTTTCTCCTGCCCCGCGACCGCGACCTGGCTGTACAGCAGATCCGCGCGCTGCACGAGCGAGCGCGGACGGGCGCCGCGGTGGAGGTCGCCTGCGGGGGCGGCGTCGGCCGCACCGGCACGGTCGTCGCCTGCCTCGCTGTCCTGGCCGGTCTCGACCCGGCCGACGCCGTCGCCTGGACACGGGAGCACCACCACCATCGGGCCATCGAGACCCCGTGGCAGCGCCGCTGGGTACTGCGCTTCCCACCACCCCTCCGCTCGGATCCGCGCGACCAGGGTGCTGATCCTGAGACATCACGCTGAGCCATATCGCGGCCGGCATGGATTCGAGCGCCTACAGCCTCCCCGCGAGATCTGTCCGGGCTAGCCGTTGACCTCACCTCGGCACACCAACGATCAAAGGTGGACGCCGCGCACTCCGTCCTCATCCACCACGGCTGCTTCGCCGGTGCGAGCGCCAGGCTCGGGCAGCGGCGCGTCTCGCAGCGGCCGCAGGCCCTACTCGGGTGCAGAGGAGGCAATGACGTAGCGGCCTGGGCAGTTGAGATGGGCGTGGCCCAGCGGGCTGAGCCGGGCCACGCCCTCGTCCTTGACCAGGATGCCCTGGGCGCGCAGCCGGTCGACGATCGCCGACAAAGGGTTCCGCAGAACCGCGGCATTGACGACCAGCCCCAGCGCCGATACGCCTGTCGGATCTTCCCGGCGTTGCCGTGGCAGATCCTCCGGGCGAGGCGGTGCCGGGACTCCTGGACGGCAACTGCTTGGCCCAGGCTGCGCCGGTAGCTGCCGTCCATCGGGTCCAGCACGCTGAACAGGTGCATCGTCTTGTCGATGCGGCCGTCTTCGGCTTTCCCACCCCAGGACCAGGAGCCGGCTGAGCGTCAAGCCGGGGCGATGTTGTGCGTGTGGCCCAGCACGTTGTCGGGGTCCCACGCCCGCTTCACTTCGCCCAGCCGCGCGAAGTCGGCGGCGCTGTAGGCCGTCGCCGTCAGGCCCGGGTCGGTGAGGAAGTTCAGGAACGAGCCGCCGGTGGCGTGCGGTCGCAGCGCCCGCGCCACCGCCCGTTGGCGCTCGGCCACCTCCTCGCGCTCGCGGGAGCCGTCGAGCACCGAGGTGGCGATCACCGAGAACGGCGCCTGCCGGTGCCCTACGGGCCCCGCGTCCGGCGCGGGCCTGGCCATCGCGCCGCCCCAGTGCCGCACCTCGATCGCCGTCAGCGGCTCGTCCGCGCTCTTGACGATCGTCTCGATCGCCTCGTCGGACACCTCCTCCAGCAGGTCCAGGTGCTGGAGGACGGCCATCGGCGGGGGAGGGGGACCGCCGAACGCGGTAGCCGCCTCGGCGAAGCTCATCGCCGCGAACCCCCCGCCGAGCGCGGGCCCGGCCACCTCCAGCAACGACTCCAGGGCGCGCCCGTCGCCGCCCGCGCGGAAGGCCCGCACGGCCAGCGTCCAGCCGCTGCCGGGCCCGCGCATCACGATGACGGAGGTGTTCAGCTCGTCCGGCTCGCTCAGCGCCCACTCCCGGTAGCGGGCCAGCGTGTCAGCCGCCCGCTCGATCGGGAACAGCGCCATCCCCGCGTGCACCTCGCCCACCGGGTGCAGCCTGAACTCCAGGGCGGTCACCACCGCGAAGTTGCCGCCGCCGCCGCGCAACGCCCAGAACAGATCGGGATGCGCCTCGGCGCTGACGGTCAGGCACTGCCCCTCGGCCGTCACGACGTCGGCGCTGAGCAGGTTGTCGGCGGCGTAGCCGTGCAGGCGCGACAGCCATCCCGTGCCGCCGCCCAGCGTGTAGCCGGTGATCCCGATCGCGGGGGTGCCCGAGACGGGCGCCAGGCCGTACGGCGCGGCGGCGGCGATGACGTCCGACCAGATCGCACCGGCCTGCGCGCGGGCGGTGCGCCGCTCGGGATCGACGCGCACCGACGCCATCGGCGTCGTCTTGACCAGCACCCCGCCGTCGGCGGGCACCAGCGTGCCGTGCCCGGTGGACTGGACGGCGAACGGCATCCCGTGCTCGCGGGCCACCAGCAGCGCCGCCCGCACGTCGCCGGGGCTCGCCGCCTCGACGACGACGGCCGGTCTGGGGTCGATCAGACGGTTCCACGGCAGCCGCTCCGCCTCGTAGCGCTCGTCGCCAGGGGTGTGCACGGCGCCCTCGACGAGGTCGCGCAGTCTGTTGTCCATGAGGAAGATCGTCGCCCGCCACACCCGGCGCGGTCGTCGTCCCGGGGAAGACACCTTGGGGTACGGCAGGCGGAGTACGCCCGGCACGTGGTCCCCCTGGCGGGGACCTGGCCGTCCATCAGGTAGGCGTCGACCGCCCGGTTGAGGCAGGCTCCGTCGATGCGGCGCGCGACTTTCGTTCGCATGCTCGTCAACACCCGCTCCCGGCTCACCCCCGAGAGGAGTAGCCCGCGCCCCGCGACAGCGGCAGCACGGGGATGCGGAGCGTGATGGTCCCGGCCGAGGGGAAGCGGAAGGTGACGTCGATGGGCGTGGCGCCGAGCGGGCGGTGGATGCCGACCAGCTCCAGGTGCGGCCGGTCATGACCCTCCTGCAGGCTGGCGATACGGCGCGCGGGCACCGTGACCTCGATCGGCTGCGGCTTCTCCCTGCCCTCCCGGTAGACGACGCTGTCGGCGTGCACGGTGCTGACGCCGTCCAGGACCTGGTCCCTGTCGCTGTTGTTGACCAGCGTCACGTACAGCCCGAGGGCGTCGCCGGCCTTCTGCTCGCCCATGGGCGGGGCCAGGATGTGGGCGTGGATCAGCTGGACCGGGCCGACCTGCCCGTCGACCAGACCGCCGCGGTCCCACTGCTCGGGGCCACGCTCCTCGGCGCAGGCCAGGCACACCAGCAGCAGGCAGGCCGCCAGCAGGGCGTGCAGCGCCGCACGCGCTCCCCGATCGGATCTGTTCATGTCACACCCCCTTGTCGATCATGGTCAGATGGTGATGAGGCCGGTGGCCAGACCGGCGACGCCGATGACCGCCCCCACGACGGCCACGACGAACAGAACCAGCTCGGCGGGGGAGAAGACCTTCCTGCCGCGTTCGCGTCTGGTGATGATGAACAAGATCGTGCCGGGCGCGTAGATGACGAACGACAGCAGCAGGAACTCCAGCCCCGCCGCGAAGATCAGGAAGGTGGTGTAGACGACGGCCAGCGCGGCCACCATCAGGTCCCTGCGCCGCCCCTGCGCGTTGGTGTCGTAGCTCTCTCCGGTGAGGGTGAGCCTGAGCGCGTATCCCGCGGCCAGCAGGTACGGAACCAGCGACAGCGAGCTGCACAGCTTCAGCGTGAAGGCGAAGGCGTCGTCGGAGAACAATGTGATCGCCAGCACCGCGGTGATGAGCACGCTGGTCATCACCAGCGCCGCGACCGGCGCGCCCTTGGCGTTCTCCCGCCGCAGGAAGGCCGGCATGTCCTCGTCCTTGGCGGCCACGAACAGCACCTCGGCGGCCATGAGCGTCCAGGCCAGGTAGGCGCCGAGCACCGAGACGATGAGGCCGACGCTGATGAGCGCGGCGCCCCACCCGCCGACCACCGACTCCAGCACCCCCGCCATGGACGGCTGCCGCAGCCCCGCCAGCTCGCCCTGGGGCAGCGTGGCATAGGACAGGATGGTCACCGAGGCGAACAGCGCCAGCACGCTGAGGAAGCCGAGCACGGTGGCCCTGCCGACGTCCTCGCGCCTTCTGGCGTAGCGGGAGTAGACGCTGGCGCCCTCCACGCCGAGGAAGACGAAGACCGTCACCAGCATGGTCGCCTTGACCTGCCCGAACAGCGCTCCGGCCGAAGGCTGCCGGCCGCCCCAGAAGTTCGCGCCGAACATACCTGCCTTGAAGGTGACCAGCAGGATCACCACGAACAACAGCAGGGGCACGAGCTTCGCGATCGTCACGATCTTGTTGATCGCGGCGGCCTCCTTGACCCCGCGCACGATCATGAAGTGGAAGGCCCACACGCCGACGACCGAGACCGCCACGGCCAGCAGCGTGTCGCCCTCGCCGAAGCCGGGCACGGCCGCGCCGATCGTGGACTTGATCAGCACCCAGTAGGAGACGTTGCCGACGCAGGCGCTGGCCCAGTAGCCGAAGGCGGAGAAGAAACCGGGGAACTCGCCGAACCCGGCCTTGGCGTAGGCGTAGACGCCGGCGTTGAGGTCGGGCTTGCGCACGGCCAGCGTCTGGAAGACGAAGGCGAGCATCAGCATGCCCACCCCGGCGACCGTCCAGGCGATCAGCGCGCCGAGCACGCCGGTGGCCTGGGCGAAGTTGCGGGGCAGCGAGAACACCCCCGCGCCGACCATCGACCCGACCACCATCGCGGTCAGTGTCAGCAGCGGCAGCTTCCGCGCGCTCGAGGTCTGCGCGACCGCGCCGTGTCCAGCCTTGTGTTCACCCCTGTGTTCGCTCATGTGCGCTGCCGTTCGTCGTCGAGCCGCTCGACTGTGAACCCGGTGAACCCGGTGAACCCGTGGACCACGCGGAGAAGGGCAGGTAGGCCCGGTCCGTCAGCGGGCCGCGGCAGCCGATCGCGCCGCCTCGACCGACTCGCGCAGGGCGGCCTCCGCCTCCGCGCTCAGCGAGGTCTGGATGATCTCCCCTCCGTAGGGGGCGACCTCGGCGACGACCTTGTCCGGAGTGCTCTGGATGACCAGCAGGAACAGCGCGGCGCCGCCCGGCTGCAGGCGCTGGCCGAGGTCCTTCATGAAGGAGTCGTCCACGCCGAGGTCGGTCATCGCGCCACCGGCCGCTCCCGCGGCCGCGCCCACGGCCATGCCCAGCAGCGGGGCCAGCAACAGCAGGCCGATCAGCCCGCCCCACAACGTGCCGGCGGCCGCGCCGCCGCCGACGGTGCCGCGCAGCTGGTGCAGCTTGATCTTGCCGTCGGCCTTCTTCTCGGCCACCGCCGCGTCGGCCAGCGTGATGAGCTTCTCGCGTTGCATGTCCAGCAGCCGGTCGCGTACGCGTATGGCGGTCTCGACGTCCGGATAGGCGATGGCGATGAGGTTGCTCATGAATGTCCCCGATTCTTGACGCCCTGTCGTCAGGGCTGTGCGTCTCGGGGGGAGACCTGGCGCCGCCGTACGGACTCTGATCAAGGTCCGGGCTCGGCGCCGCAATCGCCATCATTCCGCCTCAAACGCTTCACGAACCCCTAGAGTGGACTTCCTTTACCAAATCGGGCTGCTGGTGCTTCCTGAGTGGTCAGACGGGCATCGATGATCGGGCGCACCTCCACCCCGGAGAGACCGGGCCTCGGGGAAGCGCGCCGCGATCTGATCTCCTCGATCTGCGCCCCCGACATCGAGTGTGCGGCAGGCGCCTCACGAGCGCTCAGCGAGCGGCGCCGGAGACCCTCTCGGAGACCCTGCGCTCGAGCACCTGCCCCGGCCACTGGCCCACGGTGAACGTCTCCGCGCGCCGGAAGCCGCAGCTCTCGTAGTAGCGCACCAACTGCCCGTCATCGCCCGCGTAGCAGTCGACCCGCACCAGGTCCACGCCCCTGTCCTCGGCCTCGCTCACCGCCCGGTCCAGCAGCGCCCTGCCCACGCCCCGCCCGTGGAAGCGCTGGTCGATGACCAGCCCCTGCACGTACAACTCGGGTTCCTCGGCAGGGGTGACGTACGGCAGCGGCCCGCCGACCGTCATGCACCCGGCCGCCTCGCCGTCGAGCATCGCGATGCGCATGCCCTCACCCTCGGCCCAGGTGGTCACCTGCCCGACCCGCTTGGGGTCGGCCGAGAAGGGCTCGCTGCCCCACTGGCCGGTCCTGCCCTGCGCCACCAGCCACTCGATCGCGCTGTCGAACATCCGCAGCACCGCCGCCACGTCACCTGGTCCACCTTTGCGAATATCCATCCGGAGATCATAGGGCGCGCGTGTCGAGAACCCGTCCGCTGCTCCGACCTGTCCGTGAAAGCCACCACGGAACAGGAGAGACCACCAGGCGCAGCGTCATCCACTGGATCCACACCTCCATCGACGGCTACATCTGCGACCCCCAGGGCGAGTTCGACTGGCCGGAGATGGGCAAGGATTCTCCACGACGCTGAAGGAGAAGGGCTGGAACTCCCGCGTGATCGGCGCGTACCTGGCCCGCCAGGTGACCGAGCTGAAGCGGGAGGAGGGCGGCGACCTGCCTCCAGCACAACCAGCAACGCCATCGACACCGACTCCGAGCGCACCGCCGTCTCGGTACCCGTCGGCGGCCAGCAGCGGCTCGGGCAGCCAGGGCCGACGTAGTGCTCCCTGCGGCGGCTGATGGCGGCCTGGCGGGCCAGCGTCGCGTTGACCGCCACTCGCACCAGGTAGGCGCGCGGGTTGGCGATCGGCTCGCCCTCCCGGCTGCGCGGCTCCCACGCCAGCCACGTTCCTGCAGCACGTCCTCGGTGTCGGCGACGCTGCCCAGCATCGCGTAGACGATCGAGAACATCAGCTCCCGATGGTCGAGGAAGACCTGCGTCGGGCTGTCGGGCGTCATGGGCGGCTCCTTCCGCGGGATGTCACCTCCTGAGAGGGACCGGCCGCGCGGAATGTGACATCGCTACACGGTCCTGCTACACGGCCCTGGCGAGTGGCGTGTCCGCCGACGGGTCCAAGGGGGCCGACAGGAAGACCGGCGTCTGCGCCATGAAGCGCGGCCTGGCGCCCAGGTGTTCCTGCGCGGCGTGCACGGTCAGCGGATGCACCACGTAGACCTCGCCCGGCGCGCCCGTGGCGTGGGCCAGCGGCCGGTGTGCGCTGGCCGCCTCGATCAACTGACTGGCCGGCACATGCTCGTGGACGCCCTCGCCGAGCGCCGCGGCCGCGTCGCGCTGCGAGCCGATCCTGATGCGGGTGGGCGCGTCGTCCGGGCCGACCTCGGAGAACAGGATGAGCAGCAGCAGGGTGGCCGGGCGGCCGCTGACCGCCCAGCTGCCGTCCTCGCGCATGACGTTGAGGTCGATGTGCCAGCCCCTGTCGTCGGCCGGGGCCACCTTCGGGAAGCGGATCGGGATGTTGCCGCAGCTGCCGCTCGGCAGCCAGCCGCCTTCCCCGCACACCTCGTCCAGCGTCCGCGCCAGCGCGGGTGAGCTGATGATCTGCCCGAACGGCCCCTCACCGGTCAGGTCGGCGGCCCATCGGACCGGTTCGGTCCATCCGGATGGGTCGTCGGGGGACAGGCCGATCTGCCGCCACAGCAGCGCCTGGGCGGCCAGCCCCACCTCGTCGGGCGCGGCCCGCACCTTGACGAACCCGTTGGCGATGAAATCGTCACTGATTCCCATGCCGGCCACGCTAGCAATGCGCGTCAATCGCTTTTCGCGGTGAACTCGCGGCTCGCGACGGGGTGGTCGTGCAGGACGGAGGCGGCGGCGTGACAGGCTCCGCGGCCGTCGGCGCGGGCCACGACGCGGGCGCCGCTGACGGCGACGGCGGCCTCCGTGCCGTCGCTGACGGCGCGCAGGCCCGCCGCGGCCGCGAGCTCGCCGCTCTCGTCGAAGACCACCCGCAGCGCGGGCCAGTCCTGCGGCGCGAACGCCTGGCGCAGGCCGTGCCGCAGCTCGGCCAGGACCAGCCTGGCCAGCGGCGCCAGCTCTCCCGGGTCGCCGGTGACCAGCACGGCGGTCACCCGCGCGCCCTGCGGCGCGGCCCGCACCGCCTCCTCGACGGCTTCCAGCCGGTGCAGCCCGAGGACGGCCAGCACGCCGTCCTCGTCAGGGCGTACGGGCTCGGCGCGCAGCACGTCGGCGGCCGATGGCGGCGACCACGGCTCGTCGGCGGGGCGCGCTCGCGGGATCCAGGGCAGGTGCGGGGGCGGCCAGGTGTCGTGCGGGTCGAGCCCGGCCAGGCGCTCGCAGGCGGTGACGACGTTGAACGGCTCGACGAAGCCGGGCGCGGCGGCGGCCAGCTGGGCGGCGCCGTACAGGGTGGTCAGCACCGCCTCGGCGACGTGCACCAGGCGGGCGGGCGGCGCCTGCGGCGGGCGCAGCCGCTCCAGGGCGAGGCCGAGCACGATCGCCTGCAGCTTCGTCAGCTGCGCGAACGGCAGCCTGGTGCGCTCGTCGGCCATCACCTCGGCCAGCAGGTCCGTGCCGAGCCTGGCGCCGTCGTGGTCGTCGGTGGTCAGGGGGAGCCTGGCGACCCAGGCGCGGGCGAAGGCGCCCAGCGCCTGCCCGGCCTCCCGACCGGCCGCAAGGTCGGCCGCTCGGCCCGGCTGGTCTGGTTCGGGGGCGCGTTCGGCCAGGTCGGCCAGGACGGCGAAGTACAGGGCTCGTTTGCCGGGGAAGTTGGAGTAGACCGCGCCGCGGGTCAGGCCCGCGCGTTCGGCGATGCCGTCGACCTTGGCGTCGCGATATCCGCGTTCGGCGAACTCGGCTCTGGCGGAGGTCAGCACCTTGGCGCGGTTGAGCTGCTGCGTCTGCGCCCTGCTGAGCCGGTCCATCGGCCTCCTCCGCGTTGCCGTTCGTCGCGAAACCAAGATACCGTGGCCATTCAGATGACAGCATCATCTGATCCGATCATTCGAGATTTTGGAGTCCTTCATGACCAGCGGCGTCCCCGAGATCGACCTCACCGACCCCGACGTGGTGCGCGACCCTTTCACCGCCTACGGCCGGGCCCGCGAGCAGGCGCCGCTGGCCCGCGTCAGCGCTCCCGGCTTCTCGGTGTGGGTGCTGACCCGCTACGACGAGGCCAGGGCCGTGCTCGGCGACCCCCGCTTCGAGATCACCTCCGGCAGCTTCACCCCGCCGCCCGGCGTCCCCGAGGACTGCCGGCCGTACCTGCGGACCATGACGGAGATGGACGCGCCCTCGCATCTGCGCCTGCGCAGGCTGGTCGCGCCAGCCTTCACCGCCAGGCGCGCCGCCGAGTTCAGGCCCCGCATCGAACCGCTCGTCGAGGCGCTCCTGGACGAGCTGCCCGACCACCTCGACGGGGGCGCCGTCGACCTGCTCCCGCACTTCGCCCGCCCGCTGCCCATCGACGTCATCTGCGAACTGGTCGGCATCCCCGAGGCCGACCGGCCCCGCTGGCGCGAGTACGGCGCCGCCGTGGCCGCCGGCACCGGGGAGGGCTTCGGCGCCGCCATCCCCGGCATCGTGGCCGGAGCCAGGGACGCCCTCGCCCTCAGGCGCGCCGAACCGGCCGACGACCTGCTCACCGACCTCCTCACGGCCCAGGCCGAGGACGGCGACAAACTCAGCGACACCGAGATGATCACCATGGTCTGGAATGTCGTCCTGGCCGGGCAGACGCCGATCAACCTCATCGCCAACGCCGTGCACGTCCTGCTGACCCACCCCGAGCAGCGGGCGCGGCTGCGCGAGGAGCCGGTCCTCATGCCCCGCGCGGTGGAGGAGTTCCTGCGCTGGTGCGGCCCGCAGCTGCTGTCGATTCCCCGCTACGCGCGCGAGGACGTCGAACTGTGCGGCACGCTGATCCACAAGGGCGAGGCCGTCAGCGTCTCCATCGCCGGCGCCAACCGCGACCCCCGCGTCTTCACCGACCCCGAGACCCTCGACCTGGGCAGGCCCGCCGGCACCGCGCCGCACCTGGGCTTCGCCCACGGCCCGCACTTCTGCCTCGGCGCCGCACTGGCCCGCGTCCAGACCGAGGTCGCCCTGACCGCGCTGCTGCGCCGCTACCCCGACCTGGCGCCGGCCGCCGCCCCGCACGAGGCGCGGCGCGCCCCCGACCCCGGCACCTGGCGGCTGCTCACGCTGCCGGTCACCCTCTGACCCCGGTGGCCCGCATCGCCAACCCGCTGACCTGCACGTTCTGCGGCAAGACCCACCAGCAGGTCAGGAATCACACGACCCGGCCGGAGTGGTCTTCACCGTGCTGGCCGCCCTCTCTGGCATGGAACGCGAGTACATCCGCGACCGCACCCTCGAAGGCCACGAGTCCGCCCGCACCCGCGGCAAGAACATCGGCGGCGCCACCGTCACCGACGACGCCATGCTCTCCCACGCCCTCCACCTGCGCGAACAAAACCTGAGCCTGCGCGACATCGCCGCCCGGCTCGTCATCACCACAGGCAAGAAGAAGGGCCAGCACCCATCACCCGCCACCGTCCTGCGCATGCTCCGCGACCACGACGAACAGACCACCGCGCAGCCCCAGCCGACCAGCACCTGATCAGACACCCCACCCCCAGGCTGGTAGTGGCCAACCGGACCTGGTGGTACACGGCCAAGATCTGGTGATGGGCGGCCACCGATTCTGGTGGCTGGTGGCCCTACTCCCTGGCGGGGGTGTGTTCCGTCTCGATCAGCTGAATCATGTGCTGGGCCTGGACGCGTGCTGCCGAGCCACACCGCATGCGCCTGGTAACCGCTCCGGCAGACCGGTCCTGTTACCTTTTCCCGTCGGCACTCGTCATAGGTGCGACGACCGAATGCGAACGGTCGTCGCACCAACGAGTGAATCGAGAACAGGATGCTGACCAACATCATGTACGTGACGATCTACGTCACCGATCAGGACCGCGCGCTGGAGTTCTACACCGAGGGACTCGGCCTGGAAAAGCGGATCGACTTCTCGGGGCCCGACGGACGGTTCCTCACCGTCGGCGTTCCCGATAGCCCGGTGCAGATCCTCCTGTGGTCGCATGCGCGGCCGCGGGACAGCCGGGCGACGTGGGCCAGCATGCCGCGCCCGGTCCGCTGATCCTCGAATCCGACGATTTGCGAAAGGATTTCGAGATCCTGCGCCAGCGCGGCGTCACCTTCGAAGAGTCCGAACCCGTGGACTATCCGTTCGGGGTCCGCATCGAGGCGGCGGACCCGGACGGCAACCGGGTCTCGCTCCGTCAGCAGCGAAAGCCGTGACCGCCCACCCGTCCGGCCTCGTGACCGAGGCGTTCGAAGCCCAGCGCGATCGGCTGCGCGCCCTCGCGTACCGCGCGCTGGGCTCACACGCCGACGCCGAGGACGTGGTCCAGGAAGCCTGGATGCGCCTCGTCCGCCAGGACGAGGCGACCATCGGCAACCTGGCGGGCTGGCTGACCACCGTGGTCGGCCGAATCAGCCTGGACCTCCTGAGATCCCGCCAAGCCCACCCCGAGACCGCCTACGGGCACGAGTTTGCGGACCTCGTGGTGACGCCCGCCGACGACCCCGCGCCGGACGAGCAGGTGGCGCTGGCCGATTCGGTCGGCCTCGCCCTGCTCGTCGTGCTCGACTCGCTCACCCCGAGCGAGCGCCTGGCGTTCGTCCTGCACGACATGTTCGCGGTCCCGTTCCACGAAATCGGCCAGATTCTGGGCAAATCCGCCGACGCCACCAAGATGATCGCCAGCCGCGCCCGCCGCAAGGTCCAAGCCACGGACCGGCCGGCGGGCCCCGGCCGCGAGCACCAAGAGGTCGTCCAGGCATTCCGCGCCGCCGCGCTCAGCGGCGACTTCGAAGCGCTCCTGCGTGTCCTCGACCCGAACGTGAAGCTGACCGTCGACACCTCCGACGGCATGGTCGTCACCCTCGGCGCCACCGAGGTCGCCGCCGGCGCCCGCATGTTCTTCGGCGAGGTCGCCCGCCACCGACCCGTGCTGGTCAACGGCATCCCCGGCCACATGTCCTGGCGCCCCGACGGCACCCCTCTCTCCGCCATCGCCTTCACAGTCACCGAAGGCCGGATCACCGGCATCCACATCGTCGTCGACCCGGCCAAACTCGCCTCGATCCATCTGCCCGCCCCGGCCTGAGCCGGTGTCGTCAGGGTGGGGGCGGAATTGGTCGATTCCGCCCCCACGGTCAAATCCAAAGGGCGCCGGGCCGGTTGAGCGCAAAGCACACCGGGGGTCTACGCCGCCCGCGTCACCGCCGCCGTGACACCTGGACCATGATCGACTGCGCTTCGTGTGGATCACTTCCCGCCTGGATCGGCACATCACAGCCCAATAGCCCGCTCTACGCGCTATGACCTGCGGAAACCCTCCAGCGAGGCGCATCCGAACGGAAAGTCACGGTAAGGCGCTCAACTCTGCTCTGCTAACGGGACTTTTCCGATGCTCGTCATGCCCCGCGTCGAGGCGGGACAGGCGCGGGTCTTCGACGCGCTCGGCCTGTCCGCCCGCGAGGCCGAACGGGTGCTCGCCTCGGGGCAGGACGCTATTTCGCTGATGGCTGAGTTCTGGCGCGCCGGCATGCCGATCGAGGAGGTGGCGGCCTGGCGTGCGGCGGGTTTCACCGGCGAGGAGGCGGCCCGGATGCGGGCCGAGGGAACCGATGTGGAGCAGGCCAAGGTGCTGCGGGCATTGACCGAGGGCGACGAGCCCTGACCGAAAGGGCGAGAGGTATGAGCCAATCGGGAGTCACGATCACCACCGAGGGGCTGCGCGACGATGTCGCCAGTGCGGCAGTGGTAACACGCACTGGCGACATCGCGTAAACAGGTGTCTCCACTTCGCTGACCTGCCTTCCTCCCAGTTCCCTCGCGCCAAGCCATGATCCATCTACCGGACGATCCGTACCTCCGCACCGGGTAGATCGGACCACCAGCGGTCATAGCGGCGGTAAACCCCCGGCTCGCGGTCGGCCAGCAGCGCCGCCAGCGCCTGCGCCTCGGCGGCCAGCTCGTCCCACACCTGGCCGGGCAACGGATGGAACGCGGTGGCCTCGATCCCATCCCCGGCCGGCCGCAACACGCCGGCGACATAGCCGTCGACCAGGAGCGTTGGCAGGACATCGCCGTTGGTTCGGGTGACGAGCTCGCGCTCGCCGTGGACGCGACCGACGGCGCCGGGGTGCGGATCTTCGTGACCGGATCGAGTGCGACGGGCGGCAGCCCGCCCGACGCCTTGGAGATCGACTTCGCGACGGTCGCGTACTTCGAGCCGTGGAAGCAACCCTGAGGCTGACCTCGTGACGCGCCCCCGGCTCGACCGAGTCGGGGGCGCGTCCGCTTTCAACAGGCTCTTGGGCAGACGATAGAGATCGTCACCGACAAGCTATCGGCGCGGACGCGCCTGCTCGGTCAGCGGAACCGGTGAGTTACGAACAGATCCGCCGCGACACCCCGCTCCAGATGCTCCCCCGCATGACGATCGCGGACCGCTGCACGCTGACCTACCGCTCGCAGGGAAGGGACGTCGCTAGGACGCCTTGCTGAGCATGCCGTGCGGGTCCAGCACGTACTTGCGTGCAGCCCCCTCGTCGAACTCGTGGTAGCCCCGCGGTGCCTGGTCGAGCGGGATCGGTGTGGCGTTGACCGCCTTCGCGATCTGTACCCGGTCATGCAGGATCGCCATCATGAGCTGGCGGTTGTACCGCATGACGGGGCACTGGCCGGTGGTGAAGCTGTGCGACTTCGCCCAGCCCAGACCGATCCGAATGGACAGGGATCCCTGCCTGGCGGCCTCGTCCGACGCGCCCGGGTCTCCGGTCACGTACAGGCCGGGGATTCCGAGTGCGCCACCCGCCCGGGTGACGTCCATGAGCGTGTTGAGTACGGCGGCGGGCCGTTCCACCTCCGCCTCGTTACCGTGACCGCGAGCCTCGAAGCCGACGGCGTCGACGGCGCAGTCCACTTCCGGTTCGCGAAGGATGTGCATGATCTGATCCTTCGGCTCGCCCAAGGTCACGTTGATGGTCTCGCAGCCGAAGCTGTGAGCCTGGTCCAGACGCTCCTTGTTCAGGTCGGCGACGATGACCACGGCGGCCCCGAGCAGGAAAGCCGAGGCGGCCGCGGCGAGCCCGACCGGACCGGCGCCGGCGATGTAGACGCTCGACCCCGGCTTCACCCCTGCGGTGACGCAGCCGTGGAAACCGGTCGGGAAGATGTCCGAGAGCATGGCGAGATCAAGGATCTTCTCCATGGCCCGGTCCTTGTCGGGGAACTTGAGCAGGTTCCAGTCGGCATAGGGAACCAGGACGTACTCGGCCTGTCCACCCACCCAGCCGCCCATGTCGACGTAGCCGTACGCCGAACCCGGCCGGTCAGGGTTGACGTTCTCGCAGACGCCGGTCTTGCGCTCCTTACAGTTGCGGCAGCGGCCGCAGGAGATGTTGAACGGAACGGATACGAGGTCGCCGGTCTTGATGTACTCCACATCAGGGCCGGTCTCGACGACCTCGCCGGTGATCTCGTGGCCAAGGATGAGCCCCGGCGGGGCCGTGGTGCGGCCGCGGACCATGTGCTGGTCGCTGCCGCAGATGTTCGTCG
This sequence comes from Nonomuraea africana, assembly GCF_014873535.1. NCBI lineage: Bacteria > Bacillati > Actinomycetota > Actinomycetes > Streptosporangiales > Streptosporangiaceae > Nonomuraea > Nonomuraea africana. Next base: position 2,772,507 of record NZ_JADBEF010000001.1, on the reverse strand, counting down.
CGACGGCCTTGAGAATCGCGGCGTGTGGCAGCTTGCGCCCGACGTTGGCCGGATTTACTCCCGGGCCATCCTTGAGCTCGAAATCGGGATAGTTAGTCTCGCGTACCTCGACTTTGCCTGGACCGTCGTATACGACTCCCCTATTGCCAGGCATGACGTACCCTCCCTTGCACGAAAGTGGCGGACGAGTAGTCGTTCATGGAATCGCGCGGAATCACCTCCCTCGGCCTGGACGCCATCGCCGGCGGCCTCCGTGCCCCACGCGATCCCGAATTTGATCGTCGTGCGGCTGACGGGCCCCCGGGATGTCACCCGCGGCAGTCGGCCGGGTGGCTTCGGGCGCCGCGCCCTGCGGCTCCCGCGCACCGACGATCTCCCCGGCGGCACCCTGCTCGGCCCTCTCGGGCACCTCGTGGGTCGGGCGGGCCACCAGGTCGTACACCACGACGGCCAGCACCGCGCCGATGACCGGGCCGGCGATGTAGACGCCGAACTGCGCCCACGGCGTGTCACCGCCGAACAGGCTGTTCGTCAGGTACGGCCCGAAGGTGCGGGCCGGATTGACCGAACCGTTCGTGAACGGACCGATCACGAAGATCTCGCCCGCCACGGCGAGTCCGATCATCAGGCCGGCCCAGCCGGTCGGCGCCCGGCGGTCGACCGCCAGCGCCATGATCGTGAGCAGGAGCAGGAACGTCCCGAGCGCCTCGAGCAGAATGCCCTGCCCGTAGCTCACCCCCTCTCCGAGACGGGTAAGCCCAACACCGCCCAGCTCGACCGCCCGTCGGCCGAATCCGCCCACGATGAGCAGACCACCGACGAACGCGCCGACGAGTTGAGCGCCAATGTAGAACGGCACCTCAGCCCACGAGAATCGGCGCCCTACAGCCAGAGCGATGGTGACTGCTGGATTGATGTGCGCGCCCGAAGTGCTGCCGAACGCGTAGATGACGATCGCAACGACCACGGCGAAAGACAGCGAGATGATGCCGAGTCCGGCGTAGTCCAACTGGCCGTTACCGATGACCAGCGCGGCCACGATCGATCCGGCGCCGAAAAGGATGAGCAACATCGTTCCGATGGCTTCCGCGACGAGTCGCCGCGGCAGATCTCCGACCATCGCACTCCCCCGAAGACGATGGTTTGCTCCTTAATTCGAATATATACCCGGTGTTAACCACGACAATGGCGGCATTGCCCCGCAGTACCGTGGACATGCTGCGCCACGCGCCGCGCCTCACCGTAAGGTCACCGGCGTCGAGCAGCCGGATCACGGCCTTCTTGCCAGCGGGCCAGGGCTTCGGGGGAAACGCGGACGTAGCGAGCCAGGGAGGCGAGCAAGGTGGAGGTGCTGGCGCCATCTTCGGCGGCGCGCTGTGGCGCAGATGGCCTACACGGGGGTCAGCCCACATAAGCCCAAAACCCCACATTGGGATGATCTTGGAGCGGGTAGAGGGAGGTGTTCGCGATGGTTGAGGTCGAGTGTTGCCACGGATAATGCCCTATTATCTGGGGCATCGTTGATCGCGACCTGCGGCGGCGGTTCCGGGCCGCTACGCGAAGCGGCCCTGTTATCTGTGGCAAGGGGGAAGCGGTGGCCACCGTCGCGCAGCTGCCCGCCGGGAAGGCGCTCACCGTCCGCGGCGCCGCGGACGCCTTCCTCGACGCGCTCGGCAACCCGAACACGGTGCGGAACTACGCGATCGGGGTCGGCAAGACCGCCGAACGGGTCGGCGAGGGCCGGCCGCTCGGGCAGGTCGCGGACGACGAGATCGGCGAGGCCCTCGAAGCGCTGTGGGGCTCGACGGCGGTGAACACCTGGAACGCCCGCCGGGCGGCGGTGCTGTCCTGGCTCGCCTGGTGCGCCGAGCGCGGCTTCGACGGCCCGGAGGTGCCGGCCTGGTCCAAGCGACCCCGCCGGACTCCGAGACGCCGGCGCGCTCGAAGATGGCGATCGACCGACTGATCGCCCGCCGCGAGGTGCACCTGCGGGAGAAGTGCTTCTACCGGATGCTGTACGAGACCGTGGCGCGGGCGGAGGAGATCCTGCCGCTGAACATCGAGGACCTGGACTTCGCTGGCCGCCGCGCGCTGGTGAAGGCCGGCGCGCAGTCCAAGGCCCGCCGCCGCGGCCAGGCCCGCGAGGATTTCGTGCTGGAGCCCGTGTACTGGGACGCCGGCACCGCCCGGCTGCTGCCGCGGCTGCTGAAGAACCGCACCCGCGGCCCGGTGTTCGTCACTCACCGCCGCCCCGGGCCGGGCAAGGTCGTCTCGTCGCGGGACGTGTGCCCGGATTCCGGGCTGGCCCGGCTGTCGTACGGCCAGGCCCGCGCCCTGCTGGACGAGCACACCGCGCTGCACGGGGCGGGCACAGGCTGGGATCTGCACGAGTTCCGGCACTCCGGGCTGACCCACCTCGGGGAGCAGGGGGCGAGCCTGCTGATGTTGATGGCCAAGTCGCGGCACAAGAAGGCGGAGAACGTCCGCCGCTACTTCAAGCCGTCGCCGGACGCCATCGCCGAACTCACCAGCCTGCTCGCACCCGGCGACACACGCCGAGGCGGCACGTGACCGAGTCGGCCGACCCGTCGATCCTGATCATCCCGACCGACCCGAAACCACCGAGCCCTGGAGTTGACATGGCTGACATGATCGTGCCCGACCCCGCCACGCGGGACATTCTCGCGATCTTCGAAAACGTGCGATACCGGCTGTTCGAGCGCCTGAAGGACCTGACCGACGCCGAGTACCACTGGGAGCCGGTCAGCGACTGCATCAGCATCCGCCCCGGCGACGACGGCGTCTTCCGCGTCGCCACGCTAATTCCGGAATCGAGTCCGGAGGCGCCGGACCCCGTCACGACGATCGCCTGGCGCATCTGGCACATCGGCAGCCTCTGCCTGCGCGGCTATGTGATCCACTTCTTCGAGGACGTTCCCGAGTTCGGCGACCGCCACGAGTGGCCGGGTACCGCGAAAGAGGGCGTCCAGGCGCTCGCCGAGGACTGGGAGCACTTCATCTCCCGTATCGCAGCCCTCGGCGACGAGCGCCTGTTGGCGCCGATAGGCCTGGGCCCCGGCGGTTGGGCCGATGAGACGTATCTGAAGCTCGCGCTGCACGCTCTGAAGGAGGTCGCGCATCACGGCGGCGAGATCGGCCTGCTGCGCGACCTGTACCTGCGCGAAGGCGTCTGATTTCGGCCGTGGGCGACCTTGTCCGGCGGCCGTGTGCCGCCAGACCACGGCCGGGGTCGGCGGCTATCTCCTTCCTCCCGGTCTACTCATCGGCCGCGTCTGGGTCACGCAGGGGTCTCATACCGCCGGGCAGATCGGGCAGCCGGAAGGAGTAGCGGCCCAGCACGTTGACGTGGTGGCGCACGAACGGCGAGAGCCGAGCGACGTCCTCGTCACGGACGTCGAAGCCGTCCGCGCGCAGCTGGTTCACCGCGGCGTCCGTGTAGCGCGTCGTGAACAGCACGAGGGCGTTGAGGACCAGGCCGAGTGCGCCGATCTGGTCTTCCATGCCGTCCTGGTAGCGCTGGTAGAGCTGCCCGCGGCGGCCGTGGAAGATCTTCCGGGCCAGGTCGTGGCGGCCCTCCTGAAGGTTGGCCTGGGTCTTGATCTGCCGCCGGTAGTCGGGCTCGTCGGCCAGGCGCAGGATGTGCAGGGACTTGGAGATCCGCCCGTAGTGGGCGATCGCGTCGCAGAGCTGGGTGGGGCTGCCGTCGCGGCTCAGCATGCGGATCACGTCGTGCGCGCGGACGGCGCCGGTGTGGATGGAGCCGATGATCCGCAGGATGTCCTCCCAGTGCCGCTCGATCTTCGCGAGGTTGATCCGGCCGCGGGCGACGTCGTTGAACGGCCCGTAGTCGGCCGTCTTGTGGGTGCGCCACATCTTCTGATCCGGCAGGTCGGCCAGCTGAGGCGCGTAGCTGTAGCCGGCCAGGGTCAGCAGCCCGAACACGATGTCGCTGTAAGAGCCGGTGTCCGTGACGATCGATTCTGTACAAAATCACAGTTGAGGATCTGACGGTACGGTTGGCGCCAGCCGTACCAGCGCCCGCTCGTTGTTGGGTCGGGCCGGGGCGCGGTGCTGACCTTGCGATCAGTCCGTTTCCCCGGCCCGCCCGCCGAACCCGGCGTGCCCCTCTCAAGGCACCGGGCTCTCCACGTGTCGTGACCGTTGGTCAGCCGCTGGCTTGGGCGGCTGCCGGTGTCGGGGTCCACGGGGTTGGGATCTTGGCCCCGCGGTAGCGGTAGCGAGTCACTGCGACGCTGGCGGCGCCGGTGAATTCGATACCGTCATGGGCGATCTTCCAGGTACCCGGCAGGCAGAATCTGCGGCGCATCTCCTGCCTGCTGAGCCGGGAGTGCTTGCGGAAGATCCAGTTCGCGATACGACCCCAGGCGAGGCTGTCGATCGTGGTGAACACATCCTTGGACACCCCGTGCCGAAAATAGTTCGCCCATCCGCGCAGAGTCCGGTTGAGATCGACAAGCAGCTCAGCCAGACTCATATTGCGGGTTGACCTGTAGGTCTTCGCCTTCACCTTGTCCTTGATCGACTGGATGGCCTTCTTGGACGGCATGGTGTAGACGTAGCGCTTATTCGTCCCTCTCTTCCGCATCCGGCGGATGTGGAAGCTGAGGAAGTCGAAGCCCTCGTCGATGTGGACCACGCGGGTCTTCTCCGGCGACAGCCGTAACCCCAACGGGGCGAGCACGGCCGCCACCTGTTCGCGCAGGGCCTCGGCGTCGTGGCGTTCTCCGATCACCATGACGACGAAGTCGTCGGCGAAACGGATAAGCCGCCAGTTGGCCAGGCCGTTCTTCCTGCGCTTCTCCCGCTTGTAGCTGGTGCCCATCAACTCCTGCCATTGCTGAGCGAAGTGCTCATCCAGCGCTGACAGGGCGATGTTTGCCAACAGCGGGGAGAGGATCCCGCCTTGCGGAGTGCCTGCCGGTGTCTCCTCTCGATCTCCGGCGGTCGTCGGGTTTGAGCTGGCGTCACCTCAAGAGGCGTAACAACACCGGTTCCTCGCGTATACCTTCTCGTCTCGCTCACCGGGCCCGGCCCATCCGGCAGTGCCAGGCCGACCCGACTTTGTCGAGGCTGCTCCCACCCTCACCGGCAATCCCCGGCTACGGCTGCCTCCAGCTTTGCCCCACCGCTACGACGGCGGAGAGATGGACGGTCTTCCACCTCCATCCGGATAAAACAGCGCCTCGTGGCGCACTGCGGCTGGTGACACGATTCTTACCGGCACCCCAAGTAGTGGTCACCGTCGTGCGCCTGCCGGTCGGGAAGCCGCTCACCGTCCGAACTGCAGCCGACGTCTTCCTCGACTCGCTCGGCAACCCGAACACGATCCGCGCCTACGGGATCGGGGTGGGCAAGATAGCTGAGCGGCTCGGCGAGGGCCGGCCCCTGGCGGCGGTCGCGGACGAGGAGATCGGTGGAGCCTGGAACTGCTGTGGGGCACCGCGGCGGTCAACACCTGGAACGCGCGCCGCGCGTCGGTGCTGTCTTGGCTGGGGTGGTGCCGGGAGCGCGGCCATGAGGCGCCGGTGGTTCCGGCGTGGACCAAGCGGCTGACGGTTCCAGACTCCGACACCCCGGTCCGTTCGCGCATGGCCATCGACCGGTTGATCGCCCGCCGGGAGGTGCATCTGAGGGAGAAGACTCTGTATCGGATGCTGTATGAGAGTGCCGGGCAGTCGGAAGAGATCTTGGGCATCGCTTGGCCCGGCTGTCGTATGGGCAGGCCCGTGCCCTGCTGGATGAGCACACCGCCACCGGCGGTCCGGGCACGGGCTGGGACCTGCACGAGTTCCGGCACTCGGCCCTCCTGACACACCTCGGGGAGGCCGGAGCGAGCCTGCTGCTGCTGATGGCCAAGTCGAGGCACAAGAAACCGGAGAATCTGCGCCGCTACTTCCATCCCTCCCCGGAAGCCATCGCCGAGCTCACTAGTCTGCTCGCGCCCGGCGACAGCGAGCGCTGAGCAATGGGGTGGGACATTCCGGCCTCCCGCGTTCCTCGCCCCCATACGTTCCCGTTTCAGCGCAAGCGAGTGGCTTGTGTCAAACGGTAGCGCGGGTGAGACGGCCGCCTCTCGGTCGCCACCTGGAAGCCTGTCGCCGAGTTCGAGAGCCCCGGCTCCTTGTCAGAGGTCAGGCGCAGCTTTTCTGCTCGACCGCGCAGACCTTGACCTCTGGATAGCTCGCCGAGGCTTGGTCGAGCAGGGGCTGTGGTGTGCCGCGCAGGTGCAGGTCGAGGAAGGCGGCCACGTACGCGCGGGTGATCTCCATCGACCTGGCGGCGGGCATCGTGGCGCCGGTATCCAAACCGGCCTGCTCGCCGAGCAGAGCGGTGTCGGTGAAGGAGGCGTGTTCGGTGCCGGCGACCACCAGCCAGCGCTTCCACCCGGACATGTGCTGCCAGGCCGTCTCCCACGAGGTGGCCTCCTGGCTGCCCGGAGTGCGGGTGGCCTGCGCGCCGAGGAAGAGGAAGGGCTTGCCCAGCCCGCTTGTCGGCACGGGCACGATGGCCAGGCCGTCGATGTTCATGCCCGCCTTGATCCTGGGATCCTTCAGCAGGGCCGCCACCGAGCTGGCGCCGCCCGCCGAGTGGCCGACCATGGCGATCTTGGCCGGGTCGATGAGCCGGGCACCCTCCCAGCTGGGGCTTGGGCTCGTCAGCTCGTCGAGGACGAAGGAGACGTCGTCGGCCCGGATGGCGCCGACCTTGTCCCAGAAGGCTTGGTCGTGTGGCTCGACCTGGCAGGCCGTACAAGTGGCCACGCGGCCGTCGGGGAAGACGGTGGCGAGGTTTTCGTGCGTGTGGCTGATGGCGGCCACGACGTAGCCCTTGCTCGCCAGGTCCTCGGCGAGGCCGGTGAGTGAGCTGAGCGTCTTCTGGAAGCCGGGGGACAGGACGACCAGGGGCAGCTCGCGCGCCTTGCCCGCCGGTGGGGCGACGCTGACGGCGTGGGTGCTCGTGTGGGCGAGCAGATCGGACGGGACGCCGGTGACGCCGGAGCCCTTCAAGGTGAGCTCCGACTCCTTGATGCTCATGTACGGCGCCGCCCGCCCGCCCGTCTTCGTGGCGGGGTACCACAGCGAGACCATGAGGTCCCTGGCCTTCGAACCGGGATCCCAGGGATCGGGGCGGGAGGTGTCGGTGAGGTGCAGCGAGGTGGTGCCGACGGGCTGGGAGCCGGTCGGCTTCGGGAGCGAAAGCGCGACGGTACGCGCTGTCTTGGGCGGCTCTGCGGGGGCGTTCGGGGAGGGATTGCGGGACGGGCGGTCCACCGAGACGCTCCCCGTCTCCGGAGCCGACACCGACGCGCATGAGGTGGTGATCGCCATGACGAGCAAGCCGGTCGCGAAGGCCATATGACGCATGAATTCGCCTTTCGAAGAGGTACGGCGATGACGCTAGGAGTGGGCCGTGCCGTACCGCGTCGGCCGTCGTGCCGATATCTCGGGCCAGGTCATCCTTGCGATGTAGGCACGCGGACCGACGCGCCGCTTATCGGACATACAGGACAATGCCTGGGTGGTATCAACGTGGCTGGATCTTCTGCGCCCCGACCAGTGGCGTCCTCGCCCGTCCCGGCGGGTGCTGGTGGCCGACCTGCTGGTGGCGCTCGTCCTGACCGTCCTGGCGGTGTCGGCGGCCGCCTCCAGCCCCGACGGCGCCCATCGGGTGCCTTTGGCCGGGTCCTTGCGGCTGCAACCCGTGATCGTCCCGTCAGTCGAGGGAGCGTACCCTGGCGTGCCCTCGCCGGAACCAGCTCAGGGCCCGCTCCTGCTGCTGGTGATCGCGACCGCCCTGCCGCTGGCGGTGCGGCGGCTGAGCCCGCTCGGCGTCTTCTGGGCGGTGCTGCTGGCCGCCTTGGCCACGCACGATGACGCCACCTGGATCACTGTGGCGACCTGTGCCTTCGCCTCCTACAGCGCTGTGGCGCACAGTCGGCACTGGGCACCGGCGATCGGTGGGCTTGTGCTGGCGACGGTGCTGGCGGGCGTGGCCTTCCAGGACTCTGTTGGGCGCCTGCCCGACTGGCTGGGGCCGTTCACTGTCCTGCTGAGCGCCGGGGTGGTGGCCGGCGCGGTTCGCCTGTGGCGCCGACGGTCGGACGAGGCCAGCCGTGCTCAAGAGCAGGCCATGAGCCGGGCCGTGGAGCAGGAGCGCTCCCGGATCGCGCGCGAGCTGCACGACGTCGTCACCCACAATGTGAACGTGATGGTGATCCAGGCCGGAGCCGCGCGCAAGGTGATGGACGCCGCGCCGGAACGCTCGAAGCAGGCCATGCTGGCGGTCGAGGCCAGCGGCCGGGCGGCGATGGCCGAGCTGCGGCACGTCATGGGCCTGCTGGCCGGCCCGGGCGGCGAGCCCGCGCAGATCCCGGCCGACGGACTGGAGCCGCAGCCGGGGCTGGACCAGCTGGATTCGCTGATCGAGCGGGTGCGCGCGGCCGGAGTGACGGTGAGTGCCGCCGTGGCCGAGCCGCCCGGCCCGCTGCCGCCCGGGGTGGAACTGGCCGCCTACCGCGTGGTGCAGGAGGCGCTGACCAACACCATGAAACACGCCGACGGCGCGAGGGCGTCGGTCGCGATCCGCTACCACGGGGACTGGATGGAGATCGAGATCACCGATACCGGCGGCGCACACGCGGCACGAGCGGGAGACGGGCAGGGCGGAGGGCTGACCGGACTGCGCGAACGGCTGACGATCTACGGCGGCACCCTGCGGGCGGGGCCGGCAGGCGACGGCTACGTGGTCCAAGCGCACCTGCCGTGGGGCAGAGCGTGAGCGGGTCCCTGCGCGTGGTCATCGCCGATGACCAGGCGCTGGTGCGCAGCGGGTTCGCGATGATCCTCACCGCCGACGGCATCGAGGTGGCGGCCGAGGCGGCCAACGGCGCGCAAGCCGTCGCCGCCGTCCGGCAGACCACCCCCGATGTGGTCCTGATGGACATCCGTATGCCCGACATGGACGGCATCGAGGCCACCAGACGCATCGTCACGGGCGGCACCGGCGGCACGCGCGTCCTCATCCTGACCACCTACGACCTCGACCAGTACGTCTACGCCGCGCTGACCGCGGGAGCCAGCGGCTTCCTGCTCAAGGACGTCACCCCCGAACAGCTGGTGGCCGCGGTGCGGCTGGTACGCACGGGCGACGCCCTGCTCGCCCCGGCCATCACCCGCCGCCTGGTCGAGCGCTTCACCCGCCGCGACGGGCCAGTTCACCGTGACCTGTCTGACCTGACATCCCGCGAGCTGGAGGTGCTGCGCCTGATGGCCACCGGATTGAGCAACGCCGAGCTGGCCGACCGGCTGGTCCTCAGCCCGGCCACGGTGAAGACTCACGTCGCGCATATCCTGGCCAAGCTGGATCTTCGCGACCGGGTGCAGGCGGTGGTCCTCGCCTACGAGGTTGGGCTGGTCACTCCAGGCCCCTCTGCGGGAAAGCCGGCGATTGAGCCGGCACACGACCGCAGGTGAGCCCCAGAAACAAGGTGGTTCTACGCGGCAGCGGCCAGGTCGGTGAAGTCGATCTGGGACAGGTCGGGGTCGAAGTCGTCGGGACGCAGGCGCAGCACGTCGGTGGCATACAGCCCGAACCGGCTGATGTGCGCGGTCAGGTAGGGCGACAGCTGCGCGATGTCGGCGGCGGTGATGTCGGAGCTCTGCTCGGGCTGCCAGCCCTCGGCCAGCAGCTGGCGCAGCACGTCGGTCATGTCCAGCGCGGTGTGGAAGATCACGCAGTTGGCCAGCAGGGAGTTGAACTTGATCATCTTCTCCTGCTCGGCGGGGTCGTTGTCGGCGATGACGCCGTCGTTGCCGAAGCGCAACCAGCCGGAGAAGCCGTTGAAGCCCTCGACCTTGTTGGTGACGGCGGTGATGCGCCGTCGCAGAGCAGGGTCGGCCAGGAACCGGAGCAGTGCCACGGTGCGCCCACTACGGCCGACTTCGCGAAAGGCCCGGTAGATCTCGTTCTTGCGGGAGTGGGAGCCCAGCCGGCGTAGCAGGGTGACGGAGTTGAGGCGGCCCTCGCGGATGGAGATCGCCACCCGCATCAGGTCAAGCCACATCTTCTCCACCAGTTCCCAGTCGATTACGTTGCGGTTGCCGCCCTCGCCGCGGAACAGGGAGTCGATGTGGTGGTAGGTGACCTGGTCGCTGTGCTGGAAGAAGGTCAGGCCCTTCCAGTTGCGGATACGCGGCATCAGATCGAAGCCGAACAAATGCGCGAACGTGAAGACAGGAAACGACTGGCCTTGGGTATCGGCGTTGGCGTCTGACATGTCAATAGTGCAGCGTTCCGCGTCGCCTTTCATCGCTGTACCAAGTGCGCTCTTCAAGCGCGGGCGCTACTGCAGTTGGTCGCGGCGGCGGGTGAGGTAGGCGGTCTCGCCGGTGTTGCCGGCGAGCTCGATGGCCCGGTCGTAGGCCGCGCGTGACTGCTGACTTTGGCCCAGCCGGCGCAGCAGGTCGGCGCGGGTGGCGTGGTAGGCGTGATAGCCGGCCAACGCCTCGGCGAGGCGGTCAACGATGGCCAGTGCCACCTCCGGCCCGTCGAGCTCGGCCACGGCGATGGCCCGGTTGAGCGCGATGATCGGCGAGGGGTCGAGGCGGACGAGCTGGTCGTAGAGGGCGAGGACCTGCGACCAGTCGGTGTCGCGGATGTCACGGGCGGAGGTGTGCACCGCGTTGATCGCGGCGAGGATCTGGTAGCGACCCGGAGCCACCCCGGCAGCGGCAGCGGCCAGGCGCTCGCGCACCAGCCGATGACCTTCGGCGATCAGTTCCGCGTCCCAGGCCCCACGGTCCTGCTCGTCGAGCGCGACCAGTTCGCCGTTCGCCGAGATCCGGGCGGTGCGGCGGGCCTCGGTGAGCAGCATCAGCGCCAGCAGCCCGGCCACTTCTCCGTCCTGCGGCAGGAGCGCGCGGATCAGGCGGGTGAGCCGGATCGCCTCGGTGGTCAGGTCGTGTCGTACGGGGTCGGTGTCGGGGCCGCTGGCCAGGTAGCCCTCGTTGAAGACGAGGAACAGGACGGCCAGGACGCCGGAGACACGAGCCGGCAGATCGTCGGCGGACGGCATCCGATAGGGGATGCGAGCCGCCTTGATCTTGGCCTTCGCGCGGGTGATGCGCTGCTCCATGGTGGTCCCCTGCACCAGGAAGGCACGGGCGATCTCGGGCACGGTCAGACCGCCGACCATGCGCAGCGTCAACGCCACGCGGGCTTCCATCGCCAGCGCCGGGTGACAGCAGGTGAAGATCAGCCGGAGCCGGTCGTCATCGATGGCGCCAACAGGCTCGGGCGGGTCGTCGTACGTCATCTGAGCCTCCCTGTGCTTGTCGTCGCGCTTGTTCTCACGCCGGATCCGGTCGATGGCCTTGCGGTTGGCGGTGGTGGTCAGCCACGCGCCGGGATTGGGCGGTACGCCGTCGGCCCGCCACCGCTCCACGGCGGTCGCGAACGCCTCGGCAGCCGCCTCCTCGGCGATGTCGAGGTCACCGAAACGCCTGGTCAGGGCGGCCACCACCCGCGCCCACTCGTCGTGGTGGGCCCGGGTGATCGCCTCCTCGACGTCGCTCACAGGAACGGCCGCACCTCGACCTTCCGATCGCAGACCTTCGACGCCTCGGCGGCGAGCTTGAGCGCCACATCCAGATCGGGGGCCTCCCACACCCAGACGCCGGCGAGGTACTCCTTCGACTCCACGAAAGGCCCGTCGCTGAACACCGCCTGCTCGCCCCGGTTGTCGATGACCGTGGCCGCGTCGGTGTCGGCGAGTCCGCCCGCGAAAACCCAGTAGCCCTCGGCGATCAGTCGTTCGTTGAACGCGCTGATGGCAGGCCGCCTGTCCGTGCTGCCGGGATTGCTCTTGTCATCGATCACGGAAACCAGGTACTGCATCTGAAGATCATCTCCTGTGGTGTCGAGACAGCGTGGATCGGTGGTCAGGGACTTCAGGCCGTTGCATACCGCGGGCGCCCGGCCGGCCGGTAGACCTGGATCGTCACACCCTTCGAGTCGACCCGCGACTCGACCAGGTCGAGCGCAAGATCCGGACCGGTCTCCGGGAACAGTCTCGCGCCCTGGCCGAGGATCACCGGGATCACGATCAGAATCATCTCGTCGACCAGGTCGTTCTCCAGCAGCCACTGGGTCAGGATGCCACTGCCGTGCACCTGCAGCTCACCCCCGGGCTTGGCCTTCAGCTCACTGATGGCCGCCGCGAGGTCACCGCGGAGAACGGTCGTGTCCTCCCAACGCGGCGCGGTGAGCGTGGTCGAGGCAACGTACTTGGGGGCCTCGTTCAAGGCCACGCCGATGGGATGTGCGCGCATCTGGTCGATTGATCCCCAGGAGCCGGCGAACAGCTCGTAGGTGCGCCGGCCGAACAGGAACGCCTCTGCGCGCTGGTAGGTCTGCGTGATGAACGTCCTGGTCTCGTCGTCGCCCTTCCCCCGGGCCCATCCGCCGCGCTCGAATCCGTTCCTGCGGTCATCCGACGCGGCGCCGTTTCCCTGCATCACTCCATCGATGGTGACCTGAGTCATGGTCGTCAGCTTCATGATCGCGGTTCCTTTGCCTTGGCGCCGCCCCTTGCGGGCGGCCTCACCCCTGCTACGAACACCACCGCCCCGATCCGACTCCTCCTCCCGAATTTCTTTGAAGAATTTTCCGGGACGCCGGTCGTCATCGATCCGACAGCACGACAGTGTCGCGGCGACTGCGCTCCACCACGTCAGGGATCTCGTCCGGGGACGGGAAACGCGCCATCTTCTGAAAGCACTTCAACGCCAGCACCAGCGCGAAGCACGATTCGGGGCTGCCGGTGCGCTGGTCGGCCCAGGCCACCTCCTCCGGCGACGGCGTGAAGAACACGTGCAGCACCCGCGCCGACGTCAGCCGCTTGAACTGCGGATAGGCGGTCCGCTCGATCCACGTCATCCCAGGCCGACCCTCGCCTCGATCCCGGCGTCCAGACACCGAAAACCGTAGCGGTGATCAATCCTGCCGAACGGCCGTGTTCATCAAGCCGCAACCAAACCCAGGCGGAGGGTCACATCATCCGACAAACACACCCTCTGAGCAGCACCTCAACACCCCACTGTCCCTTTCTCTCGTACTTGGTCTGCCCCATCTGCGACGAATGCGTCGCGGTGTGCACCGAACTCGTCGCCGAAGACGAGCCCACCGACGCCGGGAAGCACCTCGCGCTGCCCAGGCCGCGCGAGATCCACGACTTCCTCGATCAGTACGTCATCGGGCAGGACGCCGCCAAGATGACCCTGTCGGTGGCCGTCTACAACCACTACAAACGCCTCAACGCGGCCGCCTCGGGCGGGGGCTCCGCCGAGTCCGTCGAGCTCGGCACGTCCAACATCCTGCTGGTCGGCCCGACCGGCTGCGGCAAGACCTACCTCGCCCAGACCCTCGCCCGCCTGCTCGACGTCCCCTTCGCCATCGCCGACGCCACCACCCTCACCGAGGCCGGCTACGTCGGCGAGGACGTCGAGAACATCCTGGTCCAGCTGCTGCGGGCGGCCGGCGACGACGTCAGGAAGGCCGAACGCGGCATCGTCTACATCGACGAGATCGACAAGGTGGCCCGCAGGAGCGAGAACCCGTCGATCACCCGCGACGTCTCGGGCGAGGGCGTCCAGCAGGCCCTGCTGAAGATGCTGGAGGGCACCGTCGCCTCCGTGCCGCCGCAAGCACCCCCAGCAGGACTTCGTCCAGATCGACACCACCGACGTGCTGTTCATCGTCGGCGGCGCCTTCGACGGCCTCGAGTAGATCATCGAACGGCGGGCGGGCCGTCGCGGCTCGGGCTTCCACGCCGTGCCACGCACCGCGCCGGGCTCCGAGTCGGGGGGCGGTCTCTCCGAGGTCATGCCGGCCGATCTGCTGGCCTTCGGGTTGATCCCCGAGTTCGTCGGCAGGCTGCCGGTGGTGACGACCGTCCAGCCTATGGACGCCGCGGCGCTGCGGCGCATCCTCACCGAGCCGCGCAACGCCCTGATCAAGCAGTACCAGCGGCTGTTCGAGCTCGACGGCGTGGAGCTGGAGTTCACCGCGGGCGCCGTCGACGCGCTGGCCGAGCAGGCGCTGCTGCGCCGTACCGGCGCCAGGGCGGCCCGGGCGGTGGTGGAGGAGGTCCTGCTCAACGTCATGTTCGAGGTGCCGAGCCGGGCGGAGGTGGGCAGGGTGCTGGTCACCCGCGACACCGTGCTCGACCGCGTCAACCCGACGCTGGTGCCGCGCGAGCAGCTGGCCCGCGAACGCCGCGACAGGTCCGCCTGACCCCGGGCTGACCCCGGACTGGGGGGCGGGCCGCCCCGATGCCGAGCAGCGCGCCGATCGCCACCACCAGTGCCGACTCCAGCGCCACCGCCGCCTGCGCCTGCGCGCTCTCGCGCCACCGATGCGGCCACACCCTGCTCGCCCGGCCGTACCTTCTGCTCACCGACTCGATGCGGTGCTCATGATCCCACGGGCACCCGGGCCCCGCAGTCGACACTCTCCATCAGCCCTGGCCTTACCCCCGCGAGGGCGCTCACCTCATCATCGGCAGGCTGCGCCCCAGCCCGGTGACGCGCAGCAGCCGGATCATGTCCGGCCGTGGGGCCGTCAGGACGAGGGTGACGCCCTGCGCGCGGGCGCGGTGCTGGATGCCGACCAGGACGGCCAGTCCGGTGGCGTCGCAGAACGACACCCGTGACAGGTCGAGGACGAGCACGCCGGTGCTGTAGAGCAGCGTGCTGAGCAGCCGCTGGCGCAGCGCCTTGCTGGTGAAGATGTCGATCTCGCCGGACAGGTGGACGGTGGTGGGAGCCGAAGGTCCCGCTCTGCCGGTCGGGGCGATGGCGATGGCGGTCATGGGGTTCTCCGATCGGAGGGTGCGAAGGGGATGCGGGCGGGCGCGGATGGTCACGATCGCGCGGCCAGGTGGCCGCCCTCGTTCTCCCAGCCGCCTGCCCCGTCCTGCCTGTCCACGAGAGGCTCGGGACCTGCGGGCAGGTGAGCGAGGGTGAGGAACTCGGCGGGCGACCGGCCGGCCGGGTCCTGGGCGGCGAGTGCGAGCGCGGCCTCGGCGGCTCCGTCGCCGGTGTCCGGCGGGATGATGAGCAGGGTGAGGGGTTCGACCCCGACGAGAACAAGGGTGATCACCAGGGGATCGGTGCTGAGGAACCAGCCGACCTTCACCTGGCGTCCCGGTGCGGGGATGCGGTGCGGGAGATTCTCCCAGGCGTCCCGGTGCACACCGACACGCAGCGTGCTGCGGCCGAGCCGCTCGTCGACGGCGGCGATGAGCCCGGGCAGTTCCGCGGCGGCGTCACGTGTGCGCGGCCACCAGGCCCCGTCGACGCTGCCCTGCCGGTTCGACGCGGGATTCAGGCTGAGCCTCGGCGCGGCAGCGACGGCACGCGGCTGCGGTGGCTTGGAAAGGAGTCTCGGCGTCATGGTCGTCCGTCCGGGCCCCTCTGCAGGGGCCGCATGCGATGGATCGCCGTGGGCGACGCCGACCTGAATGCCAACGCACGAAATGTCCTCGGTCTCTTCAGTCTACCTCCGGCGTGCCCGTTCAGCTGGGCAATTGCCCCGCCTGCGCTGACGTTCGCCAACGCTGCGGCGCGGCATGCGTCACGTCCTTCGCTCCAGAACGGCGAGGCCGCGGCTGCCGGCCCGCGTCCACGACCTGGTACGGCCGGCCGCGCCCGAGCCGATGGGCACCGACCTGGGCCTGCGGACAGGCGGGCGAGGGCGTGGCGTCGCAGGAGCGGGAACTCACGCGGGTTCGGCACCAGTGGGCGGGCTTTGCTCGCCGGCGACCACAGGGTTTCGTGCGTTTACGGCTCGGGGCGGCGGCTGTCCACCGCCCGGGGTCCGCCGGCCGGAGTCCACCGGCCGGGGTCCTCCGTGCTAGGACTGGCCAGGTGAGTGACATTCCGTGCCAGTGGCTGCCGGGTCTGCGGGCGAAGGAGGGCGGGCCTGCGCCCGCGGCGTCCCCCGCCACCCTGAACTTCGCTCGCGAGACGCTGGGGGAGGGCCCGACGGGGTGGGCGGTGGAGACCGCCGGGTGGATGACTCAGGAGGTCATCCGGCAGGTGCCCGCCTACGGTGGCGGGCGGACGCCGTTCGAGACGTTGCGGCGCTCGGTGGAGGCCACCGTGCTGGCGGCGCTGACCGGACTGTTCAGGGACACCCGCCCGTCGCCGGACCTGGTGCCGGTGGAGGCGGTGGAGGGCAACGCGGAGCTGGTACGGCGCGGCGTCCCGCTGGATGTGGTGCTGCGCGGGGTGCGGATCGGGCACGCCTGCCTGCACCAGCGGTTGATGGACGCCATCGACGCCGAACCCGAACCGGTGCGGCTGGCGGAGAGCCATCGGGTCAGCGAGTTGCTCTTCTCCTACGCCGACGCGCACGCCAGCCGGATGGCCGAGGAGTACATCGCCGAGCGGGACCGCTGGCAGGCCAGCACGGAGGCGGCGCGGCGGCGGATCGTGGACGACATCCTGGCCGGGCGGCGCATCGACCAGGAGGCGGCGAGCCGGACCCTGGGCTACGAGGTGGCCCGGCACCATCTCGCCTTCGTGGTCGCCGCGGACGAGCTCGACACCCCGGCCGAGGAGCTGCGGCGCTTCGCCGCGGAGGTCGGCCGGGCGGTGGGCGGGCAGGGGGCGCTGACCGTGCAGGCGGGGCCGTCGGACGTGTGGGCCTGGACCGGGTACCACTCTGGCGACCTCGCGTAATCAACTGTCGCCTATTTGGCTGTGGTTGAGCTCGTGGTCGTCACGGAGAGTGGTCGTCGCCTGGGGCATAGCGGCTCCAGGGGCTGCCGGCGGCAGTAGCGATGCGGCTGGTCTGCTGGTCGGTGTGGCGAACTCGCCGGTCCGCTCGACCAGCGGCTCAACTTCCCCGCCCGGCCAGGCCGCAGTCCGCGCCTGGAGGGCGGCCGGCTGGTCCTCGACGGAGCCGAGTCGCGCCGCGATGAGCTGGCCCGGCGGCGCACCGCACGCTTCGGCCTCCAGGAGCGACGGCCACGCCCTGACCGTCCTTGGGACCTCGCAGCGGGCAGTCGTCGCTCGCCCGCGGCCGCCGCGGCGGGAGATGAAAGCACCGGTGCCAGACAGCTGCCAGATGGATCAGGCGGCGAGGGATGAGCAACGACGACTTCATGGACCAGGCCGCCGTCGCTCAGGCGGCCGAGGTCCTCGCCGAACTGGCCGCGCACGTAGAAAGCCTGAGCGCGGCGGTCGCCGTCCTGCAGGCGGCCCAGGCGGGCCCGTCCGATGAACAAGGCGGCGGCCGCGGGGCCGGCGGCAAGGGAGAGGATCCGCCGAGCCCGTGGTGCTGGCTACGGATGAGCCATGTCGAAAAGGCCGAGTGTCTGGCCGAGCTCGCCGACTGGGTCCGCGACGTGCTGTTCGCCTGGCCTGAGGCTCAGCGCGCCTATGCGCCGTGCTGGGCACGGCACTGGGACGTGATCGAGGAGCTCAGCATGCTCTACCTCGCCTGGCGCACCGCCTACCTGTGGAAGGAGGCCACCTCCCGTGACGTGGGCGACTACCTCGACCGGCTGCTGCCCGCCGCGATCGCTCGCGCTGTGGTGCGGCTGCGCCCATGCGCGCAGGGCCACCACCCCGACGGGGCACGACGTGATGACGCCGAGCTGGTCGACCGGACCATCACCGAGCTACGGCTGTTGTAGCCTCTTCGCTTCCTCATCCCGGGAGAGACCATGACCGTCCCCCGCCCCGACCGCGCCGGCGCCTCTGCCGAAGCCCACTACCGTGCTCAGCTGGCCGCCACCCGCAGCCGCCGCCTGGCTGCGCGCACCGTCCTGGCACTCGTCGCCGGCGCGGCGGCCTGGTGGCTGTTGGGCTGGCAGGCCGCCCTGATCGCCGCCGCGCTGGCGGCTGCCGCCGATGCTGTGCGCCAGTGGCGCACCCACTCCTCCGTCGCCGCCTGGCGCAAGGGCGCCGCCGGAGAGCGTGCCACGGCGCGGCTCCTGCGCTCGCTCGAGCTCGCCGGGTACACCGTGCTGCATGACCGGCGGCTGCCGCGTGGCAGGGCCAACGTCGACCACCTGGTGATCGGACCGACCGGCATCTTCTGCGTGGACTCCAAGCGGTGGGATCGCCGGACACAGATCCACGGCCGCGGAGGCACGCTGTTCATCGGCCGTCAGCCGGCCGCCAAGGTGGTGCGGCCGCTGGAGTACGAGGCGCGCGCAGTCACCCAGGTGCTGCGCCAAGCCACGGGCAGAGCCGTGGAGGTCGGCGCGGTGGTGGCGGTACACGGCGCGAAGATGCCGCGCTGGCGGACTTTGACCGTGAACGGGATCCCGCTGCTGCGAGCCCGGCAGTTGCACCGCTGGATCATTCGCCATCCGCCGCGCTTCGACGCCGCCGAGGTGGCCAAGCTGGCAGCTGTGTGTGACCGCGCGCTGCCGCCCTACATCGCTCACGAGAATCCGTGATCAGGCATAGTCGAGGGCCGACAGCGGGAGAGCACGCCGGCGTCGCTGGCGGCATGGTGGTGCGCGATGTCCGCACCGAACCGGCTGCCTCCGACGTCGCCGAGCTTCTCGACCTGGCGGTCGCACGCCCGTCTTGCTGCGGCCACGGCGCGCCGGGATCGACGGCCGGCCGTGCTGCTGGACACAGCCTCAACGATCCAGATCCAGGTTCAGGGGCACGTCAGCTGGCGTCAGGTCTGGTCGGGGCCGGAGGAATCTCGCGGCGTGCCGCCACCGGTGGTGCTCGGTGGCCACGTCCACCGCAACCTCCACCACCACTACCGGCTCCACCCGCAGGTAGAGGAGGGGTTCGCGTTGACCGTACTGGCTGCCCACCCAACCGGGCGGCAGCCGCTCGGGCCACGGATGGCCGTGCCCAGCGGGGATGAGCAGGCGCGCCAGCTGGCCTGCGACCGCGGCGTCGAGTCGGGTGGTGCGACCCACCACGCGCAACCACCCGCCGTCGTCGTAACGGCCCAGGATCAGCTCTGCAGGCCGGGCGAAAGAGCCAGTGACGCCACCGACGAGAGCAAGCGTCGTGGCGCGGTATTTGAGCTTGTACCAGCCCAGCGTCGAGGGTTCGTAGCGCGAATTGGCGGGTTTGATGACCAGCCCTTCGATGCCTGCTACGTGCAGTGACTTAAACCAGGCGAGGGCCTCGACGGGGTCGTCGGTCTGCATCGACAACGCGAGCACCGATGCTGGCGGCACGGGCAAGAACAGCTTCTGCAGGATCCGGCGTCTGGCAGTCAGCGGCAGTCCAGTCACGTCACGGCCGCAAGCCCGCAGGACATCGAACACGACGTAGTGGCACGGCTCGGACCGGGCAAGCTCCACAGCGCGACGGCCCGCCGTGTTGCGACGCTGCAGAGCGTCGAAGTCGAGCCGCCCATCCGGCGCCCAGCGCACGATCTCCCCGTCCACGATCGTGCCGGCGGGCAGCTGCTCGTACAGAGCCCAAAGCACCTCAGGAAACGACTCGTTGAACCGGGCCCCGCGCCGAGACTGCAGATGCACTCCGCGGTCTTCGTTGATCAGTCCGATGCAGCGGAATCCGTCCCACTTCGGTTCATACAGGTAGTCTCCCGGCCGACCTTTGGGCAGTTGGTCGACGGGCTTTGCCCGCATGGGCTCGATCGCCTGGAGCCGCACCTCGCCCCCCGTCACCCGGGGGGGAGGTGATGCCGTAATACCTATCTGACCTGCGGGTGGCCTACCCCGTGCAGGACAAATCGCACCTGTCCAGATAGCCCAGAATCGGATGCGTCAAGCGTTCATGGACGTCGCCCCCTACGCTCGAACACATGAACGAAACGCATTGGCGAACCGTCACCCGCGAAGCCCGTCTATCGGCCATCGCGCTCACCGCCGCGGGTGACGTCTTCCCGACACTGCTGTGGACCTACCGCCACTACGCCCGCGCCATCTTCGAGGTAGCCGACCTCGCCGACCAAGCAAAAGGAGACCGGCTCCAGCAGCTGGCCGAGGACTTGATCGCAATGTTCGAGGTGCTGAACGAGGCACTGCTGAACCGGCTCGACAACGGCATGGCCAAGCACGCCGCCAGGATCGGCGGCACGACGTCGCCACGCCCTTCGATCTGCCAGCCGAGGCCGACCAAGCCCGCGAGGTGATCGACGCGTTGTTCGCCGCGCTGCAGCGGGTCCGCGAACACCACGTCTTCAGCAAGGGCATGGGCCTGGCCGCGCCGCAGATCGGCATCGGCCGGGCCGCCGCCATCATCGTCCCGCCCGATCCCGACGTCGACCCGATCGTGCTGCTCAACCCCGGCATCATCGACGCCTCTGCTGAGACCGACGAGCAGTACGAGGGTTGCCTTTGCCTTCTTCGACGTGCGCGGCATCGTCCCCCGGCCACTCGCCGTGGAGATCGAACACACCGGCCTGGACGGCCAGCAGACGATCACCGCCTTTCAGGACGAGCTGGCCCGCCTTGCCGCCCATGAGATCGACCATCTGCACGGCCGCCTCTACACCAGCCGCATGCGCCAAGGAGTCAAGCCCATCCCGGTCGAGGAGTACCACGGCATCCGCCAGCCCTGAACCCCGCCTGTGAGCACGCCCAGTCCCTAGGCCGGAAGGATCGTGCGTCCATGAGTAAAGGCAAGCGCCTGCGCCGGGCAGCAGCCGAAGCGGAACTGAGTGAACGCAAGCTCACCGAGGGGTGGGCCGGCGCCCCGCGCATTCGGATACGGCAAGCCACTCCAGCCGATCTGCCCGCCATCGCTGAGCTCGCGCCGCTGGCCGGTGTACGACTCGAAGACACCCTCGCAGAGGCGGTCCGCGGCGGCTTCAGCAGCGCTGGCCTGCGGGCGGGCCTCCGCCAGGGGCAATCCGGCTTCCAACGGCACATGGCGACCCAGTTCGCCGGCAGCTACGTGGTACGCGCCTATCTGCACGCCTCCCTGGTGCTGGTCGCCGACCACCGCGATCAGGGAATCGTCGGAACTCTGATCGCCTACCCACCCGCCAATCTGATCGCCGAATTCCTCGGCAGGGCGGCCGATGGGCCGATCACCGAACGGTCATCAACGGGGTCTTCTTCCGGGTCCGGACCAACATCACCTGGCGTGACCTGCCGCCCTGGTACGGGAACTGGAAGACCGTCTACAACCGGCATCGCCGCTGGTCGATGGATGGAACCTGGGAGAAGATCCTGGACGGGCTGCGCGCTGGATGCGATGAGGCCGAGGGGGAGGACTGGACGGAGGGTGTGGATTCCACTGTGGCGCGCGCTCATCAGCATGCCGCCGGAGCTCGTCGTGAGCCGCCCGCCGACATCCCGTCAAAGGGGACGGCGTAGATCACAAACCGGGCACGGGCCGGGAGGCGCTGGGCCGCTCACGGGGCGGGTGGAGCACGAAGATTCACCTGGTCGCCGACCGGCGCTGCCGGCCGATCGCCCGGATCATCAGCCCCGGTCAGTACGGCGATAGCCCGTACTTCCGGCGCATCCTGGAGCGGGTGCGCATCCGGCGTCGCGGTCTGGGCCGTCCTCGCCGGCGTCCGATACGTGTGCTGGCCGACAAGGCCTACTCCTCCCGCGCCAATCGCGCCTACCTGCGCCGACGCGGCATCCAGGCGGTCATCCCGATCAAGAAGGATCAGCAGGCCAACCGCCTCAACCGGGGGCGTAGGGCGGGCGACCGCCCGGCTTCGACGCCGAGCGGTACAAGGAGCGCAATACCGCCGAGCGGTGCGTCAACAAGCTCAAGGGCCACCGCGCGGTGGCCCTTCGCACCGACAAGCGCGAACGCATCTACGAGGGCACCATCGACGTCGCCTCGATCAGGATCTGGCTCCG
The DNA here is from genome assembly GCF_014873535.1 of Nonomuraea africana. Taxonomy (NCBI): domain Bacteria; kingdom Bacillati; phylum Actinomycetota; class Actinomycetes; order Streptosporangiales; family Streptosporangiaceae; genus Nonomuraea; species Nonomuraea africana. The sequence goes on along the minus strand of NZ_JADBEF010000001.1, from coordinate 2,750,630 downwards.
TGACCCTGTCCTATGATCCACGGGACACGCTCTAGCAGAAGGGTCTTGAACACCGACTGCCGCCATTCCATAGCTGCACACCCCCCGCAGGCGCAACCATCCAAGCCTCATTCCTGATTGTCTCGCGCGCTTGCGCCGACCGCTCACAGACTGCTGAGGAGCGGGCCGAGGCGACGGGACTCGTGCCTGCGGCTAGGCCATGGAAACCAGGCCGACACGAAAATGGGCTGTCCCGCAGACGTTCGATGGCTGCACCAAGTAGGCGTTGTCGGTCTGGCCGACCAGGCGCTGGCTCGACGCTGAACAGCGGCACGCCGTCCCACGGCCGTTTCTGCCGTATTCGGGTTGCATCAGAGGTGGGGTTGCTCATCCACTCGGCGTATGCCTTCATGGCCCGCTGCGTCGCTGCGAGGCGTTCCTCGGGCGCCTGCTCGCGGTCCGCGCCGAGCATGAGCAGGAGGCGGCGCACGATCAAGCAGAAACCCGGACTTGCCAGCCGCATTCACCCCTCCGTGACGATCACGAACCGCAATCGTGATTACTCACACAGCTACTTTGGGGCCGGGGACACCTTCGGGAGCGGAGGGCCGCCGGGGCTGTCCGCGTCCAGGCCGTCAGGGTCACTCCACGACCTGATCACACCAGCGGAACAGGAACAGCAGCCCGTCCTCGCCGTCGAGCACCGCCCGGTCGACCAGCTCGCCGCCCCGCTGCACGACAGCCTCCGCCGTCAGCTCCGCACCGCCCACGACCCCGCGGAACGTCACCGTGACGTCGTCCCCGGCCTGCAACGGCTGACCAGGGAGCGTGAGCGCCACAGCGTCCCTTAGGAGCCGCTCCACCAACGCGATCCGCAACATGCGTTCACTGTTCACGGCATCCACTGTTCCGGCAGCCCGCCAGGCCGAAGCGAGCACGTCGCCGCCCGATGACGCAGATCAGACCTCTCGATCATCGGCGCTTGAGGTCGAGTGACCCACGCCGGGACACGGCAGTCCACGCGGGAAGGCCGGGGCGGAGAGGCCCTGATGGCTTGCCGCGGCAGGGGGCAGCTCGCAGCAGTAGGCGCCCCGAAAGCCGCCATCAAGGAACATTTGCCCAGGTGAAAGTGGGTGTCCGTATACATGAGACGCACAAGCGAACCTCGCCTGAAAGGAACCTCATGGCCCGCGCTACCCGTTCGCTCCTCGGCCTCGCCGCCGCCATCGCGACAGCCGCGACAGCTTTCGCAGTACCCGCTGCGGCACACACCTCTACAAAGCCTATTAAGTGCATAGGCCGCGTCACCGGGCCAACGTCCAGTCTGATCACCGACCATTGGCGCTCCTTGGGCGCCCAGAACGGCCCCCTCGGCTGCCGCGGGAAAGAACGCCCGAACGGGTCCGGAGTACAACGGGCTTTCACGTGGGGCACGATCGCCTGGTCGCCAGCCGTAGGGCCCGAAGCCCTGCTGACCGTGATCGATAACAGCCGCAACCGCAGCAATTTCACGCTCAAGTGGCACCACATGGGCACACACTGGGACTTCTACATCGTCAGGGTCGTGGTCAACCCGCAAGATGGCAACAAGGTCCGCCAGCGCGACGTCGCTCGGACAACCCCATGGAGCGGCGAGTTCACAGTCAACACGCGGGATGTCATGGACTTCGGCTCGACCACCAGCGGTCACTCTACGCAGCAAAGTGAGATCACTTTCTGGCTCAAAGGCTGCGACAACGGCACCTTCGGCTCGGATTGCGGCCCGTGGAGCGACCCCGTCACATACACATGGCGGTAGCTAGCAGGACGACCCGCTCCGTTCAACGCTCGCCAGCACTCAGCAACGCGCCGACCCACCCCTGCACGACGATGAGCGCCCTCACCCCGCACGGAGTGAGGGCGCTCAGTCAGGCCGGCCCGCGGCGACGCCACCCCTCGAACGCCTCCAGCGCCCGCTCATGCACTGCGTCGGGGCGGGGCTCGTCGACCAGCAGCATGGCCAGCCGCTCCTCGGCGGTGAGGTCGGCCCACTCCTCTCGGCTCAGGCGTGGGGGATGTCGCACGCGTCCATGACGCCAGCATCGGTGCTACCGCCACGCGCGGTCTCTGGAACGGCGTCTTGCCCTGACTTGCTGGAGGTCGACCACTTCAACCAGATCTGCGAGGTTGACGTGCTGCGCGACCTGGCGCGGGTGCCAGCAGTAGGCGACGAAGTAGTGTCGGCCGCCGACCCAGTGGGAGACGCGGAGGCACTCTCTGCCATTGAGGATGATGTGCTCTACCTCGTAGCCATTGGGAGAGCACCAGAGCACCATGCGACGAGCCTACGCGAATCGGACTATCTGCATGAATCTGGATATTCGGGCAACGAATCCGGCGGCCGATCCGCAGACACACAGACCGGGGCGGAAGTTCACGGCCCGGCATGATGAGGGCATCGCACAACTAACGTCCAACCCGGTCACGGCGTGTGCTTCCATGGTGCGGGCGCAGCGGTTCGGTAGCTTCCCAGGAGGTGGATGCCGATACGCTCGCGACCATCGTCGCTGCCCTTGCCGCGGTTGCTGCTCTCTACTTCTCGGCCACGTCTGCGAGGGCTGCGAGGAAGTCAGCGGAAGAAGCACGAACCACCGTGCAGATGGAACAGGACCGCCGCCACGAGGAGCTCGCGCCCCTGCGACCCAGCGACTTCAAGGTAGAGCACGTTAGAGGTAGGGGGGCAGCCGGAATACGGGAGAAAGACACCGCGGTCTGAAGGTTGATCGTTAAGGTGGTCGTCATCGTGTTGGTGACGGTCTCGGGGGTTGTGCGTGACCTCGATCGATCGGACCGCGTATCCGCGGTTTGGGCGGGTGGTGTCAGCGCGTGAGCTGGCCGAGGTGTTCACCCCGACTGATGCCGAGGTGGAGTGGGCGCGGAGCCGTACTCAGGACGAGCATCATCTGCTGGCGCTGGCGGTGTGGCTGAAGTCCTACCAGCGGCTGGGGTACTTCCCGAAGATCGCGGATGTCCCGCCGATCGTTGTCGCGCATATTCGTGGAGCACTGAGGTTGGCCGATGAGGTGGAGCTGCAGCGGGCCGCGCCTATGACGGCCAGCCGGCATCGCGCGTTCGTTCGCGAGCGGTTGAAGGTGACCTATGAGCCGGCTCGGGTTCGGCGGATCGCCGAAGGGGCGATCCGCAAGGAGGCCCAGAGCAAGGACAATCCAGCGGATCTGATCAATGTGGCGTTGGAGGAGTTGGTCCGCGAGCGGTGTGAGCTGCCCGGCTATACCACGTTGGACTCGATGGCCTCGGCGATCCGTACCGAGGTGAACACGGGCATGTTCACTTTGGTCGCCGGGCGGCTGGACTGGGCTGCGCAGACCCGCCTGGCCCGGCTGCTGGTGGTCGATCCGGTGAGCAGGCGCAGCGAGTTCGACCGGTTGAAGGACGTGGCCAAGGCCGCGTCGCTGGGCAAGTTCAAGCAGCGCCTGGCGCTGCTGGCCGATATCGACGCGATCGGGCCGACCCAGGAGTGGCTGGAGGGGATTCCTCCGGGCAAGATCGCGCACTTCGCGGGCGAGGCCCGTGTCACCGACGCCGCCGACATGCGTAAGGTCGGCCAGGCCAAGCAGTTGACGCTGCTGGCGTGTTTCGCGCAAACGGTGGCGACCGGGGTCCGCGACGACGTGGTGACGATGTTCTGCAAACGGATGGCGGCGATCCACAAGAAGGGGCGCGACCATCTGGAGTTGCTCCGCGAGGCGCACCGAAGCGAGTCCGAGCGGCTGCTGGGCGTGCTCGGCGAGGTGTTGTCGGTGGTCCGCGAGGCCACCGGCTCCGGCCCGGACAGCATGGCCGAACGGCAGCGCCCGACGCGGGGATGGCCGAGCGGGCAGGGCGGCTGGTGCTCAAGACTCTGGAACAGGCCGGTGGGTTGGACGCGCTGGAGGCTGCGCACGAGGCCGTGTCGGCCCATCACGGCAACAACTATCTGCCGCTGCTGGACCAGCACTACCGCTCCCACCGTTCAGCGCTGTTCACGCTGGTGGAGGCGATCGAGCTGGAATCCACCAGCGCCGATCGCAGCGTGCTGGAAGCAGTGCTGTTCCTGCGCGCGCTGCGCGGGGCGAAGGCGGCGCTGGTGCCTGAGCGGATGGCGCAGCAGCAGCCGGGCCCGGATGGCGAGCCGGTCACGGTGACGCTGTCGATCGACGTGGAGGCGTTCGCCTCGGGCATGTGGCGCAAGATCCTGCGGGACAAGAAGCGGCCCGGCATGCTGGTACGCCGCCACCTGGAGGTGTGCGTGTTCTCCTACCTGGCGGCCGAGTTACGCTCGGGCGACATCGCGGTGGCCGGGTCTGACTCCTACGCCAACCTGCATGATCAGCTCATGTCATGGCAGGAGTGCCAGCCGCTGGTGGCCGCGTTCTGCGCCCAGGCCGGGATCCCGGCCGCACCGGGCGCGCTGACCGCGTACTACCGCTCCAAGCTCGCTGAGGTCGCCGCAGAGGTCGACGCCGGATACCCCGGCAACACCGATCTGCTGCTCGAAGGCGGGCGGCCGGTACTGCGCCGCCGCAAAGGCGCCGAACGGCGCCCTTCGGCGCTGGCCTTGGAAGCGGCGATCCACGAGCGCCTGCCTCAGCGAGCGCTGCTGGACATCCTTACACGCACCGCCTACCTGCTGAGATGGCACCGCCACTTCGGACCGGCTTCCGGCTCCGATCCCAAGATCCGCGATGCGATGGGCCGCTACGTGCTGACCGCCTTCTCCCACGGCACCCTGCTGGGCCCCACCCAGGTCGCCGCGCACATGCGGGGCCGGGTCAGCGTGCACGAGCTGAGCCTGGCGGGCAACAAGCACACCACCGCAAGCAAAATCGACGCCGCGTCGGTCGATGTCATCAACGCCTTCAACCAGCTCGACGTCGCCGGCGTCTGGGGTGACGGGAAGACGGCCGCGGCCGACGGCTCCCAGATCGACACCTGGGATGACAACCTGCTGGCCGAGACCTCCATCCGCTACGGCGGCTATGGCGGCATCGCCTACCGGCTCGTCTCCAACACCTACATCGCGCTGTTCTCCCGCTTCATCCCCTGCGGGGTGTGGGAGGCGGTCTACCTGATCGATGGGTTGTCGAAGAACGCCTCCGACGTCCAGCCCGACACCGTACACGCCGACACCCAAGGCCAGTCACTGCCGGTCTTCGGTCTCGGCGCCCTGCTGGGGTTCGACCTGCTGCCACGCATCCGCAACTGGCATGACCTGGTCTTCTACCGGCCGGATGAGCAGGTCCGCTATCAGCACATCGATTCCCTATTCGGGGAGGAGGCGGTCGACTGGAAGCTGATCGAGACCCACTGGAGCGACCTGCTGCGCACCGCGATCTCGATTCGCGAGAACAAGCTGTCGTCGGTGACGCTGCTGCGCCGCCTGGGCAACCACTCCCGCAAGAACCGCCTGTATCGCGCCTTCCGGGAGCTCGGTCGCGCCATCCGCACCATCACCCTGCTGCGCTACCTGTCCGAGCCGGCCCTGCGCGAGCAGATCACCGCCATCACCAACCGCACCGAGGCTTTCCACGGTTTCGCCGACTGGCTGATGTTCGGCGGCAAACTGATCAGCCACAACGACCCCGACCACCACGAAAAGGTCGTCAAGTTCAACGAGCTGCTCGCCAACTGCGTCATCTACTCCAACGCCTGCGACCTCACCGACGCCACCAACGCCCTGGCCGCCGAAGGCCACCCCGTCGACCTGGACGACCTGGCCACCATCTCGCCCTACATCACCCACACCATCCGGCGGTTCGGCAACTGGACCCTCAACCTCACCCCGCCCGACCAGGCGCCCGCCACCCGGCTGGACCTGGAACCGCGCGTCCTGTTCGGCGCCTCACCCACCTGATGGCGGCGAATTGCCTTTGCTGTGGGTGTGTCCAGTTAACGGTGTATCTCGATCTTGATTAGTTATCGGGTGGTCGGGTTCAGGCGGCCTTCGAAGGTGATGGCGAAGGCGTTCAAAGCGGCTTTCCAGCGGGTGATCCAGCGTTTGCGGCCCTTGCCGGTCGGGTCCAGGCTCATGATGGCCATGTAGACGCACTTGAGCGCGGCTTGCTCGTTCGGGAAGTGGCCGCGGGCCTTGACTGCCCGCCGGATGCGGGCGTTGACCGACTCGATGGCGTTGGTGGAGCAAATCACCCGGCGGATCTCGGTGTCGAAGTTGAGGAAGGGCACGAATTCGGCCCAGGCGTCCTCCCATAGCTTCACGATCGCCGGGTACTTGCCGCCCCAGGTCTCGGCGAACTCGTAGAAGCGCTCGAGCGCGGCGGCCTCGGTCGGGGCGGTGTAGACGGGCTTGAGGGCCTTGGCGATGGCGTCCCAGTGCTGGCGGGCGGCGTAGCGGAAGCTGGCGCGCAACAGGTGAACGACACACGTTTGCACCACCGCCTGCGGCCAGACGGTCTCGATGGCCTGAGGCAGCCCCTTCAGGCCGTCGCAGACCACCATCAGCGCGTCAGCGACGCCGCGGTTCTTGATCTCGGTCAGCACGTGCAGCCAGAACTTGGCGCCCTCTCCGCCGTCGCCGGCCCATAGCCCGAGGATGTCACGCTCGCCGTCGACGGTGACCGCCATCGCCACGTAGATCGGCCGGTTGGCGACCTGGCCCTCACGCAGCTTGACGTGGATAGCGTCAATGAAGATCACCGGATAGACGACATCGAGCGGCCGGTTCTGCCACTCGGCCATCCCCTCCAGCACCTTGTCGGTGATGGTGGAGATGGTCTGCTTGGAGACCTCAGCGCCGTAAACCTCGGCCAGGTGCGCGGAGATCTCGCCGGTGGTCAGGCCCTTGGCGGCCAGCGAGATGACCATCTCATCCACCCCGGACAGCCGTCGTTGCCGCTTGCGCACGATCTTCGGCTCGAAGCTGCCGTCCCGATCGCGGGGGACGGTGATCTCCACCGGCCCGACGTCGGTGATGACGGTCTTGGCCCGGCTGCCATTGCGGGTGTTGCCCGTCTCGCCGCCGGAGCGTTCGTGCTTGTCGTAGCCGAGATGGTCGGTGATCTCGCCTTCGAGAGCGGACTCCAGTACCAGCTTGGTCAGCCGGCCCAGCAGCCCGTTCTCCCCGACCAGTTCGACTCCTTCGGCCCGCGCCTGGTCGACCAGCTTGGCCACCAGCTCCCGATCCGTCGAGTTGTCCGGCTTCTTGCGCGCCACCGCGGCGTCCTCCAGGTCGATCTCCGTCGATGCCTGGATCACAGTACTCATCAGGTGCGTTCTCCTTGATCAGGAGTTACACCGAAAACCGTACAGTCCCTTTGCTGTTGCCGTCGGGCCTCCGGGTGTCGGGAAGTCCTCGGTTGGCTGGGAGGTGTATGCGCAGCTGAGTCGTCGTGGTGTCAAGACGGCGTTTGTCAACGCCGACCAAATCGGCCTGTGTTACTCCATACCTGACGGCATGATGCATCGCATCCGCGCGCGGAGTCTGGCTGCGCCACGGCCGTCCCCGGGTGTACTGCTCGCACGCCTGCCAGGCAACGCGCCTACCGGGCCCGCAGCCGGAGCGTGCGCGCCCTCCAGCGTGGTGGTGGAGCGGCCCGCACGCAGCCAGCACGTGCGTGGCCGGGCGGGTAGCTACGATGCCGCGAACGCCCGCATCACGGCCTCGCGCAGTTCCGTCACGTCGTGCCTTAGCTCCCGCCGCGCCTCGTCGGCGTACGTGATGGCGCGGTACGCCGCGATCGCCGGAGCGGACGTCTCCGTCGCCTGGACGAGTGCTTGGACGGCCATCGCATGCCCCGGCTCGGAGGAGGACACGCCCTCCGGATATCCCATTTGCCTGCGGTGCAGGCTGCGCATCGCCTCGAGAGCGATGCGCAGCGAACCGCCCGCCGGGTCGTCGGCCGGCGTGGGCTCGGCGCGGGCGGGCCGCGCCTGCTGAGGTATCCGGTTCGGATCGTCGGCACGCCGCGATCCCACCGACCGGGCCATCCGCTCCAGGAGCGCCGGCCGTTCCGGCCAGGCCGCCAGGGTGTCGATGATCACCGGATGGCTGGAGATCCCCGCCACACTGACGGCGTACCGCGCTGCGGCGAGCGCGGCCCGCCGCAGGGAGCCCTCACCCGCGGAACGTAGCGCGTCGCCCAGCGCCCCGTCGAATTCCGGCCTGAGAAGCCGCCCGTCAGCGTCCGGTTGCGGCCATGGGACCAACGGGACGGCCAGGAACTCGCCGTTCAGCGACTCAGGGGTGAACACCTGCCCGGTCAACCGGGCGGACAGCGTGAACAAGAAGCCCAACGGGTCCTCCCCGTCCAACCCCTCCAGTGCCGCGTCGATGCGGCCGTCGCCAGCACCGTGCACCACGGGTATCCCGTCTGACACCTCCGCCAGAATTCGCCCGTGCTCGGCGAAAGCGCCACGAGTCACCCTGTTGACGTTCCAGAAGACACTGGCCGCGCGGGAAGTGCCTGATGCTCGTTCAAGAATCTCCTTGCGGATGCCCTCACCGCCGTTGTCCTCGAACGTGATCACCCACCCGGACAGGCGGGCGAACAGCGCCACAGGCAGGCCCTTGCCCACCCAGGTGCCGGGGAACCGCTCCTCGACGACGCCCAGCGCCTCGTCGAGCGGCCGTACTCCCTCGATGAGGACGGCATGGTCCATGCGCCCGCCGAACGCGGCAGCGACATGCCTGACATCGTCATGCTCGGTGAAGGTTACGCATGCCCCCTCGCTGAGGCACATGTCGTCGATCCAGTCGAACCCGAGTTTCTCCGGCAGCCTGTCCATGCCCGACGAATATCATCCGCCACCGTCAATTTTCCGGGCCGCTGCGACCTTCGCCGCATATGCGCAGGGTGGAAGGCTGCGAGGCGCAGACGCGCTCAACCACCGCCTGACCCTCATCCCGCGTGCTGGGGGTGCCGAACTGGCAGAAACGGGCTGCGGGCTCGCCGACTGCACCATCTACTTCACTGCCTATGACATCACCGACGCCGCCAACGCCCTGGCCGCCGAAAGCCACCCTCCAGCACTGCCCCGGCATGATCATCTCTCCCCAGGGCGAGGTCCTGGCGGAGACCGTCTCCACCGGTCCCGAAGTCCTGAAGATCACCATCGAGGTTAACCAGACGAGCAACTGGTATCTCGGCCAAAGACGCGACCTATCGCGCCTATGACACGCACCGCCCATGTACGTGATAACAGTCTATTATCACGTACATGACCTGCCAGCCGCCATGGTCGAGCAGGGGATTCGTTCCCCGGGACGGTGCGCCACTCACGCACGTTATCCGGTACATCACCCGGTCGTCGGTGTGAGCGCGGCCGCAGGCCGGAAGGTCTCGCCGCTGCGTGGCGACGGCGTCGACCTCGCCGCGGCCGCCGAGCAGTTCCTGTCAACGAACCGGATCGGCAATCCGAACACGCATCGCGCCTACGCTTCGGCGATCGACCGGACCGCCACGGTTCTGGGTGCGAGCCGGCTGTTGGCTGAGGTCGACGACGACGAGGTCGGAGCTGCGCTCACCCAGTTGTGGGGTGAGCGCGCGCCAGCGACGTGGAACCGCAACCGGGCCGCGGTCTCCTCCTGGCTCACCTGGTGCGCGACGAAGAAGCGGTGGGTGGCCCCGTCAGTGCCGGGCGATGTCGAACGGCGCCGCGAGACCCCGGACGAAACCAAGGCGGTCGCGAAGACGACGATCCACCGGCTGCTGTCGCGCCGGGACGTGCCGCTGCGTGAGAAGGCCCTGTGGCGGATGCTCTACGAAACCGCCGCCCGCGCCGCCGAGATCCTCGCCCTCAACGTCGAAGACCTCGACCTCGAAGGACGCCGCGCGCCGATCCGATCCAAGGGCGGGGCGATCGAATGGGTGTACTGGGACACCGGCACCGCCCATCTCCTGCCCCGGCTGCTCCGGCTGCCCGACGGGACGCAGCGCACCCGGGGGCCGCTGTTCCAGTCCGAACGTCGCCCCGTCCCTGCCCGACGGCCCGCGGCCGCCGATATCTGTCCATACACCGGCCAGGCCCGCTTGGGCTACGACCGCGCCCGGGTGCTGCTAGAGAAGTACGCCGGACTCAACCTCCACCAGCTCCGCCACTCCGCCGCTACTCACCTCGGCGACGCCGAAGTTCCGCTGCAGCTCATCATGGCCAAGACCCGGCACAAGAACCCCCGCACCGCCATGCGCTACACCCGGCCCGGCAGCGAAGCCATCGCCGCCGTCACCGAACACCTCGCCCCACCCCGCCGACGCCACTAACCAGCAGGAACATCCGGCCGCGGTGTCTTTCTCCCGTATTCCGGCTGCCCCCCCACCAGGCCGTCGCGGCCGACTGGCGCCACGCCGCCCGCACCGCCGGGATTCGTCGTGCGCCAGCGCCCACCGCAGTGGGCGACGAAAGCCAGCACCCTGCTGCCGAACCGCCCATCACACCGTGAGATCTCACCGCGAGTTTCGGGAGTTTCGCGAGTGACCGGGGTTCTCTGCTGTCTGCCCCAGGTTCGCGTCCGGGGCTTCGCATGTACTTAGCTGGTTTCAACTGTACCTTGCCACCCAGTCAAGATGGCATCCATTTAGCGCCTGCTTCGCGGTCCTCATCACCAAGGCGAGCACCGCTCCAACCAGCATCAACCGCAGGACCGGCAGTTCCTGACCGGGGTCACGGCGCTGTGCCGACCGCCCGCTCCGGTCTGGCTCGTCGAACTCGCTCACCAGGCCCGTACGGGTAGGCAGAAGCGCTGTTACGTCCACCGTGATGACCTGTGGGGACCGCCATCGACAAGGAGTCCCGAAAACGGTTGTTTATTGGACGTTATGGCTGGTCACGGCTCCATAGCCGATCAGACAGACCCGAAACGATCAGATTCTGTCCGCTAAGTCCGAGGCCGTTGAGCTGGGGAACATCCTCGTTGTCACGGGGGCTAGTGACACGAGCCTTACCGGCACCCGTACGGGGCTCTGCATCAGGCCGCTGGGGGCGGGCGGGTCACTAGCGGGGATGCTGATGCTCTGTTCCGGCAGGGATTCGATCGCATGCCAGGACAAGCCGAACCGGCAGGACCGGTGGTCGGCGCAGGCGTCATCCAGTAATCCGGGGAGGTGCTCGGTGAAGGAGACGCCGGAGACCGGGGCGGGCAGCGGCGTGGCCGATGGGGTCGGGTGTGGCGGTGTGGTCATGCCGGTGATCTTCGCGACTGCCTCGGGGTGGCCGGTCTCGGCAGCGAGCCGGTAGAAGCAGTGCGCGATGCTGGCTCTGGTGGCGCCACCGGCCTCGAGCGCGCAGCCGTGCCGGTAGGCGACGTCAGCGGCCTGCGTGCGCAGGTCGTGGGCGTCCTGTAGTGCCATCGCGCCCTCGTGGCCGGCATCAACGGCGCGGCCCAGCCAGGCCATGCCGTCGTGGCCCCAGCCGCGCAGCAAGGTGAGCAGCGCCAGCTCGAAACACGCATCAGCGTCCCCGTTGACGGCCAGGCGGGCCAGACGGGCGCCAACGCGGCCGTGGGTGTCGAGGTAGCACTGGATCAACTCCTCGGCGGTCAGCTGGTCGGCCGGGGAGTTCGTGGCGAGGCCGGCCCCGGCAGGAGGGACGGGGAAGGGGCCACCATCCGGGATGGTGGCCGCCCGGCCGGAGTTTTTGGCGTGCAGCCAGCGGGTCCTCCAGATCGCCATGTCCATCGGGCCGACGTCCAGGTTCCCCTTGCGGGCCGCCTCGTGGCAGGCCGCGACAAAGGAAACCACCCAGGCCCAGGAAGGCGGAAGACGGCGTTTGCCGCTGAGGATCTCCTGGGTGGTGCTGTTGGCGAGCTCGCGCCCTTGCTCGCCGTTGGGCAGCGGTCCGCGAGACAGCTTGCGCAGGAAGGGCAGGGACGGCTCGCCGGCCTGGTCGCGCAGCTCGTTGAGCTGGGCGATGAAAGCGCGCAGGGCGGCGCCTTGCTCATGGGTCATCGCTGTTGGCCCGATTCGTGATCACGGAATGGGGGAGTCACGCCGTGATGGGAGGGGCTCAACGAATCGTGACGTCAGTCATGTTGCCACCGATACGGGGCAAGCCGCGCGTCGATCAAGTATTCGAGATGGTTCGGAATGGCCTGCCTTCCGGCAGGCCAGCTCACACCGCATGACCAGGTCGGCACCGACGCGGGTCGAACGAAGCCGAACGAGGTCGAACGGTCCCGGCTCCCGGCCACGAGGCCGGCCGGGTCCGTTCGGCCCGACACCGATGTCCGCACGCACCGCGTCGACCTCGTTCGACCCTGTTTGAACCGCTGGTGGCGGCGCACCGGGGGCAGGCATCGTGATCACCGCCGTACCTCCCCCGACCTTTGAAGGGCACTCGATGCCGTGCGTCACCGCCACCGACACTCAGTCCGCCGCCCGTCCGGCCAGTTCGCCGGCCGTCGCCCGGGTCGCTCGGACGGGTGCTTGTGAGCGGCCCGGCGGCTGCCGGCAGCACGACTGTTCCTGCACCTCGGAGGAGATGGCGTGCCTGCTGGTGACGATCTGGGCACTGGAGAGCGGCCGTATCCCGCTCACGCCCCCGTTCGGTCGGTTCACCGCGGAGGAGTTGATCACTTTCTGGGCCGATGACCTGACGGTCACCGGCTATTCGCCCCCTCTTGCTGAAGGATGAGAATCAGATGTTCTCTTTTGCCGCGCTGCTCACCCTGCTGGCCACCGTGGTGATGGCCGCGATCACCTGCGCGCTTGTCCTGGCCACCGCCGCGGACTGGCCTGCCGCGCTCCTCAGCGCCGGTACAGCCGGGGCGATCACCTTGGGGACGGTGCCCCGATTGCTCGGCAAGGGCGCAGGGGAGGACGAGTAGGGCGCCGACGTGTGACTGCGGACCACTGCGGTGGTCCGCCGACACGCGACGCAATTTCGTTCCGCATGCCTGATAGGCCCGCGATCAGCTGACTCCGTGATGATCACGTCGATACGGTGACCGCCGTGGGCACTGCGAGCACCGTTCACCAGATCAAGGTCACCCTGCGCGAGGTTCACCCGCCGGTGTGGCGGCGCGTCCACGTGCCGTCGACGGCGACCCTGGACCAGCTGCACGAGGTGATCCAGGTCGCGATGGGCTGGGAGCAACAGCACCTGCACCTGTTCGGCAAGGGCGATGCCGAGTACGGCGACAACGCCCGCGACGAGACGAAGGTGACGCTGGCCGCCCTGATCCCCCGGGCAGGGGACTGGCTCGGTTACCGCTACGACTTCGGCGACTGCTGGGACCACGACGTCGAGGTAGAGAAGGTCCACCGGGCGGCCAGGAACACCACCTACCCGCGCTGCAGCGGCGGCGGCCGCGCCTGCCCGCCGGAAGACAGCGGCGGCCCGGAAGGCTACGAAGAGCACATGCGGGCCCTGCGCCACCGCAAGGGCTGGAAGTACCAGGTGGCCAAGCACGTCTTCGGCACCACCCGGTGGGACCCGGCCAAGTGGGATCGAGCCGAGGTCAACACCGGCCTGCGCGGGTTGGCCAAGCTGTGGGCCAAGCAGGTCGCCGCCAGGGCCAAGCAGGAGGCCAAGGAGAAAGCAGCGAAGGAAAAGGCGGCCGCCGCGGCGGCGAAGGCCTCGCCGGCCCCGTCATCACCCCCGTCTCTCACCTGGCCAGAAGGCGAACACGGCCCTGGCTCCGACGTCGGCGCCGGTGTCCTGCCCGGTGTGCAGTAAGCCGATCGCCCAGGCCCGCACCGGCCGCCCGGCCCGCTACTGCGGCACCCTGCCAGTCGACGACCACCGGTCACCTCCACGGCGGCTTGGTGGGTGTTCAACGCTGGCCCGGTTGTCTGACGGCAGTGCGCGGTCGTGAGTCGTGGGCCAGGAGGACCCCTGAGGTTTAAGAGATCGCGCGCTCTACCCCTCAAAATGCCTGGTCACACCCGAAGCTCCGCTCATTTTGCTGCACGTTGGCTGTGAGTCTCGATCACGTTTTGATCTCGATAGATTCGTCGCGACCTGGGATGTTTACAGACAGTCATGGTTGACCACATGTCGTCCCGCATGTCCGGTAAGGGCGATTCCCCCTTGTGGATACCGCTTTTCGAGAGTTGAACACACGTTCGCATGGAGTGGATGATCACGATGCGTAGATCTTGACCGAATGTGCGCTTTTCTGGCTTGATCAGGACGCTTTTACATCCCCTTTATCCCTTCGTGAGCGGAGTTCCGTGCGCCTTTTACCCCCCACCCGTACCGACCATGACCGCCGAGCATCCCACCCCCGTCTTCCCTGGCTGACCGGCCGACGGCTGCGCCGAGCTACCGTCCTGACTCTGACTCCGGTCCTGCTGATCACGACGGCGCCCGCTATCCCGGCCCAAGCACAGACTCCTGTCGCCCCCCACGAGGCAGGATTCGTGTCGCAGCTGGCCTCTTGGGTGAGCGGCGGCATCGCCGGCCTGTTCACCGAGGATCCGAAGGGCGAGATCCGCCCCAGCGGGCAGCAGATCACCCTGCCCGGCAGCCGGGCCGCCGCGCCTGCTTCGGCGGCCAAGCAGCCGCCGGGCAAGCGGGTGAAGGAGGAGGCCGGTAAGCGGTCGCTGTTCGGCAAGGTCTACCAGTTGGAGGACGGCCGTTCTCAGCTGGAGTTGTCCACCCGGCCGGTGCACTACAAGGACGCCGACGGCAGGTGGCAGGACGTCGACACCCGCATCGAGGCCGTGGCGGAGGACGGGTTCGTCCAGGGCAATGACAAGGCCGGCTTCTCCACCCGGTTCGGCGACAAGACCGACAAGCTCGCCAAGATCAAGCTCGGTGAGCGGCAGCTGACCTTCGGCGTGGCCGGCGATGCCAAGCAGGTCGCCCCGGTGGTGAAGGGTTCGACCGTCACCTATCCGGGCGTGTGGGATGGCACCGACCTGGTGTACACGGTCACCCCGAGCGGGGTGAAGGAATACCTCGTGCTGTCCAAGCCGCCCGCCTCCGGCACGGCGTACTCGTTCACCGTCAAGACCGGCGGGGTGAGCGCTCAGCAGAACGCCGACGGCTCGATCGCGTTCAACGGCGACGACGGCACCCCGGCTTTCACCGTGCCGAAACCGTTCATGATCGATTCCGAGGTGGATGCAGCCTCGCCGTACGGCAAGCGCTACTCCGACGCGGTCACCCAGGCGGTGACGCAACAGGGCAGCGAGGCGACGATCACGCTCACCCCGGACGCGGCGTGGCTCGCCGCCCCGGAGCGCAAGTGGCCGGTGGTGATCGACCCGACGATCAACCTGCCGGACTGGGCGAATCCGACCCAGGACACCTACGTTGACGCCGGCGCGGCCACCGGCAACTTCGTCTCCTCGTGGATGCTGCCGGTCGGCAAGTCGGCCAGCGGCGTGAAGCGCTCGCTGATGTACTTCAACCCGCCGGACGCCGACGTGCTGCCGATCGGCACACGCATCGACCAGGCGCAGTTGCAGATGTACTTCGACCAGTCACTGGGCGATGCCGCGCCGGTGACGATCGAGGCTCGAGAGATCACCTCCGACTGGGTGACCAACATCGGGTCCACGACGTGGAACCGGCAGCCGACCTTCTCCTCCACCGTGGCCTCCTCGGTGATCCGTAACGCGGGCGAGGTGTCGCGCTGGCATTCCTTCGATGTCACCGGCATGGTCAACGCCTGGTACGCCACGGTCGAGGCGCCGATGCACGGCATCATGCTGAAGGCCGCCAACGAGGCCAAGACCGCCCCGGTCGCCGGTGTGGCCTATCACGCCAGCGAGGACGTCTTCGGCGGCGAAGGCATGATCGGTGACGGTACGACCTTCCCCCGGCTGGTCGTCACCTTCGGCAAGCCGTCGGTGAGCCTGAAGCCGGTCACCACCACCACTGCGCTGGGCGCGTCGCTGGAATGGACGGCCTACACCGATCCCACCCCCGCCGACGCATCCGATGATCTGGCGGAATACCGGCTGCACCGCATCTGCCCCTCGGGCTGCTACGACACCAGCACCACCAGGCGCAGCGTGGACACGCTGGTAGCGGCGTTGCAACCCGGGACCACGGCGTATGTGGACACCAGCAGCGGCGCCGACCCTTCCGATGCGGCCTCCGACTGGTACATCCACGAGGCCACCTACTGGGTCGAGGCGGTGCTCAAGAACGGCCAGGCCGTGCCGTCGCAGCGGCTGCGGGTGCCGCTGCCCAAGCCCGGCATGATCTCCAAGGTGCTGACCGGCAGCGCCGACACCACCCTAGCCTCCGGCGAACCCACGACCGGCCACGACCAGCTGTCCGGGGCGAAGTGGATCCGGGCGGCCAACACCGCCACCGCGCAGGGCAACACCCGCGCCGTGGTCAAATTCGACGACTATGCCACCCAGATTCCCGCCGACGCGCAGGTCAGCCAGGCGTCGCTGTCCCTGTGGCAGACCACCGGCAGCGGATCGGGGGCCGGCTTCGACGTCCACAAGCTGACCAAGGCGTTCGACGAGAGCGCCACGTGGAACAGCCCGTGGACCAGCCCGGGAGGCGACTTCGACCCGGCCGTGCTCGGCAGCGTCTCCGGAATGGCCGGCCAGCCCGGCTGGCGCAGGTGGACGGTCACCGATGCCGCCAAGGCCTGGACCGCCACCCCGGCCTCCAACCACGGCGTGCTGGTCAAGGTCGCCAATGAGGCGGGTACGGCCAAGCAGTCGCTCTCCTTCCTCGCCTCCGAAGGTGAGGAGAGCCTGCTGCGGCCCAAGCTGCGGGTCACCTACGTCGATCCGGCAGCGGTGCGCTCGTTCTACGCGCCCGGCACCCCGGAGCGGATGGACACCACCTCCGCCCAGCAGATCTCGGTGATGGTCACCAACACCACCAACGAGACCTGGCCGGCCGCCTCGACCGCGGTGTCCTACCACTGGAAGCTGCCCGACGGCACGGAGGTGTCCACCCCGGACAGTCAGCTGAAGACGGCGCTGCCCTACGACCTGCCGCCGGGAGCCTCCGTCCAGGTGGACGCGGACGTCAAGGCGCCGGCGGTGAGCGGGGACGGCACGAACAAGGCCGAAGGCATGCAGCTGGTCTGGGACGTGCAGGACACCCTCACCAACAACTGGAAGTCGGCCACCCACCACCTGCCGGAGCTGCCGCAGCAGATCCGCATCGACTCCCCCACCAGCGACCTGCTGGGGGCGGAGAAGTTCTACGCCTACACCGGCAAGAACACCGGCGCCGGATCCACCGCGCTGGTCAACCCGTACGCGGGCAACGTGGTGTGGAACTACAACGCCTTCACCAACCCCTCCCGCGGGGTGCAGACGTTCGTCCGGATGACCTACAACAGCCTGGACACATCCACCGCCTCGCTCGGCTACGGCTGGAGCCTGCAGACCTCGACCTTGCAGAAGCTGGGCTCGCAGCTGAAGTTCCACCCGCCAGGCGGCCACCGGTTCTGGCCCCAGCAGGTCCGGCTGATCGACGGTGACGGCACCACCCACGTGTGGACGCTGGACACCCACGGACTCGACGTCAGTGACTGCCGCCCGACCACCTGCGACTACAAGCACCCCCGAGGCGTGCACCTGTACCTGCAGCGGGTGGCCGACGCGGCCGACCCGGCCCGCTACTCCGAGGACCCGACGCGGCAGTGGGTGTTCACCAAGCCGGACCGGACCCAGTTCGTCTTCGATGAGGAGGGCTTCCAGTCCGCGATCGTGGACAAGAACGGCAACACCATGTCGTTCACCTACGAGCGGCGTAAGTCCAACAACAAGCCGACCAAGTTCTTGCAGTACATCACCGACGCGGCAGCCCGTGAGACGCTGCGGCTGACCTACTACAAGAAGGGCCAGGACTACACCTACATCAACGATGAGGGCGCCGAGGTCAGCGACACCAAGCTGACCAGCCCGCACATCATCGACAACGTCGAATCCATCACCGACATCGCCGGCCGGAAGGTGACCTTCACCTACACCGACAAGGGCCTGATGGCCAAGATGGTCGACGGCTTCGGCGACGCGGGCGCCAAGACGTTCCGCTTCACCTACGACGCCCTGCAGGGCAACAAGAACGTCAAGCTCGTCGCGATCGAGGACCCGCGCGGCAACGCCACGAAGCTGAAGTACTACACGGCTCCGGTCGACCCGAAGGACCTATGGAAGGTCGAAACCCTCACCGACCGCCTCAATGGGGTGACCAAGTTCGACTACGTCGACCCGGACGGCCCGCAGGGCGGCATGATCCACGCCACCATCACCGACCCGCTCCAGCACGCCACCAAGTACGTGCTGGACGCCTACGGCCGGCCGGAATCAATCCTCAACGCCAAGAACGAGACCACCGCCCTCACCTGGGACCCTGACCACAACGTGGTCAAGCTGACCGAGGACAACCGCGCGTACGCCACCTGGGTCTTCGATCAGAAGACCGGCTACCCGCTGGAGCTGAAGGACGCCGAGGCCAACGCCAACAGCACCGCTCCCACCGTGCTGGGCTACGAGGCCCCTGCCATCTTCAATGGCTATGTCGCCGATCTGGTCGAGAAGACCTCGCCGGAGGGCCGCAAGTGGAAGTTCGGCTACGACGCCAAGGGCAATCTGAAGACGGTCACTGACCCGCTCGGCGTCGCCTCCCCCACCGAGGGCGACTACACCACCAGCTATGACTACGACCCGGTCGGCCAGCTGATCAAATCGACGGACGCCAACGGCAACCCGACCGTCTTCAGCGACTACCACCCAACCGGCTACCCGCAGAAGATCACCGACGCCCTCGGCGTGGAGACGCCGGCCGAAGGCGACCACACCACCAGCACCGAGTACGACAAGCGCGGCAACGTGCTGTCGGTGACCGACGCGCTGGGCAAGAAGACCACCCAGACCTACGACCTGTTCAAGCGTCCGCTGGAGTCGAAGGTCCCCAAGGACCAGGACAAGGGCGAGTACATCGTCACCCCGGCCCCGATCTACGACTTCAACGACAACGCCGTCAAGATGACCTCCCCCAACGGCGCCGTGGCCACCGCAGTCTACGACCAGGCCGACCAGTTGATCGAGTCGAACCTGCCTAAGGACTTCGACAGCGGCCCCGAGCGCAAGGCCACCTACACCTGGGACCTGGCTGGCAACCTTAAGACGCGGACGGAACCGAAGGGCAACCTCACTCCCGACGTGGCCGGTGACTTCACCACCTCGTATGTGTACGACAAGATCTACCAGCTGACCGACGTCCTCAACGCCGAGCCATACAAGCACAAGATCACCTACACCTACGACAACGTCGGCAACGTGGAGAAGGTCGTCGACCCGCGCAAGAACACCACCGCGGACGCGGCCGACTTCACGACCTTCTACGCTTACGACCGCAACCACCGGGTCACCCACGTCAAGGACGCCGCGGGCTTCCAGACCATCACCGACTACGACCTGGACGGCCTGGTCGAAGGCCAGACCGATCAGGACGGTAACAAGACGCTCATCCGTCTGGACGGGCGCGGCGCTGTCGAGGAAACCCACGTCCCGCACTCGGAGACCGACGGTGTGATCAAGTACACGGTCACCCAGTTCGAGTACGACGAGGTCGGTAACCGCACCAAGGTCGTCACCCCGCGCGGGGTGGAGACCGCTGACGACCCGACCGACTTCATCGCCGAGACCAAGTACGACAAGCTCAACCGTCCGATGGAGGAGATCTACCCCTTCGATCGGGACGACCCCAAGTACAACACCCCCGACTCGGTGAAGTACGTCTACGACGAGGTCTCGCGGCTGAAGGAGATCTCCGCCCCGCCCTCGCACGGGCAGAGCATCCGCAACGTCAGCTCGATGACCTACTGGGACAACGGCTGGTCCAAGACCACCATCGATCAGTGGGACATCAAGACCACCTACGAGTACAACCCGCTTGGGCTGCAGATCAACCGCACCGTCACCTCCGCAGGCGGCTCCAGCCAGCGCGCCCTGGACTGGTCCTACTACCCCGACGGCAAGCTCAAGACCCACTCCGACGACGGCGTCCCGCTCGGACTGGACGTGGTGCTCGGCGACAACTCCGACATCGGCCAGGTCACCGCGGTCGGCTCGTGGACCCTCGCCGGAACCGGCACCGCCTCCTCCTCGAACATCGTCGGCCCCGCCGTCACCGCCACGGCGACGTCCGGGTTCGTCGGCTACGACTACGCCACCGCCCCCGCCGGAACCGGCCAGTCCTCCTTCACCTGGGGCCTGACCACCCCGACCCCCGGCAGCTACAAGGTGCAGGTCAAGTACCCGGCCGGCGCGACAGCGACCAACGCCAAGTACACGATCAAGCACGACGGCGGCGAACAGGTCGCCATCGTCGACCAGACCAAGAACACCGGCGACTGGGTCGAGCTGGGCTCGTTCGCCTTCACCGCGGGCAACACCCACACCATCACGCTGACCGACGAGGCCAACGGCAGCGTGGTCGCCGACGCGGTCAAGCTGGTGCGCGACAACAGCGGTGAGACCGACGCGGAGAAGAAGGACTTCGCCTACACCTACGACGCCAACGCCAATCTCACCAAAATCGACGACCGCTCCCCGACCGCGAAGATCGACGTCTGGGACATCGCCTACACCGGCCTCAACCAGATCAGCAAGGTTGAGGAGAAGCTCGCCGGAGTGCTGAAGAACACCACCACCTACACCTACAACGAAAACAGCGCCGTCACCGAGCGCACCCACGACAAGACCCTCGCCACCTACCGGTATGACGTGCGGGACCTGGTCGACCAGGTCGTCAACAAGAAGTCGGCCACCGACACCGCGCCGAAGGTCACCAGCTACACCTACACCCCCAAGGCCGAACGCCTCACCGAGACCAAGGCCAACGGCAACACCGTCACCTACGACTACTTCCTCGACCGCCTGCTCCAGCACTCGATCGAGAAGAAGTCCAACCAGACGGTGGTCGCCGAGCACACCATCGGCTACCAGGGCAACCTGCACCGCTCCCGCGACCTGACCAAGATCCAGAACGCCGACAACCCCGGCGCGTACCTCGAACACGACTTCACCTACACCTACGACCCGCGCGACCGCATCGCCAAGACCGTCAAAACCCCGGTCTCCGGCGGGACGGCCAGCACCGAGACGTACTGGCACGACGCCAACAGCAACGTCTACGAAGAAGACGTCCTCGGCAAGAAGACCACCTTCACCTACGACCGCAACCGCCTGATGACCTCCGTCACCGACGGAGCCACCAGCACCTACAACTACGACCCGTACGGCCGGCTGCGCACCATCACCGGCGGCGGCAAGGTGCAGGAGAAGTACACCTACGACGGCTTCGACCACGTCACCCGGCACGAGAAGCTCGGCGGCGACGGCGCCTCCACGGTGACCACCTACACCTACGACCCGCTGGATCGCACCACCAGCAAGACAGAGAAGGACGGCTCGGCTTCAGCCAAGACCACCGCCTACTCCTACCTCGGCCTGTCCGGCGAGGTCCTGGACGAAGAGGTCGCCGGCAAGCTCACCAAGTCCTTCCAGTACAGCCCGTGGGGCGAACGCCTGTCCCAGGTCAAGGTGACCGGCACCGGCGGCGAGGAGTCGTCGTACTACGGCTACAACGCCCACACCGACGTCGAGCAGATCACCACCGACGCCGGTGACACCCGCGCCACCTACGGCTACACCGCCTACGGCAGCAACGACGACAAACTCTTCACCGGCGTCGACAAACCCGACCCCGCCGACCCGACCGCCAAGGAGGAGTACAACCCCTACCGCTTCAATGCCAAGCGCTGGGACAACTCCACCGGCATGTATGACATGGGGTTCCGCGACTACAACCCCAACCTCAACCGCTTCCTCAACCTGGACAGCTACAACGGTGCCCTGGCCGATCTCGGCCTCGGACTCGACCCCTGGACCGCCAACCGCTACGCCTTCACCGGCGGCAACCCCATCACCAACATCGAGATCGACGGGCACGACTTCTGGGACGACCTGAGCGGAGCTACTGCCTTCGGTGCCGATCCCGGGAGTGCTGGCTCCATCCTCGCGCACGGAGCGGAGGCGGCAGCCGGATGGGCCACCATGATGGCGGGCGCGGCTAGCGCCTTCGGCGGGGGCGCTGCGTGCCTGACCGGCGTGGGCTGTGTGGCCGGAGCACCTGCCGTGGCACTGGGGGCCGGTGCCGTCACCGTCGGCGCCACCACCGCGGGTCTCGGCGCGTCTGGTCTCCTCAACGACATCCGCCATATCGTGCAGGCGGCAGCTGGAGAAGGCACGGAAAGCTCCCAAAACTCCAGCAACAGCAGTAGCAGCAGTGCGGGCAATGAAGAGGTGGCCAAATCCAGAGGCCAGCTCGCACAAGAAGGCGGATCGGAGTACGAGCGATTCCTCTGGAAGAAATTCGGCCATGAGGGTGACTTCAAAGTAGGCAAGCGCCAATTCGACGGCAAGCGCTTCGAGGGGGAGGTCGAGACCTGGTACGAAGCCAAATCGGGAGCGTTCTGGGACAGGGTGCTGAAGGACTCCAAAACGATGGAATCCTTCAAGGGCAAGATGGGCGAGGCGGTGAAAATCGCCAGAGAGAACAACGCTAGATTCGAGATCATCTCCGAGAATCCCATTCCCGAGACGATTACGAAGTGGCTGACGAAGAAGGGGATCCCGTTCCGAGAGGTAACGCGTCCCAAGCCGTCATCAAGCGGGCCGGCGAGGTACAGCGCGGAGTGAACCTGATAACCTCTAAATGACCTCCTGGTGGGCAATCTGCGACAAGAGCGCTCACCAGGAGTATTTCCCCATCAATCTGGTCGAGGAAAGATGAGCCGCGACGTCATTATCAGCCTGCAGTTCGAACACGAAATTGACTTCGAGGAAATTCTCGAACGGCTCGCACAGGCGAACTGGGCGTTCCTCCGCGGAGAAGACTCCATCTGGTATATGGCCGACTTTGACTGGAGGGAGGTGCCGCTGAACGGCCTGACCGAGGCAAAACGCGACATGCGCGCCTCTTACGAGGCCGGGGAAACGATAGCCATAACGACCAGGCTGCCTGACGGAGAATTCTTTGCAAACGTGATGTTCCACGAGGACAGGACGTCGATCTCGCTGATCCCCTTGCTGGATTACCGCACCATCGCACACTTGCCGGAGTTCGCCGATCTGGGGTGGTACATCGAGAGCTTCCTGGCACCATGTCGGGACCTCCCCATAGTGCGAACGGAAGCGAGCGACCAGCGGTGAGCACACCGGGCCTTGGCGATGTGACACCGCCGCCAAGGCCCGGGCAGAAGCGTTCCCATGTTGAGACCGAGTGGCCCGGAAACTTGATCCTCGCCGCACCTGATCAGTGCATCGCCGCCGCGTGTGCGGAAAGGGCCGTCCCGTAAACGGTCGTTTAAGGGACGGCGCCGACGTGGTCGATGGGAAAGCGCGTTTCCCCAGGAACGGCCGTCCCGAAAGTCGTCCCGAAACCGCCCCCTCTCCGCTTGAGTTTCGGGACGGTTTTAGGGACGATGGGCGGGTGAATGCCCCCACCGTCATGGACACGAAGCCGCACAGCGCGGCCAACACGATCCGGATCGGCTACGCCCGCGTCTCCACCCGCGCCCAAGACCACCTGTCGCAGATGCAGGCCCTCGATGGTGCGCACTGCCGCGAGATCGTCGAAGAGACCGCCAGCACCCGCAAGGACCGGCCCAAGCTGCGCGCCACCGTCGAGCGGATGCGTCCCAGCGACACCCTGGTCATCTACAAGCCCGACCGGATCGCCCGCTCGGTCAAGGAGCTGCTGGTCTTCCTGGAAGACGAGCTCGCCCCGCGCGGCATCAACCTGGAGATCCTGTCCGGCATCTGTGCCGGTCTTCATCGGCCCAGCGGGCAGTCCATCGGCGACCGGATGCTGTTCATGCTCGCCGGCCTGGCCGCCGAGATGGAACGCGAGCTGATCAGCGAGCGCACCCTGGACGGCCTGGCCGCCGCCCGCGCCCACGGCCGCACGGGAGGCCGGCCCCCGGCGCTGGATGAGGACAAGCTGGCCGCCGCTCGCGCCCGCCAGGCCCGCGGCGAGTCCATCACCGCCATCGCCAAGCAGCTCGGTGTCGGCCGTTCCACCCTGTATCGAGCCCTGGAGGAGGAAGACCGGCCAGCCGCGATCGCGAAGGAGACCACGCCCTCGAAGGCCGAGGAGGAAGCGTGCGCCGCCGCCACCTACGCCATTGCCAGCGCGCTGCGGGAGCGGCACCCGGCCGCCTACCGCGCCATCATGGACGACCTCACCCCGGCCGAACGCGACGAGGTGGCCAAGACGTGCGGGCGCGCGGCCGCCCGCCGCGACCGCAACCAGAAGGGCTGACGACCATGTCCACTCCCACCCCGGCCCACGTGCGCGAGCTCGCCGCCCGCGCCGACGACCTGGCGGCCGCCATCACCGCGCTGCACGAGGAACTGCGCCAGGGCGACGACGCGGTAAGCCGGACCGGCTTCCGGCTGGACGACGCCGCCGGCTGGGCCCGCCAGATCAGCGGCGACCTGCAAGAGACCGCATCCGAGCTGGCCAGAATCGCCGCCCGCCCGGCCGACGCCTGCGCCGTCCCGTGGGGGGTGTGCCCCGAGCACGGCAACACCCTCACCTCCACCGGCGGCACCACCCGCTGCAACGCCGCCGGATGCGGCCGCACCTGGGGCTACAACCGCGAAAAAGCCCCGTGCGCCGAACCCGCCACGCACCGCCTCATCGACGCCAACGGGGGCGAGGCACTGATCTGCGACGGGCACGCCATCGACGCCCGCAATCGACTGATCGGCGGGCGGATCGAGCCGCTGTGAGCGTGCCCGGGACTGCGGAAACCAGCCCCGGACACGCCTGATCACCATCCCAGCACACGACAACGGCCCCGGCCCGCCAGCAACGCCTGGCAGGCCGGGGCCGTCGGCATGTACGGCGCTGCCGCCTATGCCGCGTAGCCGCCCGTGGTGCTCGGCGCCCACCCGCCGACGTGCGGCGTGAACCCGTCGGTGGTCGAGGCCGGCGCCCAGCCGCCGATGTCGCGGGGCGTCCTGCTGGGGACGTGCTGATGTCCGCCTGTGTGCCGCATGAGGTCCTCCCCGTGCCGTTCGGCGGGCCGATCATCCACGCGGCCGACCGCGGGTGGCAAGAGGTCCAGCCGGGGCCGACGCGCTGGTAGCAGCACGGCGGCAACCAGCTGCCTGCCGCGCACCGCGAGACACGGACTCTTTTCGTCCCGGACGGAAAGAAGAAGCGGGAGCAAGATATGCGCACAGGGCCCCTGATCGCGTGCGTCGTCCGGCGCGGCCGGCCACTGGAACCATCGGCCGGTGGTTGTCCCCGTTGGGGTCGCTCCGCTGAGGAGACCGTGCGCGGCCGGCGAGAGCAGCCGCTGAACCCCCCGAAGCGAACAGCCGAGATCCACAGCGGAAGCACGTCGATCAGAACCGAGAGCACATCGAACGATCTTGAAGGATGGCGAGGATCGAGAGGGCAGATCGGGCAGCCCGAGCCGATTAGTGATCACAACCAAGATCAACTACAGTGCTAAGGTATCGTCACCGCCGTGACGATAGGTCCGGGACGAAACGGCGACCCGAAGCTCCCCGAGCATGACGACGATCCCGCCGTCGAGATCCGCGTCGAGCGCCGCCTGGACAGCCGCACCTGCGCCTGGTGCCGGAACCCGGTGCCCTACTCCGGACGCGGCCGACCGCCCACCTACTGCTCCAAGTCCTGCCGCAACCGCGCATGGGAGGTCCGCTCCGCAGAGGCCCGCCTGCGACGCGACATCGCCGCCGACGTCCTGCGCACCGAGCCGGTACGCGAGGTGATCCGCGAGACCCGTTTCATCGCTGCCCCGCCGGAAGACACGGAGCCGCTCGCCCCGGCCACCGCCCGCGCGTGGCTCGCCGAACTCGAAGAGCTGGCCCGGCAGGTGCGCGAAGGTGAGTTGGGCCGCCAGCACTGGCACCACATCAAGCTCTACACCGCGCTCATCGACGTCGTAGTCGAACTCGGCGACGCCTACCCGGGCGGCCTGGCCTACCTGGAGCGTGAGGCCGCCAAGCGCAGACGCTGACTGCCGCGCCATGGCGCCGGCGGCATCCCCGCGAGCCGGTTTCCGTCCCGGACGAAAATCCGCAGAGCGGAGCAAGATAGTGCGTAAGTCCGCCTTACGGGGCGCAGGGGCGTCCTGGCGAGGTTCACTGTCCTGACCGATCACGCCCGCCTCAGCACAGGAGGTCGGCCGATGGCACGACGACGCCCCCGCCAAGCCGAACCCCGGCGCCATCGCGTCGGCCCGGTGCGCCTCAGCGACTTCGAGATGGCCGCGGTGAAAATCGCCGCCGCCCGCGACGACATGAGCCCCAGGGCTTTCGCCGCGTCGGCCGCGGTGGCCGTCGCCGAAGGACGTCTGGTCCTCGTGCCGCTCGACCGGCGCGAGCTGCTGGCCGAGTTCGTCGGAGCCCGCGTCGCAATCAACCGGATCGCCTCCGCCCTGGAGGCCATCGCCGTCCCTCTCGATCCCGGCCGGGACGCCGAGCTGCTGCAGCACATCGAAGACCTTCGGGCCCGCCTGACGCCGGCAGTGCGGCGCATCGAAGCGGCCGCCGACACGCTGTAGGGCGGGGCGCGAAGCGGTACGGCAATGAGGGCCAGGGCGACGCCCGCGACCGCCCCAACACGCCTCAGGAGACAAGGGCGGGGTTGATCGCATCTACCGAATAGGACTGACTGGCTGCGGGCGTGGCCTGGAGCCGATTGCCGAAGGGTAGAGGCGCCTCGCAACCCGTGCACGCGCCTGAACAAAGTGTGGGGCTGCTGACGGATGGTTGAGTGGCACTGACCAGTGCCGAAGGAGCCCGGAAATCCTGATCAGGTCATTGGGACGTAGGACAACGATCGACCGATAGGCCGTCGCGACGATGTCGCGATCGCGCCAGTCTCGCAGGATCCGCTCTACGGTCTCTCGGGAAGCACCTATCCAGGAAGCGAGCTCCGCCTGAGTAAGCGGAACGGCCATCCGGCTGGAGCCCAGCCTGACTGCCATGGGGTAGTCGATCAACGACACCAATGCTTTGGCCAGGCGGCTGTTGGCTGCCTCAGAAGCCTGCTGTCCCAGACGTTCTTCGGCTTCGTTCAGACGTGTCAGCAGTTCTCGTGAGAGCGCTGGCCATGCCGTTGGATGTTGGTTCAGGAAGCCCTGGAACCGATCGCGTGTGATCAGGATGCCCTCGACCCGATGAAGGGGCTGCATGGTCATGGCCCGTACGGGCGTCCCACTGACCTCCAGCGCCTCGTCTTCTCCCAGGATTTGGCCTGGATACCGCAGGGCCAGCATGGTGGGGTGGCGGGTGTCGGCGTTGAGGACTGCCTTTACGTGGCCGTCGAGCAGGACGAAGGCGAAGTCGCTGTTCTGTCCTCGCCGATAGATCGCATCGTGTGGTCCCGCGTAGCGCTTCCACCGCCCGACTGACAGCAGCGCCTTGCGGCCTGCCTTGCCCAGCCCCACCCAGAAGCTGTTGTGCCGAAACCCCTGAGCCTCCAGCGCGAGCTTGCGGCGGGCACTGGTGACGGGGACGGGAGCGCGCTCCTCAGCAGGCCGTGTGCTCATCGCCGGCCTCGGATGGCCTTGATGATCGGTGGGATGGCGGCGAGTACTGCTGCGAGGCCGGCAAACACCCCAGTGATGATGGACGGTTCTGCGGCGCCGAGCTGGGCTACGGCGAACCCCGCCAAGGTGATCACTCCCAGAGTCACCAGTACCCCGGCGGCAGCCACCGGCCAATCGCTCATCTTCATGGGCGAGGACCCTTCTTTTTGTGGTTGAACCCGATTTCCACTGCCTATCCGCGATGTGATTTCCCTGGTAGGGGGGAGATCGTGGGGGTCGCGGATGGACAGGTAGCACCTGCCCAATAACGGTAGTCGGGCGTGACCATGAACGCAGGGGTCAACAAACGCTCGCGCTGCACGCCTGGGGCAGAAAAAAGAATGGCAGGAAACCCCCGGGCTACCACCCCCGGTGGGCTCCTGCCTGCGGCGATGCGATCGGGTTCAACCACGAGACACGACCTCGCCTGTTACCCAATGTACGGCCACTTAGTACGTGCAAATTCCTTCAGATGCCGGAATCGGGCCGACAGATTGGCTCGCTGCTTGGGGTTATGTCGGGTGTTTGTGGTAAAAGTACAGCGCTCCATTCAAGATCGCAGACTGTATTTCCGCAGGTAGTTGCCGGTGCGGCGCACAGATCCCCTTTCGAAGGAGAGTTCGGGCGGGGTCGTGGTATGAGCGGTGCGGTCGTGAGTGACAGGACAACGTTCACCAGACCCAGGGACCGGTCATGAAGGCCTCACGATCGCCATGCGGCCCAGCTCAACAGGAACGCGAGTGGGAAGGGCGCGAACATCATCACCGCCACCCCGGTGAATTCGTTGTCCGGATCATGAGGCCAGAAGACCAGGATGAGGACCTGGGAGGCACCGATCGCGGCGCCCGCTAGAACCGCCTTGAGCAGCATCGGGATTGTGTGATTCCGGGGTTGAGGAACCTGCGGACAGCCGTTGGCGGTACCCGCGAGTAACTTAGCTGGAGGCCTCAACGAGGGTTGTCGTGTGATCCGGGGACCCTGTTCGCCGGGTAATGACGTGAAGGAGCGAGCTGCAGGTCAGCGCGTTCCCTGGTCGCGGCGTCGGCGGGCGGCGCGGATTTCGGCGTCGGCGACGTCGTCGGCCAAGAGGGTGTAGAGCTGGGTGGTCTCGGCGGAGGCGTGGCCGAGGCGACGGCGGACGGCTTCGATGGACACGCCGGCGTTTATGAGTTCGGTGGCGTGGGCGTGCCGGAGCTGGTGGATGTCGATCTCGACTCCGGCCGCCTGGCAGTAGCCCTCCCATCGGTGGTGGGCGGCATCGTAGGACAGCGGCCCACCCGAGCCGTTGATGCTGGCGCGGAACAGGGGCCCGCTGGTGTAGCCGGCGCGGGCCAAGTAGAGCTTGAGCAGGCTGACGTAGCCGCGGTCGTCCAGCAGCACGGTGCGCACGCTGCCGCCCTTGCCGTGGATGCGCGCATGCTCGTCATCCAGGCGCAGGTCGAGGTCCTCGACATACAGGCCGCACACCTCCGAGGCGCGGGCGCCGCACACATAGGCGGTCTCGAACAGCACCCGATCGCGCAGCCGATCCAGCGGCACGCCCTTGCGTGGCCGCCGGAAGCAGATCGCGTTCAGGACCTCGGCGACGTCGGCGGCCGCGGCCGGGCGGGGCAGCGTCTTGGGCACCTTGATGGTGTCGATGCGGTCCATCGGGTTGGCCTGCAGCAGGCCGTGCCGTACGGCCCAGCGACAGAAGGAGGCGATCGCGGCGCGCTTGCGCTTGCGGGTGGCCGCCGACAGCTCGCCGAGGTCGGCGAGGAAGGCCCGGATGGGCGCGGCGGTCAACGCGGCGAGGTCGCCGTCGACGTGGGCGGTGAACTGCAGCAGGTCGCCCCGGTAGGCGCGGATCGTCTGGCCGGAGGCGCCGGCGTTGCGCTTGTCGGTGAGGAAGTCGTCCAGGTGCGCCGCGAGCGGATGGGCGCGGCCGAGGTGCTCGCTGATGACCGGATCCACCGTGCCGCCCTCCACCATCCGCCGGGTTGCCAGATAACCGGAAAAGGAGGCGTCCGCGCCGAACAACGGTCGCCCAGCTCGCGCCACGCCTGTGATCGCTATCTTGCCAGGTAACAACAGTTATCCCGCAACTGGTTCGGGCTTGTGGGTGGCCAGGCATGGCCGCAGCCACTTGGGGAAGAGCCACACGGACCCGGCCGCCCGTGTACCGCGCGCGGAGCACTGTCGGTTCTCAGCGACGATGGATGGGAATCCTACGAGGGTGCCGCCGCTCGCAGGGTGACGAAGGCGGCGTTTCAGAAGGCGATGGGGCCGAGGTCGCGGGCGGTCTGGGCCAGGGCGCGGATGATCTGATTCTCGGTCTCGGTGCGCCACACCAGGGCGTACGGCAGGGCGTCGAGGTCAGTGATGGGCAGGTAGGCGATGTCGGGCCGGCTCCAGTACCGCGCCATGTGGGCGGGGAAGAGGTTGACGAGCTCTCCGGTGCTGGCCAGGGCGAGGATCTCCTCGGTGCTGTGGACCAAGAGGCCGCGCTCGATCCGGTGTCCTGAGCGGGTGTGAGACGGGACGAAGCCGTCGGCCCAGTAGTCGGGTACCGATGGGGCGCCGCTGTGCTGGAAGTCGGCGAGCATGTCCAGCGAGACGGAGGGGCGCCGGGTGAGTTCGTGCTCGGCGGCCACGGCCACCACCCGCGGATCGGCGAACAGGAGCGGGCCCACGGTCAGGTCGGGTTCTTCGACCGGCAGCCAGCAGACCAGCATGTCGAGGTCGCCGCGGCGCAATCCGGCGAACGGATCGACAAAGGGGGCGTGCTGGATCTGCAACTGCCACTGAGGATGGCGGGCGCGGAAGGTGTCCCAGTAGGGGCGCAGATCGTGGGCGTTGAGGGGGATCATGCCCACCCGCAGTTGCGCGGTGATGCCGCGGGCGGCGAGGTGGGCGCGTTCGAGGCTGTCGCGCAGGCCCGCGTAGACCGGTCGCAGGTCGTCACGGAGCTGACGGCCGAGCGGAGTGAGGTGGATCTGGCGGCGGTTGGAGCGGTCGAACAACGCGCTGCCGAGCCGGCGTTCTTGCTGGCTGATCGCCTGGCTGACGCGGGCCTGGGAAATGTGCAGGCGGGCGGCCGTCCGGCCGAAGTGGAGCTCCTCGGCCAGGGCCAGGAAGATCTCGATGTCCCGAAGCTCCACGTCATTCCATCTCGTCGATAACCCATACGTTATCGGGATTATACGGAAGTACACGTTGATACAGGTCATGCCCTATTCCAGAGTGGGGGACGTCTGAAACCGGGCCCAGACCGGCCACGCGAGGGGAGGGGCCATGAGCGGCACGCTCGACCTGTCGGTGATGTACCTGATGCACGACGCGCTGCGCCGGGAAGCGCAGCATCTGGCTCGGGCCACCGCCCGAGCCGACCGTGACCCCCAGACTGTCCTGGGCACCACCGCCGGCTGGCAGCTGTTCAAGACGGCCCTGCGCGTCCATCACACCGCCGGGAACGACGTGTTGTGGCCCGGCTTGCGCCGGAGCCTGGCTGGACGGCCGGGTGATCTGATGCCGTTGGAGGTGCTGGAAGCCGAGCACGATGCCATCGAGCAGGTCATCGACGTGATCGACGCGGCCCTGGCCGGCCCCGAGGCCGGGGCGGACCAACTCGGTGACCTCACCGACTCTCTGGCCACGGGGGTGATCGGGCATCTCCGGCATGAGGAGGACCAGACGGTGCCGCTGATCCTCACGGTCACCACCGGCGGGCAGTGGGAGCGCTTCAAACAGATTCACGCCCGTTGGATCGGCTCGGACATCGCCCGGGTCCTGCCCTGGCTCCTGGACGGGGCGAGTGACCAGGCCGTCGCCGCCGTGCTGGCCGCCTTTTCCGAGCCGGTCCGCCATGCCTATCTGCACCGTTGGCGGCCCGCCTACACGGCCTTAGACCGCTGGAGCACCACCACGGCCTGATGCGGCCTGACAACGGTGGAGCCGACCTCATGTCGATGCGCCGGCAGCCGTGGGTCGCGTGCCTGCCCGCTCGAGCTCACCGACCCCTCATGGGGTTGTCACTTTGTCCGTTCTCACGATTGGTCTGCGATGACACTGATCCGCTCTGCCGATGCCCGCCGTACCGAAACACCCGCTGCCGTCATGACCACCCTGGCCTCCCCCTCCCAAGGCGGAGCGACGCTGGCGCTGTGGCGGGTGGAGATGCAGCCTGCCGCTCAGGGCCCCGTCCATCTCATCGACGCCGAGCAGGTCTGGGCGCTCATGGCCGGTGAGGCGACGATCACCGTGGACAGTGAGGACCTGTATCTCGGCCCGGGTGACACCGCCATCCTGGTCGCCGACGTCCCTCGCCAGGTGACCGCGGGCCCGCAGGGCTTCACCGCCGTCGTGACCGCCCCCGCCGGCGCCCGGGCCGGTGTCCCGGGCAGCACGGACAAGGTCATCCCGCCGTGGATCGCCTGACGTCCCCTGCCAGACCGCACAGACGGTGATGATCACCGGCCGCGGCTGAACCTAGCGGCCGGAACCTAGAGGACTGGAGTTGTGAGATGCGGGTGTTGTTGTCGGCCTACGATTCGCGCGGGGGTGTCGAACCCCTAGCGGGACTCGCGGTGCGGCTGCGGGAACTCGGCGCGGACGTGCGGGTGTGCGCGCCACCGGACGAGGAGTTCGCCAAGCGGCTGGCCGGCGTGGGCGTGCAGATGGTGCCCGTCGGCCCGGCGGTGCGCTCGCTGGCGACCGGGGCGCGACCGCCGGGGGCCGCGGGATTCCAGCAGATCTCGGCCGAGCTGGTCACCGCGCATTTCAGCGTGCTGGCCGAGGCGGCCGAGGGCTGCGATGTGCTGTTGGCGACCGGTGTGCTGCCAGCCGTGGCCTCCGCACGGTCGGTGGCTGACAAGCTCGGCATCCCTTACGTGTATGCCTGCTACCAGGCGGTCACCTTGCCATCGCCGCACCATCCACCGGCCGCGCGGCCGTTCCGGCCGCTGCCGGCGGAGGTGAGCGACCACCAGGCGCTGTGGGACCTGGACGCCGACAGCGCGAACGCGCTGTTCGCCGAGATGGTCAACACGCACCGAGCGTCGATCGGCCTGCCACCGGTGGACAACATCCGCGACTACGCCTTCACCGACAGGCCGTGGCTTGCGGCGGACCCGATCCTGGGCCCATGGCAGGAGCCGGCCGACCTCGACGTCGTGCAGACCGGCGCATGGCTTCTGCCGGACGACCGCCCGCTCCCGCCCGAGGTGGAGGCGTTCTTGGCCGCCGGCACACCGCCGGTCTACGTGGGCTTCGGCAGTATGCCCACGACAGGCTCACACGACATGGCCAGGGCGGCCATCGAGGCGATCCGCGCGCAGGGCCACCGGGCGCTGCTGTCCCATGGCTGGGCCGACCTGGTCCTGATCGACGACCGAGACGACTGCTTCACCGTCGGCGAAGCCAACCACCAGGCCCTGTTCCGCCGGGTGACCGCTGTCGTCCACCACGGCGGGGCAGGCACCACCACGACGGCCACCTGGGCGGGTGTGCCGCAGGTGGTGGTGCCCCAGCAGACAGTGGACCAGACCTACTTCGCCAGCCGGGTGGCAGAGCTGGGAGTCGGCATAGCCCACGACGGGCCGACCCCGACCACAGCATCGCTCTCAGCCGCGCTCAAGAGGGTTCTGACCCCCGAGGTCCGCGCGCGAGCGACCGCCGTGGCCGACACGATCCGCACCGACGGTGCGGCGGTCGCCGCGAAGTTCCTGTTCGACACGGCAGGCCACGAACAACCCCTTCACGCCTAACCGACCCTTCACGCCTAACGAAGAGAGCACACCATGCGAAAGCTCACCTATTACGTCGCCACCACCCTGGACGGCTTCATCGCCGACCCCACCGGCGCCGACCCGTCCGCGCCGGGCGGGATCCTCACCCCGACCCCCGACTACATCGAGCAGATCATCACGCACTATCCCGAGACCCTGCCGGTCATGGCCCGCCAGGCCCTCGGCATCACCGCGCCCGGCACCCGCTTCGACACCATCGTCGAGGGCCGCCGCTCCTACCAGCTCGGCCTGGACATAGGTGTCACCAACGCCTACCCGCACCTGCGGCACTACGTCTTCTCCCGCACCCTCGGCCCGAGCCAGGACCCCACGGTGGACATCGTCTCCACCGACCCCGTGGCCAAGATCAGGGAACTCAAGGCCCAGGACGGCCTCGGGATCTGGCTGGTGGGCGGCGGCGAGCTCGCCGGGGCGCTCCACGCGGAGATCGACGAGCTGATCCTCAAGGTCAACCCGGTCACCGCCGGCACGGGCATTCCGCTCTTCGGCGACAAGACGTCGTTCAGCCCGCACCGCTACACCCTGACCGGCAACACCGCGCTGCCCAGTGGCGCCCTGTTCCTCACCTACACCCGTACGGCCACGTCATGAGCAAGGAACCGATGGACCGTTCTCTGATCAGCAGCATCGCCCACGCCGACCACCCGATCGCCGCGCCGGTGAGCGCCGCCAACCTGGACAAACTGCTGCGGCGAACCAAGCTCCGCGACGGCGCCCGCATCCTCGACCTCGGCTGCGGCGAGGCCATGTGGACGCTACGGGCGCTGGAGCTGTTCCCCGGCTCGACCGCCGACGGCGTGGACACCTCCGCCAGTGCCCTAGCCTCCGCGGCCAAGCACGCCGAAGCCCGCAGGCTCAGAGACCGCATCGGCCTGCACGAGATGGGGGCGGCCGACTTCCGCGCCGCCGAGCCGTACGACCTGGTGCTGTGTGTCGGCTCCACGCACGCCTTCGACGGCCTCACACCGAGCCTGCAGGCGATCAAGCAGCTGACCCGGCCCGATGGGCTGGTGCTGGTGGGCGAGGGCTTCTGGCAGACGCCCCCGTCGCCGGAGCTCGAGGCCGAGATCGGCCACTACCCCGACCTGGCCGAGCTGGTCGCCCAAGCCGAGGAGCCCGGGTATCGCACCGTCTACGCGCACACCAGTTCGCAGGGTGAGTGGGACGAGTACGAGTGGTCGTGGACCGGCTCTCTGGCCCGCTGGGCCGTGGACCACCCCGGACCTGACGGCGACACCGCACTCGCCGCCGCGCTGGAGCACCGTGACGTGTGGCTCAACGGCTACCGCGGCAAGCTCGGCTTCGTCACCCTGCTGCTGCGTCAGGCGTAGTCAGCCAGCCCCTTTCCGAGCAGTACATCGAGCCTCTTGCCCCGCAAGCAGTCCAAACGCCTGCGGGACAAGAGGTTCGAGGCGTCATGCCGAAGCGGAGCAGACCGGCGGTGCCATAAAGCCAGCCACGAAGTCAGTGGTTACAGACCCTCCTCCTCCATCATTGAGCCGCCGCCATCGGGCAGGTCGGGGATCTCGCCCAGCCGGCGCAGGCCTTCGGCGGGTGCGGAGGAGGAGATGGCATAGCGGCCCAGGACGTTCAGATGAGCGTGGCCGAGCGGGCTGAGCCGGGCAGC
The DNA here is from genome assembly GCF_014873535.1 of Nonomuraea africana. Classification (NCBI taxonomy): domain Bacteria; kingdom Bacillati; phylum Actinomycetota; class Actinomycetes; order Streptosporangiales; family Streptosporangiaceae; genus Nonomuraea; species Nonomuraea africana. The sequence continues at coordinate 2,715,673 of NZ_JADBEF010000001.1, read as the reverse complement.
ATCTTCATCCCTGACCGGGATGCCCTGGGCACGCAGCCGGTCGACGGCGGCCGACAAGTACCTGGAATTCCACAGCACGACCGCGTTGACGACCAGCCCCAACGCAGCCAGTTGATCCTCCTGGCCCTCCCGGTAAGCCTTCCGGATCTGCCCGCCCGAGCCGTGGCAGATCTTGCGAGCCAGCCGATGCCGCGACTCCTGCACCGTCAGCTGCTTGTTCAGCTTGCGCCGGTAGGTGTCGTCGATCGGATCCAAGATCGACAGCAGATGCAGGGTCTTGTCGATGCGGCCGTACTCGGCGAACGCCTGCCCCAGCGGGGTGGGGCGCCCGCCGCGGCTGAACATGCGCAGCAGGTCATAGGCGCGCACCTGGCTGGTCACCAGCGACCCGGCGACCCGGATCATGTCCGACCACTGCGTCTGAATCTTGCTCCGGTTGATCTTGTTGCGGGCGATCGCCTCCAGCGGCCCATACGCCGACGTCGTCCCGTCGGGCAGATCGGCGCGCCAGAACCGCTGGTCGCCCAGGTCGGCAAAGCGGGGGGCGAACCGGTAGCCGAGCATCGAGAAGATCCCGAATACCATGTCCGAGTCGGAAGCCTGGTCGGTGGTGACGACCTCGGGCTGTGGCCCGGCGTCGATGTTGATCAGCGTGTCGAGGATGTACAGCGAGTCGCGCGGCGTGCCCGGCACGACCATCTGCCCGATCCCCATCACTTGATCATTTACCGCGTTCAGGAGGGTGAGGCCGCGCTTGTAGCCGAAGTACTTCGGCGAGGGGGCGGCGTTGATCGTCTGCACCGGGACGACGAAGCGCAGCCCGTCGACCGAGGCCAGCAGCCCGCCGCCCCACAGCTTCACGATCGGCACGCCGCGCTGGGCCTGGATCAAGATCGCGTTGGCCGCGGCGTGGGTCTCGGCGCGCACGTAGTTCTGGTCGACGTGCGACAGGCGGCCGCGCGTGAGCGCCTCGTCCCCGTCCTTGATCACCGGGGTGAGGCCCACATTGCAGGCCTCGCTGATCAGCAGCGCCGCCAGCGATCGGGGCAGGTCGTGCATGCGGGTGGAGATGTCGGCCAGATGCGTGTAGGCGTCCGGAAACCCGGTCCAGGAGTGCACCTCCAGCAGCAGCTCGGGCAGGTCGATGCGCGGCAGCATCGCCTGGCAGGCCGTGCGCAGCCACTTCAGCGACGCGCTCTCGCCGAGCGCGCCGAGCTTTTCCACCGACAACCGGGCACGCCCATCGCTCGGGGTGACCACCCGCACCAGGGCGTCGTCACCGGCCTCGGCCAGGCGGCCGGCCATCTGCTTCCACGCCGCATCCAGCGCCAGCAACTTGGCGTCCAGGTGGGCTTCGACCGGGTCGGTCAGCGACAGCGCGGCCAGCACATCCTCGCTGATCGCCTCCCACGCCGCCCCGTCCAGCAGGTGGGCGCGCGGGTCGGCCCAGCGCAGCGACGGCGCGGCGAACACGTCCCGCACCTGCAAAGCCCGAAACAGCCCCTCCAGGACACAAACCACATAAGCGTCACGATCCACCGCCCCCGCCGACAGGTCGGGGTTGGCGAAGACCGGCCGCTTCCACGCCGGCGTCACCAGCGAGGCGTCGATCTCCTTCGCCGTCAGGGGCTTGCGGGAGACGTGCCGGCGCGCCAACTCCGGCAGGCGCCGCACCGCGGCCAGCACCTTGCGGCCGCCCGACGCGGCCCCCAGCGCCTTCGACTCGCCCAGCAGCTTCAGAAACGGGCGAACGGTGTTGTACTTGTCCACCAAAGCGGCGCGCAGCGCCGCCTCGGCGGCCCCGTCGTCCTCGGAGACGAGTTCCTCCACCGACTCCAGCGCGGCCAGCACCTGCTCCTTGCTCGCGCCGGCCTGCGCGGCGACCGCCGTCCACAACGCGGCCACGTCCAGATCGGCGTTCACCTCGGCGACAAGGTCCAGCTGCTCCACCAGGACCCGGCCCGCCCGTGACAGCAGCTTGGTGGCCTTCTCCAGCTTGGGCAGCATCGCCAGCCGCTCGCCCGTCGACTTGCGCCGCGCCGGGGAGATCAACCTGGTGGCCATCAGCAGTGCGAACAGGTCGAGAGCGTCGTCGATCGCCTCGGCCTCCAATGACCGGGTCACCGCGAGCATCGTGGCCGTCTTGCGCGGCTCGGACAGCCGGGCCAGCAGCGGCGCCTTGGTGCCCGCCCCGTACTTGGCCAGCGTCTTCATCCGCCGCACCGGCACCTTGTCGACCGGCACCCGCCCCAGCCGGAACGCCGCGATGTCGTCGACCCGCTTGAGCGCCTTGGCCATCTCGGTGCCCGACTGCCGCTTGGGCGCCTGCCGCAGTCGCTCCAGCTCTGAGATCCGCGCTCCTTCAGGAACCACCAGCAGCCCCGACAACGCCCGCGGCAACCCCGCATCGGCCCGCTCCGCCTGACGCGTCACCGTCGCATACAGGCGCTCATCAGCCCGCTCGCGCACCGAGCCGACCAGCCGCTCCAGCACCGTCACCCCGGGCAGCAGCACACGATGCCGGCGCAGCCACGCCACCGACTGATCGAACAGCGCCGTCGGCCCCTCGGCGTGCGTCCACGCCCGGCCGTGCAAGAACGTCCGGAACTGCTTCGCCAAGATCCGGCCCTCCCACGACTTTCGATCATCGAAGTCGTGGTAGCCGTAGACATCCCGGATCATCCAGGCATGCTCGTAGACCGTCTTCGGGCGCTCGCCGTACCGTTTCACCTGCGAGGGATCCCCGATGCCCAACTGTTCGGCCAGGTAGTCCACCACCGGCCACGGCACCTCCAGCGGGTCCTCCAGGAACAAGCCCTTGTGCCGGACCGTCCCGATCTGGATCGCTACGCCAAGGCGATGTGAATCCTGGCGCGACCGCGCGATCACTTCCCGGTCGAAGGCGTCCAGGAAGAAGAACTTCTCCATGTCCGGCAGCGACGGCATCTCGCTGAACGTCGAGTACGCCGTCCTCTGCTCATCAGACAAAAACTCCGCAGGCATGACCGACGACCGTAGGCACACCACCTAGCGCCCGGTAACAAGCTGAAACACACCGTATGTCCAGATCTTGAACGGAAATGATCAACGGCAGGGCGACCCGCCGAAGCGTCCAGCTAAGTTACTCGCGGGTACCGCCAACGGCTGTCCGCAGGTTCCTCAACCCCGGTATCGGCCTCTAGAGCCCCTCTAGACCTAGAGACCCCGTCCTCTAGATCTAGACCCCTTCGAGTGGCGCACGCCCCCCACGCATACACACCCACGCATCCCTTCGATGATCAAGGTCGGCGGGGATGTACGGCTGAGCCGCAGGCACCCCCCACCGGGCGACCTTCGGCCGAGAACTTGGCGTCGATGGAATCCCGGAAATGGAAACCCGTAGATGGTCTGACCAGGGCGAACCGCCAACGAGCGCGTCCACCTGGCCCTCGATCGCCCTTCCGGCCGAGCCAGGTCGACCGCGGCGCGGGCGGGCCTTTCTCCGGTCTTCGTCTGTGGTTGCTGTCTGATGTAGCCCGGTGCCATCCCGTTCATGGAGAGGAGATGGAAACCCGTCTATGGCCCGACCTGCTGCTGCCTCGCCGCCGGCCGGGATCAGGATCGGGTCGACTGCCGGATGAGCGTCAGCAGGGCCGGTACCCAGTGCTCGCCGTAACGCTGTTGAAGATCGAGAAGCCGCCAGTCATTGCCGGTGACCTTGGTGCGGCACCGCACTGCGCCACACTGGCAGTCCATGCCGAAGTCCGCCGCGTTTGTGCTGGTGGCGTAGTCATTGGTCACCTCCTCGCCCTCGGCGATGTCGCGCCGCGCGGCGAGGGTGTAGGCGTCGACCCACCAGAGGTTCGGATCACAGCTGTGGTTGCCCTTGCCGTTGGGGCGTCTAGGGGGCAGGACCAGGTGCATCTCGTCGGCCACCGTGATGGTGTCGATGTACGGCTGGTCGGGATGTCGCGAGGCCTGGGCGAACAGCGCCCGCAGTTCGGCCCCGGATACCAGACGCCCACCAAGCCGCGACACGAGCGTGCCCGCTGGGATGGGGGCGCGGGCGAACAGGCCGTCACCGGCGATCGGTGAGGACCGCACCTCAATGTCCGGGTGCAGCCAGCAGTCAGGTTCGAGGTCTTCCAGCACGGCCCCACGATGACCTACTCGCCCGCAGGACTCAATCGGCATGGCCGTCCCAGGATCAGGATCGCCAGCAACAAGATCAACTTCAGATCTGCACGCAGGTATCTTCGATACGGCGGCAAAAGATCTTGGGAGCGGGAAGGCGCGCGATGGCGTGGGTCAGCGTGATCGGACCCTCCATGGAGCAGATGGAGTACCGGCTCCAGGAGGGCGCTGGTTGCGGCCTGGCCCAGCCCGGCGAGCACGCCCACGAGGTCGCCGACCAGCAGATCGCCTACCGGCTGGCCGACGAACGCGCGCTGATGTGGATCGGCGAGGGCCTGCGCGAGGTCGGAATCACGCCGCAGACGCCGCTGACAACCGATCAGCACGAGGCGGCCAAGGCGCTGATGAGCGGCGTCGACCCGCGCACCGGTGAGGTCCTGGTCGAGGCCAAGCACTTGGCTGACCCGCGCGCCAAGCTGGCAGGCGAGCCGCTGGTGGCAGCGTTGGAGGCGGCGGCCGCCGAGCGCGGCGTCACGGTCGGGCGGATGCTGGCGGCGCGTCCGGCGATGGTCAAGCGCGCCGCCCAGCTGGCGCGCGGCGTCGATCGTGAGGGCCAGGCGCACCTGATCCGCATCCACGACGTGGAGAAGCTCGCCAGGGCGGCCGGCCTCGATCTGGCGCAGGTGTATGAGGCCAGTGAGCTGGCCTATGCGCACAAGTGGCGCGATGCCACGGTGCGGGTGGGCAACCGCGGCTACGACCTCACCTTGGACGTCACCAAGAGCGTCAGCGTCTTATACGGCTTAGCCGACGCCGAGTTCGCGGCCGCGATCGAGGGCGTGTTCGCCGACGCCGTGGTGGAGACCGTGGCGGCCGTCGAAGGGTGGGCTGCCTACGGTCAGCGCGGCCACCAGGGCGACGGGCAGCGAGCCGAGCGGATGGACTCCACCGGCCTGCTGGGCTGGGTGATGTGGCATCGCACGGCCCGCCCGGTCGACGGACAGGCGCCCGACCCGCATCTGCACGCGCACGTGGCGATCGCCAACATGGCGCGCGGCCTGGACGGCAAGTGGTCGGCGGTCGGCGCGGGCGGCCGTGACATCCACCGGCACGCTCAAGCCGCCGGCGCGCTGTTGAAGGCGCGTATCCGGCGGGTGCTGATCCAGAGCTACGGCATCGCGTGGAAGCGCGAGGAGACCACGGGCGCGTGGGAAATCGCCGCCATCCCGGAGCGGACGCGGGTGCTGTTCTCCAAACGCAACAGGCAGATGAAGGCGGTGCTGGAACGGCTGGGAATCGACCCGGCCTCGAGCAAGGCGCGGCATGTGGCGGCCGCTGAGAGCCGCCAGGCCAGGGGCAAGGAAGCGGCTGACGGTGACCTGCGCGCAGTCTGGCATCGCCAGGCCGACGCGTCAGCCAGTCGCGCCGATGACGACGATGGCGGCGAAGGCGCTGTCGCCGGGTACGGCCAGGCCCTCGCCGAGGCATGCCGGCACGGCCGCGCGGTGCTGCCGCGACGGCCCAGCGCGGCCGAGATCGCGGCCTGGATCTGGCGGCCGGAGTACGGGCTGACCGCGCACACCAAGGTCGTCAGCCGTGCCGATGTGCTGGCCGCCGTTATCGACGCCTGCCCTGACGGGGTCGAGGACCTGGCGGACGCCGAAGCGCTCACCGACCAGGTGCTGGCCTGCGGGCCGGTGGTGCGGCTGGCGGATGCTGGCGCCTGGCATCTGACCAACAGCCAGCGCTACAGCAGCAGCGACATCCTGCAGGCCGAACAGACTGTCCTCGAAACCACGCGGGCCCGCTATGGCCAGGGCGTGGCGGTGGTCGACCAGGAGGCGGCCGCGCTGGCCGTCGACGCCTTCGAGGTCGGCAACGCCCTGGCCTTCTCGGTCGGGCAACGCGAGGTGCTGGCCCGGCTGATGTCGGCCGGGCACGGCGTGGACGCGGTCATCGGGGTGGCCGGGGCGGGCAAGACGACCATCATGGCCGCCGCCCGCTCCGGGTTCGAGGCGCGCGGCTTGGTGGTGCGCGGCGCCGCGACCGCCGCGGTGGCGGCCGCGAATCTGGCCGCCGAGTCCGGCATCCGGTCGACCACCATCGCCACCTGGCTGCAGCTGGCCGTCCTGCTGGGGGAGGCTGAGCGGACGGGCACCAAGGTGGTGCTGATCGGCGACCCGCTGCAGCTGCGCGCGGTCGGCGTCGGCGGCGCCTTCCGCGCCGTCCACCGCCAGGTCGACGGGCTCACCCTGACCGAGAACCGCCGCCAGCGCGACCCGATGGAACGCAAAGCGTTGGAGCTGTGGCGCACCGACCAGCGGCGCGAGGCGCTGCGCACCTGGGGCGAGCACGGCCGCGTGCACGCCGGGGCAGGCGCCGACGACACCATGGCACGCCTGATCGCCGACTGGGCGACCGCGCGCCAGCCGTACCGGGGCGCGGGTCCGCAGGAGGTGCATGACGAGCTGGCCGGGGTGCTGGTGCTGGCCGGCACCAACGAGGCCGTCGACCGGCTCAACCTCGCCGCCCGCGCGGTGCGGCGCGAGCTGGGCGAGATCGTCGGCCCCGAGCGCCGCTACGCCATCGCCGGCGGCCGCCACCTGGTGCTCGCGGTCGGTGACCACGTCCGGGTGCGGAAGAACGACTACCGCGCCCGCCGCGGCGACGGCCCGATCGACGTGCTCAACGGCTACCGCGGCCGCGTGAAGGCGATCGACGAGCGCGGCCGCGTGAAGGTCGAATGGCGCACCGCAGGCCCCGAAGGCCCGGCCCTGCAGCAGGCATGGCTCACCCCGGGCGAGATCGCCAAGGGCGCCCTGAGCTACGGCACCGCGATGACGGTGGCGGCCGCGCAAGGGCTGACCGCCGACCACACGCTGATCTACGGCGCCGGCCTGGACCCGCACACCTTGTATGCGGCGATGACCCGCGACCGGCAGACCGCCCGCCTGTATCTGCCGCGCGAGCTGCTGGAAAGCGACGCCGACCGCGCCGCCCGCGGCCAGGTCCGCGGCGAGGCCGACGCGCTGCAGCGCGCACTGGCCGCCTACGCCGCCACCCTGGAAGGCGATCGCGCCGACCGGCTTCTCACCCCCGAGCCGGACCCCATCGCGCACCAGGACCCGGCCGCACGCCCACCGGCCGCCGTCGACGCCGCACGCCAGCAGGACGATCACGAGGCTGTCCGGGCCATGCTCGACAAGGCTCAGGCCGACATCCAGCTCGCCAGCGCCCGCCTGGCCCTGTCCCGCAGCCCCTACGGCGTCGGCCTGCTGACCGATCAGGCGCTCGCCGAGCGCCTGGCCAGCCTCACCGCGCAGGCCGAGGCCGCCGGCGCCGAGCTGGCGGCCGCCGAGCACGACCGGCACCGCTTCGCCCGCGACGGCGGCGGCCCCGCCGAGCTCGCCCTACAGGCCGAACGCGACAAGCTCGCCGACGACCTGCGCAGGATCGAGACAGCCGAGCGCGCCGAGCGGCGGCTGCAGCAGGCCCGCCAGCAGATCCTCGAAGGCCGCGCCGAGGCCGAACGGCTGCGCCGGCGTGAGCGCGAGCTCGCCGCCGAACTGGAGAAGCTGGGCAGCTGGCGGCCTTCCCACCGCGCCCGCCGCCGCGACCTGGTCGAGGTCGAGCTGCCCGAGGTGTGTGAGCGTCTGCAGCAGCTGCGCGAGCGCCTGGCCCCGGTCCGCGTGCAGGGCCCGGCGATGGAGGAGGCCGCTCGGGAGAGCATTGCGCAGGCCCCGCGCCGCGTGGTGTGGCCGATGATCCGCCGCCGCCACGACGACCTGGTCAGCGACTTCGCGGCCGCCCAGCGCGGCGCCCGCAGCGCCGACGTCAGCGGCGCCGACAGCCGCGCCGCCGCCGCGCGGCTGACCCGCGAACATGCCCGGCAGGAGCTGGCCGCCGCCCTCGATGAGAGCGAGCGCCGCGCCGACCTGCCGCCCGACCAGCGCGACATCGAGCACCGGGTCCGCAGAAAGGAAGGCACCCGGCTACGCGCCGAACGCGAGAAGGCTGAGCGTGAGCGCAGGTCACGCGAGGCCGAACGCGAGCGGTCTCGTCACCGCCAGCTCGACCTCGGGCACGAGCGGCCGCCCCCGACGCAGGGCCGCGGCGGCCCCACCCGTGGCGGGTTCGGCCGCTGACCAGTTCCTCACTCCTCAGTCCCCAGCTCCTCAGAGCTCGTTCTGCATCCAGTACTCGATGGTGTGCTTGTGCCCCTTGAGGAAGAAACTGACGGTGTAGTTCGTGCCCTTCTTGGCTTTGATCTTCAGGTAGTGCTTCACGCCGTTGCCGCAGGAGCGGTATCCCGAGTCCTTCACTGGCCAGTCCACGTCCCTGGTGATGACCCGTCGCAGCTCGGCTATGATCTTGGTTTTGTCGCCGCCGTCCCAGCAGCGGAAGACGACCTGCAGAGTCTTGGAGCGGGACTTGTACTGCCGCTTGACCCACCAAGCCTTGGTCGGGGTGTGAGAGTCGTGACCGAGGTTGATCCAGCGGCCCTGAGCCTGGACCGGCGTCGGCAGACCGGGCGCGGCGGCCGCATCGCCGGGATGGGCGACCACCACCGACCGCGCCTGGACCGCCGTCACCGCCTGGATAGGCGCGGCGTGGTGCGACTTCGCTGGCTGCGCCTGTGCTGGGAGGGCGGTGAGAAGGCCGGCTCCGCAGACTGCTGCGATGCCTAGGATCGTCCTGTATCTGTCCTGCATCTGTCCTCCGAGTTCCGCAGACGATTGATTGGCCCGATCGAGCTGGGCTTGGCCTGCCAGCAGAGCAGTCCTGTGACCGCGCTTGCCGGGGCCTGAGCCACCAGGATCGTGGCGGCGGAATTGTTTGGCAGCCCTGGTCAGGCAGGCAAACAATGCGTTTCTGCGAGAACGGCGCGGATTCAAGGACAGCCACACAGTTCCTCAGCGCGGATGCGACCCACTGATTGTCTCTAACCTAGATCGGCGACGGGGTTCGTCTGTCGTCGTCGTGCGGCATGCTGGATCGCACCAACCGCGGCGAAGTGAGGCAGCATGGCGTTGGACTTCGACATCAGTTCTGCACCTCGACGCCCAGCCGATTTCGTGGCCCTGGTCGAGGCCATCTTCGGGGCCAGCGATGCCGACGAAGGCACCTGGTTGGAGTGGAAGTCCACGCTGGACCTAGCCAGCAAGCACGGCTGCCACCACATCGCTCGTGCCATCATCGGCTTCGCCAACCGCATGCCGGATGAGGCTGCCCGCTTCACCGAGGGACGCGCCTATCTGGTTGTGGGCGTCGAGCCGAAGAATCTGCAGGGCATCAAGCCCATCGATGTCGTCGACCTGGGCAAGGGGGTTGATCCCTACCTGGGGAATCCCGGTCCACGGTGGCGTCCAACGTATGTGAACGTCACCCTGCCGTCGGGTTCGGCTCAGGTTCTGATCATTGAAGTAGAGGCTCCGCGGTGGGGCGATCCCATCTTCTGCATGCGCAAAGCCCTACTGCCGACCCTCGAAGGCGCTATCTACATTCGCGGGAACGGAGACACTCGACCGCCGAAGGCTCGGGAGATCGACGCTTTGGGGGAACGGATACGCCAGGGAGCTCAGCAGGTTGAGGTTGAGGTGCTTGTGCGGGCTGGCGCGCCGGTCCAGCCCGTCGATACCAGTGATCAGGCTGTGCGGCAATGGCTGCAAATCAAGGAACGCCTGGCCGTGGAGTCGCTGCTGAGCTGGGAGCGCAGCCGTGAGGTCGAGCACGATGACCTGGCTCGCCGGTTCTACCAGTCCGGCACGCTGACGGGGATTCACGCTCTGAGCGAGGCCCTCGGCAAGGGGCGGGGACAAGGGCTAATCAGGCACATTGCCGAAGGGCGTACACCGCAGAAGTACCGCGAGCAAGTCGGGGCCTATCTACAACGCCTCGCCGACAGCTGGCGGCAGGCTCTGCTTCCCGGTGCGGCCGCGCATGTGGCCCCCATTGAATTTGAGCTGAACAATCTTCTTGCGGCCAACTTGGCCGAGGTCGAGGTGCGGTTGTATGTGCCCGGCAACGTCCACGCGGTCCGGCCCCGTCCCCTGACGTCGAGGGTGGCCAACGACAGTTTCGTCGATCTCCCGCATCCACCTCAGCCCTACGGCCCCCGACAAGCTTCACTGATCGACATTTACCCGGGCCTTCACTCGACCCCACGTATGTCCCCATTCACCACGATGCCGGGCAATGCGCCAAGCCCTCCGAGGCCGCATATCGACAACGGCGGCTCGACCACCATCACCTTCCCGGCCGTGCACTTGCGCCCCCATCATCGGGTCCGCTTGGACCCGATCGTGTTGGTGGTCGAGGCCCCTGTGCCAGCCGTCATCACCGCCCGATGGTGGGCCACCTCGACCAGCATGAATGGCACTGCCCAGGGCCAGTTATCCATTCCGGTCGCTGACGAGCCACTGCCGCTCGCCGTTGTGCTGACCGAGGGGTGTGTCCAGTTAACGGTGTATCTCGATCTTGATTAGTTATCGGGTGGTCGGGTTCAGGCGGCCTTCGAAGGTGATGGCGAAGGCGTTCAAAGCGGCTTTCCAGCGGGTGATCCAGCGTTTGCGGCCCTTGCCGGTCGGGTCCAGGCTCATGATGGCCATGTAGACGCACTTGAGCGCGGCTTGCTCGTTCGGGAAGTGGCCGCGGGCCTTGACTGCCCGCCGGATGCGGGCGTTGACCGACTCGATGGCGTTGGTGGAGCAAATCACCCGGCGGATCTCGGTGTCGAAGTTGAGGAAGGGCACGAATTCGGCCCAGGCGTCCTCCCATAGCTTCACGATCGCCGGGTACTTGCCGCCCCAGGTCTCGGCGAACTCGTAGAAGCGCTCGAGCGCGGCGGCCTCGGTCGGGGCGGTGTAGACGGGCTTGAGGGCCTTGGCGATGGCGTCCCAGTGCTGGCGGGCGGCGTAGCGGAAGCTGGCGCGCAACAGGTGAACGACACACGTTTGCACCACCGCCTGCGGCCAGACGGTCTCGATGGCCTGAGGCAGCCCCTTCAGGCCGTCGCAGACCACCATCAGCGCGTCAGCGACGCCGCGGTTCTTGATCTCGGTCAGCACGTGCAGCCAGAACTTGGCGCCCTCTCCGCCGTCGCCGGCCCATAGCCCGAGGATGTCACGCTCGCCGTCGACGGTGACCGCCATCGCCACGTAGATCGGCCGGTTGGCGACCTGGCCCTCACGCAGCTTGACGTGGATAGCGTCAATGAAGATCACCGGATAGACGACATCGAGCGGCCGGTTCTGCCACTCGGCCATCCCCTCCAGCACCTTGTCGGTGATGGTGGAGATGGTCTGCTTGGAGACCTCAGCGCCGTAAACCTCGGCCAGGTGCGCGGAGATCTCGCCGGTGGTCAGGCCCTTGGCGGCCAGCGAGATGACCATCTCATCCACCCCGGACAGCCGTCGTTGCCGCTTGCGCACGATCTTCGGCTCGAAGCTGCCGTCCCGATCGCGGGGGACGGTGATCTCCACCGGCCCGACGTCGGTGATGACGGTCTTGGCCCGGCTGCCATTGCGGGTGTTGCCCGTCTCGCCGCCGGAGCGTTCGTGCTTGTCGTAGCCGAGATGGTCGGTGATCTCGCCTTCGAGAGCGGACTCCAGTACCAGCTTGGTCAGCCGGCCCAGCAGCCCGTTCTCCCCGACCAGTTCGACTCCTTCGGCCCGCGCCTGGTCGACCAGCTTGGCCACCAGCTCCCGATCCGTCGAGTTGTCCGGCTTCTTGCGCGCCACCGCGGCGTCCTCCAGGTCGATCTCCGTCGATGCCTGGATCACAGTACTCATCAGGTGCGTTCTCCTTGATCAGGAGTTACACCGAAAACCGTACAGTCCCTGACCGAGCCCGACGCATGGCGACAGCGCAGGAACAAGACCTCATAACGCATGCAGCTCGTCACACCGGACTCGAGCTGACCGCGATCGTGGATAAGGGTCGGCGACTCTTCAGGCCTTACGATCGCCAGCTGCTGGCTGGCGTTTGTGCGGGCTGGGGGCGATCGACGGGCCGGTACCTCCTTCGTCGGCACCGGCCCACCGAGACCACGGGCTGACGCAGTCGAGGGACCGGACGTCATGATCGAATGCATATTTTCTCTACGACTATCAAGGGCGCCCGCTGCGCGGCCGCCGGGGCCCGGTTCACCGGAATGAATGTGTAAGAGTTCGAGCGCCGTCCGCCGGCTTCCGCGATCTAGTACTGCAGCAGCAGTTAGTGAACCCATTTCAGCGGGCTTCACGGAGTTGTAGGACGAGGATCGCCTTGACGAGTTGACCTGCGCGAAGGGGACAGCAGCGGAGTTTGCGCAGGATGCGCCAGGCCTTCAGTTGCGCGTTGGCGCGCTCGCCGGGGCCGCGGAGCTTGGCGTGGGCGGAGTTCGCGCTCTTCTGCGAGGCCGGCTTGTTCTTGCCCTTGTAGGGCACGCGTACGTGCTCACCTGCGCCGATGTAGCCCTTGTCTGCGAGGGTGACCAAGTCGGCGCTCTTGAGTCGGCGGATGATGCCCCAGATGCGAGCTGCCTTGAGGTCATGGACTGAGCCGGGCAGCGATCCCGAGGTCCACAGCGGGGTGCCGTCCGGAGCAGCGATGACCTGGATGTTCATGCCATGCTTCTTGTGCTTGCCGGAGTAGAAGGGCCGGTCTGCAGCCAGGCGGTCGATGGGGATGAGCGTGCCGTCCAGCACCACGAAGGCGTAGCCGGTGCGCTTGGCGGCGCATAAGGCCTGCTCCAGGCGGGGCGAGCGACGGGCGAGCAGGTCGACGGACTCCCGCACGTAGCGCCAGGCGGTGGCCGTCCCCACGCCGAACCCGGCGGCGATCTCGGCGAACGTCTCGCCTTTGCGCAGGTAGACCAGCACGAGCATGGCCTGCTGGCCGGGGTTGAGGCGCCGTCGGGTGGATCTGATCGCCGCGCGGTGCCGCCGCAGCACACCGGCCAGGTAGCTCAAGGTCTGGGATGACAACGGCAGCGCGGCACGGTAGAACAGCACACAGGCCCCTGGTGGAGATGGTTGCTCTTGGTCGACAACCCTTCTACCAGGGGTCTTCCTGCTTCTGGATCAAGAACGATGATCCTCAACGAAGCCGTGACCTGCGGCGTCACGGTGGAATGAGCTCAGTGATCTCGGTAAGCCGATCCGCCTGGCGACATGCCGGCGCAGCGCGTTGCGGACCCGATCGGCATCCCGAACCGCCCGGTTGAGCAGCCGCTATCCCATCAGGGGTGACCTCGCCGGCGAACTACCCGTTCTTACGCTCCAGCCCGCTCAACAGCCCCAACAGATACGACCGGGCGCGAAGCCGGGGCTCACGCCGGTAAAAGAACGGGGCCACCACCTCGATGAACAGCTCATCCAGCCGCTCCAGCCACGCAGCCGGGTCGACCTCCACCACCCTCACGGTCACAGCCACGGCCGATCAGGGTGTTGCCGCACATCCTCGTGATCACAGCGGTGGCCGTCTCATCTCCAACCGGTGACCGAGCTGACGGCGGCCAATGCAATTTCCCGCGGACGGCCAGTTATGAAGTAACGCCGCGTAACCGGGAGTGATCTAACCTTCCGGGTAGAAGAGGAACAGCGTGCAGCCCGTGGTCGTCTGCGGGACGTGCGAGGAGCCCGCGGGGGCGTGGATGAAGGAGCCGGCCGGGTAGTCCCGGTCGCCGTCGTTGAAGATGCCAGAGACCACGAAGACCTCCTCGGGACCCGGTTCGTGGACGTCGACTCCCTGCCAGCACGTGTTCGCGTCCATCTCCAGCACATAAGCCTTCGCGCCGTTGTCCCCGTTCCACAGCGGCCGCGCCCGGATGCCTGGGAAGAGCTCGTGGACCGGGGCGTCCTGGACGGCGGACCACACATAGGCAGGCGTGTTGTGTTGTGTCGTCATGGGGCCAGCCTGACGGCCGACCGGCGCCGCGCCGAGTGTCAGGAAAGACATCATGCGGTACTTTCCTGCCATGCATCGCGTAGTGGCGCTCGTCCGCCCACCGCAATCGACCTTCGAACTCGCCTGCGCGGCCCAGGTGTTCGGGATCGAGCGGCCAGGACTTCCGATGCGGTACGCCTTCAGCATGTGCACGGAGCGCCCTGGCCCGGTCGCGACGTACGCCGGGTACGACATGCTCGTGACCGATGGGCTGGACGCACTCGACCAGGCGGACACCGTGGTCATCCCGGGCTGGCTGCCCACCACGGAGCCACCCTCGCCTGCGGTCGTCAGGGTGCTGCGCCGCGCGCACTCCCACGGAGCGCGGGTGGTCAGCATCTGCTCCGGCGCCTTCGCGCTGGCGCACGCCGGTCTGCTGGACGGACGACGGGCAACCACCCACTGGGCGCTGGCAGACGCGCTCGCCGCGCGCTTCCCGCACATCCGGGTCGACCCGAATGTGCTGTACGTGGACCACGGTGACGTAGCCACCAGCGCCGGCGCCGGCGCCGGCTTCGACCTGTGCATGCACCTGGTCCGCAGCGACCAGGGCGCTCGGTACGCCGCACATATCGCGCGGACCATGGTCATGCCGCCCCACCGCGAGGGCGGGCAGTTGCAGTACTCGGCGCCGCCACACCCCGCCCAGATCGACGGCACGCTCGCGCCGCTGCTGGAGTGGATCACCGCGAGACTCAGCGAACCGGTGACCATCGAGAGCATGGCCGCGCACGCCGGCGTCTCAACGCGTACCCTCACCCGACGGTTCGCCGAGCAACTCGGCACCAGCCCCGGCCAGTGGCTGCTCGCCCAGCGGATCGCCACGGCCCGGGATCTACTGGAGTCCTCCGACCTCCCATTGGAGGCCATCGCCCGCCGCGTCGGTCTCTCCTCGGCCACCAACCTCCGCAGGCGCTTCCTCAACACCCTGGGCACAACACCGGGCGCCTACCGCCGGGCGTTCCGGGCCAAGCCACGATGACAACCTACTGGTTCAACGACGCCACGCCAGCTCCCACTCCTGCACCTACAACCCACATCACTTGCGGCCAGCCGGCCCCCAGTAACTGGCCGCCCATGGAAGGTTCCAACCGGCCACTGACACCGGAACGAGATCGCTAATCTAGCTGGCCGCCGCGATCTCCACCGCGGTGATGGGCCGGAAGGTCGGCAGCACGGAGAGAAGGAAGTCCTCGGTTATGGCGTCGTAGCCGCCCACCTGTACCAGGGCGTCACCATGCCTGGCGTACACGGGGGTGTAGCCGTTCTCCAGGCGTGTCGTCCAGACGCCGGGGGCGATCTGCCGGCACGGCGTGACCGTCTTCCAGCTCCAGTCCGGCATGGGGTCGGCGCACGCCGCCTCAGGGGAGGCCGCGCCGCCTGGCCTGACGTACACCTCGACCCACCGGCCGCTCCCGTGGTCGTCCGTGGGGTGGTAGGTGAAGCCGATCATCTCCGGCAGCCAGGTCGGGTCCACGGAGTCGAGCCGATAGTTCGGAATGGCTGGCGCGACCAGCGGAATCCCCGAGCTCTTCATATCCCCGATGACTTCCGCCGCCTGGATGGCTTTGGACACCAGCGGAGCCGCGCAGAAGGCCAGAAGGACCGTCCCCGCCGCGGCAATGCGGGCCATCCTGTTGCCCGGAGCGCACAGCCACGCCGTGAACGGGAATCCGATCACGGCGGGGATGGCGAGGCTGACAGGCGAGTCGGGCAGCCACTGCATGCCCGCGACCATGACCATGGCGAACACGAACATGACGAACGGCGTGGACAGTCCCACGATCGGCCAACGCGGCATCCTTGCGGCCCAGCTCAACAGGAACGCGAGTGGGAAGGGCGCGAACATCATCACCGCCACCCCGGTGAATTCGTTGTCCGGATCATGAGGCCAGAAGACCAGGATGAGGACCTGGGAGGCACCGATCGCGGCGCCCGCTAGAACCGCCTTGAGCAGCATCGGCATTGTGTGATTCTTTCCCACGGACTGCGGCGAAGGCCGAGCGGGCCGTGAACGGCGTAGGAGCGAGAACGAGTTGGCGAAACACGCGGCAAGTCGCGGGTAGGAGCCCCTCAGAATGCCTCTACGGACATCTCCGCTGTGGGAAGGCCCGAGGCGCAACCCGCCCCGACCACGGGCCGCGCAGAAGCCGTTTGAGCGGTCGCGGCTCGGATAGCGCCACTGCGACCCGAGCCCCCTGCGAAAGCCCGGCAGAAGACTGGCACTGCCGAAAAATCAGCTCGCTGCGGGCGAGTTTTGCTTGACCGAGACTGTGCTCTCGCCTTCAGTCACGCGGACTCGCAGATGCAGAGTTGAAGCGGCGTATCCACGGCAAATGGCCGACCGGACCAGTCGCCGAAGCGCTCGACGAGCCGAAGGCCGCCGAGCGAGACGAGCAGCGGCAGCTCCTGCGGGAAGATGCTCCTGATTTCGAGTGGTGCGACGACGAAGTCGGGCTCGGAGTCAGTCGAGAGGTGCCACGTCCCGCGTGTGACTTGCGCGGGCGCATCGTAGATCTCAGCGACATCGACGCTAACGTTGCCACGGTCAGGATCCATGAACGACAACGACTCCCGGGTGCGCCGCACGCCATCGGCTTCGGCAAGGAGGCGCACGCTCGGGTTGAACACATCGAAGACGAACCGTGCTCCTGGCGCCAGGTGTCGTCGAACCGACCGGAAGCAGCTGACCAGATCCTCAGCATCATGCAGATGCAGTAGGGAATTGGCTGTGATGAACACGAAGTCGAATGTGCGGCCCAGATCGAAGGCCCGCATGTCGCCCTGCACCCATTCCACCGCCACACCGCGCTCGTTCGCCTTACGCTGAGCCTCAGCCAGCATGTCTGACGAGAAGTCCACGCCGACGCACGGATGCCCGTCGGACGCGATGGGGATCAGCTTGTGCCCGGTGCCGCACCCGAGTTCCAATACGCGCCCGCCTTGCCGATTGGCGTCGGCGCGGTAGAAGTCGACTGCGGGCCCGCCGCCCGGGAACATGAGGTCGTACAGCCTCGCGTGCGAGTAGAACGCTTCACTCATGAAGCGCCTCCTCCTTCCGACTCATCCGCAGTTGGCCGTGGTGGCCTGCTGATTCAAGCGTGTGCGCCACAGCCGCAACAACAGCTTTACCGTCATCCGCGCCAACCTCCGCTTCGCCGCGGTGATGACCCGCCACACCAAGATCAAAAGCTAATCGTTGGTTTTTTGCTGGAAGCTACGGGCGGGCCTACCTGAGGAATCGGGTGGGCGGGTGTTCGTCAGAAGTGGCCCCAATTGCAGCTCTCGCGGACAGTGCTGTACGCCGGGAGGCAACTCCCAGAGGATGGATCTTCGCCGCAGGCTGGAACTGGGCAGGAGAAGACGGATGACCTATGACATCGCCGAACCCTATGGGCCGCTCGTCACAACGACGTTCCGGCTCATCACCTGGAACGTGTGGGGCAGGTACGGTCCGTGGGAGCATCGCGAGGCCGCCATCCGCGCCACTCTGGAGCGGCACGACCCTGACGTGGTGGGGCTGGTGGAGGCGTGGGATGAACAGGGCGCACGGCTCGGCCTGCCGTACCACGTGTTCGACGGCGACTCCGAGGTCAACGGTGCGCGCTCGGGCCTGGCTGTCCTGTCGCGCTGGCCGATTGGCGCGCACGAGTCGCGCAAGCTCACGGGCGAGCAAGACACCGGCGGCCGGGTGCTGTATGCCAGGATCGACGGCCCGCGCGGCGTCATCCAGGTCTACGTGGTGGCGCTGACCTGGCGGCTGGAGCACAGCGGCGAGCGCCAGCAGCAGGTGCGCGAGGTGGCCGCCTTCATCGCCGAGACGCAGCGGCGCCGGCACCCGACGGTGCTGTGCGGCGATTTCAACGCCGACCCCGACAGCGACGAGCTGCGCATGCTGACCGGTAAGTCCGTCCCGGCCGTGCCCGGCCTGGTGTTCTATGACGCCTGGACGGCCGCTGGTAACGGCCAGGGCGGCGGGCACACCTGGGCCGGGGCCAACCCGTGGGCGGCGCCGGCGCTGTGGCCAGACCGCAGGATCGACCACGTGCTGTCCGCCTGGCCGCGCCGGGGCGGCGCGGGCCATCCGGTGCGCTGTGAGGTGATCGGCCACGAGCCTGTCGGTGGGGTGGTGGCGTCTGACCACTACGGCGTTCTGGCGGACCTGCGCTACTGACACGGACGCCGGCATTCTTTGCTGACCCTGGGCACCGGCCTGCTGATTCTGCGCAGCCGCGAACACCATGTTCGGGTGGGGCCAATCAACTTGTTCACAACAGACCTCTATGACCGCTAGCTGGGGCCAGACGACTCGTTCCTCAGGGGCCAAGAGAGTCGTTCAAAGCCATAGAGGCCAGGCAGAGCCCCGTATCGCCCTCTAGAGCGCCCTCTAGACCTAGAGACCCCGCCCTCTAGATCTAGACCCCCTTCGAGCGGCGCACGCCCTCCACGCACACACCTACGCATTCCTTAATGATCGAGGTTCAGTGCGTCCGGCGGGGCGGCGGTTCGGGTCGCGCCGGGGCTGCCTCGGTCGATGAACGCGAGGCAGACGTCCGCGCCGAGTTGGACCATGGCGTGGTCGCGGGTTTGGCCGACGCGTGCGCGAGCTGCGGAAGCTAGCCGGTCGCACTCAGGTTGAGGTGGCCCAGGCCGCAGGTTTGGACCGCTCGTTCTATGGCGCGGTGGAGGCTGGCAAACGCAACATTGGACTCGACAACGTCTTCCTAATCGCCGCCGCGTTGGGAGTGAAGACCGAGGCCTTGTTCTCCTCCGGTGAGGTCGCTCGCCACTCCTGCCGAGCCAGCGTGGGCGAAGTCCGACCGGCGACAAGCGAGAGTCCGGCTGCGGCCTCGTCCGTTCAGGCGCCCTGAGTTCCCTGGCAACGCAGCCCACGCCGCGAGTACCCTGACGATATGGACGAGCAGCAGGAGATCGGCGAGCAGGAGCGCGTGCCTTATCCCGAGGACAAGCGCCAGGCCAACCTCGACAAGCTCCGCGAGGTCATGGGCGGCGAACCACCAGCCGACATGCTCGAGCTCGCCCACCGGCGCGAGGCGGAAATCGCCGCTCGCCGCTCCCACGCCGCCTGACCGGGGCCTAGAAAATGCAAGGACGCGTGCTGGACACCAGCGCGCTCATTGCCTGGGGCCGCCGATCGTCTCCGTACGTGGACGCCACGATCTGGATGCGTGCCGAACACCGCGGCTACATCGTGCCCATCGTCACGACCGCCCCAGCCCTCACAGCAGCCTTAGCCCAGCTCCCGGATTCGGCAGTACCAGTCCTGGAGGTTCTGCTGGGCATGGACGGCACCACCCTTGTCGACAGCCTCATTCCTGCCAGTGCGCCGGGCGTGGCCGAGGTCCTCCGCATCGCCGGCCCCTACGCGACTGAGCAAGTCACGGCGGCCTCCGTGGTGCATGCCGCGAAGAGGCGTTCACTTCCAGTGGTAACCGCCAACCCGTTCCCGCTCACCGCGCTGTGGTCTGACATCGAGATCGACCAGATCCCCTAGTTGCCTGGTATCGAAGGACGATGCGTCAATCTCGGGTACTTGGCGGCAGAGATGCGGCCGACCTCCTCCACCGCTTGATTGTGGAAGCGCTCATCCCGGTCCGCTCGGCAGCGGCCTGCGAGGGCAAGTGAGCCGTCGCCTGGACCGCATCGCGGACAGAGGCGAAGCCTGCCGCCCTCGCCTGTGCTTCAAGCCGAGCTCTGCGGGCCGCCTGTGCTGCAGGCAGTGCCTGAAGTGCGCCGCGCCTGGTCAAAAACGGCGCGTGCTGCACGAGAAGCTGGCCAGCCTGCTCACCCATGCGCCAACTTCCGGCATCTCTGATGAACTGGAGCACCGCCGGTACGAAGAAGGGATGGGGGTGCGCGGCGGCAACAGCAATCCGATGAAGCTCAGATAGGTCGTTGAACCGCGTTTCCAGCTCTGGCAGCCGTTCACGAGCGTAGGGACTGCGCACCAGGGCGAGACTGGCGACCATGTCGGTCGCTAGCGGCTCCCACGTCTTGGCCCCCTCGGAGCGTTGAGCAGGCCTTGAAGTCGAGAAGCGAGCGCTTCGTTCACGATGTCCCAGAAGTAGTCCTGATCGCCGAGCCGCACGAGGGCACGAAGTTGCGTGCTCCCGTCGAGCACTTGGAATCGTTCACGCTGGGCGGCTACTGCAACCCGAACCAGTTCCCTATCGCGCTGGGCGAACGCGGACAACACGATGGCCATGCGGTCGGCGTACTCGGCCGCCGGAGTCGGCTGTCGGGATCGAGCTCGAGCAGACTGTGCTTGGCAGCGACCGCGGCGATCGTGCGACGGGTCGCGGTTCGCACCCGGTCGAAGAACGCTGCCTGGATGTGAGGCAATGTCGGTACGAAGAGGGGATCGCAGGTGTACTCGATGAACTCGCTCAACAGCTTTCCACCTTGAGTCGGTGGATGAACCAGCAGCGTGGTCAGCGCAACGGCGAAGTGCCCGCGGGCCACCTCTGGGCGGGGCTCGTACACCTCGCCGAAGCTGCGTAGCGATGGATGCACACAGAGGTGGCGATCTTCACGGATACGCCCCAGTTCGCGTACGCCGATCGAGTCGATCAACTCGAACTCCGCCGCCTTATCCAGCAATGTGGACTCGATGTTCTGCATCTCGCGAACGCCGTCCACGCTGATGCCTTTGGCCTGCGCCGCGGTGACGGCGGCACGGAAGAGGGCCCGCCTTGCTGTCGCCGTTGTCGGCGAGATTGACCAGTTTGGTGATGATGTCGGCGGTGACAGCTGTCCAGGTCGCGGCGATACTGGCGCGGATCGCGCCGGCGTTGTAGCACCGCCAGGCCTCCTCGGCGAGCGGCCGAACCTCCGGACTCCACACCTGTGCAACGAGGCTCTCTAAGTCACCCACAAGCACCACTCCTTTGTCGTGTCGCAGCAGACTAGCGAGCAGGCTGCGTTCGTCGGGCGGACCGGTGTGTTTCAGCCATTTCCTTCACCCATGGGGGGCGGGATGGTCCCGCCGGTTAGCCGTCAGCGGCTGGGGACGTCGCGCTCGGACGCGGGAGACTGCCGGGAGGGTTCCCGGTCGCGCTCCGTCTGCCGGCGCTGGCTCCGCTCATGGGCGGAACGGCGCTCGCGGTCGATGTCGTCCCGCTCACGCTCGGTACGCCGCCGTGAGGCTTCCTCACTGCGGACACGCTGCTCGATGTCGCGCTGGTCGGGAGGCAGGTCGGCGCGGCGCTCGCTCTCGCTGAGGCCTGCGGCCAGCTCTTCCTGAGCTTGGTCGCGGGTCAGCCGTGCGGTGGCAGCCCGGCTGTCGGCGTTGGTGACGTCGACGCTTCGGGCCCCGCGCTGGGCGGCGGCGAAATCGCCGACCAGGTCGTCATGACGACGGCGGATCATCGACCACACGACGCGCGGCGGGGCTTGCTCGACGCTTTCCCGGGCAGCTTGCTCCAGAGCTGGTCCCTGGGCGCGGATGGGGGCCAGGCGCTCACCGAGCTGTTCGAGACGCTCGCGCACCTGGGGAAGTTCGACCTCCGTCAGCTCGCGGCGGCGCGCGCGGTGGGAGGGCAGCAGACTGCCCAGGTTCTCGACCTCGGCGGCGAGCTCGCTCTCGCGCTGACGTAGCCGGCTGGCCTCGGCGTGGCCTTCGAGAATCTGCTGGCGAGCCTGCTGCAGCCGACGCTCCGCGCGTTCAGCGGCCTCGACTCTGCGCAGGTTGGCGGCGAGCTTGTCGCGTTCGGCCAGCAGGGCGAGTTCGGTGGGGCCGCCGCCGTTGCGGGCGTGACGATGCCGTTCCTGCTCGGCTGCCTCAAGCGCGGTGCTGGCGGCCTCGACCTGCTCGGCGAGGCTGCTGAGGCGCTCGGTGAGTTCGTCGTCGGAGAGCAGGCCGACGCCGTAGGCGCTGCGGGACAGGGCCAGGCGGGCGCCGGCCAGCTGGATAGCCGCGCGGGCCTCATTCAGCGAGGCCGCAGCGGCCTCCCGCTTCTCTTGCTCGCGACCGGTGCGCTGCCGATCACCGCGGCCACGACCACGGTCTTCTCGTTCGACGGTGGCGGGGGCCGGCTGGCGGGCGTCCTGCTCCTCCTGCGCGATCGGTTCCGGTTCCGGGGTGAGGAGCCGGTCGACGCGATCGTCATCCAAGGTGGCGGCGTAGGCGGCCAGGGCACGCTGCAGCGCGTCGGCCTCGCTGCGGACCTTGCCGTGGCGGACGCGGTCGAAGTCGCTTTCCAGCAGCTCGCGCGGCAGGTACAGGCGGGCCCGCTCTCGATCGCGGGTCATCGCCGCGTACAGGGTGTGCGGGTCCAAGCCCATGCCGTAGATGAGCGCGTGGTCGGCGGTCAGTCCCTCAGCGGCCGCCACGGTCATCGCGGTGCCGTGGGACAGCCCGCCGCTGGCGATGTAGTCGGGGGTGAGCCACTCCCGCACCACGGTGGGTCCGTCGGGTCCAGCTTGCCGCCACTCGACCTCTACCCGCCGGTCCGCGCCGATCGCGGTGATGTGGCCGCGGTAGCCGTTGAGCACGTTGACGGCGCCGACGCCGCGGCGGGCGCGGTAGTCGTTCTTCCGGACCCGGACGTGGTCACCGATCGCCAGCGCGATCGTGCGGCCGCCCGGGAGTCGGTAGCGGTGGTCAGGACCCTCCAATTCGCCGCGCTCGCGGCGCAGCTCGCGCGCCACGGCGTTGAGCCGGTCGACAGCCGCGTTCGTGCCGGCCAGCACCAGGACCTGAGCAAGCTCGTCGTGCACGGCCTCGGGCGTCCCCGCGGCGCGGTACGGCTCGCGCGCGGTCAGCCAGTCGGCCAGCAGCTGAGCCATAGTGTCCTCGGCGCCCTGCCCGGCCCGGACGCGCTCGCCCTGACCCCACAGGCGTAGCGCCTGCCGCTGCAGCTCTTGGCGGTCCTGCGGCCGTTCGCTTTCCCCGCCAGCGCGCCAGCGCTCCAGCGCTTTGCGTTCCAGAGGATCACGCTGGCGGCGGTTCTCCTTCAGGGTCAGGCCAGCGACCTGCCGGTGGATGGCGGCGAAACCGCCGCCGACCCCGGCGGCGCGCAGCTGCAGCGGGTCACCGATCGGCACGATCTTGGTACCGGTCCGCGCGGACTCGGCCAGCAGCGCGGCCATCTGCCGGTCGTCGACCATAGAGGCCTCATCCACCACCAGGACGTCGACCCCGGAAAGACCGCGGCCGCCCTTGATGCGCAGCAGCCAGGTGGCGATGGTCGTTGACGGAATGCCGGCCTCGGCGTGCAGGTTGGTGGCGGCCACCGCGGCGGTGGCCGCGCCCGCGACGACCAGGCCACGACCTTCCCAGGCGGTGCGGGCGGCCGCCATCATCGTGGTCTTGCCCGATCCGGCCACGCCGATGACCGGTCGACGCCGTGCCCGGCGCTCAGCAGCCGCTCCAGCACTCGCCGCTGTTCCTCGCTGAAGGTCAGGGCGTGGCTGACCTCGTAGGTGTCGATCGCCAGCCGGGCGACGTCGGCATCGACGACGGCGACCTGCTGGTCGTAGCGCTCGCGCGTGATCTGCAGCAGGGTGCGCTCGGCCTGCAGGATGTCCTCGGAGGTGTAACGATCGCTGTTGGACAGGTGGCTGGCCCCTGAGGCGGGCAGTCGCACGGCGGGGCCGTACTGCAGGACCTCGTCGGTGAGCGCCTCGGCCTCGGCCAGGTCTTCGATCCCGTCGGGGCAGGCGTCGATGACGGCCGCGAGCACGTCGGCGCGCGTGACCACCTTGGTGTGTGGCCGCCCACTTCCCTTCGGGCCGCTACATGCCGCTTGGACCTCACGATCCACGTGCCGGGGCCCCGGCGGACCGAGGCAGCGCTCGACCCATGAGCGGTTGGCGGCGTGCACGGAGGCGGCCGGGCAGCGGGATGCAGTCAACCGCGCAGTCGCCCGCGATAAACCCGGCGACATCGGTGGCCATCCCCGCGATAATGCCGACGTGGAGGAGGTCGAGGTCGTCGTTGCCCATCACGAGTGCGCGACCCTGCGCGTCGGTGATGTGTTCCTGAAGATCGACGCTGACCAGGCGCGTACCGACGTCGAGGTCGGGGCGATGACCATGGCGCCGATCCCGACTCCGGAGATCCTATGGCGCAAGCCGCCCGTGCTCGCGCTCGCCGCCCTCCCAGGCACGGCCCTCGGCCGCCTCGGCGAGCCGTCGACCGCGTCGTCGGCGGCGTGGGCCGCGGCGGGCGCCGCCGTACGGAAGCTGCACGACGCGCCGCTGCCGCCCCGGCCCGGCCGGGCCGGCCGGGGCCTCGACGAGTTGGCGGCGGATCTCGACGGCGAGTGCGAGTGGCTCGTGACGAACGGCGTCCTGCCCGCCGACCTGGTCACCCGCAACCGCCAGGTCGCCGAGGCCGCGCTCCGACCGTGGACACCGGTGTTCACGCACGGCGACCTGCAGATCGCCCACGTGTTCGTCGACGGTGACGAGATCACCGGCGTGCTCGACTGGTCCGAGGCGGGCCAGGGCGACGCCCTGTACGACCTCGCCACCTTGACGCTCGGACACGAGGAGCACCTCGGCGACGTCATCGCCGGCTATGGCACCGACGTCGACCTTGACGTGATCCGCGCGTGGTGGTCGTTGCGAAGCCTGCTGGGGGTTCGCTGGCTGATCGAGCACGGCTTCGACCCGTCCTCGCCAGGCTGCGAGGTCGACGTGCTCAGATCCCGGATGTGAGGTTGCACGAGCCCGACGGCCACGAGTGCGGCCCGAATGCGTGCCGGTTAGCCGAGCGTAGACGTTGGCACGAAGACTGGCGGGCGGGCGGCATGCACGCCGAACTGTTGCGCAGGTGGGCGAAGGTCTTGCGCGGCGAGCCGCTAGGCACCCGGTACGACGACCTCCTGGAGTTGCCCCGGTTTGATGGACACATCAGGGCTTGCGGCTACGCGGCAGCATAGTCGCCTTCTTTGGTGTTCTTGAGCGCGTGTCGGCGTTCGTGCTCGGCGGGGCTGAGTTGGCCGTTGGCCGAGTGACGGCGGCGCGGATTGTAGAACCCCTCGATGTAGGCGAACACCGCCCGCTCAGCCTCTGACCTGGTCCGGAAGGTGCGCCGGTCGATCAGCTCACATTCCGCGGACGATCTAGAGAAGTGGGGCAGGCACAAATGGGTTGCCGTCATCGACCTCAGCGCGGAACGCCAACACCTCGCAGGACCGCTTCCTCCCTTCCCTGGAGCCCACCCCAGTGAGGACCAACCAGAGACGTAGAAACCCGGTCTGACCACGCTCTGTTACTGACACTGGATGTCGCGGCCTGCTGACACTCTTCTGTCGCTCAACAGCTCTGGCCCACTCTCGGTGACGCCGTGGGCAGGCCCAGGGCCGTCGCCGGTTGTCAGGCGGGAAGGGAGAACAGGATGCTTTGGTGGTGATCAGTGTCAGGAAAGGCCTTGTCATGCTGGCGCTGGGGTTGGCGCTGGTGCCGGTGTACGCGGCACTCAACTACGTGGCCATCCAGATGGGTGAAGAAGCGCTGCGTCGGGGGCCGGAGTGGGAGGGGGGTGTCCCGCCGAGCGATGAGATGAGTTTTGTGGCCGCGAACGCGTGGATGATGACCTGGTGGATCACCCTCGGAGCGGGCCTGGTGGGCGTCGCGCTGATCGTCATCGGCGCTCTTCTCCTCCGGCTGCGCGGCCGCGGCCGGACCGGCCTCCTGACAGCGGCCTGGGTCATCGCCGTGCCCTATCTGCCCATCCTCGCGCTGGCCTTGTTCAACCCCGTGCGGGCCGGCATCTTCGACGCGCCCGGCTACGAAGCGGGGCTGCCCTGGTGGCAGTCGGCTACGCGTTTTCTTCTGATGGCGGCCGCGTGGGCACAGGCCATGGGCCTGACCTGGCTGGCCCGCGCCTCGGCCAATCCGTCACATCGGTGACCACGTAACTTCACCAAGAGTGAATCAGAGCCCTGAGATGTCAGTGGAAACGACATCAGTTGGTCAGTTGTTGTTGAGCACGGGCGGAATGTCAGTGAGGCGCGGATGGAGTGTCAGTGCTCACGCGGGGCTGGCCGATCTCGTGTTCTCCTGGATGCTTACGCCTCTCACCTCTCTGGAGGAACGCGCGTGCAGAAGATGTCCCCCGCCGTGGAACGGCTTGTCCGGCTGATGCTGCTGCTCCCATCCGACCCCCGCGCGTCGCTGTGGAATAGCGCGGCCGACGACTGCGGAGACCTCCCCACCGTCGTGTCGATCCGCGGATGGGTCCGCGACACCGCCAAGATGTGGCCCGACGGCGCCCCCCGCACCCTGGCTGAGATGGTCCTTACCGTGTTCGGCAACCCGAGCGAGACCACCCTCCGCCTGCTGTCACAAGCGGTCGTAGCCCCGAACTTCCGCGCCCGCACCGGGATCGGTGTCGGCGCTGCGTGGGCCGCTCGCGCCCGCGAGACCGCCATCGACGTCCTGGCCGAGGCCGACTCGTTGGAGGAGGTGCTGGAGCCGGGCGAAGACCGACTGGGGTTAGGACGCCCGGACACCGAGACCACGCACTCGGTCAGTCGCGGCGCGCGTGGAGACACGCCGGGCGCGGCGGGCCCGAGGGAACCCATCGTGAGCAATCGCGACAGGGCGGCCCCGGTCCGCCTCAACGCGGCAAGCCGTTTCAACGGGCGCGTCAGCCTCAGGAAGCGCTGACGTTTTTAGTCCGCCCGAAGGCCCTGACCTCTTCTCTGTTTTCAACAGCGGACTTGATGTCAGGGCTCGAGCGGATTACATGTCAGTCCATGGATCCGCGTGACAGCATCCCGCACGCCCCGGACCCCGACTCCGCCGACCAGACTCAGCAGGACCTGCTGTTTGCCTGGTCCTCAGCGATCAACATCCCTCTGGAGGAGGCCATCCCAGCCGAGCCGGGGGCCGTACATGAGGCGTTGCAGGCCAAGGATGAGCTCCTTCAAGCACATGTTGATCTTCTCCTCACCCACGTGCGCGCCGACCCAGACCGCCTGCGGGCGATCGGCGAGGCCGCCCGCCAGAGTGTCAACGAGCTCGGCAGCGCAGATCCCGGGCGGGTGCTCTACTACCTCGTTACCGCCGAGCTGGCCGAGCGCGCCTTGTCCCGGGTCCAGGCGGCGGGAGCCGAGCAGGACCAGCAAGTCCAGCGCCGTCTGGTGGACGAGATCGAGGCCGCCTGGTACCCCGCCCCTGAGCCTTTCCGGCCGGGCCTGCTTGACCGGCACCGGTTGCCGCGCCGGATCGCCCGGCGGCTGAACCTTCGTTGGTGGTTCCTGCGGTGGCGGCTGCAGACTGTCACCTTGACTCATCGGCCCGCTGATGGGCCCGCTGACATCGCGGTGATCACCGCGACGTGGCGGGGTCAGCAACTTGGCAAGATCGGCTACATGGCCTGTGACGTCTGCCGTCAGGCGCTGGTGTGCAAGGTCTCCGTTGATGAGCGCTACCAGAATCTCGGTCTGGGCCGCCGTCTTGTCCTGGCCGCGCGTGCCGCTGCTCCTGCCCACGAGTGGACGACCACCCCGCAGTACGACACTGCTGAGCGCTTCTGGCGGCGCATGGCTCGCACCACGGGCGATTCCTACCGCGATGACGTGCACACCGCGGACACCCGCTGCCCGCACATGAATCCACCTCGACCGCATCTTGAGCCGATCTGACCGGCCTGGCGATCTCGCGCCCGCTCCAGCGAAACCAGGGAGACCGGCGGCACCACCGGTGCGGGCGTGGCGGCCGCCTGGCACCTGCGGACGTTGTCGCGCTCGGTAGGCGGCCGGCACGCCCCGCCGCGCGGGGCCTGGGGGCGGCGGAGCCCCCAGCCACCCCGTGCCAGACCCCGACCTGGCTGAACCGGTAGAGGTGATCACGGTATGGCTCGTGCTGCCCGGCTTCTTCTGCTGCCCCCGTTCCTTCAGGTCGCATCCCATAGCAGCCGTGAGCGCCGGGCTGCCTCGGCGACCGCGGCCGATTCGATCCGGATCACGGCGTCAGCGATTCCTGCAGACGGCCACCGCAGGAGCACCTCGAAGTTCGGGGGCGGGGGAAGGCTCCCGATCCACGCGGTGATGGCGCCGGTGAGCCGGTCGTCGAACTCGGTCTGGTCGACGGAGACCCTGCGCGGAGCGAGGAGCCCCGGGTCGTTCTCCCACCAGGTGCAGGAGGCGCTGCGGATGCCGATCTGCAGAAGGTCTTCCTCCTGGACCTGGCCTTGCAGGTCGTGAGGCAGGCCTAGGAAGGTGCTGGTGATCAGCCTCCACTGGTCTGGGGCCGTCATAGCGATGCGGCGACCCAGCGCCTGCAGAGTGAGGAGCATGCCGCCGGGATATACGTGCAGGTGCGGCAGCAGGATGGTCACTGCGGGAGTAGCGGCCAGGACGGCCTCGACCGCGACCACTCCGGGGGTGAAGGCGAAGCGCTCGTCTGCGGTCATGTCTCCCCTCTTCTGGTGAGGTCAGGCAGGAGCGGGGAGCGGGCCGCTCCTGCCACGATCTGGCGAGGAGCGACCCGCCCGATGCGACTCAGCCGGGGCAGACGATGGCGCCCGCCGTGAGGGCCTGGTCGTTCTGCCACTTGGTCTGACCGCGCCACGTCACCTTCGCCGTGGCGAAGGTCTGCCAGACGACTTCGTCGTCGACCGGGTAGCACTGCAGGTACGTGGCGGTGGCCGTCATCTTGCGCGTCGGGGTGTCCTTGGTCTGGACGCTTCGCTTCATGCCCGGAGGCATGCTGTAGTCGCCGTGCTTGGTCTGTCGCTGAAGGTAGACGGTCAGTTGAACGGAGTCCACCGGCTTGTCGCACGAGATGGACGCGGTTCCGGTGATCGACGGGGGCGAGAGGCGGACGAAGGGACGCTCGGCGGACAGATGGCACCAGTTCTGGGACTCGGGGGCGGGAACGCCGGCGCAGGCACTGGGTGTGGCGGCGAGGGTGAGAGCGGCCAGAGCGGCGGCCAGCTTCGGGGTGGCGAAGGCGATCATCGAAGGCTCCTCCTGGAATGGGCGGTGGTCGCCGGGAAGAAGAGCTCGAGGCCGCGCTCCTGAGGAGGCGAGGCGGTGGAGCGTCCCTTCCGGCGGCTGCCGTCCGCGGAGCGGCGCACCTGGCCGCAACCGGGTGGTTGTGCCGGATTTCAAGATCTTCCGCTGCGCGAAACATCTTGAAATCCGGCACAAGTCGCCCCCTCGCGAGCCCTGGAGACAGGTGGGCGAGAACCCGGTTGCGGACAGGGGGGTCGAGACGCAGGCTGAGCAGCAGGAAGGGACGCTCTGGCTCGCCGTCCTCCGGTGCGAGACCTCGCCGCCCGCTTCCCCTGGACGCTCAGATCCGGTCAGCCGATGTCGAGCGGCTCGCTGCCGTCATCGCTCCGCCTGAACTCGGCGATGAGCCGCCCCTTGTGCGTGAAGGCTGACCAGAGCGGCAGGTCGGCATGCACGAGGGCCAGCACCCGCAGGTAGCTGCGGGCGGTGTCGATCTCGACTTGCCACAGCGCCCGCACTTGGGGCGCCGTTAATGATCGCCGCACCAGGGGCGAAGTAGATGGATGGGCGTCCTGATCCCGAAACTGACCCCTAGCCCCGAAGTAGATTCAGATGATCGGGAGCCAGGAGGCTGGATCGCTGTCGCGTGGTGGCGGCAGGATCGCCACGTCCTCCTACGCGTCGGCGAAGTCGGCGGGCTGCGTCTTGACGCTCTCCGGCTCGGGGTAGGGCACGCCGCGTTCGTCTGCATTGGCGTCCTACTCCCGAAGCTGTCCCCAGCCCCAAAGTAACTCTGTGTAGTTGCGCGTCCTGATTGTGAGGGGCATCCTGGCGCGACGGGGCCTAGGGCGTGTCCCGTGGATCTTTGATGGTGGTTTGGTGTAGATCAGTCCAGTGGAAGATCGCCTGAAGCGTCATGATCTGACCGATGCCGAGTGGGAACGGCTGGCGCCGCTGCTGCCGGTCAACCCGCGGCAGGGCGGCCGATGGGCCGATCACCGAACGGTCATCAACGGGGTCTTCTTCCGGGTCCGGACCAACATCACCTGGCGTGACCTGCCGCCCTGGTACGGGAACTGGAAGACCGTCTACAACCGGCATCGCCGCTGGTCGATGGATGGCACCTGGGAGAAGATCCTGGACGGGCTGCGCGCTGGATGCGATGAGGCCGAGGGGGAGGACTGGACGGTGAGTGTGGATTCCACTGTGGCGCGCGCTCATCAGCATGCCGCCGGAGCTCGTCGTGAGCCGCCCGCCGACATCCCGTCAAAGGGGACGGCGTAGATCACAAACCGGGCACGGGCCGGGAGGCGCTGGGCCGCTCACGGGGCGGGTGGAGCACGAAGATTCACCTGGTCGCCGACCGGCGCTGCCGGCCGATCGCCAGGACCCCGGCCAGTACCCTGCGGAGCGTGATCCCGTGCGCCCCGTTCCACCGCTGCCGGCTTCCGGCCTGGAACGCGGAGTGCCATCGCCGGGTTTCCCTCAGTGCTGCAAGAGGCTCCATGGGGGAGGTGGGATGTTTGATCCGCAGGGGCAGACCCTCTAGGAGGGCCTCCGTTGCCCCCGTGTGGGTTCTCTCCCTTGTGTGGATCTCACACCCAAGCTCGCGCCCAGCGAGGTAGAGCGCTGCTTTCTCCCAGTCCTTCCGGAGTCGCCTGATCCGGGTCTGCTCGTCCTGGTATCGGGTGTAGAAGCCGACCAGGCCTGGCCACTGGCCCGAATAACGGCGCATGCCGCAGGACCTGCAACTGCTGATCGAGGGCCTGGCGCTGCAACGCCCGCCGCCGAGCATCGCCACCATCCACCGTCAGGCCGCCGTCGTGGCCGTCGAGCAGGGCTGGCCGGCTCCCAGCTACGCCACCACCTACGCGGTGGTCTCCGCCTTGGACCCCGCCCTGGCCACGCTGGCCCAGGACGGCACACGCGGCTATCGGGAGAGGTGTGAGCTGGTGCATCGCCGGGAAGCGAGCCGGCCCAACCAGATCTGGCTGGCCGACCACACGCAGCTGGACCTGTGGGTGATCGCCCCGTCCGGCAAACCGGCCAGGCCCTGGCTGACCGTCATCGAGGACGATCACTCCCGCGCGATCGCGGGGTACGCGGTCAACCTGGGCGCCCCCTCGGCGCTGACCACCGCGCTGGCCTTCCGCCAGGCCATCTGGCGCAAGAGCGAACCGGACTGGCACGTGTGCGGCATCCCCGAGATCTTCCACGTCGATCACGGATCGGACCCCCGACGGCATCCACTTCCAGACGCTGCGCTACCTGGACCCGGTGCTGGCCGCCTATGTCGGCGAAGACGTCGTCATTCGCTACGACCCTCGTGACATGGCCGAGATCCGCATCTTCCACGACGGCCGCTTCCTGTGCCGGGCGATCTGCCCGGAGCTGGCCCATCGCACGATCAGCCTGAAGGACATCACCGCGGCCCGCAACGCCCGTCGTCGCGAGCTGCGGACCCAGCTGCGGCCACGGGCCAGCGTCGTGGATCGGCTGATCGAGGTTCACCGGCCATCGGATCCCGACCTCGGCCCGCCCATCGAACCCGAACTGCCCGAGCAGGGGCGGCCCCGGCTCAAGCGCTACCGAGAGGAATGAGCACCGTGGACCCTCTTGCCGAGCGCACCGAACACCATCAGGATCCCCACGAGAACGTGACCCAGCCGAAGGCCTCCGAGCCGCAGACCGGCAGCGCGTCACAGTTCCCTGTGTTCGACCTGTTTCCTGACGACCCGATCCGGGCGAGGAAGGGCAAGGGTCTGCAGGAGGTCGTAGTGATCTCTGGCCAACTCCAGACGACCGTCCTGTCTGAGGCTGGCACTGGGTCGCCGTCACGCGCATCCGAGGGCTGTGTCTGTGGCGTTTATTCGGTTTTGAAGAGTTGGTTGCGGTGGGCCCAGGCGGCGGCTTCGAGGCGAGTTGTGACTGTGAGTTTGGCGAGGATGTTGGAGACGTGTACGCCGGCGGTTTTGGCGGAGATGAACAGGTGCTCGCCGATCTTTCGGTTGCTCAGGCCGGCTACCACCAGCTCGAGCACTTCCATCTCGCGGGTGGTCAGCCCTGCGGGGTTGCCGGGTCGGGTCGGGTTGGTCGTGATCCGTGCTCGGGTGGCGAGTTGTTGGATCTCGCGTTGAAGTGGGGCGGCGCCGAGGCCTTCGGCGATCGACGCTGCTTCGGTGATCAGCTCGGCCGCAGTGGATCGGTGCTGTGTCGCCAGTGCGGCGCGGGTGGAGTGCAGCAGTGCTTCGGCGAGCGGGTACGGCTGTCCGAGGTCGCGCCATGCCTCTATGGCCGCTGCCCATGCGTCGGTGTCGTCGTGGCGGGTCGCGGCGAGGAAGGTGAGTCGGTGGGCCTGCTGGAGTCGGCCGGTGACGGCGAGCGTGTCGGCGTACGTGCTCATCCGGGTGAGGAGGGCGCCGGTGCCGTGGTGCCCGACGAGGGTGAGCGCGCCCGTGGTCAGCAGCGGCCAGCTGTAGCGCGGGCTTCGTGCGAGGTCGTGGTCGGTGAGGACGTGGTCGAGGATCGCTGTCACCGCGCCGGCGTCCTGTCTGATCTGCGCGAGTCGGCAGTCCAGTAGGTCCGGTTCGAGGCATGTCTCCTCGCCCCGGTTGGGTTCACGCATCACTGCTCTCGCCTGCGTCGCGGCCGTGGTCGCGGCGTCGAGTGCGCCGCGTCTGAGGTCGACGGTCGCCTGGATGATCTGGAGGTAGGCGCGGTACAGCGGCGGTGGCGACTGGGCGAGCGCCTCTCGGTACACCGCTTCGGCTTCGTCCCAGCGGCCGAGGGAGAGCAGCGACTCGGACAAGTTCGGGGCGAGGAGGGTGCCGCGGGTGCGGGTCAGTCCCAGCTCGCGGGCGAGGGTGATTCCGCTCCGCGCGACCTGCTCCGCTCTGCCATGTTCGCCGGCGGCCTCCAGGCGGTTCGATTCGGTCACGGCCACGGCGAGTTGGGTGTCGGCGGCGCCAGCGTCCCGGGCGGCCGTGCGTGCCCGCTCGAACAGCTCGACCGCGGTGGGCAGGTCCGCGTCGGCCGCGGCGAGCGTGATGAGTGCCCGAGCCTGTACGCCGCGGTCGCCGGTGCGCTGGCCGATCCGCAACGCGTCTTCGGCCGTCGTTCGCGCCTCCGCGTCGTGCTGGTGATGCCGCTGCGCGATGGCGAGGTCGGCCAGGACCTCGCCGCGCAGCGGGGTGTCCGCGCCGGTCGGGAGCAGCCGGACCGCCTCGTGCAGGTCGGGCATCGGGTCCTGCCCGTTGCGGTCGTACATCGCCGCGCGGGTCCGGAGCAGGTGTGCGGCCACCTCGGGATCGGGGTGTTCGGCTAGGGCGGTGGTCACCGAGGCGACGCCGGTGTCCAGCTCGCCGGCGTTCAGTGCAGCTTCGGCGGCCAGGCTGGCGACGGTGCCGCGGTCCACGCCGAGGCGGTCCGCCAGGTCCGGCACGCGCTGCCAGGTCCGTAGCACCCGGTCGAGCAGGCGGTGCTGTTCGGCGTACGCGTAGGTCCGCCGCGCGGACTCGGCCGCGTGCCAGGCGGCCTCGGCGGCGCGGATGGGTGCGCCCGACGCGTGCCAGTGCAGGGCGACCTCGGCGTACGCGCGATCGCCGGAGACGAGGGCTGGGTCGGTGGTGATGGCCTCGGCGCAGGCGCGGTGCAGCCGCACCCGCTCGCCCGGCAGCAGGCTGCCGTAGACCGCCTCGCGGATCAGGTCGCGCCGGAACGCGTACCCGTCCTCGACGACGTCCAGGAACCGTCGGCGTACCAGCGGCCGGAGCGCGTCCTCGAAGGCGAGGTCGTCCATCTCGACGAGGATCGCCAGTAGTGCGTGACCGACCGGGCTAGCGGCGACGGCGGCGGCGTGCAGCACCTGGCGGCTGAGGTCGGGCAACCGGTCGACATCGGCCAGCAGCAGGTCGGACAGCGACGCGGCGGGCGCGTCGCCGACTGTCACGAGGGCCTCGACGAACAGCGGGTTGCCGCCACTGCGGAGGAACACCCGCTCGGTGAACGCCTCGTCCGCCGGGGCCGCGAGGAGCTCGCCGAGCTGCTCGGCCACGCCGTCCCGGTCCAGCCCGCCGAGGCTGATGCCGCGCACGCTGTCGACGCGGGAGACCAGCGGTCGCAACGGGTGCGTGCCGCCGATCTCGTCCGGCCGGTACGTGCCGAGGATGAGGACACCGGGCTCTCCCAGGTTGGTGGCGAGGAACGTCAGCAGCTCACCGGTCGACCGGTCCGCCCAGTGCAGATCCTCCAGGACGAGGACCAGCGACCGTTGTCGCGCCGCGCCCTCGAGCAGGAGCAGGACCTCCTCGAACAGCCGGGCGCGGCCGAGGTCGGGCTCCGGTTCGTCATCCGCCACGCCCAGCTCCGGCAGCAGACGCGCCAGACCGCGCCGGCCACCGGAGGGCAGCAGCGCGGTCACCGGTGGCGCGTCGAGCTCGCGCACCAGCCGGCGCAGTGCCGTGACGAACGGCCCGAACGGCAAGCCGTCGACGCCGAGGTCGGTGCAACCTCCGGTGAGAACGCGCGCGGAGGCGCCCAGGCCGCCGGTGAACTCGCGGACGAGCCGGGTCTTGCCCATCCCGGCCTCGCCGCCGACCAGCACCACGGCCGCGCCGGACCTGGCAGCGGTGAGGGCAGCCGCCAGCGCCGCACGTTCGCGTTCCCGCCCCACCAGCACGGGACTCGTCAGCCGACCGGACACCCTCAGATGATCCCATGCGCGGCGGATCTGAAGAGGTGATCTCATCAGACCTAAGGCATCTGCCCGATGTCGGCGGGCCGCGAGACGGACAAGCTGAGCGCGACAGCCGATCGACCGAACCCGACATCGGAGACCTCATGCGCATCCGCACCCACATCGCCGTGAGTGTCGACGGCTTCATCGCCTCTCCGGACGGCCTGCCCGTCATCCTGACCGCGCCCGACTTCGAGTCGGGTGTCTCCCACGGCCTGCCCGACCTCGTCGCGGACTGCGGCGCGGTGATGATGGGACGCACCACGTTCGAGCCGGCGGTCGGTTCGTCGCACTGGCCGTGGCCGAACCTGCGGGTGTTCGTCCTCACCAGCCAGCCCCTCCCGGACGGAACACCCGACGACGTCGTGGCGGCCGACGACCCGGCGACGCTGCTGCGGCTGATGCGCGAAGCCGACATCGACGGCGACGTTCATCTGGTCGGCGGGCAGCGCACCATTCAGGCGTTCCGCGACATCGGCGCCCTCGACGAGCTCGGCGTCGTCGTGATGCCGATCCTCCTAGGCGACGGGCTCCGGCTCACGCCCGAGAAGAGTGAGCGACAGCAATTGCAGCTCACCACGAGCCGGACCTTCCCGGACGGGTCGGTCGAGCACCTGTACGCCGTGGTGGATGACGAGGACCGATCGTGACGTGCCCGGCGCCGACCAGGTCGACAGGACGGCCCGAGCCCACCCGCCCGCGGATCCTCACCCGGCCACTCGCCTTGCGGTTCGTCTCCGTGGTGGCATCGTCGATCGGCTTCTTCCTGCCCCTGGGCGTGGTGCCGCTGTACGCCGCGCAGTCCGGGACGGCGGCGACAGGCGGGCTCGCCACCGGCGCCCTGCTGCTCACCACTGTGGGGGTCGAACTGCTCAGCCCGCGGATCATCCGCGTCCTCGGACACCGGTGGGCCCTCGCCGTCGGCTTGCTGCTGCTCGGCCCACCGACGCTCCTGCTCCTGGTCTCGCCGGCACCGTCGGTGCTCCTCGTGACCTGCGTCCTGAGGGGAGCCGGCTTCGCCATCGTGGTGGTCGCCGGCGGGGCACTGACCGCGCTCCTCATCCCCGCCGAACGCCGAGGCGAAGGCCTCGCCGTCGTCGGACTGGTCACCGGCGTCACGACCCTGATCGCGCTCCCCGCGGGCGTCTGGCTCGCCGGTCAGTACGGCTTCGGTGTGGTCTTCGGCGCCACCGCCGCCGCGCCCGTACTCGCACTGGTGACCGTCCCGTTTCTGCCCGCGAAGGAGACGGCCGCCGACCGCCCTCGCGGGATGCTGACCTGGCTGCGCTCCGCCGACCTCAACCGGCCGGCGCTCGTGTTCGCCGCCTCGACCGTCGCCGTAGGGGCGCTGACGACGTTCCTGCCCCTGGCCATGAGCGGAGCGGCGACCTGGGTGGCGCCGGCGGCATTGCTCGCGCACTCGGCGGCGGCGACCGGCAGCAAGTGGATCGCCGGACGGCTGGGCGACACCCACGGCCACGTGCGCCTCCTCGCGCCCGGCGTGATCGCGTCGGTGGCGGGCATGGCACTGCTGGCCCTGACCGGCTCACCGGTCACCGTGCTGGTGGGCGCCACGACGTTCGGGCTCGGTTTCGGGCTGCTGCAGAACGCGACCCTGACGCTCATGTACTCGCGGGTGACGACCGCCGGCTACGGTCCGGTGAGCGCGATCTGGAACGCGGCGTACGACGTGGGGATGGCCGTCGGCGCGCTCGGCGTCGGCTTCGTCGTCGGCCTCATCGGGTACCCGACCGCGTTCCTCCTCGTCGCGGTCTCGATGCTGCCCGCGCTGCTCCTGATCCGCCGAGAGCGCTGGAGAACACCGACAGAGCAAGAACCATCCGAACGGCCCTCCGTCACGTCAACGTCGGCTCGCGACGTGAACGGCAGCAGGGCTGCGGGCCTTACGACAGGGAAAGGAACGATCTGATGCGAAACGTCGTGACGAGGACGAGGCCCGGATCGCCGCGATCAGACGATGCGCCGCCGCGCTCGCGCCGTGCGCCAACGGCGCCTACGTCAACACCCTGAACGACGAGGACGTCGCCGGCCACATCGTGCCGGTACTGCTCGGCGACGGGGTCCGGCTGTTCAACAACCCAGGAGGCGAACCCGTCCATCTAGAACTGCTCAACGACCACGACCAGGTGACCACCCTCAACGTTCGCTACCGCCCACTCCCCGTTCGGTAGGGCGAACCGGCCGGAGCGCCGGGCGGCGGTCTCCGAAGACGATGTCGCGGGGACGAGCAGGCAGTACGGTCTCGACGAGCGGTTACAAACCACAAGCGGAAGGAACCCCATGCTGACGCAGGTCGCGGAGGGTGTGCTGGTCCACCAGAGCGAGCTACTCCAGAACAACACCGTTGTCGTGCAGGGCCGGGCCGGCGTGTTGCTCATCGACCCGGGAATAACGGGCGACGAAATGGTCTGCCTCGCGAACGACCTTCGCGAGTTGGGCCAGACCGTCGTGGCGGGCTTCGCGACGCATCCTGATTGGGATCACGTGCTCTGGCACCCCGAGCTCGGCGAAGCGCCCCGTTACGGTACAGCCCGCTGCGCGGCTTATATGCGAGATCTGCGGTCGAACGCGGACTGGAAGGCCCGCGTCGCCGAGGGGTTGCCGCCGGAAATCGCGGACGAGACACCGCTGGACCTGTTCGGCCTCATCACCGGCCTGCCCGCCGGAACTGCGCAGATTCCATGGGATGGCCCTGGAGTCCGGATTATTGACCATCCGGCGCATGCCCCGGGCCATGCGGCGCTGTTGATCGAGGAACGCGGGGTTCTCGTCGCCGGCGACATGCTCTCTGATGTCTTGGTCCCGGGGCTCGACGACTTGAACGACACCAATGACCCGATCGAGGAGTACTTCGTCGGGCTGCGGCTGCTCGAGGGCGTGGCAGGCGACGTCGATGTCGTCGTACCTGGCCACGGGTCAGTCGGCGGAGCCGATCAGGTACACGCGCGGATCGAGCTGGATCGGGCGTACGTGCTCGCCTTGCGTGAGGGCCGTGTTCCCAGTGACCCGCGGGTCGGCCCATCGGCTAAGCCCGGCTGGGAGTGGGTAAGCGACATACACATCGGGGAAGTCCAGCGCCTCGCCGAAAGAAGCAAACGCGGCGGCACACCCGGCTAGAGAGCCGCTTGCGACACAAGACGACCCTGCCAAATTCTTGACTCAAGGCTGAGCAGGGGCAGACGAACGCCAGACCGGCGCCCCGCATCACGCGCTTCGAGCTCGTCGGCGCCTGCGACTCATTTCGACCTGGGAGCCATCGGCGGCCACGGTCTTGCCGTCGCCCCACATTGAGGCGATGTCGAGCTGGTTGAAGGCGTTGATCACCATCGTGGAGGCTTTGGCGATCTTCTCGCTGGTGGCGTGCTTGTTCGCCGCCCGGGCGAGTTCGGCGGCACTGACCTGACCGCGCATATGCGCGGCAACCTGGGCGGGGCCGAGCAGCGTGCCGTAGGTGAACACGGTCAACACGTATCGGCCGAGTGACTCCTTGATCTTCGTGTCGGAGCCGGAGGCTGGCCCGAAAATGGTGGTGCCAGCCGAGCTGGTAGGCGGTGCGGGTGAGGATGTCCAGCAGGTCGCGCTGCGGGAGTCGGTCATGTACGGCCTCCTCCATTGAGCGCATCGCTGTTGCGCTCGGCGCCCTTGCGTCGGCGAAGGACCGGTCGGCCGCCCTCCAGTACGAGGTCGGTGTTGCCGGGGTAGCCGGCGTCCACCCCGCGGCGGTGTCGGCCAGCAGCTTCTTGTAGTGGCCGGTCAGCTCCGCCGGGTCGGTCGGCAGCCCGGCCTCGGCGCAGAACTCCTCAACCAGTGGCTGGCACTCCTGCCAGGACATGAGCTGATCGTGCAGGTTGGCGTAGGAATCCGAGCCCGCCACGGCGATGTCACCCGATCGCAGCTCGGCCGCGAGGTAGGAGAACACGCACACCTCCAGATGGCGGCGCACCAGCATTCCCGGCCGGTCGGGATCCTTGAGGATCTTCCGCCACATCATCGAGGCGAACGCGTCCACGTCAACCGATAACGTCACGTTCACCGGGACGCCGTCCGGGACGTCTCGCTCCACCGTGATCTGCTCGGGGACGGGCTCCAGCTCGATCGAGTCCACCAAGGTGAACAAGGCCGAGCGGTGCGAGCGGTAGTACTGGTCCAGCAGCGGCAGGTAGTTGTTGCCGTGATGGGCCGACACCGCCTCGTGCGCAGCGGCCAGCGCGTCCACTCCGCCACCCAGTTGGAGAGCTTTGAGCACCAGACGGCCCGCTCGTTCGGCGACCGCGTCCTGGCCATCATCATCTGGACTGCTCTGCGTGGTCGCCACGGTGGCGCTGTCGTCGCCAGACAGCTGGTGTTCAGACGGGGAGAGAGCCTCGCGAAAGCCGTCCAAGACGTCACCGAACACGCCCAAGAGGCGTTCGGACTCGGCGCGGTGCATCTCCCGTAGCGCCTCCAGCTGGTCGCGGCCCTTCTTGTGAATCGCAGCCATCCGCTTGCAGAACATCGTCACCACGTCGTCGCGGACGCCGCTCCGTACCGTGTGCAGCAGACTGACGATCAGCGTCAGCCGCTTGTCCTCATCGGTCACCTTGCGCAGGTCGGCGACATCGGTCACCCGCGCCTTCCCCGCAAAGTGTGCGACCTTTCCCGGCGGGACACCCTCCAACGATCGGGGTGAACTACCGCGATCACGCCGAGGAGTCGAAGATCGAGCCCGGGGCCGGGCCGCCGGTGTTCACCAAGTTCGTCTCCTGCCTGACCGGCCAGGACGCGCGCCATGGACCGCGTCGTCCTGGAGATCACCATCGGGCGCGTCTACGGCGCCAGCTACCTCGACCAGGGAGAAGCACATGACTGAGCCTGTCGACGTCATCCATGAGCACTGCACCGGCCGCATCGACGTGCACCAGCACATGGTCCCCGAGCCGTACGCCCGCTGGCTGCGCGCGAACGGCGTCGACGCCCCGGGGGGCGGCCGCTTCCGGCGTGGAGCCCGGCCGAGGCGCTGGAGCTGATGGACCGCCAGGGCATCGCCGCCGCCATCCTGTCGCTGACCACGCCCGGCGCGTACCTGGGCGACGGGAGCGACGCCGCCCGCGTGGCCCGGCAGTCCAACGAGTACGCCGCCCGGCTCGTCACCGACCACCCCGGCCGGTTCGGGTTCTTCGCCACGCTGACCCTGCCCGACGTGAAAGCCGCCGTCACCGAGGCGTCGTACGCGCTCGGCGAGCTGGCGGCCGACGGCGTGATGCTGCTGGCCAACAGCGACGGACGCTACCTGGGCGATCCGGCCTTCGACCCGCTCATGGCGCTGCTCGACGAGCTTTCGGCGGTCGTGTTCGTCCATCCGGCCCAGCTGCCCGGACCGGTGGCGGAGGGCATCCCGCCGTTCGCCGCCGACTTCCTGCTCGACACCACCCGCGCCGCCTTCACCCTGGTCAAGCACGACGTGCCGCGGCGCCTCCCGAACATCCGCTTCATCCTGGCCCACGCCGGCGGATTCGTTCCCTACGCCGCCCACCGCCTGGCGCTCACGGTCTTCGGTGAGACCGGCCGCGACCTGAACCAGGTGCTGGGGGACCTGCGCGGCTTCTACTTCGACACCGCCCTGTCGGCCAGCCCCGTTCTGCAGGGCTTCGCCAGGCCGGGCCACATCCTCTACGGCAGCGACTGGCCCTTCGCCCCCGAACCCGCCGTGGCGTACTTCACCACCTGGGCCGACGACGCGGCGATCAACCACCGCAACGCCCGCGAGCTGTTCAAGGAGAGATTCGATGCATGACGTGCTCATCGTGGGCGGCGGCGGCGCCGGCCTGACCGCCTCCATGCTGCTGTCCCGGCTCGGCGTCGACCACCTGCTCGTCAGCGCGCTGCCGACCACCTCGGCGCTGCCCAAGGCACACCTGCTCAACCAGCGCACCACGGAGATCTTCGCCGGCCTCGGCATCGCCGAGACCGTCTACCGGCACGGCACCCCGCCCGAGCAGATGCGCTCCTCGAGGGTCAACGAGCATACGAACGAGAAGTCGCGTTAGGCGGCTTGCGCGGGGTTGTCGTTGCACGCGACTTGTCGTTCCAAAGCTCGTGATCTTCGTTTTTGATGTTGGCGGTGCCTTCGGGTCCAGCATCTCCTCGAAGCTGGTGTAGCGAGCCACCCAGCTTGACTCGGGTTAGGGCCTCGTGCCGCCGACTCCCTCGGGCAGCGGCGTTCGGGCGGGATCGGCCGGCCCGTGACTACCGTACGGGGACGGCGAGCTCGCGGCCGCGGTAGAAGCCTTCCCGCTCCTCGACGACGTAAGGGGCCATGGCTTCACGTCGATGTGTCTCGGCCTCGGAAGTCCGCCAGGAGTCGCACGCCTCCTTCGTATCCCAGAACGACACCCCGGTGATCTCCCGTTGGTCCTCGGACCAGTACGCGTAGGCGTGGCGCAGACCCTGCGGGTACGGGTCCGGGCGCCATACCCTTTCGAACTCCTCCAACGTGCCCGGCTTGATGCGGCGCGTCGTCACCCAGACGAAGTGCTCCCTCATCGTGACCTCCTCTGAAACGCCGATGCGGCTTGATGACGCTCTCCATCCACCATAGGTCCGTGGCGCATCAGCGCCGGTCAGACCTATATCCGTTGGACTTTCGGCGACTGCCTGGACCCAGCCCCAGCGCCAACCCAGACGGCAAGCTCAGCCGGCGGAGAGGGTGACGTCGAACCTGTCGGACAGGTCGGCGAAGAATTGCTGGAGCAGGGGACGGGCCCGGGCGAGGTCGTCGAGTTCGGCGGTGCCGAAGCGGAAGACCTCGTATCCGCTGAGCTTGAGGCCTCGATCACCCTTCATGCCGGCTGCGTACGTGGTGCTATCGGGCCGTCCATCGGTTGAGTAGTGCTGGCGTCCGTCGACCTCCAGGACGACGCGCTGTCATCGTTCGACCCGACGAACTTCGCGGCGCGGCCCAGGACTACCTGGGCGTCCATCCCGAGGACTCCTGAGCGTCGTCCGAGCTGACCCGCCTCGTGTCGGATCTCCGTTGATCTGGCCAATTCTCGGGTGATGTGGCCAAACGGATGGCCAGTCCCAAATGTGCGAACCGTCACATTGAGCACGACTCGTGGGTGGCGGCCGTGAGCCAGTGGTAACCATGATCACACCAATGGCAATCGAAAGGATATTCGTGCGCACACGTAAGCTGGCGACCCTCCTGGCTGGCACGGCCCTGGCTGCCTCTACCACGCTGGTGGTGGGCGCCGCTCCGGCCAGCGCCGCCGGCCCCTGCGGCAGCAGCTACTCCCGGGTCGGCGTCTACCCCATCTCCAGAGGGGACGGGACCCGCACGGGCACGCTGGAGGTGTACTACAGCTCCAGCGCCCGAAAGAACTGCGCCCTGACCTACGGCTACGGCCCTTACGCCAACACCACGAGCTGGAAGCGAGTCACGATCTCAAGAGGCGACGGCAGCGGGGAAGACACCAATGCCGGGCAGTTCAAGTACTACGCCGGCCCGGTGTACGTCTCGGCGCCCGGCCAGTGTATTGACGTTGCCGGAACGGTACCGGACTGGGTGACCCGCGAGCTCAACAACGTGCACTGCGGCTGACCCCCGACATGACGAAGGCCCGCCGCGCGATGGTCGCGGCGGGCCTTCCCGCTGCTACGGACCTACGACTGGGGCTGATCGCCGGCGTCGGCGGCCTCCGGGGGACCGCCTGCACCGCCCCGGCGGTACGCCGCTCCCCGGAAAAGGCCATTTCAGGTGAGACAGACACCCACCGCATCAGGCGAGGTCGAACCGGTCGAGTTCCATGACCTTGGTCCAGGCTGCAACGAAGTCGGTCACGAACTTGTCGCGGGCGTCCTGGCTGGCGTAGACCTCCGCGAGGGCTCGTAGCTGGGAGTTGGAGCCGAAGATGAGGTCGACCGCGGTGGCGGTCCACTTCACCTCATCGGTGGCCACGTCGCGGATCTCGTACACATGCTCCTCGGAGTCCGATGCCTTCCACCGGACGCCCGGGGAGAGCAGGTTGGTGAAGAAGTCGTTGGTGAGCACGCCGGGCCGGTCGGTGAGGACGCCGTGCTGGGTACCGCCGAAGTTGGCTCCGAGGGAACGCAGGCCGCCGATAAGGACGGTCATTTCGGGCGGGGTCAGGTTGAGCATGTAGGCACGGTCGACGAGCAGCACCTCCGGTTGGGTCTTCTCGCCGGAACGCACGTAGTTGCGGAAGCCGTCGGCCCGCGGCTCGAGGACCCGGAAGGACTCGACGTCGGTCTGCTCCTGAGTGGCGTCGGCGCGGCCCGGGCGGAACGGCACCGTCACTGCCACGCCGGCCTCGCATGCTGCCTTCTCGACGGCGGCCGAGCCGGCCAGTACGATC
Source organism: Nonomuraea africana (assembly GCF_014873535.1). Classification (NCBI taxonomy): domain Bacteria; kingdom Bacillati; phylum Actinomycetota; class Actinomycetes; order Streptosporangiales; family Streptosporangiaceae; genus Nonomuraea; species Nonomuraea africana. The sequence continues at coordinate 2,672,591 of NZ_JADBEF010000001.1, read as the reverse complement.
AGGTCGGCGAGCGAGATCTTCGCGCCGCCGCCCTCGTTGAACTCGCGCTGGATGCTCTGGAGGGTGTCCAGGACCGTCGCCAGTTGCTCGGGCTGGTTGACCTCCCAGCTGCGCTGCGGCTCGAGACGGAGCCGGGCGCCGTTGGCGCCGCCGCGCTTGTCGGTGGACCGGAAGCTCGCGGCGGAGGCCCAGGCGGTGGAGACCAGTTGAGCGGTCGTGAGGCCGGACTCCAGAACCTTCGCCTTGAGGGAAGCGACGTCGGCGTCACCCACGAGTTCGTGGTCGACGGCCGGCACTGGGTCCTGCCACAGCTGGGGCTCGGCGACCCACGGTCCGAGGAAGCGGCTGACCGGACCCATGTCGCGGTGCAGCAGCTTGTACCAGGCCTTGGCGAAGGCCAACGCGAACTCGTCGGGGTTCTCCAGGAAGTGGAGGGAGATCTTCTGGTACGTCGGGTCGATGCGCAGCGCCAGGTCGGTCGTGAGCATCGTCGGCTTGTGCTTCTTCGACGGGTCGTAGGCGTCCGGGATGATCGCCTCGGCGTCCTTCGCGACCCACTGCTTCGCGCCGCCGGGGCTCGTGGTGAGCTCCCACTCGTAGCCGAAGAGGATCTCCAAGAAACGGTTGCTCCACTGCGTCGGCCGGTCGCTCCACGTCACCTCGAGACCGCTGGTGATCGTGTCACCGCCCTTGCCGGCGCCGTAGCTGCTCAGCCAGCCCAGGCCCTGCGCCTCCAGCGGCGCGCCTTCGGGCTCCGGCCCCACGTGGCCGTCCGCGATGCCGGCGCCGTGGGTCTTGCCGAACGTGTGGCCGCCGGCGATGAGAGCGACAGTCTCCTCGTCGTTCATCGCCATCCGTCGGAAGGTCTCGCGGATGAAATGCGCCGCCGCAGCCGGGTCCGCGTTGCCGCGGGGACCCTCCGGGTTGACGTAGATGAGACCCATCTCGGTCGCGCCGAAGTTCGGCACCATCTCGGTGTCGGTGGCGTAGCGCTCGTCACCGAGCCAGGCGTCCTCCGGACCCCAGAAGATCTCTTCTGGCTCCCAGACGTCCTCGCGGCCGAAGCCGAAGCCGAAGGTCTTGAAACCCATCGACTCCAGGGCGACGTTGCCGGCGAGCACGAGCAGGTCGGCCCACGAGATCTTCTGGCCGTACTTCTGCTTGACCGGCCACAGCAGCCGGCGGGCCTTGTCGAGGTTGGCGTTGTCGGGCCAGCTGTTGAGCGGGGCGAAACGCTGAGCGCCATCGCCGGCCCCGCCGCGACCGTCGTGGATGCGGTAGGTGCCCGCGGCGTGCCAGCTCATCCGGATCATGAGACCGCCGTAGTGGCCGAAGTCGGCCGGCCACCAGTCCTGCGAGGTGGTGAGCACCTCGAAGATGTCCTGCTTGAGGGCCTCGACGTTGAGCTTCTCGAACTCCTTGGCATAGCTGAAGCCCTCTGCCAGTGGGTTGCCCTTGGACGAGTGCGCACGCAACACCGAGAGGTCGAGCTGGTTGGGCCACCAGTCCCGGTTCGTGCGCGGACGACCGCCGGTCTTCGGAGTCGGCGAGTCGATTGCCGGGTTCTCGCTCTCGCTGCCATGCGCGGTCACGGAGTCATGCGCGACCGGGAAGCCGGCCGCCGCCTTCTGGTCCACGCCCTGTGCGCTGGAGGGGGCGTTGTCCTGGGTGTCGCTCATCTGCTTCCTCCGAACTGCCGGATCGTTTGGCCCGTACCAGGGCGATCACCGTGTCGGTGTCGACGTGCGCGTGATCGTACAGCGCGGCGAGCACTGCCAACCGCGGCCGGGTCACGCGCAACGAAACCGCTCGCAACTGCGCCTCGAAGTCAGACGCCATATGGCCAACATAGCCGCCCCCTTCGAAGAGCAGATAGGCGGCCGTGCCCTGTTGGTTGCTGCTCAAGGGCCGACACGCCTCGGATGCGGGCTCAGACCAGGGCGAGCTGGTCAACCTGCGGAGGGCGGCGAGCGGGGGAGGGGGCCGGCCCGCACCGCATGCCGTACGCCTGGGCCAGCTGCGCGATCTGGCCGGTGATGCGCGCCTCGTAGCCGGGCGCCGGCATCCCCGCCTTGTCGTACAGCTCGGCGTAGCGCTCCACCAGCGCCGGATGCGCCCGCTCCAGCCAGGCCAGATACCACTGCCGCGGGCCGTTCGGCAGGCGCAGCACGACCGGCTCCACCCCCGAGGCGCCCGCGGCGGCGATGCGCCGTACGGTCGCGGCCAGCTGGTCGGCGGCGTCGCTCAGCAGCGGCAGCACCGGCGCCATCAGCACCCGGCACTCCACGCCCGCCTCGGCCAGGGCCGCCACCAGCTCCAGGCGGCGCTGCGCCGTCGGCGCGCCGGGCTCGACGGCGCGCCTGATCTGCTCGTCGACGAACGCGATCGACACCGCCACCCGCGCCCCCGCGGCCGCCAGCAGCTCCGCGTCGCGCAGCGCCAGCGGGCTCTTGGTGTAGACGGTGAACGGCACGCCCGCCTCGGCCAGCGCGGCGATCAGCGGCGGCATCAGGTGGTAGGTGTCCTCGGCCTCCTGGTAGCAGTCGCCGCCGACGCCGATCGCGACCGGCTCGCCCGGCCAGCGCCGCAGCTCGGCCCGCAGGCGTGGCGCGGCGTTGGCCTTGACCACGATGCGGGTGTCGAAGTCGCGCCCGGCGTCGAGACCGAGCCCGCGGTGGGCGCGCCTGGCGCCGCACCCGCGGCAGGCGTGCGCGCACCCGCGGTAGGGGCTGACCGCCCACCGCTCGGTGATGCCCGCGCTCGCCGGGACCTTCTCGATCATCGTGCGGGCCTGCGTCTCGTAGAACGCGCCCCGCACGAGCGCGCGTCGCTCGATCACCGGGCGCTCGTCGGCCACGTCCACGAGCGAAAGCGCGTCCCAACCCACACCCCACATAGAACACGCATTCGACACCGGTTTCAAGCGGATCCACGATTCCGGCCCGGATAAAGGGGTGCCGCTAAGAAACGTGTCATGAGCCCCGAACGAGCATGATCACGGCCAAGGAGGCGCGCGTCAGAGTTCCTCGGTGGTGGCGACCAGCTCGGTGTCGGGCCTGCACGTGACCGCGCTCCAGTCGGCAGGTCAACCACGCCCGGACACCGTACTCGTACTGGTCGCCTCAGCGTGGACTCCGCCCAGCCCTGGAGTGCTGGGTCCGGTCATGCCGCCACTTGTCTGCGTGGTACCGGCCGTCCGGGGCTTGAGCAGCAACCGAACGGGCAGTGGGGGAGTTCGTGCTCGATCAGCGGACGGACTGATCGAACTCGTCACGATGAACGAAGCAGGCGGGGCCTGTTCGGCTTCCACCAGGGCAAGGACGCCCACGGCCCCCACCCTGCCGAGGCGTGCACACGCTCCGGGGGTGGGGGCCGTTGCCCTGCCAGAGGGGTTTCCGTTTTCAGACGGCTGTGCTTGTCCGCGAGGCCTACTGAGGCCGGACGTTGTGGTTGCGGGCGAACAGATTGCCGGGGTCGTACTGACGCTTGACCGCCGCGAGCCGCTGATAGGTCTGCGTGGGGTAGATCGCGGCGACATCCTCCTCGGTGGCAGAAGCGAGGAAGTTCGCATAGGCGCCGTTGACGTGAGATGCGAGTCTGCGCCAGATCGCTTCCAGAGCGGGACGGGCGGCCTCGACGACCGGCTTCGGACCCGCGGTGGTGGTCACGAACATCAACTCCGCTTGGCGATGCGCGTAGGCGGTGGCGTCGTCGGGGACTCGGGACACCGCGCCGCCGACGCTGCGAACGGCGATGAACGGCGATCCCTCCGATGCCCCGACCTCGACAAGGATCTGAAGGACCTTCGGCACCGATTCCTTGTCGACGAATGCGCTTCGGGTGACGAGCTGGATGCCAGGTGGTGGCGTCAGGCCATCCACGAGCGTGTCCGCATAGGGTTGCAGCGCGAGATCGTCGTCGATCGCCGTGCCGAGCCGGCGGATCGGGTCGATGGCCTTCGCGGCGAGCTCCGGGTCGTCGCCGTCGAAGGTGATGTGGATCTCGACCGGCGCTTCGGGTCCGCCGGCGAAGGGATTGGCGAAGGTCGCGATGGATGTGAGCTCTTCGGGGGCGGTGCGGAGGTAGTCCGCCCAGCCCTGGAGCACGCCGGCCGCCTCCGCTGCCGGGAAGGCGATCTTGCCGTGGAAGACGTCTGTGGTCGGGTGTGCCGCGAACTCGAAGGCGGTCACGATCCCGAAATTGCCGCCGCCACCGCGAATCGCCCAGAACAGCTCCGGGTTCTCCTCCGCGCTCGCATGCACGAGGTGTCCGTTGGCCGTGACCACCTCCGCGGCGACCACGTTGTCCAGGGCCAGGCCGTACTTCCTGACCTTCCAGCCGATGCCACCGGTCAACGTCAGCCCACCGACACCGACGCTCTTGGTGTCGCCCGAGGAGATCGCCAGGCCATGCGGGGCCAGGGCGGCCGCGACCTGACCCCAGGTGGCGCCGCCGCCGATCCGCACGAGGTGACGTTCCTTGTCGATGAGCTCCACGTTCGCGAGCTTGCTGAGGTCGATCACGACGCCGCCGTCGTTGGTGCCGAAGCCGGGAAAGGCATGGCCGCCGCCTCGCACGGACAGCACAAGCCCTGCGCCGGCGGCGAATCCGACACCCGCTTGCACGTCCGCGACGCTCTTGGGCCGCAGGACATAGGCCGGATTGCCCGAAGCCAGGACCGAGCGGCTGGCCGATGCGTACTCCGCTCCGCCCGGTTCGATGATGTCGCCGCCGAAGTCACGGCGAAAGGTTTCAAGCGTTGAACTCATGATGTTCCTTCCACGCAGGAGAATCCTCGTTATCCGAACTGGCCGGGCTGGTAGTCGCCGCCCGGCAGGCGAGTGATGACGCCCAGGCGGTTGGTGGCGTTGATCAGGGCGATGAGCAACACCAGGGCTGCCAGCTGCTCCTCGTCGTAGTGCTTGGCGGCAGTCGCCCAGACCTCGTCCGTGACACCACCGGCCGCATCAGCGATGCGGGTGCCCTGCTCCGTCAGCTCCAGGGCGGCGCGCTCGGCGTCGGTGAACACCGTGGACTCCCGCCAGGCCGCGACCAGGTTGATGCGCGTGGCGGTCTCCCCGGCGTGTGCGAGGTCTTTGCTGTGGGCGTCGGTGCAGAAGCCGCAGCCGTTGATCTGACTGGCGCGGAGCAGCACCAGGTCCTGGGTCGCGGTCGGCAGCGTCGAGCCATCGATGATCGCCCTGCTCGCCGAGGCGATGTACTTCATGGACTTGGCCGCGAGCGGGCTGCCGGAGAGGTTCAAGCGAGGTTCCACGATGCATCCCTCGTGTTGTTGCGTGCTGTACTGAACGAACACAAGATGCCGACGACCTGATCCTTGTGACAGCGCGGTTATGTGACGTGCGCCACAACAGGTGGCTCCCTCGGTGATATCCGGAGCACAAGTGGCCGCCTCTCGGTGTCACAAAACGGCGGGGCCCGGTGTCTGGTGGGTGACACAGTCGAGAGCGAACAGGAGCCACCCATTGGCCGGCACGTCGCAGACCGCGCCCGAAGATCGCGGCGGGGACATGAGCCAGGACGACCGCCCGGACCCCGCCACCGAGGCGTTCCTCGCCCACCGCAACCTGCTGTTCACCGTCGCCTACGAGATGCTCGGCTCGGCCGCCGATGCCGAAGACGTGCTACAGGAGACCTGGCTGCGGTGGGTGGGCGTCGATCTCGACACCGTGCGGGAGCAGCGGGCCTACCTGGTCCGGATCACCACCCGGCAGGCGCTGATCCGGCTGCGTACGCTCGGCCGGCGCAAGGAGTCCTACGTCGGCCCCTGGTTGCCCGAGCCGCTGCTGACCGCGCCCGACGTGGCCGAGGACGTCGAGTTGGCCGACAGCGTCTCGATGGCGATGCTGCTGGTGCTGGAGACGCTCACGCCGACCGAGCGGGCGGTGTTCGTGCTGCGCGAGGTGTTCGGTCTGGCCTACGACGAGATCGCCGAAGCCGTCGACAAGAGCCCGGCCGCGGTCCGCCAGATCGCCCACCGGGCGCGGGCGCACGTCGCCGCGCGCCGACCGCGCGGGGTCGTTTCCCCGGCCGAGACCCGAGACGCGCTCGAGGCGTTCCAGCGGGCGGTCGAAACGGGCGATCTGCAACGCCTGCTCGACATCCTCGCGCCGGACGTCGTCCTCCTGGGTGACGGTGGCGGAGTCGTGCAGGCCGCGCTGGAGCCCATCGTGGGGGCCGGCAGCGTGGCCCACGTGCTGGGTAGGATCGCCGCCGCGGCGTCGCTGCAGCCGGCACAGGTCAATGGCTACCCGGCGCTGATTGTCCGGCTCGACGGTGAGATCGACACCGTCGTGGCGGTGCGCATCGACGACGGCCTCATCACCGGGCTCTACGCCGTGCGCAATCCCGAGAAGCTGTCGCACATGGAGCGGGAGACCGCCCTGCGCCGCTGAGCCCGGCGACGCACCCGCCCGCACTGCTGACAACGAAGGACGAGGGAATGATGTTGTCGGACAGATCCCTGGCTGGTCAGGGATCGGTCCGGATGGTCCTGGCGGAGCGTTCGTCCGGGGCAACGTCGCCACGTTCTCGACGACCAGTGGGACCCCGAATTCCCGCACCCCAAGCGGGTCGGTGCCCACCTGCGTGACGACGGCGCTGGCGGGTTCGCCGTGTGCGCGGTTCATGACATGAACAACGTCAACGACATGCACACCGTTGATGACGACCTGATCGTCATCTTCCTCATGACGGGCATTCGCTTCCTCACCGAGCATGCCGCATAGGGTTGCTGCCAAGGAGAGCGAGGATGGGGGAGTGGTGATCGCACAGCGCAGGCCGAGGGCCCAGACGTCGCAGCGCCGCATCTCCGGGGGCCCGCACCCGCACGAGCTCACCCTCTGTGAGAACGAGCACGGGGCGGCGGGGATCAACGCTGTGGCGGCGCTGACGGAGGCGACGGGCGTCGAGCTCATCGTGTTCGGCGCACGCGTCCGGCACCCCGGCACCGCCGTCACCGGCTCCTGACCATCCTGCCTGCCGTGCGATTCGGTGTCCTGGGGGCCTTGGGGGTGTGGTCCGCCGACGGCGAGACGGTCGCCGTCCGGTCCCGCCGGATACCGGCTGCTCGTCGATCCCGACGACGTCGACGTGCACCGATTCGAGCGGCTCGCCGGCGAAGGCCGGCACGTGCTCGCCGCCGGAGATCACGGTGGCGCCGCCCGGCTCCTGGGCGAGGCCCTGGGACTGTGGCGGGGGCCGGCGCTGGCCGACGTCATCGACGCGCCCTTCGCCGGGGAGCGGGCCGCCAGACTGGCATACCTGCCCAGGGCCAGGGAGATCGAGATGGAGGCGCAGGCCGAGTTCGGAGGGGGGTTAAAGCCTTCGCAGGCTCACGTTCCCCGGAACCGACTTGATCAGCGCAAGAAGCCCAGCTCCGAGGCAGGCACCTTGACCTGCCTGGCCGCGTGCTCGGCCACCTGGTCAGGCAGTTCCCGCGCCCGCGCGGGAAAACGGCCATGCTGGGTGTAGAACGCGAGCAAGATCACGAAGCCCGGACGGGCAGCCCCACGTTTCCCAGCGATCAGATCGTTCTCTTCAGCCAGGATCGTCCAGTGCTCGACGAACTCGTCGAGGTGCAGCGCAGCGCGTGTCACGACCGCTCGGCAACAACACCGCGCATCACGAATGAAGAGCAACCCGGCTTGGGTCCGGTGGCACGTTTCTACAGACACCCCATAAAGTGGCACGGTCGTACCACTTTTCCGGAAGGTTCACCGATGGCCTGGTTCCTGCTGTTCGGCGCGATCGCGACCGAAGTCCTGGCGACCTCGGCGCTCAAACTCAGCAACGGCTTCACCCACCTCGGCTGGAGCGTCGTCGTGGCCGCCGGATACATCGCCTCCTTCGCCCTGCTGGCCCAGGTGCTCAAACTCCACATGGACGTCGGCACCGCCTACGCCGTCTGGTCCGGCGTCGGCACCGCGGCCATCGCCCTCATCGGCGCCCTGTTCCTCGGCGAGAGCCTCACCCTCGTCAAGGTCGCGGGCATCCTGCTCATCGTCGGCGGCGTCGTCGTGCTCAACCTGGCGGGCGGACATTGACCGCCACCCAGCCGCGCGGCCTGCGCCGCAGAGCCGCACTCCTCACGGCGGCGGTCGAGCTGCTCACCGAGGGCGGCTTCGCGGCCGTCACCCACCGCGCCGTCGCCCAGCGCGCCGAACTGCCGCTGGCCGCCACCACCTACTACTTCACCTCCCGCGACCACCTGCTGGCCGAGGCGTTCGCCCAGCTCGTCGACAGCGAACTGGCCGCCACCCGCGGGTGGGTGGCCGCCCACGGCCTGGAGCACATCCTGGACGAGGTCGCGGGCGCCGACCGGATGCGGCAGCTGGCCCTGTGGGAGCTGTACGTCCACGCCGGACGCGACCCCGCCCTCCAGCAGATCGCCAGGCGCTGGACCGACGGATGCGTCGCCATCGTCGCCGACGCGCTCGGCCGGCCCGCCGACGACCCCGCCGTCCGGCTGGTCTACACGGCCGTGTCGGCGCTGTGGCTGGAACACGTCGTCGAACAGCGCCCCGCCGCCGACGCCCGCGCCCTGCTCACCCTCGCCCTGCGCGGCGCAACCCCCTCACCCTGACGCCGTCGGGCCGGCCGTCCAGCCCGGCTGGCCGCCGGTCAGGCCGTTCAGGAAGGCCGCGGCGGCGGGGGAGGGGCGGTGCGGGCCCCAGATCAGGTGCTCCATCCGCGCCGGCGCGTCCATCACCCGCAGGACCCGCAGATCCGCCGCCTCGCCCACGAACGCCGCGGGCAGCATCGCGATGCCCAGCCCCTGCCTGATCAGCCGCGCCATGAAGTCCGCGGCCGTCACCTCGAAGGCCACCTCCCGCGTCACCCCCGCCGCGGCGAACGCCTCGTCTGACTGCGCCCGCCCCGCCGTACCCTCGGGAAAGTCGACGAACACCTCCTGCGCCAGCCTGCGCAGATCCACCCCCCGCTCCGTCGCCAGCCGGTGATCGGACGGCACCACCGCGACCAGCTCGCCCCTGCCCAGCTCGCGGCTGCGCACCCCCTTCGGCGCCATCCCCAGCGGCAGGCCGAGGAAGGCGGCGTCCATCGCGCCCTGCCGTACGCGCTCGATGAGCTCCTCGCTGGCGCCCACCCGCAGCGTCACCTTCACCTGCGGATGCCGGGCGTGGAACTCCTTCAACGCGCGCGGCAGATCGACCGCGGCCACCGTCGGGATCGCCCCCAGCGCCAGCCGCCCGCGGATCTCGCCCGCGGCCGCCGCCACCTCGGCCCGCGCCCGCTCGGCCGCCTCCAGCGCCTGCCGCGCCGCGGGCAGGAACGCCTCACCCGCGGGAGTGAGCCGCACCCGCCTGCTCGTGCGCTCGAACAACCTCGCGCCCAGCTCGCGCTCCAGCCGGGCGATCTGGTGACTGAGCGCCGACTGCACCACCAGGCACCGCTCGGCCGCCCGGGTGAAATTACTCGTCTCGGCGACCGCCACCACATAACGCATCTGCTGCAACTCCATGCATCAATCGTGATACACGATCGTTCGCATGACAAACATGTGTTGGACTCATCGATCGCCCATCTAGCACCCTTGGACCATGACGAACCGGACACTTTCTCGAGGATTGCTGCTCCTCATGTCGACCGCCACCGGCCTGGCCGTCGCGGGAAACTACTTCGCCCAACCCCTGCTCGACCTCATCAGCAGAGAACTCGGACTCACCACCGCAACCGCCGCGCTCCTGGTCACCGCCGCGCAAGGCGGCTACGCCCTCGGACTGATCCTCCTGGTGCCCCTCGGCGACCTGGTCGAACGACGCCGCCTCGCCGTCATCCTCTACTCGCTGACCGCGCTGTTCCTGCTCATCTCGGCCACCGCCGCCACCGGCCCCATCCTGCTGGCAGGCACCGTGCTGACCGCGCTGACCTCCGTGGCCGCCCAGGTGATCGTGCCCTTCGCGGCCACCCTCGCCGACCCGTCCGAACGCGGCAAGGTCGTCGGCACCGTCATGACAGGACTGGTCCTCGGCCTGCTGCTGGCCCGCACCGCCTCGGGCGCCCTGTCCGAGCTCGGCGGCTGGCGCACCGTCTACTGGGTCAACGCCGGACTCATGATCCTCATGGCCGTCCTGCTGCGCCTGTTCCTGCCCCGCCTGAACACCAGGTCCGGACTCAGCTACCCCGCGCTGCTCGGCTCGATCGTCACCCTCCTGCGCGAGGAGCCCCTGCTGCGCTGGCGCGCCGGCATCGGCGCCCTGGCCCTGGCCTCCTTCAGCGTCCTGTGGACCGCGCTGACCTTCCTGCTGGTCCAGCAGCCGTACGGCTGGAGCGAATCCAGCATCGGCCTGTTCGGCCTCGTCGCCGCCGCCGGCGCGCTCACCGCCACCATCGCCGGACGCCTGGCCGACCGCGGCCACGTCCAAGCCGTCACCGCGGCGGGCACCATGCTCATGCTCGCCTCCTGGCTGCCCCTGGCCGCCGGCGCCCGCTCCCTCGTCTGGCTCCTCGTCGGCGTCATCGTGCTCGACCTGGCCCAGCAGGCCGTCCTCAACAGCAACCAGAACGTCATCTACGCCCTGCGCCCCGAAGCCCGCAACCGGATCAACTCCGCCTACATGACCTCCTACTTCGTCGGAGGCGCCATCGGCTCGGCCCTCACCTCGCTCGTCTGGGTCGCCCACGGCTGGAACGGCGTCGTCATCCTCGGCGCCACCCTCGCGGCGGGCACCGTCGCCCTGTGGGCACTCGAACGCCTCACCACCCGCCCCACCACCCCGGCCGCCCAAACCCCCGCGACCACCTCCCTCGTCCCGGCAGGAAGGTAACCCCATGCGCATCACCGTCTTCGGAGCGGCAGGAGCCGTCGGCAGCCGCGTCGTGACCGAAGCGCTCTCGCGCGGCCACCACGTCACCGCCGTCGTCCGCGACCCCGCCCGCTACCGGGCACCCCAGCTCGTCCCCGCCCACCCCGGGGCCGCGCTCACCGTCGGCGCCGGCGACGCGAGCGACCTCACCGACGCCCTCCGGCTCAGCACCGGCCAGGACCTCGTCATCACCGCCACCCGCCCAGCCCTCGGACGCGAAGACGACCTCGTCACCACCACCAAGACCCTGCTGGCCGCCGCCCGCGCCAGCGCCACCCGCCTGCTCGTCGTCGGCGGCGCCGCCACCCTCACCGTGCCCGGCTCAGGCGGCGCCACCGTCCTGGACGACCCCGCCCACCTGCCCGCCGCATACCGCCCGATCGCCCTGGCCTGCGCCGCCCAGCTGGAGACCTGCCGCACCGACACCGACACCGACTGGGCCTACCTCAGCCCCGCCGCGCAGCTGCTGCCGGGCGTCCGCACCGGCGGCTACCGGCTCGGCGCCGACGAACTCCTCCTGGACGCCGACGGCATCTCCGCCATCTCCATGGAAGACCTCGCCGTCGCCCTCCTCGACGAGGCCGAACACCCCCGCCACCGCCGCACCAGATTCACCGCCGCCTACTGACCCACTCACGCGACAGCATCGCGTAGATCACCTCATCGCACCACTCGCCCTTGACCCGCTCGTTCTCCACCAGATGTGCCTCCTTGCGCATCCCGAGCTTCTCCAGCACCCGAGCCGAAGCGGCGTTACGACCGTCCAAGCGGCCCACGATCCGATGCAGACCCAGCTCCTCGAAACCCAGCCGCAGCATCTCCACCGCCGCCTCCGGCGCATACCCCCTGCCATGGAAGTAGGGATGCAGCACGTAACCGATCTCACCCTGCTGGTGCTGACGGCTGGTCCAGATCAGCAACACCTGCCCGATCAGCTGCCCGCTCTCCCGCAGCGTGACCGCCATGTCGAGCACGTCACCCTCCTCCTGCAACGCCACCCGCGCCATGCGCTTGTCGAGAAAGGCGCGGGAGGCCTCCAGATCGCGCGGCTCCCAGTACAGGAACCTGGCCACCTCCGGCAGCCGCTCGAAGGCGTGCACCGCCTCGAGGTCATCGGCGGTGAAGGGACGAAGGAGCAGCCGGTCGGTCACTATCGGAAAAGAAGGCTTCAGCACGCACGCAGTGTAGAAACCCCCACCCCACCCGAGCGACACCTTTTACCCGCCTGCCTAAGCTGCCCCCATGCACCTCGACGCCGCCAGGAAACTCTGGGAACCGGCACCAGGCTGGCTCAACACCGCCAGCTACGGCCTGCCGCCCCGCCCCGCCCTCGACGACCTCCACACCGCACTCACCCAATGGCGGCACGGCAGCACCGACTGGCAACCATGGGACGAGACCGTCACCCGCTCCCGCGCCGCCTTCGCCACCCTCATCGGCGCCCCCGCCGACGACATCACCATCAGCTCCACCGCCTCCCAGATCGTCTCCCAGATCGCCACCGCCCTGCCGCCAGGCTCCCGCGTCCTGGTGCCCGACATCGAATTCACCAGCAACGTCTATCCCTGGGCCGTGGCCGCCCACGTCGACACCGCACCACCCGACCGCCTCGCCGAGGCCATCACCCCGCACACCACCGCCGTCGCCTTCAGCCTCGTCCAGTCCGCCACCGGCGACCTCGCCCCCCTCGCCGACATCGTCGAGGCCGCCCGCGCCCACGACACCCTCGTCATCGCCGACGCCAGCCAGGCCTGCGGCTGGCTACCCGTCACCACCGACGGCCTCGACGGCCTGGTCTGCGCCGCCTACAAATGGCTGATGTGCCCGCGCGGCGCCGCCTTCGGCTACCTGTCACCCCGCCTGCGCGCCCGCATGCGGCCCACCGCCGCCAACTGGTACTCCGGCACCAGCATGTACGGCATGCCGCTCACCCACCAGCCCGGCGCCCGCGCCTTCGACCTGTCCCCGGCCTGGTTCTCCTACGTCGCCGCCGCGCCCGCCCTCGACCTGCTCAACCAGCTCGACCTCGCCGACATCCGCGACCACAACCTCGCCCTGGCCAACCGCTTCCGCGCCGGAGCGGGACTACCGCCCGGCGACAGCGCCATCGTCTCCCTGGACACCGCCTCCCTCGCAACCGGCGACGCGACGGGGGAGCGGCTCGAACGCGCGGGCGTACGCGCCGCCGTACGCGCGGGCAAACTCCGCGTCTCCTTCCACCTCTACACCAGCGAGAACGACGTCGACCTCGCCCTGGAAGCCCTCACCTGACACAACCGCCCGCTTCCGAAGCCCGCACTCCACGCTCGGGGGCATCGCCCGCGACCACCCTGGAAGCCCGCGCGATTGCCCACGCTGGGGGTCTCGCCCGCAACCATCCTGGGAGCCCGCCCGCGACCCGGTACTCCCCGCGCGAACAGCCCGGAGTGCCACGCGCACCAGACTCAGCCCCTCGAGCTCCGCACGATCCGTGACCCCACTACCGTGGCCCTCAGATCACCATCCCGCACTCCACCACAGAGGCCCGCACATGACCATCCTGCACATCGCCTACGCCGCCGACTGGAACGCCGCCCAGGAAAGCGGCGAATACCGCATCTCCACCCGCGGCCGCACCCTCGAACAGGAAGGCTTCATCCACTGCAGCGCCGACCGCCGCCAAGCCGACACCGTCACACAGGCCTTCTACGCCGACGTCACCGACCCCCTCGTCCTCCTCGAGATCGACCCCACCGGCCTCGACATCCGCTACGAGACACCCGAAGGGGCCCACGAGGCCTTCCCCCACCTCTACGGACCCCTCCCGACCACCTCGGTAACCGCCGTCTACGAGCACAACACCCGCTGAATCCGCCGCGACGCCACCCACAACCCCAACGCCGCCAACGCCGCCAGATACAGCGCATGCCCCGCCAGCGCCCACTCCACGCGGCCGAGCGCCAGACCACGCACCAGCTCGACCGCGTGATACAGCGGCGTCACCTGCACCACCACCGCCAGCACCGGCGGATAACCCCCCACCGGCGCGAACGTCCCCGAAAACAGGAACAACGAGAACTGCGCGGCCGTCATCAGGTCGAAGTCCTGCCACCCCCGCAGAAACGTCGACACCGCCATCCCCGCCGCCCCGAACGCCACCCCCACCAGCATCGTCGCCGGAAACGCCGCCAGCGCCCACCACGGCTCGGCCAACCCCATCACGGCCATCACCAGCAAGAACGCCGCCGTGTAGAACGAGCTGCGCACCATCGCCCACGTCAGCTCACCCAGCGCCACCTCGATCGGCCGCACCGGCGTCGCCAAGATCGCCTCGAACGTCTTCGCATACTTCATCTTGAAGAAGAAGTTGAACGTCGTCTCCGCCAGCGCGCCGTTCATCGCCGAGGCCGCCAGCATCGCAGGAGCCACGAACACCGCGTACGACACCACCCGCCCGTCACCCAGCGGAATCCGGCCCACCAGCGCGCCCACGCCGACACCGATCGACAACAGGTACAGCAGCGGCTCGAAGAACCCCGACACCAGCACCAGCCAGTACGACGCCCCACTGCGCAGCGCACCCAGATTGCGGCCGACCACCGCACCCACCCGGCCCACCGACACCTGCCGGGCCACCATCAACGTCACCATGATCAGTCCTGAAGTCGCTTACGGAAGGAGAACGCCGCCCACCACAACCCGGCCACGGCGAAGGCCAGCAGATACCCCAGATGCACCCACGCCGGCCACGGGGGAGCGACCCCCAACGTCGCCGCCCTGCACAACTCCACCCCGTGCCACAACGGCGACGCGTACGCCAGCGGCCGCACCAGCTCCGGCAACTGCTCCACCGGAAAGAACACCCCCGCGAACAACGTCGAGGGGATCATCACGAACCGAAACAACAACGCGAAGTAACTGTCATGATCGATCGACGCCGAGAACGCCGACACCGGCGCCGCACACGCCACCGCCAGCAACCCCACCACCAGCAGCGTCACCACCGCCCACGGCGAGGCCAGCACCCCGAAGGCCGCCACCACCGCCAGGAACACCACCGCCGCGACCTCGACCCGAAACACGATGTACAGCATCCAGCCGCGCACCATGTCCCACGCCGACACCCGCGTCGCGAACATCGCGTGCGCACCCCGCGTCCACTTGAACTCGCCCAGCACGCTGTAGGTGCACTCACCAACCGCCATCTGGAAAGCCGTCGACGCCAGCACCCCCGGCACGATCCACTCCACGTACGGCACGCCCTCCACCGTGCCCACGTAACCCCCGACCCCCAGCCCGATGCTCACCAGGAACAACAACGGCAGAAGGAAGGACGAGAACAGCGACGCCCGCCACAACCGCTTGTACAACGTCAGGTGCCGCTCCAGCACCGCCACCGTCGGATGCGCCATCAGTCCACCAACGTCCGGCCGGTCAGGTGCAGGAACACATCCTCCAGCGACGAACGCCGCACCAGCACACTCGACGGCGCCAACTCCCTGCGATGCACCTCCGACACCGCGTCGTCGCCGTCCTTGGCGTACAGCAGGATCCGATCAGGCAGCACATCCACCCGATCACCCACCCCCGACAGCCGCTCCACGAACCCCTCCAGCGACTCCGACCCGAACCGCAGCTCCACCACCTCCGGCGAGGCATACGACTCGATCAGCGACCGCGGCGACCCCTCCGCCACGATCCGGCCACCGTCCATCACCACCAGCCGGTCACACAGCTGCTCGGCCTCGTCCATGTAGTGCGTCGTCAACACCAACGTCACCCCACGCTGCTTCAACCGGAACAACCGCTCCCACAGCAGATGCCGCGCCTGCGGATCGAGACCCGTCGTCGGCTCGTCCAGCAGCACCAGATCCGGCTCGTTCACCATCGCCCGCGCGATCGTCAACCGCCGCTTCATGCCACCCGACAACGGCTCCACCTTCGACGACGCCTTGTCACGCAACTGCGCGAAATCGAGCATCTCCTCGGCCCGCTCCCGCGCCTTCGCCCGCGACAACCCGAAGTAACGGGCATACGTCGTCAGGTTCTCCCGCACCGTCAGATCGGGATCGAGGTTGTCCAGCTGCGGGCACACCCCCAGCCGAGCCCTGATCGCCGGCCCCTCCCGCACCGGGTCCATCCCCAGGATGCGCAGCTCACCGGCCGACGGCAGCGACACACACGAGATCATCCGCATCGTCGACGACTTGCCCGCGCCATTGGGACCCAGGAACCCGAACGCCTCACCAGGCTCCACGTCAAGATCGATGCCGTCCACCGCAGTGAACTCACCGAACCGCTTGACCAGCCCGCGCGCGTGAATAAGAGGTTGATGTTCAGCCACGAGCCGGAACACTAGCCAACGGCACCGACAGAACCGCAAGCGAATAAACGGGTTGCCGAGGGGGAGCGGACAAGATCCGGGCGGCAGGACGGCGCTCTCAACGGCGATCGGATGGGCCGCCGTTCACAGCCTGCGGACGGTCGACGGTCGACCGGCTGGACGGCTTCGGCCGGCGGGTGACGGCCGGCGGGTGACGGCCGGCGTTCACAGCCTGCCGGACGGTCGACGAGCGACCGGCTGGACGGCTTCGGCCGGCGGCTGAACACCGCAGACCTGATTCAGGAGGCCACAACCCCACGTCGCGGTCGGCCCCCCGCCGGAGTTGTGCACGCCGAGCGAGGACGCGTCGAGCAACGCCTGCTTGCGGACCGAGGTCGCGATTGACCCGACTCCCCATGCCACGGTCGCGGCATCATGGTCGAGCGCCGAGCGCAGAGCTCGGCGGATCGAGCGCCGACCAGAGGGGAGCCGAGCCCCGGGCAAGGGACCGGCGCCCCGAGCACAGAGAGTCGAGCAGCGCCGGGCGCCGGGTGCTGACCACAGGGCGCCGAGCAGCGCCGGGATCGCCCCAGGGCGGTGGCGTCACGGAAGCGAACAGCCGGCGAGGGCCCAGGGCGAAACGTGCAAGATCACGACAGATACCATGCCCGGCATGCCGTCAGAGTCGTTGGTCGTCGCAGTCGCACAGACATCCGCAGAACCAGGCGATGTACGGGCCAACGCCCGTTCAGCGGCCGACCTCGTCCACACAGCCGCCGAAAGCGGGGCGGCCCTGCTCCTGTTCCCCCAGCTCTCACTGGTGGGCTACGACCTGTCCCTCTTCGCCGACCCATCATGCTGGGTGAGCGACAACGACCCGAGGCTCGACATCGTCCGCCACGCCGTACAGGAACGCGGAGTGACCACGGTGGTGGGCGCCCCCTACCGCCGCCCCGACGGCACGAGCTGGATCGCCTCCCTGGTGATCCGCCCCGACGCAGAGATCCACGCCCACGGTAAGCGGAACCTGCACGGCCTCGAACGAGACCTGTTCCAGCCCGCGGACAAGGGCCCGCTCCTCGACATCGACGGCTGGCAGGTCGCCCTCGCCCTGTGCCTCGACGCCGGGATGCCCGCCCACGCCGCGGACGCCGCCCACGACGGCGCCGAGGTGTACGCCGCCTCGGCCCTCTACACCCGGGAGGAGGCGCGGCGCATGGACATCCACTTCGCCGCCCGCGCCATGGACCACCGCATGTTCGCGGTCGTCGCCAACCACGCCGGCACGGGACCCGGATGGGAGTCCTGCGGAGGCAGCGGCGCCTGGCACCCGGACGGCAGGCGGCTTTACCAGGCCGGAACCGAGTCCGGCCTCTTCACCACGACCCTGCCCCGCAACGAGCTCCAGACCTTGCGCGACAAGGACGCCCTGGCCGGATATCCGCGCGGAGCGGTCCGGCGATGACGGCGGTCAACAGGTGTCATCGACGTCGATGACACCGACCTCCTCGGGACCGACGAGAACCCGTACGAGCGCCCACCCTGCTGCTGTGGGGCGACCAGGACCCCCTGATCGACCGCCCCACCGTCGACTACCTGCTCAGCCGCAGACCCGACTGGAAGCTACGCGTGTTCGAGGGCGCCGGACGCCTGATGCCCATGGAAACCCCCGCGGCCTACGCCGAGGCCGCGACAGGGCAGGGGAGTGGCCCTCCCTAGGAAGTCAGCACCCGCACCGCGGGAGCCTGAGGAGCCGCCGCCGGCGGCTGCTGCTGCCGTACCGGAGCCTCCATCGGACGCTGCCGCGACGCCACCCGCTCCGCGCAGCCACCCTCGCAGTACCCGTTGGTGACGATCAGCCGCCCCCTGGCGGGTGTGTACGCGTCACGGCCGGAAGCGGGCAGGACCCCCTGGCACACCTGGCACAAAATCCCGTCGTTCCCCACGTGTGCTCCTTATCCGCAGTCTCGCCGGGTAACCCACACTATGCGCACTCAATCATTCCGGGTCGATATTTCGACGATCCGTCAAAAACACCCGTCAACATCCGGGGGAGCAAGACGCCACGCCGCCCACCGCCTCAACTTGACATAATGCTCATTATCAAGCAAACGCGCGAAGCTACGATCAAGCCATGACGAACATCGGAATCCCCGAAATCCTCCCCGTCCTCCTCGCCATCGGCATCATCGCGGCCATCGCCCTCAGCGCCACCAAAGCCGCCCGAGCCCGCACACCCAACCCACTGATCACACCCCGAACACCCGCCGAACTCGAACACCACCTGCAGGCCCTCGTCGATCAAGGCAAACCGATCCTCGCCATCAAGATCCTGCGCGAGCACACCGGCCTCAGCCTCAAAGACGCCAAAACCGCCGTCGACGGCATGCGCGCAGGACACCGCCTCATCGACCACCCCGCCATGGCCCGCCTCCCACAACCGCAACCACGCGCCCACCAGCCCGACCTCGCCACCAGAGTCCGCCGACTCAAGGCCGACGGCCGTGCCGAGCAAGCCGTGCACCTGGTGATCGGCGAGACCGGAATGAGCCAGAGCGAGGCGCAGACCTTCGTGCAGGCGCTGTGATCGGCGTTACGATCGACACATGCCGACGAGTCTGGGTTCCCTCGTCCTCCTGACCGTTCTCGTGACAGCGGCGATCATCTGGTTGATCTTCCTGGCCGTACGGCTGACGCGGCGCCCCCGCAACCGCCTCCTGCCCAGCCTCGACGTGGCCGATCAGGCGCGTGAGCTGAAGGCCGCGGGACAGTTCCAGGACGCGGTTTTCCTGGTGCGCGGCGAGACGGGTATGAGTCATCGCGCCGCCACGCGATTCGTACGAAAGCTATGAATCGTAGCTAAACCGGACAGAAGGTGAATTCTGTTTGGTGTAAGAAACGGCCGACAGGGGCCGTTCGCGCTCTTCGTCTTGCATGGACGGCATGGCGGCCGACCCGCTCCCCGTGCCGACCGCACTCCCGTGTCGCTCATCTCCCTCTGTCCATGTGAGGACATGAGCGCATCTTTTTGTGACGTACCTCTCCCCCGTTGTCGCGCCGTCCCGTGCGGACTTTTGTCCTGTTTGTCACTCAATGTCCGGGTCCAGATGTCGGGAAATTCGGGAATTTGCGGTGTTCTGTCACTCGGGTTTGCTCAGGCATGTCAGCATCACTTCTTTAGCCGAAGTTCAGCTCTGAAGGATGACCTCACGTGCGGATTCTCCTCCTCGTCTCTGCGTTCAACGGCCTGACCCAGCGCGCCTGGATCGAACTGCGCGAGGCCGGCCACGAGGTGACGGTCGAACTGGCGCTGTCGGAGCAGGTGATGCTCGAGGCGGTGGCGCTGGCCAAGCCGGACCTGGTGATCTGTCCGTTCCTGAAGGACAGGGTGCCGGAGCGGCTGTGGCGTGAGCACCGGGTGATCATCATTCACCCGGGTCCGCGGGGCGACAGGGGTCCGTCCTCGCTGGACTGGGCGATTCTCGACGGTGAGCCGCGCTGGGGTGTGACGGCGTTGCAGGCGGTCGAGGAGATGGACGCGGGGCCGATCTGGGGGTGGCGGGAGTTCGCGTTGCCGGCCGACCCGATGCGGAAGAGTTCGTTGTACAACGGGCTGGTGGCGGATGCCGCGGTGGAGTTGGTGGTGGAGGTGGCGCAGAAGGCGGCGGATCCGTCGTTCGTGCCTGTGCCGCTGGATTACGGGCGTTCTGAGGTGTGGGGGCGGTTGCGTCCGGCGATGACGCGGGCGGATCGGGAGTTCTCGTGGGCGGAGTCGTCGGAGCGGGTGGTGCGGCGGATCCGGGCGGCTGACGGGGCGCCGGGGGCGGCGGCGTTGCTGTGCGGGATGCCGGTGCGGGTCTTCGACGCGCGGCTGGGGCCTGAGTTGGTGGGTCAGCCGGGTTCGGTGGCGGCGCGGCGGGGTGGGGCGGTGCTGGTGCACACCGGTGATGGGACGGTGTGGGTCGGTCAGTTGCGGCGTGAGGATCGGGCTGGGGTGAAGTTGCCTGCTGTGTCGGTGCTGCGGCGTCGGCTGGGGCGGGCGCCGTCGAGTCAGCCGGGGTTCTCGGAGATCACGTATCAGCGGGCGGGTCGGGTCGGGGTGGTGACTTTCGACTTCTACAACGGGGCGATGGCGACGAATCAGTGCCGGCGGTTGGTGGAGGCGCTGCAGTACGCGGTGGCGCAGGACACGCGGGTGGTGGTGGTTCGTGGTGGTGAGGTGTTCTCGAACGGGATTCATCTGAATGTGATCGAGTCGGCGCGGCATCCGGAGATGGAGGCGTGGATGAACATCAACGCCATCAACGGGGTGTGCCGGGAGATCATCGCGTGTACGGGGCAGTTGGTGGTGGCGTCGATGGGGGGTAACGCCGGTGCCGGTGGGGTGATGATGGCGCTGGGCGCGGATCGGGTGCTGGTGCGTGAGGGGCGGGTGTTGAATCCGCATTATCGGACGATGGGGCTGTTCGGTTCGGAGTACTGGACGTATGTGCTGCCTCGGCGGGTGGGTGCGGAGGTGGCGGGGTCGTTGACGGGTGATGCGTTGCCGGTGGGGGCGGCGCAGGCGGTGTCGCTGGGGTTGGCTGATCGGTTGTTGAAGGGGTCGAGGGAGGAGTTCGAGCAGGAGGTTCTGGAGTATGCGGAGCGGTTGGCGGGTCGGGATGACTATGAGGAGTTGGTGCGGGTGAAGCGGGAGCGGCGGGAGGAGGATGAGCGGCGTAAGCCGTTGGAGGCGTATCGGATCGAGGAGTTGGCGGAGATGAGCCGGGATATGTTCGATGACCGGAATGGGTTCGCGGAGGCGCGGCGGGCTTTTGTGGGGAAGGTGAAGGCGGTGGCGACGCCGGCGCATCTTGCGTCGCATCGTGGGGTTGCTGGTCTCTGAGGTCTCGTTTGTCGCGTGTGCATCTCATATGTGAGATAGGTTTCCCTGTTATGGCGGATGACTATCTTGTGCGGATCGGCAGGCTGATCAGGGATGCGCGGCAGCATCGTGGTTGGACGCAGCTGCAGCTGGCGGAGGCTTTGGCGACGAGTCAGAGTGCGGTGAACCGGATCGAGAAGGGTAATCAGAACATCAGTCTTGAGATGATTGCCCGGATCGGTGAGGCGCTCGATAGCGAGATCGTGTCGCTGGGGTATGCGGGGCCGATGCATCTGCGGGTGGTGGGTGGCCGGCGGTTGTCGGGCAGCATCGAGGTGAAGACGAGCAAGAACGCGTGTGTGGCGTTGTTGTGCGCGTCGTTGTTGAATTCGGGTCGGACGATCTTGCGGAAGGTGGCGCGGATCGAGGAGGTCTACCGGATTCTGGAGGTGCTGGCCTCGATCGGGGTGCGGGCGCGGTGGATCAACGGTGGGAGCGATCTGGAGATCGTTCCGCCTGCGCGGTTGGATCTGGCGTCGATGGACACCGAGGCCGCGCGCCGTACCAGGAGTGTGATCATGTTCCTGGGGCCGTTGATGCATCGGGCGGAGCAGTTCGAGATCCCGTACGCGGGTGGGTGTGATCTGGGGACGCGGACGGTGCAGCCGCACATGAGCGCGTTGAAGCATTTCGGTCTCGAGGTGACGGCGACGGGCGGGATGTATCACGCCAGGGTGGACGCGTCGGTCTCCCCTACCAGGCCGATCGTGTTGACCGAGCGGGGTGACACGGTGACGGAGAACGCGCTGCTGGCGGCGGCGCGTCATGACGGGGTGTCGGTGATCCGCAACGCGTCGTCGAACTACATGGTGCAGGACCTGTGCTTCTTCCTGGAGGAGCTGGGTGTGAAGGTGGAGGGCGTCGGGACGACGACGTTGACGGTGCACGGGGTGCCGGACATCGAGGCGGATGTCGACTACTCCCCCTCTGAGGATCCGGTGGAGGCGATGAGTCTGCTGGCGGCGGCGGTGGTGACGTCGTCGGAGCTGACGATCTGCCGGGTGCCGATCGAGTTCCTGGAGATCGAGCTGGCGGTGCTGGAGGAGATGGGGCTGGATCATGATCGGGGGGTGGAGTATCGGGCGGCGAATGGTCGTACGCGTCTGGTGGATCTGACGGTGCGTCCGTCGAAGCTGGTCTCCCCCACGGACAAGATTCATCCGATGCCGTTTCCTGGGCTGAACATCGACAATGTGCCGTTCTTCGCGGCGATCGCGGCGACGGCGCAGGGGTCGACGCTGATTCATGACTGGGTGTACGACAATCGGGCGATCTATTTGACGGAGCTGACGCGGCTGGGGGCGTCGGTGAAGTTGCTGGATCCGCATCGGGTGCTGGTGGAGGGGCCGACGCGGTGGCGGTCGGCGGAGATGATGTGTCCTCCGGCGTTGCGTCCTGCGGTGGTGGTGCTGCTGGCGATGATGGCGGCGGAGGGGACATCGGTGCTGCGGAACGTGTATGTGATCAATCGGGGGTATGAGGATCTGGCGGAGCGGTTGACGGCGCTGGGTGCGCGGATCGAGACCTTCCGCGACATCTGAGGCCTGCTCCCCCGCTTTTCGTCGGGCGCGGCGGCGGGGCGGCTTGGTGGAGTCGTTCGGCTGGGCCGTCCCGCGCCGTCTTTCGCGCCGCGTTCAGTGGCTGTCTCCGGCGGTGGCCGGTTCCCTGGTCGGTGTGGCCTTGCCGGTTTCCTTGTCGGGCCCGCCGCTGGAGGGCACGTGCCGCAGCAGGACGATCGCGGTGACGGCCAGCATCGCCACGATGGCGCCCGCGATACCGCCCGCGAGGTTCAGTCCGCTGGTGAACGCTTCCCGGGCCTGTTCCAGGACGTGGGCGGCGATCGGGCCGGGCAGGTCCGCTGCGATGGCGTCGGCGCCGGCGAGCGTGTCGCGCGCGATGCCTGCGGCCGGCTCGGGGAGGTCCTTGGGCAGGGCGTCGCCGATCTCGTCCCGGTAGGCGGCGGTGACGACGCTGCCCAGGCCGGCGATGCCCAGCGCGATGCCGAACTCCATGCCCGTCTCCGACATCGCTGCGGCCGAACCGGCCTTGTCGAGCGGCGCGGAGCCGACGACCAGGTCCGTGCCGAGCGCCATCATCGGGCTGATGCCGGTGTAGATGAGCACGAAGCCGGTCACCAGCAGCGGCAGCCCGTGGGTGCTGTCGACCTGGGTGATCAGGGCGTAGCCCAGCACCGAGAGGGACAGCGCGCCGCCGAGGACGTATCCGGGGCGCACCCGCCGGGTGATCGCGGGCGTCAGCGAGGAGGCCGCGATCAGCGTCGCGGCGGCGGGCAGCAGCCACAGGCCGGCCGTGATCGGTGTCAGGCCCGCCACCAGCTGGAGGTACTGCGTGATGAACAGGTACAGCCCGCCCATCAGGCCGAGGCCGAGCAGGAGCACCAGCAGCGCGGCGCTGAACGCGCGGTTGGCGAACAGCCGCAGGTCCAGCAGCGGGTCGGCCAGCTTGCGCTGGCGCAGGGCGAACACCACGCCGAAGGCCGCGCCGGCGAGGATCGTGGTGGCCGCGAGGGCGTCCGGCCCGTGCTCGGCCAGGCGCTTGATCCCGTAGATCACCGGTAGCACCGTGACCAGGGAGAGCATCACGCTGGTGAGGTCGATGCGGCCCGCCTGCGTGTTCTTGTACTCGGGCAGCAGCAGTGGTGCGGCCACCAGGAGCACCGCCATCACCGGGACGGCGAGCAGGAACACCGAACCCCACCAGAACCGCTGCAGGAGCGCGCCGCCCAGGACCGGGCCGACGGCGGTGCCGACGGAGAAGCAGGTGACCCACACGCTGATGGCGACTCCGCGCTGCCGGGGGTCTTTGAACATGTTGCTGATCAGGGCCAGTGTCGAGGGCATCAGCGTGGCGCCGGTGATGCCGAGCAGCGCGCGGGCCGCGATCAGCATTTCCGGGCTGGTGGACTTCGCGGCGAGGATCGAGGCGAGGCCGAAGCCGAGCGCCCCGATCATCAGCAGCCTGCGGCGGCCGATGCGGTCGCCCAGCGTGCCCATGGTCACCAGGAACCCGGCGATCATGAAGCCGTAGATGTCGATGGTCCACAGCAGTTCGGTGCTGCTGGGCTTGAGGTCGGCGCTGAGGTGGGGTACCGCCAGGTTCAGTACGGTCGCGTCCAGGGCCAGCAGGATGGTGGGGAGGGTGAGGACGAAGAGGCCGAGCCATTCCCGGGGCCCGGCTCGGTGATCGGCCGGGTCCTGTGCTTGTGTCGTCATGGGTGTGCCTCCGTGGTTCGTGGATCGCCTTTGGCGGGGGCGGTGGTGGACACGGCCCAGCCTGCGGCCCGGCGCTCACGAGCCGCTCATCGCCCGCTCACGGCCGGCTCTCGGCACGTCGCGGGGCTGCGTTACCGTGGCTCCCATGCGATTCGGGGTGCTGGGGCCGCTGGCCGTGTGGAGGGCGGATGGCAGTCCGGTCACCGTGCCCGGCCTCAAGACCCGCGCCCTGCTGGCCGCTCTGCTGTGGCACGAGGGGCGCCCGGTGTCGGCGGATCGGCTCGTGGACGAGCTGTGGGCCGAGCGAGAGCTCCCCGGCAATCCCTTGGCCGCCCTGCAGACCAAGGTGTGGCAGCTGCGGAAGGTGTTGGAGGACGCCGAAGCGGGCGGCCGGGAGTTGGTGGCGCTGCGGGACGACGGCTATGTGCTGCGTACGGAACCCGAGAGCGTCGACATGGGCAGGTTCGGGACGCTGACGGCGCGCGCCATGGCCGCCGATGATCCCGGCACTCGCGCGGCGCTGCTGTCCGACGCCCTCGGGCTGTGGCGGGGCACGGCGTTCTCCGGCTTTGAGGACGCCGCGTTCGCCCGTCCGGTCATCACCCGTCTCGAGGAGGCCCGCTTGGCCGCCGTCGAAGCGTACGCCGAAGCCCGGATCGAGCTGGGCCGGCACCTCGACGTGGTGGCAGAGCTGCATGAGCTGGTCATGCGGCACCCGCTGCGCGAGCGGTTGCGCGCCCTTCAGATGCGCGCGCTGCATGCCGCCGGGCGGACGAGCGAGGCACTGGCCGGCTATCAGGAGCTGCGGGCCCGGCTCGCCGACGAGCTGGGCCTGGACCCGGGGCCCGAACTGACCGCCTTGCATCAGGCCATGCTGGAGCAGGACCCGGCGCTGAGCACCGTCCCCGCCGCCCGCACCGCCCGCACCGCCGGGACCGTCTCTGCCGGCGCGGCCCCGGCGCGCCGGCCCGCCACGAACCTGCCCGCTCCGCTGACCGGGCTGGTCGGCCGCCAGGGCGCGGTGGCCGAGGTGAAATCCCTGTTCGCCGCCGCGCGGCACCTGACGTTGACCGGCTCGGGCGGGGTCGGCAAGACCAGCCTCGCGCTGGAGACGGCGGCCCAGCTCGCCGGTGACTTCCCCGACGGCACCTGGCTGGTCGAGCTGGCCGCGCTGGGCCGTACCGGCGGCGCGGACGCGGTGGATCCGGTGGCGGAGGCCGTCATGGCCGCGATCGGCATCCGGGAAGGGGCGGGTCCCGTCTCCCCCGGCGTGGGCGGGCTCTGCTCGCCCGCCGAGAGCCTTGCCGAGGCGCTCGGCGACAAGCGGCTGCTGCTGGTGCTCGACAACTGCGAGCACATCGTCGGCGCGGTGGCCGAGCTGGCGGCGCTGCTGCTCAAGCGTGTCCCCGGCCTGCGCATCCTGGCTACCGGCCAGGAACCGTTGGGCATCCTCGGCGAGGTGGTCTGGGCCGTGCCGCCGCTGGAGGTGCCCGATCTCACCGGCGAGGCCGATCTCGACGCTGTGGCGCGCTCCAGTGCCGTGGAGTTGTTCGTCGTCCGGGCCGCTGCCGCGGCGCCCGGCTTCACGCTCGACGCCGGCAACGCTCGGGACGTGTCGGTGATCTGCCGCCGGCTCGACGGGATCCCCCTGGCGCTCGAACTGGCCGCCACCCGGGTACGGGCTCTCGGCGTACGGGGGCTGGTCAACCGCCTTGACGACCGCTTCAGGCTCCTGGCCACCGGGTACCGGGGCGCGCCGCCCCGCCAGCGGACGCTGCGGGCGATGATCGACTGGAGCTGGGAGCTGCTGACCGGGGCCGAGCGCATCGTGCTGCGCCGGCTGGCCGTCCACGCCGAAGGGTGCACGCTGGAGGCGGCGGAGGTCGTCTGCGCCGGGGAAGGGGTTCCTTCCGAGGACGTCCTCGACCTGCTCGCCCGCCTCGTGGACCGCTCGCTGGTCGTCGTGGCCGACGGCGGCGACGAACCCCGCTACCGGTTGCTCGAGTCGGTTGCGGACTACGGCCTGGCCCGCCTGCGTGAGGCGGGCGAGAGCGAGGACGTACGACGGCGTCACCGCCAGTACTACACCGACCTCGCCCAGCGCGCCGCGCCGCGGCTGCACGGCCCCGACCAGCGGCGCCGGCTGGGTCTTCTGGACGCGGAGGCCGCCAATTGCCGCCGGGCGCTCGACGACGCGGTCCGGCACGGTGCCGTCGAGGACGCCCTCAGGCTGGTCAACGCGCTGACCTGGTACTGGTTCCTGCGCGGCCGGCTGCGGGAGGCCGGCCGGTCGCTGGAGGCGGCGCTCGCCGCGGCCACCCGGAACTCGACGGCCGTGGCGTCCTTGCGGGCCCAGGCCCGGGCGTGGCGGGCGGGGTTCGCCCTTCTCGTCGGCGACGACGCCGAGCGGAGGCAGTACAGCCGTGTCGCCGTGGAGCTCTCCCGGGACGTCGCGGACCCGCGGGAGCGGGCCAGGGCCCAGTGGTTCCTCGGCTTCGCCCTGTTCGGGATCGGCGACCAGGCCGCCAGCGAGGACCTCATCGACCAGGCGCTGGCCGGCTTCCAGGCCCTCGGCGACACCTGGGGAACCGCCGCGGCGCTGAGCGTACGGGCCAACCAGGCCCATGTGCGCGGCGACCTCGCCCGGCTCGCGCACGACGGGCGGCGCAGCGCGGAGCTGTTCGCCGAACTCGCCGACGGCTGGGGGCGGTTGCAGACCGTCGAACCGCTCGCCGCGCTGGCCGAGATGGCGGGCGACTACGAACGCGCGGCCCGGCTCCATCACGAAGGGCTGCGCATGGCCGAGGACCTCGGGCTGTGGCCGGATGCCGCGGATCGGCTGAGCAGCCTGGGCAGCATCGCCATGCTCACCGGGGACCACGCAAGGGCGCGGGAGTTCCACCAGCGGGCGATGCGCCTGGCCTCCGAGCACAGCTTCAAGCCAGGGCAGATCCACGCGGAGGTCGGCCTCGGTCTCGGCGCTCGGCGCGAGGGACGGCTCGACGCCGCCGAGTCCCAGATGCGCCACGTGCTGCGCTGGCAGTCCGCGATGGCCTTCGAACCAGGCCGCGCGCTCGCTCTGGCCGAACTCGGCTTCGTCGCCGAGTTGCGCGGGGAGGCGGAGCAGGCCCTGTGCCTGCACCTGGACGGTTGGAGCGCGGCCCGTCAGACGGGTGATGCCCGGGCCATGGCGCTGGCCCTGGAGGGCCTGGCGGGAGCCCATGCCCTCGCGGGGCGTCACGCGTATGCGGCTGTGCTGCTCGGAGCCGCGCACGCGGCCAGGGACTCCGTGGGCATGCCGCTGCCCCCTGCCGAACGGGGCGACGTCGAGCGGATCACCCGGGTGGTGCGGCAGCACCTGGACGAGGACGCCTATCAGGCCGTTTTCCGGCGTGGCGGCGTGCTGACTCCCGAGGAGGCGCTTGCCGCGGCTCCCCGGCCTGATCCGCTCCCACGCTCACCGCCCGCGGACTGCTCGGTGAGCGGCTGACGAGAGGCCGCTCCTGTCCTCGTGGAGGCTTCGAGCCCGGAGCCGCCACCCATACGGACGGCGCGCGGCCCGTTGGCTGGGGCCGCGCAGCCGGCCGATCCCCTGCCGCACCATCGAACAGGTCCACCGGTCTTCCAGGGGCGTCTGTTCGGGGCCGGGGCTCACGTCCCGAGCTGGACCGGCTCGTCCTCAGGGTGGAGGGCGGGCCGGTCTGCGGTTTGGTGAGCGTGCGCGCGTGCCGGAGGAGGGCGCCGGAAAAGCCACGGCGGTGGCGGCGTTGAGCCACTCGGCGTCCAGGTCTCGCTCAGGCGACCCAGTGTGGTCGTCGGGCAGTGGACGAGAGGGGGAGGCCGCCGGCGAGGGCGGTGGCCATTTGGCGTGCTCAGCCGACCTCGGCCTCCTGCTCATCCCCCAGGACCTCGGGCTTGCCGCCCGGGTCGCGCTGCTGGCCGGTGGCGTCCTGCTCAACGGCCTGTCCGTCGCCGTCTATGTCGGCGCGCGCTTCGGCCCCGGGCCGCGCGACGGGCTGATGACCGGCGCGGCGGCCGCGACCGGGCGCTCCATGCGGGACCGTGGCCTGAGAACCGCCGGACCAGTCGACACACCGCGGACGGAAGCGGTGCCCCGGCTCCGGTCTCCCGAGGAGAACGTCTGGCGAAGGCGTCCACGCGGCGAGTGTGTGCGGACCAGGCCGGCGCGCCGTTCTGGTCCCCCTGTGCCGCCCCGATGGCGCACGGTGGAAGACCCTCCCGGGGCGGACGACTGGGCTGTGACGACGTTCAGCGCAGGGCCGCCTCGATGAGGTCGGCGGCGCGCTTGGTGCCGCCCTCGATCTGGAGTTCGTGCTGGAGGGCGCGCAGGCGCTCGGCGACCCGGGGGTCGCCGGTGAGGTCGAGGAGCGCCTCGCGCAGGGCCTGGGCGGTGGCCTGGTCGGTGTCGAGGCGGCGGGCGACGCCGAGTTCGGCGAGGCGGTCGGCGTTGGAGAACTGGTCGACGGCCTGGGGCACGGCGATCATCGGGACGGCGCAGGTGAGTCCTTCGGCGGCGCCGCCCATGCCGGCGTGGGTGACGAAGGCGTCGGCTTGGCGCAGGATGTCGAGCTGGGGCACCCAGGTGTGGACTTCGGTGTTGACCGGGATGGGGCCGAGGTCGGCAGGGTCGACGTGCTTGCCGATCTGCAGGACGAGGTGCCAGCCGGGCAGGTCGCCGAAGGCCTTGAGGCATTCGCGGTAGAAGGCGGGCTGGTTGGTGAAGGCGGAGCCGAGCGAGACGAGGACGACGTTCTCGGCGTCGCGGGGTCGCTGCCAGGTGCCCTGCTGGGCGCGCGAGCCGGTGCAGGGGCCGACGAAGGTGTAGTGGGCGGGGTCGACGCGGTCGGCGTTGGGTTGCAGGGCGCGCGGGACAAGGACGAGGCAGGTGTCGGGGCGGCCGACGAAGTTCTCGTGGGTGGCCTCGATGCCCTCGTCGTCGAGCCACTGCTGGGCGCGGCGGTAGTAGTCGGCGCCTTCGGGGGTGGAGCGCAGTTGGTCGAAGAGGGGGGCCATGTCGCTCTCGTAGCCGTCCCACGCGACGTAGGTGGGCGAGAGCTGGATGATCGGGATGTTCCACTGGGTGGCGACGACGCGGGCGGGCGCGGCGCCGATGTCGTAGAGGAACATGTCGGGCCGGTCGTCGTCGTAGGCGTGGCGCAGCTGCGGGGTCATGGCCTGGTTGTCGCGCAGGAACACGTCGAGCTGGGCGATGGTGTCCTCGGGC
Source organism: Nonomuraea africana (assembly GCF_014873535.1). Taxonomy (NCBI): domain Bacteria; kingdom Bacillati; phylum Actinomycetota; class Actinomycetes; order Streptosporangiales; family Streptosporangiaceae; genus Nonomuraea; species Nonomuraea africana. Next base: position 2,643,040 of record NZ_JADBEF010000001.1, on the reverse strand, counting down.
CAGCCGTCCGGGTCGCCGGGGACGGGCAGGGTGGAGGCGTACGGCTTGAGCTCGGCTCCGACGGAGGTGACCACGTCGCGGTAGGAGGGGTCGTTGGCGTAGGTGACGCGGTGACCACGGCGCACCAGTTCGGCGATGACCTCCAGGCTCGGGTTGACGTGTCCGGGCGCCGGGATGCTGACCATGGCGATGTGTGACATGGTCAGCAAGGTTATCGGCGCTGGTGGCGGAGGTCCTCGCATTTTTTGTCGGTGCCGCTCGGTACGTTCTTGCCGCTGGTGTTCTAGGCGAGGAGGGGCATGCGGCCTGCGGAGCTCAACAGGCTGACGGTGCGGGAGGCGGCTGACCGCTACGTGGAGTTGGTGCGGGCCAAGACGCTGACGGGGGCGTTGTCGATGTCGACGGCGGAGGTCTACGCGCGCGACGTGGCGACGCTGGTGGCGCTGGCCGGTGAAGGGGCGGTGCTCGACGACCTGACGGGCGAGGACATCGATGCGATCTTGCTGGCGTTCGCGCGCAAGCCCGACGGGCGGCGGGCCGAGCCGGCGGGCGGGCTGCAGAGCGCCTCGTCCCAGGCGCGGTTCCGGCGGTCGATCTCGGCGTTGTTCAAGCACGCGACGCTGGCGGGCTGGGTGCAGATCAATCCGATGGCGATGGCGACGGTGACGGCCAGGGAGCGGGGCGGGCTGCGGGCCGAGCGGCGGGCGCTGACGCGGGAGCAGGCGCAGGGGTTGATCGGTGCGGCCAGGGAGCTGGGCTCGGCTCCGGCGCGGCCGGAGCCGGTGCGGGAGGGGCGGCGCAGGCCACGCAGCGATCAGCGGACGGAGTCGCGTGACGCGTTGATCGTGTTGCTGCTGTCGACGGTGGGGCCGCGGGTGTCGGAGCTGGTGCGGGCGAACGTGGAGGATTTCTACACCAACGACGGGGTGCGCTACTGGCGGATCTTCGGCAAGGGCGGCAAGACGCGCGACGTGCCGTTGCCGGGGCTGGTGGCGCAGGCGTTGGAGGAGTATCTGGCCGGCGGGCGTCCACAGACGGCCGACAAGGCGCTGCTGCTGTCGTGGCGGGGGCGGCGGCTGGCGCGTGGTGATGTGCAGGCGGTGATCGACAGGGTGCAGCGGCAGGTCGATCCGTCCCAGCGGCGTTCGGTGACGCCGCATGGCCTGCGTCACACGACGGCGACGCATCTGCTGGCCGACGCGGTCGACATGGACGCGGTACGGCGGGTGCTGGGCCACAGCGATCTGGCGACGCTCGGCCGGTACCGGGACGAGTTGCCGGGTGAGCTGGAGGTGGCGATGCGGACCCATCCGTTGTTGAAGCCTCCCGATCAGCGATGATGTGTGGCATGACATCGGCTTTGCTGTCGTTCGCGGTGGTTGCGGGGTTGGTCACGATCGTGCCGGGGCTCGACACGGCCCTGGTGCTGCGGGCGGCGCTGACGCGGGGCCGGCGGGTGGCGTTCGCGACGGCGCTGGGCGTCAACACCGGGGTGCTGGTGTGGGGTGTGGCCGCGGCGGCCGGGTTGTCGGCGTTGCTGACCGCTTCGCAGCTGGCCTTCACCGTTCTGCGGTACGCGGGCGCGGCGTATCTGGTGTGGTTCGGGGTGTCGATGATCCGGAAGGCCCGGCGACCGGCGGAGGGCGTGGTGGAGCCCCCCGTACGGGAAGGGGGCGGATTGGCCGGAGCGTGGGCCAGGGGCGCGCTGACGAATCTGCTCAATCCCAAGATCGGCGTCTTCTACGTGGCGCTGTTGCCGCAGTTCCTGCCGCAGGAGGCGCCGCCGCTGCTGGGCGGGCTGCTGCTGGCCATGGTGCACAACGCCGAGGGGATGCTGTGGTTCACGGTGCTGATCTTCGGGGCGGGGGCGGCGAGGTCGTGGCTGGAGCGGCCGCCGGCGCGCCGGGTCATCGACAGGGTGACGGGCACCGTCCTGGTCGGCTTCGGGCTGCGCCTGGCGCTGTCGCCGCAGTAAGGGCGCGCAGAAGGCCTCGCGTCACCTGCGCGAGCTGCTCAGCTCGCCCGGAAAGGCTCAGCAGGGCTCAGATGAGGCCGCCGTCGACCAGGATGTTCTGGCCGGTCACCCAGCCGCTGTCGGGCCCGGCGAGGAAGGCGACCACGCCCGCCACGTCGGCGGGGGTGCCGAGCCTGCCGAGGGGGGTCATGCTGGCCACGGCCTGGCGTTCCTGCTCGGTGGTGGCTCCGCGCAGCAGGTCGGTGTCGGTGGGTCCGGGCGAGATGGTGTTGACGGTGATGCCGCGTCCGGCCAGTTCCTTGGCGGCGACCCTGCTGAACTGCTCGACGGCGGCCTTGCCCGCGGCGTAGAGCGCTTCGCCGGGGCCGGGCCAGGCGGTGCTGGCCGTCGACAGGTTGATGATGCGGGCGCCGTCGCGCAGGTGCGGCAGGGCGTGCTGGATGGTGAAGAAGACGCCTTTGACGTTGACGGCCATGGCGTGGTCGTAGTCGGCCTCGGTGACCTTGGCGATGGGCCGGTCGGCGGCGATGGCGGCGTTGTTGACGAGGATGTCGAGGCCGGGTTCGGCGAAGCGGTCGCGCGCGGTGGCGAACAGCCGCCTGATGTCGTCGAGGTCGGTGAGGTCGAGCCGTACGGGCCAGGCTCCCCCGTCGGCCGAGCCGCGCAGCGCGCCGACCTCCAGGTCGATCTCGGCGGCCACGCGGCGCGCGGCGGCCTCGGCCGTGGCGTAGGTGAAGACGACGGAGGCGCCGTCGACGGCCAGGCGTTGCACGATGGCTCTGCCGATGCCGCGCGAGCCGCCCGTCACCAGTGCGGTTCTGCCGGTCAGTGGACCCATGAGTCGCCCCTCTCGCCCTGCTCGCCCTCCTCTCCCCTGCCACGGATGAGGCGCTTCACTCGGCGCGGGTGGCGGACGTCAAGGATGGGCGGCGGGCGTGAGGCGTAGCGCGATCTCGTCGAGGGAGACGTCGAGCACCTCGGCCAGCGCGGCGATGGTGAAGAAGGCGGGGGTCGGGATGCGGCCGGTCTCGATCTTGCGGAGGGTTTCGGCGGACATGCCGGCGGCGGCGGCCACCTCCACGATGCTGCGCTCGCCGCGCGCCTGGCGCAGCAGGCGGCCGAGCTGCTCGCCGCGCTCGCGCTCGTGTGGGGTCAACGGGGGTCGCACCATGGATCCCATCCTATCAAGCGTCATAGAAATACCGTTATAGTTATCGGCATGGTGGAGATCAAAACCGACAACGAACTGGACGCGATGCGAGAGGCGGGCAGGGTCGTGGCCCGCGCCCTGCAAGCGGTCAGGAAGCACGCGGCCGTCGGCGTGCGCCTGACCGAGCTGGACGAGGTGGCCGCGAGCGTCATCGCCGAGGCGGGCGCCAGGCCCGCGTTCCTGCACTACCACCCCGCCTTCGCACCCACGCCCTTCCCCGCGATGATCTGCGCGTCGGTCAACGACGCGATCGTGCACGGCATCCCCGACTGCTACCGGCTGCGTGAGGGCGACCTGCTCAGCGTCGACTGCGGCGCCCACCTCGACGGGTGGGCCGCCGACGCGGCCGTCTCCCTGACGGTCGGGACGGCGCGCCCGGCCGACCTGGCGCTGATCGAGGCGACCGAACGCGCCCTCGCCGCCGGCATCGCCGCGGCGCTGCCGGGCAACAGGATCGGCGACATCGGCCACGCGATCGGCGAGCTGGCCCGGCAGGCGGGGTACGGCACGCCGCCCGACTTCGGCGGGCACGGCATCGGCCGGCGGATGCACGAGGACCCCTCCGTGCCCAACCATGGGAGGCCGGGGCGGGGGATGGTGCTGCGGCACGGGATGGTGCTGGCGATCGAGCCGATGTTCGTGGCGGGCGGCGACGGCCGCTACCGGACCGCGGCCGACGGCTGGAGGCTGCACAGCATCAGCGGCGAGCGGGCGGCCCACGCCGAGCACACCGTCGCGGTGACCGACGAGGGCCCCCGCATCCTCACCCTCCCCTGAGACCGGGCTGGTGGCTGGGGAATCTCCGTGTAATTGGGTCAAGGGCGGCGGCGACCGGCTCGGACAGGTCATGGCGAGCGGCCTGACGTCCCTGATGGGGCTGTGGACCCAGACGCGCGACCACCTGGAGTGGATGCGGCAGCACAACGACAGCGCCGCGCACCCGGTCGGCTTCTACGGGATCGACCTGCCCGCTCGAACATGTCCCTGCTGCCCGGTCTGGACGCCGTGCTCGCCTACCTCGCGCAGGCCGATCCCGAATTCCGGATCGACCCCGGCGTCCGGGACACGGCGTCCGCCTTCGCGGCGCCGTCCTCGTTCTCCGCACCGGCGGCCTTCGCCGCCTACGGACAGCTCACCCCCGAAGCCAAGGACGCGCTCACCGCGAGCCTGGCCGACCTCGCCGCCCGCATGACGGCCCGGCGCCTGGACTGCCTGCGACGGACCACCGTCGACGCCTACGAGCGCGCGCTGCGTTCACTGCGCCTCACGGTGACCCTCGACTCGGCCATCCGCGCGATGGCCAGCGGCGACCAGCAGAGCATGCTGTTCAATCGCGACGCCGCGATCGCCGACACGGTCGAATGGATCCTGCGCAGGGAGGACCGGATCGTCGTCGCCGCCCACAACGGCCACGTCCAGCGCTGGCCCTGCGCTTCCGGGCTCGCCTGCGGCGACACCGATGGGCATGCACCTCGCCGATCGCCTCGGTGACGGCTATCTCGTCATCGGCACGACCTCGGGGACCGGCCAGGCCCTCAACGTGGCCCCCGACTTCTTCACCGGCACACTCTTCACCGCGATGGCGGCGCCCGAGCCCGGCAGCCTCGACGCGCTCATGGACGCCAGCCACGACGGCCCCTTCGCGACCGACCTGCGGCGGTTGTCGCCGGACGACGCCGACGCCGTCCGGGCCGCCTCGCGGCAGCGGGCCGGCAACGGGGCGTTCTACTCCGGCCTGAACCCGCTGGAGGCCTTCGACGTCGTCGTGCACCTGCCGTACGTCACGGCGGCCGAACCCGACGACGCCGCGCTCGCCCACGCGCCCGGGGACGTACAGGAGGCCTTCTCCCAGTGGAAGCCCGAGTGACAACCTGCCAGCGGTCGACGCACCCGCCGGACGGCTGAACTCCCCGAGCCCATCGCCGCGTGCGACCGTAACCCGTGACCCGTGACCCCCCGTGAGCGTGACCTCGGGCCGTAGCCGGCACCCGGCTGCTCAGGCGGGGACGGGCTCCTGGTCAGCACCGTCAAAGGGTGGATAGCTCTCGCTGCCCATTCGATCGGCCGCATCAATGTAGTCGGCAAGAGCGTCGCGGGATTGAGCGAGCCTGGACATCTGATCGTCCAGTCGCTGCAGCCGTGACCGCATCGCGGCCAGCAACTCGGGACACCCGAGCAGCTCCGGGGCCTCTCCGACCGCACAGGGCAGCAGGTACGCGATGTCCTCAGAGGACAAACCGGCACCAAGCAGGTGCCGGATCTGCTTCACCCGCAGCACGGCGCTCTCGTTGTACTCGCGGTAACCGTTCGCGCCGCGGTCTGCCTCCAGCAGGCCCTGGGCCTCGTAGTAGCGCAACTGATGGGCGTTGACGCCCGCCCGACGACTCAGTTCCCCGATCCGCATCGAAACCTCACTTGACCTTCATACCGGTATCAACGTTGACGATGGTGCCATGAACCACATAACCGATACACCCGTGACAGTCATCGGACTCGGACTGATGGGCCAGGCACTCGCCGGCGCGTTCCTGAAAGCCGGGCATCCCACCACCGTGTGGAACCGTACGACCTCCAAGGCCGACCGGCTGGTGGCCGAGGGTGCACGGCTGGCGCCAACGGTTGGCGACGCGCTCAAGGCAGGTTCCCTGACGATCATCTGCGTCACCGACTACCAGGCCATGCACGAGCTGCTCGGCGCGAGCGATATCGAGCTGGACGGCACGATGTTGATCAACCTGACCTCGGGCGACTCGGCCCAGGCCCGGGAAGCCGCCCAATGGGCCGAGCAGCGCGGCGCCCGTTACCTGGACGGCGCCATCATGGCCATCCCGCCGGCGATCGGGACCGCCGAGGCGGTGATTCTGCACAGCGGGCCGCAGTCGGACTTCGAGGCACACAAGTCAACACTCGACGCGCTCGGCACCGTCACCTACCTTGGTGCGGACCATGGGCTGGCGTCCCTGTACGACGTGGCCGGCCTAGCCATGATGTGGAGCGTGTTGAACGCCTGGCTCCAGGGCACTGCCCTGCTCAGGACGGCCGGTGTTGACGCCGCAACGTATGCGCCGTTCGCGCAGCAGATCGCTGCCGGTGTGGCCGAATGGCTGCCTGGGTATGCCGAGCAGATCGACCGCGGCTCCTTCCCGGCCGAGGTGTCGGCCCTGGAGACCGACGCGCGGGCGATGGCACACCTGATCGAGGAGAGCGAGGCGGTGGGTGTCAACGCCGAACTGCCGAAGTTGATCAAGGCGATGGCCGACCGCTCGATCGCCGCCGGACACGGTGGGGAGCAGTATCCCGTGCTGATCGAAGAGTTCGGCAAACCCGGCGACGCCTGACCGATCCCGACACCGGGATCTGGCGTCCCTGGTCGGCGGCGAGCGCCGATTTTCCACTCTGTCGGGATGGATGCCCCCGTAGCCTCCGTACCGGATGTGGTAATCGGCGATCAGGTTGTCCACACGGGGTGCGCCGACGAGGTGAGCCACGGGGGTCTCGCCCCGGCGGCGCTCCCCCGCCGCATGGACTACGCGTCGAGGATGGGGATCAGCTGCTCCTCCTCGTAGGCCAGGTGGCTCTCCAGCGCGTCGATGAGCCGCTCGACCTCCGGCAGCACCACGGCGGGGTCCGGGCTGTCGGTGGAGACCAGCTGCTGCAGCTCCTCGATCAGGGCGGCGATCTTCTGGTGCTCCTCGCCCAGCCGCTCCAAGGTCGGAGCCAGTTCGGGATGGCGCGCGGCCAGGGCCGGGAACATCCCCGCGTCCTCGTGGGTGTGGTGGTGGTGCAGCCCCTGGCAGACGGTCAGGCAGTTCACCCGCAGCTGGACGCCGAGGCCGGGACCGGACTCGGTGACCTCCTTGCGGATCAGCGCGAGTTCCCGCCTGAAGGCGTCGTGGATGAGCTTGAGCGCCGCGCCGAACGATTCGGCGTTCACGTTCGGCGGCCCGCTCGGGATCTCCCGCAGGGCGACGACGGGGATGAGGCGGGTGGTCTTGGCCTGGTAGTCGGCCCATCCGGGGTCGGCCTCGACCGCGCGGGCGAAGGCCTGCTCGCGTTCCTCGCCCTCCAGGACGACGGCCTGCGCGTCGTAGGTGAAGACGCCGTTCTCGACCCGGACGCGGGGGTTGGCCACGATGTTGTGGAACCAGTCCGGATGGCGGGCGGCGCCGCCGGCCGAGGCGATGACCAGGACCTGTTCGCCGCCGTCGGGCAGGTATCCGAGAGGGGTCGTGTGCCGGGCGCCCGAGCGCGCGCCCGTGGTGGTCAGCAGGAGCAGCCTGGCTCCTTCGAAGTATCCGCCCACCTGTCCTCGGTTGGCGCGGAACTCCTCGATGATCTGCTGGTTGAACTCGTTCGGCATTCTCTGCTTTCTGTTTTCGGGCTGTGGCGGCATGACGACGTCACCACGGGACGACCGTGGTGCGGTGGTGGTGCGAGGGGCGGCCCGGTGGCGTACGGCGGCGCGGTGAAGAGGGGGTGTCGCGCGTCAGGCGCGGGAAGACGGCACGCGGGCGGCACTCACGGGAAAGGCGGGCCTCTGGCCCGCCCGGCGCTCACGCCGTGGCCGGGGGCCTCACTCGCTCTTGGCCCATCGAGGCCGACCCGGCAGTCACAAAAATCACACTAGTGCCACCAAAGCCGCCGAAGCAACGCCACCCCGGCGGTCGACAAGCCTGGCGCGTGCCGCGTGCGAGGCCGGCCAGGGCGGGGATTCTGTCGGTGGGCGTCGTTAGCGTCGCTCCCATGAGCGAGGCCATCGTCATCACCGGCGCACGGACCAACAACCTCAAGAACGTCTCCCTGCGCATCCCGAAGAACCGGCTGGTGGTCTTCACCGGCGTCTCGGGCTCGGGCAAGTCCTCCATCGTCTTCGACACGATCGCCGTGGAGTCGCAGCGCCAGCTCAACGAGACGTTCCCGACGTTCGTCCGCAACCGCCTGCCCCGCTACGAGAAACCCGAGGCCGAGGCGATCGAGCACCTGTCGGCCGCGATCGTCGTCGACCAGAAGCCGATCGGCGGCAACGCCCGCTCCACCGTCGGCACCATGACCGACATCTCCTCCATCCTGCGGGTGCTGTTCTCCCGATACGGCGAGCCGAGCGCGGGCTACTCCTTCGCCTACTCCTTCAACGACCCGCAGGGCATGTGCCCGGAGTGCGACGGTCTGGGCCGCAGGCTCGAGCTCGACCTCGGCGCCTTCCTCGACGAGGAGCTGTCGCTGGAGGAGGGGGCGATCAGGTTCCCGCTGTTCGGGGTCGGCACCTGGCAGTGGCAGATCTACGCCCGCTCCGACACCTTCGACCCGGCCAAGCCGCTGAAGCACTACACCGACGCCGAGCGGGAGCTGTTCCTGCACGGTCAGGGCTTCAGCGTGGCGGTCAGGGGCAAGAACGGCACCCTCAACAAGGTCGCCTACGAGGGGGTGGCCGATCGCTTCACCCGCCTGTATCTCAAGCGCGACCTGTCGGAGCTGAGCGGCAGGAACCGTGAGGCGGTGCTGGCGGTGGTCAGTGAGGGGGTGTGCCGCTCGTGCGGGGGCGCGCGCCTCAACGCCAAGGCGCTGGCCAGCAGGATCGGCGGGCATTCCATCGCCGACTACGGCGCGATGGAGGTCACCGACCTCATCGCCGAGCTGGGCAGGCTCGACTATCCGGTGGCCGGGGCGGCGGTGGCGGCGCTGCGGCGGGTGGAGCAGATCGGTCTCGGCTACCTGTCGCTCGACAGGGAGACCTCGACCGTCTCCGGCGGGGAGGCGCAGCGGCTGAAGATGGTGCGGCATCTGGGTTCCAGCCTGACCGGGATGACCTACATCTTCGACGAGCCCAGCGCGGGGCTGCATCCCGCCGACGTGCACCGGATGAACTCCCTGCTGCTGCAGCTGCGCGACCAGGGCAACACGGTCATGGTGGTCGAGCACGATCCGCAGGTGATCGAGATCGCCGACCACGTCATCGACCTGGGGCCCGGCGCGGGGGTGCACGGGGGCCAGGTGGTCTTCGAGGGCCCGGTCGCGGAGTTGACGGACACGCTGACCGGGACACACCTGCGTCGCCGTACCTCGATCAAGGAGCAACCGCGCACGCCGTCCGGGTGGCTGACGGTCGAGCACGCGAGCCTGCACAATCTCGACGACGTCAGCGTGCGCCTGCCGGTCGGGGTGCTGACGGCGGTGACGGGTGTGGCCGGGTCGGGCAAGTCGACGCTGATCGGGCAGGTGTTCGTGGCCGCCCATCCGGAGGCGGTGGTGGTCGACCAGGGGGCCATCGCGGTCAGCTCGCGCTCGAGTCCCGCCTCGGCGATCGGGGTGATGGACGGCATCAGGGCGGCGTTCGCCAAGGCCAACGGGGTCAAGGCCGGGTTGTTCAGCTTCAACTCGGCCGGGGCGTGTCCCGAGTGCGAGGGGCGCGGAGTCATCTACACCGATCTGGCGTTCATGGATCCGGTGACGCGCACCTGCGAGACGTGCGAGGGACGGCGTTTCAACGCCGAGGCCCTGTCGTACCGATTGCGCGGGCGGACGATCGCCGAGGTGCTGGCGATGACGTCGGAGCAGGCGTCGGCCTTCTTCGCCGACGCCGGCGCGGCGGCGATCGCGGCCAGGTTGCGCAGCCTGGTGGAGGTGGGGCTGGGCTACCTGACGCTGGGCCAGCCGACCTCGACGCTGTCGGGCGGTGAGCGGCAGCGGCTGAAGCTGGCCGGTGAGCTGGGCCGCACCGGCAGCCTGTACGTGCTGGACGAGCCGACCACCGGCCTGCACCTGGCCGACGTGGAGGCGCTGGTCGACCTGCTCGATCGGCTGGTCGAGCAGGGCAACACGGTCATCGTCATCGAGCACGACCTGCAGGTGATCAGGCGCGCCGACTGGGTGATCGATCTCGGCCCTGGTGGCGGGCGGCACGGCGGGCGCGTCCTCTACGAGGGCCCGCCCGCCGGTCTGGGCGAGGCGGCCGGCTCCGTCACGGGGCGGTTCCTGCGCTCCTGACCGGCTGGCGAAGCACGGTGCGCATCTTGGCGGGGTCGCTCTCCTGCAGGTCGGACAGGTACACCTCGTGGTGGAGGCCGTTGGCCACGAGCCCGTGGGCGGCCATGTACTCCGCCATCGCCGCCAGCGTGATGTGCTCATCGCTGTAGGGGCCTTCGTGCAGCAGTTCGACGCACTCGCCTTCGGTGAAGGTGACGACCTGCACCCGGTCGACGGCCGCGCCCGAGGTGCGGGCCGTCTCCCTGGCGCGCTCCATCTCCCCCGCGGCCGGTACGGCGGGCAGCGGCAGGTGCAGGTGCCAGCGCCACTGCTCGCGCGGCACCTCGAGCGGGGGCGGCTCGTCCTCGACCCACCAGCGGCCCTCCAGCGGGCCGACGGGGGCGTTCATGGCCGCGGCGACGGTGTAGAGGGCGTTGATCGCCGAAAGGTGCTCGCCGCCGCCGGGTTCGCCGAGTCCGGTGACGGTCAGCGCGGTGACGGGGCCGTAGGTGGTCTTCACGGGTGTTCCTCCAAGGGGATCTGCAGGTGGGTGATGAGCTGGTCGGCGGGGGTGGTGGCCGGGTCGCTGGCGTAGACCTCCCTAAGGGGGCCGTGGACGGGGTGGTTGCGTTCGGCGCACCAGGCCAGCAGGGCGTGCGCGGTCAGCGAGATCTGGTCGTAGGGGCCGATGTGGGTGGCCTGGGCGAAGCGTCCGCCGGGCAGGACGCGGGCGGTGGCGCCGGCGACGGGCGCGCCGGTCTCCAGCGCCACCTCGACGGTGAGCGGTTCGGTCAGGTCGACGGGGAACAGCCCGATCAGGCGGGGCGCCGTCTCGGCGGCGGCGGCCAGCAGCCTGGCCACGCACGCCGAGGTGGCGCGGCCCACGTCCAGATCATCGTGGGCCTGCTCCCGCGTCAGCGCCACCATGCGGGCGGGCTCGTCGACCACGCGGATCTGGGCGGCCGGCAGGCCGTCGGCCATGACCCGCTCCAGGGCGGCGAGGGTGCGGCGGCGGCGCCGCAGTTCGCTGTCGAGGTCGTCGCGGACCTGGCCGAGCGCGCCCGCCGTCCCCGACAGGACCTGCCCGATGACCGACAGCGGCACGTCCAGTGACCGCAGCAACCCGATCGACAGCGCCTGGCGGGCCTGGGAGGGGTGGTAGTAGCGGTAGCCGGTGTCGTCGTCGACGTGGGCGGGCCTCAGCAGGCCGAGGTCGGCGTAGTGGCGCAGCTGTTTGACGCTGAGCCTGCTGAGACGGGCGAACTGCCCGATTGGCAGGAGGTCCATGTCTCAAGGATGGGGTCTCCCTCTGTGGGAGAGTCCAGCCGGTTGACCCTCACGTTGGGTGAGGGTTCATGCTGGGGGCATGAGCGTGACAGTGGGGCAGGTGGCGCGGCTGGCCGGGGTGACGGTGCGGACGCTGCACCACTACGACGAGATCGGCCTGCTGTCGCCCAGCGAGCGCAGCCAGGCAGGCTACCGGCGCTACACCGACGCCGACCTGGAGCGGCTGCAGCAGGTGCTGTTCTACAGGGAGCTGGGGTTCGGGCTGGAGGAGATCGCCGCGATCCTCGACGATCCCGGCAGTGACGCGATGACCCATCTGCGCCGCCAGCACGAGCTGCTCATGGTGCGCATCGACCGGCTGCGGGACATGGCCGAGGCGATCGAGGTCGCGATGGAGGCACGCACCCTGAACATCACGCTGACCCCCGAGGAGCGCTTCGAGGTGTTCGGCGATTTCCGTCCCGAACAGTACGACGAGGAGGTGGAGCGGCGCTGGGGCGGCAGCAGCCGGTACGCGGAGAGCCGCCGCCGCGTCGCCTCCTACACCAAGGTCGACTGGCTGCGGCTGCGCGCGGAGGCGGAGGGCATCACCGAAGATCTGGTGGCGGCGATGAAGGCGGGCCTGCCCGCCGCCGGCGAGGCGGTGATGGATCTGGCCGAACGGCACCGCGCGCACATCAGCCGCTGGTTCTACGACTGCACGCCGGACATCCACCGGTGTCTGGGCGAGCTGTACGTCACCGACGCCCGCTTCACCGCGACGATCGACGCGGCCGCCGAGGGCCTGGCCGCCTATCTGCGGGATGCGATCGACGCCAACGCCGACCGGCACGCGACAGGCAGATCGGCGAGCTGAGGAGGACGCGCGACAGGCTCGACGCCGTCATCGCCGCCGCGGCCGAGTCGGCGGGGTACTCCGCGAAGGACCCCACAGGCTGAACGGCACGGGCTGAACGGCGCGGCCGCCTCCCAGGGTGACGACGTTCGCTGACGCCGCACTTAGAGAACGTTGCGTATCCAATGAGCGAAGCGTAGGCTCCTTAGAGAACGCGACGTCTTCTAAAGGGGTGGTCGTGCGCAGCTCCGTCACCGCTGTCCTGCCGGGCCTGCTGCTGGCCATGCTCCTCGGCGCGCTCGACCAGACGATCATGACCCCCGCGCTGCCGTCCATCGCCGCCGACCTCGGCGGACTGGCGCAGATGCCCGCCGTCGTCACGGCCTACCTGGTCGCCGCCACCGTCGTCATGCCCGTCTACGGCAAGCTCGGCGACAGGTTCGGCCGCAAGCCCGTCATGCAGGCGGCGATCGCGGTGTTCGTCGCCGGCGCCGTGCTGTGCGCGATGGCCGCCTCCATGCCGCAGCTGGTCGCCTTCCGCGCGCTGCAGGGCATGGGCGGCGGCGGGCTCATGATCGGCGCGCAGGCCATCATCGGCGAGATCGTCAGCCCCCGCGAACGCGGCCGCTACCTCGGCTTCATCGGCGCGGCCTACGTGGTCGCGGCGGTCGGCGGGCCCCTGCTCGGCGGCTTCTTCGTCGACCGGCTCAGCTGGCGGTGGATCTTCGCCGTCTACCCGCCGCTCGGCCTGGTCGCCTTCGTCCTGCTGACCCTCACCCTCCACCTGCCCCGCCCCGCCCGCGCCACCGCCACAGAGAGCGGCACTGCCGCGTGGCCGCCCGTCGACTACGCCGGCACGCTCACGCTGGCGGCCGCGGTGCTCGGCATCGTCCTGCTCGGACAGACCCGCCACCCCGCCTGGCTCCTGCTCGCCCTGGCGGGCGGCGCCGCCTGGTTCCTCACCGCCCGTCGGGCCGCCGACCCCGTCCTGCCGCTGCGGCTGTTTCGCGACCCCGCCTTCGCCGTCCCGGTGGCCATCAGCTTCCTGATCGGGTTCGCGCTGTTCGGCACCCTCACCTACCTGCCTTCCTACCTGCAGATCGCGCTCGGCGCGGGCGCGGCGCAGGCCGGGCTGGTGGTGACCGCGCTCATGGCGGGCGTGCTGCTCACCACCGTCGTCTCGGGCCGGCTCATCACCAGGACGGGCCGCTACAAGCCGTACCCGATCGCGGGGACCGCGCTGGCGGCCGCGGGCCTGGCGCTGCTGGCCGTCCTGGCCGCCGCGTCGCGCGGCGTCGCCAGCCTCGCACCGGGGACGGCGGTGGCCGCGCTGAGCGCGGCGATGGCGGTGATCGGGCTCGGCGTCGGGCTGGTCATGCAGGTGATGGTGCTGGCCACGCAGAACGCCGTCGGCTACGCCGACCTCGGCGCCGCGACCTCCTCCGTCACCTTCCTGCGCCAGATCGGCGCCTCGGCGGGGGTGGCGGTGGCCGGCACGCTGATCACCTGGCGGCTGGAGAGCGGCCTGCCGGAGGCGGCGGCGCTCGGCGCGGCGATGCCGCTGGTGTTCGGGCTCATGGCGCCGCTGCTCGGGGTGGCGTTCGTGCTGGCCGTCGCCCTGCCCGTCCGTCCGTTGCGTACCACCGCGCATGTGAAGGAGCCCGCATGACCTTCGTGACAGCGTTGAAGGACCTCGACCGGCACAGCCTCGCCGTGGCCGGCGGCAAGGGCGCGAACCTGGGTGAGGCGATCAGGGCCGGCTTCCCCGTCCCCGACGGGTTCGTCGTCACCACCGACGCCTACGCGCTCGTGGCTGCCGACCCGCGCGTGTCGGCTGTGCTGGCCGAGACGCTCTCCGAGATCCAAGCCGGGATGCCCGGCGAGCTCACCGGCGAGCAGCCGGCCGGGGCGGATCCGGGCGCCCGCGTCCGGGCCGCCTTCGAGGTCGCCGAGGTGCCGGAGAAGATCAGGCGCGCCATCCTCGATGCCTACGCGGCGCTCGGCGCGGGCCCCGTCGCGGTGCGCTCCAGCGCCACCGCCGAGGACCTGCCGGGGGCCGCGTTCGCCGGGCAGCAGGACACCTACCTCAACGTCGTCGGCGAGCGCGCGCTGATCGACGCGGTACGGCGGTGCTGGGCCTCGCTGTGGACCGCGCGCGCGATCGCCTACCGCGCCAGGCGCGGCATCGGGGCGGGCATAGAGACGGGCATCGGGGCGGACGGCGAGGTGGGCGGCGTGCGGATCGCCGTCGTGGTGCAGGCCATGGCCGAGGCCGAGCTGGCGGGGGTGATGTTCACCGCCAACCCGGTGACCGGCGCGCGCGACCAGATCATCGTCGAGGCCAGCGGCGGCCTGGGCGAGGCGGTCGTGTCCGGACTGGTCACCCCCGACCACTACGTCCTGGACGGCCACGGCCGGATCGTCGAGCACACCCCGGGCCGGCGGGAGGTGGTCATCAGGCCCGCGCCCGGCGGCGGCGTGCTGAAGGAGACCCCCGCCGCCGGGGCGGTCGGCGCGGCCGAGTCGCTTCCCGAGCGGGCGCTGGCACGGCTGGCGGCGCTCGGCAGGGCGGTGGAGGCGCACTTCGGCCGCCCGCAGGACATCGAGTGGGCCTACGCCGCGGGAGCCGTGACGCTGCTGCAGGCCCGCCCGCTGACCGCGCTTCCCCCGCCGCCGCTGCGGCTGGGCAGGCTGCGGCGCAAGCTGGGCTCGATCCTGCTGGAGTACGTGCCGGTGCGGCCCTACCCGATCGACATGTCCACCTGGGTGCCGTACGGCCCGGCGGGACTGATGGCCGAGGTGACCCGCCACTTCGGCCTCAGGGGCGCCTTCGAGGGGTTCCTGCCCGAGGTCGACGGCGTGGTGGAGCGGCTGGTGCCGCCCGCTCCGCGGCCCTCGCTCGCGATGCTGGCCACGCCGTACAAGCTGGTGCGGCTGGCGCGGCGCCACGATCCCGCCCGCTGGACCGCCGACCCGCGCTTCGCCGCGTTCATGGCGAGCATGGCGCGCCTGCAGGAGCGCGACGTCGCGGCCATGGACTGGCCGGAGCTGGTCCGGCTGCCGCGCCAGGCCCTGCGCTCGCTGGCGCCGATCGCCGCCTTCCGCATCGACTACCTGCCCCGCACCGGCCTGTCGCTGCTGCGCCTGGCGCTGGTGCTGCGGCTGCTGGGCAGGGGCGGGCTGTTGGCCGAGCTGATCACCGGGGCGCGCACCCGCACCGCCGACGCCAACAGGGCGCTGGAGGCGCTGGCCGCGATGGTGCGCCAGGACCGGCGGCTGGGCGCGGCCCTCGAGGAGGGCGCGCTCACCTTCGAGCACAACGACGCCTTCCGCACGGCGTTCGCCGCGTTCCTGACCGAGTACGGGCACCGGGAGACCACCAGCCCGATCCTGGTCACGCCGCCGACGTGGGGCGAGGCGCCCGAGGTGGTCCTCGGCGCGATCAAGGTGCTGGCCGGCCGTCCACCCGAACCCGCGGGTACCGCCGACCAGCCTGACCAGCCTGACCAGGTTGACCAGGCTGACCAGGCCGAGCGGGCGCTGCGGAGCCTGCTGGAGCACCGCCTGCTGCGCGGCCGCCCGCGCAGGGCCCAGCGGGTGCGGCGCTGGGTCGAACAGGCCAGGGCGGGCCTGGCCTTCAGGGAGGACAGCCACTTCTACTTCACCAAGCCGCTGCCGGTACTGCGCCGCGCCCTGCTGGAGATGGGCGCACGGCTGCGCGACGCGGGCGTGCTCGCCGCCTCGGAGGAGGTCTTCCACCTGCGGCTGGAGGAGCTGGAGACGATCGGCGACCCCGCCCGGGCGTCCGCGGCCGACCGGGCGCGGCTGCGCGAGCTGGTGCGGCGGCGCGCCCAGCGCCGAGCCGAGCTGGAAGGGGTGCCGCTCATCGACCCGCGCGCCGTCTTCCCCGTCCAGGACGCCGGCGACGCGCTGGTCGCCGGCACGCCCGCGGGCGGCGGCCGGGCCGGCGGGCCGGTGCGCGTCATCAGGGAGCCCGCCGAGTTCGGCACGCTGGCCGGCGGCGAGGTGCTGGTGTGCCCGTACACCAACCCGTCGTGGACGCCGCTGTTCCAGCGGGCGGCGGCGGTGGTGGTCGACACCGGCGGGCCCGCCTCGCACGCCGCGATCGTGGCGCGCGAGTACGGCATCCCCGCCGTGATGGGCACCGCCGTCGGCACCAGCGTGCTGCGCACCGGCCAGATGGTGACGGTCGACGGATCCACCGGACGGGTCACCGCATCCGAGATCACTTCCTAGGATCAAGAGCATGGTCACCGACCACCGCAAACAGCCCAGACGGCGCGGCGAGGCGCTCAACGCCGCCATCTTCGAGGCCGTGCTGGCCGAACTGGCCGAGGTCGGCTACGCCAGGATGACGATGGAGCGGATCGCCGAACGGGCCAGGACGGGCAAGGCGTCGCTGTATCGGCGCTGGCCCAACCGCATGGAGCTGGCGATGGAGGCCGTCTACCACGCGATGCCCGACCCGTCGTGTCCCGCCGAGACCGGCAGCCTGCGCGGCGACCTGCTGGCGCTGCTGCGCCGCCAGGCCGAGCTGCTGGCCGGGCCCGCCGGCGAGGCGCTGCGCGGGCTGCTGTCGGAGGTGCTGGCCGACGCGTCGCGGATGGCCGAGCTGCGCCGCCTGTCGCACGGCAGCAGCCGGCAGGCCATGGGCGAGGTCGCGCGAAGGGCGGTGGAGCGGGGCGAGATCGACGCCTCGGCGGTGACGCCACGCCGGCTGGAGGTGGGGCAGGCGATGCTGCGCCACCAGTTCCTCTCGCACGGGGTGCCGATCGCCGACGAGGTGATCGTGGAGATCGTGGACGAGGTGCTGGTGCCGCTGTTCACCCGCTGACCGGGCCGGCCGTAGTGCCGGCCGTACGGCGGGTCAGTCCTGGCGCAGGTGGGCGGAGAGCAGGCCGGTGACCTCCGCGGGCCGCTCCAGCGGGGGCAGGTGGCCGGTCTCGGGCAGATCGACGCGGCGCGCGCCCTTGATGCCGGCGGCCAGCAGGTCCGAGACGTGCTGGATGGACGGCACGTCGGCCATCCCGTTGATCACCAGGGTCGGGGCGCGCACCTCGTCCAGCCGTCCGGCGGCGGCCGGGGCCAGCTGACGTTCGGGGACGGCCGGGCCGCTCCACAGCCGCTGGAAGACCCCCTCGCACATGCGCACCGCCTGCTCCCACACCTGCGGCGGCAGATCCTCACGGGTGCGGGCCGGGCCCGCCACCTGCCACAGCACCTGCGCCTCGGCCATCGCCCGCGCGTCGGCGGGATCGACCCGCGCGCCGCCCTGCCGGTAGCGGGCCAGCCGGTCGGCCGGCACCGCGCTGTGCACGCGTTCGCGCGCCTGGGCGAGCATCGCCTCGGGCCACGCGTGCCCGGCCAGGCCCGAGCAGATCAGCGTCAGCGACGTGACGCGCTCGGGGGCGGCCAGGGCGGCCTCCACCGCGTAGGCGCCGCCCATGGAGCAGCCCACCAGCGCCGCCCGCGCCACGCCGAGGCGGTCCATGAGGGCCAGCAGGTCCTCGTGGTGGCACACCTCCCGCTCGGCGTCGCCGGAGGCGCCGTAGCCGCGCCAGTCGTAGCGGACGACCCGGTGCGTGGCGGCCAGCGCGGCGAACTGGTGCTCCCACATCCGCCGGTCGGCGATGCCTGCGTGGACGAACACCACGACGGGACCTTCACCCGCCTCGTCATAACTGATCACCTGTGCACCGTACTGGGCTGGTTGCTGGCTTTTCGGGGCTGTTCGCTGTCGGCTGCGGGGTATAGGCCCTGCATGAACATCCAATCCCTCGACGCCGACCTGGGACGCAGCGTCCTGCGCATGGAACGCGAGCTGCCGCATCCGGTGCACACGGTGTGGCGGGCGCTGACCGACCGGTCGGTGCTGGCCAGATGGTTCCCCGCCGACCTGCGGATCGACGATCCGGTGCCGGGCGGCAAGGTGGTCTTCGACTTCGGCGCCGGAGGACCGGCCATGGTCGGGATGGTCACCGACTTCGAGCCGCCCCACCTGCTGGCCTACACCTGGGAGGGCGACCATCTGCGCTGGGAGGTGCGTCCCGGCGTGCTGGCGCTGGCGCACACCTTCGACGACAGGGCCGGCGCGGGCAGCTTCGCGGCGGGCTGGCACACCTGCCTGCGGGCGCTGGCGGCCGAGCTGGCCGGTCTGCCCCCTGCGGAGATGGACGACTCGGCCGAACTGCACGACGCGTTCGTGGAGGAGTTCGGGCTGGACGAGCCGGAGTTCGGGCCCGCCTCCGTGCGGTTGGAACGCCAGCTGACCGCCAGCGCCGACGTGGTGTGGCGGGAGCTGACGGCCGGGCAGCGGGTGCGCGCCGACGGCCCGGTGCCCGCCGGCTTCACCTGCCCGCCGATCCAGGCCGGCAACGTCGCCGAGGTCGAGGCCGGACGGCGCCTGGTCTACTACATCCCCGACGGGACGGTCTCCTGGGAGCTGGGCGAGGGCACCGGCCAGGGCGCCCGCCTCGTGCTGACCCACAGCGGCGCCTCCGCCGCCGGCCGAGAACTGGCCGCCACGGCCTGGCGGGAGCGGCTGAGGGAGCTGGCCGTACGGCTCAGGCGGCGGCCCGCTGAAGAGTGAGCGCGGCGGCGGTGACGGCTCGGGCGCGCGCGGGATGGGTGAGCACCTCGACGCTGTCGCACATCTGGTCGATGCTGCCGGTCAGCGGCAGGGCCCGCACGGCGGGGTCGCGGATCGACTCCAGCAGCGTCTCGGCGAGGCGGCCGCCGTCGATCACCTGGAAGGGCCGGTCGTGGAAGGGCCGCACGGCCGTCTCGACGGGGTCGGTGAGCGCGATCCTGTTGTGCACCGCGGCCAGGCGTTCGTAGGCGGCGCTCAGGGCGCGCTCGCGTTCGGGCCAGGTGCGGGCGGCCAGCGCGGCGCCGAGCGCCTCCCCTAGTTCGGCCGCCCCCGGCAGGCGGGCCAGCGCGCTGCCGAGCCACTTGGCGTAAGGGGGATAGCGTCGTCGTTGCAGCAGCGCCAGCCGCATCACCTCCCTGGCCATGCGCCCGCCGAGCGTCGCCGAGCCGAGCTCGTCGCCCACCTCGGCGCACCGCCCAGGAAAGGACTCCTCCTGGCCGATGCGCTGCCACTGGCAGGCCAGCACGTAACGCCACAGGTCCTCGGGATACCAGCGCAGCGCCGCCCGCACCTCGTTCAGCTCGCCGAGCCCGTCGTGGAAGACCTCGCCGCAGGTGACCTCGGCCAGCGCCTGCCACGGCGCCGACAGCCAGTCGAGCGCGGTGATCTGCTCGCGCGGGTCGAAGCCCAGCCGCTCGCGCAGCCACGCGCCCAGCTCGGCCACCAGCACCCCATGGCGCAACTCACCCCGCTGGACGAAAACGGTCGGATAACCGCCGAAGGAGGGCGGAAGCCCCGCCGCGACCGCCGCCTCCACGGCGGCGACGGCGCCGGGCGCCACGAACAGCAGCACCCGTGGCCCCCAGTCATGGTCGGCGCTGCGCTGGGTGTCGAAGGCCAGCACCTCCGAACCGGGACCGACCAACGCGGCACTGTGCGGGATATCGGCAACGAGCGGCGCCACCACGTCGGCGTAGTAGGCGCGGCTCAGCTCAAGACCAGGAACAAAACCGGACATCACTCGTTCAACTGTGCCTGAGCGGGACGGGAACCTCACCCGGTTTTCTCGGGCGCCCGGCGAAAGCAGCGTCGCACCCGGTGGCGCCGCAGACTGCGTGCCCGCTGGAATCCCTCATGGGGTGAGCCAGTGCTCGGGAGGGCCGTCTGTGCCTGCCACCCATGACCTCCGGCCGGCCGGCGACGTGCCGCCGCCCACGCCCCCATGGCCCCGCATGGCCCGCATCACCTGGCGACCCACCCTGCCCCTAGGCTGGCTTGCGGTCACCACGAAACCAGCGAAAGGGTCCCCACCTGTGCTCCGCCTGTTCCGCGCCGTCGCCATCGCCGAAGCCTGCTCCTGGGTCGGCCTGCTGGCCGGCATGTACGTCAAATACATCGCGCAGGCCGGCGAGCTCGGCGTGAAGATCTTCGGCCCCGTCCACGGCGGCCTGTTCCTGCTCTACCTGCTCGCCGTGCTGCTGCTGGCCCGCCAGGAGGGCTGGAGCAGGGGCACGACCGCGCTCGGTCTGGCCTGCTCGGTGCCGCCGCTGGCCACCGTCTGGTTCGAACGCCGCCAGCAGCGCCGCAGGACAGCCTCCCCTCAGCCGGCCACCCCGGTCACCACCACCGGCAGCCGGCGCTGACCCAGCCGCTCCTGGACGGCCGGCGCGGCGGCGTCGTGGTCATCGACCATCAGCCCCGCCCTGCCGTGCGCGGCCACCCACCTGCCGCTGAACCACCGGCACACCCACCCGGCCGGCCCTCTGTCCCGGTCAGCGGTATCGGTGGCCACCCCGGCCAGGAACCCGACCGACGCGCGAGGCGTTACGGCCGGGTCGACGGCCTCGCGTGCTCACCCCGGGAGGCCCAGGGGGTGGCGGCGGCATGGTCCACCCAGGCGGCGAGGAACCGCTCCTGCTCGACGTCGCCGGGTGAGTGCCCGATGAGCACGCGCAGCAGCGGATAGTACGTCAGCGACGCCCGCTTCCGGGCCGCGACGGGCTGGGCGCCGCGGTATCCCAGCCGAGCAGCGTTCGGCCCTGTCTCTACGGATTCAGGGGATTGCCAGGCGAGTAGTCGCCGAGGCTGGTGAGCAGCTTGCGCAGCAACCCGGCGAGATGTTCCTGGTCACGGCCGCTCAGTTTGCTGAGGAGCTTCGCCTCCAGGTCGACGTGGTCGACGACGATTCGGTCGATCAGCTCCCGGCCACGCTCGGTCAACGTGATCAACACGCTGCGCCGATTGAGGGGATCGACCTCGCGGGTCACCAGCTCCTTGGCGACGAGACGGTCGATCCGGTTGGTGATCGCTCCGGAGGTGACCATCGACGACTCGACCAACTGCCCCGCGGTGAGCTGATACGGAGGCCCGGACCGGCGCAGCGTCCCCAGGATGTCGAATTCCCACAGCTGCAGGTCATGCGTGGCGAAGTGGTCACGAAGCTCGCGTTCGAGTAGTCGGCAGGCGCGCTGGATCCGGGCCACCACGCCCATCGGCGTGGGGTCGATGTCGGGCCGTTCGGTCCGCCACTGGTCCATCCGCCAGTCGACGTTGTCCTTCACGAGCCTGCCGCCTCCGAAACCTCTCAACGTGAAACTGTTTGACGCCATCCTAACAGGCGGCTACATTCGCCAACGTTGAACATTTCAACGTTAAGGAGATTAGATGACATTGGCTCCGAGCCGGCCGGACGCGGGCAGCGCGTCCCCGCCCGGTAGCACCCTGGGACTGACCGCGCTGACCGCGGCCGCGCCGGTCAGTTGGGGTACCACGTACCTGGTCACCACCGAGTTCCTCCCGCCCGGCCACCCGTTGGTGTCCGGTGTGATCCGCGCGCTGCCGGCGGGGCTGATCCTGCTCGCCGTCACGCGCCAGCTGCCGCACGGCCAGTGGCTGTGGCGCTCGTTGCTGCTCGGCACCCTCAATATCGGCGCGCTCTTCGCACTGCTGTTCGTCGCCGCCTATCGATTGCCGGGTGGCATCGCGGCGACGCTCACCGCCGTCCAGCCGTTGCTCGTCGTCGGCCTGGCGTTCCTGCTGCTCGGTGAGAAGCCCACACGCTGGCGGCTCGGCTGGGGCCTGGTCGGCGTGGTGGGCGTCGGGTTGATCGTCTTGCGCGGCCAGCTCTCCTTCGACCTGCTAGGCATCCTGGCCGGCATCGCAGCTGCGGGCGTGATGGCCGGCGGGATCGTCCTGACCAAACGTTGGGGACGTCCGGAGGGCGCCGGCGCAGCGACCATCGCCGGCTGGCAGCTCACCGCCGGCGGTCTCGTGCTCGTCCCGCTCGCGCTTGCGTTCGAGGGACTTCCGTCCGGACTGGATCTTCGTGCCATCGGCGGCTACGCGTGGCTGTCTGTTGTGGGCGCCCTGCTTTCTTTCCTGGTCTGGTTCCACGGCATCGGCAAGCTGCCCGTGGTCGCCGTGTCGTTCCTCGCCCTGCTCTCACCCATGGTCGCCACGATCCTGGGCTGGCTGTTCCTCGGTGAATCCCTGACGCCGTGGCAGGGTGTCGGGTTCGTGCTCGCGCTGGCCGCCATCGCCGCCGCGCAGCTGACCCCCGACGTCGTCCGCAACCTGGTCCGTATCCCCGTCACCACCGAAGGAGAATGAACATGTCACGCACCGTGCTGATCACGGGAGCCACCGGAACCGTGTCCACCGCACTGATGAATGCGCTGGAAGGGGCCGATGTGGACCTTCGTGCTCTCGTCCGCGAAGAGTCCGATGCGGACGGCCTGCGCAGGCGAAACGCCGAGGTCTTCGTCGGTGACCTCGACGACGCTCGGTCGCTGCCGCCCGCCTTCGAGGGCGTACAGGACGTGTGGCTGCTCACCCCGAACGGCCCACGCGCTCCTGAGAACAGCATGAACGCCGTGTGGGCCGCGCGCCAGGCCGGTGTGGAGCGCATCGTGCGCTTGTCCGCCATCGGCGCGGCACACGACGCGCCGAACCGCAGCGGCAGGCTGCACGCGCTGTCCGACCGGGAGACCGAGCGGTGCGGCATGCGCTGGACGATCCTGCGTCCACACTGGTTCATGCAGAACCTGCTGAACGAGGCGGGCGACCTCGCCGCCAGCGGCACGTTCTCGCTGAACATGGCCTCGGCGCGGATCGGCATGATCGACGTACGCGACATCGCCGAGTGCGCTGCCCGCGTGCTCCTCGACGACCCGGATCGCCACCACGGCCAGACGTACACCCTCTCCGGCCCGCGCCTGCTGACGTTCGACGAGGTCGCCGACCACTTGAGTCTCGCTCTCGGCAGGTCCATCACGTACCTGCCGGTCAGCGACGACGCCAAGCGCAAGACACTGCTCGGCTACGGCGTTCCGAAATGGATCGTCGACATGCTCGAGGAGTACGCGCAGGCGTATGTCTCCGGCTGGGGAGGCTTCACCACCGATACGGTGGCCGACCTTCTCGGCCGCCCCCCGCGCGACATCGCCGACTTCGTCCGCGACCACGCCGCGGCGTTCACCTCGGCCGACGGCAACTGAAACCGTGACCCGCTGGTCAGCCGCGGGATCATCGGTGCCTCGGCGAGTTCGACGAGCTGCTCGTCGGTCCGCCCGATCGACTTGCGGCCTGGATGACCAGCCACGGCGGTCGTCGTCCAGCCCCACCCACAGGTAGCGAAAAGCCCGACACAGTGGCATCCCCCTGGCTCCCTCAAGATCGGCCGCTCCACCGCTCACGCGGCACTCGGGCAACGCCGCACGCGGCCGCCTCCTGCTGCGGCGAGGTCGGCTCGCGAATCAGAGGATGGCGCCGGGAGCGTAGCCGGCCGCCCGCGGGTAGCGCGCCACGATCTCACCCACCCGCTGCGAGACCGCCTCCACCTGATCGGCCGCCGCCCCCGTGAACGAGACCCGGTCGGCCAGCAACGCCTCCAGCTGCGCCCGGTCCAGCGGGAAACGCTCGTCGCCGCCCAGCCGCTCCAGCAGCCTGTTGGGCGCACCCTCCGAACGCATCGCCAGCGCCGACGCCACCGCGTGCTCCTTGATCAGCTCGTGCGCCTGCTCGCGGCCCATCCCCGCCCGCACCGCCGCCATCAGCATCTTGGTCGTGCCCAGGAACGGCAGGTAACGGTCCAGCTCGGCGGAGATGACCGCGGGGAAGGCGCCGAACTCGGCCAGCACCGTCAGCATCGTCTCCACCAGCCCGTCGAAGGCGAAGAACGCGTCAGGCAGCGCCACCCTGCGCACCACCGAGCACGACACGTCGCCCTCGTTCCACTGGTCGCCCGCCAGCTCGCCCGCCATCGAGGCGTACCCGCGCAGGATCACCGTCAGCCCGTTGACCCGCTCGCACGAGCGGGTGTTCATCTTGTGCGGCATCGCCGACGAGCCGACCTGACCCTCCTTGAACCCCTCGGTCACCAGCTCGTGCCCGGCCATCAGCCTGATCGTCTTGGCCAGCGAGCTCGGCGCCGCCGCCAGCTGCACCAAAGCCGTGACGACCTCGAAGTCCAGCGATCGCGGATACACCTGCCCGACACTGGTGAAACGCCGCTCGAAGCCCAGGTGCGCGGCCACCTGCTCCTCCAGCGCCGCAAGCTTCTCCCGGTCGCCGCCCAGCAGGTCGAGCATGTCCTGCGCGGTGCCGACCGGCCCCTTGATGCCCCGCAGCGGATACCGGCCGATCAGCTCCTCCAGCCGCGCGAAGGCCACCAGCAGCTCATCGGCGGCGCCGGCGAACCGCTTGCCCAGCGTCGTGGCCTGCGCGGCCACATTGTGCGAACGGCCTGCCAGCACCGTCGCCTCGTGCTCCTCGGCCAGCGACGCCAGCCGCGCCAGCAACGCCACCGCCCGATCGCGCACCAGCAGCAGGCTGTCGCGGATCTGCAGCTGCTCGACGTTCTCCGTCAGGTCACGCGAGGTCATGCCCTTGTGCACGTGCTCGTGCCCGGCCAGCGCGTTGAACTCCTCGATGCGCGCCTTCACATCGTGCCTGCTGATGCGCTCCCGCTCGGCGATCGAGGCCAGATCGACCTGCTCGACGACCTTCTCGTAGTCGTCGATAGCCTGCTGCGGCACCGCGACGCCCAGCTGCGCCTGCGCCCTCAGCACCGCCAGCCACAGCCGCCGCTCGGCGACCACCTTGTACTCGGGAGACCACAGGCGGGCCAGCTCACCGGAGGCGTAGCGGGCGGCCAGGACATTGGGGATCAGCGGCTTGGACGTCACGTTGCCCCAGTGTATGGGGCCCGCCCCCGCGCACGTGAAAGGGGGGCGAGGCGCCCCCCCTTTCACGTGTCTAGGCCGGAGCGCCGACCTTCTCCTGGGCGGGCGAGGACGCGGCGGGCGTACGGCGCAGCCGCTCCTTGGTCCGCTCCACCATCGTGTACAGCGTCGGCACCAGCACCAGCGTCAGCAATGTGGAGGAGATCAGACCGCCGATCACCACGATCGCCAGCGGCTGCGAGATGAACCCGCCGGCGCCCGTCACCCCCAGCGCCATCGGCGTCAGCGCGCAGATCGTCGCCACCGCCGTCATCAGGATCGGCCGCAACCTGCGCCTGCCACCCTCGATGACCGCCTCCACCACGCCCATGCCCTGGTCGCGGTACTGGTTGATCAGATCGATCAGCACGATCGCGTTCGTCACCACGATGCCGATCAGCATCAGCATGCCGATCAGCGCGGGCACACCCATCGGCGTCCCCGTCGCCAGCAGCAGCCCGATCGCGCCCGTCGCCGCGAACGGCACCGACACCAGCAGGATCAGCGGCTGCACGAAACTCCTGAACGCCGCCACCATGATCATGAAGACGATCGCGATCGCCGCCAGCATCGCCAGGCCCAGGTCGGCGAACGCGTCGGCCTGATCGGCAGACACCCCGCCGATCGTGTACGAGGCGCCCGCCGGCAGCGCCAGCGCCTTCAGCTTCGTCGTCAGCGTCTGCGTCACACTGCCCAGGTCGCTGGCCGCCGCCTTGGCCGACACCGTCGCCGACCGCTCACCGTCGATCCTGGTGATCTGCGTCGGCCCGTCCACCTGCGACACCGTCGCCACCTGCGACACCTTCACCGGCCCGACCTTGAGGTCCTCGACCTCCTCCACATCCGCCGGCGCGTCACCGCCCCGCAGGATCAGATCGCCGGCGATGCCGTCCAGGGTCAGCTGGCCCAGCGGCGCGCCGCGGAAGGCCTGCGCCACCGCCTGCCCGACCTGCGCCTCGGTGACCCCCTTCTCCGCCGCCTTCTTCCTGTCGACCACCACCTCGATGCGCGGCGCGCTGCCCTCCAGGTTGGACGACACGTCCCGCAGCTGCGGCAGCTCACCCATCGCCGCCTTCACCTGCTCGGCCGCCCGGCCCAGCGTGTCGGCGTCCGACGCCTGAACGATCACGTCGATCGAGTCGGAGGCGAAACCGCCGCCGCCCTGACCGCCGACCGTCACCTCACCCACGCCCGACAGGCCCTTCAGTTCGGACCGCAGCCGCTCCTCCAGCGCCGCCGTGTCCGCGCCCTCCTCGGCCGTCACCGAGTACGACACCCGATCGGCGCCGCCCCCCGTGCCGCCCATCATCGCGTTGCCGCCGCCGACGTTGACCTGGTAGGACCGCACGCCCTCCAGCCCGGCCAGCACCCGCTCCACCTTCTTGGCGGCCGCGTCGGTGGCGGCCAGATCCGTGCCCACCGGCATCCGCTGACTCACCGAGATCGTGTCCTGCCCGGAGGAGTCGATGAAGTTCGTCTCCAACCGGCCCGCCAGACCCATCGTCGCGGCGAAGACCACCACACCGATCAGCACCGTGACCAGCCGGCGACGCGTGGCGAACCGCAGCACCGGCAGGTACATCCGCTGCAGCGGGCTGCGCAGCTCCTTCGCCTCGGCCGCCTCCCTGACCGCCCGCGCCTGCTCCGGCTCCAGCACCGGCGCCTTCAGGAACCAGTACGCCAACACCGGGATCACCGTCAGCGACACCAGCAGCGACGCCAGCAACGCCACCGTCACCGTGATCGCGAACGGCGCGAACAGCTCACCCACCATGCCACCCACGAACGCGATCGGCGCGAACACCGCCACCGTCGTCAGCGTCGAGGCCGTCACCGCGCCCGACACCTCACGCACCGCCGCGGTCACCGCCGTCCGCTTCGGCTCGCCGTACCCCAGATGCCGTTTGATGTTCTCCAGCACCACGATCGAGTCGTCGACCACCCGGCCCACCGCGATCGTCAACGCGCCCAGCGTCAGCATGTTCAGCGAGTAGTCCCCCGCCCACAACGCGATCAGCGCGATCACCACCGACAGCGGGATCGACACCGCCGTCACCAGCGTCGAGCGCACCGACAGCAGGAAAACCAAGATCACCAGTACGGCGAACGCCAGACCCAGCAGGCCCTCCGTCGTCAGCGACTCGATCGAGCGCTCCACGTACGGCGCCTGATCGAAGATCACCGTCACCGCCGCGCCACCGAGTGCCGCCTCCAGCTTCGGCAGGCTGTCCCGTACGGCATGCGAGATGCTCACCGCGTTGCCGTCCGGCGTCATCGTCACCGACACGCCCAGGCTCGGCTCACCATTGGTCCGCGTCAACGTCGTGGCCTCGGCCTTGCGCCGCTCGACCTTCGCCACCTCGCCCAGCTTGACCGGCTTGGGCGGCTTCGGCGCCGCCGTCGGCACGGCCTGCGGCTGCTGACCCGGCTGACCCTGCTGCGTCCCGGGCGGCGCCTCCGCGCTCCTTCCCGGCTGCTGTGCTTGCTGGGGCTGTGCTTGCTGGGGCTGTGCCTGCGGGGGAGCCTGCTGCGCGACCGGCGTCAGGTACAGGTCCTTCAACGCCTCGATCGAATCGACCCGCGCGCCCACCTGAACCGTCAGCGACCTGCCGTCCTCGGACAGCGTGCCGGCCGGGATCGGCGTGCCGTTCGCCTTCAGCACCTCGGGGATCTGCGCCGGCGACACGCCCTTCTTCGCCATCTTCTTGGCGTCCGGCGTGATCACCACCTCTTCGTCCCTGGCGCCGGTGACCTCCGCCTCTCGCACACCCTCGATGCCCTGCAGCTGCGGCACCATGACGCGGCGCAGCCGGTCGGCCATCGCCCGCTCGTCACCGCCGTCGCCCACCGCCAGGACCAGCACCGGGATGTCGTCGGTGTTGCCCGCCACCACCTGCGGATCGACCCCGTCCGGCAGCTGGATACGGCTGATCGCCTGCTGCATCTTGGCCAGCGAGTCGTCGATGTCGGTGCCGTAGGCGAAGGCGACCTGCACCTGCGCCAGACCCTCCTTCGACGTCGAGGTCATCTCCTCCAGGCCGTCGACACTCGCGAACGAGTCCTCGATCGGCTTGGTGACCAGATCCTCCACGATCTCCGGCGACGCACCGGGATAGGGCGCGACGACGAACGCGCCGGGAAACGACAGCGACGGCAGCAACTGCTGCTTGAGCTGCGGAATGGTGAAGGCGCCGAACGCGCTCAACACGATCGCCACCAATATGACGAGACTTCGGTTGGCGAGGCTCAGCCGGGCCAGAGCAGTCATCCGGTCCTCACGGTGTCAGCGGCAAAGAATTCGCCTCAGACTAACACTTCGCCTTGAGCGAATATTTAACCGCTTGTGTCGTTCCTGATAACCTTCTCAGGAAGCGAGAGGTGAGAGTGGACGACGAACGTGAAGCCCTGATCCGTCAGATCAGCGAGACCCAGCGCGGCCTCGGGCGCCTCCTGGCGCACGACCGCTCCCCCCTGTTCGACTCCAACCTCACCATGCGCCAGCTCAAAGTCGTCATCCTCCTGTCCTGCGCGGGCTCGGCCTCAGGGCAGGACCTCGCCGGCAATCTCGGCGTCGGCCTCGGCACCGTCACCGGCATCGTCGACCGCCTCGTCGCCCAGGGCCTCGTCACCCGCCACGAAGACCCCCACGACCGGCGCGTACGGCGCGTCCAGCTCACCGACGCCGGCCGCGCCCTCGTCGAGGACATCAACGACGCCGGACTGCGCAACTACCGCCGCATCATGGAGCGCCTCGACATCGACTCCCTGCGCTCCCTGGCCGACATCACCACGAAGATCGCCGCCATCGCCGCCGACCTTCCCCTCCCCCGCCAGGACACCAGCGCCGCCCACTGACCGACCCGCAGAGCCCACACCACCGGATCCGGCAGGCGTGCTCCCTGCCGCCCGGGGCCGCAGGTGCGCCTCGTCGTGGGGGCTCGCCGAGGATCGGCGTCATCACTGCCGGTCCTCGGCCGCCGAGACCGCCCGCACCCCGTCGAGAACGACCGCCGAGGCCACCAAGGTGGGGTGCCGACAAGAAATCTGTCATGAGCCCCGAACGGAGGGAGAATGCCGCCCCCTCGCGGATCGCCGTCGGGTGTCGCCGTCATCTGTGGTCACGAAGGAAGGTGGGGATGTCGGCACGGGTCGGGTAGTTTCCGCAGGGGTGCCGCCTTGCCCCGAAGGAATGCGGTGATGACGGCGGTCCTTCGACCCCCTCAGGTGAGGTGGGTGCCGGCGACCCCGTCCGACCCCTGGGTCTCAGCGCACCGACCCGAGCGAGGGCCAGATCAATTGGAGGGGTGGTACGCGGTGCCGCCGGTGGCGCACTCGGGCGCACGGTCCTGCCCTTGGCGGCAGGTGCGACTCGGTCGTCAGGATGGAAGCGGCGCGAGAGCTGTCCCCGTCACCTGTACTTGAGTACACCCGTGGTGAAAACGCATCTTGGGGACGCCCCTGGATGATGGCGATGAGGCGCGAACCGGGCGTTCACCGTGGCGGGCGCAAGAGGTGTTCTCCGGCAAGGTGGATGGCTTCGCGTTTGGTGTACCCAGGGTGGTCCGCGACGATGAAGTGGCGGCCGATCGCGAGCGCGAACGCCAGGGTGCTGCGGGCCTCGATCTCGTCGGGGTCGGTGATGAAGGCGCCGAACATCTTCCGCAGGAAGTCCATGCGCTCGTTGTCGATACGCCGCAGGCGCGCCGCGACGGACTGGTCGTGGTGGGCCCAGGCCCGGACCGCGAGATCAATCCGGTGAAGGTCTTCTGAGAAGGTCAGTTGACCGACGCGCCTGATCCTCTCGGCGGCGTCGCCGCCTTCAGCGTCGACCTGGGCGAGGACCTCTCTGGTGCAGCGGCGTTCCCACTCGTCGAGCATCTCCGTGAGCAACGCGGGACGCCCATCGAAGTACCCGTAGAACCCGCCCTTCGTCACGCCGAGCTTGGTGGCGAGCGTCTCGACGCGGACCGCGTCGGGTCCTCCCTCGGCGAGGGCTTCGAGGCCCGCCTCTATCCAGCGGGC
This sequence comes from Nonomuraea africana, assembly GCF_014873535.1. Lineage (NCBI taxonomy): Bacteria > Bacillati > Actinomycetota > Actinomycetes > Streptosporangiales > Streptosporangiaceae > Nonomuraea > Nonomuraea africana. The sequence goes on along the minus strand of NZ_JADBEF010000001.1, from coordinate 2,612,917 downwards.
TCGTGTTGTGCGGGCCACGGCGGGAATCTGGCCACCTCCATTGATCGCCTCTCATTTATACGTTACCGTACACACGTAATGTACGGTAACGTATAAATGAGAGGCCGAACCTTGCCACGACTCGCAGAGGCCACCCACACCGAGCAGCCGTGGCGCATCCACGAATTCACGAGTGACTTCTCGGTCGAGGACGTGTGGTCGTTCCGCACTCCGGGAGCCGGACCTGACGACTTCCCGACGATGCTCGCAGCGATGCAAGCCACCGGCGGACTCGAAAAACAGCCCCGGCTGGTCAGGTCCTTGTTCGCCATTCGGTGGAAGCTCGGCGCACTCCTCGGCTGGGACAAACCATCAGCGGGCGTCGGAGCGCGGGTCGCCTCACTCCGCGACCGCCTGCCCGGCGACGTCCGCGACGCTCCCCGCGGCACCGACCACGAGAGCATGCCCCTCAAAGCGGTCTACGAGCTCGACATGGAGTCCGCACGCGAGCTCGCGAACAAGACCGTGCACACCGTGATGCACCTCGGCTGGATTCAAGGGGCGAACGGCGACTACGAGCTACGGATGGCCGTCCTCGTCAAGCCCAACGGCCGGTTCGGACGGCTCTACATGGCCGCCATCGCGCCTTTCCGCTACCTCATCGTCTACCCAGCCCTGACCCGGCGATGGGAACAAGCCTGGCGCGACCGCCACCATGCGGCGGCGGCGTACGAAGAAGGGAAGTCACGATGAACTCCAGAAAGCGGCTGCTCCGCTGGGCGAGCGGGATCATGCTCGTGCTGGGAACAGGGCACCTGTCCTTGCTGGCGCTCGTCGCCTTTGAAAACATCGCCGGCTGGGTGGATCGGGGGATATGGGCAGCCGTCCCGCTCGTGCTCACAGGCGGGGGCGCCGTTCCGACGGTGGAGTCCCTGCAGAACACGGTCACCTTCTGGGCCGGTCCGGGAAGCTTCTCCGTGCCCCTGATTCTCCTGGGCTGCCTGACCTGGCACCTCGCTGGACGCGAAGTGGCCGTGCCCGCCGGGATCGGCTGGGGCCTCGCGACGTGGTGCGCGGTGGGCGGCGTCCTCCTTGTGCCAAGCCCGTTCTTCGCCGGGATCATCTCCGGGGCACTCATCATCGTGGCAGCGCGGAAAGTAGACCGGTCGGGAGCAGCCCGAAACCGGGAGCTGGACCTGGCGTGATCCGCGCCCGCCGGCGGCGGTGGGGGCTGTCGATGTTCTCGATGTTCTCGATTGCCGCGCTCAAGGCGCACGTAGTAGTCGACTGAGACGCCGGCCAGCATCGCGACCTCCTCGCGGCGCAGCCCCTTGACCCTGCGGTTGCCCCCGAAGGCCGGCAGGCCGGCCTGCTGCGGGGTGAGGCGGGCCCGCCTGGAGCTGAGGAAGGCTGGGATCTCGGCTCGATCATCCATGTACTGACGGCATGTGACCTGCTCAGTGGCCAGACAGGTACTGGCATTACCTGGAACGGCAGTGACTCCCACTGGTCGGTAAAACAACGTTTGCTGGAGTCGGACCGGCGCAAGAGGCCGGCCCGCACCGGGCCGCCCGGCGTCTGGGTAGGAGCTTTTCGACGCCATTCAGCTGGAGAGATATGCGCGCGACATTCATCGAGCACCAGATCATCCTGATGGGCCGCCACAAGGCCCGCAGCCACCTGGGCGGGAGTTCGGCGCCACGGACGTGGTCACCGAACGCGGCCAGGAAGGCATCGCCAAGCTCCGCGAGCTCACCTGCGGCCCCGCCCCTGTGCGCGCCTATCCTACGGCGGCCACGTCGACTTCCCCGGCAACCCGCTGCACCACGCCACCACGTTTCGCGCCCTTCCGCATCGGCATGACCATCGTGGAGCCCGGCGGCGCGCGCAAGCGCATCGCACATGGTGAGAACCAGACCGAGCCCGCCGCCTCCACCGACCTTCCACCAGGGGCGTGACCCCGTGGCGGCGCAGGTCGCGACCACAGCGAGCCGACGAAGAACCGCACGCCGTTCGGAAACCGGCGCCGGACCCCGCCTTCTGCCCATCAGATCACATCCCGCATCACCAAGGAGCACACCGATGGCCGACTGGACGAACGAGGAACTCGCCACGATCGGCGACGCCGAGGAACTGCAACTCGCCTCCCGCCGCGGCGACTGCACGTTGCGCGACCCGGTGACCATGTGGGTCGTGCGCCACGGCGAAGAGCTGTACGTCCGCTGCATGAACGGCCGCGACGGCGCCTGGTACCGCGGCACGCAGACGCGCCACGAGGGCCGCATCTCGGCCGGCGGCCTCCAGCGGGACGTCACCTTCGCCGACGCCGACCGCTCCCTCGACGACCAGATCGACGACGTCTACCGCACCAAGTACCACCGCTACGGCCCCAACATCGTCGGCGGCGTCGTCAACCCCGACGCACGCGCCGCGACGATCAAACTCGTGCCGCGCTGACCCATCACCCGCACCTGAGCCAGAGTCATCCATGGACTACCGCCGTCTGGGACGCACCGGCGTCTCGGTCAGCAAGCTGTGCCTCGGCGCCATGATGTTCGGCGAATGGGGCACCAAGGACCACGACGAGAGCATCCGCACCATCCACCGCGCCCTCGAAGCCGGCATCAACTTCATCGACACCGCCGACGTCTACTCCGACGGCGAGTCCGAAGTCATCGTCGGCAAGGCCCTGGCCGGCGGCCGGCGCGACGACGTCGTCCTGGCCAGCAAGGTGCACATGCCGATGGGCGAGGACCTCAACAGCCGCGGCAACTCCCGCCGCTGGATCACCCACGAGGTCGACAACTCGCTACGCCGGCTGGGCACCGACTGGATCGACCTGTACCAAATCCACCGCTACGACCCCGACACCGACATCGACGAGACGCTCGGCGCTCTGACCGACCTCGTCCGCGCCGGGAAGGTCCGCTACATCGGCCACTCGACCTGGCCGGTCTCGGCGATCGTGGAGGCCCAGTGGACCGCCCGCGAGCGCGGCCGGGAACGATTCACCTGCGAGCAGCCGCCGTACAACATGCTCGTGCGCGCGATCGAGACCGACACGCTGCCCACCTGCGCCCGATACGGAATGGGCGTCATCTCCTACAGCCCGCTGGCCGGCGGCTGGCTCACCGGCCGCTACCGCAAGGGCAGCGAGTCCGAAGGACCGTTCTCCGCGGCCCGCCAGCGGCTGGCCAACCGCTTCGACCTCTCGCTCCCGGAGAACCAACGCAAGCTCCAAGCCGCCGAACAGCTCGCCGAACTGGCCGACCAGGCCGGGACGACACTGATCGAGATGGCCATCGCGTTCGTCCTACGCCACCCCGCCATCACCTCAGCGATCATCGGCCCCCGGACCATGGACCACCTCGAATCCCAGCTGTCGGCCGCCGACGTCGAACTCCCGGACGACGTGCTGGACCGCATCGACGAGATCGTGCCGCCCGGACTGACCATCAACCCGGCGGAGAACGGCTGGGTCAGCCCGGCCCTGCAGCCCGCCGCCCGCCGCCGCTGAGCACGAGCGGCGCCGCCCCCGACCGCTTCATGACCCACCTGGCCATGTGGGAAGGCACCAGCGAGGACGGCGTCCCCGAGACCGAGTGGGGCGAGCCGATCACCGACGAGGAATACCACGCCCGGCCCGCCCCCGGCACTCGCTGATCCCGCACCGCCGTGCCCGGTCTCGAACTCGTCGAGGTCTTGCGCGCGGCGGCGCTCGCCGACAACCTCCTCGGGCGCCGAACCGCAGGCCCCGGACAACTCCTCCGGCGGCACCCTCGCCCTGTGGTGTGCCGACCGTGCGGCAGGACCGCCGATCTTCTTCACACTGAGATCCCACGCTTCCGCTACCGGGACCACTGGGTCCACCGCAGCCTCGCCCACGCCGTACAGGTGCTCGCTTCGACGGTCGAACCTCCCGGACGCCCTATCGATGAGAATGCGATTGCAGGGAGAACTAGCGGAGCGAGATGAACAGCGCCTCACTCACCTTCCGGTACCCCACCCGCGCATAGACCTGCGCCGCCGCCTCATCAGCCGGAGTGAGGAACGGCATCGCGATCCCCGCGTCCCCGCCCGCACGCGTCAGCAGCGCCGTCACCGCCCCCGCGATCCCCCGCCGCCGATGCGAAGCCCGCACCGCGATACCCGCCACCTCGGCGACACCCCCATGCGGGCTCCCGATCTGCCCCGCCCCGACGACCTCCCCCGTCGCCTCGTCAACCGCCGCCGCCACGAGGCCACCGCCATCCAGCACCCGACGCAACCGCGCCACATCATGCTCCGTCGCCTCCGGCGCCTCGAAAGCCTCGTTCATCACCCGCGCGACCTGCCAGAGAACGGAATCATCGCGCACGAGCCCCACCCGGACAGCCCCGGACACCGGCGCGTCCACCACCTCCTCCGGACGGCACACCAGCACCGGAAACCGGCCCTCAGCGCGAAACCCCGCCGCCAGCAGCGCGCCCTCCACCTCCGGCGCCGCCCGCGGCACGTACTCCAGTCGCGGCGTCCTGGCCCGCTCACGAAACGCCGCCACCAGCGCCGCCACCTCACCCGCCGTCGGCGCCGCGCCGTCATCAGGGATGGCGTAGTTGAACGAGAGCGCGGCATCACACTCATCGAACCGGACCGTGAACGGCCCCACCCGACGCGCCCGAGCCCCCGCCACCGACCTCAGATAGGCGTGCACGCCCGCATCCACCATGAGACACCCCGTCACTAGAGTAATTCAGGGAAGAATACGGAAGGATAGGCCATGCCGGAACAGCCCTACACCGTCGAACAAGTCGCCACCCTCCTCGGCCTCCACGTCAAAACCATCCGCGGCTACGTCCGCGACGGCCGACTCAGAGCCACCCGCATCGGCAAGCAATACCGCATCGCCCGCCACGACCTCGACGCCTTCACCGGCGCCACTACCACCCCGCCAGCCACCGAAACCACCGCGGACCACCGCCACACCGACGTCTCCACCACCATCCAGATCCACGCCATCAGCCGCCCCCAAACCGACCGCCTCACCACCTGGATCATGACCTCCATCAACAACACTCACGGACTACGCGTCCAAACCCGCTACGACACCGACCGCGCCACCCTCACCATCATGATCCTCGGCGACCTTCCCACCACCACCGACCTCCTCAACGGCTTCCGCGACATCACCGAGGACCGCCCATGAACCCCCACGACACCCTCGCCCTCTTCGACCACCAGATGCGCCGCCACGCCCAACCCGACGACGCCCACGCCACCCTCCACCTCGACAGCGGCGTCCTCCGCCAGACCAGCACCCGCCACGGCTGGAACGGCATCCTCTGGAGCGACCTCGACCACACCACCGCCGACGCCGCCATCGCCGCCCAGATCAGCCACTACACCGCACTCGGCCACGACTTCGAATGGAAGCTCTACGCCCACGACCAGCCCACCGACCTCGCCCACCGCCTCCTGAAAGCGGGCGCCACCCCCGAACCCACCGAAACGCTCATGGTCGCCCAGATCAGCGACCTGCCCACCACCACACCGCCACCCGACGGCATCCACCTGCACCCCGTCACCCACCCCGCGGACGTCGACCTCATGATGGAGGTCCACCACCAGGCCTTCGGCACCACCGCCACCCACATCAGGCACCGCCTGCTCACCCAGCTCGCCGAGGCGCCCCACACCATCGCCGCCGTCGTCGCCATGGCAGGCCCCCACCCCGTCAGCGCCGCCCGCCTCGACCTCCACGAAGGCACCCACTTCGCCAGCCTCTGGAGCGGCGGCACCGTGCCCGACTGGCGCGGACGCGGCATCTACCGCGCGCTGGTCGCCTATCGCGCCCGCATCGCCGCCGCACACGGCTACCGCTACCTGCAGGTCGACGCCTCCGACGACAGCCGCCCCATCCTGAGCCGCCTCGGCTTCACCGCGCTGACCACCACGACGCCGCACCTGTTTGTTGTTGAGAGTCTTTAGTCCTTGAATGATGGGCGACCGGTAGGTCGCCCCGCCGAGCGCCTTTACAAAGTAGATTTAAGCGACGAAGAACCTGGTCACCGCCGCATAGAGATCCGCAGAGCCCGAGCCGGGACTGCGCGCCGACGCCGAACGCAACCGCGAGCGCATCCTGGCCGCCGCCCGTTCTCCACCGAAGGGCTCGATGTCTCCATGGCCTGCGTCGCCCGCGAGGCCGGCGTCGGCAAGGCCACCCTGTCCCGGTGCTTCGCTACCCGCGAGGACCTCATCAACGCGGTCTTCGCCGACCGCATGGACGCCTACGCCGCCGGCGTCGCCGAAGCCCTGGCCGACCCTGACCCCTGGCACGGCTTCACCGGCTTCATCCAAGCGGTGTACGCCATGGGCCGCTGACACTGCCAACGATCAAGTGGTGTCCTCTCCGTGCCGCGCCCCGTGGAGGGCTATGGCCGTATCGATGCTCTGCGCGGGACGGCGGTCGATAGGGGGAGCACAGGTCAGAGGGTGAGCAGGGCCTTGATGGCCCGACGCTCGTCCATGGCCCGGTATCCCTCGGCGGCCTGCTCCAACGGCAGGGTGAGGTCGAAGACCTTGCCCGGGTCGATCTTCCGTTCCCAGATCAGATCGATCAGCTCGGGCAGGAACCGGCGCACCGGGGCGGGGCCGCCGAGCAGATGGACCTGGGCGAAGAAGAGTTCCTCCCCGCTGAGAGCGACGTCGTGGTTGACGCCCACGAAACCCACGTGGCCACCGGGGCGGGTGGAGCGGATGGCCTGCTGCATCGACTCCTGGGTGCCGACCGCCTCGACGACCGAGTGGGCGCCCATCCCTGCGGTCAGTTCCTTGACCTTGGCCACGCCGTCGTCACCTCGCTCGGTGACGATGTCGGTGCCGCCGAACTCTCGGGCCAGCTTCTGGCGCGTCTCGTGGCGGCTGATGGCGATGATGCGCTCGGCGCCCAGCTGCTTGGCGGCCAGCACCGCCATCAGGCCGACCGCGCCGTCGCCGACGACCGCGACCGTCTTGCCGGGGCCGGCCTCGGCGGCCACCGCGCCAAACCATCCGGTGCCCAGCACATCGGAGGCAGCCAGGAGGCTGGGGATCAGCTCCGCGTCGGGCATCGCCGGAGTGGCCACGAGCGTGCCGTCGGCATGCGGAATCAGGGCCCGTCCGGACTGGGTGCCGACCTGGGACATGAACACGCGGTCGACGCAGGAGGAGGGGTAGCCCGCGCGGCAGATCTCGCAGGTGCCGTCGGAGGCGACGAAGGAGCCGACGACGAACTGGCCGGGCTTGACGTTCTTGACCTCGCTGCCGACCTCCTCGACGATTCCGACGTACTCGTGCCCCATCGGCATGGGCCGATCGACGTGCTCGACACCGCGGAAGGGCCACAGGTCCGAGCCGCAGACACAGGACGCCGACAGCCGGATGATCGCATCCGTCGGGGCGGTGATCTTCGGGTCGTCGATCTCCTCCACCCGGACATCGCCGGGGGCGTGCAGCACTACACCACGCATGTCATTCACTCCTTGAGGGTCTGTTGCTTTCAGCAGCCCGCGCGCGCTCGGCGCCGGCACGGGCAGACCGCGACGCGGCCGTCCGGACGGCACCTACAGATGTGCCTCCCGCAGGCCGGGCATGCTGGTTCACATACCCATGAAAAGCGCAGGTCAGACGGCGAGGAAGGCAGTGGTGAAAGGTGTACTGACAGGGCACCCCTGCAAGCTGGAAGGCCGCATAACCTCTGGAAGGTGGACAACCGCAGCGAGATCCGTGAGTTCCTGACCTCCCGCCGGGCCAAGATCAGCCCGCAGCAGGCCGGGCTGCCCTCCCGGCGCCGCACACAGCACGCCAGGAAAGATCCGTCATCGTGCGTCGCGTATCCCGAGAATGTATGTCGCGGTAAGCGCAACGGCACGGTCTTCGTCATGTGACAGATCTGCGAGGGCTCGTGACGCTGTGGTTCCGGGGATGTCCGCGAGCGCCTGTGTCAGCCGTCGACGTGCAGACGATTCAACGCTGCCGTGGGCGAGGCGATCAACGAGCCTGGTAGCGATCTGATCCGCCAACGCGGGACGACTCGCCAGCGCGCTCAGGGCGTCGGCTGCATCGACGTCATTCGTCCCCTCGACGACGATGTCGATGAGCGTCGGGATCGCGTCGGCCACTCCACGTGCCCCGAGTGCCAGAGCTGCATACCTGCGGACCACGATGTCGGGGTTCGCGAGGGCGCCCTGCAGCAGTGTGGTCGCCTCACCGTTCGGAATCTCGGCGATGGACTGGACGGCACGTTTGCGCACCTCGGCTACCGGTGAGCCGAGGCCCTCCGCCAGCAGCGCCAAGCCGTCATCGCCCGATTGCGCCAAAGCCCAGCGAAGGGCTCCGGCGACGTTCGGGTCCGTCTCGCTCAGCGCTGCCTCGACCAGTACTTCCACTGGCACCGGAACCTCTTCGACTGAGGACAAGGCCGCGCGCTGGCGCTTACCGGCGCTCTTTGACCCCAACGCCTGCAGGAGTGCGACGATCTGGAGGACGTCCTCCCAGCCGGCGGGTTCTACGGCGTCGATCCGACGCAGTCGCGTGAGCAGCTCCGTCTCAGCCGCAATGCGTTCTCGCGTCTGGCGGATGAGGTCGTCGACGAGCTCTGAGGGCGTGAAGCCGGGATCATCGAGCGCGCGCCTGACTTCACGTAGCGACAGCCCCAATGACCGCAGGCTCTCGATTTGGAAGATCCGCCGAATGTCCTCGCTGGAGTACTCTCGATAACCTGCGTCGGTACGACCCGTTGGCCGCACCAAGCCGAGCGAGTCGTAATGCCTGAGCATGCGGGCGCTGACCCCGGACCGTCGTGCCACATCACCGATCAACACTGCCCATCACTCCTCCTTGCTGGTGCTGCCGAGGGCTACGACGCGCTTGGCCTCCTCGATCGCGGACTCGAATCCGGCATCTGGGTCGCGCAACAGCCGTTCCGTGGCGATCGCGTGCGCGCGCACGCGCGGGTCGAGATCCGTCATCGCGGCGCGCAGCGTGGGCACAACCACCTCACCGAGCGCCACCAGCGCCCGGCTGAGGCTCAGCTGCATCTCACGTTCGCCGCGCCCGAGCTGTGTCGACAACACCGCGGCCAACTCGGGCTCTTCGCCTTCGGGCACGAGCACGACCGCTGCCCGCCAAGCGCTCCGTGCCACCTCATCGTCGGCGTCGGACAGAAGCGCCCGTGTGATCGCCGGCCACGCTTGCCGATCCCCGATCTTGGACAGCGTGTGCAGCGCCTGGCTTCGTGCCTGCGCACACTCCGAGCGGAGTTCCTTGAGAAGCTCTGGAACCGTCATGGATGCTGAGTGGCGGGTGAGTGCCCACGTCAGCGTATCGCGCACGTGAAATTCGGGTTCGATCGCGCATCGTTCGATGAGCTTGTCGATGAACCGCGGGTCAGGGGTCGTACCGACCGCCATCGCCGCCCGCAGCCGCACTGACGAGCGGCTGTCCTCCAGCCCCTGGGAAGCTCGAATCGTATCCGTGTCCTGTTTCTGCATGGTCATCGGGACCACCTCCTTGGCAACAGTGAAGACCTTGTCACCGTGTCAAGGTCAAGCGGGGTCACGCCGCGAGATCACCAGGCACCCTGGCCCCCACTCGGGTCCGCATCACCGAGTGCAAGGTACCCCTCGGAGCGCCCTCCCGCCCGGTTGCCAGTCCGGCAACAAGGTTTGCCAACGAGCGGGTGGCACCCCCACTATCGCCGGTGAACGGAGGAACACATGACCGCACACACTGAACAGGCGAATGACGGGCGGCGTTACGACGTCGTGGTGGTCGGCGGCGGCGCGGCGGGGCTCAGCGGCGCGCTCACCCTGGCACGGGCGCGACGCTCGGTCCTGGTGATCGACGCGGGACAGCCGCGCAACGCCCCCGCCGGGCACGTCCACGGGTACCTGGCCCGCGAGGGGGTCCCGCCGGCCGAGCTGCTGGCCGCCGGTCGCGCGGAGGTGACCGGCTACGGCGGCCGGATCGAGCGGGGCGAGGTCGTGTCGGCCGAGCGCGTGGGCGACGGCTTCCGCGTGACGCTCGCCGACGGGTCGACCGTCGCGGCCGCCAGGCTGCTGGTGACCACGGGGCTGGTCGACGAGCTGCCCGAGGTGACGGGCGTGGCCGAGCGCTGGGGGCGCGAGGTGCTGCACTGCCCGTACTGCCACGGCTGGGAGGCGCGCGACCAGGCGATCGGCGTCCTGGCCACGGCCGGGCCGCTGGCCGTACACCAGGCTCTGCTGTGGCGGCAGTGGAGCGGCGACGTGACCGTCTTCCTGCACACCGCGGGCGGGCTGAGTGACGAGGAGTACGCCCAGCTGGCCGCGCGCGACATCAGCGTGGTGGAGGGAGAGGTCGCGGCACTGGAGGTGAGCGACGACCGGCTCACCGGGGTTCGCCTGGCCGACGGCAGGGTGCTCCCCCGCCAGGTCGTGGTGGTGGCCCCGCGCTTCACCGCCCGCGCGGGCCTCCTGTCCGGGCTCGGCCTGGAGCCGACCGACCAGGAGATGGGCGGGCACGTGGTCGGCGGCTACATCGCCGCCGACCCCTCAGGAGCGACGGCGACGCCGGGCGTCTGGGTGGCGGGCAACGTGGCCAGCCTCACCGACCAGGTCATCGCCGCGGCCGCGGCAGGGGTCCGCGCGGGCGCGGCGATCAACGCCGACCTGGTGGCCGAGGAGACCCGCCGGGCCGTCGCGGCCAGGCGACACCACCACGCCCACGCCGCGCAGGACGTCACCGAGGAGGAGTTCTGGGACGGCCGTTACGCCGAGAGCAACCAGATCTGGAGCGGCAAACCGAACGCCGCCCTGGTGCGCGAGGTCTCGGACCTGGCGCCGGGCACCGCTCTCGACCTGGGATGCGGTGAAGGGGGCGACGCCGTCTGGCTCGCCGAGAGGGGATGGCGGGTGACCGCCACCGACATCTCCCGCGTCGCTCTCGACCGCGCCGCGGCCCACGCGGCGCAGGCGGGAGTGGCCGACCGCATCGACTGGCAGCGGCACGACCTCGGCGTGTCCTTCCCCGACGGCGCCTTCGACCTCGTCTCCGCCCACTTCCTGCACTCGCCGGTCGACCTGCCGCGGGAGAAGATCCTCAGGACGGCCGCCGCGGCCGTCGCCCCGGGCGGCGTCCTCCTGGTCGTCGGGCACGTGGGCTTCCCCTCATGGGAGCCGGGCCCGCACCCGGACGTCCACTTCCCCACCCCGCAGGAGGTCCTCGAGAGCCTGGAGCTGCAGGACGGACAGTGGGAGGTGCAGCGCTGCGAGGAGTACGAGCGGGAGCAGCCCACCCCCGACGGCCGTCCGTGCACCCGCACCGACAACATCCTCAGGGTCCGGCGGATGTTCTAGGCGGGAACCGACTTCTCAGGCGCCGAGGTCCAGGTCGAAGCCGTGGGCGGCCAGCTCGGTGAGGAACTCGGCGGGCTCCACCAGCTGCTCGATGTGCCGCACCCCTGGCGGCAGGCCGGGCAGCCGCAGCAGCAGCAGCGCGGCGGTCAGCCCGGTGGCGCGGCTCTGCAGCCGCCCGCTGAAGGATGCCCCGGCCTGACCCGACCGTACGGTCACCGCGAACCCGTCGCCACCGAGGTGGATCCGGCCGAGCGCCGCCACAAGTGCCTCACGCACCTTCGGGCGGCGTAGCAGGCGGCCGACGGTGGGCCGGCGCGCGGCGGCCAGCAGCGCGGTGAGCGGCCGTGAGTCGAGGGCCAGGCCGGTGCCGACCTCGTCGATCCCGAGGGTGGCCGACAGCGTGTACTGGTCGGAGAAGGGGAAGCGGTGGACGGTGCGCTCGCCGTACGGCCGGGGGAAGCGCATCGTCCACGACTCCTCGAGCAGGCCGAGGCCGTCAAGGGTCCAGCGGATCGCGGCGGGTCCGTGCCGCTCGCCCGAGCCGAGGAGCACGCCGACGCGGGCCCGGCCGGTGCGGGAGCGTTCGACGCAGTGCCGTACCAGCAGGTTGGTGACGCCGGGCACCAGGCCGACGCTGAGGACGGCCGTCGCGCCGCGCCGTACGGCCAGCTCGTCGAGCTCTGCGATCGCCTCGAGCAACCGGTGGGAGGCGGTGACGTCGAGGTAGTGGACGCCCCGCTCCAGGCACGCCCTGGCCACGGCCGCGTTGTCGAGCTCGGCGCACATCAGCACCGCCTCGACGCCCTCCAGCGCCCTGTCGAGGTCGGCGGGGTCGGAGGCGTCCACGCGCATCGCGGTGGTCCCCGGCACGGGCCGCGCCGCGGAGGGATCGCGCCCTGCCACGATCACGGTGCCGCCGGGCCGGTCGCGCACCAGCTCCGCCGCCGCCTGCCTGCCGACGGCGCCGTATCCGCCGAGGATGAGGACCGCACCCATGACTCTCCAAAGTTTTTGTAGTGACACTACATCAAGATGGCGGGAACATGATGTCGATACGGCATGAGCGCGTTCGTGTAGAGGGTGAGGAGAGAGGACACCACTCATGAGCAAGCTGACAGTGATCAACAACATCAGCCTCGACGGCGTGATGCAGGCCCCCGGGCGACCCGACGAGGACACCAGGGGCGGCTTCGAGCACGGCGGCTGGGCGCGACCGTACAACGACCCCGTGCTCGGCAAGCTCATGGGGGCGGGCATGGCCGAAGGCGGCCCCCTGCTGCTCGGCAGGCGCACCTACGAGGACTTCGCCACCTTCTGGCCGCACCAGCCCGACAACCCCTACACCGAGGCGCTCGACAACGCCCACAAGTACGTCGCCACCACGACGCTGGCCGAGCCCCTGCCGTGGAGGAACTCCAGCACCGTCACCGGCGACGACGTCCCCGCGCTCAAGGAGCGCCTCACCCAGCCGCTCACCGTCCTCGGCAGCGGCGAGCTGGTGCGCTGGCTGGCCGTCCGCGACCTCGTCGACGAGTACGTGCTCATCGTCCACCCGCTCGTCCTCGGCTCGGGCCGCAGGATGTTCGCCGACCAGGCCCCGCGCGCCGCCTTCGAGCTCGTCGACAGCACACCCACGACCACCGGCGTGATCGTCGCCACCTACCGGCGGACCCGATGAAGAAGTACCTGCTCAGCATCTACCAGCCGGACGGCGACCCGCCCCCTCCCGAGGTGCTCGGCCCGATCATGCGCGACGTCGAGGCCTGGGAGAGCGAGGCGAAGGCGGCGGGCGCGTGGGTCTTCACCGGACGCCTGCACCCGGTGGGCACCGCGACCGTCCTGCGGCCCGACGACGGCGGGGTGCTGATGACCGACGGCCCGTTCGCCGAGGGCAAGGAGCACATCGGCGGGTTCGTCGTCATCCAGGCCGACGACCTCGACGCCGCCCTCGACTGGGCCCGCAAGGCCACGCTGGCCACCACCCTGCCCATCGAAGTGCGGCCACTGCACGACTGACATGCCAGACATCGAGGGCATCTTCCGCGAGGAGTACGGCCGCGCCGTCGCCGTCCTGGTCCGCGCCTTCGGCGACATCGACCTGGCCGAGGACGCCGTCCAGGACGCCTTCACCGAGGCCATGCGGCGCTGGCCCGCCGCGGGAGCGCCGCCGAGCCCCGCGGGCTGGATCATCACCACTGCCCGCAACAGGGCCATCGACCGGCTGCGCCGCGAGTCCTCGCGCGACGACCGCCACGCCCAGGCCGCCCTCATCGCGGCCACCGACGAACCGGCGCAGGTGGAGGGACCCGTGCGCGACGACCGGCTGCGCCTGATCTTCACCTGCTGCCACCCCTCGCTGTCCACCGCCGCCCAGGTCGCGCTGACCCTGCGGCTGCTGGGCGGCCTGAGCACCGCCGAGATCGCCAGAGCCTTCCTGGTCCCCGAGCCGACGATGGCCCAGCGCCTGGTCCGCGCCAAAGGCAAGATCCGCGACGCGCGCATCCCCTACCGCATCCCGCGCGAGGCCGACCTGCCCGACCGGCTGCGCGCGGTGCTGTCGGTCCTCTACCTCGTCTTCAACGAGGGTTACACCGCGAGCGCCGGCGACCGGCTGGTGCGCGAGGACCTGTGCGCCGAGGCCATCCGCCTGGGCCGCCTGCTGGCCGAGCTCATGCCCGACGAGCCGGAGGTGTGGGGCCTGCTCGCGCTGATGCTCCTGCTTCAGTCGCGCAGGGCCGCCCGCACCACTCCCGACGGCGCGCTGGTGCCGCTGGCCGAGCAGGACAGGGCGCTGTGGGATCACGACCTGATCGCCGAAGGCCAGGAGATCGTACGGCGGTGCCTGCGCCGCGACCAGGCCGGGCCGTACCAGATCCAGGCCGCGATCAACGCCGTGCACAGCGACGGCCCCGTCACCGACTGGCGTCAGATCGTCGCGCTCTACGACCAGCTGCTGCTGTTCAGCCCCACCCCGATCGTGGCGCTCAACAGGGCGGTCGCCGTGGCCGAGACGGACGGCCCGGCCGTCGCGCTGGACCTCGTCGACGACCTCGATCTCGGCGGCTTCCACCTCTTCCACGCCATCCGCGCCGACCTGCTGCGCCGCCTGGGCCGCGACGCCGAGGCGGCCCAGGCCTACGCGACGGCGATCGACCTGAGCGCGAACGCCGCCGAGCGCGCCTTCCTCCAGACCCGGGCCGACACCCTCAGCCCGTAGCCTCGGTCACTCCGGCAGGTCGGTCTGGTGGGCGATCGCCTCGCGCACGAGCTCGGCGACCGCCCCGGCCTGCCGTACGGCGGTCTCGGCCGGCATCTCCCGCAGGTAGCGCCCCGAGCCGGCCAGGATCCGCCCCTGGTCCGCCAGCAGCGCCCCCTTGTGGAAGACCAGCTTCACGCCCTTCTTCGTCACCGCGATGCCGCACAACCAGTGGTGCCAGTTCCCCTCGACGGTGAACGTCAGCCGCCCCCACTTGATCGACTGCTCCAGCCGGTGGTCGGCCCGCCCGACCATCGCGGAGAGCTCCTCCACCTGACCACGGGCCCGCCCGTCCAGGCTGTCCAGCCACTCCTCCACGTCCGGTCCATGACCGGCTGCCTCGGTCTCGACCATGCCTTCATCGTCGCACCCTCGCCTTGACAATAAAAATTGTCGGTGAGAGAGTGAAGCCATGTTCGACGTGACGGTGATCGAGGACCCGGCAGCCGCCGAGGCGTCGCTGGACCCGATCAGAGCGCGGCTCCTGGCCGAGCTCTCCCAGCCCGGCTCGGCCACCATGCTGGCCGCCAAGGTCGGCCTCCCCCGGCAGAAAATCAACTACCACCTCAAGACCCTCGAACGGCACGGCCTGGTCGAACTCGTCGAGGAACGCAGGAAAGGCAACGTCACCGAGCGCGTCATGCGCGCCACCGCCTCCTCCTACGTCATCTCGCCCCGCGCCATGGCAGGCGTCGAACCCGACCCCGGCCGCGCACCCGACCGCCTGTCGGCCCGCTGGCTCCTGGCCATCGCCGCCAGACTCGTCAGCGACGTCGGCACCCTCATCACCGGCGCGGCCAAAGCCCGCAAACGCGTCGCCACCTTCGCCCTCGACGGCCAGGTCCGCTTCGCCACCGCCGCCGACCGCGCCGCCTTCGCCGAGGAACTGGCCACCGCCGTCACCACCCTCGTCAGCAAGTACCACGACGAGCACGCCGAAGGCGGCCGCACCCACCGCGTCATCCTCGCCGTCCACCCCAGCGTCAACCACGACACCCAGGAGACATGACATGCCGCACGAGTTCGAGCTCCACCACGAGCTCTCCGTCGAGGCGACCCCCGAACAGGTCTGGGACGCCATCGCCACCGGACCCGGCATCGACTCCTGGTTCATGGGCCGCAACCAGGTCGAGGACGGATTCATCCGCACCGTCTTCGCCGACTACACCCCCGAGAACACCGTCACCGCCTGGGAGCCGGGCAAACACCTCGCCGCCACCAGCGAGACCGCCGCCGACGGCCGCTTCGTCGCCTACGAGTTCCTCATCGAGGGCCGCGCCTCGAGCAGCACCGTCGTCCGCGTCGTCACCAGCGGCTTCCTGCCGGGCGACGACTGGGAGACCGAGTTCGAGGCCATGAACGCCGGACTGGCCCTGTTCTACGCCACCCTCGCCGAATACCTCACGCACTTCGCCGGCCGTACGGCGGTGCCCGTCACCGCCTTCGGACCGGGCGACTTCGCGAGCCTGCGCGCCACGCTCGGACAGCCGCAGACCGGCGACACCCTCACCCTCACCCCGCCGGGACAGGAGCCCACCGAAGGCGTCGTCTACTTCACCAACTCCCAGACCATCGGCATCCGCACCGGCGACGCGATGTACCGCTTCGTCGACGGGTTCGGCGGCGGCACCGTCGCCCAGCACCACCTGTTCACCCCGGGCGCCGACCCCGACGAGGCCGACCGCGCCTGGACCACCTGGCTCGCCGGCCTCTCCTCCTGACCCGCCTCGAACCCCGCGCGCGGGCAGGCACGCCCGCGCGCGGGACCAGGAGTTCCCCATGAACAAGGTCACCTCCGCCGACGGCACCACCATCGCCTACGACCGCAGGGGCCAGGGCCCCGCGCTCGTCCTCGTCGACGGCGCCATGTGCTGGCGCGCCCAAGGACCCAGCGGCCCCCTCGCACTCCCCGGCCAGACCCACCTGGTCAAGCCCGAAGCGCTCGCCCCCGTCCTGACCGCCTTCTTCTCCGGCCACGACGGCACGCCCCACCCCTGACCACCCGCCCACGCGGCTGATACCTTGCCGCACGTGTCTGACTACCTCCGCGAACTCTTCTCCCTCAGCGGCCGCAAAGCCCTGGTCACCGGCGGCAGCTCCGGCATCGGCTACGCCATCGCCGAGGCCCTCGGCCGGGCCGGAGCCGACGTGGTCATCGCCGCCCGCAGGGAGAAGGAACTCAGGCGAGCCGCCGACCGCCTGCACTCCCACGGCGTACGGGCCTCGTGGATCAGCGCCGACCTCGGCGAGCGCGCCGGCGTCGAGCGGGTCATCGCCGAGGCGGGCGACATCGACATCCTCGTCAACGACGCGGCCAACAACATCCGCAAGCCCATGGCCGAGCTCACCGACGACGACTACGAGCAGACGATCGCCGTCAACCTGACCGCCCCCTACCTGCTCGGCCAGCACTACTGCCCCCTCATGGCGGCCAGGGGCTGGGGCAGGGTCATCAACATCGGCTCCCAGCAGACCGTCAGCGCCTTCGGCGACAGCGGCGTGTACGGCGCCGCCAAGGCCGCCATCGCCGGGCTCACCCGCTCACAGGCCGAGGCCTGGTCCCGCCACGGCGTGCTGGTCAACACGATCATTCCGGGCTTCGTGCTCACCCCGCTGACCGAGCCCGCGCAGTCCATCCCCGGACGCGTGGAGGAGCTTGCCGCCCGCCACATGGTCCGGCGCAACGGGGTGCCGGCCGACTTCCGCGGCGCGGCGGTCTTCCTGGCCGGCGACGCCTCCGCCTTCGTCACCGGCCAGATGCTCTTCGTCGACGGCGGTTTCTCGGTGCACTGACGCGCGGCGCGTGCACCGAACCCACGCCCTTTACAAAGTAGATTCGAAGACCGCTTCGGCGGCGTTGCGCTGTACTCGGGCTTCGTCCTCGGCCGTCCAGTGCCCTCCTCGACTCCGACACGACCCACGTGCAGAAGACCAGATAGAAAGCAGACCCTCGGCGCCTTCAGACCTCGCCCGCCGCCCACGCGCCCATCAGAGGAGGCGGCACGCCTGCGCACCGTGGGCCGGTTCGCACGTCGCCGCGCCAGGCGCGACCACTAAGAACGTCCCTCTAGAAAAACACGCCTCACACCAGGATGAGAATGGCCGCGACCACCACCATCACCGCGGCGGTGAGGCCGTGGACGCCGAACGCCACCGCCCGCGGACCCCCGTTCCTGAGCACGACGACCATGTCGCCCAGCGGGGCGAACACACTGGCGAGAATCAGCCAACCGAGCATGTGCTGGTTTCCCGTCACGAGGGCCGGGAGCACGACGAGCCCGGCCGTGATGTCCCGTACGCCCTTGACGGTCAGGTACGCGTTCATGGACACGGGAACCCCGTAGCCCGCCGCCGACGCGACCGGCTGCAGCAGGAAGCGGATGCCGATGAGGATGATCCCGATGGCGATCAGTCCGGCGAGCCAGATGGCGATGGTGACCATGCCGTCTCCTTCGATCGTTGCTAGAAGTGTTAGCGACGCTAGACTAGCGGCGCTCATATGTCTAGCGGTGCTAGCATCTGGAGGGTGTCCACACAGCAGCGCAGAGAACGCGAACGCGCCCAGCGCCACGACCTGATCGTCAAGACCGCCCGCAAGCTGGCCGAGTCCGAGGGCTGGGACGCCGTGACCACCCGCCGCCTGGCCGACGAGATCGAGTACAGCCAGCCGGTCCTGTACAGCCACTTCGCCGGCAAGGACGCCATCGTCGCGGCGGTGGCGCTGGAGGGCTTCACGGAACTGGCCGTGCGCCTGCGCGCCGCGACCCGGGCGGGCAAGCCGCGGGCCGCGCTGGAGGGGCTGGCCAGGGCCTACATAGCGTTCGCCGAGGAGAACCCCGCGCTGTACGACGCCATGTTCACGATGGCCGTGGACCTGCCGTTCGGCCAGGACGACACCCCGGAGCCGCTCCGGGACGGCTTCCAGGCGCTTTTGTCCGGGGTCGCGCAGTTCGCCGACGGCCGCGACCCGGCGATCCTGACGGAGGTCGCCTGGAGCGCCCTGCACGGGCTGATCGTCCTGTCCCGCGGCGGCCGACTCCCCGCCTCAGGCCGCGAGGCCCGCCTGACGCTGCTGCTCGACCAGCTCAGCGCCACCCGCTGACCCAGCCACGTACGGTCAGTCGTTCCACACGGCGGCGACCTGGGACGCGACCTCCAGGCCGTGCCGGCGGCCCGCTCGGGCGGCCGGAGCGCGGCGGGCGGGGTCCAGGAGGGAGTTGACCGAGCGGCGGCCTATCACCCGCGCACTCGGTCTTCGCGGCGAACCCAGCCGATCTGGGACAGGCGCATGGCGGCGGCGAGGCCGACGATGCCCGCTCCCATGATGGCACGCATGAAGATGGTGGTCCTTGCTGGTCAGAGTTGAGCAAGGACGCGCTGTTCGGTGGCGGCGTCGATCCAGGTGTCGGTGGAGGGGGCGTCTGGGTGTGGGGCGGGGTCGCCTTCGGTCTGGAGCCAGGCCCAGGTGTCGGCGAGGGTGTTGCGCAGCGGGCGGATGGTGAGCCCTGCGCTGAAGACGGCGCCGGTGTTGGCGTCGTGCATCCCGCTCGGCACCGTGCCGTCCGGGAGGTACAGGCCGAGCTCCAGGCCGAGCGTGAGGCCTTCGCGGCGCATCAGGTCGGCGGGTGCCCAGACGAGTTCGGTGGCGAAGCCGGTCACCTCCAGTGCGGTGGTCAGCAGGTCCTCGGTGGTGATGGCGCGGGGTCGTCCCGTGGCGGTGTAGGCGCCGCCGAGGCCGCGATCGGCCGAGCGCAGCAGCCAGTCGGCCAGGTCGCGCACGTCGATGTATTGCAACCGCGCCTCGGCCGGGCCTGGGGCGAGCACACGTCCGCCCTTCTCCAGCCGGCGCAGCCACCAGGGGATGCGGCCCACGTCCTCGTACGGGCCGAGGATCATCCCGGCCCTGGCCAGCAGGGCGCGTTCGCCGAAGGATTCCAGTACGGCGAGCTCGCCGCCGCGCTTGGCCGCCCCGTAGTCGGAGCCGTCCTCGCTGCCGGGGTCGGCTTCCACGAGCGGGGCACTCTCGTCAGCGGCCGGTGGCCATGGCCAGCGGTGCACGCCACGCGTGGAGACATAGCCGTAATGCCCGGCACGGTCGGCGAGCAGGCGGGCGCTGTCGCGCACGACGCGCGGCGCCCAGATCCAGGTATCGATAACGGCGTCCCATTCGCCGTCGCCGAGTGCGGTCTTCACCGATGCCGTGTCGGTGCGGTCGGCGATGAGCGCCCGGACATCGGGGGCCGGTGGGCGGCTGATGCCTCGGTTGAGGGTGCTCACCTCGTCGCCGCGTTGCAGTGCGGCTTCGACGACGGCACGGCCGACGTGGTGCGTACCACCGAGAACGAGAAGCTTCATGGAGTTTCCTTCGTGAGGGGCAACCAGACGGCTGAGCGATGGTCGGAGTCGTGGAAGATCTCGTGCTCCGAGGCGAGCAGGTCCGTCCCGGTCGTCGCGAGCGGCTCGCCGGTTCCCGGGTTACGGCCGAAACGCGGATGGGCGCCACTGGAGACCCGCAGCCGGATGCGGTGGCCGCGTCGGAACCGGCGAGCCATCGGCCACAGGGTGACCTCCACAGCCCTGATGCCGCCCGGTTCGTGCAGCCGAGCGATGCCGTCGTACACGTTGACGGAACGGGCCGTGCGTGTCCACGTCGCACAGCCGGGCGAAGTCGTCGGCATGCGGGTTGGTGGATCGTGTGTGCAGATGGACGTGGACCGGGCCGGCGGCCTCGACGTCTTCCATCAGGGCGCGGTGGTGAAGGTGAGCGCCTCGGCTCTTGCCTCGATGGCGCGATTGTCCTTCGCCCCTGCGGACATGCCCACCTGCGTGCCGCCGGTGCTCTCCAGGTTCGGCATGGCCGGGAAGATGTGCGCCGAGCTGCATGCGGTTCGCGAGCTCATCCGGTCTCGCGCTCGCGAGACCGGATGAGCAGGGGATATCGAGCGGTTATCGTGAACTCGGCGGGCACATCTCCGCTTCCATTTCCTTGGTGAGAATGCTGATCGGATTGCCCCAGTCGCCGTTGATGTTGGTGACGAGCATGTGCTTGCCGTCTCGGGTGCCCATCGCGTAGGTCCAGGAGCCGTGGATCCGGCCGCCGTTGCCCCAGACCGTCACTCCGCAGGACAGCTTCTGGGAGAAGACGCCGAGCCCGTAGGCGGTGTTGTCGATCCACTGCACGCCCTTGGTGGAGACGGTGGTGAACATCTCCTTTTGCTGTGCGGGCGGCAGCAAACGGCCGCTGAGCACTGCCCGGTAGAAGGTGTGCAGGTCGCTCATGGTGGAGACGATGCTGCCGGCCGCCCCGGCCCAGGAGGCGTTCATGTCGGTGAGGTCGTAGGGGGTTGTGGTGTCCTCGCCGACCAGGAACTTGACGTAGTGCCGTGCGTGCGGCTTGCGCAGCTTCGGCTCTTCGCCCGGCAGGTACGTTTTCCTCAGGCCGAGCGGGCGGATGATGTGCCGGGTGATCTCTTCGGCGTAGGACCTGCCGGTGACCTTCTCGATGATCATCCCGGCGAGCGTGTAGTTGGTGTTGGAGTAGCCCCAGCCCTTGCCCGGCGCGAAGGAGGGCGGGTTGGCCATGGCCACCTTCACCAGCTGCTCGGGACGATAGCTGTCGAAACGGCCCTTGAGGAAGGCGGTGCTCCACTGTTTGGTCGCCAGGCCCTCATCCGAGGTGTAGGGGAAGATGCCGCTGGTCTGGTTGAGCAGTTGCCTGATGGTGATCTTGCTGCCGTCGTGGCCGTTGCCCTTCACCACGCCGGGCAGCCACTTGTCCACGGTGTCGTCCAGGCTGAGCCGGCCCTCGGCCGCCAGCTTCAACACCACGACCGCGACGAACGTCTTGGTGGTGCTGCCGGCCCGGAAGTATTCCTGCTGTCGGCGCTTGCGGCCGGTGTCGGTGTCGGCCACGCCTGCCGTACCGAACCATGACCCGCGGCCGTCACGGACGTCAGCCATGGCGCCCGGCATGCCGTCAGCCACGGCTTGGTCGAGTACCTGCTGGACTTCGGCGTGGTCGTCGGCCACCGCCGCCGACGCGTTTGCGGTCACGGCTACTGCGGCGGCGAGCAGGCAGGCGGCAGTGCGGAGGGTCTTGGTCATGGGTAGATCGCCTTTCCTTCAAGTGGAGTGTTCGCGCAGGGGAATACGTGAGTTAGCCGGTGACACGGTGGAGCAGGATGTCGCCCTGGGCGACGTGGGCGTGGAGCTCGACGGTGTTGCCGTCGGACACCTCTTGGTCGTCGCCCAGGTTGTCGCGGACTCTGCCGAGCGTGGTCTTGGCGTCCAGCAGTACGGCGGTGCCATCCGGGATCCCGACGTTGATCGTCCCGGCGCCGACGTTCAGATCGGCGCGCCCGCGCGCCATCGCGCCGACCTTGACGGCGCCTTGCTCGACGGTCACGCGCAGGCCGTCTTCTGCCCGGTTCACCGTGACGTTCCCGGTGCCGTTGCCGATCACTATGGTGCCGATACTCTCGCCGACCTTGATCTGGCCGTGGGTGGTGGTGAGCGCGGCCGGGCCGCCGGAGGTGGCGACGGTGATGTCGCCGTCGTCGGTGCTCAGGCGCAGCTCGCCGGTGTGGTCGAGGTGGATGTCGCCCTGGGACAGGTGGGCCTGTACCTCGCCCAGGCGGCCCTGGCCGTTCAGGAGCCCGTCGCGGACGCTGATGTCGAGCGCCGAGCCGCTGGGCAACTCGATCGTCACCGCGATGCGGCCGGGCAGGGATCGGATGCTCGAGCGGTCCTTGACCGTCAGGCGGCCGTCGGCGTAGTTGACGCGGGTGCGTTCGACGGCTGCGACGTCGGTGGCGTCGGCCGGATTGGCCGGCCGTACATCGACGGTGGTGTCGGTGCGCTGGGTCGCGTTGATGCGGATGTCGGCCTCAGTGCACGAGACGACGGCGTTGATCGGCTGCGGTGTGTCAAAGGCATTCATTGAGGTTCTTCTTTCAGTGGGTGCTTACGCACCAATGGAGACGCCGAACTCCGCTTCGATGATCTTGAACATGGGGTCCCAGGACTTCCACTCGGTGTTGGTGTGGACAGCGATGGTGTGCGGGCCGTTGGGGGTGCCGACCGCGAAGAAATAGGAGCCCCAGAAGCTGCCGCCGAGGCCGCGCAGCGTCCGGCCGCCGGTCGCCTGCTTGTCGAACTCGAACAGGCCCAGGCCGTAGCGAGCGTGCGGCATCCAGTAGCCGCCCTCGGTGGAGACGGTGGTCCACATCTGCCGGTGCTGGGCGGGCGGCAGCAGGCTTCCGGTGGTCATCGCGCCGAAGAAGCGGATCATGTCCGCCGTGGTAGTGACGACGTTGCCGGCCGCGTAGCCCAGGGAGGAGTTGAGCACGGTGACGTCCAGAGGCGGCAGGCCGGGCTCCTCCATCAGTGACTGCCAGTTCTCCGGGGTGACCGCGGCCGGATCGGCGCCGTCCTTGAGGAACTGGTGGGAGTAGCCTCGCGGGTGCGGAGTGGGGTAACCGGTGTCGGTGGCGGAGCGCACCCAGGTGTGGGTCAGGCCGAGCGGCTGGACGACCCGGCGGTCGACCTCGTCGGCGTAACTGTTGCCGGTGACCTTCTCGATGATCGCGCCGGCGATGTAGAAGCCGCCGTTGGCGTACTCGAAGCGTTCGCCGGGCGCACCGACCGGCGGCTGGGACACCGCCACCCGCAGCAGTTCCTCGGTGCTGAAGGTGTCGAAGCGATGCTGGTCGAACCCGGAGCGGGTGGCGTAGCGGTAGCTGACCTCCGGGGCCAGGCCGGTGGCGAACAGGCCGCTGGTGTTGCTGAGCAGGTGCCTGAGTGTGATCTTGTCGCCGTCGTAGCCGTTGACGTCCAGCACGTCGGGCAGATGAGCGTTGACCGTGTCGTCGAGGCTCAACCGGCCCTCGGCCTCCAGGGCCAGGAGGGTCGCGGCGGTGAAGGCCTTGCCGCTGCTGCCGGCGTGGAAGTACTCGCCCGGCACGCGCGGGGAGCCCGTCCGAATGTCGGCCACGCCGGCGGTGCCGAACCAGGTCCGGTCACCGTCCTTGACCTCGGCGACGATGCCGGGAATGCCGATCTCGGCCACTGCCCAGTCGAGTACCTGCTGCACGTTCTCATTCATTGCCATCGCACTGCCTTCCGGGTGGTTCTTCCGATGTCCTCAACGATGTCCGGCAGCTCTGACAGTCGGCTTATATCCCGCTTCCAGCCACACCGGCCGGCTGTAAGGCAGTGCTTGATCGGTAACCTGGCAAGCATGCGCATTGAGGTGTTGGGGCCGGTTCTGGCGTATGCCGACGATGGCGCGCCGATCGAGCTGGGCGGCACCAGGGTTCGCGCGCTGCTGGCCAGGCTGGCACTGGCCGCGGGCGAAGTGGTGTCCGTCGATGCGCTGCTCGACGCCCTGTGGGGCGAACGCGTGTCCGGCGACACCGTCAACGCGTTGCATGCGCTGGTACATCGGCTGCGCAAGGCCCTGGGCGAGGCCGGGGTGGTGGAGAGGGTGGCCGGCGGATATCGCCTGCACGTACGCGCCGAGCAGGTCAACGCGGTCCGGTTCGAGGAGCTGGCAAGGCGAGGCGGGCGCGAACTGGCCGCAGGTGACGTGCAGCGGGCGGCCTCGCTGCTGGAGGACGCGCTGGCGCTGTGGCGGGGAGAGGCGCTGGCCGATGTGCGCGACATCCCTTTTGCCGGTACGGCTGGCGCGCGCCTGGACGAACTGCGCGTCGGGGCCGCAGAAGACCGTTTCGAGGCGGAGCTGCGGCTGGGGCGCCATGGCGAGATCCTGGCCGATGTGGAGGCGGCGGCCGCGGCCCATCCGTTGCGGGAACGGCTGGCCGGGCTGCGGATGCGGGCCTTGCATGCGGCGGGCCGCCAGTCCGATGCGCTGGCCGTGTTCGAGAAGGTCCGCGAAACGCTCGCCGAGGAACTGGGCGTCGACCCCTCCGAGGACCTCCGCAAGACGCACCTCGCCGTGCTACGGGGTGAGCGGGAGATCCCCCAGGCGGAACAAGCTCGACCGGAGGCGGTACGAGGACGTCTGCCGGCCCAGCTGACCAGCTTCGTCGGCCGGGAGGACGAGCTGAAGTTGCTGACCGGATTGCTGGAGACCTCCCGGCTGGTCACCGTCGTGGGACCCGGAGGAGTGGGCAAGACCCGGCTGGCCGTGGAGGCGGTGAGCCGGCATCGGGCCCATCGGCGCGGCCGGGTCTGGCTCGTTTCTCTGGCTGGGGTGAACACGGCCGACGTGCTGCCGGAGGCGGTGCTGGGCACGCTCGGCGTCGCCGATGCCCAGCCGTCTGGCACGCCGCTGGAGCGGGTGGTCAACCTGCTCGCTGGTGGAGAAGGCGTGCTGGTGCTGGACAACTGCGAACAGATCTCCGCACTCGTCGCGGAGTTCGCCGGGCATCTGCTGGAGCGCCGGCCGGACCTGATCATCCTGGCCACGAGCCGGGAGCCGCTCGAGGTCATGGGTGAGACGCTGTGCCGCCTGGGCCCGCTCGACCTCCCCCCGGCGCACGCGGATCCCGTTCGTGCCTCAGCATCGGCCGCGGTGCGGCTGTTCCTCGACCGGGCGGCGGCCGTACGGCCCGGCTTCGCACTGGACGCGCCCACCGCACGACCGGTCGTGGACATCGTGCGCCGGCTGGACGGACTGCCGCTGGCCCTGGAGCTGGCCGCAGCGCGCCTGCGGACCATGAGCGCCGACCAGATCGCCCGGCGGCTGGATGACCGCTTCCGGCTGCTCAGCACCGGCAACCGGACCGCCCAGCCCCGCCAGCAGACCCTCCATGCGGTCATCGAATGGAGCTGGGACCTCCTCACCTCACAAGAGCGCACACTGGCCGCTCGGATGTCGATATTTCCGGCGCGGACGGGTGTCGCCGTGATCGAGGCGGTCTGCGTGGATTCGGAGGGGGCGCTTTCCCCGGACGAAGTCGTCTACCTCCTGGGCTCTCTGGTCGACAAGTCCATCGTGGAGCGGGCCGGCGACGGGTACCGGATGCTGGAAACCATCCGAGCCCATGCGGCGGACAAACTCCGGCTCACGGGGGAACGCGAAGCCGTCCTGCACAGGCTCACGCGGCACTTCGCCGCCCTTGCCGAAGAACACGAGCCGCTGCTGCGCTCGGACAAGCAGGCGGAGTCGCTGCGGCTGTTCCAGGCCGAGTACGACAACCTGATGTACGCCCTGCACACGGCCATCGACGGCGGCGACGCCGAGACCGCGGCCCGGATTCTCGGGCCGCTGTACTGGTACTGGGTCATGCTCCGCTACGACGCTCGGGCCGAGGCCTACGTCGCCAAGGTCGCCGAGTTCGGCGACGCGCTGCCCGCGGCCGCCCGGGCCGCGTTCACCGCGATTCACCTGGTGGGCGTCGAGGGCGGGCCGATCAGCGACCCCGAGCGGCTGCGCGCGCTCATCGACGACTGCGCGCGCACCGGCGCGCTGCGCCGCTATCCGATGCTGCTGACGATAGTGCTGGTGATGGCGGCCGTACTCGGGCTGGATGAGCTGCTCGATCAGGAGATCGCGCGGGTACGCGGCGGCTCGGACCGCTGGGCGATCGCCTGCACCTTCATGATCGAAGCCATGCGGTTTCGCGAACGGGGTGACCGGGAGAGCTCCGCGACCGCGATGGCAGCGGCGCTGCGCGCGTTCGAGGAGGCGGGCGATCGGTGGTGGACGGCCAAGGCGCTGTACGGCCTGGCGCAGATCCACGCCATCGCCGGCGACCACGACCAGGCGATCACCGCCTACGAGCACAGCATCGCCATCGCCAGCGACCTCGGCTCGCAAGATGAGGTCTCGACCCGCCTCGGGCTCGCCACTGAACGCATGCGCGCCGGCGACCTGACCGGCGCCAGGCACGACATCGCAACCGCCGAACGAGAGGCCTGGCGGCGTGGCCAGCCGGTGCTGGAGATCGAGGTCCTTGGCGCCTCGGCCGAGCTGTACCGCCGCGCCGGAGAGGTCGAACGCGCCGATCAAGAGCTCGATCGCATGGAGACGCTCGCCCGCGAGCTGCCCCTGTCGGCCGGGATCACCGCCGATCGGGTGCTCCCTGCTCGGGTGGCCAACCTGCTCGCCGCCGGGGACACCGTACGCGCACGCGAACTGCTGCCCCGCGCCGTCCAAGTAGCACAGCAGAACATGGACGCCCCCTCGGCCGCTCACCTCCTGGCAAGGCTGCTGTTCCTGGAGGGCGATCCGGCCGGCGCGACCACCGCGCTCGGCCTGAGCCAGGCGATCCGCGGCACCTTCGACCACGGCGACACCGAACTGCGCTGCCTCGCGGAGGTGCTCGCGGAACTGCTCGGGCGTACCGACTACGACACCGCCTACCAGCGAGGCGCCGACATGACACCACACGAGGCCGCCGACCGCCTGGCAAAGCTGCGTGTATAAGCCCAGGGTGGCAGACGTAGCGGGCGGTGCTGTTGGGGCATTTGAGCCGATCAGTCCGTTCGCCGCACACTTCACCCGCCCGAGGCCACCTGACGTGATCTCAGAGATGCGCGTCGGCCGGGGACTGGCAGGCCTGGGCCTTCTTGCGCTCGCGGCGCCCGGTCGGTTCGGTACCGGCGCACCGTGCTTCTTGATCGTGCGCCGGACCTCCACGCTGACTCGCGATCTCACTCGAGAAGAGCCATACCCATCTCGCTTCGCCTCGCCAGGACCGTCCCGGGCCATGCTGTCCATGGCACTGCTCCTGCGCGAGCAGAAGCTCAGCCTGCGCGACATCGCCCTGCGGCTTGTCATCACAAAGGGCAAGAAGAAGGGCCAGCATCCGTCGCCCGCAACCGTCCTGCGGCTCCTCCGCGAACACGACGAATCTGCGGCCAGTACCCGGCAGCTCTAACCCCGCCCCTGGCCGTAGCCATCGAGCCCGGGGCCGCACCCAGTCACCATGCCATCAACCGGCCGGAAGACTCTTCAAGATCATCCCAATGTGGGTTTTGGGCTTATGTGGGTCACCCCCCTACGGCGTGTCCACGCCGCCCCTGTGTACGGCGAGCGTCGACGCCGCCTCCGATTTCCACCACCCGGCCGGGACCGAACGCCACCACGAACGCGGATGGCGCGACAGGGTTGTCGACCACGGTGGTCAACGAGGCAGCGGCCACGGGGTGGGCCGCCTGCCGTCGGTCACTTGCGTCTGACCTGGCGCACGCCCTTCCCTTCATGCCACATGTCGATCACCAGCTCGTCGCCCTCGACGCGGGTCCACACCACCTCGGTGAGGTCGACCCTGAACAGGTGCGGCCCCTCCCCCGGCATCTCGAACCTCGCCAACACCTCAGGGTCGGTGATCTCGATCGCCCGTCCCGCGAGCTTCGCGTCGCCCTGCCAGCGCGAAGGATCCTCGTCATCGGTGGGCGTCGGCGCCGCGTGCAGCGCCATCCGAGGATCACGCCGCAGGTCGAGCGCCTTCATCGCGCCCGGCATCGACCCCAGCCACAGCTCGCCGTCCCTGAAGTCGACCTCCGTCGCGCTGATGCGCGGCGAGCCGTCCTTTCGCACGGTGGCCATCGTCTTGTGCTTGTTGGCGTCGAGCAGCGCCCGCACGATCGCCGCCAGCTCGGGCGCCTGCCCTTCGAACTCCTGCCACGAACTCATGTGGACCATCATGCTCAACGCCACCGACATTTTCCGGGGCCCCGACGCGTCGCCGATCAACGCCCAGTCGACGAACCTGCCTTGCCAGGTCGGGGAGCCACTGCAGGCGAAGGACCGCCGCATTGGACGAGACGCTTCCCCGCCGGTGACAGACACGCGGTAGGCCGAGACGGTCGCCGACCGCGCGGATCTCGGTGGTGTGGAAGAACGCGGGTCGGATCACCGACGGCAGTCCGGCGAGCGTCGGCGTTCCTCATCCTGCTGGTAGCGCCCGTCGCAGCGGCTCGTCCGGCAGCGCCGTGCGGTCGGTTTCGAGGTCCTGAACGTCCGGCCCGGTCGAGCCTCCGTACGTGGCGATCTTGTACTCGGTCGCCGTGAGGGAAAGGGTCAGCTCACGGATCCGGCGGCGGATGGTGTCGCGATGTTCGAGCAGCATGGCGAGCCGCTCGGGCACCGTGTGCTCCCCGGCGTCGACGAGCGAGATGTAGTGCCGCAGGTCGCGCATCGGCATACCGGACAGCCGCATCCGGGTGAGGAACACCAGGCGCCGCACCGCTTCGGCGTCGTAGACGCGATGACCGTTGCTGTCGCGGGCCACCTCGACCAGCCCCGCCCGCTCGTAGTAGCGCAGCGTGTGGGGCGAGATGTCGAGGAGGTCGGCGACCTCGGCGATCACCATCGACTCGGGCACGCCGGCCAGGTCGGTGAGGCGGTGGATCGCCTCAACCGACAGCGGGCCGTCGTCCCCGAGCGTTTCGAGCGCCCTGGTCATCAGATCGTCGGTGGCCATGACAGCCAGCCTAGATCGGCCGGACCGACGCCGGAACACCCTCGAAGTCGGCGCTGCGGGCGGTCTCGGCCCACCGCTCGACCTCGTCCAGGCCACGCCGGTACGCACCCGAGATGCGCTCGACCGCCTCGCGCCCGAGCGGCAGCCGCAGCGGCACCTCGTCACTGTGCGCGAGGGACACGATGATCTCGGCCGCCCGCACCGGGTCGCCTTCCTGGCGGCCGTCGGTCCCGGCCATGTCCGCGCGGACGTCGGCGAGCAGGTCACGGTAGGTCTCGGACGTCTCGGTGAACTCGAGCACGTCGGCCGCGTTGAAGTCGGTCCGGAACCGGCTCGGCTCGACGATCATCACGCGGATCCCGAACGGCGCGACCTCCCCCGCCAGGGCCTCGGACCAGCCTTCGAGGGCGAACTTCGACGCGGAGTACGCAGACACGCCGGGGAACGACATCCGCCCACCCTGGCTGCTCATCTGCACGATCGTCCCGGTGCCCCGCGCGCGCATCGCGGGCAGCGCCGCGCGGACGAGCGCGGCGGGGCCGAACAGGTGCAGATCCATCAGCTCACGCAGCTGCGCGTCGCTGACCTCCTCGACCGCTCCGACCACGGCCCGGCCCGCGTTGTTGACGAGGACGTCGAGCTGACCGAAGCGGTCGAGGGTGTCCCGCACGAGGCCCGAGGCCGCAGAGATGTCTCGGGCGTCGAACGTCGCGATCAGGCAGGTGTCCGGGTACTCGGCCTCCAGGTCGGCCACGCTCTCGGGCCGGCGCACCGCCGCCACCACGTGGTCGCCCGCCGCGAGCGCCGACTCCGCCAGTGCGCGCCCGAAACCGCGGGACGCGCCGGTGATGATCCAGGTCTGTGTCGTCATGGCGGCGACGCTATGGCTTCGAGCGCGCTCGAACGCAAACCGGCGCGACCACGAACACAGCAGAGGAGCTGCCCCCACAGCGGTCGACGCAGGGCCAGGCACGTGCGGATCGGGTCTGTGCCCGCGGCAAGACCAAAGATCGGCACCCCTCCCCGGCGACCGTTCTGCGCATGCTCCGCGACCACGACGAAACCACCCTCCGCCGCTCCCAGACCGACTCAGGGATGAGCCGCCTTACGAAGCGGGTCACATTGCTGCCGGGACCCCCGGAAGCGCCGAAGAGCGAGAGCTCACTCCATGCGTGGCCCCCGAGGGGTGGGACGCGATGGAGGAGCAGGCGAGCTGTCTACATTCCTCGACAAAGTGCTCATCTGACACAATCTCTGGGTGATCCCGCGCCGGGCCAGGATGTCCGTCTCGTACTTCTTCGCCCTCCTCGGCATCGTGTCAGGCGTGTGGGCGGCCCGCATCCCCACGGTCAAGCAGTCGCTGCACCTCAGCGACGGGCAACTGAGCCTCGGACTGCTCGCCGTGGCCGTGGGCCTGGTCACCGGCATGCAGTTCGCGGGACGGATCACCGACCGCCTGGGCAGCGCCCGAGTCGTCGTCCCCGCGGGCGCGACCTGCGCCCTCGCGATGATCCCGCCGGGGTTCGCCCCGAACCTGGGCGTCCTGATCGCCACCCTGTTCCTGTGGGGACTGCTCAACGCCTCCCTCGACGTCTCCATGAACACCCACGCGGTCGAGGTGGAGCGCGCGTACGGCAGGCCGCTCATGTCCTCCTTCCACGGCATGTTCAGCGCGGGCGGCCTGCTCGGCGCGGGCGTGGGAGCGCTGTTCGCCGGGCTGGAGGTCTCCCCCGGCCTCACCTTCGCCGCCGTGACCGTCCCGCTGGCGCTGCTCGCCGTCCTCGCCGGGCGGGCGCTGCTGCCGTCGGTGCCCGTCCACCATGAGGGCGGACGGCGGAAGCGGGTCAGCTGGCACGGCAAGGTGCTGTTCATGGGCGCGATGGCCTTCGCGGGACTGCTCGGCGAGGGCGCGGCGGGCGACTGGAGCGCGGTCTACCTGCATGAGGACCTGGGCACGGGTACCGGGATCGCGGCGATCGGCTTCGCCGTCTTCTCCACCGCGATGACGGTGGGCAGGTTCGCCGGAGATCGGCTGGCGCTGCGGTTCGGCCCGGTCAGGCTGGTGCGCTGGTCGGGGCTGCTGGCCGCGATCGGGCTCGGCGGGGCGCTCCTGGCGGCCGAGCCGATCGCGGCGATGGCCGGGTTCGGGCTGTTCGGCCTCGGCCTTGCCACGCTGGTGCCGCAGGTGTTCTCCGCGGCGGGCAACCACGACCGGGCGCGGGCCGGCGAGGCGATCGCGCAGGTGGCGACGCTGGGATACGCGGGCCTCATGCTCGGACCGGTGATCATCGGCGGCGCCGCCGAACTCGTCGGGCTGCCGCTCGCGCTCGGCATCCCCGTCGCGTTGTGCCTGTTCATGTCGCTGTCGGCCGTCTCGCTACGACCACGCGAGCCCGCCGCCTTTACAAAGTAGATCACCATCGAAGTTGCGATCCGGCACCAACCCCCAGCGCCCACCCGGCGGCTCCGGCCGGCCAACCGGGGGGCCGAGAACTCATCTGACCGGCGTAGCCCTCATCTGAGGTGAGAACCTCAGGTGAGCGTGCCGGGCACGTCGCACCCGTGTGAAGGTGCGGCGCGCCCGGGCCGACCACCTCTCGCTAGGCCGCCGACTGCCAGAGACTGAAGCATGTCTCCTGGTCGTCGTGGACGACCGCGAACCTGCCCGTCTTGCTTTCCTGAATCTCGCCCGCGCGCCCACCGAGCTTGCCCACCAGTTCGACGGCGGCGTCGAGGTCGTCGACCTGGTAGTAGAGGTTCGGCAGCACCGACGGCTCGCCCACGGTCAGGCCCGTGGGAACGGCGGTGTTGCCCGCGTGGAGGTAGGTGTCGTGCTCCCTGAGGAGCTCCCAGCCGAACAGCGCGGTGTAGAAGGCCGCCGCCCTGTCGAGATCGCGTACCGAGAGCGTGTAGTAACCCAGGTTCACAGCCATGTTGACATCATAACCGAATGGGTTAATTGTTAACAGTATTGTGAACGATGTGGACAAGACGCTGGCCGCGCTGGCCGATCCCACCAGGCGCAAGGTCATCGAACTGCTGAGGGAGGGCCCGCTGCCCGCGGGGGAGCTGGCGCAGGCGGTGCGGATGAGTCCGCCCGCGCTGAGCAGGCATCTGCGGGTGCTGCGGGCCGGAGGGCTGGTGGCCGCCGAGGCAGGCGAGGCCGACGCCCGGCTGCGCCTCTACGCCCTCCGGCAGGAACCGTTCGTCGCGCTGCAGGCGTGGCTCGACCAGGTGCAGGCCTTCTGGAACGAGCAACTCGGCTCCTTCAAGGAACACGCGGAGCGCCCCCGAAAGGCACCTGGAGCGAGCACGGTGAGCGGCGACACGAACGCGGAGCCGCCACGGTGAACGACGACAAGCAGGCGGAGCGGCCCCGCGACTCGGTCAGGACGCAGGTCACCGTCGCGGTCGATCCGGCGACCGCCTTCCGCGTCTTCACCGACGAGATCGACAGCTGGTACGTGCGCGGCCCGCACAGCTGGGTCGATCCGGCCCGCGCCGTGGGCATCGGGTTCGAGGACGGCTTCCTGCGCGAGCGCTGGGCCGGCGGCGGGCACGTCGACACCGGCAGGGTGTTGATCTGGGAGCCGGGCAGGCGACTGGTGTGGGCCGACCTGATCCACCGCACGGGCGCGATGGAGGTGGAGGTCTGCTTCACCGCCGTCGAGGGCGGTACCGAGGTCTGCCTCGAGCACCGCGGTCTCGACACGCTGCCGCCGCCCGTGGCCGGGCGGATCAGGCTCGGCTACTCCTGGCAGATCGCGCTGGGCTGGTTCGCTAGATTCCTCGGCTGAGCAGCCCGCGCCCGCCGTACTTCTTGTGCACGGCCTGCTTGGTGACGCCGATGGCGTCGGCGATCATCGACCAGGCCAGGCCCGCGACCCGCGCGCGGCGGACCTGGACCGCCTCCATGCGCTCGATCTCGCGCCGCAGCGCGGCCGTCGCCCGCAGCGCCGCCAGGGGGTCGTCGTCCTCCGTCTGCCGCACCAGCGTGGCCAGGTCGTTCGTCATGAGCCCACGCTATCTGGACTCCACCACCAGCCGCACGCCCAGGGCGATGAGCACCACGCCCGAGATCTGCTCCAGCCTGCGCCGTACGGCGGGCCGCCCCAGCACCGCCTTGGCCTTGGCCACGGCCCAGATGACCCCGGCGTACCAGACGGTGTCCACCAGCACCCACACCACGGCCAGCGTGACCAGCGTCAGCGGCACGCTCTGCCCCGGCGGCACGAACTGCGGCAGGAACGACATCGCGAACACCGCGGCCTTCGGGTTGGCCAGGCAGGTGCCGAACCCGGCGAGGAAGGACCTGCGCACGCCGTCGACCGGCCTGACCTCGATCTCGGTGTGGTCCTTGCGCCGCAGCGACTGGATCCCCATGTACAGCAGGACGAGCGCGCCGGCCACCCGCATGATGTCGTAGGCCAGCTCGGAGGCGAGGACGAGCGCGGACAGGCCGAAGGCGGCGGCCAGCGCCCACAGCAGGATGCCCGCCTCGTTGCCCAGCATGGCCGCCAGGCCGGAGCCCCGGCCCGCTCTGACGGTCTGGCGCAGGATGACGGCGGTGCTGACGCCGGGGACCATGGCCACCAGGACACAGGCGCCGATGAATGCGATCAGGTACATGACCCGATCCTGGCCGCCGCCCCGAGGGCGGGGCAAT
The DNA here is from genome assembly GCF_014873535.1 of Nonomuraea africana. NCBI lineage: Bacteria > Bacillati > Actinomycetota > Actinomycetes > Streptosporangiales > Streptosporangiaceae > Nonomuraea > Nonomuraea africana. The sequence goes on along the minus strand of NZ_JADBEF010000001.1, from coordinate 2,579,269 downwards.
GGGATTACCGCCCGATCGCTCCCGCGATCTCCTCCAGTGCGGCCGGGTCCTCGATCGTGGAAGGCGTGCGGTACTCCTCCCCCGCCGCGATGGCACGCATCGTGCCGCGCAAGATCTTGCCCGAGCGGGTCTTGGGCAGCCGTCCCACCACGACCGCCTTCTTGAAGGCGGCCACCGGACCGATCTTCTCGCGGACGAGCGCGACCAGCTCGGCCTCGATCTCGCCCGCGGCGCGCTCGGCTCCGGCCTTCAGCACCACGAAGCCGACGGGCAGCTGGCCCTTCAGGTCGTCGGTCACGCCGATCACCGCGCACTCGGCCACGTCGGGATGGGCGGCCACGACCTCCTCCATGGCGCCGGTGGACAGCCGGTGCCCCGCCACGTTGATGACGTCGTCGGTGCGGCCCATGACGAACAGGTAGCCGTCCTCGTCGAAGTAGCCGCCGTCGCCGGTCAGGTAATAGCCGGGGAAGCGCGACAGGTAGGCGGCGTGGAAGCGCTCGTCGTCGCGGTAGAGGGTGGGCAGGCACCCGGGCGGCAGCGGCAGTTTGATCACGACCGCTCCTTCGACGCCGGGCGGGCACTCCTCGCCGTCGGAATTCAGGATCCGCACGTCGTAGCCGGGGACCGGCTTGGTGGGCGAGCCCGGTTTGATCGGCAGCGTCTCGATGCCCACGCAGTTGGCGGCGATCGGCCAGCCCGTCTCCGTCTGCCACCAGTGGTCGATGACCGGCACGCCGAGCAGGTCGGCGGCCCAGTGATAGGTGTCGGGGTCAAGCCGCTCCCCCGCGAGGAACAGGTGGCGCAGGTCGTGCTTGCGCAGGTAGGACCCCGTGGGGTCCTCCTTCTTGATGGCGCGGATCGCGGTCGGCGCGGTGAACAGCGTCTTCACGTCGTACTCGGCCACCACCCGCCAGAACGCCCCTGGGTCGGGGGTGCCGACCGGTTTGCCCTCGTAGAGCACGCTCGTGCAGCCGGCCAGCAGCGGCCCGTAGACGATGTAGGAGTGGCCGACCACCCAGCCGACGTCGGAGGCGGCCCAGAAGACCTCGCCGGGCGCCGCGCCGTACACGTGGCTCATGCTCCAGTGCAGCGCGACGGCGTGGCCGCCGTTGTCGCGCACCACGCCCTTGGGCGCTCCGGTGGTGCCCGAGGTGTAGAGGATGTAGAGCGGGTCGGTCGCGGCCACGCTGACGCAGTCGGCGGGCGCGCTGTCGAAGGAGGCCCAGTCGAGGGCGGTCTCGCCGAGCTCCGCCCGGTGCTCGGGCCGCTGCAGGACGACCACGGCGTCGGGCCGGTGGCCGGCCTGCGCCAGCGCGGCGTCGAGCAGCGGCTGGTACGGCACGACCCTGCTGACCTCGATGCCGCACGAGGCGCTGAGCACGACCTTGGGCCTGGCGTGGTCGATGCGCACGGCCAGCTCGGCCGCGGCGAACCCGCCGAAGACCACGGAGTGGACCGCGCCGAGCCGGGCGCAGGCCAGCATCGCGATGACCGCCTCGGGCACCATCGGCATGTAGATCACCACGGTGTCGCCCTTGCCGACCCCGAGGTCGCGCAGCATCCCCGCGGCCTTGGCGACCTCGTCGCGCAACGCCGCGTAGGTGTACGTACGCTTCACCCCGGTGACGGGGCTGTCGTAGATGAGCGCCGCCTGCTCGCCCCTGCCGTCGAGGACGTGCCTGTCGAGGGCGTTGAAGCAGGTGTTGAGCCGGCCGTCGGGGAACCAGCGCCCGTCGCCGTAGACGGTGCGGGGTTCGACGTCCCAGGTGATGCCGCGCGCCGCGGCGCCCCAGAAAAGCTCGCTCACGCCCCGATCAGATCAAGACCGGCCGCCGCGCGCAAGCGTCAGGGGCCCTGGAGGCAGAACTCGTTGCCCTCGGGGTCGGCCATCACGATCCAGTCCTCGACGTACTCGACGACGCGGGCGCCCAGCGCCGTCAGCCGCCGCGACTCCGCCTCGAGGTCGTCGCAGCGGACGTCGAGGTGGACCCGGTTCTTGACGACCTTGCCCTCGGGGACGAGCTGGAGCCACAGTCTCGGCGAGCCGCCCTCGACCAGCACCGTGGGGTCGTCCTCGGGGTCGAAGGGCTCGGTGCCGTCGTAGGGCGCGACGCGGTAGCCGTCGAGGACCGCCGCCCAGAACCTGGCGAGCGAGGCGGGGTGACGGCAGTCGAACACGACGTCCTTGAGCCTGGCCATATCAGGCGACGCTACCGGAGCGACCCGGTGCCGCGCACGACCAAGGGTGGCCCCTGAACGTGGACCTGCCCGCCGCCGCACCGGTCTCCGCCTGTACGCTGGCCGGCTGGGCGACGTGCGCGGGATCGGCGCCGCCGATCCGATCAGCGGGCTGGGGGCGAGCGGGTGAGCGACGACCTGATCCTGTCGGTGATCGTCGGGTCACGGGCCTACGGCCTGGACACCCCCGGCTCCGACACCGACCGGCGGGGCGTGTTCGTGGTGCCCACCGAGGCGTTCTGGCGGCTGGACAAGCCGCCCACGCATCGCGACGGACCGCTGCCCGAGCAGTTCTCGTGGGAGGTGGAGCGCTTCTGCTCGCTGGCCCTCGACGCCAACCCGACCGTGCTGGAGACGCTGTGGTCGCCGCTGGTCGAGCACGCCACGCCGACCGGGTCGCGGCTGCTCGCCCTGCGCGAGGCGTTCGTGTCGCAGCTGGCGCACCGCACGTTCGCCCGTTACGCCGACGCCCAGTTCCGCCGCCTGGATCCGGCCGCGCCCAAGTGGAAGCAGGCCATGCACATGATCAGGCTGCTGCTCAGCGGCATCCACCTGGTCGAGCACGGCTGCCCGCTGGTCGACGTGAGCGAGCGGCGCGAGCGGCTGCTGGCCGTACGGCAGGGGCTGGTGCCGTGGGAGGAGCTGCAGCGGTGGCGGGCCGCGCTGATGGACACCTTCGAGGCGGCGCTCTCCCGCAGCGCGCTTCCTGTGGCACCCGACCGCGACAAGGTGGAGGAGTTCCTCATCGAGGTGCGAAGGGCGAACCTGTGACGCTTCCCCCCTGGCTGGACCAGATCCCGCGCGAGCAGCCGTACCCGCTGGCCTTCGCGACGGTCAGCGGCGCCCATCTGTACGGCTTCCCCTCCGCCGACTCCGACGTGGACCTGCGCGGTGTGCACGTGCTGCCGGTCGAGGAGATCGTCGGGCTGCGGACCGGCGACGAGACGATCGACAGGTCGTGGCTGCGCTCGGGCGTCGAGGTCGACCTGGTGACGCACGACCTGCTGAAGTTCTGCCGGCTGCTGTTGCGCCGCAACGGCTACGTGCTGGAGCAGCTGCTGTCGCCGCTGGTGGTGGCCTCCTCGCCGGTGCACGAGGAGCTGGTCTCGCTCGCGCCCGGCCTGGTGACCCGCAACCACGGCCACCACTACCTCGGTTTCGCGCGCACGCAGTGGCGGCTGTTCGGCAAGACGGGAGAGCTCAAGCCGTTGCTCTACACCTTCAGGGTGCTGGCCACCGGCATCCACCTGATGCGCACGGGAGCGCTGGAGGCCGACCTGACCAGGCTGTTCGGCTACGTCCCCGGGTACCTGCCCGAGCTGGTGGCGGCCAAGCGCGAGGCCGAGCACGCCCCCGCGCCCGCTCTGGCCACCTCCGCGACGGCCGAGGAGGACGTGGCGCGGCTGACGGCCGAGCTTGAGCAGGCCATGGCCGCCTCCCGGCTGCCCGAGGCCGCGAGCGTCGACGCCGCCGTGCACGATCTGGTGGTGCGGACCAGGCTCAGGTGACGCAGTCTTGGTCGTCGAGACCGAGCGCCATCTCGTAGATCCTGCCGCGCCTTCGGGTTGCCCGCGACGCTCACGTAGGGATAGTGGTCAGCGGGTCTTGAGCAGCACCACCATCTCGTCGGCCAGCTCGGGTCCGAGGATCCGCTTGACCTCCAGCGCCAGGCCGAGCAGCTCGGTCGGGTACGGCTGGCGCCACCCGTCGGGGTAGCCCGCTCGCAGCGCCGAGGTCACCGCGGCCGCGACGTCGTCGGTCAGCGTCGGCAGCACGAGCACGGCCTGCGCGCCCTGGGAGAAGGCCCGCGCGGCGACGGCCAGGAAGCCCGCCCTGCTCCCGCCCAGTCCCCTCGGCCGCTCGTCGGGCTCAGGTTGCAGGACGACGAGGCCGATCGCGTCCTCCAGCTCGGGGCCGATCAGGCGCTCGCCCTTCCTGACCCGCTTGGAGATGGTCGTGGCGGCCGCGTCGGCGACGCGCAGCCGCGGTCCCGCGGCGGTCTCGACGACCTGCCCGACCAGGTGGAGCAGGCGGTAGCCGAACGCTCCGCCGCGCGCGCTCGGCGCCTTCCTGCCGGCGGCGAGATGCGGGGGGCCGAGGTAGGCCTCCTTGCGCGCGGCCACCCATGCCCGCCGCGACGCGCGCTCGCCGTACCCTTCGCGGTAGACGACCAGCCTGTCGCGCACCGCAGGCGGCACGGCCTCGGCCAGGCGGCGCTCCCAGTGCCGGTCGGCCGCCGCCGGCGACGGCCGCACCGCCATGGGGACGGGGCCCGTGCCGGGCGGCTCGACCAGGTCGAACGTGATGGACCCGTCGTCACGCATGGCCGCGTGCCGGAGGGTGGCGGGGGCGCGGACATAGCGACCGGCCGCACCCGTGAGACCGCCGTCGAGCATCTTGACCGAGCCGGGCTCGGACACGGTGACGCCCTCCTCGTCCACGCTGAGCTGGTAGACGGGTGGATGGCGCAGGACCACCGACCACAGGTACGCGTAGGCGCCGCCGGCCAGCGCGGCGGGCAGGAACGACACGGCGAAGGCCGTCCCCCTCACCCAGCCGTGGGGCAGGGCGGCGGCCGCGAGGGCCAGGGCCGCGCCCGCCGCCCACGCGCCGAGCAGGAGCAGAACGACGTTGCCGTTCTCCTTCCCGCTGGTCACCAGGCCCACGGCGACGACCCCTGCCAGGGCGGCGAGGAGCAGGTAGGAGACCACCTCCATCCCCTCCGCGGGGCCGAGGCCGACCATGGCGCCCAGGCCGAGGGCGAGGGCCGAGCCCGCGTACAGCACGGCCGCGCCCAGCCGCCAGAGCATCCCTCTGCTCGTGGCGGGGTGTGGCCGGGAGGTAGACGGCTCGGCGCCGAACAGCAGCCGTCTGGCCCGGTCGAGCACGGGCCCTCTGGTCTCCCCCCGCCGCACGCCCTCGGCGGCCCTGGCGAGCTGTGGCCATTGCGAGCCCTCGACGGACTCGGGCACGCTGAGGAAGAACGGCGTCCTGTCCACCACGGCCTGCGGGCTGGTCCGGGCGCCGGAGAACGCCTCGGTCAGTACCCGCAGCACCAGCGCCTGGTTGGCGCCGTCCTCGTCCTGCGCCTCGGCGAGCAGGCCCTCCGCCTCGGCGAGCAGGGTCACCGCCCGCCAGGGGTCCGCGATGACGAGGTGCTGGGCCGCCGCGAGCAGGGCGCGGCCCCTCCTGCCGGGAGCGCCGGTGGCGACGGGCTCGGGCGGGTCGGCCCGCCCGCCGGACATCAGGGCCACGAGCCTGCTCGCGGCGGCCCGTTCGGCGGCGGTGCCGGCGGCGGCGATGCGCGCCGCCTCGGGCACCCAGGCGGTCGTACGGCAGCGCGCGGCCAGGCCGAGCAGGGCGACCCTGGCCCGTTCGGCCAGGTCGGCGTCGCCCTCGTTGATCGCGTGCTCGACGCACCGCTCCAGCAGCTGCCTGCCCCGCTCCGGAGCGCCCGCCACCGCCCACGCCCAGGCCAGCTCCACGCTGAGGGGGCCAGGCGGCCGGGCGCCGAGCTCGTCGAGGACGTCGCCGGTGATCCTGCGGTGGCCGAGTTCGAAGGCCACGGTCAGCGCCGCGAGGCCGTCTCCGTCCGTGGCGGCCAGGGCCTCGGCGCGCCAGCGCTCCCACGGGACGGCGTCGAGCGGCTCGCCCCACCTGATCGCCACCTCCAGCCGGGCCCTGCGACAGCGGTCGAGGAGGTCGCCCGGCGGCTCCCAGTCGAGCAGCGGAGGGCCGGGGGGCAGCTCGGCGAAGGTCAGCGCCAGCTCGGCGAAGCGCGCCGCCTCCTCCGCCTCGTCGCCGGACAGTGCCTGGGAGACGGCCAGGACCGCCGCCGCCGCGTTGGCCGTGGCGGGTTGGTCCCGCACCTCCAGCAGGTTCTCGAGCAGGAGGCCGGCCCACGAGACCCGGACCGGAGCGGCCTCAAGCGCGGCCACCACCGATCCGATGAGCTGGTGGCCGGCGTGGTCGAGGTCGTCGGCGATCCGGCGCAGGCCTGACGCGGTCGCCGCGCCGGCCTCGCCGCCCACCGCGCCCAGGCCGAGCAGGGCCCTCGTGCGCAGGTCGTGCCGGGTCCGGGGATCCGGATGGCGGGCGGCGTGCTCGGCCACCACCGCCCACAGTCCCTGGTCGGAACGCCTGCCCCGGGCCGCCGCGGCCGCCTGGGTGGCCAGGATCGCGGCGAGGACGGTGTCGCCCTCCCGGCCCTCCTCGACGGCCGCCACCCGCACGCACACCTGGAACGCCCATCCCCAGTGCCCACCGTCGAGGATCCGCCGCTCCAGCCGTTCCCACAGCTCGCCCGCCTCGGCGGGCGGCAGCAGCCGCACCGCGGCCTCGACCGTCTCGACCGGCAGCTCGGGCAGCGGCGTGGCGTCGATGACGGCGGCGGCGTCCCGTCCCAGCTGCGAGGGGTCGGCGGGCGGCAGCACCGCGCGCAGGCGGTCGCGCAGGTGCTCGTCCACCTCGATCACCCTGGCCCGGCCGTCGGCGCCCAGGGCGACCACGTTCACCCAGTCGTACATGGCCAGCGCGTCGAAGGCGGGCCCTGGATCGATGCCATGGCGCAACAGGGCCGGGGTGAGCAGGTCCAGGTCGAAGCGGCCCAGCTCGGCGGCCACCGCCAGCGCCACGCGCAGGTCGGCCGACAGGACGCGCCCGACGATGCGGCGCTCCACGTAGGGGTCGCCGGGAGCCTCCAGCAGCTCGCGCGCGTCGAGGTCGGGCTCGACGGCCGCCCAGTGCGCGTAGGCGGCCAGCTCGAAGGGGTTGTAACGGCCGTCGCCGCGCTGCCCGGCCCTGGCGAGCACGGCGGCGCGCAGGCCGGCGGGCAGGCCCGGCGCGCGCCGGGCCAGATAGCTGCCGGCCTCGTCCTCGGTGAACCCGCCGAGCTGCAGCACCCGCACGTAGGGACGGTCGCTCAGCAGCGGGCCCGCCGTCAGCGGCTCGGGCGGGGGCACCAGCCAGCGGCGGCCCGCCAGCACGACCCGCAAGTGCGGCAGCTCGGCCCTGAGCAGCTCCAGCAGCAGGAACGTGTGCTCGATGCCGGGCGCGGCAGCGCCGGGCGGGTAGAGCTTGGCCAGCTCCTCGCAAGTGTCGAGGACGAGCACGACGGGCTCCGGCAGGGAGGCGACGAACCGGGCGAAGGCCGTGGCGAGGTCGCGCAGCAGCGCCTCGACGCGCGAGCGGTCGGGGGCGGTCCTGCCCAGCTCCTCCTCCAGCGTGAAGGAGGCGTCCTCGAAGGCCCGGAAGGCGTGCGTGGTGCGCCGGTGCGTGCCGTAGCCGAGCAGCTCGTCGGCGAGGGTGTGCAACAGCAGGCCGGGGCGCTGCTCGGGATAGCGGGGGTCGAGGTGGTCGAAGTCGGCCCTGGCCACGGGGAAGGCCGGCACCCCGCGGTCGGCGGCGAACCGGCCCGAGGCGAGGTGGCGCACGAGCATCGTCTTGCCGGTGCCCCCGCCGCCCAGCAGGTGCAGCGCCCACTGCTCGCCTTCGCCGAGGATCAGCTCGGTCAGCGCCTGCTCCGCCTCCTGCCGGTGCAGGTAGTGGCGCAGGTGCTCCAGGTCGTCGGTGGCGCGCGCGAGCCGGTCGACCCGCCAGGCGGCGCGGCGGGCGGCGTCGGCGAGCGGGCCGCCGAGGGTCTGGCCGAGCACCTCGGCGGCGGTGACCAGGCGGGAGGCGGCGGCCAGGTCGCCGTCCTCGATGTGGCGGTCGACGGTCTCGACCAGCTCGAGGCCGGTGGGCTCGACGCGCAGCCGTACGGCCAGCAGCCACGCCTGCGCGGAAGGGGAGAGCGGCGAGATCGCCCCGACCGCGGCCTCCAGCCGGTCGCACTCCTCGTCCAGCACGGCGCGCACGTGCCTGGCCAGGTCCGCCCGGACGCCCGAGCGCACCCAGAACGCCTCCTGCCGGCGCCCCCTGGCGCCCAGCACCCGCCGTCTCTCGACGAGGCCGAGGCCCTCCAGGCGTTCGAGCAGCTCGGCCAGTGGCTCGCCGGTGAGCGAGACGGCTCTGGCCAGGTCCTCCGTCCACTCGGGCAGCAGCGCCAGCCTGGCCAGCAGGCGCGGGTCGAAGCCGGACAGGCGGCGTTCGAGGAGCTCGGCGCCGCGCCTGGCCAGCTCCTGCTCCAGCGAGTTCATCCGAACCGCTCCAGGTAGTCGGCGTAGGCTGCCTCGTCGTCGTCGGTGACGAACAGCTCGTGCAGGGTCATCAGCTGGGCGGCGAGGTAGAGCTTGTCCTCCACGACCGTCGGGTCGCCCTTCAGCAGCCGCAGTCCCTCACGGATCTTCGCGGGCGGCACGTGCTTGGGTGTCACGTACACGCGCCGGTACTCAGGCTCCCTGTCGCGCCGCCACGGGTGCAGCAGCACCCATTGGAAGCCGAGCACCGCCTCCTCCTCGCCGAGCGCGGTCAGCTCGGGGAAGGCGAAGCCCGGCGCTCCCGCCTCTCTCTCGCTGAAGGACTTCAGCAGGCGGCCGTGGTCCTCGGTGAGCGAGGCGGTGGCCACCACGGGGACGGGCCGCTGCGCGGTGCCGAGCCCGGTGGCGCGGATCATGGCCAGCAGCGCGGTGAGCGCGTCGCCGAAGGCGTGCAGGCCGTCCATGAGCACGACGACGCGGGTGTGCGGGCCGAACGGCTCGCACAGGCCCGCGAGGGAGTCGCCGAGCGCGGCCAGATCGGCGGCCAGGGTACGGCGGGCCGCGCGGGGGTCGGGGTCGCCGAGGGCGTCGATCCACTCGAAGGCCTCGTCGAAGCCGCCGGGCTGCCTGCCGTACACGCGGGGTGGGGGCCCGCCGAGCGTCTCGGCGGCCTCCGCGGCCAGGAAGTACAGCTCGCGCAGGAGTTCGCGGGCGTTCTGCGGGGCCGTGCCGCTGAAGGGGCCGACGAACAGCGGGACGTGGCCGTCGCGCAGCAGCCTGAAGCCCGCCTCGCGCAGCAGCCTGGTGCCGCCCGTCCTGCGGATGGTGCCGTCGCGGCAGGCGACGAGCAGGCCGAGCTCGTCGGTGAAGAGCCTGTCGACCTGGTCGAGGATGCGCTCGCGGCCGATGTGCAGGGGTTTGTGGCGCAGCCTCAGCTCGTCGGCCCAGCGCACCAGGCGCCGTCCCGCCGAGGCGTCGACCAGCGGCCTGGTGGCGTCGAGCCCTTCGGCCACGAACAGCGCGGGCCTGGCCCAGTCGAGGTGGTCGCGAGGGGTGCCGATCAGCGCGGCCCTGCGGCCCTTGGCCGATGCCGCCACGACGGGCTCGCCGCCCGACAGCGCGCCGGCCAGCCTGCGGGCGAACAGCCGGCAGGCCCGCTCGCTGATCTCGCCCGCGATCGCCGACACCAGTGGGACGCCCGCCGCGACCAGCTCGGCGGCGAAGCCCGCGCCGCTGTGGCAGGCGCCGAGCACGACCGCCCGTACCGGTCCTCCCGCGGTGAGCGCGGCGGCCAGCTCGGCGGCGCCCGCCCAGGAGCCGCGCAGCATCAGCACCGACTCGCCGTCCTCGTCGACGGAGCCGTGGGCCACCAGATGGACGATGTCGGGCCGGAAGCTCGCGCACACCTCGGCGAGATCGTCGGCCGACACGTGGGCGACGCGCGTGACGGCCACGCCGTCGGCGTCGAGCGCGCGCAGCAGTCCCATGAACATGGCGCCGGGCCTGATCACCTCGTCGGTGAGAGCGGCGCCCGTGGCGAACAGCACCCTCGGCGCCCGTGCCGCGCTCTCCGGCACGGCAGGGCCGCCGGGCACCAGCCTGGTGATCGCCAGCAGCAGGTCGGGCCTGGCGGCCAGGTGGTGCTCGCCGTCGTGCATGGCCTCCCACAGCCATCGGTGCAGGTCGCTGCCCGCCGGCCACACCAGCGCCAGCTCCGCCCCGCCGGCCGCGCGGACCTCGGGCAGCGCCGTCACGGCCGGCCACGCGGGCGCCAGCAGCGCGTCGAACAGCGCCCTGCCGTAGGCCGCCACGTCCGCGGCCGAGGAGCACTCCTCCCGCGCCTCGACGGGCCCCAGTTCGTACGGCCCCGCCAGCACGGTGCCCTCATGGACCACCCGCACCCACTGGTCTTCGACGACGACGCGGACGCGGGGCAGGCTCACGCGTCCATCGTTGCCCGCCGGCCCCGCGCGACGGTAGCGGAGTCATCAGATCGTTGCCGGCATCGCCGAAGGCGTCCCCTTCGAGCGGCTGAGTAGCGGCTACTCATTCCCGACCGGCCCGGAGTTTGTCACAGTGATCGGGTGACGAACATCGACCACGCCGCCGCGCACGCGCTCGCCGTGAACCTGGCCAAGGTCTACGACGCGGTCTCGACGAAGATCGCCGAGGACAACGCCGCCTCGCCGCTGGTGGCCAGGGTGACCGGCCACCTCGGCTGCACGCTGGGCGACGTGGTCGTGGTGGAGGAGAAGTACCGCCTGTGGGAGCACGCGGGCCTCCAGATCGGCGCCGACCGCTACCTGGCCGCCCACTCCCCCGGCGCCCGGTGGTTCGGCGTGGTGGGCGGCGAGCGCCGCTGGGAGAGCGTCATCAACATGCTGCTGTACGCCATGCGCGACGGCAGCCGCCTGCTCGGCCGGCCCGACTACGGCACCGCGCCGATCGGGCCCGCCGAGAGCATGGAGGTGATGCAGCTCGGCCTGGTGGAGACGGTGGCGCCCGACGGCTCGCCGGTGGTGATGGTGGTCAGCAACGTCGAGGAGTACGACGGCCACTCGCTGCTGACCGTGCTGTCGGTGTCGCGGGCGGCCGCCACGGCGGTGCGGGACGAGGTCGAGCGGCTCAAGCGCCTGCACGACCCGTTCAGGGGGCAGGTGCTGAGCTTCGGTTTCAGCGAGCACAGGGACAACGAGCTGCTCACCTTCCTGCCCAGGCCCGAGCTCACCCCCGAGGAGGTGGTGCTGCCCGAGGGCCGGCTCGAGGCGGTCGAGGACCACATCGTCGGCATCGCCCAGGTGCGCGAGCAGCTCGTCGCGGCCGGCCAGCACCTGCGCAGGGGCCTGCTGCTCTACGGCCCGCCCGGCACCGGCAAGACCCACACCGTGCGCTACCTGGTGGGCCGGTTGCGCGAGCACACCGCGATCCTGATGTCCGGCCCGGGTATGCGCCGCCTCGACCTGGCGGTCGCGCTCGCCCGCAAGCTGCAGCCGTCCATCGTGGTGATCGAGGACGTCGACCTCATCGCCGAGGACCGCAGCCAGTTCGAGACCTCTCCGCTGCTGTTCTCGCTGCTGGACGCCATGGACGGCATCTCAGGAGACGCGGACGTGTCGTTCGTGCTCACCACCAACAGGGTGGAGGCGCTGGAGCGGGCCCTGGTGCAGCGGCCCGGCCGGGTGGATCTGGCGGTGGAGGTGCCGCCGCCGTCCGCGCCGGACAGGGAGCGGCTGGTCCGCCTCTACGCCCGCAGCCGGCCGATCGAGGCGGACGTCGCCAAGGTGGTCGCGGCGACCGAGGGCGCCACCGGCGCCTTCGTCAAGGAGCTGCTGCGGCGGGTGATCATGCTGGCGATCAGGGCGGGCGACCACGCGCTGACCGACGACCACTTCGACACCGCCTTCCAGGCGATGTCGGGCGACGCGCAGGCGCTGACCAGGTCGCTGCTCGGCGCGGGCGCGGAGCGTGTGGAGCGCACCCCTTCACGGCTGTGCTGACCGCATCGCCAGCGGGAAGGGGTTGTCGGGCAGCAGGATCAGCCTGCGTGCGTCGCCGCGCTCGGCCGCGTCCAGGTGCAGCAGCGCGGCGCCGATGCCCGCCGCGCCGACCAGGTAGCCGGTGTCGGCGGTGATCTCGCGCGGCCGCAGCCTGCGGTAGGCCTGCCACCAGCGTCCGTCGCGCTGCGCGCGCACCAGGTGCTCACCCAGCACGCGGGCGAACGCGCGGCAGTCGTCGCGCTCCCACAGCCCGACGGACAGCTCCAGCAGCCCCGCCGCGCCGCAGCACTGGCACATGACGTTCCAGAACCCGGGAGTCTCCCGGTACGGCACGCCGCTGGTGAGGATGCCGTGGACCAGCCGGTCCACCCAGTCGGAGTCGCCCAGCTCGTGGAACATCCTGGCCACCCCCGCCGAGCCCGAGCAGAAGCCCAGGTAGTGCAGGTGACGGCCCTGCGGCACGTGGTGGGGCACGAGCGCGCACGAGCCCGTCACTTCGCTGACCGCCCGGACGAAACCCGCTCCGCTGGTGGCCGCCTCGAGGAAGCGGGGGTCGCCGGTCACGGCGTGCAGGCGGGCCAGCAGGAACGCGGTGCCGGCCGTACCCGAGAGGAAGCCGGGTGTGACCGCGTCGACGGGCAGGTCGGCGGGCGGCTGCGCGCCGAAGCGGTGGCCGGGGACGGGAAGGGCGGCGATGCGCAGGCCCGCCTCGACGGCGACCCGCTCGTAGGCGGGCTCGCCGAGCAGGGCCGAGGCGTGCAGGAGGGTGAGGATGATGCCGCCGTCGCCGCGCTGGCTCGGGTCTCCCGTCCAGGCCGGCCCCGCGGCGGCGAGCAGGTCGGCGGCGCCGGCGGCGGCGCGGGTGAAGGAGTCGTCGATGGCCCAGCCCGACTCCATCAGCGCGAACACGACGCCCGCCAGGCCGTCGTGGAAGGTCGGGTCGCTCTGCTCGGTCCAGACGGCCGACAGGTATCGGGCGCCCTGCTCGGCGTCCTCCAGATAGGAGTCGTCGCCGGTGGCGGCGGCGAGCTCGAGGAAGAACAGCACGATGCCGGCCGCGCCCGAGTAGAGCGAGGCGGGCCGGTGCGGGAGCGCCGGCCGCTCTCCGGCCCGCCAGTGGCGGCCTCTGCCGTCGTCGATCCCGCACGCGCGAATCCACCGGGCCGCCTGCTCGGCGGCCTCCATCGGGCTCATGAGGCCAGTGTCGCACCGCGCAAAAAAACCCGCAAACACTGTAGGTTATGCATGTTTTAGTAGGGTGTGCGGTGATGACAGATCACAGTGTTTCCGACGAACTGCTCGCGATGGAGCGAGACCGGTGCACGGCCTGCCTCGGCACCGCCGAGGAGGAGATCGTACCCGGCTACACCAGGCCCTGCCGCGCGTGCGCCGGCACCGGCCGCCGCCGCGAGCAGCTCATCTGGCAGCTGGCGCACGACGAGGCCGCGCAGCTCATCACGCTGCCCGTGGTGCGCGACCTGGTCAGGCAGGCGCGCGGCCCGTTCCGGCTGTCGGAGATCGCCGACACGGTCAGGTCGGTGCTCAACCTGCCCGTGGGACGGCTGCCGGTCGGACCGCGCGTGCGCGACCTGCTGCTGGACATGGAGGCGGCGGGCGAGATCGTGATGGTGTCGGCGCCGGACGAGCTGCTGGACGGAACGGAGGTCGTGCTGCACCGCGACCCGGCCTGGGAGCGCGTCCGCACCCTCGGCGCCTGACGCCGCGCTCACCGTCGTCGCCGTCGCGCTGGTCAACCGCCCCCTCCGTGACTACGCAGCCCGCCCGCGGCGGCGGACGCGCCGCCGGGCGAGGTCTTCTTGGAGATCACAACAGGCCGTGAGTCTCACACTCCGGGTGGGTCTTCTCGGCCCTCCGCTCCCGAAGGTGTCCCCGGCCCAAATGCGGACGATGCTGACCAGTTCGTATGCGAACTACTACCGGCGGATGCTGCCCAAGCTGCTGGCCGCGATCGAGTTCAAGTGCAACAACACCGCCTACCGGGTGCTGGTCAAAGCCTCCCGATAAAATAGCCCGGTGATCTTGAGTCTTCCCCCCGGTGAGGTCGGCTCCTACCTCTTCGACTGCGACGGGACCATAGCCGATTCCATGCCGCTGCGCTTTCTCGCTTGGCAGCAGGCGTTGAGCGAGTGGGGATGTGAGTTCTCCGAAGAACTGTTCTACGCGTGGGGCGGTCGGGCGGTGGTCGACATCATCACCGACCTCAATGCAAGACAGGGGCTGACCATGCCGGTGCTGGCCGTCGCTCGCCGCGGTGAGGAGCTCTGCCAGGAGATGCTGCCCCAGCTGACCGCAGTGCCCGGCGTGCTCGAGCACATCGAAGCTGAATTCGGACGCATCCCGTTCGCTGTCGTATCTGGTAGCAGTCGTGAGTCGGTGACGGCTACGCTGACCGCCCTGGCACTGCTCGACAAGTTCGAGGTGATGGTCTGCGCCGGCGAGTATCCGCGGGCTAAACCCGCCCCGGACCCGTTTCTGCTAGCAGCCCAGCAGTTGGGCGTCGACCCGAAGCACTGTTTGGTCTTTGAGGACGCCGACAACGGGATCCAGGCTGCTCAGGCCGCTGGCATGGCTTGGGTCCACGTTCCCCCGCCAGGGCGGCGCTGACCCGACCGAAGAGCCAGAGCCGATGACCGGCCTCATCTGCTGCGACGACGCACCCCGGTTGAGCCCCAGCGCCTGGGCATCCGCCAGCGCGGCATCGAACTCCTCACGCCACCGCCGCATCGCCCGCCAGCTCTCCGACCGGCACGCGGCAGTGCAGAACCTCCGCGACGACCTCCAACCCTCCGGCAAAGGGGACGTCCCGGCGAGGACGCCCGTGCGCTCGTAGACGGTGTAGAGGTGTTGGCGACCGTGCGGATCGAGACCACCAGGCGCTCGGCGATCTCGCGGTTGGTCAGCCTCTGCGCCGCCAGCACCGCGATCTCGCTCTGCCGCTTGGTGAGACCAGGCAGGGAGAGGCCGATCAGGGCGGGGGTCCCGACTCATTAAGCAGCCCGTGACCACCTGAACGCGCGGGCACTGGCTCCCACCGCGGCCAGGAATGCGATAAGCGCCAGCCCGGCGACGCTCCACGCGGGCCCGGTGCCCGCGAGCAACTCCTCGGCCTGCTTCCCGCGCTGCTCTTGCCCACGACATGGCGCTCACCCTCGCCGGCCGCATCGCGGGCGACGCGACGGCCCAGGCGATCCAGCACAGCCCGCAACCGCCCTACAGGAGCGGTTCGCCCGACACCGCACCTGCTGCTGACCGCCGCCCGACGATCCCAAGCCTGCCCGTCCCATGCAACCGGCGCCCGGGCCGGAAGCATCTCCTGGGATGTGAAGCCATCGATCTGGGAGACCCATGAGCCTTGACGAGGAGTACACCGCCTACGTGAGTGGCCGGCTGTCCTGGTTGCGGAAGATCGCTTACCCGCTGTGCCAGGACTGGCACCGCGCCGATGACCTGGTGCAGACGGCGATAACGCGGCTCTACGTCAAATGGCGCCAGGCGCGAGCCGCCGATGACCTCGACGCCTACGTACGGGTGATGCTGATCCGGGTCTTCCTCGCCGAACAGCGAGGGGGCTGGTTTTCCCGGGTACGGCTGGCGTCCGCGATATCCCACCAGCCGTTCGAAACCGGCGACCGGGACATGGCCATGGACGTCAACCGAGCCCTCGCCGCCGTCCCTCCGCGCCAACGCGCCACCCTCGTACTCCGCTTTCACTGCGACCTGAGCGTGGAACAGACCGCCCACGCGCTCGGCTGCTCCACCGGAACCGTCAAGAGCCAGACCGCCCGCGGCCTCGCCACCCTGCGCTCGATGCTCGGCGCGCCGGAGTCCCGCCTCGCACGTACGGAGGACCACTGATGGATGTCAAGCAGATGTTCGACTCGCTGGCGACGCACGAGCAGCCGCCTACCGCGGTTGACGTGAACCAGGCCATGGCAGCAGGACGTGCCGTGCGCAGACGTCATCGTGCTGCCGTCGCCGGGACCACGGCCGCGGTGGCGGTCGCGGCGGCCGTCCTTGCGGTCGGGACGGTTCACCCGTGGCCGCGGCAGAACGGCGTCGCTGTCGCCGTGCCCGCCACACCCTCCGCCACGCCCTCCATCACGGCCACGCCACGGCCCACCTACAAGGGATTCGCGGAATTGAAGAAGAGGTATCCCCCCAAGGGGAAGGTCGCCTCCGTGCCGCCGCTGCTGATGTGGGTGAGCGACGCGCCCCGCAAGAACGAGCTTTTCCTTTGCGAGAGCGGGCCGAACGGTAGCTCCTGCTCCGGATTTCCGCCCCTCGCCGCCAAGGAGTTCGCCCGCAGGCAGGGCAAGCTTCGCGGCGTGCACGTCTGGTTCGGTGTGGCCAAGGACGACGTACACGGAGTGACGGCTGTCACCAGGGACGGGCGGAAGGTTCCAGGCACCCTCACACGGGGCGCCAGTCCCGGGCTCGGGCTTTGGGCCGTCGAGTATCCCCCTGGAGCCGACGTGCGGAGCCTTGTCTTCACCGGCGCGAAGGGGGGGACCCTGCAGCGGATCGCCCTGTGACGTGTCTTAATCTCTCACACCGCTGAGGGCCTGGCCGGCTCCCCGGCGGACCGCTGTTCAACGTCGGCGGTCGCTGGAACGACTCGCTGGCAAGATGGCCTGTACGTCGGCCTGGAGCAGGGTGTGGTCGTGACGCCTGCGTCGATTACCTGGCAGGACGCCCAGCATGTGCGGGAGCGGGCTGCGGTGGCGATTGAGCTGGTGGAGGGGCTCGCCGAGCCGGTGTTCACCATCGATGCGGCTGAGGGGTGCTGGCTGCTGAAGCCGGGCCTGGACGCGTAGGCATGTCCGCCAATCCGCGGACCTGCTCAGTCGGCCAGGCAGGCGTACCAGGAGGAGTCGCTGTAGATGGAGCGGCTCCAGGCGTCGCGGTCCCAGCCGACGACCTGGCGGCCGGTGAGCGCGGTGACGGCGTGCACGGCGACATCTTCAGCCCGAGCGGACATGCTTCCGGTGGCGGAAATGACCGCCTGTTCGGCGGCGACGGCAATGACCTCATGAACGGCGAGGACGATCTACTCCTGGGTGGGCCCGGCAGCGAAATCCTCATCGGTGACAGTAACGCTGCCCAGAACGCGAGCGGAAACGGCGGGAATGACCTCCTGGACTTGGGCACTGACGGCGGATTCGCGGCGATCGGGGACCACAACATCAATGACCCCGCAGGCGGGAGGGCCACCGGCTCGGGCAGGGACCGGATCATCGGCGGCAGCGCGGACGACTTTCTCGTCGGCGATAGCGCCGTGGTGGATGCCACCGTCACCAGCGCCAGCCACGATGTGATCTCCGGCCGTGGGGGCAACGATGCACTGTTCGGCGACAACACCGACTTCGATGTCACCGCGAGCGTCGGCACGGCAGGCGGCAACGACCTCCTCGACGGCGGCGACGGCATCGACACGCTCAGGGCGGGCCCCCGCAACGACTTCCTCGACGGCGGCCCCGGTACCCCAGACGACTGCGATGGGGAGGCAGGGATCGACGCCGCAACCCGCTGCGAGATCGTCTCGAACGTGCCGTAGGCCTCCGAGGAGGATGAGTGCAGAAATTGGTGGTAGAGATGATCATTAGGTGCGACGGCTGAAACGGTAGTCTCAGGACCCCTGCGTCAAACGATGGCGGCTGTTTCGTCGTGATCGCGGAGCATGTGCAGGACCGTAGCCGGTGAGGGGTGCTGGCCCTTTCTTACCGGGGACCAACGAGCACCGGAAACACGGCCACTGCGCGATCTTCGTTGTTCTCGCAAACTCCGCATGATCTTGCAGTGGCCGTTCCCATGCGGCCACAACGCCGAAGATTGCGAAGTGTCACTGGTGTACTAGGGGCTCTCGTCCCCGTGTGGATGCTCGGGTGAGACCAGCGGGTGGATGGGGAGGTGGACCCGCAACCGGCCCTCCTGGTCGGCGGCGGACTTGCTGTGCTGGCGCCAGCGGTCGATCACCGCGTTCAACTCGTCGCGAAGCAGGCCGAGCTCTTCCGCGGTCAGCCGCAGCGGGCCGCGCATGCCGGGCTGCGTTGCGTTCCACCACTCCTGCGGCAGGGTGTGCATGGTCTCCACCGCTCGCCGCATCCGTTCGGCGGTGGCGTCGGTCCACGCGAGCAGGGCGGCCCGCTGGGTGAGTTGCCCCACCGGGTCGTCGGCGAACTCCGAGGCCGCCATCGACAGGCCGCTGACGTGCGCGAAACGCCACCACCGCTCGCGCTTGTCGCGCGCCAGCTCCGGCACCTCGGCCACCAGCCCGTGCTTGGCGAGCTGCTGCAGGTGGTAGCTGACCCCGCCCACCGCCTCGCCCACCCGCTCGGCCAGCATGCCCACGGTAGCGGGCCCGATCTCCGAGACCGCGAGGAGCAGCCGGACGCGCGTCGGGTGGGACAGCGCCTTGAGCGTGCCCACTTCCCCAGGTCCGAGGTGGTGTCGCCGAGTCTCTTCCACAGAGAGATCCTACCAGAGAGCTTGTATAAGATTTCTTGTATAAGTTACCTTGTCGGTCCATGCAACCGTTGAGGAAGAACCTGCGATTCCAAATGTTCTGGGTGGGCTCGGCCGCTTCGGAGCTTGGCTCGACTCTCTCCTGGATGGCCTTTCCCCTGGTCGTGCTGGCCATGACCGCCTCGCCCATCCAGGCGGGCCTGGTCGGCGCGGTCGCCATGGCCGCCGAGACCATCTTCGGCCTGCCCGCCGGGGCACTCGTGGACCGATGGGACCGCAGGCGCATCCTCCTGGGTGCCGACCTGGTCCGGGTCGCCACCATGGCGAGCCTGGGCCTCGCTCTGCTGGCCGACTCGCTGACCATGCCCCACCTGCTGGCGGTCGCCGTGGTCAACGGCTTGGCAGGCTCCCTCTTCTGGCCTGCGCATGGCGCCTCGGTCCGCGCGCTGGTGCCGAGCGAACAGCTGCCCACCGCCTACGCCCAGGAACAGGCCCGCCAGCGCGCCGCTGGTCTGGCCGGTCCGGCGCTGGGTGGCCTGCTGTTCTCCCTCGGCCGCGCGATCCCCTTCCTCGTGGACGCCGTGACCTATCTGGTGTCGTTCGTCTGTGTCGTGTTCGCGCGGGTACCCAGACGTCCCGAGACGCCTGCCGTACGGCAGAGCATGCGTGAGGGCATCGGCGAGGCGTTCCGCTGGTTGTGGGGCCAGCACCTGCTCAGGGCGGCCGGCGGTCTGGCAATCGCGGTCAACCTGCTGGTCACTGCCATCAAGCTGCCGATCATCGTGATGGTCGGCACCCCGGTCGACGTGGGCCTGGTGATGGCGGCCCTGGGCGCGGGCGGTCTGGCGGGGTCGTTGATCTCGGCCCGCCTCATGCGAGTCCTGCCTATCGGACGGCTCCTCCTCGTGGGCACCTGGTTCGTGGCAGCCGCTCTGCCGCTTGTGGTGCTTCCCCTGGGCTCGTACTGGGCTCCCGCGGTCCTGTTCCTCGCCATGCTGGCCGCGCCCGCGCTGAACGTCGCGCTGGGGGTCGAGATCGCCCGCGCCACTCCCGATCACCTGCAAGGCCGCATTCACGGGGTGCTCATGCTCGCCTTCTCCGGCGCCACCCCGCTCGCCCCGCTGCTCGGCGGCCTGCTCACCCAGTACGCGGGAGCCGTACCGGCCATCCTTGGGTTGTCGGCTTGCCTGGCACTGTGTTGTGTTGCGGCCACGTTCTCGCCCACGTTGCGCACGGCAGCTCCCCGCCTGTCCCAGGCATCGTGATCCGCAGACGGGCCCCGCGTTCCACCAAGCGAATCGACGTGACCCGCCTCCCTGAAGACGTCGTGGCGCTCATCGACGCCCTCGGGCCCGGTGAGAACGTGGTCATCACGCGTGACGGCGCGTCGATAGCGACAATCTCCAGCACCGTCGACGTGGTGCAAGGCGCCATCGTCGATCGCGGCGCGTCGGATGAGGCCACCGATCAAGCACCGAGGGCCAACGAGAGCGTGACAGTCGTGGTCACCGCGATGGCACTGTCGAAGAAGGCCCGGGTTGCGCTTTCGACACAGCTCGGGGCGGACTACGTAGTGCTCGACCTGCGCGCAGCCCCCAAAACAGCCGATGTGCTGCTGGTACCCCCAGGCAGCCCGCAACTGATCGGAGGGCTTCGATCAATGTTCCCGAAGGCTCGCGTCATCGTCACCGAAATCGAGGACCACGAGCTCGGAGTTCAGTACCACGGCCCGGTCCGACGCCTGCTCGACGCCGGCGCTGATGCGTATCTACCTCCGGCGACCCTCCCACACCTGGCCAGGCAGCTTGACTACACACTGAATCAAGGGCGCGAGATCGCCGGCAGGGCCGCGACACCACTGCAGATCGCACCGATCGTGGCGCTGACAGATCCAGACGACGAATGACCCCACGCCTCTTCACCGGACCGTTGGATGGGGCGGGCTGGCGGACGCTGAGCGAGAAGGAAAGCATCCTTCATGACCTGCAACGCGCCGCAACCCATGCGAATCTGCCGCTGCTGGAGACGCCGATGAGCACGGTACCAAGCTCTTCTTCAACAAACTGATGATCAACGCGTTGAAGCGAAAGCCCACGACCCGGCCCGGCGTCATGGTCTCGGGAGGCAGCTATCAGGGCAAGGCCGAGTCCGTCTGCGACGTCCTGGCGCGGTTCGAAGAGGCCTGGCTCGACCTGCACCACCACCTCAACCCGGCTGCCATCGCCAGCATGGGCCGACCTCCGAACGTTCGCCCCTACAATCTCCATCGCACCCGCTGGATTCGGCGCTACCACGCCAACATGTCCGAATGCTCGGAAGGGTTCCGGCGCGCCGTTGCGCGGGTTCTCCCCGAAGCTGAGCAGCCTCAGCACTGAGATGGATCAAGCATGCCGACGGTCTAGCATCGCCATCACCAGGGAAGATGCGGCAGATCGAGCCACCGAAACAGTCTCTCGCCGTCCCCCTGAATGGCCGGGAGATCTTCCTTCTGAAGGCTGGGTCCGACAGGTATTTGGCCAGGTGGACGGTCCTGCGTAGCATGCCCACTCCTTCAGGGCGGCGGCCAGGGTGTTCTGCCGGGAGGCGGCCGACCACTTGCCGACGATGAGGGAGGCGGTGGCCTGGCCGTACTTGAGGGACCCGGCCATGCGCAGCAGGTCCGGCCAGCAGCCGGCCACCAGATCCTCATTCCACCGAGCGCCCAGCAGCGGCCCGGCGTGTGGGTAGCGCTTGGTGGTCTCGGTCGGGGTGTCATCGCGCACCAGCGTGACCCGGGTCAGGTCGCGAGCCGGCGTCATGACCGCTGAGCGCCCCCCACAGCGCCGACCCGATCGCCGCGTTGCTGATCGCCTGCGATCGCTTTCACACTCACGTCGCCCTGCTGGCCGAACAGCTGCGCGACGACGCCGAGCGCGTCCAGGAGGGGGTCAGCCGACATAAGCCCAAAACCCACATTCACGATCTTGACGTGGATCCGACAGACCAGGCGCGGGTTGACATAAAGCACTTACCGAGCACGCCGACCTGGGAAGAACGCGTCGCACAGCGTTATCGCGGGCCCGCGAACGCCGGACTCATCCCCGACTGTCCCGACCGAAACCCGCTTCTGAGCTGCGCCCCGCTCACCTGCTGCGACCGGGCGACTCTCTATCGTTTGTCACTATTAGTAGCGGGAATGATACATTCCGTAGTTTCGGGGCGTGCAAAAGGTGCGCTTTGGACGACCTACTTCGGCTCGATCGGGCGAGCCCAGGGGAGTGAGCATGTCGAACGAACCGCTCCAATCGACGGTACCCCAGGTGGCCATGACGCTGGCGGCGATCGCGGCGACCGCGGCCACCCCGCGCCCGTCGGGGGAGACGCTGGCGCAGCAGACCAACCGGGTCTTCCTGGGCATCAACCAGCAGCTGGCCGACTCCTCCCTCGCGACCCGGGGCACCTGGATCCTGCAGTGGGTCGGGCTGAGCGCGGACAACGCGAACATGGCGTACCTCGCGAAGAACACCGACGGCTCCAACGAGTTCGCCGTGGTCATCCGTGGCACGGTCGCCAACGTGACCGACATCCTCGAAGACCTCGACGTCGGCACGGTCATCCCGTTCACCGCCGTCGGATCGCCGCCGAGCCCGGTCTCCGTCTCCAAGGGTGCGATGGAGGCGTTCACCCAGGTCATCACCATGAGCACGGTGGGTGTCACCCTGGTGCAGGCGCTCACCAACGCGTTCTGCCAGGCACCGCCGAACCCGACGGTCTACGTGATCGGCCACAGCCTCGGCGGCTGTATCGCGACCATGGTCGCGCCCTACCTCCAGGCGCAGCCCTGGCCCGATACGACCCCGCAGTTCGCGCTCTACACCTTTGCCGCGCCCACCGCCGGCGGCTCGGACTTCGCGGCCTACGTCAACTCCGTGGACTGGGTCGCCAACGAGCGCTACTACAACGCCTACGACCTGGTACCGCAGGCCTGGACCGACCTCGACTGCGTCAAGAAGTGCTACTACCCCGATCCGCCCGGCCCGGCGGCGGACGACGATGTCACCGGGGTCATCTCGGCGATTGCCGCCCTCCCCGGCCCCAACGTCTACGAGCAGCCGGGCGACGCCTTCCCGCTGAACGGCAGCTACGGCAGCGACGGCAGCTACGACCCGAGCGTGGTCAAGAAGTCGCTCCAGGACTTCATGGGTCAGGTCGCCTTCCAGCACGCCAACTCCACCTACCTGAGCCTGCTTGGCGCGCCCGACGTTCCGTCAGGTCCGGTGGTGACCGCCATCAGCCCTAGCGTCGGCGTGGCGGGCACCGAGGTCACCATCACCGGCAGTGGCTTCGGCGCCGGCACCGCGGTCGACTTCGGCACGGTGCCGTGCCCCCGGTTCAGCGTCAGCAACGACGGCACCCAGATCACCGCCTACGCGCCCGAGGGCGTCGGCGTCGTCGCCGTCCGCGTCACCACCATCCTGGGCACCTCCCCGGCCGTCCCGTTCGGCCAGCTCGCCTACGGCGGCCCCGCGCCCGTGGTGGTCACCGGCATCAGCCGGGACAGCGGATGGACCAATACCTCGGTCACCATCACCGGCGTGAACTTCAGCTCCGACGCCAAGGTCTACTTCGGCGACAACGCAGCCGAGTCCGTCCAGGTCACCCCGCCCGACCAGATCGTTGCCACCGCGCCCGCGCCCAGCATCGGTGTGGGCAAGCCCATGACCGTGAACGTGACCGTGCTGTCGGACGGCTACTCGTCCCCCGCGAGCCCGGCGGACGAATTCAGCTACAAGATGTGACCCCGGCCGACGTCCGTAGTCCGTTCGGCTGGCCGTCCAGCATCTCGAACAGCGACCGCGCCCGGTGCGGGCGGTGCCGCAGCCGAGCAGCGACTCGCCGTCGGCGCGCAGTTGCAGG
The DNA here is from genome assembly GCF_014873535.1 of Nonomuraea africana. NCBI lineage: Bacteria > Bacillati > Actinomycetota > Actinomycetes > Streptosporangiales > Streptosporangiaceae > Nonomuraea > Nonomuraea africana. The sequence goes on along the minus strand of NZ_JADBEF010000001.1, from coordinate 2,556,015 downwards.
GTGTCGGGTAGGAATCATGTTCGTAATCTCGGAAGAGGACTGGAGCCTCTTCGAGGCCTTGGGATACGGAATCTCGGAAGTCCAGCCTGGAGATGACTTCCGCGATTGGTTGATCTCGGAAGCCGCGGCGGCGCTCAGCCGTACGCGCACGCTGCCGTCTGCCCAGGCCAGCGTCTTCAAGATCCACCCATGGCCGGTATTACCCGTAGCTCGGCTGGACCCGCACTCCACCCATCAAGATCATCCCAATATGGGTTCTGGGCTTATGTGGGCTGGACCCCCAGGAGGCGGTGCACCGCGCCTTCACCACGGTAGGGCTGGCCGGTTCGCTGACCATCGGCCTGCAGCGCGATGCCCACGAAGCCGAGTGCCCGCACTACAACGTACTCACCGACGCCGAGTGGGCCCGCCTATCGATTGACCTGGGAGCGCACGAGCGCAACAGCCAGGCCACCCGGGCCCGCACCTTGTCGCTGGCCCAGTCCTTCGCTGATCGCGACACCTGGCTCCGCTGGGCCGACCGCGGCGTCCGGGAGCTGGTCGACCTGCCACCCTGCCTCGCCGAGGACGGCCCCGTCGACGACCCCGAGCGATGCCTGCTGTTCGAAGGCCATCCCGGCAAGCACTCCTTCGACCCGTCTCGATCCACGTTAAGGATCATGTCACCAGCCGCAGTGCGCCACGAGGCGCTGTTTTATCCGGATGGAGGTGGAAGACCGTCCATCTCTCCGCCGTCGTAGGCCTTCCTGGAAGACATTCGGACCGCGCTGAAGACGGGCGAGTTCGAGCCGGTCCAGGTGCGGCAGGTGATGATTCCCAAAGCGGGCGGCAAGCTCCGCAAGCTGGGGATCCCCACCGTCGCCGACCGGGTGGTCCAAGCCAGTCTCAAGGCGGTGCTCGAACCCATCTTCGAGGCGGATTTCCTGCCGTGCTCGTATGGGTTTCGCCCCAACCGGCGCGCGCATGATGCGATTGCCGAGATCCACCACCTGGCCTCAGAGCCCACGCATTACACGTGGGTGCTGGAGGCGGACATCACCGCGTGTTTCGACGAGATCGATCACACGGCGCTGATGGACCGTCTGCGGGTGCGGATCAAGGACAAGCGCGTGTGCACACTGGTCAAGGCGTTCTTGAAGTCTGGGGTCATGACGACCGCCGGAGATCGAGAGGAGACACCGGCAGGCACTCCGCAAGGCGGGATCCTCTCCCCGCTGTTGGCCAACATCGCCCTGTCAGCGCTGGATGAGCACTTCGCTCAGCACTGGCAGGAGTTGATGGGCACCAGCTACAAGCGGGAGAAGCGCAGGAAGAACGGCCTGGCCAACTGGCGGCTTATCCGTTTCGCCGACGACTTCGTCGTCATGGTGATCGGAGAACGCCACGACGCCGAGGCCCTGCGCGAACAGGTGGCGGCCGTGCTCACCCCGTTGGGGTTACGGCTGTCGCCGGAGAAGACCCGCGTGGTCCACATCGACGAGGGCTTCGACTTCCTCAGCTTCCACATCCGCCGGATGCGGAAGAGAGGGACGAATAAGCGCTACGTCTACACCATGCCGTCCAAGAAGGCCATCTAGTCGATCAAGGACAAGGTGAAGGCGAAGACCTACAGGTCAACCCGCAATATGAGTCTGGCTGAGCTGCTTGTCGATCTCAACCGGACTCTGCGCCGATGGGCGAACTATTTTCGGCACGGGGTGTCCAAGGATGTGTGCACCACGATCGACAGCCTCGCCTGGGGTCGTATCGCGAACTGGATCTTCCGCAAGCACTCCCGGCTCAGCAGGCAGGAGATGCGCCGCAGATTCTGCCTGCCGGGTACCTGGAAGATCGCCCATGACGGTATCGAATTCACCGGCGCCGCCAGCGTCGCAGTGACTCGCTACCGCTACCGCGGGGCCAAGATCCCAACCCCGTGGACCCCGACACCGGCAGCCGCCCAAGCCAGCGGCTGACCAACGGTCACGACACGTGGAGAGCCCGGTGCCTTGAGAGGGGCACGCCGGGTTCGGCGGGCGGGCCGGGGAAACGGACTGATCGCAAGGTCAGCACCGCGCCCCGGCCCGACCCAACATACGGTGTGCAGGAAACTGCACGCGATGGCGCCACTGTCAGGTGAGCACGTCACACACGGTGGATGTGGACATGGACAGCGTGTACGGCCCAAGATTGCCGGGTGCCGTCACCTCCTCGCGGGCGTGTCTTCAACGGGGTCATCGTCGTCTCGGCCCTTGCTGGTGTGGTCGTGGTCGTGGTGCCGGCTCGTCATCTGTGGGGGCTGTGGTTTGCGGGTAAGCCGGTCGATGAGCTGCCGCTGTTTTGGGACGTGCCGGTCCTCGTCTGGGGCCGGATCGGCAAGGTGCTGCAGTTCGCGGCGGGACTGGCCGTCATCATCGATCTGCTCGATCCCGACAAGCTGCGCGCCAAGGGGCGGGGGGCCAGCCAGCGCTTGCGGGAACGCCGGGCACAGCGGCTGGCCAAGCTCCGCTCCCATCGCCTGTCCGCTCTGCGGCGCAGGCTTTACGACAGTTTCGTCGACGTCCGGCCCGTGGTGGGGGGCAGAGTCGGGGATGCCGTCGTGTCCCTGAACACCCGACCACCCACCGGCTTCGGCCACGACGCGCCCTTCACCCTCGAGGACTACCTCGGCTTCCGCGAGCGGGTGCTGGCCGGTCTGGACATCCGCACGGATGGCCGGCTGTCCAACGAACAGACCGAGGAGATCAGCGAGCAGGTCGGCGTGTTTTTCAAGGAGCACCTGTCGGCGCAGGACAAAGTCCTGTACGAGCAGAGCGAGAAGAAATGGGAGAGATTGTTCGCGGTAGTCGTTGTGGCCCTGCTGGGCAGCGTCGTCTACCACCTGACGGCGGGGTCCTCGCTGGAATGGATGCTCCTTCATGGTGTGCTCATGGTCGGCTTCTTCACGCTCATGTCTCCGGCGGGCGCCTACGTGGCAGCCCTTCCTGGCCTGGCCCGCGAGGTGCCCGCGCTGGTCGCCGGGTACCTCGCCACCCACCTGCTCGACCAAACCCGCCCGCTGCACGCCTTCCGCAAGATAGCCGTGGTGCTGTTCATCATCGGCTTCGGCCTGGATCTGCTCGCCTCCTGACCTGACCTGGCATGCTCCGGCGCGGCCGGGCATTCCCTCTAGCCCTCCAGCACCGTCACCCCCAGCAGCAGCACCGGATGCCGCGCAGCCCAGACCTCGGCCATCAACCGGCAGGCGGTGTAGTCGCGCGCGGCCGGGGTGACATGGTTGCGCGGCCGCCTGGCCGCCGAAGCGACCCGGGCCCAGCAGTTCGCCGCCGAGCTGGCGGTGAAGCTGGCCGGCATCCCCACCGTTACGGCCACCACCGACGCCGTCGACGACGGCCAGGGCGGCGCCGATGTCGAGCCTCCGACCGGATGAGAAGCCGAACTCGGCGAGCTGGCCCACCGCCTGACCAGGCTCGCCACCTCCATCAGCGCCACCGCCCGCGAGCACCAGGCCGTCACCGCCGACTGGCGCCACGCCGCCCGCACCGCCGGGATGCCGGCCGGGATTCGTCGCGCCCCAGCGCCCACCGCGGCGGACGACGAAACCGGAGCGGCACTGTGAACACGAGCCGATGCCGCCCCCGCGTTTTCCGATTCCCGACACCCCTACGCGCGCGGGTGACTCCGCGACGCCGGCCTTTCGTCGCGCGCCGCCGCCCGCCGCGGTGGTCGACGAAAGCCCGCTTTTGGCCTATTTCAGTCCTGACCTGCAAGGAAGGCGCATACTCTACGAAACCAGCTCCATTGCAGGCCCACTTAACGATCGAGTTAGGCGATTTGTTCCTTTCCGTCCTCGACCACGAACTCACCGACGCCGGTGGTGCCGAACGCGGCACTGCTCAGGGTGAGCGCGAGTGCGCCCCCGCCGCCGTTAAGCACCTCGGATTCGGTGATCCGGTAGGTGGCCGGTACCGCGCCGTCGGCGAACAGGCGCTTGCCGTCACCGACGACCACGGGGACCTGAAGCAGGCGGTAGACGTCGACCAGGCCGGCGTCGTGCAGGCTGCGCACGAGCTGCCAGCTGCCGTGGACCTGAAGCTCACCGCCGGGCCGCTCCTTGAGCTTGCGCACCTGCTCGATCACATCGCCGCCCCGCAGCACCGTGGTGTTCCCCCAGGCCGCGTCTGCGTCAGACAGCGTGTTGCTGACGACGTATTTCGGCCAGTTGTTGAGGGCGGTGGCCACGATGTTGTCGGGGTCGGTCACTTGCGACCAGTAGGTGCGCATCATCTCGAAGGTGGAACGGCCCAGCAGGATGGCGCCGGCCTTCTTGAACCACTCGCCGATGGGCGCGAGCTGGCCCTCCATGCTCTGCGGCACCAGCCAGCCGCCTCGCTCGAAGCCGTTGTCACGGTCCTCCTCGAACCCGCCTGGCCCTTGCATGACGCCGTCGAGGCTGATCATGGTGTGAACGCTGAGTTCCATGTTCTATCTCCTTAGCGCTGTCGCTGATGGTTCGACAGTGCCCGCAGAGCCTTACGGTTTCCTCTCGAAAAGCTTTAGGGCGGCCTGAAGTCGACCTCGCCCGAAGACCGCGGCTGGATACCTCTGGCGCAGCCGTACGGTACGGGGGACTCGAGGAAAGGGCCGCCGTGGGCACCATCCACCAGCTGAAGATCACCCTGCGCGGGGTTCACCCGCCCGTCTGGCGGCGCGTCCACGTGCCGTCGACGGCGACCCTGCAGCAGCTGCACGAGGCGTCGAGGCATGGACGCGGCCCGCGCAGACCGCCGCCAAGCGTCAGCTCCGGCACGCCGAGATCGTCGTCACCATCACCGATCTCCGCCAGCAAAAGACGAGCCCGTTGACATCGCCGTCGCCCTCTCGCCCAGCGCCGATCCGACGCTCTCCGCCAAGGCGGGCGCCACCTGGTGGCTGGCGGAGCTCCCGCCGGAAACAGTGTCGCTGGACCAGATGCGAGGCGTACTCCGCGAAGGGCCCGATAGAGCCTTGAGACATCGACATCCACACGACGAACCAACATGTCGACTCCGCGACAGTGGCCGCATCGTCACGATCTCGTCCGTGGCGACCCGGACGGCCGGCCGGCCCCCACCAGATGTCCTTCGCCATGACGAAGAGCGCGGCCGAGGCGATGAGCATGACCTTGGCCAACGAGCTCAGAGTCCGAGGAATCACGGTGAACGCGGTTGCTCCCGGCGCCACCCGGACGGCAACCAACGGATCGGTCTTCGAAGCGCCGGGCCTGGCCGAACTCATCGCCGCAACGACGGCGCTCAACCGCCTGCCGGGTCCGCGCCCATCGGGTGCCCCGGCCCAAGTCGTGATCTACGCCTGATTGCCTGTCTGGACCGGGCCGGTGCTTTCGCCGAGAGGCAGGCGCTTGGCCACGTCGAGCCGTACCTCGCCGTAGGGCTGGACATGTTGCCAGAACAGGGGAGTCAGCCCACGCCGGTCGGCGGGCTTGAGCAGCTGGGCCAAGGCAGGGTCGGCGAGGACGTCTTGCAGCATCAGGGGTGTTGATGGAGACGAGCGCCGCCTGGAGGATCCGCAGGCACAAGACGGTCGTCACCAACTCCTCACGCCGGTTCGCGGCGATGTCACCGCCCTTGCCGTAGAAGATGACGCTGTTGGCGCCGTTGGAGGACTCCACGACGTTGAGCCCTTCTTGGATCTCCCGCTGCAGCTCACGGAGCCGCAGGTAGCGGGAGACGAAGATGGTCTTTTGTGCGAGGAGTTCGGTCTTCTCCTCGATGGCCTTGGCTATGGCCTTGGAGATACCTCTTTCGGCCTGGTGGAGTCGGCTGATCTGTTCCCGATAGTCCTGAGGGGAGGCGATCTTGGTCATCTGTCGGGCGATGTAGAGGGCGGTGGCGCGGGCGTGTGGTTCGACTGGAGGGAAGGCGAAGGAGGCTCCTCGACCAGTCCCACCCCCTGAACAGCCCACCTGCATCGGAACGGCCAGCGGCGACAAGGCGAGCCCCTACGGCTCGGCCAGCGCCGCTGGCCGTTCCATTGCTGCTCAAGCCCCTCCCTGATACTGGGGACACCTTCGGGAGCGGAGGGCCTTCTCGAGAAACGACAGATTCTGGGTCCCCGGGGTGAGCGGGTGACCCGGCGAACCCCGCTGGACGGGGTGCGTCACACGCGGCAGAGGATCTCGCCGTGCAGGATCGACATCCAGCCGTCGCCCGAGGCGGCCCATTCGCGCCAGCCGTCCGAGATCCGCCGCAGGTCGGCCTCCATGGCCGCGCCCGAGGCCAGCGCCTGGGTCGCCATGTCGGAGCGCAGGATCCGCTCGGCCCACATGCCGCCCCACCACGCCTTGTCCTCCTCCGTGGCGAAGCACCAGGTAGAGGAGGTGGCGGTGACGTCGGTGAACCCCGCCGCCCTGGCCCACGACAGCAGCCGGCGCCCCGCGTCGGGCTCACCGCCGTTGGCGCGGGCGACCTTCTGGTACAGCTCCATCCACTCCTCCAGCGCGGGCAGCAGGGGATACCAGGCGAAGGCCCGGTAGTCGCTGTCGCGGACGGCCACGAACCCGCCCGGCCTGGTCACCCTGCGCATCTCGCGCAACGCCTGGACCGGGTCGCCGACGTGCTGGAGCACCTGGTGGGCGTGGACCACGCAGAAGGTGTCGTCGGCGTGGTCCAGCGCGTGGACGTCGGCGACGGCGAAGTCGGCGTTGGTCACGCCGCGCCTGGCCAGCTCCGCCCTCGACAGCTCCAGCGCCTCCTCGGAGACCTCCGTGACGGTCACGTGGCCGACCCGTGCCGCCAGGTCGGCGCTGATCGTGCCGGGACCGGCGCCGACGTCCAGGACCTTCATGTGCGGCAGCAGATGGGGAAGCAGGTAGGCGGCCGAGTTCTCGGCGGTGCGCCACCGGTGGGAGCGCAGGACGGACTCATGGTGACCATGGGTGTAAACGGCGTTCATAGCCCCGAACCCTAACCTATTCTCATATGTTAAGAAGATATGTCTCATATATAGAGACAATGCGGGCGGATGCCCTATGAATGCGGGGAATAGCGGAGGACAATGCCACGTTGGCGTCCCTGTCCTCTCACCCTTGGAGCCGTGTCTTGCGTCCGTCCGTGGCCGATCCGCCGGAGCTCGCCGTCCGCGCCGTCTACACCGCCGGGCCGCTGGCGGCGCCTCCGCGTACCCTGCTCGACATCTTCCAGGCCACGGTGGCCCGCCATCCGGACGCGCCCGCGCTCGACGACGGCGAGGTGTCCTTCACCTACGCCGAGCTGTCCGCCGAGGTGGCGAGGGTGGCCGCCGAGCTGTCGGAGGCGGGGGTACGGCGCGGCGACAGGGTCGGCGTGCGGGTGCCCTCGGGCACGACCGAGCTCTACGTCACGATCCTGGCCGTGCTGGCCGCCGGCGCCGCCTACGTGCCCGTCGACGCCGACGATCCCGAGGAGCGGGCCGAGCTGGTCTTCGCCGAGGCGGGCGTCAGGGCGGTGGTGACTGACAAGATCACCCTGTACGGCGAGCGGCTCGCCGTCCCCGAAGCGCTCGCGGGCCCGCCCTCTCCCGGCGACGACGCCTGGATCATCTTCACCTCCGGCTCGACCGGCCGGCCCAAGGGCGTGGCCGTCACCCACCGCAGCGCCGCCGCCTTCGTCGACGCCGAGGCGGGCCTGTTCCTCTCCGGCCGCCCGCTCGGCCCGGGCGACCGCGTGCTGGCCGGGCTCTCGGTCGCCTTCGACGCCTCCTGCGAGGAGATGTGGCTGGCGTGGCGTCACGGCGCCTGCCTGGTCGCCGCTCCGAGATCGCTGGTGCGCACCGGCATGGACCTCGGCCCCTGGCTGGTCGCCCACGGCATCACGGCGGTCTCGACGGTGCCCACCCTGGCCGCCCTCTGGCCCGCCGAGACACTCGACGACGTGCGGCTGCTGATCTTCGGAGGGGAAGCCTGCCCGCCCGAGCTGGCGGCGCGCCTGGCCGTCGAGGGCAGGGAGGTCTGGAACACCTACGGTCCCACCGAGGCGACGGTGGTGGCCAGCGCCGCCCTGATGACCGGCGAGGGCCCGGTGCGGATCGGCCTGCCGCTCGACGGCTGGGACCTGGCCGTCGTGGACGCCGACGGCGAGCCCGTCGAGATGGGCGGCACCGGCGAGCTGATCATCGGCGGCGTCGGCCTCGCCCGCTACCTGGACCCCGTCAAGGACGCCGAGAAGTACGCCCCGCTGCCCAGCATGGGCTGGGAGCGCGCCTACCGCAGCGGCGACCTGGTCCGCGCCGAACCCGAAGGGCTCATCTTCGCCGGTCGCGCCGACGAGCAGATCAAGCTGGGCGGGCGCAGGATCGAGCTGGGCGAGGTCGACGCCGCGCTGAGGGCGCTGCCCGGCGTCGCGGGCGCGGCGGCCGCCGTACGGGGGCAGCTGCTGGTCGGCTACCTCGTGACGGGCGACGACTTCGACCTCGCGGAGGCGAGGGAGCTGCTCCAGGACTCCCTGCCCGCCGCGCTGGTGCCGCGCCTGGCGATCGTCGACGACCTGCCCACCCGCACCTCGGGCAAGATCGACAGGGACGCCCTGCCGTGGCCGTTGCCGGGATCGCAGCCGCAGATGGGCGGCTGGCCGGCCGAGCAGTGGGCCGCCGTGCTCGGCGTCGCGCCCGAGGGGCCCGAGACCGACTTCTTCACCGAGGGCGGCGGCAGCCTGGCGGCGGCGCGCCTGGTGTCGGCCCTGCGGGTGCGCTACCCGGAGGTGACGGTCGCCGACCTCTACGAGCATTCGACGCTGGGCGCGCTGACCGCGCTGCTGGAGCGGTCGCGGCCGCGCGCGGCGGGGGGAGCGGCCCGGCGGGTCAGGCCCATGCCGCGGTGGGCGTCGCTCGCCCAGGCCGCGCTGATGGTGCCGCTGATGACCGTGTCGGGCCTGCGGTTCCTGGTCGTGGTGGCGGCGCTGGCCAACCTGTTCTGGACGCCGGTGACGAGCTGGTGGTGGATCGCGGCGGGCGCGCTGCTGCTGCTCTCCCCGCCCGGACGGCTCGCACTCTCGGCGGGGTGCGCGCGGCTGCTGCTCGGCGGGCTCAGGCCCGGCGCGTACCCGCGCGGCGGCGCCGTCCACCTGAAGCTGTGGTTCGCCGAACAGTTCGCGGCCAGGCTGGGCCTGCCCGACCTGGGCAGCGCGCCGTGGATGTCCTGGTATGCCAGGCTGCTCGGCGCGCAGGTGGGCGAGGACGCCGACCTGCACTCCCCTCCCCCGATCACCGGCCTGCTCAGGCTCGGCAGGGGCGCCTCGGTCGAGCCCGAGGTCGACCTCAGCGGGGTCTGGTACGACGGCGACCTGGTGCGCGTCGGCGAGATCAGGATCGGCGCGGGCGCGGCCGTCGGCTCGCGCTCGACGCTGCTGCCCGGCACGAAGATCGGCAAGAACGCGCAGGTCGCGCCGGGCTCGGCGGTCGAGGGCGCGATCCCCGCCGGCACGCGCTGGGCGGGCGCTCCGGCGGCCAGGCTCGGCAAGGCGCGCAGAACGGAGGAGCGGGCGCCCCGCTCGCGCTTCTGGGTGGGCGTGTACGCGCTCTCGGCGGCGGGCCTCAGCCTGCTGCCCGTGGCGGCGGCGGGCGCGGGCCTGGCGGTGCTGCTGGCGATCGGCACGTGGTGGGCGCTGCCGGTGGCGACGGTCGCCGGCATGGCGGTGTTCGCGCTGGTGACCCTTCTCAGCGTGCGGCTGCTGTCGATCTGCCTGCACCCCGGCCAGTACCCGGTGCACAGCCGTCCCGCCTGGCAGGCGTGGGCGACGGGCCGGCTGATGGCCGCGGCGAGGGTGTGGCTGTTCCCGCTGTACGCCAGTATCCTGACCCCGGCGTGGCTGCGCGCGCTCGGCATGCGGGTGGGCCGTGACGTCGAGCTGTCCACGGTCCTGGCGCTGCCCACCATGACCTCGGTCGGCGACGGCGCGTTCCTGGCCGACGACACGATGGTGGCCCCCTATGAGCTCGACGGCGGCTGGATGCGCATCGCCGAGGCCCGCATCGGCAAGCGGGCCTTCCTCGGCAACTCGGGGATGACCGCCCCTGGACGCAAGGTGCCCAAGGACGGACTGGTCGGCGTGCTGTCGGCGACGCCGAAGAAGGCCAAGTCGGGCTCGTCGTACCTGGGCATGCCGCCCGTCGAGCTGCGCCGTACCAGCGAGGGGGGCGACCGCAGCCGCACCTACGATCCGCCGTGGCGGCTGAAGGCCGCCCGCGCGCTGGTCGAGAGCTGCCGTCTGCTGCCCGCCACCTGCACGGTCGCGCTCGCGGCGCTGAGCGCGGGAGCGCTGCTGTGGCTGGCCCAGACGTACGGCGCCGCGGTCGCCGCCCTGTCCGGCGGCCTCGTGCTGCTCGCCGCCGGAGTGATCGCCGCCGCGACCGCCAGCCTGGCCAAGTGGGCGCTCCTGGGCCGCATCGCCCGCGGCGACAGGCCGCTGTGGAGCTCGTTCGTATGGCGCAACGAGCTGGCCGACAACTTCGTCGAGGTGCTGGCCGCGCCCTGGTTCGCCGAGCCGTGGCTGGGCACCGCGCCGCTGAACGTGTGGCTGCGCTCGCTCGGGGCACGCATCGGGCATGGGGTCTCCTGCCACACCTACTGGCTGCCCGAGGCGGACCTGGTGAGCCTCGGCGACGGTGCCTGCGTCAACCGCGGTTGTGTGTTGCAGACGCATCTGTTCCATGATCGGGTCATGAGCATCGACACTGTCGACCTCGGGGCGGGCGCGACGCTCGGCCCGCACGGGGTCGTCCTGCCCGCCGCGAGGATCGGCGCGCACACCACGGTCGGGCCCGCGTCGCTGGTGATGCGGGGAGAGGACGTCCCCGAGGAGACCCGGTGGTTCGGCAACCCGATCTCGCCATGGCGCTGAGCTCCTACTTCCCCGGCCACGGGGACCGGCGCTACGGCGTCACCCACTACGACCTCGACCTGCGCTACCGCCTGTCCACGAACTGGCTCAGCGGCCTGGCCACCCTCTCGGTGGAGACCGTGGAGCCGGTGACGGACCTCGAGCTCGACCTCGGTCCCTTCAGGGTCAACTCCGCCAAGGTCGACGGCACAGGCGTCAGGCACACCCACCGCGCGGGCAGGCTGAGGGTGCTGCTCGACCGGCCGCGGCCCGCGGGGGCCGCGATCGCCGTCGAGATCGCCTACGCGGGACGGCCGCACCCGGTCGCCAGCCCGTTCGGCGGGGTGGGCTGGGAGGAGCTGACCGACGGCGCGATGGTGGCCAGCCAGCCGACCGGCGCGCCCTCGTGGTTCCCCTGCAACGACCGTCCCGACGACAAGGCGACCTACTCGGTCACGGTGACGACGGCCGCGCCGTACCAGGTGCTCGCCAACGGGGCGCCGGTCGCCCGGCGGCGCGCGGCGGGCGCCACGACGTGGGTCTTCGCCCCCACCGAGCCGATGGCCACGTACCTGGCGACGGTGCAGATCGGCCGCTACCAGACGATGGAGGGGCTGGCCTGCCCCGCCAGGCTGGCCGCGAAGGCGCGCCACGACTTCGGCCGGCAGGGCGAGATGATGGCGCTGTTCACCGACCGGTTCGGCGCCTATCCCTTCTCCGGGTACACCGCGGTGGTCGCCGACGACGATCTGGAGATCCCGATCGAGGCGCAGGGGTTGTCGATCTTCGGGCGCAACCACGTCGACGGGCGGCGCGGCTTCGAACGGCTGGTCGCGCACGAGCTGGCCCACCAGTGGTTCGGCAACAGCCTCACCCTGGCCCGCTGGAGCGACATCTGGCTGCACGAGGGCTTCGCCGCCTACGCCGAGTGGATCTGGTCGGAGGCGTCGGGCGGGGAGAGCGCGGCCGAGCTGGCCGGGCGCTGGCACCAGCGGCTGTCGGCGATGCCGCAGGACTTCACGCTCGCCGACCCCGGCCCCGCCCTGCTCTTCGACGACCGCGTCTACAAGAGGGGGGCGCTCACCCTGCACCGGCTGCGCACGGAGATGGGCGACGCGGCGTTCTTCTCGATGGTGAGGGCGTGGACGGCCGCGCACCGGCACGGGACCGTCTCGACCGCCGCCTTCCTCGCGCACGCGCCCGCCGCGCTGGAGCCGCTGCTGTCCTCCTGGCTGTACGCCAGGGAGCTGCCCCGTTTCCGCTGACCTGCTCGGGGCAGTCGGCTTCCATGATGGGGCACCTGGTCAAGGGAGCGCTCGCGGGAGCGAAGGCCACCACGGTGATGAGCGCGGTCATGCTCGCCGGTGAACGGGCGGGGCTGATGCGCGACCAGCCGCCCAAGCGCATCGTCCGCGGGTTGCTGCCCGGCCATCCGCGGCTGCCGAAGCCCGGCGAGAGGCAGCTGGCCGTGCTGGGGCACTACGCGTTCGGGGCAGGCGCGGGGGCGTTGCTCGGGCTCGTGACCCGCGGGCGCGGCGTGCCCGTCCCCCTCGGGGTGGCCTACGGCCTGGCGATCTGGCTGGCCAGCTACGAGGGCTGGGTGCCGGCGATGGCGGCGTTGCCGCCTGTCCATCGCGACGAGCCGGGGCGGCCGCTGGTGATGGCGGCGGGCCACGTGGTGTTCGGCTCGGTGCTGGCCATGTCGTTGCGGAAGGACGCCTGAGGCGCTCGAAGAGGTGAACGCATGTCTGATCTCCCGCCCGCGAACGGACACGGTCACGGACAGGAGCACGGGCACGGACATAGTGGACAGCGGCACGAACAGGAGCACGGACAGGGGCGCGGGGCCGGGGGCGTCAGGCGGATGCTGTCCCGGCTGGGGCACGTCTTGACCCCGCACGGCCACGACAGCGCGGACCGGTCCGACCAGGCGCTGGAGTCCAGCGACCGCGGCATGCGGGTGCTGGGCGTCTCCTTCGCCATCCTCATGGCCACCGCGACCGTCCAGGCCGTCGTCGTGGCCCGCTCCGGCTCGGTGGCGCTGCTGGGCGACACCCTGCACAACTTCGCCGACGCGCTGACCGCGGTCCCGCTGGCCATCGCCTTCACGCTGGGACGGCGCGCGGCCACGCGTCGCTTCACCTACGGGTACGGCAGGGCCGAGGACCTCGCCGGGATCGTCATCGTGCTGCTCATCGCCGCCTCGGCGGGGCTGGCGGGCTACGAGGCCGTCAGGCGCCTGCTCGACCCGCAGGACGTGCGGGCGCTGGGCTGGGTCGCCGCCGCAGGGGCGATCGGCTTCCTCGGCAACGAGTGGGTCGCCCGCTACAGGATCAGGGTGGGGCGCGAGATCGGCTCGGCCGCCCTGGTGGCCGACGGCCTGCACGCCCGCACCGACGGCTTCACCTCGCTCGCCGTGCTGCTCGGCGCGGGCGGCGCCGCGCTCGGCTTCCCCGTCGCCGACCCGGTCATCGGCCTGCTGATCACGGTCGCGATCCTGTTCGTGCTGCGCGACGCGGCGCGGGAGATCTACCACCGGCTGATGGACGCGGTCGACCCCGGCCTGGTGCAGCGGGCCGAGGACATCCTCGACTCGGTGCCCGGCGTGCGGCGGGCCGGATCGGTGCGGCTGCGCTGGATCGGCCACGCGCTGCGCGCGGAGGTGGACATCGTCGTGAGCCACACGCTGACGCTGGTGGAGGCGCACGCCGTCGCGGTGGAGGCCGAGCACCGGCTCATCCACGAGTTGCCCCGGCTGCGTGCCGCGACGGTGCACGCCGATCCCGACGGCAGGACCGGTACCGACCAGCACGCCGTCCTGGTGGAGCACCGGTAGGAGCGGGCGTCGGGCCGGCCGCCGTTTCGGCGGTGTCCCGTGGGTAGGCGACATCGGCATGAAAGCACTCACCTGGCACGGCAAGCGTGACGTCCGGGTCGAGGAGGTCCCCGACCCGGCGATCAAGGAACCGACGGACGCCGTCATCAAGGTCACCACGGCCGCCATCTGCGGCTCCGACCTGCACCTGTACGAGGTGCTCGGCCCGTTCATGAGCGAGGGGGACATTCTCGGCCACGAGACGATCGGCGTGGTGGAGGAGGTGGGCGCGGAGGTCACCCAGATCAGGCCCGGAGAGCGGGTGGTGATCCCGTTCAACATCTCCTGCGGCCACTGCCACCTGTGCCGCATGGAGCTGTACGCGCAGTGCGAGACCACCCAGGTGCGCGAGCACGGCACGGGAGCCGCCCTGTTCGGCTACACCAAGCTGTACGGCCAGGTGCCCGGCGGCCAGGCGGAGTACCTCAGGGTGCCGCAGGCGCAGTTCGGCCCGGTCACCGTGCCCGAGGGTCCGCCCGACGAGCGCTTCCTCTACCTGTCCGACGTCCTGCCGACCGCGTGGCAGGCCGTGCAGTACGCCGACCTGCCCGAGGGCGGCAGCGTCACGGTCTTCGGGCTCGGCCCGATCGGGCAGATGTGCGCCCGCATCGCCAAGCACCGCGGCCACCGCGTGATCGGCGTGGACGGCGTCGCCGAACGCCTCGAGATGGCCAGGCGGCACGGCGTCGAGGTGCTGGACGCCCGCGACCTCGACGTGCCCGACAAGGTGCGCGACCTCACGAGCGGCAGGGGCACCGACGCGGTCATCGACGCGGTCGGCATGGAAGCGCACGGCTCGCCCGTCGCCAAGCTCGGCCACGCGGTCACCGGCCTGCTGCCCGACATGGTGGCCGCGCCGCTGATGCGCACCGCGGGCGTGGACCGGCTGGCCGCGCTCAACCAGGCCATCGACACCGTGCGGCGCGGCGGCACGATCTCGGTCGTCGGCGTCTACGGCGGGATGGCCGATCCGATGCCCATGCTGAAGATGTTCGACAAGGGCGTGACCCTCCGCATGGGCCAGGCCCACGTGCGGCGCTGGATGCCGCACCTGCTGCCGCTGGTGCTCGACGACAGTGACCCGCTGGGCGTCATGGACCTGGCCACGCACCGCCTGCCGCTGGCGGAGGCCCCGCACGGCTACGAGATCTTCCAGAAGAAGCGCGACGGCGCCATCAAGGTGCTGCTCACGCCCTGACCAGCCGCCCCGAACAACCACCTCTGAACGACCACCCTGAACGACCACCCTGAACGACCGCTGACATACGTGAGCCCCGGCCATGGCATCCGGGGCTCACGCTCCAGCGTGGTCTGTGTCTGCGTGGTCTAGCCGGGTACGGGTCCGGTCTAGGGCTTGGCGCCCACCCTCGTGGTGAACTCCTCCTTCAGGTGACCGGGGGCCAGGGGCGGGGTGTCCATGCCCTCTCCCTCCGACATGCCCTCGATCATCTCGCGCATCGCCTGGAGCGCGCCGTACTGGGGCTGCCAGCCGAGCACGGTGCGGGCCCTGGTGGTGTCCATGACCGGCAGGTTGAGCGCCATCTCGAGCAGGCCCGGCGAGGAGGGGATGAGGCGCGCGTGCCAGCCCGCCGCGACGGCGGTCCTGGCCAGCCACGGCGAGAGCGGGACGAGGCGCGCGCCGAACAGGTCGGCCAGCTCGGCGGGGCCGAGGACCGGCTCGGCGGCCAGGTTGAAGGCCCCGGAGACGTCGGAGATGACGGCGAGGCGGTAGGCCTGGGCGGCGTCGGAGGTGTGCAGGGCCTGCACCCGCAGTCCAGGGATGTCGGGGATGAGCGGCATGCGGCGCACCAGCCTGCCGGGCACGAACGGCCCGCCGAAAAGCCGTCGCTGCTCGCTGGCCGACTCCCTCTTGAAGATGAACGCGGGACGCATCCTCACCACCCTGATCGTAGGGTGGTCGCGTTCGAACAGGTCGAGGACGCGTTCGACGTAGGCCTTCTCCCTGCCGTAGGCGGCGCGCGGCCAGCCGTGGGTGGGCCAGCTCTCGTCCACGGGCCGGTCCTTCGGCCCCGGCGAGTAGGCGCCCACGGACGAGGCGTGGATCAGCGCGGGGACCCGCGCCTGGGCGACGGAGCGGAAGACGGCCATGCTGCCGAGAACGTTGGCCCGCCACGTCGTCACAGGATCGCGCGTCGGCTGGAACAGCCAGGCCAGGTGCACCACGGCGTCGGCGCCCTCGAACACCCCTGTCAGGTCGTCCTCGGCCACGTCGGCGGTGTGCCAGCTCGTCTTCGAGCCCGGACTCCACCTCGGCCTGCGACGCGCGATGCCGACCACGGAGGTGACGCGGCTCTCGGACTCGAGCGACTGCAGCACGCTGGTCCCGACGTTGCCCGTCGCGCCGACCACGATGACTCTCATGAATCGCGACTGCCCGCATGGGCGGCGCCGAAACCGGACATGAGGCGACATCAGCCCCCGCCGGAGTGTCGGGGCGGACCGCTAGATTGTGGGGATGGTCACGGTCGAGGATGTACGCCGCCTGGCGTCGACGTTTCCCCGCTCCTCCGAGCACCTGATCCGCGATCGCGTGAAGTTCCGCGTGGGCTCCATCGTCTACGTCGCCTTCTCCAGGGACGAGACGATCATGGGGTTCGGCTTCCCCAAGGAGGAGCGGGCGGCCCTGGTGGCGGCCGAGCCCGAGAAGTTCCTCATGCCGGGCGAGAGCGACCTTCGCTTCCACTGGGTGCAGGCGCGGATGGCCGCCCTCGACGAGCCCGAGATGCGCGAGCTGGTGACGGAGGCGTGGCGGATGGCGGTGCCGAAGAAGGTGTACGCCGCCTACCTGGAGACGCTCAGGTAGAGGTCGCGGGCCAGCGTGGTGGTGCGCTTCACCGAGTCGTGCCAGCCGCTGCCGGCTGGATGCGCGGTGAGCAGCACCAGGATCAGCCGGTCGTCCTTGCCGACCAGCCCCGAGGTGTGCAGCACGGGCCGGCCGAGATCGGGGACCCCTGGCCGCGTGACAGAAGTGGCGGGGCCGGCGGGCGTGACGAGCGCCCCGCCCGCCGCCTTCCGCGAGCACTTCACCGGCGGCACGGTCCCGAAGCCCGACCAGCCCTGCTTGACCGCCCAGGGGCGGGGCACGCCGCTCGGGATGCCGAAGGTCTGGTCGAAGCCGTCGCTGCCGCAGGGCGTTGCCTGCCGCAGGTGCCCGACGATCAGGTCGCGCACCCTCGGCGCCGCCCTGTCCATCAGGTACCTGTAGGTTCTCGCCACGTCGTAGGCGCTCAGCGACGTGTATCCCCAGAATCCGGGCTTGTGCGCGGGCGGCGGGAGGGTGTCGGCCAGGCCGAGCCGCTTCGCCGTCCTGGTCACGATCGCGCCCTTGCCGCCGCGGTCCCAGAACGCGGAGGCTGCGTCGTCGTCGCTGGAGCGCAGCATGATCTTGAGCTGGTCGAGGTCGCGGGCGGACGGCCTGGCCGTCCGCTCGAGAAAGTCGATCGCGATGAGGATCTTGATCACGGACGCGGACCTGAACGCCCGGTGCGCGAGCCGATGCGCGACGATCTTCCCTGCCACCCTGTCGAAGACCACGTAGCCCGCCGTCGTCCCCGGGGGCGTCTTGGGCGGCGTCGAGGCCAGCGCGGGAGTGCCCGCCAGAAGGGGGACGGCGGCCGCCACGGCCAGCCAGGGCGTGATTCGCATCCGCCATGTCTACCAGAACAGCTTTGCCGCGGGCTGGGGCTTGTGCGGGGAAATGTCAGGTAACGGGCCCTTTATGCCGGATACGCCATTCGGGTCCTTCTTCGGTGACCCATTCAGAGGGTTCGAGCAGCTCAGCGGCAGGGTGTTCGGCGGTATGGAGGCCTGGCCGCCCACCCGGCCCAGCGTGCAGCGGGTCGACGTCGGCAAGCTGCTCAGCGACCCCGCCAGACAGCTGCTCGCCAAAGCCGTCCAGATCGCCGCGGGGCGGGGCGCGCCCGACGTGGACGTCACAGCTCACGGAGCGTGGAGGTCGGGGTGAGCGGCGGCGAGCTCGAGGTGAAGGTCGCCGCCGTCCACGCGGCCCAGACCCCCGCTCCTTGATCACCCGGATGTTCCCCGCGGCCGGGCACGAGGCATAGTCAGGGACGGCGGCGCAGGCGCGCCTCGACCAGGGCGGGTGGGCGCCAGCCGCTGTCGCCCGCGTTCACCGTGACGCCGGGCGGGACGATCTCGTCGATCCTGTCGAGCACGTCGTCGCTCAGCCGTATCTCGTCGGCGCCCAGCTGGCCCTCCAGGTGCTCCATGGTCCTCGGCCCGACGATGGCCGAGGTCACCCCCGGATGCCGCAGTGTGAACGCGAGGGCCAGGTGGATCAGCGTCAGGCCCGCCTCCTCCGCCAGCACCGCCAGCTGCTCCACGACCTCCAGCTTGCGCTGGTTGGCGGGCAGCGACAGGTCGTAGCGCTCGGGGATGCGAGCGGCCCTGAGCGACTGCGGCGGCTCGACGCCCCGGCGGTAGCGGCCCGACAGCCAGCCGCCCGCGAGGGGACTCCACACGATGGCGCCCATGCCGTACTTCTCGACCACCGGCAGCACGTCGGCCTCGATGCCGCGCACCAGCAGCGAGTAGGGCGGCTGCTCGCACACGAACCGCTCCAGGCCGCGGCGCTCGGCCGCCCAGTGCGCCTCGACCAGCTGGTGGGCGGGGAAGGTGGAGCTGCCGATGTAGCGCACCTTGCCCTGCCGCACGAGGTCGGTGAGCGCGCCGAGCGTCTCCTCGATGTCCGTCGCCGGGTCGGGCCGGTGGATCTGGTAGAGGTCGATCCAGTCGGTGCCCAGGCGGCGCAGGCTGTCCTCGACGGCCTGGAAGATCCAGCGCCTGGAGTTGCCCCTCTGGTTGGGCCCCTCCCCCATCACGCCGTGCACCTTGGTGGCCAGCACCACCTCGTCGCGCCGGCCCGACTTGGCCAGGGCCTGGCCGACGATCTCCTCCGACTGTCCCTGGGAGTAGACGTCGGCGGTGTCGATGAAGTTGACGCCCGAGTCGAGGGCGCGCTCGATGATCCTGGTGGACTCCTCCACGGAATGCTCGCCCCATCCGCCGAACATCATGGCGCCGAGGCAGAGCGGGCTGACCTTGAGACCGGTTCTTCCGAGTACGCGGTATTCAGTCACACCTCCTAGAGTGCCCGAACCGCCCTCTCGACGGGCACGTCGCCCTCGACCAGCTCCAGCGTCATCCCGGCGGTGCCGGGCTCGTCGAGCAGCGCCGCCACCACGGCCGCCACGTCGGCGCGCGCGACGGTGCCCCTGGGCACCGGCGGCGGCGCGAGCAGCACCCCTCCGCCACCGGAGTCGTCGGTCAGCCCGCCCGGCCTGACGATCGTCCAGTCGAGGTCGCGGCCGCGCAGGTCGTCCTCGGCGGCGGTCTTGGCCGTGATGTAGGCCGCCCACACCTCGTCGGAGCCGGGGCTCGGCGGCGCGCCCGCGCCCATCGAGGAGATCTGCACGAACCTGCGCACGCCCGCGCGCTCGGCGGCCTCGGCCAGCAGCACCGAGGCGGCCCTGTCGACGGTGTCCTTGCGGGCCGCCCCGCTGCCGGGACCCGCGCCCGCCGCGAAGACGACCGCGTCGGCGCCGTCGAGCAGCTTGGCCACCTCCTCGGCCGAGGCGCGCTCCAGGTCGCAGACGACGGCCTCGCCGCCCGCCGCCTCCACGTCGGCCCGATGGCCGGGATTGCGGACCAGCCCCACGGCCTGGTCGCCCCGTTCGGCCAGCCTCCGCTCCAGCAGGAGCGCGATCTTGCCGTGTCCACCCGCGATCAGCACACGCATGACTCCAGCGTGTCACACGAGTGCGGCGTGCGTTCCACCCGGCCGCATCGTCCCGATGTGGCGTGACCACAATGGACGGATGGACTACACCGCACCACCGGGCCCCGCCTTCCTCTTCGACCTCGACGGCACCCTCATCGACAGCGTCTACCAGCACGTCATCGCCTGGCGCGGCGCGCTGTCCGGGATGGGCGTCGACCTGTCGGTGTGGCGGATCCACCGCAGGATCGGCATGAGCGGCGGCCTGTTCGTCACCGCCCTGCTCAGGGAGACGGGCCTCAGCCTCACCCAGACGCAGATCGACGACCTGCAGCAGGCGCACGCCGCCGCCTACCTGGAGCAGCTCGACACGGTGCGGCCCCTGCCCGGCGCGGTCGAGCTGCTGCGCGAGCTGACCCAGCGCCAGGTCCCCTGGGCCATCGCCACCAGCGGCTACGCGCAGACCGCCCGCAGGGCCCTGGGCATGCTCAAGCTGCCCGAGGACACCCCGATGGTCACCCGCGACCTGGTACGGCGGGCCAAGCCCGACCCCGACCTCTTCCTGGCCGGAGCCGCCCTGCTCGGCATCGACCCCCGCCATGCGATGGTCGTCGGCGACAGCGTCTGGGACCTGCTGGCCGCAAGAAGGGCGGGCGCGCTGGGCATCGGCCTGCAGTCCGGCGGGTACGGCAGGGACGAGCTCGAACGCTCGGGCGCCTTCCGCGTCTACGCCGACCCGGCCGACATGCTCAACAGGCTCGACGAGCTGGGCGTGCGCCTGAGGGAATAACCGCAGGGCGTCGAACCGATCTTCTGAGGGACGCGTACCTCTCCGCGACACCTTCCGCGTCTCTTTTCCGCGAACAGGAGCTGACATGGACTTGGCAGACATCGGCGTGACGGGGCTGGCCACGATGGGCCGCAACCTTGCCCGCAACTTCGCCCGCCACGGTTACGCGGTCGCGGTGCACAACCGCTCGCACAGCCGTACGGAGGCGCTGGTCAAGGAGTTCGGGGGCGAGGGCACGTTCCTGCCGTCCGAGGATCTGGCCGCCTTCGTGGCCTCGCTGAAACGACCGCGCAGGGCGATCATCATGGTGAAGGCCGGTGCGGGCACCGACGCGGTGATCGACCAGCTGGCCGACCTGATGGAGCCGGGCGACATGATCGTCGACGGCGGCAACGCCCACTTCGAGGACACCAGGCGCAGGGAGGCGGCGCTGCGCGAGCGCGGCATCCACTTCGTCGGCGCCGGCATCTCCGGCGGCGAGGAGGGCGCGCTGCTCGGCCCGAGCATCATGCCGGGCGGCTCGCGGGAGTCCTACGAGGCGCTGGGCCCCATGCTGGAGAGCATCGCGGCCCAGGTGGACGGCGTCCCGTGTGCGACCTACGTCGGGCCCGACGGCGCGGGACACTTCGTGAAGATGGTGCACAACGGCATCGAGTACGCCGACATGCAGCTCATCGCCGAGTCCTACGACCTGCTGCGCCAGGCGCTCGGCGCCACCCCCGCCGAGCTGGCGCAGATCTTCAGGGAGTGGAACGAGGGCGACCTCGGCTCCTACCTCATCGAGATCACCGCCGAGGTGCTCGACCAGGTCGACGCCGACACCGGCCGCCCCTTCGTCGACGTGGTGGTGGACCAGGCCGAGCAGAAGGGCACCGGCCGCTGGACCGTGCAGAGCGCCCTGGAGCTCGGCGTCCCCGTCACCGGAATCGCCGAGGCGGTCTTCGCCCGCGCCCTGTCGGGCCACCCCGTCCAGCGCGCGGCCGCCCGCGGCCTCGAAGGCCCGACGCTGGCGGGGGTGGCGGGCAAGGAACTGGTCGAGGACGTACGGCAGGCGCTGTACGCCTCCAAGATCGTCGCCTACGCCCAGGGGTTCGACCAGATGGCCGCGGCCTCGAAGGAGTACGGCTGGGACGTCGACCTCGGCGCGATGGCCACGATCTGGCGCGGCGGCTGCATCATCAGGGCCCGCTTCCTCGACCGGATCCGCGCCGCCTACGACGCCGACCCTTCGCTGGCCACGCTGCTGGCCGACGAGGGGTTCGCCGGAGCGCTCGCGACCGCGCAGGAGGCGTGGCGGCGGGTGGTGACCACGGCGGTGAAGATCGGGGTGCCGACCCCTGGCTTCTCCTCCGCGCTGGCCTACTACGACGGGCTGCGCAGGGACCGGCTGCCCGCGGCGCTGGTGCAGGGGCTGCGCGACTACTTCGGCGCGCACACCTACCACCGGGTGGACAGGGAGGGCGCGTTCCACGTCGACTGGTCGGGCGACCGGGCCGAGCGCACGGCGTGAGCGCCTTTACATTGTAGATTCATTTCACGAGCGCCGGGGATCTTTCGGATGCCCGGCGCTTCCGCGTCTTTCCGTGCGTCTAACCGTGGACAGCCGACCTACTCCGATCACCTTTGTCACCATTTCGACACCAAAGCAGACTCATGCCCGTTTCGGGACGTCAAGAGCCCCGTGACGGGGTACGGGCCTGTTGTGACGGCGGGATCGAAGTCCTGCTGGAGTGGCATGTATGGACGGAGGGTCACCGGTGACTACGGTGGGCTGTCGGGTGCTTGCCGTACAGGGGCAGGCAGGTGAACTTCGGGTGACCACGCGCGCCCGAGGGCACGGCAGCGACGGAAGATGGGTGGGTGAAGTGGCCCGAAGCGGATGTGGTGGGGCCGTGCGTGAGCGAACCGGTGACGGTCTTCGCCACGGCGGACAGACGTGCGGACGGAGAGCTGGCGCACGAAGGCAACAGGGTTCCGGACATCGCGGTGCTGGACTCGCACCGGCTGGTGGTCGGCTGGCGGGCGGGGGTGGCCGACCCGATCGACGCCACGCCGGGCGACCAGGGTTCGATCGGCTTCGCGCGCTCGGCCGACGGCGGGCGCACCTGGACCACGGGGACACTGGCGGCGGCGACGGACACGCATCGCTACCACTACGTGATCTTCCTCAACGACTCGGGTGTGCTTTACGCCCTGCTGGGACGCATCACGATCGCCGAGGACCGCGACGGCGCGGGCAACGTGGACGGTTTTCCTGTCCGGATGGTCGCCAGACGCAGCTTCGACGCCGGTGCGACATGGGAGGACTTTCCTCTCACGGTCGAGGTGCCGGACAACGGCAGGGGTGTGGTCGTCGCCGGCAAGCCGATCAGGCACGAGGGCGTGTGGCTGCTGCCGTACTGGCGGCAGACCGGTGGTGGCACCAGAGCGGGAGTGCTGCGCTCGACGGACCTGCGGACGTGGCGCTCAGGCCGGCTGGCCGAGCCCCCTCAGGGGATCGGGGTGGAGGAGCCTCAGGTGGCGCCCGCTCAGGAGGGTGGCCTGGTGATGGTGGCCAGGGCGCTCGACCTGCGGGGCGGTTCGTCGCCGGAGGCCAGGGACGCGAGATACCGCGCGCATGCGGCCCACGCGGCGGTGTCGAGGAGCTCGGACGGGGGGCTCACCTGGGAACCGATGTCCCTGGACCCCCAGCTCCCGAATTATTACGTCAAGGGGTTCTTCGCCACGGACGCCGAGGGGCGCTACCTCACGATCTACAACACCCTGGCGGGGCCCTTCAGGGGTGAGCGGCCCGAGCAGTACCGGGAGGTGCTGCACTACAAGGTGAAGCCGCAGGGCTCCCCATGGGGTCCAGGGCGGCTGTTCGCCGACGGCACCAGACTGACCCGAGGCGCGGCGCGAGGCTGGGACGTCTACGCCAGCGCGCAGGAGTACGAGCCGGGCAGGTTCTTCGTCGTCTGGGAGCACAACCAGATCGAGATCAGGGTCGCCAGGCTCGACCTGACCCGCGCCTTCACCGGTGTACGGCTCGCGGGCCCCGGCTCGGCGCCCCAGCCGCCGCCCGCCGGGTTCGTGGCCACCGTGGAGGGCGGCGACTTCGAGCTGTCGATCGCGGGCCTGATGACCCTCACGGTGGGGGCGGGCGGCGTGTCACTGGACGGCCGCCCCGTCCTGGAGCAGGGAGGGACGCGCTGGCGGGTGGTGGCCGACCGGCGCGGCGCCGCGGGCCTGTGGCGCGACCACGCCGACACGGGCCTGCGCTGGCGGCTCCCGCGCGGCGGGACGGCCGCGGCGGGGGTGACCTTGTCGGGTGACGCCACGGCCGAGGTCACCGACAACCTCGCGGGGCTGGCATGGGACGGCTGGACGCTCACCGGCAGCCGGATCATCGACGGCAGGCTCGACCTGCGCGGCTCGGCCACCGTCCCCCTGGAGATCACCGAGTCGTGCGACTTCACCGTGGAGTTCCGCGGCAGGGGGGTCGACGACAGCGCCCTCGACCCGGTCACCGGGCGTGGCGTCAGCCTCGGCACCAAGGTCGCCAACGGCGCCCGCAGGCTCATGATGACCGTCCAGAAGGGCGAGGTCTGGGCGATCCCGAAGGGCTCGTCCCGGTGGCAGCGCGTGCACCGGGGGCGCGCGGAGCTCTGGCGGGTCGCCGTCGACAGCGCGGGCGTGGCCCGCCTGTTCGCCGACGGCGCCGACACCGGGGCGAGCTGGGTGGTTCAGGACAGCCGCGAACGCCCGCAGGCCACCCACTGGGTCAGCGGGACGGCGGGCGGCAACACCGCCGCCGCCCAGGTCGACTGGACGCTGGTCACCGCAACGCTCGGCTAGGAGGGTTGGCGACGGCCGTCACCACGACGTACCCGATCGGCCCCTGCGCGTCGTGCATCACGCACTGCCCGAGCGCCACCCCGTCGCTGCCCAGGTGGCCGATGGTCTCCAGCCCGAGTTCGGGACTGCGGGGCAGGCGGCTGAGCGTGAGGGTGTAGTCGGCGTTGATGTAGTGCAGGCCCTCGGTGCCGACGTTGCTGAGCGGGCTGGCGAAGTCGGCGGCCAGCGCGGCCAGCGTGAACGGAGAGACCGGCTCGCCCTCGACCAGCGGGCAGATCTCCCTGACCCAGGCCCGGTGCGGACCGGGCTCGCCACCCCAGCCGGTGAGCTGCCACAGCTCGAACGGCAGCGGCAGCCCGCCGGGCGGCGGCGGCCCCTGCGGCACGGGCTCGGCCCACGCCCTGGTGTGGGACACCTCTCCCGGGGGCAGCTCGCCGCTGCGCAGCAGGACGGCGCCGGCCCTGGCCACCGGCCCCTGCTCGGTCGAGAGGACGGCGTCGGCGACCCTGATCCTGCGGCCGTCCCTGACCCTGACCGTCTCCACCGTCAGGGGGAGCAGCGGGCTGTTGCGGAACAGGTCGACGGTCAGCCGGGCGAAGTGCAGCCCCTCGTCCCCGTGCTCGGCCTCGATCGCCCTGGCCGCCAGCCCGCCGAGCAGGCGCCCGTGCAGCATGTCGGCCGCCCAGGGGCTGTGCGCGTGCGGCGCGGGAACGTACTCGCCTTTGGTGAGGGCGAAAAACGCCCCGAGGTTGTCCACAGAATCGGATTCTAAAACGTGGGATGGACCGCGGGTGGCGACAATAAAGGTATGAGATTCGGCGTGCTCGGCCCGACACAGGTCTCGGGTGTCCCCGTCAGGGGGGCCAGGCTCAGCGGCCTGCTCGTTCTCCTGGCGCTGGAGGCGGGGCGGGTCGTCTCCGTCGACCGGCTGGTCGAGGCCCTCTACGGGCGTTCGGGCACGGTCAATGCGCTGCAGTCGCAGGTGTCGCGGTTGCGGGGGCTGGTCGGCGTGCCGCTGGAGCTCGGGCCCGCCGGATACCGGCTGGTGGTCGATCCGCTCGAGGTCGACGTCCACCTGTTCGCGCACAGGGTCGCCGAGGGTCGGCGGGCCGCCTCGCCCGGTGAGCGGGCGCGGCTGCTGCGGGAGGCGCTCGGCCTGTGGCGGGGTCCCGCGCTGGCCGACGTGCTGACGCTGCCGTTCGCCGAGGCCGAGGCCGAGCGGCTGGAGGAGCTGCGGCTCTCGGCGATCGAGGACCGGGTCGAGGCCGACCTGCTCGCGGGCTCGGCGCCGGCCGCCGAGCTGGTGTCCGAGCTCGGCGAGCTGGCGCGGCGGCACCCGCTGAGGGAGCGGCTGCGTGGTCAGCTCATGCGGGCCCTGGCCGGGGTGGGGCGCAGGGCCGAAGCGCTGGAGGTGTTCGAGGAGACGCGCAGGACGCTGGCCGAGGAGCTGGGCGCCGACCCCTCGCCCGACCTGGCCGCCCTGCATCTGAGCCTGCTGCGCGAGGAGCCCGCTCCGCTGCCCGCCGCTTCGGGATCGCTCCGCACCGAGGTCTCGTCCGCGGGGTCCCCGCTGCGACCCCGTGCGCCGAGGCCGCGGCTGACCAGCTTCGTCGGTCGCGAGCACGAGGTCCCGCTGGTCCGCGAGCTGCTCTGCCGTGGCCGCCTGGTGACGCTCACGGGGCCGGGCGGGGCGGGCAAGACGAGGCTGGCGGTCGAGGCGGCCGAAGATCTCGGCGAGGTCTGCTTCGTCGAGCTGGCCGCGCTCGGACCGGACACCGACGTCGCGCCGGCGGTGCTCACCGCGCTCGGCCTGCCGTCCGGGCACGCCGAACCGCCGGGCCCCCGCCTTTCGGTACAGGTGAGAGGCGTGCGCCCCGACCGTCCTGGGCCGCTGTCCGTCACGGGATCGCAGCCGCCTGCCGACGCGCTGGTGGCGGCGCTCGGCGACCACCGCGTCACGCTCATCCTCGACAACTGCGAGCACCTGGTCGAGGCGTCCGCCCTGCTCGCCGACCGGATCCTCGCCGAGTGCCCGCACGTGCGGGTGCTGGCCACCAGCCGCGAGCCGCTGAACATCGAGGGCGAGCAGCTCCTGCCCGTCGCCCCGCTCCCCCAGCCGCCGCAGGGCCTCGACCTCGCGGCGGCCCGCGCGCACCCCGCGGTGCGGCTGCTGGCCGACCGGGCGGCGGCCGTCCGCCACGGCTTCGCGGTCACCGCCGACAACCTCGACCCCGTGCTGCGCATCTGCAGGGCCCTCGACGGGCTGCCGCTGGCGATCGAGCTGGCCGCCGCCAGGCTGCGCGCCCTCACCCCCGCCGAGGTGGCCGCCCGCCTCGACGACCGCTTCAGGCTGCTGACCGGCGGCAGCCGCACCGCGCTGCCCCGCCACCGCACGCTGCGCGCCGTCGTGGCGTGGAGCTGGGACCTGCTCGACCCCGAGGAACGCACCCTCGCCGCGCGGCTGTCGGTGTTCTCCTCCGGCGCGACGGCCGGGGCGGCGGAGCGGGTCTGCGGGGGCGACCTCGACCTGCTGTCCGCGCTGGTCGACAAGTCGATCGTGCAGGCCGACGGCGGGCGGTTCCGCATGCTCGAGACCGTCCGCGCCTTCTGCGCCGAACGGCTGGCCGAGTCCGGCGAGGAGGAGCACGTCAGGCAGGCGCACGCCGAGCACTACGCCGAGCTGGCCGCCTCGGCCGAGCCCCGGCTGCGCGGCCCCGACCAACTGCGCCACCTGGCCGAGCTGGCGGCCGAGCACGACAACCTGCGCGCGGCGCTGCGCTGGGCGATCGACACCAAGCGGGGGGAGATGGCGCTGCGCCTGACCGCCGACCTGTGGATGTACTGGTGGCTGCGCGGCCTGCGGCACGAAGGGGCGCAGCTGTCGGTCGAGGTGCTCGATCTGGCAGGTCCCGAGCCGCCCGCGGACCTGGTCGAAGCGCACATCATGTGCGCGCTGCAGCTGGCGACGACGGGCCGGCCGCTGGAGGAGGTGGAGGCGCGGCTGGCCAACGCCGAACGCCTGGCCGGCGGCCTGACCGAGCCGCCGCGCTGGCCACTGATCGCCATGGTGCGGCCCTACCCCTCGATAGCCGCGGGCGACTACACCGCCATACTGCCCGCGCTGCTGGCCGCCACCACCCACTCCGATCCGTGGACGCGGGCCTTCGCCCGGCTGCTGCTCGGCTACCTGCGGCTGGGCGTCGGCGAGGTCGACGTGGGCGAGCGCGAGCTGCGCCTGGCACTCGACACCTTCCGCATGGCGGGCGACAGGTGGGGGGTGGGTCAGGCGTTGCTACAGCTGTCGGAGCTGTCCGGATGGCGCGGCGACCACGAGGCGGCGATCGCGACGGCGGAGGAGGCCCTGGAGGTGATCGCGCCCTTCGGCGCCACCGAGGACACCGCGCTGCTGCTGTCGCGCCGCGGAGCCGAGCTGGCCCGCGCGGGCGATCTGGCCGCCGCCGAGGTGGAGCTGGAGCGGGCGGCCGCCATGGCCCGCCGCCTGCCGGCCGCCGAGGCGGCGGCCATCGCCACCTACGGCCTGGCCGAGCTGGCGCGGCTGGGCGGCGACTCCGCTCGGGCGGCCGAGCTCTACGCGACGGCCATGGCCAGCTGCGAGGCGCACTGGCTCGGGGCGCAGGAGACGCGTGCGCGCGTCCTGATCGGGCTGGGCAGGCTGGAGGGAGCGGGAGCGCGCCTGCGCGAGGCCTACGACCTGCTGGTCGGCGTCCTCGACCTGCCGGGCGCCTCGGGCGCGGTGGAGGCCATGGCCGAGCTGGTGCTGCGCGACGGATCGGCCGCTCGGGCGGCCTTCCTGCTGGGGGCGGCGGTGTCACTGCGCGGCGCGGCGCTGACCGACGGCCCCGATGTGGTCCGTACAGCGGGCGAGGCGCGGCGGGTGCTGGGCGACGCGGCGTTCGAACGGTCCTACCAGCGTGGCTGTTCGACACCCCGCGACCAGATCACCGGCCTGCTGCCCTTCTAGGTTCCGGCTCTCGCGCTTCGGGGTCGACCGGGGCTGGACCATGCCGGAGGACTCCGCGGCCGCTTCCACCCATGGGTGGCTTCCACCACCCCATGGGGGTTGCCACCCACGACTCCATTCCCTGGGGGCCCTCGCTGCGTTTTCCCCACGTGGACGACTCTGTTGGCGGTCCCTCGGTGGGCTCGTGGTTCTCTCGCGTGGGGACTACTGGCGCTCCCCTCACGCGGGGGCTGGGCTGGGGGCGGTCGGCGGCGCGTTGTGCGGGCCGCTGACCGCCTGGAACGTCAGCCGTTGTTCTCGCTGGCGCCGGGGCTGCCATCGTCCCGCCTCAGGCGAGTGCCATCCCGACCGGCGGCTGGTCAAGGCGTGCCGGTCGGAGGAGACCGTCATCACGAGCGTCTGACTCCCGGTGATCTCGCCCTCCTTGATCTTGAAGACGACCATATCCGGTTAAGGGGGGTACCAGCACGCATCACCCCCTCGCCCAGCGGGCCCGTCGTGCGCCTCACCCGAGCGCCGCAGGCAGGTCGCACACCTCGGGTGCGCATACTGTGCGGGCTCGTGCGGGCTCGTGCGCGCCAGGTGCGAGCCGCGTGCGAGCCATGGGCCAGCGTGGCAGGCATGACACCCGTGAGCAGGACCAGACGCTGGGCAGCACTGGCCACCCTGTGCCTCGCCGTCTCGCTCATCGCGATCGACGGCACCGTGCTGCACCTGGCGATCCCGCGCCTGACCGAGGCGCTGCAGCCCACCAGCACCCAGATCCTCTGGATCGCCGACGTCTACGGCTTCGTGCTCGGCGGTCTGCTGATCACCGCGGGCAACGCGGGCGACCGATTCGGCAGGAAACGTGTCCTGCTCATCGGCGTGACCGCCTTCGGCCTGGCCTCGCTGGCCACGGCCTACGCGCCCAGCGCCGAGTGGCTCATCGTGGCACGCGCGGTGCTGGGGGTGGCGGGCGCCACCATCATGCCCTCCACTCTGTCGATCATCCGCAACCTCTTCACCGATCCCCGCGAGCGCACCACCGCGATCGGGCTCTGGAGCTCGGTCACGACGGCGGGCGCGGCGGCGGGGCCGCTGCTGGGCGGGCTGCTCCTCGACAACTTCTGGTGGGGCTCGGTCTTCCTGATCAACGTGCCCGTGATGGTCGTCGTGCTGATCGTCGCCGCGCTCACCCTGCCCGAGTCGCGCAACCCCGACCCTGGCCCGCTCGACCTGCCCAGCGTGCTGCTGTCCATCGTCGGCGTGATCGGCGTCATCTACGCCGTGAAGGAGGCGGCCCACGCGGGGTTCGCGCAGTCCGGCGTCCTGGTGGCCGCGGTGGTGGGCCTGGGCACGCTGGCGCTGTTCTGGCGGCGGCAGACACGGCTCACCCATCCGCTGATCGACGTCAGCCTGTTCAGGCGCAGGGCGTTCGCGGGCGCGGTCGGCGGCGACATGGTCGCGGTCTTCGCGCTGGTCGGCACGCTCTTCTTCCTCTCCCTTTACCTGCAGTTCGTGCTCGCCTGGACACCGCTGCAGGCCGGTCTCGCCCAGCTGCCCGCGATGGCCGCCTCCATGGTCGCGGCGCTCGCCGCGGGACGGCTCGCGATGGCGTTCGGCAGGCCACTGGTGATCTCGGCGGGCCTCGCGCTCTCGGCGGCGGGCCTGGCCGTGCTCGCGCTGCTTCCCACCGAGTCCGGCTACCCGGTGGTCCTCGGCTCGCTGCTGCTCATCGGGGTCGGCGCGGGAATGTCCTTCACCGTGACCGCCGACACCGTGCTGGCGACCGTACCGCGGGAGCGGGCCGGGTCGGCCTCCGCGATCGCCGAGACCGCCTACGAGCTGGGCGCCGCCCTCGGCATCGCGCTGATCGGCAGCCTGCTCGGCGGCATCTACCGCCAGACGCTGGAGCTGCCGGGCGGGCTGCCCGCCGAGGCAGTGGCCGCCGCCCGCGACTCCATCGGGACGGCGCTGCACGCGGCGTCGTCCCTGCCCGCGGAGCTGGCGGCCGGCGTGGTCGCGGCGGCCTCGGCCGCGTTCGTGCAGGCCGTCAACATCACCTCGCTCATCTGCGGCGCGGCGGTGGCCGTCGTCGCGGTGGCCGCCCTGTTCACCCTGCGCGGCCTCGGCACCGTCATCGAGGAACACCCGCTGGAGCGCCCTCTTCTGCCTTCCGACAGTACGGAATCGAAACAAGGAGCTGACCGATGAGACCACTGCCCACTGACAGAGGCACCTGCCCGTTCGACCCGCCCGCCGGGATGGCCGACGAGCCGCTCAGCCGGGTGCGCCTGGCCAACGGCGACGACGTCTGGCTGGTGGCCAGGCACGACCTGGTCCGGCAGGTGCTGGGCGACACGCGATTCAGTTCGGAGATCGACGGCGGGTTCCGCGACGTGCCGCTGCACGCCGTACGGCCCGAGCCGGGGATGTTCATCCAGATGGACCCGCCCGAGCACACCAGGCTCAGGCGGCTGCTGGCCGGACGGTTCACCGTCCAGCGGATGCACCGGCTTCGGCCGAGGATCGAGCAGATCGTCGCCGAACGGCTCGACGCGCTGGAGCGGGCGCCGCGGCCCGCCGACCTGGTGGCAGAGTTCGCGCTGCCGATCCCGTCGCTGGTGATCTGCGAGCTGCTCGGCGTGCCCTACGCGGAGCGCGCGGAGTTCCAGCGGGCCGGCGCCCATCTGATGAGCCTCACCGGCAGTCTCGAGGAGCTGGAGCAGTCGTTGATGAGCCTCGGCGGCTATCTCACCGAGCTGATCGCCCGCAAGCGCGCCGAGCCGGGCGACGGCCTGCTCGACGACCTGCTCGACAGCGGCCTCAGCGACGAGGAGCTCATCGGGATCGCGGTCCTGCTGCTCATCGCGGGTCACGAGACCACGGGGAACATGCTCGCCCTCGGCACCCTGCTGCTCCTGCAGCATCCCGCCCAGCTCGCTCTCGTACGGCAGAGCCCCGAGACGGCCAAGACGGCGGTGGACGAGCTGCTGCGCTACCTGTCGATCGTCGACGTCGGCATGTACCGGCGCGCCTCGACCGACCTGGAGCTCGATGGGCAGGTCATCAGGGAGGATGAGTTCGTGACCTGCTCACTGGCCGCCGCCAACCGCGACCCCGCGCTGCTCGAACGGCCCGACGAGCTCGACGTCACCAGGCCGAAGGCGCCGCATGTGGCGTTCGGGTTCGGACCTCACCAGTGCATCGGGCAGAACCTGGCCAGGCTGGAGATGGAGATCGCCTACCCTGCGCTGTTCCGCCGACTGCCCGGGCTGCGGCTGGCCGTACCCCTGGAGAAGGTGCCGTTCAAGAACGACATGGCGATCTACGGCGTGCATCGGCTGGAGGTGGAATGGTGATCACGGTGGACCGCGAGCGGTGCGCCTCGTCGGGCCAGTGCGCGCTGGCCGCGCCGGAGGTGTTCACGCAGGACGAGGAGGACGGGCGCGTGGTGCTGCTCGACGAGAACGCCACGGGCCCGGAGGTACGGCGAGCCATCACAGGCTGCCCGACCCAGGCGATCAGATCGACCTGAACGGGACGTCTGTTCTGAGGACGTTACGGGTCCGGTCTCGCACCTTCGCGCACTGGAGCGCGGGCGTTGGTGAAGCCGGTCCCCTACGCCTCGGCGACCGGGAACGCGGGCCTAGGTGTGCCTCGGTGAAGCCTCGGTGAAGGGAGTACACACAGCTGACCGAAAGGCAGCAATACACACGAGACCGCGCGCCTCGGAATACCGGGGCGCGCGGTCCTCCGCGTGCGCTGACGCGGGCGCTCTTCGGCGGCCAGGGTCAGGAACGAGGTGCACGATACCGATCGGACCGTCGCCCGGGCTGCCTCGCGAGCGGTGGTAGACCACCCCCGCTCCGGCGCCCGGGTCATGGGGCGATGCAGAACACGTGTCCTTCCGGATCCGTCAGCACGGTCCACTCGCCCGCACCCGGCTGGAAGTCGGGCTTCGTCGCGCCGAGGTCGAGCAGTTCCTTGGTCGCCGTCTCCAGGTCGGCGACCTTGAGGTCGAGGTGTGCCTGCTTGGTGCCGCCGGGCCACGCGGGAGCCTGGTGGCCTTCGACCCGCATGAAGGAGAGCTGTACCCGGCCTGCGTCCAGGGAGGCGTAGTCGTCGTCGCTGTGGGTGATCCGTCCGCCCAGCACCGAGCGGTAGAACTCGGCCAGAGCGGCGGGACGCGCGCAGTCGATGACGTGGGCGGAGATCTCAGCGATCGCTGGAGTGTGCGTTGTCATGCGTCCAGGCTGCCCATCCACTCCTCCCCTGGTCTTGAACATCCTTGCGCCTGCGCCTTCCCTAGCCCTGGCAATCGGGTTGCTCGGCCTCCGTTTCCGTGCCTAACGTGGGCGTCATGCGTTCCTGATCACCTTCCGCGCGGGTGGCTGCCGTCCGGCGATGACGTCGGCCGCTGGGGCTGGACCCGCCGCCTTGGGCGCGCTGAACAGCCACGGCCGGTGGCAGGAGATCACTGCCACTCCTGGACCCCGGGCAACGAACGCCGGCCCCGATGTCGGCACCGACCAGGAAAACGGAGGAAGATCGTGATCGATCCTCAGCTCGCCGGGCAGAACGTGCTCGTCACCGGCGGGGGCGGCAACATCGGCGGGGCGATCAGCCGTGCCTTCGCCGCGCAGGGGGCTCGCGTCGCCGTCCACTATCTCGCGCAGGATCCCCCCGCACCGGAGGGCACGGCGTGGGCCCACCTCACCCCGAGCGCCGCGGCAGCCGAGAAGCTCGCCACCGAGCTCGGCGGGATCGCGGTCAGCGCCGACCTGTCCCATCCCGGCGCCGCCCGGCCGCTCGTCGACACCGTCGAACGCCGACTCGGGCCGATCAACGTGCTGGTCAACAACGCCGCACACTGCGAGACCGCGGACACCGTGGACACGTTCGACGCCGCATCGCTGGAACGGCACTACCGCGTCAACGCCGTGGCCCCGGCGCTGCTGATCGCCGAGGTGGCCAGGCGGCACACCGGCGATGTCCCGCTGTGCGTCGTCAACATCTCCACCGATGCCGCGCGCGCCTTTCCCGGGCAGATCGGGTACGGAACCTCGAAGGCCGCACTGGAGGCGCTCACCCGGGCCACCGCGTTGGACCTGGGACCTCGAGGCATCCGGGTCAACGCGGTCGCACCCGGGCCCGTACAAACCGGGTGGATGACGGAGGAACTCGTCGAACACTCGACGTCGGTGATTCCACTGGGACGCGTCGGAGAGCCCGCCGACATCGCCGACGCGGTCGTCTTCCTCGCCTCCCACCAGGCCCGATGGATCACCGGCCAGGTGCTCCAGGTCGCCGGTGGCCACGCTTTGTGAGAACGGCGTAAGCCGTCCCCGGGCGGCGGGTGGTCGAGACCCTGGTGGCTCATCCGCGGCCCGCACCCATAGGGCCTCAAGGGTCCGCTGAGGCTGTCCCAAGAAATGTCAGTGCCGCCGCGTAACGTACGCCACATGCGTTCAGCTCGCCGCCTGGGCATCGGGCCCGGCTTCACGGTCACCGCCGTGACCTGCGTCGACGACCACCGGAGATGGTCTTCGCCCGAGGTCGGCGACGACTATAGGCTGGTGCTCGTCCGCACCGGCAGGTTCAGGCGCATGACGGGCGACGTCGCCTCTCTGGTCGACCCGACGATGGCCTACCTGGGAGTCCCCGGCGAGGAGGAACGGTTCGCGCATCCCGCGGGCGGCGACGTGTGCACCTCGCTCAGTCTGTCCCCCGCGCTGTGGCGATCGCTGACCGGCGACGGCCGTGGCAGGATCCGCCCAACCGTGTACGTCGATGCCCGGGTCGAGCTCGCGCACCGCGCCCTCCTCACCGCCACCCGGAGCGGCGACCCCGGCTTCGCGCTCACCGAACGTCTCCTCCGGCTCCTGTCCGCCGTGCTCAGGCAGTCCCCCTCTCCGCAGCCGACCGACTCCACGCGGCCCACCGCGACAGCGGCCAAGGCGCGGCTCGTCACCGCCGCGCGTGAGGCGATCGCCGCAGGCCATCCGGCCGCCGACGGGCTCATCCCGCTGGCCGAGCTGCTGGGCGCCTCGCCGTACCAACTGAGCAGGTCCTTCACCCGCGAGATGGGCGTGTCTCTCACCCACTACCGCAACCGGGTGCGGGTCGGGCGCGCGCTCGATCGGCTGGAGGACGGCGCGACGAGCCTCGCCGCGCTCGCCGTCGAGCTCGGCTTCGCCGACCAGGCGCATCTCACCCGCACGGTCCGCCGTCACCTCGGACACACACCCACCGCGCTGCGGCGCCTGCTCACCGGGAGTTCCGCCCATGAGCGTTGACGAGTCCGCGGTCGTCGCCGCCTCCGCCGAGCGCGTGTGGCGCGCCTTCGCCGACCACGACGATCGCGGCGAATGGTGGCACTACCTGTATCTCGAACCGGTGGCGGGCGGCTCCCTCGAGGAGCGCTGGACCGACGAGCACGGCGAACCCGCGGTGACGCGCGGCGAGGTGACGCATGCGAACGAGCCCGCGCTGCTGGCGTTCAGCTGGGCCGACGAGGGGCAGGAAGCCGCGACGGATGTCGAGATCACACTGACGCCGCGGGGGTCGGGCACGGAGGTTCGCATCACGGAGACCGGCTGGGACCGCCTCCCCGACGGCCCTTCTCTCGCCGCCGACCATCGCGCCGGATGGCGG
The DNA here is from genome assembly GCF_014873535.1 of Nonomuraea africana. NCBI lineage: Bacteria > Bacillati > Actinomycetota > Actinomycetes > Streptosporangiales > Streptosporangiaceae > Nonomuraea > Nonomuraea africana. The sequence goes on along the minus strand of NZ_JADBEF010000001.1, from coordinate 2,521,302 downwards.
GTCCACCTCGCCAACCTCCGCCGCCACGTCGAACCAGCCGACGGAGGATGAGGCGACACGTCGTGCGGGGAGCTCAGCTCAGGGGCGGAGGCACAGATCCGACACCCGTCTCCGTCGCGACCAGCCAGCCGATGGCTCGTGGGAGCCCAACGCCTAAGTGGGGTGGCCGTCTCCGCATGGGGCCTATGCGGCAGTCTCCGTCACGGCCTGCCGCGGACGCCCGCGTGGAGAGCCACCTTCTCCGTCACGAATCTTCCCCCCAGAAAGCTCCACGGGTGATCAGCTCAACGAGCCAACCGCCTCCTTCAGAGCCCGACGAGACGTCCCACGGAGCTCGGGATGGAGAGGTGGATGCCGTCATCGTCCATCGGCCTCCACGAGACGCCCCGCAGGAGGTCAGGATGCCGCTTGCCGGTCGGGAGTCCAGCGGGGCCAGGCTGGGAGCGAGCGCCTCGGTCGATGTGGGGCGCACGCCGCTGATGTGGGGCAGGCCACTGATGCAAGGGGCAGGCCGTCCGCCGCTCGCGTGAAGGTGAGCGGCCGGATGTGCACGATGTCAGTCGGCGGGGGCTGAGAAGATCAGCCGGATCTGCGTGTTGCGGTATCCCGCGCGGGCGAACGCCGCCGCCATCGGGGCGTTCGTCGTGTCGGTGGTCGCCGTGATCAGATCGGCGCCGTTCTCCGCGTGGATCCGGGTGATCTCGGCCAGGACGTCGTCGACGTACCCCTGGCCCCTCAGTTCCGGAACGACGCCGAGATATCCGACATTCACGTTGTACGGCGTTGCGGAGGGAATCGCCAGCCCCGCCACCACCCCGTCCGGCGTGTAGGCGAGCCGCCACCACTCACGCTTGCCGGGACGCTCCAGGTAGAAGTCCATCTCCTCCCGTGCCGCCGCGTCGGCGCCCATGGTGGCGACGTTCCTGCGCGTCTCGGCGTCCAGGCTGCCGACGGCGATCCTCCGGAAGACGTCGAGGAACTCCTCGTCCGACGCCTCGGCGAAGCGCAGGCGTCCCTTGGACTCCGGGACCCCGATCTCGGGCGTCCACTCCAGCCGCAGGCGCTCCACCTCGTCGGTGAGTCCGGCCGAGAGGGCCGCCTCCTTGCGCCAGGCGATCGCGGAGGCGATGGCCTCGTCGTCCTGCCATCCGTTGGGGAGCGTCAGGTTGTAGAGCGGCGGCTTCGGGGCGCCCTGCTCTTCGAACGCGGCGTGTCCCGCGGCGAGCAGCCCGGCGGCGACGGCCGCGCGATCAGCCACGGACGGGTCGACGTGCAGGCAGTCGAGCGCGATCGGGTGCTCGCTGTCGGACTGGCCCCACCACAGCGCACGCCCCACGACCTTGTCGCTGTCCTCGGCGATCCAGGTCCATTCGGGGCGGTACATCCCCTCGGCAAGCTCCGCCAGGTAGCGATCGGCGGGAATCCAGCTGACGGGCTCGTCAACCGCGAACGCGGTGACACGATCGAGGTCTGCCTCGGTCGTAGAACGGAACAACATGCGGCCTCCGGGTCGCTTTCGGACGGCTGATGCTACAAGCTCCCTGATGACCGGCGGTGGCTGGGGGTGAAGGGCCGGGCGCCACACCACATGACGAGCTGACCCTGGCGCGAAAGGACGGGCCTGACCCCGGCGCGACGTTCGGGGGGCACCCGACGAGACGTCGAATCGACGTGGGGGCTGCCGTCCAGGATCGTCATCACTCCGCAGGGAAACGGACCGGGCTCGCCTCGCCGGGGTTTCCGCCTTCACACGCGCGCCGGGGGCGGTCACGTCCTGCATCTGGAGGAGCCGACCGAGGTCAACCGGCAGATCCTGGATTGGCTCTCCTGATCGCGGAGAGTCAGAAGTGCCTTACCGGAGTGCCAGGTGGTAGGCCGAACGCGACGCGAGCCTCGTCTTCGGGTGCGGCCATTTCCTTCTTCAGACGGTAGCGCCGCCAGTATTCGGCGGCACCTCGTTCGGAGAACATCCGGTTCACCGAGGGGACGAAGCCGGCGCCGTCGATCGGCTGCTGGACGTGAACGACCTTGCCCCGGTCGAGCGTCACAACCAGAGGACCGGACCAGGCGCCGCCTATGAGCAGGTCACCACCGCGCCGGGCATATTCCCCACACTCCGCCTCGAGTCCGACCCGCGTCCGGGAGCCGTCCCGGGTTGTCTCGATCGGTCTCTCAGTGCAAAACCAGCGTGGATGCAGTTCGCCGGGGATGGTCTTCCACGTGAGGTCGGGTGAGGTCTCAAGGTGCCCGTCGATGATCGGACCGGCCGTGTCGGCGAGCGCAGTGTCGATGTGAGGCGGCCGAGGCCAGAACCGCCAGGAATGGTGCCAGACTTCGACCGCGGCGATCACCACGACGCCCACGACGATCGCCGCATACCTTCGTCTGACACGCCTCATGTGACCACCTCCTGTCTGGGCCGTTTATGTCGCAGACGGATCGACAAAGAATGGCAGACCCCGGCCGTCCGCCGTCCACACATCAGCCATGCGCCGCACGGTACATCGCAGCCCGGGCGTTGGAGAGTTCACGGGCTCGCCGGACGCCGAAGCAGGGCGTGAAATTACTTCACGTTGCTTGATCGTCGCTTGATGCTGTCGCGGTGCGGCGACCACAGTCGGCACTTGATCTTCTTGCGGTCCCGGGAGGGAGGTGTATGGCATGCCCGAGCGGACCTCAGCGGTGTGTACGCGTCCAGCTCCCCGTGCAGGGCACGCACGGCAGCCGACGAACCGGGGCGCACACTGACGCGCAGCGGCTCCACCGCCCAGGCGTGTCCCCAGGACCCTTCCCCCGGTAGCAGGAAGCTTCCCACCGAGTCCGTCGCGCGGGCGCCGGATGCTCGGGGAACAAAGTGCCGCGCAGCTTGCCGTGGAGCCCGTCGGCGGTGACGGCGACCAGATCGGCCGTCGCCGTACGCGGCCATGAAGCTCTACGCAGCTGACCGCGCCTCTGACCGCGCCCACGCAGGTGACTCGGTGTCCCTCGGAGACCACCCCCCTTCAAGGAGGGCGTCGGCGAGCAAGGTGAGCAGCTTGGCCGGTGCAGCGCGAAACCTGGAACGCCGAAGCGCTACCGACTTCCCCCATAACTCGAACACCCATGGCTGAGTCAGGGGGTCTACGAACAACCGCGTCATGTGGGGCTTTGAACTGGCGCACCGCCCCCATCTGAAGGCCGTTCACCCAGATGATCGCTCGAGTGTCTTCAGGATTTCGTCAACGGTCTGGTCGACGCTCTGGTCACTGGTGTCGAGCCAGTGGCCGATGCGCGGGGTGTCGTGTCGGAGCACGTGATCGAGGGCAGCGACCGTCCAGTCGCCGTATCCCGTCTTGTCCCGCTCCCGCTCGCGCCGCTCCACCGCTTCCACGGACGGCGCCAACACCACGACATGGAGCGGGCGACTGCGGATCATCCTGGTAAAGCGCTCCAGGTCTTCGCCAAGCACCACATCCTGGACGATCGGCGTGAACCCGGCCTCGAAATAGAGGTCAGCGGAGCTGGCCGCGATCCGGTAGCGCAGATGCAGTTGGCGCACCGCCTCGTCCGTCCGATCGGGGGTCATCTCGGCGCCTCCGTTGACCACCATGCGGCGGAAGGTGTCGCCGCGCACGTGTGCGGACCTGGGCAGCCGCTTGGCCAGGGCCTGGGCGACGGTGGACTTGCCGGCGGCGGAAATGCCGGTGATCAGGATGACGGCCCTGCTGGCTGTGGTCTCGGCGATGTCGTGCCTTCCCCGGCTTGCTGTCATGTCGAGCCTCCTACTCATGGTTTTCGCCTGCGATGTCAAGCGGCCTGATCGGTGCGCCGCTTGAGCGTGAGGGCCGCGACGAGGACGGCCGCCAGGTAGAGGGCGCCGCCTGCGAGGATTCCGGTGGTGTAGCCCTGGGTGAGCGCGTCGGGAGCCGGAGTCCCGGTCGGTTGGGTCTGAGCGGCGGCAGTCGCGATGGCGGCCAGTACGGCGAGGCCGAGCGCGCCGCCGATCTGCTGGGTGGTGTTGATCAGCCCGGAGGCGATGCCGGTGTCCTGGTCGGCGACGCCGCGTACGCCGGCGATGGTGACAGCGACGGTGACGAGGCCCAGCCCGATGCCTGCGGCCAACTGGGCGGGCAGCAGCACGGTCAGGGCGTTCTGGTCAGGGGTGAGCAGGCTGAACCAGGCCATGCCGACGGCTGCCAGCAGCAGCCCCGTCATCGTGACGGTCCGATCCGAGGTGCGAGCCAGCATCGGAGGACCGACAGCGCCGGCGCCGATGCCGATGCCGATGGCGAACGGCAGGTAGGCCAGGCCGGTGAGCATGGGCGCGTAGCCCTTGATCACCTGCATGTAGAGGGTGAGGAAGTAGAAGGTGGCCAGCATGCCGCCGCCCATGAGGAACATGACGAGGTTCGCCCCGAGCCTGCCGCGATCGGCCAGCACCGTCGGCGGCAGCATCGGCGTCGTGCCGCGGCGCTGGATCAGCACGAAGATGATCAGCAGTACGGCCGCGACGGCGTCGAACGTGAGGGCGAGACCGTCGCTCCAGCCTGTTTGGCCGGCGCGGTTGATGGCGAAGACGAGCGAGCCGAGGCCGAGGGTGGCGGTGATCGCGCCAGGCAGGTCGAGACCGCCCCGTTCGCGCTCTCCCTCGACCAGCACGCTCGTGCTGAGCAGTACGGCGATGGCGAACGGGATGTTCACGAACATGATCCAGCGCCAGCTGAGGTATTCGGTGAGCGCGCCGCCGAGCAGCAGGCCGACCACCGCGCCGAGCCCGCCCATCGCCCCGTACACGCCCAGCGCCTTGTCGCGGGCCGGTCCGGCCGGGAACGTGGTGGCCAGCAACGACAGCGCGGTAGGCGCGACGACCGCGGCGCCCAGACCCTGCAGCACGCGAGCGGCGATCAGCACCGTCCCGTTGCCGGCCAGCCCGCCGAGCAGCGACGCCAGGAGGAACACGACCAGCCCGAGGCGGAACAGCCGTCGGCGGCCGAACAGGTCGCCCGCCCGCCCGCCGACCAGCAGCAGCCCGCCGAAGGCGAGCGCGTAGGAGGTGAGCACCCAGTTCAGGTCGGACTCCGCCATACGCAGCGCGTTCTGGATACTGGGCAGGGCGACGGTCACGATGGTGCCGTCCAGCACGATCATGAGCTGCGCCGCGGCGATGACCAGGAGCGCCAGGCCGAGCTTGCGTCGTGCAGGCGGCGGGGCGGTGAGGTTGGCTTCCTCGTGCAGAGACATGCGACTTTCCCAAGTGTGTGTGGAGAGGGCTCTTGGGGTTGTGCGCCCCAAGAGCGGTTGTGGTGCGCGGGTTCAAGGCAGCCGCGCTGCCGGGTGCCGATCAGGTCCAGGTCGTGCCAGCCTGCTCCTTGATGGTGGCGTTGATGGTGTTGAAGAAGGCGCCGGTGGCGATGTAGAGGATCAGAGCCGCGCGCTGCCGCTCGTCGTAATGGGCGGCGAATTCCTCCCAGAGCTCGTCGGAGACCGCGTCTCCTGGCCGGTCGGCGAGCCTGGTGGCGGCCTCGACCAGTGCCAGCGCGGCCCGTTCCGCGTCGGTGAAGAACGGGGTCTCCCGCCAAGCCGGCAGCGCGAGCAGCCGCTCGTCGCTGACGCCGGCCTCCCTGGCGCCGATGGCCTCCACATGGACGCAGGCGCCGCCGCCATTGATCTGGCTGGCCCGCAGCCCGACAAGCGCCATCGTCTGCTCCGGCACGCCGCCCTGGCCCATGGACTTCATCAGGAGCTGAATGCCCTGCATCGTGTCAGGAAGGACGTATGCCGGGTTCCTCATCCGTGCTTGCATGGTGATTCCTCCGCGAGGTGTCTCGATGTCCGTGGTGGTCACACCGACGGGGTTTCGTTCGTCACCGCTATGACGGACCCCGACAAGAGGACGTGACCGATGAACGAGCAAGAATTTCTCGCGAACCGATTCGAGGCACACCGCACCCATCTGAAAGCGGTGGCCTACCGGATGCTGGGCTCCCTCGGCGAGGCTGACGACGCCGTCCAGGAAGCCTGGATACGGCTCAGCCGTACCGACACCAGCGAGGTGGAGAATCTGGGCGGTTGGCTGACCACGGTCGTGGGCCGGGTCTGTCTTGACATGCTCCGCTCCCGCACCGCGCGGCGCGAGGACCCGCTGGAGGCGCATCTGCCGGACCCGATCGTGAGCCATGCCGACAGGGTCGATCCTGAGTACGAGGTGCTGGTCGCCGACTCGGTCGGGCTGGCGCTGTTGGTGGTGCTGGAGTCGTTGAATCCCGCCGAGCGGCTGGCTTTCGTACTGCACGACATGTTCGGGGTGTCGTTCGATGAGATCGCCCCGATCGTGGGGCGCTCACCGATCGCGGCCAGGCAGTTGGCCAGCCGCGCCCGCCGCCGCGTGCGGGGCGCGGCCCCGGTGCCCGACCCCGATCTGACCCTCCAGCGCCAGGTGGTCGACGCGTTCCAGGCCGCCGCGCGCGCCGGCGACTTCGGGGCGCTCGTCGCCGTGCTCGACCCCGACGTGGTGCTGCGCGCCGACCGCGGCGCGATCCCCGAAGGCGGTTGGACGGAGATCCACGGCGCGGCGGCCGTGGCCGGGCAGGCGAGCACCTTCCAGCGGTTCGCGTCGGCTTACTCCACGCAACCGGCTCTGGTGAACGGCGCGGCGGGGCTTGTCAACACAGTGGAAGGGCAGCCGATGTCGGTCATAAGCTTCGCGATCGCGAACGGAAAGATCGTCGCCATCGACATCCTGGCCGACCCCGCCCGCCTTCGCCGGCTCCATCTGGCGGTCCTGGACGCCTGACGAGCGACTCAGCGACGTACCCGGCAGGCCTGGCCGGTCGACCGACCCTGACCGGCTGGCCCGCATCGACCTCACTGGCCTGGAGCGGTGACTCCTCCCGTCGGTCACCTGTTCGGCCGAGCGCGGTGGCGTTTTCCAGGGAAAACTGGCACGCTGCCGCGGTGATCCACATTCCGTACCTGGGCTCCGGGCCGTACTGCTACTCGAGTTCGCTGGCCATGATGATGGGAGCCGACGCGCCCGAGCCGGCTGTGATCGAGACCGTGACCGGCAGCCCGTTCGGCATGCAGCTCGTCGGCGGCACACTGCCGTTCTTCGACCCCTACGGCTGGACACCGGAGACCGGCGTGGAGGACGCCCTGACCGCCCTCGGCTGGACCGCGCGCACACTCAGCGGAGGTGACGCGGACAGCGCGCTCGACCGGCTCGCCTCGCTGCTGGAGGGCGGGCCGGTCATGGTCGGCCCGGTCGAGATGGGACACCTGCGCTATCAGCCAGGCAAAACCGGCCCCATCGGGGCCGACCACTACCTCATCGCCCTCGACGTCGAGGGCGACCACATCACCCTGCACGACCCCCAGGGCTACCCCTACGCGCAGCTGCCGCTGACCGACTTCATGGATGCCTGGCGCGCCGACACGGTCGAGTACGGCCGGCCATACACCATGCGCACCGGCTTCACCCGGGTCACCGACATCAGCGCCACCACCGCCGTCACCGCCACCCTGCCCCGCGCGATCACCTGGCTCACCGCCGACCCGGAGCTGCCCGCGCCTCCGGGCAGCCTCGCCAACGGCCAAGCCGCCCTCGCCCTCGCTGACCGGCTCGACGCCCGCGACGAGGAACTACGCGAGCACCTCATCCACTTCGCCGTCCGCGTCGGCGCCCGGCGCCTCGCCGACGCCGCCACGTGCCTGCGCCGCGTGGGATGCACCGCCGCGGCAGCCACCCTGGCCCGCCAGGCCCGCCTCGTCGGCGCCCTGCAGCACCCCCTGGCCACCGGCGACACCCGCACCGCCGCCCAGACCCTGCGCGCCCTGGCCCCAACCTACGACATCCTGCGCACCGACCTGGAGCACACCCTCGCCACCGCATCACCACCCACACACTCCCCGTGGTGAACGGCCGGAGGGTGGCGACGAAGGTTCGCGCGGAAAGGGGATGTGACCGATGGCCTCTGGTTAGAGGGCGGCCAGGTCGATGGCGTCGGCCATGGCCTGGTATCCGGCGTCGTTGGGGTGCACGCCGTCCTCGGAGGTCAGGGCGGGGTTGGGCCCTGGCCTTTGCGGGTCGGCAGGATGGGGATCGACCAGAGCGCGGTCGAAGCCGGCCACCGCGTCGAAGGCGCCGCTGCTGCGGATCCAGGTGTTGACCTCCTCGCGGACGCTCTCACCGTGCGGGCTGTAGAAGTAGGTGCCGTGGATGGGGGTGATGGTCGCGCCGATCGCCTTGATCCCCCGCTGGTGCGCCGCCTCGATCATGTTTCGCAAGCCCTTGATCAGCTCGGCGGCGGTCACCACCGGGTTCGGCCTGCTGCACTCGTTGTCCCACAGCGGGTGGCCGAGATCGTTCAGGCCGCCCTGGATGATGACGCTGCGCACGCCCGGCTGGTCGAGCACGTCACGCCCGAAGCGCGCCTGTTCGCTTTCGCCGAAGCATGGGCGCTCTGGTGGTCGAAGCCCTTCTGCGACACGTTGGGGGAATTCACTCCCGGGTTGGGCGGTTGGGGCGCGGCGCCCCACGCGCCTGCCCAGCGCGGCTGCGCCGAAGCGGGCGCGGCAGGCACGATCAAACAGGCAAGCGTCATCGCAAGCAGTCGTTTCATGGTGATCCTTCGAGGTGTTCGGGCGGATGGCTCGCGCTAGGCGCTTGCGGTGGCTGCTCGCACAACCGCGGCTGCCAGCCGGTGGTTCTCCGGGGCGTGGAAGCCGAAGGCGGCTCGACGGCGGGTGTACCCGTAGGCGACGCCGGTGATGGGGTCGGCGAATGCCTCCGATCCCGCGGAGCCGTCGTGGCCGATGGCGTTCGCGCTCAGGAACGGGTAGGACATGCCCACGGCCTTGAAGCCGAGGGCGTACTGGGCCCGCTCGCCGCCCACGAGGTCCTTACCCGTCGAGTGGATCATGGAGAACTCGGCGAGGGTCTCCGGCTCCAGCAGCGGGGCCTGGCCGTCCACCTCGGAGATGGCGGCCGCGTACAGGGCCGCCAGTCCGCGGGCGCTGCCCACCCCGCCGCCCGAGGCCTGGCCCAGGGCGCGCACGATGCGGTGGTTGGGGAAGTCCAGCACGTCAGCAGGCTGGAAAAAGCTGAAGTTGTAGGAGATCCCGGCGATGCTGTGCGGGCTGATGGCGCCTGGCGCGACCCAGTTCGCCTCGAACGCGGCCTGCTGTTCCGGCGCGGCCTGCCACGGCAACACCGGCAGGTACCGGGGTTCGAGCGCCTCGGGCAGCCCCAGATACAGATCCAGCCCGTACGGCGAGCGGATCCGCTCCTCAAACAGCTCCTGGATCGAGCGCCCGGTGACGCGGCGCACCACCTCGCCGACGATGGCGAAGGTCACGAAACCGCCGTAGCCGTGGGCTGACCCCGGCCTCCACAGCGGCCGCTGACCCGCCATCCGCTTGGCGATCAGCCGGTCGTCGGCGAGCTCCGCCAACGGGAACCCGCCCTCCGCCCCCACCAGTCCGGTGCGGTGTGTGAGCACGTCCCGGACGGTGATGCCGCCCTTGCCGGCGGCGGCGAACTCCGGCCAGTAATGCGCGACCGTCTGGTCCAGGCCGAGCACCCCGTCCTGCACGAGCAGCGCGACGACCAGGGTCGCGGCGCCCTTGGTCGAGGAGAAGACCCCGGTCAACGACTCGCCGCTCACCTCCTCTCCGGCCCACAGGTCGACCACCCGCCGGCCGCGCACGTAGGCCGCGAGCTGCGCGCCCGACTCTCCCCGCTCCTTGGCCACGACCGCGGCGAACTCCTGCCGCACCTCCTCGAAGCCTTCCGCCACAGTGCCCTGTACCTGGATCTCGTTCAACGTCATGTCCCTTTGCCGATCGGTTACGACGCCATCCCCCTTGGGGGCTGCGTCCCTCACCGCTCTGACGGAACGCGGCCGGCGAACGTGACCGACAGGCGAGCACGACCGACCTTTTGTGACGTGGACGACCATGCTCGGTCGGACCAGGACCCGTCCTGACCTTGGTCGGCGCCGGTAGCGGTCAGTTCATGGGCTGATCGAGGCGAGCAGGTTCAACACGAGCGATTGCGCAGACCAGCACGGGCGCGGCGGGCCGACCTGGGCCTCCTTTGAACATCCACTGAACCCCTCATCCGGGGGCAGGAGGGTGTCGACGATGGCGAGCGCGAGCGCGTACGGATCGGCTGTGGGGCCGGAAGGCCGGCCTGCTGCCATGAGGTGAGGTCGACAAGGTCATGACCGTGGAAAGCGGGGTGTGGTCTAGGCTCCGAATGTGCGAGATCACCAGGATGACCCGCGCCCGCTGCGTGGCGCTGTCAAAGAGATCTACTCGATCGATCGGGCCGCGGCCCTCGCCTACTCTCCCGACCTGGACGGCATGGCCGACCCAGGGGAGATCGTGTGGGCCTGGGTGCCTTACGAGGAGGACCCGGATCGGGGCAAGGACCGTCCGCTGCTGGTGGTGGGGCGGCACGGGCGCAGGCTGCTCGCCATGATGCTGTCGAGCCGGGGCGACGAGGGTCCGGAGTGGCTCGAGCTGGGCTCGTGGGGCAGCGACGGGCGGGTGTCGTATCTGCGGCTCGACCGGGTGTTCGCGCTGGACGAGGACGACATCCGGCGGGAGGGGGCCGTGCTGCATCGCGACAGGTTCGCGGTGGTGGCGAAGACGCTCATGCGCACGCACGGGTGGGCCGCCGACGGGTGAGGGACCTGGCGCCAGCCCGCCGCCGTTCGGGGCTGCGTACGCCGCCACCCCGTTCGGACCCGGCGCACCGCCGCCACCCGTTCGGTCCCGGCGCGCTGGGATCGAACGCTCAGGCCTGGCGCCACTCCGCGACTGTGCCGGCCTCGTGCAGGCAGTAGTCGGGGGCGCCCTCCAGCGCCTTCTCCTCCCCGCCAGGCGTGTACGTCACGATCAACCGCAACGGCCGCCACGTGGTGTTGAACGTCGAGTGGAAGGCCCCCGCCGGGATGTGCACCGTGTCCCCCTCCCTGATGGGGAACGGCTCGCCGTCGTCGACCATCTGCGTCGCCTCACCGGAGATCACGTAGATGATCTCCTCGGCTTTCGGGTGGTTGTGCCGGGCGTGGCCGCGTCCGGGATTGACGATCACCTCGCCGAGCGTGCTGCCCGCCCCCGGGATCGCGGACGGTGTGACGAACCACTTGATCGACCCCCAGTCGAAGGTCATCGTGGGGACCTGGGAGGGGCTCACGAGCATCTAGATCTCCAGATTCTTGAAGGCGGCCACCTGCGCGGTGATGGCGAGCTCGGTGGGCAGCCGCTCGACGGAGGAGGCGCCGAAGAAGCCGACCACCCCCTTGGTGCGGGCCAGGACATAGGCGGCGTCGGACGGCTCGGCGATGGGCCCGCCGTGGCACAGCACGAGGATGTCCGGCCTGATCTCGGCGGCGGCGTCGCGCATCTCCTGGACGGCGGCCACCGCCTGGTCCAGGGTGAGGGCGGTGCCCGCGCCGATCGAACCCTTGGTGGTGAGGCCGACGTGCGGCACCAGGACGTCGGCGCCCGCCTCGGCCATGGCGCGGGCCTGGGCGGCGGTGAAGACGTAGGGGGCGGTGACCAGCTCCCGCTCGTGCGCCAGCCGTATCATCTCGATCTCGAGGTCGAAGCCCATGCCGGTCTCTTCGAGGTTCTGCCGGAAGACCCCGTCGTACAGGCCGACGGTCGGGAAGTTCTGCACGCCGGCGAAGCCCATGTCCTTGAGCGTGTCGAGGAAGCGCGGCATCACCCTGAACGGGTCGGTGCCGCACACCCCGGCCAGGACGGGTGTGTCACGCACGACGGGCAGGACCTCGCTCGCCATCTCGACGACGATCTGGTTGGCGTCGCCGTACGGCAGGAGCCCGGCCAGGGAACCGCGGCCCGCCATCCGGTAGCGCCCCGAGTTGTAGATGATGATGAGGTCGACGCCACCGGCCTCGGCGCACTTGGCCGACAGGCCGGTGCCGGCGCCCGCGCCGATGACGGGCTTGCCTGCGGAGACGGTACGGCGAAGCCGTTCGAGTACGGTCTGGCGGTTCATCCCTCACCCCTGATCAGGTCGTGCAGCCGGTCGGCCATCGCGCGGCCGAACTCCGGGTCGTTGATGTGCAGGTCGAGCCGTGTCGTGCCGGGGAAGTCACCGAGCGCCGCGAAGCACGCGTCGTCGGCCTTGGGGTCGTGGAACGGCAGGCCGGGCGCGTCGAGCGCGGAGACGCCGCGGAGCGGGACGAACAGGGCGGTGGGCCCGGTGGCGGCGGCGAGCTTGGCGACGACGCGGCGGCCGAGCTCGGCCATCTCGGCGGGGGTGGTGCGCATGAGCGTCACGGTGGGGTTGTGGACGTACAGGTTCCGGTCGGAGAAGCGCTCGGGAACCGTCGAGCGCGGCCCGAAGTTGACCATGTCGAGCGCACCGGGGGCGACCACCTGGGGCACGCCGCGCCGTCCCGCCGCGGTGAGCCGGTCGGGCCCCGCCGAGAGCACACCGCCGACCAGGTCGTCGGCCAGTTCGGTGGTGGTGAGGTCGAGCACGCCGGCGAGCAGTCCGTCGGCGGCCAGTGCCTCGAGGGCGCGGCCGCCCGAGCCGGTGGCGTGGAAGACGAGCACCTCGTAGCCGAGCTCGGTGAGGCGTTCGCGGGCGGCGTCGACGGCGGGCGTGGTGACGCCGAACATCGACGCCGCGACCAACGGCCGCTCCCCCTCCGGCGGGGCCCCCGCAAGCGAAGCGCTCGTAGCCGACGGCCCCGGAGCCGAAGGCCCCGCAGTCGGAACCCCTGAGCCGGCGCCACCAGCGGGGGCGCCGGCCGAGGACGACGTGGCCGGGGAGGACCAGCCCGCGGAAGCGGCCGCCGAAGACGCAGCGGCCTCGGATGCGGCGGCCCAGGCGGCGGCCATGCCGGCGATCGCCGCCGCCGCGTTGCCCAGGATGAGGCGGGAGACGCGGTTGATCCCCGCGATGTCGACCACGCTGTACATGATCGTGACGTCCTTCGCCCCGACATAGGGCGAGACGTCCCCCGACGCCATCGTGGAGACGATCAGTTTGGGCAGCCCGATCGGCAGGTCGCGCACGGCCCGCGCGGCGATCGAGGACCCGCCGCTCCCGCCGACCGCGAGCACTCCGTCCACGCGTCCTTCCTCGAGCAGTTCGGCCAGCACCTTCGCCGCGCCCTCGCCCATCACGGTGACGGCCGCTCCCCTGTCGCCCGCCGCCCGCAGCTCGGCGAGGTCGGCGCCGCCGGCGGCGGCCACGCGCACGTTGGAGACGTCCTCGGCCGACGCGGTGGCCGGCGCCCCGAACGAGCTGGCCGGGCCGGTGCTCTCCTCGCCGACGCCCGCGTCGACGATGATCACCTCGCTGCCGAGCTCGGTCAGCCGCTCCCGCAGCCAGGCGTATTCGCGGCCCTTCGTGTCGATCGTGCCGATGAGGACGACTGCCACCTGCGCCACCTCCGCTTCGAGGGTTCCATGCCCAACCTAACCCGTCTGAGATCATCGGGACATGAGGATCACCGTGATCGGGAGCGGAATTGTCGGGGCGGCCGCCGCCTACCACCTGGGCCTGAGGGGCGTGGGCGTGACGGTCGTCGACGGTGGCCAGGCGGGTGCGGCGACGGCCGCGGGCGCGGGCATCGTCTGCCCGTGGGTCGATCACGAGGATGACGACGACTGGTACCGGCTGACCGTCGAGGGCGCGCGCCACTACGCCGAACTACCGGCGAGCGTGGGCCACGCCAGGGTGGGCGCGCTGCTGGTGGCCGAGGACCCGGCCGAGCTGGAGCCGGTGCGGGCGCTGCTGGCCACCAGGTACGCCGACGCCCCCGAGATGGGCGAGATCACCGAGGTGGCCAGGCCCGCGGAGCTGTTCCCGCCGCTCGATCCGAAGCTGTCGGCCCTGCACGTGCCGGGGGCGGCCCGCGTCGACGGCCGCGCGGTGCGCGACGGCCTGCTCCAGGCCGCGGTACGGCAGGGCGCCACGGTCCACGGCGGCGCCGCCGCCCTCACCGCCGACGGAGCGGTGACGACCGCCGAGGGTACGCGGCTGGAGGCGGACGCGGTGATCGTCGCCGCAGGGGCGTGGACCGGGCAGGCGTGCCGGCCGCTGGGCGTCGATCTGCCCGTCTTCCCGCGAAGGGGCCAGATCGTGCACGCCACGGTGGAGGGCGCCGACACGTCGGCGTGGCCGATCGTGCTGCCCAGGCGAGGGCCGTACCTGCTGGGCTTTCCCGGAGGGCGGGTGGTCGTGGGGGCGACGGTGGAGGAGGTGGGCTTCGATCCGCGGATCACCGTGGCGGGTCTCGGCGAGGTGCTGACCGCGGGGCTGGCCGTCGCGCCGGGCCTGGCGGCGGCGACGGTCACCGAGACCAGAGTGGGTCTGCGTCCCGTGATGTCCACCGGCAGGCCGCTCATCGCCAGGGTCGCCGACAGGGTGGTCGCGGTGACGGGGCTGAGCGCGTACGGCCTGACCGCGGGGCCGTACGCCGGCCTGCTGGCCGCCGCCCTGGCCCTCGGCGAGGAGCCTGCGATGGACCTGGCGCCCTTCGCCGTATGATCAAGTTCTCCCCCGATGGAACGATCATCTGGGGGATGACGTGCGCGTTGTGGCGCTGGGCGCGGTGGCCCTCCTACTGGCCGGTTGCGCGTCTCTGCCTACCTCGGGCCCGGGGCGCCGCCCCGCCGTCTCCGCCGGACCCAAGCGAGCGCAACCGCCGCACGGGGGCGCGCCGGTGCCGTACGTGAAGGTGCCGAGAAGGGCGACCGGGCGCTACGCGGTGGTCGCGGGCACGGACGCGCCGAGGAAGGGCCGCGGGCCCGTGGTGCGCTACCTGGTCGAGGTCGAGCGCGGCCTGCCCTTCGACGGCGAGGACTTCGCCGCCAGCGTGCACGCCACGCTGAACGATCCGCGCGGCTGGGGCCGCTTCCTACGTGTCGACCACGGCCCCGTACGGCTCAGCGTCGCGCTGACCAGCCCCGTCACCACCAACCGCGAGTGCCGGCCGCTGCGCACGGGGGGCGAGCTGTCGTGCTGGAACGGCCGCAGGTCGGTCATCAACGCGCTGCGCTGGGCCACGGGCGTCGAGCAGTATCGCGGCGACCTGGAGGGCTACCGCCAGTACGTGATCAACCACGAGGTCGGCCACGGGCTCGGTCACCACCACGTCCACTGTCCCGGCCGCGGCCGACCCGCCCCCGTCATGATGCAGCAGTCGAAGTCGCTGCAGCGCTGCCTGCCCAATCCGTGGCCGTTTCCGCCCAGCGGAAGGAGGGCTTCCGACCTCTCCGGGAGGTGATCAGACTGACGGTCATGGTGCACACAACGGCAGGAAGGGTGCGGGGCACGAGAGAGGGCGATCTGTCCGTCTTCAAGGGCATCCCGTTCGCCCTGGCCCCGTACGGCGAGCACTGGCTGGCGGCTCCGGTCCCCGCCCGACCGTGGGACGGCGTGCGCGAGGCGACGGCGTTCGGCCCCAGGCCCGCCCAGGTCGCCATCGCCCCCGGCGTGCCCGAGTGGAGCTCGGCCGAGGGCCTCGAGTGCCTCACGATCAACGTCTGGACACCCGACGAGGGCGGCTCCGGCCTGCCGGTGATGGTGTGGATCTACGGAGGCGCCTACCAGGCGGGCTCGGCCGACCTCGGCGAGTACGACGGCGCGCTGCTGGCGGCCGAGGGCGTGGTGGTCGTCACCTTCAACTACCGCGTCGGGATGCAGGGCTTCGGCCACGTGGAGGGGGCGCCCGCCAACCGGGGTCTCCTCGACCAGGTGGCGGCGCTGCGCTGGGTGCAGGAGAACATCGCGGCCTTCGGCGGCGACCCGGGCCAGGTCACGATCTTCGGCGAGTCGGCGGGAGCCGGTTCGGTGGCCGCGCTGATGTCGATGCCCATGGCGCGCGGGCTGTTCAGGCGCGCGATCGCGCAGAGCGTGCCGGGCACCTTCTACAGCACCGCCTACGCGCGAAGGGTGACGCACGAGCTGCTCGTCGGCCGGTCGGCGCATGACTGCTCGCCCGAGGAGCTGCTGGCCGCCGCGCGCCGCTTCGCCGCGCGCCGCAAGGGCGTGACGGTGCCGTTCTCGCCCGTCGTGGACGGCGAGGTGCTGCCGGCGACGCCGTGGGAGGCCTTCGCGGACGGCGCCGGCAGCGAGGTCGAGCTGGTCGTGGGATTCAACCGCGACGAGTTCAGGATGTTCGCCGCCATGGCCCCGCCCGCGACCGAGCGCGACCTGGCCGAGGCGCTGAAGGAGTTCGCGCTGCCCGACGCCGACGTCGTCTACCGCACCGCGCATCCGGACGCGGACGCCGTCGAGCTGTACAACGTCGTGCTGTCGGACTGGCTGTTCAGGATGCCGAGCGCGCTGCTCGCCGACGCGCACGCGGGCCCCACCTTCGCCTACGAGCTGACCTGGGCGCCGACCGAGCTGGGCGCCTGCCACGCCCTCGACGTCCCGCTCACCTTCGGCACCGTGAACGGCGCGCTGGCCGGGTGGATCATCAGGGGCGCGCCCGAGGCCGAGGCCATGTCGAGGCAGTTCCGCACCGCGTGGACGCGCTTCGCCAGGACGGGAGATCCCGGCTGGCCCGCCTACGAGCCGGTGGCGGCCTCGACCCACATCTTCGACGTGGAGCCCTCGGATGTCCGCGATCCGGAGGCGGCCTCCAGGGCGCTGTGGTCGGAGCGCGGCTTCCCGCTGATCGACGAGTAGGCTGACCTGACGATCACCCCCATCGCTCACCCCAACATATCGCGATATATCGTCGTAGCCAGGAACACGTGGGCCTCCGGGAGCAGTTGTCCTGGAGGGAGACTGATTTCTGGAGTGTGAGCGATGGCAGGTATGCGGACGGTACGGCGGGCTCTCGCGGGCGGTGCGGCCCTGGCCGTGGCCGGATGGGCGTTGCGCGATGTCCCGGCCGAGCTCGGCGTGCGCCCGCTGACCTCGGGCGAGGAGCGCGCGAGCAGGATCCGCAGCTCCCCGCAGTTCAAGGACGGCGTCTTCCACAACCCGATGCCCGAGCCGACCAGCCTCGCCGCGCCCTCGCCCGGGCTGCTCAGGGAGCTGGCCAAGGACAGGGAGTCGCGCCGTCCGCCGGGGCCGATCCCGCTGCGCACGCCCCCCGTGGGTGAGCCGCCCGCCACGGGACTGAACGCGGTCTGGTACGGCCACGCCTCCACGCTGGTCGAGATCGAGGGCAGGCGGGTGCTGTTCGACCCGGTGTGGAGCGACAGGGTCTCGCCCACGAGGTTCGTCGGCCCCCGGCGGCACCACCCGCTGCCGGTCCCGCTGGACGCGGTGCCCAAGGTCGACGCGATCGTGATCTCCCACGACCACTACGACCACCTCGACCTGGCCACCGTGCGCAGGCTCACCCGCATCTCCAGGGCACCGTTCCTGGTCCCCCTCGGCATCGGCGCGCACCTGGAGCGCTGGGGCGTCCCGCTGTACCGGATCGTCGAGCTCGACTGGGAGGAGGAGACCACGGTCGCCGGCCTGCGGTTCGTCGCGACGGCCGCCCGCCACTTCTCGGGGCGTTCCCTCCGGCGCAACGACACGCTGTGGGGCTCCTGGGTCGTCGCGGGCGCGCACCGGCGGGTGTTCTACGCGGGCGACTCGGGCTACTTCGAGGGCTATGCCAAGATCGGCGCCGACCACGGCCCCTTCGACCTGACCCTGATGCCGATCGGCGCCTACAACGCGGCCTGGCCCGACATCCACATGAACCCGGAGGAGGCGGTGAACGCGCATGTCCAGCTGGGCGGATCGCTGCTGCTGCCCGTGCACTGGGCGACGTTCACGCTGGCGCTGCACCCGTGGTCGGAGCCGGTCGACCGGCTGTGGCGCGAGGCCAAGGCGCGCGACGTCGACATCGTGGTGCCGCGCCCTGGGGAGCTCGTCGACACCGCTTCCCACCCGGCCGTGGACGCCTGGTGGCAGGCCCTACAGTCGTAGGTTGACATCCTCCCCCGCCTAAGGCGAGGGATTCCAACCCGTCCCTACACTGTGAGGAGGACAGGTTGAGGTTCGCGGTTCGTCCGCTCCGGCAACCCGGAGCGTCCCCGCGCAACCACCGCATGCCCTGCGGCGGTATCGCGTATGTTTCTGGCCGCGTTCACGTCGGCGTTGGCGGCGTATCCACAGGACCGGCACCGAAAGGCGGCTTGGCTCTCGCGCGCCTTGGCATCCACGATCCCGCACGCCGAGCAACGCTGGCTCGTGTACGCAGGGTTGATCTTCACGACCCGTCCGGGTGCCTTGTGCTCCAGACGTTGCACGAGCCGGCCCCAGCCGGCGGCGAGGATGCCCCGGTTCAAGCCCGCCTTGGCCGCGACGTTCCGGCCGGGCACCCGCAGGGTGCCCTTGGCCGACCGGATCATGCTGGAAATCTTGAGATCCTCGACGGCGATCACATCGAAACGCCGGGCCAGGTCGGTGCTGGTCTTCTCGACCCAGTCCTTGCGCCGGTCCCTCTCACGCGCCTTGAGCCGGGCGATCGCGGCTTTGACCTTCGCCCGGCGGTTCGAGCCGCGCTCGGCTCGGGCCAGCCTCCGCGACAACCGCACCAGCCGGGCCTGTTCCGCCTCCCGCAGCGCAGGCGCGCGCAGCAGCTCGCCGGTCGACAGCGCCGCCGACACGGCGACACCCCGATCCACGCCCACCACCGCGCCCGTGCCGGGCGCGGGGATCGGCTCGGGGATGGCGGCGAACGCGAGGTGCCAGCGCCCCGCCGCATCCCGGGTGACCCGGTAGGACTTCACCCCTTCCGGGACCGAGCGCGACCAGCGAAACCGCACCCACCCCACCTTCGGGATCTTCACCGCGCCCACGTGGCGAGACAGCCGCCGCACGTCGGCGGGCCTGACCGCGACGATGCGGAAGCCTTCACTTTGCCCGCGCCTGCGCCACGTCGGTTTGCGGTGGCTGTGGCCGAAGTAGTTGGCCGTCGCCTGGGCGAAGTCCTTGAGCGCCTGCTGCTGGACGATGATCGATCCGGCGCGCAGCCACGCGAACGCCGCCCGAGCCTCCGTCAGCTGACGGCACTGCTCGGCGAAGCCCGGCGCGCTCTTACGTCCGAGCTTCCAGTGCCGGTGCTGCTCCACGGCCAGATTCCACACAAACCGGGCGTGCCCGCAATGCTCGGCCAGCACCTGCTCCTGGGCAGGCGTCGGCTGAAGGCGGTAGCGGGGCATGCCGATCAACCTACCGACCGCCACCGACAAAATCTGGAGATCGAAGTGCCCCTCTGCACCGCATTTCCTTCCCGCCCTGAAGGACGGGGCCTCCACGCTGTAGGTCTCTCGTGAGCAACGTGGAGCAGGACCCGCGCGAGCTGGTGTGCGCGGCGGGCGAGCCGGTGCGTGAGCTGGTGACGGGCCACCAGGTCGCCCTCGGCGGGCCGCGCGCCATGACGGTGACCCGCACGCTGCCCGCCGTGGGCAGGCGCATGGTGGGCGCGTGGTGCTTCGTCGACCACTACGGTCCCGAGACGACCGCGATGAGCGTGCCACCGCACCCGCACACCGGCCTGCAGACCGTCACCTGGCTGGTGTCGGGCGAGGTCGTCCACCGCGACAGCCTGGGCAGCCTCCAGCTGGTACGGCCGGGCCAGCTCAACCTGATGACGGCGGGGCGGGGCATCTCGCACTCGGAGCGCTCTCCCGAGATGGAGCTGCACGGCGTGCAGCTGTGGGTGGCGCTGCCCGACCACGCCAGGCAGGTGCCGCCGGGCTTCGAGCATCACGCCGACCTGCCGGTGGCGCGCGGCGCCTCCTACGAGGCGACGGTCCTCATGGGTGCCTTCGACGGGGTGCGCTCGCCCGCCGGCGCGTACACGCCGCTGGTGGGCGCCGAGGTGTCGGTCGACGGCCTGGCCGAGCTGCCGCTGGCGCCAGGGTTCGAGCACGCCGTGCTGACGCTGACCGGATCGCTGACCGTCGACGAGACCGCGCTTCCCGTGGGTCCGCTGCTCTACCTCGGTCAGGGGCGCTCCTCGGTGCCCGTGTCGGGGAGAGGACGGCTGCTGCTGATCGGCGGCGAGCCGTTCGAGGAGCAGATCGTGATGTGGTGGAACTTCGTGGGCCGCTCGCACGAGGAGATCGAGGCGTTCCGCAAGGAGTGGTCGGAGGGGGCGCTGTTCGGCACGGTCGCCGACGGCGACCCGCTGCCCGCCCCCGCGCTCCCGACCGCCCGGCTCAAACCGCGCGGCCGGGTCCGCTGACGGCGGTCAGTTCAGCCGCTGGGCCTTGCTGAGCAGGCGCTGGGCGACCACGACCAGGGCCAGGAAGGCGCCGCTGACCACCTGCTGGAAGGAGGAGGTCAGGTTGCCGACCTGGTTGATGAGGCTCTGGATCACCCCCAGCAGCAGCACGCCCGCCACGGTCCCGGTGATCCCGCCCGCGCCTCCGGTCAGCAGCGTGCCGCCGATCACCACGGCGGCGATCGCGTCGAGCTCCAGTCCGATGCCGAGGATGGTCACCCCCGACGACAGCCTGGCCGCGTTGAGCGCTCCCGCGAGCCCTGCCAGCAGGCCCGACATCAGGTAGACCTGCACCTTCGTGCGCGCGACCGGCACGCCCATCAGGGCGGCGGCCTGCTCGTTGCCGCCCACGGCGTAGACGTTCTGCCCGAAACCGGTCCGCTGGAGGAGCACCATCGCGGCCAGGGCCAGCCCGATCGTGATGAAGACGGGGTAGGTCAGGCCGAGCGAGGCGAAGGCGGCGTCCTTCACCAGGTAGGTCGTGGCGCCCTCGTCGGAGATGGCCAGCATGAGGCCGCGCACGCCGAGCAGGCCCGCCAGCGTGACGATGAAGGGCGCCATGCCGGTCCTGGCGATGATCAGTCCCTGCGCCAGCCCGACCAGCCCGCAGGCGGCCAGCGGCAGGACCAGGGCGACGAGCAGGCCGTACTGCGAGCCGTAGGCGGCCAGCACCCCGCCGAGCACGAACAGCGAGCCCACGGACAGGTCGATCCCGCCGCTGATGATGACGAACGTCATGCCGATCGCGATGATCGCCAGGAAGGAGGAGGAGACCAGGACGCTGGCGGCGTTGCCCGCCGTGGCGAAGGTGTCGAAGGCGAGGCTGCCCACGATGACCAGCACGGCCAGCACCATGACCGCGCCGTGCTGCTGGAGCGTCCTGCTCAGCTTCTCGGAGTTCATCGGGTTCCCCGCTCCCTGGTGGCGTACACGGCGGCAAGGATGATGACCGCCTGGACCATCTGGGTCCACGACTGCGGCAGGTTGTGCTTGATGAGCGTCGCCGACAGCAGCTGCATGAGCAGCGCGCCCATGACCGTGCTCAGCACCCTGATGCGGCCGCCGGTCAGCGGCGTGCCGCCGACCACGACCGCGGTGATCGCCGACAGTTCCATGAACAGGCCGAGCGAGGTCGGGTCGCTGGCCTGGAGCCTGGCCGTGGCCAGCACTCCGGCCAGCGCGGCGAGCAGTCCTGAGATGACGTAGACGGTCAGCAGCACGCGCTTGACCGGCAGGCCGGACAGCTCGCTGGCGGCCCTGTTGCCGCCGATGGCGACGACCTGGCGGCCGAAGGTGGTGCGGCGCACCAGGAAGGTCATCACCAGCGTGAGCGCGGCGGCGATCAGCACGATCACCGGCACGCCCAGCACCGCGCTGCTGCCCAGCGCGATCAGGTCGGGGTTGCGGAACTCCACCAGCTGCGGCACCAGGACGTTGGCCACGCCGCGCACGCCGACCAGCAGGGCGAGCGTGGCGACGATGGGCTGCACGCCGACGTAGGCGACCAGCGCCCCGCCCGCCGCCCCGAAGACCGCGCCGCCGACCAGCGCGGCCAGCAGGGCGGGCAGCGCGCCGTACCCGAGGTAGAGCACGACCAGCGCCGCGGCCAGCGACATCACCGAGCCGACGGACAGGTCGATGCCCTGGGTGCCGATGACCAGCGCCATGCCGAGCGAGACGATCACGATGGGGGTGACCTGGACCAGCTGGGTGCGGAAGTTGGCCGCGTCCAGGAAGTAGGGCGTGAACAGCACGTTGAACAGCAGCAGGACCGCGACCGCGACGTAGACGCCGTAGTCGCGGGCCCACCGTAAGGCGCGCTCATTCATCGGACTGCTCCGCGATCGTCTCCATGATCCTCTCCTCGGTCACCTCGTCGCCCGACAGCTCCCCGGCGACCGCGCCCTCGCGCAGGACGAGGATCCGGTCGGCCCCCTCGACCAGCTCCTCCAGGTCGGAGGAGATGAGCAGCACGCCGAGCCCTTCCCCCGCCAGCTCGTCGATGAGCGCCTGCACCTCGGCCTTGGCGCCGACGTCGATGCCGCGCGTGGGCTCGTCCAGCAGCAGCACCTTGGGCCGCACCGCCAGCCACCTGGCCAGCAGCACCTTCTGCTGGTTGCCGCCCGACAGCTCCGACACCAGCTGGTACGGCGAGGCCGCCTTGATCCGCAGCCGCCGCATGAAGATCTCCACCACGCGGTCGATCCTGGCCTCGGACACGACCCCCGCCGTCGCCAGGGCGGGCAGCGCGGCCAGCGCGATGTTCTCCCGGACCGAGAGGGTCGGCACGATGCCCTCGGCCTTGCGGTCCTCGGGCAGCAGGCTGATCCCCGCCCTGATGGCGAGCGAGGTGGAGCCGCCGCGCAGGGGCCGTCCAGCGACGAGGACCTGCCCGCCGTCCAGCGGGAGCGCTCCGACGATCGCCTTGGCGGTCTCGCTGCGGCCCGCGCCGAGCAGGCCGCCGAGCCCGACGACCTCGCCCTCGCGGACGCTGACGTCGACGCCCGACAGGACGTGCCGCCTGGTGAGACCGCGCGCCTCGACCAGCGGCCGGCGGCCGTTGCCGGCGGCCTCGCCCGACGCGGCGCGGCGGGTGAACCTGGTGGAGCCCTCGGCGCGGATCTCGCCGAGGTCGCGGCCGAGCATCAGCGAGATGAGCCTCAACCGCTCCAGCCCCTCGATGGCGCCCGTGTGCACGACGCGGCCGTCGCGCAGCACCGTCACCCGGTCGCAGACCCGGTAGAGCTCGTCGAGCCGGTGGCTGACGTAGACGACCGCGATGCCCTGCTCACGCAGCCGCCTGATCACCCCGAACAGCGTCTCGACCTCGCGTGGCTCCAGCGAGGAGGTGGGCTCGTCCATGATGACCACGCGGGCGTCCACCGAGACGGCCCTGGCCAGCGCGACCATCTGCTGCGCGCCCATGCCGAGCGTGCGCAGGGGCCGCCTGACGTCGGTCTCGACGCCGTAGCCCGCCAGGAGGCGCTCGGCCTCGCCGTACAGCCTGGCGGTGTCGATGACGCCGAGGCGGCCGCGTGGCTCGCGGCCGAGCAGCAGGTTGCGGGCCACGCTCATCATCGGGACGAGGTTGACCTCCTGGTAGATGGTGGAGATCCCGGCCCGCTGCGCCTCCATCGGGGTGGCGAAGCCCGTGTCGGCGCCCCGGTAGCGCAGGGTCCCCTCGTCCGGCCGGTGGACTCCGGTGAACACCTTGATCAGGGTCGACTTACCCGCTCCGTTCTCCCCCACGAGGGCGTGCACCTCGCCGGCGCGCAGGGCGAGGGAGACGTCGTCGAGGGCGAGCACCCCGGGGAACCGCTTGACGATTCCCCGGGCCTCCAGCACCGGCTCAGTACGCTTCACCGAGCGAGTCCTTGGCGTTGCTCTGGTCGTAGTCGCGGTCGGAGATGATCACCTTGTCCGGGATGGGCCGGCCTTCCAGGAACTTGCCCGCGGTCTCGAAGGCGAGCGGGCCGAAGCGCGGATTCGACTCGATGACGGAGTAGAGCCAGCCGTCCACGATGCCCTGGACGGCGCTGCGGGTGCCGTCGATAGAGACGATCTTGATGTCGCCGGGCTCCTTGCCGGCGCCCTTGAGCGCGGTGACCGCGCCCAGCGCCATCTCGTCGTTCTCCGCGTAGATGCCGTTGATGTCGGGGTTGGACTGGATGAGCTGCTCGGTGACCTGCTGTCCCTTCTCGCGGGCGAACTCGCCGGTCTGCTCGAAGGAGATCTGGATGCCGGGCGCCTTCTCCTTGACGCGGTCCTTGAAGCCGGCCGTCCGCTCGGTCGTGACGTTGTTGCCGGGCGCACCGAGCAGGATGGCGACCTTGCCCTTGCCGCCGAGCGCTTCGATCATCCGGTCGGCCGCGCGCTTGCCCTGCTCGTAGAAGTCGGAGCCGATGAACGTCAGGTAGTCGGTGCAGGCCCTGGCGTTGATCTTGCGGTCGACCGTGATGATCGGCACCTTCTTGGCCGCCGCCTGCTGGAGCACCGGCTCCCAGCCGTCGGAGTTCAGCGGCGCGATCACCAGCAGCTGCGCGCCCTGGGCGATGAGCTGCTGCACGTCGGTGATCTGCTTGGAGAACTGCGACTGGGCGTTGGTGACCTTGAGGTGGGCGATGCCGAGCCTGGCCGCCTCGTCCTTGATCGACTTGGTCTCGGCGATGCGGAACGGGTTGGCCTCCTTCTCCGACTGGGAGAAGCCGACGACCGCGCTCTTGAGGTCGAACTTCTGTCCGCCGAACCGCTGCAGCGTGCACGTGGGCCCGGCCGTGCCGCTGGACGACTGCACGACCTGCTGCCCCGCGGTGCTCGCGGGGCTGGGCGGGCTCGCGCTCTGCTCGGCCTTGGCGCACCCTGCGGCCGCCAGGAGTACGGCCAGCGCCAGGGCCGCCGCACGGGGGTGGGGGGTCATCAGGTTCCTTCCTATCAGGACGCGCACGAGGGTGAGAGCTCGCCCGTCAGCGCCTTGTTGGCGTCGTGGATGCGCTGGACGTCCGGCTTGGTGATCTCGCGGTCATAAGTGATCAGGCCGTTGAGCTCGGTCTCCACGTCGGTGGTCTGGGTGTAGATGGCCGCGCTGAGGCCGTTGCAGGCGTGCAGTCTGCGCAGCTCGGCGTTCATGCCGACGTAGCGGTCGGTGAGCGCCTTGCGGTCGGGTTCGACGGCGTAGCCCCAGCCGCCGCCCGACCAGGTGTGGCCGATGAGCGGCAGGCCGAGCCCGCCGTACTCGCCGAGGACCAGGGCCCTGGCCGCGGTGGGCCTGCCAGGGTTGCCGGGGCCGGGGTAGATGTGGAAGTCGATGATGTCGCCGTTGCCGCCGTCGACGGCTCCGCAGCAGTTGATGCCGCTCATGTTGTCGACCAGGCGGGAGGGGTCCCAGCTCTTGACCAGGTCGGCGATGCGTGCTTGGTCGTACTGGCCCCAGCCCTCGTTGAACGGCACCCACATGACGATCGAGGGGCTGCTGCGGTGCTGGTCGACCATGCGCCTGAGCTCGGTCTCGTACTGCTGCCTGGCACCGGTGCCGAACATGGCGGGCATGTCCTGCCAGACGAGCAGGCCCAGCCGGTCGGCGTGGTGGTACCACCGGTCCGATTCGACCTTGACGTGCTTGCGGACGGCGTTGAAGCCGAGGCGCTTGGTCTCCTCCAGGTCGAATCTGAGCGCCTCGTCGGTGGGTGCGGTGTAGATGCCGTCGGGCCAGAACCCCTGGTCGAGCGGGCCGAGCTGGAAGACGGGCGAGCCGTTGAGCAGGATCCTGCCCTGCTCTACCGCGATGGAGCGCATGCCGAAGTAGGACCGCACCCTGTCCTTGCCGACCTCGACGGTCAGGTCGTAGAGGAAGGGGTCGTCGGGCGACCAGAGCCTGGGGTTCGGCACGGGAAGCGTCAGCTCGGCGCCGACCGCGCCGCTGACCCTGCCGACGACGCGGTCGCCGGCGCGGGCGGTGATCTCGGCCTGCCCGCCGGTGCCGTTCACCTTCACGCGCAGCGCCTGGCCGGCCACGTCGGGAGTGGTGTCGACCGAGGTGATGTGCTGGGCGGCGACCGGCTCGAGCCAGACGCTCTGCCAGATGCCGGAGGCGGAGGTGTACATGATGCCGCCCGGGCTCAGCCGCTGCTTGCCGAGCGCCTGCCGCGCGGGGTCGGTCGGGTCGTGGACGCCGACGACCAGCTCCTGCCCGCCCTTGTCGCTGAGCGCGTCGGTCACGTCGACGGTGAAGCGGTCGTAGCCGCCCTTGTGCGCGCCGACCCTCTGGCCGTTGACGTAGACGACCGACTCGTAGTCGACGGCGTCGAGGTGCAGCAGCACGCGCTCCTTCTGCCACGAGCGCGGCACGGTGAAGGTCCGGCGGTACCACATGCGCTCCTCGTGCCTGCCGATCCCCGACAGCGTGGACTCCACCGGGTACGGCACGACGATCCGCTCGGCCAGGTCGCGTCCGGTCGGCGGCGCCTCCCCCGCCTCGGCGGGGGCGAACTGCCAGGTGCCGTTGAGGCTGCGCCACCTGTTCCGCACCAGCTGCGGCCTGGGGTACTCCGGCAGCGGGCCGGCCGCGTCCACATCCTTCGACCACCTGGTCTGCAGCACGTAGGCGGAGCGGTTCAGCACGACGGCGCGGGTGAAGGGCTCGGTGACGCCGCCGTGCCCGTCATAGGAGGCGCGCACGCCCTGACCCGCGGCCTTGGGGATCTTCGCGCCCAGCGCGAGCACGAGCGACTGGCCCTGCGCCGTCGCGGACTCCACGGGCCACCTGGTGCCCGACACCGTGACCGCGAGGTGCTCGTGGACGCCCGCGGGCAGTGCGCCGAGCGGCTCGTCGAAGGTCAGCGTCACGCGGTCGCCGGCCTCGCTCACCTGCGCCTCGACCGGTCCCGGCGGGTCGAAGCCCTCGGGCAGGAAGAGGACGTCTGCCGGCACGATCTCCTTGGCCAGGCTCGGGCTCTGCCAGCGCAGCCGCAGGTGGGCGCCGCCGAAGTGCTCGAAGTACTCCACCTTGATGTCGTACGCGCGGCCGCCCTCCAGGGCGATGGGGGCGCCGACCTTCTCGACGTCCCACACGTCCTGCCAGTTGTCGATGAGCAGCCTGCCGTCCACCCACAGCCTGAAGCCGTTGTCGCCGATCATGGAGAAGGTGTAGGTCTCGGAGTGGGCCGGCCTGATCCGCCCGGTCCAGCGGACGGTGACGTCGTCCTCCCTGCCGGTGAGCTCCTTGAGCACCGGGTTCAGGTCGGCCAGCTCGAGGTTCGGGTCGACGACGGAGGCCTTGAGCTCGCCGAAGTCGAACCTGCCAGGTCCGGTCGAGAGGTGGTAGTCGCCGCGCAGGCCGTGCCGCTCGACCGGCACGGCCGGCTCGGCGCCCGCGGGTGGCTGCCACATGGCACAGATCAGCACGGCGACGAATAAGGAGATCAGCTTCCTCATCGAGACTCCTTCCGATCGACTTGGACACAAAAGAAGCACTTTACGATCGTCCTGGTCAAGGGTTGCGATCAAATTCGTTCCCATTCGGTCAGAGCTGGACATCGCCTATGATCGGGGCGTGAGCGACACGCAGAGCGACGCCCGCAGGCCGGTGTTCGCCGCCGAGCGCCGCCAGCGCATCCTGGAGCTGGTGCGCGCCAACGGCGCGGTCTCGCTGCGCGAGCTCGCCCAGGCGGTGCGCTCCTCCGAGGTGACCGTCCGCCGCGACCTGCGGGCCCTCGAGTCGGAGGGCCTGCTCAACCGCCATCACGGCGGCGCCACCATGCCGGGCGAGCTGACCCGCGAGGCGGGCTACGCGCAGAAGGCCGCCACCGCCGAGGCGGAGAAGGCGGCGATCGCCGACCTGGCCTCGGCGCTGGTCGAGGACGGCGACGCCATCGTCATCGGCCCGGGCACGACCACGCAGGAGTTCGCCAGGCGGCTGACGCGCAACACCGAGCTGGCCGTGGTCACCAACTCCCTGCTCGTCGCCCAGGCGCTGGCCAACGCGCCGAGGACCGAGGTCGTACTGACCGGTGGCAGCCTGCGCGGCTCGATCCTGGCACTGGTCGGCAGCGCCGCCGAGCAGTCACTGGCGGGGCTGCGCGTGCGGCGGGCGTTCATCTCGGGCAACGGCCTGACCGCCGCGCGCGGCCTGTCGACGCCGAACCTGCAGGTGGCGGGGGTCGACAGGGCCCTGGCCTCGGCGGCGGAGGAGGTCGTGGTGCTCGCCGACCACACCAAGATCGGCATCGACACGATGGTGCAGACCGTTCCCGCCGACCGGATCGACCACCTCGTCACCGACGAGTCGGCGCCCGGCGACGTGCTGGACGAGCTGGCAGGCAAGGGTGTGCGCCTGCACATCGCCCAAGTCTGACCGAATGTGACAATTTCGTTACGAGATTGTTTCCTTCCGCCATCACTATCAAGGCGTGATTCAGGCCGCAGGAGTGCTCAAGAGCTTCCAGGGCGTGACCGCTCTCGACCATGTCACGTTCACCGTTCGCCCCGGCGAGGTGCACGCGCTGGTCGGCGGCAACGGCGCGGGCAAGTCCACGCTGGTGAAGGTGCTCTCGGGGGTGTACCAGCCCGACGCGGGCGAGCTGCGTTGCCACGGCGAACGGGTCCGCTTCACCTCCCCCGCCGACGCCCGCGCCCGCGGCGTGGCCACCGTCCACCAGGAGGGCAACCTCGTCCCCACGATGAGCCTGGCCCGCAACCTCTTCCTGGGCAGGGAGCCGCGCGGCAGGTTCGGGCTGATCGACTTCACGGCCCTGCACGAGCGCGCCGCCGAGGTGCTGTCCTCGTACGGCCTGCGCGCCGACGTGCGCCTCCCGCTCGCCGCGCTCGACCCAGGGGCCCAGCAGGTCGTCGCCCTCGCCAGAGCCGCCTCGGCCGACGCCGGGCTGGTCATCCTGGACGAGCCTGGCTCCTCGCTCGGCGGCGACACGCTGCTCGGCGCGATCGCCAGGCTGCGCGAGGAGGGCCGCTCGGTCGTCTACGTCACCCACAGGCTCGAGGAGCTCTACGAGATCTGCGACAGGGTGACCGTCCTGCGCGAGGGCAGGGTCGTCCACACCGGGCCGCTGGCGGGGCTCGACCGGTTGCGTCTCGTCTCGCTCATGCTCGGCCGGCCCTTCCACCCGGTGGAGGCGCCGCAGGAGACCTGGCCCGCCGACGAGCCGGCGGAGGAGCCGGTGCTCGAGGCCACAGGGCTCACGCTGCACCACGTGCTCGACGGCGTCTCGCTGGCCATGCGCCCCGGCCAGGTAGTGGGCCTCGGCGGGCTGCTCGGCGCCGGGCGCAGCGAGACCGCGAGGGCGATCGCGGGCGCCATGCCGGTGGACGCGGGCCAGGTGACGGTCGCGGGCGCGGCGAGCGGCAAGTGGTCGATCAGGAACGCCATCCGCGCGGGCGTCGGCCTGGTCCCGGAGAACCGCAGGACCGAGGGGATCGTGCCCACGCTGTCGGTGCGCGACAACATCGCCCTGGCCGCACTGCCCAGGCTCTCCCGTGCGGGGATCGTCTCCGACGCCCACGTCGACAGGATCGTCGCGACGTTCATGAACCGCCTGGGCATCAAGGCCGTCTCCCCTCGGCAGGCGGCGGGCGAGCTGTCCGGCGGCAACCAGCAGAAGGTGCTGCTGGCCAGATGGCTGGCGATGCAGCCCAAGGTGCTGCTGCTCGACGAGCCGAGCAGAGGCGTCGACATCGCCACCAAGCTGGAGATGCGGTCGCTGCTGGACGAACTGGCCGTGGACGGCCTGGCGATCCTGCTGATCTCCTCGGACGTGGCCGAGCTGGTCGAGAACTGCGACTCGGTCGTCGTGCTGCGCGACGGCGCGATCACCGACCAGCTGGCGGGTCCCGACGTGACCGAGGACCGCATCTTGGCGGCCCTGGCCAGAGGCTAGGCCAGGGACCAGGCCGCCCGGTCTCTCGACGAGCCGGCGCCCGCCGGTCATCAGGTCGCGGCCGTCGGCGAAGGCGGCACCGAGCTGGCCGCCCGCGCCGCGCGCCCCGCGCTGGTCGACGGCGCCGCGGCGGCGGTGTGGGCGCCCGGCGGCCGGCCGCGCGTCGTCGTCGGCTTCACCATCAGGGAGGGGCGGATCGTCGAGATGGAGCTGATCGCGAACGCCGAGCGCCTGGACGAGCTCGACGTGGTGATCCTCGGCAGCTGACCAGGCCCGGGTCAGAGGGCCTCGACCAGGCGGGCGAGGTCGTCCTCCGTGTTGTAGTAGTGCACGGAGGCGCGCACCGCCGACTCGGGCGCCGCCGTGTCGAACCGCTGGTCCGGGTCGGTGGCGCTGACGTTGATGCGCTGCTCGCGCAGGCGGAGCATGAGCGCGGAGCTGTCCTGGCCGGCCACGGTGAAGGTGACGATGCCCGAGCGGCGCGCGCCCCTGTCGTGCACGGTCACGCCGGGCCGGTCCAGCAGGCGGGCGCGCAGGTCGGCGCCCAGGTCGCGGACGCGGGCCTCGATGGCGTCGAGTCCCAGCGAGAGCGCGTAGTCGACGGCCACGCCGAGGCCGAGCTGCCCGGCGAAGTAACGCTCCCAGTTCTCGAACCGGCGGGCGTCCGGGCGGATCTCGAAGGTGGTGGGCGTCAGCCAGGTCGCCGCGTGCAGGTCGAGGAAGGGCGGTTCGAGCTGTTCGAGCAGGCTCCGCCGTACGTAGAGGAAGCCGGTGCCGCGCGGGCCGCGCAGGAACTTGCGGCCGGTGCCCGACAGCATGTCGCAGCCCAGCTCGGCGACGTCCAGGCGGAGCTGGCCGACCGACTGGCAGGCGTCGAGCAGGTAGAGCACGCCGGCCTCGCGGCACCGCCTGCCGACCTCGGCGGCCGGGTTGACCAGGCCGTTGTGGGTGGGCGCGTGGTTGATGGCGACCAGCCGTACCCCGCCCTTGCGCAGTTCGGCCTCCAGGGCCTCCAGCGAGATGGTGCCGTCGGCGTCGTCGGGCACCACCTCGACGCGCACGCCGCGGGAGCGGGCCATCTGGAGGTAGGCGATGCCGTTGCTCACGTACTCGCTGGTGGTGGTGAGGATCCGGTCGCCCGACCGGAAGGGGATGCTGTAGAAGGCCATGTCCCAGGCGCGCGTGGCGTTCTCGGCGTAGGCGATCTCGTCGCGGTGCGCGCCGAGCAGCTCGGCGAAGGCGTCGTAGAAGTGCTCGAGCCCGGCGAGGGCGTGGTCGTACGCCTCGTAACCGCCGATGCGCGCCTCGAGGTCGAGATGGTCCTTCACGGTGTCGATGACGACGCGCGGGGGTAGCGCCGCACCCGCGTTGTTCAGGTGCACCACGTCCCCGCAACCCGGGGTTTCGGCCCGCGCCCGCTCGATGTCGATCATCCTGGAACGCTACCCCGTACGGCCGGTCGCATCCCTCTTCCCCGGTCCGTCAGAGATGTAGGGGGAACGCGGAGCTGTACCTCAACCGGACGGCACGCCCGGCCGGGTCAGTACACGGAGATGTGCGGGTGGTCGTAGTGGTTGGCCGTGGTGCCGCCCCTGTTCGACATCCCCCGCCACGCGCCGGTCCCGACATGCCAGATCCGCTGTTTGTAGATGATGTACATGATCCCCAGTCGGCGGGCGTTCTTGATCGCCCACGCCGAGATCTCGTCGCCGCGCCGCGCCTCGGCGGCCGACGGCATCGCGCCGCCCCTGCTCAGCATGAAGTCGCAGGCGCGCCCCAGCGGGTGCTCTCCGCCGTCCTGGATGGCGCGGTAACACCCGATCCCGTACGGCACGCCGAACCGCTCGGCGATGAGCGTCTTCACCAGCCGCATCCTGGGCGTGATGTTGTCAGGACCGGACGGCAGCTGCGGCACCCACGAGCCGTCCGGCCTGCGCACGCCGGGCGTCGGGTAGAGCCGGTCGATCCGGTCCTTCATCTTGTCGATGACCTTCTCCGCGGCCTTCTTCTGGTCCGCGAGCTCCTCGACCCGGTCGCTCAGCTCG
Organism: Nonomuraea africana; assembly: GCF_014873535.1. NCBI lineage: Bacteria > Bacillati > Actinomycetota > Actinomycetes > Streptosporangiales > Streptosporangiaceae > Nonomuraea > Nonomuraea africana. Next base: position 2,489,658 of record NZ_JADBEF010000001.1, on the reverse strand, counting down.
TCCGCGCGGGTCTTGGCCTCGGTCCTGGCCCGCTGATGCCGGTCGCGCACCTCGGTGAAGCCCCGCAGCCTCGCGCCCTGCTCCGCGGTCAGCGCCTCCACCAGGGCGAGTCCGTTGAGGTCGATCTCGCCGAACATGGCGGGGATCGCGCCGTGCCCGCCGGAGATGTACTGCTCGGCGGCCATGAGGCGCAGCTGGGCCGACTCTCTCTCGAAGTCGGCCTGGGCGACGCGCAGCCGTTCGCGCGCCGCCTTCTCGGCCTTCTCGACCTTCTGCAGCTCGTGGCGGCTGCTGTAGTACTCCGCGATCAGTTTGTCGGAGTTCTTCTGCAGCTCGGAGAGCTCCTTGCGCAGCTGTTTGGGGCTCGGTTTCGGCTTCGCGTGCCCGCCCGTGACCGGCAGGGCCATCGCCAGGATCACCGCCAGCCCTACCGCGAGCACCACGCGGAGGAGGGCGCGCCACCGGTCGCCGGGGGCCGCAACCGCCACACTTCTCCTTCGTCCGAGGGCGAGGGCGCGTGAGAGCCGCCCTCCGTCCGATGGAAGATAGTAGAGGATCTGCGGAAAAGTGCGACATTCGCCGTCATGGCTATGGCGCCCCGGGGTCGCGGCGGAGCCGGACGAGCGTGAGCCCGCGCCCCAGGAGAAGGGCGCCGGGGAAGGCCGCGCCGCCGAGCAGGTTCGAGCCGACCTTGACGCCGACGTCCGCGCCGATCAGGCCTTCGCCCTCGCCGCCGAGCAGGGGGACGTTGACCGAGGCCGACACCTCGACCCACAACAGCGGGTCCCTGCCCTGCTGCCCGCCGGGATCGCCGGGGCCCGGATCACCAGGACCAGGATCACCAGGCCCGGGATCGCCGGGGCCTGGGTCGGCTGGTCCTGGGTCGGCTGGGCCCGGGTCGGGTCGCCCCGGGTCCTGCGGGCCGGGGTCGGCGGGTTGGGTGATCTGGGTGCGGGTCGGCCGTGGCTCCGGCTGGGTGGAGCGGGTGGGAGTCGGCCGGGGATCAGGGTCGCTGGGGGTGGCGGTCGGCTCAGGTCTCGGCGCCGGGTCGGGGACACCGGGGTCCCACTGGGGTTCTGGCCGCCGGTCGGGCTCGTCCGCGGGGACGAGCGCGGTCGGCTCCGCCGTACCGGGAGAGGGCGTCGCCTCTGGCGGTGCGGACGCCGAGGCGGCGGGCGTGGACGGCGCGGCGGGTAGCGCCGCGGGCCCGGTGGCGGTGGGGCGCTGGGCCTGCACGGGCCGCGTCGGCGGATCGCCCCAGACGGCGAAGGTGGTGATCACCGCGGCCGCCGTGGCGAGGGTCACCGCGGTGGTGACGGCCAGCCGGTGCGCGGGAGCCAGCGCGGTCCTGGTGAGCGTGCTGGTGGTCTCGGCGATCGGCGTGGCCAGCGGGAACAGCGCGGTGTGCGGCACCGTGAGCACCGCCAGGCCCGTCCTGCCGCGCTCCTGCCAGTCCGCGCCGTAGGCGGCGGCCGCGGCGGCCTCGAGTTCGGCGACGAAGAGTTCGGCGGAGGCGGGCCGGTCGGCGGGGTCCTTCGCCATGCCGTGCTCGACGAGCGGCCTGACCGGTTCGTCCACGTTCTCGAGCGGGGGCGGCAGGTTCTGGTGCTGGAAGGCGAGGACGGCGGGGTCGTCGCCGTCGAACGGCCGGCGCCCCGTGAGGCATTCGTAGAACACCACGGTCGCGGCGTAGACGTCGGTGGCCGGGCTGGCGGGAGCGTCCCGCCACTGCTCGGGCGCCATGTAGCTCGGGGTTCCCGCCGCCGGGCCCGCCTCGCCCGCGTGGGCGGCGACGCCGAAGTCCACCAGGCGGCTGTCGCCCTCCGCGGTGACGATCACGTTCTCGGGCTTGAAGTCGCGGTGCACGACGCCCGCCCGGTGCGCCTCGGCCAGGCCGAGCAGCGCGCCCTTCAGGACCACGAGCGCCGCTTCGGGGCCGGTCGCTCCCTCGTGGGCCAGCAGGCGGCGCAGCGTGACGCCGTCGACCAGCTCCATGACGATGGCGGCGCCCTCGTCGTCCTCGACGTACTCCAGGAGGCGGGCGATGTGCGGGCTGTTCAGCCCGGCGATCAGCACGGCCTCGGCGCGGAAGCGCTCGATCAGTTCGGGGTCGGACAGGTGTTTGATGGCGACGGGTAATCGGTCGGCGTCACGCGTGGCCAGCATGACCCGTCCTGCGCCCCCGTGGCCGAGCTCCCTTGATTCGGTATAGCCGGGCACCCGCATATCGGGACGTTAACCTGGTCGCCCACAGGCTGTCGAGATCTCCAGTGGAACTATGCCCTGTAGTACTCTGTGGCGTGATCACACGACTTGACCGGCATCTGGCCGAATGGCTGGGCGCGTGGCCGCCCTCCGCTCCGCTCTCCGTCGTCGGCAGCGCCCGGCGCTCCTCCCCCGGCTGGGACGGCAACGTCCATCCGGCGATCGGGATCGGCTCCCCCGCAGGGGCCGTCCTGTCGGTGGCGCCGCCGTACGCGGGAGAGGTGGCCGCGCGGGCGGCGGAGGGGCTGACCGTCCTCGGGCCACAGGTGCCCAAGCTGGTGGGGTTCGGCGAGCGCGGGTGGTTCACCGCCGTCTTCCGATGGAGTACGGCTCCCGCCGCGCTGGCGGACGCCGGGGTGTGGAAGGAGGCGGCCGACCCTTCGGTGCCCGAGTGGCTGCGACCGTTCGGCGGGCAGGTGCTGGTGGCGGAGGATCCGGACTCCGGCGCCCACCTGGCGGGAGTCGGGATCAAGCGGCACGACGCCTACGGGCACGAACTGTCGGTGGTGACCGCGGAGGCGGCCAGGGGCAGGGGTCTGGCCAGGCGGCTGGTGGCACAGGCGGCGCGGCGGGTACTGGACGAAGGAGCGGTGCCGACGTACATGCACGCCACCTCGAACGCGGCGTCGGCGGCGGTGGCGGAGGCGGCCGGATTCACCGACAGGGGGTGGACCGCCTTCGGCGTCACGGAACGACCCCGCTTGCCTTGATACCCATGGGGGGTTTAGGTTTCGTGGGGATTAGATCGCTTTGGGTGGATGGAGCAAGTTATGTCCGAACCGACGGCTCACGGGCCCGCGCACGACGAGCACGCGGGTCACCACGGCCCGCGTGGGGCGCACCGCATGACGGAGGACGCCCACGTGGCTTACGGATCGCACGGCGATCGCGCGGGTCACGGATCGCATGGCGACCACGCGGGTCACGGATCGCCTGCCGGTCACGCGGGGCACGGTGATCACGCAGGTCATGCGGGTCATGGCGGGCATGGGGGCGGGGGCGTCTCCTGGGGCATGGCGATGACCGCGACGCTGCACTGCCTGACCGGGTGCGCCATCGGCGAGGTGCTCGGCATGGTCATCGGCACCGCGCTCGGCTGGCCCGACGGCCCGACGATCGTCCTGGCCGTCGCGCTGGCCTTCGTCTTCGGCTACCTGCTCACCATGATCGGCGTCCGCAAGGCGGGGCTCAGCTGGGGCCAGGCGCTCAAGGTGGCGCTGGCCGCCGACACGGTCTCGATCCTCGTGATGGAGATCGTCGACAACGGCGTCATGCTCGTCATCCCCGGCGCGATGGACGCGGGGCTCGCCTCGTTGCTGTTCTGGGGCGCGCTGGCGGTGGCGTTCCTGGTCGCGTTCGTGGTGACGACGCCGATCAACAAGTGGCTCATCGGCAAGGGCAAGGGCCACGCGGTGGTCCACGCCTACCACCACTGACCCGTCCCGCCCCCGTCCCGCGGTCACCGTCTGGTCTCCTGGTGCAGGAGATCATCGGTGGCCGCGGTCCGAGATCACGATCCGCCGCTGGTGTACTGGTGAAAGACGATCGCGACGCCGAGCGCCGCCGCCGCGGGGACGAAGAGGTCCCCCTCGGCGCTCCGCTCGACGGGGAGACCGCTCTCGCGCAGGAATCGCTCGGTGGCGGCCAGGTCACGCACCGCTACGCCGTACGCCACAAAGGCAGGCGACGCGAGCGCACGCTCGCCGGGCAGCGGCTCACCCGAGGCAGAGGTGCGCTCACCCGGCCGGGGCTCATCCGTGAGGGCCGGGGGTCGTTCTCCCGGCAGCAGGTCGGCGAGGGCGGAGGCGGTGACCAGGACCACCTTCGCGTCGCCGAGGTCGAACACCCGCTTCACCGCGCTGCCCGTCGCCTGGCGGCCGAGATAGCTCTCGTAACGCCGCTCCACGCCGGCGAGTTCGCCGTCCGTGACGCACAGCACGCACTCGACCAGGCCGATCGCGCCGTTCGGGTGATCGGCGCGCCGCTGCGCGTCGATCACCTCGGCTGACGGACTCTCCGCGAGGCCGATCCTCCCCTCGGGCACGCGGCCGCGCGCCGTCGCCGGATCGTCGCCGTCGATCTCCAGGTAGCGGACGGGTTCCAGCCGCGTCCCCTCCCGGGTCTCGACCGGGCGCTGGACGGCGTGCACGCCGCCATGCCCGACGCCGCCCGCGTGGAGTCGCGCGGCGGCGCCCTCGACGTCGGGCGAGTCGAACATCAGGATGTGCATGCCCTCGAAGCGCCGCAGGCAGGCCGCCAGGTTCGCGGCGGTGCCCCGGACGGCGGCGACGACGGCGGGCAGCCGGTCGGCGGGCACCTCCAGCGGGATCAGGTGGGCGTCGGCGGGAATCCTGCCGCTCGCGTCGTCGACGACGGTCACCAGTTCGATGAAGTCGCGGGGGAAGTAGGCGTGGGTGTTGCCCGCGCCGAACGGTTCGGCGGGCGTGCCCTCGGCCGCCGAGATCGCGGGATAGGCCGGGGGCGGGAGCGTGAAGCCCAGGCGGCGGTAGCGTTCGAGCGCCCGCTCCATGTCCCGCACCACATGGCCCACGTGGTGCAGGCCGCTGATGTCATGTCCCATGCTCGGGGTCGCCTCCCTTGGTGGTTCCGTAGGCGACGGCCCGGTAGTCGAGGGCCAGCCGCTCGAAGATCTCGACGACTCTCGGCGCCGCCGCGGCGTACCTGGCCGGGGACGGCGGCGCCGCGGGCCCGTACGTCCTGCGCAGCACGTCGGCCAGTTGGTCGGCCTTGTCCTCGAGCCCCAGCGCGAGCTCCTTGGGCAGCAGCGGCTCGATGGCGAAGAAGCCGAACGCGATGGTGGGGAGCGGGTAGTCCAGGTCCTCCGGACGCAGCCCCTCGCGCAGGAGGCCGTGCTCGAGGAGCGCGCCCAGGTACTCGCGAGAGGCGAGCAGCTTGGCGCTCTCGAGCGGCCCCCTGGCCGGGCTGGAGAGGAACCTGTCCATCGTCTCGGTGTCCCTGGTGAAGATGGCGCGCAGCACGGGCCGCCGCATCGCCTCCAGGTAGAACCTGCGCAGGTAGGCGTGCAGAGCGATCTCGGCGGGGTCGGCTCGCATCGCGGCGACCACCGCCTCGATCATCGCGACCGCCTCGCGCCCCCCGACCGCGAGGAAGAGCTCGTCGCGGGTGCGCCAGTGCAGGTACACCGTCCCCTTGCCGACGCCGGCGCGCCGGGCGATCTCGTCGATCGTCACCCGCCGATACCCCCAGCGCAGGAGCAGGTCCTGGGCGGTGTCGAGGATCCGGTCGGCCCGTTCGTGCTGGGACACGCTGCCTCCTCAGCTGGGTGACTGATGACCGGTGACCAAAGTAGCATTCTGGTCACCAGCCTGGCTACCCGTGATAGACCTCCAGCAGGCCGCACATCCCCCTGCGTTCGCGCTCGCTCGGCTCGGGCAGCGCGTGGACGGCGGCGGCGGCGAAGTGCGCGACGTCGCCGCGCTCCAGCGCGTCCAGCTGCCTGCCCGTTTCCTCGGCGACCGCGCGCGCCCCGCGCTCCCATCGCCGTCTCCACTCCCCCAGGCGCGGACGCACCAGGCGGGCGGCGGCCTGGTGGAAGGCCCTCAGCGGGGCGAGGTCGCCCGCCTTCGCCGCCTCGGCCAGCACGGTGAACCCCTCGACGGCCAGGTCTCTCCGCTGGTGGGCGGCTCCGAGGTCCGATCCGGGAGCGCCGCCGTCCGGCAGCGTGGCGGCGGCCGCGTAGGCTTCGGGGTCGTCCAGCACCCGCTGGGGGAAGGTCAGGACAGCGTCGCCCGCTTCGGGCAGGCCGCTGTTCTGCATGAGCACGACGATCTCCAGACCGCCGTGGTTGACGAGGCGGTGGATGGTGCCGGGGGTGAACCAGACCACGGCTCCCGGCTTGAGCGGCGTCTGTGCGAAGCCGGCGAGGGTGAGGGTCTGGACCAGGCCTTCGCCGGAGGTGACGACGTAGGCCTCGCTGCAGCACAGGTGGAGGTGCGGGGTGCCGCCGACCTGACCGTCGGGGGCGAGCGTGTCGTAGACGCACAGCCGCGAGACGCCGACGGCACCGGGAAGCTCAGCCACGGGGACCTCCACACGAGGCGGGAAAGGGCTTTCCGACGCTAGGCCAGCCCCGCTTCCCCCGTCAACGCTCCCTGCGGGCGGTCACGGGGTTGCGGTCCCTGGGGAGCGAGGTCACCGGGCTACGGTCCCCAGGAGTGATGTCACCCGCCTGGCGGGGCGGGCGGGCGTGGGTTGCGGGTCAGGCGGCGGTGCGGGTGGTCGCCAGGTGGCGGCGGACGTTCAGGGCGGCCGTACGGCCGGCGCGGTTGGCGCCGATCGTGCTCGCCGAAGGTCCGTACCCCACCAGCTGGAGCCGGGGTTCGGCCACCGCCTGCGTGCCGTCCACCTGGATCCCACCGCCGGGGGTGCGCAGCCGCAGCGGCGCCAGGTGGTCGAGGGCGGAGCGGAACCCGGTCGCCCACACGATCGTGTCCGCCTCCTCGAAGCGCCCGTCGGCCCAGGCCAGGCCGTTCGGCTCGACCCTGGAGAACATCGGCAGCCGGTGCAGCGTCCCCTTCTCCAGCGCCTCCAGCACGACGGGCGTGTAGCCGAGGCCCGTCACGCTGACCACGCTCTGCGGCGGCAGCCCCTGGCGTACCCGCTCCTCCACCAGCGCCACCGCCTCCCGCCGGGCCTCCTCGCCGAAGTCGTCGTCGCGCCAGACCGGTGGTCTGCGGGTGATCCACAGCGTGCCCGCCGCCACCCCGCCCAGCTCCGACAGCACGTGCATCGCCGAGGCGCCGCCGCCCACCACCGCCACCCTGCGTCCCGCGAACTCGGCGGGCCCCCGGTAGGAGGCGTAGTGCAGCTGCCTGCCGAGGAAGCCGGCGGCGCCCGGGTAGTACGGCCAGTGCGGACGCGTCCAGGTGCCCGTCGCGTTGACGACCGCCCGCGCCGCCCACTCCCCCGCGTCGGAGGCGACGACGAGCCTGTCGTCCTCGACCCGAGTGACGGCGCGCACCCGGACCGGCCGCCTGACCTCCAGGCCGACCGAGCGCTCGTAGTCGCCGTAGTAGGCGGGCACCACCAGCGCGGCGGGGGCGCGGCCGTCGGCCGAGGGCTCCCTGCGCACGCCCGGCAGGTCGAAGATGCTGTGGATCTTGTCCATGGTCAGCGAGGGCGACCTGTGCCGCCACGCGCCACCAGGACCCTCCGCCGCGTCGAGCACGACGGGGTCCAGACCGTACCGGGCCAGGAAGTACGCGCTGGACAGTCCCGCCTGCCCCGCGCCGATGACAACGACGTCCGTTCGCTCCACGTCCATGCCCAACCGAGATGGATGTCGCGCTCTTCCCTCGCCGAGCTTTTCACCGGCGGACCCGCGATCTACGATCACGGCGTGATCGTCACCTTCGGCGCAGTGGAGTAGTCACCAGGACCGACGGAGCCGCCGCATGCCCTCTCGCTTAGCCGCCATCGCCGCCGCCGTCCTCCTTCTCCTCGGCCTGGGCGGAGCGGCGAACGCCGGCCCCCAGTCCACCTGGATCGCCAGCTGGGGCACGGCCCCCGCCTCCGGCGTCCCGAACACCGACAACGGCTATCCGAACTACTCCATCCGCAACATCGTCCACCTCAGCCTGGGCGGCACGGCGGTGCGGGTGCACCTGTCGAACGCCTTCGGCAGGTCCCCGCTGGTCATCGGGCACGCGACGGTGGCGCTGGCGCAGCGCCCGACGGCCGCCGACGCCGTCCCTGGGACTCTCAACGAGCTGACCTTCGGTCACGAGCCGACGATCATCATCCCGGCGGGCGCGGAGGCGGTCAGCGACCCCGTGCCGATGACCGTGCCGGACGAGGCGGACCTGCTGGTGACCACGTTCGTGCCCACGCCCTCGGGTCCGGTGACCTACCATCCCGCGGCCCAGCAGACCTCCTTCTACGCCACGGACGGCGACCACGCCGCCGACGAGTCGGGCGCCTCCTTCCCGCTGACGACCGCCGCCTGGCACTACGTCACGGGCGTGGACGTGCGGGCGCCGGCCGCCAGGGGCAGCGTGGTGACGCTCGGCGACTCCATCACCGACGGCGTCCGCTCCACGCCCAACGCCAACCGGCGCTGGCCCGACTTCCTGGCCGATCGCCTGCTGGCCCAGCCGCGCAGCAGGCGGATGGGCGTGCTGAACGCCGGGATCAGCGCCAACAGGCTGCTGCTGGACGGCGGCACGCCGCTCGGCGGCAGCGGCGTCACGGCGGGGGTGAACGCGCTGGCCCGGCTCGACCGTGACGTGCTGTCGCGTCCCGGCGCGACGACACTGATCGTGGTCGAGGGCATCAACGACATCCAGCAGACCCCCAACCAGACCGACCCGGCCCCGATCATCGCCGCGCTGAGGCAGATCATCGAGCGGGCCCACGCGCGCGGCTTCAAGGTCGTCGGCGGGACGCTCACGCCGTTCAAGGGCTGGCGCGTCCACAACGAGACCCTGGAGTCGGTACGGCAGAGCGTCAACGCCTTCATCAGGAGCGGGGCCTTCGACGCGGTGGCCGACTTCGACGCGGCGCTGGCCGATCCCGAGGACCCGCTGCGGATGTGGCCCCCTTATGACAGCGGCGACCACCTGCACCCCAGCGACGCTGGCTACCAGGCCATGGCCAACGCGATACCCCTGTCCGCCCTCGCCCACTGACCCCGCGACCCCTCGTTCCCCGAACCACCTTCCCGCCACCCGAACCCAGCCCCAAGCCCCCGGTTGCTCTGGCGTGCCTGCCCGTTCCTCCAGGGCGATCACCCGCGTCGGGGCGGTCCCCGGTCCTGGTGCAGGCGGGTCTGGATCACGCGCGCGACCGGCGGGGCCAGGCCAGCACCGCGGCGACGGCCACCAGGCCCGACGCGGCGATGAACGGGACGTGCAGCCCGAACAGGCGCGCCAGGACGCCGCCCAGGAGCGCGCCCAGGCCCGCCGCGCCCATCCCGAAGAGGCGAAACGCCGCGACCACGCGCCCGAGCAGGTCGTCGGGGGTGAGGGCGTGACGCGCCGACCCGACGGCCACGCTGGTCAGCGTCGCCCCCGCGCCACCGACGGCGAGCAGGACGCCCGTCGTCCAGACATCGGCGCCGGCCAGGACACCCAGCCACACCAGCGCCTGGACGGCGAGCGCGAGAGCCGTCGTCTGCCGGTAGGAGAGCCGCCTGGTGAGGACGCGCGCCTTCCAGCCCGCTACGACGCCGCCGATCGCCCCGGCGGCCATCAGCAGGCCGTACGCCGCGGCGGGCACCGCGAGCACGTCCGTGGCGTACAGCACGAAGGTGGCCAGGACGAGGTTGAAGCCGCAGTTGTAGGCGCCCAGGCTCAGCGCGAGCACCCGCAGGTCCCGGGTGCCGAACACGTGGCGCAGGCCCGCCCGCACCGAGGAGAGCAGGCCCTCGCGGGCGGCGCCGGCCGCACCGGTGTCGGGGAGCCCGCGCACCAGCCATGCCGAGACGAGGAACGAGGCGGCGTCGATCGCGAACGGCAGGGCACGGGCCAGCGCGAACGTGGCCGAGCCGAGCGGAGGGCCGAGGAGCCCGCGTCCGACGTTGTCCAGCGCCCAGAAGCGGCCGTTCACGTGGGCGAGCGCGTCCTTGTCCCGCCCCGCGACCGCCGGGATCGTCGCCTGGGCCGCGGAGTCGAAGAAGCACTGCGCGGCGCCCACCGCCAGCACCGCTGTCACCAGCGCCGGGATGCTCGCGCGGCCCATGATCACCAGGGTGGCGGCCACGGTGAGGACGAGCGCCCTGACCAGATCGGCCGCCAGCATGACCCGCCGGCGGTTCCAGCGATCGACAAGGGCACCCGCGGGCAGGCCGATGACCAGCCAGGGCACGGAGAAGGCGGCCGTCACCGCCGCGACCGCGAGCGGGTCCCTGGTCAGGGTGGCGGCGAGGAGCGGGGCCGCCGCCAGGAAGGCGCCGTCGCCGGTGACGGAGACCCCGGTCGCCGCGAGCAGCGGGACGACACCGCGAGATCCTCGCCCGCCCCGTTCCGCCGCTCGCGCCATCGCCTCCCGCCGTCAGGCCGTCAGCTCGTCGATCTCGAACTGCCCGGCCTGGACGCCCCTGAGGAAGGCCGCCCATTCCCGCTCGTCGAAGACGAGGATGGGGCCGGCTCCGTCCTGCTTCGTGTCGCGGACACCGATGGCGCCCTCCGCGTAGGCGACCTCCACGCAGGCGCCGTCGGCGCTGAACGTGCTCTTGCGCCACTGCGCCCTGCTGAAGTCCGGATCCTTCATGTGCGCCTCCCACGTCGGGGTTGTCACGCCTTCAGGTGAACGACCGCCCCTATCGAACCCAGATCAGGGAAGCCGAAGCAAGCCCTTGACATCAGGCCAGGACCTCCAGGTAGTCGAGGTTCGGGCAGCCGCCTGCCGTGGTGGCGGTGGCCCTGATCGTGTTGGCGCCCGCGACGAGGGGGACGGTGATGCTCCTCGACTGCCAGGTGCTCCAGGCGCCGGTGGCCGGGAAGTCGACGTTCGTGGTGGCGCCGTTGACGGCGATGGCCACCGGACGGGTCGTCGTGGTGCCGTTGGCGTACCTGAAGGTCAGGGTGGCGCTGCCCGCGGCGGCGGCGGTATGACGCCACTCCACGTAGGCCCCCGCCACGTTGTCGGTGTTGACGAAGCCGGTGCCGGAGTAGCCCGTGTGGTTCGACTCCACCACGCCCTGTGAGATCGTCGCGTTCTCCGCCTCCAGCCTGGTCGCGGTGGCCTGGACCAGCTTGTAGGCGCGCATGTTGGTCAGCAGCAGGTGGCAGTCCTGCAGCGAGCCCGAGGTGTCGCCGAGCGAGCGGTAGATGCCCCACTTGGGCCGGACCCTGTCGCCGAGGAAGGTGTCGACTCCGGTCTTCGTCGCGTCGACGACGGTCGTGCCCCCGTTCCTGACGACCCACCTGACCGAGCCCGCGCTGCCGTCGCCGATCTTCATCTCGTACTCGATGTCGATCCACCTGTTCTGCAGCGGCACCAGGTCGGTGCGGCCGACCAGGATGTTCGGCTCGAAGATCTTGTGCTCGATGGTCTGCGCGCCGTCCACCCTGCGCAGCGAGGTGACGGTGATGGGACCGGTCCCCGTCCCCGGCATCTTGGTCTGCATGATGTGGGTGAAGGTGGTCGTGGCCTTCAGCGAGGAGGGGATGTACATCGAGTACGTCAGCCGCCAGGTCTCGCCGTTCAGCCACTGGAGGTAGCCGCTCGGCGTACGGTTGCCCGTCACCTCCTGGCGCTGCCTGTCGGTGGAGGTGTCGCGGTCGACCGTGTGCATGTTGAAGCGGAAGTTGTTGCCTTCGGCGTAGATGTGCGGCTGTCCTGCGGGGTGGGAGTCGGCCCTGTCGTCCTCGATGGTCTCGAAGGCGCGCAGGCCGTCCACGCTCGCCTCGGGCGACCACATCAGCTTCCACGCGGCGGCCGCCGTGGCGGGGCGGACGGGTAGATGGGGGGCGAGCAACGCGGCGCCGACCAGGGTTCCGAGCTGGCGTCTGGAGAGTTCCATGGGGGTCCTGTCCGATAGTGATTCGGTCCGGGTTCGGGCCACCGCCTGCGGTGGTGGCGGTGGCCCTCGGGGGGTTACTGGATGGCGGAGCGCCTGATCACGTCGGCGCTGCCGTTGCCGTTGTTGTCGGAGTTGCTGGAGCCGAACCAGATGGCGCTGGCGTTGGGCACCTTCTCCACCAGGCGGAGCCTGCCGTACGTGGAGGTGAAGTAGGAGTTGACGGTGGAGACGGTCTCGCCGTTGAGCACCACCCGCCACAGCCGCTGGCCGCGCAGCGCCGCCACGAACACCGTGTTGTTGACGATCGCGATGCCGCTGGGCGAGGCCTCGGAGACCGACCAGGTGTGCTTGGGGTTGGTCATGCCGGAGACGCTGCAGGTGCCCTCACAGGTCGGCCAGCCGTAGTTCTTGCCCGGCTGAATGAGGTTGAGCTCGTCACGTGTGGCGTTGCCGAACTCGGAGGACCACAGCCGCCCCGCCGAGTCCCACGCGAGGCCCTGCGGGTTGCGGTGGCCGTAGCTGTAGACCCGGGTGCCGAACGGGTTGCCGGGGGCGGCGGCACCGGTCCTGGTGATGCGCAGGATCTTGCCGTTGAGCGAGGAGAGGTTCTGCGCGGTGCTGGTCTGCTGCGCGTCGCCGGTGGTGAGGTACAGGTAGCCGTCGGGGCCGAACCTGAGGCGGCCGCCGTTGTGGTAGCGGTTCTTGGCGATGCCCTGCAGGACGGAGGCGTAGCCGCTGAGGGAGGTGCCGTTGAAGTTCATCTTCGCGACCCTGTTGCCCTCCGAGGCGGTGTGCATGAAGAACACCTCCTGGTCGGTGCTGCCGTTCCAGCCGGGCGAGAAGTCGATGCCCATGAGGCCGCCCTCGCCGTCGGTGGTCACGACGTTGGGCACGGTGCCGACCTGGGTCTTGGTGCCCGAGGGGGTGACCTTGAAGACCCTGAACGTGTCGCGCTCGGTCACCAGCGCGAAGCTGCCGTCGGGCGCCCACGACATGTCCCACGGAACGTCCCAGCCGCCCGCGATCGTCGTCGGGGTCTGCGGCACGGTTCCGCACGAGCCGGTCGTGAAGGCGGCCGAGGGCGCGCTCGGCGTGGACAGCTGGTTGGCGGTGTCACGGGCGACGACGTGCAGCTGGTAGGTCTTGGCGCACTCCAGCGGGACGGTGGCGGTGGTCGCGGGCGGGCTGCCGGTGACGGTCTGCAGGACGGTGTTGGCGGCGTCGCGGATCAGGTAGGCGCGCACGCCGTTGTCGTCGGTCGAGGCGGCCCAGGTGACGGTCGCCTGGGTGGGCTGCACGCCCGAGACGGCCGGCTGGCCCGGCTGGCTGGGCGGGTCGTCCGGCGGCGCGGGCAGCGTACGGCAGGCCGCCTCGGGGCTGCTGAGCGAGACGTTGCCGGAGGCGTCGCGGGCGAAGACCGACAGCTGGTAGCCGAAGTCGGAGTTCAACCCGGTCAGCGTGTACGGCGAGGCCGGCGCGGTGGCGATCTGGGTGCCCTGGTGGAAGATGTCGTAGGCCACGACGCCGATGTTGTCGGTGGAGGCGCCCCAGGCCAGCTTGAGACTGTTGTGCGTGATCTCACTGCACGACGGCTGTCCCGGCGGGGTCGGCTTCTCGGTGTCGCCCGGGCCGCTGACCCGCAGCCGGTCGAGGTTGGGCCCGCCGCCGGCGGTGCCGGCGGTGGCCCTGACGACGTTCGCGCCCGCGTTCAGCGCGGCGTTGAAGGTGACCTCCTGCCAGGTCGCCCACGCGCCGGTGCCGGGGAAGTCCTTGGCCACGACGGTCCCGTTGACCGAGATGTCCATCGGCCTGTTCGTCGTGGTGCCGTTGGCGTAGCGGAAGGCCAGCGACTGCTGCCCGGCGGCGGCCGCGCTGACCGTGAACTCCACGTACGACCCCGCGACGTTGGCGTAGTCGACGAAGCCCGAGCCCGTGTACCCGGCGTGCTTGGTGTCGACGATGCCCTGGGAGATCGTCGCGCTCTCGGCCTGGTAGTCGGTGAAGTCGCTGGGCGCCTGCACCTCGAAGTCGAGGAAGTCCCAGTTGGGGTTGCCGCCGACGGCCGAGGCGGTGGCCCTGATCGTGTTCTGGCCCGCGACCACGGGCGCGGTCAGCGTGCTGGTGGCCCAGGTGGACCAGGCGCCCGTGGGGTTGAAGGCCCGGTCGTCGCCGACGAGCGTCCCGTTGACGGAGATGTCGCTCGGCCGGTTGGCGGTGGTGCCGTTGGCGTAGCGCAGGGCGATGGTGGCGGTGCCCGCGTTCGGCGCGGTGACCGTCCACTCGGTGTAGGAGCCAGCGACGTTGTCGCCGTTGACGAAGCCGGTGCCGGAGTACCCGGCGTGGTTGGACTCGACCGCGCCCTGGGAGACGGTGGCGTTCTCGGCCTCGTAGCGGGTGGGCGCGGCGGAGACCAGCGCGGGAGTGGAAACGACGAGTAATCCGGTGACGGCGATGAGGGTGCGTAACTTCATCTGCTTCTCCGCAGGAGAGATGGGAGCTTTGCACCGTGATCCCACAGAAAGTCACAGGGGTCAACAGAATTTAGGAAACTTTCCTAACTCTCATGGACGCGCCCACCTCAGGGCGGTAGGAATGAACCGGAGAGGTCCGGCCCGCGCCGGGCCTCGCCCCGGCGTGCGCGAAAGCCAGACATGGGAGCTCTCAGCCGCCCTCCTTCCTGAGCGCCGCCCTCCCCTCAGCCGCGCCGACGAAGCGCATCTTGCCGAGCGGCACCTCGGCGGGCTCGGGCGCCGCGGGGCGCCTGCCCGTACGGCCCGCGTCCCTGCCGCCGTCCCGGTCGGTGGGCAGCACGTACGGCCGCCTGAGCACCTCGTCGAGGATGAAGACGGTCTCGGTCGCCTTCACCGCGGGGATGTTGGCCATGCGCTCGGTCACCAGCCGGTGCACCGCCGCCACGTCGGCCATCCGCACCTGGATCATCGCGTCGTGCTGGCCGGTGGTGATCGCGCAGTACTCCACCTCGGGCATCCTGGCCAGCTCCGCGCGGAACTGCTTCCACATCTGCTGCCGCACGGTCACGAAGACCAGCGCGGTGATGCCGAGACCGGCCCGCACATGGTCGATCTCCGCGGTGAACCGCTTGATCGCCCCGTCGGCCCGCAGCGCCTCGAACCTGGTGTAGGCGTTCGCCCGCGAGATCCCCACCCGTTCGGCCAGCGCCGCGACGGAGATCCTGCCGTTCTCCCGCAGGACCTCGAGGATCTTCAGATGGGTGTTGTCCAGTTCGAGCCCGATGCCGATCCGTCCAGAAGGATCAGCGGGGCGCCCGCCATGGGGAGACATTTCAACCATCAGGTGAGCAATCCCTTCACATACATCTCAGTCCTGTGACATGAGCTGGACATTCTGCCGGACAATCCACGACCAATCACAACCAACCGTCCAGCTTCGGAGGACACCCCATGGCGACCCGCTCTCAGACGGCAGCTCTGCTGGTCGTCGGTGCTCTCGCGCTCGCCGCCTGCTCCGCCGGCGGCGTCAAGTCGTCGTCCGCACCGCAGTCCGGCGCCAAGACCCTCGTCATCGACACGTCCTTCGACCTGAAGACCGCCGACCCCGGGCGCACCTACGAGCCGACCGGCCTGTTCGTCGGCAAGGCGGTCTACGAGACCCTGCTGACCTTCGACGGCGCGGACGTGACCAAGCCGGTCCCCGCACTGGCCGAGTCGTACGAGCTGTCCGAGGACGGCAAGGTGCTGACGCTCAAGCTGAAGAAGGGCGCCACGTTCGCCGACGGCTCGCCGCTGACGGCCGACGACGTGGTCTTCTCGCTGACCCGGGTGCGCGACATGAAGGGCACGCCGTCGTTCCTGCTCGACGGCGTGGAGGTGGCCAAGACGGATGACACGACGATCACGCTGACGTCGAAGGCGCCCAACCCCGCCCTGCCGTACATCCTGCCCAACCCGGCGCTCGGCGTGCTCAACAGCAAGGTCGCCAAGGAGCACGGGGCGACCACGGACGCGAGCGACAAGGCCGAGCAGTACCTGAACTCCGCCTCGGCGGGCTCGGGACCCTACACGATCGAGTCGTTCAACCTGACGAGCCAGGTCGTGCTCAAGGCCAACCCCAAGTACTACGGCGCCAAGCCGGCCTACGACAGGGTCGTCATCCGCAACGTCGAGGCCGCCACGCAGAAGCTGAACGTGCAGCGCGGCGACAGCCAGGTGGCGCTCAACCTGTCGGGCGACCAGGTGACCGGCATGCCGGCGAACCTCCAGGTGAAGAAGACCGCCTCGGCCAACGTCATCTTCCTGCTCGCCAACCAGGACTCCTCGGTCAGCAAGACCACCCCGAACGCCAAGTTCGTCGAGGCCCTGCGCAAGGGCGTCGACTACGCGGGCCTGCTGGAGCTGGCCGGCGAGGGGTCGACGCAGGCGCCGGGGATCATCCCCTCGCAGTTGCTGGGCGCGCTGCCGCAGGACCAGGCGGCCAAGCGTGACGTCGAGGGCGCCAAGGCGGCGCTGGCGGCCAGCGGGCTGTCCAACCCGACGGTGAAGCTGGAGTACCCGAGCGAGCTCACCGTCAACGGGCTGTCCTTCCAGCCGCTGGCCGAGCGGATCCAGGCCAACCTGAAGGAGGTCGGCATCACCGTCGACCTCGCCCCCGCGCCGATCACCACCGCGCTCGACAACTACCGCAACGGCAAGGAGGAGCTCGGCCTGTGGTACTGGGGCCCTGACTATCCGGACCCGAGCGACTACCTGGCCTTCCTGCCCGGCAAGCTGGTCGGCCTGCGGGCCGGCTGGAAGGACGGCGCCGACAAGGCGGTCTCGGCCGCGGGCGAGAAGGCGGCCACGACCATCGGCGACGAGGCCCGCAAGGCGGCCTACGCCGACGTGCAGACCAAGCTCAACGCCTCGGGCCCGTTCATCCCGCTCATCCAGCCGAGCCAGAACATCGTCACCGCCGCGTCGGTGACCGGCCTCGAGTACCACCCGGTCTGGACGGTCGACCTCGCCGACCTCGGCGCCAAGTAGGCCGTCGCGATGACCGACGAGACCTCCGGCACGGCCCGCCCGGCCGTGCCGGAGCCCTCCCCCGGCGCCCCCCACCGGGACCCGGCGCTCTCCGAGAAGACGCTCGCCGCCCGCCCGCGCGCTCGGCGCAGGAGGGCTCCGCTGGCCAGGTTCCTGCTGCGCCGGATCCTCATCGCGATCCTGCTGGCCTGGGGCATCACGCTGGTCACGTTCGTCCTGACCAACCTCGTGCCGGGCGACCCCGCGACCGCCAACCTCGGCCAGCGTGCCCTCGGCGACCCCGCGATCGTCGCCCAGTGGCGGCAGGAGCACGGCCTGGACAAGCCGCTCCCCCAGCAGTACCTCATCCACCTGCAGGGGCTGCTCCAGGGCGACCTCGGCACCAGCCAGCAGAGCCACCGCCCGGTCAGCCAGGACATGGTCGAGACCGTCCCCGCCACGCTGGAGCTGGCGGGCGCGGCCATCGTCGTCTCCCTCGTCCTGGGCGTGGCGTTCGGCGTGGTGGCGGCGCTGCGCAGGGACCGCCTGTCCGACCACGTGCTGAGGGTGCTCAGCCTGATCGGCATCTCGGTGCCGACGTTCTGGCTGGCGCTGGTGGCCTTCTACGTCTTCTTCTACCGGCTCCAGATCACCCCGGGCAGCGGCCGGATCGACCCGGGTCTGGCGGCCCCGCCGCCCGTCACGGGGCTCGCGACGGTGGACTCGGCGCTGGCCGGCCAGTGGGACGTCTTCGCCAGCGCGGTGGGCCACCTCCTCACCCCCGCGCTGGTGCTCGCCCTCTACACGATCGGCCTGCTCACCCGCTTCACCAGGAGCGCGGTGCTCGAGGTGCTCGGCCAGGACTACGTCCGCGCCGCCCGCGCCAAGGGCCTGCCGGGCCGGGTGATCCTGTTCAGGTACGTGCTCCGTTCGGCGCTGGTGCCGATCATCACCGTGGCCGGCCTCGCCTTCGGCAGCCTGCTGTCGGGCACCGTCCTCGTCGAGGCGATCTTCGCCTGGCCCGGTGTCGGGCAGTACGCCTACAAGAGCGCCACCACCCTCGACCTGCCCGCCGTCATGGGCGTGGGCCTGGTGGTCGGCGGGGTCTACCTGGTCATCAACCTGATCGTGGACGTGCTGTACGGCGTCATCGACCCCCGAGTGAGACTGCAGTGAGACGACGACTGCCCGAAGCATGGCGGCAACCCCTGGCCATCGTCGGCGGGGTGATCGCGCTCGCCTGGCTGGTGATCGCGCTGGCGGCCCCGCTGCTGGCCCCGCACGACCCGCTCGCCCAGGACCTGCCGAGACTCGCGCCGCCCGGCGCCGACCACTGGTTTGGCACCGACCAGCTCGGCCGCGACATCCTCAGCAGGGTCATGTACGGCGCGCGCGTCTCCATCCCGCTGACGCTGCTGCTGGTCGTCCTGAGCCTGCTGATCGGCGGCCTGCTCGGCGCCTGCGCCGGATACTTCGGCAGGTGGGTGGACGAGACGATCATGCGGGTCGCCGACCTCGTCTTCGCCTTCCCCACCGTCATCCTGGCCATGGTGGTCGCGGCGGCGCTGGGCGCGAGCCTGGTCAACGCGGTGCTCGCCGTCCTCGTGGTGGCCTGGCCCGCCTACGCCCGCGTCACGCGCGGGCTCGTGCTGGGCGTGCGGGAGCGGGAGTTCGTGCTGAGCGGCAGGCTGCTGGGGTTCTCCGTGTGGCGCTCGCTGCGGGTGGACGTGCTGCCGAACGTCACGGGCCCGGTGCTCGTGCTGGCCACGCTCGACATCGGCACCGCGCTGCTCCTGCTGTCCGGGCTGTCCTTCCTCGGCCTGGGCGCCAAGCCGCCCTCCCCCGAGTGGGGCGCGATGGTCGCCGGCGGCGTGGAGGTCTTCGACAGCTGGTGGGTGGCCACCTTCCCCGGTCTGGCGATCCTGACCGTGGTGCTGGCCTTCAACTTCCTCGGTGACACGCTGCGCGACGCCCTCGACCCCCGTACGGCCCGCGCCATCAAGGAGCGTGCGCTCTGATGCTCGACATCACCGATCTCAGGGTCGCCATCGGCGGCAGGGACATCCTCGGCGGCGTGAACCTCTCGCTGCGCCAGGGCGAGGTGCACGGCCTGGCCGGCGAGAGCGGGTCGGGCAAGACCATGACGGGTCTTGCCGTCCTCGGCCTGCTCCCGCACGGCGCGCGGGCCACGGGCTCGATCGCGCTGGAGGGCAGGGACCTGCTCGGCCTGCCGTCCAGGGAGCTGAACAGGGTGCGCGGCGGCGAGATCGCCATGGTCTTCCAGGACCCCGCCACCAGCCTGCACCCGATGCTGACCATCGGCAGGCAGCTCACCGAGCACATGCGTCACCACCTGGGGCTCGGCCGCGCGGAGGCGCGGTCGAGGGCGGTGGAGCTCCTGGCCAAGGTCCGCATCCCCGGACCGGACGAGGCCTTCGGCCGCTACCCGCACCAGTTCTCCGGCGGGATGCGCCAGCGCATCGCCATCGCCATCGCGCTGGCCTGCTCGCCGAAGGTGCTGATCGCCGACGAGCCCACGACGGCGCTCGACGTGACCGTGCAGGCGGGCGTGCTGCGGCTGCTGCGCGGCCTCTGCGACGATCTGGGGCTGGCGGTGCTGCTGGTCACCCACGACCTCGGGGTGATGTCGGCGGTGGCCGACGAGGTGAGCGTGATGAAGGACGGCCTGGTGGTCGAGTCGGGCCCGCGCGGGCAGGTCCTGCGCACGCCCTCCCATCCCTACACCCGCTCCCTCCTGGACTCCCTCCCCGAGGCGCCCGCCGCCCGGGAGGAGCCGGTGCAGAGGACCGCAGGAGACGGAGAGACGGCATGACGACGCTGACGATCAGCGACCTGGTCGTGGAGCACCGCTCTTCGGGACGGCCCGTGGTGCGGGCCGTGGCCGGAGCCAGCCTGACGGTCTCGCCCGGCGAGGTGGTCGGGCTGGTGGGCGAGTCGGGCTGCGGCAAGTCGACGCTGGCCAGGGCCGTCTGCGGGCTGCATCCTGCGGCAGAGGGCGAGATCACCTTCGGCGGCCGCCCGGTCACCCCGCTGGGCCTGCGCAGGCGTGAGCTGACCGCGATCCAGATGGTCTTCCAGGACCCGTACGCCTCGCTGAACCCGCGCCGCCGCGTCGGCGACCAGATCGCCGACGGCCTGCGCACCGCGGGGGACACCGCCACCGCCCCCGCGGACCTGCTGGAGCGCGTCGGCCTGCCCCGCGAGTTCGCGGGACGGCACCCGCACGAGTTCTCCGGCGGTCAGCGGCAGCGCATCGCGATCGCCAGGGCGCTGGCGGCCAGGCCCTCGCTGCTGATCGGCGACGAGCCGATCTCCGCGCTCGACGCCTCCGCGCAGTCGCAGGTGGCCAGACTCATGCGCGACCTGGCGGTGGACTCGGGCGCCGGCCTGCTGTTCATCAGCCACGACCTGTCGGTGGTCAGGCTGATCGCCGACAGGATCGCGGTGATGTACCTCGGGAAGATCGTCGAGGTGGGCCGCACCGAGGAGGTGTGGGCCGCGCCGAAGCACCCCTACACCAGGGCGCTGCTGGCCGCCATCCCCCAGCCCGACGGGCTGGGAGTGCTGCCCGCCGAGCTGCCCGGTGACGTCCCCGATCCCGCCGACCCGCCCCAGGGGTGCCGCTTCCACCCGCGCTGCCCGCTGGTCATGGACGTGTGCCGGGTGAAGGAGCCCGCCTTCGGCCCCGTCGCCTGCTGGCTGCACGCCCCCGAGTGATGAGGGAGCAGCTGGTACGCCAGGCGATGGCGGCGGCGGGCGTGGACGCGCTGGTGCTGCGCCCCTCCCCCGACTTCCGCTTCCTCGGCGGCGCGGGCGACGCCTTCCTCGTCGTGGTCAGGGACCGGCCGCCGATCGAGACGAGCGATCCCGCCGCGCTCGTCCCCCGCGGGGCGCGCAGGGTCGGCGTGGACGACGAGATGCGGGTCGCCGAGCTGTTCGCGATGCGGATCGACGCCGAGCTGATCCCCGCCTCCGCCGTTCTGCGCCCGCTGCGGCTCAGGAAGTCGCCCGGCGAGGTCGAGGCGGTGGCGAGGGCCGCGGGGGCGGCCGACGCCGTCCTGACGGCCGCCCGGGAGCTGGCCTGGTTCGGCGCGACCGAGCGGGAGATGGCCGCCCGGCTGCGGGCGCTCATGGTGGAGGGCGGCTGCGAGGAGCTCCTGTCGGTGCGGGTCGCCGCGGGCGAGCACACCGCGGCCCGCGCGCACGCGCCGACCGAGCGGGTCATCAATCCCGGTGACGCGCTGCAGGTGTCGGTCTGCGGCAGGTGGGACGGCTTCTGCGCCGAGGTGGCCAGGGTGTTCGCGGTGGCCGAGCCGCCCGAGGACTTCGAGGCGATGTACTCGGTGGTGCTGGCCGCCCGCGCGGCGGCGCTGGAGGCCGTACGGCCCGGCGCCCCCGCGGCCCAGGTGGCGGGCCGCGCGCTCCAGGTGATCGAGGACAGCGGCTACGGCGACTTCGCCCAGGTGAACGGCAGGGGCGTGGGCTGGGGACCCGACGAGGGGCCCCGGCTGGACGAGCCCGAGCCGCTGGCCGACGGCATGACGCTGTGCGTCGCGCCCGCCATCCAGCTGAGCGGCCTGTTCGGCGCGCGGGTGGCCGACACGGTCGCCTGCGGACGGGACGGCGCGCTGCTGCTCACCCCGGGCTCGCCCGCCCTCCACGTGCTCGACCGCTGAGGCTGCCCGGCGGCCTCCGGTCACCGAGGCGCCGATGGGGCGATGGGGGCGACCGGCGAGCCTCTGCGGCGGTGGCTCACAGCAGACCCACCGCCGCGTCGACCGCGGAGACGACGTCGTCGTCCGGCGGGTAGAGCAGCGACCTGCCCACGGCCAGGCCGCGCGCGGTCGGGCAGGCCAGCGCCTTGCGCCACCTGGAGAAGACCGCCTCCTGGTCGGAGTCCACCTCGCCGCCGAGGATGACGACGGGCAGCGTGGTGGCGGCCATCACGCGCTCCATGTCGTCCACCACGGGCAGCTTGAGCCAGGTGTAGGCGGAGGTGCCGCCGAGTCCGGCGGCGATCGCGGCGGCCTTGACCATGGCGTCGGGGGTGAGCACGTTGCGCACCAGGCCATCCACCCGGTGCGAGATGAACGGCTCGACCATCGCCAGGAGGTCGCGCTCGGCCAGGCCGCTGACGGCTCTGGCGGTCGCCTCGAGGGTGTCGACGCTGGCGGGGTCGGCGTAGTCGATCCTGGTCAGCGTCTTGCCGCCCTCGAACCGCATCGCCTGGATCCGCGCGGCGTCGTAGCCGGTGAACCTGTCGTCCATCTCGAACGCCGCGCCCGCGAGGCCGCCGCGGTTCATCGAGCCGATGACGACCTTGCCGTCGAGCGCGCCGAGGAGCAGGAGGTCCTCGAGGATGTCCGGGGTGCCGAGGACGCCGTTGACGCCGGGCCTGGCAAGTGCGGTGCAGAGCCGGTCGAGCAGGTCGAGCCGGTCGGCCATGGCGAGGGGGCGGTCGCCCGCGCGCAGGGCGCCCCTGGCGGGGTGGTCGGCGGCGATCACCATGAGCTTGCCGTGCTCGCCGAGCAGGCTGCCGGGGCGCACCCGGAGGGCGGCGGCCTCGGCGATCGCGGCGGGCCGGCTGGCCCTGGTCTCGACGAGCGTCGCGAGCCTGTCCTGGATCATGAGCGCTCTCCTGTTGGGGTCTTCGGCGGATCGAAGGCGGGGCCGGGGTGCTCTCGGGACGGGTCCTCCAGGGTGGCGGAGCTCCGCACGGGGCCGAGGTCTCCCGGCGACACGACCCCCACCACGGGGCCGGGGTTCTCCGGGGAGACCGACGAGGGGATGAGCGCGGGGCCGGATCTCGGGACGGACTTCGGGCCTGTCTTCGGGCCTGTCTTCGGGACGGTCTTCGGGCCGGATGTCGGGCGGGACGTCCGGCCGGACGGCTCGGTCACAGACGCTCCGCCAGCCAGGTGAGGTTGTGCCGCTGGTCGGCGATGACGGCGTCCCACGTCTCGGCGGTGACCGCGGCGCTGTCCTGCTCGATGACGTACCACCCGGCGTAGCCGTTGGCCTTGAGCTGGGCGAGGAAGGGCTCCAGGGCGACGTCGCCGCGGCCGAGCGGGCACGCCACGCCGGCCCACCACGACTCGAGGTCGACGTCGCCGCGCGCCTTGGCGTCGGCGACGACGGAGTGGCGCACGTCCTTGACGTGGACGTGGTGCACGCGGTCGGCGTACTTCTCGGCGTAGCCCGCGGGCGAGGCGCCGCCGAGCTCGAAGTGGCCGCTGTCGAGGCAGAGCGAGACGTCGGTCAGCTCCATGAGCCGGTCGATCTCGGCGGCCTGCTCGACGTAGGTGGCGTAGTGGGGATGGAAGACGGGGCGAACGCCGTACGACCTGACGACCTCGCAGGCGGCGGCGACGCGGTCGGCGGCGCGCCCCCAGGTGGCGGCGTTCCAGCCGGCGCCGGTGCGCCACGGGTTGGCGCGCAGTGCGTCATCTCCCTCGTCGGCCAGCACGGCCACGACGTCGGGGTTGCCGGAGGCGGCCAGCTCCTCCAGGGTCTGGCGCATGGCGGCCAGGTCGGCGGCCAGCACCTCCTCCGAGAGCGACAGGTGCAGCGGCACGTAGGACGCGACGACGGTGAGCCCGTTGTCGGCGAACAACCTGGCGGTCTCGGCGGGCGAGCCGAAGAATCCGGGCGGGCCGAGCTCGCTGCCGGTGTAACCGGCGGCGGCCATGGCCTCGAGCAGCTCGACCGGCTTCATGTCGATGGACTGGCCGCCGTGGACTCCGTAGCTGCAGGGGGCAGAGGCGATCTTGTTCATGCGAGGCTCCGGGCGATCTGCTGGAGGGCGGCGGTGTCGTAGGCGGCGCCGGCGGCGGTGGAGAGGACGGGTGCGCCCTCGGTGACGGAGGCGTGGAAGGCGAGCAGTTCGTGCACGAACCCGGTGCGGTGGTCGGAGACCAGGCGGGTGGTGGCCCGCTCGCCGCCCTGCACGGTCTCGACGACCAGCTCGGCGCGGGCGTCGCGCAGGTAGGGGCCGGGCAGGTTCAGGTAGAGACGGCCGGCGGAGCCGAAGACCGCGATCTCCTCGCCGTAGTCGGGGAAGTCGGGCAGCCAGTTCCACGACAGCGACAGCTGGGCGTCGCCGAGCGTGCCGAGCGCCTGCAGCTGTGGCGGCTCCTCCGGCTTCACCCCGGGCTTGAGCCCTGCGGCCTGCGCGTGGGCGATGGACAGCGGCTGCTCGCCGAACAGGGCGCGCAGCACCGAGAACTCGTGCACGACCGAGCCCTGCAGCACGTTGGTGTAGATCGACTGGTACGGCTCGCCGAGGTCGCCCACGGCCTCGGCCGCCTTCGCCCGCTCGTAGGAGGTGTCGATGGTGGCGGGGTCAACGTCGCCGTAGCGAAGGTGGCGCTGGTGGGCGAACTGCGGTTCGTCGTCGGGGTGCAGCACGGTCACCCGCACCAGTCTGAGCGCGCCGAGGCCGGCCAGCTCGGCGCGGGCCCGAGCCATGATCGGGTCGTACATCTTCATGTAGGCCACCTGCAGCACCAGGCCCTTGGCCGCGGCCAGCGCGTCGAGCTCGAGGCACTCGGCCGTGGTGTGCGCGAACGGCTTCTCGGCCAGCACGTGCTTGCCCGCCTCCAGCGCCCTGCGGGCCAGGTCGGCGTGGGTGCCGGGGGTGAGGATGAGGACCGCGTCCACCTCGGGGTCGGCCAGCACCTCGGCGGCGTCGGTGGAGTGCCGCACGGGCCCGCCGTACTCCGCCGCGATCTGCGCCGCCAGCGTGGCCGACAGGTCGCAGACGTGGGTGACCTGGTACTTCTCGCGCAGCGTCTGAAGGTTCTGCAGGTGGACGGCCTGCGCGATGAGGCCGAGACCGATGACGCCGAGGCGCATGGGTGACTCCTGTTCGATGGGCGGCGTCACGCGACGCCGGTGTCCTTGACGATGATCGTGAAGCGCCTCGTGAACTGGACGTTCGACTCGACCAGCCGCAGGTCATCGGGGCGGCGCACGTCCTCGCCCGCTGCGCGGCGCGTCCCGTCGGGCGTGCCGAACTGTCCGTTGTGACGTTTTCTATCGAGCGGGACCGGCGCGTGTCAAACATTTGTTAAGACATTAGGATGTATGAGTGTCGGCCAGACGGCGCGTCTCGTCGGCCCATCCGGCGAGGAACATCATCGCCTGCCCCCGCTCGCGATAGCGGTGCGCCGCCTCGACCGGTCTGGCGGACCAGGCGGTCGAGGGCGGGCAGGCCGGCGGCGGGCACGGTCGCCCCGCCCTGCGCCCGGCCGAGCCGCCTGGCCATCACCGCGTGCCCCTCGACGGTCAGCCGCTCGCCACCGGCATCCTCCAGGTAGAGGGCCACGTCGCCGTCGTCCCGCTCGACGACGGCGAGCGGCTCGGGCGCGCGCACCCCGCTGCCCTTCCACGCCTCCGGCAGCCCGTCGGCGTAGGCCGCCGCGGATCTCGTCGTTCACTCAGGGATCATAGATCCCCCTTCGTTAGGGGTAGGAGACGAAGAAACGCCCCGATTCGGGCGTCCGGCACGAATCCTCGGGGGACCGTCGTGGCCTAGCGTCGGACGGAGTCCGTGCTACGAAGTGGAGACAGCATGAAAATCACCGGAGTGGAGCTGCGCCGGATCGCGATGCCGCTGGTCGCGCCGTTCCGCACGTCGTTCGGCACCGAGCACGAGCGGGACGTCCTCCTGGTCAGAGTGGTCACGCCCGACGCCGAGGGCTGGGGCGAGTGCGTGGCGATGTCGGAGCCGCTCTACTCCTCCGAGTACGTCGACGGCGCCGCCGAGGTGATCCGCCGCTTCCTGCTGCCCGCGCTCCCCGACAACGTCGACGCGTACGGCGTGAGCCGCGCCCTCGAGCCGATCAAGGGTCACCGCATGGCCAAGGCGGCGCTGGAGACCGCCGTGCTGGACGCCCAGCTGAGGGCCTCGGGCGAGTCGTTCGGCCAGTTCCTCGGCGCGACGAGGGACCGGGTGCCGTGCGGGGTGTCGGTGGGCATCATGGACTCCGTCCCGCAGCTGCTCGACGCGGTGGAGGGCTACCTGGACGAGGGCTACGTCAGGATCAAGCTGAAGATCGAGCCCGGCTGGGACGTCGAGCCGGTGCGCGCGGTCAGGGAGCGCTTCGGCGACGACGTGCTGCTGCAGGTCGACGCGAACGCCGCCTACACCCTGGTCGACGCCCCGCAGCTGGCGAAGCTCGACGCGTTCGGCCTGCTGCTGATCGAGCAGCCGCTGGCCAACGACGATCTCGTGCAGCACGCCGAGCTGGCCACGCGGCTGCGCACCCCGATCTGTCTCGACGAGTCGATCGAGTCGGCCGAGCACGCCGCCGCCGCCATCTCGCTCAAGGCCTGCTCGATCGTCAACATCAAGCCCGGCAGGATCGGCGGGTACCTGGAGGCGCGGCGCATCCACGACCTGTGCCGGGCGCACGGCGTCGCGGTGTGGTGCGGCGGCATGCTGGAGACGGGCCTTGGCCGGGCCGCGAACGTGGCGCTGGCCGCGCTGCCCGGCTTCACGCTGCCCGGCGACACCTCGGGCTCGCGCCGCTACTACGCCACCGACATCACCGCGCCCTTCGAGCTCGACGGCGGCCACCTCACGGTGCCGACGGGTCCCGGCCTGGGCGTGGATCCCGTCAAGGAGATCCTCGACGAGGTCACCACCTCGACGGAGTGGATCCCGCTCGGCTGAGCGGTTGGGCTCCCGCACGAAGAACGGCCAGGTCTTGATGTCACAGGACGAATTCCGGACTTGTGCTTTCGCATAGCGTCACGGGCATGTCGCTGGATCTCCACCGCCGCGCCGTGGTCGCGGACACCCATAACGACCTGCTGATGGCGGTAGCCGCGCGCCCACCCGAGCGGTGGGCGCCCTTCTTCGCCGAGCAGTGGCTCCCGCAGCTGCGCGAGGGCGGGGTCGGGCTGCAGGTGCTGCCCGTCTTCGTCGACGACGCCTTCCGGCCCGAGGGCGCGCTGCGCCAGACGCTGCGCATGATCGAGTGCGCGCACGTCATCGCCGAGGGCAACGCCGACGCCGTGGCGCTGTGCCTCGACGCCGCCCAGATCGACGCCGCCCTCGCCGAGGGCAAGATCGCCCTCGTGCTGGCCATGGAGAGCATGCCGGGCCTGGACGACAGCGTCGAGCTGATCTCGACCGTGCACCGCCTCGGCGTCCGGGTCGCCTCGATCGCGCACTGGGGCCGCACGCCGCTGGCCGACGGCAGCGGCGAGGACGCCACGGGCAGCGGGCTCACCTCCTCGGGCGTCGCCGCGCTCAAGGAGATGGAACGGCTGGGCATCGTCTTCGACGTCTCCCACCTTGGCGCCTCCGGCGTGGCGCACGTGCTGGAGCTGGCCACCAGGCCGCTGATGGCCACCCACTCCTCGGCCCGCGCGCTGCGCGACCACCACCGCAACCTCACCGACGACCAGATCAGGGCGGTCGCCGCGACCGGCGGCGTCGTCTGCGTGAACTTCTTCCCGCACTTCCTGGCCGCCGACCCGTCCGGCTACACGCTCGACACGCTGGTGGACCACATCGAGCACGTCGCCACCGTCGCCGGCATCGACCACGTGGGCCTCGGCCCCGACTTCGTCAGGGAGGTGCTGATGGACGTGACCCCGCCGTGCTGCGAGGACGCCGGCCTCGACGGGATCGACCCCTACGCGACCGTCCCCGGGCTCGAAGGGCCCCGCGGGCTCCCGCTGGTCACCGAGGCCCTGGTCAGGAGGGGCGTACCGGACAAGGACCTGCTCAAGATCCTGGGCGGCAACGTCCACAGGTTCCTCGGCGAGGCGCTGCGGTGATCGAGATCAGGGAGCTCCACCGCCTGGAGGAGTTCGCCGAGGCCTTCAGGCTCTTCACCGGCATCTGGGGCTTCGAGCCGGGAAACCAGCCGGTCAACCCCGAGATGATGCGGGCGCTGTCGCACGCGGGCAACTACGTGGCGGGAGCGTACGACGGCGGGGTGATGGTCGGCGCGTCGGTGGCCTTCTTCGCCGAGGGCGCCGCGCTGCACTCCCACATCACGGGAGCGCTCGTCGGCAGGGGCATCGGGTTCGCGCTCAAGCGGCACCAGCGCGCGTGGGCGCTCGATCGCGGGCTCGAGCGCGTCACCTGGACCTACGACCCGCTGGTGCGCCGCAACGCGCACTTCAACCTGGCCAAGCTGGGCGCCAGGCCCGAGGAGTACCTGCCCGGCTTCTACGGCGCCATGGACGACGCCGTCAACAAGGGGGACGAGTCGGACCGGTTGCTGGCCGTGTGGCGGCTGGCCGCACCCGCCGGGCCGTACACGGTCGAGGGGGCGCGGGTGGCGCTGCGGGCGGTGACGGGCCGGCCCGTCACCGGCGACCTGGACGCCAAGGTGCTGCTCGTGGCGGTCCCCGAGGACGTGGAGGCGCTGCGGAAAGAGGATCCCGGCGCGGCGAAGGCCTGGCGGTACGCGGTCCGCGACGTCCTGGGTGGGCTGCTGGACGATGGCGCCCGGGTAACAGGTTTCCATGCGAAGACGTATTACGTGGTGGAGCGGCCCTGACAGGCGCAGTATTGGACGCGAACCTCTTTCGAGGAGGACGCGATGCTACCCGTGGAACCGCGTGTGGTCGTCGGGGTGGATGACTCTCCCGCCTCACGCTGGGCGCTGGCCTGGGCGGTCGGCGCGGCCCGGCTGTGGGGCATGGCGCTGGTCGCCGTCCATGTCAGCCGGGCTCCCGTGCACCCGTTTCCCGAGGCGCTGCCGTACACGCACGCGATCAGCCAGCTCGAGGAGGCCAGGAGCGTCGAGCTCATCCAGGCCCTGTTCGAGGACATGACAGGCGGGACCCCGCCGGACATCAGCACGGCCACGGTGTCCAGGCTCGGCGAGCCTGGCCCGCTGCTGGTGGAGCTGGCCAGACCGGGGGATCTGCTGGTGGTGGGCAGGGGGCGCAGGGGCGGGCTGGACCGGCTGCTGCTGCCCTCCACCCGCCGCTACTGCACCCGCCACGCCCGGTGCACGCTGGTCATCGTGCCCACGCCACCGGCCTCGGAGCCGATGACCGACCCCGCCGCCGCGGCCCGCCCTTCGTGGATGCGGTGGCTGTCGCCGCGCCATCCCGCCGAGTGACCCCGGTTCAGGGGCCTGGGTTCAGGGGACTGGCAGGCGGGGCACCGCCGACAGCAGGTCGCGGGTGTAGGGGTGCGCGGGCGTCGCCACCACCTGGTCGGTCAGGCCGTGCTCGACCACCCTCCCCTCCCGCATGACCGCGATCTCGTCGGCGACGTAGCGCACCACGGCCAGATTGTGCGAGATGAACAGCATCGACAGCCCGAGCTCGGCCCTCAGCCCGCGCACCAGGTTCAGCACCGCGCCCTGCACGGACACGTCGAGGGCCGAGGTGATCTCGTCTGCGACCAGCAGCCGGGGCGAGGCGCCCAGCGCCCTGGCGATCGCCACCCGCTGCCGCATGCCGCCCGACAGCTCGCGCGGATAGCGGGCGGCCAGCTGCGCGGGCAGCGACACCAGGCCGAGCAGGCGTTCGACCTCCGACGTCGCCGAAGCGGCCGTGGGCCGGCGCAGCCCCTCGGCCACGGAGGCGCCGACGGTCATCCTCGGATTCAGCGAGGCGTAGGGGTCCTGGAAGACCATCTGGACGCCGCCGCCGTCGAGGATCTCCCCCGTGTACGGCACCAGCCCGCTCACCGCTCGCGCCAGCGTGGACTTGCCCGACCCCGACTCGCCGACCAGGCCGACGATGCGGCCCTGCGGGATCTCGAGCGTGACGTCGTCCACGGCGGTGAACGAGCCGAACCGCACGGTCAGCCCTTTGATGATCATGATGCCTCCCAGCAGGCGACGCGGTGCGCCTTGCCGTGTTCTTCCAGTGGCGGGCGCTCGGCCGTGCAGCGGCCGGTGGCGAGGGCGCAGCGCGCGGCGAACGCGCACCCCTCCCCCACCTCCGCGGGTCCAGGCTGGCGGCCGGGGATGCTGGCCAGCGGGCGCGACCTGTCGGCTGACATGTCGGGCACCGAGGCGACCAGCGCGCGGGTGTAGGGATGGGCGGCGCCCGAGACGAGCTTGTCGGCGGGCAGTTCCTCGACCACGCGTCCGGCGTACATGACGACGACCCTGTCGCACAGCGACCCGACCACCGCCATGTCGTGCGAGATGAACAGCGTCGCGGCCGCGCTCTCCTCGGTGACCTCCCGCAGCAGCCGCAGGATCTCCCGCTGCACGGTGACGTCGAGGCCGGTGGTCGGCTCGTCGGCGATGATGAGCCTGGGCGCGCCCATGAGCCCCATCGCGATGACGGCGCGCTGCCGCATCCCGCCCGACAGCTCGTGCGGGTGCTGACCCGCCCTTCTGGCGGGCTCGGAGATGCGCACGTGGCCGAGCCGGTCGACGGCTCTGCGCCAGGCGTCGGCCCTGCCGGCGCCCTGGTGGACGGTGGCCACCTCGGCGAGCTGGCCGCCGACCTTGAGCGCGGGGTTGAGCGAGGCCATCGGGTCCTGGAAGACCATCGCCAGCGAGGTGCCGAGCAACTTCCTGCGCTCGGTGGCGGGCAGCGCGTGGACGTCCTGCCCGCCCAGCAGCACGGGCCCGCCGCCGACGGTTCCCGGGTAGGGCACGAGGCCGCCGATGGCGTAGGCCGTCAGGCTCTTGCCGCTGCCCGACTCGCCGACGATGCCGACGATCTCGCCGGGCGCGGCGGTGAGCGACACCTCGCGCACCGGCGTGACGCCGCCGGGGAAGGTGACGGTGAGGTTCCTGACCTCCAGCACGGCCTCGGGGTCCGCCGCTCCCCCGTCGGCCGCGGGCGGGAGGCTCCCGCCCGCCTTGGGCACGGCGGAGCGGGTGGCGCTCTTGGCCAGCGCCTCGCCCATGAGGTTGAACCCGAGCCCGGCCAGCACCACCATGAGCGCGGGCCCGAGGGCGACGATCGGGTTGACGTAGATCCGCGCGAAGCCGTCGAAGAGCAGCCGTCCCCAGTCGTAGCCCGGCGCCTGCACGCCGAGCCCGAGGAAGGACATGCCCGCCAGGCCCACCAGGCTGGCGCCGATCATGACGGTCAGGTTGAGGATGAGCGGTTCGGCGATGTTCGGCAGCACGTGCCTGCGCACGATCGTCGTCCTGGAGACGCCCAGCATGCGGGCGGCGGCTACGTAGTCGGCGCGCGCGATGGAGGCGGCCAGCGTCTGGGTGAGCCTGGCGAATCCTGGCGCGAGCGCGACGCCGATGCCGAGCACCGCGCCGCGCGCGCCGAGTCCTGCGACGACGGCGGTGAACATGGCCAGCAGCAGCCCGGGGAAGGCCACCAGCGCGTTGACGGTGGAGCTCACGAGCCGGCCGAGCCCGCGGGGCAGGACCGAGGGCAGGGTGCCGAGCACCACGCCGATCACCGCGCCGATGGCGGTGGCCAGCACGGCCAGCAGCAGGGAGAGCCGGGCCGCCACGAGCATCCTGGCCAGGATGTCGCGGCCGAGGTTGTCGGTGCCGAGCGGGTGCGCGGCCGAGGCGCCCCGCAGCGCGGCGGCGGGGTCGATCAGCTCGGCCCGGTCGCCCCAGATCGGCGGCCCGACGACGGCCAGCACGAGCATGAACGCGACGATCGCCGCCCCTGCCAGCCCTGAGGGGGTCCGCATCAGCTCTCCTTGATGGTCGACTTGGGATCGAGCACGGCCAGCGCCAGGTCCACGCCCGTGTTCACGACGAGCACGATCGCCCCGTAGACGAGGATCACGCCCTGCGCGACCGGGAAGTCCTTCTGCGTGATCGCCTCGGTCATCCGCATGCCGAGTCCCGGCCAGGCGAAGACGAACTCGACGAGCACGCTGCCCGCGATGAGGCCGCCGAGCAGCAGCCCTCCGGTGGTCAGCGTGGCGGTGAGCGCGTTGGGCAGCACGTGCCGGAGGTGGACCCTGAGGGCGGGCAACCGCTTGGCCCTGGCCAGGCGGACGTAGTCGCTGCCCAGCTCGCGGGCCGTCTCGGCCCTGACCAGGCGGGCGATGAGCGCGGCGGGCCCGATGGACAGCGCGGCCACCGGCAGCACGTATGACAGCGCGCCGTCCTTGCCGGCCGGGGGCAGCCAGCCGAGCACGACGGCGAAGACGACGACCAGCCCGATCGCGTAGAGGAACTCGGGGACCGCGACGGCGGCCCCCGTACCGGTGGTGAAGCCCAGCTCGGTGCCCCTGTTGCGGCCGTTCTCCGTGCGGATCGCGGCCCACAGGCCGAGCGGCACCGCCACCAGCAGCGACACGAGGGTCGCCAGGACGGCGAGCGACAGGGTGTTGGGCAGCCGGTCCATGACGATCTGGCCCACCGGCTCGCCACTGAGGAAGGAGGTGCCGAAGTCGCCGGTGAACACGCCGCCGGCGTAGTCCAGGAACTGCTGGACGAGCGGGTCGTCCAGGCCGAGGGCGGCCCTGCGGGCGGCGATCAGCTCCGGTGGGGCCTGCGGGCCGAGGGCCGCCCTGACGGGGTCGCCGGGGATGAGGTGGATCATCGCGAACGTGGCGACCATCAGGGCGGCCAGCCCCGCCGCGAACCTGAGCAGGCGGCGCAGCACGAACAAGGTCAGCTCGCCTTCGTCATGCGGATCGAGCTCGGGATGACGATGTAGGAGATGGCCTGCACCGTGGCGCCCTTCACGGCCACGACCGCGGTGTTCTCCACCACGGGGACCAGGTCGGCCGCCTCGAACAGGGCCGACTCCGCCGCCTCCCAGTCGGCGCAGCTGGCCGGCGCGGGCCGCCCACCCGCCTTGGCGACCAGCTCGGTGTAGCGGGCGTTGTCCAGGTGGGCGAAGTTGGCGCCCTCGGGCGCGGCGGGGCCGCTCAGGAAGCCGATCAGCTGGGACGGCAGCGCCACGCCGATCGGCAGCCAGGCCACGTCCCAGTCCTGGGTGGCGTTGAGCGACTCGGCGAGCTTGGTGTCGATGACGCCGTTCAGCTTCACCTCCACGCCCGCCTTCTTCCACTCGGCGGCCAGGTACTCGGCCGCGGCCATGATGGCCGCTCCCTTGGTCGTGACGAACAGGTAGCGCAGGGTGAGGCGCTTGCCGTCCTTCTGCCTGATCCCGTCGGGGCCCTGCTTCCAGCCCGCGGCGTCCAGCGCGGCGGCGGCCGCCCGGGGATCGTAGGCGGGGACGTGGCCCGTCACGCTGTCGCCCTTGCACGGCCGCGGCTCCATGACCAGGCTGGTGGCCTTGCGTCCGGTGCCGCCGCCGGCGATGCCGGCCAGCTCCTGGAGGTTGACGGCCTGGGTGAGCGCCTTGCGGACGGCGGGGTCCTTGGCGGGACGGCCGTCGCCCTGATGGTAGAAGAACTGGCCGT
Source organism: Nonomuraea africana (assembly GCF_014873535.1). NCBI lineage: Bacteria > Bacillati > Actinomycetota > Actinomycetes > Streptosporangiales > Streptosporangiaceae > Nonomuraea > Nonomuraea africana. The sequence goes on along the minus strand of NZ_JADBEF010000001.1, from coordinate 2,456,588 downwards.
TGCCCATGGCCACGACCAGCTTGGTGATCGAGGGGTCGGCCTCGACGCGCTGCCGGTCCGAGCCCGTCACCACGGTGGAGTTCACCGCCCCCGAGGCCAGCAGGTTGACCGCCGTCTGCTCGTTCGAGATGACCTTGAGCACCACCTTGACGGGCAGTCCCGGTGTCTTGCCCGTGACACCCTCCGGCCCCCAGGCGTAGTCCTGGCGCAGGTTGAAGGTGTAGTGGTCGCCGGAGACGGCCTCGGTGAGCTGGAACAGGCCCGAGCCCGAGGTCTGCCTGGCCAGCACCGAGCGGTCCTTGAGACCCTTGCCGCAGACGATGTAGACGTCTCTGGCGCTCTCCAGGATGAAGGAGAACGGCTTGGGCGTGGCCAGGGTGACGGTGCCCGCGGCGTCGTCGCCCTTGGCGGTGAGGTCGGGCGGGACGAGCACGCCCCTGAGCGGCGACTTGCCGGCGGGGTCGGTGATGTAGGTGAAGTTGGCCGCCACGGTGGAGGGGGTGACGGGCGAGCCGTCGGCGCAGGTGACGTTCTTGCGCAGGGTGAAGGTGACGGAGTCTGGCTTGACGTCCCATTTCTCGGCCAGCGCCGGCACCAGGCTGCCGTCGGGCCTGGCCGCGACGAGGGTGTCGTAGGCGTAGCCGAGCACGGTGTTGGTCACCGACAGGATGGCGGTGGCGGGGTCGAGCACGCCTGGGTCGGCGGTGACGGTGCTGGTGTAGGTCGCGCCGGCGACGACGCCGCCGCCGGGAGTGGCCTGGCCGCCGCAGGAGGCGGCGAGCGCGGCCGTCGTCACGAGGACGGCCACCGACTTCGATGTGTTCATGCGGACTCCGGGGCTGTGGGGTGGCCCCACCTTCCCCTTTGCCCTTGTCCGATTCTTCGTACGGCGCGACGAAAGGAACCGCCCGGCTAGTGCCGCCGTCCGAAGATCCGCATCATGAGCATGGCCGCCAGCCTGGCCTCGGGATCGGCCAGGTCGAGGCCGCTGATCTCGGTCAGCCGGCGCAGGCGGTACCTGAAGGTGTTGGAGTGCACGTGGACGGCGGCCGCCGCGGCGTTGACGTCGCCGAAGCTGTCGAGGTAGGCGCCGAGCGTGGCGGCCAGCTCGGTGCCGTGCTCGGCGTCATAGCGCAGCAGCCGCTGGTAGGGGCCTGTCGGGGTCTGCTCCTCGGCCGCCGCCAGGTCGCCGAGGCGCAGCAGCAGCGCCTCGAAGTGGACGTCGCTGTACCCGGCCACCTCGCCGCGGGCCCCTCTGGAGCGCAGCACGCGCAGCGACCTGTCGGCGTCGGCCCTCGACCTGGCCACCTGGCTCAGGTCGGCGGCCAGCCGGCCCACGCCGATGTTGGCGCTGTGGCGGGGACCGACCCTGGACAGGAAGCTCTGCGCCACGCGTACGGCGCGGGCCTCCTCCTCGCCGCTGGCGTGCAGCGGCAGGATGGCGTAGGCGACCGAGCCGAGGAGCGCGGCGGCGGCCTTGGGGTGGATGGCGCCGACGTGCAGGGCGAGGGCGTCGCAGAAGCGCTGCCGGTCGGACTCGGACTGGGCCGAGTCGATCTGGTCGTCGGCCAGCTGGGCGGCCAGGACGCACAGCCGCTCGCTGGCGACGCCGAGCCTGCCCGCGGCCTCGGCGGCGTCCCTGCCGCCCTCCAGCACGGTGGACAGCAGGTCGGCCTGCAGCCGTCTGCGGGTGTCGGCGCCCACGCGCTGGCGCAGCAGGTGCAGCGCGACGATCTTGGCGGCGTCGGTGAGCGCCCACTCGCGCTGCTTGCTGAGCGGCTCGCGCACCGCCGCCCAGATGGAGCCGAGGATCTCGTCGCCCGACCGGACCGCGATGGCCACCCTGGGCAGGGCGTCGTGCAGCGGGATGTAGACGGGTCCCGGGTTCTGGTAGATCTTGCGGAACCAGCCCTGCTCGTCGAGCATGCGCTGGTAGGTCTCTGGCACCTGCCTGCCGAGCACGGTCGCGATGCGGCCCGGGTCGGCCTCGTCCTGCCGTCCCGAGAAGGCCAGCACCCGCGAGGAGCGGTCCTCGATCGTGACGGGCGCGTCCAGCAGCGCGCACAACGCGTTCGCCAGCGAGAACAGGTCGTCGGACGGTTCCTGTCCCGACTCGCTGAGGTCGCCCTCGGCCAGCAGGGAGCGCAGCAGCGCCGCGACCTGCGACCAGGAGGCGGCGCGGGTGAGGCCGAGGACGGCGACCCCGGTCTCGAGCGCCTTGGCGCGCACCCGCTCGTCCACCGCCACGGGCTGCTTGATCACGATGCCCGAGCCCGCCCTCGCGGCCTCCAGCAGGTCGCAGATGTTCTCGGCGCCGTCGACCCCCACGCCGAGCAGGATGCCGCCCGAGGGCAGCATCAGCTCGTCGAGGGGGTCGTAGATGTGGACGCCCGTGACCTCGGCGTCGAGGTCGCCAGGGGAGGCGGCGACGTCGAGGACGGTGCTGCCCAGGTCGTGGAGGATGCGGCGCAGACTGGCCCTCGGCCGGGTCGTCATCTCCTCACGATAGTGGACGAAGACCGACATCAGCCGCGTAGCTCGTCGACCGCCCTGCGGGCCGCGGCGCCTATCACGGCGTCCGCCGCGGGCAGGCGAAGGCCGAGCGAGCGCGGCCGGAGGAAGACCGCGACGGCGTAACGGCGGCCGTCGGGGTACTCCACGACGCCGGCCTCGTTGCGGATGCCGAAGATCGTGCCGGTCTTGCCCGACACCCGCACGTCGTCGCCGAAGCCGGACGACAGCCGGTGCGGCCAGATCTGCCTGCCCATGATCTGCCTGACCTCGGCGCACGCCTCGGCCGGGCCCGCCTCGTCACGCCAGATCCTGGCCAGCATCGTGGTGGTCTCGCGCGGGGTGGAGGCCGAGGTCCTGGCGGGATCGAGCACCGACAGCGCGCGCAGCCGTTCGGGATCGACCTGTTCCGCCTCCTCCCACGAGCCCGCACCCAGCTCGGTCAGAACGGTGCCGAGCAGCACACGGCAGTCACCGATCAGGTGCGTGCGCGTCAGCCCGAGCTCGGCGAGGGTGGCGTTGACGCGCTCCACCCCCACCTTCTCCAGCAGCGCGTCGGTGGCGGCGTTGTCGCTCATCGACATCATGAAATGCGCCAGGTCGCGCAGCGACAGCTCGATCTCGTCGGCGCAGCCCGAGGTGCCGATGCCGCCGTCGCGGTGCTCCATCGTCAGCGGCAGGCGCTCGGTCCTGGAGATCAGGCCCGCCGCGGCCTGGCGGGCGTACTCCAGGACGATCGGGATCTTGAAGACCGAGGCGAGCACCACGGGGTCGTCGGCCCGGTGGCAGACCTCGCGCTCGCCGTCGATCTCGCGGGCGTGCAGGAAGCCCTCCACGTCCGCGGCCTCGAACAGCTCACGCACGCGGCACCGCCCTGCCGTTGTGCAGGTAGGCGGCTCTGCCGTCCTCGATCACGAAGGTGATCGGCAGGTGGCCGCCGCCATCGGCCTTCACCTTGATGAACGTCTGGCCCGACATGTGCACGTACCTCTCGGTCACCCGCTCGGCGCCCGCCCTGGCCATGTACTCGCCGGGGACGGTGGTGACGTCGAGGCCACCGTCGGCGCCCGTCACCTCCAGCACCGCGGCGGGGGTGGCGTAGGTGCCGGTGTACGGCGCCGCGTCGACCCGCTCGGGCCGCTCGGGCGGCGTGGGCAGGGCCGGGACGGGCAGGCCGGTCAGCTCGCGGATGACCGGCAGGGCCACCTCGTCGATCAGCCCGAGGAAGCCGCCGCCGTTGCCGCTCATGGCGATCGTGACGCCGCTGCCGGGGATGATGCGCCAGAACGTGCTCTGCCCGATCGTGCCGCCGTCGTGGCCGAAGACGGGCGCGCCCCAGTCGAACAGCTCGAAGCCGAGGCCCCACCGGTCGGCCATCAGGCCGGGCACGCCCGGCACGTCGACCTGGGGGGTGGTCATCGCGGCGATGGTCTCGGCCTTCAGCACGCCCTCGCCGCCGTCGAGGAACATCCGGCCGAAGCGGACCAGCTCGCGCGGAGCCAGGCACATGGTCGATCCGGCGGGGGCGTTCGAGCGCGGCATCTGCCAGCCGGGGTGCACCGCGTTGTCCGGCCCGACATGCCCCGCCGAGGCGCGGAACAGGATGGCCTCCTCGGGCAGGAGGGCCGCGTGCGTGACGCCGAGCGGCTCGAGCAGCCGCTCGCGCATGGTCTGTTCCCAGGTGCCGCCGCCGAACCTGGCCGCCAGGGCGCCCAGCACGACGTAGCCGGAGTTGCAGTAGGAGAACAGCGCGCCGAGGGGGTGCGCCTGGCCCGCGCCGTGCAGGAACTCGAGGTAGCGCTCGACGCAGTCGTCGCCGCGCCCGGTGTCCTCGAACAGGTCGCCGTCGAAGCCGCCGGTGTGGGTGAGCAGGTGCCTGACCGTGACCGCCTTGCTGGTCTCGGGGTCGGCCACGCCGAACTCGGGCAGGTACTCGCGCACTGGCGTGTCGAGGTCGACCAGTCCCTCCTCGACCAGGCGCATCACCAGGGTGGCGGTCCAGATCTTGGTCGTGGAGCCGACCTGGAACAGGCTGTCGACGGTGGTCTCCACGCCCGTGTTCCTGTTGAGCACGCCGGTGGCGGCCTCGACCAGCTCGGTGCCCGTCCACACCGCGACGGCGGCTCCCGGCACGTCGTGGCGGCGGGCGGCCTCGTCCAGACGCTTCTGCAGGTCCATGTCGCGCTCCTCAGGAGATCTTGGGGGTGGCCCGGGCGCCCAGGTGGACGTACGGTGAGCCGTCGGCCAGCTCGTAGAAGACGGCTGACAGCCATTGCGGGTCGTCCGGCCTGCGTCCGACGAAGGTGACCTCGTCCACGGCGAGCAGGTCGAGGGTGACCGGTTCCTGCAGGCCCGCCAGAGCGCCGGTCGACTCCATGCGCAGGGAGAGGCCGCCGGCGCGCTCGGCGACCGTGATCCGCGCGCCGACCCGCTCGTAGACGCCGGTGAGCCGGCTCGGGTCCACGTCCACCGGCTGCTCGGGCGGGCCCAGCACAGGCGGTACGGCCACGCCGTCGAGGTCGCGGAACAGCTCGGTGGCCAGGGCCTGCATGAAGGCGCCGCTGTGGCCGCCGTTGACCACGGCGCAGGCGATCGTGCCGGTGCCGGGCAGCATCCACAGCATCGAGGACTGGCCGATGGTGTTGCCGCCGTGGGAGACGACGCGGTGGCCGTCCCACTCGTCGAGGATCCAGCCGAGGCCCCACTGCCGGCCCAGGGTGTGCGGGTTGGGGATGTCGACCTGCGGCTCCCACATGGCTCGCGGGTCCTTGAGCAGGCCGCCCTCCAGGTGGGCGCGGGCGAAGGCGACCGCGTCGGCGGGCCTGGCGGTGATCAGGCCGGCCGGGCCGCAGGAGCGCATCAGGCCCCAGGCGGGAGCCGGCTCGCCGTCGAGGTGGCCGACGGCGGCGCCGAAGCGCAGCACGTCCTCCGGGAGGGTCCAGGTGTGGGTCAGGCCGAGCGGTTCGACGATCTGCTCGCGCAGCGCCTGGTCCCACACCTCGCCGGTCAGCCGTTCGACCAGGCGTCCGGCGATGATGAAGCCGGAGTTGCAGTAGGACTGCGTGGCGCCCAGCGGGTGGTTCTGCGCCAGGTCGGCGCAGGCCTCGACGTAGCGCTCGACGCAGTCGTCGCCGCGTCCGGTGTCGAGGAACAGGTCGCCGTCGATGCCCGAGGTGTGGCTCAGCAGGTGGCGGACGGTGACCGTCCTGGTGACCTCGGCATCGGCGACCCTGAACTCGGGCAGCAGCTCGGCCACGGGGGTGTCGAGGGTGAGCAGGCCCTGCTCGGCCAGGAGCATGATCTGGGTGGCGGTCCAGACCTTGGTCACCGAGCCGAGCTGGAAGAGTGAGTCGGGGCTCACCCGCGCTCCGGTGCGCGTGTTGAGCACGCCGGCGGCGCTCTCGTGCAGCTCACCCCGGTGGAGGTAGGCCAAGGCGGCGCCGGGGACGTCGTATTCGCTGATCAGCTCTCCGAGCCGATCACCCATTGCTCCAGCCACGCGACGATCCTTTCGTTGTAGTCGAGACGGTGGGACGGACGGCCGTCGAGGATGAACAGGTGACTCGCGCCCGGGTACCTGACCAGGCGGACCGGCACGCCACGCTCGCGCAGCGCCGCGAACCACTGCTCGGCCTGCCCGACCGGGCACCGGTCGTCGCGCTCGCCGTGCAGGAGGAGGGTGGGCGCGGTGACGGCGGCGACGTGCGTGATCGGTGACTGCGCGGCCAGGTCGCCTGCGCATTCGAACATCTTCAGCAGGTATCCGGCGTCCGACGTTCCGGACATGCTGGTCAGGTCGCTGACGCAGCCACCGGGGATGGCGGCCTTGAACCTGCCGTCGGTGGCCGACAGCCAGCAGGCCATGTAGCCGCCGTAGCTGTAGCCGGTGACGGCCAGGCGGTCCGGGTCGGCGACGCCCTCCGCCACGAGCGCGTCGATGGGCGCGAGGAAGTCGCCGGCGTCGGCCAGGCCCCACGAGCCGACGGCGGCGGTGTAGAAGGCCTCGCCGTAGCCGTCGCTCCCCCGCGGGTTGAGGGTGAGCACGCTCCAGCCCCTGGCGGCGAGCACCTGGTGGTAGAGGTGGGCGGGGTCGAAGACCGGCGCCCACGCGTTGTGCGGGCCGCCGTGCACGTCGAGCAGGAGCGGGCCGGGGCCGGTCCGGTCGGGGTCGCGCAGCAGGAAGCCCTCGACGGGGGTGCCGTCGGGTGCGGTGAACAGGCGGCGTTCCAGGGGGAGGAGGTCGAGGTCCGGCAGGGCGTGGTCGGTGAGCCGCTCGCCGTCGAGGTAGACGTCGCCGGGGCTGGACGGGGTGGCGGCCACGTAGGCGACCCGGCCGCCCGCGACGCTGACGCCGCTGACGCTGTGCTCGCCGCCCACCTTCGTCCGGCCGGGCGCGCCGTACAGGTGGGTGCGTCCGCCGTCGCGGGCGCAGAACAGCAGCTCGTCGCCGAGCAGGGCGGGCGCGGCGCCGGGGTAGCCGGGATGGCCGACCATGACGTTGCGGTCCAGGCCCGTCTCGACCTCGGCCAGGCCGTCGGCTTCGAGGGTGAACAGCCTGGTGTGGCCGATCGGGTCGCCCTTGAAGCCGGCGACCACCAGGCGCTCGCCGAGCCACCACACGCCCGTGCAGATGACGCCCGGATCGGTCAGCCGCTTGGGTTCGGCGCCGTCGAGCCCGATGGTGTAGACCGCGCCCGCGGGGGTGAGGTCCCTGTCCTCCTCCATGCCGGTGACGAAGGCCAGCTGCTCGCCGTCGGGCGACCAGGCCGGCTGGCCCGCGTGGAAGTCGCCGTCGGTGAGCTGGGTGCGCTTGCCCGTGGCGACGTCGACGACGAACACGTGGGAGCGCACGCCGCGCAGCAGGCCGGCGCCGTCTGCCTTGTACTCCAGGGTGTCGGCCACGACGGGCGCGTCCGGGTCGGGTTCGCCGTGCGGGGCGGTGAAGGCAAGGCGGCGGCCGTCCGGCGACCAGAGCGCGGGGCCCGCGGCGGCGCCGGTGAGGGCGCGGGGCTCGCCGCCGTCCATGGGGAGCAGGTGCAGCTGCGGCCTGCCGTCCACCGGACGCAGGAAGGCGAGCGTGCGCCCGTCGGGTGACCAGCGGGGGGCCAGGTCACGGGGGCCGCCGGTGAGGCGGCGGGGTGCGGCGCCGGGGGCGGCCAGCCAGATCTCCGAACGGTTCTCGTCGGAGTCCTTGTCCGCGGTGGTCACCGTGTAGGCGACGGCCGCGCCGCCGGGACGCAGCTGCGGATCTCCCGGTACGGCGATGCGGTAGAGGTCGGTGAGCGAGAGGCGGGACATGGTCGAACGGTAGGCCAGCGGTCCTGCGGCTGCTTCGGCCGTCCGCACGAAGCGCGCGGGGTTCGTTGTGCGGGCCGACGAGAGTCCCCGGCGATCGGCTAACCGAGGGCGCGGTCCAGGTTGAAGGCGGCGCTGATCAGGGCCAGGTGGGTGAAGGCCTGCGGGAAGTTGCCCCGCTGCTCACCGGCCTGGCCGATCTCCTCGGCGAAGAGGCCGAGGTGGTTGGCGTAGGTGAGCATCTTCTCGAAGGCCAGGCGCGCCTCGTCGAGCCGTCCGGCGCGGGCCAGCGCTTCGACGTACCAGAACGAGCAGATCGAGAACGTGCCCTCCATGCCCCGCAGCCCGTCCGGGCTCGCTTCCGGGTCGTAACGGTAGACGAGCGAGTCGGACACCAGGTGGTCGCCGAGCGCCGTGAGCGTGGACAGCCACTTCGGGTCGGTGGGCGAGATGAACTTCGCCAGCGGCATCATCAGCACCGAGGCGTCGAGGACGTCGCCACCGAGATGCTGGACGAACGCCTGGTGCTCGGCCGACCAGCCGCGCTGCATGATCTGCCGGTAGATCGCGTCGCGCGTCCGCTGCCACCTCGCCGTGTCGGCGGGCAGGCCGCGGTGGCCGGCCATCCGGATGGCGCGTTCGATGGCCACCCAGCACATGAGCCGGGAGTACAGGAAGTCCTTGCGGCCGCCGCGTGTCTCCCAGATGCCCTCGTCGGGCTGGTCCCAGTTGGCGCAGACCCAGTCGACGAGGGTGCCGACGTAGTCCCAGTCGCCGCTGGAGATCGGCTTACCCCACTTGTCGTAGAGGTAGACGGCGTCGATCAGCGCGCCGTAGATGTCGAGCTGCAGCTGGCCGACGGCGGCGTTGCCGACCCGGACCGGCCAGGAGCCCTGGTAGCCCTCGAGGTGCTCCAGTTGCCGTTCGGGGAGCTCGCTGCGTCCGTCGATGCCGTACATGATCTGCAACGGTCCCGACGGGCCGGGCGGGCAGGCGCACACGTTCGCCGTCAGGAAGCGCATGAACGCCTCGGCCTCCTCGGTGAAACCCAGCCTGAGCAGGGCGTACACGCAGAAGGCGGCGTCACGGACCCACACGTAGCGGTAGTCCCAGTTGCGCTCGCCGCCGACCACCTCCGGCAGGCTGGTGGTCGGCGCGGCCACGATCCCGCCGGTCGGCGCGTAGGTGAGCAGCTTCAGGACCAGCGCGGAACGGTGGACGGTCTCACGCCACCTGCCGCGGTAGCGCGACGCGGACAGCCAGCGCCGCCAGAACGCCACGGTGGCGGTGAACTCCTCTTCGGCCTCGGTGCTCGGGCACGATCGGGGCGCGACCCCCTCGCCGACCCGGTCGAGCGCGAAAACGGCCTGTTCGCCCTCCTGGAGCTTGAACTCCGCCCACACGTCCGCGCCGTCGGACTCCATCGGCACGGTGGCGGTCAGCGCGAGCGAAAGGGAGGGCGACTCGAAGACCGCCTGGCCGTGCGTCAGGCGGAGCGTGTGCGGCTGGATTCCGTAGTCGAAGCGCGGCGCGACCCGCACGCGGAACGGAAGCGATCCGCGGACGCAGGCCACCCGCCGGATCAGCCGATGGCGGCCGGGCTCCGACGACTCGTCGGCGATGGGCATGAAGTCCTGGATCTCGCCTACGCCGTCGTCGGCGTAGAAGCGGGTGATCAGGACGTTCGTGTCGGGAAAGTAGAACTGCTTCGTCGTCGTGGGCACATCGGCGGCCAGCTCGAACGACCCGCCCTTGTCGCTGTCCAGGAGGGCGGCGAAGACACTGGGAGAGTCGAATCTCGGACAGCAGTACCAGTCGATCGTGCCGTTCGCGCCCACGAGCGCCGTCGTGCGCAGATCTCCGATCAGGCCGTGGTCGGAGATCGGCAGGTACTGGGCGTTCGAGACGTCCGCGGAGATTCCAGTGCTCACCTCGGCCTCCTCGCCGTGACGACCGGCCCGATGACCAAAAGCCTAGGGAGGCGAACCGCTGACCGGGGTCTGGCCTTCGCCAAGACTCGGCCGGGTTTGGCGGGTTCCGTCGCGGAGATCAGGCGAGGTCCGGCGGGTTCAGGTAGTAGCCCCGTCCCGTGGAAAGGGTTCCCTTGACCAGGCGCGACTGCTCATCGGCGAGCACCTCTTCCGTGCCGCTCTCCAGCTCCTCGAGCGCGATCGCGGCGACCTGGCGAGGGTCGATCTTCTCGATGTCTAGACCACGGGTCATGTCGGTGTCCATGAATCCGACATGCAGGCCGAGCACCTGGACTCCCTTGTCGCGCACCTCGATGCGCAGCGCGTTGGTGAAACTCCAGGCGGCGGACTTCGTCGCCGAATAGGCGGCCACCATGGGCCGGGCGAACCAGGCGGCGTCCGACAGCACGTTGACGATCGCACCTCCCCCGTTGCGCGAGATCACGGGGGCGAACGCCTGGCTCATGCGGATCAGTCCGTAGAAGTTCGTCTCGAACATCTCGCGGGAGAGATCGACGAAGTCAGGGTCGAGCGCGCCCTCGTTCACGTTGGCGATACCGGCGTTGTTGATCAGGAGCGTCACGTCACCGCACTGCTCCACTACGGCGTCGATCGAGGCCGGATCGGTGACGTCCAGCCGCACCGGCACGAGGTCCGGGAGGTCGAGGCCGTCCGGACTGCGTGCGCCGGCGTACACCTTCTTCGCGTCACGGGCCTGGAGCTCTCTGGCGAAGGCCAGTCCCAGGCCCCGATTGCCGCCGGTGACCAGGGCGACCGAATTTTTGATCTTCATAACATTCCCCTCGGAAGTACGACTCGAATCTCCGGGGGGTCGGCCTGAACGGCTCGGCGGTGGGCAGGCTGATGTCTCTGACGGCCCTCTCCCTGCTCTTCCAGTGAACAACAGGGCCGCCGGCGGGCGGATGGCGGGGTCGCCGTTCTCGCGGTCTTCCGGTGCGTCCCGGGAAACGATCGCGGCCCCACCGTGACAGCAGCGGCGGCCGGATCCGTGACAGATCCGGCCCGCCGTCACGCGGCTAGTCCAGGACGGCCAGCACCGTGCCCGCGCCGACCGTCAGCCCGCCCTCGCGGATCGCGAAGCCGAGACCCGGCTCCAGGGCCACCGCCCTGCCCAGCTCCACGACCACCTCGACCGTGTCGCCCGGCCCGGCCGGCTCGTCCATGAGGATCTGGCCGGGCACGTCGGTGGTGCGGAGGTAGAACTGCGGCCGGTAGCCGCCGGCGATGGGCTTGCGCCGCCCGCCCTCGGCCGCCGTGAGGAGGTAGATCCTCGCGGAGAGACGCCGGTGGGCGCTCTGCGAGCCGGGCGCGGCCAGCACCTGGCCCCGGCGTACCTGCTCCCGCCGTACGCCGCGCAGCAGCACCGCGGCGTTGTCGCCGGCCTCGCCCCGGTCCATGGTCCGGCCGAAGGTCTCGACCCCGGTCACCACCGCGGTGAAGCCTTCGCCGAGGCCGACGACCTCGACCGTGTCGCCGATCTTGACAGAGCCGCGCTCGATCGCCCCGGTGACGACGGTGCCGCGCCCGGTGACGGTGAGCACGTTCTCCACCGGCATGAGGAACGGCGCGTCGACGTACCGGACAGGGACCGAGATGTGGTCGTCCACCGCCTGGAGCAGCGCCTCGATGGACGCCGTCCACGCGGGGTCGCCCTCCAGCGCCCGCAGCCCGGACACCCTGACCATGGGCACGTCGTGGTAGCCGTGCTCGGCGAGCAGCTCGCCGAGCTCCAGCTCGACCAGGTCGGCCAGCTCGGGGTCGGCGCCGTCGGCCTTGTTCAGCGCGACGACCAGGTGCTCCACCCCGACCCGCTTGGCGAGCAGCACGTGCTCGCGGGTCTGCGGCATGATGCCGTCCTGCGCGGAGACCACCAGGATCGCCCCGTCGAGCTGCGCCGCCCCCGTGATCATGTTCTTCACGTAGTCGGCGTGGCCCGGCATGTCGACGTGCGCGTAGTGCCGCGTGGCCGTCTCGTACTCGACGTGCGAGATGTTGATCGTGATGCCCCGCTGCGCCTCCTCGGGCGTGCGGTCGATCCGCTCGAACGGCGTGTACGTGGCGCCGCCCCGCTCGGCGAGCACCTTGGTGATCGCGGCGGTCAGCGTGGTCTTGCCGTGGTCGACGTGACCCATCGTGCCGATGTTGAGGTGCGGCTTGTTCCGCACGTAGGCCTGCTTGGCCATGATTCCTTCCCTGAAAGCCTGAGATCGTGTGACCCGTGTGCGGGTCGGTCAACCTCTCCCCGCCGGGTCACATCAGGACGTACGGGAAGAGGTCAGCGCTCCAGGCCGTCGAAGGCACGCTCGAGCGCGCCCGCGGTGGCGGGCGTCGTCAGGTGAGCGTGGCGGATCATGAGCGTCATAGTGACGCATGCAAGCAATGAGCCGCAACGGATTATTCCGTGTCCAGCTCGCCGACGATGGCGCGCAGGGCGGCCACATGCGCGTGGTATGCCGCCCTGCCCGCCTTGGTGAGGGAGAGCCAGACCCGCTGCCTGGTGTCGCGCACGGCCTTGGTCTGCTCGACGTATCCGACCTCCATCAGCACGCTGACGTGCTTGCTCAGGACCGAGTCACTGACTCCGAGGCGCTCGCGCACCTGGCCGAACTCGACCTGCTCGGCCGGTTCGAGTAGCGCGCAGATCCGCAGCCGGTTCGGCGCGTGGATCGTGGCGTCGAAACCGTCCTCGGCCCTGTCGCTCACCTTCATGCCGAGGCCCGCGCCCGCCGGTTGTGGACGAGGCCGTAGCCGATCGTCCAGCAGGCGGCCAGCACGGCCACGACCAGCCAGATCCAGTCGCCCCTGGAGTCGAGGATCTCTCCCGCGACCCAGAGCGCGGCCATCGGCGTCACCAGGACCAGTTGCTGGCGCAGCGTGAGCTGCCGCGGCTGGATCCCGGACCTGGCGACCCGCTTGTGGTAGACGCGTTCGGTCAGCACGTAGCCCGCCACCACCACCGCGAGCACCGGCAGGATGGCGAGGTCGTGGAGGGCCTGGAGACCAAGCGTGACGCCGATGAGCACGCCGACGACGGGGAAGAACCAGGCGGGGATGGGGGCGTACCCCGCGGCGCGGGCCTGCTGGGCCGCCGCCAGCGCGGCGGCGGCCTCGGCGGCCGAGGGACGGCTCTCGTGTGTTTCCATACTGGAAAGACTCCGTCAGACTTTCCATGTTGTCAACACTCGATTTTCCGTCATGGAAAGTGAACGGCTACACCGCGCTGAAGCGGAAGGCGAAGCGCGCCTCCCGCGCGTGCAGCTCGTAGAGCGGCAGCACGCCCGGACCGCAGGCCGCGGTGCCGACGCCGTGCTGGGCGTGGTCGAGGTGGACGTGCACCCTCTCCCCCGGCCGCAGGTCGGTCAGGTGGCTCGCCGCGGCCAGGTCCTCGGTGCTCCACCTGCGCACGGTCAGTCCGAAGGCGGGATCGCCCTCGATCCGCAGGCCGCGACCGTCGGCTCCGGTGAGCCGCGCCCACCTGACGTCCGCGCGCTGCCCGTTCTCCTGTGGATACACGTACGGCGTCTGCAGTTCCTCGACCGTGGCGCCGAATCCGCCCACCCTGGCCGCCAGCCCGGTGTCGGGGTAGGCCTCGCCGGGCCCGCGCCCGAACCAGACGACCTCCTCGACGCTCGCCGGCAGTGTCATGGCGAGGCCGAGCCTGGGCAGCGGCAGCGTCCACTCGCCCTCGGGCACCACGTGCACGTCGAGGCGGAGCCCCTCCCCTTCGGCGCTCCACCGGTAGGTGACGTTCATGCCGAGGTCGGTGGCGGCGGGCGCGACCCGCGACCTGACGGTCAGCACGCCGTCCTCGCGGATGACGGCGTCGACCCGGTGCGTGAGGCGGTGCAGGCCGAGCTGGCGCCAGTTCCATTCGAGGCCGCCGAAGCGCTCGTTGTCGACGGGCGCCCGCCACAGCTCGAGCCTCGGGCCCTCGACGTCGAGCCCGAACAGGCCGGTCAGCCTGCCGGTCCTGGAGTCGAAGGCGGCGCCCGCTGCCGGGAGCGTGCCGCCGCCGTCCGCCCCTGACACGCGGGTTGCAGTCCGGCCCGCCGTGGCGACTCTCGTCTGGCCCCAGGCCACCTCGTGCCCCGCCGCCGCCCATGGCAGGTCGGCGCCGAGGACCGCCTGGACGGTCAGCCACAGCCCGCCCGGCTCGGCCACCTCGGGCAGCGCGGGCAGCTTCACCTCGGCGCTCTCGCCCTCCGGCACTTCCAGGACGCCCTCCGCCACCAGCGTGCCGTCCGCCGTCAGCGCCCAGGGGAACGCCAGCGGGTACGGCACCGCCCTGGTCACCGTCACCGTCCCTTCGGAGAAGGCGAACCTGACGGGCTCGAAGACCTTCTTCAGGTCCAGCAGACCGGGCGAGGGCGTCCTGTCGGGGAAGACCAGCCCGTCCACCACGAAGTTCGAGTCGTGCAGCGGCTCACCGAAGTCGCCGCCGTAGGCGTAGCCGTACTCCTGATGGGTCAGCCCGTGGTCGATCCACTCCCAGACGAACCCGCCGGCCAGGCGCGGGTGGGTGTCGAACAGCTCCTGGTACTCGGCCAGGCCGCCCGGCCCGTTGCCCATCGCGTGCGCGTACTCGCACTGCACGAACGGCATCGCCCTGCGCGGCGCGTCGAGCTCGGGGTCGTCGAGCGGCTCCTCCTCCCCCCGCCCGATCGCCGCCACCTCGGCGTGAGAGGCGTACATCCTGCTGTAGACGTCCACGTTCGCGCACGACACATCGCCCTCGTAGTGGATCGGCCGCGACGGGTCCCGCCGGCGCGTCCAGTCGGCCATGACCTTCAGGTTGGCGCCGACGCCCGCCTCGTTGCCGAGCGACCACATGACCACGCTCGGGTGGTTCTTGTCGCGTTCGACCATGCGCCGCATCCGGTCCAGCAGCGCCTGCGACCAGCGCGGGTCGTCGGTGGGGTTGCCGCGCCAGCCCGTGTGGCCGAACCCGTGCGTCTCCAGGTCGCACTCGTCGACCACCCACAGGCCGTACTCGTCGCACAGGTCGAGGAAGGCGGGGTGCGGCGGGTAGTGACTGGTGCGCACGGCGTTCACGTTGTGCCGCTTCATCAGCAGCACGTCCTCGACCATCGTCTCGTACGGCACGGCGCGCCCGTGGTCGGGGTGGAACTCGTGCCTGTTGACGCCCTTGAAGACCAGCGGCACACCGTTGGCCTTGAGCACGCCGTCCTCGATGGTGATCGTGCGGAAGCCCACGCGCAGCCGTACGGTCTCCTCCGCGGTGGTGAAGGTGGCGTCGTACAGGCGTGGCGAATCGGCCGACCACGGCTCGGCGGCCACCCGCACCTCGACGCCCGGCGCCAGGTCGGCGACGCCCAGCTCGGGGACGGACAGCAGGCCCTCGCCCTCGAAGCTCAGCGTGCCGTCGGCGGCGGCCCGCACGAACACGTCGGCGCTGGAGCGGGTGAGCGTGACCTCGCGGAAGATGCCCGGCAGCCACCACATGTCCTGGTCTTCGAGATAGCTGGCCGCCGACCACTGGTGCACCCGTACGGCGAGCACGTTCCTGCCCCGCACCAGGTACGGCCCCGCGTCGAACTCGGCAGGGAGCCTGCTGCCCGTGGAGAAGCCCAGCTCGTGGCCGTTCAGCCAGACCTTGAACGTGGAGTCCACCCCTTCGAAGCGCAGCCGCCCCCCGCTCCAGCCCTCGGGCAGGTCGAAGACGCGACGGTAGTCGCCTGTCGGGTTCTCGTCAGGAACGTACGGCGGGTCCACCGGGAAGGGGTAGACGACGTTGGTGTAGGCAGGCGCGCCGTGGCCGTGGAGCGGCCAGTGCGCCGGCACCGGCAGCACGTCCCAGCTCGCGTCGTCGAAGGACGGGGCGGCGAAGTCGTCCGGCACGTCGGCGACCGGTGAGAGGCGGAACCGCCATTCGCCGCCAAGGTCGAGGGAGGGGGCGTCGGAGTGGAGCGCGGCGCGGGGTTCGAGGCGCCCGGCACCCGGAGCGAAGTCAGCAAAGTACACAGAAACCGATGTTTTCCCAATAAACCCAACATGTCCATGGGAGAGACCGCGTAAGGGATCAACGGCTCGAAAACCACTATGATGCGCCTGGCGAGCGCGTCGCGGGTTCATCCCGTGGGTTCGGGCGTGTCCTCGAGGCGGGGCAGTCTGAGCACGAAGCACGCGCCGCCGTGACCGTCGGCGATGGTCAGCGAACCGCCGTGGTCGCGCACGATCTCCCTGGAGATGGCCAGTCCGAGCCCGCTTCCGCCGGGATCGCGCCGGCGCCCCTCGTCGAGCCGTACGAACCGCTCGAAGACCCGCTCCCTGCTCTCCGCCGGGATGCCCTCGCCGTCGTCCTCGACCTCTACGACGGCGTCCACGCCGTCCGTGAACACCCTCACCTGGACGGCGGTGCGGGCATGGCGCGCGCCGTTGTCGAGCAGGTTGGTGAGCACCCTGCCGATCCCGACCTTGCTGGCCTCCACCATCACGTGCGGTTCGGCCTTGACGGTGATCGGCACCCGTCGCGGGCGGCGGGCCACCTCCTGCCTGACGAGCGCCGCCAGGTCGACCCGCTCGGTCTCGGCGGGGATGCCGGCGTCGCGCCGCGCCAGGACCAGCAGGTCGGCGACGATGTTCTCCAGCCGTTCGGTGGCCGTCAGCGCCGACTCCACGACCTCGGCCTGATCGATCTCGTCGGGCAGCAGCGCGGCCGCCTCCAGCCCGGTCCGCAGGCCCGTGATGGGGCTGCGCAGCTCGTGGGAGACGTCGGAGACGAACCTGCGCTGCTGCTCGACGGCGCGCTCCAGCCGGTCCAGCGTCGCGTTGACGCTCATGGCCAGCCGCTGGATCTCGTCCTGCCTGGCCGGAAGGGGCACCCGGCGGTGCAGGTCGGCGGCGGTGGTGATCCGGTCCATCTCGGCCCTGATCGCCTCCACCGGCGCCAGCGTGCGGCCCACCGCCCACCACATGGAGACACCACGCAGCACGACGGTCAGGACTCCGACGATCCCGAACAGCACCGCCCACATCGGCCGCGGCAGCAGGCCGGGTTCCGGCTCCGCGGCGATCACCGTGTGCGGGTTCCCCGCGAGGAAGAACCGGTAGGCGGTGACCAGCAGGCAGGGGCTGTCAGGTCGCGGGTAGCCGCACACCGTGCTGTCGCGGCGCAGCTCCATCGGGTCGGGCAGCTCCGCCGGGATGGGTCCCTCCTTCAGGAGGGCGGCGTTGGCGCCGATGACCTTTCCGTTCCGATCGAGGATCTGCACCATCTCGTCCGCTCCGGCGGTGATGAGCGGGGGGACCAGCCTGCCGGCCTCGGCGTCGAGGACGACCTGCTGCGCGCTCTGGGCGGCGTGCAGCCGGGCCTCTGTCACCGCGTCCTGCCTGACCAGCACGAGCAGGGCCACGTACAGCGCACCGACCAGCAGGCCGGTCACCAGCATCGCGGTGACCGACATCCTGACCCTGATGGGCAGGTTCCGTGGCGGCCACATCGCGCTAGAGCGTCCGGCGCGGCGCGCCCGTTGTGACGACGAATCCCATCAGTTCCCCCGAGCTGTAAGGATCACGGTGAAGTCGCTGTGGCGACGTGCCGTGGTCCGCCCTGTTCACACCCCGCGTCCGCTACGTCACCCTCCTCCGTAATCTAGCCCGTGGCCTGCGCCTTCACTCCCACCAACGGTCCTCGTCGGCGGCGGGCGGCTCGCCGCGCGCTCATTCGGCCGGGCGCGCCAGCCCTTCGCGTTCCGCGATGGCCGCGATCTCGGCGGGGGTGCCGGCCATGATGGTGCGCACGTGCTCGGTGACCAGTTCCACCGGCCAGTCCCACCAGGCGGCGCGCCGCAGCCGCGCGACGTCGGCCGGAGCGAAGCGCGCGCGGATGGGCTTGGCCGGGTTGCCGCCCACGATGGTGTACGGCGGGACGTCGCCGGTGACCAGGGCTCCGGCGGCGACGATCGCACCGTCGCCGATGCGTGCGCCGGGCATGACGGTCGCCCCGTAGCCGAACCACACGTCGTTGCCCACCACCGTGTCACCACGGCTGGCCATGCCGGTGACCAGGTCGAGCGTGGCCTCGGTCCAGGCGCCGCCGAACATGGTGAACGGGAACGTGGACACGCCCATGGTGGGATGGTCGGCGCCCGCCATGAGGAAGCGGGTGCCCGAGGCGATCGCGCAGTACCTACCGATGATCAGCTTCTCGGGGCCGTAGCCGTACAGGACGTTCCGGGTTTGGAAGGCGGTCGCGTCGTCTGGGTCGTCGTAGTAAGTGAACTCGCCCACCTGGACGCGCGGATCGGTGATCAGCGGTTTGAGCAGCACCACGCGCGGATGCTCGGCCAGCGGGTGCACCACGGTCGGGTCGGGGATGATCCGGTCGGGGACGGTCATGCCGGAACCTCGATCCTGGCGAGCGCGCCGATCTCAAGGGCGCACCAGAGGGCGCCGCCGTGGCAGGCGATGCCGTGGGGCTCCGATCCGGGTGTGGGCAGGTCGTAGGAGGTGATCCGGCCGTCGACCGTGATGCGGCCGACGCGGTTGCCGCCCCACTCGGTGAACCACAGCGCCCCGTCGGGCCCCGTGACGATGGCGTGCGGACGCGCTCCCCGATCGGGCAGCGGGTACTCGGTGATCGTGCCGTCCACGGTGACGCGCCCGATCTGGCCCGCGCCGATCTCGACGAACCACAGGGCGCCGTCGGGGCCCGCGGTGATGCCCACCGGCGCGGCCGCCTCGGTCGGCAGGGGGTAGGCCGTGGTGTCGCCGTCCATGGTGATGCGGCCGATCGCGTTGGCCTGGTTCAGCGTGAACCACATCGCCCCGTCCGGCCCCGCTGTGATGGCGGAGGGGAAGGCGCCCGGCGAGGGATAGTCGGTGACCTTCCCCTCGACCGTGATCCGGCCGACGCGGCCGGCGTTGGTCTGCGTGAACCACAGCGCGCCGTCGGGGCCCGCGGCGATGCCGAACGGCCCGGCCTGCGCGGTCGGCAGTTCGAAGGAGTCGACCCGCCCGTCGAGGCCGATCCGCCCGATGCGGTGCCGCTGGTACTCGGTGAACCACAGGGCGTCGTCGGGGCCGGGGACGATCACGGTCGGGCCCGCGCCGACCGGGTAGGCGCTCAGCTCGCCCTCCGGCGACCTGCGGCCGATCGCGCCCTGGTGGACGAGGGTGAACCACAGCGCGCCGTCCGCTCCCTCGGCCAGCGCGTACGGCCCCGCCTCGCGCCCCGAGACGGTGAACTCGCGGACCGGGTCGGCGAGCCACTGCCCCACGCGGCCGAACAGCACCTCGCCCACCTCCGACAGGTGGAAGGCGTGCGGCATGCCCTCGTAGATCTCCAGGCGCACGCTCACGCCCGCGGCGTCGGCGGTCTCGGCGAACCCGCGGGCGTCGTCGAGCAGCACCTCGTCGGAGCCGGCCGCGATCAGCAGCGGCGGCAGCCCGCGCGGCTCGCCGTACAGGGGGGACTGCGGCGCCTCGCGGGCCTCGGCTCCTGCCAGGTACTGGGTGCGGACCGCCTCGAGCACGGCCCGGTTCATCAGGTCCTTGCCGTCGTTGGCGGACAGCGAAGGACTCTCCAGGGCGAGGTCGGTGACCGGCGAGATCGCGACCGCGGCCCCTGGCGGCGACCCGCCGGTCCTGGCGAGCTCCAGCAGCGCGGACAGCACCAGCGTGCCACCCGCCGACTCGCCGACCAGGACGACCTCCGCCTCGGGGACGCCCCGGTCCAGCACGCTCCGATAGGCGGCCAGCACGTCCTCCATCGCCGCGGGATAGGGGTGGGCGGGGGCGAGCCGGTAGTCCACCCGCAGCACCGGCCGTCCGGTCGCCTTCGACAGCCGGTAGGCCACCAGCCGCTCGGCCTCGGGGTTGGTGTGGGCGAATCCACCGCCGTGGACGTAGACGACGGCGCCGTCCCGCGCCTCCGGCGCGCTGATCCAGTCCCCTGACACGACGGCGTCGTCAGGGAGCGATGTCGCCATCTGCGCGGTGAGCTGCGCGCGGACCGCCGCGGCCTGCGCGAGCGTGGCGGGAATGGTCGTGACGTTCACCAGTGGTCTCCTTCCGTGGCCGCGTGGTGCGGGCCCAGTCGGCGGTCGGTGGCTTCAGTGATCTTCATGGGGTCACGTCCAGCCGGTATTCGTGCGTGCGGTGGCAGGGGCGAAACCCCAGCCGCCGGTTGACGGCGAGCATGCGCGCGTTGTTCTCGGCGTTGACGGACTCGATCTCGGTGACGCCGGGGTGCTCGGCGCGGAGCCTGCGCACCATCGCGGCCTTCAGCCACGAACCGAGCCCGCGCCCGCGGTGCGCGGGCACCACGGCGGTGTCGTACTGGAGGGCCCTGCGGGTCTCCCCCGCCCGGATGACGAGCTCGGTATAGCCGGCCAATCCGTTGGCGATCGGCCTCTCCTTGGCCAATGCGGCGACCGTCAGCAGCGTGTCGCCGCCGTCGGCCAGCGCCTTGGCCATCGTGCGCACCCGGTCCGCGTCCCACGTCCGGCGCTCGTCGTCCGCCTCGCCAGGGGGCCCGTCGCGCACCGCGTTCCTGGCCGCGGCCAGGGCCTCGGCCAGGTGGTCGGGTACGGCGCCGGTCCAGGCGGTCAGTTCGTAGCCGGGACGACCCGCGTCGGCGGCGCTGCCGTCCGCCCGCGCGACATCGAGCAGCAGGTGGTGGAGCGTCAGCCGGCGCCGGAAGCCGCGCGCGCCGCAGAAGGCGGCACCCGGCCCGTCCGCGACCGCCGACGTCAGCAGGCCGCGCCGCCGCTCCACCTGGGCGGCGAAGACCGCCGTCGCCAGCAGGTGCCCGCCCACCCCTCGCCGCCTGCGGGCCGGGTGCACGTGCAGTTCCAGCTCAGCCAGGTGGTCCCGGCCGGGCTCGGTGAGCAGCCGCAGCCCCGCCACACCCACCACGGCGCCGTCATCCTCGGTGGCCAGCCAGAACAGCCGCCTGCCGTCCGGCCCGGCCGTGGTGAGCCGCGCGTGCACCTGCTTGGGCGTCGGCGGCGGCTCGCCGGGCAGGTCGTGCCCGATCGAGGCGGCGACGACCGCGTGCCAGGCCGCGGCCCGCTCCGCCGGCATCCAGAACACCGGCGCGATGTGGATCTTGTACGGCAAGCGGGACTCCCTCCTCGTGGCGTTCACCACGGTAGGCAGTGCCCGAATCAGCCGAATCGGCCCCGATGACTTAATCGCCGGCCGGTCACCCGAGCCGGTATCAGTCGTCGTGGCCTACTGGTCGGACAGCAGCAGCCCGGCCAGTTCCTGGCGCGAGCCCACGCCCAGCTTGGGGAAGGCCCGGTACAGGTGGTGGCCCACCGTGCGTGGGCTGAGGAAGAGCTGGGCGGCGATGTCGCGGTTGGCGAGCCCCTGCGCGGCCAGCCGGACGATCTGCAGCTCCTGCGGGGTGAGCAGCGCCAGCACGCCGGGGCCCTGGCGCTGGGCCAGCCCCGCGCCGCTGGCCTCGAGCTCCGCCTGGGCCCGGTCCGCCCACGGTCTGGCGCCGATCCGGTCGAAGCTCTCCAACGCGGCGGCGAGCTCCCGCCTGGCCTCCGCCTTCCTGCGGGTCCTGCGCAGCCACTCGCCGTACAGCAGCCGGGTGCGGGCCTGGTCGAAGGGGCGGCTGTCGTGCTCGTGCAGGCGCAGGGCGCGGGCGAAGGTGTCGTCGTCAGGGGTCAGGAGCGCCCGGCCACGGTGCAGCAGCGCCTCGATCCACGGCCGCGGCGCCCGTCGCGCCACCACGTCGAAGCGGGCCAGCGCCTCGGCCGCCAGGCCCGCCTCGCCCAGCCGTACCGCGGCCTCGATCAGGTCGGGCAGGCTGCGCTCGGCGGGCAGCTGGTGGGCGGCGGGGCCGCGGTACAGGACCATCAGGTGGTCGAGCGCGTCCTGGGCGCGCCCGTGACCGAGTTCGAGCAGACCCAGCGCCCACCTGGCTCGGTGCCCGAAGGCGCGCTCGCCCTGGTCCTCCAACGCCAGGGCGGCCAGCTCCTCGCAGCCCTCCCTGTCGCCGGTGACCGCCGACAGGTAGGCCAGGACGCCGCGGGCGTGGCCGGCCCAGTGCGGCTGCCCGGTGTCCATGGCGATGTCGAGCGCCTCGGACGCGCTGGTCATCGCGTCGCGGTAACGGCCGAGAAAGGTCTGGGCGACGGCCAGATAGCACAGCGCGGACGGCAGCACGCCCACCTTGCCGTCCGCGCGCGAGCGGGCGACGATGCCGCTCACCAGCTCGAGCGCCTGCGCCTCCAGCCCGCCCAGCAGGCCGGCCTGGCAGATCAGCAGCAGGTCGGGCGCGCTGTGCCGGTGCAGCGCCGCCGCCTGCTCGACCACGTCGGCCAGGCGCTCCAGCCGTCCGGTGGGCTGGCCGGTGCCGAGGGAGGTGAGCCAGCGCTGGAGCCTGAGCACCGGCCAGGCGGCATCGCCGTCGGGCAGGGTGAGCGCCTCCAGCTGGGCGGCGGTGGCGGCGGTCAGCTCGTGATCTCCGGCGAACCACGCGGTGTGCAGCGCGTCCATCATCATCGCGACCGCCTGGCGCGGGTCGGCGCCGGCCAGCCTGGCGGCCGCCTCCAACTGCAGGCCGTGGGCTTCGCGCAGAAAGCCGCGCCCGGCCGCCGCGTTGGCCCTGATCCTGAGCAGCGTGGTGCGCTGCTCGGGGTCACGCGCCCGCGCGGCCGCCCGTTCGGCCAGCATCTGCGCCCTGACGAGCTCGCCCGCCTCGGCCGCGGTGTCGGCCGCGCGGGCCAGCAGCCGCGTGCGCTCGTCGGCGTCCTCCGCCAGCTGCGCCGCACGCTCGTAGGCCGCCGCCGCGGCCGCGTACCCCTTGCGCGCCGCGGCCAGCTGAGCGGTGCGGGCCAGTTCGGCGGCCACCTGGCCGTCGGGACCCGTCGCCGCCGAGGCCAGGTGCCAAGCCCGCCGGTCGGCCTGCTCGGGCCCGGTCAGCGCCTCGGCCAGCGCCCGATGCGCGCGCAGCCGCCGGTCGAGTGAGGCGCCCTGGTAGACGGCGGCGCGGACCAGCGGATGACGGAACGACACGCGCCCGCCCTCGACGCGCAGCAGTCCCGCCTTCTCCGTCACGGGCAGGTCCTCGACCCCCGCGCCGAACGCGGCCGCCGCGCGCAGCAGCACGCTCAGCTCCCCTGTGTCGTCGGCCGCCGCCACCAGCAGCAGGTCCCCGCTCGGCGCGGGCAGCCGGACGGCCTGGGCGTGGAAGGCCCGCAGCAGGCGGCTGGTCAGCGGCAGCTCGCCGGTCGGCGGGACGGCGCGCAGCGCCGCGGGCAACTCGAGCAGCGCGAGGGGGTTGCCACCCGCCTCGGCGAGCACGCGCCGCCGTACCTCCGGGCTCAGATCACGCTCGCGCTCGTCGACGAGGGCGGCGGCGGCTTCGGCGGACAGCCCGCCGAGCCGCAGCTCGGCCAGCCCCTGCGCGGGAAAGGGCGCCTCGCCGTCGCGGACCGCGAAGATCACGGCCACCTGCTCGGCACTCAGCCGCCTGGCGGCGAACTGCAGCGCCTCGGCCGACGGACGATCCAGCCACTGGGCGTCGTCGATCACGCACAGCACGGGCGACTCCTCCGCCAGCTCCGACAGGAGCGTGAGGACGGCCAGCCCGACCAGCATGCGGTCGGCCGGAGGGCCGAGCGCCAGGCCGAACGCCCCCTCCAACGCCTGCCGCTGCGGGTCCGGCAGAGCGGGCAGGTGGCGGGACAGGACCGGGTGCAGCAGCAGGTGCAGCCCGCTGAACGAGAGCTCGGCCTCCGACTCGATCCCGACTCCACGCAGCACGTGCATGTCGTCCTGGGCGGCGATGGACTCCAGCAGCGCCGTCTTGCCGATGCCCGGTTCACCGCGGATCACCAGGGCGCCGCTCCGGCCCGCGCGGGCACCCGCGAGAAGCTCGACGACGAGCGCCTGCTCGGCCTCCCTCCCGTGCAACATGGCCGACAGGCTACCGAAAACGGGCGCCGCCACTTCCATGGGGAAGGGCCGCTTACCGGATGAGAGCGGCGGGCACACCATGACTATGCCGCTTCCTGTCCGGTTCGTCATCGCCGTCCTCATATCCGTGCTCGCCGCGTGCACCGGTTCGCAGAGCGCCCCGCGCACACCTGTCGCCGCGCCGCCACCCATCCCCGCGGCGGGGCCGACGACGGCCGCACCGGCCGTGGCGTCGGCGGCTGCCTCGCCGGAGCCCACCGCCGAAACGAACGGCAAGGAGTGCGCGGACGCTGACTGCGAGATCGAGCTCAGGACCGGTGACCGGATCAGGCTCGACGAGGGGTTCGGCGTGCGGCAGTTCACCGTCGAGTCCCTCGATCGGGACGAGGTCGTGATCACGATGCTCGGCTTCTCCGGCGGGCTGAGCGTCGAGGGGATGAGCGTCAGCGTCACCAGCACCTGCGTCAACGGCCGCTGCCGCGACGAGGGCGAGGTCTCCCTCCGGCCGGACGCGCCCGCCCGGATCGACGGCGTACGGCTGAAACTAATCAGCCTGGCCGGCGACCGCGCCGTCATACGGCTCACGCCGAGCTGAACCGCTGGCGCAGAGCTGAATGCAGAGCTGAATGCAGAGCTTCGCAGCGCAGAGCTGAGCCGCGGCGCAGAGCTGGGCCGCGGAGGGTCCGGCCCCCGGAGTGGCCGGTATGTCAGTCACCGGGATCTTCACCGCGTCGGGAGCTTCACGGCTCTGGGAAGCGTTGATCCTCTCGGAGGTCGTCTTCCCGGAGCGACGGCGGTGGCCCATGCAGTTCATCGAGACCAGCGTCATCGGCGTCCGGTCGGCCGTCCTCACCTTCGGGTGGCGTGGCTCGGGGATGAGGTTCCTCCTCGTCCCCATGGTGCACGTCGCCGAACGGGCCTTCTACGAGCAGGTGTCGGAGCTGCTGCGCGGCTGCGACCTGATCGTGGCCGAGGGAGAGCCCAAGACCTTCCTGTCCATGCACAGGAAGGTCGCCAGGATCCGCGTCGACGGCCTCGTGCACCAGACGACGGCGCTCGACCTCGAGTCGCTCGGGATTCCTCTCCTGTGGCCCGACCTCGGTGGCGAAGCCGGGCCGGCCCGATGGTTCGACGTCGTCGTCGACGCCCTCACGGCGGTGCCCGACTGGCTGATGACCATCAGGTTCCCCCGGCGCGCCATCGACATCACGGATCTCACCGGCCATGACGGGTGGGCCGGTGGACGGTTGAAGAACTCCTGGCGGGAGGCCATGCTCCACGATCGGGACAGGCAGTTGCTCGATCACATCGCGCAGGTCCACCGGGAGCGCGGCGACGAGCACGTCATGGTGGGCGTGCCGTGGGGCGCGCACCACATGACGGCCGTGGCCGGTTACCTCTTCTCGGAACTCGGGTACCGCGTGGTCGGGGCCACGTGGCTGACCGTCCGCACCGCCCGCTGAAGGCATCGCCGGACGGCTGGCGGAACTCAACACGTCCCTTCGCCCGAGGCCGGGATGCCCTACCCGCCCCGCGCGCCGGCATGAGGACGCGCGGAGCGCGTGGCGGGGATAGCTAGCCGGTGACGCCGTGGGAGCCGTTCTCGATGTAGCCGCGGAACGTCCTGGCGAAGCTCGCATCGGTGCTGACGGTGACGGTCAGGTCGTACCAGCGGTCGCCGTAGGCGCCTGCTCGCCAGGAGTCCGAGCTGGTCCCGCCGGCGGGGACGGTGTAGGTCCACGGGCCGTCAGTGCGGTAGGCGTCCGCCTTGACCGTGAAGGTCACCGCCGAGGTCCCGGTGTTGGTGAACGTGAGCGTGACCAGGCCGCCCTCGCTGAGGCTGAGGGCGGCGGAGACCTCGGCGGTGACGCCGGGCGCGTTGAGGTCGCCGGCGAGGCGGCGGGCGAAGCCGTTCGGGCCAAAGCAGGTCAGGTCGTACTTACCGCCCCCGTACGACTGAACGCTGAAATAGTCGGACACGGTGCGCCCAGGGCTCACGTCGTAACGCCAGGGGCCGTCGGTGCGGTGGTCGTTGGCGTAGACCGTGAAGTGGGTCGTGGCGGTGCCCTGGTTGATCATGTCGATCCATACCCGTCCGGTGGACTTGGCCTGCCTGGCGTTGGCGTTGGGCTGGTAGGGCAGCTTGCGCTTCAGGCGCGTGCCCGGCTCCTGGCGCGGGAACGTCTGGGGGCTCGGCGGCGACGGCTTCGACGCGCCGGTGCCCGCGGTGGGCGTCGGCCGGGTGAAGCCGGGATAGACGTCAGAGGTGGTGGTGTCCAGGGCCGCGGTGAGGTCGCCGCACAGCTCGCGCCGCCACGGGCTGATGTTGCTCTCCACCACCCCGGTGACCTTCTCGAGGAACTTCAGCACCGAGGTGTGATCGTACAGCTCGGAGCAGGTGTAGCCGCCGCGGCTCCACGGCGAGACGACCAGCAGCGGCACCCGGGGCCCGAGCCCGATCGGCTGGCCGCTCACGTACTCGGTGGCCGCCGAGGCAGGCGGGACCGGTGGCGGGACGTGGTCGAAGTAGCCGTCGTTCTCGTCGTAGTTGAGCAGGAACACCGTCTGGTTCCACACCGCCTCGTTGGACGCGAGCGCGTCCAGCACCTGCCACACCAGCTCGGATCCGGTGCTCGGGCCGTCGGACGACGGGTGCTCGCACTGGCTCTCCGGCGCGACGATCCACGACACGGCGGGCAGCGTGCCGTTGGCGACGTCAGCGCGGAACGAGGACGTCAGCTGCCCGTCCGGCACCCGGCGCAGCGCCCGCTCGAACAGGCTGCGCTCGGCCGGGGTCAGCGTCCTGACGCCTTCGTCGAGCCTGGCGAGCAGCGTCTGGCGCTCGGACTGACCGGCCGCGCGCACCCTGCCGTAGAAGGTGTTCATGCTCTTCAGTCCCAGCGGGGCCAGCGCCTTGCGCGCCACCGCCTTGAAGACCTGGAAGAACTCGAAGTTGTTGTTCTGGTAGTTGTCCCACTCCTGGTACACCTTCCACGGCCGGCCCGCGGACTCCAGCCGCTCCGCGTAGGTCGTCCAGGTGTATCCGGCGTGGGTGTCCTCGCTGTAGGCGGCGTTGCCGGTGGCGCGGCTGCCGTCGGGCTCGTTGCCGATCATGCCGGTGACGTGGTAGCTGCGGTTCGGGCTGGTGGCGCCCATGACCGAGCAGTGGTAGGCGTCGCAGATCGTGAACGCGTCCGCGAGCTGGTAGTAGAAGGGCAGGTCGCTTCGGTCGTAGAAGCACATGGTGTGGGCGCCCTTGGCCGGCACCCACTGGTCGTACCTGCCCTTGTTCCAGGCCTGGTGTCCGTCGGCCCAGCCGTGCGGCGTGCCGGCCAGCTGGTGGCTGTCGGTGCCGTACGGCAGCACGTAACCGGTGCCGTTGGGCTGGTAGAACACCGGCTTCCTGTTGGCCCGCAGGGTCAGCGCGTTGCGGTCGCCGTAGCCGCGCACACCGCGCAGGCTGCCGAAGTAGTGGTCGAACGACCGGTTCTCCTGCATGAAGACCACGACGTGCTTGACCACCTCCAGCCCGCCGGTGGGCGCGGGCAGGCTCAGTGCGTGCACCAGGCTGTCAGGCAGGAGCGAGTAGGCGGCGGTGGTGGCCGCGATCGTGGTAAGGAAACGTCGACGGTCCATCAGGTCTCCAATGAGGGGGTTGGAGAAACTGTGACCGCGCGTTGATCACTCGTCAAGGCCCAAATGTAGCTTTATGCATGACTAAAGGCGATTTAATGCAGATTTAGTCATCTAAGTCTGAGTATTGGGCCCAATAGTGGCGGCAACATCACGAAAGCGGAATGCTGTGGGTTGGTGGCCGCGGATGCCGCTCGGGCTGACATCTGCGTCAGGCCGGGCCAAACTCCCGCCCAACACGTCGGCCACCCCGAGCAACTACACGCACCCCTCGCTGGTCTACAGCCCGCTCGCGGGCGCGCCGGCCGTTCCCGTCGTCCTCGCCTGGCGCGAGGGGCAGGGGCACCCGGCCATCCCGGACCTCCTGGCACTCGCACGCGGTCCTCGCGGCAGGAGAAGCCTGAGCTGAGACGGATCCGACGACAACAGCCTTGCTGACGCTCAGGCGCGCTTGTTGCGTTGGTAGTGGCGGGCGACGCGAGCGCGGTTGCCGCAGCGGGCGGCCGAGCACCAGCGGCGGCGCGGGTGGGCGGGCAAGAACAGCATGACGCAGTCGTCGGCCTCGCACTGCCGGATTCCGGTGACCGCCGGGTCGGCCAGCAGGTCGGCGGCGGCCTCGGCGAGGCAGGCGGCCAGCCGTGCGCCGGCCGGGCCGGTGCGCCGCCGGAGGGCGGTGACCTTGGAGCCGTCCCAGATCAGCTCGTGGATCGCGGGCGCGGCCCGCTGGGCCTGGCTGAGCGCCTCCAGGTCGGCGTCGGGGGGCCGGGTGCCGTGGCGGGCGTACTCGAGGGCGTCGGCCGTGTGCTGCCGTACGGCGTGCACGGCGTCCAGGTCCGGGGCGGCGAGCTCGGCGGCCCACTCCCGCGCATCGGGAAGGCGGTCGTACTGGAGGGCCAGCCAGGCGCGCAGGTCGTCGGGGGTGGCAAGCAGGTCACCCGAGGACGGGCGGGTGTTGACCAGGTCCAGGGCCAGCGGCTCTCCGGTGAGGGCGGCGAGATTACTCACGACCTAATGCTACATCGCCGACTTGACACATTAGACTCGTGATCGCTACACCTAATGCATCATGACGCTTGAAAGGCATTAGACATGTCCTTGCCCTTGATCGCCCGCACTGCTCACCGCCACGTCGACGTCGACGGCGTCCGCGTCTTCTACCGCGAGTCGCTGCCCGAGCGGCCTGACGCCCCCGCGCTGCTGCTCCTGCACGGATTCCCCTCCGCCTCTCACCAGTTCCGCCGCCTCATCGACGTGCTGGGGTCCCGCTTCCGGCTGATCGCGCCCGACTACCCCGGTTTCGGCCACACCCAGGCGCCGCAGGGCTTCACCTACTCCTTCGACCGGCTCGCCGACATCACAGAGGGCTTCGTTCAGCGCATCGGGCTGACCCGCTATGTGATGTACGTCTTCGACTTCGGCGCGCCGGTGGGCTTCAGGCTCGCCGAACGCCACCCCGAGCAGATCGCGGGCCTGATCGTGCAGAACGGCAACGCCTACGAGGAGGGCCTGTCGGCGGGCGCCCGCGACTTCATCGCGTTGCGTCCCCAGACGCCAGGCGCCGACGACACCATCGGCGACCTGCTCACCCTCTCGGGCACGCGCGGTCAGTACGAAAGCGGCGTTGCCCGCCCCGAACTGATCGCGCCGGACGGGTGGACGCTCGACCAGCACTTCCTCGACCTGCCGGGCCGAAAGGAAGCCCAGATCGCCTTGGCCTTCGACTACCACACCAATGTCGCGCGGTACCCGGTCTGGCAGGAGTGGTTGCGCAGCCACACCCCGCCCACCCTCATCACCTGGGGCCGCAACGACCCGTTCTTCCCCGAACCCGGGGCCCGCGCCTACCTGCGCGACCTGCCCAACGCCGAACTGCACCTGTTCGACACCGGGCACTTCGCCCTGGAGGAGAACCTGCCGGAGATCGCCCCGCTCATCGCCGACTTCCTCGGCCGAATCGCGAACTGACGCACACCAGCGCGGGGATGCGACCTCAGGGCCATTCGATGGACTGTCGGCAGCCGGTGATTACTACTGGCTCACATCACGTCATGAGGGTTGAGCCCTGACCAGGCGATTGCCGGTCCTGTGGCCTGGTCGAGGCGGTGCCGTCCGACGGCTTCGGAGGGTGGGCGGGTGCTGCGACGGTGAAGTCGACTTTGAGTGCGTACCAGTCGGCCACGTAGGAGCTTGGGTGCCACTCGCTTCGGCGCCACGGCCACCGCGTCGATCCCCCACTACCTCGCCTGCCGCCTGGGCGAATCCTGACGCGGCCGGCGGTGCTTCAGGATGCCTGGTCGCCCACTCGTCGCAGTCGCAGCCGGACGGCGTGGTAGAGCCGTGCGGCCACCACCGCCGTGCCGGCGGTCGCGGCGGCCACCAGCCAGATCATGAATGTCGGGTAGAGATAGGCCACCTGCACCCACATGATGTCTCCGCCCCGGGCGAGCACCCGGAAGATCGGGGTGATCGTCGCGCACAGCGCGAGCGGCGCCAGATAGGGCAGCAGCCGCCATCGCCGCCATCCCGTACGGCGGGCGGCCCACCGCCGCGAGCGGGCCACGCCACGTACGGCCAGCCCGGCGGTCGCCAGGGTCAGCAGCAGGAAGAGCAGGTCGATGACCAGCGAGGACGCCAAGGAGGGGATCTCGGGCGCGCCTCCCTCGATCAGGTCGACGACGCCGTCCATGAGGGCACCGGCGTCGGCGAAGGCCATGCCTGTGTTGGCCATGATCGCGACGCCGTACCCGGATTCCGGCATGAGCAGTTGATGGGCCGTCGAGGTGAAAAGGTCGCCGCCGTGCTCGATGACAGGGGTGCCGCGCTCGGTCTTGCCGATCGACCACCCGAGGGCATACGTGTCGTTCTGTCTGGAGGGGGTGCGCAGTTCCTTGACGCTTTGCGGGGACAGGATGCCGTTGTGCTGCGCGATCAGCCAGCGGGCCAGGTCGTTGGCGGTGCTGAGGACTCCGCCGGAGCCGTTGCCGAACCCGGTGGGCTCAGGCAGGGCGACGGCCTGGCCGAGGACGTACAGGTGTCCGCGGGCGCTGCCGGGCAGATCGCGGTCGGTGTCGATGGTGGTGCTGTGGCGCATGCCGAGCGGCGCGAACACCTGCGCCTGGAGATAGGCCGCGAACGGCCGGCCGCTCACCACTTCGACGAGCCGGGCGGCGACCTGGTAGTTGGTGTTGTGGTAGCTGAAGGTGGTCCCCGGGTCCGCGGCGAGCTTCGCCGTCTTGAGCCGTGCCACGGCGCCTTCGAGCGTCTCGGGCTGGGGCAGGCTCTTCTCACGGAAGGCCGAGTCGGCCATGCCTGATGTCTGATGGAGCAGCTGCCGTACGGTGATCTTCGCTGCCCGCGGATCCGCCATCGTGAACTCCGGCAGGTAGCGGCGCACCGGCTGGTCGAGTTCGACCTTGCCCTTCTCCACCAGTTGCATGACGGCGAGGGAGGTGAAGGACTTGCTGACCGACGCGACGGCCATGGGGGTGTCGGCTGTCACGGGATCACCGGAGGCGGTCTCGCCGTACCCGGCGGCGTGGACGACCTCCGTCCCCTTGGTGATCGCGATCGCGACCCCGGGCAACCCCGTCGCCTCACGGTAGTGCCCGATGAACTCGTCCACTGCCGCAGGAGCGAGGTCGTGTGGCGGGACATGGCCGGAGGAGGGAAGAAGGGCCAGGAAGAGCGCGGCAAAGGTATTTCTCAGCACTTCGCCACGCTATTGACGCCGCCTGGGCCAGGACCATTGCGGAATTCCGCCGAGCTCCTTACGGGAAACCGCCACATCCTGATCACCCTCCCGGTGAACCGGCGGGCAGGCGGTGCGCGGCCTCAGGCGCGGGCGCGCCGCCGTACCGCGCGGACGAAGAAGGCGCCGCCGATGAGCGCGGCCAGGGCGACGGTGATCCAACCAGGCCCCAGAGCCGCCAGCCAGCCGGCCAGCACGCCCTGGACGGCTGTCGCGGCGCCCACGATCGGGTCGTCGGTTTCCCCTCCCGCGAAAACGCGCAGCTCGTAGAAGCCGTAGTAGCAGACGTACAGCCCCGCCAGGACGAGCAGGCCGCCGCCGGCTCTGGAGACGTACGGCAGCAGCCGCCGCAGCCTGGCCACCGCGGCGGCGCGGGCGAGCGCCACCGCCAGGGACAGCACCGCGACGACCAGGCCCATGCCGAGCGCGTACGCCGCGAAGGCCGCGAGGCCGCCGAGCGCGCCGCCGCCCGCAAGCGACGCGGACGTCACCGCCAGGAACGGCCCCACCGTGCAGGACAGAGAGGCGATCGCGTACGACAGGCCGTAGCCGTACAGCGACAGCGGCGAGGTGGTGGGACGGCCGGTGGCGAGCCCGGGGAGGCGCAGCAGGAGCTCGCGGCCGCTCAGCAGCCAGAGTCCGAGCACGGTCAGGCCCACGCCGATGACGACGGTCACCCAGGGCAGGTAGCGGCCGACCGAGACGGCCAGCGCGTGGACGAGGAGCCCGAACAGCACGAAGACCGTGACGAATCCGGCGGTCATGGCGGCTGACAGAATCAGCGCCCTGGTGACGGGTCCGCGACCGCCGGTGGCGCCACCCGCAGGGGGTCGACCGGCCTGCGCGGAGTCCGTGATCAGCAGGGTGAGGTAGGCGGGCAGCATCGCGAACCCGCACGGGTTGAACGCGGCCACCATCCCGGCGGTGAGCGCCAGGGCGAGGGGCAGGTCGGCGACGTTCACGCGCGCCCCTCCCGACCGGCGACGGGCACGGCGGACCCTACCCTTCGAGCAGCTTGCGGAGGTGGCCGTCCAACTCGTCGTGGCCGAGCGGGCCTGAGGCCTTCTCGGTGGAGCCGTCCGGTCTCATGAACACGAACGTGGACTGCTCGCTGACGCCCAGCTTGGTCCACACCGCGCCCTTCGTGTCCGCGAGGTGAATGATGTCGCCGGTCCTCGTGCGCTGGACGAACTCCTTCATCGCCGACTCGGTGTCGAGCCCTGCCACGCCGACGAAGGCGACCTTGTCGTACTTCACGGCCGCGACCTTCACGGCGGGCGCCTCGGACCGGCACTTGGGACACCAGGGCGCCCAGAACCAGAACACCACCGGCCGGCCCGCCAGGCTCGCGCCCTGGAAGGCGGCGCCGTCCAGCGTCGTGGCGGAGAAGGCCAGCGCGGCGGGCACCGGCGCCGTCGTCGCCTGGCTCGGTGCAGGGGTGGACGGTGCGGGCGCGGACGTCACGGTCACCGGCATCGGGTCCTCGCCTCGGGCCGGGGTGGCCGCGTCGCCCGGCCCGGCGCTGCCGCACGCGCTCACCAGCAACGCGGCCGATGCCAGGAGGGCTCCCACTCGCAGTGTGATCACGTGTTCAGCGTAGAAGCGCGGGCTCCCGTCAATTCTTACGAGGCGGTGACGACCGTGGCCCGGCCGGTACGGCGGGCCGAAGAGCGCGGGCAGCCCGCGGCGGTGACGGCGGGCTGCCCGCTCACGGTGGCAAGGCGCTTCGAGACATCCGCGATCAGTGCTTGGCGAGGTCGCGGAGCTCGGTGGGACGGCGGCCGGCCAGGCTGTGCGTGCCGGGCGTGAGGGAGTTGAGGAGCAGGCGGCTGATGCCGGGCAGGGTCGCGAGGCGCAGCAACCCGTCGCGGACGCCGATCCGCCACCGGGTGGAGGGCGCCATCCAGTCGACGACCCGGCGTCCCAGCGCCTGGGTGCGCTCGATGGTCGGCCGCATCCGATCCTCGTAGGCGGCGAGGGCCGTGGAGAGACGGTCTCCGGCGCCGCGCAACTCGTCGGCCAGGACCCAGGCGGCGGCCATGGCCACCGACGAGCCGTGCCCGGCGAAGAGCGAGACGGCCTGGCAGGCGTCGCCGAGAAGGACCACGCGGCCGCGGCTCCAGCGGTCCATCTCGATCTGGACGACCTGGTCGTAGAAGATCTCCGCCGGGTCGTCGGGGCAGTGGGCAAGCAGGCCGGGGACGAGCCAGCCGAGCTCGCCGAAGTGCCGGCGCAGGCTCTCGGCCGGGTCGACGGGCAGGGCGGGGTCGGGCTCCCGGCGCAGGAACATCGTGGCGAGCGCGTCGTCCCGCAGCGCGTAGGCGCCCGCCGACCTCCCCGGCACCGTGAGCGCCTGGTAGCGCCTGCCGATGGCCGCGTTCAGCGCCTTGTCGGTGAGGAGGAAGACGGCGATGTGGTGGCCGAGGTAGCGCACGAACTCCTCTTCG
Organism: Nonomuraea africana; assembly: GCF_014873535.1. Taxonomy (NCBI): domain Bacteria; kingdom Bacillati; phylum Actinomycetota; class Actinomycetes; order Streptosporangiales; family Streptosporangiaceae; genus Nonomuraea; species Nonomuraea africana. Next base: position 2,423,067 of record NZ_JADBEF010000001.1, on the reverse strand, counting down.
CGGCCGAAGACCAGGTCACGGACCCGGGAGTGGGCGCCGTCGGCCCCGACGAGCAGGTCGACCTCGCGCCGCGAGCCGTCGGTGAGCGTGACCGTGACACCGTCCGCGCGCTCCTCCACCGCCGCCACGCTGGTGCCGTACCGGATGGGGGCGCGGACGTCGCTCAGCACGGCCGCGGCGAGGTCGCCTCTCAGCAGACTGATGAGCTGGGCGAAGTCGCCCGGCATGTCGAGGCGGCTGGACGCGCGGCCGCGCTCGTCCCGGTAGGTGAGGCCTTCGATGGTGTAGCTCTGCGCCTCCAGCCGCCCGCGCAGGCCCATCCGCTCGGCGACCTCCAGTCCGGGGCCGTAGAAGTCGATCAGGTAGCCGCCGTCGCGGAAGCGGGCCGCTCGTTCGACCAGTTCGACGTCCCAGCCTGAGCGCTCCAGATGCCAGGCCAGGGTGAGGCCGGCGATACCGGCTCCACAGATGAGCGTCTTCACGGTGTCACTCCCTGGGTGAACAGGCGGCGTAGTGGACGGACCATGGCGGCGACGTCCAGGTCGGGGTCGACGGTTCGGTGCAGGATCACGCCGTCCACGACGGCCGCGAGCAGCCCGGCGAGGGCGTCGGCGTCGTGGTCGTGCCCGTGGGCGCGCAGCCACTCGGCGACGTGGGCGCGGAACTCGGCGGCGATGACGGCCAGCTCGGCCCGTAGGCCGGGAATCCGGCCGGCCGCCAGGAACGCCTCGACCAGGGGCAGGGACTCCGGGTCCGTCCCCGAGTAGCGGGACAGCTCGCCCAGCAGCCAGTCGACGCCCTCGGACACGTCGGCGTGCTCGGTCAGCTCCTTCGCGCTCCGCTCGATCAGCAGCCGTGCGTGGCCGGTGCAGGCGGCGATGAGCAGGTCGGTCACCGACGCGAAGTGGTAGTGCACCAGCGCCGGGTTCACCCCGGCCCGCTCCGCCACCAGGCGGGTGGTCACGGCGCCCCAGCCCACCTCACCGACCAGCGGCACGGCGGCCTGGAGCAGGCGCTGACGCGTCGCCCGGCCCCTTTCCGCTGACGCTTCCGCCATTTCAGCCTCCTTGAGCAAGCGATTTGGGTGATTGCCTTGGTCGTTTGCCCAAACACTAGCCTCCCGAGCGGTTCGCCGGAAGCCTCCGCGGCGCCGTACCGCCTCCGCCGCACGCCCAGATGACGGAGCGGCCCCCGCTCCGCCGTACCGCCCAGATGACGGAGTGGCCGGCGCGGTTCCGTTCCACCCAGATGACGGCGGGGCGGTGGGCCGTCCGGGCGAGGATTTCCTCTGGCCCGGCCCCCGTTCTTTGTCGTATTTTTGCGGCACGTTGAGCCGTAGCGGGGAGAGTGCCTATGGAAAGCTCGGACGGTCGGGTCGTTCTCGTCATCGTGATCGCGATGGTCCTGTTCTTCGTCGGACGTCGCTTCCAGCGGACGCTGGACACCTGGCGAGGCTGGGGCAAAGCGGTGAAGGACGCGGCCGACGCGGCGGGGAGAATCACCGGCGCCCGATCGGCGGCCTGGTCGGCGGTCCGGAGCATGCTCCTGGTCGGCGGGGCGACCCTCGCCTTCATCGCGCTGGTGGTGAACGCGATCCGGTCCCAGTAGGGCCCCAGCCGCCACCGAAGATCGGTCGGCGCGGCGTCGCGCGACCATCGGCGACGCGAGTCTCACACCCCTGCGAGCACACCCGGATGCGCCCAGGCCCAGAGGAGCGCGGGCGCGGAACCGGCGTTCATCGGTACGCCAGGGGCCGAACCAGCGTTCACCGGTACGCCAGGGGCGGAACCGGCGTTCACCCGGTACGCCAGCGCCCCTGACAACTGAGGCCTCGCCCCCGGGGTGCGCTCGACCGCGGTCACTCCGCGGGCCTGGTGCCACCCCTCGGCCCACCCCGGGGGCACGGCGCGGGACCTGCCGTCTCCTTGAGCGAGAGAAGGCGCCCCGGAGCGCAACGCCGTGAGAAGGCGCCGCCATCAGGGACGCGACGTGCTAGGAGGCGCCGCTGTCCCAGTCCCGGGGGCGCCGGCCTGCCGTCTCCTTGAGCGCGAGAAGGCACCCCGGGAGCGCGACACCGTGAGGAGGAGGCGCCGCCGTCCGGACGCGACGCGCGAGGGCGGTCGACGCCGTCCCCGGCGCGACGCGGCGGGTCCGGTCGCCGTCCGCGCCCGCCGCGGTGGGGCGCGTCGCCGTCGGATGCGAGCAGGGTGTCAGTGTGGGCCTGGGGCCGGCTTCGAGGCCACTGCCATCAGGTGCGCGCTGACCCCCAGCATGGACGGCTCCGACTCGGTCAGACGGATCGCACGCAGCAGGCTCTCCGGTCGGCCGAGCAACTCCTCGAGATCGCCCAGCAGCCAGGCGAACCCCTCCACGGCCACCAGCCGTTCATGGACGAAGCCGGCCCCCTCCACCTCGGGCCCCACCTCCTCCGTCCGGTGGAAGTACGCCCAGAAGACCTCATCGGGGACGCTGCCGGGATCGTTGCTCTGCCCCGTGCGCAGGTTCAGCTCGAAGGTGTCCCAGACACCGGGGTCGTCCAGCAGCTTCCGGGAGGTCGCGTCGACGATCCACGTGTGGCGGCCGATGACCTCGGCCAGCAGCCGTCCCCCTGGACGCAGCACCCGGAAGGCCTCTCGCAGCGCCAGCCGCCGGTCCGCGGCGTCAGCGAGGTGGTACAGCGGGCCCATCAGCAGCACCGCGTCGAAACCGGCGTCGGGCAGCGGGAGGCTGCGGGCGTCTCCGATCCGGCACGAGAAACCGCCGACGCCGGACGCCTGGTCGATGTGCTGTGGCACCGGATCGACCAGCACGACGTCGTAGCCGAGCGCGGCGAGACGCGACGCGTGGGCGCCGGGGCCGCCGCCGATGTCGGCGACCCGCCCGCCTCCGGGGAGGAACCGCTCGAAGATGTCCCAGGTGCGCAGGCGGGTGAGCGTGCCACGGGCGGTCGTCCAGAGCCGTCCGGCTTCGTCGTTCAGCGCGTAGTGCCGCAGCACTCTCTCATCCGTCGACACGACAGAAGTCCTCCTCACCCGCCGGCCCGTCGACCGAGCCTGCCAGGGCATCCGATCCTCGATCAACGGCTTTCGAAAAGCAACTGGAGTTGACTAATACCGTTTAGTCAACGTAGGTTGCTCACAAGTCCGATGCAGAGGCGGCACAATGACGACGTTCTTCCTGGTCTGCGGCGCGGTCAGTGGCCCGCTGTTCATCCTCACCTTCCTGGTCGCGGGCACCGTGCGCCGGTCCTACAGCCAGTTACGGCACCCGGTCAGCTCGCTGGCCCTCGGCGAGCACGGCTGGGTCCAGACGGTCAACTTCATCGTCACGGGCCTGCTGACCGTGGCCTTCGCGGTCGGCCTCCGGCAGGCGCTCGACTCGGTCCTGGTTCCCGTGCTGATCGGCCTGCACGGGCTGGGACTCGTCGGCGCGGGGCTGTTCGTCACCGATCCCATCAGCGGCTACCCGCCCGGCACCCCCGACAGACTCGAGAAGCACACCCGCAATGGCGCGCTGCACGACCTGGTGTCGGTCCCGACCTTCGTGGCCTGGCCGATCTCCGCCATCGTGCTCGGCGTCGACCTCCTGCACCGGAGTCAGCCCGGCTGGGGCATCTACTCCGTGGCCACCGGCGTGGCCTTCTTCGCCATGTTCGCCGTCTCCAGCGTGGGATTCGCCCAGGTGCCGTCACTGGTTGGGCTGGGCGGCCTGTTCCAGCGGATCACCGTCGCCATCGGTTTCACCTGGACCACTCTGCTGGCCGTTCACCTGATGGGGTGAGCGCCGGGGCGCCCGCCCCGCTGGACATCTCCCCCAGGCTCGGCGACCCCCCGCGGACGAGGGGTTGAAAGAGGGGCGTGAAAGTACCTCACGTAACCACGCGACTACTCTATGCTTCCTTCTGTGGCAGTCGGCCCGTGCGGGGAGGCAGGCCGGCCTCCTCTCCTGTCCGGCTCTCGAAGGGGAGGCCGATGAGTGCCAGCGAAGTGAACGTGTGTCAGGTCTGCCAGGGAGTGATCACTCCGGTCCCGCCCGAGGCCTACACCTCCGTCCGGGGGCGGCTCATCGTGACCAACGGCTACTGCCGGGGCCGATGCGACACCGGCGACCCCGCCGGAGGGGCCGCTGGAGACGCCGCCGCCCATCCGAGCGCGCCAGACCGCGTCGCGCAGCCGGACGAGGCGACCTCGGGACTGTGACCACGCCGCCGGTCAGGAGAAGATCGCGTGGACCTGGTCGACCGCTTCAGGTCCGTAGCCGACGGTGCCCACGGGGACCGCGCCGTCGATCGCCTCGATGATGCGCCCGGCCCAGACCGGCCCGAACCCGCCGCACAACTCGATGAGCTGGACACCCTCCGCCACCAGGCGGCGCGCGACCTCGATCCCCTCCTCGGGCTTCTGCACCCCCACCAGCACGGTGCGGCACTGACCCGTGTCGGCGACGCTGACGGATCCACCGGCCTCGCTGCCGGCGGCCGTGTAGATGAAACCCCAGTGGGTGAGCGCCATGTGCACAGTCCCCTCGATCGATCGGCAAAGTCATCACTTAACCAGATCGGGGGTGGGCGCTCCGCACCGCCTGGGGCGGACGCGATCAGCGCCCGGCTTCCTGCCCTTCGAGGGCGTCCATGACCTGCGCCCCTTCGCGCGCGGCCGCAGCAGGCGACAGCTCGTCCAACGCGTGACGCAGCGTGGCCTCGGCGGCGTCCAGCGCCGCCCTGGCGGTGATCACGTGCGTGTGCGCGCGATCGAGGTGGCCGAGCCCGATGCAGTCGAACGCGACCTGCGCGTCGTGCAGGGCGAGCTGCAACTGCCTGGTGGTCTCGTCTAGGCCCATGGTGTGTCCTCCCACGTCCGCGTCTCGCTCCCGAGCATGCCGCCGTGCCTACCCGCTCCCCCGGCAGGTATGCCGCGACCGGCCCGATCTTCCACGGCCAGCTGCAGAGAGATCCGAACTCTAATGGGACACAAGGTGACATAGGTGCGATGAGTCAGAGATCTCCGCACTATTGATCGGATGAAATGTGATCTCGCCGTGATCGTCCTCACCGGAGGCCCGCTGCCACAATGAGCGAAATCCGGGCCGGGCGCGCACCATCGCGCATGGCACCGCAGGACGTTGGAGGGCACGTGAATTCCGGCAAGCCCTGGCGGTTCCTGCTTGCGGCCACTGTGGCCGCGGGCGGGCTGGCCGTCCTCTCCCCCACCACGGCGCTCGCCGCCGACACCACCTTCCACGTCGCCGTCGACGGCGACGACGCGGCCGAGGGCACCGCCGCGGCGCCGTTCAGGACGATCGAGCGGGCCCAGCGCGCCGTCCGTCAGGCGCTGCCCTCCGCGACGGGGCCGCTGCGCGTCCACGTCGGCGGCGGCACCCACTACCTGAGCGCGCCCCTCACCTTCACTCCCGCCGACTCCGGTACGGCCGCCGCGCCCGTGACCTACGTGGCCGCGCCCGGCGAGCAGGTGGTGATCAGCGGTGGCCGGCGGCTGACCCCTTCGTGGAGCACGCACGAGGGCGCCGTCAAGGTGGCCGACATCGGGGCGGGGCTCGACTTCGACGAGTTGTTCCTCGACGGCGACCGGCAGGTCCTGGCCAGATACCCGAACGTCGACGCGAAGGTCGCCGTGCTCGACGGCTACGCGGCCGACGCGATCTCCCCCGCCAGGGTCGCCCGGTGGAAGAACCCGACGACCGCGCTGGTCCGCGGCCTGCACCAGGGCGAGTGGGGCGGCAACTCCTTCAAGGTCACAGGGGTGGCCGCCGACGGCGCCCCGGTGCTGCAATGGGTGGGCGACAACAACCGCGGCAGCGGCCTGCACCCCGAGAAGCGCATGGTGGAGAACGTCCTCGAGGAGCTCGACGCCCCCGGGGAGTGGTTCTACGACAAGAGCGCGGGCAGGCTCTACCTCCAGCCGCCGCAGGGCGTGGACCTGGCGAGCGTGCGGGTCGAGACCGCCGAGCGGGAGGAGCTGATCAAGGTCGTCGGCGACTCGCCCGCCGCACCCGTGCACGACATCACCTTCGCCGGGTTCACCTTCACCCAGACCCACCGCACGCTGTTCAGCAGGCCGTACGAGAAGTTGCAGCTCGGTGACTGGGCGATCGTCAGAGCCGGCGCGGTCTACCTGAAGAACACCAGGAAGATCACCATCCGCGACTCGCGGTTCGAGCAGGTCGGCGGCAACGGCGTCTTCATGGACGGCTACAACGAGGCCAACGCCGTCTCCGGCAACGAGTTCCGCCGCTCGGGCGCGACCGACGTGGCGGTGATCGGCTCGCACGAGGCCGTCCGCGAGCGGTCCACCTGGGACGGCATGCGCAAGACGATCACCGACACGACGCCGGGCCCGAAGACCGAGGACTACCCGCGCGACATCCTGATCAGCGGCAACCACATGACCGGCAACGGGCGCTTCGAGAAGCAGACCTCGGGCGTGCAGATCTCGATGAGCCGCAGGGTCACCGTCTCGGGCAACACCGTGCACGACGGCCCGCGCGCCTGCGTCGACATCAACGACGGCACGTGGGGCGGCCACGTGATCGAGGACAACGACATCTTCGACTGCGTCAAGGAGACCTCCGACCACGGCCCGGTCAACTCGTGGGGCCGCGACAGGTTCTGGCCGCTCGACGCGAGCGACGCGGTCAAGAAGGGCTACGCCAAGCTCGACGCGATGGAGACCACCAGGATCCGGCACAACCGGATCTGGCACTCCTCCCACTGGGACGTCGACCTCGACGACGGCTCCTCCAACTACGAGGTCACCGACAACCTGCTGCTCAACGGCGGGGTGAAGCTGCGCGAGGGCTTCCACAGGACGGTCCGCAACAACATCTTCGTCAACGGCGGCGGCCACTTCCACGTCTCCTACGCCGACAACGGCGACCTGATCGAGAACAACGTCTTCGTCACCGACGACCCCTACGACTTCATCCAGAGCGACCCGGCGACGTCCAGGACGGTCTACGACAGGAACCTCTTCTGGAACAACGGCAGGCCGGTCGGCGACATCACCGACGCCTGGCGGGCCCGCGGCCTCGACACCCACTCCGTCGTCGCCGACCCCGGGTTCGCCGGGTCCAGCCCTTACACCGACCCCGCCAAGCTCGACTACACCCTCAAGCCCGACTCCCCCGCCCTGGCGCTGGGCTTCCAGCCGTTCCCGATGACCGGCTTCGGCAGGCAGGGCGCGCCCACCCCGCCGCCGCTCACCTGGCGGCAGGCCGAGCAGGGCATGACGCTCGGCAGCCTGGCCGAGCCCGTCATGGGCGCCACGGCCACCGAGATCCACAGCGACGAGGTGAAGTCGTCGGTGGGGCTCACCGACTACGACGGGCTCTTCCTCAAGGCGGTGCCCGCCGACTCCTACGCGGCGCGGAAGGGCCTGCGCACCGGCGACGTCATCAGAAAGATCGACGGCGTCGAGGTCACCGACAGGAACAGCTTCTGGAAGGTCTACAACCTCGTCCCCGCCGGCCGGACTTTGGCGTTGACGATCTGGCGCAACCAGGCGCCGACCGAGCTGAGCGTGCCCAGGTTCAGCGGCGCCGAGACGATCGACAACGTCTCCGGCGTCGTCTACACCGGCTCCGGCTGGGACTGGAAGAACGACCGGCGGGGCGGCGCGAAGTCCAGCCTCGACAACCTGCACGCCACGCAGGCCGACGGCGACGCCTTCGAGCTCGCCTTCCACGGCACCGGCGTGGAGTACATCGCCCAGGTCAACTCCGACGAGGGCAAGGTCGACATCTACCTCGACGGCGAGCTCGACACCACGATCGACAACTCCAGCCCCACCCGGATCTACCAGAAGGTCGTCTACGCCAAGACGGGCCTGACGCCGGGCAGGCACACGATCAAGGGCGTGAAGAGAGGCGCCGACTACTTCATCGTCGACGGCTTCACGATCCACCATGCCGCAGAGACGGACGGCAAGGCCCCGGCCACCACCGCCTCCGAGGTCCCAGACGGCTGGAGCGCCGCCCCCGTCACGGTCACGCTCACCGCGACCGACGAGGGATCGGGGGTCGCGCGCACCGAGTACCACCTCGGCGACGGCGAGTGGGCCGGCTACTCCCGTCCCATCGTGTTCGACAGGGACGGCCGGTCCACGCTGACCTTCCGCAGCGTCGACAAGGCGGGAAACGTCGAGCCGGCGCGGTCGCTCACCGTGCAGGTCGACAGGACGGCTCCCGCGCTGGCCGTGACGCCGAGCCGTACCCGGCTGTGGCCGCCGAACCACAAGCTCGTCCCTGTGGACCTCGCGGCGGAGGCGACCGACGCGGGTCCCGTGACGGTCACGCTGGTCTCTGTCGTCAGTGACGAGCCCGGCGGCGAGGACGACGTCCAGGAGGCCGAGTACGGCACCGCCGACCTCTCCTTCCTGCTGAGGGCGGAGCGGGAGGGCGGCGACAGCCGGGTCTACACGATCACCTACGAGGCGGTGGACCGGGCGGGCAACACCACCACCGCGACGGCCGCGGTGACCGTACGGTACTGACCATCGAGGGGCCCGGCTCCACGCCCGCTCCGGGCGGGCCGGGCCCCGGCTTCGGGGGCCCGGGATCTCGGGGAGAGCCGATGCGAGGCTAGCCCGTCGGGGAGAAGGGGGCGCTCGGGTCGCCGGTGCCGGCGAAGACGAGGCCCCGTTCGTAGGCGAGGACGGCCGCCTGGGTGCGGTCGCGGGCACCGAGCTTGTCCAGGACGTTGCGGACGTGCGTCTTGACCGTCTCCTTCGACACGTACAGCGTCGCCGCGATCTCCGCGTTGTTCTGCCCGTGGGCGATGTGCCGGAGCACGTCCAGCTCGCGCGGGGTCAGCTCGACCGCGGGGCGCGGCTGCGCCGTCCCGTGATGAGGGGAGGCGATGCGGCGCAGCGCGTCGGGGAAGAGCACCGCGTCGCGGGTGTGGACCAGCCGGATGGCGTCCACCAGCTCGCCGGCCGGCGCGCGTTTGAGCACGTAGCCCGCGGCGCCGGCGCGCAGGGCGCCCCAGACCAGCTGGTCGTTCTCGAACGTGGTGACCACGATGACCCGCGTCGCGGGCGAGCGGCGGGCGAGCTCCTGGGTTGCGGCCAGGCCGTCCACGCGGGGCATGCGGACGTCCATCAGCACGACGTCCGCGCCGATGCCCGCCTCGATGGCCGCGCCGCCGTCGGCGGCCTCGCCGACGACCTCGATGTCGTCGTGGAGGGAGAGCATCGTCGACCATCCCGAGCGGATCAGCTTCTCGTCGTCGGCCAGGACGACGCGGATCACAGCGGCAGCGTCGCCTGGATGCGCCATGTGCCGTCCACCTCCTTCCGTGTCCACGTCCCGCCGGCCAGGCGGGCCCGCATGCGCATGCCGGTCAGGCCGCGCCCCTCCCTGGCGGGGGTGCCCGCCGTGGCGTTCTCCACGGTCAGGACCAGCGCGTCGCCGACGGCGACGTCGAGGGTGACGGGGCCGCGCCCGTGGCGCAGGGCGTTGGTGAGCGCCTCCCTGGCGATCGCGTACGCCGCGCGCGAGGTCGGGGCGGGGACGCGGTCGAGGCGGCCGACGCTCGCGCGCACGTCGAGGCCGCGGGTGAGCATGTCGAGCGCGTCGAGCGTGGGCCCCTCGGCGGTGTCGCCGTCGTCGAGCACGCGGAGCAGCACGTCGAGGTCCTGCTGGGCGTCGCGGGCGGTGGTCACCAGGTGGTCGAGCGACTGGTCGGCCTCCGCGACCCCTGCCTGCGGCCGCTGCAGCGCCGCCTGGGCGGCCATGGCCTGCACCAGGACGACGCTGAGCGCGTGGCCGACCGAGTCGTGCAGTTCCAGCACGAGGGTCTGGCGGCGGCCGAGCTCCTCGATCGTGCGGGACGGCTCGGCGCGCAGCAGCCGGCGCGCCGCCCACCGCTGGCCGAGGCCGCTGGCGACCATCGCGGCCAGAGCGGCGGCGGTGAGCAGGAGCACCTCGGCCATCTCACCGGGCGCCTCGCGCCACAGGTCGCCGAGCCGGACCAGCCCGGGAGCCAGCAGCAGCACGCCCCCGCCGAGGGTGGCGCCGCCGTACAGGTGCAGGCCGGTCAGCGCCACCAGGTAGAGCCGGTCGGCCCGCTCGGGCACGTCGACGCCGAGCAGCTCCGCCAGCGCGGCCACCTCGATGCGCTGGACCAGCGGCATCATGGCGAGCAGCACCGCGGCGGGCAGGCACGCCGCCCACAGCACCAGCACGCGCCCGGGTGTCGGCTCGGCCAGGATCGCCAGGCCGAGCGCCGCGGCGACCGGGGTCAGCAGCGCGGCGCCCAGGAGTTGGTAGATGCCCGCGCCCACGGCGCGGGCGACAGGGCCCTTCACGGGGACCGACGTTAGCCGACGGCCCATCCAGGGGCCTCCCTCGGCAGGGGGAGGTGGCCTGACGCCTGCGTTCCTAGCGTGGCCGGCATGACGAGAACTGATCGAACTGTCGGCGCGGTGCTGTCGCTCGTGGTGACCGCCGTCGGGACGCTGTGGTGGACGAACCCCGCCGCCTACCCCTTCGGCGCGCGCGACCGCGTCACGGTGTCGCTCTCGCACCTGATCGAGCACGACGTGGCGGGGCCGATGACGGTCGCCGCCGGGCTCGCGGGGCTGGCGCTGGTCTTCGCGCCGAGGCCGGTGCTGCGGGTGGGCGCGGTCGCGCAACTCCTCTTCTTCGGGGTGGTGATGTCGGACGCCGGCATCATGTCGTCGCTGGGGTACGTCCTGGCCCTGCTGGGGCCGGTCGCCCTGGTCGGCGTCGTGGTGCTGGCCTGCCTCCGCCGCAGGCCGTCGGGTGTCGTGGGCCTGGTGGCGCTGGTCGCTCTGCTGGTCGCGGGCGCCGTCTCCGGGGTGGTCTCGCTCGACCTGGCCGGGCTGTTCGTGCGCAACCTCGCCGCGGGCTTCTCCTCCTACGCGGGACGGCTGGGCTGGACGCTGGCCAACGCCGTCGCCTTCGCCGTCTGGGTGCTTATCGCGGTGCGGGCGTTCGGGATCGGCGGGCCGTCACGCTGGACGCGGCCGGAATCGGCGGCCCGGTGGGGGCGGTTCGTCACGATCGGGGCGGCGCTGTGCCCGCTGCCCTACGCGCTCTACCGGCTGACCTGGCTGACGCCGTGGCCCACCGACTCCGCCCTGACCGGGCCGCTGGACCCCGCCACCCGGCTGCAGGGCCTGACCATCGCCTTCGGCGCCCTCCTCGGCACGGTGTTGACCCTCGGGCTCATCAGCAGGTGGGGCGAGGTGTTCCCGCGCTGGGTGCCGCTCTTCCACGGCCGACCGGTCCCCGTGCGGCTGCCCGTCGTCGCGGGCGGGCTGATCGCGGGGGCCTGCTGCCTGGCCTCACCCGGGCTCGTGGTCAACGCGGTCGAGACCGGCCAGCTGGAGGCGCTGCTGCTCTGGCCGTACCCGCTGTGGGGGGTGCTGCTGGCCGCGGCGGTCCTCGCCTACTGGCTGCGCCGCAGTAGCCCGGTGGCCCTGGGGTGAATCCTTTGGCGGGATTCGCGCCTCTCATATCTGTCCGGCGACAATGCCGGATCAGAACGCGGAGGTTGTCGTGATCGTTGGTGCCCTGGTCGCCGTCGCGGCCGTGCTGGTCTGCACGTGCAGTGTCATCGTGCTGCGCAGGCGGGGCCGTTCACGTGGGTGACACGGCCTGGCCGGGTGAACGGCTGATCGCCGCCGCGCAGGGCGGTGACGTCGAGTCGATCGCCGCCCTGGTGTCCGGCGCGCACGCGCACGTACGGCGGTTCGCGCACTCGCTGTGCGCCTCGCCCGAGGACGCCGAGGACGCCGCGCAGGAAGCGATGATCATCCTTTACCGCAAGATCGGGATGTTGCGGGCCTCCGGCGCGCTGGCGTCGTGGATGTTCCGCATCGTCCGCAACGAGTGTCTGCGCAGGTCGCGGATGGTGCTGCGGCACTGGGCGCCGGTCCGGGACGTCCCCGCGCCGTCGGCCGAGGACGAGGTGCTGCTGCGCCTCGAAGCGGGCCGGGTGGCGGCGGCGATCGCCGCCCTGCCCGCCGACCAGCGGCGCGTGCTGATCATGCGGGACATCCAGGGGTACAGCGGGCGGACGGTCGCCGACGCGCTCGGCCTCAGCGTCCCTGCGATGAAGTCACGGCTGCATCGGGCCCGCGCGGCGGTCAACCAGACACTGAGCGGCACCTCGGGCCTGGCCATGGGAGGCAGGAATGAGCACTGATCGAAGTTTCGCCGGCACGTCGCTGCCCCGGCACCTGGTGCGGGGCGCGCAGGCGCGCTGGGATTTGGCGCGCTGATGGGGGCGGTCGCGCTCGTCCCCGTGGCCGGGCCGGTCAGCCTGCTGCTCGCCCCGGTCGGCCTGCTCGCCCTGCGCGGCTGCCCGGCCTGCTGGGCGATCGGCCTGGTGCAGACCATCTCGATGGGCCGGTTGCGCCGCTCGTGCGTGGCCGGTCGATGCGAGCTGACCACCGGTCGAGCGAACCCACACCAGGACGTCACGCCAGGTGCAGGCGGCTGAGCTCGCGCCGGGACGTCACGCCCAGCTTGGGATAGGCCTTGTACAGGTGGTACTCGACCGTGCGGGGGCTGAGGAAGAGCTGGGCGGCGATCTCGCGGCTGCTGCGTCCCGAGGCGGCCAGCCGTACGACGTGCAGCTCCTGCGGGGTGAGCTCCGCGGCGGGGGCGGGGTGGGCGGTTCTCGGCGCCTCGCCCGTCGCGTGGAGCTCGGACGTGGCGCGCCCGGCCCAGGGGACGGCGCCCAGGCGGGTGAAGATCTCCACGGCCGCGTGCAGCGGGCCGCGGGCCTCGCCCGGACGGCGGGCGCGGCGCAGCCACTCGCCGTAGAGGAGCTGGGTGCGGGCGTGCTCGAAGGGGCGGCCGCCCTCGGCGTGAAGGCGGAGGGCCGCCTCGTAGTGGGTCTCGTCATCGCTCGTCAGTGCCTGGCAGCGCAGGGCCACGGCCCGTGCCCAGGCCTGGCCTGAGGCGTCCGCCCAGGCCAGGAGGCGGCCGAGCGGCTCCTCGGCCCGGTGGGGCTGCCCCAGCCGTACGGCCGCCTCGATCTGGTCGGGGACGGACGACAGCAGCACCGCGGCGTTGCGCCCAGGACCGGACCAGGCGGCCTCGAGCCGGTTCAGGGCGGCCTCGTGGTCGCCGAGCCCCACCTCGAGCAGGCCCAGGACGGCCGCGCCCGTCGCCCGGTAGGCGTCGGGGGCCGCGGCCACCAGGCCGCGGCAGCGGGCCTCGTCGCCCGCGATCGCGGCGATCCTGGCGGTGACGCCGCTCAGCCAGGCGATGCGCTGCTGCAGGCCGGTGTCGCAGGCGATGCCGACGGCCTCGGCCACCGAGGCCTCGGCCTCGCGGTGCAGGCCCGCCCACAGCTGGGCCTGCGCCAGGACTTGCAGGACGTGGGGCAGGGCGCCGATGAGGCCCTGCTCGCGGCAGCGCGCCGCCTCGGCGGCGGCCAGGGCCATGGTGGCGGCGTCGGCCCCGATGATCAGGCCGGTGTAGAGCGCCCGCTCGGTGTCGGGGGCGGCGGCCAGGAAGTCCACGAGCAGCGGCAGGCCGCGCGCGTAGTCGGCGCGCATGAGGTGGGACAGTCCCTCGGCCATGGGATCGGGACTCCCGAGGGCGGCCAGCTTCTCCGCGGCTGCCGTCACCGCGGCCTCGTCGCCGGTGAACCAGGCGTAGGTCACGCCGGTGCGGAGCATGGCCGCCCCCTGGCGCGGGGCCGCGCGGACGGCACGGTCGTGAAGCAGGCGGACGGCCGCCGCCTCCTCGCCCAGCTCGAACATCGCCGCCGCGCGCACCGCGGTGAGCTCGGCGTCGGGCAGCGCGGGCGCGACGACCCGCTCGGCCTGTTCGGCCAGGACGGCGGCCTGGCCGGGATGGCCGCCCGACAGGGCCGCGGCCGCCGCTCGGGTGAGCCAGCCGACCTGGTCCTGCCCGTCGATGGCGACCCTGGCGGCCTGCTCGTACAGCCGGGCGGCGGCGGTGTAGGCGGTGCGGGCGGCGGCGCGCTCGGCGGCGGCGGCCAGTTCGGCCGCCACGCCCGCGTCGGGCTCCACCGTCGCGGCGGGCAGGTGGTGCGCGCGGCAGTCAGGGCTGTCGGACGCCTCGGCGAGGGCCCGGTGGACGGCCACGCGCCGGGCCAGCGCCGCTCCCTGGTAGGCGGCGGTGGCGACGAGGGGATGCCGGAAGGTGACGACCGACTCGCTGACCTGGATCAGCCCCGCCCGCTCCGCCTCCTCGAGATCGTCGAGGCCGACACCGAGCGACTGGGCCGCCTTCAGCTGCAAGGGGAGATCGCCTCTGCCCTCGGCGGCGGCGATCAGCGCCATCAGCCTGGTCCGCTCGGGCAGCCGGCCGATCTGGGCCCGGAACGACGACAGCACCCTGTCCGGCACCTGCAGGTGCAGCGGCTCCGTCGACCGGACGCGCCTGGCCGCGGCGAACTCGATCAGCGCCAGCGGGTTGCCCGCCGACTCGGCGATCACCTGCTCACGCAGGACCGGCGCCACCTCGTGCGCGGCCAGCAGGCGGGCCGCGCTCTCGCCGTCGAGTCTGGAGGGCCGCAGCTCCGTCAGGCCGGGTGCGGCGAAGCCGTCCTCGCGGGTGGCGAAGACCATCGCCACCCGCTCGGCCGCCAGCCGCCTGGCGGCGAACAGCATGGCCTCCGCGCTGGCGTGGTCGAGCCACTGGGCGTCGTCGACCAGGCAGAGCACCGGGCCCTCCTCCGCCAAGTCGGCCAGGAGCGTGAGCACGGCGAGCCCGGTGAGGAAGCGGTCGTGCCCCCGCGTCAGGCCGGCCCCGAGCAGCGCCTTCAGCGCGGCGGCCTGCGGCGCGGGCAGCCGGTCGAGCCGGTCCTGCAGCGGCCACAGCAGTTGCGTCAGCCCGCCGAAGGCCAGGTCGGCCTCCGGCTCGATACCCGTGACCCGCAGCACGCGCAGGCCGAGAGCGCTCGCCCTGTCCGCCGCCCAGCCGAGCAGCGCCGTCTTGCCGATGCCCGCCTCGCCGCGCACCACGAGGGCGCCACTGTCGCCCTGCAGTGCCAAGGTGATCAGGCATTCGAGCTCGGCCTGCTCAGTGGACCGCCCGTACAGCACGCAACCTCCAAGTACCTGGAACCAGTAGATCCTACTGATGCGCCGGAACATTCCCCGCTCGTACGTTCGTCGGCATGAACGAACCGTTCGAGCAGGTCAGCGTTGGCAAGCTGGATCTTCCCAACCGCATGGCGATGGCGCCGATGACGCGCAGCCGCGCTCACGGCGGGCTGGTGACCGACCTGACGGCCGAGTACTACGCGCAGCGGGCCGACCCCGCCTCCTTCTACGGCGGCGACCACCGCGGCTACACCGACTGCCCCGCGATGGAGCTCCGATGAGCCTCCAGGTACGGCACGCGAAGATCTCCGCCGTCTCCCTGGCCGTGCTGGCCGGACCCATGTCGTTCGGCATCGCCGGCCCCGCGCTCATCCTCGGCGACGTCGCCGGCGGCCTCGGCAGCACGCCGGCGACGGCGACCTGGCTGGTGACGGTGTTCGGCTGGGGCATCGCGGTGGGGACGCCGCTGATGTCGGGGCTGGTCGGCCACCGCGGCGTGCGCGCCACGGCAGTGCTGTGCGGCCTGCTCGTCCTTGCCGGATCGGCCCTCGCCCTCGTCGCGCCGTCCCTCCCCGTCCTCCTGTTCGGGAGCGCCGCACAGGCGCTCGGGGCCGCGGGCCTGACCGGTCTCGCCATGCACCTGGCCGACTCCCCTCGCAGGATGGGCGTCGCCACGGCCTCGCTCGCCGTGGTCGGCTCGGTGTCACCGCTGGTGGGGTCGCTGCTCAGCGACCTGCTGTCGTGGCGGGTGGTGCTCGCGCTGCCGGTCGTGGCCGTGCTGGCGGTGCCCGCCGTCCTCGGTCAGGCGCGCGAGGAGCCGTCGCGGGGCCGGTTCGACGCGACCGGCGCCGTCGTGCTGACCGCGCTGGTCACCGCGCTGGTGTTCGTTCCGCACCAGCCGGTGGTGGCGGGGCTCGCCGCGATCGTCGTGGCGGCGGCGTTCGCGCTGCACCTGCGGCGCGCGCCTGACGGTTTCGTGCCTGCCGTTCTCGTCCGGTCGCCGCGGTTCCTGGGCTCGGCCGGGCCGGCCTTCGCGCTGGCCGTGGGCAACTTCGCGCTGATCTACGCGCTGCCCGCCCGGCTGACGGAGCTGACGACCTGGACGTCCGCGCAGATCGGCGTGGCCATGGTGTGGCCGCTGCTGTTCGGCGGCGGTCTGTCGTGGTTCGTGGTGGCCGCCTCCGCCCGGATACGGCCACGGCTCGTCACCACGGCGCTGGTCGTCGCGGGCGTCGCGGCCGCGCTGACCGCGGCCTTCACCGGATGGGTGCCCGCCCTGCTGGCCGCCCAGGCCGCCGCCTCGATCGCGGCCGCCTCAGGTCAGGGCGTGCTGGCGGTCCGCGCCACCTCGGCCGCTCCCGAGGAGCACAGGGCGGCCGCGATCGGCCTGTTCAACCTGTGCTACCTGCTGGGGACCGCGTTCGGCCCCGCCATCGTGGCGCTCCTGGTTTCCGCCTGACAGAAGGGATGACCACCATGCAGTTCGGCGTCTTCAGCGTGGGCGACGTGGCGACCGACCCGGTCACCGGCCACGCGCCGACAGAGTACGAGCGCATCAAGGCGATGACCGCCATCGCGGTCAAGGCCGAGGAGGTGGGGATGGACGTCTTCGCCACCGGCGAGCACCACAACCCGCCGTTCGTGCCGTCGTCGCCGACGACCCTGCTCGGCTACATCGCCGCCAGGACCGAGCGGCTGATCCTGTCCACCTCGACCACGCTGATCACCACGAACGACCCCGTGAAGATCGCCGAGGACTACGCGATGCTGCAGCACCTGGCCGACGGCCGGGTGGACCTCATGATGGGCAGGGGCAACACCGGGCCGGTCTATCCGTGGTTCGGCAAGGACATCCGCGACGGCATCCCCCTGGCCATCGAGAACTACGCGCTGCTGCGCAGGCTGTGGCGCGAGGAGGCGGTCGACTGGACGGGACGCTTCCGCACGCCGCTGCAGGGCTTCACCTCCACCCCGCGCCCGCTCGACGGGGTGCCGCCGTTCGTGTGGCACGGCTCCATCCGCTCGCCCGAGATCGCCGAGCAGGCGGCCTACTACGGCGACGGGTTCTTCGCCAACCACATCTACTGGCCGACGAACCACTTCCAGCGGCTGATCGGCATCTACCGCGAGCGGTACGCCCACTACGGGCACGGCGCTCCCGAACAGGCCATCGTCGGCCTCGGCGGCCAGGTCTACCTGCACAGGAACTCGCAGGAGGCGGTGCGCGAATTCCGCCCGTACTTCGACAACTCCTCCGTGTACGGCCACGGCCCCTCGCTGGAGGAGATGACGGAGCAGACGCCGCTGACGGTCGGCAGCCCGCAGGAGATCATCGACAGGACGCTGACCTTCCGCGAGCACTTCGGCGACTACCAGCGGCAGCTGTTCTTCATGGACGGCGCGGGGCTGTCGCTGAAGACCGTTCTCCACCAGCTCGACATCCTGGGCGAGGAGGTGATCCCCGTGCTGCGGAAGGAGTTCGCCGCCCGCCGTCCCGCCGGGGTGCCCGACGCCCCGGTCCACCCCGCCCTGGGTGTCACCGGGGGGTGAGCGGGTGTGACCGCCGGGCCGTCAGGCTTTGCGTTCGGACGGGCTGCCGGCAACGGCCTCGGGCTCATACTGGAATGAGGCGGAGAGCCCGAGGCTCCGCAGGGGGCCGGCCGTGGAGGAATCATGACGGCGACGACTCGGATGGACGTGCCCGTCGCGATCGAGGGCGACGGGGTGGAGCTACGCATGCAGGAGGTAGGCGGCGGCATGACCGTCGCCTTCGTGCGCTTCCCCAAGGGCACGGACATGACCCCGGCGGTCAAGGGCCTGCCCGAGGACCTGTGCCAGTGCCCGCACTGGGGATACATGTTCAAGGGACGGCTGAGGATGCGGACGAAGGAGGGCGACGAGATCTACGAGGCGGGGCAGGCCTTCTACTGGGCGCCAGGTCACGTGCCCGAGGCGATCGAGGACTGCGAGTACATCGACTTCTCGCCGACGAACGAGTTCGTGACGGTCATCGACCACGTCAGGTCTCACATGGGCTGAGCTCTCACGTGGACCGGCGCACGTGGACGGGGTCACCGACGTCCAGCAGTTCGAACAGCCGGTCCGCGGCGCGCAGCGGGACGCGGACGCACCCGTGCGAGGCAGGACGCCTGGGCACCTGGCTGGAGCCGTGGATGGCCACGCCGCCGACGAAGTACAGCGAGTTGTACATCGACCCGAGCGGCCCCGTCGTCCAGCCGGGGGTGCGCTTGGTGATACGGAAGTCGCCCACGGGCGTGATGGCGATGGCGCAGCGGCCACTGTGGCAGTAGCGCGAGTGGGCGCCGGTGGAGACGTGCACCGTCATGACCTTCCGGTGGTCGCGGTAGACGGTCAGCAGCTGGCGCCTCAGGTCGATCACGGCCCCGGTGCGCAGGCTCTTGGGCAGCGGGGGGCGCTTGCTCGGGCGGCTCAGCGCCCGCAGTGTGGCGGGCCCGACCAGCGTCTGCGGGCGCATTCCCCTGCTCTTCTGGAACGCCCACACCGCGAACCTGGTGCGGGAGTCGTACACGCCGGTGGGCTTGCTCCACAGGAAACCCCGCTCGCGGAGCGCCTTCTGCAGATCGGTGACCGCCGCTCCGCGCGACCTGTAGCGGAGCGGGGTCGTCTCGGCGTGGGCCGGCGTGCTGAGGACCAATGGAGTGGCGCAGACCAGGGCGAGAGCGAGGGCGGCGCCCCATCGAGCATCGTTGAACACAGCGCAGTGGTTACCCCCATATCCTTTGCGATTATCCCATGAAATTCTCCTTGTCGGCGAATCTTTGGAAATAACGCCTGCCTATAAAGGCTACATCGTAGCAATTTTGATAATTTGCCGTGGTATGTCGCTATTTCCGTTGGCACGGCCAATCTTGGTCTTTCCGTGGACGACTGGCGGTGCTGACCCGTTCTTTCTCGGGGTAGATCGGCAGCTATCGCGGTCTGTCGCGTAATTCACAGCTTCTTCAGATCCATCTGACAGAAAACGGAAAGAAATGACGATAGAGACCACCCTGCCCCGGCGTGGCGCACGCGTCCGCAAGCTGGCGCTCGCCACTCTCTTCACCACCGCTCTCCTCGTCCCCGCGGGCCAGGCGATGGGCGAGGCGTCGTCGCAGTCCATGGCCAACCGGCCGGCTCTTCCCGCTGGAGAGAAGCCGCTGCTGCGCTGCCACGGCCACCACTGCGGCGGCTTCTTTCACCACCGGCGCTGCTGCCATCACCACCACCACGGCCACCATGACTGCAAGTGCCCCCCCGGCGCCCGCGGCCCGCAGGGCCCGAGAGGCGAGAGGGGCGAAAGGGGTCCCGCTGGGCCCTCGGCGAGCGTCGACTCGGTCTTCCGTGAGATCACGAAGTACGTCGGATTCGCATCGGGTGGGAGGACGTTCATCATCGTCGACGACCCGCGCAGGACTCCCCGACAGCACGATCTGTCATCGGTGGAGGGCCACCCTGCCAATGTGGTGGGGGTCTCGGTGGCGGTCCAGGGTCCCGACATCCACGTCACCGTACGCAGTGATACCGGCCAGATCCTGCAGGCCCGCTGCACGGTCGCCCCAGAACCGGGCACGGGTCCGAACCCCGCATGGCCGGAGAACTGCGAGCACGAGGTTAACGGAGAGATCGAGGGGTTCAGACTCCTGTCGCCGTCGGCCTAGCTCACGCGCGGCTCGCACTCCAGGGCGGGTGAGAACACGGCCATCGTGTGGCCTTCCGGTTCGCACCGGAGGTCACGCGGTGGCCGCCGCCGTTATATGGCTCAGCACGCACAGCCAGCGACCATCCCTCTTCACGAACACATCCGTCGTCCACTCGTCGGCGTCGAAGCGCCGCCCCCGGTAGTGGGCCGTGTTCGTGATCCGTCCCGTGAGGACCGCGGTGTCCCCGTAGACCCGCACCCTGGCCCGGTTCACCAGGCTCATGGCCGAATGGGTCAGCTCCCCCGACGCCACGAGCGCGAGGAACTCCTCCTTCGACGAGAGGCCAGACTCCGAGACGATCACCCATTCGTCGGCCATGAAGGCGCCGATCCGCGCCGCGTCGTTGGAGACGATCGCCGCCGCCCAGGCGTCCGCGACGGCCACGAGCTGGGCGGGAACCGCGTCGTCCGCCGGGTCCCTGGCGGGGGTGCCGGTGTCGTCGTCCACCGTCCGATCCTAACGGGAGCCCCTGATCAGCCGCCGATGGCGCAGACGGGGCGGGTACGCGAGGCGTAGGAGCGGGCGGCGGTGGCGAGGCCGAGGCCCAGCCCGGCGAACGCCAGGCCGCCGAATTCGATCATCCAGGTCAGGCCCGCGCTGGTGAACCCGCCCGACGCCTCGATCCTCGGCAGCACGCCGATCGCGGTGAGCGGGGCGTAGACCGTGAGCCCGATCCCGTACGCCGACAGGCTGGCGGCGGTCAGCCAGGCGGGGATCAGCGGCAGCAGCCGCGGGACCCGCCTACCCGACAGGAACAGTGTCCAGCGCAGGAAGACCATCCCCCACCGGTACATCAGGCCGAGGATCAGGAAGACCGCGAGCAGCGCGGCCAGCACGGTGATGTCGATCCCGACCGAGGCGAGCGCCTGCGCCGAGGCCGGCGCGTCGGCGTTCATCTGGTGCCATCGCTCCGCCGTGAGGCCGAGCGCGTCGCCGCCCAGCGTCCAGATGGTCTTGACCCCTGCCCATGGCAGGAGGCCGCACATCAGGGCGTACACCACGACCTGGGTCCGCCGCGACGCGGCGGAGGCGGCGGGATGGACCAGGGGGCCGCTGCCCAAGCCCCGGTGCGGCTGGCCGCAGCGGACGCACCGGCCGCGCAACCGGCGCCTGGAGCTCACCGCCGAGAGGGTCAGCAGGCCCGCGCCCGCCGTGTTGAACAGGACATGGGCCAGGCCGGTGGCACTCTCCACGCCCGAGCCCGACACCAGGGTCACGAAGTGGAGCGGCAGGCTGATCATGCCCACCACGAAGACCGGGACGGTCGCGACCAGGACGGCCGTCACCGCCGTCCGCGCCGGACGGGAGAGCGGCCTGGCGCCGGCGAGACAGGCCCCGGCCGCGACGACGGCGAGCAGGGCGAGCAGGAGCTGCGCCACCGGGGAGTACGGCCGGCTCGGCGTCCACGGCACGGTGGTGCCCGTCACCGCCCAGGTGAGCTGCACGGTCGCGTAGAGGACGCCCCACACCGCGGCGGCGGAGGGCGCCCACGACGGCCAGGTCCGCGTCCACGGATCTCGCGGGATCCCGCGTTCGGCGGCGCTCGTCAGGGATGAGGCGTTCGGTGTCACGTGCGATCCTTCGGTGCCGGGGGCGCTACGGCCCGTCCTTCTCCGAAGATCGCAGCCCGTCGGGCGCCCGATCATCCCCCGCCGAAGGGAGCGGGCTCCCCCACGCGGGGGAACGGTCTCCCGCGCGCTACGACGTGGTGGCGCCCGCCGCCGTCCAGCCCTCGTCCCTGAAGCGTGCCGTCAGGCTGTCCTCGGTCGGCTCCTCGCCGCAGGCGCGGCAGACGACCACCGGATCGAGGTCCGCCCCGCAGCTGTGCTCGAACACCACCGGCGGGACGTCGGCCAGATGCCGGTCGCCCCAGCGCATCAGGGCCAGCAGCACCTGGCGCAGCTCCCGCCCCGCGTCGGTGAGGTGGTACTCGAAGCGTGGCGGGTGCTCGTTGTACGGCACCTTCCGCAGCACGCCCACGTCGACCAGACGGCGCAGCCGGGCGGCGAGGATGTCGCGGGGGGCGCCGATGTTGGCCACGAGACCGTCGAACCGGCGCACGCCGTAGAACACCTCCCGCAACACCAGCAAGGAGTGCTTCTCACCGATGACCGCGAGGGCGTCGGCGATCGAGCACGGACGTTGCGTCTTCATGACATCCACCCTATGCGAGTCAGTTGGATTATCTGACTCACTTGGGCGTTAGGAGCTCCCGGGGAGGGCAGGGAGGAGGGCTGTGAAGCTGCTGGTGATCCACAACTCGTCCGCGGGCGGGGCCGACGACGAGAGCGTCCGCACGGTCCTGCGCACCCTCGAGGCCGGCGCCGACGTCCTGACGTGCGAGGACCCGGACGACCTGGGCGGCGCGCTGGCGGCGCACCCCGACCGCGTCCCCGTGGTGATGGGCGGCGACGGCAGCCTGCACGCGCTGGTGGCGGCGCTGGCCGCGCGCGGCGAGCTGGCCGGACGGCCGGTCGGGCTGATCCCGCTCGGCACCGGCAACGACCTGGCCAGGGGGCTTGGCATCCCGCTCGACCCGCGCGAGGCGGCCCGCGTCGTCCTGGACGGGCACACCCGCGCGCTGGACCTGCTCACCGACGACAGGGGCGGCATCGTGGTCAACGCGGTGCACGTCGGGGTGGGCGCGCAGGCCTCCGAGCGGGCCACGGCGCTCAAGCCGGTACTGCGGCGCGCGGCCTACGCCGTGGGGGCGATGCTCGCGGGGCTGCGGGCGCGCGGGTGGCGGCTGCGGATCAGCGTGGACGGCACGCCGGTGGCCGACGGCCGCCGCCGGGTCCTGATGGCCGGCATCGGCAACGGCACCTCGATCGGCGGCGGGACCCCTTTGACCCCCGCCGCACTGCCCGACGACGGCCTGGCCGACGTGGTCGTCTCCTTCGCCGTCAGCCCGCCGGCCCGGCTCGGCTTCGCCCTCCTGCTGCGCAGGGGCGAACATCGGTCGCGCGGCGACGTGCGGACCTACCGGGGCGGGGAGATCACGATCGCGGGCGAGGCCGTGCCGGTCAACGCCGACGGCGAACTCGGCCCGCCGACGGCCCGCCGCACCTGGACGGTCCAGCGGCAGGCCTGGCGCATCCTGGCTCCCGCCGCTTCCGTGGGCCGGACGGGGTGACCGGATTCCACCCGCGTCCGTCGCCGGTGCGGTCGAGGAGCGCCTCTCACAGTGGCCTGGTCGATGGCCTGGTCGGCCCCCGTGGCGCCTCACCGGAGTCCGCATCCCGTACGGCGTGAGCTAGGGTCGGCTTCATGGCCACGTGGCGGGTTCCGCGCGGGTCCGCCGCCTTCTCCTTGGTGGTGGGCCTGACGCTGCTCGCCTTCCTGCTGGTCGGCTCGACGCCCGCCTGGTACGGCAGCGACCCCGCGCACCGCGCGAGCGCCGTGACGGGCGGCGAGGTCTGGGCCCCCGGCGCGTGGATCGCGCAGTCGTCGAACCTGCCGCCGGCCGCCGCGGGCGTGCGCGAGCACGTGCTGCCCCTGTGGCCGCCACCGCGCCACTCCGCGCCGGAGAGCGCGGCCGGCCCGCCGTCTCCGCAGCCGGCCGGCTGGCCCGAGGTCAATCCCGCGCGCAGCCCGCGCCAGAGCGCGCACAGTACGGCGGGCCCGCGAAGCCCGCCCGCGATCTAGCCGATCTTCCTCTCACCCGGCCGCCCGGCCTCTCGTGGCGGCCGGCCGAGCCGTGTCCCGGCTCGCTCTTCACCAAGCCAAGAAGGCGATGTCGCGCGGCATCCGGCGCGGCTGGACCACGCCTGCGCCGCCATCCATCGGGGCGCCCCGGTCGCTGTTCCAGCTGATCCACGCGGAGCCGCGGGCCCGGCGCCGGGCTCCTTGCACGTCTGCGTCAAGGGGCCCGCCTGTGCGCCCTCACGTCGAAAGGACCACCCACATGACCACCGGACTCAGCTCCGTGCAGCTCCAGCTCCTGCGGGAGGAGCTCGAAGAGCACCTGCGCTGGCGCGTATCCCAGCTGGCCGCCCTCAAGGCGTCCGCCGAGGACGGCGAGGACGGCGGCGACCTGCGGGACCTGCTCGCCGCCGTCGCCACCGCCGACCACGCCATCACCGAGGCCAGGCAGTGCCTGGACCGGCTGGCCGAGGGAAGCTACGGCACCTGCGACGGCTGCGGCGCCGCCATCCCGTTCGAACGGCTGAAGGTGCGTCCGCTGGCGCGCTACTGCATGACCTGCCAGCGCCGCAGGGAAGCGGCCTGACAGGGGGGCGCCGGCCGCCTGACCGCGCGGCCGGCGCCCTTCCCACCTCGGCGCGCTCCAGGCATGCCGCACGATGAGGGCTACTGGATGGGGACGGCCGTGCCGGAGACCTTCACGCGGGTGTCGCCGGGAACCGGAGTCGTCGTCAGGAGGCTCGGACGGCCCATGTCGGCACCCTGGTGGATGGTGACCACCTCGCCGTCACCGAGACGGCCCAGGGCCCGGAGGTAGCCGGTGAAGGCGGCCGCCGCCGCGCCGGTCGCCGGGTCCTCCACCACGCCGCCCGGCGGGAAGGGGTCGCGGGCGTGGAAGACGGTGGACGACTCGGCCCAGAACAGGTGGACGGTGGTCCAGCCGCGCTCGGCCATCAGCGCGCCCAGCGCGTCGAAGTCGTAGTCGAGGTCGGCCAGGCGCTCGCGGGTGGCGGCGGCCAGCACGAGGTGGTCGTTGCCGGCGTTGGCCACGTGCGGAGGGTAGGCGGGGTCCAGGTCCTCGGCGGGCCAGCGCAGGGCCGCCAGCGCCCGCCGTACCTCGTCGTCCGTGGCGGGGCGGATCGAGGCGGGCGGGCTGGTCAGCGTGGCGGTGACGCCGTCGCCCTTGGTGATCTCCACCTGGACGGGACCCGCCTGGGTGCGCAGGTCCACGACGGCGGGGCCGATGCGTTCGCCGAGCGCCACCGAGGCCGCGATCGTGGCGTGGCCGCAGAAGGCGACCTCGGCCAGCGGGCTGAAGTACCGGATCTGGTAGGCGTGCTCCCCCTCGGGGAAGAGGAAGGCGCTCTCGGAGTAGCCGAGGTCCGCGGCGATGGCGAGCATCTGGCCGTCGGACAGGCCACGGGCGTCCAGGACCACTCCGGCGGCGTTGCCGCCGGAAGCGGTGCTGGTGAAGGCGACATATTTCAGGACGTCATGCACTCGGCCATCATGACGCACCCGGATCCCCTCCACCCAACGGGCCCCTGGCGCGGAATTCACGTATTGACGCTGTAGCGGTCAGAGGTTAACGTCAACTCAAATTAAAAGGAAACCTTCCTAATAGTTCCCTCGCTGACCTCCCCTCCCACCCCCTACACCCCCTACCGGATGGCGGAGCACATGAAGAACACCCTCCTGAGCAAGGCGCTCGCGGGGCTGGCGGCATTACTGCTGCCACTCACCGCGGCGGTCGTCACCCCACCCGGCGCGTACGGCGCCGCCCTGTCCAGCGGCTCGACCTCCAGCGGCTCGGTCTCCAGCGGCTCGGCGGCCTTCGCCGAGTGGGCCCCGTGGACGAGTTACACCGCGGGCACCCGCGTCACCTACAACGGCGTCGAGTACGAGTGCCGCCAGAGTCACACCTCCCAGCCCGGCTGGGAGCCGCCCAACGTCCCCGCGCTGTGGCTGGCCACGGGCGGCGGCGGAGGCGACACCACCGCGCCCTCGGTGCCGGGCAACCTGCGCTCCACCGGCGTCACCTCCAGCAGCGTCTCCCTCGCCTGGAACGCCTCCACCGACAACGTCGCCGTCACCGGCTACGAGGTCTACCGCGGCACCACCCTCGTCACCACCGTGACCGGCACCACCCACACCGACACCGGCCTGAGCGCCAACACCGCCTACACCTACACCGTCCGCGCCAGAGACGCCGCCGGCAACCGCTCGGCCGCCAGCGCCGCCGTCACCGCCACCACCACGGGCGGCGGCGGAGGCGACACCACCGCGCCCTCGGTGCCGGGCAACCTGCGCTCCACCGGCGTCACCTCCAGCAGCGTCTCCCTCGCCTGGAACGCCTCCACCGACAACGTCGCCGTCACCGGCTACGAGGTCTACCGTGGCACCACCCTTGTCACCACCGTGACCGGCACCACCCACACCGACACCGGCCTGAGCGCCAACACCGCCTACACCTACACCGTCCGCGCCAGAGACGCCGCCGGCAACCGCTCGGCCGCCAGCGCCGCCGTCACCGCCACCACCACGGGCGGCGGCGGAGGCGGCGGCAACAAGGTCCTCGGCTACTTCGTGCAGTGGGGCGTCTACCAGCGCGGCTACCACGTCAAGAACATCGACACCAGCGGCTCGGCGGCCAAGCTGACCCACATCAACTACGCCTTCGGCAACGTCCAGAACGGCCAGTGCACCATCGGCGACAGCTACGCCGACTACGACCGCTTCTACCAGGCGGGCGAGAGCGTGGACGGCGTCGCCGACACCTGGGACGCCGGCGCCCTGCGCGGCAACTTCAACCAGCTGCGCAAGCTGAAGAAGAAGTACCCGAACCTGAAGGTGCTGTTCTCCTTCGGCGGCTGGACCTGGTCCGGCGGCTTCGGCCAGGCCGCGCAGAACCCCGCCGCCTTCGCCGAGTCCTGCTACCGCCTGGTGGAGGACCCGCGCTGGGCGGACGTCTTCGACGGCATCGACATCGACTGGGAGTACCCGAACGCCTGCGGCCTCACCTGCGACACCAGCGGGCCCGCCGCGTTCAGGAACATGATGTCGGCCCTGCGCACCCGGTTCGGCTCGGGCAACCTGGTCACCGCGGCCATCACCGCCGACGGCACCAACGGCGGCAAGATCGACGCCGCCGACTACGGCGGCGCCGCGCAGTACGTCGACTGGTACAACGTCATGACCTACGACTTCTTCGGCGCCTGGGCGGCGCAGGGCCCCACCGCCCCGCACTCGCCGCTCACCTCCTACAACGGCATCCCGATCGCGGGCTTCCACTCCGACTCCGCCATCCAGAAGCTGAAGAGCAAGGGCGTCCCCGCGAGCAAGCTGCTGCTCGGCATCGGCTTCTACGGCAGGGGCTGGACCGGCGTCACCCAGTCCGCGCCCGGCGGCACGGCCACGGGCCCCGCGCCCGGCACCTACGAACAGGGCATCGAGGACTACAAGGTGCTCAAGACCCGCTGCCCCGCCACCGGCACCGTCGCGGGCACGGCCTACGCCCACTGCGGCAACCAGTGGTGGAGCTACGACACGCCGAGCACGATCGGCGGCAAGATGGGCTACTCGAAGAACCAGGGCCTCGGCGGCGCGTTCTTCTGGGAGCTCAGCGGCGACACCGCCAACGGTGAGCTGATCACCGCGATGAGGAACGGCCTGGGCTGACCCCCCGGGTGATCCCTCAGGGCCGGCCCCGCATTCGGGCCGGCCCTGACGGGCGCTACGAGAAGACCTCCACCTCGATGATGCGCGTGTAGTCGTTGTTGCCGTTCGAGGCCAGCGCCGAGATGCGGATCGCGTCGGTGGTGACGGCGGCGAAGTCCGACCTGGCGCTGCCCTTGGTGTTGCCGCGCACCTGGGCGACGGTCCGCCACTGGCCCTCCACCCTGGCCTGGACGTCCCAGTCGCGCAGCCCCACGGAGGACGCCGGGTAGCGCTGGGTGTCGAGGGTGTACAGATCGACGTGCGCGACGCTCTTCGCGCCGCCCAGCGCGATGTCGACCGTGTCGGGCCAGACCCTGCCGGTGGCGTCGTTCCAGCCGTTCCCGCCGGCCCAGCCGTTGGAGCCGCGGTCGCCGTCGACGACGCTGCAGGCCGGATAGTTGGCGTTGGTGTGCTGCGAGGAGGCGGTGACGGGGCGTCTGAGCGCGTGGTTGCCGCCGTTGTCGAGCTCGTCCACGCCGACCACCCGCACCGGAACGGCCAGCGCCTCCTTCCCCGCCTCGAGCCGCAGGCCGTACTCCCCCTTGGGGGTGGCAGGCGGGACGGCGACCAGCAGTTTCGCGCCGAGCTCGTAGCCGGGCGGCAGGTAGCTGGACAGCATCGAGCGGGAGGCGGTCAGCGGCGCGTCGATCTCGACGGACATGTCGGCGTACAGGGCTTCCCTGGCGTCGCTGCGCATGCCGACCTCGATCTTGGCCGGGCAGGCGGCGTCGACGCCGAGGGGCGCGACCAGGTGGCCGGCCCCCGCGATCGGAGTCAGCCTGCCCGTGCCCTTGCTCGTGCCCGGTGTGACCTTGAGCGAGGAGACCGAGGGCAGGTCCGGCTCCGGCGACTGGACGGCGGGCCCGGGATCGTCCCGGTCGGCCAGGGCGGCGGCGCCCGTCGTGACCGTGAGGGCGGCGACGGCCAGCGCGGCGGTGAGGTGTCTCATCTGCGTGCCTCCTTCCTAGAGCGCCTGCAGGCCGGGGACGCCGTCGAGCGCCACGAGACTGGCCCTTGTCGAGATCGGGGCGCCCGTCCTGGTGACGTAGGGGACGACCTTGAAGTCGGCCCTCCACTGGCTCCTGGTGACCGAGCAGGAGACGTAGCCGCGCTGGTAGCTGGAGAACCTGATGTGCGGGTTGACCGGGTCGGAGCCGCCGGGAGGCAGGCCCGTCGCGGGGTTGCCGTTGCCGCCGCTGCTGATCGAGGTGCCGACGAACTCCACGCCGACGGCCGGTGACGACGGGTCGTCGAAGTCGGTCCTCAGCTCGCCGGCGAGGTTGTAGTGGATGTCGCCGGTGAGCACGACGGGGTTGCTGACCTTCCGCTCGACCAGACCGTTGAGCACGCGGTCCTTCGCGGCCTTGTAGCCGTCCCAGAGGTCCATGCTGAGCCGCTGCGCCGGGGCGGGGTCGTAGTCGAGCTGACACATGGCGATCTGCTGGGCCAGCACGTTCCACCTGGCCTTCGACGCGCCCAGGCCGTCGAGCAGCCACTTCTCCTGCTCGGCGCCGAGCATCTGGCGCGAGGGGTCGAGCCGTTCGGCGCAGTCGTACTGCTGGCCGTCGCCGCAGACCTGGTCGTCGCGGTACTGACGGGTGTCGAGCACGTTGAACTCGGCCAGGTCGCCGAAAGTGAACCTGCGGTGGACGCGGGCGTCCGGCCCCCGCACGACGGGGACCCTGATGGGCAGGTTCTCCCAGTAGGCGCGGAAGGCGTTGGCCCTGATGACGAGATAGTCCTGCTCGGTGACCTCGCCGCCGGGGCCGTGGACGCCCGCCCAGTTGTCGAGCACCTCGTGGTCGTCCCACGTGACGATCCACGGGGCCGCCGCGTGCGCGGCCATCAGGTCGGGATCGCTCTTGTAGAGGCCGTACTGGATGCGGTACCGGTCGAGGGTGTCGCACTGCACCCTGAACTGGTCGGGCACGGGCGTCGCCCGGTTCCCTCCACTCGCCACGATCCCGTACTCGTAGATGTAGTCGCCGAGGTGGACGACGACGTCAGGACGTTCGGCGGCCAGGTGGCCGTAGGCGGTGTAGAAGCCGTCCTGCCACGAGGCGCACGAGGCGAACGCCAGCGTCAGCGCCTCGGGGCTGCTGTCGAGGGCGGGCGCGGTCTTGGTCCTGCCGACCGGGCTGAGCTCGCCGCCGGTCCTGAACCGGTAGAAGTACTCGCGGCCCGGTCGCAGGCCCTTGACGTCGACGTGGACGGAGTGGCCGTACTCGGGCAGCGCCCACGAGACGCCGTGCCCGGCGCGCCGGGTGAACCCCTCGTCCTCGGCGAGCTCCCACTCGACTCTGATCTTGTTGTACGGCATGCCGCCCAGCGGTTCGAGCGGCCTGGAGGCCAGCCTGGTCCAGAGGATCACGCTGCCGGGCAGCGGGTCGCCCGACGCGACGCCGAGCTGGAAGGGGTAGTCGGCCGACCGGGTCATGGCCGACTCGGCCGTCCAGGGGTCGGCCAGGCGGGTGGTGAAGGCGAGGGCCATGGCGGCCCCGCCTAATCCGAAGAAGGAACGGCGGTCCATGGGTCTCCCAGGGTGGGGGGACGGGAGCCCACACTTTGTAGCAAGAGCGCGATAGATCTAACAAGACCTAAGTTAAATTCACAGCGTTTTCACATGGTCGCCATCTCGCCGTCGTGGCGGCGTTCCGGCAAGACGCCGTCCGGTGCCCATGGTCCACGGGTGAGTGCCGGGTCGTGGTCCGGTCCCCCGGGACGATCCACCCTCTCTCGCGAAAGGGACTCTTGACACCCGTGGAGGTGACTCGTAGCCTCCCGGTAATCACAACATCACAGAAACCTCAGTTAGATTTAACACGCATCGAGAGGGGGTGACCGTGGGATCCGCGCTGCCCCATGACCTGCGCTGCGACCACCGCACCACGGCGCTCGGCGTGGCGGGCGCGCCGCTGCTGGCATGGCGGCTCGAAGGGAGCGACCCCGTCGCGTACCAGGTCGAGATCGGCGACGAGTGGTCGAGCGGGCGCGTCGACGACCCCGCCGCGATCAGCCACCTCTACGACGGGCCTCGGTTGCGGCCCAGGACCCGCCACACCTGGCAGGTCACGCTCTGGGACGCCACTGGCTCCGCCCGGACCGCCGAGTCCTGGTTCGAGACCGCACACGACGCCTGGACCGCCTCGTGGATCGCGCCCGATCCCGACGCGGTCGAGCACGTGGACCCGCCCACCGAGGGCGACTGGGCGCTGCGCGAGCACGGGCTGCTCCCCTGCCCGCAGTTGCGCAGGAGCTTCGAGCTTCCCCGCGCCGTCACGGCGGCCCGCCTGTACATCAGCGCCAGGGGCCTCTACGACGCAAGGATCAACGGCGTCAGGGCGGATGACGCCGAGCTGGCCCCCGGCTGGACCGACTACCGGCAGCGCGTCCAGTACCAGGTCCACGACGTGACGAGGCTGCTCGGCGAGGGCGAGAACGTGCTCGCGGTCACGCTCGCCGACGGCTGGTGGAGCGGCTACGCCGGCTTCGATCCACGGCAGCCCGGCTACCACTACGGCCGCTTCCCCGAGCTCATCGCCGAGTTACACCTCACCCTCGCCGACGGTTCGGCCAGGGTCGTGATGACCGACGGCACCTGGCGCACCGCGAGGGGGCACATCAGGCACGGCGACCTGCTGAAGGGCGAGTGCCACGACCTGCGTCTCGCGACGCCCGGCTGGGACGCCCCCGGCTTCGACGACTCGTCCTGGAGCCCCGTCACCGTGACGGGCGCCGACCACCACCTGCTCGCGTCCTCGTGCGACGAGCCGGTCAGGGCGCTGCGCGAGCTGCCGCCGCTCTCCGTCACGAGGACGGGCCCGCGCACGCACCTGGTGGACTTCGGGCAGAACCTCGCGGGCCGGGTCCGCCTGGCCGTACC
The DNA here is from genome assembly GCF_014873535.1 of Nonomuraea africana. Lineage (NCBI taxonomy): Bacteria > Bacillati > Actinomycetota > Actinomycetes > Streptosporangiales > Streptosporangiaceae > Nonomuraea > Nonomuraea africana. The sequence goes on along the minus strand of NZ_JADBEF010000001.1, from coordinate 2,392,036 downwards.
CGCTCAGGAGCCGGGCACCCGGGTCACCGTCAGGCACGGAGAGAGGCTCGACGCCGACGGCCGGCTGCACACCGCGAACCTGCGCACCGCCGACGCCACCGACGTGCTGATCTCGGCAGGTGCTGAAGCGGTGTTCGAGCCGCGCTTCACCTACCACGGCTTCCGCTACGCGGAGATATCCGGGCTCGAGAGCCTCGGCGACGTCAGGGCCGTGGCGCTGCACAGCGACACCCGGTGGACGGGCACGTTCGAGTGCTCGGACCCCGAGATCAACCAGCTGCAGCGCAATATCGAGTGGGGCCAGCGCGGCAACTTCGTCAGCGTCCCCACCGACTGCCCCCAACGCGACGAGCGGCTCGGCTGGATGGCCGACGCCCAGGTGTTCCTGCCGGCCGCCTGCCTCAACGCCGACGTGGCCGCCTTCTTCACCAAGTGGCTGCGCGACGTGCGCGACGCGCAGTCGCCCGAGGGCGGCTTCCCCAACGTCGCGCCCCGCCTGACCGGGGTCGCCGAGGAGGGCGCGCCCGGCTGGGCCGACGCCGGCGTGCTGGTGCCCTGGCACCTGTACGAGGTGTACGGCGACGCCAGGTTCCTCGACGTCGACTCGATGAGCGCCTGGGTCGGCTTCGTGCTGCGCCACAACCCCGGCCTGATCTGGAGGGAGCGCACAGGACCGCACTACGCCGACTGGCTGGCCCCCGGCCCCGCCACCCCCCGCGAGGTCGTGGCCACCGCGTTCTTCCACCGCAGCGCCGACCTGACCGCCAGGGCCGCCCTGGTGCGGGGCAGGCCCGCCGACGCGGAGCGATTCCAGCGACTCGCCGCCGACATCCGCACGGCCTTCATTAAAACGTTCGTACATCCCGAGGAGGGGACGGTCGCGGGCGACACCCAGACCGGCTACCTGCTCGCCCTCGCCTTCGGCCTGCTGCCCCCGCCGCTCGCCCCCAGGGCGGCCCGGCGGCTGGCCGAGCTGGTGGCCGAGCACGGCCCGCAGGCCGGCTTCCTCGGGGTCGGCCTGCTCTGCCCCGTGCTGTCGGCGACCGGCAGGGCGGACCTGGCGCACGCGCTGCTGCGCCGTACCGACCCGCCGTCGTGGCTCTACCAGGTGCGCCACGGCGCCACGACGGTGTGGGAGCGGTGGGACGGCGAGGGTCCGCCCTCGATGAACTCCTTCAACCACTACGCGTTCGGGTCGGTCGGCGAGTGGCTGTACTCCGGCGTCGCCGGGATCGCCCAGGCGCCGGGCTCGGTGGCCTACCGCGACCTGGTGATCCGCCCCCTTCCTGGAGACCTGGCCTGGGCGCGGGCCTCCTACGAATCCGTGCGGGGACGGATCGCCGTCTCATGGGAGCGCACGGGCCAGGCCTTCCACCTGGACGTGAGCGTCCCGCCCGGCGCCTCGGCGACCGTGCACCTGCCCGATGGCCAGATCCATCGGGTGCCCTCGGGGGACCACCATTTCGCATCAGTCCGAGGAGACACACCATGACCGACCTGCGCCACGCCAAGGTGAGCCGCGGCCAGTTCCTCCGCCTCATGGGAGGGCTCGCCGTGGCCGCCGCGGCGACCGCCTGCTCGACCAGACCGCAGACCGCCGCCCCGAGCGGGTCCGCCGCCGCGACCGACCTCAAGTTCGTGGGGGTGGCCGATCAGAAGGCGCCGATGGACGAGCTGATCGCGGCCTACCGCAAGGTGCGGCCCGAGGTGCGGCTCACCGCGTCGTACGCGCCGACGGACCAGGTCCAGACCTCGCTGCGCACCCAGCTCGGCGCGGGCAACGCGCCCGACCTGCACGTGGTCTACCCGGGCAACGGCAGCGCGATGTCGATGTCGCAGATCGCCGGAGCCGGGCTGCTGGCCGACCTGTCGGGCCAGTCGTGGACCGGCACGATCCCCACCGGCTTCAAGCCCGCCCTCCAGGTGGACGGCAAGACCATGATGTACTCGGCGGGCTCGTCGGTCATCGGCGCCATCTACAACACGAAGGTCTTCGAGAAGGCCGGGGTCGAGGCGCCCCCGACCACGTGGACGGAGTTCCTGGCGCTCTGCGACAAGCTGAAGAAGTCGGGGGTCGCGCCCATCGCGCTCGGCGCGCAGACGCCGTGGGTCACCCAGCTCATCACGTACGCGCTGGTCCCCTCGACCGTCTACGCCAAGGATCCCGCCTTCGACGACAAGCAGCTCGCGGGGCAGGCGACCTTCGCCGAGTCGGGCTGGCGCCAGGCCATGGAGATGTATCTGGAGCTGAACGAGCGCGGCTTCTTCAACGACAAGCCGAACGGCACCACCTTCGAGCAGCAGATCTCGATGGTGGCCACGGGCAGGGCGGCGATGGCGATCCAGGTCTCGGCCGTGCTGCCCGACTTCCGCAAGTCGGCCTCCAGCCCCGGCGACCTGTCGATGTTCCCCGTTCCCGGCGCCGACAGCGCCGACCAGGTGTGGATCCCGGCCGGCGTGGTGGTCGGCCTGGGGGCCGGCGCGAAGGGCGGGAACGTCGAGGCGGCCACGGCCTTCATCGACTTCCTCGGCAGGCAGGAGAGCATCAACAGCTGGGCCAAGGCGATCTCGGCCATCCCGCTCACCCAGGACGCCAACTCGACGATCGACCCCGCGGTGCAGTCCTTCCTGCCGTTCACCAAGGACCGGGCGGTGCCGTTCATGGATCAGCGCTGGCCCAACGCCGAGGTGCAGCCGGTGCACTTCGCGGTCGTCCAGGAGTTGCTGGCGGGCAAGGCGACGATCGACGAGGCGCTGAAGAAGATGGACGAGGCCTACCAGAAGTGATCAGACGATTCTCCGCGCTGTCGCCGTCCTGGCTGTTCGCCGCGCCCGCGCTGCTGGTCTACGCGGTGGTGGTGCTCTACCCGAGCGTCGCGGGCGTGCTCTACGCCTTCACCGACTGGAGCGGCATCGGCGAGGGCATGTCCTTCGTCGGCCTGGCCAACTTCCAGGCGATCCTGGACGACGAGCAGGCCATGGGGTCGCTCGGCAACACGCTGCTGCTCACGCTCGCGGTCGTGATCGTGCAGAACGGCGTGGGGCTGCTCCTCGCACTCGGCGTGCACGCGAAACTCAGGAGCCGCGCGCTGCTCAGGGTGGTCTTCTTCGCGCCCGTCGTGGTCAGCCCCGTGATGGTCGCCTTCCTGTGGAAGTACGTCTACAACCCCGACCCCTCCGCGGGGCTGAACGGCCTGCTCGGTCTCGAGGTCGACTGGCTGGGCGACCCGTCGGTCGCGCTGTGGTCGATCGCCGGGATGGTCGTGTGGCAGTACGCCGGCTACTCGATGGTCATCTTCCTGGCCGGGCTCGAGGGCATCCCCGCCGAGCTGCACGAGGCGGCCATGATCGACGGCGCGGGCCCGCTCCAGCGGTTCAGGTACGTGACCTGGCCGCTGCTGGCGCCCGCGCTCACGATCAACCTGATGCTCTCCACGATCGGCGGGCTCAAGCTGTTCGACCAGGTCTTCGCCGCCACGAACGGCGGCCCGGGCTACGCGACCGAGACCCTGTCGACCGTGCTGTACAAGCAGGCGTTCGTGTTCGGCAAGTTCGGCTACAGCACGGCGATCGCGCTGGTGCTGGCGCTGTTCGTGGCCGCGGTCTCGCTCGTCCAGATCTCCTATCTGCGTTCCAGGGAGGTGGCTCAGTGAGGAGGACCTTCCTGCTGGAGGTCGTGATGATCGCGGCGGCGGTGGCGTTCCTGTTCCCCGTCTACGCGCTGGTCACGCTGTCGCTCAAGGATCCCGCCCAGCTCTCGCAGACGCCGCTGGCGCTGCCGAACCCGCCGACGGGCGACAACTTCGCCAAGGCCTGGTCGGCCGCGGCGCTCGGCCCGTCACTGGTGAACAGCACGGTGATCACCGTGGTCAGCCTGGTGGCGCTGATCGGGCTCGGCTCGTTCGCCGCCTACTTCCTGGCCCGCGCGCACACCCGGCTGGGCTACGGGCTCTACGTGCTGTTCCTGCTCGGCATCGTGCTGCCGTTCCAGCTCGGGATGATCCCGCTGTACCGGCTGGTCACCGATCTCGGCCTGATCGGCACGCACGCCGGGATGATCCTCTTCTACACCGGCATCCAGCTGCCGTTCACGGTCTTCCTCTACACCGGGTTCATCCGCGCGCTGCCCAGGGAGTACGCCAGCGCCGCCCAGATCGACGGCGCCTCGCACCTGACCGCGTTCACCAGGGTGGTCTTCCCGCTGCTGCGGCCGATCACCGGCACCGTGCTGATCCTCAACGCGGTCTTCATCTGGAACGACTTCTTCACTCCGCTGCTCTACCTCGGTGGCTCGGGCTTCGAGACCGTTCCCGTCAGCGTCTTCTCCTTCGTCGGGCAGTACGTCTCCGACTACGGACTCGTCTTCGCCGGGCTGGTCATGGGGGCGCTGCCGATCGTGCTGGTCTTCCTCGTGCTCCAGCGCTACGTGATCAAGGGCTTCTCCTCGGGGCTCAAGGGATGAGCCTCTTCGACGTGCTCGGCGCGCCCCCGCGCAGCCACTCCCCCGCCGCGATCTGGTGGTGGAGCGGCGAGCCGCTGCGCCGTGACCGGCTGCGCCGGCAGATGGAGCGCCTGGTCGCCGGTGGCGTGCACCAGCTGGTCGTGCTCAACCTGGCCCCCTCTGGCCCGCTGTTCGGCGCCGACGCCGACGAGCCGCCGTTCCTGTCGGAGGCGTGGTGGGAGCTGTTCGACGGGGTCTGCGAGGACGCGCTGGAGGTGGGCGCCTACCTGTGGTTCTACGACCAGCTCGGCTTCTCGGGTGCGGACCTGCAGGCCCGCCTGGTGCGGGAGCGCCCCGAGTTCGCCGGTCAGTGGCTGGCCGCCGACGGCACCGTGCGCACGCGCGGCTTCGACTACCTGTCCCGTACGGCCTGCGCCGTGCTGCTCGACCGCGTCCACGGCGAGTTCGAGCGGCGCCTCGGCCACTGGTTCGGCCGCGTGATCGTCGGCTCGTTCCAGGACGAGCTGCCGTCGATGCCGACCTGGTCGGCCACGTTCGCCGCGGAGTTCGCGGCCCGCAGGGGCCGCGAGTTCCGCCTGGAGGAGCCCGACTGGCTCGGCTACCACAGGACCAGGGCCGAGCTGGCCGAGGAGGCCTTCTTCCGGCCCCTCGCGGAGTGGCACGCCAGGCACGGGCTGCTGAACGGCTGCGACCAGCAGGACCCCGCCAGGGCGGGACATCCCGTCGAGGGTGTCCAGCTGTACGCCGACTACACCCGCACGCATCGCTGGTTCAGCGCTCCGGGCTCCGACCACCACGGCGACGCCCGGCTGCACTCCTCTCTGGCCCACCTGTACGGCAGGCCGCGCACCTGGATCGAGGCCTTCCACTCCAGCGGATGGGGCGGCACGCTCGAGGAGACCCTCGACTGGCTGCTGCCATGGCTGCGGGCGGGGGCGAACCTGTACAACCCGCACGCCGTCTACTACACGACCAAGGCGGGGTGGTGGGAGTGGGCGCCGCCGTCGACCGACTGGCGCCAGCCGTACTGGCGGCATCACCGGGTCTTCGCCGACGCGGTCACCCGCATGTGTGCGGCGCTCTCGCTGGGCCGCCACGTGTGCGACATCGCGGTGTTGTTCCCCACGACGACCGTGCAGGAGGGCGTGGCGCTCGACGGGGTGAGCTCCGCGGCGGAGCGGGCCCAGCGGGTCTACCGCGAGCTCGTCGGGGACATGGCGTGGTTCCAGACTGTCCCTGGCGCGCTGGACCTGCTCGGCCTGGACGCCGACGTGATCGACGAGGACTCGGTCGCCCGCGCCGTGGTCGAGGGCGGGCGGCTCAAGGTGTCGGCCGAGTCGTACGGCGTCGTCATCCTGCCCGCGGTCACCACCCTGGACGAGGAGACCGCCGGCCGGCTGGAGGCGTTCGCCGAGGACGGCGGCCTGCTGATCGCCGTGGGCGAGCCCTTCGGCAAGGCGCGGTTCGTGGCCTGCGCCGACCGGCTGGGCGAGGCGCTGGCGGGTTTCGAGCCGATGGTCGAGGCGGACGTCCCTCCACTGGTGCGCGAGGTGGACGGCACCACGCTCGTCTTCCTCACCGCCGCCTTCCCGAGGGCGAGCGAGATCCGGGTGGGCCGGCCCGGCGAACGCGGCGTCGAGCTCGGCTGGCTGGACGCCACCGTCGACTTCGACCCCGGCCGCTACCGCGCGGAGAGGCGGGTCAGGGTCAGGGGCGTCACCGGCACGCCGCTGCTGGCCGGCCCGTTCGGCGGGACGCCACGCGCGCTGCCGCACACGGTCGTGGACGGAGTGGTGGAGGTGGTCGTCCCGTTCGACGACGGCCCCGCCGCGATGCTGCTGTTCACCGGCGAGGACGTGCCGGTCGGCGCGGCGCGCGAGCCGTACCCGCACGAGATGGATCTCGGCGGCGAGTGGGCCGTGGAGCTCGTGCCGACCATGGACGACACGTGGGGCGACTTCGCCACGTCGGCGACGGTCGAGCGGTGGACGCTCGCCACTCCCGGCGGCGAGATCGCGCACGCGACGTTCGGCGCGCGCGGCGAGCAGCGGGTCGGCGCCGGCGGCTGGCAGCCGTCGGTCTGGTCGGAGTCGCGCGGCATCCACAAGGACCCCGTCCACCGGGACACGCTGGGGCCGAAGGGGCACGTGCCCGAGGAGTTCCTCGCCTTCGGCCGGGTCTCCGCCGGCCAGGACTGCCGCTTCCGGGCGCTGCTCACCACGCCGGACGAGGGCCGGCTGGTCGTGGGCGCGGCGGCGGCGAAGACCGTGTGGCTGGACGGGGTGGAGCTGCCGCTCGATGACGCGGGATACCTCGCGGTCGGCACCGTTCCCGTCGCCGCGGGCGAGCATCTGCTGGAACTGCGGCTCGTCCCCGACGAGGAGCTCGACCTGCGCGCCCATGTCTCGCTCTCCGCCGATCCCGCCCGCGCCCGCAGGCCCGAGTGGATCATCGGCCCGGTGGTGGAGACCGTCGTCGAGAGAGGCGCCGACAGTCTCCTTCAGGTCGCCTCGACCGCGCCCTGCCTGATCCTCGTGAACGGCAGGGAGGCGGGCCGCCAGGGCGGCTTCGATCCCTACGCGGAGGCCGACATCCCACGGGTGGGCCGCTACGACCTCGCCCCTCTGCTCCGCCGGGGCGCCAACACGATCAGGCTGGAGTGCCCAGGCGCGGTCCTGGTGGACGGCCTGGCCGTCTCCGGCCCCGGCTGGTCGAGACCGGACGGCGGCCCCGGCCGGTCGAAATCGGACAGCGACCCCGGCTTGTCGAGGTCGGACGGCGGCGCGGGTGCGCTGGTGCGGCGGCGGCAGCACGGCGACCCCGCCGCCCTGCACCTGCGCCCCCGCCCGCACCCGCTTCCGGGCGCGGGCTGGATCGACGGCCGCGAGACCGCCCTGCCGGCCCGCTTCGCCCGGCCCCGCGAAGCCGACACCCAGGCAGGCGCGCAGGCGCCTCCCGCCCCTGGACCCGGCGCGCCCGTGCAGCGGTTCCTGCTGGATCTCCCGCCCGGCGCCGTCCGCGTGGACATCGACACCCACGGCCCGGCCCAGCTCGTCGTCGACGGCGTCGCCCACGACCTGCCCGCCGTCCTGGACGGCAGCGCCACCCGAGCCGAGCTCACCGTCGAGGCGCGACCCGGCGTCGAGGGCGGCGCCGCGCTGGCCGGGCCCGTCAGGTTCGCGTGCGGTCCGGGCCGGATGCCGCTGGGCGACTGGGAGTCGCACGGCCTGGCCGGGTACAGCGGCGGCGTGCGCTACACCACCACCGTCCACGCGCACCGCCCCACGCCCGCCGAGCTCGACCTCGGCAGGGTGCGCGGCACCGCCGAGGTCACCGTCAACGGCGGGGCGGCAGGGGTGCGGATCTGCTCGCCGTACCGCTTCGACCTCGACCTCGGCGCGGGCGAGAACACGATCGAGATCCTCGTGCTCGGCACCCTCGCCCCCTACCTCGACGCCGTCAGCCCCACGCACTTCGTCTTCCCCGGCCAGCGGGTGACGGGCCTGTTCGGCCCCGTCCTCCTGCGTACCTTCCACCCCCTGGAGGAACCTTCATGAGAGTCGGACTCGTCGCGGGCGGACTCGGCGCCTACTGGCCGCAGTTCCCCGACCTGCTCCCCCAGCTCCAGCGCTCGGCCGCGCGCGTCTCCGAACGGATGAACGGGTTCGGGTGCGAGGTCGTCGACGTCGGGTTCATCTCCGACGCGCAGGAGGGCGCGGCCGCCGCGGAACGGCTGCGCGCGGCGGGGTGCGACCTGATCGTGGGCTTCCTGACCACGTACATGACCGCCACGATGCTGCTGCCCGTGGCCCAGCGCAGCGGCGCGCCGGTGCTGCTGATCAACCTGCAGCCCACCCCCGCCATGGACCACGACAGCTTCGACACGGGGCAGTGGCTGGCCTACTGCGGAGCCTGCCCGCTGCCCGAGATGGCCAACACGTTCACGCGCGCGGGCATCCCCTTCCGCTCCGTCTCCGGCCATCTCGAGGACGAGCGCGCCTGGGCGCGCATCGAACGCTGGGTGAAGGCGGCGAGCGTGCGCGCGGCGCTGCGCCATGGCAGGCACGGCCTGATGGGGCACCTCTACCCCGGCATGCTGGACGTCTCGACCGACCTGACGCTGGTACCGGTCAACTTCGGCGGGCACGTGGAGGTGCTGGAGTTCGACGACCTGCGGGTGCGGGTCGAGCAGGTCACGGCGGCGGAGACGGCGGCCAGGGTGCGGGAGGCCGGCGAGATCTTCGACGTGGACGCCTCCGTCGTGGACGAGGACCTCGACTGGGCCGCGAAGGTGTCGGTCGGCCTCGACCGCCTGGTGGCCGACTTCGAGCTCGACAGCCTCGCCTACTACCACCGAGGGCTGGACGGCGAGATCCACGAGCGGCTGGGCGCCGGGATGATCCTCGGCGCCTCGCTGCTGACGGCGCGCGGCGTTCCGGCGGCGGGCGAGTACGAGCTGCGCACCTCGCTGGCCATGCTCATCATGGACCGGCTGGGCGCGGGCGGGTCGTTCACCGAGCTGCAGGCGCTCGACTTCCTGCGCGGCCACGTGGAGATGGGGCACGACGGCCCCGCCCACCTGGCGATCAGCTCGAAGCGGCCGTTGCTGCGCGGCCTCGGTGTATACCACGGCAAGCGCGGCTGGGGCGTGTCGGTGGAGTTCGACGTCACGCACGGCCCGGTGACCGCCTTCGGCCTGCTGCAGCGGCGCGACGGCCGGTTCGGGTTCGTCGCCGCCGAGGGCGTCACCGTGGACGGTCCGCACCTGAAGATCGGCAACACCACGTCCAGGGTGGACTTCGGCTGCGACCCCGGCGAGTGGACGGACGCGTGGAGCGCGACCGGCATCTCGCACCACTGGGCGCTCGGCACGGGGCACCGCGTCGCGGAACTACGCGCCCTGGCCGACCTCCTGGACCTCGAACTCGTCGAGGTCACCGCGTAGCGCCGCGCTCCGGACGGTCACGTGGGCGCCCTCCTCGGAACGACGACCCTGAGAAGAACGCCCGGGATCTCGCGGCTGCTCTTCTCAGGGTCGCGCTCCTGAGATGGGGTCAGGCGGCAGACGGGCTCAGGCGGCGGCGCGGGCCGACGTGGCGATCGCGGCCTCCTTCTTCACCCCGTTCACCGTCACCGCGACCAGCACCTGCCCGTCGCGCAGCGCCGTGAGCGTCCCTGTGGCGGGGTCGAGCGCGGCCACGTGCCAGGGCTTGGCCCGCTGCACCGGACCGAGGTGCAGGTTCGGCGAGCCCGACCACTCGGCGGAGACCGGGTAGGCCACGGGCACCGTACGGTCGCCCTGCTTGAGCGAGGCCGTCACCTGCCCTGGCGCGCCCACGGCCACCGAGGCGGGTGCGGTCAGCGTCAGGGTGTCCACGTGCGGCCGCACCTGGGCGCCGATCCAGTCGGGCGCGTCCACGAACCAGTTGCGCCGCACGTGCTCGGCCTCCTTCGGCGTCACCGGGTCCACGCCCCACAGCGACCACCCGGTGAATCCGCCGTCGTCTGCGGCCGTGGCCGGGTTCTTGCCCGAGTTGCCGTTGATGAAGTACGGCACGGCGTCCACGTGCGCGGCGTTGAACGTGCCCACGTGCGCGCCGAGGTAGGCCGCGCCCTTGCCGGTGGTGCGCTGGAAGTCGGCCAGCCATCCTTCGACGAGGGCCGCCTCCTTCCTGTCACCGAGCTGGCTGCCCTTGCCGGGGGTCGGGTCGCGCGGCGGCACGTGGAAGACCACCACCACCGAGCCCACCGAGTCGTCCTCCGCCGCCGCGCTCAGCTGGTCGCGCAGCAGGGCGATCTGGTCGAAGCCGCCGCCGCGCAGGTTCAGCCGCGAGGTGTCGAGCGTGACGAACCGCGTGCCCTTGTGGTCGAAGACCCGGTGGGTGTCGCCGAAGACCGCCTTGAAGTTGTCGATCTTGCCGCCCATCACCTCGTGGTTGCCCGGCACGTAGTAGTACGGCAGCGCGCCGCCGAGCTCCTCGTCCAGGATCCGCTTGGCCAGCGCGAAGTCCTCGGGCGAGGCCTCGTCCACGAGGTCGCCGTTGATCAGCAGGAAGTCGGGGTCGGCCGCCTTCAGCTCGCGCAGCGTCCTGCGGGCGTTCCTGACGATGTCGCTGTCGGGCTGCCTGGCGACGAACTGCGCGTCGGACATCACCGCGAACCGCCACGGCATCGCCGCGACGGTCGGCTTGACCACCTGGTCGGCGATCTTCGCGACCGGAGGCGCCTGCACCGTCGGCGACACCCTGGCCACCAGCCCGTCGATGGTGATCTGATTGGTGTACTTGGCGTCGCCGCGCGTCTCGGCGACGTAGAAGCGGCGCAGCTTCAGCGGGTAGCTCACCCCTGGCGGCACCGCGAACTCGACGTACTTCCAGCCCGTCCAGGTCAGGTACGGGCCGCGCAGGATCTGCGACTGCCCGTTGCCGTCGTAGAACTCGAGGCTGGGCCACTCCCCCTTGCCCGAGGAGTTGATCCACAGGCCGAACGCCTGCGGCTGGCCCGGCACCACGAGCTGCTGCGGCGGCGAGGCGTACGCGGCGCGGGTGGCCGTCGACTGGGTGAAGTCGTAGGCGAGCTTGAGCCCGCCGCCGCTCTGCCCTGGACCGGCCGACAGCGACCCGGTCGCGCGGGCGGCGGCGAAGGTCCACGACGCGGCGTTCTCGAAGTCGGCGACCGCGACATCCTCGAACCCGACCGTCACGGGCACGGCCACGGTCAGCGCGCCCACGCGGGCGGTGATCAGGCCCGAGCCCGCGCCCTTGAGCGCCTTGACGGTGAAGTAGCCGTGCTGGGCGGGGGTGACGGACAGCAGGGAGGCGTCGTAGTCGAGCTTGAGATCGCCGGGCTCGATGGGGGCGGAGTTGCCGTTGCGGTCGTAGCCGACGACGCCGAACGTGCCCGTCGCGTCGGCGGCCGCCAGCCCCACCCTGTCCTTGGTGGCGCCCAGGCGGGTCAGCGGCTGGAGCACGGTCAGCTCGATGCTGCCCTTCGCCCCGCTCTTGGTGGCCTTGACCGTGGCCGTGCCGGGCAGCATGGCGCGGAAGACGCCGTCCTTGCTGATGTGGCCGTGGTCGGCGTGCCAGTTGGGGGCGCCCTCGGCCGGGCCGTACGTCTCGTCGTATCCGGCGGCGGTCAGCCGCCGGGTGAGGCCGGGGAAGACCCGCTCGGGACGGCCACCGGCGACGGGTCCGACGCCCGGCGCCTTGGCCGGGTCGCTGGCGGTCTCGAGCCAGAAGCCCTCCAGCCTCCCGCTGCCCTGCGGGGCGTAGAGGGCCAGGCCGTTGGGGACGTGGCGCTCGCCGCCGTCGGACGGGCTGTTCTCGACCTGCACCGCCGGCGCGCCCGGCTCGCGGGCCAGCATCGTGGAGGAGCCGCCGCCGTCGAGTTCGAGGGCGTTGTGGGCGCCGAGGTCGGCCATCAGCGCGGCCAGCTCGCCGAGCGTGACGCCGCGGCTGTCGGCTTGGCGGCCGTCCACCGTGAGCAGGTACATCTTCCTGCCGTCGGCGGAGAAGCCGACCGAGGTGCGCGGGTGGCTGTCGGTGTCGGTGAAGGGCTGCGCCTTGCCGTCCTTGACCAGGACGTTCCTGCCGCCGAGCGCGGTCTGGACGGCGCCGCCGTCCGACGGCTTGGGCTGGTACTTTACCTCAACGCGGTCGCCCGCCTTCAGCGCGGCCAGCGCGTCGGCGCCCGCCTCCCTGCCGACCAGGATCGTGGTGCCCGCCGGGATGGGTCCCTGGCCGGCGCCGGTGCGGACCTCGGTGACCGCGCCGTCCACGAGCACCACTTCGGTCACCTTGGCGGCGTCCGAGCGCCGGTAGGAGCCCCACAGCGGGGTGAACAGGCCGACGCCGCCGGTCTGGACGAGCTGGTTGAACTGCGTGATCGTGATCGGCGCGCCGCCCGAGGGGGTGGCGCTGCCCTCGAAGTGCATCTGAAGGACGCGGCCCACGCCCTCGTTGAGCGCGACGGCGTTGTTCCAGCCCTGGACGGGCGACTGGACGAGCTCGCCGTCCTTCACGCCGACGCCGAGGGCCGCGCCGGAGCGGTTGATGTCGAAGAAGTCGCCGTTGACCGCGGCCACCGCGCGTGCCCGTCCGGCGGGCCCCGACAGCGGCTCGGTCTTCGACACCTCGCCCGAGTTGAGGTAGCCGGTGGTGACGCCGCCCGACAGGTCGGCCGACAGCGCGTCGGCGCGCAGCCATCCGGCGGCGTTGAAGCGGTCGAAGGAGGTGAGCGTGATGCCCGGCGCGACGGGCCGGACCTTCTTGGCCGTCTCCAGCGTCCGCCCCGCGGGGGCGTTGAGCAGCAGCGTGGAGTCGGACCTGTAGGACGACGCGGCGGGCGCGTCCTCTGCGGGAACGGGCGGATCAGCCTGCGCGGGGGCGCTGATGAAAGCTAAGGCGAGCGCGGCGGAGGCCACGTAGCGGAGGGTCTGCACGACCGAACTCAATCGCGCAGTGGTGACAATTTTCAAGACTTTACGATGAACTAAAAGATAATTTCAGCTGAGCTGGGACGGGATCGCCGAGGTCACGCCTTAACCCCTGGCTTTCGGGTAGACGGGAACGCAGACTGAAAGGGCAGATCAGCGCAGAACGCGTGGAGCAGCCGTGGACACTCTGTACGATCACATGCCGATCCTGTCGCGAGGCAGGCACCGTAACCCGCGCAAGGGCGCCTGCTTCATGGAGCTGGCCTCCTACCTGGCGGGCGAGCGGTGGAGCGACCATCCCGCGTGCACACACCCGCTCCTCGCGGGCCTGGCCCGCCTGGTCAACGACCACACCAGCGACGAGAGCAGGAGCGAACTCGTCCCGCTGGTTCCCTCGATCATCGGACTGACCGGTGACGACCTGCGGATCGACGCCAGGCTGGCCCTGCGCGCGGCGACCACCGCGCTGCCCGTGGCCGCCGCCGACCGGCAGCTCGCGCTGGCCGTGTCGGTGCTCGCCGCCGAGGAGATGCTGGCCCGGCTGGACGGCAGGCCCGCGACGCTGGAGGAGCGCAGCAGGTGGGCCTTCGCCCAGGCGCCGCACGCCGCCGAATCCGCCCGGCGGTTCAGCCGCGCCCAGAAGATCACCGAGAAGGGCTTCCGCAGGTACGCCGCGCCCAACGCGGTGCAGCTGTCCGTGGTGGGCATCGCGCAGGCGTGCATCCCCGATCCGGACGGGATGCTCCGCGAGCTCCTGGTCGCCGCGATCGCCGAGTGCCAGGCGATGATGCCCCGCGCCCACCCGCGGGCCCACGGCGCGACGGCGCCCGGCGGCACCGTGCGCGCAGGCGTCGCGGGCCGGCCCGGCTGACGCCTTAGCCCTGAGGCGAGGCGGCTGGGCACGGGAGACCTACGGCATGGTCGAGGTGGCCAGCCGCACGCCGAGGACGATCAGCGCCGCCCCGAACGGCGCCCCTTTCGCCAGCGCTTGACCACGGCCCTGATCGTGAGCAGCAGCACGACGGCCACGACCTGGCCGCCGAGCACGATGCGGTTCACGTCGATCGCGGGCTGCCAGCGGACCTCGCCGTTCTTGATGACGTACACGCCCGCGGGGGACGCGCCGAGGCCGTAGCCGCCGCCCGAGCCCTGGCTGGGCGACTCGCCCTCCGACTTGCCCCCTCCGCCACCGCCGCCCTGGGCGATCCTGGCGACGGGGATGACCGTCACGTCGCCCTGGGTGATCGGCTCGCCGAAGACGCGCTGGACCGTGGCCCCGTCCTTGGTCTTCTCCACCAGCTCCATGATGTCCATACCGTCATCTCTATCCGCTGACGCGGCGCAGTACCACCATCTCGCTGCGATAGTCGGGGCCGTTCATGAACCAGGTCGGCAGGTCGAGGCCGTGCGACATGAGCGTCTGCCCGTGCCACCGCTCGCCGCAGGCGCTCTCGTAGCGCGCGGCGGGGTCGAGCCCCGCCAGCCGTACCCTGCGAGGGGGCTGCTTGGCCAGGGCGAAGGGATGGTAGGCGAGCACGACCACCCGGTCCTCGTGGACGTACTGCACGGCCGAGGCGGTGACGCCGGGGTGGCCGGCCAGGCGGTACTGGCGGCCGTGCTGGATGACGGGCCTGACCGCCTTGTAGGCGGCGATCAGCTCGCGGGCCTGCTCCAGCTCCTCGGCGGACCACCTGGTCAGGTCGCCGCCGATGCCCAGCGCCCCGGCCATGGCCACGTGGAAGCGGTAGGCGAGCGGCACCTCTCGGCGGGTGTGCGGGTTGGGGCTGTCGGTGACCCACGCCGACATCACGCTGGCGGGATAGAGGTAGGAGAAGCCGTCCTGGATGGTCTGCCGGTCGCGGGCGTCGGTGTTGTCGGAGGTCCACACCTCGTCGGTGCGGCGCAGGATGCCGAAGTCGACGCGGCCGCCGCCGCCCGAGCACGACTCGACGCGCAGGCCGGGATGGCGCTCGCGCAGGATGTCCATGACGGCGTAGACGCCGCGGGTGTGCTCGATCCAGAGCAGGTCGGCCCGCTCCCCCGCCTCGGGCCAGCCCGCCTGGGTGAAGCTGCGGTTCATGTCCCACTTGAAGTAGTCGAGCCCGTACTCCGACACCAGCCCCGACAGCCAGCCGATCGCCCACGCCCGCACGTCGGCGCGGCCGTAGTTGAGCACGAGCTGGTGGCGCAGCGTGTCACGGCGGCGGCCCGGGTAGTGCAGGACCCAGTCGGGGTGCTCGCGGTAGAGGTCGCTGTCGGGGTTGACCATCTCGGGC
This sequence comes from Nonomuraea africana, assembly GCF_014873535.1. NCBI lineage: Bacteria > Bacillati > Actinomycetota > Actinomycetes > Streptosporangiales > Streptosporangiaceae > Nonomuraea > Nonomuraea africana. The sequence continues at coordinate 2,376,864 of NZ_JADBEF010000001.1, read as the reverse complement.
TCGACCCAGAGACCGGCCCGCATGCCGAGTTCGCGGACGGTGCCGAAGAGCTTGGACAGGCCGTTGGGGAAGCGGTCGGGGTTGGGCCACCAGTCGCCGAGCCCCCGCCGGTCGTCGACGCGCCCGCCGAACCAGCCGTCGTCCACCACGAACAGCTCCACGCCCAGGTCGGCGGCCCGGCGGGCGAGCTCGATCTGGCCCTCCTCGTGCACGTCGAACCAGGTCGCCTCCCAGGAGTTGTAGAGGACCGGCCGCTCCTCGAACGGCGTGGGGAGCACGTGGTGGCGGGCGTAGTCGTGCCAGGCCCTGCTCGCCGCGCCGTACCCGCCCGTGGTGTGCAGGCCGAGAACCGGCGGAGTGACCAGGCTCTCTCCGGGTGCCAGCGGCCAGGTGGGGCCGTCGTGCCCGAATCCGGCGGTGACGGCGACGTCTCCCTCGGGACGGCGCTGCGCGGTCAGCCGCCACGAGCCGCTCCAGGCCAGCGCGACGGTCCAGACCTCGCCCAGCTCCTCGGTGGCGTCGCCGGCGTCGATCATGATCCATGGGTTGGCGCGGTGCGAGGTGGTGCCGGTCCTGCTGGTGAAGGTGGTCTCGCCCACCGCCAGCTCGGCCCGGTGCAACTGGGTCTCCTGCGCCCACGCCCCCGCCACCCCGGTGTAGCGGTAGCCGGCCCGCTCGGGGATCACCCAGCTGCCCGAGTCGACCCTGCCGAGCCGTACGGCGTGGGCGCCCTCGTTGGTCAGGCTGACCCACCGCTCGACGACCTCGGACGCCACCCTGACGTGCAGCCCCACTCTCAGCCCCAGCGGGTCGCGCAGCACCAGCTCGATCTCCGAGCCGGACACCACGGCCTCGGCGAACGTCAGCTCGACCGAGCGGACCCCGCCCTCGTAGGTCACCTGCAACGACGGCACGCCCCAGCGCCTGCCGCCCTCGACCGGCAGCAACTCGTCCACGTCGCGCGGGTCGTGGAAGCCGGAGTGGACACGCCTCGGCGCCTGCCGGACCACCTCGGCCAGCGCCTCGTCGGGCAGCCTCGGGCCCCAGTACCACTGCACGACGCGGCTGTCCTCGCCCGCGGCCTCGAGGCCGAAGACGAAAGCGGAACTCTGCGTGACAGCCGCCCACGCGCTGTCGCCCACCCGGAGTATATTCACGCTAGACACAAACCCCATGAGAACAGATCCCATCGTCTGTCGCCAGAGGGGAGGTTTGTTCACCTCATGAATCTCTCGCCCGCCGCCCGCGCGGTCTTCGTGGAGTTGCTCGTGCGCGGGCCGCTGTCCAGGGCCGAGGTGGCCAGGCGGCTGGAGCTGTCGCCCTCGGTGCTGACGAAACTGACCAGGCCGCTGCTCGCCGAGGGCTTCCTGGTGGAGGAGCCGGGCCCGTCCGGGGTGCCCGGGCGGCCCTCGGTGCCGCTGCGCGTCGACCCCGCGCGCCGCGCGTACGCGGGGGTCAAGCTGACCGGCTCGGAGCTGTTCGCGGTCCGCGCCGACCTGGGCGGCGCGGTCACCGCCGAGGTACGGCTGCCGCTCGACGGCCACGAGGTGCCGCGGGTGGTCGCCAGGATCGCCGAGGCGGTGACGCTGCTGTCGGGTGGCGAGCCGCCCGCCGCGGTGGGGGTCAGCCTGGCCGGTCCCGTCTCGCGCGCCGACGCGCTGGTCCGCCACTCGCCCTTCCTCGGCTGGCGCGACGTCCCACTGGCCGAGCTGGTGGCGGTGGCGACCGGGCTGCCCGCCGTCCTGGAGAACGACGTGCGGGCACTGACGGCGGCGGTGCACTGGTTCGGCGCGGCGGCGGGGCGCGAGACCTTCGCCCTGGTCACCATGGGAGAGGGCCTCGGCTGCGGGATCGTGGTCGACAACCGGCTGGTCGCGGGCACGGCAGGGGTGAGCGGGCAGATCGGCCACCTGGCCATCGACGACAGGGGGCCGATCTGCGAGCGCGGCCACCGTGGCTGCGCCCGCGCCTACCTGGCCGCGCCGTCGATCAGGCGGACGGCCAGAGCCGCGCTCGACCGTCCCACGCTCACCTTCGACCAGGCGCTCGACCTGGCCAGGCAGGGCGACCCGGTGGCCAGGCGGATCTTCGACGAGGCGGGCCTCGCGCTGGGCCGGATCGTGGCCACGATCGCCAACCTCATCGGGCCCGAGGTGGTGGTGCTGTCGGGCGAGACGGTGCACATGCACGAGGTGTGCGCGGCGGCGTTCGAGGCGGCGCTGGGCGAGCACACCCACTGGACCAGCGAGCCGGTGGAGGTGCGGGTGCAGCCTTTCGCGTTCACCGAGTGGGCCAGGGGGGCGGCGGTGGTGGCGCTGCGCCACGACCTCGGCGTCGCCTGACGGCGGCACATTCGAGGGCTCAGCCCGCCATCGGCTCGAGCTGCCTGTCCTGCGCGACCGCGCCCGCCGGACGGGGTCGCAGCGCCCCCGCGAGCAGCGTCATCCCCGCCACGATCGCGGTGATCATCGCGAACGCCGCCGGGTAGGACAGCGCGCCCGCCGCCCACCCCGTCACCGCGGGCGCGATCAGCCCGGACAGGTAGGTGATCGTGGCCACCCCCGCCACCCCCTCGCCCGGCGTGACGCCCGCGCCGCCCGCGGCGGCGAAGACGAGCGGCACGACGACCGCCACACCCACGCCGACCAGGGCGAAGCCCGCCATGCACACCCAGGGCGTCCGTCCTGCCACCACCAGCACGCCGCCCGCCACGGCCACGATCCCGCCGCCCCTGACCACGGCGACCGCTCCCATCCACCGCACGAACCGGTCGCCGACCAGCCGCGTCGCGGCCATGCAGAGCATGAAGACGGTGTACGTCGCCGCCGCGACGCCGGGGCCCGCCGAGGCGACCGCGGTCACGTAGACGGCCGCCCAGTTCGCCGAGGCCCCTTCGGCGAACGTGCCGCAGAAGCCGACCAGCCCGACCGCGAGGATGGCGCGCGAGGGAAGCGCGAACCGGCGCGGTGCCGGGACGCCCTCGCTGGACTCGTTCGCCGCCAGCCCCCGCCCGGCCAAGCCGCCCACCACCAGCAGGACCGCCGAGACGACCGCCAGGTGCACGCGGGCGTCGATGCCGAGGTGGGCCGCCAGCACGCCCACGCCGCCCGCCGCGAGGCTGCCCACGCACCACATGCCGTGCAGCCCGGCGATGATGGAGCGGCCGAGGCGCCGTTCCAGCACCAGCGCCTGGGAGTTCATGACCACGTCACAGGTTCCCGCGGCCATGCCGTACAGCAGGAAGATCGCGGCCAGCCACGGCGGCGAGGGCGCCAGCGCGGGCAGGGCGAGGCAGGCGCACCAGAGGGCGAGCATGAGCCTGGTCGCCGTGCGCCCGCCGAGGCGATGGGCCAGCCGGCCGGCCATGGGCATCGCCACGAAGGCGCCGACCGGCTGGCAGAGCAGGATCAGCCCGAGCACGTCGGGGGTCAGGTCGAGGTGTTCCTGCAGCCAGGGGATGCGGGTCGACAGGGTGCCCGCGACCGCTCCGTGAACGGCGAAGACAAGCGCGATGGCGCGGTGGTTCGTCACACCGCAGAAATTAACAGGCAGGCTTCCTGATGGAAAGAGATATCAGGCAGGCTTCCTGATTATTATGGGAGGCGTGAAGACCGCGACCCCGGCCATGGCCCGTGCGATCAACGATCGGCTCGCTCTCGACCTGCTGCTCGAACAGGGCCCGCTCACCGCCCCCCAGCTGCGCGAACTCACCGGTCTCTCCCGTCCGACGGTCGCCGACCTGATCGAGCGGCTGCGCGCCGCCGGGCTGGTCGAGGTGGCCGGCGAGTACGGCGAGGACCGCAGGGGCCCGAACGCGAGGCTGTACGGGGTGGTCACCGACCGCGCCCACGTCGCGGGCGTGGACATCAGGCGCACCGGGATCGCCGTCACGGTCGCCGACCTCGCCGGGCGCACGGTCGGCACGGCCGCGCGTTCTCTCCCGGGGCCGCTGCCTTCACTCATCGTCGCGGCCGTGACCGAGGCGGCGGGCGGCCGTCCCATCGAGGCCGCCGCCCTGGGCGCGCCGGGACTGGTGCACCCGCACACCAGCGGCCTGACCGGCGACAACGGCGTGCCCGGCTGGCGGCCCGACCTCCTCGACGAGGTACGGCGCGGCCTCGGCGCCCAGGTCGTCCTGGAGAACGAGGTCAACCTCGCCGCGATCGCCGAACACCGGCTCGGCGCGGCCGTGGGTCACGCGGACTTCGCGCTGCTGTGGCTCGACGACGGCGTCGGCGGCGCGGTCGTGCTGGGCGGGCAGCTGCGCCGCGGGAGGTCGGGCGGCGCGGGCGAGGTGGGCCTGCTGGACATGGCGGGCACGACGTTCTGCTGCGCGATCGAACCAGGCGTGGCGCGCGAGCTGCCGCGGGCCGAGCTGGTGGAGCGCATCGCCCAGGGCGCCTTCACGGTCGCCGCCGTGCTCGACCCCGGGCTGATCGTGCTGGGCGGCACGATGGGGAGGGAGGGCGGCGTGGAACTGGCGGCCCAGGTCGAGGAACGGGTGGCCGCCAGGTCACCGGCGCCCACGGAGGTCAGGGCGAGCACGGTGGAGGGCAACGCCATCCTCCAGGGCGCCGTCCTGACCGCCCTCGACCTGGCCCGCGACACGGTGTTCGGCTGAGCGGGAGTGGTGCGACCGATACGGATCGGCGAGTTGGTGGGTCGGGGCCGCACGCGGGCCGATCTGGTGATGCAGCGGTTGCCGGGGCCCACGATGCTGCGGGCCCTGGCCGACGCGGCGATGACGCCACGAGGCCCGATGGTGATCGACTGGGCGATGTCGGCCCTGATCCTGGCGCAGGGCGGCGGCGGCCCTGGTCACGGATACGCACGGTCGCCGCGTTAGCGAGGTCAGCCGACCGGGTGCCAGCCGCCGGGGGCGATGCGGGCCGCGCTCTCCGGGCCGAACTCCCCCTTCCGGTACGGCTCCGGCCGCTCGTCGTACTCCAGGATGTCATGGACGATCCGCCACGACTCCTCGACCAGGTCGAACCGGACGAAGTGCCGGGGATCGCCCGCCAGCGCGTCCCGCAGCACCTGCTCGTAGGCCGCTTCCATCGGCCCGAGGGCCTTGGAGAAGTCGACCGACACCGGCACCTGCCTGGTCCTGTCGAGAACGTCCGGCTCCTTGGCCAGCAGGTCGAACGTCACGCCCGCGTCGGGTTCGAGCCGGAACCTGACCAGGTTCGGCGCCGTCTGCCCGCCCCCGGCCGGGCGGAAGTAGGCGACCGGCGGCCTGCGCAGCTCCGCGACGATCTCCAGAGCGTTCAGCGGCAGATTCTTGCCGGTGCGGACGCAGAACGACACGCCCGCCCACCGCCAGTTGTCGATGAACGCGCGCAGCGCCACGAACGTCTCCGTGCGCGAGCCCGGAGCCACGCCCTCGGTGGCGAGGTAGCCCTCGTACTGACCGCGCACCACGTCGGCGGGGTCGATCGTGCGGACCGAGCGCAGCGCCCGCCACTTCTCGTCGAGCACGGCACGGGCGTCGCCCGAGGGCGGCGCGTCCATGGCGACGTGCGCCAGCACCTGCAGCAGGTGGTTCTGCACCACGTCACGCAGCGCGCCGACCGCGTCGTAGAAGGCGCCCCTGTCGGCGACGTCGAAGTCCTCGGCCAGGGTGATCTGCACGCTCCGCACGTACGTGCGGTTCCAGATCGGCTCCAGCAGCGTGTTGGCGAAGCGGAAGACCATCAGGTCCTCGACCGGCTCGAGGCCGAGGAAGTGGTCGACGCGGAACAGGTGGTCCTCGTCGAAGTAGCCGAGCAGCTCGGCGTTGAGCCGCCTGGCCGATTCGAGGTCGTGCCCGAACGGCTTCTCCACCACCAGCCGCGCGCCGGTGTTGAGCCCCACCTGGGCCACGCCCTTGGCGACCGTGGCGAACAGGCCGGGCGGCACGGCGAGGTAGTGAGTGAGGTCGCCGAGGTCCTTCACCGCTTCGCGCAGCCGGGCGAAGGTGTCCTGGCCGGCCAGGTCGCCGGCGACCAGCCGCAGGTCGAGGCGGTCGGACAGCTCACCGCCGACGGCCTCGCGGGCCATCGCCCGCAGGCCGTCGAGGTCGAGATCGGTCCTGGCCACGCCGACGACCGGCACGCCGAGCCTGCCGCTTCCCGCGAGCGTGTTCAACGCGGGCAGCAGCATCTTCTTCGCCAGGTCGCCCGTGACGCCGAACAGGACCAGAGCCATCGATCAGACCTTTCGTCCGCGCATCTCCCTGTACTTCCGCACCAGCGCGGCGGTGGAGGCGTCGGGCACCTGCGCGGGGGGCTCCTCGGAGGTGAGCGCGGGCGCCAGGTCCATCGCCATCTTCTTGCCGAGCTCGACACCCCACTGGTCGAAGGAGTCGACGCCCCAGATCGTGCCCTCGACGAAGACGATGTGCTCGTAGAGGGCGACGAGCTGGCCGAGCGTGGAGGGGGTCAGCCTGGGGGCCAGGATGGTCGAGGTGGGCCTGTTGCCCGGCATCACCTTGTGCGGCACGACGGCGGCGGGCGTGCCCTCGGCGGCGATCTCCTCGGCGGTCTTGCCGAACGCCAGCGCCGAGGTCTGCGCCAGCAGGTTGGCGGTGAGCAGGTCGTGCATGCCCTCGGCGTCCTCGTGAGGCTCGCCGAAGCCCAGGAAGTCAGCGGGCACCAGCCTGGTGCCCTGGTGCAGCAGCTGGTAGAAGGCGTGCTGACCGTTCGTGCCAGGCTCGCCCCAGAAGATCTCCCCGGTCGGTACGGTCACCGGCGTGCCGTCCGCCTGGACCGACTTGCCGTTCGACTCCATGGTCAGCTGCTGCAGGTAGGCGGGGAAGCGGTGCAGCCGCTGGCTGTAGGGCAGGACCGCGCGGGTCTGGGCGCCGAAGAAGTCGGCGTACCAGATGCCGAGCAGCCCCATCAGCACCGGCATGTTGGCCTCGAAGGGCGCGGTGCGGAAGTGCTCGTCGATGGTGTGGAAGCCGTCGAGCATCTCACGGAAGCGCTCGGGCCCGATGGCGATCATCAGCGAGAGGCCGATGGCGCCGTCGTAGGAGTAGCGGCCGCCGACCCAGTCCCAGAAGCCGAACATGTTGGCCGTGTCGATGCCGAACGCGGCGACCTTCTCGGCGTTGGTGGAGACGGCGACGAAGTGCTTGGCCACGGCCTTCTCGCCGAGCGCGCCGACCAGCCAGGCGCGGGCGACCTTGGCGTTGGTGAGCGTCTCGAGCGTGGTGAAGGTCTTGGAGCTGACGATGACCAGCGTGGTCGCGGGGTCGAGGTCCTTGAGCGCGCCGTGGATGTCGGCGGGGTCGATGTTGGAGACGAACCTGGCGGTGATGCCCGCGTCGGCGTAGTCGCGCAGCGCCTCGTAGGCCATGGCGGGCCCGAGGTCGGAGCCGCCGATGCCGATGTTCACCACGGTCTTGATGGCCTGGCCGGTCTGGCCCTTCCACTCGCCCGAGCGGACCCTGGCGCTGAAGTCGCTCATCTTGTCCAGCACGGCGTGCACGTCGCCGGCCACGTCCTGGCCGTCCACCACGAGCTTGGCGTCGGCCGGCATGCGCAGCGCCACGTGCAGGACGGCGCGGTCCTCGCTCACGTTGATGTGCTCGCCGGAGAACATGGCGTCGATCCGCTCGCGCAGGCCGGCCTTGTCGGCCAGCGCCAGCAGCAGCTCCATGGTCTCGGCCGTGGCACGGTGCTTGGAGTAGTCGAGGTAGAGGTCGCCGGCGGTGAGGCTCATCCGCTCCGCCCTGCCGGGGTCCTCGGCGAACAGCTCGCGCAGGTGCTTTCCGGCCACCGCCTCGTGGTTGGCCTCCAGTGCCGCCCACTCGCCGCTCCGACTGATGTCCACGTCTCCTCCTCGCACTCTCAACCCGACGACCTACCCGCGATGAGAGATCCACCGCACCGCGGGAGGTTATCAAGCGGTCATGAACCCGTATTGCGCCTGGGTCAACGCCGCTTCCTGCGCGGCTTCTTCCGGGTGGGCGAAGTGTCCGGTTTCCAGGACGAAGAGCTCCTTCGGCCCGCCGAGGGCGTTGTATACGGCGAACTGACCGGGCGGCGGCACGGCGGGGTCGAACAGCGCGGCGCCGACGTGCACCGGCCTGCGCACGAACGTGGCGGCGGTGGCCGAGTCGAAGTAGGCCAGCACGTCGAGCACCTCGGGATGCCTGGCGTAGTGGTCGCGGACCGCCGCGCCACTGCCCGTGCACGGCAGCGTCACCCGCAGCGGGTGGTTGCCGAAGCTGGGCACGACCAGCGCGCCGCTGGCGAACCTGTCGTCGAAGGCGAGCACGAACGGGCCGATGCCGCCGCCGAAGCTGGTGCCGATGTAGTCGAGCCTGACGTCGCGGGTCTCGGGCACGAGCTCGGTCAGCGCGGTCGCCGCGCACCACATGTCGGCGACGCAGCCGCCATGGATGTAGCTCTCGCGCGCGCCGATGCCGTGCAGGACGTGCTTCTGCGCGTCGGAGGGCAGGTCGGGGTGGAGGCTGCGGGCGGGCAGGCCGCGCGCGCACGGCCAGATGGTCGCCGTGCCGGGGATGTCCACCCGCACCTCGGGGCGGTCCCTGCCGCCGTAGCCGTGGGCGACCACGCGGGCCCTGGTGATCTCGCCGTCGATCGGCACGCTCAGCCAGCCGCCGACCCTGAACCCCTCGACGGAGGTGTAGCTCACGCCATGGAAGCGCAGGCCGTCGGCCTCCCACTCCACGGGGCCGAGCTTGGGCGCGACGCTGACCGCCGTCGCCCGCGCGTGCGCCTCCCTCCAGAACTCCTCGAAGTCCGCCGGTGCTTCGGGCGCCGGTACGGCCAGCAGCCCCTCGAGGTCGTAACCGTAGGTCGGGTCGAAGGCGAAGTCGTGCCGCGGTATCAAGGCCAGCCCCTTCATGCAAGATCGTCAGGCCAGCTTAACTGCCCTTTCCCGCGCGGTGGAAACGATGCGCCACGGCGGGTCAGGCAGCCGCTCGGCCGCCGCTCCCGCCTCCGGCAGCAGCGCGCCCGCGGGCAGCCGCGGCGTGTTGGCCGCCACCACCCTGCCCTCGGCGTTGACCAGCGTCACCTGCGTCGGGCACGCGGCCAGCACGCCGAGCAGCAGCGCCTCGAACCTGGCCGCCCGCACGTCGGCCCCGACCACGCCGAGGAAGCGCCCGTCCACCTGCGCGGGCGTGGTGAAGGTGAGCACGTAGGTGTCGGTGCCGCCGTAGTCGACGTACGGCCCGACCACGTGGCGGCAGCGGGTGCGCTGCGGCACCGAGAACCACTCGGCGGCGGTGTAGTCGTAGAAGTCGAGGCTGTCGGGGTCGAGGTCGACGTCGAGGAAGATCGGGTCGTCCTCGGGCGGGGCCTGCCACCAGTCGAGCCAGCGCGGCCGGTCGGCCAGCACCCCCGGGGCCACGATCATGCCGGTGCCCGCCGCCACTCCGCGCAGGCGGCGCAGGCAGTCGAAGATCTGGGGGCGGACCCGCGCCAGGTCCGCCGAGGTCAAGGACGGGCAGGAGCGGTAGCAGGCCTCCATGCCCGACCTGATCTCCTCCAGCGCGCGGAAGACGTCCTCGACGATCGCCTGGACCCGCTCGGCCACCTGGGCAACATGTGGATCGCTCATCGCCACTCCCGTGCGTCCTGGGTGACAAGTCGCCAATGGAACTCCATCAGACGCTCCGTGCCCCTGTCGAGGTGCTCCTCCGTCAGCGTTCGCGCCCGGTCGGCCTCCCTCGCCGCGATGGCGTCGATGACCTGGCGATGGCTGCGCACGACCTCGTCGGGGTCGACGGCCTCGCCGTACGGGAGCCAGAGCAGTTCGCCGACCTCGGACTGGATGTCGATCTCGGCGCGGGTCAGCCTGACGGACTGGGCGGCGGCGGCGACCTCGATGTGGAAGCGGCCGTCGGCGCGGCGGCGTTCGCCGACCGAGGTGGCGGCGGCGAGGCGGTCGACGAGCTGGTGGAGGCGGGTGACGTTGTCGGCGGAGGCGCGCTGCGCGGCCAGGCGGGCCGCGGTGCCAGCGATGGCGGCGCGGTAGTCGCCGATCTCACGCAGCTCGGAGGTGCTCAGCTCGCGCAGCCTGGTGCGCAGCCTGGTCATCGAGGGATCGGCCGGGCCGCGCACGAACGTGCCGCCGCCCCTGCCGCGTCTGGTCTCGACCAGACCGCGTTCGCGCAGGGCGGCGAGGGCGGCGCGCAGGGTGACGGTGGAGACGTTGAGCGAGGCGGCCAGTTCCAGCTCGGCGGGGAGCTGGTCGCCGTCGGCGATCAGGCCGAGCGCGATGGCCTCGGCCAGGCGCCGGACCACGACCTCCACCCTGCCGGAGCCGTCGTCGACAGGGGCGAAGACCGCCGCGTCGGGGAGCCGGTTCACCAGGACAGCTTATTGCCTTTTGAAATATGAACTCATAGTTTTAAGCGCAACCCGATCTGAGGGAGGCCGCCTTGCCTGATCCCGAGAAGAGGTTCGCCGAGGAGTGGCGCGACGCCGCCTACAACTGTTTCTCCTCAGGACACAAGTTCTGCCGCGAGGTCTGCCCCGTCATGCAGGTCACGCGGAATGAGTCGTGGAGCCCCACCGCCTTCCACGCCAACGTGGTGGCGATGGAGCAGGGCTCGCTTGAGGTGTCGGACGTCGCGGCCGACTACGTCAATTGCACCGGCTGCGGGGCCTGCGAACTGCGCTGCCCGAACTCGCTGTTCACCGGTGACTTCTACCGGTTCCGCACCAGAACCGTCGACCTGGTCAAGGGCGTGCGCTCGCTGGCCGTACGTCAGGGCGTGCACCAGCCGGGCTGGCAGCGCTGGAACGAACTGACGGCGGAGCGGACCCACGAGCCCGTGGCCGACGGGGTCTCGCAGGAGCGGGTGCGCGACTGGGCCCAGGGCCTCGACCTGACGGTGGGCGGCGAGACGATCCTGTTCGTCGACTGCGAGGCCGCCTTCTACCGCCCGTCGGTGCCCAGGTCGGTGGCGCGCGTGCTGGAGCTGGCCGGATACAAGTTCGGGTTGATGAACGAGCAGTGGTGCTGCGGAGGGCCCGCCGCCGAGATGGGCTACGAGGACCAGGCGCGGCGTTTCGCCGAGCACAACCTGGCCGACTGGCGGGCCGCCGGGGTGCGGCGGGTGCTGGTGCTCGACCCGCACGACTACATCACCTTCACCGAGGACTACCCGAAGTACTTCGGCGAGTCCTTCGACATCGAGGTGGTGCTCGTGGTGGAGCTGCTGGCGGCGCTGATCAGGGAGGGACGGCTGGTCCCGCACCTGCCCGTCGAGCGGACCGTCACCTACCACGACCCCTGCAGGCTCAACAAGCGCAAGGGGATCTGGCAGGAGCCGCGCGAGGTCCTGCGGGCGATCCCCGGGCTGACCTTCCACGACGTGGACCGGGTCAGCCAGTGGTCGTACTGCTCGGGCGCGGGCGGCGGGCTCGCGGTGGAGAAGCCCGAGCTCACCGCGAAGATCAGCGAGATGCGCATGGGCAAGGCCGCCGAGCTGGGTGTGGACACCCTGGTCACCGCCTGCCCCTGGGCCGAGCGCCCGCTGACGGCGGCCGGCGAGGCGCGCTCGATCGGCGTCGTGGACCTGCACGAGCTGCTCGCCGAGTCGCTGGGGGTGGCGCCGTGACCGTCACGCTCGGCGATCCCGTGGTGGAGGAGCTACGGGGGATCCTCGGCCACGACCACGTCCTCACGGGAAAGGCCGACCGGCTCAACAGGACCCGGGTGCCCGCGCCGTTCCCCGTGCACCGCTGGGCCGAGCGGATGCCCGACCTGGTGGTCCTGCCCTCCTCCACCGAGGAGGTGGCGGAGGTGCTCAGGCTCGCCCACGCGCATCGCATCCCGGTCGTGCCACGCGACGGGGGGACCGGCCTGACCGACGGGGCGGTGCCGTTGCGCGGCGGCATCGTCGTGGATGTGAAGCGGATCAACCAGATCAAGGAGATCGACCTCGAGAACAGGACGTGCACGGTTGGCACCGGCATCAACGCGCTGAAGCTCAACGAGGTCCTTTCACGGCACGGCCTCCTCTACCCCGACGACCCCGCGTCGTATCCCTGCTCGCTCGTCGGCGGCCGCATCGGCACCAGCGGATGGTCGCTCATCGGCTCGCGCTACGGCCACACCCGCGACCTCGTGCTCAGCTTCGACCACGTGCTGCCCACCGGGCGGGTCATCCACGTCGGCGACGGCATCGGCCGGAAGATCACCAAGTCGTCCAGCGGCTACCAGCTGAAGCACCTGTTCATGGGCCACCAGGGCACGCTCGGCATCGCCACCGAGGCCACGCTGAAGCTGTTCCCCAAGCCCGAGGCGGAGTTCTCGCCGTTCTGGGCCTTCGACGACTACGACACCGCCTACCGGACCGTCGGGCAGCTGGCCAGGGCGGGCGTGGCGACGTTCGCGGGCGCGGTGCTGTTCGACGAGTGGAAGGTCGCCTACCTGCGGCGCGACGACGAGGCCTACATCCCGCAGCCCGCCTCGGTGAAGGCGCTGGTCTGCGCGGCGCTCTACGGCTACGAGGACGAGGTGCGCGCGGGCGGCGGCCGGCTGATGCGCATCGCCCGTTCGATGGGCGCGCGCTACCTCGGCGACGAGATCTCGCAGGGCGACTGGGCCGCCCGCCACGACCGCTACGCCACTCCCCTGCACGGGCGCACCCGCTCGGGCCAGGTGGTGCCGATGAGCTGGCACTGCGAGGACGCCGCGATCAACTACACGAACCTGCCGGCCGTACGGCTGGCCTGGCACGAGATCGCCGACCGGCTGCGGCGCGCCTCCGACGTCTTCGACGACTGGGGCATGTTCGCCTACACCAACGGCGCCACGGGCGCCGACTACCTGACCGAGATCGACATCGGCATCTGGGAGCAGCGCCTCGACGACGCCGCCTGGGCGGCGTGGGTGGCGGCCAAGCGCGACCTCGCAGCGGTGGCGCTGGCCCACGGCGGCTCGATCAGCGCCTGCCACGGCTCGTGCCGCGAGGGCGAGGTGGACCTGGTGCCCGAGGAGCTGGGCGGCGGGTTCGACGTGATGCTCGCGATCAAACGGGCGATCGACCCGCACAACATCATGAATCCCGGCAAGTACCTGCTCGACCGTGCCTATTCCGATGCCTATCCCGACCCGGACGGCGCCCCATGACGCCCTCACCGGGACCGGCCGAGGTCCCGCCGCCGAGCCGTACCGAACCACCCGCGCCGACCGACGAGCCGCCAGGCGAGGAGGAGTCGTGAGCTACCGCTACCAGGACGAGATGACCCCGCCGCCGCCCGAGCGCGCCTCCGAGGTGGCGGTCACCCGCTTCGAGCACGTCTACGAGGTGGATCCCGCGCTCATGACCGAGCACGTCACCCAGCAGACCTTCCCCAACTGGGACACCCTGCGCCTGGTCCGCTCCCGCGCCGACCATCTGGCCTGGATGCACGCCCACTTCGCCGACAAGGTCGTCTCCGGCGAGGAGTTGCTCGATGACCTCGACCGATGACGGCAGGCTGGCCGATCTCGGCTACACCTCCGAGTTCCGCAGGGACATGAGCCTGTGGGCGAACTTCTCGCTCGGCTTCACCTACCTGTCGCCCGTCGTCGGGATCTACACGCTGTTCGCGGTCTCGCTGGCCACCGGGGGGCCGCCGATGATCTGGAGCCTGCTGATCGTCGGCGCGGGGCAGTTCCTGGTGGCGCTGGTGTTCGGCGAGATCGTCTCGCAGTACCCGCTGACCGGCGGCATCTACCCGTGGGCGCGCCGCCTGTGGGGGCGCAGGTGGGCGTGGATGACGGGGTGGGTCTACCTGATCGCATTGCTGGTGACCATCGCCAGCGTGGCGTACGGCGCGGGGCCCTACCTGTCGGCCTTCCTCGGCATCGAGGTGGGCACGACCAACACGATCCTGTGCGCGCTGGTCATCCTGGCGGTCGCGGTGGCGATCAACCTGGCCGGGACCAGGGCGCTGGCGATGGCGGCGATCGTCGGGTTCACCGCCGAGCTGGTGGGGGCGCTGGCGGTGGGCGGCTGGCTGCTGTTCACCCAGCGGCACCACGGGCTCGGCGTGCTGTTCGACTCGTTCGGGGCTGGCGCGGAGACGGGCTATTTCGCCGCCTTCCTCGCCGCCGGACTGATCGGGATATTTCAGTATTACGGGTTCGAGGCGTGCGGGGACGTCGCCGAGGAGGTGCCCGACCCGACGCGCCGCATCCCGAAGGCCATGCGCATGACGATCTACGTGGGCGGGGCGGCGGCGACGTTCGTCTGCCTGGCGTTGCTGCTGGCCGTACCGGACTTCGGCGCGGTGATCTCCGGCGCCAGCGCCGATCCGGTCTCCGAGGTGCTGACCGCCGCGTTCGGGCCCACCGGGCTGCGGGTGGTGCTCGGCGTGGTGCTGCTGTCGTTCCTGTCGTGCGCGCTGAGCCTGCAGGCGGCCGCCGGCCGGCTGCTCTACTCCTACGCGCGCGACGGCATGATCGCCGGCAGCGGGCTGTTCCGCAGGTTCTCGGCGGCGCGGCACGTCCCGCCGTACGCGCTGCTGGTCGCCGCGGTGGTGCCCGCGCTCGTGGTGCTCGGCTCCATCATCTCGGCCGACGCCCTCGTCAAGATCATCTCGTTCGCGACGCTGGGCATCTACCTCGGCTTCCAGATGGTCGTGCTGGCCGCGCTGCGCGCGCGGCTGCGCGGCTGGCGGCCCTCCGGTCCCTTCACGCTGGGGACGGCGGGCCTGGCGATCAACGTCGGCGCGCTGGTGTACGGCGTGCTGGCCATCGTGAACATGATCTGGCCGAGGACCCCGGGCGCTCCCTGGTACGACAACTGGCTGGTGGCGCTGTCCGGCCTGGTCGTGGTGGGACTGGGAGCGCTGTACCTGTTCACCGCCAGGCCGTACGACGGCGTGGCCCCCGCGGGCGACGCCATCCCCCAGGAGGAGCGATCAACTGCCGCCGAGTGAACCCGGCGGCCTGCTCTCACGGTCCCGTCTGGCTGAAGGGAGGCCTGTAGCGTGTGGGGTGTTGACAGACCCCCGGCCCACAACGCCAAGTCGGGCGATGTTGAGAGCCGCGATGTGGTCGGCGTGCCCAGCGAGGCCACACCTGGTACAGAGGAACCGGCCGCGAGCTGGCCGGTTCCTCTTGCTCACACACCCGCATCGCGGACACGCCTGGCTGGTGTAGGCCGGGTCGACCAGGGTGAAGGCGATCCCGGCCCGCGCGGCCTTGTAACGAGTGAAGGTGATCTGCTGGGCGAAGGCCCAAGAGTGCAGGGTGCGCCGCTGGAGCCGGTGAGCCCTGACCCTCGTCCGGATGCCGGCCAAGTCCTCCATGGCGACACCCCTGGCGGTGCGTTCGGCTTCGCGCACCACGAATCCGCTGATCTGGTGATTGAGGTCGGTCATCATCCGGTGCTCACGTACGGACAGGCGGCGCAGCACGCGGCGCGCGGAGGATGTGGCCTTCCGCTGCAGCCGCCGGCGTTGGCGGTGCCGGCGCTCGCGCAGTGCACGCACATGACCGTTCCCTGCGATCGTTCCGGGCAACACCTTGCCTGGCAGCACAGCTCCATCGGAGGTGACCGCCAGATTGGCGATCCCTTGATCCACCCCTATGAACCCGTTCGCCGGATCGGCGGTCTCTGGCCTAGGGAGCGTGACGGCCACCTGCAGCAGCCACACGCCACCCCGGAGTACCAGATCGGTCTCCCCGACCGGCAGCGTCTCGATCGCCTTCAGATCTGCCTCCCGCCCGCTGTAGGGCACGGTGAGACGTCCGCCAGGGGTCCAGATCGATACCGTACGGGCGTCGCGGCGGAAGCTGAGCATACGGGCGTCGAACGGCACCGC
The DNA here is from genome assembly GCF_014873535.1 of Nonomuraea africana. NCBI lineage: Bacteria > Bacillati > Actinomycetota > Actinomycetes > Streptosporangiales > Streptosporangiaceae > Nonomuraea > Nonomuraea africana. The sequence goes on along the minus strand of NZ_JADBEF010000001.1, from coordinate 2,361,082 downwards.
CCCGTGCGGCCGGAACAGGTGCGCGCGCGTCTTGGCGCTGCGCCGGTTGGCGTAGGCGCCGGCGACCCGAGCGATGGCCCGCACCGCCGCCTGCGCCCCCAACCCAACAAATTCGGCCCGCACCTGGTAGTAGGCCATCCGATGCAGTTCCACCACCGTGAAGGTGCGCGATCGCCAGGCGATCTTGGAGATGAAACTGGCCGCCGCGTTACACAGCGCTGTCGCCGCGCTCAGCGCTTGAGCCTGTTCGGAGGTGGGCGAAAGCCGTACCTGCACCACCGAAGGCAAACCGTCGTGTTTTGCCTGAGACCTTCGCAACGCCATCGCCGTGCACCTCCTGTCCCAAGCGTTTAGCCCATCGGACAAGTTACCGAATGCCATCGAAGCTTTCCATAGAGTTATCGAAAGGAGGGTGGCGTCTCTTCCGAACTTCAGACCCCGGGACTCGACGCCACATCATCAGATGAAGTTCAGTTACGTGATGCTGCCCGACTACCCCCTGCAGGACTCCCTGTCGGCGATCAGGCTGGCCGACGAGCTCGGCTTCCACGCCTGCTACGCCGCCGACGAGACCTGGCACAAGGACCTGTGGCTGCTGTTCGCCGCGGCCGCGCAGCAGACCAGCAGGATCAGGTTCGGCCCGAGCGTCTCCTCGGTCGTGCTGCGCGAACCCACCCTCATCGCGCAGGCCGCCGCCACCCTCGACGAGCTCAGCGGCGGACGCGCCGAGGTGGTCCTCTCCAGCGGCAACTTCGGCCTGCTGGCCCAGTACGGCATCGACTGGACGGTCACCAAGCCGCTGTCGCGCGTGAAGGAGGCCGCGCACGTCGTCCGCACGCTCCTCGACGAGGGCGCGATCACCTTCGAGGGCGAGTTCTTCCGGTACAACGGGCTGTTCACCTTCGCCAGGCCGGTGCAGGAGCACGTGCCGGTGAAGCTGGGCGCGATGCGGGGGCCGCGCTCCTTCCGCGCGGCGGGCGAGCTGTCGGACGGCGTGCACCACGCGCTCAGCTACACCCGCGAGGCCTACGACTACCTGGTCACGGAGTTCAGGGCGGGAGCGGAGAAGGCGGGCAAGGACTGGTCGTCGATGGACATCGGCGCCTGGGTCGTCTTCGCCACCGGACCCGACTCGGCGGTGGCGAAGGAGGCGGCCCGCAGCATGGTCGGCCTGTACGCCTCGTCGATGCCGGCCGAGCAGCTGGAGCGCAACGGGGTGGACCCGAACGCGATGAAGCCGATCGTCGACGCGTTGGGGGCGGGCGATCTGGCGCGGGCGATCGAGCTGACCACACCGGAGCTGGGCGACCGGCTGTCGATCGCGGGAACGCCCGAGGAGTGCGTGGAGAAGATCAGGAGGGAGATCGAACCTTCGGGGGTCAACCACATGATCCTGGCGGTGACGGACGCGACTCTGGTCAAGCAGTTCATGGGACGTGACCTGCCGGAGGTGGCGTCCGTGGAGACGCAACTCCAGCTCATCCACGACCGCATCATGCCCGCGTTCACCTGAACAAGCACGGTCCCTCACCTCCGGCTCGGGGCTCCCTTTCCCGGGGGACTCCCGTCCCCCTCCCACCCCTGTTGACCACGCGACTCGGGATCCCGGAAAACACACTTACGGGATCCCGTACCACCTCTGGCCCTCGATGTCGCAAATAGGGCACACCGGTGATCCTGGTCCCTCCGGTGCAGGAGGTAGATCAGATCAAAGATCCGAAGGGCGTATGAAGATCGGGGCCTGACTACTCAAAACCAGATTTATCTGCCTATGGTGGGACAAAACGGTCGGCGGAGACTCCTCGGCAGAAGGAGGTCGCGATGCGCGGACGCATCTGCTTCACGGGAGCGATTCTGCTGGCCGTCACCGGACTGTCCGCCGGCCCGGCTCAGGCCGCGCCCACCTGCGTGTACGTGGTGGATCCGCCCTATCCGGCCGACCTGTGGGTGCGTTCGGGCCCTGGCACGCAGTACGAACAGGTCGACGACGTCGCCTTCGGCGCGACCGTGGAAGGCACGTGCCGTACCAGCGGCGACTGGACCGCGGTGTGGGGCTCGAACGGTTTCCACGGCTGGGCCTACTCCGCCTACCTGGATGAAATCGGCTGAGCATCTGTGTAGGGCCGTCCTGAGGGGGCAAGGACTCCGGATCCCGCAACCGAGAACGAGGAGGAGCCGTCGTGCTCACCCTGACACCGAATGCAGCTCAGGTCATCAAGGATCTGACCGCCCAGCAGGATGTGGAGGCCGCCGGCATCCGCATCTCCGCACAGGGGGAGGGCCAGGGATCCCTGGTGCTCAGCATGGCCACCGCGCCCGAGCCCACCGATGAGGTGGTGGAGACGGAAGGAGCGCGTGTGTACCTCGACCCCGTGGCGGCCAGCGTGCTGGACGACAAGTCGCTCGACGCCGACACGGATGGGCAGGGTGGTGTCGCCTTCCACGTCACCGAGTGACGAGCCGCCCCCAGGTGGGGCGCCCGAGACCTATCCCGAAAGAGTGCCCTCCACCACGGAGCGGCACTCTTTCCCATACGCCGCCCCATGTGATCGGAGCCTGGGCCCGTCGCGCCTTACCGCCGTCGCATCGGGGGGTGTCGGGGCGGGGCGTGTCGCCGTCTCGTCGGTCTCGTGGTGTCTTGTGGACGTCTGGTCGGCTGTGCTAGCGGCGGAGGAGGGCGGCGGCTTCGGCGGGCGAGGGCAGGCCTTCGACGTCGCCGTACACCTCGACGATGCGTCCGGCCAGCTCGCTTCCCACCCACGCGGCGCGCTCGGGACCTGCCCCCGCCAGCCGGGCCGCCAGGTACCCGCCCAGGAGCGCGTCACCGGCGCCGACCGGGTCGCGCACCACCCGAGCGGCACTCGGCAGGTGCACGGGCGCTCCATCCGCGCCCAGGCAGTAGACCCCTTCGGCCCCCGCCTTCAGCACCACCTCGATCCCCCGCCCCACCGGGGCCCAAGAACCAAGCAACCCCTCTCGCCCCTCCGGCCCCGCCTCCTGCGCAACACCCGCGAACGCTTCTGGCTCCGCACCGCGGGCACTCTCCCCAGCACCCCGGGCAACGTCTCCCCCGGCAGCCCGGTCATCACCTCGCCCGATCTCCTGGGCGAAGTCGCCGACGACACCTCGCGCGGTCTCTCCCCCGCTGACGGCATTTCCGGCGAAGTCCGGTCCCTCGGTCGAACCATCGAGGTTTCGCCCGGCGGCGGCCCAGGCGGTCGAGGCGGCGGCGAAGACGGCGGCCGGGTCGGTGGTGCCGAAGAGGGGCTCGGCCTCGTCCTGGCCCAGCACCAGCAGGTCGGTCAGCGGCAGCAGCTCTCGGACCGTCGCCAGCACCCGGTCCTGCCGTCCCAGACTCGGGCGGAGGTTCGGGTCGAGGACCAGCAGCGCGCCCGCCTCGCGTGCCCCGTCCGCCAGCGCCCGCACCAGGCGTTCGGGGCCCTCGCCCAGCGCGATGGTGATGCCGCTGACCACGATCGCCCTCGGCCTGGTGGCCAGGATGGCGGGCGCGTCTCCCTCGTCCATGCCCGAAGCGGCCGAACCGCTTCTGTAGTAGTGGACGCGCCTCGCACCGTCCGGCCGTACCTCCTTGAAGAACACGCCCGTGGGCCGCGCGGAGTCGCGGCCCACCAGAGAGGTGCCGACGCCGAGGGCGCGGGCGGCGTTCAGCACGCGCTCGCCGAAGGGGTCGGCGCCGACGCGGGAGGCGAACCAGGCGGTGCCGCCGAGCCTGGCGACGGCCGCGCACACGTTCAACTCGGCGCCGCCGACGTGCACGTCCATCCGTTCGGCGGTCGCCAGATCGGCACCCTGCGCGGGCTGGAGCAGGACCATCGCCTCGCCGACCCCGACCACGTCCGGACGAATCACCACGTTCTCCTAGGTTCGCGCACACTTGATCGGTGACGATACAGGCTGGGGCTACCATGCAGAGCAATTGACAGTCTTGCAATATGTGCGAAAGCATCCCATATATCGCAATCCATTTCCACGGAGGCACATCGTGCGGGATTTCAGATGGCGGTTGGCCGAGCGGATGGTGGCGGACAGGGTGATCGGCATCATCCGCGCGTCCTCGGCGGACCTGGCCGTCTCGTACGGCACGCGGCTCGCCGCCGCCGGACTCGGCGCCATCGAGGTCTCCCTCTCGACGCCCGACGCGCTGGACGCCATCGGAACGCTCGTCGCCCAGGAGCGCGACGCGCTGGTCGGCGCGGGCACGGTGATCGACCCGCACCAGGCCGTGCTGGCGATCGAGGCGGGCGCGCGGTTCCTGGTGTGCCCCACGCTCAGCACCGAGGTGATCCGCACGGGCAACCGTCACGGCGTCCCGGTGGTGGCGGGGGCTTCTACACCGACTGAGATCGTCGCCGCTCTGGAGGCGGGCGCCGACCTCGTGAAGCTCTTCCCCGCCTCGCAGAGCTCTCCCAAGGCGCTGCGAGACCTGCTGCAGGCGCTGCCCCATGCCCCGATCGTGCCCACGGGCGGCATCACCTCGGCCACCGCGGCCGAGTGGATCGCGGCCGGAGCGGTGGCCGTCGGGATGGGCGGCGAGCTCACCAGAGGCGAACCCGAGGACACGGAGCCCCGCGTGCGCGCCCTGCTGGACTCAGTCAAAAACCTCGGCTGACCGCGACGCGACCTGTCTGCCGGACCCTTAGCCAGGCGATCCACGAGACACCCTGCCTGGCCCACTCGTCAGGAGGCGCCGCGGGGGCCGCGTGCGCGTCCGGCCGAGTCGGCCTTTCTGCGACCGTCCGTCGGGTCGGCGGTGGGAGCCGGGGCCGGTGCGGCGTGCCGTACCGGCCCGTTGGGATGTCAGCTGAACAGCTTGCTCACGTAACGGAGCTGCTCCTCACGCTGGAACCCGCCGCCGCCCTCGTGGTTGTTCCACGGCCAGACGGTGATCTCCTTCGGCCCCTGCCAGTGGTTGTAGGCGGCGAAGACAGTGGAGGGCGGGCACACGTCGTCCATCAGCGCCACCGAGTACAGCGCGGACGCCTGGCCCCTGGCGGCGAAGTTCAGGCCGTCGAAGTACGACAGCGTGCGGAACACGGTCTCGGCACTCGGCCGCTGGCTGGCGAGGAAGCGGACGATCTCCTGGTAGGGGTCGCGTCCGGTGATCTCGACCGCCCTGCGGAAGTGGGTGAGGAACGGCACGTCGATCAGCGCGCCCTTCACCGAGGGGGACAGCGCGGCCACCGCCTGGGCGATGCCGCCGCCCTGGCTGCCGCCCGAGACCACGATCCTGTCGCCGTCGACGGCGGGGTGCCCCACGGCCACCTCCACCGCCCTGACGGCGTCGGTGAAGACCCGGCGGTAGTAGTAGTCGTCGGGGTCGAGGATGCCCCTCGTCATCATGCCGGGCGCCTGCGGCGACTGTCCGCCGTGGGGGTCGGCGGTGGCGCCGGGACTGTTGAGGCTGTGCCCGCCCTGGCCGCGCGTGTCGACGACCAGCACCGCAAGACCCGCGGACGGCCAGGCCAGGTGGTCGTGGACGAAGCCCCTGCCGCCCGAGTAGCCGATGTACTGCACGACGCACGGCACGGGCCCCTCGGCGCCGCGCGGCACCACGAGCCATCCGTTGATCCGGTCGCCACCCCATCCGGCGAAGGAGATGTCGTAGGCGTCCACGGTGGTCAGCGGGAGGTCGTAGGGAGTGAACGCGGGGGCGAGGTCGTGCTCGGCGGCCGCGGCCAGCGTGCGGCTCCAGAAGGCGTCGAAGTCGGCGGGCTCGTCCCGCTCGGGGCGGTACTCGCGCAGCTGGTCGAGGGGGAGGTCGAACAGGGGCACAGGGGTCTCCCAAGGGGTCGTTCAACGGGCCCTGACATTCCACCCCATCCACCTGTGAAAGCGCTATCCCTACCCGCCGGTTCCCGCCGAGCGAGACAGGCACGAGCGTTCTACTATGACCGGTCGCCTGCGAAGGGCCCGCCCAGAGGACGTCGCGCACAAAAACTCCATCGCAAAGGCCCGCCACACGCGCGGCCCACCAGCAGGCCTGTCACGCCCTTCAGACTCGCCGGAGAAACGGCGCGCCTGGAGACCGTCACGGGGAGAGTGACACGCCTGAAGGTCCGTCGTGGGTGACCGGTCAGCCGGGAGCTTCGGCCTCTTGGGCAGGGTGGGTCAGTGGCTGGCGAGCCGGCCGGCGAGAGATTTGTGGAGTTCGGCGCTGCGCTCATTGAGTCCCACGACCGTCACCATCTTGCCCCGCGCCGCGTACTTCGTCTCCACCGCGTCCAGCGCCGCCACCGACGAGGCGTCCCAGATGTGGGCGTTCGTCAGGTCGATGCGCACGTCATCAGGATCGTGTCGCCCGGCAGGTCGCGCCTCTCCTCCGGGCTGAATCCCAGCGGCTTCATCCGCTTGGCCGGCGGATGTCAGTCTCGCTGTAGAGAGGGAAGCCGCCGGCGGTCCGCTCGGCGACGGCCTCCGTCACGTCAGGTCGGACGACACCCGCCCGACGCCGCCGTCGACGCGCAGCCGCGGCGCCTCGTCCAGCAGCGGGATCTGCGCCTCGTCCTCGTGGCCGAGGCGCCACTCCTGCACCGGCACGAGACCTGGGCCGATGAGGTCGAACCCCTCGAAGAACCGCTCCACCTGCTCCCGCGTACGGAAGGTGGCCTGCGCGGGCGAGTTCGCCGTGGCCATGGTGAGCTGGGCGATCGCCTCAGGCGAGCTCTCCGCCATCGTGTGGGACAGCACCAGGTGGCTGCCGGGCGCCATCCGCTCCCTGAACGCCGCCACGATGCCGCCCGGGTCCTCGCTGTCCATGATGAAGTGCAGCACCCCCACCATCAGCACGCCGACCGGCTGGTCGAAGTCGATCAAACCGGTGATGTGCGGATCGCTGAGGATCTCACCCGGCTTGCGCACGTCGGCCTGGATGCTGGCCACGCCGGGGGTCGTGGCCAGCAGCACGTCGGCGTGCATCCGCACCATGGGGTCGTAGTCCACGTAGACCACCCGGCACGCGGGGCTCACCTCACGGGCGGTCTCGTGCACGCTGGGCGAGGTGGGAATGCCGGTCCCGAGGTCGATGAACTGCCGCACGCCCTGCTCGGCCAGGTGGCGCACCGCCCTGACCATGAAGAGCCGGTTGGCCCGCGCCACCAGCCTGGTGTCGGGGGCGACGGACAGCAGCCGGTCGGCGACCGCCCTGTCGACGGCGAGGTGGTCCTTGCCGCCGAGCAGATAGTCGTACACGCGGGCGGAACTCGGCACGCTGGGATCAACACCTGGAGGAACCCGCTCCAGCTCGCTCAAGAGTGTCTCCTTCACCTCATTCAACGTGATCGCCATGCTATCGGTGCCGTCTCGACCTTCGCCCGCCCGCTGCCGGGCCCGAGCTAGGCGAAGCTCCGCAGGAACGCCGTGACGGCCGGGCGGTGGTCGGCGGCGCGCCAGGCGACGGCCAGCCGGGCCGGCGACAGCCCGGTGACCGGCCGGGCGACCAGGCCAGGACGCCGGTACAGCTCGGCGTTCCCCTCCGCGAGCAGCACGAGCCCGAGCCCCGCCATGACCGCCTCGAAGACGCCGTCGGGCGAGGACGCCTCGCCCCCGACGATCGTCCCTGGGCCGCCGAGCCAGAACTCCCGCAGCGGCCCGGCCGCCTCGGGCAGCGCCACGAAGGGCTCCTCGCGCAGCTCGGCGAAGTCGATCTCCTCCCGCCCGGCCAGCCGGTGTCCCTCGGGCATCGCGACGAACCGCCGCTCGGTCGCCAGCACCTTGGTGGCCAGGCCCTCGGGGGCGGGCAGCCACACGAAGGCGACGTCGGAGCCGCCGTCCGACAGCCCGGCGCTCGGGTCCTCCCACCCGACCACGCGCAGCGACACCATCCAGCCCGGCATCCGCTCCCTGAACCGCCGCAGCGCCTCGGCCTGGATGCCCCGCCCCACGGCGGTCTGCAGGCCGATCACCAGCGTGCCGGTGGGGGCGGCCTGCCGTACCAGGTCGAGGCCCTCGTCCCAGCGGGCCAGCAGGTCGCGGGCGACCGGCAGCAGCGCCGTGCCCTGGCGGGTGAGCACCAGGCCGCTCGGCACGCGGTCGAAGAGGGTGAACCCGAGCTGCCGTTCCAGCGTCCTCAGCTGTTTGGACAGCGCGGGCTGCGACACGAAGAGCCGCTCGGCGGCCCTGGTGACGTTCAGCTCCTCGGCGGCGACCACAAAGCTCTTAAGCAACCTGAGATCCATGCCGCTACCAGGGGTTATGTTGCAAGAAGATCATTTTGACCAACCGCGCGATCCTCGATCAGGTGGACTCGGAGACGGCCACTCTACGTGGACGGAAACATGCACCCGCCTCCCGACTCCTGCTCGTGCGCGAATCTCCCGCATGTTGACGCGGCCATGGGCAACGGGGACGTGAAGCAGCGCCCTGCCTCGAGATCAGCGAACTGGCGGGTGATCTGGTCGGGCCGGTTTGCGGACTCCTTGGCTAACAAGATCCATACGAGTGCGTCGGGCCGTCCTCCCTGCGTCCTGAGGGGCCCATGCCAGGAGTACCGCCTCTCACGCAGGTGCATCTCCATAACCATCGGTTATACCGGGATGTCTTGGACACGGCCAGAAGCCGGCCTGCAGGATCGGGGGCATGAGAACTCTTGGGAAGCTCACCGTTCCCCCGATCGGTTTCGGGGCGATGGTCCTGTCACCCGGCATCTACGGCGAGATCGACGACGACAGGGCCATGACCGCGCTGCGTCACGCGCTCGACGAGGGCGGCACGCACATCGACACCAGCGACGCCTACGGGCCCGACGGGCACAACGAGCGGCTGGTCGGCCGGGCGATCAAGGGCAGGAGGGACGAGGTCGTGGTGGCGACCAAGTTCGGCCTGGCCGTCCCCGAGGGGGTGGAGACCAGGTCCATCCCCGTCGGCTACGCCTTCGGCGAGCTGCGCGGCAACGCCGATCCCGCCCTGGTCCGCGGCTACGCCGAGCGCAGCCTGCGCAACCTTGACACCGACGTGATCGACCTTTACTACCTGCACTACCCCGACCCCGGCGTGCCCGTCGAGGACACCATGGGCGCGGTGGCGGAGCTGGTGAAGGCCGGTCTGGTACGGCACGCGGGCCTGTCGAACGTGACCGCCGACCAGTTGCGCCGGGCCCATGCCGTCGTGCCGATCGCGGCGGTCCAGGTGGAGTGGTCGATGTGGCGGCCGATCGAGCCCGACCTACTGGCCACGGCGAGGCAGCTCGGCGTCGGTGTGGTGGCGTGGAGCCCGCTGGGCTCGGGCTTCCTGACGGGCGGCGTCTCGAAGCTGGAGGAGGGCGACTTCCGGCACAACGCGCCGCGCTTCGAGGCCGCCAACCTCGCCACGAACAACGACAGGTACGCGCCGATCCGGCACCTGGCCACCGAGCTCGGCATCACGCCCGCCCAACTGGCGCTGGCCTGGCTGCTGCACCAGGACGAGCACGTGGTGCCGATCCCCGGCAGCAGGACGCCGGCGCACATCAGCGAGAACCTGCAGACGGCGGGCATCGCGCTGCACGCCGACACGCTGAAGCGGCTGGATGAGGCACTCGCCTCCTTCCAGGTGGTCGGCGGCACGCTGCTCTAGAGGCGGGGCACTGCTCTCCAGGCAGGGCATTGCTCTAGAGAAGGGGCACCGCTCTAACAGGCGCGCGCTGCTCCAACAGGCGGGCGCTGCGCGAACAGGCGGGCGCCGCTCCAACCGAGGATGCCCCTTCCCATCATCAGGAAGGGGCATCCTCGGTCGCAGCTCAGCGCCGGTCGGCGATCAGTGCGTCGGCGTCACGCTGGAGCACGGCGCGGGCGGCCGCGTCCGCCACGCTCTCCGCCTTCTTCCTGAACTGCTCGAGGATCGTGACCGAGGCCACGGAAGGCGTCTGCTCGGCCGCCTTCAGCAGCGCCAGCAGCGGGGCGCGCTCGCCCTGCTCCAGCTCGAACCGCTCGATCAGCGCCCGCACATCGGCATAGGAGGTCGTGACGGTGAACGTCACGACCTTCTCGCCGGTGTTGCCCGCCTTGTCCTTGGCGGTGACGCGGACCGTGTGCTCGCCGAGCGCCAGCGGATGCAGGTCGATCGGCTCCCCGAGGTCCACCCGCTCGCCGTCGAGCGTGGCCTGCGCCGCGCCGTCCAGGCCCGACCCGGCGTCCTCGGCCGTGGCGGTCGGCGTGATCTGGGCGCTGTCGCCGTACGCGGCGGCCAGCTCGCCCACGGTCAGCGTGGGCGCGGTGGCGTCGATCCTGAACGCGATCTCCTTGGCCTCCTCCTTGTTGCCCGCCTTGTCCTGCGAGCGGAACGCCACGGTGTGGGCTCCGTCGGCCTTCACCTCGACGGGCGCGGTGTAGGGCCGCCATTCCTCCCCCAGCCGGTACTCGGTCCCCGCCACGCCCGAGCCTTCGTCGGCGGCGGTCAGGGTGAGCGTGACCGGGCCGGTGTGCCAGCCCGACGGCCCCGCCGCCGACGACAGCTTCGCCGTGGTGACCGGGGCCGCGGTGTCCTTCGGGCCGCGGACGAGGGTGAAGTCGTCGACGTCGAAGTCGGCGCCGTTGAACGTCAGATACAGCTTCGCCGTACCGCTGGGAACGCCCGTCAGGGCGGTGGAGACGTCGGCGTACGACTCCCACCCGCCGGTGGCGGGGACGGTGACGCTGCCCAGCACGGGCCCTGAGGGCGAGCCGGTGCGGATCTCGAAGCCGCCCGTCGGACTGGGCGCGGCGACCCGGGCCTTGAAGGCGGTGACGCCGGTCAGGTCCACGCCGTCGTAGGCGGCCCAGTCGCCGGGATTGACGAAGCCGAGCACGGTGCCACCGTGGGCCGGCCCGTGCGGGTAGGTCTGCACGCCGCCGGCCTGCGACCAGTTCTCCGCCTGGACGACGGTGTCGCCGGTCGGCGGGCCGAGCTCCTTCACCCTGATGTCACGGAAGGAGACCTCGTCGCCCGCGCCGTGGTTCTGGAGGCCGATGTGCCCGTCCTTGAGCGAGCGGTTGGGGTCGGTGTTGGTGTAGTCGTTGACCTGGACACCGTTGAGGAAGACCCGCACCCGTTCGCCCTCGACGCGGATCTCGAAGGTGTTCCACTGTCCGGGCGGGTTCAGCGCCTTGTCGCGGGCGGCCAGGTCGGCGGACTTGAAGCCGTAGACCGCGCCCGTGGTCTTCTCCGGGGCGTCGGTGGCGTCGATCTGGATCTCGTAGCCGTTATTGACGGCCGACCACGGGTCCGTGGAAGCGGGGAAGCCGATGAAGACGCCCGAGTTGTCGTCTCCCGCCATCTTCCAGTCGAGCTTGAGCGAGTAGCCCTGGGTGAACTGCTGGGCCTTGTACCAGTACAGGCCCATGCCGCCCTCTGAGGTGAGGGTGCCGTCGGGGGCCTGGACGAAGCGGCCGGGCCCGGCCTGCTCCCACCCGGTGGTCAGCGGCGTGTACCCGCTCTCGGGGCGGCAGTCGGCGTGCGCGGCGCCCATCGCGTAGTCGAGTCCGCCCTTCAGGTGCTTCCTGAAGTCGGGCTCGGCGAAGGACTCCTTCGTGTGGCCGCCGCCGGTGTAGAAGGACCTGCCCTTCTCATACGGCTTGCACCAGGCGATCGGGTGGTCGCCGCCCATGCTGCCGCCCGAGTACGAGGTCTCGTCGAGGGTGGCCAGCACGTGGGCGTGGGTCCGCGCGTTGGTCCGGTAGTTGTACCACTCGTCGGTCCGCTCCCAGACGGGCGACAGGTGCGCGGTGGAGGGGTGCGCCCTGTCCGTCACCTTGACCTTCGCCTTCTGGATCGCGGGATGCGAGGCGAACCACGCGCCGACGAGGTCGCCGTAGAACGGCCAGTCGTACTCGGTGTCGGCCGCGGCGTGGATGCCCGCGTAACCTCCGCCGCCCTTGATGTAGGCCTCGAAGGCCGCCTGCTGGGCGGCGTCGAGCACGTCTCCCGTGGTGTTGAGGAAGACGACGGCCTTGAACCTGGCCAGGTTGTCGGCGGTGAAGGCGGCGGGGTCCTCGGTGGCGGTCACCTTGAAGCCGAGGTCCTTGACGGCCTGGATCCCGGCGTCGATCGAGTCGTGCCTGAAGCCTGCCGTACGGGAGAAGATCATCAGGTCGCCCGCCTGCGGCGGCGCGGGGGTCGCGAACCGCTGGTTCGCGCTGCCGTCGCAGGCTCTGATGACCAGCTGCGCGGGGTCGGCGCCGTCGAGGCACCTGGTGCCGTACACCTTGATCTGCTCCCCCGCCACGGTCCAGCTCTGCGCCGGGGTGCCGTTGCAGGTGTAGAGCTGGACCTTGGTGCCGTCGGCGTTGACGCCGCCCGCGACGTCCAGGCACTTGCCGAGCGCCTTGATCGTCGCGCCGTCGAACTGCCAGGTCTGGGCGGCGGTGCCGTTGCAGGCGTAGAGCTGCACCTTGGTGCCGTCGGCGCTGTTCCCGCCCGCGACGTCGACGCAGGCGCCGCCCGGCCCTCTGATCGCGCCGATGACGGGGCCCCCGGTGGCGGGCTCCTTCGACAGCGTGAAGTCGTCCAGGTCGAACAGCGCGCCCGAGCCGCCGGTGAAGACCAGGTAGAGGGCGCCCGAGGCGGCGGGGGCGTTCTCCAGCGGCGCCGAGACCTCGACGAAGGTCTCCCAGCCGCCGGTCACCGGCACGGCCGCCCTGCCGAGCAGCGGGCCCGTGGCCGAGCCGGTGCGCACCTCGAGGAAGCCGCCGACGCCGCCCGACGACACCCTCGCCCTGATCGACTTGGCGCCGTCGAGGCGGTAGGGCCTGAAGGAGATCCAGTCGCCGTTGTGGACGTTGCCGACGGTCTTGCCGCCGTGCGCGGTGGCCTTGTTGATCTGCGAGACGCCCTGCATCGTCGCGTAGTGCTCGGCCTGGCGGTGCCTGGGCTGCAGGATGTGCTGCGTATGGGTGGTGAGGCCGCCCTTGTCGGTGTAGGCGGCGTCGAAGACGGCGAAGATGTTGGCCGCGTCGTCGTGCTCGCCGTCGACCGGGATGGTCAGCTCGCCCTCGCAGCCGTCCTTGGCGGTGATCTCGTGGCCGTGGCTGTCGTGGCCGAGCACGTAGGTCATCCTGACCTTGGCGCAGTCGGCCGTGCCGTCCTCGGGGTCGGTGACCCTGACGTCGTACGGCACGCTGTCGCCCCAGTCGAACAGGGTGCCCTCGTCCGGCAGGTCGATCGTCACGGTGGGCGCGGTGTTGCCGGAGGTGATGACGACGCTGGCCGTACCGGTGTTGCCGCCGGGGTCGCGCACGGTCAGGGTCGCGGAGAACGTGCCCTCGGCCGTGTAGGTGTGGGTGGGGTTGGCCTCGGTGGAGGAGCCGCCGTCGCCGAAGTCCCACGCGTACGTGATCGCCTGGCCCTCGGGGTCGGTCGAGCCCGCCGAGGAGAAGGCGACCGTCAGCGGGGCCTTGCCCGAGGTCCTGTCGGCCTTGGCCACCGCGATCGGGGAGCGGTCCCTGCCCTTGATGTACTCGTAGCGGTACAGCGCCGAGTTGGCGTCGCCGCCGAAGTAGCCCGAGCCGTAGTCGAGCACGTACAGGGCGCCGTCTGGGCCGAAGGTCAGGTCCATGACCTGGGTGCCGGTCCAGGGGAAGTTCGCGATCGCTCCGTCGGCCACGTGGATGGCCTTGATCCACCTGCGGCCGAACTCGCCCGCGAAGAAGTTCCCGTCGAGCTCCTGCGGGAACTTGACCGCAGAGTTCAGGCCGGCGTCGTAGCGGTAGACCGGGCCGCCCATCGGCGACTCCGAGCCGCTGCCGAACTCGGGCGGGCTGCCCGCGTCTCCGCCGTACCTGATCCAGGCCGGCAGCGCGGCAGGCAGCTTCGGCAGTCCCGTGTTGCGGAAGCTGTTGTTGGCCGGGCCGCCCGCGCAGTCGTACGTCGCGCCCGAGGGCCCGCTGGGGAAGGTGTACTCGTTGTAGGTCTCGACGGGGGTGTTCGTCCCCGTGCAGTACGGCCAGCCGTAGTTGCCCGGCTTGTCGACCTTGTTGAACTCCACCTGGCCGCTCGGGCCGCGGTTGGGGTCGGTGCTGCCCGCGTCGGGCCCGTAGTCGCCGACGTAGACGACGCCCGTCGCCCGGTCGACGCTCATCCTGAACGGGTTGCGGAAGCCCATGGCGTAGATCTCGGGCCTGGCCTTCTCGGTGCCGGGCGGGAACAGATTGCCCGCAGGGACGGTGTAGGTGCCGTCGGCGGGGTTCACCTTGATCCGCAGGATCTTGCCGCGCAGGTCGTTGGTGTTGGCCGAGGTGCGCTGGGCGTCGTAGGCGGGGTTGCGGTTCGTCCGCTCGTCGATCGGCGCGAAGCCCGCCGAGTCGAACGGGTTGGTGTCGTCCCCGGTGCTCAGGTAGAGGTTGCCCTGCGCGTCGAAGTCCATGTCGCCGCCGACGTGGCAGCACAGGCCGCGGTCGGCGGGCACCTCGAGGACGGTCTTCTCGCTGGCCCGGTCGAGGCTCCAGTCCGGCTTCAGCGTGAACCTCGACAGGCGGTTGACGCCCTGCCACGCGCTCCAGTCGGTGCCGGTCGCGGGCGCGTCACCGGCGGGGGTGCTCAGCTTGGGCGCGTAGTACAGGTAGATCGTCCGGTTCGTCGCGAACTGCGGGTCCACGGCGATCCCCTGCAGACCCTCCTCGTCGTGGGTGTAGACCGGCAGCGTCCCCGCCACCGCGGTCTCCCCCCTCGCGTCGGTACGGCGCAGCGTGCCGTCCCGCGAGGTGTGCAGGACCGAGAGGTCGGGCAGGACGGCCATGGTCATGGGCTCGCCCATCTCGGCGACGCCCTTGGCCAGCTCGACCCGCTGGTAGTCGGCGGGATCGATCACGGCGTGCGCCTGGGCCGGCGCGGCCCCTGCCACGGTGAAGGTCACGGTGCCGGATAAGGCCAGGAGTAAGGCGCAGGTCTGCGCCAGCCATCGGGGGGTGCGAACGGACATGGCAGTGCGTCCCTTCGGCGGATTTCCGTCACGTTTCGCCGTAACCGTAAGATCTCTGGCGAACTACGTCCAGATATTTGCCGCAAATCATCAGAAGTTTGATGGTGAGCGCCCAAAGCCTGGCTGATGTCGCCACATGAAGTGACATGAGCACAACTGGTCACATACGTGGGTCTTCGAGTAGGTTCGGGCGTGTGCCGTGGCCCCTGTGGCGTCCTCTCGCCCGGCGCGGCCTGCGCCTGCTGGGCCGCGTACTGGCCGGCGCGGTCGTCGTCGGGCTCGCTCCCGTGCTGGCCCTGGCCACCCTCGGCGGCCTGGCCACCCTGATCACCACGCCCGCCGTCCTGCTCGGCGCCGCTCTGGGCGTCTTCGCCGCGATCCTCTTCCTCGGCCTCCTGCTGATCCTGCCGCGTCCCGCCGCGCGGCTCCCCCGCTGGCTGCGCGCCGTCGTCGTCCTCGGCGTCGAGACCCTGGTCGTCTGGCAGGTCGCGGCGGCCACTCTCGGCCCGCTCGAGAGCCCGCCGCCGCTACCGCCCGTCGCGGGCCAGCGGATGTGGGACCTGCCCACCGGCTCCAGGCTCGCCTACGTCGCCACGACGCCGAAGCGGCCGCGCGGGCTGCCGCCCGTGGTGGTCCTGCACGGCGGCCCCGGCCGGGCGGACCTGGACGGCGACTCGGCGTTCTTCGGCGCGCTGGCCGCCGACGGCCACCCCGTCTACGTCTACGACCAGCTCGGCGCGGGCCGCTCGGCCCGGCTGTCCGACCCCGGAGAGTACGGCCTGACCAGGGACCTCGACGACCTCGAAGCGATCCGCCTGCGGCTGCGGGCCGACCGGCTCGTCCTGGTCGGCCACGCGGAAGGCGCCCTGCTGGCGTCCGCGTACCTGGCCCGCCACCCCGACAGGGTGGACAGGCTCGTCCTGTCGTCACCGGCAGGACTCCATGCCCCGCCCACGGGGGCGGTGCTGACCCGCCTCGACGCCGCCCAGAACCGGCGGCTGGCGCTGTCCCTGCTGCATCCGCGCGTCCTGACCGCCTCCACGCTGCTCCAGGTGAACCCCGCCACCGCGCGCTCCGTCGTCGGCGACGCGGAACTCGACGCGCGGCTCGACGCCTACCACCGGCTGCTGCTGCCCGCCCTGCGCTGCGCGGGAGGCGCCGCACCCGCCACCTCCACCGGCGCGTACGCCAACCTGGTGCGCCGTCCCATTCCTCCGTGGATCCGGGAGGGCATCACCGGCAGCCAGGTCCCCGCGCTGATCATCAAGGGGTCCTGCGACTACCAGAGCTGGTCGTCGGCCGCCGATTACCGGACGCTGCTGCCCGGCGCCCGGCTGGTCTACCTGCGCCAGGCGGGGCACGACGCCTACCGCGACAGGCCGGGGCCCTACCTGGCGGCGGTGCGCGCCTTCCTCGCCGGACGCCCGCTCGAACCGTACACCGGCGACCTCCCTCCGCCCGATTTCGAGGGGCCGCCCTGAGCCGTACGGTGGTCCCCGGCAACCCGCCGCAAGTGGCTCTTCCACCGTCCGGCGGCGAGCCCTACGGTCGGCCCATGATCAGCGTGGATCCCGGATACGAGCACATCAGGAAGCTGCTCACGCCCGGGAGCGGCTCAGCCTGCCAGGGCCCGACCTCAAGTGGTACGACCTGCGCCCCGAGGACGTCGTGACGGGATCCGGGCCGAGGCTCGTAGGGTTCACGCACGCGAGCCCGCCGCGAACGTTCCGGCGATGATGGCCTGGAGCCCGTTCGAAGGCCGCGTCGCCGTGCGCTGAGTATCCTTCCCTCAACGCCACGATCAGCGGTGCCTCGGCGTCACCGTCCAGGAGCGCGATCAGAGGGTCGAGTGACGTGGCGCCGGGCGGACGGGCGGCCTGCTCCTGGAGGACCGGTCGAGCATGGGGCCGGCGATCTCCATTGGAGCCTCTTTCCGCATCATGGAAACTTAGTTCTGGATCATGGGACGCTACTTCACGGGGTTGGTCCAGGACAAGGCAAGGGCGATCCCCGATGCCGCCTTTTCCTTCCCCGGGAGAGCATGGAGACATGAAGCGAAAAGGCGTGATCGCCCTGGGTGCGCTGGTGCTGTCCGGCACGGCGCTGACGGGTTGCGGTTTTGTCGGTATGGGCAGGGCATCGGACGAGAAGACCGAGACCTACGAGGTGTCGGACAAGGTCGCGGGCCTGGACGTCATGAGCGGTGCCGGCGACGTCGTGGTCAACGAGGTCGACAGGACCGGGATCAAGGTCACGGAGAAGCGGCACTGGCGCGACCGCGAGCCCAAGACCTCGCATGAGGTGAAGGGCGACACGCTCGAGCTCGCCTACAGCTGCGAAAGCGGCGACAGCTGCTGGGTCGACTACACGATCGAGGTTCCCAAGGGTCTTCGCGTCAAGAGTGACACCGGCTCGGGCGACCTCACGCTGCGCTCGCTGACCGGGGAGGTCGAGGCCAAGGCGGGCGCGGGCACGATCGACGGAAACGGCCTCGGCGCCAAGCGCGTCGTCGCGGAGTCCGGCTCCGGCAGCCTCGAGCTGAAGTTCGCCGGCGCACCCGACGACGTCGAGGTGACGGTCGGCTCGGGCGATGCTACGCTCCACCTCCCGCGGGGTTCCTACGACGTCACCGCCGAGGTCGGTGCGGGCGACGCCGAGGTGAAGGTGACCGACGACCCCGGCTCGCCGCGCAAGATCATCATTCGCTCGGGCGCGGGCAACGTGAAGGTACTGCCCGGTTAACCAGGTGACTGACGGCCCATATGTCGGGGATGATTCTGGGACGTCCGAACGGTCGAGCTCGGCGAGCTGGATCTGGAAGAGCGCCATGCGCTCCGCCGTGTGGCGGGCCTTTTCCACGGAGCTTCAGGACGTCACCGAGGTCGAGTACCGCCAGCTATGGCTGGAGCGGGTCGTCCTCGTGGGTGTCTGGCGCCGCCTTCACCGGGCTGGTCCTCTACGAGCCGCCCGTCGTGGTCGGGACGTCGCTGGGCGGCGCGGCGACGGCGGCGGCCCGGGCCGCCCTCGCGCGCGGGCGTACGGGCGAGGCGCTCAGGATCTTCCTGCGCGGCGTCGTACGGCTACCGCCGTCCCAGGCCCGGCTGGTCGGGATGATCGCCGCCGTCCAACGCCCTGGCCGGGGTGCTGCCCGCGAGCGAGCGGGTGACCCTCCCGAAGCAGGGCCACGGCCGCCACCTGCGCGCTCCCGGCCTGGTGGCGCGGGTCATCGAGGAGCACAGCCGGCGGATCTCGTAGGCGGTCACGACCTCAGATGGCGGCCTCCCACGGTTCGGGCGGGGTGAAGGTGGAGGTGACGGGGACGAAGCGGGACTCCTCGGCCGAGGTCAGGATCGCGGTCATGACCTCCACGACGTGCAGCGCCAGCTCGCCCGACGCCCGGTGCGGCCGTCCCTCGGCGATGGCGCGGGCCATTTCCAGCACCCCGATGCCCCGTCCCGCGGTGCTGCCGCGCACCGGCAGGTCGGTCCAGTCGGGGGCGCCGGTGCGGCGCAGCCGTACGGGGCCGTCGAAGTTGTTCGGGTTGGGCGCGGCCAGGGTGGCTTCGGTGCCGGTGAGCTCGAGGAAGTCGCCGCGCGACAGCGGCGAGTCGAAGGAGAACACGGTGGTGGCCCGCTGTCCGCCGGCGAACTCCAGCAGGGCGTTGACGTGCGTGAGCACCTCCACGTCGAAGACGGTGCCGGCCAGCGGGCCCGAGCCGACGCGCCGCCGCGCGTGCGCCCTGCTGCCGTTGGCGGCCACTCTCGTCACCGGCCCGAAGAGGACGGCGAGCGCGGTCAGGTAGTAGGGGCCCATGTCGAACAGCGGTCCCGCGCCCGGTTTGAAGAAGAATTCGGGGCTCGGGTGCCAGCGGTCGGGTCCCGGGCCCTGCAGGAGCGTGATCGCCGATAACGGGGTGCCGATGTCGCCGGCGGCGAGGCTGCGGGCGACGGTCTGGAGCCCCGCGCCCAGGAAGGTGTCGGGCGCGCAGCCGACCCTGACCCCCGCCGCCTGGGCCGCCTCCAGCAGGTCACGGGCGGAGGCGGGGTCCAGGGTCAGCGGTTTCTCGTTGTAGACGTGCCGTCCCGTGGCGACGACCTCCGCGGCGACCTCGGCGTGCGCGGCCGGCACCGTCAGGTTGACCACGATCTCGACGTCGGGGTGGTTGACGACCTGCGCGACCTCCCCCGCGACGGGCACGCCGTACTCCTTGGCGACGGCCCGCGCGCGGTCCACGTCGAGGTCGGCGCAGGCGATCACGTTCAGCTCGGGGAAGGAGGTCAGGTTGGTGAGGTACTGCTGGCTGATGTTGCCGCAGCCGACGATGGCGATCCCGGTCACCGGCCCTCCACCTCGCGCAGGTAGGCGAGGGAGTCGGCCAGCGCGTCGAAGATGTCGGTGGCGCAGCTGTCGAGCTCGACCACGCGCCTGGCCTGCGGGGCGGCGGCGAGGATGTCGGGGATGGGCAGCGTGCCCGAGCCGACCGCGGTCATCGGTTCGCCTAGCGTGGCCGGGCCGTCCTTGACGTGCAGGAACCGGACCCGCTCGCCGAGCCTGCCGAGCAGCGCGGGCACGTCGGCGCCGCCGACGGCGGCCCAGTAGACGTCCACTTCGAGCACCACGGCGGGGTCGAGCAGGTCGGCCAGGACCTCCAGGGCGGGCCGCCCGCCGACCCGCGAGGCCAGCTCCCAGTGGTGGTTGTGGTAGCCGACCGTGACGCCGTGGCCCGCTCCCCACGCGGAGGCGGCGTTCAGCGCGTCGGCGGTCCGCCTGATCCCCTCCTCGGTCGTGAACTCCTCGGGCCGCACCATCGGCACGATGAGGGTGTCCGCGACCTTGAGGTAGTCGTCCCTGTTCGGGCCGAGCAGCGGGGCATGGGCGGAAGGGACCTCGAACCCCTCGACAGGGGTCAGGTCGAACGGTTCGACCGCCTCGTAACCGAGTGCGGCGAGCCTGGTGAGGGTTGCGGTGGGGTCGGCGGCCAGGTGGTCTCTGAGGGTGTAGAGCTGCACGGCATAAGACCTCATGATGATGAACGCTAACTATGCCGGGTGTGTGGTGCAATGTCCCCATGACGGTCGATGACCCTGAGATCGACCTCCTGACGGAGGCCTTTCTCCGCCAGCCCGCGCGCTACACCAGTCATCAGGTGGCGGCGATGGCGGGCGTGCCGGTCTACCGCGCGCGCCGCTACTGGCGGGCGCTCGGGTTCGCGAACGTCGCCGACGATGCGGTGGTCTTCACCGACGCCGACGTGGAGGCGCTCAGGACCCTGGTGAGCCTGGTCGGCGACGGGAGTTACGACGAGGAGCACATGCTGCTGGTCACCAGGGCGCTCGGCAGGGCGACGGCCGCGCTGGCCGAGTCGCAGGCCGAGCTGGGCGCCGAGACGCTCGACCAGGCGGGCGTGCCGCTGGCCGAGCGGTCGACGGCGTGGCGGGCGCGCGCCGACCGCGTGGTGCCCTCGCTGGAGCAGCTGCTGGTCTACACCTGGCGGCGCCAGCTCGCCTCCGCCGCTGGGCGCATCGTGGACCAGGAGGTCGGCACCGTACGGCTGGCCGTCGGCTTCGCCGACATGGTGGGGTTCACCAGGATGAGCCGCCAGATCCCGGAGAAGGAGCTGGCGGGCCTGGTCGAGCGGTTCGAGGGCCGATCGGCCGACGTGGTCACCTCCTCGGGCGGCAGGGTGGTCAAGACCCTGGGCGACTCGGTGCTGTTCGTCGCCGACTCCGCGGCCGTGGCCGCCGAGATCGCGCTGCGCCTGATCCAGGTGCACGCGCCCGACCGGGCGATGCCCGACCTGCGGGTCGGTCTCGCGCTCGGCCTGGTGATCAGCAGGATGGGCGACGTGTTCGGCACGACCGTCAACCTGGCCAGCAGGCTGACCTCGCTGGCGCCCGCTGGCGGGGTGCTGGTGGATCCCGAGCTGGCCGGCGGACTGACGGGGACGGCGGGCTTCGCCCTGACCCCCGCCGAACCGATGACGGCCAAGGGCCTGGGCGAACTGCGCCCCTCCCTCCTGACCAGGGCGCCCCGCCAGTAGCCGCCTCGCTACATCTCCTCGGGTTCGGTCAGCACGGGCTCCAGGAAGGTGAGCGTGCCCTTCACGGTGTCGAGGCGGGCGCGCACGCCGATCGGGTACGTCTGCATGGCGACGTTGTGGCCGATGTCGGCGCCCGCCATGACCGGGACACCGAGGTCGCTGAGGCGGTCGACCAGCATGCGCTCGACGTCGCGCGGGTCGCCGCAGTCGGTGAAGGTGCCGAGGACGATGCCCGCGACGCCGTCGCTGTAGGTGGCGCGCCGCAGCTGGGTGACGTAGCGGTCGAGGCGGAACAGCTCCTCGTCCACGTCCTCGAGGAAGAGGATGGCGCCGCGGGCGGGAAGGCTGGTGTCGGTACCGAGGGAGGCGGCCAGCAGGGTGACGGTCCCGCCGAGCGTGATGCCCTCGGCGACCCCGGGGACGACCGTCCTGAAGTCGGGAAACGTCAGCTCCTTGACCTCCGCGGGGGTGAAGATCAGCCGCATCAGCTGGTCGAAGTCGTACTGGCCGGGCCCCTGGTAGAAGCCGTCGCAGGCGACCATCGGGCCGAACAGCGACACCCAGCCGAGCTTGACCGCGATCGCCTCCAGCAACGCGGTCACGTCGGAGTAGCCCACGACGACCTTGGGCCTGGCCGGGTCGATGACGCTCCAGTCGACGAGCTCGAGCGTGCGCTGCATGCCGTACCCGCCGCCGGCGCAGAAGACGGCGGCGAAGGCGGGATCGGCCAGCGCGGCGGTGAGCTCGGCGGCCCGGGTGGCGTCGTCGCCGGCCAGGTAGTCGTACTCGGTGCCGCCCGCGCGCACGGCGCTGAAGACCTCGGGCTTGAGCCCCACGCTCTCCATGGCGAGCAGGCCGCGTTCGAGGTTGGCCTGGTTGGGCGGGCCGCTGGCGGCGATCACCGCCACGCGGTCGCCGGGACGCAGGGCAGGCGGGCGGATCACTTCGTTACCTCCGGAGGGTCAGGTGGCAGGGGTCGATCGTGCCGCACTCGCCGAATGGTGGCGACAGCGACCCCGGGTCCCCAAGCGTCGTGAACGCTTGTGAGCCTGACCCCGCAACCTTTCGACGCTTCTCCCTGCTGACGCGGAATGAATCGACCCAGGACGTGGTGCCGACGGGCGTCTGCTGTTCTTCGCCAAGGTCGGCGGTCGCGCGTCCTAGCGGCAGCCGCCCGGGTCGACGGAGGCCACCTTCCAGTCGGCCCCGGGAAAGGGCGACATGAAGGAGGCCAGCAGGTCGACCGCGTAGCCCGGGGTCTGGCCTCCCGCGTCGAGGAGCGAGACGACCTGCGGCCCGTCCGCGCCGCGCAGCGTCAGCGAGCCCCCGCGGCGGGCCGGCACCAGGCCGGGCTTGGTGTCGACGGTCACGCACGCCAGCGGCACGCTGCCCGCCTTCACCGCCTGCCTGGAGCTGATCGGCCGCATCCGCTGGTCGTAGCGGCGCAGCCGCAGCGACGTCGCGGGCCCGATCCGCACGCTCTCGTCGAAGACGTCGGGGCCGACGCTCCTGGTGACCTTCACGTCCAGCTTGACGTCCGGCCGCAGGTCGACGCCCGCGGTGCGCAGGTCGAGCCGGTCGTAGCCGCCCTCGAACCCGGGCGAGACGAAGCCCGCCGCGGCCGGCGCGGACCCGCCGAAGGGCACCTTGCCGGGGCGGACCCGCAGCCACGACATCCCGTGGACGGCAAGCGTGACGTCCTCGATCCTGCTGCGGCCCAGGCCGAAGCTGCCGTCGAGCTGGTAGGCGAGGAACCCGCCCGCGTAGGGCACGTCCTTGCGGGCCGCGACCTTCCGCGCGGCGACGGGGGCGAGGTCCAGGCCGGTGCGGGCCCGCAGCAGCCTGGTCGGCGTCGGCTTGGACACCAGGTCGATGGACAGGTCGGGGTTGAGCCTGGCCGTGGTCTCCTGGGCCAGGTCCCCGACCTCGAGGACGGTGTCGAGCAGGCGGCCCTGCGGCGGCTGGTACGCCTTCTCGACCAGCGCGGCCTGGACGGCGAGCAGGCCGTCGAGGGTGCCTGCGTCCGCCTTGTAGGTCAGCTGAGGCACCTGCAGGCCGTTGGGGTTGGTGTCGGCGTCGATGCCGAACACCGCGGGGACGTCCGTGAAGCGGAGCAGGCCGGTGGCCCCGTCCATGGTCACGGCCGCTTCCATGCGCTTGACGGGGGCGGAGTTGCGGACCCTGACGCGGGTCTGCCCGCCGTACCGGCCGGTGATCGAGACGGTGGCGGGAACGGGGTCGACGAGCACGCGCCCGCGCAGCCCGCCCCCGTCGGCCTCGGCGCGGACGTCGAGGGTGCCCAGCGTGGCGGGCGGCAGGATGGTGTAGGCGGCGGTCACGGATCTACCCTCGACGCCGATGGGGCCGACCGTCATGCTGGTGATCGCGGACGGCAGGCCGGTGAGGGTGGCGCTGGCCCTGATCGGCACCGGGGCCAGCACCGAGCTGTCGAGGTAGAGCGCCAGCCGGCGGCCCTCCGGACGGAATCCGGCGAAGGTGAAGGTCTTTCTGGCCAGGTCGACCCGCACCGTGCCGGGCAGTCCGCGCACGTCGACGTAGCCCTTGAGGCCCGGCCGGTCGCGGGTGCCGCCGTCGACGAGGGAGAGCCCGCCAGGCACGTGCGGGGGGTCGGCGATGGCGGCGGAGTCGCCGAGCCAGACCCGGCCCTTGAGCGCCACCTCGCTCCCCTCGTAGGTGAGTCGGCCGCCCTCTGTCGAGACGGCGACGCGACCAGGGGCGGGGCCGACGGTGGCCAGGGCGCCCCAGCGCTGACCGCCCGCGGTGCGCAGGTCCGCGTCGAGCGTGACCGGACGGCGGGCGGCTCGCACGTCGGCGTGGAAGCCCGTGCGGGCCGGGTTCATCGCGAGGTCGGCGGTGCGCAGCTCGTCGAGGCGGGCGCTGGCGTCGAACCTGCCGGTGGTCGTGTCGTGGTGGGCGGCCAGGTGCGGGCCCTTGGGCGCGGTGGCGTCCGCGTGGTTGGCCACCGCGATCGTCGCCGACCCGATCGGACCGGACAGCCCGCGGAAGCTCACCGCCTCCCCGGCCGCGCCCTGCGCGGGCGTCGCGCTCTGCGTGGGCGTCGGCGTCGCGCTCTGCGTGGGCGTCGTGCTCTGGGCGGGTGTCGTGCTCTGGGTGGGCGTCGTGCCCTGCGCGGGGGCGCCCCAGGTGGCCTGCCAGCGGGCCGGGACGCCAGTGGCGCTGACGGCCGCGCGTAGGTCGCCCGCCCTGGCCGAGGCGGTCACCGAGGTCACCGGGGCGTCGGCCGTCCAGTCCAGCCGCCTGGCCACGCTGTCGGCCACGACCGACACCCGCCCGCGCACGCCTCGCACTCCGGCCCGCAGCGTTCCCTGCCCCGACGCCGCGTGCAGGTCGACGCGCGCCAGCCTGGCGGGGCTGCGCACCTCCAGGCTGGTCCTGGGCCCGAGCTCCCACGAGGCGCGCACGCTGTCCCGCACCCCGCGCACGCTCGCGTCCACGCTCAGGCCCGAAGCCGGGTCGGCGTAGGCGGCGCGCAGGCGCTCGATGGCGCCGTCCGCGGCGTAGACGGCCCTGCGGGCGGCCGGGTCCAGCTCGGCTTCGAGCGTGGCGGGTGTGTTGGAGAGCTCCAGTCTGGCCAGGTGCCTGCCGTCGATACCGGCCGCGCCGACGAACGGCCCGCCGCCCGAGCCGAGCCTGAGCTTGACGCGCGGTGCGGCGCCGTACGTCACGTCGAAGCCCGCGACCCGCGCCAGCCTGGCGGAGACGCCGAGCCGCGGCCCATCCTTGATCATGGTGACGTGGTCGCCGTCGAGTCCCGCGATCGCGCCGCCGCCCCGCTGGAGCAGCAGGGTGCAGCCGCCGAGCGCGGAGCTTGCGGTGTGGACGACGCGGTTGGCCGCGGCGTCGTGCTCGATCGTCATCCTGGCCGGCAGGCCGGTGAGGCTCGCCTGGACGAGCGTCTGGTCGCGTGCGGCGTCGTAGAAGGTGAGCTCCGCGGCCTTGGGCCGGGGCGCGCCGGCCGTGACCGACAGCCCGCCGGAACGCGCCGTGGCGCGGAACTCCCGGGGCAGCCGCTTGATCGACAGCCCCGCGGCTCTCGTCAGCCTGCCCTCCTGGAAGAGGTAGTCGTGGAAGGTGGCCGAGGCGATCGGCGCGGCGCTGGCGAAGCGGACGTCCCCCGGCCTGGTCAGCTCGGCGGTCAACTCCGCGCCCATCCTGTCGACGGTGACCTGCGTGAACCGGCGCCCCCCTGCGACGGCGAGCGCGTCGAGGCGGGCGGGCGAGGAGGCGGTGGCGCTCAGCGTGCTCTTGTCCCCGTCGAAGGCGGCGTGGGCGGCGAAACGCTCGGTCGCGGGCGTCTGCCCGAGGCTGAGCATCGCCTTGCCCTCCAGTCCCGCGATGGTCGCGACGGAGGCGCCCGGGTCGCTGCGCCGTACGGTGGCCCGTACGTCGATCTTGCCTTCGGCGAGGGCGGCCAGGTCGACGGTGAACAGGCCCCAGTCACGGCCCGACAGGGCTGTGCCCCGCCGGTAGCCGTCGAAGCCGACCTTCACCACGCGTCCCTCGCCGACGCCGTACTCGGCCCACACCTGCGCGCTGACCGGCTCTCCCAGCTGGACGACACCCAGGCCGATCCCCACGCTGCCACCCTCCGCCTTGCGCGGCACCAGCGTCGCGGTCAGGTCCGGCAGGCCGTCGCCCGTGACGTCGGCCTGCACGGGTGTGGCCACCGGCCGCGCCGACGAGCACGCCGCGGGCAGCCGTTCGGCGGCCGCGCACAGCCTGAAGGTGACCAGCGGCACCCCCTCCCGCTCGCCCGTCAGCGCGCGCGTGCCCTTCACCGGCAGCAGGCCGAGGCCGTCGCGCGCGTCCGCGGGCAGGATCGCCTCCGCGGACGGGCTGTCGGCGCCCATCCGCCGCTTCGCCTCCGCCGCGACCTTGCCGGCCAGCTCGGGGCCCGCGGGCACGGTGACCTGCAGCTCGCCCGGCCCCTTGGGCGTGTCCTGTCCGACCTGGGACGCGAGCGACGGCCCGCCCGCCGGGGCCGCGGGGGCCGCGCCCGGCACCTCCACCCGCGCCACCGGCTCGATCTGTGGCTTGCCCCCCTTTGGTACGGCATGAGCCACAGTGGGCACGCCGAAGACCAACGCGCAGGCGAGCAGGACGCAGGACAGCCGCGACATGACGGGCATTCCCCCGGGAATGTGGTTGCGCAATTACGAAAGGTAAGAGCCGACCACAACTCTCCACAGCGCGTCAAGCCCGGATTTACACGGCTATCCCGGTAAATGCGGTGAGGGTCCGCAACTCATGCCGGGTCACCTGCGCGAAGAGCTCCTCGAGCCCCGCCGAGATCATCGCCAGCTTGTCCTCCGGCAGGGTGAGCGTCCTGGCGATGCGTCCAGGCAGCGAGCCGCCGTGCCAGGCGATCACCACCCGCCCGCCCGGTCTGAGCACCCTGCGGAACTCCCGCAGCCCCGCGCCGAGGTCGGGCCAGAGCGCGACGTTGTTGACCGACACGACCCTGTCGAAGGAGCCGTCCTCGAAGCCGGTCGCGTCGGCAGTGCCGAGCCGCAGGTCGACCCGGCTGTCGGCGCGGTGCGGGCGACTGGCGAGGTCACGCATGTCCGGCGAGGGGTCGGCGCCGCAGATGCGCGCGGCGGGCCCCTTCGCGAGTATCCGGACCAGCCCTCCCGGCCCGTAGCCGACCTCGAGCACGTGGTCGCCCTCGCGGACGTCGATGAGGCCGACCAGCTCGCGCTGCTCGTTGGTCAGCAGCATGAAGCGACCCGCCAGGCGCCCCGCCAGACCGCGCGGCTGCGCGAACGGCGAGGTGATCGGCCGGTCGAAAGCCCACGGAGTGCTCTCCATACTTCGACTGTACGCCCCTTGTTGACAAAAAAAGTTGTCGGTGAAATGCTCCTCCCATGAAGACAGAAACCCTGCAGGTGCCAGGCGCGCGGCTCTACTACGAGGTCCAGGGCTCGGGCCCGGTCCTGCTGATGATCCCCGGCGGCCCCACGGACGCGGGCATCTTCGCCGCCGTGACCCCGCTGCTGGCCGAGCACTTCACCGTCGTGCCGTACGACCCTCGCGGGAACTCGCGCAGCGTCCCCGACGACCCCACGCTCGAGCAGGACATCGACGTCCACGGCGACGACGCGGCCCGCCTGATCGCCGAGCTCGGCGACGGGCCCGCCCACGTGTTCGGCAGCAGCGGCGGCGCCCAGATCGGGCTGAATCTGGCCGCCAGGCACCCCGCGCTCGTCCGCGTCCTGGTGGCGCACGAGCCGCCGTGCGTGCGGCTGCTGCCCGACGCCGACCAGGTCGTCGCGGGCATGGAGGAGGTGGCCGCCACCTACGAGCGCGAGGGCGTTCCGGCCGGCATGCAGAAGTTCAACGAGCTCATCGGCATGACCGAGCAGGATGCCCCACAGGGGCCGCCGAGCCCCGAGCAGCAGGAGATGTTCGGCCGCCTCATGGGCAACCTCGACTACTTCCTCGGCAAGGGCGTGCGCCCGATCAGCGGCTACCGGCCCGAGGTCGAGGCGCTGCGGACGGGCACGCCACGGATCGTGGTCGGCATCGGCGAGAGCACCGAGGGGCAGCTGGCCCGCCGCTCGGCGATCGCGCTGGCCGAGCAGGCGGGTCTCGAGACCGTGGTCTTCCCCGGCGGCCACGGCGGCTTCGCCGACGCCCCCGAGGCGTTCGCGGCGAAGCTCGCCGAGGTGCTGCGCGGCTGAGCGGGCGGGCCCGCCGTACCCTCCGTGCGGCGGGATCCGCTCGCCGGCCTGCCGGGAGGCTCTGGTTCTCCGGCGGGCCGCTCGGTCACTGGGCGGTGTGGCGGCGGCCGTTGACATGGTCGCGGGGCTGGCGAAAGATCCCGAATTGTGGGCAGGGAGAGCCGAGGCGCTGACCGACGCCACCCGGACCCCGCCACCCTGCGGTCGCTCGGTGAGGTGCGGCTGCTCGAGCACGCGATCACCCCCACGCTCCTCGACCGGATGGGATAGATGACCACCTACCGCGCCGCCACCCCTGCCGACGAGGCGGGCCTGCACGCTCTGTGGGCCGCCAGCTTCACCGCTCCGCACCTCCTGCCCCTCTACGAGAGCGACCCGGGCCGCCTGCCCCGCACCCTGGTGGCCGCAGGGGCGGACGGCGTCGAGGCGGTCGTCTACTGGCTGCCGCGCCGCCTGCGCAATGCCGACGGCGGGGTCGACCTCGTGGGCGGGGTCGCCAACGTCGCCACCCGCCCCGACGCGCGCCGTCGCGGCCACATCAGGAGCCTGCTGGCGCTCGCCATCGCGGACATGTCCGCGGCGGGCTGCGACTGGTCGCTGCTGTTCACCGGCAGCCCCGGCGTCTACGAGAGCTCGGGCTTCAAGGTCTTCTCCCAGTCGCTGACGCGCGGAACCCTCGCCGCCGCGACGCGTCCGTCGGCCTCAGCCGTACGGCAGGCCTCCGCGGCCGAGTGGCCGCTGCTGGCGGAGCTGTACGACCGGCACAACGCCCGCCGCCCCCTCACCACGGTCCGCACCGCCGACGACTGGCGGCACCGGGTGCCCGCCTACTACAACGACTCGATCGACCTGCGTCTAGTCGAGGGCTCGGGCTACGTGGTCCTGCGCTGGAGCCCCGACTCCGTGGAGCTGCTCGAGGCGGCGGGCGAGCTGTCGGAGCTGCTGCCGTGGGTGGCCGCCGAGGCCGCCGCCCGCGGGGTCACCCAGGGCCGCGCCCGTCTCACGCCCGGCGAGCCGGCGCTGCCCCTGCTGTTCGCCGAGTACGAGACGGTCGCCGACACCAGCGGCATGGCCCGTCCGCTCGCCGTCGACCCGTCCGCCACTCTCACCGCGCCGTCGGCGATCCACTGGGGCGCCGACTACTTCTGACCCCGCTCCCGCTATCGTCGAACCTCGACCGCTGCCGCCAGCCCGAGAGGATCCTCGCGCCCGTGGACCTCGGACTCGTCGGACCAGCCGCCGGGCTGTTCGCCGTCACCAACGTCGACGACCTGGTCATCCTGGCGTTGTTCTTCGCCAGGGCCGCCGGGCGTCCCGGCTCCGGCGCGTGGATCGTCGCGGGGCAGTACCTCGGCTTCGTGGCCATCCTCGCCGTCGCCGTGGCCGCCGCCTTCGGCGCCACCCTGCTGCCGCCCGCGGTCCTCCCCTTCCTCGGCCTGCTGCCGCTGGCCCTCGGGCTCAGGGCCGCGTGGCGCGCCTGGCGAGAGCGGGGGGAGGCGGCGCGGGCCGAGGTCACGAGCGCTACGGGGCCGCTGGCGGTGGCCGCCGTCACCTTCGCCAACGGCGGTGACAACATCGGCGTCTACGTGCCGGTCTTCGCGACGGCGAGCGCCGGAGCGATGTTCGTCTACGTGCTCGTCTTCCTGGCCTTGGTCGCCGTCTGGTGCGCCGCGGGCCGCTTCCTCGCCACCAGGCCCCTCGTCGCCACGACCCTGGCGCGCTGGGGACACGTCGTGCTGCCCGTCGTCCTCATCGGCCTCGGCCTGCTCATCCTCACCGAGGCCGGGCTGAACTCACAGCGGCAGTGAGCCGCCTGGCTTCAGCGCCTTCATCGCGATCTGCGAGGTGAGCTTGTCCAGGCCGGGAAGGCGGCCCAGCTTCTCCAGGCACAGGCGGCTGTAGGCCTCCATGTCCGCCACCGCCACCCTGAGCACGTAGTCGGGGCGGCCGAACATGCGCAGGCACTCGATGACGTCCTCGACCTGCATCACCGCCGCCTCGAAGGCCGTCACCGTCTCGGCGTCCTGACCTTCCAGCTCCACGAAGGCCAGCACCTGGAACCCGCGCCCCACCGCGCCCGCGTCCACGACCGCGCGGTAGCCGGAGATCACCCCCGTCTCCTCCAGGTTGCGCACCCTGCGCAGACATGGCGACGGCGTCAGCCGCACCCGCTCGGCCAAGTCGATGTTGCTGAGCCGCCCGTCCTCCTGCAGAAGGCGGAGAATTGCGCGATCCGTGGCGTCCATGGCAATAGATGCTAACCACTACGGAAAACACCGCAAGTATTGACATCGGATATCCCGACCCCTGAAATAATCTCTCGACATGACGACCGACGCGTTCATGAGCGGCACCCAGGCATTGGTGCGCCTCATCAAGGACCAGCTCGCCGCGGACCGCAGGGCGGGACTGGACACCGGCGCGATGGTCTCCGGCTATCCCGGCTCTCCGCTGGGCGGCTTCGACCAGGAGCTGGCCAGGTCGACGCCCGAGGGCGTGGTGCACCGCCCCGGCCAGAACGAGGAGCTGGGCGCGACCGCGGTGTGGGGCAGCCAGCTCGTCCCCTCGCTGCCCGATCCCCGCAAGGCGGGCGTCCTCGGCGTCTGGTACGGCAAGGCCCCCGGCGTCGACAGGGCCGCCGACGCGTTCAGGCACGGCAACTTCGTCGGCGCGCACCCCGAGGGCGGGCTGATCGCGCTCTGCGGCGACGACCCCACCTGCAAGTCCTCCACCCTGCCGAGCGCCACCGAGAGCACGCTCGTCGCGCTCGGCATGCCCGTGGTCTACCCCGGCACCGTGCAGGAGCTGCTCGACCTGGGCAGGCACGCGATCGCCGCCTCGCGGGCCAGCGGCCTCTGGGTGGCGATCAAGGCGGTGGCCAACGTGGTCGACGCCACCGCGACCGTGGACGTCGACCCCGATCGGGTCAAGCCGGTCATGCCCGAGGTGATGTGGCAGGGCACGCCGTACCGGCACACGCCCGACGCGACGCTGCTCACGCCGTACTCACTGGAGATGGAGCGCACCCTGGTCGGGCCGCGGCTGGAGCTGGCCCGCGCCTACGCCCGCGAGAACGGCCTCAACCAGATCACCTGCCCCGCGCCGGAGGCGCGGCTCGGCGTCGTCGCGGCGGGCACCGCCTACTACGACGTGCGCGAGGCGCTGCGGAAGCTCGGGCTCACCGACGAGATCCGGCTGCTGAAGATCGGCATGCTGTGGCCGCTGGAGCCCACGGTCGTCACGGAGTTCGCGCGCGGCCTCTCGGAGATCATCGTGGTCGAGGAGAAGGCGCCGCTGCTGGAGGGCCTGATCAAGGACGTGCTGTACGGCACGCCCGACGCGCCCGCCGTCACCGGCAAGGCGGTCATCCCGCAGCACGGCGGCGTCGACGCCGACCTGGTCGCCAGGGTGCTGGCCGACCGGCTCTCCCTCGACCTGCCCCGCCCGCGCGAGCCGCTGAAGCTGCTCGGCCCCTCGCGCACGCCGTTCTTCTGCTCGGGCTGCCCCCACAACCGCTCCACCGCCGTCCCCGAGGGCTCGGTCGTGGCGGCGGGCATCGGCTGCCACACCATGGTCGTGCTCAACCCCGAGGGCAAGGGCGAGCTGACCGGGCTCACCCAGATGGGCGGCGAGGGCGCGCAGTGGATCGGCCAGGCGCCCTTCACCGGCACCAGGCACATCTTCCAGAACCTCGGCGACGGCACCTTCCACCACTCCGGCTCGCTGGCCATCAGGGCGGCGGTCGGGGCGGGGGTGAACATCACCTACAAGCTCCTCTACAACAGCGCCATCGCCATGACCGGCGGCCAGACGATCACTCCCGCGCTGTCGGTGGCGGCATTGACCGGCTGGCTCGAGCTGGAGGGCGTGCGCAAGGTGATCGTCACCACCGACGAGCCCTCCCGGTACAAGGGCGTACGGCTCTCGCGCATCGCCACCGTCCGCGACCGCGCCCACCTGGAGGCGGCGCAGCGGGAGCTGGCCGCGATCGAGGGCGTCACGGTGCTCATCCACGACCAGCAGTGCGCGGCGGAGAAGCGGCGGCTGCGCAAGAAGGGCGACCTGCCCGACCCGGTGCAGCGCGTGGCGATCAACCAGCGGGTGTGCGAGGGCTGCGGCGACTGCGGGCAGAAGTCCGAGTGCCTGTCGGTGCTGCCGGTCGAGACCGAGTTCGGCCGCAAGACCGAGATCCACCAGTCCTCGTGCAACAAGGACTACTCCTGCGTCGACGGCGACTGCCCGTCGTTCCTGACGATCGTTCCCGGCTCGCGCAGGCGCTCGGCCGTCCCCACGCCCCCCGCGCTGCCCGAGCCCGACATCACGGTCAGGGACACCACGATCAGGCTCGTCGGCATCGGCGGCACCGGCGTGGTATCGGTGGCCAGGCTGCTCGGCAAGGCGGCGATGCTGGACGGCCGCCAGTCGCGCGGCCTCGACCAGACCGGGCTCGCCCAGAAGGGCGGCACGGTCGTCTCCGACCTGCGGCTCTTCGACGGCGACGAGGACCGCTCGGCCCAGGCCTCCGCCGGCTCCGTGGACGCCTACCTCGCCCTCGACGTCATCGGCGGCACCGACCCGAAGCACCTGCGCACCGCCTCCCCCGAGCGCACGGTGGCCGTGGTCTCCACCCACCTGTCGCCCACGGGGGCGATGGTGCTCGACCCCTCGCAGCACGTCACCGACCTCGGCCCGCAGCTGGCCGCCCTGGAGTCGCGCACCCGCTCGGTGGTCGCGCTGAACGCCGAGCGCCTGGCGCAGGCGCTGTTCGGCGACCATATGCAGGCCAACACGATCGTGCTGGGCGCGGCGTGGCAGCGGGGGCTGATCCCGCTGTCGCTCGCGTCGATGGAGAAGGCGCTGGGCAAGTCCGCCACCGCCTTCCACTGGGGCCGCGCGGTGATCTCCGCTCCCGCGGCGGTGGAGGCGCTCTTCACCGTGCCCGAGCCCGCCGAGCCCTCGGCGGAGGTGCTGCGGCAGATCGCCTTCGCCGACGGCGAGCTGCACCGGCTGCTCGCCGTACGGGTGCCCGACCTGGTCGCCTACCAGAACCCGCGCTACGCGCTGCGCTACCTCGAGGCGGTCCGCGAGGTTCACTCGCGCGCGCCCGGCCCGATCGCCGAGGCGTACGCGAAGCAGCTGCACCGGCTGATGGCCTACAAGGACGAGTACGAGGTGGCCAGGCTCCATCTCGACCCGGTCGAGCGGGCCAGGATCGCCGCCGAGTTCGGCCACGGCGCCCGCGTCGCCTACAACCTGCACCCGCCGGTGCTGCGCGCGCTCGGGATGAAGCGCAAGCTGAGCCTGGGCCCGTGGTTCGACCCCGCCTTCAAGGCCCTGTACGGCCTGCGCACGCTGCGCGGCACCCGGCTCGACGTCTTCGGCCTCGGCGAGGTGCGCAGGACCGAGCGGTCGCTGCCCGAGGAGTACACCCGCGACGTGCTGCGCGCCCTGTCGTCGGGGCTTCCCGAGGAGACGGTCATGGAGCTGGTGGAGCTGCCCGAGGTGATCCGCGGCTACGAGCACGTCAAGCTGCGCGGGGTAGCCGACTACCGGGCCCGCGCCGCCGCCCTGCTCGCCGTGTAGGGGTTCTTCTCGCGGATCCCAGCGCGGTGCGTGCGCGACTGGCTACGCTTCGTCGTCATGTCCGGCTTCCAGCTGGCCGTACGGCTGGCCTCCGAGGCCGCCCGCGCGCTCGACGACCCGGCGCGGGCGATGGCGGCGCAGGCCTGGGTCGGCGGCGGCGCGCCCGCGTTCGCCGCCGAGCTCGACCGGCGGCGCAGGGCGCTGGCCGCCGCGCTGGAGGCGGCGCTGGCCAGGCTCGCCGATGAGGGCGACGCCGTCCCGTCGCTCGCCGGACCGGCCACCTACCTGGGCGCTGCCAGGGGCGTCTTCGCCGGGGTCGAGCCCGCCCAGCTGCACCGCCTCGTCAACGGCCTGGCCGCCGCCGCGGACGAGCTGCCGCGCGCGGCCCACAGCCTCGGCGCGCCCGGCGTGGCCGCGATCGGCGTGTGGTCGGCCGACCGGTCCGACGACCTCCGCCGCCGCCTGGCCCTCATCCAGCGCGACGACGCCGCCCTGGCCCCCGCGCCCCTGGTCGCCTTCGGCCTGTACGGCGGGCACGCCCCCTCCCCCGCCGCCGACCTCCTCACGCGGGCCGCGGCGGGCGACACCGGCGCGCTCGCCCGCCTGCTCGATCTGCAGCGCCGGGCCGCCGACCCCACGCTCGCCGCCCGGGTCAACGCCTGGTGGCGGCTGCTCGACCCCTCCTCCCGCGACCGGGCGCTCACGTCGCTGCCGGGCCTCGGCCTGCTGGACGGCCTGCCCGCAGCCGTCAGGGACCGCGCCAACCGGGCGCTGCTGGCCCGCGAGAAGACGAGGCTCGCGGTGCTGCTCACCACGGTCCCTGCCGACCCCCACCTGCGGCTGACCTGGCCGGGCTTCCTGGACCGCGTGCTGCACGAGCTGCGGCACGTCCAGGCGATCGAGGACGGCCTGGCGGCGGGCGGCAGGAACGGGCGGCCGCCCGCGCTGCTGCTGTCCTTCGACACCAGGGCGCTCGGCCAGGCCGTCATCTCCTTCGGCGACCCCGACGCGGCGGACCGGGTGGTGGCCTATGTCCCCGGGCTCAACACCAGGCTGGCCTCCTTCGGCGGCGATCTGAACAGGGCCGCGGTCCTCTGGGACCAGGCCCACTACTTCGCCCCGGGGCAGCGGATCGCCTCGATCGCGTGGCTGGGGTACCGGGCGCCGCAGATCGACTGGCAGCTGAACGTGCCGGGCCGGAGCGTGGCGGCGGACGGGGCGGCGGAGGTGGGGGCGCGGTCACTGGTGTCGCTCGCGGACGGACTGCGGGCGAGCCACGACCCATCCCGATCGGCGAAGCTGACGGTGCTGGGACACAGCTACGGGTCCTTGGTGACGGGGAAGGCGGCGACGCTGCGATCTGGGGGATTCGCGGACGAGCTGGTGTTCGTGGGGAGTCCGGGGGTGGGCGTCAGGTCGGCGGAGGAACTGGGGGTCGGGCCTGGCAGGGTGTGGGCTGGAGAGGCGCCGGGAGACTTCGTCGCCGATCTGGCCCGCTTCGGCAACGACCCCTGCGACACGAGCTTCGGCGCCCGTCGTTTCGGCACGCGGGGAGGTTCCGTCTTCGGGGCGCATTCCAGCTACTGGGACGACGATTCACAATCGCTCAAGAACCTCGCCAACATTGTCAACGGCAACTATCACAAGGTCTCTCGATGACGCGGACGATTGTCCTTCTGATCCTTATTCTCACCGGATGTGCGGAGAAGCCCACCGTGAACGAACAGCAAGCAACAACTCGGGTTGAGCAGCTGATCCGCGACACGGTGAGGGTCATCGAGCCGCGACCACGACTTGACGCCTTTCTTCCTAGTCTCAACCGCCGCTATTGCGTCGACCCCGCAGACGGCGGCTCGGAGGAGCGGGTCGTCGTCAATCGCCGCTATTACCTCCGGGGGATCCCGAAAGACCGTTTCGTTGAAGTGGCCCATCAGGTGAAAGCCCACTGGCAGAAGGAGGGGCACGTCATCACCGGTGTCAACGGGCTCCAGGCCGGAGAGCCAGACATCTCCGGAAGGAGCCGGCCCGATGACTTCATTCTTTCGCTGTCCTGGACACAGGGGGACGTGCTGGGGATCGGGGTCACCTCCACCTGTGTCTGGCCTGACGCGACCTGACGCGAGCTCTGCCCTACCCCCCGAGCGCCTTCCCGTAGGACCGGCTCGTCGGCTCGTCGACGTACTTGCCGTACGCGGGGATCCGCGTGTATCCCGAGCTCTCGTACAGCGCGATCGCCTCGGGCTGGCGGATTCCCGTGGTCAGTCTGAGGCGCGTGTGGCCGAGTTCGGCGCCGAGCGTCTCCAACGCCTTCAGCAGCGCCCTGGCCGCGCCCCGTCCCCTGTGCGACGGCAGGACGTACATCCGCTTGACCTCGCCCGTCCGGCCGTCCACCGGCTGGAGGGCGGCGCACGCGACCGCCCGCCCGTCGGACACCGCGACCAGGAAGCGGGCGGCGGGGTCCACGCCCGAGCGCCCCTCGGGGCCGTAGCGGGCGACGAGCTCCGCGAAGGCCGCCTCGAGCAGGGTCTGGAGCTCGGGGTCGGCGAGCGGGCGTTCCTCGATGAGCACCCGGGAACTCTACACAGCAGCGCACCTAGTGCACTGGTCCGACCAGTAGATAGGGTTCGGCCATGGACTACGAGCGGTTGTTCCGCCTTGACGGGCGTCGGGCGGTTGTCATCGGTTCGGGCAGCGGCATCGGCAGGCAGGCCGCCCTGGCGCTGGCCGCCCAGGGCGCGGAGGTGATCTGCGCCGACCGCGACCTGCCCGCCGCCGAGGAGACCGCGGCGGCGTGCGGCGGCTCGGCCCTGTCTCTCGACGTGCTCGACACCGCGGCGGTGCGGAAGACGGCCGGCGCGCTCGGGGCCGTCGACGTGCTGGTGTTCACCGCCGCCACCAACGTCCGCAAGCGGCTGCTCGACTACTCCGGCGAGGAGTTCCAGCGGGTCGTCGACCTGAATCTGCGCGCCTCCTTCGAGGTGGTGCGGGCCTTCGGCGCCGGCATGGTGGAGCGTGGCACGGGCTCGATCATCGGCTTCGCCTCCATCAGGGCAGCGGTGACCGAGCCTGGGCAGGGGGTTTACTCCGCCACCAAGGCGGGCCTGGTCCAGCTGCTGCGGACCGCTGCCGCCGAGTTCGGCCCGTCGGGCGTGCGGGTCAACGCGATCGCGCCCGGCGTGGTCGAGACGCCGCTCACCCGCCAGATCAAGGACGAGCCCGCCTGGTACGACGCCTACGCCGCCAAGTCCGCGCTCGGCAGGTGGGCGCGTCCGGAGGAGATGGCCGGCGCCGTGGTCTACCTGGCCTCCGACGCGGCCACCTTCGTCACGGGCTCGGTCCTCTACGTGGACGGCGGCTGGACCGCGGTGGACGGCAGGTTCAACCCGCCGAACTGACCCGCACCCGCGCCGTGGGTGGTCCCGAACTCCAGCGCCGTCCTGCCGCCGGTGATCCGCGGGGTGACCAGGGCGCCACGCCTGGTCGTCGCCGAGCCGCGAGCGGAGGCCAAGAGCGCTGCTTCGGCCATGGCGGGTCAGGGGCGGATGATCGCCATTCTGGTCACCGTGAACTCCTCGATGGCGAAGCGCGGGCCCTCCCTGCCGATGCCCGAATCCTTGACGCCGCCATAGGGCATGTTGTCGGCGCGGAAGCCCGGCACCTCGTTCACCACCACGCCGCCCGCCTCCAGCCGCTCGATGGCGGCGAACGCCGTGGCCAGCGATCGGGTGAAGACGGAGACGTGCAGGCCGTACCTGGAGCGGTTGACGGTCTCGAAGGCCTCGTCCAGGTCGGCCACGGCGCGCACGCACACCACCGGCCCGAAGATCTCCTCGTCCCACACGGCCACGCCGTCGGGCACGTCGGCCAGCACGGTCGGCGTGATCACGCCCGCATCCGGCGACGTGGGCGGGGTCACCAGCCGGGCGCCCGCCTCCACCGCGGACTCGACCCAGCCGAGCACGCGTCGCGTGGCGGTCTGGTCGATCAGCGGCGCCACCCTCGTCTCCGGCAGGCGGGGGTCGCCCACGACCACGTCCTTCATCCGGGCGGCCAGCAGGTCGAGGAAGTCGGCCCGCACCGCCTCCTCGACCACCACCCGCTGCACCGAGATGCACGCCTGACCCGACGCGTAGTACCCGCCGCGCACCACGGCGTCGGCCGCGGCCTCGAGGTCGGCGTCGGCCGCGACCACCAGCGCGGCGTTCGACCCCAGCTCCAGCACCACCTTGGTGGGGGCGGCGTTGCGGGCGATGGCGTGGCCCGCGGCGGCTGAGCCGGTGAACGAGACGGCGCCGATCCGCCGGTCCTCCACCAGCGCCCTGCCCACCTCCACGTCGCCCGTGACGAGCTGGACGGCCGCGGCGGGCACGGCGCCGACCTCGCGCAGCAGCTCCACCAGAAGCAGCGTCGCCAGCGGGGTGGCCGGAGCGGGCTTCACGATCACCGGGCAGCCCGCCGCCAGTGCCGGAGCGATCTTGTGGGCGGCCAGCAGCAGCGGGTAGTTGAACCCGGTGATCCCGACGACCACGCCGATCGGCCGCCTGGTCCAGAACCCGACCAGGCCCTCGCCCGCGGGCAGCAGGTCGAGCGGCACGGTCTCCCCGTGCAGCCTGGCCACCTCCTCGGCGGCCGTGGCCAGCGTGACCAGGGTTCTGGCGACCTCGACCCTGCAGTCGACCAGCGGCTTGCCGGTCTCCAGCACGAGCAGCCGCTCGAAGTCCTCCGTGCGCGCCCGCAACGCGTCGTGCGCGCCCATCAGCGCGGCGCGGCGGGCGTGCGACGGCGTCCTGGCCATCTCGCCCGCCACCGCGAGCGCCTCGTCGACGGCTCTCCTGGCCAGCTCGACGGTTCCGACGGGGGCCCGCCCCACCGTGCTCCCGTCGTAGGGGAAGACCACCTCGGCCGTCTCCTCGACCGGCAGCCAGCCTGCACCGATCGGCAGCCCTTCTCTCATCGTCCGCTCCGTGCGCTAGAGAACACATCCAGGTACGCGGGGGCGCCGGCCCTGCCCGTTGCATGCAGGACGGCGTGCGCCACGGCCCTGCTGAAGACGTCGGCCGCCGCGGCCAGCACGTCGTGCAGGTCCGTGTCCTCGGGGCCCGGCAGGCCGCAGGTCGACAGCGCGAAGATGGTGTCACCGTCGACCATCGTGTGCGCGGGCCTGATCGCCCTGGCCAGCCCGTCGTGCGCGACGCCCGCGAGCTTGCCGCACTGGGCCTTGGACAGGGTGAGGTCGGTGGCGACGACGCCGATCGTGGTGTTGAACGAGGGCGCCTTCTCCGGGCGCCACCGCTCGTACTCGCCGGCGTCGGGCTCGACGATGTGGTCGAACTCGCCCGGCAGGCCGTACCGGGTGCCCGAGAGCAGGCCGCTGCCCGGGTCCAGGACCGAGCCCGCGGCGTTGACGACGGCCAGCGCGGCGACGGTGATCCCCGAGGGCAGGACCGCGCTCGCCGTCCCGACGCCGCCGGCCAGCCCTCCGGCCACCGCGCCGGTGCCCGCGCCCACCGACCCGTTGGCCGCATGACCGGGCCCGGCCCCGTCCGGCGAGAAACCCACGGAACCGGCCTGGGCGAGGCCGGGTGGGCCGCCTGCGGGGGCGATGGCCGCGTCGTACGCGGCGGCGCCCATCGCCGCGTCGGGCGTGGCGCGGAAGGCGCCGCCCCTGCCCAGGTCGTAGATGACGGCGCTGGGCACGATGGGAACCACGCCACCGGCGACGGGAAAGCCGGTCCCCGCGTCGGCCAGGCGCGCCATGACGCCGCACGCGGCGCTCAGCCCGTAGGCGCTGCCGCCGGTCAGCACGATCGCGTGGACGCGCTCGACGAGGTTGCGCGGGTCGAGGAGCTCCGTCTCGCGGGTGCCGGGGGCCGCGCCGCGCACGTCCACGCCCGCGACCGCGCCGCCGGGCGGGGCCAGCACCACGCTCACGCCGGTCCGGTAGCCGTCGCCGACCCGCTGGGCGTGGCCGACCCTGAGCCCTTCGACGTCGGCCAGCGAGTTGGTCGCTCCCCGCCTCATTGGCCGGCGCCGGTGAGGAAGCGCCGCGCGGCCTCGGCGAAGACGCGGGTGCAGCGGACGATCTCCTCGACCTCCACGAACTCGTCGGCCTGGTGCGCGATCCACTTGCCGCCGGGCCCGTACACCACGGAGGGGATCCCGCCCCAGTGCGTCAGCACGGTCCCGTCGGTGGAGCCCGGCACGCCGCCGTACACCGGCTCGTCGCCGGTCACGGCGGTGTGCGCGGCGGCGAGGGCGGTGACGACCGGGTGGGTGACGGGCACCTCGACGGGCGGCCGGTCCACCAGGATGGCGACCCGCGACTCGATCCCGTCGAAGGCGGCCAGCTCCTCGACCCTGTCGGCGACCTCCTTGTGCGCGACGCCGGGAACGGTGCGCACGTCGACGAAGACGGCGGCCACCGCGGGGATGACGTTGACCTGCTCCTGGCTGCCCGCCTGAACGACCGTCGGCGTGACGTACACCTCGCCGAGGTGCTCGTGCGCGGGATGGGCGGCCTGCAGCTCCTCCTGGTAGGCGCGCAGGGCGACGAGCAGGGCGCCCACCGCCTGGATCGGGTTGCGCCCGTGCTGCGGCATCGCGCCGTGCGCCATCTTGCCGGTGAAGTCGACGCGCAGCCGCAGCGCCCCCTTGGCGACGGCGCAGATCTCGCCCGCCTCCGGCTCGGCCACGATGGCCGCGTCGACGCCCTCCGACAGGGCGGAGTTGACGAAGTGGTGGGCGCCGATCATCAGGCCCTCCTCGTCGGCCAGCGCGCACACCTTGATCCGGCCGGGGAAGGGCCCGGCCAGCTGCAGCGCCCTGGTGGCGTACAGGACGGCGGCCAGGCCGGACTTCATGTCGGCGCTGCCGCGGCCCCACAGCCTGCCGTCGCGGATCTCGCCGCCGAACGGGTCGACGGTCCACTCCGACAGGTCGCCCTCGGTCACCACGTCGGTGTGGCCCTCGAACATCAGCGTGGGGCCCTCGCCCCCGCCGCCCTCGACCACGGCGACGACGTTCGGCCTGCCGGGGGCGGCCTCCTCGACCACGACGTCCCAGCCCCACGAACGCATCTTCGCCGCGACCAGGTCGGCGGCCGGTTGCTCGCTGCGCCCGCGGGCGGGGTCGTTGGTGCTGGGGACGCGGACCAGTTCCTGGGTGAACTCCACGACTCCCTGGGCATCGATCTCGATCACAGCAGTCCCTCCAGAGTGGGTACGGCCTGCAGCAGCGTCCGCGTGTAGTCGTGCTGGGGAGCCGACCACACGTCGTCGACGAGGCCGCGCTCGACGACGACGCCGCGGTGCATGACCGCGACGGACTCGCACACGTGCCGCACGACGGACAGGTCGTGCGAGACGAAGACCAGGGTGAGCCCGTGCGTGTCGATGAGGTCGGCCAGCAGGTTGAGTATCTGGCCGCGCACGGAGACGTCGAGCGCGCTGACGGGCTCGTCGGCGACCAGCACCTTCGGGTTCGGCGCGAGAGCGCGGGCGATGGCGATGCGCTGGCGCTGCCCGCCGGAGAACTGGTGCGGGTAGCGGTCGGCCGCCGAAGCGGGCAGCCCGACCTCGGTCAGGAGCTGGGCCACGCGGTCGCCGACCGGCCTGCCGAGGGCGACGAGGGGCTCGGCGACGATGTCGCGGACCCTCATCCGCGGGTCGAGCGAGCTCATCGGGTCCTGGAAGACGATCTGCAGGTCGTCGCGCAGGAAGCGCAGCTGCCGCTCGCCGAGCCCGGTGATCTCCCTGCCCTCGAAGCGGACCGAGCCGCTGGTCGGCCGGTCGAGGCCGCACAGCAGGCGCAGCAGCGTGGACTTGCCCGAGCCTGACTCGCCGACGATGCCGAACCGCTCACCGCGCCCGATCTCGAGCGACACGCCGCGCAGCGCCTCGACGCCGGGTTTGAAGCGTGAGGAGCGGTAGACGCGGGTGAGGTCGCGGGCCTCAATCACGGGGGTGCCAGCAGGCGTAGGCATGGCCCTCTCCTGTCAACGCTGGGGCGTCCTCGCACGTCGGCGAGGCGTGGGCGCATCTGTCCCTGAACGGGCAGCCCGAGGGGAACCTGGAGGGGACGGCGCCGGGGATGGTGGGCAGGCGGGTGCCGCGCGGGGTGAGCCTGGAGGCGGCGAGCAGTCCCTCGGTGTAGCGGTGGCGGGGGTTGGCGAACACCTCGCGCAGCGGGCCGCTCTCCACGACGCGCCCGCCGTACATCACGAGCACGCGGGAGCAGACGGAGGCGACGACGGCGAGGTCGTGGGTGATGAACAGCACCGCGGGCGCGAGCTCGACGATCAACTCCAGCATCTGCTTCTGCACGGTCACGTCGAGCGCGGTGGTGGGCTCGTCGCAGATGAGCAGCGACGGCTCGTTGGCCAGGGCGATGGCCAGCATCACCCGCTGCCGCTGCCCGCCGGACAGCTGGTGCGGGTAGGCGCGGGGGGCCTCGACGCCGACCCGCCGCAGCAGGTCGAGGGAGCGCTCCCTCGCCTCGGCGCGCGGCACGCCGTGCAGCGTCATGACCTCGGCCACCTGGGCGCCGACGCGCATGGTCGGGTTGAGCGCGGTCATCGGCTCCTGGAACACCATCGACACGACCCTGCCGCGCAGGCTCTTCACCCGCTTCTCCGGCACGCCGAGCAGCGGCTGGTCCTTGAGGGTCGCCGAGCCCGTGGCGCTGACCCCCTCGGGCAGCAGTCCCATCAGCGAGAGCGCGGTGAGCGACTTGCCCGAGCCCGACTCGCCGATCAGGCCGACGCGCTCACCGGGCGCGATGCCGAACGACACGTCGCGCACCAACTCCACGTCGTCGGCCCGGACGGTGAGTCCCTCAACGCTCAGCACGGATCCTCCTGAGCTTCGGGTCGAGGTGGTCGCGCAGGCCGTCGCCGAGCAGGTTGAAGCCGAGGACGGCCAGCGCGATCGCGAGCCCCGGCCACAGGGCCAGGCGCGGCGTGGAGAACAGCAGCTCCTGCGCCTCCTGCAGCATCCGGCCCCACGAGGGGGTCGGCGGCCTGGTGCCGAAGCCGAGGAAGGACAGAGCGGCCTCGGCGAGGATGGCGATGGCGAAGGAGACCGACGCCTGCACGATGAGCATGGAGCCGATGTTGGGCAGGACGTGCCGCAGCGCGATGGCGAAGCCGCGCCGTCCGGCGGCGCGGGCGGCCATGATGTAGTCGGTCACCATGACCTGCATGGTCGCCGCGCGGGCGATGCGGGCGAAGGCGGGCACCGTGGCCACGCCGATCGCGACCATGGCGGTGAGCGTGCCGGCCCCGTAGACGGCGCCGAGCATGACCGCGAGCAGCAGGGCGGGGAAGGCGAACACCAGGTCGTTGACCCGCATGATCAGCTCGGAGAGCCAGCCGTGCGGCGTCATGCCCGCGACCATGCCGAGCGGCGTGCCGATCACGGCGGCGATGCCGACCGCGACGATGCCGACGTACAGTGTGGTGCGCGCGCCGACCATGAGCTGGCTGAGCGTGTCGCGGCCGAACTTGTCGGTGCCGAGCAGGTAGTCGCCGCCGGGAGCGGCGAGCCGATGAGCGGCGTCCACGAGCGTGGGGTCGTGCGGCGTCCAGACGAACGACACCAGCGCGGCCAGCACCGTGAGGCCGACCAGGACGGCGCCGATGACCAGGTTCCCTCTCATCGCAACCTCGGATCGAGGACGGCGTAGGCGACGTCCACCACGAAGTTCACCAGCAGGACGGCCACCACGAGCAGCATGACCACTCCCTGGACGAGCAGCAGGTCGCGCTGGGCGACGCCGTTCAGCAGCAGGTCGCCGAGCCCGGGGATGACGAAGACCCGCTCGACGACGACCGCGCCGATCAGCAGCGTGGCCAGCTGGAGCCCGAGCACGGTGACGACGGGGATGGCCGCGTTGCGCAGGCCGTGCCGCCACAGCGCGCCCATGCGGCCCCTGCCCTTGGCGCGGGCGGTGCGCAGGTAGTCCTCGCGCATCACCTCGAGCACGGCGCTGCGCACGTACCTGGTGAGGACCGCGCCCTGGACCAGCCCGAGCGACAGCCACGGCAGCAGCAGCGACTGGAACCACATCGACGGGTTCTCGGCCGGCGGCACGTAGCCGCCCGACGGCAGCGCCTGGGCCTGCACCGCGAAGACGAACACCAGCAGGATGCCCGCGAGGAAGGCCGGGACGGCGATGCCGACCTGGCTGAACGCGCTGATGAGCGCCCCGAGCGGGTTGCGGTGGTGGACCGCGGCGAAGGTGCCGGCGGGGACCGCGACGATCAGGGCGATCACCATCCCGCCGAGCACCAGGGTGAGCGTGACGCCGAGGCGCTCGCCGATCTGCTGGCCGATGGGCGAGCTGGTGACGTAGGAGACGCCGAAGTCGCCGGTGGCCAGCCCGCCGATCCAGTCGAGGAACTGCGTCAGCGGCGGCCGGTCGGTGCCCCACTGCCCGCGCAGCGCCTCGACCGCCTCCGGCGTGGCGTTGACGCCCAGCGCGACCTCGGCGGGATCGCCCGGCAGCAGCGCCATGAAGGCGAAGACGACCACACCCGCGGTCGCGGTGCTCGCCAGGAGCACCGCGACCCGCTTGGCCAGATACGCGATCACTGCTTGGTGAGGGCCGTGAAGTCGAAGGCCTCGGAGATGCCGTTCTTCGGCAGCCCGCCCGTGACGTCCTTCCTGGCCACGATGAGGTTGGGGAAGAGGAACAGCCAGTCGGCGGCGGCGTCGTCGGACAGGAGCTTGGCGGCGGCCTTCAGGTCGGCGGCCTGCTCCTCCTCGGTGCCGGAGTCGGCGGAGGCGAGCAGCTTGCCGAACTCGGGATTGTCGTAGTGGAAGTAGTACGACTTGTCGGCGAAGATGCCCATGTCGCGGGGCTCGACGTGGTTGATGATCGACAGGTCGTAGTCGCCCTGCTTGAACACCACGTCCAGCCACCTGGCGGGGAACTCCAGCGGGTCGATCTCCGCGTTGATGCCGACCTGGGCCAGCTGCGACTTGACCACCTGCGCCGCCGCGACCGCGTAGGGCAGGTTGGGGATGCGCATCTTCACGTTGTGGGTCTTGCCGCCGAGCAGCTCCTTGGCCTTGGCGACGTCGTAGGGGTAGTC
The DNA here is from genome assembly GCF_014873535.1 of Nonomuraea africana. Lineage (NCBI taxonomy): Bacteria > Bacillati > Actinomycetota > Actinomycetes > Streptosporangiales > Streptosporangiaceae > Nonomuraea > Nonomuraea africana. Next base: position 2,316,758 of record NZ_JADBEF010000001.1, on the reverse strand, counting down.
GCCGGTGCGGTCCTCGTACCAGGGGTCGGTGGGCGGCACCATGCTGCCGATGAGCTGGCCGCGCCCCGCCCAGGCGGTGTCGAGCAGCGCCCTGTGGTCGATGGCGTGGCGGACGGCCTGCCGTACCTTCTTGTCGTTGAAGGGCGGGCGGGCGTTGTTCATCGACAGCACCACCTCGCCGTTGGTGGTGCCCTCGACGACCTGGAAGCGGTTGGGGTCGGCGAACTGCGCGAGCGACTCGGGCGCCTGGACCGCGGAGATGATGTCGATGCCGCCGGTGAGCAGCGCGTTGTTCATCGCCGTGGCGTCCTTGAAGTACTTCAGCGTGATCCGCGGGACCTGCGGCTTGGTCCCCCAGTACTTCTCGTTGGCGGTGAGCTGGATGGAGTCGCCGCGCTTCCACGAGCCGAGCTGGTAGGGGCCGGTGCCGACGGGCTTGTTGGCCAGGTCGGCGACCCCGGTGCGGCTGAACATCGCGCCCAACCTGGTGGCCATCGAGTAGAGCCAGCCGTTGCTCGGCCGCTTCAGCGTCACGACGGCGGTGTGGTCGTCCTTCTTCTCCACCTTGTCGACGACGTCCATCTGGGTCTTGATCTTCAGCTTCCAGTCGGACTTCACCCTGTCGACGGAGAAGACGACGTCGTCGGCGGTGAACGGCGCGCCGTTGGTGAAGGTGACGCCCTTGCGCAGGGTGAAGGTGTAGGTCTTGTTGTCGGGCGAGACCTCCCACTTCTCCGCCAGCAGGGGCTGAATCTTGCCGTCCTGGTCGAGCTTGACCAGGCCCTCGTAGACGTTGACCAGCAACGCCTGCGGGATCGCCGCGCCCTCGGTGGCGGTGAAGTCGAGGTTGGCGGGCTCGGCGACGAAGCCCACCGCGAGCGGCTTGGCCGCGGTCGCGGGGGTCCCCGCGGAGCCGCCACCGCAGGCCGCGCTGAGAAGGAGGCCGCCGAGGGCCATCCAGATGCCGAAGCGCCTCATGCCTTAAGCCTCCTGGCTAGTGCACTGGTCTGACCAGTAGGCTACGCACACTGCCAGCCCAGGACTTTCCGGTCAAGAGGGGGCGTGATGAGCGGACCTCGGTTCCAACCTGTACGGACTGTCCGCGCCTACGAGCGCATCGTCGAGCAGATCGAGCACGCCGTCGAGAGCGGTGAGCTGCGCCCCGGCGAGCGGCTGCCGAGCGAGCGCGACCTGATGGTGCAGTTCTCGGTGAGCCGTTCCACGGTGCGCGAGGCGCTGCGGGTGCTCCAGGCGCGCGGGATGGTGAGGTCGCGGCCCGGCGATCCGCACGGCGCGGAGGTGCTGCCGTTCACGCCCGCCGCGCTGCACAAGTCGATGACCACGCTGGCCAGGGTGGACGAGCTGTCACTCGCCGAGCTGGTGCAGTTCAGGATGGTGCTGGAGGGCGCCGCCTACCTGCTGGCGGCCAGGCTCCACACCCCTTCGCAGCTGGCGGAGATGGACGCGGCGATCGCGCGGATGCGGGCCGCCGAGGGCGAGGAGGAGTTCGGCGCGGCCGACGTGGACTTCCACGACGCGGTGGCGCGGGCCAGCGGCAACAAGCTCATCCAGATCTGCAGCGACGTGGTGCGCTCCATCGTGGTGAACCTGATCGCCGACAAGATCAGGGCGCCCGAGCTGCGCGCCCGCAGCATCGCCCACCACGAGGAGGCGCTGGCCGCGGTCAGGGCCGGCGACGGCCCGCTGGCCGCGCGGCTGGCCCGCCAGGCGCTCAGCGACTTCTACTCCCCCTACCTGCCCGAGGGCGCGCTCGGCGTGCTCCTCGAGGAGGCAGCAGGCGAGGAGGCGGCCGGCGGCGCGTAGGCGGGCAGCCTGACCACGAAGACCGCGCCTCCGCCCTGGGGCGAGGCGGCGCCGATCGTGCCGCCGTGCGCCTCGACCAGCGCGGCGGCGATCGACACGGCCCAGCGGCAAGCCGAGCGCGGCCCCAGCGGCAAGACCACGCCCGGAGCGCAGGCCGACTCCCGGCGCGGCGACCAGTCGAACACGCCCTGCGGCATGAGCGAGGAGCAGGCCGAGTCGGGTCTCGCCAAAGCCCGGGCCGCCATGGAGCGGGCCGCCGACGCCGTCAGGGGCACAAGGATCGTCGCCCCCGCCTCGGGCACCGTGCTGTCGGTCGCGGGTGCGAAGGGCGCCACCGCGGGCACCGGCGCCTTCATCACCCTCGGCGACCTGGACGAGCTGCAGGTTCAGGCGCTGTTCACCGAGTCGGACGTCAACAGTTTCCGCCTCGGCCAGCAGGCCGCCGTCACGCTGGCCAGCCGCCAGGGCGAGCGCTACACGGGAACCGTCACGCACATCGCGCCCACCGCCACCACCACGGGACGTCTGGTCCGCTACGCCGTGACCATCGCCTTCGACGAGCCGCCCAAGGACCTCCTGCTCGGGCAGACCGCGACCGTCACCGTGACGACGGGCGAGGCCGACGACGCGCTCTACGTTCCCGCGCGGGCCGTCCGGACCGGGAAGGACGGCACCGCGACGGTGACCGTACGGACCGCCGGGGGTGAGAGCGAGCGGCAGGTCACGACAGGGGTGCGCGGCGACCAGTACGTCCAGATCAAGGACGGCCTTCGGGCCGGTGACAAGGTCGTGGTCGGGCAGTCCGGCGGCGGCGAGTTCCCCGACGGCAGCTGGCCCGAGGGCTGACATCCAACGCTCAGCTCGCTGCCAGCTTCCGCCCCGGTAACTGGTTTGTCATATTTTCTGGGCATGCTGACGGCGTGACTCTTGACCTGCGAGGACGGCTGGACCGCCTCGCCCTCATGGCGCCCTCGATCGGACAGTGCGCGGTGGCCGCGGCGCTGGCATGGCTGGTGGCCAAGGACCTGCTCGGCCACCCCCGCCCGTTCTTCGCGCCGATCGCGGTGCTGCTGAGCATCGGCGTGGGACTGGGTGCGCGGCTGCGCAGGGTGGCCGAGCTGGTGGTCGGCGTCGGCCTCGGCATCGGGGTGGGCGACCTGCTGATCTCCAGTATCGGCTCGGGCCCGTGGCAGCTCGCGCTCGTCGTCGCGCTGGCCATGGTCGTGGCGGTGCTCCTGGACAGCGGGTCGCTGATCGTGCTGCAGGCCGGCTCGTCGGCGGTGCTGGTGGCCACCCTGCTGCCGCCTTCAGGCACCGGCGGCCTCGACCGCATGGTGGACGCCCTGCTCGGGGGTGTCCTCGGCCTCGCCGCCTGCGCGCTCATGCCGGCCAGCCCGGCCGCCATCGTGCGCCGCCACGCCTCCGCGGTGTTCGAGGCGCTCGCCGCGGCGCTCGACGGCACGGCGCTGGCCGTCGAGCGCGCCGACCCCGAGCTGGCCGCCGAGACACTGGAGGAGGCAAGGGGCACGCAGGGGATGATCGAGCAGTTCTCCGGGGCGCTGGAGACGGGCAAGGAGCTCGCCACCATCTCGCCGGTGCGCCGCCGGCACCGCCGCCTGCTGCTGCTGAGGTACGAGAACGCGGCCACGCCCGTCGACCACGCGCTGCGCAACGCCAGGGTGCTGGCCCGCCGTGCGCTGGTCGCCCTGGACCAGGGCGCGAGCGTCCCGGACGGGCTGGCGCCCGCCCTTCGGCAGCTGTCGGCGGCGGTCCTGCTGCTGCGTGACGAACTGGCCGCGGGACGGGAGCCCGCCGGTGCGAGGGAGGCGATCGCCGCGGTGGCCGCCGCGCAGACCGGCGCCAGGACGGGTTTCTCGGCCGACGTGATGACGGCGCAGCTCCGCTCGATCATCGTGGACCTGCTCCAGGCCACGGGCTCGGACCGCGAGCACGCCGCCGCCTCCCTCCCACCCCTGGCCGACTGAATCGCCGACCCGGGCCGGCCCTGGATGCGGCCGCGTGCCCTCTCGAATGTCGAGGGACCTGCCCAGAGGCCGGAGTTCGGGGCCGGATTCCAGAAGGCTGGAGTTTCGGAAGACCGGTTCCTGGGAGGAATTCCGGAAGGCGGGAGCTCCGGAGGGCTCGAGAGACCGGGCGGGTCAGAGGAGGCCGGCGTCGGCGAGGTGTTTGCCGACCCGCCTGACCTCGTCCTCGTTCAGCGGGACCTGCGGCAGAGCCGTGGTCGGGTGGTCGATCACCCCGCGCAGGTGCAGCGCCGCCTTGAAGGCCCCGAGCGCGGACGAGCCCCCGCCCATCCTGGGCAGTCCCACCGCCACCAGGGAGAACAGCCGCACCAGCCGCTCCTGTTCCGACCGCGCCGCCGCCCAGTCCCCCGCCCTCGCCGCGGCGAACAGGCGGGCGTAGCCGTGCGGGTCCACGTTGCCGAGCCCGGGGACGACCCCGTCCGCGCCCATCCACAGCGCCGAGTCCACGGTGACCTCCGATCCCGTCAGCACGCTGAAGGACGCGGGCCGCGCGAGGATGACCGAGCGCAGCCCTCCGTCGTCGCCGCTGGAGTCCTTCAGCCCCGCCAGCACACCCGCCGCGGCCAGCTCGAGCAGCAGGTCGCAGCCGAGCTTGGTGTGCACGGAGACCGGAAGGTCGTAGGCATAGACCGGCAACCCCGCCGTATCAGCAATTGTCCGGAAATGGAGGGCTATCTCCACAGGATGGGTGCGAGCATAGAACGGCGCGGTGGCCACGATGCCGTCCACCCCCGCGGCGACCGCCGCGCGCACGTGGTCGAGCACCCTGAGCGTGGTCATGTCGATCACCCCGGCCAGCACCGGCACCTGTCCCGCCACGTGTCCGACCACCGTGTCGAGCACGGCCCTGCGATGCCCGTCCGGGAGGTAGGCGGCCTCCGACGAGGAGCCGAGCACGAACAGCCCGTCGACGCCGCCGTCCATCAGGTGGTCGACCAGGCGCGTCAGCGACGGCCGGTCCACGTCGAACGACGGGGTCAGCGGGGTGCACACCGGAGGGATCACGCCGGTCAGCTTCACGAATTCTCCATAGCCTGGTTGATCAGTTCGACATCCGTGGCCCCCGCGGGCACGGGGTGGTGACAGCGGAACAGGTGCCCCTCGGCGCCGGTCGGCTCGGGCATCGACGACGCGCACTGGGCGTCGGCCTTCCAGCAGCGGGTGCGGAAGGGGCAGCCGCTGGGCGGGCGGGTGGCCGAGGGCACCGCCCCGCCGAGCGGGATCGGGTTGATCGGCGACAGCAGCCCCGGCGTCGCCGAGAACAGCGCGCGCGTGTAGGGATGCCGGGCCCGATGAGGGACGGCCAGTGCGGGCGTCTCCTCGACGATCCGCCCGAGGTACATGGTGACGACCCTGTCGCTCATCCGCCTGACGGTCTGGATGTCGTGCGAGACGAAGACCATCGCCAGGCCGAGCCTTTCCTTCAGGTCCAGCAGCAGGTTGAGGATCTGGGCGCGGACCGAGACGTCGAGCGCGCTGGTCGGCTCGTCGGCGATCAGGAGGGCCGGCTCGAGGGCGAGCGCCCTGGCGATGGCCACGCGCTGGCGCTGCCCTCCCGACAGCTGCCCGGGCAGCAGGTCGGCGCTGGAGGCGGGCAGGCCGACCAGGTCGAGCAGCTCGGCCACGCGGGCGTCCCTGTTCGGCCGTCCGTGCACGGTGAGCGGGTCGCGCAGGATCTGCCTGATCGGCAGCCGCCTGTTCAGCGCCGTCGACGGATCCTGGAAGACCATGCCGACGCTGGCGCCGAGCAGGGGACGGCGGCGCGACTCCGGCATGGACCACACGTCCTGCCCGTGGAAGGAGAGCGTGCCCGAGGTCGGCCGCTGCAGGCCGACCAGCACCTTGGCCAGCGTGGACTTGCCGCACCCCGACTCCCCCACCACGCCGACCGTCTCTCCCGCCGACACGGTCAGGTCGGCGGCGGTGAGCGCGTGGACGCGGTCGCGGGAGAACAGCCCGCCCGTGCGGGCCCTGTGCACCACGTGCACGTCGGTCAGGGAGATCATGCGGGCACCTCCACCTTCGCGGGGTGGTGGCAGGCCACCCCGTCGAGGAGCGCGGGAGCGTCGGTGTGGCACACCTCGGTGGCCATCGGGCAGCGGTCGGCGAACCGGCATCCGGCGGGGAAGTCGGCGGGTGAGGGGACGACGCCGCGGATCTGGGTGAGCCGTTCGGCGCCCGCCTCCAGCGACAGGACCGAGCCGAGCAGACCGCGCGCGTAGTGGTGGCGCGGGTTGCCGACGAGCGCGGCCGTGGGGCCGGTCTCGACGATCTGCCCGCCGTACATCACGGCGACCCTGTCGGTGACGTCGGCGACCAGCGCGAGGTCGTGGGAGACCAGCACGAGCGCGAAGCCGAGCTCGGCGCGCAGGCGCAGCAGCAGCTCGATCACCTGGGCCTGGACGGTGACGTCGAGGGCGGTGGTGGGCTCGTCCGCGATGATCAGCTTGGGGTCGCGGGAGAGCGCCATCGCGATGAGCACCCGCTGGCGCTGGCCGCCCGACAGCTCGTGCGGGTAGGACGACAGCGTGCGCGGCGGGTCGAGGCCGACCAGCTCGAGCAGCTCGGCGGGGCTGCGGGTGCCGCCGCGCCGGACGACCTGCTTGAGCTGCGACTTGATGGTCATCGCCGGGTTGAGCGAGGAGAGCGCGTCCTGGTAGATCATCGCCATCTCATGGCCCATGAGCCGCCGCCTGGCCCGCCTGGAGAGCGTCAGCAGGTCGCGTCCCTCGAAGAGCAGGGAGCCGCCGATCTTCGCGCCGCGCGGTTGCAGGCCCATGACGGTCAGCGCGGTCAGGGACTTGCCGCAGCCCGACTCGCCGACCAGGCCGAGCACCTCGCCCGGCCGTACCTCCAGCGAGATGCCGTCGACGATGTCCACCTCGTCGAAGGTGATCCTCAATCCGGTGACCTGGAGGATCGGCTCGCCCGTCGGCAGCGGTCGCGCGCGTTCGGCCAGGCGCCTTGCCGCCTCGGCCAGGCCGGGCAGCGGGGTGACCTCGCCGGGGACGGGCTGCTCGAACGCCCTCTTCCTCGCCGGCCTCGCGCGAGCGGCGGGAGCGGCCCAGGCGTCGGAGACGCCCTCGGACAGGATGTTGAGCGCGAGCACGGTGATGAGGATCAGCAGGCCCGGGAAGACCGTCGCCCACCAGCCGCCGAGCAGCACGAGGTTCTTGCCGTCGGCGATGACGCTGCCCCACGAGGGGTTCGGCGGGCGCACGCCCGCGCCGATGAACGACAGCGACGCCTCGAACACGATCGCGTCGGCGACCATGACCGTGCAGAACACCAGCACCGGCGCCGCGCAGTTGACCGCGACGTGCCTGACCAGGATGTACGGCGTGCGCGCCCCGATGATCCGCTCGGCCGCGACGTAGTCCTCGCCGTACTGGGCGAGCACGTTGGCCCGCACCACCCTGGCCACCGACGGCATGTAGAGAAAGGCGATCGCCATGACCAGCACGGGGATGCTGCCGCCGAACACCGCGACCAGCACCGCGGCCAGCGCGATCCCGGGGAAGGCCATGATCACGTCGAGGATCCGCATCACGGTCTCGTCGACGGCCTTGCGGGAGGTCGCCGCCACCGCTCCGATGATCGCGCCCGCCACCAGCGCCAGGCCGGTCGCGCCGAGGCCGATGAGGAGCGACCAGCGCGCGCCGTACAGCAGCCTGGACAGGATGTCGCGGTTGGCGCTGTCGAGCCCCATCCAGTGCGCCGCCGAGGGGCCGCCACCGGCGGCCTGCTGGAAGTACGGCGAGTGCGGCGCCAGCCAGGGCGCGAGCAGCGCGCCCACGACCACCAGGCCGAGGACGCCGAGCGCGACCCACGACAGCGGTGAGAGCCTGCGGAAGGCGACGCCCGGGCGGGACAGCCGTTCGGTGAGTCCGTTTCTCATCAGCCCGCGCTCCTGAGCCTGGGGTTGATCAGCAGGTAGAGGACGTCCACGGCGAGGTTGACGATCATGAAGCCGACCGCGATGGTCAGCACGACGCCCTGGACGACCGCGGGGTCGCCGTCACGCACCGCGTTGATCATGAGCTGGCCCATGCCCGGCAGGCCGTAGATCTGCTCGATGACCACCGCGCCGCCGATCAGGTAGCCGATGCGCAGGCCGAGCACGGTCAGCGGGTTGATCAGCGCGTTGCGCAGCACGTTGCGGCCGACGACCACGACCGGCGGCAGGCCGCTGCCGATCGCGGTGCGCACGTAGTCGCGGTCGAGCTCCTCCACCATCGAGGTGCGGATGATCCTGGTGAGCTGGGCGGCCACCGGCAGCGACAGCGACAGGGCGGGCAGCGTCATCGAGCGCAGCCATCCCGAGAGCGAGTCAGCGGGGTTGATGTAACCGCCGGTCGGGAAGAGCCCCTCCCCCACCGACAGCCACTGGATCATCAGCAGCGCCAGCCAGAAGGCGGGAGCGGCCACGCCGACCAGCGACACCATGCGGATCACCTGGTCGGGCCAGCGGTCGCGGAACAGCGCGCCGGTGACGCCGAAGACCAGCGCGAGCACGATCGCGACGCCGAGGCCGAGGAAGGTGAGCTGCAGGGTGAGCGGCAGCGCGGTAACGACGGACTCCAACACCGGCTTCTTGGTCAGCACGCTGGTGCCGAGGTCGCCCTGGAGCAGGTCGCCGACGAAGCGCACGTAGCGCAGCGGCAGCGGGTCGAGCAGGCCGTTCTCCAGCTGGAACTGGCGGATCTGCTCAGCGGTCGGGTTGGCGCCCTGGAAGTAGGCGTACTCCGGCTTGTTGTTGGAGAAGCGCATCACGACGAAGACGAACGCGATCACGCCGAGCAGCAGCGGGATCAGGATGAGGACGCGCCGCAGCAGCATCCGCAGGACGACGATCATGCCCGCCTGGCCTGCAGGAGGTTGATGCCGGGGTATGCCTGCGCCCTGATGCCCGACAGCTTCTTCGGGTCCCACGCGGTCATGAGCTCGGTGTGCACGACCGGGTAGAGCACGGCCTGCTCGGCGATGACGTCGAGGTAGGAGTGGATCAGCTCTCGCCGCTTGGCCTGGTCGAGCTCCCGCGTCGCCTTGTCCATGAGCGCGAACAGCTTCTTGGCGTCGTCGCTCTCGGCCCACTTGGTGTACTTCATCCAGACGCCGCCGGGCACGTAGTTGTAGTGCAGGATCAGGTCGGCGTCCATGCCGAACTGGTTGGGGTTCGAGGCGGCGGCCACCACCTGGTAGTCCTGCGACTGGTCCATCTTGGTGAAGACGGCCGTGGTCTCCTGCGGCTCCAGGGTGGTCTTGACGCCGATCGCCTCCCACGAGGCGGCGATGGTCGGCAGGCAGTCGACGATCCAGCTCACGTTGACCGACATCAGGTTGATCGACAGGTCCTTCACACCCGCCTCGGCCAGCAGCGCCCTGGCCTTCTCGGGGTCGTGGTCGTAGACCGTGGCGGCCCGCCGGTGGTCGGGGTGCTGCTCGTTGAGGAAGGAGCTGGACGCGCTGCCGTGGCCCTTGAGCGCCACCTCGATCATCTTCGGCTTGTCGATGGCGTAGTGGAGCGCCTGCCGTACGCGGACGTCGTCGAAGGGTTCGGTGGCGGTGTTGAACATCAGGAACATGTGGTTCATGCCCTTGCCGCCCTCGACGGTCAGGCCCTGCTGCCTGAGCTGCTCGATGTTGGCGTAGGGCACGTTGTCGGCGATCTGCGCCTCCGCCGAGGCGCCGGAGATCTTGGCGACCCTGGCCGAGGCATCGACGATGGTCAGCCAGTTCATCTTCTTGGCCGTGGCGGGGCGCGGCCCGTTGTATCCGGCGTAGGCCTCGAAGGTGGTGTTCGACTTCGGGTTGTGCGCGGTCTGCTTGTAGGGACCGGAGCCGACCGCCTTGCCGCCCTTGGCCGCGTCCCAGGCGCCCGGCTGGGAGAAGACGTGCTTGGGCATGATCTTGGCGATCGACAGCCTGGGCGCGGCGTCGGGGAAGGGGAACTTGAAGACCAGCTCGACCGTGCGGTCGTCGACCTTCTTGACCTCCTGCAGGAACGGCCGGAAGAACGATCCCGTCAGCACGTTGGCCTCGGGGTCGAGGATGCGCTGGAAGGTGAAGACCACGTCGTCGGCCGTGACCGGCTGCCCGTCGTGCCAGGTGGCGCCCTGTCTGAGGGTGAAGGTCCAGTTCGTGGCGTTCACGTCGGACGGCAGCGCGGTCGCCAGCGCGGCGTACGGCTCGCGCGTGATCGGATCGGTCTCCAGCAGGCCCTCGTAGATGTGGTTGTTGGCGGCCATGGCGAAGGCGGAGGCCGTCTGCGTGGGGTCCCAGCTGCCGTCGTTGCCGTAGCCGATGACAGCGGTGATCAGGTCGGTGTCGGAGCCCGCGCCCACCGATCCCGTCGAGGCGGGGCCGCCGGAGCAGGCCGCGACCGTGGTCGCGATGAACGCCGCGGCGCCGGTCGCCCCGCTGTAGCGAAGAAAGTCGCGACGGCTCAACCTGGACATGGGCGTCTCCTCTCCTAGGACGTGGGACGTCCTACCAATAAGGTAAAGTGGAGGTTAGGCTCCATGAAGGTTCCGGTCAAGAGAAGGTTTCGGCAATGTTTCCTAGGATGCACGCGTGAGACTGAGCCGCGCGGTCGAGGTCCAGCAGGCCGTCAAGGAGCTCATCGTGAGCCGCAGGCTCGCGGCGGGCGATCCGCTGCCCACCGAGACGGAGCTCATGGAGGAGCTGGGCGCCAGCCGCAACTCCGTGCGAGAGGCGCTCAAGGCGCTGCAGGCGGTCGGCATCGTCGACATCCGCCACGGCTTCGGCATGTTCGTCGGCCGCATGTCGCTCAACGGGCTGGTCGACGAGCTCGCCTTCCACAGCCGCATCAGGATGCACGACGACGGTCCGCGCCAGCTCGGTCACCTCGTCGAGATCCGCGAGGTGCTCGAGGCCGGGCTGGTCGAGCGCCTCATCGACCTGGGTGACGCGGCCGACCTCTCGCCGGTGGCCGAGGTGATGGCGCGGATGAGCGCCGAGGCGGAGGTGGGCGTCATCTCCCCTGAGACCGACCGGCTCTTCCACGACGTGCTCTACCGGCCGCTCGGCAACCCGCTGGTCGGCCAGCTCCTCGGCGCGTTCTGGGAGGTCTACCACCAGCTCCGCGACCATCTGGGCACGCCGGACGAGTCGCCCGCCGATCTGGCCAGGCGCCACCGCGACATCTACACCGCGGTCGCGGCGCGCGACAGGGCCGCGGCGGTCGCGGCCGTCCACGCCCACTTCGAGGGGGTCCGCAACCGCCTGGCCCGGCTCACCTAACCCCGGGCCCGGCCCGCCTTCAGCCCTCGATTCTCCTACGATCGCAGGTAGCATGAGCCCATGGTGCGCGCACTGGGTGATCTCGAATCCACGATCATGGACAGGATGTGGTCGTACCGCCGCCCCGCCTCCGTGCGTGACGTGCTCGAAGACCTGAGGCGCGAGCGCGAGATCGCCTACACCACGGTCATGACCGTGATGGACAAGCTCCACAAGAAGGGCCTGCTGCGCCGCCACCCCGTCGGCAAGGCGTACGTCTACGAGACCGTCAGCAGCAAGGAGGCCTACACCGCGGGCCTCATGCGCGAGACCCTCGCCAGCGGCGGCAACCAGGCGGCCACGCTCGTCCACTTCCTCGAGCGGCTGACCCCCGAGGAGGCCGCCGCCCTCGAGTCGGCGCTGCGCGTCTACCCGCCGAAGGGCCGTCAGGCATGACCGACGCCGCCCTCCTGGCCGGCTACGCCGTCGTCGCCGCCCTGGTGCTGGCCAGGCCGCTGTCGGCGGCGCGCTGGGCCGAGCGGGCGCCGCGGCTGGCGATCGCCATGTGGCTGGCGGCCTGCGTCTCGGTCGCGGGTTCCGCGTCGCTGGCGGTGCTGACCGCGGCCGTGCCGGCCGACGCCATCGGGCACGGTCTGGCCGACCTGCTGGAGATCTGCACCATGATCCTGACCGAGGGCCCGGGCGCCGGCGCGTGGGCGGCGCTCGGCGTCTGCGGGCTCGTGGCGGTACGGCTGGCGGCCTGCCTGGCGGCGGTGCTGATGCGGGCCAAGCGGGAGCGCGGCCGGCATGCCGCGATGCTGGCGTTGCTGGGCCGTCCCGACCGGGCGCTCGGCGCCGTCGTCGTCGACTACGCCGAGCCGCTGGTCTACTGCCTGCCCGGGCGCGGCGCCAAGACCGTGATCACCACCGCGGCGCTCCGCTCGCTGAGCGGGCCGCAGGTGGCCGCGGTGCTGGCGCACGAGCGGGCGCACGTCCGCGGCAGGCACCATCTGGTGCTGGCGGCCGGCGAGGCGTTCGCCCGCGCCTTCCCCTTCGTACCGCTGTTCGCCTCGGCGCGGCGGGAGGTGGCGCGCCTGGTCGAGCTGCGCGCCGACGACGTGGCCGCCAGCCGCCACCCGCGCGCCCAGATCGCCGCCGCGCTGGTGGGCCTGGCCACCGGACGGGTGCCCGCGTTCGTGATGGGCGCGGGCGGACAGAGCGCGCTGACCAGGGTGCGCCGCATGCTGAGCCCCGCGGCGCCGCTGGCCAGAGGCGAGCGGGTGGCGGGCCTGGCCGCCGTGGCCCTGTTGCTGGGCGGGCCCGCCGTGGTGGCCGCGGCGCCCGCGGTGAGCGCGTTCGTCGCTCACCACTGCCACGCGCTCATGGGGCGATGAACTACGATTCCTCGTCGTAGCTCTGGTCTCGACGGAGGATTCCCATGCACGATGTGTTCGCCAGGCTCGACGCCTACGGCGAGCGTTACCGACTCGAACGCGCCCTGGTTCCCGACGACGACTGGATCGCCTGCTCGCGCCTGCTCGACCCCGGCTCGCCCGAGCTGGCCCGCGTCCTGGAGGCGGAGCGGCACGCCAGCGGCCAGGTCTCCGAGCACGCCACCGCGCTGACCGTCATCGCGGTCTACGCGAGCCGCGTCACCACGGCCGCGCTGCTGGCCTGGGCGCTGGAGGGCGTGCTGGTGGACGTGCGCCCCTCGAACGTCGCCCTCCGCCTGTCGGAGCACCACGGGTTCGAGGCGGTGGGCCTGCGGGAGCCGTCCGTGGTCGAGGGCCCGGTCGAGACGCTGGTCTCCTGGGTGCTCGACGAGCACCTGCTGCCGCTGGCGGACGCCCTGCACACGCGCACCAGAGCGGGGGTGCGGCAGCTCCACGGCGGCATCGCGTACGGCTGCGCGGCGGCGTTCTGCTCGGCCAGCCTGCGCGGCGGCGACGCCGACCTGCTGGAGGCGGCCTACCACCGGTTCATGGCGGCGGCGGGCGGCGGGCTCGACCGGCTCGGCAGGATGGTGCGGCTGCGTGAGGGCGGGCGCGAGGGCCTGTTCTATCTGCGCGACACCTGCTGCCTCTACTACACCTCGGCCGAGAAGACCCTCTGCGCCAGCTGCTGCCTGGACACCCGCGAGGACCGGATCGCCAACTACCAGAAAGTCCTGAGCGGACTGGTGGCCTAGCCTCCTCTTCAGCCTCGGCCTCAGCCGCCGAGCCACGCGTCGAGCCTGCCCAGCAGCGCGGACTCGGCCACTCCGCAACCATCGCGACCGCCAGGAGCACGAGCACTGAGCGCATGCCGCGAATGTACTCCGATCAGCGGACGGCGGACGGCTCAGCGGACGGCGGAGGGCGAGGAGGCGTTGGCGACCAGCAGGCGGGGGGAGCCGGTGCCGTCGGCGGGCACGGCCCACACATCGGGTCCCTTGGCGTACATGACGGTGCGGTCGTCGAGCCAGGCGGCCTGGTCGTCGATGGCGGCGCGCTCGGCCAGCGGCGTCTCCTCCATCGTCGCCAGGTCGAGGCCGTGCAGCCGCCAGGCGCCTCCCGGCATGAGCTTCTTGAACACCAGGCGCCTGCCGTCCGGCGACAGCGAGGGGCACTCGGCGTTCTCTCGCAGCACGCGCGCCTGCCACCTGCCGTAGTCGCCCTCCACGAGGTAGGTCCTGCCGCGGGTGGAGACGGTGGCGTAGAAGCGGTTGTCGTCGCGGGCGAAGGTGACGCCCCAGTAGTTGACGTCGGCGGAGAAGTAGCGGCGGCCGTCCTTGGTCAGCGGGATCTCCTCCATGTTGGTGATCGCGTAGCCGGTGCGGTTGTCGAGGATCCCGGTCCAGGTGGAGAAGCCGCCCTTGTTGTAGGAGTCACCTGTGACGAAGACCGTCCAGGAGATCATCCGCCCGGAGGGCGACACCCTGGCGCGGCTCGGGATCCCCGCGATGTGCAGCCGCCTGATCTCCTTCATGGTCCTGTCCACCACGACGGCGTAGGTCTTGGCGACCTCGGTGACCAGGCAGACCCCCGTCCCCGAGGCGGTGGCGAACCGTTCGCACCTGGTACGGCTGCCGCGCACGAGGCCGCTCGCGTGGTCGCGCACCACGATCTGACCGGGCTTGGCGAGGTCGAAGGCCGCCTCCTGCGCGGGGGCGACCCTGGCGGCGCGCACCGCGTAGAACAGCGCGCCGCCGCCGAGCACGAGCAGCGTCACGGCGAGGATCAGCGCCTTCCTCATCGGACCACCTTCCAGAACCCCAGGCAGGCCACGATGCCCGCGCCCATCACGACCAGCCCGGGAACGGGCCCGAAGAACGTCCACGCGGCGCCGTACATGATCGAGGAGAGCATGCGGGCGACGGCCTGTCCCGTCTGCAGCAGCGCCAGCCCGCTGGTGCGCAGGTGGGCGGGGAGCAGCGGGCCCGCGGCGGCCATCAGGACGCCGTCGGTGGCCGCGTAGAAGAGCCCGAACATCGCCAGGACCAGCCAGTACGGCGCGCCGCCGCCGAGCAGCGCGTAGACGCCGACCAGCGCGAGGTGGCCGAGCATGAAGACGGGGATGCGCCCCCACCTGTCGGCCAGCCGCCCTACGGGCACGGCCAGCAGCAGGTAGACGGCGGCCGTGCCGAGCGGCAGCAGCGGGAAGTGCTCGGGCGCGATGCCGGTGCCCTTCTGCAGGAGCAGGTAGACGAACGGGTCGCTGACCGTCACCAGCCCGAGCGCGGCGGCCAGCAGGCAGATCCGGCGGAAGCGCGGCTCGCGCAGGAGCGCCAGGCCGACCCTCGGCCGCACCCGCGGCACCGGCGTCACGGCGGACGGCTGCTCCCTGACGTAGAGCACCAGCAGCACGACGCCGAAGACGGCGATCGCGAAGCTGACCACGAACACCACGTCGTAGGCGCCCGTCGCGCCGAGCACCGCGAAGGCGGCCAGCGGACCGAGGAAGGCGCCGACGGTGTCCATCGCCCGGTGGACGCCGAAGGCCTGGCCCTGCGTCTCGGGCGCGGCGCTGAGCGAGATCAGCGCGTCGCGGGGCGCGGTGCGCAGGCCCTTCCCGGTCCGGTCGGCGGCCACGACGGCGCCGAGCAGCCCCACCGAGCCGCCCGCCGCCATCAGGCCGAGCTTGCACACCGCCGACAGCGCGTAGCCGAGCCCCGCGACCAGCTTGCGGCGCTGCCACCGGTCGGCGGCGTGCCCGGCGGCCAGCCGTACCACCGCGGTCACCCCGAAGTAGAGCCCGTCCAGCAGCCCGTAGGCCAGCGGGCTCAGCCCCAGCACGAGGACCGCGTAGTACGGCAGGACCGCGGTCACCATCTCGGAGGAGACGTCGGTCACCAGGCTGACCATGCCCAGCGCCAGCACGTTCGCCGGCACGGCCATGGTCAGCCCGCGATAACGGAATCCTGCGATGTACATCGATCAGTGGCAGGTGTAGGTCGGGCTGGTGTCCTTGACCGCGCCGTCGACGCCGACCAGCTGCCAGGAGAAGGTGCTCTCGCCGAGGCTGAGCTTCACCACGCCGAAGGTCCCCGACAGCCGCTTCTGGCTGTTGGGCTGCACGTTCTCGATGTTGTACGGCGGCGCGCCGCCCATGCCGCCGAGGATCTCGACGATGCCGTTCGGGTCGGCCTGGGCGCTCGGGTTCTGCGGCCCGAAGCGCTCGTAGTGGTGGTCGTGGCCGTTGAGCACGAGGTCGGCCCGCTTGTCGTAGAGGATCTGCCAGACCGGCCTGCTGACGGGGTCGTTGCCGTGCTCGCCCGAGCTGAACAGCGGGTGGTGCCAGTAGGCGGCCACGCAGCGCTTGGTGTTCGCGGCCAGGTCCGCCTTGAGCCAGGTGATCTGCGCGCTCTGGTCGAAGGCGTTGGAGTCGAGGGCGACGAAGTGCCAGTTGCCGTGGTCGTAGCTGTAGTAGCTCTTGCCGTTGGGGTAGGCGATCGACCCGAAGTACGACTTGTAGCCGGCCAGCGAGCCCGCGGGGTCGTAGGTCTCGTGGTTGCCGGGCACCGGACGGGTCTTGCTCTTGAACGCGCCCCACGTCTTGTCGTAGTAGGCGGTGAAGTCCTGCAGCCTGGCGTCGTCGTACTGGTTGTCGCCCATCGTGATGACGAACTCGGGGTTCATCGTCTTGACCAGGTTGGCGGTCTTGGGATGCATGCACGAGCTGGAGCTCGCGGTGCACTGCTCGGCGATGTCGCCGGCCGCCGCCACCACGAACGAGCCGCCGCCCGAGGCGGGGCCGACCGTGAGCCGGTCCAGGTTGGGGCCGCCGCTCGCGGCCGTGGCGGTGGCCCGCACGGTGTTGGCGCCGGCGTTCAGCGTCGCCGTGAGCGAGACGTCCGCCCAGGTGCTCCAGGCGCCGGTGCCGGGGAAGTCGCGGCTGACGGCGGCGGCGCCGTTCACCGCGACGGCCAGCGGCCGGTTGGCCGTGGTGCCGTTGGCGTAGCGGAAGGTCAGGGTGTGGGCGCCCGCGGTGGCGGCGGTGACCGTCCACTCGACGTAGCCGCCCACGGTGTTGACGTAGTCGACGAAGCCGCTGCCGGTGAACCCGGCGTGGTTGCTCGCGACGCTCGCCTGGGAGAGCGTGGCGTCCTCGGCCTGGTAGTCGGGGCCGCCGGGGTTGCCGCCCCCGCCCTCGCCGTAGACCTGCATCTCGTACAGGGAGTAGCCGTAGGAGGTGCCGCGGGCGGTGCCGTACACGCGGACGTAGCGGCCCGAGCCCGACACGGTCAGATCGTCGGTGCCGCCGTCGCCGCTGGAGGTGGAGTAGAGGGTGGTCCAGGCGGCGCCGTCACTGGAGGCCTGGATCTGGTAGGCCCTGCCGTACGCGGCCTCCCAGGTCAGCTTGATCCGGGTGAGCGGGGTGACGGCGCCGAGGTCCACCTGGAGCCATTCGGGGTCATGGCCCTCGGCCGAGGCCCATCGGGTGGCGGTGAGGTCGCCGTCGAAGGCGTTCGCGGCGCCCAGGGTGGCGTCCTCGACGGAGGAGGCGGTCGCCGGTCGGCCCTGCGAGAGCAGGGATTCGGCGGCAGTGGCGGACGCGGAGGAGGAGGCGGTGGAGGAGGTGGCGGGGCCGACGAGCAGCCCAGCCACGAGGAGGAGGGATAACAGCAGCACACGCGGCATCGAGAGCTCCAAGGCATAGGGGAACTACACACGACGCACGGCCGGGGCAGAGATCACTGAGCGCGTCACGTCGTCGCCGACGCCGCGCCAAGCCGCTTAATCGGCATCCTGGCAAGCGGTTCGGGCGACTGTCAAGGAAGTTAGGAAACCTTCCTAACTTGAACCCTCAGATCGTCGGCCAGCGCGTAGCTCACGAACGGCAGCAGCGACAGCCCGATCTGCAGGGTCGCGTCGGCGACGAAGCCCATCAGCTTGTCGGCCGCCCAGCCCACCGCCACGCCGATCGCGACCGCCACCACACCCGACAGCACCAGCTCGCCCACCGCGCCCGTCCAGGTGAACGTGCCCGTGACGGCCGCGGCGATCGCCACGTGGTAGCGCTCGCGCCTCCCCCATCCAGGTGCGGCGAGTGATTCGCGTTCACCGGCTGCCTGCGCGGGAACGCGAGCAGCCGGACGCCCGCCCGACAAGGCACAGGCGTCCGGCTTCAGCGCCAGGTCAGACTTGTCGGGCGAGGCCCTTCTCGACCGTCTCGATGATCCGCGGCCGCAGCTCGGCGCAGCTGATGATCGCGTCCACCGAGCCGACATCGACCGCCCGCTGGATGCTGTGCACGCGATCGAACTCGGTGGCCACCTCGGTGAGCTTCTCGGCCCGCACGGACGCCCGCAGCTCGGCCAGCTCGGCGGCCAACGCGGCCCGCGTGGCAGCCGGCGCCTCCGCGACACGGGCGGCGAGCGCGAGTACGCGGGGGTCGTTGCCGGTCCGCTTGTCGACGTCCCGCGTGAAGACCACCGCGGCGGCCGGAGCACCGCCGAGTACCGAGGCGAACGAGCCCTCGACCGCGAGCACGGTCATGTTCGGGTTGAGCGCCTTGGAGAACACCACGAACGCGCCGCCGTGGTACCGCGAGATCACGCAGAACACGATGGGCCCCTTGAAGTTCACCACCGCGCGGCCGATCTCCGCGCCGTACTCCAGCTGCAGCTTGCGCATCGACTCGGGCGACCCGTCGAACCCTGACAGGTTGGCCAGCACGACCAGCGGACGGTTGCCGCTGGCGGCGTTGATGGCCCGAGCGGCCTTCTTGGACGAGCGCGGGAACAAGGTGCCCGCGGTGTAGGTGTCCGGGCCGTCGGTGGGAGGGAATCCGCGACGCGGCACGGACCGGGACTCGATGCCCAGCAGGCACACCGGCCGGCCACCGAGGTGGACGTCCTGGACCACGGCGGTGTCCGCGTCGGCCATGCCCGCCCATCGCTCCAGCACCGGGTGGTCCTGATCGGACAGCGCGCGCATGACCGTGCGGATGTCGAACGGCTTCTTGCGGTCCGGGTTGGACTCGGCGGAGAAGATCTGACCCACTGTCGTGAAGTCGCTGTCCGGCGCGGCGTGCGGGAACGTCGACACGTCGCGGTCCACCGGGTCGCTGGTGACCGTCTTGCGCGGCCCGCTCTCCCCCGGCGCGACGTAGCTGTGGTCGTAGTGCGACATCAGGACTTCCCGCGCACCGCGGATGTCCGGCGCCCAGTACTGGGCCTGGCCGTTCGGGCCCATGATCCGGTCGTACCCGCCGATGCCGTGGTTGTCCTCGGCCGACACACCGCCGGAGAAGTCGAGCGACTGCTTGCCCGTCAGCACCATCGCGGAGTCCGGCGTCATCACCAGGATGCCCTTGGTGTGCATGAGCATCGTGGCCTCGGCGTTCCAGTACGGCTGGGCGCCGACGTTGATGCCCGCGACCACGATGTTGATCTCCCCGCCGTCCTGGGTGAAGTTCACGATCCGCTTCAGCGCGGCCGCCACCCAGTCCATGTTCTCGGTGCCGGACGACATCGAGATCCGGGCGCCCGCGGAGAGCGCGAACCACTCCAGCGGCACCCGCATCCGCTCGGCCAGGTCGAGCGCGGCGATCACCCGCGCGCACTCGGGCTCGGACAGCGCGCCGAGCGCCTTCGTCGGGTCGCCCAGCAGTACGACGCGGGTCATGCCCTCCGGGTGGCGCGGCGTCGGCGTGCTGACGACACCCGCGACGAGCGCGGCGGTGTTGCGCCCCTTGGGCCGGTTCACCGGCACCAGCTTCGAGTGTTCGTCCAGGTCGTACTCGGTGAACGAACCGAACGGCCCGGCGAGCATGTCGGTCAGCTCGTACGGGTAGGGGGTGCCGCGGCTGTGCGCGCGCAGCACTTCCTGGCGGTAGTCGTCCAGCGGCTCGACGGGCTCGGTCGGCGGCGGGACGACGGACAGCCGCACGCCGGATCCCACGTCGTAGCCGATCTGGACGGCGATGTCGACGAGTTCGCCCGTGGCGCTGTCTCGGCGTCTGCCGAGGAACAGCACCTCCTCCAGGCCCGCGCCCGCCGTCGTCGGCACCACGCGCTTCGCCACCGTGTTCAGGTCGTCCGTCGAGAGGTCGGTCGGCGGCCACACGTAGATGACGATCCGGTTCGTCCCCGACGTCTTCGCGCCGGGCTTCTTGGCCCTGCGGATCGCGTCGAGGCACGTGGCCAGGATGTCCTCGGCCGCGGGCAACGCGACGATCCTGCCCTCCTCGTCGCGCAACGGGGTCAGGTCGCGGACCTGACCCAGGGCGACGAGGCGCTCGTCGGACGGGTTCTGCCGTGCCGCGGCCCGGAAGAGGTAGACCTCCTCGTCGGGTGAGGGCAGCCGGGTGAGGTCGAAGTCGCGCAGCCGCTCCAGCTGCATGCGCTCGGCGATGCGCGGGTGCAGACCGCGCAGCAGCCGTTCCTCCACGAAGCCGTCCGCGGACGGCCGGAAGGTGAAGTGGTGGTGGTGCATCACCGCGCCGCTGTTCCCCGCGACGGTCGTGGTGATGCGGCCCATCCGGTTCGGCGATTCCTGCTTGATCAGGACCTCGCGCAGGCGCGTGGCCATCTCGTCGGGGTCGCTCGGGCCGTCCGGCCAGGTCAGGTAGACGTCCGCCACCAGCTCACCGTCACCGGCGAACTCGCCGACCGCCTTGACCGCCTCGGCCAGCGCCGGGAAGTCGACCGCGGTGGTCACGACGCGGCCGTTGCCGGTCGCGGTACGGTGATCGGCGACGAGGAACGTACAACCCGCCACCTTGCTCACCCGGAGGTCGCTCAGCGCACGGTTGCCGTAGTAGCGGCGGCTCAGCACCTCCAGCAGCGGCACGGGGTCCGCGCCTTCACGGCCGATCCGCTGGCCGACCAGTCGGACGAGCGGCTCGGCGCAGGCGACCATCGCGGAGATCCGCTCGGCGCGGTCCGGCGCGCCCGGGTGCTGGTCGAGGTGGCGCAGGTGCTTGCGCACGGCCGTGTAGACCTTGGCGCGGTTACGGCGCAGCAGCGGCTGGGCGAACCAGGCGAACACGACGCCGCGCGCCAGGTCCGCGACGGCGGGGAACCGAACCTGGGTGGCGGCGACCAGGTGCTCCAGCGCCAGGCCGACGGTGACGCGGTCCGCCTCGGCGGGCGGGGCCTCCTTCACCCACTGGCGCAGCAGGGTCGTCACCACGGCGACGTCGGTGGACGCGCGCTGCTGGGCCAGGAAGATCCGGAAGACCGCGTCCTCCAGCTCCGGCGTGCGGTCCAGGCTTTCGACGCCGTAGCGGGACAGCACGTGCGTGAGCCGCTGCCGGAAGCTCTCCGACAGCCCGGCCCGGTCCGCGTCGAGGTACTGCAGGTAGGTGTGGAAGTACTCGCGGGGGCTGTGCACCGCGGAGTCCGACTTCGACTCCTCGCCGGCGGGCCGGTTGCGGCTCAGTTCACTCAGGTCGGCGAACAGGCTCAGCAGCTCGACCTCTCCGGCCGGCTCGTGTCGGCCCTCCGCCACCAGCTCGGCGCGCGCGTCCAGGTAGGTGGCGAGCAGGCGCCTCTCGTTCTGCGAGTCGATGTCGAAGCCCAGCAGGAGGCTGCGCAGGTCCTGCAGGCCCCGCGCGGCACGCGCGGCCGCGGGCACGTCCACCGGCTCGGACGGCAGATCCAGCTCGACCTCCTCGGCCACGGCGGCGGGACCGGCCGTCTCGTCGCCATCGCCCAACGGCTCCAGGCGGAGCAGGCGGGCGCCCGCCTCCACCTGGCTGCCGACCGACACCGCGAGCTCCCGCACGCGGGCGCGGAACGGCGCGCGCAGCACGGTCTCCATTTTCATGCTCTCGACCACGAGCAGCGGCGCACCGGCCTCGACCTCGTCGCCCGCCTGCAACGGCGTGGCCACCACGAGCGCGGGCACCGGCGAGCGCACGATGCCACCCTCGTCACGGCTGATCCGGTGCGTGACGCCGTCGACCTCGACCAGGTGGATCGGGCCGTGCGTGCTCGTGACGACCTTGAAACGGACGCCGTTCACGGTGATCTGGCCGCTGTGCTCGTCGAAGCGCTCGACGTCGACGTCGGCCGCGTGCTCGGGGCCGCCCGCCGAGATGCCGATGCGGAACCGGTGGCCGCCGGTGCGGGCGACCTGGACGCGGTAGCCGACGTCGCGGAGCTTGAGCTCCAGCGCCCGGCCGCTCTCGTGTTGCGACTGCGGACGGCCGCCGTGCGCGGTGGACAGGAAGCGCTGCCGCGTCACGGCCTCCTCGTCCTCGTAGGCCTCGATGGCGGCGGCGATCAGCGCGATCGCGGAGTGCTGGTGCGACACGAGAGCGCCCCGGGCGCGCACGCGGTCGATCCAGCCGGTATCGGCGGACCCGTCGATCACCGCGGGCTCGTCGAGCAGCATGCGGACGAAGCCCTTGTTCGTCACGCCGCCTTCGATGATGACAGTCGTCTGTGTCATCGCGCGGCGCAGGCGCGCCAACGCCTCCGTGCGGTCACGGCCGTGCGCGATGATCTTGGCGATCATCGAGTCGAAGTCGGCGGGGATCACATCACCTTCGCTGAACCCGGTGTCCACCCGGATGCCGGGGCCGCTGGGCAGCGCCAGCCGCGAGATCCGGCCGGGCGAGGGTGTGAAGTCGCGGTCGGGGTCCTCGGCGTTGAGGCGCGCCTCGACGGCGTGACCCCACTCCTCGGGCGCGTCACCCTCGAGCTTGCCGCCCGCCGCGACGTGCAACTGGGCCTTCACCAGGTCGACGCCGGTGGTGATCTCGGTGATCGGGTGTTCGACCTGCAGGCGCGTGTTGACCTCGAGGAAGGCGAACAGCCGCTCACCGGGGTGATAGAGGAACTCGATGGTGCCCGCGCCCTGGTAGCCCACCGCGAGCACGAGCCGCTCGGCCGATGCCTTCAGCTCGGCGACCTGCTCGGCGTCGAGGACCGGGGAGGCGGACTCCTCAATGATCTTCTGATTACGCCGCTGCACGGAGCAGTCGCGCACGCCCAGCGCCCACGCGGTGCCCTGCCCGTCCGCGATGACCTGCACCTCGACGTGCCGGGCGCCCGTCACCAGGCGCTCCAGGAACACCACGCCACTGCCGAACGCGCGCGCGGCTTCCCTGCGCGTCAGCTCGTAGGCCTGGGTCAGCTCGTCGGCGTTGGAGATCATCCGAATACCGCGACCACCGCCGCCCGCGGTCGCCTTCAGCATCAACGGATAGCCGATCCGGTCCGCCGCCGTCTTCGCCTCCTCCAGCGTCTCCACCGGACCGCGGCTCCACGGCGCGACGGGCACACCGACCTCTTCGGCGATCAGCTTCGACCCGATCTTGTCGCCCAGCTTGCGCATCGCCTCGGCGCTCGGGCCGACGAACGTCACGCCGATCTCGGCGCACAGGTCGGCGAACGCCGGGTCCTCCGCCACGAAGCCCCAACCGACCCAGGCCGCGTCCGCGCCGGTCTCGACCAGGGCCTTCTTGAGGACCGCATGGTCCAGATAGGGCCGGTTCGCGGCGGCCCCCAAGTCGTAGGCGAGGTCCGCCTCGCGGACGAACGTGGCCGTTCTGTCGGAGTCCGTGTACAGGGCGACAGTCTCGATCCGTGTTCCCGTCTCCGCGGCTAGGTCCCGAACGGCGTGGATGAGCCGCATGGCGGCTTCACCGCGGTTGACGATGGCGACACGACTGAACACTGAGCGGGCCTTTCGAAGACGTGGAACACGGCGGCCGTCCCGCCCCAACCGGCCTCCATACTGTCGGCTGCTCCCGGAAACTGTCATGTCGGGGACTAAGCGTGCTTCGCGGCCGGAGTTGTGGGGATCACACAAACGCGGCCGGGCTCATGGTCAGGGAGTGTGGGTCTTGGGGGCGGCGCAGTGCCGCCGCTGTCGCGCCCAGCAGGGTCAGGTCTATCGCCATGAACACCTGTCCGTGCAGGCCGAGGGGAACTCCGGATCGTAGGTGGCGGTGCCGTGGACAGGAGCGCTCCGATCATGCCGACCCGCGGCGTGGGGAGGACTGCGGCGAAGCAGAGCAGCCGCGCACGCATGATGTAGGTCGGGGGTGAGCGAGCGTTCGAAGAGCACGTCGGGCAGGAGCGGGAGAGCCGCGTCCCGCAGGACGGTCGGCGGGGTGGACGTCCTGCTGGACATCCCGGCCGAGGCGTTCGACCATCTGGCAGATCGGCTTGAAGCCGGATGGGCGTTCCGCCGACGCCGTTGAGTGACAAGGGCTCGGCCGACCCGCAAAGGAGAGCCCGGCCAACGGGTTCACAACGGAGCAAGGCCAACCCCTCGGAACACCTGGGAGATGTGATGAGCACCGTGGTGATGCACAACGTCGTGTCGGTGGACGGCTTCATCGCCGACGCGGAGGATCAGGTCGGCCCGCTGTTCGACTGGTACTCCAACGGCGACGTCGAGCTCGGCGAAGGTGGTGTGGGGAAGGTGTCGCAGGCCTCGGCCGAGTACGTCAAGCCGATGTGGGCGAGCATCGGGTCGATGGTGATCGGGCGTCACCTGTTCGACATGACCAACGGCTGGGAGGGGTCGCCGCCGGCGGGCGAACACGTGGTCGTGGAGTCGCACCGGCCCAAGCCCGACGGGTGGCACCCCGAGGCGTCGTACCACTTCGTCGACGATGCGGCCCAGGCGATCGCGAAGGCCAAGGAACTGGCCGGGGAGCGCACCGTCGCCGTGGCGGCCGGCGACGTCGGCGGGCAGGCATTCGCCCTCGGTCTGGTGGACGAGGTGGCGATGGATGTCGTGCCCGTGGTCTTCGGCTCAGGCAAGCGGTACTTCGGGTCGGTCGATGCCCAGCATCTGCTCGAGGACCCGCACGTGGTGATCCAGGGCGACCGGGTGCTGCACCTGCTCTATCGAGTCCGCCGCTCGCGAGCGACGACGTCTTTCGAGAAGAGATGCGCCGCCCGGAGTTCAGGTCGGTGAGGTTGGCCGAGGACTGCACGACCACACCGGAGGCCTCCCCGGCGCGGGAGAACAGGTAGAACTTGTTGTGCTGGCCCTTGTCACCGATGCACGCCGCGGTGCCGCCCGACATCGGCCCGGTGCACACGTGCAGCCACGAGTCGCCGGCGACGTCGGTGCCGAGCGCGGCCGCGAGCTGGGTGGCGACGGCCGCGCCGCGCTGATCTCCGTCCACGAGGACGCGCACCTTCACCCCCCGCTGGTGCGCCTTGATGAGCTCGGCGGCGGAACATCTTCCCCGTCCTGGCGCTCCGAAGTGAGCTGGCGCGGGCGGGAACCGAGTGATCCTGATGCGGTGCTGTGGCGAGCGCCCTCCTGGAGCTCCCCCTTGTAGGGGAGGCGCCTCCCTCACCATGGGGAGTGATGGCCGCTGTGCGGCCTCTACGGTCGCAGTCATGGTTGATTCTGATCGCCCGCGAAGCTGGCCGTCGTACGCGATGGCGGTGCTGTTCCTCGGGTACGCCGCGGGGAAGGTCGCCTTCGCCCTGCAGGCCCGGCTCGGGTTCCCTGGCGGCCCGCCGGTATCTGCCGCGGAGACCGAAGGCTACTTCATGGACGCGGCCGCCGGGCAGTGGCTCGCAGCCGCGACCGGCGTGCTGGGTGCGTGCGTCGCCATCGCCACGGTCACGGCGCTGGGGCGCCGGGCGCCGAGACCGTTGATGCTGCTCGTGCTGGCCGGGATGCTGCTGGCCGTCGTCGGCGGTGCGGGGATCATGATCGTGGACGGGTTCGTCGGCATCGGCGTGGGCTGGCAGTGGTACCACGGAGTTCTCGGGGTCGTCGCGATCGGGCTGTCCCTGGAGATGACCAGGTCCTATCTTGTGGCGACCAGACGTGTCGCGGCGTGATCGGGCGCGGCTGGGCGCGTACGGGGCGACACCGCCGCGCTCGGACACGATAGGGCCATCCGCCTCACCCCGGATTGCGGAGAGCCGCGATTCACGGCTGTGCCAGGCACTTGGCGCCGGCGATTCCCACGGAGAGTTCCTTGCCGGATCTGCCCTGCACACTGATGGAGTTGGTGTCGCCGGAGTAGGCCACCTCGGCTGCCGAATCGCAGATCTTCTTGGCGGTGCTCGACTCGCCGTCGCCGAGGGTGGTCTCGATCGACACCAGCGTGCACTGGCCCTGCATGGTGACCGATCGGATTTCGGGCTGCCGCGCATGCTGCGTGACCTTGTCGGCGGTCTCTCCGCAGGACTCCTGGGCGGGTGCCGCCGTTGCGCTCTGACCGTCCCCGGGCGGTGGGCTCTGCGAAGGTAGGCCGGATCCCGCCTGGCCGCAGCCGGACGAGATGACGAGAGCGATGGCCAGCAGGGCGTTCCTCGAGACCCTTTCCATCAGGCGGTCACCGAGAGGGTCCAGCCCTGCTTGCAGCTGGAGCTGAAGGTTCCGTTGTCGCAGCCTTCGACGATGAATCGGTAGCCGCTGGTGGTCATCACGCGGACCCGCATCCGGCCGCCGGTGCCGCCGCCGAGGTCTCGCTGGGTTCCGGCTCTGTCCGCGGCGCTGGTCCAGCGGACGAGGAAGCGGTCATAGGAGCGGGGGGCGGTCGTATGCCAGTCGACGTAGGCGTATCCGCCGATCGACCAGGCCGACACCACCAACTTGGGCCCCTGCCGGGGTGACCAGACCATTTGCCCGCGCAGGAAGTTCTGCCTGCGTCCGGCCCAGACACCGTTCAGGTAGACGTCCACCTCGGAGGTGCGCGGGCAGCCCAGCGCGCTGTTCTCGCCGCCGAGTTCGCTCCACCGCGCGCCGATCAGGCCGTAGGGCCGGATGCCGCAGGCGCTCGTCGCGGCCGCCGTGGTGCTGCCGGCATGGGCGGGGACCACGGCGCACAGTGTTGCGGTCAGTGCGAGCGGAGTGCTGACCGATAGCGCGCGGCATAAGGCCATTGCTGTGGATGTACGGCTGGTGCCAACACTTGCCATGATGTGATCGTCTCGATTCTGGTGGTGTGGTGAGGTTCCTTCGGGTCGCGCCAAGCGTGCGGCACCACGTGATCGTTGGACGAGCGCGTCACCTGGGCCTGGCTCTCCACGCCGGGCATCCCGACGAGGGCCGCGGGCCCTTGGTCTCTCGATCGACGTCAGGAGCGGCACATTGGGTTGGTAGGGACGCGACCTACTTCTGAGCAGAAGGCCCCAGAGGGCTGTCGGGCGATGGCGAGCCGTTCGCCGGTGGTTCCTTCAGCTCAACAAAGATCGTGTGTGTGTCGGTGACGCCGATGTTCTCGCCGGAATGCTCTTGAGCACCGACCCATCGCACCTGCCCGGCCTGGAGTTCGACATCCACCTGTCGGGCGCCGGCCGCAACCCTCCTCTTGAAGGAGCTCAGCGTGTACATGACGCTGTCGGGATGCCGATGGGGTGTGGTCTTGTCGCCCGGTTTGTCCTTGTACTCCAGGACACGGATGCGCTCGTTCTCGAAGATCAGTCGATAGAGGTCGGGATTCGTCGCGGTGGGATCGTGGTCCATGAGCGCATCACCCGGTCTGCTTCGTCATGTCACTGACGCCGATATGGGACTCCGATATGGGACTCAAGTCCCATGGGACGAAGGTACCATGATGGGAATGTCCGTACCATATGAATTGAGTGGCCGTCATCAGCAGAAGGCTCGCACGCGTCAAGCGCTCATCTCGGCCACGCGTGAGCTGCTGACCCAGGGGCTTATCCCCACCGTGGAGAAGGCCGCGGCAGCAGCGGGGATCTCCCGGACGACGGCGTACCGGTACTTCCCCAATCAGCGCGCGCTGCTGCTTGCCGTACATCCCGAGACCCAGCGGCAGTCGCTGCTGCCCGAGAATGCGCCCAGCGATCCGCAGGCTCGGCTCGACCTGGTCATGAGGACTTTCACCCGGATGACGGTCGAGTGGGAGCCGCAACTGCGCACGTCCCTGCGTCTGTCGCTGGAACCGGCCGAAGACGCCGACCAGCCGGTTCTCCGCCAAGGGCGAGCCATCGGCTGGATCGAGGACGCCCTGGCACCCCTGCGTGAGACCAACCCAGAGATCGATGTGCATCGGCTTGCCGTGGCGATCCGATCCGCCAGCGGCATCGAAGCGCTGATATGGCTCACCGACATCGCCAGCCTCTCCCATGAAGAGGCGGTGGAGACCATGTGCTGGTCGGCACGCGCCCTGCTGCAGGCGGCGCTCGTCGGCGGCGCGGCGCCCTCATAGTCGCAGCCTGGCTCATCCGGCTCCGAACCCGATCCAGGCGTGTTCGGTAAGACCACGTCCCTCTAGGCGGGGAAACGGGCGATCTCCCGATCGCCGTCGAAGGCCCACCATGTGGCAGGACGGTCCTGCTCGAACAGAGCCAGGACGAGTTCTCCCCTGATGTCGCCGTTGAAGTCGCCAATCGCTTTCGGGGTCGCCATGGCGGGCTCCTCGTCGTTCTCCGCACTCGGTGAGGCCCTTCGAGCGGTGCGCACGATGCGGATACGAGCCACAGGTCACCGACGCGGCCAAGAGGCAGGTGACGGTGCTCGGCCACACCATGCCCTATGCCATCGGCAACACGTTGCTTACCATCTGGAGGACCATCACCCTGCTCTCGTGAAGGAGCCGTGCCCTCGTGGACAGGTCCGCCATGGAATGGAAGCTCGAGGTCGTGCCCGTCCCCGTCGCCGACGTGGAGCGGGCCAAGCGGTTCTACACCGAGCAGGCGGGCTTCCACGCCGACCACGACACGCAGGTCAACGCCACGGTGCGGATCGTGCAGCTCACTCCGCCCGGCTCGGCCTGCTCGATCGTCATCGGTGCGCCGGTCAGCACCCCGCCGGGCGTGGTGCAGGGGCTGCAGCTGGTGGTCCGCGACATCGCCGCCGCCCGCGCGCAGCTCGTGGAGCGGGGCGTCGAGGTCAGCGGCATCCAGCACTACGAGAAGGACGGGACACTGGCGGACGGCCCCGGCGGCCGATGGAACTCCTTCGCCTTCTTCTCCGACCCCGACGGAAATGGCTGGGTCCTCCAGGAATCCCCCACCTGACCGCTGCAGTTCTTCCTGTGAACCCGGAGATCCCGGAGGCAGCCAGAGAAAGCGCTATCTCGGAAGGGCCGTCTGAGGGGCACCTCCAGGAGACGGCGCCACCCTCCGAGGACCGCCCGGAGCGAGCACCTGAGGCAGCCCCGAGGACCGCCTCAAGGAGCCGCTCAGGGATGGCGCCCACTGGGGAGAGCTGCCCAGGGGTGGCCACATTCGGGAGGGCCGCCGGGGGAAGGCGCCCGCCCAGCCGGGCCGTTCGAGGGGGGCGATCCAAGGGTCTTCCAGGGGAATCCGCCCGCCGACAGCGGTCCGAGGGGGCCGTTCGACGGCGGCGCCGTCCGAGGGGAGCTGCTCGAAGACGGCGCCCTCCGGCAGAAAGGCCCGAGAAGCGCCGTCCGAGGGGCGGGCTAGTCGCGCAGGCCCGCGAACAGGTCGTCCTCGTGGTCGGGGGCGGCGACCTTGCAGATCTTCCGTACGAAGGACTCCGTCGCGAAGACGCGGTGCTGGGCCTCCTCAGGCATCTGCAGCAGGAAGATGCTGTCGCTCTGGCTGGCGTGCGCGCGCAACGCCTTAACCTTGTGCTCCACATACGGCGATACGTCGGCCACCGTGGTGATCAGCTCGTCGGGTGTGCCGAAGTCGTCGGGCAGCTCGACCTCGTCCATCTCGATGCCCGCCGTCCGCATGTACTCGAACATCTCCTGGACCCCGGCCCGCGACACGGCCGTGTAGTAGAGCTTGTCCGGAATGCCGGTCGACTCCGTCGCCGCCACCGCGATCCGGTGGGCCTGGATGTGGTCGGGGTGGCCGTAGCCGCCCGTCTCGTCATAGGTGACCACGACCTGCGGCCGGTAGTGCTCCATCAACTCCGCCAACCGGGCCGCCGCCCGCTCCACCGGCACGTTCCAGAAGGAGTCGGGGTGGGCGTTGCCCTCCCACCCGTCCATGCCGGAGTCGCGGTATCCGAGGAGCTCGACGTGCTCGATGCCCAGGTGCGCCACGGACTCGCGCAGCTCGGCCAGCCGCCGCTCGGCGACCTCGGCGTCGTCGTGGCCGGGGTCGCCCGGCTTCACCCCGCCGGGCCCGTCGCCCTGCTCACCGTTGGTGCACGTGACCAGCACCGTCCTGATGCCTTCGGCGGCGTAGCGGGCGAGGATGCCGCCGGTGCTGATCACCTCGTCGTCGGGGTGTGCGTGCACGGCCATCACTGTCAACTGTCGATCCATCCCTGCATTCAACCTCACGGCG
Source organism: Nonomuraea africana (assembly GCF_014873535.1). Classification (NCBI taxonomy): domain Bacteria; kingdom Bacillati; phylum Actinomycetota; class Actinomycetes; order Streptosporangiales; family Streptosporangiaceae; genus Nonomuraea; species Nonomuraea africana. The sequence goes on along the minus strand of NZ_JADBEF010000001.1, from coordinate 2,287,001 downwards.
CCGACATTTCTCCGACCGGCAGGGGGCGCAGTGGGAGTTCCCGCATTTCCCGGAAAAAGCGCGGAGCCGTCCGTATCGTTTCATCTCACTGTGGAGTCGCACCGACACAGAGGGTGATCACAGTCAGGGAGGGCCGCATGATGGGTGGCTCAGGGCGTCACGGCTCACCGGGGCCGTATGCGGATGTGGTCCAGGACCGGAGGTTCCGCCTCCTCAGAACGCGCTTTCGCCGGTTGGCGATCGGCATCGTCGCCTCCTTCCTGGGCTGGTACTTCCTCTACATCTCGCTGTCGGCCTTCGCCCGTGACTTCATGGCCTATCCGGCCATCGGCAACATCAACGTCGCGCTGCTGCTCGGCATCCTGCAGTTCGTCTCCACCTTCGTCCTGGCCTGGCGCTACACCCGTTACGCCCGCAGGATGCTCGATCCCCTGGCGGCGCAGCTGCGCGACGAGGCCGACCAGCGCCAGGCCGAACTGGAGCGGCACGAGCAGATGCTCGCCGAGCGCAGGCGCATCGAGAACTGGTCCCCCCAGCCCCGACACGGAAGGCGGCGCCGATGAGCGGGACCGTGCTGACCTTCGGCCTGTTCATCCTGTTCATCGTGATCACGCTGGTGATCACCTTCTGGGCCAGGGGCCACACCCGCAGCGCCGAAGACTTCTACGCGGGCGGCAGGACCTTCTCCGGCCCGCAGAACGGCCTGGCGCTGGCCGGCGACTACATGTCGGCCGCCTCGTTCCTCGGCATCGCGGGCATCATCGCGCTGTCGGGCTACGACGGCTTCCTCTACTCCATCGGCTTCCTGGTCGCGTGGCTGCTGACGTTGCTGCTGGTGGAGCTGATGCGCAACGCCGGCAGGTTCACGATGGCCGACGTCCTGTCCTACCGCGTACGGCAGCAGCCCAGGGTCCGCACCGCCGCGGTCATCTCCACGGTCACCGTCTCGGTCTTCTACCTGCTGGCCCAGATGGTGGGCGCCGGCGCGCTGGTGTCGCTGCTGCTCGGCGTCTCCACCGACACCGCCAAGGTCGTCACGATCGTCGCGGTCGGCGCGATGATGATCTTCTACGTGATGTTCGGCGGGATGAAGGGCACCACCTGGGTGCAGATCATCAAGGCCGTGCTGCTGATGACGGGCACGATCGTGCTGACCGTGCTGGTGCTGGGCAGGTTCGGGTTCAACCTGAGCGAGATGCTGGGCGCCGCCGCCAAGGCCAGCGGCCGGCCCGACTTCCTGCAGCCGGGCGGCAGGTTCGCCCAGGACGTCGAGGGCGACCCCGTCAGGACACTGCTGAACAAGCTCGACTTCATCAGCCTCGCCCTGGCGCTGGTCCTGGGCACGGCGGGCCTGCCGCACATCGTCACGAGGTTCTTCACCGTGCCCGACGCCCGCGCCGCCCGCGCCTCGGTCAACTGGGCCATCGGCCTGGTCGGCGTCTTCTACCTGATGACGCTGGCGCTGGGCTTCGGCGCGACCGCCCTGGTCGGCCGGGAGGCGATCGCCGCCCAGGACCCCGCGGGCAACGCCGCGGCCCTGCAACTGGCGCAGGTCCTGGGCGAGTACGTCGGCGGCCCCGTCGGCGGCGACCTCATGCTGGCCTTCATCGGCGCGGTCGCCTTCGCCACCATCCTGGCGGTGGTCTCGGGTCTGGTCATGGCCTCCTCCACCTCCCTGGCCCACGACTACTTCGGCCACGTGCTGATGTTCGGCAGGCCGAGGGAGTCGCAGGAGGTGGGGGTCGCGCGCTTCTCCGCCCTGGTGATCGGCCTGCTGGCGGTCGTGCTGGCCGTGGTGGCCCGGCACCAGAACGTCGCCTTCCTGGTGGCGCTGGCCTTCGCGATGGCCGCCTCGGCGAACCTGCCGGCGATCGTGCTGTCGCTGTTCTGGAAGAGGTTCAACTCCACCGGCGTCGTCGCGGGGGTGTACGGCGGGCTGTCCGGGTCGCTGCTGCTGGTGTTCTTCTCCCCCGTGGTGTCGGGGAAGGTCGACCCGGTCACCGGGGCCAGCCTGTCGCTACTCCCCCGTGGCGTCGATTTCGCCGTCTTCCCGATGGAGAACCCGGGGCTGGTGTCGATCCCCTTCGGCTTCCTGTGCGCGGTGGCGGGAGCGCTGCTGAGCAAGGAGCAGCCGGACGCCGACAGGTTCGACGAGCTGTCGGTCCGCTCCCTCACCGGGACCGGCGCGCATCGGGCCACGTACAAGGGAACACGGCGACAGTACTAGCCGGTCGGCGATCCAGATCCTAGGTTGCCCTTGAGCGCTTCTCGATCAAGGGGGACCGATGTCGGAGCTCGCGGAGCGGATTCACCGGGCGTTCTTCCGGATGATGTCCCTGCTCTCCCGTCGAGGGCAGGGCGTCTTTCTGCGCCGTTACTTCGACTGGTGGCACCGCACGCCCGATCCGTGGAAGCTCGGGACCGACGACTACGAGCGGCACAAGTACGCCACGACGCTGGACGCGGTTCCCCGCCTGCCGTACCGGCGGATTCTGGAGGTGGGGTGCGCGGAAGGGGTGTTCACCGACGCTCTGGTGGGACGGTTCCCCGACGCCGAGGTCACCGGGATCGACATCTCCACGCGAGCGCTGGAGCGGGCCAGGAAGCGGACGGAGAAAGCCAGTTTCGTCCACGCCGACCTCCTCAGCCATGGTCTTGAGGAGGGGTTCGACCTGGTGTTCTGCGCGGAGACGCTCTACTACGTGGGCAGGGCGGGACGGCTTCGCCAGGCCTCGGAGCGGCTGGTCGGGCTGCTGGCCGACGGCGGGGTGCTGGTGCTGGTGCATCCGTGGCCAGAGGCGGCGAGCCTGCACAGGTTCGCCGACGCCGACCACTCGCTCTCACCCGTCGCCGGCCGGGTCGACACCGACACGCACCGGCCGTTCTCCGTCTCCGTCTACCGCAAGGCGTGAGGCTCACCTGCCTCCGGCAAAGGGGGCCTCACCCGGCTTCAGCGCCCTGAAGCGCAGCGCCGACCAGACCTCGTCGATGGCGACCTGGCCGTTGGGACGCAGCCCGAACTCGCCGACGATCGGCCAGACGGTGTCGCGGTTGATGTCGGTCTTGTTGGCCTTGGGGTAGGCGACCCAGACCACGGGCGGGGTGGCGATGCCGTCCTCGTGCTCGGCGAGGACCTCCCTCAGCGAGGCGGCGTCGTCGCCGAAGACGAGCGCCACGGCGGCCTCCTGCGGCCCCGCCGCCTCCCGCACGCCGTCGGGCAGCGGCCCGACCAGCGCGAGCCTGTCGGGGTGCGACAGCCACAGGGTCGTGCCCGGCTTGACGAGCAGCTTGTCGGCGACGGTCTTGGTGGTCACTTCGTCTCCGTGGAGTAGGTGAGGGACAGGACACCGGTCTCGAAGGTCGTGGACGAGACGAGCTTGAGCGGGATCTGGCCGGTGCCCTCGAACAGCCGCTGGCCGGCGTCGACGACGATCGGGTGGACCATGAGGTAGAGCTCGTCGAGCAGGTCGTGCTCGAGCAGCGACCTGACCAGGGTGGCGCTGCCGCTCATCGAGATGGTGCCGCCCTCCTGCCGCTTCAGCGCGGTGAGCTCCTCGACGAAGGAGTCGCCCTTGATGAGCGTGGTGTTGGTCCAGTCGGCCGAGTCGAGGGTGTTCGAGACGACGTACTTCTTCACGTTGTTGATGTGGTCGGCGAAGTGGTCGCCCTCGCCGCTCTTGGCCGGCCAGTAGGCGGCCCACTCCTCATAGTTGACGCGGCCCATGAGCATGGCGTCGGACTCGGCCATCTGCGCGCCGATCGCGGCGCCCATCTCGTCGTTGAAGTAGGGGAAGTGCCACTGGTCGGGCGACTCGACGACGCCGTCGAGGGAGATGAAGAAGCAGGCCACGATCTTTCGCATGTCGATCTCCTTGTCGGTGTTCCTTGCGGTGTGGCTCCAGCCTCCCACCGACAACTTTTTTTGTCAAGGACGGTGCGGAAATCCGGCGGCGACAGCCGGGAGGCGGGTTCCAGAGGTGGGCTCGCAGGTAGGGAGCGGTGCGGCTGCCGGGTGCGGCGGCGACCTCGTCGCGCGTGCTGTGGGCGACGATCCTGCCGCCCTCCTCACCGCCGCCGGGCCCCAGATCGATGACGTGGTCGGCGGCCAGGATGACGTCGAGGTCGTGCTCGACGACCACGACGGTGGCGCCGCCGTCCGCCAGGGCGCCGAGCTGCCGCATCAGCACCTCGGTATCGGCGGGATGCAGCCCCGCGGTGGGCTCGTCGAGCAGGTACAGAGTGCGCCCCTTGCCGGTGCGCTGGAGTTCGGCGGCCAGCTTGACGCGCTGGGCCTCGCCGCCCGACAGCTCGGTGGCGGGCTGGCCGAGCCGCACGTAGCCGAGACCGACGTCGCGCAGCGTTCGCAGCGACCGTCGTGCCGCGGGCAGGAACGCGTAGGCGTCGTCCACCGTCAGGTCGAGCACCTCGGCGATCGTCCGCCCGTGGTAGGCGATCTCGAGCGTGGCGGGGTTGTAGCGGGCGCCGTGACAGTCGGGGCAGGGGGCGTAGGTGCTGGGCAGGAAGAGCAGCTCGACGGAGACGTAGCCCTCGCCCTTGCACGTCTCGCAGCGCCCGCCCTGGACGTTGAAGGAGAAGCGTCCGGCGTCGTAGCCGCGTCGCCCGGCCTCGTCGGTGGCCGCGAACAGCTTGCGGACGATGTCGAACAGCCCGGTGTAGGTGGCTAGGTTGGAGCGAGGGGTGTGGCCGATGGGCTGCTGGTTGACCCGCACCACCCGGTCGGCCTCGTCGGTGGCGGCCAGCGCGTCGAGCAGGGTCGTCTTGCCCGAGCCCGGCACGCCGGTGATCGCGGTGAACACGCCGAGAGGCACGTCCACCTCGAGGTCGCGCAGATTGTTGCGGGTCACGCCGCGCAGCTTCAGCCAGCCGCGAGGCGTGCGCGGCGCGCTCCCCCGGGGGGTGGGCCGGCGGCACAGGTAGCGCCGCGTGACCGACTCCTCGACCCCGGCCAGGTCGCCGACGGGTCCGCCGTGCGGTCAAGCCGAACAGCGAGGGAGCAGCAGCGCGCTTCACCGCATCCGGCTGGCGCGTCATGAGCACCCCGGCGTTGCCGGCGGCGGGCAGGGGTCTGGGGAGGTGTCATCCACCGGGGTTACGTGGGAGGTCGAGGATGATGTCGGCGGCGCGGGCGATGACCGGGGCGCGGGTGCGGCCGGGGTGGTCGGCGGCGAGGAAGTGGCTGCCGATGGCCGTGCAGAATGCGAGCAGGGCGCGTGCCTCGACCTCGTCAGGGTCGGCGCAGAAGGTGCTGATCGCGTCGCGCGCCAACTGAATGCGCTTGTTGTCCACGCGGCGCAGGCGGGCGGCGACGGTGTGGTCGCGGCGGGCCCATTCGCGGATGGCCAGGTCGATGGGCAGCAGGCGGTCGCTGGAGAAGGTGAGCTGCCCGGCCAGGCGGACCTTGTCGCGCGGGTTGCCGCACTCCCGCTCGACTCGGTCGATTACGTCGTCGATGCTCTCGCGCTCCCAGGTGTCCAGCATCTCGGTCAGCAGTGCGTCGCGGTCGGCGAAGTAGCCGTAGAAGCCCCCCTTGGTCACCCCCAGCGCCTTGGCGAGCGCCTCGATCCGCACCGCGTCCACACCGCCTGCGGCCAGCGCCCGCAGCCCCTCCTCGATCCACTGCTCCCGCGGTGTGCGCAACGCGCCCATCTGTGGCCCACCTCACCCTGTCAGACCTGTTGTACGAAGCCGTACAACAGGTCTAGCCTCACGTTGTACGGTATCGTATAACCCAGGAGGAGACACGTCATGTCATTCGGTTTCGTTGCCTTCCACTACCCTGCCCCCGAGCATGTCGATGCGTTCCTCGCCGAGTGCCACCAGGTCGCCGAGGCGATGCGACGGCAGCCGGGCTTCGAGTCCGTCGGGGTCTGGGTCACCCCGGACGGCGACGCCGTCGTCACCACCGGCGCGTTCGAGTCCGAGGAGGCCTTCTTGGCGACGGCCGACCTCGCCCGCGAGATGGACGCGACGCCCGACGGCCTGAGCGACCTGGAGGTCAGGCCCCGCGAGGTCCACTTCCTCGTGTCGCGCTAACGGTCTTGGTGAGGTCAGCTCCCCGTTGATCGCGGTCGTCCAGTCGCCGCAGGCGGACCCGGCGCGGGCCGCGCACCCGGGGCACGAGGCGTTCGGCGTCGCCCAGCAGACCGGGTCGGCTCATATCCGCCGCGAGCTGGGCACCCTCGACGCCGAGCTTCTCGAACGGTGGCCGGCTGGCAGCGAGGCGCTCGTCAGCGTGTGAGCCGCGCCGCCGCCGGGCCCGTGGCCAGGTGGGGGTGTTCTATCCGACGACGCGCGCTCCGGCCGCAGAACGTGGCAGGCTGAGCCCGTGAATATGATCAAGATGGCGGTCTCGGCCTTAGCCGTCGCGGCGCTGTTGTCTCCAATCCCGTCCTGCGGTTTCCATGTGGCGAAGTGCAAGAAACGGGTGGCGCAGCAGCAAGCCGTACTGGAGAAGGAAGTGACCCGGTTGCTTCCCGCGGGCTCGGTCACAGCGATCGACCGCGAGGACGAATGCCAGAACAGTCCGGACAGTGGCGCCTGGGTGGCCGTAACAGTGGCGGATGCCCATCACGTGCGGGAGGCACTGGCTGCCATGCACCGGGAAGGCTGGCAATTCACCGCCCCCTTCGAGGAACTCGATCCGTCCGACATCCAGGTGGTGGCAACTAAGACGTTCTCGCATGGCACCGTCGATGTACTGGTGGACGGCCCCCTCGCCCCCGGCGATTCGGGCGCGCCCACCTGGGACTTCAGTATCGACTATCCGTCCTAGGTCTCGAAAGCCCGGCGCAGCTAGGGCTCCTTCCGCCGCCACCCACCGCACACCAACCGCCGCAGCGAGCACGGCCGGCGCACCCGCGCCGCCGATCCCCACCAGCGGCGAGCGTTCTTTATGCTCGGAGACATGACCATTCAGCGGATGGACAACGTCGCCATCGTCGTCGACGACCTGGACGCGGCTGTCGCGTTCTTCACCGAGCTCGGCATGGAACTGGAAGGCAAGGGACAGGTCGAAGGCCTTTGGGCGGACCGCACCGTCGGACTCGACGGCGTCCGGAGCGACATCGCGATGATGCGGACCCCAGACGGCCACAGCAAGCTGGAGCTGACCAAGTACCACACCCCCGCGGCGTCCAGCGCCGAGCCGGAGAACCCGCCGCCCAACACGCTGGGCCTGCATCGCGTCATGTTCACCGTCGACGACATCGACGACACCATCGCCCGCCTGCGCGCCCACGGCGCCGAACTTCTCGGCGAGGTGGCGCAGTACGAGAGCATCTTCCGGCTCTGCTACCTCCGCGGTCCCGCGGGAATCATCGTCGCCCTGGCCGAACAGATCGGCTGACGCGAGCCCGCCGCGCGGGGCGGGTGCATCAGCGATGCGCGAACGGATCGCATGAGCATGCTGATACAACCGTTCCCGGCGACGACTTGCCGGAACCCGAGACGCCCGTGAAGGCGACCAGGTGTCGCGCGGCAGCACGACGTCCACTCCGCGCAGGTTGTGCACTCTCCCGCCGCGTACCCGGACGTACTGGTCAGGCTCCATGCGCGCGACGTTACCGGCGCCCCGTCCAGCCCGTGACGGCCCGCGGGCTCAACGCTTGACGGCGCGCAGGACGACGAACTTCGGGTCGCTGGCGACGACCTCGCAGTTGCCGAAGAGCCTGCGCAGCTTGGCGTGGTAGCCGAGGTGCCTGTTGCCGATCACCCACAGCTCGCCGCCGCGGCGCAGCGCCGTACGGGATCCGGTGAACATCCGCCAGGCCGTGTCGTCGGTGGTGGCGCGGTGGGTGTGGAAGGGCGGGTTGTTGAGCACCAGATCGGCCGAGCCCACCTCGACGTCCGCCATGCCGTCGCCCGTCAGGAAGCGGGCGGCGGGCGGGTCGGGCAGGGCGGCGGAGTTGGCCAGATATGTGGCCTCGGCCGAGGCCACCGCCTGGTGCGACTCGTCGACGAACAGCACCTCGGCCTGGGGGTTGGCCAGGGCCAAGGACAGGCCGACCACGCCGTTGCCGCAGCCGAGGTCCACGACGCGTTCGGGGCCCCTGCTGCCGGGCAGGTGGCGGAGGAGGAACCTGGTGCCGATGTCGAGGCGGTCCGCGCAGAAGATGCCCGCGTGGTTGACGACGGTGCGCCCCGAGGCGGGGCCGACGTCGTCGGGCAGGGTGTAGCTGATCGGCCAGGGGCTCGGCGTCCTCGGCAGCGCGGGGTCGGGGGTGCAGAAGATCAGCCGTGCCTTGCGCTCGGCCAGCGAGGTGCGGGTGGGGCCGAGGATGCGCTCGAAGGCCCGCAGGGTCGAGGTGTGGATCTCGGTGACCATGCCCGTGCCGACCACGACCGTGTCCTCGTGGACGGCGGGGGCCAGGCGGTGCAGCTGGTCCTCCAGGAGCGCGAGGTTCTTGGGCACGCGCACCAGCAGCACGTCGACGCGGTCGGGCAGGGTGTCCCTGGTCGTCAGCAGCCGCACCTGGCCTTCGTCGACGCCGTTGCGCTTCAGGTTGGCCCTGGTGGCCTCCTGGGTGAGGAACGAGTCGGTGATCTGGGTGGGCCGGTGCGCGGCGAGCGCGGTGACCAGCGCGCCCCACCGGTCGCCGAACACGACCACGTTGCCCTGGAGGTCGCCGCCGAGGTGCCGCAGCAGGTACTCGTCGGCGGCGTCCCACGCGCGCAGTTGGTCGCGGGGGTTGACGGGGAAGCGGGTCAGGTCGAGCTCGTTCATCGCGCCCCAGGGTAGTCCCACCTGGCTCATCTCACGCCCGGCACCCGGCGGCGGTGCACCGGGTGGACAATGTGCGGCGTGGGTCACTTCGAGATGGGCCAGACCGCTCTGGTGGTGAACGTCCCGGCGGCCGAGCCCGTCGTGGGGCGCTGGCGGGAGCGTTACGACTCCTCGGCCGCCTACGGCGTCAGCGCGCACGTCACCGTCCTCTACCCGTTCCTGCGGCTCGAGCGGATCGACGCGGGAGTGCGGGCCGAGCTCGGCCGCCTGTTCGCCGCGCGCAGGGCGTTCGACGTGACCTTCCGCGCTGCGGGGCGCTTTCCCGGCGTGCTCTACCTGGCCCCCGAGCCCGAGGGTCCGTTGCGCGAGCTCACCGAGGCGGTCGCCGCCCGCTGGCCGGAGGCTCCGCCGTACGGCGGGCGTCATCCCGACGTGGTCCCGCACCTGACGGTCGCCGACGGCGCGGAGCCCGGCGTGCTGGCGGCGATGGAGGCGGACCTGGCGGCCCGGCTGCCCTTCACCGCCCAGGCGGGCGGGGTCACGCTGGTGGCCTTCGACGGCACGAGCTGGCGGGCGGAGGAGTTCTTCCCTCTCGGCGACGGCGACTACGGGGTGCCGGGCTCGCTGTCCGCGGTGCTGGCCGACGTGGCCGCCGAACGGGTGGCGCAGGACGCGATGTGGGGCGTGCAGGACCTCGCCGACGGCACGGGTCCCGAGCGCACGGCGGCGGCCGACCTGGCCAGGGCCGAGCTGGAGGAGGCCGCGCGGGACGGTGCGCCGACCTGGCGGCACGTCCTGCACGAGGAGGTCATGGAGGCCTTCGCCGAGGCGGACCCCGACCTGCTGCGCGCCGAGCTGGTCCAGGTCGCCGCCGTGGCCGTGAAGTGGGCGCAGGCGCTGGGACGGCGCGGCGGGGAGCGCGCCCCGCACGAGGTGAAGAGGGCCAGGTTCAAGGCGATCGTGGACGTGCACGTGCTCTTCGTCCGCGAGGGGAGAGTGCTGCTCGGACGGCGGGCGAACACCGGGTACGCCGACGGCCTGTGGCACCTGCCGTCAGGACATCTGGAGGAGGGTGAGTCGGCGGTCGCCGGCGCGGTCAGGGAGGCCCTTGAGGAGGTCGGCGTGGTGATCGGCCCCGACGACCTCACCTTCGTGCACGCCATGCACCGCGCGCCCGACCGCGTCGGGCTGTTCTTCAGGGCCGAGCGGTGGAGCGGCGAGCCGTACAACGCCGAGCCGGGCAAGTGCGCCGCCCTCGAGTGGCACCCGCTGGACGACCTGCCCGCCGAGCTGGTCCCCTACCCCGAGGCGGCGCTGCGGGCGATCCTGCGCGGCGAGCCGTACGCGCAGTTCGGCTTCTGACGGAAAGGGAGGTGCTGGTGCTCGACTACGACAGCGAGGCGGCCTGCTACGACGCGACGCGCGGCGGGGAGGCCAGGGCGCGGGCGTCGGCGCGGGCCGTCGAGACGCTCCTGCCGGGCTCCGCCGCGGTGGTCGCCGACGTGGCCTGCGGCACCGGCAGCGTCACCGCCCTGCTCCGCCGCCCCGGCCGGCTCGTCGTGGGCGTCGACAGGTCGCGGAGCATGGCGCGGGTGGCCGCCTCCCGTCTGGACGGCGCCGCGGTGCTGGGCGAGGCCACCCGCCTGCCGCTGCCCGACTCCTCGGTCGACGCCGTCACGATGATCTGGCTGCTGCACCTGCTCGACCGTCCGACGTCGGCGGCGGTGCTCGCGGAGGCGGCCAGGGTGCTGCGCCCAGGCGGCGTGCTGATCACCACCGTGGACAAGAACGACGCCCTCTACGCGGTGGGAGGCGACGCCGCCGCGCTGGTGCGCCCGCTGCGCGACGCCCACGCTCCCGTCCAGGCCGACGCCTACGCCTGGGTGAGCGAGGTGGCGGCCGGGCTCGGGCTCGTGGCGGCGGGACGGACGAGCTTCGCGGGGACCGGGCAGGGCCGCAGCCCGAAGGCGTGGCGCGAGAGCCTGGCCGCGTCCGCGAACGGCTGGCCCGGCGCGGCGCCGCCCGCCGAGCTGGAGCGGCTCGACGCCCTGCTGGCCGCGCTGCCCGAGCAGGAGCGCCCGCGCGCCGACCCCGTCTACCGGTTGATCGCGCTGTCTTCCGCTCACCGGAAGCCGGTGCGTGCGGGACGCCCGGCCGCGCCCTAGCGTCGTCGCTGTGAACGAGGTCTACGTCGTCGACGCGGTCCGCACGCCCATCGGCAGGTACGGCGGCGCGCTGTCCGGCGTCCGTCCCGACGATCTGGCCGCCCATGTCGTCAAGGAGTTGCTGGCCCGCTCCCCCGCCCTGGACCCCGCCGCGATCGGCGACGTGGTGTTCGGCAACGCCAACGGCGCGGGCGAGGACAACCGCAACGTCGCCAGGATGGCCGCGCTGCTGGCCGGGCTGCCCGTCACCGTGCCGGGCGTGACGGTCAACAGGCTCTGCGGGTCGGGCATGGAGGCGGTGATCCAGGCCTACCGCGCCATCGCCGTCGGCGCCGCCTCGGTGGTGGTCGCGGGCGGCGTCGAGTCGATGAGCCGCGCGCCGTGGGTGCTGCCCAAGCCGTCGCGCGCCTTCCCCGCGGGCAACCAGGAGCTGGTCTCGACCACGCTCGGCTGGCGCCTGGTCAATCCGCGCATGGCCCCCGAGTGGACGGTCGCCCTCGGCGAGGGCGCGGAGCTGGTCGCCGACCGGTACGCCGTCTCGCGTGAGTCGCAGGACGCCTACGCGCTGGCCAGCCACCAGAAGGCGGCCAAGGCCGACTTCGGCGCCGAGGTGGTGCCCGTCGGCGAGGTGGTCAGGGACGAGTCCATCCGCGAGGACACCTCGATGGCGGCGCTGGCCAGGCTGGAGCCCGCCTTCCGCGAGGGTGGCACGGTCACCGCCGGCAACTCCTCGCCGCTCAACGACGGCGCCGCCGCCCTGCTGCTGTGCGACGCCGACGGGCTGGCCGCCATCGGGCGCGAACCGCTGGCCAGGATCACCGGCAGCGCCGTCAGCGCGATCGAGCCGCAGTACTTCGGCCTCGGCCCGGTCGAGGCGATCAGGAAGGCGTTGAGGGGACGCGAGCCGTCCGTCGTCGAGCTGAACGAGGCCTTCGCAGCCCAGGTGCTCGGCTGTCTGGCCGAACTGCCCGAACTCGATCCGGCGATCGTCAACCCCCGCGGCGGCGCAATCGCCCTCGGTCACCCGCTCGGCGCCTCGGGCGCCCGCATCACCGGCGCCGTCGCCCACCAGCTGGCCACCGCGGGTTCGGGCCTCGGCCTCGCGGCGTTGTGCATCGGCGTCGGCCAGGGCCTGGCCGTCGTCCTGGAGCGATGAGGACCCCCATGACCCAAGAACGCATCTCCGCCGAGATCGCCGACCTGCACGAGGCGTACCTGAAGGAGGGGGTCGAGCGGCACCACTCGGCCCGCGACTTCGCCCCGTACCGCAGCAGCGCCCTGCGCCACCCGCATCAGCCGCTCGTGGTGGTGGACGACCCCGACGCCGCCGAGCTGGCCGGCCCGGTCTTCGGCGTCACGGACGTGACCGCCCTGGACGCCGACCTCACCCGCCAGCATCAGGGTGAGCCGCTCGGTGAGCGCATCACGGTCACCGGGCGGGTGCTCGACCGGGCCGGGCGAGCCGTGCGCGGCCAGCTGGTCGAGATGTGGCAGGCCAACGCCGCGGGGCGGTACGCCCACCAGCGCGACGACCACCCCGCGCCGCTCGACCCGAACTTCACCGGCGTCGGCCGCTGCCTGACCGACGACGAGGGCCGCTACGCGTTCACGACGATCAAGCCGGGCGCCTACCCGTGGCGCAACCACCGCAACGCCTGGCGCCCGGCGCACATCCACTTCTCGCTGTTCGGGACGGCTTTCGCGCAGCGGCTGATCACGCAGATGTACTTCCCGGGCGACCCGCTGTTCCGTTACGACCCGATCTTCAACTCGGTCCTGGACGAGCGGGCCAGGCAGCGGATGATCGCCGCCTACGACCACGACCTGTCGGTGCCGGAGTGGTCGCTCGGCTACCGCTGGGACATCGTGCTGGACGGCCCCTCTGCCACCTGGACGGAGTCATGATCAAGCCCACCCCTTCGCAGACCGTCGGCCCCTTCTACGGCTACGCGCTGCCCTTCGCGGGAGGCGGCGACCTGGCCCACGGCGGCATCGTCGTGCACGGCCGGGTCCACGACGGCGCGGGCGAGCCCGTCCCCGACGCGCTGCTGGAGTTCTGGCAGTCCGACCCGCAAGGGGGGCTGCGCGGCGCGCCGGGCTCGATGCGGCGCGACCCGGTGACGGGGGCGATCATCGGCAGGCACGGGCTCGACTTCACCGGCTTCGGCAGGGTCGCCACCGACGCCGACGGCCGCTGGATGCTGCGCACGCTGCCGCCGGGCCTGCCGTACATCTCGGTCTGTGTCTTCGCGCGCGGCCTCGGACACCACCTCTACACTCGTGCCTACCTGCGCGACGAGCCGGGCGACCGGCTGCTGGCCGCCCTCGAGCCGAGCCGCAGGGCGACGCTGATGGCGACCGAGGAACGGCAGGGCGTGTACGTGTTCGACGTGCGCCTGCAGGGAGAGCGGGAGACGGTGTTCCTTGACTTCGGCTGAGACTTCGGCTGACGTCGGGCTGCTGTCGGCGGGCTCCGCGGCCGCGGCGGCGACCGGCGACGAGGCGTTCCTCCAGGCGATGCTCGACGCGGAGGCGGCGCTCACCAGGGCATGGGCGTCGCTCACTCCCGGCCTCACCCCCGAAGCCCCCACGGCCGCCCGCGCTTCCGGCGAGGCCGCTTCTGATCAGGCGGCTTCGGGCGGGGCCACTCCCGCTTCTGGCGGGACCGTGCCCGATGACGCCTTTCCTGTTCCCGGCTGGGCGGCGCGGGCGGTGACCGAGGCCGCCCGGGCCGACCGTTTCGACCTGCCCTCGCTGGTCCTGCGTGCCCGCGAGGGCGGCAACCCGGTGATCCCCCTGGTCGCCGACCTCACCGCCGCGGTCGGCGACCGGGCGGGGCGCTACGTCCACCTGGGCGCGACCAGCCAGGACATCATGGACACCGCGCTCATGCTGGTGGCCCACCGCGCGCTCGGCGGCATCCTGTCCGACCTGTCCCGTACGGCGGGCGCGCTGGCCGTCCTGGCCGCCGAGCACCGCGACACGCCGATGCCCGGCCGCACGCTCACCCAGCACGCCGTCCCGACCACGTTCGGGCTCAAGGCGGCGGGGTGGCGGGCGCTGACCCTCGACGCCCATGACCGGCTGCTGGCCGTACGGCGACGCCTGCCCGCCCAACTCGGCGGCGCGGCCGGCACCCTGGCCGCCTTCTCCACCATCTCGGACACCGTCTCGGACACCGTCGCGGGCACCTCGGACGTCGGCCCGCGTGGCTGGGACGCCGTCGCGGGCACCTCGGAAGCGGGCTCGGGTGGCTCGGGTGGTGCGTCCGTCGAGATAGGGCTGCTGCTGGTGGCTGCCTTCGCGCGCGAGACCGGGCTGGCCGAGCCCGCCCTGCCCTGGCACGTGCTGCGCACGCCGGTGGCCGACCTCGGCGGCGCGCTCGCCTTCGCCGCGGGCGCCCTCGGCAAGCTGGCCGCCGACGTGCTGGTGCTCTCGCGCACCGAGATCGGCGAGGTGAACGAGGGCGCGGGTGGCGGCTCGTCGGCCATGCCGCACAAGAGCAACCCGGTGCGGGCCACCTGGATCGCCGCCGCCGCGCGCCGGACCCCCGCGCTGGCCGCCGTCCTGTACGGCGCGCTGGCCGCGGAGGACGAACGGCCCGCCGGAGCCTGGCATGCCGAGTGGCAGACCCTGCGCGACGCGCTGCGCCTGGTCGGAGGCGCGGCGCGGGACGCCGCCGAGCTGGCCGAGGGGCTGCGGGTCCACACCGAGCGGATGCGCGCGAACCTCGACCTGACCGGGGGTCTCATCGTCTCCGAACGCGTCGCCGCCGCGCTGGCCCCCGTGCTGGGCAGGGAGCGCGCCAGGGCCCTGCTCGCCGCCGCCACCCCCGGCTCCGGCCTCAGGCAGGCGCTCCAGCAGGCGGCGGGCGACCGGCTCGACCTCCACGACCTGCTGGATCCCACCCACTATCTCGGCGCCGCACCCACCCTCGTCGACCGCGCACTCCGCCGCACCACCGAGGAGAGCCCGTGACCCGCGTGCTGCGCCGTACCGCTCAGGAGAGTTCGTGATTCTGCCGCACCACCGGCTCGATGGCGGCGAGGGTGGGGTCCCGCTGATCCTCGGTCCCTCGCTCGGCACCTCCCTGCGGGTGTGGGAGCCGCAGCTCGCCGCCCTCACCCGCCGCCACCGCGTGCTCCGCTTCGACCTGCCGGGGCATGGCGGGTCGGCGCCGGGCGAGGCGGCCACCGTCGGCGAGCTGGCCGACCTGGTGCTGCGCCTGGCCGACGCCCAGGGCTGGGACGACTTCCACTACGCCGGCATCTCGCTCAGTGGCGCGATCGGCGCGCACCTCGCGCTCCATCACCCTTCGCGGGTGCGGTCCCTGGCCATGGTCTGCTCCTCCGCGCGCTTCGGCGACCCGCGGGCGTGGCTGGAGCGGGCCGCGCTGGTGCGCGAGAAGGGCACCGCCCCGCTGCTGGAGGGAGCCAGGGCCCGCTGGTTCGCGGGCGCGCCCTCCCCCGCCCTCCTCGACGACCTGGCGGCGGCCGATCCGGGGTCGTACGCGGCCTGCTGCGAGGCGCTCGCCCGCTACAACCTGCGCGCCGACCTCGGCCGGATCGACCGGCCCGTCCTGGTCGTCGCGGGCCGCGCCGACCCGGCCACCCCGCCCTCCCATGCCAGGGAGCTGGCCGACGGCCTGCCCGACGCCACCCTCGTGGAGATCCCGTCGGCCGCCCACCTGGCCAACGTCGACCGTCCCGAACCCGTCACCGCAGCCCTGGAAGCCCACCTGGGCGGTCCTGTCACCGGCATGAGCGTACGGCGGGAGGTGCTCGGCGACGCCCACGTCGACCGGGCGATCGCCGCGACCACACCGTTCACCCGCGACTTCCAGGACCTCATCACCCGCTACGCCTGGGGGGAGATCTGGACCAGGCCCGGCCTCGACCGCCGCACCCGCAGCTGCGTCACGCTCACCGCCCTCGTCGCGCACGGCCACCTGGACGAGCTGGCGATGCACGTGCGGGCCGCGCTGCGCAACGGGCTCACCCCCGACGAGATCGGCGAGGTGCTGCTGCAGTCGGCGATCTACTGCGGGGTGCCCGCGGCCAACTCCGCCTTCGCCGTCGCCCAGCGGGTGCTGAGGGAAGAGGGCCGCTGACCTGTCAGTAGTCCCCCACGCGGGCAGCCACTGACCCGCCAGGCCGCCGCCCGCGCGTCCCGGCCGGCCTACGCCGATCAGCATGCGGCCGATGAAGCGCGCAGCACCAGGATCTCCACGGTGGATGTGAGTTAAGCACACACATCAACTTTAGCGCTTAAGCAAAAGGGCGAACAAGTCGTTGACATGTCGTGAATGTTTCGTCATCGTGTCGTCTGCAAGAAGCAGGCCACTCTGGTGTCCGCACCGGTGACTCCTAGCGGATGAGCAGGGAGAATAGAGAAACGCTCGGGGAAGTCCTGCCATTTTCCGATGAAGCCTCCGGCGCAGAGCCACAGCACTGAAGGGTTTCAGCTCGTGTTACCCAGGCTTCTCACCGCACTCCTCGTGCTCCTCGTCCCGCTGCTGGTCTCCCTGCCCGCGCGGGCCCAACTCCAGCCCGCTCTGACCACCGGCGCCTACGCCTACGACCAGCCGCCCAACTCCGGTGCGGGCCCCGACCTCGGCCAGAGCGGACTGCTGGCCTTCGGCCAGGGCGCGCTGGCCGACGCGTCGGTCACCACCCGGGCCCAGTGGGCCGGCGACGGCTCGGCCAGGTACAAGGAGGTCTCCATCGTCATCGACCTGCTGAGAGACCACCCGCTCGACCAGATCACGATCGTCAGCAACGCCCCCAATCGCTACTTCGGCATCGCCGCCCTATCCGTGCGCACCCGCGCCGAGGCCGACGACGACTACACCTCGATCAGGTCCCAGCCCTGGTACGGCACCGCCAGCCCGCTACCCGCGGACGTGCCGCTGAACAACACCCTCACCGTGGACCTGGGAAACCGCACCGCCCGCCTGGTCATCATCACGATCGCGCGCCTGCACGAGTACCAGCACATGGCGCTGAACGAGATCTCCATCCACCCGGGCCCCGGCGAGCCGGGGACCGCCCCCGCGCCACCGCTTTCGGCGGACGCGCTGCGCACGGAGATCACCCGGCCCGTCCGGCAGATCCCGCGCCCAGGGATGGTGGACGCAGGCAACTACTACGCCGAGGTCACCCCGCACGACGGCGTGCCGGACAACGGCGGAGGGGTCGTGCCGTTCAGCCACGGCGAGCTGTTCGACCGCGACCTGACCCGCAGCGTGGGATGGCGAGGCAGCGCCAACGCCCCCAAGACCGTGTCGGTGGTCTTCGACCTGCTGGCCGACCACCCGCTCGACACGATCAAGATCTTCAGCAAAGCGCCGAACCAGTTCTGGAGCTTCGACGAGATCACCGTCACCTACCGGGCCGAGGCGGAGAGCACCTACCGGATCGCCGCCCGCGGAGTACGGACCCGCGCCGAGCTCGACTACCGGCTCGAGATCCCGATGACCGGCAAGACGGCCCGCTTCCTTCGGATCCAGCTCAGCAGAGGCAACCAGTACCTGCACATCCCGCTCTCGGAGATCGAGCTGACCCAGGGCAGCGGCCAGACGGGCCAGAACCCCGCGCCGCCGCTGGATGCGGACGGGCTGCGACACGAGCTGAGCCGCCACACCAAACTGGCCGACCAGTACGGCCAGTACCTGTACGAGGACTGGCCGGGCAAGGTCACCTCCGACGCCCGCCTGAGCGAAGACCGCGAGCAGGAGTGGGAACGGCTGCGGAAGGTGTCCCTGGACCGCGCCGTCTACGACCAGTACGGCGGGGTCAAGGCGCTGGGCAAGCAGCCCGCCGACGGGTTCTTCCGGCTCAGGAAGATCGAGGGGAAATGGTGGTTCGTCACCCCCGACGGCTATCCGTTCCTGCTCAAGGGCGTCGACTCGGTCTCCCACGACGAGTGGGGGTACGGCACGCTGTACAAGGAACCCGGCGGCGGCCCGCGTGACGTGTTCGAATCGTTGCCCGACCCAGTGCGCTACAAGGAGGCCTATGCCACGACCGAGCGCGGCGACGTGGTGAGCTTCGTCAAGGCCAACCTCATGCGCAAGTACGGGCGCGGCTGGCAGGGCGAATGGCGGGAGGTCACCACCCGGCGGCTGGTCGACTGGGGGTTCAACGGGCTGAGCAAGTGGGCCCGCGATCCGGGGCTGCGCCTGCCGTACATCGACCAGGTTCCGGCGCCGGCCGATGTGATCAAGGTGCTGTGGGCGATCGACCCGTTCGACCCCGAGTTCGCGGCAAAGCTCGACCGGCACATCGCCGCTCGCGACCTGGCTGCGCAGAGCACCGATCCCTGGCTGATCGGCTACTTCTTCGACAACGAGCGCGGTTGGAACGCCGACGTGGTGAAGGAGATCCTGCTGAAGGACGCCACGCTCCCGGCCAAGCGGGCCTTCGCGACCTACATGGCCGGCGCCTACGGACATGACCTGGCGCGGGTCAACGCGGTCCTGGGTGTGACCGCCGACTCCTTCGAGGCGCTGGCGGCTACCCCGATCGACGTCGCCAAGCTGCCCGCGCAGGACATGAAGGGGTTCATCCGCCTGGCGTCCAAGACCTACTACACCGCCGTGCGCACCGCCATCAGGAAGCAGGATCCCCATCACCTGTTCCTGGGCTCCGCGCTGGTGCCCACCTGGCGGACCAGCCTCGACTGGAACATCGGCGGAATCGACCAGTTGGACGCGGTGTCACTGGACGTCTACAGCGACAGCGCCGGCTACCTGTCCGACTACGAGGCGCTCGACAAGCCGGTGCTCAACCTGGAGTACTCCTTCAGCACCACCGAGCGCGGCCTGCGGGCGATCAACGCGGCCACCCGCTCGGCGTCGATCGCCGAGCGCGGCGCCAAGTACCGCTCCTTCGTCGAGGCACAGGCCACCAGCCCGGTCTTCGTCGGCTCAGGCTGGTTCGTCTACTACGACCAGGCCGTTACCGGACGGCCGGGCGACGGGGAGAGCTTCAACTTCGGCCTGCTCAACCAGCAGGACCAGCCCTACACCGAGATGACCGACCTCATGCGGGACGCCAACCTCACGCTCGAACTGGTGCACCGGCACGGCACCCGTGAGCTCACCGCCCCGATGGTCGCCGACTCCATCACCCGGCTCGGGCCCGTGACCCGCGGGCACGACCCCGCGCTGGCGCTGCCGCGGCTGCCGCGGGCGTTCGCTCTGGAGATCGCCTCCTCCAGCAGGCCCGACATCGTCGCGCCGGACGGGACCGTCCGGGTTCCCGCCCGCTCCACCACCGTCACCCTCGTCCTCAAGGTCACCGGCACGAGCGGCGGCGGCACGGCCACGACCGCGCCGCTGCGGCTGAAGGTGCCGCGAGCGCCGCAACGGTAAGGCCCGCCCAGCGGTCGCGACCGACCTGAAAGGGGGCGGAGCGGGACAGGGCGGCGCCGATCCGGCGCCGCCCTGTCCTCAGCGGTCCTGTCCTCAGCGGTCCTGAGCCAGCGGGCCCGTGCTGCCCCGTGGGGCGAGCCGTGCCGGTTCTGTCTCCAGGTCGGACACCGTCTCCCCGCCGATGAGCGACAGCAGCAGGCGGGCCGCGGCCGTGCCGAGCGCGGGGACGTCGCGCCGCATCGCGGTCAGGGCCGGCCGTACCACCTGCGCCAGCTGCGAGTCGTCCCACGCGACCAGGGACAGGTCGTCGGGCACGCGCAGACGCATCTCCTGCGCCACCGACAGGCCGGCCACCGCCATGATGTCGTTGTCGTAGACGATCGCGGTCGGCCGCGTGGGGGAGCTGATCAGGCGCCGGGTGGCGCGCGCTCCCTCCTCGCCGGTGTAGTCGGTGTGCAGGGTGGCGCACTCCTCCAGGCCCAGCCTGGCGCAGGCCTCGGCGAAGGCCTCGTCCCTCACCTTGGTGTGCACGAGGTGGGAAAGGCCGGCCACGCGGGCGATCCGGCGATGGCCCAGCGCGGCGAGGTACTGCACCGTCTCGTGCACCGGCGCGCTCTCGTCCGACCGCACGGACACCAGCGAGCCGCTGCCCGGCAGCCCGCCGATCACCACGGCGGGCATGCCGAGCGCCTCGAGCACCGGGGTGCGGCGGTCGGCGACGTGCACCTCCACCACGATGGCGCCGTCGATGCGACCCTCCGCCCACCAGCGGCGGTAGACCTCGATCTCGGCGTCCTGGTCGTCGGCCATCTGCACCATCAGCGCGTATGACTGGGGTTTCAGCGCTGTCTCGATCCCGCTGAACAACTCCATGAAGAACGGCTCGGCGCCGAGAACGCTCGGCGGCCTGGACAGCACCAGGCCGATGGCGCCGGAGTGGGCGCCGGTGAGGGCGCGGGCCGCGGCGCTGGGCCGCCAGCCCAGTTCGTCGGCGACCTTCAGCACCCGTGCTCGTGTCGCCGCCGACACGCCGGGGCGACCGTTGAGGGCGTAGGACACCGCGCCCTGGGAGACCCCCACTCGCTGGGCGATGTCGGCGATGGTCGGCCGCTTCACGCTCGCACCTTACCCGCTGGTACAGCGGGCCTGGTGCGGGCCCGCCGTACAGGATGGATCACTCTGGTCACCCCTTGAGTCCGGTGAAACCGATGCCGCGGATGATGTGCCGCTGGAAGACCAGAAAGAGCAGCACCGGCGGCACGATCGCGACGAGCATGCCGGCGATCACCTGGTTCTGCTCGGCCGTCTCGGCCAGCCTGGGCAGCGCGACGGCCAGCGGGTGCGCCTCGGCGTCGGAGATGGCGACCATCGGCCACAGGAAGTCCTTCCACGCGTCCATCACCGCCAGCAGCGACACTACCGCGAGGATGGGCCGCGACATCGGCAGGACGATCTGCCAGAACAGCCGGATCGGACCCGCCCCGTCCACCTGGGCGGCCTGGTACAGCTCTCGCGGCAGCGCGTCGAAGAACTGCTTCATGATCAGCACGTTGAAGGCGTGCGCGCCCGCGGGCAGCCACACCGCCCACGGGGTGTCCACGAGAGACAGGTCCAGCACCGTCAGGTACAGCGCCACCAGCGACACGGTGGCCGGGACGAAGAGGGTGACCAGCACCGCGCCGTAGATCAACCGGCTGAATCGGGGCCTGAGCACCGAGAGCGCGAACGCGCCCGTGGCGGCCACGAACAACTGGATGAACCAGGAGCCGCCGACCAGGACGACGGTGTTCAGCAGGTAGTGGCCGACTCTCAGCTCCGTCCAGGCCGCCGCCAGGTTCTCCCACCGGACATCGGAAGGCCATGGCCGCAGCGGCTCGCGCAACAGCTCCTGGGTGGAAGACAGCGCCCCCTTCGCGGTCCACAGGATCGGACCCAGCCCGACCAGCAGCGTGGCCAGCAGCATGACGCCCTGGGTCAGCCGCAGGGACCAGCGCATGCCGGGCCGCCGCCGGTCGAGGTCGGAGACGATGCCCCGGCCGCGGTCGTCACTCATGCACGGCTCCATTTCCTGGTCAGACGCAGGTAGACGGCGGAGACGACGCCGAGCGCGATCGCCAGCAGGACGCCGAGCGCCGCGGCCGTGCCGTAGTCGCCGTAGATGAACGCGTAGCGATAGATCAGCAGCAGGATCGTCACCGTGGAGTCCTCGGGCCCGCCGTCGGTGAGGACGAACGGCTCGGTGAAGACCCGGAAGGTGCCGATGATCTGCAACAGCAGCATGATGAGCAGGACTCCGCGTAGGTGCGGGAGGGTCACGTGCCACAGCCGCCGCCAGATGGAGGCACCGTCCATCTCGGCCGCCTCGTACAGCTCGCCCGGCACCGAGGTGAGAGCCGCCAGGTAGATCAGCACGGTGGAGCCCGCGGCGGCCCAGGTGGCCTCCAGCACCAGGCTCGGCATCGCGGTGGCGGTGTCCTGCAGCCAGAGGAACGGGCCGAGCCCGAGCGTGGCCAGAGCCTGGTTGAACAGGCCGTGGTCCGGATCGTAGAACCACTTCCACATCAGCACCGCCACCACGGGCGGGACCGCCACCGGCAGGTAGACCAGCACGCGGAACAGGCCGCCGAACCTGCGCAGTTCCGACATCACCACGGCCAGCACAATCGGCAGCGGGAAGCCGAAGACCAGCGCCAGCCCGACGAACCACACCGTGTTGCGGACCGTGATCCACAGCAGCGGGTCGGCCAGGAGCGCGGCGAAATTGTCCGCGCCCACCCACACGGGAGCGTCCACCAGGTTGGTGCGCTGGACGCTCAGCACCGCGCCGCGCAGGATCGGCCACCACGCGAAGCACCCGAACACCGCCACCATGGGCAGCACGAACAGCCAGCCCGCCGGACGCGGGCGCCGGCGCGGCAAGCCGAGCCGGCGACCGACCGGCCCGGACCCGGAACCGGCCGGCGCTTCCTGCGGCCGATCCCGTGCCGGGCGCCGGTGCAGCGTCGTCATCGGCGGCACTCCCGTCCTCCGGTCACTGCCGGGCCCGATCCAGCGCGGCGGTGGCCTTGTCCTGGGCCTTGCGCAGCTCCTCGGCAGGTTCGGCGTCCTCGCGCGTCAGGATCGCCTGCACCGCTGTGTCCAGCGCCGCGTACATGTCCTGACCCGCGACGGCCGGCTCGGTGACGAACTGCTGGGCGGCCACGCCCTTCTCGTACGGCTCGAAGTTGGCGACCGGCACGTTGGCGTGCTCGCGCTCCGCTCGCAGGACCGGGTCCGCGACCGCAGGGCCGTACAGGGAGACGTAGGGGAAGCCGACGGGGACGTCGTCGGCGGCCTTGGCGGCGGCGACCGTCGCCGCGGCCTTGGTGTCGTATCTCGGCTTGAGGAAGAAGAAGTCGATCCACTTCACCGCGGCGGCCCGCTCGGCCGCGGTGGCCTTGGGGCTGACCACGGCCACCTTGCCGCCGAGCAGCGTCGCGGGCGAGCCGGCCGAGGGAAGGGCGGCCATGCCGAACACCTCGGCGGCGCCCCCGAACTGGGTCGCGAACTCGGTGTAGGAGCTGGGCGTGGCGATCATCATGGCGACCTTGCCCGCGGCGAAGTCCTTGGCCAGGTCGGCCGCGTTGCGCAGGTGCTGGGTGCCCATGGAGCGGTCGGTCCAGCGCATCGCCTTGAGCAGGCCGAGGACGGCGCGGGACTGCTCGGTGTCGAGGGTGGCGACGGCCTTGCCGCCGCTGTCCTGCTGGACGCGGCCGCCGTAGGTGTAGGTCATCGTGGTGAAGATCCAGCCGCCGGTGTTGTTGGTGGCCGGTACGCCGAAGCCGGGCACCCCGGTCTTGTCGGTGATCGCCTTGGCCGCCGCACGGACTTCGTCCCAGGTCGACGGCGGCTTGGCGACGTCGAGGCCCGCCTTGTCGAACAGCTGCCTGTTGTAGACCAGGCCGAGGGCGAACTGGCTGGTGGGCAGGCCGTAGATGCGGCCGGCCTGGTCGGTCGCGGGCGCCAGCGCGCGCTTGTCGAACTTGCCCGCATGCGGCAGTGCGCGGACCTCGCCGGTGATGTCGGCGACCTGGCCCCGCTTGATCAGCCCCTGCGGCTCGGTGAGCGGGACCTGGAAGACCGTCTCCACCTGGCCGCCGGCCAGGCGGGTGGCGAAGGTCTTGGCCTCCCACTTGGACTCGCGCGGTTCGATGTCGATGTCGGGGTTGGCCTTCTCGAAGGCCGCGACCTGGTCCAGGAACTGCTGGCGCACGTTCTGCTGGGTCGTGGGCGGCAGGTCCGCGACGGTGATCTGGGTCCGCCCGCCCGCGGCGGGCTCGGCGGGGCCGCTCGAGCAGCCGGCGACGGCGGTGATGGCGAGCGCGGTGAGTGCGGCGGCGTACAGGCCCGGCGGTCGTTCTCGCATGAGAGCTCCGTTCAAGGGGGGTGGGCCGTCACTATGGGTTGAACTTCATCCCGTTGTCAATAGTTTGCTGAAGCGTCTCATAAAGGTCGATCACCTACCTAATACCAGTCTGACCCACTATTGACCCGGAGGATCGACGGTCATATGGTCCGATTTGCTTATGCGCTTAAGTGGAGCCAGAGGAGATCATGTGAGTGTGTACCGACCGCTGGATCGCGGCTGGACCGTGACCGCAGTCTCGTCCGAGGTGGCCATCGAGAACGTGCCCGCCACCGTCCCCGGCTGCGTGCACACCGACCTGCTCGCGGCCGGGCTCATCGCTGACCCCTACCTGGACGACAACGAGGACCGGCTGGCCTGGATCGGCCGTACGGCGTGGCGGTACGAGACGGACTTCGCCGTCGACGACGACGGCTTCGACCGGGCCGACCTGGTCTTCGAGGGTCTGGACACCGTCGCCACGGTGACTCTGAACGGCGAGCGGATCGGCACGGCCGCCAACATGCACCGCTCTTACCGCTTCCCGGTCCGCGAGCTGCTGCGTCAGGGCCGCAACACGCTGGCCGTCCAGTTCGAATCCCCGTACCACCACGCCGACGCGCAGCGGGCCGTCAGCGGCGAACGCCCGAGCCCTTATCCCGAGCCCTACCAGTTCATCCGGAAAATGGCCTGCAACTTCGGCTGGGACTGGGGCCCCACCCTCGTCACCTCCGGCATCTGGCGGCCCGCCGCCCTGCACACCTGGAGCACTGCCCGCCTTGCCCAGGTCCGCCCGGAGATCACCCTCGACGGGCGCGACGGCCTGGTGCGGGTCCACGTCTCGGTGGAACGCGCCGCCGATGTCCCGATCACGCTGACCGCCACCGTCGCCGGGGCCTTCGCCCGGGCGCGGCTGGCGCCGGGCGCGAGCGAAGCGGTCTTGGAGATGCGCGTGAACGAGCCCGACCTGTGGTGGCCCCGCGGCTACGGCCCGCAGCCGCTCAGCCCTCTCACCGTCGTGCTCGAGGAGACCGGACAAACCTGGCGGCGCAACGTCGGCTTCCGCTCGATCCGCCTGGACACCACCGCAGACGAGCAGGGATCGGCCTTCACCCTCGTCGTCAACGACGTGCCGGTGTTCGTGCGCGGCGCCAACTGGATCCCCGACGACTGCTTCCCCGCAGGCCTTACTCGCGAACGCCTGGCCGAGCGGTTCGCCCAGGCCTGCGACGCCAACGTCAACCTGCTGCGGGTGTGGGGCGGCGGCCTGTACGAAAGCGACGACTTCTACGACCTGGCCGACGAGCTCGGCCTCCTGATCTTCCAGGACTTCCTGTTCGCCTGCGCCGCCTACCCCGAGGACGACCCCCTGGCCGCCGAGGTCATCGCCGAGGCCCGCGAGCAGGTGGTCCGCCTGGCGCCGCACCCCAGCCTGGTGCTGTGGATCGGCAACAACGAGAACTTCGTGGGCTACGCCGACTGGGGCTGGCGCGAGCGCCTGGCGGACCGCAGCTGGGGCGCGGGCTACTACCTGGACGTGCTGCCCGGCATCGTCGCCGAGCTCGACCCCTCCAGGCCGTACTGGCCGGGCACGCCGTACTCCGGCGACGACAGCCGCCATCCCAACGCGCCCGAGCACGGCACCGTCCACATCTGGGACGTCTGGAACGAGCGCGACTACACCCGCTATGCCGACTGGCGGCCGCGCTTCGTCGCCGAGTTCGGTTTCCAGGGACCTCCCACCCACGCCACCCTGCGCCGGTCCGTCACGCACGGCCCCCTCACCGCCGACTCCTCCCACCAGAAGGCGGACGACGGTCAGCGCAAGCTCCTGCGCGGCCTGGACGGGCACCTGCCGCCGCCCGCCACCTTCGACGACTGGCACTTCCTCACCCAGCTCAACCAGGCCAGGGCGGTGAGCTTCGGCGTCGAGAGGTTCCGCTCGCTCATGCCGTCCTGCATGGGCACGATCGTCTGGCAGCTCAACGACTGCTGGCCGGTCACCTCCTGGTCCGCGATCGACGGCGACGGACGCCGCAAACCCCTCTGGTACGCGCTGCGCCGCGTCTACGCCGACCGCCTGCTGACCGTCCAGGACGGCGCCCTCGTCGCCGTCAACGACAGCCCCGAGCCGTGGTCGGGCGAGCTGGAGCTGGTGCGCCGCAGCCTCACCGGCGAGCCGCTGGCCAAGGACTCGACGTGGGTGCGGGTGCCGCCCAGGAGCGTGAGCAGGATCGCGCTGCCGCATCACGTGGCCACCGCCGCCGACCCCTCGGCCGAACTGCTGGTGGCCGCACTGGACCAGACGCGCGTCATCCGGTTCTGGGCCGAAGACGTCGACCTGGCGCTCCCACCCGCCGGCTTCGACGCAGGCGTGCGGCCAGTGGCCGACGGCTACCTCGTCACCGTCACCGCCCGGACCGTGCTGCGCGACCTGACACTCCTGCCCGACCGGCTCGATCCGGACGCCACCGTGGACGACATGATGATCACGCTGCTGCCGGGCGAGCGAGCCGTCTTCCACGTCCGCAGCTCCCGCGACCTCGATCCCCAGTCGCTGATCTGCGCCCCGGTGCTGCGCTGCGTCAACGACAGGAGGTAGCGCGGATGCGACTCGAGGAGTTCGTGGCAGAGCTCGACGCGCGATACGACGCCGACGTGCGGATGCCCTGGTCCCCCGCCACCGGGCCCGGTTACCACACCCGCGTCCCCGAGGGCGCCCGGGTGCACCAGACCAAGCAGGCCGCCGACTACGCCATCGCGCTCCTGCGGCTGGGCCGGTCCGATCGTGCGGGCGAGGTGCTGAACGCCTTGGCCGGCCTCCAGGTGACCGACCCGCTCTCGGCTCACTACGGGATCTGGGGATGGTTCCTGGAGGAGCCGCCCGACCAGATGAGCCCGGCCGACTGGAACTGGGCCGATTTCATCGGGGTACGGCTGGCGCAGGTCCTCGCCGTCCACGGTCAACTGCTCGACCTCCGCGTGCGGCAGCGGGTGCGGGCCGCGCTCCACCACGCGGCGATGTCCGTCTTCCGCCGCAACGTCGATCCCGGCTACACCAACATCGCGGTGATGGGCGCGGTGACGGCCGCCGCGGCCGGGCAGCTGCTGCGTCCCGGCCCTCAGCCGGCCCCGGGCCCCGCGCCCCGCGACACCCATGACGTCGACGAGGTCCTGGAGTTCGTGGACGGCGGGCTGCTGCTGGATTTCGGCAGGCGGCGCCTGCGCGCGGTGCTCGCCCTGCACGACGAGGCCGGCGGGTTCACCGAGTACAACTCCCCCGCCTACGGGCGGGTCGTGCTGGAGGAGCTGGAGCGGGCCGCGCTGATCGTGACCGATCCCGACTTCAGGGCCGTCGCCGAGCGGCTGAGGGAGCTCACCTGGGCGGCGCTGGCCGAGCGATTTCACCCCGGTACCGGCCAGCTCGCCGGCCCGATGAGCCGTGCCTACCACGACTGGATCCAGCCGGACCTGGCCGAGTACCTGCGCGCTCAGACGGGCGCCACCATCGTGGCCGTGCGGGAGGACCGCCCGGCTGAGCCGCGCGTGCCGCTGCAGGAGCGGCCACCGCAGGCGCCGCCACTGTTGGTGCCGCCACGGTTGGTGCCGCCACTGTTGGTGCCGCCACTGTTGGTGCCGCCACTGCCATGCCCGCGCCCCATCGCCGAGCGCTTCCGCGCGCTGCCCTCCGTGCCCTACCAGGTGCGCACCCGCTTCAGCTCCGACACTGCCGGCACCTCCTGGTTCGCCGAGGACGCCTGCCTCGGCTCTGCCGACGAGGAGTTCGCCTGGGTCCAGCGCCGCCCCCTGCTCGGATACTGGCGCACGCCCGACGACCCGGCCGTGGTCCTGCGGGCTCGGATGGTGCTCAACGGCCACGACCTGAGCGCCGCCTGGTGCCGCCAGCATCAGGAAGGTCCGCGCGTGCTGTCGGCCTGGTGGCTCAGCTACGACTCCGGCGACTTCCACCCCGTTCTCGACCGGCCGGCGGGCAGCGTCTTCGACGTCGGCGACCTGCGGCTGAGCGTGGCCCTGCGGGGTCGCGGAGTAGAGGCCGGCGAGCTGGGCGACGGCGTGTTCGCTCTGCGCGCCGGAGAGCGGCAGGCGGTGGTGCACACCTCGCCGGCGCGCTTCCTCGGCCGGAGCAGGACCTGGCAGGCCGTCAACGACGGCGACGAGGCGCGGATCGAGGTGAGGCTGTACCAAGGGCCGAGCATGCCGCTCGACTTCCACCAGGCCAGGCTGCGGGCCGCCTTCGCCCTGGAGCTGCTCGCCGCAGGCGAGCAGCCCGGCACCGCCGCCGTGACCGGCGAGCCCGACGGGAACGGCCTGCTCCGCTGGCGCTGGGACGGCCTGCGGGTGTGCGCACCGGCCGAGCCCACGCCCTTCGACAGGTAGCACCCGGACACGTTCCCCCTCCCACAAGAAGGAGTCCACGCCCATGTCCCCGATATCACGACGACGCCTGCTCCTCGGCATACCAGCCCTCGCCGCGGCCGGCGTGCTCGCCGAAGGTCGAGCGGCCATGGCGGCCACGGCCGCACCGGCGAGCGCGGCCGACACCAAGCTCGTCGACCGCTACGGCCAGTACCTCCACCAGGACTGGCCCGGCAAGGTCACCTCGGACGAGCAGCTCCGGCGCGAATACACCGAGGAGGCGGCGCGGCTGGCCGACGTCACCTTCGACAGCGCCACCTATGACGACTACGGCGGGCTTAGGCGACTGGGGCGGCGCGAGGCGACCGGATACTTCCGCCTGGAGAAGGTCGAGGGCCGCTGGTGGTTCGTCACACCCGACGGCCACCTGTTCTTCCTCAAGGGCGTCGACGCCTTCTCCGCGGAGGAGTGGGGCTACGGCACCCTGTACCTCAACGCCGACGGCAGTCCGCGCGAGGTGTTCGAGGAGCTGCCCGACCGTGACCGGTTCGCCGCCGCGTACGCCGTCGTCGAGCAGGGACTGCACACGGTGAGCTTCCTGAAGGCGAACCTGATGCGCAAGTACGGCGACGACTACAAGGACAGGTGGCGCGACATCAGCCGGCGCCGGATGATCGACTGGGGGTTCAACGCCCAGGGCAAGTGGCACAGGGATCCGGCCGTCGTCATGCCCTACATCGAGCGGGCGCCGACGCCCACCGACGTCATCAAGGTGGGCTGGGGCATCGACCCGTTCGACCCTGACTTCTCCGCCAAGCTCGATCGCGCCTTCGGCGACTTCGGCATGCGCCGGTTGCGCGACGACTCGTGGCTCATCGGCTACTTCTTCGAGAACGAGCGGGGCTGGAACAGGGAGATCGTGGCCCAGGTCGTGCGGCGGGGCGCGGAGCTGCCGGCCAAGAAGGCGTTCGTCCGCTACCTCGAGCAGGCCTACGGCGAGGATCTCGCCCGCGTCAACGAGATCCTCGGCACCGGCGCCCGCTCCTTCCCCGCGCTGGCCGACGAGGTGATCGACATCAGCAGGGTGCCGGACGGCGACGTGCGGGCGTTCATCACCCGGGCCTCCGCGACCTATTTCCGCAAGGTGCGCCAGGCGATCAAGCGTCACGACCCGCACCACCTGTTCCTCGGCTCCTCGTTGGTGCCGACATGGCGGACGAGCCCGGAGTGGAACGTCGGCGGGATCGAGCACCTGGACGCCATCTCCTTCGACTGGTACTCCGACAGTGCCGACTACCTGCGGCAGTACGAGAGCTACGACAAGCCGATCATCAACATCGAGTTCTCCTTCTGCTACCCCGACCGCGGCCTCACTTCGCACAATCCCTCGATCACCGCCACCGGCATCGCCAACAGGGGCGAGAAGTTCAAGGCGTTCGTCGAGGCGCAGGCCAAGAGTCCGGTGTTCGTGGGCTACGCGTGGTTCGTTTACTACGACCAGGCGGTGACCCGCAAACCCGGCGCCACCGAGGCGTTCAACATGGGCCTGGCCAACCAGCAGGACCAGCCCTACCACGAGATGACCGACATCATGCGCGCGACGAACAGGAACATCGAAGCGGTCCACCTGAACGCCTAGGAGCTGCCCGCGTGGTCGTGGAGTGGTCAGCCCCCTCGATGGGTCCTGGTCACGAGCTCGCCGAGGGCCTCGCCGGGTTCGGGGAACCCGGCGAGCCTCGGCGGTGTGCCCCGCAGGTGGCGCGGCTCCGGCCGACCGGCCTCAGCCGCAGGTAGCCCAAGGGGCAGGTGACGTCAGTCGGTGCCCTTCCACTGGGCGAGCAGCTTGTCGTAGTCGAGCGTCTCCGGCTTGCCCCGCTCGTCGGCGAGCTTCGGCGCGGGGGCGCCCGGCTGGTCCAGCCAGTACTGGGCGTCCCTCTCCTGGTTCAGCTTCGGCGCGCAGTCCCCACCGTAGCCGCGGCGCTCCAGCCTGGACAGGATGTCGTCCTGCTGCTTGGCCAGGTTGTCCATGGACTGCTGTGCCGTCGTCTCGCCGGTGACCGCCGTCGCGACGTTCTGCCACCACAGCTGGGCCAGCTTCGGGTAGTCGGGGACGTTGGTGCCCGTCGGGGTCCACTGCTTGCGCGCGGGCGAGCGGTAGAACTCGATCAGCCCGCCGTACTTGGCGGCGTTCTCGGTGAAGTAGTCGCTCCTGATGTCGGAGTCGCGGATGAAGGTGAGGCCGGTGATGGACTTCTTCAGTGAGACCGTCTTGGAGGTGACGAACTGGGCGTACAGCCACGCGGCCGCCCGCCGCTCCTGGGGCGTGTTCTTCAGCAGGGTCCACGCGCCCGCGTCCTGGTAGCCGAGCTTGTTGCCCTCCTTCCAGTACGCGCCGTGCGGGCTGGGCGCCATCCGCCACTTCGGCGTGCCGTCCGCGTTGACGACGGGCAGGCCCTCCTTGGCCAGGTCGGCGGTGAAGGCGGTGTACCAGAAGATCTGCTGGGCGATGGTGCCCTGGGCGGGCACCGGTCCCGACTCGCTGAAGTTCATGCCCGCCGCCTCCTTCGGCGCGTACTTCTTCAGCCAGTCGACGTACTTGTTCAGCGCGTAGACGGCCGCGGGGCCGTTGGTGTCGCCGCCGCGGGTCACCGACGAGCCGACGGGACGGCAGTTCTCCACCCTGATGCCCCAGTCGTCGACCGGCAGGCCGTTGGGAATGCCGGGGTCGCCGTTGCCGGCCATGGACAGCCACGAGTCGGTGAAGCGCCAGCCCAGCGACGGGTCCTTGCGGCCGTAGTCCATGTGGCCGTAGACCTTCTTGCCGTCGATCGTGCCGTCGCCGTTCACCTTGTTGGTGAAGAAGTCGGCGATGTCCTCGTAGGCCGCCCAGTTGACGGGCACGCCGAGGTCGTAGCCGTAGGCGTCCTTGAACTGCTTCTTGATCTTCTCATCGGTGAACCAGTCGTAGCGGAACCAGTAGAGGTTGGCGAACTGCTGGTCGGGCAGCTGGTAGAGCTTCTTGTCCGGGCCGGTCGTGAAGCTGATGCCGATGAAGTCCTGCAGGTCGAGCGTGGGCGAGGTGACGGCCTTGCCCTCTCCCGCCATGTAGTCCGACAGCGGGAAGACGTAGTCGCCGCGCGAGTGGGTGCCGATGAGGTCGGAGTCGTTGACGTAGGCGTCGTAGATGTTCTGGTTGCCCTGGATCTGCGTCTGGAGCTTCTCGACGACGTCGCCCTCCTGGATCAGGTCGTGCTTGAGCCTGATCCCGGTGATCTCGGTGAAGGCCTTGGCGAGCTTCTGCGACTCGTACTCATGGGTGGTGATCGTCTCGGAGACCACGTTGATCTCCATGCCGCGGTACGGCGCGGCCGCCTTGATGAACCAGTCCATCTCGGCGAGCTGCTGGTCGCGGGAGAGCGTGCTGGGGGTGAACTCCTCGCTGACCCAGCGACGGGCCGCGGCCCTGCCGTCCTCCTCCCTGAAGTCGCTCCCGCTCCCGCCTCCTCCACCTGTGCTGCAACCCGCCACCAGCAGGATGAGTACGGCACCTGCCCGTTTGAGCGTTGACGACATCGTCCCTCCTTCATCCCCATATGCCGATGACCAGCGCCACCAGCAGCGCGCAGCCCAGCGCCAGCCACATGGACAGGTCGGTGAGCGCGATCCACCCGGCCAGCACGACGGCCGCGCTGATCAGGCCGATGTACAGGCGGTCGCCCCTGTCGGTCTCGATGCGCAGGAACCCGCGGCGTGCCACGGGCGGCGAGATCCTGGCCCACACCGCCATCCCGCACAACAGCAGGAACAGCCCGGCGAACACCAGGGCCGTGGGCGGGGTCCACACCATCCACTCGAGCACGGTCAGACCCTCCCCATGGAGAAGCCCTTGGCGATGTAGTTCCTGACGAACCAGATGACGATCGCCCCGGGGATGATCGTCAGCACGCCCGCCGCCGCCAGCAGCCCCCAGTCGACGCCCGCCGCGCTCACCGTTCTCGTCATGGTGGCGGCGATGGGCTTGGCGTTGACGGAGGTGATGGTCCTGGCGATGAGCAGCTCGACCCAGCTGAACATGAAGCAGAAGAACGCGGTGACGCCGATCGCCGAGCGGATCATCGGCAGGAAGATGCGCAGGAAGAAGCGCGGCAATGAGTAGCCGTCGATGGCCGCGGTCTCGTCGATCTCGCGTGGGATCCCGGACATGAACCCTTCGAGGATCCAGACGGCGAGCGGCACGTTGAAGAGCATGTGCGCGATGGCCACCCCGAGGTGCGTGTCGAACAAGCCGACGCTCTGGTAGATCTGGAAGAACGGCAGCAGGAAGACGGCGGGCGGCGCCATCCTGTTCGTCAGCAGCCAGAAGAACAGGTGCTTGTCGCCGGCGAACCTGAACCGCGAGAAGGCGTACGCCGCGGGCAGCGCCACGATCAGCGACATGACCGCGTTCATGGAGGTGTAGAGGATCGAGTTGAGATAGCTCGAGTACCACACCTCGTTGGTGAAGAACGTCTCGTAGTTCTCCAGCGTCACCCGCTGCGGGATGAGCGAGAAGCTGCCGAGGATGTCCTCGTTCGGCCTGATGGACATCCCGAACATCCACAGCAGCGGCAGCATCAGGGTGGCGGCGTACAGCCAGAACACCGTGCGCGCCCATGGCAGCCTCATCTGCCGCTCCTCGTCAGCACGGTGAAGAAGACGTACGAGATGATCTGCACGATGAGGAAGTAGAGCAGCGAGAACGCCCCCGCCGGGCCGAGGTCGAACTGCCCGACGGCGATCTTCGACAGCAGGATGCTGAGGAAGGAGGTGGCGTTGCCGGGACCGCCGCCCGTCACCACGAACGGCTCGGTGTAGATCATGAAGCTGTCCATGAACCGGAGCAGGATCGCGATGGTGAGCACGCCGCGCAGGCGGGGCAGCTGGATGTGCCGGAAGGTCGCCCAGGCCGAGGCGGCGTCGATCTGCGCGGCCTGGAAGTAGGCGTCGGGGATGGAGCGCAGGCCCGCGTAGGCCAGCAGCGCGACCAGCGGCGTCCAGTGCCAGACGTCCATGAGCAGAACGGTGATCCAGGCGTCGGTGGAGTCGAGGGTGTAGTTGAAGCCGATGCCCAGCACGTTGTTGATGGCCCAGCCGCCCAGCCCGATGTCGCCGCGGGCGAAGATCTGCCAGATGGTGCCGACCACGTTCCACGGGATGAGCAGGGGGAGTGCGACGACGACCAGCGCCACCGACACCGAGACCCCCCGGCGCGGCATGCACACCGCGATCGCGACGCCGAGCGGGATCTCGACCAGCAGCACCTGGGCCGAGAACAGCAGGGTCCGCAGGAAGGCGGCGCGGACCTCGGGGTCGCGGGAGATGGACCTGAACCAGTCGAGCCCCACGAAGATCCTGTCGGTGGGGGTGAAGATGTCCTGCACGGAGAAGTTGACCACGGTCATCAGCGGGATCACCGCGGTGAACGCGACCGACACCACGACGGGCAGCACGAGGAGCCAGGCGCGGTTGTTCTTCGGCTTGAGGTCGGCCTGCCTGTTCTGTTCCTCTTCCCGCGGCGCGGCCTCGGTGACGGCCTCCGTACCGGCCTCGTCGGCTAACCGGCTGGTCACGCTCCCTTCCCTCCTTCGAGAGGCGCTATGGACCCGCATCTGACCTCGTCCCTGAACAGGAACGCCCCGTCGGCGGCGAAGTGGAAGAACTCGACCGCGCCCGGCGCGTGCGGCGAGCCCGGGTCCACCTTCGCGACCAGGTCGTGGCCGGCCACCTCGGCGCGGACCAGGTGGTAGGCGCCCATGCGGTCCACCCCCTTCACCCGTGCCGGCACGCCGGGCGTCTCCTGCGCGGCGCTGATCCGTACGAACTCCGGCCGGACGCCGACGCGCACGGGGCCGGGCGGGAGCTCGCCCACGGCCCGCCCGATCACCGCCTCGCCGACTCTGACCGTCCCGTCGACGACCTCGGCCGGCAGGACGTTCATCCCGGGAGAGCCGATGAAGTGGCCGACGAACTCGTGGGCGGGCGAAAGGAACAGCTCGGCGGGGGTGCCGGACTGGACGACCGCTCCGTCCTTGAGCACGACCACCTCGTCGGCGAAGGTCAGCGCCTCGGTCTGGTCATGGGTGACGTAGATGAGCGTGTGGCCGGTGTCGCGGTGGATCTCCTTCAGCTTGCTGCGCAGCGCCCACTTCAGCGCGGGGTCGATCACCGTGAGGGGCTCGTCGAGCAGCACCGCGGCGACCTCGGAGCGGACCAGTCCCCTGCCCAGGCTGACGATCTGCTGCCGGCCCGGATCCAGCCGGCGCGACCTGCGCTGGAGGTGGTCGTCGAGTCCGAGCAGCCGCGACACCGTGCGCACCCGCCGGTCGACCTCCGCCTTGGGGTATCCGCGGTTGCGCAGGGGAAAGGCGAGGTTGTCGTAGACCGACATCTGCTCGTACAGGACGGGGAACTGGAAGACCTGCGCGATGTTGCGGCCCGCCGTCGGCACCGCGGTCACGTCACGGTCGCCGAACCAGATCCGCCCCACGGTCGGGGAGAGCAGGCCGGAGACGATGTTCAGCAGGGTGGTCTTGCCGCAACCGCTCGGTCCGAGCAGGGCGTAGGCCCTGGCGTCGCGCCACGTCCAGGTCATGGGTTTGAGCGCCCACGTCCTGCCGCCGTCGTAGCTGTGCCCCACGCCCTCGAGGCGGATGTCAGCCATGCAGATCGACCTCCGCCGCCGAGCCGGCGAGCAACTCTCCGCCCGCCTCGTCGAAGACCAGCACGTGGGCCGGGTCGACGTGGACGGTCGCCCGCTCGCCCGGGGTGAACAGCCGGGTGCCGGGCAGCTGGGCGACCAGGTGCGGGCCGTCGCGCAGCAGCAGGTGCACGAACGTGGCGCTGCCCGTCACCTCGGCCAGCCGGATCTCCGCGGGGAAGGCGAGCGCGCCCGGGCCCGCCCGCTCGATGCTCACCTGGTGCGGGCGGACGCCGAGGACGACGCGCTGGGCCGAGGCGTGCGCCCGCGGCGCGGGGAACGAGGCGCCCATGCACTCGATCCAGCCGTCGCGCACGACCCCCGGCAGGAGGTTCAGCGGCGGATCGCTGAGCGTCGCGGCGACGGCCAGCGTCGGCGGCCGGTCGTACATGTCGGCCGCCTCGCCGACGTGCTGGATCCGCCCCTCGCCGAGGACCACCGTCGGCGCGGCGAAGCCGAGCGCCTCGGCGGGATCGGAGGTGGAGTACAGGACCACGCCCTCGGAGTGCCTGAACATGCTCTTCAGGTCGCCGCGCAGCTGTTCCCTGAGCTTGTAGTCGAGGTTGGCGAGCGGTTCGTCGAGCAGTAGCACGTCGACCGGCCTGGCCAGCGCCCTGGCGATGGCGGTGCGCTGCTGCTGGCCGCCCGACAGCTCGGCGGGCCGGCGCGCGAGCAGGTCGCCGATGCCCATGAGCTCGGCGACCTCGCGCACCCGCCGGTCGACCTGATCCTTGGGGAAGGCGGCGTCGAGACGCAGTGGGGAGGCGATGTTCTCGTGGACCGTCAGTGAGGGGTAGTTGATGAACTGCTGATAGACGAAGGCCACCGAGCGCTTTCGCACCGAAATCGAGGCGACGTCGTTTCCATTGACAATGACCCTGCCGGTCGTCGGCGGATGCAGACCTGCCACGACGCGCATCAGCGTGGTCTTCCCCGCGCCCAGCGGGCCGATGAGCACGGTCATTCCGCTGGATAATTCGAGGTTTATGTCGGCGAGCCAGATCTCGTCACGTTGTCGCACGCCAACACCGTCAAGAACCAGCGCCATCGAGCCCAGGTCCTCTCTCCCGGTGCAAGATTGTTTGCCGCTCCTCCATCTAACATGACAAGCAAGTGCGTGCCTAGAGTAAATGTCTGGTGCGAAATCTCCCGTTAACGGAGCCGGAATACCTCCGGGTTGGCGCAGTGCGCGAGCGGCTCTCCGCGCAGGTAGCGGCCCACCTCGGCGGCCACGATGCGGGCCGCGTTGCCCGCCGTCTCCTTGCTGGCCCCCGCCAGGTGCGGAGTCATGACCACGTTGGGCGCGGTGCGCAGGCGCGAGTCCTTCGGCAGCGGCTCCTCGGGGAAGACGTCGAACGCCGCGGCGAACAGCCGTCCCGACTCCAGCGCGTCGCACACCGCCTCGTAGTCGACCAGGCTGCCGCGGGCGCAGTTGACCAGCACCGAACCCCTCGGCATCGCGGCCAGGCGGTCGGCGTCGATCAGGCCGGCGGTCTCGGGGGTGGCCCTCGCGTGCAACGACACCACGAGCGACCTCGACAGCAGCTCCTCCAGCGACGACACCCGCTCGGCCAGGCCGTCCTCCTCCGCGTAGGGGTCGAAGACGAGCACCTTGGCGCCGAACCCGCCCAGCATCCTGGCCACCTTGCGGCCGATGGCGCCGTAGCCGACCAGGCCGACCGTGGCGCCCTCCAGCTCGGGGCCGACGCTGTCATAGGTGTAGTAGTCGCCTCGCCAGACGCCCGCGACGAGCTCGCCGTGGGTGGCGGGGACGCGCCGGATCGCCGCGAGGATCATGCCCATCGTGTGCTCGGCGGTGGCGGTGGCGTTGCGGCCAGGGGCGTAGCAGACGGCGACGCCGTGCCTGGTGGCCGCCTCCAGGTTGGCGTTGACGGGGCCGCCTCTGCCCACGCAGAACAGCCGCAGGCCGGGCGAGGCGGCGAGCACCCGCTCGGTGAGCGGCGCCATCTGGGTGACGCAGATCTCCACCCCACGCAGCGCCTCGATCAGATCCTCCTCGGTGCCCGACGCCTCGCGTACCTCGGCGACGGGGCCGAACGGCTCGACCGGCCACGGCAGGGTCAGCTCGGACAGCTCCAGATCGCCGACGCCCTGGAGCGCTTCGGCGAACAGGCGGTTGAGGACGAAGTGGTCGCCTGCGGCGAGGACACGGGTGGTCATGAGAGGGCTCCGTTGTACTGAAGGAGGGCGGTGCGGCCGTCGCGGACATCGATCTCGGTCAGCGCCCCGTTGCTCAGGAAGGGGAACAGCCGCCGGTACTCCCGCAGCGGCACCCCGATGAGCCCGCACAGGGCGAGCCTGATGATCGTGGTGTGCGCGACCACCAGCACGCGGCCGTCCGGATGCTCGGCGGCGATGTCGTACAGGCACTCGGTGAAGCGCTGGGCGGCCTTGGCGGGATCCTCGCCGCCCGGCAGGTGGTGCGTGACGGGGTCGTCGGTGAAGGCCGCGCGCGCCTGCGGAAAGCGCTCGCTCATCTCTGCGGCCGTGAGGCCCTCGGCCTCGCCGAAGGCCAGCTCGCGCAGCCGCTCGTCGATCCGCAGCGGGACGCCGACCGCCTTGGCGCACGGCTCGGCGGTGATCCTGGCGCGGGACAGCGTGGAGGCCCACACCGCCGACAGCCCCGCGCCCGCGGCCCATTCGGCGAGCCTGGCGGCCTGCCGTACGCCCAGCGGGGTCAGCGCGATGTCGCTGATCCCCGCGTAGCGGTTCTCGGCGTGCCACACCGACTCTCCATGACGGACCAGGACCAGGCGGGTCATCAAGGTGTCCTTTCGTGTGCGTGCGCGGCGACCTCGGCGGGCAGCCACTGCCTGCGCGCCAGCTCGTCGACCAGGCGCAGGTAGGCGTCGTCGAAGCGGTCGGCGGAGCCCGGGCGAGGGTCGATCGTGTCGCCGACGCGGACCATCTCCGCGGCCACGTCGGCGACCCTGCGCCCCGGCGAGGCGGCCAGCACCGCCATGCCGAGCGCGGGTTCGGCGTTCTCCGGCAGCGTCACCTGGCGGCCGAGCACGTCGGCGCGCAGCTGGGTCCAGTACGCGCTGCGGGTCGCGCCGCCCGTCATGGTGAGGGCGCCGTCCACGGGCGCGCCGAGCAGGTCCAGGTAGTCGAAGCAGAGCCGTTCGACGAAGGCGACGCCTTGCAGCAGTGCGGCGAAGTGCTCGGCCTCGTCGGCCACCTCGCCCAGCAGGAAGCCTCTGGCCTGCGGCGCGACGAAGGGGAAGCGCTCGCCCGCCGAGACGAGCGGGTAGGCGAGCGGCCGCGCGGGTTCGCGCCCGGCGGCCACGGCGGTCAGCTCGTCGAGGTCGCGGCCGGGGAAGTCGCGGGCGATCGCGCCCGAGCCGGTGCTCGAGGCGCCGCCGGGCAGCCAGCCGCCGTCGGGCGCCCGGTGCGAGTAGACCGCGCCGAGCGGGTCGCGGACCAGGTCGCGGGTCACCCCCTTGATCACCAGCGTGGTGCCGAGCACCGAGTTCCAGCTGCCGGGGGTGAGCGCGCCCGCGCCGAGCTGGGCGGCGCAGCCGTCGGTGGCGCCCGCGATGACGGGGGTGCCCTCGGGCAGGCGGGTGAGCTCGGCGGCGGCCGCGCAGACCGTGCCGATGACCGTGCCCGAGCGGACCAGTTCGGGCAGCGTCTCGCCCGGCACGCCGAGCGTGGCCAGCACGTCCGACGGCCAGTCCTCCTCGATCAGGTGGGCGCCGGTCTTGAGCGCGCTGCTGAGGTCGGTGGGGACCTCGTGGCCGACCAGGCGGCGGTTGACGAAGTCGCTCTGGTGCAGCAGCCTGACGCCGCTGCGGCCGTACTCACCGAGCAGCCAGAGCAGCTTCGGCAGTGCCCACGCGGCCTGCATGCGGCGGTAGCCGAGCTCGGCCCAGACCCGGCCGCCCACCTCGTTGATCCGCTCCACCTGGGCGGCGGCGCGGGTGTCGTCGTACATCAGGCCTGGCGTGAGCGGGCGGCCCCGCGGGTCGGCGAGCAGGACGGTGCCCGAGGTGGCGTCCACGGCCACGCCGCTCACCTCGGCGCCGGGCACCTCGGCGAGCGCCTCGGCGCAGACCAGGGCGGTGGCGCGCCACCACTGCTCGGGGTCCTGCTCGTGCCGCTCGCCGTCGCGGTGGCTGGTCAGCTTGCGGGTGCCCATGCCCGCGACCGTGCCGTCGCCGGTGACGGCCAGCGCCCTGACGCTCTGCGTGCCGAGATCGAGCCCGACCCAGACGCCGCTCACCGGCCGCTCCTGACGCTCTCCCTGACGCGCACGAACCGGTCGAAGAGCTCGTCGTACGGCCCGGTTGCCGGTTCGAGCGCCTGCCGTACCCGGGGTTCGGGCACCTTGGCCAGCGCGCCCGTGGTGAGGCCGCCCAGGACGTAGGCGCCTCTCGCGCCCGCCTCGGCGTCGGCCGTCCGCAGCACGGGCAGCCCGGTGACGTCGGCGATGAGCCGGGTCCACACCACGCTGGCCGCGCCGCCACCGCAGACGCGCAGCTCGGTGGGCCTGACGTGGGAGGCGGTGAGGCAGTCTCTGATGACCATGCTGAGGCCCTCCATGACGGCGCGGGCCAGGTGCTCGCGGCGGTGCTCGAAGGAGAGGCCGACGAACGCGCCTCTCGCGGAGGGGTCGAGGAAGGGGGCCCGCTCCCCCGCGGGTGACAGGTACGGCAGGAACACCAGCCCGTCCGCGCCCGGTGGCGCGTGCGTGGCCAGCTCGCCGAGGTCGGCCGGGTGGCGCAGGCCGAGCATCTCGCAGGCCCAGCCGATCACCTCGCCGCCCGCCAGCGTGGGGAAGGCCCGCAGGTGGAGCCCGGGCAGCCCGAGAGCGACGGTCAGGCCAGAGGCCCGCTCGCCCAGCTCCACCCGGTCGGTGACGATCTCCGTGCACAGCGTCGTGCCGAGGATCGTGCACGCCTGGCCGGGCGTGACCGCACCGACACCGATAGCGGTCGAGGCGATGTCATAGGAGGACAGGACGACGGGGGTGCCCAGGGGAAGGCCGAGTCCTTCGGCGGTCAGGGGCGCGGCCCTGCCGTCCTCGCCGAGCTGCTCGGGCAGCAGGCGCAGGGCCCACTCCAGGCCGTAGAGGGCCAGCAGCTCGGCGGAGTGGCGGCCGGTGGCGAGGTCGGTGAACGGCGCCGAGGCGTCGGAGCTGTCCGTCGCGATCCGGCCCGTGAGCCTGGAGAAGAGCCAGCCCCCGCAGGTCAGCGCGGCCGCGGACCGCTCGAGCCGCTCGGGGTCGTGGACGCGCAGCCAGGCCAGGACGGCGTTGGGCAGTCCGGGGAAGGTCAGCGAGCCGTTGCGGCGAAAGGCCCGCTCCAGCACCCCCGCCTCCGTCCAGTCCGCGACGAAGGCGGCGGCGCGGGCGTCGTTCCAGAGGACGGCGGGCCCCGTCGGCGCGCCGTCCGGGCCGACCAGCCAGCAGCCGTCGCCCTGCGCCGTGACCGCGACGTAGTCGACGGGCACGGCCATCTCCTCGACCACCTCACGCACGCAGGAGGCGACCGCCGCCCACACCGCGTCCATGTCCTGCTCGGCCCAGCCGGGGCGGGGCCTGGCCACGGTGGTGGCCCTGCGCGCCACCACCGCCTCCTCTCCCTCCTCGTCGTAGCCGACCGCCTTGATCATCGTGGTGCCCGCGTCGACGCAGACGACAGCCATCGCTTCGCTCCCTAGGCCCTGCCGTGGGAGACCCGCGACCTGCGGGCCACCGAGTCCACGGCCACCGCCAGCAGCAGGACGGCGCCGGTGACCATGAAGCGGAAGGACGAGTCGAGGTTGAGCAGCGTCAGCCCGCTGGAGATGGACTGGATCACCACGATGCCCAGCAGCGCGGCGAAGGCCGTACCCCTGCCGCCGAACAGGCTGGTGCCGCCGATGACGGCGGCCGCGATGGCGTTGAGGTTGACGTCGCCGCCGCCGCTGCTCTGGTTGACCGCCGCGAGCCTTGCCGCGGCCAGCACGCCGCCGACGGCGGCGAGCGTGGTGCACAGCACGAACGCCGAGGTGTAGACGGCCCTGACGTTGATGCCGGCGCGCCTGGCCGCCTCGGCGTTGCCGCCGACCGCGTAGATCGACTTGCCGAACTTGGTACGGCCGAGCACGTAGTGCATGACCAGCACCAGCGCGAGGAACAGGACGAACATCCAGCCCACGCCACGCGTCTGGTTGAGGTACCAGACGACCACGCCGAGGCCGAGGAGCACCAGGACGCTCCTCGCGACCAGCAGCTGGGTGGAGACCGCCGACAGCGACGCCTGCCTGCGCCGCCTGGCGTGGGCGTATCCGCTGGCGAACAGCCCGGCGGCGGCCACCACGACGAACACGTACGACAGCCAGGCCGGCACGAACGCCAGCTGCGCGAAACCGACCAGGCCGGAGTCGAAGGGCAGGTTGATCGAGCCCTTGGCGCCGAGCACCCACAGCTGCACGCCGAGCAGGCCCAGCAGGCCCGCCATGGTGATGACGAAGCTCGGTACGCCGAACCTGTTGAAGATCTGCCCGTAGACCCAGCCGATCGCGCAGCCGATCACGATCGCGGCCAGGATCGCCAGCCACACGGGCAGCCGCCTGTCCACGAAGAAGACCGCCATGACCGCGGAGGTCAGGCCGCTGACCGAGCCGACCGACAGGTCGATCTGGCCGACGAGCAGCACGACCACCACGCCCAGCGCGATGATGCCGACGGGGGCGCACTCCAGCGTGAGGTTCACCAGGTTGACGCTGGACAGGAAGATCGGATTGAGCGCCTGGAACACCGACCAGATGACGATCAGCCCGATGACGACGGGCAATACGCCCAGGTCGCCGCCGCGGACGCGGTCGAGCAGGCCCTCGGCGGCGCCGCGCAGGCCCTGCCTGCCGATCAGCCGCTCGTCCCGCAGGTCCGTCGGAGTCTCGAGATCGGTCATTGCCGGAGCCTTTCCTGCGATTGCGCGCGGCGGGTCACCACGTTGTCGGTGGCACCGGTGATCGCCGCGATGATGTCCTCCTGGGACACCTCGCCGACGGCGAAGGTCCCGTTGTTACGGCCGAGCCGCAGCACCGCCACCTTGTCGGCGACGGCCTTCACGTCGGCCATGTTGTGGCTGATCATGATCACGCCGAGGCCCCGGTCGCGCAGCCGTTCGATCAGGTTGAGCACCTCGGCCGTCTGCGCGACGCCCAGCGCGGCCGTCGGCTCGTCGAGGATGACCACCTTGGGGTCGGCCAGCAGTGACCTGGCGATCGCCACGGTCTGCCGCTGGCCGCCCGAGAGCGAGGCGACGGGGGTGCGGACCGAGGGGATCTTCGCCGAGAGCTGGCGCAGCAACTCCCACGAGCGGACCTCCATCGCCACGTCGTCCAGGCGCAGCGCGCGCAGCTCCTGGCCGAGGAAGAGGTTCTCGATCACGTTGAGGTTCTCGCACAGCGCCAGGTCCTGGAAGACCGTGGCGATGCCGAGCCGGTGGGCGTCGGCGGGCACGGAGATGTGCGCCTGCTCCCCCTCGAAGGTGATCGTCCCGGAGTCCGCGGCGTGGACGCCCGAAAGGATCTTGACCAGCGTGGACTTGCCCGCGCCGTTGTCGCCGACGATCGCGACGACCTCACCGGCCTCGACGTCGAGGTCGATGCCGGTGAGCGCGGCGACGGCGCCGAAGGTCTTGGTGATGCCGCTCAGGGACAGGATGGGCATCTACTTGATCCCGAGCTTGTCGCAGGCGGCCTTGTAGGCGGGGGTGCACACCTCCGCGACCTTGAGCGCGCCGCCGGGGCCGAGCAGTTCCTTCGCCACGTTCTCCT
Source organism: Nonomuraea africana (assembly GCF_014873535.1). Lineage (NCBI taxonomy): Bacteria > Bacillati > Actinomycetota > Actinomycetes > Streptosporangiales > Streptosporangiaceae > Nonomuraea > Nonomuraea africana. Next base: position 2,244,434 of record NZ_JADBEF010000001.1, on the reverse strand, counting down.
TGGTCACCACGGTCGGGGTGAACAGCTCCGAGGGGGTGTCGAAGAGCGTGGTCTTGCCCGCCGGCTTCTTGCCCTGGGCGAACTCGTTCGCGACCACCGCGGCCGCCTCGGCCACGATCTTGATCGGCTTGGAGATCGTGTTGTACTGGTCGCCGTTGATGACGCGCTGGACCGCGGCCAGCTCGGCGTCATTGCCGCTGACCGGCGGGACGGGGGTGTCGGCGGCCTTGAACGCGGCGATCGAGCCGCCGGCGGTGCCGTCGTTGGCGGCCACCACACCGGCGATCTGGCCGGGGAACTGGGCGATCTGCCCGCTGACCCACTCCTGCGCCTTGTTCGGCTGCCATCCGGGGGTGTCGTACTCGGCCAGCAGCTTCAGGCCGCTGGGGTCGACCGCGCTGTGGATGCCCTTCTTGATCAGCTGGGCGGCGGCGTCGGTGGGCGAGCCGTTCACCACCAGCAGGCCGCCGTCTCCGCCCTTCTTCTTCACCTCGTCCACGAGGGACTGGGCGATGAGCGAGCCGATCTTCTCGTTGTCGAAGGAGACGTAGTAGTCGGCCTTGGCGGCCGGGATCGGCCGGTCATAGGCGATGATCGGGACCTTCTGCGCCTGCGCCGACTGGACGATCGTCGCCGCGGCCGCGGAGTCGACCGGGTCGATCACGATCGCCTTGACGCCCTGGGCCAGGGCCGAGTTGGCCTGCTGCTGCTGCTTGGCGGCGTCGGCGCCCGCGTTCTGGTACAGCACCTCGCAGGTGGGGCAGAGCTCCTTCATCTTCGCCTTGAACAGCGGCGCGTCGTAGAGCTCGTAGCGGGTGGAGGCGATGTCGGGCATGAGGAAGGCGATCTTCGCACCTTGGGCGGCGGTCTCGCCCTGCCCTGCCGACGTGGTGGTGGACGAACAGGCGGTCGCCGCCGCCAGCGCGACGGCGACCGCGAAGGTGACCCTCTTCATGACTGCTCCTTGGCTCATCGACGCGAGGTTCGCAGGGTGGTCGGGGGTGTGGTGTCGTGTTGCGTTTGTGTGAGGAACACAACACCCAGCAGGCCAAATATGTCAAGAGTCTGATAACTCCAACAGGTTGATGTGTGAGAACTTCCTGCTTAGTCTCGTGTTATCTTTAGCGCCGACTTCACACTGATCAGGAGGCGACTCGTGGCAGACGGCGACCCCGCGCTCGGCCCAAGGGAACGCCGCGACCAGATCCGCCAGCTCGTCGCGAGCGAGGGATTCGTGCGCATGGAGCAGCTCGCCGAGGCCCATGGCGTGAGTCTGATGACCATCCACCGCGACCTCGACGTCCTGCAGAGCGAGGGGTGGCTGCGCAAGGTGCGCGGCGGCGCCACCGCCCAGCCGTCCGCGCTCTATCACGGCGACGTGCGTCATCGCGTGCAGGCGATGTCAGAGGCCAAACGCCTGCTCGCGGAGGAGGCGGTGACGCTGGTCGAGCCGGGCGCGTCCGTCATGATCGACGAGAGCACGACCGGCCTGGCCGTCGCGGGGCTGCTGCCGGCCCGAGGCCCGGTGACCGTGATCTCCAACTTCCTCGCGGTGGTGAACCTGCTGGCGGGCGAGGCCACCATCGACCTCATCGCCCTGGGCGGGGCCTACTACCCCGCCTACGACGCCTTTCTCGGCATGCGCACCACGGAGGCGATCAGGTCGCTGCACGCGGACGTGCTGTTCATGTCGACCACCGCGGTGACCAACGGGCACTGCTACCACCAGTCGCAGGAGACGGTGGCGGTGAAGCGGGCGCTGATGGAGTCGGCGGGGCGCAAGGTGCTACTGATCGACCACACGAAGTTCAGCAAGCGGGGGCTGCATCAGCTGGCGCCGCTCACGGCCTTCGACCTGGTGATCGTGGACGACGGCGCCGCCGAATCCGACCTCGCGCCCCTCCGCGCAGCCGGCGTCCCGCTGAGAGTGGCCTCAGGCTGACCCTGCCTCTTCCTTCCGCCGTGGGAGGGATCAGGTTCGTGCGCCGCTAGCCGTGCCGATGGTGTCATCTGGCCACACGCAGGGAGAGGTGGCCGCGAGGTAGAGGTCGTCGCCCGCAGACCACGTGAGCGCGAGGACGAACCCGTCGGGACGCGACTCACCACCGATGCTCGGATGACCCACCTGCCACCCTCCTGTGGACGTGATGACGTGTCCCTGGCGTTCCCAGAAGGCGCGGACCTGCCGCGCGATGCTCATGTTCTCGCTTTTGGGCAGGTCCCGAAGCCAGTAGGCGCGGTTGATCACGATCTGGCTCTCCGACTTTCCACCATCCAGACATGCGCTGAACGGGACTGAGGAAGCGACGAGTTCCAGCCGCGGCTTGGGAGTGAGAGCTGCGGCGGTGTCGTGGACGAGCCGGTCAACACGAGCAAGGGCTTGGGCCTGAGTCAAAGGGGGTTCGCTCATTGTGCACCCCGAAAGGAAGAGAACAAGGACTGCGAGAAAGGCTCGGGGCACGGCGATTCACCTGTTCGGTTTGAGAGCCAGGTCAGGGGCAAGTTCGGGCATCAGCACCTGAGGCTGCTCATTGAGAGGCTCAGGGTGGTCGAGTTCGTCCTTCTGGCGGTTGATGATGCGGCCCATGTTCCGCAAGGGCACAGAATCCGGGTTCCAGTAGCTGCTGTGGGCTTTGGTGTAGACGTCTCGTCCGACAGGGAAGTGTTGGGCGCCGAAGGAAGCGTTGCCGGGGTCGGTGCCAAAGCGGCCAAGCGCGGCGACTGGGTCGTTGCCCGCCTCCCCCACCCAGACGTTCTCGGGCCTGACGCCGAGTTGCGAGGCGTGATCGACGCCTACGCCCGGGCTGCCGACGAAGATGAAGTCGTCAGCCAGCCTCCCCGGGCGAAGGACGGCGGCGTGGCTGGTGGTGAGGGAGCCGTAGCTGTGGCCGACGATCACGGCACGCGCCCTGCCAGAAGGGCTGTGGGAGGCGCGCAACCCGTCTGCGAAGGATGCGAGCGCCGCGCCTCCCTTGGCTGCGGCGCTCTCGAAAGCCACCGACTTCCCAGGGTCGAAGATGCCGGGGTCGATCTGGGGAGCGTCGTAGCCGAGCCACGTGATCGAGGCGATGACCTGTTCCCCACTCGTCTTCGTGGCCTGTTGCCAGAGGGCGCGGGAGCGTTGGAGGTCGCCGTGGGCGGCGTCGAGGCCGGAGGTGAGGCCGGAGACGGAGGTGACGGTGATGTCGGCGGTGTCGGGGTCGCCCCAGGAGACGATCAGACGTCCCTGTCCGGTCACGTCGAAGGCCAGCAGCAGCGGTGTCGGATGGCCGGCCACCGGCCGGAGTTCCCTCTCGATGCGTTCGATGCGGCGCAGGCCGTTGGCGATGCGTTCCCAGCCGCCGAGCAGGGCGGGGTTGTCGAGTTCGGCGGTGGCCGCTGCCAGTTCGCGCTTCAGTCTGGCCTTCTCGGTGGCCAGCCACAGCCGGTTGGATCGGTCGCGGACGCTCGCGGGCAGGCCGTTGAGCAGGCCGAGCCCTGCCAGGCGGATCAGCCGGTCCTGCTGGTCGGGTGGCAGGGCCCGCCACCAGGCGTGGACGCCGGCGGCCAGGCCGGGGTCCCGCGCCTGGTCCTGGAGGGCGAGGAGCGAGGTGATCGCCGCGCCGTCGCCGCCGGCGACGCGGGCCAGCAGGGTCCGGGCGGCCGAGGGGTCGCCGGCATGGGCCGCGAACAGGTCGTAGGCGGCGAGACCGGCGGGCAGCGCGGTGCCGGGGACGGTCTGCTGGATGCGGGTCAGGCGGCGGCGCAGGTCCGCGCTCTGCGCGGTGGCCCAGTCGGCGATCTGGCCGAGGGTGTGGCCGGGGTTGGCGGGCAGGCCGTGGGCGGAGAGCTCGGCCGCCAGGCGGGTGGCCGCCGGGGGGAGGGTGTGGCCGGCGTGGTCGAGGGCGGAGATCAGCGCCGCCATGGCCTGGGGGTCGATGCCCTGGAAGGTGGCGGGCGTCGCGCTCATGGAGGTCACCGAGGTGGTCAGGGCGGGGAGCGCGGGAGCGGGGCCGCCGTGCCGTATGACCAGGTGGGCCAGGGAGGTGAGGGCGCCGGTCAGGGCGGTCTGCAGGGTGGCGCGGTGGCGGGCGAGCGCGCCGGCGAAGGCGGGGGCGCCGCCGCCGACCCAGGCGTGCGACCGCATGAGGCGGGTCGCGCCGTCGAGGCCGGTGTGGTGTTCGGCGGCGAGCGCCGCCACTCGCCCGAACGCTTCGAGGGCCGCCGTGTGATCCGCCATGACGTGGTCCAGGATGGCAGGGCCGCGGGCCGCCGCTCAGGTGATCGTCGACTCACCCGCATTGCTGGGGAAATGCGGGTGAGCATGGCTTTCATCCAGGCCCGATACTGCTCGTGACCCGATGGAAGAAGCCGCCTGGCGACTGGCCGGCATCCCGCCCTCACGAACGGAGACCAACCTCGGCGCCACGCTGACCGAGCGGCCCGGCGGCGACCGCACCGATGACGAGGGCCATCCGGACTCAGGTCAGCAGGACGCTCCCTGCCAGGGTGAGGTAGCCGGCCGAGAGGCCGACGAAGGTGAGGTTGTCCGTCCATCTCATGGCGGGGTGGTCGGCGAGGTCGGGCCGGACGGCCGCGGGGAAGAACGACAGGGGCGCGAGCCACGAGAAGACCGTGATGAGCACCAGGGCGGGCAGCGGTGGATCGGGCACGGCCGCCCCGATCGCGATCAGCATGGTGCCCATCATGAGCAGCTCGATGTGCCCCTGACGGATCCGGCGCGGGTCGCGCAGCCCTCTGCGGATGCGCTCGGCGCGTGGCGTGCGGGTGATGTAGACCATGAACCAGCCGGTCAGCACCCCGATGGTCAGCTCGACGACGCCTGTCTTGACGAGGAACGGCATGGGTCAGTCCTTCACTCGGCCGAAGAAGTCACGCACGGTGTCGAGCACCGCGAAACCGTTGTGGGCGGCGCCCGGCACCACGTCGAGCCGTACCGGGACGCCCGCCTGCTCGAAGCTGCGGCGCAGGCTCTCCAGGCGGTCGAGCCTGGTGGCGCCCGCCGCGTCCGCGCCCTCGACCCACAGCGCGTCCTTCTCCGTCACGGTGATCTCCCAGGTGTCGGTGTCCTCGTCGCCGATGATCATCTGTACGGCGACGCCGCGCATGGCGCCGAGGTCGAGCTCGGCGCCGAGCCGTTGGCCGAAGTCGCCGATCCCGGCCCACCACGGCCAGCGCGGGTCGAGCAGGGTGACCAGTCCGGGCGCGCCGATGGACACCGCGCTCAGCCGTCCGGGATGCAGGTACAGGAAGCGGTGGGCGAACTGCCCGCCGCCGGAGAAGCCGTGCAGCTTCATCCGCGGCCCCGACAGGCGGTACTTCGCGGCGACCTCGTCCACCATCGACAGCAGGATCCGGTCGAACCTGATGCCCCCGTAGTCGATGAATTTGTAGTCGTGCAGCTCGCCGGGCTCGCCGATGCCCGCGGGGAAGAGCGGCGCCAGGGCGATGCAGTCGTGCTCGTCGCAGTAGGCGGCGAAGCGGTCGCGGTACTCGCCCGCGGTCCTGTCGGTGCCGTGCACCAGGACGACGAGGTCGTAGCGCTTGGCGCCGCGCTCGTCGTAGTCCTCCGGCACGTACAGGCAGTAGGAGAAGCGCTGGTCGGCCTGGCAGGCGAAGAACGGCGTGCGCCCGAGGTCGTAGTAGGTGAGGTCGATGCCGTGCCGGCGGGTCATGTCGCGGGCCGCCACTTGTCGTCGGCGTACCAGGGCAGGGCCGCGGTCACGGCCGCGCCGACCTCGAAGACGGTGTGGTCGTCGTACGGCCTGCCGACCACCTGCACGCCCGTCGGTACGCCGGAGGCGGACCGGCCCGAGGGGACGCTCAGCACCGGGCACCGGCTCGCGAGGTTGAACGGGACGGTGAGCGGCGCCTCGAGGTTGTGGTCGAGGGTGACGCCGGCCACGACCAGCGGCGTCTCGACGTGGTCCTCTCCCGCGAGGAGGGCGGGTGTGCCCGAGGTGGGGCAGAGGAGCGCGTCGAAGCGCTCGAAGACGGCGGCCAGGTCCGCGTGGACCCGCGCCTCGATCTTCAGCGCGCCGTAGAAACCGAGCTCGGCGTGGGCCTTGAGGCTCCGGTCCATGAAGTCGCGGGCGTAGCGGGTGAGGCCGTCGCCGTGTACGGCCACCGCCTCGGCGAGGATCGGCCCGAAGATCGCGCCGTAGTGCGCCCACGCCGCCCGCATGATCTCGGCGCGGCTCCACGGCAGCTCGATCTCCGCCACGGTCGCGCCCGCCGCCACGAGAGCGTCCGCGGCCCGCCGGGTGGCCGTGGCGACGTCCTCCTCGATCGGATAGTCGCCGAGCGTGAGGCACAGCGCCACGCGCCGTCCGGCCAGGGAGCCGGAGTAGGGCGGAAGGGGCGGCGGCGCGGGCAGCGACACGGGGTCGCGCGGGTCCTGTCCCGCGATCACGTTCTGGAGCAGCGCGCAGTCGGCGACCGTCCGCGCCATGGGCCCGTCGTGGCAGTAGTGGTCCAGGTTGTACGGCGGCAGCGCGGGCACGCGCCCGTAGGGCGGCTTGTACCCGACGACGCCGTTGAACGAGGCCGGGATCCTGATCGAGCCGCCGATGTCGGAGCCGGTGGCCAGCAGCGCCGTACCGGCGGCCAGCGCAGCGCCCGAGCCGCCGGACGAGCCGCCGGAGGAGTAGCCGAGGTTCCACGGGTTGCGGGTCACCCCCCACAGGTCGCTGTGGGTGAAGCCGCCCGCGCAGAACTCGGGCGTGGTGGTACGGGCGTGGACGATCCCTCCCGCGGCGGTGATCCGGTCGACGATCGGATGCGTCACGTCGGCGATGTTGTCCGCCAGCAGCAGCGAACCGTCGCGCAGCGGTCGCCCGGCGATCGGCTGCTCCTCCTTCAGCGCGACCGGCAGCCCCTCCAGAGGCCTGGCGGTGCCGTCCAGGTAGCGGCGCTCGGCCTCGCGCGCCTGCTCCATGGCCTGCTCGAAGCTCTGCTCGGCGAAGGCGTTGACGTCCTTCTCGGTGCGTTCGGCGCGCTCGATCACGGCGGTCAGCAGCTCGACGGGCGACAGCTCGCGGGCGGCGAACCTGGCCACCGCCTCGGTCGCCGACAGATATACCAGCTCGTTCACGGGGTCGTTCACCCGGTCTCCTCGAGGTCGTAGCCGGCGTACCCGCCGCTGTCGGGCGCGCCCGCGCAGACGTGCAGCCTGCGGGCGCGGATCTCGGCGATCGTCGAGACCACGGTCGCGATGTCCAGGTCGGGCGCGTCGGCGGCGTGGTGGCACAGCGCGTCGGGCGCGCCGTCCCTGTCGGCCAGGATCGCCGCCACCTCGACGGGGCCTGCGTCGTTCCCCGCCTTGGCGAGCAGCTCGCCGAGGCGGGCCAGCCTGGCGCGCGAGTTGCGCAGCCACTCCGGTGGCGCGTTCTCGAAGGTGGCGAGTTCGCTGAGGAAGTGGTTCGTGTGCGTCAGGACGCCGCCTGCCGGTTCGAGGCGTCGGACGGCGGACGGTGTCGTCTCGAGGTCGAGCGCCCCTTCGTCGTCGGCGACGAGCAGGTTGCGCGGGCCCGAGCGAGGCACGGCGGCGACGGCGTCGGCCGCGCGGTGCCTGTCGGTCTCGGCGAGCGCGATGCGGGTCAGCAGGTAGCGGGGCACGCCGACGCCCCACTGCCCTGCGCGCAGGAAGTTGCCGAACACCGCGACGCCCGCCGCGTTCATCCCGTGGTGGCCGAGCTGGCCGGCGGGCGTCACGGTGATCAGCGCAGGCCCGCGCGCGGGCCACCGCCTGAGCACCAGGAACAGGTTCCCGTAGGCGGGCGGCAGGTCGGCGTTCTGGGCGGCGAGCGGCCCGCCGGGCCTGGCGGGATCGACCAGGGCGAGCGAGCTGCACTCGGGCGCGGCGGTGCCCCAGCCGGTCAGCTCTGCTCGAAGTTGCAGGATCCAGCCGTCGGCGGCGGTCATGCCCGCGCCTTCGCCGACGCCGTCCACCTCCGCCGCCAGCTCGGGCGCGACGGCCCGCGTGGCGGCCCGTACGGCGAGCGCGTGCCGCCTGGCGTCGTCGAGCGCCATGCCGCGGGCGGCCAGCCCGGAGGCGATCAGCTCGTGGTGGCGCCGCACGAGCGCGCGCGCCGCCTCGCCGTACGCGTGGCCTGCCGGTCGTCCATCGCCATGGACGTCGATCTCGATCAGCCGGACGGGGTCGTTCACCCGCCCACCTCCTTCGTGACAGGGCGACGGCGGGCGCGCAGCGACGGCACCGCCGAGACGAGCTCCCGCGTGTAGGCATGGCGGGGATCGTCGTAGATCTGTTGGGTGGGACCGAGCTCGACCAGCTCGCCGTGGCGCATGACGCCGATCCGGTCGGCGATCAGCCGGACGACGGCCAGGTCGTGGGAGATGAACACGCAGCCGAAGCCGGTCGCCTCCCGCAGCCCGGCCAGCAGGTCGAGGATCTGCGCCTGCGTCGAGACGTCGAGCGCCGAGACCGGCTCGTCGCAGACGAGCACGCGCGGCCCGCACGCGATCGCGCGGGCGATCGCGATGCGCTGGCGCTGCCCGCCGGAGAACTCCCTGGGCAGCCGCCGGGCGTGCTCGGGCCGCAGGCCCACCTGTGCCAGCAGCTCGGCGACGCGTTCCGCGCAGCCCGCGGCGTCCAGTCCGGTGTGCAGCAGCAGCGGCTCGGCGATGCTGTCGCCGATCCGCATGGCGGGGTTGAGGGAGCCGAGGGGGTCCTGGAAGACCATCTGCAGGTCCTTGCGGCGGGCGCGCAGCGCGCGCCCGCGCAGGGCCGCCAGGTCGTCGCCCTCCAGCAGCACCCGGCCCCGGTCGGGCCTGACCAGCCCGACCAGCATCCGGGCCGTGGTCGACTTGCCCGAGCCGCTCTCCCCGACGATGGCGAGCGTCTCGCCGGCCCGTACGGCGAAGGACACCTCGTGCACGGCGGGCCGTGCCGTCGCGCGGCCGAACCGCTTCACGAGGCCGCGCGCCTCCAGCACGCTCATCGGCTCACCCCCGTCAGGGTCAGCTCGCCGCTCCTGGCGCACCGGACCCGCCGCGACGACCTCGTCGGCGGCTGCTCGGCGAGCGGGGAGTCGCACGGATCCGCGCGGGTGTGCGGGCAGCGCGGGCTGAACGCGCAGCCCTCGGGCAGCGACCCCGGCAGCGGCACCGTGCCGGACAGCGCCTGGGGCCTGCGGCCGTGCATGGCGTTCTCGGGGGCGGCGGCCAGGAGCGCGGCCGTGTAGGGGTGCAGGGGCCGGTCGAAGACCTCTCCGACGGGGCCCTCCTCCACGAGCCTGCCCGCGTACATCACGGCCAGGCGGTGGCAGGTGCCCGCCACGACGCCGAGGTCGTGGGTGACCAGCAGGACGGCCATGCCGAGCTCGTCCTGCATGCCCACGAGGAGGTCGAGGATCTGCGCCTGGATCGTCACGTCGAGGGCGGTCGTCGGCTCGTCGGCGATGAGCACGTCGGGCTCGCAGGCCAGCGCCATGGCGATCATGGCCCGCTGCCGCATCCCGCCGCTGAAGGTGTGCGGGTGCTCGCGGGCCCGCCGCCGCGCGTCGTCGATGCCGACGGCGTCGAGCAGCTCGACCGCGCGCCGTGCGGCCGGAGCGCGGCCGAGCCCGAGGTGGCGCCTGAGCACCTCGGCCACCTGCGCGCCGACCGGCAGCGCGGGGTTGAGGCTGGCCATGGGGTCCTGGAACACCATGGCGATCCTGCGGCCGCGCAGGTCGGCCAGCGTCCTGTCGGCGGCGCCGACGAGCTCGGTCCCGCCGAGCCGTACCGAGCCCGCCGTGATGCGCACCCCGCGCGGGAGCAGGCCGAGCAGGGCCAGGGCGGTCATCGACTTCCCCGAGCCCGACTCCCCCACCAGCCCGAACGCCTCGCCGGGGCCCAGCGTGAAGGACACGTCCTGGACCAGCGGGACCAGCCGTCCGCCCGCTCTGGCGGAGATGGACAGCCCTGCGACCTCGAGGGTCATGACGGCTCCCGTTCCCTGTGGGCCAGCGCGTCGCGCAGGCCGTCGCCGATCGTGTTGAAGGCCAGGACCGCCACGAGGATGACCAGCCCGGGGAGGATCACCAGGAGCGGGGCCTGTTCGAGGTAGCGCACCGCCCGCTTCAGCATCGAGCCCCAGCTCGCCTCGGGCGGCTGCACGCCGAGACCGAGGAAGCTGAGGCTCGCCTCGGCGAGGATGGCGTAGCCGAACGTCAGGAAGACTTTGACGATCACCGGCGTGCCGACGTTCGGCAGGATGTGCCGCAGCACGATCCTGGGCACCGAGCAGCCCGTCGTGATCGCGGCCTGGACGTAGGTCCGTCCCCGCACCGTGATCGTCGCCCCGCGCGTCACCCGGTAGAAGCCCGGCGCGTAGACCAGGCCCACCGCCAGCATCGCGTTGGTGAGGCTGGGCCCGAGCGCGGTGGCGATGGCGATGGCCAGCACCAGCCCGGGGATCGACAGGGCGGCGTCGGCGAAGCGGGAGACGACCAGGTCGAAGCCGCGCCCGAGGTAGCCGGCCAGCAGGCCCAGCGGCACCCCGCCGGCCACCGCCACCGACACCGCGAGCAGCGCGGCGCCGAGCGAGACGCGGGTGCCGTGCAGCAGCCTGCTGAGCACGTCGCGGCCCGACTCGTCGGTGCCGAGCCAGTGGGCCGCGCCCGGACCCTCCAGCCGGCGCATCAGATCCTGGTCGACCGGGTCGTACGGCGCGACCAGCGGCGCCGCCAGCGCGGCGAGCACCAGGAAGGCGAGGACGGCGAGAGCGAGCACGACGTCGGGGCGGCGGACCAGCCGCCGTCCCACGTGCTCCCCCGGCGACAGCGTGATGGCGCTCACGCGACCTCCCCCGGGGTGAGCCAGCGGTAGGCGAGGTCGACCGCGAGGTTGGCGGCCACCACGACGACCGTGCCGGCCAGCACGATGCCCTGCAGCACGGGCAGGTCCTGGCGGGTGACGGTCGTCTCGGCGAGGGTGCCGAGACCCGGCAGGCCGAACACCGCCTCCACGACGACCGCGCCGCCGAGCAGTTGCCCGGTCTCCAGCCCGATCACGGTCACGTACGGCACCGCGGCGTTGCGGATCGCGTGCCTGCCCACGATGGCGGGTGGCAGCAGCCCCTTGGCCCTGGCCGTGCGGATGTAGTCGGTGTCGAGGACGTCGGCCAGCGCGGCCCGCAGCTGGCGGGTCGGCTCGACGGCCGCCGCCACGCCCAGCGTCAGCGCGGGCAGCGCGAGATGCGCGGCGTAGGCGGCGAAGCCGTCGCCGAGCGGACGGTACCCGGTGGCGGGGAAGAGCGGAAAGGTGATCGCGAAGGCCAGGATCAGCATGAGCCCGAGCCAGAAGGACGGCGTGGCGACCGCGAGCGCCGTACCCGACGAGATGACCCGGTCCAGCCGGCCGCCCTGCCGCAGCGCCGCGAGGACGCCGAGCGGCAGCGAGATCGCCACGGCGACCGCCATGGCGGCCAGCGCGAGCGAGAGCGTCACCGGCAGCCGCTCGGCGAGGATCTCGGTGACCGGCTGGGAGTTGTACAGCGACGTGCCGAGGTCCCCGCGCAGCACGGCCGCGGCCCATTCGAGGTAGCGGACCGCCATCGGCCGGTCGAGGCCCAGCTCGGCGCGGACGGCGGCGATCTCCTCGCGGGTGGCGTGCTCGCCGGCCAGGTGGATGGCGGGATCGCCGGGGACCAGCAGGGCCAGGCCGAAGGTGATCACCGACACGAGGGCCAGCACCACCGCCGCGCCCGCGAGGCGCTTGGCCAAGTAGACGATCATGGTCAGCCCATGCCCACGACGCGGATGTCGTCGTAGCCGGTGAGCAGCTTGTCGAAGTCTCGCACCTTGTCGTTGGTGGCGAAGTAGAGCTTGCGGTTGCAGATGGGCACGTTGTACGCGGTGTCGGCGGCGAGCTTGACGATCTCGCGGTAGCTCTGCTGCTGGACGCTCCTGTCGGTGACGGTGGCGACCTGCTCGGCCAGCTTCTCGATCTCGGGAACGCTGAGGTCGCCCGGGTTGTTGAGACCGCCCTTCAGGTAGTCCTGCTGGGTGATCAGACGAGGGTCGGCGGCCGCCGCGCCGATCTGGCTGACCAGGGCGTCGGCCTCGCCGCGGTTCTGGTAGAGGTCGATCGACTGGTCGGCGCTCATGGGCCGCAGCCTCATGTCCACGCCGACCGCCTTGAACTGGTCCTGGAGCGCCTCGGCGAGCTGGACGAAGGCGGTGTTGTTCCACACCAGCGCGGTGAAGGAGAAGCCGCCGCCCACCCCGGCCTCGGCCAGCAGGCGCTTGGCCTGGGCGGGGTCGTAGAGGTAGGCCGACTCCAGTGACGGCTCGTGCGCCCAGTGCCCGGAGGGGGCCGGCTGGACCGTGGGCCGGCAGGAGTTCAGCAGCAGTTTCTCGGTGATGGCGCGGCGGTCGATGGCGTGGTTGAGCGCCTGCCGTACCCGCTGGTCGGCGAATTTCGACCTGGAGGTGTTGAGGTTGAGCTGGTAGACCAGCCCGGTGAGGAACTCGTTGACCTTCAGTCCGGCGTCACGGGCGGTGTCGACCTGTTCGGGGCGGATGAGCGTGGCGTCGTACTGCCCGGAGCGCACGCCGTTCAGGCGGGTGTCGTCCTCGTTGACGAACGACATCTCCAGGCCGCCGAGCCGCTGCGCGCTCTTGTCGTAGTAGTTCGCGAACGGCTGGTAGACGACGCGGTCGTCCCTGCGGTAGGTGGTGACCTGGTAGGGGCCCGAGCCCACGGGCGCGCGGTCGAGGTCGGGCTTGTCGAAGGCCTTCGGGCTGATCAGCGCCCCGCCCCGGTGGGCCAGGGCGGTGAGCAGGTCCTGCTCGGAGCCGGTGAAGGCGATCGTCACTGTGCCGGCGGACGCCGTCACCGACTCGATCATCTTCAGCAGCGGCTTGGCCGTGGAGCCCTTGCCGTTGACGGCGCGGTCGAGGTTGGCGCGCACCGCCTCGGCGTCCAGCGCCGCGCCGTCGTGGAAGCGCGCTCCTGAGCGGATCGTGAAGACGATCTTCTCGCCGTCCTTCCGCCACGATTCGGCGATCATGGGGGCTATCTGGCCGTCGGGCTTGATGGTGACCAGGCGGTCGTAGATGGGCAGGATGTACAGCTCGTCCCAGGCGGTCGAGGCCTTGTGCGGGTCGAGCGTCGAGGGGAAGGCGGTGTAGGCGAAGCGCAACACGGCGCCGCCCGCTCCCGCCGTCCCCTGGGAAGCGGGCCTGCTCGCGCCCCCGCACGCCGCGCTCACGGCGCAGGCGGTCAGCACGGCCAGGGAGGCCGCGGCGAAGCGGCGGGTCAGACGTGTCATAAGAGCCTCCTCACGGCTGCATCTCCTCCCAGCACGCCCGGCTGAGAGTGGCGATGTGGGCTCGCGCCCTGGAGACACCCGGCAGTCCGTCCGGCAGGACGGCGGGGATCTCGTCGGTGTAGACGGCGAGGACGTAGCGGGGCCGGCCGTCGGCGTAGAAGACGCCGGCGTCGCTCACGTCCCGCCAGCCGACCCCGCTCTTGTGCGCGATCTCGGTTCCCGGTGGCAGCAGCGCGGGCAGCGCGTCGCGGAACTGCTGGCCGCGCAGGACGTCGAGGGCGAGGGAGCACAGCTCCTTCGGGCAGCCGAGGGGGGTGTCCTCGCCCGCCGCGCCCCTGACGACCAGTTCGAGCAGGCGAGCCTGGTCGTCGGGCGTCGTGACGTTGCTCGCGTCCACCGGATGGTCGGGGGCCAGTGGGGGAATCAGCGCGTGGCGATGGCGGGTGCCGGTCAGGCCCGCCGCGTCACACAGGTCGTTGACCGCATCCAGCCCGATCAGGTCGATGACGTGGGCGGTGCAGAGGTTGTCGCTCAAGATGATCATCAATGTGACCGCCTCGCGCAGCGACAGGGACAGTCCTGGCTCCAGGTGCTGGAGCGATCCGGTGAAGACGCGGTCGCGGTAGCGCGCGTCGATGGTGACCCGCTGAGCCAGGTCCAGCTCGCCCTCGTGCACCGCGCGCAGCACCGCCATCATGACGGCGACCTTGCGGGTGCTGGCCGAGGGGACCTGCCGCGCGCCCGAACGCGCGGCCCGGGCGCCCGTGTCGAGATCGAGCAACGACCAGCCGGTATGGAAGGGCTGCGTCTCGCACAGATCGTCGAGACGCCGCGCCAGCGACTTCACCATGGCGGCGACTGTATGCCAAATCGATTTGGCATCACAAGAGGTCTGCCCAAACGATTTGGCACTATGCTGATGACCATGGCCTCACAACCACGTCCGCGGATCCGTGACGTCGCAGAGGTGGCGGGCGTGTCGGCGACGACGGTGTCGCACGTGCTCAACGGCAAGGGCAGGGTCGACGCGGCCACGCGCGCCCGGGTGACCGCCGCCGCCGAGCGCCTGGGCTACCGGCCCAACAGCAACGCCAAGGGGCTGCGTTCGGGGCGGGCCGACACCATCGGGTTGCTGCTGCCGGTCGGGGCCGATCTGGAGCAGGCGCATCACGTGCTCGCCGTGGAGTTCTACCTGACGCTCGCGATGAACACCGTCGAGGCGGCGTTCGAGCACGACCAGGCGCTGCTGCAGCTCCCTCCCCTGCGCGGCCTCGACGACCTGCGCCGCTTCAGCGTGGACGGGGGCATCGTGGTGGACCCGCTGCCCCTCGACACCAGGGTCGCGATGTTCAACGAGCTGGGTGTGCCCGTCGTGACCATCGGCAGGGACATCCTGCGCACGCAGGATCCGTGGTGGGTGGCGGCCGACAGCGCAGGCAGCACGGGCATGGTGCTCGACCACCTGGCCGAGGCGGGGGCGCGGCGCATTGCCATGCTCTCGGTGGACATCGGGTGGTCCTGGTTCGCCGACGCCCAGCAGACCTACAGGGAGTGGGCCGGCCGCAGGGGCATCGAGCCGATCCTGGTGCTGGCGCGGCCGGACAAGCTCGAGAGCAGCGCGGTCGCCGCCGCCGCCGAAGTCCTCGACCACCGCCCCGACGCCGTCTACGTGCCGCCGCAGTGGCTGGCGTCAGGGCTGCTGCGGGTGGCGAGGGAGCGCGGGGTCGACGTTCCCGGCGACCTGCTCGTCTCCGTCGGTGTCGACAGCCATCTGGCCCGCACCAGCGAGCCGCCGCTCACCGCCGTCGACCTCGACCCCGCGAGTACGGCGCGGCAGGCCGTCGATCTCCTCATCCACCGCATCGAGGGCGGCGAGCCGGCCGGGCCCCGCCTCATCCCCACCACCCTTCATTCGAGGGCCTCGAGCCTCCGGACCCCGGGAGCCGCCCACCGGCCGTAGGGGTCAGGCGGCGTCGTGGAAGACCAGGCCGAGCGTGTGCCGCAGGCCCCGCCGCACGGTGCTCACGCCATGCCGTACGGGCGCGGCCGACCAGCCGCGGGCCGAGCGCACCGGCCTGTCGCGGGTGGTGAAGACCAGCCCGTGACCCTGCTGCAGCAGCGTCACCGTGCCGCGTGACTGCGCGCGCGGACGCTGCTCCACCAGCAGGAACTCGCCACCGTCGTAGTCGTCGCCGGGCCGGTCGAGCCCGATCACGACCTGCAGCGGGAAGACCAGGTCCCCGTACAGGTCGCGGTGCAGGGCGTTCCAGTCGCCTTCCCGGTAGCGCAGCAGGATCGGGGTGGGCTTGGTCTGTCCGGCCGCGTGGCACCTCTCCAGCCACTCGTCCAGGCTGTCGGGCCAGGGGGCGGGCTGCCCCAGCCTGGCCGCCCAGTCCCTGGCGATCGGCAGCAGCAGCGGGTAGAGCGTCCGGCGCAGCTCCTCGACCAGGTCGGGGAAGGGCCTGGCGAAGTAGCGGTACTGGCCCCGGCCGAACCTGAAGCGCTCCATGTCGACGGTCGACCTGAAACGTGTGACGTCGTCGTAGAGTCCGGAGATCTCGCGGCACTGGCCTTCCGTGAGGAGCGGGCCCGTGGGCGCGCACCCGTAGGCGTCCATCTCCTGCGCCCAGCCGTCTGTATTCAGCATGACTGTCCTTCCGTGGAGGGGTTCACCCGAACAGGGGCTGGAGGGCTCCCTCGTGGGTGAGCAGGAGCCGCTTGCGCTCCAGCCCTCCCGCGTATCCGGTCAGTGAGCCCGTCGCGCCGATCACGCGGTGGCAGGGCCTTATGATCAGCAGCGGGTTGGCGCCGATCGCCGCGCCGACGGCGCGGATGCGGTCCCTGGGCGCACCGATCCGCTCGGCGAGCTCCCCGTAGGTGGTCGTGGTGCCGTAGGGGATGTCGTCCACCGCGCTCCAGACCTTCTCCTGGAACGGGGTGCCCGTGACGGCGTGCGGCAGGTCGAAGCGCCGCAGGTCGCCGTCGAAGTACGCGCGCAGCCGGTCGGTGATCTCGGCGAACGCCGCCGCGTCCTCGGTCCACTCGGGCCGAACGGCGGTGGCGAACGTCAGCGACGTCAGCCGTACGCCGTCGGCGCTCTTGAATCCGGTCAGCAGCAGCGGGCCCAGCGGGCCGCCGGTCGTGGTGTAGATCGTCATCTCTCCTCCTCGTTCTGTATAACGCGATTCCAGCCGCCAACATCGGCGGTTTTCGGACCTCGCGCTGGGAGGAGGGGAGAGCCGGGTTACCTGATCCTGGCGACGCCGCCGAGCAGGCTGGGCCTGCCGAAGTCGGGCTCGACGTCGGGCCACTCGGGACGCCACGCGTCGATCGGCACCACGCCGGGCTCCAGCAGGTCGAGGCCCTCGAAGTAGGCGCCGACCTGCTCGGCCGACCGGGGGGTGAGCGAGCCGCTGGTCGCCGGGCGGTAGACCGACCGGCCGCTGCTGAGCGCCTCGCCCGTCATGTCGCCCGCGTAGCTGTGGGACAGGGCCAGGTGGCTGCCGCCGACCAGCGGGGCGCGGAGCCTCGAGACGATCTCCTCGGCCTCCTTGTCGTCGGGGACGAAGTGGAGGATCGCGAACAGCAGCACGGCGACCGGCCGGGTGAAGTCGATATGGGCCCGCACCTCGGGCGCGTCGAGAATCGAGGCGGGGTCGCGCAGGTCCGCGCGCACCACGGCGGTCTGCGGGCTGTCCGCGAGCAGCGCCCTGGCGTGCACGAGCACGATCGGGTCGTTGTCGACGTAGACGATCCTCGAGTCGGGCGCCGCCTCCAGGGCCACCTCGTGGACGTTCTGCCGGGTGGGCAGCCCCGCGCCGATGTCGATGAACTGGCGGATGCCCGCCGCGGCCAGCGTGCGGACGACCCTGATCAGGAAGTCGCGGTTGTCGCGGGCGATCTGTTTGATCGTCGGGACGAGCTGGATGATCTTCTCCGCGGCCTCCCTGTCGGCGGGGAAGTTGTCCTTGCCGCCCAGGTAGTAGTCGTACATCCGCGCCACGCTGGGCGTGTTCGGGTCGATGGCCTGCGGTACCTGCTCGTCGCGCTCCACGGCCCCGATCGTATCGCCTTCAGGACATTCGTGATCTATGAACCGAGCTCCGCGAGCAGCGCGGTGAGGGTGGGGCCGAGCGGGGCGTCGAGAGCCAGGTGGGCGTCGTCGTCGCCGCGCGTCGGCCCCTGGTTGACGATGACGACGGGGATGCCGTGCTCGGCGGCCCGGCGGACGAACCGGTAGCCGGACATCACGGTCAGCGAGGAGCCCAGCACCAGCAGCAGGCCGGCGTGCTCGGCCAGCTCGTAGCACCGGGCGACGCGGGGGCGCGGCACGTTCTCGCCGAAGAAGATCACGTCGGGCTTGAGCAGGCCGCCGCAGCTCGCGCAGTCGACGATCTCGAACGAACCGACCTGGTCGTCGGCGAGGACGGCGTCACCGTCGGGGTTGATGACGTCCGCGGCGCCTCCCCAGCCCGGGTTGGCCGCGCGCAGCCGCTGGTCGAGCCACTCGCGCGAGGTGCGCTCACCGCAGGACAGGCAGACCACGCGGTGCAGGCTGCCGTGCAGCTCGACCACCTGCTCGGCGCCTGCGGCCTGGTGCAGGCCGTCCACGTTCTGGGTGATGATCCCGCCGACCAGGCCCATGGACTGCAACTGCGCGACGGCGCGGTGACCGGCGTTCCACGCGGCGTGCGCGATGTGCCGCCAGCCCAGGTGACTGCGGGCCCAGTACCGCTGCCGGGCGGCCGCGCTGCCGACGAACGTCTGGTAGGTCATCGGCTCCGCCCTGCGCCTGCGGCCCGTCTCGCCCCGGTAGTCGGGGATGCCCGACTCCGTCGAGAGCCCGGCCCCGCTCAGGACCACCACCCCGCCGTCGCCGACGAGATCGACCAGCATGTGGAACGCGAGCGCACGGACCATGTCGCCCGGTTCGCCACGTAGGGCCTGAATCACCCCTCTATGGTGCACCGGCTCAGCGGTAGTGGCGCAGGCCGGCGACGATCAGGTCGATCGCGGTGCCGAAGGCGAGCTCGGTCTCCTCGTCGGCGATGTGGCCGATGTGCTCGGCCTGCACGAAGCCCGAGACGAAGGCGTGCAGCACCTCCGCCATGCGCTCGATCTCGTCCTCGGGCACCGCGGCCGCCCGCAGGATCCGGCCGAGCACGTCCCAGAGGCCGCCCTCCCTGTGCTCGATCACCTCGGGATGGCTCTGCACGTACCGCCACAGCCAGGGATGCTCGCGGGTCAGCCTGCGGTAGGCGTGGGCCAGCGCGCGCAGCTGGTCGGGCCACGGGGCGCCGTCGTCGGGCGGCAGCTGGAGCAGGGGGGCCACATTCAGGCAGAGCTGCCTGACCAGCTCCGTCTTGTTGGCCACGTGGTGGTAGAGCGACATCGGGTTGACGTCGAGCTCGGCGGCGAGCTTGCGCATGGACAGCGACTCCACCCCGCCCGCGTCGATCAGCCGCAACGCGGCACCGAGGATCTCCTGGAGGGTCAGGGGCGTGCCCCGCCGTGCGTTCACTGCCATACACCGTATGGTAGCGTCATCCATACGGTGTATGGCTACTCCTGGGGAGTGCTCATGAAGGTGATTCCGGCCCCGCAAGGTCTGCCGTTGCTCGGCAACACGCTGCAGGTTCCCGCGCACGCGCCCGCCCTGCATTTCGAGGAGGTCGCGAAGAGGTACGACGAGGGGATCTTCCAGCTCGAGCTGGTCGGCCGCCGCGTGGTGTTCGTCTACGACCCCGACCTGGTCGCCGAGGTCAGCGACGAGACCCGCTTCTACAAGGGCATCGACCCGCCGCTGAGCACGGTCCGCGACTTCGCCGGCGACGGCCTGTTCACCGCCAGGCACGACGAGCCGGTCTGGGGCCACGCGCACCGCATCCTGATGCCGGCCTTCAGCCAGCGCTCGATGAAGGCGTACTTCCCGCAGATGCTGGAGGTGGCCGAGCAGCTGACCGAGTCGTGGGCCGGCCGCCAGGGGCAGGACCTGCCGGTGACGGACGACATGACGAGACTGACCCTCGACACGATCTCGCTCACCGGGTTCGGCTACCGGTTCCGCTCCTTCGACTCCCCCGAGCTGCACCCGTTCCTGCTGGCGATGGGCGGTGCACTGACCGAGGCCATGCTCCGCCTCCAGCAGCTGCCGATCGTCACCAGGCTCAGGCGCAAGCAGGAGGTGGCCTACCGCGACGACATCTCCGTCATGCAGGAGCTGGTCGACGACGTGATCAGGCGGCGCCGCGCCGAGGGCGGCGGCGCGAAGGACCTGCTCGGCCTCATGCTGGAGGCGTCCGACCCGCAGACGGGCGAGCGGCTGTCGGACGAGAACATCCGCAACCAGGTCCTGACCTTCCTCATCGCGGGTCACGAGACCACCAGCGGCCTGCTCTCCTTCGCCCTCTACAACCTGCTGCGCGACCCGCACGCGCTGGCCAGGGCCTACGACGAGGTCGACAGGCTGCTGCCGGGCGACGAGCCGCCCACCTACGAGACGATCATGAAGCTCGAGGTGATCCCGCGCATCCTCGAGGAGACGCTGCGGGTCTGGTCCCCGATCCCCGCCTACGGCGTGAACGCCTACGAGGACACCACGATCGGCGGCTACCCGGTGCCGAAGAACCAGAAGATCGTCGTGCTGCTGCCGTCGCTCCATCACCATCCCAAGGCGTGGGAGCGGCCCGAGGAGTTCGACATCGACCGCTGGCTGCCCGAGAACAAGAAGAAGCACCACCCCGCCGCCTACAAGCCGTTCGGCAACGGCGAGCGGGCCTGCATCGGCCGCCAGTTCGCGCTCACCGAGGCCAGGCTGGCGCTGGCGATGATCCTGCGCCGCTTCGCCGTCTCCGACCCCGCCGTCTACCGGATGGAGATCAAGCAGACGCTCACGCTCAAGCCCGACGGCTTCACGATCAGGGTGCGCGAGCGCCGGCCGCACGAGCGTTCCACCGTCCACGAGCAGCCCGCCGAGCAGGCCGAGCAGCACGACATCGCGGTGACGGGCGTGCCGCTCACCGTCGCCTACGGCTCCAACCTCGGCACCTGCGCCGACATCGCCGAACGGCTGGCCGAGCGGGCCGGCAGGTCGGGCTTCGCGACCACGCTGACCAGCCTGGACGACATGGAGCCGCCGGCTGAGGGGCTGCTGCTGGTGGTGGCCTCCTCCTACAACGGCAGGGCGCCCGACAACGCCCAGCGCTTCGACGCCATGGCGGACCTGCCCGACCTGTCAGGCGTACGGCTGGCGGTGCTCGGTTGCGGCAACACCCAGTGGCCCACCTACCAGGACTTCCCCCGCCGCGCCTTCGACAAGCTCACGGCCGCCGGAGCCGTGCCGCTGGTCGAGCGCGGCGAGGCGGACGCCGACGGCGACTTCGACGGCGACGTCTCGGCGTGGACGGCGAAGCTGTGGGCGGCGCTGGCGGCGGAGTACAGCGCGTCGGCCGCCGAGGCCGGGCCGCGCTACGAGATGGAGGTCCTGACGGAGGCCGAGGTGCGGCCCGCCGTGGTGTCGGACCGGGCCGTCCCGCTGACCGTGGTCTCCAACGAGGAGCTGACCGGCGACCCGTCGGGCCTGTGGGACTTCTCGCTGGAGCAGCCCAGGCCAGGGGTACGCTCGATCGTGGCCGAGCTCCCCGAGGGCGTGGCGTACGAGGCGGGCGACCACCTGGCGGTCTTCGCCAAGAACGACCCCGAGCTGGTGGAGTGGGCGCTGCGGTGCCTGCGCGTCCCCCGCGACAGGGTGGTGCGGCTGCGCGCCCACGGCCACACGCACCTGCCGGTGGACATCCCGGTGACGGCGGGCCTGCTGCTCACCGACTTCGCCGAGCTGCAGGAGGTGGCCACCCGCTCGGACCTGGAGGCGCTGGCGGCGCACACCGGCTGCCCCTGGACCAAGGGCCGGCTGGCGGCGCTGACCGCCGACTACGCCGAGGAGGTGCTCGCCAAGCGGCTGTCGGTGCTCACGCTGCTGGAGCTCTTTCCCGCCGTGGAGCTGCCGCTGCCGGTCTTCCTCGAGCTCGCGGGGCCGATCAGGCCGCGCTACTACTCGATCTCCTCCTCGCCGCTGGCCGAGCCGGGCCGGGTGCGCATCACGGTCGGACTGGTGGAAGGGCCCGCGTGGTCGGGCGGCGGCGCCTACCGCGGCATGTGCTCGGCCTACCTGGCGGGGCTGGGCGAGGGCGACGTGTTCTACGGCTACATCAGGGTGCCCGCGCCGCCGTTCAGGCTGCCTGACGACCCGGCCACGCCGGTCATCCTGGTCGGGCCGGGCACCGGGTTCGCCCCGCTGCGCGGCTTCCTGGAGCAGCGGGCGCTGACGGGCGCCGCCGGCCGGGCCGAGGTGTTCACCGGGTGCCGCCATCCCGAGCACGACCTGCTTTACAAGGAGGAGCTCGAGGCGTGGGCCGCGGCGGGAGAGGTGCGGGTGCACACGGCCTTCTCCGCGGTTCAGGGGCATCCCTACCGGTTCGTCCAGGACGCCGTCGCGGCGCAGGCCGACGCGGTGTGGGAGCTGCTCGAGCAGGGCGCGCACGTCTACGTCTGCGGCGACGGTCTGCGGATGGCGCCCGCCGTACGTCAGGCGCTGCTCGCGATCCATCGAGAGAGGTCGGACGGCGACGCGGAGGCGTGGCTGGCGGGGCTCGAGGCCGCGGGCCGCTATCAGCAAGACGTCTTCGCCTGAGCCCGCAGCCCGGCCAGGAGGGCGGGCGGGGGGTGAGCGGGCCGCCGCGCCGCGGCCCGCGGAAGGCGCCCTGTCGTAGCGCTCGCCGGCTCCGGCCTCACGCGGGGGCGACCGGGCGTGGCTCCACCCCCGCCTCGCCCCTGATCGCGCCGGACCTGCGGGCGACGGCGACGAGCGGGATCACCACGGCGCAGCTGACCGCGACGAGGACGGTCGACAGCCCGCCGATCCCGCCCGCCGACAGGATCCCGGTTCCCGCGACCGGGCCGAGGGCGGTGCCGAAGCCGAACGCCGCGTTCGCGAGCACCGCCCATCGCCCTCTCGCGTCCAGGGTCGCGGCGATGGCGATCATGTAGGTGAGCGCTCCCTGGTAGGTGAGGTTCCACAGCAGCTGTCCCGCGGTGTAGACGGCGGGGGTGCCGCCGGCCGCGATCATCACCTTGGAGGCCACGCCGAGGAGCAGGAACACCGCCAGCGGCACGGCCCTGCCGTACCGGTCGCCGATCACCGCGACCACGCCGCCGCCGATCAGGCCCGCGAACAGCGATCCCGAGAGGATCAGGTTGACGACGTCCTCGTTCATGCCGATCTCGTCCACCCCGATGGTGCCGGTCACCGCCCACAGGGCGTACTCGACGGCGCCCCAGAGGCAGATGCCCGCCACCAGGACCAGGCCCATGCCCCTGGACCGCAGCGGGCCCGTGGCGGCGGCGGTCTCCACCGGGGCCTCCGGCATGCCGCGCATGAACGGCACGGTCGCGGCGCACACCACCGCGATCGAGCCGACAGTGACGGCCAGCCCGCCGCCGAACAGCGGCAGGGCCATGTAGATGCCCGAGCCGATCACCGTGCTGGCGATGAGCCCGACACCGGTGGCCCGGTCCGGGTTGGCCATGGCCGCGATGCCCGCGCTGGCCAGCGACAGGACCGCGCCGCCGCCGACCCCGCCGAGCAGGATGCCGGCGATCGCGAGCGCGGGCACGGGGACGAGGGCGGCGGCCAGGAAGCCCGCGACCATCGCCGCGAGGCTGACGACGGCGAGCCTCGCCCTGCCGGGCCTGGCGGCACGGCCGGTGATCAGGACACCGGTGACGGCGGAGGCGAGCAGCGCTCCCGTGCCGACGAAGCCGGCGCCCTCCATGCTCAGGCCGAGGCCGGAGCCGAGGGTGTCGATCAGGGTCGGGAGCATCGTGGGGACCATGTAGGCGGCAGTGAGAGCCATGGAGATGGCGGCCAGCGCGAACGCCGGCGACCTGGGGGGTGTGGTCACGCCGGACTCCTCAATCAGCAGAAGCTATCGATTGATAGTCGAACTTAGGCGGTCTGCCTCGCTCGCGTCCAGAGCCGGGAGGCGGCGATCTACTATCAGCTGATATCCTCCGCAGCCATATGAGCGCGAAGACGAGCACCGCGAACCGCCCGGATTTCACCCAGCTCAGAGCGCTTCCGCGCGAGCGCTGGCCGCGCAGGGAGCAGATCCTCTGCGAGGCGGCGAGCCTGTTCGCCCAGCGCGGCTACCACGGCACCTCGACGCGGGACATCGCCGACGCCCTCGGCATCCGGCAGCCGTCGCTGTACAACCACTACCCGTCCAAGCTGGCGATCCTCGAAGACCTGTGCGCCTTCGACATCGGCGTCCCCGAGGCGCGGGCCAGGTGGCTGGCCGGGGCGGACGCTCCGGCGGCCGCCAGGCTGTACGCCGCGGTCAGCCTCGACGTGGAGTACTGCCTCGAGGCGCCGATCGACATGCGCGGCCTGCCGGACGACCTGATCCGCGAGCCCGGCCTCGAGTCGTGGTACCGCAAGCTGCGCGCCTGGTACGCCACGGTGCGCGCGCTCGTCAGCGAGGGCGTCGAGGCGGGCGAGCTGGCCGCGATCGACCCCGAGTTCGCCAGGCAGGCGATCTGGGGCGTGGAGTGGGAGGTCATCAGGGTCTCTCACGGCGGCGCCCGGCGCAGGGCGGGGAGCAGGCCGGACGACACCGCGTCCTTCTTGCTGCGCGGCCTGCTCGCCGATCCCGGGCGCGTGGGAGAGGTGAGGGCGGCGGCCGATGAGGTGATCGCCGCCTACCGCGCCGCTACCTGAGCCCGGGCGAGTCGGCGTAGCCGACCAGGGCGTCGACCGCGAGCACCCCCTCGACGCCCACTCTGACCGGGTTGACCTCCACCTCGGCGACGTCGGGCCGGTCGGACAGCAGGCGGGAGACCGCCACGAGCACCTCGGCCAGCGCGCCGACCGCCAGCGGCGGGCCGCCTCTCCAGCCGGTCAGCAGCCGGTGGCAGCGCAGGCCGCGAAGCATCTCCATGGCCGCCCGCGTGGTGACGGGCGCGAGGCGCCCGCGGCAGGTCGTGGAGCGAGGAGACGCACGACACCCCCTCGACGATCGCGCCCTGCCGTCCGACCAGGTGGACCTCGCGCCGGTGGGCGCCCTTCATCGCTCCTCGCGCCAGCCAGTACCCCCACTTGGCCCGGTCGGCCGACGCGCCGACCACCGCCACCGAGCCGGGATCGGCGAACACCCGCAGCCCGGTCATGACCTGAGGGACCTGGAGATGATCAGCCGCTGGATGTCGGAGGTGCCTTCCTCGATCTCCTCAAGCTTCGCGTCGCGCATCCACTTCTCCACCAGGTATTCGCGGGAGTACCCCCAGCCGCCGTGTGTCTGCACCGCCGCCCACGCGCACCACATGGCGTTCTCGGACGCGGTCAGCTTGGCGACGGCCGCCTCCTGCGTGATGCTCTCCCCCGCGTCGAACAGCCGGGCCGCGCGCATCGTCACCAGGTGCGACACGTCGACCTTGACGGCCATGTCGGCGAGCCTGAACGCGACCGCCTGATGCTCGATGATCTTCATACCGAACTGCTCGCGCTCGCGCGCGTAGGCCAGCGTGGCGTCGAGCGCGGCGCGCGAGAGGCCGGTGCAGGCCGCGCCGATGAGGACGCGCGAGGCGTCGAAGGTGCGCATCAGGCCGCGGAAGCCCTGGCCCTCCTCCCCCAGCCGGTCGGCCACCGGGACCCTGACGTCCTCGAGGAAGAGCTCGGCGCAGGCGATGCCGCGCTGGCCCGTCTTCGGCATGGGACGGCCGATCGTCAGCCCTGCCGCGTCGCGCGGGACCACGAAGGCGGTGATCCCTTTCGACCTGGTGCCGGGCGCGACCGTCGCGAAGATCACGAAGAGGTCGGCGAAGGGGCCGTTGGAGATCCACGCCTTCTGGCCGTTGAGCACGTAGGAGTCGCCGTCGTGGACGGCACGCGTGGTCAGCGCGGCGGCGTCCGATCCGACCCCCGGCTCGGTGACCGCGAGGGCCGTCAGCGGCGGGACGCCGGAGCAGAGCGGGGTGAGGAAGCGCCGCTTCTGCTCCTCGGTGCCGAGCTCCAGCACGGGAGCGGCGAAGAAGCCCGCCGAGGTGGTCAGGTTGCCGAGGGAGATGTCACCGTGGCACAGCTCCTCCTGCACCAGGCACTGGGTGACCAGGTCGGTCACCCCGCCGCCGCCGTACTCCTCGGGGATCATGAAGGAGGTCAGGCCGACGGCCGCGGCCTTCTCCCAGATCTCTGCCGGAAGCGCGTGGTCGGCCTCGTCGACCTCACGCGCCCTCGGCCTGATCTCGGCGGCGGCGAAGTCCCGCGCCAGCCTGACGAACTCGGCCTGCTCCTCCGTCATCGCGTGGCCGCCGCGCACCTCGCGCGTCATCCGCTCTCCTCCGACCATCGGATCGTGACCTGCTTGGGCTCGGCGTAGTGGTCCAGCGCGTACGCCGACATGTCCTTGCCGTAGCCGGACTGGCCGAAGCCGCCGTGCGGCAGCTCGGAGGCGGCGGTCATGTGGTCGTTCACCCAGACCGCCCCGTAGCGCAGCTCGGCGGCGGCGCGCATCGCCCTGCCGACGTCGCCCGTCCAGACGCTGGCGGCCAGGCCGTACGGCACGTCCGCCGCCATCGCGAGGGCCTCCTCGTCCGAGCCCGCCCGCTGCACGGTGAGCACGGGGCCGAAGACCTCCTCCTGGACGATCGGGGAGCGCTGCTCCACCCCGGTCAGGACTGTAGGCAGGTAGTAGGCGCCAGGACCTTCGGGCACCGTCCCACCTGTCAGGACCCTGGCGCCCGCCGCCACGGCGGCGCCGACGTAGGCTGCCACCCTGTCGCGGTGCTCGCGGGTGACCAGCGGGCCCATCTCCGTCGCGGGGTCGGCGGACGGGCCGACGCGCAGCGAGCGGGCGGTCTCGGCCAGTGCCGAGGCGACCTCGTCGAAGCGCTCGCCCACCACGATCACGCGGGTGGCCGCCGTGCAGTCCTGTCCCGAGTTGGCGAACGCGGCCACCCGCAGGCTCGCGGCCAGCCGGTCCACGTCGGCGTCGGGGAAGACCACGACGGGGGCCTTGCCGCCGAGCTCCAGGTGGAGCCGCTTCACGGTGCCGGCCGCCGCGGCGGCGACGGCCCTGCCGGTGACCGTGGAGCCGGTGACCGAGACCATGTCCACCCCGGGATGCGAGGACAGGACCGCCCCCGCCGCCCTACCGCCGGTGACGACGGTGAAGACGCCCTCGGGCAGCACCCGCGACGCGAGCTCGGCCAGACGCAGCGTGGTCAGCGGCGTCTGCCTGGACGGCTTGAGCACGACCGCGCAGCCCGCCGCGACGGCCGGGGCCATCTTCCACACGGCCATCATGAGCGGGTAGTTCCACGGCGCGATGCCGGCGACCACACCCACGGGCTCGCGGCGGATCATCGACGTGGCGCCCGGCAGGTACTCCGCGGCGGCCCTGCCCTCGGCGGTGCGGGCGGCCCCGGCCAGGAAGCGCAGGTTGTCGGCGCAGTAGGCGATCTCTCCAGGGGCGCCCGCCATGGGCTTGCCGACGTTGCGCGACTCCAGCTCGGCCAGCTCGCCTGCGTGGCCGGCGACCAGGTCGGCCATGGCGTGCAGCGCGTCCGAGCGCTCGGCCGGGGTGGTCCGCCGCCATCCGTCGAAGGCGGCGCGGGCGCCCGCGACCGCCCGCTCCAGCTCGTCCCGCGCGGCCCGCGCCACCTCCGCGATCGGCTCCCCCGTCGCGGGATCGACCACGAGGTCGGCCGTCATCGGCTCTCCCCGCGGACGGCCCTGCAGAGGGTCTCGAAGTTGGCCACGAAGCGCCGCGCGTCGTCCATGGTGTGCTGGACGGAGAGCGTGAACTGCTCCGTCTTGCCCCACGGCGGCAGGAAGATCCCGCCGTTGATCTGGTAGAGCCAGTGGGCGTGGCCCCACTGGTCGGCGTAGCGCAGGAAGTCACGGTAGTTCCGCAGCCGGTCGGTGAAGATCACCGAGCCCTTCGCGCCCGCCGACGCGACGTAGCCGGGGATCTCGTAGCGGGCCATCAGCTCGGTGACGCCGTCGGCCATGTGCGCGCGCATCGCGTCGAGGTGGGCGTAGGCGGCGGGGGTGAGCACCTCGGTGAGCACGGCGCGCACCGCGGCCATGGTGAGGGGGTTGCCGTTGAACGTGCCGACCTGCTGGTAGGTGTTGTCGGCGACCAGCTCCATGAGCTCGGCCGTGGCGCCGATCGCGCCGCAGGGGACGCCGCCGCCCAGCGCCTTGGCCAGGCAGACGATGTCGGGCGTGACGCCGTACAGCTCGGTCGCCCCGCCGGGCGCGACCGCCAGCCCCGTCTTGACCTCGTCGTAGGCGAGGTAGGCGCCGTGCGAGTGGAGCAGCGCCTTGAGCTCGGCGTGGTAGCCCTCGTCCGCGGTGATCATGCCGATGTTCATCATGATCGGCTCGATGATCATGCCGGCGACCTGTCCCGCGTGGGCCTCCAGCACCCGGCGCACGGCTTCGAGGTCGCCGAACGGCACCACGAGCGTCAGCTCGACCACCTCGCTGGGGTAGGCGGGGCCGAAGGCCACCGAGCGGGGCGCGTCGTCGGGGCCGATGTCGCCGTCGGCGGAGTAGGTGGAGACCTGCACCGAGTCGTGGTGGCCGTGGTAGGAGCCTTCCACCTTGATGATCTTTTTGCGGCCCGTGGCGACGCGCATGAGGTGGACGGCGTCCATGGTGGCCTCGGTGCCGGAGTTGCCGAACCGCCAGACCGGCAGGCCGAAGCGCTCGCGCAGCAGCCTGGAGACGGCGATGAGGTCCTCGGTCGGCTGGCCGAAGTGCGTGCCGAGGCGCGCCCTGCCGGTCAGCGCCTCGACGACGGCGGGGTGGGCGTGTCCGGCCAGGCCGACGCCGAAGCCGCCGTGCATGTCGACGTAGTCGTTGCCGTCGACGTCGCGGATGCGCTGGGCCTGGCCGTACTCGATCCAGATGGCGCCGGGGACGGTGTCCTGCCAGGAGGAGGCCACGCCGCCTGCCAGGGTCTCCCGCGCGCTCTCGCGCAACTCCAGGGAGCGGCTCATCCGTGAGACGAGGAGGCTCTCCTGCCGAGTGATCAGCGAGTCGAGCGCGTCGAGGTCTCGGGTGTGCCGCACTGCGGCGTGCGTCATGGCTGTCCCCTTCACGTCCGGAAACTATCGATTGATAGCTTGGCGGACGCGCGCGAGCCGACACAAGGGGCCGGGGCGAATTTAACTATCGATCGATAGGGTCTGGTCCGCGTAGCCCATGGCGTGTCCCGCGAAGGAGTCCCTGTCGACGCCGGGCACGCCGATGACGATCTGGGTGGCGAAGCCGTCGAGCATCGCGCGCAGCCGTACCGAGAAGGCGCCGGTGTCGGTCGGGGCGAACTCGCCCGCGCCCACGCCGTCCTCCACCAGCCGCACCAGGTCCAGGTGCCAGCCGTGGTCCAGCTCGGCCTGGGTCTCGCGCAGCTCCGGCACCGCGATCGTGCGGCTCCACACGTCGACCCAGAGCAGCCAGCGCGGGTCGGCGGCGCCCGTCGGCAGGTAGAGATCCACGTACGCGGCCAGCCGCTCGCGCGCCGGGGCGGCGCGCCCGACGAGCTCGCGCCGCCTGGGCGCGAGCCGGTCCTCGCTCCAGCGCAGTGTTTCCAGCAGCACCTGATCCTTGCTGCCGAAGTAGTAGAGGATGTGGCCCCCGCTGGTGCCCAGCCGCCTCGCGAGTCCGGCCATCGTGAGCTCGGCCAGGCCGTTCTCGGTGATCGCGGCCATCGCCGCCTCCAGCATCTGCTCCCGCGGGCGATCCAGCCGGCGACGCTCCCGTGCCATTGCTCACCTTGCGATAACGGTCGATGACGTGTCTTGACGGACAACAGTACGACAGGGCATTTTGAATGTCATTCAAAAACTTTGAACGGCATTCAAGACCGTTCCAAGGAGTCTCGATGATCCAGCCGAAAACCGCGCCCCCCGCCGCGCCCGCCCCGTCCGCCCCGCCGTCACTGTCCAGGGTGCTCGGTCTGTTCGGCGCGGTCCTGCTCACCCTGTCGTGCATCACGCCCGCGTCCTCGCTGTTCATCATCGTTCCCGAGGTGCTCGCGGGCCAGGGCGGCGGCGCGGTGCTCACCCTGCTCGCGGGCGTGGCCGTCTCGATCGCGGTCGGCTGTTGCTACGCCGAGCTGGGCACGCTCAAACCGAGCTCGGGCGGCGAGTACGCCATGGTGACCGCCATGCTCGGCCGGCTGAGCGGCTGGCTCACCTTCGCCCTGTCCATCACCCTGCTGATCGTGATCCCGCCGATCATCGCCCTCGGCACGGCCGACTACCTGAGCGACCTGTTCGCCGTGGACCGGGCGCTGGCCGGCGCCGTGGTGATGCTCGCGGCCACGGCCTTCGCGGTGCTCGACATCAGGTCGAACGCCCTGATCACCGGCATCTTCCTGGCCATCGAGGTCATCGCGGCCGGAGTGGTCGCCTTCCTCGGCTTCGCCAACACCCAGCGCGGCGTGGACACCCTGGTGTCGCCCGTCGTGCCGGACGGGCAGGGCGGCGTGTCGGCGTTCGGGCTGGCCGCGCTGATGGCGGGGCTCACCGTCGCGATGTTCGTCGTCAACGGGTTCGGCACGGCGACCTACCTGGCCGAGGAGATTAAGGACCCCCGGCGCAACATCGCCCGCACCGTGTTCTGGTCGCTCGGCCTGGCCGCCGTCATCATCATCGTGCCCGTGACCGCCACCGTGCTGGGCGTCGGCTCCCTCGACGACCTGGTCAACGGCTCCTTCTCCGACCACGTGCGAGCATGGGGCGGCGACGGCGTGGCGACCGCGGTCAACCTGGGCATCGCGATCGCGATCCTCAACGCCGTCCTGGTGATGGTGCTGCAGAACGGCCGCGTCGTGTTCGCCTCCGCCCGCGACCGCGCCTGGCCCGCGCCGGTCAGCAGGGCGCTCACGCGGATCCACCCGCGCTGGGGCTCGCCGTACATCGCGACCCTCGTCGTCGGCGTGCCGGGCGCCGTGATGGCCTGGCTGCTCGACATCGAGCAGCTGCTCGGTCTCACCTCGGTGATCGTGACCGTCGTGTCGCTGCTGCTGGCCGCCGCCGCGCTCCGCTCCCGTACGGCGGCGCACCGGCCGCTGCGCGCCTGGCGGATGCCGCTGTGGCCGCTCCCCCCGCTGGTCGTGATCGCCGCCCTCGGCTACGCCCTGTTCGAGCAGAGCGCGACCGACCTGCTGGTCGCGGCTGGGATCGTCGTGCTGTTCACCGCCTACTACGCCTTCTACCTGTGGCCGCGCCGCGCGACCCACTGGATCGTCACCGCTCCCGAGGACTGAGAGACGCACTCCTGATGACCGCCGACCTGATCGTCCGCAACGCCCGCATCCACACCGTCGACGACGCCCTTCCCCTGGCGGCGGCGATGGCCGTCAAGGACGGCCGCATCGTCTGGCTCGGCGCGGACGCCGACGCGCCCGATGCGGCGCGGACCATCGACGCGGGCGGCCGCCTGGTGCTGCCCGGCTTCGTGGACGCGCACAACCACGTGCGCCTCGGCTCCGACGCGGCCTGCGTGCAGCTCGCGGGCGCCACCGACCTGGCCGAGATCGGCCGCAGGATCGACGCGTGGCGGGCCGCGCATCCCGATGCGACCTGGATCGAGTGCGAGGGCTTCGACTACTCCGCGATCCCCGGCCTGCCCACGGCCGCCGTTCTCGACGCGCTCACCGGCGACCTGCCCGCGATCGTCTTCAGCTACGACGTGCACACGATGTGGGCGAACACCGCCGCGCTGCGCCGCCTCGGCATCGACGAGGACCACACCGACCTGCCGTTCGGCGTCGCCCAGGTCGACGACTCCGGACGGCCCACCGGCTTCGTCACGGAGTTCGCCGTACGCGGCCTCTCGCGCGACGGGCACCGGGCGATGGCCGAGCTCGGCGTGCCGTGGGCGGGGCCAGAGCGGGCCTACACCCGCCTGCTCGACAGCCTCGACATGGCCACCGCGTACGGCATCACGACCATCGTCGAGCCGCAGAACTCGGTGGACGACCTGGCCCTGTTCGAGCGCGCCAGGGCCGAGGGACGGCTGCGCTCCCGCCTCATCGCGGCGCTGTTCCACCCGCGAGGGACCGGCGCCGCCGACCTGGCCGAGTTCGCGCGGGCCGCCGCGAAGTACGACGACGAGTGGCTCCGGGCGGGGCCGCTCAAGCTCTACATCGACGACGTGGTGGAGCCGCACACCGCCGCGCTGCTGGAGCCGTACTGCGGGCACGGCGACCACCGGGGCGACACCTTCTACCCGCCGGAGGAGTTCGCCGGCCTGCTGGCCGCGCTGGACGCCGCGGGGTTCCAGGCGTTCGTGCACGCGACGGGCGACAGGGGCATCAGGACGGTCCTGGACGCCGTCGAGCACGCCAGGCGCGTCAACGGCCCGCGCGACGCCCGCCACCAGGTGGTGCACGTGGAGTGCCTCGACCCCGCCGACGTGCCGCGCTTCGCCGAGCTGGGCGTCGTCGCCTGCATGCAGCCCAGGCACTGCTCCCCCGACATCGCCGGACCCGGACGTGACTGGGCGGAGGCGGTCGGGCCGTCCCGCTGGTCCAAGGCGTGGCCGATGCGGTCGCTGCACGCGGCCGGCGCGGTCCTGGCCTTCTCCAGCGACTGGAACGTGGCCGAGATGGACCCCATGATCGGCATCTACACGGCGGTCACCAGGAAGGGCCTGGCCGGCGGCCCCGCCTGGATGCCGGAGGAGTCGGTGGATCTGGCGACCGCGATCCGCGCGTACACGATGGGGTCGGCCTACGCCAACTTCTGCGAGCACGACAGGGGCTCGCTGAGCGTGGGCAAGCTGGCCGACTTCACGATCCTGTCGGAGGACCTGTTCGCGATCCCGGCGGAGGCGATCCCAGGGGTGCGCGCCGACCTCGTGGTGGTCGGCGGCGAGGTCGTCCACGAGCGCTGACGACCAACCGGCGGATCCATGGGAAGATCACTCCTGTCACCCGAGGAGTCGCGATGCGCACGCTGGTCTGGCCCTTGGCGCTGCTACTGGCGGCGCTGCCGCTGACCTCGGGCTGCGCGTTCCTCGACGGACGGCGATCCGCCGCCGAGTTCGAGGACCGCGCCGAAGAGGTCATGGAGCGCTGGCGAGGCTCCACGGCGGACCGGAACTGGCGGCAGGGCTTCGTGCCGCTCGAGGACTTCGACCTCGCGCCTGACCGGCCGAGCCCCATGTGGGCGGGGCTCAGCGCACACAACGGCGTCTGGGAACCGGACGTCGAGCTGCCCTCCGCCCCGCCGCGCCCCGCGACGCTGCGGTGGGCGGACGGCTCGACGCTGACGGTCCCGCTGGTCTCGGCGTCAGCGGCCTTCGCGGAGCTGAGCAGACCGGCGAACTTCATCGACGAGGAATGCCCGGCCACGGGGTGCAGGGCGCTGCGGGTCGTCGGCGCCTCCCTGGTAGAGGTCGCCTTCCGCACCAGCAGGGGGATCACCCAGGTGCCGGCGTGGGAGTTCACGGTGAAGGGCGTGAAGGGGACGTTCCGGCGAGTGGCGGTGGACCCGTCGGCGATCCGTCCGCGCCCGACGGCCAGGCCAGAGGAGTCCGAGGAGGTGAGGGCCTACCTCCTGACGGCGCCGGACGCACTGCTCCTCGGTTACGGGCACGGCGCCTGCACCAGACGCCACGGGGTCCGCGCCCACGAGAGCGCCGACCTCGTCGTGGTCGACGCCTACGAGGAGTCCGGGAGCGGGCCCTGCCCCGCCGTGCTCCGCCTAGCGCAGGCCGCCGTCAAGCTCGGCAGGCCGCTCGGCGATCGCCTCGTCCTCGACTCCGGCACCGGCCTGCCCGTGGTACGCCTCACGGCCGGGGCGGACCTGCGGTTCCCGCACCGCCCACCGCCCCGCTGATCGCGGGGCTGGTGCAAACCGGTGTCGGCCCAGTGATCGCCACCGGTAGATTGCCGGGGTGGGGTCCATAGCGCAGCGGTCGTCGCGCCGCCTAGCTAAGGCGGAGGACGCCGGTTCGAATCCGGCTGGACCCCACGCTTCGCAGGGGAGCCCGTAGCGCAGGTGGCCGTCGCGCCTCCATTGCATGGAGGAGGACGCTGGTTCGACTCCAGCCGGGCTCCACCCCAGAGGGAGGACGAACGTGGACGTCTCGGCGGTGCTGCGGCACCTCGGACAGGCGCGCGAGCTGCCGCTGGACGATCCCGGCCGCCTCCGCCTCGAACACGCCGCCCTCGCCCTGGTCCGCGACGGCCAGCGCCGCCGCCGCAGGGAGCGCGAGCGGGCCACCGCGCGGACCGACGCCGAGACCATGGCCGCCACCGCCATGGGCGCGCGCGACCGGATCGCGGACGCTCCTGTCGGCCCGCCGGAGACCGCGACCGAGCTCCGGCTGAGGAAGACGCGGACCTGCTACGTCTGCAAGGCCGGCTACGACCGGGTGCACGGGCTCTATCACCTGCTGTGCCCCGCGTGCGCGGCGGCCAACGCCGCTCGCCGTACGGCCCGCACGGATCTGACCGGACGGCGCGCGCTCGTCACCGGCGGCCGTGTGAAGATCGGCCATCAGCTCGCGCTCAAGATGCTCCGGGACGGGGCCCACGTCACCGTCACCACGCGCTTCCCCCACGACGCCGCCCGCCGCTTCGCCGAGGCAGGCGACTGGCCGGGCCGCCTGAGCGTCGTCGGCGTCGACCTGCGCGACCCTCGTCAGGTCATCGCGCTGACCGACCGGCTGCTCGAGGCGGGTGACCCGCTGGACATCCTGGTCAACAACGCCGCGCAGACCATCCGCAGGCCCCCGTCGGCCTACGCCGTGCTGGCCGAGGGCGAGCGGCGCGCCGCCGCCATCGCACTCGTCACGGGCCCCGTCGCGGGGCTGCCAGACATGTCACGGCCGCTGCCCGACGTGCCGGGGCTGCCTGACCTCTCGGGGCCGCTGCCCGACGTGCCAGGGTTGCTGCCCGACGTGTCGGGGTTGCTGCCCGACCTGTCCCCGACGAACTCCTGGTCGGCGCGGATCGGCGCGGTCGACCCGGTGGAGCTGCTGGAAACGCAGCTCGTCAACGCGGTGGCGCCGTTCCTGCTGATCGACCGCCTGCTGCCGCTCCTGCTGGCCTCGCCCGCCGAGCGGCGCTACATCGTCAACGTCTCGGCGGTGGAGGGCCAGTTCGCCGTCGCCAACAAGACCGGCCGCCACCCGCACACCAACATGGCCAAGGCGGCCCTGAACATGCTGACCCGCACCAGCGCCGCCGACCTCGCGCGGCAGGGCGTGCACCTGTGCAGCGTGGACACCGGCTGGATCACCGACGAGCAGCCCGCCCCCGTCAGGGACCGGCTGGACCGGCGCACCCCGCTGGACGTGATCGACGGCGCCGCCCGCGTCTACGACCCGATCGTGCGCGGCGAAGCGGGAGAGCCGGTGCACGGGGTCTTCCTCAAGGACTACGAGGTCGCGCCGTGGTGACCCCGCCGCTGGAGGACCTGCTGGCGTGGCTGCGCGGCGGCGAGCCGGTGACGCGGCGCACGGACTTCGCGTCCGGCACGGCCATGCCCGACGGGCGGCTCGACCTGTGCAAGCAGGCGCTCGGGCCGTACGGCATGCGGCTGGTCGCCGACGCCCTGCCGGTCGGCGGCCCCGCCCGCCACCTGCTGCTCGGCACCGACGGACTCGGCGACGCGGGAGCCGAGATCGCCGCGGCGGGCGCGATCGGCTCCGGGGCGACGACCCTGTACCTGGGCTGCAACGCCATCACCACGGCAGGCGCGTGCCGCATCGCCGACCGCCTGGTCGCCTCTCCCGGCATCGTGCGCGGGCTCTGGCTCAAGCGCAACCCGCTGGGACCGGACGGCGGCCGGATCGTCGGGGCGGCCGCCGGCGCGGGGCTGCGCACCATCGATCTGGTCCAGACCGGCCTGGACGCGGCGGGGCTCGCCGTCCTGGTGGACCGCCTGCTGGGCGCCGGAGGGGTGGGACGGCTGTTCCTCAGTGGCAACCCGCTCGGCGGTGAGGGCGCCGAGCAGCTGGCCCGCCTCATCGCCGGGGACGGGACCGAGGAACTCTACGTCTCCGCGGCCGGGCTGGGCGATCGCGGGGCGGCGCTCGTGGCGGCCGCGCTGCGGCCAGGACGGCTGCGCCGCCTGTCGGTGGCCAGCAACGGCATCGGCCCCGCCGCGCTGGTCGAACTGGTCACGGCGGCGGCGCAGGCCGGGGTGGAGACACTCGACCTCGGGCGTGTGCCCGCGGCGGGGCACCTCGGCGCGACGGCCAACCGCCTCGACACGGAGGCGGCGGCCCTGATCGCGCGGGCGCTGTCGGATGCCCCGCACCGACTCTCCCACGTGGATCTGCGCCACACCGGCCTCACCAGCCGGGGCGCGCTGCACCTGCTCGCCGGCGCCCGGCGGGCGCCGGCCCCGACCAGGTACGTTCTGGGCGGTGGCATCGCCTCCCGGGTGAAACGTGAGCTCAACGCGTTGGCGGCGGCCGTGCCGGAGCTTCGTCCGCATCCGGACGTCGCCGCGATCCGCAGCGTCCACCGAACGTCGTCAGCACCTCCTGATCACCAGACGGCGTGATCGCTTCATCGCACGGCGAGGCGGTGGAGCGGAAGCCCCGCGGCCGAAACCGGCCCGCTGACCTCACCCGACCATTCGCGCATCGCCAGGCCCGCGGCAAGCAGCAGGAAACAGCCCCCGCCGGTGGCGGGTGCGTCGTGGGGAGACGGAGACCGGCCCGCCTAGTGGCGACGCGCATCGCCCGAATCCGGGGGCGGCCCCGCCGCTCAGGGCAATTGTCCCGCTAGGTGAGGGCGCTATTCCGGGAATTCGGAGGCGGTCCTGCCGCACGGGTCGGGGTTCGGGGGGAGGCGGTCCTGCCGACTGGGGAAGGGTTTCCGGGGAGCCTGAGACTGTCCTCAAAGAGACTGCGATCCTGACCCGGGTGGGTGTCGTGTCTGTATGGTCACGTCATGTCCTCCCGTGATCTGTCCAGGCCGCCTGCGCCCGTCGTCGGTGCGGTCGTGCTCGCCGCCGTCGTCCTGCTGCTGGCAGCCGCCAGCGCCCAGGGGCTATGGCGCGGCCGGCGTGGCTCCCGGGTGGTGGCGATCGTCCTGGCCGTGTTCATGGCCCTGCAGGCGCTCGTCGCGCTGCTTGTGGGCCCGCGTTCCTCCCGCGCATGGTTCGCACTCCGCCGTTGATAATCAGGCCGTTCGGCGGACGGCGCCCCGGCGTGGACGATCGGACCGCAGGCGGACGGCACCCCGCGCTGACGGTCTGACCGCCAGCGGTTTCCCCGGCACGTTCAGTGGTGTCGGCGGCGGAATCGGTCGAAGAACCGCCGTGCCTTCTCCTGGTTGTGTGGATCGCGGGCCATCCGCTTGGCCTTGTCCATCTGCTGTTTTCCCTGCGGGCTGCGCAGGTAAGCGCGCACCCGATCAATGATCTTTGTCATACGCTTCCCCTACCCTCGACGGCCACCTGAATGCGCGAACGTGGAGCGGGCCCCGGCGAGTAGGCTCGGCCGGTGGACACCTCGCGACCGAACGACGCGGAGTTGCTGGCCCTGGCCCGCGGCGGCGACGCGGCGGCGTTCGACCTGCTGGTCGCCGGGTATCGGCGGGAGCTGGCCGCGCACTGCTACCGGATGCTCGGCTCGCCGCACGACGCCGAGGACGCCCTCCAGGAGTCACTGCTCAGCGCGTGGCGGGGGCTCGCCGGGTTCGAAGGACGCAGCTCGCTGCGCACGTGGCTGTACCGGATCGCCACCAACGCCTGCCTGCGCATGAGCGCCAGGCGGCCCCGGCGGCTGCTCTCGCCCGACCACGGCCCCGCGCGGCGCGACACCGCCGATCTCGGCGAGCCGGTGACCGGCCCGGTCTGGCTCGAACCGTGGCCCGACGACGTGCCCGCCGACGAGCCCGACCCGGCGGCGAGCTATCTGCGGCGTGAGGGGGTGGAGCTGGCCTTCGTCGCGGCGCTGCAGCACCTGCCCGGCACCCAGCGCGCCGTCCTGATCCTGCGGGAGGTGCTCGAGTACTCGGCCGTCGAGGTGGCGAGCCTCCTCGACACCACCCCCGCCTCGGTGAACAGTGCCCTGCAGCGGGCCAGGAAGGCGGTCGAGCGGCGGGTGCCGCCCGTCACCCAGCGGGCGGAGCTGGCCGCCCTCGGCTCCGATGGAGCGCGCGAGCTGGTCGACGCCTTCGTGGCCGCGTGGGAGCGCGCCGACGTCGACGCCATCGTGGCCATGCTCGCCGACGACGCCCGGTTCACCATGCCGCCGCTGCCCGCCTGGTTCGACGGGCGCGACGACGTCGCCCGCTTCCTCACCGAGCGGGTCTTCGCCACCGCGTGGCGGCTGGTCCCCGTTCGGGCGAACGGCCAGCCGGCCTTGGCCTGCTACCCGCAGAACCCGGACGACGGCCGGTTCCGGCTCGGGGCGATCACGGTGCTGAGCCTCAGGTCCGGACGGATCACCGAGCTGGGCAGTTTTCTCGACCCCGAGCTCCACCACCTGTTCGGCCTGCCACGAGAGCTCCCGAAAGAAAATGTCGACGAATCCGGGCCGGAGCGATGAATCCGCGGCGGCCGGTGTCTCTCCACCTGTGAAGCACGCTCACGACAGGAGAGTTCCGATGCGCAAGCTGATCGTCACCAACATCGTCTCGCTGGACGGCTACTTCGAGGGGAAGGGCGGCGACGTGATGGCCCTGCCCATGGACGCCGCCTTCGACGCCTACAACGCCGAGCGGCTGCGGGCCGCGAGCACGCTACTGGTGGGGCGCGCCTCGTACGAGGGGTTCAAGGCCTTCTGGCCGTCATTGGCCGACGACGCCGAGACCGTGGCCACGTTCAGGGACGACCCGCGGGAGAGGGCCGTCATCCAGGAGATCTCGCGGCTCAACAACGCGATCGAGAAGGTCGTCGTCTCCGACAGCCTGACCCCCGGCGACACCGCGCCGTGGACCGCGACCACCCGCATCGTCCGCCGCGCCGAGGCGCACGAGCGGATCGCCGAGCTGAAGGGCGGGGACGGCGGCGACATCGTGGTCTTCGGCAGCCACATCCTGTGGAACGACCTGCTGGCCGCCGGGCTGGTCGACGAGCTGCACCTGATGATCGGCCCGGTCGTCCTGGGCGGCGGCACGCCGGTGTTCACCGACGGCGGGACGCCACGGCTGCGCCTGATCGGCACCCGCTCCTTCGGGGGCTCGGACAACCTCCTGGTTCGCTACGCCGCTGCCCCCGAGGGCGACGGCGACCGCTGAGGCCCGAGCCTCCCACCTTGCAAGCCATCTCGGACGGCGACGCCAGCCGGACGACACCAGCCGGACCACCCCCTGGAGAACGACCCGGGCGGACGCCCCCGAGTGGGCAACGCCGGGCGCGCGAGGTCGTGAGTCACTGGGCAAGGAGTCGCGAGGCGACGCGTCGCGAGGGCGGGTGTCGCGAGGACGGGTGGGCGCCGTCCCGCCGGGGGGGTGCCGGGGGTGGCTGGTGAGATCACCCGGTCGCCGGCCGTCCCTCCGCTGGGCCGGGACGGATGTGGGCGACGAGGAGGACCACGTCGTCCCTGTCGTCGGGCGGGCGCAGCGCGCGGAGCAGCGCCTCGCAGGTCTCCTCCGGCGGGCGGCGGGGGCCGTCCAGCAGCCGGCAGAGGGTCTCCAGGCGCTGGTCGATGGGCTCGTCCCTGGTCTCGACCAGGCCGTCGGTGTAGAGGACCAGCAGGCTGCCGGGGGCCAGCGGGAGCGTGACCGTGGTGAAGTCGACCCCGCCCACTCCCAGCGGCGCGCCGGGCGGGATGGCGACGAGTTCGGGCGCGCCCTCGGCGGGGACGAGCACCGGCGGCAGGTGACCGGCCGTGGAGACGCGGCACCGGCCATGGGCCGGGTCGCAGACGGCGTAGACGCAGGTGACGAAGGGACGGCTCAGTCCGGCCGCGATGTCGTCGAGGTGGCGCAGTACCTCGGCCGGGTCGAGGTCGAGCGCGGCCAGCGTGGAGGTCGCCGTGCGCAGCTGCCCCATGGTGGTGGCCGCGGCGATGCCGCTGCCCATCACGTCGCCCACGACCAGCGCCGTCTTCCCCTCGGCCAGCGGGATGACGTCGAACCAGTCCCCGCCGACCTCGTTCCCCGCTCCGGCGGGCAGGTAGCGATAGGCGATCTTCAACCCCGGCCGGTGCGGCGGCGGCTGGGGCAGCAGACTGCGCTGGAGGGTGAGCACGGTGTTCCGCTCGTTGCGGTACAGGCGGGCGTTGTCGATGCACACCGCCGCCCGCGACGCCAGCTCGGTGGCCAGCACGAGGTCTTCCTGGTCGAACGGGGTCTGGTTGCGCGCCCGTACCATGCACAGCACGCCGAGGACCTCGCCGCGGGCGATCAGCGGCACCGCGAGATAGGAGTGGACGCCCGCGCCGGATAGGTGGACGGCGGCGGCGGCGTCCCTGGCGATGCGGTGCAGGGCCGAGGGCTCCACGCGCGGCACCAGGATCGGGGCGGCCGACGTCACGCACCGCGCGGCCAGCCGGTCGGCGTCGTACGTCACCACCTCGTCGACGGGGTCGGCGGCGCCGATGGCCTCGGTGGGGTAGGCCGACACCACCGCCAGCGCGCGGAACCGCGCGAGGCCGTCGTCCTGGGACTCGGCCCGCCGGTCGGTCAGGATCTCCTCGAGCACGTCCACCGTGGCCAAGTCGGCGAGGTCGGGCACGACCACCTCGGCCAGCTCGCGGGCGGTCCGCTGCAGGTCCAGCGTGGTGCCGACGCGGACGGTGGCCTCGGCGACCATGGCCAGCCTGCGGCGGGCGACCGCGGCCTCGACGGCCGCCTTGTGCCGTTCGGTGACGTCCACCACGGAGACCGCCACGCCCAGGACGTGGCCCGCGGTGTCCTCCAGCCGGTAGTAGGACGTCGACCAGGCGTGCTGCCCGCTCGGCAGGTCGACCTCGTGCAGGTCGATCAGCGGCACACCGGTGGCCAGGACCTGGCGCATCGCGGCCTCGACGGCGGCGGCGTCCACGAAGGTCAGGACCTCGTGCACGGTGCGTCCCGTGTGCTCGGCGGCGGGCCGGCCGTTGATGCGCTCCAGGGCCGGGTTGACCGTGACGTAGCGCAGGTCGGTGTCCAGGATCGCCAGCCCGATCGGCGACTGGTCGATCAGCTTGTCCGACAGCGCCAGGTCGGTCTCCACCTGGCGTACGGTGGCCTGATCGGTGGCGATCGCGAGCGCGTAGAGGTTGTGCCGGTCATCCTGCAGCCGCATGTTGCGGAACTCGACCTGCCGGATCGAGCCGTCCTTGACCCGGACGGGGAAGACGCCGACCCACGGCCTGCCGGTCTCCATCACCTCCTCGAACAGCTCCATGACCAGGGTCAGGTGCTCGGGATCGACCAGGAGCCGCCCGGCGTACTGGCCGAGCGCCTCTTGCGTGGGGTAACCGAACAGCTGCTCGGCCTGCGGGCTCCACAGCACGATCCGCCCGCCCGTGTCCACCACCACGGCCGCGACGTTCAGCATGTCGAGCAGACCGCCGGGCGGGGAAGGCCCACCGGGGTGATGACCGAACGGGTCGACCACGCGCGCTCCCTCCGCGGCCCCCGGCAGGTCCCCCTCGGCACCTCGGCCGCGAGGCCGCGACATCCTCCATCGTCTCATCGCGTGGTCCGCCACCACAGGTCCGCGCCCTGCCCGCGCCGCAGGACAGGGCCTCGGGCGCCGGCGAGCGCGGGGACAGCCCCGCCTCCCCGCACTCGCCGCCACCGGGCGATCTCGCCAGGCTCCGCCGTCCAACGGCGGGAGAAAATCGCTATCGGTCAATTTCCGGTAACAATCAACCCCTCATCTAGGAGATCCTGACAATCGGCGTCAATATCAGCTCTGTTGTCGTGGACCTCAGAGCGGAGGATCCCCTGTGCGCACGTCCCTCCTCACCGTCCTGTTAGCCGGTGCCCTCGTGGCGGCCTTCAGCCCCGCCGCAGGCGCCGACGCCGAACCTGCCCGCGACTACATCGTGGTGCTCCAGGACGGCGCCGACTCCCCATCCGTCGCGAACGAGCACGCCCGAGACAAGGGCGCCGTGCCCGGCCGCGTCTACCGCCACGCCCTTCGCGGGTACTCCGCGAAGATGACCCCCGCCGCCGCCAGGGCGATCGCCCAGGACTCCCGCGTCCGCTGGGTCCAGCCCGACGGCGTGGTGAGCATCAGCGCGCAGACCCTGCCGACCGGGATCGACCGGGTCGACGCGGACGCCAGCCCGACCGCCCGGATCGACGGGTCCGACCAGCGGGTGAACGTCGACGTGGCGGTCATCGACACCGGCGTCGACCTGGACCACCCCGACCTGAACGTGCACACCGCGGGCGCCGTGAACTGCTCGAGCGGGCGCAGTGCCGACGACGGCAACGGCCACGGCACCCACGTCGCCGGCACGATCGGCGCGCTGGACAACGCCGACGGCGTCGTCGGCGTGGCGCCGGGCGCCCGGATCTGGCCGGTGCGCGTGCTCAACAACCGGGGCAGCGGCAGCTGGTCCGACGTCATCTGTGGCATCGACTACGTCACCGCGCATGCGAGCGAGATCGAGGTCGCGAACATGAGCCTCGGCGGCCTCGGCGCCGACGACGGCAACTGCGGCAACACCAACAACGACGCGATGCACAAGGCGATCTGCGCCTCGGTCGCGGCGGGCGTGACCTACGCGGTCGCCGCCGGCAACGAGAGCGACAACGCCGCCAACCACGTGCCCGCCGCGTACGACGAGGTCATCACGGTCAGCGCGCTGGCCGACTTCAACGGCCTGCCGGGCGGCGGCGCCGCCGCCACCTGCCGGAGCGACGTCGACGACACCTTCGCCGGCTTCTCCAACTTCGGCGCGGACGTCGACCTCATCGCCCCGGGCGTGTGCATCCTGTCCACCTGGAAGGGCGGCGGGTACAACACGATCTCCGGCACCTCGATGGCCACCCCGCACGTCGCGGGCGGCGCGGCCCTCTACAAGGCCACCCACGCGGGGGCGAGTCCCGCCACGGTGAAGTCGGCGCTCCAGACGGCCGGCACCACCGACTGGAACGCCGCCGACGACCCTGACGGCACCAAGGAGCGACTGCTCAACGTCGCCACCTTCTGATCGAGCCCGCCGCGGCCCGCCGTACCGGAAAGTCCGTACGGCGGGCCGCGCCGGCGTTCACAGCGGCCCGCGCCGCCACGGTCCGCGGATGGCGTAGGTACGCCCCGGCGGGTCGAGCTCGACGGTGGAGCCGAGGTTGTTGACGAACATGACGGACCCGTCGGGGCTGAAACACGCTCCGGCGAACTCGCTGTCGTCGCTGATGTTGACGGCGAACTCGAACGGCTGGCCGCCCGGCGCCAGCCCGATCAGGCGATTGACGTTGGTCAGCCCCG
Organism: Nonomuraea africana; assembly: GCF_014873535.1. Taxonomy (NCBI): domain Bacteria; kingdom Bacillati; phylum Actinomycetota; class Actinomycetes; order Streptosporangiales; family Streptosporangiaceae; genus Nonomuraea; species Nonomuraea africana. The sequence goes on along the minus strand of NZ_JADBEF010000001.1, from coordinate 2,201,746 downwards.
GCGCGAGCGGATGCGGGTCCGCGTCGGCCGACGAGGCGTCGTCCTCGCACAGGACGATCCCGCCGCGCGGCGTGAAGGTCAGGTTGTCCGGTGAGTCGAGCTCCTTGCGGCCGGGCGACTCGTAGACCAGCACCAGCGTGTCGCCGCGCTGACCGCGGCCCGGGACCAGCTGCCAGACCTGCCCGTACCCCTCCCTGAAGCCGTCGGCGTTGGGCGCGTCGCCGTTCTTGGCGTCACCGCCGCTGGTGGAGTTGAAGAAGATGCCGCCGTCGCCGTACCAGCAGCCCTCGAGGCGGTTGAACTTCGCGCCGCCCTTCGCCAGCCCCTGCTGCGTGCAGGTCTGCGCGCCGTTCTCCAGGTCGGGGTCGGGATCGTCGATGACGACCCATTCCACCGGGAGCCGGGCGCCCATCTTCTGGCCCTCCCTGCAGTCGTAGTTGTCGACGCCCTGGACCTTGAGCATCTCCAGGACGCCGCCCGCGGACAGATCGCGGGCGTCATGGGGGCGGAAGCGGTAGAAGCCGTCGGGCTTGCCGGAGTCGTCCTCGGTCTCGTAGACGTAACCCGTACGGGGATCGACCGCGATCGCCTCGTGGGAGAAGCGTCCCATCGCCGTGAGCGGCATCGAGGCGGCGGGCCTGCCCGGCTCGGGGCCGTCCAGGGGCACCTGGAAGATGTAGCCGTGCTTGCGCTGCCAGCCCTGCTTCGGGCCGGCCGTGGTCTCCTCGCACGTCAGCCAGCCACGACGGTGCAGCATCATTCCGCCGGCGCAGTTGACGATGGTGCCGCTGAGGCTGACGAAGTGCCGCAGCACCTCACCGGTGCGGAGGTCCACCTCTAGGGTGGTGGTGCCGGCGACGCCGAGCTCGTCGTAGCGCTGGGAGCCGGGCACGTGCACCCGTCCCGTCGGCGATCCCGGCGGGGTGCGCACCTCGTGGTTGCGGATCAGGCGGACAGTGTGGCGGCGGGTGCCGGGGAAGGCGGCCATGCCGTCGTGCGCGATGGGCGTCGGCACCCCGTCGGTCATGGGCGTGCCGGTCTTGCCGAGCACGACATAGGAGAAGCCCGCCGGCAGGGCGAGTAGCTCCTCTCCGGTGTTCTTCGAGGGGGTACGGCGCAGGGGGCCGTACCCCGCCGCGCCCGGATCGGCGGCGGGCCGCCCGGCGTCGGCCCAGGAGGCGTGGGCGCCCAGGGTCTGGACGGCGATGCCGCTAGCCAGCACACCACCGGCGGTGGTGAGGCCGCGGCCAAGGAAGGATCGTCGATCAAGCCCGGTCATGTGTGCTTCTCCTCGGGACAAGGTGGAGCGCTTCCGGTCGGCTGTCTGTCTATACGGTGAACGAGAGCTTTCGACAGCGTAAACGGGCTGATCGCCGCTGAGGGGACCCATTTGTCCGCATACCAGCGTGAGCTGCGGCTTTCCCGCGAGCCGCACGATTCGTGACACCTCGATCTTCCGCCTGCGCGCCGCGCGGCCATGGCCGCCCTCGCGCCCTACCGTGGGAGGGGTGAGCGCCAACCACAACCTGCCGGCAGGCGCGGCCGGGACCACCGAGACGGCGGATGCGGCCGCACTGGTCATCGGCGAGTGCGCGCGTTTCGGCGCGTGCGTCCAGTTCCTGGCCGGCCAGCTCGGGCACGCCGACGCCGACCGCGACGAGCTACAGCAGGCCATCATGTACGTGCACGCCGTGCTGGCCGATCTGGTCGCAGCCGTCAGGCCGCTGCACCACCAGGACCTGCGGCGGATCCTGCACGACCGCGCCGTCGGCAGGACGCGCTGCGCGGGCGGCTGCCGTACCCACACGCCGCCGCAGGAGCACCCCGAGGCCGGGATCAAGATCCCCCTGTGCATCGGCTGCGGCGGCGCCGCGTGCGCGCGCTGCGCGCACCCGGTTCCGCTGGACGGCCCCGCCCTGTGCTGGCGGTGCTCGGATCCCGGCGGCGACAGCCCTGGCCGCGAGCCGCACCAGGCCGCGCGGGAGCACCGGCACGGCGGCGACCTGCCCTGGGTCGCCACGGCCTGACGGCGGCGGCACCTCCCTCGCGTGAAGGGGTCGGTGACCTTCGAGAACGTGGACGCCCGCAACGTCGGCGCGGTCGGCGTCAACAACTGCGGAGCGTTCGCCTTCCCGCCCACCGGGTCGGAGTTCTCGCTGACCGACCTCGGCGGCAACGACGGCGGCGGGACGGCGGGCCCGTGGCCGGCCCCCTGGACGCTGCCGAACACGATCACCTGCGACGACCGCCCGCCGGTCGTGGCGCCGCCGGCGCCGTCCCCGTGGGGAGCCGAACCGTGACAGGATCTCGGGGTGCTCAAGGGAGTTCTGGCGACGATCGGCTTGGTGTTCGCGCTGGCCGGCCCCTCGACGGTGACCGGCGCCCCGCTGGACGGGTTCATGATCGGGCACGTTCCGCGCGACGTGGGCTCCAGCGTGTCGGATTTCGCGTACGAGCCCGACGAGGGCATCGCCTGCGCCTCGCGGGTCTGGGAGCGATCGACGGGGTCCGGCGGTCACGCCGTCGACCTGACCGTCGTCGTCCTGCGCGGCGCGGGCCTGACCTCGCTCGGCGAGCTGCGCTCGGTCATGGCGCGCCACCACGAGCGGGCGCCGGACTCCTGGAGCGCGACCAGGGTCGGCGCCCAGCCGGGGCTGCGCGCCGACGGTCACGTGTTCTGGCTGGTGGAGCCGGGCGTCGGCGTCTCCGTCACGATCGACGCCGAGAGATTCGGCTCCGGTGAGCTCATGGCGGTGGCCGAAGGCGTCCGCCCGCGCTGACGGCTGTTCGAGCGACCGGTGACCCTCGAGGAGCTCGTCCGGTCCACGAGCTGAGACGCGGCCTCGCGCAGCGCGCCGCTCATCGCCTCGACCAGCGGCGAGTGGTGCCTGCGCGAGGTCGCGACCCCGACGTACCTGGCCGGACGCGGCGGGCGGATCGGCACGAGCGTGGCGTCGGCGGCTCCTGGGTCGAGTCCGAGCTCGGGCACCAGCGTGACGCCCAGCCCCGCCGCGACCAGGGCCTGGGCGAAGAAGTAGTCGGTCGTGCTGCCCGAGACCCGCAGCTCGAACCCCGCCGCGGCCGCGTAGCGGCGCAGGAAGCCCTCGGTCTTGGTGCACCCGATCACCCACGACTCGGCGGCGAGCTCGGCCAGGTCGAGATCGTCTCTGCGCTCCAGCGGGTGGCCGGGGGGCAGCGCCACCGACATGAGATCGTCCATGAGCGGGGTCCAGTGCAGCCCTGTGGAGATCGGCAGCGGCTCGTCGAAATGGTAGGCGACGGCCAGATCGGCCTTTCCTTCGCGCACCAGCGACAGGCTGACCTCCGGCTCGCCCTCCACGACGTTGACCTCGACGTCGGGCCGGGCGGCGACGAACCGTTCCAGGGCGTACGGCAGCAGGCGGCGTCCGCCGCTGGTGAAGGTGGCGACCGTCAGCCTGCTGCGTCCCGTCGTCAGCCGGCTGATCCGCTCGCGGGTGCGGTGCAGTTCGGCGAAGATCGCGTCGGCCGACTCGACGAGCAGCCGCCCCGCCTCGGTGAGCTCCACTCCGCGCGTGCTGCGCTCGACCACCGGCGCGCCCACCGCACGCTCCAGCGCGGAGATCTGCTGAGAGACCGCCGACGGCGTGAACAGCAGCGCGGCCGCGGCCTTGCTGAAGCTGCCGTGCCTGGCCACCTCCCGCAGCACCCGCAGGCGCGCCACGTCGATCATCAGTTCTCCTTAAGGCGCGTTCAGCAGGCGGCCACTTCTGCTTACGACCATAGCGGGGCAGGCTCGGTGCTCATGAGAACCGTGTGCGTCATCGGCGGCAGCCGCTACTTCGGCCGCCACCTGGTCGAGTCCTTGTCCGCCACCGCGGAGGTCACCCTGCTCAACAGGGGCTCCGCGCCGCCACCCCCGGGGGTCCGGCAGCTGGTCGCCGACAGGAACTCCGCCTCGGCCATGGCGCGCGCCCTGGGCGATCAGACCTTCGACGTCGTCATCGACCAGGTCTGCTACACCCCCGGCCAGGCGCGGATCGCCCGGGAGGTCTTCGCGGGCCGTACCCGCCGTTACGTGCTGACCTCGACGATCGAGGTGTACGCCGACCTCCGGCACAGCGGGCCCGTGACGGAGGCGGCGGTGGATCCGCTGACCTTGCCGGTACGGCCCGGCCTGCCGGAGTACGCCTACGGCGACGGCAAGCGGCAGGCCGAGGCGGTCCTCGCCCAGGACCCGGTGTTCGACCTCGTCAGCGTGCGCAGCGCCCACGTGCTCGGCGGCCAGGACTTCACCGGCCGCCTCGCCCACTACAAGGAGCGGATCGGGCAGGGCCGCCCCGTCGCCGTCCACGCCGATCCGAAGCCGGCCTGCTTCATCAACGACAGGGAGATCGCCGCCGTCCTCGAGTGGGCCGCACGCGCGGACTTCACCGGCGCCGTCAACGCCTGCTCGTACGGCGAGCTGGACGTCCACGACCTGTGCGAGGCGATCGCCGCCGAGGTCGGCAGGCGGCCGGTGTACGAGCGGGGCGCGTCGCCCTACTCCTTCGACCGCTACTACGCGATGGACAACGGCCGCGCCGCGAGCCTCGGCTTCCCCTTCTCGAACGTGCACGACTGGCTGAGGAAGGCCGTGGCATGCGCCTGATCGGACAGGCAGAGGTGAGCGCGATCGGCATGGGGGCCATGCCGCTGTCCATCGAGGGACGTCCCGACCGCGCGAGGGCGCTCGCCACCGTCCGCGCCGCGCTCGACGCCGGGATCACGCTGATCGACACCGCCGACTCCTACCACTGGCACGCGGACGAGATCGGGCACAACGAGCGGCTGCTGGCGGGTTTCTCACGGGAGGCGCTGATCGGCACCAAGGGCGGCAGGGGCCGTCCCGGCGACGGGTCCTGGACGGTGAACGGCAGGCCCGACCACCTGCTGCGCGCCTGCGAGGGCTCGCTGAGACGGCTCGGCGTCGAGGTGATCGACCTGTACCAGCTGCACAAGCCCGACCCCGACGTCCCCTGGGCCGACTCGGTCGGCGCCCTTCGCACGCTGCTGGACGAGGGCAAGATCCGCATGGCGGGGCTCTCGAACGTGACGGCCGCGCAGATCCTGACCGCCCGCGAGATCCTCGGCGAGGGGCTCGTCTCGGTGCAGAACCGCTTCTCGCCCGCCGTCCGGGACAGCGCACCGGAACTGCGCCTGTGCGCGGAGCTGGGCCTGGCCTTCCTGCCCTGGAGCCCGCTCGGCGGCATCTCGCGCAGCTCCCTGGACGGGCCGTCGGCCGGCGAGACGGCGGACACGCCGTTCCATGAGGTCGCTCGCAAGCGGGGGGTGAGCCCGCAGCGGGTCTGCCTGGCCTGGCTGCTCACCCTGTCGCCCACGGTCATCCCGATCCCCGGCGCCAGCCGCCCCGAGACGATCCGCGACTCGGCCGCCGCCGCCGATCTGACCCTGACCGAGCACGACCTGTCCCGCCTCCCAGGCGTCTGACCCACGAGGCAACCGGAGATCACGCAGCCAGGGCGGCGCGTCAGCTGGTGGGGGCGCGGAACTCGGGCTGGTCGAGCACGCGCAGCCAGCTTCCGTCGGGCTGGCGGCGGACGACCTGCGCGCGGGCGCCCGACCCGTCCTTCGGCGGGGTCGAGGTGAGGGCGAGGTCACCGCTGATCAGCGTCGGGAGCGGCTGCTCGGGCTCGAAGCGGGGACGGTTGGCCAGCACCATCTCCCACAACGCGCGGATCGCCTCGCGGCCCACCGTCTGGCTGCCGGGCGGGTAGGCCATGACCGCGTCCGGCTCGTAGAGCGCCGCGACTCCGGCCGTGTCACCGGCGTTGGATCGCTCGACGAACAGGCGGGTGATGTCCTCGGGCCGCATGGCCTTCTCGTACTCCGTCATGGTTCCCCAAGGTCTCGTGCTTTCGGTGCTTCCAGCCTGGCCTGCCGTCCACCAGAAGTCCAACAGATTGAAATGCTAGGAACTAGAATTGACTCTTATGGAACTGAGGCAGCTGGAGTACTTCGTCGCGGTCGCCGAGGAGCGGAACTTCACCAGGGCGGCCGAGCGGGTGCACATCAGCCAGTCCGGCGTCAGCGCCCAGATCCGCCAGCTCGAACGGGAGCTCGGCGCCGAGCTGTTCGACCGGTCGGCGCGCACCGCCACCCTCACGGTCGCGGGCAAGGCGGCACTCCAGCACGCCCGCGCCGCGCTCGCCGCCGCCGCGGCGCTCGGCCAGGCGGTGGGCGAGGTGACCGACCTGATCAGGGGCAGGCTCACGGTGGGGATGGTCATCGGCTGCACCATCACCCCGCTGTTCGACGCGCTGGCCGCCTTCAACCGGGCGCATCCCGGCGTGGAGATCTCGCTGCTGGAGGACAACTCCGACCGGCTCGTCGAAGGAGTCCGCGCGGGCGCCGTCGACCTGGCCCTGGTCGGCACCGCGACCGCCACCCCCGACGGGCTGGACGCACTGACGATCATCAGCGAGCGCCTCGTCGCGGTGGTCCCCGGCGGGCACCCTCTGGCTACGCGACCGGGCGTCACCCTGCGCGAGCTGGGCGCGTACCCGCTCGTGTGCATGCCGCCGGGCACCGGCCTGCGCACGGTGTTCGACCGGGCCTGCGCCGCGCAGAACCTCCAGCCGGTGATCGCGCTGCAAGCCGGCGCCTCGGACGCCATCGCGGACCTGGCCGCCCGCGGGCTCGCCGTGGCCGTCCTCAGCGAGTCGATGGCCGCCCACTACCGTGACCGGCTCACCGCGGTCGCCATCGACGACGTCGACCTGCCCGCGGTGCTCGCACTGGTCTGGAGGAGCACGCGCAGCCCCGCCGTGCGCGAGTTCCTCGTCCATGCCCGCCGGGCCTTCGCGCTACCCGGTTGACCTCTCTTGGCCGCCGGATCGCACCGAGCGCGAACGCAGGTGGACGGACGCGCGCCTTGCGGACAGCACCTGGGAACGGCTCCCCAGCCAGACGCGCCAAGGCTCCTCGGCGCGTGTCAGCGGTCCCGATCAGCGGACCCGGCCAGTGGACCCGGCCAGTGGACCCGGCCCAGCGGTCCCGGGCAGGCGCCCTGGCCAGTGGTCCATAATCCGGTCGCACCCAAGAGGACGTGCCTGGATGATGGCCGCATGAGTATCTTCAGGAAGGAGCGCGACAAGTCCCGCCACCCCGAGATCCTGGCCGAGCTGCACGCCTCGCTGGACCGGCGGTACCGGCCCGAGGACGTGGCCGACCTGGTGCTGGCGCTCCTGGCGGGAAAGCTGACGCGGCGCGAGCGGGTCGTGCTCGAGCGCGCCGCCAAGCACTCCGCCCGCCGCCAGGAGTGGTTCTCCTCGATGTCGGCCGACTACGCCCGCCCGGTGGGCGGGGCCCGGCAGGTCGCGGCGGCCAACCGGCTGTTCGAGCAGGATCTCGCGGTCGACGCCGACGACCCGGCGGCCCTGCTGGAATTCGCCTCGCGCACCGGCGAGCCCATCGGATGGGCGCCCGAGCGGACCGATTTCCTGGCCGACCGGCTCAACAGGGAGGCCCGCGAGGCGGCCGGGATGGACATCTCCAAGCGGCAGTACAACCGCCGCTTCCGTGTCCTGCGCCGGATCGCCGGCAAGGCGGGCGTGCTAGGCGTCGAGCACGACAAGCGCCGGCTGCTCCTCATCGGGGTGGCCGGGTTCGCGGCGGACATCCCGCTGGAGCGGTTCCGGGCGGATGTCGCCGCCGCGTGCTTCGTCGCCTACTACACGGCGCGGCGCAAGCTGCGCAGGGAGTTCAGCCTCTCCGGCCGGGAGAACCCGTTCGACGAGATCGCCCGGATGCTGCTCGACCGCTGCGGGACCGGTGCGGACTGGTGGATGATCGCACAGGTCAGAGCCACTCCTGACGTGCTGGCGCGACTGACCGACGAGGAGCGCGGACGCCTGCTCGGGCAGTGGTCGGCGGTCATGCGGGCCAGCGCGGATCTCCTGCGCACCCGATGGAAGGACGGCACCGACCGCGAAGCGATGATCGTCGCGCGCGGGGACGACTCCACCACGTGGAACAACCTGGCCGTGGCCTACAACGCCGCCCGTGCCGGATGGCTGGCCTGCCTCCAGTCGCTCGACGCGCTCGACCTGCTGGACGTGGCATGCCCCGGCAAGGTGATGCGGCTGATGGCGGCGGACCTGGCGGCGTGGCACCGCGGCGCAGGCGGCGACGTCGATCCGAACACCGCGGTGTGGGCGCGGCTGCCGCTGCCGTGGCGGGTGCTCGACGGGTCCGAGACGTGCGCGCGGGCCGACGTCGAGGCCGCCTGCCGTACGGCCGGGCTGGATCCCGTGACCTCGGGGTGGACCGCGCCCGCGCCCCGGCGCGGCGTCGCGGTGTTCCGCCCGACGCCGGAGCTGGTCCACGGGGTGAGCGTCGCCGACCCCGTGTGGGCCGCGCTGCTGCGCCGGGCGGGGGTGTTCAGCGGCGGACCGGTCAAGCCGGAGCTGGCGGCGGAGGCCGCGCACGGCCTCGCGTCCGGGGTGGTGGTCAGCGACCTGCCCGTCAAGGACGCCCCGGCGTAAACCGGTGGCGTCCGCGGCGGGAAGGTCGGCAGACTGGCCCTGACTCCGCTGTAGTTCAGAGGTAGAACGCCCGGCTCTTCCTCCGGGTGGGCGCCGGTTCGAGCCCGGCCGGCGGAGTGGGAGACAATGAGAGCGGCCTCGCTGTAGCTCAGTGGTAGAGCGCCCGGCTCGGGACCGGGTGGACGCCGGTTCGAGCCCGGTCGGCGCGGCCCCTCTCACCTCCAGCCACGATCCGCGGTGGCCGCCATCGACGGCGGACGGATGAAAGTTTCACGGCTCGTTGTCACGTGCGCACCTCCGCCGTGAAACTTTCAGCCAGCCTGAGACGGCCGGGCGCCGTACGGGGCTAGGCTCGGAGATCTCGGACGTGAAGGGATCTGATCATCAGCGACTCGTATCCCCCATCGCAGGATCCGCCGGTGCGCCGCCGCGTCACCGAGGCGGCGATCCTGAACTCCCGCGACCAGAGCAAGGCCGACGTCGTCCAGTGGACCTGCCCGCACGGCGAGCACGCCGGTCGCGGCTGCGTCGCCTGCTACCACGCCTCCGCCGAGGCCGATCCGGCGTTGCCGCTGTGGGAGGTCGCGGCCTGGTTCACCACCGCGCGGCCGATCCCGATCAGGGCCCTGCAGGACGTCCACCGGCACGACCGCGATCTGGCGCTCACCCAGCCGTCGACGCCCCTCGTCTACCTGCTGAGCGGGCAGGTGAGGGCGGCCCTGGGCGCGGAGGCGGTGGCCGGCGTGGTCGGGTTCCTGCTGCAGAACCGCCACATCGTCGAGGAGTTCACCGTGACGGAGATCCGCGCCGCCCACTCCTGACCGCCCCCACGCCGGGGGTGGCAGGCGCAGGGAACCCGGCGGACGGTGAATAGGATGCGGAGGCGTGGACGTGCGGCACGTCCCTCAGGGAGGTGGCGTTGAATCTGGCCGGCCTCGGGCTGACCGCCGAGCAGGAGCGGGTGTACCGCTACTTCCTGCGATCACCTCACGCCGACCTCGACGCCGCCGCCGCCCATCTCGGCATCCCGCACCTCTCCGCCGTCCTCGACAGGCTCAGGACACTGGGCGTCATCGACGACAGCCTGGCCGCGCTCTCCCCGGCGGTCGCCGTCGCCCAGCTCATCCGGCGCCGCATGGAGCAGACCTCACGCGAGCTCCATCAGCTCAGCGCCGCCTGGGACATCGTGCGCGACCTGGCGGAGGAGCAGCGCAGCGGCCGCCCCGTCGAGCTCGTCGAGCGGATCGAGGGGGTGGAGAACGTCAACCGGCGGATCAGGGAGTTCTCCTCCGCAAAGGAGGTCATGAACATCAAGAACGTCGTGTCGACCCTGCGGCGCGACGACGAGAAGGTGGTGCGCTTCCGCAAGCGGCTGTCGGCGGGTCTGGTGAGCAGGAGCCTGGTTCCCGAGGCGACGCTGGCCGACCCCGAGCAGCTGGCTCTCGCGCGCGAGGGGCACACCCTGGGAGACCTGTGCCGCGTCAGCACCGAATGCGCCAGGCAGGTGCTCATCATCAGCCGGTCGGTCGCGTTCGTGCAGATCGACCCCGCCGACAGAACGGCGGGGGCGCTGCTGATCCGCCAGCCCGGCGCGGTCGCCGTCCTCGTCGACATGTTCGAGGGCATGTGGGCCCGCGCGCGCGACCTGAACGAGCCGCAGCTCGCCCCCATCGAGCGGCAGGTGCTCCAGGCGCTCGCCCTGCACGACAAGGACGAGACCGCGGCCCGCGCGCTGAACATCTCCGTGCGCAAGTTCCGCACCCATGTGGCCGAGCTGATGGACCGCCTCGGCGCAGGCAACCGCTTCCAGGCCGCGCTGCTCGCCAAGGAACGAGGCTGGCTGTAACACGGCCCCCGGCTCGTGGTCAGCGGGAGGCGACGGTGGCGGAGAGGACGAGGGCGGCGGCCCCCCGGGCGTGGGCGCTGTCGTCCCACGGCCGCACCATGATCTCCAACCCCGACAGCACACCGCCCTCCACCGCGGGCCGGAACCCCTTCTCCAGGTACGGCCACAGCACGTGGCTCTCGCCGATCACCGTCAGCGCCCGTACGGCCAGCACGTTCACCACCCCCGCCGCCGCCTGCCCCAGCGCCGCGCCCGCCTCGGCCATCAGGTCGCGGATGCCCGGCGCGTCCACGGCGGCCAGCCGGTGGAGTTCGGCCACCGGCACGACCTCGGCGGTCAGCCCCCGCGCGTGTGCTCGGGCGGCCAGCGCGTAGTCCGCCGCGTAGGTCTCCAGGCAGCCGCGCCGCCCGCACACGCACGGCGGCCCCGCGGCGTCGATCGGCACGTGCCCGAACTCCCCCGCCACCCCGTCGGGGCCCCGGTGGATCCGCCTGCCGAGCACGATCCCCATGCCGATGCCGCCGCCCACGGCCAGCACCAGGAAGTCGTCGTGGTCGCGGCCGGTGCCGAACAGCAGCTCGGCGGTGGTGCTGGCGCGGGTGTCGTTGTCGATGAGCACGGGGACGGGCAGGCGGTCGGCCAGCACCGGCTGGAGCGGCAGGTCCGACCAGCCCAGGTGCGGCGAGAGCCGTACGACGCCCTTGGCCGGGTCGATCACGCCGGGGACGGCCAGCCCGATGCCGCGGATCCGGTCACCGGTGTCCGGGTCGGCGAGCTGTTCCGCGCGCACCGCGACGAGCTGCTCGACCGGGTCGGCGCGCGGGTCGAAGGGCAGCGTGAAACGGCGCACCTCGCTGCCGTTGAAGGACGACGGCACGGTCACGCTCGACTGGGAGATGTGGGCGGGCAGCGAGGAGGAGAAGGCCCAGCTCGACCACCTGGCGCAGCTGGTCTCCAAGCAGCATCCGAACATCAGGCTCCAGCTGCGGACCGCGCCGTTCAACGCCTACTTCACCAAGCTGCAGACCGAGTTCGCCGCCGGCAAGCAGGCGTGCGTCGTTTCGATGCAGAGCCTGCGCCTGGGTGCCTACGCCGACCTCCTCGAGCCGCTGGCCGCCCCCGAGGGCTTCGCCCCGGCCTCGCTCGACGCGCTCAAGATGGACGGCAAGCAACTCGCTCTGCCGTACGACCTGTCGCCGATGCTCCTGTACTACAACAAGGACGCCTTCGCGAAGGCGGGAGTCGCCGAGCCGAAGGCGGGCTGGACGATCGCCGACTTCGAGAAGGCCGCCAAGGCGCTGAGCACCGGCGGCAAATCCGGGTTCGGGATGTCCTTCTCCGACCTGCACACGCTGTCGCTGCTGCTGTCCTACAACGGCGCCAAGCCGGTCACCGACGACGTGAAGCTGCAGATGGACAGCCAGCCGATGATCGACGCGGTCACCTGGTACGCCGGCCTGGGCGCGAGCAAGTCGGCCAGCGTGCCGGCCGGCTCCGCCGAGGCGGGCTGGGGCGAGACGCAGTTCGTCAACGGCAACGCGATGATGGCCGTCGACGGCTCGTGGAACATCGGGTCCACCATCAAGGACGCGAAGTTCAAGGTCGGCATCGCGCCGCTGCCGGCGGGCCAGGCCGGGTCCAAGACCTACGTGGCCAACTCGGGCTTCGGCGTGGCCAAGGGCTGCGCGTACAAGGAGGAGGCGATCAAGGCGGTGTCCGTGCTGAGCGGCAAGGAGGCCCAGGCCTACCTCGCCGGTCAGGGCCGCGGCTTCCCCGCCAGGACCGAGCAGCAGGCCGCCTACGAGGACTTCCTGGTGAAGCAGAACCAGGACAAGGCCGCCGACGTGCAGGCCGCGATGTCCGCGGTCAAGGAGGGTCTGGCCGGCGGCGTGCCGCTGTTCACCACCAAGAACTGGGACGACGTGACCAAGCTGATGGCGCAGCACCTGCTCCAAGTCTACACCGGCGCGCAGAGCGCCAAGGAGTCGCTGGCCACCATCCAGCAGCAGGGGGCGCGCGGGCAGTGAGATCACGCGAAGAGTGGAGCGCGCTCGGGTTCGCCACCCCGAGCGTGCTCGGGCTCGGGCTGTTCACGCTGTTCCCCGTCGGCATGGCCGTGGTGATGAGCTTCTTCGACTGGCCGATGCTGGGCGAGAGCGAGTTCATCGGGCTGGAGAACTTCCGCTACCTGTTCGGCGAGGATCCCGACTTCCTGTCGTCGCTGCGCAACACGTTCGTCTTCACCGGCCTGTACGTCCCGCTGAACATCCTCGTGGCGCTCGGACTGGCGTTCTGGATCAGCAGGTCGCGCTGGCAGAACCTGTGGCGGGTGCTCTTCTTCATCCCGGCGATCACCCCGATGGTGGCCAACGCGGTGATCTGGAAGCTGCTGTTCCAGCTCGTCGGGACCGAGCCGAACCTGCTCGCCGACGGCAGCACCGCGCTGCTGTCGGTGGTGGCGATGAGCGTCTGGCAGGGCTTCGGCTACAACATGATCGTGTTCTCGGCGGCGATCAACGAGATGTCGCCGTCCGTCCTGGAGGCGGCCTCGCTCGACGGGGCGACCGGATGGCGCAAGCTGATCGGTGTCCAGCTGCCGCTGATCTCGCCCGCGCTGTTCTTCGCCACCACGATGACCGTGATCAGCTCGATGCAGGTGTTCACGCAGCCGTACATCCTCACCGCGGGCGGGCCTGGCAACGCCACGGAGACGCTCGTCATGACCGTCTACCAGGCCGGCTTCCAGTCGCGCGAGCTGGGGCTGGCGGCCGCGGGAGCGTGGGTGCTGTTCGCGATCATCCTGGGTGTGACGGCCGTGCAGTTCCTCGGCCAGAAGCGGTGGGTGCACTATGAGAGCTAAGAGCGTCGTCTCCCACGTGCTGCTGGCCGCGGTCACGCTGGCCTTCCTCTACCCGCTGATCTTCGCGGTGGCCACCGCGCTGAAGCCCGCGGGCGAGACGTTCGCCGACCCCGGCTCGCTGGTCGGGTCGCAGATCCGCTGGCAGAACTTCGCCGACGTCTTCAGCTACGTGCCGTTCCAGCGCTACATCCTCAACGGCGTGCTGGTGGCCGGGGTCGGCACGCTCGTGGTGCTGGCCGCCTCCGCCCTGTCGGCCTACGCCTTCGCCTCCCTGCGCTGGCGCGGCCGCGACGGTGTTTTCCTGGTGTTCCTCGCCACGCTGATGGTGCCGCAGGAAGTGCTGGTCGTGCCCATGTTCATCCTCATGCAGGCGTTCGGCTGGGTGGACACCTACCAGTCGCTGATCTTCCCGTGGGCGTTCACCGCGTTCGGGACGTTCCTGCTGCGGCAGTTCTTCCGGGCGGTGCCGCGCGAGCTGCAGGAGGCCGCGCGCATCGACAGCGCGGGCGAACTGCGGATCTTCCTCCGGATCATGCTGCCGCTGGCCAGGCCCGCGCTCGGGGTGCTCGCGGTCTTCACGTTCATCTCCTACTGGAACAGCTTCCTGTGGCCGCTCATCATGATCAATGATGTGACCGCGCGCGGCACGGTGCCGCTCGGCCTCCAGCTGTTCTTCGGCCAGAACGGCAACCAGTGGCACCTGGTGATGGCCGCGTCCATCGTGTCCATCCTGCCGACGCTGTTGCTGCTCATCGCCCTGCAGAAGCATCTGGTCAAGGGCATCGCCACCGCCGGTCTGGCCGGCCGCTGAAAGGATCGCAGTGTTGCTTTTCGACCGCCGTGTCGGCCCCGACCTGGGCGCCGACTACCCGGCGAGGGACGTGCCCGACTGGTACAGGGACGCCAAGTTCGGCGTCTTCGTGCACTGGGGGCTGTACTCGGTGTCCGCCTGGGCGACCCCCCGGCTGCCGGGCGAGCACGTGCCGGTGGAGCTGGAGTTCAGCCACCACCAGTACGCCGAATGGCACGCCAACACCGTCCGCATCCCCGGCTCGCCCGCGCGGGTCTTCCACGAGCGGGAGTACGGCGTCGGCACCTCCTACGAGGACCTGGCCGACTCCTGGACGGCGGAGGCGTTCTACCCTCAGGGCTGGATGCGGCTGATCGCCGACTGCGGCGCGCGTTACGTCGTGCCCACGGCCAAGCACCACGACGGGTTCTGCCTCTGGGACACCGCCACCACCTCGTTCAGCAGCGCGCACCGCGGGCCGCGCCGCGACCTGATCGCCGAGATGGCGGCCGCCGCGCGCGCGGCGGGACTGCGGTTCGGGCTGTACTACTCGGGCGCGCTCGACTGGCACGTCTCCGACTTCCCGCCGATCCAGTCCATGACGGACCTGTTCACGCTGCGCCGCAACGACGAGGCCTTCGCGCGGTACTGCTTCGACCAGGCCATGGAGCTGATCGACGCGCACGCCCCCGACATGCTCTGGAACGACATCGACTGGCCGGACTCGGCCAAGGCGGCCGGGCCGTACAGCCTGCAGACGCTGTTCCGGCTCTACTACGAGCGGGTGCCCGACGGCCTCGTCAACGACCGGTGGGGCGTCCCGCACCTGGGCTCTCGCACCCGCGAGTACGTCTCGGAGGAGCAGACCTCGCCGTGGGTGTGGGAGGCGACGCGCGGCCTCGGCCGATCCTTCGGCTACAACAGGGCCGAGGACGACCGGCACCTCCTCGGGCCGAAGGAGCTGGTCCACCTGCTGGTGGACACGGTCGCCAAGAACGGCAACCTCCTGCTCAACATCGGCCCGCGCGCCGACGGCTCGCTGCCCGAGTCACAGGTGGACCGGCTGCGCCGCCTGGGCGCCTGGCTCGACGCGCACGGCCACGCGATCTACGGCACCAGGCCGTGGGCCCGGCACGCCGAACCGGCCGGTGACCCCGTCCGCTACACGGCCGCCCCGGACGGCACGCTCCACGTGATCGCCCTGGACCCGGCGGCCGGGCGGCTGCGGCTGGCCGAGGACCTGGTGGCGCCCGCCAGGGCCACCGCCTCGTGGGGCGAGGGCCCCGCCGACGTCGACAGGTCCGGAAACGTCACCGTCCCCGAGGGCCTGCGGGGACTGCCGGCCGCCGTCCTCACGCTGGAGCCTCGGTCATGACCTGGCGCGTGGCGATGTGCGGGATCGGGACCGAGTCGAGCACGTTCGCGGAGCACCGGACCACGACCGCGGACTTCACCGTGTGGCGCGGCGGCGAGCTCGCCGCCCGCTACCCGTTCCTCGATGACGTCGACGGTGTGGAGTTCGTGCCGCTGATGGTGGCCAGGGCGCTGCCGGGCGGCCCGGTCACCGCCGAGACGTACGACGCGCTGGAGAGGGAGTTGCTCGACCGGCTCGCCGCGGCGGGCCCGTTCGACGCCGTCTACCTCGACCTGCACGGGGCGATGCACGTCGAGGGCCGCTTCGACATCGAGGCCGACCTCGTGGCCGGGGTCAGGTCGGTCGTGGGCGAGACGTGCCTGGTGGCGGCGTCGATGGACCTGCACGGCCAGGTCTCCCGGCGGTTCGCTCGGCTCGTGGACCTGCCGACCGCCTACCGGACCGCGCCGCACGTGGACGTCGAGGAGACGCGCGAGCGCGCCTGCCGGCTTCTGGCCAGGTGCCTGGCCGAGGGGATCAGCCCGGTGCGCGCCTGGGTGCGGGTGCCGCTGCTGCTGCCCGGCGAGAAGACCAGCACCCGGCTGGAGCCCGCGCTGTCGCTCTACGCCCGGCTCGGCGAGATCGACCGGCGTCCCGGCGTGCTCGACGCCTCCACCTGGGTGGGGTACGCGTGGGCGGACGAGCCGCGCAGCTCCGTCGCGGTGCTGGTCTCGGGCACCGCCGAGGCGGCCGTGCGGGAGGCGGCCGAGGCGCTGGCGCGCGCGTGGTGGGCGGCCCGCGACGGCTTCGCGTTCTGCGTTCCCGCGGGCACCCCGGAATGGGCCGTCGGGCAGGCGCTGCACTCCCCCGCCCGGCCGTACTTCGTCAGCGACTCGGGCGACAACCCGACGGCGGGCGGATCCGGGGACGCCACCGCGATGCTGTCGGTCCTGCTGGCCACACCCGAGCTGGCCTCCGGGGCGCGCACCGCCGTCTGGGCCTCCTGCGTGGCCCCCGAGGCGGTGGCCGCGTGCGTCGCCGCGGGCGAGGGGGCCGACGTCGACCTCCGGCTCTCCGGCGAGCGCCTTCGCGGTACGGTCACCCGCCTGCTGGCCGGCGATCCGGTGGGCGGCGACCTGGCGGTGGTGCGCTCGGGAGGCGTGTCGGCGGTGCTGACCTCGCGGCGCAAGCCGTTCCATTTCGTGGCGGATCTCACCGCGCTCGGGCTGGATCCCGCGGCGCACGACGTGACCGTGGTGAAGATCGGCTACCTGGAGCCCGATCTGTACCGCGCCGCCGCCGGCTCGGTCCTGGCCCTGACCCCTGGCGCGGTGAACCAGGACCTGCTCGGGCTGGTCTACCACCACCTGAACCGGCCGATCCACCCTCTCGACGAGGGATTCTCGCCCGATCTCACCCCCGAGCTGTTCCGCGGCTGAACGCGGATCAGCGGGCGGCGGAGGGGTGATCCCTCGCGGCAACCTGATCCCGCTTACAGGACACTTCACCCGCAAAGGGGCGTCTGGGATGGGCCTGACCAGCGCGATTCGCCCTCTCGTGCACGGCCGCCGCCCTGATCCTCCTGCTCGCGATCGGCGCCCGCCGTGCGCTGCCGGCGAGGATGGAGCGCCCCGCCCGCCAGGACTGAGGGCGCGCCGCACGCCTGCCACGGCGAACGGCGGGTCACGCGGGGAGGCGCATCGCCGAGAGCGCCTCGGTGAGCCGGCGCAGCTCGTCCAGCATGCCGTCGGCCGAGGCCGTCAGGTCGTCGTCGACGATCAGGCGGCCGTTGGCGTCCATCATCTGGCGGCGGAAGACCGCCACGGCGTTGCCCGCGGGGACCATGCGCAGCTTGACCAGCACCGGCTTGATCATCTCGACCGCGCGCAGGCCGCCGGACAGGCCGCCGTAGCTGACGAACCCGACCGGCTTGTGCGCCCACTCGCGGTACAGGAAGTCGAGGGCGTTCTTCAGCGGCGCGTTGAAGCAGTAGTTGTACTCGGGCATCACGAACACGAACGCGTCGGCCGCGTCGATCCTCGCGCTCCAGTCCTTGGTGTGCTGGTGCACGTACCGTCCCGTGGTCGCGTCCTCGGGCTCGTCCAGGAACGGCAGCCCCACCTCGGCCAGATCGACGAGCTCGACGTCGAAGCCGCCATGGCGGACGGCGTGGGCGGCGGCCCAGTCGCCGATGGTCCGTCCGATGCGGGTCGGCCTGGTGCTGGCGACGATGACCTTCAAGGTGGGCATGGCCTGCGCTCCTCCGGATGTGGTTTACGTGTAAACCAAGCGTGCCCGGCTTTTGTTTACATGTCAACAAGCGATAATGTGGACGGCATGGCCGACCCACGCTGGCTTGACGACCGCGAATTCCGGGCCTGGCTCGGCTACCGGCGCATGCGCCTGCTCCTCGACGCCCGGATCTCGCGCGACCTCCATCGCGACTCCGGCCTCTCGGACGCCGACTACGACGTCCTCTCCGCCCTGACCTCGAGAGACGACCGGCGCTGGCGGCTGCAGGAGCTGGCCGACCGCATGCTGTGGTCCAAGAGCCGCCTGTCCCGCCACATCAGCCGGATGGAGGAGCGCGGCCTGGTGATCAGGGAGGAGTGCGCCACCGACGGCAGGGGCGCGGTCATCGTCCTGAGCGAGGGCGGCTGGCGCGCCATCCGGGATGCCGCGCCGATGCACGTCGAATCCGTCCGCCGGCACCTGATCGACCTGCTGACCGACGAGCAGCTCGAGACCCTGGGCGACATCGCCGACCTCGTGCTGGAGCACCTCGCGGCCGACGACGACTGAGCGAGGAGCCGGCTAGCGGATCTCCGCCTCAGGGAAGACCCACTCCGGCCGCCAGGCGAGCAGGACGCCGAGGGCGGCGTACCCGATGAGCAGGTGGGTGGCCCCGACCCAGCGGCCGGCCTCCTCGCCGGCCACGGCGAACGTCGGCACCGTCACCGCGGCCCAGCTCTCGGCAACCAGGGGCCACCAGCGCAGCAGGCCCCGCCAGCGGCCGGCCACGGCGAGCTTCACGCCGATCACGAACATGCCGAGCATGGACAGCGGCCAGAAGACGTCGAGGACGGCCAGCCACACGTCGTCCTGGACGCTTTCGGGAAGCACGCCGTGCAGCAGCGACCAGAGGCTCGCCAGCCCGAGCAGCACGGCCTCGACCTTGAGCATGATCCGGGAGGCCCGGGTGAGGCCCGTGGCCATGGTCCAGAACTGGACGGTCAGCAGGGCGAACACGCCGAGCTGGAACGTCAGGGCGGTCAGATCCCCGACGCGCGCCTCGAAGCCGTCGTTGACGGTGCCGTACAGGTAGATGCTCGTCGCCCACGCGACGGTACCCGCGGCGAGCGCGAGGCCGCGGCGGCGGACGGCGGCCAGGGCGATGGGGGGCTCGGCGGGGGCAGGCCGGTCGGCCGGCACGTCGGTGCGGGCTCTGGCCGGGGTGGTGCTGAGATGGGCGTCCACGGTGGTTCCTTTCTGTTGGCGGCACCAGACTCGTGGCGGGCCGCCCCGGGCTCGCAGAGCTCGGTGTCCCTCTTTCGCCGGGACCCAGGTCCCGGGACATAGGGCGCGAAATCCGATGTAATGCCTGTCGTGCTGAACGTGAGAACGGCCAGGCTGCCGGTGGTGCCGGCCGTCGTGGCGCTGGCGATCACCGCCGCGACGGTGGCGCTGGACGTCCGGAGCGCCGGGGTGGCGGTCCCGGCCGCCGCCGAGCTGGAGCCCGGGTGGCCGTCCGCGCTGTCCGGGCTGGCCCTGCTCGGGCCGGGGGTGCTGCTGCTGCGCCGGCTGCCCCGACACCCCGTGGCCTGGGTGCTGGCCGGCTTCGGGCTGCTCTGGCTGGTGGACGGGCTCGCCGCGAGCTGGGCGATCTACGCCGTGTACGTGTCCCCCGGAGCGCCAGGGGCCGCCGCCGCGTTCTGGTTCTACGCCCGTTTCGGGGCGACCTTGCTGCTCGGGCTGCCCGCGCTGATCCTGCTCTTCCCGGACGGGCGGCTGCCCGCCGCGCGACTCTGGCGGTGGCTGTCGGTCGTCAGCCTCGGGCTGACCGCGTTGCTGCCGGCACTGCTGATCGTGGTGCCGGTGGCGGTGCTCGGGCGCTTCCACGGGATCTCGCCGCCGCCGGAGATCATGCGGCTCGGGCTCGACCCCGTCTCCGTCGCGCTGCCGTATCCGGTGTGGGACGCGGCGCTGCGGGTCGCGTACGCGTCCGTGCTGGTGAGCCTGGTGGTGCCGTTCCTGGTGATGGTGCGTCGCCACCGGGCGGCCGGTCCGGAACGGCGGGCGCAGATCCGGTGGCTCATGTGGGCGGCGCTGGTCGACATGATCGTGCTGCTGATGCCGCTCACGCTGCCGCCGCGGATCCCCGCCGTGCTGCTCGGGCTGGCCATCGGGCTCACCTCCGCCGCCGTGGTCGTGGCGGTGACCAAGTACCGGCTGTACGAGATCGACGGGCTGCTGTCGGCCACGGTCACGTACGGCGTGCTCGCCGCGCTGGTCGTGCTGGTCGACGTGGCGGTGTTCACGCTGGCCGGCAGCGTCCTGGGCGAGCGGGACTCCGCGCTGGCCGCGGTCGCCATCGTGGCGGTGGTCTACGCACCGTTGCGGGCCCGGCTGTGGCGTGTGGTGCGGCTGCTGGTGCGCGGCAGGCGCGACGACCCCTACGCCGCGGTCTCGACGCTGGCCGAGCGGCTGGAGCTGGCCACCGACCCGGACAAGCAGCTGCTCGCGGTGGCCACGACGCTGGTCGAGTCGTTCCGGCTGTCGTACCTGCGGGTGGAGATCGAGCGGCCGGGCGGCGAGCGGTCCGTGGTGGAGCACGGCTCGCCCCGTGGCCCTTCCGTGTCGCTGCCCGTCGCCTACCGCGACGAGGTGGTGGGCCGGCTGGTGCTGTGCCGTACCGACCTGACCGACCGTGACCAGCGCCTGCTCGGCGACCTCGTCCGGCAGGCGGCCGCGGCGGCGCGGGCCGTCGAGCTCAGCACCGACCTCCAGCGCATCCGCGCCCGCTTGGTGGTGGCCCGCGAGGAGGAACGCCGCAGGCTGCGCCGGGACCTGCACGACGGTCTCGGCCCCAGCCTGGGGGCGGTGGCGCTGCGCATCCAGGCGGCCAGGAACCTGGCGGGCGCCAGGCCGGACGAGGCCGACCGCATCCTGGCCCAGACGGCCGAGGAGGTCACCGGCGTGCTGGCCGACGTCCGCCGGCTGGTGCACGACCTGCGCCCACCGGCCCTGGACGAGCTGGGCGTGCTGCGGGCGATCGAGCAGCAGGCCGACAGGTTCCGCTCACCCGCGCTCGACATCGTGGTGACCGGCGACGAGGCGCTGGATATGCTGCCCGCGGCGGTCGAGGTGGCGGCCTATCGGATCGTGTCGGAGGCGCTGGCCAACGTGGCCAGGCATTCCGGCGCGACCCGCTGCGAGATCACGCTGGGCGTGCGGGAGGGAAGGCTCGAGGTGGCGGTACGCGACGACGGCGCCGGCATCGCCCCTGACCGGGCCGCCGGAGTGGGCATGCTCTCGCTCCGCGAGCGCGCGGCCGAGCTGGGCGGTGACTGCCAGGTCGGCTGCCCGCCCGGCGGCGGAACCCTGGTCAGCGCGCGGCTCCCGATGGAGGTGGCGGGTGTCTGACGAGACCATCCGGGTGCTGCTCGCCGACGACCACCCGGTCTACCGCGACGGCCTGGCGGTGCTGCTCGGCTCGCTGCCGGATATCGAGGTGGCCGGCACGGCGGCGAACGGTCTCGAGGCCGTCGAGCAGGCCGCCGACCTGCAGCCGGACGTGGTCGTGATGGACGTGCGGATGCCCGGGCTCGACGGCATCGAGGCCACCAGGCGCATCGCCGCCGACAGCCCGCACATCGGCGTGGTGGTGCTGACCATGTCGGAGGACGACGCCACGCTGTTCGCCGCGATGCGGGCGGGCGCGCGCGGCTATCTGCTGAAGGGCGCCAACCAGGCCGAGATCGTCCGCGCGATCACGGCGGTGGCCCACGGTGAGGCGATCTTCGGCCCGGCCGTCGCCCGCCGCGTCGCCGACTTCTTCGCCGGCAAGGCCGCGGCCGACTCGGTGTTCCCGCAGCTCACGCCGCGGGAGCGGGAGATACTCTCGCTGATCGCCGCCGGCCGGCCGAACGCGCACATCGCCTCGGCGCTGTTCCTGTCGCCGAAGACGGTGCGCAACAACGTGTCGAACATCTTCGCCAAGCTGCACGTGGCCGACCGCGCCGAGGCCATCGTCCGGGCCCGCGAAGCGGGCCTCGGCCGCTCCTGATGACAGGCGCGACGGGCAGCTGCGACCCTCGACGCATGGAAGAACTGATCAAGGCGTTGACGGAGGGCGAGAGCCGGATCGTCGCGCTCGTGCCCGAGATCGACGGGCTCGAGGGGGCGGGCGTCACCACGGCCGCAACCCTGGCCTGCGCCGACCCCCGGGTCGTGGAGCGCTTCCCCAACGGCGTCGCCTGGCTGAGCCTGGGCGCCGACCCGCCGGAGGCGGTCACGAACCAGCTGGTCGATCGGGCGCTCGGGGTGAACGGCGAGCCCGACCCCGACGTGGACTGGTTCGACGCCTTGGCCGCCATCGGCGATGACGGCGACCTGGCCGGCACGCCGGGAGACGGGCTGGTGGTCCTGGACGGATTGCGCCACGGCTATGTGCCCATCCTGGTCATGGCCATCGCCGACCACGTCAGCGTGCTGGTCACCGCCAGGTCCGCTCGCGGGCTGCCCGACGACACCCTGGTCATCAGGCTGCCCACACCGCGCTGGCCGCTGCTGGAGAGACTGTCGAGCGAGCTCGGCGTCCGGCCCGGCGAGGAGCCCGACCTGACCGATCCCCGTTCGCGGGCGGCGGCCGTGGACGAGGTGTTGCGTGCGGGGCTGCCCGGGTTGAAGGCGCCCGGCAGCGTGGCCCGCCTGATGGAGCTGGGCGTCTTCGCCGACGACGCCAACATCCCCGCCGGACTGGTGCGGCTGCTGTGGAAGCGCACCGCCGAGCTGGAACCGCTCGACTGCGAGCTCACGCTCACCGGGCTGAGCGCGCTCGGCCTGCTCACCCGGGCGCCCGACCGCGAGGTGGTGATGATCCCCGAGGTGATACGCGGTCACCTGCGCGCCGCGCTGGCGGCCGCCGGACCCGGCGAGGTCCACCGCGCCCTGGTGGACGCCGTCGACGAGGCCCCCCGCGTGGCGTTGTCCGCGGAGGACGTCACCTATGTCTTCTCCCACCTGCCCGGCCATGCGGAACAGGCCGGAGGGGAGGTGGCCGAGGTGGTGTGCGACGGCGCGTGGCTGGCCGGAAAGCTGCACCGCTTCGGCGTCGCGGCCGTCGAGCGAGACCTGATGCGGGCCGGGACCCCGCTGGCCGAGCGGCTGCGCCGTACCCTCGCGCAGAGTATGACCGTGCTGGAGCGGCCGGAGATGACGGCGCCCCCGTCCACGACGGCGGCGGCGACGCTCGCCGCCCGGCTGCACGGGATCCCCGAGACGGCAGGGGAGTTGCGGACGCTGCTCGGCGGGCTGGGCGCCGCCTGGCTGGAGTGCCTGTGGTCGCCGCCCGACCTGCCCCATCCGGCGCTGCGCCGGGTCATGGGCGGCGCCGAGCCGCTGTGGGGCGTGGCGATCAGCCCCGACGGGTCATGGCTGGCCACCGCGGGCGGCAGGGTCACGATCTGGAACCTCGACGGGAGCATCCGCGCCACGCTCTCCGGCCACGACGGCATCGTCAACGGCGTGGCGATCGCGCCGGACGGCACCTGGCTGGCCACCGCCGGCGACGACGAGACAGTGCGGCTCTGGGACGCCGACGGGACGGAGCGCGCCGTCCTGCACGGGCACGAGGACGAGGTGCGGCACGTGGTGATCGCGCCGGACGGCGGCTGGCTCGTCTCGTGCGCCGAGGACCTGCGGGCCTGGTCCGCGGACGGCACCCCCCTCTGGCGGCTGGACGTGACGGTCATGACGGACCGCAAGCCGGTCATCGGCGCGGACGGCTCCTGGGTCGCGCATCTCGACGAGGAGCGCGAGAGCGTGCTGGTGTGGACGCGCGAGGGCCGCCTGCGCGCCGAACTGGCCGGTGGCGAGGACGGCGCCCAGCAGATCGCCGCCCACCCGGTCCGCGACCTGCTGATGACCGAACACTGGGACGGCCATCTGCGGCTGTGGAGCCCGGACGGCGTGCCGCTGGGCGCGATCAAGACGGACGGGCTCATCTTCGGCGCCCTGGCCGCGGCTCCCGACGGAACCATGGTCGCGGGAGAGGGATCGGGCACCGACATCCTGCTGCGGACCCTCGAACCGGTCACCGAATCGCGCCTGACCGGGCACAGCATGCTGCCGACCGACATCGCCTTCAGCCCGGACGGCGGCTGGCTGGCCAGCGTCAGCCACGACGGCACCGTCCGCCTCTGGGACGCCGACGGTCCCGCCGGCAGTGCCGCCCCCGATGAGCACCTTCGTCATGAGAGCATCAGGTCGCTCGCCGTCGCGGGCGACGGCAGTGTGCTGGTCACGGCGGGCACGAGCGGACTGACGTTCCGCGACGCGGAGGGCAGCGCGCTCTTGACCGCACACGACGACGAGCGGTTCACCGCGGTGGCCGTTTGCGCCGACGGCTCCGCCCTCGCCGCCGTCGACGACGAGGGCCTGCTGTGGCTGCTGAAGCGTGACGGCCGGATCCGCCACCAGGTACGGCTCAGCCGGCCCGGCGCGGCGCTGGCCATCGCGCCCGACGGCTCGTGGGCGGCCGTGGCGACGGAGGAGGAGCTCGGGTTCTGGGACGCCGACGGCAAGCCTCGCGCCGAGGTGCCCGTTGCCGGGGCGGAGCACCTGGCCATGGCGCCCGACGGCAGCTGGCTGGCCGCCGCCCGCGCCGACCACGTGCTGCTCTTCGACGCGCGGGGGCGGCGGCTGGGCCCCGCGCTGGGCGCGGGCGCCACCATCACGGGACTGGCCGTCGCGCCGCAGGGCGACTGGGTCGCGGCCACCACCGGGCAGGGCGACATCCTGCGGTGGGACCGCGACGGCAACCTCCTTTCCGAGTTCGAGGCGGCCGCGGGGGCGACGCACCTGGCGGTGGGCCCGTTCGGGTCGTGGCTGGCCACCGTGTGTTTCGACGACGCGGTGCGGGTCTGGGACGTGCGGGCGGGCGAGTGCATCGCGGCGATCCATCTGGAGAGTGGGCTGAACGGGTGCGCGTGGACGCCCGGCGGCACCCGCCTCTACGTGGCGGGCCAGGCCGGGCTGCACGGACTCGCCCTGCGCCTGCCCCGCCAGAGCTAGGACGTGCTCCACGGTGTCCGAGCGGTACGGCACCAGCCTCGAGGCCGCCGCGGACGCGGCCACGCTCGAGCTGCTCACGTGTCTTCGGGATCGTGCCGATCCCGGGCCTGGAGCTGGTGGACCTTCAGGAGCGGCAGGACTGAAGGCGCTGGTGGTTCTTCGTCCGGGAGATTCTTCGGCGAGCCGTGCTGCTTGCCGCAATATTGCCGTTCCCGACGCGATGGATACCTGAACGGGCGTTCGCCATCGCCTGGACCCGGGCACCAGGGCACCAGGGGCTCAACACCCCGGCGCACGAACGGGACAGGATGAAGATCGTAGGAATCGCGGGCGTCTTCCGCCCGCATGCGTATGTCCGCCGCCTGCTGAAGGCGATCGCGCTGGAACTGCCCGAGCCGAAGGACGTCGAGCTGTGGGACGGACTGGAACGCATCCCCCCGATCCGCGGCGGACCGCTCCCGGCGGAGGCCGCCGAGCTGTGCCGGGTGCTGTCCGCGGCCGACGCCGTGCTGATCGCGGCTCCGGAGCACAGCCTTCTGCCGCCCCAGCTGACGCATGCCCTCTCCTGGGCGTCGTCACCCATGGCGGGCGGGGCGCTGGTGGGCAAGCCCGCCGCGGTGGTCACCTCCTGCGTGAGCCCGCATGAGGCGATGTGGACGCAGGCGGAGCTGCACCGGCTCCTCCGCGCGGGCGGCGCGATCGTGCACGGCGCCGATCTGCCCGTCCGCCCGGGCGCCCGGCAGTTCGACATCCTCGGCAGGCTCGCCGACCCGGTGGCCCGCGCCCGGCTCCGCCCGGCGTTGCGCGCGGTGTGCGCCACGGCTCGGGACGCGCTGGAGACCAAGGCCGCCTACCGCGGCGCCAACCTGACGTCTCTCACGAGCGCGACGACGGATCCCGAAGCCACCACGAAACGCCGCACCCTCCTGATCCCGTAGCGCCGACGAGCAGAGGAGCCTGCTCGAACTGCCACGGGGGCTCGGTACGGCAGCGCCCGGTGAGCAGCCTTTGGAGGGCCGCAACCCGAGAAGAACGGCGACCCGAGGAGAGGCCGCGGGGACGGGCCAGGGCCGAGGAGACCACGGGGCCGAGGAGGCCGCAGGGGCGCGGAGAGACCGCGGGCCCGCGAGACACGGCGGGCCAACAAGAGACAGCGACGCGGCCGAGGAGGGCGGGCCGACGAAGACGACAGGGTGGGGCGGCGGGGCGGTGGGGGCGAGGTCCGTCTGATCGGGAGCCGTCGCGAAGCCGAACCCCGCCCCACGGTCCGACCCGCCCGCCGCCACCCCACGCCCGCAACACGTGCGCCCGCCACCGCCACGCGCGCGCCCCCTGGGCCCGCAACCCGTGCGTTCGCGACCGCCCACACGCGCGACCCGTGCGCCCGCCGCTTACGGTCGCGGACCGCACCCCCGTCAGAGGGTGCCGAGGGCGCGGGCGAGGATGGTGGCGGTGTCGGCGATGACCTTCTCGTCGTTGGCGGCGTCCGCGGCCCGGCGGTTGGTGTAGATCGACATGATGATGGGCGCGGCGGCCTTCGCGGGCCAGATGACGGCGACGTCGTTGGCGGTGCCGTACGTGCCGCCGGTGCCGGTCCTGTCCCCCACGGTCCAGGTCTTGGGCAGGCCCGCGCGGATGCGCTTGTCGCCGGTCTGGTTCGCGATCAGCCAGGCGTTCAGCCGGTCACGGTCCTTGGGGTGGAGCGCGTCACCGGCCGTGAGCGCGCGAAGGTCGCGGGCCATGGACGCGGGCGTGGTGGTGTCGCGCCTCTCCTTGGGATTCCAGTCGTTGAGCTCGGTCTCCCAGCGGTCCAGGCGCGAGATCGGGTCCTTCAGCGTGCGGAAGTACCGGGTCAGGCCTGCCGGTCCGCCGATCTGCTTCAGCAGCATGTTGCCGGCGGTGTTGTCGCTCTGGGTGACGGCCGCGTCGCAGAGCTGGGCGACGGTCAGCCCGTCCTTCACGTGCTTCCCCGTGACCGGCGAGTGCGGCTTCACCTCGGCGGCCGTCCACCGTACGACCCGGCTCATCAGCCCAGGATCGGAGGTGCGGGCCTTGTGCAGGACGGCGGCGGCGACCACCGCCTTGAAGGTGGACAGCAGCGGGAAGCGCTCCCCCGACCGGTAGGCGATCGTCTTCCCGGTGGCCGTGTCCACGGCGTACGCGCCGATGCGGCCCTTGAACGAGGCCTCCAGCGCCCGCAGTTCCCTCCGGGCGACGGCGGCGCCGTCCTGCGCCGCGGACGGCGCCGCCGTCGCCGTCACCGGCGTCCCCGTGGTCGCGGCCGAGGCGGTGCCCGCGCCGAGGACGCCGCCGGCCAGAAGGGAGATCGTCAGCGCGGCGGCTTCCAGCGCCGCCGGGAAGCGGCGGGCGTGGGGATGTCGCATGTCATGTCCTTGCTCTCGTCGATCAGAGGGCAGCAGCGAAGCAGAACCGCACGGCCGATGTCTAATACCGATATCGGGAAAGGATCGATATCGATTCACGCATGATCGCAGGTAGCGGGCGATCAGGGCGCGGCCGGTCCCGGCTTGGCGTGGAAGGAGATCCCTGCCCAGGCCGACAGCTTGTGCGCCCCGCGGTGGAACCAGTCGTCCCGCGCCGCCTGGTCGCCCGCGGCCCAGCGGCCGTCGAACACGGAGCCTTGGTGGCCGTCGTCACGGTCACCGCGATCACGAGCGCGGCGAGGAACTGGGTCGCACCGTCGGGCCTCCTATCGCGCCGCGTGCCGGCGGTGGGAGCCGGCGACCTGGCGGGTGGCCACGTTGATCCGGTTCCAGGCGTTGACGGCGGCGATGGCCATCAGCAGCACGGCCAGGGCGCGGTCGTCGAAGAACTCGGCGGCCCGGTCCCAGACCTCGTCGGGCACGCCCGCCGGGTTGTCGGCGATCCGGGTGACCGCCTCGGCCAGCGCGAGCGCCGCCCGTTCGGCCTCGGTGAAGTACGGCGCGTCCCGCCAGGCCGCCACGGCCCACAGCCGTTCCTCGGACTCCCCTGCCTGTCGGGCCTGGTACGCGTGCATGTCGACGCAGATGCCGCAGCCGTTGATCTGGCTGGCACGCAGGCGCACCAGCTCCAGGACCTGCTCAGGCCGGCCAGGTGACGGCGGGTCGCGTCGGGTGTTCCCGGCGCGCGCTGCTCCACCGTGGCCTGGATGTCGGCGAGGGTCTGGGAGGCGAGTTCGCGCCGCCACGCCAGCTCCGCGCGGCCCATCGTCTGTGAGACCACGCACGCCTTGCGGTAGTCGACGTTCTCGCGACCCCCCGGCCCCCGCCGCAGGATCTGCTGGCACCGGAACGCCTCCCGCGGCCCCTCGATGGCGGTCACCACGTCGAGCACGGTGACATCCCGGGGGCTGCGAGCGAGCCGGAACCCGCCCCGCGGGCCGGAGATGGAGGTGACGATCCCCGCGCGCGCCAGCGCCTGCAGTTGCTTACGCCGGGGGCAGGTCGTAGAAGGCCGCCAGCTTCGCCGCCGTGACGGCTTCTCCAGGCTCGGCCCAGGCCAGGTTCAGGCAGCAATGCAGTGCCCACTCGACGCCTTCGCCAATCTGCACATTCTAGACACTTCACATACAGGATCACGGAGATCAACCGATGACATCGAGTCCGCTCAAGGGTGTGGGGTTGGCAGCGGCGGGCCACTGCCAACCCCCTAGGTACTGCTACTGGACGGGAGCCGGCGCGGTGGCGCGGAACCTGGCCAGGTTCTCCTCAGTGCTCCATCGCTCGAAGCCCGCCTTCTCCAGCACCCGGACCGATGACGGATTCGACAGCTCCACGTTGGCGTACACCGTGTGGACGCCCGGGGCGGTGAAGGCGAACTCCGTCAGGGCCCTGGTGGCCTCGGACGCGTAGCCGCGGCCCCGCCGCGAGGCGACGATGCCGTATCCGATTTCGAGGGTGCCGTCGGCGGGCGGCCAGAACAGGCCGATGGACCCGACCACCAGTCCGCCGGCCCGCTCGATGATCTGCCGGTGGCCGTACTCGCCCAGCCATCCGGGGTGCTCGCCGAACAGGCCGGCGATGACGTGGTCGCCCTCGGCGGGGAAGTCCTCGGCCCAGTGCGCGGGCCGGGCGCCGTTCAGGACGGCCTCGACCTCGCCGCTACTCCACGTCCGCAGGATGAGGCGGTCGGTGCTCAGGTCGGCGGCGGTCGGTGAGAGAAAAGAAGACACGTGACACTCCTGGTCGTTCGAACGACCGGGCCGCGCGCTAGCCTCGCGCGGACCGGACAAGGGCATGCTGAAGAAGGCTGCTGGCAGCCATATTCATCAACCTCCCTCGCCACGCGGTGATCAGGCGTCTCTCTCGCCGCGGCGACGTTAGCAACCACTCCGCCTTGCGGGCAATCCCTTATTTGCCGCCCTCGGCTCCGGGCAGGGTCAGGCGCGCGTACCTGTCGGTGTAGCGGGCCAGTTCCCGGGCTTGCCCCGTGTTGACGTCGACCGCGTAGCTGCGCGTGCCACCTTTGCCCAGGTAGCGGAGCATGACCTCGGATCCGCTCCGCCAGAGGGAGGTGCCGGTAACGCCGCCGAGATCCTTGGGCAGGCCGCGGATGGCCACCTTTCGCAAGGTCCGCCCGGTTTTGGCGTCGAGAAGGGTGAGCGTGCGCTTCTCGATGTCCGGCATCTCGAAGGCGGCCACCGTACGACCGTCCGGGGCGAGCTCGCTGAACATGATGAACACGCCGTCGAACCGCACCGGCCGGCCGCCACCGGTGACGGGCATCAGCCACAGATCGGTCTTGACGTACCGGACCAGCTCGGCGACGCCGTCCTTGATGCTGATCGCCTCGAACTTGCCCGGCACCGACACCGTCCTGCCGGTCCGCAGGTCGATCAGCAGCCCGGGGTCCTTGGTCCCTTCCTTAGGGTCGAAGATCAGGTAGCGGCCGTCGTCGGAGACCACGAGCATGGAGCCTATGCCGATCCGCTCCTCCGCCACCGTGACGGCGGAGATCACCTCGGCGCCGCTCGTCAGATCCCGGACCACGTGTGCCTGAGCCTGACGGCTGTAGTACGCGAGCATCCGCCCGTCCCTGCTGATCGAGACGGGCACCTGCCGGCCCTTGCTGGTGCTGACGAGCGCCTGCGGCACCCGGTAGGCCGTGCCGGTGCGGGTGACCACCCGCCACTCGACGGCACTGCAGTCAGGCGGCCGCCGCCGATCTCCGTTCCACTTGCAGCGCGTCTGGTACGCGTGGCTGAGCGGCCCCACGTTGCCGCCGGGCAGGTCGGGCACCGTGTCCACGCGCTGTGCCGTGGCCGTGTCGGCCCCCCGCGGCCCCGGCAGCACCACCGCCGCCGCTGCCACGCCCAGCGCCGTCACCACGACCACGGCGACGGCGGTGAACGTCAGGATGATGCGCCGCCGGCGGCGGTGGCCCGCGACGGCCAGATCGACCAGGTTCACCGCGGGGGCCTCGTCGGCGATGCCGTCCAGCACTTCACGCAGTCTCGTCATCGGGCGACCTCCTGCAGCTCGGGATCGGACAGCAGATGCTCCAGCTCGGGCGCGAGCGCGCGCAGCCGGGCCAGCGCGTGATGGACCTGGCTCTTGACCGTGCCGACCGCGCAGCCGAGCGCCTCGGCCGTCTGCGCCTCGGTGAGGTCCTCCCAGAAGCGCAGCACGATCACGGCCCGCTGCTTGGGCGTGAGCTTGACCAGCGCCTGCCGTAACACGATGCGGTCGAGTGCGGCCTCGTCGTAGGAGGCGCCGTGGTCGGGCGGGTCGGCGCTCGGTAATTCGGGGTGCGGCCGGCGTCTCCAGGAGATGTACTGGTTGACCAGCGCCTTCCGCGTGTACGCCTCGGGGTTGCCACCCTTGCGCAGCTTCGGCCACTGCCCCACGATCTTGATCAGAACGCTCTGCAGCAGGTCCTCGGCGAGGTGGGCGTCTCCCGTGAGCAGGTACGCGGTCCGCATCAGCGCCTGCTGGCGGGCGAGCACGAACTCGCGGAAGTCGTCGTGACGATCCAATGTGATCTCCTCTCGCCCGTTCCCAACGCGACTCGACGGACGAAAGGTTGCAGCCGTTTTCCTTTCCTCACCTCTGGACGGCGCGGGCGCGGACCTCGATCGCGGTGATCAGCGCCTCCACCTGCACGTCGTAGATCTCCTGGATGCGGACCTCCGCGAGCTCCCTGCTGAGGCGGGTGATCCTGGGGAACAGCGCGGCGTCCACCATGCGGTACTCCCGCGCCCACGACGACTCGTCCCCCGCCCTGATCTCCGGGGCGAACAGCGCGTAGGCGGCTGACTGGCCCGCGTACGCCAGCAGGGCGTCGGCGACCGCCCGGTAGTGGAGCGCCGCCTCCGCCCCGTCGAGCCCCGCCTCGCCGATCGCGCCGAGGATGAGCTCGACGAGCCTGAACTCGTTGTTCCGCCTGGTGGTGCGGCTCGCCGTGAACGAGGCCACCGCCGGATACTTGAGCGCGACCCGCAGCGACTCCCTGGCCAGGGCCCGCAGGCGGTCCTGCCAGGACAGGCCGTCGGGGATGCCGTCCAGGACCTCGCCGTATGCCCGGTCGGCGACCGACAGCACCAGCTCGTCCTTGTCGCGGAAGTGCCGGTAGATCGCCGTGGGGTCGGCTCCCAGCTCCTCGCCCAGGCGGCGCACGGTGAACGCGTCGGCGCCGCCACGGGCGGCCAGCCGCAGGCTGGCCTCGATGATCGCCTCGGGGCTGAGCTGGCTGCCGGAGCGCTTCGTCCTCACAGGTGTCTTCGCCATGATCGGGCCAGTGTATCGGTTCGGTCTCCGGATAGCGCAACAGTGTTGACATCTATGTTGCGCTCGCGTTCACTCCTCTCCAACACGGGCCTCGACGAAAGGTGCTGACATGGTGGAGACGATCTTCCTGGGAGGTCGGGTGTTCACCGGCACCGCCGATGCCCCGATCGAGGCGGCGGTCGCGGTCGGTGACGGGCGCGTCCTGCGGGTCGGCGACCAGGAGAGTGTGCGGGCGATGGCGGCCGAGGGCACCGAGGTGGTGGATCTCGCCGGCGGGCTGCTCATGGCGGGCTTCCAGGACGCCCACGTCCACCCGGCGTTCGGCGGCGGCCAGATGCTCCGCTGCGACCTGTCGGCCGAGCACGACGTCGAGGGCTACCTCGCGGCGATCTCCGCCTACGCCGCGGCGCACCCTGACGCGGCCTGGATCCACGGCGGCGGCTGGTCGATGGACGTCTTCCCCGGCGGGACGCCGGCCAGGCGGCTGCTCGACACAGTGGTGCCGGATCGGCCCGCCCTGCTGACCAACCGCGACGGGCACGGCGCCTGGGCCAACACCTTGGCCCTGCACCTGGCGGGCCTCGACCGCGACACCCCCGACCCCGTGGACGGCCGGATCGAGCGGGAGCCGGACGGCACCCCGCAGGGCACCCTGCACGAGGGGGCCATGACCCTGGTGAGCAGGCACGTCCCGGTGGCGGACGCCGAGGAGGCCTACGCAGGACTGCTCGCCGGACAGAGTCACCTCTTCTCCATGGGCGTGACGGGCTGGCAGGACGCCATGGTCGGCGCCCTCCCCGGCCGGCCGGACATCTACGAGACCTACCTGCGCGCCGCGCAGGAGGGGACGCTGCTGGCCCGCGTCGTCGGCGCCCTGTGGTGGGATCGCGAGCGCGGCCTGGAGCAGATCCCCGAGCTGGTCGAACGCCGGAGGAACGGCCGCAGCGGCAGGTTCGCCGCCACCACCGTCAAGATCATGCAGGACGGCGTCGCGGAGAACTTCACCGCCGCGATGCTGGAGCCGTACCTGGACGCCTGCGGGTGCGCCACCGCCAACAGCGGGATCAGCTTCGTCGAGCCCGGGCTGCTCCGCCAGGCGGTCGGCGAGCTGGACCGGCTCGGCTTCCAGATCCACTTCCACGCCCTCGGCGACCGCGCGGTCAGGGAGGCACTCGACGCCCTGGCGGCGGCGCGTGCGGCCAACGGCGGCAACGACCACCGCCACCACCTCGCGCACCTGCAGGTCGTGCATCCCGCCGACATCCCGAGGTTCGCGCAGGTGGGCGCGGCGGCCAACATCCAGCCGCTGTGGGCGGCGCACGAGCCCCAGATGGACGAGCTGACCATCCCGTTCCTGGGGGCCGAGCGCGCGGTGCGGCAGTACCCCTTCGGCGACCTGCTGCGCGCCGGCGCCCGCCTGGTCGCCGGCAGCGACTGGTCGGTGAGCAGCCCCAACCCGCTGTGGGGCGTGCACGTCGCGGTGAACAGGACGGCGCCCGAGGGCGAGCCGGGCGCGCCCTTCCTGCCCGAGCAGGCGCTCACCCTGGCGCAGGCGCTCACCGCCTACACGGCAGGCAGCGCCTGGATCAACCACCTCGAGGACGTCACCGGCACCGTCGAGGCGGGCAAGTACGCGGACCTGGTGGTGCTGGACCGCGATCCCTTCGCGGGGCCGCCGGAGGCCATCGGCACGACCAGGGTCGTCAGGACCTACGTCGAGGGCCGCCTCGTCTTCCAAGACTGATACATCCCCCGGAAGCCCCCGAAAGGCGCGACACATGAGCAAACGACTGCTGGCGGCGACAGCCGTCCTGGCCCTGGGCGTGGCCGCGTGCGGCGGCGGTGGCGGCAGGAGCGCGGCGCCCGCGCAGAGCGCGGGCCTGAGCGCGGACACCCCCGAGCCCAAGGGCGACATCGACGGCTTCACCTGGGTCTCCTATGCCGAGCCCCCGACGCTCGACTACGTCCACGCCTTCGACTACCCGCAGAACATGGTGCTCTCCAACGTCTGCGAGAGCCTCATGCGGTGGACGCCGGACCTGAAGGAGGCGCCCGGTCTGGCGGAGAAGGTCGACCGGCCCGATCCCAGGACCCTCGTCTACACGATCCGCAAGGGCGTGCGCTTCCACAGCGGCGCGGAGATGACCGCCGACGACGTGGTGGCCAGCCTCAACAGGCACCTCGACGAGCAGGTCGGCTCGTACTGGATCTCCACCTTCCGCAACGTCGAGTCGATCACCAAGACCGGGCCGATGGAGGTGACGGTCGCCTTCAAGCAGCCGGACGCGCTGTTCAACCTGGAGATGGGCGCCTCGCCCGGCACCGTGGCCAGCGCGGCCTCGATCAAGGCCATGGGCAAGGCGTTCGGCACCGCGGACGGCGGGCTGGACTGCACGGGCCCGTTCAAGCTCGGCACCTGGACCAAGGGTCAGTCGATCCGGCTGGACCGCTTCGACGGCTACTGGGGAGCCAAGGCCAAGGCGGGCAAGGTCACCTTCGCCTTCGTCCCCGACGCCGCGGCCCGCACGAACGCCCTGGTGACCGGTGAGGCGGACGGCGGCTACCTGATCCCCGCGAGCTCCATCGCCCGCCTGCGCGCCTCCGGCGCGGGCACCGTCTACGGCGGCCCCAACCTGACCACCGCCGACCTGATCGTGGCCGACCTGCGCCGCGGCCCGCTCTCCGACGTCAGGGTACGGCAGGCGCTCTCCCTCGCCATCGACAGGGACGGCCTGGTCAAGGCGGCGCTCGGCGAGTACAGCAAGCCCACGACGGTGCCCGCTCCCGTCGAGGCGTGGCGCAACGTCCCCGAGGCGCGGCCGGCCGCTCCCCCGGTGAAGCGGGACGTGGCGGCGGCCAGGAAGCTCATCGCCGAGGCGGGAGCGGCGGGCCGGAAGATCGTGATCGCCACCTCCAACGCGGCGCCCGAGTTCCCGGTGATCTCCAACGCCGTGCAGGCCGCGGCCAAGGAGATCGGCCTGGTCGCCGAGGTGCGGACCATCGCGCCCGACGCCTACACCGCGCTGTTCTCCGACCCCGAGGCGCGCAAGGGCATCGACCTGTTCCCGACCCTGTGGTATCTGTCGGCCACCGACCCGCTGGAGCTCTACGGCCTGTTCGAGTCGAGCCAGTTCGAGAACTACGGCGGCTTCTCCGACCCCGCCTACGACAAGCTCGTGGCCGAGGCCCGCGCCGAGCACGACAGGGCCGAGCGGGCGCGGCTGACCGCGAGGCTCCAGGAGACGGCGGCCACCCAGCTGCCCTGGATCCCGCTGGCCGACCTCGACAACGTGATGTTCCTCGGCAAGCGCATCACCGGCGCGCCCACCAGCATCTCCTACCTCTACTACCCGTGGGCGGCCGACGTCGGGGCGGCGGGCTGATGGCCCGGTTCCTGCTGCGGCGGCTGGCCGGGATGGCGGGAATCCTGGGGGCGGCGTCGTTCCTGGTGTTCTCCGCCCTCCAGCTCGCCCCCGGCGATCCGGCCAGCTTCCTGCTCAGCGGGCGCTCGGCCACACCCGAGGCGATCGCCGCGATCCGCGCCCAGTACCGGCTCGACGACCCGTTCCCCGTGCAGTACCTGCACTGGATCGGGGGCGTGCTCACCGGCGACTTCGGCCGCTCCGTGCAGTTCCGCACCGACGTCGGCGGGCTGATCGCCGCCCGCGTGCCGATCACGCTCACCCTCATCGGCATGGCCTTCGTCCTCACGATCGTCGCCGGCCTGGCGTTCGGCGTGTGGAGCGCGACCAGGCCGGGAGCGGTCGACAAGGCGGTGCTCGTGGGCAGCTCGGTCGCGGTCGCCACCCCGTCCTTCGTCCTGGGGTTCGTGCTCATCGCGGTGTTCTCCGTGAACCTCGGCTGGTTTCCCTCCATCGGCGCGGGCGAGGGCGTGGCCGACCGGCTGCACCACCTCGCGCTGCCCGCCGTGGCCCTGGCGCTCACCTTCACCGGGGTGCTGGCCAGGGTGTCGCGCACGGCGATGATCGACCAGCTGGGCCAGGAGTACGTCACGGTCGCCCGAGGCCGGGGCGTGCCGGAGCGCACCATCGTGCGCAGGCACGTGCTGCGCGGCGCCATGACCGTGACCCTGACCTACGGCGGCCTGCTGGTGCCCGGCCTGCTGATCTCCACCGTGCTGGTGGAGACGGCCTTCGGGGTCAACGGACTGGGCCAGCTGCTGCAGTACTCGGTGACGGTCAAGGACTTCCCCGTCGTGCAGGCGCTGACCCTGCTGACCGTTGCCGTGTTCGTGCTCGCCAACATCGTCGTGGACCTCATCGCGCCGCTGGCCGACCCCCGAGTGAGGCGTTGATGGAGACCCTCGTCGTCAGACCGGGACTGCGCAGGCTCAAGGGCGACGGGCTCCGTACGGCCGCGCTCGTCGTCATCGCGCTGCTCGTCCTCGCCGCGCTGCTCGCCCCGCTCATCGCCCCCGCCGATCCCGACGCCGTCGACCTGTCCGCCGCGCTGGCGGGACCGGGCGGCGACCACCCGCTCGGGGCCGACGCCTCGGGCCGCGACCTGCTCTCCCGGGTGATCTACGGAGCCCGGACGGGACTGCTCGGCCCGCTGGGCGTCGTGGCCATCTCCACGCTGCTCGGCGTGGTGGTCGGGCTGACGGCCGCGTGGCACGGCGGCTGGGTGGACGCCGCGCTGTCGAGATCGATGGAGTTGATCTTCGCCTTCCCCGGCCTGCTGCTGGCGATCCTGGTGGTCGCGATGTACGGCCCCGGCCAGACCGGACCCGTGATCACCCTTGCCGTCGCCTACACCCCGTTCGTCGGCCGCCTGGTCCGCGGCGTGGCCAGAGCCGAGCTGGGCCGTCCCTACCTGGCCGCCTACCGGGCCCTCGGCTTCGGCGGCCTGGCCGTCTGCCTGCGCCACCTGCTGCCGAACATCGCGCCGGTGATCCTCGCCCAGTCCACGATCAACTTCGGCTACGCCCTGCTCGACCTGGCCGGACTGGCCTTCCTCGGCCTGGGCGTGCAGCCGCCGGCCGCCGACTGGGGAGCGATGATCAACGAAGGGCAGACCGCCGTGCTGCAGGGCGCCCTCGGCCCCATCCTCGTCCCCGGCCTGGCCATCGTGATCAGCGTGATCGCCTTCAACATCGTCGGCGAGAGCCTCGCCGACCGGGTCTCCAGGAGGTGACCGTGCTGGAGATCGACGAGCTGTCGGTACGGCTCCCGCACACCGCACGACCGGCCATCGACGGCATCTCGCTCACCGTGGCGGAGAACGAGACCGTCGGCCTGGTCGGGGAGTCAGGATCGGGCAAGTCCCTGACCGCCCGGGCCGTGCTCGGCCTGCTGCCCGCCGCCGCGCTCACGGCCGGGCGGATCCTGATGGACGGCGCGGACGTGCTGCGCATGTCGCCTGCCGCGCTGCGCCGCCACCGGACCCACGGCGCCGCGATGATCTACCAGGATCCGCGCGCGGCGATCAGCCCCTTCCGGCGGATCGGCGACTTCCTCACCGAGATCCTCCGCGAGGAGCTCGGCGCCAGGGCGGCCCGGGCCAGGGCCGTCGAGCTGCTGGGCCTGGTCGGCCTGCCCGAGCCGGAGCGGCACGTACGCCAGCACCCGCACGAGCTGTCCGGCGGCATGCTGCAGCGCGTGGTGATCGCCGCGGCCCTGGCCGGAGAGCCCAGGCTGGTGCTGGCCGACGAGCCGACCACCGCGCTGGACGTGACCACGCAGGCCGAGATCATCCGGTTGCTGCGCGACCTGCGTGCCAGGACCGCGGCCGGGATGCTCTTCATCACCCACGACCTGGAGCTGGCGGCGATGATCTGCGACCGCGTCTACGTGATGTACGCGGGGCGGATCATGGAGACCGGGCCGACGCGACGGCTGTTCGCCGACCCGCGTCACCCCTACACCTCCGGCCTGCTCGCCGCCACCCCGCGCGTCTCCGACCTGGGCGCCCTGCCGCCCGCCATCCCCGGACGCCCGCCCGACCTGCTGACCGCGCTGCCCGGCTGCCCGTTCGCGCCGCGCTGCGCGCACGTCACGGAGTCCTGTACGGCTGCCGCCCCGTCCCTGGCGGACGGCGTGGCCTGCGTCAAGGCGGGATCATGAGCAATGACCTCGAGGTGCGTGGCCTGCGCAAGCGATACGGCACGGCGACCGCGGTGGACGACGTCTCCTTCGACCTGGCGGCGGGCGGCTCGCTCGGCCTGGTCGGGGAGTCGGGCTCGGGCAAGACCACCACGGCCAGGCTGCTGCTCGGCCTGGAGCGGCCCGACGCAGGCACGGTGCTCGTGGCCGGCAGGCCGCTGGCCGTGCTCGACCGCAGGGCCAGGGCCCGGCTGATCCAGATCGTCTTCCAGGACCCGTTCGGCTCGCTCGACCCCCGCCTCGCCGTACGGGAGTCCCTGACCGAGGTCCTGCGGCTGCACTTTCCCGGCGAGCCGCACGCGTCCAGGGTGACGGAGCTGCTCGACCAGGTCGGTCTCGGGCCGCGGGAGGCGGGGGCGCTGCCCAGGGAGCTGTCGGGCGGGCAGCGGCAACGCGTCGCCATTGCCAGGGCGCTGGCGGTCAGGCCCAGGGTCCTGGTGCTCGACGAGGCCGTGGCCGCGCTCGACGTCTCCGTGCAGGCGCAGATCCTGGGCCTGCTCGCCGAGATCCGCGCGGCCAGCGGCGTCTCCTACCTGTTCATCACCCACGACCTGGCCGTGGTCGGCTGCGTCACCGACCACGTGGCGGTCATGCGGCGCGGCCGGATCGTCGAGTCGGGCCCGACCGCGCGCGTGCTGACCGCGCCCGCGCACGACTACACCCGGCTCCTGCTCGACTCCGTGCCGCGCCGCCCCTTCTGAGAGGACACTCCGCGAAATGCTGGCTTACCTGTCGGCCACCGAGGCCCACGCGCTCATGTCTCGCCGCGAGCTGTCGCCCGTGGAGTTGCTGACCGCCGTGATCGACCGCGCCGAGGAGGTGGAACCACGGATCAACGCCTTCACCGAGCGCCTGTACGACTCGGCGATGGAGCAGGCCAGGCGGGCCGAGAGCGCCTTCCGCAACGGGACCGCGAGGCCCCTCGAGGGCATCCCCGTCGCGGTCAAGGAGGAGCAGCCGATCGAGGGCCGTACCCACGAGGAGGGCTCGCTGCTGTTCAAGGGCACCATCGCGACGGTGACCCATCCGGTGGTCACCCGGATCGTGGCGGCCGGTGGCATCGTGCACGCCCGCACCGCCACCCCCGAGTTCAGCTGCGCCGCCTTCACGCACAGCAGGCTCTGGGGCGTGACGCGCAACCCGTGGAATCTCGACTACTCGCCGGGCGGGTCGTCGGGCGGCTCCGGCGCTTCGCTGGCCGCCGGGACCTCCCTTCTCGCCACGGGCTCCGACATCGGCGGCTCCATCCGCATCCCCGCGTCGTTCTGCGGGGTGGTCGGGTTCAAGCCGCCCTTCGGCCGGGTGCCCGCGCTGCCGCCGTTCAACCTCGACCAGTACTGCCACGACGGTCCCATGGCCCGCACCGTCGGCGACGTCGCCCTGCTGCAGAACGTCATCGCCGGGCCGCACCCGTGGGACGTCGTCTCCCTCCGGCCCAAGCTGGAGCTGCCGCGGCTCACCGGCGACGTGCGCGGACTCCGTGTCGCGCTGTCCCTGACGCTCGGCGACTACCTGGTGGAGCCGGACGTCGTGACGGGCACGCTCGCCGCCGCGCAGGCGCTGCGCGCGGCGGGGGCGATCGTGGAGGAGGTCGAGCTGCCCTGGACCAGGAAGCAGATCATGGCCGCGGCCGACGCCCACTTCGCCGGGATCTTCGGCGCCGGGATCGGCCACCTCGCCGCCGAGCACGCGGACCTGCTGACCGACTACGCGCGCGAGTTCGCCATGACGCGCTCGGAGCTCGGCTTCTACCAGGGGCTGGAGCTGGAGGGCGAGATCTACCGGCCGCTGGGCGAGCTGCTCGAGGACTACGACGCGCTGCTCTGCCCGACCACGGCCGTGCCCGCCTTCCCCGCCGAGCACGACGGCGGACCGCTGGCGATCAACGGCGAGCTCGGCCACTACATGCTGGGCGTGATGACGATCCCCTTCAACATCGCCAGCCGCTGCCCGGTCCTGTCGGTGCCGTCCGGGCTGGCGGCCAACGGCGTGCCGACGGGGGTGCAGGTGGTCGGCCGCACGTACGACGACGTGACGGTCTTCGAGCTCGCCGCCGCCCTGGAAGCGGCCCTGCCCGGCATCGGCCACCCGGCGTGACACACCCCTCCCGGCGGCGGCCGGTCACGTGCGGTCACGGGGCCGACGCCGGGCGCTTCGTGGGGAAGATCGTTCTGTTGCCGTGAGGCGTGCGGCCCGGCTCTCCCTGCGCCCTCCTTGAAGGCGACGCCGTCCGACAGGGGCCTTCAGGAAGCCTGAAGCTTACCTGCTAGGCTTCAGGCAGCCTGAAGGGAGAACCCGTGGAAGCTCTACTGCTGTCCGTGCATGTGCTCGCCAGCATCGTGTTCGTCGGCGGCTCGGCCGTCGCGACAAGCCTGTTTCCCCGCTATGCGCCGACCGTCGAAGCCGTTCCAGCCGCTGGACCTGCCACTGCGCCCAGCGGCTCGCCGCCGGAGGCTTCGGGTGAGCGCAGCCGCGCCGTCGCCGTCGCGCTCCACCGCATCACCCGCGGCTACAGCGTCTTCGGTGTCATCGTGCCCGCCGCCGGGATCGCCCTGGCCCTCGCCCAGAACCGGATGGGCGAGATCTGGATCACTCTCGCCATGATCCTCACCGCCGCCGCAGGCGCCCTGCTGGCCCTGCAGATCTATCCGCGCCAGCGCGACGCGCTCGCCGAACCCGGCGACGGCGCCCGGCTGCGCACGCTCAGCATGCTCGCCGGCGTCTACAACCTGCTGTGGGCGATCGTCGTCGTGCTGATGATCGTCCGCCCCGGCTCGGACACGTGATCGGCGTGCGCACACTTCGCATCGCGGCCGGGATCGAGGCCGCCTCCCTGGTGATCCTGCTGGGCAATCTGCTCACCACCCACACGAGAGCGATCACGTCGCTCGTCGGCCCCGTCCACGGCACGGCGTACCTCGTGGTCATCATGGCCGCCTTGCTGGCCCCCTCCGCCTCCTCGTCCGGCATCAGATGGCGCGCCGTCGTCCCGGGAATCGGCGGGCTGCTCGCGCTACGGCAGATGCGCACCCATTCCCCTGGCGGGTCGACGTGATGGACGCATACGGCGACCTGCCGTTTCCCCGCACCGACGTGGCGCTGAACGCCATGCGCTTCGCGCGCG
Organism: Nonomuraea africana; assembly: GCF_014873535.1. Lineage (NCBI taxonomy): Bacteria > Bacillati > Actinomycetota > Actinomycetes > Streptosporangiales > Streptosporangiaceae > Nonomuraea > Nonomuraea africana. Next base: position 2,161,103 of record NZ_JADBEF010000001.1, on the reverse strand, counting down.
GCATCGAAGACCCGGCGATCTTCAACCACAGCATGCGGACCTATCTCTACGGACGCTTCCTCGGCGAGCGGCAGGGCCTGCGACCCGGCCACGACTACGACGACTACCAGCCGAAGACCTGACCTCACCTGCGTGCGCGTCGCCTCGCAGGGCGGCGCCTTCGCGGGTTCACCGGCCGGTCGGCCGGTGAAGACGGCCGGATCAGGAGGCGGCTTCGCCCGCGAACGCCGCGCGGACGGCCTCGGCGACCTGCCGCTGGATCGGGTCCGCGTCCGGGCCGAACAGGCGGTCGTCCACCTCGGACACCGCCTGCGTCGCCGCCTCGAGCAGGCGGGCGCCCTCCGGTGTGAGCTCGATCGTCGAAGCGGATCCGGCCCGGGCGGTGTGGTCACGCACCAGCCCGGCGCCGACGAGCGACTTCACCGCGGCGTGCACGGTCTGCACCGTGATGCCCGACATCCGCGCCAGGTCGCTGAAGGAGACGCCCGGCACACCGGCGATGTGGCCGAGCAGCCCGAGCCTGCTGACCGTGAGATCCAAAGGCGCGAGAGCCGCGTTGAGCTCGACCTCGATCCGGCGCGCCAGCGTCAGCACGACGATGGAGGTGCTCGTCACGGGCGGGCGGGGTCGGCCGTTCTCTGTGGTCACCCTCCCAGTTTCCCGTACGGCGCGAGCCGGACCGCCGCTGATGACGCGATCTGCGAGGTGTCGAAGCACCGGTTCCAGGTCCGCGGGGGTTCGACCGGCACACCCCCGCCGGAGGCCCGCGGGGTGTCGACGACGTTGCGGACCACCATCGGCGCCGGGTCCTCCGTCAAGCGGTGTAGTAGCCCTCCACCGGGATCCTGGCGACGTCGTACAGTGCGGGGCCCTCCAGGAGGGGCTGCGGGAAGCCGCCGCCCGGCTTGAGCTCGGCGAGTTGCTCGTTCGACAGCGCGAACACCACCCGCCCCAGCCCCGACCGCTCGATCGCGCCCGTGCACATGCCGCACGGCTGGCAGCTGGTGTACATGGTGGTGCCCGCCGCCGTGCCCGGATCCAGCTCGCGCGCCGCCCACCTGGCCAGCTTCAGTTCGGGGTGCGCGGTGATGTCGGAGTCGGTGATGGAGGTGTTGTGGTCTTCGGCGAGCACGTCGCCGTCCGGGCCGACCAGGAGCGAGCCGAACGGCGGGTTGCCGCCCTCTCGTGACGCGGCGGCCAGTTCGACGGCCCTGCGCAGGTGACGCTCGTCCTCGGGTGTCACGGAAGCTTCCTCTCTCTGTGAGCCGCGACGGCGGCGAGCGCGTGCCAGGCCGTCTCGGGGTGGCGGGTCTCCTCGGGGTCGCTGTCGAACGGGTCGAGCACGACGGTGTCGGCGCCCATGGCGCGCAGCCGGTCGAGGTCGTCCATGATCTGCTCGATCGTGCCCTCGCCCGCGCGCCGCTCGGCGCCGGTGACCGGCGTGCCGGTTATCCGCAGCATGATGCGCGGCGCCAGCGCGGGTACGGCCCTGCCCTCCGCGTCGGCGATGGCCTTCAGCCGGTCCACCGCGTCGCGCAGCCACGGGATCGTGCGGCGCAGCGGATGCCACGCCTCGCCCAGCCGTACCGCGCGGCGCATGCCGGCGTCGCTGTTGCCGCCCACCCAGATCGGGATCGGCCCTGGACCGTAGTCACCCTCGTTCTTCCAGGCCTCCCGTACGGCACGCAGGTGCTCGTCGGTGAGCGGGCCGCGCCGCTCGAACGGCACACCGAGCGCCTCGAACTCCTGGCGGGCCCAGCCGGAGGCCACGCCGAGCACCAGGCGTCCGCCGCTGAGCTGGTGGAGGTTGGCGGCCATGCGTGCGATCAGCAGGGGATGCCGATAAGGGACGATGAGCACCGTGGTGCCGAGCCTGACGGTGCTGGTGATGCCGGCCAGCCAGGCGAGCGTGGTGAACGGCTCGTAGAACGGGGCCGGATACTGCTCGGCGACGTCGGGTGTGATCGCCACGTGGTCGGAGACCATCAGCAGGTCGAAGCCGAGGCCCTCTACGGTCTGCGCCCATTGCCGGAGCGTGGCCGGGTCGGTGCCCGGCCCAAAGTTCGGAACGTTTATCCCTATCTGCACCGGTCAAGACTATTCACCAGACAATCCCACTGGAAGGGATTTCTCACGGCATAACCCTCGGTTCCCCGTGGATCCCCCGCTATTCTGGCCAAATGGCCGTGACTCTTGACGCAACCGACTGGATGATCCTGGCGGAGCTCCAGCGCGACGGCCGCATCTCCCTGACGGAGCTGGGCCGGCGGGTCAGCCTCAGCGCTTCCGCGGTGACCGAGCGGGTCAAGCGGCTGGAGTCGGCGGCCGTCATCACCGGCTACCGGGCGCAGGTCGACGTGGAGAAGGTCGGGTTCCCCGTGCTCGCCGTGGTTCGCCTGAAGTACCCGGGTAACCGGCACGAGCCGCTGCACCGGCTCCTGGGCGAGCGCGCCGAGATCCTGGAGTGCCTGCGCACCACCGGTGACGACTGCTACATGCTCAAGGTCGCCGCCACCTCCATGGGCCACCTCGAACAACTGGTCAACGAGCTGACGGAGTTCGGCAGCACCACCACCAACCTCGTCTACAGCCAGCCCCTGCCGTACCGCGGCCCGCAGGCCCCGTCCCTCCCGCCCCTCTGAAGAAGGATCAGACCGCGGAGGGGAACGTCTCGTACTCCGCGGCCTCCGGCGGCTCCTGGTGCAGCGGGCGCAGCGCCTCGGTGCGGTCCAGCCAGATGAACGCGTCATAGCGGCGGCCGAGCACGGAGGGCACGTAGTTCGCCCGGTGGTCGCGCTCCGGGTGGTAGACGACGCCGATGGCCCGGTGCCCGATCGGCTGCTCCGGCCAGCCATCGAGCAGGAACAACGCCCGCTCCGGCCCGGCGTCGTGCATGATCGATTCCACGGATCCGGGCCGCGCCGGCGGCACGTCCATGATCCTCGACGGGGCGCCCCACCGCTGGGCCGCGATCACCGTGCCCCGGTGGCTGCCGAACCCGACGAGCACCGCCTCCTCGCCGTGCCGCTCCCTGGCCAGCTGGCCGAGGTTGGTCATGCCGGCCCTGGCCATGTCCGTGGCGCGCGCGTCACCCACATGGGTGTTGTGCGCCCACACGACGCCTTTGGCGCCGTAGTGGCCGGCGAGCCGGTCCAGCGTGTCGGCCATGTGGATGTCCCGCACGTTCCACGAGTGCGGGCCGCCGCGAACCATCGCCCGGTAGTAGCGCTCGGCGCCCGCCACGACCTCCGCGTTCTGCCGTGCGGCGAAGCCGGCCTCGTCCCGCGGCGTCCGCTCGGCCAGCTGGCACAGCAGTTCCACGACCTCCTTCTCGCACGATTCCGGCAGCAGCCGGGTCAGCAGGCCGTACTGCTGCGGATCATGCCCGTAGGCCTCGAAGCACTGCATCGCGCTCAGCACGGTCTCGGCCTGCTCGGGCAGGTGGGTCATGGTGTATCTGCGGATGGCCCGCAGGGAGTCCAGCAGGCTGTAGACGTCCAGGCCGTGGAAGCCGCAGCGGCGTTCCGCCGGTCGGGTGTCGTTCCACAGCCGCAGCCACCGCGCGAACGCGACGACCTCCTCGTTGGCCCACATGAAGGTGGGCCAGCGGGCGAAGCCGTACAGCGCCTGGAAGGGGTCGGCCCCGCCGGTGACGGCCTGGTGCACCCGCTCGCAGTCGGGCCAGTCGCCTTCGACGCCGATGAACCCGAAGCCCTTCTCCACGATCAGCCGCCGGGTCAGCCGCGCCCGCCAGGAGTAGAAGTCGTGCGTGCCGTGACTGGCCTCGCCGATCAGGACGAAGCGGGCCTCGCCCACCCGATCCAGCAGCGGGTCGAGATCCTCCCCGCCGGCCAGCGGCAGGGCCAGCCGTCTCACGTCATCGGTGGTCATGGCTGACTCCCTGCCCCTTCGCGATCGTCCCTACCAAGGCTTCCCAGCGGCCGGAATTGCTGGTGGAGTGGCAGTATGAGCAAGGGCCATCGCGCGGTCCCGCACACCGCCGACATCGCGGTCGAGGCGTGGGCGGACAACCGGGAGGAGTGCCTGGCCGAGGCGGTCCAGGCGCTGGTGGAGAGCTTCGCCGACAGCGGGGGCGCGGTACCCGACGACTGCGTGACCCTCGCCATGGCCGAGGAGACCGACGAGGCGTTGCTCGTCGCCGTGCTGGACGAGGTGATCTACCAGATCGAGGTGTACGGCCGCCTGGCGGTGGACGTGTCGATCGACGAGCGGACGGGCGCCACCAAGGGCCAGGTCGAGGTACGGCTGGCCACCGTACCGGTGGAGACGGCCGACCAGGTGGGCGCGATGCCCAAGGCGATCGCCGTGCACAGTCTGCGGTTCGGACGGGAGTGCGGGCTGTGGCGGGCGCACGTGCTGGTGGACGTCTGACCCTTGACGACGCCTGGCCCTTGACCACGCCTTAGCCCTTGACCACGCCGACGGGCGCCAGCTTGGCCACCTTGCGGGCCAGACCGGCGAGCTGGCAGGCATCGACCACCGCGTCGACGTCCTTGTAGGCCTGCGGCGTCTCCTCGGTGAGGCCACGGGCGGACGCGCCTCGCACGGCGATCCCGGCCGCCTCCAGTTCCGCGCGCAACCGGGCCGCCGTGGTGGTCTTCATCGCCTGGTGGCGGCTCAGCCGGCGACCGGCTCCGTGGCAGGCCGAGGCGAACGCGGGCGCACCGGGCATCCCGGCCAGCACGTACGAGCCCGCCCCCATCGACCCGGGCACCAGCACCGGCTGCCCCACAGGACGCAGGTCGGGCGGCAGGTCCTCATGGCCGGGCGGCAGCGCCAGGGTGGCGCCCTTGCGGTGGACGCACAGGTGGCGGGCCTGGCCGTCGACCTGATGGGTTTCGAGCTTGGCCAGGTTGTGCGAGACGTCGTAGAGCAGGATCAGGTCGCCGTGGCCGGTGGCGCGGTCGAAGGCGCGGCGGGCCGCCTGGCCGAGCAGCTGCCGGTTGGCCCGGCCGTAGTTGGCGGCGGCCGCCATCGCCGCGAGGTATGCCCTGCCCTCCGCGGAGGCGACCGGTGCGCACGCCAGTTGCCGGTCGGGGACGCTGATGCCGTACCGGGCCATGGCCGCCTCCATGGTCCGCACGAAGTCGGTGCAGATCTGGTGGCCCAGCCCCCGCGACCCGGTGTGGATCATCAGGCAGATCCGGCCCGGCCACAGCCCATACGCCTGGGCGATCGGCTCGTCGTAGACCTGGGCGACCGCCTCGACCTCCAGGAAGTGGTTGCCCGAGCCCAGGCTGCCGACCTGCTCCAGCCCGCGGTCACGGGCCCGGCGCCCGACCGCGCCCGGGTCGGCGTCGGCGACGGCCCCGCGGTCCTCGCAGCGGTCGAGATCGTTCGGCTCGCCATGGCCCCGCTCCACGGCGTACCTGGCCCCGCCTGCCAGGATCTGCTCCAACTCGGCGGTACGGCGCAGCCGCCACACCGCGCCCTGGCCCATGCCGCGCGGGATCGCCGCGTCCAGCGCGTCCATCAACGCGGTCAGGCGCGGCCGTAGCCGGTCGACGTGCAGGTCGGCGAGGAGCAGCCGCACACCGCAGGAGATGTCGAACCCGACCCCGCCGGGTGAGACCACCCCGCCCCGCTCGATGTCGGTGGCCGCCACGCCGCCGATCGGGAATCCGTAGCCCCAGTGCATGTCGGGCATGGCGTAGGCGGCCTCGACGATGCCGGGCAGCGTGGCCACGGCCGCCACCTGGGCCAGCGACTGATCGGCCGACGGGTCGGGCAGCAGCTCGCGGGTGGCGAAGACAACCCCTGGCACGCGCATCGCGCCCTGGCGTTCGATTCGCCACCGGAAGGGTGTCTCCTCGACCAGCTCCACGATCGCTCCGGGCCGCACCGCCACTCACCCGGCCGCGACGACGGCCAGCACCAGGCCCATGAGGACGGCGACCAGGCCCAGCCAGAGCAGTGCCGTCCGCGCCCGCGCCAACCACAGCCGGAGAGCCGACCAGTCGCCTTGTGGAGCGACCTCGCCACCGCACTCGACCCGGTAGATCGCCTCGACCCGCCGGACGAACTCCGGGTCGTCGTGGGCCAGCGACTGCTCCAGATCGGCGAGGCTGCGCCATTCCTTCCATGACAGGCTCATATGACCACCCTGCTCTCACCCCGACACCGCGATGATCAGCGCCACCAGGCCCACCACGGCGAGGGCCGCCCGGGCGACGTGGGAGTACTCCCAGCGATCGCGCACCGGCTGCCAGTCCGCCGGCACCGGCTCGACGTGGAGCCCGGTTCGCGTGGCGGCGGCGTCACCGAACAGGAGCCGGTAGGCGAGATGCCGGTGTTCATCCCGCCGCCGGTGGAGCTCGGCCACCATCCAATGGCGATCGAGCGGATGGGTGACCGTCCAGTAGACGGCCTGCATCGCGACCAGGGCGAGCACGGCGACGAGCGTCAGCCAGAACGGGACGGTGCCCGCCGGGGTCGACAGGAGCAGGACGATCAGGACGATCAGCCCCACGGCCTTCCCGATCCCGGCCGCCAGCGTGAACCCCGGATGGTAGATCGACTGGACGGCGAGATACACGTCTTTGTCCAGGCGGCGCTTGCCCGGCGACTCCAGGGCGTGCGCCAGCGCCGGGACGGTGCCCAGCACGAAGAAGAGCACCGCCAGGACCTGCAGCACCTCGAGCATCGGCACCTCCATGACGGCGAGGAGGGCCCGCGGTGGGTCTCGTCCTCCGACTGCCCAGCACGATCGGTGGAAAACGACCCGTTGTCCTCTTCGGCGAGATGTTCTGCCTGTTCGAAGGCGAGCCTTGGGGGCAGCGGACCGGCATGGCTGGGATAACGCTACGCAGTACCGCGTTCAACGATCACGCGATGATCCCCCGCGACCACTCCCACGAGGCCGGGGACGTCTCCCCGCAGCTGCAGTGGTCCGACGTGCCGGACGGCAGCGCCGAGCTGGCACTGGTATGCGAGGATCCGGACGCCCCCAGCGGCACCTTCACCCACTGGCTGGTCGCCGGCATCCCGCCCGACACCACGCAGATGGAGGCAGGCGCCGAGCTGAAGGCGTACGTCGTCGGCCGCAACGACTTCGGCCGGCAGGGGTACGGCGGGCCGCACCCGCCGCCGGGTGACGATCCGCACCGGTACTTCTTCCGCCTGTACGCACTGAGCGCGCCGACCGACCTCAGCGACGGTTTCTCCGCGGAGGACCTCCGTCGCGCGACCGAGGGAACCGTGCTCGCGTCGGGCACCCTGGTCGGCACCTACGGCCGATGACCGCGCCGAGCTCGGTCTTCGTTTGCCGGAGGCAGGGCGGGTATGGGGACTCGATCCGAGAGAGGAGAACGTCATGGCCAGGACCGTGGCCGACGTGATGACGGCCAATCCAGCGACCGTGGAGGCGAGCCAGCCGGTATCTGTGGCGGCCCGGCTCATGGTCGAGCAAGACGCCGGGGCGGTGATCGTCACCGACAACGGGAAAGTCAGCGGCATCGTCACGGACCGTGACATCACGGTGCGGGTCGTGGCCGAGGAGAAGGGATCCGACACTCCGGTCCGCGAGGCCTGCAGCGAAGACGTCGAGACCGTCGGGCCCGACACGAGCCTCGAGCAGGTCGTCCAGCTCATGCGCTCGGCGGCGGTACGCCGTGTGCCGGTCGTGGAGAAGGGAACCGCGGTGGGCATCGTGAGCATCGGCGATCTGGCGATCGAGCGAGACTCCGACTCCGCCCTGGCCGACATCTCGGCAGCGGAGGGCAACCGGTAGGACCCGGTTTTCCCCGAAACTCAGCGGCGATCCCGGGCCCGTGCCGATCTCGGGCCTGGGGTCGCCGCTGAACCTTTTGACGATCCAAGGGCATCTGTTGCGTTTCTGCGACAAACCTCCGGAGACACTGCAATCAGTAGAAGTCAGCTACGCTCCGTAATCGAGGGAATGCCATGATCAAAACACTCGCCATCCTGGCGGCGGCCGCAGCCGCGGTGACTGTGACCTTCGGGGTCCTCGGCCTTCGGAAGGGCACGCGTCCGGCCAGGCGGAGCTCGCGGTAAGGGGGGCCTGCCCGCCCAGCGCGAGACTGGGCGGCAGGTTTTCCGTCACGTGCTCCCCTCTCCCCCACGATCACGCCCGGACCAGCGAAGACGTCTCGCCGGGCCCGAGATGAAGTCGACTCGGCGCCTCGGAAGTGGGCAGGTAAGAGTGCACGGGGGGACTACTTGAAGGAGCACGTCAGTGAACGCGTGGACTTTCGAGGGACAGCCAGGGGCGCTCGGCGACACGGTCACACTGGTTGAGGGGAGCTCCTTCTGCGTGTGCGCTCGCAGCGGGGACATTCTGCCTGGCGACGCGCAGGGGGTCTATCACTCTGACACCCGGCTGCTGTCACGCTGGGAGCTGCGGGTGGACGACGCGCCCGTGGAGACGCTCGCGTTGATCCCGGCCGAGCCGTACCACTCCACCTTCCTCGGCAGGGCGCACCCGCGACCGGGACGGGTGGAGAGCACGCTGCTGGTGGTGCGGGACCGGTACGTCGGCGGCGGCCTGCGCGAGGATCTCCGGTTGCGCAACCTCTCGGAGGAGCCGATCGGCTGCACCGTGGCCATCTACGTGGGTTCCGACGTGGCCGACCTGTTCGAGGTGAAGGCCGGACGCGCCCGGCACGTGGCCGATGTCGAGATGGCGCCCGAGGAGACGGGGTTGCGGGTTTTCGCGGCGAGCCGGTCGCGGGGCGCCCGGATCGTCGTCGAGTCACCCGACACACCGGTGACGGCGGCGCCCGGTCTGCTCTGCTTCCGCATCGTCGTCCCGGCCCGCGGGGAGTGGCGGACCACGATTCTGGTGAACCCGGTCATCGAGGGGGAGGAGTCGTCCGCCTGGTTCCCCGTCGATCACGCGTTGGAGCACGCCAAGCCGGTCAGGCGGCTGGCCGACTGGACCCGCCGCAGCCCCGTCGTCCGCACCGGGCACAGCGGTCTGGCCAAGGCGCTGCACCGCTCGCGCGAGGATCTGGGGAGCCTGCGGCTGTTCGATCCCGACCATCCGGAGGACCCACCGGCGATCGCCGCGGGCGCGCCGTGGTTCATGACCCTGTTCGGCCGGGACGCGCTGCTGACCTCCTGGATGGTGCTGCCGCTCGACCAGTCCCTCGCCCTTGGCACGCTGCGCCGGCTGGCCCGGCTGCAGGGGACCAAGAGCGACCCCCTGACCGAGGAGGAACCCGGCAAGATCATGCACGAGCTGCGGTTCGGGGTGGAGAGCGGGGTGTCGCCGCATGGTGGCCACGCCTACTACGGGTCGGTCGACGCCACTCCCCTGTTCGTCATGCTGCTGGGCGAACTGCGCTGCTGGGGCCTGCACGAGGGGGCCGCCGAGGAGCTGCTGCCGCACGCCGACGCCGCTCTCGACTGGATCGAGCAATACGGCGGGCCCGACGGCCTGCTGTGGTACCAGCGCAAGACCGACCAGGGACTGATCAACCAGGGCTGGAAGGACTCCTTCGACGGGATCAACTTCGCCGACGGCACCCTCGCCCGTACCCCCATCGCGCTCGCAGAGGTGCAGGGGTACGTTTACGCCGCCTACCTCGCGCGCGCCCACTTCGCCAACAACGTCGCCGACGCCGAGACCGAGCGACGCTGCCTGACCAGGGCCACGGCGATCAGGAAGGCCTTCAACGAGCGGTTCTGGCTGCCCGACAAGGGCTACTACGCCATGGGCCTCGACGGCGCCGGCCGGCCCATCGACGGCTTCGGCTCCAACATGGGCCACTGCCTGTGGACCGGGATCGTGGACGAGGAGCGCGCCACCGCCGTGGCGGCGCACCTGATGTCGCCGGAGATGTTCACCGGGTACGGCGTGCGCACCCTGGCCACCTCGATGGGCGCCTACAACCCGATGAGCTACCACAACGGCTCGGTCTGGCCGCACGACAACGCGATCGTCGCCGCCGGGCTGATGAGGTACGGCTTCGTCGAGGAGGCCCAGCGACTCGCCCTCGGCCTGCTGGACGCCGCCCGGGCGTTCGGCGGACGGCTGCCCGAGCTGTTCTGCGGCTTCGACCGGGCGGAGTTCCCGCAGCCGATCCCCTTCCCGACCTCCTGTTCACCGCAGGCGTGGGCCGCCGCGGCCCCCGTCCATCTGCTCAGGTGCCTGCTGCGGATGGATCCGTGGGTGCCGTACGGGCAGCTCTGGATCGCTCCCACCCTTCCCCATGGCTTCGGGGAGCTGCGGATCAAAGACCTGCCGGTCGCCGGCGCCCGCATCACCATCGACGTGCCGGCGGACGGCCGATCCGCGATCGTCTCCGATCTGCCCGACGGGATCGAGCTGGTCACCGAGCCCCGCCCCGCGATCACCAACGCTTGCGAACGTCTCCCCTGCGCCCGCAGCCTGAAGCGCCCGTAGGAGGGGTGTCGCATGGACTCTCTGGTTGATCTGCCCCCACTACACCTGCGGTGGCGGGCCGGCCGGATGGAAGGGCTCCGGATCGCCATGGTGGCGCCGCCGTGGCACGACGTGCCGCCGAAGGGATACGGCGGTATCGAGGCGGTGCTGGCCGACCTGATCACGGGCCTCGCCAGGCGGGGCCACGACGTGATGCTCATCGGGGCCGGCCACAGCGTCGTGCCCGGCCGTTTTCTCCAGACCTACGAGCGGGCGCCGTCCGAACGGATCGGTGAGCCGCTGCCGGAGATGGTGCACGCGGCGCGCACCCATCGCCTCATCTGCGGTCTCGACGTCGATATCGTGCACGACCACTCCCTGGCCGGGCCGCTGTGCGCCGCCGCCCACGGCGTGCCCACGGTGGTCACCTGCCACGGCCCGTCCGACGGCGACTTCGGTGACTACTACCGGGCGCTCGGCGAGGAGGTCTCGCTCGTCGCGATCTCGGACAACCAGCGGGCGCTCGCGCCATACCTCAACTGGGTAGGCACCGTGCACAACGGGCTGGACGCCGCCACCTTCCCCTTTCGGGATCGGAAGGAGGAGTGGGTGCTCTGGCTCGGGCGATTCCACCTCGACAAGGGGGCGCACCTCGCGATCGACGCCGCCCGGGCGGCCGGACGGCGCATCGTGCTCGCCGGGAAACTCACCGAGGCGCTGGAGCGGGCCTATTTCGAGGAGTACGTCCGGCCTCGCCTCGGTCCGGACGCCACCTACGTCGGGGAGGCCGACGCGACTCGGAAGCGAGAGCTGCTGGCCGCCGCCCGCTGCCTGGTCTTCCCCATTCAGTGGGAGGAGCCGTTCGGCATGGTCATGATCGAGGCCATGGCGTGCGGCACGCCGGTGGTCGCGATCGGCCGGGGCGCGGTGCCCGAGGTCGTGTGCGACGGGGTGACCGGGTTCGTGTGCAAGACCACCGAAGAACTGCCGGCCGCGATCGAGGCCGCGGGAACGCTCGACCCGCGGGCCTGCCGTCAGTCGGTCGAGCGCGACTTCGACCTGGGCGTCATGGCACGAGGATACGAGCGCGTCTACCACCGGATCCTGCCGCCGCCTGCCTCCGTCCCCGCGGAGAACAGGCACCGGCACCGCTTCTAGGTCGCGTTCACTCGTCCGGGGGCCGGACGGCGTCCGCGCCGGCCGGCTCCCAGAGCTGGACGGGATTGCCTTCGGGGTCGGCCAGGTCGGCGAACCGGCCGTTGGGGTAGGTCTCCGCGTGCACCTCGACCGCGATCCCCGCGTCGCGAAGCTGGGCGACCATGGCGTCCAGGTCGCGCACCCTGAAGTTGATCGCCCACTGCTGCTCGGGCCGCTGGAAGTGCTCGGAGCCGCCGGGGAACGGAGCGAACACCGTCGGTCCCGCCTCCTGCTCCCAGGAGCGGTGCTCGTAGGTCGGCGGAGGCCCGCCGACGCCGAGGTGGTGTTCGTACCACCTGCTCAGCGCGCCGGAATCGCTCGCTCGGAAGAACACGCCGCCGATGCCCGTGACTCGCTCCACGCTCGCACCCCATTTCGGATGGCCCCGGTACATCGGACACCGTATCGGACCCGGCCGCCATAAACCTGCAAACTGAGTTTGAGGTTTCCTTTGAGTGGTGATATAAGTAGTGATGACGTCAGAGTTCACTACTCGGGCGCTCGGAGGTGATGGCGATGCTGCTGACGTCGATCGATCCGTTCCTCCAGGAAGTCGAGCGGCAGTTCGGTCGCATGGCCGGCGAGGGGCTGGGCATGCCCATGGACGGCATGCGCCGTGACGACGAGGTGATCCTGCGCTTCGACGTGCCGGGCGTCGACCCCTCCTCCATCGAGGTGCCGATCTGGCAGGTCTGACCCTTTCCGAAAGGACGGCCAACGATGCTTCTCGTCAACCCCTTGAACAGACCTCAGGTGAACGTGGACACCAAGGCCGTGGTGAGCTCCTACCCGACCTACGAGCAGGCACAGCACGCCATGGACTTCCTGTCCGACAACGCCTTTCCCGTGCACAGGGCCTGCATTGTCGGCTCCGACCTGAAGATGGTGGAGACCGTGCTCGGCCGGATGAGCAACGCCCGCGCCGCCGCGACCGGTGCGGCCACGGGCGCCTGGTTCGGCTTCCTGGCCAGCCTCCTGCTCGCCGTCTTCGCGGCCGACCGCGGCTCCATCCTCGCGTTCACGACAGCCGGGCTCATCTACGGCGCGCTGTTCGGCGCGGCGTTCGGCCTGGTGACCCATCTGGCGACAGGAGGACGTCGCGACTTCTTCTCCCACAGCGCGATCATCGCCGACCGCTACGACATCCTCGTGGATCACGCCGTGGCGGACGACGCCCGCAACCTCCTGATCAAACACGACTGGCGCACCAGCTGAGCCCGCCGTACGAGAGGGGGCCCGAGCAGCTCAGGCGACCGGCTCCGGAGAGTGGTGGACCGGCTCACCACCGCATGGCCCTGACCCGGGCTGCCGTCGGGCTCATCCAGGTGCGCAGGTGCCCGGCGAGCCGCAGCAACGGCCCGGCCATCAGATAGGAGCCGACGGCGATGCCGTAACCGAGGTAGATCCACTGACCTGTGGTCAGCGGCTCGGCACCCGCCACGAACGGGTGCCACAGCGCGCTGAACTCCGGTGTGTAGAAGCAGATCGGAGCCTCGTACTGGCCGGACCCGTCGGGCCAGCACACCTTGGGAACGTCGACGTCCCCGAACACCGCCCCGTTGAGCCCGGCCCAGATCGACAGCCCGAGCGCCAGGACTGTGATCACGTCCGCCAGGACCGAGTCACCCGGCCGGCAGCACCGTACGGCCAGCGCGAACGCCGCGGGAACCGCGGCGAACAGCAGATACCGCGGCCCCCAGAACGACGAACCGCTCCACGACCAGTACATCGCGTATATCAGCAGCAGACCGACCACGAACGCCAGCCACAGATCGTAGAGCTGCCGCCCGACGGCCAGGTCGCCCAGCCGCTGCCGCACGGGCAGGAACAGGCCCGGCGCGAAGAAGAGCAGGCCCTTGCCGAAGGAGAAGATCAGCGACAGCAGCCCGAAGAAGATCGGATAGCTCAAGCCCGGCACGCCCGAGTACGGCATGATCGTGCGGGGCCCGCTGTCCGTCTCGTAGCCGGTCGTGAGCGGACCGCCACGCCGCAGCCACGCCTCCGCCATCACCAGCGCCACCGCCGCGCACACCGCGAGCCCCCAGCGCAGCCGCCGGACGTCCCAGATCCACTTGGAGGTCATCAGCGCCATCGCGGGCAGGGCGGCGGGCGTGCCGGCGACCCCGACGGCGACCGTCAGCCATCCCGGCCACGCCTTGCGCCCGACCAGCGCGACGGTCCCGACGAGAACGAGGATCGCGGTGAAGACCTCGCCGTTGTATCCCAGCTGGTGGTGGGCGAACATCGACGCGAAGACCAGCAGCATGACGAACCGCCGGAGGATCGGCCTGGGCAGCCGGTCACGCAGCGCGAACCAGACGAACGCCACTCCCCCCGCGAGCAGCAGGGGGTTGTAGCGCAGCGTCCACCACACCGGCGACCCCACGCTGTCCCCGATCAGCCAGAGCGGCGTCGAGAACAGCGGCCCGATCATCGAGTACTTCCCGTCCGGCACCGTCCCCTGCGAGAGCAGGGCCGTCAGCTGGAAGTAGCGGATCGAGCCGTCACCCCAATCCAGGCGGGGCAGGAGAAAGAGCATGCCGGCGAACCCGGCGATGATCAGGCCTGTCTCGACTCTGGCGGCCAGGCGGCCGTCGTCCGTGGAAGGCGCGTGGACTTGCGGCGGCGCTGCGACTCTGATGCTCACGCTTCACGACCATGACTGGTGGCCGCCCAAGAGAAAGACAAAGACACGGCCCGGCATCATCACAAGGCGGCCGGTTTCAGACCTCCAGGCAGGGCCCCTGGGACGACGACCGGGCAAGGCGCCTCAGAGTTGGATGACCGACAGCACGTTGCCCGCCGGATCGGTGAACCAGGCGATGGGCGGGCCCTCCCCGCGCATGATGCCCCTCTCGTCCTGCTTCATCTGCGGGTAGCGTTCCATCCGCACCCCGAGCTCGGTCAGCTGGTCGACGGCGGTGTCGATGTCGTCGACCGGGAAGTTGAGGATGGTGAACGTCGCCGGCGTGTGGTCGGGCTTCGGATAGACGAGCGTGTCGCGGTCACCGGCGAGGTGCAGCGTCAACATGCCGTTCTCCTCCGAGACCCGAATGCCTAGTGTGTCGCCGTAGAAGGCCTTGGCCGCCTCGATGTCGTCCACCGAGAACCCGCTGAACGCCTTCGTGTCACGGAACATCAGTTCTCCCCCACTGCTGTGTCGTGCTCATCGCCGACCCGATGCCACGTCGAAATTCAGTATCACCCAGCCGGGCTCGGGATCTTCGCCCGACACTTCGGCGCTGCCGTCGACGAGCAGGTCGGCACGCGACGGCCTGCCACCGGCGGCGACGCGAGTAATGACTTTTTTTCTTTTCCCTTGTTTCCACCGAGACACTTCCAGGGCTTTGCTGGAAGCGTTCGATGGTTATGAGTCCTTGTTGAATGAAAAGTTCTCCATGGGTGCACCTGACCGCTGTTGGCGCTTGTCCGTCATCCAGATTCGCGGCCGAGCGTGAAAGCCGCCTGAGGCGCCTGTCGAGAGGACAGTTCAGGAGGCCGTCATGGCTCGCTCACGTATCGTCTTCTCGCTGTCGCTCGTCGCGGCCATCGCGCTGGTGGCACTGGTGCTCGGAGTGGTGGGCGGCCGCGCGACGAGCACGGCCAGCCAGGCGACCGGCGGCGGCGCGGGCGGCGCGGCCAGCGGCAAGAAGATCGACGTGATCATCAAGGCGAGTGACTCCTCGTTCTGGCAGACCATGATCGCTGGGGCGAAGCACGCGGGCGGCGACTTCGGCATCACCGTGAGCACCTTCGGCCCCACGTCCGAGACGAACATCGACCAGCAGGTGCAGCTGGTGGAGAACTCCATCTCCCGGGGCGTCGACGGGATCGTCATCGCGCCCAACTCCTCCAGCGCCCTGAACTCGGCGATCGACCGGGCGCGCAAGGCGGGTCTCAAGGTCATCACCGTGGACAGCCGCGTGACCACCGACTCGGAGGGGTTCATCGGCACCGACAACCTCAAGGCCGGGATGCAGGCCGGCAAGCGGATGTGCGAGCTGCTCAAGGCGCAGAACAAGACGAGCGGAAGTGTCATGATCGAGTCGTCCGTGGCCGGCATCCAGTCACTGGTCGACAGGGACGCCGGCTTCAAGCAGGGCCTCGCGCTGAACTGCCCGCAGGTCAAGGTGACGCTGCAGCGCTTCAACAACAACGACATCAACACCGCGGCATCGCAGGTCAACGACGCGCTGACGGCCAACCCCGACCTGGCAGGGGTGTTCGCGGACAACAACACCTCAGGGGTCGGCGCGGCGCGGGCGATCCAGGACAACAAGGCCAGCGACACCGTCCCGGTCGTGGCGTTCGACTCCGACCCGCAGGAGAACGCCGCGCTCGCCGCGGGCACCATCGACGCGCTGGTGGTGCAGAACCCCTACTTCTTCGGTTACCAGGGCGTCCTGGCCGCCGGGATGGCCACCGTCAACCGCATCCCGCCACGTGACATCGATCCGGGAGCGGTCGTCGCGGACAAGAAGAACATGGGCGAGCCCGATGTGAAGCAGCTGCTCAACCCGCCGACGATGAAGGCGGAGTGATGGTCCAGCCTGTCGTCGAACTCCAGGGCGTCTCCAAAGCCTTCGGCCCCGTCCAGGCGCTGAGCGACGTCTCGCTCAGCCTGGTGCCCGGTCAGGTCAACTGCCTCGCGGGAGAGAACGGCGCGGGGAAGTCCACCCTGATCCGGGTGCTGACGGGGGCGCTGCGCCGGGACAGCGGCAGCTACGAGATCGAGGGACGGCCGGTCACCGCGCCGACCCCCGCGTCGGTGCGCGCCGCCGGCGTCCAGGCCGTCTACCAGGAGCTCAGCCTGCTCCCCCACCTGTCGGTCGCGGAGAACCTGTTCATGGGCCGCCTTCCCGCGCGCACCGGGATCATCGCCAGGAGCCGGCTGCGGACCCGGGCCAGGGAGGCCCTCGACGAGGTCGGCCTGACGGATCTCAGCCCGGACGCGATCGTGGAACGGCTCCCGGCGGCCACGCGCCAGCTCGTGGAGATCGCCAAGGTGCTGACCGCGGACTCCGTCAAGGTGATCGTGTTCGACGAGCCGACCACGGCGCTCACCGAGGCGGAGTCGGCGCGACTCCTCGAACACATCCTGCGGCTGCGCGAGCGCGGGATAGCGATGCTCTACGTGACCCACCGGCTCGAGGAGATGTTCGAGATCGGCGACTGGGTGACCGTCCTGCGGGACGGGAGCCTGTCCGAGACCGGGCCGATCAGCAACTACGACGAGGACCGGCTCATCACCGCGATGGTCGGCAGGGAGATCAGTTCTCTCTATCCGGAGACCCACCGGCAGGCGGGAACGCCCGCGCTGCGGGTCCGGGGACTGCGCCGGTTCGAGGGCTCGCCGAGCATCGACCTCCACGTCGGAGCCGGAGAGATCCTCGGCATCGGAGGGCTGCTGGGGTCGGGGCGGAGCGGGTTGCTGCTGTCCGTCTTCGGCGCCGCTCCCGTCGTGGCCGGTGAGCTGGAGGTCGAGGGCAGGCCGGTGAAACCGTCCGGCCCGCGCACGATGATGAACGCCGGGGTGGGACTGCTCACCGAGGACCGCAAGGTGCTCGGGCTGTTGCCGGAGCTTTCGATCAGGGAGAACGTCACCATCGCCAGCCTGCGCCGCGGCTCCCGCCGCGGTCTCCTGCCCGGCCGCGAGCAGGTCGAGGAGGCTGACCGGCTGCTCGACAGCCTGCGACTGCGGGCCGGTTCCTACGACCAGCCGGTGTCGACGCTGTCCGGCGGCAACCAGCAGAAGGTCCTGCTCGCCCGATGGCTGCTGACCAAGCCGAAGGTGCTGATGTTCGACGAGCCCACGAAGGGCATCGATGTCGGGGCCAAGGGAGAGCTCTACACCGTCATCGGCGACCTGGCCGCGAAAGGGCTGGGGATCATCGTGGTCTCGTCGTATCTCCCTGAGCTGCTGGGTCTCGCCGATCGCATCCTCGTGCTGCGCGACGGGGCGGTCGCGGGTGAGCTTCCCGGATCCGCCAGCGAGGAGGACGTGCTCCGCCTGGCGAGCGGCAGCGGAGGCGCAGAAACCCCGGGCGAGACTCCATCGGCCCCGGACGAGGTCCGGACCCCTCGGAGCACGACTCCACCGACGCCAGGCGACCCAGGAAGGGTGAGCGGAGATGCCTAAGCTGATCTGGCGTGAGCCGATCGAGACCACGACGATCACCAACAGGCCGCCGAGCGCCGAAGGAGCGGCGCTGGGAACGGTGCCGAAGGCGAGGGTGGCGCCCGAGGCGGCGGCCGAGCCCCGGCGGCGCGTCATCACGCTGGGAGACATCGCGGGACGGGAAAGCGGCGGGCTCGTCGTCCTGCTCGTGGCCATCGGCGCCCTCACGCTCGCCAGCGACGAGTTCCTCACCGGCAACAACCTGTCCAACCTCGCCCGGCAGGTCGCGATCTTCGGAATCATCGCGGTCGGCCAGCTCCTGGTCATCCTGACCGCCGGGATCGACCTGTCGGTCGGGTCGATCCTCGGCCTGTCCGGCGCCTCCACCGCGCAGCTCCTGGTCGCCGGCATGCCGATCCTGCCGTCGATCCTGCTCGGGGTGGGGATCGGCACCGCGCTCGGGATCGTCAACGGCCTGCTGGTGACCAAGGCCTTGCTCCCGCCGTTCATCGCGACCCTGGGCATGCTCGGCATCGCCCGCGGGATGGTCCTGCTCAGCACCGACGCCCAGACCATTCAGGGCGTGCCGGAGGCGTTCCAGGTCATCGCCAACGGCACGATCCTCGGCATTCCCAACCTTCTCATCATCGCCGCGGTGGTCACCGGCGTGATGTGGTTCGTGCTCACCAGGACGGTCTTCGGCCGCTACATCTACGCCGTCGGCTCGAACCCTGAGTCGGCCCGCCTCGCGGGCGTGCCCGTCCGGATGGTGACGATCTCGGTCTACATGATCTCGGGCTTGCTCGCCGGCCTCGGCGGGGTGCTGCTGGCCTCCCGGCTGGGGGCGGGCATCCCCACCGCCGGCACGGGCTTCGAGCTCAGCGCGATCGCCGCCTGTGTCATCGGTGGCGCGAGCCTCTTCGGCGCGAAGGGAAGCGCGATCGGGGCCGCCACCGGAGCGCTGATCATGGGTGTCCTCAACAACGGCGGCAACCTCCTGGCGATCAACGCCTTCTACCTCCAGATCGCCATCGGCGTGCTCATCCTCGTCGCGGTCGGGTTCGACCAGCTGAACACCAGACGGTCGGCCAGCAGCGGCGGTTGACCTCGGCTCGGCGGCCAGTTCGCAGGATGTCGTCTGGCCGCCGAGGTCACGCTCGGTGGCTGGTCACAAGGTGTTCAGGAAGTCTTCGAGGATCTTGTTGTAGACGTCCGGACGCTCCATGTTGGGGTAGTGGGCGGTCCCGTCGATCGAGACCGCACGGCCGTCGGCGACGGTGCGGGTGAGGCGTTCGGCCATGCCGATGTGGTCGGGTGAATCGACGGCGCCGTTGATGGCGAGCACAGGAACGTCGATCGTGGCGACGCGCTCCCAGGTGTCGCTCACCGGGACGAGCAGGTTGGGTTCGTCCCTGGTGTGCTTGGACATGGTGCCCCTGGCCATCTGGCGCTCGCGGCTGACCACCTCCGGATCGAGATCGTCGAGGGTGCGGTGCGGGCCCGCGGTGAAGAGCGTGAACGCCTCGACCGAGGCGTCCAGGTCCCCGGCGGCCATCGCCGCGTGCCAGGTGGCCCAGACCTGGTTGGTCCAGGGGTCGGTGTAGTACGGCTCGCTGGTGCCCGCGCCGGTGACCACCACCGCGCTGACCAGTTCCGGATGCTCCAGCGCGGTGTCGACCGCCGTGCTCGCGCCCATGGAGACGCCCACCAGGATCGCGGGGCCGGTGTCCAGGTGGCGCAGCAGCGCGGCGAGGTCGTCGGTGAGCCGGTACGGCTCGGTGGCGTTGGCGGAGCGGCCGTGCCCGCGGGCGTCGGGCGCGATGACGCGGTATCGCGAGGCGAAGGCCGGGATCTGGTCGTCCCACATGTGGTGATCCAGGAAGCCGCCGTGCAGCAGGACGAGAGGTCGGCCGGTGCCCGTGTCGAGCCAGAACAGATCTTTCATGACAACTAAGGTGTCATTATTGGCCCAAGATGGCAACTCAGGTGTCATCATGGTGAGGTGACCGAGACAGACCGTGGCCCGGTGCCCGAAGCGCTGACCGACCGGCTCACCGAGGTGTTCGACCTGGTGGGACCGCTGTACCGGCGCGCCCAGCGCAAGGTGGAGCAGGACGCGCCCATCGAGGGGCTGTCGGTCGGGGTCCGCGCCGTGCTCGTCATGCTCCGCGAGCACGGGGACATGACCGTCCCTCAGATGGGCCGGGCCCAGGCGTTGAGCCGCCAGTTCGTCCAGCGCATGATCAACGAGGCGGCAGAGCGGCACCTGGTGGAGTTCGTCCCCAACCCGGCGCACAAGAGGTCTTCGCTCATCCGGTTGACCGAGCAGGGCCGAGCCGCCATCGCCGCCGTGGTCGATCGCGAGCGCGCGGTGCTACGCCAGATCGGCGGCGACCTGACCGACGCCGAGATCACCGCCTGCATCCGCGTCCTCTCGCGCCTCCTTAGACTCCTCGACAACGTCGACGTGGATGCTTGACCGCACTGACCGTGTGGCCGCCGGTCGGCAGCCTGCCGGGCAGCTCGGCCCGCGTCGTGGCGAATCTGGCGGGCGCTTCCTCGCCGAACGCACCGACTGGGCGACGGCTTTATTCCTTTTCGCGATCGCTGGCCGACGGTTAGTCTTCGGACAGCACATGACTCCTGAGGAGCTGAGATGCCCGGCCAACCGAGCACGCGCTGACGTTCTAGGTCACTCCTGACCTGTCACCGCGTGCTGCATCCGAACTGCGGCACAGCGCACCTTCCCCTGCCCGGACGGGCATCCTCTCAGCGACTCAAGGACTCCCTGTGCCGTTCGTCTCTCCTGCCGTGCTCGCGCGCCCACCAGTGCCAGGCCGTCGATGAAGGCCTCCGACCCGCCGCCGCCGAGCCTGTGGCGGGACGCTGACTTCCGCCGGCTCTGGATCGGCCAGACCGCCTCCCACCTGGGGGCGCAGGCCGGCCAGGTCATCCTGCCGCTCATCGCCGTGGTCGCGCTCAGCGCCGACACCCAGCAGATCGGCGTCCTGCGCGCCGTCCAGCAGGCGCCGATCCTGCTGCTCTCGCTCTTCGTCGGCGCCTGGGTGGACCGCCGGCGCTCCCGCAACGTGATGGTGCTGGCCGACTTCGGGCGGACCGTGGTGCTGGCCGTCGTCCCCGTCGCCTACCTCCTCGGCATCCTCGACATTCCGCTGCTCGTCCTGGTCGCCTTCCTCGTCGGCGCTCTCACCGTGTACTTCGACGTGGCCTACCAGACCTCCCTCGTCCGGCTGGTGAGCCGCGGCCGGCTCGCCCAGGGCAACAGCGCGCTCGAAGGCAGCAGATCCGCCGCGCAGATCGCCGGCCCCGCGCTCGGCGGCGCGCTGGTGTCGCTCCTCACCGCGCCGGTCGCCATCGTGGCGAGCGCGTTCTTCTTCACCCTGTCCTTCCTGTCGATCCGGCGGATCCGCCGTCCCGAGCCGATGCCCGCACCCGCCGTACGGCAGGCCCGCGTGGGGCGGCAGATCCGCCAGGGTCTGCGCCTCATCGTCCGCGACGCCTTGTTGCGCGCGGTGGGGATCTCCTCGGCCCTGTTCCAGTTCTCCTTCGCCGCCCTGATGACGGTCTACCTGCTCTTCCTGCCGCGCACGCTGCACCTGTCGGGCGCCGCGGTCGGGCTCGTGCTGGCGGCGATGGGCCCGGGTGCGCTGGTGGGCTCGCTGCTGTCGGCCAGGCTGCCGAAGCGGTACGGCTACGGCGTCGTGCTCGTGTCCGCCGCGGTCCTCGCCGATGGCGTGATGCTGGGCGTCCCCGCGCTGCGCGGCTCCTCCACCGGCACGATCGCCGCGCTCATGGCGGTCAACTTCCTGTTCGGTGTCTTCAGCCAGCTGGTCGACGTCATTGTCGTGACGGTACGCCAGGCCGTCACCCCCATCTCGATCCAGGGCCGAGTCGTCGCGACGATCAACTTCGTCGGCATGGGCCTGACCCCGCTCGGCTCCCTCCTCGGTGGCTGTCTGGCCGGCGCGCTGGGCCTGCGCACGAGTCTGTTGCTGACCGCCGTCACGCTGGCGCTGTCTCCGCTGTTCATGGCCCTGTCCCCCCTCGCCCGCCTGGGGAGGGACCTGCCCGGTACGGTGGGTGAGCCCGACGGCTGATCAGCTCGAGGGGCAGGCCGTCACTCCCGGTATGTCGGGGAGTTCCCCAAGGTGTCCGGTGGTGTTCTGGAGTGCCTGCTTCACTGCTCACGGGGGGACGGGCTGTGCCTGGCGGCGATCAGGGCGAGGATGCCGATGACGGTCAAGAGCACCCCTCCGGACACCGGCTGCATGATGGCCATCGGCACCCCTGCCAGCAGCAGGTAGCCGCCGATCTGACCGGGCATGCGACCGGTCGCCTCGACGGCCCAGCGGGCGAACGTGCCGAAAGCCAGGAAACCGATCCCCGCCATGAAGAACCAGAGCGTCGCCATGCGCTCGGCGTTGTCCGGGACGGCCTCGTCGCCGACCGCGTTGACGAAGCCGTCGCCGGCGATGCCGCTCCAGTCGGCGAGCGTGAAGGCGACGACGAAGTGCAGCGCGGCCGCGCCGATCGCCAGCCAGGGGACCCAGCGATTGAGACCGGACTCGCGTGCGGCGCGACGTCGTGGAACTGGGGCCGGACTGCCGGCTCGTGCGGACATGGGTGCCTCCCTGAGATATGGAACTGTAGTTTCGAAACTACGGTTCCATATACTGCTCGCATGCCAGTGAACCGGCAAGGGCGGCCTCGCGACAGTCGGATAGATCACATCGTCTTGGCAGCAGTACGGCAGCTGCTGGCCGAAACGGGCTACGAGCGGCTCACCGTCGACGCCGTCGCGGCCCGGGCCGGGGTGGGCAAGGCGGCCATCTACCGGCGGTACGCCTCGAAGGTGGAGATGGTCTTCGCGGCCACCCTGCACGACGACGACCTTCCGCCCCCCGCGGATACCGGATCACTGCACGGTGATCTGCTGGCGATCGCCCACCGCGTCCATGCCCGGATGAACACCCCTGCCGCCCGCCAGATCGGACCGGCCGTCATCGCAGAGCTGTCCCGCAGTTCGGAGCTGACCGAGAAGTTCCAGCAGGGCCCCTTGGCCGCCGAACGACAGCTCTACGCGACGGTCCTGGACCGCGCCACGGCGAGGGGAGAGCTCGCCCGCCCCGCCGACCCGGCAGTGGTCCACCTGCTGGTGAGCGGCCCGATCTTCTTCGCCGTGTCCGGCTACCGCATCTCGGTGGACGACGCGGTGCTCGAAGCGATCGCGACGACGGTCACCGCAGGCCTCCGCTCATGACGCCGGATCAGGCCGTTGCCTCGGCCAGGGCCTTGCCGAGGCGGCGCATGCCTTCGGTGATGTCGTCAGGGCGGTAGGAGCTGAAGGACAGCCGGAGGATCACGCACTTGTGCTGCGTGTCCCTCGCCCGGGGAAGATCGCCGATCGGGCGCCTCGACCATCTTACCGAGGGGATGATGCCGCCGGTGCTGAGGCGCCTCACGCCAAGGTGACCTTGACCCCAACGCGGTGACGAACGGCTCTTGCTTGACATTCCGGACGACCGAGGCATAACGTCCCGTCAATCGACAGGCACAGACGAAGACATCCCTGTCAGTGGTCTTCGTCTGTGCTTTTGTCATTCCCGGACCGCTGGCAAGGGACCTGAAACCCCCCGAAAGGCGGCTGGGCATGAGCGACGCCCCCGTGGCCATCCGTACGACCCGCATCCGCAACGCCGGAGACGCGGCCGGCCTCATCGACACCCTCACGAGCCTGTCCGGCAGGGCCAGCTGGATCTGGTTCCTCGCCCTGGCGGGTCTGTTCCTCGACGCCTACTCCAACGCGGCGCTGGGCGCCGGCCTGTCTCCCATGGTCAAGCAGCTGAGCCTCTCGCCCACCCAGGTCGGCTTGCTCACCGCGATGGCGCCGGCCATCGCCATCGTCTCCAATCCCTTCGGCGGCTGGCTGGCCGCGCGGATCGGCCGGGTCAAGCCGCTGCTCATGACCAAGGTCGTGTTCGCGCTCGGCGCGCTGCTGACCGCGGCCGGCTCTGACTTCCAGACCGTCTTCGCCGGGCGGGCCCTGGTCGGCATCGCGTACGGCATCGACTTCGCGGTGGCCATGGCACTGCTCGCCGAATACACCCCGGCCGCGCTCAAGGGCAGGCTCAACTTCTGGCAGGGCGTCTGGTACACCGCCACCACCACGAACCTGCTGCTCACGCTGGTGTTCTACCGCTTCGACGTGGGCGCCGACATCTGGCGCTGGTCCGTGGCCTCCTCGGCCGCCTTCGCGCTCGCGCTGTTCCTGCTCCAGCTGACCTTCCTGGTGGAGAGCCCGACCTGGCTGGCCGCCAAGGGCCGCCTGCGCGAATCCGCCGCGGCTCTGCGCCGGATGTACGGCTTCGCCGTCCAGGAAGGGCCTCAGGAGGGCGGGCCCGAGGGCGAGCCCGCCCGGCAGGTCGGGATGCGCGACGCCGGCGTGCTGTTTCGCGCGCCGTACCTGCCGAGAACGGTGCTGTCGACGGTCATCTCGCTCACCCAGGCCATGCAGTACTTCGCGGTCGGCTGGTACCTGCCGGTGATCAGCCTGGAGCTGTTCGGCAGGGAGTTCGAGCAGGCCACGCTCGGCTCGATGGCCTTCAACGCGGTCGGCATCGTGGGCGGCTGCCTGTCGGCCTACGCGGGCCGCCGGCTGGGGCTGCGGGTCAGCTCGATGACCGGCTACGCGGTGGTGTTCGCCGCGCTGCTGGTGATGGGCGCCACGTTCAAGGAGCTGCCGGTCGCACTGGCCGCGCTGCTACCGGCGCTGTTCATCTTCTTCCACTCGGCCGGACCCGGCCCGAACGGGAAGTCGATCGCCGCGCTGTCCTACCGCAGCGACATCCGCACCCTGGGCACCGGCGTGACCGGCATGCTCGGCAGCCTCGGCTCGGTCGCGGGCCTGTACCTGTTCCCGCAGCTGCAGGCGGGCATCGGGGTGGGCGCCAGCCTCATGGTGCTGTCGGTGGTGCCGCTGGTCGGCCTGTTCACCTGCCTGGCGATCAGGTGGGATCCCACTCGCGTCACGGTCAACCTGGAACAGGAGGACATCGCGCTGCCGACGGGAGGGCCGCGAGGATGACGGCAGACCGCCGCAGGGGCGTACTCAGCATCGACGAGGGCACCACGGGCACGCGCGCGGCCATCGTCCTGGACGACGGCCGCGCCACTCCGCCCGCCTACCGGCCCATCTCCGTCCACTCCCCCGACCACCTGCGGGTGGAGCAGGACGCGGCGGAGATCTGGGCCAAGACCTCCCAGGTCTGCCGGGAGGCGCTGGAGTGGGCGCGGGCGCACGGCGTGGAGGTCACTGGCGTGTCGATCGCCACCCAGCGCGCCACGGTGCTGCTGTGGGACACCGCCACCGGGGAGCCGCTGACCCCGGCCGTGGTGTGGCAGGACCGCCGGTACGCCGCCCGGCTGCGCGCGTGGGAGCCCGACTGGGATGCCCACCTGATCGAGCACACCGGCCGGCCGGTCGGCTCGCGCGCGCCGTTGTTGTGGGCCGCGCGGGAGATCGGCGCCAACCCGGCGGCCCGCCGGGCGCACGCGGCGGGCAGGCTGGCCTTCGGGTCGATCGACACCTGGCTGGTGTGGAAGCTGACCGGCGGCGCCAGGCACGCCATGTCGGCCACCAACGCCGTCGCCGCCGGCGGCTACGACCTGCGCACCGGCGGCTGGCACGAGCCTTGGGTGGACTTCCTCGGCTGCCCGCGCGACGTGCTGCCGCAGATCCTCGACGAGGACGGCGACTACGGGGTCACCGAGCCGTCGGTCCTGGGCGCGCGGCTGCCCGTGCTGTCGGTGATGGGCGACCAGCACGCGGCGCTGATCGCGCTCGGCGCGCACCGGGCCGGCCAGGCCATGTGCGTGCACGGCACCGGCACCTTCCTCGACGCCGTCGCCGGCGACCGGCCGCCCGTCCATCGGCGACAGGTGCCAGGAGTGCTCACGCTCGTCGGCTGGCGTTCGCGCGGCTCGGCGGTGTACAGCCTGGAGGGCTACGCCGCCACGACAGGTTCGGCCGTGCGGTGGTTGTGCGAGGAGCTCGGGCTGTTCGAGTCGCCCGCCCAGCTGGCCGCGCTCGCCCGCGAGCACCCAGGACCCAGCCGGGTGCGCTTCGTGCCCGCGCTGGCCGGGCTGCGCACCCCCGTCTGGTCGCCCGAGGCCACCGGCGTCCTCACCGGCCTCAGCCTGTCCACCACCAGGGCCGAGCTGGCCCGCGGCGTGCTCGAAGGCATCGCCCACTCGGTGTGCGACCTGCTCGACGGCGTGGAGGAGGCGATGGGCGCGCCGGTGACCGACCTGTTCTGCGGCGGCGGCCTGGCCAGCAGCGACGAGCTGATGGCGAGCCAGGCCGACCTCATCGGCCGGCCCGTGCGCCGCGCCGGCGCCAACGAGAGCGCCAGCCTGCGCGGCGCCGCCTACCTCGGCGGCGTGCGCGCCGGGCTGTGGCCGGATCTCTCCACCGTCGTCGCCGGCCTCGGCGACGTCCCCGTCTTCGAGCCCGCGCTTCCCGACGCCGCGCGCAAGCAGGCCCGCGCCGAGTGGCGCGACCTGCTCACCCGGCACCTTGCCCACGCACAGGAGGAAACCCCCTCGTGATCCGGCTTCCCGAACGCAGACCCAGATCGGAGACCAGGAGCGCCATCCGGCGCACCCCGCTGCGGCTGGACCGCCAGGCACAGATCGAGCGGCTGGCCACACGGTCGGTCGACGTCCTCGTCGTCGGCGGCGGCGTGACCGGCTGCTACACCGCGTTGGACGCCGCCGCCAGAGGCCTGAGCGTGGCGCTGGTGGAGCGGGACGACTTCGCCTCGGGCACCTCCTCCAGGTCCTCCAAGATGGTGCACGGCGGGCTGCGCTACATCGAGCAGGGCAACCTGCCGCTGGTGCGGCGCTCGCTGCTGGAGCGGCAGCGGTTCCGCCGCAACGCGCCCCATCTGGTACGGCGGCTGCCGTTCGTGCTGCCCATCCTCACCCAGGACGGCGTGTTCGACGCCCGCATCGCCAAGGCCTTCGAAGGACTGTTGTGGACCTACGACCTGGCGGGCGGCTGGCGCATCGGCCGGCTGCATCAGCGACTCAGCGTCGCGGAGGTGCTGGCCAGGGCGCCGCGGCTGCGCGCCGACCGGCTCAAGGGCGGGCTGCTCTACTACGACAGCCGCGCCGACGACGCCCGGCTGACCCTGACCATCGCCAGGACCGCCGCCCACTTCGGCGCGACCGTGCTGAACGGCGCGGCCTGCCGCGAGCTCGTCAAGGAGGGCGGCCGGGTGCGCGGGGCGCGCGTCGAGGTGGACGGGCGGAGCATCGAGGTGCGCGCCGGGGTGGTCGTCAACGCGACCGGCGTCTGGTCCGACACCCTCGACGCGTTCTCCGACGCCGGCCACCGGCCGCGCGTTCGCCCCGCCAAGGGGGTGCACATCGTGGTGCCGTGGACCCGGCTGCCCGTCGACGGCACCGTGACCGTGCCCGTGCCCGGCCGGGCGCGTCGCGCCACCTGCACCCGCTGGGGCGACGTGGTCGTGGTCGGCACCACCGACACCGACTACGACGGCTCGCTGGACGAGGTGCTGTGCACCCGCGAGGAGATGCAGTACCTGCTCGACGGCGCCAACACCGCCTTCGACGCCGCGCTCACCCCCGACGACGTGGTCGGCTCGATCGCCGGGCTGCGGCCCCTGGTGGGGTCCAAGGAGGGCGCCACCCTGGACATGAGCCGCGACCACCGCATCTCCACCGACGCCCACGGCCTGGTCACCGTCACCGGCGGCAAGCTCACCACCAGCAGGCACATGGGCGAGCTGGTGATCGACGAGGCGCTGAAGGTGCTCGGCCGCCGGGCGCGCTGCCGTACGGCACGCCTGCCCCTGCTCGGCGGCGCCGGCTACGACGCGGAGGCGACCACCGCCACCGGCGGGCTCGGCGCCCACCTGGGCGAGCGGTACGGGACCGAGACCCGCTTCGTCGCCGACCTCATCGCCGAGGACCCGGCGCTGGCCGAGCCGGTCATCGAGGGCAGCGAGCACCTGCGGGCCGAAGTGGTCTACGCGGCCAGGTGCGAGCTGGCCAGGAACGTCGACGACGTGCTGTCGCGGCGCACCCGCATGCGGCTGTTCGCCCGTGAACTGTCGGTCAAGGCCGCCCCCGAGGTGGGCCGGCTGCTCCAGCGCGAGCTGGGGCTCTCCGACGACGAGGTGGCCAGGCAGGTCGAGGACTACGTGCGCGGCGTGGACCGCGAGAAGAGCGTTCTGATGGAGGGACTTTCATGATCAGCAGGCAGACCATCACCCATCCGTTCAACCGGGGCGACTACGTCGTCGGCGCGCCCACCCCGCCGCGCTGGGCCGCCGACTGCCCGCCGGGGACGGGCGCGGCCAGCCTGCAGGGCGAGGTGGTGCGCGTTCCCGAGGGGGTGGTCGCCGAGCTTCGCGCGGTCTGCGCCGCGGTGCACACCGGCAGGGACGAGGTGATCCTGCGCACCCGCGACTGGTGGGCGGGCACCTCCATCGGCGAGACCGACGGCCATCCGGCCACCCCCGAGGCGGTGGTCGTCGAGGCGGCCGACGAGGAGCAGGTGGCGGCCGTGGTGCGGATCTGCCATCGCCACCGCATCCCGCTCACCGTCTCGGCGGGGCGCAGCAACGTGCTCGGTGCGGCGCTGCCGGTGTTCGGCGGGGTTGTGCTGGACGTGTGCCGGCTCAACCGGATCCTCTCCTACGACGCGGAGTCGATGATCGTCGAGGTGCAGGCGGGCATGTTCGGCGACCTGTTCGAGAAGGAGTTGCAGGAGGTGCACGCCGCCACGACCGGGCACTGGCCCTCCGCCTTCGCCATCTCCACCGTCGGCGGCTGGGCGGCCTGCCGCGGCGCAGGCCAGCTGTCCACCCGGTACGGCAAGATCGAGGACATGGTCGTCGGGCTGGACGTGGTGCTGCCCGACGGGACCACCGCCACCTACGGCGCCTACCCGCGCGCCGCCGTCGGGCCGGACCTGCGGCAGCTGTTCATCGGCTCGGAGGGCACGCTCGGGGTGATCACCCGGCTGCGGCTGCGCACCCATCGGCTGCCGTCGTACGCCGTGGGGCGGGCCTACGGGTTCGACACCTTCGCCGCAGGGCTGGAGGCGTGCAGGGAGATCCTGCAGCGCGGCGCGACCCCGGCCGTGCTGCGGCTGTACGACAGGCAGGAGAGCGGCACCCACTTCGGCGAGCCGGGCACCAACCTCCTGCTCATCGCCGACGAGGGAGAGCCAGGGCTGGTCGACGCCACCATGGCCGTGGCCGCCGAGGCGTGCGGGGAGCGCGCGTCGGTGACGCTGGACGGCGATGCGGTGTTCGCGAGGTGGCTGGACGAACGGATGATCGTCGGCAAGGCAGGCGACGGCTTCGCCAAGGGGCCCGGTTTCGTCGCCGACACCTGCGAGATCGCCGCGCCGTGGGCGGCGTTGCCGGACATCTACCACGAGGTGGTGGCCGCCATCGAGGGCGTGCCGGGGACACTGCGCGCCTCCGCGCACCAGTCGCACGCCTACACCGACGGCGCCTGCCTGTACTTCTCGCTGCGCGGCGACGTCGAGCGCGACCACCGGCGCGCGTGGTACCGGGCCGCCTGGGACGCCGCCGCGCAGGTGCTCATCAAGCACGGCGCCGCGATCAGCCACCACCACGGGGTCGGCCTGCTGCGCTCGCCGTACGTGGAGCAGGCGCTCGGCAGCGGCTACCCCACCCTGGTGGCGGTCAAGCAGGCCCTCGACCCGCACGGCATCATGAACCCCGGCAAGCTGGGCCTGCCCAGCCCTTTCGGATCCGTCCCTCATTAAGGTGAACGCGGTGAATTCTCGTCACAAGCGCCCCATTGACCGGCGACTGCTCTCCGCGCTGGCCGAGCACCCCGTCGTGGCGTCGCTAGTGGGCGTGGAGACGGTCGAGCGCTTCACCACCACCGCGGCCCCGCTCGGCATCCTCGCCTCGATCCCGCTCGGCGACCTGGCGGCGACCGTCGAGCGGACCCTGGCCGCCGGGAAGATCGGGTTCGTCAACATCGACTCCACCCCCGGGCTGGGCCACGACCCCGGCGCGCTGGCCTACCTCCAGGGGATCGGAGCGGTCGGGATCTGCTCCACCCGGCAGGCGATGATCGAGCGGGCCGCCGGGCTCGGGCTGCTGACCATGCAGAAGGTGTTCGTGACGGACCGGTCCAACCTGCGGCGGAGCATGCAGTCCATCGCCAGGTCGCAGCCCGACCTGGTGCAGCTGATGCCGGCCGTGGTGCTGCGGTACGTCGAGCGGCAGGCCAGGGAGGTCGGCGTGCCGTACCTGGCGGCGGGGTTCGTCCAGGGAGAGGACGACGTGGTGGAGGCGCTGGGTCACGGCGCCGCCGGGGTGTGCACCTCCGAGGAGCGGCTCTGGGAGCTGCGCCGCTCCGCCCTGCGCGCCTCCTGATCCGCACGCGGAAGGATGCTTCGATGCCGCAGGTGCGGGAGTCCGCTCGTGCCGCGCCCGCCCGGTGGTCGCCGGCGCCCGCGGTGTTCGTCGTGCTGTGGAGCAGCGCGTTCATCGCCGGCATTCCGGGGGTGCGGGCCGCGGCGCCGCTGCTGCTGATGTTCGCCCGGTTCGCCGTGGCCGGGGTGCTGCTCACCGGGTACGCGCTCGCCAGACGGGCGCCGTGGCCGCGCGGGCGGACGCTGGCGCACGTGGCGATCTCCGGGCTGCTGATCCAGGCCGTGCAGTTCGGCGCCTTCTACAGCGCGCTCGGCGCAGGACTGCCCGCCGCGGTCGTCTCCCTGGTTCAGGGACTGAACCCGGTCGTCATCGTGCTGGCCTCGCGGGCGCTGGGCGAGCGGGTCGGCGCCGGGCAGTGGGCCGGCTTCACGCTCGGCGCGGCCGGGGTGGTGCTGGCGGTGGCCGACCGGGTCAGCCTGTCCCCCCTCGGAGTGGTGCTCTGCCTGGCCGGGCTGGCGGGGCTCAGCGCGGGCACCCTCTACCAGCAGCGGTTCGTGCCCCGCATGCACACGCTGACCGGCACCGCCGTGCAGCTGCTGGTCAGCGGCCCCGCGGTCGGGCTCGCCTGCCTGCTGACCGGGCCGGTACGGGTGTCGGACTGGACGGCGTTCGGGCTGTCGGTGGCGTGGATGGCGCTGGTCAACTCCATCGCGGCGTTCATCCTGCTCAACCGGATGCTGCTGCGTGCTGCCGCCAGCCGGGTCAGCACGGTGTTCTTCCTGACCCCCGCGGTGACCGCCGTGCTGGCCTGGCTGCTCGCCGGGCAGCCGCTGCACCCGCTCGCGATCGCCGGGCTGGTCCTGGGCGGCTGCGGGGTGTTGCTGGCCAACCTCTCGACACGAAGAAGGGTGATCTGATGCGGATTCGCGGAGCGGTCCTGGAGGAGATCGGCCGCGCCCGGCCCTACACCGAGTCGCGGCCGCTGTCGGTCTGCGACCTGGAGCTGGACCCGCCAGGGCCTGGCGAGCTGCTGGTCAGAGTGGAGGCGGCGGGCGTGTGCCACTCGGACCTGTCGGTGGTCGACGGCAACAGGGTGCGCCCGGTGCCCATGCTCCTCGGGCACGAGGCGGCAGGCGTGGTGGAGCGGATCGGCCCCGGAGTGGCCGGCCTCACCCCGGGGCGACGCGTCGTCATGACCTTCCTGCCCAGGTGCGGCGGCTGCGCCGGCTGCGCCACCGACGGCGTCACGCCCTGCGTTCCCGGCAGCGCCGCCAACAACAGCGGCACCCTGCTGAGTGGCGCCGTCCGCCCGCACAGGGACGGCGCGCGGGTGCTGCACCACCTCGGGGTGTCGGCGTTCGCCACGCACGCGGTCGTCGACCATCGCTCGGCCGTCCCGGTCGACGACGACGTACCGCCCGAGGTGGCCGCGCTGCTCGGCTGCGCCGTACTGACCGGCGGCGGCGCGGTGCTCAACGTCGGCAGGCCCCGCGCCGGGCAGACCGTCATGGTCGTCGGGCTCGGCGGCGTCGGCATGGCGGCGCTGCTCACCGCGCTCGCCCTCGACGGCGTCAGGGTCGTCGGCGTGGACGCCAACCCGGACAAGCTCGCCGTCGCACGCGAGCTGGGCGCGCACGAGGTGTACGGCCCGGCCGACCTGCCGGAGCAGGCCGAGATCGTGGTGGAGGCCGCGGGCAGTGCCCCGGCGTTCGAGACGGCGGTGACCGCGACCGCTCCCGGCGGCCGCACGGTCAGCGTGGGACTGCCCGCGCCCCACGCCCGGGCCTCGATCTCGCCGCTCGCGCTGGTGGCAGAGGGACGCAGCATCGTCGGCAGCTACCTGGGCTCGGCGCTGCCCGCCAGGGACATCCCGGCGTTCGCGCGGATGTGGCGCGAGGGCAGGCTACCGGTGGAGAAGCTGGTCTCGGCCAGGATCGGACTGTCGGAGATCAACGCGGCCATGGACCAGCTGGCCGACGGCACCGCGCTGCGCCAGGTGATCGTCTTCGACCGATAGGCCGGCAGGTGCTGGAGCAGGCCGTTCTGTCGTCAGGCCGTTCGGGCCTGGCGGCGGTATCCACCGGGGGCCAAGCTGTACTCGCGTTTGAAGGCTTTCGCGAAGGCGAACTCCGAGCCGTATCCGGCCTGCGCCGCGACAGCGGTCAGGGGAGCATCGGACTCGCGCAGCAGCCGGGCCGCGGTCGTCATGCGCCACCGGGTCAGGTAGGCCATGGGCGGCTCCCCGACCAGTGCCGTGAACCGCCGGGCGAAGGCCGCGCGGGAGAGCCCGGCCCGCTCGGCCAGCGACTCGACGGTCCACTGCGCCGACGGGTTCTCATGGATGGCCGCCAGCGCCGGCGCGATCGCCGAGTCGCCGAGCGCGGCGGCCCAGCCCTTCGCCGCCGCCGGGGGCTGGGCCTCCAACCAGGCCCGCAGGAGGTAGAGCAGCAGCGAGTCGATCAGCGTGGGGACGATGCCGTCCGATCCGATCCGCGGGTTCTCCAGCTCCGCGCCGAGCAGCTGGACGGCGGCGCTCAGCTCGGGGTGGCGGCCGTGCCGCGTCCGCAGATGGATCACCTCGGGCAACTGCCGTACCAGCGGATGCGGCCGCGCCTGGTCAAGGTGGTAGTTGCCGCACAGCAGGCTGGTCAGCGCGCCGTCGCCGCCCAGCCGCACGGTGCCGATCGGCGAGCCCGGGTGGAACTGCTCGGGCCTTTCCACCTCGGCCGGGGTGGACGGATGGTCGGCGAGGATATGGCCACGGCCGTCGCGCAGGAAGACCACGTCCCCCTGGCTCAGGGCGATCGGCTGCACATGGCCGGGAGCGTCCTCCAGCGGCACCAGCCAGCACGTCCCGTACAGCACCACATGGAAGCCGGCCCCTGCGACAGACGGAAGCCGAAGCCCCCAGGGGGCACGGCCGTCGGTGCGGACGGACGTCGGCCGCCCGGTCCGCATCGAGCTCAGCGCCTCGGTCAGGATGTCCACGCCATCACCCTACGGTCAGGACGACCTTTCCCTGGACCCGCCCGGAACCGACCAGTTCATGAGCCTTGCCCGCCTCTTCGAGCGGGAACGTCTCCTGTACATGGGGCCGGATTCGTCCCGCGTCGATCAGCTCGGCGATGGCCTCCAGCGACGCGTAGTCAGGCTCGACCGACACCCCCGCGAAGTGCCGCCCGGCCGCCTCGACTTCCGCCTCCAGCTCCCGGTTCCAGTGCTCCATGATGCTCACGAGCGTGCCGCCCCGCCGCAAGACGCTGAGTGAACGCGACCCCCGGGCGTTCGAGTCGAAGACGACATCGAGATCGCGCACCGCGTCCTCGACGTCGGTGACCCGGTAGTCGATCACCTCGTCCGCGCCGAGGCTTCGTACGAACTCATGCCGCGCCTCACTCGCCAACGCGATCACGTGCGCGCCGCGCGCCTTGGCGATCTGCACGGCGAAGTGCCCCACTCCCCCGGCAGCGCGGTGGATCAGCACCCGGTCGCCGGCCTTCACCCGCGCCGCGTCCACCAGGCCCTGCCATGCCGTCAGCGCGGCCAGCGGCACCGCGGCGGCCTCCACGTGGTCGATCGAGGCGGGCTTACGGGCGACCTGCCGCGAGGGGGCGGCGACATACTCGGCATATCCGGTCGCGGCACGGGGGAAGAACGGCATTCCGAAGACCTCGTCGCCCACCTTGAACCGGGCTCCGGGACCGGCCTCCTCCACGACGCCGGAAATGTCCCATCCCACCCCGAAACTGGGCTCGCCCAGCAACGGATAGGCCCCCGATCTGACGGCGACGTCCACGGGGTTCACGCCACTCGCCCGGACCCGGATGAGCACCTCGCCACCGAGGGGCTGGGGCTGGTCAATGTCGGCGATCTCGAGGACCTCTGGACCGCCGAAGGACTTCTGGACAACAGCACGCACGGGAACTCTCCCTTGTCGTTCGGGTTGATGCCGTCAACGTTAGGGAGGTCGGATGAGCGGCGTAATGGCCTTCCGTCTTGGAAACATGTCCCATCGTCTTCCCTCCGGCCGCTCTCAGCCCGCGAGCGGCCGGGGGTCGGCCTGCGGGCCGCCGGCACTTTCAGACATACACTCGGCCCGGACGCGGTCAGGTCGTACAGCCGCGCGTCGGGCACGGACCCGACGGAATCGAGCCGCCACGGACTGTCCTGGGGGAAGGCCGGAACCGGCACCGGTCCTCGCACGGGCACGAGCTCGGTCGAGGAAGGAGTACCGGTGGCGGAGGTGGCCGGAGCAGGAGCTGTGGCGGCTTTCGAGGGACAAGCAGGGCGCTGTCGCAGTCCCCCGCGTACATCCGGCTCTCAGGAAGACTCCAGACCTTCGTGCAGGTTCCGGTACACCGGGGTCCAGCCGAGCTCTCTGGTGGCCTTGGCATGGGAGATCCGCATCGTCGTGTCGATCATCAGACAACCCAGATAGGGCACGGCCAGCCGGATCAGCCACCTCGGCGTCGCAACGGGACGCGGGGTGCCGTGTGCTCGGGCGACCGCGGTCAGGAAGGCGCGCCAGCTCCTCGGCTGGT
Organism: Nonomuraea africana; assembly: GCF_014873535.1. Classification (NCBI taxonomy): domain Bacteria; kingdom Bacillati; phylum Actinomycetota; class Actinomycetes; order Streptosporangiales; family Streptosporangiaceae; genus Nonomuraea; species Nonomuraea africana. The sequence continues at coordinate 2,126,411 of NZ_JADBEF010000001.1, read as the reverse complement.
CGTCCACGATGTTGTACGCCTCCCCGGCCCGCCCGCGTTCCATGGCCGCGACCGCGGCCGCCGCCGCGTCCTCCACGTGGATGAAGGACGTGGTCCCCGTCTTCCCTCGCGGCAGTACGGGAGCCCGCTTACGCATCAGGTCCGCGAACATGTCGCTGAACGCGTTCTTTCCGTAGAACATCCCGTACCGCAGGGCGATGCCCTCGATGCCGTCCGCGTTGAACACCTGCCGCTCGGTGGCCACGCTGGAGTCCGTCACCAGGTCGCCCAGGTTGCCGACGTGCAGTCCGAAGACGTCGTTCTCGGTCAAGACCCTGGTGCCGTGATCGCGGTAGCCGTACCCGGTGATCAGTGACTGGGTGACGAAGCGACGCGCGCCCACCACCCGCGCGGCCTCGAGGAGGTGCGCGGTGCCCCTGTCACGGAGGGCGATGGTGGGGTCGTCGGGGCGCAGCCTGCGCCCGGCCTCCCGCAGCGCCGTGGCCTGGTGCATGACCACGTCGGCGGCCTGCCCTTCGACCGCGCGCAGCAACCCGTCACGATCCATCACATCCGCGATCACAGGGAGCGCGCCGCGATCCGCGACGAGCTGCCGCTTGGCCGGATGACGGATGAGCGCGATCACCTCGTGCCCCGACGCGGCCAGCGCCGACAGCAGCGGCAGCCCGATCGCACCGGTCGCGCCGGCGAGCAGCACCCTCATCGCGCCTGCTCCTTCGCCTGGCGCATACGCAGATGGCGTGCGCGGAACACGATGCCGACCACCGCGACGAGGGTCTGCGCGCCGATCACGTAGGGATCGCTCGCGGCGCCGCCGAGATGGGAGTCCATCGCGTGGTTCACCGTGTGTATCAGGCTGGCCGCGGCGAGCCCGACAAGTGCGACCAGGACGGCGTCCCGCCACACCAGCGCCGCCACCAGGGCGATCCCGATGCCGAGGTGGAACGCGCCCAGGTCATGCAGGAAGTGCTCATGATGGGGAAAGTTGACGTATTCGGCGAACGACTGCGGCCACCCCCACATCCAGACGCCGAAGACCAGCGTGTAGAGCGCACTCAAGGCCACGACCACTCTCGTGACGGCCTGTGCCATGACGACCTCCTGTCTCGATTGAACGCACCACAAGGACGAGACAGCCGGCGCGGGTGTGACAGAAGGCCGCACATCGGATTGCACGCGCCCCGAGCGTTCGCGGCGGGTGGCATAGATCACTGCCACATCAGGCGGTGGCGGCTCGTCCGGATGGCGAGATCCGAAAAGGAGCTCCGATTGATCAAACGTGCGCTGACGGTCCTGCTGGCGCTGGTGGGGCTCACTCCGCCGATGCGGGGTCGCGGAGCTGCGCCTCTTGGCAGGTCCGTATGGGGAGGCGGGGCGCTACCGACAGCCAGTGCGGTAGCGCCCCGCCCGCTCCTTTGCGGCGATCCAAGCGGCCGGGGGCGCCTGCCGGAAGGCCTTCCAGAAGGCCGCGAACCGAGGGGTCAGGACCGCCCCCGGCCGGTGAGCGCATCGCGCATCCGGTCGACCAGGCCGGTCCCCGGCGCGAGCAGCTTGTTACCGGGCGGGGTGTCGGGTGCGGCGGGATGCGGCCGGGTAGGTGCCATCTTCTTGGCCTGCTGAATCTTGCCGCCCAGCTCGATGAGCTGCTCCTGCGAGCAGGACTCCCGCAACCGGGGGAACAGGTCGTCCTCTTCCCCCTGGATGTGGTGGCGGATCTGCGCCATCAACTGCTCCAGCGTGGGCCAGAACTCGGCGTCGGACGGCTCCAGCCCTTCCAGTCGCTTCATCGTCTGCTCGGCCTCGGCGTGCTCGGCGAGTTCGGTATCGGCCAGTTGATCGCCGCCCGGCACGTGCTCACGCACCGCGGGGTAGAGGTACTCCTCCTCGGCGACCGAGTGGCGAACCAGTTCGATGACCACCTTTTCGGCCAGCATCTGGGCCCGCTCGCCGATGTCGCCCACCATCTGCTGCAGCTGGGTGAACATCTGCTCGACCTCGCGGTGGTCGGTGACCAGGACCGCGACCACATCCTGCTGTTCGTCCATGTCAGGGCTTTCCTTTGCCGAAGAGTCGGACACGCGGGTTACGCCGGCGTCTTGACCGAAGCGTTGATCGGGGCGCCGTCGGACGTGGGCTGCCGGTCACGGCTGTCGGTGGCAGGGACGTGCACGATCGAGCCGCGCTCGTCGCGGTCGTCGGCGTCCGGCTCGTCCAGCCAGACACCTCCCTCGGCCAGGTAGCGGAAGCAGATGCTGGTGCCCTGGGGCAGCGGCACGACGGCGGTGTGCGCGCCCTGCTCGGTCCGCGTCATGGGATGGGCGTAAGGGTCCCAGTGGTTGAAGTCACCCACCACCGAGATCCGTCCGGGAATGTCGGCGGGCAGCGTGAAGGTGAGATTGGCCAGCCCGTCCTCGGTCGGCATGTCTTTTCTGATCATGGAACGAGTCCTCCTGTCGCGTCCGTTCGGACGGCGCCTGGACAGTGACGGCATCGCGCCGGGTCATAGCGGACCGGCGCCAAATGCGCTTTCGGACATTGCAGCGCTCGGCTGAGAGGGGGGCAATTCACCACGACGGCGGGCAACGGCATCTTGATCCTCGCTTGCCGTCCGCCTTGCCTGACCGACCCGTCATGGTTTCCGGCTCATGGTCGGTCTCGGGACGCCCTGCGGTTCACGCATGTCTCCCTCAAGACTTTGCCTGACAGGGAAGAAGGCGGCTGCTGCCGTACAGGCGTGCGGGTAGACGGCTGGCATGGAGAGCGAGAAGCCGGACGTACCTCAGCTGTGCGGCTGGTGCGGCATGGCGATCCAGGACGGGACGGAGGTCCACGGCGTGGTGCCGGACTCTTCGGTGACGCATGCCAGCGACCCCGCATGCGACGGCCAGCGCTTCCTGACCACCTGTAGCCGCGAGCATCTGGCCGCGCTGCAAGAGCACTACCGCCGCCGTCCCTTCATCGAGGAGGAGCTGTGGGCGGGGAAGATCGCCAGAGCTTTGGACAGGTCTGAAGCGCTGACGGCTGAGCAGCTGGAGGAAGTCACCGGGCTGAGGCGCGAGCAGATCGAACGGTGTGTGGCCTGGCTCGAAGCGCAGGTCTATCGACTGCACTGAGACGCGGGTGCCCGGCGTCGACCCGCGCAAGCGCCCTGTCGGCTGCGTCGGCCTGCCCATCGGCCCGCTCTGGCGGGGCTCCGGGCCGGCTCGGGTGGCTGGTGCCGCGTCAGGCGACGTTTGCGCGCTTGACCATCTCACGCAGCATTCGAAACGGCGGGACCAGATCGGTCAGGAATCGAGAAGCGCCGGTCCTCGAGCCGCAGCTAGCGTGACTGCCATGGACCTCACCATTCCGCGAGCTTCCTCCCGCACAACCGCGACCGCCCGGAGGTGGTCCGGTTGGTCCTCCTGCTCTTGCGGGCTGGGCCCGCGAGTCCTACTACGTCGGCTTCGAGGCCGCGGGCCAGCACATCGGGCTGGTGCCGGGCGGTGGACGGCAGGGCATGACCTCGCCGGTGGCCTACTGGCACGTGGCGGACATCGAGGCGAAGCCTGGCTGAGGTGACCGCCGCGGGTGCCACAGTGAAGGAGCCCGCGCACGACGTCGGTGACGGCCGCCTGGTGGCCACCGTCATCGATCCCGATGGCAACGTCCTCGGGCTGCTTCAGGACCGATGAGTGCCGTCCCTGCCGCCCGCATCGTTCGGCTGGCGCTGGGCCACCCCCCGCGACGCGTCCATGATCGAGGGCGAAGTGGAGGTTCTCAAGATCGACGCGCTGCCGCAGGAGCGGGTGACCGGTTCGTCGCACCGGCTTCGACCCGCACGGGGCCCAGAGGCTCCACGGGCCGAAGCGAAGGAGAACCAGACGTACCTCTAAGCTGGCAGATCGAGCCAGGCGACGCCGACGGAGAACGCGCCCAACAGATGGAGACACGATGAGCATGGCCACGGGTACGGACACGCAGTCGCCTGCGCTGCACGCTGCCGACAGCCACGATCTGATCCGCGTGCACGGCGCGCGCGTGAACAACCTCAAGGACGTCAGCATCGAGATCCCGAAGCGCCGGCTGACGGTGTTCACCGGCGTGTCCGGCTCGGGCAAGAGCTCGCTGGTGTTCAGCACGATCGCCGCGGAGTCGCAGCGGCTGATCAACGAGACCTACAGCGCCTTCGTGCAGGGCTTCATGCCGACGATGGCGCGGCCCGAGGTCGACGTGCTCGACGGGCTGACGACCGCGATCATCGTCGACCAGCAGCGGATGGGCGCCGACCCCCGCTCCACGGTCGGCACCGCCACCGACGCCAACGCGATGCTCCGCATCCTCTTCAGCCGGCTCGGGCAGCCGCACATCGGCTCGCCCCAGGCCTTCTCCTTCAACGTCGCCTCCATCAGTGGAGCGGGTGCGGTCCGCCTGGAGCGCGCCGGACAGACGGTGAAGGAACGTCGCGACTTCAGCATCACCGGCGGTATGTGCCCGCGCTGCGAAGGCCGCGGCAAGGTCTCCGACATCGACCTCGCCCAGCTCTACGATGACTCCAAGTCGCTCTCCGAGGGCGCGTTCACGATCCCCGGCTGGAAGTCGGACAGCTTCTGGACGGTGCGGGTCTACGCCGAGTCGGGCTTCGTCGACCCGAACAAGCCGATCCGCGAGTTCACCAAGAAGGAGATGCAGGCCTTCCTCTACAAGGAGCCGACCAAGGTCAAGGTCGAGGGCGTCAACCTCACCTACGAGGGCCTGATCCCCAAGATCCAGAAGTCGTTCCTCTCCAAGGACCGGGAGGCGATGCAGCCGCACATCCGGGAGTTCGTGGACCGGGCGGTCACCTTCGCCACCTGTCCCGAATGCGACGGCACCCGGCTCACCGAGGCGGCCCGCTCCTCGAAGATCGCGGGCATCAGCATCGCCGACGCCTGCGCGATGGAGATCCGCGACCTGGCCGAGTGGGTCCGCGGCCTCGACGAGCCGTCGGTCGCGCCGCTGCTCGCCAAGCTGCTGCACACCCTCGACTCGTTCGTGGAGATCGGGCTGGGCTACCTCTCGCTCGAACGGCCGGCCGGCACGCTGTCGGGCGGCGAGGCGCAGCGCACCAAGATGATCCGCCACCTCGGCTCCGCGCTCACCGACGTCACCTACGTCTTCGACGAGCCCACCATCGGGCTGCACCCCCACGACATCCAGCGGATGAACGACCTGCTGCTGCGGCTGCGGGACAAGGGCAACACGGTGCTCGTCGTCGAGCACAAGCCGGAGGCGATCGCGATCGCCGACCACGTCGTCGACCTCGGACCCGGCGCCGGTACGGCAGGCGGCACCATCTGCTACGAGGGGACTCTCGAGGGCCTGCGCGCCAGCGGCACCATCACCGGCCGCCACCTCGACGACCGGGCCGTCCTCAAGGAGACGGTGCGCACCCCCAAGGGCACGCTGGAGATCCGCGGCGCCACCCGCCACAACCTCCAGAACGTCGACGTCGACATCCCGCTCGGGGTGCTCTGCGTCGTCACCGGCGTCGCCGGCTCCGGCAAGAGCTCGCTGATCCACGGTTCGATCCCCGCCGGCGCGGGTGTCGTCTCGGTCGACCAGGGAGCGATCAAGGGCTCGCGACGGAGCAACCCGGCGACGTACACCGGACTGCTCGACCCGATCCGCAAGGCGTTCGCGAAGGCCAACGGCGTCAAGCCGGCGCTGTTCAGCGCCAACTCCGAGGGCGCCTGCCCCAACTGCAACGGCGCCGGCGTCATCTACGTCGACCTGGGGATGATGGCCGGCGTGGAGACCCCCTGCGAGGAGTGCGAGGGCAAGCGGTTCCAGGCAGCGGTGCTGGAATACCACCTGGGCGGCCGCGACATCAGCGAGGTGCTCGCGATGTCGGTGACCGAGGCCCAGGAGTTCTTCGGCGCCGGTGAGGCGCGCACGCCGGCCGCGCACGCCGTCCTCGAGCGGCTCGCCGACGTCGGGCTCGGCTACCTCAGCCTCGGCCAGCCGCTCACCACGCTGTCCGGCGGCGAGCGGCAGCGGCTCAAGCTGGCCACCCACATGGCCGACAAGGGCGGGGTCTACGTCCTCGACGAGCCGACCACCGGCCTGCACCTCGCCGACGTCGAGCACCTGCTCGGCCTGCTCGACCGGCTCGTCGACTCCGGCAAGTCGGTCATCGTCATCGAGCACCACCAGGCGGTCATGGCGCACGCCGACTGGATCATCGACCTCGGCCCCGGCGCCGGCCACGACGGCGGCCGGATCGTCTTCGAGGGCACACCCGCCGACCTCGTCGCCGCCCGCTCCACCCTCACCGGCGAGCACCTCGCTGCCTACGTCGGCACCTGACCGGGGCCCTCGCTGACACCGTGAGACTCGTCCCAGTGCACCGCGAAGGTGGCGTTTGCCGGGTGGGGACAGCTCGAGCGATGCTCGCGGCTGTCGCCACCCGTAGGTGTGCATCGGGCGGACTTTTCCTAGCCACGTGCCGTTGGCGCGGCGATGCAGGTCCGAGGCGCCGCCGTTGGGCCACCTACAAGCGCCCCCACGGGGAGCGTCACCTGCTTGCCGCCTACGACCTCTCCACCAACAGGATCTGCGATCGCTCCATCCTCCTGGGCGACGCTAGCTGATGTAGCGGCGGGCCACCGATCGCGATTGCGCCTCCTCCAGGCTGAGCAGGCGAGCCTCCACCCGCGGCGGCAGGGTCCGGCGCTCGGCCAGCACCCATCCCAGCCCGCGCAGCGCGTCCAGGACGGCCAGCGCGGTGACCCGGTCGCGGGGCACTGTCCTGGCCAGGTGCAGCATCCGCCGCAGTGCCGGCCGGACCGGACGGCGTAGCCAGGCGAACCAGAGCGTGTTCCGCAGTCCGAGGCGGCGGCGCTCGTGTGGATCGCGCAGCGGCGAGGCCTGGTGATAGACCGTGAGCCCCTCCAGGTAGCACAGCTCCCATCCGGCGGCGGCCAGGTCGACCGCCAGGAGTTCCTCCTCGCCGCCCAGCCAGAGGTGTGGATTGAAGCCTCCGCAGCTCAGGAAGGCGTCCCGGCGCAACACGGACGCCCCGGCCAGGAAACTGCCCAACGCCGGACCGGGCAGCCAGTCAGGGCCGGGCACAGGAGAGTCGCGCAGCTCGGCGACGATGGGGTCCTCATGTCCGCCCGGCACCACCAGGATGCGGGCAGTGACGGCTGCCAGGCCAGGGCAGGCGTCCAGCACGTCGGCCGCTCTGGTCAGGGAGCCGGGGGCCCACCAGGTGTCGTCGTCGCAGAAGGCCACGTACGGGGTGTCGAGGTGCTTGACGCCGATGTTGCGGCCGACCGCGCCCAGGTTCTCGCGCAGGGCGATCACTTCGGCGTCGGGATGGACGTTCCGTACGGCCTCGGCCGTGCCGTCGCTCGAGCCGTTGTCCACCAGCACGACGCGCGGTCGCTCGGGCAGGGCCAGCAGCCGGCTCACGGAGGCGAGCGCCTCCCGCTTGCGGTTCCAGGTGATGACGACGGCGCCGACCCGCGGGTCACCCATGGGCCGGTCCATGGTCTCGTCCGGCGGCGGTCTCCGTACGGCGCCGCTCGCGAAGAGCCACCTGTCCTGCCATCCGTGTGCTCACGCGTCCTGCCCCCTCAGCCGCAGGCCCCCTTCACCATGCTTGGTTCCCTCACAACAGGACGAAAACCTGATGACACCACACGGCGGGACCGCCACGCGCGCACCGAACCGTCTTCTTATGAGGGGTGCGAGCCGTCGATCGGGTTGGTGCCGAAGTGGTCGGACAGCGTGACAACCCGTTCGAGATGGGCGAAGGCGCCCTCCGGGTGCTTGCGGGCCTCTTCGAGGAAGCGGCTCCGCATACTGGAGGCGAAGTCGAGACGCGGGTAGGTCTTCAGGATGCCGGCGAGGTGGTCAGGTTCGAGTTCTTCGTGGCCGAGTCCGGCCACGTCCACGGCGGCTCCCGCTTGGACCAGCCGCCACACGGGCACCTCCTCGGCGACGAGGTTGGTGTGCCGCAGGATCGCCTCCTCGACCAGGTGGATGCGGTCCAGGTCCCATCCGCGCGCTTCAAGGAAGCGGCACGCGAGGTCGGCCCCGATGCGCGCGAACTCGCTCTCGCCTGCGTAGGTGTCGGTGAGGCCGAGATCGTGGATCATCGCCGCCACGAAGGCCGCCTCCTCGTCGACCTCGGGCTTCGCGACGACGCACCGGCCGAAAAGGTAGGTGCGGTAGCTGTGGTTGAGCAGGTAGGCAGGTGCGGCCTCGGCAGCGAGGTCCGCGGCTGCCTGGGCCGTGGGCGAGTGAGGGATCGACGGGATCACGGATGGCTCCATTTGTCGCCGGGAAGTGGGCGATCACCATGCTGTGCCGGATCACGAATGTCGGCAAGGACCGGGATATGTCAGATTCGGCCACGACCCGCGTCGCCGGGCACGTCCGGATATGACATGTACCTGTCCTTGCAGACATCTCGGTGATCCTGCACAGTTGGCGGCATGACGCCTCATCTCGTCGTGATGACCGTGTTCGACGGCGTCGAGCTGCTCGACGTCGCCGGACCGCTCGAGGTGTTCTCCGCTGCCGATCGCCTGGTGAACAAGGACGCGCCCGGATACAAGACACTGGTCGCCGGTCCGGAGCCAGGGCTCGTCCGGTGTGCCGGGGGCACCTCCATAGCCGCCGATGTCTCCTGGGCGGAGCTGCGTGGCGGGATCGGGACGCTGATCGTGCCAGGCGGTCTCGCGCCCGGTGAGACCGAGGTGAAGGCGCTGCAGGACGAGTCGCTCGTCGAGTGGCTCGCCACGTTCGTCGGTCGGGGTGCACCCCGCATCGCGTCGGTCTGCGCCGGGGCTCACATGCTGGCGGCCGCGGGGCTGCTCGACGGGCGACGGGCGACGACGCACTGGGCGACGGCGAGACAGCTCGCCGCCGATCACCCCGAGGTGATCGTGGAGTCCGACGCCATCTTCCTGCGCGACGAGCACGTCTGGACGTCGGCCGGCGTGTCCACGGGAATAGACCTCGCGCTTGCCCTGGTCGCCGACGACCACGATGCCGAGCTGGCCCGTCGAGTCGCCCGGTGGCTTGTCATGTACATGCGGCGACCAGGTAGTCAGAGCCAGTTCAGCGAACTCCTCGCGCACCCCTCGGCCGCTGACGCCGAGATCGCCCGCCTGCAGGCGTGGATTCCTGGCCACCTCACCGAGGATCTCGGCAACGAAGCGCTCGCCCGCCGGACGAGCCTCAGCGTCCGTCACTTCTCACGACTCTTCCGCCAGCAGGTCGGGGTGACGCCTGCGCACTACGTGGAGTCAGTCCGTGTCGACGCCGTGGCGCGGCAGCTCATCCACACCGGGAACGGCCTGCAGACCATCGCGAACTCGGTCGGTCTCGGCTCGGTCGAGACGCTCCACAGGGTGTTCAAGCAACGCTTCGGCGTCACGCCTGCCGCCTATCGGGAGCGTTTCACGATGCACGGAGCATGACCTGGCGGTCCCGGGGAGCGCCCCGGGAGACGAGTCAGGAGCAGTCAGACGCTCACGGTCGATCGGGCACCGCTACCGCGCTCTCCTGCCGCTGAGCACCTTCGCGAGCCTGAGCTGTGAGCTGATCGGGCTCCAGCGGATGAGGACGGAATGCCGCGCCCTTTGGAGGGGTCGCCACTCTCACCCTGTCTGCCGGGACGGGGGTGTGGCGGGCCCTCGATGGTGGCGGATCGCCGTCCGCTGGGGTGTGATGGAGAGAGGGGGAAGGGGGCAATCATGTCTGCCGTGATCCTTGTGGGTACGGACGGCTCCGAGGCGGCGCGGGCGGCGGTGGAGTGGGCGGCCGATGACGCGCGGCGTACGGGGGCGTCGTTGCGCGTCGTCCACGCCGTGGACCGTTGGCCGTATCAGATCGCCGGGTTCCCGCCCGTGGAAGGGCCGGACACGGTGACACGCAACTCGGAGAAAGTCCTGGAGATGGCGGTGGTCTGGGCTCGGGCCCGGTGGCCGGACGTCGAGGTGGCGACCGAGATCATCGACGGTCCGCCCGCCGCGGTGCTGCGCGAGCAGGGAAGGGACGCCGCGGAGATCGTGGTCGGCAGCCGGGGGCTGGGGGGCTTCGCCGGAGCGCTGCTGGGCTCGGTGAGCATGCACGTGGCAGGGCACGCGCGCTGTCCGGTGGTCGTGGTACGCCCCGGACAGGTCGAGGTACATGGTGAGATCGTCGTCGGCGTCGACGAATCGAGGGAGTGCGAGCCCGCCCTGGCGTACGCCTTCGAGCAGGCGCGGCTGCGGGACTGCCTGCTGCGCGTGCTCTACGCGTGGCGCACCCCGCGACTGGCCTTCGCGACGGAGAGCCTGGCCTACACCGACCAGGCCCGGGCGGCCCATCGAAAGCTGCTGATCGACCGGATCGCGGCTTTCGAGACGAGCTATCCGCAGGTGACGGCGGTCGAGCAGATTCGGCACGCGCACCCGGTCGACGCGCTCACCGACGCGTCGGCCACGGCCGACCTGGTGGTGGTGGGATCTCATGGCAGGGGCGCGATGACCTCCGCCGTGCTGGGGTCGGTCAGCCGCGGCGTTCTGCACCACGCCCGCTGCGCCGTCGCCGTCGTCCGATCCTAAGAAGTCGTCCGCTCCTAGGGAGAGGAGAAGGTGCGAACAGTCCGCTGATGTGCTGCTTCATGGGTAGGGGCACCATGGAAGAGTCCGTCGAACCTTCTCGGGGGAGGCAGCGATGACCACATCGGGAGTCGGGAAGCGAGTACAAGACGTGATGCACCAAGGAGCGGAGTGCATCGGCGAGCACGAAAGCCTGCGCAGGGCCACGCAGATGATGCGTGACCTGTCGGTCGGCGCGTTGCCCATCTGCGGGGACGACGACCGGCTCAAGGGGATCATCACCGACCGCGACATCGTGGTCAAGTGCTGTGCCGAGGGCAAGGACCTCGACCAGGCCACGGCAGGCGAACTCGCCCGCGGGCTGGTGTGGGTGGACGGCAGCAGCAGCGTCGAAGAGGCCCTGGAGAAGATGGAGCAGCACCAGATCAAGCGGCTGCCCGTGATCGAGAACCACCGGATCGTGGGCATGATCAGCGAGGCCGACCTGGCCAAGGAACTGCCCGACAACAAGCTCGCCGAGTTCGTCCATCGCGTCTACGCGTCCGCCTGACGCGAACCATCCGCCATCCGTGATCAGTAGGGGAGCGTGTCCCGAACATACAGTTCAGGAGCGCTCCCCTGCATCACGGCGCCCGGTCCGCTCATGTGCCACCGGAGGCAGGCGCGCGCGCCGTACTCCCGCACCGCCTGGCACCGCCACGCCGTGGGGCAGACCCTGCATGTCACCGAGGGAGTGGGGCGGGTGCAACCGCGCGGGGGCGAGGTCGTCATGTGCGGCCCGGCGACACCGTCCACCCACCCCCTGGCGAGTGTCACTGGCACGGTGCCGCCCCGGCCACTTCGTGTCCCGGCGAGGGCAGCGGCCCCGAGACCGAGGTACAACGCCATCTGACCTGTTCCATCGCGGCAGGGAGGCTGAGCGGCGATAGAGGGTAGGACCCCACCATAGGCGCCAGGAAGACGGCCAGAAGGGCAGGCATGTGGGGAGCGATGGGGAGCGGATGCTGGGCGGCCTGCTGCAGGCCCATCATCTGGCCGCGATGGAGGACCTGCCGGCCCTGGTCGCCGAGCACGCGGCGCTGGTCGGCTTCTCCCAGACGCTGATCTACGTGGCCGACCTGCAGCAGCAGTTGCTCGTGCCGCTGTCCGGCCAGCGCGACGTTCTGGGCCGCCCGCTCGAACCCATCCGCATCGACGTCACCATGGCCGGTCGGGCCTTCCGCAACGTGGAGATCGTCCAGGCCCGGCCCGTTTCCGACCCCCACTCCGCTGACCTGGCGCAGGCGCCCGCGGGTGAGGGCCCGATGCGGTTGTGGGTGCCGTTGCTGGACGGAACCGACAGAGTCGGGGTGCTCGGGGTGACCGTCCCCGGAGGTGGCGAGCACGTCCAATGGCTGGCCACCCAGCTGGCGGCGCTGATCTCCGTGCTGGTGGTCAGCAAGCGCCCCCACAGCGACTCCTTCGCGCGGCTGGTGCGCACCAGCCCGATGTCCCTGTCGGCCGAGGTTCTGTGGAACCTGCTGCCTCCGGGAACCTTGGCCAACGACGAGGTGGTGGTCGGCGCCGCGCTGGAGCCGGCGTACGCCGTCGGCGGGGACGCCTTCGACTACGCCGTCGACGGCGACACGCTGTATCTGTCGATCTTCGATGCCATGGGGCACGACACCGCCGCCGGGCTGACGGCCACCGTCGCCGTGGGGACCAGCCGTAACAACCGCCGTCAGGGCGCGGATCTGCTCGCGACCAGCGAGGCGATCGACACGGAGATCGCCGAGCAGTTCACCGGCCGGTTCGCCACCGGCATCCTGGCCGCCCTCGACTTCCAGAGCGGCGTGCTGAGCTGGGTGAACCGCGGACATCACCCGCCGCTGGTCATCCGCGAGGGCCGCTGGGTCGCCACCCTCGACAGCCTCCCCGATCCCCCGATGGGCTTCCGGATGGAGCCCTCCACCGGCCTGCTTCACTATCGGCTGCAACCCGGGGACCGGTTGCTGTTCTACACCGACGGCGTCATCGAAGCCCAGAACCCGGACGGCGAGCTGTTCGGGCTGGAGCGCTTCATCGATTTCATCATCCGCCGCGAAGCCGACGGGGTGTCGGCTCCGGAGACCTTGCGCCGGCTGATCCAGACCATCCTGGAGCACCAGCACGACCGGCTGCAGGACGACGCCACCGTGCTGACGGTCGAGTGGCGCGCCCAGCGCCAACACCAGCTCACCTTGTGACGGACGGGGCCCGTCAGCCTGTACTCGATGCAATCAACACCTACCTCAAGACCTTCAAGATCAAGGACACCTGTCCAGGAAGGCCGGTCACTCTGCGGCACCTGCTGACGCACACGCGGGGTTCGACGAGGATGACATGATCGGCACTGGCAGCGCCGATCCTCGCGACATCGAGCCGCTTGGCCGGATCCTCGCCGCGACCAAGCCGGAGCGCAAGCATCCGCCGGGCACGGCGGTCACCTACGACAATCGGCCGTCATCGCCGAATCGCCGCCTACGAGTCAGGCCTCATCGTCCCCGGCTCGCCGGACTAGCGCCGTGAGCGCCGCGGCCGATTCCCCGGCGTTCTCCGCGAGCCGTGACCGCGAGGGCAACGGCGGTCAGCACGACCAGGAGGCCCCAGGCCGGTGTGAAGCTGTGGGTGAGATCCTTGAGCAGGCCGACGACGGGCGGCGCCAGAACGATGGCGATCTGGTTGACGGCCATGGCCAGGCCGAGAGCGAATCCCGTCTTGCCCGGTGGAGCCGATTCGGTCACATAGGTGACCCATGGGCCGTACCAGCCGAATCCAAAGAACCCCAGCCATATGAACAGGATGCAGGCCGCCGCGGGCGACTGCCCCAGGGGCGTCATCAACGCCGTCATCCCTGCGATCACGGCGGCCATGCAGGTCATGACGCAGCCGTAGCGGCCGAACCGGGCGCGGTCGCTCCAGGCCGCCAGGCAAACGCGGCCGGCAACCCCCGCTCCCTGGGCCGCCACCAGGACGAGGGCCGCCGGTCCTGCTCCGAGAGCCGTCGTGTCATGCAGATACAGCACGGTCAGGACGAGCACGCCGTACTGCACCGAGATCAGGCTCGTCCCGGACAGCATGATCTTCACCGTGGACGGCTCGCGGAGCATCCCCAGCCGGGCGCGCAGCTGTGACTCGAGCGAGGCACGGGGCCGGCCGTCCTGGGGGCCGGCTTGGGCGGGCGGCCTGCGGTAGAAGCCCATGAAGACGCCGGCTCCCAGGAGCGCGACGAGACCGCCGACCACGAATGTCGACCGCCAGCCGAAGGCGCCGGCGAGGAAGGGCAGGACGGCTGCCGCGAGCGCGCCGCCCAGCGGCAGGCCCGCCTGGCGGACGCCCATCGCGAACCCGCGCTGGGACGCGTCGAACCAGGAGGCCACCGATTTGCTCCCGCCGGGCTGAACGGTGCAGTATCCCGCGCCGACGACCAGCAGGACAAGGAGCAGGGACACGTAGCCCGGTGCCGTGCTTCCCACGATCAGAGCCGCGGCGACCACGCAGGCACCGATCCCGAGGACCCAGCGTTCGTTGTAGCGGTCCAGCAGTTCCCCCGCCACCAGCAACCCGATCAACGGAACCGCCCCAGCCGCCGAGAACAGGAGACCCAGCTGGGCCGTACTCAGGGAAAGGTCACGTTGGAGGTGGATGCCCATCGCCCCCATCCCCTGCATGAAGAAGCCGGCGGCGGCCTGGGCGAAGGTGGCGATACCGAGGACGATCCACCGGTATCGCGGTGTGCTGCGGGTGAACCCGCCGGTGCGGGCCGGGTTGACTTTCACGGACGCCAGTACAGTGCCGGCTCGGGGTGGTCGACGAAGCCGAGCTCGCGGTAGAGCGGTTCGGCGTCGTGGGAGGCGTGCAGGTCCACGCGGGCGACGTCACGTTCCCTGAACCAGTCGAGCAGGCCGTTCATGATCGCGCGGCTGTGCCCACGCCGCCGGTGGGCCGGGTCGGTGACCACGCCGATCACCTGTCCGAGGCGGCCGTTGCGCAGCCGCGGGCTGGGCAGCCGCTGCTCGACGATGCCGATGCCGCAGGCGGCGAGCCCGGTGCCGCCGTCCACGACGAGGATCCGCATGGTGTCCGCCGCCAGCTGTTCCTTCAGCACCACGGCAAGGTTGTCGCGCCATTGGTCATCTGATGAGGGGTTGCCGAGGGTCTCGAACAGCAACGCCCGCAGGCGGATGAGCTCCGCGACATCGCCGTCCACTGCCTGCCGTACATCCGTGTGGTGTCTCATGCGCCCAGCCTGGTGTAATGGGCTTATGCATCTCAACCCTTACGGCGAGGGTGCCGTGAACCTGGCCGCGGACCTGGCCAACCGGCGCCCGGCGAGCGCCGAGGAACTCGCGGACCGCTGCCGCGCCGCCGGACTGGTGCTGGAGAGCCCGGTCACGCCGCAGGACCTGGACCGCACGCAGGCCGTACTGGACGAGTGGGAGCAGGTCGTCGACGCCGCCGACGAGCACCGGCGCGCCGAGCTGCTGAATCGGATGCTGGCGGCGGCCGCCGCGTACCCGCGGCTGACCGACCACGCGGGCAGCGGCTGGCACCTGCACTACCGCGACGACCGGACGCTCGGCTCCGTGCTGTTCTCGCTGATCTCCGTTGGCACCGCGTTGCACCTGGTGGGACGGGGCATGCACCGGCTCAGGCGGTGCGCCGTGACCGAGTGCAGCACGATCTTCGCCGACACCTCCCGCACGGGGCGGCAGCGCTACTGCTCCCAGCGGTGCGCCAACCGCGACGCGGTACGCCGGCACCGCGCGAGCCGCGCCGGGCCCGGACAGGCTTGCGGAGCGGTTCGGCGGGCTGAGGGGCAGGCATGCGAAGGGTGGTGACCAGTTTCAGGCGCTAGGGTTCCTTCTTGATCGTTGCCCACGAGGAAGGCGGGACCCGTGCACGTCCAGAATCTCTCGACACGGCCGGACCTGCTCGAGCCGGCGCTGCGCCTCGGCGACATCGGCAGCGAGTTCATGCAGCACGACCCTGTCGCGATCCTGACCAGGGCCAGGCGCCTGGTCGAGCGGTGGCCCGAGTTCTTCCTGGTCGTGCTCGACGGCGACGTCCCGGTGGCGAGGGCGGTCAGCGTGCCGCTGACCTTCCCCGCGCCCGAGCGTGAGCACCTGCCCGACCACGGCTGGGACGGCGCGATCATCTGGGCCGTGGAGGACGCCCTCGACGGCAGGCCCCCGACCGCGCTGAGCGCGCTGGACGTCCAGGTCGCCGCGGACCGCAGGGGAGAGGGCATCGCCGCCGTCGCGCTGAACGGGCTGCGTGAGCGGGCCAGGGACAGCGGCCTGGACCGGCTGGTGGTTCCCGTCCGCCCGACGGGGAAGGCGCGCCACGCCATGCTGTCCATGGACGACTACCTGTCCAGGCGGCGCGAGGACGGCCTGTCCGAGGACCCGTGGCTGCGCACGCACGAACGGCTCGGCGCCCGCTTCGTCAAGGTGGCGCCGTTCGCCATGACCATCACGGGGACGCTCGAGCAGTGGCACGAGTGGACGGGCTCCGCCCTGAAGCCGGGCCCCAACGCGGTCGAGGGCGGCATCGCCCCCGTGCTGGCCTCGCCCGAGCAGAACCTCGGCGTGTACGTCGAGGCCAACGTGTGGCTGGAGCACCCGCTGTCGTGACAGGCGGCTTTGACCTGCTTCGATACTGATCCCGCTATCTACTCGCAGGTGATATCGATATTGGACACCACCTGAGCGGCTCTGGTCTGCTGGGCGGCGCCGACGTCCACCGCGGGCCTGATCGCGTCAGGCCCCGGGCGAGTGAAAGCAGGTGCCGTTGCATGTCCTTTGCGCAGTCCAGAACGTCCCGCCGGGCATTCCTGGCCGCCGCCGCTCTCCTGCCGCTGGCGGGACGCGAGGCCGCGGCATCGACCGCCCCGCCCAGGAACGCGCAGGACTACTACGACCGCGCAGCCCGGCTGGCCGGTGACGATCCGGTCCTGCTGGCCCTCGTCAAGGCGCTCACCCCAGGCTCCGCGATGGCACCGGTGAAGGCCCCCAAGCCGCTGAGGATCTTCGACAACGTGGCGGTGGTGAGCACCGGCTTCGTCTCGGCCACGGCGCTCCTGACCTCCCAGGGCGTCATTCTCGTCGACGCGCTGGGATCCCCGGCCGAGGCCGAGAAGATCCTCGTTCCGGAGCTGCGCTCTGTGGGAGTGGACCCGGCGAAGATCAGGTATGTGGTGGCCGCCCACGGTCACGGCGATCATTTCGGCGGCGCCCAGTACCTCGCCGACCGGTACGGTGCCCGGGTCATGATGAGCCGAGCCGACTGGGACCTCGTCGCCGCCGGCTCCCCCGCCAACGCTCCCGCCCGAGACCTGGAGATCTCCGACGGCCAGCGGCTGACCCTCGGCGACACGACGGTCACGTTCCATCACACGCCCGGACACACGCCGGGCACCGTCTCGCCGATCTTCCCGGTGTGGTGGAAGGGACGGCGGCACACCGCGATGTTGTGGGGTGGGACCAACCCGCCCACCGTGACCGCGGGCAAGCGGACCTATCTCTCCTCCGTGCTCGCCTTCGCCTCCCAGATGCGGCGGGCAGGTGTGGACGTCGAGCTGAACAACCACGGGCTCTGCGATCACGGCCTCGGCCGCATGGAGGAACTGCGCAGCGGGTCCGCCGGGTCCGGGAACCCGTTCATCGTCGGCCACGCCAGGGCGCAGCGCTTCATGAAGGTCATGGAGACCATGATGCGCGGCCGTATCGCCTCGGACCAGAAGACGAGCACCGCCACCCCTCCGGCGGGCGGGGCCGCCTCACCCGTGCTCTCGACCCGCGCCTGCTGCTGACGGCCGCATGGCCGCGCTCGCCCTGATCACCCTGATCACCCTCGCCCTGACATGGCCGCTGACCGCCGTCCTCGCCCTCGCGATCGCGATCTGGACGGCGGTGGCCAGGAAGCCCGCTCCGTGGGGCAGGCTGACCTCGGCCTTCGCCCTGGCCACCGCCTCGGCCTTCGGGTACGCGCTGGAGGCCGACGACAGCTTCTTCAAGCTCGACTCCGACGACCCCTGCCCCTGGGAGCCCGGCGACGTGGCGGCCGTCTGCGACGGTCCTCCGGGATGGATCTTCCCGGTCATCGCGGTCTGCGCCCTGCTCTTCCTCCTCTGCGCCTGCGCCTGGATCGTCCACCGCTGGACGGTTCACAAGCGCACAAGGAGCCCTTGAGCCAGCTCGAGAGTGCGAGCCGGTTCAAGGGGGCGAAGGTCGGACTCCGGCCCGGTTTTCCCCTCATCTCCGGAAACGCTCGCTTTGACCCGGGGAATCCGGGTAGGGCCGCCCATGGATCAGCGCCGTGTCGAACGACGTCACGGCGCGCTTCTCTGGGGGTAACGCATGGAAGAGTCCCATCCGACCAACGCGACCGGAGCGATCCCCGGCCGCCCCGGCAGCGAGCCGCCGCCTGTCGCCGAGCCGACCGAGCCGAGAGGCCCGCTGCCGCCCAAGCAGGACCAGCGGGGTCCCGAGCCCTTCACCCCGACGGGCCAGCCGGACGGCGTGTCCCAGGAGGCGCTGGCGCAGGGCGGGGCGTACCTGACGACGGCACAGGGGACCCGGCTGCCCGACAGCGACCACTCGCTGAAGGCGGGCCCGCGCGGACCCGTGCTGCTGCGCGACCAGCACCTGAGGGAGAAGATCACCCACTTCGATCACGAGCGTATTCCGGAGCGTGTCGTGCACGCCCGCGGCGCCGCCGCGCACGGGATCTTCCGTTCGTACGGCACGGCCGGCAAGGTGACGAAGGCCGCCTTCCTCGCGGAGGGCGCCGAGACGCCGGTCTTCGTCCGCTTCTCGACGGTCCTGGGTTCGCGGGGCTCGGCCGACACCGTCCGTGACACGCGCGGCTTCGCGACGAAGTTCTACACCAGCGAGGGCATCTTCGACCTGGTGGGCAACAACATCCCGGTGTTCTTCATCCAGGACGCCATCAAGTTCCCCGACATCATCCACGCGGGCAAGCCGCATCCCGACAGGGAGATCCCGCAGGCGCAGAGCGCGCACGACACGTTCTGGGACTTCGTCTCCCTGCACACCGAGGCTACCCACCACACGTTGTGGAACATGTCCGACCGTGGCATCCCGCGCTCGTTCCGGACGATGGAGGGCTTCGGCGTCCACACCTTCAGGCTGGTGGACGCCGCGGGCGCGACCACACTGGTGAAGTTCCACTGGAAGCCCAAGGCGGGCGTGCACTCCCTGGTCTGGGAGGAGGCGCAGCTCATCAATGGAGTGGACCCCGACTTCCACCGCCGCGACCTCGCCGACGCGATCGAGGCGGGCGCCTTCCCGCAGTGGGAGCTGGGCATCCAGGTCTTCCCCGACACCCCGGAGCAGTTGTTCGAGGGCATCGACCTGCTGGACCCCACGAAGATCGTTCCCGAGGAGCTGGCGCCGGTCCAGCCGATCGGGTTGCTGACGCTCAACGCCAACCCGTCGAACTTCTTCGCCGAGACCGAGCAGGTCGCCTTCCACGTGGGCAACCTCGTGCCCGGCATCGACGTCACCGACGACCCGTTGCTGGCCGGGCGGCTGTTCTCCTACCTGGACACCCAGATCACCAGGCTGGGCGGGCCGAACTTCACGCAACTGCCCATCAACAGGCCGCACGCCGTCGTCAACGACATGCTGAGGGACGGCATGCACCAGACGGCCGTGCACAGCGGCGCCGCGCCGTACAAGCCGAACTCTCTGGACGGCGGCTGCCCGTTCTTCGCCGACGGGCAGGAGCGCGGCTACGTCGAGGTGCCGGTGGAGGTGGCGTCGGCGCCGCGGGTGCGCGAGGCGCCCGCGACGTTCGCCGACCACTTCACCCAGCCCCGGCTGTTCTGGCTGAGCCTGACCCCGGTGGAGCGCGAGCACGTGATCGCCGCCTACACCTTCGAGCTCGGCAAGGTCTACGAGCAGGCGATCAAGGAGCGCACCCTGCAGGTGCTCGCGGAGATCGACCCGGTCCTGTGCGAGCAGGTGGCCGCGGGCCTCGGACTGCCCGCGCCCAAAGCGGCGCAGCCGCTGCCGTCTGTACAGCCGAGCCCGGCGCTCTCGCAGGTCGGCAAGGAATGGCCGACGGCCGGACGGGTCATCGGCATCATCACCGGTGACGGCGCCGATCTGGAGACGGTCAAGTCCGTGCGGCAGGCGATCCTCGACGGCGGCATGGTGCCGCTGATCATCGCGCCCACCGGCGGCCCGCCCGATGGCGAATCGCGCAACGGCGTGCGCGGCGTGCTCGACGCGCTCACCGGCGGCGGGGAGCCGCTCGTCGCGCAGCGCACGTTCGCCACGGCCAGGTCCGTCGAGTTCGACGCCCTGCTGGTCGCGGGCGCTCCCGCGCCCGGCGCGGACGCCTACGGCGCACGGGACGCCAAGGCCGGCGACCTCGGCGGCGCGATCGACCCGCGGGTGCTGCTCATGCTGGCCGAGGCCTACCGTCACGGGAAGCCGATCGGCGGCTGGGACGGCGCCATGGAGGCCCTCGCCCTGGCGGCCATCCCCACGGGAGCCCCTGGCGTGCTGCTCGGCGACCGTGGCGACGAGGTGCTGACGGAGATCGTCAGACTCCTCGGCCGGCACCGCGTCTGGGAACGCTTCCCCGCCGCCGCGGCTTTGAGCTGACCTACCGGCGCCGAGGGGCCCGCCTCATTGGACGCCCCGTCTCCCAGGAGCAGACGGGGCGTCCGGCTGAGACACCGCGGTCACGGGCCAGGGCCAGCCTTCCGCGCGGGCCGCAGCAGCTCGGGCAGTCCCGTCGCCACCTGCGGCATCCGCTCCGCCCTCCTATCCGGCCAGCGCGCGGCGCAGTGCGGTGGCCAGCTCGGCGTTCTGCCTCTGGGACACCGGCGGTGATGATGGCCTGTGACCCGTGGAAGGTGCCCGGCCACTGGTGCAGCTCGACCGAGACGCCCGCCTGCAGCAGGCGCAAGGCGTAGGCGATGCCCTCGTCGCGGAGCGGGTCGAACTCCGCCGTGGCGATTGCCGGCGATTCGCGCGACGATCGGCGCGGGGAAGGGGCGGTAGGGCCGCCGAGGTGGCACTAGCTAGGGGTGGGCCTGCTCCGCCAGGGCGATCTCGGCCTCGGCCACCGTGGGATAGCAGTGGAAGACCCGGTGCAGCCCGGTGCGATGCAGGACCTGATCGCAGATGCCATGCGCGCCGGCCAGCGCCAACGGCCGGCCGGCATCCTTCAGGCGATACCGAGCGGCGATCAACATGCTGACCCCGGAGGAGTCACAGAATTCCAACTCCGACAGATCCACGACCACGCCGGGCGGATGCGGCGCCGACGCGGTCAACACCTCGTTCAGCCTGTCCCGCAAGAACGGCTTGGTGTACAGGTCCAGCTGCCCCTGCAGGCCGAGCACGACAGCCGTGGAACCGCGATGCACCTTGATACGCAGCCGCCCCATCGAAGTCTGCGTCCCCGGCAACCCCATCATGACCACCCCTACCGAGGACTTCCCGCTCGACCTGGGAAGAACTCTCAAACCGACGCATGCCCTCGGGCATTTCTGGATCGATCGTTGTCCTTGAAACCCGGTCCTCGCCGGGTAGGCCCGACCGCTCACCGGGTTCGGCGTGGCATCAGCCGGGCGACGAGGCGGCCCGCGCGCATTGCCGGAGCCGCCACGCCTTCCCGGTCTTCGAATCCGTCGTGGGACTGCGGCGTCAGTGCCTGGTCGTTCGTGGTTGGTAGGTCGGCGCGCCGCCCAGCCGCGTGGCGAGTGGCCCGGCTATCGCCAGGACGAGGACATAGGCGGCCACCAAGGGACCGAGCTTGTCGTGCTGTGCGCCGACCAAACCGATGATCACTATGGAGAACTCGCCGCGGGCGATGAGCGCCGTTCCCGCGCGCAGGCGTCCTCGCGCTCCCGCTCCCTCCCGGAAAGCCGCGTACTGGCCGGTGGCCACTTTGGTCGCGGCTGTGACCACGGCGAGGACGAGAGCCACCGGGAGCACAGGGACCAGATCCCGCAAGCTGACCGACAGACCGATCGCCAGAAAGAAGACCGCGGCGAACAGGTCGCGCAAAGGAGTGAGCACACTGCGAGCCCGCCTGGCGGCCTCACCGGTGAGCGTGAGCCCGACCAGAAAGGCCCCGACCGCGGCCGAGGCGTGGACCAGTTCGGCCAGCGCCGCCACGATCAGCGTGATGCCCAGCACTCGGAGCATGAGCTGTTCAGGATCCGGATCGGACAGCAGCCGGCCGAGGTGGTGGCCCCAGCGATAGGACACGACGAAGGCGGCCAGCACCGCGCCGACCGCGACGAGCACACCGAGCGTCGCCTGCAACCACGTGCCGCCGGAGGCGAGAACGACGAGCAGCGGCAGGTAGGCGGCCATGGCGAAGTCCTCCAGCACCAGCACCGACAGCACGGCCGGGGTTTCCCGATTGCCCAGGCGCCGAAGGTCGTCGAGGAGCCGGGCGATGATGCCGGAGGAGGAGATATAGGTGACGCCGGCAAGGGCCAGGATGCCGACGCCGTCCAGCCCGAGAAACCAGCCGGCCAGCGCGCCGGGGACGGCGTTCAGCACGAGGTCGACCGCTGCGGAGGGCACGTGGCGGCGCAGGCTGGCGGAGAACTCGTTGATGGAGAACTGCAGGCCGAGAGCGAGCAGCAGCAGGACGAGCCCGATGGCCGCGCCGATCTGGACGAACTCGCCGGCGGCGGGCACGGGAGCGATGCCTCCCTCGCCCAGCGACAGGCCGGCGAAAAGGTAGAGCGGGATGGGCGACAGGGCGAAGCGCCGGGCCAACGCCCCGAGCACGCTGAGGGCGGCCAGGATGACACCCAGCTCCAGCAGCAGCGCGACGGAGGTCTGCACGCGCTCAGCCCCGGATGATCTGTTCCACGCCGGCGATGCCGCTGCGGGTGCCGATGACCACCAGGACATCACCCGCTCGGAGCACCTGATCAGGTGTCGGTGACGCGATCACGTCCTCACCGCGGACGATCGCCACGATGGACGCCCCCGTACGGCTGCGCGCCCTGGTGTGCCCCAGCGGGCGATCCACGTAAGGAGAGCCGGGCCGCACCTCCGTCTGTCCGGCGCTCAGCCCTGGCACCTCCTTGGTGAGGTCCGCGAACCGCTCCGCGATGCGAGGCGCACCGAGGATCTCGGCGAGCGCGTCGGCCTCCTCGATGTTGAGCCGGAACATGGGCCGGCCCTCGTCAGGATCGTCGTTCGCGTAGACGACCAACTCGAACTCGCCAGTCCGCCGCGCCACGACACCGATCCGGTCGCCGTCATGGTTGGTGAACTCATACCGCAGCCCCACGCCTGGAAGGAGCACCTCGTTCACGTCCATGAACCCATCATCGTGCGGTGACCTGCACGAACGTGGGAGGGCTTGCCGGGCCGACGGGCCAAGGCCGTCGGCGATGTGCCACTGACGGACGTGGAACCCGTGCGCAACTAGTGGCGGTCCGGTGGGATGCGGTAGACGGACACGTGGGAACGCGACTCGGCGGTGAAGTCGGCTCCTGTCCAGTCGGCATGCCTGGTCTCCAGCTCGAACCCGGCCAGCTGAGCCATGAGGTCGAGTTCGGCCGGCCAGATGTAGCGGTGCGGGCTACGGAACAGCCGAGCCTGTCTGCTCTCATCGAACCTGAAATGGTGCGAGACGACGTGCTGGCGCAGCGCGTCGTAGGTGTCCAGGCCGATGTAGCCAGGCTCGCAATGGAAGACCGTGGCCTGCTGACCCGGTGGGAGCTTGCGCAGCTCGGGCACCCAGAGCTCGATCACGAAGCGGCCGCCGGGCGTGAGGTGGCGGGCGGCGTTGCGGAAGCACGCGACCTGCTCGGCCTGGGTGAGCAGGTTGGAGATCGTGTTGAAGACGAGGTAGACGAGCGTGTACTTCCCCGGAGCGACGGCAGTCGCCATGTCGCCGACGATCACCGGGATCGTCGCTTCGTCCACCTTCGTGCGCAGCTGGTCGATCATCGGAGGTGACAGCTCGATGCCGGTGACGGGCACCCCTCGCGCGGCGAGCGGCACGGCCACGCGGCCGGTCCCGATGGCGAACTCGAGCGCCGCTCCGTCGCCCGCGAGTCCGGCGAGGCGGTCCACGGTCGGCTCCAAGACCTCGGGCGCGAACATGCCGGTGCCCGGCGTGTCATAGCGCTGGGCGGTCTCGATGTCCCAGATCTCCTCCTGTCGCATGCCGCCAACGATGGCCGTGGGTGCACGCGTTGTCCAACGATTTAGTGACCGCCGACGACCAGCTCACCCTTCTTCACATCGACGTGGATCGTCGAGCCGTCGTCGACCTGCCCGGTCAGGTCAGCAGGGCCCGGGCGACGCGGGTCTCCAGCTCACGAGCGATGAACCTGCGCAACGGACGCGCGCCGTAGACGGGGTCGAAGCCCTGCCGGGCGATGAAGGCGCGGGCCGCCTCGGACACCTCCAGCGTCAGCCGGCGATCGGCCAGCCGGTTCCCGATATCGGCGAGCATGAGGTCGACGATGCGCTCGATCTCCTGCTGGGTCAGCGGCTTGAACAGCACGATGTCGTCGATCCGGTTGAGGAACTCGGGCCGGAAGTGCCGGCGCAGCGCCGCCATGACGCGCTCCCGTCCTTCGGGCTTGAGCTCGCCGCCCGGGGTCACCCCCTCGAGCGGGTGCTCCGAGCCGATGTTCGACGTCATGATGATCACCGTGTTGCGGAAGTCGACGGTCCGGCCCTGCGCGTCGGTCAGCCGCCCGTCGTCCAGTACCTGCAGCAGCGTGTTGAAGACGTCCGCGTGCGCCTTCTCGATCTCGTCGAACAGCACCACGGAGTACGGCTTGCGCCGTACCGCCTCGGTGAGCTGGCCGCCCTCCTCGTACCCCACGTACCCCGGCGGCGCGCCGACCAGCCGGCTGACCGTGTGCCGCTCCTGGTACTCGCTCATGTCCAGGCGGACCATGTTGTCCTCGGTGTCGAAGAGCGCCTCGGCCAGCGATCGGGCCAGCTCGGTCTTGCCGACGCCGGTGGGCCCGAGGAAGACGAACGAGCCGATCGGCCGGCGCGGATCCTTGATGCCCGAGCGGGCCCTGATGATGGCGTCCGCCACCAGCCGCACCGCCTCGTCCTGGCCGATGACGCGTTCGTGGAGGATCTCGTCCAGGCGCAGGAGCTTGTCCCGCTCGCCCTCCTGGAGCCGGCTGACCGGGATCCCGGTCCACCGCGACACGATGCCGGCGACCTCCTCCTCGGTCACCACCTCGCGAAGCAGCCCGCGTCCGTCCTGTTTGGCGGTCAGCCGCTCCTCCTCCGCGCTCAGCCGCCGTTCCAGGTCGGGGAGCCTGCCGTGCCGCAGTTCGGCGGCGCGGTTGAGGTCGTAGTCGCGCTCGGCCTGCTCGGCCTGGTGGCGGATGCTCTCCATCTGCAGGCGCAGCTCCTGGACCTTGCGCAGCGACTGCCGCTCAGCCTCCCACTGGGCGCGCATCGCGCCGGCCTCGGCGCGCAGATCGGCCAGCTCCCCGCTGAGCTCCCGCAGCCGCGCCCGGGAACCCGGGTCGCTCTCCTTGGACAGCGCGGCTTCCTCGATCTCCAGGCGCATCACCCTTCGGGTCAGCTCGTCCAGCTCCGCGGGCATCGAGTCGATCTCGGTACGGAGCATCGCGCACGCCTCGTCCACCAGATCGATCGCCTTGTCCGGCAGGAAGCGGTCGGAAATGTAGCGGTGGCTCAGGACGACGGCCGCCACCAGGGCGCCGTCCTGGATCTTGACGCCGTGGAAGACCTCCAGCCGCTCGCGCAGGCCGCGCAGGATGGACACGGCGTCCTCCACGGACGGCTCGTCGACCAGGACGGGCTGGAAGCGGCGCTCGAGCGCGGCGTCCTTCTCGATGTGCTTGCGGTACTCCTGGAGAGTCGTGGCGCCGATCAGATGCAGCTCGCCGCGGGCCAGCATGGGCTTGAGCATGTTGCCCGCGTCCATCGCCCCTTCGGCGGCGCCGGCCCCGACGACGGTGTGCAGCTCGTCGACGAACATCAGGATGCGCCCTTCGGCGGCCTTGACCTCGCCCAGCACCGCCTTGAGCCGCTCCTCGAACTCGCCCCTGTACTTCGCCCCCGCCAGCAGCGCGCCCATGTCGAGCGCGAAGATCGTCTTGTCCTTGAGGCCCTCGGGGACATCGCCGTGGTCGCTGCGCTGGGCCAGGCCTTCCACGATGGCGGTCTTGCCGACGCCGGGGTCGCCGACGAGCACCGGGTTGTTCTTGGTCTTGCGCGACAGGATCTGGACGACGCGGCGGATCTCGGTGTCGCGGCCGATCACCGGCTCCAGCCTGCCGTTCGCGGCGTCGGCGACCAGGTCCCTGCCGTACTTCTCCAGCGCCTCGTAGGCGGCCTCGGGCGTGGCCGAGGTGACGCGCTGGCTGCCGCGGATCGTGCTGAGGGCCTGCAGGAAGCGGTCGCGGGTGAGGCCCTGTGCCTGCGCAGCAGGCGGCCGGCCGCGGTCTGCGGGCCCTCGTCCAGCAGGGCGATCAGCAGGTGCTCGACCGACACGTACTCGTCCTTCAGCCGTCCCGCCTCGCGTTCGGCGGCATCCAGGAGCCGGGACAGTCGCTGGGTCAGGTAGACCTGTCCCGGCGCCGCTCCGGGCCCGGTCGCCCTGGGCCGCCTGGACAGCTCGGCCTCGAGGTCGGCGCGCAGCCGGTCCGGGTGCGCGCCGCCGTCTTCGAGCACCCGGGGGATGAGCCCCTCGGCCTGGTCGAGCAGCGCCAGCAGCAGGTGCTCGCCGTCCACCTCGGTGTGCCCGAAGCGCAGCGCCCTGGTCTGCGCGTCGTGCAGCGCCTCCTGGGATTTCTGGGTCAGTCTGTTGGCGTCCACCGTCCGCCTCCGGTCTAGCGGGTCTGTCGAGGGTCACTGTGCAGCGCCGCCTCCAGCGCGGCGATGCGGTCGAGCAGATCGCACACCAGGCCCAAGGCCGCGTAGTTGAGGGAGAAGGCCGCGCGCAGGCGCTGGATCCGCGCCAGCGAGGCCAGCTCGGCCGAGGAGAACCACAGCTGTCCGGTGGACGTCTGCTCCGCCTCCAGCACGCCGAGGCAGACCAGGCGGCGCACCAGCTCCGGGTGGGTGTCGGCGGCTCGGGCGAAGGCCTCCAGGTCCAGCCGGGCCGGACGGCCGACGCGGACCAGAGCATGGCTGTCGGCGAAGTGTTCGTTTGGCCGCATCACGCTTTCCTCGGATCGAACGATGACGTGGCGGCGAGCTGCTCGTACAGTCGCCGCTCCTGGTCGGTGAGTGTCGCCGGGATCATGATCCGCACCTCCGCGTAGAGGTCTCCCGGCGAGCCGCGCGGGTTGGGCAGCCCGCGGCCGCGCAGCCGTAGCCGCCGCCCGCTGGAGCTGCCGGGCGGGACCCGCACCTGAGCCTCCCCGCCGGGGGTCCGCACGGGCACGGACGTGCCCAGCGCCGCCTCCCACGGTGTCAGCCGCAGATCGACATGCAGGTCACGACCCCGAACGCGGAAGCGCGGATGCGGTGCGATGCGCACGACGAGATACAGGTCGCCGGGCGGCCCGCCGACACCGCGGCCGCCCTGTCCGGCCACGCGGATGCGCTGCCCCTCCGTGACGCCTGGGGGCAGGGTGACCTGGATGGTCCGTCCGCCGTCGAAGGTGATCGAGCGGCGACCTCCGTGATAGGCCTCCTCGACCGACACCTCGAGCTCGGCCTCCTGGTCCGCGCCGGGGACCGGTCCCCAGCCGCCGGGCCCGCGCCGCCCGAAGAAGCCGCCGCCGAAGAGCGCGTCGAGATCGATGTCCTCTCCGAACCTCGTCTCGAAGCCCCCGCCGGGGCCCCGTCCGGCGCCGGCCCAGGAGGTGGCGCCGGCCCCGGCGCCGCGCCTGGTCCTGGCCCACATCGCCGGGTCGACGTCCGGCGGGACCTGGCGGAAGTCCGCGCCGAAGGTGTCGTAGCGGCGGCGCTGCTCGGGATCCGACAGGATCGCGTACGCCTCGGCGACGTCCTTGAACTTCTCCTCGGCCTCAGGGCCCTTGTTGATGTCGGGATGAAAGGCGCGCGCGAGTTTGCGGTAGGCGCGCTGGATCTCGTCCTGGCTCGCGTCGCGCGCCACTCCCAGCACCTTGTACGGGTCACGGACCGCCATCACTGTCCTGCCTTCGCCGCCACCGAGACCAGCGCGGGCCGCAGCTGGTGTTCGCCGTCGCCGTAACCTGGCTGAAGGACCCGCACCACCGTTCCGGGGATGGCGTCGGTGTCCATCATGACGCTCACCGCCTCGTGCAGGGCAGGGTCGAACGGCACCCCCACCTCGTCCCGCCGCGGGTAGCCGAGTTCGGCCAGCACCTCCACCGCCTGGTCGCGCACCGCCCGTACACCGTCGAGGATGAGGCCGGGGTCGGCCTCGGCGTGCTGCAGCGCGCGCTCGAGGTTGTCCAGCACCGGAAGCCACCGGGCGGCGACACGGGCCCGCTCGCGTCGCCGTTCCCGGTCGGCCTCCCGCTCGAAGCGCTTGCGCAGGTTGTCCGCGTCCGCCAGCGCCCGCCGCCCGACGTCCTCCAGCTCGGCCACCTGCGCCTTGAGCCGCTCGGCCAGCGCGGCGGGATCCTCCTCGGACGAAGCCTCGGGCTGGGGACCGGGCGGGGACTCCGCCGCCTCCCGCAGCTCGCCGTCAGGCTCGTCAGGCTCGTCAGGAGGTGGTGTAGTCGGCGTCGATGACATCGTCGTCCGGCCCTCCCGTCGTGCCCGTGCCCGGTCCGGCTCCCGGCCCGCCCGCCGGGCCGGTGGCCGCGGCCAGACCGTGGAAGATCTGTTGCAGCTCGGAGGTGAGCGTGCGGAGCCGCTCCAGCGGCGCCTCGCTCTTGACCGCCTGCCGGGCGTCGTTCACGAGCATCTCGGCCCGCGCCTTCTCGTGGACGGGCACCGCCTCGCCCAGCTCCCGCAGGCGGCGCTCGACCTGGTAGGCCACCGAGTCGAGCTCGTTGCGCGCGTCGATCTGCTCACGCAGCCTGGCGTCCTCGCCGCGGTGCTGCTCGGCCTCGGCGATCATCCGCTCGATCTCGCTCTGGTCCAGGTTGGAGCTCTCGCTGATGGTGATCCGTTGCTCGGCGCCGGTGTCCTTGTCCCTGGCGGAGACGTTGAGGATTCCGTTGGCGTCGATGTCGTAGGTCACCTCGATCTGCGGGACGCCGCGCGGAGCGGGCCGGATGTTCTCCAGCCGGAACCGGCCCAGTACCCGGTTGTCGGCGGCCCGTTCCCGCTCGCCCTGCAGCACCACCACATCGACCGCGCTCTGGTTGTCCTCGGCGGTGCTGAACGTCTCGGTACGCCGGGCCGGGATGGTGGTGTTGCGCTCGATCACCTTGGTCATCACGCCGCCGAGCGTCTCCACGCCCAGGGACAGCGGCGTGACGTCCAGCAGCAGCACGTCCTTCGCCTCGCCCTTGAGCACGGCGGACTGGATCGCCGCGCCCATCGCCACGACCTCGTCGGGGTTGACGGACATGTTGGGGTCCTTGCCGCCAGTCAGCCGGCGGACCAGGTTCTGGACGGCAGGGATCCGGGTGGAGCCGCCGACCAGGATCACCTCGTCGATGTCACTCGAGGTGATCTTCGCATCCGCCATCGCCCGCTGCACCGGGCCGGTGCAGCGTTCGACCAGATCCGTGGTGATCTGTTCGAAGGTCGACCGCATCAGGGTCGTGTTGAGGTGCTTGGGCCCGGTCGCGTCGGCGGTGACGAACGGCAGGCTCACCTGTGTCTGACTCACCGACGACAGCTCGACCTTGGCCTTCTCGGCCGCCTCGAAGAGGCGTTGCAGGGCCTGCGGATCCGCGCGCAGATCGATCCCGTTCTCGCGCTGGAACTGCTCGGCCAGATGGTCGACGATCCTGCGGTCGAAGTCGTCGCCACCCAGGTGGCCGTCACCGGCGGTGGCCCGCACCTCGACGACGTCGTCGCCGATGCTCAGAATGCTGACATCGAACGTGCCGCCACCCAGGTCGAATACCAGGACGGTCTCGTTCGCCCGCTTGTTCAGCCCGTAGGCGAGCGCCGCCGCCGTGGGCTCGTTGATGATGCGCAGCACCGTCAGACCCGCGATCCGGCCGGCGTCCTTGGTGGCCTGCCGCTGGGCGTCGTTGAAGTAGGCCGGTACGGTGATCACCGCCTCGGTCACCTTCTCGCCGAGGAACTTGGCGGCGTCGTCGGCCGGCTTGCGCAGGACCTGCGCGGAGATCTCCTCCGGCGCGTACTGCCGGCCGCGCACGTCGAAGCGCACCGCACCGTCCGGGCCTTGGACCACGTCGAAGGAGACCGCGTTCATCTCGCTGGTGACCTCGCCGTGGCGGCGGCCGATGAACCGTTTCGCGGACGAGATCGTGCCCTTCGGATTCAGGATCGCCTGACGGCGGGCCATCTGACCGACCAGTCGCTCTCCCTGGTCGGTGAAGGCCACCACCGAAGGGGTGGTGCGCGAACCCTCCGCGTTGGCGATGACGGTCGGCTTGCCGCCCTCCATCACCGCGATGACAGAGTTCGTGGTACCCAGGTCGATTCCGACTGCCCTGGACATCGCTTTCCTCCCCCAGAGGATCGCCGCAGATCGGCTGGCAGACGTGGGACAGCGCCTCCGACACGCCCGCCTTACCCCGCACCATGAGGGCTATACGACTTATATAACTCTTTGTCGCATTTATGGCCAGTCGTACTCTTTAGGGCCGGTAGCACCTTCTCGTGCAGTCGGTGGCGGCACCCGACGGGGGCCACATGACCGACGGCCAAGGCCGCGGCTACCGCTTCGAGCTCTCTACCACCGAGTGGCACCGCGCCGAGTCAGGTGACGCGGCCGGGCTGTTCGAACGCGCAGTCGCCCGCGCCGCCCAGGCGGGCGTACTCCTCAGCCTGCGACGCCACGCAGAATTCCCCCGCCGGCCCCCTGGCAGTAGGCGAGGCACTCCTGCGCACCGACCGCTCCCCGAACGATGTCTGAACGAGGCGAGCCCCGAGCTCACCCGCCCGACCGCGGGCGCCCGGCGGTGCTCCTCCGGGCGCCGCGTGACGTGGCGGCGGAGGCGGGCTTACCTGGAGAGGTGTCCGTCGAAGCGGCGGTGCTCTTTGACGAGGTGCCCTTGGACACGGCGGCGGTCTTGGGGGTGCCCTTGGACGCGGCGGTGCTCTTCGGCGTGACGGTGCTCTTCGGCGTGACGGTGCTCTTCGGCGTGACAGTGGTCGCGGCGCGGCTGCGCTCGGCGGCGGACGGGGACTCCTGCGCCGTGCGCTCCGGGGGTCCGCCCTCCCCTTGCCGACCGCGTTGCGCGATCATCGCGCCCGCGCCGATGGCCGCGGCCACCGGCCACTCCAGCACACCGAAGGCCGCAAGCGCGCCCAGCGCGCCGTAGTAGGCGATGCGGTCGGGCGGGGGAAGGAAGGTCCTGGCGATGTCCACGGCATGCCCGACCTCCTGCCGGGACAGGCGCGGGAGCGGGATGTCCGGCATCTCGAGGTGCGGCTTCGGGATGTTCGGCATCCGCAGGTCGGGGCGGCGGACCTGGATGGTGAGAAGCGGCAGATCGAGCGTGAGCCCTTTGGTCGTGCGCGCTCCGGGCTGGGCAACGGCCATGATTCCTCCCCCACTCGGGGACGTCGGACGCCTCTCTTGCGCGCTCCGGCGTGACCAGCGCCCGCAAGCGCCCTTCGCCTTCCAATACTTCGCGAGGCCGTGTGTTCCGAACAAGGATTCCGTGCCCTATTTTATGATCAAATATCCGGTTTCTGGTAGGCCATCCGGATTTAAACGGTGACGGCCACCCCGCGCGCTGCGGTGCGCGGGATGGCCGTCACGTCATGGCGTCGCGCCTAGCGCGCGACGTACTCGGCCAGCACCGCGGCCGCCCCCTGCGGATCGCCGACCGGGTGCCGCTTGTTGGCGTTCTGCCAGGAGTAGCTGGCCCCGCCGTAGCCGACGAAGACCCATACCGGCAGGCCAGGCGCGGGCCTGTGCACCATGAGAGCGGTGTTGTTGTCCCGGAGCTCGGCGTTGACGCCGAGCAGGACGAGCTGGTCGCGCAGCCGGACGAGCTGGTGTTCCTGGTCGAGCTGAGCCAGGTCGACGGCGCCTGCGGGCGCGATCCTGATCACCTCGCGCTCCTTCGGCTCGGCCATCCGCTGGTCGGTCGAGACACGTCCTCTCCCCCTTGTGAGTACTCTTCGTCACGAACGCAGGAAGGCGCCCAGGGTCTCGTTGAACTTGTCGGGCTCCTCGCTGAACGGGGCGTGGCCGCTGTTGTCGAACCTGGCCACCTGCGCCTTCGGCAACCGGCCCGCCAGCCATTCGTCGAGGTCGCCAGGGAAGATCTTGCTGCGCGCGCCGTACACCAGCAGGGTCGGCACGGTGAGCGCGGGCAGGACGGGACGCAGGTCGGCGTAGGCCATGTCGTACCAGATGGCCAGCGCCGCCGACGTGGCCATCTTCGTGGTCTCGGCGTAGACCGCGTCGATCACCTCGTCCGGCGGGGTCTCGGCGAAGCACGCGGCGATGAACGGCTTGATCACGCTCGGCCTGGCGTACCTGACACCCTGTGCGAAGACCGCGAGGTCGGTCGTGGAGTAGCCGCCGAGGAGCGGGAACTCCCAGCCCTCCCCGTCAAGGAAGCGCGGCGACTGGTCGACGAAGACCGCCGAGCGCAGCAGGTCGCAGCCGAACTGCTGGACGTAGGACAGGATGACCGCCGTGCCCATGGACCAGCCGACCATGGAGACGTCGCTCACCTGGAGGTGCTCCAGCAGGATGCGTACATCGCGGGCGTATTGCGACAACGTGTGGCCGTCATCTGTTTTCCCGGACAAACCATGCCCGCGCAGGTCTACAGTGATGACCCGATTCGACTCGCTGAGCGCGCCGACGTTCTGTCCCCAGAACGTGCTGTTCATCGTCCACCCATGGATGAGCAGCACGGCGGGCCCAGAACCGTGGTCTTCGTAGTAAAGCGGCACACCGTCTGGCAACTCCAGGTATGACATCTTGTCTCTCCCACAGGTGGAAATGTCTGGGCCGTAACGACTATCCGCTATGCGCCTTGGCCGCCCAAGAGTTGCGGCCGCGTTGCATAGGGGTTGCATTCGGTACTAACTTTCTCGACAGGAGATCATGGACGACTCGACGCGACGGCTGGCCCGTGCTCGCGAGAGCGCGCTGAGCGGCCAACGAGCTGCGCAGGTACGCCCGGAGGTACGGGCGTCGTGGGACCGTGCCCGCCTCCAGGGCGTCCACCCCGACCGCTCGCTGCCGCCCATCGAGCTGCCGGAGGACCGGGTGCGCGGGCTGCAACGCGATCACCCGATGGCCTCGGTCTGGCCCACGCTGCTCGGCACGCTGCGCGACGCGGCCACCCAGCCCGGTCATCTGATCTTCGCCAGCGACTCGGCGGGGCACCTCCTCTGGGTCATGGGCGACCGGTCGGCGCGCAGGCTCGCCGAGGGCGTACATCTGGTGCCCGGTGCGCTGTGGAGCGAGGGCAAGGCGGGCACCAGCGGCGTGGGTACCGCGCTCGCGCTGGGCCGGCCGTTCCGCGTGCGCGGCCCCGAGCACTTCCTCTCGGTCGCCGTGGACTTCACCTGCTCGGCCGCCCCCATCAGGAACCCGGTCACCGGCGAGCTGCTCGGCGCGATCGACGTGACCTGTCCCACGCCGGCCGCGAACTCGCTGTCGCTGTCCCTGGTCGTCGCGGCCGCGCGGCTGGCCGAGGCGCAGCTGGGCGAGCAGACCAGGCAGCAGGACGAGCGGCTGCGCATGCGCTATCTCGAACACGTCATGCGCCACAAGGGGATTCACAGCGCGCTGGTCGGCGCCGACGGCCGGGTGTTGCACGCGTCGCCGGGCGGCTGGCTGCCGAAGCGGTGGCCGACACCGCCCCGCGAGGGTCCCGCGAAGCTCCCCGACGGCCGCAGGGTGGTGTTCGAACGGCTGTCGGCGACCGGGCCCTTCGCCGTGCACTGCGTCGACGGCGCCGACAGCACCAGCGAGGCCCTGGTGCTGCACGCGCTCGGCCGCGACCGCGCGTGGATCCGCCTGGACGGCGTCGCCCACGAGCTCAGTGCCAGGCACAGCGAGCTCGTCGTGCTCCTGGCGGCCCATCCGGCCGGGCTGACCGCCGACGCGCTGGCGCGCCTGACGTATGGGCAGGACGGCAAGACGGTCACCGTCCGCGCGGAGATGACCCGGCTGCGCCGCATCCTGGGCTACCGCCTGGCCTCCGATCCGTACCGGCTGGTCGGGCAGACGGCGGCCGACTTCCTCACCCTGGACGACGACCTGGCCACCGAGAGCGTCGGCGCGCTGCTCGACCGCTACCGGGGGCCGCTGCTGCCCTCGTCGCGCGCGGAAGGCGTCGAGGCGCTGCGCGACCGGCTGCACCAGCGGCTGCGCGTCAGGGTGCTGTCCCACGGCGACCCCGACGCGCTGACCCGCTGGACCACCGCCCCGCACGGGCGAGACGACGTGCTGGTACGGCAGGCGCTGGAGCGAGCGGGGTCCGCCGACCGCGCCTACTGAACGCGATGCTCCCGTTGTCCATGCGGCGCTTCAGGCGGCTCGGCCACCGAGCGCATGGGCGCCTCCGGAACCAGGTAGCAGACCAGGAGCTTGAGGAAGAAGAAGGCGGTGAACCACGCCAGGGTCTCGGGCACCGGCACGAGCGTCAGGTTGACCAGCACCGCCGCCATGTAGGCCGCCATGGCGGCGGGCCGTCTGGCCTCCAGCCTGGCCGTCTCGATCAGCAGGGCTCCCGCCAGCAGGAGCACGGTGTTGACCAGGAACCACCCCCATGCCGCGTCCAGCACCACGAATGCGATCGCCGCCAGATAGATCACGTGCGCCGCGACGAACCCCAGCCGTGAGCGGGATGGCTTGCGGTGATACCACCTCTTCGCGGCGTTGGTCGCGTTGGTCATCACGCCGCCGACAAGGTCGAGGCCGATGACCAACGTGACCGCCCACGGCAGCCATCCCCCCTGAACCGGCGCCGCGAGCAGGTGCCAGCCGAGTAACGCCATGCACGCGAGCGATCCGGCGATCTCCATCTGCAGCTCGGCCCTGGTCTTGCCCGGGCCCATGAACCGCTCCAGCGCGCCTCTCCACCCCGGCGGCGTGGCCGGGATGTCCCAGTCGATCTCAGCTCTCATCGGGCTTCCTCCACAGTCCTTCGATCAGACTCCACGTCACGTCAGGGACACTTGCGCCTTCGCGGAGCCGTACGGCCAGCCAGACGTCGGCGGCGCGCAGGACGGCGGCGGTCGCGGCGAGCATGAGCTCGCGGTCCACGTCGGCCCTGATCACGCCGAGTGCCCGCCCGTTGTCGAGCACGGGGGCCAGCCAGGGTGCGGGGTCCTGGGCCGTGCTCGCGTTGAGCAGTGCCAGGTCCTCGGGATGCGCCAGCCCGTGCGCCACCAGCCGGTCGGACGCCTCGCGCAGCCGCTGCCAGAACTGCTCGGCCGAGCTCGCGTTCCGCCAGTCCCCGAGCGCTTGGAGCACCCGCGCGTGCACATCCTCGATCACCCCCGCGAACAGGTCCTCCTTGCCGTCGAAGTACTGGTAGGCGGAGGTTTTGGAGATCCCGAGCTCCGCGATGATCTTGTTATAGGAGGCGCGGTCGAGGCCGTCCCGGGCGAAGTGCGCACGGGCCACCCGCAGGATCGACTCCCGCCGATCGGCGGGCAGCCGGTAGAAACGCGGAAGCGGCATGTACCGATGGTACACCCCACCGGTCTAGAGAGATCCGGAGTGGTGTCAACGCCGCTGCAGGGCGAGCAGTTCGGAGACGTGACTTCTCCGCCCGGCCTTCACTCGATGCGCACCGCACCACCTTGGCAGGTCATCGTCTGTCCGCGCCCACCCAGCCGGGCCCCCGGCCCTCAGCCGGACCCTGAGAGTCACTGGCTTTCCGAATGACCTGGCGTCCGTGTCACGCCTCGGCCGCCGCTAACCCAGCGCCGTCGACAACCATGGGTCCGCGGCCGCCCCGTCGCCCGGGCCGCGTGGCGCCGTGGGCCGGGCGGGGTGAACCACCGGCAGGCCATCCTGAATCCACGCGTCGAGTCCGCCGATGACATCGGTGGCGTGGCGCAGGCCGAGCCGGCGCAGCTCCGCCGCCGCCAGAGAGGAGGAGTAACCCTCGGCGCAGATCACGATCCAGGGGATGTCGTGGGAGGTGGCCTCGGGGATGCGGGAGTCGCAGGTGGGGTCGAGCCGCCACTCCAGATGGTTGCGTTCGATGACGATGGCGCCGGGGATCTCCCCTGCGGCCCGGCGCTGGAACTCGGGCCTGGTGTCGACGATCACCGCACCGCGGCTCACCGCCGCCCACGCCTCGGCGGGGCGCAGGCGGCACAGGTCCGCGCGGGCCTCCGCCAGCAGCCGGTCGACGTCAGTCATGGGGACGGCAGGTCCGGAGCTCGTTGTCGGTACGCCGGGTGATTCCTCGGGCATCGAGGGACTCCAAGAGGGGTACGGCGACGCGGCGGCTGGTGTCCAGGGCGACCCGCGCGTCGCTGACGGTGAAGGGCGATGGCAGTCGAGCCAGCATCTCGGCCGCCCTGTCCAGCGCGTCGGGCAGCAGGACGACGTTCTTCCCGATCGACGTCAGGGCGCCCGCCCGCAACGCGGCCGCCAGCGCCTTGCCCGTCAGGCCGAGCTCGGCCAGGCGCTCGGCTGTGGGCGCGTGGAAGGGGCGTTCGGCCAGCTCGGCGGCCAGCTCGGCGACCGCCTCGGCGATCGGGGGAGGCAGCGACCGTCCCGCGGGAAGGATCCGTCCGGCTTCGAGCACCAGGGGTGGCGCGACGAGCGCCTCGGCGAGCCTGCGGTCGGGCAGGCCGAGCAGCTGGGCGGCGGCGTCCACGGTGATCCCGGGATCGAGCGGAGGCCGCCGCGAGACCTGGTCGGCGAGACGGCCGCCCAGGGACGACCAGTGCGCGGGATCGGCGTACCAGTCACCGACCACAGGGGCGCCGCCGGGTGGGCAGCCCATCGCGGCGAGCTCGGCTCCCGTCAGCAGGCCGTGCCAGCGCAGCAGGGCCGCGGAGTCGGGCAGGTCCACCTCGTCGAGTGCGGCGGCCCTGGCGGCCGCGGCGCCCCGTCGGCGCAGCGGAGCGGGACGGATGTCCAGCACACGCAGTCCGGTGACGATCTCGCGGCGGCCAGGGTCGCGCAGCAGGCCCCGATCACCAGTCCTGAGCGGCAGGGGACGGGCGAGGGTGAGCCTGGCGGTGCCGGCGCCGAGAGCACGCAGCCTCACGGGAACGGCGGCCGAGCCGACGTGGAGGACCGCTTCCCGCCGCTGGTTGCCGTCCGGATCCAGCCGTACGTCGATGACCTGGGCCGGCATCCAGGCGCCCGGCGTCAGCAGTGCCGTGCCGCGCGACAGGTCGTCACGGTCGACGCCCCGGAGGTTGACCGCGACGCGCGCGGTCGCCGAGACCTGCTCCGCCTTCTCGCCGAGCGTCTGGAGCCCGCGGACCCTGACCAGGTGCCCGCCGGCGTCCAGCTCGTCGCCGACGCGCAGGCTGCCACCTGACAGGGTTCCGGTGACGACGGTCCCCGCGCCCGTGATGGTGAACACCCGGTCGATCCACAGCCGGACCGCTCCCTCCGTGTCCGGCTCGGGAATCGCGGCGGCAAGACGCGCCAGGGCGGCCTCCAGCTCGGCCAGCCCCTGCCCGGTCCGCCCGCTGACGACGACGGAGTCGATCCCGGCCAGGCCGGTCTTCTCGAGGTGGTTGCGGGCCTGGACCAGGGCGGGTTCGGGGTCGGCGAGGTCGGCTCTGGTGACGACCAGCAGCCCGTGCCGTACGCCGAGGGCGTCGAGGGCGGCCAGGTGCTCGGCCGACTGGGCCTGCCAGCCCTCGTCGGCCGCGACGACGACCATCACCGCCGGGCACGGCCCCACCCCGGCCAGCATGTTGGTGACGAAGCGCTCGTGCCCGGGAACGTCGACGAACGCGATCCGCTCACCCGACCCGAGCGTGGTCCACGCGAACCCGAGGTCGATGGTCATGCCGCGGCGGCGTTCCTCGGCCCACCGGTCAGGCTCCATCCCGGTCAGCGCCCTGACCAGCGTCGACTTGCCGTGGTCCACGTGGCCGGCCGTGGCGATCACCTGCACGCGCGCTCCACCGCGGCGAGGATGACCTCGTCCTGAGCGGGATCGACCGCGCGCAGGTCGAGCACCAGCCGCCCGTCGGTGACTCTGCCGACCACGGGCGGGTCGTTGGCGCGCAGCCGTACGGCCAGCTCCTGGTCCACGGCGATGCCCGCACTGGGCAGCTCCACCCCCGGCGCGCCGCCGCCGCCGACCCTCGCGGTCGTCGCCACCGCCTCCGCGCGGGTGCCGAGGCGCCGCGCGAGGCGCTCCGCGCGCTCCCTGAGCTCGGCGACGCTCGTGTGCAGCGAACGGTGCAGCGGCGGGCGAGGGCCGCGCAGGGTCGCCTCGATCGCGGCCAGGGTGAGCTTGTCCACCCGCAGCGCGCGGGCGAGGGGATGGCGGCGCAGCCGTTCCACGATGTCGGCGTCGCCGAGCAGCAGCCCCGCCTGCGGGCCGCCGAGGAGCTTGTCGCCGCTGGCGGTCACGAGCGCCGCCCCCTGGCGCAGCGCGGTGTCCGCGTCCGGCTCGCCGGGCAGCAGCGGCTCGGGCCGCAGCAGCCCCGAGCCGATGTCGGCGACCACGGGCGGCCCGAGCGTGGCGAGCTGCTCGACGGAGACCTCGGAGGTGAACCCCTCGATCCGGAAGTTGGACGGATGCACCTTGAGGAGGAAACCCGTCTCAGGCCCGCACGCCTTCGCGTAGTCGTCCAGCGTGGTCCTGTTGGTCGTGCCCACCTCGCGCAGCCGGGCCCCTGTCGACTCCAGCAGGTCGGGCAGGCGGAAGCCGTCCCCGATCTCCACCAGCTCGCCGCGGCTGATCACGATCTCCTTGCCCCGCGCGAGCGCCGTCGCCGCCAGCACGAGGGCCGCCGCGTTGTTGTTGACGAGGTGGACGGCCCGCGCCCGCGGGACGGCCTCGGCCAGGGCGGCGAGAGCCGTACGGCCACGGCGGGCCCGCCGGCCGCCGGCCAGGTCGAACTCGACGTCGGTGTAGTCGGCGGCCGCGGTGACCGCCGCGACGGCGGCGGGTGAGAGCGGAGCCCTGCCCAGGTTGGTGTGCACGAGCACGCCGGTGGCGTTGACGACCGGCTGGAGGCCGCAGGCGGTGCCGGGCAGCAGGGCGAGCGCGGCCTCCACGGCCTCATCGGGGAGGGCCAGGCCGTCACGGACGCGCTGCTGGGCGGCCACGACGGCGGCCTTGACCAGGCCGCGGCCGAGCGACTCCTGCGCGGCGGCCAGCCGGTGGTCGGCCAGCATGACATCGGTCCGCGGCACGGAACTGCGTCGATCCACTCGCGACCAACCCCCGACTCGGTGATCAGCGGAGGCGGACGGGAATCGAACCCGCCGCGCCGAGCTGCTCGGCGCCACTGGTTTTGAAGACCAGGAGGGCCACCAGACACCTAAACGCCTCCGAAGTGGATCATAGCCCCATGAACAACATCAGGCTCACGCAATACGGCAATGGAGGCGGCTGCAGCTGCAAGATCCCCCCAGGCGAGCTGGAGGATCTGGTGGCCGGGCTCCCCCGCACCCCGTCGGGCGCGCCCGGCAGGTTGCTGGTCGGGATCGAGCACGGCGACGACGCCGCGGTGCTCCAGGTGGGAGAGCGCGACACCCAGGCCATCGTCGCGACGACGGACTTCTTCACCCCGGTCGTCGACGACCCCTACGACTTCGGGCGGATCGCCGCCACCAACGCCCTCTCCGACGTCTACGCCGTGGGCGGCGAGCCCGTCATCGCCCTGAACCTGCTCGGCTGGCCGCGCGACGTCCTGCCCCTCGAGCTCGCCCGCGAGGTGCTGCGCGGCGGATCGGCGGTGACGCAGGCGGCCGGCTGCCACCTGGCGGGCGGCCACAGCATCGACGACCCGCATCCCAAGTACGGGCTGGCCGTCACCGGCGTCGCCGACCCCGACCGCCTGCTGCGCGTCGACGCGGGCGAGCCGGGCCTTCCCCTCACCCTGACCAAGCCGCTCGGCATCGGCGTGCTCAACACCCGGCACAAGGCCACCGGCGAGGTCTTCCCCGAGGCGATCGCGGCGATGACCACGCTGAACCGCGACGCCTCCCGGGCGGCGCTGGCCGCGGGGGCGCGCTGCGCCACCGACGTCACCGGCTTCGGCCTGCTCGGCCATCTCTACAAGCTGGCCAGGGCCAGCGGCGTCTCGGCCGTCGTCGACAGCGCCGCCGTCCAGTACGTGGAGGGCGCCCGCGAGGCCGTCCGCGACGGATACGTCAGCGGCGGCTCCCGCCGCAACCTCGACTGGATCGCGCCCCACTGCGACTTCGGCGACCTGCCGGAGACCGAACGCCTCCTGCTCGCCGACGCGCAGACCTCGGGCGGCCTGCTCGTCGCCGGTGAGATCCCCGGCTTCCCCGTGATCGGCGAGCTCGTCCCGCGACGGGAGGACGTGCTGATCCTGAAGTGAGGAGGCCGTCGCGGGTGGGCGGTCCACGGCCGGTCCGACGACGAGATCGGCGGCTTTGGGCCCGCACCGCCTACTCGCGGCGCATACCGCCGGCCGCCGTGTGGCCGGCCAGCCACGCCGGGTAGGCGTCGTTGCGCCTGCTCGCCTCGTCGTAGGCGTGCCGGGCGTGCTCGACGACCTCGGCGGCCGCCGCGGCGAAGGGGGCGTCCCGATGCCAGGCCAGCAGGTGCCGGTACCAGAGCGGGTCGCCGGCGATCGGCCTGATCGCCAGACCCGGCACCTGGCGGAAGGTCGCCTGGCACAGGCTGACTCCCCGCCTCGCGAGCACGAGGTCGAGCAGGACCGTCCCCTCCGCCTCGTGCCGCACCCGCATGGCCAGGCCCGCGTCGTGGAAGATCGTCGTCCAGTACTCCCTGATCCGGTCGTCGTCGGGCGGTGGCGCGATCCAGTCCTCGGCGGCCAGCTCCGTGAGGGTGACCTCGGTCTTGGCCGCGAGCGGGTGGCCGACGGCCATCATCGCGAAGACGGGCTCGGTCGCCACCGGCCGCAGGACGACGCTGGGGCCGGCCGCGAGCTCGTAGCCGGGGCAGTCGCCCACGACCGCGAGCTCGAGCTGGGCGGCCTCGACCAGCTCGACGAGCCGGGTCGCCGCTCCGCGGGTGACGGTGGTCACCAGGGCCTCGGGGTGGGCGGCGTCGAGCCACGTCAAGAGTCCGGTCAGGAGTGGCGCGTTCACCGTGCCGATCCGCAGCGTCCTGTTCTGCGCGGGCGCGCGCAGCCCGAAGACCAGATCGTCGA
Organism: Nonomuraea africana; assembly: GCF_014873535.1. Classification (NCBI taxonomy): domain Bacteria; kingdom Bacillati; phylum Actinomycetota; class Actinomycetes; order Streptosporangiales; family Streptosporangiaceae; genus Nonomuraea; species Nonomuraea africana. Next base: position 2,085,478 of record NZ_JADBEF010000001.1, on the reverse strand, counting down.
TGGCGGGCAGGACGGCTCGCGACCTGGCCAGCACGAGTTCGCCGAACGCGGTGGGCCGCACGCCCTGCGGGGCCCGCTCGAACAGCGTGCCGCCGAGCATGGTCTCGATGCGGCGCAGCTGGGCGGTGAGGCCCGGCTGCGACAGGCGTAGCGTCTTGGCGGCCCTGGTCAGGCTGCCGGACTCGGCGATGGCGCAGATGATGCGCAGATGCCGGATCTCTACCTCCATAACCCGATGTTATAGGGAAATAGGAGCTTTCGTGCTGGTGAACGGATGGACGACTATCAAGCCACTCGGGAGGCCCATAACGATGTGTGCCATTTCATATGGCAATGGTGCGTAACGGAAGGTGGAGCGACATGTCCAAGAAACGTGGCCTGGTCGCCCTCGTGATCGGTCTCGCCGGTGTCGCGAGCGGCTGCGGTCAGGGTGGCGGAACGACTGCGGCTCCGCAGGGCACGGCGAGCGCCAAGGGCGGGGTGCTGCACGTCCTGGCCAGCATCGACCTCGAGCACCTGGATCCGGCCCGCAACTACGTCACCTCGTCGATGGACGTCGGCAGGCTGATCTACCGCACGCTCACCACCAACGCCGCGGCGCCCGGTCCCGCGGGCGGCGAGATCGTCCCCGACCTGGCCACGGATCTCGGCACCCCCACCGACGGGGCCCGGACCTGGACCTTCACCCTCAAGGAAGGGGTGAAGTTCGAGGACGGCCGCCCGATCACCAGCAAGGACGTCAAGTACGGCGTCGAGCGAACCTTCGCCCCCGAGTTCCCCGAGGGCCCGCCGTACGCACGGATGTGGCTGCGGGGCGGTGACACGTACAAGGGTCCCCTCGCCGGCGAGGATCTGAAGGCGATCGAGACGCCCGACGACCGGACGATCGTGTTCCGGCTGAACAGGCCGGTCGCCGACTTCGGCTCGGCCGTCTCGATGCCGTTCTTCTCGCCCGTGCCCAAGGACAAGGAGGCCGGGGTCGCCTACGACAACCGGCCGTTCTCCTCCGGGCCCTACAAGATCGAGAAATTCGAGCCGAAGAAGCGGATCGAGCTCGTCCGCAACGAACACTGGAACCGCGCCACCGACACCGTGCGCAAGGGACTGCCCGACCGCGTCGTCATCGACCTCAACCTCGATCCCGCCGTGATCGACCAGCGGATGATCGCGGGACAGGGCGAGGACGCCAACGCCGTGCAGTTCGAGCCGATCGGCGCCGCCTCCGTCGCCCAGGTGCTCACCAATCCGGCGCTCAAGGAGCGCCTGGTCACGGGAGAGTCGATCAACACGAGGTTCCTCTCGCTCAACACCAGCAGGAAGCCGCTCGACCAGGTGAAAGTACGGCAGGCGATCGCCTACGCGCTGGACAAGGAGGCGCTGCGGACGGTGCGCGGCGGGCCCATCGCGGGTGACATCGCGACCACTCTCCTGCCGCCGGCGATTCCCGGCCACCGCAAGGAGGATCCGTACCCGGTCGACGTGGCCAAGGCCAAGGCGCTGCTGGCCGAGGCGGGGTTCGCCTCCGGCATCGACCTCACGCTCGACACTCCTGCCACGCCGAGCGGCAAGGCGCAGGGCGAGGCGATCCAGGCGTCGCTCGGCCGCGCGGGCATCCGGGTGAAGATCAACGAGATCAGCTCGTCGGCGTTCTGGAGCACGGTGGGCAACACCAGCCAGCAGCACGACCTGGTCATCGACGGCTGGACACCGGACTGGACGGGAGCCTCGACGTACCTGCCCAACATCCTGGACGGGCGGTTCATCGTCAAGCAGGGCAACCAGAACCGGGCGCGCTACGACTCGGCCGAGGTCAACAAGCGCTTCGACGAGATCGCCGCGATGACGGACGCCGCTGCCGCCGCGACCGCCTACGGCGAGCTGGCCACGCGGATCATGAAGGACGCACCGGTCGTGCCGTTCCTCTGGGACAAGTCAGCCTTCCTGACCGGGTCGAACGTGACCGGAGCCTACGGGCACGTCGCCTTCGTCGGGCGGGTCGACCTCGCCACGGTCGGCCTCAAGAGCGCCCGATGACGCTCGCCCAGCTCGCCGAGGCACCGGCGGCCCCGCCCGCCACCGCCGGCTCATCGGCGCGCCAGCTCGCTCGGCGCATCCTGTCCGACCGCGCCGCCACCGCCGGTGCCACGGTCATCGCGCTCCTGGTGCTCATGGCCGTCGGCGCGCCCCTGATCACCGCCATCACCGGCCAGTCGCCCAACGAGTTCCACCCGGAGGCGATCGACCCCGCCCTCGGCGGCCTGCCGAAGGGCTCATGGGGCGGCATCAGCGCCGAGCATCCGCTCGGCGTCGAACCCACCACCGGCCGTGACGTGCTCGCCCGTGTCGTCTGGGGCGCCCGCGTCTCGCTGCTGATCTCGCTGCTGGCCACTCTGCTCTCCACCGCTCTCGGCACCGTGCTCGGCCTCGTCGCCGGATTCCGGGGCGGGTGGGCCGACATGGTGATCGGCCGCCTGATGGACCTGCTGATGTCCTTTCCCAGCCTGATCTTCATGATCGCGCTCATGTCCGTCGCGCCCGACGGTGATCGGGAGCTGATGCTGGTCGCCGTGCTCGGCCTGTTCGGCTGGCCGTACATCGGCAGGATCGTCCGCGGCCAGGCCATGGCGCTGGCAGGCAGGGAGTTCGTCGAGGCGGCCAGGGTGCTGGGCGCGAGCAGGAGGACGATCCTGTTCAGGGAGATCCTGCCCAACCTCACCGGGCCGATCCTGGTCGTGGCGACGCTGTCGATCCCCGGTTACATCGCCACCGAGGCGGGCCTGTCCTTCCTGGGTGTCGGAGTGCGCCCGCCGACCCCCTCGTGGGGCCAGATGATCGCCTCGGCCGTGCCCTGGTACGCGGCCGATCCCGTCTACTTCCTCGTCCCCGGCCTGTTCCTGCTGGCCACCGTGCTTGCGTTCAACCTGGTCGGCGACGCCCTCGGAGACTTCCGTTGATCGTCTACCTCCTCAAACGGCTCGGCGCGGCCGCCGCGATCCTGCTGGTCATCTGCGCGCTCACCTTCGCGGTCTTCTATATCGCGCCGGACGACCCCGCGCAGAAGGCGTGCGGCAAGGCCTGCAGCCCCGAGCGGATCGAGCAGATCCGCGGCCAACTCGGCCTCGACGCGCCGATCCCCGAGCAGTTCGCCGTCTACGTGCGGGGCATCTTCGCCGGGCGCACCTACGGCACGGGACCGACCGCGGTCGAGTGTCCCTTCCCCTGTCTCGGCTTCAGCTTCCAGACCAACGTGCCGGTGCAGGAGCTGCTGGTCAGCAGGTTGCCGGTGAGCGCCTCGATCGCGATCGGCGCCGCCGCGCTGTGGCTGCTCGTCGGCGTCGGCGCCGGAGTGGTCGCCGCGCTGCGCAAGGGCTCGTGGTGGGACAGGACGGCGATGGGGGCGGCGCTCGGCGGGATCTCGCTGCCGATCTACCTGACCGCGCTCGTCCTGCAGTACGTCCTCGTCGTCGTGCTCGAGGTCCTGCCGTATCCGAGGGCGGTCGGCCTGCTGGAGGATCCGGGCGGTTGGTTCGCCTCGATGCTGATGCCATGGATCGCGCTGGCCGCGCTCTACGCGGGCATGTACGCCCGGCTGACGCGCACCGAGCTGATCGGCGCGCTGAACCAGAACTTCGTCCGCACCGCCAGGGCCAAGGGCCTGCCCGAACGCACCGTCGTACGGCGGCACGCGCTGCGGCCCACGCTCACCCCGATCGTGACCGTCTTCGGCATGGACCTCGGCGCGCTCCTCGGTGGCGCGCTGATCACCGAGTCGGTGTTCGGCCTGCCCGGCGTGGGCAAGCTGGCCGCCGACGCGATCAACAGCTCGGACCAGCCGGTGATCCTCGGTGTGACGCTGTTCGCCGCGACCTTCATCGTCTTCGCCAACGTGATCGTGGACCTTCTCTACGCGGTGCTCGACCCGCGGATCAGGCTCGGTGCCGCATGACACTGCTCGACGTCAGGAACCTCACGGTCTCCTTCGGAGACACCAGGGCCGTCGACGGTCTGTCCTTCAGCCTGGAATCCGGACGCGTGCTCGGCCTGGTCGGCGAGTCGGGCTGCGGCAAGTCGGTGACCAGCCTCGCCGTCATGGGCCTGCTCAACGGCGCCACGACCAGCGGCGAAGTCTGGTTCGACGGCCACGAACTGCTCACGAGCGACCGGCGGGCCGTCCGCAGGCTGCGCGGCGACCGCCTGGCGATGATCTTCCAGGATCCGCTGTCGTCGCTCAACCCCTACTACCCGGTCGGTTTCCAGATCGCCGAGGCCTACCGGGCGCACCGCCGTACCAGCAGGAAACAGGCCCGGGCGATCGTGGTCCGGATGCTGGAACGCGTCGGGATCCCCGAGGCGGAGCGGCGCGCCCGCGACTACCCGCACCAGTTCTCCGGTGGCATGCGGCAGCGCGTGATGATCGCGATGGCGCTCTGCCTGGAACCCGAGCTCATCATCGCCGACGAGCCGACCACCGCGCTCGACGTGACCGTACAGGCGCAGATCCTCGCCCTGCTCGACACGCTGCGCGAGGAGTACGGCACCGCCGTCCTGCTGATCACGCACGACCTCGGCGTGGTCGCGGGGACGGCCGACGAGGTCGTCGTCATGTACGGCGGGCGGGCCGTCGAGCGGGGCGAGGTGCACGCGCTGTTCGAGGACCCGCGTGAGCCCTACACCCGCCGCCTGCTGGCCGCCGTCCCCAGGATCGACCGGCCCGTGCCCGACCGTCTGGAGACCCTGTGACCCCCCTGCTGGAAGCGGAAAGCCTGGTCAAGCGCTTCCCCGTACGCCATCCGCTGACCCGCCGCGTCACCGGCCACCTGACCGCGGTCGACGGCGTCTCCCTGACCGTACGGCGGGGCGAGACGCTCGGCCTGGTCGGCGAGTCAGGCTGCGGCAAGTCGAGCACGGCCAGACTGATCACCCGGCTGGCCGAGCCGACCGGGGGCACGATCCGCTTCGACGGGCGCGACATCACCACGATGGGCGAGGCCGCCCTGCGCCCGGTCCGCCGCGACCTACAGATGATCTTTCAGGATCCGTTCTCCTCGCTGAACCCGCGCATGACCATCGAGGCGATCCTGTCGGCGCCCTTCCGCTACCAGGGCCTCAAGCCCGAGCCAGGCCAGATCGCCGAGTTGCTGCGCCGGGTGGGGCTGCGTCCGGAGCACGCCGAACGGCTGCCGCACCAGTTCTCCGGTGGTCAGGCCCAGCGGATCGGCATCGCCCGCGCACTGGCCCTCCATCCGAAGCTGGTCGTCTGCGACGAGCCGGTGTCCGCACTCGACGTCTCGGTCCAGGCGCAGATCCTCAACCTGCTGCGCGACCTGCAGGAGGAGTTCGAGCTCAGCTACGTGTTCATCGCCCACGACCTCGGCGCGGTGCGCCAGGTGTGCGGCAGGATCGCGGTGATGTACCTCGGCACGATCGTGGAGATCGCCGACCGTGACGAGCTGTTCGCCCGTCCGGCCCACCCGTACACCGCTGCGCTGCTGGCCGCAGTGCCGATCCCCGACCCCAGGATCGAGCGGGCCAGGCCCCGCGTCGTACTCTCCGGCGACCTGCCCAGCCCCGCGAACCCACCCAGCGGCTGCCCTTTCCGCACCCGGTGCCCGAGAGCGGCCGAGAGGTGCGCGCTGGAGCGGCCCGCCCTTGCGGAGGGCGCGCCCGGCCATCGGGTCGCCTGCCACTTCCCCCTCGACACCTCACTCTCTCGCGAAGGAGCCCCGTGACCAGGCTGCACCTGGCCGATCACCTCTTCCCCGTCCCGCTCGACCACGCCGATCCCGGCGGCCCCTCGATCGAGGTGTTCGCCCGTGAGGTGGCCGACGCCGCGCGGGCCGGGGAGGACCTGCCCTGGCTGCTCTACCTGCAGGGCGGTCCCGGTGGTCGCTCGCCCAGACCGCTGGGCGCGGACGGCTGGCTCCGTCACGCGCTCAGGACGCACCGGGTGCTGCTTCTCGACCAGCGCGGCACCGGCCGCAGTACCCCTGTCACCCCGCGCACCCCTGAGCGGGTCGCCGACCTGGCCGGGTACCTGCGGCAGTTCAGGGCCGACTCGATCGTGGCCGACTGCGAGCTGATCCGCCGGCGGCTCGGCGTCGAGCGGTGGGAGACGCTGGGCCAGAGCTACGGCGGCTTCCTGACGATGACGTACCTGTCGACGGCGCCCGAGGCGCTGAAGGCCTGCTACGTCACGGGCGGGCTGCCCGGCCTTACCGCCACCGCCGACGAGGTCTACGCCCGTACCTACCCGAGGGTCGCCGCCAAGGTCAGGCAGTACTACTCCCGCTATCCCGCCGACACCGGCAGGGTCGGGCGCATCCTCGACCGGCTGCACGAGGGCGGGGTCAGGTTGCCCGACGGTGACCTGCTCACCCCGCACCGGTTCAGGACGCTCGGCCTGGCCTTCGGCATGGGAAACGGGTTCGATCGGGTGCACTGGCTGATCGAGGATGCCTTCGACGGCGACGAGCTGTCACACGACTTCCTCTACCAGGTCATGCAGCTCACCGGCTTCACCGGCAACCCGCTCTTCGCGGTGCTGCAGGAGAGCATCTACGGCCAGGGGGCCAAGCCCACCGCCTGGGCGGCCGAGCGGGCCCTCGCCGACTTCCCCCACTTCGGCCGTGACGCCGACTCCCTGCTGTTCACCGGAGAGATGATCTACCCCTGGATGTTCGAGGAGGTCGCGGCGCTGCGGCCCTTCGCCGACGCCGCCGACGAGCTCGCCCGCGTGGCGGACTGGCCCGCGCTCTACGACCTCGACCGCCTGGCCGCCAACCAGGTGCCGGTCGCGGCCGTGGTCTACCACGACGACATGTACGTCGACGCGGGCCTCTCACTGGAGACCGTTCAGGCCGTCGGCAACGTGCGCGCCTGGGTCACCAACGAGTGGGAGCACGACGGGGTCACCGCTTCGGGCGAGCGGGTGCTCGCCCGGCTCATGGAACTGGCGATCTGAAAGGAACCCTCCGATGTTGCGTCGATTAGTGCTGGCGACCGCGCTCGCCGCGTCCGTCCTCGCAGTCCCCACGGCCGCCCACGCCTTGGAACCGCACTCCGCCGAGCCGCCCGCCGCCGAGCCGCCCGCCGCCAAGGCTCGCGCCGCCGAGTGCGCGCTGCCCGGCCGTACCGGCTGGACCGACGAGGGCCACGACACCGACCACCGGCAGTTCCGCGCCGCGACCGGCCGGATCAGGGCCGTCATGCTGTTCGTCGACTTCCCCGACGCGGCCGCCGAGGGCGGCACCGCGCCGTACGCCGATCACTTCGCGCCCGCCCGGCAGTGGCTCGCCGCCGCGTCGTACGGCAGGGCGCGGCTGAGCATCACCCCGGTGCACAAGTGGTTCAGGATGCCGCAGGCCAGCACCACCTACGGCTTCGACAGGGGTATCAGCTACGAACAGCACCGGCTCTACGTCCGGCAGGCGGTGGCCGCGGCCGACGCCGAGGTGGACTTCTCCCCCTACGACGTCGTCTACATCGTCCCGTCGAGGAACGCGGCGGCGGTGAGGTTCTCGCCTACCTACCTGTGGGACCCGGCCCAGAGCGGCGTGGTCGCCGACGGCGCCGAGGTGAAGTGGGGCGTCACGTTCGGCCAGGACATGTGGCGCTGGGGGCACAAGGTGCTCGCCCACGAGACCGGCCACATCTTCGGCCTGCCCGACCTCTACTCCTTCACCGGACCCGATCACCACCGCTTCGTCGGCGGCTGGGACGTGATGGGGCTGATCAGCGGCCCGTCGCCGCAGCCCTTCGCGTGGCACGCGTGGAAGCTCGGCTGGATCTCCGACGGCCAGGTGGCGTGTGCGCCCGCCTCCGGCGGAACCTACCGGCTCACCCCCGTCGAACGGTCTGGCGGGCGCAAGCTCGTCGTGGTCAGAACCGGCGAGACGAGCGCCTACGCCATCGAGTCGCGGACGGGAAGCGCGTGCTCGGGCGGGATGGTGATCTACCGGGTCGACTCGGCGGTGGCGACGGGTGAGGGGCCCATCCGCGTGATGGACGCCAAGCCCGACGCCGTCCCACCGGCCGGCTGCCACGCCCTCGACGACGGCGCCTACGGCTCGGGCGAGGTCTTCACCGACGAGTCGGCGAAGGTGCGCGTCAAGGTCGAAGGAGACGTCGTACACGTCGAGCGGCTTCGCACCTGACCCCGTTATCCGCGTAAGGGCGACTCCTGTACGGCCGAGGGCAGGACGTGGAGCCCCTTCGACACGGGCGTGACCGTGCGCGGCTCGCACGTGGTCGACCAGCCCGATCACGCGGCCGTGGTCAGTGACCCTCGGGGCCGCACGCGCAGTACTGCTGTTCCAAATCAGCACGCGGCGCGGCCCCATCGAGGAAAACGGAAGGCGATCATTGAGCCACGCCGACGAGCATGACAGATGCGCCGACCGAGCTCCGCTGTGGCACTGCTCGCTGCGTCACGTGACTCGGATGTTCGGGCGGGGGGCGACCTCCCAGAGAACGGCGCTTCGTCCGAGCCGGTGCCCGCAGGTCAGCCGCTGAGGCTGGGTTTACCGAACAGCACCGCGAACCCGGACGGCAGCTGGGTCAGCACATCGTTGAGCTCACCGCCGGAGACCGCCTCGGCCACGGTGCACAACACCGCGCTGGCATCCCACTCGGCGGTGCGTTCGGTGGCTCCGGTGGCCGCGGCGACCCGTCGCAGGAACTCCTGGACCCGGAATGACTCGGCCCGATCGTGATCCGTGGGCAGGGCCGTTGCGAGCTGGTGGGGTAGTTGGGCGGCGAGGTCGTCCACTTCGCCGGGGTTGAGTCGGCGGGCCAGCGCGCCGAGCACCACGCGGGTGACCTGTTCGGCCTCCTGCGTGTCGGCGTACTCGCCGCGTTCACGGACCTTGGCAAGGAACTCTTCGTAGTGCATCGATGCCTCCCTTCGGCCCGGCCGTCCGGTGCCGGCCGTCCGGTCGGGCGCCGGAGTCAGGCTCGACCTCCAGCGTATCGCCGAGGAACCCACGATGCGGTTTGACCTGCATATTCTTGCCGTCAAAGGGGCCTGTCGGCCGCCCTCGATCGACGGTCCTGAAGAGGAAGCACCCCAGGGACAGCCGACACGGCCTTGAAGTGGCGGATCGCGGGGACGGGGACACCGGCGTGGCCGTGCTGGGCCGAGAACCGGTTGCGGGTGAAGGCGAACCGTCGCCGGAATCGCCTGGTTGACCGGACCACAGCCTTCTACCGGATCACCCGGTACGTCAGGTGGGTGACGAGGCTGGTGCCCGAGGGGTCGCCGAGGGGTTCAAGGGTGATGTCCCCGACGTTGTCGAGCAGCCGCTCGCCTCTGCCGAGGATCACGGGCGCGACGTGCAGGCGCAGCTCATCGATGAGCCCTGCCGCCAGGTACTGGTTCACCGTCTCCGCGCCACCGGCGATGGCGACGTCGCGGTCGCCGGCGGCCTCGCGCGCCTGGGCCATCGCCGCCTCGATCCCGTCGCTGACGAAGGTGAACGTCGTGCCACCCTTCATCGTCAACTGCTCGCGCGGGTGGTGAGTGAGGACGAAGACCGGCGCGTGGTACGGCGGCTCGTCGCCCCACCAGCCGTTCCAGTCCAGGTCCCAGGCGCCGCGGCCGGGGCCGAACATGTTGCGGCCCATGATGAAGGCTCCGGCCGCGGTGATGCCCTCGATCACCGTGGCGTGCCGCTCGGGCTCGTCGAACATCCATCGGTGCAGGCGCTCGCCCACGCCCTCGCCGAACGGCTCGTCCAGGCTCTGGTTCGGACCTGCCACGAAGCCGTCGAGGGACATCGCCATGTCACAAGTGACCTTGCTCATCTCACTGCCTCCTGCGTTCCCGGCGCTCGTCCGGCGCCGCCTTCAGGGGGAGGTCGGAGCCGTCCGCCTGTTCTCTACATGGCTGGCCGGATTTTTTTCAGGACGCGGGTCCTCCCGATCACCGGCGCGGATGCCGACGCGAGTGTCAGCCGCAGGTACGACCCCCGGCGGCCGGTCCTCGTCTCGGCCGGCCGCCACGCCGCGACACTGGACGCGCGGCTGGACCATCTGCTCGCGCACAACCGCTCCGACACGCGTCGGCCTGCGCTGACCCTTCATCCCGGATGGCCACATGGGCGGGCTACGCGGCGGGAGCGGTGCGGGCCGCGAGGTCGGCGAAGGCGCGGATCCTGGCGTTCTCCGCCGCGCTTCTCCAGACGAGCCCGTAGACGGCCTGCGGCGCGTCGGCGATGGGGATGTAGGCGACGTCCGGCCTGGCGTAGTAGCGGGTGGCCTGACTGGTCAGCGGGGTCATGGCCGTCCCCGCCGCGACCAGCGCCAGCACCGCCTGGAAGGTCTTCACCAGCGGTCCGCGCCGGATCGGCTCGCCGGTGCTGGTCCGTTGCGGGCTGTGGCTGTCCAGCCAGTACGCGGGGGCGCCGTCGATGGACAGGACCGTGTCCCTGGCGAGGTCGTCCAGGACGACGCTGTCGCGGCGGGCGAAGGGGTGTCGGGCGGAGACGGCCAGCACGTAGCTCTCGCGCAGGAGCGCGGGCCCCACGGTGATGTCGGGTTCCCGCACGGGGAACAGCGTCGCCAGCATGTCGACGGTGCCGTCGCGCAGCGGCGCCAGGTGGTCGTCGAGCTGCGTCTCCATGGTCAGCTGGACCTCGCAGTCGGGATGGAGGCCGCGGAAGGCGTCGATCACCTGGGTGAGCGCCTCCGCGGTCGCGGGGCCGAGGAAGCCGAGGCGCAGTGTCCCGCTGACCTTGCGCCCGGTGTCCACCGCCTTGGCGATCTCCTGCTGGATCTGCCGGTAGGCGGGCTCGATGCCGTCGCGGAGCTGACGGCCGAGCGGGGTCAGGCTGACCCTGCGGCTGGTGCGCTCGAACAGGGCGGCGCCGATGCGTCGTTCGAGCTTGCTGATGATCTGGCTGGTCCGGCCCTGGGAGAGGCCGAGGCGCTCGGCCGTACGCCGGAAGTGAAGCTCCTCGGCGAGCGTCAGGAACGTCTCTATCTCGTGCTGGTCCAACGTCGCCGCTTTCATTGGTGAACTTCGCTCACCAATGGTTCCACACATCGGCATTGTTCGGGACTGGTGGCTCTTCGATGCTTGACGCACCACATGAGCCCTCTTCTTGGGAGAAGTTCGATATGAGCACCACCGTCAAGCTTGCGATCATCTACTACTCCGCTACCGGCAACATCGCGCAGATCGCCCAGGAGATGGCGGCGGCCGCCTGGAAGGCCGATGCCGAGGTCCGGCTGCGCAAGGTCGCCGAACTCGCCCCGCAGGAGGCCATCGACGCCAACCCCGCCTGGGCCGCGAACCACGCCGCGACCGCCGACGTCGCCGTGGCCACCGCCGATGACCTGATCTGGGCCGACGCCGTGATCTTCGGCTCCCCGACCCGGTTCGGGAACATCTCCTCGCAGCTCAAGCAGTTCCTGGACACGCTGGGCGGCGTCTGGCAGCAGGGACTGCTGGCCGACAAGGTCTACAGCGGCTTCACCTCCACCGGCACCCAGCACGGCGGGCACGAGTCGACCCTGCTGGCTCTCAGCAACACCTTCCACCACTTCGGCGGCATCGTCGTGGCCCCCGGCTACACCCACCCCGACAAGTTCGCCGACGGCAACCCGTACGGCACCTCGCACTGCGACGCCGGAGGCACCGCCCCTGTCGGTGACACCACCCGCGCCGCCGCTAGGATCCAGGCCGAGCGCGTCGTGAGGTTCGCCCGCGCCATCAGCGCCGCCCCCGTCCTCGTCTGACCTTCGACGACCGCCAGGAGACCGACATGACCAAGATCTACGGGACCGTGTCGGCAGGGTTCGAAGAGGTCAGGACCGAGTTCGCCGCCGCGGCCGCCGCCGAGGCGGGTCTCGGCGCCCAGCTGGCGGTCTACCTGTACGGCAGGCAGGTCGTCGACCTCTGGACCGGCGACGGCGTCACGGGTGACTCGCTGCACGCCCTCTACTCCTCCGCCAAGGGCGCGGCGCACCTCGTCGCGGCCCTGCTGGTGCAGGACGGCGTGCTGAAGCTGGACGCGACCGTCGCCTCCTACTGGCCCGAGTTCGCCGCCGAGGGCAAGGGCGACCTCACCCTGCGGGACCTGCTCGCGCACCGCGCCGGGCTGATCGGCGTGGAGGGCGGCTTCAGCACGGCCGAACTGGCCGACGACCGCCTCCTCGCCGCTCGGCTCGCCGGCCGGCGGCCCCACTGGCGGCCCGGAGCCGGTTACGGCTACCACGCGTTCGTGATCGGGGCGCTGGTCGGCGAGGTGATCCGCCGCGCCACCGGGCGGACGCTCCAGCAGGTGTACGAGGAGCGCGTGCGCGCGCCGTACGGCCTGGACTTCTACCTCGGTCTCCCCGAAGCGCTCGAACCCCGATACGTGGCGGTCCAGCCGCTGCTGCCGCACGAACGCGCCATGGCGGAGGCGAACGCGCCGGCCCCCGACAGCCTGACGGGCATCGCGTTCAACCTCAACGCCACGCCGCCCACCGACCTCACCGACTTCGCCAACACCCGCGCGGTACGGGCGCTCGGCCCCGCCTCGTCCGGCAGCGTGGGCAACGCCCGTGGCCTGGCCGGGATGTACGCCGCGGCCATCAGCGAGATCGACGGCAGGCCGCCGCTCCTCGACCCCGGCACCCTCGCCGAGTTCACCAGGCCGCACTCCACGGGCCCCGACCTGGTCACGGGTGAGCGCGACCACTTCCTGCTCGGTTTCGAGGCGCAGGCCGTCCGCTATCCCGACCTGGGCGCGGACGCCTTCGGCCACAGCGGCGCGGTCGGCGCCCAGTCCTTCGCCGACCCCCGCAGCGGCATCGCCTATGCCTACACCCGCCGCCGCTTCTCGTTCGGCGGAGGCGGCGGAGCCCCGGAGAACCGCCGCCTGGTTCCCGCCGTCCTGCGCGCGGCGGCCGACGCCAGGCCGTAGAGAGCGTCCTCGGTGGTGACCGAGCCATTCGAATGACGAGCCGCTCCCACCACTGCGTCCTTGTGCGCAGGCCGGGGTTTCCCGGTGTGGCGGGATGTCAGACCTCGGGGATGCCGAGGTCCTTCGGGCGCGAGGGCGCGGAGCGGGTGGCGAGCTCCGGGGCCAGCTCGCCCAGCAGCCGCTGGACGAGCGCCGCGCGCCGCACCCGCTCCCTGCCCAGTTCCTTCGGCACCGCGCCCAGGTGCCCACCCGAGGGATAGATGTTGGGCGCGTTACGCAGTCCCATCTTCAGGTAGACCGGCGCGGCCGCCTTGATGATCTCGGCGGTCTCGTAGAAGCGGATGAATCCCCCCTGATCGTCCGGCACTTCGAGGTAGAGGTCGATCGGCAGGTCGGTGGCGGCGCGGATCTCGCCGAGGTGGGCAGGGCTGAGGTCGGTGGCGACGTTCAGCGTGGAGGCACCGAGGCGGCTCAGGACGCCGGCGGTCGGCCCGTTGGTCAGCGGCATCAGCACCGAGGTCTTCAGGACGAGGCCGGCGGGGAGCGTGCCGTCCCTCTTGAGCCGGTCGAGGATCTCGAGCACGCCCAGGTCGCCGACGAGCAGGCTGCGGATGCCGAGATCACAGGCCCGCAGCGCGTCGGCCACGCAGGCCGCCACCATCGCGTTGCCGCGCGCCGCCGCGCCGACGGCCTGGGTGAGCTTGGCCTGGCCGCCGGTGTCCCACGCGGCCCGCGGGCCGAGGAACAGGTTGATCTCGATGCCGCGCTCGGCGCCGAGCTTCGCCATGGTGCTGATCTCGGCGTCGGTCAGCATCATCACGCCGCTGCCCTGGGAGGTGCGGTCCACGCGCACCTCGCGCCGGTCCGCCTCTTCCAGTACGGCCAGCAGCACCTCGGGCCCCTCGACGCTGGGGATCTCGAACCGGTAGGCCGAGCCGTCGGAGAACCTGGCAGTGGAGTCGGACGGCGCCCGCAGCACCGGGTGGCCGAGGCGGGCGGTGAGGGCGTGGAGTTCGGTGAGGGTGGGCATCAGGGATTCTCCTTGTCAAAGATCACTTCTGCGCGGCCCAACGTGGTGCGGCGGCCGGTGTCGTCCTCGCCCCACAGCTCCAGCTCGGCGCGCCGTCCGTCGGTGGTGACCACCCGGCCGCGGCAGGTGTGGGGGCGGTCGCGAAAGTCCATGCCGCGGTAGCTGACCTCCAGCGTGGTCAGCCGGCCGCGGCCCGCCAGCCAGGAGGTGACCGTCCGCCCCAGGTAGGCCGCTTTGAGCAGGCCGTGCACGGCCAGCTCTGGGTGGCCGAGGGCGCGCGCGAAGTCCAGGTCGTAGTGCATGTCGTAGAAGTCGCCCGACGCTCCGGCGTACTCCACGAGCCTGCGCAGGGTCGTGGTCTCGGTGAGCGGGGGCAGCTCGGTCATTTCCTGATCCTGGTGCCGATGTGCCGGACCACGAGCTCGCCGTCCGGGCGGCGGAACTCGGTCTCGAAGGTGAGCAGCGCCATGCGCCCCGACGAGCCCTGCTTCTCCGTCACGGCGGTGAAGCGGGGCTGGGAGCAGAGCTCGTCACCCACGCGCAGCGGCGCGTGGTACTCGAACCGGTCGCCGCCGTTGAGCCAGCCCGAGCCGTAGGACTCGGCGGCGGGTAGCGAGGGCGGCTCGTCGAGGAAGCACGCCGTGAAGGTGGGCGGCACCTCACCGTCGGGATCCTCCCCGATGGCGTGGAGAAAGGCGCGTAGGTGCCGTCGTTCGACGGTGTCCTGTCTGCGCGGCCCCGCCCAGCCGAGGGCGGCCTCCAGTTCCTCGATCATGTCCGTCCCTTCTCGGCGCGCGTCCGCTCCAGCCACGCCAGCGACTCGGGCGAGTGGCCGCCCACCCTGTCCTCGAGGCCCTCGGTGAACGCGGTGGCGCCGTGAGTGGCCAGCTCGTGGTGGACCGCCTCGCGATCTCCCGTCTCGATCACCTCGAGCAGCCTCTGATGCCGGCGCCAGTCCTCGACCAGCGACTCGCTGTCGGCTCTGGCCTGCCTGTTCATCCGCATGCAGACCAGCATCTGCAGCTGGATCGAACGGTAGGCCTCCTCGACCCGCCGGTGTCCGGACAGTCCGATGACGGAGCTGTGGAACTCGTAGGCGTGCTGGATCACGCCGACCTGGTCGCCTGCTCGCGCGGCCTCGCCCTGCTTGGCCAGGGCGGTACGGCAGCGCTCCAGGCGGGCCTGGTCGCGCACGGGGACGCCGAGGTCCACCGCCATCCGCTCCAGTTCTCTGCGGAGCGTGGAGATCTCGTAGATGTCATGCAGGGTGAGCTCGGTGACGAAGGCGCCGCGCCTGGGCAGCTGGGTGATCAGGCCCTGCTGCTCCAGCACCCGCATCGCCTCGCGCAGCGGCGGCCTGCTGACACCGAGCTCCTGGGTGAGCTGGTTCTCCACGACCCGATCGCCTGGCTTCAGCGCGCCGCTGAGCAGCATGCGCATCAGCGCCTCGGTGGCGAGCTGGACCATGCTGGGGGGTGACTCGATGCGCATCCTGGTCTCTCTGTGTAGCGAGGAGTGAATGTCCTCCCCATGGTGCCTGTCGAAGAAAGTTGCCGCAGAACCTTGTCTAGCGCACTTGTCTTCTGTAGACAATAGGCAACATATCCCGGCGAAGTGCGGTTTTCTTCATTTTTCTGACACATAGGGGATGCAATGGATTCTTCCGACGTCGCGCCGCTCATCGGCGTCCGCGTGATCGAGGTGGGGGCGTTCATGGCCGCCCCCTTCGCGACCATGCAGCTTGCCGACCTGGGCGCCGCCGTCGTCAAGGTCGAGAATCCCCTGGGCGGCGACCAGGTCCGCGCCATCGGCCCGTTCGTGGCAGGGCACAGCTCGCCGTTCGCCAGGCTCAACCGCAACAAGCGCTCCGTCGCCCTGGACCTGAAGAGCGAGGACGGCGTGGCCGCGCTGCGCCGCCTGGTGGAGACGGCCGACGTGCTGGTGGAGAACCTCAGGCCGGGTGCGATGCGCAGGCTCGGTCTCGGCTACGAGGAGCTGCGGCTGATCAATCCCCGGTTGATCTACGTCTCGGCCTCGGGCTGGGGTCAGGACGGGCCACTGGCCGACCTGCCGGGACTCGACATCATGGCGCAGGCCCGCGGCGGCCTGATGAGCGTGACAGGCCCTCCTGACGGCGATCCCGTCAAGGTCGGCGTGCCGATCGCCGACCTGGTGTGCGGCCTGTACGGCGCGCTCGCCGCCGTCGCCGCACTGCGCGCCCGCGACCTGACCGGCGAGGGCCAGCACGTGGACGTCTCCCTGCTGGAGTCGGCCGTCTCGTTCGCCGTATGGGAGGCGGGCAAGTACTTCGCCACCGGCGAGGTCGGCAGGCCGCTCGGCTCGGCGCACCAGAGCACGGCCCCGTACCAGGCGATCCGCACCGCGGACGGCTGGTGCACGGTCGGCGCGGTGACCCCGAAGACCTGGCACGGCTTCTGCACGGCGCTCGGCCTGGCCGGCCTTCTCGAAGACGCCAGGTACGACGACGCCCACGACCGGCACGGCCTGCGCCACGAGCTCGTGCCCGCCATCGAGGAGGTGACCACGACCAGGACCACGGCCGAGGTCGTCGCCGCGCTCGAGGCGCACGGCGTCCCCTGTGCCCCGATCTCCACCTACGACCAGGTGTTCAACGACGAGCACCTCGAACGGCGGAACTACTTCTGGGACGCCGACCACCCCGTCATGGGCGCCGTGCGCCAGCTCGGCTCGGCCATGCGGTTCTCCGCCACCCCCACCCGTCGCGAGTCGGCGGGCCCGCTGCTCGGCGCGGACACCGTCCAGGTGCTGCGCGAATGCGGGCTGACCGACAGCGAGATCGACCGGCTGCTCGCCGACGGCGTCGCGGCCCAACCCCCCATCCCACCATTGGAGAGTTCATGGGAGACCAGCTGACCATCGGTGTGAGCGGCAGCCTCACCTGGATCGTCGACGAACGGCACTGCACCCGCCGCGGCGACCACGACATCTTCTCCACGCCCAACCTCGTGCACCTGCTCGAGGACGCGGCGATCGAGGCGCTCGCGCCGTACCTGAAGGAAGAGGAGGGCAGCGTCGGCAGCAGGGTCGAGATCGCGCACGTCGCGCCGACGCTGAAAGGCGCCTCCGTGACCGCCACCGCCACCGTCACCGAGGTCGACCGCCGCCGCGTCACGTTCGACGTGGTCGCGCACGACCACAACGGCAGGATCGCCGAGGGGACGCACGAGCGTTTCATCATCAACCTGGACAAGTTCGCCGCCAAGCTCGCGGAGCTGGGATCATGAAAGGGATCGTGCTGGCGGGCGCGGCCGTCCTGCTCACGCTGACGGCCGCCTGCTCCGGGCAGGCCGCCTCGGACGGCGGCGGGTCGTGGAAGCCGCGCGGCGACGTGCGCATGATCGTGCCGTTCGGCGCCGGCGGCGGCAGCGACCTGGCCGGGCGCGCGATGGCCACGGCACTGGAGAAGTCCAAGCCCGGTCTCAAGGTCAACGTGGAGAACCGCGAGGGCGGCTCGGGCGCCGTCGGGTACTCGGCGCTGCTGGCCAAGAAGGGCGACGGCAACTACCTGCTCGCCACCGAGAACGCCATACTCTCCCTGCCGCTCAGCGGCCAGGCCTCCTTCACCCGCAAGGACTTCACGCCCGTCGCCAAGCTGGCCGAGGACGGCGCGGTGATGGTGGTCAAGAAGGACGCGCCGTTCACGACCTGCTCGGACGTGATCGACGCGGCCAAGAGCGGCCGGGTCAGTGTGGGCATGTCCGGCGCCTTCGGCGTCGACAGCGTCATCTTCACGATGATCGAGCAGAAGACCGGGGTGAAGTTCCAGCGCGTGCCGTTCGAGTCCGGTGGCGAGCTGGTGCCCGCGGTGCTCGGCGGGCAGATCCAGGTGGCCCTGCTCAACCCCGGTGAGGTCATCGGGCAGCTCAGGTCCGGCGACCTCAAGGGCCTGTGCGTCACCACGGACAAGCGCTACACCTACCCGGAGTTCGCCGCGCTCGGCACGGCGAAGGAGCAGGGCATCGACGTCTCCTACGTGCAGTTCCGCGGCTTCCTCGCCCCCGGCGGCCTGGACGAGCGGGAGCGCGCCTACTGGGAGGAGGCGGCCAGGGGCATCCCCAGGACCGCCGAGTTCCAGAAGTGGCTCAAGGACAACTACCTTCAGCAGGCCGAGCTGTACGGCGCCGAGTTCGGCGCCTATCTGGAGCAGCTCGACACGGCGCTCGCCCCGGTGCTGAAGAAGTCGTCATGAGCCGCAGGCGACAGGGTGAGGCCGCCGTCTGGGCCGGCCTCACCCTCCTGGCGGCGGCCATGGCGACCGGCGCGCTCGGCTACGGCATCACCAAGGAAGGCGGCCAGATCGGGCCAGGCTTCCTGCCGTTCGTGGCCGGGGTGCTGCTGGCCGTGCTGGCCGGCACGGCGCTGGCGGAGACGCTGCGCCATACGGAACCGGAGGAGGCCGCGCCCGCGCGGACGGAGAGCGACGAGCAGGGCAGGACCGAGCCGCAGCGCGTCAGGATCCTCTGGACGGTCTTCGCGATGCTGCTCGGCGCGCTCCTGCTGGTGCCGGTCACCGGCTTCCTGGTCGCGTTCGGGCTGCTGGTCTTCGCCGTCTCCGCGTTCGTGGAGCGGCGGCGGCCGGTGCCCGCGCTGACCGTCTCGGCGGTCGCAGTCCTGGCGATCTATGCGATCTTCGTCCTGTTCCTCGGCGTCCCGCTGCCCGGCGGCCTGCTCGGCATCGGAGGGGAGAGCTGATGCTCGACAACCTGCTGATGGGCTTCGGCGCCGCGTTGACCCCCGCCAACCTGATCTGGTGCTTCGTCGGCGTGCTCGCGGGCACGATCATCGGGCTGCTGCCCGGTCTGGGGTCGACCACGGGTGTGGCGGTGCTGCTGCCGCTGACCCTGTCGTTCGAGCCGCTGACCGCGCTGATCATGCTGGCCGGCATCTACTATGGCGCGCAGTACGGCGGGACCATCACCTCCGTGCTCATCTCCACGCCCGGCGAGGCGGCCAGCGTGGTGACGGCGATCGACGGCTACCAGATGGCGCGCAAGGGCCGGGCCGGCGCGGCGCTGTCCATCGCCGCCATCGGCTCGTTCGTCGCCGCGATCATCTCGCTCGTCCTGCTCGTGGCGATGGCGCCGCCGTTCGCCGCGCTCGCGATCAACTTCGGGCCGCCGGAGAACCTGGCGGTGATGGTGCTCGGCCTGGCCACGATCGTCAGCTTCTCCGGCGGGGCGCGGCTGCGCGGCCTGGCCATGGCGACCCTCGGCATGCTGCTGGCCACGGTCGGCGTGGACGCGGCCACCGGCGTGCCGCGCTACACCTTCGACGACGTCAACCTGCTGTCCGGGCTGCCGTTCGTGCAGGTCATGATCGGCCTGTTCGCGGTCGGCGAGGTGCTGTACCAGATCAGGGAGGGCGCGGCCAAACCGATCCACGCCCGCTTCCGCGACCTGATGATCACCCGGTCGGAGCTGTCCAGGTCGAAGGGCGCGATCGCCCGCGGCAGCGTCATCGGCTACCTGCTGGGCTGCCTGCCGGGCGCGGGCTCCACCCTCGCCTCGTTCCTGGCCTACGGCGTGGAGAAACGCGTCTCCAGGAACAGGGCCGAGTTCGGCCACGGCGCGATCGAGGGGGTGGCCGCGCCGGAGAGCGCCAACAACGCGGCCGCCAACGCCAACTTCGTACCCACGCTGGCGCTGGGCATCCCCGGCGGCGCGACGACCGCCGTGCTGCTGGGCGCGTTCCTCATGTACGGCATCCAGCCCGGCCCGTTGCTCTTCGAGGAGCAGCCCGAGCTGGTGTGGGGACTGCTGGCCTCGTTCTTCGTCGGCAACGTGATGCTGCTGATCCTGAACCTGCCGCTGGCGCCGCTGTTCGCCCAGATGCTGCGGATTCCCTACGGCTACATGTATCCGCTCATCCTGCTCACCAGCTTCGTGGGCGCCTACTCCATCGACAACAACATGTTCAGCGTCTGGGTGGTGTTCGTCTTCGGCCTGGTCGGCTACTTCATGAAGAGGTTCGACCTGCCGATGGCGCCGCTCGTGCTCGGCCTGGTGCTCGGCCCGCTGTTCGAGAAGGCGCTCGCGCAGACCTCGGCGATGGGCGACGGCGACCTCACCATCCTCTTCACCCGGCCGATCGCCCTGGTGGTGCTGGCGCTCGCGGTGCTGCTGCTGGCGGGGCCCGCGCTCATCAAGCCGTTCAAGAAGGAAAGGATCACCGTATGACCGAGCTCATCGTCTCGGCGGACGGGCCGGTGCTGCGGGTCGTGTTCAACCGGCCCGACCAGCACAACGCGCTGACGTGGGCGATGTGGGACGGCCTGTACGACGCGTGCGAGCGCGCCGACGCCGACCCCGACGTCAGGCTGCTGGCGCTGTCCGGCGCGGGTGGCAGGGCGTTCGTCGCCGGCACCGACATCTCCCAGTTCACCGCGTTCTCCGGCGGAGAGGACGGCATCGCCTACGAGCGCAGGGTACAGCGGATCATCGACCGGCTCGAACGGGTCCGCGTCCCCACCCTGGCCGTCGTGGACGGCTACTGCGTCGGCGGCGGCCTGGTCGTCGCCGCCGCCTGCGACCTGCGCATCGCGACGCCCGAGGCCCGGTTCGGCGCGCCCATCGCCAAGACCCTGGGCAACTGCCTGTCCATGAACACCTACTCGCTCCTGGTCCACCACCTCGGCCCGGGCCGCACGCTCGACATGCTCCTGCGCGCCCGCATGTTCTCCGGCGCGGAGGCGGCCGCCGCGGGGTTCGTGGCCGAGCTCTGCTCCCCCGAGGAGCTGCAGGCACGGCAGGACGAGGTCGAACGGCGCCTGCTCGCCCACGCCCCGCTGTCGATGTGGGCGGCCAGGGAGGCGCTGCGCCGGTTGCGGGTGGCACGACTGCCCGAAGGGGACGACATCGTGGCCGAGGTCTTCGGCAGCGAGGACTTCCGCGCCGCCGTACCGGCCTTCCTCGCCAAGGAGAAGGTGACATGGCAGGGCCGCTAGCAGGCACTCTGGTGCTGGACCTGTCGCGGGCGCTGGCCGGGCCGCACGCGGCCATGATGCTCGGCGACATGGGCGCCCGGGTGATCAAGGTGGAGTCGCCCGGCGGCGACGACTCGCGCCGGTGGGGACCGCCGTTCGTGTCCGGCGAATCCACCTACTTCTTCTCCTGCAACCGCAACAAGGAATCCGTCGTCCTGGACCTGAAGTCGGCCGAAGGCAGGGAGACGCTCGAACGGCTGGTCGGCCGGGCCGACGTGCTCATCGAGAACTTCAGGCCCGGCGTGCTCGACCGGCTCGGCTTCCCGGTGACCAGGCTGCACGAGCTCAACCCAGGACTGGTGGTCCTGTCCATCACCGGCTTCGGCCACGACGGGCCCGAGGGCGGGCGCGCCGGATACGACCAGATCGCCCAGGGTGAGGCGGGGCTGATGAGCCTGACCGGCCTGACCGAGCCCACCAGGACGGGGGTGCCGATCGGCGACCTGCTGGCCGGCGTCTACGGCGCGTACGGCGTCGCCTCCGCCCTGGCGGCACGGGAGCGGACCGGCCAGGGCGTCGTGGTGCGCACCTCGCTGCTGGCCGCGCTCGTCGGAGTACACGCCTTCCAGGGCACCCGCCACACCGTCGCAGGCCAGAATCCCGGCCTGACCGGGAACCACCACCCCTCCATCGCCCCGTACGGCGCGTTCGGCTGCGCCGACGGGATGATCCAGGTCGCCTGCGGCACCGAGGAGCACTGGCGGCGCTTCGCGAAGCTCCTCGACATCGATCCCGAGGAGTTCCCCGGCAATGCCGACCGCATCGCCAGGCATCGCGCGCTGGTCGAGCGGCTCGAATCGGTCCTGCGCACCCGGCCCAGGCGGCACTGGCTGGACCTGCTGGCGGCCGAAGGCGTCCCCGCGGGCGCGATCAGGACGATCGAGGAGGTCTACACCTGGGAGCAGACGCTCTCCCAGGGGCTGGTGATCGAGGTGGACCATCCCGCCACAGGTCGCGTACGGCTGCCAGGACCTCCACTGCGCGTGGAGCGCGCCGACGGCACCTCGGTCACCAGGACGCGACACCTGCCGCCGCCGCTGCTCGGCGAGCACGACGAGACGATAAGGAGGGAACTCGACGAAGGTCTACTCGCGTGACGCCCGCACCGGCGAACGGCGCGAGGCGGTCGCCGAGGAGACGCGGCCTACCCCTTTCACCGGCTCCAAGCTGATCTCCTTCGCCATGACGTCGCGCACGGCGACGGGGAACGCCTGGTCGGTGCGCAGGTGTCGCGCCGTACGGCACCGCGGATCTGACACTGTCCACCCGAGACTCAAACCCAGATCGCGCAGGCGAGTCCGTCGCTGAAGATCTGCGGCGGCGACGGCATGGGACGGGCCTGACCCGTGGCGACCCGTCGCGCCGACCAGGCCGCTACCGCCGCGTCAAGGACGTCATCGACGGCTGCCATCACGCCCGCATGACCGAGCTCTCGCGGGACCGCGATGCCCGCGCCTTCGAGGAGAGCACGACGGCGCTCGACACCGGCCCAGGTGGTCTTGCGGACCGGCAGCGGCGCCCCCGCCAACCGCGCGAAGCTCACTTCCGGATGGACCTCGACGACCCTCAGGCTCGTCTCGCGGATCCACCGGTCGACCTGCAGCAGCTTGTCCTTCAAAGCGAACGCCTGCCGCGAGACCCCTTCACCGGCCAGCCGCTGATTGATCGCCGCCGCCGCCGCGTGGTTCTCGGCTTCGAGCGCCTCACGGGTCGGCGTCATGAACACCGATGGCCAGCGCGCGCCGACCGCTTGCCGCGCGAGCACGTCGGCTTCCCGCCGTCCCCGATCAGGCAGCCCGATCGGCATGTCGACGGCCACAGCGTCCAGCTCGCCGTCCTTCGTGACCGCTGAGACCAACTCGCCGATCCGCGGTCCGAAGTACGCGTGGACCTGCTCTCCGCTGAGGGCGATCGCGATCCATCCCTGCCTGCATCCGTCGATGCCGAGCACTCGCATGAGGCCATGCTCCACCCGCTTGAGACCGCGGAGCGCCGCATGCCTGTCGGGATGGCCGTCCTGGTGGCGCTGATCCGGCCGGCCGCTTCTCACGCCGGCCCCGCGCCGCGCATACCCGCCCGTCGTGCTCACGCCCGGAGCCCATCCTGTTGAGCGTCAGCTTTCTGTCCCGAGCTGTCCGTGCAAGCTGGGCGGCGTGGGACTTCCGCTAACGCCAGACGACGCTGTCGAGAAAGGCTTCCATGGTCGTCGTCACCTGACCGAGCACCTCGGCGGACCTGTGCAGCGGCCCCGGCACCTTCATCCCGTGATCGGCGCCGGTGACCTCGAGGACGTGCGGCGTCAACTCCCGCGCCAGCGCGCCATCCCAGAAGTCGTCCGCGGTGCCGCCGACGAGCAGGAATGGCCGGGTGGCCCGACGCAACGGCTCCACGCATGCGGGCATCGTGAGCAACGGCGTCAACCAGATACCTGGCAGGCCGCGATCTGCGGCCACGGCGGCGCCGTACGAGCCGAGTGACTTGCCGATCAGCAGCGGTGTCGCCAGCTTCTCCACGACGGACGTCACCTGCTCGTAGACCCAGGAATGCCTCTCCACCAGGGGGCGGCCCTTCGGCGGTGTCCACGAGATCAGTTCGAGGTTGGCGCCACGGCGGGCGGCTGCTTCGCCGGCGTAGGCGAGCAGTCCTGCCTGCGGTCCGTACATCCCGCCGGGAATGATGACGGCGTTCCGGCTCGATGCCCCTTCGCTCATTGCTGGAAGGTATCGCCCTTGGCTGGAGTGCATGATGCCGCCGAGTGTCTAGGGTGATCGGTGGTCGGCGTGCTGTTCCGCTGTCGGCAGCACCTATGCGACGGGGCGGTCAGGTGCGCAGGCGTTCGAGTTCGTCGGCGCGGCGGTGGTCCTTCGGCCGCCCGATGGCCCGCCGCATGCGGATGAGGTCGTCGAGCGCGGCATAGCGGACCGTGAAGCCGGAAGGGTCGTCCGCATACGCGGCTCGGGTCAGGCATGCGGTGACGTCGAGGCCGCCCCAGGACAGGGCCGGCGTGCACAAGTCTCCGCTGGCACCGGTCACCCGATAAGCCACCTGCGCGTGGTCGAGGTCGGGCGGCTCGGTGCACCCGGCGATGACGAGGGCGTCGCGCAGGGCGCGGGCCTCCGCAGGCGTGCCGTCCCACAGGAGATCGAGGTCGCCGGTCAGTTCGGTGGAACCGTGCATGATGCCGGCGACCTGGCCGACGACAATGGCATGTGAGCCGGCCTTGTGCAGGGCATGGAGGAAGGGGAACGGATCGAAACCGAGTGCCCCGTCCGTAGCGAAGGTGCCCACGAGGTCGTCGGCGTCCTCTGGGCACCGTCCCGTGGCGGTACGGTCGCGAGTGACGCCATGGGTTCGGGAGATGGCCTGACGAAGTCGTGTGACAGCAGTCTGGGGCATGCGCCCATCCAACACCGTGCCGAGCTGTCATGTGGCAGTCGCGACCCCCGAGATGCTCTGGCAGGGCGGCCGGTCAGCGGAAGTCGGTGATGCGGAACACCGCCATCATGTCCGCGGCCCTGGAACCGGGTGAGAAGGAGGCTTCGGCACCGACCCACCCGCGGAAGGCGCCCTTGTCGTCGATGATCTGCATGAGCGGTTTGACGTGGGAGTTGCCGGTGTAGCAGAACTCGCCGCGCTCCATCGCCAGACAGGTGCACCAGTGCCACAACGTGTCACGGCGATCGGTATTGGAGATCTTCGTGAGGTAGTACTGGATGGAACTCACGTTCGCGCTCGTTCCGCCCCCGTACTTGGGGCAGCCGCCCGACTTCTGGCAGGCGCCCGTGGACGACGGCTGGAGGTAGGTCAGGCACCAGGTGGTGCTGGCGCAGGTGCGGAAGGAGGAATGGGCGAACCTCTGACCGCTGGAGGTGACGATCTTGCCGCCCGCCCAGCTCGCCAGATCCTGCCTGAGCGTGCCGGCGAACGCCTTCACCGAACTCATCGCGCGCCGGGTGCCGAGCGCCGCGTTGCTGCCGTATCCGTAGCCGTGGGTGGCCAGCGTGCTCTGCTTGAGGTCCAGACGAGCAAGCGTGCCGTCGGAGGAGGGCCGCACGTACCACTGCTCGGTCCACGTCTGGGCGATCTTCCACCGGATGCTCACCACGTCGCCGGACACGGTGTACGTCCCGGTGCGGTTCTCATCGGGGGCGCCGGTGAAGCCGCCGGCGGTGAGCACCTCGCAGGTACGGGGACGCGATCCGGATCCGCCTGCCTTGGTGGTGCAGCCTGAGTCGGGGGTGGTGCCGGTGCCCTGCCTGGCTTCGGGATGGCGCTGCCACCACAGATGCAGAGCCGCGGTCACCGTGCCGTCGGCGGCGAAGCGGTAGCTGCCGAGTCTTACCCAGTTCTGCCTGGATGCGGCCTTCAGGTGTCCTTGCGAGACGACATAGGTGGCCTTGCCGCCCGGCAAGGCCGCGGCGGAGGCGGCAGCCGGCGGGGAAGGGGCGATGGTGAAGCTGAGAAGCAAGGTAAGGACCGCTGCCGCGATGGAGGGAACCGCGCGCATGAAGCCTCCCGATCATTGACGGACTTCGCCGACTGTGCACGAGCGCCGATTTCCGGTCCATGCCGGAAAGCCGCCAAGCCATCCTGCCGGGCGGTGGCCCCCTTGTACGCCGAATGGTCAACAAGAACCTGTGAGAAAGCGATCCCCCTTGCGGGGAAGGGCCTTCCTGTCGGGGAGGGCAACAGGTCAACGTCGGTTCCATGCGCCTATAGGCGCAGGCCAGAAGCAACGTCGGGGAACCGGCGGCCCACTCAGAGAGGCTCGGTGTTGCCTGGCGGCGGGACCGCTCGCCAACGGCGTGCGGGAGCGGGTCTGGCATGCCACCACGGCGCCGCTGTGGGCTGATGGGCTGCACCTCGGCGTCACCGCGCTCGGTACGGCCAACCTTGCCGCGTCGCTGCCCTATGTCACGTCGATCCCCGTGTGGTGCGCGCTGTCCGCGCTCGCCCTGGCCCTCACCGTCATGGGCCGGGTACGGCTCGCGTTGCCGCTCGCGCTGCCGACCGGGATCAAGGCCTGGGCGCTCGGCACCGGCGTCGTCTTCGCCGATGCCACGACCCTCCCCGTCGAGCCGGCGTTCCTGACGAGCGACCCGCTCTACGCCGGCAGCGGTCCCGTCGGAGCGGTCACCGGGCCGCTGCTGGCCTGTGCCGGCCTGACGATCCTTGCCGTGCGCCGGGTACAGCCAAGGCGGCGGTCGCTGTGGTGGCTGGCGGCCGTACCTCTGCTGGCGACGGCCGACCCCGCGCGGATGGCGCTCGACGCTCCCGACCCGGTCGTCCTGGTCAGGATCGCGGCCGAGGTCGTGACGCTGGCGGGCGCGGTCTGGGCGGGACGGATCGACCGGCGGCCCGCGATCAGAGTCCGAGCACCTCGCGCTCCACGTGGTCCAGCGCCAGCCGTACCCCGCCCAGCGCGACGCTCTCGTCCCCGAACGTGGAGATCACCACCTCGGGCACGCTGAGGCACAGGTCGTCCAGGTGGCGGCGGAGCGGAGCGAGCAGCACCTCGCCCGCGCGGGCGTAGCCGCCGCCGATCACCACCAGGTCGGGATCAATGGCGAGGATGAGCGCCGAGGTGCCCACCGCGAGGTTCCACGCGAAGCTGTCGACCGCGTCCACCGCGGGCTGCTCGCCCGCGCCGGCCGCGGCGAACACCTCGTCGGGGCTGCCCTTCTCGGTCAGCGCGCGGCCCGCGTCCTCCCAGCCGACCTGCCGCAGGGCGCCGATCTCGCCCGCGCCGCCACTGCGCCCCCTGTGCAGCCTGCCGCCGATGAGGATGCCCGCACCGGCCCGGCGGCCGGCCAGCACGTAGACGATGTCCTGGGTGTGCTGGGCGCTGCCGCACCAGTGCTCGGCCAGCGCGGCCAGGTTCGCGTCGTTGTCGGCCAGGCCCTTGCAGCCGAACCAGCGGCCCGCGTGCGCGGCCAGGTCGACGCCCGTCCAGCCGGGCAGCACCAGGGAGAGCGTGACGCGGCCCGACCTGTCGACGATGCCGACGGTGCCCGCCGCGACGGCCCAGACGCGCGATCTGGCGATGCCGAACCTGTCGGCGCACGCCAGGGCGGTGCGCTCGGCCGCCGCCAGCCGTTCGGGCGCGGAGGCCGCCTCCTCGACGAGCGCCCGCTCGGAGGCGACCACCTGACCGTTGAGGTCGGCGAGGGACACGAGGATCTTGTTGGCGCCGACGTCGACGCCCAGCACGTAACCGGCGTCCGCGCGAAAGGCGAACCGCCTGGCGGGCCTGCCCATCGCGCCGCCGTCGGGCGGGACCTCCCTGACCCAGCCGCGCTCGCCGAGCTCGTCGAGCACCGCCTCGACGGTCTGCCTGGACAGCCCGGTGATGCGGCCGAGCCGGGTCAGCGTGGTCACGCCCTCGCTCCGCAGCGCCCGCAGCGTGGCCTGGGTGTTGACCTTGCGCACCAGAGACGCGTCCCCCAGCACTTATGAGACCCGCTTTCGTAATTACCCCATTGACGACCAACCGCCAGGATCCTAGCATCAGCCGACATACGTAATCCGGTTACATAAGTGGAGGCATGATGGTGACTCTCGCCGTCGTCGGCGCGGGTTCTCGGGGGACCTCCTACGCCCGCCACGCCGTCGAGTCCGGCCGCGCCCAGGTGGTCGCGGTGGCCGACCCGCTCCCCGTACGGCGCGGCAGGTTCCCCGGCGCGACGCCGTACGCCGACTGGCGCGAGCTGGCCGCGCTCCCCCGCCAGGCGGACGCGGTGGTCATCGCCACGCAGGACGCCGACCACGTCGAGCCCGCCGAGCGCTTCGCCGCGCTCGGCTACGACATCCTGCTGGAGAAGCCGATGGCGGTCACGGAGAAGGACTGCCACCGGATCGTGGCCGCCGCCGACCGGCACGACGCGATCTTCGCCGTCTGCCACGTGCTGCGTTACACCCCGTACACCAGCGCGCTGAAGGCGCTGCTCGACGCGGGATGGATCGGCGAGATCGTCAGCGTCCAGCACCTGGAGCCGGTCGGCTGGTGGCACCAGGCGCACTCCTACGTCCGCGGCAACTGGCGCAGGACGGACGAGTCGACGTTCATGCTGCTCGCCAAGTCCAGCCACGACCTCGACTGGCTGGTGCACATCACCGGCAAGCGGGTCACCAGGGTGTCGTCGTTCGGCGGGCTGCACCACTTCCGCCCGGAGAACAAGCCCGCGGGTGCGGCGGACCGCTGCCTGGACTGCGCGGTCGCGGCGGACTGCCCGTACGCCGCCCAGCGCATCTACCTGCCGCTGGCCGGGCAGGACGTGTGGCCGGCGTCGGTGCTCTCCGACGACGTCTCCGAGCGGGGACTGCTGGAGGCGCTCAGGACCGGCCCGTACGGCAGGTGCGTCTACGACTGCGACAACGACGTGGTGGACCACCAGGTCGTGAACATGGAGTTCGAGGGCGGCGCCACCGCGTCGTTCACGATGACCGGCTTCACCCCGGCCGGCCACCGGCAGACTCGGATCTTCGGCACCCGCGGCTCGATCGAGGGCGACGGGGAGCGCCTGACCGTCCACGACTTCGTCACCCGCGAGGTGGAGACGGTCGACACCCGGCCCATGGGAGACGCCGGCGCCGCCGGCGGGCACGGCGGCGGCGACCAGGGGCTCGTGGACGCCTTCCTCACCGCGGTCGCCACCAGGGACCGCTCCCCCATTCTCTCCTCGCCCGGCGAGAGCCTGCACAGCCATCTGATCGCCTGGGCGGCCGAGAGGTCCCGCCTCGAGGGCGAGATCGTCACTCTGGAAGGAACCACCCCCCATGCACGGTAAGCAGATCGCGGCCGTCCTGGCCCTGGGCGCGAGCCTGGTGGCCTGCGGCTCCACCCCCACCGCGGAGAAGGCCGCCGAGTCCGGCGGCGGCGACCGCGGGCCGATCACCTTCGCCAGCGGCAAGTTCGAGGCCGAGGCAACCCAGAAGATCGTCGACGCCTGGAACGCCGCACACCCCGACCAGAAGGTCACCTCCGTCCTGCTGCCCGAGAGCGCGGACGAGCAGCGGCGCAAGCTCATCCAGAACGCCCAGACCAAGTCCGACTCGTTCGACGTGATCCTCATCGACGCGGTGTGGACCAGCGAGTTCGCCGCCAACCGGTGGGCCGACGAGCTGACCGGGCAGCGCTTCGACGTGACCGGCTTCCTGCCTCCTTCCATCGAGACCGGCAAGTATCGCGGCAAGCTCTATGCGATGCCGCTGTTCACCGGCACGGGCCTGCTGTACTACCGCAAGGACCTGGTCGAGCAGCCGCCCAGGACCTGGGACGAGATGAAGAAGATCTGCGCCGAGGTGCTGCCGAAGCAGAAGGGCATGAGCTGCTACGGCGGCCAGTTCGACAAGTACGAGGGCCTGACCGTCAACTTCGCCGAGGTGATCAACTCCGCGGGCGGCCGGTTCCTTGACGACTCCGGCCGGCCGCAACTCACCAGCGACGCGGCCAAGCAGGGCGCCAGGTTCCTCGCCGACGGCTTCAAGAGCGGGCTGATCCCCAAGGAGGCCATCACCTACAAGGAGGAGGAGGGCAGAGTCGCCTTCCAGGAGGGCAAGCTGCTCTTCTACCGCAACTGGGCCTACATGTACGAGAACGCCAGCAAGACCGACGGCTCCAGCAAGGTCAACGGCAAGTTCGACGTGGCGCCGATCCCCGGGCTGACCGGTCCGGGCGCGGGCACGCTCGGCGGCAACAACCTGGCGGTCTCGTCCTTCTCCAAGCACAAGGAGACCGCCAAGGACTTCATCGCCTTCGTCACCTCGGCCGAGCAGGAGAAGGCGTTCGCGCTGATCAACTCCACCCCGCTGGCCCGCGCCTCGCTGTACGAGGACCCCGAGCTGATCAAGAAGTACCCGTACCTGCCCGCGCTCAAGGACGCCATCCTGGCGGCCAAGCCGCGACCCGCCGCGGTGAAGTACGGCGACGTGACCGCGGCCATCCAGGAGTCCGCCTACGCGATCGTCTCCGGGACCAAGCCCGCCGACCAGGCGCTGACCGAGCTGCAGTCCGCGCTCGGCCCGCTGCTCAAGTAGCCGGGCACGCTGTTCGGGCATGGTCATCCGGTACGGCATGCCGTACGGACCGAGGGAGGTAGCAGGACGGTGGTCACGCTGACCGAGGAGCGGCGCCCGGTCGCGACCGGGCCGGGCAGGCGACGGCGGGAGGTCGCGCGCGGGCAGTCGTGGCTGGCGGCGGCCATGCTCTCGCCCACGCTGGTCGTGCTCGCGCTGGTGGTGTTCTACCCGCTGGTGGCGGCGCTGCGCGAGTCGTTCTACACCAGCGGCGAGACGCTGGACGCCGACGGCTTCGTGGTGGAGGGTGAGCGGTTCTCCGGACTGGCCAACTACGCGGGCGTGGTGAGCGAGCGGTTCCTGAACGCCGCCTTCAACACCACGCTGTTCACGGTGGTCACCGTCCTGCTCGAGGTCGTGCTCGGGGTGGCGATGGCGCTGGTCATGAACAGGGCCTTCCGGGGGCGGGCGGTCCTGCGGGCCAGCATCCTCATCCCGTGGGCGGTGCCGACCGCGGTGTCGGGGCTCATGTGGAAGTGGATCTTCCAGGCGGACGGGGTGGCGAACACGCTCCTCGGCACGGAGATCCTGTGGACCGCCGAGGGCGTCTACGCCAAGCTGGCCGTGATCGTCGCGGACACCTGGAAGACGGCCCCGTTCGTGGGCCTGCTCGTGCTGGCCGGGCTGCAGATCATCCCGCGTGAGGTCTACGAGGCGGCCAGGGTGGACGGGGCCTCGCCCAGGCAGACGTTCTGGCGCATCACGCTGCCACTGGTCAAGCCCGCCCTGCTGGTGGCGGTGCTGTTCCGGTTGATGGACGCGTTGCGCATCTTCGACCTGCCGTACGTGCTCATCGGGCCGCGCAAGCACTCGGTGGAGACGCTGTCCGGGCTGATCTGGGACGAGGCGACCAGGGTTCACTACGGGCCCGCTTCGGCGTACGGCACGGCGCTGTTCGTGTACATCGCGCTGATCGCCTTCGTGTTCGTCAAGCTGCTGGGCGCGGACCTGCTGAGCGACGTGCGCGCCCGCGAGAAGGAGACCGCCGATGCTGCGTAGGACCGGCATGATCGGCATCGCGCTCTACTGCCTGGTGCCGTTCTACTGGATGGTGGTGTCGAGCTTCCGCCGCACCGCCGACATATACGACAAGTCCCCCATCCCTGCGCCATGGTCTCTCGAGTCCTACCAGGCGGTCTTCGAGGAGGGGGTCGGGTTCGGCCAGTCGCTCGGCAACAGCCTCATCGTCGCGGGGGTGACGACCGCGGTCACGCTGCTGATCGGCACGATGGCGGCCTACGCCCTGGCCAGGCTGACGTTCCGCTTCAAGAACCTCATCCTGGCGCTGATCATCGCGGTCTCCATGTTCCCCGGGGCGCTGCTGATCGTGCCGTTGCTGAAGCTGTTCACCGCGATCGGGTGGATCAACACCTACCAGGCGATGATCGCGCCGTCGATGTCGTTCGCGCTGCCGCTGACCGTGTGGAACCTCACCACGTTCTTCCGGCAGCTGCCGTACGAGCTGGAGCAGGCGGCGATGATCGACGGCTGCACGCCGTTCGCGGCCTTCCGGCGGGTGATGCTCCCCCTGGCCGCGCCCGGGATCTTCACCACCGCGATCCTGGCGTTCATCGCGACGTGGAACGAGTTCATCATCGCGGTCACCATGATCAACGATCCGGGGCGGCAGACGGCGACGGTACGCATCGCGCAGTTCACCGGCGCGGCCAAGTTCGACACCCCGTTCGGGACGCAGATGGCGGCGGGCGTCCTCGTCACGATCCCCCTGGTGCTGCTGGTCCTGTTCTTCCAGCGCCGCATCGTCACGGGACTGACGGCGGGCGCGCTGAAGTAGCGAGGGCGGGAAGGGCGCCCGGGCATGCGCGACCTTGGGGCCTTGGTCGGCTCCATCGTGGGCGCGGGAGAGCCACGGCACCAGCCTGCGCGTTGAGGACGGCGTGCGCCGGATCGAGGACAGCTCGGCACGCTCGAGAGCAGTGTCGTCGTGGCCGACGGTGGCGACCGGCGGGTACTCGCCCTTGTTCTTGCCGGACGGGATGACGGCTTGCGGACGATGTCTGAGACGATCGCTTATGGGCCTGAGCGTCTCGACGATGTTCAGTCTCATCGCAGGCTGGTGGACTAGAGCCATGACGAACAACACCACCATCCTGGTTCTCGGATCTACCGGCAAGACCGGCCGCCGCGTGGCGGACCGGCTGAAGGCGATGGGGCGCGACGTGCGCGCCGGCTCCCGCCCCGACTTCGACTGGGAGGACAGCAGCACCTGGGCGCCGATCGTCCGCGACGTCCATGCCGTCTACATCACCTACTATCCCGATCTGGCCTTCCCCGGCGCCCTCGACCGCATCCGCCAGTTCACCGCGCTGGCCGTACAGTCCGGAGTACGCCGCCTGGTGCTGCTGTCGGGCCGCAACGAGGAACTGGCCCAGCAGGCCGAGCAGGCCGTGCTGAGCTCCGGCGTCGAGGCCACCGTCGTGCGCTGCAGCTGGTTCATGCAGAACTTCAGCGAGGGCTGGCTGCTCGACCCGGTGCTGAGCGGCACGATCGCGCTACCCGCCGGGGACGTGACCGAGCCCTTCGTGGACGTCGAGGACATCGCCGACGTGGCCACCGCCGCCCTCACCGAGGACGGGCACGCCGGGAAGGTGTACGAGCTCACGGGGCCGCGCCTGCTCTCCTTCGCCGAGGCCGCGGCGGAGATCTCCGCCGCCAGCGGCCGCGAGGTCACCTACGTGCCGGTCACCCCCGAGGAGTTCGCCGACGGCGCACGCGCGGCGGGCCTGCCCGAGGACGAGATCGTCGGCCTCAACGCGCTGTTCGCCGAGGTGCTCGACGGCCGCAACGAGAACCTCGCCGACGGGGTACGGCAGGCGCTGGGCCGGCCGGCGCGCGACTTCACCCAGTACGCCAAGGACGCTGCCGACGCCTGGCGCGCCTGACGGGCCTCACGGGGTCAAGCCCGCCAGCCGTATGCGCAGGAGCGCCGTGACGGCCGGCGCGGCCTCCCAGCTGCCGTCGAGGGGCGTGATGGTGACGTGCCCGGCGTCCAGCAGGGTGCGATCGGCGTCGCGGACCGGGTCCGGCTCGGTGGCCACCACCGGCTGGATGCGATAGCAGGCCGCGCAGGCCTCGGGCGCGGGAGCGTACCCGGTGGAGATGAACGACGAGGTGCCCAGCCGGGCGAAGCTCACCGTGCCGTTGGGCTTGACCGGGTAGTTGACGTTGAGCGCCGTCCGCGGCGGCAGGATCTGGCGCGAGCTCGCCAGCCGGTCGACGACCTTGACGGCGAAGGCGATGGACTGCTGGGCGCTGGGGAAGGACGGCGGGTTGGTGGTGAGGTCCACGGCCGTGCTGAAGGCGACCGCGGGCACGCCGTTGTCCAGCGCGGCGATGGTGGCGCCGACGGTGCCGGAGTGGTTGACGACGGCCGCGACGTTCTGCCCCGCGTTGGGCCCGGAGACCACGAGGTCCGGCGGGTCGCCGGCGAAGACGACCCGCAGGCCGAACGCCACCGCGTCGCCGGGGCTGCCGCTGACCGACCAGACGCCCGGCGACTTCTCCGCCGCCTCGATGGTGGTGCCGAACTTGGCGTTGAACGCGGTGCCGCTCCCGCTGGAATCGGCTGCCGGGGCGACGATGATCACCTCGTGCCCGGCCGTGGTGAGGGCCCGCCGTAGCCCCTGGATGAACGGGAAGCCGTAGCCGTCGTCGTTGGTGAGGAGGATCCTGAGCCCTTGCCGCGCGTGGGCCTGCGCGGGGGACGATCCGGGGAGGAAGGCTGTCAGGAGTAACAGCAGGGCGATGAGGGCGCGTTGGACCATGGGGTGCTCCCGTCCTACCTTTTGCGCCTGAGGTGTGATTTACGTTACGGTTTGGAACGTAATGGTGAAACCGGACAGCGCCCCTGTCAAGGGGCGGCCGAGGGACCCCGCCGTGGAGGCGCGGGTGCTGGAGGCGACGCTGGAGCTGCTGGCCGAGGTGGGCTACCAGCAGGCCTCGATCGACGCCATCGCGCGGCGGGCTGGCGTGAGCCGGCCCGCGGTGTACCGGCGGTGGCGCTCCAAGGCGGACATCGTCGCGCAGGCGCTGTTCGGCCAGTCGGAGCGCACGGCGCCGCGGGTGTCGGGGGATCTGCGACGTGACCTGCGGGCGTGGGTGGACGCCGTGGTGGCCCGTTTCGGCCGGCCGGAGGTGGTCCAGGCATTCCTGGGGCTGATGGCCGACCTGCCGGACAAGCGGCGCTTCGGCCTCGAGCTGGTACGGCCCCGCCGTGCGCACCTGGCCGGGACGCTGGCGCAGCCTGGCGTACGGCCGGGGGTGGACCAGCAGGTCTTCCTCGAGATGCTGGTGGGCGCGGTCTTCCTGCGCGTGGCCACCGGGCGGGATGTGAGCGAGCCCGCATACGCCGACGAGCTGACCGAGCTGCTGTACCACGCCGTCGTGGGCACTTGACCTCCGTCATCCGCGCCGGCGAGGCGTGCACGCTCAGGCCATACTGCTGCGGCTGGGCGCCGTCGGGCGGGAGCTCTGAGCGTCAGGAAACTCCTGCGCAAGCGATCGGACGCTCCCCTAATCGGCGACGAGCCTGGCCTGGAGGAGCAGTGGGCCGACCCCGGCGAGAGCAGCGCCTGGCGGCGCTCGGTGGACAGCTCCCTCATCGACGACGAGCACCCGATGCCGCCCAGCGACCTGTGGGACGACGAGGACGACTGAGCCGGCTCAGTCGATGACCGCGGTGGCTTCGACTTCGACCAGGAGATCGGGCTCTCCCAGTGCCGCGACGCCCAGGAGGGTGATCGGTTTGATCGGGTCGACTCCCAGCTTCGCAGCCGCCCGAGCGACGCCCTCTCCCAGCAGCGGCATCTTCTCGGGTTTCCAGTCGACGACGTAGATGGTCAGCTTCGCCACATCGTCGAAGGATCCGCCGATCTCGGCCAGAGCGATGCCGATGTTGAGGTAGGACTGCTCGACCTGGGCGGCGAGGTCGCCTTCGCCGACTCTTCGGCCTTCAGCATCGCGGGCGACCTGACCGGCGAGGAACACCAGTTTCGATCCCGTGGCGATCGAGAGCTGGCGGTAGACATCGGGTTTCGGCAGCCCGTCGGGGTTGAACAGCTTCACGGTCATGACCGCTCCTCGGTTTCGGCGCACACAAGATCAGCACTCCAGCAAAACCATAGCAATGCTATGTATTGTGGCGCTATGGCGCGCACGAAAGATCCCGCGATCCGCTCCCTGCTGATAGAACGAGCTGCGCAGATGCTTCGAATGCGGGAGCCGGTCACCCTCCGCTCGCTGGTTGCCGGAACCGGCGTATCGACGATGGCGGTCTACACCTACTTCGGCGGAATGGACGGCCTGTGGAAGGCCATGCGGCAGGAAGGGTTCACCCGCCTGGCCGCCAAGCTCAAGGCGGTCTCGATGTCCGCGGATCCGGTGCGGGACCTGGCCGCCCTGGGTGCCGCGTATCTGTCCAACGCCCTGGCCGCCCCCGATCTCTACCGGGTCATGTTCGATGCCGGGTTCGAGCTGGAGGATGCCGCGGCCGCGGATGAGACGTTGCACTGTCTGGTAGTCGCCGTCGAACGGGCCAAGGCCGCCGGTCGGTTCCGCAGCGACGTCGATCCGCTGGAACTGGCGACACAGAGCTGGGCCATCGGTCACGGCCTGGCGTCCCTTGTGGTCACGGGTCCGTTGCCACACCGAGCGCTCGCCCATGGCGTGCCCATGCTGACCGCCCTGTTCACCAGCTCAGGCGACGATCACGATAGATGCCGTCAGTCGGTCGAGCTCGGCTGGAGACCCGGGACTTCCACGCGACAATGATCACGGCTCATGCCCGCAGGGAGGTCAGAGCCAGCCGGCCTGGGTGGCGATGCGGACCGCGTCCATGCGGGTGCGGGTGTTCAAGCGGGCCAGATCGAGCGCTCGGCGGGCCGCTGAGCGGGAACACCCGCACCCGGTCAGCGGCCTGCCTGCCGTACCGCCGCCTCTTGAGCGAGCGCGGTGGGTCGTCAGGTGAACAATCGCAGCTAGACGACTCGGGTGACCTGGCCGGTGTCGAGGGAGTAGTAGCCGCCCACGATCTTGAGTTGCTTGCGGGCGATGCGCGCGGCGAGCAGTTTGTCGGACTTCAGCTTGGACACGACGTCGGCGGTGTTGATTCTGATCATCTTGTCCACGTTCCCGTGGGCGCGCCGGTAGGCGGGGCGGAGGGCCTCGACGATGTCCTGGAGGTGACCGGGGAGCGTGGTTTGCTCGTGCAACGCGTGCGCGGCGGCCGCCACCGCTCCGCAGCGCTGGTGGCCGAGCACCACGATCAAGGGGGTGCCCAGTTCGGCAGGGCCGTACTCGATGGCTCCGGACACGAGCGGGTCTATCGTCTGGGCGGCGCTGCGCACACTGAGCAGATCGCCGACTCCCGTGTCGAAGACGAGCTCCGGAGCCACCCGGGAGTCGATGCACGAGACGACGACAGCGTAGGGCTCCTGCTTGCGGGCAGCCTCGGCACGTCGGGCGCGATCCTGGTGGGGATGGATCGCGGTGTCGGAGGCCCAGCGGCGGTTGCCTTCCCTGAGCCTCGCCCAGGCCTCGTCCGGGGTGGGCGGGCTCATCGCCGGCTCGGAGGACCGAGGGCGCGCGTGCGCCGCTCCGGCGTCTAACAGCATTCCGCCTGCCATCAGGCCGGCGATACTCAGAACGGTGCGACGGTTAACGATCTTCTCGTTCATGGATTCAGTATGGAGTATGCATTAGTCGGTCCTTTATGGGGGTCTACCGAATCTGTCGCCATGGCTCTGAGCTGTGGTTCCATCGCGGTTCGCGGGTCGGCGTGGCCGAGCGGCTCCTGCACCCTGTGCGGCTGCGCTCCCGGCGTGCCCGGCCGGTAGGTGGCCACCGCGTGCCGCAGCGAGCGCGGCGAGAGCTGGACCGCGTGCGGCACCTTGGCCTTGCCGCCCACCCACCGGATCTGCCGGAAGATCGCCGACTGCGCCATTGGCTTGCCCGCGTCCGTGCGGAACAGCGGCCCGTCGTCGTCGCCGCGGAACTCTAGGTAGGCGTTCAACGCCGCGGCGGCGTAGGCGGGGAGGGGGAAGCGCCGCGTTTTCCCGGTCTGGCCGGTCACCGGCAGGTCGACCACGGGGTGCTCGCGGTCCTGGCCGAGGCCGGACAGCTGCGCGCCGATCACGCCGCCGACCCGGCAGCCGGTGACGACCATCAGGCACAGCAGCGCGTACGTCCGCGCCCCGTCGCGGGCCCGGGAGAACGACCCGCGCCGCCCCTCGTACGCGCTCCGTCGCTTCTCGGCGTCCTGGTGCGCCCACGCGAGCATCCGGTCGAGCTGGGCCTTCGACAGGCCGCGCGTCTTCGACTCCTGCGTGACCGATGGCGACTCCATACCAGCGAACGGGTCCCTCACCACGGCGCCGGCCCGGAGGATGTACGCATACCAGGATGACGCCGCCGACTTCCGGCGCGCCCGCGTCGCAGGCGACAGGCCATGCTCGCGTAGCGCGGCCATGTATCGGCCGGCCTCCAGCGGATGCACGTCCGCCGGGTCCAGGCCGCGGGACGCGCAGTAGACGAGCCACCACGACAGGTCCATGGAGTAGCCGCGCCGCGTCGCCGCCGAGGTGCGCTTCTCGCCGGCCAGCCACCCCTCCGTCGCGGCCACCATGAGCGGGTCCAAGCCGATCGCGCGCATGAGATCGGCCAGCTCGAACTCGTTCTGAGCGGGAGCCGTACCGCGCAGTGTGATCTGCTCGCCTCCGCGGACGTCCAGCTCGGTCACCCGCGCATCCGTTCCGGCAGCAGTTCCAGCATCAGCGTGAACGCTCCCCCGGCCCGTCGAGGTGGGCACAGGCCGACGTGTGACGAAGTCGGCGGTCGTTGGTGGTGTGCGAGTACGGCCGGCACTCAATCTCGTCGGTCATGGTGTGCCTCCCTTTTCGCGTTCGGCTGGGTGCGTCGGTGTGGCGCAGGATCGGGTTCTTGGCGGCGTGTGGACATGGGCGCAGGATCGGGTAAGGGGGCAGTCCGGTATGCGCGGTGCCGTCAGGCCACGGGCTGGGCGGGCGCGAGCAGCTCGGTCAGCGCGGTGAGCGCCTCGCGCACCTCGTCGCGACGGTCAGCGGGGATGATCACACGGACGCCGGTGTACATACGCTCCTGGTACAGCCGGAGCTCGACCCAGCCGAGGCCGACCTCGACGCTCAGGAAGTCGGGATTGGCGGGGTCGCAGTCGATCTGCACCACGAACTGGTGCGGGGCGTCGTCCGCGAGGCCCAGCAGGTCGACGAGCCGGGTGACGTTCTCACGGTCGAGCGGGAACACCTTCGCGTTCATCCCGACCGCGACCACGTCGACGTCGTTCACGACCATCGGCCAGAAGGCCAGCGTGTCGGTGTCGCGCAGCTGCGGGCGGATCGTCTCGTACGAGAAGCCGGGGGTGCCCTCCAGGGCGAGCAGGTGAAGCGACGGGACGGTGTCCGTGTGGTCGCCGGGGAAGGTGAAGCTGCGGGAACCTTCGTCCGTCGGGGGGAGGTCGGACATAAGGGGACTCGCTTCCTGGCCGGTGATCTTCGATTCCAATAGATCTCCGACCCTAACAGATGATCTTGCATGATAACGTTCCGCGCACGTGCGTTACCCCAGCTCAAGCGCTACGCGTCCACGTGGAGGCCACCGACGGCACAATCGGGTCTGTGGACGAGGCCAACAATGCGGTAGGCGACAGCTACATCGTCGTCGACACCGGCCCCTGGATCTTCGGAAAGAAGGTCCTGCCGCCCGCCAGTACGGTGGCCGGCATCGATCGGGAAAAGCGCACCGTCTTCGTCTCCCGCAGCAAGCAGGAGATCAAAGACGCGCCGGAATTCAACGAGGCCGCCTACGAGGACAAGAGCTACCGCGACGAGGTAGGCGGCTATTACGCCCCACTTCCCCGGCACCATGTAAGGAGCCAAGCAGTAGGGCGGTCGATCAATACGGCCACCCGAACACCGGCCTGTGCGAAGATCTTGCAGAAGATCAGGCGCACCGGGGAGTTCGATGTGGAACGGGCACAGGTCGGTCGGGTCTCGTCCATCGTGGACGATGCCGCGAGCGTCTAAGAGGAGCGCCGCGGTGAGCGACGAGGTCCCGATCCGGGCAGATGAGCTTCCCAAGGGACGCCGGGCGGTGTTGGCGATGTACCAGCGGGTGCGCCGGTACGCGGTCCCATGTGGATGATCGAGGCCGCGACCGGGCGGCGGCTGGCCGGTGATGTGGAGGGCGCCTGCGCGGCGGCGGGTATCGACCTGGATATCGATCTTGCCACGGTGGCGCGGGCATGCGGCCAGGAGATCGCCGACCTGATCGCGGACGACCTGCGCCATCTGGCCCCCGACCTGCTGCGCTGGCACATGCCCCGGGTGCTCAGCCCACCGGGCGCGATCTGGAACTGGATGGGTGTGCTCCGGCGGTACCCGGCCGGAGGCGGCGCGAATCTGATGGTGGACAAGGCGTGGAAGGACCCGGTGCGGCTGAGGCTGCGGGTGCAGATCAAGGAAGGGGCCGGCGTGTTGCCGGACCGGGGAACGTGGAGGTACCACCTGCACCGGTCCCCGCAGCCGTGGGTGCCGCACGGCGACCTGATCCACTGTTACCGCCTGAGTGAGCTCGCCGGCGGCCGGAGTACCGTGACCGCCGTCCCGTGGCGCCGAGCCGCCGAAGGCGGCGAACTGTCCGTCAAGCCCTGCGGCCAGTCCCTCCTCGCGGTCGTGCACGAGTACCTCTCCGCGCGGCACCGCTTGAACGAATGGGAGATCATGCAACCGTGGAACCGGGGTGCGGGCTCCATCGACGACATGGAGGTCGAGGAGTCCCGCGAGTCCGTGGCGAAGATCGAAGCGCTCCGGCGCCGCCTGGGTGACCGCACGAGGCCGACCGAGAAATGACCCAACCGGACATGACCGCGGCCGACCACCCCGCGCGCCTGGAGCGGGGACACCCGTTCCGGCAGTGGAAGACGTGGCGGATACCCGGCACCGAGCTGACCCTGACCGGCTACTCCCGCGCGAACGACAAGACGTTCTTCCACATCCCCGAGCTGCGGTGCTGCCTCGACGCGGGGCTGTGCGAAGGACGGCAGGTGGACACGGTCTTCCTGACCCACACCCACCACGACCACTCCAAGGACCTTGACTACCTGGCCGCCAATCCCTCCGGAACGGACATCTACCTGCCCGCCGAGGCGGTGCCGTACGTGGAGTCCTACCTGCGCGCATCCGCGGAACTGAACCACGGAGCGGGGTTCGATCCCGCCCTGGCGACGGGCCACCGCCTGCACGGGGTACGGCGCGACGACGAGTTCAGCTTCGGACGGCGGGGACACCACGTGCGTGTGGTGGAGTGCGAGCACAAGGTGCCCTGTGTGGGATACGCCTTCTCGCAGCGGAGCAAGACACTGCGGCCGGAGTTCGAACAGCTGCGGCAGTCCCTGATACGGCAGGGCAGGGGTGGCGAGTTCGGCCGCATCATGGCGCGGAAACGGGAAGAGGAGGTCGAGGTCGACACCGAGATCCGGCGACCGCTGTTCGCCTTCCTCGGCGACACGCATGTGAACGTGTTCGCCCGCAATCAGTGGCTGTTCGAATACCCGGTGATCATCACCGAATGCACCTTTCTCGAGGACGCCGAACTGGAGCGCGCGAACCGGATCGGGCACACGGTCTGGAGCCAGCTGCGACCCGTGGTCGAGGCCCATCCGCAGACGTTGTTCGTCCTGACCCACTTCAGCCTGCGCCACTCCGACCGGCAGGTCCTTGAGTTCTTCCGACAGCAGTGGGAGCAAGCGGGGACCGCGCGGCCGGACAACGTCCTCCTGTGGGTCCACCCGGCCAGCCACCTGCCCGAGCAACACCAGCACCGCACGCCCTGACTGTATGCAGCACGTGCCTGGATCGCGTCCGTGCCTGCAGCGTCTGATCGTCGTCGGGATCCGGCCCGACCCGGTAACCGGCCCTGCACAGCGCCTGCACGGGCTCTGCCAAATAGTAGCCGAGCAGGCGGGCTGGACAGCCTCGACCGCCTCCTCGCCCTCATACCACGGCGAGCCGATCTGGTGAGCGCCTATCGCAAGGCGTTCACCAGATCGGCTCGCCGGTCAGCAGATCGAGTCCTGTACGCCGGCCGCTGCCGGTGTTGTGGCCGTGCATCCGGGCCAAGCCGGGTACGGCCGGCGTACACGGGCGAGCGCGGCGCCGGACCTCAGAGCCCGACAGCCTCCTTGTCCGGGTCCCGGTCTGGCGATGGATGGCAGACCTGCGGAGGGTCCTGCACTTCCGCAGCCGGGAGTACAGGTCCGCTACGCCCCGACCGATTCGCTATGGCGTCCGTCCTCGTGTTGATGTGCCCGGGGGCGGTCGGCGGTGGTCAGCTCACAGCGGCCGTCCACGCACGAACGGCGCAATCGGCCCATGGAGATGGTCTGTATCAGCCCAATCGCCCAGCAGGCTGGACACCCGCGCAGCGCCAGGAGGCCA
The DNA here is from genome assembly GCF_014873535.1 of Nonomuraea africana. Lineage (NCBI taxonomy): Bacteria > Bacillati > Actinomycetota > Actinomycetes > Streptosporangiales > Streptosporangiaceae > Nonomuraea > Nonomuraea africana. The sequence continues at coordinate 2,043,952 of NZ_JADBEF010000001.1, read as the reverse complement.
ACAGGCGCGAGCAGCAAGCTGCCCAGCCCGGCCACCGGAATGAGCAGGACCGAGCCGATCAGTGCGCCGAAGCCCACCGCACCGCGCATCAGGTGCCGGGGCAGTGAGCTGCTCGCGAAGGTGCGCTCGTCAGTCATAGTCATGGTCGCCTCCTCGGGGCGAATCGGGTGTTCCCGGTGGCGTGTTCCGAAGCGCGGTCCGCGACTTCATGGCGGTGCTGAGGGCCGAGCGTGTCAGCGACCATCCACATCAACTCAGCCACGCGAACGGCTCCGGCGGCGTAGCACGACAACGCTGCATGTGCAGATGAGCACGGCCGCGACGGCGATGATGACACCAACGATCATGACGACCTCCAGGTCCCGTCCCAGCGCGGGTCGCTGGGACACAGATAAGAGGCGCGAACACCATGAAAGGATTCGTGCTGTCATTCGCCACACATCTCACCGCCGACATCCCGGCCCAGGAACTCGTCGATGTCGCCCGTGTCGTTCTCTCCAGAGGACAACCCCTCCCAGACCCCAGCTCGGCCGGACCCGGTGCGCCGGACGTTCAAGATGATGCGAGAAGACCCCGGCAGCCTGAGCTGACGGGGTCCTGGTGTGTGGGTCGGCGCGGGCAGTCGGGTCCCGACGCCTCAAAGACTCGAGATCAAGGCCCCGAAAGGGTGGTCTCCGGGGCACCGGTGTAGGAGACGCGCCGGTACCACTCGTTCGCCAGCATCTGCGCGCGGGCCTGCTCCGGCAGTGAGGTGAGCAAGGTCATCGACGCGCCACGCCCGACCTCGGACTCGTGCGCATGCATGGCCGCCCACTTGCGCTCGGCCCACTGCCCGACATCCAGGTGGGTGGCGACCTGCTCGTCGGGGACGCCCGGCAGCTTCTGGTCCGGTTCGGGAGGCGTTCCGAACACCGCCTGCCAGTGTGACGCCACGACGGATCGCGGGATGGTCGCCAGGTAGAGGGCGCGCGGCCTCCAGGGATCGCCTGCGTCTCGGTAGAGCTGGTCGTACCCGGCCGCTTCGACCGCGGCCATGGTCACCCGGTGCACGTGCACGTGATCCTGATGTCCGTACGAGCCGTACCCGTCATACGTGAGCACCACATCGGGCCTGAACTCCCTGATGTGCTCGACGACCCGTTTCACCGCCTCGTCGAACGGCACGTCCAGAAAGCGCGGGCTGCCGGGCGCGGATTCGGGCTTGCGGGCGTCGGCGTAACCGAGCAGCCTCGGTTTGCCCGCGCCGAGGATGTCCAGAGAGCGCTCCAGTTCGCCGGCCCGCTGGGTCCCCTCTGCCCACGTGCACGTGACGACCGCGGTCCTGGCGCCCTCGTCGGCGTACCTGGCCAGGGTCCCGCCGGTCCAGATCGCCTCGTCGTCCGGATGCGCATGCACAGCCAGCACCCCGAAATCCATGCGAACACCTCCTAAGTGATCAATGGCCGGTCATCGTAGCGCTGTGCACCCATTGCCGTTCGAGGTTCGCAGTGACGGGAGTGCTCTGTCACCGACGCCGGCAAGCTGACCGATTCCCAACCACCGCCGCCAGCTGCCCGATCGACCCGAGGAGCCATCGCTCGCCACCGCCTGGGACGTTCACATGATGGTCAACAACGTCGGGGGGCGGGAACGTACCCTGGCTGAGTACCGGGAGCTGCTGCGCGCGGTCGGGTTCTCGCTCACCTCCGACGCGTGCCTGCCGCTCGACGTCCATCTGCTGGAGGCGGTCGCGGACTGATGCGGATACTGATCGCGGGTGCTGGGATCGGCGGTCTGACGGCCGCGCTCCACCTGCACGCAGCGGGCCTCACCCCCGAGCTCGTCGAGGCGACCAGGCGGTGCGAGCCGCTCGGCGTCGGGATCAACCTGCTGCCCGCGGCGGTTGAGGAGCTGACCCGGCTCGGCCTCGGCGCGGAGCTGGCCGCGCTCGGCGTTCCCGTCGCGGAGATGGCCCACTTCGACAGGCACGGCAACCTCATCTGGCGGGAGCCGCGCGAGGGCCAGTACTCGGTGCACAGGGGTGAGCTGCAGATGCTGCTGCTGCGGGCCGTGCGGGACCGGCTCGGCGCCGGCGCCGTGCGGTTCGGGCTCGCCGTCGAGGAGTTCGCGGACGGCCCGCAGGGCGTAGCGGTCACCTGCCGCGACCGGGTGTCGGGGCGGGAGGTGACGCTCAGCGCCGCCGCGCTGATCGGCGCGGACGGACTGCGCTCGACCGTGCGCCGCCGCCTCCACCCGGACGAGGGGGAGCCCCTCACCAACGGGATCACGATGTGGCGCGGCATCAGCCGGGGTGCGCCGTTCCTGACGGGGCACACCGTCGCCGTCTACGGGTGCAACGCCCATGCCAAGCTCGTCGTGTACCCGATCTCACGTGCGGACGGGGGCCTCGTCCAGCTCAACTGGGTGGCCGAGGTGCGCGGGCCCGCGCCTGCTCCGGGCCGCCCACTGCGCGACATCCGCGCCGATCTCGCCGCGCGTTTCGCCGACTGGTCGCTCCCCGAGCTGGACGTCGCCGCCCTCTTCGCGGCCGCGCCAGACGTGCTCGAATTGCCCATGACCGACAGGGATCCGCTGCCCGCGTGGGGCTTCGGCCCCGTCACCCTGCTCGGGGACGCCGCCCACCCGATGTACCCGATCGGGTCGAACGGCGCGTCCCAGGCGATCCTCGACGCGCGGGCCCTCGCCGCCGCGCTGTCGGAGGCGTCCGAGCCCACCGAAGGGTTGCGCTCCTACGAGGCCGTCCGGCTTCCCCTGACCAACGCCGTCGTCGCCGCCTGCCGGGCCATGCCGGCCGACGACATCCTCGCCCTCGTGGCGGCCCGTGCGCCCGACGGCTTCAGCGACATCGCCGACGTGCTGTCCCCCGACGAGCTGGCCACCGTCACCGCCGCCTACCACCACACGTCCCACGTCGCGTCCTTCCGCACCTGACCCGCACGATCACGCCCGCCGCCGCTCCGATCGCGTCCGTGATCGCTGGCGCCTGGCGGGTAGAAGCCCACGACCGACGCCCGGGGGTGAACGGGCACGGGATTTCCTGCTGACGCCATGACGCCGATGAGGTGGGAAAGACCCCAGGACACCTCCTCGCACGCCAGGCAAGGAGGTGTCAACGACCCGGGCGAGTGGCCTGCCGAGGTCAGGGCGTGATCACCAGCTTGCCGCGGACGTGGCCCCCACGGCTGATGTCGAAGGCCGCGCCGACCTGCTCCAGCGGGAAGGTCTGCCCCACCTCGGCCTTCAGCGCCCCGCGGTCGGCCAGCTCGGCCAGCTCGGCGAGCTTGGCGCCGTCCGGCCGGACCCAGACCCAGTGGCCGCCGTGCTGCTCCACGGTGTTGTCGGCGACCGAAACGTGCCGGCCACCCTGAGCCAGCACGGCGAGGGTCGTCTCGAGCTGGCCGCCGACGAAGTCGGCCACCGCCGTCACGCCGTCCGGGGCCAGCTCGCGGACACGGTCGGCCAGGCCCTCCCCATAGGCCACCGGTTCGACGCCCAGCTCGCGCAGGTGGGCGTGGTTGCGTTCGGAGGCGGTGCCGATGACGCGGGCACCCCTGTCGCGGGCGATCTGCACCCCGAAACCGCCGACCCCGCCCGATGCCCCGTGCACCAGCAGGATCTCGCCAGGACCGATCTCGAGCCGGTCGAGGCTGCGCTGCGCGGTCAGCCCCGCCAGCGGCAGCCCTCCGGCCTGGTTCCAGTCGAGAGCGGACGGCTTGCGGGCGACCGCTGGGGCCGGCACCGTGACGTACTCGGCGAACGTCCCGCCCTGCACGACGGTCTTGCGGGCGTATGCCATGACCTGGTCGCCGGGCGCGAACTCCGGGGTGTCGGGCCCGACCGCCCGCACCACCCCGGCGACGTCCCAGCCGGGCACGACCGGGAACACCGTCTGCATCATCCCGTCCAGCAGACCGGCCATGATCTTCCAGTCCACCGGATTGACCCCGGCCGCGCGAACCTCGATGAGCACCTCGCTCGGCCCGAGCTTGGGATCGGGGATCTCGCCGACCTTCAGCCGCGAGTTGTCGGCGGCGTAGGCGTCGTAGGTGACGGCACGCATGAGCTGATCTCCTTCCGCGAGCGCGGCAGGCCCGGGTCCGGACGGTGGCCGCCCTCACGCTGTTCTCACCGGGGGCAGGTTTTCGCTAACCCTTTGCCGCCTCAAGCCGGTGGCAACCGATCAGAGCCGGGCGGCGGTGCCCATCTCGTCCTGGTGACGACCGGGAGAGGGCGTGCACCGTCATTCCGGGCGCACGGTTGCGCGAGCCAGGCGGCACAGGTCGGCCGGGCGCAGGCTGTCGGAGCGGCGCCAGAGTGCGGGGGCGATGCTGTCCGCTTGCCGTACGTGCTCGGTCACCCTGAGGCCGTGCTGGGCGAGCAGGTCGGACAGGTCGTCGGACTCACTAATAAATACGGCATTACAGAGTCGTGAGTGCATATGTACCGCTTCAATACCCATCGCATAGAGCTTGCGCACCCGGCCAACGGTTCACCGTTGCGCCAAGTCTGTCGTTCCGACGGTCCTCGCCGTCACGCCCGCGCGGTGCGATCGACGAGCACGGTCACTACCGTTCGCGTGCGGAAACGACCTCCCGGATCGTGTCGAGGACGAGGTCGGGCTGAGCGTGCTGCACGTAGTGGTCCGTCGTGGTCGCGATCACCAGGCGACCACGGGTCGACAGCGCGGCCAGACCCCTGGCCTGTTCCGTGACGGCCGCAGGCTGGCCGGCAGCGGAGATCACCACGACAGGCAGGTCACCCCACGCTCGCGGGCGGACCGTCGCGCGGACCTGGGCGGCGCTGTCCACTCCGGCCCAGGCCTCGGCTCGAGCGGCCGCCATGCTGCCGGCCCCGTAGACGACGACGGCATGGCGGCGAGCCGCTGCGGTGGCCTCAGGAGGCACGAGGGCGTCGCCCATCAGCCGGACAAGGCCGAGGCGGGCGGCGACCTGGTAGGCGGTGAAATGGGCGGCCATCAGTGGCCGGGAGATCGCAAGCGCCCCGACGGCCGTCTCGTCGGTGACGTCGACCAGCACCAGCCCGGCGGTCAGGTTCCGCCAGCGATCGGCGAACACGCGGATGGTGTTGCCGCCGTAGGAGTGCCCGACGAGGACGTACGGCCCTGCCTCCCCTGCAACGGCCAGCAGCGTGCGCAGGTCACCCGCGGCGCGCTCCGCCGTACCCGGCGAGGGGCTATCCTCGCTCCAGGCGTATCCGGCCCGGTCGTAGGAGCACACCCGGTTGCCCGTGGAGAGCCGCCGCTGGATCACCTCCCAGCTCGCGCTCGATTCCGCCAGTCCCGCTTCCAGCACAACGGTGGGGGCGCCGACCCCAGTGCAGTGCAGGTGCAGGCGGTGGCCGCCCACATCGACCAGCCGCCCCGGTGCCCCATGGTCTTCGGAGTCGCCCTGCCTGGCGATCGTCTCGTAGAGGAACCCCGCGCTCGCCGCCAGCACGAGCAGGCCTGCGCCCCAGACGGCGATCCTCCGCAACAGCCGCCGCGACCATCGGCCGGGCCGCGCATCCCCATGCGTCATGCCTTGAATCTAGGGTTGGGATCCGCCCGTTTCCTCCTCCGCGCGAACGGCACCCGTGGTAGGGCCAGCGCCCCAGCCGCCGCCCTTTCCTCCTCCATCAGAATGACGAAAGGGCAGCGCGCCACCCCGCCGGCTCCCCAGTCTGTACACACCCGCGCGGCCGCGGCCTCGTCCCCCGTTGCCGGCAGGTATGCCCGACCCGTGACGGCTACGCGTTGGCCAACGGGATCGCGAGGCCGGTCTTCACCGTGTCGAACACGATCAGCGTCTCGTACCGCTGGATGTTGTCGTCGCTCTTGAACAGCCGGTTCCCCAGCATTCCGCACTCGTGGATGCTCGGAGCCGCCAGGATGACGACATAGTCCCAGGGGCCTGCGACGTTGTAGCACTGTTGCACCTGCGGCGTCTCCCTCATCCTGTCGGCGAAGGCGCGGTGGTGCTCGAACGTCTCGTGGACCAGCGTCACCAGGACGGTGGCCAGGACCACGGGCCCGAGACGCCGAGGATCCAGGACGGCTACCTCCTTGAGCAGCACTCTGTCGGCGCGGTAACGGGCGATGCGACGTTGCACGGCACTCGGCGAGAGGCCGATCAACTCGCCGAGCTCGAACAAGGTACGGCCTGCGTCGTCCTGCAGAAGATCGAGCAGGCGGTGATCGATCTCATCCATGCAAAATTATTGCGCCTGAACGCGAAAATTCTCAATCGCATCGATCACCTGTTCGCTTAGCGTCGGAGGCTGATCCCCCTGACGAAAGGTGACCACCATGGATCTCGACCTGGCTCGAATCGACGAGGCCGCGCGGTCGATCGACCCGCAGTTCCTCAACACCCCGCAATATGTCGACGAGCTACTGGACCGCACCGTGACGGTGAAACTGGAGACCGCCAACCCCATACGCAGCTTCAAGGGCAGAGGCGCCGACTTCATGCTGAGCACCCTTGAACGGGGCACACAGGTGATCTGCGCGTCATCGGGGAATTTCGGGCAGGCCGTCGCCTACGCGGGGCGAGCTCGCGGCATGCGGGTCCAGGTGTTCGTCCCGCAGACGATCAACCCCGGCAAGCAGGCCAGGATGGAGGCCTTCGGCGCCTGCGTCACCCTGGCCGGTGCGGACGGCTCGGCCGCCCGCGCCGCCGCGGCGGCGTACGCCGCTGATCATTCCGACGTCGTCTTCATCAGGGACGGCTTGCAACCGGCGGTCGCCGAGGGGGCCGGCACCATCGGCGTGGAGTTGGCCGCGGGCCAGACGTTCGATGCCATCGTGCTTCCTGTCGGAGACGGCGCCCTCATCAGCGGCGTGGCACGCTGGATCAAGGCGCACTCGCCCACCACCCGCATCGTGGGGGTCAATGCCGCGGGCGCGCCCTCGATGCTGCGCAGCCTGGAGGCAGGGCACGCGGTCGCCATCGACAAGATCCACACCTTCGCCGAAGGGATCTCGGTGCGCACTCCCATCGAGGAGTCCGTGCAGCGGGCGCGGAAACTCGTCGACGAGATGGTGCTGGTGACGGACGAGGCCATCGCCGCTGCCATGGAGCGAGTGGCGCGGACCTTGGGAGTGCTCCTCGAGCCTGCGGGTGCGGCAGGGCTGGCCGCGATCGCCACGGGCCAGGTCGCGGGCGAGCGGCTGGCCACCGTCCTGACCGGCGCGAACCCCCGGCCCGAGCAGCTCAGAGAGCTCGTCACCCGGCTTGCGCACTGACGGCCAGAAGGCGCCACAGCGCCCTCGTGTCCTCGTGCGGCTGGGTGGAACCGGGCGGCGGCCGCCGCACCTGCGTGATCGGCTCGCTTGAACCAGCATCGCCGTGGCTTCCGCACGTCAGTCTGACGGCTACCAGGGCACCTCACCGTTGTCGTCGAAGAAGCCGCCGGTCGGCCCGTCCCCTTCGAGGGTCGCCAGCCGCACGGCGATCGCCGCGCCCTCGGCCGCGGTCCGGGCGATCGGGAAACCGAGTTCTTTGTTGAAGTCCGTGGCGCAGAGTCCCGGGGCGACCGCGTTGACCGCGATGCCGTGCTCCCGCAGCTCCCTCGCATACTGAACGGTGAGGGCGTTCAGCGCCGCCTTGGACGCCGGATAGTCGACCTGCGCGGGCAGCCGGGACACGTAATGATCGGCATCGGTCATCTGCGTCATCGACCCCAAACCGCTGGAGACGTTGATGACGCGGCCCGCCGCGGATCGTTTGAGCAAGGGCAGCATGGCGTTGGTGACCCTGATCACGCCGAACACGTTGGTGTCGAAGACCTCGCGGACGATGTCGAGGTTGGCCTCGCTGGGCGGATGGTGGACGCCCCCCGACGTGCCGGCGTTGTTGACCAGGACGTCGAGATGTCCGAACCGCTCGTCGATGTGCGCTGTGGCGGCCCGGATCGTGGCCGGGTCAGTGACGTCGAGCGCGATCGGGTGCACGTCGAGGCCGTCCGCCCGCAATGCCGCCGTCGCCTTGTCGCGCCGTTCCGAGTCCCTCGCACCGAGCAGCACTGTCACCCCGTGCCCGGCCAGCGACCTGACGATCTCCAATCCGATTCCCTTGTTGGCGCCCGTGACCAGCGCGATCATGGATTCTGCCATGGTGAGCTCCTCCGCCGTTCCTGGTGGTACACACCTTCGACGGAATAGCTGGGCGAGATGTGACGGGAACGAATGTGACGTGAGTCTCCCCTGTGGCACGGCGGCAGGGGTCACCCGAGACGTCGCCCCCGCCTCAGCACGGTTGCCGTCGCAGCGATCGGGAGGACATCGCGGGCAGGGGCTCCACGCGCCCGATGACCGATCCGGGGATCACGTCCCACAAGGTGACCGCGGTGGAGTCACGGACTTCTGCGGCTGACCCGACCCGCCGGAGCAGCACCCCACCTCCTTGTTTCGTCGGGCGTTCGATCGGCAACGACGCGCCTGAACCAGAGGAGGCCCCGCATCGAGATGATGCGGGGCCTCCCTGGCGGTGTTCGGGTGGCAACTTCCCGAAGCGGCGGACGTCCCGGCGGTGGTGGCCGAGCATATTCGTCGTGTGGGGCTGTCAGATGGTGTGGTGCCGGCCAAGGCGGCGGTACCGCAGGATCCGGGTGCTGGGCCGTTGGAGATCGCTTCCTCGCGGATGGGGCATCTGTGGGACGCCCTGTGTCGGCCGCCGCGCTCCTCGGTGCGGGCGTGGTCGCGGCTCATGACTCCTCCATGTCCGGCACCGGTGAGATCGTCGCACCCGCCGACAGCAGTCTCTCCGCCAGCTCGCGACAGCGCCTCCCGAGCTCCGGAGGGTCGAGTACCTCGAAGTCGTGCCCCAGCAGGAGCACGTGCATGAGCACGAAGTCGAGGCTGCCGGCGCCACTGAGCACCTCACAGAGCTCGCTCCCTCGCCGTCGTACGACGGCCGCCGACGCCGGAATCTGCGCGCGCACCGTGTCGGCCGACGCGTGCACGAGGAAGCGCGCCTGGTGCGGGTAGACCCGGCTCGCCACACCTTCCTGCACGTACGTCGCCGCGTCGGGCGCCGCGCGCGGGCGGAAGCGCCAGGTCCGTGCAGACACATCGGTCATCCGGTCGACGCGGAAGCTGCGCCAGTCGTCGCGATCGAGGTCGTAGGCGAGGAGGTACCAGCGCCGGTCGGAGGCGACCAGGCGGTACGGCTCGACCCGCCGCCGTCGCACCTCGCTCCCGGACGGGTAGTCGAAGCCGGCCTCGACCTCGTCGCGGCAGGCTCTGGCCAGCGTCATGAGCACCTCGGGGTCGACCGGCGTGCGGCCTCCGCCGAAGGACTCCACCGAGCCGGAGAGCGCGCGCACCTCGTGCCGCAGCCGGGTGGGCAGCACCCGGTCGAGCTTGGTCAGCGCCCGGAGTGCGGCGTCGCCGGCGCCGGCGACCGCGTCACCCGCGCCGGCGAGCAGCGAGACCGCGGTGGCGATCGCCTCCTCGTCGTCGAGAAGCAGCGGCGGCAGGTCCTGCCCCGGGCCCAGCTGGTAGCCGCCGCCGACACCCTGGCTGGCATGCACCCGATAGCCGAGCGTGCGCAGCCGCTCGACATCACGCCGTACCGTGCGTGGCGTGACCCCGAGCCGGTCGGCGAGCTCGGGGCCGGTCCAGACCTGGCGCTGCTGCAGCAGCCCGAGCAGGGTGAGCACCCGCTCCGTCGTACCCCGCTCGTCACCGCTTGCCCCTGTCATGTCGCCCACCCTGCCAGATAGCGGACCGATTCTGTCCGCCAGAGGTGTCAGGGTGGCTCCATGGACGCAGACGAACTCGACTGGAACCGGACGCTGCGCGAGCAATGGGAGTTCCACCGGACCCATCAGCTCCGAGCCCGGCTCGACGGCCTCACCGACGACGAGTACTTCTGGTCGCCGGTGCCGGACGCCTGGAGCGTGCGGCCGCGCGGCAGCTCGGCGGCGCCCGCGCAGGTCGGTGCCGGGGACTTCACGATTGACTACGCCTTCCCCCCGCCGGTCCCCGCGGCGTTCACCACGATCGCCTGGCGACTCGGTCACGTCATCGTCGGCGTGCTCGCCGCGCGCAACGCGGCGCACTTCGGCGCGCCGGCGGCGTCGTACGAGACCTGGGAGTACGCCGGCAGCGCGGCCACCGCGCTCGACCAGCTCGAGGCCCAGCTCGACGTCTGGCTGGCCGGGGTTCGCGGCCTCGGCGAGGCCGGGCTCCGGGTCCCGATCGGCGCGAAGGAGCCCTTCCCCGAGGCGCCCATGGCCGATCTGGTGCTGCACATCCACCGCGAGCTGATCCACCACCTGTCCGAGGTCTGCCTGCTGCGCGACCTCTACCTGCACACGAAACCCGCTACGAACGGAGCAACCCGATGAGCCGCCACATCCAGGTCACCTTCGACGCCCACGACCCGCGGGCGCTGTCGTCCTTCTGGCGCGACGTCCTGGGCTACGTCCACCCGGCCCCGCCCGGAGTCGACCTGCCCGAGGACGCCGACCCGCTAGCCGCGTGGGACGACTTCCTCGCGCGGGTCGGCGTACCGGAGGAGCAGCGCAACACGAGTTCGGCCGTCGAGGACCCGGACGGGCACGGCCCACGGCTGTTCTTCCAGCAGGTGCCGGAGGACAAGGTCGCCAAGAACCGCGTCCACCTCGACGTCCGTGCGGCTCCCGGACTGCAGGGAGAGGAGCGGATGGCGGCGCTGGAGGTCGAGTGCGACCGGCTCGTCGCGCTGGGAGCGACGCGGGTACGTCGCCACGAGCCCGATCCCCCGATGAGTGCCGGCTTCATCGTGATGACCGACCCCGAGGGCAACGAGTTCTGCCTGGACTGACGGCTCCACCGTGCCCTGCCACTCGGCAACCCGGCACCTGGTGCTCAGCCTGCGTCACGCCGACCATCGGTTCTTCTCGACCGGTGACGTGAGATCGTCCGGTCGAGAAGGACGGCCGGCACGACGGCCGCCGCCAGGCCGGCACCGATCCAGGCGACGGAGGTGATGCCGGCGCCGGCGTTGAGTGCCGCCCCGGCGAGCGCTGGGACGAGGCTGATGCCGAGCTGGAACGCGGAGACCGTGGTGGCCCCGGCGAGTGTCGGCGCCTTTGATGCGATGGTGAACACTCGCGCGTAGATGGCCGGGTTCAGCACGAATCCGGCGATCCCGAGGAGCAGCACGAGAGGGATCACGGCCAGGGCATGCCGGGCGAGGACGGCAAGCAGGGCAGAACTGGCAAGAATCCCCATCGCCCCAATCAGGAGTGCATGAAAGGGCCGCCGGTCGGCGATCCTGCCTCCGACGGACAGACCGATGAAGGCGCCGACGCCGAACAACGCGAGGATCGAGGGAACCCAGACGCCGGGAATGCCGGTGACATCGGTGAGGAGCGGCGCGAGGTAGTTGAACGAGATCATGTAGGCGGCGGTGCTCAGGATGGTGGCGGCGTACACGGCCCACAGTTGCGGTTGCCTCATGGTGCGAAGCTCACGCCTCACGCTGGGCTCCTCCCCCGCGCTTGTCGCAGGCATCGCGAGCAGGCTCACGATCGCGCCGGCGGCGGTCAGGGCGGCCACGCCCCAGAACCCGCCCCGCCATCCCGTGAAGTAGCTGAGCAACGCCCCTGCCGGGCCACCGGCGATCATCGCGAGGCTGAGCCCGCTGACGACGACTCCGGAGGCGCGTGCGGTGCGGTCGGGCGGGACAAGGCTGATCGCGGTGACGGCTGCGATCGCCCAGTACCCCGCGTAGGCGAGGCCGCAGACGAAGCGGGTGGCCAGCAGCACCGGGTAATCGTCGGTCAGGAGGCCGATCGTCACCGAGGCGGCGAAGACGGCCTGAGTGGTCACCAGTGTGGCCCGTCGCGGCCAGCGCAGCGTCATGATGGCGAACGGCGGCCCGCCGACGACGACACCGATGGCAAACGCCGAGATCAGCGCGCCGGCGGCGGACAACCTGATCTGGAGGTCGTCCGCGACCGCCGGCAGTACCCCAGCCAGCAAGAACTCCGCGCTGCCCATCGCGAACAGGCTGAACGCCAGCAGGTAGACACCGAACGGCAGCCTCCCGCGCGACACCGACGCCTGCTGCTGTGCGGTTTCGACGCTCACCGGCCATCACCCCCGCACCGTGGTCGAGGCTGCGGCGCGGCGCTGTTCGACGGCGCGGTCGACGTCCTCGTCCAGCAGGTCGGTGTTCATGGCGAAGGCGGCGGCAGACCCCATGCCGGCGGCGGTGACGACCTGGGCTCGTGGGTCGATGACGTTACCGGCGGCCCAGACGCCGGCGACGCTGGTCCGACCGGTGCGGTCGGTGGCGACCCAGCCGTTGTCGTCCTTGGCGCAGCCCAGGTGGGTCAGCAGTTCGTCGCGCGGCACCATGCGGGGGAAGAGAAAAGCGGCGGCACGCGGGACGTCGCGGCCGTCGGTGAGCTCGATGCCTCGCAGCCGGTCGCCGTCGACGACCAGCCGCTCGATTTCGCCCTCGACGACGCGCAGGCCGCGCGCCTCCAGCCGTTCCCGGTCTTGCGCGGTCAGCTCAAGGGTGTGCGGGAAGAAGACGACGTCGTCGCTCCAGGCGCGCAGGAGCAGGGCCTGGTGCACAGCACCCGGATGGGTGCCGAGAACGGCGAGAGGCTGGTCACGGACTTCGTAGGCGTGGCAGTAGGGGCAGTGCAGGAGATCCTTGCCCCATCGTTCACGCACGCCCGGGATGTCGGGCAGTTCGTCGCGCAGCCCGGTCGCGACCAAGACGCGGCGGGCCTTGATCACCTGCCCGCCGACCATGCGAACGTTGTAGCCGTGGTCGATCTGCTCCACCCGGCCCTGGATGAGCCGGACGCCGTACCGGGTGATCTCGGCGCGGCCGAGTTCGAGCAGCGTCGCCGGGGGCAGGCCGTCGCGGGACAAGAAGCCGTGCATGTGCGAGGCGGGCGCGTTGCGCGGCTCTCCGGCGTCTATCACCGCTACCTTGCGGCGGGCCCGTCCGAGAAACAGGGCGGCGTTCAGGCCGGCCGCTCCGGCGCCGACCACCACCACGTCGTGGACCTCGTCGATGGCGGCCCGCTGCTGCGCGCCCTCACCCTTGTCGTTCATCGCCTTCAGCATGGCGATCACCTCCGCGCCCGATGGTGCGTCGCCTGGCGACCAATCGACAACTTCCGTTGCCATTTCTGGGACGCGGGAGGTGGAATGAGGGCATGGAAGAGCAATCCCCCATCGCCGCCACGCTGGCCCAGGTCGGCTCCCGCCTCAAGCGCATCCGCACCCAGCGCGGCGTCAGCCTGTCGGCGCTGGCCGAGTCCACCGGCATATCCAAGAGCACACTGTCGAGGCTGGAGACGGGCCAGCGCCGCCCAAGCCTGGAACTCCTGCTGCCCATCGCGCAGGCCCACCAAGTGCCGCTGGACGAACTGGTCGGGGCGCCGGAGGTCGGCGACCCGCGGATCCGCTGCAAACCCCGGGTCCGCAACGGCCGCACGGTGATCTCCCTGACCGCGCAGCCGGGGCCCCTGCAGGCCTGGAAATCGATCATCCCGGCCGAGCAGAACCGGCCCGAGCCGGTCACGCACGAGGGCTACGAGTGGCTGTACGTCCTGTCCGGGCGTATGCGGCTCATCGTGGCCGACAAAGACCTGATCATGGGACCGGGTGAGGCCGCCGAGTTCGACACCCGCCTGCCGCACTGGTTCGGCCCCACGGGCGAGTCTCCGGTGGAGGTCCTCAACCTGTTCGGCCGCCAGGGAGAACGCATGCACATCCGCGCCAGGCCACGCTCCCGGGAGGAGCCGGCATCCTGAAGGGGGGTGTCTTGGATATCCGGTTCGGTACGCGATCCAACCCGGGTCTCCGCGGCCGCCCGCCCGCCGGAGCTGCGGCCGCCGCGGCCGATGTGGTGGTGGTGGTGGGTGCGGCCGGCGGGCGGCAGCAGAGCGCCTTCGGGATTGCCGACGTTCTCTGCGCGCCGAACCAGCATCATCACGATCAAAAGGCTCAATGATCAACGGCCTGGTGAGGCCTGTGCCCGTCCGGGATGGTTCAGTCCGCCAGGATGCGTTCCAGGGTGCGTTGGCCCATCCGGCTCATGGCCGGGTTGCTTTCGACGTAGTACCAGACCACTCCCATCGCCTGCTCGAAGGCCCACGCCTTGCCGCGTTCCCATTCGAGGTCGTCGCAGCCGAGCTCGTCGCGGAGCGCCTGCCGCGGCCCCGCCTCAAGCAGATGCCACGCACTCACGAGATCCAGAGCAGGGTCGGCCGGTCCGAAGCCGCCGACGTCAAGGATCCCGGCCAGTCGCCCGGCGGACACGAGCACGTTGCCGGGGATCAGATCACCGTGGGTCATCACGTCGACGGCGGTGCGCGGCAGACTCCGCATGAAGGCCCACATTCGGCGAAGCCGGGGGACGTCCAGGAGTCGCTCGCTGCGCCTGAAACAGGTTTCCATCCACCCGTCATGGGACTGCAGGTCGCCTCCTCGGCCTTCGCCGCCGAACGTGCGGCCACGCGTGTCCATGGCGCGCAGCTCGTTGATGAGGTCGGCCAGGTCGTGCGCGAAGGCGACCGATTCGCCCGGGTCCTCGTCCGTGGCCACGACGCCAGGCAGCCACGTCTGCACCGACCACGGAAGCGGGTAGCCCGCCCCGGGCTCCCCGAGCGCGACCGGCTCGGGCGTGCGAAACCGCGTGCGACCTACCAGCTCACGGGCTGCTTGCGCCTCCGACTGCAGCCGGCACCGCGTCGACTCGACGTCCCTGGGCTGTAGCGGGAAACGAGCCGCGAACAGGTCGCCGATGCGGAAGATGGCGTTGACCGTCCCCTGGGCGGTGATGCCCCTGACGGGCAGGCTCCGCCACTCGGGAAACTGCTCATCTACCAACGTGCGCACCATCTCAGGTGACACCGTCAGCTGGTTAGCATGCATTTTCACAGGGGGAGCGTCCCGCGCCTCGATCTTGAACTGCAACGTGTTTTCGGCCGCGCAAGCCTCATGCGTCGGATCATGACGGCCGAAGTGCCGGGCCCTGACGCCGGCGGCGCCATCGGCCCGTGAGCGCGGCTTCTGGTCTGCTCAGCCGGCCGGGGGGTGGACGCTGGAGATCTTCGAGGTGCCGCCGCAGCAGACGGTGGACGTGGCCGGGCAGCCCGCGAGATCGGCTACGTGAACTTCTACATCGCGAACGGAGGAGTAGTCGTGCCGACCGCCCGGCCAAGGCGGTGCTTGAGGACCACTTCCCCGGCCGCACGGTCGTGCACCTCAACGTCGATCTGCTGTCCGCCGGAGGCGGAAGCATCCACTGCGCCACCCAACAGCAGCCTGCCCTCTCCTGAGACAGGAGACCCCGCCTGCACGGTCGGCTGGCATGGCCATTTTCCGCCATGCCAGCGGGCGGTGGATGTCCGACGAGAACGCCGACCACTCCCAGCTCCTGGCCGACAGCGCCGCAGATCTGCCCGCCATCTCGCCACGTATATGCGGGATGACCACTGCTCAGGCGAAATCAGTTGGCGGGCTTGCCGAACCAGCGGGAGAGGTGGTCGTCCAGGTCCTGCTGATCGTCGCCGATCCAGGCGACGTGGCCGTCGGGGCGTAGCAGGACGCACGGAACATCCAGTACCGCAGTGGGATCCGCGAGGTAATCGACCCGGTCTGACCAGCCGCCGACGGTCAGGCGTTCGGTGCGGTCCAGCAGCAGACCGCGGCCGCGATGCAGCAGACTGTAGAGGTGGCCCTGTTTCACGTCGATGTCGCGCAGGCGGCGGCCGAGCAGGTCGGGGCCTTCGCCGAAGTCGTAGCGGATGCCGATCGCGGTGATCTTCTCGATCAGATGGCGGTTCACCTCGTCGAAGTCCATCAGTTCGGTGAGCAGCCTGCGCACGGCCTGCGGGCCTGGTTCGGTGGACATCAGTTCCATCTGGGCGCGGGTGTTGTCCAGCACGTCCTCGGCGACCGGATGACGTTCGGCCTGGTAGGTGTCCAGCAGTGTTTCCGGCGCCCAGCCGCGGATCTGCGCGGCTAGTTTCCAGCCGAGGTTGAATGCGTCCTGAACGCCCAGGTTGAGGCCTTGACCGCCGGCGGGTGGATGGATGTGCGCCGCATCGCCGGCCAGTAGCACCCGCCCGACGCGATAACGTTCGGCCAGCCGGGTGGCATCCCCGAAGCGGGACAACCAGCGCGGGGAGTGCACGCCGAAATCGGTTCCGGCGATGGTGCGCAACTGTTGTCTGAAATCTTCGAGGGTGGGCGGTTCCGCGCGGTCGCTGACTCCCGCGGCGGGGACTACGACGCTATAGACTCCTTCGCCGAAGGGCCTGAGCCAGAATCGCTTATGGGTCTCGCTGATTTCGGTTATCTTGGCGGCGATCTCCTCCTGCGGTACACCCACTTTCATCTCGCCCATGAGCGTGTCGGTCCGTGAGGGCTCGCCGGGGAAGCCGACGCCGAGCAGTTTGCGCACCGTACTGCGCGCGCCGTCACAGCCGACGAGATAGCGCGAACGCAGCTGTTCCCCGTCGGACAGCTCGACGGTCACACCCTCGTCGTCCTGCTCGAAACCGGCGACCGAACAACCGCGCCGGACCTGCGCACCCAGTTCGATCGCATGTTCTTCGAGCAGATGATCGATGACCGGCTGCGGGATGCCCAGCAGATAGGCGTACGCGGAATCCAGGCCCTCGGGCGCGGGTTTGGTGATGGCGGCGAAGATACCGCCGACCGGACGCTGTCTTCCGTGTTCGAGAATGCGATCCAGCAGTCCGCGCATTGCCATCAGCTCGAGACTGCGAATATGCAGACCGACTATGCGGACGAACGACTTGGGCTCGGTTTCCTTCTCCAGAACGAGTACCCGCACGTCGTGCAGCCGCAGTTCGGCGGCCAGCATCGCGCCAGTCGGCCCGCACCCCGCGATGATCACATCGAACATGAGGGGCGCGCGATCGGCGCCGGAGGCCGGCGACCAGAGTTCGGGGACGTCGCCCACGGTGAAGTCGCGCTCGACCGTACCGTTCGACGACGGCTCGGCGGTGAACTGCTGAGAGTGCATAGGTGTTGCCTTTCGGGAGTGCCTTGTTGTCGAGGCGCTCCCGGCGACACCTACGTCAATCGCCCGACCGTGACGGGAAGGGGGAGCACCCACATCGATACAGCGTTCATGGGTCTCACCTCCTCAGGCGGTGTCACAGTCAGCTGCAAGCTACAAGCCCGAGCATCATCCCGTCCAATCCTTTCCCAGCCACGTGATCACGACTCCAAACGGGTCCGTGCGGTTGCCGGGCGAATCCGGCGTGGCGGCCCGGCTGGTCCCGGTCACGGTCGACGGTCTGATCCTGGCTGCACCCGAGGCGGACCCGGATCTCGGTAGGCGCTGCCTTGATGAGGTTCGCTCGTGGCCACTACGCGAACTGGTCGTAGGCGAGCTTGACGACCAGCGCGATGACGACGCACAGCAAGACGACCCGAATGAATCGACTTCCGCGTTTGAGCGCGAAGTGGACGCCAAGTCGGGCACCCGTGAGGTTGCATGCGGCCATACCGAGCCCGAGCAGCCACAGGACTTTGCCCTCCGCGGCCAACAACCGTCCTCTTAGTGGGCGTTTGATCCTGTGAGTTCCGTCTGATCGGTGTTTCAGGTGCCTCGCCAGGTTGGGGTGGATTCGCGGGCGAGGCGGCGGGTCATCAGATCGATCATGGCGATGTGAATCATGGCTTCGGATCGAGCGGGCAGGGCCTCGTAGTCGCGGACCAGTCGGCGGTGGAGCATGAGCCAGCCGAGGGTCCGTTCGGCGACCCAGCGGCGGGGCAGGGCGGTGAAGCCCCTGGTGGCAGGGTCGCGGCGGACGACTTCGACGTCGATGCCGAGGGCGGCGCCGCCTTCGATGACCTTGGTGCGGTAGGCGCTGTCGGCCCAGGCCTTGGTGATGGTCGGGTGGTCTTCGGCGACCTGGGTCAGCAGGGGCAGTCCGGCGGCGCCGTCGGAGACGCCGGCGGCGGTGACCAGCACGGCGAGTAGCAGGCCGAGGGTGTCGGTGACGATGCTGCGTTTGCGGCCGGCGATCTTCTTGCCGGCGTCGTAGCCCTGGCTGGCCGCGGGCGCGTTGGCGGAGGTCTTGACGCTCTGAGCGTCGATGATGCAGGCGCTCGGTTCGGGATCGCGGCCTTCGGCGGTGCGCACTAATCGCCGGAGCAGGCCGGTGAGCTGGGTGAAGACCCCGTCTTTCTGCCAGTGGGCGAAGTAGCCGTAGACGGTCTGCCAGGGTGGGTACTCGTGCGGCAGGTAGCGCCAGGGGATGCCGGTGCGGTCGACGTAGAGGATGGCGTTCAGGATGGCGCGCAGGTCGTGCTCGCAGGGGCGGCCGATGTCGAGGCCTGTGCCGCGGCGGTCGGCGCGCCAGGCGCTCAGCACTGGTTCGATGAGCGCCCATCGTGCGTCGGACAGGTCGCTGGGGTACGGTCGCTGCTCGGCCATGCTTCTGGCGTATCGCAGATTGCATGTGCCGCCCAGTCCTGAGTGTCAGCTTTCAATCACATACCGTGACATGCTCGGCATCTTGGGATGAGACAGGACTTTCCTGGATGAGGTCGGCGCTCTGCGAGCTTCTCATCGACATCGCCACGCCGACATGCGCCGAAAGCGCGCAAATTGGGCGGTCAGACGGAGGGACGTACTGGGACCTACATCACCTCCCAGGATTAAACGCCCACTTAGAGCGTGTTTGAGAAGATCCTTCATGCTCGGTGTGGCGGCGTGACGACGGGTGCTGGGGCCGCCAGGGTGGCTAGATGTCCCCTGCTCGTTACCCCTCGGACCTGACCGACGCGCAGTGGGAGCTGATCGAGCCCTTACTGCCCGAGCCAAACACCGGCGGACGTCCGGAGAAGCATCCACGCAGGGA
The DNA here is from genome assembly GCF_014873535.1 of Nonomuraea africana. NCBI lineage: Bacteria > Bacillati > Actinomycetota > Actinomycetes > Streptosporangiales > Streptosporangiaceae > Nonomuraea > Nonomuraea africana. The sequence continues at coordinate 2,025,091 of NZ_JADBEF010000001.1, read as the reverse complement.
GATCGTCAACGCCATCCTGTACGTGGTGCGCTCCGGCTGTCCATGGCGGTACCTCCCACCGACTTGCCGCCATGGCAGACCGTGTACTGGTACTTCCAGCAGTGGGAAGAAGCCGGCGTCCCCGAGATGCTGCTGACCGAACTGCGCATGTCGGCCCGCCGGCAGGCCGGCCGCGCCGATGAGCCGTCGGCGGGGATCATCGACTCGCAAAGCGTCAAGGGCGCCGACACAGTCGGCCGCGACAGCCGCGGCTACGACGCGAACAAGAAGGTCAACGGCCGCAAGCGGTTCATCGTCACCGACACCAGCGGCCTGCTGGTCACGGTCGCAGTGATGGCCGCAAGCTGGCAAGACCGTGACGGCGCCAAGACCACCTTGCTGTCGACGTACCTGACCACCCCGATCCGGCATGTCTTCGCCGACCAGGGCTTCGCCGGACGGCTGGTGGACTGGACTCATGACACGCTGCGCACCACCCTGGAGATCGTGCGCAAGCCCGCTGCCCAGCGTGGGTTCAACGTCATCTCACGCAGGTGGGTGGTCGAGCGGACATTGGCCTGGCTGACCGCCTGCCGCCGTCTGGCTCGCGACTACGAACGCGATCCCGCGGTGTCCGCGGCGATCATCCGCTGGGCCGCCATCGCCGGTATTGCCCGTCGCCTTACTCGCGGCGGACCCGCCCAACGCCAGGCCCGTTACATCTGCAACTGACAGAGATGATCATCATCTCAAGCACCTAGAGGTGATCCGTCGCGGAACGCTCAGTTTGAGTCGGCCGTCTAATCGATCATGGACCTGCGACACCTGAAACGCTCGCCCGCTCTGCTGTGCGCTCTGGCAGCGCCGTTGCTGTACGCCGGAGTGACCCTGATCGCGCTCCAGTTGGCTGTCCAGACGGGGCTCAACTCCTGGCACGAGCCCTGGAACGACCTGCTGCCAAGCCGGCTGGACAACGCGATCACGTGGGCGCGGACGGTGACGCTCAGCATCACTCTCATCCTCGCCGTCGAGGCGGCCGTACTCGCCGCGCTGGGTGGCTCGCTGAATCGTCGATCCACCGTCAGCGGCCTCGTGCCGTGCACGGCCGCCAGCATGGTCTACCTGTTCACTCTCGCCCTGGCCATATTGGGCACTCACGCGTTCGTGCTATATCCCAATGGCGATTTCGATCTCGGGGATCTTTTCCCAGATTGGTACTTTCCTACACTGATCGTCATCGCCGTCGTGACCCTCACCGCGCTGACCGTCTGGCTGTCCGCCGCGGTCAGGGAGGCCTCAGCCTCCCGATCGTCGACGCTGCGGCCACGGCGGCCGCATACGTGACATGCCGCGCTCCCCGAACATGTCCGCAGCCTGCCAACCGGCTCCGTGGGCTGATGCGACTCCTTGAAGTGGCGCAACTCCACCCCTCAAGCTGACCTTCTCAAACACGCTCTTAGTGGGCGTTTAATCCTGGGAGGTGATGTAGGTCCCAGTACGTCCCTCCGTCTGACCGCCCAATTTGCGCGCTTTCGGCGCATGTCGGCGTGGCGATGTCGATGAGAAGCTCGCAGAGCGCCGACCTCATCCAGGAAAGTCCTGTCTCATCCCAAGATGCCGAGCATGTCACGGTATGTGATTGAAAGCTGACACTCAGGACTGGGCGGCACATGCAATCTGCGATACGCCAGAAGCATGGCCGAGCAGCGACCGTACCCCAGCGACCTGTCCGACGCACGATGGGCGCTCATCGAACCAGTGCTGAGCGCCTGGCGCGCCGACCGCCGCGGCACAGGCCTCGACATCGGCCGCCCCTGCGAGCACGACCTGCGCGCCATCCTGAACGCCATCCTCTACGTCGACCGCACCGGCATCCCCTGGCGCTACCTGCCGCACGAGTACCCACCCTGGCAGACCGTCTACGGCTACTTCGCCCACTGGCAGAAAGACGGGGTCTTCACCCAGCTCACCGGCCTGCTCCGGCGATTAGTGCGCACCGCCGAAGGCCGCGATCCCGAACCGAGCGCCTGCATCATCGACGCTCAGAGCGTCAAGACCTCCGCCAACGCGCCCGCGGCCAGCCAGGGCTACGACGCCGGCAAGAAGATCGCCGGCCGCAAACGCAGCATCGTCACCGACACCCTCGGCCTGCTACTCGCCGTGCTGGTCACCGCCGCCGGCGTCTCCGACGGCGCCGCCGGACTGCCCCTGCTGACCCAGGTCGCCGAAGACCACCCGACCATCACCAAGGCCTGGGCCGACAGCGCCTACCGCACCAAGGTCATCGAAGGCGGCGCCGCCCTCGGCATCGACGTCGAAGTCGTCCGCCGCGACCCTGCCACCAGGGGCTTCACCGCCCTGCCCCGCCGCTGGGTCGCCGAACGGACCCTCGGCTGGCTCATGCTCCACCGCCGACTGGTCCGCGACTACGAGGCCCTGCCCGCTCGATCCGAAGCCATGATTCACATCGCCATGATCGATCTGATGACCCGCCGCCTCGCCCGCGAATCCACCCCAACCTGGCGAGGCACCTGAAACACCGATCAGACGGAACTCACAGGATCAAACGCCCACTTAGTGGGCGTTTAATCCTGGGAGGTGATGTAGGTCCCAGTACGTCCCTCCGTCTGACCGCCCAATTTGCGCGCTTTCGGCGCATGTCGGCGTGGCGATGTCGATGAGAAGCTCGCAGAGCGCCGACCTCATCCAGGAAAGTCCTGTCTCATCCCAAGATGCCGAGCATGTCACGGTATGTGATTGAAAGCTGACACTCAGGACTGGGCGGCACATGCAATCTGCGATACGCCAGAAGCATGGCCGAGCAGCGACCGTACCCCAGCGACCTGTCCGACGCACGATGGGCGCTCATCGAACCAGTGCTGAGCGCCTGGCGCGCCGACCGCCGCGGCACAGGCCTCGACATCGGCCGCCCCTGCGAGCACGACCTGCGCGCCATCCTGAACGCCATCCTCTACGTCGACCGCACCGGCATCCCCTGGCGCTACCTGCCGCACGAGTACCCACCCTGGCAGACCGTCTACGGCTACTTCGCCCACTGGCAGAAAGACGGGGTCTTCACCCAGCTCACCGGCCTGCTCCGGCGATTAGTGCGCACCGCCGAAGGCCGCGATCCCGAACCGAGCGCCTGCATCATCGACGCTCAGAGCGTCAAGACCTCCGCCAACGCGCCCGCGGCCAGCCAGGGCTACGACGCCGGCAAGAAGATCGCCGGCCGCAAACGCAGCATCGTCACCGACACCCTCGGCCTGCTACTCGCCGTGCTGGTCACCGCCGCCGGCGTCTCCGACGGCGCCGCCGGACTGCCCCTGCTGACCCAGGTCGCCGAAGACCACCCGACCATCACCAAGGCCTGGGCCGACAGCGCCTACCGCACCAAGGTCATCGAAGGCGGCGCCGCCCTCGGCATCGACGTCGAAGTCGTCCGCCGCGACCCTGCCACCAGGGGCTTCACCGCCCTGCCCCGCCGCTGGGTCGCCGAACGGACCCTCGGCTGGCTCATGCTCCACCGCCGACTGGTCCGCGACTACGAGGCCCTGCCCGCTCGATCCGAAGCCATGATTCACATCGCCATGATCGATCTGATGACCCGCCGCCTCGCCCGCGAATCCACCCCAACCTGGCGAGGCACCTGAAACACCGATCAGACGGAACTCACAGGATCAAACGCCCACTTAAGGTTCTGGGGTTGGGGCGGTCAGGGAGTTGAGCCGCCTAGCGAGCCCAGTTGCCGCCGGCCTGTGTCCATGCGGTTGCGGTCTCGGGGCTGATCCCCAGCAGTTCGGTGAGGACTGCGGCCGGTAGCTGGGTGGAGAGGCTCATGAGGGCGGATGCCTGGCCGGGGCGCGAGTAGATGCCCAGGCGCTTCAGCCGGGTCCCCAGGTGGAAGTCACTGAGGTGCCCTCCGGCGAGGGCGCCGGGGAAGAGCCAGGGTGAGTCCCCGGTGACGCCGATGGTGACGTGCCCGCGACGCCGTGCGAGAAGCCTCCAGGAGGGGAGTGACGCGCGGCCCGTTTCTGCCGTAGGCCGGTCGCACCTCTGCTAGGGCGCGACGTCGCCGGCGTGCAGCCGTGTCACCTGGGCGGCGATCAACTGGGCCGCGTGCCGTATCTCCGGCTCGGTGCTCCATCGGCCGAGGGTCAGGCGCAGTGCCGAGATCGCCCGCTCGGCGGGCAGCCCCATGGCCAGCAGCACAGGCGAGGGCGCGTCGACGCCTTCATGGCAGGCCGAGCCGGTCGCGGCGGCGACCCCCGGGATGGCCGCCAGCAGGCGACGGGCGCCGAGGTGGGCGATGCCGTCGATGCTGACGTTCAAGGTGCCGGGCAGCCGCTCGCCGGGAGGGCCGTTGAGGGTGATCAGGCCGGGCAGGAGCCGTTCCAGCTCGTGCTGGAGCAGGTCGCGCAGGCCCGCGAGCCGTACGGCGCTGTCGGGGAGTTCCTGGCGGGCGATCTCGGCGGCCGCGCCCAGCGCGGCGATGAACGCGACGTTCTCGGTGCCCGCCCGCAGCCCGGACTCCTGGCCGCCGCCGTGGATGAGTGGGGCAAGCTCGACCCCGGAGCGGACGTACAGGGCGCCGACACCCTTGGGGGCATACATCTTGTGACCGACCACGGTCAGCAGGTCCACGCCGAGCCGGGTCACGTCGACGGGTACCTTGGCGACCGCCTGGGCGGCGTCGGTGTGCAGCAGCGCTCCGTGGGCGTGGGCGATGGCGGCCAGCTCGGCGATCGGCTGCAGGGTGCCGGTCTCGCTGTTGCCGTAGGCGATCGACACCAGCGCCGTGCGTTCGCTGATCACCGCCTGCAGGTCGGCGGGGCGGACGCGGCCGTGGCGATCCAGCGGCAGGTGGGTGACGGCGAACCCGTCGGCTTCCAGGCTGGCGCACGCCTGCAGTACGGCAGGGTGTTCCGACGGCTGCGTGATGATCTGCCTGCGCGGCTGGGCCAGGGCGGCGCCGCGGATGGCCAGCGTGTCCGCCTCGGATCCGCCGCCGGTGAAGACGATCTCCTGCGGTCGGGCGGCGAGCAGCGCGGCCAGCTGCTCGCGGGCGCGAGCCACCGCTTGGCGCGGCCGCTCGGCGTAGTGGTGGCTGCTGGAAGGGTTGCCGAAATGCGTGGTCAGGTACGGCAGGGCCGCGTCCAGGGCGCGCGGGTCGACGGGCGTGGTGGCGTTGTAGTCAAGATAGATCGGCCCACCGGCCAGCCCGGGATGAGGTTCGAGCTGCTGCGCACCCGGCAGGGAGCCGAGCCGGGTCTCGGGGCCGACAATGCTCATCTGCGCTCCTTGGAATGGGTCTGACGCTTCATCCGAAGATGACCTGGGCGAACGTGAGGCCGATGAACACCGCGCCCATGCCGGCGACGATCGAGGCGACCACGTTGACGGCGGCGAGGAAGGCCGCGCCGGTCTCGGCCAGTCGCAGCGTCTCGTAGGAGAACGTCGAGTACGTGGTCAGCGCTCCGCAGAAACCGGTGCCCAGCAGCAGCTGCACGTCGGTGCTCCCCGCCCCGGCCAGTCCCGCCCCGGCCAGCAGGCCCAGGATCATCGAGCCGGCCACGTTGACGGCGAAGGTGCCCCACGGGAAGACCGTGTCGTGGCGGGCTTGGACGGCCCGGTCGGTCAGATAGCGCAACAGTGCGCCGACCGCGCCGCCGAGCAGTACCAGCAGCCAGTTCACGTCGTCACCTGTCGACCGCGGTAGGCGACGACCTCGACCTCGTCCACGACGGCCAGGCCCTCGATGAGCAGCTCGTCCAGCTGGGGCAGGAAGGCGCGGATCTTCTCTTCGGCATCGACGATGACGACGGTCACCGGCAGGTCGTCGGCCATCGACAGCAGCCGGGTGGTGTGCACGACGTTGCCGGCGCCGAAGCCCTCCATGCCGCGGAAGACCGACGCCCCGGCCAGCCCGGCGGCGTGGGCGCGATGCACGATCTCGGTGTACATGGGGCGGTGATGCCAGGTGTCGGTGTCGTCGACGAAGACCGTCAACCGCAGGGCCCGTCCGGACAGAGTCATCGCGTCCTCCTCGCCGTGGTCGCCGCCAGGAGCCGGCGGGTGGCCCAGGCGCCGGCCGCCACCGCGGCGAGGGCCGCCGCGGGCGTTGCCACCAGGTAACCCAGCGCCAGGTCGGCCCGACCGCCGGTCACCAGGCGTTCGATGTCCAGGCAGTAGGTGGAGAAGGTGGTGAAGCCGCCCAGCACACCGGTGGCGAAGAACGGCCGCACCCAGGCCGGCGCGGTCCACGCCTCGGTCAAGGCCACCAGAAAGATCCCGATCAGCAGGGAGCCGGACGCGTTGACGCCCAGCGTGGTCCACGGGAAGGAACCGGCCGCGGTCGGCCACAACAGGGCCGCCCCGTAGCGGGCGCCCGCGCCGATCGCGCCACCGGCGGCGATCACCGCCAGCCCACCGTAGTGCGCGCGCCGCGACTCCCGGCGCTGACGCGCCTCGGCGAGATCGACATCGGGGTCGACGGGCTCGGTCATTGCCGCGAACCTCACCTGATCCGAACGCATACCTCTCCCCACACGTGGCGTGCGCCCGCCAAAGCGGGCACGAGCTGTCACGAGCAGGGACCGTTGGCGGCAGCGAAAGTACCGCGGTTCGGGCACGGCGGGCCCCACCGCCGCGGGCGCCCGCCTGCTGGCGCGGTGCCCTCACACCCCTTCACCTTAACGCCACACCGCCTCGGTGCCGATGTAGGCGCCACAGGCCAGGCCGCGGGCGAGGAAGAACGACGCGACCCCGACGGAGCCGACCAGGGCCGAACCGAAACCCTGCGCCGCGGGAGGACGGCAGCGCCGCCAGATGACCATGGCCGGCAGGAAGAGGCCGATCAACCGGGTGCGCGCGGGCAGCGGCGCGGTGGCCGTCAAGGCCTTCAAACGTCCGGCAAATTCTCCGGGGCCTTCAGGACAGCGCGGCGCCCTGTCTTAAAAAACACGGCCATTTTAGCGGCGCCTGAGGCCGCCCTCCTGCTAAAGTGCGCCGATTTTCAGCTCAGAGTGGGTTTCCTCGACGCCATCGTCGGCCTTGTCTGCGACGTTGACATGCGGTTAAGGCGGAGGTTACCTGGGGTAGACGCCTAGATCGCCGTGGACCGGCGATGGGTCCGCGGTGCCGGCCGGGAGACGAGGCTCGATCGCCGGTGGGGGGATGCCCATGGCAACCTACGAGTACCGCTGCGCCGATTGCGGGCAATTCGAGGTGCACCTGCCGATAGGCAGTGCTCCGGCGGTGAGTGACTGCCCCGAATGTCACCGGGCGGCCCGTCGTGTTTTCTCTTCGCCGTATCTGACCAGGGTGCCCTCGACGCTGTCCGCCGCGCTCAGCCGGGAGGAGCAGAGCCAGGAAGCACCCGAGGTCGTCACGAGCCTGCCTCCCAAGCAGCGCCAACGGCCACCGCATCCGGCGATGTCACGCCTGCCCCGGCCTTGATCAACAGAACAGCGTGTCCACGTGCGCTCGGACTGGCCACGCACGGACATCCGCAGGGTCTGGATGCGGCGACGGGTATGCGCTTCCCGCCGCGGGCCGGATCGCCTGGCCTCATGGCGCCCGTGGACGATGCCGCCAATCGGAAACCACCCATCACAGGCACTAGGAGGCGCGTCGCTGATGGGAGCTGTCGGACTACTTTACGTCGGCGCGGTGCTCTTCCTTAACGGGATGATGCTCCTGGGGAAGGTCGAGCCACGCGCGACCGCTATCTTCAACCTCTTCGTCGGGGCCCTGCAGGTGGTCACGCCCACCGTGCTGATCATCGCTAACCTGAGCAGGCCGGCCGAGATCCTCGGCGCGTCGGGGATCTATCTCTTCGGTTTCACCTACCTTTACGTCGGGATCAATCTGCTCGGCGGTTTCGACTCCACAGGAGTTGGCTACTTCTCCCTGTTCGTGGCCATCATGGCGATCGGATACGCGTACGCGAACTTTCAACTCCTCGGCGACCCCGCGTTCGGCGTCATCTGGCTCTACTGGTCCTACCTGTGGTTCCTCTTCTTCGTGTTGCTGGGATTGAAACACGAACAGATCACCAGGTACACGGGCTGGGTCACAGCCATCCAGGGGTGGGTCACGGCGGCGATTCCGGCTTTCATGATCCTGACCGGCTACTGGGAGAACACGAACCTCATCGCGATCATCCTCGCCGTGTTCGGCCTGGTGGTGTTCATCGGGCTCTGGCCGCTGACACGAGGACGGGAACCCGCAGCCGCGGCACCGAGCCCGGGTGACGAGGCGGTGGGAGCCCGGGACCGCAGGCACCGCCCCCGCTGGACCTGACACAGAGACCCACAGAGCTGGAGAGGCGGTGATGCGACGCGGTCATGCCTGAGAGTCAGCACGCTTCAAAGAAGGGCACTCATCATGCCGAACGTCGTATTCAGCATCGATCAGTCGATGTCAATGCGAGATCAGAAAATACCAGGGCATAACCGGTGGCACCCAGACATTCCTGTGGCTGACATGGTTCGCCCTGGGGATGAGTTTCGAGTCGAATGCAGGGAATGGACCGACGCCCAGATCGGCAACAACGATTCCGCGAACGACGTACGGGACGTCGACCTCAGTGTCACGCATGTCCTGAGCGGGCCCATCGGGGTGGACGGAGCCGAGCCAGGCGACCTCCTGGTCGTCGACATCCTTGATCTCGGCCCGGTTCCACAACAGGTCGGGGGAGCGCCAGGCCAGGGATGGGGGTACACCGGCGTATTCGCCAAGGCCAACGGCGGTGGATTCCTGACCGACTACTTCCCTGACGCCTACAAGGCGATCTGGGACTTCCACGGTCAGATCGCCACATCCCGCCACCTGCCGGGGGTGCGCTACACCGGCATCACCCACCCCGGCCTGTTCGGCACCGCGCCATCAGCGGATCTGCTCGCGTCCTGGAACCGCAGGGAGCAGGCTCTCATCGACACAGATCCGCAGCGGGTCCCGCCGCTCGGCCTGCCACCGCTGGCCGAGAACGCCATCTCCGGCACGGCAAGCGGCGAGGTGGCGCAGCGGATCGCCAGCGAGGGCGCCCGTACGGTTCCCGCGCGGGAGAACGGCGGCAACCACGACATCAAGAACTTCACCCGCGGAGCCAGGGTCTTCTACCCGGTTCATGTGAAGGACGCCAAGCTTTCCGGAGGTGACCTGCACTTCAGCCAGGGCGACGGCGAGATTACCTTCTGCGGCGCGATCGAGATGGGCGGTTACATCGACTTCCACGTCGACCTCATCAAGGGCGGCATGGAGAAGTACGGTGTCACCACCAACCCGATCTTCATGCCCGGCAACGTCGAGCCGCGCTACTCCGAGTTCCTTTCGTTCATCGGGATCTCGGTCGACCACGACACCGACACCAACTACTACCTCGACGCGACGGTGGCCTACCGCAGGGCCTGCCTCAACGCCGTCGAGTACCTCAAGAAGTGGGGCTACACCGGCGAACAGGCCTACCTGCTCCTCGGCTCGGCCCCGATCGAAGGGCGTGTCAGCGGGATCGTCGACATCCCCAACGCATGCTGCTCGCTCTACCTGCCCACCGCGATCTTCGACTTCGACGTACGTCCGACCATGGAGGGGCCGGTCAAGAAGGAGCGCGGGCAGTGCGCAGTGACGAGCTGATCGCCACGGCATAACGCCTGGTTCGAGAGGCCGTCCGAAGACAAAACCGGCCACCGTGCCCGATCGCGCGGTGGCCGGTTTCTTTGTCCTCCGGTTAAAATTTTGGTCTATTTATCGGCAAGGTTCTCCACTGCGCCGCGGTTCGAGTCGATCGACATGCGCTCCTATCACACCAGGCTGGAGGCCGTTCGGCAGACTCCACGTGGGTTATCAGGCGTGCCGCCGCGACTCCGCCAATGGTCAACACAATTCGCCGAGTACGAAAAACACGCAAAAATCCGGTTACCCTACGTGTAACTGCAATCCCTGGTATGTCCCCCCGAGTTTGGGGCAACTCCCGAACGGGTGTGCGAGCCTGCCACTTCGAAGGGTTGATCAATGAACAACGACGCCGTGTGGGTCCGAAGCGTGACGGGCATCCAACTGCACCACACCACGGACCTCCAGGACGCCAGCCGATTCCTCGGCAATGCGGTGATGGCTCTGCGGGCCGCGCACGTACGAACCGGCGACGACCGGTACTCCGACCTCGCCGCCCAGCTCAAGACCATGGTGGCGGAGACCCGGACGTTGGAGACCCAGGCCCGGGCACGCATGCATGGTCTCCACTCGGCGGACCCTGACCAGTTCGTCCGCTGCCGTGAAGGCGAAGAGCCGTGGCCCGACGAGATCCAGGCAGGTTTCGTTCCGCGCCACACCTGCAACGACCGGTGCCTGTATCACGACCACAACGTTCTCGACGCCATCATGCAGTGCATTTGCGGGCGTCCCCCGTGCCGGGCATGCGCCATCGCCGGAACGCCGTGAGGTGAACCGCCGCCGGGCGTCCCGCCCGGCGGCCCCTGACGATAGTCAGGGGTGGTCCGTGCCGAACGGCCCGGATCTCTACGTTCCTCCCATGCGAACGAACACCTCCCTGATGATGCTCGCCGCGATCGCGGGCCTGACCGGCGCTGCGCCTGCCGAAAACCTCACCACAGCCGCAGCCAGGGTGAGTTCGTTCCCGAGGATCGGACGACGACGCTGATCGCCGCGGCCGGACGGACGCTTCGCCGCTCGTCACCGCGATCAGCCGATGACGATGTCCTGTCCATGACGCCCCGCTGAGCAGGTCAACGGCAGCGGCGGTGGACCTCGTCCACCCGTACGGTGATCCCGCTCCGATCGAGGTGTTCCAGCAGCGGCACCGCGACCCTTCGGCTGGTGTCGAGGGCGCGCCTCGCCTCGCTGACCGTGAAGGGCTGCGGCAGCCGCCTCAGCAGCTCCGCCGCCCTGGCGTCCGCGCCGGGCAGCAGCACGACGCCTTCGGCCACGCGCAGCAGGCTCCCCGCCCGTACGGCCGCCGCCACCTCCCGGACGCCCAGCCCCAGCTGGCTCAGCCGCCAGGCCTCCAGCGCCTGGAAGGGATGCGCGGACAGCTCCGCCCTCAGCCGCTCGACAGCCCGGGCCACCGGCGTGGGCAGGCCGGAAGGCCGGGTGAGGATCCGGCCCTCGGCGACTGTGAGCGGCGGCCGTACCAGCGCGGCGACCAGCCGCCGGTCGGGCAGGGCGAGCTCGCGCCGGGCCGCTTCGAGCGGCATGCCGGGATCCAGCGGGTGCTCGGCCGCGTACCGCAGGGCCGCCTCGGTCAGTCGCCTGGCCAGCTCCTCCCAGTGCTCGGGGTGGGCGTACCAGTCGTCGCAGACCGGGCGCCCGTCGGGCTTCCCCACCATGGCGGTCAGGTCGGCCGCTCGCAGCAGCCGATGGGTGCGCAGGGCGGAGGCCGCGTCCGGCGCGGCCGGCTCCAGCCGCGCGGCGCGCGCCCGCGCCGCGCCCCGGCGGCCGAGCGCCGGCGGGCGCACGTCGAGCACGCTCGCCCCGGCCAGCACCCGCACCTCGGTGCGGTCGCGGCCGGGGTCGCGCAACAGCAGTACGTCTCCGAGGTGGAGCGGGAGCGGGCCGGCCAGGCGCAGCCGCACGATGCGGCCACCGAGCGGCCGCACCTCGCACGCCACCGCCGCCGACCCGATGTGCGCGGTGAGCCGCCTGGGCAGGCGCCGCTCTCCCCCGCCTCCCTGCCCGACCGGCCCGCACCCCGAGAGGCCGCCGCACGTGCCGCCATCGCCTCGGTCGCCCGGTCCGCGGCCGGATCCCCGGAGGGCTCCGACAGGTGAGATCCGAACGTCGACCAGGTCCGTGGACGTCCATCGGCCGGGTGTGACCAGGGCCCGGCCTCGCTCGGGAAGGCCGCGGCCCCGCAGGTTCACCGCCACCCTGGCGACGCCGGTCACCGCGGCCAGTGGCTCCTTGAGGGACTCCAGCGCCCGCACCCGTACCGGCTCGCCGCCGAGCGCCAGCTCGTCACCCACCGAGATCGTGCCCTCGGGCAGGGTCCCGGTCACGACCGTGCCGCTGCCGGTCACGGTGAAAACCCTGTCGATCCACAGCCGGACCGGCGCCTCCGGATCGGGCACGGGAAGCCTGGCGACCAGCCGGTCCAGCGCCTCCCGCAGCTCGCCGAGTCCCTGACCGGTACGCCCGCTCGCCCCCACCGCCTCGACGCCACCCAGCCCGGCGGCGGCCAGACGGGTCCGTGCCTGCTCGATCGCCGGGCCCGGATCGGCGAGGTCAGCCCGCGTCACCGCGAGCAGGCAGTGCCGTACGCCGAGGGCCTCCAGCGCCACCAGGTGCTCCTCGGACTGCGGCATCCAGCCCTCGTCGGCGGCCACCACGAACATGACGGCCGGCACGGGACCGACCCCGGCCAGCATCGTGCTGAGAAACCGCTCGTGGCCGGGAACGTCCACGAAGGCGAGGCGCCGCCCCGAGGGCAGAGTCGTCCAGGCGTAACCCAGCTCGATCGTCAGCCCCCGCCGCCGCTCCTCCTCCAGCCGGTCGGGCTCCATCCCGGTGAGCGCCCGCACCAGCGTGGACTTGCCATGATCGACGTGACCCGCCGTGGCGACGACGTGCATCAGCCGCTCACCTCGAGGATCGCGCGCGCCACATCGCCGTCCCGGTCGCCGGGAACGGTGCGCAGGTCGAGCAGCAGCCGCCCGCCCTCGATCCGGCCGACGACCGGGGGATCGCCGGTTCGCAGCGGCGCGGCGAGCCGCTCGGGCAGGCTCACGGCGGCGCTCGGCAGCATGACGCCGGGCGCTCCCCCTCCTCCCACAGCGGCCTCGCTCGGTACGGCTCGCGCGTCGACCCCGGCACCGGCCAGCTTGTCGGCGAGCGCCGCGGCCCGGTCGCCGAGCGCCGCCGGATCCGCCTGCAGCGCCTGGCGGACCGGGACGACAGGACCCCTGAGCGTGGCCTCCAGTGCCGCCAGCGTCAGCTTGTCGACCCGCAGCGCGCGGGCGAGCGGGTGCCGTCTGCACCGTTCGACCAGGTCGCGGCGGCCGAGGAGGAGCCCCGCCTGCGGCCCGCCGAGCAGCTTGTCGCCGCTGGCGGTCACGAGATCCGCCCCGGCCTCGAGCACGGTCGTCGCGTCCGGCTCGGCGGGCAGCAGCGGCTCGCGGGAGAGGAGGCCGGAGCCGATGTCGGCCACGACGGGCACGCCGAGCCCGGTCAGCTCCGACACCTCGGCGGAGCCGGTGAAACCCTCGATCCGGAAGTTCGACGGGTGCACCTTGAGCACGCATCCGGTCTCCGGTCCCACGGCCGCCGCGTAGTCGCGGCAGGAGGTGCGGTTGGTGGTGCCCACCTCGCGCAGCCGCGCCCCCGTGGAGACGAGCAGGTCGGGGATGCGGAACCCGTCGCCGATCTCCACCAGCTCGCTGCGGCTGATCACGATCTCCCGGCCCGCGGCGAGCACGGTGGCCACCAGGACGAGCGCGGCGGCGTTGTTGTTGACGACGTGCACGTCCTCGGCGGCGGGCACGGCGCGCGCGAGCGCGTCCAGCGCGCCCCGCCCGCGACGGGCCCGGGCGCCGGTCTCCAGGTCGAACTCCACGTCGGCGGCACCGGCCGCGGCCGCCATCGCCTCGACCGCCGCGAGCGACAGCGGCGCCCGGCCGAGGTTGGTGTGGATCAGCACGCCGGTCGCGTTGATCACCGCGCGCAGGCTCGCGGCCTGTGGTGGGAGCGCCGCCACGGCCGCGTCCGCGACGTCCTCAGGGGCGATCTCGCCGAGTCGCGCCCGCTGCTGGGCCCGCACCACCGCGTCCTTGACGACCGACCGGCCCAGCCGACCGCCAGCCGCGACCAGCCGCGGATCGGCGAGCACGGCGTCGGTACGTGGCACGTGCCTTCGTGGGTCCACCCTTCGAAAATAGAGCGGAGGCGGACGGGAATCGAACCCGCCAGGCCGAGAACCTCGGCCTCGTCGGTTTTGAAGACCGCGGGGGCCACCAGGCGCCCACACGCCTCCGAGGGAGAATCTACTCGCAGGCGGGTAGGGCTGGAGCGACACACCGCCGCGATCCACCTGAGGGCGCCATGACACTCAGCACCTGGCCGGGACAGGGCCCGGTCCGGCTGACGCAGTACGCGCACGGAGGCGGCTGCGCGTGCAAGATCCCGCCCGGCGAGCTGGAAGCCGTCGTGGCGGGACTTCTCAGCCAGCCCGTGGACTCCCCCGCCGGCGAGTTGCTCATCGGTCTCGACGACGGGGACGACGCCGCCGTGGTCCGCCTCGACGGCGGCCGGGCGATCGTGGCCACCGCCGATTTCTTCACGCCCGTGGTGGACGAGCCCTACGACTGGGGCCGCATCGCGGGGGCCAATGCCCTGTCGGATGTCTACGCGGTGGGCGGGGAGCCGCTGGTGGCGGTCAACCTGCTCGGCTGGCCCAGGGAGACGCTGCCGCTGGAGCTGGCGAAAGAGGTGCTGCGCGGCGGCCTGGACGCGGCTCGGGCCGCGGGCTGCCACGTCTCGGGCGGCCACAGCGTCGACGACCCGGAGCCGAAGTACGGCATGGCCGTTACCGGCCTGGCCGATCCCGGGCGGCTGTTGCGCATCGGCGGCGGCCGGCCTGGGCTGCCGATCACCCTCACCAAGCCGCTTGGCATCGGGGTGCTGAACACCCGGCACAAGGCGACCGGCGAGGTGTTCCCGCACGCGGTCGCCGCGATGAGCGCGCTGAACCGCGACGCCTCCAGGGCCGCGCTGGCCGCCGGAGCGGTGTGCGCCACGGACGTGACCGGGTTCGGCCTGCTGGGCCACCTCTACAAGCTGGCCCGGGCCAGCGGCGTCACGGCCGTGGTCGATGTGGCGGCCGTGCCGTACCTGGAAGGGGCCCGCGAGGCGGCGCGCGGCGGCTACGTGAGCGGCGGCACCCGCCGCAACCTCGACTGGGTGCGTCCCTGCCTCGACCCCGGCGGCTTCGGCGAGGAGGACCTGCTGCTGCTCGCCGACGCCCAGACCTCCGGCGGCCTCCTGGTGGCCGGCGAGATCCCCGGCGCGCCGGTCATCGGAGAGCTCATCCCGTTCTCCGGCCCTCACCTGCGACTCCGCTGAACGCCAGGGGGCGGAGGGTCAGCCGGGTCGCTCGCCGTCGAGGCGCTGTCTCTGGGGTACGACCGTGTACTTCGGGTCGGCGGCCGAGGCTCTGCCCGCCGCCAGTACGCCGAAGCGGGTGCACAGGGCTCCGGCCGTGAGAGCGAGGCCGGACAGGGCGGTGAGCGTACGGCTGCGCCCGGCGACCGCGGCGAGCAGGCCGCCGCCGGCCGTCAGCGCGCGGGCCGAACGCATCAGGTAGCCCGCCCTCCCCAGCCGGTACGGCTCGCCGGCCGGCCCCAGCCTGCGCTCCATCACCACGCCCGAGACGGTCTCCATGGCGGCCCCGATCATCGCCACCGCGCGGGCGGGCCCCGCCTCCGCCCGGGGCGTCGCCAGCATGCCCAGTGCCCCCGCGCTGGCCAGCGCGCTCCCGGCGAACAGGAACGGCAGCTCCCTGTACGCCTCGTGCCAGGCGGGCACGGCGGTGTCGGCGACCAGGACGGCGGTGTAGGTGGCGGTCAGCGGACCGGTCACGCCCGTGGCGAGGACCGCCGCGTCGCCCACGACGGGCAGGATCCCGGTCAGCTCGGACGAGGCGGCGACCGCCGACAGCCCGCCCTGGGCGGCGAGGATCCATGAGCCCACGCTCATCGGCGAGGTCGGTTTGAACACGCGCAGCATGTTGAGGAAGCGTTCGGGCCTGCCCAGCTCGGCGGCGAGGAGGCCGGCGCCGGTGGCCGCCCCGAGCGCCGCCGCGATCCGGGCGGTGCGCGCGAGCCGGTGGTGCCCGGTGAACCCCGCCACCACGGCCATCATCGACGAAACCCCGGACAGACCTCCTAGATAGAGATATGTCGGCATGTGGGGTTCGTGCCAGATCGGAGCCTTGATGACCGGCCGTCCGTAGTACGACCGGAACTCGGCCTCCGGCACCATCGACCGCTCCCGCGTCACCGCCGCCCCCCGTTACGGAATCCCGCGATGCCTCCCGCGAAGGACCCCGAGAAGGCCACCGCCACCACCCCTGCCACGGACAGCGCCGCGGCCCCCGCCCAGCGCCACATGGACGGCAGGTCGCGGGTGGTCACCACCGGATCCGGCGGCAGGCCGTACACCTCCGGCTCGTCCAGCAGCAGGAAGAACGCCCCCGCGCCGCCCACTCCGTCGTCCGGGCTCTCGCCGTACAGCCGGGCCTCGGGTCGCCCGTCGGCGTGCAGGCGCTCCAGCCGGTCCTCGGCCCGCTCCCTGAGCTCGTCGAGCGGGCCGAACTGGATCGAGTCGGTCGGGCAGGCCTTGGCGCACGCCGGTTCGAGGCCTCCACGCTGCCGGTCGTAGCACATCGTGCACTTCCAGGCCCGCCCGTCGCCCTCCCTGCGGTCGATCACGCCGAACGGGCAGGCCGGCACGCAGTAGCCGCAGCCGTTGCAGATGTCCTCCTGCACCACCACCGTGCCGAACTCGGTCCGGAACAGCGCACCGGTCGGGCACACGTCCAGGCACGCGGCGTGGGTGCAGTGCTTGCACACGTCCGACGACATCAGCCAGCGGTCCACACCGGCGTCCTCGTCTCCCTTCATCCGCACGGTGCGCGTCTGCTCGATGAAGGCCACGTGGCGCCAGGTGCTCGCCCCGAGCTGCCCGGTGTTGTCGTAGGAGGTCGCCTCGAACACGAACCCGTCGTCGGGCAGCTGGTTCCACTCCTTGCAGGCCACTTCGCAGGCCTTGCAGCCGATGCAGACGCTGGTGTCGGTGAAGAAGCCCATCCGCTCAGTCATGGCGGTACACCTCCAGCAGGTCGAGCGCCGCCCGGCCCCTCGGCCGCCTGCCGGGACGCACGTCGCAGGTCACGGCCTTGCTCTCCTGGATGTAGACGTTCGGGTCGAGCACCAGCGGCAGCAGGTCGTTGGTGACGTCGCCGGTCACCAGGCCGCCGCCGCCCCATCCCCAGTGGTAGGGCAGGCCGATCTGATGGATCACCCTGCCCTGGATCCGCAGCGGCCGGACCCGCCCGGTGACCAGCACCCGGGCCTCGATCACAGCGCGGCTGGTCACGATCGTGGCCCAGTCGCCGTTGACCAGCCCGAGCTCGGCGGCGAGCTGGGGGGACACCTCGCAGAACAGCTCGGGCTGCAGCTCGGCGAGGTAGGCCAGCGGCCGGCTCATGGCGCCCGCCGTGTGGTGCTCGGTGAGCCGGTACGTGGTCAGCACGTACGGGAAGCGAGGCGACTCCGGCGGGTTGTAGGGGCTTTCCGGGCGTGCGTAGATCCGGCGCGCGGGGTTGGCCTGCTGGCCGTACAGCGGGTTGCGGACCGGCGACTCGTGCGGCTCGTAGTGGGCGGGCAGCGGCCCGTCGACCAGACCCGCCGGCACGTACAGCCAGCCCTTCCCGTCGGTCTGCATGATGAACGGGTCGGTCCCGGCCAGCGCGGCCTCGGCTCTTGCGCCTTCGGGCGGCACGTAGTCCGGCGGCTTGTTCCGCTCGAAGTCGGGCACGTCGTGCCCGGTCCACTCGCCGCGCTCCGCATCCCACCAGATGTACGCCTTGCGCTCGCTCCACGGGCGGCCCTCGGGGTCGGCGGAGGCCCGGTTGTAGAGAATTCGCCTGTTGGCCGGCCAGGCCCAGCCCCATTCGGGCGCCACGGGCGTCTGCTCCCGCCCGGGCCTGCGCCGGGCAGCCTGGTTGACCTCGCCGGCGTAGACACCGCAGTAGATCCAGCAGCCGCACGAGGTCGACCCGTCGGGTTTGAGCTGGGCGGAGGACGACAGCGCCCGCCCGTCCGGGCCGACACCGTTGATCTCGCGGAGCACGGCCGCCGCCGAGGGCTCCCGGTGCTCGCCGTGCTCGGGGTAGTCCCATGTCAGCTCGCGCAGCGGCCGGTCGGTCTCGTCCCCGGTCAGCCGCTCCCTGAGGAGCCTGCCGAGGTGGTAGTAGAACCACAGCTCGCTGCGGCAGTCGCCGGGCGGGTCGAGCGCCTTCTCCCGCCACTGCAGGAGCCGCTGCGTGTTGGTGAAGGTGCCCTCCTTCTCCACGTGGCTCGCGGCGGGCAGGAAGAACACCTCGGTGGCGATGTCCTCGGTGCGCATCTCCCCGGTCTCGAGCTCCGGCCCGTCCCGCCAGAACGTGGCAGTCTCCACCAGCGTCAGGTCGCGCACCACCAGCCAGTCGAGGCCGGCCAGGCCGAGGCGCTGGGCGCGGCCGCCGGAGGAGCCGACCGCGGGGTTCTCCCCCACCACGAAGTAGCCCTTCACCGTCCCGTCGATCTGGCCCATCACGGTGGTGTAGTGGCCGTGGTCGCCGGTCAGGCGCGGCAGGTGGTCGAAGCAGAAGTCGTTCTCCTCGGTGGCCGCCTCTCCCCACCAGGCCTTGAGCAGGCTCACCAGGTAGGAGCGCCGGTTGCCCCAGAAGCCGGTCCCGCCTCCCTCGCGCTCCAGGTAGTCGTCCAGGTTCTCGTGTCGGTGGGCGTGGGGCATGGCCAGGTAGCCCGGCAGGATGTTGAACAGCGTCGGGATGTCGGTCGAGCCCTGAATGCTCGCGTGGCCGCGCAGCGCCAGGATGCCGCCGCCGGGACGGCCCATGTTGCCCAGCAGCAGCTGGAGGATCGCGGCGGTGCGGATGTACTGCGCGCCCACCGTGTGCTGGGTCCAGCCGACGGAGTACACCCATGCGGTGGTTCGCTCCCGGCCGGAGTTGGCGGTGATCGCGTCGGCGAGCTCGGCGAAGTCCTCCGGCGAGATGCCGCAGAGCTGCTCCACCAGCTCTGGGGTGTATCGGGCGAAGTGCCGCCTGAGGATCTGGTAGACGCAGCGCGGGTGGCGCAGCGTCGGGTCCGTCGGCGGGCTGGGGTGCGCGGCGGCGCCACCGGAGCCGTAGCGATCCGCCCCCGCGGCCTGGGCGTGGTGCAGGCCGCCCTCCAGGGTCTCGCCCGGAGCCTGCTCGCCCGTGCCCTCGTACGACCAGCTCTTCGGGTCGTATGTACGCGTCTCGGGGTCGAAGCCGGAGAACAGCCCGTCGAGATCCTCGGTGTCCTGGAAGTCCTCGGACACGAGGGTGGCGGCGTTGGTGTAGGCCAGCACGTACTCGCGGAAGTCCAGCTCGTTGCCGAGGACGTGGTTGATCAGGGCGCCGAGCAGCACGATGTCGCTACCCGCGCGGATCGGCAGGTGGCGGTCGGCCAGCGCGCTGGTCCGGGTGAATCGCGGGTCCACATGGAACACCTTCGCTCCCCGCGCCCTGGCCTCCACCACCCACTGGAAGCCCACCGGATGGCATTCGGCCATGTTGGAACCCTGGATGACGATGCAGTCCGCACCAGCCAGGTCCTGCTGGAAGGTCGTCGCGCCGCCACGCCCGAAGCTGGTCCCCAGACCGGGGACGGTGGAGGAGTGTCAAATGCGCGCCTGGTTCTCCACCTGGATCGCGCCGAGGGCGGTGTAAAGCTTCTTCATCAGGTAGTTCTCTTCGTTGTCGAGCGTCGCCCCGCCCAGGCCGGCGATGCCCAGCGTGCGGCGCACGACCTTGCCCTCATGGGTCTGCTGCCAGGTGTCCCTTCGCGTCCTCAGCACCCGGTCGGCGATCATCTCCATCGCGGTGCCGAGGTCGAGCCGCTCCCACTCCGTGCCGTACGGCCTGCGGTACAGCACGCGGGTCTGGCGGCCCGGATGGGTGACGAGCTGCTTGCTGGCCGACCCCTTGGGGCACAGCCGCCCGCGCGAGATGGGCGAGTCGGGATCGCCCTCGATCTGGCTGACCTGACCGCCCTTGACGTAGACGAGTTGGCCGCAGCCGACCGCGCAGTAGGGGCAGACCGAGCGGGCGACCCTGTCCGCCTCCTCGGTGCGCGGCCTCAGGGCGTCGGTGCGCGCCGAGCGGGCGGCGTCGCTCCTACCGTCCTCTCCCTTGAGCTGCCGGAGCACCGGCCACCGGGAGAACCATCCCCCACCTGCCACAATGCGAATCCTGCCCGGGTCTGCCCGGCTTAACCACCTGGTACCTCCGCCTCATTCGGCGAGGTGGGAGAGGTCCGCCGGGAGCATGATCTACGACTCGCGCTCTCCAACGTCGGCCGTGTGCCAGATGCGTTCCAGCTTCCGCCTACGGCGCCCGTACTTCGCGAAGAAGCCGTCCACAGCACGCTCCATGCGTCTACTCCTCGGGTACGGCTGAATCTCGGCAGTGACCGGGCCGCCCTGCCGGTGGCGTACGGCGACAGCATCGTGATCGACAAGGTGCTGGCCGCCTCCAGGTGAAAATCTGTGCGCCGGGTGGGCTTACCGTCAACCGAAGCTGAGAACTTCGTCCATGTGACTGCGTTCATGGCCGTTCCTGCAGGGGCGGCGGTTCGGGAAGGGGTTCAATCATGCCCAAATACCTCATTCAGGCGAGCTACACCGTGGACGGCCTCAAGGGGGTGCTTCGAGAAGGAGGCACCGGACGGCGCCAAGCGGTGGAGCGCATGGCGGAGAGCCTCGGGGGCCGGGTCGAGCAGATGTACTTCGCATTCGGTGAGAACGACGTCTACGTCATCGTCGACTTGCCCAGCAACGTCGCCTCGGCCGCCTTGGGCCTCAGGGTGTCGGCAGCCGGCGGAGCACGAACGAAGACGGTTGTCCTCTTGACGTCGGAGGAGATCGACGATGCCGTGAGGCAGGAGGTGGAGTACCGGGCTCCCGGAACATGAGATTGGTCGCCCGCGGAGGTAAGCGATCAGCTCATCCATGGGTTGTCATTCCGTGGGGTCGTCCGGAGCGGCGAATCACTCGCTTCCCCAAAGTCACCTACGCGGCCCTGATCGTGGTCTCGGCAACTGCGTCGATCCTCCTGGCCTCCCACAACGCATACGTGGGGCGCAGTTTGTGGGTTGACCCCCAACCCCTTGATCAGATCCTGGGGTCATGGCGCACTGCCGCCGCTCTCGCCTACACCTCGGGCAGCACGGTCGGCTACATCTGCGCGATCATCGCAGGTCGCGTGGCCGCCCGCTGGCGCACTCCGCGTCCCCTCACGGCCTACCTGGCAGGCGCCATCCTGGGGCTGGTCCAACTGGCCGCCTCCTGGGCGACAATCTCCTCCTTTCTGGTATCAAATCTGGAGTCCTGGACGCGCGTGGTGGAAGTACCCCTCGACCCGGGACTTCAGCACCATCCTTCCGTCCTGGCCGCGGTGATCCTCGTCTTCGTCACCCTTCCGATCGCCGCCCGCCTCGGCTTCGGCACAGCCGGTGACCAACCGGAGAACCACACCACGCTGGTCATCGCCTCGATCCTGCTGATCGCGATCGTCCACCTCATCGTTCCCGTGATGCCCTTGCTCTCCGGAGTAGGCCCGTACTGAGACCCGTCTTCCAAATGATCTAGATCGTGCGGGATCATCGTCAGGTGATTCGCCGTCATTAACTGACGGCTCAGGAGTGCGAGAAGCCGCGTGAGCTACTCCCACCAGGTCGGATGCGCCGTCCTCGGGAAGACGACCGGCGGGTACCGCAGGGGATCGTGTGGAAGATCCGCACCGGCACAGCATGGCGGGATGTGCCCGAACGGTATGGCTCCTGGCAGCTGACGGGTTCGGGCACCAGCCGTCGGCCTCTTTAGCGCCACTACATGATCGACTAGTCAACCGCTGGGGAGGCTTCACGCTGATCTGGGACTGATCGGGGCGTCGCTGGATGGTACGGATGGCCGGTGTCGGATCATTCGGAGCCATCAAGCAGGTCGCGCCGCGCACCGCCTTCGCGATGAAACCATCAGCTACGAGGCGCCGTGAGGTCACGCCATGGCGCCTCGTTCGCGCGGTACGACGGTCAGTTGCTCAGGCGTGATCGGCCCGATCTTGGGCGCCATCCAGCGACTACCGCCGCCGGCCAACAGGGCAAGGTCAAGGCGCCTTGATCGTCGTGAGCAACGACCAGGCGGCCAGCGCGAACGTCGGCACCAGAGCCCAACGGAGAAACAGGTAGCCCAGCTCCTGCGTGACGGTCATCGTGCCCAGGGACGTGCCGATGTTCCTGTAGACCTCATCCAGAGAGGTACTGCTCTCGGCGTCGTAGGCGCGTCCGCCGCTGGTTTCAGCGAGCATGCGCAAAGCCTCCTCGTTCGGCGGAACGGGAATCTGCCGGCCGTCGACCTCGACCGTGCCGTCGGGTGTGCCGAACGCGATGGTGGAGACAGGTACCTTGTTCCTCGCCGCGGCCTGCGCCGCCTCGGCCACCGGTCGTCCCGCGGTGTTTTCCCCGTCGGAGAGCAGCACGATGGCTGCCGGAGGCGGATCACTGGCCGCTTGCTGATCAAAGGAACGGATCGCATCCAGGCTGGAGAAGACCGCTTCGCCGATGGCGGTTCCGCGCGCGGTTCTCAACGTATGAATCGCTCGGATCGCTGCGGCGTGATCAACCGTGGGCGACAACACAACCGCTGCGGATCTGGCGAAGGAGACCAACCCGACGTTGAATCGCTCGGGCAAGCTTGTGACGAACTTCTTCGCCGAGGCTTTGGCGGCCTCCATTCTGGACGGTGGGATGTCAGTCGCGATCATGGATAGCGAGACGTCGATGGCCACGATGACCGTGGCTCGTTCACGGGGAACCTGGACGGAAGCGGCTGGGCGTGCGGCCGCCACGATGAGCAGGATCATCGTCACTGCGAACAAGACAGCCGGGATGTGCCGCAGCCAACCAGGCCGACGAGGAGCGATCAAGCCGAACAGTGCCGGGGTGGCGAAACGCGAAGAATAGTGAGAGCGCCTGATCTGCAAGCCGATGTAAGCAGCTACGGCCAGGGCCAGAAGCCCGAACAACCACAGCCAGCCAACGGCTTGAAAGGTCATGTGCCCTCCCTCCGGCGTCACCCTGGAGCACGGGGGAAGGGACTCAGTCTACTTCTCCCCATTTCTCCGCGATCGCCCGGTTCCTCGGGGTGATCACGCTCGCCCTGCTGCCGCCGGCGGCAGCAGGACACCTGCTGCGGCGACGAACGGACTGTCTCGCGAGGTGCTCGAGTTTCAGCGAGCCGCCCGCGGCCGCCCTACGCAGCGCGGAGCTGATCGTTCTCGGCCGAGATCGTGGCATGTACGAGTGGGAGACGTCGGATGTCGGCGAGCGAACACCGGGCGCGGCGAGGCACAACGCTCAGCGGTCCGCCAGAGCTCCTGATCAATACTCCCCCTCTTGACGCAATAGGCCAGACCGAAAAGGTGACCGCCACCGCCAACTGGCGCAACGCCGCTCGCCTTGCTCGAACGCGGCGCACGCCAGGGCCGCCCCCATGGATGGACGCCGAGCCGCACGTGCCCCCACGGCCGCGCCAGAGAGGCATCGATGACAGCGGCAGAGGCACGCCGTCACATCCAGACCGCGACTGGGGCACGTCCACCCCCATCGGGATCGGCACGACAGTCATGCATGCATGCCTACCACAACCGGCATGAAAGGGGTTTGTAAGCAGTAACAGCTATAAAGATGCCTAAGCGCCACAAAACGGATATCGGAGGAATATCTCATGCGTAGTCTCAGGAACACTCTCACCGCAGCCGCCATCGCGACCGTCGCCCTCGGCGTCCCCGTGACCATGTCGACTCAATCCGCCAGCGCCAGTGCGACCGAAGGCGCCGCAGCGTCCGCCCCAATTCTCTCCGAAACGAGCCACTGTGATAATTCCACATCAAGATCGCACTGTTTGCGGCACAAAAAAGCCAACAATAAAGACGGCGGTTACAAGAGCCAAGTCGGCAAAACTTACTATGACGCCAAGGGGTGTAAGCACGTAATCACCTACGACCCCGGGCCCGCCGGAAATCCCATGTCTAAACTTGTCTCGTGTCCCCCAGGAGTAGACACCGACCCCGTGAACAACAACGACCCGAAGTAGGGTTCCAGCTCCCAGGCCTCGCTGCCGCTCAGGTAGCGGGGCCTGCGCGCACCGCCGCCGCCGAACCGCCCATAGTCGATGATCTCTGTCACGCAGCCAGCGTACGGTCAGAATCGGACATTTTCTCAGCTTCAGGTCAAGCGCTTCGTGCCCTTGTATCTGAACCGATCAGTCCCCGGTCTCCGAAGGCGGGATATCCCGGTAGCGGATCGACTTCCCACCCTCCGGCGACCTTCTGCAGCGCCGCATCGTCTCCGCGAGTGCTGGGAACTCCTCAACCGTGCTCGCATCGCACACCAGCCCCGCCGTACCCATCCGACCCGCCGCGTGTGGGCCGCACCGCCGCCAGTCTGCTTCATTCCTGCGGTTCGTCCCAGGCACCCAGCTCATCGATCCAGGTCGCCAGGAAGGCGCCATACGTCTCTCTATCGCGCGCCGCGATGTCCCGCATAACCGCGATCACCTCTTGTCGAGCCTCAGGAGAAAGGCCTGCGAACTTGTATCCGATCCACTCCAGTTGCTTCACCGCGTCATCGGGGTCCAGCACCGAGTCATCGCAAGAGTCGAAGAACATCGCCAGGTCCACGACCAGCTCAACAAGCATCCGGATCAGTTGCTCCTGCATCCTCGCATCCTGTCCGAACCCACCTCGCGCCGGAAAGAAGCGACACCCCTCGGGCCAGGTCGTCGCGCACCAGCACGTCGACCGAGACCGACACGTCGACGAACCGCCCGTCCGGTTCGTGACGGGAGTTCCCGCCCGCGATCTCCGCACTGCCGAGCCCTGCCGCCTTCAGCGCGCCGGTCAGCTCGGCGGCCACCGTGCGAGAGTGGTCCTCGCTGCGGCCCTCGACGGCGAGGGGGCGGGGCGAGGTGCGCGTGGCCACGAGCGGCGGCGCAGCGCTTCAGCGCGGCCTGGACGGCCGGCCGCCGTACCGCCGGATGGTCGGCGGCGTCGGCGACGATCTGGCGGGCGCGTGGCATGCCGGGCAGGCTAGCCGAATCGCCCCCCGAGATCGCCTCCCGCGAGATCGGCCGACCTGTACGGCAAGCGCCATGTCAGGGAGTAGATGCGCAGCCGGTCTACCTCCATCCACGCCTCGCCCGGGCTGGCCTCGCCGGGGAACCAGTACCTGAACCCACCTGTCCGTCGATGTAGCCGACGCCCCTCTCGGGGGTGTTCTCCACCGCCTGCGTGTGTCTCCTCCCCCTCACGAGGGGTGTGGAAGGAGAAGTTCGGTCGACCGGTTGTCGCCCGTCCACCACCAGCCGTCGAGGGGTGCACAGGTGAACTGCACGTCGTGGATCTCGTTGAGGTGGATGCACGGGTCGGCGCCCGCTCCCCTGCCTGGTGCCGGCCGGATCTCCCGAGCTCACCATCTGGATGGCCGCCCGCTACTTCCCCGGACGGTAAGACCGCAACCTTTTCGTGATCACATTTCCGGTAAGCCGGGCCCCGCGAACCTATAGACCTTGCCGTCATGCGTTTGAAGACGATCATTTCCGCGGCCGTGCTGGCGGCTGCCGCACTCGTGAGCGCCCCGGCCCAGGCGGCGGTGCAGGCCCACGAAGCGGCCCCGCTGCCCGCACCCGCGCCGTGCGACGGCTGCTGGAAACCCGCGCTCAACACCAGCTGGCAGTGGCAGCTCTCGACGCTGCCCAAGAAGCCCTTCCCGAACGTCCAGATGTTCGACATCGACGGTTTCCTGGCCAAGGACGGCGCCATCGTCAAGGCGCTCAAGGCCGACAAACCCGGCCGCGGCGTTATCTGCTACATCAGCGCGGGCTCGTACGAGAACTTCCGCCCCGACGCCGCCCAGTTCCCCAAGTCCGTGCTTGGCAAGCAGGTGGACGGCTGGCCCGAGGAGCGCTGGCTGGACATCCGCCAGTACCAGGGCAAGCTCGGCGAGATCATGAAGGCCAGGCTCGACATGTGCAAGAAGGCCGGGTTCGACGGCGTGGAGGCCGACCTGGTCGACGGCTACAAGTCGGAGACCGGTTTCCCGCTCACGGCCGCCGACCAGCTCGCGTACAACACCTGGCTGGCCAACGAGGCGCACAAGCGCGGCCTGTCCATCGGGCTGAAGAACGACCTGGAGCAGATCCCGCAGCTCCTGCCGTACTTCGACTTCGCCGTCAACGAGCAGTGCTGGCAGTACGACGAGTGCACCACCGCCCAGAACGGCGACTTCGGCTACGACCAGTTCGTCAAGGCGGGCAAGGCCGTCTTCCAGGTCGAGTACGACCTGGGCACCGCAAGGTTCTGCGCCAAGTCCAACAAGCAGAACTTCAACTCGCTGAAGAAGAAACTCGACCTGCAGGCGTGGCGCGTCCCCTGCCGCGGCGCGTAACCCCGTGAGGCGGCGTCCCGGGCGCCGCCGCACATGCCCGGCCTGGTGGAGGATTTCAGCAGCCATCTTCAAGGAAGACGTCGATCTTGCGGAGACCGGTGCGATCGAGGTCGTCGACCTCACCGCGCCCCGTCGCTGGAGACCTCCAGATGCACAGGTCACAGATCTTGCTCAATGGTCGGTAGCGTGGAGAGCCCGGTGAGGGTGGGCGGCTGGCGACGGCTGTTCCTGTCCGGCCAAGGTGACGCCGGAGCCTGGTCGGTGGCGTTCGGCCCGGACTGGAAACCCCTCGCCAGCGCCTATGGTCATGGCGTTGACCCCGCCCGCAGACGGCCGGCATCAAGGTGTTCTACGCTGTCCAACGCCCCACCGCATGATCTGAACGCGCTCTGTGGACGGATCGTCGCACGCGGCGAACTAGGATTCACAAAATGCAACATTCATGACATACCTCTTCGAGGAGGCCTGACATGGCCCTCTGGTCAAAAAGCCGCCGCAGGGACACCATCAGCGTGCTCGCCTTGACCGCCATCCTGGGTCTGTCCGCCTGCGGCGGCTCAGGAGACGGCGCCACCACCGCGACCGCCAGCCCTGGCGGCGCGGGCGCGGCCGGCGCGCAGCTCGTCAACCCGGGCAAGCTCACGACTTGCACGAACATCCCTTACGAGCCGTTCCAGTTCAAGGACGCGAGCGGCAAGATCGTCGGCTTCGATGTCGACATCGTCGATCTGGCAGCCAAGAAGCTCGGGGTGACGCAGGAGATCGTCGACATCGACTTCGCGGTGATCAAGAGCGGCGCCGCCATGGCCGCGAAGAAGTGTGACGTGGCCGCCGCCGGTATGACGATCACCGACGAGCGCAAGCAGAACATCGACTTCTCCGTGCCGTACTTCGACGCCACGCAGGCGCTGATGGCCAAGAAGGGCACCGGCGCCAAGTCCCTGGAGGACGTCAAGGCCAAGGGTCTCAAACTGGGCGCGCAGGCCAGCACCACCGGCCTCGACTACGTCAAGAAGAACGGGTTCGACCCGACCGAGTACGCCGACTCGCCCAAGGAACTGCTGGCTCTGCAGTCCGGGCAGGCCGACGTGATCATCCAGGACCTGCCCGTGGTCCTCACCTGGCTGAAGAAGCCGGAGATCGCCGCCAAGTTCGAGCTGGTGGCCAGCCTCGACACCGGCGAGCAGTACGGCATCGGCCTCAAGAAGGGCGCCGACCCGGTCCTGCTCAAGACGATCAACGACACGATCACCCAGGCCAAGGCCGATGGCACCTACGACCAGATCTTCATGAAGTGGTTCGGCAAAAAGCCCGGCGAGCTGGGCTAGCCCATGCCGGATCAGCCTGTGGCGGCTGCGCCGGGCCGTGCCCGGCTCAGCCCTCGTAAGAAACAGAAGATCGTTCGTGGCACCCAGTACATCGTGCTGGGTGTCGCCCTTGTCGCGCTGGTCCTGTATGTGGACTGGACGAGCCTTGCCCAGAACTTCGCCAAGGGCGACGTGGCCGACAAGGCGCTGCCTGAGCTGTTCACGATCGCGCTGCGGAACACGCTCATCTACACGATCGGCGGCTTCGTCCTCGCCTTCGTGCTTGGGCTGATCTTCGCTCTCATGCGAATCTCACCGGTGCGTCCCTACCGGTGGATCGCGACCGTATACATCGAGATCTTCCGTGGCCTACCGGCCCTCCTGATCTTCCTGTTGATCACCTTCCTGCCCCTGGCGCTGCCCGGCTTCGAGGTGCCCGGCGGCACCTACGGCCAGGGCATCCTGGGGCTCGGCCTCGTCGGCGCGGCCTACCAGGCCGAGGTCTTCCGTGCCGGGCTGCAGGCCGTACCGAAGGGACAGACCGAGGCGGCCAGGTCGCTGGGCATGTCGGCGGCCAGGGCGCAGTTCACCGTGGTGATCCCCCAGGCGATCAGGATCGTGATCCCGCCTACCACGAACCAGTTCGTCAGTCTGCTCAAGGACTCCTCACTGGTGCTCTTCCTCGGAGTCTCAGGGCAGTACGTCGAGCTGGCCAAGTTCGGCAACGATCTGGCTTCCCAGTACGCCAACGCCACGCCCATCATGGTCTCGGGACTGACGTACCTGATCGTCACCGTCCCGCTCGGCTATCTTGCAGCCCGGCTGGAGAAGCGTAAGGGGAGTGGCCGATGACGCCCGCCATCGAGATCAAAGGGCTGCACAAGTACTTCGGCGCGAACGAGGTGCTCAAGGGCATCGACGTCACGGTCGAACCGGGCCAGGTCGTCTGCGTCGTCGGCCCCTCGGGCTCGGGCAAGTCCACGTTGCTGCGCTGCGTGAACCTGCTGGAGCAGCCGACCAAGGGCACCGTGCACGTCGAGGGAATCGAGATCACCGACCCCGACGTGGACATCGACTCGGTCAGGCGCCGCATCGGGATGGTGTTCCAGCAGTTCAACCTGTTCCCCCACATGACCGCGCTGCAGAACGTCATGATCTCGCAGCGTCGGGTACTGAAGCGGAGCAGCAAAGAGGCCGAGATCGTCGCCAGGGACAACCTGAACAAGGTCGGCGTCTCAG
Source organism: Nonomuraea africana (assembly GCF_014873535.1). NCBI lineage: Bacteria > Bacillati > Actinomycetota > Actinomycetes > Streptosporangiales > Streptosporangiaceae > Nonomuraea > Nonomuraea africana. Next base: position 1,996,299 of record NZ_JADBEF010000001.1, on the reverse strand, counting down.
AAAAGTGCGACGCCTACCCCGCCCAGCTCTCCGGTGGGCAGCAGCAGCGGGTGGCCATCGCCAGGGCGCTGGCCATGGACCCCGACCTGATGCTGTTCGACGAGCCCACCTCCGCGCTCGACCCCGAGCTGGTCGGCGACGTGCTCGCCGTCATGCGCAAGCTGGCGGAGGAGGGCATGACCATGCTCGTGGTCACGCACGAGATGGGCTTCGCCCGCGAGGTGGCCGACCGGGTGGTGTTCATGGACGGCGGCGTCATCGTCGAGGACGGCCCGCCCGCCCAGGTGATCGGCGACCCCAAGCACGAACGCACCCGCTCGTTCCTCAAGCGCGTGCTGCATCCGGAAGGCTGAGTACGGGAAGCTCGCCTCTCGTGGCCGGTCCTTTCCCTGATCGCGCGAGTGCTGTATCAGGCCGACCGTTCCCGAAGGCGAGCCATGCCCGGACGTCATGCAACCCGCGGGTATCGCCGAAGTGTCCATGCTCGCCCTGCACTCTGGAGGCCAGCACGCGCGCTTGCCAGCGGGCGCTGAGCGTCAGTGACCTGGCCGGTTGCTGACTGACGGTTGCCGGCTGGCTGGCGGCGCCACTGGTGCGGGCCGGCGCCGGTGGCGGCCTCGAACGGCTGGGCGTACCGGTCGGTGGGTCGGGTGGTGATCCGGTCGGCTGTGGCGGCTCGCTCCTACACCACCGCGCCATCGACGAGTTCCTGGATCCGCTGGGGAGCGTAGATGCCGTCCACGAGAAGCTGCGCGAGCCCGAGGATCCCCGCATGCGGGTCCAGGTCGCTGCGGACGATCTGCAGGTTGCGGGTCGCCAGCGGCAGGGAACGCCGGTAGACGATCTCCCGGATCCCGGCGAAGAGCAGCTCGTCGGTGTGGGCCAGCTGACCGCCGATCGCGATGACGCGGGGGTTGAACAGGTTGACCGTGTCGGCGATAGCGCCGCCGAGGATGCGGGCCGCGCGCCGGGCGAGCCGTACCGCGACCGGGTCGCCGCCGCGGATCAGGCGGACGGCGTCGTCCACGGTGACCACCTCGCGCCCCGCCTCCCGGAGGTCCCGCACGAGGGCCCACCCGCCGGCGTACGCCTCCACGCAGCCGGCGTTCCCGCACCGGCAGACAGGGGGTTCCGCCGTGTCCTCGACGGTCACCTGGGTGTGGCCGACGTCGCCGGCCGCACCGTCGGCGCCGCGGTGCACCTGGCCCCCGGCGACGAGGCCGGTGCCGACCCCCGTGCCGACCTTGACCATCAACAGGTGCGGGACGTCCGGGTATCGCAGGCGCTGCTCGCCGAAGGCCATCGCGTTGACGTCCTTGTCGACCAGGACGGGACAGTCGTATCGGGAGGCGAACCAGCCCGGGATGTCGAAGCGGTCCCATCCCGTCATGATCGGCGGGCTGACCACCCGTCCGCTGGCGAAGTCGACAGGCCCGGGCACGTCGATCCCCACGCCGAGCACCGCACTCGGCCGCTGATGTTCTTCCTCGAGAATCTCGGTGAACAGCTCGTCGACGATGCCGAGGATGGTCTGCGGGCCCGCCGTCACGTCGGCGGAGGCCTCGCGCTCGGACCGCACCCGCCCGCTCAGGTCGCACAGCGCGGTGCGCAGGCCGGTGGCGCCGATGTCGGCCACCAGCAGCACCCCGCGGTCGTGGTTGACGACGAACTGGCCCGCGGGCCGGCCGCGGGTACGCGCGTCCTCGGGCGCGGGGATCAGCAGCCCCGCGGCGAGCAACCCGTCGAGCCGCTGGTTGACCGTGGTACGTGAGAGGCCGGTCCTGCGCATCACGTCCGCCTTCGTGAGGCCGTCGGACACGCCGCGGAACAGGCCGAGGATCTCGCCCGCACTGACTCCCATCCGTGGGGTGACGACACTGTTTATGTCCACTCGACCACTATAGATATGCCAGACAGTGGGCGTAAGTCAAGAAACTTTCGATTTTTAACGACAAAAGATGGGTTGTCATATTTCAGAAGCGAACCTTACGGTCGTTCCATCGACGCTGAAAGGGGCATCTGATGCACATGAACAGCAAGAATCGGCGCGCTGCGGCAGTGGGCGCGGTGGTGGCCCTGCAGGCGCTCGTGCTGGGAGCATGCGCTTCCGGCGAGCCGGCCGGCTCCGGCACCCGCGTCGAGGCGGCCGCGGGCAGCGGCCCGGCCGGTCAACCAAGGATCGCCGCTGTGATCAAGGGGCTGGACAACCCGTTCTTCCAGGCCATGAAGCAGGGCATCGACGACCAGGCCCGCGCGGGCGGCGTGCCGGTCACGGTCCAGGCGGCCAACTCCATCACCGACACCACGGGCCAGGCCGACAAGCTCAACGGTCTCGCGGGGCAGGACTTCTCCTGCTACGTGGTCAATCCGATCTCCGGTACCAACCTCATCCAGGGCCTCGCCAGGCTCTCCGCGCTGAACAAGACCGTCGTCAACATCGACAGCCCCGTCGACCCGGCCGCGGCCAAGAGCGCCAACGTCAAGCTGGCCACCTACATCGGCACCGACAACGTCGAGGCGGGCAAGATGGCCGGCCGGCGGATGACCGAACTGCTGCCCTCGGGTGGCGACGTCGCGGTGATCGGCGGCATCGCGGGCGACGTCACCAGCGGCGCCAGGGTGGAGGGATTCCAGCAGGGCATCGGCCCCAACCTCAAGGTCGTCCAGACCGTCGCGGCCAACTGGGAGCGTCAGACCGCGCTCACCGCCGCGACCGACGTCATGCGAGCGAACCCGGACCTGGTCGGGTTCTTCGTCGCCAACGACGACATGGGACTCGGGGTGGCACGTGCCATCGCCAACAGCGGCAAGACGGGCAAGGTGAAGGTCATCAGCGTCGACGGCAACAAGGACGCGCTGGAAGCGGTCAAGGCCGGCACGCTCGACGGCACCGTCTCCCAGTACCCGTACGCGATCGGCCACATGGGCGTCGAGGCATGCCAGGCCGCCGCGGCGGGCAAGACGCTCCCGCCCAACGTGAAGGCACCGGTCGAGATGATCACCAAGGACAACGCCGACCAGGCGCTGGCATCCACGCCCAAGCCGTTCGGGACCTACGACGACCCGTTCAAGGCCCTCATCCAGTAGCAGCTACCACCGTCGCGGCGAGCCGCCGGCGCATGCCGGGCGCACCGCGACGAAGGGACAGACATGGCAAACGCAACGCTCGCGGCACGCGATCGAGAAGCCTGGTCAGCCCGGCTGAAGGATCTGGGCTTCTGGGCCGAGTGGGCGGCCCTCGTCGGGCTGGTCGTCCTCGTGATCGTCTTCCAGGTGCTGAACCCGACGTTCCTGAGCGCGGGAAACATCGCCTCGATGCTGGTCGCCGCGGCGATCCTGATCATCCTGGCGGTGGGCCAGACCTTCGTCATCGCCACGGCGGGCATCGACCTGTCGATCGCCTCCACCATGACGCTGGGCGCGGTCGCCTTCGGCCAGGCCTTCGCGGCGGGGTGGGGGCTGCCGCTGTCGTGCCTGCTGGGGATCGTCGCCGCGGCCCTGGTCGGTGTGGCCAACGGGGTGATCATCGCCCGGGGCAGGATCACCGACTTCATCGTGACGCTCGGAACGCTGTCGGCGGCCTCGGGACTCGCGCTCATCCTGGCCGACGGCAAGCCCGTGACGATCATCGACCCGGTTCTGCTGGGCCTGTCGACCGGCGGCCTCGGAATCTTCGGCTGGTCGTTCGTCATCGCGGTCGTGGTCGCGCTGGTGGCGCACGTGACGCTCTTCCACACCCGGTTCGGCACCCACCTGCTGGCCACCGGCGGGGCGCCGGAGTCCGCGACCGCCATGGGGATCAGTACCGAACGCATCAAGATCGCCGTCTACACGATCAGCGGCACGCTCGCGGGTCTCGGGGCGATCCTCCTGGTCGCGCGCATCGGTGCCGCCGAGCCCGCCGCCAACACCTCCTTCCTGCTCAACTCCGTGGCCGCGGTCGTGCTCGGCGGCGTCAGCCTCTTCGGCGGGCGGGGAACCATCATCGGCCCCGTCATCGGCGCCCTGCTGCTGGTGGCGCTGGTCAACGGCCTGACCCTGCTCGGCGTCTCGCAGTTCTACCAACCCCTGGCCGTCGGCATCGTCGTGGTGCTGGCCGCACTCCTGACGAGGTTCCAGCGATGACCGTCCAGCCCGAGCCCGACACCTCGACCGGCGACACACTGCTGCGCTGCGAGAACGTCTCCCTGTCCTTCGGCAACGTCCGCGCCCTCGTCGAGGTCTCGCTGACGCTGAGACGGGGCGAGATCACCGCCCTCGTCGGCGACAACGGCGCGGGCAAGTCCACGCTGGTGCGCTGCGTCGCCGGGATCCACCGGCCGCAGAGCGGACGCATCGTCTTCGACGGCGACGAGATCGACTTCGACTCCCCCGAGGACGCTCGGGAGGCAGGCATCGAGACCGTCCACCAGAACCTGGCCCTCGTCGAGGACCTCACGGTGTGGCAGAACCTCTTCCTCAACCGCGAGATCGTCCGCCGACTGGGCCCCTTCGCCCTCCTCGACCGGCGGGCCATGCAGTCCCGCTCAAGGGAGATGGTCTCCACGCTGGCGGTCAACGTGCCCGCGGTGCGCTCACGTGTCCGGCGGCTCTCCGGCGGCCAGCGCCAGGCCGTCGCCATCTGCCGCGCCGCGGGTTTCAGCTCCAAGCTCGTCATCATGGACGAGCCCACCGCGGCCCTCGGCGTCCAGGAGACCGCCCGCGTCGAGGAACTCATCTCCAGGATGCGCGAGGAGGGGCACTCCGTCCTGCTCATCAGCCACAACTTCGTCCAGGTCATGCGGCTCAGCGACCAGGTGTGGGTCATGCGTGCCGGCCGCTGCGTCGGCGGGCGCCGTACGTCCGAGACGACCGGCGAGGAGATCGTCGCCCTCGTCACCGGCGCCGCCGGCCAATGAACACGACCCCAAGGAACACGAGAAAGCACCCATCTCATGACCACTGACATCCAGACCAACCCGATCGGCGTGCACGCCCTGGTGTGGGCCGGCGACACGAGTCCGTCCTCGCTGGCGTCCGCGATCGAGAAGACCAAGGCCACCGGGTTCGACCTGCTCGAGATCTCCCTGCACGACTCGGCGAACCTCGACGTCGGCGCCGCGCGCGACGCCCTGCGCGCCGCCGACCTCGGCGTGGCGTGCTCGCGAGGTCTCGCCTTCGACGCCGACGTCTCCAGCGACGATCCGTCCGTGGTGGAGCGCGGCGAAAAGCTGCTGCACGATTCTCTCGCCGTGACCGGCGCGCTCGGGGGCACCCACTTCACCGGCGCCCTCTACAGCGCCCTGGGCAAGTACGACCACCCGCTCACCACCACCGGGCGCCGCAACGTGGTGTCGGTCCTGCGCGGGCTGGCCCAGGAGGCCCAGCGGCAAGTCATGACGCTCGGCCTGGAGATCTGCAACCGCTACGAGACCAACGTCATCAACACCGCACGCGACGCGCTCGTCCTCGCCGACGACATCGGCGAGGACAACGTGCTCATCCACCTCGACACCTACCACATGAACATCGAGGAGGACGATCTCGTACGGCCCGTGCACGAGGTCGGAGACCGGCTCGGCTACGTTCACATCGGCGAGAACCATCGTGGATACCTCGGCTCCGGGCACCTGGACTTCACCTCCTTCTTCCACGCGCTGGCCGACATCGACTACCGCGGGCCGATCACCTTCGAGTCCTTCTCCTCGGCGGTCGTCATGCGGGGTCTCTCCAACGATCTGGCCATCTGGCGCAACCTGTGGTCCGACGGCGAGGATCTGGCACGTCATGCCCACGCCTTCATCACCGACCACCTCCACACGAGCCGATCACGATGACGACCCTCGACGAACTGGCGGACCGGGCCCGCTCCCTTGTCCGTGGCGGTCACCGCGCCCTGCTGGGGATAGCGGGCGAACCCGGTTCCGGCAAGACCACGCTCGCCGAGAACCTGGTCGCGCTGCTGCGACGGACGCCGCCCGTCGGCCTGCCGCCGGTGGAATGGGTGGCGTACGTGCCGATGGACGGCTTCCACCTGGCGGACGTCGAACTCGACCGGCTCGGGCGGCGCGATCGCAAGGGAGCGCCTGACACCTTCGACGCCGCCGGCTACGCGGCGCTGCTCGGGCGCCTCCGGCAGGACGAGGACGACGTGGTCTACGCGCCCGCGTTCGAACGCGACCTGGAGCAGCCGATCGCCGGGAGCATCCCGGTCGAGCGGTCGGCCAGGCTGGTCGTCACCGAGGGCAACTACCTGCTGCTCGACCAGGGCGACTGGGCGCGCGTGCGGCCCCGGCTGCACGAGGTCTGGTACTGCGATCTCGGCTCGGACGAGCGCGTGCGCCGCCTCGTGGCCCGCCACGAGCGGTTCGGCAAGGATCATGACGCGGCCGTGGCGTGGGTGCTGGGCACCGACCAGCGGAACGCCGACCTCGTCGCCACCACCCGCGCCCGCGCCGACCTCGTCGTCCCCGACACCCTCCTGCGCTCGATCGACTACCGGGAGCGGGCGTTGATCGACTGACGACCGCGCCCTCCTGCGCTGACATCGGACTCGGGCCTGTTTGGAATGGTACAGACGATGCCATGTCGCCCTCGCGTCGTCAGCCTGGCCGTGGCCGACTGGTCATGTCCACGAAACCCGAGTCCCGAGGTCTCAGTGAGCATGGGGACGGGTCGGCCGTCTGGGAAGGGTTCCAGAAGATCACCCCCCTATGCGGCGATTTCATCGCCGGCCGAGATCCCAGACGCGCATCCGGCAGTCCCGTCCGGCCGTGAGCGCGACGGCGCGGTCGCCGATTTCGGTGAGGTGAACGGCGAAGACCTCGCCCTGGTGGTCGATGATCGGATCCCCGACAAGGCGGCGCTCCTGCAGGTCCCACAAACACACTATGCCGTCGTTCGCGCCGGTTACCGCGACCGGCCGGCCGCCTACGACGCCGACGTCCATGCAACGGACGCCCGCGTCGTCCCAGTCGTCGGTAGTCCCGGCCACCTCGATGCGATCAACCCAGATGCCGGTGTCGGGGTCACCCAGCAGCACCGACGTCCCCCCTGCCACCCACACGCGCGTCCGGCCATCGACGGGCCTGCCGGCCTGAGCCCCTCGCGGTTGTCGATCATGCCAGCCATCGACGCCTGGAAACCCCGCCCGCCAACGCCAGCACGTGCTCCGCTAGCTTTTCGAGCAGATCCTCGGCTTCGACCCGACCATGCCAGGGCGTTACGCGGCCAGGACGCCCAGCTGGTACGGCTGCGACCCCAGCTTCTCCTGGAGCAACATCGACACTGTCTCGGCAAAGGCGATATCGCGGTCAACCGGCAGCTCGGGGTGCGGAATCCACTCCGTCTCGATCCAGCCCTCTCCACCAGCACATGCGACTCCCTCGCGATCGACACTACGTCGACCTGCGCGACGTCACCGGTCCCTACTGCTAGAAGTCGGTGTAGGCAGCCAGCGCTCAGTTGAGCAGCCATTCGCCCTTTTCAGTGGCAAAGCCGCTGTTCAGCCCAAACTGGAACCTCGTCAGCACCGCCTTCTCAGGCACCTCGAACACGATCACGCCCTTGCGACTGTCGCCAGGATTCATCGACACCGATCCCTCGAAGGACTGGCCCTCGCTGATCTGGCCGATCGTCGACCTGTACTGCTGACCTTCGCTGTCGATGAGGACGGCACCATTGGAGGGCGCATCGCTGTACACGGCCTGACCCGTCGAGTTCAGCGTCACCTGGACGCCGACGTAGCGGTAGCCCGTCTTCGGCTTCATATAGGCGTTGGCCGAGGTGGCGGCTGCGAACACCTGGTTGACGGTGACCGCCACCTGCAGCCCCGGGTCGTTGCCCGCCAGAGTGATGGCCTCGCCGACCCTGGCCGCCGCGGCTCGGCTCTGCGCCGAAGAGCTCGGGGCGCCGGCCGGATCGGTTGCACCCGTCTCGGGAGCGGCTTGCGTGGCTACGGTCGGCGGCTGGCTGGGGGTGTTCAGATTCACTCGGGCGTTCGGCTCATCTGCTGTGGTCACGACCTGATCGACGTTGCCGCCGATGGTGATGACCACAGCGGCGCAGCCCGCTAACAGCAGCAGCGGCAGGCCGACGGCCAACAGCACGATCACGCCGATGTTGCGCTGCGGCGGTGGCGGCTGAGTGGGCGGCTGGTAGCCGTATCCGGGCGGCCGCTGCGGAGGGCCATACCCGTACCGCTGCTGGCCATGAGGCGGCTGCTGACCGTAGGGGTCCTGTGGGTAAGACATGGCATCTCCAAGTTGGTCGGTTGGTGCTGTTGGGACGCCTGTGATCGGCAGCAGGTTCACACGGTCGGTTGATCTTCACGTGGGTTTGTGGAACGTGCGAAGAACACGAAGGGAACCCTCCGACCAAGCGTCCCGACAGCGTCGACATTGCCCTGGTCGACCCTTCGGCCCCTTCGCCGCCCATGGCGAACGAATTGACTCCGCTCGATAACGAATCCGAAGCGGGCCTTTCAAGATCGCATTAGTACCACTATGTTCCATTTATCGCGATTACGGGGGTTGTCCGGCTCTACTGGTGATACAGGAGTTTCGCATGCGCAAACGCGCGTACCGGAGTGTGCTGGCCGCCGTCACCGCGGTCTCGGCCATCACTCTTCCCCTCGTCTCGGCCGCCCCGGCCAGCGCGGACCCCGACCCCGCGGCGCTCAGCAAGAGCATCACCGCACCCATGGTGAAGCGGCACCTGGAGAAACTGCAGGAGATCGCCGACGCCAACGGCGGCACCCGCGCTTCGGGCACCCCGGGCTTCGACCAGTCGGTGGACTACGTCGCCGGCAGGCTCCGCAAGGCCGGTTACCAGGTCACGCTCCAGGAGTTCGAGTTCCCATTCTTCCGCGAGTTAGAGAAGCCGGCCCTGGCAAGGACCTCTCCCGCTCCCAAGACTTACATCCCCGCGACGGACTTCGCGACCATGACGTACTCCGGCTCGGGCGATGTCACCGGCACCGTGCAGGGTGTGGACCTGGTCCTGCCGCCGACGCCTGCGCCGAGCTCCACCTCCGGATGCGAGGCGAGCGACTTCGCCGGGTTCACCGCGGGCAACATCGCCCTGATGCAGCGCGGCACCTGCACCTTCCAGGTCAAGGCGGAGAACGCACAGGCCGCGGGCGCCAGCGCGGTGATCATCTTCAATGAGGGCCAGCCCGGCCGCGACGGGTTGCTGAACGGCACCGCCGGCATCCCCTTCACCATCCCGGTCGTGGGAACGACCTTCGCCGCGGGTAACGAACTCGCCGCGGCAGGAACCGTCGCCCAGGTCAAGACCAGGACGGAAAGCGACCTGCACCGCAAGACCCGCAACATCATCGCCGAGCACCGCTCCGGCGACCCCAACAAGGTCGTCGCCCTCGGCGCGCACCTCGACAGCGTGGTCGCCGGCCCCGGCATCAACGACAACGGCTCCGGCAGCGCGGCGATCCTGGAGACCGCGCTGAGGCTGGCCCCGCTGCCCACCAAGAACAAGCTCCGCTTCTACTTCTGGGGCGCCGAGGAGCTCGGCCTTCTCGGCTCCGAACACTACGTGGCCAACCTCTCCGCCGAGGAGAAGGCCAAGATCAAGCTGTACCTCAACTTCGACATGATCGCGTCGCCGAACTACACCTTCGGCATCTACGACGGCGACAACTCCGACGGTGTCGGCGCCCCGGCCGGCCCGCCCGGTTCGGACAAGATCGAGAAGCTCTTCGAGAAGTACTACACCACGATCGGCAAGCCGTTCGTCGGCACCGACTTCACCGGCCGCTCCGACTACGGCCCCTTCATCGAGGTCGGCATCCCGGCCGGCGGCCTGTTCACCGGCGCCGAAGGCATCAAGACCGAGGCCGAGGCCGCGAAGTTCGGCGGCCAGGCAGGGGTGGCCTACGACAAGTGCTACCACCAGGAGTGCGACACCATCGCCAACATCAACGACGAGGCCCTGGCGATCAACTCCGGCGCCGTCGCCACCGCCGCGGTGGTCTACGCCTACAGCAAGGAACTGCCCGGAGGCGGAACCCCCGGCTCCACCACTCCCGGCACCGGCGGCGGCGGTGACGACCACGACCACGACCATGTGGTGAGCGAGTAACGCTCCCTCCGAGGAAGTACGGCCCGGCGGCTGTGAACCACAGGCGCTGGTGACCGTGCTCGGAGCGGCTGCCATGACGGCGAAGCCCGTGCGGAACACCCGATCGACCAAGATCGTACTCCGCACGGGCTTGACGGGACCTGAGCGCGAGCCTCGCGGGCGTCCTCTTCTCACCAACGTGCCAAGAGCCATCGGATGACCGGGGTACACGGCCGGCTGTGGTGACGTGTGGCAGCGGAGTACAGCACCACCGCCTCATGCGATCGCGATGACCACCTCGACGCGCGGCGGCTGATCGCCGGTGGCCAATCACTCCGCCAGACGTGCCACGGTCAGCGCGGCCGTCGAGGCGGCGACAACGAGCGGCCCGATCGAGGCAGTATCGGCTGTCTGCCTGTGTCCCGCCGTCGTCGGTGTTCATGAGACTGCGCCTACCGATAATGTCATCTGCGCCGTGCAGCCTGCGGGCGAAGGGGGAGGGCTCAGCGGCGGCCTGTCGTGCGGTGAAGTGAAACAGGCTCACAACGGGAGTTGCGCCTCCACCTCCTGGTCCACGGCCGTGCTCATGGGTGAGTAGCGCGCGTAGAACTCCTTGCCGCACTCGAGGTCGTCGAGGGCGTCCTTGATCTCCTTGGCGAGGTACGGTCTGGCCTGCGCGGCCGTGATGTCCGGCCAGAACTTTCCCTGTTCCTTCCCTATCTTGTCGACCTGCGCCACCATGGCCTTCTCTCCTCTGCCGGCCAGGTCGCTCGGCTTGAGCGAGGTGATCGCGTAGCCCTTGCCCTTGAGGCAGTCGCCGAACGTCGCGGCCAGGCGCACCAGTTCGGCGTCGCCGTCGAGCCGCCGGGTGGTGAGCTGCTTCTTGAGGTCGAAGTGCATCTTGAACACGTCCCTCCGGTTCTTCACGTCCTTGTTCAGAACCGCCTTGAATGCCTTGGCCATGCAGGCGTTCTCCGCCGTCTTGTAGGCGTTGGACTGCGTCTCGTTCAGGCGGGCCCCGGGGTTGGGGTTCTGCCCGTACTCCTCGATGACCAGCGCGCCCGAGGCGGAGTCGTCGGGGTAGACGAACTGGGCGAAGATCCGGTAGCCGTACTTCGTCCTGACCTCCTTGGCCGCGGCGTAGTCACCGGTCGCCATCTTCTTCTGCGCCTCCGTCTCCTTGGGCCCGGACATGACGAACGGGGTGTACTTGAAGCCCTTCTGCTTCATGCAGTCGGCCTTGAACCGTTCCATCTTCCACTTCGCCTCCTGTCCCGCGCCGGTGGCGCTCGGAGCGGCAGGCTCGGGCGCGTCGGTGGCGCACCCGGTCAGTACGGCAAGCGCCAGGGCCGCCGTGACGAACGCTCTCATGAGGTCTCCAATGAAATGACGCGCCGAGGGATCAGCGCAGGGCGGTTCTGCGGTGCTCGCGCGCCACCAAGAGCGCGGTGACGGCGGGAAGGGCGAGCAGGGCCCAGTAGGCCAGATGCCGCACGGTGAGGTACGGCCCGTGCTCGGCAATCGCGACGGTGACCGAGAGCAGGTAGACCAGCGCCGCCACGCCCCAGCGCGGGTCTCTCGCCATGCGGGCCGCGCAGACCGCCACTGCCAGCAGCCCCAGCTCGATGACTGCCCGGACCACGCCGACAGGGAAAGCCGACTCACCCATCAGGGCGGGACCCACGCAGATTGCGGGCGCGACCGCGAGCCACCACCAGGAGCGCGCCTTCAGCGGGTGGGCGCCCGCCGCCAGCACGAGCGACCCGGCGAAGGCGAGCGCGTAGGACAGGGCGACGACCTGGGGGCCGGTGGTGGCGAACAGCCCATCGACCGACCGCGGGCCCGACGTGATGGGCATCAGCACGTGGTCGAACAGGGGCACCCCTGACGCGATCGCCGTGGCCTTCGCTCCGGTGAGAAGCAGGAGAGGGAGCGCCAGCCGTACCCGCCCCCGCAGGACGGCCAGCACGGTGAGGGCGGACAGGGCGGTCCACAGCGGGATCGCGGTGACGAAGGGGAGTAACGCGGCCAGGTTGGCGACGGTCAGCGCGGCGACCCCCAGGTGCAGGCCGTCGCGCCAGGCGGGCCCTGCCGCCGCGTGCTCGACGCGGGTGCGCAGCCCGCCCATCAGCAGCCCCAGGGCCTCCCTGATCTCGGGCGTACGCCGCCCTGGCTCGGCCGTGTCGAGCAGGATGTCGATGAGCTCGTCGCCGTGCGCCTTGCGGTAGCCCGCGGGATAGGCCAGGAGGAACCTGCGGTAACGCCGCTCGAGCCGCGTCACGCGAGGGCCTCGCGGTTGAGGACCAGGGCCGCCGCCTCGTTCATGCGCCTGGCCTCGCTCCTGACGATCGCCGTCCCTTCGTCGGTGATCCGGAAGTAGCGGCGGACCCGGCCGTTGACCGTCTCCTCATGGTCGACGGCGAGCACCCCGCGGGCGGCGAGGCGTTCGAGGATGGCGTAGAGGGTGCCGACCGTCGGCCGGACCCGGCCTGCCGACAGCTCGCCGATCCGCTTGAGGATCGCGTGGCCGTGCAGCGGACCGTCGAGCAGCGCGGTGAGCACGAAGTACATCGGCTCGCTCACTTCTGATGATCTTCTCGGCACGATCGCCAACATACTCTGTTGAACAGAGTATCGCAAGACTTCGCCACCGCCGCGGGCGTGGGCGTCAGATCAGCGTGCCCACGATGTACGGGTGCCGCCGGAATACGGCAGAGATGGGCCACGCCTCGGGAGTGGTCAGTGGGATGATCGGGGGTTGGCGAGCATCCGAACGAAAAGTCGCGCTTAAGAACTCAACTGGCATGGCACCAGAACGTAGGAGCCACCGATCGGGTCGAACAGCCCCAAGATCGACCTGTTACGCACGAATGGCTCAGACGCCAGCCTGATGTGGCCCCGGGCAGTGCGGGCGAGGTCCATATCAGTCGGCCTACCGGATCGCCCAGGACCTGCACGTTCATCCCGTGCCGGTGATGTCTGCCGAAGTAGTAGGGCTACTCAGCGTCAGCCGGCGCGATCCCCGTCGGTCGCCCTCGACGGCGTCGACCGAATCATGGCACCAAAGGTGCCGACCAGCGTGGTCATGGGTTTGCCAGAGTGTCGAGGGTGAGTCCGGTCTCGGCTGGACTCTCCCACTGTGGGAGGCCTCATGCTACTCCCAGCGGCCCCAGTGGTTGATCATGAAGGCATCAGTGACGGGGACGGTGTGACCGTTCGCCGCGGCAGCATGAGGAGAGCGACGCATGACCATCGTGAAGGACATCGAGGCCCGCGGCATGCACCACTGCGAGACGACGGCGTTGGGGGTGCTGTTGCGGCATGAGGGACTTGATCTGTCCGAGCCCATGTTGTTCGGGCTGGGCTCGGGCCTGTCCTTCATCTATTGGGACAGCAAGGGCATGGCGTTCCCCTTTCTCGGAGGCCGCGTCAAGCCTTTCGACCTCACCAGGAACCTGGCCGCCAGGCTGGGGCTGACGTTAACGGCCGAAGAGACCACCTCACCGCGCAAGGCGTGGGAGAACGTGGCCGCCCCCATCGACGCCGGTCGGCCGGTCGGCCTCCAGCTCGACTGCTACCACCTGGACTATTTCCGCTCCAAGGTGCACTTCGGCGGTCATGTCGTCGCCATGTACGGCTACGACGAGCACGACGTCTACCTTGTGGACACCGACCAGCAGGGAGGAGCGGTGCGCACCAGCCGGGCCAGCCTCGCCATGGCGCGGGCCGAACGAGGCCCGATGACCGCCAGGAACCGATCCTTCACCATCACCCTGCCGGCTCACCCGCTTTCCTGGCAGGACCAGATCATCCCCGCCATCAAAGACTGCGCCGACGCCTTCCTCGCCGCTCCCATCGCGAACCTGGGCCACCGCGGCATCGAGAAAGCCGGCAAGCAGGTGCCCAGATGGCTGCTACGCGCCGAAGAGCCGCAGCAGGACCTGCCGCAGGCCGCCCTTCTCATGGAGAAGGGCGGCACCGGCGGTGCCCTGTTTCGCGCCCTCTATCGCGACTTCCTCGACGAGTGCACCCGGCTGATCGACGACGGCAACCTCCGCGCCGGTCACAGGCTGTACGCCGAGGCCGCCGTCCTGTGGACGGACGTGTCCACCTTGATCGCGAAGGCTGGAGAGAGCGGCGACGCGGGGCACCTCGAGCAGGCCGGCGTCATCCTCCACGATCTTTCGCGCATCGAGAAGGACGCCATGCAGCTGCTGCGTCAGTTGTAGCTCAACGGGAAAGCTGTCCCTACCCGCTCGTCGCCGTCGAACCCAGAGTGCCGATCGCGATCCTGCGACTTCTGCTCGCCCAACCCTATGCCGACCAACGGCGCATGGAGGAAATCGTCCGCGCGAGCGACTTGGATTGGACGATCGTTCGCCTCAACCGGCTCCTCGACGGACCCGCCACCGGCGGCACCCGCGTCAGCCCTGCTCTGCTTCCCAAGCCCACCGGCACGACCCGCGCTGACGTGGCAACGACGCTGCTGGACATCCTCCCCAGCTGCCGTACCGCAGAGGAGGCGACCCTCCGATCCGCCGTGTCGACAACGCTGCGGGCCCCTACACCTAGCCTGTCAGGTCGAGCGCTGCGGCGATCTCCGTCCGGCGGCCGATGCCCAGCTTTGCATAGGCCGACTGCAGATGATTGGCGACCGTGCGCGGTGACACCGACAGGCGTTCAGCGATCTCCTTGTTGCGCAGGCCCGAGGCCGCCAGCAGGGCGATGTCCCGCTCCCGGTCGGTGAGGCCCGGCGCCCGCAGGCCGGCCAGGGCGGGCGTGCCTGCCGCCTCGCAGCGGGCGGCCAGCGCCCACGCCCGTGCCTCCACCGGCTTGGCCGCCAGAACCCGCCCGGCCTGGGCCATGGCCTCCGCCGCGTGCAGGAGCAGGCCGAGACCGGCGAATCGTTCCCCCACCGCGACCAAGGCGGGACCGTCGGTAGCCGCGCTGGCGTGCGCGTGCTCGGCGGCGATCGGGGCCAGCCGGCCGCTGTGCCGCGCGGCCACCTCGGCCAGCCGGGCCGCAGCCGCCACCACCGGGGGCGAGCCGGGCGGCGCCAGCCGTACCACGTCGTGCAACGTCACCATCTCCAGGCCCAGGAGGCCGCGGCCGCGGGCCTCAGCCGCCAGTTCCGCGGCGAGATCGGCGGCCGGGCCGCCCTCCAGGGCCGCCAGCCAGGCGCGGGCCGGCTCCCGCCACAACCCCATCAAGCCGAGCGAGGCCGCAGCCGGGGACTCCAGCGCCGCCCTCGCCGCCTCGGGCTCGCCGCTCAGAGCGGCGGCATGGGCGACTTCGCCGAGGCAGAGGATGGCGTACGGCGTGGCCGCCAGCCTGGCGTACGCCTCGTGCGCCAGACGCCTGGCCGTCTTGACCTTGCCCGACAGGCGGTGCAGCTGCGCCAGGCAGGCGGTGAGCACGGCGTGTGCCACCCCCCAGCCGTCGGCCTCCGCCGCCTGCGCCAGCGCGGCTCCGATCTCCTCGGACGCCAGGTCACCGTCGAGTACCCGAGCCAGGTGCCGGGTGTAGGTGAGGGTGAGCATGAGCTCGGGCGCGTCGGCACGCCACAGGTCCGTCGCGTCCAGCAGGCGGCGGCAGGCCTCGACCGCCTCAGCGCAGCGCCCCAGCTGTCCCAGCGCGGTGGCCTTGGCCTCCAGGAGGAGCACCTCGCCCAGTCCGGAGGAATGGGGCGCCGGGCCTGGGGGCCTCGGGCCTGCCGGTGTTGACTCGGTCAGTCGCAGCAGCTCCATGGCCTGCGTGCAGGATCCGCGCATGGCCAGGTTGTAGGTCTGCTGCCCGATGACCTCGGCCCGTAGCTCGACGTCGGAGATGCCCGCCAGCGCCGGTGCGAACATCCGGTCCGCCTCGTCGGGACGGTCCAGCCCGAAGTTCACGGTCATCAGCCGCAGCTGGGCGACCCGGGCACGGAGCAGCTCGTCGCCGGATGGTTCCGCGACGGAGGCGAGCGCGTGGGCTGCCTCCTCGGCCCGCCCCGCCATGATGAGCCCCCGGGCGAGCGGCGCGGCGGCCTCGGCGCCGGCGCCGGCGTCGAGGGCGGCCTGGCCGAACCGGATGGCGAGCTCCACCTCGTGTGCCGCCTGGGCCAGCCGGCAGGCGGTCACCAGGGTCCGCGCGTCGTGTCCGCCGCCGCTGTCCAGCCGCCAGGCGGCCACCTGCAGGACGTCCTGACCGCGGCGCGTGCCGTACCTCTCGGTGGCGTCGGCCAGCTCGCGTAGGCGGCGGCGACGGCGCAGGGCGGGCAAGCGGGCACGGACCACCTCGCCGTAGAGGGGGTGGGCGAGGCGAACGAGCACGCGCCGCCCGTCGTGGCCGGCCTCGACGAGCCCTTTGGCCTCTGCGGACTCGAGCGCCTCTGCGCTGACGAGGCCGGCCACGAGCTCGGCGCCGAGCGGTTCGCCGAGCGCGACCAGCTCCACGACTGCCTGCTCGTCCGAGGTGAGGGCCCCGATCCTGGCTTCGACCAGCTCCCCCAGCCGAACGGCAGGAGGGAGGCGTCCGATCCAGCGCCAGACGCCGTTCGCCTTGGCGAGGGCGCCGGCCTCGACCAGTTCGCGCAGGTACAGCGGGTTACCGGCAGCGAGTCGGTGGAGCCGACTGCTCGCGGCGGTGTCCACCTGCCCGCCGAGCGCCGCCTCCAGGATCTCGTGGACCGCTTCCTGGGGCAGGGGGCCGAGGTCGAGCCGCCGCAGCAGGCCCCGCGTCCACAGCCCAGTGATCGCGGACGGTACGGCCTCGCCCTCGCGGAGCGTGGCCAGCAGCCGCGCGGCGTGCAAGGAGACCAGGTGCTGGATCAGAGCGGCGGAGGCGGAGTCGAGCAGGTGGGCGTCGTCGACCGCCAGCAGCAGGCGGCGGCGGCCGGCGGCGCGCAGCAGGATGCGCGCCGCCCAGCCGATCAGATTGGCCTCGGCGGAAGGCGGGACCTCAGGCGGGATCAGGTGGGCCAGAGCGCCGAACGGCAGTGCCGCGGCGGCCGCGCAGGCGCCGGCCCTCGCCACGAAGGCGGCGCGGGAATGGTGCTGCCGCAGCAGCTCGGCCATCAGGCGGGTCTTGCCCGCGCCCATGGGGCCCGCGATGAGCACTCCCGCGCTGGCCGGGTCGCCCAGATGAGTCCCGGCTGCCTGGATGTCTCCGGAACGGCCGGCAAACGGCCATGTGCTCGCCATACGCCCAGTTTGCTGACGGGCTCGGCGGACACAAGCGGTTCCCGGTAAGTAACCGTCGCTGCCGGAATAGGCACCGTTTTACTCATCCCCGTCAGGACATCCCGCCCGATGCTGTGTCGCAGGCCCCCATGGCGATCGCCGCCAGGGAGAGGCTCATCACGAGATCTGGAGGATTCATGCCATTCCGCCGCACCCTCGCCCGGCTGTCGCTGCCCATCCTGGCCGCGTTCGCCGTCTTCGGCTCCACCGCGCCGCCCGCGTCCGCGGCCCCGGCAATCCCCGCGTCCTTCACCGTCCGCCCCAAGGCCGCGACCGGCCTGTGCGTGAAGGCTCCAGCCCACCCCACCTCGGGCACCGGCCAGGCCAACGGCAGCGTGGTGCTGTTGGATTTCTGCGGTGGCTGGATGGCCGGCACCCAGACCTGGACCGCCAGCCCCATCAGCGGCACCGCCGGCCTGTACCGGATCAAGCGGCAGGGCACCAACCTCTGCCTGGAGATCGGCGGCTGGGCGAACTACGACGCGGCTGCCGCGCTCACCTGGACCTGCCACGACGGCGCGAACCAGACCTGGCGGCTGCGCTGGGACGGCGGCGGCTGGTGGGAGT
Organism: Nonomuraea africana; assembly: GCF_014873535.1. Lineage (NCBI taxonomy): Bacteria > Bacillati > Actinomycetota > Actinomycetes > Streptosporangiales > Streptosporangiaceae > Nonomuraea > Nonomuraea africana. The sequence continues at coordinate 1,978,456 of NZ_JADBEF010000001.1, read as the reverse complement.
TCCGCAACGAGGCGAGTGTGCGATGCCTGGACGTCCGCGTTCACCAGGCGTGGACCAGCCTCTACCAGTGGGGTTGCCACGGCGGTGGTGAGCAGCAGTGGGTGCTGGTCGCTGCCTGAGCGACCAGCGTCCTACTTCTACCGCTGCTTGCACCACACCCGGCCACGCCCCCTTTGAACAGCGGCGGGCTCGCCCTCACCTGCGGCCGGCAGGTAGGGCTCCAGGAGATCGCCCGCCACCAGGTGACCGGAAGCTCATGCGGGCCGAAGGCGACCATCCCGGTGCGCCAACAGTGCCCGACAAGCAGTGCAGCCACCGCTGAACGGACGAGCGGCCGCGGACGAAGTCACCCAGCCGGCCCGCGAGAAGGCCGGCGCTCGCGTCGACGCTCAATCCGATGAGGATGAAAAGGGCCCCCAGGATGAAGAACAGGAGGTGACCACGAGCGCGCTGCTGTGGACCGGCAATCTCGTATTGCACTGATCGGTGTAAAACAAGTAACGTGCTCGTATGGCGAGGCCGAGATCATTCGATGAGGACCGGGTCCTGGACACTGCGATGCGCACGTTCTGGGCGAACGGCTACGAGTCGACCTCGACCAGGGACCTGTGCGAGGCGCTCGGCCTGGACCGCAGCAGCGTGTACAACGCCTTCACCAACAAGCGCGAGCTGTTCAAACGCGCGTTGACCCGCTACATGGACGCCACCACCGCCGACCAACTGCGGATCCTTGACAGTCACGAGCTGCCGGCGATCGAGCGGATCCGCGCGCTGTTCGCCAAGATCCTCCAGACGGAGGCGGAGAACAGGCGCGACGGCTACGGCCTCGGCTGCCTGACCGTCAACACCACGATGGAGCTCGCCGGCCGCGACCCGGAGATCGCCCTGATGCTCGATCGCAACACCGAGTTCCGAGTCGCCAACCTGAGCGCCGTCATCGAGAGCGGGCAGCGCGACGGCACCATCGGCTCCACCCGCGATCCCGCCGAGCTCGCCAGGTTCGTCAACGCCGTGATCGCCGGGATCCGGGTGGCCGCTCAGGGCGGCGCCACCGACGCCACACTCGAGGCCATCGCGGCCACGGCCATGGACGCCCTGGCCTGACGTCTGCTTTTTTCATGCCCAAGTTCTACACCGATTGATGCAAAAAGGAGTCCCCCTTGCCCAGAGCCGTCTACGTCCTGGCCATAGGCATTTTCGCCATGGTGACCAGCGAGTTCGCCGTCGGAGGCCTGATGCCCGAGATGGCAGGCGGACTCGGCGTGACCATCTCCCAAATCGGCTATCTGATCACCGCCTTCGCGGTGGCCATGTCGGCGGGCGGGCCGCTGATGACCGTCGCGCTGGTACGGATACGCCCGAAACCCGCACTCATGCTGCTGTTCGCAATCTTTCTGGTGGGCAATGTGCTCGCGGCGCTCGCGCCCTCCTACCCGATCATGATGGTCGCGCGAGTCATCACCGGAGTCGCCTCCCAGGCATTCTTCGGAGTCGCCATCTCGGTGGCGGTCCAGCTGAGCCGCCCAGAGGTACGCGGCCGCGCCCTCGCCATCGTCCTGAACGGATTGATGCTCGGCACCCTGCTCGGGCTGCCGCTGTCCACGCTGATCGGCGGGCCGCTTGGCTGGCGTGCCGCCTTCTGGGTCGTCGGCGCCCTGACCGTCATCGCCGCGCTCGCCACGATGATGGGCGTTCCCAGGCTCGGGCGTGCTGACGGCGGCAACGGCAACTTCAGGCAGGAGGTGGCGGTCTTCAGGAACGGCAGGCTGTGGCTGGCGCTGTCGACCAGCACCCTCATCATCGGCGCGACCTTCGCCGCCTTCAGCTATCTCAGCCCGATCCTCACCCAGGTCACCGGGTTCCCCTCGGGGGCCGTTCCCCTGCTGCTCGTCGCGTACGGCGCAGCCACCGTGATCGGGAACTACGTCGTCGGGCGCCTGGCCGACAAGCACACCATCAGCGTCCTGCTGTCCGGGCTGATCCTCAACACGATCTTCCTGGCCGGTTTCGCGCTGTTCGCCCACCTCAGCGTCCCCGCGGTGATCACCATGCTGGGCGTCGGGCTGGTCGGAGTGACCATGAACCCCGCGATGGCCGTTCGCATCCAGCGCGTCGGCAACCCGGGGCCACTGGTCAACACCGTCCACGCCTCCTTCATCACCCTCGGGGTGATCGTCGGCTCCTCGGTCGGCGGGCTGGCCATCGACGGCTTCGGGCTGCGGGCTCCCCTCTGGCTGGGCGTCGGGCTGGCCGTACTCGGGATCGGGTCCCTCCTGCCCGAGCTCGGCCGTACCAGGGCGCAGTCAACGACGGAGAGTCTCGCTCAGGAGCGCGTCGAAGCCGCCACCACCCACTGACGCGCCGCACGAACCGAAACCACCACCTACCGACGATCGTCGGTACGCTCGCACACACCGCCATGCGGTCAGATGTGCTCTGTGGGGTGGCCGCAATTGCCACAGAACCGGCCGATCGGACCCAGTCTTGTACCGCACGATACGCAGAACCTGACCCGGTGCGGTGCGGCCATCACCGGTTGCGGTGGTTGTGATGTACCGCCAGGGAAGGCCTGGGGTCGCCTGACGATCAGGGTCGGGTTGGGGTCGTCAGCGCGGGAACGTGTGGCGAGGTGCGGCTCCTGTGGTGGCGCCTGCCCCCATTCCTCGTACGAGGCGCGCCGTCGCCGCCACCACAACAGCCCCAGGCCCACGGTCAGGGCGAGGACGACCGCCGCTCCGGCGATGAACGGCCACAGCGGGATCGTGGTGCTCTGGGGCGACGCGGTCTTGCCGGCTCCCACATCGGCCGAGGTGCCCTTCTTGGCCAGCGACTCCTTCAGGTGCGCCGCGGCCACGGGCTGGCCGGGGTACAGGTCGAGCACACGCTGGAAGGCGGGTGCGGCGTCGGTGTAGTTCTTGGTGTGGAAGCGGGACAGCGCCGCCTCGAAGGCGGCGTCGGCCGGTCCCCTGCGGGCGGACGCCTTGGCATCGGCGAGCGCCGAGGTGATCTCCCGAACGCCGATCATCTTCGCCGTGTTACCGCCTACGACCAGCAGGCCGATGACGTGTCCGTCCTTGTTGCCGATGACGGGCGCGCCGAGCATGCCCTGGTCGACCAGCTTGCCGAGTTTGACGGGCTCGTTGACCTTCTTCTGCGGGTCGGTGAAGCCGCGAGCGGCCCCACCTGCCACCGCAGGACCCAGATGGGCGATGTCGAGTTTGAGCAGCTGGTCCGGAGCCGGCCTGCCGAGGAATCCGGCGACCGAGACGGGCGATCCGGCCTTGTCAGGCTCCTTGTCGGCCAGCGGTGCGGTGGGCAGCCCGACGCCGCCGCCGATCCGTGAGGTCGGCCGTAGGACGGCCGGGTCGCCTGGGCTGTTTCCCAGCTTGACGACCTCGGCCTTGAATCCCTGCCCGTCAAAGGGAGCGACGTTGGGGAAGATCGTGATGTCCTGCTTGATGTCGACGAGGCAGGTCGACCTCGGGCTCGTGACGTCGTAGCAGAGCTGCAGGCGCCGATTGAGCCGCTCGTCGTCCAGCGTGTGTCTGGCGAAGTCGATGGGGATGTTCGCCTTGTGATGATCGGCGAAAACGCTGTTGGCGGCGTAGGCCCTCAGGTCGTTGTCGGTACTGACCACCTGAGTGACTGAGACGAGCGTGCCGTCGGGATTGACCACGGTGCCGGTACCGGTGCCGATCGGCACCTCGTAGCTGCGCTGGACGTGTACCAACTCGCCGACGTGGTCAAGCAGCGTGATATCGATCAGGGCCTTGGCCTCCACCCTGACCACGGCGGGGGTGACCAGGTCGGTGATGCCGCTGGGATGCTCATGGGCCTGTGCTGTGGGCACGCCCATCAGCACGAGGCCGACCGCCACTCCGGGCACTGCGAGACGCCTCATTACGAGCTCCCTCCTTGCGACAGAACCAGAGCTCCAACCGCCCACGCGCTTCGCGAGTCCTGCCGCATCAACGTGGAGTATCGAAAAACGGGGTCGACGTTGGCGGCGCGCTCGCAGGCGCCGTGGCGGGGCGACCGTCACCGAGTGTCCGAGCACACCGGGCAACCCCTCTCAAACAACATGTCCAGTATCTCTCAAGTGCTCAACGACACCACCTCCCACAGGCCAAGAGACGGTGTAGCGCGATCTTGGCCAAGGGTCTTATCAGGGGCGAATAGCGCCGAAGGTAGGGTCGGTTCGTAGCTGTCCGATGGGAGGAGCGGTGAATCGTAGGAGCGCGTTCTCCGCCTTGCTGCCGAAGCTCGTGCTGGTCGCGTCCGTGCTGCTGGGCCTCGGACTCAGCTACGCCACCGCGCATTTCTGCGTGGCCTCCCACACCCCCGTCGGCGTCTGCGCCCACACGGCAGGGGCGGACCATCCCGGCATGAGCATGACGCATGAGCCGGTCGACCCCGGTCCCAGCCCTGTCGTGCTGTGCCTGGCCGCGGTCGCCGCGACCCTCGTCGTGATCGTGCTGACCCTGTTGGGCCTCGGTCGCGCGGTGCCCATCGCGGGCGCGGACCGCAAGCGCCCGACAGCCCTACCCGCCGTTCGCGGCTCGCCTCTGCCGATCGCACTCACGCTGAGACGTGTGGCGGTCCTGCGGATATAGGAGCCCGGTTCAAGGGACCGCCTATCCGTTTCGAACCGTGAGCGATTCATGACATCCATCGATCGACGCTTCTTCCTGCGCGCCGGCCTGACCGCAGCAGGAGGAGCCCTCCTTTCCGCGTGCTCGACGAGCGAGAGCACGACCTTCGTCCAGCCCGGTGGCGCGCAGGTGCGCGCCACCGAGACCGCCCGCCGTCCGGGCCGAGCCAGGGAGTTCCGGCTCCTGGCCCGTGAGGGTCAGGCCGACCTCGGCGGGCCGACTGTCAACACCTGGCTGTACGGCGAGCGCCTGCCCGGCAGGCCGATCCGCGTCCAGGCCGGGGAGGTGGTCCGAGCCCGGCTGGTCAACCGGCTGCCGCAGGAGACGACCGTGCACTGGCACGGCCTCGCGCTGCGCAACGACGCCGACGGCGTGCCCGGCGTGACGCAGCCGACCATCCCCGCCGGCGGCGAGCACCTCTACGAGTTCACCGCTCCGCATCCGGGGACCTACTGGTTCCATCCGCACCACGGCACCCAACTCGACCGCGGCCTGCACGCGCCGCTGATCGTCGAGGACCCAGACGAGCCGCTCGCCTACGACCACGAGTGGGTCGTCGTCCTCGACGACTGGATGGACGGCGTGACGGGAACCCCCGACGAGGTGCTCACCGAGCTGACCGCGATGGCGGGCATGATGGGCGAGGGGGGCCACGAGGGCCACGGCGCCATGCCAATGCCCACGCCCACGCCGTCCGCGTCGGCGAAGTGGCCGCACATGATGATGAACGCCGAGAGCGACCTGCTCGGCGGCGACGCCGGCGACGTCTACTACCCGCACTTCCTCGTCAACGGCCGGGTGGCGGACGCCCCGGAGACGTTCACCGCCAAACCGGGAGCCCGGCTGCGGATCAGGCTGATCAACGCGGGCGGCGACACCGCGTTCCGGGTCGCGCTGGGCGGCCACAGGCTGACCGTCACCCACGCCGACGGCTTCCCCGTGGAGCCCGTGGAGACCGACGCGTTGCTGCTCGGCATGGGCGAGCGCTACGACGTCCTGGTCACGCTCAAGGACGGCGCCTTCCCGTTGGTCGCGCTCGCCGAGGGCAAGCGCGGTATGGCCCGCGCCGTGATCCGTACGACCAGGAGCGCCAGAGCGCCGCGGGCGGACGTGCGCCCCGCCGAGCTGGACGGCCGGCTCGCCGGTTACGACCAGCTCCAACCCGCGCAGGCCGTACGGCTGGCAGCGCGGACACCCGACCGGACGATCACTCTCAAGCTCACCGGCACCATGGCGAAGTACGACTGGGCCATCAACGGCAGGACGTACGACCCGAAGGTCATCGAAGCGATCAGGTCCGGCGAGCGCGTCAGGTTGTCCTTCGTCAACCAGAGCCTGATGTGGCATCCCATGCACCTGCACGGCCACACCTTCGCCCTGGCCGGCAGCGGCCTGCGCAAGGACACGGCGATCGTGCTGCCCGGAAAGACGCTCCACGTCGACTTCGACGCCGACAACCCCGGTTTGTGGATGATCCACTGCCACAACGTCTACCACGCGGAGGCCGGGATGATGAGCCTCCTCGGTTACGAGGCATAAGATGATCAAGAAATTCGCAACGGCGCTCGTCCTCGCCATCGGCCTGACGGCGTGCGGCTCGGACGTCCAGGCGCCCGAGCCTGCCGCCCAGCCCTCCTCGGATCCGGGAGTCGGGCACGTCCACGGGCTGGGTGTCGATCCCGCCACCGGAAAGACCTACGTGGCGGGCCACTTCGGACTGTTCACTCTGGAGAACAAGAAGCTGGTCAGAGTGGGTGACAGGGACGCCGACCACATGGGCTTCACGGTCGCGGGGCCGAAGACCTTCTACGCCAGCGGGCACCCCGCCGAGGCGGACATCGCCGCGGGTCGGCCGCCGCACCTGGGCCTGATCCGCTCCTCCGACTCCGGCCTCACGTGGGAACAGGTGGCGCTGGCCGGCAAGGCCGACTTCCACGCCCTGCAGGTCGTCGGGACGACCGTCTACGGCTACGACAGCCAGACCGGCCAGATCTGGCGCGGCAAGGGAGCAGACCTCAAGCCCGCCGCCCGGCTCGACCTGCTGGACCTGGCCGCGGGCGCCGACGCGCCCGAGCGCCTCTATGCCACCACCCCCGATGGGGTGAAGGTCAGCGGCGACGCCGGCAAGAGCTTCGAGGCGCTGAAGGGTGCCCCGCTGCTGTCCTTCCTTGACGTGGCCGGCAAGGATCACCTCGTCGGCGTGGCTCCCGACGGCCAGGTACACACCAGCACCGACGGCGGCTCGACCTGGCGGCCTGGGGGGCGCCTGCCCATGCAGGCCGTCGCCTTCACCGCCGTGTCCGCCGACCGTCTCCTGGCCGCCGCCATGGACGGGACGGTCTACGAGTCCACGAACGCCGGCAAGGGCTTCAGCACCGTCTACCAGCCCTGATACATCTCGCGCTCCGAAGAACGCCGGGTGCCCGGAACAGGCACCCGGCGCCGGAGGATCAGAGCCGGTCGAGGAGCTTCCGCATCTGCTCCACCTCAGCCTGCTGCGACGACTCGATGGTCTTGGCGAACACCTTGACCCCGTCGTTGGCGCCCTTCGCCTGCTCGGTCTTCGCCATCTCGATCGCGCCCTCGTGATGGGCGATCATCATGCGCAGGAACTGCCTGTCGAACGCGGCACCCTGGGCCGCCTCGAGCTTCTTCATGTCCTCCGCCGACATCATGCCGGGCATGCCATGATGCATGCCGCCGGAGGGCATGGGCTTGTCCCACGCCTCGAGCCAGCCCTCCAGGGTCTGGATCTCCGGGTCCTGGGCGGCCTTGATCTTCGCCGCCAGCTTTTTGACCTCGGCATCGGCGGCGCGGGTCTCGGCCAGGTCGGCCATCTCCACGGCCTGCTGGTGATGCGGGATCATGTTCTGCGCGAACGTCACGTCGGCCTCGTTGAAGGACGCCCCTGGCTGAGGGCTGGCCGGAGCGCCGTGCGTGGTGATGGCGATCTCATGCCCCGCTCTCGCGTTGTCGGTGCCGCCACAGGCCGTGAGCAGCGCGAGTGCCCCGGACCCTGCGGCCACGGTGAACGCGAGGCGTCGGATGATCGCTCGGTTGGTGGACATGGCTGAGTGACTCCTGTTAATGGGTTCGTGTATGGCCGCAGTCGCAGGCCGAGGACGCCCATGAGAGAACCGCGACACCCGCCGGGAGCACCTGGGCGCTGCACCGGCTCTACCGCGATAGTAGGCATGGCGCGGCGGCTGTCGCCGCGAGGACACGCCCACATGCTTGTCTGCGATCATCCAGGGCGCTCGGCGCGCCCGTACCGGGTCCGGCCGCGCGGCTTGTACACCGCCAGCACCGTGGCCGCGAGCAGGAGAAGCAGTGCCAGCACGGTGTGGAGCACGACAGATGGGCTCCGCAGCGCGTCTCCGGACGACGTCGGCTCCGCCGCCACGCGGGCCAGGTAGCCCAGCGTCTGCGTGTACATCAGCAGGACGACGATGGCGCCCAGGTTGATCAGCAGCTTGAAGACGACCCAGTAGTGCCGGAACAGTCCCCACACGCTGCCCAGGGACTGGACGATCCCGGTGAGCAGCGACGCCACAGACAACGGCACGAGGGTGAACCAGGCGGCGGGCTCCATGACGAGGTAGGCGGCCCGCACGGTCCGCGCGTCCTGGGCGGTCAGTCCGATGAGCGCGAGCGCGAGGAAGACGACGACCGCGCCGAGCCACCCGACCGAGGACGTGACGTGCGTGGTGAGCACGAGCTTGCGCAGGGGCGGCGACATGGTCCTCATCGGGCAACGGCTTCCGCGGTGACCAGGACTCCTTCCCCACCGCCATAGGACCAGTGCCGGCCAGGGCCGTGGTCACCGCCTATGAGCAGCAGAACGATGAACAGCAGGACGAGAACGGCGGTGACGACTCCCGCGATCTTCACCCAACGCGGCGTGCCGGTGTCGTCGGAACCAGCTGGATCTGCCATGTGAACGTCCTCCCGCATCCTGGGTGCTCATTTTTACGAAACACTATGTCTCCGTCAATACACAATGTATCGACTTCGGCGTCGCGTATGCTGCCCACGTGCCCAGGCTGTGGAATGAGACGATCGAGGCGCATCGCCGTGAGGTGCGCGACGCGATCCTGGACAGCACCGCGGCGCTCGTGGCGGAACACGGGCTGCGGTCGGTGACGATGTCGCAGATCGCCGAGAAGACCGGCATCGGCAGGGCGACCCTGTACAAGTACTTCCCCGATATCGAGGCGATCCTGTCCGCCTGGCACGAACGTCAGATCACCGGCCACCTTGGCCATCTGCTTCACGTCCAGGCCCAGGCGGGCGGCGCCGGCGAACGGCTTGCGGCCGTGCTGGAGGCCTACGCGCTCCTCTCGCACGAGTCACGTGGCCGCCACGACCCGGTACTGACAGCGTTCCTGCACCAGGGCGAGCACGTCACGCGAGCGCACCAGCAACTCCGCGACCTGATTCGTGACCTCCTGGCGGAGGGCAGCGCGACCGGAGTCATGCGCGACGACCTCTCGCCGGACGAACTGGCGAGCTATTGCCTGCACGCCATTTCCGCAGCAAGCGGTCTATCTTCCAAAGAGGCGGTCCGTCGGCTGGTGACGGTCATCCTGGCGGGACTGCGTCCAGCGAGCTGAGAACTTTGGTGAAGGCAATCACAACGAGGTGATTGCTGTTGCCCAGACAGGGAACTACGGATCTTAGTAGCTTGCTGGGAGAAGATCCATGGAGCCCTGGGCGGCCGTTCTCGCCCTGCTCGTCCTGCTCACCGTAGGCGTCGTCGCCGTCTACGCGGTCTCGTTGATCATCGCTCCGCGCGGCCCGGTTGGCGTGGGGCCCTTCCTGTCCGGTGCTCGGCCGCACGAGCACGCTCTTTCTCGCTACCACGTGCGCTGGTACGCGGTGACCTTGGTCTTCCTGGCGTTCGACATGGAAATGGTCTTCATGTACCCCTGGGCACTCGTGGTCGCCGAGGTGGGCACTGTCGCTCTGGTGGAGATGTTCATCTTCCTCGGCCTGCTGATGGTCGGCGTGATCTATGCCTGGCGGGAGGGGGCCTTCCGATGGGCCTGACACGCTGGCTGCTCAGGCAGGCGGCCATGCACCCCCGTCCGCTGGTGGTCACAGCGGTGTACGGCACGCGAGCACGGCTACTGACCGAAGCGGAGCTTGCCCGGCGGTCCTGGGTACCCGCCGACGCGCCAGGTGAAGCGAATCTGCTCATCGTGTGCGGACACGCCAGTCATGAACTCGACGAGGCCGTCCGAACGGTGTGGAGCGACATGTCGGGCCCCCGCGCCCGGGTCGACGTTCCCTCTGAAGCCTCGCCGCATCAGGTGACGCAAGCGTTGGAGCACGCCACCGAGCAACTGGGGGATGCGCAGGCTCAGTGGCAGGACGCCGCAGCCCGGGTCGCTGCGCCGTGGGTGCCGGGTTCGTCAGATGCCGGCGACCAGGCCGCCATGCACGAAGGAGGGCATGGCACCTCTGACGAGCATGAGCATGAGGGTGGCGGTCACCTCAATCAGGAGCAAGCAGGTGGCGAGGCTGAGCATGGCGCTCACGGTGGACATGGAGGCGGCCATCACGAACACCACATGGGCAGTCCGGGTGGGCTGCCCATGGCCGAGCGCGGTCCCGACCGTGACGGGCTGAGCCTGGATCGGCTCCACGTACCTCTGGGACCGATCCTGGCCGACTGGCCGAGCGGTTTGGTCGTGGAGACCGTTCTGCAGGGCGACGTGATCCAGGAGGCCACCGTCAAGGTGATGCCTGGAATAGGGACGGGAGGCTCGTTCTGGGACGAGCCGTGGATCATGGCGGCAGAAGGACACCCCGTATCCCGGGCCGAGGCCGCACGGCGACGGGCCGCAGCGCGCCTCGACGGCCTGGGGCGGCTTCTCGCCGTGGCCGGCTGGGCCTCTGCGGCGGGTCAGGGCAGAAGCCTGAGGGATCGACTCCTCGCGGACGCGCCGCCCGCCGAGCTGGCGCCGCCGTACACCCGCTTCGCCCGACGGGTGCGCCGCTCGCGGACCCTGCGCTGGATGCTGCGGAACGTCGGAGCGATCGGGGAAGGCGACGCGCTGTCCAGGCTCGAAAGGTGGCTCGCCGCGACGTCGGCGGCGATCGCAGCTCTCGATGACAACACGCCGCTCGAGGAGCAGCCGCCGAGCAGACACGAACCCGAAGGCCTACTCCCCCACCTGCTCATCGGTGCGGAACTGGCCACCGCGAGGCTGATCGTCGCCAGCCTCGATCCGGATCTGGACCGGAATCAGGTCGCCCATGTCTGAACAGACACCGGTGTGGTCGGTCATCGCGCTCCCCGCCGTGCTGGCCGCGCTCGCACTCGCGGCGGCCGTCCTCGACGCGGTGCTCGGCGGGTTCCGGGCGAGCAGCCCGCTCGGAGAGGTGGCACGGCTCCTCGTCCAGCAGCGGCGGCGCACCCTTCTTCCCGACACCCTTCTCCTGCGGATCGGCGTCGTCAGCCTGGTCGTCGCCCCGGTGCTCGCCGGGATCGTGATCCCCTTGGGCGACATCGCAGTCGCGGACCTGGCTGTGGGCATCGTGTGGTTCAACGCGATGGAGGTGTGCGTCTGGGGATCGCTGTGGCTCACCGGCTGGTCGGTGAACTCGGTGTATCCACTGGTCGGCGCCTATCGGTTCGTGGCGCAGGGGCTGGCGTACGAGCTGCCGCACATGTTCGCGCTGATCACCGTGGGACTCGGGGCGGGGTCCCTGCGGATGAGCGACGCGGTGCGGGCGCAGCAGGAGCTGTGGTTCGTGGTGTGGATGCCGCTCGCCTTCCTCGTCTACCTGATCTCGGCGCTGGCGATGGCCTTCTGGGGGCCGATGGGCGCGCCTCTCGGCGGTGACATCGCCGGTGGCAGCCGGGCCGAGCTGTCGGGCCCCGACCGTCTGCTCTTCCAGTCGGGGCGCTATGTGCTCCTCGTCGTGGCCGCGGCGGCGGCCGTCCCCCTGTTTCTGGGGGGTGGCGCGGGTCCGCTCCTGCCGAGCTGGCTCTGGGCGCTGATCAAGACCGCGGCGGTGCTCGGGCTGCTGGTCTGGGTACGGCACCGCGTGCCCGTCGTCAGGATGGACCGCTTCACCCAGTGCTCCTGGCTGGTGCTGATCCCGGTCTCGCTGCTGCAACTGCTCGTCGTCGGAGTCGTGGTGCTGTGATGGCCGTCGCGTTCTGGATCCTGGCGGCCGTCTCCGTGGCGGCGGGGATCGCCGTGTTCGTCGTCGACTCGATGGCACGGGCGACGTTCGCCCTGCTCGCCTCCCTGCTGGCGGTCGGGCTGGCGTTCCTGCTGATCGACCTCCAGTACCTCGGCGTGCTGATCATCCTGATGATGGTCATGGAGATGCTGATCATGGCGGTGTTCATGATCATGTACATGATGAACCCGGCGGGGCTCATGCCGATGAAGATGGTCCACAACAATCGCGTCGCCGCGCTCGTCGCCGGTGCCGTCTTCGCCCTTCTCGCCGTCGGCATCTTCCTCACCCCGTGGCCTCGGCGCAGGGGGGAGCCTCCCGCTGATCCCACCCATGCCCTCGGCCTGTCGATCATGGGGCCGAAGATGCTCGTGATGATGGTCATCGGTGTGGCCATCCTGGCGACGATGATCTCAACTGTGGTGCTCGCCACCCATCGTGGCCGCTACGACAGGTACGGAGACGATCTGACGCGTCGCCCCCCGGACGATCCGGGACCGGGTCACGCCCACAGCCCGCAGCCCCCGGTCGAGCATCACCACGCGTGCGGCGCTCCAAACCCCGGCGAGGAGCGGACATGACGCTCGAAGCCTTCCTTCTGCTGGCCGCCGCGCTCTTCGCGGTCGGCCTGTACGGCGCGCTGTCCCAGCAGTCGATCGTCATGCTCATGATGGGGCTGGAGCTGATGATCAACGGGCTGATCGTGGCCGGTGGCGCCTTCTGGTACTTCCTGGCGCCCGGCACCGCTGACGGCCAGGTCCTCGTGCTCGTGGCCGTCACCGTGATGGCTCTGGAGATGGCCATGGGCTTCGCCGTGGTCACCGCGATCTTCAGAGCGCGCGAGGTCGACATGACGGACGACGCGGGAGACCTCAGCGGATGAGTTCTCTCCTCTGGCTGCTACCTGGCCTGCCGATCGCATCCGGTGCGATGCTGCTCCTCGCCCGTCGCGCCGAGCGAGGCGCGCCTGCCGCCGGTGTCCTCGTCGCCATGGTGACGGTGCTCGTCGCGGTCATGGCCGCGATCACCCGCCCCGCCCTGACCTTCGAGCTGTTCGCGGGGTTCGAGGCGGGGCTCGCGGTCGACGGGTTGTCGGCGGTCATGGTGGTCACGGTGTCGATGATCGCGCTGGCGGTTCTCGTCTTCGCGGCCGGCGAGATCCGCGAAGCGCGAGGCCGGTTCTTCGGCCTGATGCTGATCTTCGTCGGCGCAATGCTCCTCACGGTCACGGCCACCGATCTCGCGCTGCTGCTCATGGCGTGGGAGGTCATGGGTGCGATGTCCTACGCGCTGATCGGTTTCTGGTGGCAGGAGCGCGAACGGGTGCGGTCGGGCACGCTCGCCTTCCTCACCACCCGCGCCGGTGACCTGGGGCTCTACCTGGCGGCGGGCTGCGCCATCGCGGGCACACAGTCGCTCGCTCTCGCGAGCCTGCCCTCAGCGAGCGCGCCGTGGCGTGATCTGGTCACGGCGGGTCTCGTCGCGGCCGCGCTCGGCAAGTCGGCCCAGCTCCCGTTCTCCTTCTGGCTGTCGCGAGCGATGGCGGGCCCGAGTCCCGTGTCGGCCCTGCTGCACTCGGCCACCATGGTCGCCGCAGGCGCGTACCTGCTGCTGCGGGTGGTTCCTCTCCTCACGGCGACCGGCTGGGCCGCTCCCCTGGTCGCCTGGATCGGCGCCCTGACCGCGTTGCTGCTCGGCGCGGTCGCCTTCGCCCAACGCGACCTCAAGCAACTATTGGCCGCCTCCACCTGCGCGCAGATCGGCTTCATGGTCCTGGCCGCAGGCGTGTCGAACGTAGCGGGCGGAGCCGCGCACCTGGTCGCGCACGCGGCGGTCAAGAGCCTGCTCTTCCTTGGCGCGGGCGCCTGGCTGACCGCGCTGGGGACCAAGCAACTAGCTGAACTGCGTGGCGCGGCGCGGCGGTATCCCCTGGTAGGCGCCACCTTCGGAATCGGCGCCGTGGCGCTGGCCGGGCTGTCGCCGCTGTCGCTCTGGGTGACCAAAGGCGCGGTCCTCGCCGTCGTGGAGGATCGCGCGTTGTACGCCGTGGCGCTGGCGGGAGGTTTGCTGGCCGCCGCCTACGCCGCCAAAGCGTTGATGGCCGTATGGGGCCCGGCCGACGTGGAGCATTGCAGCGGAGAACGCGTCGGGCCGCTCCATCGGGTGCCTCTTCCCCCGCTCGCCGTGCTCGCCGCGGCGCTGGGCGTGGTCGGCTTTCCCCCGCTGTTCGACGCGTGGACTCGCCTGCTGGGCGCGCCAGGACCCGGACCGGAGCCGGGTGAGCTGGCACTGTCGGGCCTGCTGGCGGTGGTGGTCGTCGCTGGTGTGTCCCTGGCACGGCGTCGTCTGACGGCAAGCGTCGAAAGCCGGTCGTTCCTGTCCGGCTGGCTGCGGTTGGAGCCGATCGCCGTCACCGTGGCGTGGCGTCCGCTGCTGGCGGCGGCGCGGGCGCTGGCCCGATTCGACGACCGCGTGGTCGATGGCGTGGTGCGGGCCGTACCTTGCATGGGCATGGCGCTCGCCCGCCGGGCGCGCTCGCCGTTCGAGGCGGGGGTCGACGGAGTGGTCCGCGGCACGGCCTCGTCCGTCGGGCGGCTCGGCACACTGGCCCGGCGTCCGCAGACCGGTCAGGTGCACACCTACCTCGCCCAGGCGATGGTGGCACTCGTCCTGCTCGCGCTCGTGATCGTGCTGGTGAGGTGACGTGCTCTCGACAACGATCTTCCTGCCCCTGCTGGCGGCCGCGCTCCTGGCCCTGCCGCAGCTGGGCGGGCGGACCGCGAGGTGGATCTGGGTGAGCGCGGCCGCCGCCGATCTGGCACTGGTCGTGGTGATGTGGCTGGGCTACGGCGGCGGGATCGGCTACGAGGAGCGGCTGCGCTGGATCCCCTCGGTGGGCGCGGGCTACCACGTCGGCGTCGACGGCCTGTCGCTCCCGCTCATCGCCCTGACGGCAGTGCTGTTCCTCGCGTGCGCGATCTACCCCCTGAACGAGAAGCAGCGCCCGCGGTCGTACGCGGCGCTCTTCCTGTTCCTGCAGACCGTCTCCACCGGCCTGTTCGCCGCTCTCGACCTGCTGCTGTTCTTCGTCTTCTTCGACCTGTCGATCGTGGGGATGTACTTCGTGATCGTCGGCTGGGGCCACGGCGACAGGGCCCGCTCGGCGCTGAAGTTCTTCCTCTACACCTTCCTCGGCTCGCTGGCCCTGCTGCTGGGATTCATCGGCCTCTACCTGGGCGGCGATCCACGCACGTTCGACATCGTCGAACTCACCCGGAACCCGCCGCAGGCCGGTGCGCTGGTGCTGCTGGCGGTAGCGGTCGGGCTGGCGGTCAAGACGCCCACCGTGCCGTTCCACACCTGGCTGCCGCCCGCGCACACCGACGCCCCCGCCGCCGGTTCTGCCATCCTGGCGGGGGTGCTACTGAAGATGGGCACGTACGGCTTCGCCAGGATCGCGATGCCGCTGCTGCCCGGCCCATGGCGGCAGTACGCCTGGCTGATCGTCATCGTCGGGGTGGTCAGCGTGCTCTACGGCGCCCTGGTCGCCCTGGCGCAGGAGAACATCAAACGGCTGATCGCCTACACCTCGGTCAACCACATGGGCTACATCGTCCTGGCCTTCGGCGCAGCAGGACTCGCGGCAGGCAACGCCCAGGCCAGGCAGATGGCGATCACCGGCGCGGTCACCCAGATGGTCAGCCATGGGCTGATCACCGGCGCGCTGTTCCTGCTCACCGGCGTGCTGTGGGACCGCGCGCGCAGCTACGACCTCGGCCGCTTCGGCGGGATCGCCGCCGGCGCGCGAACGTTCACCCTGATGACCGCCGTCGCGGCCTTCGCCTCGCTCGGACTGCCCGGCCTGTCGGGGTTCATCGCGGAGTTCCAGATCTTCGCCGGCGTGATCGGCACGGGCCTGCCCGGTGCTGTCGTGGCCGGCGGGCTCAGCATCATCGGCATCCTGATCACCGCAGCACTGCTGCTCAGGGTCCTGCAGAAGGCCTTCCTCGGCCCGCCGGGCGAGCTCCCTGTCTCTGAGACGCAGCCACGCGAGGTGGCCTCGGTCGCCCCGCTGCTCGTCCTCTCCCTGATCATCGGCATCCTGCCGCGCTGGCTGCTCGACCTCATCGAGCCGTTTTCGGCGGCCCTCGTGGCATGGGTGGGCCGATGACCGGCATGAACGAGAATCCCCTCGACCTCCTGCCCGAGTTGCTCGTCCTGGCAGGAGCGGTGATCGGGTTGCTCGCCGGGCTGTTCCTCCGACGAGAGCGGCAGCGGCTCGTCGCCTGGATCTGCGCGGCCGCGCTCGTGGCGGCACTGGGCGCCACGGCGATCGCGGCCGTGCGACCGGACATGACGGCCTTCGAGTCCTACTCGCTCGACCTGCTCACCCACGTGGCCAGGGCGACGGTCATCGTCGCGACGCTGCTCCTGATCGTCCTGGCGGCCGGCTGGGCGCGCGGCAGCAGCCGCGAGGCCGAGGTGTACGTGCTGATCATGCTCGCCTCCCTCGGCACCATTCTTCTGGCGGGCGCCGACGACCTGCTCGTTCTCGTCGCCGCCTACCTGCTGGCCAGCATCCCCGCCTATGGGCTGGCGGGCTTCGCCAAGGACGCCGCGGGCACCGAGGCCGCGCTGAAGTACTACCTGATGGGCGCCTTCCTCGGCGTGCTCATGCTCGCCGGGGTCACCCTGCTCTACGGGTTGTCGGGAGCGACCGCCTACGAGGAACTGGGAGAACGGCTGACCACGGCTCCCGGAGGTGCCGTCGGCCTCGGCATCGTGCTCCTGCTGGCAGGCGTGCTGTTCAAAGCGGGAGGCGCGCCCGCGCAGTTCTGGGTGCCCGATGTGACCGAGGGCGCCTCCCGCCCGGTGGCGGCGTTCGTCACCACCATCCCGAAGGTCGGCGCCTTCGTCGCCCTGCTCCGCCTGTCCACCGAGGTCTTCGACGGCGCCGACACCGGGTGGCGCCCGCTGATCGCGGTCATCGCCGCCGCCACGATGACGCTCGGCAACCTGGCGGCGTTCTACCAGGACAACGTGCGCCGACTGCTGGCCTACTCGACCATCAGCCAGGCCGGGTACCTGCTGATGCCGATCGCCGTGGCCGGGCGCAGCGAGCTCGCCGAGCCCGCGCTCCTGTTCTACGTGGCCGCCTACGCCCTCACCAACATCGGCGCCTTCGCCGTGGTCCTCGCCGTCGGCGAAGACCTGGTGACCGACTACGCCGGGCTGGCCAGGCGCGCTCCCGGCCTGCTGCTGGCCCTCGTCATCTGCCTGCTCGGGCTGGTCGGCACCCCGCCCGCGGCCGTCTTCGTGGGCAAGGTACTCGTCTTCACCGCCGCGTGGGACGGCGGCTACGCATGGCTGGCCGTGGTCGCGGTGGTCAACACCGTGGCCAGCGTCTTCTACTACCTCCGTTGGATCAGGCCCGCCTTCCGGCACGTCGAAACCGATGCAGCCCTCGCCGAGGGAGGCGCGAGGTGGATCGCCTACGCGGCGGCTCTCGCCTCCCTGCTGCTCGGCGTGGGCGCGGGCGCAGTGCTCACGGCCGGCTTCACCGTCTCCTGACAAGAGCTCAATTCATGCCGTGACCGCATCGAGGGAGCTGCCCGCCGTGATGCCGCGCTTGAGCTTGATCAGGTCCTTGGGGGAATTGACCGCCACCGCGCCGACCAGCACGCCGCTCCTGGCCAGGCCGACGGCGAAGCTGCCGTCCTCGAACGCACCCGCGACGAGTCTGGCCTCGTCAGCCAGCTGAGGGAGCCCGGCGCTCTGGATGCGAGCGCCGTGCACGTGCGTGGCGAACGAGGGAAGGTCCGCGAACGGCTTGGCGTTCTCGGTGCCCGCCAGCAGGTTGGCGGCGGCTACCGCTCCCTGGTCGTTCGCGTTGGACCAGTGCTCGACCCTGACCAGGGCGTCGCCCTACAGACTGTGCGGCCAGCGCACCACATCGCCCGCCGCCACGACGTCGGCGGCGCCCCGCGCGTACAGCGTCGCATCGCACACCACACCGTCCTCGACGGTGAGGCCGCTGGCTTCGAGCCATTCGGCCTCGTCATAGCCGAGGCCGAAGAAGGTGACGGCGTAGCCGTCCTGCCTGCGTGCCGAAGCGCGCTCGAGCACCACCGGCTCCCATCCGATCTGGTGCAAACCTCAGCGCGGCGGCCAGCCCCGCGATACCCGCTCCGACGACGACCGCTCTTCGGTTCATGCCGGGGATTCCTTTCTGTTGGTGAGTGCGGCGAGCGCGATGGCCACGACCACAGCCATCAGGGCCGCTGCAACGGCGAAGCCAAGGCGGAAACCGTCGGTGAGCGCCTCGGCGGGAGCGGCGCCGGCCTTCAGCGCATCAGCCGTCCTGCCTGTCGCGGTGGTCGACAGCACGGCGAGGCCGAGCGCGCCGCCGAGCTGGGCGCTGACGTTGAGCAGTGAGGAGGCGACGCCGCTGGACGAGGGAGGCACCCCGGCGAGCGCGGCGGCCGTCAGCGGCACCACCACGAGGCCGAATCCGAATCCGGTGACCAGCAGCGGCAGCATGACCTGCGGCCACAACGCGCCATCGGGCGAGATCCCGGTGAACAGCAGCAGGCCGCCGGCGGTGATCAGGGAGCCGAAAGTGATCACCAGACGCGTGCCGAATCGGCGCACCAGCATCGGGCCGAGGCCGGCCGCCCCAACGAGGAGCAGGGTCAGCGGCACATACGCCAGGCCCGTCTGCAAGGCGGAGTAGCCCAGCACTTCCTGCAGGAACAACGTGGCGAAGTAGAAGACGGCGAACATGGCGCCACCCCGCAGCGCCTGGATGAGGTTGGCACCCGCTACCGACCTGTTGCCGAACAGCCGGAGTGGCACGAGCGGCTCTTTCGCGATCCGCGCCTCGTGGACGACAAAGTAGACAAGCAGTGCCGCAGCAGCGGCGAGCAGGCCGATCGTGTGGGGAGACGCCCATGGATGGGCGGCGGTCTGCAGGACGGCGTAGGCCAGCAAGCTCACCCCCGCTGTCGAGACCGCGGCGCCGACCAAGTCGAAGCCGCGCCTCGCACGGGTGATCCGCTCGGCCGCGTACGGCTGCCGAGCCGCGATGAGCAGCAGCACACCGATGGGCACGTTGATGAAGAAGATCCACCGCCACCCTGGGCCGTCGGCCAGCAGTCCGCCCGCGAACAGGCCGAGCGTGCTGCTCGCTCCCGTCGCCGCTCCCCAGATCGCGAACGCCCTGTTCCGTGGCCTGCCCTCCGGAAAGATCAGTGCGATCAGCGCCAGCGTCATCGGCGCGATGAGAGCCGCGCCCAGGCCCTGCGCGGCGCGAGCGGCCACGAGGGAGCTCGCGTTCTGTGCCAGGCCGGCGGCCAAGGACGCCACGGTGAACAGGGTGATCCCGCCGAGTAGGACGCGACGGTGACCGTATGAGTCGCCGAGGCGACCACCCAGCAGAAGGAACCCCCCGAACACCACCATGTAGGCGTTCATCACCCATGACAGGTCTGCGGCGGAGAAACCCAGGTCGTCCTGGATGGCAGGTAGCGCGACGTTCACCACGGTGACGTCGACGCTGTCCAGTACTTGAGCCAGGCAGAGTACGGCGAGGGCACCTACATGTCGCGGTGTCCAGACGAAGTCTCGCGTGTCCATGAACCTGCTCTCACCCTTGAGAATGAGCATGTGCTCATAGAGTATGAGCACATGCTCATTCTCCCTGCAAGCCCGGCAGGTCAGGCGGCCCTGCTCGCACCCGGGTAGATTTGGTGGTCATGTCACCGCGTGGCGTTGCGATCCCCGACGTACGGCAGCAGCTTTTCGACGCCGCCGAGCGGATCCTGCTGCGCGCGGGCCCCTCAGAGCTGACGGGCAGGGCGGTCACCAAGGAGGCCGGCTGCGCGACCGGTCTGCTCTACAACCACTTCTCCGACATGGACGGGTTCCTGGCCGAGCTGTTTCTCGACCGAGCAGGCAAGGCGGGGGCGGCCCTGTCGGCTCTCACGACCCTCGCGGGCACCGGCGACGTCGTGGACAACCTGATGTCAGCCATCGAGACCCTGCTCACGGGCAATCTGCTGGCCCTCGCCGGCCTGGCGATGGCCAGGCCGGCGATCCTCAGCCACCTGGGCGAGGCGCTCAGCCAAGGAACCCTCGAGATCGACGCCAGCGAGCGCGCATTCGCCGCCTACCTGAAGGCAGAGAAGGAGCACGGCAGGATCGCGGCCGAGGCAGACACCGAGTCGCTGGCGCTCGCGCTGGTGGGTGCGGCGCACCAGCTCCTGCTCACTCGCGGTCCCCATGCCCCGGATCTCCGCGAGCGCATACGCAAGGTCGCCACCGCCCTCACCGAGGGCGTCTCTCCACGCGGCTAGGACGGATCTTCGCGCAACATGACACGTAGACAGCAGGCCTGTCCTTCGAGGGTTTCTCCGGCCGGGCCGTGAGGCCCGACCGGAGAAGGAACCCTATGCGAGCAATCCCCGGTGCCGCCCGGCTGGTCGGCGGTGTCGGCCAACCGCCGCCGCCACCTGAGCCGATTGCCTGTCCCGGACGCGCTTGACGACCACAGCGGTGCACAGCAGAGCGACGAGCACGGCGGCCGGCGCGGTCGCGTCCTGAATCTGCGGAAGCCCGCTGGAGCTCGCCGACGTCACGTTGACGAACGCTTGTTGCGCCGATGCGGACACGTTCTGCACCGGTGGGGCCTTCACCGGGGGTGAGGGTGCTGCGCCGACCGCAGCGCCCTCGCCTTCTTCGGCGACGACCTCGTCGAGCGCGCCGCTGTTCTCCTGCACCTTCCGAGGCAGGCCGTAGCCGACGACCTTGCTCTGATCGCGCTCCTTGCGCTTGAGCCACACCCGGTCGACGTTGCCCTCGATCGTGAAGATCTTGGCTCCGTCCACCCGCTCGACGATTCCGACATGGTCGATGCCTTCGACGCTGTCCGAGCCGGACCAGTCATAGAAGACGAGGGCCCCGGGTTCGGGCTGGTCGCTCCACGCGCCCTGCTGCTTGAACCACTTCGCGTGGTCGACGGTGGACGCGAACTCTCCGACGTACTCCTGGACACCGGCCTGATGGGCGGCCCAGGTGATGAACATGTCGCACCAAGGCGCGGTCTTGAAGTAGGAGTCGCTCTGGTCCACGTTGGCGTAGTACCAGTCGCCGAACTTGGTGTAGCCGTTGCTCTGTTCCCGGTAACCGAGATCCTTTTGGGCAGCCTCAAGCAGCCCTTCCACGATTGATGGCATGAGGTGGGGGAATGGCCCTTTCTCCTTCACCGCCTACCGGGTTAGCTGACGGGTTCGGGCCAGGAGTCGCCCTACCACCACGCATGGTGGATTCACCCCGGGCATGGATCGCTCCACGCCAAGTGGGTCCCCGGTTCCCGTGACGGGCGTGCCCGTCACCGCTGGGATTCGGCGGCCGACCGGCCGCCCTCGGGGGTGAAGGCAAGTCGCCGATCAGTACGTGCGATGTAGGAGGAAGGTAGCGATTCCTTGACCAAACCGCAGCAATAGGCACAAAAGATCTACCAATCGCTGCTTGGCCGCTTACTCGCTGTCAACAGGGAAGGTGCAGGGCAACGGCGGCGAGCAGGACGCCGGACAGAGTTGCCAGGGACAGCAGGAGCACGGCTCTCGGGCCGGGGTGGCGAGCCTGCCCACGGCCTGCCTCAAGTCGAGCGATTCGTTGCTTCATCCGCCGCCCCGACTCGTCACCCGCCCCCAGACTCCCGGTCGGTCCCGTCACGGGAGTGAGCCGGTGGAGCGCGTCGACGACCGGGGCCACCCCGCACCGCCGGACGGCCGCGTCGTCCGCCACCATCTCGACCAGCGTTGAGAGCTCGGTCACGGCGTGCTTCACGGTCGCCGACCACGGAAGTGCCGTGCGCATGGCGTCCGCGACGGCGAGCACCAGGTGATGACGGTGCTGGAGATGGCACCGTTCGTGCTCCAGTACAGCCTCCACCTGCGCGCCGTCCAGTTGCTTCAGCAGACCGGTGGTCATCACGATCGGCCGCGCCCGCCTCGGCAGGCAGTAGATGAGCGCGAAGGGATGCTCGATGAGGCAGACGTCCCTGGGGCTGTCGGGATACCGCGCGATCAGCTGAACCATCTCGTGGTGTCGCCGTCGTTCGGTGACCGTACGGCTGACGCGGGTCATCCCTCGCCACGCGGCCAGCAGGAGCCAGCCACCACCCACCACCGCGACGGCTAATGCGGCCAGTTCTCCGACATGAGTGTGACCTGGCATACAGGAACGCAGGTGCTCGAACCACCTGTGCAGCGGTCCCGGCGGCCAGGCGAGAATCATGAGCGTCAAGGTGAGCAAAACAACGGCCATGGCGGCGAGGAGGCTCACCCACAGAACCACAGCCGTCGCCGGCCGACGAGAGGGCCATGTGGCACGCGCGAGGACCGGCCCCGCCCACTGGCTGATCAAATATAGGGCGACGACCAGGCCGGCGACGATCATCGTCACGGCGCCTCACGCTTTTCGTTGATGTCCGACGAGCGGTACGTGAGGGCGTCGAGAAGTCGTTGGGCGTCGTCAGGGTCGACGCTCTCGGCGAATCTGGCGAGAGCAGGCCCTCGCTCCGGCAGGTTGGCCAGCGCCTCGAGCATGACTGCCACGACATGTTCCTCGCGGCTGGCCACGGCCGTGTAGGCGATGGCGATCCCCACGGGCCTGCGAGTGACGAAGCCCTTCCGGGCGAGCCTGTCGGTGACTGTCTGAACCGTGGTGTAGGCGAGAGGTTTGTCCCTTCCGCGGTTGATCTGATCGAGCAGTTCGCGGATCAGGAGCGGCCCGTTCGCCGTCCACAGTGCTTCCATGATTGCCTGCTCAAGCGGGCCGAACTCCGCCATCACCCGTCACTCTCCCATGGCCCTTCGCTGCGCCCTCATGACTGTTACCGAGGGTCTCAGAAGCAATCATGCCGCCACAAATATGTCCGTATGGGGGCGTGAAACGCCTCCGAACGATCACAGCGGGCTGATGCACCCCGTGGGCCGGTGGAGAGTACCGCCGAAGGTAAAGTTTGGATCGCCGAACAGCAGCTCACGAGGGGGTTTCGGTCGGCGACGTTGATGAACCCTTTGCGTTTTATGTACCTCTTACGTAGTTTGTGGAGCTGAAAGCGCCACGCAGTGCGTGGCGCTCCATCTTGCCGAGACCGCGCGACGTCCTTGGACGATCTCTTCCTCCAAGTACGGCGCGGCCGCCGAGTCCGCGATCCAGCGGAGCCGGGGACCCACCTTTCTGGGGTGAATCGAGCACCACGCTCGTAGGGCACTTCCACGCCCGAACCCGTCAGCTAACCCGGTAGGCGGTATGGAAGCAGAGGAGCACAACCCCCGCATGTCCAAGCAGTCCCCCATGCTCAACCGCCTGTCACGCCTCGTCCTCGGAGCGAGCGTGCTCGCCGGTGGAGTTCTCGCCGGCTCCCCCGCCTTCGCCGACGGTCACCACTCCGTCTCGCTGCCCAAGAAGACCTCCCTCGAGATCGCCGCGGAGAAACTGCCCAAGGTGAAGGCCGAAGACCTGCTGAGGGTGGCCGAGCAGAAGATCGGTGTCGCGGAGAACGCCAGCGGCGGCGGCACCGAGTTCCACAACTGGTACATGAGCAGCCCCCGGGCCAAGGAGACCCTCGCCCGCGACGGCGGCAACGTCAGGGCCTACGCCAACGCGCCCTGGTGCGCCATGTTCGTCTCCTGGGTCGGCGAGAAGGCCGGCATCCGGCCCCTGGTCGGCTGGGACGCCTACACCGTGACCTGGGCCAAGTGGTTCAAGGCCAACGAGCGCTGGGGTACCACCGCCAAGCCCGGCGCCGTCGTGTACTTCGCCTGGGACGACAGCAAGAGCCTGAGCGCCATCGACCACATGGGTCTGGTGAAGAAGGACAACGGCGACGGCACGATCACCACGATCGAAGGCAACACCGGCAACGGCAAGGTGGAGCAGCGGATCAGGCCGAAGTCCGACGTCGTGGGCTACGGATACCCGATCTACGCCTGACGGCCGCGATGACGTTCCGGGTGGCCCGGCCCAACCCCGGGCCACCTGTGCCGCATGCCGTACGACCAACAACGCGAACCACGCCCTCATTCGCCGCGTCTTGACAGAAACCCCCGTCGCGGGATGAGGGTGGACTATGGCCTGTTCGATGCGGGCGGCCCTGACCTGCGTTCTCGCCATCGCAGTGGCCGCTGCGTCATACATCGGTAGCGGCAACGACCTGCGCGCAGGCGTTGCGCCGACACCTTCCCCGCAGCCGGCGCATCGGCTCTTCGTCGCGTTGGAGGACGCGGCCCAGGTCGTGCTCGTCACCGGCCCCGAGTGGCGGGTCACCCGGCGCGTGCGCGTTCCTCCCGGCCCGCACAACGTGACCGCCAGCGCCGACGGTAGATACGTCGCCGTCACCAGCCCTCGCTCCGACCGGGTGACCCTCCTGGACGGTCGCGACGGCCGGATTCTCGCCAGGACTCCGTTGCCCGGCTATCCGCACGACGCCGCCTTCACGCCGGACGGTGAGACGCTGTGGGTCACGGCCGAACAGGGCCGCCGGCTTGTGGCAGTGTCCGTCCCCCAGGGCGAGATCACACGTCGGATCCCGACGAGCGGTAAGCCCCACGACCTCGACGTCTCTCCGGACGGGAAACGGGTGTGGGTGACGATCGACGGCGCCTCCACCGTCCAGGTCAGATCCGCGCATGACGGCCGGCTGGAGGCCGAACCCGACCTGGGAGGGGCGCCGCACGATGTGGCATTCACCAGGGACGGCCGCGAGGTCTGGCTGAGCAACTGGTCTTCATCCCAGCTCACGGTGGCCTCCGCGACCACCCTTCGAGTGGTCGCGCGGCTGCGAGTCGGCGAGGAGCCGCACCACTTCGCCTTCGCCGAACAAGACGTGTGGGTGTCGGACAACCACCGGGGCACCATCAGCCGAATCGACGCGGCCACCAGGAGACCCTCCGGCGAGGTGCGTGTCGGAGCGGCTCCGCACCATGTCGTGGCCCTTGAGGACCTCGTGGCCGTCGCGGTGCACGGCACTGGCAGTGTGACGTTCGTGGACTCGTCGGGCCGACTGAAGAAATCCGTCGAGGTGGGCCCTGGTCCGCATGGGCTGGCCATCGTGCCGTCGCGGTGACGACCGGCCCGCCGCCCGCGCTCGAGGCCTCGGCGCGCCGGCACGTCACGACGACACCCGGCGCGGGAGGGAACCCCTTCCGCCTGCTTACCGCTCAGCCGAGAGCGGCGATCAGCTCCCGGCACGCCCGCTCGCAGTCGCGGCAGGCCCGGGCGCAGACCGCGCAGTGTTCGTGCTTGCTGTGCCGCTCGCACTCGTCCCCGCACGCCTTGCACGCCTGCGCACACGCCTCGAGGACGGCGCGGGTCAGGTTGGCGTCGTACCCCGTGTGCCGCGACAGTACTCGTGCGGTCGTCTCGCAGATGTCCGCGCAGTCGAGATCGGTCCGAACGCACGTGGCCATGTCGGCGACATTGTCCTCGCTCAGGCAGGCGTCCGCGCACGCGGTACAGGCCTGGCCGCACCGCAGACATTGTTCGATGCACGCGGTCAGCTTCTGCCGATCCACGTTGCCCAGATCCTTGGGATAAGCGGAAAGCATCTCCGCGACTTGGAGCGTCATCGTCTCTTCTCCCCTTCCGTCGCTGGTCCAGCACCTCTACCCGTCGACTGACATGGTGAACGGCAGGCTGCCAGCACTCCGTGCGCGCGGCCCTTCCTGTCAGCGGCTCTCCATCGCGCGGCCCCGCGGCTACGGAAGGTGGGTGGAGGTCGTGGGACGGCTTGCGCCGGAAGGCGGTCCGGCGCAAGCCGTACGAAACTCAGCGACCCGTGTAGCGGAAGATCCACAGACCGCTGTCGCGGTCGCTGCCGAAGACGTAGGTCTTGCCCCTTATCTGCTGAGCCTCGACCCCCCAGAAGTTGTTGCCGTCCTCGTTGATGTACCGGCCGACTTCCTCGATGCCCTTCGCACCTACCTTGATCACTCGCATTCCACCGGCGTAGTAGGACAGGTAGGCCAGGTCACTGCGCTCGGGATCGGTGGCGACCTCGTGTACGGAGAGGTCACCGAAGCCCGAGGCGAACGCCGGGTCCAATGCCTCGCTGATCGCGTAGTTGTCGATCTCCTTGAGGGTCTTGCCGTCGAGCAGGTGCACGGTGCCCCAGCCGTCGAACGTGGTCGTCGCCTTGACCCCTGCACCGATCGTGCCGAGCGCCGGCATGTCCGAGCCCTCGGGTGCAGATGTGTATTCAGGGGCGTCCTCGAAGAGCAGGTGGCCTGCCCTGTGACCGACGCAGATCGCCGAAGCGGTGATCGTGAAGTCATGGCCCTGAGCGCCGCAGAAGAACCCGTCAGCGAACCTTCCGTTGCTGGTGGCGACGTGGCTCTGAATGACGATCACCTTGTCGTATCCGGCCAGCTGGCCGGACTCCACCTTGACGGAGAAGAAGCAGGCTCCCCGGGTGAAGACGACGACGTCGGCGCCGCTGGCCGCCTTGGTCGGGACCTCGGCCCGGTCGCTGATCCCGTTTCCGTTGACGTCCTCCTCGCAACCCGTTCCGCCCCAGACGGTCTTCGCACCCTGGAAGGTCTGGCCGGGCAGGGTGTTGATCGGGACAGTCCAGTCGAACTCGCCTGCTCCGTAGGTGCCGGCGTTCGGCCCGCTCGTGACCTGGAAGGAGGTCCGCGACGGGGAGAAGTCCTCGTCGGTGCCGACGATGAACTTGTTGTCACGTGTCCATTCGGCCTGGTGGCCGTTGCCTTCCGGCGGTGTGAACCCGAGAAGCTTGTCCGGGTCGGGATACTTCGAATCGGCCAGGAAGACCGGCTTGGCCGGGTCGGTGAGGTTCAGGATCACCCACCCCGCGTCCCAGTAGGACAGCAGTCCCAGCCACTGGTCGCGGACCTTCTTGATCTGCATGTCGTGCAGGAAGACGGTCTGGCCGTTGGCGCCCACTTCAGCGGTCGGCCAGTCGGCGATGCTGGTCTCAGCGATCAGCGTGGGATTGGCCGGATCGGTGATCTCCATGATGTCGACGTCGCCGACGGACTGCTCCTCGTCGTCGGACATCATCGCGAATGCCCGCTCGCCCGCCTGCCAGGCGAAGACGCTGTGCTCCTGGTTGGCGACGGTCTGCGTGCCGTCGTTGAAGTCGCCCTTGCCGACCGCAAGCGGGACGATGTTCTTGGGGTCGGTCACGCTGTAGATGGACATGCCGCCGACGGCCTCGGGCGCATCGGAGCAGATCTCGTTGTTGGTGACGAGGATGTCGCCCTTGAACGACGCGGTGTCGATCGTGATTACCTGCATGCCTTCGCCCGGGTAGGAGCCGGCGGGGAATGCGGTGAAGGAGAGCTCTTTCGGCTGCTTGGGGTCGGAGATGTCGACTGTGTAGAAGCCGCCCGCGCCGCAGGGGTTCGTGTTCAGCCGGCGGGCTGCCAGGTAGGCATGCTGTCCGAATACGGCGACGTCGGCGATGTGGCCTTCCCTGTTCTCGCCGGTCGCCCCGCTGACATCGAGCTTCGCGACCAGTTCCATGTTCTTGCTGGTGCCGGGGAGGTGCCCCTCGTTCCCGCCGTGCTGGTGGTCGTGCCCGCCTGCGATCTCGGGGTCCTTGAACTCCAGCGTGCTGCTCTTGGCCTTTGGTGTGGGAGTAGGCGGCGGTTCGGAGCTCGCGTTGCCGACGCCGCTGGCGGCGAATGTCAGTAGAACGGCGACAGGGAGTACCCGTAAGCCTCTTCGCATGCCGGACCTCTTGTCTTGTTGACCAGGACATGTGCGGCGCACGAGTCCACAGCCTCAGGCCGCTGGAAACGTACGCCGCCTGGAACATACGTCCTACAGGTTGTAGGAGGAAGGGTTAGGCCCACATACGGCAGATTTTCGGCATCAGTTGCCAACCGGCTCCACCGGTCGGCCGGTCCAGGCGAAAGCCTGTGCGACCTGCGTCAGTCAACACGTTGGGCTCAAAGACGACGGCGGATAGTACGTCGTGCGCCGCCGTCTTGGCGCACGGAACGCGCCGATCGGAACAAAAGAGCTGCTTCGCTTCTGTACCATTTCGCCCCAGGTCGATGTGAGTACGAGGGAGCGTCGTAGTGATGAAGCTGGGACGGACGTCCGCGGCCGTGGTGCTCGCTCTGGCCGCCTTGATCTCCGTTCATGGGGGCGCCCTCGCCGAACCGCCGCCCACCATCCCGCAGGCCAGAGCCAAGCTCGTCAAGCTCAACGAGCGCGCCGACCAGATGGTCGAGAAGTACAACCAGGCCACCGAGGCGTACCGGAAGGCCAAGAAGAAGTACGACGACCTCAACACCGATCTCAAGCTCAAGGGAGCGCGCGTCGAGACCCTGCGCGAGAGCCTGGTCGCGGTGGCGGTCAACAGCTACCAGTACGGCGACCTGTCCAGTTGGGAGGGGCTGATCGTCCAGGGCGAACCCCAGGCGATGCTGGGCTCGCTGGCCTCGATCGAGCAGATGGCACAGGCCACCACGGCGGAGCTCGCCGCTTTCGAAGCGGCCACTAAGGAGCTGCGCGTTCAGCGCAATGCCGCCAAGGCCGTGCTGTCCGAGGCCGACGCCGCGCGGGACCAGGTTCGCGGGGAGAAGTCGAAGGTCGACAAGCTGGTGAGCGAACAGACCAAGCTCCTCCGCAGGCTGGGCGCCTTCAAGGTCGGCAACCCCCAGAGCACCGGCATCGCCTACACCGGCCCCGCCTCGGGCAACGCCCGTCTGGCGCTGCAGTTCGCCTACGCGCAGATCGGCAAGCCATACCAGTACGGCGGCACCGGGCCCGGTTCCTACGACTGCTCGGGCTTCACCCAGGCCAGCTGGCGGACCGCGGGAGTCGAGCTGCCCCGCACGACCTGGGACCAGTGGAGCTGGGGCGCGGACCGCCGCGTGTCCCTCGACGCGCTGCAACCCGGTGACCTGCTTTTCAGCAAGGGATTGGGGCACATGGGGATGTACGCGGGCAACGGGAAGATGGTCCACTCACCCCAGACCGGAGACGTCGTCAAGGTCGTCGACCTCGACGACTACTGGCGAGGTCGACTGCTCGGAGCGGTTCGCCCCTGACCTCGACAGTGCCTTCCACGCTTGGCGTGCCGATCCAGGTGGTCGCCGTCCTCACAGCCACTTTACTATCCGCGCTAGTAAGGCGGCCTGTCGGGCATCGCGACCGCGATGCCCGACAGAACCAGGTGTGTCAGGAACCGACGACATCGCATCCGGCGGCGTCGATCGCCGCCCTGACGAGTTCCTCGTCCACGGGACCGTCGGTCAGGATGCTGATCTTCGCCTCCCTCGGGTTCATGTCCACGCCGACGACACCCGGCACCTGGATGAGCTCGCCTTTGATGCCGGCGAAACAGTGGCCGCAGCTGTCCGGAGACAGCCCCGTGACGATGTAGGTGACCAGACTGTAGGCAACGGTGATCATCCCGTTCCTCCTTGCGCTTCATGCGTACGAAGATCAGGCGAGTCCGCCCTCATGAGAGATCTTCGCGGAGCCGGAGCGCTTTGCGGGGCCGCCAAGGCTTCGGGGTCACGCCATGGCGAGAAGAGGACATCTCCTACTGTTGGTCGTATGTCTGATCAGACTGGCTCCTCCCACGGGGACGACGATCGCTACGCCCAGGCCCTGTACCAGCGCATGCAGGCCGGAGGCGAGTCGCTCGCCGCCGCGTCGGCCGCGCTCGATCTGACCCCGGTCGAGGAGTCCCGCGCACGGAACCGGCTGGTACGGCTCGGTCTGCTCAACCCCGAGTCGGAGCTGACCGTCGAGACGACGGCGGCCCTGATGCTCAGCCTGGAGCGCGGCCATCGAGCCCTGGACCAGCTCGTCGAACAGCACGTCATGAGAGCGGCCGTGGCCAGGAACTACCTGGGACTGGCTCTCGGGGACGGCGCCGACATTCACGTGGAGTTCTACCCCCGCGAGGAGCACGCGACGCGGCTCGCCCAGCGGCTGGACGATCTGGCCGCGACCGTACGGCACGAGGTCGTCGCCCTGCACCCGCCGGCGAACTGGGATCCCCGCAGAATGGGGATCATCCACGAGCGCGACAAGATCCACGTGACCAAAGGCGTCCGCGTGCGGTCGATGCACGCGCAGATCGCGCTGGCCGATCCTCCCATGCGGGAGCTCCTGCGAGCGCGGGCGGCGCGTGGGATTGACATCAGGCTCGCCCCGGTCATCCCCACCAGGATGCTGATCTACGACCGGCACCTGGCGATCATCCAGGCCGATCCGGACGACTTGAACGCAGGAGCGGTGCTGATCCGGAGCGCCAACGTGGTCAGGTCACTGGCGGCGATCTACGACTACCTCTGGATGACGGCATCCGAGCTCGACGACGTGCCCCGCTCGGCGGACGGCAGCACGCTGACGGAGCAGCAACGCGCGGTGCTCCGCATGCTGGCGGAGGGGGCCAAGGACGACGCCATCGCGCGCAGCCTCGGTGTGTCGACTCGTACGGTGACACGGGTGGTCGGCGAGCTGTCTGCGATGCTCGGAGCGGGCAGCCGTTTCCAAGCAGGTGTGCGCGCCGCCCGGCTGGGCTGGCTGGACTGAACCGGAACTGCGCGCTCTAGGACACGCCCCACGTGACCCAGTGCTGGAGGGCTCCGGCGATGAGCTGTACGGCTATCGCCGCGGCGAGCAGCCCCATGATGCGGGTCATGAGGTTGAGGCCGTTGTCCTTCAGCAGCCGTTCGATGAGGGGCGAGAACCGCAGGGTCAGCCACGTCACCAGGAGCGCGGCGGCAAGAGCCAGCGCGACCGCGGCCACCGCCGGGCCGTCGCCCGCCTGCTCGATGTAGAGCATGGTCGCCGCGATCGCCCCCGGTCCCGCCAGCAACGGTGTGCCCAACGGGACGAAGGCCACCGCCCCACTCGCGGCGTTCGCCCGATCCCGTGCGCAGTCGGCCTTGAGCAGGTCCAGCGCGATGAGCGCCAGCAGAACTCCACCCGCCACCTGCAGGGCCTGCAGCGAGATGCCGAGCGCGTCCAGCAGCCGGTTGCCGGCGACCGCGAACAGGGACACGATGCCCGCCGCGACGAGGACCGATGTTCTGGCGGTACGGCGGCGCACGACCGGGGTCTGGCTCCGGGTGAGCGTCAGGAAGACCGGAATGGCGGCGAGCGGATCGAAGATGACGAGCAGCGTGACGAAGGCCTGGACGAAGAGGGTGGAAGACATGGTGTTACCCCACGGTGGACGGTTGACCCCGTCCGGCTGCGCTGTGGCTAGGCGGACGGGCTGGGCCGGCTGACCGTGGGGTGGCAGGGCACGGTCCAGCGCAGCCACACCGCGCTGTTGCTGTTCATGCCCTTACCTCCTTGGCCGCACCAACTCGGCGTCCTGCTCGGCTATTCCGTCCATTGCGGAAAGAAACGGCGGCCCCGAGCACGGTGTGCTCGGGGCCGGTCGGATCGGTTACTTGAAGCGGCGCAGCCGCAGGCTGTTGCTGACCACGAAGACGCTCGAGAACGCCATCGCGGCACCGGCGATCATCGGGTTGAGCAGGCCCATCGCCGCCAGCGGCAGGGCGGCCACGTTGTAGGCGAAGGCCCAGAACAGGTTGCTCTTGATCGTGGCGAGCGTCCGGCGCGAGAGCCTGATGGCATCCGCCGCCACCCGCAGGTCGCCACGCACCAGCGTGAGGTCGGAGGCCTCGATCGCCGCGTCGGTGCCGGTCCCCATGGCCAGGCCCAGGTCGGCCTGGGCGAGCGCGGCGGCGTCGTTGACCCCGTCGCCGACCATCGCCACGACCTTGCCCTCGGCCTGCAGCTCCTTGACGACGTCCACCTTGTCGGCGGGCAGGACCTCGGCGATCACCTCGTCGATGCCGACCTCGGCCGCGACGGTCTTGGCCACCGCCTCGTTGTCGCCGGTCAGCAGGACGGGCGTGAGGCCGAGGGCGCGAAGCTGCTGGATGGCCTCCTTGCTGGTGGGCTTGACCGTGTCGGCGACCACGAGGACGGCGCGAGCCTTGCCGTCCCAGCCGACCGCGACAGCCGTACGGCCTGCCGCCTGAGCCTCGTGCAGGGAGCGCTCCAGGTCGGCCGTGAGGTGCTGTGACCACTCGGCAAGCAGCTTGGGCCGGCCGACCAGCACCGCGTGCCCGTCGACGATGCCCTGCACGCCGAGCCCTTCGACGTTGGCGAAGTCCTCCGGCGTGGGCAGCTCGCCGACCCGCTGGCTGGCTCCCTTGGCGATGGCCTGGGCGATCGGGTGCTCGGAGGCGTGCTCCAGGGCGCCCGCCAGGCGCAGGACCTCGTTCTCGTCCTCGCCGTCGGCCAGGTGCACGTCGGTGAGGGTCATCCTGCCCTCGGTGACCGTGCCGGTCTTGTCCAGCACGACGGTGTCGATCCGGCGGGTGGACTCCAGTACTTCGGGGCCCTTGATCAGGATGCCGAGTTGCGCTCCCCTGCCCGTGCCGACCAGCAGTGCGGTCGGGGTGGCCAGTCCGAGCGCGCAGGGGCAGGCGATGATCAGCACCGCCACCGCGGCGGTGAAGGCCGCGCCCACGCCGTCACCGGTGCCCAGCCAGAAGCCGAGCGTGCCGAGGGCCAGCGCGATCACGATCGGCACGAAGATGCCGGAGATCCGGTCGGCGAGCCGCTGGACCTGCGCCTTGCCGGTCTGCGCGTCCTCCACGAGCTTGGCCATCTGGGCCAGCTGGGTGTCGGAGCCGATCCGGGTGGCGCGGACGACCAGGCGGCCGCCCGCGTTCACGGTGGCGCCGGTGACGGCATCGCCCGGCCGCACCTCTACCGGCACGGACTCGCCGGTCAGCATGGAGGCGTCGACCGCGCTCGAGCCCTCCTCGATGACGCCGTCGGTGGCGATCTTCTCGCCGGGCCGTACGACGAACCGGTCGCCGACGGCGAGCTGGTCGGTGGGAATGCGGACCTCGGTGCCGTCGCGCAGGACCGCGACGTCCTTGGCGCCCAGCTCCAGCAGGGCACGCAGCGCGGCGCCCGCGCGACGCTTGGACCTGGCCTCGAAGTAGCGTCCGGCCAGGATGAACGCCGTCACGCCCGCCGCGGCCTCGAGATAGATGTTGCCGGAGCCGTCGGTGCGCTCGATGGTGAAGGCGAACGGGTGGGTCATGCCGGGCGTGCCCGCCGTACCGAAGAACAGCGCCCACAGCGACCAGCCGAGCGCGGCGATGGTGCCGAGCGAGATCAGCGTGTCCATCGTGGCGGCGCCGTGGCGCAGGTTCGTCCAGGCGGCCTTGTGGAACGGCCAGCCCGCGTAGACCACCACCGGGGCGGCCAGCGTCAGCGACAGCCACTGCCAGTTGGTGAACTGCAGCGGCGGGATCATCGCCATCGCGATCACCGGCACGGCCAGCACCACGGAGGTGATCAGGCGGCTGCGCAGCGGACGGAGCTCGTCCTCCGGCTCCTGCTCACCGGCGGCCGCCTCGCTCTTGGGCGGGGCCGGCAGCGCGGCGGTGTAGCCCGCCGACTCCACGGTGGCGATCAGCTGCTGCGGGTCGATTCCCTCGGGAAAGGTGACCTTCGCCTTCTCCGTCGCGTAGTTGACCATCGCGGTCACGCCCTCGAGCTTGTTCAGCTTGCGCTCGATCCTGTTGGCGCATGAGGCGCAGGTCATCCCGCCGATCGAGAGTTCGACCGCGTTCTGCAGGTCATCGGTGACGGAAGTCATCACCTCTCCTTTCTTGACGTCGCGATCCTGCGTCAGTGGCCGTGCGGGGTGGAGTCGTGGTCGGCGCCCTTGCTGCTCGGGCTGCTCGACGGGCTGGCCGACGGGCCGGCGGTGGACGCCGCCGTCGCCTGGCCGGCGCCGAGTGTGAAGTCGGCGGTGCGGACCTCGCCCTCGTGCTGGAAGTCGAGGAACAGCCGGTAGTCGCCGGCGCTGGGCACCTCGGCGTAGAAGACGATCTCGGGGCCGGCCTGGGTCTTGCCGTCGCCGGGTGCGCCGTCCGGGTGCACGTGCAGGTAGGCCAGGTCCCTGGCGCGAAGGGCCACCAGGTGGCCGTAGGCGCCGAGGTAGGGCTGCAGGTCGGTGACCGGCTTGCCGTCCTTGCTGACCTTGAGGGTGAGCTTGCTCGCCTGGCCGGGGGTCAGGTCGCCGTCGAGGGTGACCGTGTAGCCGTCGACGCTGGCCGTACGGCTTGCCTGTGGCAGCGCCTTGGGCGCGTAGTCGCCTGCCACGAGCACGTCCGCGCCCAGAGTCAGCGCGCTCGCACCGGTGGGAGCAAAATCGGCGAAGGCACGATACGTGCCCGCGGCAGGGAAGGTGAGCTTGACCGACCAGACGCCACCGCCCGCCTCGACCGGGTGCAGGTGCTGGAAGCTACCCAGGTCACGGGAGACGACGATGAAGTGGAGCTTCTTGTCGTGCTGGACCTGGTAGTCGGTGACCGGCTTGCCGTCGGCGCCCGTCACGGTAAAGCGGAAATCGGTGGGCTCGCCGGGCTTGATCGTCGCGGTGAGCGGGGTCAGGGTGTAGCCGTTCTCAGACACTTGTAGCCCCCCGGGGGTATCTTGTGCAGCTGCTTGTGCGGGTGTCGTGGTGGCGTCGCCCTGGTCGCCGTGGCCCGCGCTGTCGCCGTGGCCTGCGCTCGGGGCGGTGCTCTCGCTGTGGGTGGTCGTCTTGGGCGGGGTGCCGACCTCGCCGACCGCGCTGCCCACGCCGAGGGCCGCGCCGAAGACAAGGGCGAGGCCCGCGACGTAGGTGGCGAGCTTGGCGGGAGTGTTCATGACTGGTCCGCCACTTCGTATCCGGCGGCCTCGACCGCGGCCGCGATCTCCGCCGCGTCGATGGGGTTGTCGCTCTCAACGGTCAGCAGCCCGGTGGCGAGGTCGACCTGGACGTTCGTGACGCCGGCCACCTCGGTGACCTCCTCCTTGACCGAGCTGACGCAGTGTCCGCAGGTCATGCCCTTCACGGTGTAGGTGGCGGTGCTCATATCGATCTCTCCTTCAGCTGGTCAGGAACGGACAAGTCTGGCGATGGCATCTGCGGCTTCCCTGACCCTGGCGGTGGCCTCGGGGCCGCCCTTCGAGGCAGGTGCGGCGACGCACTGGACCAGGTGGTCTTCGAGCAGCGAGAGGGCGAACGAGCGCAGCGCGCTGGTGGCCGCCGACACCTGGGTGAGGGTGTCGATGCAGTACTTGTCGTCTTCGACCATGCGCTGCAGGCCGCGGATCTGTCCCTCGACCCGGCGCAGCCGCATCGCGAGATCCTGCTTCTTGTCGCCGCATCCAGCCATCTCCACGCCTCCCTCCGGTTTCGCTGTCTTCAACATACTATACCCCCCTAGGGTATGAGCAATGGGGGCGTGCCCGTGGGCACGCCCCCGGCCACTCAGGCTCCGATCTTCTCCGTCACGGGGCCCTCCTGGACGGCCTGCCTGGGCCTCCGCATGAGCGCCAGCGTGAGCACCGCTCCCCCGGCCGCCAGCACGCCGGCCCCGACGAACGCCGCCTGGAAGCCGTCGGTCAGCTTGAGCAGGTTGCCCAGTTCGGCAGCGCCCTGGGAGGTCGCGACGGCGGTCATGACGGCCAGGCCGAGCGCCGACCCCACGTTGTAGGTGGTGTTGACGATGCCCGACGCCAGACCGCTCTCCTCGGGCCGCGCTCCAGACATCGCGGACATCATCGCGGGGATGTAGGCCAGCGACATGCCTATCGCGGCGATCAGGCTCGCCGGAAGCACGTCGGAGGCGAACGCGCCGTCGGCACGCACCAGGCTCAGCCCCAGCACGCCGGCCGCGAGGACGGCCAGACCCAGGACGATGAGCGGCTTGGCACCGAACCTGCCGAGCAGCCGGGCGGTGATGCCGATCATGAAGATCAAGATGGCCACGGTCATGGGCAGCAACGCCGCGCCGCTGGCGAAGGCCCCGTAGCCGAGCACCTGCTGCAGGTAGAGATTGAGGAAGTACCACATCGGGATCCAGGCGGCGCCCAGCAGCGCCATCGCCAGGTTGGCGGTGGCCAGGCCGGGGGCCTTCCAGATCTTCAGCGGCATGAGCGGCTCGCGCACGCTGCGCTGGATGACCAGGAACAGGCCGAGCAGGACGGCGGCGCCCACGCCCTCGATCAGCGTGACGGTCATGCTCTGCTCAGGGGCGCTGACGATGGTGTAGACGGCCAGCGCGATGCCGGCCGTGACCGCGATGGCGCCGAGCACGTCGACCGAGCCCCGCTTGCCCTGCGTCGCCGGGAGCAGTGCGGGGATCGCGGCCAGGGTGACCAGACCGATCGGGATGTAGATGATGAAGACCCAGGGCCAGCTCAGGTACTGGGTGATGACGCCGCCGAGGAACACGCCCGCGGTGCCACCAGCGGGAGCCGCCGCGCCGTACAGCGCCATGGCCTTGCCCAGCTCGCGCGGGTTGTGCCCGAACAGCATCATGAGCAGCGTCATCGCGGCGGGCGCGATGAGCGCCCCGCCGACGCCCTGGACGGCGCGGCCGAGGATCTCGACCCAGGCGTTGCCCGCGGCGGCCGCCACCACCGAGCCGGCGGTCAGGATGACCCAGCCGGTGGTGAAGACCTTGCGGGCGCCGAACAGGTCCGACAACCGGCCGCCGAGCAGGAGCAGCCCGCCGAAGGCGACCACGTAGGCGTTGAACACCCACTGCAGGCTGCCTTGGGTGAAGCCGAGGTCGCGCTGCATGTCGGGGAGCGCGACTCCGATGATGGACGTGTCCATGATGACCATGAACTGCGCGGCGGCGAGCACGACGAGCGCCCACCACCTGCGTGGGTTGACGGCATTCATGCCGCTCTCCTGATTCCTCGCGTCTGCGAAATGAGGGGTGAAGGTCCACACTCGATACCCCCTTGGGGTCTCTGCGCCAGGAAACGTGACATACCCCCAGGGGGTAAGTAAGCCTGTGACGGCGAGCTCGCCACCATCACGCACGGAGGGTCAACGACAGCGCACGCGACTCGATACGTGCTCGACCACAATTCGTTTGCCCTCCCGGGAATACCCCCGGTAGGTATGTTGCTTAGGGCGGCCATCAGGGCCCACGCAGGGCCGTACCGTCCAGCTCCAAGGAGCTCGTGATGAGAAAGTTGCCACTAGCGATCTGGGCGATGGTGCTCGGCGCCTTCGCGATGGGTGCCGACGAGTTCATCGTCGCCGGAGTCGTCCGCGAGATAGCAGAAGCCCTGAACGTCACCATCGGCGCCGTGGGCCACCTGGAAAGCGTCTACGCCCTCGGCGTCGCCATCGGCGCCCCCGTGTTCACGGCGCTGGGAACCCGCTTCGGCCGCAGGCCCATGCTGCTGCTCACCACGGGCGTGTTCCTGCTCGGAAACCTGATCTCGGCGCTCGGTCCGAGCTACGAGGCCATCATGGCCGGCCGGATCATCTCGGCCATGGCCCACGGGGCGTTCCTCGGCATCGCCGCCGTCTTCGCGGCCGAGCTGGTCGACCCCGCCCGAAAGGGCCGCGCCGTCGCGATCGTGTTCTCCGGTCTGACCGCCTCCACGATTCTCGGCGCGCCGATCGGCGCGGCCGTCGGCCAGGCGCTCGGCTGGCGGTTCACCTTCTGGACCCTCGTCATCTTCGGCGGACTGGCGCTGCTGGGGCTCCTCGCCTCCTTGCCGCGCACCGCGGCCCCGCAGGAGACGCAGGAGACGCAGGAGACGCAGCACGAGCACCATGACCACCATGACCACCACGCGCCTGCCGGCGCGGAGTTCGAGGGGCTGGACGCCCACGCGCTCGCCCACCTCGGCGGAGGCGGCCAGGGGCCGTCCATGCGCGAGCAGGTGGCGGCGCTCCGCAAGCCGGCCGTCTGGGGCGCTCTTCTCACCACGATGCTGGGGTACGGCGGTGTCTTCACCAGCTACGTCTACATCGCTCCGCAGCTCACCGAGGTCACGGGCTTCGAGGCCGGGTGGGTCACGCCACTCCTGCTGCTGTTCGGGGTCGGCCTCTTCGCCGGCAACAGCCTCGGCGGCAAGCTGGCCGACAAGACCCTGATGCCCGCCGTGATCGGCACTCTTGGCGCTCTCGCGGTCGCGCTGTTCGCCATGAACCTGGCCATCGAGAGCAAGGTGGCGACCGTGGTGATGATGCTGCTGTTCGGCGCGGCGGCCTTCGCCGTGGTAGCACCGCTGCAGCTGCGCGTCATGACGGCCGCGGGCCACGCCCCGGACGTCGCCTCGGCCGCCAACATCTCCGCGTTCACGCTCGGCAGCGCGATCGGCATCTACCTCGGCGGAGCGGCGATCGACGGCGGGCTCGGCCTCACCTCGGTCAACTGGGTCGGCGGCCTGCTGACAACCGCGGGCCTGCTGACCGCGGTGATCACCTGGGCGGCACTCGACCGGC
The DNA here is from genome assembly GCF_014873535.1 of Nonomuraea africana. Classification (NCBI taxonomy): domain Bacteria; kingdom Bacillati; phylum Actinomycetota; class Actinomycetes; order Streptosporangiales; family Streptosporangiaceae; genus Nonomuraea; species Nonomuraea africana. The sequence goes on along the minus strand of NZ_JADBEF010000001.1, from coordinate 1,940,257 downwards.
GCCAACCGGCCGAGGTTCATCACCACGAACCCGTCCTTCATCACCATCACTGACACGGCATCAGGGGATCTCCCCGCAGTTCTGCGGGGAGATCCCCATATGGTTGCATAGTCGAACTAGATGGTTGTAAGGTCGAACCATGTCGGAGCAGTCACACGAGCTGCAAGAAGCAGTCGCCCGGTTCGTTCGAGCCTTCGGACTGCACCAACCGGGCCAGACGCCATGCGGGCGGCCGATTCCCGTGTCCGAAGCCCACGCACTCGGCGAACTGGCCAGAGAGGGCGAGTTGCGGCAGCTCGACCTGGTGCACCGGCTGCGGCTGGAGAAGAGCACGACCAGCCGCATCGTCGGTCAGCTCGTGGCACGCGGGTGGGCTGAACGGACCACAGCACCTGGCGACGGCAGAGGCGTATTGGTACGCCTCACCGAACAAGGCCGTACGGCCGCCGCCCAACTGGCGCGCGCCCGCCAGGAGCGCTTCGACGCCGCACTGGCCCGGATCCCAGAAGACGAACGCGACGCCGTCCTGCGAGCGCTCGCATTACTGACGGAGGCTGTCGATGACACGTAAGGCATCCATGCTCGCCCTGCTCGTCACCGCACTGGTAGCGGTCGGCGCAACAGTCTTAGTCACGCAGAGCCAGTCATCGACGCGACAGGCGAAGGTGGCCGCCAAAGGCGCCCAGGTCATGCCGTTCGACCTCGACCGCACCACCCACCAGTTCACCAAGAACACGACCGGCGGCGTGCAAACCGTCACCGCCGACGACCCCGCCGATGCCACCCAGATCCGGCTGATCCGCGAGCACCTGACCGAGGAGTCCGCCAAGTTCGGCCGCGGTGACTTCGGCGACCCTGCCACGATTCACGGCGGCCAGATGCCCGGGCTGGCGGAGCTGTCCAAGGGCTACAAGAACATCACCCTGGCGTACGCCGAAACACCGGACGGGGCCCGCCTCACCTACACCACCGGGGACAAGGCGCTGGTAACCGCCCTCCACGCCTGGTTCGGCGCCCAGGTGAGCGACCACGGCAAGCACGCCACCCACTAGTTCGGCTCACCCGCCATCAACTCGGCAGACCCTGCCCCGTGGGTCCTCCAACAGGGCGTACCATCGCAGCCATCTTGGTGTCTCCCACCTAGCCAGCTGCCCGAGCACGGTAGATGCTTCGCGACTGCTTAGCTGGATATGAGCAGCTTGCGGCCACCCTCTCGAGGGACGACAGCTGCTGCGGGAGCCGGAGGCGTTCGCCGTACTGTTCGGCCGGCATGCTCCGGCCCTGCACCGCTACGCGGCCGATGACATGGTGTCCGAGACGTTCCTGGCCGCGTTCGAGCACCGGCACCGCTACCAGCCCGGCCAGGCCGACGCCCGACCCTGGTTGTACGGCATCGCCTCGAACGAGATCCGCAAGAGGCGGCGGCGCGAGGTGGCCCGCTACCGGGCGTACGCGCGCGGCGGCGTGGGCCCGGCAGAGGTCACCGGCGGCCCGGTGGAGGACGGCGTGAGCACGCTCGCGGTCAACAGGCCGCTGGTGGCGGCCCTGGCCGGGTTACGCACCGGCGAACGGGACGCGCTGCTGCCGGTGGCGTGGGCGGGGTTGACGTACGAGGAGGTGGCCGAGGGGCTGGACGTCCCGGTCGGGACCGTCCGCTCCCGGCTCAACCGGGCGCGCAAGAAGGTCCCGCAGACGTCTCGCCCTTGTCCAGGGGGACGAGTGCGAACATGGCCTGCCAGCCCGGGCTCATGCCGTCCGTACGCTCGCTCCCGATCTCCTGGAAGCGCTCCCTCGTAGGTGCTTGTCTCCCATTGTGATGCCACACCTGAAGATGTGCCACGAGCAGTGCGGTACACGTTTCCGGGGCCTGGCCGCTCGTTGGCAGGAGCCGATCTGTGTTCGGGTGCCCTTGGGGATCACCCTTGGGCACCCACGAGGTCCGGCGTGCTCACCGCCGTGCTTTCAGCAGCGGGCCGAGGGCGACCAGCGCTCCGGCGACGAAGATGGCGGTGGCGAGGTAGATGGGGCCGAGATGGCCCAAGGTGGCGAAGCCGTACGGGTAGTGCGCGGGTAGGGCTACGACCAGCCCGACCACGGGCACGACGATGGCGGTGACGTAGGCCCACAGCTCGCCGCGCCGTACCCCGAACCAGGCGAGCGACGCGGTCGCCAGCCCTGCCGCGGCGATGAACCCGGAGACGGCGATGTGCAGGTGCGAGACGTAGTTGTAGAGGTCGGGACTGAACGCGCGGATCTCGCTCCGGCCGACGTCCACCTCGCCGGGCCCGATCCCCAGCTCCAGGAACGCTCCGGTGAAGTTGCGGACGAAGAAGATCACCGCGTAGCCGACGAACGCGAGGCCGGCCAGAGCCATGAGCGCCGCGCCAAGGCGCAGCGAACCAGGCACCGCGAAGGCCACGGGGCGGTGATGAGCGATTCTGGACACGGCTTCCCTCCTATGCCTTCGGCGAAACCATTTCTGACCAGCTAAGACGCTGAACCACCCGCGGTTATTGCACGCGGACGGCAGGTGGCGCAGGTGCAATAAACGCGCCGCGGAGAGCGTCCAAGCACTATGGGGCCGGTTCACGTCGCCCGGACCGATCGGACGGAAAGCTTCCGAACACTCGTAAGAGGACAGCTCCCCCGTCTCTACTCGATCGCCAGGAGCCTCGTCGGCGATGACGCCGAGGACGCGCTACAGGACTGCATGCTGAAGGCCTTCCAGCGGTTCGACCAGTTGAGCGAGGTGGCAGCGGGGCCCGCGTGGCTCAAGAGCATCCTCATCCACTGCTGCTACGACCATGGCCGGGCGAAGGCGAGACGGCCGAGCCAGGTCGACTTCGACGAGGCCGAGCGGTTCTCCCTCTACCGCAAGATCGCCTATGAGGATCCGTTTCCCTACTCCGACTCGCTCCACCTGGACTTCCTCCAGGAGTTCGGGCGCGAGGACGTACGGGCGGTGCTGATGAGGCTGCCGCTGCTGTACCGCACCCCGCTCGTCCTGGTCTACATGGAGGGGTTTCTCGTCAAGGAGGTCGCGAACATGCTGGCCGTACCGCTTGGAACCGTGCTCGCCCGCCTCCACCGCGGCCGCAAGCTGTTCGAGAAGCAGATGTGGGAGTACGCGGAGGAGAGCGGCCTGCTGAGGAAGGACGCGCGATGATCAGTTGCGCCGAAGCGGTACGGCAGCTCTGGGACTACCTCGACGCCGTTCTCGACGAGGTGGACCGGACGACCGTGGAGGAGCACCTGCGACGCTGCCGGCGCTGCTGCGGCGAACTGGAGTTCGCCGTCGAACTGCGGCGCTTCCTGGCTCGCGCGGGCGGCGAGGTCATACCCACGGACATCCTGCGCCGCCTGAACGACACGCTAGAGGAATTGGGCCCATGAACCGGGATCTGATGCACGGCGCCGAGGTGAAAGCACTGGTTCGCGACGCCTATCGGAACGTGCCCCCGACGACGGCCGCCGTGGCCCGCAAGCTCTACCGCCCCGAGGACCTGGCCGGGATACCCCTGTCGGCCGTCCAGCGCGCGCTCGGCGTGGCCGACCACCTGCGCTTCGCTGATGTACGGCCCGGCGAAACCGTCCTCGACGTGGGATGCGGCGGCGGCATCGACACGATACTCGCCGCCAGGCGCACCGGCCCGTCCGGCCACGTGATCGCCCTCGACTTCCTCCCCGAAATGCTGGCGCGCACCAGCGGCGCGGCCCGCGAAGCCGGCCTCGAGAACGTGGAGCCGCTGGAGGGCGAGATGGAGGCCATCCCGCTGTCGAACGACAGCGTGGATCTGATCATTTCCAACGGCGTCATCAACCTGTCGTCGAGGAAGGCCAGGGTCCTGGCCGAGTGCGCACGGGTGCTACGGCCCGGCGGCGGGTTGTGCGTCTCCGACCTCACCGTCAGGCAGGACGACCTGCCGCCGGAGATCCTCACCCAGCCTGCCGCCTGGGCCGGGTGCGTCGCCGGCGCGCTGGCCGAGGGCGACTTCATCACCAAGCTGGAAAGGGCCGGTTTCCAGGACATCCGGATACCGCACCGGCAGCCCATGAGCATCGACGACTGCGCCCTCTACCCCCTCTTCACTCCCGGCGTGATCAGGCTGATGAAAGAGCTCATTCCTCCCGACAGGCACCAGTCCGTGGCGGTCGCGATAGTGATCACCGCGTCCCTGGGCGCTCCAGCACACTGACCGCTCGGCATGGCTTCACTGGCAGTCAGACCCGACTCCAGGCTCTCGTACGTCACAGCCTTGGGGAGGTGAACTACACGAGTTTCACCCAGACGCCCGACGCGGCCGGCTGCAGGGCCCTCGCCGGGCCACCGGTCGGCCCCGTGGGTGCGGTCAGCTCCCGTCCGAGCTGCGCCGCCTGTCGGGTGCGGTGAACAGTCCTTCTTGCGGAAGGCGCGCTTCACCTCGCACAGCACCCGATCCTGCGTGGCGTGGTGAGCGAGGAGGCGCAGCAGCGGCCGCACGTCCGCCTCCGCGGCGAGCAGGTGTACACCCGGCTTGATCCACTCGTCGTTCAGGTGCTCGCGCTATACGCCGCAGCGACCCGCTCGGTACGAGCCCCAGTCGATCGGCGAGGTAGACCGAGTTGTGGCCGGCATTGCCGAACTGCTTCTGATCATTCATCGACTACCGGGCCAACGGTTCGGGGGGCCGGGGTGCGGGACTTCATCCAGGGCGTGACCGCGTTCGCAGGCTCCGACGTCCCGATGAAGCAGGTTGCAGGCCATGACGATCGGGCTCACCACCATCGGCAAGTGGAGCGCGCGGCTGCCGCGGCGCTTGTCCGCCAGCACCTGCTCCTCGGGCGGCGCGTCCAGCGCCGCGCGGTCCAGGACGGCGGGACAGGCCCTGACCGCGGCAGTGGGATGTCACACGGTGGGCGCGTTCTCGGAGTCTCCAAGTGCGCATCGGATGAGGGTTTCGGCGGCGGCGCGGGCGTGCGCCGCCGTGTCGGGATCCTGCGAGATAGCGGCCGTGGTCTGGGCCCCCTCGGCGAGGAGGACCAGCTGCGGGGCGAGGTAGCCGGGGCCGCCAGCTGCGCGGACCAGTTCGGCGACGCGGCACTGGAAGGACGCCTTCTGCGCGCGGACGGCCTCGGCGACCCTGTTGCTGCCGCCTCCCAACTCGCCGAACACGTTTATGAAGGCGCAGCCGCGGAAACTGTCCTCACGGAACCAGGCAGCCAGGAAGTCGAAGATGGCTAACACCTTGTCACGCGGTGTTACAGCATCGGCGACGGCACCGGCTATGCCGGTGTTCCACTGGTTCGTGCGGTGTCGGAGCACGGCGAGGACCAGGTCGTCCTTGGAGGGGAACAGCGCGTAGATGCGCTTCAGCGAGACGCCGGACTCGGCGCGAACGGTGTCCATGCCGACGGCCTGGACCCCGTGGGCGTAGAACAGCCGGTCGGCAGTGGACACCACCCGTTCACGCGCTGTCGCCTCATCGATCACGAGAACTCTCCTTGCACAGAGAACCATCGTTCTCTACTGTAGACGACACAGGCGGAGAACGGCCGTTCTCCACAGTGGGAGGAGTACTGTCATGGGCTACATCAAGGTCGGCGCCGAGAACAGCACCAGCATCGAGCTGTACTACGAGGACCAGGGGTCCGGTCAGCCGGTCGTCCTCATCCACGGCTATCCCCTGAACGGCCACAGCTGGGAGCGCCAGACCCGCGAGCTCCTCGCCGCCGGCTACCGGGTCATCACCTACGACCGCCGCGGCTTCGGCCAGTCCAGCAAGGTCGGCAGCGGCTACGACTACGACACCTTCGCCGCTGACCTGAACACCCTCCTGGAGACGCTGGATCTGCGCGACGTCATCCTCGTCGGGTTCTCCATGGGCACCGGCGAACTCGCCCGCTATGTGAAGAACCACGGCCACGAGCGGGTGGCCAAGCTGGCGTTCCTGGCGTCGCTGGAGCCGTTCCTGGTGGCGGCCGACGACAACCCCACCGGAGTGCCGCAGTCGGTGTTCGACGGCATCGCCGACACGGCCCGGACCGACCGCTACGCCTGGTTCACCCAGTTCTACAAGGACTTCTACAACCTGGACGAGAACCTGGGCGGCAGGATCAGCCAGGAGGTCGTCACCGCCAACTGGAACACCGCCACCACCTCCGCCCCGGTCGCCGCCTACGCGGTGGTGTCCGCCTGGATCGAGGACTTCCGCGAGGACGTGGCCGCGGTGCGTGCTGCCGGCAAGCCGTCCCTGATCCTGCACGGAACCAAGGACAACATCCTCCCGATCGACTCCACCGGACGCCCCTTCCACCAGGCCTTCCCAGAGGCGGACTACCTCGAGATCGAGGGCGCGCCGCACGGCCTGCTGTGGACGCACGCCGCCGAGGTCAACGAGGCGCTGCTGGCCTTCGTCGGCAAGTGACTCGAGAGCGCCGGCCGGCGGATCCGTCGTTGGCGGGGTCGACGTGGACGCGGAACGGGCGGGTGCCCGCAGGCGCGTCGACGATCGCGACGATGGCGTCGGCGACCATCGACACGTCGGCGTCGGCCGGGGTGAGGGCGGCCAGCCGCTGGCCGACCTGCTCCATGAGTCCTGCGTAGTGCTTGTCGTACGCGGCGACGGTGCCGATGTCGGCGGGGCGGCCGCCGTTGGCGAAGTGGTTGGTGCCGGAGGTGAAAGCCCCGGGCACCACCATGGAGGTCTCGATGCCGAAGCGGGCCAGCTCGGCGGCGTAGCTGACGGCGAGCGCGTCCGTACCGGCCTTGGCGGCGAAGTAGGGCGCGAGGTACGGCGAGGTGCCGCCGCGGGTGCTGGTACTGCCGACCCAGACGAGCAGGCCGTGCCGCTGTCGGCGCAGGTACGGCAGGGCGGCCCGGTTGACCCGCTGGGTGCCGAGCACGTTGGTGTCGTAGACGGCGGCCAGTTCCTCCGGGGTGAACGCCTCGGTGGGTCCTGTGACCATGTGCCCGGCGTTGTGCACGATGACGTCGAAGCCGCCTTGCTCGCTGAGGACGGCGGCGATCGCGGCGTCCACCGAATCCTGTGAGGCGACGTCGAGCTCGACGGTCCTAGGCGGCGCCGCCGTTGGCGTAGAGGGTCTGGCCGTTGATCCAGCGGGCCGGTCCGGCGAGGAAGGAGACGACCTCGGCGATGTCGGTGGGAGTGCCGAGCCGCTCGAGCGGGTTCATCTTGGCCATCCGCTCGATGGTCGCCTCGTCCTTGCCGTCCAGGAACAGGTCGGTGGCGGTCGGCCCGGGGGCGACGGCGTTGACGGTGATGTCGCGGCCACGCAGCTCTTTGGCGAGCACCATGCTGATCGCCTCGACGGCCGCCTTGCTGGCGGCGTAGGCGGCGTAGGTGGGCAGAGCCAGTCTGGTCACCGAGGTGGAGAAGTTGATGACGGCGCCGCCATCCCTCATGCGGCGGGCGGCCTGCTGGTTGACGACGAACGTGCCGCGGATGTTGGTGCGGTGCATGCGGTCGAGGGCGCCGAGATCGATCTCGGCGACCGGCGACAGCACCATGACGCCGGCGGCGTGGACGACGACATCGACACCGCCGTAGGTCGTCTCGGCCGTGTCGAAGAGGTGGGCGACGGCTGTCTCGTCGGCGACGTCCGCCTTGACCGCGATGGCGTTGCCGCCACGGGCTTCGATGGCCGCGACCGTTGCCTTGGCCGCGACGTCGTTGCCGGCGTAGGCGATGACGACGGCCTGGCCGTCGGCAGCGAGCCGCTCGGCTGCGGCGCGGCCGATTCCTCGGGATCCGCCGGTGACGACGGCGACACGGCGCTGGATGTCGGTCATGGGAACTCCTCGGCTGAGCCGTTGCGCTTACGCCGCTAACAAAACCATGACATCAACGCTAACGTCAAGTCGCTAACTAGAATCTGTTATCGTCGATAGCATGGCTGAGACCACCAGGGACCGCATCATCGCCGCCGCCTCCGCCCTGCTCGCGGAGGGTGGACGCGAGGCGATCTCCACCCGGGCGGTCTCCACCGCGGCCAACGTCCAGGCCCCGACCATCTACCGGATCTTCGGCGACAAGAGCGGCCTGCTCGACGCGGTCGCCGGCCACGGCTTCCAGGAGTACCTGCGGAGCAAGACGTCGCTGGGCGAGAGCGACGATCCCGTCGAGGACCTACGGCACGGCTGGGACCTGCACGTCGGCTTCGGCCTGGCCAACCCGGCCCTCTACACGCTCATCTACGGCGAGCCACGCCCCGGCATCGAGTCGCCCGCCGCTCGCGCCGCCGCGGAGGTGCTCGCCAAGCAGGTACGGCGCATCGCCTTGGCGGGCCGGCTGCGGGTGAGCGAGGAGCGCGCCGCGCACATGATCCACTCGGCGGGCTGCGGCACCACCCTCACCCTCATCGCCATCCCCGAGGAACGGCGGGATCCCGGCCTGTCAGCGATGTCACGCGAGGCCGTCATTGCGGCGGTCACCACCGGCGCCCCACAGTCGACACCGGCGGATGCGCAGCCGGTCAACAGGGCTGTCGCGCTGCGAGCGCTCCTTCCCCAGGTGACCGTACTCACCGACGCCGAACGCACGCTGCTCGCCGAGTGGCTCGACAGGATCGCCACTGCCGGCAGCCAGAAGGCCTGCCCACTTGTGGATCCGGAGCCTCCGAACCGCCTGAAGATCTGACTCCGTACAGGCCCCAACACCGGCCCCCAGCCCACCGACTACCTGCTGGGGTCCATCGCGTCGTGCTTCGCGCTCGCGCTGGTTCGCAGCGCGCGCGAACGCGGCGAGGAGCCGGCCTCGGTGCGGGTGATGGCATCCACTCCTCCATCCGGCCCGGTCCCGATGAGCGTTTCTTCCTGCGCCAGCGGATAGGAGCATGAGGGCCGGCCGACGACGACGGCGAAGGCCTCGTGACACAGCTGCGCCGAGAGGACCTCCAGCGAAATCTGGTCGACGAGTCCGAACTGCCCACCCTCGACCCGGACCTGCTGGCCCGCCCGTTCGCGCACATCGTCGTGGACGAGGCCCAGGAACTGACCGACGCGGAGTGGCAGATGTTGCTGCTGCGCTGCCCGTCCAGGAGCTTCACCATCGTCGGGGACCGTGCCCAGGCCAGGCACGGGTTCACCGAGTCGTGGCAGGAACGGCTCGAGCGGATCGGGCTCGACCGGATCGAAGGAGCGGTCGACCGCTATGTCGCGATGACGCGAGCGACCCAGCAACTCGTCATCCTCACCAGCTCCTGACATCGGCCGCCGGTGGTGTCACGGACGAGGTCTCGGCGACTGCCGCCAAGCACTACGACGAGGAGCACGGCGTGCCTGGAAGAACATTCGGTGGCTCAACCGTTGTGAAGCGCGAGAGAATTTCAGGTATGCGACCCTACGATCCGCCCAGGTCAGGGGACCCGGCCAGTCTCGGTGACTACACGATCGTCGGCAGGCTCGGCGACGGCGGCCAGGGTGTCGTCTACCTCGCCACCGACCGCACGGGCGCGCGTGTCGCGATCAAATGGCTGCGTTTCGGCGATGCCGTCAGCGCCGAGAGGTTCCTGCGCGAGGTCCGGGTCGCCCAGCAGGTCGCTCCCTTCTGCACGGCACAGGTGCTCGCCACGGGTGTCGAGCATGACAGGCCCTACATCGTCAGCGAGTACATCGAAGGCCCTTCCCTGCACCATGTCGTCCAGGAGCAGGGCCCGCGCACCGGGTCGGCCCTGTACCGCCTCGCGATCGGCACCGCCACCGCGCTGGCGGCGATCCATGAGGCGGGCATCGTGCACCGCGACTTCAAGCCCGCCAACGTCATCATCGCCCCCGACGGGCCCCGAGTGATCGACTTCGGCATCGCCAGAGCACTCGATGCCACCTCCACGATCAGTTCCTCGCCCGTCGGGACACCGTCGTTCATAGCGCCCGAGCAGCTGCTCGGCCACCAGGTGGGGCCCGCGGCCGACCTGTTCGCCTGGGCCAGCACCATCGCCTACGCCGCCTCGGGCAGGGCGCCGTTCGGCAGCGACACCATGCCCGCGGTCATCAACAGGATCCTCAACGGGAGACCCGACGTCTCGGATCTCGACGAGCCGCTGGCCGGGGTGGTGCACGCCTGCCTGTCCAAGGACCCCGCCCAGCGGCCCACCGCCGAGGAGGTCATCAAGCGGCTGATCCGGCACCCGATGGCCTCCGGCGACATGCCGCGGGAGCCCACCGCCTCCAAGGTGTCCACCCGTGTTTTCCCCGGCCGCGGCCCCCCGCGTCGCCAGAGCCCAGAGGCGGTCGTCCCTCCGCCTCGAGGTCCCGCCGAACCGTCACAGGGGACTGGGCAGGGCTGGGCGCCGACCGCCGCCCAACCCCGGACGAGCTATCCGAGGCTGCCCAGGAAACGCGGGAAAAGGCTGGTCGTCGGGTTCGCGGCGGCGCTCACCGCACTGCTCCTCGTGGTGGTGGCCGTCGCCCTGTCCCGCTCGGAAGTGCCCACACAGGGCATGGCCAAGCAGCTGCCGGGTACGCGGTCCACCCTCTTCGAGCGCCCCGACGATCCGATCAGGCTCGCGTCCTACGACCTCAAGGGCAAGGGCACCCATGCGTGGGAAAACTACGCCAGGGACACGCTGACGGGCCCATTCCGCCATTATGACGGTGCCGCGGAGACCCAGATCTCCCCCGACGGCAGCCTTCTCGCGCGCCGCGGCAAGAACTACACCGCCGACCAGTACGACTCCATCGAGATCACCGAGACGAGAGCCGGCGGGCAGAAGACCGCCGTCAAAACCGTCAAGGCCCCGCTGGAAAGCAGCCTCATCGCCTGGTCGAAGGACAGCTCGAAGATCCTGCTCAACGTCGAGCAGGCGAAGGACGAGAACGCGCCCAACCTCGGCTTCGTCATCGTCGACGTGGCGGCGGGCAAGGCGAGCGTGGTCATGGTGGTGAGCGAGAACAACCGCCCCTTCAGATGGGATGGCCAGAACAACGGCGTGGTCAACCTCTACGGTTCTGACCTGCGCTTCTTCGACGCCGCGGGCAACAAGGTGCGCGACGCCGTCAACATCGGCGAAGTTCCCGACGGCGTGCTGGACATCTTCTCCCCCTCGGGCAGGACGTTCGCCACCCGCTGCCCCGACGGCGAAGCGGGCGAGCTGTGCATCTGGGACAGCGCCTCGGGCGACCGGGTGCGCAAGGTGTCCTCCTCCTGCGACAAGCTCCTCGGCTGGTACGACGAGACCCACCTCTACTGCTGGGAGTTCGACAACGCCCCCAGGGACCGCATCCAGGTCGTCGACCTCGACGGCGATGAGGTCCGCACGCTGCTCGAGAGCCCGGACGACGAGGACTACGGTCCCACCTTCATCAGGGTCACATGAACCGTTCCGCGTGGGCGCCGGGTCAACTACGCCAGGAAGGCGCTGACCGGCGCGTCGTCTCGTAGTAGTGACCGGTAATGCGGGTGGAGCGAAGGGGACGGGTCGTCTAGGTTCGCTTCATGATCAACCGGAGTTCCCGGTGAACGACACCGCGGGTACCCCACTGACGCAGGCGATCGCTCGGGCCTACGTCGTCGGCCGGCCAGCAGTCGGGGTTGACTCTTACCCGGAGCCGGTCTCCAGGAGACCCTGCGCTCGCCTCGCCCTGCGTTTGGGTGACGGACGACTGGGGCGCACACCGGCCTTCGGGACAGCCCCGCCGGCAGGCCGTCGCATCGGATTCGGCGTCGGCCTGACCCTTCTCGCGCCGGTGTGTGCTGGCCCGAGAAAGAGCTGTTCGCGCCGTGATGACTTGCCAAGACATTGCCATCTGCGGACGACACCCTTCCCGAGTCGGCACAGGGGTTTCCGGCGCCACGGCGTGGCGAAATGTCACAATAAGTGATGCCTATATCGCTCTACATGGCGAGAGGGTAATCCGACCGCCTCCGGGCTTTGTACTCCCGAGGTGGCCGCCGGAGTTCTCGCTTAACTAGCATGGAGTTTGCCGATCCGGTGCTCTGCTGGCCCGGGCATCGCCCGGGGCGCAGCTGATTCACCATGGAGTCATCAGACATGATCAAGATAAGGTACGCGCTCGCGGCCGGGGTGATGGGGGCCTCGTTCCTCTTCGTCGTCCCAGTGACGATGCCAGCCCAGCTCGCCAGTGCCGTACCCGTGGCCGGGACTGCTTTCGCGACCACGCATGTTCTCGTTTCCGCGGACGACCCCTGCGCCAAGCACAAGAACCCGCAGAAATGCCGGGAACAGTCCGGCGGTTGAGACGACGAACTCGGCGAGGACAACATCACGCGTCCTGACGGTGGCGGCATCGGACGAGTGACACTGAGGAGCGTCGTCGAACGCCCGTACAGAACTGCCCTCCCGGCCCCGGGTCCCCTGGACAGCCGGGGAAGGGCTTTCGTACGGCAGGCTCCGGGGAAAGCGGGCGCATTCCGAGGAGCCACATGATCACCCGGGCTCGGCGAGTCGACAGACAACCCACTCAGCGCGGATCGATCGGAAGGCGGCCCGAGGCCTCGGACGGCGACGAGATTGGCGTGGCGTCCTCATCGACGAACGCGAACATCCCCATCGACTTCGCCGGACACACGCTGGACGACCCGACGCTCAATCAGCACCTACAGCTCTGCTACGACCTCACGAGCCCGAAGTCGACTTGCGGATCACCAGCCGCGCGTCCTGTGCCCGGGTCAAGCAGATCATGGTGGCGCCGAGATCGACCACAGCACGGTGTTCCACTGTTCGCTGAAGCCTGCCACCAGGCCGACGATCAGTCAGAAGAGAACCAGCATCGCGGCGACAGCTGCCGCAACGCCGGAGCCGCGGTTGATCACGGCTCGTACCAATCGTGCCGCGCGCTTTGCACGTGATCGCGAGATGTGACGGATTCGTTGGTCTCACCCGGTCCTCGCGATGAGCGGAAGATCAGCGAGACTCTCCGAAGGCTACTGCTTTCTGGGCCGAGATGATCATGTGAGTGCCGAAGAACTTCTTCTTCCACGCTATGGAGGCGAAGCCGACTCGACGAAGGATCGCGACGACCTCCTGTGGAGTCATGAATCCGAGTGTGGATTTTTGCAGGTATGCGTATGACTCACGATCACGTGCGACCATCTGGCCGAGAAGGGGAATCAAAACTCGAACACCCAGAGTCACTGGGTAACGGAGCAGTCCTCGTGGTGGGCATGTCTCCAGAATGACGACCCGACCTCCAGGTTTGAGTACCCGGTACTGCTCTTCGAGCACGCGCTCGACATCATCGACATTGCGGAGGAGATAACCATGCGTGACGGCATCGAAGGACTCGTCACCGAAGGGCAGATCGTTCGCATCTGCGTGCTGCCACATGATGGCGGAGGCCCCCGGTTTGCTCGCTGCTTCCGTCAGCATCCGCTCCGAGAAATCGACGGCATGGATGGTTGAGTTCGGATACTTCTCCAGTGCGGCAAGAGCGATGACGCCGGTTCCGGTGGCGACATCGAGCATGCTTCCTCCTGAAGGGACTTTCGTACTCACTGCGACATCACGGCACCAGGCGGCATGTCGCCCCAGCGTCATGAGGCGATTCATCCGGTCGTAGTAGTCAGTGATCTTGTTGAACGTTCGCTGGACCTCTTGGCCCTTGGACGACGGCGGATCATGCATGGCATCTGTGCGCAGCTCCTCAGTCACCCTGCCATCCTGCCGGGGTCATCGCCGGGCCTCCTCCCCCGCACGGGGGATCACACACCTCGCACGGGGGATAACCGGGCTCGCGCGGTTGCGTCACAACGCCGATGCCGGGCAGCAGTCCGCCGACCACGTCCAGGCCCCGCTCACCGTCCACGCCCCAGCCAGCAGGACGCGCCGGGCCACGATCGACTGCCGGAGCCGCCCGAGTCCGAGCGTGACCGCCGCCGCGGCCAGACAGAGCGCGACCGCCTTCCAGCCGGAGAAAGCGATCAGGTCGACGCCCACCGGAGACATCTGGGGCGGGCTGTCGACGAACGCCCAGTACGCCTGGAGCGTGCCGTACAGCAATGTCCAGGCCAGCACCGCGCGCGGCGCCCACGAGTTCCAGGCCGGCGCCTGCCCGTCCTGTGCGGTGGTCATCCACGCACCGCCCGCAGCGCGCGTTGGCGTGCCGGACGGCGGTGCAGGTCGCGCGTGGTCAGGAACAGCAGGACGGCCCACACCGCGCAGTAGCCGCCGAACAGCGCGCCGCCCCGGTCGGTGAACAGCCCGGTGCCCAGCATGCCGACGCCGCCCACGGCTGCCATCGCCGTGAACAGCCAATGCAGCGTGAGCAGGATCCTGCGCGGCCAGCGGCCCGACAGGTCGAGCCGGCCGAGGAGCAGGACCGCGATGATGAGCAGTCCGCTCCCGGCGTTGGCCCATTGCGCCAGCGCCACCTCGCCGGGCCCGTACGCCTGGTAACTGTCGGGCGACACGCGGGGCCCGCCCGTGAAGCCGAGCCGCCCGTCCAGGGCGAAGGACACCTTCGACGCCACGTAGAGTCCCGTCCACGCCATCGCCGCATACGCGATCTTCATGATTCCTCCTCGGCTGTCACTATGCGGCGGCGTCCACCGGGCGGCTTCCCCCGGCCAGGGGGTCACTCTCCCTCTCGCGAGGGATATCTCACCCGCACAGGGGCGCGCCGGCCCCGACACAGGTGTCACGGGCTTCGAGGTGAATGACGGCGGCAAGGAAAGCGCCGTATCAGCGGCATGGCCCCGGGCAGGGGCGCTCAGCTTGATCTGACTCGAAAGCAGGATCTTGGCTGGGCAGGCGGCAGCGAACCTCAGCCGATGATCGCGGGATGAGGCTGCGAGCGCGAGGAGTGTTCAGGCGGCTGGGTGCTGGTTGGACTGATCGAGAGTGACCCTCTTACCGGTGAGACGTTCGAGCTGACGTACCAGATCGCGCTCCCGGCGCCGTTGCTTGCGGGCCGGATACGGCGGCACGTCCTTGACCTGTTGCGGGAAGGCGCCGATCGCGTGGTAGTTCTCGCCGGTGCACCCCTGGTCGGTCACCTGCTTGGTGGTCAGAAAGGTGCGCAGCATGCCGCGCACGCAATCACCCAACGGCCCCGGGCGACTGGACATCGCATGCCACCCGAACGGAACACGGACGACGGTCGCGTTCGGGAAGGCCCGCACCGAACGCGCCACCGGTCACGCTCGGCCGCCGACGCAAGCCGGTCGAACGGGAAGGTGCCGTCGCCGCAGCGATAGGCCAGATACCCGGCAGGATTCGGGTGGCTGCCCGGCGGAGAAGTCTCGGGCATCAACCGGGCCAGACGGTGCAGCGGGGCCGGGTCGCCACGCAGATAGGCGTCCGCGGCCGCGACGACCTCCCGGCCGAGCACCGGCTCTTCCGGGACCCTCATCGTGTAGGTCCTGTACAGCGTCACCTTCGGGTCGGGCCGTTCCCGCAGCCGGTTCACCAGCCGCGTCCAGGTGCCGGAGGCGCTGCCGGGTAGCGCGTCGCACGCCTTCGACCGCCCGCAGACGAGATCGAGGTAGCCGAGCTTGGACCGGGACTGCCAGCGCGCGTACCCGTCGCGCTCTATGACCATGGAGCTGTCCAGGAACACCGCGCGAGGGCGCGCATGGTCTCGTCCGTGAGTTCACCCACCTCGGCTCGGCGGTGGATCTCGCGGAAGAGCCCTTCGGTGCCGCCGGGCACGAAGATCGTCAGCTTGCGTCCACCCGAGGGGCCCACGCGCAGGCCGTGCGGACACCGCGGTGGCACGAAGACCACCGCGCCCGCCTCGGCGGACAGCCATCGCCCCGCCACGTGGTAGTCGTAGTGCCCGTCCAGGATGTACCACAGCTCCGCGACCTCGTGAGTGTGCAGCACGGTCGAGAAGCCAGGCGGATCCGCGCTCTCCAACATGCCGATCGCACCGCCCGTGAGCTCGCTGGACGCCTTGATCGCCATGCCCGTGCGCTGCGGGGTGGCGGCGGGCTCGCCCTCACCTGCGGCCAGCAGGTAGGGCTCCAGGAAATCGCCCGTCACCAGGTGACCGGAAGCTCATGCGGGCCGAAGGCGACCATGCCGCTGCGCCAGCTCAGCTCCGAGGGATCAGCCGCCAGCTGGAGGTCGGGGAACCGGCGGAGCAGAGCCTGCAGACCGGCCTGCAGTTCCACGCGGGCGATCCCGGCGCCCAAGCAGAAGTGCGCTCCGCGGCCGAACGTGAGGTGATCGTTCTTTGCGCGATCGAGGTCCATCCGCGCAGGCTCGGGGAAGGCGTCCTCGTCCCGGTTGGCCGCGGCGGTCCAGGCCAGGACCATGCTGCCGGCAGGAATGAGCATGCCGCCGATCTCTACGTCTTCTGTGGCGATGCGGGCGGTGCCATGGTTGGTCGGCGTCATGCGGAGGAGTTCCTCGACAGCGGCCGGCACGCGTGCCGGATCCTTGTGCAGGCCGGTATACAGCTCGCGGTTCCGTACCAGCACGTACGCGCTGATCGCCAGCTGGTTGACCGTGGTCTCGAAGCCGGCCGCCAGGATCGTACCCGCCACGCTCACCATCTCAGCATCGCTCAGCTCGTCCTGGCGGTCGGTGATCAACGTGCTCAGCAGGTCGTCAGAAGGAGCCGCGCGCTTGTCCGCCACGAGCTTCACGAAGTAGTCGTGCAGGCTGGTCAGCGCCTGCGTGACTTCGTGGGTGGAGCGCGCCGTCAGCGACAGGGCCGTGTCGGTCCAGCCGCGCAGTGCCGGCCAGTCCCGCTCCGGCACGCCGAACAGCTGGCAGATCACCGAGATCGGCAGCGGGGAGCAGAACGCCTCGACCAGATCGGCCGGTCCGCCACCCGCCTCCATACGATCGAGCAGGCCTTCGGCGACCTTCTGGACACCGGCCCGCATCGACTCCACGCGCCGCGGCACGAAAGCACGCGACACTGCCCGGCGCAGCCGGGTGTGGTCGGGAGGATCGAGGTTGAGCAGGCTGTCCGGCAGGCCGATCGGGCCGTCGGAATATCGCGGCACGTCGGGACGGAACAGCCAGGCACGGCTGAACACCGGATCCATCAGCACCCTGACGACGTCGTCATGGCGCGTCACCAGGTATCCCTCGTCGCCGGACGGCATGCGGACCCGGAGCACGGGTGGCTCGCTGTTCACCCGGATGAGCAGCGCGGGGGGATCGAGCGGAGACGGCCAGTCGAACGAGAACTCGTACATCAGATGACCTCCTTGTCTCCTACGATTCCTGGCGAAACGATCTGGCAGGTTCCCCCACGAGAGGGGTTCTCCTCCCTCTCCCGGGGGATCTCGGGAGACCGGTGTCTATCGGGTGTCGGTGGCCAGGCGTACGGCGAGGACCCCGAAAACAGTGCCCGACAAGCAGTGCAGCCACCGCTGAACGGACGAGCGGCCGCGGACGAAGTCACCCAGCCGGCCCGCGAGAAGGCCGGCGCTCGCGTCGACGCTCAATCCGATGAGGATGAAAAGGGCGCCCAGGACGAAGAACTGCGCCATCACATGTCCCCGTGCCGGATCGACGAACTGCGGGAAGAACGCCAGATAGAACGCGATCACCTTGGGATTGGCGAGGTTGGTCAGCAAGGCCCTGCCGAAGACACGGCGGGCGGAGAGCTCCTGCTCGGCCCGTGCTCGAGCGGGATCGGCGTCGTCCTTCCGAGCTGCGGCCAGGAACGAGCCGACGGCGAGGTAGACCAGATACACGGCGCCGAGGATCCGCACCACGGTGAAGGCGGTGGGGAAGGTTTGGAGCAGTGCGCCCAGCCCGAACGCCGCCGCGGTGGTGTGGACGGCGAGTCCGGCCGACATGCCAAGCGCCGCGAGCACTCCGGCACGTGGTCCGGAGGCCAGGCCGGTGGCGGTGATGAAGAGCAGGTCCGGCCCGGGAACCAGAGCCATGACCAACGCCGCGAGACAGAAGGTGGCGGCCACACCGGGATCAATCAGCATGAGATCACCATTCCGGAATATCCCATTTCATAGGCGAAGATGGCGCAAATTGGTGCGGGGCGGTTCGGCATCGAAGACGGCGCCCTCACAGCCGGTGTCCGTCCTACTTCACGAATTTGATCTCGGGGTAGGTCGCGGACGGGCCGTCGAGCAGGTGGTTGTCGCGGCGGCGCAGGTGCAGATCGAAGAACGACGCGAGGTAGGCGCGCTGCGCGGCCAGGGACCGGGCAGGGTCGATCGTGCCGATGACTGCGTCACGTTCCGGACCCGCGCCTCGGTCGCCTTATTGGCGTACGCCGGGGTGAGGTCGGCGGGTAGCGCCCGCTCGACGCGGCCGGATCTCCATTCACGCACTTCAATCTGCATGTGGAGGCCGGCCCCCGTCCGAATCCCGGACGAGGCCTTCGAGCTGCCGCGTCAGACGGGGGCAACGGCTCGCCGAGCGGGGAAGACGCCTCCGCTCAGCCCACGACCTTCCTGATCCACTGCTGACCGAGATCGTCCTTGTGGCATTCGGACAGGAACACGGCCGCGTACGTGTTGCCCGTGTTCGGCTTTCCGTTGGAGTCGAGGCACAGGTTGTACTTCGGCCAGCTGATCATCGCCAAGCCTCCCCCGAGCTCGACGTGGTTGGTGTCGGCGAGCGGGGCGCACCGGTGCCCGAGGTACATCGCGGGGCGTGACTTGCCGTTCAAGTCCTTGGAAGGCGTCATGCACCAGGTAGCCCACTCCGAGTGCCAGTTCTTGCCTGGGCTGTCCCAATACCACCGCTGGTATTTGCTGTTCGAGCACGGCTCCGTCCCGAATCCCGAAGCGTGGTAGAACAGGCATTGACTGGTCTGCCGATTGATGAGCTGGTAGATCGGCCCACTGGACTCCGCGTTCTGGACGGATGCCGATTGCCGGGTCTCCGCCTGAGCCGATGCCGGCACCGCGAGAACACCGCCGGCAAGCGCGGCGACGCCCGCGGAAACGAGCAGCCGTCGCAGCCATCGCGTAAGGCCCCGGGGCTCTGATTGGTGCACCTGATTCTCCTCATCCACATACGTTCGACACAACGTCAAGACGCCCCGGCCGCGTGAGCGAAGGCGAGGGCAGCTGGTCTCGTCGAAACCCGCGCCGCCGTGTCGCTCACCATCGCGCCAAGGGCTCACCAGCGCCCCGCTCCTGCCGGGGGCGCGTTGATCACTCTCACGGTGGCACCGGCGGCTGCTCATAACCCAGCCCACACTCTGATCACTTATGGCCACCACGGCTCGGCGGTGTCCACAGGACAGGGGTGATCGGCCCGGCGAGCCAGAGGTACGAGGCGCGGGGCGTCGGCGCGCCCGTAGGCCGAAACGCGTCGCAGCGCGTGCCAGCCAGGCCGGCGCCGGTACGGCTGGTCGGCACGGTGAAGGTGTCGGGGGGCGGGTGGACCAGGCCGACGCTCACCCACGGCTCCCCGGCCATCTCGCATCCCTCGCAGACGTGCACGCGGTGGGAGACGGGGCCGTGCATCGTCCAGGGTGTGGGTGCCGAAAACCATGTCACCTCATGTGACCTGCGCATACTCGTGGATCAGCCCGCCGAGACGATCGCGGCGGATGACCTCGATATCGGCCTCGACCGGGTTGGGTAGGGCAAGCGGAGCGGCCTGTCGCCTTGCCGCATCCGTGAATCACACCTAAAGCGACATAGCGCTACCCGGAGCGACTGTCCGGGGAGCGCTATGTTCGGGTGTTACTTGTTGACGTGCTGGTAGAGGAACACGGCCGACTTCTTCAGCTGGGCCGTGGTCGCCTTGCCCGTCCGGTACTTCTCAGCGGTCTCGATCGCCTGCTTCAGCGTGGTGTCGCCGTGCACCTTGGCCGAGGAGTTGTACACGCCGTGCGCGTAGTTCAGCCACGCGGCCAGCAACTCCATGTCGAGCAGCGCCTTGGCGATCTTCGACTTGGTGTTGAGCACCTTGTACGCCCTGGCGAGGGTGTCGGCCTTGCTCAGCTCGGGGAAGACCTTGCTGCCGTTCTGCGCGATGGACAGGGACAGAGAACCTGGCCAGCGCCTCGGTCTTGCTCGTGGCGGCCACGGTAAGGGCAGCGTCGGCCCCGCCCGGCGCGGTGGTACAGGCACCCGCAGCACCAGTGGGTGTTCACCCGTTCGCCTCGAACCTACAGGCCCGGCTTTGTCGGGAGTCGCAAAGCCGGCGGCCGACCTTGTGCCGCTCCACCGTGACAGGGCCTCCGTGACCGCTGTTCCATCTCCTTCATGCTGGAGCAACCGATATATGCCCTGGACGATCCGCTGGCGCTGCGCGCGCTGATCGCGGCTCACGGGTGGGCCCTGCTGGTGAGCGACGGTGGGCCGGTCGTCTCGCACCTGCCGATCATGCCGGATCCCGCCAACCCTGGCGCCGCCGTCGTCGGTCACCTGGCCCGCGAGGACGCCGAGTTGCACGGCCTGGGGAAGCAGCCCGTGGTGATCGTCGTGCAGGGCCCCCACGGCTACGTCTCACCGACCGTGTACGGGGCCGGGCCGTACGTGCCCACCTGGAATTTCGTCACCGTGCACCTGCACGGCACGCCCGAGGTCCTCGGGCCGGAGGAGACCTACGAGGTGCTCTCGGACACGGTCGACCACTTCGAGGCCGGACGGCCGGAGCCGTTCCGGATGAGCACGGTGGAGGGGTACGTTCGCAGGCTCGCTCCGGCTGTGACCGCCTTTCGCCTGGTGCCCGCGCGGGTGGTGGGCAAGACCAAGCTCAGCCAGGACAAGCCCGCCGAGATCGTCGAGCGGGTGATCCGCGCGTTCGACGGCACCAACCCGGCGCTGGCCCAGGTGATGCGCCGCTAGGCACGCCCAGCGGCCGGCGAGGATCGCGCCGCCTGTCTCGCGCCTGCCAAGATGCCGCCGTACTGGATGGCCACGAGGTGGCGGATCGGGATCGTCTCCTCGGACGCGCCCGACTCCGCCTCCGCGCACCACTTGGCGTAGGTCTCCGACAGCGCTCGGGCCCTCGTCCGGATGGCCGGGGTTCCATTGCCCACTGCCAGCTCGCCTTCCAACGCCCGCAGCAGCATGCCGCCGAACCGGAGCCGTACGCTGTGCAGCAGGTCGCGGCAGGAGGAGAGCTCGGCGACGGTCGCGGGCCTGTCGTTCTCCGGGGCGGCGGCTCGGCTCTCGCCGGTGGCCGCCATCCCGGCGAGCATCGGGATGAAGCTCCTGCTTGCCCGGATGAACGGGGACCCGGTGACCAGGTCGCCGGCGGCCGCACTCAGGGTCTCGTCGAGCACGGAGAAGGTGGCGCGGAGGTCGGCGGCCTGAGCGAGCACCAGGTCGCGGTAGACCCGGCCGGTCGGCGTCGTGTCGCCGGCCGTGGCGTCCGTCCAGTAGGGCACCTCGGCCGTCAGCCCGAGCGTGCCGTACTTCTTGATGTAGGAGTCGCTGGCGGCGCCGCTGATGTGCTCGGTGGGGTCCTGCCCGAGGGCCTCGATGTAGTCGTAGGCGTTCTCCATGGAGGGAGCGAGGTAGAAAGCCTGCTCCAGCTGCTTCACGGAGGGATGCTCAGGCTCCCCCGCGTGCAGGGGGACGCCGTATCGCCCGGGAAGGGCCTTGAGCACCGCCTGCAGCTCGGGCTCCGGCCGGTTCAGGTAGTAGAAGACGCCTCCGGTCTCGCCGTTGTGCAGGGTGGTCAGGAACGCCGGGCGGGTGTCGTCGATCAGGCGCATCAGCGCCAGGGTCTCGGGCATCACGCGGTCGAAATAGGCCCGCTTGTAGGAGAACGGGAAGGTCCACTCCACCTGCTCGTCCACGGCCGGCCGGTAGAAGTGCCTGCCGTAGTGCGCCTTGGTGAACGGCCCGGCGAACCAGCCCTCGTTGAGCCTGGTCCCGTCGGGATCGAGACAGCCCACGATGTGCCAGGTGTAGCCGGTGGTGCGGCGCAGTTCCGCGTCGGCGCACAGGCGCCCGGCCAGATGCGCCACGGTCAGCCCGCCGATGGGCTCGTTGGGGTGCGGTCCGGCCGCGACGACCGCATGGCGGGGGCCGTCGCCCACGGTCAGGCAGAGCAGCGGGTCGCCGAGGCGGGAGGTGCCGATGCGGCGCAGCGACGCCACGCCGGGATGGTCGTCCGCCAGTCGGATGAGGCTTCCGTGGACCTCGTCCACGGTGGCGAAGCGATCAAAGTCGGGAACGGAGTCGAGTTCTGAGATGAGCGTTGGGTCGAGCACGCCCAAGTATGCGCACGGTGTTCGCGCGCGTGCATCGTGCCGGCTGCCAAGGTCACGGCTCGGCTCTTGTGGCGTCCGTCAAGCGGAATGCTGTTGAATGAGGCCTTTCCGCCACGGGAGGGAGACGAATGTCGGTTTCCGACCTCTTGCCCGACGGCTCGATGAGGCGGCCCTACCGCCCCCCGCTGAGCCAGGTGCTCGAGACGATGGGGAGCCACGTGCTGTCCGCCGCCTACCTACCTGCTGACGGGTCGATCACCGTGGGCGAGCCCGTCGTCCACGACCCGGACGATCCCCTCGGCGAACGACCCGGCTGTGTCCTGCTCGCCGTGGGCGCGCGGGTGTCCGGCCAGGAAACTCGCGACCTGGTACGGCAGGCAGCCGGACTGGCGTACCACGCCGTAGTCGTCAAGGACAGGGGTGCGGACCTCGGGCCTCTCATCGAGGTGGCGAAGACCTCCGGGATAGCGCTGCTCATCGCCCCCCGGCAGATCCCGTGGCGGCAGCTCGACGCGTTGCTGACCGCGGCCGTCTCCGGACCCGGCGCGGCCACCACGGCCTCCCTCTCGGTCGGGTCGGGAGACCTGTTCGCGCTCGCCAACGCGGTCGCCGCGACGATCGGCGGAGCCACCTGCATCGAGGACCCGCAGGGAAACGTGCTCGGCTACTCCAACGTCCCCGGCCAGGAGATCGACGAGATCCGCAGGCTCGGCATCCTGGGGCGCAAGACTCCGCAGCGGCCGACCAACCGCACCGAGTACAGCCGCGTCTTCAAGGCCGACGGTCCTGTGCGGTTCGACAGCCTGGGGCCGGGGCACACGCCGCGCCTGGCGACGGCGGTCCGGGTGGGCGCCCAGCTGCTCGGGTTCATCTGGGTGCTCGACGGCGACCCGCCAGTGGTGCCGGATGCCATGCGGCTGCTGGAGGACGCGGGCAGGATCGCGGCGATGCACCTGCTCCGCGCTCGCAACCCCGGCGACCCGCAGCGCTGGCACCGCTCGGAGACGCTGCGCGCCCTGCTCGACGGCGCGACGTCGGAGTCGGTGGCGGCCGCGCGGCTGAGCCTGCCGGTGGAATCGCAGGTGGCGATCGTCGCCTTCGCGCCGTCCGACCCGGTGCCCGAGCCGGACACCGCAGTGGCGAGCATCGTCGACCTGGTCGGCCTGTGCTGCGAGTCCTGGCAGCCGCAGGCGGTCTGCACGACCGGCTGGGGCAGGGTCTACGCCCTGCTGCCGGTCCCGCCGAGCACTCCCCCCTCGCGGCTGGCCCGCGTGGCGATCGACGCCGTCACCGCGGTGCGCAAGTCCGCGCGGCTCAGCCTGCGCGCGGGCGTCGGTCCCGTGGTCACTGGGCTGGGCGGGGTACCGTCCTCGAGGCGGCTGGCGGAGCGCGTCATCCGTGTGCTCGCCGAGACCGCCGGAGAGCCGGTGGCGCTGGTCACCGACGAGCGGGTACGCAGCCGGGTCGCCCTGCTCGAGCTGGTGGAGCGCGGCGGGGTCGCGGTCGACCAGGTGCTGGAGCCGGTGCAGCGGATGCTCGACCACGACAGGGCGCACTCCACCACCCACGGCGTCAGTTTGCTGGCCTACCTCGACGCCTTCGGCGAGGCGGCCAAGGCGGCCGCGGTGCTGTCGGTCCACGAGAACACGCTGCGCTATCGCGTACGCCGGCTGCAGGAGCTGTTCGACGTCGACCTCGGCGACCCCGCCGAGCGGCTGGTGATCTGGCTGCAGCTCCGTCTGCTCGAGCTACGGGGCGAGCTGTAGCGGGCGGGCAGCCCAGAGCGACGGGACCGCGGCGGGTGGCGAGCTCGGACCCAGGGGGCGAGCTGTGGCGCACGGCGAGCATGTGGCGGGCGACAAGGCGGGCAGGGCGGGATGTCCGCTCTCGACGATGAGTCCCCGGCGGGTCGCCGCCTAGCGTCGTCGCATGCCCTCACTACTGCTGCGCAACGCGCGGATCGGCCTGCGCGGCCCGATCCGCCATGTCCTGATCGCTCACGGCCGGATAGAGGAGGTGAGCACCGAGCCGCCTCCCGCTGACGAATCCGTCGACGTGCGGGGCGGCACGCTCCTGCCCGGCCTGTGGGACGCGCACGTGCACATGGTGCAGTGGGCGCAGGGCAGGCGCAGGGTCGACCTGAGCGGCGCCCGCTCCGCGCGGGAGGCGGTCGACCTGGTCCTCCCGCACTCCGGCTTCACGGTCGGGTACGGCTTCCGCGACGGCCTGTGGCCGGACGTCCCGCACAAGTCGCTGCTGCACGCGGCGGCACCGGGACGGAAGATCGTCATGGTCAGCAACGACCTGCACACCGCCTGGTTCAGTCCGGCCGCCCTGGCGGCCGTCGGGATGGCAGAGCATCCCACCGGCGTGCTGCGCGAGCGCGACTGCTACACCGCGATGGCCGCGCTGCCCCAGCCGCCGCAACAGGAGCTCGATCGCTGGGTGGCCGAGGCCACCACCGCCGCGGCGGCGCGCGGCGTGGTCGGACTGCTCGACTTCGAGTTCGCCGACAACGTCGCCGACTGGAGCCGCAGGGTGGGCGAGCAGCGCGTTGACGTACGGGTCAGCTGCTCGATACCCAAGGACCGGCTGGAGGAGGCCATCGGCCGCGGCCTGCGCACGGGAGATCCCGTCGCCGGATCCGGCGGGCTGCTGGAGGTGGGCCCGGTGAAGATGTTCGTCGACGGCTCGCTCAACACCAGGACCGCCTACTGCGACGAGCCGTACCCCGGCACCGACGCCCGCGGCCTGCTGGAGACGTCACCCGACGATCTCCACGACACGATGAGCCTGGCCGGCGAGCACGGCATCCAGCCCGCCGTGCACGCCATCGGGGACCTGGCCGCGAGCATCGCCCTCGACGCGTTCGAGCGCGTCGGCTGTCCGGGCAGGATCGAGCACGCGCAGCTCATCAGGCCCGCCGACTTCGCGAGGTTCGCCAGGCCCGGCCTGGTCGCCGGCGTGCAGCCCGCCCACGCGCCCGACGACCGGGAGGTGGCCGACCTGCACTGGCGGGGCAGGACCCACCGCGCCTTCGCCTACGCCGACCTGCTCGCCGCAGGCGCCGTGCTCGAACTCGGCTCCGACGCCCCGGTGGCGCCGCTCGACCCGTGGGACGGCATGGCCTCGGCGATCGCCAGGACCGACGACGAGCGCCCGGCCTGGCACCCCGAACAGGCGATCCCGCTGGAGGTCGTGCTGTCCTCGGCGTGCCGCGGGCGGCGCGGTATCCGGCCCGGCGACGCCGCCGACCTGATGATCACCGCGACCGACCCGGCCGGCCTGGTCCCGGCTGAGCTACGCGGCATCGAGGTGCTCGGCACGCTGCTCGGCGGCCGGTGGACGCACCGGCACCGCATCTGATGCACCCGCGACCGGCACAGCAGCCGGCACGGTGTCCGAGCACCCGCAACGCGGCTGAAACGCGCAGTTCACCCGGCGGAGGCCCGCTGTTCCAGCTGACAAAGGCGCAGCTGAGGGTTGAACTTCCCGACAATGAACGCCGGCCAGTGCTATGGCACGCTCGACCCAGCGCGGGCGATCCCGGCGCGATCCCGGCAGCTGCCATCCCCACACCCCTACGTGCCGAGCATCCTTGGAGGTGCCCGCAGATGTCTGTCATGAGACCACCGACAACGCCGGGGAGACGCTGGGCGGGGCCGTCGTCGCGAGCGTGCTGGCCGTCACCGCAGCGGCCTGCTCCAGCGGGTCCGGCGCTGCCGCGCCCGCGGCGGAGAAGTCCTACGCGGTGGGCGTGACCTCCTACTTCCTGTCCCACTTCACGCCCGGCAAGTCCATCGGCAGCAACCTCGACTACGCCCTCTTCACGCCGCTGACCAGCGTCGACACGGCGACAGGCAAGGCCGTGAACGCCATGGCCGAGTCGATCGAGTCCGCCGACAACACCACGTGGACGATCAAGCTCAAGCCGGGCTGGACGTTCCACAACGGCGAGGAGGTCACCGCGCAGTCGTTCGCCGACTCATGGAACGCCACCGCCTACGGCCCGAACGCCTTCACCAACAACTACATGTTCGCCGCCTTCAAGGGCTACGCCGACCTGAACCCCGCCGACGGCAAGCCGTCGAAGAAGACCCTGTCAGGGATCGAGGTGGCCGACCGGAGCACGTTGAAGGTCACGCTCACCAAGCCGCTCTCGCTGCTGCCGTACGTACTGGCCCAGACGACGTTCGCGCCCATGCCCAAGGCCGCCTTCTCCGACCTCGACGGCTTCGACCGCAAGCCGATCGGCAACGGGCCGTACCGGCTGGAGGGCGACGGCCTCGCCGCGGGCGCCACGAAGGTCGTACTGCGGAAGTTCGAGGGCTACAAGGGGCAGCCGGGCAACGCGGCCCGGATCGAGGCCAAGTCGTACCAGGACGAGGCCGCCGCCTACCGGGACCTGCAGGCCGGCAACGTCGACGTCACGTTGGTGACCGGCAACAACCTCACCAACGCCGCCACCCAGTTCAAGGACCGGCTGGTGCGGGTGCCCTTCCCCGCGGTCGTCTACCTCGGCTTCCCCCTCTGGGACAAGCGCTTCTCCGACCTGCGGGTGAGGCAGGCGTTCTCTCAGGCGGTCGACCGCGACACCATCGTCAAGTCGCTGCTCCGCGGCTTCGGCCAGCCCGCCAAGGGCCTGGCGGGGCCGAACATCCCCGGCGGCGGTGACGCGGACTGCGCCGCCTGCTCCTTCGACCCGGCCAGGGCCAAGGCCCTGCTCGCCGAGGCCGGCGGCTGGAAGGGGCCGCTCACGCTCTGGACGTACCAGGACCCCCTGAACACCGTGCTCCTCGAGGCCGTCGGCAACCAGCTCCGCGCGAACCTCGGCATCGAGACGGTGACGACGCAGGCCCAGCCCGTCGACCAGCTCTACCCCAACCTGACGGCCAAGAAGATCGACGGCCCCGTCCTGCTTTACATGGGCGCCGGCTACCCCCACCTGTACGCGCTGGCGGACCAGCTGTTCACCAAGGGATCCGGCACCAACGTGACCGGCTACGACGACCCGAAGTTCGCCGCGCTGCGAGATCGGGCCGCGAGCGCGGGCCAGGACGAGGCGTTCGGCCTGACCAGGGAGGCGACCAGGACCGCCCTCGACGGGCTGCCGCTGTCGCCGCTGTTCCAGCCGGTCGGCGGCCTGGCCCACTCCACCCGGGTCAGCGGCGTCAGACCGGAGTTCCTCGGCGGCGCGGTGCTCGCCGCGGTCAAGGTCGGCTGAGGCGGGCCCATGGGCAGGTACGTCCTGCGCCGGTTGCTCGTGGCGGTGCCCGTGCTCCTGGGCACCACCTTCATCATCTACATGGCGGTCTACGCTCTGCCCGGAGACCCGATCCAGGCGCTGGCCGGCCCGAACCGGGTGCTGTCGCCGTCGGTCGAGCAGGCCCTGCGCGAGCAGTACCACCTGGACGAGCCGCTGCTCGTCCGGTACGGCCTCTACCTGGCCGGCCTGCTCACCGGAGACCTGGGGACGAGCCTGACCGGCCGGCCGGTCTCGGAGATCATCGGGGCGAGCTGGCCGATCACCGTCCAGCTCGGCGTGACGGCCTGGCTGTTCATGGCGGTCATGGGCGTGCTGCTCGGAGCCGCGGCCGGCCTGCGGCGCGGCGGGCCGGCGGACGTCGCCGTGCTCGGCGGCACCACCCTGATCATGGGTGTGCCGTTCTTCGTGGTCGCGTACGTCGCGCAGATCGTGCTGGGCGTCAACCTCGGCTGGCTGCCCGTGTCGGGCACCGAGGCCGGCTGGCCGCTGGCCTACGTCCTGCCTGGCCTGGTCCTCGCGCTGTACGGCCTGCCGCAGGTCGCCAGGCTGACCCGGACGAGCGTGCTCGACAACCTGGCCGCCGACCACGTCGGCACCGCCACCGCCAAGGGCCTGCCGAGGCGGGCCGTCGTGATCCGGCACGTCCTGCGCAACTCGCTGATCCCCGTCGTGTCGCTACTCGGTGTGAGCCTCGGGTACCTGCTCAGCGGCACTGTCCTCATCGAGGGCATCTTCAACCTGCCAGGCCTCGGCTACCAGATCTTCACGGCGATCCCGCAACACGACGGGCCGGTCGTCGTGGGCGTCGGGACCCTGCTCGTCCTCGTCTTCCTGCTGGTGAATCTCATGGTGGATCTTCTCTATGGCATCCTCGACCCTCGTATCCGCCTCGACTGAACCGCGGCCGGCCCGCCGCTCCGGCCTCTGGCGGGAGCTGCGCCGCCGCCCGGCGTTCGCCGTCTCGAGCGTGCTCGCGCTGCTCGTCTGCGCCATGGCCGCAGTGCCGCAGGCGTTCGCCGGCTGGTTCGGTGGCGGCGACCCGCGCCGCTGCGACCTGGCGAACAGCGGCCTGCCACCTGCCCAGGGACACCCGTTCGGCTTCGACATCCAGGGCTGCGACCTCTACAGCAACGTCGTGTACGGCGCCCGCTCGTCGGTCCTCATCGCGGTGCTCGCCACCGCGGGGATGCTCCTGGTCGCCGTCGTGCTGGGCAGCCTGGCCGGCTACTTCAGGGGCTGGGTCGACACGCTGATCAGCCGGATCATGGACGTGTTCTTCGGCTTCCCCGCGCTCGTCGGGATGATCGTCATCCTGCAGACGCTGAACGTGCACAACGAGCTGACCGTCTCCACCGTGCTCATCCTGTTCGGCTGGCCGGCCCTGGCCCGCGTCATGCGCGGCTCCGTGCTGGCCACAGCCGGGAGCGAGTACATCGCCGCCGCGCGCGGCGTGGGCGCGAGCACCCCTCGGATCCTGCTGCGCCACGTGCTGCCCAACTCCCTCGGGCCGGTCGCGGTGCTCACTGGGCTCAGCGTGGGCGGGGTGATCGCCTCGGAGTCGGCGCTCACCTTCCTCGGCGTGGGGCTGCGGACCCCAGCGATCTCGTGGGGCGTGCAGCTCAACACCGCCCAGCAGTACTTCACCTCGGCCCCGCACCTGCTGATCTTCCCGTCGATCTTCCTGACCGTGACGGTGCTCAGCTTCGTGCTCCTCGGCGACGCGCTGCGCGACGCCTTCGACCCCCGACTGCGCTAGGTGGTGACCATCTCATGAGCTCGCTCGAAACCCTGCCCGGCTTCGACGACTCCGCGCCGTTGCTCGCCGTCTCCGGCCTGCATGTGCGCTTCGGCCGGACCAGAGTGGTCAACGGCGTCGACTACGCCGTGGAGAGCGGCCAGACCCTGGCCGTGCTCGGCGAGTCGGGCAGCGGCAAGAGCGTGACGGCTCGGGCGGCCATGGGGCTGGTCAGGCCGCCGGCCGGCACGATCACCGCGGGCTCCGTACGGCTGCGCGGTGTCGACCTGCTGCGACTGCCGGAGGAGAGCCGGAGGCGGCTGCGCGCCACCACCATGGCGATGGTCTTCCAGGACGCGCTGTCCGCGCTCAACCCGGTGCTGAGCGTCGGCTACCAGATAGCCGAGCTGTTCCGCGCGCACCGCGGTCTGTCCCGCAAGGAGGCGCGCAGGCGGGCCGTCGACGTGCTCGACCTGGTGCGCATCCCCGCTGCCGAGCGGCGGGCGCGCGACTACCCGCACCAGTTCTCCGGTGGCATGCGCCAGCGTGTGGGCATCGGGCTGGCCATCGCCCTGAACCCGCAGGTGATCATCGCGGACGAGCCGACGACCGCTCTGGATGTGACCGTCCAGGCGCAGATCATCAGGCTGCTCGGCGAGATCCAGCGCGAGCACGGCACCGCTCTGGTGCTCATCACCCACGACATGGGTGTCGTCGCGGACATCGCCGACAGGGTCGCCGTCATGTACGCCGGGCGGGTGGTCGAGCAGGGCGGCGCGGCGCAGGTGTACGCCCGGCCCGCCCATCCGTACACCGAGGCTCTGCTCGGCGCGATCCCCAGGCCGCACCTGCGGGGCCGGCGGCTGGCGGTGATCCCGGGGGCGCCGCCCGACCCGGCCGCGCCGGATCCCGGCTGCGGGTTCAGGCCCCGCTGCGGGTACGGCACCGCCGCGTGCGGCCAGGCGCCACCGGCGCGGCAGATCGCCTCCGGCAGGCTCACCGCCTGCCATGAGTGGGAGCGGGTGACGTCATCGTGAGCGAGACGGTGCTGGAGGTGCGCGACCTGGTCAAGCACTTCCCCATCAGGCGGGGGATCCTCCGGCGCACCGTGGGCGTGCTCAAGGCGGTCGACGGGGTGAGCCTCGAGCTGCGCAGGGGCGAAACGCTCGGCATCGTCGGGGAGTCCGGATGCGGCAAGTCCACCCTGGCCAGGATGCTCACCGCGCACGAACGGCCCACGTCGGGCGAGGTGACCGTGCTCGGCCGGTCCATGCGGGACCTGCGCGGCCGGGAGCTGCGCAGGTCCCGGCGCCATATCCAGCTGATCTTCCAGGACCCCTACGGCTCGCTCGACCCGCGGATGACCGTCGCCGACGCCGTACGCGAGCCGTACGACGTGAACCCCGACTTGGCCGCGCGGGGCGAGCGCGTCCGGCGGGTGCGCGAGCTGCTGGAGGTGGTGGGCCTCAACCCCGACCACGGCGACCGCTACCCGCACCAGCTCTCCGGCGGCCAGCGGCAGCGCGTGGGCATCGCCCGGGCCCTGGCTCTGCGCCCGGATGTCCTGGTCTGTGACGAGCCGGTGTCGGCGCTCGACGTCTCGGTCCAGGCGCAGATCGTGAACCTGCTGGAGCAGCTGCGCGAGGAGTTCCGGCTGGCGTACGTGTTCATCGCGCACGACCTGGGTGTCGTCCAGCACCTCGCGGACCGCGTGGCGGTCATGTACCTGGGCAGGGTGGTCGAGACCGGCTCCGAGGCCGACGTGTACGGCGCCGCGGCGCACCCGTACACGCAGGCCCTGCTGTCGGCGGCGCCCCAGCCCGACCCGGCGCTGCGCGGCACCCGCCAGGAGATCCTCCTCGACGGCGAGCCGCCCAGCCCCGTCGACCCGCCGTCCGGCTGCTCGTTCCATCCGCGCTGCAGGAAGGTCGCGGACAGCTGCTCCCGGCTGCCGCCCCCGCTGGAGCCGGGAGCCCGGCCGGGACACCTGGTCGCCTGCCATCTGGCGGACAGGCCGGCATAGCCGGCCGAACCTACCCGGCTCGCCATCCTCAGCGGCTGCGATCTGGACGAACCCCGTCCTCCCCACCAGCACGGCCGGGGTTCAGCGGTGGCGGCATGCGGGTGGCCCGGGAACGCCGGCTCTGAGACACGGTTTCGGGCGCCTGGTACGGCCTCGCCGTACCAGGCGCCCGAACTCGCTACTTCACGCCGTAGGCGCGGAGCACGGTCTGCTCGACCGCGTTCCCGGCCTGGTCCTTCGCGGTGACCCGCAGCGACACGTGCCCGCCCTTGCCCGCCTGGTGGTGGGAGACCAGGGTGGAGTAGTGGGCCTTGCCGCGGGGGCGCAGCACCAGGCGTTTCCAGCTCTTGCCGTCGTCATAGGAGATCTCGGCCGTGACCTCCCGCAGGGCGAGGCCGGGCGCGGTGCTGCGCACGGAGAGGTCCAGCGAGACCGGCAGCGCCCGGCGGACCTGGCCGTTCAGGTCGGCGGGCACGGAGTAGTCGATGCCGAGCAACGGCAGCGGCTCGGTGCCGGACTTCGGACGGGCCGAGGTGAACGTCCACGCCGTGTCGGTCTCGGTGGCGTAGGTCCACTCCTCCGACGAACGCTTCGTGGACAGCTCCAGCCGGTACGCGGCCTTCCCGGGCACGGCGGGGAAGTCTCCGACGGCCCTCCTCGGCTCCTCGACGAGCTTGCCGTCGCGGTAGAGCCGGGCGGAGACCGTGTCCTGCTCGTCGGACCTGAACGCGTAGCTGTAGTGGCCGGCGGCGTCGACGAACTCGGGAACGTCGATGCTCAGCGTGTCCTCGGTCCGGGTCGGGACGAGGTCGGGCACGTTCGCCGGGATCGCCGGCCGCACGACGGGGCCGAACCACCGCTCCACGACCTTCTCGCCGGGGGTGTAGCCGCGCAGCGGGGCGATGAACCCTGGGGTGAGCGGGCCGAACGACCCCCAGGTGAACATGTGCTGCGCCACCTGCTGCCACTCGGTGTCATCCGCGGTGATGTACTCGGCGCGCGCGGACCCGGTGCGGATCCACCGCTGCCCCTCGTTGGAGAAGACCTGCCACGGCCGCCAGCCGAACCGCTGCTCCTTGGCCCAGCCGAAGCCTCCGGTCTCGTGGTATCCGGCGTCCACGCGAGCCAGGTTCTTGGAGTTGGCCTCGTAGACGATCTGCTCGGGAATCCGGCCCTTGGAGACCTGCGAGATGTCGTAGACGTAGGGAGTGGCCATGTTCGCGGTCACGTCGAGGACGGCCTTGCCCTTGCGGATCCGCTCCAGCAGCTTCTGGCCCTGGTCGTAGGGGATCGTGGCGGCCGGGATCTCGTGTCTGCCGATGGCCGGCGACCAGTACTGCCACGGGCTGCTGTCGCCGGCCGGCACGACGACGGCCATCGCGGCGCCCGCCTCGGCGGCGGTGGTGATCATCTCGTCCCAGCTGGGGCCCTCAGACGAGGCGCTCGACAGGACGACCGCCCGGCCGCGTAGGTTGAGACCCTTGAGCTCCTCTGGGGTGCCGCGACCCCCGTCGACGAGCTGCCACTTGTACGTGCCGCTCAGCTCCGGCGATCTCACCATCGGGGAGAGGTCCAGCGCCCCCCTGAAGTCGTTCACCCGCGAGACCAGCCTCGGCGCGCCGTACTGCCAGCGCGAGGTGAACTCGAACGTGCCCTCGCGGACCGGCTGCGTCTCGGCCACGTGCAGCTCTTCGACCGAGGGGAAGTTCATGTACGCCGAGGAGATCGTGCGGGAGCCGGTGTCCCGGTAGCTGGCGAACGTGGAGATGCCCTCCTGGATCACCGGCTGCGGCAGCTTGATCACGATCGGCCGCGTCTTCCGCGCGTCGAACACCAGCTCCACGTCGTCGTTCACCTGGAATTCGGGGATGTCGACCTTCATGTCGATGACGTGGGTGCCGGACCGCCTCTCGCTGAAGTGGCCCTGCGCGAAGTAGGTGCCCTCGTAGACCTCGAAGGTTTTCCCCTCCTCCGCCTCGTCCGGCAGGATGTAGGTCAGGAAGTTGTCCCGCGCGCCGGGGCCGAACATGAAGATGTTGGCCATGTCCGACGGTTTGCCGTCCTTGCCGATGGCGGTGACGTGCACCTTGTGGGTGCGACGGTCCTTGGAGATCGCCAGCGTGGTGTGCGCGGAGACCGCGCCGTCCGCGGTGGACGCGGTGACGTGGCCGGAGTTCCGGCCGTGCGCGATCTTCGCCAGGTCCGCGGTCACCGGGACCGTGACGGTGGCGCCGGCGTCGACGGTGACCGACGACGACCCCAGGGTGAGCGCGCCCTCGGCGGGGGCGTCGCCGTCCGGGTTGCGCAGGGTGGCGGCGAGCGTCAGGGAGACGGGCGCCTGGGTGGAGTTGGTGTAGGTGATGCTCCCGGCGGGACGCGCGGAGTCGCCGTCCTCGAACGAGCCCAGGTCGAGCACGCCGGTGGCCGTGACGCCCTGGCTCACGGCACGGGCGATGTCCACCCGCCCGCCGCCCTGCTCGTAGAAGGTCAGGTTCTGCGCGGTCCTGGCGGTCGAGATCAGGGCGTCCTTGAGCTGGGCGGCCTTCCATTCCGGGTGCCGCTGCTTGAGGATCGCCGCGGTGCCCGCCACGTGCGGGGTCGCCATCGAGGTCCCGGACGCGGCGGTGTGGCGCTCGTCGGCGGGCAGGCCCATCGAGGTGCCTTCGGCCCGCGCGGCCACGATGCCCACTCCCGGGGCGGTGATGTCCGGCTTGGCGCCTCCGTCGAGGCGGGGGCCACGGCTGGAGAACCCGGCGAGGGCCTCGTTGGCGTCGACGGCGCCGACGGTCAGCGCCGACGTCGCGGCGCCGGGGGTGCCGACGGAGTACTCCTGGCCCTCGTTGCCCGCCGCGACGACGAAGAGGGCGCCAGTCTGCTCGGTCAGCGCGTTCAGGGCGGCGCTGGCCGGGTCGGTGCCGTCCGTCGCGCCACCGCCGAGACTCATGTTGATCACGTCGGCGCCGGACGTCGCGGCCCACTCCATGCCCTCGATGATCGTCGAGAACGAGCCGGAGCCGCCGTCGTCCAGCACCTTGCCGATGAGCAGCTCGGCGCCGGGGGCCACGCCCTTGCGCCGGCCCTCGGAGGCCGCCCCGAGGCCCGCGACCGTGGCCGCGACGTGGGTGCCGTGGCCGTTGCCGTCCTGAGTCGAGGGATCGGCGGTGAAGTTGTGCCTGTCGACGATCTTTCCGGCGAGGTCGGGGTGGTTCTCGTCGGCGCCGGTGTCCAGGACGGCCACCTTGACGCCCTTGCCGTCGAACCCGCTCTTCCAGGCGTCGGGGGCGCCGATCTGTGGAACGCTGTGCTCCAGGTCCACCTTGACCTTGGCGTCCAGCCAGATCTTCTTGATTCCCGAGGCGAGCCGGGGGCGGCTGGAGCGGACCGCCGGCGCTTCGCCGAGGGCCTTCCAGAACGCGGCCAGTTCACCCTTGCCGGCGTCCACCGCCCGCGCGTTGATGCTCTCCAGTTCGGTCACCGGCTTGGCGCCGGGCAGGACGCCCGCGATCCGCGTGCCCTTGTCGTAGGCGAGCAGCAACGGCAGCGCGGGACTGCTCGCGTCGTCGTATCCCTGCTCGATCAGGTCGCTGATCGCGAAAAGGCTCCTGTCGATCAGGTTGTCGGCCACATAAGGGACCATGTCGTCGGGAAGCACCTGCAGCTTCCCGTCGATGTCGTGCGTGGAGAACTTCACCTTCTCCCGGCCCTTGGCGGGATCGACCGTGACGGCCCACTTCCCTGCCGCGGCCTGACGGATGGTCACCACGTCCCCGGTGATCAAAGTGACCCGGTGGACGGCGGTGGCCGGAGCTGGGGTGGAGACGGGCTCGGCCCCGGCCGGCGACGCCGGCAGGGCGAGGAGGGCCAACACCACTCCGGCGGCGGTGAGGCGGGCAAGCCAGTGCATGAGGGGGGGCGACCTTCCGTGATTCGGTACTGCCGATCACGAGAGTGGGTGATAACGCTCCCCCGCGTCACGATTTCCGGCCTGCCGAAATGTGACATGTCGCGAATGCGACAGCCTGGTGTACCTCGGGTGTCGAGCGTGTACGGCCACGGCGAGGCCCCGCGTGGGGCCACGCCGGTTCGAGGGACTTACGGGGTGGCCATCGTCGGGACCGCGAAGAAGAGTTGCCCCGGTTCGATAGACGCTGCGGCGACCGTCCGCCGTCACTCCCCGTCCGCACCACAAGAGACACCGAGCTCCGGTAGGTCACAATTCCCACATATGCCGCACTTGCCCCTTGAAAAGGTAACTAACGGAAGTCACGCTTCGTCCACATGGAGGTAAAGATCGTCTAGGAGCGCCTGTGACCCACACCCCCCGGCACCGGCGAGCGGTCCTGTTAGGGATCCTCGCCGTGCTCTCCCTTCTCCTCCCTCATGGCCTCGCACACGCAGCCCCCGAACCGCAAAAGATCAGCGAAGCCGTCCGCGCCGACCTGGCCCAGGACGACAAGGCCACATTCTGGGTGCGGTTGAAGGGCGAGGCCAGCCTCACCGCCGCGCACCGGGCCACCACCAAGGACGACAAGGCCAAGCAGGTCTACACGGCCAAGACCCAGCACGCCAGGTCTTCCCAGGCGAACCTCCGCAAGCTGCTCGACGCGCGGAAGGCGGAGTTCACCCCTTTCTGGATCGTCAACGCGGTCACCGTCACGGCCGACGCCAAGCTCGCCGCCGAGATCGCCGAGCTTCCCGAGGTGACGGCCATCGAGCCGGTCAGGACGCTCTCCGTGCCCAAGCCCGTCCCCGGTACGGCGGAGGCGAAGGTCAACGCGGTCGAGTGGAACGTGGACCGGATCAACGCGCCCCGAGTCTGGAACGAGCTGGGCACCCGGGGCGAGGGGATCGTCGTCGCGCACATCGACACCGGCGCCCAGTTCGACCACCCGGAAATCGCCGCGCAGTACCGGGGCAGGACCTCAGGGGGCGGCTACGACCACAACCACAACTGGTTCGACCCCGCACGGGTCTGCCCCAGCCCGGCCCCCTGTGACAACAACGGCCACGGCACCCACGTCATGGGCACCATGGTGGGCGCTTCCGGCATCGGCGTCGCGCCCGGCGCCACGTGGATCGCGGCCAAGGGCTGCGAGGGCCAGACCTGCACGGACGCCTCACTACTCGCGGCCGGCCAGTGGGTGCTCGCGCCGACGGACCTGACCGGCGCCAACCCGCGCCCGGACCTGGCCCCCGACATCGTCAACAACTCCTGGGGCGGGGCGGGCTTCGACCCCTGGTACAAGGCGACGGTCGACGCGTGGATCGCGGCCGGGATCTTCCCCATGTTCGCCAACGGCAACGAGGGGCCGGCCTGCCGTACCAGCGGCTCGCCCGGGCAGTACGTGGCCAGCTACAGCACCGGCGGGTTCGACGTGAACAACGTCGTCTACAACCGTTCCAGCAAGGGCGAGGGCGAGAACGGCGAGATCAAGCCCAACATCTCCGCTCCCGCCGTGAACGTCCGCTCGTCGGTGCCGGGCGGCGGCTACAACAGCTTCACCGGCACCTCGATGGCCTCGCCGCACGTCGCGGCCACGGTGGCGCTGATCTGGTCGGCCTCGCCGCGCCTGCAGGGGGACATCGCGGCGACGCGGCCGCTGCTCGACAGCACCGCGATCGACGTCAACGACACCAGCTGCGGCGGCACCGCGACTGACAACAACGTGTGGGGCGAGGGCCGCCTCGACGCCTTCGCCGCGGTCAACGCCGCGCCGCGCGAGGGACTCGGCGAGCTCAAGGGCACGATCACCGCGGAAGGGGCACCGGTCGCGGGGGCCACGGTCGCCGTCACGGGCCCGCTGAGCCGTACCGTCACCACGGCGCAGGACGGTACCTACAGCCTGCCGCGCCTGGTGCCGGGCGACTACCAGATCACGGTGACCAAGTTCGGCTACGGCCAGGCCACCTCGACCGCCACGGTCGTCGCCGAGCAGAGCACGACCAAGGACGTGACGCTGACGCCGAACGCCTCTGCTGTGGTGTCCGGCATGGTCACCACCGCCGGCGCGCCTGAGGTCGGCGCCACGGTGGCCGCGCGGGGCACGCCGGTCAGCGCGGTCACCGACGCCTCGGGCAGGTACCGGCTGACGCTGCCGCACGGCACCTACGAGCTCACCGTCACCCCCGCCTCCCGCTGCTCCAGCACCGCCACCGCGGAGGTCACCGTCGCGGGCGACGTGACCAAGGACATGGAGTTGCCGCTGCGCGGCGACAACTTCGGCTACACCTGCAGGAGCGGCTCCGACGCCTACGTGGCGGGCACCGAGAAGCTCGCGCTTACCGGCGACGACGAGGCGACGCAGGTGACGCTGCCGTTCACCGTCCCCTACTACGGCACGGGGCTGTCGCGCGCATGGGTGACCACCAACGGCTTCGCCACCTTCGCGGCCGACCGGGTGACCACGGGCAGCAACGGCACCCTTCCCGCGACCGGCACGCCCAACCTGGCGGTCTACCCGTTCTGGGACGACCTGGTGGTGGACGCCCAGGCGGGCGTCTACACCGCGACGAGCGGCACCGCGCCCCGTAGGACCTTCGTGATCGAGTGGCGGAACGTCACCTTCTACTCCGACACCACGCAGCGGATGTCGTTCTCCGTTCTGCTCGGCGAGGACGGCTCGATCGGCTACCGCTACAAGGATGTGGAGAGCGAGCGGGAACGCGGCTCCAGCGCCACCGTCGGCATCGAGAACGCGGGCGGCACCGACGGCCTGCTGTACTCCTACAACACGGCGGCGCTGACCAACGGGCAGAGCCTGGCGGTGACGGCGAGCAGGCACGGCCTGGCGATCGGCACCGTCACCGACGCCAACGACGGCGACCCGCTCGCCGGGGCCCAGGTGAAGATCGGTGACGTGGCGACGTTCACCACCGGCGCGGACGGCACCTTCTACGGGCAGGTGCCGTCAGGCGACTACACGGTGGAGGTCTCCAGGCAGCACTACGGCACCTTCGCCAAGCAGGTGACGATCGCGCCCGGCACGCTCACCAGGATCGACACCGCGCTCGTCACCGGCCGGGTGAGCGCCTCGGTGGCCGAGGTGACCGTGGTGATGCCCGCGGAGGCGAGCAGGACCCGCACGGTGGAGCTCACCAACCTCGGTTCGCCCACCGCCTACACCGCGACGGCCGACGCGGCATGGCTCACCGTGGCCCCGGCCACGGGCGAGCTGGCCAAGGGGCAGTCGGCTTTGCTGGAGATCAACACGTCCAGCACCGGCCTCCATCCGGGCAGCGTACGGACGGGCACGCTGACCGTCCGCTCGGCCAGCGGTCGCCAGCCGGTCATCGAGATCAAGGTGACGGTCGCGGTGCCCAAGCTCCAGGTGGCCGTCGACGCGGGCGGTACCAGGACGCTGATGGACGGCGAGGGCGACGCCTGGACAGCCGACAGGAAGTACGCCCAGGGCGCTCACGGCTACGTCGCCAACTCCACCTCGACGCACACCACGGCGAGGACCATCCAGGGCACGACCGAGCAGGAGCTGTTCAGGCGGGTCAGGGAGAACATGCTGGAATACCGCTTCGACAACGTCCCCTCCGGGACGTACACCGTCGAGCTGGGCTTCGCGGAGACCAGGTCGATGGGGATGGGCAGGCGCGTGTTCGACGTGATCGTCGAGGGCCAGCTGACGATCCCGGCGCTCGACCTGGCGCTTGAGGCCGGGACCTACACCGCGATGACCAGGCAGCACACGGTGAAGGTGACCGATGGGCAGCTCAACGTGCGCTTCGCGGCGCGCAAGGGCGCGCCGATCGTCAGCTTCGTCCGCATCTCGGAGCGGCCCGACAAGCCGTGACGTCATCCCTCGCCCCCTCCGCCCGGAGGGGGTGAGGCCCTGCTTCAGGCCTTCTGCTTCAGGCCGGCGGCGCCCCGTCGGTTTCGCGGGCCGGCACCGCAGGCCCCCAGGGGACGGAGGCGGCCGTGCGATCATGTCCGCTGTACGGGACCGGCTACGTCCGCGTAGCGAACGATCTGGGTGGCCAGGACCACAACCGTGGCCAGTGCGGCGGCCGAGCCGATCAGGACCATTGGAGTGTGCGGGCCCAGCAGCCAGAGCACGATCAGGGCGCTCAGCGGGGGCACGCAGAACGCAGCCAGGTCCACCGCAAGTTGTAGCCGCTTGCGAGAGGGGCGGAGTGGATCCTCGCGATGGTATTTCTCCCACTTGAACACGTCGATGTCACTGGAGCCGTCCTCGACGAGGCCGACCAGGCGTGGCCCCAACCTGCCGCGGACGTACCGCCCAATAGCGGCGATCTTGTGATCGTTGGTGACGTAGGCCCAGCCCAGCACCGTGGTGGCCAGCGGCAGCAGCAACAGCAACTCGAGCCGGCCCATGGTTGCGGTGACAGTGATGATGCCGGCGACCGCGGTGAGCGTGGCGTACAGCAATTGGCTGCGCGCGCCGATCCGCTGCCGCTCCTCCGCCTTCAGGGCGTCGTATTCGCTCATGAGCGCCTTGACCGCGTGCTCGGGAATTACTGCGGCGGTGTCGGTGATTGCGGGCATGATTCTTCTCATATCTGATGATTCCTACCCTTCTGACGATTTCGTCATTTATGAAATGTATCGTCACTTGTGCAATGATTCGCCAAAACAGTAGTGAGCATTCCGTCATTCCTGACGGACCGCACTACAGTGGACGGTGACAGCTGCGACAGGAGTGAGAACAGATGGCCGAGGCCGTACCGAGCCGCCTGGATCGGCGCAAGGCGCGCACCCGCGCCGCGCTCGTCCAGGCGGCTCAGACCTTCATCGCCGACGGCAAGACCAACGTGGCGATCCTGGAACTCACCCAGGCCGCCGACGTGGGCATGGGCTCGTTCTACAACCACTTCTCCGGCAAGGACGAACTCTTCCAGGCGGCCGTGGAAGACGCCCTGGACCGGCACGGCGCGGCGCTGGATGAGCTGACCCGCGGCATGGACGACCCGGCCGAGGTGTTCGCCTTCAGCTTCCGGCTGACCGGACGCCTGCACCGCCGCCATCCCCAGCTCAGCAAAGTCCTGCTCAACACCGGCCTGGCCATCGCCGCCTCGGCGCACGGCATTGCCCCGCGCGCCCGACGCGACATCCAAGCCGGCATCCAAGCCGGGCGCTTCACCGTGGGCGACCCGGAGCTCGCCTTGGTGATGGCCGCAGGCGCCGCACTATGCCTCGGCCAACTGCTCCACACCCAGCCCGACCGCGACGACGCCCAGGCCACCGACCAGATCACCGAAGACCTGCTGCGCACCTTCGGCATCCCCGCCGACGAGGCCCACCAAATCTGCCAACGTCCCCTGCCCGAGCTCGACCGGCTTCTCCCCAACGGCACCGCGTAGCAGTGCCCGTCGATGGCACGTGAACCCGGTCATGAGCTCAGAGGCTTCGGCGACCACATCTACGACCTGGACGCGCCGCTGGACGACGTGGAGGTCAATCTCGATCTCGGCGGGAAGACCGAGGCGGCGTGAACCTCGCCACTCGCCCCATCATGAGTCGTTGCGGACCCCGGCCAGGAGTGACGACAGTGCCACGGTGATGCCGGAGCCGCTGTAGAAGGTCTCGACCGCGTTGATGGGGGTAGGGTCCGGCGGGCCCGCGCGCTCACACTCGGCGGGGTCACGGTGGTACAGCGGGGCAGCTGTCGATGACCTACCCGCGGTGTCTCCCTCTGGGCCGGGATCGTAGGCAGGGCGTTCGCATGGGCTGCGCCGTGTGCCGGTGCTCGCCGACCACCGCTACGGCGAGATCCGGCACCTGTCCACCGCCTACGATCTGGCCAAGGACAAGCTCTACTGCCACATCAAGAGCGAGAGACGGTCTTGAAGTGGCGTCGGCGATTCCTGGCCGACCGGCTTGGCGGCTTGTCGGACGAGCCGCGTCCGGGTCGGCCGCGTCCGGTGGGCGATGAGCAGGTGGCGGACCTGATCGCGCGGACCCTGGAGAGCAAGCCCAAGAACGCCACGCACTGATCGACGCGGTCGATGGCTCAGCAGGTCGGTCTGTCGCAGTCGACGGTGTCCCGGGTCTGGCGGGCTTAGGTCCCAGCCGGGCTCGAAGTCCACCTGATCTGCGACGACTACGCCACCCACAAGACGGTGCACGCGCTGGAAAAGGACATCCGCCGCCTGGATGGCTCCTAGCGTCACAGATGAGCCGTACCGGACGGGAGCGGCTGCGGTGCGGGCCAAGGTGCTTCCGAGTCTTCAGTGCGGTCGGCGGAGAAGGGTCCCGGCCGATGCGCACAGAGTGGAGTGCTGGACACCGGATGAGGCGACCGGCCCAGCTGCTGTCAGGCGGCCGCCGAGGCCCGGGGCAGGCTCGCGCCGAGCGCCAGCGGATCACGCCCGGTGCGCAGCACTGTGCCGTCGGGGCGGACAATGACCGCGTGTGCGCGGCCTTTCCTCAGCCATCCGTGGAGTTCACTGCCCGGCCGGGCAGTGATGAGAACTGCTCCGCGCCGCTCGATTTCGGCTCGTTGCGTGGTGGACGGCTCGGTTGACGTGACGATCGCGAACCGGCCCGCGGCCACGTCGTCGAAACGCTGACCGTCGTCGAGGATCGCGTTCGGGCACAGCCTGCCAGCAAGAGTACGGCGCAGGCGTGGCCGCACCACCAGGTCCGACTGGCGCAGCGCAGGTGTCTGGCTGTCCGTAGTCAGCTCATTGAGGCCGGGCACGAGGTGCAGACGCGGAGCCACGACGCGGCGGATGACGTTGCCCAACTCGCCGCCCGCCGTCATCGCGGTGCCGAGCAGTCTCGCCAGCCCGATCATGGTGCGGGCGTGTGGCTTTCGTTCGATCTGGTAGGTGTCGAGCACGGCCTCGGGCAGGCTGCCGCCTAGCACGCCGGCGAGTTTCCAGGCGAGGTTCATCGCATCGCGGAGCCCGGCTCCCATGCCCTGGCCGATGAACGGCGGGGTGAGGTGGGCGGCGTCGCCCAGGAGGAACACCCGGCCTTCGCGCCACCGGTCGGCGACCTGCGCGCGAGAGACATAGCCCGCCGCGCGGACGATTTCCAGCTTCTCGACAGGAATCCCCCTGGTCCACGGCGAGATCAACGGATACAAGCGGGTCATCTCGCAGTAGTCGTCAGCGGCTTCGCCGGGCGCCAGCCGGAACTCCCAGCGGTGCCGGGTCTTTCCGAGGCGCATGTAGGTCGTGGGGCGGGCCGGGTCGCAGACCTGGTGCGCGCCGTTCCATTGGCCGAGGTCGGCCTCGCTGTCCACGTCGACGACGAGCCAGTGTTGCGTGAACTTCAGGTCGTGCATGACAGCGCCGGTCGACGCCCTGGTCACGCTGTTGGCGCCGTCGCAGCCCAGGACGTACGCCGCGCGGACCGAATCCCGGCTGCCCGTTGCATGGTTGGTGAAGTCGACCCGGACCCCGCTGCCGTCCTGGCTTAGCCCGGTGACCTCGATGCCACCGCGAAGGGTGACGTTCCCGTACTGCTTCAGATTCCGGCGGAGGATCGCCTCCAGCTCCGGCTGGTCGAACATCACCCCCTGGGGGTAGCCGTGCCTGCCGAGGCCGTCGCGTTGGAACTCCGCCAGTACCCGCAAGGTCGGGTCGACGAGTCGCAGGCCGCGATGCGGCCAGGCGATCGCGGCGAACTCGTCCCGGACGCCGAGGCGCGCCAGGATCCGGTAGACCTCGTCGTCGAGGGCGACTGCGCGGGGCCCCTGATAGACGGACTCCCATCGCTCGAGCACCTGGCACTTGACGCCGTACTGGCCGAGCAGGGTCGCGGCGGTCAGTCCGGTGGGCCCCGCGCCGACGATGACGACCGCCCGAGCGGTATGCGACTCACGGTGTTCGCTCATGACGTGCCCTGGAGGTAGCTG
Source organism: Nonomuraea africana (assembly GCF_014873535.1). Classification (NCBI taxonomy): domain Bacteria; kingdom Bacillati; phylum Actinomycetota; class Actinomycetes; order Streptosporangiales; family Streptosporangiaceae; genus Nonomuraea; species Nonomuraea africana. The sequence continues at coordinate 1,897,333 of NZ_JADBEF010000001.1, read as the reverse complement.
GCGCCGTAGACGCGCTCGACGATGATCTCGAGGATGACGCGGTTCATCGCGGCCAGCTCCGCATCGCTCATCGGCTCGATGCTCTGGCCGCCGATGCGGGACACGACACGTGCGGTGTCCGACCCGATGCCGGCGGTCCGGATGGTGGCGGTGCCTTCCAGCGTCACTGACGGGTACGGCGCAGCCGCCCCGATCACGCACAGGGAGGCGCGCCTGGTGCGCTGCGCGTCCCTGGCCTTGGCGCGGCCGGGTTCGGTGGAGATGAGCAGACGGCCGCCGTCCAGGGCGAAGTAGACGACCGACTGTCGCACCCCGCCGTCGGGTCGGGAGGTGGCCAGCACGCCCGCAGGATGCCGGGCGAGGAAGTCGCGGACAACAGGGTCGATCATGAGGTCACCAGCCGGTAGTTGATGGGGTAACGGTCGAGCGCGGCGGCCAGCTCCGTATCCGGGGCGATCAGGACGACCGGCCGCCCGTTTTCCAACGCGACCTCGGCCGTGCCGTGGGGGTCGAGGTCGGCGATGATGCGGCGGACGGAGTCGGCGACCAGTTCGGGTTTGTAGAGCTTGCCGACGGTCGTGGTGGGCAAGGATGCGACGATGTGCACGGCCTTGGGGGCGGCGGCCGGCTCGGGGGCGTGTGCCCGGGCCCAGGCCAGCAGGTCGTCCTCGCTGACCTGTGCGGAGACGGTCACGTAGGCGACGGGGACCTCGCCGGAGTGCGGGTCGGGGCGCCCCACGACGGCGGCGCCGCTCACGACGGGGTGCGCCAGCAGCGACTCCTCGATCGGGCGCGGGTCGATGTTGTGGCCGCTGCGGATGATGAGGTCTTTGGCTCGCCCGGTCAGATAGACGTAGCCGTCGGCGTCCACGTGGCCGAGGTCGCCGGTGACCAGCCAGCCGTCGAAGATCTTGCCGGTGGGATCGGGGCCGTCCGGGCCGAGGTAGCCGGGGAAGACCGCCGGCCCTTTGATGGCCAGCACCCCGGTCCGGCCGGGCGGGCAGTCGCCGGTCGGCCGGTCGTCGACATCCACCGTGACGGCCTTGATCTGCTGGTACGGCAAGCGCAACCCCACCGAACCCGGACGCGGCGCGAGGGCGGGAGTGCTGGCGCTGGCGCAGGTCGCCTCGGTGAGGCCATACCCCTCCAGCATCGGCACCTTGGCCGCCTCCTCGAACGCGGCGCGCACCCGGCTGGGCAGCGGCGCGGCGCCGACGACCCCGGCCCGGAGGCTGGAGAGGTCCACCTCCTCAGGGATCGGTGGCAGGTTCGCGTACACGGTCGGCACAGCGGAGAAGGCGGTGACGCGGTAGCGCTCGATGATGCGCCAGAAGTCGGCCATGAGCGTCTTGTCGCGGTAGCCGAGCGGGCCGAGGCTGGCCACGCTCGCGCCGTGCATGAACGGCGCCAGCCCGGTGACGTGCAGGGCGTTGACGTGGAACAGCGGCAGCCCGGCCAGGGTCACGACGTCGCCGCCCGCGTACGCTCCCGAGCAGCCGAGCGCCCACGCCATGTAGATCTCCATGGCGTGCGTGTGCGGAGCGATCTTCGGCGTGCCGGTGGTGCCGCCGGTGTGGAAGTAGGCGGCCAGATCCTGCGGCCCGGGCCGATGGTGAGCGATCAGCCGGTCGCCTGGCTGCTCGGCCGTGAGACGTTCGAAGTCGCCGACGCCACGAGGGACGTAGCCGGTGTCGATGGCGGCGTTGTCGCCCACCACCACCAGCGCGCGCAGGTGCGGCAGTCCCCTGGCCACGCGTAGCGCCTTCTCCCACAGTTCCCGGTTCATGCCCGATCCCGCCACGACGAGGATCTCGGCCCGGGTGAGGGTGAAGATGTCGATGATGTGATTGTCGGCCAGCATCGGGTTGACCGGGTTGGCGATGCCGACGGCCTGGGCACCCAGCAGTGCGGCGTAGGTGTCACCGGTGTTCGGCAGCAGCAGCCCTACCGTCCCGCCCGGCGCCAGCCCCAGGCTGGTGTAGAGGTTGGCGGCCTGGTGCACGCGGGTCAGCAGTTCGCCGTAGCTCCAGGTCACTTCCGGTCCCTCGCCCAGCAGGTGCAAGGCGGGCGCCTGCGGTGTGGCGGTGGCCGTACGGTGCAGCAACTCGTAGGTGGAGGCGGGCAGGTCGCGCTCGTCCAGCGGCACCGCCTCCACCAGAGGGAGGTCTTGCGGCGCCAGGATCAGGGGGCGCTCGCCCTGAGTGTGGTGCGTCATCGCGCGTACCTCACCACCGTGCGCTGGGTGCCCAGGTCGATCCCGAGGTCATCGGTGGCCACGGCGGCCTCGATGACATCGCCGTCCTGCAGGTACTTGGGGTTGCCGGCCTGGCGGTCGAAGAAGAGTTTCCACTTGAGCGCGGGCGGCAGCAGCGACGCGAGGACCCCGATCGGCTTGGGCGGCGCGGTGAGCGCGGTGCCGACGGGGGTGCCGGTCAACAGCAGGTCACCGGCGTCCAGGCGCTGGAAGCGGGTCAGCGCCTGCAGTGCCTGGACGGGCTGGTAGATCATGTCGGCGACCGTCATGTTCTGCCGGAGCTCGCCGTTGACCGACAGGCGCAGCCTCAGGTCGGCGAACCGCTTGAACTCGCCGGGTTCCAGAAGCACCAGGGTGGGGCCGACCGGGGTGAAGGTGGGGTAGGACTTGGATTCGTAGAACTGGGTCTTGAGCAGCTGCAGGTCGCGGGCGGAGATGTCGTTGGTGACGACCAGGCCCGCGACGTAGTCGGTGAGGTTGTCGGCGGTGACCGTGGTGCCGACGGGCATCTGCCGGCCGATGACGAGCCCGATCTCCACCTCGTAATCCAGCAGCCGCACGTGGGCGGGCCGGATGACTTCGTCGTAGGGTCCGCTGATCGAGCCGGAGGACTTGCGGAAGAAGGTCAGCGGGACGGTGGCGGGATTCATGCCCACGTCCTTGACATGCGAGGCGAAGTTCGTCATTTGCGCGACAACCCGGCAGGACGCCGTGACCGGTGACAGCAGGGTGAGGCTGTCGAGGGCCACCGTGTCGGAGCTGGTGGCGGCCGCGGCGATGGCCTGCCGGTCGGCCAGCAGCTGTCCGGTGGTGGTGGCCTGGGTGTCCACCTGGGCGGCGCCGGCAGGTGTGGCAACCCACCAGGCGTCGGCGGTGCGGAGGATGGAGGTGCTCATGAGCTGGCTACTTTCAGCAGGCCGCGCAGGCGGTGCAGGTCGAATTCGTTGTCCTCGCGCAGCGCGCGGACGATCCCGCGCAGCTCGCGCAGCGGCTCCCGGCCGGGTGCCAGGCCGAGGAAGTCCTTGGTCGCCGGAGGCCCCCATTGGGCCAGCCCGGAGGCGGTCATGGGCGCCCAGCCGGGTTCGAGCGTGCAGTCGAACAGGTCGCCGTCACTGAAGTGCTCGACCAGGAAGCCGTCAGGGTCGCGCCAGTAGTCGAAGATCTGGCTGCCCTGGATGTGCCGGCCGATGCCCCAGGAACGCCGGTAGCCCAGCTCGAGCAGGTGCTGGCCGCCGGCGGCCAGCGCGTCGAGATCGGCGACTTGATAGGCGGAGTGCACGTAGCGGTTGACCGGGCCGAGGGTCATCGCGAGCGTGTGATGGTCAGTGGGCGTCATGCCGCGGTCGCAGCGGATGAAGCTCATCACCGGCCCGCGTCCGCGCTGCCCCGGGTAGTAGAGGAAGTCGCTGACGATCAGGCCCAGGTGCTGCAGATACCAGTTCAGCGTTTCGATGTACCGGGTCGTCTGCATGACCACGTGCCCGAGCCGTTGCACCTTGGCCGGTGCGCGCGGCGGCCGCTGGGTGCCGTTCGTCCGCGCTGCGGCATGCCCGAAGTTGAACGTGAGCGGCACCTGGGCGGGCAGCGCGGCCAGATCGTGCGTGCCCGACACCACCCGCACCCGGTTGCCGCTCGGGTCGGGCAGGTCGACGGCGAGCCCGCCCAGGCTCTCCGGCAGCGGCGCGGCCTTCCGTCCGGTGGCCTGCGCGAGCCGGAGCACGTCGCTGGGGTCGGCCGCCTGGAAAGCCGGACCGATCAACCTCGACCGGGTCCCCTTGCGGATGAGCACGCACGGGCTACCGGCGTCGGTGCCGCGCAGGTGGAGTTCGTCCGCGGTGTGCAGCGCCGTGGTGAATCCGAAGGCGTGCGCGAACGATTCCGCGCGCTGCAGATCCGGCTTGCAGAACTCCAGCCAGGCCAGATCGTGCACCTTGATGATCGGGTTGGCCGCCCTGCCCGGGTGCTCGCCCTTCAAGGAGCCCTGCTCACTGTGCAGGCCGGCGTGCGGGTCATGGTGGTCCATCATGCGCAACCTCCTTCCACAACGCTGACACTATCGTCATTTATGAGCGTATCGTCAACATTTTGCTGATGATTTCGTCACTCCTGACGTGCGGTGCGTCCGGCCGCCGTAGCCACAGCTGGCAGGCGGGGTACGGCAAGGTCATGACGGGTCGTATCCACTACGGGGACGAGAACGGCAAGACCTGGTACCGGTTCGCCACCGTGTCGTTCGAGGGCTGATCTCCCGCGCAGGTCACGCTCGATCGCGTACGGCCGGTCGTCAACGATCGAGCCCGGCCCGATGAGGTAGCCGCCGCCGCGGCCGCCGCGACCCGGGCCGCGGGTGTCGATCCCCGGCCCGAGCGCGGTGCAGCCTCCGGACGTGCTGCCGATCGTGCAGCCCGCGGGGGCGCGGAAGTACAGGTGCAGGCCTCCGGACGGCGTGGCGCGGTTACGTGGGGAGTTCGGTGAGGCGGCGGCGCAGGTGCTCGGACTGGGGATCGTTCATCCCCAGGGTGAGCGCCTGTTCGTAGGCCGCGCGCGCCTCGGATGCTCGGCCCATGCGGTGCAGCAGTTCGGCGCGGGTGGCGTGCCACCACGGGTAGGCCGTCAGATCGCCGATGTCCTCGGCCAGGGCGAGACCTGCCTCGGGACCGTCCCGTTCGGCCACGGCCACCGCCCGATTGAGGCGGATGACCGGGGTGTCCTGAACGGTGAGCAGCACGTCGTACCAGGAGATGACCGCGTCCCAGTCGGTGTCGGCGTAGGAGGGCGCGAGTGCGTGGCAGGCCGCGATCGCCGCCTGCACCACGTAGGGGTCGGGCCGGTCAGGGGTACGGCGCAGGGCCGTCCCGACCAGCTCGACGCCCTCTTTGATCGCGGCGGCGTCCCAGCGCGTTCGGTCCTGGTCGGGCAGCAGCACCGGACGGCCCCGGTCGTCGAGGCGGGCACCGCGGCGGGCGTCGTTCAGCAGCAGGAGCGCGAGCAGGCCGAGCACGGTCGGTTCGTCGGGCATGAGCCCGGCCAGGAGCCGGGCCAGCCGGATCGCCTGCGCCGACAGCGCGACCCGGACCAGGTGCTCGCCGGCCCCCGCCGCGTACCCCTCATTGAAGATCAGATAGATCGTGGCCGCGACCCCCTTCAGCCGGCCCGGCAGTTCCTCGGCGGCCGGCACGCGGTAGGGGATCCGGGCCTGCGCGATCTTCTGCTTGGCCCGGGTGAGTCGCTTGGCCATCGTCGCCTCGGGCACCATCAGGCCACGGGCGACCTCCGCGGTCGACAGCCCGCCGAGGGTCCGTAGCGCAATCGCGACCTGGGCCTCGGTGGACAGTGCTGGATGGCAGCAGGTGAACACCAGCCGGAGGAGGTCGTCGCGGACGACCTCGGCGGGCTCCGGCACGGGGTCGAGCAACGACACGGCCTCCGCCTCCTTGTCGGCACGCCGGGCCTCCCGGCGGATGACGTCGATCGCCCGCCGCTTGGCGGTGACCGTGAGCCAGGCGCGCGGATTGTCTGGGACGCCGTCGCGCGGCCACCGTTCCAGCGCGCGGACGACGGCGTCCTGGACGGCGTCCTGGGCCAGGTCGATGTCGCCGGTGACACGGATCAGCGTGGCCAGCACGCACGCACCCTCCTCGCGCAGCAGCCGCGCCACCGTGTCACCGGCCCCCACGGGTCAGGGCTCCAGGGACGGGCGAACCGGACGGACCTCGACGGTCCCGTGCCAGGCCGCCGGGATCTTCGTGGCGATCGCGACCGCCTCGTCGAGGTCGGCGCACTCCAGCAGGTAGAAGCCGGTCAGCGCCTCCTTGGTCTCGGCGTACGGGCCGTCGCTGATGATCGGTTCCCCGCCCTTGCCGTCGGGGACGCGCACAGTCGTGGCGGTGGCAGTGGGGTAGAGCGCGTGGCCGCCTCTCAGCACGGCCTCGTGCGCCTCATCGAACGCGACGTACTCCCGCAGAGCGTCCGCGTACTCCGGCTGAGACCAGTCGACCTCGGCGGTGTAGGTGAGAGCGATGTAGGTGGGCATGGCTTTCCTCCCGGGCTTCTGGCCTATCGGCGAGAGCGGTGACCGCCTCGTTCATTTGATCCGCTCCTCCAGGAGGACGGTCACGGCGTCTCCTGCTTCCTTGCCGATCACCTTACGGATGTCGGCCCTGACGGGCAGCTTGTGCCGGCCGTCCCCCAAGGCCATGAACGAACCCTGGAACGGGTGGCCGTCGATCGTGCCGCGGACCTTCACCAGACCCCGCGTTCCGAAGTACTCGACCGACTCAGGCCAGATGAGATAGGTGTGTCCGCCCTTGTTCGGGCTCTTCTGCAGGGTGGCGGTGAACTGCTTGTTCATCACTGGGCGCGCTCCACGATGATGAGGCTGTTGCCGTCCGGGTCCCGCAGGGCGAACATGGGCGGCGCCACGCCTTCCATCCGCATGACCTCGGGGTCGATGTCGACGCCGCGCTCCTTGAGATCCACATGAGCGGCGTCGGCGTCCTGGGCGGTGAGGCGGACGCCAGTAGGCACCCCGGTGGGAACGAGCGCGATGGTCGTCGCCGTCCCGGGCGGGGCCACCTCGATCCAGCGCGCTTCTCCAAAGGGCATGTCCCGACGCTTTTCAAAGCCGAGCGTACCGACGTAGAAGTCGACCGCTCGCTCCTGATCGGTGACGGGGATCCCTACCGTTGCTACCCCGGTGATGCGGGCTCCAGGCATGACTCGCTCCTGTGGTCGGGGCCAGCGCTTCTCACTGGCCTTCACCTTAAGGACGAAGAGGCCCTGTCCGTTATGGACACTCCGCCGCGACCAATCTCAGAGGTTTCGGCCGACGCGGTGGTGGGGGCGGCTCCGCGGAGATACCGGTGCAGCGAGGTCTTGGGGATGCCCGTCTTGGCGGAGATGACGCCGAGGGAGTCGCCGCCCTGGGCTTTCAGTAGCCGGGTGGATCGCCCACACGTCCTCGAGCCGGAAGTCGCCGGCGATCTCGTGGATCCGCCAGGGATGACGGGTGTGCGCAGTGTCAGGGCTGCTCGACCGCCCCCGCAAAGACCACAGCCACTGACCCCCGGCACCGGCGGGAAGCCGCATCAGGGGTTAGGAGCCGGGGGCATCGTGAGGGAAAGGGCGAAGGCGTGCCTGGCGCGATGGCTGCCGGGCAGGCGCACGATCACCTCGCCGTCGTCGGTCTGCCAGTCCAGGGGTCCGTCATGGCCGAGCAGCCGGACGGCCTGGGGTGGCTGTGGCAGGGGCACCCGTACCTCGTCGAGATCGACGCGCAGGCCGATCGCGTAGATGGTGTCCGCGCGCCGGGTGAAGACCAGGTCGTCGGTTTCGTACGGTTCGCACGGGCGGGTGCCGTAGATCGCCTCGCCATGTGTGCCGAGCCACGCGCCGATCTCGGCCAGGCGCTCGTAGATGGTGTCAGGAAGGGCGCCGGTGTGGTCGGGGCCGAGGCCGAGCAGCAGGTTGCCGCCGCGGGCGACGATCCGGCAGAGCAGGCGCACGATCTCGCCCGCGGTCTTGTAGGTCTCGCCGGGTCCCGCGGTGTACCAGGACGGGCCGAGCGTGATGCAGCTCTCCCAGGGGAAGGGCTGGAGCTCCACGGGGACCGTCTGTTCGGGGGTGCGGTAGTCCTCCTGCGGGCCGTGCACCTCGCGGTCCACGACGAGGAGGCCCGGCTGCAGCTCGCGGGCGCGGGCGGCCAGCCGGGGCAGGTCGAGGTCCTCGCGCGGAGGCTTCACCCAGCCCGCGTCGAGCCAGAGCACGTCGACGGGGCCGTAGCCGGTCAGCAGTTCCTCGATCTGGCCGTGGGTGAAGTCGGTGAACCGCCGCCATCTGCCCGGGTCGGCGTGGTTGGCGTGCCGGTCGGGGGTGGGCAGGCCAGGCGTCCAGTAGTCGGGGTGGTGCCAGTCGGCCTTGGAGAAGTAGACGCCGACACCCAGGCCGTGGGCGCGGAAGGCGTCGAACACCTCCGCTGCGACGTCGCGGCCGAGCGGGGTGGTGGTGGACTTGTAGTCCGACAGCCTCGTGTCGTACATCGCGAACCCGTCGTGGTGCTTGGTGGTGAACACCACGTACCGCATGCCGGCCGCCGCGCAGGCCTCGGCCCACCTCTCCGGCTCGAACGCGGGCGCGTCGAAGCCCTCGGGCAGCTTCTCGTAGAACTCCCTGTACCCGTCGGGGTCGCCCTGCCAGGGCTCGGGGCGGGCCATGAAGTCCTCGCCCTCCTGGCAGAGCGTCCAGCTCTCGACGACGCCGAGGCGGCTGTAGGGACCCCAATGGATGATCACGCCGAACTTCTGGTCGCGCCACCAGTCGAGCTTGGCCAGCACGACCTGGTCCGTCGGCCACACGTACGGGCTAGTCACGGGTGTGCCTCCGGTAGACCTCCAGCTCGCCGTCGAGTTCCAGCTCGATCACCGTGCACAGCGGGTCGAGGTGCTCGTCGCCGAGGTACACGTACTCCCATCCGGGCACGTGCCCCAGGCCGCCGACCCGCTCGTGCCGTACGGCGGGGCCGCCGAGCACGCGGGCGCCGACGACCGCGTTGCGCAGGCCGCGCACCACGACGTACTCGTTGGGACGGTCGAAGACGAAGAGGTAGAGCCTGCGCCCGTCCGCGCTCACCGTGGTCGCCCCGTTGAAGTGGCCCGGCGGCAGGCCGCGCCGGGTGCCGTACACCGCCTCGGCGTGGGGGGCGATCCAGGCGCCGAGCCCGCGCAGGCGCTCGGCCTGCTCCTCGGTGATCGTGCCGTCCGCGCGTGGGCCGACGTCGAGGAGCAGGTTGCCGCCGCCGCCGATGGTCTCGGCGAAGATCCGCACGAGTTGCCGCACGGACTTGTGGTTGTCGTCGCCCGCCTGCCAGCCCCACGAGTCGTTGATGGTCAGGCACAGCTCCCACGGACCGTCCGGCGGCTCGATCGGCACCCCCTGCTCGGGCGTGGCGTAGTCGCCGTGCCCGAGCATGCGCCCGTTGACGATCACGCCGGGTTGACGGGCCTGGATGTCCTTCTTGAGCTCGTCCATGCGCCACTGCGCGGGATCGCGTTCCCAGTCGCCGTCGAACCACAGCAGGTCGGGGGCGTAACGTTCCTGCAGCTCGGCGATCTGCCCGCGGTGGAAGGCGAGGAAGCGTTCCCAGCGCGCGGGATCCTCCCGGCCTTCCTCTGGTACGGCGAAGCGGTTCTCCTTCTCCACCTCGGCAGGTCTGACGGTGGCGTAGTCGGGATGCGACCAGTCGAGGTGCGAGAAGTAGAGCCCCACCTTGAGCCGGTGACGGCGAAGGGCGTCGGCGTACTCCGCCACGACGTCCCGCCCGAGCGGCAGCTCCCACAGCGCCACGCCGTCGTGGTGCTTGGTGGTGAGCACGGCGTAGCGCGCGCCCGCCTCGGCGAACAGCGCCGCCCACGCCTCGGCGTCGAACTTCGCGGCGGTGAAGCGGTCGAGCTGCTTCATGTAGTCGGCGTAGGAGACCTGGCCGTTGAAGAACGACCACGACTCGGCCACGCCGTCGACGGCGTAGATGCCCCAGTGGACGAAGATGCCGAGCTTCGCGTCGGGAAACCACGGCTGCATGCTCACGCTGCCTCCAGCACGATCGCGGGTCTGCCGCCTTCGGCCGCCGCCCGCATCCATTTCTCGAAGAACGCGCCGCCCGGCGCGGCCGACGACCTGGTGCCGTCGAAGGCGAGCGCCGTGTCGCGCTGCACGGGGGTGTGCTCGGCCGCGGCGATCTCGGCGTAGGCGGCGGCCAGCGGTTTGGCCGAGCCGTCGTTGGCGAGCAGGCCGAGCGTGTACTCCAGCTCGGGGAAGTCCTTCAGCCGCCGGTCGACGTCATGCGAGCACCACCAGGTGAAGCCCCAGACGTTCTCGCAGGTAAGCGCATTGCGCAGGCTGGCGGTCGCGAACCGCGCCGCGTCCCGGGCCGGGACGTGCGGCTCCGGCGCGCCCAGCTCCTGCACCCAGACCGGGCGGTCGGGGTCGTCCGCGTAAGCCTTGGCCAGCTCCACCACGTACTCGGCCAGGTGGGTGGTCTGCGGCGCCAGCGGGCCGTAACGGCGGGCGCAGTCGCCGGAGAACACCCACGGGTGGACGGTGGTCATCGCGCCCTTGGTCGCGGCGGCTCGGGGCGTGAAGGGATGACCGTCGGCGTACCACACCGCGTCGTAGGCCGAGTGGACGTGCGGGTGCCCGGGGTCGCCCTCGTGGCAGGCGGCCAGCAGCGTGTCGAGCCAGGTGTCCACCTCCTCGGCGGTGACCGGGTTGTGCTCGACCAGGTTGTTCATCTCGTTGCCGATGGTCAGCCCGATCAGGTTGGGCCGGTCCTTGAGCGCGCCGGCCACCGTACGCAGCAGCTCGGCCTGGGCCGCCACCACGTCGCGGTCGGTGAAGATGTTGCGCCGGTGCCAGGTCTGCGTCCAGGCGGGATAGAAGTCGAAGCTCGACAGGTGTCCCTGCAGGACGTCGACCGCCACGTCCAGCCCCGCCCGCGCGGCGGTGTCGACGACCTTGGCGAGGTCGTCGATGGCGCTGGTCCTGATCAGCCCCCGGTGCGGCTGGAGCAGCGGCCACAGCGTGAACACCCGCACGTGGTCGAGACCGAGCGCGGCCAGGCGGTCGAAGTCGTCGCGGACGGCCCCGAGATCGAGGTCGAGCCAGTGGTGGAACCAGCCTTTCGGCGGGGTGTAGTTGGCGCCGAAGCGCACGTCAGTCTCCCTTCTCCAGTAGCCAGCAGTGCGTCCAGTGGCCGCCGGGGCGTTCGGTGCGCGGCGGGAACGCCTCCGCGCAGACGGCTCTGGCCGCTGGGCAGCGTGGATGGAACCGGCATCCGCTCGGCGGGTCGATCAGGCTGGGCGGCTCCCCCGGATCGTCGGCCTCCCCTGCCTCATCGACCGCCACGGTCCTGCCGGGGTCGGGCGCCGAGTCGAGCAGCAGCCTGGTGTAGGGGTGCAGGGGGCGGTCGGTGATCGCCTCGGCGGGTCCGCCCTCGACCATCTGACCGCCGTACATGACGTGGATCTCGTCGGCGAAGTAGCGGGCGCTGGCGATGTCGTGGGTGATGTACAGCAGGGCCACGCCGTCCTCGTCGCGCAGCCTGGCCAGCAGGTTGAGGATGTCCAGGCGGATCGAGACGTCCAGCATGGAGACGGGCTCGTCGCCCAGCAGCACCTGGGGCCGTACTGCCAGCGCCCGCGCGATCACGATCCGCTGGCGCTGGCCGCCGGACAGCTCGTGCGGGAACTTGTCCAGGTAGTCCTCGGGCGGGGTGAGGTTCACCCTGCGCAGCAACGCGGCGGCCTGCTCGGCCGTCTCGGCCCTGGTTCTGGCGTGCCCGTGCACCCGCAGCACCCTGCCCAGGATGTAGCGCACCCTGTGCACGGGGTTGAGGGCGGCGAACGGGTCCTGGAAGATCATCTGTACCTGGCCGCGGTACTCCTTGGTCGGCGTGTCGCTCCGGCCGCGCAGCCGTACCTCGCCCGAGGTGGGCGGGTAGTAGCGGGCCAGCAGCCTGGCCAGGGTCGTCTTGCCGCTGCCGCTCTCCCCCACCAGCGCGATGATGTGCCCGCGGCGCAGCCGGATCGTCGCGTTCTCCACCGCTCGGACCGCCCTTCCGCCGCGCAGCGGGAAGTGCTTGGAGACGTCGTCCGCTTCCAGGAGCAGCTCGTCAGGCATGGGCGGCCTCCTTGTGATGGAGCAGGCATGCGACCTCGTGGCCGTGGTGTTCGCGCAGCTCGGGCCGGACGCGCTCGCACTCCGGCATGCGCTCGGGGCAGCGCGGGGCGAACGCGCACCCGGTGATCGGCCTGCGCAGGTCGGGGGGAGAGCCGGGAATGCCGCGCAGCTCCCTGCGCGGGCCGTGCAGCGGGGGGAAGGAGTCGCGCAGGCCTCTGGCGTACGGGTGCAGCGGCGAGTCGTAGATCGCCCTGGCTGGGGCGAGCTCGACGATGCGGCCGCCGTACATGATGGCGATGCGGTCGGCGATCTCGATGAGCAGCGACAGGTCGTGGGTGACGAACACGACCGTGAAGCCCAGCTCGGCGCGCAGCCGGGTGATCTGGCGCAGGATCTGGCGCTGCATCACCACGTCGACGGCGGTCGTGGGCTCGTCCATGACGACCAGGTCGGGCTCGCAGGCCATGGCCAGCGCGATCGTGGCGCGCTGGCGCATGCCGCCCGACAGCTCGTGCGGATAGGCGCGCACCCGGTCGGCGGGGATGCCGACCAGGCCGAGCAGGTGCTCGGCCCGTGCCAGGGCGGCGGCCCTGCCGCCGCCTCTGTGGGCGCGGATGGCGTCGACGAACTGCGCGCCGAGCCGGTGGACGGGGTTGAGCGCGTTCATCGCGCTCTGGAAGACGATCGCCAGGTGCTCCCAGCGCAGCCTGCGCAGCTCGGGCTCGGGTACGGTCACCAGATCGACGGGCTCGCCGCCGCGCGGGTGGAAGATCGCCGAACCCGCGGTCGTGACGGCGGGCGGGCGCTGGAGCCTGAGCAGCGCGGTGATGAGCGTGGACTTGCCGCAGCCGCTCTCGCCCGCGACGCCGAGGACCTCGCCCCTGCGCAGGGTGAAGGACACGTCGGTGACGGCGCGCACGGGACCCTTGGGGTCGGCGTACTCCACGTGGAGGCCCGACACGTCGAGCAGGACGTCATTCACCGGCCATCGCCGCCTTCCTGACGCGGCGCCGTACCGACCTGGTGGCCGCGCGGAGCCTCGGGTTGGAGATCTCGTCGACGCCGAAGTTGATCAGACCGGCGGCGGTGCCGAGCAGCGCGATGCACGCGCCCGGCGGCACGAACCACCACCACGCGCCCTGCAGCAGGGCCTGCTGCTGCTGGCTCCAGTAGAGCATCGAGCCCCAGCTGGTGATGTTGATGTTGCCGACGCCGATGAACGCCAGCCCCGCGTCGGCGAAGACGGAGGCGACGACCGCGCCCAGCAGGCTCGTGGAGATGAGCGGGGCCAGATTCGGGATCAGGTCGAACACGATGATCCGCCAGCGGCTCTCCCCCGCCAGCTCGGCCGCCATCACGAAGTCGCGCCTGCGCAGCGTGAGCGTCTGCGCCCGCTTCTGCCTGGCGCCCCACGGCCAGCCGGTCAGCCCGATGATGAGCGCGACCAGCAGCCAGCCGCCGCGCCCCTGGACGTAGCTGGCGATGATGATCAGCAGCGGCAGTCCGGGGAGCACGAGGAAGACGTTGGTGAAGGCGGTGAGCAGCGCGTCGGCCTTGCCGCCCAGGTAGGCCCCCGTGACGCCGGCCAGCACCGAGAGCGTCGTGGCGATGGTGCCCGCGACCAGGCCGACCAGCAGTGAGGTACGCGCGCCGACCACGAGCTGGGCCAGCACGTCCTCTCCGGCCATGGTGGTGCCGAGCGGGTGCGCCGCCGAGGGGGGTTGAAGGGAGGCCGCGGCGTCGATCGCCGTGGGCGACAGGCCCATGGCGTCGGTGACGAAGGGGCCGACCAGCGCGGCCAGCACGAAGAAGGCGAAAACCGCGACGCCCGCGCGTACCTTGCCGTTTCTCACGCCGTCTCCCTCGCTCTCGGGTCGAGCCAGCCGTACACCGAGTCGGCCACGAAGTTGGCGGCCAGCACTGACAGCGCCACGACCAGGAACAGCGCCTGCATCAGCGGATAGTCCATGCTGGCGACGGACTGGTAGAACAGGTAGCCCACGCCCGGATAGGTGTAGACGATCTCGGCGAGCAGCGAGCCGCTCACCACGAAGCCGATCGCCGTGGCGAAACCCGCGACGCTCGGCAGGATCGCGTTGCGGGCGGCATAGGCGAACATCACCCTGCGCGGCGACAGGCCCTTGGCGGTGCCGAGCAGCACGTAGTCCTCGGCGGCCGTGGTGATCATCATGTTGCGCATGCCGAACAGCCAGCCGCCCACCGACGACAGCAGAATCGTGCCGGCGGGCAGGACGGCATGCTCGACGGCGCTGCCGACGAACTCCGCCGACAGCCCGATCGGGATGTCGTTGTCCCAGCCGCCCCCGAGCGGGAACCAGCCGAGGGTGGAGCTGAAGAACAGCACCGACAGCAGCGCCACCCAGAAGAACGGCAGCGAGCCGAGGAAGGTGGACAGCGGCGAGGCGACCGAGTCGAAGATCGACCCGGGCCTCGCCCCCGCCACGACGCCGAGCGCGGTGCCGATCAGGAAGGCCAGCACGGTGGTGGTGCCGACCAGCGTGAGCGTCCACCAGATGCCGCTGCCGATGACCTCGGAGACCGGGGTCGGGTAGTAGGCCGTGGACACCCCGAGGTCGCCTCGGGTGAGCTGGCCCAGGTAGCTGAGGTACTGCCGCCAGAGCGGCTCGTCCGGCGCGCCGAACAGCTGCTGGATGCTGCGGACCTGATCGGGCGTGAGCTGCTGGGTCCTGGACATCTGCGCGATGATCGCGTCCGCGGGATCGCCTGGCATCAGCCGGGGCAGCAGGAAGTTGAGCGTGATCGCCACCCAGGCGGCGGCCAGGTAGAAGCCGACCCGGCGGACGAGAAACCTCAGCCAGAGCATGGCGCTACTTCGTGCCCGCGGGACGCAGGCCGAGGACGACCTGGATCATGTCCGGCGGTCCGGCCCACGGCGCGGGGATGGCGTAAGGGTTGGACGCGTCGGGCCAGCCCTCCCAGTCGCGGGTGCTGTACTCGGCGGAGGCCCCGATGTTGATCAGCGGCGCCATCGGCACCTCGTCCACCATGATCTTCTGCAGCTTGTTGATCAGGGACTTGACCTCGGCCGGGTCCGCGGTGCCGGCCACCTCGGCGAGGAGGTCGTCGGTCGCCTTCACCTTGTAGTGACCGAAGTTGGCCCACTTGCCGGCGTTCTTGCTCTGGAGGATGTCGTAGTAGAAGCTGTACGGCGTCTGCCCGCCGTAGACCGCGCCGCCGGTGATGACGTCGAAGTCGGCCTTCTCCTTGGCCGCGTTGTGCTGCGCCATCGGGATCGGACGAACGTTCACCGTGATGCCCAGCTTGCCGAGCTGCTGTGCGATGATCTTGTCACGCTGCACGGCGTCACCGAAGTCGGAGACCTCGACGATGTCGAAAGCGAACGGCTCGCCGTCGGGGCCGACGACCTTGTCGCCTTCCTTCTTGTATCCGGCCTGCTCGAGCTCGGCCATCGCGGCGGCCAGGTCGGCCTTCGGCTGCACCAGGTTCGCGTACTCGGGGGCGATCCAGTCCTTCATCGACTCCTGGTCGAGGCCGGTGGCGTTGATCGGGTGGAACATGCCGGGGTTGCCGATGTCGGCGATCTCCTGGCGGTCGAGCGCGAGCGAGATCGCCTTGCGCACGTGCACGTTGTCGAACGGCTTACGGGTGAGGTTGAAATAGACGAACAGCGCGCCGTACGTGGGATACCAGGCGTGGTGGAACTTCGGGTTCACGTCCACGTAGGTCTTCTTGACGTTGGGCACCGCGCCGCCGCTCCAGGCGATCTCGCCCGACAGCAGCTTGGGCAGGGTGCCCGTGCCGCCGGAGACGACCGGCATCTTCAGCGTCCTGACGGGGACCTTCTGCTTCCAGTAATCGTCGCGCGCGGTGAAGGTGAGCTGCTGCGCGGCGAAGCCGGTCAGCTTGTAGGGCCCGCTGCCGACGGGATCGGGGTTGGTCCACTTGGCAGGGTCCTGGTCGGCCCAGATCTTCTTCGGGACCGGCCTGGTCGCGCCCACGGAGCTGACGAGGGTGTAGGCGGGCTTGGCGAAGGTGATCACCACGGTCTGCGGGTCGGGCGTGGCCACCGACTCGTACTCGAACCTGCCCAGATCGTGCTTCCTGGCGAAGTCGAGCGTGAACGCGACGTCCTCGCTGGTGAGCTTGGAGCCGTCACTCCAGTTGGCTCTGGGGTCGAGATGGATCGTGAGCTTCTTGCCCCCGTCGGTCAGGTCGTACTTGGTGGCGAGCCACGGCACGAACTCCCCGCCCTTGAGGATGTTGAACGAGAATAGCGACTCGTACTGGAAACCCATGGTTCCCTGGGTCGCCGTCGGCGAGAACGGGTTGAAGTTGCGCTGGATCGTGGTTCCGGAGAAGCCCATGTCGATGACGAGCGTGTCGCTCTTGGCAGCCGCTCCCGCGGGCTTGCCGGCGACGGCGCCTCCGCCGCTACAGGCGGCCACGGCCGCCGCCAAGGACAGGGCAAATGTGCCGGCGAGAAGTTTTCGGAGCTTCATGGGGGGTGACTCCTGCCCTAGACATCCGAGTTGCGGCGACAATAATGACAAAATGCTCGTCTCATCAAGAGGGGAACGTGATGGAGCTTTACCGTCAGCTCAAGGAGCGGCTGCTGGAGGAGGTGCGATCGGGCCGCTACGGCTCCGACGGCCGACTCCCCACCGAGCACGAGCTCTGCGAGCTGTACGGCGTGAGCCGCACCCCTGTCACCAGGGCGTTGTCGGAGTTGGCCGACGAAGGGGTGGTGATCAGGCGCAGGAAGCTCGGCACCTTCGTCAACCCCGAATGGCTGAACGACACCTCGCTGCCCGAGCTCGTCGTCATGGGCGCGGGTCTGCCGTGGGCGGCGCAGATGCGGCAGGCGGCCGGCCAGGGGATGCGGCTGGACGTCCGGACGCCGCCCCTGCAGGAGCTGCATGACAAATTCCTGAAGTCGGTGGCCGAAGGAAACGGCCCCGACCTGGCCGTTCTCGACTCGGTGTGGGTGGCCGAGTTCGCCAGGGCGGGCTTTTTGACACCGCTGAACGAGCTCGACCCCGACTGGGTGGCAGACGAGCACGACGCGGACTTCCTGCCGCCCTTCGCGGGGGCCTACCGGCAGGGCGGGGACACGATGGCCGTGCAGGCGCCCGCGGACGTGACCGGGCTGTGGTACCGGCGGTCCGCGCTGCGCAGGGCAGGGCTTCCGCCGCCTTCGACGTGGGAGGAGCTGCACTCGCTCGGCAGGGCCCTGGCCGCCGACCGGCCGCCCGGCGGTCACGTCCTCGTGCTGCCCGGCGGGCACGCCGCGGCGGAGACCACCACCTACGCGCTGGTGACACTGCTGGCGGCCAACGGGGCGTCGGTCCTGTCGGAGAGCGCGGTGACCCTCGACAGCCCCGCCACCGTGGAGACGCTGAGGTTCCTTCGCAGGATGCTGGACGACGGCGTGATCCTGCCCGAGGTGGTCAACCACACGATGGACCGGCCCGCCCAGCTGTTCGCGACCGGGCAGGCCGACCTCTGCGTCGGAGCCAGTTATCAGGCCGCCGACCTGGCCGAATGGGCAGGCGTCGGGCTCGACCGGCTCTACGACGAGTTCGGGTTCGTCCGCATGCCGAGGGGACCGCACGGACGCTCGGCCGTGCTGTGCGGCGGCATGGCGTACACGATCCCGCGCCAGGCCCGCCATCCCGAGCTGGCGATGCGGCTGCTGAAGGCCGCGGTCGCGCCCGACGCGCTGGTCGCGCTCTGCCTGGAGACGGGGCAGCTGCCGCCGCGCCGCTCCGCGCTCGAGCGGATCTCGCTCGTCTCGCCCTTCCACGCCGAGACGGGCGCCAGGCTCGAACACGCGGTCCTGCGGCCGTCGAGCCCGGTCTACGCGCTGGTCTCGAACCGCCTGCAAGCCATGGTCGCCGAGGTGCTGACCAGGCGGCTCGAGCCTGACGCGGCGGTCACCAGGGCGGCCGACATGATCAGCGCGATCACCGGGTTGCCTCAGGGGTCTTGACGTCATGCCGCGTGGCAGCCCATTTTGTTACTCGTTGAGTGACAAAACATCGGGAGCGTCATGCGCATCAGCCGGGTCGAATCATCGGATCTCTTTGTCGGCTCTGTCCAGCGTCCCCTGCAGGTCGTGGCGGTGACCGTCGAGGGGCCCTCCGACGGCGAGATTCGCCTGCGCGTCGAAGGGCCCTCGGTGAGCACCCCCTCCCCCGCCACCGTCGAACGGCTGAACGCGGGCGAGTCGCGCCGCGTGGAGGTGGGGGTCGCGCTCGCCGCCCCCGTCACCGAGGGCGCGCCGAGGCCGGTGACCGCGATCGCGCTGTCGGGTGACGCCCGGATCGCGGTGGACGCGACGATCACCGCCGCGGTGCCCGGGTGGACGATGTGGATGATCTCCCACTTCCACTACGACCCCGTGTGGTGGAACACCCAGGCCGCCTACACCCAGAGCTGGTACGACGTGCCCGCCGCCGACGAGGTGCGCCCGAAGACGACCGTGTTCACCGCCTTCGACCTCGTCCGGGCGCACCTCGAGGCGGCCAGGCGCGACGACGACTACAAGTTCGTGCTGGCCGAGCTCGACTACCTCAAACCGCACTGGGACGCCTGCCCCGAGGACCGGGCCGACCTGCGGCGCCTCATGGCCGAGGGCCGGATCGAGATCGTCGGCGGCAACTACAACGAGCCCAGCACCAACCTCACCCATCCCGAGTCGACGATCCGCAACGCCGTCTACGGCATCGGCTACCAGCGCGACGTGATCGGCGGCGATCCGCGCAGCGCCTGGATGCTCGACGTGTTCGGGCACGACCCCTCCTACCCCGGGCTGATGGCCGACGCCGGGCTCGACTCCAGCGCCTGGGCGCGCGGGCCGTACCACATGTGGGGGCCGAACAAGCATGTCGGCGACAACGGACGGATGCAGTTCCCCGCCGAGTTCGAGTGGATCTCGCCCGACGGCAAGGGGCTGCTGACCCACTACATGCCCAACCACTACTCGGCGGGATGGGCCATCGACCACCAGGCCACCACCCTGGACGACGCGCTGCGGGTCGCCCACGAGCAGTTCGCCGAGATGAAGCCGGTGGCGGCCACCAGGAACGTCTTCCTGCCGGTGGGAGGCGACCATGTGGTGCCCTCGCGCTGGTGCACGGGCGTGCACAGGGAGTGGGCCGCCAGATACGTGTGGCCCAGGTTCACCATGGGGCTGCCGCGCGAGTTCTTCGCCGCCGTCCGGGCGGAGCTCGGCGAACGGCGGCCGCGCCCGCAGACGCGCGACATGAACCCCGTCTACACCGGCAAGGACGTGTCCGCGATCGACCTCAAGCAGGCGCAGCAGGCGGCCGAGATCGCCGTGCTGGACGGCGAGCGGCTGGCCACGCTCGCCTCGCTGCTGGGCGGGCGGTATCCGAGCGAGGCGCTGGACAAGGCGTGGCGGCAGCTTGCCTTCAACGCCCACCACGACGCCGTGACGGGGGTCGGCTCCGACCAGGTCTACCTGGACGTGCTGGGCGGGTTCCGCGAGGCGTACGAGCTGGGCGACCAGGTGCGGACGGCCGCGCTCGACCACCTGGCCGCCCAGGCCGACACCTCTGGCGAGGGGACGGCCGTGGTCGTCGCCAACACGCTGTCGTGGGCCAGGTCGGGACTGGCCGCGGTCCGGGTGCCGGGCGGCGGGCGGGTGATCGACGACAGCGGGGCGGAGGTGCCCTCGCTGACCGAGGGCGGCACGGTGACCTTCCTCGCCTCCGAGGTGCCCTCGCTCGGCTTCCGCGTGTACCGGGTGCTGCCGTCGAACGGCTCCTCGTGGACACCGCGGGAAGGGACGACGGCCGCCAACAGCGCCTACGCCGTCGAGGCGTCGGCCGAGGGCGCCCTCATCTCGATCGTGGACCGCAGGACCGGCCGTCAGCTCCTGCGCCCGGGAGCGCTGGGCGGCCAGTTCGTCCTGCAGGAGGAGCACGCCACCCATCCGGTCTGGGGTGAAGGCCCCTGGCACCTGCTCCCCAAGGGCGGCATGACGGCCGCGTCCGGCGCCACCGTCCGGGCCGAGAGCTCTCCCCTCGGCGAGCGCCTCCTCATCACCACCCGGCTGGCCGGACTCC
Organism: Nonomuraea africana; assembly: GCF_014873535.1. Taxonomy (NCBI): domain Bacteria; kingdom Bacillati; phylum Actinomycetota; class Actinomycetes; order Streptosporangiales; family Streptosporangiaceae; genus Nonomuraea; species Nonomuraea africana. The sequence continues at coordinate 1,877,314 of NZ_JADBEF010000001.1, read as the reverse complement.
GCATCACCCAGGAGGTCCTCCTCTGGCGGGGCGTGGACCGGATCGACTTCCGCGCCCACGTCGACGGCTCCATCGGAGAGAACCATCTGCTCCGTGTCCGCTTCGGCCTCGACGCGCCGGGCGCCAAGCCGGTCGCGGAGGTCGGCTACGCGGCGGTCGGGCGGTCGTTCGGCTTCCCCTCATCCGACACGGCCGAACACCTGTGGACCCTCGACAGCCCCGCCAGGACGTGGGCGGGACTGAGCGCCACGCTCAGGATCGTCGCGGGCGGCCTCGAGCAGGCCGTCGGCGTGGCGGAGGTGGTGGCCGACGAGTCCATGGACGACTCCGCGAGAGCCCTGCTCGCCGCCATGGCCGCGCAGGGCGTCACCGCCACGCTGACCAGGCCCGAGGGGCAGCGGTACGGCTCGCTCGACCTCGACTCGAACCTGCCGGACGTGCGCGTCGTGCTCGGCGACAACGCGGTCGCCCGTGCCGTGCTCGACGCAGCGGACCCGGCCTATGCCGCCGAGCTGGCCAGGACCGGAGCCGTGCTCGTGCCCCCTGCCGGGACGGTGGCCGACACGTGGGTGCCGGGCGCCGACGTGCGCGGCCCCCGCGACCTGCCCACGCTCATCGCCACAGCGGCGCTGCACGTGCGCGAGGGCGTCATCGAGGTGGACCAGCGGGTGCCCGGCGTGCTGGAGCCGTACCACGGAGCGTCGGTCGCGCTGCTGAACAGGGGGCTGCCCAGCTTCGTCGCCGAGACCGACGGCACGCTCCATCTCTCCCTCCTGCGCGCCTCCACCGCGTGGCCGAGCGGCGTGTGGCTGAACGAGCCCCACCGCAAGGCCCCCGACGGGTCCGCCTTCACGCTCCAGCACTGGAGCCATACCTTCCACTTCAGCCTGGTCTCCGGACATGGCGACTGGCGGGGGGCCGGTTTCGTCCGCGCCGGACAGGAGTACACCCACGAACTCCTCACCCGCGTCGCCCCCGCCCATCCGGGAACGCTGCCCGCCCGGCTCAGCCTCGCCTCGGTCGAGCCGGCCTCGGTGGTACTGACCGCGCTCAAGCCCCGGGGCAACCCGATGGCCTCGGGCGGGTCCGGCGAGATCGACCTCGCGGCGGGGCTCACCCTCCGGGCGTACGAGTCGGAGGGACGCGGGACGCGGGCGCGCGTGCGGGTGTTCACCGGGCTTGGCTCCGGTGAGGTCAGCGACGTGCTGGAAGCTCGATCACTGACCTCGCTGGAGATCGTGGACGACGCCGCCGAGGTGACCCTCGCCCCCGCCCAGATCGCCACCCTGGCCCTCTCCCCTCTCCCCACCCGGCCCGCCACCACCGCGGATTCCCCGCCGAGCCCCTTGCCCTCTCCGCCCCTCGGTCCCACCACCGAGCCCGCGCAACCGGTGTTCAGCCGCTACTGGCTGCACGACAAGGGCCCCGCCCCCATGGGCTATCTGCCGGTCGCCGTCCACCTCTCCCCCTCCCAGGTACGGCTGGCAGGCCCTGGCGACAGCGCAGACGTCACGCTCACCGTCGCCTGCTCCACCCGCCCCGCCACAGGAAAGGTCGAACTGCTCCTCCCGCCAGGACTGACCGTCGAGGCTCCACCGCTCGACTACCACCTCGCGCCCGGTGATCACGCCTCGTACACCCTGCGCGTCTCCGGCACCGACGGGGTCCGGCACCTGGCCGCCAGAATCGACGACGACCTCGCCCAGACCGTGGAGGACACCGTCGCCGTCATCGTGGGCGGGGCCTCGGCCACCCTCCCGATCAAGGCCGACGTCGAGCCCGGCGAGGTACGCCTGCGCCCGGGCGAGTCAGGCGAACTCGTTCTCCGCCTGGAATGCCTGATCCATGGGGAGGTGCGCGGCGAGGCCCAGCTCCTCTCGCCGTACGGGACCTGGGACCTCGCCTCCCCGTGGACCCAGGGCTTCGCCGTGGGGCCTGACGCGCCCGTCATCCTGCGTTACCCCGTCCACGCGCCGGAATCGGCGCGCCGCGGAAGTCACTGGTGGGCCCTGGTGAAGGTGGCCTGCTTCGGCCACCTCCACTACACCCGCGCGATCCCGATCGAGATCGTCTGACGGTGGACCCTGGCGGTGGAGACCCCCTGCTGGAGCCATCCTTCTCGCTTGACCCAGTCCGTGTTCGCAGCCACCTGCTTTGCTGCCCTTCTGCGACGAGGGTGGCTGTCGGTTGTTATCCCTGGTCAGCTGCTTGAGGCGGGTGCCATCCAGAAACCCAGCGGAGCACCATGACGGCCTGTTTGAAGCACCCCGATGCTCGCCGGTTCCTGCGCGTGCCGACCCTCTGGCGGCGCTGCCGCAGCAGGTGCGACAGGTGCAGCACGGTCTCCCGGCGGACGTCGAGCACGGCGGTATAGGTGATACCGGACGACAAGTGAAGCCTCTCGCTTGAACGTGATCTCTTTGCAAAGACCAGTTCTAAGCGCCTATCCAGAAGTTCTGCGCGTAACGGGTGGTGAGATCGCCGAGGCGGATGGGGATTGACATGGGCCTCGCCGGGGGTTGGATCGAGGTTGCTCACACCGTCTCTCCGGCCCCGGCGAGGTCATATCAAAGGAGAGGGCGGGATACCCTGCCTGCGGTGCCTCGAACCACGTGACCGGAGGAGTCGATGCTGGGATGACGGCAGGGCGACCGATGCCCACACAGGACGACGTGCTCGGGTACTTCAACACGCTGTCGAACTGGGGACGGTGGGGCGACGACGACGAGCTCGGCACTCTGAACCACATCACCGACGACGTCCGGCTGGCGGCGGCGCGGGCCGTGCGCCACGGCAGGAGCGTGTCGTGCGCATGGGAGGTTGCCGTACCGCAAGACATGGAGCGGTCGACGACGACGTGCCCGTGCGCCGCCGACATGCCGGGTGCCGAGGACATGCCGGTACCCGCATTCCACGCCGACCGACGCTGGGGCTTTTCGTCCGAGCGGCTCGGCATCACGTTCCACGGCAACACCCTCACCCACGTCGACTCGCCGTGCCACATCTTCTGGGACGGCACGATGTACAACGGGCGGTCGCACTCGTTGGTCGACGCCGCAACGGGATCGGCGTGGGCGGCCGTCACGGCGGCGGCGAACGGGATCATCACGCGTGGTGTCCTGCTGGACATTGCGAGGGTCCGCGATGTGCCGTGGTTGGAACCGGGGCAGGGTGTGTTTCCCGACGATCTCGAGGAGGCCGAGCGTCGCCAGGGTGTGCGGGTGCGATCCGGCGATGCGGTACTCCTGCGGACCGGCTATGGCCGCGTCCGGCACGAGGCCGGTGAGGCCAGCGGTTTCACGCAGGCCGGCTGGCACGCGTCCTGCCTGCCGTGGCTGCATGAACGGGAGGTTGCGCTGATCGGCGCTGACACCCCCCAGGACGTTCAGCCGTCGGGATACGAAGACGTGTTGATGCCGGTTCACGCCGTGAGCCTCGTCGCGATGGGTCTGTGGATGCTCGACAACTGCGACCTGGAGGTGTGCGCGACGACGGCTGCCGAGCTCGGCCAGTGGGACTTCCACCTCGCAGTCGCGCCGGTCCGCTTCGCCGGTACGTCCGGCAGCCCGGTAAACCCGATCGCCACATTCTGACCGCGGTTCACGAGGGGGGTGCGACGCCATGAAGGACCCGGCCCGCACCTGGAACGCGGTCGTGGTCGGTGAGGACACGCCGTGCTGGTCGGGAACCAGGCGGCACGAGCGCCTCAAGGCGGGGTGTTGCAGCGTGCGATAGCTGCCGGCCGGACTGACGTTGGATCCGCCGTCTGGCCGTCCGCCCCGATCAGGACCGAGCGGCTCGTGCTGCGCGAGTCGCAGGCTCGGGATCGTGTGGCGTTCGTCGAGCTGTTCGACTCGTCGGAGGCGGGTGCCTACGTCGGTGGTGCTCGGCCGCGTGAGGAGAGCCGATAGTCGTTAAGTACTCAGACCGCGAACGGCCGCTCGATGCGTCTCGCGGCGAAGATGGCCTTCACCGAGGTGGGGATGTTCGAGGAGTACGGCGCCGAGCAGTGGTTCGATGTGCGGTTCGCACGCCCGGTAGCGGCCGATTGCTGACACCGCACCTGACCTGGGAAAACCGGGGTGACAGCGTGAGTGACAGCCGCGAGGGCTCTGTCACTTAACCGCCTCTGACCTGGGCAAACGTGAGTGACAGTGCCCCCGGGACTGACAAGCCCTGCGACTGTCCACCGAGGCGACCCACGACCCTCCGGAGCTGGAACATCCGTTCGAACAATGCGAGCGCTTTCTTCTCCTTCGATCTTGACTCGCAATCACGAAGGATCTGTGAGTCTGACAGTGGCGCTGAGAGGTGGAGCGCTGCCAGGCTCGGTGTCGGCGTCATCACCGCTGCCCAATGCTGGGTGTCGTGGTCCGGTCCCGGTCGCTTTCGCAACGAGGCCGCCTTTGCCGCCCTGGCCGGCGTCAGCCCCATCCAGGCCAGCAGCGGCAAGAACACCCGCCATCGCCTCAACCCGCACGGAGATCGTGCGCTCAACCGCGCCCTGCACCACATCGCCCTCACCCTGCAGCGATGGGATCCTGAAACCCGTCAGTACGTGGCCAAGCGCATCAGTGACGGCAAGACACGCCGTGAAGCGACCCGCTGCCTCAAGCGCTACCTCGCCCGCAAGATCTATCGCGCGCTCGAAACCGGGCCACACGCCGTCCCGGAAGCGGCTTGACAAACATAGAAGCGTCACGCGATGGCCGTCTTCATTTCACGACGCCACGCCTGTCACCAGCGAAACTCGTACACCACGTCTGTGGACGCAACCCTTCCGGGCACCGACAGATGTACTGGGTCCGTCGAGGGATGGCTATCCAGGAGATCTGGGGCACCTCACACCGTCCAGCAGACCCATCGTCGATCATGTGCGGCGGTATGCCCGCCGTCACCGACGTTTTGTCGCCGGGCGCTGCTATAGATTGCGCCATCACCTGACATTCGACAGAAACAGGGCTTTCAATGGCATCGGTAGTGTTTCGCGATGAGACGGCGACAGGCCGGGCCTTGGAGGAGTTCTCCCTGCCCGATCTGCCGGAGCGGATCTCGGCCCGTGAGCTGGTACGGCTGCGCGTGCGCGAAGAGGTGGCCCGCTACAACGTCGCCCCTTCCCACCACTTCCGCGGCCTGGTCAAGCCGAGTGACGCCGAGGCCGAGCTGAACGGCTACCGGATGCGCACCGCCCGCAGGCTTGACTGGGAGAAGCAGGCCGACGCCGCCGAGGCCGCGTTCGCCCGCAACGGCTACCTGCTGCTGATCGGCGACCGGCAGATCGAGGACCTGGACGAGACGATCGACCTGACCGTCGACCCGGTGGTGTCCTTCGTCAAGCTCGTTCCCCTGGTCGGAGGCTGACATGGGGGCTCTCGACGGGCTCCCTGCCGAACACCGCAGCTGGCTGGACGAACTCGACCAGGCCACCTTGGAGGTGTTCCGAAAGCTCGACGCCACCCTCACCCATGCCAGCGGCAGGTACCGGTATCCCGACAACGCCGAGCTGAAGCTGCTGACCAGCGGGTGGGGCGACACCGAGTGGCGAGCCACCGCACTCTGGATGCAGATGATCCTGCGCGCCGCCGACGGCAGCATGATCACCACACCGCTGCCGACCGCGCTGGCCCAACGCAGGCTGCGATGGACCGGCCGGGAGCTGGACCTGCTGTGGCGCACCGCCCTCACCCCGCCCGAGCAGCTCCGGATGACCGACACTCTCTACCGCATCCCGATCGCCGCGATCAAACGTCTGCCCCCCGCCGAGCGCGAACCGCTCCTGCCCCACCTGCGCCAGGCGCAGAAGGAGATCGACCAGCAGCCGTACACCTCCACGTGGAAGGCCAAGCGCGTGCTGGACAACCTGCTCGCCGAGCACCCCACCGACGACCCGGCCGACGCCGCACGCTCTGTGCTGCCCGACGGCGACGGCTTCGCCCGGCTGATGCTCGACGAGTACGGCAGGCGACTGGGCCACCCGGCGATGATCCCCCTGCTGCGGCACTGGACCACCGCCACGGCCGCCTCCCCCGACCTCAAGTGGACGGCGCAGATCGCCTTCCGGCTCACCCCTGAAGCCGTCATCCTGATCCGGGACATCCTCGGTCGGATCTCCGCCTACCGCGAGCAGTCCGAACAGCACCGCTACGGCAACTACACGCGGACCGTCGTCACCTACTTCCACGAGCGCACCGCCATCCTGCTGCGCGGCATGATCTGGACTCTCGACCGCATCCCCGCCCCCTGGGTTACCGGACTACTCGGCGACATCGCCGTGGCCACCGGCACTGGGATCGGCGGCTCGGGCGCCAACGCCCGCAGCGAACTGGTGGCCAACGCCGCGCTGGGCGGCCTGGCCCGGCGCGGCGGCCTGGAGGTGGTCGCCCAGCTCGCCCGGGTTCAGGCCAAGGTGCGTAAGAAGAACATCCTGGGCAGGGCGGACCGGATCCTGGAGGCGGTCGCCGCGCAGACCGGGCTGTCGCCCGAGCAGCTGCTGGAGCGCACCGTGCCCGCCTTCGGCCTCGACTGCGACGGTACCCGTACCGAGGACGAGCTGCGGCTCGATCTCAGCGGCGCGATCACCTACAACGGGCGCAAGACCATCCCCAAAACCGTCAACCGGGACCTACTCGCCGAGCTCAAGGCCACCGCCAAGGAGCTGAAGAAGGCGATCCCCGCCGAACGCTTCCGCGTCGAACGCGCCCTGGCCACCGAACGGATCTGGCGCTGGAGCGAGGTATGCGAGTTCTACCTTGACCACCCTGTCACCGGCGCTTTCGGCCGGACCCTGATCTGGGAGGTCCTCCAGGGCCCGGCCGGACTCCCGGTCCACATGGACGGCCTATGGGAGCTGACCGACCCGGCCGGGCGCCGCATCCAGCCCCGCCCCGACACCCCGGTCCACCTGTGGCACCCCATCTCCCACACCGCCGACCAGGTTCGCGCCTGGCGCGACCACCTGATCGGCCTCGGCCTGCGCCAGCCGTTCAAGCAGGCCTTCCGCGAGGTTTACCTGCTCACCCCGGCCGAGGAACAGACCCGCGACCACTCGCGGCGCTTCACCGGCCACCTGCTGCGGTACGGCCAGGCCAAGGCGCTGCTCACCAGCCGCGGCTGGACCGGGATGTCGCTGGGCCATTGGGGCTGGGTGTACGGCTCCGGCCAGGCCGACGCCAGCCGCGAGCTACCCGGCGGCATGGTCGCGCACTGGGAGTTCGCCCTGGACGAGCACTCCTACGACCGTGACGACGGCGGCACCGTCTCCGTCTGCGTCAGCGGGGAGCTGTGGTTCACCGACGACGACGGACACCGGGTCCCACTGGCCGAGGTTTCCCCGCTGGTGCTGTCGGAGACCCTGCGCGACGCCGACCTGGCCGTTGGTGTCACCTCCACCGGCCTGGACCCCTCCGGTGAAGGCGAATACTGGCAGTCCTACGGTTTCGGCGACCTGACCGAGACCGCCCGCATCCGCCGCGACGCCCTGACCCGGCTGCTTCCCCGCTTGGCCATCGCTGACCGCTGCGAGCTGCTTGACCGGTTCCTGCGCGTCCGCGGCGATCTGCGCACCTACAAGATCCATCTCGGCTCGGGCAACATCCTCATGGAGCCCAACGACGCCTACCTGTGCATTGTCCCCCGTGGCACCGGCGACCAGGTCTTCCTCCCCTTCGAAGAAGACGGCGGCATGCTGTCGATCATCATCTCCAAGGCCTTCCTCCTGGCCGCCGACACGACGATCACCGACCCGTCCATCACCCGCCAGATCCACCCGTGACAGGAAATATCAGCATGCACCTCTCCCCCCTCGCGGAACGCCTGCTCAAGCTGCTCAACGGTTCCGCGCCCGACGCCACCCACTGGCCGGTCACCTCCCAGCTGACCACCGCGATGGGTGGCAGGCCCGGTGACAGCGCGGTCGTCGACCAGACCTGGCGGAATCTGGTCGCCCCAGCGCGCGAGCTCGCCGACTACCTGCTGCGTGACGACCGCCTGCCCTTCGCCGTGCTGGTGGCTGCAGGGCTGGCAGGCATGGATCCGGAGGTGAGACCGCAGCTCGCCGAAGCGCTCGGTCCCATCGCGATCGCGGAGGTGGACCTGCTGCTCGGCTGGGACGTGGAGTTGCGCGCCCTGTTCGCCGAGGCGGCCCGGGCACCGGTCCTCGACGAACCGCGGCCGACCGGCTTGGCCGAATGGCTCGACGGCCTGCCTGGCTATCCCGCCTTCGCCCGCGTCGCCCTGGAGCAGGCCGAGGCCCGCGTCGCGGCGATCCAGACCGGCGAGATCCCTTACCAGGCGGACAAGGCGTTCGACAATTGGGAGACGAGAACTCTCGGGCGTGCCGTACGGCTCGCGCTCTACCGCGACGAGCGCTGGCTGCCCGCCCTGCTGGACCGGCTGCTGAACGGCGTCGCGGTCGCGCCCACCAAGGCCAAGACCCTGCCCTCCCAGGCCTTGCTGTTCGAGATCGCACGCGCGGTGGAGGACCACCCGACCCCCGAGGCGATCTCCTCATTGCGCGCCGCCCGCCAGATCACCCGGCACGCCGGGGTGCCCAAGCAGCTCGACCGCATGTTCAAGCGCATCGAGCCCGCGCTGGCCGAGCGGCTGGAGGTGGCGTTCCGGCTACCAGACGGGCGGGTACGGCAGGCGTTCGGCGAGCACGCGGCGGTGATCTCGATCGACGGCGAGCCCGAGCTGTCATGGTGGCACGGTGACAAGAAGCTCAAATCTGTCCCGGCGGCCGTCAAGCGGGAGCATCCCGAGGAGGTGAAGCGGCTGCGCGAGCAGGTCAAACTGGTTCAACAGCAGCAGACGACCCTGGCCAGGGCGCTGGAGGCGGGCTACACCGCCGAGAAGGCTCCGCCGTACCGGCAGCTGCAGGGTCACCCGATCGCCGAGCGGCTGATCTGGGAGTTCGAGGTCTCCCCCGGCGTGTGGCGCAGCGAACTGGGGCTGAACGTGCCGGATGTGCCGGTGCGGCCGTGGCATCCGGCCCGCGCGTCGGTGGAGGAGGTGCGGGCCTGGCGCGAGGTCGTGCAGGACAAGGAGCTGCGCCAGCCGTACAAGCAGGCTTTCCGCGAGGTCTACCTGCTCACGCCCGCCGAGAAGGAGACGCGCGACCATTCGAACCGGTTCGCCGGGCATGTGGTGGACTACCGCAGGCTCCGCGCGCTGTTCAAGGCACGGGGCTGGAAATCGAACTACCTGGGGCCGTGGGACGGCGGCTTCGACGGCGGCGACGGACGGAGGCTGCTGGCCGGTGGGCAGTGGCGGGCGACGCTGGAACACAACCTCTACGACGAGGGCTACGCGCTCACCGGGCAGGTCCTCTTCCAGCGGCTGGTCGAGGGCAGGTGGCACCTGGCGCCGCTGGCCGAGGTCCCCGCGCTGGTGTTCAGCGAGGCGATGCGGGATGTGGACCTGTTCGTAGGGGTCTGTTCGATCACGGCCGATCCCCGGTGGGCCGACATCGGGCCGGACGAGCTGCAGACCTATTGGCGGACCGGCTCGTTCGCTGCGCTTGCGCCTTCCGCCGAGGTGCGCCGGGACGTGTTGTCCCGGTTGCTGCCGCGCCTGGCCATCACCGACCGCTGCACGTTGACCGACCGCTTCCTGGTGGTCCGGGGCGACCTGCGCACCTACAAGATCCACCTGGGGTCGGCGAACATCCTGATGGAGCCCAACGACGCCTACCTGTGCATCGTCTCCGCCCGCGACCCCCACGCCGGACTGTTCCTGCCCTTTGAGGAGGACGGCCGGTTGGCGCTCATCCTCAGCAAGGCCTTTCTGCTGGCGAACGACACCGCCATCACCGACCCCTCGATCACCCGTCAGATCCGAGCCTGAGCCACGTACGGGAGACGCTGCCGTTCACTCCGCAACCGCAGGGCGCGTGGCCTCAAGCGCCCTGCGCGGATCATCCCAGGGGAAAGGTAATGGCTCCCGGCTCACCCGAGTGGTTGGCCAACGGGTTTCAGCCGCCTCCCAGGGTCTCGTGAAGGCGGCGGAGCTGGTCCTCTGTGGCGGGGGAATGGCCGGTGGAGACGAACGACAGCAGCCGCACCGCTTGACCTTCCCGCGCCGCGGCCAGCAGCTTGTGGTGCCCGTCGAGCAGGAAATGGAACAACCCCCAGTGCTCGCGGTCGGAGAAGTAGGGGCCGCTGATGTCCAGCACACCGAGCGCGACCGCTGTGCCGCTTTCGCCGGTGTCCGCGTAGCGGGCCAGGGTGGTCTGCTCCATCGTGGCCAGGGGCTGCATCGGAACGGCGAACTGGAACAGGCGATGCCGTTCGCCGATCGGCTGATCCCCGAGCCGGTAGTACGCGGTGTTGGCTGGTTCTGTGCCTTCCGGTTCGTCCAGACGGTCCTGGGTCCACAGCCGGGGCTGCTCAGCGGCGAAGTAGTCCTGCGGGCTTCCCGGCTCGACCAGGACCGGCCTTACCTCGAGCAGCATCACCAGGTAGTCGTCCTGCGGTAGGCGCGTGCCGAAGGCCTCGATCTGAGTGCCGATGGTCTGTCAGTAAGGGGGCAGCGTGGCGCAGCGACTGCGCTGCGCCACGCCAGCCCTCTGACGTGCTTATTCTCATCTCACCGGCAGGCCAGTGACCGCTCGGCCGATGATCAAGCGCTGGATCTCAGACGTGCCCTCGAAGATGGTGTAGATCTTGGCGTCGCGGTGGAAGCGTTCCACCGGGTGTTCGCGGGTGTACCCCGCCCCACCCAAGATCTGGATCGCCTGTTCCGTCACCCACACCGCCGTCTCCCCCGCCACCAGCTTGCACATCGACCCCTCCGCCTGCTCGAACCTCCGTCCGTTCCGCGCCATCCACGCCGCCCGCCACGTCAGCAACCTGGCCATGTCCACCCGCGTCGCCATGTCGGCCAGCAGGAACGCCACCGCCTGGTTCTCGCCGATCTTCCGGCCGAACTGCTCGCGTTCGCGGGCGTAGTCGCGGGCGTACTCGAAGCCCGCGCGGGCGATGCCCACCGCCATGGACGCCACGGACGGGCGGGTGGTCTCGAAGGTGCGCATGGCGGCCTGCTCCCCCGCCTTCTCCCCCTTGCGCACGCGGGCCAGCCGGGCGTCGAGCTTGTCCTGACCGCCGAGCAGGCAGGAGGCGGGGAGCCTGACGTTGTCGAGGACGACCTCCGCCGTGTGGGAGGCGCGAATGCCGTGCTTGCGGAACTTCTGCCCCATCGACAGCCCCGGCGTGCCCGGTGGGACGACGAACGAGGCCTGCCCGCGGGCGCCGAGCTCCGGGTCGACGGAGGCGACGACGACGTGCACGTTGGCGATGCCGCCGTTGGTGGCCCAGGTCTTCACGCCGTTCAGGATCCAGTCACCGGAGGCGTCCCGTACGGCACGCGTGCGGATGGCGCCGACGTCCGAGCCGGCGTCGGGCTCGGAGGCGCAGAAGGCGCCGAGCTTGACGTCGTCGGGGGTGCCGAACATCTGGGGCAGCCACTCTCCCATCTGCTCGGGCGTGCCGCCGGAGGAGAGGGCGGCCGCGGCCAGGCCGGTGCCGACGATGGACAGGCCGATGCCGGCGTCGCCCCAGAAGATCTCCTCGAACGCCACGGGCAGGGCCAGCCCGCTCTCCTCGAACCACTGGGTGGCGAAGAAGTCGAGGGAGTACAGGCCGATCTTGGCGGCCTCCTGGATGACCGGCCAGGGCGTCTCTTCGCGTTCGTCCCATTCGGCGCCTGCGGGACGGATGACGTCGCGGGCGAACTCGTGGACCCAGTTCCGCACGTCGACGACGTCGTCGCTGGGTTCCGGACAGAAGCCGGTCATGCCGCCACTCCTTCGTAGGCGTTACCGGTGGTAACACCGCTGACTTTACCCTCCGGCATCCCCCACCCGCTACCCCGCCCCGATCCGAGAACCACACTCCCGGGCCGATCTCACGCTCGGCGGCCTGCTGCCGCCGCCCTCGCCGTCAGCCAGGCCGACGCCAGCACCGCCAGGGCGGCCACGACCATGACGGCCGCCAGGCCGTACATCAGCAGATCGAAGTCGGCGAACGCGGCGGCGGCAAGCGGGCCGAGACTGCTGCCGACGGCCAGGAAGAAGGAGAACAGCGCCAGCGCGGTGCCGGGCGAACCCTCGGCGAGCGAGGCGATGGACTCGTTCAGCGCGGGCAGTCCCGCGGTGATCGCGGCGACGTAGCCGGCGAGCAGCAGCGCGAGGCCGACGGCGCCGGCGCCTGTGGCGCCGGTGACGGCCAGGGTGACGGCGGCGAGGAGCAGGAAGGCGATCGCCCGGACCGGCGCCGAGAGGCGCGCCAGCCAGGGCGTGAGCAGCGGGATCAGCAGGATCGACGGCAGCCCGCTGGCCCGCAGCCCGAGCAGCTCGCCGGGCGAGGTCACGACGCCGGACAGCTGCAGACCCGTGTAGACGGCCACGAAGCCGCCGAGCAGGACGAGCACGGCCAGGTAGCGCAGCGCGAGAGCGGGCTTCACCAGCAACGACGGCACCACCCGGTAGGTCGCCATGAGCGAGCCGTCGCGCTCGCGCGGCCGGTCGGGCGCCATGACGGCCCGCAGTCCGAGCCAGGCCAGCGCGAGCCCGATCGCGGACAGCACGAACAGGCCGCGCCAGCCGACGGAGCCGACCAGGAGCTGCCCGCCGACCTGCAGCAGGACGGCGGAGGCCAGGAACGCGCCGGTGATCGCGCTGATCGCGACGACCCTGCGGCGGGGCTCGACGCTCTCGCCCAGGTAGGCCATGCCGGCGGGCGGGAAGGTGGCCACCGCCACCCCCTGGACCAGGCGCAGTGCGATGGCCATGGCCGGATCCGCACTGATCGCCACCAGCGCGGTCGCCACCGCGGCCAGGGGCATGCCGACCATGAGGAGCCTGCGCCGGCCGATCCGGTCGGACAGCGGGCCGAACAGCAGGAACCCGACCGCGTAGCCGATGGCGAAGGCGGTGACCAGCCAGGTGAGCGCGCCCGGATCGGCGCCCCAGCCGTTCGCCATGTCGGGCAACAGCGGGATCACGACGTACAGCTGGCCGCTGACGAGCAGCGCGGTCAGCACGAACACGGTCAAGGTGGGGGCGAAAGCGGGTGTCACGGGGACGGCACGGCTCAACGTCGCAGTACTCATGAAATCGGACAGTAGCCAACCAACTAGTTGGACGTCAACCAACCAGTTGGTCGAGATACAATGCCGACCATGGCAACGAAGGACTCGACCGCCGCCACCCGGGCCGCCCTGTTGAAGGCCGCGGGGGCGGAGTTCGCCGCGTACGGCCTGGCCGGTGCACGGGTGGACCGCATCGCCGAACGGGCGGGCGTCAACAAGGAGCGCATCTACGGTCACTTCGGCACGAAGGAGATGCTCTTCGACGCCGTGGTCACCGACGCGATCAACGACCTGACCGAGCAGATCGCCATGCCGAGCGACCCCGTCGAGTACGTCGCCAAACTGACCGACTACTACCGCGAGCACCCGCAGCTGGTGCGGCTGCTGATGTGGGAGGCGCTGAACTTCCGCGGCCCCGAGCAACTACCCGGCTTCGAGGCGCGCGCGGAGCGGTGCGGGAAGAAGACCGAGGCACTGGCGCAGGGGCTCGGCAGGGAGGTCTCGCCCGAGGTGGCCAGGCTCCTCTACACCCTCACCGGGCTCGCCCTGTGGCCGTCGATGATGCCGCAGCTCGGGCGCATCATGCTGGGCGACGACTTCGACAACGCCGAGGCGGGGCGCGACCAGGTGGCCGCCTTCGTCGCCGCTGCGCTCGACGCAGGCCCCGCTGACCGCCGGAGCTAGGTGTTGTCAGCGGGACGCCGGTGCACGCTGACCGCGTAGCCGCCGCCCTCGTACGGCCGGCCGTCCCAGGTGGCGAAGCGGTGCTCCAGCCACAGGCCCGCGGCCTCGCACCAGGCGTCGTAGTCGGCGAGGGTGACGCTCGGCGGCACCGGCAGGTGCTGGGCGTCCAGCCCGAACCCGGCGACCAGCAGGCCGCCCGGCTTCAGCGCGTGCGCCAGGCGCTCGACGGTGCCCGGCTCGGCGCCCTCGGCCAGGAGCGGGATCACGTTGCCCGCCGCGACCACGAGGTCGAAGGAGGCGCCGAGGTCGAGGGCGGCCAGGTCCGACTCGATCCAGGTCAGGTCAGGGGCCTTGGCACGGGCGACGTCGAGCATGGAGGCGTCGAGGTCGACGCCCGCCACGTCGTAGCCCTGCTCGGCCAGCCAGATCGCGACCCGGCCGGTGCCGCAGCCCGCGTCCAGGACGCTCGATCCCGGCGGGACGAGCGCGGCGCAGAAGCGGGCCTCGCCGTGGACGTCCTGGCCGGTGGCGGCCAGCGCCTCGAACCTGCCGGCGTACTCCTTGCCCGCGGTGCCGCCGGTGAGGTCGATCCATCTGCTCATCTACCGGAGATTACCCGCCATGGTCATCATCGGCGGCCGCTCGGCGATCGAGACGTCCGTCGTCGTCACCAGATGGCCGCTCTCGCCCCGGCGGAACTGCGAGAGCGTGGCGGACGGCTCGTGCAGGGGGATCATCTTGCCCTGCCGTTCGAGACGGGACCACGCGGCGAGCATGATCTGCCCCGCCATCGCGCCGAGCGCCTCCGTCGACTGGGGCGAGTGCTCGCGGGAGCCGAGGTCGACCTGGGCCAGCGCGTCGAGCCCGGCCATGTCGAGCAGGTCGATCAGCAGGCCGATCTCGACCCCGTAACCGGTCACGAAAGGGACGCGCTCCAGGGCGGAGCGACGGCCCGCGTACTCCCCCGCCAGCGGCTGGACGAACCCGGCCAGCTCGGGCCAGTGCAGGTTGATCAGCGGCCTGGCCACGAGCTCGGTCACCCGGCCGCCGCCGGTGGGCGCGCCGAGGAGCGGGCGGTCGTAGCAGCCCTTCACGTACACGATGGAGGGATCGTCGAGGAGCGGGCCGAGCAGGCCGCTCACCATGGAGGCGCGGAAGTCGCGGATGTCGGCGTCGACGAAGACGACCAGCTCGCCCGAGGTGACGGCCAGCGACTTCCACAGCGCCTCGCCCTTGCCGTCGAACGGCTTGAGCCCCGGCAGGATCTCGTCCTGGGCGTGGACCACCGCCCCCGCGCGCGCCGCCACGGCGGCGGTGTCGTCGGAGGAACGGGAGTCGATCACGACGATCTCGTCGACCAGGCCGTCCAGCTCGCGCCTGATCTCGCGAATGATCACGCCGACGGTCTCGCGCTCGTCGCGGGCGGGCAGGACGACGCTGACCGTGGTGCCGCCCTTGCGTTCCAGCAGGGCACGGAGGGGCCAGTCACCGACCGAGGACGTACGGCCGCGCAGCCACGCCTCCACCTCAGGCAGCACGGACCCCTCCCCTGTCGATTTCACCATTCATCAGCTTAGAGTCGCCCGCACACTCGGCCGCCGGAGGGGTCGGGCCCGGCCGGGAACGAACGCTACGCCTGGGCGGCGTGCCGTTCGAGGAAGGTGTAGACGTCGGCCTCGTCCACGCCGGGGAACGAGCCGGGCGGCAGCGCGGCGAGCACGTGGGAGTTGGCCCGCGCCGACGGCCACGCGTACCCCTCCCAGCGCTGGGCCAGCTCGGTCGGCGGGCGGCGGCAGCAGTCGCCGGTGGGGCAGTTGGAACGGGTCCTGTTCGTCGTCTCCCTGCCCCTGAACCACCGCGACTCCCTGTACGGCACGCCCAGCGTGATCGCGAAGTCCCGCTCGCGCGAGGGATCGACGTGCGCGACGCAGAAGTACGTGCCGGTCGGCGAGTCGGAGTACTGGTAGAAGACCGAGAAGCGGTCGGGTGAGAGGAAGACCTGCCGCCCCGACCACTGCAGGCACATCCGCTGCCCCTCGATGGCGCCCTGCTCGTCGGCGGGGAAGACGATGCCGTCGTTCTCGTAGGCCTTGTAGATGGTGCCGCCGGCGTCGTTGCGGACGAAGTGGCAGACCAGGTCGAGGTGGTGGGTGGCCAGGTTGGTGAAGCGGTGGGCGGCCATCTCGTAGGAGACGGCGTAGACGTCGCGCAGGTCCTCCACCGACAGGGCGCGATCCTGCTTGGCCTCCTGGAGGAACTGCGTGGCGGTGCGCTCGGGCACCAGGACGGCGGCGGCGAAGTAGTTCGCCTCGGTGCGTTGCCGCAGGAAGTCGGCGAAGTCGCGGGGCTTGTCGTGGCCGAGCGCGAGGTGGCCGAGGGTCTGGAGCAGGATCGTGCGAGGGGAGTGCATGCCGAGTTGCTCGTGCTTGACGTAGATGCGGCGGTTGCGCAGGTCGGTGATGGAGCGGACCGAGCGCGGCAGGTCCTGCACGGTGTGGACGGTGTAGCCGAAGTGGGTCACGAGGGCCTGGACCGTGCTCTGGGACAGCGCGCCCGTCCGGTAGCCGACGGCGGCCAGTGCCTCGGCGGCGGCCTTCTCGATGTCGGGGAAGTAGTTGCCCTGCTCGCGCTGCCTGCGGCGGAGCTCGGCGTTGGCCGCCCTCGCCTCCTCCGGTGTGGCGGTGCCGCGGGCCTGCCTGGCGCGCAGCTCGCCGTACAGGCCGAGGATGTGTTCGAGGACGTCGTTGGGCACGCGGGCGGAGACCTTCAGCCGCGGCAGGCCGAGGCTGCTGTAGATGGGGTCGCGCTGGGCCTCCTCGAGCGCGATCTCCAGCTGGGCCCGCCGGTTGGGGGGCTGGCGGCGCAGCAGTTCCTCGACCGGCACGTTGAGCGCGGTGGCGAGTGACTTCAGCAGCGACAGCTTGGGCTCGCGCTTGCCGTTCTCCAGCAGGGAGAGCTGGCTGGGCGCCCTGCTGACGCGGGTCCCCAGGTCGGACAGGGTCAGGCCGCGCTGCTTGCGCAGGTGGCGCAGCCGTTGACCGAAGGCGATGAGATCGAGCTCCTGCGTCAAAGAGAGCGGTTCTTCGCCGAGCAAGGGGGCCATGTCGGGATCCTAAACGAAAAATCCATCCTTCTTCCAGAGCGCCGCTCGATTGGTCTAGTCCATAGTGAAAACTCGCAATTTCTTCTGCCTTGAATACTGGTGAGTATCGTCCTCAGCAGAATTTTCGCGATTCTTCTGCAAGATCAAGCCTGTTGACCCCTCGATTCCGGGCACAGACTCGGAGCAAGCACCCAGGGGACGACAAAGGAGTGAAAAATGAACGATCGCCTCAAGGGAGCCGCTGAGCAGCTGCAGCGCGAGTGGGAGCGCGACCCGCGCTGGCAGGGCACCGAGCGCACCTACACCGCCGAAGACGTCATCCGGCTGCGCGGAAGCGTCCAGGAGGAGCACACCCTTGCCCGCCTCGGCGCCGAGCGCCTGTGGAACCTGCTGCACACCGAGGACTACGTCCACGCCCTCGGCGCGCTGACCGGCAACCAGGCCGTGCAGCAGGTGAAGGCGGGACTGAAGGCGATCTACCTGTCCGGCTGGCAGGTGGCCGCCGACGCCAACCTCGGCGGGCAGACCTACCCCGACCAGTCGCTGTACCCGGCCAACTCGGTGCCGGCCGTCGTGCGCCGCATCAACAACGCGCTGCTGCGCGCCGACCAGATCTCCTGGTCCGAGGGCTCGGACGACACCCACTGGCTCGCCCCGATCGTCGCCGACGCCGAGGCCGGCTTCGGCGGCGTGCTGAACGCCTTCGAGCTGATGAAGGGCATGATCGCGGCCGGTGCCGCGGGCGTGCACTGGGAGGACCAGCTCGCCTCGGAGAAGAAGTGCGGCCACCTCGGCGGCAAGGTGCTGATCCCGACCGGCCAGCACATCAAGACCCTCAACGCGGCCCGCCTGGCGGCCGACGTGGCGGGCGTCCCCTCACTGATCATCGCGCGGACCGACGCCCAGGCCGCGACGCTCCTGACCAGTGACGTCGACCCTCGCGACCAGCGCTTCACCACCGGCGACCGGACCGCCGAGGGCTTCTACCGGGTCCGCAACGGCGTCGAGGCCTGCATCGACCGCGGCCTGTCCTACGCCCCGTACTCCGACCTGCTGTGGATGGAGACCTCCACGCCCGACCTGGACGTGGCGCGTGAGTTCGCCGAGGCCATCAAGGCGAAGTACCCCGACCAGATGCTCGCCTACAACTGCTCGCCTTCCTTCAACTGGAAGCAGCATCTGGACGACTCCACGATCGCCAAGTTCCAGCGCGAGCTCGGGCACATGGGGTACAAGTTCCAGTTCATCACGCTGGCCGGGTTCCACTCGCTGAACTACTCGATGTTCAACCTCGCCCAGGGCTACGCCTCGGACGGGATGACCGCCTACGTCGAGCTGCAGGAGGCCGAGTTCGCCGCCGAGTCGCGCGGGTACACCGCCACCCGGCACCAGCGCGAGGTCGGCACCGGCTACTTCGACCTGGTCAGCACCGCGATCGCGCCCGACTCCTCGACCACCGCGCTCAAGGGGTCCACGGAGGAGGAGCAGTTCGCCCACTGAGATCGCTGAGACTCGCCGATTCCTCCTAGGGCATGGGAGGGTTCCCCGGCGATCGCCCCGGTTCCGCGCGCCCGCGGAACCGGGGCGTTTTTCCGCTCTGGGTGATCCCCGGCGGTTGCCGCCCTTCCCCCGCCTAAGCTCCCACGAGTGCTCGAACTTCTCAGGGATCGCGTCTACCTCAGATACTGGCTGGCCGTCGTCGTGTCGTTCCTGGGCGACGCGATCACCAGGGTCACCCTCATCTACGTCGCCGCGACGCTGACCGACCCGTCGTCCTGATCGCACTGGTGATCGTCGCCCAGCTGCTGCCTTCCGGGGTGCTCGGCGCGTTCGTGGGACCGGTGGCCGACCGGCTGCCCAAACGGGTGCTGCTGATCGGCTCCGACCTGGCCAGGGTGCTGATCGTGCTGGCGATGATCCCCGCGCTCGGCTCGGCGTGGCTGCTGCTCGTTCTGATCTTCCTCGAGGGCGTCGGCAAGGCCTTCTTCGAGACCGCCCGCATCGCCGCCATCCCCAAGATCGTCGGACGGCACAGCATCCCCTCGGCCGTCGCGCTGTTCCAGAGCACCAGCCACACCATCAACCTGCTCGGCCCCGCGCTCGGCGGCCTGCTGGTCGCCGTCGGCAGCGTGCCGGTGGTGCTGATGATCGACGCGGCCACCTTTCTGCTCTCCGCCGCGCTGCTGGGCAGCATGGCCGTGCTGCGCGAGCTGCCCTCGGGCCCGCGCGAGCCGTACTGGGGCGCGCTGCGGGCAGGGGTGCGCGGCGTGCTCGGGGTGCCCTCGCTGCGGCACCTGGCGCTCTTCCTGGTGCCCGCGATGCTGGTGCTCGGCCTGTTCACCACGAACTTCAACGCGCAGCTGCTGACCGTCTTCCAGCTGCCCGCCCTCTCCTACGGCCTGGCCCAGGCGCTGTTCGGCGGCGGCTCCATCCTCGGCGCACTGCTCGGCCCCGCGCTGCTGCGGCGCTATCCCGACCGCCTGCTGGCCGCCTCGATCGTGGTGTTCGGGCTGTCCCTGCTGGCGCTCGCCCCCGCCCAGTGGAGCGGCCATCTCGCGGTGATCGGGCTGTGGTGCCTGCTGACCGGGCTGGGCTCCGGGCTGTTCCAGGTGCCGGTCGCCAACACGCTGCTGCGCGACCTGCCCGAGGACCTGCGCGGGCGCGGCGTCGCCCTGCTCAACGCCGTGATGGTCAACTTCACCATCGCGGGGGTCGTCGCCGGCAGCCTGGTCGCCGAGGTGACCGGCGTCGCCGCGTCCATCATCGGGTCGGGGGCGCTGCTGCTCGGCGCGGCCGGCCTCCTTTCCCTCCGGTACGGCAGGCAGCCCGAAGGCCACCCCGGTCACCGTTGACCGCCGGAGTCGGTCACCGTGAGGGTCGCGGCTGCCGCCTTGGGCGCCAGCGCGGCCGCCGTCAGGTCGTCTATCCTCCTGGCGCTCTCCCCCGTCAGCTCGGAGGGGGTCGGCGAGTGCGAGCCCTGGCCGAAGTCGGCGTCATCGCGGAAGTTGAGGTCGAGGTGCTGCCAGTCGTCGTGGCCCGTCAGCGTCTGGCCCGGGCTGGGCCCGCAGCCGGAGATGCCGAGGTCGTTGACGTCGACGGCCACGGGCAGGGTGTCCTCGCGGCCGTCCTCGTCCCAGTCGAGCCCCGCGTCGGCCTGGTCACTGCTCCAGCCGCCCACGCCGCCGTCCGAGCTCCAGTAGGTGAAGTTCGGCCCGGCGTCCCCGACGCCGTCCCTTTCCAGCAGCCGCGACTCGTCGAGCTGGTTGAGGGTCTGGGTGGAGTAGTCGAGCTTGCGTCCGCCGCCGGCCTGCGGGATGTAGCCGGTCTGGAAGGCGTAGCTCATGACGCTGATGTAGTTCGGCTTGCAGTTGACGTCGCTGTCACCGCCGTGCTGGAGGCCGAGGTTGTGGCCGAGTTCGTGCATGAGCGTGCCCGCCTGCTGCCGCCTGGTGCCCACGTGGTGGGTGCCCGCGTCGTTCAGCCCCCAGGTGTCGGCGCCCAGCGTCACCAGGATGTCGTCGCCGTGGATCTCGGCCCGCCCCGACGAGGTGCCGTTGTCGTGCTGGTGGGCGAAGACGACGTAGTGGTAGACCAGCTTCTTGGCGGCCAGCGCCTCGGGGTCCGCGCGCTGGGCGGCGGTGCCGAACGAGGCGGCCTTGATGGCGTCGAACCCGCTCCAGGTGGTCAGGTTGTCCTGGTGGGCGAGCTCCTCGTCCTCCTCGACGTGCAGGGTGATGCCGCTGCTGCCGTCCGGGTTGGCCAGCGGCGCGCGGGCGAAGGCGTCGACGACGTCCTGGCGGGCCTCGGGACGCAGCCGGTGGTCGGCCATGTGGTCGATCTCGAGGTAGATGTCCCTGCGCCTGGGGTTGGCCCCCCGCAGCGTGAGGTCGGCGACGGCGTCGCCGTCGACGTCGATCCCGCTCGACTCCCAGGCGTCGAGCAGGCCGTCGGCGTCGGTGTCGGGGCTGATCGTGAGCGTGGCCGTGCAGCGGGCGAGCACCGTGTCGCCCGTGACCGACGAGGTGATCTCGATGGTGACCTCGTCGGTGCCGAAGGCGGCCGACGTGGTGGTCAGCTGCGCGTTGACGCCCGCGCCCAGGTCTGCCCCGAGCGTGCGGGTGGCGACGGGGTGCCGCTCGCCGTACAGGTCGTTGGGGAGCATCACCGCGGTGAAGGTGGCGTCGACCGCGCCGGTGTTGGTGAGGCTCAGGTCGAGGGCGACGGCCGCGCCCTTCTCGAGCGTCAGGTGCTCACCGCGGAAGCCGCAGGTCGCGGTGGGCGCCGCGGCCGCGGTCGCGGGTCCCGTACGCAGCGCGCAGGCGAGGGCGAGCGAGAACACCATGGCCAGCCGTACCGTGCGGCGGCGATCTGCACGTTTCACAGAAAGAGGCTGACCAGCCAGGAAAAGCCAGAAACCCACCGGCATCTATGGACACGGTAATCACTCCGGTCACATCAGATGCTTCGTGGTGCTTTCTTCACTTTCCTGAGCCCGAAGGGGTGTCCGTCGGAGCCGGGGAGCCCTGGTCGGTCGGCGTGACGCTGACCGAGGGCGACGGCACCGGCTCCTCACCGGGCCCCTCCTGCGGGATGGTGGTGATGCCGGAGGAGGGCCGCGGGCAGTCGCGCTTACCGCGCTTCTTTCCCGCCGGGTTGACGCAGTCGCCCGGGTCGCCGTTGCCCGGCAGGTCCGGCGGCCTGCTCAGGTGCTCGGGCCAGGCGACCCCCTGCGTCTCGGTCCTGGGCGGCCGCAGCCTGGAGGGGCTGACCGTCCTGGTGTGGGTGACGACGACGGTCGGGGTGACCGAAGGACCCGCGGGCGGCGGATGGACCGTCGTCTGCTCGGCAGGCCGGCCCGGATTGATCGTGGACCTGGCCGTGCCGTTCGGCATGACGTACGGGGCGTTCTCGGGCGTCTGGGTGGCGCCGTCCAGCCGTACCCCGCCGCCCCCGCCGGCCGCGGCCACCGTCAGCGCCGCGATCGAGACGGTCGCCAGGGCCGCGAAGCTGGCGTGCGACACGTGGGCGCCCGCCTTCGCCCGGCGGCGGCGCGGCTCGGTCGCCTCCGGCTCGGGCGGCGCCTGCGCCAGGCGCACCCTGCCCGCTCCGGGCGGGTACGGCACCGGCGACCAGATCTCGCCCAGCACCCTGCCGACCGCCGCGCGCAGGTCCCAGGGGTCGCCGACGCCCCCGGCGGCCAGCAGCGCGCGCAGCAGGTCGGCCGCCTTGGGCCGCTCGGCGGGATCCTTCGCCAGCGCCGCCTCCACGGCCGGACGCAGCAGCGCGGGCACCCCGTCGACGCGCGGCGGCTCCAGCATGATGCGCCGGGTCAGCACGTCGGGCTCACCGGCGCCGAACGGGTGGTGGCCGGTGGCGGCGAAGGCGACCAGGCAGCCCCAGGCGAACACGTCGGAGCCCGGTACGGCGGGCCCGCCGGTCAGCCGTTCGGGCGCCACCCAGCCGGGACTGCCCATGACCTGTCCGGCCTGGGTGTGCGCGGCGACGGCGTCGACGTCGCGGGCGATGCCGAAGTCGATGACGCGCGGCCCGTCAGGGGACAGCAGCACGTTGCCCGGCTTGAGATCGCGGTGGACCAGCCCCGCGTCGTGCACCGCGACCAGCGCGGCGGCCACCCCCAGGGCGACGCCGTAGGCGAGATCGGGGGTGAGAGGGCCGCGGGCCACCACGACCTGGGACAGCGCGGGCCCCTGGATGTACTCGCAGACCAGGTAGGGACGGTCGCGGTCGGTGCCGTCCTCGATCACCGCCGCGGTGCAGAACGGCACCACGCGGCGAGAGAACGTCACCTCCTCGGCGAACCTCGCGCGCAGCGTGGGGTCATTGAGATGGACGGCGTGCGGCGTCTTCAGCGCCACCAGCCCGCCACGGGGATGCTCGGCCAGATAGACCACGCCCATGCCGCCGGTCCCGAGCCTGCCGAGCAGCAGGTACCTGCCGATGATCACCGGGTCGCCCACCGTCAGCGGCCGCACGCCTGGCGGCATACCGCTCGATCCACGTGCCATCCGGGACCTCGCCTCTCCTGCATAGGGGCACAGTCACAGCACACTGTGTCCGGGCAGGGCGCGGCTTTTCTCCGGGAGTGTCACAAGGGGTATCGAAGGTAAGGCGAATCTTCCTCCGAGGCCAGTAAAGGCTGTGCTATGAGGGCTTGGGGGGTCTTATGTGACCGGTGAGAGTCAGTGGGTGAGCGCGGCCGACTCCTCCGCCTCGACCTGCCGGTTCCAGTCCTTCTTGACCGAACGCCAGCCCTCGTCGTCGACGCCCAGCCGCCAGTAGCCCGAGATCGACAGCCGGTCGAGCGGGATCTCCTTCTCCACCCGCAGGAAGCGGCGCAGCTCCTTGACGCACGCGGCCTCGCCATGGACGAAGGCGTGCACCCTGCCGGACGGGAAGTGCAGGCCGCGCACCGCCTCGACGAGCCGGTGGCCCCTGGCCGCCCCCTCCCTGTGCACGTAGACGACGGGAGCGTCCAGCTTCTGCTCCTCCTCGGGCCCCTCGACCTCGATGAAGACGTGCGCGGTCGCGCCCCTCGGCAGCGCCTCCAGCGAGGCGGCGATCGCGGGCAGCGCGCTCTCGTCACCGACGAGCAGGTGCCAGTCGGCCTCGGGGCTCGGGGCGTAGCCACCGCCAGGGCCGATCAGGTACAGCTCGTCACCCGGACGCGCCGCCTCGGCCCACGGCCCCGCGAGGCCCTCGTCGCCGTGCACCACGAAGTCGATCGTCAGCTCGACCGCCTCCGGGTCCCACGCGCGCACGGTGTAGGTGCGCAGCCTCGGCCAGTGCTCGCGCGGCATGCTCTCCCTGCAACCCGCCATGGTGAAGGGCGTCGGGTAGGCCACCCCCTCGTACGGGAAGACCAGCTTCACGTAGTGGTCGGTCAGCCCTTCGGTGGCGAAACCGGCCAGCCCGTCGCCGCCGAACACCACCCTGATCATGTGCGGCGTGAGCCGCTCCGTCCGCAGCACGACACCACGATGTTCCGTCATCGAAACCCCTCCAGCGTAGTTAGGCGTGCCTAACCTATAACTGGAACGTCATGCCGCGAGCGAAGATTCCTCACCCTTCGCCTCGACCGCGGCCAGGAAGCGGGCCATGTGCCGGTAGACCAGGCGGGCCTCGGGCAGCACGTCGGCCAGGATCGCGAAGACGTGCGGCATCCTCGGCCACTCCTCGTAGGTCACGGGCACACCCGCCTCGCGGGCCCGCAGCGCGACCCTGCGGTCCTCGTCGCGCAGCACCTCCGTGGAGCCCGTCACGATCATCAGCGGCGGCAGTCCCGTGTAGTCGCCGTAGACGGGCGAGACGAGCGGATCGCGCGGGTCGAAGCCCGACGTCCACCGCTTGGCCAGCCACTCCACCCGGCTGGCCGGCAGCATCGGGTCCATCCAGCGGTTGGCCCTTCGAGGGTTGTCGCTCAGGTCGGCCCACGGCGACAGGCAGATGGCCGCCGCCGGCAGCGGCAGGCCGCGGTCGCGCAGCGCGAGGAGGGTCGCCAGCGTGAGGTGGCCGCCCGCCGAGTCGCCCGCGAACAGGATGTCGCCCGGCACGTGGCCGCGCTCGATCAACTCGCCGTAGGCGTCGAGCGCGTCATTGAGCGACTCGGCCAGCGAGTGGATCGGGCCCTGCCGGTAGTCGAGGGCGAAGACGGGCCGGCGGGCGACCACCGACAGCCGCCAGGTGATCGGCCGGTGGGTGGCGGGCGAGCCGCTGAAGTAGCCGCCGCCGTGGAAGTAGAGGAGCACCTTGCGCTCGTCGAGCCCGTGGCCCGCACGGACCCACTCGCCGGAGCGATGCGGGACGATGGTCACGTGGCCGGGCTGGCGCATGGGGACGAGCCTGATCAGCTCGCCCAGGCGGGCGCAGGCGCTGATGGCCAGCGGGTGCCGCAGGAGCAGGCTGGAGGCGGGCTTCAGCGTGCCGCGGAGCAGGCCGTTGAGCGCCCGGCACTGCCAGCTGAACGGATAGTCGGGAGAGACATCCAGGTCGATCTCGGACCGCACAACTGAAGAATTCCCTCTAGAGGATCGTTCTACCGGCAAGTAAGTAACTCCTATATTTCCGGTATATGTCGGTGATGCAGGAAGACCCATGTCGCCTGTCCGGATTGGTCTTCTGCCCCGAGATCGCCGCACTTCACTTCGGGCGGCGGCGGTGCGCCGCTTTATCGCCTTGCTGACCGCCGAGCCCTGAGCGGATAATTACCGCTCCGAACACACCCGTGCCCCTCCATGGGCACGGGCTGTAGCCATGCCATCACTCTCCGGAGGTGACGCACCATTTCCCTCTATGCCCGGCTCGTCCGGTACGGCTTCCGCAAGCACGCCACCTACGTGTGGGCCGCGGTGGCCGGAGCGTTCACCAACAGCGTCTTCGGCATCCTGCGCGCCTACGTCCTGATCGCGCTCTGGCAGGCCCGCCCGGGCCTGGCCGGCTACGACGTGATCGACGCCGTCACCTTCTGCTTCATCACCCAGGCCTTCATCGGCCCCATGCAACTCTTCGGCGGCGGCCTGACCATCCCCGAACGCATCCGCAGCGGCGACATCGCCCTCGACCTCGTCCGTCCCGCCTCCCTGCAGGCCTGGTCCCTCGCCGAGGACCTCGGCAGGGCGGCCTACCTGTTCCTGGTGCGCGGCATCCCGCCGACACTCCTCGGCGCACTGCTGTTCGGCATCGTCTTCCCCGCGGACGCCGGGCAGTGGACCGTCTTCATGGTCAGCGTCCTGCTCGGCGTCGTGGTCAGCTTCGCCTGGCGCTACCTCGTGGCGCTGTCGGTGTGCTGGCTCACCGACGACCGCGGCGTCACCACCGTGTCGCTGGTGCTGACGACGTTCTTCAGCGGCCTCATGGTGCCGCTGTCCATCTTCCCCGGCTGGCTCGGCGACCTCGCCTCCGCGCTCCCCTGGGCCGCGATGGCGCAGGCGCCCGCCGACGTCTTCCTCGGCAAGGCGGGCCTTCTCGACGCGGTGCCGTTCCAGGCGCTGTGGGCGGCCGTCCTGCTCGCCCTGGGCACGCTCGCCACCCAGGCGATCAGGCACAAGGTGGTGATCCAGGGTGGTTAGGACCTACGCCCTCCTCGCCTGGACCTGGACCCGCGCGGCGGCGGCCTATCCCGCCTCGTTCACCCTCATGATCGTCTTCGGCTTCGCGATGGCGGCCGTGGACGTCGCGGTCATCCTCGTCATCTTCGCCAACACCACCTCCCTCGCCGGATTCACCCGAGCCGAGGTGCTCTTCCTGTACGGCGCGGCCAACGTGGCCTTCTCCGTGGTCGACATGTGCGTCGGCAACATCGACAGGATCAGCCAGCACATCAAGGCAGGAACCTTCGACGCCATCCTCATCAGGCCCGCCTCCGCCTGGGTCCAGACCGCCGTCGACCGCTTCACCCCTACCAGGATCGGCCGCGTACTGCAGGCCGTGGCCGTCCTGTGCGTGGCGCTGGCCGAGCTCCAGATCCCCTGGCAGCGGATCTGGATGGTGCCCGTCATGATCGCCACCGCGATGCTCATCTTCGCCTCGCTCTGGACGCTGGCGGGGGCGCTGCAGTTCGCGCTCACCGACGCACCCGAGATCGGCAGCGCCTTCACCTACGGCAGCGGCCAGCTCAGCCAGTACCCCTTCAGCGTCTACGGCCGCGACCTGGTGCGCGGCGCGACGTACGTGCTGCCGCTCGCCTTCATCAACTGGCAGCCCGGCCTGTACGTCCTGGGCCGGGACGACCCGTTCGGCACGCCGGAGTTCCTGCGTTTCCTCGGGCCGCCGGCCGCCCTGCTTCTCGCCCTGCTCGCCGCCCTCGCCTGGCGGCAGGGCATTCGCCGCTACCGATCGACGGGGAGTTGACGATGATCGAACTGGACCGGGCCGGACGCTCGTTCAAGGTCAAGCGCACGGTGGTGCACGCCGTACGGGATCTGTCCTTCCGGGTGGAGCCCGGAGAGTTCGTCGGCTACCTCGGCCCGAACGGCGCGGGCAAGTCGACCACGATCAAGATGCTCTGCGGCATCCTCACCCCCAGCTCGGGGACGGTGCGCGTGGCCGGGCTCGATCCTTCGAGGAAGCGAACGACGCTGGCGAGGAAGATCGGCGTGGTGTTCGGGCAGCGGACGACGCTGTGGTGGGACCTGCCGCTGAGGGACAGCTTCGAACTGGTCCGACTCCTTTACAAAGTAGATCGCAAGCTTTTCCGCGAGCGGCTCGACGAGCTGGTGGAGACGCTCGACCTGGCGGAGTTCCTGCGCACGCCGGTGCGCCAGCTCAGCCTCGGCCAGCGGATGCGCGGCGACCTGACGGCGGCGCTGCTGCACGCGCCCGACGTGCTGGTGCTCGACGAGCCGACGATCGGGCTCGACGTGGTCAGCAAGAACAGCATCCGCGCGTTCCTGCAGAGGGTGAACGCCGAGCGCGGCACCACCGTCCTGCTCACCACGCACGATCTGGGCGACATCGAGCGGCTGTGCCGGAGGGTGATGCTCATCGACCACGGCCGGCTGGCGTTCGACGGCACGCTGGAGGAGCTGATGGCCACCGCTCCGGAGCAGACGATCGAGGAGGTGGTGACCAGGCTCTACACCCGCGCGGGTCAGTAGTAGCCGCCCTCCTGGGCCTCCTCGTAGTCGTCGTCCAGGTCGTCGTGCCTGCGCGACCAGCGCGAGGGCATCAGGACCGGCAGGAACATCACCACGCCGAGCAGGGCGTGGACGCCCGTGGTGAGCAGTGTCCTGTTGCCCGCGCCCGCCTCCAGCACGACCTGGTGCATCGAGGGCTCGTCGGGGATGAACGACAGCGCCCTGTTCACATCGAGCGCGTAGACGACGGTCCAGGCCAGCAGGACCATCGACGGCACGAACGTGGTCAGCGGCGAGACCCTGCCCACCACGACGAGCCCGACCACCAGGCCGACCACCGCCATGGCGGCGAGGGCGATCCACAGGCGCGTCCCTGTGACGGGCGCCGCCGTCCCCGGCCCGACGGCCAGCGCCTGCTGGGCTGCCCAGCCTCCCCCGACCAGCAGGGCGCCGGTCACGATCACGCCGAGAAGCAATCCAGCGAAATGCCGCAAGTTCCTCACCTCAGCCCCGACCCTAGCCACAAAGCCGACACTTCTTCCAGGCCTTGAACACAGCCGTATGGGGCCGTGAGAACATATGGGCACTCATGCGCGCCAACCTTCCACTCCGGCTCACGCGAGCGGCCGTCTTCTCGGCCGTCTGCGTGCTGCTGGCCGCCCTCGGTCACGTGGTGGCGGGCGGTGACGGGCCCCCGCTGTGGGCGCTCGGGCTGGGCGGCGGCGCGGTCATGGCGCTCGCGCTGGCGCTGTCGGGCAGGGAGCGCTCGGCCGCCACCATCAACCTCACCCTGCTCGGCCTGCAGGCCGGGCTGCACGAGCTGTTCGGCCTTGGAAGCGGCGGCGGCGCGGTCCTCACGCTGACCCACGGCCACGGCTCCGGGCTCGGGGAGAGTCTGGGCATGCTGCTCGCCCATCTGACGGCGACGCTGATCACCGGTTGGTGGCTGGCGCGCGGCGAGGCCGCGCTGTGGTCGCTGCTGCGCCGCCTCGGCCACCGGCTGATCGGGCTGCTCCCCCCGCCCCCCACGATCTCCGTACGGCAGGCGCCGGTCCGCGCGGTCCGCCGCGTCACCGGCTGCGGCGCCGTCCTTCGCCACATCGTCAGCAGACGCGGTCCTCCACTTCCCGTCGCCTGACGTCTTCTCTTCTTTCCTTTCTTCTTTCAAGTGGAGTTTCCGCATGTCCAAGTTCCGTCGTACGGCCGGCGTGCTCGCCGCCGCCACCGCGCTCTCCCTCGGCCTGGCGGTCCCCGCCTTCGCGCACGTCACCATCAACCCGGGCACCGCCGAGCAGGGCGGGTTCACCAAGGTCGCCTTCCGCGTGCCGAACGAGCGCGACGACGCCTCGACCACCAAGATCGAGGTCTCCTTCCCCGTCGACCATCCGCTGGCCTTCGTCTCGGTGAAGCCAGTGCCCGGCTGGGAGGTCAAGGTCACCGAGGGCAAGCTGCCCAAGCCGGTGAAGACCGAGTACGGCGAGCTGACCGAGGCGGTCACCAAGGTCGTCTGGTCGGGCGGGGAGATCAAGCCCGGGCAGTTCCAGGAGTTCGAGGTGTCGATGGGTCAGCTGCCGACCGACACCACGCAG
This sequence comes from Nonomuraea africana, assembly GCF_014873535.1. NCBI lineage: Bacteria > Bacillati > Actinomycetota > Actinomycetes > Streptosporangiales > Streptosporangiaceae > Nonomuraea > Nonomuraea africana. The sequence continues at coordinate 1,848,260 of NZ_JADBEF010000001.1, read as the reverse complement.
CTGCTCTTCCCCACGTCGCAGACGTACTCGGGCGGGGAGGTCGTCCAGTGGGACGACGAGCCCAAGTCGGACGGCAGCGAGGCGGAGAAGCCCGCGCCGCTGCTGAAGCTCACACCCGCCTCGGCTGACGGCCACCACGGGTCGGGCTCCGCCTCGGCCTCGGCTTCCGCCGCGCCGTCCGCCACGGGCGCCGTGCCGTCGGTGACCCCGGTGGCCGCCGCGGCCGGCTCCTCGGACGGCACGGCCAGACTCCTGGGCGGGGCCGGGCTGGTCGTCGGCCTCATCGGCGTGGTGATCGGCTTCATGGGCCTGCGCCGCCGCTCCGCCTGACGCTCCGCGGGGCCTGTGACCGGCCTGAGGCCTGCGGGGGCCGGTGACCCGCACAGGGCCCCGCGGAACGACCGCCGCGCGGCTCCAGGAAAGCCTCGACCCCAGTCGGAGGGGCGAGGCTCTCCTGGAGCGGGGGTGCGGTCTTAGGAGGTGATGTCCTTGCTGGTGAAGCGGGCCCAAGCGAAGGAACCGAACAGCAGGATGTACGCCCCGAAGGCCAGCAACCCCGAACGCAGGTCGTCGAAGGCGATCGGGTCGCGCAGTACCGCGTCGAAGTCGCTCCACCAGTTCGGCAGCAGGTAGGGCTGCAACCCGTCGAGCTCCGGGATCACCCTGAGCACCTGGGTGACGATGACCATCACGACGGTGGCGGCGATCGCGCCGATCGGCGCCTCGGTCAGCGTCGACAGCGCCAGCGCGACGGCGGCCAGCGCGGCCATCCCGGCCGTGACGTAGCCGACGACGATCAGCATCCGCAGCAGCGCGTCGCCGAGCGGGATCACCACGCCCGACAGCAGCGTCACGGGCCCCGAGGGGAACAGGATCAGGCCGGTGACCAGCGCCGCCAGCGACACGGCCGAGGCGACGGCCAGGCAGAACAGCACCGCGTTGACGTACTTCACCGCCAGCAGCCTCGTGCGTCCCGCAGGGGCGGCCAGCAGGTAGCGCAGCGTGCCGCCGCTGGCCTCACCGGCCACCGCGTCGGCGGCCACGACGGCGATGGCGACCGGCATCAGCAGTGGGACGAGCGCCGACAGCGAGATGAAGGCCAGGAAGAAGCCGTTGCCGGTGACCTGCTGGATGATGCCGCCCGGGCCGTCCGACATGTCTCCGCCGACCAGGCGCAGCACGATGCCGAGGACGACGGGCACGGCGGCGAGGACGGTGAGCATGGCCACGTTGCGCGGCCTGCGGAAGGTCAGGCCCAGCTCGGAGCCGAGCATCCTGAGGAAGGCGCGCGCCGGGCCGGTCCCGCCGTCCTGGGGTGTGGCGGGCAGGGCGGGCAGATCGGCGCGCGGCCCGTGCTCGGCGGTGAGCCTCGACTCGGCCACCGGCACCAGCCCAGGAGTCCGCCGCACCCCAGCACCCCCGGCCTCGGACCCGCTCCGAGCCTCGAACCCGCCGCGAGCGAAGGAGCCGTCGCGAGCCGAGGAGCCCTCGTGGGCCTCCAGGTCGCGGACCTCGGGCTCAGCCTTCGACATCGAAACCCTCCCCGGTCAGCCCGACGAACACCTCTTCCAGGCTCGGCCGTACGACCGACAGGCCCCTGACCGCCACGCCCGCCTCCACCAGCGAGGCGTTGAGCCGTTCGGGGGCGTGACCGCCGAGCTCGGCGCTCACCTCCACCCCGTCCAGCACGACGGCCGACAGGCCGAGCCCGCGCAGGACCCGAGCCGCGTCCGCCGCGTCAGGTGTCTCGACACGGATGCGCGGGGCCCGCCCGCCGCTCAGCGAGGCGATGGTGCCCTGCGCGACGAGCCGGCCCGCGCGCATGATGGCCGCGTGCGTGCACATGTGCTCGACCTCGGCCAGCAGGTGCGAGGAGACGAACACCGTGGTGCCGTCGGCGGCGATCTCCTTCACCAGCGAGCGCACCTCCCTGGTGCCCTGCGGGTCGAGCCCGTTGGTCGGCTCGTCGAGGATGAGCAGCTCGCGCGGGCCGAGCAGGGCGGCGGCGATGGCCAGGCGCTGCCGCATGCCGAGGGAGTAGTGCCGGTACCGCTTGGCGGCGGCGGCCGACAGTCCGACCCTGTCGAGCGCGGCCGCGACCCTGGCGCGGGCCGTACGGCGGGGCGCGGTGGGGTCGGCGGCGTCGTAGCGCAGCAGGTTGGCCTCGCCCGACAGGTAGGGGTAGAAGGCGGGTCCCTCGACCAGGGCGCCGACCCTGGGCAGCGGCACCACCGTGTAGCTGCCGGAGGTGGGCGTGACCAGGCCGAGCAGCATGCGGATGGTGGTGGTCTTGCCCGACCCGTTCGGGCCGAGGAAGCCGTAGACCGAGCCGCGCGGCACGGCCAGGTCAAGGGAGTCGACCGCGACCTGGCCGCCCTTGAAGCGCTTGGTGAGCCCGTCGGTGACGATCGCGTCGCCCCCGGCGGGCGGGGACGCCCCTGAGGGCGCCCCTGCTTCCAGCGTCACGCTCACTTGGCGCCTGCCGCCTTCGTGAGCTCCTCGGGGGTGACCGCGCCGACCAGCAGGCGGCCGTCGTCGGTGAACAGCGCGCTGACCAGCTTGGTCTTGATCAGCTTGCCGCTGCCCCACGCGCCGCTCACCGGGGTGGCGGACTGCAGGAGGGTGTCGAGGGAGAAGCCCTCCTGTCCCTGCTCCTGGGTGGCGGGGGCCTTCGGCGTGGGCATGACCGCGACCGTGGTCCAGCCCTCGCCGACGGTCTTGATCTCGCCCTCGGAGAGGTGTTCCTTCTCCTTGTCCTTGGTGAAGCCGAGGGTCTTCTCCTCGACCTTGGCTCCGGCCGGCGGGGTGAAGGTGAAGTTCTCCGGCGCGGGGGCCGAGAAGGTGACCTCGGTGAAGCCGACCTCGAAGGCGGGCTCGGCCGCCCCCTTGGCGTGCACCTGGACGCGCAGCGGGACGTAGGTCTCGCCGTCGAGAGCCAGCCGCACGTCTCGCACCAGCGAGCCGGCGTCCTTGGGCGCAAGCACCAGCTCGTAGGCCGAGCGGCCGGCGACCTGGGTGTTGCTGGTGACGCTGACCACGCTGTGCTCGCCGACCTTGGCCAGCAGCTGCTCCGCGGCCTGCTGCGGGGTCATCGCCGGCGTGCTCGGCGCCGGGGTGTGCGGCCGCTCCGTGCCCGGCGCCACCTTGACGCGGGTGGCGGTGTTGGACTGGCTGTCCCACATCCAGGTCTGGTCGCCGTTCACGATGATGTTGGTCTCGTTCATCTGGCCGGGGACGGCCAGCCTGAACTGGTCGCGCGCGCCGTACCAGACCTTGGCCTCGTGGGACCCGGACAGCAGGGCGATCGGGGAAGCGGCCGACGCGCCCTGCGGGAGCGCGGGAAGGCCGAGGGAGGTGGTCTTCAGGACGGTCCCCGACATCGGGGGCAGGCCGTCGTTCCGCACCGCCGCCGCCGCGTCGGCCAGCAGTTGCCGGGCCGAGCGCTCCGGCAGGACCGGATCGCCGCTCACCGCCGCGATCACCGGGCCCGCGCCTATCGCGGCGCCGATCACGGCCACGGCCGCGATCGGGACTCCCCACCTCACGAACTTGCCTCTGGACATCTCACTCCTTCACGGTATTGCTTACCTCCCAACAGTGCGTGACGTGTCCTGTGGCGACCCTGAGACGAGCTGAGAGGGCTCTCAGCGCAGATGGTGCACTATGTGGCCTATGAGAGTTCTGGTCGTCGAGGACGAGCGGCGGATGGCGGCGGCCCTCCAGCGGGGACTGCAGGCCGAGGGGTTCGCCGTGGATCTGGCCCACGACGGCGAGGAGGGCCTGCACCTGGCCAGGCAGGGCGACTACGACGTCGTCGTGCTCGACATCATGCTGCCCAGGCTGTCGGGCTACAACGTGTGCAAGCGGCTGCGCGCGGAGGAGAACTGGGTGCCGATCCTGATGCTGTCGGCCAAGGACGGCGAGTACGACATGGCCGACGGGCTCGACCTGGGCGCCGACGACTACCTCACCAAGCCGTTCTCCTACGTGGTGCTGGTGGCCAGACTGCGGGCGCTGCTGCGGCGCGACGCGGGCCGCCGTCCGGCCGTGCTGACGGCGGGCGACCTGTCGCTGGACCCCGCCAGGCGCAAGGTGCAGCGGGGCGACGAGTCGGTGGAGCTGACCCCAAGGGAGTTCGCGCTGCTGGAGTACCTGATGCGCCGCCACGACGAGGTGGTGTCGAAGTCGGAGATCCTGGAGCACGTCTGGGACACCTTCGACACCGACCCGAACGTGGTCGAGGTCTACGTGGGCTACCTGCGCCGCAAGATCGACGCCCCGTTCGGCAGGAACGCGCTGCAGACCGTACGCGGCGCGGGTTACCGGCTGGCCGGCGACGGTGGCTGACTCCCCTCTCGCCAGGTGGCGGCGCAAGAGCCTGCGGTTCAGGCTCACCGCCCTGGCCGCCGTCGCGCTGGCGCTGGCGTTCGCGGTGTCGGCGTCGGCGCTGATGGCGGTGCTGGGCAGGTCTTTGACGGACACCGTGGACGAGACCACCAGGCGGCACGCGCAGGCCGTCAGGGCGCAGGCCGACAGCGGCACGCTGACCGACCCGATCACCACGCAGGACGGCACGATCGTGCAGGTGATCGCGGCGAACGGGCGGATCACGCACGGCACGTACGGCGCCGACCGCCTGGTGCCGCTGCTCGACGCCCGCGACAGGAGGCGGGCGCTGAGCCACGACGGCGCCTGGTTCCTCGGCGGCGAGCCGTACGGCATCCCGGGGCCGCTGCGCGTGGTGGTCGTCAGCGGCGACGAGGGGATCACCGTCCTGGCCGCGCGCCCGGTGGCCGAGATCGAGAAGAGCCTCATCGTCGCGGGCAGGGTGCTGCTGGTGGGCACGCCGCTGTTGGTGGCGTTCCTGGCGGGGGCCAGCTGGCTGATCATCGGCAGGACACTGCGGCCGATCGCGGCGTTGCGCAAGGGAGCCGCCGAGATCACTCACACCGCCAGGTCGAGACGGCTGCCGGTGCCCGAGGCGCGCGACGAGGTGCACTCGCTGGCGGTCACGCTCAACGACATGCTGGCCCGCCTGGAGGGGGCCGAGTCGCGCCAGCGCGCGCTCGTCTCCGACGCCGCGCACGAGCTGCGCAGCCCGCTGGCCAGCATCAGGCTGCAGCTGGAGGTGGCACTCGGCCACCCCGAGGGCCAGGACTGGCGCGAGACGGCCGAGGGCGTGCTGGAGGACACCATGCGCCTGTCGCGCCTGGCCGAGGACCTGCTGGCACTCGCCAGGCTGGACGAGCGCGGCGGCAAGCTCGCCAGGAACGAGCCGGTCAACCTGGAGGAGGTGGTCAGGCAGGTCGTGGAGAGGTACGGCGAGGCCCGCATGACCGCCTGCGAACCCGTCGTGGTGCGCGGCGACGCCCTTGACCTGAGCAGGGTGGTCACCAACCTCATGGACAACGCGGTACGGCACGCGACCGGCAAGGTCGAGGTCGCGCTGAGGGCCGACGGCGAGCTCACGATCACCGACGACGGGCCCGGCATCCCCGAGCACGACAGGGAGCGCGTCTTCAACCGCTTCACCCGGCTCGACGACGGCCGCAGCAGGGACGAGGGCGGCGCGGGCCTCGGCCTGGCGATCGTCCGCGAGACGGTCAGGGCGCACGGCGGCACCGTCCACCTCGAGGACGCCGACCCTGGACTGCGCGCGGTGGTCAGGCTGCCGCCCGCCGCCTGAAGCGGCTCTCTCGTCCAGCGCATGGCGCCGCCGCGGTCGCCTGATCGGTGGCGAACCCTCAGTCGCCGGCTCGCGTGAGGCGGGTGACCTCGGCGAGCGCCGTCCTGGCCGAGGCAGCGTCGTGGACGCGGAAGACCCGCGCCCCCTGCAGCGCCGAGACGGCCAGCGTGGCGATCGTGCCCGCGTGCCGTTCCTCCACCGGCAGCCCGCCCAGCGCCTCCCCCACGAAGTCCTTGTTCGACACCGCCACCAGCACCGGCCAGCCCGTCGCCACCATCTCGTCCAGGCGGCGGCTGACCTCCAGCGAGTGGAAGGTGTTCTTGCCGAAGTCGTGTGCGGGGTCGATGAGGATCGACTCCCTCGCCACCCCCGCCGCCACCGCCCGCTCGGCCAGGTCCACGGTGTAGGAGACGACGTCGGCGACCACGTCGGCGTACGCGATGCGGTGCGGCCTGGTGCGCGGCTCGACCCTGCCGGCGTGCGCGCACACCAGCCCCACGCCGTGCCTGGCCGCCACCTCGGCCAGAGCGCGGTCGACGCCGCCCCAGGTGTCGTTGAGCAGGTCGGCGCCCGCCTTGGCGACCACCTCGCCCACCTCGGCCCGCCAGGTGTCGACGCTGATGATCAGCTCGGGGTGGCGCTCCCGTACGGCGGAGACCAGGTCGGCGACGCGCCTGATCTCCTCGTGGGCGTCCACCGTCTCGCCGGGGCCCGCCTTGACGCCGCCGATGTCGACGATGTCGGCACCGCCCTCGACGGCCTGGTCGACCGCCTCGAGCGCGGCCCCGAAGCCGTAGGTCCTCCCCTTGTCGAAGAAGGAGTCGGGAGTACGGTTCACCACGGCCATGACCGCGTACTCTCCCTGGCCGAACTCCCTGCCGCGCAGGCGCAAGATGCTCATCACTTCGGAGCCTACAGAGCCGCACGCCCGGTCAGTCCCGCCAGCGCGCTCGACCGTCCGACTCGGCCGCCGACCTGCGGGAGTGAGGGGCGCTCCGCACCCCGGCGCGAACCCAGGGGCGAGGGGCACTCCTCACACCAGAGGGGGACTCCTCAACCACAGGCACTCCGCACACCCGCGGAACCCGGGGTGCGGTGCTCCGCACCCCGGGAGGCCGGGGGTCAGGCGGCTGAGGAGCCCTTCTCCGCCGTCGCCAGGAAGTCCTGGGCGATGAGGGGGAGCCGGCGGCGGGCGTGGACGACGGCGATCACGCGGCGCACGGCGGGCTCCAGCGAGCGCACCACGAGCCCCGCCCTGGCCGCCTGCTCGGCCATGCCCCGGTACCACAGCAGCGAGGCCTGCCCCGCCCGCACCGCGTTCAGCCAGCCGTTCCGCTCGTCGGTCTCCAGCACGACGATCGGGCTGACCGCGTACTTGCCGAACATCGCGTCCAGCTCCCTCCTGCGGACGCTGCCCCTGGCGGGCAGGGCCAGGCGCAGCCCGTCGAGCCTGCGCATCGGGACGGGATCGGGCAGATCGAGCCCGGGAGGGGAGATGAGCACGATCTCCTGGCGTTCGAGGGGATGGGTGATCAGGTCGGTGGGCACCGGCAGGTCGGTGAGCCCGAGATCGGCCCGCTGGTCCCTGACCGCGTTGACGACCGCGTCGCGCCCGTCGCAGCGGATGATGTGCACCCTGACACCCGGGTGCTCGGCGGCGTAGGCGGGCAGCAACCGTCCCGCCAGGCCTGGTTCGAGGTTGGCGGTGGAGGCGATGCGAAGCTCGGCCTCGGAGGCGCCGCCGTGGTTGGACAGCGCCTCGATCTCGCCGACCGCGTCGAGCGCCTCCCTGGCCAGCTTGACGACCCTGCGGCCCTGCGCGGTGACGACCACCCCGCGCCCCGAGCGGGCGAAGAGCGTCATGCCCAACTCGCGCTCCAGGTCTCGGATCGCGCGCGAAAGCGCAGGCTGCGCGATGTAGAGCGACCTGGCCGCGTCGGTCATGGTGCGGTGCTCCGCAGTCGCGACCACGTAGCGGAGCTGCTGCAGATTCATGGCATTGAAGCTAGGACAACGGCCGCCCCTCGGACGGCGACATAGCGGAGATCACCTCGAATGATTTCGGACTGTAACCGAGTACTGCTACATCCGTGACGGGTGATAAATCAGTATGCTTCTGCCCCAAATTTGGCAAAGGTCGGAAGTGCGGGTCCCGTTTCGGACAACCGCGTCAAGGGGGACAGCGTGACAGGCAACGGGCAATATCCACCCCCGCCTCCCGGGCATCAGGGGCAGCCCGCTTCAGGCCAGCCCCAGCAGCCGCCGTTTCCCCCCTGGCCGCCCCAGCAGGGTGGCCCCGGCCAGCCGTACCAGGAGCCCGCCACCCGGCAGTACCGGCCGTCGCCCCCGCAGCAGGCGCCCGCGCCCCAGGGTCCGCCTTACGGGGCGCCGCAGCCGGGCGCGCACGCCCCCTATCCCCCGCAGCCGCCCGCCCCGCCGTACGGACCGCCCCAGGGAGCGCCGCCACCGCACCAGGCCCCGCCTCGCCCGCACCCGGCACCTCACAACCCCGGGCCCCACAACCCCGGGCCCCAGCGCCCGCCGTACGGACCGCCGCCACAGGGTCCTCCCCACGGGCAGGGCGGCCCCTTTCCACCGCACCCGCGGGGCGGCGGGCCGCAGCGGCCCTGGGGGCCGCCTCAGGGGCCGTACGGGCCGTGGCAGCGTCCGCCGCAGCGCACGAAGTCGAACGCGGGGGCGATCATCGGCGCGGTGTTCGGCTCGGTCGCGGCGATCTTCGTGCTGCTCGTGATCGGCGCGGCCGTCTTCAAGAGCACCTCGCGCACTGACACCACCTCGCCGGTGGCGATCCCGACGTTCACGCCGCCGACGTTCGAGCCCGACCCCGACCGCAGCGAGGAGCCGGTCGAGCCGACCGGCAGCCCGACCGAGCAGACGTCGGAGCGTCCGACGCGGGAGCCGTCCACCCGCCCCTCACAGAAGCAGACGGTCAAGCCGCCCGCCAAGGTCACGCTGAACACCAGCCTGCAGGCCAACACGCTCTACCACGCGGGCAGGCTGCCCAGCACGACGTGCCGGGCGGGCAACGTGAGCCTGTTCAGCCACAGCCAGCTCAAGGCGCTCATCCTGAAGACCGGCAGATGCATGGACGCGGCCTGGGCGCCGGTCCTGCGCAAGCAGGGCATCGACTGGAGCCCGCCGAACTACGCGATCGCCGCCAAGCGCGGCAGGGGCGCATGCGGCGACTACCCCTCGCCCGGCAGCATGGTGCCGTACTACTGCCCGCGCAACAACACCATCTACGCCTCCACCTCCGCGCTCGCGCGCGGCAACGGCAACTCCATCGGGTACGGCGAGATCGTCGCCTGGCACGGCGCGACGATCAGCATGATGGCCCACGAGTACGGTCACCACCTCCAGCAGATCACCGGCATCCTCGACTCCCACTGGCGCAAGCACATGGACTCCTCCAGCGAGAGCGGACGGCTGGCACTGAGCAGAAGATTGGAGCTCCAGGCAACCTGCTTCGGCGGCATGTTCATGCGGGCCGTCGCGTCGAGCTATCCGATCAGCTCCCGCCAGCGCGACACCCTGTTCTGGTTCTACTCACGCGTCGGCGACCACCCCGGAAACCCGCGTGACCACGGCAGTCTCACCAACAACCACCGGTGGTTCCGCCAGGGCTGGGAGAGGAACATGGCCTACCAGTGCAACACGTGGCTGGCCTCCTCTTCCTCGACGTCGTAGTTTCACGGCCCGTTAATCCCACATTGGTCATCTGTCATTGATGTCCCAATATGGGGGCTAGAATCCTGGCAATCTCGTGACCAACGGGGGGCAAACCCCAGGGTTTGGCCTGGTGCGACGTATGAAGGAGCCGGTGTGTCGAAGCGCCCTGGGGGAGACGCCGCCGAGCGGGGCAGGAAACGGCGGGCTCCTCGGCGCGCCGCCGCAGCCGCCGCCACCCCCGCCAGGGACCGCGAGACCCAGCCGAGCAACCGCGCGCCGAAGCCCCCTCGCGCGCCACGCGCTCCCAAGTTCCTGACGAACCTGGCGCCCCGCGGTGGCCCGAGGTTCGCCAGGAAGATGACCACCGGCTCGGTCGTCGGCTGGACCGCCCTGTCGGTGATCGTGCCCGGCGCCGCCCACCTGCGGGCGGGGCGCCGCCGCACCGGCTTCGTCCTGCTCGGGCTCTTCGGCCTCCTGCTGCTCGTGGGGCTGGTCTACGGACTGTCCTTCCTGGGCAACCTCGGCGCGATGGCGCGGGAGAGCACGATGATCACCATCTCGGCCGCCGCGGTGATCGGCGCGCTGTGCTGGTTCGCGCTCGTGCTCACCTCGTACGTCGCCCTTGGCCCCGACCGTCTCAACGGCCGGGGCCAGATCGTTTCCGGCATCGTGGTCGGCCTGCTGTGCGTGTCGGTGATGGCGCCCTTCGCGCTGGCCGCCAACACCGTGCTGACCCTGCGCGACACGGTGAAGTCGATCTTCCGCTCGGCCTCCGACCCCGATATCCAGCCCATCAAGGAGGCCGACCCGTGGAACGGGAAGAAGCGGGTCAACTTCCTGCTCATCGGCGGTGACGCGGCGGGCAACCGCACCGGCGTGCGGACCGACAGCATGACCGTGGCCAGCGTCGACATCAAGACGGGCAACACCGTGCTGTTCAGCCTGCCCCGCAACCTGCAGCACGTGCGCTTCCCGCCCTCCTCGCCGCTGGCCAAGCACTTCCCCAACGGCTTCATGGCCGAGTTGCCCAACGGCGGGCTGCTCAACGAGGTCTGGCAGTACGCCAACGACAACCCGCAGATCATGGGCGGCAAGAACAAGGGCCCGAGGGCGCTGATGGACGCCATCGGCCACACGCTCGGCCTGCGCATCGACTACTACGCGCTGATCAACATGTACGGCTTCGTCGGCCTGGTCGACGCGATCGGCGGCATCAGGCTGCGCGTGGAGAAGGACATCCCGTGGGGCGGCACCTACGGCACCGCGGGCACGATCAAGGCGGGCCTCCAGCGTCTGTCCGGCGAGGAGGCGCTGTGGTACGGGCGCTCCCGCGTCGTCGACGACGACTTCGGCCGGATGGGCCGCCAGCGCTGCGTCATCGGCGCCTTCGCCCAGCAGGCGACGCCCGACAAGATCCTCACGAACTTCGGCCAGATCGCCAGGACGGCCAAGCGGATGGCGCAGACGAACATCCCGCAGGAGTTGCTCGAGCCGCTGGCCAACCTGGCGCTCGAGGTGAAGGACGCGCGCATCACCAGCCTGCAGTTCGTGCCGCCGCAGTTCTACACCGGCTCACCGGACTGGCCCAAGATCCGCAGAGCGACGCTCAAGGCGATCAACGACTCGCTCAAGCCGGCCAAGCGGGCGCTGGCGGCCGGGGTCACCGCCTCGCCGGGCGCGACGACCTCCCCCGCCGCGACGGCGACGCCGTCGGCCGGCCGTACGGTCACGCCGTCGCAGACGCCGACCCGCAACGGGCAGTCGGCCGCCAACAACGGCTCGGCCAAGAGCCTTTCGGAGCTGTGCGGCCTCTGACCCGTCCCCTGAACTACGGGGCCGTGACCTACTGGGTGACGAGCACGAGCATGCGGCGCAGGTAGGCGGCCCAGTCCGGGTCGCCTTCGACCGCGACGCTCCCGCCCCTGCCCCACATCCACAGCAGCACGTCGGCGGGCTCCCCGGCGACCACCGCGCGCGGGTTCCCCGCGCCGCCCTGGGTGATCCGCACCGAGGTGGGCGTCGGACGGACGGTCCACTCCCGCTCCCCCGCCCTGACCACGATCGTCTCCTCACCGCCGGGCCCCGCCAGGTGGCCGCCCTCCAGCTCCGCGAACTCCTTGGGCGACTGCGCCGCCTCGTAGGCCAGGAACGCGGTCAGCACCTCGTCGACGCCGTCGGCGGCCAGGTCGTCGGGGATCGGCGTCACCGGCAGCCCCGCCGCCAGCTCGGCGTCGACGCGGTGGATGACGCTCTCGTGGGCCATCCGCCGGATCCAGAAGCCGACGCTCTGGTCGGGTTCGTACCAGGTCAGCGCGGGCGAGTCGGCGGGCCTGGCGGCGAACTCGGCGGTCAGCGCGCCGTACGCCGCGTCGAGGACGGCCAGCGGTTCGCCCGACAGGTCGGGATCCCACGGGTCGGGGTAGGCGCCCGTGCGCATGGTGACGGTCTTGTGCAGGTAGACGGCGGTGATGTGGGTGAGCAGGTCGGCGGCGCTCCATCCGGGACAGGACGGCACGGGCGCGGCGGGGTCGCTCGCGCTGGCCGCCCTTCTCAGCAGGGAGTAGTCGGCGGCCAGGCACTCGAGCAGGCGGGAGTGGTTCACGGAAAGGCAGCCAACCACATCAGCCCGGCTATTTCACCGGGGTTTACCGCCGCCCGCCTCAGGCCACCGCCTTGCGCGGGAGCAGCGCGAAGGCGCCCAGGTAGAGCACCGCCGCCACGATCAGCAGCCCCTTGTAGCCGACCACCAGCGCCAGGTACTCCAGGCAGCCGCCCACCATCGCGCCGAGCAGGTTGGCGCCGAAGGAGGTCGTCGCGTCGGCGCTGTCGGCGAAGCGCTTGGCGAAGACCACGTTGGCCGCGAAGATCGGCAGGAACGCCACCGTCACCGCCGCCACGACCCGTACCGGCACGGGCAGCCCGAGCAGCCACGTGTTGGGCACCAGCCAGGCGAGCACCAGGCCGGCGAACAGCACGCCGTACATCACCGGCAGGGGTGGCGTGCGGAAGCGGCGGGTCACCTCGACGGCCGCGAGGACGGCCACCAGCACTCCGGCGAAGACGATCGCGTTGACCACCCACGTCGTGCCGAACAGCAGCGCGAACCCCGTCACGCTCTTGGTCTCCAGCAGCAGGAAGCCCACGCCGAGCAGGAAGAGGTCGGCGTAGGGCCGCATCCTGGTGAACGGCCCGGCGACCACGCGCACCGCCAGGAGCGAGACGATGAGGATGAGGCCGAGCGTGATGATGTACAGCGAGGGGATCGTCGAGTCCTTGAGGTACAGGAAGGGCCGGTCGTCGCCGGTCGGCTCGGGGGTGCCGGGGGCCGCGCCCGCCCACTCCGCCCCGCAGCGCTGGGCGTCGGGGGTCAGGCCCGCGGTGATGACGGCCTGCTGCCCCGACTGGCTCACGACGTCGACGCACGGCTTGTGCCCGAAGGCGTTCTGCATGGTCGAGGCGAGCCGGTCCACCAGCCAGCTCTCGCGGTAGTAGTTGTACATCGAGAACGCCCCGCCGGGCTTGAGGTGGTCGCGGGCGGCCCGCATGGCCTCCTCGGTGAACAGGTAGCTCTCCAGGCGCAGCGAGCTGGCCCCCGACACGAGCGTGAGCGAGTCGGGCAGGGCGAAGAGGATGAGGTCGTACTTCCTGTCGGTCTGCTCCAGGTAGGCGCGGCCGTCGGTGATGGTGGTGGTGACGCGCGGGTCGCTGTAGGGGTGATCGGGGTGGTAGGTGCCGCCCAGCTCGCGCAGCTTGGGGTCGATCTCGACGGCGTCCACCCGCTTCGCGCCCTTCGACAGCGCGATCGCCACGTCGGTGCCGCTGCCCGCGCCGACGATCAGCACGTCCTTGGGCGGCGCGGCGGCCCGCGCGTACGGCAGGCCGTACTGCGCCTCCCACTGCAGCCGCGCCGCCGCCGGCACCGCCTCCTGGTGCGGGATGCCGTTCACCTGGATGTTCATGACCCGCACACCGAGCCGGTCGAGCTCCCTGTAGGTCACCTTGTAGTACGGCGACCACAGCGCGCCCGCCGTGAGCGTCTCGACCAGCAGCAGGCCGACGACCACCAGCGAGGGCACGACCACCAGCAGCACGTACGGCACGCGCGGCCTGGGCACCAGCAGCACGCCGTACGCGACGGCCGCCAGGACGCCCCAGATCACCGGCGGCGCGCTCAGGAACGACAGCGCCGTGAACAGCGCGATGCCGCTGAGCGACCCGATGAGGTCGTAGCGGTAGGCCTCGAGGCGCGGCAGTTCGGGAAAGCAGCGCCCGACCAGCTCGGCCGGGCCCATGAGGACGAGCGCCGCGGCGGCGAAGATCACCGGCAGGATCACCCAGGCGGACGGTCCCGTGGTGGCCAGGCTGGTCCAGTACAGGACCCCCTCGGTCTCCCTGTTCACCGTCACCGGGAACCGCAGCACGACCAGCACCAGCGCCGCCAGCACGACCGGCGAGTAGTACGGCTGCCGCCTGGACCGCCCGACGCGCAGGAAGCCGAGCCCGATGCCGAGGAAGGAGCCGAGCAGCACGAAGTTGGTGAAGTAGCTCAGGTGCACGATGTTCGAGCCGGTCCACCGGATCAGCGCCAGTTCGAGGAAGAGCATGAACCCACTGGCCAGGATCAACCGCGGCCGCACGGCCATCCAGTGATCCCGGGTGGAGTCGGAGGAGGCGGCCTGCACCTGTGCGGTCATGCCGCCACACGCTAGTGAACCGGCCGTCGTCAGGGAAGCCCCCACGCGGCGTCCCGATACGCGCGAAATGCCATGTTTTCCCAGGTCACAACCCTCGAGAGTCGCTGGACGCGGGGGGTGATGTTGAAGGAATGTGGGGTGGTTCGATCCCTCCTTCAGAATTCGGTGATCCCCCATGCGAGTGCTCATCCAGCTCCGCCCCTCCCCCGACCTGGTCGCCGCGGTCGCCGACCCCGGCAGGAGTGCCACGACCGCCGACGTGGCCGACGGCCTTCCAGGGGTGACGCTCGACCCCTCCTTCACCCCCGTGGCCGTGCCCCGCCCCGTCCCCTCGCCGGGTGGCGACCCGCTGTCGCTCAACCAGCCGCTCGACTTCTCCCTGGCCGCCGAGGACGCCTCCGTGCTGGTGCGGGGGGAGATCTCCGACGACGAGCCGGCCACCAGGGTGGCCCTGCTGCCCACGCTGCGCCCCGACGTCGTCGGCGTCTTCGCCGATCCCGTCATCGAGTCGAACCTCACCTGCGGCGGCGACGCCCCGGTGGGCGACTGGCACGACGTCGAACGGCTGCTCGGCACCTCGGCCCTGCGCGCCGAGGGGCTCGACGGCTCGGGGGTGGCGCTGGCGGTCCTCGACACCGGCATCAACGCCGCGCACGTGGCCAGGCACCTGGGCAGGGGCGTCAACCTCGACGCCGAGCGCAGCTGGAACCCCGCGGGGGTGGCGGGCCGTCCAGGGGAGTTCGAGGTCGACCACGGCACGATGTGCGCCTTCGACACCCTGATCGCCGCGCCACAGGCGTCGCTGATCGACATCCCCGTGCTGCTGTCGAGCCGCACGGGCGGCTCGGCCCTCGACGGCCTGCTCTCCGACGCGGTGGCCGCCTTCGCGCACCTGCGGACGGTGCTGGAGGCCCAGCCCGCCGAGTCGAGGTCGCTGGTCATCAGCAACTCCTGGGGCTCCTTCTCCCCCCGCTGGGACTTCCCTCCCGGCCACCCGGGCAACTACTCCGACAACGCCGCCCACCCGTTCAACCTCGTCGTCGCCTCCCTCGACCGCGCGGGCGCCGACGTGCTGTTCGCGGCGGGCAACTGCGGCCGCGAGTGCAAGGACGGCAGGTGCGCCTACCCCGACCGGCCCATCGGCGGCGCCAACTCGCACCCCCGGGTGCTGTCGATCGGCGGCGTCGACACCGAGGGCGAGCGCGTCGGCTACTCCTCACAGGGCCCTGGACGGCTGACCGCCCGCAAGCCCGACCTGTGCGCGTACACGCACTTCTCGGGGTCGAAGGCGTTCGGCGAGGGCGAGCCCGACTCGGGCACCTCCGCCGCCTGCCCGGTGGCCGCGGGCCTGGTCGCGGCGATCCGCACCCAGTGGCCCGCCGCGCGCCTGTCGCCCAGCCAGCTGCGCTCACTGCTGCGGCGCACCGCGGACGACCGCAGCGACGTCGGCTACGACTTCGACTACGGCTACGGGGTGGTCGACCCCGCGGGCGTCATCGCCGCCCTGCGCCGAAGGGCCAAGCGCGTAGCCTGACCGTATGGTCCTGGTCACGGTACGGCTGCCGCCCGGCGCGACGCTCGCCGACGCGATGGAGCGGCTCGGGCTGTCGGAGGAGGACGTGGACACCGGCTACGGCCTGGTGCTCATCGACCCTGACCAGGGGTTGTACGGCTTGCGGGTGACGGAGGAGGCGGGCCACCGCACGGGCCCGCCCTTCTCCGACCCCAGGATCGAGCCATACGGCCCTGGCTAGGTCGCCACGCTCCCCGACGGCACGACTGACAGGGCATCTTCCACGTAGCGGACGATGCGCGCCGCCTCGTGCCCGTCCTCGTCGAGGTCCGGGTTGTAGATGGTGAGCGACCACCCGGCGCAGCCGGGTCGCCGCAGCGCGATGGCGGTGAGTTCGGTCAGCTCCTCCCACCGCAGTCCCCCTGGCTGGGGGTAGTCCACGGCGGCCAGCTGGTCGGTGGCCAGCACATCGAGATCGACGTGCAGCCACCACCGCGGCGCGGACCTCTCGACGGTCGCGACGGCGTCGGCCACCGCGGCCGCGATCCGTCCGGTGAGCTCCCGGTCGGTGGCGAACCACAGCGATCCGCGCAACGAGGCGACTCCGTGCTCGGCGAGTTCCGCGCCGTCTCGCGGGCCCAGCAGCGCGGTGGCCGCCGGCCGCAGCACCGGCGACAGCTCCGGCCCGACGTGGGCGGCGGTGACGCCGAGGGCCAGGCCCAGCTCGCAGTCGGCGGCCTCGCCGGTGGTCGAGTCCGCGGGTGGCCAGGCGTCCTCGTGACCGTCCACGAACACCAGGCCGACGCCACCGTGCACCGCCCGGCAGGCGTGCAACGCCCCCGGCAGCACCGCGCAGTCGCCGCCGACCAGCAGCGGGAAGCCGCCTTCGGCCAGGATCGTCTCGATCCTCTGCCGGACACCGCGGGCCATGGACGTCAGCGCCTCCTCGGCCAGCAGCGCCGACACCTCGCCGCGCCGCGGCACCGGCTCGCTGAAGTCGACGTCTCCGGCGTCCCTGACTTCGTGATGGGCCGCCGCGCCGGCGATCAGACCGGCTCGGCGCAACGCCTCCGGCGCTCGAGCCACCCCGTCGCGCAGCCCCGCGGAGTTGAACCCGGCACCCAGAACCTCGATTCTCACCCTTCCAGTCAACCGCGCGCCCCCTGTTCCACCACGACGGGGGGCACGTGGCCCGCTCGATCGGTGTTCCGGCGCCCCGACGGCCGGCGCTAGGCGTTGTCTCCGCCGAACACCCTGGTGCCCACCGTCAGGCTGATCGTGGCGAAGAGCGCCACCACCAGCACGCCCGACCCGACCACCCCGCTGGCGTACGTGCCCGCGAACAGGTCGCGCATCGCCTCGAGCACGTAGCGGAACGGGCTGACGTACGACAGCGTGCTCAGCCACTGCGGCGCCATCGACATCGGCAGGAACGTGCCGGACAGCAGCATCAGCGGCCAGACCGCGGTCATCATGACCGGCGCGAACAGGTGCTCGTTCAGCCGCATCGCCGCCGCGTACGACAGCGCGGCCAGGCTGACGCCGAGCACGACCACCAGCGCCATCGCGGCGAGCACGCCGGGCAGCGGGGCGCGCAGGCCGATGAGGTAGGCCACCGCCACCAGCAGCACGGTCTGCACCACCAGCGTGAAGGTGTTGTTGAGCACCCGGCCCAGCAGCAGCGACAGCCTGCTCGCCGGCGTGACGCGCAGCCGCTCCAGCACGCCCGCGCGCCAATCGAAGACCACTCCGAACCCCGCCATGCCCGCGCTGAGCAGTCCGAGCTGGATGATCAGACCGGGGACGAGCGTCTCCCACGTGCCGAAGGTGGCGAAGATCGGGCCGAACAGCACCAGGAAGAACAGCGGTTGCGCGGCGGTGATCAGGATGCCGAGCTTGTTGCGCAGCGTGATGCGGGTGTTGTGGCGGAAGATCAGCCAGGTGTCCCTCATGCCGGCCTCCCGGCGATCTCCAGGAACGCCTCGTTCAGCGTGCGCTCGCCCTTGAGCTGCTCGGGAGTGCCCTCGGCGGCGATCCTGCCGTGGTCGATGATCAGGAGCCGGTCGCAGAGCGCCTCAGCCTCCTCCAGGTAGTGCGTCGACAGGAACACCGTCAGGTCGAGCGAGCGGATGTGCTCCCACAGCGCGGCCCTGCTCTGCGGGTCGAGCCCGGTGGTCGGCTCGTCGAGGAAGAGCACCGAGGGGCGGTGCAGGAGGCCGAAGGCGATGTCGAAGCGGCGGCGCTGGCCGCCGGACAGGGCTCCGCCGGGTATGTTCTCCAGTCCGCTCAGCTCGAGCGTGGCCAGGACGTCGGCGATGCGCGAGCGGGCCTCGGCGCGGCTCATGCCGTACAGCATGGCCTGGAGTTCGAGTTCGTCGCCGACGGGGTTGACCGGGTTGACGCCCCCGGCCTGGGAGACGTAGCCGATGCTCCGCCGTACGCCCCTAGGGTCGGACAGCAGGTCGTGACCGGCGATGGTGGCCGCGCCCGAGGTGGGCCGCAGCAGGGTCGTCAGCATGCGCATGGTGGTGGTCTTGCCGGCCCCGTTGGGGCCGAGGAAGCCGACGATCTCGCCGGCGGCGACGGTGAAGTCCACCCCGTGGACGGCTTCGACGCCGTTCCTGAAGGTCTTGCTCAGACCGGATGCCTCAATCACATTTTTACAGTAACCACAACTTTGGAGTGACTGCAAACTTGTACCATGGGCGCATGGAGGAGGGGCTGCGCGAGCGCAAGAAGCGGGAGACCCGGCGACGCATCGCGGACATGGCGATGGGGCTGTTCATGGCCCGCGGGTTCGAGCAGGTCACCGTGGCCGAGGTGGCGCGGGCCGCCGACGTGTCGGTCAACACCGTCTTCAACTACTTCGGCACCAAGGAGGACCTCTTCCTCGACCGCGAGGAGGAGGTCGAGGACCTGCAGAGCAAGGTGGTGCACGAGCGCGAGAAGGGCGAGAGCGTCGTGGCGGCCTTCCGCCGCGACTTCATGGCGGCGATCGAGGAGCGCGACTGGCGCTACGGGCTCAACGACGGCTCCGACGTGTTCGCCCGCATCGTGGGCGACAGTCCCTCGCTGATGGCGCGCTTCAGGGACCTCGAGCACACGCAGACCCAGCGGCTGGCCAGGACACTGGCCGAGGAGTCAGGCGCCGAGCCCGACGACCTGACTCCCCACCTGGTCGCGGCCCACATCCTGGAGACCACCCGGCGGCTGTCGCGGCACGCGACGGCACTCAAGCTGGCCGGGGTGAGCTGGGCCGAGATCCGCCCGCTCCTCATCAGGCAGACGGAGCAGGCGTTCGATCTTCTGGAGCGGGGCATCTCGGACTACTGTGTGCGGATGTGACGCTCATCGAGCGGCTGCGGCCGTTCTTCCAGTGGCTCGCGGGCACCGACGCCTTCATGAAGGCGGGCCCGAAGATCGTTCCCGCGATGGACCGCCTCGCGCACCGGCTCACCAAAGGCCGCCCGATCAGTGACCGGATGATCCCCACACTCGTCCTGTTCACGACCGGCGCCGTCAGCGGGCAGGTGCGGGAGACGCCGCTGGCCTGCCTGCCGGAGCCCGAAGGCACGCTGCTGATCGTGGGCAGCAACTTCGGCAGGGACAGGCACCCGGCGTGGAGCGGCAATCTGCTGAAGACGCCGGAGGCGGCCGTGAGCTTCAGGGGCGAGCGCTTCCCCGTGGTCGCGCGCCTCCTGGACGGCGAGGCGCGCGAGCGGGCCTGGCCGGCCCTGGTCGCGCAGTGGCCCGTCTACGACCGTTACACGGCGAAGTCGGGCCGCGAGCTGCGCGTCTTCAGGCTCACCCGGGTCCCGGAGGACGAGGCCTAGCGCGAGTAGAACTCCACCACGAGCTGCTCGTCGACGGGGACGACGATCTGCTCGCGCTCGGGCCTGGCGGCCAGCGTGAAGGTCAGCTTCGCGTGGTCCACGCTCAGGTAGGGGGCGATCCGCTCGTCGGCGTAGACGCCCTCGGCCGCCGCGACGAAGGGCTGCATCGGCCGCGAGCGCTCGCGGACCGCGACGACCTGGCCCGGCTTCACGAGATAGCTGGGGATGTCGACCTTGCGGCCGTCGACGCTGATGTGGCCGTGCGTGACGTACTGCCTGGCCGCGTAGATGGACGGAGCCAGGCCCGCCCGCAGCACCAGGGAGGCCAGGCGGCTCTCCAGCAGCACGACCAGCTCGGCGCCCGAGGCGCCCGACTTGCGGACGGCCAGGTCCCAGTAGCGGCGCAGCTGCCGCTCGGACACGTCGTAGAACCAGCGCAGCTTCTGCTTCTCCATCAGCCGCAGCCCGTAGTCGCCCGTGGTGCGGCGGTTGGTCTTGCGGCCGTGCTCGCCCGGCGGATAGGGGCGCTGCTCGAAGTAGCGGACGGCTTTCCTGGTCAGCGGGACGCCCGCACGTCGGGACAGTCGCACCTTCGGGCCGGTGTAGCGCACGTTCACCTCAATGTGGTTAGGTAATCCTTACTAAGGGAAGCCTAACCTACTTTTGACGCCGACCTCAAGGAGACGCCATGCCGCTGGCCGCCCCGCCGCTCCCCGAGCGGATCCGCACCCTCGCCGCGACGTCCCGCGCCGGCCAGCTGGTCGTCGACGGAGCCCGCTGCCCGGTGACCGGCGCGGTCGACGCCGCCGGGCGTCCCGTCCTGCTCGTCAGGCCGGGCGAGCCGCTGCACTCCCTGCGCGGCGACGCGGTGGTGTCGGTGAGCCTGACCTCCGTCCGGGTGCTGGGCGGGGTGGAGCACCCGAGGGGCATCATCGAGGTGCAGGGCTGGGCCGAGGCCGTGCCCGCGGGCGAGGTGAGGTCCGCCGCGGTCGCGATCGCCGAGCACACCGCCGACGAGGCCCTCTTCGAGGCCATCGAGGGGTACGGCGCGCCGGACGCCCCGCGACTGCTGCGGCTCGACGTCGGGCAGGTGGTCTACCTGACCGGGCAGGACTCAGGCGTGCTGGACGCCGACGAGTATCTGGACGCCGCTCCCGACCCGCTGGCGGAGGTGGCCGAGCGGGTGCTCGCGCACGTCAACGGGGCGCACCGGGCCCAGCTCGCCTCGGGGGTCGGGCGGCTGCTCGGCCTGCCCGCAGAGTCCGCCTGGCTGTGGGAGCTCGACCGATACGGCGCGACCGTCAGGATCGGCGAGGACGACCCCGCGCTCGTGCGCTTCCCCTGGCCCGCCCCCGCGGGGACCGGCCCCTGCCTGGAGGAGTCGCTGCGCGCGATCCTGTGCTCCTGCTGAGGCCCTGAGCGCGTCCGAAGGGACATGCTTGATCCATCCGCCGCCCGGCTCGCCTACCATGCATGTCGTGAGCACAACCGGCCGGCGCGAGCGCGCCCTGATGACCATCGCGGCTCTCGCCGGCACGTTGATGCTGGCCTTCTCGGCGATCCTCATCGGGGGCGCACTTCCCTCGCCCGGTCCATGGGGCGCTCAGGACGAGGCGGAGCCGCCTTCGCCGGCCCACCACTCGGTCCAGGACATCGGGGAGACGGCGCGCGCCTCGCGGGCGCCCGAGCGGCCCGTCGCCCAGCCGGTGACGCCCGAGCCGGGCAGGACCCAGCCGTCGCGGCCGACCAAGCTCAGGCCCGCGCGCACCCCCCGCCCCGTCTCCTCATCGGCCGAGCCGAGCACGGCACCCGAGGTCTCCGCGGCGGCCCCCTCCCCTCTTCCGAGCCTGGTGGAGGCCACGCCGCCCAGCCCCGAGCCGCCGAGGCGCACCAAGAAGCCGAAGCGGCCGAAGAGGCTAGTCGACCGCGACCCGAAGCTCAGCGAAGTCCCCGACCTTGACCTTGAGCGAGGCGGCTCCTGAGGGAAGCGCGAACAGCGTCCAGAACTCCCGCGTCTGGCCGGGCCCGAAGGTCTCGGCGCTCAGCCGCACGCCCGAGGTCTCGCTGCAGGCGCAGTAGGCGTGGGTTTCGTCGTCGACGGTGACCATGATCCGTCCGGGCAGGTACTCGCGGCGGGCGGCCACGTCGGTCAGCCTGACGTTGCTGGCGCTGCGGTACCTGTACGACATCCACTCCGAGGAGTCGCTCAGCTCGTCGTAGTGCGCCTCCTCCTGGCCGTTGTTGGTGACGCGGTAGGTGAGCACCGCCAGTTCACCCGGCAGCCCGCGCAGCCCCGTCACCTCCAGCCCGAACGGCTGGCCCTCGGCGCGAGAGGTGGCCTTCAGCCCCTCGGTCCCGGGAGCCAAGGTGGACGTGGGCGCGGAGGTGCCGGCGGCGGGCTCGGGCTTGAGGAAGGTGACGGTGACCCTGCGGTTGCGGCGGCGGCCCTCCTCGTCGCCGTTGTCGTAGAGCGGCTTGGCCGAGCCGTACCCCTTGGCCGCGAAGGTGACGCCCTCGCGGGTGACCAGCGTGGAGAGCGCCTGCCTGACCGCCTGGGCGCGGCGCAGCGACAGCGGGTCGTTGATCGCGTCGGTGCCCGAGGAGTCGGCGTGCCCCTCGACGGTGACGGTGGCCCCTTCCGAGGCGTCGACGAGCTTGGCGGTACGGGCCAGCACCGTCCTCGCCTTTGGCGTCAGCGTCGCCTTGTTCACCGCGAACAGGACATCGGAGGAGAGGCTGACTCGCAGGTCCTTGCCGTCGTCGGCGGTCTCCTCGCTCTTGTCGAGGGATTCGGAGGGCACCTGGACCGGGTGGCTGAGCGTGGTCACCTGCTGGGCGTCCGGATCGGGCAGCGCCATGCCGGGAGCGGGCACCGGCGGCTCGTCGCTGACCGGCACACCGATCATGGGCGCGGTCTCGGGGGTGACGATGGTGACCGTCTCAGGGTCGCCCGAGGGCGCGGGCAGCACCCCGTAGACGGTGATCGACTCCCCGGGGTCGAGGGAGTACGGCAGGCCGTCCTTGTCCTGGTCGGTGCACAGGCACACCCCGTCCACCGGTTTGTACGGCAGCAGCAGCCGGTGCGCCGCGCCGTCCAGCACGCCGATGCCCGAGGCCCACCTGATCTCGCCGAGCGGCCTGGTGCTGTCGCCCAGCTCGCCGGTC
The DNA here is from genome assembly GCF_014873535.1 of Nonomuraea africana. NCBI lineage: Bacteria > Bacillati > Actinomycetota > Actinomycetes > Streptosporangiales > Streptosporangiaceae > Nonomuraea > Nonomuraea africana. Next base: position 1,825,679 of record NZ_JADBEF010000001.1, on the reverse strand, counting down.
CAGGTGATGTCCTTCTCGGTGCCCGCGTTGGAGAGCCGAAGCTGCACGACGAGGTGCTTGCCGGCGACCCTGTTGACCGCGACGGGCTCCACCTTGAGCATGGTCGTCTCCACGCCGTGGACGGCGGCGGCCAGCGCGGGCCGGTCGTCGCCGCCTCCCGAGGAACTCGACGAGGGCGACGGCGCCGCCGAGGACGGCGCGGCGGACGTGGGCGCCGCGGAACTGGACGCGGCGGAGGTGGGAGCCGCCGAGGGCTGCGCCACGGGCAGGAAGGATACGGGGCGACACCCGGCCACCAGAATCACAAAAGCGGCGAACGGCACAATCCTTGACCACATCCGGCAGATCCTGCCACATGCGGCTACTGTCGCGTCAGGCGATTCGTCAGAGTCTCGTCCACGGCGTCCGGTGACAGCACGTGGTCCAGCACCATGACCGCGCAGCCGCTGATGCCCGCGGCCGCGCCCAGGCGGCTGGTCTCGATCCGGAGCCTCCTGGTGGCCAGCGCGGTCGAGCGCCGGTAGACCACCTCGCGGATGCTCGACACCAGCGGGCCGAACGCCTCGGCCACGTCGCCGCCGAGCACGACCACGGCGGGGTTGAGGATGTTGACCGCCCCCGCGAGCACCTCGCCGATCCTGCGGCCCGCCTCGCGCACGATCGCCATCGTCTCGGCGTCGCCCGAGCGGACCAGCGCGGTGACGTCCGCGATGGTCTTGACGTCGCGGCCCGCCGCGCGCAGGTCGCGCAGCAGCGCGGTGCCGCTGGCCACCGAGTCGACGCAGTCGACGTTGCCGCACCTGCACAGCACGCCGCCACCGTCGCGTACCGGGATGTGCCCGATCTCGCCCGCCGCGCCGAGCGCGCCGCGCAGGATCTCGCCGCCGGCGATGACGCCCGCGCCGATCCTGGTGGAGACCTTGACGTACATCAGGTCGCCGGTCTCCTCGGCGTAGGCGCCCCGGTGCTCGCCGATCGCCAGGACGTTCACGTCGTTGTCGACGAAGACCGGCACCGGGAAGCGCTCGCGGATCAGCGGCGGGATGACCACGCCCGTCCAGCTGGCCATCACCCTGGCCGACTCGGTGCGGCCCGCGGCGAACTCGACGGTCGCGGGCACACCCATGCCGACGCCCTTGACGGGCACGCCGGGGCGGCTCTCCAGTAGTTCGTCCCAGGTGTCCATGAGCAGCGGCAGCACCACGTCGGGGCCCTGCTCCACGTCGATCACGAACTCGCGGCCCTCGAGCTCCACGCCCGCCAGGTCGCACACCGCCACCCTGGTACGGCTCGCGCCGAGCGCCGCGACCAGCACCACGCCGCCTGCCGCGTTGAACTCCAGCCGCACGGGAGGCCGGCCGCCGGTGGAGGGGGCGTCGGTCCGCTCGACGACGAGACCGCGTTCGAGCAGCTCACCGACGCGCAGCGAGACGGCGGGGCGCGACAGGCCGGTCACCCTGCCGATGTCCGCGCGCGTGACGGCTTCACCGGTGCGGATGAGCTCGAGAACCTCCCCGCTGGTGGCGAGCGTGGCTGCGGTACGTCTGGGCATCGGCCAAGTGAATCACAGACGGTTACGTAATGAAAAGTCGCGACTTTCTCATCTCAAATAGCAAAAGCCTGCTTGTGTAAGTCCGTAACTCTGGCTAGTGTCCGTTCTGTCCTTCCTTGGTAGATCATCGGAGCCCTGGCGTGTCCTCCCCCACCTCTCACACCGCCGACCTGGTCGTCTTCGGCGGCACCGGCGACCTGTCCATGCGCAAGCTGCTTCCCGCCCTGTTCCACTCCGACCTCGAGGGCCGGCTCGCCCCCGAGACGCGGATCGTCGCCATGTCGCGCGGCGGGCTCACCGACGCCGACTTCCGCGGCAAGGTGGACGCGGAGGTGCGCGCGGCCGTGCCCGATGACGCGGTGGCCTGGCAGCGCTTTCTCGGCCGGCTGCACCACGTGTCGGTCGACGTGGGCGGCGAGGACAAGAGCGGCTGGTCGACCGTGGTGCGGATGCTGGCCGGGCACGAGGACAGGGACAGGGTGTTCTACCTGGCCAGCCCGCCCATGACGTTCGGCCCGTTCTGCAGGGAGCTGCAGGAGGCCGGCCTGGTCACCCCGCGCTCGCGGGTGGTGCTGGAGAAGCCGCTCGGCCGCGACCTGGTCAGCGCCCAGCGCATCAACGACGAGGTCGGTGAGATCTTCGACGAGCGGCAGATCTTCCGCATCGACCACTACCTCGGCAAGGAGACGGTGCAGAACCTGCTGGTCCTGCGCTTCGCCAACGCCTTCCTCGAGCCGATCTGGAACTCCCTCTGGATCGACCACGTGCAGATCACCGCCGCCGAGACCGTCGGCACCCCCGGCCGCCGCGGCTACTACGACCACGCGGGCGCGCTGCGCGACATGGTGCAGAACCACCTGCTGCAGCTGCTCACCCTGGTCGCGATGGAGCCTCCCGCGCGCAACGACCGCGAGGCGATCCGCGACGAGAAGGTGAAGGTGCTGCAGTCGCTGCGGCCCATCGTCGGCACCGAGGTGGACCGCTTCACCGTGCGCGGTCAGTACACCGGCGCCGCCGACATGCCCTCCTACCTGGACGAGCCCGCGTCCACGCCGACCACGGAGGCCTCGCGCAGGGTCGAGACGTTCACCGCGATCCGCGCCGAGATCAAGAACTGGCGATGGGCGGGCGTGCCGTTCTACCTGCGCACCGGCAAGCGCATGCCGTACCGGCGCTCGGAGATCGTGGTGCAGTTCAAGGACGTGCCGCACTCCATATACCCCGGCGGCACGCCCAACCGCCTCGTGCTGCGGCTGCAGCCGGAGGAGGGCATCGAGCTGCACATCATGGCCAAGGAGCCGGGCGCGGGCGAGACCCTGCTGAAGCCGGTGCCACTGTCGCTGAGCTTCGGCAAGACCTTCACCACCAGGGTGCCCGAGGCCTACGAGCGGCTGCTGACCGACGTGCTGGCGGGCAACCCGACGCTGTTCATGCGGCGCGACGAGGTCGAGGCCGCATGGCGCTGGATCGACCCCATCCTGGCCGCGTGGGAGTCGTCGGCCGACCTGCCCGAGCCCTACCCCGCGGGGACGACCGGTCCCGCGGGCGCGCACGAACTGCTCGGCCGCAGCGGCCGTGCCTGGCACGAAGAGGAGGCGTAGAACAGTGAATCCGACTATCCAGCAGGTGACCGAGCGGGTGGCCGCGCGCTCCCGTGCCAGCCGTACCGTCTATCTGGAACGGATCAGGCGCGAGGGCGCGCTGGCCCGCGAGCGCGGGCCGGCCCGCGCGCACCTCGGGTGCGCGAACCTGGCGCACGGCTTCGCCGCCGCCTCCGCCGAGGACAAGCCCCTGCTCCGGGGGACGGCCAAGCCCGGCGTGGCGATCGTGACCAGCTACAACGACATGCTGAGCGCGCACCAGCCGTACGAGACCTACCCGGGCGAGCTCAAGACGGCCGTGCGGAAGGCGGGCGGCGTCGCGCAGGTCGCCGGCGGCGTGCCCGCCATGTGCGACGGCATCACGCAGGGCCGCGCGGGCATGGAGCTGTCGCTCTACAGCCGTGACGTCATCGCCATGTCGACCGCGATCGCGCTCTCGCACGACATGTTCGACTCCTCCCTCATGCTCGGCGTCTGCGACAAGATCGTGCCCGGGCTGCTGATCGGCGCGCTGCACTTCGGGCACCTGCCCGCGGTGTTCGTGCCCGCCGGCCCGATGACCTCGGGGCTGCCGAACAAGGTCAAGGCCCGCACCCGCCAGCTGTTCGCCGAAGGCAAGGTCGGAAGGGACGAGCTGCTCGACGCCGAGTCGAAGTCCTACCACTCCCCCGGCACCTGCACCTTCTACGGCACCGCCAACTCCAACCAGGTGATGATCGAGGTGATGGGCCTGCACCTGCCGGGCGCCACCTTCGTCAACCCGCACACCGAGCTGCGCCACGCCCTCACCGAGGCGGCGGGCGCGCGGGCGGTCGAGATCACCGCGCACGGCGCCGAGTACGCCCCCGTCGGAGAGGTCGTCGACGAGAAGGCGATCGTCAACGCCTGCGTCGCGCTGCTGGCCACCGGCGGCTCCACCAACCACACCCTGCACCTGGTCGCCATCGCGGCCGCCGCGGGCATCGTGCTGACCTGGGACGACCTGGCCGAGCTGTCGAAAGTCGTGCCCTCGCTGACGAAGATGTACCCCAACGGCCAGGCGGACGTGAACCACTTCCGCGACGCCGGCGGCATGCAGGTGCTGATCGGCGACCTGCTGGACAACGGCCTGCTGCACGGCGACGTGCTGACGATCGCAGGCCGCGGTCTCGACCACTACCGGTCGGCACCCTCGCTGAAGGAGGGCGCGCTGGTGTGGGAGGAGGTCACCTCCGGCAGCGCCGACCTCGACGTGCTGCGCCCCGTCGCCGAGCCGTTCTCGGCCGACGGCGGCATCCACATGCTGGAGGGCAACCTGGGCTGCGCGGTCAGCAAGGTCTCGGCGGTCAAGCCCGAGCACCTGGTGGTCGAGGCGCCCGCCAAGGTCTTCGACGACCAGCTGCAGCTGCTGCGCGCCTTCGAGGCGGGAGAGCTGGACGGGCAGGACTTCGTCGCGGTCATCCGCTACCAGGGCCCCTCGGCCAACGGCATGCCCGAGCTGCACAAGCTCACGCCGCCGATGGCGGTGCTGCTCGACAGGGGGCAGCGGGTGGCGATCGTGACCGACGGCAGAATGTCGGGCGCGTCGGGCAAGGTGCCCGCGGCCATCCACTTGTCGCCCGAGGCGGCCGACGGCGGCCCCATCGCACTGGTGCGCGAGGGCGACCTCATCAGGCTCGACTCGGCCGCTGGGACGCTGGACGTGCTGGCCGACCTGTCGGGCCGTACCCCCGAGGGGCGCGCGCTCAGCGACGCGGAGTGGGTCGGCACGGGCCGCGAGCTGTTCTCCGCCTTCCGCCGGATGGCGGGGCACGCCGAGCACGGGGCGAGCGTCTTCGGGGTCAACGGCGCCGAGTCTCCCACCCACGGTCCCGGCCTCGGCTTCGCCGCCCCCGCGGGCTTCGCGCACTCCGAGGTAGCCGAGTGAGCCCCACCCCCCAGGGTCAGGCCCTCCGGAAGACCCCCACCACCACCCACCACCCTTTCCTCCGGAAGACCTCCACCACCACCCATCGTCCGGCCCGCCGGAAGGTCGGGGTGCTCCTCGGGGGTGCGGGGTGAGGAGCTTCGACCTGCCCTGGCTCGTGGCCGACATCGGGGGCACCAACGCCAGGTTCGGGATCGTCACCGAGCCCGGCGCCCCGCCCACCGAGGTGGCCGTCCTGGCCGGAGCCGACCACGCCACGCTTCCCGACGCCGTAGCCGCCTATCTCGCAGACCATGCGGGCGGAGTGCGGCCGGGAGCGGCGTGCCTGGCGGTGGCGGGCCCGATCGACGGCGACGGCTACCGGCTGACCAACCTGCCGTGGACGGGTTCGGTGCGCGACCTCGGCATCCCGTACGCGACGCTGCTCAACGACTTCGAGGCGCTGGCGCTGTCGCTGCCGCACCTGGCCGGTGACGACCTGCTCGCGCTGGGCGGGCCCGCGCCCGTGCGGGGGGTCAAGGCCGTCCTCGGGCCCGGCACCGGGCTCGGGGTGGCGGGGCTGGTGCCGTCCGAGCGCGGCTGGGTGCCCGTCCCCGGCGAGGGAGGGCACGTCACCGTGCCCGTGCTGGACGACCGCGACCTGGAGGTGGTCCGCGTCCTGCGGGCGGGCGGCATGCCGCACGTGGTGGCCGAGGACCTGCTCTCGGGCCCTGGACTGTCACGCCTGCACGGCGCCCTCGCGGTGGTGAACGGCGTCTCCGCGCCCAGGCTGACCGCCTCCGACATCGTCGCCAGGCTCGACGACTCGCTGTGCGCGGAGACGGTCGAGGTGTTCTGCGGCATGCTCGGCAGCTTCGCCGGCAACGTGGCGCTGACCCTCGGCGCCCGGGGCGGGGTCTATCTCGGCGGCGGCGTGCTGCCCCGTATCGTGGAGCGGGTTCGCGCCAGCGACTTCCGCCGCCGGTTCGAGGCCACGCCCCATCTCGTCGACTACCTGTCGGCCATCGCGACCACTCTGATCGTCGCGCCGCAACCGGCGCTCACCGGCGCGGCCGCGTGGCTGGCGCAGCAATCGTTGAAGGAGCTCGTCCCATGAGTCTGCTCGACCTCGCCCCCGTGGTGCCCGTCGTCGTCATCGACGATGTGGAGACCGCCGTGCCGCTGGCGCGTGCCCTGGTCGCGGGCGGGCTGCCGGTCATCGAGGTCACCCTGCGCACCAAGGGCGCGCTGGAGGCCATCGCCCGCATCGCCGCCGAGGTGCCCGACGCGGTGATCGGCGCGGGCACGGTCCGGACGTCCGCCGACGTCTCGGCGTCCGTCGGGGCCGGGGCGAAGTTCCTGGTGTCTCCCGGGACGACCCCCTCACTGGTGGACGGCCTGCTGGCGAGCGGAGTACCCTTCCTGCCTGGCGCCGCGACCGCCTCGGAGGTCATGGCCCTGGCCGAGCGTGGCATCACGGAGCTGAAGTTCTTCCCCGCCGAGGCCGCGGGCGGCCTGCCGTACCTCAAGTCGCTGGCGGGGCCGCTGCCCGACGTCAGGTTCTGTCCCACGGGCGGCATCAGGCTCGAGACCGCGCGCGACTACCTCGCGCTGCCGAACGTCGGCTGCGTGGGCGGCACCTGGCTCACCCCCGCCGACGCGCTGGCGGCCGGTGACTGGGACCACGTGCGCAGGCTCGCCGCGGAGGCGGCCGCGCTGCGCTGAGAGCGACCGAGACTCGTCGGCGGGACAACCTCCCTCGCCCGCCGCCGGCCATGGGCGCGCCGCGACCCGGCGCAGGGCTCGTGGACAGGCCCATGGGCGCGAACCCGCGCCCATGGGCCTTTCCGCTGTCCGCGGGCGGGTGAACCGCTGGGACGCGGCTCCCGGCGGTATCATCGCGGGATGGGCGTGCCGAGTGAAGCGATCTCCGCCATCCGCCTCGCGCACGCGAGCCTTCCGCCCGCGGCCGCCCACCCCACCCCCGGTTCCGCCGCCGTGGCCCGCCGCGGCGCGGCTCCCCGTCCACGCGGGACGGCCGCGCTCCACAAAGGCGGGCATACGCCGACTTGACGCGGAGCACGAGAGGATTCGAATTGACTGTTCGGCGTGAGATCAGGAAGCTGAGCTGTCCCATCAGCGATGATGGAAGCATCAACCATGGCGACGAAACGCCTTCCGGGGGGACGAGGTGGACGTGATCGGTGAAGACGCGCAGCAACGCGCCGAGGGCGGCAAGAGCAACAAGAAGAAGGGCTCCTCGTGGAAGGAGCTGCCGATCCTCGTCGTCGTGGCTCTCGGCCTCGCTCTGCTGATCAAGACGTTCATCGTCCAGCCGTTCTACATCCCGTCGGAGTCGATGGAGAACACCCTGCTGATCAACGACAGGGTGCTGGTGAACAAGCTCGTCTACCACACGCGCGACATCGAGCGCGGCGACGTCATCGTCTTCAACGGCGAAGACTCGTGGGACCCCGAGGTCGTCACCGAGGAGCCGACCAACCCGGTCACCGGCGCGCTGCGCTGGGTGGGCGAGCTGTTCGGCCTGGTGCCGGGCGAGAAGGACTACATCAAGCGGGTCATCGGCGTGGCGGGCGACACCGTCAAGTGCTGCGACTCCAAGGGCCGCATCACCGTCAACGGCGTGCCGCTGGACGAGTCGAGCTACCTCTTCCCCGGTGACGAGGCCTCCGACCGGCAGTTCGAGGTGAAGGTGCCCGCGGGGAGGCTGTGGGTGATGGGCGACCACCGCTCGGTCTCCTACGACTCGCGGGGCCACATCGGCGACCCTGGCGGCGGCACGATCCCGGTCGACAACGTGCTGGGCAGAGCGTTCGTGATCATGTGGCCGGTGACGCGGTGGAGCTCTCTCGACATCCCCGCGACCTTCGGCCAGGCGGGTCTGAAGAAGTGACCGGGGGTCACGGCCCCAGGTAGGCGAGGACGGCGGCGACGCGACGGTGGACGTCGCCGCTGTTCTCCAGGCCCAGCTTGGTGAAGATGGCGTTGACGTTCTTCTCCACCGACGACACCGACAGGTGCAGGGCCCGCGCGATCCCGCCGTTCGACCTCCCCCTGGCCATCTCGCGCAGCACGTCGCGCTCGCGCGGCGTCAGCTCCTCCTGCTCGGCCCGCACCGCCCGCCTGGCCAGCAGGCCCTCCACGACCTTGGGGTCGATCACCGACCCGCCGGAGGCGACCGCCCTGATCGCGCCGAGCAGCTCCTCCAGGTCGCCCACCCGGTCCTTGAGCAGGTAGGCGAAGCCCTCGGTGCCGTGCTTGAACAGCTCGAAGGCGAACAGCGCGTCGGAGTACTGCGACAGCACCACCACGCCGACACCCGGATGCTCGGCGTGGACGCGGTGGGCGGCGTCGATGCCCTCGAAACCGGCCCGCCACGCGCCGCCAGGCATCCGGATGTCGGTGACGACGACGTCGGGGCCCAGCCTGCGCACCGCGTCGAGCAGCTCGTCGGCGTCGCCGACCGCTCCCACGACGCTGACCTCGCCCGACAGCTCGAGCAGCCGTCTGGTCCCCTCCCGCACCAGGTAGTGGTCGTCGGCCACCACCGTGCGCAGCCGCTCACCCATCGACCGGCACCCACGCCGTCATCCGCGTTCCCCTTCCCGAACCGGCCTGCAGGTCCAGCCCTCCGCCAAGGGCGTCGAGGCGGTCGGCGAGCGTGGCCAGGCCGCGCCGCGCGGTGGTGGCGGGGTCGAAGCCCCTGCCGTCGTCGACGACGCGGGCGCGCAGACGGCCGCCCTCTCGGTCGAGCCTGACCTCTATTCGCGTGGCGGCGGCGTGCTTGAGCGCGTTGGTCACGGCCTCGCTGACGGTGAAGTACATCGCGCCCTCCACCTCGTCGGAGAAGCGGGTGGCGCGCAGGCCCTCGCCCGCGCTCACCTTGGTGGGCACCGGCAACTTCGCGCAGCGCTCCTCGACCGCCTCGACCAGACCGCCCTGCCCGAGCGCGGAGGGGTGGATCCCGGCGGCGAGCTCGCGCAGGTCGGTGAGGGTCTGGCGGGCCTGCTCGCGCAGCTCGGCGAGCAGTTCGGCGCCGCCGCCCGTGGCCCTGGCCAGTTCGAGCCCGGCGATCAGGGCGACGAGCTGCTGCTGCACGCCGTCGTGGATGTTGCGTTCGATGCGCCGCCGCTCGGCCTCCTGGGCGTTGACCAGGCGCGCGGCCAGCCCTTCGCTCTGGATGGCCAGCCCCGCCGGTACGGCCAGCGCCTCGAGGAAGCGGCGGTCCTCGGCGGTGAGCCTGCCGCGCTCCCTTGGACCGCACTCCAGCTGGCCGAGCCCGCCCCTGACCGGCACGACGAGCGCGGCGGGACCCTCCTCCGTTCCCGCGACGACGCGGGTGCCGTCGGCCAGCCGTACGGCCGCCCAGGTGGTGGCGAGCGCCGAGCGCACGGCCGCCGCCAGCCTGCCGATCAGCGCCACCGGCTCGGGGCGCTCCTCCATGGCCGAGCCCAGGCTGGAGAGCACCTCGCCGACCGAGGGCCGCACGTCGAAGACGAACAGCAGCCGGGAGCCCCGAATCCCGATCTTGATGTCGAGGAGCCGGTGGCGGACGACCGCGACGCCGATCGCGGCGGGCAGCGACCCGAGGGTGCCGGCCACCCCGGCCACTCCCCATCCGGCATCGCCGCCCACGATGAAGACCGTGAGCGAGACGAAGGACACGGCGTTGGCGATCGCGCCTGCGACCACCCACGCGTACTGCCCGCGCTCGGTGACCGCGCTGCGCCGCCAGCGTACGACCAGTCCCACCAGCACGATGAGGGCCATGACCCACGAAAGGGCCTGCCCGAGCCCGCCCACGACGGCCGCCGGTATCGACACGGGCGGGGTCCACGGTCCCGAGAGCGGCCACGCCAGCGCGACGCCGAGCGCGTGGGCGGCGATCGTGCCCGCCGAGATCCACGCGACGGGCCGCCACCTTCTGGAAGGCAGCCGCCCTTCGGGGAACAGCAGCGGCACGAAGATCGAGTTCAACCCGAAGTACACGGCGAACAGCGCCGTCAGCCAGCCGGGCACGCCCGCGGGCGGCCCGGCCCTGAGCGCGATGCCGACGCCGAGCGAGCCGAGGCCCAGGGACACCGCGGTGGCCAGCAGCAGCCAGCCGTAGGGGCTGAAGGGCCGCCTGACGGCCAGCAGCCAGCCGAGTGCGGGAGTGACGAAGCCGAGCAGGATGAAGGCGAGCTGGGACGGAGGCGGGGGCAGCCCCGACTCCAGCAGCGCGCCGGCGGTCAGGCTCGCGACGGCGATCACCGCGAGGAGCCCGGCCATCAACCTCGAACCCATGAGCACCCATCGTGGTGAGAAAGCCGGGGGGAGTCTATGAGGTTAACCGCACACTTGACGATGCGGCTGGCCTGGTGGGCGCGCGAGGCCCTGCTCGCTTGCATGGGGGCATGAGATCCGTTGCCGTCTCCGTGACCGCCTCCTCGCTGCTGCTGACGGCGTGCGCCGCCGCGCCCTCGGCACTGGCCTCCCCGACCCCGTCGGCGGCCACCCCCTTCACCGCGACCTCCGTCACCGCCACCGCCTTCACCCCGTCCGCCGCCACGCGCGACGTCCCCATCCCCGACACTCCCGCCGGCCGGCAGCTGAGCTGGCTGATGTCCGTCCTTCCCGACGCGCCGGTGCCTGAGCCGCAGCTCGTCGAGCACTTCTCCGCGTTGATGCTCGCCGCCATACCGCCGGCCCAGCTCAACGCCAGCCTGGTCAGCGCCAAGGACCTGCGCCTCCTCAAGATCATCCACTCGGCGGACAGGGCGCTCGTCACCGAGGTCACGACGGGCGGCAAGACGCTCTGGATGGAGCTGACGGTCGATGCGGAGGGCAAGATCTCCGGGCTGCGGCTGACGCCTCCCGTCACCCCGAAGCCCACGCCCACGAGCTGGAAGGAGATCGACGAGCGGGTTCGCAAGGTGGCGCCGAGGGTGAGCTTCATGGCCGCCGAGATCACCCGTGACGGGCGCTGCGTGCCCGTGCGCGCACTGGCCCCGCGCACCGCCAGGCCGATGGGCTCGATGTTCAAGCTCCATGTGCTGGAGGCGGTCGCCAAGAGGATCCCGAACTGGGACGCCAAGCTGACGATCAAGCCCTCGCTCAAGAGCCTGCCGAGCGGCGAGCTGCAGGACAGGCCCGACAACAGCGAGGTGACCGTGCGAGAGGCGGCCATGCTGATGATCGGCATCAGCGACAACACCGCCAGCGACCTGCTCATCCACAAGGTCGGCAGGAAGGCGGTCGAGGCCACCCAGTCGCGCAACGTCCCCTTCCTCACCACGCGCGAGATGTTCGCGCTCAAGGGGACCGCCTATCCCGAGCATGCCAAGCGCTACCTGTCGCTGGGCGAGAAGCAGCGGCGGGCCTACCTGGACAAGGTGGTCGCCAGGATCCCGCTCGGGGAGATCAAACCGTGGATCTCACCGAGGGAGCTGGACACCATCGAGTGGTTCGGCACCCCCGCCGACGTGTGCGCGGCCCATGCCAGGCTGCGCGTCCTGGACGACAAGCGCGTCGGCAGGGTCATGTCGCAGAGCGACGCGGGGCTCGGCCTCGACGCCAAGAAGTGGCGTCCCGCCTGGTTCAAGGGCGGCTCGGAGGCGGGCGTGGTGGCGCTGGGCCACTCGGCCACGACGAAGGACGGACGCACCTTCTTCGTCACCACGATGGCCTCCGACACCAAGGCGCCGCTGGACGAGGGCAACGTGGCCACCGAGGCGCTCGCGCTGGCCAAGGGCGCCTTCGAGCTAATGGGCAAGGGCTGAGAGCCTCCTGGCGAGGTCCTCGTCACGGACCTCGCCGAGCAGGGCGCGGGTGGCCGCGCGCAGGGCGCGCCTGAGCTCGGCCGGATCGAGGGCGCGCACCAGCGTCTCGCCGAGGACGTCGGTGACCTCGGCTGGCAGCCGGTCCGCGCCCTTGGCGTAGGCGGTGGCCAGGCCAAGGACCCACCTCCAGCAGGTCCGCCAGCAGGAAGGCGCGGTAGGTGGCGGTGCCCGAGCGCAGGTCGAAGTGGTGCAGCGCGCCCAGCTCCCCGTAGACGAAGGCGGTCCAGTCGCGCAGGACCTCCTCCACGGAGGTCACCCCGAGGAAGAGGTCGACGTCCGACCAGCGGTCCTCGGCGTCGCGGGCCGCCGAGCCGGTCAGGGCGGCGCCCGTGACGCGCTGGTCGGCGCGGGCCCGGTCCAGGAGCAGGGCGCGGACGTGGCGGCGGCGATCTTCGGTGAACACGGTCAGCCACCCTAACGGCGGTCAGGCGGTCAGGCGGACTCGCGGATGACCAGCTCCGTCGGCAGTATCACCGGCTCGACGTCCGTCGCCCCGTCGATCAGCGCCAGCAGCAGGCTGACCGTCTCCTCCGCCACCCTGGCCAGCGGCTGGCGGATGGTGGTGAGAGGCGGGTGGGTGGAGACGGCGACGGAGGAGTCGTCGAAACCGCCGACCGCGACGTCGTCGGGGACCCGGCGCCCCGCCGCCCGCAGCGCCGCCAGGGCTCCGGCGGCCATCAGGTCGGAGGCGACGAAGACGGCGTCGAGATCGGGAGAGCGCTCGAGGAGTTCGGTCATCGCCCGCTCGCCGCTGGCGCGCGACCAGTCGCCGTGGGCGATGAGCCGCTTGGACGCCTTGCGGCCGAGCACGTCGGCGAAGCCCTCGAGGCGTTGCGTGCCGCCGGGGGTGTCCATGGGGCCGGTGATCATCGCGATGCGCCTGCGTCCCTGCTCGACGAGGTAGGAGGCCATCTGACGGGCGCCGAGGCGCTCGTCGGCCGCGGCGTAGGGGATGACGTTCTCCCAGCCGATGACCGCGCCCTGGGCCACGACGGGAACGTCCGTGCCGAGCGCGCCGACGAGGGGGTCGCCCGCGTGGGTGGAGACGAGGAAGACCCCGTCGGCGTGACCGCCCTTGACGTAGCGGATCACCCGCTGCCTGTCGCCGTCGTCTCCGGCCATCATCATGACGAGCGAGACGTCGCGTTCGGCCAGGCGGCGCACCGCCGTACGGATGAGGACGCTGTAGTTGGGGTCCTCGAAGATCTTCTCGTGCGGGTCGGACAGCACCATGACCACCGAGCCGGTCTTCTGCGTGACCAGGCTGCGCGCGGCGCGGTTGACGACGTAGCCGGTCTCGGCGATCGCCCTCTCGGTGGCCGCGCGGGCCGCCGCGCTGACGTACTTGTCGCCGTTCAGCACGCGCGACACCGTGCCGCGGGAGACTCCCGCGGCGGCGGCGACGTCGTGGATGGTGGGACGCTTCACTTGACGGCTCCGGAGGACAGGTCGGTCCTCCAGTATCGCTGCATCGTCAGGAACAGCGCGATCAAGGGGACGATCGACAGCAGCGCGCCGGTCAGGATCAGGTTGTAGAGGGTGGGCTGGTTGGCCCCCGCCGCGAGCAGGGTGTAGAGGCCGACGGTGAGTGGGAACTTGCCGTCGTCGCCGAGCATGATGAACGGCAGCAGGAAGTTGTTCCAGATCGCCACGAACTGGAACAGGAAGATGGTCACCATGCCGGGCACCATGAGCGGGATCGCCACCCTGCTCATCAGCCGCCACTCCCCCGCGCCGTCGAGCCTGCCCGCCTCCAGCAGCGAGTCGGGGATGGCCGCGGTGGCGTAGATGCGGGCCAGGTAGATGCTGTAAGGGTGCAGGATCTGCGGTAGCAGCACCGCCCAGTAGGTGTCGGCCAGGCCGACCCGGGAGAAGAGCAGGTACTGCGGGATCGCCAGCACGACGGCGGGGACCAGGATGCCGCCGATGAGCAGGTTGAAGATCGCGTTGCGGCCCGGGAAGCGGTACTTCGCCAGGGCGAATCCGGAGACCGCGCTGACCGCGGTCGACAGCAGCGCGCCGCCGCCCGCGTAGAGCAGGGTATTGGCCATCCACAGCCAGAACACCCCTTCGCGGTAGGCGAAGAGCTCCTCGATGTTCGACAGCAGCCCCGTGCCGGGCGTCAGGGTGGAGGTGGTGAACAGCTCGGCGGGCGACTTGGTGGCCGCCACCAGGACCCAGCTCACCGGGAACAGGCAGTAGATCGCGCCCAGGAGCAGCAGCCCTGTCGGCGCCAGGCGCCTGGTCATGACTCCTCCCCGAAGGCGTGCCCGCGCACCACGCGCAGGAAGCCGAACGACAGCACGAGCGAGACGGCCGCGATGACGATCGAGGTGGCGGCGGCCGAGTAGAGGTCGCCGGTGACGAACGCGTCGCGGTAGACCTTCATGAGCGGGCTCCAGGTCGAGCTGATGGCGTTGGTGAGCGGCCGCAGCGTGGTCGGCTCGGTGAAGACCTGGATGGTCGCGATGACCGAGAAGACCGTGGTCAGGATGATCGCGGGGACCAGGATGGGGATCTTGACCCGGAGCGCGATCTGCGTCTCGGTGGCGCCGTCGATCCGGGCCGCCTCGTACAGCTCGCGCGGGATGGCGCGCAGCGTGGTGTAGAGGACGAGCATGTTGAAGCCGACCCCGCCCCATACGGCGATGTTGGCCATGGAGAAGGTCACGGCCGACGCGCTGAGGAAGCCGAGCCCGAAGGGGCTGAGCGAGGGCAGGTAGAGGAAGCCCCACAGCAGGGTGGCGGCCACGCCGGGAACCGCGTAGGGAAGGAAGATCGCGATCCGCGAGAACCTGGCCAGCCGTACGTGGGCGGAGTCGAGCAGGAGCGCGAACAGCAGGGCCAGGCCCAGCATCACGACCAGCACCAGCGCGCCGTACCCCAGCACGCGCAGCCAGCCCGCCCAGAGCTCGCCGTCGGTGACGGCGGCGGCCAGGTTGTCCAGGCCGACGAAGATCTCCTGGCGCGCCCCCTTCCCGAGCCCGAGCCCCGAGACCTTCACCCGGCGCATGGACAGGTACACGGTGTAGCCGATGGGCACCGCGAGGAAGAGCGTGAACAGGACGATCGCGGGTGTCAGGAAGAGGTACGGCGCGGCCTTGACGCGTCGGTTCATGGCGCGATCTGGAAACCGGACTTGCGCATGTCGGCGACCGTCGTCTCCTGCATGGCGCGCACGGCGTCGGAGAAGGACGACCTGGCCTGCACGGCCTTGTCGAAGGAGTCCTTGAAGGCGTTGTAGGTGACGCCGACGTTCGGGCCGAAGGTGAAGCCGCGGGCTCCGGCGGCGACAGTGGCGGCCTGCTGCCAGAAGTCGGGCTGGGTGGAGAAGTAGTCGGGCGCCTCGGTCAGCGCCTGCTGCCCCTTGGCGGACGCGGGGTAGATCGCGGCCTCCTTGACGAGCAGCTCGACGGCCTTGGGGTCGGTGTTGAGCCAGACGGCGAACCGCGCGGCGGCGGCCTGGTGCTTCGACGAGGCCGCGACGGCGACCGACGAGCCGCCCCAGAAACCGCTGTGGTTCTCGCCCGCCCTCCACTGCGGCAGCGGCGCGGCGGCCCACTTGCCCTTGGCCTTGGGCGCGTTGCTCGACAGCGCGCCCGGCGCCCAGATCGCCGACGGCCAGGTGAGCAGCTTGCCGTCGTTGAGCGCCTTGTTCCATTCGGGGGTGAAGTACGGCATGCCGTCGATGACGCCCTCCTTCACCAGGCCGCCCCAGAAGTCGGCGACCCTCGTGGTGGGCTCGTCGGCGACGTTCACCCGCCATGCCTCGCCCTCGATCGCCCACCACCGCGCGCCCGCCTGCTGGGCCAGGCCGGTGAAGGCGCCGGGGTCCTTGCTGGAGAAGGTGCCGAGGAAGACGTCCGGGTCCTGCTTGCGCACCTTGCGCGCGGCCTCGGCGTACTCCTGCCAGGTCTTCGGCACGGCGATGCCGTACTTCTCGAACAGGTCCTTGCGGTAGAAGAGCATCATCGGGCCGCTGTCCTGCGGAATCGCGTAGACGGCGGCGGTGCCGAGCGTGACCTGCCCCCACACGCCCTCGGAGAACTCCGGCTGGGCCGCTCCGGCCGCCGCCTTGAGATCGGCGACCGCGTCGGCGGCGATGAACGAGGGCAGGTGCTGGTACTCGGCCTGCACCAGGTCGGGCGGGTTGCCCGCCTTGGCGGCGGTGAGGAACTTGGCGGCCGCGTCGTCGCCGCCGGCCTGCTTGCTGACGGTGACCTGGATGTCGGGGTGCTCCTGGTTCCAGACCGCGACGATCTTGTCCATGTTGGGGGCCCAGGTCCAGTAGGTGAGCTTCACCGGGCCCTGAGGGGTCGCCTGGGCCGCGTCCGAGGCAGGAGCAGCTTGGGGGGCGGCTTCGGGCGCGGCGCAGCCCGCCGCCGCCAGGGTGACCACGAGCGCGGCCACACCGAGGAGTTTTGTACGCATTTGTCCCTCCGAGCACCGAGATGAGAACTCTAAGCTGTCGGCGGCGTGCCGCAGACTCTGTGAACGTGCACAGACTGGTTGCCGCAGAACGAACCGTCAAGAGGCTGTTACGTTCTCGTTAAAGTCCAGGTGGATTCCCCAATCGAGCGGAGTGCCGCTACTGTGCACGTTCACAGAAGAGGGAGACGTTGATGCGTGACGGGATTGCGTTCGGGGGCGACTACAACCCCGAGCAGTGGCCGCGAGAGGTGCAGGAGGAGGACATCGCCCTCATGCGCGAGGCCGGGGTGAACCTGGTCAGTCTCGGGATGTTCTCCTGGGTGTTGATGGAGCCGGGCGAGGGCCGCTTCGAGTTCGGCTGGCTGGACGAGATCGTCGACCGGCTGCACGCGGCGGGCATCGCGGTGAATCTGGCGACGCCGACGGCCGTGCCGCCCGCGTGGTTCGTCAGGAGGCATCCGGACGCCCTGCCGGTGAACCGCGAGGGCGTGCGCATCGGGTTCGGCGGCCGGCAGAGCGCCTGCTCGAGCTCCCCCGACTTCATCGCGGCCACGTCGCGGCTGGTCACCGCGCTCGCGGGCCACTACAAGGATCATCCGGCGGTGGTGATGTGGCACGTGCACAACGAGTACGGCGCGCCGCTCGGCGAGTGCTACTGCGAGCACAGCGTGCGCGCCTGGCGCGAGTGGCTTCGCCGTACATATCGGGATTTGTCGGGGTTGAACGACGCCTGGGGGACCACGTTCTGGGGGCAGCGGTACACCGACTGGGAGGAGATCGACGCGCCCAGGGCCAACCACACGGCGGTCAACCCGGCCCAGCGCCTCGACTACGCGCGCTTCAGCGACGAGCAGCACCGCGCGCACTACGCCCTGCAGCGCGACCTCATCCGCCAGGTGTCGGACCTGCCGGTGACGACGAACTTCGCCGGGACCGTCAACTGCAAGTCGACCGACCTCTGGCAGTGGGCGCGCGAGGTCGACGTGGTCGCCAACGACCACTACCTGTCGGCCGAGAAGCCGGACAACCACATCGAGCTGGCCATGTCGGCCGACCTCGCCAGGTCGGTGGCGGGCGGCAGGCCGTGGCTGCTGATGGAGCACTCCACCGCGGCGGTCAACTGGCAGCCCCGCAACATCGCCAAGCGCCCCGGCGAGATGCGGCGCAACAGCCTGGCGCACGTGGCGCGCGGGTCGGACAGCGTCATGTTCTTCCAGATCAGGGCCTCGCGGTTCGGCGCGGAGAAGTTCCACTCGGCGGTGATCCCGCACGCGGGCACCGACACGCGGCAGTGGCGCGACGTGGTCGCCCTGGGCGCCGAGGTCCGGGCGCTGGCGGAGGTCGCGGGCAGCGGGGTCGCCGCCGAGGTTGCCGTGGTGTGGGACTGGGAGTCGTGGTGGGCGCTGGAGCTCGACTGGCGGCCCTCGGTCGACGTGACCTTCCGCGAGCGGGTCGACGCCTTCTACGAGGCGCTGTGGCGTGAGCACGTCACCGTGGACTTCGTCCACCCGGCCGCCGACCTGTCGGGCTACCGGCTCGTGGTGGCGCCCAGCTCCTATCTGCTGACCGAGGCGTCGGCGAAGAACCTGCACCGCTACGTCGAGTCGGGCGGGCACCTGCTGGCCTCGTTCTTCTCCGGCATCGTGGACGCCCGCGACACCATCCACCCCGGCGCCTTCCCCGGCGCGCTGCGCGAGGTCCTCGGCCTGTCGGTGGAGGAGTTCCACCCGCTGCGCGAGGACGAGCGCGTGGCCCTGTCCTGCGGCCTGCCGGGAAGGATCTGGTCGGAGCGGGTCAGGCCCGCCGGGGCGCGTCCCCTTCGCGTCTTCGCCGACGGCCCCGACGCGGGGCATCCCGCGCTCACCCGCCACGACCTCGGCGCGGGCAGCGCCTGGTACCTGGCCACCGCGCCGGTCACCGGGCTGCGCGAGCTGCTGGCCGAGGTCCTGGACCACGCGCGCGTCGCCCGCCCCCGCGACCTGCCCGACGACCTGGAGCTGGTACGGCGGGGCGGGCACGTCTTCCTGATCAACCACGGCGACTCCCCCGTCACCGTTGCGGGGGTGAGCGGCGTGAACCTGCTCGACGGCGGCGTCCACGACGGATCCTGCACCGTCCCCGCGGGAGCCGTGGCGGTCGTCCGGGAGAGCTGACCCCCCTCCCCTGCCCTCGCCGGACCGCGGCCCGCGCGGGAGACGCGCCACCCGCGGGCCGTTCCTCGGTTAGAGTTCCGGGTGAATACGGTCATCCGGGCGGAGGACGGTCGGTTGGGACGGCGGGATCACGAAGGCGAGGGAGCGGCGACGGTGGGAACGCCGCTGACCTCTGACGACCCCGCCTCGATCGGGCCGTACCGGCTCGAGAGCCGGCTGGGCTCGGGCGGCATGGGCACGGTCTACCTCGCGCTGGCCCCCGACGGGGCCAAGGTCGCGGTGAAGGCGATCAGGCGCGACTTCGCCGCCGATCCCGTCTACCGGGCGCGCTTCCACGAAGAGGTGTCCAACGCCCGGCGGGTGGCCTCCTTCTGCACCGCCCGCGTGCTCGACCACGGCGACGACGGCGGCCTGCTCTACCTGGTCACCGAGTTCATCGACGGCGTCTCGCTGGAGGACCACCTCATCGAGCACGGCGCGCTGCAGCCTTCGGTGCTGCACTCGGCGGCCGTGGGGGTGGCCGCGGCGCTCACCGCGATCCACGCCGCGGGCCTGGTCCACCGCGACCTGAAGCCGGCCAACGTGATGCTCACGCTCGCCGGGCCCAGGGTGATCGACTTTGGGCTCGCGCGCTCCACACAGGTGGGCTCGCGGCACACCAACGTCGGCCTGGTGATGGGCACCCCGGGGTGGATCGCTCCCGAGCAGGTCTTCGAGGGGCGCACCAGCCCCGCCGCCGACGTGTTCGCCTGGGGGTCGCTGATCGCCTACGCGGGGCTCGGCGGGCACCCGTTCGGCTCGGGTGACGCCTACGTCATGGCCGCGCGCGCCCGCACCGCTCCCCCCGACCTGCGCGGGCTGCCCGCGCCGCTGGACCGGCTCGTGGCGGCCGCCATCCACCCCGATCCCGCGCGGCGTCCGCAGGCGCGGGAGCTGCTGCTGGAGCTGGTGGGCGCGCCCGACATGGCGGGGGCGCAGCTGGCCGCCACCCGTCACCTCACGAACTCGTGGAACCCCGCCGACCTCGGCGTACGGCAGGCGCCCCCGGCTCAGGGCTGGTCGCCGCCGCCTCCCGGCAGGGAACGGCCGCCCACGTCAAGGGAACGGCCGCCCGCGCCACCGGTTCCCCACGCGCCGCCCACCGAGACGACGATCCCGCCGAGGCCCGGCCCGTTCGTGCCGCCCGCGGAGATGACGATCCCGCCGACGGCCACCAGGCGCGGCCCCGTGCCGCACGGCGCGAACCCGGCGGAGACGACGGGCGGCGGGCCGATCCCCTTCCACGCCACGGGGCAGGGACCGCTGCCGCCGCGCCCGCCGTACCAGATGACCGGGCAGGGGCAGCTGCCGCCCAGGCGGTCGCGCATGGGCGGGGTGCTCACCGGGTGCCTGGTCACGGCCGCCGTGGTGGTCGTGCTGGTGCTGCTGCTGATCGCCGCCGTCGCGTGGATCTTCAAGCCGGCCGCCGTCGGGGCGGAGGGTCCCGTGCAGGACGGCAAGCTGCGCTTCACGGTGACGGGGCACAAGTGCGCCAAGCCGGCACGCGCCGCCGAGGTGCGCACGTGCAAGGTGTCGCTCAAGGTCAGCAACATCGGCCAGGAGGGCAGGGTGCTCTACCCCGGCCAGCAGAAGCTGCTCGACGAGGACGACATCAGGCACAGCGCGGCCAAGCTGCTGGACCGGTCGGGCAAGGAGATCCAGCCGATCAGGATCGGGCCCGGCGAGTCGTTCACCGGCGGGCTGGTCTTCGAGCTGCCCAAGGACGCCGACGCGGCCGAGGTGGAGCTGCACGACTCGGGCCTGAGCAGGGGCATCAGGGTCGTCCTCGGCGGAGGGGCCGAGGCGGACGGGCCGGGCTGAGGCGGGTCAGCCCGCCACCGCGCGGCCGAAGCGGGCCAGCAGAGCGGCCTCGGTGATGGGGTTCTCGTGGGTGCCTTCGGAGACGCAGGCGTGGGCCCCCGCTATCGAGCCGAGGCGGGCGCACTCCGCGACCGGCTCGCCACGCAGCAGGCCGTACAGGAAGCCGGAGACGAAGGCGTCACCCGCGCCGTTGGAGTCGACGATCGGTCCGGGCAGCGGCGCGGCGGGGAAGGCGCGCGGGTCGGCGTCGGCGGCGTCGCGGGTGAGGACCAGGCACCCGCGCGGCCCGTCGGTGCACACGACGGTGTGGGCGCGCCCGTGGCGGAGGATGTGGCGCATCGTCGCGGCGGGGTCGGCCAGCGCGGTGGCCGACAGGAACACCAGGTCGGAGCGGTAGGCGAAGTCCTTGTGGTAGTCGGCGGCGCCGTCCCAGTCGTGCAGGTCGGTGGAGATCGGCACGTCCGGCAGGTCGGCGTAGACGTGCCGCGCGAAGTCCGTGATCGAGACGTGCACGTGGCGGGCGCCCTGCAGGTACAGCTCGCGCGGCAGCACCTCGCCCGGCACGCCGCGGGGGTCGAACAGGGAGGTCCTGCGGCCGTCGGGGCCGACCAGCAGCACGCTGCGGCGGGTGCCCGCGGCCGACGGCGCCCAGGCGAAGTCGACGCCGTGGGCGTCGAGGTGCTCCCTGACCAGCCTGCCCTGCGGGTCGTCGCCGATGAGGTCGGCGAAGCGGGTCCTGAGGCCGAGCGCGGCGCAGCCCAGCGCGACACCCGCGCCCGTGTTGCCGATGCGGTCGACGACAGGGGGAACGGCGTAGGTGTCGGCGTAGGGCAGGGGCAGCTCGGGCACGTAGACCGTGGTGTCGACCCCCGCGCCGCCGATGACCAGCACGTCGTACATTCGTCGTCTCCTGGAGGTGGGTCAGCGGTTGACGAGCGGCCCCGAGCCGGTGGAGCCGCGTACCACGAGCTCGGGCTGGAAGATCAGCTCGACGTGCCGCGCCGGCGCCCCGTTGACCTCCTCCAGCAGCGTGGCGACGGCCGCCGAGGCCATGGCGCCGATCGGCTTGCGGACCGTGGTCAGCGGCGGGTCGGTGAAGGCGATCAGCGGGGAGTCGTCGAAGCCGACCACCGACACGTCGCCGGGCACCGCGAGCCCGCGTTCCCTGCACGCCCTGATCGCGCCGAGGGCCATCAGGTCGCTGGCGCAGACGATGCCGGTGCAGCCACTGGCCAGCAGCTGCGCCGCGGCCGCCTGGCCGCCCTCGACGGAGAACAGCGAGTGCGCGACCAGGTCGCCGGCGTTCGTCCCCAGCAGTTGCGTCATCGCCTGCTGGAAGCCCTCGATCTTCCTGATCACCGGCACGAACCTGCGCGGGCCGGTGGCCAGCCCGATGCGCTCGTGGCCGAGGTCGACCAGGTGCTGGACGGCCAGGCGCGAGGCCAGCCGGTCGTCGGGCGAGATGAAGGGCGCGTCGATGTCCGCGTTGTAGCCGTCGACCAGCACGATCGGCAGGCCGCGGTCGGTCAGCCTGGTGTAGCGGTCCATCCGCGCGGTGGTGTCGGCGTGCAGGCCCGAGACGAAGACGATGCCGCTGACGCCCCTGTCGACCAGCAGCTCGGTGAACTCGTCCTCGGGCGCCCCGCCGGGCAGCTGCGTGCACAGGACGGGCGTGTAGCCGTTGTGCGTCAGCGCCTTCTCGATGGCCTGCGCGAAGGCCGGGAAGATCGGGTTGTCCAGCTCGGGTGTCACCAGCCCGATCAGCCCGTTGCTGCGCTGGCGCAGCCGCTGCGGCCGTTCGTAGCCCATGAGGTCGAGCGCGGTCATCACGGCCTGCCGGGTGGAGGAGGAGACGCCCGGCTTGCCGTTGAGCACCCGGCTGACCGTGGCCTCGCTCACCCCTGCCTGGGCGGCGATGTCGGAAAGTCGGGTGTGACCGTTCATGGTGGACACTTTACGCAACCTTGGCTCTCCACCACGTGGTGGAGTCCGGGGCGAGCGTGCCCGGGCGCACCGGCCCGCTGGACAGGACCGGCTCGCCGGGAGCGGGGAAGGCGATCTCCGTGCCGGTGAGGTTGACCGTGCAGACGAAGCCGTCGTCGCGGCAGAAGACCAGCGTGCCCTCGGGCGAGTCCGCCCAGCGCAGCTCGCCCGACACCGCACGGCGCAGGCGCAGCGCCTCGCGGTAGAGCGCGAGCATCGAGCCGGGGTCGCCGCTCTGGGCCTCGACGCTGAGCGGGCCCCATCCGTCCGGCATGGGCAGCCACGGGCGCCGCCAGCCGTATCCGTCAACGGAGGTCCACGGCAGCGGCACCCTGCAGCCGTCGCGCCCGCTGTCGGGGTCGCGCAGCCGCTGGGGGTCGAGGCAGACCTCCTCGGGCAGGTCGAGCACCTCGGGCAGGCCGAGCTCCTCGCCGTTGTAGACGTAGGCGGAGCCGGGCAGCGCGAGCATGAGCAGCGCGGCCGCACGGGCCCTCTCGAGGCTGCCGAAGCGGGTGACGTGCCGCTTGACGTCGTGGTTCGACAGCACCCACGTGGAGGGGGCGCCGACGGAGGCGGCGGTCTCCAGCGACTCGGTGATCACGTGGCGCAGCGCGCCCGCCTCCCACCGCGTGCCCAGGTAGTGGAAGTTGAAAGCCTGGTGGAGCTCGTCGTGGCGGACGTAGCGGGCCAGCCGCTCCGGCGTCGGCGCCCACGCCTCGGCGACGCCGATGCGCTCGCCTGGGTAGGAGTCGAGGATCTTGCGCCAGGAGCGGTGGATCTCGTGGACGGCGTCGTTGTCGAAGTAGGGCACGACGTCGGTGCCGATCATGCGGACCTGGTCGGCGTGGCCGATGTCGGGCAGGCCCTCGGGCTTGACCATGCCGTGCGCGACGTCGACGCGGAAGCCGTCCACGCCCAGGTCGAGCCAGAAGCGCAGGATCGACTCGAACTCGGCGCGCACCTCGGGGTGGTCCCAGTTGAGGTCGGGCTGGCTCGAGTCGAACAGGTGGAGATACCACTGGCCGTCCTCGACCTGCGTCCAGGCCGGGCCGCCGAAGATCGACTCCCAGTCGTTCGGCTGGTCGCGGAAGATGTAGCGGTCGCGGTTGACGCCGCGCAGCGCCTCCTGGAACCAGGGGTGGGCCGAGGAGGTGTGGTTGGGAACGACGTCCACGATCACCCTGATGCCCAGGTCGTGCGCCTCGTCGATGAGCGCCTTGGCGTCGCCGAGCGTGCCGAACAGCGGGTCGACGTCGCGGTAGTCGGCCACGTCGTAGCCGAAATCGGCCATCGGCGAGGTATAGAAGGGCGTGAGCCAGATGGCGTCGACGCCGAGATCGGACAGGTAACCCAGGCGGTCGCGGGCGCCGATCAGGTCACCGACGCCGTCGCCGTTGCCGTCGGCGAAGCTGCGGACGTACACCTGGTAGATCACGGCGTCGCGCCACCAGCAGGTGGCTGCCGAAGTGTGGGTCATGAAAACGTGTCCCCCGAGCTACAGGTTCCTCCTTGTGACGGAACCACCTCATATGAAAGAGCTTGCCGCAAGTTTACGCAAGCCTTTCCAAAGTGGGATTTTTCGCAATAAAGCAAGGCAGGGCAGGGCAGCTTACGGTCATGCCCAAACCTTGCCCAGCAGGGGATCCAAAGAAGCCCACGGCCTGGCCTCACAGAGTTGACCTTGGACCCAAAACGCGACGGTTGCCGGGATTTTCATGTCAAGTCTGGACACCGGGGTGAACACGCGATGTACTACCTCATCAATCAGCCCCGTCACAAGTGACGTCTCACGCCCGCCAAGCAGCGGTGACTCCCCCAAGCACGGGAGTCTGGTGCGTATCTACGAGGGTGGAGCGGACTCATGAGCACCGTCGTCCTGGACAAGGTAACCAAGGTCTACCCCGGGGGATACCTGGCGGTCGACAGGTTGAGCCTGCGCGCCGAGGACGGGGAGTTCCTCGTGCTGCTCGGCCCCTCGGGCTGCGGGAAGTCCACCCTGCTGCGGATGATCGCGGGCCTCGAAGAGGTCACCGACGGCGACCTGTGGCTCGACGGCCAGCTCGCCAACCACCTCGCCCCCCGCGACCGCGACGTCGCGATGGTGTTCCAGAACGGCGCGTTATATCCGCACCGCACGGTGCGCGGCAACATGGCCTTCCCGCTGGAGATCGCCAAGGCCGATCCCGCGCTGGTGAGGGAGCGCGTGACGGAGCTGTCCAAGGCCCTGCACATCGACGAGACCCTCGACCGCAGGCCGGGCACCCTGTCGGGCGGCCAGCGACAGCGCGTGGCCATGGGCAGGGCGATCGTCCGCCAGCCGAAGATCTTCCTCATGGACGAGCCGCTGTCGAACCTGGACGCCGGCATGCGCACCGAGCTGCGGATGGAGATCTCCTCGCTGGTCCGCTCGCTCGGCGTCACCACCGTCTACGTCACGCACGACCAGGTCGAGGCGCTCACCCTGGCCGACCGCATCGCCATCATGAACCGCGGCGTGCTCCAGGACGTCGGCACGCCCGGCCAGATCTACAACGATCCCGCCACCGCCTTCGTCGCCGCCTTCCTCAGCTCACAGCAGCTCAACCTGCTGCCCGCCACCGTGCGGACCCCGCAGAACCAGTACGTGCTGCTCGACTTCGGCCCGCACCAGCTGGTGATGCCGTGGAGCGACCCCAGGGCGTACGCGGTCTCGCAGCACACCGGCGGCCAGATCATCGTCGGCATCAGGCCGGACGGCCTCGCCCCCGTGCAGGAGTCCTACGAAGGGCCCAGTTTCTTCGGGCGGGTCAGGGCGCTGGAGTACCACGGGCACGAGTGGCTGGCCTACGTGGAGTGCGGCGTGCCCGCGGTCGCCGTCCCCGAGCCGCCCGACCCCCGCAGGAACACGGGCGGCCGCGGGGGCGAGGGCGGCGGCCTGCGCGGGAAGGTGCGCAGGATGTTCGCCTCCGCGCCGGCGGAGCACGCGCAGCAGGAGCAGGTCGGCCACAACCTGCGCGATGGCCACCACCGCAGGGCGGACCTGATCGTCAGGCTCGGCGTACGGCCGGCATGGCGCACGGGCGACGCGGCCAAGATCGGCGTGGACGTCACGAGGCTCATGCTGTTCAAGCCGGACGGCAGCCGTATCGACCCGCCCCGCCGCTGACTCCCCCGACGCGCCCCCGTCAGTCGCTGACCGGCTCGTAGCGGGCGGCCAGGCGGGCGACGACCTCGACGATGCGGGCCGCGCGGTCGAGCTCGGCGCGATGGAACGGCGGCCCCTCGGACCGGGCGACGACGAGGTTCATGGCCGTTCCCGAGACGGGCAGCACCATCAGGCGGCGCTCGCCGTCCACGTGAGAGGCTGGGCGCGGCGGCAGCGCGGCCAGCTCGAAGATCAGCGGCGCGGCCAGGCTCGCGTGCCGGACGACGCCGTCGGCCAGCGCCAGCGCCCACTCGCCCCCGCACAGCCCGGGCAGCGCGTCCACCAGCGTGGCGAAGCCGCGCGCCGGCTCGCCCGCCACGTGCAGCAGGAGGTCGTAGTCCGGCGCGGAGCCCGGAACCTCCCTGGTCGGCCATACGCCTTCGACCCGCACGCCCGGAACCGCCGACAGGCGCTCGAGCACCGCGGCCGGGGTGGTCTTGCCGGGCCAGGAGACCGTGAAGTCGTCAACGGCCCTGCCGGACTCCCGTTCGAGCACGGTGACCTGCAGGATGTCGGCGCCGAGCGCGCCAAGTACGCGCGCCACCTGGCCGAGGCCTCCTGGGCGGTCCGGTAGCGACACCCTCAGTCGCAGCAACATCGCATCCCCCTTTCAGGGCTCACACAGTGCCGCAGCGAGATTTCCAGGGCGTTTCTGGGCTATGTCCAGCATGCTGCCCACTTACCCGTTTTGTCGACAGCGGACACCAGGAGCGTTGGAAAACCGGACTCACTCGCGATACAGTGCATCCAGTTTTCCAACTAACCAGGACGGATCCGATGCGTGACGCCGTGATCGTGCAGGCCGTACGAACTCCCATCGGCAAGGGCAAGCCGCAAGGCGCCCTGGCCCACATCCACCCCGTCGACCTCCTCGCCCATACCCTGCGCGAGCTGGTCGCCCGCAGCGGCGTCGACCCCGCCCAGGTCGACGACGTGATCGGCGGCTGCGTCGACCAGGTGGGCGAGCAGGCGATGAACACCACCCGCTACGCATGGCTGGCCGCGGGCTTCCCCGACGAGGTCCCCGCGGTGACCGTGGACAGGCAGTGCGGCTCCTCGCAGCAGGCCGTCCACTTCGCCGCCCAAGGCGTGCTGTCGGGCGCCTACGACCTCGTCGTGGCCTGCGGCGTGGAGTCGATGAGCAGGGTGCCGATGTGGTCGAACGTGCCCCAGGGCGCCGATCCCTTCGGCCCCGGCCTCGCGGCGCGCTTTCCCGAGGGCCTCGTGCCGCAGGGCATCAGCGCGGAGCTGATCGCCGCCAAGTGGGGGCTGACGAGGGAGGCCATGGACGCCTTCGCGATGGGCTCGCACCTCAAGGCGGCCGCCGCCGACCTCTCCGCGGAGATCGCGCCGATCGACGGCCGCGACACGGACGAGTCGGTGCGCCCGGGCACCACGATGGAGGTGCTCGCCGGGCTCAGGCCGGCCTTCACCGACCCCGGCTACGCCGAGCGGTTCCCGCAGATCACCTGGTCGGTTACGGCGGGCAACACCAGCCCGACGAACGACGGCGCCGCCGCCGTGCTGATCACCACGAGCGAGAACGCGGCCAGGCTCGGCCTGCGCCCGCTGGCCAGGCTGCACTCCTTCGCGGTCACGGGCTCCGACCCGCTGCTCATGCTCACCGGCGTCATCCCCGCCACCGAGAAGGTCCTCAGACGCGCTGGCCTCGCGCTGTCCGACATCGACGTGTTCGAGGTCAACGAGGCGTTCGCGAGCGTGGTGCTGGCCTGGCTGCAGGAGACGGGCGCCGATCCCGCCAAGGTCAACGTGAACGGCGGCGCCATCGCGCTCGGCCACCCGCTCGGGGCCAGCGGCGCGCGCATCATGACCACGCTCGTCCACGCCATGGGGCAGCGCGGCGCGCGCTACGCGCTGCAGACGATGTGCGAGGCGGGCGGCCTGGCCAACGCGACCGTGCTGGAGAACCTCCGATGAGGCTCGAGGGCGGCGTCGCGCTCGTGACCGGCGCCAACCGCGGGCTGGGCGCGGCCTTCGCCCGCGCCCTGGTCGAGCGGGGCGCGAAGACCGTCTACGCGGGCGTCCGCGATCCCGCCTCGGTGCGGGACCCGCGTCTGGTCCCCGTGCGCCTCGACGTTACCGACCCGGCCCAGGTGGCCGCCGCGGCCGAGCGGTGCGGCGACGTCGACCTGCTGATCAACAACGCGGGAGTGCTGGGCGAGGCCGAGCGGGAGATGGCGACCAACTATCACGGCACGCTGGCGATGAGCCGCGCCTTCGCCCCCGTGCTGGCCCGCAACGGCGGGGGCGTGCTGGTCAACATGCTCTCGGTGCTGTCGTTCATCACCTTTCCGCAGGTCGCCACCTACGCCGCGTCGAAGGCGGCGGCATGGTCGCTGACCAACGCGCTGCGCCAGGAGCTGCGCGAGCAGGGGACGCTCGTGGTGGGCGTGCACGCCGGATACATCGACACAGAGATGGCGGCGCGCGTGACCGCGCCCAAGGTGAGCCCCGAGCTGGTGGCGGCCATGACGCTGGACGGCGTCGCGGCGGGCCTGACGGAGGTGCTGGTCGACGAGCTCAGCCGCGGCGCCAAGGCGGGGCTGTCGGCAGTCCCGGCCTAGGACAGCGTCACTGCTGGTAGGCCCCGGCGTCGGGAGCGGCGCCGAGGGCCTTGCCGGTGAAGTCCTTGGCCAGCGCCGCGCCGCCGTACCAGGCCGGGCCGAGCGGCAGCCCTCTGTCCAGGGCGGGCGAGCCTGGACGCAGGCGCAGGTCGGTGCCGGAGACGAAGCGCGGGTCGGCGATCACCGTCTTGGGGCCCGCCTTGAAGCGCTTGGTGCGGCCCTGGTAGACGCTGCCGCCCTCGTCGGCGCCCTTGCCGTCCTCCCAGCCCATCTCCCCGCCGACCACGATCACGTTGTTGCGCAGCTTGAGGATGTCGGGGGCGCAGCCGTCGTGGCAGGACCAGCCAACGGTCTTCGAGCCGGACAGGTGGACCGAGTTGTGCGCGGCGATCGTGCCCTTGACCGGGCCGACGATGTGCCGGGAGCCGCGGGTCACCAGGAAGGAGCCGAGCTTGCGCGTGGAAGTCACCACGTTGAAGGCGAACACGTTGCCCGTCGCCGTCGTGCCCTTCTTGGCGCCCAGCTCGGTGAACGTGTGGTTGTCGCGGGAGAGGTTGTGCGTGACCCTGTTGCGGTCGCCGCTGAAGATCTCGACCGCGGCGCCGTCCAGGCCGTAGTCCTTGCTCGTGGCGTGGCTGCCGGTGATGGTGTTGCCGGTGATCAGGTTGTCGTCGCCGTTGACCAGCACGCCGAAGGCGCCGGAGTCGTTGTCGCCGCCGTCGTCGTTGACGCTCATCCTGTTGTTGCCGGTCAGCCAGCTGTTCCTGACGGTGTTGCGGGCGCCGTCGGGGGTGATGTGGACGCCTGCGATGTTGCGGTCGGCCGCCACCCCGACGAGCTCGTTGCCGTCGCCCGAGATCTCGAAGCCGGCCCACTGGCAGTTGCTGGCCCGCAGTCCCGTCACGCGCCAGTAGTTGCCGCTGATCACGACGCAGTGGGAGTCCTGGCCGCTGAGCTTCGGGGCGGCGCCCTTGCCGTACGGCTGGACCACGATCGGCCGGGCCGCGGTGCCCTTGGCGGTGAGCTCCAGCGGCTCGCTCCAGCTGCTGCCCCTCTTGAGGTTGACGGTGTCGCCGGGGCCCAGCGAGGCGGCGTTGACCGTGGAAAGGCTCTTCCACGCCGTCGCCGCGCTGGTGCCCGCGGCCGAGTCGTCACCGGCCTTGGAATCGACGTAGTAGGTCGTGCCTGCCGCCCCCTCCACCAGGGAGAATGCGGGAAACAGCAGAACGGCCACGGCCAGCGACTTCATCGGCACACCACTCATCTAGTTGAAAGACGAACCGTCAGGTGCATACCGTAGCGTGATCAGCCCCCGACGGACAGCCGCCAGATGCGCAGAGAAGGACCGTCGCCGGGCAGCACCAGCGGCGAGAGGTCACCGGCGTTGTAGACGCCGCGGGCCGCGCCCGCCAGCGGCAGCTCGAGCGGCTCGCCCGGCGCCCTTCGGGCGCACACCAGCAGCGACTCCGCCGCCGTCTCGCGCAGGAAGACCAGGCAGTCGGCGGAGGCGTGCAGCCACCGCAGGCCGCCCCTGCGCAGCGCGGGCTCGGCCCTGCGCAGCCCGAGCAGCGCCCGGTAGGCGGCGTGCGTCCGCTCGTCGCGGTCGGCGGGCCTGTTCCACGGCATGGGGGTGCGTGAGTACTCACCATTGGTGCCGGTCAGCCCGAACTCGCTGCCCGCGAACACCATCGGCGTCCCGGGCAGCGTCGCCTGCAGGCCGACCGCCACCTCCTGGAGCTCGCGCGACCCCGTGACGGTGCGGATGCGCGGCGAGTCGTGGGAGTCGAGCAGCTGCCAGGAGTGGACCAGCGAGCGCCACGACATGTGCGCGGCGAACTCCTTGAAGGTCGCCACGGTCGCCTCGCCGTCGCGCCGCGGCACCCCGCCCGGCACGCCGAGGAAGTGCGTCAGCTCCAGTGAGTCGCCGCGCAGCCACGTCCAGACCGGGCGGGTGAAGCCGCCGTAGTTCATGGTGCCGTGCCAGCCGTTCCTGTCGAGATCGGCGGAGGCGTCGTGGTTGTGCTCGGCGATGAAGGCCGCACCGTCGGGGCGCAGCAGCGCGGCCACCTCGTGGTTGCGGTCGTCGGCGCCGAGCCTGCCGGTCATGTTGGCCACGTCGACGCGCCAGCCGTCGAGCACGCCG
This sequence comes from Nonomuraea africana, assembly GCF_014873535.1. NCBI lineage: Bacteria > Bacillati > Actinomycetota > Actinomycetes > Streptosporangiales > Streptosporangiaceae > Nonomuraea > Nonomuraea africana. The sequence continues at coordinate 1,795,460 of NZ_JADBEF010000001.1, read as the reverse complement.
AGCCACCTGCGGAGGACGGCGGGCATGCGGGTGCGGACCAGCTCGCTGCCCCAGTTGAGCTTGGGCAGCGTCTTGACGCCCCACCAGGACTCGTAGTCGCCCGTGTCGGGGTCGAAGTAGAACATCTCCCGTTCGGGGGCGTTGACGTCCGAGATCGCGGCGGTGAACCACTCGTGGGAGTCGCCGGTGTGGTTGGTCGTGATGTCGCCGAGCAGCCGCATGCCGCGCGCGTGCAGCGCGTCCGACAGCCGCCGGAGCGCCTCGTCGCCGCCGAGCAGCGGGTCGACGTGGTCGAAGCTCGCCGCGTCGTAGCGGTGGTTGGAGCGCGAGGGGAAGAACGGCGTGAGGTAGACGGTGTCGGCGCCGAGGGCCTGGATGTGGTCCAGGTGCTCGGTGATGCCGTCGAGGTCGCCGCCGTAGAACTGCTCGGGCGTGCCGGGGCCCTCGCCGATGACCGGGTCGTCGTCCCAGGAGGCGGGCAGCGCCCACGGCGGCAGGTCGGCCTTGGGACGGGCGCCGGCGAACCGGTCGGGGAAGATCTGGTAGACGATCGCGTCGGCCATCCACTCCGGCGGCGCGGGGTGGGAGACGAGCCTGAAGTCGGTGGAGTCGGTCACGTCGTGCCCGGTGAGGCCCGCGGCGTTCAGCCACCGCTGGCCGTCCGCCGCGATCAGCAGGAACCGGTACGGCACGACGGGGTTGACCGCCGTGATGGTCGCCTTCCACCAGGTGTCGGCCGCGCCGTACCCGCCGAGCCCCTTCCTCGAGGGGTCGGGCGCGGCCGCGGTGTAGCGCGGCTCTCCGTCGTAGACGATGCGGACGTGCACGGCGTCCAGGGCGAAGCCCTGCGGCACGCGCAGCCACACGCTCACCTCCTCCCCGAGTGAGGGGGTGAGCGTGGAGACGTACAGGGACGAGCCGTCGTGGTGCGGCTGGTCGAGGTAGCGCAAGAAAAGGTCCTTACCCCTTGACCGCGCCCGCGGTCAGACCGGAAACGATGAACTTCTGCAACCAGAGGAACACACTGACGGTCGGAATCGCGGTAATGAGCGTGGCGGCGGCGAACATGCCGAAGTTGGCGTTGCGCCCGTCGCCGGCGATCATGCCGTACATGCCGACCGCGAGCGTCTTGCTCTCGGCGTCGCGCAGGAAGATGTTGGCCATCAGGAACTCGCTCATCGTGCCGATGAAGGCCAGCAGGGCGGTGACCGCCAGGATGGGCGTGACCAGCGGCAGGATGATCTTCCAGAAGATCTGCGCGTGGGTGGCGCCGTCGACCGTGGCCGACTCGTCGAGCTCCTTGGGGATGGTGTCGAGGAAGCCCTTCATCAGCCAGGTGTTCACACCGAGCGCGCCGCCCAGGTAGAGCAGCAGGATGCCCCAGGTGGTGTTGAAGCCGAACGCGGGGTACAGCTCGGTGACCCTGGTGAAGATCATGAAGATCGTCACGATGGCCAGGAACTGCGGGAACATCTGGATCAGCAGCAGCGCGAGCAGGCCCACCCGGCGGCCCGCGAAGCGCATGCGGCTGAAGGCGTAGGCGGCGAACATCGACAGCAGCAGGCTCGCCGTGGAGGCCGCCAGCGCGATGAAGACCGAGTTGAACACCCAGCGGGCGAAGGGATAGGTGTCGGAGGAGAAGAGCTTGGCGAAGTTGTCGAGGCTCGCCCCGTTCGGCACCAGATCGGAGGAGGCGAGCGTGCCGAGCGGGTTGACGGCCGCCGACACCACGAACAGGATCGGGAACAGCGCGAAGGCGCATACCAGCAGCACGAAGGCGTGCCTGAGAGCCAGCTTCATGCGTACACGTCCTCCTGCTTGCGGGTCCGCCTGAAGGTGATCGCCGAGATCGTCGCGACGATCGCGAAGATGAACACCGACATCGTCGCGGCCAGGCCGAACTGCGCCGAGCCGGTGCCGAACGCCAGCCTGACGGTGTAGCTGATCAGCAGGTCGGTGCCGCCCACCGTCGGGCTCTCCGCAGGGAAGGGGCCGCCGTCGGTGGTCAGCGCGATCGCGTTGTAGTTGTTGAAGTTGAACGCGAACGACGAGATCAGCAGCGGGGTGAGCGCGACCAGCAGCAGCGGCAGCGTCACCTTGCGGAAGGCGTACCAGGGCGGCGCCCCGTCTATGGAGGCGGCCTCGGTCAGCTCGCGCGGGATCGCCTGGAGCGCGCCGGTGGTGACCAGGAACATGTAGGGGAAGCCCAGCCAGAGGTTGACCAGGATGACGGCGAACTTGGCCGAGACCATCCCGCCCATCCAGTCGACGTCGAGCCCGAACAGCTGGTTGATCAGGCCGAAGTCGCGGTTGAACAGGTCGCGCCAGACCAGCAGCATCGCGAAGGCCGGCATCGCGTACGGCAGGATCAGCGCGATCCGGTAGAACCGCGTGCCGCGCATCTTCGGATGGTGCAGCGCCAGCGCCACGCCCATGCCGAGGGCGAAGGTGGTCAGCACCGACAGCAGCGCGAAGGCCATGTTCCAGGTGAACATGCCGAGGAAGTGGGCCGAGAGCGTCGGGTCGGTCAGCACGCGGGCGAAGTTGGCGAAGCCGACGTTGACCTGCCAACCCTGCGCCAGGTGCTCGCCCTTGGCGTTGACGAAGTAGCCCTGCGACTCGTCGGCCGTCCAGGTGTCGCCGCCGCCCTTGACGCAGTCGCAGACCGCGTCGTAGGTCAGCGTCGCCCTGCCCTCGACCGCCCTGCTCAGGCCGTTGGCCTTGATCAGCCCGCCCTGGGTCGGCACGGCCAGCTCGGCGATCTGCTTGGCGCGGGCCGCGGCCTCGGGCGCCTTGAGCACCGTGTAGCCGGGCGCCTCCAGCACCTTGCCCGTGACGCCCAGCCTGGCTCCCTGGACGGCGGCCAGGCCGTCGGGCGAGCCCTCCTGCACCTGCTTGGTCTTCGGGTCGACCAGCAGGAAGACCAGGGAGTCGCCCTTGAGCGCGGCGCTCAGGCCGTACTCGGGCGAGCCGGGGGCCTGCCGTACGGACCCCGTCTCGATCGCGGAGATCGCGGCCGCCTTGTCGCCCCGGTGGCCGTCGCCGAAGTTGGTGAAGGCGGTGCTCACCGTGTAGAGCACGGGGAAGACCTGGAAGGCGATCAGGAAGACCGTGCCGGGCACGAGGTACTTCGCGGGGACGAAGCGGCGGGTCAGGTAGAGGTAGCCGATGACCGCGCTCGCCACGAGGAGCAGGGTCAGCGAGATCCACGACTCGGCCGCGACCAGCGGCGGCACGGCGTAGAGCAGGATGGCGGCGGCCACGGCCAGCACGGCGATCCTGCTCACCACGAAGGCGGTGGTCAGCTCGCGACGGGGCCGCGGAGGGGTCGTGACCTCCGCGGCCTCACGCACGTCCAGGGACATGGGGCTAGTTCTTCAGCGAGCCGTCGATGGTCTTCTGCGCCGACTCGGCGGCCTTGACCGGGTCGCTGCCCTTGACGACGGCGGCCTCGGCGATGCCGAACGGCTCCCAGATGGCCGACATCTCGGGGATGGCGGGCATCGGGATGCCGCCCGCGCCCGCCTCGATGAACTTGCCGGCGTCGGGGTCGGCCGCCTTGACCGCGTCGAGCGCGGCGGTCAGGGCCGGGGGACGCGGGTCGGCGTCGTAGAGGGCCTTGGCGACGTCGGCGTTGGTCACGTAGTTGGTGACGAACTCCTGGGCGAGGGTCTTGCTGGCGCCCTTGGAGGCGACGAAGAAGGCCTGGACGCCCACGAACGGGGTGGCGGGCTTGCCGTCCTTGAAGGCGGGCACGGCGGTGATGTCGTAGGCGACGCCGCTCTTCTTGACGTCGGCCATCGCCCACGGGCCCGAGACCAGGAAGGCGCACTTGCCGCCGGCGAAGGTGGGGATGCTGTTCTCGTTGGTGAGCGAGGTCTTCAGCGCCGCGTCGCCCTTCTCACCGATCGTGGCGAGCTTCTCGAAGGCGGCCTGCGACTCCTTGGAGCCGACCAGGACCTGCTTCGGGTCGGGGTCGCCGGCGGAGGTGGTGCCGAAGATGGCGCCGCCCGCGGAGGAGAAGAGCGGGTAGACGTGGTAGGCGTCGCCCTTGGCGGTGACGGGCAGGCAGAGCACCTCCTTGACCTTGCCGGCCTTCTTCAGCTCCTTGCCCTTGGCGATCACGTCGTCGAAGGTGGCCGGGGCGTCGGGGGCGAGCTTGGTGTTGCGGATCAGCGCGACGTTCTCCATCGCGTACGGCGCGCCGTACACCTGGCCGTTGAAGGTGACGGCCTTGAGCGCGATCGGGGAGAAGGCGGCCTTCTGCTCCTCGGTCAGGTTGACCGGGTCGATGGCGCCGTTCTGCACCAGGTTGCCGATCCAGTCGTGGGCGCCGACCGTGATGTCGGGCCCGCTGCCCTGCTGCGAGGCGGTGAGGAAGGTCTGCTGGTTGTCCTTGCTGATCTCCTTCACCTCCACCGTGACACCGTTCTCGGTGCCGAACTGGTCGGCGAAGGGCTTGAGCGCCTTCGTGCGGTTGGGGTCGGCCCAGATCACGAGCTTGCCGCTGCCCTTGTCGGCGGTGGCTGAGGCGCCGGCCGAGGGCGCGGAGCTGCTCGGCGCGGCCGACGACGTCGGCGCTGAGCCACCGCAAGCGGTGGCGCCGAACGCCACGGTGGCCGCCGCGGCCACGCCCAGTGCTCGGATGCGCATGGGACCCTCCTGAGGTCAAGCGGCGCGAGTGCGGTGCGCCACTGAAAGATCCTGAAATAGCCGCCATTGCGGCTTATGTTTCGGGGACGTTAGCGGCTCTTTGCAAAATTTGGAAGAACTTGCGAAGGAGAGTTACCTCACCGCTACCTGCCCTGGGACCCTATGGGGAGGGCTTGACGCGCCCTTCACTTGGTTGCAACTTTCCGCAACTTGCGCTTGACCATCTTCGCGCGGGATCCTTCCGTGGACATCGTGGACATCGGGGAAGGACTGACCAATGCGCGGCAACGACGACTGGTGGCGCGACGCCGTCGTGTACCAGGTGTACCCCCGAAGCTTCGCCGACGGCAACGGGGACGGAACCGGCGACCTCGTCGGGCTTCGCGAACGCCTGGGCTACCTGTCGGAGCTGGGCGTCGACGCGATCTGGCTGAGCCCCTTCTACACCTCCCCGCTCAACGACGGCGGCTACGACGTGGCCGACTACCGCGACGTGGATTCACGCTTCGGCACCCTGGCCGACTTCGACGCGATGATCGCCGACGCGCACGCGCTCGGCATCAGGGTGATCGTCGACATCGTGCCGAACCACACCTCCTCCGAGCACCCCTGGTTCAAGGCGGGACTACGCGACCGCTACATCTTTCGCGACCAGCCGAACGACTGGGAGTCGATCTTCGGCGGCCCGGCCTGGACGCAGGTCGAGGACGGCCAGTGGTACCTGCACCTGTTCGACCCCACCCAGCCCGACCTCAACTGGGAGCACCCCGCGGTCCGCGCGGAGTTCCGCGACATCCTGCGCTTCTGGCTCGACAGGGGCGTCGACGGGTTCAGGATCGACGTGGCGCACGGCATGATCAAGGCGGCCGGCCTGCCGGACGTCGGCGACGACCTGCACGTGGAGATGCTCGGCCACGACAGCGTGCCGTACTTCGACCAGGACGGCGTGCACGAGATCTACCGCGAGTGGCGGCCCATCCTCGACTCCTATCCGGGCGGCCGGATGGCGGTGGCGGAGGCGTGGGTCTCCTCCCCCGCTCGCCTGGCCCGCTACGTCGGCCCCGACGAGCTGCACCAGGCCTTCAACTTCGAGTTCATGATGGCCGCGTACGGCGCCAAGTCCTTCCGCGACGTCATCGACAAGTCACTGGCCGAGGCCGAGCTGGTCGGCGCGCCCACGACCTGGGTGCTGTCCAACCACGACAAGCCGCGCCACGTCACCCGTCACGGCGGCCTGGCCCGCGCCCGCGCCGCCACCCAGCTCATGCTGTCGCTGCCCGGCTCGGCCTACCTCTACAACGGCGAGGAGCTCGGCCTGCCCGAGGTTCTCGACCTGCCCGACGAGCTGAGGCAGGACCCCGCGTTCCTGCGCTCCGGAGAGAGCCGCGACGGCTGCAGGGTGCCGCTGCCCTGGACCTCCTCCGACGGCTTCGGCTGGCACTCACCCTGGCTGCCGATCCCCTCGACCTGGGGGCCGCTGAGCAGGGAGGCGCAGGAGGACGACCCCGCCTCGACGCTGGCCTTCTACCGGGCCGCGCTGAGGCTGCGCAAGGAGCACCCCGCGCTCGGCGGCGGCGAGCTGACCTGGCTCGACTCCCCCAAGGACGTGCTGGCCTTCAGGCGCGAGCCCGGCCTGGTCGTGCTGGTCAACTTCGGCGAGACGCCCGTCGCCTGCCCCGGCCGGGTGCTGCTGTCCAGCGGCCCGCTGGCGGCCGACGGCTCGGTTCCCGGGGACACCGCGGTCTGGGTGGCGACCGAGGAAGGATGACCTAATTTTTCCCTGGGCGCGACCTTTGACTAAGTCTGCCGTGAATAGTCTCGGCACGTGTCACGGATATGGGCGAGATCCCTCCGCGGACGGGTCACGCTCATCGCGACTGCCGTCGCGGCCTTCGTGCTGATCCCGGCGGGGATCGGTGGCGTAGCGGTCACCAGGACCGTGGTGACCGCCAGCGTCTGGAAGGACACCAGGGACGCCGCCGCCGCGGCCACCCAGGTGGTGCGCGACGGCCGTACGGTGTCGGGCCGGATCCCGCTGGCCATCGATGAGGTCGACCTCCTGCAGGTCGTCACGCCCGACCGCAGGGTGATCGCCTCCAGCAACGCCGCCGCGCTGCTGCCGCCGCTCACCAACATCTGGCCCACGCCCGACGACCGGATCGTCAGCACCACCACGTGCGGGAGCGACGGCTGCCTCCACCTCACGGCGGCCAGGGTGTCGAGCGCGGCCGACTCCCCCGTGGTCTACGCGGCCAGGCCGACTCCCGGCGTGCTCGCCACCCGCGTGCTGGAGGTCGCCATCGCCGCGCAGATGGCGCTGGTGCTCGCCCTGGTGGCCTGGGTGACCTGGATGGTCACGGGCCGCACGCTGAGCCCCGTGCGCGCGATGCGCAGCGAGCTCGACGCGGTCAACGCCACCGACCTGAGCAGGCGGGTGACCGTACCGCGAGGTGAGGACGAGGTGGCGCAGCTGGCCCGGTCGGTCAACGGCACGCTCGACCGCCTCGAACGCTCGGCCGAGCAGCAGCGGCAGTTCGCCTCCGACGCCTCCCACGAGCTGCGCACCCCGATCGCGGGGCTGCGGGCGCAGCTGGAGAGCGCCCAGCTCTACCCCGAGGACACCGACCTCGAGACGCTGGTGGACGGCGCCCTGAACGACACCGACCGGCTGGAGGCCATCATCACCGACCTGCTGCTGCTGGCGCGGATCGGCTCGAGGGTGGACGTGGTCAAGGAGCGGGTGGACCTGGCCCGGCTGGTGCGCGAGGAGCTGTCCTGCCGCCAGGACAAACTCCCCGTACAGCGCGACCTGGCCGAGGGCGTCGTGATCGAGGGTGTCGTCATGCAACTGCGGCGCGTGGTGGGCAACCTGCTCGACAACGCCCAGCGGCACGCCGACGGACTGGTCATGGTGTCGGTGCACGCCGAGGACGGCACGGCGGTGCTCGCCGTCCAGGACGACGGGGCGGGGATCGCGCCCGCCGACAGGGAACGTGTCTTCGAGCGCTTCACCAGGCTCGACGCCGCCCGCAGCAGGGACGCGGGCGGCACCGGGCTCGGCCTGGCGATCGCCAGGGACGTGGCGATCGCGCACCGCGGGGTCATCAGCGTGGCCGACAGCCCCCGCGGCGCGCGTTTCGTGCTGCGCCTGCCGCTCGCCTGACTGCTCAGACGCTCGTCATCTCCACCTCCTTGACGGGCGGCTCCTCCTCGTCGAGGAGGGTCGCCTCGTCGAAGGGCAGCCTGCCCGTCAGCACCTCGGCGGCCCGCGCCCGGTCGAACTCGCCCGTCCAGGTGCCCACGAGCACGGTGGCCACCGCGTTGCCCGCGAAGTTGGTCAGCGCGCGGGCCTCCGACATGAACCTGTCGATGCCGACGATGAGGCCGACGCCGTCCACCAGGTCGGGCCGGTGCGACTGCAGGCCGCCGGCGAGCGTCGCCAGGCCCGCGCCCGTCACGCCTGCCGCGCCCTTCGACGCGATGATCATGAAGAGCAGCAGCGAGATCTGCTCGCCCAACGACAGGGGCGCGCCCGTCGCGGAGGCGACGAAGAGCGTGGCCATGGTCAGGTAGATGGCGGTGCCGTCGAGGTTGAAGGAGTAGCCGGTCGGCACCGTGATGCCCACGACGGGCTTGGAGACGCCGAGGTGCTCCATCTTGGCGATGAGCCTGGGCAGCGCGGACTCGGACGAGGACGTGGACAGGATCAGCAGGAACTCCCTGCCGAGGTAGCGCAGCAGCGACCAGAGGCCGACCCTGGCCACCAGCCACAGCAGCGGGCCGAGCACCAGGCCGACGAAGAGCGCGCAGGTGGCGTAGAAGCCGATCATGATGACCGCGAGCGACTCCAGCGCCTTGATGCCGGTCGAGCCGACGACCGCCGCGATCGCGCCGAACGCGCCGACGGGCGCCGCCCACATGACCATGGCGAGGATGCGGAAGACGAGCCGCTGGATGTGCTCGACGCCCCGCAGGATCGGCGCCCCCTTGGCGCCCATCGCCTGGAGCGCGAACCCGGTCATGAGCGCGACGAGCAGCGTCTGCAGCACCTGGCCCTCGGTGAAGGCCGACACCAGCGTGGTGGGGATGATGCCGAGCAGGAAGTCGACGGTGGAGGACTCCCCGCCCTTGGCCGCCTCCGCCACGGCGGCCTGCTTGGCCGCGCCGGTCAGCTGGAGCCCGGCTCCCGGGTCGAGCAGGTTGCCGACGACCAGGCCGATGGCCAGCGCGACCGTCGACATGACGAGGAAGTAGCCGAGCGCCAGGCCGCCCACCCTGCCGACCTTTGCCGCCTTGGTGACCGAGCCGACGCCGAGGACGATCGTGCAGAAGATGATCGGGCTGATCATCATCTTGATGAGCGCGACGAAGGCGGTGCCGAGCGGTTTCAGGTCCTTGCCGAGATCGGGTGAGACGAAGCCGACGACGACCCCGGCGACGACCGCCAGGATCACCGCCAGGTACAGGTACCGGGTGCGGTCACGCATGGGCTCACTCCTCGCATACTGAATGCCTCTTGACATGCGAATATGCGGGCAGAAGTGATTTAGGTCACTATTGCGTAAGTTTCGTTCACCGGAGAGGGGAGGCGTCTGTGCGCGACTGGAGCCTGGCCAAGCAGATGCTGGTCCTCCAACTGGCCGTCGTGGTCGTGACACTGGCGGGGGCCGTGACGCTCACGCTGGTGCAGACGCACGAGCTGCTCGTCGAGGAGGCCGAGGGCAGAGTGCGGGCCGTGGCGGTGAGCGTGGCGAGCTCGCCGGACGTGCTGTCCGCGCTGGCGCGGCCCCACCCCTCGGTACGGCTGCAGCCGTACGCCGAGCGGGTGCGCACCGCCACGGGCGTCGACTTCGTCACCATCATGGACACCTCGGGACGCCGTTACACCCATCCCAACCCCGCGCAGATCGGCGGCCGGTTCCTCGGGCACATCGACCGCGCGCTGCTGGGCGAGACGTTCACCGAGACCTACACCGGCACGCTCGGCCCCTCCACCCGCGCGGTGGCTCCGGTGAAGGATTCGAGCGGCGCCGTCCGGGGCCTGGTCAGCGCGGGCATCACGGTCGAGCGGATCGACGCGCGGCTGCGCGAGCAGATCGCCTGGGCCGCTCTGATCGGCGGGGTGGGCCTCGGGGTCGGGACCGGCGGCACGTGGCTGGTGGGAGCGAGACTCCGCCGCCAGACGCACGGCCTCGGCCCGGTGGAGCTGGGGCGCATCCACGAGCACCACGACGCCATTCTGCACGCGGTCAGGGAAGGGCTGCTGCTGGTGGCCAGGGACGGCACGCTCACCCTGTGCAACGACGGCGCCCGCACCCTGCTCGGCCTGCCGCCCGACGCCGAGGGCCGCCACGTCGCCGACCTCGGCATCGCCGACCTCGTCCAACCCCTCCCCCGCGAAAGCGTCACCCCGCCCCCGACGGCGTCCCCGTCCCCTGGAGAACCCGAGCCGAAGTCCCCACCCGCGCTCCCCCGAGAAACGGAACCGAAGTCCCCACCCGCGCCCTCCGGTGAGCCGGAACCGAAGGCCGTGGAGGAGCGGATCCACATCGTCGGCGACCGCGTGCTGGTCGTCGACGTGGCGCCCAGCCGCCTCGGCGCCGTCGTCACCCTGCGCGACCGCACCGAGCTGCAGGCCCTCACCGGCCAGCTCGACGCCGAACGGGGCTTCGCCGACTCCCTCAGGGCGGCCGCGCACGAGGCGGCCAACCGGCTGCACACCGTGATCTCCCTGGTAGAGCTGGGCCGGACCGAGCAGGCCGTGGCCTTCGGCACCGCCGAGCTCAGAGCCGCCCAGGAGCTGACGGACAGAGTGGTCGGCTCCATCCGCGAGCCGTTCCTCGCCGCCCTGCTGCTCGGCAAGACGGCCGAGGCCGCCGAGCGCGGCACCGAGCTGGTCATCACCCCCGACAGCGAGCTGGACGACCTGGATCTCGATCCGCGGAAGGTAGTGACGATCGTGGGCAACCTCATCGACAACGCGATCGAGGCCGCGGGCAGGGTGGAGGTGTGCCTGCGGGCCGACGCGGACACCTTCGTGATCAGGGTGGCCGACGACGGGCCCGGCCTCTCCGACCCCGCGGCGTTCGGCAAGGGCTGGACCTCGAAGGGCGACGGCAGGGGCCTCGGGCTCGCCCTCGTCGGTCAGGCCGTGCGGCAGCTCGGCGGCACGATCGAGGTGGCGGGCTCGGCCTTCACGGTGAGGCTGCCGCTGTGATCAGGGTGCTGGTCGTCGAGGACGAGGAGTTCACCGCCGAGGCCAACCGCGTCTTCGTGGAGCGGGTCGAGGGCTTCACGGTGGCGGGCGTGGCCAGGTCGGGCGGCGAGGCCCTGCGCTTCCTGCGCCGTACCGAGGTCGACCTGATCCTGCTCGACCTCTACCTGCCCGACATGCACGGGCTCGAGGTGTGCAGGGCCGTACGCGCGGCGGGGCTGTCCTGCGACGTGATCGCGGTGACCTCGGCCCGCGATCTGGCCGTGGTGCGCAACGCGGTGGCGCTGGGCGTGGCGCAGTACCTGCTCAAGCCGTTCACGTTCGCGACGTTGCGGGAGAAGCTGAACCGCTACGCGGCGTTCAGGGCCAGCGAGGGCGAGGTGACGGGGCAGGGCGACGTCGACAGGGCGCTGGCGACGCTGCGCGGCCCCTCGGCGCTGCCGAAGGGGATGACGCAGGACACCCTCGACGCCGTCTGCGCCGAGCTGCGCAGATCGCCGATGAGCGCGCAGGCCGTGGGCGCCGCGATCGGGGTGTCGCGGGTGACCGCGCGGCGGTACCTGGAACACCTGGTGGACACCGGGAGCGCCGACCGGGTGCCGCAGTACGGCGGGGTGGGCCGTCCCGAGCTCCTCTACCGGATCCGCACGCAACGTTAACAGGGAGTTCAGCTCCGATCCCCGGCCCGGTCGGATGGCGTGGCTAGCTTCCATGGCACCCCAAGCAATTCAAGGAGCCACGTTGCGAGTCCTCGCCGTCATTCCCGCCCGCGGAGGTTCGGCGGGCATTCCCCTGAAGAACCTCGCCCAGGTGGGCGGCGTTCCGCTGGTCGCGCGCGCCGTGAAAGCGGCCCTGCGCGCCGAGCTGATCGACCAGGTCGTGGTCAGCACCGACCACGCGGGGATCGCGCAGGCCGCCCGCGAGGCGGGCGCCACGGTCGTCGAGCGGCCCGCAGAGCTGTCGGGCGCGACCGCCTCCAGCGAGTCCGCGCTGCTGCACGCCCTCGACACGCTCGCCGTCGAGCCCGAGGTCGTCGTGCTCGTCCAGTGCACCAGCGCCTTCATCGACCCCGCCGACCTGTCGGAGGCCGTGCGCAAGGTGCTCGAAGGTGAGGCCGACGTGGTGCTGTCGGGCGCGGCCGCCCACGCCTTCCTCTGGACGCCGGGGGGCGAGGGGATCAACCACGATCGCGGCGAGCGGCAGATGCGGCAGGACCGCGCGCCGGAGTTCCGCGAGACCGGCGCCTTCTACGTCATGACGACGGCCGGCCTGCGCGAGCACGGCCACCGCTTCTTCGGCGACGTCGGCATCCAGCCGGTCCCCACGCGGCACGCGATCGAGATCGACGACCCCGAGGACCTGGAGATCGTCAGGGCGCTGGCGCCGCTGGTCGACCTGCCCGAGCCGATCGACGTCGACGCCGTCATCACCGACTTCGACGGCGTGCACACCGACGACCGCGCCTACGTGGACTCGGAGGGCCGCGAGATGGTGCTGGTCAGCCGCTCCGACGGCATGGGCGTCTCACTGCTTCGCCGCTCGGGGGTGAAGCTGCTGGTGATGTCCACCGAGCAGAACCCGGTGGTGGCCGCCCGCGCCCGCAAGCTGGGCGTGCCCGTGCTGCAGGGCCTCGCCGAGAAGCGGACCGTGCTGCGCGACTGGCTGACCATCGAGGGCCTCGACCCCGCCCGCGTGGCGTACGTGGGCAACGACGTCAACGACCTGGGGCCGATGTCGCTGGTCGGCTGGCCGGTCGCGGTGCCCGACGCGCATCCCAGCGTGCGGGCGGCGGCCCGCGTCGTGCTGACCAGGCGCGGCGGCGACGGCGCCGTCAGGGAGCTGTGCGAGCGGGTGCTGGCGGCCAGGCCCGAGCTCCCCGAGCCCGCCGCTCCCAAGGCCGCGCTCAGGCTGGGCAGCCCCAAGCCCGTCGCGATCGGTGACGTGCTGGTCGGCGACGGCGAGCCGGTCTACGTGATCGGCGAGATCGGCATCAACCACAACGGCGACCTCGACCTCGCCAGGCAGCTCATCGACGTGGCGGCCGACGCCGGCTGCCAGGCGGTGAAGTTCCAGAAGCGCACGCCCGAGATCTGCGTGCCGCTGGAGCAGCGCTCGCAGATCAGGCAGACGCCGTGGGGCGAGATGACCTATCTGGAGTACAAGGAGCGCACCGAGTTCGGCCGCGACGAGTACACCCAGATCGCCAAGTACTGCGACGAGCGCGGCCTGCACTGGTTCGCCTCGCCGTGGGACGTGCCCTCGGTGGAGTTCCTCGAGGAGATGGACGTCCTCGTCCACAAGATCGCCTCGGCCAGCGTCGCCGACCACGAGCTGCTGCGCGCCCTCGCCGCGACCGGCAAGCCGCTGATCCTGTCGACCGGCATGTCCACGCTGAGCGAGATCGACCAGGCCGTCGAGATCCTCGGCACCGACAAGCTGATCATGATGCACGCCACCTCCACCTACCCGCTGCCGCCGGAGGAGGCCAACCTGCGCACCATCACCACGCTCAAGGAGCGGTACGGCGTGCCCGTCGGCTACTCGGGCCACGAGCGCGGCCTGCAGATCTCGCTGGCGGCGGTCACGCTCGGCGCGGTCACCGTCGAGCGGCACATCACGCTCGACCGCACGATGTGGGGCTCCGACCACGCCGCCTCCCTGGAGCCGGCCGGCCTCGAGCACCTGGTGCGCGACATCAGGATCATCGAGCAGGCCATGGGCGACGGCGTCAAGCGTGTCTTCCCCGGTGAGGAGGCGCCGAAGGCCAGGCTCCGCAGGGTCACGGTGTGATCACACTCTCGGTCGTCGTCCCGGTCCGCGACGGCGAGCGCTTCATCTCCGACGCGCTCGCCTCGCTGGCCCGCAACGCCAGGCGCGACTTCGAGTTCATCGTGGTGGACGACGGTTCGGTGGACGACACCGCCGCGATCGTCGCCGAGTCGGAGGTGCCGGGTCTGTCGCTGGCGCGCAATCCCGCGCCGGTGGGGCTGGCCGACGCCCGCAACGTCGGGCTGAAGCTGGCCTCCGGCACGTACGTCACGTTCATGGACGGGGACGACTGGCTCGCCCCCGGCTACCTCGCCGGGCTCGTCGCCGCGATCGACGGGCTCGGCTGCGACTTCGTCCGTGCCGACCATGTGCAGGTCGAGGGGCGCAAGCGGGTGGTGCACCGGGCCCCGGAGGCGCGCCGGGGCCTGGTGCTCGATCCGCGCGACGCGATCCTGCCCGCGGACGTCAGGACGATGGTCGACTACCCCTACGCGTGGGCGGGGATCTACCGCCGCACGCTGGGCGACCTCCTGCGCTTCCCCGGCTCGCTGCACACGGCCGAGGACCGGCCGTGGATCTGGCGGCTGCACCGGCAGGCCGCCTCCTTCGCGGTGGTGTCGATGGCGGGCCTGTTCTACCGGCGGGGCGTGCAGGGCTCGCTGACGCAGATCGGCGACGAGCGGCAGCTCCACTTCTTCGACGCCTTCGACCTCGTCTTCGAGGACCTGGAGCCGGAGTTCATGCCGAAGGCGGTGCGCAACTTCTGCGCGCTGTTCGCCCATCACCTGGAGCTGGCCGACCGGTTCACTCCCGAGCTGCGGGCGCGGTTCGAGGCGCGGGGCGCGGCGATGGTGCGGGCGCTGCCCGCCGACCTGGTCGCCGCGGCCGTGCCACGCATGTCGGTCGAGCGCGAGCAGGCGCTGCGTGCCCTGCTCCCTGAGATCCCCGCCGGCGCGCGGGTGCGGAGGGAGGAAGCGTGACGCGGGTCTTCTACGCCTCGACGCTCTTCGGGGCGATGTCCCTGGCGGCGGCGATCGACGCGGGCCACTTCGGCGAGGGCGGCCGCAGGGTGCTGATCGTCTCCACCAACACGGCGGTCCCCGAGGTGTCCACGCCGCTGGACCAGACCCCGGGCTTCGCCGCGCTGCGCTCCCGCTTCGACGAGGTGCGCTCGTGGAACGAGCTCATCGCGCCGCTGCACCCCTCGGACTGGAAGGCGCGCGTCATCGAGGTGCCGATGATCAGCCGGCTCGTCGCCGAGGCGCTGCGCCTGGAGCGGGTCGACGAGCTGGTCGTCGAGTCGATCGCGGTGCCGCCGGCGCGGACGATCGCGGGGCTGGTGCGCGACTGCCCGATCACCGTCTACTCCGACGGGCTCATGAGCTACGGCCCCACCCGCGACCCGCTGCCCGCCGAGATCTTCCGCCGCGTCACCCGCCTGCTCCACCTGGACCTGGTGCCGGGGCTGACGCCCCTGTTGCTGTCCGAGTACGGCGTGCGGCCCGAGCTGATCGGCTCGGAGGCCTTCCTCGAGGTGGTCGGCCAGGTGGCCGCGACCGCGCCCGACATGCTGGCGGGCGAGGCGATGATCCTCGGGCAGTACCTGTCGTCGCTGGACATCGTCACCCCCGAGCAGGAGCACGAGCTGCACATGGCGATGCTGCGCGCCCTGGTCGCCAGGGGGCACAGGAGCGTGGTGTTCAAGCCGCATCCCGCGGCGGGCGGCCGCCACACGCGGCTGCTGCGGGCCGGCGCGGAGGAGCTGGGGGTACGGCTGGTCGTCGCGGGCGACAGCGTGCCCGCCGAAGTGTGCTTCGCGGCGCTGCGCCCCGAGCTGGTCGTGGGGTGCTTCTCGACCGGGCTGGTCACCGCCTCGCGCTACTTCGGCCTGCGCGTCGCCTCGCACGGCACGCCGCTGGTGCTCGAGCGGCTCACGCCGTACGAGAACAGCAACAGGATCCCGGCCACCATCATCGACGCGCTGCTGCCCAGGCTGGCGGAGACCGGGGAGCTGGAGCCGCCGCCGCCCGTGGAGCTGTGCGAGCTGGCGGGGGCGGTGGGGTACTGCATGCAGAGCGAGGCCTATCCCGAGCTGCGTCCCGTCGCCGAGGCCTTCCTCGCAGAGCACGGCGCGGGCCGGTACTTCAAGAGGCAGCGTCTCGGCGCGCTCGGCCTGGCGCCGGCGGGGGCCGCGGGCGGGCAGTCCGGCGCGCTGGCCCGCCTGCGCCGCCGGCTGGCCCGCTCGCTCGGCTGACCTCTCCCGGGTCCCCCCGCTGAGGCGCTCCCCGGCGGGGTACGACCATCGGCGTCACGCGAGGAAGGGGCGCCGGAGATGGTTCACGATCTGCTGGTCAGGAACGCCGTGCTGGTGGCGGCCTGCGACGAGGAGCGCAGAGAGCTGGCGGGCGGCTGGGTGGCGGTCACCGGCGGCCTGGTCAGCGGGGTGGGGAACGGCGCACAGCCGCAGGCCGCCGAGGTGCTCGACGCCTCGGGCTGCCTGGTGACGCCGGGGCTGGTCAACACGCACCACCACATCTACCAGAACCTCACCAGGTCCTACGCGCCCGTCGTGAACGGCTCTCTGTTCAAGTGGCTGACCGGCCTCTACCCGCTGTGGGCTGGGCTCGACGAGGAGGCGTCCTACCTGTCGGCCTGGGTGGGGCTGGCCGAGCTCGCGCTGGGCGGCTGCACCACCTCCACCGACCATCTCTACGTCGCCGGCCGCGGCGATCTGTGGTCGGCGGAGATCGAGGCGGCGCGGGAGCTGGGGTTCAGGTTCCACCCGACGCGGGGATCGATGAGTCTGTCGGAGAAGGACGGCGGCCTGCCGCCCGACTCCGTCGTCCAGGACGAGGAGGAGATCCTGGCCGACAGCGAACGGCTGGTGAAGCGCCACCACGATCCCTCCCACGGCGCGATGGTGCGGGTGGCCATCGCGCCGTGCTCGCCGTTCAGCGTCAGCCCGTCGCTGATGCGGCGCGCGGCCGAGCTGGCCGAGCGCCTCGACGTGCGGCTGCACACCCACCTGGCCGAGGATCCCGACGAGGACGCCTACTGCATGGAGCGCTTCGGCAGGCGCCCCGTCGAGCAGTTCGAGGAGGTCGGGTGGCTGACCGGCCGGTCGTGGGTGGCGCACTGCATCTACCCGTCGCGGGAGGAGATCGCCAGGCTGGGGGCCGCGGGCGTGGGAGTCGCGCACTGCCCCTCGTCGAACATGCTGATCGGTGGCGGCGGCTTCGCGCCCGTGCGCGAGTTCAGGGCGGCAGGGGTGCCCGTCGGGCTGGGCTGCGACGGATCGGCCTCCACCGACTCCGCCTCCCTCTGGCTCGAGTCTCGAACGGCGCTGCTGCTCGGCCGCCAGCGGCTTGGCCCCACCGGGATGACCGCCCGCGACGTGCTCGACATGGGCACCCGCGGCGGCGCGGCCTGCCTGGGCCGGGCGGGCGAGCTCGGCACGCTGACCGAGGGCGCGGCGGGCGACCTGGTGTGCTGGCCGCTGGAGGGGCCGGCCTACGCGGGCGCGCTGACCGACCCGGTGGAGGCGTGGCTGCGCTGCGGCCCGGCCGCGGCCAGGCACACGGTCATCGCCGGCCGTGCCCTCGTCAAGGACGGCGAGCTGATGGCTCCTGGCCTGGAGGACATCCTGGTACGGCACCGGGCGGCGGCCGCGCGCCTCCAAGGTGTCAGGTGAGCGCCCTGATGTAGCGGCGGACCCTGCGCTTGGCCCGGTAGCCCGCCCGCAGCATCTTCGGCGGGATCTCCACCCGCAGGCGGGCCCTGCGGCGGGCCGCGACGTGCTCGGGTCCGTCGAGCAGGGAGCGCGCGGGCGTGCGCGGGCCGATGACCAGCGCGGTGAGCAGCCCGACCCAGTCGCTGCGGCCCGGCGGGTGGAAGTAGTTCTCCGCGCACCACTCGGGCGAGGGCGTCATGAACGCGCCGTCCGCCAGGTCGTCCAGCGTGCCGAGGACGCCGCTGCCCTCGAACGCCAGGTTGATCATCTCAGCGCTCACCCCGAAGTCGGACAGCACCAGCAGCGGCACGTCCTGGGCGATCGCCTCGAGCGCGGCGGTGGAGCTGACGGTGACGAACCCGGCGGCGCCGGCCAGGTGCTCGTGCATCGGACCGGCGGCGAAGCGCACGGGCCCCCGCAGCCCGAGCTCCCGCCAGAGCCGCTCGTAGTGGTAGCGCTCGTTGTGGGTCTGCCGCTCGTCCTCCAGCGCCCGCAGCTTGACCACGACGTCGAGGTCGGGACGGGCGACGGCGAGCCGGTCCAGCGCGCGCAGGATCGACTCCCTGTCCTCGCGGCGCTTCGGCACCTTGGCCTGGGTGGCGAAGACCACCCGGTCGCCGCCCTCGACCGCGGGGACGTCACGCAGGAACGGCAACCTGGCCAGGCCGACCGCCCCTCCCCCGCCGAGTTCTGTGGCCAGCTCGCCGAACTCGGCGACCTCGCGTCCGCTGTGCACGACGAACAGGTCGCAGCCGCTGCGGTAGAGCCAGGCCTTCTCGGTCGCGGGCACGGAGATGCCCGGCAGGCCCGTGACGAAGACCGGGCGCGGGCGCAGGCCGTCGAAGACCTCGGCGACCAGCACGTCCACGACCGGGCCCGTGCAGGCCACCAGGATCGCGTCAGGGCGCAGGCGATCGGCCGTCCGCCGCAGCGCCCTCGCCGACAGCACGGGGACGGTGGCGGAGCGGGTGCCCGCGACGGCGGCGGCGATCTGCTCGGCCGACGGGGTGATCGGGGTGCGCACGACCGCCAGCTCCGTCACGCAGTCGGGCGGCAGGTCGTCCAGCAGGCTGGCCGCCCACTTCAGGTACGAGTCGGAGTCGGCCAGAGCCAGAACCTTCAACTGGGAGCTCCCGAGAACATCTGCAGGTGCGAACGGAGGGAAGGCGCCGCCCGGCTGGTCCACCAGTCGTCCGGCACGTGCACGGGCTCGACGGCGACGCCGCGCGGGCTGAGCAGCACCCGCAGCGAGCTGATCGCGGTCGAGGGAAGGCTCAGCACCCGCTGCCCCGCCGACAGGCCGCGCAGCGTCAGCTCGGCGGGGACCCCCGCGGCGTGGACGGTGATGCCGGGCCTTTCGCGGATCAGGGCCAGGTCGACGGGGTCCTCGCGGCGGTGCGGGAAGTAGGCGAGCGGCTCGCGCTCGGCCAGCTCCGCCAGCCAGCGCAGGTAGCGCTCGCGGTGCACCAGGCCGTTCCTGATCAGGGAGGTGCCCAGCACGACGGTCCGTTCGGCCGGTCCTGGCACGCTGAGCGGCTGCGCGCTCAGCCAGCCGAAGTCGTGGCCCGCCAGGTCGACCCCCGCCTGCCGTACGGCATCGGCCAGCTCGCCGGGCACCGGCAGGGCGGTGAAGACCGACAGCGCGCCGCGCCCGGCCGCGGCGCGCAGCCGCAGCGCCGCCAGCAGGCCGAGCGTGCCGCGCCACGCGCTGGGAGCGGCGCGGGCGCGCAGCAGCGGCTTGGCGGGCCTGGCGGACAGCAGCTCGAGCAGCCTGATCGTGGCCAGGCCGTCGTCGACGATCACGACGCGGCCGGTGCGGGAGGTGATCCAGCGCAGCTGCACCCGGCCGGAGAACGCGTCGCCGACGGCGTTGAGCCTGCGTGGCATGCGCTCCTGCGGCTTGACCAGCTCCAGCCCTTCGGGCAGGGCGAGCCTGGCCAGCTCGCGCCGGGTCGCGGCGAGCGGACGCAGACCCGCTCGCGGCACCACCAGCGTGCGGTCACCCAGCAGCCCGGCGTGGTGGGCCTCGACCGCGCACAGCATCTGTAGTGGCGACTCCACCCAGGCCACGGATTCCTGTTCTCTCACGACACGCGCCACGGTAGGACGCCCACCCGAAGCGTCAGCTAACTCAGCGTGAACAATGGAGATATGAACATGAACTCACTGCTCCTCAACACCGACGGTGTTCAGATACCGCAACTCGGCTTCGGCGTCTGGCAGGTGCCGGACGACGAGGCGGAGCAGGCGGTGGGCCTCGCCATCGAGGCGGGCTACACCAGCATCGACACCGCGAAGCTCTACTTCAACGAGGAGGGGGTGGGCCGCGCGGTCGCCAGGTCGGGGGTGCCGCGCGAGAAGCTGTTCATCACCACGAAGCTCTGGAACGACGACCACGACAGGGCGGAGGCGGCCTTCGAGACCAGCCTCCGCAAGCTGGGCCTCGACTACCTCGACCTCTATCTGATCCACTGGCCGGCGCCCTCGCAGGACAAGTACGTCCAGGCGTGGAAGTCGCTCGAGCGGCTCTACAAGGACGGCAGGGTCCGCGCGATCGGTGTGTCGAACTTCACCATCCCCACCCTCGAGCGGCTCATGAACGAGTGCGAGATCGTGCCCTCGATCAACCAGATCGAGCTGCACCCGCAGTTCCAGCAGAAGGAGCTGCGCGCCTTCCACGAGGCCAACGGCATCCTGACCGAGGCGTGGAGCCCACTGGGCCAGGGCAAGGGCCTGCTCGACGATCCCGGGCTGGTCAAGCTCGGCATGAAGCACGCCAAGACGCCCGCCCAGATCGTGCTGCGCTGGCACATCCAGCTCGGCAACGTGGTGATCCCCAAGTCGGCGACGCCCGAGCGGATCAGGGAGAACATCGATGTGTTCGATTTCACACTCGACGCCGAGGACATGGCCGCGATCGGCGCGATGAGCACCGGCAGGCGCATCGGTCCCGACCCTGCCACCTTCGACTGGATGGGCTGAGGGCTCCGCTCCCGGGACGGCTCGCGCCCGCCCGGCGTGCGCCGTCCCGCGATCCTTCATGATTGATCGATGAAGGAGGACTCTCATGGCTGATCTGGCTTGGGGAATCGCGGCGACCGGTGGGATCGCCAGGACGGTCGGCGCGGTGATCGCCGCCGAGCCCGGGATGCGGGTGGCCGCGGTCGGCTCGCGCGATCTGGGCAGGGCGACGGAGCTGGCCGCGACCCTGGGCGCGGACTCGGCCTACGGCTCCTACGCCGACCTGTGCGCCGATCCGGCGGTGGACGTGGTCTACGTGGCCACCCCGCACGCCCAGCACCTGGAGGTGGCCGAGGCGGCGATCGCGGCGGGCAAGGCGGTGCTGTGCGAGAAGCCGCTGGCCGCCTCGCTGGCCGACGCGGAGCGCATGGTGAAGCTGGCCAGGCAGGCCGGCGTGTTCCTGATGGAAGCGATGTGGATGCGGTTCAACCCCCTGATCAGGGGGCTGCTGACCGAGGAGCGGTTCGGCGCGCTGCGCTCGGTCCAGGCGTCGTTCGGGTTCGTCCTGCCGTACGAGGAGAAGCACCGCCTCTGGAACCCTGCGCTGGGCGGCGGGGTCCTGCTCGACCTGGGCATCTATCCGTTCGGGCTGGCGCATCTGCTGCTCGGCGAGCCGGCTGAGACGCATCTCACAGGATCGCTCGGTCCCTCTGGTGTCGACGCCGAGGTGGGGGCGCTGCTGACCTACGAGGGCGGGGCTCGCGCGCTGCTCGACACCTCGTTGATCAGTCCGCTGGCCAACACCGCGACCGTGGTGGGCACGGGGCTGCGCGCCGACATCGCCGCGCCGTTCTGGGCGCCGCAGCGCGTCACGCTGTCGGGTCCCGGCTTCGAGACCGAGGAACGCGTTCTTGACCCTTCGTCGAACGGCTACGCGGGCGAGATCCGCGAGGTGCGCGAGGCGCTGCGGGAGGGCAGGACGGAGAGCGCGATCATGCCGCTGGACGAGAGCCTGGCGATGATGCGGATGCTGGAGGAGGCGCGGGTCAGGCTGGGTGCTCGCTGAGCGCCTCGAGGTTCGCGCGGGCCCGCGCGGCGGCCTCCTCGTGGCCCGAGCCGACCGCCATCAGGTAGTGGCCGCGGGCCCTCGTGCGGTCGCCGGCCCGGTCCTCCAGGAGTCCCAGGTTGAACATCGCCCGGGGCGCGGCCTCGGCGTGGCCACTTTCCACGGCCTTTGCGTACCAGTGACGTGCCGCCTCGGCGTTGCCGCAGCCCTCTTCCAGGACGCCCAGATTGAACATCGCCCGGGGGGTGCCGGCCCTGCCGTACCAGTGGCGGGCCTCGTCGACACGGCCGTCCTCATCCTCGATGAGGGCGAGGTTGAAGGCCGCCCTGCGGGCGGCCTCCTGGTGCCCTGATTCGATCGCCAGGAGATACCATCTGCGTGCTTCGCGTGGACGGCGTCCGTCCTCCTGCAGGCCGTGGTTGAACAGGTCCTGGGGCGACATGACCTGACCGTAGATGATCGCGGGACCTTTATCAATTTGTATCCAACTTGCCTCATGTATTACCTTGGGGTCACTCGAGGCATAAACCCGGACTAACCGGACATTGCCTGACATTGCAGATCATCACAGGCCCCCTGCCTGTGACCGCTGAATCCGCACCATGCGGAACCGGGGACCCAATCCTTCTGGGGTGAATCGGCACACCGTGCCGTAGGGCAGCTTCACGTCCGAACCCGTCAGCTAACCCGGTAAGCGGCATGAAGCTAAGCAAGGAGAGTCCCCCTTTCATGGCCAAGCACCGTCGTAGCCGTGCCCCCAAGCTGTCCTACGCCCACGCCGCCCTCGGCGCAGCGGTGGTCGCAGGTTCGCTGGTTCCCACGCAGGCCGCCCAGGCCGACACCGCTCCCGCCCCCCAGGACAAGTCCCACGTGGCCGCAATGGCCGCACAGAAGACCGACGGCAAGCAGGCCGCCGTCAAGCAGCGCATCCCCGCCATGCCCACCGCCTCTGCCGTCCTCGCCGCGGCTAAGAAGCAGATCGGCATCAAGGAGAACGCCTCCGGCGGTGGCACCAAGTTCCAGGACTGGTACGTCAACTCCCCCCGCGCCAGGGAGACCGTCGCTCGTGACGGCGGCAGCCCCCGTGCCTACGCCAACGCCGCGTGGTGCGCGATGTTCGTCTCGTGGGTCGGCGAGATGACCGGCGCCCGTCCCCAGGTCGGATGGGACGCCTACACCGTGACCCACGCCAAGTGGTTCAAGGCCAACAAGCGCTGGGGCACCACCCCCAAGCCCGGCGCGGTCGTCTTCTTCTCGTGGAGCGGCGGCAAGAGCATCAGCTCCATCAACCACGTCGGGTTCGTCGAGAAGGACAACGGCAACGGCACGATCACCACGATCGAGGGCAACACCGGTAACGGTGCCGTCGAGCAGCGGGTGCGTCCGAAGTCGCAGGTCGTAGGGTACGGCTACCCGCAGTACTCGGGCGCGTAGTCCGCTCGCGACTCCCCTGCCCCGGCCGCCGGGGGCACCTCTCCAGCTGAGGGGCGTCCCCGGCGGCCGGGGTTTTGCCTGAGTCGGTAAGGGTGTTCCCGGCCGCTCCGGGATTGCATGACCTTGGCGAGCGAGACGGCCACGGATCATCGGGGCCGCACTGCCGCACCCCACTTCTCACCCCGGCGAACGCCTTGGGGATCTGCGGCCTGGGAACCTCCACCCCCGGCCGTCATCCGGGGCACCCCCTCTGACTCCCAGGAACCCCGCAGGCCTGATCCGTCAGCCGGGAAAGCGGAGGAACTCCGGCGGGACGGCGTCGGCCAGCCACACCCCGTTGGCGCTGACCCTGAACTCGTGTCCACCCGCGTGCATCTCCCCCGAGGCGACGACCAGCATCACCGGAGTCCCCCGGCGAGCGCCGACCCGCTCGGCCGTGGCGCGGTCGGCCGAGAGGTGGACGTACTGCCTCGACATCGGCAGCAACCCCGACGCCTTGATGGCCGCCAGGCTGCGGGGAGCGGTCCCGTGGTAAAGGATCGCGGGAGGCTCGACGGGCGGCAAACCGAGATCCACGGCGACCGAGTGACCCTGGCTCGCTCTGATCAGGTCGCCCGCGATGGCGTACCGCTGCTTGTCGTTGTCGGAGACCGCCCGGGAGAGCTCGTCCCTGGTGATGGGGAAGCCGTCCCTGGCCGCGGCGTCCAGCAACTCGTCGATCGGGACCCAGCCCTGCGCGTCGAGCGTGATCCCGATGGCGCCGGGGTCATGGCGCAGGTGTTTGGCGAGGTACTTCGAGATCCGCACGGTCCGGTCCGTCATGCGGGCATTGTTTCCTACCTCGCCGGCCGACGGGGAGTCCCGCGCCTCCCCGATCCGCACACCCCGAGCCGTCCCCCAACGGCACCGGTCCCTGGTGCCTCCCTTCGAACGCGGCCCCGACGGCAGGTGGCACCCGCCGCGGAGGGGTGAACCTCCTCCCGAGATGCGACCCCGCAGGCCGTACCTCATAGCTGGTGAGCACCTCCCGAGTGCGGGGCCATCCTGAGCCACCCACCATCCCCACCTACCGCCCGCGAACGACACCGGCCCGCGGCCGCCACGAGTCGGGGCGCCGCGGGCCGGGGTGGGTGGGTCAGCCGCCGCAGGCGGCGAAGACGAACGTGTCCTTCAGCATGGAGTAGCTGTCGCGCACGCGCGTCGCCCCCGAGGTCACGTCGTGCTGCATGACCGTCATCCTGGTCGGCTTGCCCTCCGGGTACTGCGAGACGTGCAGCGTCACCTGGCTGTCGCCGGTCCAGTCGATCTTGTGGACCGTCCCCTCCTTGGGCAGCTTGATCCGGTGGTCACCGACCATCTGGTCGGACGACAGGTCGTACAGCGCGACCTTCTTCCCCGCCACCAGCACCGCGAGGGTCTTGCCGTCGGAGTTGAGCGCGTAGGGGCCGTTGCTCGCGACCAGCTGCGGCGGCGTGCCGTCCAGCAGCCGCCTGCCCGCCAGGTCGAAGACGTGCATCTCCAGCACAGACTCGTCACCGTCGGTGCTGGTCAGCACCTTCTGACCATCGCCGCTGAAGCCGATGAAGGACTGGTGCTTGGGCAGCACCCCGAGCCTGTTCCCCGTCGCGGTGTCGAACAGCTGCACCCTGGAGGCGATGACCGCGAGCCGCGCGCCGTCGTCGGAGAGCTGGAGGACCACCTCGTACTGGTTGGTCCTGGCCGGCAGCGCGTCCTTCTGCAGCAGCTTGACGCTCCCATGCATGGTGCGGACGGCCAGCCTGCCGTCCTTCCTGAAGTAGGCGACCTTCTGGCCGTCCCCCGAGACGGCCAGCGGCGCGACGGCGTAGTCGACCTCCTTGCCGTCCGCGCCGACCGCGCGCAGCTGGGCGTCCTTGAGCAGGCTGACCTTCCCGTCGTGGGTGACCAGCCGCCAGGTGCCGCAGGGGACGGTGCTGCCGTCCTTCTTCACGCAGCCCTTCGCCGAGGCGTAGCGGATCGCGCCGTGGTCAGGGTCGGCCTGCGCCGGGCCCGGCAGCCCGAGCATCGCCAGCGCGACGGTGATCGCCGCCAGGATTCTGATCTTCATCACGTCACTCTCCCGCCGTCAGCCAGGTGTAGTTCCTGGCGGTGACCGTGAACGTGTCGACGGGCTTGGCCGCGCCCGTCGTGGTGTCGACGGTGAGCACCCGTACCACCGTCGGCTTCTCGTCCCCGCCCGTCTGCGCCTTCACCGTGAGGCGGCCGTCGCCGCTCCAGTGGGCGAGGTAGACCGACGCGTCCGGCTTGAGCGGCAGCGTCATGGACGCCGACAGCCGGTCGGTGGCCAGGTCGTACAGGCGCAGCTTGGGCGGCTGGCGCGTCTCGGTGTTGCCGCTGATGAGCACGGCGACGGTGTGGCCGTCGGCCGACAGGGCCCGCGTGGCGGCGTTGACCACCACCTGCGGCGGGACCTTGGCGACGCTGTGGCCGTCCATGCCGTGGGCGACCAGCGTCGTCGTGTTGTCGTTGTTGTAGCGCATGGCCAGCGCCTCGTCCCCGTCGCCGCTGAGACCCTCGAGGTCGTCGGCGGCGGGCAACTTCACGATCTTCCCCGTGGCCACCGTGACGATCTTGCCCGGCTCGCGTCCCTCGTCGTACTCCACCAGCACCCTGTCGCCCGCGGGCGACAGCCAGACGCGCATGGGCTCGGTGCCCTTCCTGGACAGCGACGCCGGCAGGACGGTTCCCCTGCCGCCCGCGACCTTGCGCACGACCAGGCGGTGGTCCTTGGCCCGCTCGTAGAGGATCCACTGGCCGTCGCCGCTGATGGCGAACTTGCCGACGGAGTCGGCCTTGCGCCCGCGGGCGTCCACCGCCGTGGCCGCGGCGTCGGCGACGGTGACCGTGCCCCCGGCGCGGAGCCTGACGCGCCATTTGCCGCACGGGACGCTGATGCCGTCCGCGTCCTCACAGGAGCCCACCCACGCCACGCGGGCGGTGACGGCGCCGGATCCTTCGATCGTCGACTTGTTGACTGTGGACTTGGTGACGTTCGTCGCGGTGGTGTCCGCGTGAGCCGGGACGATCGTCCCGCCGACGGCCAGCACCACGGCCGCCGCCCCCAAAAGCCTGTATTTCATGACCCCTCTCCTTCTCCACCCGTTTGGACTCCCGAGAAGAGACATCGGTTGGTCACAGCTCAGCCACAGCTGCCGTCCGGCCGCCCGGCTTCGGAGGGTTCATGCAGAACGGGCAGGTCCCGCGGGCATGGGCCAGCCGGGCGGAAGTCAGCCGGGCGGAGGTCAGCCGATGGGTTCGTAGGCCTGGAGGAGGAGTCGTTCGGCGTCGTCCAGGTAGATCTCCAGGTACGCCGCCGCGTCCGCCGCCCGCCTCGCCTCCATCAGCCCCAGCAGCAGCCGGTTGCGCTCGACGAACGGCTCGTGCAGCGCCCGCGGATTGCTCATCACGTGGAAGACCAGCCGCAACTCCGCCAGCAGTTGCCGCATCACCTCGTCCAGGCGCGGGCTTTCGTTGAGTGCCACGAGCGCCTGGTGGAAGCGGCTGTTGGCGGTGCCGACGTCCTGCCATCGGTCGTCCGAGGCCGAACGCTCGGCCTCCTCCACCGTCTCCCTGATCGCCCGCAGCGCCTCGGGCGTGGCCTTGGCGCAACGCCGTACGGCGGCGCCCTCCAGGACCCTGCGCATCTGGTAGAGGTCGGCGACGTCGGCGGCCGACAGCACGCGGACGAACACCCCGCGGTTCAGCTTGTGGTCGAGCAGGCGCTCGTGTCCCAGCAGCCGGAAGGCCTCGCGGAGGGTGTTGCGCGAGACGCCGAGCGCGCTGCCGATCGCCTCCTCCGACAGCCGCTGCCCGGGCGCGAACAGCCCCTCGATGATGTGCTCGCGCAGGATGTCGGCCACCCGCTCGGCCGTACTGCTACGCCCCAGGCGGGACCTGTCGTGCTCCAGCGCTGCCACCGCGTTATCCACAGTTCACAGAGAATCATCGAACAAAACTCTTGTCGAATTGTTGAACGATCCTTAGATTCAACCGTAATACCCCCCACGCAGGCAGGAGCGATGACATGCACCAGACGCGGCGGGTGATCCTCGCCAGCCTGATCGGCACGTCGCTGGAGTGGTACGACTTCTTCCTCTACAGCACGGCGGCGTCGCTGGTGTTCGGCAAGCTGTTCTTCCCGACCTTCGACCCGCTCAGCGCCACCCTGCTCGCCCTGGTCACCAACGCCGTCGCCTTCGTCGCCCGCCCGCTCGGCGGCATCGTGTTCGGCCACTTCGGCGACCGGGTCGGCCGCAAGACCGTCCTGGTGGTGACGCTGCTCGTCATGGGCGTCTCGACGTTCCTCATCGGCCTGCTGCCCGGTTACGACGCCATCGGCGTGGCCGCGCCGATCCTGCTGGGTGTGCTCAGGTTCGTCCAGGGCCTCGGCCTGGGCGGCGAGTGGGGCGGCGCAGTGATCATGTCGATCGAGCACGGCGACCCGCGGCGGCGCGGCTTCAACGCCAGCTGGCCGCAGGTGGGCGTCCCCGCGGGCTTCATCATGGCCACCGCGCTGCTCGGCATCCTGAACGCCTCCCTGTCCGAGGCCGCGTTCCTGTCGTGGGGCTGGCGGGTGCCGTTCCTTCTGTCAGGGGTGCTGGTCCTGGTCGGCCTCTGGGTCCGGGTGAAGATCACCGAGTCGCCGCTGTTCGCCGAGATCGAGCAGAAGGGCGCCAAGGCCCGGATGCCGCTGATCGAGGTGCTGCGCACGCACCCCCGCGCGCTGCTGTCGGCCTTCACCGCCCGCATCGGCGTGGACGTGGCCTTCTACACCTTCACGATCTACATCCTGCTCTACGTCACCACCGTGCTGAAGCTGGAGCGCTCGGTCGGGCTCAACGCGGTGCTCATCGGCTCGGCCTGCCAGCTGCTGCTGATCCCGCTGTTCGGTGCTCTTTCCGACAGGTACGGCAGGCGCACGGTCTACCTGGCCGGCGTGGTCGGCGCCGCAGTCTGGGTGTTCTTCTTCTTCCCGCTGCTCGACACGAAGTCCTTCCCGCTCATCGTGGTGGCCGCCGTGGTCGCCCTGGTGACCCACGCGGCGATGTACGGCCCGCAGGCCTCCTTCATCGCCGAGCTGTTCAGCACCCGCCTGCGCTACAGCGGCGCGTCCATGGGCTACCAGGTGGCGGGCATCGTCGGCGGCGCGATCGCCCCGATCATCGCCCTGCAGCTCCACTCCGCCTACGGCACGACCACCGCCGTGTCCATCTACGTGGTGGTCGCGCTGGCGATCACCGCTTTCGGCCTCGCCATCGCGCCCAAGAACGCGGAGGCGGAGGCCCAGGCCGTCCAGGCCATGAGGTAGCCGCGAAGGGACGTGGGCGGCGGCTGCCACCGCCGCCCACTCGGAGGTCCTCGTGAGAATCACCGTGGTCATCATCGCCGCCCTGCTCGCGCTGCCCGTCCTGATCGGCGCGGTCGGCGGGTGGGAGAGCACGAGTGGCGGCGAGGTCGCCGTCGTGCGCGACGGCGGCCCGCTGGACGACAACAAGGTGCGCCAGGTCATCCAGCCAGGATCGGGCCTGACCTGGACCGGCTGGTGGTCGGCCGTCCACACCTACCCCGCCCAGCAGCGCTTCTACACCATCACCGCCGACGCCAGGCGCGCCACCGCCCTCGGTGTGGACGTCGTGACGGTGCCCAGCAGCGACGGGGTGAACCTGGGCATCGAGGGCACGCTGTACTTCACCCTCACTCTCGACCCCGCGACGCTGAAGACCTTCGACGACAAATACGGCACCCGCACTTACAAGGGCGATCTGTACGCGTGGGAGGGCGACGCGGGCTGGTCCGCCTTCTTCGGCCAGGCCGTACGGCCGGTCATCGACAACGCGCTGCGCATCCAGATCGGGGGCATGCGCTGCGCGGAGCTGGTGCCGTCCTGCGCGCTGCTGGGCAGTTCCACGCTTCGGGCGCAGGACAGCAACGCGACCATCGCCAAGGTGCAGGACGGCGTCAACCGGACGCTGGCCCGCGACCTGCCCGCCACGCTCGGCGGCGAGTACCTGACAGGGCTGCGGTTCACGCTGGCCAGGGTGACGCTGCCGGCGCCGGTGCAGCAGGCGGTGGACCGCTCGCTGGCGGCCAACGCGGCGGTCTCGGAGGCGCAGGCGAAGGTGGCCCAGGCGAAGGCGGAGGCGGAGGCGAACAGGGCGCGGCAGGACGGATACGACAAGTGCCCCGCCTGCGCGGAGATCGAGAAACTGAGGTCGCTTCCACAGGGCATCACGGTCTACGCGCCGGGCAACCCGCAGGCGGTGGTGATCCCATCCCGTTAGCGCCTGGGGCCCAGCGTTGTCGCGCCCGCGAGAAGACCGGGACCGGGGCTTGGCCTTGCCGGGTTGGGGCTGGCGGTTAGAAGTAGACGCCGCAGCGCAGGATCACGTTGGCGTAGGGGCGGGCCTCTCCCGTCCGTACGGCCAGCTTGACCTCTCGCGACAGGCGCTTCAGCTCCTCGTGCGGGACGTGTTCCAGGCCCGGCAGCCGTTCCTCCAGCAGGACGGCGCATGCGGGGTTGGCCTCCGCGACCTCGCCCGCCGCCACCGCTCCCTCCACGACGAGTTCGTTCAGCAGGCCGTCCAGCACGTCGGCGAAGGACGGCACGCCGGGCACGAAGGCCAGGTCGACCACGTCGACACCGGGCGGGATCGGCATCCCGCTGTCGCAGACCAGCACCTGGTCGGTGTGACCTAGCCTGGCCAGCTGCCCGGCCAGCGCCGCGTTGAGTATCCCTGAGCGCTTCACAGCTCCTCCATGCGCGGATACGAGCTCTGCGCGCCCTCCCGGCGGACGGCGGCCGCGCCGACCTTCACCGCGAGGGCCGCCGCCTCGGGCAGGGTGTCGCCGAGGGCCAGCCGCCAGGCCAGCGCGCCGGTGAAGGCGTCGCCCGCGCCCGTGGTGTCCACGGCGTCCACGACGGGGCTCGGCACCACCGTGACGACAACCCCGTCAGCCCGCCCCGAAGGACCACGCGCGCCACTCGCGAGATCCGACGAGGCGGAATCCGAGGAAGCGCCCCTCGGACCCAAAGAAGCGTGGTCCGGCAGGTCGCCCGAGGAAACCCGATCCGGCGAACCGTCCACGTGAACCGGGCGCGCGGCGTCCGAGGACTCCGCCACCACCGCGCCCTCCGCCCCCAGCGTGATCACCACGGACCTCGGTCCGAGGGCGAGCAGGGCGCGGGCCATCCCCGCCGGATCTCCCTCCGAGCCCAGCAGGAACGCCGCCTCGTGCTCGTTGACCACCAGCGGGTCGGCCAAAGCCAGCAGTTCCCTGGGCAACGGCCGAGGCGGTGAGGCGTTCAGCACCGCGCGCCGGGCGGCGCGGGCCGCCGCCGTGACGGTCTCGAGCGGGATCTCCAGCATCAGCGAGACCACCGCGGCCCCGCCCAGCAGGTCGGCGGCGGCGGCCACGTCGGCGGGGGTGAGGCGCGCGTTGGCGCCCGGCGAGACGATGATGCTGTTGTCGCCGTCGGCGTCGACGGTGATGAGCGCGACGCCGCTGGCCCCCTCGCTCTCCACCACGTGCTCCACGGACACGCCCTCGGCGGCGAGTCCCGCCACCAGGCGCGTGCCGTACTGGTCGGTGCCGGTCCTGGCGAGCAGGGCCACGTCCGCGCCGAGCCTGGCGGCGGCGACGGCCTGGTTCGCGCCCTTGCCGCCGGGAAAGGTGTCGAGGTCGGAGCCCATCACGGTCTCGCCGGGCGCCGGCCTGCGCTCGACCTTGACCACGAGGTCGGCGTTGACCGACCCCACGACGACCACGTCCATGGTCAGCCCGCGAACTCGGAGACGTTGTCCTTGGTCGCGACCTTCACCGGCACGGCCACGGTCTGCTGAATGCTCTCGCCCTTGGCGGCCTTCACCGCGCTGGCGATGGCCTGCTGACCGAGGACCTTGGGCTGCTGGGCGACGGTCGCGGCCAGCGTGCCGTCCTGGACGGCCTTCAGGCCGTCGGGCGTGCCGTCGAAGCCGACGACCTTCACCGCCGAGCCCGCCTTGGCGCCGAGCGCCTTGATCGCGCCGAGCGCCATCTCGTCGTTCTCGGCGAAGACACCGGTGATGTCGGGGTGGGACTGCAGGAGGTTGCTCATGACGTCGAGGCCCTTGGTGCGGTCGAAGTCCGCGGGCTGCGCGGCGACGACCTGGATGCCCGGGTAGGCCTTGATGCCCTCGGTGAAGCCCTGTCCGCGGTCGCGCGAGGCGGAGGTGCCCGCGACGCCCTGGAGCACCACGACCTTGCCCTTCTCACCCATCTGCTTGGCCAGTTCCTGCGCGGCCAGCTTGCCGCCCTGGACGTTGTCGGAGGCGACGGTCTGCTTGACCTGGGCGCCGTTGACGCCGCGGTCGGCGGCGATCACCGGGATGTTGCTCCGCTCGGCCGCCTTGACGGCCGGCGCGGCCGCGTCGGAGTCGACCGGGTTGATGACGATCGCCTTCATGTTCTGGCTGGTGAAGTTCTGGACCTGGTTCACCTGCTGGGAGGCGTCGTTCTGGGCGTCGGTGACGGTCAGCGAGACGCCGAGCTTCTTGGCCTCCTCCTCCGCGCCCGAGCGCAGCTGGACGAAGTAGGGGTTGTTGAGCGTGGAGACCGACATGCCGATCTTGATATCGCCGGAGCCGCCCGTGGGGGACGTCCCCGTGGTGTCGGCCGAACCGCAGGCGGTCAGGCCGAGCGCGAGCGCGGCGCCGGCCGCGATGATCCTCAGCTTCATGACAGTTCTCTTCCCTTAATTGCTTGACCTGCGACGCAGGGTGTCGACGAGGACCGCGAGCGCGATCACGACGCCGATCACCACCTGCTGCCAGAAGGCGGAGACGGACAGGAGATTCAGGCCGTTGCGCAGAACGGCGAGGATGAGGGCGCCGACGAAAGTGCCGAAGGCGCGGCCCTTGCCGCCGGACAGGCTGGCGCCTCCGATGACGACGGCGGCGATGGCGTCCAGCTCGTAGCCGGCGGCGGCCTGCGGCTGGGCGGAGGCGAGGCGGCTGGCCAGCACGATGCCCGCGACGGCCGCGAAGCCGCCCGACAGGGCGTAGGTGACGAGCTTCTGCCTGTTGACCTTGATGCCGGAGAGCCTGGCCGCCTCCTCGTTGCCGCCGATCGCGTACATGGCGCGGCCGGGATAGGTGCGGTTGAGGATGACGGCGGCGATGAGGCCCATGACGACCATGACGATCACCGGAATCGGCAGGTAGCCGCCGATGGTGTCGCCCACGTGGGAGACCGCGTCGGGCATGGCGATCGGGCTGCCCTGGGAGACGACCAGCGCCAGGCCACGGGCGATGCCGAGCATGGCCAGGGTGGCGATGAACGGGGGCAGCTTGCCGTACGCGATGAGTGCGGCGTTGGCCAGCCCGCACACCACGCCGACGG
Organism: Nonomuraea africana; assembly: GCF_014873535.1. Taxonomy (NCBI): domain Bacteria; kingdom Bacillati; phylum Actinomycetota; class Actinomycetes; order Streptosporangiales; family Streptosporangiaceae; genus Nonomuraea; species Nonomuraea africana. Next base: position 1,763,216 of record NZ_JADBEF010000001.1, on the reverse strand, counting down.
CCAGCGCGATCACCGTGGCCAGCGGCCACGGCAGGCCCGAGGTCGTGGAGAGGTACGCCAGCGTGATCGCCGACAGCGCGGCCACGGAGCCGACGGACAGGTCGATGCCCGCGGTGATGATGACGAACGTGGCGCCGAAGGCGAGGATCGCGGTGACGGCCGCCTGCACACCGACGTTGAGCAGGTTGCTCACGCTCAGGAAGTCGCTGGACAGCAGCGACAGCGCGACGGCCAGGACCACGAGCGCGACGAGCGCGCCGTTCTCCGAGAGCAAGACCTTCGTTCTACTGGACACGACTACCCTCCACCTCGGTGACGGCCAGCGCCATCACCGCGTCCTGTGTCGCCTCGTCCGCGGGGAGTTCGCCGACGAGCCTGCCTCTGGCCATGACGAGCACCCTGTCGCTCATGCCGATCACCTCGGGGAGATCACTGGAGATCATGAGGACGGCGTGACCCGAGGCGGTCAGTGTGTTGATCAGTTGGTAGATCTCGACCTTGGCGCCGACGTCGATGCCGCGGGTCGGTTCGTCGAGGATGAGCACGCTGACGTCGGCCAGCAGCCACTTGCCGATGACGATCTTCTGCTGGTTTCCTCCGGAGAGCGTGCGGACCTCCTGGCCGAGCCCGCTCATCCGGACTCCGAGCCGGCCCGCGACCTCGGCGGCCACCTTGCGCTGGCCCTGACGGTCCACGAATCCGGCGCGGGTCGCCCTGCCGAGCGTCACCAGGCCGAGGTTCTCCGCGACGTCCGCGCCGAGCACCAGCCCCTGCCCCTTGCGGTCCTCGGGGACCAAGCCGAGGCCCATGGCCATCGCCGCGTGGATGTCTCCGGCGGGCAGCGGCCTGCCGTCCACCGTGACCTCGCCCTCGTCGTAGTGATCGGCGCCGAAGATCGCCCTGGCCACCTCGGTACGGCCCGCGCCCACCAGCCCCGCGAGGCCGACGACCTCGCCGGCGCGCACCTCGAAGGAGACCTCGTCGAAGTGGCCGCGCCTGCCCAGCCCGCTCACCTTCAGCAGCGCCCGGCCCGGCCGCTCGGACTCGCGGGGGTACTGCTGGTCGATGGGACGGCCGACCATGAGCCTGACGAGCTCGTCCTCGGGCGTGTCCGCCGGCACCTCGGCCACCGAGCGCCCGTCACGCAGTACGGTCACCCTGTCGCCGACCTGGGCGATCTCCTCGAGGTGGTGGGTGATGAAGACGATCGCCACGCCCTGGTCGCGAAGCTGCCTGACGATGGAGAAGAGCCTGTCCACCTCGCCGGTGGTCAGCACCGCGGTGGGCTCGTCCATGATCAGCACGCGGGCCTCCAGCGCCAGCGCCTTGGCGATCTCGACCATCTGCATGCGCGCGATGCCGAGCGTGCCGAGCTTCCTGCGCGGGTCGATGTCGAGGCCGACCCGGTCGAGCAGCTCGCGGGCCTGGCGGTGCATGGCCTTGACGTCGACGAAGCCGAACCTGCGCGGCGGGCGGCCGAGGGCGAGGTTCTCCCCCACGGTCAGCTCGGGGACCAGGTTGAACTCCTGGTAGATGGTGGCGATGCCGAGGCGCTGGGCGTCGCCTGCCGTACGGATCTCCACGGGGCGGCCGTCGAGCAGGACGCGGCCCTCGTCGGGGTGGTAGGCGCCGGAGAGCATCTTGATCAGAGTGCTCTTGCCCGCGCCGTTCTCGCCGAGCAGCACGTGCACCTCGCCGGTGCGCAGGGAGAGGTCCACCCCGTCCAGTGCGAGGACGCCGGGGAAGCGCTTGCGCAGGCCCTCGACCCTGAGGATCTCCTGGCTCATCTCATGCACCCTTCCTCTCGCAGGACCTGCGGACGACCAGCTCGGCGGGGAGCACCACCGACTCCCCGCTGCGTCCCGCGACGCCCTGCAGCAGCAGCCGTACGGCCGTGCGCCCCATCTCGGCGGTGGGCTGGGCGATCGCGGTGATCGGTGGATCGACGTGGACGAACCACGTCACGTCGTCGAACGAGGCGACCGCCACGTCGTCGGGAATGCGCAGCCCCCTGGCCCTGATCTCGTCCAGCCCGCCGAGTGTCATCAGGTTGTCCCCGAAGAAGATCACCTCAGGCGGCTCCGGCAGATCCAGGAGGCGCGCCGTGATGGCCCGGCCGCTGCCTTCGCGGAAGTCGCCCGTCGCCAAGTACTCGGTCCTGAGGTCGAGACCCGCCTCGTTCATCGCCGCGGCGAAGGCCTCGGTCCGCTCGCGGCCCGTCGACAGCGTGGCCGGCCCCGAGGCGAAGGCGATCCTGCGGTGCCCTCTGGACTTCAGGTGCGCGACCAGCGCGGCGATGGCCGTGGCCCCGTCCGCGCGCACGGACGGCACGTCGAGGCCGCTGATCGTGCGGTCGAGGAAGACGAGCGGCCTGCCGGTGCGGACCAGCTCCTCCACCAGCGGGGTGACCTCGGCGGTGGGGCAGATCAGCAGCCCGTCGACGCGCTGCTCCACCAGGGTGCGCACGTAGTGGTCCTGCTCCTCCGCCCGCTCGTCGGCGTTGCCGATGACGACGGTGTAACCGGCCTGCCTGGCCTCGTCCTCGACGCCCCTCGCCAGTTCGGTGAAGAAGGGGTTGAGGATGTCGCCGATGATCAGGCCGATCGTCCGGGTGGCCTCGGTGCGCAGGGAGCGCGCGACGGCGTTCGGGACGTAGCGGAGCTCCTTCATGGCCGCGTAGACGCGGTCGCGGGTCTCCTCCGTGACCGACGGGTTGTCGTTCAGCACGCGGGAGACCGTGGCGACGGAGACGCCCGCGCGTGCCGCGACGTCCTTGATGCGTGCCATGCGTCCTCCATGTAATCGATTACATCACCATAGGTAATCGATTACATGGATGTAAACAGCGGGCACTGTGATTCAGGTCACAGTGCCCTCCGGGTGATCAGACGGCCGCGGAAGCCGGCTTCGCCGTACGCCATCTGCCCCTGAAGGCGGCCATGGAGATCAGGAAGACCACCTGGCCGCCGAGGCCGACCAGCAGCCACGCGCTCCACCCGCCGGCCGCCACGACCTGCGGCGACACCAGGAGCAGCACCACGATCATGATGCGCACGACCATGCCCCAGATGCCGAGCGCGGCGCCCTGCAGCCGCGGCTCCACGTCCTCGGCGTCCTCCGAGAAGTTCGCCATCCACGGCACGTACGCCACGCCGAGCACCAGGAAGAGGGCGGCGTAGACCATGACGACCACGGGACCGCCGGCCCCCGAGCCGATGAGGGCGACGAACCCGCCGAGCGCCGCGATGGTGAGCACGGTGCCCACGAGCGTGAACGGCTTGCGCAGCTGCAGCCGGTCCGACACCCGCCCGACCGCGATCACCGCGACGGCGTTGAGCACGATCCCGAGCGCGACGACCCCGTTGGCCTGCGCGGCGCTCATCCCGAAGGAGTCGACCAGGATGGTCTGGCCGAAGATCGCGAAGGTCCAGTAGAGCACCTGCCACCCGGTGTTGCCGAAGACGTGGGCCCACAGATGGGGATGCCTGAGCAGCTCGCGGACCTTACCGGGGTCGATCTTCTCCTCGGTCGCCACCGCGGCCTCGGCGGACATCACCTGCGCTCTGAGCGCGGCCGACGGCTCGGCGATCTGCCAGATGATGACGCCGCAGAGCACCAGCGAGACCACGCCCATGATGACGGCCTGCGACTGCCAGGCGTTGCCGAACATCGGCAGCGTCAGGCTCGCGATCGCCGAGGCCAGGAAGGAGGCGCCCACCGGGCCCCAGGTCCAGAACCCGAACGCCTGGGCCCTGCCCACACGCGGGGAGAAGTCTCGCACCAGGCTGGCGGTGATCGTGATGGCCGCGCCCTCGATGAACAGCATCAGGCACCGCACGAAGAACAGCCCGCCCACGGTGTCGACAGTGGCCAGCAGGAAGTTGCAGGCGGCGGTGACGGTCAGGGTGGGCACCAGGATCGTCACCCTGCCCCACCGGTCGGACAGGATCCCGCCGAATCCGGCCGACAGCCCGCCCACCAGCACGGAGACGGCCGCGATGAGGCCGTAGACCTCCAGCGACATGTCGAGGTCGGCGCGCAGCAGCGGGAGGATCGTGGCCAGTGTGGTCTCGAAGTTGGCCACCAGGCTCGCCAGCACGGCCACCGCCAGCAGGCGGATGCGCCGGGTGCCGACGGGATAGACGGTGAGCTCGCGGACGTAGAACGGCTTCATTCCAACCTCCGGGGGGTGGAAGGTTGCTCTAGAACGCGCTTCTAGATTTCTCAAAGTCTCGCCGCCCCGCGCGTGACGTCAACGTTTCAGTACGTCACGATGTGATCTCGCTCACAGCCGATACCTGTCTGACTGGTGAGACTCGTGAGGTTGTAATGGAATCGCCGCCGTTTTCGGGCACGCGGATTTCCAAATAGTCATAAACTCCGCGCCGTGAGCCTGCCTGTACGTGAACGTTCCCCCCGGCCCGGTGGCGGCCGCCATCGGCGGCCCGTTCCCACGTCCCTGCCGCCGGACGCCCCGGCCCTCGTGCTGGCGTGCCCCGCCGACCCCGGCGGGTACGCCGAGGAGATCGCCGGGCTGGTCCGGGTCGACAACCCGCACATCGAGGTGCGTCTGGCCACGTTCGAAGATCTCGCAGACACGCTCCCGCAGGACCGCGCCGCGATCGTGGTGCCACTGACCCTCTGGCCCGACCCCGTGGTCACCGAGGAGATCACCAAGGCCGTCGCCGCCACCGGCGCGGAGGCCACGGTCACCGACGCGCTCGGCCCGCACCCGCTGCTGGCCGAGGCCCTGCACATCAAGCTGGCGGAGAAGCAGCTCGCGAGGGCCGACCGGATGCGCCTGCTCAGCGTCTCCAGCCCGGTCGACGCGGTCATCCTCGGCACCGTCGGCGGCGAGCACGCCGTCCACGCCGCCCAGGCGACGGCCGTGCTGCTCGCCTCGCGGCTCACCCTGCCCGTCGTGGCCGCCTCCCTCGACAGCGATCCCGGTGTCGGCGTGGCCGCCGAGCGCCTTCGCGCCGCGGGCGCCGAGCGCCTGGCGATCTCCCCCTGCCTCATCGGGCACGAGGCCGACGCCTCCGTCCTGGAGTCGGCGGCGGCGAGCATCGGCGCCGGATACGCCGACCCGCTGGGCGCGCACGGCGCCGTCGCCGAACTTGTCGCGCGAGCTTACGGCAGTCAACTGGCGACTTGACAGCTCTTGTGAAGATCGCGGGGGACGCGTTACCGTCTGCGCATGCGCAGCGTCCACGTCACCGGCGAGCGACTGGGCCTGCGTGAGGTCACCGCCGACGACGTCGACGCGTTGCACGCCGTCTACGGCGACCCGGCGGCCACCCAGCACCTGCCGTTCGACCCGCGAAGCCGGGCCGAGGTCGTCGAGATCGTCGCCGAGGCGATCGCGGCGGCCACCGCCACCCCTCGCCGCCTGTACGTGCTGGCCGTCACCGACCTCGAGACCCGCGAGGTCATCGGCGTGGCCCGCCTGCACATCGAGGCCGACCACCCGCACAGCGCCGAGATCGGCCTCGGCCTCCGCCCCGACCTGTGGGGACGCGGGATGGGGACCGACCTGATCCGGCTGCTGCTGCGGTTCGGCTTCAAGGGGCTGGGGCTGCACCGCCTGTGGGGCGCCCGCTCCCCCGCCAACACGGCGGCGCAGCTGGCGATGCTGGTCGCGGGGATGATGGAGGAGGGACGCATCCGCCACCACGTACCCACACCGTCGGGCTGGCGCGACTCCATCGTCCACTCCGCCCTCGCCGACGAGTGGCCCGCCGACCGCGCCCTGTGACCAGCCCTTCGCCCATCCGACCGTACGGCAAGACGCTCCGGCCACCCCCCGTGAGCGCGGCGTAGACCCGCACCGCTGATGTGAGAAGTGGTTGACCGCCGCGTCGTGGTAGCCCTCTCCAAACACGTGGCCGGTTTCCCCGCGCTCACGGCGGAACGCCTCCTGCACCACTGATGGGGCCGGGCGCCTGCTACGGGCGACACCTGAACCAGGGCACCCTCACTCGCGCGCCCGCCCCTTTCGTCACCGGCGACGGTGCGCCAAGCCTCCGCGTAAGCCGCGACCGTGACGGATCCGCCGGGAGGGCGCCATGCCTCGCCCGCAACCGCGTCGAGAGCCGGCGCGGCCTTTTTGGCATGTACGAACAGCCCACGGCCAGTCGCTACGGGTATGCCCAGCGGCCCCCAAGGGGACTTCTGCACGAACAGCGGATCGACGTCATCCCCGACAGGCAAGCTATTCCGACATATCACGCAAATCCTCCGCTATTGCCATGAAAGGGATATGCAAGTCACTTCGCCTAGAAATGTCCACATAGCCCAACGGGGCTCGTACCACCACATAGATCTACACACACTAAGGAGAACCACATGTTCGACATCAAGAAGACCCTCGCAGCCGCCACGATCGCAGCCTCCGCCGTGGTGGCCCCCATGATCCTGTCGGCCCAGCCCGCCAGCGCCGCCACCGTGACCGAAGTGGGAACGACCGCTGGCGTACAGACAACCATGACGCCCGGGCACCACAACGACGACAAGAAGAAGGGCAAGAGGGTCAAGGTCAACAACAAGGGCGGCACCATCGGCAACGGCAACGGCGGCAACGCCAACGGCGACTTCGGCGCCGGCGGCTTCGGCGGCGACAACAACGAGGGCAACATCGGCATCGGCAACGGCGGCGGCGGTGGTGACAAGGAGGTCGAGGTCGACAACGAGGGCGGCACCATCGGCAACGGCAACGGCGGCAACGCCAACGGCTTCGGCGGCGTCGGCGGTGACGGTGGTAGCGGCAACAAGGGCGACATCAACATCGGCAACGACTGACATTCCCTTGTTGATCAGCCGCACAGCCAGTGAGCAAAACCGATTAGCGGCCACCAACATGGGCGGCCGACGCGATCAGCGTCGGCCGCCCACCTGTGTGCGCGGGAAGTGTCAAGCGGGCAAGGGCGAGCGTCGCGAGAACCGATGTCGCCCATGACATGGACGTTCACCAGACGTCCGCCGGCGAATTCTCTCGGAGGTGGCCGCTGCGCGGCCACGGCCGGCGTGCGATCAATCGCCATCGCCACATTCGATGATCGATCCGTGGTTCGTGCGACGAGGTCGACGATCGTGTCGGTCGCGGTGCGGATATCGCCACTCGATACGACCGGCCGGCCGCCCACCGTCGAGAGGGAATCACCCCCCGTCAGCCCCTTCTCAGGCTGGATACACGAACCAATGGAAGAGCCCCCCGACCTGTCCCGGGGCGTGGCCCACGAGCAGCGGATCGATGCTTCCCCCGCGAAAACGACATTCCGGCATATCGCTCATATCATCTGCTATCGGCATGAAAGGGATACGCAAGTCGCCTTAGGTACAAATATCCATATAGCTCCCCGGAGCCCCTACTTAAGGAGAACCTCTCATGCTCGACTTCAAGAAGACCTTCGCCGCCGCCACGATCGCCGCCTCCGCCCTCGTCGTCCCCGTGACGATGTCGGCCCAGCCCACGACCGCGACCACCAGCGCGACCCAGGTCGAGACGTCCGCCTCCACACAGGCCACCCTGACCGGCGGTTGCAAGCCCCGCGTCATCAAGAAGATCAAGAAGGTCAAGAAGATCAACATTGACAACAGGGGCGGCAACATCGGCAATGGCAACGGCGGCAACGCCAACGGCGCCCCGGGCGGCTTCGGCGGCAACGGCGGCAACAACAACGGCGGCAACATCAACGTCGGCAACAACTGACGTCACCACATGCTCGATCGTGCAGCCGGCGATCAAAGGCGATTAGTGGTTCTGGGGAATGGGCGGCCGACGCGAACTGCGTCGGCCGCCCTCCTGTGTGCGCGAAAAGCCACCCAGCGGACAACAGTCCTTGCGCACAGCGATGGCCTGCAAGGGGGAGCACCGCCGCATCCCCCGTCGTGAAACACCTCCATGGCCGGACGCATCCGCCACCACGTGCCCACACCGTCGGGCTGGCGCGACTCCATCGTCCACTCCGCCCTCGCCGACGAGTGGTCCGCCCCCTGAGAGGGGCTCTCGGCCTGTTGCCCCAGTTGGTCGTTTTGCGAAATTTCTCATCTTTGCTCCGTGCACGTCGCCGACCAGGAATGATCTAGACCGGTCGAGTGCCGTGCGATTCGGCCGGCCGACCGATGATTGGAGCAATGTGCGAAGAAGATTCTCCCTAGTCGCCGCCGCCTTCGTCGTGGTGGCGGCGGTGCTGCCCGTTCCGACGGCCGGGGCGGCCGCTGGAAACGGAAGCCCCGCTCCCCCGGGGAAGGGCGGCATCGCCTGGGTCCCCTGCGAGGAGGAGCCCGCCGCCGAGTGCGGCAAGCTGGCCGTCCCGATCGACTGGTCCCGTCCGGACGGGCCCACCATCGACCTGGCCATCGCCCGCCGCAAGGCCACCGACCCCGCGGCCCGCGTCGGATCCCTGGTGATCAACCCGGGCGGCCCGGGCGGCTCGGGCGTGGAGGCCGCCTACGGCGCCCCCGGCTTCTTCACCGAGGAGCTCCAGCGGCGGTTCGACATCGTCGGCTTCGACCCCCGAGGTGTGGGCCGCAGCCATCCGGTGGTCTGCTCGGCGGCGGTGTACAACCAGATGCCGCACGCGGTCATGACCAGCCAGGCCGACTTCGACAAGTGGACCGCCTACGCCAAGAGGCTGCACCAGGACTGCCGGGCCCGCACCGGCCCCCTGTACGACCACGTCGACTCGGCCAACGTCGCGCGCGACATGGACGCCCTCCGCGCCGCCCTCGGCGAGGAGAAGCTCACCTACTACGGCATCTCGTACGGCACGCTCATCGGGCAGATGTACGCCGAGCTGTTCCCCCACCGGATCAGGGCCATGGCCCTCGACAGCAACATGGACCACAGCCTCGGCGTCAAGGCGTTCCTCGACACCGAGGCCGCCGCCGTCGAGGACGCCTTCGACGAGTTCGTCGGCTGGTGCGAGCACACCGCCAGCTGCGCCCTGCACGGCCAGGACGTCCGGGCGCTGTGGGAGAGGCTCCTCGCCAAGGCGCGCAGCGGAAAGCTGTACTACCCCGGCGTCCCCGACCGCCCGATGACCGAGCTGCAGGTCCTGTGGCAGGGCGTGCTGGGCACCGAAGGCCCCGCCTGGCAGCTGCTGAGCGAGATGCTCCGCGCCCTGGACGGCGGCGGCCCGCTGCCGCCGTGGGTCCCGCCGCTGCCCGGCCGTCAGCCGGTGGAAGGCGAACTCGCCCACCTGCCGACCGTGGTCCTCTGTGAGGACTACAGCCTGCGGGTGCGCAACTACAAGCAGTACGCCGCGCTCATGCGCAGCTCCAACCGCCACGCCCCCGACATGCGTTACAACCCGATGCCGATCGAGGACCTGCCCGTCTGCCTCAACCACACCACCAACAACCCGCAGCACCGGCTGCGGTACAAGGGCAGCGCTCCGATCATGCTGGGGAGCTCGTTGCACGACCCCTCCACCCCGTACGGCTGGTCTGCCAACGTGGCCCGCCAGCTCGGCCCCAAGGCGGTGCTGCTCACGTACGAGGGCTGGGGGCACCGCATCTACGGCAAGGAGGAGTGCGCCACCGTGCCCTTCGACAAGTACCTGATCTCGCTGGACGTGCCCGCACCCGGCACTCGCTGCCCCGTGGGTGGCGGAGCCAAGACCATGCTCAAGCGGCAGTCCGAGCTGTGGCCGACGGACTCGCTCCACTGGGGCGTCCGCTTCTGATTCACCCCGAGGGGTCCGTCGGAATCCGGCAGGGCCCGAGGCCGCCGTGACCACACCGGCGGCCTCTGCCGCACGGCGCCGCCCCGGCCAGGTTCAGGGCCGGGGCGGCGTCCGGTGGCAACCCCGGCCGGTCAAGTCAGGTCGCGGGGAGCCAGCCTGCCAGGCGAGGTAGCCCGCGCGCTCCTCGCGCGACTCCACCACCCCCGCGAGCACCAGCCGCGCGAAGCCCTCTTCGAGGTAGTTGCCCCAGCGTCGGGCGGTGGCTTTCCGGGCTTCGCGGTGGAGGGCTCGAATCAGCGGACGGCGTGCGGGGAGACCAGCCGCATCAGCGGCGGAACGTATAGGTATGCCAGGATCGCCACGCCGCCCAGCAGCAGCAGCGCCGTGAACATCCACTCCTGCGAGCCCTCCGGTCCGTAGACTCGGTTGGGCCGCCCGACATCGATGGCCCTGGTCTCCGTACCGGCACGGTATGATTCCCGGCCGCTGTCGTGCATGGCCACCTCAGCCCGACGCACGGTGCCGTCGTCGGAGCGGAATGTCCCGATCCAGCTGCAGCTCTCGTGTCCGGGGTGCTGGACGCAGTAGAGGCGTTCCGCGGTGAACGTGCCCGGAAAACCGTCAGCCCGGGCGGCCCGTATGACGAGACCGACGTTCGGGGTGGCGAGGTACAGCAGGAAGACCGCGACGAGGGTCATCGCCACGGTGAAGGCCGGAGACCGTTTGCTTGCGGACCGTCCGCCCGTCATCGTCATCGCCCGTAGGCGAGCGCGCAGCTACAGTTCATCCCGGTACGCTCGGACTCGCGGGGGCGCCGGTGCAGGATCATCGCCACCACCATGGGCGCGAAGACGACAGCGTTGTAGAAGAGGTGCAGCTCCACCCGGGGGACCACAATCTGGATGATGCTGGTGGGCACCGGCTTGCCCAGCAGGTTGTTGCCGGTCAGCGCCTGCATGAGCAGAAGGAAGTGCTCCAGGTGGTGCCAGATCTGGATACCCATCGCGATGTTCCACCAGGTGCGCGCGCGCCCGGTGAAGCCCTGGCGCAGCAGGAGAAAGCCGGCGAGCATCACCAGCGCGTAGCCGTAGTGCATCCACTCCGACTTGACCAGCCACGGGAACGGCACGCCGAGTACGCCGCGGGCTTCCGGGATCGGCCAGTCAAGGACATAGATCTGGACCGCCTGGGCCAGGTGCTCGGCCCAGTGGGCCACTACGATGACCAGAAAGAAGCCGAGGGCGGTCCTGTGATATCGACCGTTGAGCTGCGATGGTTGAACGGCGTCGTGGTGCGTCCAGGCTGGCTGGGTGGCCATGTGCGAACACCTCTTCCGCGGAACCTACGGCGTGACATGCGCGTGTTCCAGACTCAGCTCCCTATTCACACCTCTGAGTGGGCTGAGCCCCTCAAGCGCCGAATCCGAAAGGATCGTAGAACGGCACATGCCTTCCGACGAGTGGCTCTGACAGCATTCCGTCAGGGCAACAATGGGTGGCGGTGCTGGATGGGGCGCGAAATCGGCGCCAGCCTGTAGCCCATTTCAGCGGGCCCCGCGGAGTCGGAGACGAGGATCGCCTGACGAGTTGGCCTGCGCGAAGGGGGCAGCAGCTGAGTTCGGCGCGCTCGCCGGGACCGCGGAGCTTGGCGTGGGCGGAGTTGGTGCTCTTCTGTGAGGCCGGCGGTTTCTTGCCCTTGTACGGCACGCGTACGTGCTCACCTGCGCACCTCCGAGTTCGCCGCGCGGCTGCGCGAGATCCCGCACAGCGAGGTCATGGCCTGGGTGGCGGGTCAGGGCGTCCAGACCGCCTGCTTATGCGGAGTTCTCTGAACTGATCATGCACTGTCCTGCGGCGATGCGTCGCGGACATGTCTTCGACGCGGGTGGGCGCAGCTTCCTTCCGCCAGGGTCTTTCTGCCCGTTCCCTCTTTCTCCGGTTTCCCGATCTTTCGATTTCCATCCATCTTCAGCTCACGAAGGAGCTTCAGCATGTCCATCGGCGACACCACCATCACCATCGTCGGCAACCTCACCGACGACCCCGAGCTCAAGTTCACCGAGACCGGCGTCGCGATCGCGGCCTTCACCGTGGCGTCCACCCGCCGGGTGTTCGACAAGGCGCCGCTGGCAAGATGGTCGACGGGGTCTCCGTGTTCATGCGGTGCTCGGCCTTCCGCGAGCTGGCGGAGCACATCGCCGAGTCGGCCTCCAGGGGGACCCGCGTGGTGGTCACGGGTCGACTTCAGCAGCGCAGCTATGAGGACAAGCAGGACATCAAGCGGTGGGTCATCGAGGTCATCATCGAGGACGCCGGTGTCTCTTTGAGGTTCGCGACCGCCAAGGTCAACAAGGTCTCGCGGGAGAAGGTCCCGCACCCGGCCGAGTCCTGGGAGAACACGTCCAACCCGTGGGGCGGCGAGGGCCAGGAGCACGAGCTCGCAATGGCCGGTGCCGGTTTCGGTGGGCAGGAGGCCCCGTTCTGACCGGCTAGGTCTGGGCCCGCCTCGCGGGCCCAGACCTCCGGGTCAACGATGCTCCTCGGGTCCTTGATCTGAAAGCACGGTTCTGTGGGAGCCCCGGGCTGAGACGCCCGGGGCGAGCCGACCGATGGCATCCGTCAAGGGATGGCGGCATGCCGGCCAGCTGTGTCCGTCCACCCCGGCGCCTGGGCGAGGCCGGGACGAGCCAGTTGATGCCTATGGCCAAGTCCCGGCACAGCAAGCTACTCCTCGCGAGCCTGCTTGTAGCGGGTTACTTGTAGTACTGCACCCAGTACTCGACGGTGTGCTTCTTGTCGAGGCTGAAGGACGCATAGTACTTCCCGTGCCCGGCGTTGTGGATGCGGACGATGCCGTACCTGCCGTTGCAGGCCCACTTGCCGGACTTGGCGACCTTCTCGCCGGCGCCGTAGCGGCGCACGTAATGGAGTCTGACCACTATCTGCGAGTCGTTGCCCCAGCAGCGGGCCTTGACCTGCATCACGCGGACACCCGAGAGCCGCTTCCAGTCCGAGGTCGTGAAGTACCCCTTGCGTGGGCCCAAAGCCTCGTGCCGTTGGGTGTACCACTTGGCCCTTGCCGCTGCGCTCGCGTGGGTCGAGACCTCGCTGTGCGCGGCCGGTGCCGGTTGGGCGGGGGCCGCGGTGGTCTGCGCGACCGGGGCCGCGACGGCCGGTGCGGCCGTCGCCAGGGCCAAACCGGAGGCTGTGGTGGCGAGGGCGAGGGTGAGGGAGATGCTTGCGAGATGCAGGGGTACCTGCCTTTCGCGATGAGTCGGGACGGCCACGGGTGGCATGGCCGTTGCTCTGTCGTTCATCTGTCCTCCGATTTCTGCAGGGGATGAAATGACTGATCGCGCTGAGCCTGGCCTGCAAGCAGGGCGGGACAGATTCCGCGCCCGTGTGCCCGGCTCTCAGGGGTTCCGAGCAGGAAGCGGTCCCCGTGACCGCGTGCCCGCCGAGGCCCTGCGCCACCAGGATCGTGGCGGCAAGATTGTTCGGCAGCCCTCCTCGGGCAGGCAAACAATGCGTTGAGCCATGAGCGGGAGACTCCTGCGGCCGCGGCGATGCCGACAACGGTCGGGCGTTTGCCGGAGCGCTCGGCATCGACCAGGGCCTGCGCGAGCGCGAGCGTCGTGGCTGCGCTGCTTGGAGGCCGCGACGAGGAAGCGGGTGTTGTCAGCCGGTGGCATCGAGGTCGACCACCTTTTCGCCGGCGACGGCTTGCTCGGGCCCGGTCTGCTCCAGGGCCTCGATGATGCGGTCGAGCTTGCCCAGCGTGCGGGGTGTTTCGCTCCACCAGCCGCGTCAGCCCTTGATGCTCGGCGTCGCCGATGAGGCGGTGCGTCTCGTCGCGCTGGCGCCGGTGCTGGTCGAGGAAGTCGCGGATGGTCAGGAAGAAGTGGCAGTCCAAGCAGGGGTTGGCGAACTCGCTGTCGGTCTGGATCGGGGCTCCGCAGTAGCCGTTGGGCAGGGTCACCTTGGCCCGCACCATGCTGATCTTCATCCACTCGGCGTCGGCCAGGTGGTGCCCGTTGGGCAGCACGACCGGCTCCGCTTCCGCGTTGATCTTGACGGCGTTCTCCCAGTGCCGCCGGAGCGTGGTGTTGTGCAGCCGGGCATAGACCGCGGTCATCTGGGGCGACATGCGATCGAGGAGCTGCTGGACGATGTGCCGGGGGACGTTGGCGTTGATCAGCCGCGTCCCAAGAGTGTGCCGGAACTGGTGGGCGGTGACCTTGATGGCCCGGCCGTGCTCGTCGGTCAGGCCGCCCGGCTGCCTGCACGTCTAGGATGCGCCCGGCGCGGCCGGCGCGCGGAAGATAAGGAGAGGACACGGCGCCCGTCGTGGGATCAGTACTTGCTGACGGCGCAGACGCGGGAAGAGTTCGAGGGGCTGGAGGCTTTCATCGTCGACGCCCCATGAGACACAGCCGGAAGGCGGCAGATCCGTACCTTCATGTCGCGCCGTCCTCGGCCTCGCCCTTGGTCTCCATGTCCATGCCTTCCGGCGCGGCTGCAGACTCCTCGCGCCGTAGCACCCCCACCCGTCCTCGCTCTCTATCAGCCGCCAGCCTGGTGGCCACCACCGCTCCACACCCAGAGGCCGAGACTCCACACGCATCTCATCCAACCATGCGCTGGCCAGCGCCTCTGCGGGACGAAATGGGCGTCGCGCGAGAACGTCGCATAGTTGAACCGGGCGTCGCCTGAGAAGGTAGCCCCGGTGAACCAGGCGAACATGACCCCACGCCCGTCGCGCGAGCTTTAGCCCGGCTGCTTGATGCTCTCGATGATTCGGGCGAAGCCTTCCTCTCCGTGGCCTGCATCAATCTGGCGTTGGATGAGCCCCTGGACCATGGCGACTACCTCGGTGCTGATGCCCTGGTCGGAACTGGAAGCCAAGAGGTCACTGAGGTTGGAGAACTCAAGGCTCTGCTGCCCTTCGACGGTGTAGTCCCCGCCGTCGATGACTGCGGCGAACCCTTGGAAGGCACCGGTCATGGCGGTCAGCCAAGGTGTGGCCATGGCAGCGAACTGGCCCGCCGTCACACCGGCCGGCGCAACCATGGCCGCGCCGTGCATGAATCCGGCGAACATGACGTACATGCCCGCGAGTAGGGCGAGGTCGTACAGGGACGCCAGCCCGGCATCCTCACCGAAGTAGGTACTGGTTGCCCACAGGTCGAGCAGCGGCTTGCACTCGTTGAAGACATCGGCCGATCCGCTGTAGAGGATCGATGCCCCAGGCTGGCCGATCATCTGCGGTACGGCCATGATGCCGCCGTCCAGATACGTAACCCCAGCATGGGCAGCCCAGGCGGCCAACTCCCGTGACTGAGCCGGCGTCGTCGTGGTTAGGTTGATCAAGGTTCGGCCAGCCAGCTCATTGGAGAGCGGATCAAGCACCTCATGGACCGATGCGTGGTCCAGCAGGCATGCGATCACCAGTCGGCTGGCCCGGACCGCGTCACCGGCCGTGGCAGCGGCCTGCGCGCCCTGCGCAACGAGGTCGTCCGCCTTGCCTAGTGAGCGGTTCCAGACTGTTGTCGCGTATCCGGCCTTCACCAGGGCGTCTGCCAGAGCGCTACCCATCGCCCCCAGCCCGAGAAGGCTCACCTGGACGCTGTTGTTGTTTGTCATTTTTGGGCTCCCCCTCGAATTCATCGTTCGGCCAATCCTTTCCGCAGCCGGTAGAGTTGACCAGTACGGACTATTTAGTCAGGTACTCACTCATGGGTAAGTGCGTCTTGGAGGGGCGGATGGCGACATCAGCACGACGAGGTCCCTACTTCTGCGGCATCGACGCGGCGATGGACGTAGTCGCCGGCAAGTGGAAGTCGCTGATTCTCTGGGAGCTGCACAACTACGGGACCCGTCGGTTCGCCGAGCTCCGACGCGGTCTGCCGGGCGTCAGCGAGAAGATGCTGATTCAACATCTGCGGGAGATGGAAGAAGACGGGCTCGTGCATCGTGAGGTGTACCGCGAGGTGCCACCGAAGGTCGAGTACTCCCTGACGGAGCACGGCGTCTCGCTCAACGCTGCCCTGGCCCCCTTGGGAAGATGGGGCACCGAACGCATGCAGCGAATCGGGGCCGAAAAGGTCTCCGTTAACGTTGCCGCGACGATTCGGCGATAGCAGCGAATGGGGCGGATCGTAGATCGGGCGCTGTGGCAGCACCAGCCGGAGAAGGCGCGCCAGACGGTGATGAGGCCGCCGGCCACTATGCGGCCCTGCGGTCGCCGCGTGGTTCGGCAAACTAGAAGGAGTGCTTGCGCTTCTTGAGGGAGGGACGTGAGCGCTCCACGGCGGCCAGGAGTTCATCGAACGAGGGCTTGAGCCCCACCGTCCTGATGGTGATCCCGTGTGGTGGCAGCAGGGTGCTCCACCGGGCCAGCTCTGTCAGGTACCGTTCCTGGTCGGCGTCCGTCATGCGGAGCTTCAGGTAGCGCCAGCCGGACACGTGCACGACGCGCACTCCGCGAATGCACTTCCAGGGGATCGGCTCGCGCGACAGGCGGTGGTCGTGAATGCCGTGCTCGTCGATCCGGATGACGACGGCTTTACCGTGGAGCAGGCGGCGCGTGTATACCACCGTGGCGACCGAGAAGATCACCACCACCGCACATCCGTTGGCCACGGCAAACCAGGTCGGGCCATGTCCGGATTCCTCCAGCCAGCCGAGCGCCATGGCAATCCCGACTATCACGATGCATACGCTGCCCAGTACGAGCAGAAGGGTCTTGGACACCGACTGCCGCCATTCCATAGCTGCACACCCCCCGCAGGTGCAACCATCCATGCCTCTTTTCTGATTGTCTCGCGTGCTCGGCGCCGACCGAGACCAGACGCCCGAGGAGCGGGTCGAGGCGACGAGACGGGCTATGGACGCCTACAGCGAGTGGATGGCCACCCCGCCAGCGCGGACCAGCGACGCTCGCTAGCTAGCACACAGTCCTGCAGTCCTTCACGGTGACCGGGGTTGAGGAACCTGCGGATAATCGTCGGCGCTGAGATTGATCTTGGGGTTGGGGCGGGTCAGCGGCGGTCGCGGCGGCGTCGGGCGGGGGAGGCTCCGCGTCAGGCCCGACCGAGGACGCAGAACTCGTTGCCCTCCGGGTCGGCGAGGACGATCCACGGGACGTCGCCCTGGCCGACGTCGGCGAGCGTCGCGCCGAGGGCCTGCAGCCGGGCCACCTCCGCGGCTTGATCGTCAACGGGATACGGCAGCAGGTCGAGATGGACGCGGTTCCACACGGTCTTCACGCCGGGCGTTGTGCGGCGGAACTCAAGATACGGCCCGACACCCTTGGCGGAGCCCAGCATCGCATGATCGTCGGTCACCTCATGCAGGGTCCAGTCCACCGCCTCGCCCCAGAACCGGGCCATGGCCCGCGGGTCCGCGCAGTCGACCACCACCGCGGCGATCGGGCCGATATCCCGGTAGATCTCCCGAGGCTCCAGCACGCAGAACACGTTGCCCTCCGGGTCGGCCAGAACCGTCCACGGAACGTCGCCCTGGCCCACATCGGCGGGCGTCGCACCGAGCTCCTTCAGACGCGCGACCAACTCGGCCTGATGGGCCGCAGAGGTGGTGGCGAGCTCGAGGTGCACGCGGTACTTCACCGTTTCGGGGTCCGGGACGGTGACGACATCGATGTAGAAGGCGGCGGGGTCCGGCCAGACGAAGCCCTCGGGCTCGAGGTTGGTCACGCCGGGTCCCTCGCTGGAAACACCCCAGCCGAGCGCCTCCGCCCAGAACCGGCCGAGCGCCGAGTCATCCCGAGCTTTGAAATTCACCTGAACAAGATGCAGTGCCATGCCGCCTTACCCTATGCCCAACGGATGAACCGGGATGAACCACGCACCTTCGGTTCAACTGGCGGTAACGGGCGGGTCGGGGACTTCGCCGAGCGGCCGAAGGCTTTGGGCGGGTGCCAGCCACGAAGTGATCAACACGTAACGAGAGACGCCCCTACACTGGTCGGCGCAGACGAGGTGGCCGAGTGTGACGAGTCGGCACAACGAGCCGGAAGGCCCTCCACTCGGGTCGGCGTCACCAGGGGCCCGCGGCCGCCCTCCGCCGTTCGGCAGTCTCGCAGAGTTGGACATTTCTGCGAATCACACGAGCTACATCCGGGTCCGCGCGTACGCTTGCAGTGCGTCGCGGACGAACGTCGCCCCCGCGGCGTCGTCGTACATGCCGGCGAAGCGGGGGTCGTCGACGTACATGTCGCCCAGGCCTTTCACCATCTCGATCGAGCACTCCCGGTCGCCCTCGGCCGTGGGGGTACCCGGGATCTGGCTCAGCCACTGGACGTGCCGGGCAGCCAGTGACTGAGCGTGCTCCGATGTCGGGCAAACCCCGGCCTTCGCCGCGGCCACCCATGCGGCGACGAGGTCCTCGACGGCCTGCTTCCAGGCAAGCTGCTGGTCAAGGGTCTTGCCGTGCCACCAGTCGTTGCTCACTTGGAACGCGCGCTCGCCCCAGCGTGAAATCACCTCGTCCTTGTAGCGGTCGTTGAACCCCGCCAACATCACGTCCATCCGCGGTTCCGCCCCCGCCTGCAGGGCCTCGAGCGTGTGACGCACAGACCGGATCTGCCGTTCGATGCGGTCCCGTTCCTCTTCCAGTGCGGCGATGTGGGCGCGCAGCCCGTCGCACGTGTCCACCTCGTCGGCCAGGACCTCGGCGATGGCCGGCAAGCCCATGCCGAGCCGGCGCATGAGCAGGATCCGCTGGAGCCGGGCGACCGCGCCCGGGTCGTAGTAGCGGTACCCGTTCGCGCCGACCCGGGACGGGGCCAAGAGCCCGACGCGGTCGTAGTGACGCAGGGTGCGACTGCTGATGCCGGCCCTCGCCGCGAGTTCCTGGATCGTCCACTCCATCGTTCCAGTGTTACCCGCGGCGGAGCGTGGCGGCGATGATCTCCGAGCTGTCGGCGTGCAGGGCCTGCGCCGCCGTCTGCCCGGTCGCCGCCAGGTAGGTGTCGACCAGCCGGTTGCCCGCGGCGTACCCGGCGCCCATCGGCAGTCCCACCGGGGTGAGGCCGAAGCGCTCGGCGCTGGGGTCGCCGTGCACCCAGGCAGTGAAGTTCTGCATGCCTGTCACGTCGAGCCCGGTGAGCACCTTGGCGAAGACCTCGTCGTCGTGCAGGTGCGGCACGCCGATGCGGGCGGGGCCGAGCTCGTCGCCGTAGAGCTGGCGGGCGAAGGCGTCGGCCAGGCCCTCGCCGACGATGTGCTCGCCGACCGTGACGGTCATCGGGTTCCACACAACCCCGCCCGGGCCCCACCGCAGGTTGTGGTGCAGTTCGTGCACGGCGGTGGCCTCCAGCCGCTCCACGTTCTCGGGAAAGGGCCAGAACGTGATGGCGATGTGGCCCGAGATGCCGCCGAACCCGGTCAATCCTTTGCAGGGACCCATGAAGTGTTCGTCACCCGGATCGCCGAGGACGAACAGCACGGTGATGTCCGGGGCCTCCAGCCCCGGCGTCGCCTCCAGCAGTACGGCGAGAGCGTCGTCGAGCGCGCGTTGCATCCGCTCCCAGGCCCCGGCCGCCGCCAGGGCTTCGAGCGCGTCGAGGCAACGCTCCTCGTCGCGGTCGATGGGGAACCCGGACGTTTCGAGGTGCACGGCCACCAGGTCGACCTCGCCGGGGTTGTAGCGGTACATGCCCCTGTTGGCCTCCAGCATCGAACGCAGCAGGTCAACGCGGTCCGCGACCGGGGCCAGCAGGATCCGCCTCATGGCGGAGTAGGTGTCAAGAACGGTGATGGACATGGCCCCGATGCTAGAAGTTGACGCAGCGTCAAGGTCAAACCAGCGCCGCTCTTCACCGGGATACGGCCGGCATGCCGTCACCCAGTCCCGTCATGACCGGCGGTTCGCCGCTGCACCCGTCACACGGAGCTACCTTGCCCGTGGTGACGCCGACCCGAGTGGGGGGCCGTGGACATGGGGCAAGCGTGGGCCTCCACGCGCGCGAAGTCCTCGTCGCTCACTTCGAGATCGTTTCATGGGTGCGTTTTCACCCATCCAGCCGTTTGTATCGACCTATGAAGCAGAGGAAGCCGCACGGGCTGGGCGTCGGCGGCTGTTTCACAGGCGATCGCCTATGAAACACCAGGTCAAGCGACTCACGGCAGCACTGCGCGCACCATCGCGGTCATAGCCGCGGGCGCCGCAATCAGGCGATCACGAGATGGTGCTTGAGTCCCACGGAGACCTTGGCCAGGTCGTCGCGCATGACCTCCAGTTCGATCTTTTCGGTGAAGCGGCGCCGGTCGAGCACGTCGCCGGTGCGGGCGTCAAGCTTGATGAGCGTCCGCTCGTCTCCCCGGACGTAGGTGACCTGGCCGTTCGTCAGTACACTGCCGGGCCGTCTGGGCGCTCCTTCGAACGATGTGCGCCAGGCGACGCCGCCGTCGGCGATGCGGTAGGCGATGACTTCTGCCGGGGTGTCCACCGTCAGCAGGTCGTCCGAAACGCCCAGAATGGTCGGGTCGTTGGTGTCCAGCCCTTTGAGTTCAGCGCGCCAGAGGATCTTCCCATCGGCCGCTTTGCGGACGATGAGCTCTCCTCCTGCGTGATCTATGGTCACCATTCGGCCCTGGCCGAGGTCACGGGTGTTGTACGTCAACCCGCCGGCGTACGTCCACCGTTGCGTGCCGTCCTCGGCGTCCAGCGCGACGCCCTTGATCGCGTCTCCCTCGCGACCGTGGTCGATCAGAACAACCTCGCCCATGTCCTGGATTCCGCGAACGCTCAGCCTCCCGAGTCCGCCGACGGTGGAGCATGTGGCGAACAGGAACGTACAGCGGGCGGCGCCGGTGCGGATGTCCAGCACGTCGACGCGACCGTCATGCACGATCATCAGTAGGCTTGCGGAACTGTTTGATCATCGCTGCGTAACTGTCGTCGGTGTGGCCGTCGGCTGCGGCACGTTTGGCGAGTTCCAGGAAGAGGCTTGGCAGCTCGGTGTTGACGCCGAGCGTCTCGGACTCCTGAACGAGGTGCTCCATCCCGCCCATGTGGACGGCAACGGTGGCGTCGCACAACAGCGCGTCGGTCAGCTCGAACAACGCATCGGCACGCGCCTTGAGACAGGCGTAGACATCGTTCCGGAACCGGGACAACACCCTCGAGGACTCGACACAGGCGGCATCGTTCAGAACACTCACCCTCACGGCCTTGTAGTGATCAGCAGCGACTCAGCACCGCACATGATCACTTCAAGGCCGTCTCGCTGTCCACGAAACGATCAAACCTCCGCTCAGCACCACAATTCAAAGGATAAAGAACAAGCTGAGGGACAATCAGGTCTCCTCCCGTTAGACGTTGCGCCACGTAACCGTGCTATTGCTCCTTACGGCTTCTGCGGCCGCGGCCGGGATCTGGCTGGCGCACCGCGCGGAGGGCTGGTTCAGTGTTCGCCCGATCATCGAGGGTCTGCGGGAACGATGTAGCCGACATGCGGTTCATCCAACCATTCTTTGTTGATCTCTTGGCCAGTGATTCGTCCGATCACGACAAGAGCGGAGGTGAAGCTCTCCCGAGGATCTACCGGATCGGCATTGTCAGGACCGCCGATATCAAATCGGAGACCGCCCATGTGACGGTCGAGAAGCGTGGGGTCACTGCCGGTGCGGTATTGGGTTGCGACGATGTTGATGGTTACCTTCATCTCGCCGTCGACGGCGTACTTGAGAAGCTCAGCGCCATTCCAGCGGATGGCTACGGCGCGTCCGCCGCCTCGCGACAAGGCAGTCAGCGCCGTATCGCTCACGCATCGATGGTCGCCGAAGACGACGATCCAGGTCCCGCTTGACCCAACTAGTATTCCACTGTCCCACTCTCCGCTCCCATCTGAACCCGGACCCCAGTTCCGGAACATCGCAGGCCTTGCGGTAGCCACGTCGGCATGGAGCCGGCGAGCCACTTCGGTGGTGCTGAGCCCTTCGCACCAGACGGCGTTGAATTCGGACAAGGACTGATCACTGTCGTCGTATGACCGGAGTAGATGATAAAGCCGCTCAGATTCCCTCACTGTGATCCCCTTCGCAAGGTAAGACTGGCCGCCCAGCAAGACTGGGCGGCCAGTTACATGTTCGTGTTTGCTATGACGATGGTGTTCCCAGCACCTGAACCCAGAACCGGTCGCCGATCGGACGTGTCGATCCACTGGGCTTGTGGACGCGGTATCGAGCGTAGAAGACGGTCAGGTACCAGCCGTCACTGCTGTTGTTGGCTTCCGGGATGCCTTGGACGGAGAAGTTGTTGTCTTTCCAGCCCGGGCCTTCCCCACCGAATTGAACGGATACTCGTCGCAGTCGCCGACCTGGCCGACGCAGGCGGCCGATATGGAAGCCCTGTGGACACCTTCCCACGTCCGACCCAAAGGATCCAAAGGAAAACGATCGCTAGGCTCGATTCGGGTCAACGGTGCCCGGGTCTCCTTGGTCTTTCCTTCCTAGTTGCCGGGAATGATCTTCGTTCCTGGCGGCTTCAGGGGAATGGTCTCGTCCGGTTTGTTGAATGCTTTCCAGATGTGCGCGGCAACAGGCCCGCGCTTTACGTGGTTCACGTCAGTCTGGTAGATGCGGCTGACATCCGGGAAGATACACGCTCCGTGATACCTGACACGCATGTGCTCGGGGAACGAGGGGAGGCTTCCCGGGCCCATGGGTTCGTTGTCACAGCGAACCGTCGGCGGCAACCAATTGCCGTTCACGTCCTCCTCCGGCCGGTCCCAGAGCAGGGCTGAAGCGTTCTCGGCTGGTGAGACGGTCGTAGCCCTGTAGACGGGCAGGTGGTTGAGGGCGCCCCGGTGCGGAGATGACAAACGCGACCCCTGATGATCGTCGGTGTCTAGCCAGTCGATCAAGAACAGGGGCCGCGTTCGCGTGCCATCTTCCCCGATCGACGTGCTCTCCCGCCACCTGGAGCACGTCACCACCACCGACCCGATGACGGACCTGACCGACCTGCCCGCGTTGGCCGATGTCCTGGATGCCGTACCCGACCCACGTAACCGTCGCGGGCGCCGCTACCAACTCGGACCGCTGCTGGCCTTAGCCTTGCTCGCCGTACTCGGCGGCGCCACCTCCCTGGCGAAGATCACCAGATTCATCACCGGATGCGACCCTGAACTACGCGTCCAGCTCGGCCTGCCCGCCGCGACGCGGCTGGCCGCCAGCACCCTGGGACGGCTGCTGGCCCGCCTGGACGGCGACGCCTTCGACACCGCGACCTGCGCCTATCTGACCAAGCTGGCCGCCTGCGCCGCACCGCCCACCCCCAGCACCCGACAACCGCTACTCGGCCTGGCCGTGGACGGCAAGACGCTGCGCGGCAGCCGCACCGGTGACGGCGTAACCCACCTGCTGGCCGCCGTCCGCCACGACACCCAGACCGTCGTGGCCCAAGCCCAGATCCAGGCCAAGAGCAACGAGATCCCCGCGTTCACGCCGCTGCTGGCCGACCTGAATCTGTCCGGCGTGGTGATCACCGCCGACGCCCTGCACACCCAGCACGAACATGCCCGCCAGATCGTCGCCGCCGGCGGCCACTACCTGCTCGTCGTCAAGGGCAACCAGCCCACCCTGCACCGCCGACTCAAGGCCCTGCCCTGGCGCGAGGCCATCCTCAATGACCGCACCGACGAGACCGGGCATGGCCGCCGCGAGATCCGCCGCATGAAGATCTGCACCGCCCGCCCGGGCCTGCCCTTCCCGCACGCCCTGCAGGCCATCCAGGTCAAGCGCCGCCGCACCGACCACAAGAGCGGCAAGACCACCATCGTCACGATCTACGCCGTCACCAGTCTCCCGCCGGGCCGGGTCATCCACGCCCACCTCGCCACCCTCATCCGCGGCCACTGGAGCATCGAGGCCCTGCACCACATCCGCGACGTCACCTACCACGAAGACGCCTGCAGAGTGCGGAAAGGCGCCGCTCCACGCATCCTGGCGAGCCTGCGCAACCTGGCCATCGGCCTGGCCCGCCTGATCGGCTGGACCAACATCAGCGCCGCCACTGACCACTACCGCAGCCACCCAGGCGACGGGCTTCAGCTACTCGGTCTCGCCACATGAGAACGCTTCAGCCCTGGGTCCCAGAGGGGAACATGTTGGTCGCCATAGTTTTGGTCAGAGTCTAGGAATTGCGCCCATGGGAAGATGCTGCACCTAGTGAGTTGACGCGGGCCGACGTCGGATGTGAAGCGGTAGTACTGGATTCTGCCGCGCCACTGGTGCGCTGGGGCTTCGAGGTCGCCGTTGACCTTCTTACGGCAGGTCGCGCCATCTCCTCGCGCTGTCACGTGCAGTTTGAGCGGTGTGTGCCATGCGGTCGGATGGGAGTCGTCCCACCGAATCTGATCGAAGGCGACCCACATTGAGATGTCCTGCGGCTTGTGACCGGTCACCCCGTCGTCACCAGGGTTGCGCACGCTGTGGCCGTCACGGGTACCGAGATACGTGTTGATGACGAACGTCGATCGCCATGACAGCTCAAGGACTGTGCCACCGTCGGGTTTCTCTTGCCGCTTCCAAGTGCCGATGTTGGGGTTGTACACGAACACGGCTATGGCGTGCCAGCGGACCGAGCAGCCGCTGTACACCTGTGCGGAGGTCCATGCTCCGAACTTGAACCTCTTCGGCCCCTTCGCCCGGCAGGTGTCGAGGGTGAAGTGCTCGTAATCGACATCGAATGGGTCTGCATTCGCCCCCGACCGCGGTTGAACGTCAGGCGACTTCTCCGTCAACGTAGGGGACGCCGAGGGGGTGCCGTCCGCATCCTTCGCGCTTTCCGCAGCGGGAACCGTCGACCCTCCCGAGAGTGCGGTGATCTCAGCGGCGGTCAATGGGTGCTGATAGACGCGGACGTCATCAATCGCGCCCTGCATTGCGCTACCGAGCCACATGGGCCGGTCGGCGTTCCAGGCTGCGAAGCTGATGGTCTCCGCCTTCAGCGGCGTGCCGTTGAGGTAGAGGGTCACAGTCCTGGCCGTCGCGTCGTATACACCGGCGAGGTGGAACCATTCGCCGACCGGCGGCTCGACCCCGGATAGAACGCCTTGCGTCGTCGCATCGGCGGTGTCGGCGCTGGTCATGGTGAAGATCAGACCGTGGTCTGCGGTATTGCCGAGTCTGAAGGGCGCCTGGTGGGTTCCTCTCTGCTCGGCGGCGATGTAGTCGCCGTCCTTGTTGCTCCAGCGCAGCCAGGCGGCGGCGGTGAAGCTTCGGTCGGTGCGGATCACCGGTCCGGTGGTCTGGGCCAGGGGCTCCTCTCCCGGCTGGATGACGTCGACGGTTGTCTGCTGCCAGTCTGACCAGGCCGAGGAGGTGTCGCCGGCGACCGCGCGCAGACGCCAGCGCACCTTCCACCCGTCAGTGAGTGTGTTCGCCGGGACGGCGATGCTCGCCTGGGTGCCGGAGGCGACGTTGTCTGCGGCGCCGGTCCAGATCTGGCCGCTGCCCTGCCCGGTCGCGGCCGGGTCGTGCTCGATCTCGGCCTCGGCGCGCAGGATCTGGCCGGTCGGGTGGGTGAGGGTGGCCTGCAGCGTGGGCGTAAGTGTGTCGGTCACTGTCACGCCGTCCACCACCTTCGACGGGGCGATGGTCAGGCCAGTGGCAGTGGGCTTGGGCAGCCTGACAGTGAAGGACTGCCAGTCCGACCAAGCGGAGCTGGCGGTGGATGAGACCGCGCGAGCTCGCCAGCGCACCCTCCACCCGTCGGCCAGCTTGTGCTGGCCGGTGCCCTGACCGGTCGCGGCCGGGTCATGCTCGACCTCGAACTCCGCCCGCACCGGCGGGTCAGCCCGGCTTGCACTGCGGCGTGGTCGCGTCGGAGTCCGGTGGCAAAGGTGGCCAGGCAGGGCGAGGCTCCGGCTTCAGCGGCGGCGATCCAGTCGTCGAGGAGATGGCCGTCGCGGTTGGTCATCATCGTGGCGAAGCTGCGGACCAGCCCGGCGGCGTCGACGAGCTCGGGGCAGCGGGCAGGGATCTGCTCCAGTCCAGCTTCCTCCTCGGTGCCCAGACGGTCGGGATGAGTCATGAGCCAGCCGGTGACGCGGCGGGGGTTTGGGTGGTGGACATGGCTCCTGCCGTACTTCCTGGTGCCCGCGTAGTGGTTGGAGCCAGCCCTGGACGGCGCGGCGGCTGCCGGTGAATCCTTGGGCCTTGATCTCGGCATGGAGCTGGACGGCGTTGCTGCAGCCTTCGTTCCATCGGCGGGTGAGGTAGGGCTTGAACTCATCAAGCTTGCTGGAGCGCTCGAGAGTCGGAGCCAGGAGTTCGTCCACGCTGGTGGGTTGGTGTACTTGCGGACGGTGCGAAAGGCCAAGCCGAGTTCGCGGCTGATGGCGTTCAGCGACAGGCCCTTGGCCCTCAGCGCCTGGACCTGGGCATAGCGTTCGTGCGTCCGCGCCATCATCGGTCGTTCGTTGCCGTAGGAATCCAGGGTCTTGGGCCGCTGGACGGGTTCGGTCTCGCTGCCGATGTCGTCCTTGATCGTGGCGTCTTGATCGGGGACTTCCTGCAGGCAGGATCGGTGCGCGCGGATCGTCTTCTCCAGTGCCGTAGCGAGGTTTTGCCACAAATGGAAGGGATCGGCGACTTGCGTGGCCTCGAGGGCGCCAGCGCGGGGCGCCGTCGGCGTAGGAGCCAGCCCTATCTCGGCAGATCACCTGCACTCCGGGATGGTTCTTCAGCCACGTGGTTCTTCAGCCACGTGGCCAAGTCATCAGCGGTCCGGCCGTACAGCAGATCGATAGGACGGTGGGTGTCCATGTCCACCAGCACGGTGCCGTAGGAGTTCCCGCGCTTCTTCGCGAAGTCGTCGACATCCAACACCGTGACCTGCCCTATCTCAGGATCGGGCAACGCCCGCAGTATCCGTAGCAGCGTGGATCGGCTGACCGGCGCGCCGACCAGGCCGGCCATACGGGCACCAGCTCGCCCGGCCAGCGCTATCGCGATCGAGGTAAGAAGAGCGCGTAACGCGTTGCTGCGACGGGCATGCCGCTGGGTCAGCCCATCGACCTGCTCGGCGAAGATCTCCCGATCACAGGAGGGCTCGCCGCAGAGAAGCGGCGCACCTCCAACTCGACCTTGACCGGCCGCCCGCACGTCGCCAGATCCCACACGGTCCGGCGATACCGGCTGTGCACCCGGGCCGAGGGCAGACCACACTCCGGGCACGAGGCCTTGGCGGCCACGGTGCGCGCCGCGATCAGCACGGTGTCACCGACGTCCTCAACCTCCAGGACATCCGCCTCCCTGAGAGCAGGGCAGAACAAACGAAGTCAGCAGGCATCCTCACCCGCCGGCGCATGCAGCACAATGAACCTCACGGCCGCTCGTTGATGATCGGGTTCTCGACAAGCCAGATCGTTGACGAGCGGCTGCCTCCGTGTGGCCCTCGTAACAAGATCGCGACCCAACAGGGAAGCGCGCTAGAGTCCCTCACTGGCCTCACCCTGATGTAGGGGCGGACGGAAGATCCTCACGCGGTCTGAATGTCGGTGCGCGATGGCATGCTCCCCGAGCATGACGAACTTCGCCGATCTTGCCCGAGCCCATCTCCCCGCTGACACCGCCGACCGGCTGCTCGCGCTGCTGCGCCCGACAATCCAGCTATCGATTGCTCAGGATGCCCAGCCGGTGGTCGGGCGGCTGGGCGGAGCCGCGGACCTGCCGGACGGCTTGTCCTGGCCGGTCGGTCCGGACTCGCGTCCGCTGTCGCTGGTCGCCACTCTCGACTGTGCACAGCTGGCCGCCTATGAGGTCGACATCGAGCTGCCTGAGGATGGCACATTGCTGTTCTTCGTCGCGTTCGGCGGGGACGGCGATGCCGTGATCTACGTGCCTGCCGGGACGCCCACGCTTCGACAGTCCGAAGGCTGGGTCCACCCGGAAGAACTGCTTACCGCGCAGACCGTGCTCACCTGGCCGGACAACGTCCAGCCGGAGCTCGCCCAAGCCTTCGGCGGCGGCTCGGCGGTGATTCCGGCGGTGTGGCACCATGTGGCAGCCGGACGCGAGTTCATGGAAGTGGTCGGCGAGTATGGGCACCGCCACCACGGCTCACGGCACCAGGTCGGCGGCCACGCCATGGTCCTGCAGTCACCGTTCGAGGCCGTAGCCGCCGAACGTCAAGGCGCGGGCTGGTACGACGAGGAATCGTTCTATGCCGAAGCCCGCCAGTGGGTGCTGCTCCTTCAGCTGGACGAGACGCCGCACATGATCTGGGGCGACGGGGCGCACATCACCTGGGGAATACGCCGCGACCACCTCGCCGCCCGCGACTTCTCCAGGACCGTCTTCGACGTCCAAGGCCACTGACATCCCGCCCACGCTCAGCATCACCCTAAGTAACCGATCATCGAGAGTGAGCCAGAGCCCGAAGATGTCAGTGGAGGCGCGGACTTAATCTCAGTCCTCGGCATCCCCCGCGCCCAACCGACCGCCCTCCGTCCGCGTCCTTGGTCCAGGCCGGCTTCCCGCCGCCGCCCACGCTACGACAGGCGGGTGCGGGCGTGGCGCGGTCAGGCCTGCAGGTAGTGCAGGACGGCGAGCACCCTGCGGTGGTCGCCGTCCGAGGGAGGCAGGCCGAGTTTGTTGAAGATCTGCGTGACGTGCTTCTCCACCGAGCCATAGGTGAGGAACAACGCATCGGCGATGGCACTGTTGGAGCGGCCCTCCGCCATCAGGGCCAATACCTCGCGTTCCCTGGCGGTGAGCGCGCCCAGGGCGTCGCCGCGCCTGCTGGCGCCCATGAGCTGGGTGACGACCTCCGGGTCGAGGACGGTCTCCCCCGCCGCGATCCTGTCGAGGGCGGCGAGGAAGTCCCTGACATCGGCCACGCGCTCCTTCAGCAGATAACCCACCCCGCGGGCGCCGCCCGCGAGCAGCTGCGCGGCGTAGCGCGTCTCGATGTACTGGGAGAACACCATCACACCCAGGTCAGGATGGTCCCTGCGGATCTGGATGGCGGCGCGCAGTCCTTCGTCGGTGTGGGAGGGCGGCATGCGCACGTCGACCACCGCGATGTCGGGACGGTGCTCGTGCACGCAGGCCCTCAGCGCCTCGCCGTCGCCCACGGCGGCGACCACCTCGTGACCCCGAGAGGCGAGCAGCAGGCAGAGGCCGTCTCTGAGCACCACGGCGTCCTCGGCGATCACGATGCGCATGCGGCTTCCGTTCAGATGTGCAGGGGCAGCTCGACGGTGACCGTCGTAGGTCCTCCGGCCGGGCTGCGGATGTCGAGCCTGCCGTCCACCATCCGTACCCGGTCGGCGAGGCCACGCAGACCGGATCCGGCGTCCATCATCGCGCCGCCCGTGCCGTCGTCGCGGACGAGCAGGGCGAGCAGGCCGACTCGTGTCCGTAACTCGACCGCGGCCCGCCGGGCGCCGCTGTGCTTGGCCACGTTGGCCAGCAGTTCGGCCGTGCAGAAGAAGGCGATGCTCTCGACGGCGGGTGACGGCCGCTCGGGCAGGTCGGCTTCGAGGGCCACGGGGATCGGGCTGCGCGCGGCGAGTGTGGCCAGGGCGATCTCGAGCCCCTTGTCCAGGGCAGGCGGGTGGATGCCGCGGGTCAGGACGCGCAGCTCGGCCAGCGTCTCCTTGGCCTCGCGATGCGCGCCGTCGACGAGGCTGCGAGCGCGTTGAAGCCGCTCAGGGTGGTCCGCTTCCGCCAGCTCCTCCTGCGCCATGCCCAGGCGCATCGCCAGCGCCACCAGGCGCGCCGCCGTCCCGTCGTGCAGGTCGCGCTCGATCCGGCGGAGCGCGGCGGCGGCGTCGTCCACCGCCAGCGCGCGGGTCTGCTCCAGCGTGCGGATCCGAGCGGCGCCAGGGGCAGGCCCGAGCAGTGTCCTCGCAAGCCACCGCTCGGGAACCAGCGCCAGGCGAACGCCCCAGGGGGCGAGGAGTAGCAGCGCCACTCCCGCCGCGCTCAGGAGCAGCGCATCCGGCCAGGTGGTGGGGGGCGATGGCGGGAAGAGCAGCGGTCCGCCACCACAGCGGGCAGCTGAGCAGGAGCAGGCCGTACCCCCACAGCCCCGCGGCGACTCCGAAGGCGAGGACCGCCGTCGGCAGCCGGACCAGGCAGTGGATGACGGCGCGCCATCCCACAACGTCACCCAGTGCCGCCGCGAGCCGGTTGAGCGGTCCCGGCCGGGAGCGGAAAGGAGCGGGAGCCGGCACCTGTGCCCCTGCCAGCGCGCGCGCCAGCCCGCGGTTGGCTGCGCCCAGCCCCCTCGCCCCCACCACGCACAGCGCGAGCAACGGCACCCCGACGATGTTGGCCGTCGCGATGACGCTCAGCAGCACGACGATCAGGTAGACGAGGCCGAGACCTGCCATCAGCGGCATCAGCAGCGCGTACGCCAGCTCGCGCCCCGCGCGTACCCGCACAGGAGCGGTGATCAGCACCCGCCATGGCTCGAAGCCGCCTAACGCTCGCCTGTCCACGCGTACAGCTTGGTCGACCCCAGGCCGGGGAGACCAGCCGGTGAGCCCCTGGGGGACATCCCGAAACAGGTACGGCGGGCGTCCCGGTGGTATCGGCCGATCGGTTTCGCGAGCGTGGCTAGGACACGGCGAAGGGATCGCCATCGAGACGGAGGAGTCGCTCATGCCCTGCAGGACCGGATGGCTGGTCGTTGGTGTAACCATGGCGGCGCTGGCAGGGATGACGCCATCAGCTGCCTCCGCCGCTCAGGGGGAGGCGTCAGGGAACGGCCGGCCGAGATGGCAGGCGTGCACAGGCCACAACCTGCC
Organism: Nonomuraea africana; assembly: GCF_014873535.1. NCBI lineage: Bacteria > Bacillati > Actinomycetota > Actinomycetes > Streptosporangiales > Streptosporangiaceae > Nonomuraea > Nonomuraea africana. Next base: position 1,732,743 of record NZ_JADBEF010000001.1, on the reverse strand, counting down.
CGCGGGCATGGAATGCGCCGCCATCGAGGTGCCCGTGGACTGGGCCGAACCAGCAGGACGGCGGATCAAGCTGGATCTGGCCCGGCTGCCCGCCACCGAGCCGACGCGCAGGATCGGCAGCGTGCTCGGTGTCCCCGGCGGCCCCGGCGCCAAGGGCATCGAGGACTTGAAGCATGCGGCGGGCGACCTCACCGAGCTGGGCCGACGGTTCGACCTCGTCGCCTACAACCCCCGCAACGCCGTGTGGAGGGATCAGCTGCCCCAGGTATGCAGGCGGCCAGGGGTCTCACTGCACGAGCCCAGGAACCGCAGGCAGTACGAAGCGCTGGCCACGACGATGGCCAAGGCCTTCAAGGCGTGCGCGAACGAGGACAAGAGCGGGTTGTTCGCCCACATGGACTCCCTGTCGGTGGCCAGGGACATGGAGGCGGTCCGCAAGGCTCTGGGCGAGGAGCGGCTGAGCTTCATGGCCAACTCCTACGGCGGGGTGCCCGCGGCCGCCTATGCCCGGCTGTTCCCGCAGCGCATCCGGGCCATGTACCTCGATGGCGTGATCAACCAGACCACGGGCTGGCCCAAGCAGGGACTGCTGGCCTTGCGTCGCATGGAGCAGGTGTTCAGCAGATTCACCGGCTGGTGCGCGGACACCCCCGCCTGCGCGCTGCACGGCGAGGACGCTGGAGCGGTCTGGCGCGAGCTCGTCCGAGACGCCGATCGCGGGCCGATCCCGGTCAGGTCCTCGGAGTTCGGGAAGGGGAAGCTGACCGGATGGCACCTGAGGAGCTTCGGCTTCGTCGGGGACCCCGGGCAGGGGAACTCCCGGTGGCTGGCCTTCGCCGACGCGGTGGACAAGGCCAGGCGTGGGGACGGCTCCGGCTTCGCCGACTTCGCTCTCGGCAACGCGCGGGTCTGGACCATGCCGGGGGTGCTCGCGATGACGTGCGGGGACGAACGCGGCTACACCGGATACGCCCAGTTCCGGGAGGCCCGTCGGCAGGCGAGGAAGATCTCGCCGAACTTCGGAGGAGCCACGTTCGACGCGCTGGGCTGCACAGGGTGGCCGCTGCGGGTGGCCAACCCGTCGCGCCCGCTGCCGGTTCGCGGCCTGCCGCCGTTCCTGGGGATGGGCAGCACCTGGGGCGACTACGCGTGGACCGAGAGCTTCACCGCGGTGATCCCCGGCTCGGTCACCGTCGGCTACGACGGCCCCGGGCATGTGATGTACCTGTCGGGCAAGAAGTGCCCCATCGAGCACGCCACCAGGTACCTCACCACGCTGAGGCTGCCTGGACCAGGCACCGTCTGCCCCGTTGAGTGAACAGGGCCACCCCAGGTGGCTGATATGTACAAGTCCGCAGGTCGGGGCTGGGGCAAGATGGCGGACATGCATATCGACAAGGTTGCCTCCTTCATGGCCTGTCGTGCGCGACTGCTCGATACTGCTCGCCCATGAGCAGGTGATAGCGGCCGTCGTCGCCGAGCACCGCGACCGACCAGGTGACAACGACGGGCCACGTGGGCACCCGGCACGGTTGAGCGGCGCGCTCGACCACCAGCGCCGCAAGGGCCGCAGGATCGTCGGTTTCGGTCTGCCAGGCAAGCCTGTGCAGGAGGGTGGCGCGACGGTGGTCGGGGAAGTCCTCCGGCCCCAGCCAGGCGATCATGAGGTCGTCCCCGAGGTGGTGAGCTCGCGAGTGCCTGCGACGCGGCTGGCGCGCAGCTGCTGCAGTTCGGGGATGTGGTTGTACAGGGTGCCGACGCTGACGCCGAGCAGTTTGGCGATCGAGGTGATCGAGTGCTCGGGATCTGGCGTCCGCCGGGGCCGGTGACCACGTCGCTGGAGAAGGACGACACTCCGGCGCTGCGGAGCCGGTCGATCTCGGCGTCGAGGTCGTCGACGATGAGGTGGATGCGGTTGCGTCCGGCGGTGGTGCCCTGAGGGGTGGCGCGGGCGCCGGAGCTGGCCGGTCCGGACAGCAGCAGCCGCAGCGGTCCGTGTACCACGTCGGCGAAAGCGGGCGCGGCGTTGGTGCCCACGGTGAAGCCGAGGTGGGTGGTGTAGAAGTCGACGGCGGCGGCCACGTCGTCGACGAGGTAGCGGACGCTGGCAAGCTGATCGGGCGCGGTCATGACGGGACCTCCTGTGGCGTGAGGACAGGCAGCAGGTAATGGACGCGGGTGTCGATCTCTGCCACGGTGCGGGCGAAGGTGGGGTAGCCGGCCCCCTCAGCGCGGTCGGCCGTGGCCGGGTCGGGGATGCTCCAGTGCAGGCGCCGGGGATGGCCGCCGAAGTCGGGGCAGACCTCGCGGACCTTTGTCGCACAGGCTGATCACGTAGTCGAACCGGCGGCCGGCCACGGTGTCCAGGTGCCGCGGACGTATTTCGGTGACAGGGAGGAGATGTCAGGAGCTGCCCGGGGCTACCAGGCCGGATTCGTAGGCGAGGACGACGAGCTGAGCGCGGTCGCGGGCGTGGAGCTTGACCATGGCCCGGTTGATGTGGGTCTTCGCGGTCATCGGGCTGATCACCATGCGGTCGGCGATCTGGTCGTTGGACAGGCCCTGCGCGACCAGGGCGACGGCCTCGCGTTCGCGGTTGGTCAGTTCCTTCAGCCCCGTGGCGGCGCTGGTGTTGAGCGGCTGGGTGATGTACCTGTTGATGAGCTTGCGGGTGATCGACGGGGCGAGCAGCGCGTCGCCGCGCGCGGCGACGCGCACGGCGTGAAGGAGGTCTTCGGGCACGATGTCTTTGACGAGGAATCCGGCCGCGCCGGCGCGCAGCGCGTTGAAGACGTATTCGTCAAAGCCGTAGTTGGTCAGGATGACGACGTGCACTCTGGCCAGGGTGGGGTCAGCGGCGATGCGCCGGGTCGCCTCGATGCCATCGACGACCGGCATCTGGATGTCGATGAGAGCGATGTCGGGCAGATGTTCCTTGGCCAGGGCCAGGCCCTCCATCCCGTCGCCGGCCTCGGCCACCACCTCGATGTCGTCTTCCAGGTCGAGGAGCGCGCGGAATCCGCTGCGGATGAGGGGCTGGTCGTCGACCAGCAGGACACGGATCATGACGTCTGGCCCACAGGCAGTTCAGCCTCGACGGTGAAGCCTCCTTCGCTGCGCGGCTCCGCGCGCAGGCAACCGCCCAGGGCGGTGACTCGTTCGCGCATCCCGAGCAGCCCGACGCCGGGCACCGGGGCGGTGTCCGGTGTGGCCTTGCCGTCGTCATCGATGCGTATCGCGAGGGCGTCCGGACGGCAGTCGATCCGGACCGACGCGGTAGCGGCGGCGGCATGCCGGGCGATGTTGGTGAGCGACTCCTGAACGATCCGGTAGACGGTCCGGCTCACTGCGGCCGGCACGTCATCTCGTTGCCCTTCGATCGTCAGTGTCGCGTCCAAGCCGATGCTGCGGGCCCGTTCCACCAGCTCCGGGACGTGGTCGAGCCCACGCGGCGGGGTCGTGTCGTCATCGCGCAGCGCCTGCAGGGTCGCGCGCAGCTCCCGGGTGGCCTCACGTCCGGCCTCCTGGATCGCCAGCAGGGACTCCGGCACCTTTTCACCACGCCTGCGGGCCACGTGGACGGCGACTTCGGCCTGCACCTTGATGATCGAGATCTGGTGGGTGAGCGAATCGTGCAGCTCCCGCGCGATGTGCAGCCGCTCCTCGTCGGCGCGGCGCCGCGCGATCTCCTCCCGGGTGCGCTCGGCTTCCTCCGCCCGCCGCTCGGCCTGCCGTACCGCTTCACCCGCGGCACCGGCCGCGACCAGCCAGGCCAGCTCGAGCGCGCCTCGGGCCTGCGCGAACGCCTCGCCCGTGTCGTGCAGGCCCGAGGCCAGGGCCGCGAGGGGGAGAGCGGCCAGCATGGTCACGCTCGCCACCACCGTGATCGTGCGGTGTCCCGCCCGTACGGCGGCGTACACCGCGAACAGGTAGGCGACGGCAGGCACATCGAAACCGGCCGCGTGATAACCCACCGCGCACAGTCCGGTGACAGTCAGGACGGGAACCGGAGCCCGGCGGCGCGCGACCAGCGCCAGGCCGCCGGCCCCCAGCAATGCGTAGCCGAACAGGGCGAGGTCCGTGGCGGAGTGCGGCCCGGACAGCCCGGTGACCAGCAGCGCCGCCGCCACGCAGATGGCGATCACCCAGTCTGTGACCCAGGCCCGGACACCGGACCGTCCTGTACGCATGCGCGCACTTTAGCCGGATGTCTGCGCGGGCGACTCCTGCGCGCGGATGATCAGCCGGCTACCGCACACGCGGTACTTTCGCGGCTCCTGCGGCGTCCGCAGTAGCCGGCTACGGCATCGGCGTCAGCGCACATTGCCTGCGTCCGCTGGACGACCGGCAGGCGGTCCGGCGGACATGATCAGGCGACGTCCAGTCGTAGAAGGAGAGGGAGCACCTCATGCCAGTTCGATTGTTGCTTGTCGTGGCCGGGGCCGCCCTGATCGGTGGTTTCGGGCTTGCCGCACCGGCGGCCGCGCACGTCTTGGCCCAGCCGGACCCCGCCAGTGCTTACACCTTGACCGCGGGGCGTCTCTGGTCCTTGGTGGCCGCGCTGCTGGGGCTGGCCGGCGCAGTCATCGGCGGGCTGGCTCTGGCCCGCCCCGCCAGTCGTATCGGCACTGGCACCGGGCGAAGCGGGGCCATGATGGCGCTGGTGGCGGGGCTGGCCGGCGCGGTCATCGGCGGGCTGATTGTCGCCGCCGCCGAGGGTGGTCCCGGCACCGGCTACGGAATAGTCGGGGGCTTCCTGGCCCTCGTGGTAGGGCTGATCGCCATGGCCCTCGGCGGGCTGGCGCTGACCCGCGCCCGCCGCACCGGCTGACCCAGATGCGGGCTGGTCGGGTGTGGCCACAGAACTGACGCGGCTACCGGGGCTGCATGCATGCCCTACTCGAAATCGCACGCTCACCGGCGCCGAGCGGCCAGGGCGCGCGCCTGCTGCCGACGCGCCAGCGCCTCTTGCGAGACGCGAGCACAGCGGGCCAGCGAGCGCGCTGTGGCGCAGCTGGTGCAGAGTCCACGGGCCGCCGGGTAGGTCGGCGGTGGGGTCTCGAACAGCTCGGCGGCCCGCCGGTAGGACAGCTGGGCCCGGCCGCTGCCCGGGTCGAGGGCACCCGGGGGTAGCTCGACGCGGGCGCGGCGGCCGGTGAGGAAGACGGGTCCGGTGTGGCGTCCCTCAAGCAGGTGGGGCAGCAGGGCGTCCGCCGCCAGGCTTGCGCGGCAGTCGGTCACGACACGGTGGCATCAGGCCGCGAATTGTCGGTGGCGCCGTCTAGCATGAGCGACCTCACGGAGGGATGTTCACAGATGCTCGACTCGTTGATCGTGCCGCTTCTGGTCACCACCGACCTGCCGCCCGAGGCGGATCTGGCCGAGTTCGGTGAGCTGGTCACCGGCGCCACGCGGACCCTCGAGCGTGAAGGGTCGAGCTACGCGGCGTTCCTGGCGGGCAAGGTGTTCTGGCTCGACAGACCGGGCTCGGCCGAGGCGAAGGGCGGCGACCTGCGGTTCGCGGCGCTGATCGGCTATCTGGCCGCCTCGGGGTCCGAGCACGTCGCCAGGGAGGTGGTGGCCGACGCCCGCAGGGCGATCAGCGCCGCGGTCGACGCCCGCTACGGCGACGTGGGCGCGGCGACTCCGGCGGTGATGGCGATCAGGGTGAAGGACGTGCGGGAGCGCACGCCCTCCCCCGCCCTGTTCGTCGAGACGTCCGACGCCCTCCCCGAACTGGTGGCCGTCACCAAGCCCTACACCTGACCACCCCGGACGGACGCTGAAGGCAGCGCGGTCAGAGTGTGGCGGCCAGGGCCTCCATGGCAACAGGAGCCGCTCGCTGGCCGACACGCTGTCGAAGCCGAGGCGTTCGACGGCGGTGGCCACGGTCACGATGGCGTCGGGGCCCGGGTCGGCGCCGAACGTCGGAAGGCTGAAGCCGATGCGTGGAACCGTCATGTAATCAATCCCTCATGGTCTGGTGTACTTCCCCCACGTGGCCGGAGCGGACGCGCGGATTTCGACATCACCAGGGCGATCACCAGGTATGGCACGCTGAACAGGGCGAACAGCACGCTGTGCGGCAGCACGAGCGACGCCGCGCCGTACATGACGAGGGCCACGATGGTGCACACGTCGGTGGCCAGTCCCGCCAGCGAGGTCACGGTCGCGCGGCTCGGGCCGGTGATGCGCTCCTGCAGCCTGGCGTCGGCCAGCACCCCGCCGAGCTGGAACATCGCGAAGGCCAGCGCGATGCCGGCGAACCCCGCGGGGTGCCCGGTGATCGCGCCCAGGCCGAGGGCGAGGCCGCCCACGGCGAGGATGGCGGCGAAGCCGCGGGCCCGCAGGCGACCGCCGTACTTCGCGAGCAGGCCACCGGAGGTGGCCCCCACCCAGACCAGCAGCACCAGCAGGGGGACGGCCTGCGTCGTCGCGCCGCCCTCCCTGGCCAGCAGCGGGACGTACTCCTCGAGCTCGCCCCAGATCGCGGTGACGGCCGGGACCAGCAGCAGCGCGTGCCGCACCTTAGGCGAGGTCCGCGCCTCGGCCAGCCCGGCCCGCAGGGTGTCGAGGTAGCCGGCGGAATCGTCGTCGGGTGCGGCGGCGCGCCGCTCGGTGAAGGTGAGGGCGACGGCCGCGCAGGCCAGGCAGGCCAGCACGCTGGCGACGCCGGCCACGGCGTAGCCGCCCCAGGCGAAGACGGGGCTCGCCACGGCCATCGAGAGTGCGACGGCGACCAGGCCGATGGCCCGGGCCCGGCCCATGACCTTGGCGTACTCCTCGGCGGCGCCGTCGTGGTCGAGGTGGTCGTAGACGAGCGCCTCGAGCGCGCCCGACTCCAGCGCCTCGCGGGCGCCCCACAGCACGAACCCGGCCGCGAACGCCCAGTAGGCGGGCACCGCCGTCCACAGCGCGAAGCCCGCGGCGCCGAGCAGCGGGGCCGCGACGAGCAGCGCCTTGCGGGACAGCGCGTCGGCCAGCGCGCCGGAGGGCACCTCCAGCAGCAGGCCGGTCACCGCCCAGATGACGAGCAGCGAGGTGATCTCGGGAACGGTCAGCCCGCTGTCGGAGAACAGCAGCGTGTAGACCGGGTAGAGCAGGATGAAGTCGCCCAGGAACGCGTAGGCGTACAGCTTCAGTGGCATGAGGTCTTCCTGACGAGGGGAGGAGCGGACGTCGGGCTGGACGCGACCGCCCGGGGGTCCGCGCTCGCGCGCCCCTCGTCGACCTCTGGTGGTGGATCAATGTCGCCAGGTCATGCGTGGAGTCTAAACCCGCCAGGCCAGGACCATCCACAAAGCTGACTCTGCGCTGACCTGATACCGGGTAGGGGCACCACATGCTCTTCGGTAAAGAACACGTGCAGCGCTATCAGGAGACCGACGGCGCCGAGGGTCACGACTGGAACGGCACCACGACGCTGCTCCTGACCACGACCGGCCGCAAGTCGGGTAAGAAGTACACCACCCCGCTGATCTACCAGCGGCACGGCGACTCGTATCTGGTCGTCGCCTCCAAGGGCGGCGATCCCCGCCACCCCGAGTGGTACCTCAACCTGCAGGCCAATCCCGAGGTCGAGGTGCAGGTCAAGGACCAGAAGTTCCGGGCCAGGGCGCACACCGCCCTGCCCGAGGAGAAGCCGGAGATGTGGAAGATGATGATCAGGGTCTGGCCCGACTACGACACCTACCAGACCAAGACCGACCGCGAGATCCCCGTGGTCGTCCTGGAGCGACTCAGCTGACCGGCTCCCTCAGCATGGTCCAGACCATGGGGCCGTCCTTCGGCAGGCGGATCTCCCCGGTGACCCGGAAACCGTGCTTCTCGTAGAAGGGGATGTTGGTCTCCTTGCTGCTTTCCAGGTAGGCCGCCAGACCCTCGCCGTCGCAGTGGCCGAGCCTGGCGCCGAGCAGAGCGCCACCCACCCCGCGGCCCTGCGCCGCGGGGTCGGTGCCGATCTCCGCCAGGTACCAGTGCGGCCGCTCGGGCCGCCGCCGGTGGAACTGCGTCTGCAGGAGCTGGCCGTAGGAGACGCGGCGTCCCATGGCCGCGAGGAACCCGGGCGCCGAACGCAGCGCGTCGAGCGGCGGCTGGCGAATGCCCGGTGGGTCCCACAGCGCGGCGCCGACGACCCGATCGCCGTCGATCGCCAGGTCGCCGAGGGCGTGGACGTGGCGGGTGAGCGTCACGAACATCCTGTGCATGCCCCTGCCGGAGGGCAGCAGCCAGCGGACGACGGGGTCGTCGTGGAAGGCGCGGCTGAGGACGTCGCCGACGCGGGTGGCGTCCTTCTTCTTGTCGGCCGGGCGAATGATCATCTCAGAACGTTACCAGCGGCTCTCCGACGAAGTCGGCGATGAAGTTGACGAAGAAGAAGCCGAAGAACAGGAAGTTCAGCACCAGGATCACGTAGTGCCACCAGCGGGGCCTGGCGGCCTTCGGGAGCCTGCTGTTGAGGTACATGAGCAGGAACGGGTAGATCAGCGCGCCGAGGTTGGACATGTTCGCCGACCACTGCACCAGCTCGACGGGGACCGCCAGGTGCAGCACGATGCCGATGATCACCAGCAGTCCGAGCATGAACGGGTAGTAGAAGCGCCGCGGGTCGCCCTCCACGAGCGCGCGCAGGCGGGGGCTGGTGGCGTGGGCGGCGTCGGTGGTGACGCGGACCATCGCCTCGAAGATGCCGAGCTGCGTGGAGAAGAGGATCAGCACGCCGATGATCAGCACCAGGATGAACATCGGCCGGCCGTACTCCGTGTTGAGCACGCTCGCGACGAAGGTGGGCACGTTGGCGATGGTCGGCCGCTGCCCCGACATCTCGACGGCGCGGGCCATCAGCATGGTCGGCAGCAGCATGCCGAGCAGGGCGCCGACGAAGAAGACGCCCCACATGTCGACGAGCAGCAGGCGGTACCACCGCTTCCAGAGGGCGGCGTTCTTCGCGTCGTCGGGGAAGGTGACGCCACTGGCCAGCAGCTCGTGGCGAGTGCCGCGCATGCCGGAGATGAAGCCGGTGCGGTAGCCCATGCCGTAGCCCTTGTCGCGGTAGTGGCCCATGACGTACCAGTTCAGGCCCGAGGCCAGCGCGGTGAATCCGGCCAGGCCGCCCAGCTGCGTGGCGGTGATCCCTGCCGGTGGGGCGGCGGGGGTGACGAAGCCCCTGATGGCCTCCCACCACTGCTCGAAGGGCACCACGAACAGGTCGATGACCAGCAGTGTGACCAGGATGGCCCCGACCATCACCCAGTTGGCCAGCTCCAGCACCCTGCTGATGCGGCGCGCGAGCGCGGTGATGACGAAGACGAGCACGAGCAGGGCGATGGCCCACAGCCTGGGCTCCTCGGCTCCCCGGGGAGGCGGCGTGCCGTGGACGAGCGCGTAGACGCCCTGCCCGGCCGAGGCGGCCCACCCGCCCGCGATGAAGGCGAAGATCACCACGAAGACCGAGATCGGCACCCAGAACTTGAAGCCGGGCGGCACCCTGCCCCAGCCCACGACCGGCACCTCGCCCGTGGCCACGACGTAGCGCGAGCACTCGACGTTGTAGAAGGTCTGCAGCAGCGCGGAGATCGTGATGATCCAGCCGACGCCCACGAAGCCGTACTGCCCGACGGCCTGGGGGCCCAGCAGCCACTCACCGCTGCCGACCGAGATGCCGAGCGCGATGAGGCTGGGGCCGACGGCGTACTTGAACAGTTCCTTCGGGCCGATGCGCTGGACGCCGAAGACCTCCTCGGGCTGCGGCAGATCGGTGACGACGAGCTCGGGGCGGCTGACTCCGAGTGGTCGGGACCGCGTGACGTCAGTCATGCTGCGCCTCCTGGTGTGCTGTTTCACACCCCCCTTCGTTCCAGCGTGATCTGCAACAAAGTGGTCGGCAAGCCCCATTTCTCAAATATGGACATCGCTTTCGACCGTCAAGAGCAACTTCAGCAGATCCAGAGCGGGTTGCTCCCCGGCGAGCAGGTCATAGCGGTGCACAACGTGATCCTGCACTACTTGAAGCGCTCCCCACGGACGAATACGGGGGATTCCAGCCGTCCCAACCGTGCGGCTACGCGCACGGTCGCGACGCTGTTGCTTGGCGGTTCACCTTCCGGCCCCACAGTGCGGGTTTCCACGCCCCAGCCTGCGATCCCGTTTTGGGTGACGCAGACTCCGCCCTCCCGGCGGTGAGTAACGATCAAACCTGCGAGCTTGGTTATCACTCACGTGTTCGACCGCGACCCACCGCACTCTCATGTGGTGCGCCACTGCAGCCGGTTCCGGTGAGGCGGGTCAGCCGGCCAGCCAGGCGTAGGCGGCGAAACGTCCCGTGACCCGCTCGCGGCGGTAGGAGAACAGCTCGGGCGACTCGATCGTGCAGCGGGCGTCGTGCCGTACCCGCCGCAGGCCCGCCGCCGCCAGCTGCGCGGACACGCCCGCGCGGACGTCGAGCGCCGGGGTGCCCTGGCGCGTCGTCGAGCGCATCTCGGACGGCGCCGCGTCGCGCAGCTCGGCCGAGACCTCGTAGCAGGCGCCGCAGGCCGACGGGCCCACCAGCGCCACCATCCGCTCCGTCCGCGCGCCCTCCTCCGCCATCGCCGCCACCAGGGCGGGCACCACGCCCTTGAACGTGCCCTCGCGCCCCGAGTGCGCCACGCCGACCAGCCCGGCGACCGGATCGGCGACGACCACGGGCACGCAGTCGGCCACCAGCACCGCCAGCCCGAGCCCCGGCCGGTCGGTGAAGATCGCGTCGAGCTCGGGCGGGTCGTCGCCGAACGGCTCGGTCACGCGGGCGACGTCCGCGCTGTGGACCTGGCGCATGAAGACCACCTTGCCGGGGTCGAGCCCCAGCTCCACCGCGGTGTCGCGGCGGTTGGCCGCCACGCTGCCGGGGGCGTCGCCCACCGCGCCGCCCAGGTTCCTGCTGTCGTACGGCGGAGCGCTGCCTCCCCCGCTCCTGTCGGTGATGACGGCGTGCACGCCTTCGGCCAGCAGCACGGGCTTCCCCTCCGGTCGTCGGCTCGGCGTGTGAAGCGTAACGCGGGCCGGCTACGCGCCGCTCCGCCAGGACAGCCGCACCTGGATGTGCCCCTCGACACAGGTCTTCGCGATCACCGCGCCGGCCTCGGCGTTGAGCTTGACCGAGAACTCGAGCTCGACCTCGTCGGGCGACGACTCGCGGAAGGCGTCGAGCGCCGCCGTGGCCGCCTCTCTGACGGGACGCAGGGCCACCTGCAGCGACTCGACGGAGGCCTCGATCACCTCGCCGGTGCGGGAGACCTTGCGCGTTCCCGCGCTGCGGTCGGGCACCTCGACGTAGAGGGCGCCGCCGCCGTCCAGGGGCATTCGCATGATCTCGGTCACGGCTACTCCTGGGGGTGGGGAGACGGTCTGCCGCTACGATCACATACCCGGATGATCGTGATGTCCAGTCAGCCGCCGAGCGTGGCGTAGAGCTCCATGGTGCGCGTGGCGATGCGCTCCCACGAGAAGTGCTCGACGGCGCGCGCCCTGCCGGCCTGGCCCAGCGCCCTGGCTCTGGCGGGGTCGCCGAGCAGCGCGTTGACCCGCTCGGCGAGGTCGGCCTCGAACCTCTCAGGCTGGTGCGGCGTGCCGTCGCGCCCCTGCTCGATGGGCACCAGCAGGCCCGTCTCGCCGTCGGCCACCACCTCGGGGATGCCGCCCGTCGCGGTGGCGACGACGGCGGTCTCGCAGGCCATCGCCTCCAGGTTGACGATTCCCATCGGCTCGTACACCGAGGGGCAGACGAACACCGTCGCGTGCGTGAGCAGCTGGATGACCTCGGGCTTGGGCAGCATCTCGGAGATCCAGAACACCCCGTCGCGCTCCAGCCCCTCGACCAGCCCGCGCACCTCGACCGCGATCTCGGGCGTGTCGGGCGCGCCGGCGCACAGCACGAGCTGCGCCCCCTGATCGATGGAGCGGACCGCCCTGAGCAGGTGCACGAGGCCCTTCTGCCTGGTGATCCGCCCGACGAAGACGACGTACGGCCGGCCCGGGTCGATGCCGTGCTTCTTCAGCACCTCGAGCCCGTGGTCGGGGGCGTACTCGACGGTGTCGATGCCGTTGTGGATGACGCTGACCCGGTCGGGCGCGATCTCGGGGTAGGCGGCGAGCACGTCGCGTCGCATGCCCTCCGACACCGCGACGATCGCGTCGGCCGCGGCCAGGGCGGTGCGCTCGGCCCAGGACGACAGCGTGTAGCCGCCGCCCAGCTGCTCGGCCTTCCACGGGCGCAGCGGCTCGAGGCTGTGGGTGGTGACGACGTGCGGCGTGCCGTACAGCATCTTGGCGACGTGCCCGGCGAAGTTGGCGTACCACGTGTGGCTGTGGACCAGGTCGGCGCCCTCACAGGCGGCGGCCATCTCCAGGTCGATGCCGAGCACCTGCAGCGCGGCGTTGGCGGTCTCGAGGCCGCCCGGCACCCGGTAGGCGGACACGCCCGGCTCGTCCCTGGCCGCGCCGAAGCAGCGCACCCGCACGTCGGCCAGGCGTCTCAGCTCTCTGGCGAGGTATTCCACGTGCACTCCGGCGCCGCCGTACACCTCGGGCGGATATTCACGACTCAGCAGATCGACGCGCACACCGCGACCCTAACGCACCCCTGCGTTGACAGCCCGTTTCGGGGTAGCGTCACGCCATGACGTCGCCCAGGGTCCTCGCAGTCGTGCTCGCCGGTGGAGAAGGAAAGAGACTGATGCCGCTCACGGCGGACCGCGCCAAACCGGCCGTGCCGTTCGGCGGGATGTACCGGCTGATCGACTTCGTGCTGTCGAATCTCGCCAACGGACACTACCTGAAGATCGTGGTGCTGACGCAGTACAAGAACCACAGTCTCGACCGGCACGTGTCGCGCACCTGGCGGCTGTCGGCGATGCTGGGCAACTACGTGACCCCCGTGCCCGCGCAGCAGCGCCTGGGCCCCCGGTGGTTCTCCGGCTCGGCCGACGCGCTCTTCCAGAACCTCAACCTCATCTACGACGAGATGCCGGAGCACGTCATCGTCTTCGGCGCCGACCACATCTACCGGATGGATCCCCGGCAGATGGTGAACCAGCACGTCGACTCGGGCGCGGAGGTGACGGTGGCCGCGATCAGGCAGCCGCTGTCGCTCGCCGACCAGTTCGGCGTGATCGAGACCGACCCCGAGGGCCGCAGGATCGTGGCGTTCAGGGAGAAGCCGAAGGACGCGGTCGGCCTGCCCGACTCCCCCGACGAGGTCTACGCCTCGATGGGCAACTACGTCTTCAGGACGCAGGCGATGATCGACGCCGTGCGGGAGGACGCGCTCGACCCGACCAGCAAGCACGATCTCGGCGGGAACATCATTCCGATGCTGGTCAAGTCGGGCGTGGCCGAGGTCTACGACTTCGCCAACAACCTCGTGCCGGGCTCGACCGAGCGCGACCGCGGCTACTGGCGCGACGTCGGTACCCTCGACGCCTACTACGAGGCGCACATGGACCTGATCTCCGCGCACCCGGTCTTCAACCTGTACAACGACCGCTGGCCGATCTACACGGGGCACGACCCGCTGCCGCCGGCCAAGTTCGTGCACGACGAGGGCGACAGGGTGGGCCACGCGATCGACTCGCTGGTCTCCCCCGGTGTCATCATCTCGGGCGGCACCGCCAGGCGCTCGATCCTGTCGCCCCGCGTGGTCCTGCACTCCCACTCCCTGGTCGAGGACTCCGTGCTGATGGACAACGTGAAGATCGGCAGGGGCGCCATCGTCCGCAAGGCCATCGTGGACAAGAACGTCGTCATCCCCGACGGCGCCCGCATCGGCTTCGACCTCGACTACGACCGCACCCGCTTCGCCGTCACCAAGGGCGGCGTCGTGGTGATCGGCAAGAACGAGATCGTGGATCGGTAGCGCGAGACCGCGGCGCGGGGAGCACCCGAGCCCGCGCCGCGACGCCGGTTCACGCTGGATAACGACTGACTTACGATCCGCGACCTACCGCCGATCTTCGGACATGATGAGCGGTGGGAGGTGGGCGTGACAGTCTTCGGTAAGGGATCCGCAAGCGGTCCGGGCGACGATGAGACCATGCCCACCGCCGGCGCGCCCCCCACCCTGGCCGATCGCCTGCGCAGAGACCTGCGCAACCCGCTGTTCCTCCAGGCCTACGCGCTGATGATCAACACGGCGATCACCGCCGTGCTCGGCCTCGGCTACTGGTTCCTGGCCACCAGGCTCTACTCCCCCGCCGCGTTCGGCGAGGGCCAGACGATGATCAGCGCGATGCGCCTGTTCTCCTCTCTCACGGGGCTGGCGTTCGTGGGCGCGATGGCGCGGTTCATCCCGGTCGCGGGCCGGCGCACCTCCGAGTTCGTGCTGCGCGGTTACACCGTGGCGGGAGCGACGGGCGTGGTGGCGGCGCTGGGGTTCCTGCTGACGCTGCCGCTGTGGGGTCCCGCCTACGCCGAGCTCGGCGGGTTCGGCCCCGGCCTGTTCTTCCTGGCCTCCGTGCTGGTCTGGACGATCTTCACGCTGCAGGACGTGACGCTGGCGGGGCTGCGCAAGGCGGTCTGGGTCCCGGCCAACAGCCTGGCCTTCGGGCTGGTGAAGATGGCGCTGCTGGCCGGTCTGGCGTTCGCGCTGCCCGAGGGCGGGCTGTTCGGCGGCATCTTCCTGTCGTGGATCATCCCGACCGCGATGGCGCTGATCCCGATCAACTGGTTCATCTTCCGGCACGCCATCCCCCGGCACGTGGCGGAGAACGAGGGTGCCCCGCCGCGGCTGCGGGAGATCGGCCGCTTCCTGGCCGGCGACTTCCCCGGCGCGCTGTCGTTACTGCTGACCCTCTACCTCGTGCCCGTGCTGGTGGCGGCCTGGCTCAACGACGCCACCACCTTCGGCTACTTCTCCGTCACCCACACGCTGGGCTGCATGATCGGGCTGCTGGCGGCCAACATGGCGGTCTCGCTCACCGTGGAGGGCGCCTTCCGCGCGTCCGAGCTGGCGCGCAGCGTGCGCACCGCGCTGCGCCGCACGGTGCTGATCATCGTGCCGATCGTGGCGGTCGCGACACTGGCGGCGCCGCTGATCCTGACGGTCTTCAGCGCGGAGTTGGCCGAGGCGACCTCGCCGCTGCTGCGGCTGATGGCGCTGTCGGTCCTGCCCGGCATGCTGATCGAGATCCACCTCAGCACGCTGAGGGCGCTGAGCCAGGCCCGGCGGCTGGCGGTCGTGCAGATCGGGCTCGCCGTCATCATGCTGGGCCTCATCGCGGTGCTCTTCCCGATCGCGGGGATCACCGGCGTCGGCTACGCGGTCCTGGCGGCCAACGCCGTCGTGGCCCTCGCCGTCGTGCCACATCTACGAAAGGTCGCCGTAGTTCCCTAGCAGGGTGGGTCATGCAGCAACTTGACAGGAAATACCAGTCCGTATCAGTTGTTCGACCCGGCGAGCTCGGCACCAGCGAGCTCACGGCCTGGCGCGGCATGCAGGCCGCGCAGCCACACCTCGCCAACCCCTTTCTCAGCCCCGAGTTCGCCCTGGCCATGGGCGAGGTGAGCGCGGCCGCGCGGGTCGGGATCCTGAGCGACGAGGAGGGGCTGGCCGGCTTCTTCCCGTTCGAGGTCCGCACGGGCGGAATGGGGTCGGCGATCGGCGCGTGGGTCTCGCTGTGCCAGGGGGTGATCCATCGGCCCGGCGCCGCCTTCGACGCCCAGGCGCTGCTGAAGGGGCTGGGGTTGCACGTCTGGGAGTTCGGCTGCCTGGTCGAACGGCAGCCGTGGTTCCAGCCGTACGAGACGCTGTCGCAGCAGAGCGTGGTGCTCGACCTGTCGGCGGGATACGGCGCCTACGCGGAGGCGCTGGCCAAGCGCTCGCCCAAGTTCTACAAGAGCACCCTGTACAAGGAGCGCAAGCTCGGCAGGGACGCCGGCGAGATCACCTTCGACTTCGCCTCGCGCGATCCGGGCGACTTCCGCGCGTTACGGGAGTGGAAGTCCGCGCAGTACCGCCGCATGGGCCGGGCCGACCGGTTCGGCAAGCCGTGGGTGGTGGAGCTGGCCGAGCGGCTGCACGCGATCGACACGCCGTCCTTCGCGGGCCCGCTGTCCATGATGTACGTCGGCGGCCGGCCCGTCGCCGGACACTTCGGCCTGCGCTCCGACTCGGTCCTCGTGGGCTGGTTCCCCGCCTACGATCCCGCGTTCGCCAAGTACTCCCCCGGTCTCATCCAGCACCTGCGCATGGCCGAGGCGGCCGCCGGCGCCGGGCTGCGCGCCATGGACCTGGGCATCGGCACGGGCTCGGAGTACAAGGAGGCGCTGCGCAGCCACGGCGCACCCGTCGCCGAGGGCGTCGTGCGCCGCCGTACCCTCGGCGCGGCCGTGCACCGCGCGCGCCACGAGCCGGTCAGGCTCGCGCGCAGGCTCGTGCTCGACACCCCCGTGCTCTACCGAGCCGCCGACCGGCTCCTTCGCGCGTACGGCAGGCGCCGATGATGCGCGACAGGATCGGACAGGACTGCGTCCACGTCCCGTCGGCCAGGCTCGGCCTCTTCCTCGCGCTGCGCCACTGGTTCCGGCCCGGCGACCGGGTGCTGATCGCGCCGACCAACTGCGAGAGCGTGCTGTTCGTGGCGCTGGCGGCGGGGCTCACCCCGGTGATGGCGCCGGTCTCGTGGCGCGACGGCAACCTCGACGTCGAGGCCGTCGACTGGAGCGGCGTCGCGGGCGTCCTCACCACCCACCTGTACGGCCAGCCCGACCGGATCGCCGCGCTCACGGCGGCCTGCTCGCGGCACGGCGTGACGATCATCGACGACGCCGCCCACGCGATGCTGACGACGGTGGAGGGGCGTCCCGCGGGCACGTTCGGGGCGGCGGGGGTCTTCAGCCTCGCCAAGCACGGCAGGGCGATGTCGGGCGGCTACCTGACCTGCGCCGATCCCGCCGAGCTGCGGGCGCTGGCGGCCGCGCGCGACGAGCTGCTGGTTCCCGGCCGCCAGCTGCCCGCGATCCTGCGGCCCGTCATCAGGGAGACGATCTACCGGACCGGGCTGGTCAGGCCGGTGTGGAACGCGCTGCGGCGGCTCGGGCTCATGCGGTGGACCGGCCATCGCCTGCCCGCCCGCGAGCCCGAGCTCCAGGCGGCGCTATCCGGTCGCGGCGAGCCGGAGCAGGTGCTCACGGCGCTCGACTACTGGCTGTCCATCGACCTGGCGGACTGGCGGATGCGGCAGGGCCCGCTCCTGCGCCGCTACCAGCGCTCGCGCTTCAGGGTCATCGACCGCGAGCGGGAGCCTCGGCTGGCGGGGGTCAGGCTGCTGCGCGACACCCCGTGGGCGGCCGAAGGGGTACGGCACGCCGAACCCCAGCCGCTGCTTCGGGTGCCGCTCGTGGTGGAGGACAGGGACGCCGTCGTCGCCCAGCTGGAACGGCGCGGCATCGTGCCGGGATTCGTCTACGACCCGCCGCTGAGCGACTATCTCGACCTGGTCGCGCAGGGGCCGAACCCCGAGGTCGCCCGCTGGTGGACGAGTCATGTCCTGCCCGTCGACCCGCTGCGCGCCCGGCGGCTGGCCGGACTCCTCGCCGACCTCAAGGTCCGGCCCGCCGTTCCACCCGACGTCTGACCCCGGGCTCGGCTGGCGTGGGTCCAGGCCCGGGGCGCAAAGGAGTTCGCATCCATCCGGGGGGCGCCATTCCCGCCGGTCAGACCTGAGAAAGAAATGGACCTTTCTCTCTCGCGAACACCCCCAAGGTAATAGCGCAATTCAGGAAAGCGCCACATATTAAAGTTCACCCGTGCGCAGATTATCTCCCGCCGAACGCCGCCTCTGGCGGGCCTTCCCGACCGGGGCTTGGGTCGACCTGCGGGAGGGCGACAAGGAGCGCGACGATCCCGCGCAGGCCGGGCGATGGGGGCGCGAGCGGGAGGTGCGCGCCGAGGTGATCGCCGCCCTGCTCCTCGGCGCGGTCGACCGCGTCCCCGGGCAGGTGCCGGGCGTGCGCCTGGCCGGCGCCCGCGTGGTCGGCACCCTCGATCTGTCCGACGCGGCGATCGACGCCACCCTGTACCTGCTCAACTGCCACCTGGCCGGGACGGTCGACCTGACCGACGCCACGACCAGGGGCGTCCGGCTGCGCGGGTGCGAGCTGGCCAGGTTCAAGGGCTCGCGGATGACGGTGGGCGGCCTGTTCGAGCTCGACGGCTCCACGGTGCACGCGGGGGTGCGCCTCGACAACGCGCGCGTCGAGGGGCAGTGCCGGCTGTCCAGGACGGTGCTGACCGCGCCGCCGCCGCGCCGTACGACGTCGGAGTCGGCCTTCGGCGACGTGCGCGAGCCCGAGGGCGGCGCCGGCACCACCATGCATGAGTGGGCGCTGTGGGCCGGAGGGCTGTCGGTGGGCGGCGGCACGTTCCTGCGCGGGCTGCGCGCCCACGGCGGGCTGCGGCTGATCGGCGGCGACTTCCCCGGCGGCCTCTATCTGGAGGGCGCCCACGTGGGCGCGATCAACGCCGACTTCGTGACGGCGGGCACGGTCGAGCTCAGCCGTGGCTTCACGGCGGAGGGCACGGTCAGGATGCGCGGCGCGCGGATCGACGGGGTGCTCTCGCTGCACCACGCCTCGGTGCGGGCCGAGGGGCGGGCGCTGCACCTCAGCCACATGCAGGCCGACGAGGTGATCATGCGCCCCGACGAGGTCGTGGGCGAGGTCAACCTGGGCTACTCCCGCATCGGGGTGCTGCTCGACGCGCCCGACGCCTATCCGGAACGGGTGCAGCTCACCGGGCTGAGCTACGAGACGCTGCGCGGCCACTGGAGCGTCGCCGAGCGGCTCGACTGGCTGCGCCGCGATCCCGGTGGATACCGGCCGCAGCCGTACGAGCAACTGGCCTCGTGGTACCGGCGCATCGGGCACGAGCCCGACGCGCGGCGGGTGCTGCTGGCCAAGCAGCGCGAGCGGCGCGGCACGCTGCGCGCGCCGGGCAGGTTCTGGGGGCGGCTGCTCGACCTCATGGTCGGCTACGGCTACCGCTCCTGGCTGGCGGGAGTGTGGGCGGCGCTGCTGCTGGCCGCGGGCACGGTGATCTTCAACAGAGTTCCGCCGATCCAGGTGGACCCCGACGAGGTGCGCACGTTCAACGCCTTCGTCTACTGCCTCGACCTTCTGGTGCCGGTCAGCGTGTTCGAGGTGCGCGGCGCCTACGAGCCGGCCGGGTGGACGGCGTGGGTGGCCTGGACACTGGTGGTGTCAGGCTGGGTTCTGGCCACCGCGCTGATCGCGGGGGCCACGCGGGTCCTTCGGCCAGCCCCCGGGGCCTGAGTCGGCGAACGCGCCGTAGGAGGAGCTCTCCACCCTGAAGCGGGGCAGCGCCTGCGGGTGATTGGCCTTGAGGTAGGCCACCAGGTGCTCGCGGGCGTCGGCCTTCAGATCCCACACGGAGGCGGAGTCGGCGGCGCTCATCAGCGCGCGCAGCTCCACCAGGCCGTTGGGCAGGATGTCGGTGACCTGGAGGGTCCAGTCCTTCTGATCCCACAGCGGGTGGTCCTTGATGAAGCGGTGCAGCTCCTCGCGCAGCTCGGGCACCGGCACCGACCAGTCGACCCTGAAGTAGACGTGGCCGATGACCCTGCTGCCGTGCCTGGTCCAGTTCTCGAACGGGTTCTGGGTGAAGAAGGAGACGGGGAAGACCAGCCTGCGCTCGTCCCACGAGCGGACCACGACGTAGGTGAGCGTGAGCTCCTCGACCCTGCCCCACTCGCCGTTGACCACGACCACGTCGTCGAGCCGCAGCGCGTCGCTGAAGACGAGCTGCAGCCCGGCGAGCATGTTGCCGATCGTGGGCTGGGCCGCGATGCCGACGATGGCGCCCAGGATGCCAGCCGAGGCCAGCAGGCCCGCGCCGAGCGCCCGCACCTCGGGGAAGGTGAACAGCGCCGCGCCGAAGGCGATCACGATGATCACCGCGGCGGCGACCCTGCGGACCAGCGCGATCTGCGTCCTGGTCCGCCTGGCCCTGCGGTTGTCCTCATCGACCCGCTCCAGCTGGTCGAGGACGAGGTCGGTGACCGCGTAGGCGGCCTGGATCACCAGCCACGTGACCACCGCGATGGTGACGACGCCCATGAGGCGCTCGACCACCGGCTCGGCCGACTTGCTGACCATGTTGGGGGTGAAGGCGGCGTTGAAGGCCACCACCGCGGCGACCGCGAAGCCGGGCCAGGTGCACCTGCGCACCAGGTGCCCGATGAAATCCCACGTGCGGCCGGCCTTCAGCAACAGCCGCCGGACCAGTTCGACTCCCACGATGGCTGCGAAGACAGAGCCGATGAGGAGGAGCCAGTCCGTCGACGACACAGTCATGCCCCCTAATGTCTCAGAATGTCTCGTCGAAGGTCACATTGCCCTCAACCGCCACTTGGTATGCCGAGACCCTGCGTTCGAAGAAGTTCGCCAGCTCCTGCACGTCCTGCAACTCCATGAACGCGAAGGGGTTGGCGGTGCCGTACCTCACCGGCATGGAAAGGCGTCGCAGCCGCTGGTCGGCGACGTACTCAAGGTACTCGCGCATCTGGTCGACGGTCATTCCCGACATGCCGTCGCCGCACAGGTCGCGGGCGAAGGCCAGCTCGGCCGCGACCGCCTCCTCGATCATCCGGGTGACCTGCTCGCCGAGCCGGTCGTCGAACAGGTCCGGCTCCTCGGCCCTGACGGTGTCCACGACGCTGAAGGCGAACTCCATGTGCATCGACTCGTCGCGGAAGACCCAGTTGGTGCCGGTGGCCAGGCCGCTCAGCAGGCCGCGGGAGCGGAACCAGTAGACGTAGGCGAAGGCGCCGTAGAAGAACAGGCCTTCGATGCAGGCGGCGAAGCAGATCAGGTTGAGCAGGAACGCCCTGCGGTCCGCCGTCGTCTGGAGGCTGCGCAGGTCGGCGAGGGAGTCGATCCAGCGGAAGCAGAACTCCGCCTTGTCGCGGATGGAGGGGATGTTGTCGACGGCGGCGAACGCCTTGACGCGCTCGTCGGGGTCGGGCAGGTAGGTGTCGAGCAGCGTCAGGTAGAACTGCACGTGCACCGCCTCCTCGAACAGCTGCCTCGAGAGGTACAGGCGGGCCTCGGGGGCGTTGACGTGCTGGTAGAGGTTGAGCACCAGGTTGTTGGCGACGATGGAGTCGCCGGTGGCGAAGAAGGCGACCAGGCGGTTGATGAGGTGGCGCTCCTGCGGCGTCATCCTGGCCAGGTCGGCCAGGTCGCTGTGCAGGTCCACCTCCTCGACCGTCCAGGTGTTGCGGATCGCGGCCCGGTAGCGCTCGTAGAAGTCGGGGTAGCGCATCGGGCGCAGAGTCAGGTCCATGCCGGGGTCGAGCAGCATTACTGGCAAGCCTCACAGATCTCGGGGTTCTCAAGGGAGCAGGCGACGGCCTCGGCCTCGGCGGGCACCAGGGCCTGCACGGTGGTCTGGGCGATGCGGGTGGCCGGGCGCGAGCGCAGGTAGTACGTCGTCTTCAGCCCCTGCTTCCACGCGTAGGCGTACATCGACGACAGCTTCCCGATCGTGGGCGTCGCCATGAAGAGGTTCAGCGACTGCGACTGGTCGATGTACGGCGTCCGCGCCGCCGCCAGGTCGATGAGCGCCTTCTGCGGCAGCTCCCACGCGGTCCGGTAGAGCGTCTTCAGCTCGGCGGGGATGCCGGGGATCTCCTGGATCGAGCCGTCGGCGCGCTTGACCGCGTCGCGCATCTCCTGGGTCCAGCGCCCGAGGCGCTGGAGGTCGGCCACGAGATACCGGTTGACCTGCAGGAACTCACCCGACAGCGTCTCGCGCTTGAAGACGTTCGACACCTGCGGCTCGATGCACTCGTAGCAGCCCGCGATCGAGGCGATCGTCGCGGTCGGCGCGATGGCGACCATGAGGGAGTTCCGCAGGCCGGTCCTGTCGATCTTCTCGCGCAGGGCCGTCCAGGCGGGCGAGGCGCCGGCGCCGTAGTGGTCGGGGTGCAGCACGCCGGCCGCGGCCCGCGTGTCGCCGTACGAGGGGTGCCGCCCCCGCTCGGCCGCCAGGTCGGCGGAGGTGTCGTAGGCGGCCAGCGCGATCTCCTCGGCGATCCGCGTGGACAGCGCGAGAGCCTCGGGAGAGTCGAACGGCAGGCGCAGCGAGAAGAACACGTCCGCCAGGCCCATCACGCCCAGGCCGATCGGCCGCCACCGCAGGTTGGCCGCCTCGGCCTCGGGCGTCGGGTAGAAGCCCAGGTCGATGGTCTTGTCCAGGAAGCGCACCGCGGTCCTGACCGTGGCCCGCAGCCGCGCCCAGTCCATCGAGCCGCCCGCCAGGTGGGCGGCGAGGTTGATGGAGCCGAGGTTGCAGACGGCGGTCTCGCCGTCGCTGGTGACCTCGAGGATCTCGGTGCACAGGTTGGACAGGTGGATGACGTTCTCGGGGCGGGCGGTCTGGTTGGAGGCGCGGTTGGCGGCGTCCTTGAAGGTCATCCAGCCGTTGCCGGTCTGGGCGAGCGTGCGCATCATCCGGCCGTAGAGGGTGCGCGCGGGGATCTGCCGGGTCTGCAGCCCCTCGGCCTCGGCGGCGCGGTAGGCGGTGTCGAACGCCTCGCCGTACAGGTCGGTGAGGTGCGGCACCACCTTCGGGTCGAACAGCGACCACATCGCGTCGGCCTCGACGCGGCGCATGAACTCGTCGGGCACCCAGTTGGCCAGGTTGAGGTTGTGGGTGCGGCGGGCGTCCTCGCCGGTGTTGTCACGCAGTTCGAGGAACTCCTCGATGTCGGCGTGCCAGGTCTCCAGGTAGACGCACGCGGCGCCCTTGCGGCGGCCGCCCTGGTTGACGGCGGCGACGCTGGAGTCGAGGGTGCGCAGCCACGGCACGATGCCGTTGGAGTGGCCGTTCGTGCCCCTGATCAGGGAGCCGCGGGAGCGCACCCTGGTCCAGGCGATGCCGATGCCGCCCGCGTACTTCGAGAGCCTGGCCACCTGGCCGTACCTCTCGTAGATGCCCTCGAGCTCGTCGCGCGGCGAGTCGAGCAGGAAGCAGGACGACAGCTGCGGGCGGCGCGAGCCGGAGTTGAACAGGGTGGGCGAGCTGGGCAGGTACGACAGCGTGGACATGAGCGCGTACAGCTCGGCGGCCTCGGCGACGGAGGAGGACAGGCCGCACGCCACGCGCAGCATGAAGTGCTGCGGCCGCTCCAGCACCCGCCTGGTCTCGGGGTGGCGCAGCAGGTAGCGGTCGTAGACGGTGCGCAGCCCGAAGTACTCGAACCGCTCGTCGGCGCTCTCGTCGACCAGCGCGTCCAGCTCGGGTGAGTGAGCGCTCACGAACGCGGCCAGGCCGTCCTGGACCAGCCCCGCGGCGTGGGTGGCCGCGACCGACTCCGAGAAGGCCCGCACCCCGTGCGTGGCGGCCTCGTCGGCGATCTCCTCGGCCAGGAGCCTGGCCGCGACCCTGGAGTTCTCCGGGTCGGCGATCACCCGGGCGGCGGCCTCCTCGATGGCCAGCCTGCGGTCGACCTCAACGATCTGTGTCACGCTCTCTCCTCGCGAGCTCATCCTCGTGAGGGCAGGCGAGAGCACGCGGGCAGGCCGCGACACCCCCGGGCCCTCCCTCGAGGCCCTGGACAGGTCATACCGCTGGCAGGTCTTCGGACTCGCGGGCGTTCGTCAGCTTCCTACTGGCCGTCGCTTCCATGACGGCGGTCGTTCCCGCTCACCGCTGCGGGGCAGTCCTGGTCTCGCACCAGGTTCCCTTTTGCTCCGCCCCTTTGCGACGGGGGCGAACCAGCGACGACCAGGATCCTACATCTAGTGGCCGCGGGCGCAACTGCGCCCACAGGTTGTGTCGAGCAGTCCCAGCTCGCCCAGGACCGCGCGGGTCCTGGCGGTCTCCGAGCCGAGCCACACCCTGAAGTCGTCGCCGAGGAGCGGGAGCGGCGTCCACCCCTTGTCCCTGCACGCCCGCAGCCACCGCTCGGACCTGGCGACCTCGTCGAGCAGGTCCACGGCCCTGGCCCGCTCGCCGTCGCCCATCTCGTCGGGACCGAGCACCGCGCTCCAGTCGGCGAAGTCGACGCGCGCCCCCGACTCCAGCAGGGTCGGCGCGTCGATCCCCTCGACCCGCTCGGCCGACGAGACCGCCAGCACACGCACCCGGCCCCCGGCGATCCGCTCCCGCCACTGACCCAGCGGGCCCGCCGCCACCCCCACTCTGCCGGTCAGCAGCGCCTCGGCGGCGTCCTCACAGGTCGGGTAGCCCGCGTAGTCGAGCACGCGGGCGTCGGCGCCCAGCCCTCGCGCGACCAGCCCGAACAGCAGATGGTCCGACTCCCCCTGCTTCCTGCCCGCCAGGACGGTCTCCCCTGGAGAGGCCACCAGGTGCGCGGCGAAGGCGTCGAAGTCCGGGAAGCGGGACTTCCTCGCGACGACCAGCACCTCGACGTCCCCGACCAGCCGGGCGATCGGCGTGCCGCGCGCGCTCGTCCTGGCCATCTCGGCCGCGGCCAGGGCGGGCAGGCCCGTGACGGTCAACCGGGTGCCGCCCCGCGCCAGGTCGGCGGGGTCGAGCAGGCCGGAGAGGGTCTCGGCGATGGGCTCCCACGAGGCGCCCGCGGGCACGACGGCGAACCTCGGCACGGGACGCCCGGGCTCGGTGCCGCATCCGGCCAGGCACGCCAGCGCGCCCAGTGCCCCCGCCACGAAGTCCCGACGGCGCATGCGCGCCCCTCCCCGATCCCCGCCCAGATCCCCCAATACATAAAGTTATGTACACATCACAGCGAGTTACACCTTTAGTGGCATATCGGGGTATTCTCGTGACCGTGGATCTGCGGCGCTCCGCAGAGATCGCGCGTCACAGCGATCGGGCGAGCCGGAAGCCGAGGTCGTCGACACGGAAGGCCGGGTGGCTCTTGCGGCGGCACGACGCCCGGCATCCTCGCGGATGGTCGAACCAGCTTCCGCCACGGAACACGCGGTACGGGCCGTAGACCCTGGGATCATAGACGTCCCAGCACCACTCCCACACGTTGCCGATCATGTCGTGCAGGCCCCACGCGTTCGGCGCCCTGGTGGCGACGTCGTGCACCTCGCCGCCGGAGTTCCCGCGGTACCAGGCGATCTCGTCCAGCTCCCCGTAGCGCACACCGGCGGTCCCGGCCCGGCACGCGTACTCCCACTCCGCCTCGGACGGCAGGCGATAGCCGTCGGCCCGCCAGTCGCAGAGCACGTCCTGCCCGTCGGGGTCGTCGCCGATCGAGTAGCAGGGTTCGAGCCCCGTCGCCCGCGAGAGCAGGTTGCAGAACCGGACGGCGTCCGTCCAGGAGACGTCGGTCACCGGCGTGCGCGGGCCGGCCGTACTCGCCGGCCCCTCGCCGCGAACGGCGCGGTACCGCTCGCGGGTCACCGGACACGGCGCCAGCAGGAAGGCCCCGACCTCGACCTTCCAGGTCGTCTTCGCACCCTCGTCACGCAGGACGATCTCCCCGGCGGGGATCTCGATCATGCGCTCGGCGAGGTTCATCGCCCCGTGGTCACGAGATCGCGGCGGTGCGCAGCCGGGCGTCGAGCGACTCGAGGTCGGGGAGGAACCACACCTGGTCCGCCTGGTTCGACTCGTGGACGAGGGCGCGCAGGGCCGAGCCGGCCGCCAGATGCCCGGAGATGTCGCCCACGATCGCCAGTCGCAGCCGGTAGTTGACGAACTTCTGCATGACCTCACCGGCGAAGCGGGTGCCCAGAGAGAAGAAGCGCGCGTCCAGGCGGCTCGCGGGCACGGCCACCACCCCGGCGCCGGCGAAGGCCGCGGCGATCAGGTCGAGCACGTCCTGCATGGTCGCCACCGGCGGCCCGGCCGGGTCGCACATCAGCACCGGCACCCCGCCCCGCTCCTGCATCACGTCAGGCACAATCTTCCCTTTCATCCTGCATCGCTCCCTAACCTAGGGCATAAAGGGAGTGATAGGGAAGCTTCTGTCTCATTCCCCCTGCGCGGGCAGGTCGGCGGGCAGGGCCAGCAGGCGCACGTACAGCGGCCTGGCGTCGGGCGGAGCGTCGGCGGCCCGATGGCTGTACTTCTTCAGCAGCGCCAGGTACTCCTCGAAGAACTCCTCCAGCTCGCCGAGGCGCATCCGGCCGAGGCCCCTGGAGACCTTCACCCAGGCCGGATCCGCCGCGTAGGCGGCGGGCAGCAGGTCGAGCAGGATCCCCTTGTCCTCCTCCAGCCCGATCCGGTGGAACTCGGCCAGCACGGGACGGTCTTCGGGCGCGAGCTCGGCCGGAAGGGGCAGCCGGATGTCGCCGGTCTCCACCCGCCGCCACCACCGCTCACGCCCCGCCGACCGCTCGGGGATCTCCTCGATGAACCCGTACTTCTCCAGCTGCCGCAGGTGGTAGCTGGTGGTGCCCGTCTTGGCGTCCAGTAGCGAGCCGAGCGTGGTGGACGTCGCGGGCCCGTGCAGCCCCAGGTGGCGCAGCATGGCCCGGCGCATCGGATGGGCCAGCGCCTTGAGCTTCCCAGGATCGTCCAGCACCCACGGCTCGTCATCCTTCATGACGAGCAGCCTAGTACTCCAGAAGGATATCTGCAGAGAAAGCTTTGCCGAGAACTCTCTGCAGACTACTGTCGGCGATATGAGCAGAGTGTTGGTGATGATCGTGGCCGCGCTGATCGCGCTGATCGCGTTGACCGGGCCCGCGACGGCCGCGCAGGCGGCCCCCGCCCCCGAGGAGCTGGTCGCGACGGAGGTGAGCTTCACCGGCGGCGGCGGGCTCACCCTGCGCGGGACGGTCCTGTCCACCCGGGGAGACCAGCGCGGCAGGCCCGGCCTGGTCCTCGTCCACGGAGCCGGAACAGGCACGCCCAGGACGAAGCTGATGACCGAGGCCACCGAGTTCGCCAGGCGCGGCCTCACGGTGCTGGTCTACGACAAGCGGTCGGAGGGCTACTCGCTCTTCGAGCGTTCCTACTCGCAGCTGGCCGACGACGCGCTCGGCGCGGTCAAGGCGCTGCGCGCGCAGCCGGGGGTCGACCCGGCCAAGGTCGGCCTGTGGGGGCTGAGCGAGGGCGGCTGGGTGGCGCCGCTGGCCGCCACCCGCTCCCCCGACGTGGCCTTCGTCGTGCTGGTCGGCGCCAACGCGCACCAGCCGCTGCGCCAGCAGGCGTGGGCGGTGTCGGCGGGGCTGCGGAAGGCGGGCGTGACCGGTCCGCTGCCCGACCGGGCCGTGCCGACGCTGTACCGGGCGATCGCCGACGGCGGCCTGTTCCCCGAGCCGTGGTACGACCCGCTGCCGACACTGGGCGAGGTGCGCCAGCCCGTGCTGGCCATCTGGGGCACGCACGATCTGCTGACCCCGCCGGCGGAGACTCCGCCGCTGATGGCGCGGGCGCTGGCGAGCGGCGGCAACGGGCACGTGACCATGCGCATGTTCGCCGGCGCCGACCACGCCGCCCACCAGAGCCCGGACGGCGGCGTGACGCGACTGCCCGAGCTCGCCCCCGGCTATGCCGACCTGGTCGGCTCGTGGGTGGAGCAGGCGGCCGAGGGCAGGGCGCCCCGCACCCAGGACACCGTCCAGGGCCCGCGGCCCAGCCAGGACTCCCCGACCGTGGCGACGCCGCCGCCGGCCTGGTGGGAGTCCGCGCCGGTCCAGACCGCCGCGCTCGTGCTGTTCCTCGTCGCCTTCCTCGCCTACCCGATCACCGCCCTGCTCCGCCGGATCAGGGGCACCTCGGTGCCGGCGGGATGGGCGCCTCGGGTGCTGGCCCTCTCCGGCCTCGCCGTCACCCTGGGCGGCTTCTGCTACCTGATGTACCTGCTCATGACGGGCGGCAAGCTGGCCTCCCCCGGCCCTGTCGTGGCGGGGCGACCGGTGCTCTGGCTGCTGTTGCAGGCGCTGGCCCTCACCGCGGCCGTCGCCACCGTCGGCACCGCGCGCGCCTGGCGGCGCGCTCCCGGCCGCTCGGAGCGGGTACGGCTGGGCGCACTGGTGGCAGGCGGCGCGGTGCTGATCCCGTGGGCGTTCTACTGGGGCCTGCTGCTGCCCTGAGCACGGCAGGCCGGAGGGCGCTACTCGACGGTGACGCTCTTGGCCAGGTTCCTGGGCTTGTCGACGTCGCGCTCCAGCGTGACGGCGGCATGGTAGGCCAGCAACTGCAGCGGGATGGTGAGCAGGATCGGGTCGAGCTCGATCTCGTTCTTCGGGATCACGATCACGTCGTCGGCCAGCCGGGCGTCGGGCTCCCTGTGCCCCACCATCAGCACGCGCCCGCCGCGCGCCCTGATCTCGCCGAGCGTCGTGAGGTTCTTGTCCAGCAGTTCGTCGTCGGGCACGATCGCGACGGTCGGCATGTCGGGGCCGATCAGCGCGAGCGGGCCGTGCTTGAGCTCGCTGGCGGGATAGGCCTCGGCGTGGACGTAGGAGATCTCCTTGAGCTTCTGCGCCCCCTCACGGGCCACCGGGTAGCCGCGCACCCTGCCGACGAACATGATGCTCGGGTGGTCTGCGTACTTCCTGGCCAGCTCGGCGATGCGCTCGCCCTGCTTGAGGATCTGCTCGATCTGGTCGGGCAGCCTGCGAAGGCCCTCGACGATGCGCCTGCCGTCGGAGGGCGACAGGTCGTGCACGCGGCCGAAGTGCAGCGCGAGCAGTGCGAAGGCGATCGCGGTCGAGGTGAACGCCTTGGTCGAGGCCACCGAGACCTCGGGCCCCGCGTGCAGGTAGATGCCGCCGTCGACCTCGCGGGCGATCGCGCTGCCCACGGCGTTGACGATGCCGATGACCCGGCCGCCCTTGCGCTTGATCTCCTGGACGGC
Organism: Nonomuraea africana; assembly: GCF_014873535.1. Lineage (NCBI taxonomy): Bacteria > Bacillati > Actinomycetota > Actinomycetes > Streptosporangiales > Streptosporangiaceae > Nonomuraea > Nonomuraea africana. Next base: position 1,703,941 of record NZ_JADBEF010000001.1, on the reverse strand, counting down.
GGCGAGCGTGTCGTAGGTCTCCCCCGACTGGCTGATCGCGACGTAGAGGGTGTCGGGGTCGACGACGGGGTTGCGGTAGCGGAACTCGCTGGCGGGCTCGGCGTCCGCGGGGATGCGGGCCAGTTCCTCGATGAGCTGGGCGCCGATCTGCCCCGAGTAGTAGGCGCTGCCGCAGCCGATGATCTTCACTCGGCGAAAGGAGCGGGTCTCGCGCGCGTCCATGTTGAGGCCGCCCAGGTGGGCGATGTGGAAGCGCTCGTCGAGCCGGCCGCGCAGGGTGCGGGCGATCGACTCGGGCTGCTCGGAGATCTCCTTGAGCAGGTAGTGCTCGTAGCCGCCGGTGTCGTAGTGCCCCGCGTCCCAGTCGACGGTCAGCGGCTCCTTGGCCGTCTCGCGCCCGCCGCTGGCGAAGGTGTGGAAGCCGTCGGCGGTCAGCACCGCCAGCTCGCCGTCCTCCAGGTGGACGACCTGGCGGGTGTAGCGGACGAGGGCGGCCACGTCGGAGGCGGCGAACATCTCCTTCTCGCCGAGGCCCAGCACGATCGGGCTGCCGTTGCGGGCGACCACGACCTCCTTGGGCCGCTCGGAGTCGACGACCGCGATGCCGTACGTGCCGACGATGCTCTTGAGAGCCTTCCTGACCGCCTCCTCGAGGGTGTCGGTCTCGGTGACCGTACGGGCGATCAGGTGGGCGAGCACCTCGGTGTCGGTCTCGGAGGCGAAGACGACGTCCTCGGCGATGAGCTTCGCGCGCAGGTCGTCGGCGTTCTCGATGATGCCGTTGTGCACGACGGCGATGCGCCCGTCGGTCGACAGGTGGGGGTGGGCGTTCTCGTCGCTGGGCACGCCGTGGGTGGCCCAGCGGGTGTGCCCGATGCCGAGCGTCCCCTTGAACTTGGCGGGTACGGCTTTCGCCAGGTCAGCCACGCGGCCCTTGACCTTGCGCAGCTTGAGACCCTTGTTCGACACCACCACCCCCGCCGAGTCGTAGCCGCGGTATTCCAGACGCTGGAGCCCCTCCAGCAGGATGGGGGCCGCGTCCTTGGGGCCGACATAGGCGACGATTCCGCACATGCAAGGTCTCCTTTATCCGTAGACGATCCGGCGCAGTTGCCTCAGCGACAGCTCGGGGGCGGCAACGCGGCGCGCCGGTAGTTCGGCCGCGATCCTCGGGAAGATCTCGTCGTTGGTGAGGCCGCGAGCCTTCAGCTCCTCGTGGCGCCGCCGTACGAACTCCTCGACGGTCTCGGAGAAGTACGCCAGCACCTCCGCCACCACGCGCGCGGCCTCTCCATGACCGAGCGGGCTCGTCCTGGTCAGGTGCGCGATGAGGTCCTCGTACGGAGGCGGGGCCGTGGACACAGAGGAGGACACTACGCAGAGATCGCCGGTCATGCCAACATCCTGCCCGAATTCGGGCAGGATTAGCCTGCCTTTGCCGCGACACGCACGCAGACCGCCGGTCGATTGGCAGTAAATCTTGGGGCGATCTCGCCGAATCGCCGCATTGACCGGGAAGAGCGGAACGACCACGGTACTACGCTACGTAGCTGACTGATATCGCTACGTAGGGGGATGTCATGCTGTTCTGGGCCGCCGCGGTTCTCGCCGCCAGCGCCACGGGGGGCCTCCAAGACGACTTTAGCGCCGCCGCCACGGAGTACGGCGTGCCGGAGAGCGTGCTGCTCGGCGTCTCCTACCTCGAGTCGCGGTGGGACTCCAACGGCGGCCGGCCCAGCGTGTCGGGCGGCTACGGCCCGATGCACCTGGTGGACGCCACGGCCATACCGGAGGGCGGCGATCACCACCTCGGCGACCCGCGCGGAGACGCGGCGCGGCCCATGCGCATGACCACTCCCCTGCCGCCCTCGGAGCCGGCCGAGCAGACGTTGCAGCGGGCCGCGCGCCTCACCGGGCTGCCCGCCGCCACGCTGCGGCGCGACACGGCGGCCAACGTCAGGGGCGGCGCCGCGCTCCTGGCCGACGAGCAGCGCAGGCTCGGCGCCCCGCTGAGTCCCGACCCGGCCGCCTGGTACGGCGCCGTCGCCCGCTACGCGAACCCCGCCTTCGCGCACGAGGTGTTCGAGGTGATGCGCGAGGGCGCGGGACGGCGAACCGACGACGGGTCCGTCGTGCGCCTGCCCGCCACGCCCGTGCCCGCCTTCAGGACGGCGAAGACCACGGCGGCCGAGTGCCCCTCCACCCTGGCCTGCGACTGGATGCCCGCCGCCTACAAGCGCGTCGGCAAGGACGACTACGGCAACCACGACAGGCTGCGGTCCAAGCGGCGCGTCGACTACATCGTGATCCACGACACCGAGGGCTCCTTCCGCGGCATCCCCGCGCTGGTGAAGGACCCCAAGTACGTGAGCTGGCACTACACGATCCGCTCGCGCGACGGCCACGTCGCCCAGCACGTCCGCACCACGGACGTGGCCTGGCACGCCGGCAACTGGGACGTCAACACCCGCTCCATCGGCATCGAGCACGAGGGCTACCTGGCCAAGGGCGGCACCTGGTACACCGAGGCGATGTACCGCTCCTCGGCCGACCTGGTGCGCTACCTGGCGGACAAGCACCGCGTGCCGCTCGACCGGGCGCACATCATCGGCCACGACAACGTGCCCGGCACCACCCCCAAGACCGTCCCCGGCATGCACGACGACCCTGGGCCCTACTGGGACTGGGGGCGCTTCTTCGCCCTCATGGACGCGCCCATCGAGGGCGAGGGCGAGGGCTCGTCGGTGATCATCAACCCCGACTACGCCACCCACCAGCCCACCTTCACCGGCTGCGTGAGCAAGACCTCGGCCAGGACCTGCAACCCGCACGGCGCCGCCAGCGTGTGGCTGCACACCGCGCCCCACCCCGACGCCGCGCTGGTCGACGACGCGGGCAAGCGCCCCGGCGCGGCATCCACCTACAGCGTCTACGACCACAGCGCCCGTGCCTCCGCGGGACAGCGCTACGCCCTCGCGGGCACCAGCGGCGAGTGGACGGCCATCTGGTACCTCGGCCAGAAGGCGTGGTTCCAGAACCCGCCCTCCAGCCCCACCGCCGTCCGCGCCACGGGCCCGCTGGTCACCCCCCTGACCGACCATGTCAAGGTGTACGGCAGGGCCTACCCCGAGAGGTCGGCCTACCCGAGGGGCGTGCGCTACCAGGAGCACGCGGCGCTGCCGTACACGCTACGCAAGGGCCAGTACTACTCGCTCGCCCAGACGCTGACCGGTTCCTATCTGGCGGCGGGCTCCTTCAACCCGTCCAGGCACGTCACGGTGCGCGGCAAGCTGCGCTACCACCAGATCCAGCTCGGGCACAGGGTCATGTTCGTCAGGGCCGGTGACGTACGGGTGATCTCCTGAGAATCCCGCCTTCCATGCGCACACGCACTCCCAAGAGGCGATATTGTTTTCCCGTGGCCGGTGAGCACCTCACCGGAACACACGCGGAAGTGGCTCAGTGGTAGAGCATCACCTTGCCAAGGTGAGGGTCGCGGGTTCGAATCCCGTCTTCCGCTCGGAGACGATCTCCTGGTGGAGTGGCCGAGAGGCGAGGCAGCGGCCTGCAAAGCCGTCTACACGGGTTCAAATCCCGTCTCCACCTCGGTGCGTGACGCGGAACCTCGCGGATCCGCTAAAGTAGTGCGAGCGCCATGCGGAAGTGGCTCAGTGGTAGAGCATCACCTTGCCAAGGTGAGGGTCGCGGGTTCGAATCCCGTCTTCCGCTCTGAGTTACACAACTCAATACGGACGATTAGCTCAGCGGGAGAGCGCTTCCCTGACACGGAAGAGGTCACTGGTTCAATCCCAGTATCGTCCACCTGATGGAGAGGCTGGATCCGAGACATCGGATCCAGCCTCTCGCTCTTTACTGGAGTCATCTCAGGGTCGTGGCGTGTACATGATCATCAGGACTCCGGCGAGGCAGACGGCCGCTCCGATCAGGTCCCACCGATCCGGGCGGAAGCCGTCGACCAGCACTCCCCACAGCAGTGACCCCGCGACGAACACCCCGCCGTAGGCGGCCAGGACGCGACCGAAGTGCGGGTCCGGCTGGAAGGCGGCGACGAAACCGTACGCGCCCAGCGCGATGACGCCGGCGGCGATCCACAGCAGGCCGCGCTGCTCGCGCACGCCCTGCCAGACCAGCCACGCACCTCCGATCTCGGCGAGCGCGGCGAGGCAGAACAGCAGCAGGGACTTGACGATCGTCATGAAGACGACGCTACCGAGACGACTCCACCCCGCGAACCCGCTGTTCCCGGGCGCCGCTCTTCCAGCACCAGCAACCAGAGGTTTCGTGATCATCGCCGGGTACTGGTCTGGTGGTGCCCGGCCAGGTGAGCGCGTGCGCGTCGATGACACGGATCGACCGGTGTCCCATGGATGGCACCCTGGAACCCGGCGGCCGTCCGGGCCGGACGGCGATGCCGTGGCCCGGTGCGCCGCGCAGTCAGGTGATCGGAAAAGGAGAGCGTGTTCGCGTGGGTGCCAACCATTCGCATCAACCGGCCGGGCCCACCTCGCGGGGTACCCTGATCGCGACGGTGGCGGTGATCGTCCCGCTGGCGCTGGCCACGCTGATCGCGCTGATCTGGATGTGGCCGGCCGAGCGGAAGGAGCCCGCGCAGACGTCACAGCCGCAGGCCGGAGTGCAGCGCCTCACCGGCACCGTCACCGCCATCACGCTGAAACGGTGCCCCAAGGAGCCCCCGCTCGAAGGAGCGCCCCAGGGCGAGCCGGTGCCCCCGGACCCGGCCACGTGCGGGGACGCGCAGGTCGAGCTCACCAGCGGTCCGCACACCGGTGAGACCATCATCACGCAGCTGCCCAGCGGCCCGGGGGCGCAGCGGTTCGCCGTGGGCGACGACATCCGGCTGATCTATTCGCCCGAACCCGTCCTGGAGGTCTCGCCGTACCAGATCTCCGATCACGACAGGTCATCGCCGCTGTGGCTGATGGCCGCCGCCTTCGTGCTGGCCGTGGTCGCGTTCGGCCGCTGGCGGGGGCTGACGGCGCTGGTCGGCCTGGCCATCACGTTCGTGCTGCTGCTGGCGTTCGTCATCCCGGCGATCCTGGCCGGTCAGCCGCCGTTGCTGGTGGCCATCATCGGCGCCGCGGCGATCATGTTCTCGGTGCTCTACCTCACCCACGGCTTCACGATCACCACGTCGATGGCCATCTTCGGGACGGTGGCCAGCCTCACCCTGACCGGCCTGCTGTCGTATGCGGCCATCGACCTCGTGCAGCTGAACGGGATCACCGACGAGAGCTCCTTCTACCTCGACACCAGCTACCGGATCAACACCGAGGGCCTGCTGCTGGCCAGCATCCTCATCGGGTCGCTCGGCGTGCTCGACGACGTCACCGTCACACAGGCCGTCACCGTGGCCGAGCTCGCCCACGCCAACCCCGGCTACCGGTTCGGCCAGCTGTATCGCGCCGCCGCGCGGGTCGGCCGGGCGCACATCGCCTCGGTGATCAACACGATCATCCTGGCCTATGCCGGCGCCTCCCTGCCGCTGCTCCTGCTGATCAGCGTCGGCGACCAGGGGCTGGGCGAGATCGTGACCAACCCGGTCCTGGCGCAGGAGATCGTCCGCAGTGTGGTCGGCACCCTCGGGCTGATCGCGGCCGTGCCGATCACGACCGCGCTGGCCGCGCTGGCGGGCATCCGGGCGACGCGCGGCGGCGACGACGACCACGCGGCCGCCGCGGCGCGGCACCGGCGCAGGCCCGACTCACTGCCCGATCTCGTCGGGTGAGCTAGGGGTTCAGGTGAGTCAGCCTGAGCGAGAAGACGACGCGTTCCTCCTCGCCTTCGGTGAGGCCCCACAGCTCGCCGGTGGCGTACCACAGCGACAGGTCCTCCGGCCGGTAGGCCCAGCTCCTGTGCGCGTTGATCGTCCAGGTCGAGGGGTCGCCGCCGACCTCGACGGTGGCGAAGCGCCGGCTGGGGTCGGCTCCGGGGACGGAGCCCGCCGACATGTTGAGGTAGAGGCGGTCGCCGTCGGCCTGCACCCCCTGCACGTCGCTGATGACGTCCGCCGGATTCGCCGGGACCGTGGACACCCACGCCTGCACCGGCGCGGCGACGAGCCGGTAGTCGCCGAGCGGGCCGGACTGGAAGCGGTAGCGGACCAGCTTCGTGCCGCCCAGCGAGGCGGACGTGCTGCCGGAGCGCTTGTAGGTGCCGGCGACCAGGCTGGCGCCGCCCGCGCTGTTGCGGTCCAGGGACACGTAGTCGAACAGGAGAGGGGTGATGTAGTGGCGGACCTCAGGCATGACGTAGCGGTAGTCGCCGCCGCCGCCGTCCCTCTTGCGGTAGATCTTGCGCGTGTCGAACACCCTGATGGTGTGCCTGCCCGCGTCCGGGCCCGGGTAGCCGTTCCAGTTGGAGCTGGACGTCATGAACAGGTAGGGCCCGTACCAGGCCAGCCCGCCGCCGTGGCCGTACACCCGGCGCAGGACGCCCGCCCCGTCCACCCATACGGGCAGCACATTGCGGTAGCGGCGGTCGTCGAGGTTCACCACCGACAGGTTCACCGAGTTGGTGCGGTAGTCGGGCGCGCTGGGATCGGGCGAGTTCTGCCAGGTCCAGCTCGTGATCAGGGCCCGGTGCGCGCTGCCGACGGGGGTGCCGTCGAGCTGGGCCTCGCCGGAGGTGGCAAGGCCCTGCGGCACCCACGGCGAGTGTGGGATGTCCTGCTTGTCGCCCTGCGCCCGCGTGTCCCAGCAGAACCAGGAGCTGACGGGCAGCCTCGGCAGGTAGGCGGCGCGCCCGGCGCACTCGGCGTCCTCGGCGCCCGGTAACGCGGTGCGGCCGTCTCCGGTGAGCGCCCCGTCGATGCCGACCGGCTCGAACTCCGCAGCCGGTGGAACGGTGTACGGATCACTGCCCACGCGCAGGTCTAGACCCGTGGTGTCCAGGCGTTTCAGCGGCGCGGGCGCGCTGGCCGCGGCGTCCGGGCCGACGGCGGAGACACCGGGTGTGGCCGTGGCCGTCACCGCTCCCAGTCCCATGGCGATCGCCACGGCGATCCGGATCCGTCGCATGGCGTCCCTCTCGTTCGCAGTCGAAAGGTCTGCATGATCGTACAAGGCCGGTGCCCGAATTGCGATCTTCGGGAGATCAGCGCCCCGGCAGCGCCGCGGTCAGGTCGAGCTCGACGAGCTGTCCGGTGAACCCGAGCCGCGCGACGCCCAGCAGCGTGCTCGCGGTGGAGAACGCCTCGGCCAGCGCCGACGCGGTGAGACGGTGCCACACCGCGCCGAGAACGGCCGTCTCGTCGCTCACCACGTAGATCACGGAACGGACGACCTGGCCGGGGCTGGCGCCCACCGCGTCCAGCGCGAGGAGCGCGTTGGCGACGACCTGGTCCACCTGGGCGTCCAGATCGCCGGCGCCCACCAGGGCGCCCGACGCGTCCAGCGGGCACTGGCCGGCGAGGAAGGCGGTACGCCCCGCCTCGACCACGGTGACATGGCTGTATCCCGGAGTGGGATGCGCGCCTTCAGGATTGACTCGGACGATCGACGGGCTCATGCGCCCGAGTGTGCCGCGTCGAGATCTTGCCCGCCACCGGTTATTGCGGCCGGCGCCGCCCTTGGGCCATCATGGCGGCATGATCTACGGGAAGGGCGGCCACCGCCCCAGCCGGTGAACCCCGGCACGTGGAAGCTGGGCGACGATCCCCTCGACGATCGCCCCACCTTTCTCGCACACGCGCTCGCGATGTCCCTCCTGCACGGCCCCGGCCCGTGGCCGGAGGACGCTCAGCGACTACCCGACGAACCGCCCCGCCCCGACGACGGCGCGCCGTACGTGCCGAGCGTCGTCCTGGACGGCGTGCGGACCCACCACTTCGGCACCACTCCCGACACCGGCGCCGTCACGCGGGCCGCCGATCTGCTCGTCGAGCTCGTCACCGCCGAGCCCGCCCACGCGGACCTGGTGCGGCTGCACGACCTGCTGGCGGCGGCGCGGGCGATCGACCTCGCCGACGACCTCATCGCCGAGCTGGGGCGACGGCGCCCGCGCGGGGACCGGATCCGGGCGCTGGGCCGCCACCTGGCCGAGCACGGCACCCGCCGCGAGGCCGTCAAGATCGGCCTGGTCCTCGTCGGCGCGTGCGGCGACGAGCGCGACCGCGACCTGCTCCTGCTGCTCGGCACGCTGGAGGAGTTCACGCTGTACGCGGTGGTCGCGCTCACGCGTACCCAGCCCGACAGGCAGCGCGCGGTGTACGAGCTGGCGCGCCGGGTGTCCGCCTGGGGCCGCATCCACGCCGTGGAACGGCTCAAGGACTGCGACGATCCGGAGGTCAAGGACTGGCTGCTGCGCGAGGGATACCGCAACGGGATCATGAACGAGTACCTCGCCCACCTCGCCGCCACCACCGGCGACCTGTACACGGCGCTCCTCGAGCCGGACATCGACGACGAGCTGCTCGACAGCGCGGGCCTGATCCTGACCGCCCTGGCGATCGGCGGACCCGCCGAGGACATGGGCGACTACGCCGAGGCCGTGCCCGCGATGCACCGCTTCGCCGACCTCCTCGACGGCCGTGACGCCGGCCTCGTCCGGCTGACGAGCCTCGACGCCGTCCTGCGCTTCCTTCGCGATCCGGGCGGCTCGCCGCCGTGGCCGGCGGAGGAGACCGAGCGGCTCCTGTGGCGATACGAACGGCTGGCCGGCCAGCGGCGCTGGCGCGAGCTGGTGCTGACGCACCTGTCCGACCCTCATGACCCGGGCTTCGGCACCGCGCTCTGGATGGCGCCCGCGCTCGGTGTGCCGATGGTCGAGCAGGCCGTCGCCCGGCTGGAGTCGGACCCGATGGACGAGTGGACCTGGCGGCTGGCGATCCGCCACGCCACCCCCGGGCAGGCCGAACGGCTGTGCCACCTGGCAGGGCGGCTGCTTCCCCTCGCCGAGCTCGTCAACGGCCCCGGCGAGCACTACGGCTTCGGCGAGGAGTGCACCGCCGACCGCGCTCTGGGCAGCGTGGTCGGCGGCCTGGACGGCTTTCCCCGGACGGGGCTGCCGCTGATCAGGGTGGCGCTGGCCAACAGGGTCGTCCACGTCAGGCGCGACGCGGTCCGCGCCCTGGCCGCCTGGCCCGCGCCGGCCGTACCGGAGGAGGCGGTGGGCTGGGTGCGGCAGGCGGCGGCGGTCGAACCCGACGAGGTCACCAGGGACGAGATGGCCGCCCTCCTGGCCAGGACACCGTGACCGGGCCGCGGGTCAGGTGCGTACGGGTAGCGCGCTCAGCGCCCGCTTCATCCCTGGCTGCCAGGTGATCTCCGCCGCCGGTACGGCCAGCGCGAGGCCGGGGAAGCGGTCGAGCAGGCTCCGCAGCGCGATCTGCGCCTCGGCCCTGGCCAGGGCGGCGCCGAGGCAGTAGTGGATCCCGTGCCCGAAACCCAGGTGCGCGTTGTCGGCGCGGCCGAGCTCGATCAGGTCGGGGCCGTCGAAGCGGCGCGGATCGCGGTTGGCCGCCGCGTACACCACCTGCACGGCCTCCCCCTCGGGGAGCGTCACCCCGCCGAGCTCGACCGGCTCGCGCGTGTAGCGCATGACCGCGATCTCGGCGGGACCGGTGTAGCGCAGGAACTCCTCCACGGCCGAGGGGATCAGGCCGGGGTCGGCGCGCAGCTCCCGCATGAGGCCGGGGTGGGTGAGCAGCAGCCACACGCTCTGGCTGACGAGGCCGACGGTGGTCTCGTGCCCGGCGACCAGGATGCTGATCGCCATCGCGATCAGCTCCTTCTCGCCGAGCCGGTCACCGTCGTCCTCCTGGACGCGGACGAGCGCCGACAGCAGGTCGTCGCCGGCCGAGGTCCGCTTGTCCGCGATCAGCCCGGCCATGTACCCGACCAGGCCGCGGGCTCCCGAGGCAACGCGCGTGAGGTCGGGGGCCGACAGGTCGGCGGCCCACGCGCGCCAGGTGTCCCTGTCGTCGTCCGGAACGCCGAGCAACTCGCAGATGACCTGGATGGGCAGCGGGTAGGCGAAGCCCTCGATGAGGTCGCCCCCGCCGCCGAGGCCGTCCAGGAGGGTGTCGACGATCTCCTGGATGCGCGGCCTGAGCAGTTCCACCCTGCGTGGGGTGAACGCGCGCGACACGAGCCTGCGCAGCCTGGTGTGGTCCGGCGGGTCGTAGGCGCCCAGCGTGCTCATCAGGTACGGCGCCACGTCCGCGGGCAGTCCGGCCGCGGCGGCCACGTCCACCTTCGACTGCCGGGCCAGGTCGCTGCTGAAGCGCGGATCCGTCAGCGCGGTGACGCTCTCCTGGTAGCCGGTGACCAGCCAGATGGCGGTGCCGTCGACGTAGCGGCCGAGGGTGACGGGGCCTTTCGCGCCGAGTCCTGACAGGAACGCGTCCCTGTCGGCGGCGGTCAGCAGCCCGATGATCTCCGGTTCATTCATGATCATGGCTCCATGGAGGGGGGATGCGCAGAGGGGATCTCGACGGGGTCCGGGGGCTCATCGCGGTTTCCGCTCGTTCCTGACGTCGTCCCACGCGCCCAGGAACCGCTCGTCGGCGAACACGCCGTGGGTGAAGATCTCGATGCCGGCGCGGGAGTGGCGCAGCGTCGCGTCCGTCGTGTGCAGGTCCGGCACGCCGAGCACCCTGGACAGGTGGTCGCCGAACACCAGCGGGGCGAGCAGCCAGGTCACATAGATGGCGGCGCGGGCGCGCGGGTCGTCGCTCGGCCGCGCCCAGCCCTCGCGCACGCCGTCGTCGAGCCAGCGGCCGGTGGCCGCGACGATCTCGTCGAACAGCGCCGCCGCCTCCGGCGTGCCGTCGAGGAAGGCGCGGCCCAGGTAGCGCCGTACGGCGGCGCCGGCGTCGAGCATGGCCGCCAGGCCCGCGGTGTCCTCCAGGTCGGCCTTGGGACCGCCGCGCACCAGCGAGATGACGTACGCGTCGCAGGCGGCGCGCAGCCCCTCCTTGGACTCGAAGTGGTGCAGGACCAGGGCGGGCGACACGCCGGCGCGGGCGGCGATGGCCCGCACGCTCACCCGGTTGACGCCCTCGGCCCCGAACAGCTCCAGCGCCGCGTCCCTGATCCTGGCGCGAGCCGTGAGGTCACTGTCTGAACGCATGGACAGCATACTAAACAGACGTTCAGCTCCGCGTCCATACGGTGGCCCCATGGGGCTCGGGGACTTCTGGCAGGGCAGGTACGGCGCCACGATCTCCGCCGAGGAGGAGGCCGCCGTCCGCGGGGTCCTCACCTGAACGGGCGGGCAGGGGCGATATCGGGGTGCGCGGGCCGGTCCGCCCCCTCTAGCCTGGACGGCTCACGCACCGCCGTATAGGAGAGGAACAATGGACGTGACCCTGCGGCCGGTCCGCGAAGCGGACCTGGACCTCTTCGAGCAGCACACCGACGGCCCCGACGGCACCGGGCCCCTGCAGTGGTTCGGGTACCGGTCCTTCCACGCGATGCGCAGGGACTTCGCCGACAACGGGCTGCTCAGTCCCGAAGGCGGGCGCTTCACCATCGAGGCGGACGGCGCGCCCGCGGGCACGGTGAGCTGGCACCAGAGCGCGTGGGGTCCCCTGCCGACCTCCTGGTGCTGGACGATCGGAATCGCCGTCTTCCCCGGCTACCGCGGCAAGGGCATCGGCACGCAGGCCCAGCGGCAGCTGGCGGCCTACCTGTTCGCCCACACCAGGGCCGAGCGCGTGCAGGCGTCGACCGACGTCGCCAACATCGCCGAGCAGCGCGCCCTGTCCCGGGCGGGGCGAGCGGGAGGGCCTCATCCGGCGCGCGCAGTGGCGTGAGGGCCGCTGGCACGACCAGCTCCTCTACTCGGTCCTGCGCCCGCAGGACGACGCCTGACCCCGCGCGTCACCACTGCTCCTGTGGCAGCTCGACACCTCCGACCGGGTCGTAGATGACGGTGTCGTCGGCCAGCCTGATGACCGCGACCCGCGTCGCCAGACCCGCGTCCTCGAGGGCCCTCGCCGACTCCATCGCGAACTGCGCGAAGTGGTACTGGTCCCTGGTGCCGCTGAAGGGGGCAAGGCGCTGGCACAGCACCTCGTAGCGGTCACCGGGCCAGGGGGGAGGTAGTCCCGGGGCACGCTGGTGCCGGGAGCCAACGGTCATCTTTCTCACCCCTGATGGTCTGTCTATTGATGTCCTACCTTTTCAGATGATGTGGCTATCCGGATAGGTGGGTATGTCGGTCAAGGTGTCCCGTGCCCCCGTCACCGCCCCGACCTGGTGAAACGCGGGTTACATGGGGCCTTGCCCGGGTAGCGCGAGTGGTCCGACCCCGCGTGAATGGAGGTCTGCCGTGCCGACGCTTCGCGCCTTCACGACCACCGCGCTCTGCCTCGCTCTCGCGACCAGCGCGTGTACCGCCATGGTCACCGACTACGGCGACGTGACGAAGTTCCAGCAGAACGAGGGGGCCAACGCCAGCGTGCACGGCGTGCACCTGCGTAACGCGTACCTGCTCGGCGGCGCGCCCGGCCAGTCGGCCCCCGCCGAGGTTCCCCTGTACGCGGTGCTGATCAACAACAGGACCGCGGCCGACCGGCTCGAGCGCATCACCGTCCAGGGCGGGTCCGTACGGCTGGCCGCCCCGGTCGAGCTGCCGCCGAACCAGCCCGTCGGCACCGACAGACCGATCGCCACCGTCTCGGGGCTGAAGGGTCAGAGCTGGATCCCGATGACGTTCACCTTCCGCGACGCGGGTGACGTGCGGGTGCAGGTGCCGCTGAAGTACCGGGCGGGTCCCGTGTCCAGCGTCACGCCCACGGCGAGCCCCACCGCGACGCACTGAGCGCCGGATGCGGGTCGCCGTCCTGTCCGACACGCACGCGCCGCGCCGGTGGCGGTCGTGCCCGCCGCGGGTGGCGGCGCACCTGCGCGGCGCCGACCTGATCCTGCACGCGGGCGACGTGTGCGTCCCCTCCGTCCTGGACGAGCTGGCGGTCTTCGCGCCCGTGCACGTCGTCAAGGGCAACAACGACGGGCCCGACGTGGTGGCGCCGGAGACCCTGCAGCTGGAGCTGGACGGCCTGCGCGTGGCCATGATCCATGACAGCGGGCCCGCGACCGGCAGGGCGGCGCGGATGCGGCACCGCTTCCCCTGGGCCGAGCTCGTGGTCTTCGGGCACTCCCACATCCCGATGGATCTGAAGGCCGAGGGCCTGCGGCTGTTCAACCCCGGCTCGCCCACCGACCGCCGCCGCCAGCCGCACGGCACCATGGGGCTGCTCCTCGTCGAGGACGGCGCGCTCGTCGAGGCGCGGATCGTGCCGGTCACCTGAGCGCGGCGGGTCCTGTTGGATAGGGGTGTGATGTCCATCGAGGAGGCGGAGGCCGAGCAGGAGCGGCTGCGCCCACTGGTCGACCTGGCCGATCCCGGGCCCGAGCGGGTGGAGTACGTCGCCGGGCTCGACGTCGGCTACGCGGGCGACGACGAGGTGACGGGAGCCGTGGTCGTGCTCAGGGCGGCCACGCTCGAGATCGCCGACCAGGTGGCCGTCCGTCAGCGCGCGAGCTTCCCCTACGTGCCCGGCCTGTTCGCCTTCAGGGAGCTGCCGCCGCTGCTGGCCGCCATGGAGAAGCTGACCGTGGCGCCGGAGCTGCTGGTCTGCGACGGGTACGGCCTCGCCCACCCCCGCCGCTTCGGCCTTGCCTGCCACCTCGGCGTGCTGACCGGGCTGCCGACGATCGGCGTCGCCAAGACGGCCTTCGTCGGACGGCACGACGAGCCGGCCGCCGAACGCGGCTCGTGGAGCCCGATCGTGCTCGACGGCGACGTGGTCGGCCGGGCCCTGCGCACCCGCGACGGCGTGAAACCCGTCTACGTCTCGCAGGGCCACCGGATCAGCCTCGACAACGCCTGCTCCCACGTGCTGCGCCTGTCGCCGGGCTTCCGGCTGCCCGAGCCGATCAGAATGGCCGACCGGCTCTCACGCTCATGAGAGCCGGACATCCCCCGCATGTCACCTGTGGACCACGGCCGCCCTGCCGTCGCTGCGCGGGTCGCTTCCCGCGGCGAAGGGATCGGCCGCGACGACCTGGGCGTGTCCCACCCACTCCGAGCGCGACGGAAGCGTCACCATCGGCGCGCCCGTGGCGGCCAGCTCGGCCAGCTCCGCGTGGTCGGCCTCGGCGCTGACGGTGTCCTCGCGCTGTCCGACCTCGAGGCCGCCCACCACGAAGCGCGGCGCGGCCACCGCCGAGGCCGGGTCGGCCCCGTCGAACAGCCGCGTCAGCACCTGGGTGAGGATCTGCGGCTGCGCCTTGCCGCCCATCGTGCCCGCGGCCCAGACCAGCCGCCCGCCCCTGGTGACCATGACCGGCATGAGCGTGTGCGCGGGCCGCTTGCCGGGGGCGATGACGTTGGGCGAGGCGGGGTCGAGGGAGAAGAACGAGCCCCTGTTGTGCAGCAGGACGCCGGTGGCGGGGTCGAGCACGCCCGAGCCGAAGCTGTGGAACAGGCTCTGGATCAGCGAGACCGCCCACCCGTCGCTGTCGGCGGCCACGACGGCGACGGTGTCGCCCGTGGCCCTGCCGGTGACGGCCGTCTCGGGCGGGGCGAGCGGCCCCCGGTCCGGGTCGAGCAGGGCGTCGACGTCCACCGGCACGAAGCGGGGGTCGGCCAGGTGCCCGGCCCGGTCGGCGATGCCGCGGTGGAAGGCCCGAGGGAGCGGCTCCGTGGCGGCGAGGGCCTGCAGCAGCAGAAAGCCGTGGGTGTTGGGCGGGCTGGTGTGCACGTCGTGGCCGCGGAGGGTACGGCTGAGCGGCGCGGTGCGCTCCACCTCGAAGGCCGCCAGGTCGGCCAGGTCGAGCACGCCCGACAGGCGGCGGCCGAGCGGCCCGCCGTACAGGGTGGCGGGGCCGTTCGCGGCGAGGTCGGCCAGCGTCGCGGCCAGCGCGGGCTGGCGCAGGGTGTCGCCCTCGGCCAGCGGCCTGCCGCCGGGGCTGAACACCTGCCGCATGCCGGGGTCGGCGTCGATCAGGTCGGCCGCGTCGGCGATCGCCTCGGCCAGCCCGGGGACGACGGGGGTGGCGGCGGCGTGCCGCAGGGCCGCCTCGAAGCAGGCCCGCCACTCCAGCGCGGCGCCCTCCTCGTGCAGCGCCGCCCACCCGGCGACGGCGCCGGGCACGGTGATCGTGTCGGGCCCGGTGATCGGCATGAGGCCGCCGTGGCGGTCGGCGAGCGCCGCGCGGTCGGCCTTCGCCGGGGCGGGCCCGCTGGCGTTCACGCAGGTGATGCGGCCGTCGGGGGCGCGCACGAGCGCGATCAGGTCGCCGCCGACGGAGGTGTTGTGCGGGTAGACGACGCACAGCGTGGCGGCCGCGGCGAGCGCGGCATCGAGCGCGTTGCCCCCGTTCGCGACCGCCTCCTCGGCGGCGGCCGTGGCCAGGGCGTGCGGGGTCGCGATGGCGCAGGTGTAGGACATCCGCTCATAGTGCCCGGCCCGCGTGCGCGACCCCGCGCCAGGGGTCAGATGTCGAGGTCGAGCCGGGCGAGCGGCTCGACCAGCTGCTCCTCCTCGTAGGCGAGGTGGGACGGCAGGGCCTCCGACAGCACGTCGAGGCGCTCGCGCACGCCGTCGATGGCGTCGGCGTCCTCGACCATGGCCACGAGCGCCGCGTCGAGGCCGGTCAGCAGCTCCGCGATGACCTCGTGCTCCTCCTGGAGGCGGTCGATGACCGGCGCGAGCGCCGCCTCGGCGCCCTTCAGCGCGGGGAACATCCGCTCGTCCTCGATCGTGTGGTGCACGGTCACGATCCTGCAGTAGGAGGCGCAGAAGCTGCCGAGCGTCCAGTAGTTCTGCCGCATCGTGAGCTGGTTGATCATCGAGCGGAGCGCCGCCACCTCGCCCCGGCCGGCCGCGACCTGTTCCACGGCGTCGCGGATCTGGGTCAGCTCCTGGCGCAGCTGGTCGTGGACCATCACCAGGTGCAGGCCGCGCTCCTGCTGGGCGGCGGGCAGCGCCGACAGGTCCCGCTTGGGCAGCCTCGGCCTGGTCGACTCCTCCAGCGGCCCGCGCGCCACCCGCTGGACGGCCTCGGGCCGCTCGCGGCCGGCCGCGGCCCTGACGGCGGGCGCGACCTCCTCGGCGAAGATCTTGAGGTCGCGCTCCTCCCCCGGCGCCATGACGAAGACGCTCATGCCGTACGCGTGGACGAGCTCGGTGAGCTGCTCGGCCCACAGCGCGGGCGGCCCGTCGAGGAAGCCCTTGCCCGCGAGCCTGGAGAAGCGGCCGTTGACGTTGTCGACGCGGCGGATCAGGGCGGGGTCGCGCCCCGCGTCCTCGGCGGCGCGGTCGATGACCGCGCTCATCGCGGCCAGCTCGGACGGCGCCGCGTAGGCCGAGGAGGGCACCCAGCCGTCACCGGTCCGCCCGGTCAGCTCCAGCATGCGCCGCTTGTAGGCGCCGATCCACACGCCGACGGGATGGGGAGGGAAGGGCCCCGGCGCGGCGCCGTCCAGGCGGTGGTGCTCGCCGTCGAAGCTGACCGCCGCACCGGGGGTCCACAGGGCGCGCATCACCGCGATGGCCTCCTCGAGCGCGGCCACCGCCGCCCCAGGCGTACGGCGCTCGCCGCCCATCGCGGCGATGCCGTCCCAGAAGGCGCCTGAGCCGACCCCCAGCTCCAGCCGGCCCCCGCTGAGGATGTCGAGGCTGGCGGCGGCTCTGGCCAGCATGGCAGGGGGACGGAGCGGCACACTGGCCACGTGGCGCTCAGCCGGCACTGCCCGCAGTTCCAGCTCGCGATCGAGCTGGTGGGGCGCAGGTGGAACGGCGTCATCCTGCTGGCGCTGGCCAGGGGCGCGACCCGCTACGGCGAGCTGCGCGACGACGTGCCCGGCCTGTCGGAGCGGCTGCTCGCCCAGCGCCTGCGCGAGCTGGAGGAGGCCGGGGTGGTGGCCCGCGACGTGCGGCCCACCACTCCCGTCCAGATTCGCTACACGCTCACCGAGAGCGGCGCGGCCCTGGTGGAGGCGATGCGCCCGCTGATGGCGTGGGCCGACCAGTGGGCGGGCCGGCCGGCGGATCAGCCGGCGGATCAGCCGGCGGATCAGCCGGCGGATCAGCCGGCGGATCAGCCGGCGGATCAGTCGGCGAGGTAGCTGATCGATCGCACCTCGTATCCGCGCGCCTTCGAGCCCCTCACGTGCATGAGCATCGCGCCGCCCTCGTAGGACCACGAGCAGACGCTCTTGTCGCAGCCCTGGAAGGTGTACGGCACGCCGCGCGGGTCCCACTTCACCCTGAAGATCGTCTTCACCGCCGCCGCGCCGGCGACCTCCAGGCCCTGGTTGCGGTCGCCCCGGTGCCAGGCGTTGAGCAGGTGCTTGGCGGCGGCCGCCGCCGACAGGTGGCGCGAGGTGTAGACCTTCGTCACCTTGGCCCCGGAAACGATCATCAGCAGGCCGTTCAGCTCGCCCGGCACGCGCACGCTGGTGTGCACGAAGCGGCAGGCGCCGCCCGAGCATCCGGCGAACCTGTCGGGCGCCCTGAAGGGGTAGGCGAACAGCGTGTTCACCGCGCCGGGCGCGGCCACGCTCGCCGCGGCGGTCCTGTCCGCGCGCGACCACGCCTCGAACAGCCTCTTGGCGGTGGTGGCGGGCTTCGGCGCCGCGGCGTGGGCCGCAACGGCGGGGAGCGTCATGGTCGCGGCCTGGGCCGCGACGGCGGGGAGCGTCATGGTCGCGGCCGCCATCGCGGCGGCCACTCCGGTCAACCATCGTCTGGACACGCGACGAAGGTAGGCTCGCGGGCTTGCACGCCGGTTGCAGCCTAGGGTGGGCTGATGGACTTCCTGGAGATCGCCATCGAGCAGGCCAGGATCGGCCTGGCCGAGGGCGGGGTGCCGGTGGGCGCCGCGCTGGTGGCCGACGGCCGGGTGCTCGGCGCGGGACGCAACCGCAGGGTGCAGGAGGGCAGCGTCATCCGCCACGGCGAGACCGACGCGCTCGAGCGGGCCGGGCGCCGGCCCGCGCAGGTCTACCGGCGCTCGACCATGTACACCACGCTGTCGCCCTGCGCGATGTGCACGGGGGCGATCCTGCTGTACGAGATCCCCCGCGTGGTGATCGGCGAGAACCGCACCTTCATGGGGCGCGAGGACCTGCTCAGAGCGGAAGGAGTGGAGGTCGTGGTGGCCGACTCCGCCGAGTGCCGCGCGCTCATGGCGGCCTTCGTCGAGCGCTGGCCGCAGGTGTGGAACGAGGACATCGGCGAGCCGTCCTGACCTCTCGGCGAGTGACCGTCTGGTTACCGGAAATCACCTCAAGCCGGTACGGCGCGCGGCTAAGGTCGCCCCATGGATCTACTCGCGCGTGCCGCGGAGCTGAAACCCGAGCTGCTGGAGTTCGCGGTGTCAGGCAGGTTCACCAGGGAGCTCGGCCTGGTGTACAGCCGGTTCTTCCCCGACGGGGTGGTCACCGACGAGGCGACGTCCGCGCTCGCCCTCGACCACTTCGCGCTGGAGTACCGCCTGCCCGGCGGCGACCTGCTGATCGACAGGTTCCTGGCCGAGCGGCCCGAGCTGGACGAGGCCGAGCGCGCGATGGTGCTCGGCTGGAAGGACGTCGTCGAGGGCATCTTCGAGGTCCGCACCGTCGCGGGCCCCGCGCTCATCCTGCACAACCTGATCGACGAGCTCACCTACACCGCCCACTCCGATCTGGGCGAGGACGCCTTCGAGGCGCTCGATCCCGGCATGTTCCTGGTCGGGCGGATCATCCCCGTCACGCTCGACGACTGGATGATCAGCGCCACGCCCGCCGTCTACACCGCCGACGCGCGCGGGCGGCTGGTGCGGGCCGCGGCCGAGGCCGCGCTGCGGAACCCGGCGAGGGTGTTCCGCAACCCGGCCCTGCTGGCCGAGGCCTGGCAGATCCAGGCGGCGCAGCGGCGGCAGTTCACCGAGCACTTCGGCGCCGACCTGGTGGTGATGCAGGGCGCGGAGGTGTCGGCGCGGATGGGCGCGTTCACCTCGCTGAGCTTCCCCGACCACCTGGCCGGGGAGGAGTCGGTCGCGCTGATCTTCGACGAGCGCGACGGGCTCGGCTACTACACCGACTTCGCCGCCGTGGAGGAGGCCTTCGCCGACCCCTCGCTGGTGACCAGGACCCGCTACCGCGACGCGGTCAGCCGCTACCTGCGCGGCGACGCGGTCTCACCGGTGCCGATCAGGCGGCTGGCCGCGCGCGACCCCGAACGGGCGAGCCGGCTGTTCGCCACCCTGCTCGGCAGGCGCGGCTTCACCTGGCAGCTCGACGGCGAGGCGCTGCTGCGGACGCACAAGCCCGGCTACTTCAGCACGCCGAGACTGCCGGTGTGCACCCCTGTGACGGCGGTCATCGCCGAGCTCGACCGCGACCTCGAACAGGAGCAGGCCCAGGACCACGGGCACGACTCCGAGCAGCGGGTCTAGCCGGGCGGGCGCCAGTCGGCCGGCCAGGGGTTGTAGTCGACCTCCAGCGCCTCCTGATCAGGACGCAGCTCGGCGGGCACGTGCTGCAGGTTGACCCTGATGCGGTACCACACGCTGCTGCGGCCGCGCATGCCGTCCACCAGCACGTCGGCGGGTTCGAGGAACTCCACGACCCGCTGGTGGCGGGCCTTCCACCGGTCGAGCCCGGCCAGCGCCTCGTCCTTGTGCTGCGCTCGCGCGATCTCGACCAGCGGCAGCTCGGCGCGCTCGGGCGGCGGGCCCTGCGACTCGGCCAGCTCGAGGAGCGGGGCCAGCGAGCCCGCGTGCAGGTCCATGTCCTCCCACGGGTCGCCGAGCGCGGCGAACCTCTTGGGCACGGTGTCGATCGTGAACTCCTCGGGCCGGCATCCCGGCACCTCGTCCCACGTCAGCGGCGTGGACACGCGGGCGTCCTGGACCGGTCTGACGGAGTAGGCGGAGGCGACGGTGCGGTCGTAGGCGTTCTGGTTGTAGTCGACGAAGACGCCCTGCCGCTCCTCCTTCCACCACCTGCTGGTGGCCAGGTCGGGCGCGCGGCGCTCGACCTCGCGGGCGACGGCCTCGGCGGCCTTGCGCACCTGGGCGAAGGGCCAGTCCGGCGTGATGCGGGCGTAGACGTGGAAGCCGCGCGAGCCCGACGTCTTGGGCCAGGCGGTCAGCCCGTGGTCGGCGAGCACCTCGCGGGCCACCTGCGCGGTCTCCACCACCTGGCCCCACGGCACGCCCGGCACCGGGTCGAGGTCGATCCGCAGCTCGTCGGGGTGGGCCAGGTCGGCGGCGCGCACCGGATGCGGGTTGAGGTCGACGCAGCCGAGGTTGACCACCCACAGCAGCTGGCGGACGTCGGTGACGACGACCTCCTCGGCGCTGCGACCCGACCGGTAGCGCAGCTCGGCGACCTCGACCCAGTCGGGGCGCTTGGTGGGGGCGCGCTTCTGGAAGAACGCCTCCTCCTCGATGCCGTGCACGAAGCGCTTGAGGATCATGGGCCGTCCCGAGACGCCGCGCAGGGCGCCGTCGGCGACGGCCTGGTAGTAGCGGATCAGGTCGAGCTTGGTCCGCCCGCCCTGCGGAAAGATCACCTTGTCCGGGCTGCTGATCGTCACACCGTCGATGTCCGGCATGTCCTCACCTTACGCGGCGGGTACGACAAGATCATGGACCCTTCTCAGGAGAAGTCGCCGTGGCGACCGGCACCCTCGGCGAAGCGGGCGGCGCCGGTGACCGCGTCGCCGAGCGCGGTCATGGCGATCCGCAGCTCGTTGCGGATCGCCTCCTCGGGCAGGCCGAACTGCTCCAGCGCGGAGAGCCGGTCCCCGCGCATGCAGGTCTGCGGGAACCTGGCCAGATCGCGGGCGAGCGCCTCGGCCGCCTGACGGGACCGCCCGTCGGGCACGACCCTGTTGGCCAGGCCCATGCGCAACGCCTCGTCGGCGTGGACCGGGCGGCCGGTGAGGATCAGGTCCATGGCGTGGGACAGGCCGATGAGGCGCGGCAGCCGTACGGTGCCGCCGTCGATGAGGGGGACACCCCATCGACGGCAGAAGACGCCGAAGACCGCGCTCTCCTCGGCCACCCGCAGGTCGCACCAGAGGGCGAGCTCCAAGCCGCCGGCGACCGCGTGACCCGCGACGGCGGCGATGACCGGCTTGGACAGCCGCATCCTGGTCGGGCCCATCGGGCCGTCGCCCTCCTCGCCCACGTGGTTGTCGAGGCGTTTGAGGTCGGCCCCCGCGCAGAAGGCGCCGCCCTCACCCCACAGGACCGCGACGGCCGCGTCCGACTCCTCGAACGCGGTGAACGCCTCGGACAGCGCGTCGGCGGTCGCGCGGTCGACGGCGTTGCGGGCCTCGGGGCGGGAGAGCACCACCGTGGTGACGGGGCCCTCCCGCTCGACGCGCACGCTCATGTGCTTCTCCGTTCGTTCGGGCCCCGTTTCCGGCCATACGGCGACTATGCCGACATCACCAGGCCCAGCGCCAGCGAGCCGATCGTGGCCACGGCCGTGGCCACGGCCAGTGGCCGCTGGTTGCGGTGCCAGGCCGCCGTCCACGAACCGTCGTCACTGTGCGCCATGCTGGCCGCGGCCATGGCCCAGCGGGCCAGGCCGAAGCCGACGCCGGCGGCGAGCGTTCCGCCGAACGGCAGGGCCAGCACCATGGCGGCCAGCACCAGGTGAGGCTGCGCGGAAGGCGAATAGGTGCGCATGCCCGTGCCCATCTCGAACCCGAACTGCATGCCGCCGACGACCCGTCCCTTGTTGAGGACGTGCTCGGGCACCAGCCGACGGTTCTCCGGCACCCTGAAGGAGACCAGTCCCGTCTCCCTGGCCAGGACGGCCGCGGCCAGCAGGGCGAGCGCGCCGAGCCGCACGGAGGCGGGCACGAGCGCCTGGACCACGCCGCCTAACACGCCCGCGACGAACGCGACCGTGCTCGCGCCCAGGAGCAGGCCGAGGCCGAAGTAGAACACCGCACCGGAACCGCGCCAGACCGACGCGCTCAGCAGGAAGGCCGAGTTGTGGCTTCAAGTGCTGCCGGAGTTGGCGTAGCCGGCGTTCAGCCCTGCCCACAGGAACAGCAGGACCGCGGGGCCCCACGCCGCCGCCGGGCCGAGCGCGCCGAGCACGATCGGCAGGGCGACGGCGACGGGGTGGAGAGCGAGCGTTCGCAGACGGGTCATACCCGGCACATGGAGATGGTGAGGGCGGTGTGGCGCTCACCGCTGTTCCAGACGCAGGTGGTGATCGCGTCGGAGCAGCGGTAGACCAGGCCGCTGGTGGTCCAGCGCCAGGCGTTCCTCGTGCTGCTGGTGCCGCAGTACGAGGCGGTGCGGGAGGAGGTGTAGCCCTCGTCGGAGTAGCCGCGCCAGCCCTCGAAGTGGTAGCCGCCGGAGCACGGGTAGGAGCCGCGCCGCCAGCCGCCGAAACAGGTGGCGGTGCCGCCCACCCACCAGTTGTTGGACTGCTGGCCGTAGCCGTTGGGGTAGCCGTCCGTGCAGTTGGACCGCGTCCATTCCGACGTGGGCCCTGCGGCCAGGGCCATGCTCTTGGTGAAGACCCACTCCAGGGGGACGAGGGCGGCGGTCGCGACGGCGACGCCCAGGCCCTTCAGCGCGGAGCGGCGCGAGGGGCGCAGTTCGCGGATCAGGGACCTGACACGGCTGGGCTCGGCTCCGGCGGGCGGCTCGCCGCCGGCGACAGGGATGTGGTCAATGCGCATGGCTGTTTCCTTGGAGTGCGGAGGCGGGCAGGAGTTCGGCCAGGAGGGCGGGCACGTCGGAGTCGGCGTACACGAACCGGCGTCCGGTGACCGCGCCCTGGCGGTCGATGGCGTAGGCGGTGGGGCTGTAGCCCTCGTAGAGCGCGGTCCACAGGTCGGGGTCGACGAGCAGCTCGGCCTGCCCCTCGAAGACGGCGGCGGCCTGGGGACCCGAGGCGAGGCCGACCACGCGCACGTCCGACGCGTCGAGCGTGCCTGCCGCCTCCCACAGCGTGTGGCAGGTGGTGCAGCCGGCGTCCAGGAGCATGACCAGGGTGCTGGTCTGCTCGCCGCTCGGCCAGAGCGCGGCGGGCGCCTGCCTGACGTCGTCGGAGAACAGGGCGCCGTTCGGGTCGAGCGCGGTGCGCTCCAGCAGCCGCAGTCTGAAGAACAGCCCGCCGACGGCGACCAGGGCGAACACCGACAGCAACACCGCGATCAGCGAGAGCGCGACGGGCAGGCTCATGCCGTCCACGCCACCCGCAGGCCGGACAGGACGGCCGTGGCGCGGTCCTCGGCGGCGGCGGAGCGCTGCTCGCCGGCGACGGCCCGCTTGCGCAGGACGACTTCGAAGACGGCGGTGGCGTTGGCGTAGATGTAGCGCCACTCGTACGGCGTGCCCGCCAGACCGGCCTTCTGCTCGGGGTCCAGGTCGAGTTCCTCCTTCCACACCTCGGCGTCACCCTGCTGGGCGCCGCGCCACTCCGGCACCGACTGGCGGGCGGCCCGCGCGTCGCGGATCGTGATCAGCAGGTTGTCGTTCTCGCCGTAGATCTGGGACGAGAACTGCTCGGCCGCCGTCGCTCCTGCAGGAGACAGCAGCGCGCCCTCGGGTGTGTCGGTGAAGGAGACGCTCGACACCAGGCGATTGAGCACGGCGGTGCGCGGCGCGGGCGCGCCGAACCAGGTGGTGGCCTCGTTGTACGGCCCCGCCCACACCAGGCAGCTGTCGGAGCGGTCGGCCGCCTCGTAGAGCACCAGGTCGAAGCCGTTGCGGCGGAACACCTCGGTCCGGCCGCCGGGAAAGATCTTGCGGGGGACGACGAGGTGCTGGCCGGCCTGGGCCAGGTCGAAGTCACGCATCAGGCGCGGCCCCGCGATCCGGGTGCGGGCGTGCCAGTTGAGCACGCCCGCCTCCTCGGGAAGGGTGATCTGCGCGCGCCCGCCGTCAGGTGCGACCCTGACGACCTCGGCGATAGTGGTGGTCATCGTGCCTCTTTTCCTGGAACCTCTAAGGGACGCCGGGTGTAATGAGGGGTATGCGGCGAATAGCGATCATCTTTGGCGTGCTGGCTGCCCTGCTGCTCCCAGCCGGTGGAGCAGCCTGGGCGAAGGGCCCGGACCGAGCGACCCTCACCGGGCCCGGGCTTGACGGCGCCGTGGAGATCAGGCCGGGCAGTGAGGCCGACTCGGCGGGGCTGACCCTGCTGCGCGAGGCGTCCGGCATTGACGCCATCCTGCTGACGGAGCTTCCCGGCACCACGCGGGCCGATCGGCCGGTCGCCGCGCTCGGACCCGCCTACCGGCTGGTGTGGCACGCGCCGGGCGAGGAGCGCGCCCTGGTGGTGCAGGAGGTCTACCCGTACGCCGAGCCCGGACCGTGGGTGCACACGCCCGCGCAGCCGCTGGCCGTACGCCATGGGTGGTCGCAAGCGCCCTCCTTCCTCAAGGACACGCTGGTCGGGTTCGGTCTGCCGGAGGCCGCCCCGGCGCCGGGGGGCCCGTGGTGGACGGCGCCGTCGGTCGTGGCGCTGATGGGGGTCGTGGTGGTTCTGGTGGTGGTGACGCCGCTGGCCGTGGTGCGCGCCCGGCGGCGCGGCACGCCTGGCGTACGCCATTGACGATCAGCGTTGACGTCACATCGGGTCAAGGCGGCCGAGTGGCGGCGAAAGGCCACGGAAAGCACCAGGAAAGCCGCTCGCCCGCCCTGAACGTGGCGTTTGCTTTCTCTCTTTGGGGCACCGAGCCCTGAATGACAGAAATTTCTCTCGGATGCCAGGCTCTATCGCAAGATCTGCGATGTTTCCGGGTCTTTCAGCACGTCTTTCCGCTCCGAAAGGCGGTGAGACAGATCAGCCGCAGTGTCCCCAGCCGCTCAACGACTGGAATCGCTGCCCCGCCCGGTCGGAGGCCACGCCTCCGAACTGCACGCACTTCCCGGCGGCGCGCACGCGCACCGGCCCCGCGTAGGACTTGTAGTAACCACCGTCGCGATGGATGGTGCTCGACCCCTGCACCTGGATCCGCGCCTCGGTGAAGGTGGCCACCGTGAGGTCGGTCTGCTTCATGGTGACCACGCAGTTGTAGCCGTTCCCGCTGTTGTAGAGCAGGTAGGAGGTCGCCCAGAGCCGGCCGGTGCTGATCGGCACCGAATCGATGATCCCGTATCCGGACCCGCACACGCTCTGCGGGGAGAGCGCGGCGTTGGCCGGTGACGCGGGCACGACCAGGGCGGCCGCCGCCGCCGCGAGCACGACCGCGCGCGTCACGTCACGTCGCATCTTCTCCATGAGGCACCTTTCTGGCAGTGATGCGGCGGCCAGGAGGCCGCCGCCGTCGTTGACGATCACTGCGGCGGTGCCGGTGGGTCAAGATCCTCCAAGGGGATCGAATCGGACTATCGACGCGTTAACCGGCGCGGACAGATCGCGGAAACCGCGCCGAAAGGCTGCATACGGAATCGGGCCGTCGCTATTCAAGGACCGAGGGGTTCACATTTCGCCGCCCAGGCACGATCATGGTCAAATCGCCCGTCAGGCGAGATGCCCACGGGGGGCATTTCTTTAATTTTCATTCACTGCGTCGTCAGCAGTTGATGCCTTCATGGCCGTTTATTCGGGGGCAGGACAGATGAATGAAGAATTCGTGGGGGTGCTCGGCCCGATCGGCCTGGTCAGAGGGGGTGTGCTGCACAGCCCTCCGTCACCCGTCGTGCGGGCGCTCCTCGGTATGCTCGCGGCGTCACCCGGCCCGCTCGCCACCGAGTCGCTCATTGAAGTGGTGTGGCGGCACAATCCGCCGCGAGACCCGAGAGGCGCCCTCCACCTGGCCGTCTGCCGGTTGCGCGGCTGGCTGAGGGAGACGGCGGCGGGGTCGCGGATCGTCACCGTCGCCTCCGGCTACCACCTCGACCTGGATGGCGGCGTGACCGACCTGACGCTGTTCCGCGCGGAGGCGTCCAGACCGGATGCCTCCCTGGAGTCCCTTTCGGACTCGCTCGCCCTCTGGCGGGGGCGTCCCTTCGCGAACGTGCCGGGAAAGCGGTTCGACAGCCGTCTGGTCGACTCCCTCCTGGCCGAGCGCGACGACGTGACGAGGCGCGCGGCGCGGGCGGCGATCGAGCAGGGCGACCCCGAACTGGCGATCAGGTTGATCGAACCGCTGTGCCACTTCGAGTCGCTCGACGAGGCGGCCCACGGCGTCCTGATGGAAGCACTGGTGGCGGCGGGCAGGCAGGGGACGGCCACCATGGTCTACGACCGCATCCGGCAGCGACTGGCGGTCGAACTCGGCATCGAGCCTGGAACCCAGCTCCAGCAGGCGCATCTCGCCTGTCTGGGCAGGTCCGCCGCCGGTGGCCCGCGCGGCGGTGAAGGCGCGAAGCCGCCCCGGCCCCGCCCCGGCGGCCGGGCGCTGGGGAGGGAGTCGGACGTCGCGCAGGTCGCCGGGCTGCTCGCCGGACACCACATGGTCACCGTCATCGGCCCGCCTGGCGTGGGCAAGACCAGACTCGCGCTGGAGCTCTTCGCCGAGGCCGCCGACCAGGACCGTGACGGTGTCCGTTACCTGAGCCTGGGCGAGGCCACGGCGGAGAAGGAGCTCGAGCGGCTCCCGGAGACAGGGACGGAGCTCGTCGTGATCGACGACTGCGACAGCCGCCCCGACCTGGTGCGCGGCCCCCTGGCCAGGCTCCTCATGAGCCGGCGCTCCCCCACGGTCCTGCTCGCCGCGCATCGCCCGCTCGGGATCTCGGGAGAGGTCACCTGGGCGATGCGCCCGCTGGACCCCGAGGCGACCGAGACGCTGTTCAGGCGCAGGGCCGCCGAGGCCGTGCCGGGCCTGTCCCTGACCGCGAAGGATCGGCCCCACGTGTGGAGCCTGTGCCGCCAGGCCGACGGGCTCCCCGCCGTCGTCGAGAGCCTCGCCGCCCTCCTGCGGACCTTCCCCCTCCCCGTCCTGGCCGAGCACGCCGTCGCGGACCTGGGCTCGCTCATCGACGGCGCCAACCCGTCAGCCGTCCTGTTCGGTTCCGGCGTCCACCAGGTGTGGCGCGGCCTCACCTCCTCCCAGCAACTCCTGCTGCTCAGGCTCGCCGGCCTCCCCCACGATTTCAGCGTCGAGTGCGCCATCGCCGTGTGCGGGGGTGCTCCTCTGGACCACCGCATGGTCCTCAACTCGCTTGCCGCCCTGGTGGACAACTGCCTGGTCCTGCCGTACGAGTCGGGGTCGGGGCGGAGGTACCGGCTGCTGACCCCCATCCGGGCCATGATCCTGCACCACTACGCCGAGCAGGCCCTCCTGCCCGAGCCGGTGCCCGCGGTGGCGCGCTGAGCCGGTCATGGCCGCCCTCTCCTCGGCAGGCGGGGCTCCGTGTCGTCTGACCTCGGCGCCCTGCCGCGTTCCGCCGCGTGACGCGGCGGACGGCCGTGTCCGGCTGGAGTTCGCCGCCGCCACCTCGTTGCGCGTCGTCACCGCCCCTTCGGGCTCGACGAGTCCGACCGAGCCGTGACCGGCGCCGCCGTGCTCCATGGCGGGACCGGGGGCCGCTTCCGGGGGATGTCCGCTGAGGAGCGGGCGTCCCCCGGTGAACGGGCTTCGGGGGTCAGGGGTTGCCGTTGATCAGGGCCATGGCGAGGTCGGGGCTGAAGGTTCCCGCGGGGATCGTGGGCGCGATGCCGCACGGCCCGTCGGAGTCACCGGGGACCTTGACCCAGAGGACGTACTCGGCGCCGGTCGACTGCTTGGCGGGCGGGACGCCGAGCTTGCGCTTGGGCGGGTTGCACCAGTTGTCGCCCGGCGTGGAGTCCACGTAGGGGCCGTTGCCGTTGCGGCTGGTGTCGATCACATACGGCTTGGCGCCGTAGGTGGCCGACAGCCTGTTCCTGACCTGGACGGCGTAGGCCTCGGTGTCGGCGGTGGTGATGTAGTTGGACACGTTCAGCGAGAAGCCGCGGGTGTTGGCGATGCCCGCCAGGCCCAGCCGCCGGGCCGTCTCGTCGGCGGTGTGCCAGGTGGCGTTGCCGGCGTCGAGGTAGACCCAGGCGTTGGGCGCCTGCGCCTTCAGCACCTGGGTGGCGTCCGCCAGCATGGCGTACTGCCCGGCCGGGCCGCCGTTCTCCGGCTTCACGCACTCGGCGGCGGCGACCGCGTCGGGCTCCAGCACGACGATCGCGTGCCGGTTGCCGATCGCCCTGGCGAACTCGTTGATCCACGCGTGGTAGGCGTCCTTGTCGCCCGCGCCGCCGCCCGAGTGCCCGGCGCACGCGTCACGGTTGGGGATGTTGTAGGCGACCAGCATCGGCAGCCTGTCCTGTGCCTGCGCGGCGCCGACGTAGGTGTCCACGGCCAGCGTGATGTCGGTGAACCAGCCGCCGAACCACGCGAAGATCGGCTTGTTGGCGATGTTCGAGCCGATGGCCTGTGCCCTGGAGTCCCCCGCGTTGGCGGCTACCCACCTGGCCGGGTTCGACTGGTTCGACACGTACAGCGCGGTCGGCCTGGTCGACTGCGTCTCCATCAGCGAGACGTTGTCGAAGCGCACCGTGGGGGTGCCGCCGGACCCGCCCACCTGGAAGGTGACCTCGGCCCTCGGGTCCGCCGTCGCCGTGGCCACGAACGGGAAGCTGTAGCGCCTGCTGGACGTGGTGAGGTTGACGTCCTGGGCCAGCGACTGGTTGGTGCTGGGAGTCGCTAGGTACTGCACGGTGGTGACGGCTCTGAAGGCCGTGGTGGCGTACGCGTCGAAGGAGAGCGTGTAGCTCCTGCCCGGGGTCAGCGTGATGGCGCTGGTGGTGGCGACCATGGCCTCCCATGGCTTGGTGGCGCCCGTCCCCACGGTCACCCGCATGCGACCGGACTCGGCCGTCATGGTCGCCTTGTCGATCTGCTTCCAGCCGCTGGTGCCGGTGGTGAAGGTGCCGTTCGCGATCAGCTGTGTCGCCGCCGAGGCGGGTTGCGGGGCGATCAGGACGGCCGCCAGGACGGCGGCTAAGGCTGCTGCGGCTTTCCCTGCGATGGTTCGCACGAAGTCACCTTTCGGTAGGGGTCGTCGGTTCAGTGGGTGGTGTCGGATCGGTGGATGGTGTCGGCGAAGGCGGTCAGCCACGCCAGGGCGGAGTTCCAGTTGATCGCGACCTCGTTGGTCGCTTGGAAACCGATGTCGTCGAGGTAGTACGTGACGGGGGCGCAGCCCTGGAGACTGCGCTGGGCGACAGGGTCCTGGTCAAGACATGACATCACTGTAGATCTCTGTTAAGTCGACCCTTTTTGCGTAGGCCAATTTGTGCTCCGCGCTTCTTGGGAGCGCTCCCAAAATACGCGCTGGTGGCGACGCTGCACCTGCTCGCCGGGTTCGTCTTGTTCGGCCGCCAGATCATCGGTGGCACCGCCTCGGGCGTCCCGATGTCCGACGAGGAAGGGCACGCGTTAGCCGGGGAGGAGGCCGAAGCGCTCGGCGAACGCGGACATCTCATCGCGTTGCCCCTGGAGCTCCGGGCTCATCGGGTTGACGACGACGCGGGTCACGCCCTGCGCGGCCAGCGCCTCGGCGTCGTCGGCCGTCATGCCGATGGACCCCCAGCGCGTGTACTCCAGCGCCTCGGGATCGCGCCCGGCTTCGGCGGCGCTCAGCCGGGCGAGCTCCCACTGCAGAGCGCGCTCCTCGGCGTCGAGCGCCCCGCCGGGGAAGAAGCCGTCGCCGCGCCGTCCCGCGCGCCGGGCGGCCGCCCGGCTCGATCCGCCGACGTGGACGGGCAGCCTCGTGACCCCGTGAGGCTTGGGAAAGCTGGTCAGGTGGTCGAAGGCGAAGAACT
This sequence comes from Nonomuraea africana, assembly GCF_014873535.1. NCBI lineage: Bacteria > Bacillati > Actinomycetota > Actinomycetes > Streptosporangiales > Streptosporangiaceae > Nonomuraea > Nonomuraea africana. Next base: position 1,674,178 of record NZ_JADBEF010000001.1, on the reverse strand, counting down.
CCCCCTGGTGGCTGACGCCGTCCTCGCCACCGCCCCAGAGCAGCCGCAGCACATCGATCGCCTCGTCGGCCCGGCGGCCACGGGAGCCGAAGTCCACCCCCACCGCCTCGGCCTCCCCGGGGAGGGTGCCCAGTCCGACGGTCAGCAGCCGCATCCGCCCCTTGGACAGCGCGTCGATGGTCGCCAGCCGCTTGGCCAGGATCACAGGGTGGTGGTACGGCAGCAGCAGCACGCCCACGCCGAGCAGGATCCGCCGGGTGCCCGCGGCGACGAAGGCCAGGCAGTCGAGCGGGTCGGGGTACGGCAGCGACGGCGGGAACTCGACGGGCCCGACCTGCGCGCCGGGGTACAGCACGATGTGCTCCGGCACGTACAGGGCCTCGAAGCCGCAGTCCTCGGCGTGCCGCGCGAAGGCGGTCATCCGGTCGGGATCGGCGCCGTGGAAGGGCGTGCTGTAGTTGATCGCGAACCTCATCGATCATTCCCTCTCGTAGGGGCGGGTCATGGCGTGGCCGTCACCCTAGGACCCTGCCGCCGGTGTCAAGGCAACAGAAGCGGCCCACCGGGGCGTCTGCGTATCGCGAGCCACCCTGGTGGGCGGAGCGGAACTCGCGGGCTTCGGGGGGGCTGCCACACGTAGGCGACCAGCAGGGCCGCGGTCAACGTCAGCGCCAGCAGCCCGGCCGGCGCCGGCAGGGCACGACGCGCCCAACGACGCGGCCTGAGCCGGCCCGCGACCGGTTCGTCAGTGTGCGGGGTCAATTCCTGTCTCCGTGCGATGAGGGATCTCCGCAAATCACCACTAGGACGAGGAAACCGGACGTTCCTGACAGCAGGAATCAGTGATCCAGATCACGCGGGACGGTGGCCCGCGCGGTGTGGTCGCGCTGGAACGTGGCGTACAGCCACCACAGCGACGGCAGGAGCAGCAGCGCGCCCACGGCCAGCGCGCCCAGGCTGGCGGCCAGCACCGCGTCGGTGGCCGCCGCCTGCCGCAGCGTGACGCCGGCCAGCAGGTAGGGGTACTGGCCGACGCCCCAGCCCCACAGCAGTCCGGCCACGGCCAGCGAGGCGGTGATCCGTACGGCGAGGAAGGCGCGGCGCCACAGCAGCACCAGGGAGACCAGCCCGGCCACGATCGACAGCACCAGGAAAGGCAGCGCCCGGCCACCGGTGAGCTCGGTGAACAGCCGCGGGGCGTCGGCGCGCAGCACGACCAGCCCGGCGGCCGACACCAGCCCGACCACGGCGCCGCACGCCAGGGCGCGGCGTCTGAAGTCCTCTGCCAGGTCCTTGTCGCCGACGCGCTGGGCGTCGCGGGTGAGGTAGACGGCGGCGAGGTAGGCGGCGGTGCCCACGGCCAGCGCGCCGGCGACGGCGGAGGTGGGATTGAGCCAGCTGGTCAGGAAGTCGCCCTCGGCGATGCCGGCGGGGACGCGGCCGGAGGCGATCGCGCCGGCCACCGTACCCAGGAAGAAGGGGGTGACGATCGAGGAGAAGGCGAAGGTCGCGCCGAACAGGCGGCGCTGCCACAGCTCGATGGAGACCTTGCGGAAGGCGAAGGCCGCGCCGCGGGCGATGATCCCCAGCGCGGCCAGGGTCAGCGGGATGTAGAGGGTGGAGGCGATGGCGGCGAACACCGAGGGGATGCCGGTCCACATCAGCACGATCACGAAAATCAGCCAGACGTGGTTGGCCTCCCAGATGGGGCCGATGGAGTGTTCGATGAGGTCGCGCCGCCGGCGGCCCGCCTGGGCGCCGCCGGCCAGCAGGTCCCAGATCCCGCCGCCGAAGTCGGCGCCGCCGAACAGGACGTAGGCGGTCAGGCCGGCCCACAGGACGGCGAGCATGATCTCCGCCAGCGACATGATCAGACGACCTTGTAGCCGGTGACGTCGCGCTCCTGCGGAGCGATCGGGACGGGGATGTCGCGAGCCAGGCGGCGCAGCACGTACACGGTGGCGACGGTCAGCGCCGCGTACACGACGGTGACCAGCACGAACCCCCACACCAGGCCGGGCGCGGGGTTGACCGCCTCAGCGGTGCGCATGACGCCGTAGACGATCCACGGCTGGCGGCCCACCTCGGTGACGACCCAACCGGCCTCCAGCGCCAGCGCCGCGGCCACACCCGACAGCGCGGCGGCGCGCAGGAACCACGGCGAGCTCGGCAGGTCGCGCCGCCGCCACCAGGCCAGGGCCAGCCACGCGGACAGGCCCAGCAGGGCGAAGCCCGCGCCCACCATGATCTGGAACGCCCAGTGCACCACGTTGACCGGCGGGCGGTCGGCGGGCGGCACCTCGTTCAGCCCCATGATCTCGGCGTTCGGGTTCCAGTGGGCGAGCAGCGACAGGCCGTACGGGATCTCCAGCGCGTAGCGCATCTCGCCGTCGACCGCGATGCCGCCCACGTGCAGCGGGACGCCGCGCTCGGTCTCGAAGACCCCCTCCATCGCGGCGAGCTTGACCGGCTGGTTGCTCGCCACGAAGTGCGCGGCCCAGTCGCCCACGCCGATCTGCACGGGGGTGATGACGGCGGCCACCGCCAGCGGGAGCAGCAGGCCCAGGCGGTGGTAGCGGTCGCGGCGGCCGCGCAGCATGGCGACGGCGTAGACACTGGCCATGCCGAACCCGGCGACCATGAACGCGGCCAGGATCATGTGCACGGTCTGCGGAGGCGTGGCCGGGTTGAACATCGCCGCCCACGGATCCACCGCCACGATCCGGCCGCCCTCGGCGTCGAACCCGGTCGGCTGCTGCATCCAGGCGTTGGCGGTGACCACGAAGAACGCGCTCGCCACGCCCGCCAGCACGATCGGGATCCCGGACAGCAGGTGGATCCGCGGCGGCAACCTGTCCCAGGCGTACAGGTAGATGCCCAGGAAGATGGCCTCGATGAAGAAGGCGATGCCCTCCAGCGAGAACGGCAGGCCGATGACCTGGCCGTAGGCGCCCATCAGCCCCGGCCACAGCACGCCCATCTCGAACGACAGGATCGTGCCGGACACCGCGCCCACCGCGAACAGCACGCCCATCGCCTTGGCCCACCGGCGCGCGAGCAGCCGGTAGTGGACGTCGCCGCTGCGATGCCCCCGCCATTCGGCGATCAAGGTGATGGCCGGCATGCCCACGCCGAAGCAGGCGATCACGATGTGCCAGCCCAGAGAGAGCGCCATCTGCATCCGCGCGGCGGCCAGATCGGCGCCGGTCACCGCCAAGAGGTCCGCTGGGTTCACGCTGGTCTCCATTCCCCCAGGTCAGCGGGTAACCGACGTCAAGGGGGCACGCACTCCCGAAAATGCCCTGGGCTTTCCCTTCGCGTTATTGACCAGCCGAATTCCGGTTCATAGCGTCCGGTTCATGACCTCTGCCGGCCACGACCAGCGCCAGGCGATCCTCCAGGCGGCGACCCGCCTGTTCGCGAGCCTGGGATACGACGGGACCGCCCCCAGTCAGATCGCGGACGCGGCCGGGGTCGACATCGCCACGGTCAACGCGCAGTTCGGGAGCAAGCGCGAGGTCTACCTGGCGGTCATGGAGCGCGCCTACGAGGGCGGGCGGGACATGATCGAGACGATCGTGACCGAGTTCTCCCCCTGGACGCCCGCCGACGTGCCCCGGATCATCCACGTGCTGGCCGATCGCCATCTGGACTTCTGCATCGCCAATCCGGAGGTACCCGCGCTCTGGATCCATCGCAGCCTCTCCGACGCGCAGGACATCACCGAGCTGGAGTGCCGCTACGCCCGGCCGATGCTCGTCCAGGTCCGCGACATCGTCCGGCCCGCGGTCGAGGCCGGATACATCGACCCGGACGGCGACATCGAGTCCACGCTCATCGCGACGATCTGGTGCGCGCAGGGCTTCTGCGGCGGCGGCCTGCTCGACGAGGAGGGCACCCGGCACGGCCCCGACGACCCGGCCGCCCTACGCCGGTTCCGCAGGCACATGCACCTGCTTCTCGACCGGATGATGGCCCCGTCCGGGTAGGCGGGCCGTCAGACGGCGGCTCGGCGCTCCGGGCTCGGCTCCATCGCGGCTGACAGGTCGGTACGGCGGGCGAACAGCACGAAGACGGCCAGGATGAGGACCGCCACGCCGGTGGCGACGGCGAACACCGCCCGCACGCCCATCAGCTCCGCCCCGAGGCCGGCCAGCGCGGCGCTGACCGGGATGACGCCCCAGCTGAGCACCCGCGAGGCGGAGTAGATGCGGCCCAGCAGCTCCGGCGGGGACAGGTTCTGCCGGATCGTGGCCACCAGGATCCGCCAGATGCTCGAACCGGCTCCGGCGGCCACCGCCCCCGCGGCCACCACCCACGCCGCGGCGTCCACCGCCACCGGGGCCACCAGCAGGACGGTGCCGACGGCGTCCGCGATCAACAGCGTGGTCACCCCGAACCGGCGCCGCAACCGCTCGACCACCGTCGACGCGAGCAGCCCGCCGACGGCCATCGCGGTGAGCAGCAGCCCGTACTGCGCGGCGGTGAGGCCGAGCGGGCCCGGGCGCACCGCGTACACGACGAGCAACGCCGTCGAGGCCGCCCAGACCACGTTCATCGCGGCGGTGAACAGCGTCAGCGTCCGCACCACGGGCTGCCGCCACAGGTGCCGGAATCCGGCCACGACGCCGCCGCGCGCGGCGGCCCTGGTCTCGGCCGGCGCGCGGCGCAGCGTCATCGCGGCGATCCCGGCGACGGCCAGAGCGTAGAGGGCCGCGCTCACGCCCGTGGAGAGCGCCAGGGTGACGCCTGCCAGCAGTCCCGCGAGCGGCGGGCCCGCCAGCTGGTTGGTGACATTGATGGTCGCCTCGATCCGCGCGTTCGCCCTGTTGCGGCCGCCGGGTTCGACGACCAGCGGGATGGTGGCGGTCAGCGCGGTGTCGACCAGCGTCTCGCCGAGGCCGAGGAGCACCGCCGCGGCCAGCAGCACCGGCAGCGACAGGGTGCCGGTGAGGTGACTTGCCGTGAGACCGGCCAGCACGACCGCCCGCACCACGTTGACGCTGCCCAGCAGGGCGCGCCGGTCGACCCGGTCGACGATCCAACCGGCGTGCAGCCCGAAGATCGGCCAGGCCAGGGTCAGCGCCGCCGTCACGGCCGCCACCCCACCGGGTGAGGCGTCGGCGGCGATCGCGAGCAGCGGGAGCACGAACAGCGCCGTGCCGTCCCCCAGGTTCGCCGCGCCGGTGCCGAACCACAGTCCGGTGAACGACCGGCTCAGCGACTCGGGAAGGAAGCGCATGGATTCTCACCTATCAAGTTGATTTGATCGGTAATATCTCTGAACCTATCTGACCTGTCAATGCCTGGTGATTGGTGAGAAACTGGTGACATGATCGATGTCGAACTGGTCGGCAACGCGCTCTGCCTTGACTTCGCCAACACCGTCAACAGCCGGCCGGTGGCGGGACGCGACTGGCTGGCCACCCCTGCGGAGGCGACGACCTGGGCAGCCGCCGCGGGCCGGCCGATCGAGGACCCGCAGGGCCTCGCCGCCGCCCTGCCCGCCGCCCGCGACCTGCGCGAGGCGGTGTTCCGGGCCTTCCAGCCGCTGGCGCACGGCGGCGATCCGGCGCAGGCGGATCTCGACGCCATCGCCGTCCGGTATGCCGAGGGGGTCGCCCACAGCCACCTCGAGGCGGACGGCGGCGGGTACCGGCTGGCGTGGCGGGCCCCACGGACGGCGCGGGTCCTGCTCTGGGAGGTCGCGACGTCGGCGGTCGAACTCCTCACCCATGGACGGCTGGACCGGCTCGGCGAGTGCCCGTCGTGCTGCTGGCTGTTCCTCGACACCAGCAGGAACAGCCGACGCCGGTGGTGCAGCATGGCCTCGTGCGGCAGCCGCGACAAGTCGCGACGCTACTACGCCACCCGCTCGTCACCTCCTGATGCGGCGATCCCCGCCTCGCCGGCGCCCTCTGTCAGCGAGTCGGAGAGCCGGGTAGTGGGCCATCCCTAGTGCCGATTTCGGGCATGCCACGGCCCGGTGTCGTGGAATGCGTAAAGCCGCGCGTGGCCCCTCCCCGCCGGGGTAGGCATCGCCCGTATCCCAGGGGAGATCACCCGTGGCCGATCACCAGCCGATGCCGGAGACGATGGACGAGAACGACGTCATCGACCTGCTGCTGGCCCAGCACGCGCTGATCAGCGGCGCCGTGACCGCGCACGCCCGCAGCGAGGAGCGCTACGAGTTCATGCAGCTGCGCGCCCACACCTCCGCTGCCGAGCGCAGGACCCTGGCCCTCGGGGTCAAGGCCTTCGGGCGGGCGGGTGATCCGCGCCAAGCGGCGTGCGGTGGTTTAGCGCGTGCCCTGTGCGCCATATGACCTGAAGCAGCACGCGCAGCGGAGGGACAGCCTGTGACCGTAACGACCCCGCGGCCGGTGAGACCGCACGTCGTGGTTGTCGGGGCCGGCTTCGCCGGTCTCGCCGCGACCAGGGAGCTGGCCCGCGCCGGGGCCCGCGTCTCCCTGGTCGACGCCAACCCCTACACCACCTTCCAACCCCTGCTCTACCAGGTGGCGACGGCCGGACTCGGCCCGGGCGACGTGGCCTTCCCCACCAGGACCTTCGCCGCCCGATACCGGAGGGTGCGCACCCGGCGGGCCGCGCTGAGCAAGGTGCGGGCCGACGAGCGGCGGGTGGAGCTGGACGACGGCACCAGCCTCCACTACGACTACCTCGTGCTGGCCAGCGGCGTCACCACCAACTGGCTCGGCATCGACGGCGCGGAGGAGAACGCGCTGCCGATCTACTCGGTCCACGACGCGGTTGCGCTGCGCAAGCGGCTGCAACGCCGCCTGGAGGAGGCCGCCGTCGGGAAACGCGACAGCGTCCACGTCGTGGTGGTCGGCGGAGGGCCCACGGGCGTGGAGATGGCGGGCACGCTGGCCGAGCTCCGCCGCCGGACGATCCCGCTGACCCATCCCGAGCTCTCGGCCAAGCAGTCGAGCGTCACCCTGGTCGAGCGGTTCGACTACGTGCTCGCGCCGTACAAGCCGGGCCTGCGGGACGAGGCCGCGCGCGCTCTGCGCAAGCGGGGGGTGCATCTGCGGCTCGGCTCGACGGTGGCCGAGGTCCGGCCCGACGCGGTCATCCTGGCGGACGGCACCCGACTGCCCAGCGACGTGACGGTCTGGGCGCTGGGCGTCACCGCCCCCGAGGCGGTCGCGAACTGGGGCCTGCCGCAGGGCGGAGGAGGGAGGATCGCGGTCACGCGGGCGCTCAACGTGGAGGGGCACCCCGAGGTCTTCGTCGCCGGTGACCTCGCGGGGCCGCCGGACGCGCCTCCGCAGCTCGCGCAGCCCGCCATCCAGATGGGCGCACACGTGGGCCGGCAGATCATCGCGGCGGCCCGAGGCCGCGAGGTCGTCCCCTTCGAGTACCGCGATCCAGGCATCATGGCGACGGTCGGGCGGGCCGAGGCCGTGCTGCAGCTACCGAACGGCTGGACCGTCCACGGCCTGCCGGCGTGGCTGGCCTGGATCGGCCTGCACGTGGCCTACCTGCTGGGCGGACGGAACCGGATCAACGTGCTGACCGGCTTCCTGTGGCGATACCTCGGGCCACGCCGTGGCGCCGCCTCTGTCATCGAGTGAGCGCTCTCCACGGCCGGTCGCGGCGCGGCTCGCCCGGGTGTACATGCTGGCGGTCGCCGGGGCGGGAAGGACCACTGGTGGGGAGGGCGGATGCGGGATGCTCGGGCGAGATGCGAACCCGTGTGCCGGGGACCCTGCTTCCCAGCGACAGCCGACGTGCCCCGAGGAGTTCGCCGCGCTCGGTCTCGTCCCGGACGGCCTCGCCCCCGCCCCCGTGCTGCTGGAGCAGTCCCCGGACAATCCATTGGGCTGGCCGTACATGGTGACCGGACATGTGCCGGGCCGCGAGCGCGGGACGGCGAGCATCCGGCCGCTGTCGGGCTGGCGTGGCTGCTGCACCAGTCGGGCGTGACGGCGCCGATCGTGGGGGCGCGTACGGCGGAGCAGCTGACGCTGGCGTTGCGCGCGCTGGAGATCGACCTGGACGAGGAGCGGCTGGCGCTGCTTGACGACGTCTTCCCCGGCCCCGGCGGACCCGCCCCCGAGGCCTACGCCTGGTAGGCCGCCTGCAATTATGTCATGACATAAGGACGTAGTGTTGCATCGTCGTGCGTTCATGGTTACGTTCCTGGTAAGGCCTTCCCCCCACATCGAGGAGGCGCAATGCGTCCCTTGCAAAGGCTTTCCGTCGCCGCCCTGACCCTCGCGCTGGCAGGAGCGCTGGCGGCGCCCGCGTCGGGCCAGGGCGTCGAGCCCGTGGACCCCGAGCTGGAGACCCCAGCGCTGTTCGACGACGCGGCCGGCGGCTTCGCCAACGGCGACGACCCGGCGATCTGGGCCCACCCCGCCGACTCCGGCAGCAGTGTGGTGATCGCCACGGCCAAGGAGGGCGGGCTCTTCAGCTACGACCTCGACGGCCGGCAGCTCCAGCACGTCCCGGCGCCCGCGGCGCCGGGTCCCGACGACGAGCCAGGGCGGTTCAACAACGTCGACGTCACCTACGGCTTCGGCGGGCGGGACCTCGCGGTCGTCTCCGACCGCGGCGGCGACCGGCTCCGGATCTACGCCGTCTCCAACGGGCAGCTGACCGACGTGACCGACCCGGCCGCCCCCTTCGTGTTCAACACCACGCAGGAGCAGGTCAACGCCGCCGAGACGGTGTACGGCCTGGCCACCTGGAAGGACGTCACCGGCACCTACGCGCTGGTCAGCCGGCGGCACAAGACCTCCGTCGGCCTGGTCAGGCTGCTCGCGAAGCCGGGCGGCAAGGTCGGCTACCAGCTCGTCAGGACGCTGGACCTCCCCGCGTCGTTCACCCTGCCGAACGGCCAGACCTGGACGCCCTGCCTCGAGCCGGACGAACTGCCCCAGGTCGAAGGCATGGTCGTGGACCAGCGCGCCGACGTCCTCTACGCGGCTCAGGAGGACGTCGGCATCTGGCGGATGCGCGCCGACCTCACCGGCGCCCCGGTGCTCATGGACAAGGTCCGCGAGTACGGCGTGCCCGGCACGTACGACCCCGAGACGGAGGACTGCGTCCTCGGCGCGGACCCCGGCTACGGCGGCCGGCGCCTGGCGGCCGACGCCGAGGGACTGACGATCTACCACCGCGCGGACGGCAAGGGCTACCTGCTGGCCTCCAGCCAGGGCGACAGCACCTTCGCCGTCTACCGCAGGGAGGGCTCCAACGCCTACCTCGGCCGGTTCCGCGTCGGAGCGGACGACGGCGTCGACGGCGTCGATCACAGCGACGGGTCGGCCGTGCTCAACATCCCGCTGGGCGACTTCGACGAGGGGCTGTTCGTCGCGCACGACGGGGCCGACACCCCCGGGGACGGCGACAGGGAGGTCACGAACTTCACGTTCGTCGGCTGGGGAGACATCGCCGACGAACTCGACCTGGACGTGGACACCGATGGCTGGGATCCGCGCGGCCAGGGATAGATCACCTCGGGCCACCTGGAGGCTCGGTGACGCGCGTCGTCACCGAGCCTCCGCACGCTCGCGGCATCCGTCAGAGCGCGCCGACCACCAGGACGTCCCCCTCGACGGAGACGCGGAGGTGGCTCAGGTCCGGCATGTGCGCGACGGTCAGGTCACGACGGCCCTCCAGGGCGGGGCCGATTCCCACGCAGTCCATGCCGGCGGCCCCCGCGGCTCTGGCGCCGGCCTCGGCGTCCTCCACTACCAGGCAGTGCCGCGCGCCGCGGCCGAGCAGCTGCGCGGCCCACTGGTAGCCGGTCGGGTCGGGCTTGCCCACCGGCACGTCCTCGGCGCCGAGCAGGAGCGTGGGCGCGGGGAGGCCCGCCGCGCGGAGGCGCGCGGTGGCGACCGCCCGCGTGCCCGAGGTCACCACGGCCCATAGCGTGGACGGCAGCGCGGCCAACAGGTCAGCGGCGCCGGGCAGCGCCCGCAGCCCCGCTGTGTCGTGTTCCTCCCTGGCCACGATGCGCGCGGTCTCGGCCTCGGCGTCCAGGTGCGGCGCCAGTAACCGGATCAGGTCGATGTCGCGACGGCCGTGCGACAGCGCCACCGCCTCGTCGCCGTTGAGGCCGTGCTCGGCTGCCCACTCCCGCAGGATGCGCTCGATCACGCCCAGTGAGTCGACCAGCACGCCGTCCAGATCGAACAAGATCGCTTCGTACTTACCTGACCACCTCATGCCGATCACACTATTATAGACGTCAATACCACTATTTTGGCATCGAGAGCGAGTGATCGTGGACATCGTCGAAGAGGTCGGCCAGACCCTCGCCGCCAACCTGCGCGCCGCCCGCGGACTGCGCGGCTGGCGGCTGGACGACCTGGCCGCGGCCAGCGGGGTGAGCCGCGGGATGATCCACCAGATCGAGACCGCTCGCACGCACCCCAGCGTGGCTACCCTGGCCCGGCTGTGCCACGCCCTGAAGATCCCGATCAGCGAACTGGTGGAGACGCCCACGCAGCTCGGCTCGCTCGCCCGCCGCGCCGACGCTCTCGTCTCCCGGCACGGCCGCAGCACCACCGCGCTCCTGGTCGGCGACGGCCGCCACGAGCTGTGGGAGCACATCCTCCACCCCGGCGACGCGATTCACGACGCCGGGCACCCGGCCGGCACCAAGGAACTCATCCACGTCACCGAGGGCGTCCTCCAGGTCGACATCGGCGGCGCCACCTTCGTCGTCCCCGCCCTCGACGCCCTCTCGCTGCGCGGCGACCGGCCCCACACCTATCGCGCCGCCGAGGACCGGACGACCCGATACACCGTCGTGGTGATCTACATCGGCGCACACGACGGCCGCTATCCCAGAACAGCGCAGTGAACGCCGTCAGGGTGCGGGCGGGCGCCTCAGCGGCGGGCGAAGAGCGGCTCCCACGAGCCGGGCTTCTGGCTGTTCTCCCGGAACCCGGTGAGCGGCATCGCCTGCCTGCCGTCGACGCTCACCAGCAGCAGGCGGTTGCGGAACTCGCTGACCTCGCAACCGTCCGAGCCCTTGAGCTCGCAGGCCCACGTGATCAGGTGGTCGTCACCGGACCAGATGACGACCTGCTCGATCCAGTGCCCCGCGACGGGCTTGAGCGGAGTGGTCACGCCGGAGGACGTGTCCAGTACCGCCGCGATCGCGCTCCTGTCAGGGCTGTGGATGGCCGAGAAACGGCCGGTGGGCGAGAGCCCTGCCTCCTGGCCGGTGTCGGCCGGGTTCGGCGGGGCCGCGTGCGGTCTGCCGTCCAGGTCGTAGAACCGCCTGGGGGGCGGCGACGACTCGCTGCCGGTGTCCCAGTCCCAGATCAGGGTTCCGTCGTCGCTCCAGTGCAGGTCCACGTTCCGGGCCCAGGCGGTGTCGCCGCCGGCGGGGAGCGGGCGGAAGTACGCTTGACCGGCGGCCACGTCCACGACGGAGAAGCCGGTGCGCGTGACGGGGACGACCTCTCTCGACGACCCGTCCTCGTCGAAGACGCCTTGCTCGTTGGGGTTGGCGGCGTAGCTGACGAGCAGCAGCTTCCGGCCGTCGGGAGACCACTTGAGCTGGGAGGCGGGCTGCTCGAGGTCGATCCACCGCACCTGGCCGCCCGGCCCCAGCAGGCCGACCCGGCGGGCCTGGGGCTCCTCCAGCACCGCGACGTGCCCGCCGTCCGCCACGTCGACGGCGGCCCACGGGGTCTTCTCGTAGGTCGCCGTGTCGGGGTTGTAGAGGTACCAGGTCCGCTTGAGGATCTGCCGCGTGTCCGAGATCTTCTCGTAGTCCCAGGTGTGGTAGGCGTACATGGCCACCTTCTCGGTCGCCACCAGCTTGGTGGGCGGCGTGGCGTCCGGGTCGGCCGACACCTCCAGCGGTCCCGTCAGGGAGATCGCGGGATCGTCGGCGACCTTCCCCTCGACGAGGATGACACCGGACTCGCCACCGCTCCCCTGCACCAGGGCCGGCACGGTGAGAGCGGCCGCCACGACGGTCGCGGTGGCCCCTGCCATCACCGCGAACGCCCTGATCCGGTTCCGCCTGCGCCTGCCGAGCGCCCGATCGGCGAGCCCCTGCGGCACCGTGGCCTCCTCGGCCCACCGGCCCAGGGTGTCCTTCACGACATCGTCGATCTTCACGCCATCGCCTCCCCAATGATCTTGTACGGCTCGGCCAGCTCGGGCGCCAGGGCCCGGAGCCTGGCCAGCGAACGATGGGTGGTGCTGCGCACGGTGCCCACGGAGCAGCCCAGAACCGCCGCGACCTCGGCCTCCGGCAGATCCTCGAAGTAGCGCAGGACCAGCACCGCCCGCTGCCTGGGCGCCAGCTTGGCCAGCGCGCGCCGGACGACGATGCCCACCTCGACGGCGTGCGTCGCGTCCTGGACGGCCCACTCCGGCGGCTCGGCGACCGTGGTCTCCCGGCGGAGCGCCCCCCGGCGCCACCACGAGACCTGCTGGCGGTACATCACCTGGCGCACGTACGCCTCCGGCGCGTCCACGGCGTGCCACCTGGCGACCGTCTTGGCCAGGGCGGCCTGGAGCAGGTCCTCCGCCGCGTGCTGGTCACCGCCGGTCAGCAGGAACGCCAGGCGCATCAATGCGGGGGACCGCGCCGAAACGAAGTCGCGGAAACGTCGCTCTTCTGCGGCGTCCACGATCACCTCCACAGTTCGGTTGTCGCCCTTGAGACGCTCCCGGAGGGATGACGCTATGCCTCCGCCACGACCTTTTCACCGGATCGTCGCCACCGCGGACCTCGCGGCGACGGCATGCGCGTCACCGCCGTATCGAGGAGGGGGTTCGGCCGAGCAAGCCGCGGGCGGTCCGCGTCAGGTGGGCCTGGTCGGCGAAGCCGGCGGCGGCCGCGGCCTGCGCCACGTGATGGCCGGACAGGTGCGCGATCGAGCTTCTCAGGCGCGCCCCCACTGCCGCAGCCGGACGAGCGGGATCCCGACCTCGGCGCGGAGGCGTCGGAGGGGTGGTGGTGAACGCGGGCTACGTCGGCTGGGCCATCGCGGTGGCGCTGGGCGGTTGACCCTCACGGTACGGGAGTCCATAGCGTGGGAGCGATGACCACGACCTTCTGCCCAGGATGCGGGCTGGTGGCCCCGGCCACCGGGGGGCCGCTCCCCCGCGAGCGCGGCGCCTCGGCCGAGTGCCGGGAACGCTACGGCGAGCTGCTGGCCCGCTCGTACGGCATCGCCGAGTATCGCCACGTCCACCAGCTCGTCGTCGACGCCTACATCGTGCAGCACCCCGCCGGCGACAGCCGGAGGGAGATCCAGAGTGTGGCCCTGTGCCTCATGACGCTGTGCCTGTTCGTCGAGGGCGCCGCCGATCCGCGCGACGGCGCCATGCTGCACAAGCGGATGATGGCCGACCGGCCCGGCTACTTCCACTGGCTGCGGCCGCCCCCGCTGCACGGCCTGATGACCGCCGTCGACGTGCTCGCCGCGCGGGACGCGGTGGAGCACGAGCGACTCGTCTGGGCATGGGGCCGCGAGGTGTGGCAGGCCTGGTCGCCGCACCACGCCACGGTCCGCCGGTGGAACGCCCTGGCCCTCGGCACCTGAGGCGATCCACCGGCTCCCGCGTCAGGCGCGGAACCTGTCGGCGTTCTCGGCCGCCCACTGGGCGAAGGTGCGCCCCGGCCGTCCGGTGACCTTCTCGAGGGTCGGCTGGACGGTGTAGGGCCCCCAGGGCAGGTCGCCGAAGACCATGAACTTGAAGGCGATCATCTCCTCCGGCACGCCGGCCGCCAGCATCTCGGCCCTGGCCTGGTCGCGGGTCAGCTCGACGAGGCCGATCTCGCGGCCGATGGCGTCGGAGATGCGGCGCAGCTTGTCGGGGACGTCCAGCAGCTCGGGGCCGGTCAGGAAGTAGCTCTGGCCCGAGTGCCCCTCCTCGGTCAGCGCCGTGACGATGACCGCGGCGATGTCCGCCTCGTGGATCATCGCGGTCTTGGTGCCGGGGAAGGGCTCGCGCACCTCACCGCTCTCGCGGATGGGCTGCGCCCACTCCAGCGCGTTGGCCATGAACTCGGTGGGCTGCACGAGCGTCCACTCCAGCGAGCTGGCCTGTACGGCGGGCTCCAGCGGTCCGTCGTCCCACGCGCTCAGCACCGTCACCCTGCGCACCCCCGACGCGACGGCGAGGTCGACGATCTCCTTGCCGTTCTGGAGCACCGCGAGGTCGTCGCCGCCGCAATTGATCAGGTGCGCCGCGGTGACGCCCGCGAACGCGTCCTCCAGCGTCGAGGTCACGGTCAGGTCGCCGGCCACGACCTCGACGCCCGCGGGGAAGCTCGCCCTGGCTGGGTTCCGGGTGAGGGCGCGGACCCGCTCACCGCGCTCGACGAGCTGCTCGACGACGTGGCGGCCGACGGTTCCGGTGGCACCGGTCACGAGGATGGTCATAGTGGTTCTCCTTCACCTTGCGGGCTGTGATGACCACACTAGGAACCAATGCGGCAAGATTCGTTCCGCATTAGCGGATGACATCTCATGCATCTTTTGCCTCGTGCTCAACTTCCGTACGCTCGGCGGCCTCACCATGGCTGGATCTTCGAGTGACCGCACGACCCTTCGACGGACGGATGACACATGAGCAGATGGCGCGCGCTGTCCGCGTTCGCAGTCCTCGGCGCCACGCTGGCGGCCACCGCCGGTACGGCCGGCGCCGCCGAGGCCGGTAACCGCCACGGCTTCGACCTACAGGCTCACAGGGGCGGGCTGGGGCTGGTCGTCGAGAGCACGCTCCCCGCCTTCGCCAACGCGCTGGAGCTGGGAGTCAGCACGCTGGAGCTCGACATCCAGATCACCGAGGACGGCCAGGCGGTCGTCACCCACGACCGGCGGATCAGCGGCAGGGTCTGCCGCGACACCGCGCCCGCCGTACCGGACGACCCGGAGTTCCCGTACGTCGGCAAGTACATCAACACGCTGACCCTCGCCCAGGTGCGGACGATGGACTGCGGCTCGGTGACCAAGCCCGAGTTCCCCGGACAGCGCCCGGTGCCCGGGGCCAGGATGGCGCTGCTCCGCGAGGTGTTCGACCTGGTCAACAGCTATCGCGCGCGCCGGGTCGCGCTGAACGTCGAGACCAAGGTCGAGGCCGGGGCGCCCCATGAGACGGCGCCGAGGGAGCAGTTCGTGCAGGTCGCGGTGGAGGAGATCCGGCGCGCCGGGCTGCTGCGGCAGGTCACGATCCAGAGCTTCGACTGGGGCGCCCTCATGCGGATGCGGGAGGTCGAGCCGCGGCTGCCGATCGTCGCGCTGACCAACCGCGACTTCCTGCAGACCGGACGGCCCGGCGCCTCGCCGTGGCTGGGCGGCATCGACATCGACGACTTCGGCGGCGACCCGCTCAAGGCGGTCAAGTCCTTCGGCGCGGACGCGTTCTCGCCGGTGCACGGCTTCCCGCAGAACGGGAAGATCACCGACCCCGGCTACCAGCCGTACGTCACGAGGGAGATGGTGGAGCAGGCGCACGGTCTGGGCCTCAAGGTGATTCCGTGGACGATCGACGATGAGCCGACGATGAACAAGCTGATCGACGACGGGGTGGACGGCATCATCACGGACTATCCGGACCGGTTGCGCCAGGTGATGGCCGAGCGCGGCTTCAAGCTCCCCAAGGAGTACCGCCCCAAGAGCCACGCCGAGTAGCCGACTACCCGCGCAGCGACCGCCAGATGCGCTCGGGCAGCACCCGGGCGGACTCGGCCAGATCGATCTCCGGCGCGCCTGCCAGCCACCGCCTGGTCACCTCCGCGACCGGCCCGATCAGGAGCATCTCCACCTGGGCCATCGGCAGCCTCGCGACCGTGCCCTCGTCCATGTGCGGCCGCATCCAGGCGCTCAGCCGGTCCAGGCGCGGCGCCTTGTCCGCCGCGATCCGCTCCGCGTGCGGGCCCAGGTCGATGGCGTACGGCGCCGCGTGGATGAAGCGGGCCTGGTCCGGGTGATCAGCGGTGAAGCCGAGGTAGGCCACCACTGCCTGCCGTACACCGTCACGGGCGGTCTCGGCGCCCTCGACGGCGGCGAGCAGGGTGTCGAGGAGGTCGCCCATGCACCGGCTGTACAGCGTCGCCGCCAGTCCTTCCAGGCTCCCGAAGTGGTGGTACAGGCTGCCCATGCTCACGCCGCTGCGCGTGGTCATGGCCCGCAGGGTGAAGTCGCCGGGGTAGATCTCCAGCGCGGTGTCGAGCAGCCGCCTGATCGTCTCCTCGCTGCGCTTGTGCCTGCTCACCCCGCTGACGTTAGCGCCTCGGCCTCTTTCCAGACGCGCCCGGCCAGCTCGGCGTCCCGCGCCAGCCGCCTGACGGACGCGATCGTCGTGAGGTCGCCCGCCACGAACCCCACGTCGCCCTCGATGCTCGCCACGGCCCGCGCGCCGCGCTCCGGATCCCGCGCGACCAGCAGCACTTTGAACCCCTCGCCGGCCAGCCGCTCGCACACCGCGTATCCGATGCCGCGGTTCCCGCCCGTCACCACCACTGTGGACGCCATGCTAGAGCATTTTTCTAGAGAATTGATCTAATATCAAGCACGGGCGGAGCTCGATCATCGCTTCGACGCAGTTGAGACAGCGGCCGGATGAAGCCTGATCGGGAACAAACAAGCGGCACAGACTCCGTCTGTCCGTCCAGGGCGAATCTTTGCCGCCGCCCCTTCCGCTCCCCGCTCCGCCTCCGCCGGGTACGCATTGCGTCCACAATCCGGCAAACCGGGATAACTGTCTCAGGAGCGCGGGCAATTCCTCGGTGAACCACACAAGGGGGAGTTGTACGTGATCACGCAGGAGCAGATCCAGACGGTCATCGGACAGACGGTCTACGACAGGAACGGGGACCGGGTCGGCGAGGTCAAGAACGTCTACCTCGACGACCACACCGACCAGCCCGAGTGGCTGACCGTCAAGACCGGGTTGTTCGGCATGCACGAGTCCTTCGTTCCGCTGCGCGCCGCGCGGGTGGACGGTGATCGGGTCGAGGTCGCCTATGACAAGGCCATGATCAAGGACGCGCCGCGCGCCGACGTCGAGTCCGGCGGCCATCTCTCGCAGGACGAGGAGCGCGAGCTCTATCGCTACTACGGGCTCGACTGGAACGCCGTGTCGGGCCGGCAGGGCGGAGACGGCCGCAGACCCGTACCCGGACAGGGCGTCGTCCCCGGTCAGCAGGCGGGGCGGGCCACCGGCCGGGGGAATGCCGACGCCGGTCTCCCCTCCCAGGCAGGCAGGTCGGCCGACGACGCGATGACGCGCTCGGAAGAGCACCTTCGCGTCGGCAAGGAGCGGCGCGAGGCCGGTCGGGCGCGGCTGCGCAAGTACGTGGTCACCGAGACGGAGCAGCTGTCCAAGGAGCAGGTGAACGCGCAGAAGACCGTCTCGGGCAAGGTGCGCAAGGAGCGCGTGGAGGCCGAGGGCGACGTACGCGACGAGCGGAAGCGCCGCGACCGCTGACGGCGGCGCGCTGCTGAGAGAGTGCCCCGGCGGCCACGACCGGGGCACTCGGTGATCCGCCTGACCCGGCGTTCCCCAAGGGAGAGGGGCGGGGGTCAGGCTCGGGTGCGCAGGGCGGCGGACTGGAGGGCGGCGAACACCGTCACGGGGACGGCCTGGAGGATGATCCATACCGTCCCGGCGGTGCTGGGGTGCAACCAGCCGAGAGCCAGGGAGACCACGCTGGCCAGCGCCCACGCGATCCCGATCGCGATGACGAGCCGTACCGGGACGGCCGGCGGGCGGGAGCGGCTCGCCAGCAGCCCGACGCCTGCGCCGATCGCCAGCATGAGGGCCCCGGCGACCAGCACCAGCTGCTCTGCGACGCCGAGAGCCCGTGCGACGGGGCCGGCGGCCAGGAGATAGGCCAGCGCGAACACGGTCATCCCGGCCGCGTCCATGGCGAGGATCCGCCGGAGCCGAGCTTGGGCCGGCGGGCGCCGGTTCGCCGGGAGCGAGCCCGGGGTCGAGTGATCCATCTTCGTCACCGCGCGGGTGGCACCAAGCGCAGGGTCCTTCCCGGGGGTTGACGAGCAAGTCGCGCTGAGGAGTCCGCAGCACCACCGTGGACGTCGCGGTGGTGGAGCTGAGGCTGCAGGCGCCACGGCCGAACCCCTGTCCGCCCCGCTGGACCGTCACCGGGTCCCGCATTAAATGTGTAGATCGTTCTGTCCCGCGCTGACACAATCGCCCGATGCGTTTGTGGACGGTCCAGCATCGAGCGGTTCTCGAGTCGCTGGAGGATGCCGGCGAGCTGGTCGGGGACTGGCCCCGGATCATGGTCTGGAACTACCGGGCCTGCTACGAGGAGATGGTGGCGGAGATGGCACGGCGCGGCCTCGACTGCGGAGGCCGGCCGCCGGTGTGGGCGTGGGCCGGGCCGGACACCCGCGACAACAGCGTGGCGGTGACGGCGGAACTGCTCCTCTGCCCGCAGACCCCTGAGGAGTACGCCCGCTGTGTGGTGCTCGACCTGGACGTGCCGGACGAGGCCGTCCTGCTCAGCTCGTACGGGCGCTGGAACGATTTCATGGAGGCGATCATCATGGGCGAGGGATCGCCGGACATGGATTGGTCGATCGGCCAAGAGGAGCTCGCCGGGGTGCAGGCCTGCCTTCCGCGTGTCGCAGCCGGATGGGTGCTCGGCGTCCGTCCGTTGGAACCGTTCAGGCCGGAAGAGGACGAGGACGAGGAAATCAGCTCCTGACCGTGCCCCGAGCGCCGAGTCGCTGGCCGGCACAGGCCAGACGCGACGTCGAGAGCGACCAGGCACGTCGCCAGGCGTTTTGCGGTTTCATCCAGCTGCGGCGCCAGATGTTGGAGCGCGCGGCGAGCAGGTTGCCTAAGCTTTCCACGTGACGGGACAAGGCGGACAAATCCGCAGTGAGCGTGTGACCTTCACCGGATCAGCCGGTACGCCTCTGACCGGGAGACTCGAGCTCCCGTACGGCCCGCCCCGAGTGGTCGCGCTGTTCGCGCACTGCTTCACCTGCGGAAAGGACGTGCCCGCCGCCTCCCGCATCGCCCGCGAACTGGCCGCGCTCGGCATCGCCGTCCTCCGCTTCGACGTCACCGGGCTCGGGCAGCCCGGCGGCGACTTCTGCAACACGAAGTTCACCTCGGCCATCGAGGACCTCGTCAGGGCCGCCGGCCATCTGCGCGACACCATCGCGCCGCCGGCCCTGCTCATCGGGCACTCGCTGGGCGGGGCGGCGGTTCTGGCCGCGGCCGAGCGGATCCCGGAGTCCCGGGCGGTGGTCACCATCGGCGCCCCCGCGGATCCCGCCCACGTGGCGGGGTTGTTCCCCGACGCTCACCAGGACATCGAGGGGACAGCGGAGGTGAGCCTGGCGGGCAGGAGCTTCCGCGTCAGCCGCGCCTTCCTGGACGACATCGCCGCCCAGCCGCAGCGCGAGCGCATCACGGGCCTGCACAAGGCCCTGCTCGTCATGCACGCCCCGACAGACGCGATCGTCGGCATCGACCACGCCCGCACGATCTTCGACGCGGCCCGCCATCCGAAGTCGTTCGTCTCGCTCGACGGCACCGACCACCTCCTGAGCGGCGACGCCGATGCGGCGTACGCGGCCGGTGTGATCGCCGCCTGGGCGCGCCGCTACGTGGACGCGCCGACGCCGCCCCGGCCCGAACAGCGGGACGGCGTGGTGGAGGTTCGTGAGGTCGGGCGCTACACGCAGGAGATCACCGCCGGCGGACACCGGTTCACCGCGGACGAGCCGGTGTCGGTGGGCGGGGCCGACGCGGGGCCCACGCCGTACGACCTTCTGCTCGCCGCGCTCGGCGGGTGCACGTCCATGACCATCCGCATGTACGCCGACCGCAAGGGCCTCCCGCTCCACGGGGTGTCGGTACGGCTGCGCCACCGGCGGATACACGCCAAGGACTGCGCCGACTGCGAGACCAGTGAGGGTCTGCTGGACCAGATCGAGCGGGAGATCCGGCTGGACGGCCCGCTGGACGAGGAGCAGCGCCGCAAGCTCCTCGAGATCGCCGACAAGTGCCCCGTGCATCGCACGCTCAACAGAGAAGTGATCATCCAGACGGTGGAGCGACGTTAGCCCCTGGACGCGATCAAGCGCTTCCCGTCGCGGAGGAGCACACGGCCACCGCGCTCGTCATGACGAATCACGCCCGCAGTGCGTCAGCGATGGGCACACGACTAACTACAGAGAGTAGCTGTGTGTGTTAGATTCGTAGCGGAATGTGTGGATCTGCGTCTTCAGGGCGCTGACGAAAGGCGGGGCCCATGGCGACGCAGGCCCAGGTGACCGACTTCTCCCGCGATGTTCTCGGTCGGTACGTGTGCAACACCCTGGCCGAGGCGATGAGCAGCACAGACGGCCAGGCCTTCCCCGGCGCCCGCCCGTTCGATGTCGTCGTCATCGGCGGCGGCAGCTTCGGTGCGGTGGTGGCCGCGCACATGTTCCACGTCGACGTCTCTCGGACGCACCGGGTTCTCGTGCTCGAGGCCGGCCCGTTCGTGCTGCCCGAACACGTCCAGAATCTGCCGATGTTGGGCCTGGCCGTCCCCGACCCGACGAGCATCGCCGCGCTGCGGCGGATCGGGAAGGAGAAGGTGGCACGCAACGAGGTGTGGGGGCTGGCATGGCATTCCCCTGTGCCGTTTCCCGGGCTGGCGTACTGCGTGGGCGGCCGGTCGCTGTACTGGGGCGGCTGGGCGCCCCGGCCGCTGCCCGAGGAGCTGTCGCCTGCGGTCTGGCCGAAAGCCGTGGTTGACGACCTCCAGGACGACCGGCTCGACAAGGCCGGCGAGCAGATCGGCGTCGACCAGACCAACGACTTCATCTTCGGCCCGCTGCACATGGCCCTGCGGGAGCGTCTCTACAAGGCGGTGAGCCGGCAGCTCGTCCCCGCCGCGATGGACCTGTCGACGCTGCCCAACCATCCGGCCCTGCGCGACGGGCCCTTCTCGCTGGGACGGCTGACCCACCTGCTGGGCATAGGCCCCGAGAGCGCCGGCGAGCACCACGTCCAGGAGTTGGCGGACCAGCTGAAGCTGGAGGCCCCGCTGGCCGTGCAGGCCAGCAGCCGGCCCGGGTTCTTCCCGAACAACAAGTTCAGCGCAGGCCCGCTCCTGGTGCAGGCCGCCCGCGCCGCCTGGACCGACTCGGGCGGGATCGACGCCGACAAGCGGCTGATGATCGTGCCCCAATGCCACGTGACGCGCCTGGACACGCGCGGCGGCCAGGTCATCGGCGTGCAGACCGGTCAGGGCTACGTGCCGTTGCCTCCCGGCGGTTCGGTGGTGATCGCGCTGGGCACGATCGAGAGCACCAGGCTGGTGCAGGACGCCTTCGGCTCCCTGCCGGGTACCGGCCCCATCGGCAGCGGCCTGATGGCGCACCTGCGCTCCAACCTCACCATCCGGATTCCACGGGAGGCCCTGGGCCACATCGCCGAACGCGAGCTCATGGCCGCGGCCCTGTTCCTCAAGGGGCATTCAATGGCCGCGGACGAGCGCGAGCGCTTCTTCCACCTGCAGATCACGGCCGCCGGGCTCGGCTCCAGAGGCGGCGACTCCGAGGCGGAGCTGTTCAAGAAGCTGCCTGACATCGACCTGTTCGACCGGTTCCGCTCCGCCAACGACACGCACGTGGTGATCACACTGCGCGGCATCGGCGAGATGGACCCCGGCAACCCGGCCAGCCGGATCCGGCTGGACTCCGAACTCGACGAGTACGGCGTTCCTCGCGCGCTCGTGCACCTGTCACCCAGCGAGGCCGACAGGCGGCTGTGGGACGACATGGACGCCTGTGCCGACGCCGCCGCGCTGGCCTTCGCCAATGGGTCACCGTTCGAGGTCCTCGACCGCGGGACGTTCCGCCCGGTGCCCGCCGGGCAGTCGCCCTCCCACGTGGTGCCCTTCGGGCGCCGCCGTGACGGGCTGGGCACCACGCATCACGAGGGCGGAACCCTGCGGCTCGGCGACGATCCGGCCGATTCCGTCACCAACGCCGACTGCCGCCTGCACGGCGTGGACAACGCCTACGCGGCCGGCCCGGCCCTGTTCCCGCGGCTGGGCTCGCCCAACCCGATGCTGACGGGCGTCGCGCTCGCCCGGCGGCTGGCCGAGCATCTCACTCCCGCCCGCCGCTTCGTCGCCACCGACAACCACGAGGTGCTGTTCGACGGCACCGACATGAGCGCCTGGCGGATGACCGGCGCCGGCCGGTTCCAGATCGTGGACGGCGCGCTGCAGGCCGTCCCCGGCGACGGCCTTGGGCTGCTGTGGTGCACCCGCCCCACGCCTACCGATTTCTCGTTGCGGTTGCAGTACCGCGCGACTCGGCCCGACGACAACTCGGGGGTGTACGTCCGCTTCCCCGATCCGGCCGGCAAGGGCTACGACAACCCCGCCTGGGTCGCGGCGCACTTCGGCTTCGAGATCCAGATCGACGATCTGGCCCGGCCCGACGGCGCCGACATGCACCGTACCGGCGCCGTCTACGGAGCCGACGCCCAGACCTACACACCTGTAGCGGTACGGCCGCCCGGCGAATGGAACGACTACGAGATCCGCGTTCGCGCACAGGACTACACCGTGATCCTCAACGGCCAGCAGGTCACGAGCTTCACCAACACCGATCCTGGCCGTGGGCTGCCGACCACCCCTGAAGCGCCCGCCTACCTCGGCCTGCAGGCCCACACCGGACGAGTCTGCTTCCGCAACGTACGCATCAGCGTGATCTGAGCAACCGCCCCGGGGGCTACGCTCGTCCCGAGATATTTCGTACACACCTGTACGAAATATCGGAGGACGGGCAATGGACGACGACCGTGATGGCCTCGTGCGGATCCGGTTGCGGGTGCACGGGCAGGACCGTGATCTGGCGCTGGATCCCAGGGTGAGCGCTCGACTGCCTGCGTGAGCATCTGGCGCTGAACGGGCCCGAAGAAGGGCCGCAACCAGGGGCGTGAGGGAGATACGCAGCAGAAAGTCCCGCAGCCGAGGCAGGATGCGAGACTTTCCTTTCGTCAATCGATGACGACTATATTTTCGACAGGTTCTGCGGTCTGGCGGCGAAGCGCGCTCACCCCAAGAGCACGTAATCCTAGTTGTTGTTGTTATTGTTGTTGTTGTTGTTACCGCGGCCGCCGTTGTTGTTATTGTTGTTGTTATTGTTGTTGCCGCCACCTCCGTTGTTGTTGTTGTTATTGTTGTTGTTGTTCGGGATGTCCGCGCGGCAGGACGCCTGCGGGGCGTGGACCGCCGCAGTGCTGATCGTGGAAGCCTGGGCGGGCATCGTCATCGGGACTGCGAGAGCGGAGGCGACGATAGCGCTGGCGGCGAGCGCGGACTTGAGGATGTTCACTGATATAGCCCCTTATGCCTGGTTTGTCGTGCTGTGGGCTATTTCTAGCTGTTGCTGGTTGATAGTCCCTTTCATCCCGCTTTCACGCCCCTTGCAAGCTGCCGACCGCGCCCGGACCCGCACGCGGGCGAGTGACCGTTGACCTCGTGGTGGGGGCTCTGACGCCGCACCCCGCCCGCGTCGCCGACGCCCACCGGACGTGCCGCCAAAGACCACGGGCCGCGAGACGCGTGAATTCCCGGGCGGGCGAAGATCGGGCAGGTAAGGTAAACGCGGCATATCCCCCCAATGCCTGGAGTTCGCCGTGCCACAGATGTCTCGTCGCCAGGTTCTCGCTCTGCTCCCCGCCGCCGGTCTGCTCGCCATGGCGTCCCCCGCTCGTGCCGCGGTGAAGATCGATCACGCGCGGCTGCTGACCAACACCGTGGCGATCTTCGCCGGGACCCCCGACGTCAACGCCCGGCCCGAGGTCGCCGGCAAGCTGGCGGCGATCCTCAGGGCGGCCAGGCAGCGACTGGCCGCCCTCGACAACGCCGGCGAGGGCGAGCTGTTCGCGGGGCTACGGCTCGGCACCGACGACGCCAACCTGCGACTGGCCTTCCAGTACCTGTACGAGATCGCGCTCGCGACCCGGACACCGGGCAGTGCGCTCGCCGGTGACGTCGCCGTCCAGCGGCGGGTCATCGACGGTCTCCTGTGGCTGCACGAGCGCTACTACGGCGACCAGTCGAAGGGCTACTACGGCAACTGGCACAACTGGGAGATCGGCATCCCCACCCACGTGAGCAGGACGCTGGTGCTGCTGGCCGAACGGTTGCGGGAGGACCGGCCCGACCTGGCGGCGACCTACATCGCCTCGATGGACGCCTACCTGCGCAACGGCAGGAACGGCGACGTCGACCTCGACTCCCGCTTCCACACCGGGGCGAACCTGGCCGACATCACCGCCAACCGGATCCTGCAGGGCGCGCTCACCGGCGACGACCCCCGTATCGGCAAGGCCATCTCCGACCAGGCCACCGTCTTCACGACGATCGACCCGTACCACCTCCAGCATGGCGTCACCGACGGCTACTACCGCGACGGCTCCTTCATCCAGCACCACTCGGTCGCCTACACCGGCTCCTACGGGCGCATCCTGCTGACCCGCGTCGTGCAGACCATCAAGATGCTCGAGGGCGCGACGAGCAGCGGCGAGTCCGGCCTGGCCGACGTGGTGTACCGCTGGATCGCCGACGGCTTCGCCCCGCTCATCTTCGAGGGGTGGATGATGGAGATCGTCAAGGGCCGGGCGGTCTCGCGCACCACCACCGGCTACGCCGACGTCGGAGTGATCGTGGAGGCCATCGCCGACCTGGCCGACCACGCCAGGAGCGCGGACGCCCTCGCCCTGAAGAAGTACGCCAAGTTCATCCCCGCCGCCGACACGGCCGCCTTCGTCTCCCCGGTCAGCATCGCCCGCTACGCGGCGATCCGCGCCGACGCCGCCATCCCGGCCGCCGACCTGAATCCGGCCGCGCGCAGCGTGGCGTTCAACGCCATGGACAGGACCGTCCACCGGCGCCCCGGCTACGCCTTCGCGCTGGCGCGCAGCTCCGACCGGATCAGCAAGTACGAGTACATGAACGGCGAGAACCTCATGCCGTGGTTCCAGGGCGACGGCGCGTACTACCTCTACCTCGCGGGCGAGGACCAGCGCGAGGTCTTCGGCGTCGACTACTACACGACCGTCTCGCCGTACCGGCTGGCCGGGGTCACCGCGCCGGTCGAGGACCGGCGGACGGTGCCCGAGCTGTACGGCCGCTTCTGGTACGAGAACCCCGGTCATCCGCTGAACTTCACCTCCTCGTCGGAGTCCCAGAACACCTACGTGTACTTCCCGCGCGGTGAGAACGCCTTCTCCGGCGGTGCGACTCTCGGCGCGTACGGCGCGGCCGGCCTGATCCAGTCTGACGACGTGGCCTACACCGCCAAGCAGGCGGGCAGCCTGCCCGGCGACTTCGTCGCCTACCGGAACGCCCGCGCCACCAAGTCCTGGTTCATGCTCGACGACGAGATCGTGGTGCTGGTCGCGGGCGTCTCCGGTGAGAGCGGGCGCGACGCGGTGACCACCGTGGACAGCCGCATCGCCGCCCCCACCGACGAGGTCGCGCTCACCGGCGAGCTCTGGGAGGGCGGAGCCTGGCGGTCGGGTGACACCATGCCGCCGCGCTGGCTGCGCTACGCCAACGGCACCCGCCGCACCGCGATCGGCTACGCCTTCCTCACCAGGCAGGCCGTCGCGGCCGGGCTGGAGGTGGTGACGCGCAGCCGCAGAGTCGTCCGCACCGCCAACCCCGACACCAGCGTGACCAAGAACGTCTTCACCGCCTCCGTCACCCACCCCGCCAGCGGCGACCTCGCCGCCCTCGCCTACGCGCTGGTCCCGAACGCCACCGAGACCGGCCTGCGCGGTTACGCGGACGGCCCCCTGACCGTCCTCGCCAACAACCGGCACGTGCAGGCGATCAAGCACGAGGCCCTCGGGATCGTCGCCGCCAACGTCTTCGACGCGGGCCCGCGCCACGCCGAACGCCTCGTCATCGACGGCCCCGCCTCGGTGCTCGTCCAGTCCCGCGACCAGACGGTGATCGCATTGTCCGATCCCACGATGAAACGGGACCGCGTCTCCGTCGTCCTGCGCGGCGCGCCCCTCAGCCTCGCCTCGGCGGATGAGGGGGTGACGGTACGGCGCGTGCCGGGCGGCACCCTGATCCAGGCGGAAACCCGCCAGGCTTACGGCCGCACCTTCACCGCCACCCTGCGCCGAACCTCATCGTGATCCCCTTCGGCCGGATCTGAGGTGAGCCATCCGGACGGCCACGACCCGAGGCATCAGCCGACCTGGCTGTCGCTGACCGGCAGGTGAGGAAGGCTCGGGAGCTAGATGTGCCAGCAGGCCCTTACGGGCCTACCTGGAATCGAACCAGGATAGAAGGAAGCCCGCGAATGGCCTCACCCGCCGGAACGCAAGGAAAGCGGGAGCGCTGGATCCAGGCCGGCGCCCTTGCGGGCAGACCGGCTCCAATGAGGTGAGAAGGAAGCTCTCCCATGGCCTTGCGGCTGCCACGGTATCAGGCCGGAATGAGCTCGTGCAGGGTGGCGGGCGTGTAGATCCGCGTCCCCTCCGGGAGATCGGCGGGCGCCTGCAGCCCGATGTACGTGGTGCGCCCCGCCGGGGTGGCCTTGACCCGCAGCAGGTCGGTCAGGTAGCCGACTCTGAGATAGTCCCGCTCCACGATCGAGCGCACGAGCAGTGACGCGGTGAGCCGATTGCCCTCCACCTGGTTGAACGACGGGTGGCCTGACAGGTAGAGGTGCAGCCACTTCACCTGCCAGACACCCTCGTCTCCGCGCAGGAAGACGAGTGGCAGCGCGATGCGGCCGTAGCCGCGCAGGTCGGACTTCATCCGCACGGTGCGCGGCTCGAACGGCCTGCCCTCCTGTGCGGCGTCCCTGGTCATGTAGCCGAAGAACGCCTCGGCGGCCTCGTCGAAGCGCTCTCCGGCGTAGATGTTGACCTGGGGAATGATGATCGGCTGAGTGGCGTCGGAGAGGCGGATGTCGATGAACTCCGAGGCACCGTCGGCCGCGTCGGTGAGGTCGCCCGAGTAGGTCGCGAAGCCGTTGGCGTAGGCCGTCCACGAGATGTGCGTCGGATTGTCGTACGTGGGGTCGAGCATGAGCGCGGACAGGTCGTAGTCGGTGCGCTGCTCGGCCTGGCGCCAGTGCACGAAGAACCTGAGCAGCTCACCGTCCACGGGCGACAGCGAGCCGCGGGGCAGCATGCCGAGGCCGGGCGCGACGGCCTTGCCCGACAGGGGCAGGGCCACGTCGAGCACCGCGGGGTCGACGATCAGCTCGCCGAGGTCGGGCAGGCGGCGAGTGATCTCCGCGTCCAGGATGGCGAGCATCCGGCCGAGAACCTCCTCCCCGAGCGGCGAGCGGACGTCGGGCGTCGTCCAGGCCCTGCCGTACCGGTTGGTGAAGACCCGGTCCGCGGTGGTCCGCCGGTTCTGCAGGTGCTCGCGCAGAGAGAGCAACACCCGGCCGGAGGCGCGCGCGGCGGACTTCTCCGCCGCCTCCAGTACGGCCGGACCGCCCGTGCGCAGCAGCTGGTCGACCCGGCGCAGCAACGCGCCGGGGGTGTTCTCCAGCAGCGAGACGGCTTCCTCGGTACGGCCCGCGGCCAGGGCGGCCTCGACCCGGCTGTCGAAGCTCGTCGCCTTACGCACGCCCCTGGCCACCTCGAAGACCTGGGCGGCCTGCGGGAACTGCGGATACTCGTGCGGATGCAGCCGCTCGCCGAGCCGCTTCCACTGCTCCCGGTGGCGCAGCACGTCGCCGTGCTTGGCAGGGGGCACCGTGTCCAGGGCGGCCAGCAGGACGCGGCGCTCGGCACGGCGGAAGGACCGCAGGCGAGTGGGGGTGGCCAGCGTGACGTCGCCGCCGGAGCAGGCGTGCGCCAGCCGGAGCACATCTGTCACGGTGTCGACGAGCAACGGCTGTCCGGCGGCCAGCCGTACCTCGTTGATGACGGCCCGGTTCTCGCGCACCGGAACGCGCTCGGGCTGGTCGTCGCAGAAGGCCGCCAGTGCACGCAGGGCGGACAGGTCCTCGGCGGCGAGCGGCACCTCGGAACCGGCGAGCGAGAAGTACAGCTCTCGCGCCTCGTCCCGCAGGCTCCCGCCCAGCTCCAGCACGGTCACCCGGTCACCGGCCTGGGAGATCAGCTCGGTGTGCGCGGCCACCAGGTCGGCGTAACTGTGCTGGTAGCCGCCGTATCGCGGCAGGTCAAGCAGGTTGAGCGGGCCAGGCTGGAGCCCGGCGGCGGCGACCGGGTCGAGCATGGCCCCGCGCAGCAGCCCCGCCCAGAACTCCAGGGTGTCCGGAACATTCCGGGGGAAGTCGATGAAGTAGGCGTTGTGCTCGACGTGGTCGCCGACCAGGCGGCGGACCGCGGCCAGGACACGCACGCCCAGATCGACCACCTGCTCGCCGGGCAGCCCGGACAGGCGGTCGATCAACGCCGCCGAGCAGGTGAAGCCGACGCTGAGCAGCGCCGCGTCGAGCTGCCGGGCGGCCACCTCACCCCAGCCGGGCGTGCCGTCCCCCGCCGCGTCGACGGGAACGCGCAGACGCCGGGCAATGATGAGATCATCCACGTAGGCACGATATAGCGTGGATATGCGTGGATCGCCACCCGCGCGGGCCTGGGCGATCCGGTCGTGCTCTTCGTGACTCCTCCCTCCACCCCGTAAACCGGGTGGCTTCTCGCTACGCCGCGCGGGCGTCGCGCAGGACCAGCCCGGCCCTGAGAATGTTGCTCGCCGCGACAACGTCGGCGTTGGCGGCATGACCACAGACCACGCAGACGAAGTCGGCTTGGGTTTTGCGGTTCTCGCCTGACACGTGCCCACAGGTGGGGCAGGTGCGGGAGGTGTCGCGGGGGTTCACCGAGATCACTTCCCGACCGGCGCTTTCAGCCTTGTTGGTGAGGATCGCGAGGAACACCCCCCAACCCGCGTCCAGAATGTTCTTGTTCAGCCCAGCCTTTGCCGCCGACCCGTTCGAGAGGAACACGCCCGCCTGGTCGGGGTCCGGCTTCGGTGCCGGGCTCTTGGTCATGTTGGCGATGCGTAGATCTTCGACCGTGATCACATCCGCCGCGCGGACCAAGGCCAAGGCGGTCTGGTGCGCGTGGTCGGTGCGCCGGCGGCACGAGCGACGGGTACTGGCGCGAGG
The DNA here is from genome assembly GCF_014873535.1 of Nonomuraea africana. Classification (NCBI taxonomy): domain Bacteria; kingdom Bacillati; phylum Actinomycetota; class Actinomycetes; order Streptosporangiales; family Streptosporangiaceae; genus Nonomuraea; species Nonomuraea africana. Next base: position 1,645,058 of record NZ_JADBEF010000001.1, on the reverse strand, counting down.
TCGGTGACAACGAACACGACGGGAAGGCGTTCGTCCTGTGCTCGCGCTCGGCACCTTCGAGAGAGCGGAAGAGCCCGCCTCGACAGTCGTCTGGGCCACAGAGCGATCAGCGCATCGCCCGGTGTTCTCCGGCGGAACAGAGCCACGAAAGGCCCTGTTCCGCAGATCCGCATCAGAATTCGAGCGCACCCGAAGCCAGATCGTCGAAGCGGTCCAGGTCCTCCGCAGGACGATCGATTCCGCGGAGCGGACCGTGCTCGACGAGGTGGGCGTCGGCGTAGAGGCGGGCGATCAAGGCCTTGCGGTCACCGAACCCGGAGCGTTCTTCCCAGCCCGCCTGCTCCAGCAGGAGAGCCGCCGCGTAGACGTCCGCCATGAGCTGGGCCAGAGGGAACAGCCTCGCCTCCGCCGCCACCTGGTCAAGCGATGACCACACGGTGATCGCCTTGCGGAGATCACCGATCCTGGATCGCACAAGATCGACGGTCGCGGGATCGCTCGAAGGAGCCGCCGAGGCAGCGGCCTCCAACCGGTCGAGGAACGGCTCGTGAGCGTTCTCGCGGAGCATGGCCCGCCGTACGTCCAGGCAGAGGATGTTGTCGCCGCCCTCCCAGATCGGGTTGACCTGGGCGTCGCGCAGCAGGCGGGCGACCGGCCACTGCTCGATGTAGCCGTTGCCGCCGTGGATCTCGATCGCGTCGCTGGCGGCGGTCACCCCCAGCCTGGCGGCGCGCAGCTTCACCAGCGCGGGAGCCAGGCGCAGGCGCGGGCCGAGGTGTCCGTCGAAGACGAGCGCCTGGGCGGCCTCGACCTCGACGATGAGCTCGGCCAGCTTGCGCCGCATGAGCGGCTGGTCGATCAGCCGCTTGCCGAACGCCTCACGCGCCGAGGCGTAGCACAGCGATTCGACCAGCGCTCGGCGGGCGACGCCCACACCCATCATCGCGACGCCGAGCCTGGAGGCGTTGGTGAGCTTCATCATCGTGCCGAGCCCGGAACCCGAGCCCGAGCCGGCGAGCAGGAAGGCCTCGGCCCCGGTGAACTCGACCTCGGCCGAGGCGACGGACCTGGTGCCGAGCTTGTCCTTGAGCCTCCTGATCCGCACGCCGTTGCGCGTGCCGTCCCTGCGCTCCCACAGCACGAGGAAGGGCGCCACGTCCCCCGCGGGGAGTCTGGCGAGCACCACGAACGCGGATCCGTTGGCGTTGGAGGCGAACCACTTGAGACCCGTCAGGCTCCAGGCCTCCCCGTCGGGGGTGGCCGCGGCCTCCAGCGCGGCGAGGTCGGAGCCGCCGGTCCGCTCGGTGAACATCTGAGCGGCCTCGCCGGAGTAGAAGCCGTTGGCGAAGATCGTGCGGACTCGTTCGAGGACGTCCGCGGGCGCGTGCTTCTCGGCGAGGGAGACCACCATGTCGCCGCCCGTGCCGAGTGCGCAGCCCATCCCGATGTCGGCCTGGTCGAGCAGGTACGTCCAGGCGACGGACAGCGCGGCGGGGTTCGCGCCGTTCCGCTCCGCGGTCGCGGCGAACTCGGGAGAGGTGAAGTTGTCGGCCATCAGCGCCTCGCGCGCCGACGTGAACGACGGCGGCATGACGACCTGGCTGACGTCGCGGCCCCACTTGTCGTACTTCTCCAGGCGGGGCGGGTTACGGTCGGTCTCCTCCGCGTAGGCGGCGATCGGTCCGCTCATGAGCGCGCCGAGGCGGGACAGGTGGGGTTCGGCCCAGCCGTAGCCCTCTCCGAGGTGACGGCGCATCAGCAGCCGCAGCGAGGGATCGCTCGTCCACCAGTTGCGGCCGGTCGCCCCCTGGTAGCGGGCGGTGTCGTAACGGCCGCTTGAGCCGTCCACGGGTTCGATCAGATAGCTCGCCATTCTCGGAGTGTTACATATAATCGACACGCGATGGAAGACCGTAATACTCTCACCGCCCGCTCCGCCGTCCTGAGCGCGCTGCTCGGCAGCCACCCTCCGCGCCTGCCGAGCAGGGCGCTCGTGCGCGTCGGGGAGGTGTTCGGCATCGCGGAGGGCACCGTGCGGGTGGCGCTGTCGCGGATGGTCGCCGCCGGCGACCTGGTGCAGGACGACGGGCGCTACGAGCTGTCCGAACGGCTGCGCGAGCGGCAGGCCAGGCAGGACGAGAGCCGCTCCCCGCACACCAGGCCGTGGGACGGCACCTGGGAGATCGCGATCGTGACCGCCGAGCGGCGCGCGCCCTCGGACCGGGCGGCGCTGCGGCACACGATGACGGCGCTCCGCCTGGCCGAGCTGCGGGAGGGCACCTGGCTGCGTCCCGCCAACCTGATCAGGCGGTGGCCCGAGATCGTCACCGCCCAGTGCACGCTCGTCGACGGACGGCCGCGGGAGGATCCGACGGCGCTGCTGTGGGACCTGGACGGGTGGGCGGCCGAGGCGCGCCGGCTCGAACGGGTCCTCGGCCAGGCGAAAGGGCTGGCCGAGGGGTTCCTCGTGTCGGCGGCGGTGCTGCGCCACCTGCTGGCCGACCCGCTGCTGCCCGCCGAGCTGCTGCCCGCCGACTGGCCGGGAACGCGGCTGCGGGCCCGCTACGACGACTTCGACCGCGACTACCGGCGGGCGCTCCACGAGCACCTCAACGGCTGACTCCGGCCCTTCCCGCGGTCACGGGCACAGGCTTCTTCGAGAGAACGGCCAGGCGAGCCGGATCGGGCAAGCGGAGAAACCAGGAGCGGGAGTGCCGGGCCGAGCAGACGCCAGGCCGCCCGAGTGGGACACGAGCCATCAGAGGGTCAGAGGTCGACGCCGAAGATGACTCTGCGGTTCCTGAACTCGGTGACGCTCCACAACCGCCGATCCGAGACCGTCAGGTCCTCGGGTCCCACAGGGAACGGCCGGACCGCCACCTGGCCGCCCGAGTCGACGACCAGTCTGCCGTTGGAACGGGCGTCCACGGTCTGGCTGAGGTACCACTTCCCGCGGTAGGACACCGCGCCCTGAATCTTGGGCTGTCCCATCGTGAACGCGTCGAGCGGCACGCCGTCGGTCAGGTCGAGGGCCCACCTGGCGACCTTCCCGGTGGGCACTTCGGCGACGTACTCGCCCGAGATCAGCGTGTGCGGGCTGGTGCTGCGGTCGATCGCGACGAAGGAGAAGTGCACCCCCGGCGTGGCGACCCGCCAGAAGTCGGTCTGCGGGATCACGTACCGGTAGCCGAAGGCGTGGTACCTGCCGTCCGACCGCCCGATGCGCGCCCCGTCGCCCAGGTCGTTCTGGCCGGTCCGCAGGTCGAGGATCTTGCCGAGGTCGAAGACCCGGAGGCCGCGCTTGGTGTCGGCGACGTACAGGTGCTCGCCGTACCACGCGACCCCGCCCGCGTGGATGTTGATCGGCCCGTAGGAGCCGTCGGGCTTGGCCTCCACGAGCAGGGCGTGCTGGTACCGCAGCGTCTGCGGGCTCAGGAACGTCACCCTGATCCCCCGCTCCACCGCGGGGGGTTCGGGCTTGAAGTACCAGCTGGCGACGAAGACCGGGACGCCGACGGAGCCGGAGTCCTCGGCGCAGGTCAGGCCCTGCGGGTACCAATCGGGCGTGTCGTTGTCCTTCTCGTCGAAGGCGTACCACTCGCCGGGCCTCGGCCGCATGGTGCCGAACGCGCCGGCCGCCCCGTTGCGCACCGCCTTCCTGTTGGCCTGGGCCAGTACCGCCTCCACGGGCGTGGCCCCGAGGTCGGCGGCGAGCTTGTCGGCGCCCTCGGCCAGCGTCCCCGTCGCCCGTCGTAGCGTGAAAGCGGCCTTGTCCGCAGGAACCATCATCTTTCCCCTCGCTTTATCCCGTCTTTGGGTTAGTTTGACGGGCGAAAGGGGCAAGTGGTTCGGTTATCGCCACATGTGCACGGGCAATCCCGTCAACGCGTTCTCGTGATACCTGCGCACCAGCGCCTCGGTGTCTCCTCCCAGCTCGGCCAGCGTCTCCCGCTGCCAGACCGCTCCCGTACGGCCCAGCCGTACGCGCTGGGCGATGATGTCGAGGTCGGCGGCGTCGGCCGGGTCGACGCCCGCGCGCAGCAACGCCGCCTTGGCCTCGGGCAGCAGCGACAGCACGAGGTCGGCGGCGAGCACCTCCTTCCCGTCCCAGGTGAGCTTGGCCTGGAGCCCGCGCATGGCGGCGCGGTAGAAGTTCTGGTAGGCGTCGCCGAACGGCCGCCCCGTCAGGTCCCGCTCGGCCAGCGCCAGCGTGAGGCCGAGCAGGAAGGCGGTGTTGGCGGCCATGTCGGCGCAGGTGGGGCCGGCCGGCAGGGCGCGGAACTCGATGCGGAGGTGGCCGCCTGCGGCGGGGTCGTAGACGGGCCTGTTCCACTGCCAGATGGTGCCCAGGTGGAGCCGGAGCTCGGGCAGTTCGCCCTTGTCGGACAGCGCGGGGATGATCGGCTCGTAGTCGCGCACGTACCGCTCGAACAGCTCGATGGCCCCCTCACGCACCCAGTCGGAGCCGAAGGTGACCCGGCCGTCCCTGCGGAAGCGGCGGCCGACGTCACGGTCGTCGGAGGACTCCTCGAACAGCGCGATCCTGGTCTCCTCCCACAGCTGCCTGCCGAGGAAGAGGGGCGAGTTGCCGCAGGCGGCCAGCACGGGACCGATGGCGAGCTGGGCCCCGTTGTAGAGCCTGGCGAAGGCGGCGGCGGGCGTGCGCAGGTGCACCTGCCACGAGGTGTTGGCCGCCTCCAGGATGATGTCCTGCACCTCCAGCTCGAGCTCGTCGATCCGCACGGTGAACGGCTCGAGCCGCAGCCGCCGCATGCCCCTGCCCATCGCGCGGTAGCGGGCCTCGTCGCTGATCGCGGCCTGGGTGAAGTCGCCGGTTCCGAGCGTGGGCAGGATGCCGATGGGCAACGCTCCCCCGTCGACGACCGCGCCGTCGACGGCCTTGAACAGCTCCTGCATCTCGGTCGCGAGGGCCGTGAACGGCCGTCCCGCCAGCGGCAGCGGGGTGAGGTTGGCCTCCACGTTGTAGCGGCCGAGCTCCACGGTCAGGCGCTTGTCCCCCAGTTTGTCGAGCACCTCGGCGTTGCGCGGCAGCGGCCTGCCGCGCTCGTCGATCAGGAAGAGTTCCAGCTCGGCGCCCACCGTGGTGACGCCTTCGCCGAAGCCGGGTCTATCGAGCAGCTCGCGTAGCTCGGCCAGCTGCTCGGTGAGGCGCTCCCCGAAGCGGAGGTAGTCCGCCTCGGAAAAGCGCTCTTTGTCCACATCTTGTCCCATGCCCCGGTTACTGTCCGGTCAGCAGGTGTCCACACCTCACCAGGGAAGTGTCCCCTCGTCCTGCAGGTAGGCGCCGCTCGGGCCGTCGTCGTCCAGGGTGGCCAGGCGAACGGCGATCGCCGCGCCCTGCTCGGCCGTGCGGAAGCCGGTGTGGCCGTTGAGGTCGGTGGCGCAGTAGCCGGGGTTGGCGGCGTTGACCTTGATCGGGGTGTGCCACAGCTCCTTGGCGTACGAGACGGTGATCATGTTGAGCGCGGCCTTGGAGGAGTTGTAGGCCACCAGGTTGAGGGGCCAGAAGGGGCTCTCGGGATCGATCGCCATGGCGATGGAGCCGAGCTCGCTGGACATGTTCACGATCCGCCCCGCCGGCGCGCGCCGCAGCAGCGGCAGCATGGCGTTGGTGACGGTCATGACGCCGAACACGTTGACCTCGTAGACCTGCCTGAGCACGTCGGCGGAGGTGGCGCTGGGACTGGCGTCCTCCTGCCAGACAGCGATGCCCGCGTTGTTCACGAGGATGTCGAGCGCGCCGTACTCCTGCTCGATCCATTTGGCGGCGGCCTGCGCGCTGCCGGGGTCGGTGACGTCGACCCGCACGTACGGCAGGCCGAGTCGTTCGGCGGCGGCCCTGCCACGCTCCTCGTCGCGCGCGCCGACGATCGCGGTGATCCCGCGCTCGCCGAGCTGCCTGGCGATCTCGAAGCCGATTCCCTTGTTGGCGCCGGTGATGAGAGCTGTCGTCATGGGGTCAACGCTGGTCCGGCCGCCGGGCGGGCGGGAGAGACCCCGTGAGGCTGGGATCGGCGGTACCACCCACGGCTCGGCGAGGTGGGCGAGACTGGCGTCATGAACCGTGACGAGCTGGCCGGATTCCTGCGCAGCCGCCGCGCGCGGGTGACACCCCGCGAGGTGGGCCTGCCCGAGGGGGAGCGCCGCCGTACCCCGGGACTGCGCCGCCAGGAGGTCGCCCAGCTGGCGGGCATGTCGATCGACTACTACATCCGCCTGGAGCAGGGCAGGGGCCCGTACCCCTCGCGGCAGGTGCTCAACGCGCTGGCCAGGGCGCTGATGCTGTCGGCCGACGAGCGCGCCCACCTGTTCCACCTGGCGGGACAGGCGCTGGAGCCGGCGCGGCTGCGCGCCGACGTGCCGCCCTCGATCCTGCACCTGATCGCCTTCCTGGAGGAGGTGCCCGCCTACGTGCTCGACGCGAAGTACGACATCCTGGCGTGGAACCCCCTGGCCGGCGCCCTCATGGGCGGCCTGGACACCCGGCCCCCCGAAGACCTGAACGTCATCCGCTGGGTCTTCCGCTCCCCCGACCTGGCCGAGCACCTGAGTGACGAGGAGAAGGGCCGCTTCGCCCGCGCCTCGGTCGCCGACCTGCGCTGGGCGGCGGGCCGCTACCCGGACGACGCCGGCATCCAGGCGCTGGTCGCCGAGATGCTGGCGCTCAGTCCCGAGTTCGCCGCGCTGTGGGCCGAGCACGAGGTGAAGCCGCGCAGGGAACAGCGCAAGCAGATCACCCACCCCGCCGTCGGGGTGATCGACGCGATCTGCCAGGTCCTGCCGGTGCCCGACAGGGAGGACCTGCGGCTCGTCCTCTACACCACCGAACCTGGCTCCCCCTCCCACCAGGCCTTGCGCAGGTTGCGGGAGGTGACTCTAAGCTCATGAGATGCGCGCGGTGACGTTTGACCTGTTCGGCGGCGAGCTCGACCTGCGAGAGCTGCCCGATCCCTCTCCCGCATCCCATGGCGTCGTGATCAGGGTGGCCGCCACGGGCCTGTGCCGGAGCGACTGGCACGGGTGGCAGGGCCACGACCCCGACATCAAGGCGCTGCCACACGTGCCCGGCCACGAGCTGGCCGGCGTGGTGGCGGCCGTCGGCGCCGACGTGCGCCGGTGGCGCGAGGGCGACAGGGTGACCGTCCCCTTCATCTGCGCCTGCGGCTCCTGCGCCGCCTGCGCGGCGGGAGAGCAGCAGGTGTGCGAACGGCAGACGCAGCCGGGCTTCACCCACTGGGGCTCCTTCGCCGACTCCGTCGCGATCGACCACGCCGACGTCAACCTCATCGCGCTGCCCGAGGAGATGGACTTCACCACGGCCGCCGGCCTCGGCTGCCGCTTCGCCACCGCGTTCAGGGCGGTCGCCCACGTCGGCGCGGTGCGGCCGGGCGAGTGGGTGGCGGTGCACGGGTGCGGCGGTGTCGGGCTGTCCGCTGTCATGATCACCACTGCCGCGGGCGCCCGCGTCGTGGCCGTCGACGTCAGCGGCGACGCGCTGCAGCTGGCCGAGCGCGCGGGCGCCACCCACTTCGTCAACGCCTCGTCGGGTGACGCGGCCGACCAGGTCAGGGAGCTGACCAGGGGCGGCGCCCACGTCTCCCTCGACGCGCTGGGCAGCCCGCAGACCGCGGCCGCCTCGATCGAGAGCCTGCGCCGCAGGGGCCGCCACGTGCAGGTGGGCCTGCTGCCGGGCGAGAACACGCCGCTGCCGATGGGCAGGGTGATCGCGCACGAGCTGAGCCTGCTGGGCAGCCACGGCATGGCCGCGCACGCCTACGGGCCGATGCTGGAGCTGATCAGGGCCGGCACGCTCCACCCCGACCAGCTCGTCACCCGCACGATCGGCCTGGCCGACGCGGGCAAGGCGCTCGCCTCGATCGGCTCGGTGCCGGGCGTGACGATGATCGTGCCCTGAGTGTTCAGGTCACAGCTCGCGTACCCGCATCCGCCCTCCCCACCGGCTGATCGCCTCGTCGTCGGCGAAGGCGAGCGCGCGCATCATGTTGCCGCCGTCGGTGCTCTCCACCGCGCGCCGGAGCCTGGCGCGCAGCGGTCCGGGCAACTGCGAGGTGCCCGCCTCGATCGTGTCGCCGTAGTGCGGCGCGTAGGCCACCCCTCTGAACCCGGTACGGCCGAGCAGCGTGGGCAGCGTGCTGGAGGAGTAGAACATCAGGTGGTTCTTGGTGAACCCGCTCCACGCCGACTCGTAGGCCTTGAGCAGCAGCGATCCCGCGTTCACGGTGAGTATCAGCAGCACCCCGCCGGGCGCGAGCAGCCTCCTGAACCGCTCGAAGTCCTCGAGCGGCCTCGGCAGGTGCGCCAGCACCGACCACAGCGTGATCACGTCGAACCCGCCCGCGGCGATCTCGGGCACGTCCTCGGGCGCGCCGAAGTAGGCTCTGGCCTTCGTCAGCCTGGCGTTGGCCTGCTCGACGGAGTCGGGTGAGAGGTCCACGCCCACCGCGTCGAAGCCGCGCTCCTCGGCCAGCTCCAGGAACAGGCCCGCGCCACAGCCGAAGTCGAGCAGCCGCCGTCCCTCGCCTTGCTCGAACACCGGCGCGAAGGCGTCCATGGTGAGCCGGTAGCGGCGCTGCCTGTTGGCGGCGTAGCTGCCGGTCAGGAAGCTGCTGTAGGAGTGGGCGTACAGGTCGCCGAGCCGTTCGGGCCTGATGTTGGGGTTGCGGTAGAGGAAGCCGCACGAGGGGCAGCGCACGACGTGGTAGCGCCAGCCGCCGCCTCCTGTCGGCTCGTACAGGGGTTGCTGGCGCGAATCCCCGCACATCATGCAGGAGACGAACTCCTCGATCTCGCCGAGCGGGACCGTGCGTTCGTACTCCTCCAGGGACATCACGCGCGCCCCTTTGAGCTTCAGGCGCCACTGCGCCTCACGCATCAGGCGCTCGCCGGGCCGGACATAGACCCGCTGTCCCCACGGCACCTTGTTGTAACGAGATCCGAACAGCAACCTGGCGGCTGTGCGCTTGACCGAGACCATCGACACCTCACTTGGGTTCGTTCTGATCCTCTTTGAACGCCTACCAGGCACCCATAAAGTGACATTCATGGACTACACACGGCTTGGCAACACCGGACTGAAAGTTTCCAGGATCTGCCTTGGCATGATGAGTTACGGCGATCCGAAGGAATTGGACTGGGTGCTCCCGGAGGAGACGGCCGAGCCCATCGTGCGGAGGGCGGCCGAGGCCGGCGTCACCTTCTTCGACACCGCCGACGTCTATACCGCGGGCGCCAGCGAGGTCGTGACCGGCCGGCTGCTCAGGAAGATCTTTCCCCGGCGCGAGGACTACGTCCTGGCCACGAAGGTGTACTTCCCCGTCGGCACGGCGGTGAACGACAGGGGCCTGTCGCGCAAGCACATCCATGCCGCCATCGACGCCTCCCTGGAGCGGCTCGGCACCGACTACGTGGACCTGTACCAGATCCACCGGTGGGACGACGAGACGCCCATCGAGGAGACCATGGAGGCGCTGCACGAGGTGGTGAAGGCCGGCAAGGCCCGCTACATCGGCGCCTCCTCGATGTGGGCGTGGCAGTTCGCCAAGGCCCAGCACGTGGCCGCGGCGAACGGCTGGACCCGCTTCGTCTCGATGCAGCCGCACTACAACCTCCTCTACAGGGAGGAGGAGAGGGAAATGCTGCCGCTCTGCGCGGACCAGGGCGTCGGAGTGATCCCGTGGAGCCCGCTGGCGCGCGGCACGCTGGCCCGCGCGGGCCGGTCGGGCGAGGGCACCGCCCGCAGCGGCTCCGACGGCAGGATCGACTACCTGTACGACCCGGAGAACGACGCGCTCATCCTGGACAGGGTGGCCGAGGTGGCGCGCGAGCGGGAACTGCCCGCCGCCCAGGTGGCGCTGGCGTGGCTGCTCGGCCAGCCGGGTGTGACGGCCCCGATCGTGGGCGCGACCAAGGACCGGCACATCGACGACGCGGTGGCCGCGGTCTCGGTCGCGCTCACCGAGAAGGAGCGCGCCTACCTCGCCGAGCCGTACCGCCCGCGTGAGGTGCGCTTCTGACCGATGGACGGCGCGAGCCGGGCCGCTCGTGAGCGGCCCGGCTCGCGGAGCTGGCGGCGTGGGCGAGGGGGGACGCCCACGCAGCCCGTCTACGGGGTGCGGACCTTCGCCGAGGACGAGGTCCAGAACAGCGCCCTGGCGACCTGCGGGAACAGGCCCTTGGGGTGGTTGCGGAACATCGGCTCGGTGCCGAAGAGCACCACGGAGGCGCCGCGCTCGTCCCTGCCGCTGACCACCGCGGCCTGGCCTCTGGCCGCCTCGGGACCGCCGCTGCCGTCGCGGGGCTCGGCCCTCCAGTGGCCCGACACGAGCGGCCCCTCGGTGGCGTAGGCCTGCTCGACCTTCACCTCGGGCCCGAGCGCGGTGAACCAGCGCGGGGAGAAGACGAACGAGTGCGCGGGCGAGCCGGAGCCGACCGGGCCCGTGGTGGAGGCGACCTTGACCACGCCGTTGGCGTCGCCCCTGCCCGCGACCGCGGTGGCGGTCAGCAGTCCCGCCGCGGCGTTGAAGGCGGCGCCGGTGCCGCCGCGGGTGACCACGCCACCCCTGGCCAGGAAGGCGTCGAGCGCCGTCCTCGCCGCGGGGTTGAGCGCGCCGTAGGACAGGCCGCTGGAGACGAACAGCACGTCGGTGCCGCTCCAGTCGAACCCGGCGTTGAGCACGGCGGTCGAGACCGGCGTGACGGCGAAGCCCAGCTCGCGCAGCGTGAACAGCTCGTCGGCCGAGACGGCGGCGGCGATCCTGACGCTGGACAGCGGGGTGCCCGTGGTCGAGGCGGCCCTGGTGAACGGCACGCCGTACCTGTCGGCCACGGTCTTGGCCGCCTCCCGCGCGGAGGCCGGCACGACGGCGCCGCCGTCGGCCGCGAGGGTGACGGCCACGCCCTGTCCGAGCAGGTCGTTGAGCGCCCGCACCGCCTTGGCGTCGTCGATCCTCAGCGAGAGCGGGCCGTCTCCGCGCGGGACCGAGCCGGTGGGCGAGGCGACCTTCACGGGCTGGGACGCCACGTGGAAGCGCCGCTCGGTGATCGGCTCGACCGTCGCGCCCCACAGCAGGCCGTGGCTCCAACCGGAGATGTCGTACATCGCGTCGACCCTCGGGCTGATGTCCGCGCCCGGCTCCAGCATGACGTTGGCCAGGCCGCGCTTGGGCTGGCGCATGTCCACGACGTAGGTGCCCTGCGGGTAGGTCCTGCCCCCGGCCCTGAACGGCAGCAGCGCCCGCTCGACCGCCACGTCGTTGGCGACGAGGAAGTCCACCAGGGTGGCGGCCGAGGGGGTGCCCGACGGGATGGCGTAGGCGCGCGGGTAGGTGGTGGTGTAGACGTCCTCGGGCCCGAAGCCTGGCACGATGCCGAGCGGCACCTCCTTGGACGGCTCGCCCGCCGCGCCCCGCCTGAACACCTCGATCTGGTCGGCGACCAGCTTGTCCCTGTTGTTCTGGACGAAGGTGTAGGTGGCCCTGATGGCGGCCGAGGCGATGTCGACGTTGATGCGGCTGCGCCGCTGCAGCTCGGCGGGGGGCTGCTCGGTGTAGTCGCGGCCGTTGACCCGCATCGGGAACTCGATGGTGTGCGAGGCGACCGCGCCGTGGAAGGGGGCGTACTGCGGGGTGAAGATCGGCGGCCAGTCGTCCCAGCCCTCTTCCGAGTCGCGGAAGGGGATCTGCGGCGGGAAGGTGCCGTCCTTCTCCGGGGTGTAGCCGAGCGCGAGGATGGCCTGCTCGATGCCGAGCGCGTTGGCGTAGGCGTTCTTGATGAACAGGTCGTACTCGTAGTTGGCGCCGTGCGGCGGGGTGGTCGGCTCGACCAGGGTGCCGTTGACGTAGCCGTGCAGGTCGATCATGACCACCGGCTGGTTGTCGATCATGATCTGGCGCATCGCGCGCGTCTCGGGCTGCGAGGCGGTGACGAAGTCGCGGTTGAGGTCGAAGCCGTTGCCGTTGGGCCGCTGGCCGAGCACCCTGCCGTCGGGGTTGGCGGTGATGTTGAAGTACAGCCGCGTCTTGGCGAGCAGGTCCTTGATCTGGGGAGAGGTGCTGGTGGCCAGCTCCTCGATGACGCGCAGGTTGGCGTCGGTCCCCTCCCACTCGTTGCCGTGGATGTTGCCGTTGATGAAGACGGGCGCCTTGTACGTCTCGACCGGGATCGGGTGACCGCTCTCGATCCGCCGGCGCAGCTGCTCCTGCCTGCGCGTCTCCGAGGCGCTCTCAGGTGCGGTGACGGTGACGAGGTACATGTCGCGCCCGCCCGCCGAGCGGCCGATCACCTCGGCGCTGACCCGGTCGCCCACGGCCTGCAGCTGGTTGAGCCTGGCCGCGATGGCGTGGTGCGGGACGAGACCGAGCTTGATGGAGGCGTCGGCGGGGTTCTCCTGCGGGACGGGAAGCGTGGTCCTGCGCGGGTAGCCGCGCGTGTGGTCGGGGCGCCACGACAGCTCGGGGGCGGCCTCGCGCAGGATCTTGGCGGCGGACTCACCGACCCCCGCGGCCTCTTCGTTGCGGTCGGCGCCGTTGCCGAAGTCGCGCACCGGCGGTGTGGGATCGGCGGTGGCCGTGCCCGCGGGCACGAGCAGGACGGACAGCAGAGGGATCAGGACACGTAAGCGCACGGAATTCCTCCAGAAGGTTCAGATCCGTTCGTACTGATAGCACCTGACACAGCACAAGGGGTGACATCCAATCCACGCCGATCCGTGATCTGGAAGTGTCGGAGCCTTCCCCTACGCTGGCCCCATGGCACGGGCTAACGACGAGGCGGCTGCCGCTCTCCAGGAATACTCAGAGTTGTTCGCGCTCACCGGCGGTGACGCCTTCAGAGTGCGCAGCTACCAGAAGGCGGCCAAGGCGATCGCCGGGTTCCCCGAGGACATCTCGCAGGTCGACGTGCGCAGCGTGCCCGGGGTGGGCGAGGCGATCGCGCTGAAGATGGAGGAGTTCCTCCAGCGCGGGAGCTTCCGCCAGCTCGACGCGCTGCGCGGCAAGGTGCCCGAGGGCGTGCGCCGGCTGACCCGCGTGCCGTCGCTGGGGCCGAAGACGGCGATCATGCTGTTCGAGGAGTTCGGCATCGACTCCCCTGCCGCGCTGGCCGAGGCGATCGCCGAGGGCAGGCTCGAGGGCGTCAAGGGGCTGGGGCCCAAGACGCTGGCCAACCTGGTGAAGGGCGTCGAGCAGCTCGAGCAGTCCGGGCGCAGGGTCCACATCGGGGTGGCGATGTCGCTGGCCGAGACCGTCATGGCATCGCTGAGCGCCGAGCGGCTGGCCTACGCGGGGTCGCTGCGGAGGATGAAGGACACGATCGGCGACATCGACATCCTCGCCGTGGCGCCTGAGTCGATCATGGAGGAGTTCAGGGCGCAGCCGTACGTCGCCGAGGTGATCGCGGCGGGCGAGAAGAAGACCTCGATCCGCACGACCAGCGGCATGCAGGTCGACCTGCGCAGGGTGCCCGCCGAGTCGTGGGGCGCGGCGCAGATCTACTTCACCGGCTCCAAGGAGCACAACGTCACCATCCGCGAGATGGCGGTGAAGAAGGGCTGGAAGCTGTCGGAGTACGGCCTGTTCGAGGGCGAGCGGGTGATCGCCTCACGGACCGAGGAGGAGATCTACGCCGCGCTCGGCATGCAGTGGGTGCCGCCCACGATGCGCGAGGACGGCGGCGAGGTGCGGGCCGCGTTGCGCGGCGAGCTGCCCGAGCTGGTCCGGCTCGAAGACCTGCGCGGCGATCTCCACACCCACACCAACCTGACCGACGGCATCGCCTCGCTGGAGGAGATGGTGGCGGCCGGCCACGCGCTCGGCTACGCCTACTACGCGGTCACCGACCACGCGCCCGATCTGGCCATGCAGCGGATGACCCTCGACAAGGCCCTCGACCAGCGCGGGGCGCTGATGGAGCTGCAGCGCAGGTATCCCGGCATGCGGCTGCTGCACGGCACCGAGCTCAACATCGCCCCCGACGGATCGGTCGACTGGCCCGGCGAGGTGCTGAAGGGGTTCGATGTGTGCGTGGCCTCCGTCCACTCGCACTTCACCCAGTCGCGCGAGGAGATGACGCGGCGCTTCATCGCCGCCTGCGAGAACCCCTACGTCGACATCATCGGCCACCCCACCACTCGCAAGATCGGCAAGCGTCCGTCCGTCGACGCCGACTGGGAGGCCGTCTTCCGCGCCGCGGCCCGCACCGGCACCGCGATGGAGATCGACTCCTATCCCGACCGCTCCGACCTGCCGTCCGACCTGGTCAGGCTGGCCAAGCACCACGGGGTGAAGTTCTCCGTCGACAGCGACTCCCACGCCATCCCGCACCTGCGCCACCAGCGTTTCGGCATCGGCATCGCCCAGCGGGCGTGGCTGACCCAGGACGACGTGATCAACACCTGGCCGATCGAGCGCCTCCTAGCCTTCTTCGGCCGCTAGACTCCTCCCCAAAAGTGAAAATCATTTCCACTTGAGGGGATGGCCATGACGCCCGAGCTCGCCCAGGTGTGGCTGGAGCGCTGGGACGCCCAGCAGGAGCGCTACGTCGCCGACAGGGAGGCGCGGTTCGCCGCGATCGGGGAGGTGGTGGCGCAGGCGGTGCCCGGCTCTCCCCTGGTACTCGACCTCGGCTGCGGCCCTGGCTCCCTGTCGGTACGGCTGGCGCGGCGCCTGCCGTCCGCCGAGGTCGTCGGTGTGGACGTCGACCCGCTGCTGCTGGCCCTCGGCACGGCGGGCTACCCGGAGATCTCCCGCCTCGTCGACGCCGACCTGCGCGCGCCCGGCTGGCCGGCCGCGCTCGGGCTCGACCGCAAGGTCGACGCGGTGGTGTCGACGACCGCGTTGCACTACCTGCCGAAGGAGCAGCTCGGCGCCCTCTACGCGGAGCTGGCGGGCCTGCTGCGGCCGGGCGGGGTGCTGGTCAACGCCGACAACGTCCTGGAGGAGCAGCCCACCGTCGCCACGCTGGCCGCGGCGCTGCGCCGCACCAGGACAGCCGAGGGGGAAGACTGGTCGGGCTGGTGGCGGGCGATCGAGGCCGAGCCCGCGCTGGCCGATCTGGTCGCCGAGCGCAGGCGCCGGCTCGGCTCCCATGGCGGCGACCACCACCTGCCGCTGCGGACGCACCGCGAGCTGCTGTGGAACGCCGGGTTCAGCGAGGCGGGCACCGTGTGGCAGACGGGCGACGACGTCATCCTGGTGGCCGTGCGCTGAGGATTAGCCATTTAATTGGTAGGGAATACCGGCTATATGAGGCCGGCCACGGAGACCATCGTCAAACCCCTGCCCTCCCACCTGTTCACCCGCCACGAAGGCAACGCCGAGACCCGCTGGGAGGCGATGGCGGGGCAGGGCTACCACACCCCCATCGACCGCTTCTTCGTCCGCAACCACACCGCGACCCCGCGCCTCGACGCGGCCACCTGGCGGCTGCGCCTGCACGGCCGGGGCCTGCGGCGCGACATCGAGCTCGGCTACGACCAGCTGCGCGCGCTGCCGGCCCGCACCGCGGACGTCACTCTGGAGTGCGCGGGCAACGGGCGCCGCTTCTACGACAGCCAGCAGCACGAGGCCGTCCCCGGCATCCCGTGGGGGCTGGGCGCGGTCGGAGTGGCGCGCTGGCGCGGCGTGCCGCTCCGTGACCTGCTGACCATGGCAGGGCTCAGGGACGGCGCGGTCGACGTCCTGGCCACCGGGCTCGACGCGCCGTACGTGCACGAGGGCGAGAACCTCGGCCACGTGCGCCGCCCGATCCCGGTGCGCAAGGCGCTGGACGACGTGCTCGTGGCGTACGAGATGAACGGCGAGCCCCTTCCCATGGACCACGGATTTCCCGCCCGTCTCATCGTTCCCGGCTGGGCCGGAATCGCCTCGGTGAAATGGCTCGGCGACCTCGAGGTTTCGACCACGGAGTTGCGCACGCCATGGAACACGCTGTTTTACCCGGGCGTGACCACCATGACGGTGAAAAGCGCTTTCGAACTGCCGTGGCCGGCCACGCTCGAAGCGGGGCGGCGGCACGAGCTGCGCGGCAGGTCGTGGTCGGGCAACGGACGCGTCGCGCACGTCGAGGTGAGCGCCGACAACGGCGCCACCTGGCACCCGGCCGGCCGCCGTGGTCCCCGGCGCGACGCGTGGCTGACCTGGGGAATCGCCTGGACGCCGCGCGAGGAGGGTGCGCACGTCCTGCTCGCCAGAGCCGTCGACGAGAGCGGCGCGGGACAGCCTCCGCGCCGCGCGAGACACCCCTTCGGATACCACTTCGACGCCGTCGTCCGGCACCCGGTTCTGGTTACCAGAGGATAGGGAATTATCACTTCGGGCGGCTGAGCTGCACGGTCATAAAAGCCATCCAGAATCTTGGGAAGCGCCCTGGAATTCATCTGAAAGACTCTCGCAGAAACGTACTCGCAATCCTGGCGGGTCACGATGGCACCACCGCGGAAGGGGAGGCCCGATGTCGCAGTTGACCGCGCTCGACGCGCAGTTCCTGAGTGCCGAGTCCGCCACGACCGCCGCGCACGTCGCGGGGGTGGCCGTCCTCGACCCCAGCTGCGCACCGTCGGGCACGATCACGCGCGAGCGGCTGGCGGCCCTGCTGCTGGAGCGGATGCACCTGTCGCCCGCGCTGAGCCTGCGCGTGGCCGAAGTGCCGTTCGGCCTCGACCGCCCCTACTGGGCGCCCGACCCCGCCTTCTCCATCGACCACCACCTGTTCGAGACGGAGCTCGACGCGCCGGGCGGCGACCGGCAGCTGGCCGAGACCGTCGCCCGCCTCCACGCCCGCCATCTCGACCGCGATCATCCGCTGTGGGAGATGCACCTGATCACCGGGCTGTCCGGCGGCAGGGTCGCGGTCTACACCAAGGTCCATCACGCGGCCATCGACGGGGTCTCGGGCGCGGAGACGCTGGCCACGCTGCTCGACCTCTCTCCCGAGCCGCGGTCGGTCGCGCCGCCCTCGTGCCCGCCGCCGCAGCCGCCACACCTGCTGGACATGCTGGCGGGCGCCGCCGTCCGCACGGTGACCCAGCCCGTGCAGGCGATGCGTTCGCTGGTGAGGGCGGCCGGTGACCTCGACGCGATCCCTGTGGTCGCCACGCTGCCCGGTTCCAAGCTGATCGCCAGGGCGGCCCGCCTCGTCAGCGGCGACGAGCGGCCCCGCCCCGACCTGCCCTCGCTGGCCGTCCCGCGCACCCCGCTGAACGGGCCCATCAGCGGCGAGCGCAGGTTCGCCTACGGCTCGGTGCCGCTGAAGGAGGTCAAGCACGCCGCCAAGTGCTACGGCATGAGCGTCAACGACATCGTCATGGCCTTGTGCGCGTCGGCGCTGCGGGCCTGGCTCGACGAGCGCGACGCGCTGCCGGACCAGCCGCTGATCGCCGCGGTGCCGGTGGCGGTGCGCGCGGCGGGCGCGAAGGACTGCGCGCGCAACCAGATCTCCACCATGATCATCCCAATGCCCACACACGTCGCCGACACGCGCGAGCGGCTGCGGGCGACGGCCGAGGCGACGAGCGCCGCCAAGCGCAGGTTCGCGATGTCGCCCGCCACCTGGCTCCACGAGCTGTGCGCGATGCTGCCCGCGCCGATCTCCGCGCTCACCCCCGCGGTGTTCAGGCTGGCCTCCGTGGCGTTCCCGCCGATCAACCTGATCATCAGCAACGTGCCGGGGCCGCAGTTCCCGCTGTACCTGTGCGGCGGGCGGGTGCTGTCGTACTACCCGATGTCGGTGCTGACGGACCTGAGCGGCGGGGTCAACATCACCTGCTTCTCCTACGACGGCGCGCTCGACTTCGGCGTCGTGGCCTGCCCCGAGCACGTGGACGACGTGTGGCGGCTGATGCACCACCTGCGTGCCGCGATGGACGACCTCACCCTCCTGACGAGGGATCTCGCGCCCGTCTAGGGGCCCGCGGGCGGGCAGCCGGTCTCGGCCGGCCGGCCGTCCTCGATCGCCAGGAGGGGCGCGCCGACGAGCCGGCGCAGCGCCTTCCGCACCACGGCGCCCTCTCCGGCGTCGAGGCCGGCCAGCAGCCGGTCCTCGATGGCCTCGATGTCGCCGCGGGCGGCCTTGAGCGCGCGGCCGCCCTGGGGCGTGACCTCGATGATGCGCGCCCTGCGGTCCGCCGGGTCCGGCCGGCGCGCCACCAGCCCCGCGCCTTCGAGCTCGTCGAGGATGGCCACCAGCTTGCTCTTGTCGACCGACACCGCCTGGGCGAGGGCGAGCTGCGTGCGGGCGGGGGCCTCGACGATCGCCATCAGCACGGTGTAGCCCCAGAGGCTCATGCCGTGCTCCCTGACCACCGCGCTCTCGGCTGTGGCCAGGCCCTGCTTCAACCGGGCGAACAGCCAGTGCAGGTCCTCGTGCAGCCAGCTGCCGGTCGAGTCTTCGGAGGCGGAGGAGGCGGTCATGGCCTCCATGGTAGCAAGGACCAATCTTCTTGACTTCAAATCATCTGGACCTATATTGATTTCAATCTCCAATCGTTTGAAGTTGAGAGGAAATCATGGACACCGAGCTCAGGGACCGCGTGGTCCTCGTCACGGGCGGCTCGACCGGGATCGGCGCGGCGACCGCTCGCGCCTACGGCCGCGAGCGCGCCAGAGTGGCGATCACCTACCGGGCCAACAGGGACAAGGCTGAGAAGGTGGCGGCGGACGTCGAGGCCGCGGGCGGGCAGGCGTACGTCGTGCGGCTCGACCTCGAGGACCTGCCGAGCGTCGGCCTGGCCGTCGAGGCGGTCGAGGCGCACTGGGGCGCGATCGACGTCCTGGTCGCCAACGCCGTCCGCTGGGGCGGGGACGGCCCGCCCGACCCCAGCGTCCGGTTCGAGGACGTGCCGCTGGCGGAGTGGGAGGCGATGATCAACGCCAATCTCGTCGGAGCGGCGGCGGCGGTCAGCGCGGTCCTTCCCGGCATGCGCGCCAAGGGATGGGGCCGCATCGTGCTGATCTCCTCGGGCGTCGCGGAGGACGGACTGCCGGGACCCGGCCCCTACGGGACCGCCAAGTCCGGCCTGTACGGCCTGGCCCGCAGCCTCGCGTGGAACGGCGGCAGGGACGGGATCCTGGTCAACGTCGTGGCCCCCGGCCTCACCCTGACCGACAGCCGCCCGCCCATCCCGTCGTCCATCCTCGACGCCCTCGCCGCCGCCACGCCCACCCGCAGGCTCTCCGACGCCGACGACGTGGCCAGGATCGTGGCGTTCCTCGGCTCGGCCGCCAACGGCAACCTCACCGGCGAGCTGATCAGGGACGGTTCGTCGGCCGCGCGCGCCCCGCACATCGGCGGATAGCGGGCCCGCGGCCGGGCGGGGTCAGGCGAGGGAGTGGGCGATGAGGTCGGCCACGGCGTCGGGATCGATCTGGTGCCCGGTGAGCTGGCACAGGTTCTCCTGGTAGAGCAGCACCGCGGCGAACGTCGCCGCGGCCACCTCGAGCCGCGCCCGGTCACCCCTCGCCCCCGGCAGCGCCAGCTCCAGCGCGAACCTGGAACGCCCGATCAGCTCTCCGTTCAGCCGCCCCAGCCGCTCGCGCACCGAGCCGTGGGTGTCGGCCTCCCTGAACAGGATGCGCCGCATCGCCGGCGAGGCCCGCAGCGGCAGCCGCCGGGCGAGCCTGGACAGCGTGCCGGCCGCGTCGCCGGGCACCGCTTCGACCTCGCGCCCCTCCTCCACCAGCGTCCGCTCGTCGACCAGGGCCACCAGGACGTCGATCTTGCGGGGGAAGTAGTGGAACAGCAGGCCCTTGGGGACCTTCGCCAGCTTGGCGATCAGCGAGGTCGGCGTCGCGGCGTAGCCCCCTCCCGCGAACAGCTCCTCCGCCGCGTCGAGGATCCGGGTGCGTGAGTCGCCGTCGGGGAAGTCCTTGACGGTGGGGCCGGAGCGGGCCTCGTCGGGGCGCGGTGACGTCTGGTCCACAGCCCGAACGATAGCCGGGGCCTCGCCGCGCAGGACCTGCCGTCAAGGGGAGATCACCGTACGTGAGAGAATCAGGTATCGTTTGAGACATTTATGTCGCAAGTGAGACGGGGATGTCTTGATGGCAGTGACCGAGGAGCAGATCGTCACGGCGGCGATCCACCACCTCAACGCCCACCCCACCGCCTCCATGGCCGAGCTGGCCGAGGCGGCGGGGGTCAGCAGGGCCACCCTGCACCGCCACTTCTCCAGCCGCGACGACCTGCTCATCGCCCTCGGGCGGCGGGCGCTGGAGCGCTGGGAGCAGGTGCAGGACACGGTCGACCTCGCGGCCGCCGCCCAGGAGAGCGACCCCGCGCGGCTGACCGCCACCCTGCGCGATCTCCTCGTCAGCCTGGTCGACATGGCCGACGAGCACGGGTTCGCGCTGACCGACCCGGCCATGGAGGTCGACCCCGGCCTGCTGCGCAAGTTGGAGGAGCTGGAAGGGCGGGAGATGGCGCTGTTCGGTGCCGCTCAGCGGGCCGGGGTGCTGCGCGCCGACCTGCCGGTGCGGTGGGTGAGCAACGCGGTGTACGGCCTGCTCGTCGCGGTGAGGGAGAGCCTGCGCCGAGGCGACGTGGCCAGAAGGGACGCCGCGGGGCTGCTCGTCGACACCTTCCTGAGGGGCATGGGCCGATGACCCAGGTGCAGGAGAGCGGCCGGTTGAGCCGCGGACGGCGGTGGGCGGCCCTGGCCGTCCTGTCGGCGAGCCTGCTGCTCGTCGTCATGGACATGACGATCCTCAACGTGGCGCTGCCCGCCATCTCCGAGGATCTGCGGCCGGACGCCATCGAGCTGCTGTGGATGGTCGACGCCTACTCGCTGGCCGTCTCGGGACTGCTCGTCACGATCAGCGCCCTGGGCGACCGCTGGGGCCGCAGGAAGATGCTGATCAGCGGCTTCGCGCTGTTCGGCGCGGCGTCGGTCGCGGTGGTGTGGGCGAAGGACCCGGCCGCCCTCGTCGCGCTGAGGGCGCTGCTCGGCGTGGGCGGCGCGATGATCATGCCGTCCACGCTGTCCATGATCCGCACCCTGTTCACCGACCCGAGGGAGCGGGCCACCGCGCTCGGGATCTGGTCGGCGATGGCCGCCCTCGGCGCCGCGCTCGGCCCGATCCTGGGCGGGCTGCTGCTGGAGGCGTTCAGCTGGCACGCCGCGTTCCTGGTGAACGTGCCGGTGATGGCCGTCGCGATCGTGGCGGGGCTGATGCTGCTGCCCGAGTCGCGCAACCCGAATCCTGGCCGGTGGGACGCCCTCGGCACCCTGCTGTCGATCGCCGGCATGGTCGCCCTCGTCTACGGCATCAAGCACGCCGGCGACGCGGGCGGCTGGGTCGCGCTGGCCGCGGCCGCCGTCCTGCTGGGCTGGTTCGTCAGGCGCTGCCTGACCAGGAAGGACCCGCTACTGGAGATCAGGCTGTTCGGCAGCCCCGCCTTCAGCGCGGGCACGGTCGCCGCACTGACCACCTCGATCGCCATGGCCGCGATGATGCTGCTGCTGGCGCAGTGGATGCAGCTGGTGCAGGGCTACTCGCCGCTGGAGACGGGCGTGCGGATGCTGCCGACCGCGCTCGGCGCGTTCGTGCTGTCGCCGCTGGCGCCGGCGCTGGCGGCCAGGATCGGCGCGCGCACCGTGCTGGCGGGCGGCCTGCTGGTGGCCGGAGCGGGCTTCCTGGTGCTGTTCGCCGCGCCGAGCCCGCTCGGTTACGGCCCCGTCGCCCTATCTCTGCTCCTGGTCGGCGCGGGCATGGGCTCCCTGGCGATCGCCTCCGCGGTGATCATGGCGGGCTCGCCACCGGAGAAGGCGGGCAGCGCGGCCGCCATCGAGGAGACGAGCTACGAGCTCGGCGGCACGCTGGGCGTGGCGGTGCTCGGCAGCCTCGCCGCGGCCTTCTACCGGGCCCGGCTGACGGTCCCTGAAGGCATGCCCGCGCAGGCCGTGGAGGAGTCTCTCGGCGGAGCCCTGGAGGCCGCGCGGGAGGCGGGCGCGGCGGGGGCCGAGCTGGCCAGGCAGGCGCAGGCCGCCTTCACCGAGTCGCTCGCGGTCACGGGAGCGGCCGGAGCGGCGTTGATGCTGGTCGCGGGTCTCGCCGTCTGGTGGCTGACACCCAGGGCGCTGAGCCTCAGCGAGCACCGATAGCGCGCATCAGCGTGGGATAGGCGCGGTGCAGCTCCCGCTGCCAGTAGGCGTGATCGTGCCTGCCCCGGTAGAAGTGCGTCTGTACGGCGATGCCGAGCTCGTCGAGCCTGGCGGCGAAGGCCCTGCCCGCCTTGCCCGCCAGGTGCTCGGCGGGGTCATCCCACAGCTCCGCCGTGCCCGAGGCCACCACCAGGCGCACCCCCCTGAGCCGTTCGGCCTGGTGGTAGGGGTTGTGCGCGCGCCAGACCGCGCGCTGGTCGTCGGGGTCGCCCCAGACGCGCTTCCAGTCGGTGCCGAGGCAGCCGAACGTGGTGCCGGCCATGACCGCCTGCGGCACTCCCGGAGCCAGGATGTGGACCGCCCCGCTGAAGGAGGCGGCGGCCTGGAAGTAGCCCTCGGCCGCGTAGAGCATCGCGCCCTGCCCGCCCATCGAGTATCCGGCGACGGCCCGCCGCCCGCTCGCCCGATAGCGGGCCTCCAGCAGCGGAAGCAGCTCCTTGAGGTGGTAGGTAGCCCACCGGGGCGGCCCGCCGTTTCCGCCGTTCCACCAGTCGGAGTAGCTGCCGCACCTGCCGCCGTCGGGCATGACCACGATGACGCCGGTGTCCTCGGTGAGGCGGTCGACGTCGGTCCTGGAGGTCCACGAGGTGTAGCCGTCGAATCCGCCGTGCAGCAGCCACAGCACCGGCCAGGTCCGGCCGGCCTCGCGCGACCAGCCCTTGGGCAGCAGCAGCCGGACCCTGGTGGTGGCCCCGAGGGCCGCCGAGTCGATCGTGAGCTCCATGCGGCGATCGTCGAGCCGCCGCTCGGTGACCGCGAGCCGGTCCTCCTGGACCGGCGGCCGATGTTCCTGGACCGGCCCGTCGCGGTTGACCAGCACGGCGGCGGCGACCGCGACCAGCAGCACGAGCAGGCCGCCCGCCACCAAGACCCTGGCCGCCATCCGGCCTCCCTATGAGACCCGCGCATAATAGCCGGATGAGATCGATCAGCACCACGGCGCTGTCCGTGTTCCCTTTGTGCCTCGGCACCAACACCTTCGGCTGGACCGCCGACCGGGCGGCCTCCTTCGCCGTCCTCGACGCCTACGCCGAGGCGGGCGGCAACTTCATCGACACCGCCGACGTGTACCCGAGCTGGGCGACGGGCGAGTCCACCTCGGAGATCATCATCGGCGAGTGGATGGCCGAGCGCGGCAACCGCGACTCGATCGTCCTGGCCACCAAGGTGGGCATGCTGGCCGGGCTCGAGGGCCTGTCGCCTGCCACGATCCGCACCGCGGTGGAGAACTCCCTTCGCCGCCTGCGCACCGACCGCATCGACCTGTACTGGGCGCACGTCGACGACCGGGACACGCCGCTGGCCGACTCGCTGGCCGCCTTCGACGCGCTGGTGCGCGAGGGCAAGGTGCGCTATCTCGGCGCCTCCAACTACGGCGCGCCCCGGCTGGCCGAGGCGCTGCGCATCTCCGACGAGGAGGGCATGGCCCGCTACGTGGCGCTCCAGCAGCCCTACAACCTCGTCGAGCGCGGCTACGAGGGCGACCTGCGCGAGGTCGTGGCCCGCGAGGGGCTGTCGAGCACGCCGTACTTCGGCCTCGCCCGCGGCTTCCTGACCGGCAAGTACGCCGGCGGCGCCACCGTCGACAGCCCGCGCGCGGGCAAGGCGGCGGAGTACCTGCAGACCGAGCGGGGTCCCCGCGTCCTCGAGGCGCTGGCCACGGTCGCCTCGGGCAGGGGCGTGGAGCAGGCCACGGTCGCGCTGTCCTGGCTGCTGGCCCAGCCGACCGTCGCCGCGCCGATCTCCAGCGCCCGCAACGCCGAGCAGCTCAAGCCGCTGCTCGACGCCGTCCACCTGAAGCTCGGGGCCGACGAGCTGGCGCTGCTCGACCGGGCCTCCCGCTGAGACACGGCGAAGGGCCAGGCTCTGCGAGCCTGGCCCTTCGGGTCGCGCGGGATCAGTGCTTGGTGGCCTGCTCGGCGCCGACGCCGGTCAGCGAGCGGACCTCGATCTCGGCGTACTTCTCCGCGTTGTACTCCTTGCTCAGCACGGTGCCGAGCCAGCCGAAGAAGAAGCCGAGCGGGATGGAGATCAGGCCCGGGTTCGACAGCGGGAACCAGGCGAAGTTCGCGTCCTTGAACAGCGCGGTCGCCGAGCCCGACACCACCGGCGAGAAGATCACCAGGATGAGGGCGGAGACCAGACCGCCGTAGATGGCCGACACCGCGCCCGCGGTGTTGAACCTCTTCCAGAACAGGCTGTAGAGGATCGCCGGCAGGTTGCCCGAGGCGGCCACCGCGAAGGCCAGCGCCACCAGGAAGGCGACGTTCTGCCCCTGGGCCAGGATGCCGAGGCCGATGGAGGCCGCGCCGATGACGAACGCCGACACCCTGGCGACCACGACCTCCTGCCGCTCGGTGGCGGTGCCGCGCCTGAACACGTGGGCGTACAGGTCGTGGGCGAAGCTGGAGGAGGAGGCGAGGGTGAGACCCGCCACCACCGCGAGGATCGTGGCGAAGGCCACGGCGCCGATGAGGGCGAGCAGGATCGTGCCGCCGACGGGGCCGAAGATGTCCTCGCCGATCCGCTGGGCCAGCATGGGGGCCGCGGTGTTGCCCGCCTTGTCCCCCGCGGTGATGGCCTTCGTCCCGACCACGGCGGCGGCGCCGAAGCCGAGGACGAGGGTCAGCAGGTAGAAGGTGCCGATGATGCCGATCCCCCACAGCACCGACTTGCGGGCGTCCTTGGCGGTCGGGACGGTGTAGAAGCGGATCAGGATGTGCGGCAGGCCCGCGGTGCCGAGGACGAGCGCGAGGCCGAGGCTGATCAGGTCGAGCTTGCCGGCCAGGCCCTGCGCCTCGGTGCCGTACTTCTGGCCCGGCTTGAGGAAGGCCTCGCCCTTGCCGCTCTGCGCGGCGGCGTCGCCGAGCAGGGCCGACAGGTTGAAGCCGAACTTGCCCAGCACCAGCAGCGTGACCAGGGCCGCGCCGCCCATCAGCAGGACCGCCTTGACGATCTGCACCCAGGTGGTGCCCTTCATGCCGCCCACGACCACATAGATGATCATGAGGACGCCGACGCCCACGATGACCAGGTTCTTCTGGGCGGGGTCGGTGACGCCGAGCAGCAGGCCGACCAGCGCGCCCGCGCCGACCATCTGGGCCAGCAGGTAGAAAATGCTGACGACGATCGTCGAGACGCCCGCGGCGGTGCGGACGGGACGCGGGCTCATCCTGAAGGCCAGCACGTCGGCCATCGTGAACTTGCCGGAGTTGCGCATGAGCTCAGCCACCAGCAGCAGCGCGACCAGCCAGGCCACCAGGAAGCCGATGGAGTAGAGGAAGCCGTCGTAGCCCGACAGCGCGATGATGCCGGCGATGCCCAGGAACGAGGCGGCCGACATGTAGTCGCCGCCGATGGCCAGGCCGTTCTGGAAACCGGTGAAGGAGCGGCCGCCCGCGTAGTAGTCGGCGGCGGTCTTGGTCTGACGGCTGGCCCAGAAGGTGATGCCGAGCGTGGCGACGACGAAGACGAGGAAGAGGACGGCGGAGAGAGTCACTTGGCCTGCTCCTCGACCTCGTGGCGGAGCTTGTCGGCGATGGGGTCGAGCTTCTTCTCCATGTGCCTGGCGTAGGCCCATGCGATCCAGAAGGTCGAGACGAACTGCAGCAGCCCGAGGATGAGCGCGATGTTGATGTTGCCAAGGACCTTGATGCCCATGAAGTCGCGCGCCCAGCCGGACAAGACCACGTACAGCAGGTACCAGCCGAGGAAGGCCGCGGTCATCGGGAACGTCCACGCCCTGAAGCGCCGCCTGAGCTCCTGGAACTCACTGCTGGCCTGCATCTGTTCGTAGACAGAAGAGTCATGTTCTCTGGTAGTCACAGCTCAAGCCCTCCGGGATGTGATGCGGATCACGCACAAGGTAAGAGCGCAAACTACCCTCCGTGGAGGGGGTCGGTCCGCCGGTTCGGTGAGCCGCCTCGGCGTGGCGGTCAGCTGAAGAGAACGTGCGATGAAAGGTCCGATTTGCGCGGTGAGCGGTCCCCGCCCTTCAGGACGAGCGGGAGCGCCAGTCGCCCCGGTCGAGGTTGAGCGTCTCGGGAGTGTGCAGGCGGACCATCGTCCTCGCCACCCCCGCGGGCACGCGGTGCGGGGTCAGGAAGGACGCCACGACCATGACGAAGAAGGCGATCGGCACCGTCCAGGCCGCTGGCTGGGCCAGGAGCGCGCCCACGAGCCCGCCGTACGGCCCGCCGGTGATCTGCGCCATCACCGCCGCGCACGCCAGCCCTCCGCCCACGAACAGCCCCGCGAGCGCCCCCGCAGACGACAGCCTGCGCCACCAGATGCCCAGCACGAGCAGCGGGCAGAACGACGAGGCGGCCACGGCGAAGGCGAGGCCGACCACGTCGGCGACCGGCAGCGACCTGGCCCACACCGCCAGCCCCAGCGGCACGGCCACGGCCAGCAGCGTCGCCAGGCGGAAGGCGCGCACCGCGCCGCCGCCGAACAGGTCCTGCGCGATCACGCCCGCCACCGAGACCGTCAGCCCCGAGGAGGTCGACAGGAACGCGGCGAACGCGCCCGCGGTGACCAGGGCGGTGAGCACGTCGCCGAGGGTGCCGCCGATCACCCTGCCGGGCAGCGTCAGCACGACCGCGTCGGTGCCCGCCACGTCCGGCGCGTAGATCCGGCCCAGCCAGCCGTAGATCGCCGGCAGCAGGTAGAAAGCGCCCAGCAGCGACAGCACCACCAGCGTCGTACGGCGCGCGGCCCGCCCGTCGGGGTTGGTGTAGAAGCGCACCAGCACGTGCGGCAGGCCCATCGTGCCGAGAAAGGTGGCAAGGATCAGCGAGTAGGTGGAGTAGAGGCCGTACTCCTTCGCGCTGGACAGCGGCAGCTGCCAGTGCGTCATGTCGTGCTCCGACAGCCCCGGCGCGCCGCCCGACCGCCAGGCCATCAGCAGGAAGACCAGCGGGACGGCGAGCGCGGTGAGCTTGAGCCAGTACTGGAAGGCCTGCACGAACGTGATCGACCGCATCCCGCCCGACAGCACGTTGACCGCGACCACCACGGCGACGAGCAGCCCGCCCACCCAGCCGGGCGCCCCCGTGATCGCCCGCAGCACGATGCCCGCGCTCTGGAACTGCGGCATCAGGTAGAACCAGCCGATGAGCACCACGAGCACGCTGGCCGTCCTGCGCACGGCCATCGACTCCAGGCGCGACTCGGCGAAGTCGGGCAGCGTGTAGGCGCCTGAGCGGCGCAGCGGCGCCGAGACCAGCACCAGCAGCACCAGGTAGCCGCCGGTCCAGCCGACGGGCAACCACAGCATGTCGGCGCCGTGGGTGAGGATGAGGCCCGCGATGCCGAGGAAGGAGGCGGCCGACAGGTACTCACCGCCGATGGCCGAGGCGTTCCACAGCGGGGTGACCGTACGGGAGGCCACGTAGAAGTCGGAGGTCGTGCGCGACAGGCGCAGGCCGAACGCGCCGATCAGGATCGCCGCGACCACCACGATGACGACGGCGGCCACGCTCATTGCCGCTCGACCAGGTCCTCGAAGTGGCGCTCGTTGCGCTCGGCCTGCCGTACGTAGAGCCAGGCCCCGGCCACGAACAGCGGGTAGATCAGCCCCGCCAGCACCGCCCACGGCAGCGGCACCCCGGCCAGCTCCACCGCGCGCAGCTCGGGCACGAGCAGGAACAGCAGCGGAAGGCCGAGCACCACGCAGGCCAGCACGGTGCACACGAACAACGCCAGCCGGAACTGGGTGCGCAGCAGCGAGCGCATGTAGACCTCGCCGAGGCGGGTCTGCTCGTCGATCTCCCTGCTGACCGGGTAGCGGGGCCGGCGCGCGGCGGCGGTGCGCGGGCTCATGACAGTGACTCTGCGCCTGGTCATCCGGCGTTCACCGCCTCTCCCTGCGCAACAGCAGGTCGCGAAGCTCGCGGGTGTGGCGGCGGCTGACCGGGATCTCGGTGTCGCCGACCCTGACCGTGCAGCGCCCCGAGTCGATGTGCAGCTCCTCGATGTGCCTGACCGCGACCAGATGGCTTCGGTGCACGCGCACGAAGCCCGAGGAGGCCCAACGCTCCTCCAGCGTGGCCAGCGGGATGCGGACCAGGTGGCTGCCCGCGGCGGTGTGCAGGCGGGCGTAGTCGCCCTGCGCCTCCACGTAGATCACGTCGGCGGTGGAGACGAACCGGGTCACGCCGCCCAGCTCGACCGGGATCGTGTCGGACTCCGCGCTCTCGACGGGCACGTCGGCCGAGACGCACACCCGCCTGATCGCCTCGGCGAGCCGTTCCGGCCGTACCGGCTTGAGCAGGTAGTCCTCGGCCTTGATCTCGAAGGCGTCGACCGCGTGCTCCTCGTAGGCGGTCACGAAGACGACCCGGGGCGGGTTGGCGAACTGCGACAGCAGCCGGCCGAGCACGACGCCGTCGAGCCCGCGCATCCTGATGTCGAGGAAGACCGCGTCGATCGGCCGTCCCTCGGCGATGGCCCGGTCGAGCAGCCGCAGCGCGGCGGCGCCGTCCCGGGCGGTGGACACCTCGCCTATCCGCGGGTCGGCTCGAAGCAGGTACGACAGGTCTTCGAGCGCGGGAAGCTCGTCGTCCACCGCAAGCACCCGCAGCCCGTTCACGGCTCTCCCCTTCCATCGTTGAGAGTGATGAAACAGACATGAGGCGTCAAGCCTGTCACGCCCGGATCACAGCCGAGTATGGTTTCTGCGTGCGCGTGCAGAACCGAGTGGATCGCTCCCTCACCGCCGCCGACCTGCTGCGCGAAGAGATCTCCCGGTGGCTGGCCGCCCGCGCCGCCGACGGGCGATTCCGCCGGTTCGGCCACCACTTCGAGGTGCTTCGGGAGATCCTGGACGGCATGCTCACCGGCATCAGGGAGCAACTGCTCGCCGTGACGGGCACGACCTCGGAGGCGGCCTACGCGCGCTGCTTCCATCTGGACGCGAGCCTGTCGACCGTCAAGCGGCTGTTCGAGTGGTACGTCCCCAAATACGACCAGCGGCTCGACCCGCTGCGCGGCCCCGTGCTCGCGGCGGCCGACGAGGTGGTGCGCAGCTGCTGGTGGCAGCCGTTCGACGTGCTGGGCAGGCGCCCGCCCGCCGGCCCGCTGCCGTACCTCGACCCGATGTTCGACGCCTTCGCCACACCCCGCGGGGACGTGCCGAGGGATCTGGTCGACGAGCTGGTGCGGGAACTGCCGATCCCGGTGATCTCGCTGCCCGCCTGGGCGGCGACGGAGGCGTGGTGGCTGGTGGTGGCCGCGCACGAGACCGGCCACCTCGTCCTGCACGACCTGGGCCTGACCTACGACGCCAGGCTCCTGGCGGGCGACTGGGCCGACGAGATGTTCGCCGACGCCTACTCGGTGCTGATGGTCGGCGGCGCGGCCACGTGGATGGTGGAGGAGCTGCAGCACGGGCTGAGCGTCGACACGCTCTACTACCCGCCGCCCGCCGAGCGCCTGACCCTGCTCGCCGACCCCTCGTCCTCGGGGATGCTCGACCTCCAGGTCGACGGCCGCCCGCTGCGCGAGCTCGGGCAGGGCTTCAACGAGGACCTCGCCCGTCGCTGGACCGCCGCGCTGGCCGCGGACGACGCCGCCATCACCAAGGTGCGCTCGCGCGCCGCCGCCAGGACACTGGTCGCCGCGGGGGTGGCCGCCTTCCCCTCGGACCCGGCCGGCGTGCACGCCAGGCTGCTGGAGAAGCTGCCGCGGTGCGGCCCCGACGGCACGATGGGCGCCGCCCCCTCCGCCCCCTCCCTTCGCGAGCTGACCGGCGAACTCACCAGGAGGCTGCTGTGACGCTGCCCCGCGTGGTCGTCAGAGTGGCCGACGGCCTGGTCACCACCCCCGTGGGCGCCCGCCCGCTCGGCCCGCTCCCCGCGCTCGGCGCGCCGCCGCACGAGTACGGCAAGGCGCTGTTCGCCGCGCTCCTCGGCCCGCTGTGGCCGCGCGTGCTGGCGGCCAACGCGGGAAGAGGCGTCGAGCTGGCCCTCGACCTGCCCGCCGAACTGCAGGACCACATGTGGGAGGCGATGCACGACGGCGCGCACCCCCTCGGCGCCAACCCCGGCCTGCTCGTCGCCGTCACCAGGCTGGTGCCCTCGGGCGCCGGCCCGCCACCCGAGGTCAGAGGGGCGCCCAGGGTGCTGTTCGCCTCGGGGGCCAAGCTGACCGAGCAGGTCATCCTGCCCGGCGCGATGTTCCTCGGGCTGCTGCGCGAGTGCGAGTCCGCGGGGCTGGCGCTGGCCAGGGTCGCCGACGGGCTGACCCTCGACGGACTGGCCCGCCGCTGCGCCGCCTTCGAGCCCGATCTCGTCCACCTGGTCGCCCACGGCAGGCCCGACGAGGACGGCAGGGTGCTGGTCGAGCTGGCGGGCGCCATGGCCGCGCCCGACCAGCTGGTCGGCGCGCTGCTGGCGGGAGGACGCCCGCCGATCGCCGTCGTGCTGAGCGTCTGCCACACCGCCCGCCTGTCACCCGCGTCGCTGGCCGCCTCACTGATCGCGGCGGGCGTGCCGATCGTGGTGGCGATGGACGGCGAGATCGCCGAGCCCGCCTGCCGCCTGTTCTCCAAACGCCTGGTGCGGGCGCTGCTCAACGGCGACGGCGTCGCCGAGGCCGCAGCCCACGGCCGCAGGGCCGCGCTGATGGGCGAGCGGGATCCCGCCGACGGCGACGACTGGGCCAGGCCGACCGTCTACACCGCCGCCTCGCTGCCCCCGGCCTTCCGGCCCGTCGACCCGGCCCCCGCCCGCGCGCTGCTGCGGATGGCCGAGCAGCTCGAACTGGCCCAGCAGCCCCTCTACATCGGCCGCCGCAGCCTCTTCGACGAGGTGGACGCGCTGTTCAGCGCGCGCAGGGCGCTGCTGGTCGCCTGCGCCGAGGGCGACTTCCGCAGGCTCGGCGCCACCAGGCTGCTGCGCGAGATCGGCTTCAGGCTGCTGCACGACGGTCACGTCCCGCTGCTGCTGGCCCCGCGTGCCCACCCCACGGCGCCGCACTCCTTACGGCAGGTCGCCGCCCAGGTGCTGCAGGCCGTGGTCGACACCTGCGAGCGCCTGTCGCTGCCCGCTCCCCCGCTGGAGACCGTCCACGCCGCCCTACCCGCCGACGCCCCCCAGTCGGCCGTACGGCGCGGCCTGCGCAAGGCGATCGCCGCGTTCTCCACCTCCCCCGACCCTCTCGACGTGGACGACCTGCGCGAGTCGCTCGCCGAGGACCTGTCGTCGTTCGCGCGGGCGGCGCAGGCGCTGGGCGAGCCGTTCGGCCCGCACACCCGCGCCGTCGTCCTGGCCGAGGGCCTGCACCTGTGGGACGGCGCGCTGGGCTGGATCTCGGGCCGGCCGCCCGGCCTGCTCGACCTGCTCACGCCCAGCGGCCTCGGCCCGCCCGAACGGCCCGCCCCCGTGATCGCCACGACCGCCGAGAGCGTCGAGCTGGGCCTGTTCAAGGCCGAGCGGGCGGGCATGGCCGCCTACCGGTTCGTCCCGCTCGCCGCGCTGCCCGAGGACGAGGCCACGCTCGGCTACCAGTGGGTCCTGCTGCAGCCCTGGCACGAGCAGGACCGCTACAAGAAGGTGTGGGTCGCGGCCCCCGGCCACGACAGGGAGATGCTGCGCGAGGCGTTCAGCACGCTGGAGGGGCGGCCCGCGATGGTCGACTACGAGCTCTACCTCGTCGCGCACGCGCTGGCCTCGGCGAAGATCTTCCTCTCCCACGACGACGAGGCCGCCTGGCGCGCCTACGCCGAGCTGAACAGGCTCGCGCCGTGACCGGGCTGCGCGAGGAGCTCGAACGGCTGCGCGCCCAGCGCTTCGCCGCCTACCCGGCCGAGACGCTGGCCAGGCTGGCGCTGGTGCCGCAGTGGACGGAGTCGCTCGCCAGGCGGGCCGGACTGGGAGACGTCCCCGACGAGCTGGTCGAGAGCACCATGCTGCTCCTCGGCGACGGCGGCCAGGAGCGGGCCTTCTGGGTGCGCGAAAGCGTCAGGGCCGAGCTCGGCGGCTACCTTCGCCGTGAGCACGGCGGCATCCTCCGGCGCGAGCTGCGGTACCTGACCAAGCGCCTTTACAGGGTAGATCACGAATGGTTCGCCGTCGCCGCCGTCTACGCGGAGGACCCCACGGGCCTGCGGCTGCTGCGCGAGGTCTCCGACCGCGTCGAGGCGGGACGGCTGCCCGCGGCGGCGACTCTTGTGGCGACCGCCGAGGCGCTGGCCGAGGTGCTGGGCGGCCATCTCGCCGGGTCGGCGCGCCGGGCGGCCTGGCGCCTCGCACGGGCCACCCGCGAGGCCGAGGACGCCCACCACCTGCGCCACTACCAGCCCAGGAGTGAGCTCGAGGAGCAGGTCGTGGGCGGGCCCGACTGGGCGGTGCACCTGCTCGGCGCGGGCGGCGCGGGCAAGACCATGCTCATCAGGCACCTGGCCACCAGGATCACCACGGCCAGGGTCGACTTCGACCATCTCGACCCCCGCTATCCCGAGACCCGTCCCGGCGAGATGTTCACGGCGCTCGCCGTCGACCTGCTCGGCTGGGTGGGCAGCAGGGCGGGCGAGGCGGCCTACCGGCGCTTCCTCGACGCGGTGGAGGAGCTGCACGAGGAGCTGGCCAGGCCGTACCGGCTGGAGACACGGGCGCGGCCGCTGCTGGAGCGGATGGTGGCCGCCTTCGCCGACCTGCTGACCACACTCGACCTGGACGTCACGCTGGTGCTCGACACCTGCGAGGAACTGGCCAAGCTCTACCCGTCCGGCGAGCCCGCGCCGGGCATCGACATGACGTTCTCGCTGCTGGAACGGCTGCACGCGCTGGTGCCGTCCGTGCGCGTGGTGCTGGCCGGGCGGCGGTGGCTGGTGCCGCCGCCCCTGGACGCGCCGTCGGGTCCGCTGCTGCGGCCGCGGCCGTACCTGCGGGTGCTGCCCGTCGGCGGGTTCACCAGGGCCGAGGCCGAGCGCTACCTGACCGCCCGGGACCTGCCGCGGCGCTTCACCTCCGCGGTGCTGGCGCGCGCGGCGGGCGACGAGGGCTACAACCCGTTCGACCTGGCGGTCTACACCGACTGGGTGCTCGCTGAGCCGTCACTCGACCCTTCGGCGCTGGTCACCGACGTCGGCGATCCCTACGTCGAGCGCCGCGTGATCGGCCGGCTCCACGACCCGGCGCTGGTGCGCTGCCTGGGCGTGGCCGCCGAGCTCGGCACCCTCGACAGGACGCTGGCGGGGGCGGAGTTCGCCGCCCTCGGCGTGGACGCCGACGCCGTCCTGAGCGGGCTGGCCGCCCAGGAGTGGGCTCGCGTGCGCGCCCACACGCCCGACGGGCGTCCTGCCGTGGTGGAGCTGGAGGAGCACCTGTGCGCCCGCCTGCGCGCCGTGACCGCCGCCGACCCCGATCGTTTTCCGGTGGACGGCCGGCGCCTGGGCCGTACCGCCGCCGGGCTCGTCACCGGCGCGGAATCGGTCGCCGAGGTGCCGCTCGCGACGCTGCTGCCGGCGCTCCGCCTGCTGCCCGCGGCCGAGGCGATCGTGCTGTGGCGGGAGGTGGAGGACCGGGTGGTGGCCGAGCAGGCGTGGGGGTGGGCCGAGCACGTCACGGCCCGCGCCGCCGCCGACCTCACCGACACCGCCGACCGCCTCCTCGCCCGCAGCCCCTCCGCCGGCACCGACCTGCCCGATCGCCGCACACCTGACCACCTGAACGACCCACGCACCCATGACCGCCGATCGGCCGCCCCCGGCGCAGTCGACGCCCCTGCGGAAGCCGGCCGCTCCGCCGGCGACCGCTCACCCAGCTCACCAGGGGACGACCGCCGCACCACCGTCTCTCGTGGGGACGTCGCGGGCGACAACGACCCGCGCAGGGGCGAAGCGGGCGAGAGTGACCCGTCCGAAGGTGCGGGCTCGCCATCCGAGGGTGCGGGCTCGCCATCGGACTTCGAGGCGACGCAGGCGCTGCCCACCCAAACGACCCCCGCCGAGCCCGTGCGCACCCGAACCTCCAGATGGAGCGCCACCGAACGAAGAGGCCCCACGGGGCGACGGGAGGATGACAGGCGAGAGAGCGCCGCCGAGCGGGACGACCACACCGGGCGAGGGGACCGGATCGGCCAAGAGGATGGCGCCGAGTCACGCGGGAGTGTGCTCGCTGGGCTGCGGGAGGTTCTGGCGGCGGTGCTGTCCACCCAGGCGGCCACCCGCGTCCAGACCGGTGGCGGGGGCGTGGCAGCGCTGTGGCGGCACGTCCTGCGCTTCGGCAACCCCGCCCAGCGCGACCGCGCCCTGCTCGGCCTGGTGTCCGCCGGCGAACAGGACATCGACTTCCCCGCCGAGCTGCACAGGATCGTGACGGCCCACACCACAAGCCCGATCGCGAGGCCAGCCACCGCCTCACCACCCCCGAACCCGAACCTCGCAGAGCCGACCGCGCCCTCTTCGGGGTCGACCGAGAACTTCGCGGGGTCGAGTGCGGATGTCGGGAGCTCGACCGCGACCTTGGCGGGGTCGATCGGGGCCCTCGCGGGATCGATCGTCGCCGCGGTGGATCGGTGGATGCTCGACGAGTCCTGGCGTGAGCTGCGCGTCCAGGATCTCGTCATTGTCGCCGGGGCGAGCGCGGACCCCGCCGTCCGGTCCCTCGCCTACGGTCAGGCCGCTCTCCTCGCCCAGGCCGGTCCCGAAGCGGCCTTCGACCCTCCAGCGCTGGCCGCCCTTGCCGTGGAGGCGGTCCAGGGCGTGGAGCAGCCGAGCCCCTCCCCCGTGTCCGCCGACTACCCGCCGGGCTGCGACGCCCGAGCGCGCGCCCAGCTGATCAGCCTCCTCATCGACCTCACCACCCCAGGGGACGGGCCGACCGACGATCGGCGCCACAGCACACCGGCCGATGAGCCACACGAGCCCGAGCCAGCGGACAGGCAACGCGAAAGCACACCATCCAGCGAGCGACACGAGAGCGAGGCAGCGGGCGGGCGCCGGGAGAGCGAGGCAGCGAGCGGGCGTCGAGAGAGCGGGTCGAAGGGTGATGGGGTTGCGCTTCCGATGCTGGAAGCGGCGGGGGCGCCCACGTCCGTGGATGGTGACAGGTGGCTCTCTCTCGCTCTGCTCGTCCTCCAGGCGCGCGGCAGGATGAGCGAGGAGCAGCTGAGGACTCTGACCGCCGCCAGGTACCCGCTGTGGCGGGGCCGGAGCGCGTGGGTGCACGGGCACGTCCGGCCGCTGGCGGTCGGACTGGCCGAGAGCTGGGTGTGGCTCGGGCAGTACGACGAGGCGACGGCCGTTCTGCACGCCCGCCTCCAGGAGGCGCTGACCGCCGGAGACGATCCCTCGACGGTGGAGGAGTGCCAGCTCGCGCTGCTCATGGTCTGCCGCAGGGACCGGGATCTGCGCCACTACCCGGGCATCAGGGAGTTGGCGCTGCGCGGCTCGCCGGTGTGCCGGGCGGCGGCGTGGCTGACACTGACGCTGGTGGAGGGCGAGCAGCCCCACTCGATCACCGAGGCCGGCTCCTGGTACGGCTGGTGGCGCTGCCAGGATCTGAATTCGCTCCGGGACGGCTTCCGGCCCCCGCCGCGCTCAGAGGAAGGCATTCCGCCCGCGCTCCTGCGCAGGGTCGCGGAGGAGGCCGACCACCTGACCCTGGGTCTCGACGCGCCCACAGAGCCGCCGGATCCGCTCGAGCCCCGCCTCGGCTGGGTGCGCGGGCGCGCGCTGCTGACCCGGGCCGAGGTGCTGGCGCTGCGCTTCCCCGGGCAGGCGGCGCGGCTACTGACCGAGGCGGCCCTGCTGCTCGGCCGCGACTCGGTGCTCGGACGGCAGGCCGAGCTGCTCGCCACGATGGCCGCGATCCGCTCGGGTCGGACACTGGAGGCGAGCGGCGGGGTGCCGTCACATCCCCTGCCGGGCGGCTGGACGGTGCGAACGGCCGCGCTGAGCCGCCTGCCCTGGACGTCCGAGGACGCGGAGCTGCCCGAGCTCACCCTCCCCAGCTCCAGGGAGCCGTCTCCACAGCGCCAAAGCCCGCAGCGGCAATCCCCGCAACCGCCATCTCCACAGCCGCAAACCCCGCAGTGGGATCTCCCCCCGTGGCCTTCCGAGCAGCCGCCGCCATTGCAGCCGCAGCCCTACAAGCCGTGGCCGCAGGTCCATGGGAGCCCGCAACAGGCGGAAGCGGCCCCGGCCGGGCAGGCATCGGGCCTCGTCGGGGCCGGAGTGGTGACGGCGATCGTCGCGGTGGCCACGGTCGCGGCCTTCGTGCTCGTCCCCCAGGCCATGAGCGGCCTCGGCGCGGCCGCCGTCCTGGCCGGAGCCGCCCTGGTCGCGGGGGCCTGCGCGCTCTACTGGAGCGGCGTGCCGGCCACCGCGATGACCGCCGACGTCGGCGAGACCTCCACCGTCCTCCTCCGGCACGGGTCAGGGGCATGGCGGGGCCCGGCGTGGGGGCGGGGCGTCCCGAGGTGGCCGGCGCCGTCGCGGGCCTCCACCGTGCGGACGGCGGCGGGCGAGGCGCGGATCAGCGCGAGGGTGAAGGCCGTCAGGCTCAGGTCGGGACGCGACCTCGACGCGGACGGCCTGGAGTTCCGGCTGTTCGGACATCTCCCCGCCGATCAGCTTCCCGCGCTGTTCCGCTCGGTCCACCGGGCGGCGTCGGTCGCGCGGGCGACGACGGGCCGCTACGAGGGTCCCAGGCATCTCGAGCCCTCGGGGCAGGCCGTGTCTCCGCACCGGCTGCTCTGGGTCGGCGCGCTCGTGGGCACCGCCGACGGACCCCGCCTGCGCCTCACCGAGCAGCATCCGTCCATGTCGAAGGCGCGCGAGCGGCTGGTCGGGGCGGAGCCGTACCCGGTCTTCCAGGTCTTCCAGGCCGAGCCCGTCGACGGACCGCCCGAGCCGCTCGGCGACCAGCGGGCCGGGTTCGTGGCCATGGCCAGGACCGTCTGCGAGAGCGGCACGCCCGCCGCGCTCGTCGTGCCGCCCCTGCCCGACGACGTCGCGGCCCGGGTGATCGGCGCGTGCGCGACCTGGCCGATCCTCCGCAAGGGCGACGTGATCGACGCCAGGAGGCTGCTCGCGTTGCAAGGGCACCTGCGTGAGATCATCAATGCCGGTCCCGAGGTGCTGTGCGATCTGATCCTGTTCCTGCCCACCGACGACGCGGAGGTTCGATGAGCCGTCTCTCCCAGTGGTTCAGCGCCAGAGCCGACCACACGCACCTGGAGTTCATCCCCGACCCGGGGTCCAGGCCGCTGCTCCCCCGCGAAGGGTACGTGCGGCTGTGGCTGGCCGAGGGGTTCCTCGCGCAGCGCAGGTCGTGGGGGAACGACCACTTCCCCGCGGTGCACGGCGGGCTCACCCTCAACTTCCTCGGCACCCAGCCCGTCGGGTTCAAGGCGGTCAGCACTCCCGCGTGGTCCACGCCGGGCGTCCACCTCGACCTGCAGGTGTCGCCGCTGGTGCCGTACAACGGAGGGGTCGTGACCGTCGAGGCGGGCCTCTACCAGGCCACGCAGCAGGGGCCGCTGGGCGCCGCCGTCCAGGTGCTGGGGAAGCTGGCGGGCCTGGTGGGCCCGCCGCTGGCGACCGCGGCCACCATCGCGGAGAAGATGTCCGAGGGACTGGAGGCGGTGCTGGAGGCGACGGGCGACCAGCCGAGGCTGGGCGTGCACTGGAGCATGGTGGCTCCGGGCGGCGGCGGCAGGCCCGTGCAGGCGGGGCATCTGGTGGTGCTCGATGCCCCAGCGCCGCCGGGAAAGCTGGAGATCGTCGACGGCCGGCTCCGCGCGGACGGCCGGCCGGTGCTCCTCGACTACCTGGTCCTGCGCGTGGAGTGCCGCGAGGAGCGCGACGACCCGATCACGCCCGAGCTGGAGCACCTGATCAGGCGGGCGGTCGAGGACGGCCTGCACGGCAACGCCGAGTCGATGAACGCGATCAGGACCGAGGCGATCGTGAAGGCGTGGACCTCGCCCGACCTGGTGCCCAAGGACCAGCGGCGGGTGGCGATGCTGATCCGTGACGAGATCGACGCGGCCAGGCCGCTCGGCGTCGTGCCGGTGGAGCGGCTGGCGGCCAGGATGGTCTCCCGCGACTCGCCCGAGCTGAAGGGGCTGCGGCTGGAGGACCTGGTCAGCGGGCCGAGACGCCGGGGTGGTACTTCGGCACCCTGATGTTGACCTTGGTGCCGGCGCCCTCCGCGGTCTCCACGACCAGGCCGTACTCGTCGCCGTAGACCTGGCGCAGCCGCTCGTCGACGTTGGCCAGGCCCACGCCGCTCTCGGTGGAGACGTCTCCGGCGAGGATGCGGCGCAGGTGCTCGGGGTCCATGCCGAGGCCGTCGTCCTCGACGCTGATGTGGCATTCGGCGCCGGCGTCCTCGGCGACGATCGCGATGCGGCCGACGCCGTTCTTGGATTCGAGGCCGTGCCGTACCGCGTTCTCGACCAGGGGTTGCAGGCACAGGAACGGCACCGCGACGGGCAGCACCTCCGGCGCGATGCGCAGCGTGACCCGCAGGTGGTCGCCGAAGCGGGCCCGCTCCAGGATCAGGTAGCGGTCGATGGAGCGCAGCTCCTCGGCCAGGGTGGTGAAGTCGCCGTGCCTGCGGAAGCTGTAGCGGGTGAAGTCGGCGAACTCCAGCAGCAGCTCGCGGGCCCGCTCGGGGTCGGTGCGGACGAAGCTGGCGATGGTGGTCAGCGAGTTGTAGATGAAGTGAGGGGAGATCTGCGCGCGCAGCGCCCGCACCTCGGCCTCCATCAGCAGGGTGCGGCTGCGGTCGAGCTCGGCCAGCTCCAGCTGGGAGTCGACCCAGCGGGCCACCTCCTGGGCGGCCCTGACGAGCCCGGCGGAGGTCTCCTGCCCGTAGGCGGCCAGCGAGCCGACCACCCTGTCGTCGGTGGTGAGCGGCACCACCACGGCGTGCCTGATCGGGCATTCGAGCAGGTCGCAGTCGAGGTTCAGGACCTGGGTGCGGCCGTCCTTGAGGGTGCCCGCCGCGTGCCCGAACGCCTCGGCCGCGTGGTGCTCGCCCGCGCCGTCGTAGACCAGCAGCCGCTCGCCGTCGGTGATCGCGATGGCGGGCGAGCCGAGCAGCTCGCGCAGGTGCCGCGAGGCCTTCTGCGCGCCCTCCTCGCTCAGCCCTGCCCGTAGCGGAGGCGCCGCCAGCGAGGCGGTGTGCAGGGTCTCGAACGTCGCCCGCTCCGCGGGGCCCGCGCCCAGCTCGCGCCTGCCCCGCAGCACGCGCCACAGCACGAGCGCGGGGCCGCCGACGATGAGGGCCAGGAGCAGCACGACGACCACGGGTTCCACGGGCGGAGCCTACCCCTATGCTGCGGGCGTGAACGATCTCGCACGGCGCTACGAGCGGTTCGCGTAGCGGTCGAGGACGCCAGCCGCCAGTTGAGCGGTTTGTCGGCCCGCACGGTGGGCCAACGAGGGGCCCGACCGGCAGCCGTGGGTGCGCCTGCCGTACCCGCCGCCCGCCGACCGGGCGGTGATGGCGCTGGTCCTGGACGGCAGGCCGCTGGCCTTCGCCGGGCCGCACGGCCAGTGGCTCAGCTGGTTCGCCTGATCGCCGCGGCGTACGCCTCGGCCTCCTCGTCGGAGTCGTATCTGGTGCGTGGCCAGAAGAAGCCACGCAGCCCGTCCTTCTTGTTGCGCGGCACGATGTGGACGTGCAGGTGCGGGACGCTCTGGCTGACGCGGTTGTTCATCGCCACGAACGTGCCCGCCGCCTCCAGCCCCTTCTCGACCGCTCCCGCCAGGTGCTGGACGCGCTCGAAGAACGGGCCGACGCCGTCGAGGTCGGTCAGCGTCTCCACGTGCGCGCGCGGCACGACCAGGAGGTGGCCCTTGAACACC
The DNA here is from genome assembly GCF_014873535.1 of Nonomuraea africana. NCBI lineage: Bacteria > Bacillati > Actinomycetota > Actinomycetes > Streptosporangiales > Streptosporangiaceae > Nonomuraea > Nonomuraea africana. The sequence goes on along the minus strand of NZ_JADBEF010000001.1, from coordinate 1,605,039 downwards.
GGCCTGGCGTCGAGGAAGGAGAGCGCCACCTCGTCGGAGGTGACCACGAAGGCGGGTCGCTCCCCTGACACGATCTCGCAGAACAGACAGCTCACCACCCGACCTTAACCGCTCCCTTCAGCAGGTCTCTGGCGATCACCATGCGCTGCACGTCGTTGGTGCCCTCGCCGATCGCCATGAGCGGCGCGTCGCGGTAGAGCCGTTCCAGCACGAACTCCTGCGAGTAGCCGTAGCCGCCGTGTACCCGCATGGCCTCCATCGTCACCCGCAGCGCGACCTCCGAGGCGAAGTACTTGGCCATGGCCGCCTCCGCCTTGGCCGACCTGGACGCCGCCCAGTACGTCATGAGCCTGGCCGCCTGGATCTCGGTGGCCATGTCGGCGAGCTTGAGCTGGATGGCCTGGAAGTCGCCGATCGGCCTGCCGAACGCCTCGCGCTGCCCGGCGTAGGCGAGCGCGGCGTCGAAGGCGCACTGCGAGACGCCGACCGCCCTGGCGGCGATGTTGACCCTGCCCAGCTCGAGCGCCGACAGCGCCTGCTGCATGCCGCGCCCCTCGACGCCGCCGAGCAGCTGGTCCCTGTGCACGCGCACGTCCTGCAGGGCGATCTCGCAGGTCTCGGTGCCCTTGTAGCCCAGCTTGGGCAGGTCGCGGCTGACGGTGTAGCCGGGCGTGCCCGCCTCGACCAGCAGCATCGACAGGCCCCTGTGGGCGGGCGTCTCGTCGGAGGTCTTCACCAGCACCGGCATGGGGTCGGCGTGGCGGGCGTTGGTGATCCACGTCTTGGTGCCGTTGATCACGTAGTGGTCGCCGTCGCGCTCGGCGCGAGTCTGGATGCCCTGCAGGTCGGTGCCCGCCCCCGGCTCGGTCAGCGCGATGCCGGTACGGCGGGCGCCGCTGGCCAGCTCGGGCAGGTAGCGCTCCTTCTGGTCCTGCGTGCCGTACTGGTTGATCATCCAGGCCGACAGCGAGTGGGAGCCGAGCACCCCCGCCACGCCCATCCAGCCGCGCGCGATCTCCTCGAAGACCAGCGCGTAGGAGACGCGGTCGAGGTCGAGCCCGCCGTACTGGGCGGGGATCGTCATGCCGAAGAGCCCGAGCTCCTTGAACCGTTCGACGATCTCCGTGGGATAGCGCCCCGAGCGCTCCCACTCGGCGGCGACGGGCACGATCTCCTTGTCGACGAACTCCCGCAGGGTGGCGCGGAACAGCTGCTGGTCCTCGTTGAGCTCGAAGTCCATCAGTTCCTCCCGAGGGGACCGTCGCCGTGGGGCGACGGGGGAATCGGGAGGACCGTCAAGTCCCGAGCCTGCAGTGACCTGGCCGGTCTGCACATCAGAGGTCTCCGTTTTCTGTGCGCTGGACACATGCCAGCGTCATGATGATGGTGTGACTCCTCGGGTGCGCACCTCCCCTGGCGCGGCATACCACCTCGTGTGGAGCCCGAAGTATCGCCGTCCGGTCCTCGTCGAGCGGGCGAAGAACATCCTTGAGGAACCAGATCGTGCCAAGGCAAGCGAGCACGGCCGGCAGATCCGTGCGTAGGTCGTTCAAGTTCCGCACGCCGACGTGAACGCGGCGATCAACATCCTCAGGGCAGGGCTTGCCCTTCGCGACGCTGCGGAAGCGGCTTAGCGAGAAGCCGCTCTCTTCAGGGAGCGGAGGAGTCACCACATGGGTCCGTTCTTCGCGGCGGGAAAGTAACCCTTGTCGTGCGGCGCGTCGCGCTTGTAGACCATGACGGTCCTGCGCCAGGACATGACCTCGTCGCCGTCCTGGTTGAGGCCGCGGGTGGCGCAGGTGACGATGCCCGCGTACGGCCGCGACCCCGACTCGCGCTTGGCGAGCACCTTCGACTCGGCGTAGAGGGTGTCGCCGATGAAGACCGGGTGGGTGAGCCTGATCTCCTCCCAGCCGAGGTTCATCATCGCGTTCTGGCTGACGTCGATCACCGAGAGGCCGAGCACGATCGCCACCGAGAGGCCGGAGTTCACGATGATCTTCCCGGCCGGGGCTCTGGCCGCGAAGTGCGCGTTGAAGTGGTTCTGGTTGGTGTTCATCGTCAGCAACGTGAACCAGGTGTTGTCCGCCTCGCTGATCGTCCTGCCCAGCGGGTGCTGGTAGACGTCGCCGACGGTGAAGTCCTCGTAGTACCTGCCAAGCGTCACCTGGGCAAGGCTAACTATCAGAACTTTCTTCGGTCAACGAACGTCGTCCAGCTCGTCTGGTTGGGCGCGCTCCACTCGGCAGGCGCGTTGAGCGGCCCGAACAGCGCCTCCAGGTTGCCGGGCACCTCGCCGACCTTGGCGCCCCTGCAGTGGTAGACCAGCGCGCCGGGCCGCTGGCCCATCGCCATCCACGGCAGCCAGGGCGAGACCCTGCACCACGACAGCGTGCTCGGCACCGACGGCGCGTCGCCCTCGAGCGCGGCGGCGGATGCGAAGAACTGGAACAGCTCCATCGCCCGGTAGGTGTCGCTGAAGGAGTTCTCTGGGTAGTCGGCCACCTTCAGCGGGGAGGGGTAGGCGAGCAGGATGTCGGTGTTGAGCACGACCGTGTCGCCCATGCGGGTGGCAGGCACCTGGAAGCCGCGCAGCCGCTGGTTGACGGGGTCGTTGTAGACGTGCTGAACGTCCACGCGCCGGCCGGTGAAGGGGTTGTCCCAAGTGTCGAGGGGGTCGCGCGAGGCCGGGTCGAGGTAGGCCGCCGCCTCTTTGGTCAGCAGCTCCCAGCCGCCGTCGCGCTCGAGCGCCCTCGCCACGTTGACGCCCTCGAACCCGAACAGGTGGTGCGGTCCTTCGTCGAGCCCGTAGGCGTAGACGTCGCCCGTCCACCAGGTCACCGTCTCGGCGCCGTCGGCGCTGGCCCGCACTCGCATGAAGTCTCGGAGATCGCTCATGGGCGCACCCTACTCATGACGGGCCCGCCCGTCGCTAGGAGTTCTTCACCGTGATCGAGAAACTCGCCTCTCCCCTGCCCGTGACGTCGACGCGCGTGGTGCCCGGGTGCTTGGCGTTGAAGACGAAGTAGGTGCGGCCGTCGAGGTGCTCCTCGCTGATGAAGGAGGCCACCTTGGCGTCGGGCACCGCCTTGAGGTCCCACTCGCCCTCGGTGAGCGACAGCGAGAAGCGCTGCCCCTTGCCGACCTCGACAGGAGTGGTAGCGCCGGGGGCGCCCTCGACGACCTTGCCGAGGTCGCTGACGGCCGTGCCCCCTCCGCAGCCGGCCAGGGCCAGGCCCAGTGCCAGCATCGGGGTCACCATCGCGCGACGAGTCATCCCAGCAGCGTATCGGGCTTGGGTGGATCTCTCGGCACCGCGTACGGCTCGACGTCGGCGGGGTGGCCCTCGGCCATGCGCTTGCCCCTGATCAGCTCGGCGTCGAACTCGGCGCCGAACAGCAGGGCCATGTTCGACAGCCACAGCCACACGAGGAACACCACGACCGCGGCGAGCGTGCCATACGTCTTGTTGTAGGAGCCGAAATTGGCGACGTACAGCGCGAAGCCGGCGGAGACCAGCACCCACAGCACCACCGCCAGCAGCCCTCCCGGCGTGATCCAGCGCAGGCCCGGCTGCCGCACGTTCGGCGCCGCCCAGTAGAGAACCATGATCAGCCCGGCGGCGATGAGGGCGAGGACCGGCCACTTGACGATGTCCCAGAGCGTGACGAGGGGGTCGCTGAGGCTCAGCCTGCTGCCCGCGACCTCGGCCACCCTGCCCGTGAGGGTGACCGCGATCGCCCCCGCGGCCAGCAGCACCATGACCAGCAGGGTCAGGCCGAGCCTGAGCGGGGTCAGCTTCCAGAACGGCCGCCCCTCCTCGATGTCGTAGATCGCGTTGGCGGCGCGGACGAAGGCCGCGATGTAGCCGGAGGCCGACCAGAGCGCGACGAGCAGGCCGACGATCGCCAGCACGCCCGCGCCGGTGCTGCGCACCCCTGCCAGCCCCTGGACCAGCAGGTCGCGCACCTCCGCCGGAGCGAGCACCGCGATGCTGCCGATGACCGCCGCCGCGTCGTCACGCCCGACCATACCCAGCAGGGACACCAGCACGATGAGCGCGGGGAAGATCGACAGAACCCCGTAGTACGTGAGGGCGGCCGCCCAGTCCTGCACGCTGTCATGCCTGAACTCGGCGAACGCCCTGCTGAGCGCGCCCCACCACATGCGCCTACTTCCGGCTCCGCCTCATCATCCTGCGGATCACGAGCAGCGCCACCGCCCCAGCGGCCGCGATCATGAGCGCGGGCCTGCGCTTCGCCTCGGCGCCGACCTTGTCGGCCGCCTCCTTCACCTGGTCGGGCATCTTCTCGGCGACGGCGGCGACCTTGTCCTTGGCCGCGCCCGCGACCTCGGTGGCCCTGCCCTTCACATCCGCCTTGTTCACCATGGCCTCGACCGTGTCGCCGATCTCCTTGCGGGTCTCGGTGATGTCCTTGCGCACCTGCTCCTCCTCGAAAGCCGCTGTGGTCCCTGCCGACGTCGAACCCGCGGCGCCGTGTGAGCGCCTGGTCACCGGGCGGGGGGCGCCGCGTCCCGCGCCCTCCACGAAGCCCGCCGTCTCCCGCGGGTCCTCGGCCTCCTGCGAGGCGGCCGTCCGGCCCGGAGTACGGCCAGGGCGGTGGGTCTTCCCCGAGCCGGGGATCTCCGGCGGCTGGTGGACCTCACCGGAGCCGACCCGCTCGTCGGGCACCGGTCCCTCGGGCACGAACTCCTCGTGCGGTGCGCGGGCCTCCTGCGCGTCTCGCGCGTTCTGCACCGCGCCCGCCAGGGTCGGCGGGACGTTGATGGACTCGTGATCGGTCGGCTCGCCCACGGTGGCCCGGCGCGACCCCACGTCGCCCGCGTGTGACTGACTGAAGCCAGGATCGCTCTCGGTCATCGTCGTGCCCTCTCTTTCACCACGTCGATGTCGGTCTTGACGCTCTCGATCGCCGCTTCGGGTGTCGGTGGCGTCGCCTTTTTGACCTGCTTCTTACCGATGAGACCAAGAACGGCGGCAAGCACGAGCAAGACGCCTGCCACGATTCCGGCCGCGGCCCAGGCCGGCAGCACGGATGACAACAGCAGGATGACGGCGGCCACCAGAGCCGCGCCGCCGTAGAAGGCCACGACGCCCGCGCCGCCGAACAGGCCGGCCCCGAACCCTGCCCGCTTGCCCTTCTCGGCCAGTTCCAGGCGAGCCAGGCGCATCTCGCTGCGCACGAGCTGCGAGAGCTGTGCGGACAGATCGCTGACGAGCTCAGCCGTGGACAGGCCCTGCTTGGAGTTCATGGGTATGGCGACTACCCACCCCACGGCACGGAAACCTCAGCGCTTGGCGGCCTTCAGCAGCCTGTCGAGCACGTTGAGCACGGGAGACTCCGCGCTCTCGCACCAGGGGGCGGGAGGGGACGGGCGCTCGCACCACGGCTGGGGCGGGCGCGGCGTTTCGCACCAGGAGCCGGGACGTTTCATCTCTCCTGTCTACCACCGATGAGATGGGTCAGCGCGGCCACCGAACGATAGGGATCCGTACTCCCCGCGCGCTCCTCGCAGGCGAGCAGCGCGTCGAGGTCGGCGGGAGGGGGTGCGCCGCCCTGGTCGAGGTCGGTGAAGACGCGCACGCCGTACCAGTCGGTGACCTCCAGGCCGCGGGCGGACAGGGCCGCGGTGAGGTCGAGGCGGCGGTCGGCCCGCGCGCGCACGCCCAGGCGGTTGGTGTAGCCGGTGCCCTCGAAGGCCCGCAGGGCGGCCTGCCAGTCGCCCATCAGGCCGGGCCGCATGGCCAGCGCGTCGCCGTTGCGCACCAGCAGCGACAGGAAGCCGCCCGGCCTGACCAGCGCCGCGAGGTCGGTGAGGAGCGGGCCCGGGTCGTCGAGGTACATCAGGACGCCGTGGCACAGCACCACGTCGAAGGAGGCGGGCTCGAACAGCGACGACAGCTCCGACAGGTCGGAGCGGATCGTGCGGATCCGGCCGGGCTCGATCAGGTCGAGCAGCTCGCCCGAGGCGTCGACCCCGGTGACGTCGTGACCGCGCTCGGCCATCCGCAGCGCCTGGGTGCCCTGACCGCATCCGGCGTCCAGCACACGGGCGGGGGCCTTGGGCAGGTGACGGTCGAGCTGCCTGGTGACCAGCTCCTGCCTGACCACGTTCCGCAGCGCCCCGAGCCCGGCGCGCCACCGCCCCTCGGCGCCCTCGAATCTCATGATCGGAGCCTATCCGCGGGAAACCGCGGAGGAACCGAAGTGAAACTCCGCTGTTCGAGGGCGTCCGCCGAACCTACGCCTGGTACCGCGACCACGCGTGACGGCCGGTCAGCTGTCGTGGAAGTCCGCAGGGACCATCACGCGCAGCCCGTTCGGCACCACGCGCAGCCTGATGGGGGTGCGCAGCCGTACCTCGCCGTCGACGTCGGCCGCCATCGGCGGCTCGGTCTCGAGCAGCATCTCGCGGCCCATCACGAACGGCCCGCCCGCCAGGCTGCGCCACCTGCCGGTGGTCGCGCGCACGAGCGTCTCGCCGAGCAGCCGCAGCTTCTTGCCGGAGCCGAGCTGGTAGGCCACGAGCAGGCCGTTGTCGATGCTGATGTCCCTGGCCACCTGCCAGCCGCCGTGGAAGCGGCCGTTGGCGATGTTGAGCTGGTCGGTGAGGAGCTCGTGGCGCTTGCCGTCGACGGTGAGGATCGCGCGGAACGGCTTGTGCCCCGGCAGGATCGTCAGGGCGGTCAGGGGGTAGGCGGGGCGGCCGAGGACGCGCTTGAGCCACGGCTTGACGGTGCCGGCGACCTCGACGGAGACGCCGAAGCTGGCCAGGTTGGCGAAGGGCCGGTCCTCCGCCATGCCGAGGTCGATGTCGGCGACCTTGCCCGTGTCGAAGACCCTGATCGCGCCGGCCAGGTCGAGCGGCAGGCCGAGGCTGCGGGCGAAGTTGTTGGTGGTGCCGAGCGGCAGCACGCCCAGCGCCACGTCGCGGTGGGCGACGTGGCGCACCGCCGAGGACAGCGTGCCGTCGCCACCGCCCACGACCAGCAGGTCGGGCTTGGTCTCCAGGGCCTTGTCCAGGTGGGCGCGCAGCCGCTTGGGGTTGACGACGGAGTACTCCGCCAAGGGCTCGAAGCCCAGCGCGTGGATCTGGTCCAGCACCTCGAAGTAGTGGCGGCGGCCACGGCGGGAACGCGTGTTGATCACGACGGCGATCCGCCGGTCCCTGCGAATGGCCTCGGTGTGCTCGGCCTTGCTGCGGAGCTCGGTCATGGATGACATCGTAGGGCCGCCGGGACGGTCGCCCCGGCGGCGCATGATCACTTCTTCGGCGGGGTCACCCGCACGATGGCCCCCACGTTGCCCGGCAGCGGGGTGACCAGCCCGAACCGCACGCCGAGCGCCTGGTCGCCGGGGTCGCCCGAGCCGAGGACGTGACCGCCGCCCAGCTCGGTGCCGTACAGGTCGGTGGCGGGCCTGCCGTCGGCGCCGACGACCCTGGTGGAGTAGGGCCCCTTGGCGGGGATCACCACCGAGGCGTCGAAGTCGCGGTAGTCGAGCGCGCCGTCGACGAGGTCCAGCCCCGGGTACCAGGTCTTCGCGTCGGTGAAGGCGGGCACCCCCTTCAGCGCGGGGTAGGTGGCGCAGTGCTCGGTGAACGGCTCGCCCTCCAGGCACTCCCTGAACGGTGGTGTCCTGCCGAAGGAGAAGGCCGCGTTCGAGCTCTGCACCCGCCCGTCGAGGTTCTTGCGCTCCCTCGGGTCCACGGCCGCCGCCTGCCCCGTCCGGCGCAGCGGCTCGTAGTGCGAGTCGACGAGCAGCAGCCCGCCCTTCACGCCGAGGCTCGGCCCCTCCATGAGCGTCGGGGCCAGCACGTTGTTGGTGTAGGTGGAGTCGCGCAGCCACACCAGCAGCCCCGGCGCGTTGTACCGCAGCCGTTCCACCTTCCACGAGCCGCCGCGCAGGTAGCTGGTGTCGTAGGCGTGGGCCAGCCCCCTGTCGAAGCCGTCGAGGTTGCGCCATTCGGCCAGGTAGAAGCGGGAGATCTCGCGGGAGCCGGTGCTGACCGTCCAGCCCTGCCCGCTGGTGTTGGTGAAGGTGCCGCCCGTGGCCGTCCATCCGCCCGCGCCCTGTTCCGCGCCGTCGCTCCACACGGTCGCGCCGCCGCTGGTGAGGGCGAAGTCGTCGGCGAACCAGCCGCGCGCGGTGGTGCTTGCGTCGGTGGTGTAGAGCAGGCGCAGCTTGACCGTGGTGCCGGCGAAGGGCGTGAGATCGACGTAGTCGTGCCGCCAGCCGCTGGTGGCGCCGGTCAGTCCGTGGCGCCTGCCGCGCAGCGCCTTGTGCGGGTCGGGGTAGCCGTCGGGGGTGCTGACCTCGGCGCCCGACGCGGCGAACACCCGGCGCTGGGTCCAGGTGACGCCGCCGTCGATGGAGACCTCGACGAAGCCGTAGTCGTAGCCGGGCTCGATGTCGTAGCTGTTCCACATCCAGAACCGCACGTCGCCGCCGGCCGGCACCGTGAGGTCCCTGGTGACCGTGACGTTCGCCCACTCCTGGTCCATGCCCGACCACCACATCTTCGTGCCGCCGTGCGGGTCGAGCATCTTCAGCGGCGAGCTGGTCAGGTTGACCCGGACGCCGTCCTCGGTCAGGCGGGGCGTGCGCGAGGACTGCCCGACCGCCACGTGCCTGGTCCTGTCGCCGGGGTCGAGGATCTCGGGGTCGGCCCAGCCGAGCACCCACTTGGCCCAGAGGCCCAGGTGGGCAGGCATCGACTGGTAGAGGGGGCCGCTGTGCGAGCCGCTGGCCATCAGATCCCAGAACTCCACAGCCGAACTGGCGCCGCTGGTGTCGTAGAGGTCGGGCAGGCCGAGGTCGTGGCCGTACTCGTGGGCGAAGACGCCGACGCCCGCGTCCTCGGGCTGCACGATGTAGTTGGAGATCTTCAGCTTCGTGCCGGGGACGGGGTGGCCGCCCGCGACCGCGCCGGCGTGCGCCCATAACGCGTAGGCGCCCTGGGCACCGCCGTCGATGGACCTGTCCTTGCCCGCGTGGACCAGCACGAGGTGGTCGATGACGCCGTCGGGCTCGTCGACGTTCCCGTCATGGTCGGCGTCGCCGAGGTCCTCGCGGTCATAGCTTGACCAGTCGAAGCGCGGCTGGGCGGCGGCGAGCGCGTTCACGGCGTCGACGGGGAGCTGGGCGTACCCGCGCGGGTTGTCCGGGTGTCCCGACATGTCCTGGTAGGGCTGGCCGCACGCCGCCGCGCCGTACCAGGCCTCGGAGTGCGGGACCTTGATCCAGCCCACCGCCGAGCCGGAGACCGAGTAGGCGCCCTTGGACATCTCCTCGTACATGTTCCGCATCGTGAGCCCGGACAGGTCGACGCCCCTGACCTTGGTGGTCAGGCCCTGCTTGGAGTAGAGCAGCCGGTCGTAGTGGCCGGGGCTGAAGTCGGGCACCCAGAAGGAGAAGTCGTCCTTGTGCGGCAGGGTGGCGGGGTCGGGGATGCGGTTGTGCAGGGGGCCGTTCAGCCGGGTGCCGGGCGGCTCGGTGACGCAGTCGTCGGGCGCGCTCCTCGGCCCGCTGAGCCGCTGGAACCCCGAGAAGTCGTCGCCGGCCCGGTCGTTGAACTCCACCAGGATCGTCAGCAGCCTGGCCGTCTTCGTCCGGCGGGACTTCTTGAAGATGAAGTCGGCGGGGTTGCGCCCGGTCCTGACGGCCTGCTCCTCCCGCGCGGCCAGCACTCTGGCGGTCACCGGATTGCCGCCGGCGAACTGCGCGTCGAGCTTCCGCGCGGGGATGCGGGCCCGCGCGTCCCTGCCCGGCCTGGGCGGGTCGTCGGGGGTGAAGCCCTCGGCGGGCGGGACGTAGTTGATGTACTGGTCGGTGGCCGCCGGTTCGTAGCGGGCGGCGGTGTCGGCCTGGACGGCCGGCAGCCCGCCCGCGACCAGCGCCACCAGGGGGAGCGCCACGAGCAGGCGCTTCGCGCTTGGCACCACATTCCCTCTCTCCCCGGGATCTACCGGGTGAATGGCCTCAGAGGTCGTGCAGTGCGGACGTTAGGCGCGAAACCGGAGATCATTCCGCGCTTTGTCAAAAGCGGTATGTCAGAACAGCAGCAGGGCGGCCACGACCCCGCCCGCGACGGCCGCGCCGTAGCAGAGGGGGGCGATGACCAGGTCGAACCTGGCGAGGCCGAGGATCTCCTCGCTGGTGAAGCGGATCCGGTGCGCGGCGTGGAAGAGGCAGAGCACGACCACCGCGAGCAGCGCCAGCCGTACGAGAAGGGGGTCGAGGAGGGCGGCCAGCTCCGCCTGCGACGGCCAGTCGAGCACGCCCAGCGGCATGAGCACCCCGAACAGCAGCACCAGCACCGGCAGCAGCAGCGCGGCGACCACGCCGCCGCCGCTGAACAGCAACCACAAGTACGGCTCCGGCGTGCGCCTCATCGGGTCACCACCCAGAACAGCACGGCCGAGACCAGCAGCCAGGCGGTGTGGTTGCCGCCCTGGATCATGAACGCGGGCACCCGCCAGCCATCGAGCCTGACGACCGTGGCCTTGGGCGCGAGGTTGAGGAAGGTGACCGAGTGGAAGGCGGTCGCGGCCAGCGCGACCACGTTGAGCGCGATCATCCAGGGCCGGCCGGCGAGGGCGGTGAAGTCCGCGAGCGTGCCGCCCAGCACGGCGGCCACGAGCAGCACCAGATAGGCGATCGTCCAGGCGACGAAGACGCTGGTCAACTCCCTGGCCACGAAGAGCGTGTAGGCCCTGGAGCGCAGGAACCAGATCCGGTCGCGTGGGGGCCGGTAGGTCCTGGCCGGGCCCGTCATCGCCGCCCCCAGGGCAGGACCGAACGCATGGCGGCGGTGACCTTGAAGCGCTGGATCGCCTCGGCCGGATCGACGTGCTTGGGGCAGGCGCTCGTGCACTCGCCCACGAACGTGCAGCCCCACACGCCCTCGTCGGTGTTGAGCAGGTCGAGCCGGTCGCCCTGGTCACGCGAGTCGAGGTTGTAGCGCTGCGCGAGAGCGATCGCGGCCGGGCCGAGGAAGTCGGGGTTGAGCACGTACACCGGGCAGGCCGAGTAGCACAGCATGCAGTTGATGCACATCGAGTACTGCTTGTAGGCCTCGAGCTGCTCGGGCGTCTGGGCGTACTCGGCGGTCAGCGGCAGCTCCTCGCCCTCCCTGATCAGCCAGGGCCGGACGTGGGAGAGCTTGGCCAGGAAGTCGTCGATCTCCACGACCAGGTCGCGGATCACCGGGAAGCCCTTGAGCGGCTCGATCCTGACCGGGCCGGCGCCGAACTCGGTGAGGAAGGTGCCGCAGGTGAGCCTGGGTTTGCCGTTGACGTTCATGCCGCAGGAGCCGCAGACGCCCATCCGGCACGACCAGCGGAACGACAGCGAGCCGTCCAGCTGGTCCTTGACGTGGTTGAGGCCGTCGAGGACGGCCCAGTCGTCGCGCAGCGGCACGTCGAAGGTCTCGAAGACGGGCTCGGTGTCCTGTTCCGGGCGGAAGCGGCTGATCTCCAGTGTGATCGTGCGTTCGCCGCCGGTGGACCGTGCCGCCCTTGTCGCCTTGGTGCTCATCGCCCGCACCTCCGTACGAGATCAGTCACGGCCGTAGATCCTCTCGCCCGGCGGCCAGCGGGTGAGGGCGACGGGCAGGAGCCCGACCGAGGGGGTCCCCGAGGGGGCGCGGTGGACCAGCGAGTGGGCCAGGAAGCGCTCGTCGTCGCGGGCGGGGAAGTCGAGACGCTGGTGCGCGCCGCGCGACTCGGTCCTGTTCAGCGCGCTGGCGACGATCGTCTCGGCGACGTCGAGCATCGCGTGCAGCTCCACCAGCGAGATCAGCTCGGTGTTGAAGGTCGCGCTCTGGTCGTCCACCCGGGCGTCCACCGCCCGCTCCCGCAGCGTCGCCAGTGTGTCCACCGCCTTGGCGAGGGTGTCGTGAGTGCGGTAGATCCCCGCCGCGCCCTCCAGCGTGTGCTGCATCTCCTCGCGCAGGTCGGCGATCCTCGGCCCGGTGCCGCCGCCCTCCAGGATGCGGCGCAGCCTCCGCTGCTCGTCGGCGCCCTGGCTGCGGACGGCGGCCGCCTCGCCGTCGCGGTGCTCCCGCGCGAACGCGGCGGCCGCCGCCCCGGCGCGGGCGCCGAAGACCAGGATCTCCGGCAGCGAGTTGGAGCCCAGGCGGTTGGCGCCGTTGATGCTCACGCAGGCCGTCTCCCCCGCCGCGAACAGTCCGGCGACCGGGGTCGCGCCGGCGAGGTCGGTGTGGACGCCGCCCATCATGTAGTGCACGACGGGCCGGACCGGGATCAGGTCGGTGGCGGGGTCGAGGTTCTGGTAGCTGCGGCACAGCTCCCGCACGAACGGGATGCGGGAGTCGATCTTGGCCTCGCCGAGGTGGCGCAGGTCGAGGTAGACGACGGGGCCGTAGGGCGTCTCGACCGTCCGCCCCTTGTTCTGCTCGGCGACGAAGGCCTGCGAGAGCCGGTCGCGGGGGCCGAGCTCCATGCTGCGCAGCTTCGGGGTCTGCGTGGGCTGCCCGAGGTCGTAGTCCTGCAGGTAGCGGTAGCCGTCCTTGTTGATCAGCCAGCCGCCCTCCGCCCTGGCCGCCTCGGTGATGAGGATGCCGGTGAACGGCAGGCCGGTCGGGTGGTACTGAACGAACTCCATGTCCTTGAGCGGCGCGCCCGCCCGGTAGGCCAGTGCCATGCCGTCGCCGGTCTTGATGGCGGCGTTGGTGGTGAAGGGGAAGACGCGCCCGCACCCGCCGGTGGCCAGGATGACGGTCCTGGCCGCGATCGCCTCGACCCTGCCCGTCCTGATCTCGACCGCGACGACGCCGTGGACGCGTCCGTCGTCGACGATGAGCCGGGTGACGTACCACTCGTCGTACCTAACGATCTCCCGGTACTTCAGCGTGGTCTGGAACAGGGTGTGGAGCAGGTGGAAGCCGGTCTTGTCGGCGGCGTACCAGGTGCGCATCCGCTTCATCCCGCCGAAGGGCCGCACCGCGACGCGCCCGTCGCGCTCCCTGCTCCAGGGGCAGCCCCAGTGCTCCAGGCGCATCAGCTCGCGCGGCGCCTCGGCCACGAACGCCTCGACCGCGTCCTGGTCGCACAGCCAGTCGCCGCCGGAGATGGTGTCGTAGGCGTGCTCGTCGAGCGTGTCGCCGTCGGCGATGACGCCCGCGGCGCCGCCCTCGGCGGAGACCGTGTGGCTGCGCATGGGGTAGACCTTCGACACCACCGCCACCGTCATCGACGGGTCGGTCTCGGCGACCGCGATGGCCGCCCGGAGACCGGCCCCTCCTCCCCCGACGATGAGCACGTCGATCATGCCTCAGCTCCCGTGGTCGGGCTGGACCTGGTCTCTGACGGGCTTGCCGTCGTGGCGCACGGCTGTCAGATGGATGCTGCCGTCGTGGTACTCGTGGCGGATCCTGCGGCAGCCGCAGTCGAAGTACTGGTCCCTGATGAGCAGGCCGTAGCCGTCGTCCTCGACGAACCGCTCACCACCGCACTGCCTGCCGCAGGGTGCGATCTCGGGTGCGAAGGGGGTGCGTGTGCCTGTCATCGCCGACCTCCCTTGATTGGCGAATCGTCCCTTCCACGTAAGCACCGGGAGCGGGTTTCCGAAACCCCCTCACCGGCTCAGCCCGCCGGCGGCCCCTCTCCTGAGGTCTTGTGCTCCTCGCCGCCGACGGCGTCGAGTTCGGTCGGCGCGCCGGTCACGGTGTCGTCCGGCTGGACCGCCCGCGGATAGTGCAGGTCGAAGGCGGGCCGTTCGGACCTGATCTGCGGGATGAACACGAAGTTGTGCCGGGGCGGCGGGCACGAGGTGGCCCATTCGAGGCTGTTGGCGAAGCCCCACGGGTCGTCGACCGTGACTCTGGGCGCCCTGCGCGCGGTCTTCCACACGTTGTAGAGGAACGGCAGCGTGGACACCCCGAGCAGGAACGCGCCGACCGAGGAGATCAGGTTCAGGGTGGTGAAGCCGTCGCCCGCGCTGTAGTCGGCGTACCTGCGGGGGAAGCCCGCCATCCCCAGCCAGTGCTGGACGAGGAAGGTGGTGTGGAAGCCGATGAACAGCGACCAGAAGTGCACCTTGCCCAGGCGGTCGTCGAGCATCCGCCCGGTCATCTTCGGCCACCAGAAGTAGAACCCCGAGAACATCGCGAACACCACGGTGCCGAAGACCACGTAGTGGAAGTGCGCGACGACGAAGTAGGTGTCGCTGATGTGGAAGTCGAGCGGCGGAGAGGCGAGGATGATCCCGGTCAGCCCGCCGAGCAGGAAGGTCACCAGGAAGCCGATCGCGAACAGCATGGGCGTCTCGAAGCTGAGATGGCCCCGCCACATCGTGCCGATCCAGTTGAAGAACTTCACCCCTGTCGGCACCGCGATCAGGAACGTCATGAACGAGAAGAAGGGCAGCAGCACCTGCCCCGTGGCGAACATGTGGTGCGCCCACACCGTCATCGACAGGCCCGCGATGGTGATCGTGGCGGCGACCAGGCCGATGTAGCCGAAGATGGGCTTGCGGCTGAAGACCGGGATCACCTCGGTGATGATCCCGAAGAACGGCAGCGCGATGATGTAGACCTCGGGGTGGCCGAAGAACCAGAACAGGTGCTGCCACAGCAGCGGCCCGCCCGTCGCCGGGTCGTAGATGTGGGTGCCGAACTTGCGGTCGGACTCGAGGGCCAGCAGCGCGGCGGCCAGCACGGGGAAGGCCATGAGCACCATCATGCTGGTCAGCAGCGTGTTCCAGGTGAACAGCGGCATCCTGAACATCGTCATGCCGGGAGCGCGCATGCAGATGATCGTGGTGATGAAGTTGACGCTGCCCAGGATCGTGCCGAGACCGGCCAGCGCCAGCCCCATGATCCACAGGTCGCCGCCCATGCTGGGCGAGAACGTCGCGGTGGACAGCGGCGCGTAGCCGAACCAGCCGAAGTCCGCCGCGCCGCCCGGAGTGGCGAACCCGCCCAGCACGATGATGCCGCCGAACAGGAACAGCCAGTACGCGACGGCGTTCAGCCGGGGGAAGGCGACGTCGGGCGCGCCGATCTGCAGCGGCATGATGACGTTGGCGAACCCGGCGAACAGCGGGGTGGCGAAGAGCAGCAGCATGATCGTCCCGTGCATGGTGAACAGGGCGTTGTACTGCTGCTGGCTGACGAACTCGAGGCCGGGCTGGGCGAGTTCGGCCCGGATGACCATGGCCATGACGCCCGCGATGAGGAAGAACGCGAACGAGGTGATCAGGTAGAGGTAGCCGATGACCTTGTGGTCGGTCGTCGACAGCCAGGCGGCGACGACGGTGCCGGTGCGTCGGCGCCTGACCTGTTCGAGCGAGGTCTCGCGAACAGTCGTCACGGCAGCTCCCTCCACGCTGGGTGTGACCCCGGTCACTCCCATTTCACGCCCATGCCCGCCGTATCGAAAGCCGTAACCACGGATTTCTCCATGGATCGCTCTGCCCGGCGACGGCGGGTGCGCTCAGTGCGACTCCCTGCTCACCTCGTGGCCGCTGGAGCCGACCAGGAAGTCGAGGTCCGCGCCCTGGTCGGCCTGCAGGACGTGGTCGATGTAGAGGCGCTGCCAGCCCCTGGCCGGTTCGGCGAACCCGGTGGTCACCGGTGTCCTGCCCGACAGCTCCCGCTGGGGGAGGTCGATGTCGAGCCTGCGCGCGGGCACGTCGAGGACGATCGGGTCCCCGGTGCGCACCAGCGCGAGCGGCCCGCCGACGGCCGCCTCCGGCGCGGTGTGCAGGACGACGGTGCCGTAGGCGGTGCCGCTCATCCTGGCGTCGCTGACACGCACCATGTCGCGCACGCCCTTCTCCAGCAGCCTGCGCGGCAGGGGCAGGTTGCCGACCTCGGGCATCCCCGGGTAGCCGCGGGGGCCGCAGCCGCGCAGGATGAGCACGCTGGTCTCGTCCACGTCGAGGTCGGGCGAGTCGAGCCTGGCGTTGAGGTCCTCGACGCTGTCGAAGACCACCGCCCTGCCGCGGTGCCGCAGCAGTCCGGGCGAGGCGGCGGCGGGCTTGATGACCGCGCCGCGCGGGGCGAGGTTGCCGCGCAGGACGGCGATGCCCGCGTCCGCCAGCAGCGGCGCCGACCTGCGCCTGATGACGGTGTCGTCCCAGATCTCCGCCGCGTCCAGGTACGCGGTCAGCGGCTCGCCCGTGACGGTCGGCGCGGAGGGGTCGAGCAGGTCGCCCACCTCCTTCAGCACGGCGAGCAGCCCGCCCGCCCTGAACAGGTCGTCCATCAGGTGCCGCCCCGCGGGCTGGAGGTCGACCAGCAGCGGCACTCCCGACCCGATGCGGTCGAAGTCGTCGAGGGTCAGCTCGACGCCGAGCCGTCCGGCGATGGCCAGCAGGTGCACGACCGCGTTCGTGGAGCCGCCGATCGCGGCCAGCGTGACGATCGCGTTGTGGAAGGAGGCGCGGGTGAGCACCCTGCTCGGAGTCCTGTCCTCGGCGACCAGCTCGACCGCGAGCCGTCCGGTCTCGTGGGCCCGCTCCAGCAGCCTGCTGTCGGGGGCGGGGGTGCCTGCCGTACCGGGGATGGTCATGCCGAGCGCCTCGGCGACGCACGCCATCGTGGAGGCGGTGCCCATCGTGTTGCAGTGGCCCTTGCTGCGGATCATCGCCGACTCCGAGCGCAGGAAGGCCTCCCTCGACAGCGTCCCTGCCCGCACCTCCTCGCTGAGGCGCCACACGTCGGTGCCGCAGCCGAGGGGCACGCCGCGGAAGTGCCCCGTCAGCATCGGGCCGCCGGGCACGATGACGGCGGGCAGGTCGACCGAGGCGGCGGCCATGAGCAGCGAGGGGATCGTCTTGTCGCAGCCGCCGAGCAGGACCACGCCGTCGATGGGGTTGGCGCGCAGCATCTCCTCGGTCGCCATGGCGGCCAGGTTGCGCCAGAGCATGGCGGTCGGCCTGACGTTGGTCTCGCCGAGTGACATGACCGGCAGGTTCAGCGGGACGCCGCCCGCCTCCCAGATGCCCTGCTTGACGCTGGTGGCGACCTCGTCGAGGTGGGCGTTGCACGGGGTGAGGTCGGAGGCGGTGTTGGCGATCGCGATGTGCGGCCGGTCGCCCTCGAAGGCCTCCCGGGGCAGGCCGCGGCGCATCCAGGCGCGGTGAATGTAGGCGTTTCGATCGGTTCCTGCGTACCAGTGCGAACTACGCATGCGCTTCTTCCATTAACCGGAACACTGATCTAACATTCGGAACGTGATCGACTCTAGCCCCGAAACGGCCCGAGGAGAAGACCGGCTCGTCGGCTCCGACCGGGTGCTCGTGGTGCTGCGGGTGCTGGCCGAGCACCCCGAGGGCATCGGCCTGGAGGAGATGGCCAAGGCGGTCGGCAGTCCCAAGCCGACCGCGCACCGGGCGCTGGCCGCGCTGCGCCGCGCCGGGTTCGCCGGCCAGGACGGCAGGGGCCGCTACGTGCTGGGCGACGACTTCCTCAGGCTCGCCTTCGCCCACCACGAGGCGCGCCCCGACCACGTCAGGATCCGGCCCGCGCTGGAGCGGCTGGCCGCGAGGTTCGGCGAGACCGCGCACTACGCCGTGCTCGACGGCCGCGAGGTCGTCTACCGGGCGAAGGTCGACCCGCCGTCGGGGCCGGTGCGGCTCACCTCCACGGTCGGCGGGCGCAACCCCGCGCACAACACCGGCGTCGGCAAGCTGCTGCTGGCCTGGGCGCTGCCCGACGACGCGGCGGTGGCCGCGTGGGCGGCCGGCGGCCCGCTGGAGCGGCGCACCCCGCGCACCAAGGTGAGCGCCGGGGAGCTGGCGGCGGAGCTCGCGGCCGTGCGCGAGCGCGGCTACGCCGTGGACGACCAGGAGAACGAGGAGGGCGTCACCTGCGTGGCCGTTCCAGCGTTCCTGACCTCTCCGACCAGGCCGAGCGGCGCGGTCAGCGTCAGCGCCCTCGCCTACCGGACGCCACTGTCCGCGCTGGTCGCGGCACTGCCCGAGATCCGCGCGATCGTGCGCGAGCTGTAATCGTTTCGCTGGGCCGAGCCGCCGGTCCGCGTCAGCCCAGGACCCTGTCGACGAAGGCGGTGACCTCGGCCAGCACCTCCTCCTTGTTGGTCTCGTTGAACACCTCGTGGCGGGCGCCCGGGTAGATCCGCTCGGTCAGGTCGTCCCCCCTGACCGCCTCGATGCCCCTCCTGCTGCCCTCCAGCGGCACGAGCCGGTCGTCGGCGCCGTGGATCCACAGCGTGGGCAGCGCTCCGAGGGAGCCCGCCTTGGCGATCTCCTCCATCGTGGCGGCGAAGGCCTCGACCGTCGGGCGTTTGAAGGGGCCGTGCCAGACGAGGGTGTCGGCGGCGTAGGCCGCGCCGACCGTGAGGTCGCGGGAGAGGGTGGCGGGGTCGATGGGGATGTCAGGCATCTCCTCCAGCGTGAGCAGCAGGTCGATCGCCTCCCATCTGCCGATGACGGGGCCCGACAGGACCAGCGCGGCCAGGGACGGGCCGTACCGCTGGGCGTAGCGGGTGGCGATCAGGCCGCCCATGGAGTGGCCGATGACGACGACCGGCACGCCCGGGTGCTCGGCCCTCGCGCGCTCGGCGACGGCGTGCACGTCGGTGACGACGTCCTCGAAGTCCTCGATCAGCACGCGCTCTCCCTGCGACAGCCCGTGGCCCCGGTGGTCGGGGCCGTAGACGGCCGCGCCGTGCGCCACGAGGGCGGCGGCCACGTGCTCGTAGCGGCCGAGGTGCTCGCCGTACCCGTGGACGAGGATCGCGAGGTAGCGGGGACGCTCGTTCGGCCAGACTCTGATGGCGATTCTGGGGACATCCAGGGAGCGTACGTCCGGGTTCTAGAGTTTGACCATGGGGAAGACCACGCCGCCGCGCAGGGCGGACGCCGAGCGCAACATCGCCGCGATCCTGGCCACGGCCACCCGCCTGCTGAGCGCCGACCCGGGCGCGAGCGTCGCGGAGATCGCCAAGGCGGCGGGCGTCGGCAGGGTCACCCTCTACGGCCACTTCCCCTCCAGGGAGTCGCTGGTCGACGCCGTCCTCGAGCGCGCGGTCGACCAGGCCGAGCAGGTGCTGTCGGGGCTCGACCTCGACGGGCTGCCCGCGGCCGAGGCGCTGGAACGGCTGGTCACCTCCTCCTGGGAGATCCTCGACAGGCACAGCCGCCTGTTCGTGGCCGCCGACCGTGCGCTGCCCGGCGAGCGCATCCGCGAACGGCACAGCGGCCCGCTCGCCAGGGTCGAGCGGCTCATCGGGCGAGGCAGGGACGAAGGCGCCTTCCGCACCGATCTGCCGCTGTCGTGGCTGGTCAGCACGTTCCTCGCGGTGCTGCACACGGCGGCGGGCGAGATCGAGGCGGGCCGGCTGCCGCGCGAGGAGGCGGCCGGGGTGCTGACCGAGACCCTGCGTTCCCTGCTCGTCACTCAATAAAAGTAGACATACCCCGCTTCCGTATGCTTGCCTCATAACTCGAACACTACTGTACGAGTTATTGGGGAGGGAACATGCTGCTGGTCCTGCTCTGCCTGGCCCAGTTCATCCTGATCATCGACATCACGGTCGTCCAGGTCGCGCTGCCGTCCATCGGCGCCGGCCTCGGCCTCGACCGCGAGGCGCTGACCTGGGTCGTCACCACCTACACGCTGTGCTTCGGCGGGCTGATGGTGCTCGGCGGACGTCTCGCCGACGCCTTCGGCGCCCGGCGCGTGCTGCTGACAGGGCTCGCCCTGTTCACGTCGGCCTCGCTGCTGTGCGGCCTCGCCCCCGACGGCGCGACGCTCATCGCGGGACGCGCGCTGCAGGGCGTCGGCGCGGCGCTGCTGTCGCCCGCCGCGCTGGCCACCATCACCACGATCTTCCACGGCGAGCGCCGCACCAGGGCGCTGGCGGTCTGGGCGGCGATCGGCGGCACCGGCGCCGCGGTCGGCGTGCTGGTCGGCGGCCTGCTCACCGCGGGTCCCGGCTGGGAGTGGGCGTTCTTCGTCAACGTGCCGGTCGGGCTGGCGGTCATGGCGGCGCTGCCCTCCGTCGTGCCCGCCGCCGCCCCCTCGGGGCGCCGTCCGCTCGACGTGCCGGGCGCCCTGCTGGTCACCGCCGCGACCGGGCTGCTCATCTACGGCCTGGTCGCCGCCGGAGACTCGGGCTGGGGTACGGCGGGCGTCTGGCTGGCCGCCTCCGCGGCGCTGTACGCGGCCTTCGTGTGGGTCGAGCGGGTGGCCGAGGCGCCGCTCATGCGCGCCGAGACGATGGCCAGGCGGCCGGTGCTGTCCGGCGTGTTCGTCATGCTCATGGCAACCGGGCTGATGCTCGGGCTGTTCTTCGTCAGCTCGCTCTACCTGCAGCAGGAACTGCGCTTCGGCGCGCTGGAGACGGGGCTGCTGTTCCTGCCCGTCGCGATCTCCATCACGCTCGGCGCGCACCTCGGCGGACGCCTCATCGGCCGGATCGGCGGGCGGCCCGTGGCCGTCGGCGCCTTCCTGCTGACCGCGGCGGGCGCCGCCCTCATGACCCGCGTCTCGCCCGAGGCCGGCGTCTACACCACGCTGCTGCCCGGTTTCGTGCTCGCCGCCTTCGGCATCGGGCCCGCCTTCGTCGCCGCCACGGCGACGACCATGGCCAACGTGCCGCGGGGCGAGGCGGGGGTGGCCTCGGGGGTCGTCAACACCTTCCACGAGCTGGGCGGCTCGATCGGGGTGGCGGTGGTCTCCAGCCTGGCGGTCGGCGGTTTCGGCACGACGCTGGCCTGGTGCGCGGGGGCCGCGGCGGTGGCGGGGGTGGTGGCGCTCGGGCTGGTGCCGTCCGGCAGGCCCGCCGCGCTCGTCGGTCATGGTCATGGCCACGGCCAGGGGCACGGGCACTGACCGGGAAGGGCGATCGTCCAGGGGGCTAGCATGGGGTGACTCCAAGGAGGTTGATCATGTCGTTCGCCGTTCTCGGCTGCGTTCTCGGCGACGCCGCGGCTCGCGCTTCCTCGTGGAGGTCCGAGACCCGCTAGCCCACCCCCTCCACGTCGAAGTGCTCTTCATCGACAGTCCCGTTCGATCAAGAGGAGCACACGGTGCCCGACGTCCACTGGAACGAAGCAGGCCGCGAACTGTCGGCAGGGTGGCGCTCACCCGAGCCGCCGCCGTCGCGCCTGGTCGCCGCCGACGACACGACGCGAGCCGACACCGCCCATCGCCTGGCCCGTGAGGGTGTCGCGCTGGTGTGGCGCGGCGACTTCCACAACGCCAGACAGCTCCTGCGCGCGCTGGCCCGCAGGGCCGACAGGCAGCCGCCGCCGGCCGACTTCCACGCCTACCGGCAGGCCCGCGCCAGGAAGGCCGTGCTACTGGGCAGGCTGCTGGTGCCGCTGTCGGAGGAGCTGACCGTGCCGCTGCGCAGGGCCCCCGACGTACGGCGTGCCTGCCTGGAGGCGTACGGCCCGGCCGAGGGGCCCACGCTCGTCCCGCTCACCGAGCTGCTCGGCGTGATCGGCGCGCACGAGTGGCGCAGGAAGGGCGTGGCGGTGCCCGCGCTCGGCGCGCGCATCCACCCGCACTACGGCGTCTTCTCCCCGGTCCGCGGAGAATACGTCGACCTGGTGGCCCGCGCGCCGCTGCCGGCGCGCACGGCCGCCTTCGACATCGGCACCGGCACCGGCGTGCTGGCCGCGCTGCTGGCCAGGAGAGGCGTCGAGCGCGTGGTGGCCACCGACCTCGACGAGCGGGCCGTCGCGTGCGCCCGCGACAACCTCTCGCGCCTCGGCCTGTCCGGCCGGGTCGAGGTGGCCAGGCGCGACCTGTTCCCCGAGGGCCGCGCGCCGCTGGTGGTGTGCAATCCCCCGTGGCTGCCCGTACGGCCCGGCACCCGGCGCGACCAGGCCGTCTACGACCCAGAGGGCCGGATGCTCCGCGGCTTCCTCGGCGAGCTGACCCACCACCTCGAACCGGACGGCGAGGGCTGGCTGATCCTGTCGGACCTCGCCGAGCACCTCGGCCTGCACAGCAGGCAGGAGCTGCTGACCTCCTTCGCCGAGGCGGGACTGCGGGTCGCGGGCCGCCTGGACATCGCGCCCAGGCATCCGCGGGCCCGTGACGGCGCCGATCCCCTGCACCGGGCGAGGGCCGCGGAGGTGACGAGCCTGTGGCGGCTGAAGCGCTGACTCGAGGACTCGCGCGAAAGCGCTGTCTGCCGACGGTTCCCCCGGCCGGGCCCACTATCCTCGTCATGTCCCAGTCTCAGGAAGGAACATCCCCGTGACCGAGCTGACCGCCCAGCGCGACCTGGCCGCCCGTGACTACGACGCTCTCGTCAGGCGAGGCCTGAAGCTCGATCTGACCAGGGGCAAGCCCTCGCCGCACCAGCTCGATCTGTCCGCCAGGATGACCGCCCTGCCCTCGACGCACCTGGCCGCCGACGGCACCGACTGCCGCAACTACGGCAACCTGCAGGGCCTGGCCGAGATCCGCGAGCTGTTCGCCGACCTGCTGCAGGTCCCCGCGGCGCAACTGCTCGCCGGAGGCAACTCCAGCCTGGCGATGATGCACGACACCATCGTCTTCTCGCTGCTCAGCGTGCTGCCGGGCGCGGCGCGCCGCTGGGCGGACGAGCAGGAGATCGTCTTCCTGTGCCCCGTGCCCGGCTACGACAGGCACTTCGCGCTGTGCGAGCGGTTCGGCATCACGATGGTGCAGGTGCCGATGACCGCCGAGGGCCCCGACATGGACGTCGTCGAGCGGCTGGTCGCCGACGACCCGAGGGTCAAGGGCATCTGGTGCGTCCCGAAGTACAGCAACCCCTCCGGCGTCACCTACGGCGACGAGACCGTGCGCCGCCTGGCCGCGATGACCACCGCCGCGCCCGACTTCCGGATCTTCTGGGACAACGCCTACGCGATCCACCACCTCACCGACGAGCACGCCGAGCTCGCCGACCTGCTCGCCCTCTGCGCGGAGTACGGCAACGCCGACCGCGCCTTCGTCTTCGGCTCCACCTCCAAGGTGACCCTCGCGGGAAGCGGTGTGGCCTTCTTCGGCGGCTCCCCCGCCAACGTCGCCTGGTACCTGGGCAACCTGTCCAAGCAGAGCATCGGCCCCGACAAGATGAACCAGCTGCGCCATGTGGAGTTCCTGCGCGACGCCGAGGGCGTGGCCGCGCACATGCGCAGGCACGCCGAGCTGGTGTGGCCGAAGTTCGAGGCCGTCGACAGGATCCTCACCAAGGAGCTCGGCGGCACCGGGCTGGCTGGTTGGACGGCCCCCTCGGGCGGCTACTTCATCAGCCTCGACGTCCCCGAGGGGTGCGCCAAGGAGGTCGTGGCCAAGGCCAAGGCCGCCGGCATCGCGCTCACTCCCGCAGGCGCCACCCACCCGTACGGCGACGACCCCGCCGACCGCACGATCCGCATCGCCCCCACCTACCCCGACCTGGAGGAGTTGGAGGAGGCGATCACCGGCCTGACCGTCTGCGTCCGCCTCGTCGCCACCGAGAAGCTGCTCTCCCAGGGCTGAGCCGCCCTCCCCGCCCGCTCCGGTCACCCCGGCGGGCGGGGACAACGGCGACGGCTAGACGGGGAGCTTCGGTTCGGCGTAGATCGAGGGTCTGCCCTCGCCGTCGAGGTCGACCCCGAGGAAGGCGCCCGGCCCGATCACGTTGCCGGCCAGGAAGCGCAGCACGCTCCCGTCGGGATCGGGGATGTCGAGGTTCGCGCCGTACTCACCTCTGTCCTGGACGCCACCGCAGGCGATCGCGAGCCGCTCGCACCGCGCGGCCAGCTCGTGCAGCGCCGCCACCGACTCCACCTCCAGGGCGAACGCGTCGAACCCGTCGAGGTCGGGCGTGCTCGCGCAGAACGCCCGCTCCCTCAGCGCGATCGCGAAGCCGCCGTCGGCCGCCGAGAGCTGAACGCCCCTGACCGTGCCCTGCTCGGCGAACTCGGCCGCGACCTCGAGGTCGAGCAGGGACGTGTACCAGGCGACGCTGCGCCGGAGGTCGGTCACGGGCAGCTTCACGTGCCTGATTCTCACCACCCCAAGTGCCATGGACCGGACTGTATCCGGCTAGAGGGGACGGCGTCTGCCGTACCTGAAGCCGAAGATGTACTCCCGCGTCTCGCTGGGATGGAAGGCGAGACCCACGCCCGGCTCGAAGGCCACGTTGTCGCGCGGACAGTGGTAGAGCTCCTGCCACACCAGCAGCGCCTGCTCGCGAGCGGACGCCTCGGCCTGGTCGCGCCGGCGCGCGCCGTGCGCGCCGACGACGAACAGCAGCCCGAACCACCAGAAGACCCCGGTCACGCAGAACGGCGCCAGCAGGTCCATGAGCAGGTTCGTCTGCTCGCTCATCGCCAGCGTCAGCGCCAGCACGACGTGCGCGAGGGCGGCGAAGCCGAGCATGACGTAGCCCTGGTGCCGCGCGCGCGGCACCTCGTGCCTGGCGGGGAAGGAGAGCCACACCGCGAGCTGCGTCCTGGTCATCGCGTGCTTCCTGGTGCCGATCAGCGAGGCGGCCGGCAGGTCGACGACGGCCCGCTCCTTCGGCATGCTCGCGCGCCCGAGGCGGAAACTCGTTCCGTCGGCCACGACCCCCGGCACCGACGCCACCCTGTCAGCAAGGCCGCACTCCGGACAGGACAGATCCATCCGGGCAGTGTGGCCCTGGCGTGCGGATCCCGCAAATCGGGTCGTAGAGTCCACAGCGTGATTGACGCACTTGTGAAGGCTCTTCCCGAGGGAAGGGTGCTGACCGACCCCGACGTGGTCGACTCCTACGCGCGCGACCGCACGTTCCTCGAGCCGGGCAAGGCTCTGGGGGTGGTTCTGGCCACCACCCGCGAGGAGGTGGTGACGACGATGCGCTGGGCCACCGAGCACCGGGTGCCGGTGGTGCCGCGCGGAGCGGGCACCGGCCTCGCGGGCGCGGCGACCGCCAGCGAGGGGTCGATCGTGCTGTCGCTGGCGAGGATGACGGCGATCCGCGAGCTGAACCCGGCCGACGAGATCGCCGTGGTCGAGCCGGGCGTGATCACCGCCGACCTCGACCGGGCGGCGCGGGAGCACGGGCTGATGTACGCGCCCGACCCGTCGTCCTACGAGATCTCCACCATCGGCGGGAACCTGGCGACCAACGCCGGCGGACTGCGCTGCGTGAAGTACGGCGTGACCCGCGACTCCGCGCTCGGCCTCGAGGTCGTGCTGGCCGACGGCCGGATCCTGAACACCGGCCGCCGCACGGTCAAGGGCGTGACGGGCTACGACCTGACCGGCCTGTTCGTGGGCTCGGAGGGCACGCTCGGCGTCATCACCTCGGCCACCGTACGGCTGCGCCGCGCGCCGGTCGCGCCGCCCGCGACGATCGCCGCGGAGTTCGGCTCCCTGCGCGACGCCGCCGCGGCCGTCTCGGCGATCATCGCGGCGGGCTGCCAGCCGTCCCTCATGGAGCTGCTGGACCGGGCGACGCTGAAGGCCATCGACGACTGGCGCAACATCGGCCTGGAGGACTCCACCCAGGCCATGCTGATCGGCCAGTCCGACGCCTCCGACGGCCAGGCGATGGCGGAGATGATGCGGGAGCTGTGCGAGGCGAACGGCGCCTCCTTCGTGGCGGTGTCCTCGACGCCCGAGGAGACCGAGGACCTCATCGGCATCAGGCGCATGGCCTACCAGGCCAAGGAGCGCCTCGGCGCCTGCCTGGTGGAGGACGTGTGCGTGCCGCGCTCGGCGCTGCCCGACATGATCTCCGCCATCGAGGCGGCGGCCGCCAGGCACGACGTGATGATCTGCACGGTCGCCCACGCGGGCGACGGCAACCTGCACCCGGTGTTCATCTTCGACCACGGCACCGTGGAGCCGCCCGCCAACGTGTGGGCGGCGGCCGACGAGGTGTTCAAGGCCGCCCTCGACCTGGGCGGCACGCTGACCGGCGAGCACGGGGTGGGGCTGCTGAAGCGGCGCTGGCTCGCGCTGGAGTCGGGGCCCGTCGTGGACGAAATACAGAAGGGCATCAAGCGGGTCTTCGACCCGCTCGGCATCCTCAACCCGGGGAAGGCGATTTGACCGTCATCATGCTGAACGGCGGATAGAGCTCTGGGCACGTCCTCGCTCGCCCGCGCCCTTCAGGAGATCCCTGGCCGACCTTCGGCGTGGACACGCCCTCGTGCATCACGTTCACCCACGACGGGGAGGTCCGCCTCGGTCCGCGCTTCCGCGAGCTGGACGCCGCGTGGATGGCGGGCATCGCCGCGACGGCCCGCGCGGCGCCTCCCAGGTCCTCATCGTCCACGAGGGCGTGACCTCCGACGTAGAGGCCGACACGGGGTCGGCGGAATACGCCAAGACCATTGCGATACGGACATATCGTGAAACCGGTGGGACGACACACCGGCCACACTGATAGCGTTTTGCCCCACCTATCACGAAATAACCGGGGGTTCGACGTGACTCAGTTTCAGCCGTTGGCGGCGGACGACCCGCGACGGCTGGGTGCGTTCGAGATCGTCGCCAGGCTCGGCGAGGGCGGACAGGGTGTGGTCTACCTGGCCAAGGGGCAGGCGGGCGAGCAGGTGGCGGTCAAGCTCCTGCACAACGCGCTGGTGGCCGACGCCGACGCCAGGACGCGGTTCCTGCGCGAAGTGGCGGTGGCGCAACGGGTGGCCAGGTTCTGCACCGCGCCCGTGCTGCACGCCGATCTCGAGGGCAGCCGGCCGTACATCGTGACCGACTACGTGCCGGGGCCCTCGCTGCGGCAACTGGTCGACAGGGAAGGGCCGCGCAGGGGAGCGGCACTCGAACGCCTCGCGATCAGCACGGCCACCGCACTGGCGGCCATCCACCGCGCGGGCATCCTGCACCGCGACTTCAAGCCCGCCAACGTGCTGATGGGCCCCGAGGGCCCGGTCGTGATCGACTTCGGCATCGCGCGGGCGCTCGACTCCCCCGGCGCGACGGCCACGGGCATGGCGATGGGGACGCCTGCCTACCTCGCGCCCGAGCAGCTGAGCGGCGCCCCGGTGTCGGAGGCCGCGGACGTGTTCGCGTGGGGCGTCACGATGGTGTTCGCCGCCACGGGCAAGCCCGCGTTCGGCTCCGACTCCATCCCGGTGGTCATGAACCGGATCCTCAACGAGGAGCCGGAGATCGGCGGGCTCGAAGGGGTGCTCGGCGGGCTGGTCGAGGCCTGCCTGTCGAAGGACCCCGCGCTGCGCCCGACCGCCGAACAGCTGATCGCCCGCCTGACCGGCCAGCAGACCGGTGAGAGCCCGGTCGCCGTCCACCAGACCGGCAGCCAGCTCCCTCCCCCGTTCCCGCACCCAGGCGCCCGTCCGGCCGCGGCACCGCAGGGCGGTCCCGTCCCCGGCGCTCCCGGCGGCCCGAGGCCCCAGGTTCCCGGCGGGCCCGTTCCCGGCCAGCCGGGTGCTCCCGGCGCGCCCGGCGGCCCGGTTCCCGGTCCGCACGGCTTTCCCGGGACCCATGTCCCCGGCCAGCGTCCGCCCTCGGGCGGTACGGCCGGCTCGGCCACGCGCCGCCGTACCCTGACCATCGCGATCTCGGCCGCGGCGGCGGGTGCGCTCGTGCTCGCCGGCACCGTCGTGTGGGCGCAGGCGGGCAAGAAGACCACCGCCGAGCTGGTCGCCGCGAACGGCCCGGCCACCTCGGCCGCCGCCGACCCCGCGACCGATCCCGCGGCGGCCTCCACCGAGGCGCCCGTCGACCCGCCGATCGATCCGACGCTGACGCCCGAGCTGATCGACGACTCTCCGACGCCGAAGGCGACCAAGTCCAAGAAGGCCGAAGAACCGGCGGTCTCCGTGCCGCACACCACGGTCGCACCCCCGGTGACCCGGCCGACGGCGTCGACGGCCAAGCCCTCCACGCCCAAGGTCAAGCCCACCAAGAACACGGGCCTGGTGGACCCCGAGCCCGAGCCCACGGGTCTGATGGAGCCGACCACCGGCGACTACTACGGCCACTCCTCTAAGCCGAGCACCAAGCCGACCGCGAAGCCGACAGCTGCGCCGAAGCCGACGGTGGCGCCGAAGCCGACACCCAAGCCCACGCCGAAGCTGAACCCGTACCGGGCGACGACGGTCTGCGGCTCCGGGTACAAGGTGATCAACTCGCACGCGCTGAGCACCAAGGCCACGATCTACCTGCTGTACAACACCAGCGCGGGGAAGAACTGCGTGGTCACCATGTCGAAGTACGAGGTGCCCGCCAAGGTGTCGATGAACGCCATCCTCCAGGTGAAGGGCGGCGCCAGCGGCGCCAACCCGGGCAAGTTCACCGCGTACGCGGGGCCGGTCCGGCTGGCGGCGGTCAAGAAGTGCGTCATCTGGGGCGGCAGCTGGGGCACGCTCAGCTGGAAGAGCGGCTGGAGCCACTGCGGCTGATCCACGGACGGCGCCCCTGCGCCTTGCAGGCTGTATCCGACGGCCCGCGTCACCCGACGCGGGCCGTCGACGCATCTCCGGCCAGATGGAGACCGCCCGGTCCAGGGACCTGCGCCGGATCGCCGTCGCGCTCTTCCTTCTGGGATTCCATCAAGATCTCCTGTCGTCCTGAAGACAACGGACTCTTGGACGCCGGCAGACCCTCAAGCGTCGGAGCGGGCGGGGTCTTGGCTCGGGTTCTTGCGGAGGCGTCCCAGTCGGGATTACGTTGTTGACGTGATCGTCAAATCGGACGCGCTGACCGCGAGGGGCAGGCGCACCAGGGCCGCCCTGCTCGAAGCCGGACGGGAGGCCTTCGAGGAGCACGGGTACGACGCCGTCCGCATCGACGACGTGTGCGCCAGGGCCGGGGTCTCGCACGGCACCTTCTACACCTACTTCGACTCGAAGGAGTCACTCTTCGGCGAGGTGGCGGGGGCCGTGGTGGGCGAGATGTTCGCCGCCAGCATGGTGGGGCCGGCCGTGCCCGACGATCCCTACGCCCGCGTCGAGGCCGCCAACCGGCTCTACCTGCGCGCCTGGGCGGCCAACTCCAGGCTGGTGCGGATGCTGGAGCACGCGGCGACCACCGACGACCGGTTCGGCAGGCTGCTGCTGGAGCTGCGGGAGGTGTTCGTCAGGCGGGGCGCCGAGGGCCTGCGCCGCCTGCAGGAGCAGGGCCTGGCCGACCGCGACCTCGACCCGAGGCTCACCGCGATCATGCTCGGCGGCATGGTGGAGCACTTCGCCCACGTCTGGCTGGACCTCGGCGAGCAGGCCGACGAGCGTACCGCCGTCGACCATCTGACGCGCCTGTGGGCCCGCGCCATCGGGCTGACGCACGCGTCAACTTCATGCCGGCCACACCAAGAGGAAAGGGGTGAGGCATGATCATCAGTCGCCTGGATCCGGCGAGCGCCGATCACCAGGAGCGCAGGAACGCCATGCTCGCCAAGCTGGCCGACCTCGACGCCGAGCACGCCAAGGCGGTCGCGGGCGGCGGCGCGAAGTACGTCGAACGGCACCGCGGGCGCGGCAAGCTCCTCGCCCGGGAGCGCGTGGAGCTGCTCCTCGACCCGGGCTCGGCCTTCCTCGAGCTCTCGCCGCTGGCCGCGTGGGGCAGCGACTTCCCGGTCGGCGCGAGCGTCGTGACCGGCATCGGGGTGGTCGAGGGCGTCGAATGCGTGATCACCGCCAACGATCCGACCGTGCGCGGCGGCGCCTCCAATCCGTGGACGCTCAGGAAGAGCCTGCGCTCGGCCGAGATCGCGCTGCGCAACCGCCTGCCGTACCTCAACCTGGTGGAGTCGGGCGGCGCGGACCTGCCGACACAGAAGGAGATCTTCATCCCGGGGGGCCGGATCTTCAGGGATCTGACGCGGCTGTCGGCCGCGGGGATCCCGACGGTCGCGCTGGTCTTCGGCAACTCCACGGCGGGCGGGGCGTACGTCCCGGGGATGAGCGACTACGTCGTCATGGTCAAGGAGCGCGCCAAGGTGTTCCTGGGCGGCCCCCCGCTGGTGAAGATGGCCACCGGCGAGGAGTCCGACGACGAGTCGCTCGGCGGGGCCGAGATGCACGCGCGTACCAGCGGGCTGGCCGACTACCTGGCCGCCGACGAGTACGACGCCCTCCGCATAGGCCGAAATATCGTGAAATCGTGGGGGTGGCGGAAGCTGGGGACGACCCCTGGCCCCGTCGTCGAGCCCCGATATCCGCAGGACGACCTGCTCGGGATCGTCCCCGAGGATCTCAAGATCCCCTTCGATCCGCGCGAGGTGATCGCCAGGATCGTCGACGGCAGCGAGTTCGAGGAGTTCAAGCCGCTCTACGGCGCGTCGCTGGTGACCGGCTGGGCGCGGTTGCACGGCTATCCGATCGGGATCCTGGCCAACGCGCGCGGCGTGCTGTTCAGCCAGGAGTCGCAGAAGGCCACGCAGTTCATCCAGCTGGCCGACCAGTCCCGCACGCCGCTGGTGTTCCTGCAGAACACGACCGGTTACATGGTCGGCAAGGAGTACGAGCAGGGCGGCATCATCAAGCACGGCGCGATGATGATCAACGCGGTGTCGAACTCGACGGTCCCGCACCTGACGGTGGTCATGGGCGCCTCCTACGGCGCGGGCAACTACGGCATGTGCGGGCGCGCCTATGATCCGCGTTTCCTGTTCGCGTGGCCGAGCGCGAAGTCGGCGGTGATGGGCCCCGCGCAGCTGGCGGGGGTGCTCTCGATCGTCGGACGGCAGGCCGCCCAGGCGCGCGGCCAGGCGTACGACGAGGAGGCCGACGCGGCGATGCGGGCGATGGTGGAGGCGCAGATCGAGCAGGAGTCGCTGCCGTTCTTCCTGTCGGGACGGCTCTACGACGACGGGGTGATCGACCCGCGCGACACCCGCACGGTCCTCGGGCTCTGCCTGTCGGCGATCAACAGCGCGCCCGTCCCCGAGGCGGCCGGATTCGGGGTGTTCAGGCCATGATCACGAGACTGCTGGTGGCGAACCGCGGCGAGATCGCGCGCAGGATCTTCAGGACCTGCCGCGAGCTGGGCATCGAGACGGTCGCCGGCTACTCCGACGCCGACGCGGGCGCGCCGCACGTGTCCGAGGCCGACCTCGCCGTACGGCTGGGCGATCCCATGGCGTACCTGGACATCGAGGCGATCGTCCGGGCGGCCGAGCGGTCGGGCGCCGACGCGGTCCACCCCGGCTACGGCTTCCTGTCGGAGCACGCCGCCTTCGCCGAGGCGGTGATCGAGGCCGGGTTGACCTGGGTGGGCCCGCCACCCGCGGCCATCGCGGCGATGGGCTCCAAGATCGAGGCGAAGCGGCTCATGGCCGAGGCGGGCGTCCCCGTGCTTCCCTCGCTCACTGTCCGGGCGGCCGACGGGGAGATCATCGGAGGCGCGACAGGCGGCTGGCAGTATCCGCTGCTCGTCAAGGCGGCGGCGGGCGGCGGCGGGCGCGGCATGCGCGTCGTCGGCACGCCCGCCGATCTCGACCGGGCGCTGGCCTCGGCGCGGCGCGAGGCCGAGGCGGCGTTCGGCGACGGGACCGTGTTCGTCGAGCCGCTCCTGGAGCGCGCCCGCCACATCGAGGTCCAGATCCTCGCCGACGTCCACGGCACGGTCTGGGCGCTGGGCGAGCGGGAGTGCTCCATCCAGCGCCGCCACCAGAAGGTGGTGGAGGAGTGCCCCTCCCCCGCCGTGACCCCCGAGCTGCGCGCCACCCTGGAGGCGGCCGCCGTCAGGGCGGCGGAGGCGATCGGGTACGTCGGCGCGGGCACCGTCGAGTTCCTGGTCAAGGGCGACACGGTCGCCTTCCTCGAGATGAACACCCGCCTGCAGGTCGAGCACCCCGTCACCGAGCTGGTCTACGGCCTGGACCTGGTCGAGCTGCAGCTGCGCGTCGCCGAGGGCGAGCCGCTGCCCGGCGCGCGGCCCTCGCCCACCGGCCACGCGATCGAGGTGAGGCTCTACGCCGAGGACGGCGCGTACCTTCCCCAGTCGGGCACCGTCGACCTGTTCGAGGTGCGCGGCCCGGTGCGGGTCGATTCCGGCGTGGAGTCTGGTTCGACGGTCTCCACGCACTACGACCCGATGCTCGCGAAGATCATCTCGTTCGGGCACAGCAGGGGCGAGGCGATCAGGAAGCTGACCACCGCCCTCGACCGCGCCAGGATCCACGGCCTGACCACCAACCGCGTCCTGTTGCGCAACATCCTGCGCAGCAGGGCCTTCCGCGATGGCGACACCCACACCGGCTTCCTCGAGGAACACCGGATCGACGCGCACCAGCCGCCCACGGAGCAGGAAGTGCTGGCGGCGGCCCTCGCGATCGCAGCCCGCCACAGGAGCGAGGCCACCGTGCAGCGGAGCCTTCCCGGCGGCTGGCGCAACGTCAGGTCGCAGCCGCAGGTCGCCAGGTTCGAGGAGGCGGAGGCGGTCTACGATCCGCCGCCGCCCGGGGTGGTGCGCGCCGGGCCGTACCAGGTGGTCATGGAGACGGACGGCCTGCGGCGGACCTTCGAGATCGCGCACTACGAGAGCTGCGTCTACGTCGGTGACACCCGCCTCACGCCACTCCCCCGCCTGCCCGAACCCGCCGAGGAGCACGCGCCTGGCTCCCTGCTGGCCCCGATGCCGGGTAGCGTGCTGCGCGTCGAGGTCGAGCAGGGCGCCGCTGTCAGCAAGGGACAGGTGGTCCTGGTGCTCGAGGCGATGAAGATGGAGCATCAGATCGCCGCGCCCGCCGCGGGAGTCGTCTCGGCCGTCATGGTCGAGAAGGGCTCGCAGGTCGAGGCGGGAGCCGTGCTGGCGATCATCGAGGAAGGGGAAGCATGACGCGCCTGGTCCACAAGGAGCTGGAGGGTGGCATCGCCACCATCACCCTCGACTCGCCGCCCAACCGCAACGCGCTGTCGGTGCGGCTGCTGGGCGACCTGGAGGACCGGCTGAACTGGGCGCTGGCCGAGCCCGAGGTCCGGGTGATCGTGCTGACGGCCACGGGCACGGTCTTCTGCTCGGGCGCCGACCTCAAGGAGCAGCGCATCGAGCCCGCGCGCGGCGTCAGCGACGCCCCCGTGACCGCGTCGTTCCCCGAGATCATGTCGCTGATCTGGGAGAGCCCGAAGCCGGTCATCTGCCGCATGAACGGCACCGCCCGCGCGGGCGGCCTCGGCCTGGTGGCCTCGTGCGACTTCGCGATCGCGCCGCTGACCGCCTCGTTCGCCTTCTCCGAGGTACGGCTCGGCGTCGTGCCCGCGATGATCTCCGTGCCGGTGCTGCGGCGGCTGGAGGCCAGGGCGGCCTCCGAGTACCTGATGACGGGCGAGGTGTTCGACGCCGCCAGGGCCCAGGAGATCGGCCTGATCAACAGGGCGGTGCCGATGGAGGAGCTCGACGCCACGGTCGCCCACTACGCCGACATGCTGGTCAAGGGCGGCCCCGAGGCCCTGGCCATCACCAAGCGGCTGGTCCGCGACCTGCCGTCGGTCTCCTTCGAGGAGGGTCTGCGGCAGATGGCCGCGCTGTCGGCGCAGCGTTTCACCTCCGAGGAGGGCCAGGAGGGCATCGCGGCGTTCATGGAGAAGAGGCCGCCGAAGTGGTGCTGAGGATCGCCAACTGCAGCGGCTTCTACGGCGACCGCCTGTCGGCCGCGCGTGAGATGGTCGAGGGCGGCCCCATCGACGTGCTGACCGGCGACTGGCTGGCCGAGCTGACCATGCTGATCCTGGCGGGCAACCGGCTCAAGGGCCGTCCCGGCTATGCCCCCACCTTCGTCAGGCAGATGGAACAGGTGCTCGGCACCTGCCTGGAGCGTGGCATCAAGATCGTCTCCAATGCCGGGGGCCTCGACCCCCAGGGCTGCGCGGCGGCGATCGAGAAGCTGGGCCTCGCCGCCAAGGTCGCCTACGTCACCGGAGACGACGTCACCGGGCACGACCTCGACCTGGTCAACCTCGACACCGGTGAGAAGCTCGCCGAGCCCGTCCTGACCGCCAACGCCTACCTCGGGGCCCGTCCCATCGCCGCAGCCCTGTCGGCCGGCGCCGACGTCGTCGTCACCGGCAGGGTCACCGACGCCGCCCTCGTCACCGGCCCCGGCATCTGGCGGTACGGCTGGCGCCCGGGCGACCTCGACGCGCTGGCGGGCTCGGTCGTCGCCGGGCACGTCATCGAGTGCGGCTGCCAGGCCACGGGCGGCAACTACTCCTTCTTCCACGAGGTGCCCGACCTGGCGCACTGCGGCTTCCCCCTGGTCGAGCTGCACGAGGACGGCTCGTCCGTGGTGACCAAGCACCCCGGCACGGGCGGCCTGGTCTCGGTCGGCACGGTCACCGCGCAGCTGCTGTACGAGATCGGCTCCCCCCGCTACCTCGGACCCGACGTGGTGGCCCGCTTCGACACCATCGAACTGTCGCAGGAGGGTCCCGACCGGGTCAGGGTGTCGGGGGTGAAGGGCGAGCCCGCGCCTGACACGCTGAAGGTCGCCGTCAACTACCTGGGCGGCTACCGCAACACCATGACGCTGATGCTGACCGGGCTCGAGCTGGAGGAGAAGGCCAGGATCGCGCAGGAGGCGATCTGGGCCCGGGTGCCCCGCGAGTCGTTCGACTCGGTGGACGTCTCCTTCGACCCGCCGCTGCTGCGGATCACCGTCATGGACCGCGACGCGCGCAAGGCGGGGCGCGCCTTCTCCTCGGCCGTGGTAGAGACGGGCCTGGCCAGCTATCCGGGCTTCTACGGGCTGACGCCGCCGGGCGACGCGTCGCCGTACGGGGTCTACTGGCCGACCCTGATCCCCGCCGGCGAGGTGACGGCGAGGGTCTTCCTCGACGGCGAGGAACTGACCTTCGAGGACGAGTCGCCGGTCACGGCCGGGGCCGATGAACCGGCGGGCCGCGAGCCGGCGCCGGTCACGTCGGCGGCGGTGCCCTCGTCCGAAGGAGAGCCGACCGTCGACGCGCCCCTCGGTGTGATCGCCGGAGCCCGCTCGGGCGACAAGGGCGGCAACGCCAACCTGGGTGTCTGGGTCAGGACCCCCGAGCAGTACGCCTGGCTGGCCGGGACACTGAGCGTCGAACGGCTCAAGGAGCTGCTCCCCGCGCTGGGAGCGTTGAAGGTCGACCGCCACGAGTTCGCGAACCTCAACGCGCTGAACTTCGTCGTCCACGGCCTGCTCGGCAGGGGCGTCGCCGCCAGCCCCCGGCTGGACCCGCAGGCCAAGGCGCTGGGCGAGGAGCTGCGAGCCCGGCCGATGCCCATCCCCGTGTCCTTCGTGTCGCCGGACGGCCCTCGGTAGAAGGACGATCCCGGTCTGAGGGCCGGGGGTGCTTTCGGCGCCCAGATCCAGGGGGCCTCAAGGGCTCGGGTGCGGAGGTGAGAGGTGCATGGGGCGCAGCGGTCCGGTCGCGTGGTGGGCTAGGCGCGGGTGGCCAGGAGGGCGGCGCCGAGCATGCCGGCGTGCGGGCCCAGGGAGGACAGTGCGATTCTTGGCGCCGGTCTGAAGGCCAGCCGCGCGGCCAGCCGGGCCCGTAGCGGCGCGAGGAGCGCCTCGCCGGACAGCGCCAGGCCGCCGCCGATGACGATCAGCGCGGGGTCCAGCAGCAGCGTGTACGTCGCCAGGGCCAGGGCGAGCGCCTCGACCGCCTCGGCCCACACCTGCCTGGCGAGCGGGTCGTCGCGCGCCACCACGGCGGCGGCCGACCTCTCGCCGCAGCGGGCCGCGATCGAGGCGGCCGAGGCGTAGGCGGACAGGCATCCCGACTGGCCGCATCCGCACGGCAGGCCGCCGGGACGCACGGGGACGTGGCCGATCTGGCCCGCCCAGCCGGCCGCTCCGCCGTACAGGCCGGCGGACAGGACCATCGCGCCCGCGATGCCGGTGCCGATGGGGAGGAACAGGACGTCGCGCTCGTCACGGGCAGCGCCGTAGGCCAGCTCGGCCTCCCCCGCCGAGCGGACGTCGTGGCCGAGCGCGACGGGCAGCGGCACGTCGGTGAAGGCGGCGGCGGGCACGTCGCGCCAGCCGAAGGCGGCGGAGAAGACCGCGTGCGTGGGAGTGACCAGCCCAGGGACGGCCAGCCCGACGGCCGTGGGACGCAGGCCCTGGCGCGGGACGGCGAGGTCGGCGACGAAGGCGGAGATGGCCGCGATCACGCGTGCGGGTCCTTCCGCGCGAGGGGTGGGGCGGCGCTCGGCGTGCAGGACCGTGCCGTCGCGGATGAGTCCGCCCTTCATGAAGGTTCCGCCTACATCGACCGCGACAACACACTCCACCCGCCCATCCTCCCCCGGAACCCGGGCTTCGAGACCGGCAACCGCGTTGGGGGTGCTGCGCGACCATGCGGCAGGTGGAGTTGATCAGCAGGCCCAGCAGGTACAGCGTGTCCCTGTCGACGGGCAGCGGGTTGTCGACGCTCGTCACGCCGTGGCACGCGTAGACCTCCCGGCCGTCTGCCCACCCGCCGACGGCGGCACCGGGGAACTTCGTGGCCGTCGCCTAACTCGGACGGCAGGAAATCGGGCCGGGAGAACGGGGCGGGGACTGGAGCGCTGCGGGCGGGCCGAGAGAACCGGTGGCGGAGTCAGGGCGGGGAAACCGGTTTGAACCAGGTCAGAGGTGTGCGCCAGGATGGCCCGCATGCAGATCCGCCGCCTCACCCCAGACGACCTGCCCGCCTGCGGCCGCCTCGCCCTCAGCCGGAACTGGGGCGCCGAAAGCCGCAAATGGCGGTTCCTGCTGGACGTCGGCGAGGCGTACGGCATCGACGCGCCGGACGGCGACGGACTGGCCGCCACGAACATCGTCACGCTCTACGGCGCCGACCACGCCGTGATCAGCATGGTCCTCACCGCCGAGAGGTACGGCAGGCAGGGCCTGGGCCGCGCGCTCATGGACCACGTCCTGGACCGGGCGGCCGGAAGGACGGTGTCGCTGCACGCCACCGCGTACGGCCGTCCCCTGTACGAGCGCACCGGCTTCCGCGCGGTCGCCACCATCGTGACCCACAAGGGCGTCTTCACCGGGCAGGCCTCGGGCCGCACCCACAAGGCGGACGACCTCGACGCCATCGTGGCGTTCGACGCCGAGCGCTTCGGCGCCGACCGGTCGGCCGTGCTGCGCCGGATGCCGGACTTCCACGAGCAGGTGCGCGTGGCCGAGCGCGACGGGCGGATGACGGGATTCGGCGGGGCATGGCGCAACGACGACACGCTGGTGATCGGGCCGGTGGTCGCCGAGGACCAGGCCACCGCGCGCGACCTCATCGCCGACCTCGCGGCGGGCTCCACGCTGCCGGTGCGCGTCGACCTCGACGACAGCCGTCCCGACCTCGTGGACTGGGTGGTCGAGCGGGGCGTGACCCACGCCTTCACCACCAGCGCGATGGTGCGCGGCGGCGAACTGCCGGGCGACCAGGCGAGGCTGTTCACGCCGACGATGCAGGCACTGGGCTGACCGGATCAACAGAACGGCGGTGCGGGCGTCCGGGTTGACCTGGCAACCAGAACATGGTTCGGTTCTGTCGTGACCACGACCCCCGCGCACATCGACGTCAGCGTGATCGACTTCGACGTGCTGGGCGCCTGGATGGACGCCGAGGGCCTGCCCGGCGGGCCGTTCGAGAACGCGCGGCCGGTCCTGGGCGGCACGCAGAACGTGATGGTCGCCTTCGAGCGGGGCGGCGTGCCGTACGTGCTGCGCAGGCCGCCCCTGCACGTGCGCGCGAAGAGCAACGAGGTCCTGCGCCGTGAGGCGCGGGTGCTGGCCGCGCTGCGCGGCACCGGGGTGCCCGCGCCCAGGCTGGTGGCCGCGCAGACGGTGGACGAGCCGGTGTTCTACCTCATGGAACCGGTCGACGGGTTCAACGCGACGACCGGGCTGCCCGAGCCGCACGCCTCCGATCCCGCCATGAGGCAGCGCATGGGGCTGGAGGCCGCCGTCGCGCTGGCCGCGCTCGGCCGGGTCTCGCCCGACGTGCTGCCAGGGTTCGGCAGGCCCGAGGGCTTTTTGGAACGGCAGGTGCCGCGCTGGATGGGCGAGCTCGAGTCGTACGGCAAGCTCGACGGCTACCCTGGCCCCGAGATCCCCCGGCTGCGCGAGACGGCCGA
Source organism: Nonomuraea africana (assembly GCF_014873535.1). NCBI lineage: Bacteria > Bacillati > Actinomycetota > Actinomycetes > Streptosporangiales > Streptosporangiaceae > Nonomuraea > Nonomuraea africana. The sequence continues at coordinate 1,567,032 of NZ_JADBEF010000001.1, read as the reverse complement.
GTGGCTGGAGCGCAACCGGCCCCGCACGTTCACGCCCGGCATCATGCACGGCGACTACCACCTGGCCAACCTCATGTTCTCCCGCGAGGGCCCGTGGGTGGCGGCGATCGTCGACTGGGAGATGTGCACGATCGGCGACCCGCTGCTCGACCTGGGCTGGCTGGTGGCCACGTGGCCCTCGTCGGAGCTGCAGATTCCGGGGCTGCCCGCCGCCGAGGAGCTCGTCACCTGCTATGCCGAGCTGTCCGAGCGCGACCTGTCCGCGGTCGACTGGTACGTGGTGATGGCCTGCTTCAAGCTCGGCATCGTGCTGGAGGGCACCCACGCGCGCGCCTGCGCGGGCAAGGCGCCCAAGGACATCGGTGATCTTCTCCACCAGACCACACTCGATCTGTTCGCGAGGGCGCAGACATGGATTTCTCGGTAGAACCGGAGTTCCAGGCCAAGCTTGACTGGATGGACGCCTTCATCACGGAGGAGGTCGAACCGCTCGATCTGGCCTTCCCCGGCAAGGCGTACCAGAAGCTGGACGACCGCCTGCGCAAGATCGTCGATCCGCTGAAGGAGCAGGTGCGCGAGCGCGGGCTGTGGGCCTGTCACCTCGGGGCCGAGCTCGGCGGCCAGGGCTACGGCCAGCTGAAGCTCGCCCTCATGAACGAGCTCATCGGCCGCTCCACCTGGGCCCCGGTGATCTTCGGCTGCCAGGCGCCCGACACGGGCAACGCCGAGATCATCGCGATGTACGGCACCGCCGAGCAGAAGGAGCGCTACCTGCGTCCGCTGCTCGACGGCGAGGTCTTCTCCGCCTACTCGATGACCGAGCCGCAGGGCGGATCGGACCCCCGCCTGTTCACCATGCGAGCCGTGCGCGACGGGGACGGCTGGGTCCTGGACGGGGAGAAGTACTTCACCTCCAACGCGGCCAACGCCGACTTCCTCATCGTCATGGCCGTCACCGACCCCGACGCGCACCCGTACGAACGGATGTCGATGTTCCTGGTGCCCGCCGACACCGGAGGCGTGGAGATCCTGCGCAACATCGGCACGATGGGAGAGCGCTCGGGCCACCACGCGCACATCCGGTACAACCGGGTCAGGGTGGGCGCCGACGCGCTGCTCGGCGAGGAGGGCGGCGCCTTCGCCGTGGCTCAGGCGAGGCTGGGCGGCGGACGGGTCCACCACGCGATGCGCACGGTCGCCGCGGTCAAGCGGGCCTTCGACATGATGTGCGAGCGGGCGCTGTCCAGGCAGACCGTGGACGGCGTGCTGGCCGACAAGCAGCTCGTGCAGGCCGCCATCGCCGACTCCTACCTGCAGATCCAGCAGTTCCGGCTGCTGGTGCTGCACACGGCGTGGCTGATCGACCGGTCGTCGACCAGGGAGGCCCGCACCCAGATCGCCGCCTGCAAGGTGGCGGCGGCGCGGGTATTCCACGACGTCGTCTACCGGGCGATGCACCTGCACGGCGCGCTCGGCGTCTCCACCGACACCCCGCTGGCCAGGCTGTGGCAGGCGGCGCCGCTCATGGGCATCATGGACGGCCCGACGGAGGTGCACCAGGCCTCCATCGCGCGACGGGTGCTGCGCGGCTACTCGCCGCAGCCTGGCCTGTGGCCGAGCGAGTATCTTCCGGACAAGCGCGCCGCCGCCCATACCAAATATGGCGATATTTCCCCCTAAGGCGTGATCTTCCCCGTACAATTGCGCGCAATTGCCATTGCGGGTTTCGGGGAAGGATCCATCATGCGCATGAGGTTTCTCGGCTCCACGTCCGAGGCGGGCGCCTGCCCGACGCTCTACGAGACCGACCGCGGAACCATCGTCGTCCAGGGCCTGACCGTGACCGACAGGGAGGCCCTGGCCGACCTGCGCGACGTGCTCGACGGCGAGAGCGCCGTGGAGGTCCCCCGCGAGTTGCTGGTGGACATCGCGCGCAGGGTGCTCTGACGTCACAATTGCGCCACTACCCCTGGCATGATCGTCCCCGCTGGGTCTAGCCTCGTGCGGCGTGACGTCATTCCAGCAGGCCCGGGTCGAGATGGGCATCCGGTTGCGGCAGTTGCGCGAGGCGGCCGGGCTGTCCGGCAAGGATCTCGCGGAGCTGCTCGACTGGCAGCCGTCCAAGGTCTCCCGCCTCGAGAACGCCAGGCAGAGCGCCACCGACGACGACGTGAGCGCCTGGGCCGCCGCCGTACGGGCCGAGCCGGAGGAACTGGCGGAGCTGAAGGAGCGGGCCGCGGCCATCGAGCTGCGCCGCTCCGACTGGCGGCACTGGGCCTCCAGCGGCCTGGCCGCCTCACAGGAGGACGTGCGAGGTCAGGAGGCCAGGGCGACCCTGTTCAGGGTGTTCGAACCCGGCGTGATCATCGGGTTGCTGCAGACCGCGGAGTACGCGCGGCACATCTTCCTCACCCTCAAGCGTGAGTACGGCGCGACCGGCGAACTCGACGCGGCGGTGCGGGTGCGGATGCAGCGCCAGGAGATCCTCTACGACACCTCGCGCACGTTCAGGTTCATCATGCCCGAGGCCGCGCTGCGCACGAAGCTCGCGCCGAGCCAGGTGATGCAGGGCCAGATGGACAGGCTGCTGGCGGTCACCACGCTCCCCAGCATCGAGCTGGGCATCATCCCGTTCGAGCAGCAGCACCCCTCGGTGCCGCTGACCGGCTTCTGGCTCTTCGACAACGACCAGGTCCTGGTGCCCACGCGGTCGAAGGAGGTCCGCACGAGCGAGCGCCAGGACGTGGAGTTCTACGCCCGCGTGTTCGATGAGTACCACAAGGTGGCGGTCTACGGGGAAGAGGCTAGGTCTGTCATCATGCGCGTGAATCACGACTACGCGAAACAATCGCAACATTAATCCCGACAATTGCTTGCCTACCCAAGCAAGATCGTGCAACCCTAGCGCACAGTTGACGCGGAGGTGATGCACGATGCTCGACACCATGCTGTGCCTCGAGGCATTCGCCAGGGCTGCTGGAACCCACGCGGATCTGCGTGTCCAGCATCTCGCCCTTGCCAGTGAGCCCGCCTTCGTCTCGGTGGTCAACCGCTTCTCGCTGACCCTGATCGAGACCGTGACCTGCTCCCCCGAGGGCGCCTTCGTCACCTCCTGGGGCTACCGGCTCGGCACCGTGGACGACGTGGACGGCGCCGCCGCCCGCCTGGCCTACCTGCTGGCCGCCCTCCCCGCCTGACCCCCTGCCTTCCGGCAGACCAGCGCCTCCCACGTGCCGGAGCGGCGGAGCCTAGGCGGGGTCGCGGTGGTCGCGCATGACCCGGTAGGCGCCGTAGAGGGTCTCCACGGCGCCGAGGACCATCAGGAACAGACCGATCTTCGAGGGCACGAAGATGACGATCTCCTCATCGAGCCCGAACAGCCACAGCAACGTCCCGCCGACGAAGGTGGCCAGACCGGTGAGGAGCGTCTTGTGGGCGGGGGCCATGAAAACCTCTTTCGATCACGAGGGGCCACGCTTGCCCCGTTCCCTGGCAACGCTAGTGAAGGGCCGGACGCCGAAGCTCCTGCGCGCTGAGGAGATCGATCTACATCTTTCGAGTGACACCACCGCCGTTGACAATGGTTTTCATTGGCTGCATTGTCGTGGTTCATGTCGATTGATGTGAAACGGCCGCTCCTCGCCGTCGCCCTGGTGGCCGCGCTGGCCGCCTGCGGCGCTCAGGAGCCCGTGGCGCAGGCACCGCTGAGAGTGGTCACGCCGTACAGCGTGAAGAGCCTGGACCCGATCAAACAGGGGTTCTGGGCCTCGGGGTGGGGCTACGGCGAGCTGCTCATGCGCTCGACGGAGAGCGGCACGGTGGAGCCGTGGCTGCTGGCCGCGCTGACCAGGCAGGGCGAGTCGGCGTGGACGCTCACCCTCCGGCAGGGCGTGCGCTTCCAGAGCGGCAGGGCGCTCGACGCCGCCGCGCTGAAGGAGCTGATGGACGCGCACCTCGCGGGGAACCCGGCCGTGCGGGCGGCGCTGGAGGGGGCGAAGGTCACCGTCGCGGGGCCGCTGGCCGTACGGCTGGAGACGGAGGGCCCGGTGGCCAACCTGCCGAGCCTGCTGGCCGACGAGAGCATGTTCTCCGTCTTCGACGTGGCGAGCGGGACCTTCACCGGGCCCTTCGAGGTGAAGAGCCTCGACTCCCGGAAGCTGGTGCTGGCCGGGGACCCTGACTACTGGGGAGGGAAGGTGCGCCTCGACGGGGTCGAGGTGCGGTTCGTGCCCGACGGACAGGCGCGCACGCTCGCCGTCCGCAGCGGCGAGGCCGACCTCGCCTTCTACCCGCCGACCGACGCGCTGCGGACGCTGAAGGGCGACGCGCGGGTCTCGGTCAGGGAGGCGGCGCTGGCGACGGGGCAGTTGCGCGGCTTCCTCAACGTGCGCAAGGCTCCCCTCGACGACTCCAGGGTACGGCGGGCGCTGTCGCTCGCCGTGGACAGGAAGGAGCTGGCCGAGACGGTGATGGACGGCTTCTACCGCACGCCCTCGGGGGTCTATCCCGAAGCGCTGCCGTACTCCGTCAAGAACCTGCGCACCGACCTCGCCGCCGCCGAGCGGCTGCTGGAGCAGGCGGGCTGGCGCAAGGGCGCCGACGGGACGAGGACCAAGGACGGCAGGCCCCTGGCGATCACGATCAACGCCTACTCGCCGCAGCCCGACACCAAGCCGCTCGCCGTGGCCATGCAGGCGCAGCTGGCGAAGGCCGGCTTCCGGGCCGAGGTGGCGGAGGTGCCCGAGAACTACGCGGCGATGCGGTCGGCCGACGGCTGGGACGTGGGCCTCAGCTTCGACGGCTCGCTGTCCTACGGGTTCGACCCGGTCGCGCCGCTGGCCCAGATGATGCGCACGAAGGGCCCGCGCAACCTCGGCGGGATCGCCGACTCCGGCCTCGACGCCGTCATCGACGAACTCGCGGGCGCCTTCGAGCCCGCCGAGCGCGACAGGCTGCTGCGCGAGGCGCAGCGCATCGCGGTGGACGAGCAGGCCTACCACCTGATCGTCGTGGACCGGGTGCCCAGGGTCGTGGCCGGTCCTCGCTACCGCGACTACCGGCCCTCGTCGGTGCTGCTGCACCTCGACGCCACCACAGGTCCGTGCGGCGCCTCCTGCGGCTCCTAGTCTCGGCGGCCGGCACGCTGCTGGCCGCCAGCCTGCTGGTGTGGGGCCTGGCCGAGCTGTCCCCCGGCGACCCCGCGCGCCAGGTGCTGCTGTCCAGGGGCGTGGGCGCGCCGGTCGAGGCGCAGATCGAGGCGGTCCGCGCCGAGCTCGGCCTCGGCGACGCGGCGCCGGTCAGGTACGCCCGCTGGCTCGGCGGCGCGCTCACCGGCGACCTGGGCGCCTCCTGGCGAACGGGCCGGCCGGTCACCGCCGAGCTCGCCGAACGGCTGCCGGCCACGCTGCGGCTGTGCCTGACGGCGGTGGCGCTGGCGATCCTGCCCGCGCTCGTCCTCGCCCTCGCGGGCGCGCTCGGCCGGCACCGCTGGCCCGACGCGCTGTCGAGGGGCCTGATGTTCGCCGGCGCCGCCGTGCCGTCCTTCCTGCTGGGGGTGGCGCTGCTGGAGATCGTGGTGGTGCGCTGGGGCGTCGGAAGGGTGGTGGCCGACGGCGGATGGGCCGACACGCTCCTGCCCGCCGCCACCCTCGCCGCGGGCATCGCCGCGCAGTGGGCGCGGGTGACCAGGGGCGCGCTGGTCGACGCGGCGACCGCGCCGTTCGCCGACGTCTCGCGCGCCCGTGGCTCCGGCGAGCTGCGCGTGCTGCTGGTCCACGGCCTCCCGCACGCCGCTCCCCCGCTGCTCGCCGTCGCGGGCATGACCGTCGGCGGGCTGCTCGCCGGGGCGGCCGTGGTCGAGAGCGTCTTCACCTGGCCGGGCGTCGGGCGGCTGCTGGTGGAGGCCATCACCGCCCGCGACCTGCCCGTGGTGCAGGGGTGCGTGCTCGTGGGCGTGCTCGCCTTCCTGGCCGGGGCGCTCGCCGCCGACCTGGCCACCCGAGCCGCGGACCCGCGCCTGTGAGAGCCTCCCTGATCGCCGGTACGGCCGCCGCCGCGCTGCTCGCCGTGCTGGCGGTGGCGGGCCCCTGGGCGCTTCCCGACCCCGACGTCCCCGACTACGCGGCCAAGCTCCTTCCGCCCGGCGCCGCCCACCCCCTCGGCACCGACCAGCTCGGCCGCGACGTGCTGGCGCGGCTGGCGAGCGGGGCCAGGGTGACGCTGGGCGCCGCGCTCGCCGTCACCGCGCTCGGCGCGGCGATCGGCATCGTCGCGGGCGGGGTGGCCGGATACGCGCGCGGGGTCGTCGACGCGGCGATCTCCAGGGTCGTGGACGTCCTGCTGGCCGTGCCGAGCACCCTGGTCGCGCTGGCCGTGGTCGGCGCGCTCGGTCCCGGGCTGGCCAACCTGGTGCTGGCCATGTCGGTGGCGGCGTGGGCGCCCGTGGCCAGGCTCACCCGCTCGCACGTGCTCACCTCCGCCGCCAGGCCCGACGTGATCGCCGCCAGGATGGCCGGGATCGGCCGCGGGCGCATCGTGCTCGGCCACGTGCTGCCGGGCGCCTTCCTGCGCGTGCTGGCCGTGGCCGCGCTGGGGCTGGGCGAGACGATCATCGGCCTCTCCGGCCTGTCCTTCCTCGGCCTCGGTGCCCAGCCGCCCACCGCCGAGTGGGGGCAGATGCTCGCCGAGAGCCGCTACGACCTGGCCTCCTCCCCCTGGCTCCTGGCCGGCCCCGGCGTGGCGATCCTGCTCGCGGTCACCGCGGCGGGGCTGCTCAGCGACGCGCTCAGGGAGCGGCTGTGAGCGCGGCCCTGGAGGTCTCGGGGCTCTCGGTGACCTATCGGGACGGCACGCGGGCGCTGCGCGAGGTCTCCCTCACGGTGGCGCCCGGCGAGCGCCTCGCCGTCGTGGGGGCGTCGGGGAGCGGGAAGTCCACGCTGGCGCGGGCCGTCCTCGGCCTGTTGCCGCGCGGCGCCCGCGCCGAGGGGTCGATCCGCACCGGCGGCAGGCCCGGATACGTCGCCCAGGACCCCTTCACCGCGTGCGACCCGCTGCGGACGGTCGGGCACCACGTACGGGAGGCGTGGCGGGCGGCGGGGCTGCGTCCGCCGCCCGGCGCCGCAGAGGCCGCGGTGGCGGCGCTCGCGCTGGACCCGGGCGCGCTCGCCCGCCATCCGCACCAGTGGTCGGGCGGCATGCTGCAGCGGGCGGCGATCGCGGCGGCGGGCGCGCTGTCGCCCGCCCTGACCGTCGCCGACGAGCCGACCAGCGCGCTCGACGTCGGCCTGGCCGACGAGGTGATGGCGGCGCTGGCGCGGTCGGCCGGAGCGCTGCTGGTGATCACCCACGATCTGCGGCTGGCCGCAGACTGGGCCTCGCGGGTCGCGGTCCTGTACGAGGGGAGCGTCGTGGAGACCGGGCCCGCCGGGCGGCTGCTGTCCGATCCCCGGCATCCGCACACGCGGGCGCTGGTGGCGGCGCTTCCCGCCGCCTCGGCCGGGCGGGCCGCCGCCTCCCAAGGGCCCGCGCTGGTGACGGCGCGGCACCTCGCGCGTCACTACGGTGGCGTCGCCGCCGTCAGGGACGCCTCCCTGTCGATCGGGCCCGGTCAGGTGGTGGGCGTGCACGGGAGGTCGGGGTCGGGCAAGTCCACGCTGCTGCGCCTGCTGGCGGGACTGGAGCCGCCCGACGGGGGCGCGCTGAGCCTGCCGGACTCGCGGCCCGGGTGGGCGATGCCCGTCTTCCAGGACGCCAGGGCCAGCCTGGACCCGCTGTGGCCGATCTGGCGCACGATCACCGAGCCGCTCACCCGCCTGCGCGCGGCGGAGCGGCGGGCCAGGGCCGTGGCGGGGCTCGCCTCCGTCGGCCTCGGCCACCTCGATCCGCGCACCAGGCCGGGACGGCTGTCGGCGGGACAGTGCCAGCGGGTGGCGATCCTGCGCGCGGTGATGGCCAGGCCGGCGCTCATCGTGGCCGACGAGCCCACCTCGGGCCTGGACACGGTGGCGGCGGGCCAGGTGGCGGGCCTGCTCCGCGCGGCCGCGGACTCGGGAACGGCCGTGGTGGTCGTCAGCCACGACCTCGACCTGCTGGGCGGGCTCTGCGACGACGTGCACCTCATGCACGACGGCGTCATCCTTTCGCGCTGACCCGCGGAACGGATGGCCCGCTCCGTTCTCCACCTGGACTCCGATGCCATCGAACGCCGCTACCAGGGGACGTCGCCGCGACGCCGACCCACGACCGGCGGGGCCGCCGTCGCCGGGATCCAGCCGTTAGCGGGGGAAGGCGTCAGGCGAGATGCCGACCTCGCGGGCGGCGGCCATGTGGGCGTGCTCGAGCAGGCGGGGACGCGAGAGGACGTTCGGATGCAGGGTGTAGCGGATGATCAGGCCGTCCAGCATGGCGTCGATGCGCTCGGCGGCCCCCGCCGGGTCGTCGCAGGCGAACTCGCCGGTGTCGGCGCCCTCGGAGATGACCTGTTCGAGGGCGCGCAGCCAGATGGTCTCGAGCTCCAGGACGATCTGGCGGACGGTGGGCTCCCTGAGCGCGGTGTTCCACGCGTCGATCCACAGCAGCCAGCTCTGGTCGGAGCGCGACTGCGGGATGTTGAAGCGCAGCACCCTGTCGAGGCGTTCGACCGCGCTGCCCTCGCCGGTGACCAGCTGGTCGAGGCGGGCGCTCTCGATTTCGAGCGTGGCCCGCAGCATGGCGGTGATCAGCTCGTCCTTGGTGGCGAAGTGGTAGTGGATGAGCCCGCCGCTGACGTTGACCGCCTTGGCGATGTCGGCGACGCGGGTGTTGGCCAGCCCGCGTTCGAGCACGACCCTGCGCGTGGCCTCCAGCAGCTCGGCTCTGCGCTGGTCAGCCTGGTCCGCCCTGCTGCCTCGGGCACCGTCCACACGTCGCACCGGCCAAGAGTAGCCGATCCGGGACATTCGTCCGGCGCCCGAGTCTGCGGAGGTCAGGGGGCGCAGAGGTACAGGCCGTCCTGCCCGTCCACCGCCGCGCAGGTGGCCCGCACCCAGGCGGTGACCTCTCCGCCGGCCCTGCGATCGTCCCTGCGGTCGTCCCGGTCGTCCCGGTCGTCCCGGTCGTCCCGGTCGTCCCGGTCGTCCCGGTCGTCCCGGTCGTCCCTGCGATCGTCCTCGGCCATGACGTATCTGAGCCGGCCCAAGGCGACGAGCTCCCGTAGCCGGTCGCTGGCCATCGACTTGGACCTCACTAAGCGGATGATGAAGACCGGCTGTCACCGGACGAACCGGGGAGCCGCACCCAGGCGACCGCGCCGCCTCCGGCGGCGTTGTCCAGCCGTACCTCTCCCCCCGCCTCCTGGATGGCCTGCGCCACGATCGCGAGGCCGAGCCCCGAGCCGGGCAGGCTGCGCGCGGAGGGCGAGCGCCAGAACCGCTCGAAGACGTGCGGCAGTTCCTCGGCGTGGATGCCCGGCCCGTGGTCGCGGACCGTCAGCTCGCCCCCGCGCAGCGCCACCTCGACCTTGCCGCCCGGGCTGAACTTGGCCGCGTTGTCGAGCAGGTTCACGACCGCGCGTTCCAGCGAGGTGGGGTTGCCCTCGACGTACCAGGGGTCGAGGTCGGTGGTGACGTCGGCGCCGCGCAGCCGGGCGCGGGCGACGGCGGCGTTGACGACGTCGTGGAAGGCCAGCTCGACGTGCGGCTCGTGGTCGCTCTCCCCGCGCGAGAGCTGGAGCAGGTCGCCGACGAGCGTGGAGAGCTCCTCGAACTGGGCCTTGACGTTGACGAGCAGGCGCTCCTTGGCCTTGGGGTCGATGGCCCTGCCGGTGTGCTCGCTGCGCAGCAGCAGGTCGATGTTGGTGCGCAGGCTGGTGAGCGGGGTGCGCAGCTCGTGCCCCGCGTCGGCGACGAGCTGCTGCTGGCGGTCACGGGATCCGGCGAGCGCGGCGGTCATGGCGTTGAAGGAGCGGCTGAGGCGGGCGATCTCGTCGGTGCCCTCGACGGGGATGGTGGTGTTGAGGTCCTCGGTCTGGGCGATGTGCTCGACGGCCCTGGTGAGGCGGCCCACCGGGCGCAGGGCCGTACGGGAGACGAGCAGGCCGGCGGAGGCGGCGCCCAGCACGCCGATCGCCGCCACCACGGCCAGCACGAGGGCGAGATTGCGGAGCGTGTTCTGCGCCTGGTAGATGGGCCGCGCCTCCAGGATCGCCATGCCCGGCCGCTCGAAGGTCGTCATGACGCGCAGCGCCTTGCCGTCCGTCGTGCTGCCGAAGCGGAACTCCGGCCGTCCGGGATGGTCGAGGGCGTGCCGGTCCTGGGGGGACGCCTTGATCGGCGGGCCGAGCGAGCAGGTCGTGCCGTCGGCGTACAGGACGGTGGCGATGCCCTGGAAGGGGTCGCTCGTCCCCTCCGCCTTGCAGTTCTCGACGAGCCAGCGCTTGTTCTCGGGGCTCTCGGGCTCGGCCATGGACTGGTCCAGCTGGTGGTAGAGCTCCCTGCTGACGATGAACCAGCACAGGCCCGCCGAGGCCGCGATCGCCACCGCCACCGCCACCGTGACCAGCAGCGTCAGCCGCGACCGCAGGCTGCGTCGTCTCACGCGGCGGCCCGCAGGACGTATCCCACCCCGCGAACCGTGTGGATCAACCGGGGCTCGCCCTCGGCCTCCAGTTTGCGCCGCAGGTACATCACGTAGACGTCGAGCGAGTTGGAGGAGGGCTCGAAGTCGAAGCCCCACACCTCCTCGAGGATCTGCTCGCGCGTCAGCACCTGGCGTGGATGGGCGAGCAGCAGCTCCAGGAGCAGGTACTCGGTCCGCGTCAGGTCGAGCCGCCGCGCGCCCCTGGTGACCTCGCGGGTGGCGGGCTCCATGCGCAGGTCGCCGAAGGCGAGCGCGGCCCGCTCGGAACCGCCGCCGCCGAGCGAGCCGCGCCGCAGCAGCGCCCGCACCCTGGCCAGCAGCTCGTCCAGCTCGAACGGCTTGACGAGGTAGTCGTCGGCGCCCGCGTCGAGGCCCGAGACCCTGTCGCCGACCGCGTCGCGGGCGGTGAGCATGAGGACGGGCACGTGGTCGCCGCCCGCGCGCAGCCTGCGGCAGGCGGTCAGCCCGTCGAGGCGCGGCATCATGACGTCGAGGAGCACGGCGTCGTAGCTCTCGCGCGCCAGCTCCTCGAGCGCGGCCTGGCCGTCGGGGACGGTGACGACCTGGTAGCCCTCGAACTCGAGGCTCGACTGCAGCGCCTCCCGCAGCGCGGGCTCGTCGTCGACCACCAGCAACCGTGCGCCATCACTCATGGTCACCAACGGTAGACCGGCTTCATGAGAACGTCATGAACGTCCGGTCAGAAGGGCCATCGCGGCGTTGTGTCCTGGAATGCCGCTGACGCCTCCCCCGCGTCGCGCGCCCGCTCCGCACAGCAGGATCCGGGGGTGCTCGGTCTCGACGCCCCACCGGCCCGCCTCGCCGTACGGCCAGCTGAGGTCCTGGTGGAAGATGTGCCCGCCGGGCAGACCGGCCTCCTTCTCCAGGTCGTCGGGGGTCTTGGCCTCGATGCACGGCGTGCCGTCCGGGGCGGGCAGCAGGCAGTCCTCCAGGGGCTCGGCGAGGACGGAGTTGATCGACCGCAGCGTCGCCGCCACCGCTTCATCCCGATATTTCGGGAAAAGTCGGGCGGGCATGTGGAGGCCGAACAGGGTCATGGTCTCGGCCTCCAGCCCCGGACCCAGGATCGACGGGTCGGTCAGCGAATGGCAGTAGACCTCGGCCGGCGGCAGCTCGGGCACCTCGCCGCGGGCCGCCTGCTCGTAGGCGCGGGCGAGCTGGTCGCGTCCCTCGTTGATGTGGAAGGTGCCGCTGAAGGCCTCGCGCGGGTCCACGCTCGCGTCCTTCAGCCTGGGCAGCCTGCTCAGCACCATGTTGATCTTGAGCTGCGCCCCCTCGGGGGTCGACGGGGCGCGCCCCATCAGCCGGTCCAGCACCGCCGGCGGCAGGTTGACCAGCACGTGGGCGCCGTTCACCGCGTGCTCGCCCTGGGCGTCGCGGAAGGTCACCTCACCCGAGGGGTCGATCCCCACGATCTCGGCGCTCGTCCTGATCTCGGCGCCCGCCTCCCTGGCGGCCGACTCCAGCGCCTGCGTGACCGCGCCCATGCCGCCGACGGGCACGTTCCAGTCGCCGGTGCCGTCGCCGATCACGTGGTAGAGGAAGCACCTGTTGGCCAGCAGGTCCGCGGAGGGGTCGGCGAAGGTGCCGATCAGCGCGTCGGTCAGCACCACCCCGCGCACGACGTCGTCGGCGAACCTCTCGTCGACCGTCTGCCCGATCGGGCGCTCGAACAGATCGCGCCACGCTACCTCGTCGTCGACCAGCTCGCGCAGCTCCCACTCGGGGCGCAGCGGTTCGAGCAGCGTCGGCGCGACGCGCTCGGCCAGGCGCGCGGTCATGCCGTAGAACTCCCGCCAGGCCCGGTAGTCGGACTCGCCGCCGGTGACCCGCGCGAACGACGCCCTGGTGCGCTCCTCGTCGGCGTTGTCGACCAGCAGGCCGCCGTCCCCGACGGGGGTGTAGGAGGCGTAGCGCCGGCCGCGCAGCTCGAGACGGAGCCGCAGGTCCTTGACGACCTTCGTCGGGAGCAGGCTGACGAGATAGGAGTAGCGCGACAGGCGGGCGTCCACGCCGGGGAAGGCCCTGGTGGAGATGGCCAGGCCACCGACGTGGTCCTGCCGTTCCAGCACGAGCACCCTGCGTCCCGCCCGCGCCAGGTAGGCGGCTGCGACCAGGCCGTTGTGTCCCGCGCCTGCGATCACGACATCGTACGACATACGTCCTATTTGTCCTGGATGGCTGGTGAATCGTCAAGGGCGGGAGGCGATCGCCAGCAAGGTGGCGGCGGGTCCGGTCAGCGTCCTGCCGCGCCGCCAGACCGCGCGCAGGCTGCGCACCAGGTTGAGCCCGGCCAGCGGCACCTCGACCAGCCGTCCGGTCGCCAGCTCCGCCTCCACCGCGTGCCCGCTCAGCACCGCGGGGGCGGCGCCCGCCTGCGCCGCGCCCTTCACCGCCGCGTTCGACCCCAGCTCCAGGCGGGGGCTGGCCACGTGCTGCCCGGCGAAGGCCAGGTCGAGCGTCTCCCTGGTGCCCGATCCGGGCTCCCGCACCACCAGCGGGGTGGCCGCCAGCTCCGCCACCCTCAGCACCGTACGGCGGCGCGCCCACGGATGCGCGGGACCGACCACCACCACGAGCCTGTCGGTGGCCACGACCCTGCTGGCCAGGCCGTCCGGCACCGTCGGCCCCTCCACGAACCCCAGCTCGACCTTCTCGCCGAGCACCCTGGCCGCGACGTCGGTGGAGTTCATGACGTCGAGGCCGACCTGGATGTCGGGCTCTCGGGCCTGCAACTCGCCCAGCCAGCGCGGCACCAGGTACTCCGCCACCGTCATGCTGGCCGCGACGTGCAGCTGCGCGGCCTCGCCCTGCCGTACGGCCTCGACCCCGCGCATCAGCTCGCGCGCGGCGGCCAGCACGTGGGCCGCCCAGCCGGCGACCATCCTGCCCTCGGCGGTGAGCGCCGAGCCGCGCGGCGTGCGCTCGAGGAGCGGCACGCCGAGGCGGCGCTCCAGGCGGGCGATGCGCTTGCTCGCCGAGGGCTGCGCGATGCCCGCGGCCCTGGCCGCCTGGCCGAGGCTGCCCAGCTCGCCGACGTCGACCAGGAGCTGCAGCGACTCCAGGTCGGGCAATTCACTCATAGCCTCAGGCTATGACCTCCCCGCCAAGATCGGTCTACTGGCCGTCCCCGCCAGGCCGAACACTGGAACCATGACCCTCACCGCCAGCGCTCCCCCCGCCACCGGCAGGCTGCTGCCCGGCCTCGTCCTCACCGCCGTCGCGGTGGGCGTCGCGCTGGTGGTGAACAGGCTGGTGCCCGCGCTCAGCCCCGCGGTCGTCGCCGTGACGCTGGGCGCGATCCTGGCCAACACCGCAGGCGTAGGCCCGTCGGTCGCGCCCGGGGTCAGGTTCGTCTCCCGCACGGTGCTGCGAAGCGCGATCGTCCTGCTCGGCCTGCAGATCGCGGTGCCCGACGTGCTGGCGCTCGGCTGGCAGCCCATCGTGATCATCGCGCTGGCCACCGGCCTGACCTTCACGCTCACCCCGTTGCTCGGCCGCCGCCTCGGCCTGTCCCCCGGCGCCTCGCTGCTGGTGGCCACGGGCGTGTCCATCTGCGGCGCGGCGGCCGTGGCGGGGATGCACGAGGCCACGGGCGGCGAGGGCGGCGTCAGCGACGACGACGACGTCGCCGGCGCGCTGAGCGTGGTCGTCCTGTACGGCACGGCGCTGATCGTGCTGCTCCCCCTCATCGCCTCCTGGCTGGGCCTGTCGGCGCGGCAGCTCGGCGTGTGGACGGGCGCCTCGGTGCACGAGGTCGCCCAGGTGGCGGCCATCGGCGCGGCCACGGGCGGGGCGGTCCTGGCGGTTGCGGTGACGGTGAAGCTGGCCAGGGTGATGCTGCTGGCCCCGGTCGTCGCGCTGACCATGCTGTGGACCGGCCTGTCCCGCCGGCGTTCGACCCCGCTGGTCCCGCTCTTCGTGCTCGGGTTCCTGGCGATGGTGGCCGTACGGAGCACGGGGCTGGCGCCGCAGGCGGTCACCGACGTGGCGCCCCAGGTGAGCGGCCTGCTGCTGGCGGCCGCGTTGTTCGGCCTCGGCACCGGCATCGACGTGCGCAAACTCCTCAGAGGCGGCAGGGCGCTGCTGCTCGGCGCGCTCTCCACCGCGCTGATCGGGACGTTCTCCCTCGCCCTCGTCGCAGTCCTGGTCTGACCTTGATTGACTTCCTCCCGACCTAAAGGATCGGGATCTCCCGTACTACCGGTGCAGCATGCTGCCGAGATGGTGGCCGGGGCGGTTGACGCTAGGTCAACTCATACACCACCTCGCTGGACATGACCCAGATGACTTCCGTGACCCGCGCTTATTCGATCTCCTGACCAAGAACCACCGGAATGGGTCCGTTGGGATGAGGTCGGCCGTCCCTGCGAAGCCGCACTCACCTCGGCCTGGAGCCGATGCCTGCCGACCTTGGGTAACCTGCTCCTTTTGGAACAATCCCCGGCCATTGCCCCGTTCCAAAAAGACCAGCGCCGGCACGTCCAAGGAGCTCGAACCGCCTCATGCCCAGCACCACTGACCCCGCCCTCCGCCCTTCCGCCGAGGTCGCCGAGGCGCTCGCCTCAGGCGCTCCCGTCGTGGCCCTGGAGTCCACGATCATCTCCCACGGGCTGCCGCAGCCGAGGAACCTGGAGGTCGCCAGGGAGCTGGAGGACATCGTCCGCAAGGCGGGCGCGGTTCCCGCCACGATCGCCGTGCTGGACGGGGTCGCCAGGATCGGCCTCGACGAGACCGAGCTCGTGCGCATCGCCACCGAGCCGGGCCTGCGCAAGCTGGGCCAGCGGGACCTGCCCGTCGCCGCCGCCCTCGGGGCCAGCGGCGCCACCACCGTCTCGGCGACCTCGTTCCTCGCCGCCCGCGCGGGCATCCGGATCTTCGCCACCGGCGGCCTCGGCGGGGTGCACCGCGGCTGGACCGAGGAGCAGGACGAGTCCGCCGACCTCGACACGCTGGCCCGCACCCGCATCACCGTCGTCTGCGCGGGCGTGAAGTCGATCCTCGACGTGCCCGCCACGCTGCAGCGCCTCGAGACCCGCGGCGTCACGATCGCGGGGCTGCGCACCGACACCTTCCCCGGCTTCTACCTGCACAGCTCGGGCGAGCCGATCGACTGGCGGATCGAGTCGGCCGAGCAGGCCGCGGCCATCATGCGGGGTCAGGACGCCTTCGGCGGCCCCGAGACCGCGCTGATCATCGCCAACCCGGTGCCCGTCGAGGAGCAGCTCGATCCGGCCCTGCACGACCGCGTGCTGGCCGAGGCGCTGGCCGCCGCCGAGCGCGAGGGCGTCACCGGGCAGGCCATCACCCCGTTCCTGCTGTCGTACCTGGTGCGCGGCACCGACGGGGCCTCCCTCGAGGCCAACCTGGCCGCCGTCCGCGGCAACGTCCGCGTCGCCTCCGACATCGCGGTCGCGTGGGCCGGGAGATGAGCGCAGGGCTCCTGGTGATCGGCGACGTCGTCACGGACGTCGTCGCCCTCCACGGCGCGCCCGTGAGCACCGGCACCGACACCGCGGCCGACATCGTGCTGCGTCCGGGCGGCTCGGGGGCGAACACCGCCTCCTGGGCCGCCCACCTGGGCGCCGACGTCCGGCTGCTGACCAGGGTCGGCTTCGACACCGGCGAGTGGCACACCGCCGAGCTGACCAAGGCGGGTGTGCGGCCGCACGCCCGCGTCGACCCCGACCACCCCACCGCGGTGGTGATCGCGATGGTCGACGTCACCGGGGAGCGCTCCATGCTCACCAACCGGGGCGCCGGCGGCCACATCTCGGCCGACGACTGGTCTCCCGACCTGCTGGACGGCGTGCGCCACCTCCACCTGTCCGGCTACACGCTGTTCGCCGAGCCAGGGCTCCAGCTGGCCAGGCTGGCCATGGCCGCCGCCTCGGCGCTCGGCCTGACGATCAGCGTGGACCCCGCCTCGACCGGCTTCCTGCGCGACTTCGGCGTCGAACGCTTCCTCGCCGAGACCGCGCCCGCCGGC
This sequence comes from Nonomuraea africana, assembly GCF_014873535.1. Taxonomy (NCBI): domain Bacteria; kingdom Bacillati; phylum Actinomycetota; class Actinomycetes; order Streptosporangiales; family Streptosporangiaceae; genus Nonomuraea; species Nonomuraea africana. The sequence continues at coordinate 1,550,408 of NZ_JADBEF010000001.1, read as the reverse complement.
CTGATCATCCCGAACAGGGACGAGGCGCTCCTGCTGACCGGCGCCACCTCTCCGCAGGCCGCCGCCTCCGCCCTCAGCCTCAGGTACGGCACCGCGGTCGTGAAGCTCGGCGCCGAGGGCGCGATCCTCGCCAGGGACGGACGCGTAACCGCCGCCACCGAGGGCAGGGAGCGCGAGGTGATCGACTCCACCGGCGCGGGTGACGCGTTCGCCGCGGGTTTTCTCACCGCGATGCTCGAGGGGGCCGCTGACCTGGCCGCTCTCGAGGCCGGGTGCTCCGCGGGAGCGGACGCCGTGGCCATCGTCGGGGGTCGTCCACGGTACGGTTTGGGTTCCAATCGTCTTTACCCTATTCACACCGATTGATAGCTTGCGGCGTAGGCTGCACCATTAGCCACACGCGTCACAACTTTTGGGGAGGATGCGGTCCGCCGATGGACGTCGAGTCATCGATCTGCCTGAGCGACCTGGTCCCTGCGCTGCGCTGGAGCCGTCCTCAGCAGGTCGCCGAAGCCTTGGCCGACCCTCGACTCCCCGCCGGTTGGTGGGGTTCGCTCTCGCTGTCGCGAGCCCTCGGCACCACCGGTGTCGAGTGGATGTGCGAGCGGCTCGCGCGGCTCGCGGCCTCCCGCTGGGACCACCTGCCGCTGGCCGACGTGCTGCCCGCGCTGCACGTGCACCACGTGGATCCGGCCCTGCCGGGATGGCCCGAGGCCGCCCGCACGGTGATCACCGGGCTGGGCGGATGGCGGGTGCTCCGCAGGCTCAGCACGGGGGATCTGGGCTCGCCCGCCTCCTCCGCCTCGACCGAGGTCGTGGTGGGATCGGTGTTCAGGGAGGTGCTGGGACGCATCCCGGCGACCTCGGACGCTTCAGCCGTACGCCCGGCAGGGGCACTCCCCCAGCGTCCGGGGGGCGGCGCCGCGCAGGGGACGCCTTCGGGCGGGTTCTTCTCGCCGCAGCAGGGCGGTTCGGGATCCTCTCCGCATCCGGGCGCACCTGCGCTCGGCTCGCCGGCGCCCGGGGCGGGCTCCCCGGATTCGGCCTCGTCAGGGCCACCGGCTCCCTCCTCCCCGGGAAACGGCCGGCCGTCGTCCCAGGGGCAGGGCGCGGGCACGCGACTGCCGCAGCGCCCGTCAACCGGCTCCTTCCCCAGCCAGCCCGGCGGCGCGCCCTCCACCGGCCCCTTCCCGAACCAGCCTGGCGCCTCCGGCTCTGAACCCTCCACCGGCTCGTTCCCGAACCAGCCTGGCGCCTCTGGCTCCGGACCCTCCACCGGCTCCTTTCCGAGCCAGCCCATCGCCGGCCCTGCGAGCGGCTCCTTCCCCAGCCAGCCAGGCGATGCCCCGACCAGCGGCTCCTTCCCCAGCCAGTCCGGCGATGCCCCGCCAACCGGGCCCTTCCCCGGGCAGGGTGCGTCTTCCACCGGCTCCTTCCCCAGCCAGCCAGGCGGCGCGCCGTCCACCGGGCCCTTCCCCGGGCAGCCCGGCGGCGCTCCTTCCACCGGCTCCTTCCCCGGTCAGGCCGGGGGCGCCGGGCAGCCGGGCACCGCGTCCGGTCCCGCCTCCAACGGCACGCACCCGGGCCAGACCGGCGGGCCCGGGCAAGCAGGCGCTCCTGGGCATCCTGCGCTTGGGCACCCCGCGGCCTCCGGACAGGTCGGGACTTCTGGACAGGTCGGGACTTCTGGACAGGTCGGGACTTCTGGACAGGTCGGGGCCTCGGGACAGCCAGGTGCGCCTGGGCAGGCGGGCGCCGCCGCCAGGCAGGCGCCGGGCCAGTCCGGTCAGCCCGGTTCAGGCCAGCCCGGTCAGCCCGGTCAGCCCGGCCAAGGTCAGGCCGCTCAGCCCGGACAGCCTGGTCAGTCGCCGACTCCGGCCCCGCCTTTCGCCGCGCCGACACAGGGCTCCTACGCGCCGCCCACCTTCGCCTCTCCCATCGCGGGGACACCGGACGACGACTACCCGATGGTGCGCGTGGTCGACGGCCTGTTCCGCTCCTTCGACCGGCTGGAGCTGGCCGTGGCGGTCAACCGCCTGTTCGCCGCCGAGCCCGACACCCTGCGCACCCTCGCCCACAAGCTCCTGGTCGACAGGGACGTGCTGTCCCAGGCTCAGCGCACCGCCGAGGAACGTGTGCTGCACTGGCTGCGCTCCTCCGAGTCCGCGCCCGTGACCGGCCACATGTTCCGCCTCACCGAGTGGCTCGGCACCGCCGCCACCGAGGACCAGCTCATCGGCGCCGACCCCGCGCACCCCGTCATCGTGCCGACCCTGCGCAGCCCGCTGTGGCGGGTGCTGGTCACGCTCATGCCCGACCGCCGCCTGCAGGACGGCTGGCTCGTCGTGGGCGACCTGACCGGGTTGCAGGAGCGCACCAGGCGCCTGCTCGCGGCCCATCCCCCGGATGCCGACGTCGAGGAACTGCTCACCGAGCTCGGCATCAGGCGGCACTCCGCCAAGGCCTGGCTCGACGCACTGCCCGCCGAGGCGCCCCACGAGGCGGCCAGCGCGCAGCCCGCCGTCCAGCAGCCTTTGCCACGCCGTACGCCCGGGGCCAACGGCCACCACCACAGAGGCGGGCAGCCCGTGCCGCCCGCGCCCCCGCAGCAGATCGATCCCAGCGCGGCGCTGGCGACGCTGTCGGCCCTGTCCGGCGGACGCTCCCCCCTGCTCGGCGGCCCGTCCACGCCACCTCCGCTGCTGGCGGGCGCGCCCTCCACCCCGCCGCCCCCGCCACCGAGCCCCACCTCCGATCCGCGCCGATGGCAGCGCATCGACGTCACCCCCGAGCACCTGCGCGGCGCCCCCGTGGCGGTTCCCGAGGGGTACGCCGCCCAGCTCGGCATGCGTCCAGGCACCCTGCTGTCGGTCACGGGGCCCGGCGACAACGCGGTGGTACTCGTCTGGCGCGACCAGCAACCGGTCTTCGACTCGCTGCAGCCCGTGCTGATGCGCCTGAACGCCCGGCCCGGCGACCAGGTGTACGTCACGGTCGACGGCTACCGCCTCGACGCCCAACTCACCAGCTGACGCTCCCACACTGCGGCGCCCTCACCAGGCGCCGCACTTCACCCCGCGGAGGGCCGAGAAGTTGCTGGGATCGCCCTATGTGTGAGCGCGGCACCGTCGGAGCGACATGAGGGGTCGGGAGGTCTCCGGCTTCCTCGCGGAGATCAGCTCATTCGCCGCCGTCGACCTGCTCGTCGCCCCTGAAGACAGGGAGCGAGAGATGGAGCGGAACACCTTCTGGATCCCCATCCCCTGTGACGAGGACGGGCATGCCGATGACACCGGCATCGACACTGAGGACGTCCGAGCAGCGCTGACTGAGATGGCGGCGGTGCTCCGGCTGCGGTTCGCTTCGGCGCGCTCCCTGTTGACCGGCTACGCCTGGTGTGACGAGCAGGCCGGGCAGCTCCGGATGTCCATGTGCTCGGCCGCTCCTGACGCGCTGCCCTTCGGCGGCCCGTACCGTCCTGACACCGACCCCACGGCGGTCAGTGCGGCCATCGCCGCTGACTCCCACCCTGGGTTGATCAGCTGGGCTGACCTGCGCCCGGTGGAAGCCACCCCTGATGAGGAACCTGCGGACAGGCCTTTCCCCGTGTATGTCGTCCCTCTGGGCTGTCCGTGATCAAGGCCTGAGGTCCAGGCTCATGGCCTCGTCTCGAGGGACTCTCGGGCGGCCATCAGGGCGAAGCCGAGGAGGTTCAGGCCCTGCCAGGCGGACGGCGCGGCCGCCCGCTCGTCGGTCGCGGTCAGGCCGATGCCCCAGATCCGGTCCAGTGGGCTGGCCTCGACCAGGACCCTTCGTCCGGTGGCCAGGAGAAAGTGCCTGAGGTCGGCATGCTGGCTGAACTTGGCGATGGAGCCGCGCACCACGACCTCGAAGCGGTGGGCGTTCCAGATCTCCTCGTCGAAGCCCTGTACGGCACGGCCCAGCCGCTTGGCCTCTCCTGGATGGCGGGCCGCGAGGATCGCGACGGCGCTCCGGTCGTCGCCGAAGAGCCAGGCCTTGTGCGCCATCATGTAGTGCTCCGCCGAGGCGAAGACGTGCCCGCCTTCGGTGAAGGCGATCGGCCACCATTGGGACAGGCATCCGGGGCCGACGCCGCCGTCTCTCGCGGGCCTGTGGCCCCAGAAGTACAGGTAGCGCAGGGACTGGCCGGCCTGTTCCGCGGCGATCGCCTCGTCCAGGGTGCGGGGCAGGGGAAGGTGGTCGAGCACGCGCCATACCGTGCCATAGCTCGACCGGCCCGGCCAACGGGTTATCCACCTGATCGCGGAGCAGAGGGGCCTGCAGACAGAAGAGAGTCCGCGGGCCGGCGGGCAACCGGGTCAGGGAGCGTGCCGCGCCGACGCCGAACTGACCAGCACCGCCGCACCCGGCCGGTCAGGGGGCGGCGGACAGAGGGCGGGGATGGTGAGCAGGGGATGGTGAGGTAGGCGCTGGCGAGTTAGGGGGTGGCGAAGAGGTGGAGGCGGTGGGCGGTCGCGGCGGCCTCTCCGCGCGAGGAGGCCCCCAGCTTGCCGAGGATGTTCGAGACGTGGACGCTGACGGTCTTGACCGAGATGAACAGCTCCCCTGCGATCTCCCTGTTGCTCATCCCCCTGGTGACCAGCTTCAGCACCTCGAACTCGCGGGCGGTGAGCCCCAGCCTGGTCTCCTCGGCGAGCGCCTCCCCGGTGAGCGAGATGCGGGCGCGACGGGCCAGTGCGTCGATCTCGGTCAGGAGGGGGACGGCCCCGAGCCGCTCGGCCAGGGCGCGGGCCGTGGACAAGCGTTGTGCCACCGACTCGCGGACGGCGCTCGGCTGGCCCTCCGGCTCCCTGCCGCCCGGCGGTGCGAGTGCGGCCTCGGCGGCGGCGAGGAGGGCCTGGGCCCGCGCGTACGGCTGGCCGAGTTCTTCCCACGCCTGTGTCGCGGTGTCCCACGTGGCCAGGTCGTGAGCCGTCAGCGCGGCGAAGGTGAGACTCTGCGCCCGCTGGAGGTCACCTCTGATCTCGAGCTTGGCGGCGACGTCTCGGAGTTCTCGCACTACCTCCTCGAGGGTCGCGGGCTCGCCCGCGGGGCCGGGCGCGCCGGCCGTAACGGAAGAGGGGCTGGTCCGGGTGGGGAGGGTCACGGTGGTGGCGTGGAGGGCGGAGACCAGGAAGGGCCAGCCGTAGCGGGGGCTGGCCAGGCGGGGGTTGACGTGCCCGTTCCGTTCGCGCAGGGCCGCGGCGATCAGCTCCAGCGCCCGCGCGTCGTCTCCCTGGGCCAGCCGCAGCTCCAGCTCCCTGCGCAGGTTGGGCAGCAGGGTCTGATCGCGGTAGGTGCCCTGGGCCAGGATGCCGCGGCTCTCGTGGAAGAGCGCCTCGGCCCCTTCGAGGTCGCCGCGGGCCAGCAGGATGTCGAGGGAGAAGCCCATCAGGCTGGCCCGGTAGGGAGGTGGCGGCGCCAGGTCGAGGGCGTGCTCGATGACCTCGAGCGCTTCGTCCCACCGCCCGAGCGACACCAGCGGCTCGGCCAGGTTGATGGCGAGGAACGCGCCGGAGGTGCGGGACACGCCGTACTCCTCGGCCTCGGCGATGCCCCTGCGGGCGACCTCTGTGGCCGCCTCGTGGCGGCCCCAGCCCTCTAGCGTGTCGGACTCGGAGATGGCCGCCCGCATCAGCGCGGTGTAGGCCCGCGCCCCACCGGCGATCGTTCTGGCCTCGGCGTAGCCGCTGAGGTCCTGGTCGCCGACCGCGCGATGACCGCGCGACCAGGTCAGCGTGATGAGCGACTGCGCCTCGGTCTTCGCGTCGCCGATCTGGCGGGCGATGCGCAGCGCCTCCTCGGCGTGCGCCTCCTTCTCCGCCCAGACGTCGGGCGTGTTCAGCATGCGCGCCAGGGCCTCCAGGATCTTGGCGCGCAGCGCGCTGGGCGGCGAGGCGGGCACCAGGCGGGCCGCCGTGCGCAGGTCGTCGACATAGCCCGCGCGCCCGAGGTCGTACGCGGCCAGGCCGCGCCTGCGCAGCAGCCCTGCGGTGGTGATGGGGTCGCGTTCGGCGTCGACCAGCCGCAGCGCGGCCCGCGACAGGGAGATGGCCCGCTCGAACTCGCCCGCGAGGTGCGCCACGAGGATGACGGTGTCCAGCACCTCGAGGTGGTCGGTCTCGACGAGCCCGGCGGCGTCGGGCACCTGGTCCCACAGCTCCAGCACCCTGCTGAGCATCCTGAGCTGCTCGTCGAAGGCGGTGGCCCGCCTGGCGGCCGCCGCGGCCCGCCAGGCGCTGACCAGCGCGGGCCTGACGTCGTGGGCGGCGTGCCAGTGGTGGGCCAGCTCGATCGCCGCCCTGGTGGCGGGCAGCAGCAGCGGGTTGTCCTCGAGTGTCCGCGCGAAGCGGGTGTGCAGGCGGGTGCGCTCGCCGGGCAGCAGGTCGTCGTGGACGGCCTCGCGGATCAGCGCGTGGCGGAAGGAGTAGCCCTCGCCGTCGACGACCAGCACGTTTCCGGCCACGGCGGGGCGCAGCGCCCTGGACAGCGACCCTTCATCGAGCCCCGCGACGGCCGTCAGCAGCGCGTGCTCGATCCTGGCGCCGCCGGCGCTGGCCACCCGCAGCAGTTCCTGGGTCTCCTCGGGCAGCCGCTCGACGCTGGCCAGCAGCAGGTCGCGCAGCGACTCGGGGACGGCGTCGTGCCCGTCGCCGGACAGCAGCGCCTCGACGAACAGCGGGTTGCCCTCGCTGCGGGAGTAGACGTCGTCGACGTCGAACCTGCCGGGCAGCCCGCCGAGGATGCTCGTCGCCTGCTCGACCACCTCGCGGCGGCTCAGCCTGCGCAGCTCGAGACGGGTGACCCAGTCGACCCTGCCCAGCTCGGCCAGTAACGGACGGAGCGGGTGGGTGCGGTGCAGCTCGTCGGCCCGGTAGGTGACGACGATGAGCAGCGGCAGGTCGGAGCGCTGGTAGCGCACCAGGAAGGACAGCAGGTCGCGGGTGGAGCGGTCGGCCCAGTGGGCGTCCTCCACGATGAGGACGGTCTCGCGCTGCTCGGCCAGCCGTTCGAGCAGCCCGAGGACCTGCTCGAACAGGCGGGCGCGGGCCTCGGGCCCGTCACCCTCGGGCTCGCCGAACTCGGGCAGCAGGCGGCCGAGGCCGCGGGTGGAGCCGCCGGGCAGCAGCTCGGCGATCGCGTCGCGGCCGAGGTCGCGCACGAGTCTGCGGAGCACCGCGGTGAAGGGCGCGAACGGCAGGCCGTCGGTGCCGAGCTCCAGGCAACCGCCGACGAGCACCCTGGCCCCTTCGGCCCGCTCGGCGAACTCGCGGATCAGCCTGGTCTTCCCCACGCCCGCCTCGCCGCCGACCAGGACGGTGGAGGCCGCGCCGTCACGCGCGCGGCCGAGGGCTCCTTCGAGGAGGGCGAGCTCGTCGGCCCTGCCGACGAACAGGGGGCTCACCGTGTTGGTACTCACGCCCAACAGGATGCCATCAGGCACCGACGGAACTCAGCGCAGCACCTTGCGATAGAAGTTCGCCGACTCCTCGTAGCCGAGCGCCTGGTAGAACTCGGGGGCGCGCCGCGTGGCCAGGGCGACGTAGCCCGCCTGCCGTTCGCGCGCCCAGACCTCGAACTCCTCGAGCAGCGACCTGCCGATGCCCTGCCTGCGGAAACCGGACTGCACCATGGCCTCCTCCACCCACGCCACGGGTCCGTTGGCGAACAGGGTGAGGTGGACGAAGCCCAGTAGGTAGCCCTGGACGCGGCCGTCGGCCACCGCGGTGAGGATCAGCGCGTCCTTGTTCTCGAGCAGCTGCGGGAAAGCCAGGTCGAACGCCGCGCGCTCGGGCCTGAAGGTCAGCCCGAACTCCCGCGCCAGCGCGAAGATCTCATCTGCGTCGCTCGCGTCCGCCCTCCGGATCTGCGGATCGTCTGAGGTCATGACGTGGACCATAGATCGTTCCCGCACCGTCCGTCCAATCCGGGACTCCAGCATCACTACAGATCCGCCAGGCCGAGCTGCCTGGCGATCAGCATGCGCTGGACCTCGCTGGTGCCCTCGCCGATCTCGAGGATCTTGGCGTCCCGGTAGAAGCGCCCGACGGGGAACTCGTTCATGAAGCCGTAGCCGCCGAAGATCTGGGTGGCGTCGCGGGCGTTGTCCATGGCCGCGTTGGAGGAGACCAGCTTGGCGATGGCCGCCTCCTTCTTGAACGGCCTGCCGGCCAGCATGAGCGACGCCGCGTGGTAGTAGGCCAGGCGCGCGGTGTGCGCGCGCACCTCCATGTCGGCGACCTTGAACTGGATGGCCTGGTAGTGGCCGATGGGGTGGCCGAAGGCGCGCCTGTCGCGGACGTAGCGCAGCGACTCGTCCACGCAGCCCTGCGCGAGCCCGACGCTGAGCGCCGCGATCGCGATGCGGCCCTCGTCGAGGGTCTGCAGGAACTGCGCGTAGCCGCGTCCCCGCTCGCCCAGCAGGTTCGCCGCCGGCACCCGGCAGTCGGTGAAGGACAGCTCGCGGGTGTCGGAGGCGTTCCATCCGACCTTGGAGTACTTCTTCGACACGGTGAAGCCGGGCGTGCCGCTGGGCACCAGGATCGTGGAGATCTCGCGCTCACCCGTCAGGGCGGCCACCGCGACCACGCCGGTCAGCGAGGTGCCCGAGTTGGTGATGAACGCCTTGGTGCCGTTCAGCACCCACTCGTCGCCGTCGAGGACGGCCGTGGTGCGCATCCCGCCGGGGACGTCGCTGCCGCCGCCGGGCTCGGTGAGGCCGAAGGCGCCGAGCATCCGGCCCGAGGTCAGCTCGGGCAGCCAGCGCTCCTTCTGCTCGGCCGTCCCGAAGCGGTAGATCGGCATCGCGCCCAGGGACACCGCCGCCTCCAGCGTGATGGACACGCTGGAGTCGACCCGCGCCAGCTCCTCGAGGGCGAGGCAGAGGGCGAAGTAGTCGCCGCCCATGCCGCCGTACTCCTCGGGGATGGGCAGGCCGAACAGTCCCATGGCGCCCATCTGGCGGACGATGTCGTAGGGGAACTCCTCGCGCTCGTAGTAGTCGCCGATGACGGGCGCCACCACCTCGCGGGCGAAGGACTCGACGGTCTTGCGCAACTCTTCGTACTCGTCGTTGAGCATGGTTGTCACCTTTTCGAGAGGGCCTGGACGACCCGGGAGGGGCTGGGACGGCCGAGCCGTTCGGCGAGCCAGACGCTGGTGGCGACGAGCTTGCCGAGGTCGAGTCCGGTGTCGATGCCGAGCCCTCGCAGCATCCACACCAGGTCCTCGGTGGCGAGGTTGCCGGTGGCCGACTCGGCGTAGGGGCAGCCGCCGATGCCTCCCGTGGAGGCGTCGACGACGGTGACGCCCGCCCTGAGCGCGGCGAGCGTGTTGGCCAGTGCCTGGCCGTAGGTGTCGTGGAAGTGGACGGCGAGCCTGGACGGGTCGCCGAACGCCTCGACCAGCGCGGTGGCGTGGCCGGGGGTGCCCACGCCGATGGTGTCGCCGAGCGACAGCTCGTGGCAGCCGAGGTCGAGCAGCCTGGTGCCGACCCGTACGACCTGCTCGATCGGGGTCGGGCCCTCCCACGGGTCGCCGAACACCATCGAGACGTACGCGCGGACCTTCACCCCCGCCGCCAGGGCGCGGGCGATGACCGGCTCGAACATGTCGAACTGGGTCTCGAGGCTCCTGTTGAGGTTCTTGGCGGCGAAGGTCTCGGTGGCGCTGGCGAAGACCGCGACCTCGTCGACGCCGCTCTCCAGGGCCCGGTCGAGGCCCCGCTCGTTGGGCACCAGCACCGGGTAGCGGATGCCGGGCCGCCGGTCGAGCATCGCCAGCAGCTCTCCCGAGTCGGCCAGCTGCGGGACCCACTTCGGGTGCACGAAGCTGGTCGCCTCGATCACCGTGTGGCCCGCGTCGGCGAGCCTGTCGACGAACTCGGCCTTCACCTCGACGGGGACGACCGCCTTCTCGTTCTGCAGGCCGTCGCGCGGCCCCACCTCGTAGACCGTCACCCGCTCGGGCAGACCATCGATCTTGAATGGCACGCGGCTCACTCCTCCGGGTTCACGACGGCCAGGACCGCGTCCATGTCGACGGACTGCCCCGCCTTGACCGGCAGCTCGGAGACCACGCCCGCCAGGGGCGCGGTGACGGTGTGCTCCATCTTCATCGCCTCCACGATCACCAGCGGCTGTCCTTCGTTCACCTGGTCGCCCGGCGCGACCTTGACCAGCAGGACGGTGCCGGGCATCGGGCTGCGCACCACGCCGTCGCCGGAGCCGGCCGCGCCCGCCCTGTCGCCGGGGTCGCCGATCCGGTGCCTGGTCAGCGCCCACGCCTGTCCCTCGCGCCCGAGCCAGACCGTCTCCCCCTGCCTGGCCACGGTGAAGCGGAAGGCCCGGCCGCCGAGAGTGACGGCCAGCTCGTCCCCTTCGGCCACCGCCCTGGCCTCCACGACCTGAGGGGCGGCGTGCGCCGCGCCGGCGGGCAGGCGGACCTCCACGCCCGAGGCGGGCAGCCCGCGCACCCCCACCTCGTGCACGCCGTCGCGCGACTCCAGCCGCCAGGTCGTCCAGGCGCGCTCGCCCACCCGCCATCCGTCGGCGATCTCCCACGGATCCCGCGCGGGCGGCGTGGTGTGGAAGGCGAGCGCGGCGGCGGCCAGCACCTCGCCGGGCACGGGAGCGGCCAATTCGAGCGAGGGCAGCACCCTCTCCACCAGGCCGGTGTCCAGCGTGCCCGCGACGACGCCCGGCTCGGCCAGCAGCGCCCGCAGGAACGGGATGTTCGTCGTCACGCCCAGCACCGTCGTGGACGCCAGCGCCCGATCCAGCGACCGCAACGCGGCGGACCGGTCCTCGGCCCATGCGATCACCTTCGACAGCATCGGGTCGAAGTCGCTGCCGACGACCAGCCCTTCGGCCAGCGAGGAGTCGACCCTGACGGCGGACGGCTCGCGCAGCGCGAGCACCCGGCCGCCCGTGGGCAGGAAGCCGCGCGCCGGGTCCTCGGCGTAGACGCGCGCCTCGACCGCGTGGCCGCGCAGCCGTACCGACTCCTGGCCGAAGGGCAGCGGCTCGCCCGCGGCCACCCGCACCTGCAGCTCCACCAGGTCGAGCCCGGTGACCAGCTCGGTGACCGGGTGCTCGACCTGCAGCCTGGTGTTCATCTCCATGAAGTGGTAGTCGCCCGAGCGCCCGTCGACGATGAACTCGACGGTGCCCGCGCCGGTGTAGCCGACGGATCGGGCCGCCTCGACGGCCGCCGCCCCCATCGCCTGACGCGTCTCGGCGGTGACGAAGGGCGAGGGCGCCTCCTCGATGATCTTCTGGTGGCGGCGTTGGAGGCTGCACTCGCGCTCGCCCAGGTGCACGACGTTGCCGTGCGCGTCGGCGAGCACCTGGATCTCGATGTGCCTGGGGTTCTCGATGTAGCGCTCGATCAGCAGGGTGCCGTCGCCGAAGGCCGCCTCCGCCGTACGGCGGGCGGAGGCGAGCGCCTCGGGCAGCTCGGCGGCCGACCGCACCAGCACCATGCCCTTGCCGCCGCCACCGGCCGACGGCTTGATGAGCGCGGGGAAGTCGCTCCACGCGGCCAGGTCGGCGGTGCCGCCGGGCACGACCGGCACGCCCGCCGCCGCGACCGTCCGCTTGGCGCGGATCTTGTCGCCCATCGCCTCGATGGCCTCTGCCGGCGGGCCGATGAAGGCCAGCCCCTCCGCCGCGCACCTGCGGGCGAACTCGGCGTTCTCGGCCAGGAACCCGTAGCCGGGGTGGACGGCCTGCGCTCCCGACGACAGCGCCGCCGCGACCACCGCCTCCATGTCCAGATATCTCGGGACCTGGAGGGCGTGGTCGGCCAGGCGCACGTGCAGCGCGCCCGCGTCCGCCTCGACGTGGACGGCGACCGAGGCGATGCCCATGGAGCGGAGCGTGCGGATGATCCGCACGGCGATCTCGCCCCTGTTCGCGATCAGTACGGTGCTGAACATCATCACATCCGGAAGACGCCGTAGCCGATGGGGTCGAGCGGCGCGTTGGCCGCCGCCGACAGCCCGAGCCCGAGGACGGTGCGGGTGTCGATGGGGTCGATCACGCCGTCGTCCCACAGCCTGGCCGTCGAGTAGTAGGGGTTGCCCTGGTGTTCGTACTGCGCCCTGATCGCGTCGGCGTCCGCGTTGCCGACCGTGGTGAGCACGGTGGCCGCCTGCTCGCCGCCCATGACCGAGATGCGGGCGTTGGGCCACATCCACAGGAACCTGGGTGAGTACGCCCTGCCCGCCATCGCGTAGTTGCCGGCCCCGAACGACCCGCCGATCACGACGGTGAACTTCGGCACCCGCGCGCACGACACCGCGGTCACCATCTTCGCGCCGTGCTTGGCGATGCCGCCCGCCTCGTAGGCCTTGCCGACCATGAAGCCGCTGATGTTCTGCAGGAAGACCAGAGGGATCTTCCGCCGGTCGCACAGCTCGATGAAGTGCGCGCCCTTCAGCGCCGACTCGCTGAACAGGATGCCGTTGTTGGCCACGATCCCGACGGGGTGGCCGTGGATGTGGGCGAAGCCGGTGACCAGCGTGGTGCCGTACTCGGCCTTGAACTCCAGGAAGCGCGAGCCGTCGACGATGCGGCGGACGACCTCGCGGACGTCGTAGGGCGTGCGGGGGTCGGGCGGCACGATGCCGTACAGCTCCCGCGGATCGAGGTCGGGCTCCTCCGCGGCGGCGCGCTCCCAGGGGCAGGCGGGCTTCGGCGCGAGCGTCGCGACGATGTCGCGGACGATGGCGAGCGCGTGCGCGTCGTCCTCCGCCAGGTGGTCGGTGACGCCGCTGACGCGCGCGTGCAGGTCGCCGCCGCCGAGCTCCTCGGCGGTGACCTCCTCCCCCGTGGCCGCCTTCACCAGCGGGGGCCCGCCGAGGAAGATCGTGCCCTGGTCGCGCACGATGACGGCCTCGTCGCTCATCGCGGGGACGTAGGCGCCGCCCGCCGTGCAGGAGCCGAGGACCGCGGCGATCTGCGGGATGCCGCGCGCCGACATCGTGGCCTGGTTGTAGAAGATCCGCCCGAAGTGCTCGCGGTCGGGGAAGACCTCGTCCTGCTTCGGCAGGAAGGCGCCGCCCGAGTCGACCAGGTAGAGGCAGGGCAGGTGGTTCTGCAGCGCCACCTCCTGTGCCCTGAGGTGCTTCTTCACGGTCATCGGGTAGTAGGTGCCGCCCTTGACCGTGGCGTCGTTGGCCACGACCACGCACTCGCGGCCCGACACCCTGCCGACTCCCGTGATGATGCCCGCGGCGGGGGCCTGGTCGTCGTAGAGGCCGTTGGCCGCCAGCGGCGACAGCTCCAGGAAGCGGGACCCGGGGTCGAGCAGGCCGTCGACCCTGTCGCGCGGCAGCAGCTTGCCGCGCTCGACATGGCGCTGCCGGGACCGCTCGGGGCCACCCTTCGCGGCCTCGGCCAGGCGCTCACGCAGCTCGGCCGCCAGGCGCTCGTTGACCTCGGCGTTGCGCTTGAACATGCCCAGAAGGTTAATCATCATTAACCTCTGTGTCTAGAATGCGAGATGTGAGAACCCCTACCCGAAATCGCCGCACCGAGATCCTGGAGGCCGCCGCGACCCTGTTCGCCGCGCGCGGGTACCACGGGGTGTCCATCGAGGACATCGGCGGCGCGGTCGGTGTCTCGGGTCCCGCGCTCTACCGCCACTTCAGCGGCAAGGAGGCGCTGCTGACCGAGATGCTCACCGACGTGAGCACGCGCCTGCGCGAGGCGGCGGTCGCGGTGGTCACCTCCGCGGTGGATCCGTCGGAGGCGCTGGAGGCGCTGCTCGACACTCAGATCACGTTCGCGCTGGAGCAGCCCGCGCTGATCACGGTGCACGACAGGGAGTTGGGCAATGTGCCCGAGCCGCACCGGCGACAGATCAGGCGCCTGCAGCGGCTCTACGTCGAGGAGTGGGTGACCGTCCTGGCGGAGTTGCACCCCGGCTGCCCGCCGCCGCGCCTGCGGGCCGCGACGCACGCGGCGTTCGGACTGCTCAACTCGACGCCGCACAGCGCGGGTGAGCTGCCGCCCGAGGCGATGCGCGAGCTCCTGCGCGCGATGGCCCGCGCGGCTCTGTCCACGCTCAGTTAATGACCCTTAACAAAACGCCGGGCCTTGCTGTCTCCATTGTCTAGATATATCTTTGAAGTATCGATAGTCGGGGCGGCGGAGGGCGTATGAGCGCGGTCACGGTGAAGGGCCTGAAGAAGACCTACGGCAAGGTCGAGGCCGTCAAGGGCGTCGACTTCGAGGTGCGGCCCGGCGAGGTCTTCGGCTTCCTCGGCCCCAACGGCGCGGGCAAGACCACCACGATCAGCATGCTCTGCACGCTGGTCAACCCCACGGGCGGCAGCGCGAGCGTCGCGGGACACGACGTGGTCAGGGAGCGCGACCAGGTGCGGCGCAACATCGGGCTGGTCTTCCAGGACCCGACGCTCGACGGCTACCTGACCGCCGAGCAGAACCTCCGTTTCCACGCCGAGCTGTACGGCGTGCCGAAGCAACTGGTCGGCGACCGCATCAGGCAGGTCATGGAGATGGTGGCGCTCTGGGACCGCAAGGACGCCAAGGTGATGACCTTCTCCGGCGGCATGAAGCGGCGCCTGGAGATCGCGCGCGGCCTGTTGCACTCGCCCCGCGTGCTCTTCCTCGACGAGCCGACCGTCGGCCTCGACCCGCAGACCAGGTCGGCCATCTGGGGATACATCAACAAGCTGCGTCACAAGGAGGACATCACGATCTTCATGACGACGCACTACATGGACGAGGCCGAGTACTGCGACCGGATCGCGATCATCGACCACGGCGAGATCGTGGTCATCGACTCACCGGAGGCGCTGAAGGCCAGCGTCGGCAAGGACAGGGTGCAGATCCACACCGGCGACGACGCCAGGGCCATCGCGGCGCTCCAGGAGCGGTTCGGCCTCGAGGCGGCCGTCCACGAGGGCGCGGTGACGTTCGCGGTGGCCTCGGGCGAGGAGTTCGTGCCCCGCCTGTTCGCCGAGCTGGGGCTGCCCATCAAGGCGGTGAGCGTGTCGAGGCCCTCGCTCGACGATGTGTTCATGTCCTACACGGGCTCCACGATCAGGGACGCGGAGTCCGGCTCGGGCAACGAGTGGATGAAGGCGATGGCGAGGCGATGACGGCGACCGGCGTGGTGGACGTCCGGATACCCGCCTCCGGCGCGGGACACGACCTGCGGGCGGTCAAGGTGGTGCTGCACCGCGAGATGCTGCGCTTCGTCAGCGACCGCACGCGCATGCTGTCGATGCTGGTCCAGCCGGTGCTGTGGCTGTTCGTGATGGGCACCGGCCTCGGCACACTGGTGAGCGGCTCCATCCCCGGCGTCGACTTCCGCACGTTCATGTACCCCGGCATGATCTCGATGACGGTCATCATGACCGCGATGTTCTCGGCGGGCTCGATCGTGTGGGACAGGGAGTTCGGCTTCCTGCGCGAGATGCTCGTGGCGCCGGTCTCGCGCGGCGCGATCGTGGTCGGCAAGTGCCTCGGCGGGGCGGTCGTGGCCTGCGCGCAGGGCCTCATCATCCTGGCGATGGCCGGGCTGGTGGGCGTGCCGTACTCGCCGGGGCTGATGCTGACGCTGCTGGGAGAGATGTTCCTCGCGGCGTTCACGATCACCGCCTTCGGGGTCACGCTGGCCGCCCGCATGCGCAACATGCAGACCTTCTTCGGCCTGATGCAGATGGCGATCATGCCGATGATGTTCCTGTCGGGCGCGATGTTCCCGCTGGCCAACCTGCCCTCGTGGCTGCACCTGCTGACCACGGTCAACCCGCTCACCTACGCCGTCGACCCGATGCGCCAGGCGGTCTTCGCCCACCTCGACATCCCTCCGCAGGTCGACGCGGTGCTCAACCCCGGCGTCCAGTGGTACGGCTGGCAGGTGCCCGTGGCCGTCGAGCTCGGCCTGGTGGCGCTGATCGGCGCGGCCCTGCTGGGCATCGCGATCGCGCAGTTCAGGAAGGCCGAATAGCTCCCCATCGTCCGAAAGGACGATGCGGGGGCGCCGTCCAGGTCGATGCCGGGAGCCCGCCCCGCGGCGAGGCTTGCGGCATGACAGCCATACGAGTCAACGGACTACGCAGGACGTACGGACGGAACGTCGCCGTCGACGACGTGTCGTTCACCGTCGGCGCCGGGGAGACCTTAGGCGTCGTCGGGCACAACGGGGCGGGCAAGACCACCACGGTCGAGTGCCTGTCGGGCCTGCGCCGCCCCGACGCGGGATCGGTCGAGGTGCTCGGGCTCGACCCCGCGCGCCACCGCCGCGCGCTCGCCGAGCGGATCGGCGTCCAGCTCCAGGAGGCCGGGCTGCCCGACCGGCTCAAGGTCGCGGAGGCGCTCAGGCTCTTCGCGGCCTTCTACCGGCGCCCCGAGGACTGGCGGAAGGTGATGGAGCGCTGGGGGCTCGCCCCTCTGGCGCGCAAGGCCTACGGCGACCTGTCGGGCGGCCAGCGCCAGCGCCTGCAGATCGCGCTGGCCCTGGTCGGCAGGCCGGAGCTGGTGATCCTCGACGAGCTCACCACCGGGCTCGACCCCGTCGCCAGGCGCGAGACCTGGGCGCTGGTGGGCGAGCTCAAGACCGCGGGCGTCACCGTCGTGCTGGTCAGCCACTTCATGGACGAGGCCGAGGCGCTGTGCGACAGGATCGCCGTCTTCGTCAGGGGGAGGATCGCCTCGCTCGGCACCCCCGCCGAGCTCATGACCGCCACGGGGACGAGCTCCCTGGACGACGCCTACCTGGAGCTGGTCCGATGAGAGCCTTCACCCGCATGTCGGCCACCGAGCTGACCCTGCTGTCCCGCGACTCCGGCACGCTCTTCTTCATGGTGGCCTTCCCGCTGATGCTGCTGGTGCTCCACACCGGCAGCGACAGGATGGGGGTGCTCGTGCCGAGCTACCTGGCCATGATCCTGGCCATCGGCGGGATCTCCGCGCTCCCCGGCTTCGTGGTGACCTACCGCGAGCGCAAGGTTCTGCGCCGGCTGGCCACCACGCCGATCGTGCCGCTGGCCGTCCTGGCCGCCCAGGTGGTGGCGCAGCTGGTCATGGGGCTGGCGGGCGCGGCCGTCATCGTGGTCGCGGCCATGGCCGCCTTCGGGGTGGACGCTCCCGCGCATCCGGCCCCGCTGGCGCTGGCCTTCGTGCTGACCGTGCTGATGACCTGCTCGCTCGGGTTCCTGATCGCCGCCGTCGCGCGCACGGTCAGGGTGGCCGACCTCCTCGGGCTCATGGTCATGTTTCCGATGATCTTCCTCAGCGGGGCGGCGATCCCCAGGGAGGGACTGCCCGCGTCGCTGCGCGCGATCGGCGAGTACCTGCCGCTCGGCCCCGCGGTCACCGCGCTGCGCGAGGGCTGGGCGGGGACGCCCACGGCGCTTCCCCTGCTGGCGCTCACGGGGATAATCGTGGTGTCCACCGCGATTTCGGCCGCGCTGTTCCGCTGGGAGTGAGATGGACGAAGGGGCCAGGTGGTATCGGGCCTTCCACGTGCTCTTCTACGCGTGCCTGACCGTCCCGGCACTGACCGGCCGCGAGGACAGGACGCTCACGTGGGCGGTGGCCGCGGCGATGGGGCTCTACTACTGGCTCTTCGTCGTCCGCGGCAAGGACAGGTTCGAGCGGCTGCACCCCATGGCCTGGCACCTGGCGGTGCTCATCGCGCTCATGGCGCTGCTGATCGTCCTCGATCCCGCCTACGAGACTCTGATCTTCGGCATGCTGCCGCTGCCGTACCTCCTGCTTCCCGGCAGATGGGCGTACGGCGGCGCGGCGGCGCTCGTGACGACGGCCTTCACCGCCTCCGGTGGCCTGGCCGAGATCACCAGGGATCCCTCCAGGGCCGCCTCGCTCCTCGGCGGCATCGCGCTGGCCGTCCTGATGGGGTGGTTCGCCAACTTTCTGGTCAAGGCCGGTGAGCGCAACAGGGAGCTCGGGGTGCTGGAGGAGCGGACCAGGCTCGCAGGGGAGATCCACGACACGCTGGCGCAGGGGTTCAGCGGGGTGATCACCCAGCTGGAGGCGGCCGAGCAGGCGGGCGACGACCTGGCGGCCGTACGGGAGCGGATCGCCGGCGCGAAGCGGCTGGCGAGGGAGAGCCTGGCGGAGGCGCGCAGGTCGGTGCACCAGCTGCGGCCCGAACCGCTGCGCAGGGAGCGGCTCGACCTCGCGCTGGCGGGCGTGGCCAGGCGCTGGTCGGCGGAGAGCGGCATTCGCGCCCGGATGGCGGTCAGCGGGCCGCCCCGCCCGCTCGCCCCCGAGGTGGAGGTCGTGCTGCTGCGCGCGGCGCAGGAGGGCCTGGCCAACGTGGCCAGGCACGCGCGGGCGGCCTCGGTGGCGCTCACGCTGACGTACATGGACGGGGAGGTCACGCTCGACGTGCTGGACGACGGCACCGGATTCGACGGCGCCGGATTCGACGGCGCCGGGTTCGACGGCACCAGGTTCGATGACCCGGGACGGGAGGGCGGCTACGGGCTGGCCGTGATGCGGGAGCGGGCGGCTCGCGTGGGCGGCGCGGTCACGGTGGAGTCGGCGCGGGGAGAGGGGACGGCGCTGTGCGTGAGCATCCCCTGCGCCTGATGATCGTCGACGACCACCCGGTGGTGCGCGACGGGCTGCGTGGCATGTTCCACGGCGTGCCCGACATCGAGGTGGTGGCAGAGGCGGGCGACGGGCACGCGGCGCTGGTGCTGGCCGAGCGCGCCCGGCCCGACGTGGTGCTCATGGACCTGCGGATGCCGGGGCTCGACGGGGTGGGCGCGATCAGGAGGCTGCGGGCCGAGCGTCCGGAGATCAGGGTGATCGTGCTGACCACCTACGACTCCGACGAGGACGTCTCCAGGGCGCTGGCGCACGGCGTGGTCGGCTACCTGCTGAAGGACGCGCCACGCGAGGAGCTGCACAAGGCGGTCCGCACGGCGGCGCACGGACATCCGATGATCGCCCCCTCGATCACGTCCAGGCTGCTCGGCCTGCGCGAGCGGGCCGAGCCGAGCCCGCGCGAGCTGGAGGTGCTGCGCCTGGTCGCCGCGGGGGCGGGCAACAAGGAGATCGCCAGGCGGCTGCTGATCAGCGAGACCACGGTCAAGACGCACCTGCGGCACGTCTTCGGCAAGCTCGGCGTGGACAACAGGGCGGCCGCCGTGGTCACGGCGATGAAGAGGGGCCTGATCTGACGACCAGGCCCCTCGTTCACCGATGCTTACCGCTTGACGCGGACGTAGTCCCTGCCGCTCTGGGAGCCGTAGGCGTCCGAGTCGCCCTTGAAGACGAACTTCCAGTAGCCCGACTTGTAGGCCTTGACCTTGGTGTAGAGCTTGCCGCTGCCGGTGGAGTTCGTCGTCTTCACGAACTGCCACTTGCTGGAGCCCTTGGGCTTGAAGTACAGCCCGACCTTGGCCTCGTAGCCGCCGCCGTCGACCAGCAGCACGCCCCTGAAGCGCAGGTAGTCACCGTACTTGACCGGCTCGGGGTAGGCGTTGAACGAGACCAGCTTGCTCTTGTCCCTGCTCGGCGGGGGCGTCGGTGTGACGACCCGCACCCAGTCGCTCGAGCTGCTGGAGCCCTCGACACCCCTGGTCCCGGAGTACACCGCGCGCCACCAGCCGGAGGTCTGCGCGGTGGCCGAGGCCCAGAAGCGGCCGTCGCGGCCGGTCCTGTCGCCGGTCACGGCCTCCCACCTGCTGGAGCCGTGGGCCTTGAACAGGATGGTGACCCGCTGGCCGCTCAGGCCGTCCCAGCCGTGGGAGCCGTCGACCTGCAGGGCGCCCCTGAAGTTGAGCCGGTCGCCCTTGTCCACGGGCTCGGGGTAGGCGGTGAAGCCGACGATCCTGCTGTCGGCCGAGCGGTGCCTGACGTCGACCCTGTCGGTGTCGCTGACCGAGCCCTTGGCGTTGGCGTTGCCGCCGAACTCCGCCCGCCACCAGCCGGTGGCCTCGACGCTCACCCTGGCGGAGAACCAGCCGCTACGGCTGGTGCCGACCGTGGTGATGTGCCGGTAGGCGTCGGTGCCCTTCTCGCGGAAGGTGATGGTGACGCGCTGGTCGCCGTATCCCTTCCAGCCGTCGCGCTCGGCGAGCAGGCGGCCGGAGACGGAGATACGGTCGCCCTTGGCGACCACGTCAGGGTGCGCGCCGAAGTCTACGATCTTCGTGTCCACGGCGGTCGTCTTGGTCTCGACGCTGAAGGAGCCGTTGGTCGACTTCTCCGCGCCGTCGCCCGAGTGGGCGATGGCCAGGAAGTTCCACTTGCCGGCGTCCTTGGCGTCGAAGGTCTTCTTACCCGTCCACCTGGTCTCCTGGCCGTGCGGCGAGGCGGTGAGATCGACGGGGGTGCCCACGCTCACGTCGCCGGGGGCCTTGAGCTGCAGCTCGGCCTTGCCTGCGTCCTTGGTGGTGAACGTGAAGGTCGCGGTGACCTTGTCGGCGCCGGTCACGACGATCGGCGAAGGGGAGACATCCACGTTCGAGATGCTCGGTGCGGCCGCCGCGGTGGCGGTGGGCGCCAGGGCGAGTGCCCCTGCGCCTACCGCGAGTGCCACGGCTGCCACGCGGAAGCGTTGCAACATTCGGGTACTCCGTTCCTTTCCCCGTTGGTTGAACGCGGCATGAGGGTGCCACGTCGTACTTAAAGTAGACGTTTTGGACAGGTAAAGAGTTTGAAAACCTGACAAACTGTCATTCAGATCGGTCAGACAAGAACTTCGTCATCACGGACGGGCAGACGTACGCGGTGTCTGGGGGACATAATCGGGCTTGTGGCGCGCGACACTGTTGAGACTCACTTCACCGAAGCGGTTGCGACGCTCAAGGCGGGCGCTCCCCGAGATCCGGCCCTGCCCGTCAAGGAGGGCAGCACGCTGACCGGCGAGCGATGCCGTGAGCTGTACGACCGCCAGCAGGGCAGCCGGCTGCTCGACTTCGCCGCCAGATGGCTGCGCGAGCAGAACGAGGGCTTCTACACCATCGGCTCGGCCGGCCACGAGGGCAACGCCGCGGTGGCCGCGGCCGTGCGGACCACCGACCCCGCTCTCCTGCACTACCGCTCGGGAGCCTTCTACCTGACTCGCTCGGTCATGGCGGGGCGCCTGCCCGAGCAGGGCGTTCGCGACGTGCTGCTGGGGCTGACCGCCTCGGCCGACGAGCCGGTCGCCGGCGGCAGGCACAAGGTGTTCGGCCATCCCGACCTGGCGATCATCCCGCAGACCTCCACGATCGCCAGCCACCTGCCGCGCTCGGTGGGCGTCGCGCTGGCCATCGAACGGGCCAGGGCGCTCGGCGTGCCCTCGCCCTGGCCCGCCGACGCGATCGCGGTGTGCAGCTTCGGCGACGCCTCGATCAACCACGCCAGCGCCCTGTCGGGCTTCAACACCGCCTCCTACGCCACCTACCAGGGCCAGCCGCTGCCGATCCTGTTCGTGTGCGAGGACAACGGCCTCGGCATCTCGGTCCGCACGCCCAAGGGCTGGGTGGAGGCGGCCGCGCGCCGTCCCGGCATCGAGTACATCCAGGCCGACGGCTGCGACCTGGCCGAGGCGTACGACGCGGCCACCCGCGCCGCCGAGCACGTGCGCACCCAGCGCACGCCCGTCTTCCTGCACCTGAGCACCGTGCGGCTGATGGGCCACGCGGGCTCCGACGTGGAGTCCGCCTACCGCACCCAGCGCGAGATCCGCGCCGACTACGCCCGCGACCCGCTGCTGCGGACCGCCGCCCTGCTGGTCGAGGCGGGGCTGGCCACGCCCGAGGAGCTGCTCAAGCGCTACGAGGCCGAGCGCGAGCACCTGCTGCGGATGGCGATGGAGGCGACGCGCGCGCCCAAGCTCACCTCCGCCCGCGAGATCACCGAGCCGCTCGCCCCGCGCAGGGCCGAGATGATCGCCAAGATCAGCCCGGTCGCCGCCGAGCCCGCGGTCAGGGAGAAGGCCTTCGCCGGGCAACTGCCAGAGAAGGAGGACAAGCCGCTCACGCTCTCCCAGGCGATCAACCGCACGCTGGCCGACGCGCTGGCCGTCTACCCGGAGATGATGGTCTTCGGCGAGGACGTCGCCAAGAAGGGCGGCGTCTACGGCGTGACGCGCGGCCTGCAGAAGCGGTTCGGCGCGGGCCGGGTCTTCGACACGCTCCTCGACGAGCAGGCCGTGCTCGGCCTCGCGCTCGGCTCCGGCGTGTCCAGGATGCTGCCGGTGCCGGAGATCCAGTACCTCGCCTACCTGCACAACGCGCTCGACCAGATCCGCGGCGAGGCGGCGACGATGTCGTTCTTCTCCCGCGGCGCCTACCGCAACCCGATGGTGGTGCGCGTGGCGGGCTACGCCTACCAGAAGGGGTTCGGCGGCCACTTCCACAACGACAACTCCATCGCCGCGCTGCGCGACATCCCCGGCATCGTCATCGCCTCGCCGTCCAGGCCCGACGACGCCTCGGCGATGCTGCGCACGTGCCTGGCGGCCGCGCGCACCGAGGGTTCGGTGTGCGTGTTCATCGAGCCGATCGCGCTCTACAACACCCGCGACCTGTTCGACGAGGGCGACAACGGCTGGCTCGCGCCGTACGCGCCGCCGACCAGGTGGGCCGAGACGCACGTGCCGATCGGCAGGGCGCGCGGCTACGGCGACGGCCGTGACCTGACGATCGTGACCTACGGCAACGGCCTGCGGATGAGCCTGCGGGCGGCGGTCAAGCTCACCCAGGACGGGGTGAGCTGCCGGGTGCTCGACCTGCGGTGGCTGGCGCCGCTGCCGATGGAGGACCTGCTCAGGGCCGCCGAGCTGACCGGCAAGGTGCTGGTCGCCGACGAGAGCAGGCGCACCGGCGGCGTCTCCGAGGGCATCGTCACCGAGATGCTCGACGCGGGCTTCACCGGTCAGATCGCCAGGGTCACCTCGGCCGACAGCTTCATCCCGCTGGGCGAGGCGGCCAACCACGTGCTGCTGTCGGAGGCCGAGATCGAGCAGGCGGCGCGCAAGCTGCTGAGCTGATCGCTCCCCCGGGCGGGCCCGGCGCGCCGTACCCGCCCGGCTTCACAACCAGTCGCGGCGCTTGAACACCACGTAGAGGATGACGCACACCGCGGCCATCAGCACGATCGCGAACGGGTAGCCGAAGGCCCAATGGGTCTCGGGCATGTGGTCGAAGTTCATCCCGTAGATGGTGCCGACCAGCGTGGGCGCGAACAGGATGGCCGCCCACGCGGAGATCTTCTTGACCTCCTCGCTCTGCGCGTAGCTGGCCCTGGTCTGCTCCTGCGCCACGAGCGTCGAGTTGATCATGAGGATGTTCTGCAGCAGCTGGCGGAAGCCCGCCACCCGCTCCGAGACGGTGATCGCGTGGTCGGCGACGTCGCGCAGGTAGCTCTGCAGTTCCTCGTTGACGCCGTACTTGCTGGCGCCCGCGATGAAGCCGTCGATCATCGGCAGCAGCGGGCTGGTGGCCCGCTGGAACTCGATGACCTCGCCGAACAGCTCGTAGACGCGGCGGGAGACCGTGGGGTCGCCGCCGAAGACCTGCACCTCGATCTCCTCGATGTCCTTCTGCAGCCCCGCCACGACGGGGGCGTAGCCGTCGACCACGGCGTCGAGGATGGCGTAGAGCACCGCCTGCGGTCCCTGGCGCAGCAGGTCGGGATCCGACTCCATGCGCCTGCGCACCGCGCCCAGGTCGGGGGACTCGGCGTGCCGTACGGTCACCACGAAGTTGTTGCCGACGAAGACGTGCACCTCGCCGAAGGCGACCTCCTCGACGTCGTCCAGGTAGGTGGCGGCGCGCAGCACCACGAAGAGCATCTCGCCGTAGCGGTCGGCCTTGGGGCGCTGGTGGCCGACGATGGCGTCCTCCAGCGCCAGCTCGTGCAGGCCGAACTCGGCGGCCAGCTTGGCCAGCTCCCAGTCCTTCGGCCGGTAGAGGCCGATCCAGGCCATGCTGCCGGGCGTGTTCTTGAGGCCGTCGAAGGCGTCGGCGAGCGAGGCGGGCGTGCCGATGCGCTGGCCGTCGAGGTAGAGGGCGTTGTCGATGACGGTAGGGCGGTAGGGCGCCGATTCCGCACTCCGGGGGTCCATCGAGTGTTCGGGGGCGGGCTCGCGCACGCCGCTGCGCAGGAAGCCCCTCATCCGTGCCATGCCCGGCCCTCCTTACGACAACTGGAACTCGGTGAGCGCCTGCCGGGCGCGATCCCTGACGGTCTTGCGGAACATGGGGGTCCAGCCGAGCAGCAACCCGGTCGGCCTGCCCAGCGCCATCCTGGACCAGTTGCGGAAGTCGAAGTCGTCATGGTGGCGCACGATCAGCCCGTCCTCGAACCGGAAGAACGCCTCCACCTCGTTGACCACCTCGCGGCCCGTGCTGGTGAAGGTGTAGCGGGCCGTCCATCTGGCGCTGCCGGTGAAGTCGTCGGCGGTGATGTCGCGGTAGGCCACGTCGATGCCGCTCCCCCTCGAAAGCATCAGCCGCCACATGGCCATCACCCTGTCGCGGCCGACCAGCTCCTGGAAGAGCGGGTCGCCGAAGCTGACCTCAGGGTGGTAACACCGCTCCATCGCGTCGGTGTCGCTCTTGCTGAACGCCTCGAAGAACGTGTTCAGCAGGGCCACGTGCCGGTCGTTCATGACATCCCCCTTCAGTCAGATCATGCGTATCGCATTCTCCCAGCACACGGCGCGCAACCAGTCACCACCCAGGCCAAGTCGGTCCAGCCCGTCGAGCTGGTGGGCGTAGGAGTGCGGGATGGTGGGGAAGTCGCTGCCGAGCACCACCTTCCCCGCCAGGCCGAGCTCACGCAGCCTCGGCTTGAGCCGTACGGGGAAGGGCATCCCGAGCTCGGCGAAGTCGGTGAACGCCATCGTAGTGTCCAGGGCGA
Source organism: Nonomuraea africana (assembly GCF_014873535.1). Taxonomy (NCBI): domain Bacteria; kingdom Bacillati; phylum Actinomycetota; class Actinomycetes; order Streptosporangiales; family Streptosporangiaceae; genus Nonomuraea; species Nonomuraea africana. Next base: position 1,525,521 of record NZ_JADBEF010000001.1, on the reverse strand, counting down.
CGCGCTCGTGGCGTTCGGCCAGGTCGAAGAAGTCCTCGTACTCGGGCATCCCCAGGTGGGCGATCACCATGCGCAGGCGGGGGTGGCGGCGCATGACCTCGCTGACGGGGGCGACGCCGACGCAGCCGCCGGGCACCGGCACCGAGCTGGCGTGCACCACGACGGGGGTGCCCGCCTCGGCGAGCAGGCCCCAGACCGGGTCCAGCTCGGGCAGGCCGGGGTCGAAGCCGCCGACCTGGAGGTGGATCTTGAAGATCTTGACGCCGTCGTCGAGCGCCTGCCGTACGTAGCCGAGGACACCCGGCTCGGGGAAGAACGTCGCCGACGGCAGGCACTCGGGCACCTTGCGCGCGAAGTCGAGGGTCCAGGCGTTGAGGTCGGCGGCCATCCCAGGCCGGTGCGCGTAGGCGAGCGCGGGGAAGGCCCGCAGGCCCATCCCGGTCAGCAGGGCGACGCGCTCCTCCACCGGCTGCCGGTAGCGGATCGTCCAGCCCCGCCCCATGAGCGGGCCGCCGTTGTCGAAGTGGTGCCACACCCTGCGCTCCATGCGCTCGGGCAGGAAGTGGACGTGCAGGTCGACCAGGCCGGGCAGACCGAGCGCCTGCCACCAGCCAGGCACGGCAGAATCTTGTTCTATGGCCACAGTCGTGACCTTACCTGGATAGGGTCGGGCGTGATGGACAAGCTATGGGCCCACCTGGTCGAGGCTCAGCAGCCACCCGAGCTGTGGCTCGTGGCGCTCTCGGCCCTGGCCGCCTTCGTGATCGTCGCCTACCGCACGTCGTGGCAGCTGACCAGGGGCCTGGTCACCATCGCCCACGAGGGCGGCCACGCGCTGGTGGCGCTGCTCAGCCGCCGCAAGCTGCAGGGCATCCGGCTGCACTCCGACACCTCGGGCGTCACCCTGACCAGGGGCCGGCCCACCGGGCCCGGCATGATCTTCACCGCGCTCGCGGGCTACGTGGCCCCTTCGCTGCTCGGGCTGGGCGGCGCGTGGCTGACCGCCCAGGGGCGGGTCACCCTGCTGGTGTGGAGCGTGCTGCTGTTCCTGGTCTGCATGCTGCTGCTGATCCGCAACCTGTACGGCGCGCTGATCCTGCTGGTGACCGGCGGCGCGGTGTTCGCCCTGTCGATGTACGCCCCTGACGACGTCCAGATGGTCGTGGCGCAGGTCGCGGTGTGGTTCCTGCTGTTCGGCGGAGTCCGGCCGATCCTCGAGCTCCAGCGCAAGCGGCGCAGGGGCCAGGCCGCCGACTCCGACGCCGACCAGCTGGCCCGGCTGACGTTCCTGCCCGGCGGCTTCTACGTGCTGTTCTTCCTGCTGGTCGCCGGCGCCTCGGTGGCGGGCGGCGCCTGGCTCATGGTTCCCGCGACCGTGCTGACCTCGCTGTGATGCCGCTATACCCCATGAAGCACCGCAAGCCCCACTGAACTCGCCCGGGGAACAGGGGGAGGCGGCGTGCGTTCAGGGAAGGACGCCCCGGGCTACCGGGTGCTCGACACGGCGGGCCAGGGCGGGTTCGGCGTGGTCTACAAGGCCTACCAGGAACGGCTCGACCGCGTCGTTGCGCTCAAGGTCCTGACCGTCGACAAGGTCGACCAGCGGACCATGCGCAGGTTCCAGCGCGAGTTGCAGCTCACGGGGCGGCTGACCGGGCATCCGAACGTGGTCACCGTCTTCGACACCGGCACGACGCGGCCCGGCAAGCCGTACATCGCCATGGAGTTCTTCGAGAACGGCTCGCTGCGCGACAGGGTGCGCGCGCAGGGCCCGTTGCCGCTGGCCGACGTGCTGCGCACCGGCGTCAAACTGGCCGCCGCACTGGCGGCGGTGCACGAGGCGGGGGTGCTGCACGGCGACATCAAGCCGCAGAACATCCTCGTCTCCCGGTACGGCGAGCCGGCGATCGCCGACTTCGGCGTCGCGCGGGTGGTCGACTCGTCGGAGATGTCGGCGACGTCGCAGGCCTTCACGCCGTTGCACGCGGCGCCGGAGGTGGTGAGCGGCCAGCCGCACAGCGTCTCGTCGGACGTCTACTCGTTCGGGCCCACGCTCTACCACCTGCTCGCGGGGCAGCCCGCCTTCCACTCGCCGACGGATCCTCGGCCGGAGTCTGGTCTCCCCGCCGTCCGTCTATTCCTCCGGGTCAGTGTCGGGCCCGTCTCCAGGCCCGGGCCCGTCTCCGAGCCCGGGCCCGGATCCGTCTCCGGGTCGGGACAGCCGACGACGCCCGTCGAGCGCGCGGGTCGCGGTCGCGTGGTCAGCTGGTGATCGGCGGGACGGTCGCCGCCGTCGCCGTCGCGGGAACGGTCCTCGCCGTCGTCCTGCCGGGTCAGGGGCCGCAGGGTCGGCCCACGCCCACGGCCACCCGGTCGACTGGACCCACAGAGATCAGCAGGTCGACACTGACCGCGCTCGCTCCCCGAGGGCTTCGGGTGGTGTCCGACCAGGGGGCCGTCGTCACCATCCGCTGGTACCTGCCGGCGAAGACCCGCCGCTACCCCCTCGTGCTCCAGCGCGAGCCCGCCGACGGGCAGCGGCTCATGACCATGGAGGCGGGCGCCACCTCGGCCAAGGTGCTCGGCCTCGACCCCGACACCGGCTACTGCTTCCTGGTGGGCGCGGCGCTGGAGATCAGCCGCAAGAGCACGGTCGCCTGGTCGAAGCCCCACTGCATCAGAGGCGCGGTGAGCCGCTGAGAGCCAAACCCGCACCGCGTCAGGGCGCGGAGTGAGCCGCTGAGGGTCGAAGCCGAACTTCGTCAGGGCGCGGGGAGCCGCTGAGGAAGGCGCGTACGTCGGCCACCTCGTCCGTCCACCCTGGCGGGTCGCCGTCCTCGAACGGGGCGAGGGTCACCGCCTCGCCCTTGCGCGACCACGTGCCCCTGATCACGCCGTCGACCAGCATGATCGGTCGCAGGATGCCGCCCCCGGGGAACACCTCTCGCCGGTGCCGCTCGTCGAGGATCAGCGTGCGGTCCGCCCAGCCGAGCAGGTACTCGTCGAACGCGGGCGCCAGCCGTACCCCACCAGACTCGGACGCGTCGGCCGGCGGAGAGGGGGCGGCCAGGCGGAAGGCGGCGCGGGCGGTGCCCAGGGGCAGGCCCGACCAGGCGGACAGGTCCTCGGGGGTGGCAGGGGCGTGGGAGCGCAGGTAGCGGACGGCCAGCTCCGCGAGCGCCCTGTCGTGGTCGACCTCGAAGGAGATGGGCGCGCCCAACCAGTCGGCGGTGTGGACGTAGGTAGGCTTCCCGCCCTGAAGCGGCCCGAGGACGGCCAGCCCGTGGAAGGCGGCGAGTGCCACCAGATGGACGACGCCCTGACCCTTGGCGCGGCCCGCGAGCCGTTCCTCGAGCTGGGCCTTGGTGAGCGGACCCTGTCCTTCGAGGGCGTCGCCGATCAGGCGGGGCAGATCGTCGCCCGTGACGCCCTCCTGGGCCAGCCTGCGCAGGGTGCCGGTGTCGTTGCGCGTGAGGGCGAGCAGCCACGGCAGGTCGTCGCGATGCACGAAATGGAGGGTGCCGCGTGGTCCCCACGCCCTGACGATCTCGCGGGAGTGCCAGGCGGCCTCGATCCGCTCGATGGTGAGCGTGGCGGATCTGGCACGGAAGGCGAGCAGCGCGGACGGCACGTCCTGCGCCTGGACGGCCAGCAGGTGGCGCACCATCTCCCCTGCGTCGAGGCCCGGCGGCCGATGGAGGAGCTGGGCGGTCATGCGGGCGCTGCGCGTCTCATTCGGCACAGCCGGGAGCCTACTGCCCCATCGACCCAAGCCAACCGCCCGACCACCAGCCCCCATACGCACCCTGGCCGGCCGACCGCCCCGGAGCCCATCGGCTTCCGAGGAAAATGAGTGCAGCCTTCGGCAACGAATGGCTCTGCACCCGCTTCTTGCCCTTAGCGGCGGGTGAGGGTTCGAGGGTTGAGGCGGCGGGTCAGGCGGGTGTGGAGAGGGGTGGTGCGGCGGGCGTGTGTGCGGATGGCGTCGCTGTAGCGCCACGCCTCGGCGGCGGCGTGCGGTGGAAGGGTGTCAGGGGCGTAGCGGACGTGGTTGGCCAGGGCGGCGAGCGGCTTCAGCTCTTCGGGTCCTGGGTACGCGGCCACGATCTCGGCGGCGGTGAGTGAGTGCTTACCGAGGGCGCTCGCCGTGGGGTCGGGATCGGGGTCCGGCTCCGGAGCGGTGCTGCTCGGCACGGTCCTCGGGGTGGGCCGCGGCTTGGGCGTGCGCGAGGGGCCCGGCACGTCGGTGTCGTCCTTGTCGACGGCGTGCCTGCGGCCCTCGGGGTCGATCACGACCGCCCGGTCGCCGTTCTCGTCGTTGGCCCACAGCAGGCCGTCCTTGACGAACACCTCGATCGGGCCGGGACGCTCGGCCACCTGCATGCGCACGGGGTCGCCGCCCGCCGCGGTGTCCCACACGATCATCGCGCCGGTGCGCTGGTCGGGGACGTAGACCTTGGTGCCGAGCACCTGCGGCACGCCCGCGTCCGTCACGGCGAGGTCGGTGGTGAGCACGGCGTTGGACAGGGTGTCGATCACCACGAGCAGGCCGTGCCGTCCGGGCGTCAGGATCGGCATGAGGGAGCCCTCCGTCGCGGCGGGCGTCAGCACGCCGCCCTCCCCGGCCTGGGCGACCTCCTTGGGCAGCGTGATCTCGCCCGTGCCGCCGTCCGCGCCGATGATGACGGTGGACGCCGCGCGGGTGTTGGTGATAACCGGCAGGCCGCCCGCGATGGTGACGGACAGCTCCTCGCCCGCCGCGCCGACCTTGACCGCCTTCTCCTTCACCCCCGCCCTGATGGGTACGGCCTCGCCGGTCGCGGTCACCGGCACCCACAGCCTGCCGCCGCCGTCGATGCGCGCGGAGCCGAGCGGTCCTGGCAGCGCGAGAGGCGCCCCGGCGGAGTTGAGGGTGACGAGGTCGATCCGCTGGACCGAGCCCTCGGGATCGACCGCGTAGGCGGTGGCGCCGCTGACGACCAGCTGCAGGCCCGCGGCGCCGAAGTTCCTGGTCTGGGAGACGGTGAGCTGGCTCGGCTCGATCCTGCTGACGAAGCCCGTGGTGTCGTCGACGAGCAGCACGTTCGAGCCGTCCTGGACGACCTTCATCGGCCGGCCGCGCTTGTCGTTCAGGTAGCCGTCGACCTCGCCCGACAGGCCGTTGACGTGGACGACCTTGCCGCGTGCCTTGGTCCACAGCCACGCGCCCACGTCGGCCAGCTTCGGATTGGCGCTCGAGACGCCCACGCCGAAGACCGCCGCCGCGCCCGCCAGGACCGCGACCACCCCGCCCGCGACCAGCGCGGTGATCCTATCCCCACGCACAGCAACTCTACCCGTATGCGCTTATGTCCCCCTTTTAACGGGGCTCACCTTAGCGTGCTCGCGTACTCGGTGGCAGGAGTCCGGCCAGGAGGTCCAAGACTGTCGGGGTCAGGCCCTACCTTAGAGCGCGTGTCCGAACAGCCTCTGACCCTCGACGCCGCCCTCTCGGAGGAGGCGGTGCTGTCGACCTACCGCAGGATGTTCGCGGCCCTGGCCCGCGACAGCGGTGCGGTCGTCGACGATCCCGCCATGGTCGACATCGCCGAGACCCTCTTCGCCGCCTTCGCCGAGGCGGGCGAGGAGTGGCTGACGCACGAGCAGATGCGTTTCGCCTGCCGCGCCTATCCGTCCGACCAGTTCGACAACAGGCTGCGGGTGCTCAAGGGGCTCGGGGCGATCCGCGAGGTGTTCCCCAAGCCCAACCAGCTGCGCTACCGCGCCTCCTTCACCAGCGTGGTCGGGCTGATGTTCATCAGGCGGATGATGGACGACGGCGGGCAGTCGGAGATGCACAGGCTGCTGGCCCTCGAGGATCTCAACGTCGCCGATCCGCGCACCACGATGGAGCAGGCCAGGCAGAGCGCCGTCAACCTGGCCAGGGCCTTCAGGCTGTGGGCGCTCGAGCTGATCACGCTCACCACCGGCACCATCGAGGAGCTGCGCGAGCAGGCGCCCAAGCTGTGGGGCACCGAGGAGATCGCCCGCCGCGCGCAGAACCTCCACGGCACCATCCTCACCCGCTGGCCCGAGCTCGACAGGGTCTGCACCGACCTGCGGGCGGCCATCTACGCCTACAGCGACGCCTCCCGGCGGGCGGCGGGACGGCTGGCCGACTCCGCGGGCACGACGCGCAACCTGACGCTGCTGCCGTCCGAGACCTGGCGCACCTTCGCCCAGACCGCTTCCAAGGAGCGGCTGGCCGCCGTCCTCGACGGGTTCGTCTTCGACGCTCCCGCGCCGTGGCACGATCCGGCGGCGATCGTCCGCGCCGTCGCCGAGAGCCCGCGGCCCGCGCCGGCCCAGCCCACCCCGCCGCGCTCCGACCTGCCCGACCCCGGGCCTGCCGACTCCCTCGACCGGTCGCCCGGCGCGGCCGTCGAGCGGCTGACCGAGCTGGCCGAGTCCGCGCTGGGCGGGGCCGACAGGGTGGCGCTGGCCGACCTGCTCGCCGCCGACTGGCCCGCAGCCCGCCGCCTGCTGGCCGACCTCACCAGCGTCGACCTGCGGCCCGAGCTGCCCTACCGGCTGACCTGGTCCGACGAGCTGACCGTCGACCCCGAGCACGAGCCCGCCTGGCTGTCCCACGGTTTCCTGGAGCGCACCTCATGACCGCCGCCTACTCCCACGCCCTGGCCAGGGCGGCGGGTCCGCTGCCGGTCGCCGAGGGCGCGCGGACGCCGCCGGGCATGGTACGGCTGGCGGGCCTGGCCGTACCTGTGTGGCCCGACGGGGTGACGCCGTCCCTGCTGGAGGAGTACCAGGTCAGCCCGCCGCCGGTGGAACGGTCCGGTGAGACCAGGCGGGTGCTCGCCGCCTGCCTGAAGTGCTGCTGGGCCGACCTGTCGGCCGATCCGTGGCCAGGGGTGACCGCGCCGGTCGAGCGCGTGCTCGACACCTACCGGGCGCTGATCGGGCGCACCGACGACGTGATGCGCAACTGGGCGGTGGGGGCGCTGCGCCGGCTGCACGACTCCTCCTGGGTGGTGATGGCCGACGGGTTCGTCCGGCTGGGGCCCAGGTGCGCCACCTGGCCCGTGGAGTCCTACGGGCAGCTGAAGGAGCTGGTGCGGCGGCTGCCCGAGCCCGAACGCAGGGAGCTGACCGTCCTGCGCGACGCCGACCTGGTCGAGGCCGCGGGCCCCGCGCCCGACGCCGGCAGTGACGCCGGCAGTGACGCCGAGGCGCAGGCGCAGCCCCTCGCCGGGCGGGTCGAGGGCGCGCGGGCCGAGTTCGACGACCTCCTCGACGCCTTCGACGAGCGGCGCAGGGCCGAGATGGTGGCGGCGTTCATGGCGCTGGAGTTCGCCGCCGAGCCCGTCCAGGAGACGCGTTTCCCCGCGCTCAGGGATCCCGCGCCGCGCCGCGTCCTCGCCGAGATGCTGGCCAGGCGCGGGCGCACGCTGATCCAGCAGCGCGAGCGGTGGACCTCGGGCTACGACGACGCGGTGGCCGCGAAGACCGGCACCGCGCTGGGCGAGAGCGAGCGGGCGGTGCTGACGCTGGTGCTCATCCACTCGGTGGCGATCCCGCGCGCGGAGGGGCTGCTGCCCGAGGACAGCTGGCTGTCCCCCCACGCCACCCCGGTCGACGAGCTGCGCCGCCACACCCAGCTGCCGATCGGCGAGCTGGAGGCGGCGCTGCGGGTGCTGCGCCACGCGGGGCTGCTCGCGCAGGTCAAGGCGGGTGAGGAGGCGGGCGGCTACGTGCCGGGCCCGCAGTTCCACCGCCTCACCCAGGCGGCGCGGCGCCGCCTGCAGGAAGAGCTGATCCTCGCCGCGGGGCCGCACACGCCTCTCGCGGCGGCCGTACGAGCACAGCGGAAGACGGGGGACGAGTAAGTGGCTCTGGCGGAGAACGTCGTCGGCGATCGGGTGCTGATCGCCGTGCAGGCGGTCAACATCTCACGGTTGTCCACCCACCCGGTGCCGACCGTGCCCGGCACGCTGATCGTCGTGGCGGGGGCGGGGCCGAAGGACTCCAACGGGGCGGGCAAGTCCTCGTTCATCGCCTCGATCACGGCGTTGCTCGGTGATGAGCAGTGGCGCTTCGCCTCGGGGGCGAAGGCGGTCTCGGAGCTGCTGTTCAACGCCGAGCTGGCCAGCGGCGCGGGCGGGCGCCAGTGGGCGAGCGCCGACCACGGCTACATCGTGGGCGTGTTCGGGCCGTCTGGCCACGACGGATACCCCGCCGCGGCGCTCCTCGACGCTCCTCCCGGCTCGTCGGCCACCGGCTCGTCGGCGACCGACTCGGGGGCCACCGACCCGGACGCCACCGATTCAGGGTCCTCCGACTCAGGGGCCTCCGACTCAGGGGCCTCCGACTCAGGGGCCTCCGACAACGAGGCGGCCGCCGGCGAGGGGCTCTTTCCTGAGCCCGATGCCACCGGCGGGCCGGTCACCGTGTGGTTGCGCGTCAACCAGGAGGCGCCGCACCTGGAGATCCGCTGGCGGGAGGGCGTCCATCTGGCCGCCGCCAGCTCCGAGGCCGAGCGGGTCGCCAGAGCCGACGAGGTGTGGTCGTCCCTGCCGCGGTCCGCGGGCCGCCGCGACGTGGTCGCCCGCGACCTCACCAAGGTCCTGTACGGCGAACGCGTCCGCTGCGTGTCGTTCCTGTCCACCTCCGTGCGCAGCAAGGTGGCCACCAACCTGCTGTCGCAGCCGCTCAACGAGATCTCCCCCGAGCGGGTCTTCGAGGCGATCGCCGCGCTGACCGGTCTCGACGCCGAGCTGGAGCAGGAGCGTGAGGCCCGCCGCGACGAGCACGCCAGGCGCGTCAGGGCCGCGCAGGCGGGCGAGCGGCTGAAGGAGTTCGAGGCCGAGTCGAGCGCCCTCCTGGCCACCTTCGACCGGCGCGACCAGGCCAGGGTCAGGCTGGCGGAGGCGCTGCGCTGCTGGCGCGGGCGTCAGGCGCGCCGGCTGGCCGACGCGGCCGAGCGCGACGAGGCGCTCGCCGCCCAGCTCGAGACGCTGGAGGCGGCGCAGGAGACGACGGCCGAGGCGATCGCGGTGGTCAAGGCCGAGATCGCCACGCTCAAGGACGACACGCTCGACCGCATGGTGGTCGAGGCCCGCAGGGAGCTGGCCGCCCTGCAGTCGAGGGCGGCCAAGCTCGAGGCCGACCGCGCGGTCGCGGAGAACTCCGCCGACGAGCTGCGCGGCCAGATCCCCTCGCTGGAGGAGACGCGGCGGCTGGCCGACGGCCGCGACGTGCCCACCGCCGAGCGCGAGCTCGCCGCGGCGCGGGCCGAGCTGAACGAGGCGCTGAAGGCGCTGGGCGTGGCCGACCGTGAGGTGGCCTCGGCGCAGGCGGCGCTTGACGACGCCGAGGGCGGTCCGGCCGCCGCCCAGCTCACCGCCCTCGCGGCGGCGGGCGTGAGCGCGACCGGCCTGCTCGACTCCCTCGACGTGGCCGAGCAGGCGCGCGACCACACCCGCGCCTCCGGCCTCGACGAGCTGCGCGGATGGCCGACCGAGCACGCCGTGGTCGTCGACGCCGATCACCTCGCCGCCGCCACCAGGGCGCTCGCCGGCCTGCCTGGCTCGGTGCTGGTCAGCTCGGCGGGCGTCAGCGTGGTCGGCGCCTTCGACGGCGTCGCGACCGGCAGGGAGGCCCGCATCAAGGCCGCCGAGCAGCGGCTCAATCGGGCCCGCGACACGCAGGAGGAGGCCGCCCAGGCCGTGGGCGCCGGCGAGGAGCGGGTGGCGACCGCGCAGCGCAGGCTGGAGGGCGCGAAGGCGGGCGTCCAGCTCGACGGCATCGAGCGCCGCCTGGCCGAGCGGCGGGCCAGGCTCGCCGAGCTGACGAGCGCCCTGGAGGAGCTCACCCCCGCGGTCGCCGTGGCCGAGCAGCAGGCGGGCTCGCTCGACTTCCGGGCCCGCACCCGCGACCTCGAGATCGAGCGCATGGAGGGCCGCAGGGGCAGGCACGAGGCCGAGCGCGCCCAGGCGCGCGACCAGGCGGCCAGGGTCACGGCCGAGCGCGAGGGCCTGCGGCTGGCGGAGCTGGGCCGCGACTGGGGCGGCACGGTCGACGGCGCCAGGGAGTGGATCGCGGCGCTGCCCGAGGAGGAGCGGCCGCGCACGGCCGAGGAGTGGTGGCGGGTCGCCGAGCGCCACCTCGACAGCGCCTTCCGCGACACCTTTCCCGGCGACGACGAGGAGGAGGTGCCGGAGGAGCTGCGCTTCCTGATGAGCGAGCGCACGGGGCGCTCCAGCAGGGAGCAGGCGACGTTCGCGGCGGTCTGCGGGGCGCTGGCCTCCTACCTGCGCGGGCAGGAGGAGTACGAGAAGCACCAGCGCCGCCAGATCGAGTCGCAGATCGTGACCCGGCAGCGCGACCTCTCGGCCGCGGAGAAGGGCGCCGAGGAGGCCGCGCAGTCGACGGCGGTGCACCGGGCGGCGCTGACGGCGGCGATCAAGTCGCGGCTGACGCGGGTGGCGGAGGAGTTCGAGAAGCTCGACACCTCCTACGGCGGCTACGGCGCGACGCTGGAGTTCCCGGTGCCGCCCGCTCCCGCCGACCCCGAGCAGCGCTGGCAGTGGCGGGTGACGCCGAAGTGGCGGCGCGGCGAGGGGCAGGGCTTCGTGCCGTACAACCGCAGGGCCAACACCGCGCTGATGGACGAGAAGGCGGTCAAGCTCGTCTGCGCGGCGGCCATCGCGTCGTCCGGCGGCGGCCATCTGTGCCTGGTCCTCGACGAGCTCGGGCGCAACCTGGGCAAGGAGCACCGCAGGGAGGCGGTGGCGCTGTTCCGCAGGATCGGCGAGACATACGGCATCACGGTGATCGGCGCGTTGCAGGACGACATGGAGCCCTACGCCATCGACGCCTGCGGGCAGTACATCAAGCTGCGGCGCAGCTCCGACGCCATGGCCTACAACGAGCCGCCGGTGATCGTGGGTCACGACCAGCACGCCGACAGGGTCCGCGCCCTTGCCTCCTACGTGGGGAGGGGTGCCGCGCCGATCCTCGATCAAAGCCGTGATCAGGGGGTATGACGCGGTGCGATGACATACACCGCTTCGGATGCCGAGGGGCATCGGGCCATGGCGCTGGCGTTGCGGGTCGGCGAACTCCTGCTGGGCAGCGGCGAGGCGACCGAGAACGTCGGCGGCGCCATGCGCAGGATCCTGGAGGCGTACGGCATGCGCCACGTCGAGGCGGACGTCAACCTGTCGGCGATCACGCTGTCGCACGTCCCCGACGACGGCAGGCCGCCCGCCACGGCCGAGCGGCGGGTGCGCAGGCGCAATCCCGACTACGACCGGCTGATCGCGGTGCACCACCTGGTCGGCGAGGTCACCGCGCGCGAGCTGCCGCTCGGCGAGACCGAGGAGCGGCTGCGGGAGATCACCAGGCGGGTGCGGGTCTACCCGAGCTGGGCGGTGGTGACCGCGCTGGCGCTGATCTCGGCGTCCGCGGCGGTGCTGATCGGCGGCGGGCCCGTCGTGGCGATGGCGGCGTTCGTCGCGACGGTGCTGGGCGACCGGGCGGGCGCGTGGCTCGGGCGCAGGGGCGTGGCCGAGTTCTTCCAGCTCGCCGTGGCCGCGATGTTCGGCTCCCTGGTGGCGGTCCTGCTCATCGCGATGCGCGTGCCCGTGGAGGCGTCCGCCGTGGTGGTCGGCGCGGTGGTCGCGCTGCTGCCGGGCCGGCCGCTGGTGGCATGCGTCCAGGACGGCATCGCCGGCGAGTACGTCACGGCGACCGCCAGGCTGACCGAGGTGGTGTTCATCGTGGCGGCGGTGATCGCGGGGATCGGCGCCACGCTGACCGTCGCGGTCCGGCTGGGCGTGCCGATCAGCGTGGAGAACGTGCCGTCCGCGCCGCTGACCCTCGCGCCACCGCAGCTGGCCGGGGCGCTGGGGCTGAGCCTGACGTTCGCCGTGGCCCTGCTCGTGCCGCCCCGCCACCTGCTGCCCGGCGCCCTCGGCGGCGGAGTGATCTGGCTGACGTTCGTGTGGCTGGCGCGGCACGGCGTGCCGCTGATCGGCGCCACGACGATCGCCGCCGCCGTGGTCGGCCTGCTCGGCACCGCGTACGCGCGCAGGGTGCGGGTGCCTTCGGCGATCTTCGTGATCCCGGCGATCGGCCCGCTGCTGCCCGGCAGCGCGCTGTACCGCGGCATGCTGGAACTCAGCCTGGACAACGTCTCCGCCGGCGCGCTGCACCTGATCGGGGCGCTGTCGATCGCCGTCGGCATCGGCGCCGGGGTGATCTTGGGGGCGGAGATCCTGCGCGCCTTCAGGGGGCGCGGCATCGCCCGCAGGATCCGGCCCGCCGCGCGCCGCACCCGCGGCTACTAGCCGGGGCGGCTCGCGCGCCGCACGCGCGGCTGCCAACCGGAAAACATCCCGGTCACGGTACGGCGCGCGCCGCACGCGCGGCTACTGGCCGGGGAGCGTCCAGGTCACCGTACGGCGCGCCCGTTCCAGATACTTCGCTGAATCGGCGGGGCCGGAGTGCCGGTTCGGTGGGGCCCGCGAGCGGTCCTCGCCCAGTTACAGGGTCTCGTCGCCGGTTTCCGGGAGGGCGAGCAGGCACAGCAGGCTGAGGACCGCCATCGCGGAGACGTACACCCCCACGGAGAACACCCCCAGGTCGCCGGCCTGCATCTGGGTGGCGACCAGCGGCGGGACCGCGCCGCCGAGGACGCCGCCCAGGCTGTAGGCGACGGAGGCGCCGCTGTAGCGGTACTCGGTGCGGAACAGCTCCGGCAGGTACGCGCCCATCGGGCCGAAGATCAGTCCCATCAGCGCCAGCGCCCCGGCCAGTGCGAGCCCGACCAGCGGCACCGAGGCGGTCTCCATCAGCGGGAACATCACCAGACCCCACGCGATCGCCACGCCGGTCCCCGCGAGGAGGGTGCGGCGGCGGCCGAGCCGGTCCGAGACGAGCGAGGAGACGACCGTGCCGCCCGCCATGAACAGCACTCCGATCATCGTGAGCGCCAGCATCGTGGTGCGCGGAATCCCCAGCGTCGCGGTGCCGTACGACAGGCAGTAGGTGGTGGCGGTGTAGAAGAGGGTGTAGGTGATCACCATCGCGCCCGCCCCGAGCAGCACGCGCCGCCACTGGTGGCGCATGAGGCCGACGAACGGCACCTTGGCGATCTTCCGCTCGTCCATCGCCGCCTGGAAGACCGGCGTCTCGGAGATCTTCAGCCGGACGTACAGGCCGATCACCACGAGCAGCAGGCTCGCGACGAACGGCAGCCGCCAGCCCCAGCTCACGAACTGCTCGTCGGTGAGCACCGCGCCGAGGATGAGGAACAGGCCGTTGGCGGCGATGAACCCGACGGACGGGCCGAGCTGCGGGAACATGGCGTAGAAGCCGCGCTTGCCCGGTGGGGCGTGCTCGGTTGCCAGCAGCGCCGCGCCGCCCCACTCGCCGCCGAGGCCGATGCCCTGAGTGAACCGCAACAGCACCAGCAGGACGGGCGCCGCCACGCCCATCGCGGTGTAGCCGGGCAGCAACCCGATGGCGACCGTGGACAGGCCCATCAGCAACAGCGAGACGACCAGCATGGACTTGCGGCCGATGCGGTCGCCCCAGTGCCCGAAGATCGCCGAGCCCAGCGGGCGGGAGACGAACGCGACGGCGAACGTCGAGAAGGCCGCCAGCCTGCCCGCCAGGTTGTCCATCTCGGGGAAGAAGGCGGTGTTGAGCACCAGGGCGGCGGCGGTGCCGTAGATGTAGAAGTCGTAGAACTCGATCGCGGTGCCGATGAGGCTGGCGGCGGCGATGCGCGTTCTCGAGGGCTGCGTGGCGGGGGCCTGGACCATACTGTGTCTCACTATGCGGGATTGCGTCTTACGTGGTGATCCGCCGACCGTACCAGTTCACCGGACGGCTCCTGACACCGTGCGGTCACCTCTGTCGATCCGCCGGTCGGACCGTCAGCCGTGGCTGAGGTCGATCACGCAGAACCGGTTGCCCTCGGGATCGGCGAGCACCGTGAAGTCGGGGTCGGCGGGGTAGAGGTCCCAGTCGACCTTCTGCGCGCCCAGCGCGATCAGCCGCTCCACCTCGGCCGCGTGCTCGTCGGCGTTCTCGGTGAACAGATCGAGGTGCATCCTCGGATGTTCCTGCACGGGAGACTCGCTGACGTCCAGCGCCAGCGGCGTGCCGAGGCCGTTCACGGGATCGAGGATGGTCCAGTCGTCCGATACCGCCCCCGAACGGGGGATGTAGTGCAGCGCCTGCGTCCAGAAGCGGACGGCCCGCCGCATGTCGTCCACACCGATGACTACTTGACCAATACTCACCATGACCCAATCGTGTCAGGACATCGCCCCCTGCGAAACCTCCACCCCTCCAACCTCTGTAGTCACATTGCCTGTCTTACGGACAGCGAGCTCACACCACAGACCGCGCCGAGTCGCTTCCGTGTTCGAGCAAGAGAATCAACGCGAGACCGGCGCCCACGCGGACTGGGGACTGTGCAGTGGCGCTGGCACGAAGTCCATGCGGGCTCATACGCAACGGACGGGCGCGCAGCACGATGCGCCGGATGTCAGCCCGCGTCCACCGACAGCGTCGAGCCCGTCCGCGTCTTGGTGACCCTGAGCTGGGCCGGGATCCGGGTGCGCAGTTCGCCGACGTGGCTCACGATGCCGACCGCCCGCCCGCCGTCCCGCAGCCCGTCGAGGATGTCGAGGACCCCGTCGAGGGTGTCCTCGTCGAGCGTCCCGAAGCCCTCGTCCACGAAGAGCGTGCCGATCTCCGCGCCCCCCGCCTCGGCCGTCACCACGTCCGCCAGCCCGAGGGCCAGCGCCAGCGAGGTGATGAAGGACTCCCCTCCCGACAGCGTCGCGGGATCACGGTCCACCCCGGTCCACCCGTCGAGCACCCGCAGCCCGAGCCCGCCGCCCGCCCTGCCGCGCGCTCCCGCCGTCTTGCGCAGGTCGTGCTGGAGCCGGTAGCGCCCGCCCGACATGTGGTCGAGCCGTTCGTTGGCCGCGTCGACGACCTGCCTGAGCCGCTCCCCCAGCACGTACGACGACAGGCTCATGCTCCACTGGTTGTCGCCCGAGGTGCCGCTGGCCAGCGCCGCCAGCCGTTCGGCCAGGCGATGCCGGTCGGCGGCGGGCTGCCAGCGGCCGAGGCACGCCGCCAGCTCCTCGTGCAGCTCGGCGAGCCTGGTCACCCGCCGCTCCGCCCGGTCGCGGGCCGAGGCCAGCGCGGTGTGCTCCCGTTCGGCCCGCTCCCGCTCCGCCTCCAGCGCCACCAGGTCCTGCGGCGGCTGCGCGGCGGCCGCGACCAGCGCGGGGTCGGCCAGCGTGCGCGTCACCGCCGCGTGCCGCGCGTCGAGCTCGCGCAGCCGCACGGCCTTCTCTTCCTTCTCTTCGTGCGTGCGTACGGCGGGCAGGACGTCGTCCGCGTCCAGGAATCCCGCCTCCCTGGCCGCCTCCTCCGCCGCCGCGACGGCGCTGCGATGTTCGGCGGCGGCGCTCACGGCGGCCTGCGTCGCCTCGTGCGCCTCCCGGAGCAGCTGTGCCTCCTCCCGCAGCCGGTCGAGCCTGGCGGTGAGCGACGGGTCCTGACCCCTGGCGGCGTGGATCCGCTCGGCGAGCCTCGCGGCCTCGGCTTCGAGCTCCTCCGCCCGGGTACGGCAGGCGGCCAGGCTGACGCCGAGCTCGCGGAAGGTCGCGGCCAGCCGTACCTGCTCGGCCGCCAGCTCGGCCGCGGTGCCCGCCAGGGCGGGATAGGCGTCGGCGGCCCGCCGCAACCTGGCGAGTTCCCGCTCGGCGGCATCCCGCTCCCTTACAGCCCACGCCCTCCCCACCTCGACCGCACCCGCAGTCGACCTGGCGTTCGCGTCGCCCATGTCCGTGGAACCGGGCGTCGCATCAGCCCACGCCGCGCCCGTCCTCGCGTCGCCCACCTCCGCAGGACCCGGCGTCGCGTCGGCCCGCGCCTCCCCCGCCGCATCGGCCCGCGCGTTGCCCGTGCCCGCGGTACCCGGTGTCGTATCCGGTGGCACCTCACCCGCAGCACCGGGCCCCGGGTTGCCCGTCTTCGTGGCAGTCGTGTCCGCATTCACGGCGGAGTCGACGGCCGCCGCGTCCGGCGCTGCGGCGTGTGAGGTCGTGGTGGTGACGGGGCCAGGTGTGGGCGAGGCGAGGAGGCCGGCGAGCGTGGTGAGGGCGTCGTCGAGGCGGGCGCCGATCTCGCCGACCCGCTCGGCGGCCCCGGCCAGCTCGGCCAGGCCGATGATCTCGCGCCCCAGCCGCTCCCTTCGTGCGCCCAGGCTCACGTCGGCGCCTCGCGCCTCGTCCAGCCTGGCCAGGACGCGGTCTCGCTCCCCCGCCAACCCCTCGCGGGCCGTACGAGCCTCCGTCAGCCTTCGTTCCGTGTCGTGGAGCTGGTCGAGGGCCTGTTCGAGCTCGGACTCCAGCCGCTGCGTCACCCGCTCGAAGCCCGCCTCCCCGGCTGCCAGCCCGGTCAGCGCGTCGAGCGCGTCGGAGAGCGCGGCCAGCTCGGCCTCGGCCTCGTCCAGGGCGGGCGCGACCGCGAGCTCGTCCAGCCGCGAGCTGAGCGAGGACAGGACGCTGTCGGCCGACTGGCGCTCCGCCAGAGCCGCGTCGTAGGCCGCCTGCGCCTCGCTCTCGTCGTCGGCGACGTACGCCATGGGCGCCGGTACAGCCGGCGCCGGGTGGTCGGGCGAGCCGCACACCGCACACGGATCGCCGTCGGACAGCTGGGCGGCGAGCTCGGCGGCCATGCCCTCGATACGGGCCTGGCGGATCTCCTGCAGCCGGTCGCGGAGGGCCTGCGCGATCTCGACGGCCGCGCCGTACGCCTCGCGGGCCGCCGCCACCTCCCCTTCCAGCTCCTGCCTGCGCCGGGCCGTCGCGAGCCGGGAGGCCGCCGCTTCGCGCGCCGCCGTCGCGGACGCCAGCCGCCCGGCGGCGGCCCTCGCCTCCGTCAGCTGCTCTGTGACCTCGTGGAGCGCCGCGGGCAGTTCGTCGGTCGCGGCCCGGGCGGCCACCTCGCGTTCGGCGAGGACGGACAGTTCAGCTTCCAGTACGGCCAGCCGATCGTCGAGCTCGATCAGCCTGGACTCGTCGGCGCGCAGGCCGTCCAGGGTGGCGAGCTGGTCCCCAAGGATGCGCTCGACCCTGCGCGCCTCGTCTTTGACCGCTCGCCAGAGCTGATCCGCTCGCCCGCCGCCGACCTGGCCCGCCTCGTTCGCCTGGCCCGCGTCGGGTGCCTGCCGAGTCTCTTGCGCCTCGCGGGCCTGGTGCGCCTCGATCGGCTCGATCAGCTCGTCATCGCGCCCGATGGTGAGCTGGTCGTGGAACTCCGAGGTCGGAGAGGCCAACGTCGAAGAAGGCGACGCGCAAGAAGGGGAAGCGGCAGAGGGAGAAGCGGCAAACCGCCGCGCGACGGGGAGCGACGCGGTAGGAGACGACGTGGGAGAAAGTGACGCGAGGGTGGCCAGGGTGGGCGAGAGGTGGGCGGCGGCGCGCAGTCGGGTCACCAGGTCGGTGTGAGCTGTGGCGAGCTCGGCCGAGAGACGGTCGCGGCGGTCGATCGCTTCGAGCCGGGCTGTGGCGGAGGAGAGGGCGGCCTCGGCGGCGGGTATGCGCGCCGCGTCGAGCCTGGCCTGCGCGGCGGTCTCCTCGGCGGCCCTCACCAGGTCGGGCAGCACCTCCAGCCGGGAGGCGGCCGCACGTTCCCTGGCGGACAGGGTGACGATCTCGTGCTCGACGGTCCGCCGGTCGCGGTGCAGCTGGGCGAGCCTGGTCTCGTCGAGGAGAAGCTCGGAGATCCTGCTGATCTCGTTCAGCCGCTCGCGCTCCATCCCGGCGAGCATGCCGAGGTTGACCGATCCAGCCCTCTCAGCGCCCACCATCGGGCCGAGGGATGAGCCGCCGGTGTCCTCCACGCCTTCTTGTGGTCCGAGGTGCGGGCGGGCGGTGTTCTCGCTTTCCGTGCGACGGCCGAGAGGGGAGCGGCCCGCGCCTTCAGGGTCCATCAACCCGTCGCCGGAGGAGGGGCCCGACCGGTGGCCGACGGCAGAGCGGCCCGCGCCTTCGGAGGCCATCAACCCGTCGCGAGAGGAGGGGGCCGTCCGTGGGCTGGTAGAGGAGGGGGCGGTGCCGGCGGGGTGGGCCATCTGGTTGAGGAGGGGGCGGGCGCGGGCCAGGGCGTCGGCGGCGAGGCCGCGGGCCTTGCCCGCCGTCTCGGCGCGTTGCCTGGCGGCGATGATGAGCGGGAGCACGCGGTCGGCCCTGGTGGCCTCGTCGAGGATGGTGAGGAGGTCGGAGCGCTCCTCCGCGCGTTCGTCGAGGGCGCGGCGCTGCCGGGTCGCCTCCGCGTGACGGCGCTGCCGGTCGGCGAGGGCCGTGGCCTGCTCGAGCCTGTCACGATGCTCTCGGAGCCTGGCCTCTCCCGCCGACCAGGCCGCGGTGGTCTGGTCGGCGACCGCCCTCGCCGCGTCGAGCAACCGGCCCGACCAGCGAAGCGGGTCGCTCTCCGGCGTGGGCGCCGCCTCGCCGTCCGCCCCCGGCCGCGGCGCGGGAACCACCCCCGCCCCCGGCACAGACGCGGAACCTGAAGACAGCGGACCCGAAGACACCGGACCCGAGGACACCGAGCTTGAATACACGGGGGAAACCGCGTGGAGCAGGGTTTCCCCGGCGGCCTCCTCCAGGCGTTTGACCGTGAACTCGACCTCCTGCCGCCCCTCCTGCGACTCCCGCCACGTCCGCTTGCGGTGTTCGGCCAGCCACGCCTCGGCCGCCGTGAACACCTTCACCGTGAACAGCCGCTCCAGCAGCCGCCGCCGTTCCTCACCGTCGGCCCGGAGGAAGCGCGCGAAATCCCCTTGGGGCAACATCGCGACCTGGCAGAACTGGTCGGCGTTCATGCCGAGCAGCTGCCCGATCAGGTCGCCCGCCTCGTCGTGACGTGTGGTCAGCCCCTGCCACTCGTGGCCGCGCACCCGTTCGGAGACGACGACCTTGGCCTTCTCCTCGGTGAACCCGGTGCCGCGCAGCTTGGGACGGGTCCACGCGGGCGAGCGCTGGATGCGAAGCGTGCGCCCTCTCAGCGTCACCTCCAGCTCGACCGAGGGCCCCGCGGACGGCGGAGCGTGGTCGCAGCGCAGGCTGCGCGCGCTGTTGCGCTGCCCGGGCACCACCCCGTAGAGGGCGAAGCAGAGCGCGTCGAGCAGGGTGGTCTTGCCCGCGCCCGTGGGCCCGTGGACAAGGAAGAGGCCCGCCTCGGCGAGAGAGTCGAAGTCGACCGTCTCGGTGCCGGGGAACGACCCGAAAGCCGTGAGGGTCAGCCGGTGCGGCCGCATCTAGACCAGGACCTCCTTGATCCTCGACGCCTCGACGGCCTCGCGCAGCAACCGCTCCTCCATGGGGTCGGCGGGCTCGCCGCGCACCTCGCGGACGAAGTCGAGGGCGACCTCCGCCTCGGGCCGCCCGATCAGCGGCGCGGCGGAAGCGCCCGGCACCGCGCCCTGCGGGTCGAAGGCGAGGGCCAGCGTGTGGGGGAAGCGGGCGCGCAGCCGGTCCATGGCGGCCTTGGGCCGGGTCGCGTCGGTGAGCGTCACCTGAAGCCAGTGGTCCTCGCGGTCGGCCAGCGACGGGTCGGTCAGCAGGGACTCCAGGGTGCCGCGCAGGCGGCCGACCTTGCGGGGCACAGGGGCGGGGACGAAGTCGGCCTCCGACGAGCCGACCGTCACCAGCCACGAGCCCTTCACGTGGTCGGCCTCGGAGAAGGAGTAGACCAGCGGCGAGCCCGAGTAGCGCACCGAAGGGGACATGCGCTGGCGGCCGTGCAGGTGGCCGAGCGCGACGTAGTCGACGCCGTCGAAGACCGAGAGGGGCACGTGGGCGACGCCGCCGACGCTGATGTCGCGTTCGCTGTCGCTGGCGGCGCCGCCCGCCACGAAGGCGTGGGCGAGCACGACCGAGCGGCGGTGCCGTACGAGAGAGGATCTGACGCGCGCCATCGCATGGGACAGGGCCGCGGTGTGGCTGCGCTCGGCCAGCTCCCACGGGCCGCGCACCAGCTCGGGCTCGAGGTAGGGGATGCCGTAGAAGGCGACGTCGCCGACGAGCACCGGCTCCCACGCGCGGGACGGGTCGGTGCGCAGGTGGACGCCGGCCGCGTCGATCAGGTCGGCGCCGAAGCCGAGCCGGCGCGCGGAGTCGTGGTTGCCGCTGATCAGGACGACGCGCGCCCCCGCGCCCGCCAGCCGCCGCAGGGCCTCGTTGCACAGCGCGACCGCGTCGACCGACGGCAGCGCCCGGTCGTAGACGTCGCCGGCGACCGCCACCACCTCCACCTTCTCCGCGCGGACCGTCTCGACCAGGTGGTCGACGAAGGCGGCCTGGCCTTCGAGGAGGCTCTCGCGGTGGAAGGACCGGCCGAGGTGCCAGTCGGAGGTGTGCAAGAGGCGCATGAGGCAGGAAGCTAACAGCTTCGGCTGACATTTATCGCGAGCGTCGGCGAGACCGCCGGGAGTAGGCTAGAAGATCGGCGGGCAAACCACTCACATGGGGAGGCCGATGCGCACCGGCCGAGGCACATTGAGCGTGGCCGTCGGCCTGGTGCTGATGGCACTCGCGACGGTGGGCTACGCGTTGCCGCCGGCCTTCGATCCACCGCCGCTGACGGCCGATCCGATGTTCCAGTCGCTGCCCCCGCAGCCCGCCCACGAGCGGCGGCCCGTGGCGGCGACCGGCTCCTTCCGCACCGAGCGGTTCTCCATCCAGGCCGAGCGCCAGTGGCTGCACGGCACGATCAGGGTGCCGCTGAGGCCGGGCAGGCATCCGGCGATGGTGTTCGTGTCGGGTTCGGGCAACGGCTCGCGTGAGGAGTTCACGCCGCAGGCGGAGTTCCTGGCGAGGGCGGGCGTGGTCACGCTCGCCTACGACAAGCGGGAGATCGGCTACGACTTCCGCAGCAGAGACTTCGGCCTGCTCGCCGACGACGTGCTGCGGATGGTGGGGCACCTGCGCGCCAGGCCCGACGTCGATCCGGCCCGCACCGGCGTGTGGGGGGTCAGCGAGGGCGGCTGGGTGGTGCCGATCGCCGCGGCCAAGAGCTCCGACGTCGGCTTCATCGTGCTCGTCTCCTCCCCGAACGTCTCGCCGCTGCGCCAGGTCGCGTGGGCGCTGAACGAGCAGCTGCTGCGCCTGCGCGCGCCGATCGGCGCGCGCGACCTGCTGACCAGGGCGATGGGCGGCGTGGGCTTCAACTTCCTGCGCTACGACGCGCTGCCCGCGCTGCAGGGCATCAAGCAACCCGTTCTCGCGCTGTACGGCACCGCCGACCCCTCCATCCCCTTCGTCGAGAGCACCGAGGCCCTGATCAAGGGCCTGACCACGGCGGGCAACGACTCCTACACGATCCGCTACCTGGCCAGCGCCGACCACGCGATGCGCATCGGCGGCGGCCCCTTCACCCCCGGCTACCTCGACACGCTCGGCAACTGGGTCCTTGGCCTGCCCGGCACCGCCCAGCCCGCGCTGCACCTGGCCGGCGCCACCCCGGTGCAGCGCTTCGCGGCCAGCGACGTGCCCGCCGCCCCTTGGTACGCCGGGGGCGCGATGCTCGGCCTGACGATCTGCCTGGCCGCCGTCGGCTACGTCGCGGGCCCCGTGGCCGTGATGTTCGTCAGGCTGCGCGGCCGCCACACGTCGCTGGAGGAGACCAACGCCAGGCTGTGGCCGCCGATCAGGCGCAGGCTGCGCAGGATGGCGTGGACGGGCGTCGGCCTGCTGGCCGCGGTGCTCGCCTTCATCACGCTGCTGGTGATGTTCTCGATCAACCAGGCGGGCGCGTGGCCCGCCGTGCTGGCCGGCTGGATGGTGGTCAGGGTGCTGGCCGTCCTCATGCTGCTGCAGGAGGTGACGGCCGTGGCGGCGGTGGTGTCGGGCCTGCGTGAGGGCATGCGGCCGAGCAGGTGGCAGCACGTGGCGATCGCCGGGGCGCTCGGCGGCACCGGGCTGCTGCTGGTGGCCGCCGCCTACTACGGCCTGTTCGCCTTCCCCTGGTGATCATGAGGCGTGGATGTAGGCGCGGGTCCAGCGGTCGATCTCCTCGAAGACCTGCTTGCGCACGGGCTCGGCCGACAGCACGAGGTCATGGATGCCGTCGCGCACCCGCACGCAGGTGACGTGCGGCCCGATCGAGGTGGACCATCTGGCGATCTGGCGCGGGTCGAGCACCACGTCCGCCGAGCGCGCCTCGGGGACGAAGTCGCGCACCCTGAGCCCGGCCGCCGCGGCGAGCACCAGCACGGGCACGTCGACGGCGAGCCCCTTGTGCAGGCGGCGCTGCGCCCTGCGGATGGCCGCCAGCCAGGTGGCGTGCACGTCGAACCCGCCCAGGGGCTTGAGCTCCAGGTCGAAGTCCCATTCGCCGCCGTGGTCGCGGTGGATGCTCTTGCCGTACGCGGTGCTGACCCCGAGCGGCAGCGGCCTCGTGGTGTAGGACAGCGGGGTCTTGAGCAGGTCGGCGGCCAGCCGCAGCGGGTAGGGGACGTTGAGGTCGAGGAACGGGCTGTTGAGCACGAGCCCCTGGACCAACCCTCTGCCGCGCACCCTGTCGGCCCAGAGGGAGGCGACCAGGCCGCCGGTGGAGTGGGCGTTCAGCGTGAGCTCGTCGTGGTCCTTCCTGATGACGCGGACGGCCTCGTCGATCTCGGGGAAGTAGTCGGTGACGCTCCTGATCAGCCCCCTGGTCTGGTGCGGCAGCAGCGACCTGCCGTACTTCCGCAGATCGAGGGCGTAGAAGTCGACGTCCCTCTCCAGGTAGTAGTCGGCCAGGTGATCCTGGAAGAAGTAGTCGGTGAAGCCGTGCAGGTAGAGGACCGCGCGGCGCGAGCCCGCCGTCCTGGCGACCAGGGTGGCGACCACCTCGCCCTCGAAGTCGGACGGCAGGCGCAGGACCGTTGTCTCGTACACGCTAGTCACGATAGGGATTCCTCGGCCAGATCGGCACATCAGCCTCGCTGATCTTCATCGTGAAGGCGGGCGGGCGCTTCTCGAGGAAGGACGTCACGCCCTCGACCGCGTCGGCGGCCCCGCCGAGCTCGGCCATGAGCCTGGAGTCGGCGGCGTGCGCCTCCCACGGCGACTGGGCCGACAGGCCCGACCACATCAGCCGCCTGATCGCCGCGACCGAGACGCCCGAGGTGTTGTCGGCGATCTCGCGCGCCAGCGCGTAGGCGGCGGGCAGCAGTTCCTCGGCGGGGCAGACCCTGGAGACCAGCCGTCCCTCCAGCGCCTCGGCGGCGGGGAAGACACGCCCGGTCGCCGCCCACTCCATGGCCTGCGAGATGCCCACGATCCGCGGCAGGAACCAGCTGGACGCCGCCTCGGTGACGATGCCGCGCCGGGCGAAGACGAAGCCGAACCTGGCGCTGTCGGCGGCGATCCTGATGTCCATGGGGAGGGTCATCGTGACGCCGACCCCGACCGCTGGGCCGTTGATCGCGCCGATGACCGGCTTGAGCGAGGCGGCGATGCGCAGGGCGACCGTGCCGCCGCCGTCGCGCGGCGCGCCATCGACGGTCTCGCGCCGCCCGTCGTCCGCCCGGTTGCCGTCGTCTGCCCGGTCGCCGTCGCCTGCCCGGTCGCCGTCGCCTGCCCGGTTGCCGTCGCCTGCCCGGTTGAAGGTCTCCCCGCCGCCGCCCAGGTCCGCGCCCGCGCAGAAGGCCCGTCCCGCGCCCGTGACGACCACGGCCCGTACGGAGTCGTCGGCGTCGGCCAGGTCGAAGGCCTCGATCAGCTCGCTGCGCATCGTGAACGTGAACGCATTCAGCCGCTCGGGGCGATTCAATGTCAGGGTGGCGATGCCGTACTCGATCTGAGAGAAGGGCATGAACCGAATGTTATTCGGTCGACCCCTCCGCCAAGAAGACAGGGTTTGCTGGATGTTCATCCGCCTATAGGCGCATATTTCGTACTGGGTCCGTAGGCTCCCGTCGGCCTACGACGGACCGTACGGGGAAGCAGGTTACGCGTGACGGACAGGACGAGACCCGCCGGATCGGGCGCGGTGCTGGGCTGGATGCTGCTGTCCGCGGTGGCTCCCGGCGCGGCCCACCTGCGCGCGGGGTGGCGCAGGACGGGTCTCGCGCTGCTGACCGGCTACGCCCTGCTGCTGCTGGGCGTCCTGTGGCTGGTGCTGACGGCCGACGGGGACCTGTTCGGCGCGCTGCTGACCTCCGGCGCCAGGATGACGGCGGTCACGGTCGGCGCGGCGCTGCTCGGCCTGGGGTGGTTCGCCCTGATCATCCACTCGTTTCTGGTGCTGCGGCCCGGCAGGCTGCCCCAGCGTGGGCAGTTCCTCACCGGCATGGCCGCGGGGCTGCTGTCGGTCGCGGTCGTCCTGCCGTTCGGCCTGGTCACGCAGGCCGTGTGGGTCGGGAACCGGACCATCGACAGCGTCTTCAACCGGTCGACGGAGCCGCTGGCCGGCGAGCGCAAGCCGGTCAACCCGTGGGCGAGCCGGACGCGGGTGAACATCCTGCTGCTCGGCGGCGACGCCGACGACAACAGGACCGGCGTGCGCACCGACAGCATGAACGTCGCCAGCATCGACGTGAAGACCGGCAACACCGTGCTGCTCAGCCTTCCGCGCAACCTGGAGGACGTGCGCTTCCCGCCCGGCAGCCCGATGGCCAGGCGCTTCCCCGACGGGTTCAGGCTCCCCCGTGACGGCGCCGGCGGCCGCAGCGACCTGCTCAACAGCGTGTGGGAGTACGCCGACGCGCACCCCGAGCTCTTCGGCGGCAGGAAGGGACAGGGGGCGCAGGTGCTGATGGACACCATCGGCTACACGCTCGGCCTCAAGATCGACTGGTACGCGCTGGTCAACATGTGGGGCTTCGCCAGGCTCATCGACGCGATCGGCGGCATCACGATCACGGTCGAGCAGGACGTCGTGTTCGGCAAGTACAACGAGGGCCTGGTCAAGGCGGGCACGCGCAAGCTCAAGGGCGCCGACGCGATGTGGTACGCCCGCTCGCGCACCTACAGCGACGACTTCACCCGCATGCGCAGGCAGCGCTGCGTCATGGGCGCGCTGCTCCAGCAGGCCGATCCCGCGACCGTCCTGACCAGGTTCAACGGGATCGCGCTCGCGGCCAGGGAACTCGTGCGGACCGACATCCCCCGCGACATGCTCCAGCACCTGGTCCCGTTGGCGCTGAAGGTGAAGAACGCGAAGGTGACCAGCGTGCAGTTCGTGCCCCCGCTGATCAACACCGGCTACCCCGACTGGACGAAGATCCGCGCCGTCACCGCCAAGGCCATCAAGGACTCGGTCACGCCGAAGCCCAGCGTCGCCTCGGCCGCGCCCTCCCCCAAGACCTCGGCCACCTCGACCGCCACGCCCAAGCCCTCCGACGCGGCATCGCCGAAGGGCATCACGGACGGCTGCGGCGGCCTGTAGCGCCCTGTTCGGCGGTCAGGGGGTCCAGCTCCGAGCGCCAGGGCGGGTCCGCGCCCACGCGGGTGCAGGTGATGGCCGCGACGCGCTGGGCATAGGCCAGCGCGCCGGTCAGCGTGTCGGCGGAGAGGGTGGCCAGCCGCTGCCGGGTCAGGCTCCCGTCCCGGTCGAGGGCGGCCAGCAGGCCGGACATGAACGCGTCCCCCGCGCCGACCGTGTCGACGACCCGTACCCGTTCCGCCGGCAGGTCGACGGTGCCCGCCGGCCCGGCCGCGTGCACGCCGTCCGCCCCGCGCGTCACCACGACGACGCTCGGCCCGCGGCTGCGCCAGCGGGCCGCGATGGCCTCGACCGGCTCGCCGCGAGCGAGCCATGCGACGTCGTCGGAGCTGACCTTGATCAGGTCCGCCAGGGCGATCCAGCGCTCCAGCCGCTCGCGCAGGCGGGCCGGGTCGCGGGCCAGCCGCGGTCTCAGGTTGGGGTCGAAGGTGAGGGCGCGCCGGGGTCGTTCCCGCTGGAGCAGCAGCTCCAGCGTGTCGCCCATGCCGGGTACGGCGAGCGCGAACGACCCGCTGACGTGCAGGCAGCGGGCCCGTTCGGGCAGCGCGGGCGGCAGCCGGTCGGGCCGCCAGGCGCCGTCGGCGCTGCCCTCGACGTAGAAGGCGTACTCGGCGCCGCCCGCGGCGTCGAGGGTGACGACGGCCAGCGTGGTGGGCTCCTCAGCGGGTACGGCAAGGCCGAGGTCGACGTGCGACCGCGTCAGGTGCGCGCGCAGCAGCCTGCCGAACCCGTCGCCGGCGAGCCGGGCCAGCAGGGCGGCCTCGGCACCGAGGCGGCCGAGACCGACGGCGACGTTGGCCGGGCTGCCTCCCGGCCGCGGCAGGTAGGCGCCGTCCTGCCGGGGCACCAGGTCGATCAGTGCCTCCCCGCAGGACACGATCATCCGCTGGACTCCGCGGCTGGCAGCCGCATGCCGGTCACGGCGGAGAAGAGCCGCTCCTTGCCGTGCAGGATCCGCAGCCGCACCCGGTCGCCCTTGGCAGGCGGCGCGTTGGGATCGACCCGCGCGATGACGGTCTGACCGAGGAGCGCGGGGTCGTTGGTGTCGGCGTGCTGGCCGTACAGGAAGGCGTCCGAGCCGAGCTCCTCGACGACGGTGACGGTGACGGGGAAGGCGGGGTGGTCGGTGTCGTCGTCGCCGACCACATCGACGGCCTCTGGCCGGAAGCCGAGGACGACGCGGTCGACGCCCTCCTCCTCGATCGCCTTGAGGGTCTCGCGGCTCAGCCGTACCCGCATCTCGCCGAGGACGGCTTCCTCGCCCTCGACGCGGTACTCGGCGAGGTTCATCGCGGGCGAGCCGATGAAGCCGGCGACGAAGACGTTGGCCGGGTGCTGGTAGAGCCGCAGCGGCGTGTCGACCTGCTGGAGCACGCCGTCCTTCAGCACGGCCACCCTGTCGCCCATCGTCATGGCCTCGACCTGGTCGTGGGTCACGTAGACCGTCGTCACCCCGAGCCTGCGCTGCAGCGCGGCGACCTGGGTGCGGGTCTGCACGCGCAGCTTGGCGTCCAGGTTGGACAGCGGCTCGTCCATGAGGAACACCTTCGGCTCGCGCACGATCGCCCTGCCCATGGCCACGCGCTGCCGCTGCCCGCCGGAGAGCTCCTTGGGCTTGCGGTCGAGGAACTCCTCCAGGTCGAGGAGGCGGGCAGCCTCGCGAACCCTGCGGTCGCGCTCCTCCTTGGGCGCCTTCATCACCCGCAGCGCGAAGCCCATGTTGTCGGCCACCGACATGTGCGGGTACAGCGCGTAGTTCTGGAACACCATCGCGATGTCCCTGTCGCGCGGCGCCAGGTGGGTGACGTCGCGGTCGCCGATGCTGATGCGGCCGGCGTCGACCCGTTCGAGCCCGGCCAGCATGCGCAGGGAGGTGGACTTCCCGCAGCCCGACGGCCCCACGAGGACGAGGAACTCGCCGTCCTTGATGTCGAGGTCGAGCGCGTCCACCGCGGGCCGCTCGGATCCGGGATAGACGCGGGTCGCCTCGTCGTAAATGACTGTAGCCATCGATCTCTCCATCACTCCTGTGGCCGGACAACGACCTTGACCACCTCGGGATCGCGGCCGCCCGCCACGAGCGCCTGCTCCACCTCGGCCAGGCCGTGGTGGCCGGTGACCAGCGCGTCCAGCTGGACGCGTCCGGCGGCGGCGAGCGCGATGGCCGGCGGCCAGGTGTTGGCGTAGCGGAAGGTGCCCGTGACCTCGAGCTCGCGCGTCTGCACGTGGGCCAGCGGCAGCGGGATCTCGTCGCCACCCATGCCGACGAGGACCACCCGCCCCGCCCTGGCGACCGAGCGGACGGCCTCGCCGATGGCGGCCGGATGACCCGAGCACTCCAGCAGCACGTCGGGATCGAACCCCGCCTCGGCCAGGCGGTTCTCCCGCACGTCGAGCGTCGCGCTCGCCCCCAGCTCGCGGGCCAGCCGCAGCCGGGCGGGGTTGACGTCCGTGATCACGACCTCGGTGGCGCCGAAGGCCAGCGCGGCCTGCATGCACAGCAGCCCGACCGGGCCCGCGCCGGTGACGAGCACGCGCGTGCCGGGTCCGACCCGCGCCTTCCCGCAGGCCCACACGCCCACCGACAGCGGCTCGATGAGGGCGGCCGCGTCGTCCGACAGGCTGTCGGGAACGGCGTAGGCGAACTCCTCGCGCACGACGACGTACTCGCAGAAGGCGCCGTCGATCGGAGGGGTGCCGAAGAACCGCATCCGCGGGCAGAGGTTGTACCGTCCCGCCAGGCACTGCGGGCAGGTGAAGTCGGGCACGCCGGGCTCCAGCGAGACCCGCTGCCCCGGGCGGTGGCGGGTGGCGCCGTCCCCGGTGGCGACCACCGTCCCCGACGGCTCGTGGCCGAGCACGAGCGGGGACTCCACCACGAAGTCGCCGATCCGGCCGTGCTCGTAGTAGTGCACGTCCGAGCCGCACGTGCCGACCGAGGCGACCCGCACGAGCACCTCGCGGCGGCCCGGCTCGGGCCGCGGCCGCTCCTCCAGCTGGATCTTCCCGACGCCATGAAGTACGGCTGCGCGCATGCTTCCTACTCTCCGGTGACCGCGCCGAGGGTGAGCCCGGTGACCAGCCACCGGCGTACGGCGAGGCCGGCGAGCATCATCGGCACGACCACGATCGTGCCGATGGCCGTGAGCTGGCCCCAGTCGACGCCCGTCTGGGTCACCAGCTGGGAGGCGGCGATCGGCAGCGTCTGGGAGTTCGGCCCGGAGAAGACCACGGCGAACGCGTAGTCGTTCCAGGCGAAGACGAGGCACAGGATGAAGGTGGTCACCAGCCCCGACTTGGTCAGCGGCAGGACGACCGTCCAGAAGGCCTGCCAGCGGGTGCAGCCGGCCACCAGCGCCGACTCCTCCAGCGAGGCCGGAACCTCGGCGAAGAACGCGCTCATCAGCCAGATGGCGAACGGCAGGTTGAAGGTGAGGTAGGCGAGCACCAGCCCTGGGATGGAGTCGATCAGGCCGAGTCCGCGGAAGATGAGGAACAGCGGGACGACGACCGCCGCGATCGGCGCCATGCGGGTCGAGATGATCCAGAAGGCCAGGTGCCGCTTCCCGCGCATCTGGGTCCGTGCCAGGCCGTACCCGGCCAGCGCGCCCAGGCAGACCGCGAGCAGCGCGGAGATCCCGGCGGCGAGCACGCTGTGCCAGATGTAGGGACCGAGGTTGTTCGGTCCGGAGAACAGGTTGCGGTAGTTGTCCAGCGTCGGCGCGAACAGGAGCTGGGGCGTGGCGGCGGTCACGTCCGCGCGGTTCTTGAACGACGACAGCAGCATCCAGAGCAGCGGGACCAGCGTCCAGAGCAGGGCCAGGGCGAGCAGGAGCACCACCACCCAGCGCGAGCGGCGGCTGCTCGCCTCGAGCGGGGACTGCGGCGCCTTGCGCGGGGCGGTGATGACGGTGCTCATCGGGTCAACCCCCTCACGTCCAGCAGCCGGACGAACGTGCGGGCGATGATGATCGAGAAGGCCAGCATCGCCAGGCCGATCGCCGCGGCGTAGCCGAGATCGAAGAAGCGGAACGCCGTCTCGTACAACCGAACTGGGACGATCTTGGTCGCGTCGGCGGGCCCGCCGCCGGTGGTGACCCAGATGATGTCGAAGTAGCGGATGGCGTCCATCGACCGGATGAGCAGCGCGACGAGCAGCACGTTCGAGATCGCGGGGAAGATGATGTAGCGCAGGGCCATCCACCCGCCGGCCCCGTCGACGGCGGCCGCCTCCCGCACCGACTGCGGCACGCTCGACAGGCCCGCGAGCGTGATCAGCGCGATCAGCGGCGTCCACTCCCACACGTCCATCAGCACGACCGCCGCGAAGGCGGTGGTGGGGCTGCCGAGGATGTCGCCGGCGTAGCCGAGCGAGCGCAGCACCCAGGCGTAGAGGCCGAAGGTCGAGTCGGTGAGGTAGCGGCCCAGCAGGCCCACGATCGAGGGGGCGGCGAACATCGGCAGCAGCAGCAGGCCGAGCAGGATGTTGCGGCCGCGCAGCACCCGGTACAGGCACAGCGCGATACCGATGCCGAGGACCATCTCGAAGCCGACCGTGAGCACGAAATAGATGATCGTGCGCAGCCACGACATCCACATGTCGGCGTCGGTGAAGAAGCGCACCCAGTTGGTGAGGCCCACCACGTCGAGCGCCACTCCGCCCAGCAGCCTGACGCGGGAGAAGCTCATCGCGATCAGCGCGAGGAACGGCACGATCGACAGCGCGGCCAGCAGGATCAGGCCCGGCGTCATCATCCGGCCCTCGAAGCCGATCCACGGCGCCCTGGGGGCGCGCGTCTCCGGCCGGGCGGCCCGGCTGAGCACCGGTGAGGAGGTCGCGCGATGCGCCATCTAGGCCACCCACCCTCGCGCCACGATCTGGTCAACCCGCGACTTGATCGACCGCATCGCCTCCTCCGGCGACGCGCCGCCGGTGAGCATGCGGGACAGCTGGGTGAAGATCGCGGTGTTGCACTCGTTCCACATCGGGATCTTGGGGCGCAGGCCGATGCGGTCGGCCTGCCAGGCCTGCCGTACGGCGGCGGCCGTGAGCATGTTGGGCATCTGCGAGGGCCGCTGCTCGGCCGCGCGCACCTCGGGCAACTCGTAGACGGAGGTGCGGGTCGGGGTGCCCCCGCCTGCCTTGCTCTTGAGGTTGGCGAGCTGGGTCTGCGGCGAGGTGGACCAGACCAGGAACAGCCAGGCCGCGCCACGCTCGTTGGGCAGCGTGTTCGCGCTGATCGCCACGCCCGTGCCGCCGTACATGTTCGCCGTACCTGCCGGGCCCTTGGGCAGCGCCGCGTAGCCGACCTTTCCCGGCAGCACCTGCTCGTTGCTGGCGGCGAACTCGTGCCAGTTGGGGCACATCGCAAGCCGTCCCGCGCGGAAGGCTGCGCCGACGCCGTCCCAGTCCCACGTCTTCGAGGCGGGGTCGGCGATGCCCAGCAGGCGTTGGTAGAACTCCGCGCCTGCGATCGCGGCGTCGGAGTCGAGCCGGCACGGGCCCGGGTCACGCGACCCCAGCCGCCCCACTTCCTTGCCGTCGTCGAAGTACGTCCCGCCGTAGGACCACAGCACGTTGCTGAAGTCGTTCATCAGGGAGTCGTGCTGGCGGGCCTGGTGGCCGGTGCCGTACCTGACGTCCGAGGTGGCGTTCTTGTTGAACCACTCGGCCATCCGGAAGTACTCCTCCCACGTCCTGTCACCGCCAGGGGTGGGATCGAAGCCGAGGTCGGCGGCCATGCGGCCGCGGTACTTGTCGAACAGGTCGCGCCGGTACTGCCAGATCATCGTCGGCGCGTCGTACGGCAGGGCGTAGACCGCTCCCCGGTCGACGAACCGGCCCGCGGCGTCCAGCTGGGCGGGGATGAAGTCGGCGACGCCGCCCGGCAGGTCGGGCAGGTTGGCGTCGGCCTGCAGCGTCCGCAGGTCCACCAGCCCGCGCTGGTACGGCGCGAGCACCTGGTAGGGGTCGGCGTAGATGACCTGGTACTGGGCCCGGCCCGAGGCCAGATCGAGGGCGACCCGCTGGACCAGCGCGGTCAGCTCGAGCGTCACGATCCTGACGTCGATCCCGGTCAGGTCGGTGAACGGGCGGATGTCGGCGGCGATGGCCGCGGTGGGCGCGGTGTTCTCCGAGATGAAGTTCAGGGTGGTGCCCTGGTACTGGCGCCACTGGTCGCCGCCGGCGGTTCTGGGCGCGTCGCCGCGTGATCCGCAGCCGCCCAAGGTCAGCGCGGCCCCTGCGGCCAGGGCGCCACGGAGGACGTCGCGTCTACTGGGTCGATCCACTGTCCACTGCACCCCCCGGCTACTGCAGCGGCTCATAGCAATGTAAACAGGATTTCTCTTTTAAATATCAATGTAAATGCACATGTGAGATTTTCTCGAAAATGATATGATATTTTGGTTTTGCCTGGTCAGCGGCCTTCTTTTGAGCTGCCGCCGTACACTCGGGCGCGTGATGACACTGGTCGCCGGCGTCGATTCATCGACCCAGAACTGCAAGGTCGTGATACGGGAAGTCGCCACCGGCGGGCTCGTCCGCTCGGGCAGGGCCGGCCACCCGCCAGGCACCGAGGTGGATCCTGCGTGCTGGTGGGAAGCCCTGGTTGCGGCGATCGCCGACGCGGGCGGCATCGACGACGTCGCGGCGCTCGCGATCGCCGGGCAGCAGCACGGCCTCATCGCCCTCGACGGCGCCGGCCACGTCATCAGGCCCGCCCTGCTCTGGAACGACACGCGGTCGGCCGCCGCCGCCCGCGACCTGGCCGCCGAAGTCGGCGCCGCCGCCTACGCCCGGCGGACCGGCACCGTTCCCGTGGCCTCCTTCACCGCCGCCAAGCTGCGCTGGCTGCGCGATCACGAGCCCGGCAACGCCGCGCGGGTCGCCGCCGTCGCGCTGCCGCACGACTGGCTGACCTGGCGGCTGCGCGGGTACGGCCCGGCCGGTTCGGCCCCGCTCGGGCCCGATCTCGACGCGCTCGTGACCGACCGGTCCGACGCGAGCGGCACGGCCTACTGGAACCCGTTCACCGGCGACTACGATCTCGACCTCCTCGAGCTGGCGCTGGGACACCCGGCGATCGTGCCGAGGGTCCTCGGGCCGGCCGAACGCGCCGGCACGGTCGCCGGCACGGTCGCCGGCGCCTCGACCGTCGTCGGACCGGGCGCGGGCGACAACGCGGGAGGGGCGCTCGGCCTCGGCGCCGCCAGCGGCGACGTCGTCGTCTCCATCGGCACCAGCGGCACCGTCTTCGCCGTGACCGACCGTCCGACCTGCGACGAGAGCGGCACCGTCGCCGGCTTCGCCGACGCGAGCGGGCTGTTCCTGCCGCTGATCGCGACGTTGAACGCGGCCCGCGTGCTCGACGCCGTGGCGGGCCTGCTCGACGTCGACCACGACGGGCTCGGCAGGCTCGCGCTCGAGGCCCCTCCGGGCGCGCACGGCCTGGTGCTGCAGCCGTACTTCGAGGGCGAGCGCACGCCCAACCTGCCCGACGCCACGGCCACGCTCTTCGGGATGACGCTCGCCGCCACCACCCGCCCGGCGCTCGCGCGCGCGGCGATCGAGGGCATGCTGTGCGGCCTGGCCGACGGCCTCGACGCCGTCCGCGGCCAGGGAGTCGCGAGCGAACGGGTGCTGCTCATCGGCGGGGCCGCCCAGAACGCCGCCGTGCAGCGGATCGCGGCGCAGACGTTCGAGCCGCCCGTGGTCGTTCCCGAACCCGGCGAGTACGTCGCCGACGGGGCCGCGGTCCAGGCGGCATGGGTGCTCACGGGGTCGCGGCCGCGCTGGCCGGTGTCCATCGCCGCCGAGCCCGCGCCCGACCACCAGCCGGTCATCAGGCGGCAGTACGCCCGCTACGCGATCGGCGGCAGGCTCAGCCCGCCAGCCACCGCACCGTAGCGCGGGCGCCCTTGGCGTGCAGCGATTCGAGCGCGCGCAGGTACGGCTCGACGAAGCGCTCGTCGTCGGCGAGATCGCCGAACAGCTCCCTGTCCTCGATGAAGGCCGTGGGCCGTTGCCGCTGCGCCTTCGCGGCCGCCATGAGCCGCTCCCTCAGCCGGTCGACGACCACGATCGGCTCGCCCGACTCGTCGGCCCCCTCGGCGTACCGGGCCCAGCTGGCCACCACGGCGGCCGCGCGGGTCACCGGGCCGCCGCCTGCCAACTGCTCGCGCACCACGGGAAGCAGCCACTTCGGGATCCGGTCCGACGACTCGGCGCACAGCCGCGCCAGCGTGTCGCGCACCTCCGCGTTCGAGAACCTCTCGATGAGGGTCCGCTTGTAGCCGTCCAGGTCCACGCCCGGCACCGGCCTGAGCGTCGGGGTGGCCTCGAGGTCCATGTAGTCGAGCAGGAACTTCGCGATGGCGGGGTCGGTGGCCGCCTCGTGGACGTATCGGTGGCCGCTGAGGTACCCGAAGTAGCACAACGCCTGGTGCCCGGCGTTGAGCAGGCGCAGCTTCATCAGCTCGTACGGCTCCACGTCCGCGACGACCTGGACCCCCGCCTCTTCGAACGGAGGCCGTCCGCGGGAGAAGTCGTCCTCCAGCACCCACTGCGTGAACGGCTCGCAGGTGACGGGCCAGGCGTCCAGGACGCCGAACAGCTCGGTCACCGCTTCACGGTCCTCGTCGGTGGTGACGGGGGTGATGCGGTCGACCATGGAGTTGGGGAAGGCGACGGCGGCCTCGATCCAGTCGGCGAGCCCGGCGTCGACCAGCCGGGCGAACGCCGTGAAGGAGTGGCGCGCGACTTCCCCGTTCCCCTGGATGTTGTCGCAGGACATCACGGTGAACGGGACGAGCCCGCGGGCGCGGCGACGCCGCAGGGCCTCGGTGACCAGCCCGAACACCGTCGCCGGGACCGCGCCGGGCTCCAGGTCGGCGCGGATCGCGGGGGACCCGGCGTCGAAGGCCCCCGTGACGGGGTGGATGTTGTAGCCGCCCTCGGTGACGGTCAGGGAGACGATGCGCACCGTGGGGTCGGCCATCTTCTCGATGACCGCTTCGGGGTCGTCGGGGGCGAAGAGGTAGTCGGTTATCGACCCGATGACCCGGGCCTCACGGGTGCCGTCGGGATGCTTCAGCACGAGCGTGTAGAGGCCGTCCTGGGCGATCAGCGCGTCTCGCATCCGCGCGTCGCCCGGCAGGACGCCGACACCACAGATCGCCCAGTCGTGCGCCTTGCCCTCGTTCATCAGCCGGTCGAGGTACATCGCCTGGTGGGCGCGGTGGAACCCGCCCACGCCGATGTGCACGATGCCGACCGTGAGCCGGGACCGGTCATAGGACGGGACCGCCACGGCCTCGGGCAGCGCGGCGACGGTCTCCTGCGTCAGTGCTGTCACGCCTGGACATCTCCCCCCATGGTCAGCATCGCCCACACCGGCGGCTTCAAACGCGTGCCGGGCGACGGGCTTCTCGCCGACCAAGTGAGCACAGATGTTCATAGACGCCATTGACTGAGCAGAAATGAGCACTATATGGTCGCGGCGGCCCGCTCTCCAGCGTTGCCGTACCACCCCCCGAAGGAGAAAGCCGTGTCCCCCTTCTCACGTCGTGACCTGTTCCGCACCAGTGCGGCCGCCGCCACAGTGGCCGCCGGCGCCGGCCTGCTGCCCTCCACCCCCGCAGGCGCCGCCACGGCCGGCCGGTCGGCCGCCTCGGTGCGGGTGGTGACCTGGAACATCTACAAGGGCGGCCACGGCATCGGCGCGGGCAACCTGCCGCACGTCCTGGACCAGCTCGTGGACCTGCGGCCGGACATCTACCTCGCGGTCGAGACGTACGGCTCGGGCGAGGCGATCCGCGAGGCGCTGTCGCGCGGCGCCGGCCACGGCAAGTACACCGGTGTGCAGATCACCGACAGGCCCGCGGGCAGGGACAACCTGTGGATCTTCACCCATCTGCCCATCGCCCACGTCTACCCCAAGCCCGCGGGCGGCCGGCACATCACCGACTTCAACCTCGGCGGCATCCGCGTACGGCTGGCCGACGGGCAGCACCTGAACGCCTTCGTCACCTGGATCAACTACACCGACCCGTGGGTCGGCTACCTCATCGACGAGAACGCCGCGGGCATCAGGGCGGGGCTCACCCCCCGGCACACCGCCGAGCAGGTCGTGGCCGCCGACCAGCGCCAGACCGCGCAGCTGAAGGAGCTCGTCGACCAGCACCTGCCCGCCATGCTCGCCGGCAACACCGATCCCGTGGTGATCGGCGGCGACCTCAACACCGTGCCCGCCGACGACTGGAGCGCCACCTGGGCGGCCGCGCCCAACCATCTCGGCATGAGCTACCCGCTCACCGCGACCAAGGTCGTCACCGACGCGGGCTTCGTCGACACCTTCCGCGCCGCGCACCCCGACGCGGGCGCGGTGGAGGGCAGGACCTGGTCACCGCTGCCGACCGAGCGGCTCATCACGCCGCAGCGCATCGACCTGATCTTCGCCAGGGGCCCGGTCACCGTCGAGGGCGCCCAGGTGGTCGACCAGCGGATGCACCGCCACGGCCAGGGCACGTTCTACTCCGACCACGCCGCGGTGGTCGCCGACCTTCGCCTGTCCCGCTAGTTGATTCCGGACGTCACGGGCTGGCCGGCCGGCGGCCGAGCATCCGCAGCAGCAGGTCCCTCAGCTGCACCCGCTCGGCCTGGCTCAGCCCGGCCAGCGGCTCGCCCGCAAAGCCGAGCACGCCCCGCAGCTCCTCCGCCACGCGCGCGCCCTCGGCGGTCAGCGTGACGTTCTTCACCCGGCGGTCGGCCGCGGCCGGTTCGCGGCTGACCAGCCCCCGCCGCTCCAGGCGGTCGACGATGCCGGTGACGTTGGAGGGGTCGCAGCTGAACACCTCGGCCATCCGCCGCATCGGCAGCGGCTCGCGCTCCAGCAGCACCAGCGCCTTGGCCTGGAGCGCGGTCAGCCGCCTCGCCGCCGCGGCCTGCTCGTAGCCCTCGTTGTACCTGGCCGCCACCTCCGCGAACAGGGTCACGACCTCCCGGGTCACACTCATGCCTTCGAGTATAGTTGATGTGCATCAACCTTTTTGGGGAGTCAACTATGCCTCGTCAGATCAACCTCGCCTCCCGCCCGTCCGGGTGGCCGACGGCCGGCAACTTCGAGCTGGTCGAGGTCGCGTCGCAACCGCTGGGCGAGGGCCAGGTCAGGGTCCGCAACCAGTTCATGTCCGTCGACCCCTACATGCGGGCGCGGATGAACGACGTGCCGTCCTACATCCCGCCGTTCCAGCTGGGCCGGCCCCTCGACGGCGGCGCGGTCGGCGTGGTCGTGGAGTCGCGCTCGGCCGGCCTCGCCGAGGGCGACCTCGTCCTGCACGGGCTCGGCTGGCGCGACGAGGCCGTGCTCGACGCCGCGCGGGCGCGTCGCCTCGAACCCGTCGAGGGCCTGTCCCCCTCGGCCTTTCTCGCCGTGCTCGGCATGACCTCGCTCACGGCGTACGTGGGCCTGCTGGACGTGGCCGCCTTCAAGGAGGGCGACGCCGTCTTCGTCTCGGGGGCCGCGGGGGCGGTCGGGAGCATCGCGGGCCAGATCGCCAAGCTGAAGGGCGCCTCGCGCGTCATCGGCAGCGCGGGCTCGGCGGAGAAGGTCGAGTACCTGCGCGGCATCGGCTACGACGCCGCCTTCAACTACAGGGACGCGCCCGTGGCCGAGCAGCTGAAGCAGGCCGCTCCCGACGGGATCGACGTCTACTTCGACAACGTCGGCGCCGACCACCTCGAGGCGGCCATCGGATCGCTGCGGAACTTCGGCAGGGTGGCGATGTGCGGGGCGATCGCCGTCTACAACAGCACCGAGCCGACGCCCGCGCCGCGCAACCTCGCCCTGGCGATCGGCAAGCGGCTGACGCTGCGCGGGTTCATCGTCAGCGACCACGCCGCCAGGATGTCCGACATGGTGACCGAGCTGGGCGGGTGGCTGCGCGAGGGCAGGCTGTCGTACGAGGAGACCGTCGTCGACGGGCTGGAGAACGCGCCCGAGGCCTTCCTCGGCATGCTGCGCGGCGAGAACACCGGAAAGATGATCGTCCGGGTGTAGCCGCCGGTCAGGCGCGGAAGGCGTCCTTCGCCAGCCGCCGCACCCGCTCCTCGTCGATGGTGTGGCCGAGACCCGGCTGGGTGAGCGGCACCGCCACCACTCCCCCCGACGCCCCCACCGCGGGGGTCACGATCTGCGCGTTGCGCGGCGGCTGCGTCACGTCGCACGGCAGCGTGCAGCCCGGCAGGCTCGCCACGGCGACCGCCGCCGCCCTGGACAGCCCCGCGCCCTGCCCGCCCGCGCACTGGATGTCCCAGCCGGCCGCGGCCGCCCTGTCGTGCGCGCGCCTGGCGTCGCTGAGGGACGGCAGCGCGGCGGGCCGCAGCAGCAGCACCTTGGCCGCGCGCAGGGTGAGGTAGTCGTCGAGCTCGGCGGTCGAGCGGGGCTCCACGGCGACCGAGGCGCGCACCCTGTCCTGGAGGTCGGCGTGGGCGTAGGAGTCGTCGACGCGGAACGGGCGCTCGATCACCTCGAGACCGTACTCGTCCAGCGCCACGAGCTGCTCAGGTGAGGTGTAGGCGCCGCCGCAGTCGACCGCGAGGCTGAGCGCGGGGTAGGCCTGCCGTACGGCGCGCACCGGCTCGACGTCCCAGCCGGGCCGCACGTCCAGCGTGACGTGCGCGTAGCCGCCGCAGACCTGCTGGTTGACCCGCGAGACCAGGCTCTCGGTCGAGGGGTCGAGCCCCAGCCGGACGGTGGCCATCAGCGAGGTGCCCGCGCCGCCCAGCGCGTGGGCGAGGGGAACGCCGCGCATCCTGGTCCAGAGGTCCCACAGCGCCATGTCGACCGCGCTGCCTCCGCCGGGCACCTGGTCGGGGTGCTCCCAGTCGACGCCGATCAGCTGGGCGGCCAGCCCCTCCTCCAGGGCGCTCCACAGCTTCGGCTCGGGCGAGACGAGCTCGCCCCATCCGCTCATCCCGCCGTGGTCGGTGAGCCGGACGAGCAGTGTCTCCGGCCGCCTGCCGTACGGCAGGACCAGCCGGAAAACCTCAAGCTCCCGCACACGCGGCATGTTCCCCCCTAAGAACGGACTCCCTCCATGGTGCCCGCCGGAGCGGACTGCGCAAAACGGGGCGCGATGAGCGCGGCCAGGATGGCCAGGACGAAAGTGAAGCCGAACCCGACGAGGTACATCTCGCCCGAGGCGGTGAACAGCGCTCCGGTGACCGCGACGGCGACGACGGTGAAGACGGACTCCCCGACGCCGACGGCGGCGGTGTTCTGTCCCTCCTCGCCCTGCTTGGACATCTCCAGCACCAGCACCGAGACCGTGGGGTGCAGGGCGCCGATGCCGAGGCCCGACAGTGCCATGGCGACGTAGGCCAGCGCGATGGGCACCGCGTCGACCAGCACGAGCGCGATGAGCGCGATGCCGAGAGCGATGAGGATGGCGCCGCCGCGCATGGCGGTGAGGTTGCCGATCGTGCCGCGGCCCTTGATCCACGAGCCGGTGGACCAGCCCAGCGCGCCGACGGTCAGCACGATGCCCGCGCCGGTCGGCGACAGGTCGCGCTCGCTGATCAGCATGAGCGGGATCAGCACCTGCGAGGCGGTCAGCGAGCCGAAGGCCAGGCCGCGCAGCACCGGGGCGCTCGGCAGGCCGCGGGCAGCCTTGAGGGAGCCGGGCAGCAGCAACTTGGGCAGCGCCACGGCCAGCAGCACGACGCCGCCGGCCAGCAGCGGGATCCCGCCGAGCGCCAGCGCGCTGCCGTACTGGATGAGGGCGGCGGCCACGGCGGTCAGGGTGGCCCAGACCAGCTTGCCGCCCAGACCGGGGGCGGGCTCGGCGGCGCCGCCGTCGAGCCGCTGGCCCGCCGTACCCCGCCAGAGCAGCAGGGCGGAGGGGACGACGATCAGCGCCACGCCGAGGAACACCCAGCGCCAGTCGACGTTCTCCACGACCAGGCCGGCGATCGCGGGGCCCACCATGGACGGGATCACCCATGCCGCGGAGAACAGCGCGAAGACCTTCGGATGCATCGCCTGCGGGTAGGCCCTCGCGACGAGCACGTACAGGGAGACCTGGATCAGGCCCGCGCCCAGGCCCTGGACGAAGCGACCGCCCACGAAGATCTCCATCGTGGGGGCGAAACCGGCGACCAGCAGTCCCGCGACGAAGGTCACCACACCGACGGCGATGGGCGGCAGCGGGCCCTTCACGTCGCTCCATCT
Organism: Nonomuraea africana; assembly: GCF_014873535.1. Classification (NCBI taxonomy): domain Bacteria; kingdom Bacillati; phylum Actinomycetota; class Actinomycetes; order Streptosporangiales; family Streptosporangiaceae; genus Nonomuraea; species Nonomuraea africana. The sequence goes on along the minus strand of NZ_JADBEF010000001.1, from coordinate 1,485,763 downwards.
GCCACCGAGCACCGTGGCGATCACGCTGGCCGCGAGGGTGGCGCTGAAGGCCAGGTTGTACAGGTGCATGCCGTCGAGCTCCCTGGCCACGACCGGCATGGCCGTGGCCACGGCCATCGCCTCGAACGCCACCAGCATGACGAGGGCGACGAGTCCAGAGCTGAGCGAACGGTACTTCGCGGATATCACGCTGACCGGGGGTGCGGTCTCAACAGTCGCAGTCATGCCGGAAACGTATGGCCGGACCCCTGGCCGGCACATCGGGCAGCGGTCCTAGGTCATTGGGCGGACGGCACCCGCGGCCAGGCCCGCGATCATCAGATCGAGGCCGAACGCGAACCTCTCCTCCCCGCTCGGCCGCACCAGCTCGTTGGCGAAACGCGCCAGATAGGGGAAGCGGTCGGCGGGCAGGCTGCGTATGTACTGCTCGACCTGGCGGAAATGCTCGGCGACGAACTCCTCCTCCGCCATGCCGCTGGCCCGCTGCATCCCGCGGTAGAGCGCGCCCTCGTGGGCGTCGGCCGCGACCAGCAGGCTGATGCGGTCGATGGCGATGGCGGCGGCGGTCGGTGGCACCCCTCCCTCGACCATGATGGCCATCATGCCCTCGGCGACGCGCATGGCGTTGGCGCCGGTGGGGATGTTGGCCAGCGAGACCCTCGCGATGTCGGCGTGGGTGTTGAACACCTCGTGCATGGCGAACACCGCCTCGCGCAGCTGCTCGGCCCACCGCTCCGGCTCGGGCGCGGGCAGCTCGATCTCCTCCAGGACCCGCTCGTAGATCAGGTCCAGCAGCTCGTCCTTGTTCGCGACGTGCGCGTAGAGCGAGGCGGGGCCGGTGTCGAGCTCCTGGGCGACCCTGCGCATGCTCAGCGCGTCGAGACCCTCCGCATCCACGATCCGCAGGCCGGTCTCCACGATGAGGGCCTGGGTGAGCTGCGGCTTCACCGGCTTGACAGGGCGCGTCTTGCGCCACGGCGGCGCGGGCACTGGCTCCATACGAACAATGTACTTGACACGAACACCGTTCGTACATAGAACAGTGTTTGCCAACGAACACCGTTCGCCTAAAGAACAACGTTCCCCCGAGGAGACTCCCCCAAATGAACTCCCCCATGACGGCCACGACGCTGGAGCGTCCCGCCGCCTACCGGTGGCGCTGGCCCGCCCTGTTCGTGATCCTCGCCGCCGAGGTGATGGACCTGATCGACGCGCTGATCACGCAGATCGCCGCGCCCACCATCCAGAAGGAGATCGGCGGCTCGGCCGGCCTGATCCAGTGGCTGGTCTCCGGCTACACGCTGGCGATGGCGGTCGGCCTGATCACCGGCGGCCGTCTCGGCGACCTCTACGGCCGCAAGCGCATGTTCGTGATCGGCGCGCTCGGTTTCACCGTCGCGTCGCTGCTGTGCGGCGTGTCCGTGAGCCCCGAGATGCTGATCGGCTCGCGCGTGCTGCAGGGCCTGTTCGGCGCCGTCATGATCCCCCAGGGCCTCGGCCTGATCAAGGAGATGTTCCCGCCGGAGGAGATTGGCAAGGCGTTCGGCCTGTTCGGGCCCGTCATGACCATCTCCTCGGTCGGCGGACCCGTGCTGGCGGGATGGCTGGTCGACGCCGACCTGTTCGGCACCGGCTGGCGCATGATCTTCCTGATCAACCTGCCGATCGGGCTGGCCGCCGTGCTCGCCGCGCTGAAGTTCCTGCCCGAGTTCCGCCTCTCGAACGCCACCAGGCTCGACCTCGTCGGCATGCTCCTGGTCTCCGCCGCCGCGTTCCTGCTGATCTTCCCGCTCATCCAGGGCCAGGAGGCCGGCTGGCCGGCCTGGACCTTCGTCTGCATGGCGGGCTCGATCGCGATGTTCGCCCTCTTCGGCGCCTACGAGTCACGCCGGCAGCGCGCGGGCAAGGACCCGCTCGTCACGCCCGGCCTGTTCCGCAAGCGCGCCTTCACCGGCGGCCTCGTCGCGGGGCTGTCCTTCTTCACCGGCATGATCGGGCTGTCGCTGGTCTTCATGCTCTACGTCCAGGAGGGACTCCACTTCAGCCCGCTCAAGGCGGGCCTGACCGGCCTGCCCCAGGCGATCGGCGGCGTGGTCGGCTTCGGCATCGCCATGGCCCTGGTCGCGAAGCTGGGCAGGACACTGCTGCAGATCGGGACCGGGGTCATGGCGGCGGGCGCCGGCGCGCTCGGACTGACCATCCACCTGGCGGGGCTCGACATCGACGCCTGGCAGCTGGCTCCCGGGCTCGCCCTGGTCGGCATCGGGATGGGACTGACCATGGCGCCGTTCTTCGACATCGTCCTGGCCGGCGTCGAGCCACACGAGTCGGGCTCTGCCTCCGGGACGCTCACGGCGATCCAGCAGCTCGGCGGGGCGCTCGGCGCGGCCCTCCTGGGCACGCTGTTCTTCAACCTGCTCAAGAGTCAGTGGAGCTTCGGCGACGCGATGCAGGTGATGGTGGGGGTGGAGATCGGGCTGCTGCTCGTCACCTGCGCGCTCTCCTTCCTGCTGCCCCGACACGCTCGCGAGGAGCCCGCCCACTGACCTCCGTACGCCACATGCCCCGGCCGGGGTTCTCGCCTGGCCGCGAGCCAGAGCCCCCGCCGGGGTGCCGAAACCCTGGCGGGACGTAAGGGACCTCCTCGGGTTGCGGGGGACCCTCTGAGATGCGGGAACCCTCCGAGATGCGGGGACACCGTGAGATGCGGGGAACCCTCTGAGAGCGGGCCCTCTGGAACGCGGAAACCCCCTCAGGGCGGGTCGCGTTCGGCCCACCCCGCGAGGTCGCGGCGTTCGATGGCTGCCGCCATCAGGGCCGGGAAGGCGTCGGGTGTGCACGCGAACGCCGGCACCCCCATCGCCGCCAGCGCCGCCGCGTTGTCGTGGTCGTAGAAGGGCGCGCCGTCGTCCGACAGCGCGAGCAGCACGATCACCTGCACCCCCGCCCTGGTCATCGCCGCGATCCTGCGCAGCATCTCCTGCCGCACGCCGCCCTCGAACAGGTCGCTGACCAGGACGAAGATCGAGTCGGCCGGCCTGGTGATCAGCCCCTTGGCGTAGGCGACCGCCCTGTTGATGTCGGTGCCGCCGCCGAGCTGGGTGCCGAACAGCACCTCCATCGGGTCGTGCAGGTGCTCGGTGAGATCGGCCACCGCCGTGTCGAACACCACCAGCGACGTCTTCAACGACCTCATCGAGGCCAGCACCGCCCCGAACACCCCCGCGTGGACGACCGAGGAGGCCATCGAGCCGCTCTGGTCGACGCAGAGCACGACCTCCCGCTGGACGCCGCGCTGCCGTCGCGCGTAACCGACCAGCCTGGACGGCACGACCGTGCGCCGGTCGGGCAGGTAGTGCCGGAGGTTGACCCTGATCGTGCGGTCCCAGTCGATGTCGGCCGCCCGCCTGGGCCGGTGCGTCCTGGCCGCCCTGTTCAGCGCGCCGTCGACGGCCGACCTGAGGCGCTGGGCCATCTCGCGTTCGAGCGCGGAGACGACCCTGCGCACCACCGCCCTCGCCGACTCGCGCGCCCTGTCGGGCATGACGTTGTTGAGCGCGAGCAGCGTGCCGACCAGGTGCACGTCGGGCTCGACCGCCTCGAGCATCTCGGGTTCGAGCAGCAGGCTGGTGAGGTCGAGCCGCTCGATCGCGTCCTGCTGCATGACCTGGACCACGGTCGAGGGGAAGTACGACCTGATGTCGCCGAGCCAGCGCGCCACCCTCGGGGCCGACGCACCGAGCCCGCCCGCCCGTTCGGGGCGTGGGTCGTAGACGGCGCCGAGCGCCTCGTCCATCCGGGCGTCGCTCCCCTGCGGGGCGAACCCGGTGCCGTCCGCGTCGCCGCCGCCCAGCACCAGCCGCCACCTGCGCAGCCGCTCATCCACTCGGCACCCCCACGATCATCCTCCACCCGCGCCGCCACTCATCCACGCGGCATCCCGCGATCATCCGCCACCCGCGCGCCCGTTCATCCACGTGGCACCCCCAGGATCAGCCGCGCTGTCCGTACGGCCGCCGCGGCCCTGCCTTCGTCCACCTCGCGCCGTCGCCCGTCGGCGGCGGTGCCGGAGGCTCGGACGCGCTCGCCGATCGCGCGCCGCTCGGGTGCCTCGAACCTGCTGAAGGTACGGCGCAGCAGCGGGAGCACGCCGGTGAACTCCTCGGGGGTGAGGCCGATCAGCCAGCCGTCCACCAGGGAGAGCAGGCGGGAGTCGTGCACGAGCAGCAGCCCCTTGCCCGCCATGAACCCCTCCACCCACGCGGCCGCCCTGGCAGGAGGATTGCCCCTGGACATCGACCGCGCCATGCGGTCGCCCGCATCGGAGGGGGTGAGCTCGCCCGCGTCGAGAAGGAGCCGGGTGAGGCGCCCCTCGATGAGCGGATGCGGGCGAGCGCGGTCGCAAACGGCCCGCAACGTCACCACCCACCGCCTCCACCCCGCCGGGACACGACCCGATGGAACGCCCCCAGGGACAAGACCTCCAGAGCCCTCCCCCGCACCCTCAGAGACACGACCCACACCCCCGGTGTCGTGATCGGAAGGGGTCTCTCCCACACTCGCGGGAGGGCCCCCGCCCGACCCTCCGGCCGTTGGTGGTGGGGTCAGGAGGGCGACGGCGGCGTGGACGGCCTCGAGGTGTTCGACCAGCCCAGCGGCCGCCTCGTCGTCGATCCCCGTCACCGCCACCGGCAACCCCGCGCAGATCCGGTCCAGCATCGACTCCGCGATCGCCTCGAGACCGTCCGACGGGGTCCCGCGCACGTCCCCGTACCGCTGGGCGCGCACCATCGCGGGCAGGGCGGCCATGAGATGGGTGACGTCGGTGTCGAGGGCCGCCCTGTTCGACAGCGCGGCCAGCACCTCAGGCAGCGCCCCGCCCAGGTCGGCCAGCAGGCACCGCTCCACCAGCCCGGTCAACTCCGCCAACGACACCCCGTGAGCCGCCCCCGAAGCCCGGTGAGCACCCGAACCGGGAACTCCGTGAGCAGCCGGACCGGGAGGCGGGCCAGCAGCCGGGCCGGGAAGCAGTCCGGGAGCCGGGCCGGGAAGCAGTCCGGGAGCTGGGCCGGGAACGGGAGTCTCGGGATGAGCCGAGCCGCCGGTGGCCATGGTGCGGGCGCGATGGGTGGCGGCGGACTCCACGCTGGTGCCGAGGGCGGCCGACTCGATCAGGACGACGTCGTACTCGGGACGCCACGCCAGCCGCCACACCTCCCTGAACGTCCCCCTTCCCCGCGACTCCCCCGGCCGCCCCCAGTCGACCCCGAGCAGCCGCAACCGGTGCAGCAGGCGGCTGCGCGCCAGGTCGAGCGGCTTGCGCAGGTCGAGGTCGAGCTCCCGCTCCACCGCCTCGGGGCCGAGCTTCACCCGCCGCTGCTGGTCGCGCAGGTCGCGCTGCAGCGGCACCATCGGGGTGCGCGGGCTGACCGTGCCGAGCCGATCGCCCACCACCAGCCGCCGCTGGACCAGCCGCACGAGGAGCTCGTCGCCGTCGCACAGCACCGCGCGCACCGCCTCGGTGACCTCGCTCAGCCCGGCGAGGGGCCGCCCGCGCAGCGCCGCGAGGCTCTCGGCCAGCCGTACGGCCTCGATGACGTGAGCGGGAGAGACGGCCATGCCCTCCTCCCTGAGCACCGCCGCCGCCGACGTGAGCCAGCGTTCGACCGGCCGGTCGGCGACGGCGAACAGGTGGTGGTACCAGCCGGGCGAGGTGATGCCCGCGCCGTAGCCGCTGCGCGCGGCGAGCCTGCCGTACGTCCAGGGCACCCAGGTCAGCTCGGCCTTCACCTTGGGCAGCCCGCGCAGCAGCGCGTTGTCGGCCGTCGCGGACGGCAGCGCCCCGGTGAGGGCGGGGACGTGCCAGGCCCCGCACACCACCGCGATCCGCTCGAAACCCTCCTTCACCGCCGCGCGCAGGCAGCGGCGCATGTGGGCCTCGCGGCGCGCCTCGTGCGGACCCGGCACGTGGCCCTCCCGCACGGCGGCCATCGCCTCGGCGATCGTCTGGAAGGGGGTGTCGCCCCTGTGCTCGACGACGTCCTCCCACCAGCGCTCGGGGTCGTCGTATCCGGCCGCCGCCGCCAGCTCGCCGAGGGGGTCGGCGTGCGGGCTGTCGTCGCTCTCCATGGCCAGCGTGTGGACGGCGGGCAGGTCGACGAAGCGCACCGGGACGCCCGCCGTCGTGCCGTACAGGATGGCCTGCCATTCGGGCGAGAACACCGCGAATGGCCAGAACGCGGAGCGCGGCGAGCCCGGCGTGTGCGCGAGCAACGCGACCGGCGGCTCCATCTCGGGCGCGAGGGGGATCAGCCCGTCGGCCTCGGGCGGCCCCTCGATGAGGATCGCGTCGGGGCGCAGCCGGGCGAGCTCGGCGTGGACGGCCCGCGCCGAGCCCGGCCCATGGTGCCTGACCCCGAGGACGGTGACGCTCACGACACCTCCGGACGGCCGCCGCGCGGCATCAGGAGACCTCCCTGCAGGCGCGGTAGAAGTCGCGCCAGTCTTCGCGTTCGCGCACGACGGTCTCGAGGTATTCGCGCCACACCACCTGGTCGGACACCGGCTCCTGCACGACCGCGCCGACGATGCCGGCCGCCACGTCGGCAGCCCGCAGGACCCCGTCGCCGAAGTGGGCGGCCAGGGCGAGGCCGTTGGTCAGCACGGAGATGGCCTCGGCGGTGGACAGGGTGCCGCTCGGCGACTTGACCTTGGTGCGCCCGTCCTCGGTGACGCCGTCGCGCAGCTCGCGGAAGACGGTGACGACCCTGCGGATCTCGGACATCCCGGTCGTCGCCTCGGGCAGCTCCAGCGACCGGCCGAGCTGGGCGACGCGCCGCGTGACGATGTCGACCTCCTCCTCGGCGGTGGCCGGCAGGGACAGCACGACGGTGTTGAAGCGCCGCCGCAGGGCGCTGGACAGCTCGTTGACGCCCCTGTCGCGGTCGTTGGCGGTGGCGATGACGTTGAACCCGCGCCGCGCCTGCACCTCCTGGTTGAGCTCGGGGATCGGCAGCGTCTTCTCCGACAGGACGGTGATCAGCGCGTCCTGCACGTCGGACGGCATGCGGGTCAGCTCCTCCACCCGCGCGATCCGGCCCTCGGCCATGGCGCGCATGACGGGGGACGGCGTCAGCGCCTCCCGCGAGGGCCCCTCGGCCAGCAGCCTGGCGTAGTTCCAGCCGTAGCGGATCGACTCCTCGGCTGTGCCCGCCGTACCCTGCACCAGGAGGGTGGAGTCGCCGCTGATGGCGGCGGCCAGGTGCTCCGACAGCCACGTCTTGGCGGTGCCCGGCACGCCGAGCAGCAGCAGCGCGCGGTCGGTGGCCAGCGTGGCGACGGCCACCTCGACGACGCGCCTGGCGCCGACGTACTTCGGGGTGATCCGGTCGCCGTCGCCGAGCAGGTAGGTCGTGACCGCCCACGGCGACAGCTTCCAGCCGGGCGGTCTGACCCTGTCGTCCTCCTTGGCCAGCAGCGCCAGCTCCTCGGCGTGGTCGTCTTCGGCGTGCGGCCGCAGCACGGTGGTCAACGCAGCTCCTTCATCATGTCGGCGCGGAAACGCAGCAGGCCCGGCACGCCCTCGACGCCTTCGGCGAGAAAGTGCAGCGAGGGGTCGATGCGCTCGCCCGCCATCGCCGACAGCTCGCTGAGGTTCCACGGCTGGGTCACCGCCACCTGCCTGATCTTGCTCAGCACGGCCTGGGCGAGCCCCTGCCGCCACGGGGTCGCCGCCCCGCCCAAGACCATGATCATCTGGCCGTCGACGCCGTGCCTGCGCACGAAGTCGGCGGCCACCTCGTCCTGGTCGACCGGCGGCAGGACGGCCAGCAGATCGGCCAGCGGGTCGCACGCGAACAGCGCCCTGGCCCACACGGGATCCCGCTGCAGCACCGCGGCCCGCACCCACCCCGACCGCACCTCGCGGGCCCAGTCGGGGATCTTCGTCCTGAGCAGCGCGGTGCTCCACATCCGCAGCGGCGCCCGCGAGACCACCTGCTGCAGCCACCAGGCGCGCTCGCCCGTACCCCTGGGCGGTCTCGCCCTGATGCCGTCGCGCTCCATGGACCTGTCGCACGCGGCGGGCGGCTCGACCACGATCGTCGCCCCCTCGACGCGCAGGCAGCGGGCGGCCCTGTCGGCCATCCGGCCCGCGAGGCGTGACTCGGGGAGCCTGGTCAGAAGATCTGCGGCCGCCTGGCGCACTTCCCTGCGCCGGTCGTCGAGCGCGCTCTCGAGGAACGGCTCGTCGGCCATCGACAGCCCTTCGTCCAGCAGCGGAAGGAGGCGCGCCCGGTCGTCGGGCGTCTCCTTCTCCCAGGCCTCCTCGAGCAGGCGCCTGGCCGCCTCAGGGTCCTTGCCGCGCAGGTCGGCCAGGTAGGCCCTGCGGTCGCCCTGGCTGCCCAGCTCCCAGATCTCGCCGGTGGGCTCCTCCAGCAGGTAGGACCAGGAGGGGTTGAGCGCGGCCAGCCACCTGCCGCGCCGTCCCGCGAGCACGCCGAGCTGCGGCCTGATCGAACGGTCTCTTGCGCCTTTGTCGAGCAGCTCGGGCAGCACCTGCGGCGGCACCCTGCGCCCGGTGGCGGCCGCCGCGGCCAGCCATTCGGGCAGGACGCGAGGGTGCTCGCCGCCGAGGATGCGCGCCAGCCGCGCGGCCGCCGCGCGCCCGACCGCCTCGCGCTCCTCCGCCGGCGCGGGCGCCACCGTCGGCCGCCCGGCCGCGGCTCCGGGAGCGACCTGGCCCGCGCGCAGGCGCACCACCTCGACCGCCGCGTCACCCAGCAGGTCACCGTCGTACGGCCGGCGGTCCGTGCCGACCAGCGCGGCCGACACCAGCTCCGCCCACCTGTCGGTCACAGGATCACCGCCTGACCGTGCTCGTCCCAGGCGGTGAGCGGCACCAGACCGCGCGGCGTCCATTCGACGGCCACGGTGAGCGGGCGCCCGCCCGAGAGCGCGATCAGCCGCCAGGGGGTGGCCACCCTGGGATGCAGGGGGAGGCCGCCGAGCGTGGCGGCGGTGGGCAGTGCCGCCGCGAGGACGAGGGGCCACGAGTCGGTCCACGGATCTCCGGCCAGCGCCTTCGCCACTGTGTCCAGCGCCTCGTCCTCGGACATGCCCGGCGGCACCGGCTCACCGACGCCAGGGGCAACGGGTTCATCGAGGCGGGTGGCTACGGGCTCGTCGAAGCGGGTGGCGACGAGGGCTCGCAAGGGCGCGGCTCCGGGGTAGAAGGCGAGCGAGGCGTCGAGGACCTCCCCCGTGACCAGCGAGTCGTCGAGCGGGTGACCGATCGGCGCGAAGGTCAGCACGAGGGCCGCCCGCCCCGTCCGCCGCCCCAGCAACCACACCCTGCGCGCCACCAGCCGGTCTTGAATCTCGTCGCGCCGCCCCACGACGTGCCAGAGATCGCGCACCGCGGGCCCGGCGAGCACCTTCTCGCGCGTGACGAGGTAGCCGACTCTGGTGCGCACCGTCTGTGCGAGGTCGTCGGGCAGTTCGTCGAGCCTGCGGTGCCCCGCCGCGAGCAGGTGGAGCATCGTGATCTGAGCCAGCAGCCGCTCGGGCCAGTCGGCCGCCGACCGCGCCTCGCCCAGCGCGCCCACCATGGCGGCCGCCCCCGGCGCCTGGGCGTCGACGAGCCGCCTCGCCAGGTGCTGCCACTCGCTCTCGGAGGCCGCGGCGAGCCCTTTCCGCACCTGGTCGGCGAGCCACCTCTCCAGCTCCGACAGCCCGGCGGCGACCCTCGCCCGCCGGGCCTGCGCGCTCCGCCCGCCGCCCTCCGAGGGAGCGTCCGGCGCCGAGGGGGACCTCCGTTCGATCACCCGCCGCACACTAACGGCTCGCACCGACAATTCCAGGTCCGGGGATTTTTCGGTCGGGCCGTCGGATGTCACCTCCTGGAGGACGGCCGGCGAAGGAGATCGGCGGCCTGACCGTGCACCTCTCCGAGGACCCGGGAGTGATCAACACGCGTGGCGTCAAGGTGGGCCGCGGCTAGACTCGGCACGGTGAAGCTGAAGGTCTACCCCGACGGTCCCAGCGTCGACGTCGACGGCGAGGACGAGGCGCTCGCCAGCGACCTCCCCGGCCAGCTCGTCCTCGACGGCACCCGCTTCCTGCGCCGCGACGTCACCGGCAAGGCCGTCGCCTTCGTCGAGCGCCCGCCCATCGCGGCGGCCCTCGACCTCCTCCCCCACCCCGAGGGCGGCTGGTTCAGGCAGACCTGGAAGACCGCCCTCACCTTCGAGCCCGACGGCTACGACGGCCCGAGGGCCACCGCCACCGGCATCTACTTCCTCCTCCAGCCGGGCGAGGAGTCCGTCCCGCACATGGTCAAGTCGGACGAGGTCTGGCTGTGGCACAGGGGCGGCCCGCTCACCCTCTCCATCGGCGAAGAGACGATCACCCTAGGGCCGCTGGTCGAGGAGGGCCAGCTGCCCCAGGCGCGGGTGCCCGCCGGAGTCTGGCAGGCCGCCCGCCCCGCGGGCGAGGAGGCGGTGCTGGTCAGCTGCGTCGTCTCCCCCGGCTTCGAGTTCGCCGACTTCACGGCCTGAGACGAGAGGCCAGAGAGCATGAGGCCCGAGACCCTGACCGTCGACGACTACCTCGCGGCGGTGCCCCCGGAGCGCGCCGAGGCCATGGCGCTGATCAGGCGGATGTGCCTGGAGGAGCTGACCGGCTTCACCGAGACCATCCTGTACGGCATGCCGGCCTACACCCGCGACGGCGTCGGGGAGGTGGCCTTCGCCAGCCAGAAGCAGTACATCTCCATCTACCTCACCCGCACCGACGTCCGCGACGCGCACGCCGACCGTCTCGTGGGGCATGACATGGGCAAGGGCTGCCTGCGCTTCCGCCGCCCCGACAAGATGGACGCCGATCTCGTCCGCTCCATGCTGAGGGCGACGGCCGCCACGCGCGGACCGGTCTGCTGACGGCGCTTTCCGACAAGTCGTGCGGAATGATTGGCTGGTTGCAGGAAATTCCACAAGGAGGTCACCGGTGACCCGTCAGATCGTCTCCGTCGTCGGCGGCAAGGATGCCGCCTCCTTCACCACCTACGACTCCACCAACCCGGCCAGGACCTCGGAGGTCGTGGCGCGCGTGGGGTTCGCGGACGCCGGCACCTTCGCCGCCGCCTGCCGTACCGCCCAGGAGGCCCAGCGGGAGTGGGCGCGCACGCCCGCGCCGGTGCGCGGCAGGGTGATCGCCTCGATCGGCCGCCTCGTGGAGGCGAACGCCGAAGCGCTGGCCGCGCTGGTCACCGAGGAGATCGGCAAGCCGTACGCCGAGGCGCTGGGCGAGGTCCGCGAGATCGTCGACACCTGCGACTTCTTCCTCGGTGAGGGCCGCAGGCTCTACGGCCAGACAGTGCCGTCCGAGATGCCGGACAAGAACCTGTTCACCTTCCGCAACCCGGTGGGCGTCGCGGCGGTGATCACGGCGGGCAACTTCCCTGTGGCGGTGCCGAGCTGGTATCTCGTGCCCGCGCTGCTGTGCGGCAACGCGGTGGTGTGGAAGCCCGCCGAGTACGCCGCCGCCTCCGCGCACGCGATGTACCGCCTGTTCGCCGCCTCCGGGCTGCCCGAGGGCGTGCTCAACGTGGTCTTCGCCGACGGCGTGCAGACCTTCGAGGGGCTGGAGCGCGCGCTGGAGGAGGGCACCGTGCAGAAGGTCGGCTTCACCGGCTCCTCCGAGGTCGGCAGGAAGATCGGCGAGCTGTGCGGACGGCACCTGCAGTCGCCGTGCCTGGAGCTCGGCGGCAAGAACCCGATGGTCGTCATGCCCGACGCCGACCTCGACCTGGCCGTGGAGGGCGCGCTGTTCGCCGGGTTCGGCACGGCGGGCCAGCGCTGCACCAGCCTCGGCACGGTGATCGTGCACGAGTCGATCCACGACGCGTTCGTCGAGCGCTTCGCCACGGCGGTCAAGGCGGCCAAGGTCGGCGAGCCGATGGGCGACGTGCTGGCCGGGCCGCTGCTCGACCAGAAGTTCGCCGACCGGTTCGAGGAGTTCCTGACCTGGGTCGAGCCGCACCACACGGTCGTCTCCGGCGCGACGGGGAAGATCTCGGCGAGCAGCCCGCGTGACGGCTTCACCGGCGAGGGCGGCCTCTACTACCACCCGACGATCGTCGACGGCGTCACCCCCGAGGACCGGCTGTTCCTGGAGGAGACCTTCGGCCCGATCGTCGGCGTCACCGCCTTCAGGACCCTCGACGAGGCGATCGAGCTGGCGAACCTGCCCGGCTACGGCCTGTCGTCGTCGATCTACACCACCGATCCGAGGTCCGCCTTCCGCTTCCGCGAGGGCATCTCGGCGGGCATGGTCAGCGTCAACAACTCCACCAGCGGCGCCGAGGCGCACCTGCCCTTCGGCGGCAACGGCAAGTCCGGCAACGGCAGCCGCCAGTCCGGACTGTGGGTGCTCGACCAGTTCACCCGCTGGCAGGCGATGAACTGGGACCACTCGGGCAGGCTGCAGAAGGCCCAGATGGACGTCGCCGACATCGTCCCGGACCTGGAGTTCCGCCTCTGACGTTGATCCGGGTCGTAGCTGCGTCACCCCGGGTGGGGGAAAACCACATCCGCCCCGCCGCAGGCCAACGCCGGTGTGTGTCACGATGACGGCGCCTGCGATTACGGGGAGATACCGATGCGTGACGATCCGATGCTTCCAGAGCCCGTCGCCCGGATGCTGGAGGAATACCGACAGCTCCTCGCCGACCACGGGATGACCTGGGGCGAACCTCCCATCGCCTATGTCAGGGTCATGAGCCAGTCACGGTTCGTGGAGGTCGGTCCGTTCTGGCGCGAGGCCAGGCGCCTGGTCAGGGAGCAGGTCCCGGGCGCGGGGCCGGCCGAGCTGCAGCGGCTGGAGTGCGAGCTCGACTACGACGAGGTACTGCGTGGCGCGCTCGGCCCCATCCCGCCCGAGGGGCTGGCGGTGCTCCGCCTCACCCCGGACGGCCACGATCTGCGTGGCCGCACGAGGGCGGTGGTGGGCGGCGCGCCGCTGCCGCTCACGCTGCTGATCGACAGCGCGTGCGACCACGCGGCGTACGTGATGGTGAACGAGCAGGAGTACGAGGTCGGCGCCAAGGGCGCGCGTCTGGTGGAGCTCGACACGGCCGCCGACGTGCGCATCGACGGCCGCGTCATCAACCTGTCCGGCCTGACCCGCACCGCGCCCAGGGCCGCCCTCCGCCTGCGCGCGGGCTTCCCGTGCCGGTGGAGCGTGTGGAACGCCGACGGCCAGGGCTGGTACCCGCCCGGCGTGCCGCCCAAGCGCGACTACAACGGCGTGCCGTACTTCCACGGCGACGACCTGGTCCTTCCCGTCCCCGCCGAGCCGCTGACGGTGCGCGTCACCAGGGGCATGGAGTACGGCTGCGCGGAGACCTCCCTCACCCCGCCCGAGCACATCGAGACGCTCGTGGAGCTGGCGCCCAAGCGCATCTACGACGCGGCGGCCAGGGGCTGGTACGGCGGCGACCTGCACGTCCACCTCAACTACGTCGGCGACCTGGTGGCGCCGCCGAAGTGGGCGGCCGACTCCCAGCACGGCGAAGACCTCCACGTGCTGAGCCTGCTGGCGGCCAACGTCTCGGGCGAGCGGGTGCTCGACAAGGAGGCGCTGGAGCACTGGGCGGGGCAGGACCTGCCGTGGTCCGACGCGACCCACGTGGCCAGGATGGGCGTCGAGCACCGCAACGACCTGTTCGGCCACCTGCACGCCTTCGCGCCCGACGGCCCGCCCTCGCTCTACTCGACGGGGTTCGCGGGCGCGCCCGACTGGCCGCCGACGACGGAGGCGCTGAAGGAGCTGAGAGAGCTGGGCGCGCTGGTCGGCTACGCCCACGCCTTCCGCGGCCCGACCGAGACGCCCGAGCAGCTGGTCGGCACGCCGGGCTGCACGGCCAGGATGGTCGTCGTCGACGCGGCGCTCGGCCTCGTCGACGGGTTCGAGCTGCTGCACTTCTCCAGCGCGACAGGCTCGGCGCGGGCCTACCGGCGGCTGATCGGCGCGGGCAACCGGCTGGCGGCGGTGGCGGGCACCGACTCGATGCTCACCTTCACCAGGCAGCGGATGGAGATGGTGGCCAGTCCCGTCGGCTGGGAGCGCACCTACGCGCGGGTGGAGGGGCCGCTGACCGCGGCCGCCTACGCCGACGCCGTACGGCGGGGGCGCACGTTCGCCACGACGGGGCCGTTCCTCGAGCTGTCGGTGGAGGGCAGAGGGCCCGGAGAGACGCTCGACCTGATGCAGGGTGAGCGGGTCCGCGTGACGGCCAAGGTGGTCGGACCCGAGGTGGAGCGGCTGACGCTGCTGACGGCCGACGGCGAGCTGGCCTCCTCACCGGGCTCCGAGGTGAGCGCGGAGCTGACCGTGCAGTGGCCGACGTACGTGGTGGCGGTGGCCGACGGCGCGGCCCACCCGCGCTCGCTGTTCACCCACGTCTACGCCCACACCAGCCCGGTTTACCTGGACGTCGACCACCGCAGGGTGGCGAGGGAGGACGACGTGACGTTCTGCCTGCGATGGATCGACCTGCTGGAGGAACTGGTGCGCACGACGGCCAGACTGGAGCACCGGCGGCAGCTCGACGACTACCTGTCGGTGTTCGACGAGGCCCGCAGGGTGTACCGCTCGCGCCTGGCTTGAGGAAAGGGACCCCATGACGGAGGCGACATCAGAAGCTCCATGTTGCATGCATGATGTATGCACCGCATACTGACCGTATGGCTGAGGCTCCCAAATCGACGTCCATCCGGGTACCGGAAGACCTTCGCGACCAACTCGCCGCCATCGCCGGGCGCCGCCCTCTCGCCGACGCGCTGGCCCAGCTCATCGAGGAGCACGAGACCCGACGGATGCAGGCCCAAGCGGCGTTCGCGGATGCCCTCACGAAGGGCCGCATCGAGCACCCGGAGGTCCACGAGCTGTCCCTGAAACGTGCGGACAACGCCGTCGAACTGCTGCGGCGGATGAGCGCTCAGTGATCGACCTCGGATACGTGCTCGATACCTCCCTGCTGGCCGAGATGGGGCGCGGAGACTTCGGCCTGATCGATCTGGTTGCCACGCTTGACGGGCGGAGCGTCCGGATGAGCGTCCCGATCCTCGCGCTGTCCGTCGCCGCGGCGCACCTGAACAAGGATCAGCGAGACCTCCTCGCCGGGGCGCTGCTGCTGGAGCACGTGAAGCTCGACGGCCTCTCCAGCCTTGATGACGCCGTGCGCCTCACTGTGCTGGTCGAGCGGCTGGATGATCCTCCAAGCCGGCGTTCCCCTGATCTGGTCGCGGCACACACGGCCGCTGTGGCGCGCCGACTCGGCTGGCCTGTCCTGACTGCCGATCGCAAGCGCTGGAGTGAAGAGATCAGGCCGCTGTTGCCGTGGGACCTGATCGTGGTAGATCTTCAGGAGTTCGACAGTTGAGCTTGCCCTGATGTGGCCGTACGCGAAAGCCCGCCGCTGCGCTGCAGCGGCGGGCTTTCGATGTCTCAACCCACCGAAGGGGAGAGACCTTGCGCTCAGACCTGGCCGGCCTTCTCCAGGGCGGTGCAGCAGGTGTCGACCAGCAGACGGGTCACCACGTACGGGTCGACGTTGGCGTTCGGGCGGCGGTCCTCGATGTAGCCCTTCTTGTCCACCTCGACCTGCCACGGGATGCGCACCGACGCGCCGCGGTGGGAGACGCCGTAGCTGTACTTGTTCCACGGGGCGGTCTCGTGGGCGCCGGTCAGGCGGGACTCGATGCCCGAGCCGTACTGGGAGACGTGCTCCATCGGCTTGTCGCCCTCGCCCAGCGCCTCACACGCGGTGATGATGGCGTCGTAGCCCTCGCGCATCGCCTTGGTGGAGAAGTTGGTGTGCGCGCCGGCGCCGTTCCAGTCGCCGCGGGCGGGCTTGGCGTCGAGGGTGGCCTCCACGCCGAACTCCTCGGCGGTGCGGTAGAGCAGCCAGCGGGCGATCCAGAGGTGGTCGGAGACCTCCAGCGGACCGGCCGGGCCTACCTGGAACTCCCACTGGCCGGGCATGACCTCGGCGTTGATGCCGGAGATGGCCAGACCGGCGGCGAGGCAGCGGTCGAGGTGCAGCTCGACGATCTCACGGCCGAAGATGGCGTCCGCGCCGACACCGCAGTAGTACGGGCCCTGCGGGGCGGGGAAGCCGCCCTCGGGGAAGCCGAGCGGGCGCGAGCCCTTGAAGAAGGTGTACTCCTGCTCGATGCCGAACCACGACTCCTGGTCGGCGAAACGCTCGGCGATCGGACGGAGCAGCGCGCGGGTGTTGCTGCCGTGCGCCTGGCCGTCGATCTCCTCCACCTCGCACAGGACGAGAATGTGCTCACCACCGCGAATGGGGTCGGGGCAGGTGAAGACAGGGCGGAGCACCCGGTCGGAGGAGTGGCCCTCGGCCTGGTTCGTGCTCGAGCCGTCGAAGCCCCACACCGGCGGCGTGGCGCCGTCGGCCAGGATCTTCGTCTTCGAGCGGAGCAGAGCCGTGGGCTCGGTGCCGTCGATCCAGATGTACTCAGCCTTGATGCTCACGGCGGTCCTTTCGGGGTGTTTCTCAGCCACGCCGAGATTCGCAGTGGACCGTTTCGCGGTCTTTGCCCGTATGTGAACGGCGTGTTAATCGGCCTGGGTGTGAGCAAGGTCACTCGTGGGGTCGGTCATGAGCGACGGAGGGATCAGGACGACCGCCGTGGTCCCGCCGTACGGCGAGCGCTGCAGGGTGACCTTGATGCCGTGCCGTACGGCCAGCCGCCCGACGACGAACAGGCCCAGCCTGTCGCTGTCGGCCAGGTCGAACTCGGGCGGTTCGGCCAGGCGGCGGTTGAGCTCGGCGCGTTCGGCGTCGGGCAGGCCGAGCCCGCGGTCCTCGATCTCGACGGCGAAGCCGCGCGCGACCAGCTCGCCGCCCACGTCGACCTGGGTGGTGGGCGGGGAGAAGACGGTCGCGTTCTCGACCAGCTCGGCCAGCAGGTGGATGACGTCGGCCGCGGCCCCGCCGGTGAGCGTGCAGTGCGGCATGGGCCGCACGTTGACGCGCAGGTAGTCCTCGACCTCGGCGACCGCGCCGCGCACGACGTCGAGCATGGCGACGGGGCGGCGCCAGTGGCGGCCGGCGGGCGCGCCGGACAGGATGACCAGTCCCTCGGCCTGCCGCCGCATGCGGGTGGTGAGGTGGTCGAGCCTGAACAGGTCGCTGAGCTGGTCGGGCTCGGCGGTCTTGCGCTGCATCGCGTCGAGCTGGCCGAGCTGGCGGTGGACGAGGGACTGGTTGCGCCTGGCGAGGTTGCGGAAGACCCTGTTGAGCCCCTGGCGCAGCTCGGCCTGGCCGACGGCGGCCTGGACGGCCGTGCGCTGCACGCTGTCGAAGGCGTTGGCGAGGTCGCGCACCTCCTGGGTCGCGCCCGAGGTGGTGATGCGCGGGGCGCCCGCCTCGACGGGCTGGCCGAGCCGCAACCGCTCGACGATCTCCGGCAGTCGCACCTCGGCCAGGTCGGTGGCGGCGCCGCGCAGGCCGTCGAGCTCCTCCACCAGGCCGCGGCCCAGCCGTACGGACCAGATGACGGCGGCCAGGATGGCGGCCAGCCCGAGCCCGCCGACGATGATGATCCTGACGATGATGCCGCCCGCGGAGTCGTCGGTCCTCGCGGTGAGCAGGTCGATGCGCGAGGCCAGCAGCTGGTCGAGGGCGGGGTCGAGCCTGCTGGTGACGGACTGCCAGGCGGCGCGGTCGGCGGGCAGCCCGGCCTCCTCGACGATCTCGTGCTCGAGGCTGACGAGCTGCTTGTGGTCGGGTGAGGCGACCATCCGCTCGAAGGGGGCGCGCAACTCCGTGTCGAGCGCGGCGACGCCGTCGGTCAGCAGGAGCTGCCGGTTGGGCGACAGGACCTCCATGGCCTCGTACTCGTCGTGGGTGAGCTTGCCCGAGATCACCGCGCCCGAGACGAGCGCGTCCTCGCGGGAGAGCAGGTCCTGGGCGTGGGCGATGCGCCGCAGCGCGATCGCCTGCTGGAAGAGCCTGACCTCGGGGACGGTGATGAGCCGGTCGAAGAGCCGGTACACGGTGTCGGTGAGGCCGCCGTAGGCCTGGACGGCCTCCAGCCGGTTCGTCTGCCGCTCGTCCACCTTCTCCCTGAGCCTGGTCAGGCCGTGGGCGCCGTCGAGCACCGCCTCGACGGCCACGCGGACCTCCTCGTTGGTCACGGTCGAGGCCCGCTCGCCGGTGGCCCTGGTCCTGAACTGCTCGATCGCCTGGTCCGTACGGCGGCGCGCGTCGGCCAGCCGCAACGTGTCGGGCCGCTCGGAGCTGAGGAAGAGGGCGGAGTCCCTGCGTTCCTGCTGGAGGGAGCCGACCACCACGGTGGCCGGCCCGCCGATCTCCTCGAAGACGGCCGTGGCGGTGGACAGCTCGAAGAAGTCGCCGAGCGTGTGCCCCGCCACGAACGTCCACAGCCCGATGAGCGCCACGATCGGCAGGCTGAGCAGCGAGTACAGCTTGAAACGGAGACTCTGGGAGGCCATGGTCAGGTCATTTCGGTCAGAGGTGAACCGCCCACCACGGTCGCCACGCAGCGGCCCGCGCCGTGCTCGGCCAGCGCCCGGTAGGGGTTCTCGGAGGAGGGGTCGAGGTCGAACACCGCGAAGTCGGCGCGGTGCCCGGGGGTGAGGCTGCCGATCTCGTGCTCCAGGCCCATGGCGCGCGCTCCCCCGAGCGTCGCGGCCTCGATGAGGCGCCGGTCGAGGTCGGGTTCGCGGTAGCCCTGCCGTACGGCCAGCTCTCGGAGCGCGGCGACGTCGGCGAGCAGGTCGAGGGAGGGCGACGACGACAGCGAGTCGGTGCCGACGGCGATGGGGTTGCCCTCGCGCAGCAGCGCGGCCACGTCCGGCCCCGGCAGCCCGAGCACGTGGTTGGAGCGGGGGCAGAGCGCGACCGCGGTGCGCCGCTCGCGCAGCAGCGCGCGGTCCTCGGCGGTGAGGTCGACGCCGTGGGCGATGTGGCAGCCGGGCCCGAGCAGCCCCGTGGAGTCGATGTAGGCGGTGGGCGGCAGGCCCGCGCCGTGCTCGCGCAGGATGGTGAAGTCGAGGCCGAGCTTGGTGACGTACTGCTCCAGCGGGCCCGAGCCGTGCATCGTGAACTCGCGCTCGTGGACCGACTCCGAGAGGTGGATGTGGGTGCGCATGCCCCGCTCGGCCGCCAGGCGGGCCAGGTCGGCCAGCACGCCGGTGTCGAGGGAGTAGGGGGCGTGCGGGGAGATGGCGTCGGCCTTGGCGAGCAGGTCGAGGAAGCGTTCGCGGCCGCCCTCGCGCCAGCTGTCCTCGCTGTCGCCGATCGCCTCCAGGTAGCGCAGGCCGCCGAGCGGGGTGTCGACGAGCGCCTCGGGGTCGGTGACGATGTCGGCGGCGGCGGTGGTGCCGGTGCGCAGGCACTCCCACGCGCCGTCGATCGCGCCCGCCGCCCAGTCCCACGCGCTCTCGCGGTGGGCGGAGTTCCAGCTGCCGTCCTCGCCGCCGAAGTAGGCCAGGTCGAAGGCGCGCGCCCAGTCCTCGAAGGAGGCGTAGACGTGCCTGCCGATCTCGGCCATGGCGGTGTACTGCAGGTGGGTGTGGGCGTTGACCAGCCCGGCGACCAGGATCCCCTCGTAGTGGATCTCGCCCCGGCCGGTGCCGATCTCCTCGATCCTGCCCTCGCGCACGACGATCCTGCCGTCGCGCACCGCCGGCCCGGAGATGGGCAGGACCAGAGGGGCGCTGTAGCTCACGGAACCCATACGACGTCGCTCCCGAAGATCTTGTAGGCGAGCAGGCCCACCGCCAGTGCGGCGAACGCGGACAGAACAAGATAGTCGGTGCGATCAAAGGCCAGCTCGCGCATCCAGGTGCGGTGCTTGGCGCCGAACCCGCGCAGGTCCATGGCGTTGGAGGTGTCCTCGGCGTCGATGAGGGAGTTGACGGTGAGCGGGATGACGACGGGCTTGAGCGACTTCAGCCGCCTGACCGGGTTGCTGGTGCGCGGGTGGTCGTAGCCGCGCACGCGCTGGGCGTCGATGATCTCCTGCATCCCGGCCGCGGTCGACGGCAGGAAGCGGAAGGTGAGGTCCACCCCGAAGGCCAGCCGCTGCGAGACCTTGAGCCTGGCGAAGGTGACACCGAGATCGCCCGGCGCGACGCAGAACGCGACGGGAAAGCCCATCATCGCCAGCGACACGAACCGCACGAGCAGCGTCGCCGAGTACGACAGCGTGGCGGTGCTGACCGCGTTGCCGGTGATCGGCATCTCGAACAGGGTCGGCGCCTCGGTGGTCGCCTCGATCTGAAGGGCGTCGGTGAAGACGCTGTTGACCAGCACGGTGATCGTCATCAGCGTCAGCACGAACGCCCAGTTGGCCCTGACCGCCCGCCACGGGATGCCCGCCGACAGGTAGTAGGCCAGGGCCACCAGGCCGCACAGCAGGATCACCCGCAGGTCGCTGAGGCGCGCCACGGCCACGAGGTAGAGCACCGGGACCAGCAGGAGCACGCGCGGATCACGGCGGCCGAGGAAGGAGTCCCCGCCCAGGTAACGTGGCGTGACGTCCATCGGCTACCTGCCGATGCGCTTGGAGACCGGTTCCCAGACCGCGTCCAGCGCGGGCGTGAGGATGAGCGCGACGAGCGTGTTGCTGATCAGCAGCGGACCGAAGGCGATACCGGCCCACGCCCCGAAGGTCAGGTCCTGCAGCCACATGTCGGTGATGGTGGTGGCGAAGGCGATGAGCATCGCCACCCAGGTGAGCACGCCCACCGCGACCAGGCGGACGGCCTCCTTGTTGATCCGCGAGACGACGAGCGCGAACAGGATGCCCGCGAGCAGCCCGGTGAGGGCGTTGGCCAGGCTCCAGTTCCAGTAGGTGAGCGCGCCGTAGCCCTTGATCTGGTCGATGACGATGTTGCCGACCAGGCCGGTGAAGAATCCGGCGATCGGCCCGAACCTCATGCCGAAGAAGGGCACGAGGGCGAAGGCGGGGCGGATGTCGACGTTCTGGGTGCCGGGGATGGTGAAGCTGATCAGGCCGAGGACCGCGTAGAGGGCGGCGCCGACGGCGGCGAAGACCACCACTCTGGAGTTGATCTCCCAGAGGGGAGGCCGGACTGTCTCGGACTTCATGGGGGGTGAGTCCTTCCTTATTGGGGGGTTAATCGCGCTAACTCGAAGGGGTGCGGAACGGTTCCCGTGCCCTGGAGACGGTCGCGGACGGCCCGGACCAGGCTGGTGGCGCGCAGGCCCGACTCGGCCCACAGCTGCTCGCGGTGGGCCAGCTCGGCGGGGGACGCGTCCGCGACGATCCGTCCCCCGTCGACGATCACGATCCGGTCGGCGGAGGTGATCGCCAGATCGACGTCGTGGGTGATGAAGTAGACGCTGCGCAGCCCGCCGAGCACGCGTTCCATGAACGTCGTGGTGGTGTGGAGGTCCTGACCCGCGGTCGGCTCGTCGAGGATGAGCGTCTCCGGGCGCATGGCGAGGGCGAGGGCGACGGTGAGGCGGCGCTGCTGACCGTGGGAGAGCGTGTGGGGCGAGCGGTTCATGATGTCGGGCTCGTGCTGGAGCAGCATCGTGGCCAGGGCCTCGTTCGACACCTCGGCGATCCGGTCGGCCGTCCAGCCGAGGTTGCGCGGGCCGAAGGCCAGCTCCTCCCGCACCGTCGCGGAGAACAGCGCCTGGCTGGGGTTCTGGAAGACGTAGCCGAACGTCGTGGCCAGGCTCAGCACCGAGCGCCCGCCGATGGGCTCGCCGTCCACCAGCACCTCTCCCGGCTCCGGCTCGATCAGCCGCACCGCCGCGCGCAGCAGCGTCGACTTGCCCGCGCCGTTGCGGCCCAGCACGGCGACCCGTTCGGTCGCCCCGAGCGCCAGGTCGACCTCGCGCAGGACGGGCCGCTCGCCGTACCCCAGAGTGACGCCCCGGTACTCGAGGTGGGTCGCCCCGGGCCCGGCCGCCGCCCTCGGTACGGCCGGCGCCTCGGGCAGCTCGTCCGCCCTGGCCACCAGCGCCTCGAAGGGCAGCTTGACGTGCGCGACCGGCGCCGCGCGCAGGAAGCCGGGCACGTCGCCGGTGAAGCGTGGCCGCCCCTCCTCCAGGTAGAGCACCTGGGTGGGGCCGAACTCCAGCAGCTCCTCCACCCGGTGCTCGACGACGACGGCCGCGCCGCCGTCGTCCACGAAGCGGCGCAGCTCGCCCAGCAGGCGGCGGCTGGCGGCGGGGTCGAGGTTGGCCAGCGGCTCGTCGACCACGACCACCTGGGGCCGCATGACCAGCACGCCCGCGAAGGCCACCATCTGCAGCTCGCCGCCGCTCAGCTCGTGGGTGGCGCGCCGGAGCAGGTGGGTGATGCCGACCCTGGCGGCGACCTCCTCGATGCGGGCGAGGATGTCGGCTCTGGGCAGGGCGAGGTTCTCGGGGCCGAAGGCGAGCTCGGCGAAGACGGTGGCGCCGACGATCTGCTTGTGCGGGTCCTGCAGCAGGGTGCCGACCACGGTGGACAGCTGCCTGATCGTCTGCTCGGCGACGGGCCGACCGCCGACGTCCACCCTGCCGCGCACCTCGGCCCGGTAGGAGTGCGGGACCAGGCCGTTGATCATCCTGAGCAGGGTGCTCTTCCCGCACCCCGAGGGGCCGCTGACGAGCGCGAAGTCGCCCGCTCCCACGGCGAGGGAGACCTCGCTCAGCACCTGCCGGCCGGTGCTGCGGTAACGGACGGACGCGTCGCGGATGTCGATGATCACTGGTCGAGCTCCAGTCCGAGCGCGTCGAGCTTGAGCCTGGCCACCCGTTCGTCGAGGTGGCCGGGCAGCAGGTGCAGGCCTGGCGGCAGGTCGTGGGTGAGCAGGTGGCCGACCGCGAGGGCCTGCAGCGACAGGGACAGATCCATGATCTCGATCGGGTTGCCCTCGGCGGCGGCGCAGTTGACGCACTCGCCGCCGGCCAGCAGCCGGTACTTCCCCTCCACCCCTGGCTCGACCTCGTCCAGCACGCCGCCCGCGACGGCCACGAAGGCGCCGGGCCTGAGTGCCCCCAGGTGCTCCCTGGTGATCGTGTGCCGCACGCCTGTCGCGGAGAAGACCAGGTCGGCCTCGGGGCAGGCGTCGACCAGCCGCCTGACCTCGTGCCCGTCGTGGTAGGCGCGCAGCGCGGCCAGCGGGTCGACCTCGCTGACGATCACTCTGGCGCCGAGCGCGGCGGCGTAGCGGGCGACGCCCTGCCCGACGTGGCCGTAGCCGGCGACGGCGACGGTGGCGCCGTCCAGATCCAGGCCCGACAGGTCGAGGGCGGCCATGACGCACGACTGCCCCGTGCCGTGGACGTTGTCGAAGAGGTACTTCGAGCGGGCGTCGTTGACCGCCATGACGGGCACCCGCAGCGTCATCTCGCGCAGCGGGCGCAGGCCGCTGGTGGTCTCCTCGGCCGCGCCGCGCAGCCCGCCGAGGCGGTCCTCGGCGTGGGCCAGCCTGATGACCCGCGAGCCGTCGTCGACCAGGACGTCGAGGCCGCCGTCGAGCATCCGCCTGGCCAGCTCGTCGTCCTGGGCTCGGTCGGAGTCGGAGCGGGCCAGCACCGAGACGCCCTCGTGGACGAGCGCGGCGGCCACGTCGTCCATGGTCTCCCTGCCGGGACAGGTGACGGTCACCTCGGCCCCCGCGTCTCTGAGCGCGAGCGCGAGGTTGGCCGTCTTGGGCTCGAGGACCAGCACGAGGCCCACTCTGGCGCCCTCGAGGGAGAGCTCCGAGCGCAGCGCGCCCAGGACCGGCATGAAGCGGCGGGCCCAGGCGATCTTCTCCAGCCCCTCCCGCCAGCGGTCGGGGTGGCTGATGTCGGTCAGCACGTCAGGTCCACCACGAACACGTGACCGCTCGCGACGACCCCCTCGCGCATCCGCTCTCCCGCCACCGGCCGCGTGGTGGCCAGGATCGCTCCCGGTTTGAGCGCGGCGAGGTCCACGCCGTCCCCGATGACGAGGTCGGCGTCGGCGAGCGGGGCGCCGGGGTGGGCGCCCATCGCTCGCAGGCGGGTGGCGAGTCCTGGGACATCGCCCACGATCGACACGCGTTTGCCCGCCATGAGCAGGTTGGTGCGGCGCAGGAAGGTCTGGATGACGACCTGAGCGCCAGGAAGCCGGGTCATGGTCTCCGTCCGAATGCGCAGGTTCCGATTAAAGGGGAGATCAGGGGCTTACGGCAAGGAAGAGGAACGCACCGAAAAGCACCAGATGGACGGTTCCCTGCATGAGTGTCGCCCTTCCCGGAGCGACCGTCAGCGTTGTGACCACCACGGTCAGCGCGAGCAGGACGATCTGGAGCGGTCCAAGGCCGAGCGCGAGACTGCCGCCGGTGACGATCGTGACGACCGCGATCGCCGGGATGGTCAGGCCGATGCTCGCCAGCGCCGACCCCAGCGCGAGGTTGAAGCTGTTCTGCACCCTGTCGCGGGCGGCGGCGCGTACGGCGGCGGCCGTCTCGGGCAGCAGCACCAGCATCGCGATCGCCACGCCGACCGTGGTGTGCGGCGCGCCGATCGCCCTGACGCTCGCCTCGATGGCCGGCGAGGCGGTCTTGGCCAGGCCGACGACGGCGACCAGGCAGACCACCAGCAGGCCGAGGCTGATCAGCGCGGTGCGCGCGGGCGGCGGGTCGGCGTGGTCGTCCTCGCCCTTCGCCTGGACGGGCAGGAAGTAGTCGCGGTGGCGCACGGTCTGCATGAAGACGAACACGCCGTAGAGGATCAGCGAGGCGACGCCGGCGAAGGCCAGCTGCGCGGTCGAGTACGTCGGGCCCGGCGTGGTCACCGTGAAGGACGGCAGCACCAGCGCGAGCGTCGCGACCGCGCTCAGCGTGGCCAGCGCCGCGGTCACGCCCTCCACCCTGAACTCCAGCACCCGGTGCTTGAGCGCGCCGACGAGCAGACACAGGCCCATCACGCCGTTGCACACGATCATGAAAGCGGAGAACACCGTGTCGCGGGCCAGCGACTCCGACCCCTCGCCGCCCGCGCTCATCATCATGACGATCAGGCCGACCTCGATGACCGTGACCGCGATGGCGAGGATCAGCGTGCCGAACGGCTCGCCCACCCGGTGGGCCACCACCTCCGCGTGGTGCACGGCGGCGATCACCGCGCCGATCAGGGCGAGGGCGACGACCGCCACGAGTGGGCCGCCGGGCGAGCGGCCCCACGTGAGCACGAGTACCAGGCAGGCGACGATGGGCACGACAAGGGTCCAACGCATCATGTGATCACACTAGCGAACCCACTTGACGGAGTGAGTACTCACTCCTTAGCGTGCCTGCCATGACGACGACCGCCCCGCCCCGGCGCCGCGCGCCGGGCATGAGCCCAGACCAGCGCCGCGCCATGATCGTCGCAGCCGCGCTGCCCCTGGTCGCCGAGTACGGCACCGCCGTGACGACCAGCCAGATCGCCCGCGCCGCCGGGATCGGCGAGGCGACCGTCTTCCGCGTGTTCGCCGACAAGGAGGCGGTGCTCGACGCCTGCATGGCCGAGGCGCTGCGGCCCGACCACGCCGTCGAGTCGATCGCCGCCATCCCCCTCGACCAGCCGCTGGCCGACCGGCTGACCGAGGCGGCCGACGCGCTGGCGGCCCACCTGGCGCGCGTCGGCCCGGTCGCGGGCGCGCTGATGGCCTCGGGACACGCCAGGCGCCAGCCCGCCGGTGCCAATTCGGGCGCCCACTCGGGAGACCGGGAGCGCTCCATGGAGCCGATCAGGGCCGCGCTCGCCGAGCTGTTCGAGCCCGGCTCCCTGCGGGTCCCCGCCGACCAGGCCGCGGCCGTCTTCCTCGGCCTGCTGTTCGCCCGCGACAGGACCGGCGATCCGGGCACGGCCGCCCTGGTCGAGATCTTCATGCACGGCGCGCTGCGCGGGGAGCGGGCGTGAACGGCGCGCCGCGGGGTCACGTCACCTCGCTGAGCCTGCCCTCGCCCGAGACCCTGAGCGCGGCCTGCGGCCCGCCTTCGCCGCAGTCGGGCCCGTTGGGGAAGCGGCCCTGCGGCGTGACCGTCAGCGACTCGTCCAGCACCGTGTCACCGTTGGCCCCCGTCAGCTTCACCCGCACCTTCACCGCGGCCTTCGGCAGCCCGGCGACCTCGCCGAAGCCGCGCTTGCCGTCCGTGGGGGCGAGCCTCGCCCGGCAGCCGTTCGCGTCGCAGGTCTGCATGGCGACCTGGTCGGCCACGTGCAGCGGCGGCCTGGCCGTCGTGCAGGAGCCGTTCCAGCAGGCCGTCAGCTCCGCCGCCGACACCCTGGCCGCCAGCGGAGAGTCGATCGCCAGCGAGACCCCGACGGGGGTGCCGACGAGCGTGCAGATCCTCTCGGCACCGCAACCGGGCAGCGCGAGCAGCACGCTCAGGACGGGAAGCACTGTCAGCCGACCTTTCACACCTCCACAGACGTGAGACGACCGCGACAGGTTCACCCTTGATACCGTCGAAATGTGCGCGCTCGTGATCTGGTCGCGGATTTCCCCGTCGTCGGGCTCGACTCCCCCGCGATAGAGGCGGCGCGGCTGCTGGCCGACCAGGACCTGCCAGGGCTGATCGTCGTCGACGCCTCGGGGTCGCCCTGCACGATCCTGCCCGGCACCCAGGTGCTTCGGCTGGCCGTCCCCCGCTACTGCCAGGACGACCCCGCGCTGGCGCGGGTGGTGGACGAGGAGCACGCCGACCGGTTCCTGCTCGCGCTCGACGGCCTGTCGGTGCGCCAGTGCCTGCCCGAGGAGCATCGGGAGCTGCCGGTGGCCCGGCCAGAGGCGACGGTGCTCGAGCTGGCGGCGCTGATGGCGCGCACCCGCAGCCCGCTCGTCGCGGTCGTGGAGCGCGGCCGGCTGCTGGGTGCGGTCACGCTCCAGGCGCTGCTGGACAGAGTCCTGTGACTTTTCTGGCCTGGATCACCCTTGTGGTCTTTCTGTGCTCCTATGCCCTGATAGCGACCGAGCGGGTCCATCGCGTCGCGGCGGCCCTGGGCGGCGCGGGGGTCATGCTGCTCATTCACGCCACGGGAGCCGAGGCCGCGTTCTTCTCCGAGGACACGGGCATCGACTGGAACGTCATCCTGCTCCTGCTCGGCATGATGATCATTGTCGGGGTGCTCAAGGAGACCGGCGTCTTCGAGTTCCTGGCCATCTGGGCGGCCAAACGGGCCAGAGGCCGTCCCTTCCGGTTGATGGTGCTGCTGATCATCATCACCGCCTCCGCGTCGGCGCTGCTCGACAACGTGACCACCGTGCTGCTGATCGCGCCGGTGACCTTCCTGGTCTGCGAACGGCTGGCGCTGCCCGTCGCGCCGTACCTGATCGCCGAGGCGATGGCCTCCAACATCGGCGGCACCGCGACGCTGGTCGGCGACCCGCCCAACATCATCATCGCCAGCAGGGGCGGGCTGTCGTTCAACGACTTCCTGTCCAACCTCGCGCCGCTGGTCGTCGTGCTGGTCGTGATCTTCATCGGGTTGTGCAGGTTCCTCTTCCGCAAGGCGTTCGTCTACCACCCCGAGCGCGCGGCCGAGATCATGGCGCTCAACGAGCGGGAGGCCATCCGCGACCGGCCACTGCTGTGGCAGTCGCTCGGCGTGCTCGTCCTCGTGATGGCCGCCTTCGTGCTGCACCCCGTGCTGCACTACGAGCCCTCGGTCGTGGCGCTGCTGGGCGCGGGCGTGCTGGTGGCCGCCACCAAGGTCACCACCGAGCAGGCCATCGCCGAGGTCGAGTGGCCGACCCTGGTCTTCTTCGCGGGCCTGTTCGTCATGGTGGGCGCGCTGGTGGAGACGGGCGTCATCGGCGAGGTCTCCGACCGGGTCGTCGACGTCACCGGCGGCGATCTCCAGCTCACCACGATGGTGCTGCTGTGGGGCTCGGCGGGTATCTCGGCGATCGTGGACAACATCCCGTACGTGGCCACGATGAGCCCGATCGTCGCCGACCTGGTCAACGCCACCGGCGGCGACGGTCCGGCGCAGGTGCTGTGGTGGGCGCTGGCCGTCGGCGCCGACCTCGGCGGCAACGCCACGGCCGTGGGAGCGGCGGCGAACGTGGTCGTCCTCGGCATCGCGGCGCGGAACAGGACCCCCATCAGCTTCTGGGAATTCACCAGATACGGTCTAGTCGTAACCTTTGTGACGGTTCTTGCGAGCGTGCCCTACTTTTGGGTGCGATATTTGGCAACGGCTACCTGAGGAACGGGTCATAGTTGGTTGACATGAGGAACGACCCGGTCGTCGTGATCGGCCTCGGCCGGTTCGGCACCGCGCTCGCACTGGAGCTGACCAGACGCGGCACCGAGGTGCTGGCCATCGACAACCGTCCCAAGGTCGTCCAGGCCCTCTCCGGTCAGATCACCCAGATCGCCGCGGCCGACTCCACCGACCTCGAGTCGCTCACCCAGCTCGGCGTGCCCGACTTCTACCGGGCCGTCGTCGCGATCGGCAGCGACCTGGAGGCCAGCATCCTGACCACGTCCCTCCTGGTGGACATGGAGATCGACGACATCTGGGCCAAGGCGGTCAGCAGGCAGCACGGCCAGATCCTCAGCAGGATCGGCTGCCACCACGTCGTCCTGCCCGAGCACGACATGGGCGAGCGCGTGGCCCATCTGGTGAGCGGGCGGATGCTCGACTACATGCAGGTGGACGCCGGGTTCGCGCTGGCCAAGACCCGGCCGCCGAAGGACTACGTGGGGATCCGGCTCGGCGCGTCGGGGCTGCGCAAGAAGTTCGGGGTGACCGTCGTCGCCGTCAAGAGCCCCGGCCAGGAGTTCACCTACGCCACGGCCGACACGGAGCTCACCTATGGGGACGTCATCCTGGTCTCCGGCCGCACCGAAGACGTGGAGCGCTTCGCCGAACTCCCCTAGCTCCCACCCCGCCAAGAGGCAGCAGGCAGGTCCATCCGGCGACCGCCCGTGCTGTTCTCACGTCCATCATGTTTCCATGACCGCCGTCTAGGCGAGATCGTCGGGCGGTGCTAACGTCACGAGCGGAGCGCCGGGAAGCCTGGTCGGCATAAGGATGAAGCCCCTATCAGGGAGGCGCCCCATGCCAGCCGTGCTCACCAGCGCTCTCACCAAGCGGTACGGCCACGTCAAAGCCCTCGACGGCCTCGACCTCACCGTGGAGACCGGCGAGGTGCACGGCTTCCTCGGCCCCAACGGCGCCGGCAAGACCACCACCCTGCGCATCCTGCTCGGCCTGATCAGGGCCGGCGGAGGCCACGCGGAGCTGCTCGGCGGCGATCCCTGGCGCGACGCGGTGGAGCTGCACAGGAGGCTCGCCTACGTGCCGGGCGACGTGACGCTGTGGCCCTCGCTGTCCGGCGGGGAGGCGATCGACGTGCTCGGCAGGCTCCGCGGCGGGCTCGACCGGCGCCGCAGGGCCAGGCTGCTCGAGCGGTTCGACCTCGACCCGACCAAGAAGGGCCGCACCTACTCCAAGGGCAACAGGCAGAAGGTGGCCCTCGTCGCCGCGCTGGCCTCGGACGTGGAGCTGCTCCTGTTCGACGAGCCGACCGCCGGGCTCGATCCGCTCATGGAGGCCGTCTTCAGGGACTGCGTCAACGAGGAGCGCGCCAGGGGCCGGACGGTGCTGCTGTCGAGCCACATCCTGTCCGAGGTCGAGGCCCTGTGCGACCGGGTGACGATCATCAGGGACGGCCGCGCCGTGGAGAGCGGCACGCTGGCCCAGCTGCGCCACCTCACCAGGACCTCGATCAGCGCCGAGCTGGCCGGGCCCGCCGAGCTCGACTTACCCGGCGTCCACGACCTCACGGTCGACGGCGGCAGGGTGCGGTGCGAGGTCGACGCCGACCGGCTCGACGCGGTGCTGAGAGCGCTCACCGACGCGGGCGTGCGCAGCCTCACCTGCCGGCCGCCCACGCTGGAGCAGCTGTTCCTGCGCCACTACCAGGCGGTGGAGCGATGACGGGCACGCTCGCCCTGCTGTGGCTGGCGCTGCGCCGCGACCGGGTGATGCTCCCGGTCTGGGTGGCCGTCGTGGTGGCCGTGGTGATCGCCACCGCGTCGGCGATCGCCGAGCTCTACGACGACCCCGCCCAGCGCCTCCTGCTCGACTCGACGGTCGCGGCCAACCCCGCGCTGGTGGCCATGACCGGCCCGATCTTCGACCCCACGTCGCTCGGCGGGCTGACCGCCTGGCGGGTGTGCGGGGTCGCCACCGTCCTGGTGGCGCTCATGAGCGTGATCCTGGTGATCAGGCACACCAGGGCCGAGGAGGAGAGCGGCAGGGCCGAGCTGGTCGGCTCGGCCGTCGTGGGCCGCCACGCGCTGCCCGCCGCCGCGGTGATCCTGGTGGCCGCCGCCGACCTCGCGGCCGGGCTGGCCGTCACGGCAGCTCTCGCGGGGCTCGGCCTCCAGGGCGCCTTCGCGTTCGGCATGTCGATCGCCGGGACCGGCTGGCTGTTCGCGGGGCTGGCCGTCCTGGCCGCGCAGCTGACCCAGCACGCCCACACCGCCTCCGCCATCGGGCACGCCTCGGTCGGCGTGGCCTTCGTGCTGCGGGCCGCGGGTGACGCTTCGGGCCTGGAGTGGCTGTCGTGGACCTCGCCGCTCGGGTGGGCGCAGCGGGTGCGGCCGTTCGCCGGAGAACAGTGGTGGGTGCTCGGCCTGCTCGCCGCCGTCGCGCTCGGGCTGGTCGGCGCGGCCGTCCTGCTGGCCAGGCGGCGCGATCTCGGCGCCGGACTGCTGCCCGCCAGGCGCGGCCCCGCGGCGGCCGCCAGGCATCTCGCGCCGGCCTGGCGCATGCACCGCGCGACCCTGCTCGGCTGGACGATCGCCTTCGCCGCCGTCGGCACTCTGTTCGGGCTGCTCGCCCAGAGCATCACCGCGCTGGTCACCGACAACCCGCAGATCGCCGAGCTGCTGGCCAGGCTGGGCGGCGACGAGGGAACGCTGGTCGACACCTTCTTCGCCACCGAGCTCGGCCTCCTCGGCCTGGTGGCGGGCGGCTACGCCGTCGACGCCACGCTCAGGCTGCGCGCGGAGGAGCAGGCGGGCCGCGCCGAACCCGTGCTCGCCACGGCCGTTCCGCGCTGGCGGTGGGCCGCCGGCCACCTGGCCCTGGCGCTGGCCGGAACCACGCTGATCCTGGCCGCCGGCGGTCTGGGCGCGGGCCTCGCGCACGGGCTGCGCGTCGGCGACGTGAGCGGGCAGCTGCCGCGCCTGCTCGCCGCCGCGCTCGCCCAGGCTCCCGCGGCCTGGGTGCTGGCCGGGCTGGCGATGCTGCTGTTCGGGGCGCTCCCCCGGCTGACCGGGCTGGCGTGGGCGGCGCTGCTGGCCTGCGTGCTGCTCGGCGAGCTGGGCCAGCTGCTCCAGATCGACGAGGCGATCAGGCGCGTCTCGCCGTACGAGCACCTGCCGAGCCTGCCGGGGGCCGGCGCGGGGGCCGCGCCGTTCCTGTGGCTCGGCGCGGTCGCGGCCGCGCTCGTGGCCGCGGGCCTGCTGGCCTTCCGCCGCCGCGATCTGACCGGGCCCTGAGCCATGGACCAGTGCCGGAAATGTCATGATCATTCATGAAATAATCTGCTAGCTTGCTGGCATGCGGGGCGGTTTATCCAGGCGGGGCAAGGCATGGCGGCTGACCGCGGCGGGGGCCGTGCTCGCCGCTCTCGGCTACGGCACGGTCCTGGGGGACGACGATCTGTTCCCCTTCGGGCCCATGGTGCAGTACGCCTTCAGCATCCCGCCCGACGGCGAGATCAAGTCGCTGCACCTGCACGCCGAGACCGCGGCGGGCACCAGGGTGGAGATCCCGATCGAGCCCTACTACGTCGGCATCCGCAGGGCCGAGCTGGAGGGCCAGCTCAGCCGCTACCTCGCCCATCCCGAGCTGTTACAGGGCCTGGCCGACGCCCACGCCAGGATCAGGCCCGCCGACCCGAGGCTCACCAAGCTCATCGTGGTCACCAAGGTGATCACGCTCAGGGACCGCCGTCCCGCGTGGACGACGAACGTGGAGAGGCTGTCATGGGTGGTGCGCTAGATCGCTGGTGGTTCCCGCCCATCTCGCCGCGACGCGTGCGGATCCTCTCCGTGGTCGTCTACCTGTTCCTCCCGCTGGACATGATCCTGTTCACCGGCGGCGTCTGGGGCAACGCGGGCAACCCGACCGGCTACCGGCCCGTGCTGGTGGCCCGGCTGCTGCACCTGCCGGGCGCCAACCCCACGCTGGTCTACGCGCTGTTCGCGGTGGTGGTCGGCGCGGCGCTGGTGGCCGCCTGGGGCAGGGCGCCCCGCGCGGCCGGTTACACGGTCGCGGCCGGCTACCTCTACTGGGCGCTGCTGGCGATGTCGTACGGCAAGGTCGACCACGACCATCTCGCGCTGATCGTCGCCCTGTTCGTGCTGCCCACCGCCGCCCGCGCGGGAGAGCAGGCAGCCGGGTGGGCGATCAGGTGCGTCCAGATCGCGGTCGTCGCCACCTACTTCCTGTCGGCCTACGCCAAGATCAGGCACGGCGGCTGGGAGTGGCCGAACGGCGCCACCTTCCAGTGGGCGGTCAGCAGGCGCGGCACGTTCTTCGGCGAGTTCGTCGCCGCCGTGCCGGGCGCGCTGCTGATCGGGCAGTGGATCGTGCTGCTGGCCGAGACGGCCGCGCCGGTGCTGCTGTTCACCCGCGGGCGCGTCCTGTACGCCGGGGTCGCCTTCTTCGCGCTGTTCCACCTGATGACGTGGGCGGCGATCACGATCCACTTCCTGCCGCACGTGATCTGCCTGCTGGTCTTCCTACCGCTGGAGCGGGCGGCGATCGGCGGGAAGCGCGCACGCGGGGGTGCCGCCGGGCAGCCGGCCCCGGTTGTCGGCGACGGCGCGGTAGAGCCCGTGCGCTAGCCAGCGCACCGGCGGCACCCGCAGCAGCAGGCCCAGCGCGCTCCACGGCAGCCCCGCGTGGATCAGCAGCTTGGCCACGGCCTGCGCGCCGCCGAAGGCCCTGCCCCGCCGATCGATCCACAGCAGCTCGTACTCGGCCCGCTTCCTGGTCACCCCCAGCTCGCCGAGGTCGGCGAACTGCCAGGCGATGATCGTCGCATCGGGGCGCAGGTAACGTTCGACGAAACGCACGCAGGTGGTGCAGAAGCCGCAGTCGCCGTCGAAGACGAGCACAGGTCTCATGATCTGCACTCTATGCCCCGAGGAGCTTGCGGACGCGATCGGCCCCGACGGCCAAGAGCAGCGTGGGCAGCCTCGGACCGGTGTCGCGGCCGACGAGCAGCGCGTAGAGGAGGGCGAAGAACTCCCGCTGCGCCGTCTTCAGCTCGGGCGTCGCCTTCGCGTCGGCGGGCAGCCCCGCCTGGAGCTTGGGCACGCCGTACACCAGGGCGGTCAGCCCCTCCAGCGACCAGTGCTCCTCCAGCCCGTCGAGCAGCAGCCGCAGCGACTCGCGCTGCTCGTCGCCGAGCCCCGCCAGCAGGTCCGCGTCGGGCTCGGCCAGGACGGTGGTGCGCTGATCGGCGGGCACCTGCGTGCTCACCCACCGCTGCGCCCGGTCGAGGCGAGGACGCACCAGCGCCAGGTCGGTGATCGGGTCGGCGGGGTCGAGCTCGCGCAGGATCCGCAGCGTCTGCTCCTCGTCGCCGGTGGTCACGTCCGCGATCGAGGCCAGCATCCGGTACGGCACCCGCCGCTCGGTCGACTCGAGCGGCCCCTCCGCCGTGCGCACCGCCCTGGAGTGGGCGGTCAGGTCGGCGGGCAGCGCCTGGCCGTCGGCCACCTTGCGCTCCAGCGCGTCCCACTCGTCGTAGAGGCGCTGGATCTCCTGGTCGAAGGCGACCTTGAACGACTGGGCGGGCTTGCGGCGCGCGTACATCCAGCGCAGCAGCGGCGCCTCCATGATCTCCAGCGCGTCGGCCGCGGTCGGCACGCCGCCCCTGGAGCTGCTCATCTTCGCCATGCCGCTGATGCCGACGAAGGCGTAGCGCGGGCCGATCGGCTGCCGGCCGCCGAACACCTCGCCGACCAGGTGCCCGCCGACCTCGAAGGAGGAGCCGGGCGAGGTGTGGTCGACGCCCGAGGGCTCGAAGACGACGCCCTCGTAGGCCCAGCGCATCGGCCAGTCGACCTTCCACACCAGCTTTCCGCGGTCGTGGGTCGCCAGTCGTACGGTCTCGCCGTAGCCGCACGCGCAGGTGTAGGCCAGCTCGGTCGTCTCGTCGTCGTAGCCGGTGACGGTGGTGAGGTCGCGCCCGCACAGCGCGCAGTAGGGCTTGTACGGGTAGTAGCCCGCCTCCTCCTCGGCCGCGCCCGAGCCCTCGAGCGCCGCGGCCTCGTCGGCG
Source organism: Nonomuraea africana (assembly GCF_014873535.1). Classification (NCBI taxonomy): domain Bacteria; kingdom Bacillati; phylum Actinomycetota; class Actinomycetes; order Streptosporangiales; family Streptosporangiaceae; genus Nonomuraea; species Nonomuraea africana. Next base: position 1,451,414 of record NZ_JADBEF010000001.1, on the reverse strand, counting down.
TCCTTCGCCTTGGGCTTGGCCTTGGTGCGGAAGCGGGACAGGACCGCGTCGATGCGGTCGCGCTCGCGCATCGCGTGCAGGATCTGCTCGCGGTAGGCGCCCGACGTGTACTGCTTGGTCTGGCTGATGCCGCGGTAGGTCACGCCCAGCCTGGCCAGCGCGGAGATCATCGGCGTCTTGAAGTGCTCGGCCCAGTTGGGGTACGCGCTGCCGGGCGGGGCGGGGACCGAGGTGAGCGGCTTGCCGATGTGCTCGGCCCACTCCTCGGGGATGCCGGCGGGCACCTTCCTGAAGCGGTCGTAGTCGTCCCACGACAGCAGGTGGACGCAGTCGAGTCCGCGCCGCCTGATCTCGTCGGCCACCAGGTGCGGGGTCATGACCTCGCGCAGGTTGCCCAGGTGGATCGGGCCCGAGGGGCTGAGCCCCGAGGCGCAGACGATCGCTTTGCCGGGAGCGCGGCGCTCGGCCTCGGCGATGACGTCGTCCGCGAGTTGGGAGACCCAATCGGTCATGGAACAACCCTTCCATCGAGGTGTGGCGACCCATTCTTCCCGAAGAATGAGGACTCATGGACTGGACTCCCCTTCGCCGCCGCTTTCGCGACGCTCCCCTGCACCCGCCACCCGCCCCCTGGCGGCGCGTGCCCGTACAGCAGGTGGGGGGTCTCACCGACGTCGGCTTCGGCTCCCGGCCGGCGGCCTCCGACCTCCTGCTCGTCGCCTCCAGCGCCGGCAGGGGCGTCTTCGACTGCGTGAGCGGCGAGCGGGTGGCCCGCGACCACGAGGACGTCCACCCCGACGATCCGCTGGTCCGCGGGGGCATCGGGCCGCTGGCGGGCGTCGGGGTCCCGATGGCCGGGCTGTGGGGCGGCGGCCTGCACACCACGACCGCCGACGGATGGGCGGTCCATCTCGTCGCCCCCGACTGGCCGGTCGAGAGCGTGCTCCTCTCCCAGGACGACGAGCCGTACCAGGGCTCCCGCTGGTGGCACATCCACCGCGAGGAGGGCTGCGAGTTGCGGGCCTTCGGCTTCTCCTCCAGTGGCAGGACCCTGGTCATCGCCTCGGCCTGCGACCTCATCCTCTTCTCCCGTCAGGGGTAGGAAAGTGTCCATGACCGATCTCGCGACATGGATGGACGCCTACATCCGGGCGTGGCACACCAACGACCCCGACGACATCGCCGCCCTGTTCACCGAGGACGCCGCCTACTTCACCGAGCCCTACGCCGAGCCGTGGCGCGGACGTGACACGATCGTCCGCGAGTGGCTGGCGCGCAAGGACGAGGACGGCCCTGCGGCGTTCGAGTACGAACCCGTCGCCGTCGAGGGTCGGACGGCCGCCGTCAAGGGCGTCACGACCTATCCCGACCGGGTCTTCAGCAACCTGTGGGTGATCAGGCTGGACGGCGAGGGCCGCTGCGCCGAGTTCATCGAGTACTGGATGGAGCACCCCGCATGAGACCTCCGGTCATTTTCGACCTCGACGGCGTGCTCGTCGACTCCGAGCCGGTGTGGGAGGAGGTCCGCAGGGCCTTCGTCGCCGAGCACGGCGGCACCTGGCGGGCGGACACCCAGTCGCGGTTGATGGGCATGAGCACCGGCGAGTGGTCGGCCTACCTGGCCGAGCTCGGGGTACGGCTGACGCCTCAGCAGATCGCGCGCGGAGTGGTCGGGCAGATGGCCGAGCGCTATCGGCACGGCGTCCCGCTCCTGCCCGGCGCGAAGGAGGCGGTCGTACGGCTGGCGGCGGGCCGGCCGCTGGGCCTGGCCAGCTCCTCGCCCCGCGCGCTGATCGACGTGGTCCTGGACGCCACGGGCCTGGGCACGTACTTCGGCGCGACGGTCTCCACCGAGGAGGTGGCATACGGCAAGCCCGCCCCCGACGGCTACCTGGAGGCGGCCTCGCGCCTGGGCGTGGACCCGGGCGGATGCGTGGCGGTGGAGGACTCCAGCAACGGGCTGCGGTCGGCGCACGCGGCGGGGATGCGGGTGATCGCGGTCCCGCACCCCGTCTACCCGCCCGCTCCCGACGCCCTGGCGCTGGCCGCCGAGATCGTCAAGTCCCTGGACGACCTGACCCCCGACCTGGTGGACTCCCTGACCCGCTGACCCTCCCCCCGCCATCGTGCGGCCCTGATGCTCTCCCCCCTTCCAGCCCTTCGACCTCGCCAGCCCGACGAGGCCGCATGGGGAACCGAGCAAGGGGATGGGGTGGGACCCGACAAGGGGATCTGATGGGAGCCGGCGAGGGGTGTGGGGAGCCCGGTGAAGGCAGGCGGGGGTAGCGCGGCAGGGGATGCGTGGGAGCCCGGCCCCCCACGCGCGAACCCCGCCCGCGCCGCCCGCGACGGCCCGTGCCCCCAGCCCAGCAGGACCCGTGCCCCCTAGCCCAAGCGCCGCCCCCTAACCCAACGGTCGGTCGTCGGGGCCGCGTTGGCCGTCGTAGCCGAGCAGACGCATCGCCGTCTCCGGATCCATCGCCGCGGCCAGCAGCTGCGCCCGCGCGTTGGCCCTGTCGCGCTCCTGCTCGGCCCGTCTCTGAGCGGCGCGCACCGACTTCACCGCGAGTAGCGCCACCCCGATCCCTACCACGATCGCGACCACGATGATGAACAGGACCAGCAGCAGCCCGGGCGAGAGAGCTCCCGCCACCGCGCCCGTCGCCGCCAGCGCGCCGAACACCGCGAGGCCCACCAGCACGATCACCGCCCCGGCGACCACCCACACCGTGGCGGGCGACCGGCGGGCGGGCGGCGGTTCCGCCGTGCCGAAGCCGGTGCCCCCACCCTGGACCGCGCCGTAGCCGTTCCCCGCACTGTGGACCGCACCGTGGACCGCGCCCTGGACGGCACCGCCGGACGGGCCGTTCAGAACGGCAGGGGCCGGCGCCGCGGAGAGCGCGGGGTCGGGCGCCCACGGGACGAACTCGGGCCGGGACTCCTCACCGGGCACGAGCGCGGCTCCCACCGGCGACGAGCCAGTCTCGTGGACCACGTCGGCCGGGACGACCTCGGCCTCCACGGTCACGGGCCCAGGCAGGTTGCGCTCGACCCTGTTGTGCTCGCGGTGCGCCCTGGCCGCGTCGCGGTGGTACTCCTCGAGCTCCTCGAGGAGCTCCGCCGAGCGGTAGATCGTGCCGTCCACCAGCGGCCCGGGCCGGCCTTCGAGGACCGCGACCACGTCCTCGCCGTTGAGCGTCTTGTGCGTCTCCAGCGCGTGCGCCAGGCACAGCACCTCGCGCCGGTGCTCACGCAGCAGTTCCTCGGTCTGCTCCAGCAGCCTGACCAGGTTGAACTCGACGCGCTCGCTGAGGTGCTCGGGGACCGCACCCTCGCGCGGCGCCGGATCCTGGGCGAGCCCCTGCTGTCCGCGCATCGCCTTGCCCGCGTGGATGCCGAGCTCCTGCAGCGCCGGCAGCGACGCGATGCCCGTGCCCATGCCCCAGTGCGACTCCATGAGACCCACCAGGTACGTCGCCGACATCAGGTCGCCCGAGACGCCGGAGGAGTTGTCGTCGCCGAAGAACATCCGCTCCCCCGCGAGCGAGGCGAGCGAGACCATGATGTCGGCCTCGTGCTCGGACTTCCACCGGGTGAACTGGTCCTCGGGCTTGATGGAGGCGACCATGCCGAGGTAGTCGGCGCCCTTCTCGATCGTGGCGATGTCGATCTCGAGGTGGTAGCGGGTGCGGTAGGCGACGACCGCGTGGCAGGCCTCGTGGACGGCGACCGCGTGCCGTTCGCGCTCGATGTACTCAACGTCCTCGGGCGGCCCGAGCTGCTTGAGCCGCTTGGCCCGCAGCACGTCGGTCCAGGTGATGACCTCGCGCCCGTCGCGGATCGTGGTGATCAGCGCCTCGTTCACCAGGTCCTTGATCGTGGCGCCGGTGGCGTACGGGGTGATGGTGGCGAGCTTGTCGATCTGCTCGTCGGTCAGCTCGTGCCGGACCTTGGCGAAGTAGCCCTGGTAGGTGCGGACCCTGCCCGCCTTGGACGGGTAGCCGACCTTGTAGATGCGGTCGATGCGGCCGGGCCGCAGCAACGCCTCGTCGAGGGCGTCGGGCATGTTGGTCGCCATCATGACGAGGATGCGGTACTTGGGCGGCGGCTTGGGCCGCATGCCGAGCGCGCGCCGGACGAGCCTGTTGAACAGGCCGCGCGGCTTCTTCAGCCCTGACAGCTCGGTGAGCAGCGCCTGCAGGGTGCCCATGTCGCCGCTGCCGCCGTTCATGCCGCCGCCCATGAAGAAGCGGTTCTCCTCGGCGCCGGTCGCGGGCCTGGTGAGCAGGACCGAGCGGGAGTGCTCGGACAGGTAGTTCAGGCCGTGGCAGCCGTCGGCGGTGAAGCCCTGCCCCGGAGGCGCCTGTCCCGCGAGCCGGCCCCTGCGGCCGAGGGAGTCGGCCTCGTCGAAGAAGACGATCACGCCGCCGTAGCGGAGCGCGAGCTTGCGCAACTTCCTGAAAAGCGCCTTCACCTTCAGGATGCCGATGCCCATGAACATGTTGACGAAGGCGCCGGGGTCGACGAAGACGTACGGCTTGCCGGTCTCCCCCGCCACGGCCTCGGCCATCAGCGTCTTGCCCGTTCCGGGCGGGCCCCACAGCAGCAGGCCGCTGGGCACGTAACCGCCCTTGGCCTCGATGGCGTCGGGCTGCTCCAGGAAGACGATGTTCTCCTTGACGCGCTCGACCACGTGGTCCTGTCCCCACACGTCGCGGAAGCGGGTCTTGATGTCGTCGGGATAGTAGGTCTCCACGCCGCCGCGCGACAGGAACCAGAACAGTCCGACGAACTGGAAGATGATGAAGAAGAACGCGAAGGCCAGCTGGGCGACGTACGGCAGCGCCTGGAAGAGCAGCGCGGGCGCCTGGAAGAGGGCCAGGAACGGGCTGGTGTCGAGGACCGCGCCCAGCACGAGGGCGAGCAGCGTGACCCAGAACAGGATCTTGATGAGCCTGGCCAGGCGGAACCTCGTCCAGTCGCTGAACGTGCGGTGCGTCCAGCGCTCGAAACCGCCGAAGACCCCCCTGCTCCAGAAGCGGTGGTAGCCGGCCGAGCGCTCACTGACGAAGAAGTGGACCTGCCTGACGAACTCGGCGCCGAGCAGGTAGAAGATCCAGGGATGGTTCTCGCCGATCCGGCGCAGGGCGTCGTCGAAGGGCATGATGCCCGCGTAGTCGGCCATCTCCTTCCACGCCAGCACGAGGAAGGCGAGGGACAGCACAAAAAGGATCTTGATCCGGTCCCAGAAGGCCATCCGCTTGCGGGTCAGGGTGTCGGGATCGACGGGGCCGCTGCCGGGAGCGCGCAGGCCGCCCTCTTGGTAGGTCGTGGTCACTGTGGCACCCTCATCCCGGCAACTTGAGCAGCTTGAAGGATTCGGCGATCTTGTCGAACTCCGCGGCCCGCTTGCCGAAGCACTCGGCCGTGCAGCGGATCAGCAGCACCGACACGGTTCCGCCGGTCTTGTCCAGATAGGCCGTCTGGTCGAAGGTCTGGACCGTGTCGCCGATCTGGTAGTTGAAGCGCACCCGCACGCCACGCGCGCCGTCACCGAGCGAGAGCTGCTGGTCGTTGAGCAGTTCGAACCCGGTGAGCATGGGCTGCTGCCCGGCCTCCATCAGCCGCTGGGCGTAGGCCTGCCGCATCTCCTCGGTCACCGGCAGCACGAAGTCGCGCATCGTGTTGAGGGAGACCATGTTGCGCTGGGGCTCGGTGAGCAGGTGAACGGTCGAGTAGACGAACGGGTCCTGGGAGCCCAGCAGGTGGTCGGCCGCCGGTTCGGCGGACTGGTCGAAAGCGGTCGACCAGACCAGCTGCTTGCGCAGCTTCGCCGTCTCCGAGTTGGGATGGTCACCGCTGAGCAGGAGATCGATCTGCGTGGAGTCGATCTTCGAGAAGGAGGCGGGCACCCTGAAGTAGGTGGTCCCCTCCCTGTCGCGCACGTAGGTGTACTCCGCCTGACCACAGGCGGCGGTTCCGGCCACCAAGAAGGCCGCGACCGTGATCGCGGCCCTTCTCGTCCAAGCCCGTGTCTCTTTCACCAGGGCTTACCTCCGCGTTACCCGCCAACGCATAGGTTGTGCCCGTTTTTGCCGTCTAATCTCCTCTTTGAGAGAGAAGTCTTGACCAAATCTTGGCCGACACAAGGCTTCATTTGTTACAGATCGTCGAAGTGCGAGTTATTCATCCCCAAGATGACTCGCTCTCCCTGTCTCTACCGGTTGCGCAACGTTTGCGCAACCGGCGCACGGAGATGATGTCTTCTCGAAGGGCCTATCCCCTGACGCCGAACTGGCGAAGGATAAGGAGCTTCGGATCCCCCTCCCGCCTCGCCCGGAGCGCGCCATGAACGAACCCCTCAACTTCGCCATGACCGTGGAGCACCTGTTCGCCGAGGTGTGGTCGCGCGACGCGATCAGCGACCGCGACCGCCGCCTGCTCCTCGTCGGGCTGCTGGTCGGCCAAGGACTCGACGAGGCGGTCGAGGTGCAACTGGAGACCGCGCTGCGCACCGGCGATCTGTCCGCGGAGGAGCTGAGGGAGGCGGTCGTCTTCCTCACGCACTACGCGGGCTGGGCCCGTGGCGCCAGGCTCAGCGCCCTTGCGGAGAACCTGATCGAGCGGGTGGTCATGGGCTGACCGTCGCCGCCACCGTCGCTCCCAGCTCCCAGCACGCCTCGAGGTCCGCCTTGGTGACGGCGCCGATCACCACGACCGGCGCCGTCACCGGCCGCCAGCCGAGCCCGCCCGTGATCGACTCGACCGCGCGCACCGCGCCCGTGGCGTCGTTGTTGCCGTGCACGTACAGCCCGTACGGCAGCCGCCGCGTCTCCTCCAGGCACGGGTAGTAGATCGTGTCGAAGAAGTGCTTGAGCGCCCCGCTCATGTAGCCGATGTTGGCGGGGGTGCCGAGGATGATCGCGTCGGCGGCGAACACGTCGGCGGCGGTGGCCTGGAGCGCGGCCCTCGTCACGACCTCGACGCCCTCGATCTCGTCGGTGGCGGCGCCCTCGCGCGTCTTCTGCAGCAGCTCGTGGGTGGCGGGTGAGGCGGTGTGGTGCACGATCAGCACCCTGCTCACGGGGCGTCCACCCGGTAGACGGGCCCCTGGAGGCTGAGCGCGTAGAGCTCGCTGTCGTTGCCCTGGCCGAAGGACGACAGCTGCTCGACCTTGCCCACCTCGACGGTCCTGGCGGGGTCGTCGACGGGCGCCGCCCTGATCCAGCCCGCGCAGAAGTCGCCGTAGAGGAAGTGCCCGCGCAGGCCAGGGATCTTGGTGCCCCGGTAGACGTACCCGGCGATCACCGAGCAGCTGCCGCCTTCGCCCAGCTGGTAGGTGATGACGGGCTCGACGGCCGCCTCCGCCTCGACCCCCTGGTCGAAGGGCCGGTCGCCCTCGAAGGCGTTCCATCCGTAGTTGCGGCCGCCGCGTCCCCTGGGCTCGTGGTCGACCTCCTCCCAGGAGTCCTGGCCCACGTCGCCGATCCAGAGGTCGCCCGTCTCCTTGTCGAAGCTGAAGCGCCAGGGGTTGCGCAGGCCGTACGCCCAGATCTCGGGCCTCGCGCCGCGGGTGTCCTTGAACGGGTTGTCCTCGGGGACGACGTAGGGCTCGCCGCGTGGATCGATGCGCAGGATCTTGCCCAGCCACGTGGTGAGCTTCTGGCCGTTGCCCTGGGGGTCGCCGCCGCCCCCGCCGTCGCCGAGCCCGATGTAGAGATAGCCGTCGGGACCGAAGGCCAGCTGCCCGCCGTTGTGGTTGGCGTACGGCTGGTCCTGGGTGAGCACGTCGCGACGCTGCTTCGCCGTGGTGCCGTCGAAGGCCCACTCGGTGACGTGCGTGGTGCCCTCGGCGTCGGTCCAGTCGAGGTAGAGCCACTTGCCCGACGGGTGGAAGGCGACGCCGAGCAGGCCCTGCTCGTTGCCCTTGCTGACCTCGGCCGACAGGTCGACGATCATTGTCGTGCGGGCGCCCTTCACCGCGTGCAGCCTGCCGCCCTGCTCGGCGATGTAGACCGCGTCGTCCCCCTTGCGCACGGCGAAGGCGACGGGCTTGTCGAACTGCGCGATCTGGGTGAACCTCAGCTTCGCCGGCAGGCCCTCGCCCGCGCCGGCCGAAGCCCTCGGCATCGCGCTCGCGGTCACGCTCGGGGTGGACGAGGGGGTCGCCTGCACGGGCGTCACAGCCGCCGGCGGGGCGGCCGAACAGGCGGTCAGTGCCGTGACCAGCACGGCGGTGGGTAGCGCGAGGCGCACGCTGTCGATCCTCTCATGTGGTCTCTTCCTACCGTCCCTACGTCTCCCGCCCGCGGAAGGTTCTCCGGGGTCTCCTGGGGTTACGCTGACGGCATGCCTACCGCACTGATCACGGGCGCGACCGCCGGCATCGGCGCGGCGTTCGCCCGCCGCCTGGCCGCCGACGGCTTCTCGCTGGTCCTCGTCTCGCGCGACGAGTCCAGGCTCGCCGAGACGGCCGGCCGGCTCAAGCTGAGGTACGGCGTCGCCGTCGAGACCCTCCCCGCCGACCTCGCCACCGACGACGGGCTCGAGGTCGTGGAGTCTCGGCTGCGCGACGGCGTCGACCTCCTGGTCAACAACGCCGGCTTCGGCCATCAGGGCCGCTTCCTCGAGGTCCCGGTCGAGGACGAGCTGCGCATGCTCAAGCTGCACTGCGAGGCCGTGCTCAGGCTCACGCTGGCCGTCCTGCCCGGGATGCGCGCCCGCGGCAGGGGCGCGGTCGTCAACGTGGCGTCGGTGGCGGCGTTCTTCACCCGCGGCACCTATAGCGCCTCCAAGGCCTGGGTGGTCAATTTCAGCGAGTCGACGGCCGCCGAGCTGGGCAACCCGCGCATCCGCGTCATGGCGCTGTGCCCCGGCTTCGTGCGCACCGAGTTCCACGAGCGGGCCGCCATGGACGTCTCCGGCATTCCCGACTTCCTCTGGCTCAAGGCCGACGACGTGGTCAACGCCGCGATGCGCGACCTCGCGCTCGGCAGGCGGGTCTGCGTGCCCGACCTCCGTTACAAGGCGATCGTCGCCGTCGGGAAGCTCATCCCGCGGAGCCTGACCCAGCAGGTCTCCGCGCGCATCGGCCGCGAGTGAACGTCTAGAGCGCGCGATCGGGGGCACCTTGAGGGTTCAGGCGACCCGCGGGAGGTGCGGTGCGGCTCGAGGACTGGTTCCTCACCGGCGAAGAACGGGGCAACCCCTCGACCAGGCTCGCGGCATGGACGAGGGGAAACCTGGTGCGTCCGCTCATCCACGGCGCGACCTACTTCGCCGAGCTCGCCGCCTGTGTGGACGAGCTCGGCAAGGACGACCTGCTGCTGTTCGCCGACTGGCGCGGCGATCCCGACGAGCTGCTCGCCGACGAAGGACGGGCGGTGGCCAAGGCCATGGCCGCCGCCGCCCGCAGGGGCGCCCTGGTCAGAGGCCTGATCTGGCGTTCGCACCTCGACTTCCTGCGCTTCAGCTCCGCCGAGAACAGGCACCTGGGTGAGGAGATCGAGGCGGCGGGCGGTCAGGCCCTGCTCGACACCCGGGTACGGCACGGCGGCTCGCACCACCAGAAGTTCGTCATCCTGCGCCACGACCGCGATCCCGGCAGGGACGTGGCCTTCGTCGGCGGCATCGACCTGTGCCACAGCCGCCGCGACGACGCCGCCCATCTCGGCGATCCGCAGGCCGCGCCCATGCCGGGTTCGTACAGCGAGCGCCCGCCCTGGCACGACGTGCAGGTGGCCATTCGCGGCCCGGCGGTGGCCGAGGTGGAGAAGGTGTTCTGCGAGCGCTGGGAGGACCCCGCTCCCGAGACCCGTCAGCCGATCAGGCGGCTGCGCGACCGCGTGCAGCGGATGGCCGACGTGCCGCCGCTGCCCGAGCCGGGACCGCCGCCCGACCCCGTGGGCCCGCACGCCGTCCAGCTGCTGAGGACCTATCCGCACCTGCGCCGCGCCTATCCGTTCGCGCCGGAGGGCGAGCGGAGCGTGGCCAGGGCCTACCACAAGGTGCTGGGCCGGGCCCGGTCGATCGTCTACCTGGAGGACCAGTACCTGTGGTCCACGGAGGTGATCGAGCCGTTCGCCGAGGCGTTGGAGCGGGAGCCGGAGCTCCGCATGATCATCGTGGTGCCCCGCCACCCGGATCAGGACGGCTGGCTGGCCGGGCCTGCCAGCCTGATCGGCAGGTCCGAGGCGCTGGCCAGGCTGACGCGCGCCGGCGAGGGCCGGGTCGCGGTCTACGACCTGGAGAACCACCGCGGCACGCCGGTGTACGTGCACGCCAAGGTGTGCGTGGTGGACGACGTGTGGGCCGGCGTCGGCTCCGACAACGTCAACCTGCGCTCGTGGACGTTCGACTCCGAGCTGAGCTGCGCGGTGATCGACGAGGAGGCCGATCCGCGCCCGCCGTACGGTGCCGCCGGGTACGCCAGGCGGCTGAGGCTCGCGCTCGCCGCCGAGCACCTCGATCGCGACCCCGGCGACGTGGACGACCTGTGCGACCCCGTGGCCGCCTTCGAGGCGTTCGCCGAGTCGGCGGCCAGGCTGGAGGCCTGGCACGACGGCGGGCGCAGGGGGCCGCGCCCGCCGGGCCGGCTGCGCCCGCACCCGCAGCCGGAGCTCGGCCGCGTGCGCAGGGCGCTGGCCATGCCGTTGTACCGGATGGTGATCGACCCCGACGGGCGTCCGCCGCGGCTGCGCCGTTCGAAGGACTTCTGACGCGGACCGCTGGGCGGGAATCGATCGACGCTTCTAACGCTTACATCCATATGTAACCGTTAGTTTCGGAGGCGTCATGAGCAGTCGGTTCGCACAGATCGCGTTCACCCCCGGCGTCCAGCGGCACCAGCTGGCCCACGGCAGCGACCGCGCCTATCGCAGGATGACGGAGGGCGCGCGGGGCGCCGACCGGCTCGGCGCCGACGAGCGGCTGTTCATCGGCGAGCGCGACAGCTTCTACCTGGCCACCGTCGGCGAGACCGGCTGGCCGTACATCCAGCACCGCGGCGGGCCGCCCGGGTTCCTGCGGGTGCTCGACGAGCACACGCTCGGCTTCGCCGACTTCCGCGGCAACCGGCAGTACATCACCCGCGGCAACCTGGACCACGACGACCGGGTCTCGCTGTTCCTGATGGACTACGTGAACAAGGGCAGGCTGAAGCTGTTCGGCAGGGCGCGCGTGGTGGAGGACGACCCCGACCTGATCGGACGGCTGGCCGTGGACGGCTACCCTGGCAAGGTGGAACGGGCCGTGCTGATCGACGTCGAGGGCTTCGACTGGAACTGCTCGCAGCACATCCCCGAGCTCTACCCCCGCGACCTCGTGGAGCGGGCGCTCGGGTCGGCCCGTGACCGCATCGCCGCGCTGGAGCGCGAGAACGCGCGACTTCGCGGCAGGCAGGCCGTGACGTGAGCATGACGACCGGTCCCCTGCTGGGCGAGCCGCTGCCGATCGAGCTGGCCAACACCGCCTACGCCGTGCGCGGCCGGCCGCGCGAGGGCCTGCCGTCGGCCGAGCACCTGGCCGCCTGGCTGGAGAGCGTGCGGTCCAGGCTGCCCCTGCCGCTCCCGAGCGAGCTCGTCGTCACCGAGGCCGACCTGGCGAGCGCCCGCGAGCTGCGCGCGAGCGTCAGGGCGCTGGCCGAGGCGGCCGTCACCGGCGCCGCTCCCCCGGCCCGCGCTCTCGCCACGCTGAACGAGCGGTCGAGGTCGGCTCCCCGCTGGCGCGAGCTGCGCTGGGACGGCCGGCCCGTCGCGCTGACGCACGCCGCCGCGCCGCCCGTCGCCGCCGCGCTGTCGGCGGTCGCCGAGGCCGCGGTCGACCTGTTCGCGGGGCCCGGCCTGGCCGCCCTGCGGGCCTGCCAGGGGCCGGGGTGCGTGCTGTTCTTCGTGAAGGACCACCCGCGCCGCGAGTGGTGCTCGGCCGGCTGCGGCAGCAGGGCCCGCGCCGCCAGGCACTACGAGCGCGCGCGCGAAGGTCGCTGACCGCCGTCCCAGGAGACGAAAAGATCCCCCCGCCGCGGGAGGGGGTCGCGGCGGGGGGACGTTCTCTTCGCTGACTAGCGGTTGGCCTCGTGGCCGATGGCCAGGCCGCTGGTGGAGTCGAAGAAGTGCAGGTTGTGCGTGTCGACGACCAGGTCGATCGTCTGGCCGGGGCGCACGTGGCTGCGGGCGTTGACGCGGGCCGTCCACAGCGACTTGTCGCCGACCAGCGGCAGCGTGGCCTCTTCCTCGTCACCGGTGTCCTGGGCGGCGACGGTGTCCTTGTGCTCGACCGGCGGGGCGTCGATCAGGAACAGCACGTTGATCTCGGAGCCGAGCTCCTCGGTGACCTCGGCCTTGGCGGGCAGGGTGGCCCAGCCGTTGGCGTGGCTGCCGGCGGCGCTGGCGTCCTCGAAGTCGGAGGGGCGGATGCCGAGGATGAGCGACTTGCCGATGTACTGGTCGAGGCCGGGCTTCTCGGTGAAGGTCGAGGCCGGGATCTGCAGCTTGACGTCGGCGAAGGTCACAGCCGCGCCGTCGCCGTCGCGGACCACCTGGGCGGTGACGAAGTTCATGGACGGCGAGCCCATGAAGCCGGCGACGAACAGGTTGACCGGCTTGTCGAACAGGTTCTGCGGGGTGTCGACCTGCTGGAGCAGGCCGTCGCGCAGGACGCACACCCTGTCACCCAGGGTCATGGCCTCGACCTGGTCGTGCGTGACGTAGACGGTGGTGACGCCGAGGCGCTCGTGCATCTGGTTCAGCGAGGCGCGCATGGAGACGCGGAGCTTGGCGTCCAGGTTGGACAGCGGCTCGTCCATGAGGAAGGCCTGCGGCTCGCGGACGATGGCGCGGCCCATGGCGACACGCTGGCGCTGACCACCGGAGAGGGCGGCCGGCTTGCGCTTGAGGTAGGTCTCGAGGCCGAGCATCTTGGCGGCCTCGTTGACGCGCTTCTGGATCTCCGGCTTGGGCATCTTGCGGAGCTTGAGACCGAAGGCGAGGTTCTCCTCGACGGTCATGTGGGGGTAGAGCGCGTAGTTCTGGAAGACCATCGCGATGTCGCGGTCCTTCGGCGGGAGGTGGTTGACCACCTTGTCGCCGATGGAGATCTCGCCGCCGCTGATGTCCTCCAGGCCGGCGATCATCCGCAGCGCGGTCGACTTGCCGCAACCGGACGGGCCGACCAGCACCATGAACTCGCCGTCCTTGATCTCAAGGTTCAGCCCGTTCACTGCCTTCACGCCACCGGCGTAGATCTTGTCGACATTTGACAGGACGATGGATGCCATGACATTCCTTCGCGCAACGGGCGGGGGCCCGGATGACCGTGGGGGTGACCACTCGGTGTGGATACGTTTTCATGAATCTCACCTGAAACGGACATGACTGTCAAGAGACCAGCTGCTGTTATTGATTCGAGCTGGAAAGCCGGTGGAACCCATGCTGGAATCGTTTCCATGAAGCGCACGACCATCAAGGACGTGGCCGAGGCGGCGGGGGTCGGCGTGGCCACCGTCTCGAGGGTGCTGTCCGGCGGGTCGGCCAGTGACGAGACCCGCGAGCGCGTGCTCGCCGTGGCCGCGCATCTCGACTACCGCCCCAGCGCGCTGGGCCGCAACCTCCGTCAGCAACGTACCGGCGGCATCGGTCTCCTGCTCCCCGATCTGACGGACCCGCTGTACGGCGGGCTCGCCGAGGGCGTGCTGGCCTGCGCCCGCTCGGCCGGCGAGCCCGTGCTGGTGGGCTCGACCGGCGGCGATCCGGAGCAGGAGTCCGAGCTGATCGGCATGCTGCTGGAGCAGAGCGTCGACAAGGTGGTCGCGGTCCCCTCGGGCGACGCCGACACCTGGGGTCCCGCGCTCAGGACCGGCATGACGGTGGTCTTCGCGGGCGAACGGCCCGACGAGCCCACCGAGGAGCCCGTCGACGACCTCCTGCTGCTCGACGGGCTGAGGAGCAGGGGCGGCGACCTGGCCAGGGCGGAGGGCGGCATCCCGACCGTGCTGGCCGACGACCGCTCGGGCGTGCGCACCGCGGTGCGCTACCTCAGGGGGCTCGGCCACCGCCGCATCGCCTACCTCGGCGGCCCCGGTCACTCCCGGCGCGTGTCGGCGTTCAGGGAGGCGCTCGGGCCACTCGTGGACGACGACCTGGTCGTGTTCGCGGGCGGCACCCGCGACGCGGCCTACGCGGCGGCCTCGGGGCTGTTCCAGAGCCGCCCCGACCTGACGGCCGTGCTCGCCGGCGGCAACCAGCTGGGCGAGGCGGCCGTGCTGGCCGCGAGGGAGCTCGACCTGCGCATCCCGCGCGACCTGTCGCTGGTGATGTACGACGACGTGCCGTGGGCGGAGCTGTGCTCGCCACCGCTGACCGTCATCGCGCAGCCCGCGCGCGACCTCGGCTACCGCGCGGCCGAGCTGGTGCTGCGGGCGGGCACCCGCCGCCCGCGCAGCGTGCTGCTGCCTACCGAGCTCATCGTGCGGGGGAGCTGCGGACCTCGCCGCTGAGGTAGACCCACGCGCCATCGTGCCTGGTGAACCTGCTGACCTCGCGCATCTCCCCCGCCTTGCCGCGCCGGCTGAACCGGGCGCGGAACTCCACCGTCCCCTCGTTGTCGGCGGGGCCGCCGCCGCTGGTGGCGACGATCGACAGCCGCTTCCACCGCAGGTGCGGCTCGAAGCCGAGCTCGGCCGGTCTGGTGGAGGGGTGCCAGCTCCTGAGCAGGTAGCCCGCGTCGCCCACCGCGAAGGCGCTGTAGCGCGAGCGCATGAGCTGCTCGGCGGTCTCGGCCGCCGCCTCACCCCTGTGCAGGCGCCCGCAGCACTCGTCGTACGACGCGGGCAGCCCGCACGGGCAGGAACTCACAGGAGCTTCTCGATCGCGGAGACGACGGCGGGGTCGGTGGGCTCGGTGGCGGGCCGGAACCTGGCCACGACCGCGCCGTCCCTGTCCACCAGGAACTTCTCGAAGTTCCACTGGATGTCGCCCGCCTGACCCTCGGCGTCGGGCGTGGCGGTCAGCGACGCGTAGAGCGGGTGCCGGTTCTCGCCGTTGACCTCGGCCTTCTCCAGCAGGGGAAAGTCGACGCCATAGGTGGTGGAGCAGAATTCCTGGATCTCCTCGGCCGAGCCCGGCTCCTGGCCCATGAACTGGTTGCACGGCACGCCGACCACGGTGAAGCCGCGCGGTCCGTACTCCTTCTGGAGCTCGACCAGGCCGGAGTACTGCGGGGTCAGGCCGCATCGGGAGGCCACGTTCACGATGAGGAACGCGCTGTCGCCGGTGAGCTCGGCGAGGGTGGCCGGGGCGTCCGCGATCGTGCGGACCGGGATGTCACGAAGACTCATGATCCGACCCTACTCCGCGAAAATTGTGACGGGGTCCACATTTGCCGGTCATAAGCCCTGAACAACCACAAGATCGGATCTTTACTGACGATCTACCTTTTCATGGTCAATTAGCGACAAATGCCCCCGGTGCGGCAGGGTGACGCAGTCCCCCGATCCCCTTCGAAAGGGAATACCGCATGTCACGCCGTACCAGCGCGCTGCTCGTCGCCGCCACGTTCGTGGTGGCGGGAGCGGGCACAGCGACGGCCGCCTACGCGGAGAGCGGCAGCAGCAGCAGCAGGAACAAGTCCATCGCCAGGCCCATGGTGGCGGACAAGGGCTGGGGCAAGGCCCAGTTCGGCTGCCTCGAGCGGCTCTGGACCAGGGAGAGCGGCTGGAACCACCGCGCGGGCAACGGCTCGGGCGCCTACGGCATCCCCCAGGCGCTGCCCGGCCGCAAGATGGCCAGCGCGGGCCGAGACTGGCGCACCAACCCCAGGACACAGATCGAATGGGGTCTTTCCTACATCAAGAAGCGGTACGGCGCGCCGTGCGCCGCCTGGTCCCACTTCCAGTCGCGCGGCTGGTACTGATCGCTTTCCCCGACTCGCACCCGTTGTTCGAATAATCATGGTCACCCGGGCTCCGGGGCGCGCCAACGCGGATTCGCCACCTCGTAAAGTCCTTTCCTTTCCCCGCTTCCGGTCCCTGACCAGTGGCGACATCGCGTACTAGAAACCGCCTAGAGACACGTCGCGGCGTCTTCGGGGCCGTCCAGCACGATCGGGCGGAAAAAGGATCCCCGTAAGGCCGCGCGGGCCCTACCTCGCCCGAGCCACGGGCGCGGTTCGGCAGGGCGCTCCCTCGCGGGAGGCCCGCCCGCACGCGACCGGACAGCAAGGATCGAGTTGGACAGCAAACGCGCTCTCGTCCTGGTGATCGCTTCTGTCGCGTTCACCGGCGGGACACACTCGACCGTCCTGGCCGACACGGAGTCGACAAGGAAGGTCCACCAGCGGACCTGGACACTGGACGCGCAGCCTCAGGTGATCCATCGTCACATCTGGACGACGGACGCACATCCCACGGTGATCCATCGCGACACCTGGGAGACAGAGGCGGAGCCCAAGGCGCGGCCCAGCACGCCGGGCAAGGGCACCAACAAGCAGATCGCCCTCGACCTCGTGGTGCAGAGATCGTGGTCGATGCGCGAGTTCGAGTGCCTGGACAGCCTCTGGACAAGGGAGAGCAACTGGAACCATCATGCGGAGAACCCCTCATCGGGGGCGTACGGCATCCCGCAGGCGCTGCCCGCGGTCAAGATGTCGGGCGTGGGAAGCGACTGGCGGCACAACCCGACCACCCAGATCCGCTGGGGGCTGAAGTACATCAAGGGCCGGTACGGCAAGCCGTGCGGCGCCTGGGGTCACTTCAGATCGCACAATTGGTACTAGGCAGTCGCCAAGGGGAAGTGGCGGCTGCCAAGGAAGGGCACCCGGGCTCAGCCCCGGGTGCCCTTCTTGTCGAGGTGGACGGCGATCGCCTGGATGAGCAGTTCGAGGCCGAAGTCGAACTCCTCCTCGTGGTCGCACGCGCCGAGCAGCGAGGCCAGCGAACTGACCTCGGGAAACAGTTCGGGATCGACCTTCTCGACCACGGCGGCGGCGCCCTGCACGGGCGCGAAGGTCGGCGTGACGCCCACCTCGCGCAGCAGCGAGCCGATGATGTAGGCGATGAACAGCCGCAGCATCCGCACCGCGTCGGCCCCGTCGAAGCCCGCCTCGCGCAGCGTCGACAGCGCCCGCTCGACGGGCAGCAGCCCCGCGTTGGAGTGGAGCTGGCGGCTGACGACCAGCATGGTGGAGCGCGGGTAATGGTGGGCGATCTGCCGGAACGCCCTGGCCTGCATGCGCACCCTGTCAGTCCAGTGGGCCCCGGGGTCGTCGGTGAACTCGATCTGCGACAGCACGGCCTCGGCGAGGCCGTCGAGCAGCGAGGCCTTGTTCGGCACGTGGTTGTAGAGCGACATCACCCCGACACCGAGGTCGGCGGCGATCCTGCGCATGGACACCGCGTCGGCGCCTTCGCGCTCGATGAGATCGATCGCGGCGGCGACGATGCGCGCGCGGGACAGCGGCTCGGAGGGCATAGCTCATTCTATTGACGTACGTACAGCGTACGTGCAAGTCTCGAAGACATACGTACGGTGTACGTCCCCTGGAGGCCGCATGTCGACGCACGATCTTTACACGATCCCCGCCGAACTCTCCACGTGGAACGTGGACATGGCCGGATCCAGCCGTTTCACCTGGGAGTACGACGACGGCAGGGACCGCATGCTCGCCCTCTACCAAAAGGGCAAGGACAAGCAGTGGGACTCGGTGAAAAGGATCGACTGGGACCTCGAGGTCGACCCCTACAACGTGCTGGGCATCCCCGACAACACCATCGCCATCTACGGCACACCGCTGTGGGAGCGCATGGACGAGAAGACGCGGGCCGAGGTGCGCAGGCACGGGGCCGCCTGGCAGTTCTCGCAGTTCCTGCACGGCGAGCAGGGCGCGATGATCTGCTCGGCGCGGATCGTCGAGTCGGTGCCCGACCTCGACTCGAAGTTCTACGCCGCCACCCAGACGATGGACGAGGCCAGGCACGCCGAGACCTACGCCCGCTTCCTGCAGGAGAAGGTGGGCCTGGCCTACCCGATCAACGAGCATCTCAAGGCGCTGCTCGACTCGACGCTGTCCGACTCCAGGTGGGACATGCCGTACCTGGGGATGCAGGTGCTGATCGAGGGCCTGGCGCTGGCCGCCTTCGGCGTCATGCGCGACATCACCACCAAGCCGCTGCCCAAGCAGATCCTCGCCTACGTCATGCAGGACGAGGCGCGGCACGTCGCGTTCGGGCGGATGGCCCTGCGCGACTACTACCGGAACCTGTCGGAGACCGAACTGCGCGAGCGCGAGGACTTCGTCATCGAGGGCTGCTACCTGATGCGCGACCGGCTGCGCGGCAGGGAGACCTGGGAGACGCTCGGCCTCTCGCGCGCGGAGGTCGAGGAGGCGATGACCGCCGTCGACCAGTCGGAGTACCTGCGGCTGTTCAGGTC
Organism: Nonomuraea africana; assembly: GCF_014873535.1. Classification (NCBI taxonomy): domain Bacteria; kingdom Bacillati; phylum Actinomycetota; class Actinomycetes; order Streptosporangiales; family Streptosporangiaceae; genus Nonomuraea; species Nonomuraea africana. Next base: position 1,432,992 of record NZ_JADBEF010000001.1, on the reverse strand, counting down.
GCTGCTGTTCAGCAGGATCGTGCCGTGCGTGAAGGACATCGGCCTGTGGTCGCCCAGGCTGCAGCAGGCCTACGCGGACATGGGCGTGCTGGAGATGGCCGGGCAGTCGCTCGAGGCGCTGATGAAGCAGGACGAGGACATCGCCGACAAACTCGACGCGGAGCGGTTCGCCGCGGAGGAGGCCGAACGCCACGCGGAGGTGTCGGAGACCATCGCGATGGGCGCGACTTCCTGACGAGCCGGGGCCGGCGGGTGTGGGATCTCGCGGAAGGCGAGACCCCACGGCGCCGGGCCGCCGGTCAGAGCCGGTCGGCGAGCTCCCTGAGCACCTCCCAGAAGTAGTCGATGTCCTCCTCGGTGGTGCGCCAGTTGACGATCGCCGGGCGCAGCGCGGTCCTGCCCTGGTAGGTGGTCGTGCCGGCGTAGACGCGGCCGTCGGCGATCAGCGCCTCGCCGAGACGGCGGTTGAGGTCGTCGAGCTCCTCCTCCGGCACCCCCTCGGGGCGGTGCCTGAAGCACACCACGCACAGCGGGACGGGGGCGAGCAGCTCCATGTTGGGCGCCTTCTCCACGGCCTCGGCCAGGCGCAGGGCCAGGTCGTGGTGGCGCTCGACCAGGCGCGCGTAGCCCTGCCTGCCGTACGCGGTGAGCGTCGCCCAGATCGGCAGCGCCCGCGCCCTGCGTGACGACTCGGGGCCGAGGTTGTTGTAGTTGACGTCGGCGGGCAGGTAGTGCGCGCCCCAGGCGCCGAACGACCTGAACATCAGGTCCTGGTCGTGGACGAAGACGAAGCCGCTCTCGTAGGGGACGTTGAGCCACTTGTGCCCGTCGGCGGTGACCGAGTGGGCCCGCTCCACGCCCTCCACCAGGTGCCGCAGGCGCGGGGAGGCGGCGGCGAACAGGCCGAAGGCGCCGTCCACGTGCAGCCAGGCGTCGTACCTCTCGGCCAGGTCGGCGAGGTCGGCGAGCGGGTCGAAGTCTCCCGTGTTGACCTCGCCCGCGTTCCCGACGATCACGGCGGGCCCGTCGAGCGCCGCCAGTTCCCGCTCCATCGCCGCCAGGTCGACCCGGCCCGCGCCGTCACGCGCGCACACGGTCACGCCGTCGCGGCCGACGCCGAGCATCTGCAGCGCCTTGCGGCTGCTGGGATGGATGTAGCCGCTCGCCAGCACCGGCATCCTCGGCAGTCCCGCCAGTCCCTGAGAGGTGACGTCGGCGCCGTGACGCTCGCCCCACCACTGCCGGGCGCACGCCAGGCCCGTCAGGTTCGCGAACGTGGCGCTCGGGGTCAGCACCCCGCCGTACGCCGAGGGCAGGCCGAACAGGTCCTTGAGCCATTCGAGCGCCACCCGCTCGGCCCTGGCGGCCAGTGGCGAGGTCAGGTGCAGGCCGCTGGGCTGGTCGAGGAGCGAGGTCACCCAGTCGGCGGCCTGCGCGGCCGGGGTGGCGCCACCGATGACGAAATGGAAGAACCGCGGGCCCGAGGTCTGGGTGGAGGCCTCCGTCCCCACCGCGAGCAGCCGCTCGACGGCCGCCATCGTGCCTTCTCCCTCCTCGGGGAGCGGGCCTTCCAGCAGGTCGAGGAGGTGGTCGGCGGAGCGGTCGTGGACGGGGCGCCCGCCCAGTGAGCTGAGGTACGGCTCGGCGGCCGAGGCGACAAGATTCAGCGCGGCGGGGGCCTGCTCCCGCTCGGACAACGGATCACTCATTCCCGGATTGTGCCTCCTTCTTCACCGGGCGGGGCGAGCGGGAGGCGCAGTACCAGCCGGGCGCCCTTCACCGAGTCGCCGACGTGCAGGGTGCCGCCGTGTTCGGTGGCGATGTCGCGGGCGATGGCCAGGCCCAGCCCGGTGCCGCCGGTGTCGCGGGAGCGGGCCGTGTCGAGCCTGGTGAACCGCTGGAAGACGGCGTCCCGCTGGTCGGCGGGGATGCCCGGCCCGTCGTCGCGCACCTCGACGACGCCGTGCGAGCCGCAGCGCGAGACCATGACGTGGACGGCGCCGCCGCCGTACCTGTCGGCGTTGGACAGCAGGTTGGCCAGCAGCCGGTCGAGGCGCAGGCGGCTGCCCCGCACCATCAGGCCCGGCTCGACACCGGTGGTGAAGGGCAGCCGGAAGGAGTGGCGATCCAGTTCGCCGACCACCAGCTTGCCGAGGTCGAGCAGCTCCTCGGGAGGCCGCGCGCCCGCGTCGATACGGGCCATGAGCAGCAGGTCCTGGACGATGGCCGACAGCCGCCTGGCGTCGCCGAGCACCTCCTCCAGCGTCTGGGTGCACTCCTCAGGGTCCGGCGTGGCGGCGCACGCCTCCAGCCGCACCAGCATCGCGGTCAGCGGGGTGCGCAGCTCGTGCGAGGCGTCGGAGACGAAGCGGCGCTGCCGCTCGACGGCGTCCTCCAGCCGGGCGAGCGTGTCGTTGACGGTGATCGTGAGCTCGGCCACCTCGTCTCCCGTGTCGGGCACCGGCATCCTGTCGCCGAGGTCGGTGGCGCTGATCTGCTCCAGGCCCGACCTGATGCGTTCCACCGGGGCCAGGACGCGGCCGACGCCGACCCACGTCGCCCAGCCCAGCAACCCGAGCAGCGCGAGCGCGCCGGCGGTCAGGGTCGTGGCCACGAGCGGGACGTTCAGCGCGGCGGACTCCTCGACCGCGGCGTAGGCCACGGCGGGGCCGTAGGCGGTGGACCTGTTGCTCGTGCCCACGACGATCAGGCAGTCGCCGCCCTCGGGGCAGACCCTGTCCACCACCCTGGAGTCGCCGCCGCCCGGCACGGCGCGGGTGAGCGGCGGCCGCCCCTGGAGCGCGGCGCCGGCGGCGACCACCTCTCCCCTCGCGTTCACGACCTGCAACAGGCGCACGTCGTGCTGCGGCGGGATCGCGCCCTCGACAGGGCGGTCGTCGACGAGGATGGTGACCATGCGGCTGGCCCGGTCGGCGCGGTCGACGAGCTCGGCGCGCACCCACGAGGGCACGGTCAGGCAGAGGGTCACGACGCCGGCCAGGAGGACGACGCCGAACAGCGCCACCGTGGCGGCCGTCATGCGGGCCCTGATGGAGCGCGGGCGCAATCTGCTGAGCTGCACCTTTCCACGGTCACCGACGGCTGCTCACGGCTCGTGCAAACGGGGCTCACGAGCGGCTCACGAGCGGCTATAGAACCTCTCACGAACCTGGAGCGGGTCCGCGGACGGTCACGCGCGCCCCTGCTCGGATTAAAAAAATGGATTGATCCCACGGATTAACCTAGAAGGGATGCCTCCCGATACGAACTCCCCCAGACGTCCCCTGCTCTCTTCCAACTCACTGTGGCGCATGCGGTCCTATCTGCGCCCCTACATCGGCAAGCTGGTCTTCATCTGGCTCGTCGCCATCCTCGGCATAGCCGCCAGCATCACCTTCCCCCTGGTGGGCAAGGAGGTGATCGACGCCAGGCAGACCGCCGACCTGCTCCCGCTGGGGCTCCTGGCGGTGGGCGTGGGCGTCGCGGAAGCCCTGATGATCTTCCTCAGGCGATGGGTCCAGACCAAGCCCGTCCTCGGCCTCGAGACCGAGATCCGCGACGACCTCTACGAGCACCTGCAGCGCCTGCCGATGGCCTTCCACAGCGACTGGCAGTCGGGTCAGCTGCTCTCCCGCGCGACGACCGACCTGTCGACCATCCGCCGCTTCCTCGGCTTCGGCATGCTGTTCCTGGTCATGAACGTCATCCAGCTCACCACGGTGACGATCGTGCTGCTGAACATGTACTGGCCGCTGGGCCTGCTGGTGGCGGCGTCGGCCGTACCCATCATCTGGGTGTCGCTGCGCTTCGAGAAGAAGTACATCAAGATCTCCCGCCAGGTCCAGGACGAGCAGGGCGACCTCGCCACGCTCGTGGAGGAGTCGGCGATCGGGATCCGCACGATCAAGGCGTTCGGCCGCCGCCACCACGTCTACGACACCTTCGACGACTCCGCGCGCAAGGTCTACGCGACCTCCCTCGACAAGGTCGGCCTCTCGGCCCGCTTCTTCACCTTCCTCGAGGTGATCCCGAACTTCACCCTCGCCCTGGTGCTGCTGCTGGGCGCGCTGGCGGTGGGCACGGGCGCCCTCACGCTCGGCACGCTGGTCGCCTTCACCACGCTGATGCTGCAGCTGGTGTGGCCGATCGCGAGCCTCGGCTACATCCTGGCGATGGCGCAGGAGTCGATGACCTCCGCCGACCGCGTCATGGAGGTCATGGACACCGTGCCCTCGATCCAGGACGGCTCGGAGACGATCGAGAACCCGCGCGGCCACCTGCGCCTCGAGGGAGTGGGCTTCCACTTCCCCGGCGCCGACCGCCCGGTGCTGCGCGACGTCTGGCTCGACGTACGGCCGGGCGAGACCGTCGCCGTCGTCGGCGCCACGGGCTCGGGCAAGACCACGCTGACCGCGCTGGTGCCCCGCCTGGTGGACGTGACCTCGGGCCGGGTCACCATCGACGGCCACGACGTGCGCGACCTGAAGCTGAGCGTGCTGCGCGACGTCGTCGCCACCGCCTTCGAGGAGCCCACGCTGTTCTCGATGAGCGTGCGCGAGAACCTCACGCTCGGCAACCGCGACGCCACCGACGAGGAGGTGCGCGGGGCGCTGGAGGTGGCGCAGGCGACGTTCGTCTACGACCTGCCATGGGGTCTCGACACCCGCATCGGCGAGCAGGGCATGTCGCTGTCCGGCGGCCAGCGTCAGCGCCTCGCGCTGGCGCGGGCCGTCCTGTCCCAGCCGAAGATCCTGGTCCTCGACGACACGCTGTCGGCGCTGGACGTCGAGACCGAGGCGCTGGTGGAGGAGGCGCTGCGGCACGTGCTGCGCGAGGCGACGGGCATCGTGGTCGCGCACCGCGCCTCGACCGTGCTGCTGGCCGACAAGGTGGCGCTGGTGCGCGACGGCACGATCACCCACGTCGGCACCCACCAGGAGCTGCTGGCCAACGTGCCCGAGTACCGCGAGCTGCTGGCCCAGGACGCCGACCTGTCCGAGGAAGGAGCGCTGCGATGACGGCCACCACCGACTGGCGCGGCGTCGCCTCGGAGAACAAGGACGACCTGCCCGAGAAGGTCTCGCTGCTGCTGCGCACCCGCTCGCGCAAGCTGCTGACCGACCTGCTCAGCCCGCACCGCAAGGCGATCGCGCTGCTCACCGCGGTCATCGTCTGCTCCAGCGGCGCCGGCCTCGCCATCCCCTACCTGGTGAAGGTCGGCATCGACTCAGGCATCCCGCCGATGGCCAGGGGCGAGGGCGCAGGCACGCTGCTGACTGTGATCGCGGTCATCCTGGCCGCGGCCATCACCCAGGCGCTGACCAGGCAGGCCTTCCTGAAGCTGTCGGGCCGCATCGGCCAGGACATCCTGCTCGAGCTGCGCCGCAGGGTCTTCGACCACTTCCAGCGCCTGTCGCTGGCCTTCCACGAGAAGTACACCTCGGGCAGAGTCATCTCGCGGCTGACCTCCGACATCGAGGCGATCGCCGAGCTGCTGCAGTCGGGCTTCGACGGGCTGGTCACCGCGGTGCTGACGATGTTCGGGACGGCGGCGCTGCTGCTGATCCTGGACGTGCACCTGGGGCTGGTCGCGCTGGTGCCGCTGCCGATCCTGCTGCTGTTCACCCGGTGGTTCCGCCGCCAGTCGGCCATCACCTACCGGCGGACCAGGGAGACGGTCGCGCTGGTCATCGTCCACTTCGTGGAGTCGATGACCGGCATCAGGGCCGTGCAGGCCTTCCGCCGCGAGCCGCGCAACCAGGAGATCTTCGGCCAGCTCAACGCCGACTACCGCGACGCGAACGCCCGCGCGATGCAGCTGATCGCGCTGTTCATGCCGGGCATCAAGCTCATCGGCAACCTCACGATCGCCGGTGTGCTGATCTACGGCGGCTGGCTGGCCTTCCACGACGAGGTCACGGTCGGCGTGCTGGCCGCCTTCCTGCTCTACCTGCGGCAGTTCTACGAGCCGATGCAGGAGATCAGCCAGTTCTACAACACGCTGCAGTCGGCGGGCGCTGCGCTGGAGAAGCTGTCGGGCGTGCTGGAGGAGGAGCCCTCGGTCCCCGAGCCCCCGAGCGGCGCGGAGCTGCCCAGGGCGCGGGGCGAGGTGCGCTTCGAGGGCACCGCGTTCGCCTACGTGCCCGAGATGCCGATCATGCCGCCGCTCGACCTGGCCATCCCCGCGGGTCAGAGCGTGGCGCTCGTGGGCGCGACGGGCGCGGGCAAGACCACGCTCGCCAAGCTCATCGCTCGCTTCTACGACCCCACCGAGGGCAGGGTGCTGCTCGACGGAGTCGACCTGCGCGACCTCGACGAGACGACCCTGCGCGGCGCCGTGGTGATGGTGACGCAGGAGAACTTCCTGTTCTCCGGCACGGTCGCGGAGAACATCGGCTTCGGCCGGCCCGGTGCCTCCCGCAGAGAGATCGTCGAGGCGGCCCAGGCGATCGGCGCGCACGAGTTCGTCTCGGCGCTGCCCGAGGGCTACGACACCGAGGTCGGCAAGCGCGGCGGCCGCATGTCCGCGGGCCAGCGGCAGCTGGTCGCCTTCGCCCGCGCCTTCCTGGCCGATCCCGCCGTGCTCATCCTGGACGAGGCCACCTCCTCGCTCGACGTGCCGAGCGAGCGGCTGGTCCAGCGGGCGCTGCGCACGATCCTGGCCGACAGGACCGCGCTGATCATCGCGCACCGCCTGTCGACGGTGGAGATCGCCGACAGGGTGCTGGTGATGGACAAGAGCGTGATCGTCGAGGACGGCTCGCCCGAGCAGCTCATCGCCTCGTCGGGCCGCTTCGCCGGCCTGCACCAGGCCTGGCTGGACAGCCTGGCCTGAGCAGGTGAAGGGGTGCGGCTCCGCCACGGCGGAGCCGCACCCCCACGTCGCCGGCTACAGGATCGGCGCCCGCCACGTGAACTTCAGCCCCGTGTCCTGCGCGACCTCCCTGGGGGCCGGCACCACGGGCTCGGCACTCCTGGCCAGATATCCCGAGGGGAACGTGGTGATCTGGACCGACCCGCACTTCGGGCAGCTCCGATCGGAGTTCGGCGGCTGCACCGGCAGCCCCGACCTCAGCCAGACCTCCACCTCGTTGCCGTGGTCGTCGGTGATGTGTCTGACGAAGTACTCCTCTTCCCAGACATGCCAGCAGCACTGGCATTCGAACGGCCACGTCTCCTTCGTGTCAAAGCCATCTCGCACGAGGACCACCTCCGGCTCTCTTCCGAGTGTCCGCCACAGCCCCCGGCGCTCGCAAGCCATTGACGAGGGAGAAAGCGGCCCGTAGGTTCCCATACCGACCGGTTGGTTCAGGAGTGAGGAGAGCGTCGATGGTCGATCCCCACGTGGCGAGGCGCGCTTGGCGACGCCTCGAGCCGGTGCACGGCATGATCTACTTCGTCCCCGAGGCGAGCGAGCGGTACGCCGCTCTGGGCCTGACCGGGATGTCCGGCTACTTCGCCTCCAGGGCCGCCGCCTTCGGCGAGGCGGGACCCGAGGTGGTCATCGCGACCTTCTTCAACTTCAACCCCGTTCTCGTCCGGCGGGCGCTGCCAGCCGCCTGGGAGACGACCACCCCCGCCAAGGTGCTCGCCGCAAGGCTCGAGGCGGCCGACGCGGCGCTGCGCAGGGGCGGCATCGACCGCGCCGGGGCGCTGGACGAGACGCTCGCGCTGGCCAGAAGGGCGGCGGAGGCGGCGACCGAGCACCCGCACGGCAGGCCGCTGTTCGCCGCGCACACCTCGCTGCCCTGGCCGGGCGAGCCGCTGCGCGACCTGTTCCACGCCCAGACGCTGCTGAGGGAGTTCAGGGGCGACGGCCATGTCGCCGTGCTGGTCTCGGAGGGCCTGTCGCCCGTGGAGGCGCTGGCGCTGCACGCCGCGAGCGGCGACGTGCCCGAGATCTTCCTCAGGGCGACGCGCGGGTGGCCAGAGGAGGCCTGGACGGCGGCGGCCACCTCCCTGCGCTCCCGGGGTCTGCTCGCGGACGTCACCGAGGATGGACCCAGCAGCGGAGGGCCGACCGGCGGCGGATCGGCCGGCGCGGGTCTTACCGAGGCGGGCAGGCGGCTGCGCGCGCACATCGAGGCCAGGACCGACGCGCTGGCCCTGCCCGCCTACGCCGCGCTGGGCGAGGAGGGGTGCCGGCGGCTGGCCGAGCTCGCCCAGCCGTTCGGACGGGCGGTGGTGAGCGCGGGGCTGCTCGGGCGGTAAGCCGTCCCAGAAGCCTAGAAGCGCGAGACGATCACGAAGCAGACCGCGCCGGCGACCACGCACAGGGTCCCGATCCAGGCCAGGAGGGCGTCGGTGCGGTCGTCGAGCGGGTCACCGCGATGCAGGGCGCGCTGAACGGCGCGGAAGCGGGCCGCGGTGCGGACGAGCAGGATCCCCCCGCACAGCGCAGCCAGCACGAACCCGGTCACGAACAGGGGGCCGAGGCCCGCGCGCGCCGACAGGCCCGCCGCGGCCAGCCCGCCCGTCGACAGCGCGACGGCGGTGCGCACCCAGGCCAGGCGGGTGCGCTCGCTCTGCAGTCCAGGGTCCCAGATCTCGCTCGACATGGTCAGACGGTCATCAGGATGAGGACGAGGGCGACGACCGCCACCGCGGCCACGCCGTACCCGAAGACCGCGGCCAGCGCGGGCGGCGGCAGCGGGGCCTGGTTGCGCAGCGCGCGCTGGATGTTGCGCCAGCGCGGATAGGCCATGCCCGCGGCCAGCGCGGCGAGCGCGACCAGCATCACGGACAGGACGGTGCGCGCCCAGGGGACGAAGACGTGGTCGGCCACGGCGGCCATGGCCACGCCGCCCGCGCACAGCGCGAGCGAGGTGCTCAACCAGGTGAGGAACGTCCTCTCGTTGGCGAGGGTGAACCGGGGATCGGGCTCGGTGCCGTTCATGCCTCCCACGCTAATTCGACCCCATTTCCCCTAGAGAAGCCGGGATAGGAGATCCTGGGATCATGCGCATGGCGGAGATCGCGGCACAGTTCCTCGGCAGCCTCACAGAGCCCCAGCGGCAGGCCGCCGCCTACTCGTTCGACGACGCGCTGCGGCTGCGCTGGACGTACGTGCCCGCGCCCAGGCCCGGCGTCTCGCTGCTCGGGCTGGGGAGGGAGGCCCGCAAGGCGGCGCACCGGCTGCTGGCCACGGCGCTGTCGCGGCACGCGTTCGCCCAGGTGGTCACGATCATGGCGCTGGAGGAGGTGCTCGACCTCGACGAGGGCGGGCGCAGGGGCCGCCACAGCGACGACTACCATCTGGCGATCTTCGGCACGCCCGGCGACGCCGAGTGGAGCTGGCGCTTCGAGGGCCACCACGTGTCGGTCACGGCGACGGTCAGCGGCGGGCGGGTGGAGGTCGCGCCGCTGTTCCTCGGCGCCCACCCCGCGGGGATCTGGTACGGCGGCGCCCCGGTGGTGCGGCCCCTCCCGCTGGAGGAGGAGCTGGCCAGGGCGTTGCTGGACGAGCTGTCACCCGCCCTGCGCGGGCAGGCGATCGTCGCGGACGACGCGCCCGCCGACATCCTGACCGGCACCTCGGTGGTGACCTCCACGCTGGAGCCGCTGGGGCTGCGCGGCGCGGTCATGGGCTCGGGAGAGCGCGAACTGCTGGCCGGGCTGACCGCCGTCTACCTGGACCGCCTGGCCCCCCACCTGCGGGGGAGCCACGACGCGGCGCAGCTGTCGTTCGCGTGGGCGGGCTCCGTCACGCGGGGGGCCGGGCACTACTACCGGATCCAGGGGCCGGGCCTGCTGATCGAGTACGACAACACGCAGGACGCCGTCGACCACGCCCACAGCGTCATCAGGCGTCCCGGCGCGGACTTCGGCGCGGCGATCCTGCCCGCGCACCTGGCCGGCGAGCGGGAGGGGACCTAGCTGCAGGCTTCCTTCAGCTTGGTCAGGTAGGCGGTGGTGTCGGTGCCGACCTTCTGGACCGCGTCGACCGCCTCGTTGGCGCTGTTGACGTCGAGCTTGCCGAGCGTGGTGGCCAGGTCGTTCGTCGCATCCTTGAGCGTGGTGTTGGAGGCCTTGTCGGCCACCTCGCCCAGCTTCTGCGAGGCGGAGTTGAGCTCCTTCTCCATCGCCGCGGGGTCGTTGACCAGGGTGCCGATCTTCGTGACGGTCTCGGTGATGATTTTGGGGGCCTCCAGGCAGGCCTGGGCCTTGTCGACCGTCGCGTTGATCTCACTGCACCCGGTGGCGAAGACCGCTACGGCGAATGCGGCGAGGGGCACGAACCTGCTGGAAACGAATCGCATACCGACGACCCTATCCAACGGCCGCGCCCCTCGCGATGATCAGGACAGTTTGCCGAAGCAGGGGCCGTCCATCGTGTAGCCCTGCGCGGTGGGCCCGGTGAAGAAGTCCTTCACCTCCGCGACCCCGGTCGGCGCCGACTCGTCCACCTTGTTGATCAGCGTCTGGCGGAAGGTGGCGGCGTTCGCGTCGCCGGCGAAGTTGCCCGCCTCGGGGGGCAGCATGCCCTCGTAGTCGACGGTCGAGAGCGTCTTGACCGCCGCGAGCAGGCCCTTGCGGCTGACGTCGCCGCCGGCGACCATCTTCTCCAGCGCCGCCTTCAGCGGGTAGGACCACGCCCAGCCCGAGGTGTAGCCGTCGTTGGGCGTCACGCCCGGAAGCGCGTCACGCATGGCCTGGTGGCCCGGCGTGTCGGCCCCGTAAGGGCGGCCCGGCGACGACTGCTCGTACAGCGCCTTCAACGCGGGCGCGGCGGGCGACTTGAGCAGCGCCGGGTTCCAGGTCGGGCCCGTGCCGATGAAGCGGCCCTTGAACCCCGCGGCGGCCGCCTGCCCGATGATGGCGGCGGCGTCGGCGGGACCGGTGGTGAGGATGACGAGGTCGGGCTTGTTCTTGGTGATCTCGGTGATCGCCCTGCCCTGCTCGGTCGCGCCGGGAGGCGTCTCCACGGCGGTGAACTCCAGGCCGTTCTTCTCCGCGGCGATCTTCGCGCCCGCCGCCGCGTCGGCGCCGTAGTCACCGGCCAGGTGCACGGCCATCACGGTCTTCGGCTTGTAGGCCTCCATCGCGTAGTCAACCGAGTTCATGGCCTCGATGCAGTAGTTGGACCCGGTCTCCACGATCACGTCCTCGAACTCCCAGGCGGAGGTCCAGGAGGCGGGCGCGGAGACCACGCTGTTGGCCTTGAGGTCGTCGATGATCGCCGCGGTCGTCGGCGAGCCGAGCGTCTGGGCCAGGCCGAGCACCTTGTCCTTGATCTCGTTGTAGACCTGCCGGTGGGTCTCGGGGTTGTACTTGTTGTCCCTGACGTAGCTCTCGACGTCCACCTCGTACTTGCCGCCGATGCCGCCGGCGGTGTTGACCCGCTTCCAGAAGGCCTTCTGCGCGTCGGTGATGGGGACGGCGAGCGCCGCGAAGGGGCCCTGGGTGAGGTCGGAGATGGTGCCGAGGTAGATGCAGCCCTTGGCCTTGTCGATCGCCTTGGGACACGGTTCCTTGGTGACGCCCGTTGCCACGGCGCCGCCCTTGCTGCCCTCGTCGTCCCCCCGGATGACGCCGCACGCGGACAGAAGGGCCACTACCGCAACTCCAGTCACGAAATAGCGACTCTTCACGAAATTTCCTCTCTTAGTAGGAGAAGGGCCAGCTCTTCCAGTAGTTGCGTACGCGGACCCAGACTCCGAACAGGCCGCGCGGCTCGAAGACCAGGAACAGGATGATCAGCAGGCCGTACAGCGCGGTCTCGACCTGGAAGACGTTGGGCGTGACCGTGGTGTCGGCGCTGACGAACGGCACCAGCGAGGGCAGCGACCTGGTCAGCGGCTGCAGCAGCGAGATGAACAGCGCTCCTGCGATGGCGCCAGACACCGTGGCCACGCCGCCGATCAGCACCATCGCGATGAACTGCACCGACAGCAGCAGACTGAAGGAGCCCGGCTCGACGTAGCCGGTGATGCTGTAGAGCAGCGCGCCCGCGCACCCCGCGTAGAAGGAGGAGATGCCGAAGGCCAGCACCTTGTACCTGGTCAGCGGCACCCCCATCACCTCGGCGGCGATGTCGCGGTCGCGGACGGCCATGAACGCCCTGCCGATGCGCGAGCGCGCGAGGTTGCGCGCGGCGACGGCGAAGGCGATGAGCGCGCCGAGCATCAGCAGGTAGAGCAGCTGCTCGCGGGTGCCGAGCGGCCCGTCCTGGTCGAGGCGCACGCCGAACAGCTGCGGCACCGCGGCCGAGCGGCCCACGCCGGGCCCTCCGGTCAGGGCGTCCCACTCCTTGAAGACGTGCTCGCCCAGGAAGACCAGGCCGAGTGTGACGACGGCGAGGTACAGGCCGCGCAGCCGGGTGGCCAGCGGCGCGACCAGCACACCCGCCAGGGCGGCCAGCAGCCCGGCGGCGGGCAGCCAGATCCAGATCTCGGCGACGCCGAACCCGATCGTCCTGCCGCCGGGCGGGCTCGACAGCGCGGCCCCGGTGTAGGCGCCGATCGCGACGAAGAAGGCGTGGCCGAGTGAGACCTGGCCCGCGTAGCCGGTGACGATGTTGAGCCCGATGGCCCCGATGGCCAGCACGTAGGCGCCGGCCAGCACCTCGAGCGAGCGGTCGGCCAGCACGACCGACAGCCCGAACGCGGTCAGCACCAGCAGCCCCGTCCAGACCTTCTTGGCCCTGGTGTCGAGCAGGGCCATGTCCTGGGCGTAGGAGGTGTAGAGCAGCGGGCGTCCGCGGGGCCTACGAGACCGTCCGGTCGGTATGTCTGGGGCAACGGTCATACCCGCTCCACTTCTCTGGTGCCGAACAGGCCGTAGGGTCTGACCAGGAGCACGAGCAGCATCACCACGTACGGCGTGACCACCGCGAAGTTCTGCCCCAGCCATGGCGCGAGCTGGCCCTGGTAGCTCTGGAACAGCGACTCGACCACGCCGATCGTGAGCCCGCCGACCACCGCGCCGCCGAGCGAGTCGAGCCCGCCGACGATGATCGCGGGCAGCGCCTTGAGCGCGATGATCCAGGTCAGCTGCTCGACGCCCTGTCCGGTGCCGACGAACATCCCGGCGATCGCGGCGAGGAAGCCCGCCAGGCCCCACGACAGCGCGAACACCATGCCGACCGAGATCCCCTGGGCGAGCGCGGTCTCCTGGTCGAAGGCGGCCGCCCGCATGGCCAGGCCGTACCTGGTGTAGCGGAAGAAGGCGAACAGCAGGCCGACGAGCACGGCCGTGACCGCGAGCATGGCCAGCCACCTGGTCTGCACCACGAACGGGCCGAGGGAGACCTGCGTGAAACCCCACGGGTCGCCCATCTGCCGCACGTCGCGCCCGATGAAGGCGTTCACGACCACCCGCACCACCACGTCGACGCCGAGCGTGATGATCGCGACCACGAAGAAGGGACGGCCCACCATGGGCCTGATCGCGATCCGCTCGATCACCAGCGCCACACCGGCGATCAGCAGCCCCGCCAGCAGCACCGCCAGATAGAAGCCGGTGACCTCGGCCAGGTAGCTGACCGCGACGGCACCCGCCAGCATCAGCGAGGGCTGGGCGAAGCTGATCACCCTGGTCGCCTTGTAGATGATCACGAAGCCGAGCGCGAGCAGCGCGTAGACCGAGCCGTTGCCCAGCCCTCTGATGATCGACTCCACCACGTCCGTCACCGGCGGTACATCCCTTCGACCAGCTCCTCGAAGAGCTTGGCGATGGCCGAGCGCTTGACCTTCTGGGTGGCGGTGAGCTCGCCGTCCTCGTGGTCGAGCTCCTTGGGCAGGAAGGCGAAACGCCTGACCTGCTCGACTCTGGCGAACCTCGTGTTGACCTCGTCGACGATGCCCTGCACCAGCTCGCGCACCTCGCGTTTCTCCGACAGGTCCCGGTAGGTGGTGTAGGAGAGGCCGCGCCTGCGCGCCCACTCCCCCACGGTGTCGAGCTCGATGCCGATCAGCGCCACCAGGTAGGGCCGCTGGTCGCCGATCACCACCGCCTCCTTGACATACGGCGAGGCCTTCAGCGCGTTCTCCATCTCGCTGGGCGCGACGTTCTTGCCGCCGGCGGTGATGATGATGTCCTTCATCCTGTCGGTGATGCGCACGTGCGTGCCGTCGACCCATTCGCCGACGTCGCCGGTGTGCAGCCAGCCGTCCTCGTCCAGGACGTCGGCGGTGGCGCGGGGGTTGCGCCAGTATCCGGCGAAGGTGCCGGGGTGCCGGGTCAGGATCTCGCCCGTCACCTCGTCGATCCTGAGCTCGACGCCCTCGTGGGGCTCGCCTACCGTGCCCAGCTTGATCCGGCCCGGACGGTTGCCCGTGGCGATCGCGGTGTTCTCGCTCATGCCGTACACCTCGTGCATGGCCACGCCGATGCCCATGTAGAACTTGAGCACGTCGGGCGCGATGGGAGCGGCGCCCGAGGCCGCGTAGCGGACGCGCCGCATGCCGAGGCGCTCGCGCAGCGCGCGGTAGCACATCAGCCAGCCCAGGCCGTAGAGCACTCTGGTGGTGAGCGTGTGCGTGCCGCCGGTGCGGACGAGGGTGTCGCCGATGCGGTCGGCGACGCGCAGCCAGAGGCGGGTGGTGAGCCGTTTCAGCGGAGACGCGGAGTCGATCTTGATGTTGACCTGGGCGAGGATCTTCTCCCAGATGCGCGGCACGCCGAACAGGATGGTCGGCTGGACCTCGCGCAGGTTGGCCTGGACGGTGTCGATGGACTCGGCGAAGTTCACCTGCACGCCCGCCGCCGAGTTGAACCACACCGTGAAGGCGCGCTCGGCGACGTGGCACAGCGGCAGGTAGGAGACGACCAGGTCACGCTCCGAGGGCGGGGGCGAGGTGAAGCCGCCGTTCTCGACCAGGGTCCGCACCGCGAACTCCACGTTCGCCACGGTGAGCATGACGCCCTTGGGCGGTCCCGTGGTGCCGGAGGTGTAGATGAGCGTCATCACGTCGCCGGGCTCGGCGGCGGCCATCCGCTCCTCCAGCGGACCGGCCCGCTCGGCGCCCATGGCCAGCAGCTCCTCCCACGACATCAGGCGCGGGTCGTCGTAGCGCCCCCTGATGCCGCGCGGCTCCAGGTAGACGATGCGCTCGAGGTCGGGGCACTCGTCGATGACCGCCAGCGCCTTGTCGACCTGCTCCTGGTCCTCGGCGATGAGGATCTTCGCCCCCGAGTCCGACAGCAGGTAGGCGACCTCCGCCGGCGGGTTGGTCGGGTAGAGACCGACCGTGATGCCCCTGATCGCGACCGTGCCCAGGTCGGCGTAGAGCCATTCGGGCCGGTTCTCCGAGTGGACGGCCACCCGGTCGCCTGGCTCCACGCCCAGGGCCAGCAGGGCGTGCGCGACCAGCTCGACGTGCATCCAGTAGGAGAACCAGGTGACCTCCTTCCAGATCCCGAAGTCCTTGTGGCGCATCGCCACCGCGCCCGGGTTCTCCTTGGCCCTGCGGCGCACCCTGGTGGCGATCGTCTCCGTCCTCGTTGCCGTCATCGTCATGCGGCGCCTCCCAGGTACGCCTCGATCACCTTCGGGTCCTGCTGCACCCGCGCGGGCGTGCCGAGCGCGACCTGACGGCCGAAGTCGAGCACGAGCACCCGGTCGGCCAGGTCCATGACCAGGCCCATGTCGTGGTCGACGAGCACGATGGGGATGCCGAGCTCGTCGCGGATGTCCAGGACGAATCTGGCCATGTCCTCGGTCTCCTCGAGATTCATCCCCGCGACGGGCTCGTCCAGCAGCAGCAGCCTGGGCTCCATCGCCAGCGCGCGCCCGAGCTCCACCCTCTTCTGGACCCCGTACGGCAGCAGCCGCACCGGGTGCCTGCGCCAGGCCTCCAGCTCGAGGAAGTCGACGATGTCCTCGATCCTGGCCCTGGCCTCCAGCTCCTCCCTGCGGGCCCGGCCGCGCCAGAGGATGGCCGACAGCGCGCCGTAGCGGAAGTGGCAGTGCCGGCCCAGCATGAGGTTGTCGAGCACGGTCAGGTTGTGGAACAGCTCGACGTTCTGGAACGTGCGGGCCAGTCCCATGGCGGCGATCTCGTGCGGGCGCCTGCCGAGCAGGTCCTCGCCGAGGAACGTGACGCCGCCCTGCTGGGGGCGGTAGACGCCGGACAGCACGTTGAAGATGGAGGTCTTGCCCGCGCCGTTCGGGCCGATCACGGCGAACAGCTCGGCGGGGCCGACGGTGAAGGAGACGCCGTCGATCGCCTTCACCCCGGCGAACGACAGCCGCACGTCCCTGACCTCCAGGACGTCGGGGACGGGATCCGGGGCGGTCATGAGAGCCACCGCTTCCTTCTCTTGTAGTGCTTGACGTCCCTGAAGGACTTGGCGGCTCCCTCGGCGCCCAGACCCAGGTAGAACTCCTTGATGTCGTCGTCGGCCAGCAGCTCCGCCGCGGGCTTGGCCATGACGATCTTGCCGGTCTCCATCACGTAGCCGTGGGCGGCGATCGACAGCGCCATGGTGGCGTTCTGCTCGACCAGCAGGACGGTCGTGCCCTGCTTGTTGATCTCGATGATGAGGTCGCGGATCTGCGCGACCAGCGCGGGAGCCAGGCCGAGGCTCGGCTCGTCCATCAGCAGGTAGCGGGGTCCGGCCATGAGCGCCCTGCCGACCGCTAGCATCTGCTGCTCGCCGCCCGACAGGTAGCCCGACACGCTCTTGCGGCGCCGCTCGAGCACGGGGAACAGGCCGTAGACGCGGTCCAGGTGCGATTCCGTGGCGGTGTGGCCGCCGACCTTGAGGTTCTCCTCGACGGTGAGCTCGGCCAGGATGCGGCGGCCCTCCATGACCTGGCTGACGCCCTGGCGGACGATCTGGGCGGGTCTCAGGGTGTGCAGCGGCCGGCCGTCCAGGGTGACCGAGCCCTTGGTGATCTCACCGTCGTGCACGTCGAGCAGCCCGGACAGCGCGCGCAGGAGGGTGGTCTTGCCCGCGCCGTTGGCGCCCAGCAGCGCGACGATCGAGCCGGGCGGCACGGTGAGACTGACTCCGCGCAGCACGAGCATCACATCGTCGTACACGACCTCGAGATTGCGAACCTCAAGCAAGCGGGCCTCCTAGGTGGGGACCCCCCGATGAGAGAAAGAGTCGCCTTCACCACGCGCTCGATCAAGAGGTGCGACCAAATTGGAACCATGCTCTGGTTCTAAGCTTCTTGCCATGGCAAATTGCGAGCATCTTTCCCAGGCGAATGACCCCGCGGCGCGTACGCCGGAGGGGTGCGAGGAGTGTCTGGCCTCGGGGAGCCGCTGGGTGCACCTGCGGCGCTGCCTCGCGTGCGGGCACATCGGCTGCTGCGACTCCTCGCCCAACAAGCACGCCACCGCGCACTTCCGCGAGGTGGGTCATCCCGTGATGCAGTCGTTCGAGCCGGGCGAGAACTGGCGGTGGTGCTTCGTGGACAGCAAGATGGGCTAGCGCTCGAGGATCGCCTCTTCGAAGTCGAGCTCCGCCGTCACCCGGCGGAGCACCTCGTCGTCCAGCCTGCGCTCGTCGCGCAGCCGCACGAACACCTCACGCTCGGCGACGAGCATCTCCCTGCGCAGGCGCCGGTACAGGCGGCTGGGGGTCTCCGCGCCGTCCTGGGCCGTGCCGCCGCCCAGGCGCTCCCACGCGTTGAGGCCGCGCCGCTCCGACTTCTGCCGCAGCATGTCGATGACGTCGCCGTGGAGCGCGTCGCCCGGCTCGTCGCGCAGGATCTCGTCCAGCCTGGCCAGGCCCGCCTCGACCGCGGCCTGCTGCGCGGCCGCCTCCGACAGGTTGTCCTCGTAGTGCTCGCGCTCACTCGAGACACGCAGCTTCCTGATCAGCGCAGGGAAGGTCAGCCCCTGCACCAGCAGGGTGAGGATCACGGTGCTGAAGGTCAGCAACAGCAGCAGGTCGCGCTCGGGGAAGCCGTCGGGGATGGCGAAGGCGGCGGCCAGCGAGACCACGCCGCGCATGCCCGCCCAGCCGACGATCACCACGTGCTGCCACGGCGGCTTGTCCGCGTTCTTCAGCCACAGCAGCGGCACGTACGCCGCGGGGAAGACCCACACGAACCTGGCCAGCACGGTCGCGGCGAAGACGGCCAGAACGTAGCCGGCGACCTCCCACGCGCTGCGGCCGGCCAGGCCGCCGAGCACCGGGACCAGCTGCAGGCCGATCAGCGCGAAGACGATCGACTCCAGCAGGAAGTCGGCGACCTTCCACACCGACGACAGCAGCAGGCGGGTGCCCGCCCCCGTGCGGTGCATCCGGTGGCCGAGGTAGAGGCCGACGATCACCACCGCGATCACGCCGGAGGCGTGCACCGACTCGGCGCCCAGGTAGGTGGCGAACGGAATCAGCAGCATCACGGTGTTCTCGACCAGCGCGTCGCGCGCCCGCACCACCAGCCAGCCGGACAGCACCGCGACGGCCACGCCGATCACCACGCCGCCGAGCGCGGTGTAGAAGAACTCGCCGACCCCCTCCATCAGGCTGATGCCGTGTCCGACGGCCGCGCCGATCGCGACGCGGTACACGGTCAGCGCGGTGGCGTCGTTGAACAGGCTCTCGCCGATGAGGATGGTCAGCGCCCTGCGCGGCAGGCCGAGCCGGCGCCCGACCGCGACGGCGGCCACGGCGTCGGGCGGCGCGACGATCGCGCCCAGCGCGAACGCGGCGGCCAGCGGCAGGTCGGGCAGCAGCAGGTGCACCACGCCGCCGACGACCAGCGTGGTGAACAGCACCAGGCCGATCGACAGCAGGCCGATCGCGCGCTTGTTCTCCCGCAGGCTGAGGTAGGAGCTCTCCAGCGCCGCCGAGTAGAGCAGCGGCGGCAGGAACACGTAGAGGATGAGCTCGGGCTCCAGCTTGATGGACGGCACGAACGGCGAGACCACCAGCCCGGCCAGCACCAGCAGCAGCGGCGCGGGCCAGCCCTTACGCCTGGCCACCCAGGCGACGACGATCGCCCCGCCCGCCACGAGCAGCCAATACAGGCCGGTCGACGCTTCCACGCGGTCCCCCTGCTAGGCGGCGAGCCCGGTCAGGCCCGCGCCACCATTCTCACTCGGCACGGGGACATCTTAGGCGCGCGGGCCGATCACCACTCCCGGCGCTCGGTCCTGTCGTCGTGGTGCTGCTGCTCGGGGCGCAGGCGTTCGCCGGTGACGAACATCGGGTCGTTGACGTAGGGCCGGTGCATGCTCGGGTCCTGCTGCTGCGGCTCCTGGTAAGGCGGCTGCTGGTGGGGCGGCTGCTGGTGGGGCGGCTGCGACAGGTAGGCGTCGGGGCCGAGACCGAGCGGGTCGGCGGGGTTCAGCGGCGACTGCGGGTAGGAGGGCTGCTGGCCGTACTGGTCCGGCTGCCCGTACTCCTGCCGGCCGTACTGGTCGGGCTGGCCGTACTGCTCCTGCCGGCCGTACTGCTCGGGCTGGGCGTACTGTTCCTGCCGGCCGTACGGCTCGGGCTGGGGGTAGGGCTCGGGGGCGGGCCTGCGGCCCGCGCCGGGGATGCCGTGCATGGGCGTGCCGAGACCGGCCGCGGCCGGGACGCTCTGCGCGCGCTGCGGCGGCGCGAAGGGATCTGTGTACGGCGCGGCGACCGGCTGCTGGGGCTGCGTGTAGGGGTCCTGGTGGAGCGGCGCCTGTCGCGGAGAGGACTGGTGCTGCGGCTGCGCGGCGAACGGGTCGGAAGGGGTCTGCTGGTGGGCGCCGCCCTGTCCGGGGAAGCCGAACGGGTCGGTGGACTGGGGCGCGCTCGCCGGCTGGTAGTCGGGCATCTGGTAGCCGGGCCCGCCCAGCGGGTCGGCGGCCCTGGCGGCCTGCGGCTCGGCGTGGCGCGGCCTGCCGTCGGGGCCGATCGGGGTCTCCCGCTGCTCCGGGTAGGCCGGGCTCTCCCGCTGCTCCTGATGGCCGGGGGCTTCTCGCTCCTGGTAGGTCGTGGCGACGAGTTTGTCCGGCTGTAGTGGCGCGCCCCTGGCCACGAGCACGTCGTTGGGCGAGAGCGTGGCCGTCGGCCGGTCGTCGTGCTGGGGACGCTGCGGGTCGTGCTCGAAGGGCGGCGGCCGGTGATACTGCCCGGTGCCCGGGTACTCGCCCACCTCCACGGGGGGCTGGATCACGACGGCGGGCTGCTCGCCCGTGGCCTCCGCGTAGCCGTCGTCGAGGGTGTCGAGCAGCCGCCCGACATCGTCCATCGGCATCCGGAAACTGCCGGTGCACATCTCCCCTCGCCACAGGCTGAGCACCAGGGTGCCCTCGTGCCACGTGACCCGGAGACACCGCTCCTGACCTCGGGCATCGAAGAACACTTCGCCGAACGACGGCAACGGGACAACTTCCGACATGGCAGACATACTGCTTTAACCAGCCTTTATTCGTCCACTCAACCTTCAGAAACCCTAGCGAACCGAGAGTCGCATCCCCACCTTCAACCTCACATGCCACAGCAGGAAGATCTTCATTGACCTGGCGGGTTACGTCCGCAAGTGTGCCACGGCGAATCGCGAGTGTGGCCTGGAACGCCAGGATGCGTCCGGTCAATGACTGCGCGTTCTGTCACCGCGACCGGGTAGGTTTCTGCCGTGCCGGACTCCACTCTCCCTTCAGTCGAAGAGCTCCTATCCATCGCCGTGGGCGCCCTGGGAGGGAGCGACCGGCCTGGGCAGATCACCATGGTCAGGGCCGTCCAGAAGGCCATCGACGACGAGGAGCACCTCGCCGTCCAGGCGGGCACGGGCACCGGCAAGTCGCTGGCCTACCTGGTGCCGTCGATCAGGCACGCGATGGAGTCCGACTCCCCCGTGGTGGTCTCCACCGCCACGATCGCCCTGCAGCGCCAGCTCGTCGACCGCGACCTGCCGCGCCTGGCCGAGACCCTGGGCGCGAAGCTGCCGCACGAGCCGACGTTCGCCATCCTCAAGGGGCGGCGCAACTACCTGTGCCGCTACAAGGCGAGCGCGGCCTGGCCCGAGGAGGAGCAGGACCAGCTCTTCGACCCGCGTGAGGTGAGCGCGACGGGCCGGATGGTCCAGCGCATCCAGGAGTGGGCGGAGGAGACGGTCACCGGCGACCGCGACGAGCTGGTCCCCGGTGTCAACGAGCAGGCCTGGCGGCAGTTCTCGGTGAGCGCGAAGGAGTGCCTGGGCGCCCAGCGCTGCCCGAGCGGCGCCGAGTGCTTCGCCGAGCTGGCCAAGGCGCGGGCGGGCGAGGTCGACGTGGTGGTCACCAACCACGCGCTGCTGGCGATCGACGCCATGGAGGGCATGTCGATCCTGCCCGAGCACGACGTGGTGGTCGTCGACGAGGCGCACGAGCTGGTCGACAGGGTGACCTCGGTGGTGACCGACGAGTTGTCGGAGGCGTCGGTCTCGCTGGCCGTACGGCGGGTCGGCAGGCTCATCGAGCAGCCGATCGCCGACCAGCTCCTCGAGGCGGGTGAAGATCTCAAGGCGCTGCTGGAGGCGGCCCCGCCCGGCCGCATCGACGAGCTGCCCGAGGTGCTCGGCCTCACTCTCGCCCTGGTGCGCGACAGCGCCGCCCGATGCATCACGGCGATGGGCCCGCGCGGCGCGGACAAGGACGACCCCGACAAGGCGGGGCTGCGCAAGGCGGCCTTCACCGCGCTCGACGAGGTGCACGACACGGCCGTGCGCATGCTCGAGGCCTACGGGCACGCGTCGGAGGTCGACAGGGCCGAGGTCGTGTGGCTCGACGGCAGCACCGACCGGCGGCCCGCGACCCTGCGCGTGGCGCCGCTGAGCGTGGGCGGCATGCTGCGCGACAAGCTGTTCGGCGAGCGCACCGTGGTGCTCACCTCGGCCACGCTCGCGCTGGGCGGCACCTTCGACGGCCTGGCCAAGCAGTGGGGGCTCGGCGACCCCGAGCGCTCGGGAGGAGAGGGCGACGACCGGAGGCGGGGCTGGACGGGCATCGACGTCGGCTCGCCGTTCGACCACCCGCGCGCCGGCATCCTCTACGTCGCCAAGCACCTGCCCCAGCCGGGGCGCGACGGCCTGCCCCAGGCCTACCTCGACGAGATCGCCGAGCTGATCGAGGCGGCGGGCGGGCGCACGCTGGGGCTGTTCTCCTCCATGCGCGCGGCCAAGGCCGCCACCGAGGCGCTGCGCGACCGGCTCGACGTGCCACTGCTCTGTCAGGGCGACGACTCGACGATGCTGCTGGTCAAGCAGTTCGCCGAGGACGAGTCGACGTGCCTGTTCGGCACGCTGTCGCTGTGGCAGGGCGTGGACGTGCCGGGGCCCTCGCTGCGCCTGGTGATCATCGACAGGGTGCCCTTCCCCCGGCCCGACGACCCGCTCACCTCGGCCAGGCAGCGGCACGTGGTGGCCAAGGGCGGCAACGGCTTCATGGCGGTGGCGGCCAACCACGCCGCGCTGTTGCTGGCGCAGGGTGCGGGGCGGCTGCTGCGGGCGCAGGACGACAAAGGGGTGGTGGCGGTGCTCGACCCTCGGCTGGCCACGGCGCGCTACAGCGGGTTCCTGCTGAGCTCGCTGCCACCGTTCTGGCGGACGACCGACCCGGCGGTGGTGCGCACCGCCCTGAAGCGCCTGACGGGCTGAGGGGGTTTCGCCCCCCTCGGGCCACGCGTTCCTTCGGTCCTCTCGCGTGCCCGCGCCCCCTTCGGTCCGCGCCCAGATCGCCTTTCATCCCGCGATCACGGGATCTCCCACCCGGATCTCGCCCGGACCGCGCGGGACGAGGCGGATGCCGAACCAGGTCCTGCCGTCCCACCTGCGGTGTTCGGCGAGCGTGCGCAAGGGTTCCTTGCCCCTGCGATAGGTGTCCGGGTCGATGACGGTCACCGCGCACCGGTCGCACAGCTCCGAGACGCGGAAGTCGACCGAGCCGATGCGGACCTCGCGCCAGCCGTCCTCCTCGAACGGCTCCGCGCCGTCGACGATCACGCTGGGCCTGAAGCGCAGCGGTGACAGCGGGCCGGGCGGGGTCTCGCCGCGCCGGAGGGCGCCCTGCTCGATCCACTCGTCCAGCCTGCGGGCGGCGGCCGTGGTGGTGAGCAGCAGCGGCGCGTCCCAGGCGAACGTCACCACCTCGCCGGGGAGCCCACCGTGGGCAGGGTCGATGGAGCGGCGGCCGGGATCGTCGAGCCACACCAGCCGGGCGGGGTCACCGAGCAGCGCGGTGAACCACGCGTGCGCCTCCGATGCGGCCAGCACGGCGTGGTCGAGACCGGTGAAGCCCACGCGCACGCTCGGGCCCGCCGCGGGCGGCACCTTCAGCTCGGGCATGCCCGGCGCGGACAGCAGCAGCCCGCCGTCCGGGATCTCTCTGGCCGTGACGGCGAGCAGGCGGGGGTACTCGCGGAGGCGGACGTTGTCCCCGTCGGGGCCCACCACGGCCCAGCGGCGGTCGCCCGCGAGGCCCCACGGGTGCACCCGGGCGCGGTCGACGGCCCGCCCGGTCACCGACTTGATCGGATAAATGTGGATCTCGGAGAGCAGCACGCCGCTCACTGTAGCCGCGCGAGAGAGCGCTCTCTCGGGTTTCGCCGGGCCGTACCCTGAGATCAGCACGGGTTTTGTCGGCACCAACCGCTACCTTCTGAGCACGATGCGAACTCACGACGCGGGGCCGGAGCTCATCGGCAGGGAGCACCCTGCCGCGTTGCTGCGTGCCGAGATCAGCCGCGTGACCGGCAGTCACGGCGGCCTCGTGCTGGTCACCGGCGAGGCGGGCATCGGCAAGACCACGCTCGTGACCAGCGCGGCCGAGCAGGCCAGAGAGCAGGGCGCGCTGGTGCTGAGCGGATCCTGCTGGCACTCCGACGCGGCGCCCGGCTACTGGCCGTGGGTGCAGGTCATCAGGGCGCTGCGGCGCGGCGGCGAGTGGCCCGCCGTGGAGGAGGCGGCGGGCGGGCGGCTGTCGGCGCTGCTCGGCGACGGTGCGCGGGTCGACGGGGCCGACGCCTTCGAGGTCTACGACGCCGTGACGACCGCCCTGGTGACGCTGTCGCAGACGCGTCCCGTGGTCGTGGTCCTCGACGACCTGCACTGGGCCGACGGCGCGTCGCTGAAACTGCTCGAGTTCGCCGCCCAGCACACCTGGTTCGAACGACTGCTGCTGATCGGCACCTACCGCGACGTGGAGGTCGAGCAGGGCGAGCACCCCTTGCGCCCGCTGCTGACCCCGCTGGCCGCGCGGGCCACGATGATCACGCTCACCGGCCTCGACCGCGCGCAGGTGGCCGCGCTCGTCACCCGCACGATCGGGCACGAGCCCGACGACGACGTGGTCCAGGAGATCCATCGGCGCACGGGCGGCAACCCGTTCTTCGTCGAGCAGACCGCCCGGCTGTGGCGCAGCGGCGGGTCGGTGTCGGCGATCCCGCCGGGGGTGCGCGACACGCTGTGGCGACGGCTGTCGCTGCTGCCCGCTCCCGTGGTCAGGCTCCTCACCGACGCGGCCGTGCTGGGGCGCGAGTTCCACCGCCAGGTGCTGGCCGCGGTCGCCGCCGCCCCGGCCGCGCACGTCGACCGGCTGCTCGCCCAGGCGGCGGCCGCCAGGCTCGTCGGGTCGCAGGGGGGCGGGGTGTTCTCCTTCGCTCACGACCTGGTCCGCGAGACGCTCTACGACTCCCTCGACGAGGCCGACCTGCGCGCGCGTCACGCGGCCACCGTCCACGCCCTGCGCGACCTGCCCGACGCGATGCCGGGCGAGCTGGCCCGCCACGCCTATCTCGCGGGCGAGGCCGTCGATCCCGCGCTCGCCACCGACCTCCTGGTGGCCGCGGCCAGGCAGGCCAACCAGCGGCTGGCCAGGGAGGAGGCACTGCTCCACTGGCGCAGGGCGATGGAGCTGGCGGGCTCGGGCGATCCACGGCGGCTGGTCAGGATCGGGCTGGAGTTCGGCCGCCTGCTCCACCACGGCGGCGAGTCCGACGAGTCGGCGCGGGTCTTCGACAGGGCGGTCGCCACCGTGCGGGCGCTCGACGATCCCGAGCTGCTGGCCAGGGCCGCGCTCACCCTCTTCCACACCTGCGGGCGCGAGGAGAGCGGCCGCGGCGGCGCCGCGCTCCTGCGCGAGGCGCATCACGCGCTCGTCGGCGCGCCGCCGGCCGGCGACCCGCCCACTCCCGACCGGCTCGCGCAGGACCTCGCGGTGCGCATCAGCGTGCTGGCCAGGAAGAGCGACGACGACGAGGCGCTGACGTTCGCGCTGTGGGCGCTGCACGACACGATCTGGGGTCCCGGCACGGCCAGGCAGCGGGTCGAGCTGACCGAGGAGTTGCGCGGGCTGGCCCGCCGTACGGGTGATGTCGACATGGAGCACTTCACCTCCGCGCTCCACTGGGTGGCGCTGCTCGAGCTCGGCGACCCGCGCTTCCCCGACCAGTTCCGCCACTACGTCGCGATGGGCAGGGCCAGCGACCAGCCCAACATCGGCCTGTCCACCTCGATCGACCAGAGCATCATCGACACCCTCACGGGCGACTTCGCCAGAGCCGAGGCGCTCATGGGCGAGGTCATGGAGGTGGGCGGCGGTCACGGCCACACGCACTTCGGCTACATGCTCGACCACCATCGCTGGGCGATGCTGCTGGCGCAGGGGCGCCTCTCCGAGCTGGAGGAGGTCCACGAACGGTTGCGGGCGAGCCGCCATCCGTGTCCCGGGCTGCTGGAGGCGCTGTCCGACCTGCGGCGGGGGCACGGCGATCCGGCGCTGCTGCGTGCCATGCCCGAGCCCGCGGACGACGGGGTGCGCCCGGTGTGGCTGCGGTTCCTGGCCGAGGCGGCGGGGTTCTCCCGCGACCCCGACCTGTGCGCGCAGGCTCGCGAGGCTCTGGAGCCCCATCTCGGCGAGTGGGCCGTCTCCCTCTACGGCTGGGACATCAGCGGGCCCGTCGTCCTCTGGATGGGAGTCGTGGCGGCCGCCGAGGAGCGGTGGGACGAGGCGATCGACTGCTTCACCTCGGCGGTGCGCGCGGCGGAGCTCCTGCGGGCCCGCCCGTGGTCGGTGGAGGCCCGGCTGCGGCTGGGTGCGGCGCTGACGGCCCGAGGGCGCCCCGGCGACGCGGAAACCGCGGACCGCCTCCTGACGGAGGTGGCAGCCGAGGCCGCCGACCTGGGCATTCGCGACATGACCGACCGCCTGTCCCGGATACGCCAGGAGCGCCCCGCTGCCGGCGGCGACAGGGGGACGGGGTGGCGGGAAGACCCTGAGCGCGGCCCGCGCGCCGGGGAGCCGTGGGCGGCGACCGCTGGCCCTTCGGGCGGTTCGGACGCGCGACGGTCTCCTACCACCGACGTCTCCGGCCGCACGAACCCGCCGTCGACGACACCGCCGCCAGAGGCCCATGAGCAGTGGCCGACGACCTCGCCCGGGAGCGTGGACGGTGGGCCGACGACCATGCCCGAGTTCGAGGACGCGACTCGGCGGCCGACCGTCTCTCCCGGAGGTGTGCACCGGGATTCGGGAGGAGGGCGAGGGGGCAGGCGGCCCTCTCCCCCGAACGCGCCCGGAGCGGCAGAGCCCAGCGACCTGGGCTCCAGCGCAGATCGGGCGAATGGTTCCCCGCCGGACGTCCGGGGAGATGAGGGTTTGGCTGGCTCGGGGGGTTCTGGCGACCGGACCTTTGACGCGGGCCGGACGGGTGATCCCCGGCCGGACGTCCGGGGAGACGATGGTGTGGACGGCTCGGCGGGTCGCAGCGGCCGGATCTCGGACACGGGCCGAGTGGGTGGGGCCCGGCTGAGTGTCTCCGGTGAGGGGTCACGTGGTTCCGAGGGCTCGTTGGTGGACCGGGACCGGGCCCCGGGGAACGAGTTCAGGCGGGAGGGCTCGGTGTGGTCTCTCTCGTTCGGGGGGCGGACTGTTCACATGCCCGACGCCAAGGGTCTTCGCGACCTCCACACGCTGCTGAGCAGACCGGGTGCGGAGCTGCCTGCCGTTCAGCTGCTCGCGCCCGAGGGTGGCGAGGTGGTGGTGGCCGCGCGGCGGATGGGTGGCGACCCGGTGCTGGACGAGGAGGCCAAGGCCCGCTACCATCGCCACCTGACCCGGCTGGACGAGGAGACCGAGCGGGCGCTGGAGCTGGGTGACGACCGGCGGGCGGCGGAGCTCGACAGGGAGCGTGCGGCGCTGCTGGAGGAGTTGCGGGCGGCGGCGGGGCTCGGCGGACGGGCGCGCCGACTCGGGGACGAGGCGGAACGCGCCCGCAAGACGGTCACGGCGCGGATCCGCGATGTCCTGCGCAAGCTCGATGCTCTCCATCCCGAGCTCGCCGCCCACCTCCGCGACGCCGTCTCGACGGGTACCACCTGCCGCTACCACCCGAACCCCGGCATCACCTGGCGCCTCTGAACCTCCACCCCGCGCACTCAAGGCGGGACGGGAGCTCAGGAACCACACGGAAGCGACCGCCGAATCCCGGGACCAGCGACTCTCGGACGTGGGACATCCGAATCCCGTGGAGAGCCCGCTGTCCCCGGGATCAACATCGAGTCCCGGACCGCGACGAGCGCCTGAGTGCCATCAGCGGGGCGGGAGGTCGTCGTTTCCCCGGAGACCGGCGCGCCCGCAGGTGCCGGAACAGCGGCATCAGGAGGGCGAGAGGGCCCATCGAGCAGGGCGTTGGCGAAGAGGGACGTGTCGATCATGACCACGGGCACGCTGCGACCGGCAAGCGCGGTGGATGCCCCCGGAAAGCCGGAAGCGCCGGAATGCCGGAGGCGCCCGGAAGACCGGATGCGCCCGGCGGCCCTGGGTATCCAGGACCGCCGGGCGGTGTGCAGTTACTTGCGGTTGTACTGGCGCATGGTCAGCGAGCCGAAGACCGCGATGAGGGCGAGGCTTGCGACCAGGACCCAGCCGAGTTCGGTGACGTTCGGCTGGCCCCCCATCAGCGAGCGGACCGAGGCGACCAGGTGGCTGATCGGGTTGATGTCCACCACGAAGACCTGCAGCCACCCCGGCATGGTGCTCGGGTCGACGAAGACGTTGCTGAGGAAGGTGAGCGGGAAGAGCACCATCATGCTCCACCCCATCACCGCCTTCTCGCTGCGCAGGATCAGGCCGAGCATGGTCCACAGCCAGGAGAAGGCGAAGGAGAAGCCGACCAGCACCGCGATGCCCGCCGCCGCCCCCGCGACGCCGCCCGCCGGACGGAAGCCGAGGATCAGGCCCACCAGCAGGATCACGACCGAGGCCAGCACATAGCGGAGCATGTCGCCCAGCAGGTAGCCGACCATGGGCGCGGGCCGCCAGATGGGCAGCGTGCGGAAGCGGTCGAACACGCCGCGCTCGATGTCCTTGTTGACCTCGACGCCGGTGTACATGGTGATCATCACGACGCTCTGGACCATGATGCCGGGCAGCACGAACTGCAGGTACTGTCCGGGCGAGCCGGCCAGCGCGCCGCCGAACAGGAAGGTGAACATCAACGTCATCATGATCGGGAACGCGGTGACGTCGAAGAGCTGCTCGGGCACGTGTTTGATCTTCAGCATCGCCCGCCAGCCGAAGGTGACAGACGCCGACAGCGCGCTCGGGCGCGGCGGGCGGGCGGCGGGGGCGAGGACGGTGCCGAGGGTCTCGGCCACCGGCACGTAGGCGGCGGTGGTGGAGGTGTCCGTGCTCATGCCGCGATCTCCTTCTCGGTTGCGGGGTGGTCGGTGAGGGCGAGGAAGACCTCGTCGAGGCTGGGCTGGCCGAGGGAGAAGTCGTCGACGACGATGCCCGACCTGGCCAGCTCGGTCAGGGCGAGGGCGGACTGCTCGGCGGCGGCGGCGCCGTCGGCGGAGAGGCGGGCGGTCAGCGCGACCGGGTCGGCCTCCAGGTAGACGGGCGCGTCGAGCGCCTTGGCCAGCAGCCGCTCGGCCTCGGGGCGCTGGCCGGCGTCGCGCAGCCGTACGTGGACGGCGCCCGCGCCGACGGAGGACTTCAGCTCGCCCGGGGTGCCCTCGGCGATGACCCTGCCCTGGTCGATGACGGCGATACGGCTGGCCAGGCGGTCGGCCTCCTCGAGGTACTGGGTGGTCAGCAGCACGGTGGTGCCGTGGGCGACGACGATGCGGATGATGTCCCAGACCTGGTTGCGGCTGCGCGGGTCGAGCCCGGTGGTGGGCTCGTCGAGGAAGAGCAGGTCGGGGGTGTTGAGGATGCTGGCGGCGATGTCGAGCCTGCGCCGCATGCCGCCCGAGTACGTCTTGACCAGGCGGCCCCCCGCGGCGGTGAGGCCGAACGCCTCCAGCAGTTGTGCGGCCCGCTCCCTGGCGGCGGGCTTGCGGTGGCCGAGCAGCCGCGAGAGCAGGACGAGGTTCTCCATGCCGGTGAGGTCCTCGTCGACCGAGGCGTACTGCCCGGTCAGGCTCACCCTGCTGCGCACGGCGTCGGCCTCGCGGATGATGTCGTGGCCGAACACCCGGCCCTCGCCGCCGTCGGGACGCAGGAGGGTGGCCAGCATCCTGACGGCGGTGGTCTTGCCGGCGCCGTTGGGACCGAGCACGCCGTAGACCACGCCGGCGGGGACGGTCAGGTCGAGGCCGTCGACGGCGCGGGTGTCGCCGAAGGTTTTGATCAAGCCTTTTGTCTCAATTGCAAGGTCTGTCATGATTTCCTCTTCTGTCATGGTCAGGAGGCGAAGGGCCGGGCGGCGCGGGCGGCCCGAAGCGCGAGGCCCCACCACAGGAGCTGGTCGAGCATGGTGGTCACGGCCAGCGAGCGTTCGTCGGTGTCGTACGGCGTGCCGCCGTCGTCGACTCCCCCGCCGAGCAGATCGATGCCCACACCGTCACGCACGGTGACCGCGTGCAGCCCGGCGAAGACGGTGCGGAGTTGCTCGATCGCGTAGATGCCGTCGGAGCCGCACCCGTAGGACACGAAACCGACCGGTTTGGCCTGCCACTCGTCGTAGGCGAAGTCGATCGCCTGTTTGAGCGAGGCGGGAAAGCTGCGGTTGTACTCGGGCGTGACGACGGCGAACGCCTCGGCCCCCGCGACCGCACTGGTGAAGGCGCGCATCGCGGGCGTGGCCACGGCGGGGAAACCGCAGGGAAAGGCGTAGTCGGCCAGGTCGAGTACCGAGACCGCGAGATCGTCGCGGAGCTCGGCACGGGCGGCGAACCACCGGCCGATGCTCTCGCCGACCCTGCCCTCGCGTGTGCTGCCGATGATCACGGCCATCCGCAGCGGGCCCGTAGGCGTCATCCCGCACCTCCTCTCACCAAGGAGGCGCTAGATCGTCGCTAGATCGGATCTAGCGGAGTTCCCACGGCGCGAGGTCGGGCCGCTTGGGGTCGAGCCCGTCGCCCGAGGAGGTGCCGCGCAGGCGCCGGTTGACCCACGGCACCAGGAACTCCCTCACCCAGCGGGCGTCCTCGCGCCGCTTCACCCTGGGGTCGACCGAGCGCGCGGGCCAGTCCTTGCGCCAGGAGTCGTCGCAGGGCACCTCCAGCACGTCGAGCACGCGGGCGGCGACCAGGCGGTGGCCCTCCTCGTTCATGTGGAGGCGGTCGTCGCTCCACGCCCGCCAGTCGCGGATGGCCTGCATCGACCACTGGTCGACGACGTGGCAGCCGTACAGGTCGGCGATGGAGCGCAGGTGCAGGTAGAAGATGGCGAACTTGCCGCGCATGCGCCGCATCAGCGGCGTGTCGCGCGGGTCGACGCCGGTGAACAGCAGCACCTCCGCGCCGGTCGCCCGCAGCTGTCGTACGGCGCCCGCCAGCTTCTTGGCCATCTGGTCGGGATCGCTGCCCGGCCTGAGCAGGTCGTTGCCGCCGGCGCAGAAGCTGACCAGGTCAGGCCGCATCGCGACGGCCGCGGGGACCTGCTCGGCCACGATCTGGTCGATGAGCTTGCCGCGCACGGCCAGGTTCGCGTACTGGAAGGAGGGCTCCCTCGACGCCAGCACCTCGGCGACCCTGTCGGCCCAGCCGCGGTAGTGGCCGTCGGCGCCGGGGTCGTTGAGTCCTTCGGTGAAGCTGTCGCCCAGCGCGACGAACGAACGGTAGTGCGTCATTTGATCAGGTCGGCCATCGCTCGCAGGGCCAGCACGTAGGACTGCAGGCCGAAGCCCGCGATCGTGCCGGTCGCGACGGCGGCCACGACCGAGGTGTGGCGGAACTCCTCGCGCGCGGCCGGGTTGGAGATGTGCACCTCGATCAGCGGCGCGGTGCGCTGGGCGAGGGCGTCGCGCAGGGCGTAGGAGTAGTGCGTGAACGCGGCCGGGTTGAGCACGACGGGGATCTTGCCGTCGGCCGCCTCGTGAACCCAGCCGACCAGCTCGGCCTCGTCGTCGGTCTGCCGCACCTCGACCTTCAGGCCCAGCTCGCGCCCGGTGGCCTCGCACAGCGCGCGCAGGTCGTCGAAGGTCTCGGCGCCGTAGACGTCGGGCTCGCGGGTGCCGAGGCGCGACAGGTTGGGGCCGTTGAGCACGTAGATCATCGCGCCACCTCGCGGTAGGCGGCCTCCAGCAGCTCCTCGGGGGGATCCTCGAGACGCCCCGGCTTGGCCAGGCCGTCGAGGACGACGAAGCGCTGCTTGGCGCCGCGGTTCTTCTTGTCGAGCCGCATGTGGTCGCGCAGTTCGGGCCAGGCGTCCCTGCGGTAGGCGGTGGGCAGGCCCACCGACGTGAGGATGGAGCGGGTGCGCTCGACCAGATCGGCCCGGCCCGCCAGCTTCGACAGCTCGGCGGCGTAGACCATGCCGATCGAGACGGCCTCGCCGTGCCTGATCTGGTAGTGCTCGGCCCGCTCGATGGCGTGAGCCAGGGTGTGGCCGTAGTTGAGGATCTCGCGCAGGCCCGCCTCGCGCAGGTCGGCGCCGACCACGTCGGCCTTGACCTGGATCTTGCGCTCGATGAGCGCGCGGGTGTGCTCGCCCTCCGGCCTGGTCGCGGCCGCGGGATCGTCCTCGATGAGCATGAGGATGGTCGGGTCGGCGATGAAGCCGCCCTTGATGATCTCGGCGAGCCCGGCGACGTAGTCGGCGCGCGGCATCGAGGGCAGCGTGGCCAGGTCGCAGAGCACGCCCGCGGGCGGCAGGAAGGTGCCGACGAGGTTCTTGCCCTCGGGGGTGTCGATGCCGTTCTTGCCGCCCACCGCGGCGTCGACCATCGCCAGCAGCGTGGTGGGCACCATGACGACCTTGACGCCGCGCAGCCAGGTGGCGGCGACGAAGCCCGCCAGGTCGGTGGTGGCGCCGCCGCCCACGCCGACGACGGCGTCGGAGCGGCTGATGCCGTACCGGCCGAAAGCCGACCACAGCTGGGCGGCGACCTCGACCGACTTGGCCGCCTCGCCGTCGGGGACCGGCAGGGAGACGACGTCGTAGCCCGCCTCCTCCAGCGCCCCGCACACCGGGCGCGAGATCTCGGGCAGCGTGGCGGGATGGACGACGGCGACCGTGCGGACGCCCTCGCCCAGCAGGCCGGGCAGCTCGCCGAGCACGCCGGTGCCGACGACGACGTCGTAGGGGCTGTCGCCGTGCACGGTGATGCGGGTGGCGCTCATGCGGGCAGCCCCTTCACGATCTCGTCCACGAGCTCCTCGGGGTCGCGCTTGTCGGTGACCACCCGCAGGACGGCCAGCCGCTCGTAGATCGGGCGGCGCTCGTCCATGAGCTTCTTCAGCCGGCTGCGCGGGTTGAGCACCAGCAGCGGGCGGGCAGAGCCGAGGCCGACCCGCTGGACGGCGTCGGCCAGCCCGACCTCGAGGTAGACCACGGGGTGGCCGTCGAGCAGCTCCTGGGTCTTCTCGTGCAGGATCGCGCCGCCACCGAGGGACAGCACGCCGTCGTGCTCGGCCAGCGCCACGCGGACGGCCTCGTGCTCCAGCTCGCGGAAGCGCTCCTCGCCGTCCTCGATGAAGATCTCGCTCACGGCCTTGCCCGCGACCGCCTCGACGTCGGCGTCGGTGTCGCGGAAGGTGAGGCCGAGCCGCTGCGCCAGCAGGCGGCCGAGCGTCGTCTTGCCGGACCCTGGCGGGCCGATCAGCACGACCTTGGTCATTTGATCACCATCGAGGAGAGGTAGCCGGACAGGTTGCGGGCGACTTCCTCGACGGAGTCGCCACCGAACTTCTCGAGGGCCGCGTCGGCCAGCACCAGGGCGACCATCGCCTCGGCGACGATGCCCGCGGCCGGGACAGCGCACACGTCGGAGCGCTCGTGGTGCGCCTTGGCGGCCTCGCCGGTCTTGACGTCGATCGTGGCCAGGGCCCGCGGAACGGTCGAGATCGGCTTCATCGCGGCGCTGACGCGCAGGACCTCGCCGTTGGTCATGCCGCCCTCGACGCCGCCCGCGCGGTTGGTGACGCGCCTGACGCCGTCGTCGGTGGTGTACTCGATCTCGTCGTGGGCCCGCGAGCCCGGCCTGCGCGCGGTCTCGAAGCCGTCGCCGACCGCGACGCCCTTGATGGCCTGGATGCCCATGAGGGCGGCGGCCAGGCGAGAGTCGAGGCGGCGGTCCCAGTGGGTGTAGCTGCCGAGGCCCGGCGGCAGGCCGTAGGCCAGGACCTCGACGACGCCGCCGAGGGTGTCGCCGTCCTTGTGGGCCTTGTCGATCTCGGCGATCATCGCGGCGCTGCCCTCGGGGTCGGCGCAGCGGACGGGGTCGGCGTCGATCGCGTCGAGGTCGGCCGGCACGGGGAAGACGTTGCCAGGCGACTGGGCGGCGCCGATGGACACCACGTGGCTGAAGATCTCGACGCCGAGGGCCTGCTTGAGGAAGCGCTTGGCGACCTCGCCGAGCGCGACGCGGGCGGCGGTCTCGCGGGCCGAGGCGCGGTCGAGGACGGGACGGGCGTCGTCGAAGCCGTATTTCTGCATGCCGGCCAGGTCGGCGTGGCCGGGGCGGGGGCGCGAGCGCGGGGCGTTGCGCGCCATGCCCTCCAGCTCGGCGGGGTCGACCGGGTCGGCCGCCATGACCTTCTCCCACTTGGGCCACTCGGTGTTGCCGACGCGGATGGCGACGGGGCTGCCGAGGGTGCGGCCGTGGCGCAGGCCGCCGACGATGGAGACCTTGTCCTCCTCGAACTTCATCCGCGCGCCGCGGCCGTAGCCGAGGCGGCGACGGCGCAGCGCCTCGTCGATCGCGGCCGTGGTCACCTCCACGCCGGCGGGCAGGCCCTCCAGGATGGCGACGAGTTCGGGGCCGTGGGACTCTCCGGCGGTCAACCAACGCAACATGCTCCAAGTCTTCCATGAGCGAAGCGATGAGATGGACAGCGCTCACCAGGCGAGACAGAGCGCCCCCGCGATCATGAAGGGCCCGAACGGGAACTCCGCCGATCTGTCCGCCTTTCTCATGACCAGGAGGGTGATCGCGTAGAGGGCGCCGAGCAGCTGTCCGGCCAGTGCCGCGGCGACCCAGGCGTTCCAGCCGACCGCGCCCGCGGCCATGCCGATCAGCCCCGCCAGCTTGACGTCGCCCAGCCCCATGGCCGTCGGCCTGACGAACCACAGCACGCCGTACAGGACCAGCAGCGCGGCCCCGCCGAGCAGCGCGTCGGTGAGGCGGCCGGTGGGGAGCAGCAGGAGGGCGAGGATCGGATACGACGGCAGGGTGATCACGTCGGGCAGCCGGCTGGTGCGCCAGTCGATGACGGCGAGCGCGGTGCCCGCGGCGGCGGCGTACAGCAGCGCGGGCAGGTAGGCCGGCGCCATCCGCCAGGCGAGCAGCGCGAAGACGGCCGCGGTCACCAGCTCGATCACCGGCCTGCCACCGGGGCGCGCCCTGCGCGGCAGGCCGGTGAACGCCCGCCTGGCCTCGGCGCGGGTGTCTGCGGGGTCGGGCTCGAACCCGGCTGCCAGCGCGCGCACCAGGACCCCCACGACGAACCCCGCCAGCGCCGCCCAGACCATCCCGCCATCCTCCCCGCGCTGCGGGGTCTCTGTCAGGGCTTTCCGTACGGCTCCCGCCGCCAACGGCCACCGCGGTCACCGGCGGGCGTCCCTCCATCACGCCGCTCCAGCGGCGACGGTGACCCGCCGTGACGTCAGGCCTCTTTCGCGATCGGGTGGTCAGCGCCGACGCGACCAGGGGAAACGACGCCGCTTCGGCTCCGGGCTCGCGGCGAAGCGCGCCACGGTGACCGACGGGCCGACCTGGTCGAGCGTGCCGGACTCGACCGCGGCCATCGCCTCCAGCACGCCGCCCTCGATGACGAACGGCACCGGCCCCGCCACGTCCACCACCACGGCCGCGGCGCCCTCGTGCACGGCGGCCTGGCAGACCTGGAGCGTGGTCGCCTGGATGGGCCGCGCGTCGGCGCGCCACCTGGTGAGCGCCTCGACCCCGGTGAAGGCGATCACCGCCTCCCTGCCGTCCTTGCCGACGAGCTTGGGGAGCGCCATCTCGCTCTCCTTCTCCTGCCTGAGCCCGTGCTCGCCCACCTCGGACTCGGTCAGCAGCGCCACGACGGGCACCAGCAACCTGGACGCGCTCAGCGCCGACAGGACGGCGGTGGCGTCGGCCGTACCGGAGGAGTAGGCGGTCAGCGCGGCGGCGACGGCGTCGTCGGCGCTCCCGTCGTCACCTGGGACAAGGGGCTGCGGAATGCTCGGCACAACGCCCGAGACTACCCGCGGCCGGCCCGCGCCCGCGTCAGTAGAGTGGGCGGCATGGGCATGATCGGAACCGTTGGGCTGGTGCTGCATCCGCGGCGTGACTCCGAGACCGCGATCGAGACGATCGTCTCGTGGGCCACCGCCAGGGGCGTGACGGTGCTCGGCCTGCCCGACGAGGTGGACCGCATCCACTGCAGCGCGGTCGCGGTCGAGCCCGAGGTCCTGTGCGAGCGCTCCGACCTGCTCGTCAGCCTCGGCGGCGACGGCACGATGCTGCGCACCATGCGGCTCATCGCCGGGCTCAAGACGCCGGTTCTCGGCGTGAACCTGGGCAGGCTCGGCTTCCTCGCCGAGATCGACGTGGACGAGCTGCCCAAGGCGCTGTCGGCCATCGACGAGCACCGCTACACCGTGGAACCGCGCATGGCGGTGCGGACGGTGTTGCGCGACGGCCAGGAGGTGACCGCGTTCAACGACATCGCCCTGGTGCGGGTGCCGGGCGACGGGATCGCCGCCGTGGCGGTGGCCGTCCAGGGGCATCCGTTCGTGCGCTACGCCGCCGACGCGGTCATCATGGCGACCTCGACCGGCTCCACCGCCTACAGCTTCTCGGCGGGAGGCCCGATCGTCTCGCCGCTGGTCGAGGGGTTCCTGGTGGTGCCCGCGGCGGCGCACTCGACGTTCAGCAGGGCGGTGATGCTCTCGGCCGACGAGGAGGTCACGCTGGAGCTGCTGCCCACCAGCGGCTCGCTGGCCGTCGAGGTGGACGGCGCGGTGGTGGGCACGCTGGCCCCCGGCGACCGCGTGAACGTGACCGCCGTGCTCGGCGCCGCGTGGGTGGTACGGCTGGGCACGACGACCTTCTACGAGCGTGCCCGCCGCAAGCTGCGGGTGAACGGCAGCGCGGAGGTGGACTGAGCCATGCGGATCGCGGTGGCGGCCGACAGCCTCGACGGGGTGGCCGCGACGGTCGTGACGGAGCTGCGCGAGCGCGGTCACGAGGTGATCGCGCACGGCGCGCTGAACGACTCCGAGCGCGACGACTGGGCGTGGGCCTCGGCCGCGGCGGCGCGCGACGTGGCCGAGGGCAGGGCCGAGCAGGCGGTGGTGTGCTGCTGGACCGGCACGGGCGCGGCCATCGCGGCCAACAAGGTGCGGGGGGTGCGCGCCGCGCTGTGCGCCGACGGCTACACCGCGGACGGCGCGCGCAGGTGGAACGACGCGAACGTGCTGGCGCTGAGCCTGCGCGTGGTCTCCGAGCCGCTGCTGAAGGAGATCCTCGACGCGTGGTTCGCCGGCACGGCCAGCACGGACCCCGCCGACGTGGCCAACGTGGCGCACCTGGAGGCGTGACGGCGCCCGTGCGTGCCGTACCGGACCTGGGGTGCCGGACCTGGGGTGCCGGACCTGGGGTGCCGGACCTGAGGTGAAGGTCAGGAGAGGTCGGAGATGGCGGCCACCGGACCACCGCCCGAGGGGCCCTGGTGGACGGCGGCGACGGAGACGAACACGGCCGGGTCGCCCGTGACCGAGGCGGCGACGCCGCCGACCGTGGCCTTGATCTGCCGGTGCCAGTGCACGTCGGAGTCGTCCAGCATGATGTTGCGCCGCCCGCGCACCCGTCCCGAGGGGTCGGCCTCGCACTTCATGAAGACGTTCACCAGCCGCCCGCCGAGGTCGGAGTGGTGCGGGCGGTCGGGCAGGTCGAGACCGGAGTCGCGGATGGCCGCCCAGATGCCGTCGGCGTCGAGGGCGTCCTTCATGACGCTGTGCCCGATGCGGTAGCGCCCGCCGATCCCCCTGACGTTGCCGACCACGACGATCTGGGCGCGGTCCAGCTCGACGCCGCTGGAGCAGGAGGCGACGCTGCTGTAGAGCGACAGGTCGCGGTGGATCTGGTCGGCCGAGGGCATCTCGATCTCGCCGAGGGCGACGGCGATGCCGAGCGCGGTGGTGGAGTTCGACAGGTCCATGGAGGGGCCCGTCTCCTCGATCGCGGTGTCCTTGCCCCTGCGCTTGGCGTCGGTGATGGTGGCCAGGGTGAGCAGCGGCGTCTTGGTCTGCACGTAGTGGACGTCGCGCGGGTCGTCGATGCCCGCGACCTTCATCGCCTCGCGCACGCCCGCGGCGACCTTCTCGACCATGGCGGGACGGCCGATGTCCTCGGGCAGGATGACGTCGCTCATCGCGACGCCGACCGAGACCCTGGGCTCGTCCGTGGCCGGCGCCGAGGCGGTGGTGGCGAAGATCGTGGCGTGCGGGCTGAGGACGCCGTCGGTGCCGCCCGACCACACCAGCGGCACGCTCTCCGGCGCCGGATGCCCCCGCCTGGCCAGCACCCCGCGGAAGGCGGTGTCGGCCAGGATGCGGGTGTAGTCGTTGACGCCGCCGTTGCCCTCGGTCTTGCCGATCACCGCGAGCACCCGGTGCGCCTCGATCACTCCGTCGTCGATGAGCTTCTCCAGCCCTGAGGCGTCGGTCACGCTCTCGATGGCGACCTTGCGCACTTCGATCGGTTCGGGCATCTATCTCTCCACTCTCGTACCTGTGCCTGGATCGGCGATGTGCTCCAGCGAGGTGATCACGGCCCGCGCGCCCCCTGCCGCGACGAACCGCAGGGCCGACTCCACCTTCGGTCCCATGCTCCCCCCGGCGAAGTGCCCGGCGGCGTGCAGGACACGCAACTCACCGGCGGAGATCTCGCCGATCGGCCGCGGATGGGGCCCGCCGTACCCGACGACCGCCTGCGGCACGTCGGTGGCGATGACCAGGACCTCGGCCTGGACGGCCCGCGCCAGCAGGGCCGCCGCCAGGTCCTTGTCCACGACCGCCTCGACCCCGGCCAGCGAGCCGTCGGCCTGCCGTACGACGGGGACTCCCCCGCCGCCCGCGGCCACGACCGTGAATCCGGCGGCCATCAACGCGGTCGCGGCGGGCGCGTCGAGGATCTCCAGGGGCTCTGGTGAGGCGACCACGCGCCGCCAGCCCCGCTCGAAGCGGCGCCAGCTCTGCCCGAGCTTTTCGAACCTGCGCGCCTCGTCCTCGGTGAAGTAGCGCCCGATCGGCTTGACCGGATCCGCGAAGCCGGGATCGCCCGCGTCGACCAGGGTGCGGGTGACGACCGCGGCGGCCGGGCGGCCGAGCGCGTTCAGGATGAGCGTGCCGATCGTGGCCTGCGTCTGCGCGCCGCACCAGTCGAGCGGGACGGGCGGCACGACGGCGGCGGCGAGCTGGTTCTTCAGCAGCAGGTTGCCCACCTGCGGCCCGTTGCCATGGGTGAGCACCACCTGGTGCCCGGCGTCTATCAGCGCCCTGACCTGCCGCATCGCCGCCTCGACCGCGGCCTGCTGAGCCTGCGGCGAGGCGCTGCCGTCAGGACCTGTCATGGCGTTGCCGCCGAGCGCGACGAGTACCCGTTCACCCACGTTCGCGACGCTACCCACGGTCAGGGGCCCGTTCATTGGCAACCTTTGCCCAAGAGATAGCGTGCCTGTGTGATTCGCACCGCACACGTCAACGGCATCGATCTCTCCTTCAGGGAGGAGGGTGACCCTGCGGCCCCCGCGCTGGTCCTGCTGCACGGGCGCACCGCCGACCACAACCACTGGAACCTGTTCACCCGCCGCTTCGCCGCCCGCTTCCACGTGATCGCCCCCGATCTACGCGGCCACGGCGCCAGCGCGCGCCCCGCGCACTACGCGCTGCCGGACATGGCCGAGGACATCGTGGCCCTGCTCGGCGCGCTCGGCGTGGAGCAGGCCGTCCTGATCGGCCACTCGCTCGGCGGCGTGGTCGCCTACCACCTGGCCATGAACCATCCCGAGCGGGTCTCGCTGCTGGTGCTGGAGGATCCGCCCGCGCCGGTGCCGCACGCGCGGCCGCCGCTGCAGGACGACACCCCCATGATGGTCGAGACCGAGCGCCAGATCGTCGACCCCGACCCCGCGTGGGCCGAGGGCCTGAAGCGCGTCACGGCTCCCACGCTGGTGCTGGCGGGCGGGCCGTCCAGCCACGTCATCGCCGAACCGCTGGCCGACCTGATCCCCGGCGCGAAGCTGGTCACGATCCCCGTGGGGCACCTGATCCACGGGGACGCGCCCGAGGAGTTCTGGGCGGCTGTCCAGGAGTTCCTGGAGTAGGTCAGCAGAGGCAGGCGCGGAAGACCTGGGTGAGACGCTCGACGACCGCCTCTCGCCGCCATTCGCCGGCCGGGCCGAAGACCCTGCGGAGCTGGGCGCTGCCCATGATCAGCGCGGTGGCGAGGGCGGCGCGCAGCTCGGCGTCGTCGCCGGGCAGGCGCTCGCGCAGGGGCTCCAGTATCGCGGTGCGGATGCGCTCGCGGAGGATCTCCTGGATCTCCGCGCTCGGCGCGGAACGCGCCAAAGTGGCCACCAGCACACTGTCGCCCGGCGAGGTCAGCCGGTCGGCGACGTACTCGGCCAGCGCTCTCGGCAGGTCGCCGCCCGCCTCGTCGAGCACGCCGGGAAAGCGGCCCTGCTGGGCGATGACCTCGGCGAACAGCTCCCGCTTGCTGCCGAAGTAGCGGTTGATCAGGGAGAGGTTCGCCTCCGCCCGCGCCGCGATGATGCGCATCGTCACCTGGTCGTAGCCGTGCTCGGCGAACAGGTCCCTGGCCGCCGCCATGATGCGCTGCCTGGTGGCGTGCCTGTCGCGCAGCCGTACCTCTTCCACACCTGGATCCTCCCACTCGCGGCCCTCCGGGGACGCGAAAAGGGGCGCTCTCTCCCGCGAAGGAGCGCCCCGTCGTCCCGCCGGATGGAGGTCAGACCGTCACGAGGGCGGCCTCGGCCTCGAGGGTCGCGGCCGTCGCGTTGATCACCGCGGCGATCCGCAGCGCCTCCTGGATCTGCTCGCGCGGCATGCCCGCGCCGCGCAGCACCTGCTCGTGCGACTCCAGGCAGCGGCCGCAGCCGTTGACCGCGGAGACCGCGAGGCACCACAGCTCGAA
This sequence comes from Nonomuraea africana, assembly GCF_014873535.1. Lineage (NCBI taxonomy): Bacteria > Bacillati > Actinomycetota > Actinomycetes > Streptosporangiales > Streptosporangiaceae > Nonomuraea > Nonomuraea africana. The sequence goes on along the minus strand of NZ_JADBEF010000001.1, from coordinate 1,392,543 downwards.
GTCGACCTTGTCGACGCCGGGGTTGCCGATGACGGTCATGCGCAGCCTGGCCGGCATCGTGCTGTACTGCTCGTCGCCGATGAGGTGCGTGGCCCGGTAGTACACGTTGTTCATCGCCATGATCGAGGCGGCCGCCTTGGCGGCCTTGAGCGCCTCGTCCGACAGGTTCCCGGCGGCCTCGTCGGCGATCTCGGCGATGACCCGCGGCGACCTGGTGGCCATCGCGCACGCCAGCGCCGCGCCCCACAGCTGCTGGTCGGTCAGCGACGACGTCGTCGTGACCGAGCCCAGGTTGAGCTTGGTGTCCTTGGCGTAGTCGGGCAGCGCCGCCTTCAGGTTGTCAACGCTCATGCGCCCAGCAGCGCCTTCGCGTCGAGGCCCTTCTCGCCCTTGTTCCAGTTGCAGGGGCACAGCTCGTCGGACTGCAGCGCGTCGAGGACCCGCAGGACCTCCTTGACGTTGCGGCCGACCGAGCCGGCGGTGACCATCGCGAACTGGATCTCGTTGTTGGGGTCCACGATGAAGGTGGCGCGCTGGGCGACGCCGTCCTCGCCGAGGACGCCGAGCTCGGACGACAGCTCGCGCTTGATGTCGCTCAGCATCGGGAACGGCAGGTCGCGCAGGTCCTCGTGGTCCTTGCGCCAGGCGTGGTGGACGTACTCGGAGTCGACGGAGACACCCAGGACCTGGGCGTCACGGTCGGCGAAGTCGTCGTTGAGACGGCCGAACTCGGCGATCTCGGTGGGACAGACGAACGTGAAGTCCTTCGGCCAGAAGAACACCACGCGCCACTTGCCCTCGTAGGACTTGTGGTTGATCTCCGCGAACGCCTTGTCCGGGTCGAGGTCGACACAGGCGGTGAGCTCGTACTCGGGGAACTTGTCACCAACGGTGAGCACGTGAATATCTCCTTGGGAAGACGTCGTTGTCAGGCCACCAGAGTGCCTCACCTAGCATTGATCCGAGAAATCGAGCAGTCGGACCAATCTGAGAGGTGTTTCCTATCAGTGAGCCCGCTCCCACCCTGGCCCAGCTGCGCGCATTCCTCGCTGTAGCCGACCATCTCCACTTCAGGGAAGCGGCCACCCAGCTCCGGATGAGCCAGCCGGCGCTGTCGGCGTCGGTCTCGGCGCTGGAGGAGATCCTCGACACCCAGCTGCTCGAGCGGACCACCCGCAGGGTGCTGCTGACGCCCGCGGGCGAGCGGGTGGCCGTGCACGCCACCCGCGTGCTCGCCGCGGTCGACGACCTCATCGGGGAGGTGGCGCGCAACCGCGAGCCGTTCAGCGGGCCCGCGCACCTCGGGGTGATCCCGACGGTCGCGCCGTACGTGCTGCCCGCGCTGCTGCCGATGTTCGCCAGGCGCTTCCCGCACCTGAAGCTGACCGTGCACGAGGCCAAGACCGAGACGATCGTGGAGGAGGTCCGCGAGGGCCGGCTCGACCTGGTGCTGCTGGCGCTGCCGACCGAGACGAGCGGGCTGGTGGAGGAGCCGCTGTACGACGAGGACTTCCTGCTGGCGCTGCCCGAGGGGCATCCCCTGGCCGCCGACGACGGGCCGCTGAGCAGGGGCGCGCTGAAGGGGCTCGACATCGTGCTGCTGAACCAGGGCCACTGCCTGCGCGAGCAGGCGATCGACGTGTGCAGGGAGGTGGGCGCGCGGGCCACCGCGACCACCTACGCCACCAGCCTGCCGACGCTGGTGCAGCTGGTGGCGGGCGGGCTGGGGGTGACCCTGCTGCCCGAGTCGGCGGTGCCGGTGGAGAAGGGCAAGAGGGTACGGCTGGCGCTGCGCCGTTTCGCCCATCCCGCCCCCGGGCGGACGATCGGCCTGGCCTACCGGGCGAGCTCGGCGCGGGCGACCGAGTACGCGCAGCTGGCCAAGGCCGTCCGCGGGGCCATCAGGCAGCGGAAGCTGCCGGTGAAGGTGGTCTCCTGAGCCCGCCGGTGCGCCGGGCTCAGCCGAGCCGCTTGAGCCTGGTCACCGCCTCGTCGATGACCTCGTCCTTCTTGCAGAAGGCGAACCTGACGAAGTGCCGCCCCCGCTCGGGGTGGTCGTAGAAGACCTGGGTCGGGATCGCCACCACCCCGGCCAGCTCGGGCAGCCGCCTGGTCAGCTCGAGCCCGTCGGTGAAGCCCAGCGGCCTGATGTCGGTCTGCACGAAATAGGTGCCCGACGGCTTCAGCACCTCGAAGCCCGCCCCCGACAGCCCGCTCATGAGCCGGTCGCGCTTGCTCTGCAGCGCCGCGCGCAGCTCGGCCACCCAGGCCAGCTCCTCGCGAAGGCCATGGGCGACGGCCAGCTGCCACGGCCCGCCCGCGGTGAAGGTCAGGAACTGCTTGACGGTCTGCACCGCCCGCGTCAGCTCGGGCGGCGCGCACACCCAGCCGGTCTTCCACCCCGTGACGGAGAACGTCTTGCCCGCCGAGGAGATCATCACGGTCCGCTCGCGCATGCCCGGCAGCGTGGCGAGCGGGACGTGCGCGACGCCGTCGAAGGTGAGGTGCTCGTACACCTCGTCGGTGATCGCGATCAGGCCGCGCTCCTTGCACAGCTCGGCGATGACCGCCAGCTCCTCGGCGGTGAAGACGGTGCCCGTCGGGTTGTGCGGGGAGTTGACGAGGATCGCCCTGGTCCGCGGCGTGACGGCGGCGCGCAGCTCGTCGGGGTCGAAGGTGAAGCGGCCTTCCACGGGGCGCAGCGTGACCGCGGCGAGCCTGGCCCCCGCCAGCGCGATGGAGGCGGCGTAGGAGTCGTAGTAGGGCTCGAAGGCGATCACCTCGTCGCCCTGGTCGCACAGGGCGAGCACGGCCGCCGCGATCGCCTCGGTCGCCCCCACGGTGACCAGCACCTCACCGTCGGGATCGTAGGACAGCCCGTAGTGCCCGCTCCTGTGCTCGGACACCGCCTGCCGCAGCTGCGGCAGGCCGGGCCCCGGCGGGTACTGGTTGACGCCCGACCTGATCGCCTCCACCGCGCGGTCGAGCATCGAGGCGGGACCGTCGGTGTCAGGGAAGCCCTGCCCGAGATTGATCGATCCGGTCCGTACGGCCAGCGCGCTCATCTCGGCGAAGATGGTGGTGCCGAACTGTCGCATTCGGGAAACAAGGGGATCGCTCACGGGCCCACACTATTAGTCTCGAGAGGTGATCACCCGGGTCGCCCTCGCCCTCGCCCTCGTGTCCGCCCCCTTGACGGTGGCTCCGCCGCCGCTGGAGAGCAGGGCGTGCCCGGTCGAGGTGCCCGAAGGAACCAGGTGCGGCTTCCTGGTGGTGCCCGAGCGGCGCGACGAGCCGAGGAAGACCGTCAGGGTGGGCTACGCCGTCCACCGGTCGAAGGACCCCGCGGGCGACCCTGTGGTGTACATGAGCGGCGGGCCAGGCTCGGCCTCCATCCAGCTCACCGGCTACCTGGCGGCGCTCTTCCCCGACCGTGACGTCGTGGCCCTCGAACAGCGCGGCAGCAGGTTCTCCAAGCCCACCCTCGGCTGCCCCGAGACCGTGGCGGCGATGCTCGACCGGCTGCGCGCCCCCGCCGCCGACGTGGCCGAGGGCGCGCGCGACTGCCGCGAGCGCCATCAGCAGGCGGGTGTCGACCTGCGCGGGTACACCACCAAGGAGATCGCCGCCGACGTCGTGGACCTGCGGAAGGCACTCGGCTACCGCACGTGGAACCTGTTCGGGGTCAGCTACTCCACGAGAGTCATGGTGGACGCGGCCGCCGCCGATCCCGGTGGCACCCGCGCGCTGGTGCTCGACTCGTTCCTGCCGCAGGAGGTCTCCTGGTACGGCGACGCCGACCGCAACCTGAGCGACACGGTGACCGCGCTGGGGATCGGCGACAGGTTCGAGGCGATGGTCAGGCGGCTCAACACCGACCCCGCCGAGGTGCCGACCACCGACCCGCTGACCGGCAGGACGTTCACCGCCAGGCTGACCGGCGACGACGTGGCGACGGTGCTGGCCGAGGGGCTGCACGACGCGAGCGTGATCGCCGCGGCTCCCGCGCTGGTCGACGCGCTCGCCGAGGGGCACGACGAGCTGCTGCGCCCGCTCGCCGACCAGACCGGCCCGGGCCTGACCTCCCACGAGTTCGGGCTCTACCACGCCGTCCAGTGCCAGGACGAAGCCACATTCCCCGAAAAATCGCGACTCTTCACTGTGAACGCCGATAAAGCGGTATGCGCGGCGTGGCAGCTGCCCGTCTCCACACCCACAAAGGCCACCACGAAGGCGCCCGTGCTGGTGCTGGGCGGCCAGTACGACCCGACCACGCCGCCCAGGACCGCCAGGCCCGCCGCGGAACGGCTGCCCGGCGCCCGCTTCGTGGAGTTCGCCGGTGTGGGCCACGCGGTGTTCCTCTCGAACCGGTGCGGCGCCCGCACCATCGCCGCCTTCCTGGCCGACCCCGAGGGGTGGACTCAGCCCTGCGACCCCTCCCGGCGCGGCCTCCCCCCGGTACGGCCGGGCGACCTGCACGTCACCGGCGCCCCCTACCAGGCGATGACCGCCCCGTGGCTGGCCGCGCCGCTGGCGCTGTTCGTGCTGGCGAGCCTGGCCCAGCTGGCCGGCGGCGCCGTCAGGGGCCGGGCGCTGACCGCCTTCGCGGGACTGACGGGCCTGGCGTTCACCGGTCTGGCCGCCGACGCGGTGTGGGGGATGATGAAGGTGAACGAGACCGCGCTGGCCGTCGGCGTGCCACGGGTGCTGGAGCCGTACGGGTGGGTCGCGGTGGGCTCCGCGGTTCTCACCGCGGCGGCCTTCGCGCGCGCCCGTACAATCCCCAACATCCTGGCCACGGTCGTCGCGGCGGGGTTCCTCGTATGGTGGTGGTCCTGGTTCCTGTGACGCGCATCAGAGAGCTCGACGCGCTCCGCGGCTTCGCGGTGTGCGGGATCATGCTGGTCAACACCTGGCAGCACCACCAGGGGCCCAAGGGCGAGTGGTGGATCGACACCTTCTTCCAGGGCCGCTTCTACCCGATCTTCTCGTTGCTGTTCGGCATCAGCTTCGTGCTGGTGCTGCGCGGCTCCTCGCGGTGGGTGCTGCTGCGCAGGCTGCTGTGGCTGCTGCTGTTCGGGCTGGTCCAGCACACCTGGTACGAGGGCGAGGTGCTGACCGACTACGCGCTGTTCGGGCTCGGCGTGCTGCTGCCCGCCTCGTTCCTGTCGGCCGGGTGGCCGATCCTGGTGCTCGGCATGGCGGCGCTCGGGTGGGCGACCTGGATGGGCGGCGGCATCCTGCTCATCCCTGGGCTCTTCCTGATCGGCATGGCGCTGATGGAGCTGCGGCCCGGCCGTCGCTGGCTGCTGCCGGGGTTCGCGGTGTCGGCGGCCGTCTCGGCGGTGCTCACCTGGGTCTATCCGATCATGGACCAGTGGTGGATCTACGTGGTCGCGGGGCTGGCGGGCGCGGCGGCGTACTCCACGGCGATCCTGTTCCTGCGGCCGCGCTGGCTGGAGCCGATGGGCAGGATGGCGCTGACCAACTACGTCGCCGGCACGGTGGTCATCGTGCTGACCGGCCCGATGCGCTGGCCGGTGCTGGCGGTGACCGGAGTGACGCTGCTGGCGCAGGCGCTGTTCAGCTGGTGGTGGTTGTCGCGGTTCAGGTACGGCCCGCTCGAATGGGTGTGGCGGATGCTCACCTGGTGGAAGCCGGTGGGGAACAGGCTCGTCCGGTCCTGACCGTTGACGGCGCCCGCGCCTGCGGATACACGGGAAGCGGGAAAACTGTCCAAGGTCGGGAGACACTGTGACGCTACGGCTGTCGTTCGCCGTGCTGGTGGTCGCCTCGTTCGTGCTCGGGTTCACCGGGTTCGCCGCCTTCCTCGGGCCCGGCTCCTCGGTGTTCGACCTCGTCTACTACTCGTTACAGCTGTTCGTCCTCGATCCCGCGCCGTTCGACGTCGACCACGAGCCGCTGGGATGGGCGCTCGAGGTGGCCCGCTTCACCGCGCCGGCGGCGACCATCTACGCCCTCGTCGCCGGTCTCCTGCTGCTGTTCTCCACCGAGATCAGGCGCCTGCGCGCCCGCCGTTCGCGCGGGCACGCGGTGATCTGCGGCACCGGCCCGATCGCGGGCGTGCTGACCCAGCGCCTGCGTACGGCGGGCCGCGGCGTGGTGCAGATCGCCGCTGCGCCCAGTGCCGACATGGGCGTCCTGCACGTCGTCGGCGACCCCAGGGACGCCGCCGTGCTGCGCGCCGCGGGCATCGAACGCGCCGCGGTCCTGTACGCCTGCGAGGCCGACAGCGCGACCAACACCGCGATCGCGCTGGCCGCGCACGCCCTGCCGCGGCCCAGGGCCCGCCCGCTGGCGGCCTACGGGCTCATCTCCGATCCCGACATGTGCGCGGCGCTGCGTGCCAGGCGGCTGGGCCTGACCCGCCCCACCGGGCTGCATCTCGACTTCTTCAACCCCGACGCGCTGGCGGCCAGGGTGCTGCTGAAGAACGACCCGCTCGACGAGCCGGCCCCCGTGATGATCATCGGTCTCGGGGCGTTCGGCAGGACACTGCTGCTGGAGCTGGCCAGGCAGTGGCGCCTGCGGGCGCCCACGGCCGGTCCGCTGCCCGTCACAGTCGTCGACGCGGACGCGACGAGCGCCGTCGCCACCCTGTCCACCAGGCACGACCTGCTGCTGAAGGCCTGCGAGCTGACCACCGCCGATCTGGAGCCCGAGCAGGTGAGCCTGCCCGACGCGCTGCGGGGCGGGCCTTGGCGCCGGGTCTATGTCTGCTATCCCGACCAGGACCTCGCGCTGAAGACGGCGCTGACCTCGCTGCGGCTGTGGGGCGGCGGGCCCGGGTCACTGGTCGTCCGCGTCGACCACGCCGCGGCCTTCGACGCCGGCCTGCTGGAGGGCCTCGACGGCGCGCTCAGGGTCTTCCCCGTCACCGACGCCGCCGCCGATCCCGGGCTGATCGCCGAGGACCTGGTGGAGACCCTGGCCATGGCCGCGCACACGCACTACCTCGCCGACCAGGCGAGCAGGGGCGGCAGGCGGTCCCTGAACGCCTCGCTGGTGCCGTGGGAGGAGCTGGAGGAGGACAAGAAGGAGTCGAACCGGCTGCTGGCCGAGGACATCGGCAGGAAGCTCAAGGAGGTCGGTTGCGCCCTCGGCCCTCGGGTCGACCCCGACCTCGGCTTCGCCTTCACCGGGGAGGAGATCGAGATCCTCGCCGAGATGGAGCACGTGCGGTGGGTGCGGATGATGCTGGCCCGTGGCTGGACGAATGGGCCCCTGAGGGATGATGCGAGGAGGACACATCCCGACATAGGAGATTGGGCGACGTTGTCGGCGACGGCGAAGGAAAAGGACCGCGACACGGTCAGGAACCTGCCCGACATCCTGGCCATCGCCGGCTTCCAGGTGGTGCGCACCCGATGACGAGGATCGCCGTGACCGGTCACCGCGAGCTGACCCCGCACACCGTGGAGCTGGTCAGCAGGGCGCTGCGGGAGGAGCTGTCCGGCGCGGGACCCGGGCTGGTCGGGCTCTCCTGTCTGGCCGAGGGCGCCGACCAGATCTTCGCGGCCGCGACCATCGCGGCGGGCGGCGAGCTGCGCGCGGTCCTGCCCGCCCACCGCTACAGGGACAGCCTGCCCGCTGAGGCCCGCCACTCCTACGACATGCTGCTCGGCAAGGCCAGCCACGTCGTCGAGCTGCCCTTCGACGACGCGGGCGAGCCGGCCTATCTCGCCGCCGCCAGGGCGATGCTGGAGGCGGCCGACGAGCTGGTGGCCGTCTGGGACGGCGAGCCGCCCGCGGGGCCCGGCGGCACGGCCGACGTCGTCGCGATGGCCAGGCGGGCGGGCAAGCCGGTGCGGGTGATCTGGCCGCCCGGTTCCATGCGGGCATAGTCTCGGAGACGTGACGAGAATCGCCCTGTGCCAGCTGCCCGTCTCCCCCGACCCGGCCGCCAACCTCAAGCGGGCCAGGGAGGCCCTCGCCAGGGCCGGGGGCGCCGACCTCGCGATCTTTCCTGAGGCGACCCTGACCAGGTTCGGCAGGCGCGTCGGAGAGCTGGCCGAGCCGCTCGACGGACCCTTCGTCACCGGCTTGGCCGACGCGGCCCGCGAGCACGGCGTCGCGGTGCTCGCCGGGGTGTTCGAGCCCGCCGAGGATCGGGTGCACAACACCACCGTGGCGATCGACGCCTCGGGCTCTCTGGTGGCCGCCTACCGGAAGATCCACCTGTTCGACTCCTTCGGCTTCCGCGAGTCCGAGCTGGTCGCCCCCGGCTCCGAGCCCGCCGTGGTCGAGCTGGCCGGGCTCAGGATCGGGCTGCTCACCTGCTACGACATCCGCTTCCCCGAGCTGGCCAGGGCGCTGGTCGACAGGGGCGCGGAGCTCTTCGCGGTGATCGCCGCCTGGGGCTCGGGCCCGCTCAAGGAGGACCACTGGATCACGCTGGTGCGGGCCAGGGCGCTGGAGAACACGATGTGGACCGCCGCCGTCGGCCAGGCGCCCAACCCCGCCGAGTCGGGCGACGGATTCGGCATCGGACGCAGCATGCTGGTCGATCCGCTGGGCGTGGTCCGCGCCGACCTGGGTAGCGGACCCGCGGTGCAGGTGGTCGAGATCGATCCCGAGGTGACCGCTTCGGCTCGCACGGCCCTGCCCTGCCTCGAACACAGAGTGCTGTAGGCCAAGAGATCGTAAAGTGGTGTCGTGAACGAGCGTAGGACGCAGATGCAGAAGGTGGTGCCGCCTCGGCTGCTCGTGCCCTACCTGTCGGGCAAGCGCACGGTCATCTCCGGCTACGTCTACCGGGTACAGGACTGCGCGCGGCTGACCACGCCGCGGACCCTGTTCCTGGGGCTCGACCTGTCGTTCGAGGGATCGGAGCTGAGTGCGGACGTGCCCGAGCTGTACGTGATGCGGTGGTACGCGCGTGACGTCGACACCTACGCGGTGCCGTACGGGCCGCATATGGGGGGCGACTGGAGCGACGCGCCGCCGTTCGCCGGCAACGGGTTCACCACCTCGCGCGAGCACGTGGTGCCCCAGTTCCACACCGCGCCGATGCCGATTCCCGCGGGGGCCGAGATCGTACACGTGAGCGGCGAGGGCGAGCGGCCCTTCGCCGTCTACGACGGGCTCACCTGGCGGCCCGCCGCATGAGCGACGAGATCGTTCCCGTGGCCTCGGGGTTCGTCGCCCGCCACAGGGGACGCACCCATCCGGCCGCGATCGGGCCCGACAGCGACGAGGTCGTGCTGTTCAGCGAGGAGGAGCTCGAGGGCTTCGAGGCCGTCTCCGGCTACTGGCGGCGCACCGTCGATCGCTCCGATCTCGAGTGGCTCGTGCTGGTGCGCACCGTCGGCGCCTTCGGCGGCGAGCCGTGCGTCATCCTCGACGAGGACGACGACGGCCTGCACATCGCCTACACCGGCCACAGCGGCATGAAGGCCGAGGCGCTCGGTTACTGGATGGTCGACCACGGCGCCTACGAGGTCGTCGTGCCGCGCGAGGAGGTCTTCTCGATCAGGGTCGAGCGCCTGCCCGTCACCTAGCGAAAGAACTTTCGCCGCCCCGTCAACCCGCCGCCCGCTCAAGGGTCTCTGAGGTGTGATGGAAACACCCACCATGGCGCCCGCGCCGCCGGGCCACGCGGAGCTGTTCGCCGCCCATTACCAGTCGCTCGTCCGGCTGGCGGGGCTCCTGGGCGCGGACGACCCCGAGGACATCGCCCAGGAGGCGTTCGCCAGGCTGCACACCCGGCGCCTGCGCGACGAGGGCGCCGCCCTCGGCTACCTGCGCTCGACCGTCTGCAACCTGACCCGTAACCGGCTGCGGCACCTGCGCATCGTGCGGCTGCGCCGTCCCGACCCACCCGAGCACGCCCGCAGCAGCGAGCACGCCGTCCTGGTCGCCGAGGAGCACCGCGAGCTGCTGGCCGCCCTCGACGCGCTGCCGCGCCGCCAGCGCGAGGCGCTGATCCTGCGCTACTGGCTCGACCTGTCCGAACGTGAGATCGCCGAGGCCATGGGCGTGACGCCGGGCTCGGTGAAGACGCACGCCAGCCGCGGCCTGGCGGCGCTGAGGGGGAAGCTGTGAACGACCTGGAAGAGCGGCTGCGCGCCGCGCTCGACGCCCGCGCCGCGACGTACGAGGCGAGCCCGACGGCGTGGACGAAGGTCCAGCAGCGGGCCGGACGCCGCCGGTGGGCGTGGCCCGTCATCCTGGCGGCCCTGCCGGTCGCCCTGGTGGCCGTGCTCGTGCCCGTCCTGCTCAACGGGGGCCTGGACAGGCAGACGGTCACGGCTTCGCCGCCGAAGCCGACGCCGGTGGGCCAGGCACTGGTCATCGACAACCCGGCCGAGAACCGGCCGATGCGGCTGTGGTACGCCACCGACCATAAGGGCCTGCTCGTCTTCTGCCGGGCCGTGCAGTACGCGGGCGACGCCCCCCACACCGTTTGCGGCGGCGACGTCGGGGCCCAGGCGATGAAGAGCGTCGGCTGGTTCGAGGGGACGACGCAGTCCGTCCCTCCGCGCGAAAGCGTGCTCGACTACGGCGGCGCACGCCTGGACGTCGCCACGGTGACGGCGGTGACCAAGAAGGGGACGCGCGTCGCCGGAGCCGTCCACCGGCCCTCCGGCGCGCCCTTCAAGATCTGGACGGTCGTCTTCCCGGACACGGACCAGGTCACCGCCTACGAGTTCACCGCCACCGACGGCAGGCTCCTGTCGCGGGTCGCCAGACCCTTCGCGATGCCGCCCGAGGCCGAGCAGGGCGAGCCCGCGGGCGACGCGACGAAGGTCGCCGGGCTGAGCGTGCGGCCTTACAAGACGCCCGACAGGACGCTCATCTGGAGCCTCGACGGCCGCGAGCTGGGGCTGAACCACAGCGCCAAGGAGCTGTTGCGCAACATGGGCGGCAAGCCGATGGACGTCGACCTGCAGGTCAACGGCGGTCGCTGGTTCGGCATCGCCCGCCCGGCCACCGCGAAGGTCGAGCTGGTCCGCAAGGACGGCAAGGTGCTCAGGGCGGCGGTCAAGCAGGACCCGTGGAAGTTCGGCGTACGGCTGTTCGCCGGTGAGGAGGCCGTCTCCGGCGACCTCTACCTGGAGGGCTTTACCCTCGTCGGCTACGACTCCGGCGGCAAGGAGCTGTGGCGCGAGGACCACCCCGCCGACAAGCCAGCCTGGGACCCGCACCCGCCGATCGGCGAGGTCGTCACCATCGGCGAGGCGAAGGTGTGGTTCAGCCAGGTGACGCTCGCCGACGGCAGGACCTGGGACGGCCTGTGCCGCTCGCTCCCCGGCAAGAAGACCACCTGCGACGCCTTCCGGCCGGTCGGCGCCCACTACGCCCGCCGCCTGCCCGACCTCGGCAAGATGGCGATCGGTGTGGCAGGGACCGGTATCACGCAGGTGAGGGCGGAGAAGTCCGGCGCCAAGGGGACGATCCACGCCCCTGCGGGCGCGCCGCTGAAGATCTGGACCGTCCCCTACCCGGGCGGTACGGAGACGTTCGACCTGCGCGACGCCGAGGGTGAACTCGGCATGGCGATCGGCGGCGAGCCGCCCTCCGGCTGCTCGGTCTCCCCTCCGGTCGGCCCGGCCGCCACGCTGGCGGGTGGGGTCACCGTCACCTACCAGGACGACTGCCTGATCATGTGGCAGGGCGAACAGCAGTTCACCGTCGAAATGCGTGACTTCGAGGACGCCACCTACACCTACGGCCATGAGGTCTTCGCCGGCATCGCGATCAAGGGCACGGCCCGGGTCGAGATGGTCTTCGACGACGGGTCTCGGCTGAGCGCGGCGGCGACCACACCCGACCCGTGGGGCCTCGGTCTCACGCTGTTCTCCACTCCGGCGACGAAGATCGAGGGTGGTCATCTGGTGATCGGCTACGACGCCGCCGGTAAGGAGCTCTGGCGACTCGACTAGATCCCGAGATCGCGGTAGCGTGCGAGGCGGGCAGGCAACCTGTCCGCCTTCGGCGTCGCCAGGAGCTCGATGATCTCGAACTCCAGCGCCCTGGCCACCCGTTCGCAGAAGGCCCTCGGCTCGTAGGCGGCGTCGGGCTCCTCGGGGATGACCCTGTCCACGATGCCGTCGCGGCGCAGGTCGGTGGCGCGCACCCCCTGCGCCTGGGCGATCTCGGGGGCGAAGTCGACACTGCGGTAGAGGATCGCCGAGGCCCCCTCCGGCGGCAGCGGTGACAGCCAGGCGTGCTGGGCGGCCAGCACCCTGTCGGCCGGCAGCAGGGCCAGCGCGCCGCCGCCCGCGCCCTCGCCGAGCAGCAGGCAGACCGTCGGGGCCTCGAGCATGACGAGGTCGGCCAGCGAGCGGGCGATCTCGGCGGCCAGGCCGCCCTCCTCGGCTGCCTTCGACAGCGCGGCCCCCGCCGTGTCGATCACGGTGACGAGCGGGAGACCCAGCTCGGCGGCCAGCCGCATGCCGCGCCTGGCCACCCGCAACCCGGCAGGGCCCAGTGGCGCTATCGCGCGCTGCCTGCGCCGGTCCTGGCCGAGCACGACCGCGGGCGCCGCGCCGAACCTGGCCAGGGCGAGCAGCAGCCCGGGGTCGGCCTCGCCCTCGCCGGTGCCGTTCAGCGGGGTGACGTCGGTGGCGGCGAGCTTGAGCAGGGTCCTGATGCCGGGCCGGTCGTCGCGGCGCGAGCGGGTGATGGCCTCCCACGCCTCCACCGGGCGCAGCGCCTCGTCCGGCGCGGGCCCGGTGACCAGGCCCTCCTTCTCGGCGGCGAGCACGGTCAGCGCCCTGATCGCGACGTCCCTCGCGTCCTCGGCGGAGACCACGGCGTCGACCAGTCCGTGCGTGAACAGGTTCTCCGCCACCTGGACGCCCTCGGGGAAGGCGTAGCCGTGCAGCGACTCGAACACCCTCGGCCCGAGGAAGCCGATCAGCGCGCCCGGCTCGGCCGCCGTCACGTGGCCGAGCGAGCCCCAGCTGGCGAACACGCCGCCGGTGGTCGGGTGGCGCAGGTAGACGATGTACGGCAGGCCCGCGTCGCGATGCCGCTGCACCGCCACCGTGATCTTGATCATCTGGGCGAAGGCGAGGGCGCCCTCCTGCATGCGGGTGCCGCCCGAGGCGGGTGAGGCCAGCAGCGGCAGCCGTTCGCGGGTGGCGCGCTCGACCGCCAGCACCAGCCGCTCGGCCGCGGCCACCCCGATGGAGCCGGCCATGAAGGCGAACTCGCAGGCCACGATGGCCACCCTGCGCCCGCCGAGGAAGCCCTCGCCGGTGATCACCGACTCGTCGAACCCGGTCTTGGCGCGCGCGGCGGTCAGCTCGTCGGCGTAGGAGGAGCCGGGCGTGGCGGGGTCGGCGGGCGGCGTGTCCCATGACTTCCACGACCCCTTGTCGAGGACCGTCTCGATGAGAGTGCGCGCATCCGGCCGGCTCACCACTGCTCCCCTGCTGTTGTCGAGTGCTGCAATGTTGACGCGCGGGTCACCGTTCCCGTTCCGCCAACCACGAAAGCACGACCTCGCCGTCCTGTCCGAGGGCCGGAGGGGCGGTGTGCTCGACCGCCGAGCCGCCCTCGAACCGCAGGGGCGGGCCGGGCAGCTCGATCCGGCCGAGCACGGGGTGCTCCACCTCCACGACCAGCCCCTGGGAACGCGTCTGCTCCCATGAGTACACCTCATCCAGCGTGCGGATGGCGCCCGCGGGCACGCCCAGGTCGGCGAGCGCGGTCAGCCAGCTGTCCCTGCCGTGACGGGCGAGCGCCTTCTCCATCTCCGCGATCAGCTCATCCCTGTGCGCGAATCTCTCCCTGTTGGTCGCATACTTCGCGTCATCGGGGTCGATGTCCAGCAACGCGGCCACCTTGCGCCACTGGCCGTCGTTGGCGGCGGCGATCTGCAGCATCCCGTCGGCGCACCGGAAGGCGCCGTAGGGGGCGATGGAGGCGTGGTGGTTGCCGCCCGCGACCGGCACCGTGCCGCCGACCGTCCACGCCGTGCCGTGGTAGGAGTGCACCCCGGTCACGGCGGCCAGCAGGGAGGTGCGCACGACCTCTCCCCTGCCGGTGCGCTCACGCGCGTAGAGGGCGGCGACCACCCCGTAGGCGCCGTGGATGCCGGCCAGCAGGTCGGCGATGGAGGCGCCCACCCGGTACGGCTCGTCCTTGGACGGCCCGGTCAGCGACATGAGCCCGGCCTCGCCCTGGGCGATCTGGTCGTATCCCGGCCTGCCGCCCTCGGGCCCGTCGTGGCCGAAGCCGGTGATGGACAGGATCACCAGGCGCGGGTTGAGCTCGTGCAGGCGCTCGACGGAGAAGCCGAGGCGATCCAGCACGCCGGTGCGGAAGTTCTCGATCAGGACGTCGCTCTGCCGCACCAGCCGCTCGACGAGCTGCCTGCCCTCGTCGGACTTCAGGTCGATCGCGATGGACTGCTTGTTGCGGTTGGCCGCCAGGAAGTAGGTGGAGATGTCGTGGTCGGGGCCAACGAAGGGCGGGCCCCAGCCGCGCGACTCGTCGCCACCGCGCGGATGCTCGACCTTGATCACCTTGGCGCCGAGGTCGCCGAGCATCTGGGCGGCGTGCGGCCCGGCCAGGGCCCTGGACAGGTCGAGGACGACGATGTCGCCGAGGGGTCCGCGCAAGATCAACCTCCTGTGATGGTCGCCGAGCCTACGGCTTTCCAGCCTTTCAGGCGAGAGGCTGCGCTCGACAGTCAGGTCCCCGTTCCGCCGTGGCAGGATCTGGTGCGTGGACGAGCTGGTGAAACGCATCATGGAGCGGCCCCCCTCGTGCGGCCGCACCAGGGTGGTCGCGGTCGACGGGCCCGCCGGCTCCGGCAAGACCACGTTCGCGGCGCGGCTGGGGCTGGCGCTCGGCGCGCAGGTGGTGCACAGCGACGACTTCCCCGTGCCGTGGGAGGAGGGGCCAGGACCGTGGTTCGCCGCGCTGGAGGAGCAGGTGCTGCGCCCCCTCGCCGCGGGCCGGCCGGGCGCCTTCCGCCGCTACGACTGGGTGCGCGGGGCCTACGCCGAGCCGGTGCGCGTGCCGGTGGCGCCCGTGCTCGTCATCGAAGGTGTCGGCACCGCCCGCCGTACGCCCTTTGTGGCCTTCAGGGTCTGGATCGAGGCGCCGAGGCAGGTGCGCATGGCCAGGGTGCTGGAGCGCGACGGGCCCGAGCTGGAGCCACGGTGGCTGGCGTGGTTCGCGGCGGAGGAGCGGTGGTTCGCCGAGGACGGCACCAGGAGCGGGGCCGACGCCGTCCTCGACGGGACGCGACCGGGCAGGATTACGAGCGGGCCAGGCGGATGACGTTCCAGGAGACGGCGGGCAGCGTGATCTCGAGCCTGCCGTCCGCCAGCCGGGCGTCGGGGTTGGCGCGGGGGGCCACCACGTCAGGGGTGTCGGCGGTGTTGCGGGCGTAGGGGTCGGGGCCCGACAGGGTGGTGGCCTGCGCCAGCCGTACGGAACCGAGGGAGCGCACGTCGGCGGTGAGGGTCAGCGGCCGGTCCACGGAGCGGTTGACCGCGAAGACGGTGGTGAAGTCGCCGTCGTGGGTGGCGACCGCGTCGAGCGCGGTGACCTCGCCGAACCTGCTGGTCTCGTGGCGCGGCGAGGTCAACTCCACCCGCAGGACCTCACCTGTGGCCAAGGCCGCGGCCTGGGCGAAGGGGTGGAAGGTGGTCTGCTTCCAGGCGCGCCCGCCGGGCTCGGTCATGATCGGGGCGATCACGTTGACGAGCTGGGCCAGGCAGGCCGAGGTGACGCGGTCGCTGTGGCGCAGCAGCGAGATGAGCAGCCCGCCGAGCGTGACGGCGTCGGCCAGGTGGTAGTGGTCCTCCAGCAGCGGAGGGGCGACCGGCCAGTCGGTCATGGGTTCGGCGTTCTGGAAGCGCGACAGGTACCAGACGTTCCACTCGTCGAAGGAGATGTTGATCTTCTTCTTGCTCTTGAGCCGCGCTCCGACGCTGTCGGCGGTGGCCACCACGGAGTCGATGAAGTGGTCCATGTCCGTGGCCGAGGCGAGGAAACTGGCCAGGTCGCCGTCGTGCTCCTCGTAGTAGGCGTGGCAGGAGACGAAGTCGACCACGTCGTAGGCCTCCTCCAGCACGGTCGCCTCCCACGCGCCGAAGGTCGGCATGCTGGAGGCGGAGCTGCCGCAGGCGACGAGCTCGAGTCCGGGGTCGATCACGCGCATCGCCCTGCCGGTCTCGGCGGCGAGCCTGCCGTACTCCCTGGCGGTCTTGTGGCCGATCTGCCAGGGGCCGTCCATCTCGTTGCCCAGGCACCACATGCGGACGGCGTGCGGCTCCTTGGCGCCGTTGGCGACACGCAGGTCGGACAGGTGGGTGCCCGAGTCGATGTTGCAGTACTCCAGCAGGTCGAGGGCCGACTCGATGCCCCTGGTGCCGAGGTTGACGGCCATCATCGGCTCGACGCCCGCCTTGCGGCACCAGGCCATGAACTCGTCGAGGCCGAACTCGTTGGTCTCGGTGGAGTGCCAGGCGAGGTCGAGCCTGGTGGGACGCTGCTCGCGCGGGCCGGTGCCGTCCTCCCACCGGTAGCCGGAGACGAAGTTGCCGCCCGGGTAGCGAACGCTCGTCGCTCCCAGCTGCCTGGTCAGGTCGAGGACGTCCTGGCGGAAGCCGTTCTGGTCGGCGGTCGGATGCGTGGGCTCGTAGATCCCGGTGTAGACGCAGCGGCCGAGGTGCTCGACGAAGGTGCCGAAGGTGCGGCGGTGCACGGGGGCCACCCGGAAGGCGGGATCCAGGGTGAGGTGCGCGGTCAGCACTGGAGGATCTCCTCATTATGTTAGCGTTAACATCTCGAGCACTCGGAGATGAGTCTCAACGCTGCGCCCTGCCCGGGTCAACCCCCGTCTCAGCCGAGGTGCCCGACCTCGTTGAACGACACCAGCTCGAGGCTTCCGTTCGCCGCCGCCCACGTCGAGACCGAGGCGTTCCTGATCGGCGCGTGCGCGTCGACGGCCGCCAGGTCGGCGTCGTGCGCCCGCTCGATGACGTGGCGCAGCATCAGCACCACCGAGTCGTGGGCCACGATCAGCACCCGCAGCCCCGCGGCCTGGGCGGCCAGGTCGGCGAGGAACCCCCTGAGCCTGGCCGCTACATCGCCGAACGACTCGCCGCCCGGCGGGCGGTAGCCGTACTCACCCTGGGCCAGCATCCGCGCCACCTCCTCGGGGTAGCGCTGCTCCAACGCGGCCAGGTTGTAGAAGCGCAGGTCGCCCCACTCCCTGTCGCGCAGCCTCGCGTCCACGCTGACGGGCAGCGCAGGGCCGCCCCGTGACCGTTCGGCGAGCCTCCAGGTCTCCCGCGCCCTCAGGTACGGCGAGCACCACACGATCTCGGGCGCCTCCTCCGGCGGGAGGCCGGCCAGGTGCCGGCCCAGCGCGGCGGCCTGGGCGCGGCCCAGTTCGGTCAGCGCGATCTCGTCGTCGCCCGGCTCGTAGAACAGCGGGACGCCGATCGACTCCTGGAAGGCGAGGTTCGCCGCGCTCTGGCCGTGTCGTACCGCGATGATCCGCTGGGGCCCGGTCATGTGATCATTGTGCCCCGATCAGCAGCCGGGCAGCTTGCCAGGCCGCTGGCTATCTGTGTCAGGACTTGAACGTCAGGGCGCTGGCCGCGCAGGACATCGAGCCGTAGGCGAGGTTGAGCACTGTTGCGATGCCGACCGCGATGACCCAGGAGGTGGGGTCACTGTCGTCCGCCAGCACCGGCGACATGATGCCGTTGAGGTCGAAACAGGTGCCGCCCCAGACGTTCAATTCGTCGATCTTGTCCCCCTCCGAACAGGCGAACGCGGCGAGGGTCGGGACCTGCCACACGATGTTCGCGCCGAAGTCCAGCCAGGGAGACACCGGGCCCCATGCCTTGTCCGCGGCCGACCCTTCCTCGGTCAACCCGACGCACGAGTCTACGACTGCCTTCACGGTCATGAGATCCCCGAGGACCTGGTTGGTGATGTCCCACCACTTCGGGTTCTTCGGCTCGGAAAGCTGGCCCACGACGTCGGGAGTCACGTAGAGCAGGTACGCCGGGCCGTTGATCATAGGGAAGATCTCGCTCTGCCGGTACTTCTTGGCCAGCGGCTGGAACACACTCAGCAACACCGCTCCGATAACGGAGCTGACACCACCGGTGAGCACCATGACGTCGTTGACCGAGGTCTGGCCCTGCCCGGCCGCCGACCTGACGGACGGGGCGGGCGTGGAGCTGCAGATCCGTTGGATGGTCGCGAAGTCCGGTGCGTCGATCAGCGCGGTCGTGGTGGCGTTGTCCGGGAATGGCGCAGCGTCGGCGATGAGCTTGTAGCCGATCGTGACCGGAATCGCGGCCACCAGGCAGGCCGCGTCCAGCAGGCTCAGGTCGTTGCCGGAGATTTTCCTGTACAGCCACGACAGGACGGGGATCTCGATGGTCGCGTTCAGGATCTCCATGCAGCCCTCGACGAGCTCGGCCAGTACGTTGATCGCCGCGACCAGGACGTTCTCGATGCTCTGCAACAGCGCGTCGGTGATGATCGCGATCGCTTGTTCAAGGAGCTGGGTGAACGAGAGCTGGTCGATCTTGTCGATGACGTTGCTCTTGAAGCTGCGGAAGGCGAGCTCGAGGATGTCCTTCTCCCTGCCCAGGGCCTCCACCAGCGGCTGGAGCGTGGCCGTCACGTCACCCGTGACCCCCTGATTGGGCTCGGCGGTCGTGGTGCCGTTGGTCGCGTTGCTCTTCAGCTGGTGCAGCCCCCAGTTGCTCTGCGGGCTGTCCTGGCCGGGCACCGGCGTGGCGGCCGCCATGGCGCTGCTCCGGGTGGTGCCGCCCAGGCTCGCCGGAATGTCATTCGGCAGGCCGGCCCACGCGTTGACGTAGCCCTGCAGCTGGATGAACGTGTTCTGCACCTGGGTCTCGGCGTCGCCGAGCCCGTCGATGCACTTCGCCAGATACCGCGTGAAGATGTTCTTCAGCACGTTGTGCGTGCGCACGATGTCCGACCAGGCAAACAGGAAGCCCAGCCACTTGATCAGGTCCTCGAAGAACACCTTGATCTTGTTGAAGATGAACTCCACGGCGTGCGCCACCGCGGCGACGCAGTCGAGCAACACGTCGTAGACCTCGCCCGCAATCGTCGCGACGAAGTGGTAGATGCCCTCGACCTCCTGCACGACGAATTTCTCGACATCCTCGAAGCAGTGCTTCAGCCATGAGAAGAAGTCACCCATCGCAACCGCGATGTCCGAGCCGATGCCGAGCGGGGCCTCCCCGACCGCCCGGGGGGCGAGGTGCGCGACGGCGTCGGCCCCCTCGTGGTAGGTGAGCCCACCGCCGGCGAACGAGATGCCCCACACCTGCGGCATGGCGTCGGCCCTGGCCACGTGAATGGCGGAGTCGCCGGAGCGCTGCCGGGAGCCGTCCTGCGGCAGTCCGGCATTGACGTTCATGAACTGCACGATGGCCTGGGCCGCCGCGTCGCTGTCCGCCGTGGCGACGCTGGACGGCACGAGCGGCTGCTGCGTTCCATCCGCGTTCGTGACCACGACGGCTCGCAGGTCGTCACCCGTCTGTACGGCAGCCAGCGTCGCGGTCGCCTTGCTCATGGGGTTGACGTCGGCCGCGACGTCCGGTGTGTCGGTCAGGACGATGTGGAAGCAGACGGCGGCCAGGGACTGGGTTTCCTGGACGACGGTCAGCACCCCGGTCGCGTCGGTGGTCGTGTTCACCGGCACGGTCGGCGAGAGCAGGTGGTATACGTCGTTCAGGTAGACGCTCACCGGGCTGGTCGCGGTCACCGCCACCGCGGTGTTCGGCGCCGCGAGGCCGCTGTCGTCGGTGACGGCGACGTGGGTGGTGAAGCTGTTGTAGACGATCACGTCGTCCGGATCGGTGGCGGGCAACAGGATGGAGCGCTGGAGCCAGTCGGTGGTGACGGGATCCTGGGTGAGCTGGACGAGGTCCTGGCCGTCCACGTCGGCGAACAGGACGTTGTTGCCGGCGCCGATGTTCAGGAAGAACGCGAACTGCTCCACGCTAGGCAGCAACGGCACCGGTGTCGACCATGCGGTCGGGTCCGCCTCGCTGCCCGCGGGGCAGCTCACGTAGCACAGAGTGCCCTGCGGGCCGAGACCCCAGACCGCGGTGCGGTTGGCGTCGGTCGCCGCGGCGAGGGTGGTGGCGCCTGCGATGAGATCGTCGGTCACGATCTGGACCGGCGTCGCCAGGTCGTGCTGGTTGTCCGGCGTGAAGAGGTACAGGCCGTCCGCGGCGGCCACGAACAGGTTGGTCACGCCGGAGCCGTTGAGCGCGGATGCGATCGCGCTGGTCCCCGGCGGCGGCGTCAGCCGGGCGGGGGTGGGCGCATGGGTGGGCTGGACGTAGTTGTACTGCGGCGTGAAGAGCAGTTGCGGCTCACCGCTGATCGTGCCGAAGGTGTAGATGCCGGGAATGTGAAAGTCGGGACGCGGGTCGTTCGGCCGCTGCCCGAGGCAGTTCACAATGCTTTTGGCGGCGAGGTCGGCGGCGAGCTTGTGCGGGCGCCACTGGGGCGAGTTGCCCGGCGTGATGTAGTAGCGGTCGAGCAGCCGCAGCGGGTCATCCGACCGGCGCAGGACGTCGACGAAGATGTTCTCGACGGCCCCGGAGCCGCCGGACGCGGGGATGTTCATGATGTTCACGTCGGCGATGCCGAGCGGGTCCGGGGCGGTGCCCGCGTCGAACGGGACGGCCGTCCAGGTGACGCCGTCCGCCCAGGCCGCGTCCGTGTTCGCGTTGCCGAGGGAGAGGTACAGGGCGTCCGCGCCGTTGACGGTCACCGCGAGCGCGAGGTCGATGGCGAGGGTCTGGGCGTTCTGAGTGACGGCGAACGCCTTGGCCGTCACCGGCGCGCCGCCGTAGTTCGCCGACAGTGCGCTGCTGAGGTCGATCCTGTTCCAACCGGTCGGGGTCTCGGTCACCTCGCGGGTGAGGTAGCAGACGTTGTCGGTTCCGATCGAGAAGAAGAGCGCGTCGCCGTCCTGCGACTGGAGCACCTCGAAAGCCTGGTCGGGGGCCATGACCACGGCGGCCTTGTGGTTCTCCATCAGCTCGGATTCGAAAGAGATTTTCATGGGAATGTCAGCGCTTTCGGCCATGACGGGCGGCGGCACACGCCGCCCGCTCGAGGATTGTCCGGAACTACCCCAGGAATCGGGATCAGAAATCCGAGAAAGAAGTCACAGTGTCGGGTCGGCGTACGTGATGTGACCGACGAGGTCCTGGTTGTCCGAGAAAACGGCGTCGTTGAACACGAACGACGATCCGCCCGGGAAGACGAAGTTCTGCAGGAACGAGACCGGGACATCCGCGAAACTTGTTTCAGTACATCCTCGCACGGCGTCGGTCGCCCAATCGAGGAGATCGTTGATGTCCGTGAACCAGTTCAGGAAGCCGTTCACTCCGGGCGTCTTTGAATTGTCGACCGGAGTCGAACTCTGCAGGGCAGTCACGATCTGGCCCGTGTCGTTGACTCCTATCGTGTAGACGTCTGTGATGCTTTTGTCGACGACATTGCCACCATCGCTGCTCCCCTGATATCTGATGTAGGTGTAGCCGACGAGATGTTGGGCGATCGTCATCGTGTTGCCTTGGACGCTCACCGTTATGTCGTAGGTGATGGTGATCTGTATGGACCCGCCGAGGAGGGGACCTCCACACTTATCAGAAGTGGTGCTCGTGTAGTTGCAGGAGAGGATGACTGGGCCGGACGGGGGACAGGTTATCGTCGGGTCACCGGGGAAGAAATACATATAGAAATGCTTAGCCTCCTGACCGCTGCATTGGACGGTCGCCTCAGGCCTCTGGCAATTCCCTTGGATGTATGCGGCCAGTGATTGTCCATTGTTGTCGGTATTGAGGAGATAGTTGGCGAACGCGTTCCGGTTCAGCGCGGCCACGCCGTCGTACTGGGAAACCTCGTCGGGCTCGATCCAGTTCCAGCCGAACCCGGCGTGCGTGGTATCCGGCAGTTGGTCGTTGTTGACGGCACACAGGTAGTTCAGCGTGAGCGGTGCATTGTCCGAGCCGACGGCGTCCGGTGTGAAGAAGTTCAGGTCCGTCACCGCGAGCGAGGTCGGTTGGGTTGGCGCCACCTGCGTCGCGGCGTAGCCGAGCACCTCGGCGCCACCGAGCGCCTTCCAGTAGGTGTTGATGAAGTCGGCCGTCATGAACGCGTTGAGGGCGCTGTTCGTCGGGATGTTGTTGAACTGGAAGCCCTGCTCCAGGTCGGAGCTGTTCAGGTCGTAGTAGAGCTGCTGGACGCTGAACATGTCGGGGTCGCCGATGCCCTTGAGCCGTTCCTGCGCGTCCGAGGGAAGGCTGGTGAAGGAGGCGTCCTGGAAGTCCAGGTCGACGGCGCCGGAGAAAGACCAGCTCGTGCCGGACGGTTGCGACTGGTTGAACCAGCCCATCGGCCCATGCGGACCGTAGCTGATCTCCGTCGCGACGAACTCGCCGAACATCAGCGTGTACGTCACGTTCGACTGCCCCGGCTTCAGGGCGATGATCGGCGGCAGCGACGCCGGATCGATACCGGGCGGAAGACCCAGCTTTGCCTTGATCGCGAACGCGAAACTGGCGTTGCTGAGATTCTGCACCCTCGCGTCGGATGGTTCTGTGCCGTCGGGCACGCTGAAAGGATCCGTGTTGCCGGCGCTGGCCACGAATGTGGCGAAGTCGATCGGAATGGGCTGGAAATCGTTATTGTAAACGTAGCACAGGATGACCTCGGGCAGACCGCTGTAGAGGTATTCCTCCAGGGTACCGTTGATGCTGTCCTGCGTCACCGCGACGACATAGTCGAATCCGGTCGACGAGAGATTGGAATCCTGAGCACTCATAAAACGCTTCCTTTTTATGAAGGTGGCCGCAAAAAAAAGCGCACCACTCTGCTTGAAGTGAGTCCATGGAAAGCAGCGAACATCGTTAAGTGTCGCTTGATCAGCGTCTCCTGGACTCGATTACATTGAGCCAATAGGAATTAATCGGAACGGGCCGCCCTTTTGCCAGAATCGAGAGTAGATGGAGGCTTGGGGCCAAAACCGGGACGACAGCGTCTTCGTTTAAAAGCATTCGCGGACTGGGCCCGATAGATCCAGTGGTCGGGGTAGGCACGATTGAAAAGCTTGATTTCTTATCCAGAGGTATGATTTTTTGGGTTCCAGATGATAAAGGCGCCAGATCGCTACTTGACTTGAATGGATCTGAATTCACTCTCTGATTCGATTCCGTGACGCCACCGGTTGTCATTTCCGAAGTTCTGTAAAGGTTAACTCGCAATACGCAAACCAATTGCCAGATCACGACACGGGGCCTGTAGCAGGTTGGAGCCACGTGGGACCTGTGAAAATCATGGAGAACGCGATCGACTCGCGGATCTGCGGTTTGGCTGGCGGCGCAGGATCGGCGTGCATCTTTGCTCGAAGCCTGCCCCATCCTCGATCTGGTCGGTTGAGTAGTTCGACTGAGGGTTGATTTCACGCTGTGGTCAGCGTGAAGACCGGTTGACGCGCCGGGTAGGCGGGGTTCCACGGGCCCGAGGGTGTCCTTCCTGGTTCGTTGGAGCGGTTTGATGCTGGTCAGGTGGGTGCCCGGTCGCCCTGACCGCCGGCGAACCCCGCCGTGGCAGCGGGTGGTGCTTCCGTTGGGAGGAGGGGAGCTGGCAGGATTACGGCCATGACCGTATCTTGGAGGGCAGCGGCTCTGGCCCTCTTACTCGCCCTCACCCCCCTAGTCCCGGCCCAGGCCGAAACCGCCGCTCCGCCCACCGGTTGCGGCTTCAAGAACCTCGGCACCCTGCCGCTCACCGGCGCCACCACCGCGGGCACCGCGCTCGACGCGACCCACCCCGGCGGCCCCCGCGTCTACTCGGTGACCTCCAGCGCCTCGGGCCCCGCGATGCTCGGCATCAGGAACGCCAACGACGGCAGCCTGATCGCCGAACGCCCCCTCCCCCTCGCCCTCGGCTCGTGGGCGGTGACCGTCGCTCCCGACCACGCGGTCTACGTCGGCAGCTACAACGCCACCGTGGGCGCGATGGGCCGGCTGTACCGTTACGACCCGTCCACCGACCAGGTCGGCGAGCTCGGCATGGCCGCCCCAGGCGAGTCGTTCGTGTGGACCGTCGCGGCCAGCCCCGACGGCACGGCCGTGTACGCGGGCACCTCGCCCCACGGCAAGCTCGTCCGCTACGACACCGCGACGCGGGAGATCACCGACCTCGGCAGCCCGGTCCCCGGCGAGCAGTTCATCAGGGACCTGGCCATCGCCGAGGACGGCACGATCTACGCCGGCGTCGGCGCGCAGACCATGAGGGTCGCCGTCATCGGCAGGGACGGCACGACCCAGCGGATCATCGACCCGCCCGTCGAGGGCCACGGCTACGCCTACGACGTGGACGTCGTCGGCCGCCACCTGCTCGTCAGGTTCGCCACCTCCACCAACACCAATCCAATGGGCGTCTACGACCTGGAGACCCGCGCCTGGAAGGACCTGGTCGAGGACGTCGACAGCCTCACCGTCGGCGGCGGCAGGCACGGCCACGACCTCTACCTCTTCCAGAACGACGAGCTCGTCTCCTACGACCTCCAGTCGGGCCAGGTCGAAAGGACCGGCTTCACCGACTTCGGCGGCGGCGCCGCCAGGACCCTCGGCTGGGTCGGCCAGACGCTGGTGGGCACCGGCTCCACCGGGCGGATCTGGCACTACGACCGCAAGAGCGGCCAGGGCCGGCTGCTGGAGGGCACCCTCACGGGGCAGCCGGTCAGCATCAGGTCGATGGCCGTCGGCCCCGACGACCGCGTGTACGGCGGCGGCTTCTTCACCGGCGGCCTGGCCGCCTACGACCCCCGCACCGGCGAGTCGCAGTTCTGGCCCAACGTCGGCCAGAGCGAGGGCATGGTCACCCACAAGGGCAAGCTCTACCTCGGCGTCTACCCGTGGGCCAGGATCTATGAGTGGACCGGCAGCGAGCCGAAGCTGCTGCTCAACCTCGCCGCGCAGGAGCAGGACCGCCCCTTCGCGATGATCTCGGCGGGCGACTGGCTGGCGTTCGGCACCGTCCCGAAGGTCGGCACCGTCGGCGGCGCGCTCGGCCTGTACGACCCCGCCACCGGCAGGACCGTCGTCAAGCGCAACCTCATCCCCGGCCACAGCATCATCGGCCTGGCCTACCGCGACGGCGTCATCTACGGCACGACCTCCGCCTTCGGCGGCATCAGCACCCCGCAGGACGACGCGGCCGTCGCCTTCGCCTACGACATCGCCGGCGACTCGCTGAAGTGGCAGACCAAGCCCGTGGCCGGCGACCTGGCCCTCGGCTCGATCACCTTCGACGGCGACGGCAAGCTGTGGGGCCTGTCCCCCGACGCGCTGTACGAGCTCGACCCGGCCACCGGCCGGACCCTGCGCTCGGTCAAGCACCAGACCTACCCGTGGGCCACCGCCACCCAGGTCTGGCTCGACACCAACATCGAGCTGGGCTCCGACGGCAGGCTGTACGGCAAGGTCCAGGGCAAGGCCTACCGCATCGACCGGGCGACGATGGCGCTGACCCTCATCGCCCGCCCGATCTCGATCCTGCTCAAGGGCCCCGACGGGCACATGTACCTGTCGCGCTTCGAGAACTTCTACACCTACCGGATCTGCTGAGTCACCCCGCCGCCCGCTCCAGGTAGCGCCCCGAGTGGAACACCAGTGGCTCGCCGCCGGCGCGGTCGAACTGCTCCACCGCGCCGACGAAGATCAGGTGGTCGCCGCCCTCGTGCACGGTCACCGTACGGCAGGCGAAGCCGGCCAGCGTGCCCTCCAGGACCGGCAGCCCGCCCGCCGCCGATCTGGTCGCCACCCCCGCGAACTTGTCCTCCGCGGGGGTGGCGAACCGGCGCGACAGCTCGTCCTGGCCTGCGGCCAGCACGTTCACCACGAACCTGCCCGCCCGCAGGAACAGGGCCACGCTGGGCGCCCGCTTCGACAGGCACCACAGCACCAGCGGCGGGTCGAGGGAGACGGAGGTGAAGGAGTTGACCGTCACCCCCGCCCGGCAGCCGTCCTCCAGCGCGGTGGTCACCACCGCCACGCCCGTGGCGTACATCCCGAGGGCCTCCCTCAGCGACCTCATGACAGCGCCGCCAGGTACGCGCGGGCCTTGACCGGGTCCATGAACCACTCGGCGAAGTCCGAGGGGTCGTCGAAGCCGTTGACGAAGCGGGAGGCCACCTGCGGCAGGCCGCCCGCCGCGCCCAGCAGTTCGAGCACGTGCGGCGGCGGGGGCGCCAGCAGGGCGTTGGTCCAGGCGGTCGCGTGCCGGGCGTCCTGCCAGTAGCGGTCGAAGGCGGCCGTCATCCACGCCGCGTCGAACGGCCTGTCGCCGTGCTCCAGCACGCTGCCGAGGTAGGAGGCGGCGCACTTGGCCGCGTTGTTGGCGCCCTGCCCGGTGATCGGGTCGTTGAGCACCACCACGTCGCCCACGCCGAGCACCCGCGCGCCCGACGGCAGGGTGGCCACCGGCTGCCGCACGACGGGGGCGAAACGCCCCGACAGCACGCCCAGCTCGTCGGTCAGCTCCACGTCCGCGCACCGCTCGGCCTCCCACGGCAGGAAGGTCTCCAGCACCCGCCTGCTCCTGGCCAGATGCTCGGCGGGGGTGCGCACGTCGGCCCAGCAGTCCATGGGCCCGCCTGGCACGCCCTCGAACACCATGATCTCGCACGGCCCCGACAGGGTCAGCGCGGGGAAGACGAAGTACTCCCCGACCCCCGGGACGAGGTTGAAGCAGACCGCCGAGTGATCCGGCCGCGGCGCGAGCCCGTGCACGTAGGTGAGCGCCAGCGCCCGTTGCGGCCTGTCGTACGGCGAGCGCGCCGCGTCGCGCTCGAACAGCGAGGCGATCGCCCCCTTGCCCGCGGCCACCATCACCAGGTCGTACTGCGCCGCGTAGGTCTCCAGGTCGGCGACCGTCGCCTCGTGCACGACGAGCTTGCCGCCCAGCCGCTCGAACTCGGCCATCCACGCGGGCATCTTCACCCGCTGGTCGACCGAGCGCGCCGCGACGTCCAGCCTGGCGGCCCAGTCGATAGCGGGCCCCTTCGGGCCCGGCACGGTGAAGGAGATGCCTTCGATCGGCGGGCACGATTCGGCCCACAGGTCCAGGCCGAGGGCGCGCTCATGGCCGAGGGCGGTGCCGAACATGGCCTGGCTCGAGGTCACCCTTCCGTTGCGGATCGCCTCAGGCGAGCGATCGGTGACCACGGTGACGTCGTAGCCGTTCTTCAGCAGTCCGACGGCCAGGTGGAGGCCGGCCTGTCCGGCGCCGACGATCAGGATTCCGCGCATGCTGACGCTTCCCTTCGGGGTGGTGTGAGTGAGGGTGGATCGGTCAGGCGCCTGGTGAAACCGTACGGGGGATGGAGCGGCTCGGGCCATCCGCTCAGCGCGGATGCCGTCCACCTGGCGCACGATCTCCGCGCAACGTGGCCGACGGCGGCTGGCTGAAGCGCTGCCTGTAGGCCGCGGCGAACCTGCCCTGGTGCGTGAAACCCCAGCCGGCGGCCACCGCCGTGACCGTCTGGCGCGCCGGATCGCCCGCGGCGAGTTCCTCGTGCACCCTGACCAGCCGTACCTCTCGCAGGTAGGACATGGGGGTGTGGCCGAGGTGCCGGCGGAAGCCCTCCTGCAGCGAGCGCCCGCTGACGGCCACGGCACGCGCCACCTGCTCGGTCGTCAGCGGCTCGTGGGCGTGCTCCCTGATGAACTCCGCCGCCCTGCCCACCACCTTCGGCAGCGCGGGCGGGACGGGGGCGAGCAGCCGTTCCCTATAGGTGGAGGGCTGCATGGTCAGCAGCGAGGTGAGCATGGCGCTCTCGAGATGCGCGACGGCCAGCGGCTGGGCGGCCAGCCCGTCGTCGTGCTCGGCCTCCGTGACGATCAGATCCACCATGCCGCGCCAGGCGCGCGCCCAGCCCGCCGTCAGGTCGACGCCGAGGTCGAAGACGAGCGGCCGGTCCATCGGCGCGCCGAGCAGCTGCTCCAGCGCCTTCTCCACCGCGGCCCGCTCGAACTTGACGATGAGCTGCGGGCAGCCAGCCGCCCACCGCATGTCCAGGTGCTCGGTCGGCGACGGGAGCGAGGCCAGCGCGGTCGTGGAGACGATCTCCTGCCGGCCGCACCGGATGAGGCTGCTGCCGGCGAGCGGGATCTGGACCAGGAAGAACGACTCCAGCTCGCCCGGCTCGATCCGCACGTCCGCGGTGTAGTCGAGGTAGCTGATCCGCACCGCGCCCAGCTTCGCCGAGTTGAACCTCGCGCTCAGCAGGGCGGAGTCGCCCGTCAGGTCCAGGCGATGCGGGCAGAACACCCGCGCCACCTGCTCACGCACCTCGTCCAGGTCGGCGCTGGTGAACAGCGCTCTGTTGCCCAGCGGAACCTTCTTCCGCATCTGTGACGCTCCCGCGCTCCGGTGTCGGTGTCGCGGTGATCATGACGGGAGGTGCGAGAGGTCGTCCACGTACTTGTGCACACAGGCGGCGTGAGCGCCTTTACAAAGTATGGCTCACTCTCGAATGACCTTCGCGAGGGCCTCGGCGATGTCGCTCGCGCGGGCGGGGTCGTCCATGAGCATCGACTGGCGGACCCAGACGACGCTCTCCGACGCCGCCTGGGTGGCCGGGCACGGCTCGGCGCGGGCGCCGGCCTCCGTGAGCGCCGTCATCGTGCCGAGGGGCGGGTAGCCGGCGTCGAGCGGGACGCCCTCGGCGGCCATCGCCGACAGCAGGAAGGACCGGTCGACGGGGGCGTCGAAGCGGAGCATCAGCAGGTGCCGGGAGTCGCGGGTGGTGCCGGGCGGCTGCGGGACGAACGTGACCGGCAGCCCGCTCAGGGCCAGCTCGCGTCCGAGGGCGGCGCAGAAGGCCTCACGCCGGTCGAGTTCGGCGTCGAGCCGGTCGAGCCAGGGCAGCAACAGGGCGGCCTGGATCTCGGTGAGGCGCAGGTTCCAGCCGACCGTGGGGTGCCCGTACCACTGGCCGCCGAGCTTGCGGCCGAGGTTGCAGACCGACCAGATCGCCTCGTACGCCGACTCCTCGCGGCAGACGATCAGACCGCCCTCCCCCGCCGTCATCGCCTTGCTGGCCTGGAAGCTGTAGACGCCCGCGTCTCCGAGCCCGCCGATGGGGCGGCCGTGGTAGGTCGCGCCGTGGGCCTGCGCGGCGTCCTCGACGACGACCAGTCCGTAGTCGGCGGCCAGGGCGTTGAGCGGGTCCATGTCGGCGGGGCTGCCCGCCAGGTGGACCGGCATGATGGCGGTGGTCCGCGAGGTGATCGCCGCCTCCGCCGCCGCCGTGGAGAGGTGCAGGTCCACCGGGTCGACGTCGACGATGACGGGGGTGGCGCCGGTGAGCAGGACCGAGGTGGCCGAGGCGACGAAGGTGTAGGCGGGGACGATCACCTCGTCGCCGGGGCCCACGCCGAGGCCGCGCAGGGCGGCGAAGAGGCCGAGGGTGGCGTTGCCCACCGCCACGCCGTACGGCACGCCGGACAGCGCCGCGAAGGCGGCGGTCAGGTCGGAGACCACGCCGCCGCCCTGGGTGGCGCCCCAGAGGCCGCTCTCCAGCACGTCGGTGACGAGCTTGCGCTGGGCGTCGTCCATGGGCGGCGGCCAGGACGGCCACGGGGTGGTGCGGACGGGGGCGCCGCCGTGGATGGCGAGGGTCACGCGAGACCTCCAAGGATGCGGACGAGGTTGCCGCCCTGGATGAGCGCCCTGTCCGCGTCTCCGAGCGGCGCCAGGGCGACGCGGCCGTAGCCGACGCGCAGGTCCAGGAAGCAGGAGTCGGAGCCGAACAGCACCCGGTCGGCGCCCGCCAGCTCGGCCAGGCGGGCGATCCAGCGGCCGGTCATCTTCGAGCCGCAGGTCTCCAGGTAGAGGTTCGGGTGGTCGGCCACCAGGCGGGCGGCGCGGGCGAAGCCGTACGGCCAGAGCCCGGTGTGCCCCATGAGCAGCGGCACCTCGGGATGGCGGCCCGCCACGACCGCGAACAGGGCCGGGTCGCTCCACGGCGAGTCGGTCTGCCCGTGGGCCAGGACCGGCAGGCCGAGCTCCCACACCGGCTCGTAGCGCGGGTCGTCGAGCGGGCACTGGTGCACGTCGGGGTGGATCTTGACGCCCCACACGCCCTCGGTGACGAGCGGGGTGCGGTGGTGGGGGTTGTAGACCTGCCAGACGCCGAACCTGCCGGGGTGGCGGCCGGCGATCTCGAAGGCCAGGCGGTTGCCCTCCGCCGCGTCGGGGCCGACGCCGAGCAGGTGGCTGATGCCCATGGCGTCGATGCCGAGCTTGTCCATCAGGCTGACCAGGCCGTCGGCGGTGGGGTCGGGGATGAGGAAGTCTGGCCATGAGCCGACGTGGCCGTGCGCGTCGAGGATCACAGCAGGTCGCCCCCCGTGGCGATGAGCTCGATGTCCTTGTCGGAGAGCTCCAGGTGGTCGAGCAGGAAGCGGGGCCCGCAGTCGTCGAGGACGGGCGCGCCCGTGCCCCACACCAGCCGGCGGGCGCCGAACCGCTCGGCCAGCCACTCCACCGCGCGCTGCGTGTTGACGGTGCCGATCTCCAGCCAGATGTTCGGCGCCTCCGACATCAGCTCGGCGACCGCGCGCAGCCTGCGGTAGCCGGGGTTGAGCAGCAGCACCCGCAGGTCCGGCAGGTGCCTGGCGAGCGCGAGCAGCTGGGCGGGGGAGGTCTCCTCCAGGTCGACGGCGGCGATGGCGTCCATGGCGGCCAGCCAGCGCAGCGCGACGGGTCCCGTGAGGTCGAACCTGTGCCGTTCGGGGCACAGCCGCACCATCGCGACCGGCCACTCGGGGATCGCCGCGAACGCCTCGGGGACGACGACGGGGACGGGGATCAGCCTGGGGTCGTCGAGCGCGAAGAGCGCCTGGTTGCCCGCGTGGGCGTCGGAGTAGAGGCTCAGCGTGTGGGTCACGTAGGCCCGCTCGACGCCCAGGCGGTCCATCTCGGGCCGCGGGTCCTCCGGCAGGTCGTCGAAGGGCACGGGCCCGATCAGGCGGTGCGCGTCAATCAATTTCGGCACAGACCGAAACCTAACTCGGTGGGCACGTGGGGTCAAGACCGATCCTGGCCAGCTCCCTGCCCGACAGCGCCCAGGCGGTCCACGAGCCCGGCTCGAAGTGCAGCTGGGGGTTGGTGTACCACTCGTCGCCCAGGCCCGTGGCCAGGCGCGTCGCCTCCGCGCCCAGCACGTAGGCGTTGCCGCCGCCGAAGAAGACGGAGGCGAAGACCCTGCCCCTGTGCACGGTCAGCTCGCCGTAGCCCGAGAGCGTGCCCTGGTGCCTGATCGTCTTCGTGGCCAGGTCGAGGGCGATCCAGGCGCCGGAGTTGCGCTTGTAGACGCCGTAGAGCAGGCCGTCGTGGACCTTGATGTCCTGGAAGGTACGGTGACCCGGCACCGGATCGACCTGCCAGAGCACCGTGCGGGTGTTCAGGTCGAAGGCCGCCACCGAGGCGGAGGTCTTCGTCGGCGGGGTGCCGCCCCCGCCCAGCACGTCGCCGCCGAGGTAGACGACGCCCGCGGCCGAGTCGAGCGAGAGGCTCATCAGGCTCTGGTCCGGGATGACGCCCTCGTACACGTCCTTGTGGCCGGTGTCGGGGTCGACGATCGACAGGGCGCCGTCGAGCTTGGCGCCCAGCGGGGCGGTGGCGAC
The DNA here is from genome assembly GCF_014873535.1 of Nonomuraea africana. Taxonomy (NCBI): domain Bacteria; kingdom Bacillati; phylum Actinomycetota; class Actinomycetes; order Streptosporangiales; family Streptosporangiaceae; genus Nonomuraea; species Nonomuraea africana. The sequence continues at coordinate 1,360,834 of NZ_JADBEF010000001.1, read as the reverse complement.
CAGGAGTTTGTCGGTGCGCGGGTCGTACTCGAGGTCCCACGGGCGCTGCTGGCCGTGGCCGAGGAAGCCGAGGCTCCTGACCTCGTCGGTCCTCATGTCGATGGAGAGGATCTCACCGCTGGGGTAGATGGCGGCGTAGATCTTGTTGCCGCGCCGTACCAGGTCCTTGGGTTCGCCGGGGACGCGGAAGCGGCGGTGCTCGCCGGTGCGCAGGTCACGCACGTCCATGGAGAAGTGGCCGCCGATGTAGACGGCCCTGTTGGGCACCAGGAGCATGCTCTGCGGGCGTTCGGCGCCGGCGGGCAGGCCCGCCTCGATCAGGTCGGTGAACTCGGCTCTCGCGCTCGGCAGGTCGAGCGTCCACATGCCGCCGCTGCCGGAGAAGCCCACCAGCGTGCCGGCGCCGGTGAGCGCGAGGCGTCTGGTCTCGTCGCCGGGCGAGGGCGCGTCCGCGATCCTGGTGAGCGCGTCGTCGCCGGTGCGGTAGCGGTGGACGGCGCCGTCGGGGCGGGTGGTGCCGTAGACCGTGCCGTCGGGCGTGGAGACGAGCGCGTCGAGGCTGCCCGAGCCCGTCGGGACGCGCCTGGCGTCGGCGCCGTCCTTGCGGACGTCGATCAGGGTCGTGCCGCTGACGGCCAGGACCCTGTCGCCGTGCTCGGCCACCACGCCGATGCCGCCGGGTCCCTGGGCCAGCTCGCGCACGGCCCCGCTCTGACGGTTGATCGCCACGAGCTTGCCCTTGTCGAGCAGGCCCGCGTAGACGGTGTCCGCGTCGGCGGCGACCGACCTCACGTAGCGCTCGCCTGCCGCCAGCACCCCGAAGTTGCGCACGGCGCCGGTGTCGGGCTTGTACTCCCACACCCGGCCGTCGGGGTAGGTGCCGGCGTAGATCGTGCCGTCGGGGGCGGCGGCCAGGCTCCAGATGAAGCCGCCGTTCCTGCCGAAGGAGCGCAGATGCTTCACCTCGCCGGTGGCCAGGTCGAAGCTGTAGAGGTCGGGGACGGGGTAGGTGCCGGCGTAGACCTTGCCGCCCGAGACCACGGTCGCCCACGCGCCCTCGGGCTCGCCCGTCGCGGGCGCGTCGGGAAGCGTGGCGCTCCTGACCACCTTGCGGGTGGCCAGGTCGAACTCGGCGAGCACGGGCGGCTTCTGGCCGCGGGTCACCAGGTAGCCCTTGCCCTCGTGGACCGAGGCGCCGACGATGGCGCCGGTCACGGAGGCGGGGCCGAACTTCTCCACGCTGGAGGGCTCGCAGGTGGCCGCCTGGGCGGGGGCGGCGGTTAAGAGCGCAGTGGCCAGTACGGCGGCCAGCGCCGGGAGGAGTGTCTTCACGGTGTCACTTTCGGGCAGTGGGGGTCGAGTCTGATCATGGCGAGGTCCCTGCCGACGAGGGCCCACGCGTTCCACGAGCCTGGTTCGAAGTGGAGCTCGGGGACGTTGAACCACTCCTCCCCCAGACCGGTGGCCAGGTGAGTGGTCTCGGGGCCGAGCAGGTAGGCGTTGCCGCCCTGCCGGTAGGTCGAGGCGAACACCCTGCCCCGGTGGACGGTCATCGTGCCGTGGAAGGAGAGCTGGCCCTGCTGCTCGATGCTCCTGCCGGCCACGTCGAGCGCGATCCACGCGCCCGCCGGGCGCTTGTAGAGGGTGTACAGCAGGCCGTCGTGCAGTTCGAGGTCCTGGATGGTACGGCTGCCCGCCACCGGCTCGGCCCGCCACAGCACCGTGCGGGTCGTGAGGTCGAACGCGGCGACCTGCGCCGTGGTCCTGGTGGGCGGGGCGCCGCCCGGGCCGACCACGTCGCCGCCGAGATAGGCGATGCCCCTCTTCGCGTCGATGGCCAGGCCGAGGACGCTCTGGTCGGGCAGCACGCCGACGTGGACGTCCTTCTCCCCCGTGTCGGGGTCGACGACGGAGACGGCGCCGTTGAGCTTGGAGCCGAGCGGGGAGGTGACGACCACCAGCTTGTCGGTGAAGGGGTCGTAGCCGATGTCGGCGGGCCGCTGCTGGTCGTGGCCGAGGAAGCCGAGGCTCTTGACCTCGTCGGTCCCGATGTCGATGGAGATGATCTCGCCGCTGGGGTAGATCGCCGCGTAGATCTTGTCGCCGCGCCGGACCAGGCCCTTGGGCTCGCCCGGCACGCGGAAGCGGCGGTGCTCGCCGGTGCGCAGGTCGCGCACGGTCATCGAGAAGTGGCCTGCGATGTAGACCGCGCGGTTGGGCACCAGCAGCATGGTCTGCGGCTTCTCCGGGCTCGCCGTCATCCCGGCTTCGAGCAGGTCGAGGTGTTCGGCCTTGCCGGTGCGCAGGTCGAGCCACCACATCCCGCCGCTGCCGGTGATGCCGAGCATGGTGTGCGCGTCGAGCAGCTGCATCTTCCTGGTGCCGTCGCCCGGCGAGGGCGCGTCGGCCACCTTGGTGAAGGCGGTGTCGCCGGTGCGGTAGCGGTAGAGCGTGCCGTCGGGGCCGGAGGTGGCGTAGACGGTGCCGTCGGGGGCGGGGTAGATCATGTCGAGCCAGGCGCCGGGGATGGTGGTGCGCCGGTCGTCGGTGCCGTCCTTGCGGATGTCGATGAGCTCGCGCCCGCTGGTGGCCAGGATGCGGTCGCCGTGGTCGGCCAGCTCGACCAGGCCTGAGTGGCCCTGGGCCAACTCCTTGATCGTGCCGTCGGCGCGGGTGATGCGCATGAGCTTGGCCTTGTCGAGCAGGCCCGCGTAGACGTACTCGGCGTCGGCGGAGATGCCCCTGACGTAGCGCTCGCCCGCGGCCAGCACATCGAACTTCCTGATCGCGCCGGTGTCCGGGTCGTACTCCCACGCCCTGCCGTCGAGAGAGGTGCCGAGGTAGATCATGCCGTCGGGGGCGGTGGCCAGCGTCCAGACGAAGCCGCCGTAGGCGCCGAAGGTGTGCAGGCGCTTCACCTCGCCCGTGGCGGGGTCGAAGCTGTAGAGGTCGGGCGAGGGGTAGGTGCCGATGTAGATCCTGCCCCTGGAGACGGTGGTGGCCCAGCCGCCCTCCGACTCGCCGGGGAGCCGGACGTTCCTGATCACCTTGCGGGTGGCCAGGTCGATCTCCGACAGCAGGGTCGGCTTCTGCCCCCTGCCGACGACGTAGGCCTTGCCGTCGTGGATGGTCGCGCCGACGAGCGCGCCGGTGAGCGAGGCCGGGCCGTACCTGGTGATCGCGGGAGCGTCGCAGGTGGCGGCCTGCGCGGGTGTGGCGAGGAAGACTATCGGGACCAGCAGAAGGGCTAAGAGCAGTCTCGGCACAGCCAAATCTCCCACCTGGTTGCTCGATTTTGGCCCAGACCGTAATCTGCTGAACGCGAATAGTCAATGGAGGCGGTTGTGACGGCGTTCGACGCGCGTGGCTTGATCGGCGAGCTCACGGTGACACTTGACGTGGACGTGCTGGTGGGAGCCTATGCCGACAGGGACGGCCCGCCCGGCACGCCGTCGTCGGTGCTGGCCGCGCTGGGCGCGCACGGGATCAGGGCGGGGGCGGTGGCCTCGCTGCGGGCGGCCCTGTTCGACCAGCGCTCGGGCAACGACGAGGTGCTCGCGCTCCAGGGGGTCGTCCCCGTGGGCGCGCTCGACCTGCGCGACCCGATCGGCTCGGTGCGCGAGATGGAGCGCCTGGCCGCGCTCGGGGTGAAGGCGGTCAGGCTCTTCCCCGACGAGCAGGGCGTCGAGGCGGGCTTCCCCTCCGTGCGGCACGTGGCGAAGAGGGCGGCGGCGCTCGGCCTGGTGGTGCTCACCGGCGGGGACGTGCGGCGCTTCTGGCAGCCGTTCTCGGGGCTCGGGGCGCAGGTCGTCTTCCTGGACACGCACTTCTACCACCTGGGCGACTTCCTCGTCGTCGCCGCCGACGAGCCGGGCTTCCACACCTCGACGCGGCTGCTCAACTCGCCCGACGCGCTGGAGAGCGTCCCCGCCGACCGGCTGCTGTACGGCTCGCGCACCCCCCACTACGAACCGCTGGTCCCGCTGCTGCGGCTGGCGACCAGCGGGCTGAAGCCCGAAGAGATCACCGCCGTCGCGGGCGGCAACGCGAGGAGGCTGCTCGGATGATCGTCGACGTGCACGCGCACTGGGGCCCATGGTTCTTCACCATGGACGTGGCCGAGGCCAACCTGGCCACCATGGACCGCTACGGCATCGGCGTGTCGATCGTGTCGGCCACCGAGGCGGTCATCTACGACGCCGCCGCCGGCAACAGGGCGCTGGACGGCTGGCTGGCCACGACCGAGCGCCACTACGGCTACGTCACGGTCAACCCGCGCAGGCTGGCCGAGGCCGAGCGGGACCTCGACGAGTACCTGCCCACCGGGCGCTTCGTCGGCGTCAAGATCCACACCGACTACACCGGCTCCCCCGTCACCTCGCCCCAGATGCGCGAGACCCTGGCGCTGGTGGCCTCGCGAGGCGTGCCCGCCCTCGTGCACACCTGGGGCGCCACGGTCCTGGACCTGGCCCAGGCCTGCCTCGACACCCCCGGCCTGCGCGCGATCGCGGGGCACATGGGCGCGGACGGCCACCGCCACGCCGTCGAGGCCGCGCGCGCCTGCGACAGGCTCTGGCTCGAGCCCTGCTACTCCCACGCGCCGGCGGGCCGGATCGCCCAGGTCGTGGCGGGGGTCGACCCGGGGAGGCTGCTGTTCGGCACCGACTCGACGCTCATCGACCCCGCCTCGGCCTTCGGCGCGGTCGCGGCGGCGGGCCTCTCCCCCGACGTCGCCGAGATGGTCGCGTGGCGTAATGCCGTCCAGCTCTTTGGCCTAGACATTACGGCCTAGGCCGTTATAGCGTCCGGCAGATGATCCCGCGTCGCCGTTTCCTCCAGGTAGCAGCCGCCGCGTCCGCCGCCGCTGTCACCCTCCCGGCCACCCCCTCCCTCGCCGTCACCCATGAGCCCGAAGGCACGCTCACCGACCTCGGACCCGCCAGCGTCGCCAGCCCGCTGGGCAACGGCGAGTTCGTCGGCAACGTGCTCTACATGGGCTCGCGCGGCCTGAAGCCCAACGTCGTGGGCGCGTGGGACCTCGCCGCCGACAAGGTCACGACCCACTTCGAGATCCCCACGGGCGTGGGCATCTGGGCGATGTGCAAGGTCGGCACCGACCTGTACGTCGGCACGCACTCGAGGTCCGACCTCTACAAGATCGACACGCTGACGGGCACGACGACCAAGCTCGCCGAGTACCCCGACCACTTCATCTGGACCATGGCCTCCTCGCCGGACGGCAAGATCTACATGGGGATGTCCGAGCCGGGCAGGGTCGTGGAGTACGACCCCGCCACGGGCGTCAGCCGCGACCTCGGCCAGCCCGTGGCGGGCGAGCCGTACGTGCGCAGCATCCAGGCCGACGCCACCCACGTCTACGCCGGCATCGGCACCAACGCCCACCTCATCGCGATCGACAGGAAGACCGGCGAGAAGCGCGACCTGCTGCCGGCCGAGCTGGCCGACCGCGACTGGGTGTCGAGCATGTCCAGCTCCGACACGCACGTCGCGGGCGGCGTGCTGTCGCTGGCCGAGCTGGTCGTGGTCGAGAAGGCGAACCCGGCCAACTACAAGATCGTCAAGGCGACGGCGCCCGGCGAGAAGTACGTCGTCGCGGTGCTGATCCACGACGGCTGGGTCTACTTCTCGGGACGCCCTTCCGGCACCCTGTACCGCTACCACATCGCCACCGACAAGCTCGAAGTGCTCGGCGTGCCGTTCTTCGAGGCGGGGACCGGCAGGATCCTGGAGCACGAAGGACGCATCTACGGCATCCAGGACCCCGGCGTCTTCGTCTACGACCCCGCCACCGGCAAGCTCGACTACTTCAGCCACGTGCAGCGCGGCTACCGCGCCGCCGCCGAGGCGCCCATGTCGGTGCACTCCGACGGCGAGTACGTCTACGTCGGCGGCAAGAGCGGCGCCGACCTGCACGAGCTGGCCACCGGCAAGGTCACCAGGCTGTCCATCCCCGGCGAGCCGAAGACCATGATCACCGTCAAGGACACCACCTACCTCGGCATCTACACCCAGGCGGCCCTGTACTCCCACCGCATCGGCGACCCCGAGGCCAAGCTGCTGTTCCGCACCGGGCACAACCAGGACCGCCCGCGCGACCTCGCCTACGACCGGAGCACCGGCCTGATCATCATGCCGACGCAGTCCGAGCCGGGGCATCCCAACGGCGCCCTCGACGTCTACGACCCGAGCAGCGGCAAGGTCGACACCTACCGCCCGATCGTGGAACGCCAGACCGTCGCCTCCGTGACGGCGCTGCGGGGCATCGCCTACCTCGGCACCAGCACCCAGGAGGGCCTCGGCTCTCCACCGGTGACGCCGACCGCCCGGCTGGCCGCCTTCGACCTGCGCGAGCGCAAGCCGCTGTGGGAGATCGAGCCGCTTCCGGGGATCGCCTCGATCACCGGCGTGAAGCACACGGCCACGGCGGTGTACGGGCTGACGAACACGGGCGTGCTGTTCGAGTACGACCTGCGGTCGCGCAAGGTGACGCGGACGCTCAAGGTCAACAACAGGGGCGGGGACCTGGTGATCGCCGGGTTCACGGCCTACACCAGCGACGTGGACGCGGTGTACCGGATCGACCTGGTGCCCTTCACGTCCAAGAAGATCGTGACGGGGCTGGCCAGCGACTGGTTCGGCGGCGGCTCCAAGCTGAACATCGACCCGTCGGGGCGGGCGCTGTACGGCATCAAGGGCCGCAACCTGGTCCGCATCGCCATCTCACCCTGGGGTTAACCCCCTCCGAGTGGATCTCACGAAGCCCCGACCTCCCGGGCCGCTCCCTGCCCTGGACAGGGAGGGGTCCGGGCGGGCGAGCGACGGCAAGGAAGTTTCAGGAGGGCGCCCGGCCAGGGAAGATCCAGGCGGGCACCCCGGAAGGCCCAGGCGGGCACCTCGGGAAACCCAGGCGGACGCCTCGGAAGGCTCGGTGGGCGCCTCAGAAGGCCTAGGTGGGCGAAAGGGCGCGTTCCTGGGTGACCGCTCGTGGCCGTCAGCGGACGGGGGCGAGGCGGAGGACCGCCGTGCCGCTCGACAGCGAGAGCACGCGCACCCCGATGCCGTTGACCGACCCCGACGTGCCCGCGCCCAGCGTCGCCTGCGAGGCCACGCCCGGCCCGGTGCCCTTCACCCTGACGTACTGCCCGGTGAAGGAGACGGCCAGCCTGGTGATGCCGAACCTGGAGCTGACCCTGAAGGACACCGCCTTCCTCAGGGTGAGCTTGCACCTGCCGTCATAGCAGGCCCGCAGGTTGGGTGCGGCGGCCGCCGGGTGTACGGCCGCCGCGTCCGAGGCCGCCGCCGTGACGGGCACGGGAGCGGACACAGGAGCGGACACGGGAGCGGACAGGGGGCCGGCGGTCAGGGCCGTGGAGAGCAGCACGGAAGCGGCGATCGTGAGGGGCATGGTCGTCCATTCGTCGCTCTGGGCGGAATTTGCCGACGAACTCCACCATTTGTCAAAGGCGCCGTACTGTCCACCGGTTCGGGGAAATCCGTGCCATCGGCTCAGGAGGCCGCGGCGAGCACCCTCTCGCGGTCCTCCTCGGGAAGGCCTGGACCGAAGGGGTCGTGGGCGTGGGATTCGGGGATGAGGCCCTCGGCGGCGGCCAGCCAGAGCATGCGCTGCACGTAGCCCTCCATCGGCGCGGTGAACGTGGCGGCGGCGAGCCGGTCCAGCCGGGCCGACGCCTTCTCGAAGGCTCTCAGGTCGTCGCCGTCGAAGGCCCGCATGACGGCCGCCGTGGCCTCCACCGAGGCCGCGGCGATGCCGACGAGCGCCGCTTCGGCGCCCCACAGCAGGGAGGGGCCGAACATCCGGTCCTCCCCCGTGATGGCCAGTCTGCCTGCCTCTCGGGTCATGGCGATCGTCTCCTGGCAGCCCATGGCGTCCGACAGCAGCGCGGTCTTGAGCCCCGCCACGCCGGGGTGGCCGAGGATCTCCCGCATGACGCCGGGCGGGCACGGCGAGGTGTACAGGTCGAAGGCGATCATGGGCAGTTCCGCGGCCCGCCACACCGCGTCGTGCAGGGCCACGCGGTCGCCCGGCGAGGGGAACAGCAGCACGCCGTCGGCGCCGAGCTCGGCCGCCGTCCGGGCGTCGGCCACGGCCCGCTCGACCACGTCCGCGCTCCCCTCCGCCAGCGGCCGCTCGACCACACCCGCACCCTCATCCGCCATCGACCGCTCGAGCGCACCCGCACCCTCGTCCGCCGCTCCGCCGGAGAGCGCCTCCTTACGCCCAGAGCCCCCGCCGGGGTGCGGAGCAGTAGTCCCCGCGCCGCCGACGCCCACGATGACGGGGACGCCCGTGGCCCTGGCGCGCAGGATCAGGCCGCGCCGTACCTCAGTGGGCAGGAAGGGACCCCTGCCGGTGTGCGCGAGCACGGCGAGGGCGTCGGCGCCCGAGGCCACGAGCCGGTGGAAGTAGCTCTCGGCGAGGTCGAGGTCCACCTCGCCCGAGCGGGTCATCGGGGTCGCCGCCGCCGCCACCAGCGCGCCGCGCAGGCGGTCGCGCAGCCGGGCGGCGCGCGGGTCGATTGCCGTGCTCATGATCGCTCCCTCACCGGACGTTTTGGGCGTCCAGCGTAGGACGTCCCGCCGGGAAGCGGTACGCCCGCCTTCCCGATGGGACGAAGGACGGTCATCCGGGGCGCGGGGCCCGCCTTCCCGATGGGGCGAGGGACGGTCACCCCGCGGCGTGGGCCCGCCGTCCCCTGGCGGTCACTTGAGGCCGGTCATCGCGATGCTGTTGACGAGGTAGCGCTGCAGCAGGAAGAAGACCAGCAGGCACGGCACGGCCGAGATCGCCGCCGACGACATCACCATCGACCACTGCAGTTCCTCGGTGCGCAGGATCGTCAGGCCGACCGTGAGCGTCCTGGTCGCGTCGCTCTGGGAGAGCACCAGCGGCCACAGGAAGTCGTTCCAGTGCCACAGGAAGACGAACACGCCCAGCGTCGCCATGATCGGCTTGGTCAGCGGCACCACGATCGTCCAGTAGACCCGCAGCTCGGAGGCGCCGTCCACCTTGGCCGCGTCGAACAGCTCGTCCGGCAGTCCGAGGATGAACTGGCGCATCAGGAAGACGGCCTGCGAGTTGGCCAGCGTGGGCACGATCAGGCCCCAGAAGGTGTCGACGCCGTTCAGGTTCGAAATGAGCACGAAGACGGGGATCAGCGTCGCCTGGAACGGCACCATCATCGTCGCCAGGAACGTCCAGAGCATGGCGTCGCGGCCGGGGAAGCGCTTCTTGGCGAAGGCGTATCCGGCCATCGAGGCCGTGATCAGGATGATGACGACGGAGACCGCCGAGTAGATCAGCGAGTTGAGCGTCCACTGGGCGAAGCCGGACGCCGACAGCACCTGCGTGATGTTGTCGAGGGTCAGCGACTCGGGCCACTGGACCGGCACCGTGGGCTTGCCTCTGGGGCTGAGCGCCACGATGATCATCGCGACGAACGGCGCGACCGTCAGCAGCGACATCAGCGCGAGCAGCGCGAACAGCCACCACTTGCCGCGCGGACGACGCGGCCTGGTCATCGTGCGGGCGGTGGTGGCGGCGGGGCGGGTGGCGGTGAGCGTCACGTGTTCCCCCTCCCGAGGAAGCGGCGCTGGATCAGCGAGATGGCCAGCACGATGGCGAAGAGCACCATCCCCCACGTGGCCGCGTAGCCGAACTCGAAGAAGCGGAAGCCGCGCTCGTAGATGCCGTAGATCAGCGTGTAGCTGGCCTTGGCCGGGCCGCCGCCGGTCATCACGTAGATGGTGTCGAAGACCTGGAACGAGCTGATCGTCTCGATCACCAGCACGAAGAAGAGGGCGGGCTTGAGCAGCGGCAGCGTGATGCTGCGGAAGCGCTGCCAGGCGCTGGCGCCGTCGACGCGGGCGGCCTCCATGTACGAGCCGGGGATCGCCTTCAGGCCCGCCAGCAGGATCAGCATCGAGTAGCCGAAGCCCTTCCAGCAGGAGACGACCGCGAGGGCGGGCAGCACCAGCGACGAGCTCTCCAGCACCTGGATCGGACCCAGGTCGATCTTGGTGAGCAGACCGTTGAGCAGGCCGTCGAACTCGTAGATCCAGCGCCAGATGATGCCCGCGAACACGAAGCTCGTGACGTAGGGCAGGAACAGCATGCTGCGGAACAGGCCGCGCATGAAGATCACCGCGTTGAGCAGCAGGGCGGTACCCAGCGAGACGAGCACCGTCAGCGGCACGAAGATCGCCGCGTACACCAGGGTGACGCGCAGACTGGCCCAGAAGTTCGGGTCGTTCCACAGGCGGACGTAGTTGTCGGCCCCGACGACGTCCCATTCTCCGCCGATGTTCCAGTTGGTCAGGCTCATGCCCGCCGCACCCAGCGTGGGGAAGATCCGGAAGATCAGGAAGAGGACGAGCACGGGCAGGACGAACAGCAGTCCCGTGACCGGATCGCGCAGGCGATGACGCACCGGGGGTTCCCACCTTTCCAGAAAAACAGGGGCCTTCCCGCAGGAAGGCCCCAATCGTGTCAGCTGCCGCTGGACAGCAGCTCGTTGGCCTCCTTCGCCGCGGCGTCGAGGGCGGTCTTGGCGTCCTCCTTGCCGAGCAGCGCCGCCTGGATGTGCGACGCGATCATCGCCATCACCTGGCGGGCCTTCGGGTGGGTGTCGCCGGGGAAGGCGTACTCCAGCGACTTGGCGAACTCCTTGGAGGCGGCCGACTGCCCGGGGATGGTGACGTCGGTCCGCGCGGAGAAGAAGCCCGATTCCTTGGCCAGCTCCGCCGCCACGGTGGTGGAGGCCAGGTAGCCGGCGAACTTCTTGGCCGCGTCCTTGTCGGCGGCGTGCTTGGCCAGCACCAGCCCGCCGGGGATGCCGAACGCGACGCGCTTCGTGCCTTCGAGGGGCAGGCCGATGCCCACGTTCTCCTCGCCGATGGCGGCGGCGAGCTGCTCGACCATGCCCGCGGTGGCGGCGTGGTACATCGCGGTCTTGCCGCCGGCCAGCGGGCCGCCCTCGATGTCGTTGCCCTTGCTCGCGGTGTTCTCCGGCAGGCCGCCCGCGGCCTTCAGGTCGAGCAGGTACTGCAGGCTCTGCACGCCCTCGGGGCCGTTGAAGGCGACGCTCTTGCCGTCGGGGGCGAAGACGGAGCCGCCGTTGGCCCAGAGGATCGGGTAGAAGCTCTGGTTCAGCGAGACCTCGGGCTTGCCCGGGTAGTCGAGCACCGCCACCTTCTTCTCGGCCAGCTTCGGCGCCGCCGCCTTCAGCTCCTCGAGGGTGTCGGGCACCTCCGTGACGCCCGCCTCGGCGAAGAGCTTCTTGTTGTAGATCGGGGCGGTGATCGTCTGGTAGATCGGGACGCCGTAGAGCTTGCCGCCGACCGTCAGGGCGGTGAGCGCGTTGGGCAGGTAGGCGGCCTTGTCCTTGGCGATGACGTCGTCCATCTGCTCCAGCGTGCCCTGCTGGGCGTACTGCGGGATCTGGTCGGGCCCGAGGACGACCAGGTCGAAGCCCTTCCTGGAGGCGAGGGCCGTGGTGATCTTCTCCTGCCGGCCGTCCCAGGGCTGCTGGTCGATCTTGACGTCGATCGTGGGGTTGGCGGCCTCGAAGTCCTTCTCGACCTTGCCCCAGAAGGCCTGGTTCTTGGCCGAGTCGGCGATCACGGGGTACATCCAGAGGGTCACGGTGCTCTTGTCGGATCCTGAGCCACCGGACCCGCACCCGGCGATCACGACGCTCATGGCGGCCGCGATTCCGGCTGCCGCTACCTTCCTCATCGGCGGCTTCCTTTCATGAATACCGGTCCTGACCGAAACCTAGTGAGCGAGGAGACGGTCGGTCAATGCCCGATACAGGAACGTAACTACGGCCGGTTCCTGATCCGCTCGGCGACGAACTCGACGTGCTCGTCGGTGTAGTGCTCGTTCCAGTCGATGACCAGCAGCGTCTCCGCCACCAGCCGCTCGGCCTCCGGGCAGGACGCGGGCGCGTACCCCTCCAGCGGGTAGCGCGAGCCGCCGTAGATCGGCCCGTGCCACACGGGCGCGTGGTTGAGGGGTTCCCCGAGGTAACCGGCCCGTGCCGGAATCCCCGCGGCCTGGAGGTGGGCGGCCAGCGCGGGCGCTCCGCCGTCCGGCAGGACGAGGGGGAACAGCCACCAGGCGTGCCCGGCGGGGCGCGGCAGCCGCAGTCCTGGAAGGCCCTCCAGGGCCTTCAACAGGTGGACGGCGGTGCGCCGCCTGGCCGCCAGCACCCCGTCCAGCTTGGCCAGCTGGGCGCGGGCGACGGCGGCCTGGAGCTCGGTCATGCGGTAGTTGAGGCCGAGGGAGGCGTGGGAGCGGCCCGCGGCCCGGTCCCAGCCCTTGTCGGAGAACAGGCGCATCCGGTGGGCCAGCCGGTCGTCCTGGGTGATGACCAGGCCGCCGTCGCCGCAGGTGATGTGCTTCCACTGCTGGAGGCTGAAGGTGCCGACATCGCCCACTGTGCCTGCCAGCCTGCCGCCGCCCACTCCCCGCGCGTGGCTCCGGAGCTCCTCCCCTGTCCGGGCGGCCTCCCCTGGTCCCGGGCCGGGGTTGTCTTGGGGGGAGGGAGACGGTCCTGAGCCGGGGTTGTTTTGGGGGGTCGGTGGGGAGGGGTCGGGGAGTTCGGTGAGCCAGGCCTGCGCGCAGTCCTCGATCAACGCCAGCCCGTGCCGGTCCGCCAGCGCCCTCAGCTCGTCGATCCGCGCCGGAGCGCCGAACAGGTGGACCGCCATGATCGCCCTGGTGCGCGGCCCGATGAGCGCCGCCACCGCGGCGGGATCGAGATTGCCGTCCGAGGGCTCCACATCCGCGAAGACAGGGACCGCGTTCTGCGCCAAGATGGGGGCGACGGTCCCGAAATCCGTGATCGGCGTCGTGATGATCTCGTCTCCGGGGTCCGGCGCAGCCGCCACGACCGACAGATGGAGAGCCGCGGTGCCGGAGCTGCACGCGATCGCGTGGCGGACGCCGTACAGTTCGGTCATCTCCCGCTCGAGCGCCCGCGCCTCGGTTCCCCACACGGAGTTGAGCATGCCCGAGCGGATCACCCGCTCCAGGGCGGCCACCTCCTCGTCGCCGAGCGTACGGCCCTCGGGATCGGCCATGGTTGGAAACTTCGGAGTCACGAGTTACCCTTTCGGTCTTGACCGTAATATGGCAGAGGGAGGCGTGGGTGGGAATCGTCATCGGGGTCGTCGGCCCGCACGATCTGGTCGACGACGTCGCGGCCACCTGCGAGGAGCAGCCGGGCGTCACCGCGCTGCGGCTCGACTACGACCACGAGTCGCAGGCTCCCGCGATCGTCGAGGCGCACTCGTCCACCGTAGAGGGGTGGCTGTTCACCGGCATCGTGCCGTACATGCTGGCCAGTGACGCCGAGGCGCTCACCCGTCCCGCGGCGTTCGTCGACTACTCCGGGGCGACGCTGCTGACCGCTCTGGTACGGCTCCAGCACGAGGGCCAGGACATCACGCGCCTGTCCATCGACACGATCTCGTCCGCCGACGTCCACGCCACGTTCGAGGAGGCGGGGCTGCCCACCGACCAGGTGCGCACGCTGCCCTACCGGCCCGAGATGACCTCCAAGAAGGCCGTCTCCTTCCACCGGCGCGGCGGCGACCACGCCGTGATCACCTGTCTCAGCTCGGTGCACGAGGCGCTGCGCGACGACATGCACGTGCTGCGCCTCGCGCCCTCGGTGCACTCGGTGCGGGTGGCGCTGCGCCAGCTGCTGCTCACCGCCGAGGGGCAGGCGCAGGAGGACGCGCAGATCGCGCTCGGGCTGATCGAGGTCGACAGCGAGGAGGGCCTGCTGCGCGAGGCGGCGGCACTCGGCGGCACGCTGGCCGCCTTCAGGGGCGGCACGCACCTGCTGGTGACCACGCGCGGCCCGCTGGCCGACGCGACGGGCGGCTTCTCCTGCCTGCCGATGCTGTCGCGGCTGACCATGACGAGCCAGGTGGTCAGGGTGGGCTTCGGTCTGGGCCGCAGCGCCGCCGAGGCCGAGAGCCTGGCGCGCAGGGCGCTGGCACGGGCCAGGCGCATCGGCGACGTCGCCGCCGTGCTGTCGCTGCGCGCCGACACCGACATCGTGCTGGAGTCGGTCGGCGCGACGCCCGCGGGCGAGCAGAACCTGTCGGTGATCGCGCGCAGGGTCGGCCTCTCGGTGCCGACGCTGGAGAAGCTGCTGGAGGCCCGCGAGGCGGCCGGCGGCGAGCCGCTGACCACCAGGGAGATCGCCGAACGGCTCGCGGTGCAGCAGCGCACGGCCCGCCGCATGCTGCACCGCCTTGAGCTGGCCGGGCTCGCCGAGCGCACCGGCAACCTGACCAGCGGGACCAGCGGCCGCCCCCTGACCCTCTACCGGCTGACCCTCTAGCCAGGCCGGCCCGGCCAGCGCCCGCGGACCCGGCTCGCTCTCTGGGCCGGTCACCATCCGCGGATCCGGCTCGTCCGCTAGGCGAGCCACCGGTCGAGGCCCTCGGCGACGAAGTCGTCGTCGCGCAGCCACGGGTAGGCCGCCCACACGCGGTCGATCTCGGCGAGCTGTCCCGGTGACAGCTCCTCGGCCGGGTCCAGGCACCAGCGTCCGGCCAGCAGCCCCTGGCGGCGCAGGATCTCGTGGATGCCGGGGATGCAGCCGTGGAAGCCGTTGGCCGAGTCGAAGATGGCGGCGTTGGCGTCGGTGAGGTGGCCGTCGAGCCCGAGCAGCCTGCGCACCGCCGCGTCGTCGCCGGCGCGGGCCAGCTTGGCCTCGTCCAGCAGCTCGACCGCCTTCTTGACCCAGACCGCCCACTGGCCGAGCAGGCCGCCGACGAACTCGACCTCGACCTCGCGGCCGTCCACGATCACCCGGTGGGTGGTGATGAGGTCGGCCAGGATGTGGTCGTCGTTGCCGGTGTAGAGCGCCACCTCGTCGGCGCGCCCCGCCCTGACCACGCCGTGCAGCACGTCGAGCGTGCGGTAGCGGTCGAAGGGCGCCACCTTGATGCCGACGACCGACTCGATGGCCGCCAGCCGCGTCCAGAAACTCCTGGACAGGGTGCGGCCGCCCACGGCGGGCTGCAGGTAGAAGCCGATGACGGGCAGCACCTCGCCGACCGCGCGGGCCCGCTCGATCAGCTGGTCCTCGTTCAGCTCCCGGTAGGGGCTGAGCAGCACCATGTGGTAGCCGAGCGAGCGGGCCAGCTCGGCCTCGGCCACGGCCTGGTCGGTCGGGCCCGTCGCGCCCGCGACCATGACGATCTCGCGGCCCGCCTCGCGGGCGGTCTCCGCCGCCAGCTCCAGGACGGGCGGCAGCAGGTCGGTGCCGTGGATGGCGAACTGCGTGGTGTGGACGCCCACGGCCAGGCCGCCCGCGCCCGCCTCGACGTAGTAGCGGGTCAGCGCCCGCTGGCGGCGCTCGTCCAGCTTGCGTCCCGCGTCGAGCGCCAGCGGGTGCGCAGGGATGACCAGGCCGCGCCTGAACAGGTCGCGGACGGACGTCTGAGCCTCTGGAGCCGTGCTGAGCACGTCACTTCCCCCTTGATCGATGAGCATGCGGATCAGAACCGGCCGTCGCGGCGCTCGAACTTGGTCGGCTTGCCGAGCAGCGGCCCGCCGTCGGCCACCCAGCGCGCGGTGAGCTCGATCAGCTCGGCGGGCGCCAGCTCCGGGTAGCCGAAGAGCCTGTGACACTTGGCCGCGTTCGACAGCAGCGCGGTGGGCGCCTCCTCGCCGACGAAGGAGGGCTGCTTGCCCAGCGCCCTGCCGAGGTCGGTGGCGGCCTGCCGGACCGAGATCAGCTCGGGTCCGGTCAGGTTGAGCGTGAACGGCGGAGCCTGCGCGTGCAGCAGCGAGCGGAGCGTGACCTCGTTGGCGTAGCCCTGCCAGACCACGTTGGCCATGCCGGTGGACAGGTCGACGGGCTCGCCCGCGTGGACCTTCTGCGCCAGGTCGACGAGGACGCCGTAGCGCATCTCGACGGCGTAGTTGAGCCTGATGAGGGCCAGGCGCGTGCCGTACTTCTCGCTGAAGTGCGACATCACCCGCTCCCTGCCCAGGCAGCTCATCGCGTACTCGCCCACCGGGTCGGCCGGGGTCTCCTCGGTCGCGCCGCCGCTGGTCACGGGGACGAGCGGGTAGACGTTGCCGGTCGACAGGGCCGCGATCCTGCTGTCCCTGAACCGGTCGGCGACCCGTCCGGGCAGGTAGGAGTTGGTGAACCAGGTGGCGTGCTCGGCGCCCTGGGTGCCGAACTTGGCGCCGACCAGGAAGACCACGTTCTCCACGTCGGGCAGGTCGCGCAGCGCCTGCTCGTCGGCCACGTCGGCGCTGACGACCGTGGCGCCCTCCCGCGTCAGGTCATCGGCCAGGCCAGGCTCGGAGAACCTGGAGACGGCCACGATCCGCCTGCTGCCCTTGGTCGCGTTGAGGGCGAGCCTGACGAGGCTCGGTCCGAGCTTTCCCCCCGCGCCAAGGATCATGATGTCGCCGTCGAGCCTGGCCAGGTCGTCGACCAGGCCATCGCTGGGCCGCGCCAGCCGTTCCTCGAGCTCTGCTACCGTCCGCACCCCGGAACTCCTCTCATTTACGGTCCAGACCGTAACTTCGCGAGTGTTTTCCTGTCAATGGGGGGTGATTTTTATCGCGCGGGCACGGCCTCGCGGGCGTCCACCAGGACGCCCAGGATCGCCCGGGTCTGGGCCCACGGCACCGGGCTCGGCGCGCCGCCGACCATGGCGAGGAAGGCCTCGACCGTGCCCTCGTAGCCGAGGCCCTTGAGCACGTCGTCGCCGCCCTCGATGACGATGTCGCGCGAGCCGTCGCGGGTGTGCACGGTGACGGTGTAGGCCTCGGAGTCCGAGACGCCGATGATCTCCACAGTGCCGGTGACCCCGCTGTCCCAGCGCAGCGCCATGACGCCGGTGTCCTCCGAGCGCAGGCCCTCGTAGTGGCGGACGGCGCCGGCCGCGCCCGCCAGCCGTACCGCGGGGCCCAGCAGGGCGACGAGCAGCTCCACGCCGTGGATGCCCATCGTGACCATGGTGCCGCCGCCCGCGCCCGGCGTGTCCTGCCACGGGTTGTAGCCGGTCGCCCAGAGCCCGACGTCGTGCCTGACCGTGGCGCGCACGGCCAGCACCTCGTCGGGGTCGACCCGGGCGGCCGTGAACGCGGGCGCGAACCTCAGCACGGAGCTGGACAGCACCCGATCGGTGATCTCCAGCCGGTCGAGCGCGTCGAGCTGGGCCCTGGTCGCGGCGGCCGGCTTGTTCATGAACACCGGCGCGCCGGTCTCCAGCACCGCCCTCAGCGCGTCGGGCGCCTGAGGGTTGGGCACGGTGAGCACGACGCCGTCCGGCTCGGCCGCCAGCAGCTCGGGCAGAGATCCCGCGACCTTGGCCGAGGGGTGCTCCTGCGTGAAGCGCCGCAGCCGCTCCTCGTCCTGCTCCCAGACCACCAGCTCGGCGTGGCGGGCCAGCGTACGGGCGTCGGTGTAGGGGTGGCTGGTGGCCAACCCCGCCAGGGCAATTCGCACAGCGTCCTCCAGTTCTGAGTGTGCGCCATCGTGACTCCTCCGCTCCCTGAAGGGAGCGGCTTCTCGCTAAGCCGCTCCCGCAGCCTGTCGAAGGGCAAGCCCTGCCCTCAAGATGTTGATCGCCGCGTTCACGTCGGCGTGTGCGGTGTGCCCGCACGCCACGCACGCGAACTCGGCTTGGGTGACGCGGTTCTCCTGCGCACAGTGCCCGCAACGCGAGCAGGTGCGCGAGGTGTTGGCGGGGTTCACTGCGATCAGCTCGCGACCGGCGCTTTCAGCCTTGTGCGCGAGGACCGTCAGGAACACCCCCCAACCGGCGTCCAGGATGCTCCGGTTGAGGCCGGACTTCGCTGCGACGTTCCGGCCGGGTGCCTCCAACGTGCCGGACGCCGATCGGGTCATGTTCGCGATCCGCAGGTCCTCGTGCACCATGACCAGCGCGAGCGCAGCCTTGTGCGCGCTGTCCAGGCGTTGACGGCGTACCTTCGCGTGCAGCGCGGCCACTCGTACCACGGCCTTGCGACGGCGCTTGCTACCTCGCTTCTTGCGGGTGAGGTCGCGCTGAGCCTCCGCGAGACGGTCGGCGGAGGTGGCCAGGTGGCGCGGGTTGGCCAGATGCCGGCCGTCGCTGGTCGTCACCAGCGAGGCCACACCCATGTCGATACCGGCCACCGCGCCAGTTGCGGGCAGGGTCTGGGCGGGCACGCCGTCGCACGACAGCACGACGTACCAGCGGCGGCCTTCCCGCTTCACACTGATCGTCTTCAACGCACCGGCCGGTGCTGGTGGACCCGCACATGCCCGATGCCCTGCAAGCGGACGAACCTCGCTGAAGGATGCTCAGGCTGGGAATCCCACCGGCAGCCGTCACCATCCTTGGGCCACTGCACCGTGTCGAACCAGCCACGTCCCTTGAAACGCGGGAAGCCCGGCGCGCGACTGGCCTTGACGCGGGAGAAGAACGCCGCGAACGTCTTGTCCAGACGCCTGAGGGTGGCCTGCTGGGAGGAGAACGACCACCGGCCGTGCCCATCAGGGTCGTCGGCGCGGATGTGTTTCAACTCGGCCGATTGATCGCCGTACCGGACGGTCACGCCTGCCTTGCGGTAGGCGGTGCGCCGATGCTCCAAGGCGGCGTTGTACATCTGCCGGTGATCCTCTACGCACTGCGCGAGCGCGACGGCCTGCTTGCTGGTGGGGCGCAACAGAAACGTGAACGACCTGCGCACACCCACCTCCAACGCTCGGTAATGAGATCACCACGCTACCGGCGGGCACCGACAAAATCCGAACGGGGGGAGCGCGGATTCCCCCGCCAGCTGAAGCAGGCGGTTCCCTCCGCGCAGATCTGATGGGAGGACTCGCGCGGGCGGGCGCAGAGGTCTTTTCGAGGATCCACGTAGGTGAGCGCCGGACGGGCGAGGGTGGGCTTGGGGTTGGGGTCTTCGGGAAAATCCGCCACCAGCGGGCTAGTGGTCGTCCACCTCCGCGTGGGTGCGGCCGCCGGACAGGGTCGGGTAGCCGGGGCCGCGGTCGAAGAACGGGGCCGGGGCCGCGCTCAGCCGGGCGCGCAACTCCCTGGTGGCCGCCTCGTCGACCTCGTCCCCGTCGAGGACCACGCCGTAGTCGGCCCGCGCGCCCTCGGCTGAGACCTTCCCGTCGCGTACGTCGGCGGCCACCTTCTCGGGGTCGCGCTCGTACGGCGAGCCCCAGCCGCCGCCTCCCGTGGTGCGGATGCGGATGATCTCGCCCGCCCGCACCGGATGGTCGTCGACCAGCCCCTCCATCTCCTGTCCCGCCACCGAGACCGTGAAGGGACGCCCGGCCCGTCCCCCGTTGACCCCCCAGCACGAGAGGATCGACCGGTCGGCGATCGACATGTAGGAGGCGTCCCTGAGCATCCTGATGTGCTTGTCGTAGCCGAGCCCGCCCCTGAACAGCCCCGGTCCGCCCGAGTCGACCGCGAGCCCGAGCCGCTCCACCCTGAACGGCCAGCGCGCCTCGGCGAACTCCACGGGGATGTTGCGCGAGTCGGGCACCACGTGGATGGTGTCCTCCCCGTCGGCGTACCACCGCCCGCCCGAGCCGCCGCCCAGGACCTCTCTCATCAGGTACGGCACGCCGCCCGCGTCCTCGCCGTACACGCCGGTGTAGCGGATGGTCTCCTGGTCGGCCGGCATCCGCCCGCCCGTCGCCTTGGCCAGCACCCCCGCCAGCACCCCGAGCAGCCGCAGGATGACGAAGGTCCTGGCGTTGGTGGGCGCGGGGAAGACCGGCGTCAGCAGCGTGCCCTTCTCGGGGAAGCGCATCTCGATGAGCGGGACCACGCCCTCGTTGACGTCGAGTTCGGCCATCCGCTCGGGCGTGTCGGCGAGGTTGCGCAGGATCGGGGCCAGCCACTTCTTCAGGAACACCCCGTCGGCGTAGTCGCCCGCGTGGTTGATCGGGCCCTTGGCCTGCGGCGAGGTGCCGGTGAAGTCGATGACGAGGCGGTCCTCCAGCCGGGTGAGCGTGATGCGCTGGGTGTGCAGGCGCGGCTCGTCGACGCCGTCGTGCTCGGCGTAGTCCTCCCAGACGTAGACCCCCTCGGGGATCTTCGACAGCAGCTCCCTGCGGAAGGTCTCGGTGGTCTTGCCGATGATGGCGTCGAAGCACCGCTCGACCTCGGCCCTGCCGTAGCGGTCGAAGAGCTCGGCCAGGCGGCGCGCTCCCATCAGGCAGGCCGAGCACTCGGCGTCGAGGTCACCGGCGAGCGAGTCGGGCATGCGGGAGTTGCGGGTCATGATCCGCAGCGCGGCCTCGTTGGGCACGCCGCGCTCCCACAGTCTGATCGGCGGCACCATCAGGCCCTCCTCGAAGACCGAGCGCGCGTGGGAGGGCATGCTGCCGGGCACCGACCCGCCGATGTCGTCATGGTGGCCGAAGGCCTGCACGAAGGACACCACCTCGCCCCGGTGGAAGACGGGCACGGTGACGCAGAGGTCGGGCAGGTGGCCGATGCCGCCCTCGGAGAGGTAGACGTCGTTGTGGAAGAAGACGTCGCCCTGGTTCATCGTCTCGATCGGGAAGTCGCGGACGACGGGCTGGACCAGGGCGGAGTAGGAGCGTCCGGTCAGCTTGCGCAGCCTGATGTCGTGGATGCCGGCGCGGAAGTCGTGGGCGTCGCGGATCATCGGGGAGCGGGCCGTGCGCGCGATCGCGGTCTCGACCTCCTTCTCCACGGAGGCGAGCGTGCCTTCGACGATCTCCACGAGGATCGGGTCAACGGCGGTCACAGGCTCTCTCCCGTCTCGCGCTCTCGGACGGCCCCGCCGGTGCCGGGCGCGGCCGCGTCGGCCCTGCGGATGACCAGGTTGCCGTGCGCGTCGCACGCGGCGGTGAAACCGGGGTGGAGCGGCAGAGTCGAGCCGTACTCCTCGATCACCGCCGGACCGCTGACCACGTCGCCCCAGCGCAGGTCCGCGCGCTGGTGGACGGGGCACTCGGCCCAGCCCTCGCGCTCGTCGAAGCAGACCCGCCGAGCGCCGGGGGCGGGAAGGGCCTCCTCGCCGCGCCGGGAACGTTCGGGGATGGCGGGCCTGGTGATGGGGCCGATGCCCGAGACCCTGAGGTTGACCCACTCCACGGCGTGCCGGGGATCGTCGCGGTAGGCGTAGCCGTAGAGCCGCTCGTGCGCCTCGTGGAAGCGGGCGAGCACCTCGGCGCGCCACTCCTCGCCGAGCGGGCCGGGTGGCGCGGGCACCCGCACCTCGTAGGCCTGACCGTAGTAGCGCAGGTCGGCGCTGCGCCGGCAGACGGGCGAGGTGAAGCCCTCGCGGTCGAGGGCGGCGACCGCCTGCCCTTCCAGCTCGGCGAAGATCCCCTCCAGCACGTTCAGATCCGGGCTCCTCGTGACGTGGGTGCGGACGTAGTCGTTCTTGACGTCCACGGTGAGCAGGCCGAACGCCGACACGTTGCCGGGGTCGGGCGGCACGATCACCGCGGGCAGCCCGAGGATGTCGATGAGGCGGCAGGCCAGCAGGGGCCCCGAGCCGCCGAAGGTGACCAGCGGGAAGTCGCGCACGTCGAGCCCGCGCTTGACGGTGATCTGCCTGATCGCGTTGCACTGGTTGAACGCGCTGATCTCCAGGACGCCCGTCGCGGTGCGCTCGGGGCTGAGGCCGAGCTTGCCCGCCAGCGCCTCGACGCCCTCCCTCGCCGCCTGCCGGTCGAGCGGGATCTCGCCGCCGAGCAGGTGCGGCGGGATCCTGCCGAGGAAGACGTGCGCGTCGGTGACCGTGACGTCGCCGCCGCCCCTGCCGTAACACAGCGGCCCCGGATCGGCCCCCGCCGACCGCGGCCCCACTTTCAGCGTGCCCTCGGGCGAGATCCAGGCGATCGAGCCGCCGCCCGCGCCCACGGTCACGATGTCGATCATCGGGATCTTGCACGGGTAGCGCCCGATCGAGCCCTCGGTGGTGAGCGAGGGCTCGCCGTCCACGACCACCGCCACGTCCGTGGAGGTGCCGCCGCCGTCCAGCGTGATGACGGAGGGGTGCCCGGACGTGGCGGCGATCAGCGCCGCGCCCAGCGCCCCCGCCGCGGGCCCCGACAGCACCGTGGTGATCGGCTGGTGCACCACCTCGGCGGCGCTGAGGATGCCGCCGTTCGACTTCATCACCGAGTACGGCATGCGCAGCCGCTCGGACAGGTTGGCGATGTAGCGCCGCATCGTCGGCTTGACCGCCGCGTCGACCAGCGTCGTGACCGAGCGCTCGTACTCCCTGTACTCCCTCAGCACGTCGCTCGACAGCGACACCACGGCCTCGGGGTGTTCGCGTTCGAGCACCTCGCGCATCCGCGCCTCGTGCCCGGGGTTGGCGTAGGAATGCAGGAAGCACACCCCGATCGCGGTGATCCCCCGCTCCCTGAACCACCGCGCGACCCGCGTGGCCTCCTCCTCGTCGAACGGCCGGACCTCGGCGCCCAGGTGATCGAGACGCCCGCCGACCGTCTTCACCCGGTGCACGGGCACGATCCTGGGCGGCTTCACCCAGAAGTAGGAGTTGCCGTAGCCGTCGGGCACGCTCTGCCTGGCGATCTCCAGGATGAACTCGAACCCCTCGGTGGTCACGAACCCGAGGTCCTGGATCCGGTCCTCGAGCAGCTGGTTGGTGGCCACGGTGGTGCCGTGCACCAACCCGGTGACCGCCACGCCCGCCTTCGCGCCGCCCACCTTCGCAAGGCCCGCCATGAACCCGTCGGCCGGGTTGGCGGGCGTCGAGGGCGTCTTGGTGGTGAAGATCTCGCCGGTCCGCTCGTCGACCGCCACCACGTCGGTGAACGTGCCCCCGGTGTCCACTCCGATACGCATGGGTTCAGTGTCTACCGATGGACCTGCCCGCGGGGATCAGCGAAACCTGCCGAACAACCGGCGTTTCTTCATCGTCTCCTGCTGCCGAGCACGTCGTCGATCACCTTGGGGGCGTTCTCGGTGCCGACGTAGGCCGCCAGCCGTACGGCCAGCTCGTGCGCCTTGGTCAGCTCCATCTCCACCCGCGCCTTGCCGGACTGGCCGGCCTGGATGCCGAAGTAGGCGCCGATGATGGTGCCGATCACGCCGCACACCCCGGCGAACATGGTGGCGAACTCCTTGGTGGCGAACACCGCGGCCCCGAACGCCACGAGGATGACGATGATGCCGGTCAGCACGACGAAGAAGCCGTAGCGCCAGCGTGCCGCGTCGGCCTGGGCGGCGGTCAGGTCGTCGGGGGTCATCAACGCGTCCAGCGCAGCCGGGTTGTCCGTGGCCACAGTTGCCTCCTGATGCCGGTGGGAACATAAGTGATGCCCAGTAAGCTAGCGGCCTGTGACCGAATTGTCCGCGCTCTCCTCCGTGCCCTCCGCCGCCCGCGACGCCGTGCTGAAGTTCTACTTCGGTCCCATGGACTGCGGTAAGTCGACGCTGGCCCTCCAGATGAACTACAACCACGGACGGCAGGGCAGGCGCGGACTGGTGCTGACCAAGCACGACAGGTCGGGCGGCCCGAAGGTCACCAGCAGGATAGGGCTCGGGCTCGACGCCATCGAGGTGGACGACTCCCTCGACCTGGTGGAGCTGGTGCGGGGGCACGACAGGATCGACTACCTGATCTGCGACGAGGCGTGCTTCTACACCCTGGAGCAGATCGAGCAGCTGGCCGACCTGGTCGACGAGCACGGGGTGGACGTCTACGCCTTCGGCCTGGCCTCCGACTTCAGGTCGCGGATGTTCCCCGCCGCGCAGCGCCTGTTCGAGCTGGCGGACGAGGTGTGCAGGCTGCAGGTCGAGGTGCTGTGCTGGTGCGGGCGGCCCGGACTGCTGAACGCCCGCGTCGTCGGGGGCGCGATGGCGCGCAGCGGCGAGCAGGTCGTGATCGGCGACACCGACGCCTCGCCGGTCCGCTACCAGGTGCTGTGCCGCCGCCACCACCGCGGCGGCCAGCTGGCCGTGCCGTCCGCCGACGAGGCGGCGCTTGGGGCTGAGGCGGGCAGGTCTCAGGAGAACCTGTCCGCCTCGGCCTGAGGATCAGCCCACCTGGATCCGCGCCTGCCCGCCTGCGCTCCAGCCGCCCGAGGCGGCGCTGCCCGTGACCGGGTGCGCCCCTGCCGTCGCGTCCTGGGGCACCCGCACGGTGAAGGTGGCCGTACGGGACTCACCCGGCCTGACCGGCAGCAGCCTGGCGGACGCGGGCTCGGCCGTCCAGCCCTGGGGCAGCCCCAGCGTCACCCGCGTGGAGGGCAGCGTGGACCGGTCGACCGCGGCGAGCGTGACCGTGACGGGCACCTCGGCGCCCGGCCGGTGCGGCCCCTCGGGCACGCCGACGCTCACCTCGGCCTGGACCACGACGCGGTAGTCCTCGCCCTGCCTGGTGGGCAGTGTCAGCGTGTCGCCCTCGGCCCGGTGCGGCACCGGCCTGCCGCCGGCCGTGGTGACCCTGACCTTCCCGGCGAAGGCGGCGTTGCGCAGCTTCACCTCGCCGCCCTTGTCGGAGGTGAGGCGCACCTCGCGCAGCCGGCCCGCCTTCCAGGTGATCCCCACGGTGTGGGCGCCGCGGGCGCGCAGCCCCTCGACGCTGCCGTCGCGCCAGGCCGCGGGCAGCGCGGGCAGGATGTCGGCCGCGCCGAGGTGGCTCTGCAGCAGCATCTCGGTCATGCCCGAGGTGGCGCCGAAGTTGCCGTCGATCTGGAAGGGCGGGTGGGTGTCCCAGAGGTTGGCCAGCGTGCTGGTCTGCAGCTGGTCGCTCAGCAGTTTGTGCGCGCGGTCACCGTCGAGCAGCCGGGCCCAGAAGTTGATCTTCCAGGCCTTGCTCCACCCGGTGCCGACGTCGGTGCGGGCGTTGAGCGAGACCTTGGCGGCCTCGGCCAGCTCCGGCGTGGTGCGCGGCGAGATCTGCCTGCCGGGGTGGACGGAGAACAGGTGCGAGACGTGCCGGTGGGTCTCCTTCGGGTCGTCGATGTCCTCCTTCCACTCCTGCAGCTGGCCCCACCTGCCGACCCGCAGGCCCGGGTCGAGCTTGGCCAGGACCTTCTCGGCCTCCGCGGCGTACTCCTCGTCGCCCACCAGCCCGGCCGCCTCGCGCAGGTCGGTGAACAGGTGCCACAGGATCTGCTGCGACATCGACGCCCCAGCCGTCGTGGGCCCGATCTCCGGGGAGCGGCTGGGGATGGCGACGAGCCTGCCGTCCCGGGGGTCGGTCTGGAGGAAGTCGAGCCAGAACTGCGCCGTCTCCTTCATGACCGGGTAGGCGGTGCCGGTCAGGTAGTCCTTGTCGAGTGTGAAGCGGTAGTGGTCGTAGAGCTGCTGGGACAGCCACGCCCCCGACTCGGGGAAGAAGTAGGCGGGGTGGTCCCAGGCGCCGGTCTGGCCGAAGATGTTGGAGGCGTGGTGGGCTACCCAGCCGCGCGTGCCGTACATCTGCCTGGCCGTCACCCTGCCCGGTTCGCGCAGGCGGTCGACGTAGGCGTGGAACGGCTCGGCCGTCTCGGCGAGGTTGGCGATCTCGGCGGGCCAGTAGTTCATCTGCACGTTGATGTTGAGGTGGTAGTCCGCCTGCCAGGGCGGGGCCTCCAGGACGTTCCACACGCCCTGCAGATTGGCCGGCAGCGAGCCCGGCCTGGACGAGGCGATCAGCAGGTACCGGCCGTACTGGTAGAACAGCTGCTCCAGGGCCCGGTCCGCGGCGGCGGGGGTGCCCCTGCCGTACCGCGCGAGCAGGTCGTCGGTAGGGATCGGGGGCAGGACGCCGCCGAGGTCGAGCCGCACCCTGTCGAACAGCCTGGTGTGGTCGGCCTCGTGCGCGGCCCGCAGCTCCTCGTAGCCCTGGGCGGCGGCGCCGTCGACCTTCGCGGTGAGCGCGGCGTGCGGGTCGGCGCCCTTGTAGGTGGGGTAGTCGTCGGCGTAGTCGGTGCCGGTCCCGAGGATGAGGACCGCGGCGTCGGCGCCGGTCACCGTGACCGAGCCGTCCGGCTGCTCGGTTCTGGTGCCGCCCTCGTTGATCACCTGCAGCTGGGTCTCGTACCGCATGCCGTTGCTGTTGAGCGCGCCCTTCACGGTGATCCGGCCGCCGGAGGCCGCGGCGGTGGCCGTCCGGTTGGCCGGCACGGCGATCCTGGAGGTGAACGTCAGCCGGCCCGGCCGGTCGGCACCGAGCCTGGCGACCACCACGCCGGCCGGCGCGGAGGCGAAGTACTCCCTGGTGTACCGGACGTCGCCGGCCTTGAAGGAGACCCCGGCGAGGGCGCGGGAGAGGTCGAGGTCCCTGCGGTACTCGCTCACCTGGGCGGGCAGGCCGGCGAAGGCGAGGCGCAGGTCGCCGAAGCTCTGGTAGGCGCCGAAGCGGCGGTGGCGGGGCGAGTCGCTCTTCAGGCCGAGGGCGGCGAGCACGTCGTTGGGCGAGATGCCGCCCTCCTTCCAGATGCGCTCCCTGATGCCCTCCAGCGCGCCGGGCCGCGGCGTCTCCCAGTTGCCGAAGTTGTAGTCGGACACGCCTGGACCGCCGGTCCACAGCGTCTTGTCGTTGAACTGCAGCCGCTCGGCCTGGACGCCGCCGAACACGGTGGCGCCCATGGGGCCGTTGCCGATCGGCAGCGAGCGGGTCTCCCAGCCCTGGTTGTTGTCGGGCGCGGGCTCGTCGTACCAGAGCGTGTACGGCTCGGCGGGCGCCGCCGCGGCGGCGGGCGTCGTCGCGGGGACGACGGCCAGCGCCGCGCCCAGCACCAGCAGGAGGGGTCCTGCCAGCATGCGTCGGTTCATCTGTGGCACCTATACATCGGAGGTGTTCTCGGGACGGGGATCGGAGGTCTATCGGTCACAGGTGTCGAGGCCCGGCCGCCACCGGCAGGCGACGGCCGCGAAGCCGCCCTCGGCGGGCACGTCCACGGAGAGCCGGTCGCGGCCGCCGACGACCACGCGGCTCTCGCGCACCAGGCCGCCCTCGCCGTCCCTGACGACCTCGAGCAGCCATCGGCCGCGCAGGAGGTCCAGCGGCACGTCGAGGGTGCGGGCGGCGCCCGAGACGCCGGCGCCGACGAACCAGCGGTCGCCGCTGCGGCGGGCCAGCACGACGTGGTCGGCCGGCCGTCCCGACAGCAGGCGGGTCTCGTCCCAGACGCTCGGCACCTGCTCGAGGAAGCGCTCGGCCTGCGGCCTGGCCTGGTAGGACTCCACCGTCCCTGCCAGGTTCTGCAGCCCGGACTCGTAGACCACCGACAGGCCCAGCTCGTGGGCGTCGGAGGTGGGCCGGCTCGGGCGGTGGAAGGCCATCGGGGTGTAGTCCATGGAGCCGATGACGTTCCTGGTGAACGGCAGCGCGGTCAGGTGGCTGGTGCGCAGGTTGCTGGACTTCTCGCCGCCGTGCACGCCCTCCATGGTCATGACGTGCGGCCAGGTGCGGTGGACGCCCTTGGGGACGGTCGAGCCGTGGAAGTTGACCATGAGCTCGTTCGCCGCCGTGGCGGGCAGGATCTCGTCGTACCACCGCAGCCGCTCCTGCGACTCGGCGTCCATGAAGTCGATCTTGACGCCGCGCACGCCCCACCGGCGCAGGGTGGGCAGCCACAGCTCCCGCTCCTCGGGGGTGTCGAGGTCGCGGTAGTGGATCCAGACCATGATCTCCACACCCTTGGCCCCGGCGTACCCCACGAGCCGCGGGATCCAGCTGGTCGTGGGCCAGTCGGGGTCGGTGACGTCCCACTGGTCCTTGAGGAAGTACCAGCCCGCGTCGACCTTCACGTATGGCCAGCCGCGCAGGGCGGCGTAGTCGACGAACGCCTTCTGCTTCTCCAGGCTCTGTCCGGCCTGCCTGCCGCCCGCCAGCCACGTCCAGAGCACCTGGTCGGGCTCGATCCAGGAGGTGTCGCGCACCCTGGAGTCCGGCGCGAGGTCGTCGACGAGCGTGGACTCGGTGACGGTGGCCAGGTCGCCGACGATCATCACCCGCCACGGGGTGGTCAGCGGGCCGCTCACCTCGACCCGCTGGTCCCAGAGGCCGAGCCGGTAGGTCCCGGTGCCCTGCTCGTGGGCCAGCCTCGGGCCCGAGTAGCGGCCGTCGAGGTCCGACTCGGTGATCAGCAGGTAGCTGCCGCCCGTCTCGAACAGCGCGGACACCATGAAGTCGGCGGCGGGCGCGCTCAGCGCGGTGTACTGGACGAACGGGTTCTCGTAGTCGCGCCGGTGCCGGGCCAGCCAGGCGGCGGCGGCCTGCGGCACGGTGAAGGCCGAGGTCTCCCTCAGCACGGCGCCGTGGTCGCCGGGCAGCGCGTAACGGTAGGACACGCCGTCGCGGGAGGCCCTGACCACCAGGTCGAGCCGGGCACCCTCGGCGGTGACGAAGGAGAACGTGCTCTCCCGCATGACGGCGGCGCGCGCGAGCCGCTTGCCCACCGTCGTGGTGTAGCGCTCGGCCACGGGGCGGTCGCGGCGGCCGGCGAAGCGCAGGCCGCGCGACAGGTCGGCGCGCTCGGTGACGATGCCGACGGGGCTGGGCTCGAGCACCTGGGTGGCGCCGTGCCGCACTTCGAGGGAGAGCGTGCCCTGGCCCTCGTCGAGCCTGAGCAGCGCGGAGGGGCCGGCGCCGAGGCCGTGGATCGTCCAGGTACCGGAGCCCGCGCGGGCGGGCTGGGCGGCGAGGAGGGAGACGAGCAGGAGGAGGGCGGCGGATAACCGGGACAACGTGGCGGAAACCATCGGCATGAGGGGGCTCCTACGGGACCGCATACGTCGGATGTATTTCCGGATCGTAACCCGTGAATTTCCGGATGACCAGAGCCAGGTCGCGCGGTGATCCGATCTCTTTCCTGCGTTGTCTCCTGATGGCCTTCGTGTGGCCGCCAGGAGTCCAATGCCAGCAAGCCACTCGAAAGCGACTTTCAACCACCAGTGGCTACAAATCTCACTTAACAGCACAAATCGGAAGAGTTTCCGGCCCCCTAGGCCGGCTTCCTTCCGTCACGGGTGATGCGGCCACGCCGCGGGAGCCCGCGGCCCGGAGCCGTACGACGTCGAAAGTCACCGAGATCGCCGGAAATGATCAGATGCTCCAGTTCCTTCCGCACGGCGGCGCCGCCGAGGTCGCCGAGCCGGCCCTCGCTCCCCGTGAGGCCGAGGCCCTGCGGCACATCGCCGCCGGGTGCACCTACTCCCAGACCGCCCGGCGCATGGGAATCAGTCAGCACACGATCGACACCTACCTGCGCAGGATCCGGCTGAAGTTCGGGATCACGAGCAAGGCGGAGCTCACGCGGCTGGCGGTCGCGCTGGGTCTGTGACGTACGGAGCCGATGGAACAGACGTACGGCCCCTCGGACACGCTGTCCGAGGGGCCGTACGCCGGAGAGGCCGGTGACCTCAGCCGCACCTGGTTCCGTTCACCGGCGGACGGCCCTCGATGAGGTAGGTGTCGACGGCGTCGTTGACGCACGCGTTGCCGCGCTTGTCGTAGGCGCCGTGACCGTCGCCGTCATGGGTCAGCAGCACGCCGGACGACAGCTGGCCGGCCAGCCCCTCCGCCCACGCGTACGGCGTCGCGGGGTCCCTGAGGTTGCCCACGACCAGGATCGGGGCCGCTCCCCGCGCCGTGATGGCGTGGGGCCTGCCGGTCGGCTTGACCGGCCAGTACGCGCACCTCAGCTCCGTCCACGCCAGCATCTCCCCGAAGACGGGAGCCGCCTCGCGGAAGGCGGGCAGCCGCGCCTCCACCTGGTCAGCCGACGTCAGGGACGGCGGGCCGTCCAGGCAGATGATCGACTGCATGGCCTCCGCGGAGTTGTCGTCCGCCCCGTGCGAGGAGTCGGCCAGCTGGAGCATGGCGGCGCCCTTGCCGCTCATGGCCTGCTGGAGGGCGGTCCGCAGGAGCGGCCACGCCCTCTTGTCGTACAGGGCGCCGCCGATGAGGCCGATGGCCGTCTCCTTGTCGAGCGTCTGCGCGCCCTCGCCGGGAAGCGGCCTGCGGTCGATGTGCTCCAGCAGGCCGACGAGGCGCCGCCTGGCCGCCGCGGGGTCCGTGCCCAGCGCGCAGTCGGAGCGCTGGGCGCAGTCGGCCAGGAAGGAGTCGAGGGCCACTTCGAACCCGCGGGCCTGGACGATGGACGCGTCCGTCGGCCACGCCCTGGGATCGACGGCGCTGTCGAGGACCAGCCTGCCGACGCGGGCGGGGAAGAGCTCGGCGTAGACGGCGCCGAGCTGGGTCCCGTAGGAGAACCCGAGGTAGTGCAGCCTGGCGTCGCCGAGGACACCGCGCAGCACGTCCATGTCCTTGGCCGCCTCGACGGTCGAGACATGGGCGAGCAGTTCGCCGGACTGTGCCCGGCAGCCGGCCCCGAACTTCTTGAGCTCGTCGGCGACCTCGCTCGCCGTCGGCTCGGCGCGGGCCCTCGGGTTCCGCGCCTGGCGGCCGTAGACGCCGGCGCCCGCGTCCGGAGCGCAGCGGATCGCGGCGCTCTTGCCGACACCCCTGGGGTCGAACCCGACGATGTCGTAGCGGGCCCTCAGCCGGTCGGTGAGGACCTCGCCGGACACGCGGGCGAAGTCCACCCCCGAACCGCCTGGGCCGCCGGGGTTGAGCAGCAGGGAGCCGATCCGCTGTCGCCGGTCGGCGGCCGGCTTGCGCATGACGGCCAGCGTGATGGTGTCCCCGCCTGGATGGGCGTAGTCGAGCGGGACCTTGACGCGACCGCACTCGAACCCGCTGTCGCACGCCTTCCACGTGATCCGCTGCTCGTAGAAGCCACGCAGCGCCCCGGCGTCCGCCGGGACGGAAGGCGGCCTGGCGTCGGTCTTCCCTGTGGCGCATCCCGCGGCCGCCAGGCCCAGCAGGACGGCGGCCGCGGTGAGCAGGCCGAGTCGGCCCCTGCCGCGTGACATCATGCGTCCCGCCTGCGCATCCCGAGGACCGCGAGGCCGAACATCCCGGCCGCCCAGGCACAGTAGAGCGCGAACCAGCCCCAGGGAGCGCTCTCCGCCATGTCGGTGATCCGCATGCCCGCCATGAGCGGCATGACCTCGACCAGCTTCTCGGTCCCCGGCACCAGGCTCAGGAGAACGGGCAGGACGTAGAACAGGCCGAGCGTGGCGAAGATGACGCCCGCCGTATGGCGGATCATTGCGCCGACGGCCATCGTCAGGACGACCAGCACCGTGAGGTAGGCGCACAGGCCCAGCAGGGAGCGCAGCACCCCGGGGTCGGTCACGCTGCCGAGCACCTCACCCGCGGCGAGCTGGACGGCGAAGGAGATCCCCACCACGACGAGCGTGGTCACCAGAGTCGCCGCGGCGAACACCGTCATCTTGGCCGCCAGCATGCGGCCGCGCCATGGAACGCTCATCAGCGAAACCTTGATCATCCCGGAGCGATACTCGCCACCGATCGCCATGGCCCCCAGCACCATGATCGCGATCTCGCCGAGTGCCGCCCCCAGCTGGACCACGGCCACCGCCTGGCCCATGGTGCTCGTCGAGCCGCCCCAGGACGACACGGTCGTGGTGACCGCGATGAGGGCGCTCGTGCCGATGGCGAGCATCGCGAAGATCGCGAGACACCAGCGGACCGATCGCACCGAGCGGAACTTGGTCCATTCGGCGCGCAGTACGTTGCCGAACCCGCCTCGCGCCGGCGTGAGGCCGGCTACGGGAACCGCAAGAGTTGTTACAGCCATGACTTCCCCCGTCAGTTGGCTCGCGACCGGTCAGGCGCCGGCCGTGGACATAGGCGAACCCGCCCGGAACTGGACGCTTGCCTGCGTCAACTTCATGAACACGGCCTCGAGCGAGTCGCTGCGCATCCAGAGCTCGTGCACCGCCACCCCTGCCGTCAGGGCGAGATCGCCGACGCGGGGGGCGGAGAGGCCGAGGACGGTCAGGGATCCGTCGGGTTCCTCCCTGACGCGTCCGCCCGCGGATTCCAGGACGGGACGCAGCGCCGTCGCGCTCGGGGCGCGCACGTGGACCGACCCGAGCGAGTGGCCCGCCAGGAACTGTGCCATGGGCTCATCGGCGATGAGCCGCCCCTGACCGATCACGATGACGTGATCGGCGGTGCCCTCCATCTCGCTCATGAGATGACTGGAGACGAAGACCGCCCGCCCCTGCGCGGCGAACGACCTCATGAGGGTGCGGACCCACAGGATCCCCTCGGCGTCCAGGCCGTTCATCGGCTCGTCTAGCACCAGGACCTGCGGGTCGCCGAGCAGCGCGGCCCCGATGCCCAGCCGCTGTCTCATCCCGAAGGAGAACGTGCCGACGCGCTTGCGCGCCACCTGGGAGAGCCCCACCAGGTCCATCACGTCCGCCACCCTGGCACGGCCGATGCCGTTGCTCTGTGCCAGCCAGAGCAGGTGGTCGTAGGCCGACCTGCCGGGATGCGCGGCATCGGCGTCCAGCAGCGCGCCGATCTCGCGCATCGGATATCGCAGCTTCTCGTACGGCCGGCCGTTGACGCTGGCGGATCCCGACGTCGGGCGATCCAGCCCCATGATCATGCGCATCGTCGTGGACTTGCCTGAGCCGTTGGGGCCCAGGAAGCCGGTGATGGCGCCTGGTCTCACCGTGACGGACAGTCCGTCCACTGCCAGGGTCGCGCCGAACCGCTTGGTCAGCCCCCGTGTCTCGATCATCTAGATTCTCTCCGTGGTCTCTCGTGTCCTGCCGCCTCCCGCTCCCCCGTCGTGGGCGGGAGCGGAAGCGCGGCGCTGCAGCGGGTCGTGTGCGTCACCCGTGTGTTTCAGTAAGCAGGACAGGAAAGGCGCACGTCACGTCACTGGCATTCGCGACTTGACGGAGAATATCGATCTTGGTAATGCAGCGGCCGGGACCTGGACCGTGCCGCGTCAGCGGGTGGTGCGTTCGGCGACCTCCTCGAGCGCGGCGAGGAAGGTCTCCTCCGGCTGCGCGCCCGAGACGCCGAACTCCCCCTCGAACAGGAAGAACGGCACGCTGGTGATCCCCAGCTCGCGAGCCCTGCCGAGCTGCTCGCGGACCTCGTCACCCGCCTCGCCCGTGTCGCTCACCCCGACCTCGGCGGCCAGTTTGGCCAGGACGCCGGTGTCGGCGATGTTGAGCCCGTCGGTGAAGTGCGCGGCGAACAGGCGCTCGGTCATCTCCGCGCCCAACCCCTGGCGGGCGGCCACCTCGATCAGGCGGTGGGCCTCGAAGGAGGACGCGCTCACCGCCCTGTCGAAGTGGAACTCCAGCCCCTCCGCGGCTCCCACGGCCGTGACCCTGGAGGTCATCTGCGAGACGTCGCCGCCGAACTTGCGCTGGAGCGCCTCCAGCAGGGGCTCACCCTCGGCCGGAGCGCCGGGGTTGAGCTCGAACGGGCGATAGGTGACCTCCACCTCGCCCGCGTAACGCGCGGCCGCCCTGGCGAAGCGCCGATGCCCTATATAACACCAAGGACAGACCACGTCCGAAACCATCTCTACCTTCATGACCTGCTGTAACACTCAACCTGCGGCGAGTTCTTCCAAGCGGTGCGGGAGATAGCCCGAGTCGTCAACGAGCGCCGAGGCGCCCCGCCACCAGCCGAACCACTCCGCGCTGCGCCACATCCAGTCGACCCGCTCGATCGCGGCCACCACGTCGCCGACATTCGCCCACGACGCGCCCAGCTGTTCCTGCGTCGCGCCGTGGCGCAGCGCCCACTCCCGCAGGATGCGCACCGCGTCCTCGGGCACCGCCCTGGCATAGGGGTCGGGGTCCTCGCCCGGCAGCCGGTGGGGGCCGAGCCCGGCCGCCACTCCCCAGCTCCACTGGGCCTCGGCGGGCTTGGAGTAGCGCAGGGAGGAGAAGTCGAGGTTGGAACCGAGATCGTCGTCTGGACGCCTGGTCACCACGGCGTCGAGCCTGCCCCCCGCGTCGAAGTGGACGACCAGGCGCTCGCCGGGCCGCGCCGACTCGGGCAGCTCGATGCGGTCCTCCGCCTGCCAGGAGTTGAGATCGACCTCCGCCACCGCCGGGCCCCACAACGCGTCGGCCGCGTCGTCGGCGATCCAGGCCGCCAGCATCTCCAGCAGGGTCAGATCGGTCCAGGGGTCGATCGCCGCGGCGGTCCGCAGCACCTCCACGGGGGCGGGCAGCTTGCCGCCGCGTTCCTTCTCCCACCAGTCCCCGCCCAGCTCCCGCACCCCGACCACGAGTGCGGCGATGGACGCCAGCTCCGCCGACCGCCTGGTCAGTGAGGCGCCCAGAGCCAGGTCCAGGCACTGGGAGGCGTGCTCGTCGCCCAGCGTGGCGCGCGCGTGGGCGATCAGCGTGGCGGCCGTCGGCCGCTCCTCGCCGAGCAGATTGTTGATGACTCGTCTGGCCTCTGTCCTCGCGTCTTCAGCGTGTGCCTCGCGCATACAGCCACGCTACGCCCGTAGATCCTTTCCCAACAGCTTGTACGAAGAACCTGTATGACGATACGGTCACCCGCGTCAGCGGTTCCTACCTGCGGATGTTCCACTGGTGCCGTTGAGGAGGTCACCGATGCGCTTGACGCCGACCGAGCGGGACAGACTCCTGCTCTTCACCACCGCCGAGCTGGCCCGCGCCAGGCGGGCCCGCGGGCTGCGCCTGAACGTGCCAGAGGCCACCGCGCTGATCGCCGACGCCGTGTGCGAGGCCGCGCGGGACGGAGCGAGGCTGGCCGAGGCCATCGCGGCCGGACGCCAGGTGCTCGGCCCCGAGGACGTGCTGCCTGGAGTCGCCGACATCGTGACCCAGGTGACGGTCGAGGCGGTGTTCGACGACGGGAGCCGGCTCGCGGTCGTCACCGACCCGTTCGGCGGCGGCTCCATGGGCGACGCCGCCCCGGGCGCCGTCGTGTCGGCGGGCGACTGGACGCCGCCGCCCGGCTCGGTGCGGCTGCGGGTGCTGAACACCGCGCGGGTGCCGGTCTCCGTCACCTCGCACTTCCACTTCTTCGAGTCCAATCCGCGGCTGCGCTTCCCCCGCGCGGAGGCGTACGGCATGCGCCTCAACATCCCGGCGGGCGCCACGGTGCGCTTCGACCCCGGGGCCACGGTGGAGGTGGAGCTGGCGCCGATCGGCGGCGGCCGTACCGTGATCGGTTTCGCGGGACTCGTGGACGGGCCGCTGGACGCGCCCGGCGCGAAGGACGAGGCGCTGCGCAGGGCGCGCGCCTGCGGATACGAGGGGGCGTAGGTGCACGACTACATCGGGGTGCACGGACCTCGTCAGGGCGACCTGGTACGGCTCGGCGACACGGGCCTGGTCGTCGAGGTGGAGCACGACTCGCAGCAGCCGGGCGAGGAGTTCCTCGCCGGGTTCGCCAAGACCGCCCGCGACGGCCTGCACCTGAAGGCCGCCTCCATCCGCGAGACCTGCGACCTGGTGATCAGCAACGTGCTGGTGATCGACGCGATGCTGGGCATCAGGAAGGTCTCGATCGGGGTGCGCGAGGGGCGCATCCACGCGATCGGCCGCGCCGGCAACCCCGACACGCTCGACGGCGTGGACGTGGTGGTCGGCACCGGCACCACGATCGTCTCCGGCGAGGGGCTGATCGCCACGGCCGGCGCCATCGACACGCACGTCCACCTGATGTCGCCGCGCATCATGGAGGCGTCGCTGACCTCCGGCGTGACCACGATCATCGGCCAGGAGTTCGGGCCCGTGTGGGGCGTGGGCGTGAACTCGCCGTGGGCGCTGCGCAACGCCTTCGCCGCCTTCGACGACTGGCCCGTCAACATCGGCTTCCTGGCGCGCGGCTCGTCGTCGGCGCCGGACCCGCTGGTGGAGGCGCTGGTCGAGGGCGGCGCGTGCGGGTTCAAGGTGCACGAGGACATGGGGGCCCACACCAGGGCCCTCGACACCGCGCTGCGGGTGGCCGAGGAGCACGACGTCCAGGTGGCCCTGCACACCGACGGGCTCAACGAGTGCCTGTCGGTGGAGGACACGCTCGCCGTCCTCGAGGGCAGGACCATCCACGCCTTCCACATCGAGGGCTGCGGCGGCGGCCACGTGCCGAACGTGCTGCGCATGGCCGGCGTCCCCAACGTCATCGGCTCCTCCACCAACCCGACGCTGCCGTTCGGCCGCGACGCGCTCGGCGAGCACTACGACATGATCGTCGCGGCGCACGGGCTCAAGCCCGACCTGCCCAGCGACCAGGTGATCGCCCGCGACCGGATCAGGGCCGGCA
This sequence comes from Nonomuraea africana, assembly GCF_014873535.1. Lineage (NCBI taxonomy): Bacteria > Bacillati > Actinomycetota > Actinomycetes > Streptosporangiales > Streptosporangiaceae > Nonomuraea > Nonomuraea africana. The sequence goes on along the minus strand of NZ_JADBEF010000001.1, from coordinate 1,324,638 downwards.
CGATGGGCGCCGAGAACGTGCTGCACGACCTCGGCGTCATCGGCATCACCTCCTCCGACGCGCAGGGCATGGGCCGGGCAGGCGAGACCTTCAGGCGCACCTTCCAGCTGGCGTCCCGGTTCGCCATCGAGGGGCCCGACAACGCACGGGTGCTGCGCTACATCGCCAAGCTGACCATCAACCCGGCGATCGCGCACGGCCTCTCGCACGAGGTCGGCTCGATCGAGGTCGGCAAGCTGGCCGACATCGTGCTGTGGGATCCCGCCTCGTTCGGCGCCAAGCCGTGGCTGGTGCTCAAGGCGGGCTTCCCTGCCTGGGGCGTCACCGGCGACCCGAACGCCTCGACCGACGGCTGCCAGCCCCTGGTGTACGGCCCGCAGTTCGGCGGCCACGGCGCCACCCCCGCCGAGCTCTCGCTCGCCTTCGTGAGCGGTGTCTCCCAGGCCCTGCCGACCAGACGCCGCCAGGTGCCCGTGCGCGGGACGCGCGGGATCGGCCCCGCCTCGCTGGTGCGCAACGACCGCCTCGGCCAGGTGCGGGTGGACCCGCGCACCGGCCAGGTGACGCTCGACGACCGGCCGATCGGCGCCGAGCCCGTCTCGTCGGTGCCGCTGAGCCGCCTGTACTTCCTCTGACCCGCCAACCTTCACGACACCCGCGCTTCGCGGTTCCCGCTAGGAGCCTTTCATGACCCCCGCAGACCACGGTTTCCGCATGCCGGCGGAGTGGGAGCCGCATTCCCGCACGTGGATGGCCTTCCCCACCCCCAACCCGACCTTCACCGACCTCGAGGCCGCACGCAGGACGTGGGGCCAGGTGGCCAACACGATCGCCCGGTACGAGCCGGTCGTGATGATCGCCAACACCGGTGAGAGCGCCGACGCCCGCTCCTACCTCGACCCCGGCATCACCGTGGTCGAGCAGCCACTCGACGACGCGTGGCTGCGCGACAGCGGCCCCACCTTCCTCGTGGACGGCAGGGGCGGCCTCGCGACGGCGAACTGGGTCTTCAACGGCTGGGGCCAGCAGAGCTTCGCCCGCTGGGCGAACGACTCCAAGGTGGGCGCGATCGTCTCGGAGCTGGCGGGGGCGACGCCGTACAGCTCGGCGCTGGTCAACGAGGGCGGCGGCATCCACGTGGACGGCGAGGGCACGGTGCTGCTGACGGAGACCGTCCAGCTCGACCCGTTCCGCAACCCCGGCTGGACCCGCGAGCAGGTGGAGGCCGAGCTGCGGGGCTTCATCGGCGCCGAGAAGTGCCTGTGGATGCCGCGCGGCCTCACCGCCGACTACGGCCCGTACGGCACGCGCGGCCACATCGACGTCTTCGCCGCCTTCGTCCGCCCCGGCCTGGTCGTCGCCCACAGCCAGCCCGACCCCTCCCACCCCGACCACGAGGTCTGCCTGGAGAACATCGCCCTGCTGCGCTCGTTCACCGACGCGAGGGGGCGGGCGCTGGAGGTCATCGAGGTGCCCGCGCCCACGGTCACCGAGGTGGACGGCGAGCCGGTCGACTACTCCTACATCAACCACTACCTGGCCAACGACGCGGTCGTGCTGTGCGCCTTCGACGACCCGCGCGACGAGGAGGCCGCCGCGCTGTTCGCCAAGCTCTTCCCCGCCCGCACGGTCGAGCTGGTGGACGCGAGGGAGATCTTCGCCGGCGGCGGCGGCATCCACTGCATCACCCAGCAGCAACCAGCCGTCTCCCGCACCTCCCGCTAGCCCGACGAGCACGACCCGCCACCCCCGGACCGGGCCCTCCACAGCGCAGGAAGGCCCCCTGCCACCACCAGGGCCGGTGACGAACGAATGGTGTTCAGGTGAACGGTCCCCCGATGTCTGTGACCGGATCCGGAGGGCGGTCGCCCCGTCTGAGCAGTCCCCTTTCTCCCGACGTCTTCAGGATGGCCGCGGGAACAGGGAGGGGAGGCAACGGCGACGCGAAGACCCTCCCAAGTGCCTGTGTGGCCGACCCCGGCAGTGGCGATCCGAACTCCGCGTCCGGTCAGGGCAGGATGGCGTCCACGTAGCCGCCGTCCACGCGGAGCGCCCCGCCCGTGGTGCCCGAGGCGTACGGCGAGCTGAGGTAGACGACCATGTGCGCGATCTCCTCGGGCTCGATCAGGCGCTGCAGCAGTGACTGGGGCCGGTGCCTGCGCATGAACTCACGCTGCGCCTCCTCCCACGGCAGCGCCCTGTCGACCAGCTCGTACACGAAGTCCTCCACGCCGCCCGTGTGGGTCGGGCCGGCGATCACCGAGTTGACGGTGACGCCCGTGCCCGCCGCCTCCTTGGCGAATCCGCGGGACACGGCGAGCAGGGCGGTCTTCGACATGCCGTAATGGATCATCTCGGCGGGCGTGACCACCGCCGAGTCGCTGGCGATGTACTGCACGCGTCCCCAGGACCTGGCCATCATCCCGGGCAGGTAGGCGCGGGTGAGCCGGACGGCGGCCAGCACGTTCACCTCGAAGTACCTGCGCCACTCCGCGTCGGTGATCTCCAGCGCCGGCTTGGCGCCGAAGATGCCGAGGTTGTTCACCAGGATGTCCACCTCGGGCAGCAGGTCCACGACCCTGGCGGCGCCGTCCTCGGTCGACAGGTCCGCCGCGACGGGGGTGACGCGCGCGCCGTCCACCTCGCCGCGCAGCCGGTCCGCGCTCGCCTCGACGGAGGCCTGGCTCCTGCCGTTGACCGCGACGTGCGCGCCCGACCTGGCCAGGCCCGTCGCGATCGCCGCCCCGATCCCCTGCGTCGAGCCGGTGACCAGGGCGGTCTTCCCCGCGAGATCGATGTGCATGGGGTTGAGCGTTCCCCTCGCGCGGCGGTTCATCCGCCTTTCATTTCCGTCCCCCAGCCTGTCCCCTGGACAAGCCGACGCAAGGGGTTCGCGTGATCGCCACCGAGAAGAGTCAGCGGGTGACCGGGCCGACGACGCGCCGGGCGCGCAGACGGCGGATGTCGTGGCTGGTGGCGGCGGTGTTCGCCGCCTGGGCCGTGGTCAGGGTCTTCGGGCTCGAACATGGATCGTTCCTGACCCAGTTGATGACGCTCACGCCGTACGCGCTGGTGGCCGGCGCGGTCGCGGCGGTGACCCTGGCCCTCCGCAGGAGGGCCGCCGCCGTCCTGGCGCTGGCGGCGTGCGTGGCGCTGGCCGCGGCCGTGCTGCCGCGCGCCTTCGCCGAGCCGCCGACCGCGCGGGGGCCGGTGCTGAAGGTGCTGTCGATCAACCTGTTCTCCAGGGCGGACGCGCAGGCGGTGGTCTCGCTGGTACGCGAGCTCGACCCGGACGTGTTCAGCGCCCTTGAGCTGGGACCCGAGACGGTCAGGCGGCTCGACGCGGCGGGGCTGGACACGCTCATGCCGCACAGGGTGCTGCAACCCGCGAGGGGCGCGACGGGCAGCGGGCTGTTCGCCAAGCATCCGCTGACCGAGCTGAAAGGGCTGTTCACCCCGATCGGGCACAACATGCCCGCGGCCACCGTGACGCTGCCTTCGGGCGTCCAGGCACAGGTGGTGGCGATTCACCCGAACCCGCCGCTGGGGTCGATGGCGGCCGAATGGAACGCGTCGCTGGCGGCGATGCCGCCGCCGTCCCCCGACGTGGTGCGCGTGCTGGCCGGGGACTTCAACGCCAGCCTCGACCACCGGGCGATGCGGGACCTGCTGGCCAAGGGGTACGTCGACGCCGCGGAGGCGGCGGGCGTGGGGCTGACGCCTACCTGGCCGCACGGGCGGCTGCTTCCGCCGCTGGTCACCATCGACCACGTGCTGGCGGATCGGCGGGTGGGGGTGGCCCGGGTGGAGGTGCGCGACGTCCCCCGCACCGACCACCGCGCTGTCTTCGCCGAACTACGCCTTCCGTGACTCGACGGGACAGATGCCGCAGGGGCGGTCCTGCGCGGACCGCCCTCCAACGCCGCCTTCCCGGCGTTTCCCCACAGCACGCCAACCGGCCGGGGGTTCAGGGGCTGAGGAGCCAGGGTTTCAGGAGCCGGGGCCCAGAAGACGAGGCCAGGGATCAGCGGCGGGAGTTCAGCGGTCACAGGTCCAGGGACTGCGGGGTTCAGGGGCGGCGGGTGAAGGTGCCGAGGCTGTTCTGGTTGAGGTGCTCGACGGTCACCGCGGTGGCCCGCCGCGCCTCCCGCACGGTGAACCGGACGCCGGACAGGCCCACCGCGTTCTCCCCCCGCGTGACGTAGCTGAACGTGTCGCCGTCGTAGTGGCGCAGCGGGAACGCCATGTCCCTGGGGCCGAGGCGCATCACCAACCCGCCGTCCGGACCGGCGGTCACCCGCATCGGCCCGTAGTAGGAGTTGTCGTACGTTCCCACGTAGGCCTCGACCGGACGCGCCTGCCTGACATCCGCGGGCGGCTCGGCGTAGTCGATCGCCGAGCGGCCGCCCTCCTCCATGGTCGCGAACGCGTCGCCGATGAGCTTGAGCCAGTCGACCGTCTGCCTGCCGTGCTCGGCGATGTCGAAGAAGGCCGCGGACACGGTTTCCGGCACGCCCACGGGTTCGCCGTTGGTGAGGACCACGATGCCGAGCCCCTCGGTCGGCAGCAGCGTCACCGCGGTGGCCGCACCCAGGTCGAACGCGCCCGAGTGGCTGAGCCTCAGCCGTCCCCGCTCGTCGTCGTTCACGTTCCAGCCGAGCCCGTAGAAGCCCGCCTCGCCGTACGGTGCCCGGGGCGGGACGGAGACGATCTGCGGCAGGTGGGTCTGGCCGAGGGCGGCCGGATCGATGACCGTCCTGCCGTCGAACCTCCCGTTGGCGAGCTGCAGCCGCATCCAGGAGACCAGGTCGCGGGCCGTGGAGCTGGCGCCGCCCGCCGGGGCCTGCGCCTGGGGATCGCGGGTGTACCTGGCCTCCCAGCGGCCGTCCGCCTTGACGTGGAGGACGGCCCGGTCGGACGCCTTGGCGTAGTCGGAGAAGAGCGAGCTGGTGGACGTCATGCCCAGCGGCCGGTACAGCACCTGGGCCGACAGGTCCTCCCAGGTGACGCCGCGGGCCTTCGCCACCGCCTCCGCCGCCGCCGTGAGCCCGAAGTTGGTGTACGCGTAGCTCGCGCGGAAGGGCCCCAGCGGCTCGCGGCGCAGGTGCCTGACGATGTACGGCCTGCCGTATCCGAGGTCTTCGAGCAGGTCGCCCGCGTGGTCGGGCAGCCCGCTGCGGTGGGCGAACAGGTCGGCCAGGGTGACGTGCCCGCTCACCCACGGGTCCTTGAGCGCGAAGCCCGGGTCGTGCTCCACCACGGGGTCGTCCCAGGCGACGGTCTTCTCGCCCACGACACCCGCGACCACGGTCGAGGCCAGGGGCTTGGAGAGTGAGGCGAGCTGGAAGACGGTGTCGGGGCCGACGGGCCGCGGGTCGCCCACGCGCCGTACACCGTAGCCCTTCAGGAACAACGTACGGTCCCGGTGGACGACGGCGACCGACAGGCCGGGCACGCCGGTCTTGGCCATCGTGTCGCGGACGACCCCGTCGAGCCGGGCGACGGCGCCGTCGATCTGGGCGCGGGTGAGCGAGGGCGGCGCCTGGGCCGGCGGCGCCGCCGACAGCGTCGCCCCAGGAGCCGTCGGTGTGGGCGGTGTCCCCGGCGTCGCGGGTTTCGTCGGGGTCGCCGGTTTCGTCGGCGGGCCGGCCGCGGGGCTTGCGCCGGTGGGCCACGGGCCGATCCGACCGGTCGTCGTCACCATGTCGCCGGCGCCGCACGCGGTGACCAGCAACGCCCCCGCGGCCACCCAGCACCATCGCCTGCGTGTCACCTCTCACAGCCTACGTGGGTGGTGTTTCCGCACTTCAGGGTACACGCGATGTTCTTGGTGTTGATGAGATGCAAGAAAACGTTTGGGGTCTTTGAGACATGGCCTGGGGGATGCCTGCGTGCGTACGCGCATCCAGACGCAAGGAGCAAATCAGTGGAGATCTACAACGGACGGAAGAGTCGTCGAGCCGCGGGGGCGGCGGCCGTCCTGGCGGTGGCCACCGTGATGATGGCCATGGGCGGAAGCGCGCTACCGGCCGGAGCGGACGTTCCGGGCGGCAACGGCTGGGCCGACATCCCAACCGACGGGCTGACCCTGGTGGCCACGCCGACGTGCGACACGGCCACAGCCACCCTGACGGGCACTGAGCGCTCCGAGGTCCTCGTGGGCACACCGGGCAACGATGTGATCTTCGGCTTGGGTGGCAGCGATGTCATCGACGGCCGCGGCGGCGACGACCTGCTGTGCGGCGGAACCGGCAACGACAGCATGATCGGCGGAACCGGCGACGACACCCTGGAGGGCGGCTCGGGCAACGACCGGCTGTCCGGCGGAACCGGCAACGACACCCTGGAGGGCGGCAGCGGCACCGACTTCCTCGACGGCGGACCCGGCAACGACACCCTGGAGGGCGGCAGCGGCACCGACTTCCTCGACGGCGGTAGCGGCACCAACACCAACGACGGAGGACCGGACCTCGACCTCTGCACCAACCCGTCGAGCGGTGTCAGCTGCCCCTGACGGCGGGCGACCTCTGGCGGTTTCCCCGAAACCCTCGGGGAAACCGCGCCGGCCCGAACCGCCCCAGATCGGGCCGCTCAGCGCGCACTCACTCGGCGGCTGGCCGGCGTGCGTTCAGGAGTCTGCGCAGGGCGTCGGCGAGGACTTCGGGATCCTTCAGCGCGGGATCGGCCAGGGCCAGCGGCATGCCGAGCCCGTCGAGGAGCGCCAGGACCTGGCTGGCCAGGCGGCCGGGATCACCGTCCGCGCCGAAACTACCGTCGGCGATGCCCTCGCCGATCACCTCGGCCAGCAGCTCCCGCCATGCGGCGTAGTCGCGCAGGAACTCCCCCCGCCACTCGACGTCGCGCAGGGCCCACCGCCACGACTCGACCCACACCCGCCAGCCGCCGCCCTCCTCGCCCGCGACGTGGCGGGCGATGTGCAGCAGCCGCTCCCACGGCGTCCCGCGCAGCCCCTCCCTGACCGACGCCAGGTCGGTGGCGGCGGAGTGGCGGAAGGCGGCGACGAGGAGATCCTCGCGGTTGCCGAAGTAGTACTGCAGCGTGCTGATCGGAACGCCCGACACCTCCGCGACGTCGGCGAACCTGGTCGCCTCCGCGCCGCGCTCGGCGATGACCCGCGCGGCTCCCTCGAGGACGTCCTGCCTGCGCCGCCCGGCCCGTCTGCCCATGTCCCCCTATCTATCACGAGCCCGGCGGCGGGTGCCGGGCGGAGAAGGGGATCACGGCACAGCATGATGGACGGCATGACCGACGACCTGATCGCCCTCACCCCGCTGACCGTGGCCGACTCCGACGAGATGGTGGGCGTCCTGGCCGGTGCGGAGCTCTACACGTTCACCGGCGGCTCCGCCCCCACCCTCGACGGCCTGCGCGCCCGCTACGCGAGACAGGTCGCGGGCCGCTCCCCTGACGGCCTCGAGGAGTGGCACAACTGGATCATCCGCCGCGTGGCCGACGGGCGGGCGGTCGGATACGTCCAGGCGACGATCAGCGACGAGGGCCGCAGAGCCGAGATCGCCTGGGTCGTCGGCCTGGGCTGGCAGGGACGCGGCTACGCCTCCGAGGCCGCGCGGACCCTGGTCGCCTGGCTCTTCGCGCGCGGCGTCGGCGTGGTCGTGGCGCACATCCACCCCGACCACACCGCCTCCGCCGCCGTCGCCTCGCGCGCGGGCCTCACCCCGACCGACCGAATCGACCACGGCGAACGACTATGGCACCGAGCACGCGACTAGCGTCCCCCTCGACCGACACCCATCCCAGGCGACCCGAGCAGACCGAGCGCATCACGGGGCAGACCGGATCACCGCACCCACGGGAAGCCGCCCCGCTGGTGCCGGGAGGTATCGGCGGCCGAGCGGGGCCTGTCCCGGCGGGGGCGTGTCCCCACGGGTGTTGTCCGCGGGCCGGTAGCCCGGGCTGCTGGTCGTCCGGGCTACTGGTCGGCGACGAGCTTGCCGCCCTCGAGGAAGGTCTTCAGCGCCGAGAGGATCATGATCCAGCCGCCGCTGGTGCCCTCCAGCATCTTGCTGTCGGGGCTGTCGAAGCCGTCGTGGATGATCGTCAGCTTGATGCCCATGATCGGCACCTCCGCCGGCTCGATCTCGAAGGTCACCCTCGACCGCTCCTTGAGCGCCTCGGCGAACGCCTCGTCGGACTCGAACAGTTCCCGGTGCATCGGCTGCAGCGTGTGCCACGTGAACGACAGCCGCTTGCCCGGCTCGGCCTCCAGCACCCGCTGCCCCAGCTCCTCGAACTCCCCGTCGGGGGAGGACTTCCAGCGCACCGGCGAGCCCACCTCCCACGTCGACTCGGGGCCCATGCCACCCATGTAGACCTTGATGAGCTCGGGGTCGGTGAGCGCCTGGTAGAGCTTCTCCGCTGTGGTCTGGATGTAGGTGACGTAGACGAACTCGGGCTTGCTCATGGGCGTTGCCTCCAGTGATTGCTTCAGGTGGGCGAGGACGGACAGCCGGCCCCGCTCGTAGCGGCCGATCCAGCGGTCGGCGATCTCGTGGATGGGCACCGGGTTGAGGTAGTGCAGCTTCTCCCTGCCCTGCCGTACGGCGGAGACCAGGTTGGCGGCCTCCAGCATCGCCAGGTGTTTGCTCACGGCCTGCCTGCTCATGCCGAGCCCCTCGGTCAGCTCCAGCAGGGTCTGGCCGTTTCGCTCGTTGAGCCGGTCGAGCAGTCTCCTCCGGCTCGCGTCGGCCAGCGCCTTGAACACCGCGTCCACGCCGCCAGAATAGGCAACCATTTGGTTGCCTGTCTAGTGCCGCAGGAGATCGCCCAGGATCGCCACCCCCTCGCCGATCTCCGCGGGCGTCCGCGCGGCATAGCCCATGACCAACCCCTGCGGGCCGGGACGCCGGGTGTGCCACGACAGCGGCTGGACCTTCACGCCGCGGGCCAGCGCGGCCGCCGCGAGGTCCGTGTCGGCGGGTCCCGCCGCGTAGGTGACCATCAGGTGCAGCCCCGCGGCGGCCCCGTGCACGACCGCGCCGGGCAGCAGCCTGCCGATCGCGCCGATCATGGCGTCCCTGCGCCGCCGGTGGCGGGTGCGCAGCAGGCGCAGGTGCCGCTCCAGCTCGCCGCTGTCCATGAGCGCGGCCAGCACCAGCTGCGGCAGTACGGCGTTGCCGAGGTCGGCGAAGCGCTTGGCGTCGACGAGCGCGTCCATCAGCCGCGACGGCGCCAGCAGCCAGCCCACCCGCAGCGCGGGGGCCAGCAGCTTGGAGACGCTGCCCGCGTAGCAGACCCGGTCGGCGAGCACCGACCGGACGGCGGGCACCGGCGCGCGGTCGTAGCGGTGCTCGGCGTCGTAGTCGTCCTCGATCACCAGCCCGCCCTGCCGCGCCCAGTCCAGCAGCGCACGCCGCCGCGCGCCGCCGAGCACCACCCCGGTCGGGAACTGGTGGGCCGGGGTCAGCAGGACGGCGGGAGAGCCGAGCGCGCGCAGTTCGTCCACCCGCACGCCCTCCGCGTCGACGGTCACGGGCGGCGTGCGCACGCCCGCGTCGTTCAGGTGCTGGCGGGCGCCGAGCGAGCCGGGCTCCTCCACCGCCACCTCGTCGATCCCCTCCCTGCCCAGGACGCGGGCCAGCAGGGCGAGCGCCTGTGCCGTACCCGAGACGATGATCACCTCGCCGGGGTCCGCGCCGATACCCCTGTTGCGCGCCAGCCACCGGGCGACGGCCGCGCGCAGGGCGGGCGCGCCCCTGGGATCGCCGTAGCCGAGGTCGGCCGCCGACAGGTGGGTGAGCACCGAGCGTTCGGCCCGCAGCCAGGCCGCACGGGGGAAGGCGGCCAGGTCGGGCAGGCCCGGCGACAGGTCGATGCGGGCGGGCGCCGCGCGCAGCTCGTCGAAGACGTCGAGCCGCGGCTCGCCGGCGAACACCTCGCCAGGCGTCGTCACGCTTTGCGGGGCGACCGGCCCGGACGGCGTCGCGGGCACGGCGACGACGACCGTTCCCGCCCTCCCCCGTCCGGCGACGTGGCCCTCCTCCGCCAGCCGCCGGTACGCCTCGGTGACCACGCCGCGCGAGACGCCCAGCTCCTCCGCGAGCACCCGCGTCGCGGGAAGCCTGCTGCCCATGGGGAGGCGGCCGTCGGCCATGGCGAGCCTGAGCCGTCCGGCCAGCCAGTCGGACAGGCCGCCGCCGGAGGCCTCGCGGGCGTCCAGTTGGAGGAAGTCGGAGCCCGCCGTTATGGACCTGTCAGAAGCCGCCTGTTTGGACCTGTTCATCAGGCCATTGTGGCGAGAGGCTGACCGGTGAACGTTCGCCGACATCGAGGAACCCCATGCACTTCCAGCACTCGCCCCAGATCAGGTCCGACTTCCCCGAGCTCGCGGCCGGAGTGGTCTTCGCTCGGGGGATCACCCCCGACGCGGTTCCCGACCTGGACCGGTTCACCGCCGTCGCCAAGGAGCGCCTCGCGGCGGGCACGGAGGCGGACCTGCCCGAGATCCAGGCCTGGCGGCGGGCCTTCTCGAAGATGGGGCTGAAGCCGACCCAGTACCGGTGCGCGTCGGAGTCGCTGCTGCGGCGCTTCAGGAAGGAGGGCGCGCTGCCGCGCATCCATCCGCTGATCGACCTGTGCAACGCGATCTCGCTGGCCTACGCCATCCCGGTGGGCGTCTTCGACCTCGCGTACGTCTCGCGGAGCCTGGAGGTCCGCCACGCGGACGGCGACGAGACCTACGTGACCTTCGGCGGCGAGGTCGAGCGGCCCGACCCCGGCGAGGTGATCTTCGCCGACGCGGAGCGGCGGGCGCACGCGCGCCGCTGGACGAACAGGCAGAGCGGCCACTCCGCCGTCAGGGACACGACGGACGCCGTTTTGATCGTGGCCGAGGCGATGCACGCGACGGCCGCCGCCGACGTCAAGGAGCTCACGACGGTGCTGGCGCACGAGCTGGAGCGCACCTGGCCCGCCGTACGCGAGGTGTCGGTCGAGAGCCGCTGGCGCACCCCGCCGAGCGCGTGACCGTCTAGCGGCGGCCCGCTCTGCCGAGGACCCAGCCGATCGCGGCGCTGCCGAGGGCGATGCCCGCGCCCATCCCGAAGGCGGCGAGCATGACCCACGGGCGGGTCTGGGTGTGCTCCTTCGCGGGATGTGGCCGTTCGAAGACCTGCCCCGCGCCGGAGGGCGCCGAGGTGGCCCCGGAGCCGGAGAGAACCGGAGCCGCGCCTGTGCCGGAGAGAGCCGGGGCCGCCGCCTGCCCGGCCGCTTCTGCGGGTTCGGCGGCCGCTGGAGACAGCGCGCCCACAGCGGGAGCCGCCGAGGTCAGGTGGGACTCGATCGCGGTGAAGAAGTCGCCCGCCGTCCGCTTGGCGACCGAGCCGAGCATCCGCTGCCCCACCCCGCCGATCATCCCGCCGACCACCGCCTCGGCGTCGTAGTCGATCCTGGTGCCGCCGTCGACGTCCGCCAGCCGTACCTCCACGGTGGCCTCGACCGTGCCCGGCGCGCCCTGCCCCCGCGCCTTCAGCACGAAGCGCTCGGGCGGCAGCGGCTCCGACAGCGCCACCTCCCCCTGGTAGACGCCCTTGATGGCGGCCACCCCCGCGCTGACCGTCATCCGGTAGGTGCCGGGCCCCGTCTCCTCCAGGCGCTCGCAGCCCGGGATGGTGCGCACCAGCACCGCCGGGTCTTGGAGGGCGTCCCACACACGATCTCTGTCGATGCCGAGCACCGCACTGCCTGCGACCTTCACATGGCCACTCTAGGCAGCCACCCGCCTCGTCCTCATGGCAACTCACGCCGAGAATGTGACCTTGCGCATGGCAGGATGGGGTCCCATGATCACGGGGCGATCCGGGGGAGCGCGCCTGGCGCGGGCGGGCGCGGGCATCACGGCGGTGGCGCTGCTCGCCGCCTGTACGGCGGGGCAGGGCACCGCGCCGGGCACCGCCTCGGCGCCCACCGCAGGAGCACGGCCCCAGCCGTCCCCGGAGGAGCTCGGCCCGCCCGGCGCGACGCCGAGGCCCGGCGAGGTGGGGCGGATCCCCTCGAGCGGCTCCCTGCCGCCGGTGATCAGCTCCATCCCCACCAGGCGCAAGGTGGTGTTCCTGACCATCGACGACGGCTGGGAGCAGGACCCCGGCTTCGTCCGTCAGGTGCGCGACCAGCGCATCCCGATCACCGCCTTCGTCATGCGCGACGCCGTCGAGGCGATCGGCGCGCCCGACCCCGCGGGCGGCCAGGGCCGCTTCGTCGGCCGTGGCAAATGGGGTTACGTCCGCCTGCTGCGCGACGCGGGCGTGCCGATCGAGAACCACACGCTGACCCACCCCAACCTGCGCACGCTCGGCTACGACGCGCAGAAGGCGGAGCTGTGCGGCTCCTCCAGGCTGATCGGCAAGGAGGTCGGGGTCAGGCCCACGCTGTTCAGGCCGCCGTTCGGCACCTACAACACCGACACCCAGCGCGCCGCCAAGGCCTGCGGCCTCCAGGCGCTGCTGCTGTGGACGGCGACCGTCCAGCCGGGCGGCAAGATCGCCTACCAGGTGCCCGACAAGAGGCTGCGCCCTGGCGACATCCTGCTGCTGCACTTCAGGCCCAACCTCGCCAGGGACTTCAGGATCCTGGTCAGCAAGATCAAGCGCCGCGGCTTCGAGCTCGGCAACCTCGACGCCTATCTGAAGGCGGCCCTCCGCCGGGCGAAGTAGCCGGGAATCCGCCGCGCGGGTGACGCGCGAAGGGCCGCCCGCCCGCCATCGTTGTCTCCAGGGGGCGACAGGACCGGGAGCCGGGGGGTGACCGGGAGACCTCAAGGGGTGCGAGGTGTGCGGCCTCGCACCCCTTGAGCACGTCTGTGACGAAGATCGCAGCGCCTCCCCGTCGCATTGCTCTACAAGCCGTAGTACTACTTTTAGTAGAACTACAAGCTGTAGAGCTCCAAGCCCGTGAGGGGATCATGGAAGCACTAGACCTTGCGCGGTGGCAGTTCGGTGTGACCACCGTGTACCACTTCCTTTTCGTACCGCTGACGATCGGCCTCGGCGTCTTCGTGGCCGGACTGCAGACCGCCTGGCACCGCACGGGCAAGGAGTACTACCTGCGCCTGACGAAGTTCTTCGGGAAGCTCTTCCTGATCAACTTCGCGATGGGCGTGGTGACGGGCATCGTGCAGGAGTTCCAGTTCGGCATGAACTGGAGCGAGTACTCCGTGTTCGTGGGCGACGTCTTCGGCGCCCCGCTGGCGCTGGAGGCGCTGCTCGCCTTCTTCATGGAGTCGACGTTCCTGGGTTTGTGGATCTTCGGCTGGGACAAGCTGCCGAAGCGGGTGCACCTGGCCACCATCTGGGCGGCGGTGATCGGCTCGAACCTGTCCGCCTACTTCATCCTGGCCGCCAACGCCTGGATGAAGCACCCGGTGGGCTACGAGGTCGTGGACGGCCGGGCCAGGATGACCGACCTGTGGGCGGTGCTGACCAACTCCACCGCGCTGGCCCAGGTGCCGCACGTGATCGCCGCCAGCTTCATCGTGGCGGGCGGGTTCGTGCTCGCGGTCAGCGGCCACCGGCTGCTCAAGGGAGACACCGCCTTCCGGAGCCCGCTGCGCGGCGCGCTGGTCATGACGGCGATCGCGGGGGCCGTCGTCGCGGGCACGGGTGACATGTCGGGCAAGCTGATGTACGAGCAGCAGCCGATGAAGCTGGCCGCCGCCGAGGGCCTGACGCACGACACCAAGGGCGCGCCGTTCCACGTGCTGCCGGGTATCGAGATCCCCAAGCTGCTGAGCTTCCTGTCCGCCAACGACTTCGACGCCACCGTTCAGGGCACCGAGGACATCCAGCGCAGGCTGGAGGAGAAGTTCGGCCCCGGCGACTACCGGCCGAACCAGGAGGTCGTCTTCTGGTCCTACCGGGTGATGATCGTCTTCGGCCTGTCGACGGTGGGCCTGTCGGTGCTGGGCCTCTGGCTGACCCGTAGGCGCAGGCAGGTGCCGCCCTGGTACGCCAAGGCGCTGGTGCTGGCCCTGCCGCTGCCGCTGCTCGCGGTGACCGCCGGCTGGCTGCTGAGCGAGATCGGCCGCCAGCCGTGGACGGTCGCGGGCGAGCTGCTGACCGCCTCCAGCGTCTCGCCGGGGGTGTCGCTGGCCGAGGTGGCCACGTCGCTGACCCTCTTCACCCTCCTGTACGGCGTGCTCGCAATGGCCGAGGTCGTCCTGCTGGTCAGGAGCGTCAGGAAGGGCCCCGAGCTGCCCCCGGCGCCGGCCGTCGAGCCGGTGCGCGAACCGTCGCTGATGTACTGAGGAGAACGCAGTGATAGATCTGTGGTTCGTCATCATCGCCTTTCTCTGGACCGGCTACTTCGTCCTGGAGGGCTTCGACTTCGGGGTCGGCATGCTGTCGCCGTTCCTCGGCAGGAACGAGGGCCAGCGCAAGCAGATCCTGCAGACCATCGGCCCGGTGTGGGACGGCAACGAGGTCTGGCTGATCACCGCCGTGGGCGCGATGTTCGCCGCCTTCCCCGCCTGGTACGCCGGTTTCCTCAGCTCCTTCTACCTGCCGCTCACGCTGGTGCTGGCCGGGCTGATCGTGCGCGGCGTGGCCCTCGAGTGGCGCGGCAAGCTGGAGCACTCCGCCGACCGGGCGTGGGCCGACGTCGGCATCGCGGCCGGCAGCGCGCTGCCGGCCTTCCTCTGGGGCGCGGTCTTCGGCGACGTGCTGCTCGACAGCGGGGTGGCCGCGCTGGTGGGCGGCGCGTTCTCGCTGGCGGTCTGCCTGCTGCACGGCGCGGTGTTCCTGGCGCTCAGGACCGAGGGCGTGGTGCGGCGGCGGGCCCGCGCGGCCGCCATGGGCGCGATCGTCGCGGTCATCCCGCTGGCGATCGTGGCGCTGCCGTCCATCCCGCGCGAGGGCGACGCCGCTGTGTGGATCGCCGCGGGCGGCGCGATGGCGCTGCTGGCGGCGGGCGGCTCGCTGATCTGGCGGCGCAGGGAGGGCTGGGCCTTCGCCGCCACCGCGGGGGCGATCGCGCTGGCCTCTGCGGCGCTGTTCGGGACGCTGGCGGGCGCGCCGCTGCCGGGCCTGACACTGGCCGAGGCCGCGTCGGGCCCGTACACGCTGAACGTCCTGACCTGGATCGGCCTGGCCGTCCTGCCGTTCGTCCTGGGCTACCAGGGCTGGACGTACTGGGTGTTCAGGAAGCGGATCTCAGCTCCTGGCGGCGCCGCCCAGGTACAGGGCGCCCAGGCGGGGATCGGCCAGTAGGTCGCGAGCGGGTCCGGAGATGTGGACGGTGCCGAGGTCGAGCACGCAGCCGACGTCGGCCATCTCCAGGGCCCGCCGCGCGTTCTGCTCCACGAGCAGGACGGCGACGCCGGTGCGGCGCATGAGGTCGATCTGGTCGAAGACGGTCTGGGTGGTCTTGGGGTCGAGGCCCATCGACGGCTCGTCGAGCAGCACCACCCTGGGCTCCAGCATCAGCGCGCGGGCGAACTCGACCTGCTTCTGCTGGCCGCCCGACAGCAGCCCGGCGATGCTCCCCCAGCGCTCGCCGACGACGGGGAACAGCTCCTTGACCCGTTCGGCGCGCCGGGCCAGCAGCGCCCCGTCGCGCACGGTGAAGCCGCCGAGCAGGACGTTCTCCGCCACGGTCATCTCGCGGAAGACGCTGTGGCCCTGCAGCACGTGGGCCAGACCCCTGGTCAGCAGGTCCTGGGGCGCCAGGCCTGTGACGTCCTCGCCGGACAGCATTACGCTTCCCGCGCGGGGGGCGAGCAGGCCGCTGGCGACCTTGAGCACGGTGGACTTGCCCGCGCCGTTCGGCCCGACCAGGCAGACGACCTGCCCGGCCGCGACAGTGACCGACAGGCCGCGCAGGACGAGGGCGGCTCTGCCGTATCCCGCCTCGAGGCTGTTCAGAGCCAGCACGATCTCAGACACCGAGGTAGGCCTCCAGCACGCGCGGGTCGGCGCGGACCGCCGAGGGCGGGCCCTCGGCGATCGGCGCTCCCCTGTCGAAGACGATCACGTGGTCGCACATGCCCATCACCATGTCCATGTTGTGCTCGACGACCAGGAAGGTGCGGCCCTCGGCGTTGAGGTCGCGCACCAGGGTGACGATGCGCTCGATCAGCGCGGGGTTCACGCCGCCCGCGGGCTCGTCCAGCAGCACCAGTTCGGGGTCGCCCATGAAGACGGCGGCCAGTTCGAGGAGCTTCTGCTGGCCGTAGGAGAGGTTGCGCGCCTCGGCGCGTTCGAGGTGCTCGATGCCCATGCGGGTCAGCCAGTGGCGGGCCCGCTCGACCTCGCTCGTGGCGTGGGTGCCGGCCAGCAGCTCGCGCAGGCCGGTACGGCGCACCGCCACCAGCATGTTCTCCATCACCGTCATGCGGGGGAAGACCCTGCAGAGCTGGAAGGTACGGCCCAGCCCCACGTGCGCGATGCGGTGCGGCGCGTAGCGGGTGATGTCGCGGTCGCGGTAGAACACCCGGCCGGAGTCGGGCCTGATCAGGCCGGTGACGAGGTTGAAGAAGGTGGTCTTGCCCGAGCCGTTCGGGCCGATCAGGCCGTTGATCTTCCCTTCGACGATCTCCACGGTGACGTCGTCGACCGCCTTGACGCCGCCGAACGACTTGGTCAGCCCCGAGGTCCTGAGCGAGCTCACCTGGCCGCCTCCTCCCTGATCGAGGCCTGCTGGGGTTTCCTGACCAGCCGCGCGGCGGCGGGGATGATGCCCTCGGGCATGAAGAGCACGACCAGCACCAGCAGCAGCCCGGCCGCCGCCAGGTGGACCTGCGTCTCGCCGAGCGCGACCAGGAAGTACTCCCCCGCCGGGGTCACGATGAGTGCGCCGAGCAGCGGGCCGAACAGGTGGCGGACGCCGCCGAGCAGGCTCATCAGCACCATGTAGGAGCCGATCAGGATGGAGAAGACGAAGATCGGGTCGAGGCTGCGGAACCACAGCGCGTAGAGCCCGCCCGCCAGCGCCACGAACAGCGCCGACAGCGCGTAGGCCGCGACCTTGAAGGCGGCCGTGGGCACGCCGAGCGACTCGGCCTTGTCCTCGTCCTCCCTGATGGCGCGCAGGCCGCTGCCGTACCGGGACCTGGAGATGAACCACCAGGTCAGCAGCACCAGCGCGAGCAGCCCCAGGAACAGGTAGAAGAAGGCGAAGTGGCTCTGCCCCCTGTTCAGGTCGGGGAAGGGCGAGGGGACCCGCAGGCCGGTCGAGCCGCCGGTGAGCGACCGCCAGCCCTGCACCAGCAGGTTCGTCATCGACACCAGCGCGATCGACACGATCACGAACGACGCGCCGCGCACCCTGACCGCCGCGACGCCGATCACCGCGGCGAACAGCGCGACGACGAGCGCCGCACCAGCCAGCGCGGGGATCCACGACCAGCCGGCGCGGGTCATGAGCAGGCCGGTGCCGTACGCGCCGAGGCCGAAGAAGGCCGAGTGGCCGAGCGAGACGTAGCCGGTGAAGCCGCCGAGGATGTTCCACGACGTGGCGGTCGCGGCGTACATCAGCGTCAGCACGCCCGCGTACAGCAGGTAGAGGTTGGGCACGAACCACGGGTAGGCCAGTGCGAGGGCCACCCCCGCCGCCAGGAGCGCGTATCTAGAAGCGTTGCGCAAGCCGTCCTCCGAAGAACCCCTGCGGGCGGGCGATGAGGGTCAGGAAGAGGAAGACGTAGAACATCATCGTCGCCCACGTCGCGTCGACGGTCACCAGCACCAGGCTCTCGATCACGCCCAGCATCACCGCCGCCAGCGCCGCGCCGAGCACGCTGCCCAGCCCGCCGACCACGATGATCGCCATGAGCTTGCCGATCCACGCCCAGTGCGCGGCGGGGAAGAACGGCGTGATCAGCGCCAGCACCGAGCCGCCGACCGCCGCTGTGGCCAGGCCGACGCCGAAGCCGTATCCCGTGACCCGCTCGGTCCTGATGCCGACCAGCCGCGCGGCCTCCCTGTGCTGGATGGTGGCGCGCAGGGCGCGCCCGAACCTGCTCTTCAGCAGGATCGCGAACAGCGCCGCCAGCGTCAGCGCGGCCACCGCGAAGGCCACGATCCTGTCGTACGGCAGCCGCACCGCGCCCAGCGTCAGCGACCTGGTGGCGTAGTCCATGCTGACCGACTTGTAGGAGCCCGTGTAGATCGTGCCGAGCAGCCCCTCGATGACCAGCGCGAGCCCGAAGGTGAGCAGCACCGACATCATCGCGAGGTTCTCCGGCGCGAGCCTGGCCACGAGCAGCCGCTGCACCGCGACCCCGAGCACGAAGAACAGCGGCACCGTGACCGGCAGCGCCAGCAGCGGGTCGAGGCCGAAGGCGGTGTGCAGGGTGTAGGTCAGGTAGGCGGCCAGGAACAGGAACGCGGGATGGGCCACCATCACCACGCGCATCACGCCGAAGTACAGCGACAGGCCCGAGGCGAGCAGCGCGTACAGGCCGCCCGTCAGCACGCCCAGGGCCAGCCCCTGCAGGAGGAGGGTCACCATTCCTTCTTCGGGTAGACGAGCTTGGCGGTCTGCGCCTTCGACCCCTCGGGCAGGACGATCTCGACCTTGCCGTCGATGTACTGCTGGATCATGTGGGCCTGCTCGGGCCGGCCCTGGTCGTCGAAGGAGAGCGGGCCGACGATGGTCTCGAAGGTGCCCTGGCGGATGTGGTCGGCCAGCTTGGTCTGGCACTCCTCGGTCGGCTCGACGCACTTGACCGCGTTGACGGCCGCCTCGACGATCTGCCCGACGGTGAAGCCGTTGGCCGCGTCCTCGTTGGCGTCGGTCTTGAACATCTCCTTGTAGCGCTTGACGAACGCGTCGTTGCCGGGGAAGCCGGAGGAGACCGCCCACCCCACGGGAGAGACGATGTGCTCGGCCGCGCCCTTCACGGCGGAGGGGAACTCCGCCAGCGTCGGCCCGGTGGAGAAGGCCGCCAGCTTGGGTTGCGAGCCGAGCTCCTGCAGGGCGCGCACCAGGCCGACGGAGTCCTCGAACTGGGTCCCGCCGACGACGATGTCGGGTTTCGCCGCCGCGATTTTGGCCGCGATGGGGGCGAAGTCGGTCGTCTCCGGCGGGTAGACCTCGTCGACCACGGTCTTGATGCCGCCGGCGGCGAGCTTGTCGCGCAGGCCGTAGGCGGTGCCCATGGCGAACGGGTCGTCGAGACTGGCGTAGGCGGCGGTCTTGGGCCTCTTGTCGGCGGGCAGCGCGAGGATGTACTCGGCCAGGTAGTTGTAGTGGTCGCTCGCGCTCGCCGGGGCGGCGTAGAACAGGCGCTTGAAGCCCTGCTCGAAGACCTCCTTGGCGGCGCCGGCCGGTTCGACGAAGAGCATGTCGTACGACTCGGCGACCTGCGCGGCGGGGATGACCAGGCGCGAGGAGAACGGGCCGAAGACCAGGTTCACCTTGTCCTGGGAGATGAGCGACTCGTAGTCGGAGCTGACCTTGTTCGGGTCGGAGGCGTCGTCACGGAAGATCAGCTCGACCTTCCTGCCGAGGAGGCCACCCTTGGCGTTGACCATGTCGGCCCAGACCTGGTAACCCTCCTGGATGCCCTTGCCGGGCTCGGAGAAGTCGCCCGTCAGGGGCAGGGAGATGCCTATCTTCACGGGGCCGGCGGCGGTGGCGGCAGGGCCCGCCGCCTCCTGCGCGGCGCCGCCGCAGCCCGAGATCGCCAGGCTGGAGAGCGCCAGCACTGCCACACTGTTCCGGAAACTGACCATCGTTCGCGACCTCCAGGGACCTCGAGGGACCTCCGGGGACTTCCTGTCACCGTGCCGAATGGAGCGTGTCCCGCTCCAAGACTTCAGGCTGCGGGCTTCTTGCGTTTGGCGGGCTTCGGGTGCTTGGTGGAGAGTGAGCGCTTTCGGAAGCGCTTTCGCGTTACGATTGCACCGTTTGAGCGGTGCGACAAGGGGGTTGCGCTCGCATGTCCGACCATCCTTCCCCGCCACGCCTCATCGACGTCGCCGAGGCCGCGGGCGTCTCCCTGGCCACCGCCTCCCGCGCGCTGAACGACGGCACCGGTGTCAGCGCCACCCTCGCGGCGCACGTCAAGGCGGTCGCCGCGCAGGTCGGCTACGTTCCCAACAGCCACGCCCGCGCCCTGGCCGGCGGGCAGGCGGCCATCGTCGGCCTGATCGTGCACGACGTCGGCGACCCGTACTTCGGCGAGATCGCCAGGGGCGTGCTGCGCGAGACGGAGAAACGCGGATACATGGCGCTGATCAGCCAGACCCAGCGCGACCCGCACGCCGAGCTGTCGCGCATCCGCAGCCTGCGCGCCCACCGCGTCAACGCCATCGTGCTGGCCGGATCCGGCTACATCGGCACGGCGGCCGAGGCCGACATCGCCGCGGAGGTCCGCTCCTTCACCGCGGCGGGCGGGCGCGTCGCCGTCATCGGCCGTCACCACCTGCCGGTCGACGCGGTGCTGCCCGACAACGTCAACGGCGGCGTGACGATCATGAAGCACCTCCTCGACCTGGGACATCGCCGCATCGGCGTCGTCGCGGGGCCGGCCAACCTCACCACCGTCGAGGACCGCCTGTCCGGGCTGCGGGCCGCCGCCTCCGCCCTCCTCGACTGGTCGGCCGTCCCCGTCATCCACGGCGACTTCACCAGGGAGGGCGGCGCCTCCTCGACCGCCCGCCTGCTGCGCCGCGACCCCGGCCTCACCGCCGTGGTGGCGTTGAACGACCCCATGGCCGTCGGCGCGCTCTCCTGGCTGCTGAACTCGGGGCGCAGGGTCCCGTCGGACATCTCCATCGCGGGGTTCGACGACATCCCCGTCGCCGCCGACGTCTACCCGCGGCTGACCACCGTCCGCCTGCCGATGATCGCCATGGGCGCCCAGGCCCTGGAACTCGTGCTCAAGCCGCCCGCCTCGCGGCCCCGGCGCCGCCGTACCGGCCACGAACTCGTGCTGCGCGCCTCCACCGCCCCTCCACCCCGCTGACCCGTCCGGTCGCACCGCGCCCGCCCCTCCGACTCGCCGACCGGTCCGGCCGCCTCTCGCCATCCCCTTCTGAGTCGCCGACCGGTTCGGTCGCTTCCCACCCGCGACGGGAGGTTGACAGGCGCTGCTGTCGGGTTACGATGCGCCAAAGCGATGGGAAAGCGCTTTCGAAAGCGCTTTCGTGTGCCCGCCGGTCACTACCGGGAGGAACCGGATGTCCGCCCTTCGCCTTCACGTCCTCGTCCTCGCGACGGCGTTATGCGTCGCCTCCCTCGCCCCTCCTGCGACCGCCCAGGTCACGACCCCCGCCACGACACCGGTCACCGCCGAGTCGTGCGTCTTCGGCCCTCCGGTCGTCACGGCGGTCGACGCGGGCCCGAACTGGGCGCCCGTCACCCCGTCCAGGTGGCACTTCCCCGGTGACGAGGTGATCCTCGCCCAGGCGGGCGTCGCCCGTCCGGGACCTCGCCGCCCGTTCGAGTACGCCGTGCTCACCACCGGACCGGCGTTCGGCTCCGTCCAGATCGACGCCGAGGTGCGACTCGACACCCCCACCACGGTCAGCAACCGCGATGTGATCATCGTGTTCGGCTACCGGTCGGACACGGAGTTCTACTACGTCCACCTGTCGCAGGACAACACCATCTACCCGCACAACGGCATCTTCGTGGTCAACAACGCCGACCGCCTGCGCATCGACCACCAGTGGAACGGCCAGGTGGGCGCTTCCCCCGCCGTGACCGACGCGGAGTGGCACCGGGTCCGCGTGCGCCACTGCGCCGACACGGGCCAGATCTCCGTCTACGTCGACGGCGCCACCGAGCCGCTGATGACGGCCACGGACCGGACCTTCGACTCCGGCCGGGTGGGCTTCGGCTCCTTCGACAACATCGGCAGGATGCGGGGCATGGCCGTCTCGGGCGTGCCCCTCTGCGCGGGCCGTCCCGCCACCGTCGTCGGTACGGCCGGCCGCGACCTGCTCACCGGCACCGACGGTGCCGACGTCGTCGCGGCGCTGGGCGGCGACGATCTCGTCCGCGCGCTGGACGGCGACGACGTCGTGTGCGGCGGCGACGGGGACGACGTCGTCCTCGCCGGCGACGGGGCCGACGAGGTCCACGGCGAGGCGGGACGCGACGTGCTCAACGGCCAGCGCGGCGACGACCTGCTGTCCGGCGGCCCCGGCCATGACGTCCTCGTGGGCGGCCCGGGCCACGACACCCTGCGCGACGAGTCCTGAGCCCCGCCCGGGCGCTCTGGACCGCACCCGCCCGGCGACACCCGAACCCGGCAACACCCGCACCTTGCAACGCCGAGCTCCAGAACAACCGAGCTCCGACAACACCTGGCCCAGCGACACCAAGTGCAGCAACACCAAGTGCAGCAACACCGTGTGCAGCCAAGCCCCTCGCCCCCGACCCGTGGTGGTGGTCAGAATGCCGAAGGTCCTGCGATGCCTGGTCGCGGCGCTCCTGGTGGCCGCGCTGTCGGCACCCCCAGCGGCCGCCCAGCCCGACACCCCCGTAGCCGACCCGATACCCGAGAAGCCGATCACCCCCGGTCTGACGCTCACGCTGGAGGAGTTCGCCGCCTTCCCGAAGACCGACACCGTGCCCCCTCCCGTCGACCCCCGCCTGGTCCGCTGGGCCCGCGTCAACTACCTGGGCCAACTGCCCGACGGCCGCGTGTACGTGCCCGACCTCAACGGCAAGCTGTACTTCCTCAAGGACGGGGTTCCGCACGTCTACCTCGACGTCGGCGCCGCCTTCGCCCCCGACTTCATCTCGGGCCGCGGCCTGGGCAGCGGCTTCGGGTTCGTCACCTTCCATCCCGAGTTCGCGAAGAACGGCAAGTTCTACACCGTCCACACCGAGGCGGGGGCCGCCCTCACCACCAAGACCCCCGACTTCCCGCCCCAGCCGAACCACGTCGTCCAGGGCGTCATCGACGAGTGGACCGCGACCGACCCGAAGGCCGACACCTTCCAGGGCACCCGCAGGGAGGTCCTCAGGCTGGGCTTCGGCAGCAACATCCACGGCATCCAGCAGATCGACTTCAACCCCACCGCCAAGCCCGGCGACGAGGACTACGGCCTGCTCTACATCGCCGCGGGCGACGGCGGCAGGGGCGTGACCACGGACATGCCGCAGGACCTGGGCGGCCCGTACGGCAAGCTGCTTCGCATCGACCCCACGGACACGAGCGCCGGCACGTACGGCATCCCCGCGACGAACCCGTTCGTGAACAGGGAAGGCGCGCTGAAGGAGATCTACGCGGTCGGCATGCGGGACCCGCATCGCTTCAGCTGGGACCCCCAGGCGGGCAACCGGATGTTCCTCGGCCACATCGGCGAGCACGCCATCGAGGCCGTCTACGAGGTGCGCGCTGGCGACAACTTCGGCTGGAGCGTGCGCGAGGGCGCGTTCGTCTTCAAGAAGGAGGACCGCTGCAACCTCTACACCCTGCCGGAGGGCGACGAGCAGTTCGGCTTCACCTACCCCGTCGCCGCCTATGACCACGACCCGCCACCCGGGCACTCCTGCACGGCCGACAGCGGTCACGCGATCGTCGGCGGCATGGTCTACCGGGGCGAGCGGCTGCCCGCGCTGAAGGGCAAGTACGTCTTCGGCGACATCGTGGACGGCCGGGTCTTCTTCACCGAGGCGGCCCAGATGCGCAGGACCAGGAAGGAGCGCGCGCCGATCTTCCAGTTCCAGCTGCGCGACGCCTCGGGCAAGCGGGTGACGATGGCGCAGCTGGCCGGTCACAACCGTGTCGACCTGCGCTTCGGCGTCGACGGCCAGGGCGAGCTCTACGCGCTGTCCAAGGCGAACGGGAAGATCTGGAAGATCACCGGAGCGCGGTGGGAGAAGCCCGACGTGCTGCCGACGCTGCAGAACGACCTGGTCGCGGCCTACGACTTCGACCACCCCGTGATCGGCGACCCGGCCAAGGAGGCCGACCAGGGCTACTCGGGCACCGCGATCAGCCTGGTCAACGGCGGCGATCGGATGCGGGTCGAGGATGGCGCGCACCCCGGCAGCACCCGGTCGATGCAGGCCCAGCAGGTCGAACCGGCGACGGCGGGCAACGACGACTGGAAGGCGGGGATCTACGCTGAGGCGGGCGTGCCGAGGCTGCGGCCGTTCAACGCGGTCAAGGGCGTCACCATCATGGGCTGGTTCAAGATGACCGGCCAGAACCCGAGCCCGAACTCCAACAGCGCCAACCCGGACGACCGCTATGGCGCGATCGGCCTCGCGGGGGTGCTGAGCGGCAACTCCCAGGGCCATGACGTGCGGGCGCTGCTCGAGCTCATCACCGTCAACGGGGAGATGCGCGTCGTGGCGCTGGGCCGCAGGGTCGACGGCGGCAGTTCCCAGACCTTCGCGGCCGACGAGCCGTGGGAGAGCGTCCTGCCGATGAACACGTGGGTGTTCCTGGCCGCGACGTTCGACTACGACACGGGCGCGATGGCCCTGTACAAGAACGGCCGCGCGCTGCCGGGTTCGTACACGCTGACCGGTGACCCGTGGGGCGTCGAGGGCGAGCCCGAGCCCGACCTCGCCTCGGCGACCGACCCCAGGGGCATCAAGATCGGCGGCAGCTATCCGCAGAACACCCGCGAGAACAACCCGTGCAACTGCCGGATGGACAGCCTGATGTTCCTCGACAGGGTCGTCTCCCCGCTGGAGATCTGGGGCCAGTACAAGCTGGCCACCATGCGGACCCGCTGACCCCGCTGACCATGGGGAGTCGTCCCGGGAGGGCGCGCCCTCCCGGGACGACTCGGCGGCTACTCGATGCCGACGGCCTCGTAGGCCGAGCCGATCGCGGCCAACACCGGGTCGAGCTGCTTCGGGCTGCCGGCGAGGTAGACCTTGGCCACGTCCCGCAGCGCGACGGGCACGTCGGTGAAGACCGCGAGCCTGTTCAGCCGCACCATCGCCAGGTAGAGCAGGACGATCCAGTCCCTGGCGTCCAGGACCGGTGTCCCCTGCTGCGTGGTGGCGGTGAACAGCAGGTGCGCCGCCTTGTTCGGGATGCCGCTGTTGATGTGCACGCCGCCGTTGTCGGCGGTGGTGTGCACGAAGTCGCGCATGTGCGCGGGCTGGCCGAAGGCCGCGGGGTCGCTCAGCGAGCGCAGCCCGGCGCCGGTGGGCCGCCAGCCCTTGCCCAGCTCCCAGTTCCAGCCCGTGACGTCCTCCGGCGTCTCCGCGCCGTACCAGTTGCTGATCGTGATGCCGAGGATGTCGGCGAAGGACTCGTTCAGCGCGCCCGACTGGTCGCGGTAGACCAGCCCGCTGGAGGTGTCGATGACGCCGTGCGTGAGCTCGTGCCCGATCACGTCGAGGAAGCGCGCGGTGCTCACCAGCACGCCCGCGGGGTTGCGCATCTGGCCGTACCACATGCGGTTGTCGAACCAGGCGGCGTTCTTCCACTCCGGCCCAGGGCCGTGGGGGCTGAAGATGCAGTTGATGACGGAGGTCAGCGCCATGCCCTGGTCGTCGACGCTGTCACGGCTGAGCACGCCGCGGTAGAAGTCGAACACCTTGGTGGCGTTCGCGTGGGCCGAAACGGCGGCCTTGAACTTCTCGCCGAGGTCGGGATCGCCGGCCTGCACCGGGTCGGTCAGCTGCGGGTTCTCCGCCAGGTCGCCGAGGGCGAGGTCGTAGGTGACGATGTTCCT
Organism: Nonomuraea africana; assembly: GCF_014873535.1. NCBI lineage: Bacteria > Bacillati > Actinomycetota > Actinomycetes > Streptosporangiales > Streptosporangiaceae > Nonomuraea > Nonomuraea africana. The sequence continues at coordinate 1,299,010 of NZ_JADBEF010000001.1, read as the reverse complement.
GAGCCTGTCGCGCAGCGCGAACCCCGAGGCCAGCTTGTCGCCCCAGATCCGGTCGGCCAGCACGCCGTTCTCGTCGAAGCCGCGCAGCTTCGTCGGCACGTCCACGGTCGGGGTGACCCCGAAGTAGAACAGGATCGCGCCGTCCTGCGCGTCCACGAGGTAGTCGACGCGGGGGTACAGCTCGCGGGGCGAGGGGTCCTCCATGCCGTGCCCCGTGTGGCCGGGCTCCGGCCTCGCCTCGGGCAGGACGGCGGCCAGCCCGTGCAGGTGCCAGGCCAGGTGCCAGGAGCCCGCGTCGTCGAGGTAGTAGGTGAGGGCGGGCGGCGCGCTCCCCACGCCCTCGATCGCGACGCCGGTCGCCGCGGCGACTGCGGCCACGGCGGCGGGCGGGTCGAGCGCAGGAGTGTCGGGCGCGCCGCTGACCTCGGTCAGCCGCGCGTCCATGGCCACGAGCTCGCGCGACTGGTCGAGCTCGACGAGCACGTCGGTGCCGAAGACGGGGATCTGCGCATGGGTCTGGTCGAAGCGGACCAGGGTGGTGCCCGAGGCGGGAGTCTGGCGGGCGGAGCGAAGCGTGAGGTCGGGCACCCTGGCGGGCGACTCGGTGGCGAGCGCGGCCCTGAACCCGGGCGCCTCGGGCTCCTCGGCGAGCTTGTGGTCGAGGTAGAACCTGGCGGCGGCCTCGTTGGAGGTGAACCGCGGCGCGACGGACTCCAGCCCTGGCGCGATGCCGGTGAACGCCCCCGGTGATCTCGGCCTGCCTCCCGCGTCTGGGTCGTCGGCGATGTGGTAGCGCATGCGGTCGAAGTGTCGACTCATGGCGCGCCCCCCTACTGGTTGTCGGCTTGTGGCGTCATCGTGAACCGCTCCTCCGGCTTTGTCATGAGTAGGGCATGACTAATCGGGATTGATTCCGCATAGATCGCCCGGCAGCATGCGCAGGTGAGCCTTTTCCGGCAACGCGCCTTCATGCTCCTGTTCGGCGCCGACACGATCAGCCAGGTCGGCACGCAGGTGAGCTTGGTGGCCCTCCCCCTGGTCGCGGTAGTGGCGCTGCGCGCGTCAGCGTTCGAGATGGGGCTGCTGGTGGCGGCCGAGACGGTGGCGTTCCTGCTCATCGGGCTGCCCGCCGGCGTGTGGGTGGACCGGCTGCGCCGCCGCAGGATCCTGATCACCGCGGACCTGGCGCGGGCGGTCCTGCTGCTGTCGGTGCCGGTGGCCTGGTGGCTGGGCGTCCTGTCGATGCCGCAGCTCTACGCGGTCGGCCTGGGCGCCGGCGTCGCCACCGTCTTCTTCGACGTGGCCTACCAGAGCTACCTGCCGTCGCTGGTCGAGCGGGACCAGATCATGGACGGCAACGCCAAACTGGAGATCGTCCGCTCGGGCGCCCAGGTGGCGGGCCCCGGCGTGGCCGGGTGGCTGGTCCAGCTCGTCACCGCGCCCGTCGCGATCCTGGTCGACGCGATCAGCTTCGCGCTGTCGGGTGCGTTGCTGGCCGGCATCAGGTCCGACAGGGACCCGCCGAGCGCCCAGGAGCGGCGCGGGCTGGTCAAGGAGATCGGCGAGGGCCTGCGCTTCGTGCTCGGGCATCCGATCCTGCGCATGATCGCCGCCTGTACGGCGAGCGCCAACTTCGCCAACTCCATGAACAACGCGCTCGCCGTCCTGTTCCTGGTCAACGTCGTCGGGGTGACGCCCGGCGTGATGGGCCTGCTGTTCGCGGCCGCGGGCGTGGGAGGACTGGTCGGCGCGGCGCTGGTCGGGCCGTTCGCCAGGTGGGTGGGCTCGGCGCGGGCGATCTGGCTGTCGAACCTGCTGACCACGCCGTTCCTGCTGCTGGTGCCGTTCACCGAGGACGGCCGGCGGCTGGGGCTCTACGCGTTCGCCTGGTTCATGGTGGGCATCGGCATCGTGGTCTACAACGTCTCGCAGCTCAGCTTCCGCCAGGCGATCACGCCCGGCCACCTGCTGGGCAGGATGAACGCGACGATGCGCTTCCTCGTCTGGGGCGTGCTGCCGCTGGGCGCGCTGACCGGCGGCCTGCTCGGCGAGCACCTCGGGATCGTGCCCGCCATCTGGATCGCCTGCGCGCTGGGGCCGCTGTCGGTGCTCCCGCTGCTGCTGTCGCCGCTGCGGGCCATGCGCGACCTGCCCGAGCCGGTCAGCCCTTGACCCGGTGGTCCTTCAGGTGGAGGTCACCGCCGAGCCTGCGCTGCACCCGCTCCAGCACCGCCCTGCTCGACAGGGCCGTCCACAGCGGTCCCACGAGGTGCGGGTTGTACTCGGGCGCGGTGTCCATCCACGCGTCCTTGCCCTGCTGGGTGGTGAACGTCGTGAGGAAGAACTCACCGTCGGCCGTCTCGCAGTGGCCCTGCCTGAGCTCGCTGGCGTCGATCTGGATGTGCGGGGTGCACCCGGCCTTCGCGGCCAGCTGCTCGACTGTCATCGGCGCGACGGCGGCGCCGTAGGAGCCGCCGCCGTCGCCCGGCGAGCAGGCCACGACCATGAGCGCGAAAACCGCTATGCGGAGATATGTCATCACGCCCGGAGGTACGCGCGCCCGCCTGGCAGGGTTCAGCGCAGGACTACGCAGCCTCTCGATTCGAGGGCGCGCAGCTCGGGTGGGTCACCGTCGAGCTTGTTCCAGCGCAGGTCCAGCTTCTCCAGCGCGGTCAGCGCGAGCAGGGCGCCCGGCAGCTCCCTCAGCCGGTTGTCGCGCAGGTCGAGGTGGACCAGCCGGGTCAGCCCGCCGATCGTCTCGGGCAGCCGCGCCAGGTGGTTGTTTCGCAGGTCGAGCACGCGCAGCGAGGCGGGCAGCGGTGGCAGCGCGGTCAGGTGGTTGCCCTGCAGGTGCAGCTCGCGCAGCTCGCCGAGCCGCCCGATCGAGGGCGGCAGCGTGGTGAGCCTGTTGTTGTACAGGCGCAGCTCCTTCAGCGCCGCCATGTCGCCGATGGACGAGGGGAGCTCGGTGAGCCGGTTGTCGGTCAGGTTGAGGTAGGCGAGCCCGCTCAGCCTCCCGATCGACGCGGGCACGTGGGTGAAGCCGTTGTCGCTGAGGTACAGGTAGTCGGTCAGGCCGAGCTCGCCGATCTCGGCGGGGATAACCTTGATCGCGTTGTGCCCGAGGTCGAGCATCCGCAGCCGGGCCAGCCCGCCGATCGCGCCGGGCACGTGGGTGAGGCGGTTCTCGGCCAGGTTGAGCGATTCGAGCCCGGCCAGCCGCCACACCTCGTCGGGCACCTCTTCCAGGCCGTTGCCGCCGGCCGCCAGGTGCCGCAGCGGGCCCAGGCGCGCGGGCAGGCGCTCCAGCGCGTTGCCGTACACGAACAGGCTCTCCAGGGACGGCGGGCACGGCGGCAGCGACGTCAGCCGGTTGCCGTCGGCGTGCAGCGCCCGCAGTGAGGAGGGCAGCGGCGGCAGGCACGTGAGCAGGTTGCCGTCGAGGCGCAGCTCCTCCAGCGCGGACAGCTCGCCGATCCGGGCGGGCAGCTCGGTGAGCCGGTTCCACGCCAGGTCGATCAGGCGGACGCCGTCGGCGACGGCGGGCAGGGCGGTCAGGCCCGCCCCGGGGGCACGCAGCTCGGTCATCTGCCAGATCGTAGATGGAACAGCTCGGAGGGGGAGATCGGCATCCTGTCGATGGGCAGGCCCTCGGCGTCCTCGACCGCGCTGGCGATCACCGCGGCGACCGGGATCACCCCCGCCTCGCCCGCCCCCTTGATGCCCAGGGGGTTCAGCGGGGAGGGCGTCTCCAGGTGGCCGGTCTCGATGTGCGGGATCTCGGTGGCGTAGGGCATGAGGAAGTCCATGAACGAGGCGTTCAGCAGCTGCCCGTGGGAGTCGTAGACCATCCGCTCGTACAGCGCGCCGCCCACGCCCTGCGCCACCCCGCCGTGGATCTGTCCCTCGACGATCATCGGGTTGATCAGCCTGCCGCAGTCGTGGACGACGGCGTAGCGCAGGATGCGGATCTCGGCGGTGTCGGGATCGGTCTCCACGATCGCGGCGTGCATGCCGGCGGCGAAGGTGGAGCGCAGCGGCGAGTAGTAGTCGCGCCCCTCGAGGCCGGGCTCCTCCCCCTCGGCGACGGGCGGCCGGTCGAAGGAGGCGCCGCCCGCGAACTGCCCCGCGCGGGCGGTCTCGGCGTCGAAGGAGTAGCGCAGCGGATTGGACAGCACCGCGACCGTGGACAGCGGGATCGAGGCGCCCGGCGCGCCGACGACGTGCACGAGGCCGTCGGTGATCTCCAGGTCGGCGGGGTCGGCCTCCAGCGCCTCGGCGGCGATGCGCAGCGCCTTCTCCCGCACCTTCCTGCAGGCCAGGGCGATGGCGTTGCCGCTGACGACGGCCGCCCTCGAGGCGAACGTGCCCACGGCGTAGCCGAACCTGCGGGTGTCGCCGGTGACGACGGAGATCCGCTCGATCGGCACGCCCAGCTCGGTGGCCGCGATCTGCGCGAACACCGTCTCGTGGCCCTGGCCCTGCGAGGTGAGGCCCGTGGACACGTGCACCCGCCCGTCCGAGGTGATCTGCACGTGTCCGCCCTCGTAGGGCCCCACTCCTGTGCCCTCGACGTAGCAGCCGATGCCGATGCCCAGGCCCTTTCTGGGCACGAAGGAGTCCCAGCCGATCAGCTCCTTCAGCTTGGCCAGCATCGCCGGGTAGTCGCCGCTGTCGTAGATGAGGGGACGCCCGTCCTGGAAGATCATGCCCTGGTCGTAGGGGAACTCCGAGGGCTGGATGAAGTTGGCCGCCCTGACCTCGGTGCGGTCCCTGCCGAGGTAGGCCGCGATCTTGTCCATCGTCCGCTCCATGCAGAACACGCCCTGCGGGCGCCCCGCCCCCCTGTACGGCGTGACCTGCACGGTGTTGGTGTAGATCGAGGAGAACTCGACCCGGTACGAGCCGATCTTGTAGGGCCCGAGCAGCTGCGTCGAGGTGACGATCGGCACGATGATCCCGTACGGCATGTACGCGCCGTGGTCGTGCAGGATCGTCACCTCCAGCCCGAGCACGTGACCGGCGTCGTCGAAGCCGACCCGGACGAACTGCACCTGGCCCCGCTCGTGCGCGGAGGAGATGAAGTGCTCGCGCCGGTCCTCGGTCCATTTCAGCTCGCGGTTCAGCAGCATGGCCGCCCACGGCACCAGGATCTCCTCCGGCCACGGGTGCACGATCTTCACCCCGAACCCGCCGCCGACGTCGGGCGCGATCACCTCGACGTTCGGCAGCGGCAGGCCGAGCTTGGCCGCGACCGCCATCCTGACGCTGGTGGAGGTCTGGGTGGAGGAGTGGACGCGCAGGTCGGTGCCGTCCCACCGGGCGTGCACGCCGCGCCCCTCCAGCGGCGTGCACGCGCTGCGCTCGATGTCGAGCCTGAAGGCGAGCGTGTGCGGGGCGGTCTCGATGACCTCGCGGGCGCTCTGCCCCGACCTGGAGGGCACCTCCTGCACGAGGTGCGCGCCGACGTTGCCCGGCACATCCTCGTGGACCAGTGCGGCGCTGTGGACCGCCTCCTCGATGCCGACGACCGGCTTGAGCAGCTCGTAGTCGACGCGGATCAGCGCGCAGGCGTCCTCGGCGAGGTAGCGGTCCTGCGCGACCACCATGACGACGGGCTCGCCGACGTGCCTGACGACCTCCCTGGCCAGTGGGTAGGCGGTGCGGCCGTGGGTGAGCGCGGGGTGCGGGATGAGCAGCGGCAGCGGCTCGGCGACGCGGCCCGGCAGATCCTCCCAGGTGTAGACGGCGACCAGGCCCTCCACGTCGAGGGCGCCGGAGACGTCGATGTCGAGGATGCGGGCGTGGGCGTGCGGGGAGCGGACGAAGGCGACGGCCAGCGCGTCGCGGCCCAGGTCGTCGAGGTAGCGGCCCTGCCCGGTGAGCAGGCGGGGATCCTCCTTGCGCGCCACGCGCTCGCCGAACAGCCGCGTCGTCATCGGCCCTCCTCCTCGGCCATCAGCTCGGCGGCCCGGTGGACCGACTTGACGATGTTCTGGTAGCCGGTGCACCTGCACAGGTTGCCCGAGATGCCCTCCAGGACCTCCTCGTCGGTCGGCGCCGGGTTCTCCCTCAGCAGCGCCGTCGCCGTGCACAGGAAGCCCGGGGTGCAGAAGCCGCACTGCAGCCCGTGGCACTCGGCGAAGGCGCGCTGGACGGGCGACATGCCCTCGGGGCCCGCCAGACCCTCGACGGTGGTGATCTCCCGCCCGTCCACGGTCACCGCGAACGTCAGGCAGGAGCGCACAGGCTCGCCGTCCAGCAGCACGGTGCAGCAGCCGCAGACGCCGTGCTCGCAGCCCACGTGCGTGCCGGTCAGCCCGAGGTCGTGGCGCAGGCAGTCCGACAGCAGCCGCCGCGCGGGCACGCCGACCCGCCGCGTGACGCCGTTGACCACCAGCGTGATGTCATGCCGCATTTCTCGCCGCCTCCGTCAGTGCCCGCACGGCCAGTACCCCGACCAGGTGCCTGCGGTACTCGGCGGTCGCGTGGATGTCCGCCTCGGGTTCCGTCCGATCCTGTACGGCCCGCGACACCGCCGCCCAGTCGACGGTCGAGGCGGGACGCCGCTCGCACCACTCGCTCACGTCGGCGGTCATCGGGACCGGCCCGACGCCGACGCACGCCACCCTCGCCGCGCGCACCCGCAGGTCGTCGTCGACCGTCACCACGGCCGCCACCCCCGCCAGCGCGAAGTCGCCGTGTCTCCTGGCCACCTCGACGAACGCGCTGCCCGTCCGCTCGGGCGGGTTCGGGAAGTAGGCGGAGACGGCGAGCTCGCCCGGTTCGAGCGCCGACTCCAGCGGCCCGGTGAAGAACTCCGCCGCGGGCACGTCGCGGACGCCGCCCGCGCGGGCCAGCCGTACCGACCCGCCCAGCAACGCCAGCACGGCCGGCAGCTCGGCGGCGGGGTCGGCGTGCACCAGGCTGCCGACCACGGTGCCGCGGTTGCGGATCACCGGATGCGCCACCAGCCTGAGCGCCTGGCGCAGCAGCGGCTGGGCCGCGGCGACCTCCGCCGAGCGCTCCACCTGCGAGTGGCGGGACAGCGCGCCGACGCGCACGCCGTCGGGTGTGACCTCGAAGGGCTCGAGCGCGGCGATCCTGTTGATGTCGACCAGCCGCTCGGGGGCGGCCAGGCGCATGTTGAGCAGCGGGATCAGGCTCTGGCCGCCGGCCAGCACCTTGGCGTGCTCGCCCGCCTCGGCGAGCACCTCGAGGGCCTCGCCGAGGTCGCGGGGGGCGTGGTAGTCGAACGGAGCGGGTTTCAACCGGTGCGCTCCCTCACATGGGTTCGGCCCGCGATGGCGCGGAGCAGGTGGTACCCGGCCACCACCACGATCGTGCCGAGCGCGATGCCGTCCAGGGTGAAGTCGCTGCTGATCACGTGCTTGACCGGTCCGATCGCCATGATGATGCCCGCGCCGATCGGGACCATGTTGACCGGGTCGGAGAAGTCGACCCTGTTCTCGATCCAGATCTTCGCGCCGAGAAGACCGATCATCCCGTAGAGGATCACCGTGACGCCGCCCAACACACCGCCGGGGGTGGCCGCGACCAGGACGCCGAACTTCGGGCACAGGCCGAACAGGATCGCAATGACGCCCGCGATGTAGTAGGCGGCGGTGGAGTAGACGCGGGTGGCGGCCATGACGCCGATGTTCTCGGCGTAGGTGGTGGTGGGCGAGCCACCGACCGCGCTGGTGATCATGGTGCCGATGCCGTCGGCGGCGACCGCGCGGCCCATGTACGGGTCGACGTCGGTCCGCGTCATCTCGCCGACCGCCTTGACGTGGCCGATGTTCTCGGCGATCAGCGCGATCACCGCGGGCAGCACCAGCAGCACGGCCGAGGTCTGGAAGTCGGGGAAGTGCATGGGCGGCAGGCCGACCCACGGCGCCTCCGCCACCGCGCCGAGGTTGACCCGCGGGTGGGTGTCGACCTTGCTGGTGGCGGCGTTGAAGGCGGTGATGTCGCCGAAGATCCGGTCGGCCCCCCAGGAGAGCACGAACCCGGCGACCAGCCCGATGAGGATGCCGATCCTGCCGATGAAGCCCTTGAACGCCACGATCACCACGAACGTGATCACCATGGTGATCAGCGCCATCCACTGGTCCTGCGGCCAGTAGACGTCGGCCACCACGAAGGCGAGGCCGAACCCGATCAGCATGACCACGGCGCCGGTCACCACCGGCGGGAAGATCTTGTGGATGATCTGCACGCCCAGCACGTGGATCGCCAGCCCGGCCAGGGCGAGCACGAACCCGGCGACCAGGATCGCCCCGGTGACGATCGCGTCCACGCCGCCCGTGTCGCCACCGAACGCCGCCCTGATCGCCAGCACGCCACCGACGAAGGAGGCGCTGGTGCCGAGGTAGCTGGGCACCTTTCCCTTGACGATCAGCAGGAAGAGGATGGTCGCGACACCGGACATCATGATCGCGGTGTTCGGATCGAGCCCCATGACCAGCGGGAACACGAACGTCGCGCCGAACATCGCGATCACGTGCTGCGCGCCGAATCCCACCATGCGGGGCCAGGAGAGCCGCTCGTCAGGCCTGACGACCTCTCCGGGGGCCAGATGCTTGCCGTCTCCGTGTTTCGTCCAACCCAGAACCATGAGACCGCCTCCGCTCTGTCGCTTCGGTGGCTCCCCCGCAGGCCATTGCGGGCACAGTATGTTGGCTCGCGCGGTCGTTCACCGGCATGATCTGCCAGATTTCGCCACCTGGTACGGCGCTTCTTCTCCCATCTTTTCCGCCGTCCCCTCGTGAGAACACCCCACCCCCGACATAACGCCCACCGTCACCCCACCCGCACGCGAAGGTGACGGAGGTGGTGACAGCGGGCGTTCTGCCACGGAAGAAGGCGGTCAGCTCCGATGGAGAGCGCGCAACCCGTGGTACCCCGCCAGCAGCACGATCGTCCCCAGCGCGATCCCGCTCAGCGCGAACGTCCCCGTCATGGGAAAGGCCACCGGCCCGATCGCGCAGATGATCCCCGCCCCCACCGGCACCAGGTTCACCGGGTCGTTCAGATCGACCTTGTTCTCGATCCAGATCTTCGCCCCGAGCAGCCCGATCATCCCGTAGAGGATCGTCGTCACCCCGCCCAGCACGCCACCGGGCGTCGCCGCCACCAGCGCGCCGAACTTCGGGCACAGCCCGAACAGGATCGCGATCACCGCCGCAACGTAGTACGCGGCCGTGGAGTAGACGCGCGTCGCCGCCATGACGCCGATGTTCTCCGCGTAGGTGGTCGTCGCGGGCCCGCCCACCGCCGTCGACACCACGGTGCCCACGCCGTCGGCCATGACCGCCCGCCCCATGGAGGCGTCGACGTCCGCGCCCGTCATCTCGCCGACCGCCTTGACGTGCCCGACGTTCTCGGCGATCAGCGCGATCACCACCGGCAGGACCAGCACGATCGCCGACACCTCGAAGACCGGCCCGTGCAGGGTGGGTAGGCCGATCCAGTCGGCCTGGGCGACCGCGTCGAAGTTCACCCTGAAGTGCTCGGTGACCTTCCCGTCGCCGCCGGGCGCGGTGATCGTCCCGCCGATCCTGTCCCACAGCCACGACAGCACGAACCCGAAGACCAGCCCGAGCAGCACGCCGATCCGGCCGAGGAAGCCGCGGAGGACGCCGATGAAGACGAAGGTCGCCACCATCGTGATGAGCGCCACCCACGGATCCTGCGGCCAGTAGACGTCGGCCGCCACGTAGGCCATGCCGAACCCGATCAGCATGACGACCCCGCCCGTGACGATCGGCGGGAAGACCCGGTGCAGGATCCGCACGCCCAGCAGGTGGATCGCCAGGCCCGCCAGGGCGAGCACGACTCCGACCGCGAGCAGCGCGCCCGTGACGGTGCCGTCGCCGCCACCTGCCGCCCTGATCGCCACGACGGCGCCGACGAACGAGGCGCTCGACCCGACGTAGCTGGGGACCCTGCCCTTGACGATCAGCAGGAAGATGATCGTCGCGACGCCGGACATCATTACCGCGAGGTTCGCGTCCAGCCCCATCACCAGGGGGAAGACGAACGTCGCGCCGAACATCGCGATCACGTGCTGGGCGCCGAAGCCCACCATGCGCGGCCACGACAACCGCTCGTCGGGCTTGACCACCTCGCCCGGCGCGAGCCCCCTGCCGTCGCCGTGCACCTTCCAACCCAGCGCCATCACACCACTTCCCAACCCGGGGTTATGTCTCCTCTTGGAGGTCGGAGAGAACCTTAGAGGTCGGGAGGACCCGCCCGGTCGTCAGGTCACGTGGATGGTGAAGCCCTCGCCGCTCACCACGGCGCCAGATCTGATCTTGCAGGTCTTGCGGAGCTCGACCTCGCCGTCCACCAGCACCATGCCCTCGGCGATCAGGTGCTTGGCCATCCCGCCCGTCTCGGTGACGCCGCAGTACTTCAGCAGGTCGCACAGCGGGATGAAGTCAGAGTTGAGTTCGAAGTCGAGGTCCACGGACCACAGCCTAGATGCCGCGCATGCGCAGCACGTGCAGGGCCAGGGTCAGGTTGAGCCGCAGGTGGGGATCCTCGGTGAAGTTGCCGAGCAGCCGCTCCAGCTTCCCGATCCGGTAGCGCAGCGTGTTGTAGTGGAAGTGCAGCCTGCGCGCCGTCTCGGCGACGTTGAGGTTGGTCTCCAGCAGCACCTGCAGCGTCCTGCGCAGGTCGGCGTTCTCGTTGTCGTCGTCCGAGGCGAGCGGTCCCAGCGTCTCGCGGACGAAGGCGTGCAGCTCGGCGGTGTCGTTGACCAGCGACAGCAGCCGGTAGACGCCGAGCTGGTCGAAGTGCGCGACGGCGCCGGGCCCGTGCAGCTGGCGGCCGACGCGCGCCGCCTTCAGCGCCTGACTGTAGGCCTCGGGCAGCGTCTCGGCGCCAGGGCAGGTACGGCTGGTCCCCGTGGAGAAGGTGCCGGAGGTGATGGCGTCGGCGAAGGCGGCGGCGGCGTCGCGGGCCAGCTTCGCGGTGTCGGCCGCGGCGTCGACGACGGCGACCACCTCGTGGGAGAAGCCGGCGACCGCGCCCCGCTGGTCGTGGCGGCGCACGGCGGCCGTCCACGAGGTGACGAGCCGGTCCTGGGCGGTCCGCTCGTCGCCCTCGGGGTCGAGCTCGGCCACCAGGACGGTGACCGGCCGCTCCAGGTCCCAGCCGAACGCCCTCGACCTGTTGGCGACGCGCTCGCCCGAGCCCGCCCTGCCGGTCAGCACGTCGCGCAGGAAGTCGGCGCGATACTTGCTCTCGACCGCGTTGACCGCGTCCTGCCTGGTGATGACCAGGGCGGCGACGGTGGCCGCGCGTTCGAGGATGCCGATGTCGCTGTCGCGAATCACCCCTGTGGGGCTGTACGCGACGATCCTGCCGTGGTGGTGGCCGCCGGCCACGACCGGCACGGAGGCGAGGTCGCCCGTGCGGCCTGCCGTACCCGCCAGCCTGCGCAGGGCGGTGACGTGCTCGGGCGGGCCCGCGGCGGCCAGCGTCCTGCCCGCCCCGTCGAGGGCGGCCACGGCCACGTCGAGCAGGCCCGACACCTCGGCGGTGACCTCGTCGAGGCCGCCACCGGCCAGCACCACCTGCACCAGCGCGCGGTGCGCCTCCTCCGCGCGCACCAGCACGGCGGCCTGCCTGTTGAGGATGTCGGTGAGCACCTGGTTGAGGATGTCGTCGAAGCCGACGTTGTTCGGCAGCAGGATCAGCGGGAAGCCGAGCCGGTCGGCCTGGGCGACCATCTCGTCCGGCAGCTCGTCGACGTAGCGGCCGAGTTTGATCGCGAGGGCGGCCAGGCCGCGCTCGTCGAGGTCGGCGACCAGGCGGTCGAGCGACTGCGGGGTGTTGCGCAGCGGGTAGCCGGTGGTGAGCAGCAGCTCGTGCGGCTTGACCCAGGCGAGGATGTCGGGCACCTCCATCACGTTGAGGCGCTGGACGATCCGGTCGAGACCGGACTGCCCCGCGATCAGCCGCGCCTCGGCGAGCGTGGAGACGCCGAGCACCTCGCCCACGGAGACGCCGTGGATGATCGTGCCGGTGCTGGCCAGGCGGACGGGGGGCTCCATCAAGGCCTCGGCAGGGGACCATCGACTTCAGGCGACGCGGGAATGCCGTCCCTGACTGGTTTTCTCTCTGGTTTCGCCACAGGTTTCCTTACTCCGGTACGTTAGATATGCGGTGCTGTTATAATTGATCGTATGACTCGTCAGGTGCGCACCTCCCCCGGCGCGGCATACGACCTCGGGTACCACGTCGTGTGGTGCCCGAAGTACCGCCGCCCGGTCCTTGACGGGCGGGTGAAGACCCGCCTGGAGGAGCTGATCCGCGCCAAAGCCGACGAGCACGGCTGGCAGATCGCGGCACTTGAGGTGATGCCCGACCACGTGCGCCTGTTCGTCAAGCCGCACCCGAAGAACTCGCCGTCGTACGTGGCCAACCAGTTCAAGGGCTTCACCTCCCACCACCTGCGCGCCGAGTTTCCGCACCTGCGCTCCCAGCTGCCCACGCTGTGGTCGCGGTCCTATTTCGTGGCCACGGTCGGCGCGGTCTCCGCTCAGAGCGTGCAGCGCTACATCGAGACGCAGTACGAGCGCGCCCCCAAGGGCGGCGGCCGTGCGTAGGTCCTACAAGTTCCTGTTGCGCCCCACAGCCAGACAGGCCGCCGCACTGGCCGCCTGCCTGGAGGACCACCGCCAGCTCTACAACGCGGCGTTGGAGCACCGCCGCGCCGCCTACCGCAAGGCGGGCGTGACCGTCCGCTACGGCGACCAGTCGGCCGAGCTCAAGCACATCCGCGCTGACGACGCCGACGGTCAGGGACGGTGGTCGTTCTCCTCCCAGCAGGCCACCCTGCGCCGCCTGGACAAAGCGTTCAAGGCGTTCTTCGCCCGCGTCAAGACCGGGCGCAAGCCGGGCTTTCCCCGCTTCAAGGGACGCGGCTGGTTCGACACGGTCGAGCGGCCCAAGGACGGCGACGGCTGCCGGTGGGACTCCCAGCCCGAGCACCCCTCGGCGACGTTCGTCCGCCTGCAGGGCATCGGGCACGTACGGGTCCACCAGCACCGGCCGGTCAAAGGCCGGGTGAAGACGATCGGCGTGAAACGGGAAGGCAACTGCTGGTACGTCGTGCTGTCGTGTGACGACGTGCCCGCCGAGATGCTTCCCGCGACCGGCGCGGTGGCCGGTATCGATCTGGGCATCGCCTCGCTCGTGACCACCAGCGACGGCGAGCACCTTGCCAACCCCCGCCGCCTGGAAGCCTCCGCCGACCGTCTCGCGGCGGCTCAGCGAGACCTCGCCCGTACCAAGCGCGGGTCCAGGCGCCGCCGCAAGGCAGTGGCGCGGGTCGCCGCGCTGCGGGCCAAGGTCCGCCGTCAACGCCTGGACGGCGCACACAAGGCCGCGCTCACGCTGGTGCGCGGCTACGACGTGATCGTGCATGAGGACCTGCGGATCGTGAACATGACCCGGTCGGCGTCCGGCACCCTGCAGGCGCCGGGCCGAATGGTCGCCCAGAAGTCCGGCCTGAACCGGTCGATCTTGGATGCGGGTTGGGGGGTGTTCCTGACGGTCCTCGCGCACAAGGCCGAAAGCGCCGGTCGAGAGCTGATCGCAGTGGATCCCCGCAATACCTCCCGCACATGCGCCCGATGCGGGCACTGCGCGAAGGAAAACCGCGTCACCCAAGCCGAGTTCGTCTGTACGGCGTGCGGGCATACCGCGCACGCCGACGTGAACGCGGCGGTCATCATCCTCAGGGCAGGGCTTGCCCTTCGCGACGCCGCGGAAGCGGCTTAGCGAGAAGCCGCTCCCTTCAGGGAGCGGAGGAGTCACGAGGCGATTGTGACCGATGAAGGCGTGTGTCAGGAAGAGCCAACCTTTTGACCGACTGTTGGCACATTTCTCCGTACGGAGGGGTGAGGGCCCGCTCTACCGTCGGGACCATGACGCTCGGCACGCAGAGAAGGGTCCACCCGCTGACCCACCTCACCGGGGCCGCGAGCTCGGCCGTACGCCCGGTGCTGGAGTCGGCCAGGGCGCCCGCCAGGGTGCTGGCGGCCGTGTCCGTGGGCGTGTACCTCGAGGTGCGGACCGAGCTGGAGCCCTCGGTGATCGCGGTGATCACCGGGGAGGCGACCAGGCTGCCCAACTCGGTGCTGCTCGCGGGCGAGCTGCCGCGCGTCAGCATGGGCGACGAGGCCGCCGTGGGCAACGGAGTGATCGAGATCGGCCGCTACCGGGTGAAGGCCCGCCGCTGGTGGGATCCGGCGCCGGCGCTGCCCCCCGTCGATCTCGTACGGCTGGCGCAGGCGGCGCCCGCCCTGTCGCCGCGCACCGGCAGGCGGCCGGGCCTCGAGGGCAACGCCGCGATCGATCAGCTGGCCGCCGGCTGCGCGGCCGGTTCGCTGCTGCGGGCCGTGACCGCCGCCGAGCAGCTGGTGGGCCTCGGCCCCGGGCTCACGCCCAGCGGCGACGACGTGCTGGCGGGACTGCTGGTCGCGCTGCGGCACCTGGGCGGCGCGGCGCGGGTCGAGCGCGCGGTGTGGCTGGCCGACTGGCTGGCCGCCGCCGTCACCTTCGACGCCGGCACCCGTACCACCCCGATCTCGGCGACGCTCCTGCACTGCGCGGCCAGGGGCGAGGCCAGCCCCGAGGTGAGCGGGGTGCTGCGCGGCATCACCGGACAGCAGGCGCTCGAGCCCGCGCTGAGACGGCTGCTCCGCCTCGGTCACACCTCGGGCGCCGACCTGGCCCAGGGGCTGCGGATCGGCCTCGACGCCGTGCTCGCGCTGGGAGCCAGGCCATGAACTCGCTGGTGAAGGTGGTGCGGGGCGTCTACCACGACTCCGTGAGCCTGATGCGGGTCAGCCAGTCGCTCTCGGCGCTGCCGGGGGTGGAGGTGGCGGTCGTCGCCATGGCCACCCCGCTCAACCTGGACCTCGCCAGAGACCTGGGCTTCGAGCTGCCGCCCGCCGAGCCTGCCGAGTTGCTGGTGGCGTTGCGGGCCGAGGACGTGGCGGCCGCCGAGAACGAGCTCGACCGCCTGCTGGGCGAGCTGTCCAGCCGTTCGGCCACGGAGGTCGCGGGCTTCCCGCCGCGCACGACGCGCTCGGCCGCCAGGCTCGGCGAGGGCGACCTGGTGCTGGTCTCGGTGCCCGGCGAGCACGCCTTCGGCGAGGCGCTCGACGCCGTCGAGGCGGGACTGCCGGTGATGATCTTCAGCGACAACGTACCCGTGGAGCAGGAGGTGCTGCTCAAGCGGCTGGCCGAGGAGCGCGGCGGCCTGGTCATGGGGCCCGACTGCGGCACCGCGGTCATCGGCGGGGTGGGGCTCGGCTTCGCCAACGTGCTGCGCCCTGGACCCGTCGGCATGGTGGCGGCCTCCGGCACAGGGGCCCAGCAGGTGACCTCGCTGCTCGACCTGGCCGGGGTCGGCGTCAGCCACGTGCTCGGGGTCGGCAGCAGGGACCTGTCGGAGCAGGTGGGCGGGCTGTCGGCGATACGGGCGCTGCGCCGCCTCGACGAGGATCCGGGTACCGAGCTGATCGTGCTGATCTCCAAGCCGCCGGCGCCCGACGTGGCGCGGGCGGTGCGCGAGGTGGTGGAGAAGCTGCGCACCCCCGTCGTGTCGGCGCTGCTCGGCGCCTCTGGCGGCGACCTGACCTCGGCCACGGCGGAGGTCCTCGAACGGCTGGGCCGTCCGGTGCCGGAGTGGCCCTCGTGGCCCAGGCCGGTCGCGAAGGGGTCGGTCAGGGGTCTCTACTCGGGCGGCACGCTGTGCGCCGAGGCCGCGCTCATCACGCCGGGCGGCTTCGTCGACTACGGCGACGACGTCTTCACCAGGGGCAGGGCGCACCCGATGATCGATCCGACGCTCAGGCTGGAGGCGCTGGCCAAGCTGGGGCCCGGCGAGGTCGCGCTGATGGACGTGGTGCTCGGGCACGGCGCCGATCCCGATCCCGCGCTCCGCCTGGTCCCGGCGATCGAGGCGGCCTCGCGCAGGGACGTCCAGGTCGTCGTCGCGCTGGTCGGCACCGAGGGCGACCCGCAGGGGCTGCACCGGCAGGCCCAGGCGCTCCACGAGGCGGGCGCGGCGGTCTTCACCTCCAACGCCCAGGCCGCCCGTCACGCCGCAGGGAGCGCACGGTGACCCTTCTGCCCAGCGATCCGCACGTCATCACCGTCGGCGCCGACCTGCTCGGCGAGGCCCTCGACGCGCAGGCCGTACCGAGGATCGCGGTCGACTGGCGGCCGCCGCTGCCCGGCACCGCGCCCGCGCTGGCGCGGGTGCTGGCCGACCCGCGCAGGAGCGCGGCCAACGAGCTGGCCGTGGGCCGCCTGCTGTCGGCCAGGCCGCTGCTGGTGGACGTACGGCCGGCCGCCGACGCGCTCGGTCTCGAAAGGGGCACCTTCCTGCACGCGGGGCCGCCGATCACCTGGGAGCGGGCCTCCGGCCCGATGCGCGGCGCGCTCATCGGCGCGATGCTGCTGGAGGAGATGGCCGCCACGGAGGAGGAGGCGCAGCGCCTGCTGGCCGGGGGTGAGGTGCGGCTCGACCCCTGCCACCACCACCGGGCGGTCGGCCCGATGGCGGGCGTGGTCAGCCCGTCCATGTGGGTGTTCGAGGTGCGCGACGCCGAGCACGGCGGCACCGCCTACTGCTCGCTCAACGAGGGACTGGGCAAGGTGCTGCGCTACGGCGCCTACGGCCGGGAGGTGCTCGACCGGCTGCGCTGGATGGGCGCGGTGCTCGGTCCTGCGCTGCGCGCCGCGCTGCGCGTCACCGGGCCGATCGACCTGCGCGCGCTGATCGCCCAGGCCCTGCAGATGGGCGACGAGCTGCACAACCGCAACAGGGCCGCCACCTCGCTGTTCCTGCGCGAGCTGGCCCCCGCCCTGGTGGAGGCCGCCCCAGCGCACGCGGCGGAGGTGCTGCGCTTCGCCAGCGGCAACGACCACTTCTTCCTCAACCCCGCCATGGCGGCGGCCAAGGTCAGCACCGACGCCGCCCGCGGCGTGCCCGGCTCCTCGCTGGTCGTGGCCATGGCCCGCAACGGCACCGACTTCGGGGTGCAGGTGTCGGGCCTGGGCGAGCGCTGGTTCACCGGGCCCGCGGGCGTCCCCGACGGCCTCTACCTCGGCGCGTACGGCCCCGCCGACGCCAACCCCGACATCGGCGACTCCACCATCACCGAGACCTCGGGCCTCGGCGGCTTCGCCATGGCCGCCGCGCCCGCGATCGTCAGGTTCGTCGGCGGCGAGGTCGGCGACGCGGTCACCGCCACCCGCTCGATGTACGAGATCACGCTCGCCGAGCACCCCGCGTACCAGATTCCCGGGCTCGGCTTCCGTGGCACGCCCGTCGGGATCGACGTGGCCCTCGTCGCGCGGACGGGCCTGCTGCCCGTGGTGAACACCGGCATCGCGGGCAGGGTCGCCGGAACGGGCCAGGTGGGCGCGGGACTGGTGAGCCCGCCCGCCGAGGCGTTCATTGCCGCGCTTAACGCGCTCGCATTCGATAAGTGATCTCTTTGCCAGTTTCCGCGTTACCCCAGATCGACCCGCGAATTGCCGTCCGTTGACTTATGTTGATCATCCTTCGACTTCCGTTTACTAATCCCATGCCTATATCGTGTCGAACCTCGCAATTTGCGTTGGGAATAGGGGGCGGGAGATGTCGGACCGCTTGCTCGGCAAGGTCCCCGCCGAGGGGCCTGGCGCGCCGGGGGGCGTGGAGAGTCAGGGTCGTCTGATCGGCCGCAGGTACAAGCTGCTGTCCCCGGTGGGCAGGGGCGGCATGGGCATGGTCTGGCATGCCCACGACGTGTTGCTCGACCGGCCCGTGGCGGTGAAGGAGCTGATCCTTCCCTACGGGCTCGACCACGCCGGCACGCAGGTGGCGCACCGGCGCATGATGCGCGAGGCCCGCTCGGCCGCGCGCCTCGGGCATCCGGGGATCGTGACCGTCCACGACGTGGTCGAGGAGGACGGCAGGCCGTGGATCGTGATGGAGCTCGTCCGCGCCTGGTCGCTGGAGCAGGCCGTACGGCAGAGCGGCCCGCTGCCCGTCATCCAGGCGGCCGAGATCGGCGTCCGGGTCCTCGACGCGCTCAGGCACGCCCACGCGGCGGGCATCCTGCACCGTGACGTGAAGCCCGGCAACGTCCTGCTGACCGCCGACAGGGTGGTGCTCACCGACTTCGGCATCGCGGCCATCGAGGGCGACGTCACGATCACCCAGACCGGGCTGCTGATGGGCTCGCCCGCCTACATCCCGCCGGAGCGGCTGTCCGGACAGCCGATCACCCAGGCGGCCGACCTGTGGTCGTTCGGTGCGACGCTCTACGCGGCCGTCGAGGGACGGCCGCCGTACGAGGGGCCCGACGCGATAGCGGTCCTCGGCGCGGTGCTGACGCAGGAGCCGATCAAGCCACAGCGGGCGGGGGCCCTGCTGCCGGTCATCGAGGGACTGCTGCGCAAGAACCCGGCCGAGCGGATGAACGCCGGTCAGGTGGCCGAGCTGATGGAGCGGGTGTTGCGCAGTCACGGTTCCACGTCGGCGCGGTCGGCGGGGCCGATCCCGACGCCCGCCGACTCCACGCCGATGCACCTGTTGCCGCCGCTCGATCCGCCGTCGGGGCCGCTGCCCTCGCGGATCGTGGAGACGCCCTCGGGTCCCGTGCGGGTGCCGTACGACCCGCTGAACAGCCCTTCGGGTGGGCACGCGATGCCGTACGAGGGGGTGGAGAGCCCGTCGGGCGCGCACCGCACCGACCTGTTGCCCGCGCCTGGGGGGGACGCGTTCGGCAGCTCCTCCGGCGGGTTCCCCACGGGCCCTCCGCAGAGCGCCTCGGGCGAGCCGACCGGCCCCGCGGGGGCGCAGCGTTACGACGCCCTGCGCAGCCCCTCCGACCCTCGCGGGCACCGGATCCCGAGTGGCTACGACGCGCTCCGCTCGCCGTCGGGGGCGCACGGCGCGGTCCCGCCGGTGACCTCTGGACCGCCGTCCTTGGAGGGCGCCGCCTTCCCCGCGCACGGGAGCACGGGCAACGCCATGACGCCCGGACCACAACCGCAGCCGATCCTTCCGCTGACCGACAGTGCGCGCACCGGCCCTTCCGCCCTGGCTTCGCGGCCGCCGGCTTCCGGCGAGGCGATCCGCGCCACCCACGACAGGGAGGACCGCGCGGCCAGGGGCCGCAGGCGAACCGGTGGCGACGGCGGCTGGATCAACGACGGCCGCCCGACCCCGCGCCTGGTCGTCACCGCGGTCGCGGCCGTGGGCGTGCTGACGGCCGCGATCCTGATCGCCACCTCGGGCGGCCCTTCGACCGGGCCTGACGTGGCCGCCTCGACCGCCGCCTCCACGGCGCCCGTCCCGGTGCCGCTGGCCGCGGTCACGGTGCCCGAGGGGTTCAAGGAGCACGCCCCCGAGGGCTTCACCGCGGCGGTGCCCTCCGCGTGGAAGCTGACCTCCTCCGGGGACAAGGCCGTCTTCGACGGGCCGAAGGACTCCGGCCTGAAGATCACCGTGGAGCCCGCTACCCCGCAGAACGATGGCGGGCTGGCCGAGCTCACCGGGCGGGAGGCCGAGGGCGGCGTCGACGGCTACATCAGGGTGCAGCTGCAGGAGGTGAAGTACCAGGGCTGGAAGGCGGCCGACTGGGAGTACCAGTACACCGAGTCCAACGGCGTGCCCATGCAGGCGCTGACCCGCCACGTCACGCCGCCCGGCCAGGACGCCTTCACGATCACCTTCATCGCGCCCCAGCTCCAGTGGGACGACCAGGCCAAGACCCGCGAGGTGTTCCTGAGCACGTTCCGCCCGGCTTCGTAGCGTTCTCCGGAGTGAGGTACCGTCGCCGCCATGAACTTGGCGAGCGTCCACTTCTATCCGGTCAAGTCCACTATGGGTCATGACGTCACCGAGGCCGAGGTCGAGCCATGGGGGCTGAAGCACGACCGCCGTTACCTGGTGGCCACCCCCGACGGCCAGACGCTGACGGCCAGGGAGGAGCCGCGGCTGCTGTCCTGCAGGGCCGAGGTGTCCGGCGGCACGCTCACCCTGACGGGGCCGCACCGCGCGCCCCTCAGGGTCACGCCGACCGCAGAGTTGAGCGCCGTGCGGCTGTGGCGCACGCAGGTGAAGCTCACCGACTGCGGCGACGACGCGGCGGAGTGGCTGTCGGCCCTGGTCGGCCGCTCCGTGCGGCTGGTCTGGCTCGACGACCCGACCCGCCGCCCGGTCAACCCCGAGTACGGCACGCCGCAGGACCGGGTGTCACTCGCCGACGGCTACCCCCTCCTGCTGGCCTCGACCACCTCCCTCGACCAGCTGAACGACTGGATCGCCGAGACGGCCGCCGAGCGGGGTGAGGAACTGCCCGCGCCGCTGCCGATGCGCAGGTTCCGCCCCAACGTGGTGGTCTCGGGCGTCGAGGAGCCGTTCGCCGAGGACGGGTGGAAGCGCGTGCGCATCGGCGAGGTGGACTTCCGCGTGACGAAGCCGTGCGACAGGTGCGTGCTGACCACGATCGACCCCGACACCCTGCAGAAGGGCAAGGAGCCGCTGCGCACGCTCGCCAAGTACCGCAGGATCGGCCAGAAGCTGCTGTTCGCCGTCAACCTCATCCCCGACGGAACCGGCGTGATCAGGGTCGGCGACCCGGTCGTTCCCGCCTGACGTCCGAACCCACCGTCCCCTTTGGGGGGATGTCAGGGGCTATGCAACACTTCACCGGTGACCACCGCCGCTGCCAAACCAGGACAGCCGTCCATCGAACGGGTGCAGCGCCGTACCCTCACCGTCCTGTCCGCCGCCCAGATCACCGGCGGCGTCGGCGTGGCGGTGGGCCTGGCGCTGAGCTCGCTGGTCGTCTTCCACCTGTCGGGCTCGGAGGCCATCAGCGGCCTCGCGGGAACGGCGACCGTGCTCGGCGCGGCGATCCTGGCCCTGCCCGCGGCCAAGGCGGCGGGCAGGAGCGGCCGCAGGGCGGGGCTCGGCCTCGCCTACGTCGCCGCCCTGACCGGATGCGTGATCTCGGTGCTGGCCATCAGCATCGCCTCGTGGCCGCTGCTGCTGGCCGGGCTGGTGCTGGTGGGCGGCGGCAGCGCGGGCAACCTGGCCGCGCGCTACTCCGCCACCGACCTCTCCCCTCCCGGCCACGCGGGCCGGCACCTGTCGCTGGTGGTGTGGGCGGCGACGATCGGCTCGGTCGCCGGCCCCAACCTGGCCGACCCCGCCGACACCCTCGGCAAGGACCTGGGCCTGGTGCCGACGGCGGGCCCGTTCGCCTTCGCCGCGCTGGCCTTCGCGATGGCGTTGCTCATCGTGGTGGCGGGGCTGCGCCCCGACCCGCTCAAGCTCGCCAGGCGGCTCAGCGGTACGGCGGAGCCTGCCGGAGGGAAGTCGAGGACGCTCAAGGACGCGTGGGGCACCCTGCGGACCACTCCCGCCGCCCGCGCGGCGCTGCTGGCGATCGCGGTCAGCCACACCGCGATGGTGTCGGTGATGTCGATGACCCCCGTCCACCTGCACCACGAAGGCGCCGGCCTGAGGGTGATCGGCCTGGTGCTGAGCCTGCACATCGCCGGCATGTTCATGCTGTCGCCGGTGGTCGGCTGGCTGGCCGACAAGCTCGGCAAGGTGCCGGTGCTGGTGGTCGGCATGGTGCTGCTGCTGGCGTCGGCGGCTCTGGCGGGCACGGCGGGCGATCGCGTCTGGCAGATCACGGCGGGGCTGACGCTGCTGGGCATCGGCTGGTCGTGCGGGCTGGTCGCGGGCTCGGCGATGCTGTCGGAGTCGGTCGCGATCGAGCGCCGTCCCGCGGTCCAGGGCCTGTCGGACCTGCTGATGAACATCTGCGGCGCGACCGGCACGATCATCGCGGGCGCGATCGTGGGCGCCCTGTCGTACGGCGTGCTGGGCCTGGTCGTCGGCGTCATGGTCACGGTCACCGGCGTGTGGCTCGCCGTGGCCCGCCACCCCGCCCCGACCCCCTCGTCGTAGACCCGAACCCATCGGAGATCAGGGGATCACTTGGCGTCGGCGTAGCAGGAGACGGTGACGGCCTCCATCGGGAAGCGCACCGGGGTCGCGCCGAACAGCAGCCTGGTCGCCTCGGCCGCGGCCGCGGCGACCGCCGCGGTCACCTGCTCGGCCTGCTCCAGCGGGCAGTGCACCATCACCTCGTCGTGCTGGAAGAACACCATCCGCGCGGGCTCGGGCAGCAGCCCTCTCAGCACCGCCAGCAGGGCCAGCGCCCACTCGGCCGCCGTGGCCTGGACGACGAAGTTGCGGGTGAAGCGCCCCCTGTCGCGCGCCGCCCTGGCACCGTCGGGCCCGGCGACGAGGTCCTTCCACCGCTGTGAGGGCGGCGGGCTGGTGCGGCCCAGCCACGACCTGACGAGTTTGCCCTCCTCCCCCGCCTTGGCCGCGTCCTCCACGAAGCGGTAGGCCAGTGGGAAGCGCTCCCGCATCACCGCCAGCAGCTTCGGGGCGTCGCCGCTGGTGCCGCCGTACATCGCCGACAGCATCGCGATCTTGGCATGGTCGCGCTCCCCTCCGAACGCCTTGGCCAGCGCGGAGTAGAGGTCGATCTCGCCCGCGGCCCTGGCCAGGCCGCGATCTCCGGCCATGGCGGCCAGCACCCTGGGCTCCAGCTGGGCCGCGTCGGCGACGATCAGCGCCCAGCCCTCGTCGGCCACCACCACCCTGCGCATCACCTTGGGGATCTGCAGCGCCCCTCCGCCGCTGGTGGCCCACCGCCCGGAGACGACGCCGCCCACGACGTACTCGGCCCTGAACCGGCCCTCGCGCACCCACTGGTCGGCCCACGCCCAGCCGTGGAAGCTGTAGAGCCTGGCCAGCTCCTTGTAGGCGAGCAGCGGGCCCACGGCCGGGTGCTCGATCCGCTTGAGCTCGCCCGACCTGGTCGTCTTCAGCGCGACCCCGGCCCCCTTGAACGCCTTGACCAGCTGCTGCACGGAGTCGGGGTTGACCGGATGGCCGAAGGCGGCCGTCACCTGGTCGGCCAGCGCCTGGAGCTTGGCGGGCCGCATGCCGTGCACGGGCCGCGGCCCGAGCAGCTCGGTGAGCAGCTCGTCGTGGATGTCTCTGCGCCACGGCATGCCGTCGTGACCCATCTCCGCGGCCACCAGCGCCCCCGCCGACTCGGCGGCCACCAGCAGCCTGAACCTGCCGGGATCGGGCAGCGCCTCGATCCTGGCGAGCTGGTCGGCCAGCACCTCCGCCAGCGCGTCGGCGCCGAGCTCGGCCCGCTCGGGCTCGAACAGCGTGTCCTGCCGCGCGGCGGGGCCGTCGTCGTCGGGCACCGGCAGGCCGTGCAGCCTGGCGTGGGCGGCCGCGGCCGAGCGCGCCTCGCCGTAGCGGCCCTCGTGGGCGAGCAGCAGCCCCTGGGTGAGGGCCAGGTCGTGGCAGCGCGCCACCCGCACGCCCGCGGCCAGCAACTCGGGGTAGAGGTGGCGCGCATCGGCGAAGACCCACCGGGGACGTCGCTCCTCCATCTCCCGGACGGCCCGCGCGACGTCGTCGACCCGGCGGGGGCGGCCGCCGATCGGGAGCAGCGTTCCGCCCCCTGCGGAGTCGGAGGTCAGCGCGACGTACACGGCTTCAGCCTGCCAGGCCGTACCGACATTTCCCCGGACGGGGCCGGCCGTACTAGACGAGAGAGATGGTCACCTCGTCCTCCAGCGGCGGGTCGAGCTCCTGCGGCAGGCAGCCCGTCGCCGCGAAGCACCTGATGGTCAGGCTCGCGGGCGTCACCTCCAGGTGCAGGAAGCTCTTGAAGAACGGCGGGGTGTCCCAGTCGGACAGCTCCGACAGGTAGCGGTGGAAGACGCTGCCGACCGGCAACCTGAACGGCATCGGCCAGGCCCCGAGCACACGCGCGGCCCACCGCACCCTGCGGGTGATCGTGACGGTGAGGTCGATCTCCCTGATCGGCTTGTTCTTGATCCGGTCGGCCATGATGCAGGCCGCCTCGGCAGGGGTGAGGCACAGCCAGCGCATGCGCAGGCGCTTGGCGTAGAGCTGGCTGTAGAACGACAGGGAGTCGCCGCGCAGCGGGTAGCACTTGAAGTCGTCCTCGTGCACCCCGCCCACGTCGACCCTGCCGATCGTGTGCGTGGCGTGCATGAAGGCCCCGGCGCCGCCCGAGACGATGTACTGGATCACCCGGTCGCCCACCCTGACCGGATAGCGCTGGTAGTTGTGCACGTCGCCGCCGATCGCCGCGACGTAGCGGTGCGCGGGGTCGCGGACGATGTCGTCGATCGTGCCCCCGCCCTCCAGCGCCGAGGGCTTGTGCACGTTGCGCGTGTAGATCGGCTTCCCGGTGATGAGGATCTTCGGCCGTGGATCGAGGGAGGTACGGCGCAGCCACGCGGTCTGCTCGGCGTCGATCGTCCCCCTGATGCCGGTGTCGACGCCCACGATCAGCAGGCTCTCGCTCTCGATCGCCCAGTAGGGGGCCGGCTGCACCGCCTGCTGGGCCGGGGAGCCGCGCAGCTTGCGCGCCGCCGCCAGGGTGTCCTCGTCGATCGGCTCGGGCTTGCGCCACAGCAGCCCGCGCAGCCCCCTGTCGGGCCGCGGCTTGAGCGGCGGCGCGTCGCAGAAGACGCGCATGAACCCGCCGAGGCCGTCGTACCAGTCGTGGTTGCCGGGGATGGCGTAGATGGGCGCCTGGTAGTCCTTGTAGGGCCGGAAGAACTTGTCCGGGTACTCGTTCCCCGCTCCGGTCGGGTAGATCACGTCGCTGGCGATCACCGCGAACGAGGTGTCGGCGCCCACCTGGAGCAGGCCGGGCACGACCGCGTACTGCGAGTCGTCGCCCTCGCCCGGGTCGCCTAAGAGCAGGAAGTTGAAGCTCTTGCCGAGACCGGGCGCGATCCTGAGGTCGCCGTCGACGCCGCGCGCCCGCTGCTCCTTCATCCAGCGCCGCCGCACCTCTCCCGAGGGGTCGCCGAACAGGCCCGCGAGGATCTCGTTGCGTGATCGCCAGAGGGTGCGGGGGTGGAACCAGGAGAAGGTGTCGGTGTTGGGTCGAAGCCCCTTGTACGACCCGATCTGCTGGCAGCGCCAGCCGGCGCCCTCCTCGGAGGTGCGGGAGGAGGACCGCTTTCCACGCTCTGCGGCGACGTCGACCATGACCATATCTTTACCCGATCACTGGGCCTGTCATCGAGTGACCACGTGCGGTAGCCTTCATCCCCCAAGCAAGCGGTTGTCGATCGTGCGGGGGGCTGCGATGGCCCGCAACGGTTCAGGGGATGGGCTGAGTGCCGACGCCGTCGAGGGGCTGCTCGCCTATGCCGCGACGCAGCGGCGGTTCGGCGGCAGGGCGGCAAGACACGTCGAAAGAGCGATAGCGGAGGCCCGCGAGCTGGCCGCCCGCGACCCCGTCGCGCACACCGGCCTGCTGGCCAGGGCGCTGCGCGAGGGGGCAGGGCAGCACCTGGCGCGCGGCAGTCCCGCGCGGGCGCTGCCGCTGGCGGAGGAGGCGCTCGGCCTGGCCAGGGGGCTCGGCGGCGCGCCGCTGGCCGTGGCGCTGCGCTGCGCGGCCGAGGTGCTGACCGCCCTCGACCGCAAGGACGACGCCCTCAGTCTGCTGAAGGAGGCGGAACGGCTATGAGCACCCCGGGGTTCATGATCCCTTCTGGGTCGAGCCGCTGCTTCACCGCGCGCAGGATCTCCACCCCGAGCGGCCCGATCTCCTCGGCGTAGGCCTGCCGGTGGTCCCTGCCGACGCCGTGGTGGTGCGAGATCGTCCCGCCCGCCGTCACGATGGCCGCGTTGACGGCCCGCTTGGCCCGCTCCCACTCCGGCAGCCCCTGGTCGGTCACGACCGTGAAGTACAGCGAGGCGCCGGTCTCGTAGACGTGCGAGATGTGGCACATGACCAGCGGCGAGCCGAGTTCGGCGTGGAGGGTGAGCCGCACCGCGTCGTACAGCCTGGGCAGGTTCGACCAGAAACCCGCCGTCTCCAGGGTCTCGACGGTGGCGCCCGCGGCGAGCAGAGAGTCGCGCAGGTACGGCGCGGCGAACCTGCCGTGCTCCCACGCCTGGCCCGGCTCGGCGCCGAGGTAGGCGCCGCCCTGCTCGGCGAGCACGGCGGCGGCCGCGTCGCGGTCCCTCTCGTGCCCGGCGATCAGCAGGCAGCCCGAGTCGCCCGAGCCGATGGCCTCGGGCTTGGCCAGCCCGATCATCGTCTCGGTCTCGTCGGACAGCCGCAGGACGACGGGAAGCAGCCCTTCTTGGGCGAGTCTGCGCATCGCCGCCGATCCCGCCTGGAACGACTCGAACCGCCAGCCCTCGTAGACCGTCGCGCCGGGCCGCCGCCGTACCCGCAGGCGCAGCGAGGTGATCACGCCGAAGGCGCCCTCGGAGCCGAGGATCAGCTGCCGCAGGTCGGGCCCGGCCGCCGACTTCGGCGCGCGGCCGAGCTCCAGCGTGCCGCTCGGGGTGGCGACGGTCAGCCCGACCACCATGTCGTCGAAGCGGCCGTAGCCCGCCGACGCCTGGCCGCTGGAGCGGGCGGCGGCGAACCCGCCGAGCGTGGCGTACTCGTACGACTGGGGGAAGTGGCCCAGCGTCAGCCCGTGCTCGGCCAGCAGTCGCTCGGCGTCGGGGGCGCGCAGCCCGGGCTCCAATTCCGCGACCATCGACTCGGTGTCGACGGACACCAGGCGATCGAGCCTGCGCAGGTCGAGCGAGACGACCCCCTGTCGCGCGGCCGGCCCGCCGACGGCCAGCCCGCCGACGACCGAGGTGCCCCCGCCGAACGGCACGACGGCCACCCGGTGCCGGGCGCACACCTCCAGCACGCGCAGCACCTCGTCGTGCGCGGCGGGCAGCACGACCGCGTCGGGCGCGTCGGAGGCGTCGCCCTCGCGCATGCGCATGAGGTCGGGCGTGGACTTGCCGCGCGTGTGCCTGACCCTGGCCTCGTGGTCCGTGCGCACCTGCGCCGCGCCGACCGCCTCGGTCAGCTCGGCCAGCACCGCTGGGGAGAGCGTGACGCGCGGGAGCCGCACCTCGTCGAGCGCCGCCGCCTCGGCGGGCTCACGCACGCCCATGAGGTCGCGCAGGAGCGTGCGGATCTGGTCGGGCAGGTCGCGCGCCTTGGCCGGGTCGCCCCAGCCGCTCCACAGCATCGGTTCGTTCTCCACGCCTTACACTGTGACACATGACGGCAATTCGTCACAATGACGCGGTGCTGGACGCCGCGCGGGACTGCGTGCTCGCCTACGGGGTGCGGCGCACGACGCTCACCGACGTCGCCAGGCGGGCGGGCGTATCACGCATGACGATCTACCGGGGCTGGCCCGACGTCGGCAGCCTGGTCGGCGACCTGATGACCCGCGAGTGGCTGCGGGTGCTGGGCGGCCTGGACCTGTCGGACCCCGTCGCCGCGGTGGTCGAGGGCGTGCGCGCGCTGCGCGGGCACCCGCTGTGGCGGAAGATCGTGGACGTCGATCCCGAGCTGCTGCTGCCGTACCTGACGCAGCGCAGGGGCGCCAGCCACGACGCCATCCTCGCCGTGCTCGAGGAGGTGATGAGCCCCTCGCAGGCCCGCGCGGTGCTCCTGACCGCCCAGTCGTTCCTGCTGTCGGCCCACACCATGGCCGACCCCGAGACCCTCGACGCCGAACTGGCGACCCTCCTGGAGAGGTACCTCGCTTGACATCCTCCCCCTCGAAAACGAAGGGGATTCCAACCCTCACGGGTTGGGCTTCCTGCTTCACAACCGACCGCCTACCAGAGAGGACTCTCTGTGAGGTCTTACACCAGCTCCACAGGCGTTTCAGCTCTCCGCCAGCCCGGCGGCGAGGATGTTCTTGGCTGCGTTGGCATCCCGGTCGTGGACCGCCCCGCAGGCGCAAGTCCACTCCCGGACGTTCAACGGCATCTTCTCCTGCAGCGCCCCGCACGCCGAGCACAGCTTGGAGGAGGGGAACCAGCGATCCACCACCACCAGCTCCCGCCCGTACCAGGCTGCTTTGTACGCCAGCATGCCGCGCAGCTCCCGCCACGAGGCGTCGGAGATGGCGCGCGCCAGGCTGCGGTTCTTGACCATGTTGCGGACGGTCAGGTCTTCCACGGCGATCACTTGGTTCTCGCGAACAAGCCGTGTGGTGACTTTGTGCAGGTGGTCGCCACGTCTCACGTTCTCCCACGAGATCATCTAAGTGCTGGTCTGTTGTGGTAGACGCCGGTCCGCCTGGCGGCGGATCGCCTGCTCCTGCCCTGCTCCGCAGGAGTCCGATTCCTCCCCCGCCTGAAGGCGGGGGTTTCCTCGGAGGTTTCGATGAACACCTCGCTGAACGCCGCCCGCAGGCTCGCCGAGCTGGAACGGGTGCGGGTCGAGACCGTGGACGTGCTCGTGGTGGGGCTGGGCGCGACCGGGGCGGGGGTGGCGCTCGACGCCGCCTCCCGAGGTCTCACCGTAGCCGCGATCGACGCCCACGACCTGGCTTTCGGGACCTCCAGATGGAGCTCCAAGATGATCCACGGCGGGTTGCGCTATCTCGCCAAGGGACAGGTGGGCGTGGCGCGTGAGAGCGCGGTCGAGCGCGGCATCCTGCTCGCCCGCACCGCGCCGCACCTCGTGCGCGCCGCGCCGTACCTGCTGCCCCTCACTCCCGGGGTGTCGAGGGCGCAGGCGGCGCTGGTCATGACCGGCTACCGCATGGGCGACGGGCTGCGCGCCGCCGCCCGCACCCCGCGCCGCCTGCTGCCGGGCCCCTGCCGCCTGCCCTCGGCCAAGGCGAGGGAGCTGGCTCCCGTGCTGCGCGAGCGCGGCCTGCGCGGCGCCCTGCTGTCGTGGGACGGCAGGCTGGTGGACGACGCCCGCCTGGTGGTGGCGATCGCCAGGACGGCGGCGGGCCACGGCGCGCGGATCCTGACCCGGTGCAGGGCGCTGGAGCTGCACCGCGACGGCGCGCAGGTGCGCGACGAGCGGACCGGCGAGTCGTTCACGATCAGGGCTCGCGCGGTGATCAACGCGGCCGGTGTGTGGGCAGGCGGACTCAATCCGGACCTGCGGCTGCGGCCCTCGCGCGGCACCCATCTGGTGCTGCGCGGCGAGACCCTGCCGGGGCTTCGCGCGGGACTGCACGTGCCGATCCCCGGCGAGAGCAACCGCTTCGCCCTGGTGCTGCCCCAGTCCGACGGGCGGATCCACGTCGGGCTGACCGACGAGCCACTGGAGGGGCCGGTGCCTGACGTGCCCGAGGTTCCCGAGGCAGACGTGAGCGCCCTGCTGACCGTGCTCAACACCGTGCTCGAGGTCCCGGTGACCAGGAGCCAGGTGGCGGGCGCCTACGCGGGCCTCAGGCCGCTCCTGGAGGCCGAGGGCCGCACGGCCGACCTGTCGCGCAGGCACGCCGTCCTGACCTCCACGGACGAGGTGATCACCGTCACCGGCGGCAAGCTGACCACCTATCGGCGCATGGCCCAGGACGCGGTCGACTGGGCCGTCCGGCTCAGGGACCTGCCGGCGGGGCCCTGCGTGACGCATCGCCTCCCCCTGGTCGGCGCGCAGGCCTTCGACGGCTCCTCGCGGCTGGCCGAGCGGTACGGCGGCGAGGCCGAGGCCGTACGGCGGCTGGCGGAGGAGCACCCCGAGCCGGTCGGCACCGGCCTCACGCTCGGCGAGCTGGTCTGGGCGGTCCGGCACGAGGGCGCGCTCGACGAGGCCGACCTGCTCGACCGGCGCACCAGGATCGGGCTGGTGCCGGAGGACAGGGCGGCGGCGACGGCCGCGGCCCGCCACGCGCTGACCCTCTGAACGCGTGTCGGCCCCGCTCGCACACTCCCCAAAGCGTTAGGTTAGTCTTACCTAAGACAGGACGGGGGAAGGTGACGAATGCCCAGGGGTTGCGACCATCCGGTCGGGTGCCACACCGGTGACGTGCCGACCCTCGCGAGCGCGACCGTGGGCGCCCGCCTGTGGCTGCTGATCGAGCACGACGGCCCATGGGCGTCACATCTGGAGAACTGCGACCTTCCCGCCGACATCGCGAAACTCGTGCGCAGAGCCACCGAACGCGGTATCAGGCCGCAACTGATCCGCCGTCCTGGACGGCGGACCCGGCGGCGGGGGCAGGGCCTCCGTGTGCTAGTCGGCTACGCGGCGGGAGAGAACCCCTGGCTGGCGGGCGGTGTCATCGCAGGTCCAGACGATCTTGACTTGGACGCCGTGATGGCCGGAGTGGTCCCAGAGTCCTGCATACTTGAAGACGAGCCGGTATTTCTGGTCTGCACGCACGCCAAGCGCAATGCGTGCTGCGCCCGCATTGGACTGCCCCTCGCTCGCCGCCTGGCAGAAGTTTTGCCGGACAGAGTGTGGGAAACCTCACATGTTGGCGGCGATCGCTACGCCGCCAACCTCGTGTGCTTGCCACACGGAATTTTCTACGGCAGCATGTCTCAGGCTGCTGCGATCGCAGCGGCCAACGCGTACCGGTCCGGCGAGGTGATTCTCGACCGTTACCGGGGACGCGCAGGCATCCCTGAGCCATCGCAAGCCGCCGAGCATTTCGCCCGTGTCCACACAGGTGAGCTCTCGGTCGGCGGAGTGGCCGTGGAATCCTCAAGGTCGGACGGCGACGTCACCGAAGCCATCGTGCGCTGCGGTGAGGTCCGGTTCCAGGTTGTGATCGAGCCATCGGTGTTCCAAACACCGTGTGGCACGGCTTGCGCCGAGAAGATCACCACCTACCGGCTGGTCTCGCTGGACAGGCTCGCGCCTGTGCGGTACGCCACGCCCGCCCTCACCTGATCACGGGAACATCACGGCCCACCCCTGCGTTGGAACAGTGACGCCGAAAGCGTCCAATGCGGCTCAACTACTGAAATACCTCTCACGAAGGTGGTTTTCTCATGTCTCAGGTACGTCGGCAGATCGCCCGCCCGCGCCCCAGCTGGGGTTGGCAGGATGATGCCGCGTGCCGAGGTGAGGACCTCGTGCTCTTCTTCGGTCCCGATGGCGAGCGGCAGCCCGAGCGTGACGTCCGCGAGCGGAAGGCCAAGGCGATCTGCGCCCAGTGCCCCGTTCGCGCCGAGTGCCTTGACTACGCGCTGTCCCGGCCCGAGAAGTACGGCACGTGGGGCGGTCTGAACGAGGACGAGCGCGCTTCCGAGCGTCGCCGTCGCATGCGCCGCGCGGCCAGCGCCGGCATCTCCGCCGCCTGAGTTCCACCCCGGCAGACTCTGCACAGCAAGCGTGATCACGCAGTTGTCCCGATGACCACCTCGAACCCGGTCGGGACAACTGCCTGATCAGGCAACCGGGACGCCTTTCACGCCGGTCCGCGGCAAAGGACCCCCGCCAGCTGCACCGCGCCACCGGCGAGTCGAGGCGCCCACCAGAAGGAGCCCCAGTTCAGGCCGAACTGGAGCTCCTTACGCGTATCCGGAGGACCCTAGGCGATCAGGTCGTCGAACTCCCCGTCCTTCGCGCCGAGGACGAAGGCGGTGATCTCCGCCTTGGTGTAGATGAGCGCGGGATCGTCGGGAAAGCGGGAGTTGCGCACCGCGTACTGGCCGGTCGGCAGCGCGGCCACCTCCACGCAGTTGCCGTTCGGGTTGCTGCGCCTGCCCTTGCGCCAGGCCACCGCGAGACTGCTCGCCGTGATGCCGTTGGGAATCTCCCCCATGGTTCCTCCTCGTGCGGACGAATGCACGTGCATCGGTGCTTGCAGAGGCGAGAATACGGGGAACTAGACGATCTTGCGCAGCTGCTCCAGAAAACGTCGGCTTTCGGCGGGAGTGTCCGCTTGCACGCTGAGCCGGTCCATGACCTTGGCGTAGTGCTCGGATTCGGCGAGCTTGTCCAGGTAGAGCGCGCTGGACAGCTGCTCCATGTAGACCACGTCGGGCAGCTCGGGCTCGGGGAAGCGCAGGATGGAGAAGGGCCCGCCGGCGGCCGCGTGGCCACCCCTGTCGAACGGCATGACCTGCACGGTCACGTTGGGCAGGCCGGCGGTGTCGATGAGGTGCTCGATCTGGGCGCGCATCACCTCCACGCCGCCGATGGTGCGGCGCAACACGGCCTCGTCGAGCACCGCCCACAGCGACACGGGCCGCTCTCCCGTCAGCCGCTGCTGCCTGGTGGTCCTGAGCGCGACCCTGCGCTCCATCTCGCT
Organism: Nonomuraea africana; assembly: GCF_014873535.1. Classification (NCBI taxonomy): domain Bacteria; kingdom Bacillati; phylum Actinomycetota; class Actinomycetes; order Streptosporangiales; family Streptosporangiaceae; genus Nonomuraea; species Nonomuraea africana. The sequence continues at coordinate 1,266,841 of NZ_JADBEF010000001.1, read as the reverse complement.
CTCCGGCGCCCTGTCGTGGGCCAGCGAGATCACCGCCCGGGCGTAGTCGGGCGACTGCAGCAGCCCCGGCACGAACTGGTTCTCGTAGGTGCGGATGATCGACGCCGCGCCCTCCAGGCCGATGTAGACCTCGAACCAGCTCGGCAGCAGGTCGCTGTACTTGTGCCACCAGCCCGGCTGGTTGGCCTGCCTGGCCAGTTCGAGCAGGCGCGCCCGGTCGTCGGGGTCGCTCACGCCGTACATGGTGAGCAGGTCGGCGACGTCGCGCTCCTTGAAGCTGACCTGGCCCAGCTCGAGACGGCTGATCTTGGCGTGCGAGGCGCGGATGGCGTAGCCCGCGTCCTCCCTGGAGATGCCCTTGGCGGTGCGGAGCCTGCGCAGCTGGGCGCCCAGCAGGATGCGCAGCACCGTGGGGCCGCCGCCCCTGGCGGGGCTCAGGGGCCGCACGTTCTCCGCCGCTTCCATGGACGCCATCTCCTTTTCGGGAAAGATCTCAGTCTGACACGGATCAGCGGTCGAGGACTCCGGACGCACGTGCATTTGCGACTTGCATCTGTAAATCATGAAAAGTCTTGCATCAGTAAGTCACCGCCGTAAATATGGACACTTGGACCGCGTGAAGTATCCGAGCCCCGGGGACCTCCATGACCACTTCCGCAGCACCATGGCACGCCACGAAGGGCACCGCACCGCCCGAGTGGCTCGGCGCCCTCCTGTCCGGTGATCCCGGCGACCAGGTGGCGCTGATGGAGTTCGCCATGCCCGCCGATCCCGCGCTGGTGGGGAGCGCCAGGCGGTTCGTGCGCGGGACCTTCACCGGCTGGGACTCCGGCGAGGCCGTGCTGTTCGACGCCCAGCTCATCGTCTCCGAGCTGATCACGAACGCCATCAGGCACGGGGGCGGCGCCAGGTCGCTCAGGCTGATGTGCTCGGGAGCGCGGCTGGGCTGCGCCGTACGAGACTTCAGCGGAGCGGTGCCCGTGGCGTCCACGTCCGGTTTCCTCGCCGAGTTCGGCAGGGGGCTGCCGCTCATCGAGGCGCTGGCGACCGCCTGGGGGTGGCTTCATCCCCCCGGCGGCGGCAAACTCGTCTGGGCGGCCCTCACCTGAGGTTCGGCGGCCCGGGGTTCGGCGGCCCGGGGTTCAGCGGCTTCGCAGCAGCGAGAGCACCTCGGCGTCGGTGAGCTGGTCGAAGTGCTCGTACCACTGGCCGACCGCGAAGAAGTCCGGCGGCGTGGCCAGCACCACCACCTCGTCCGCCTCCCCGCGCAGCATCTTGACCGTGCGCGCCGCCCCGACGGGTGCGGCGAGCGTGAGGCGGTCGGGCTCGGCCGCGCGCAGCGCCCGCAATGCGGCCCTGGCGGTGACCCCCGTGGCCAGCCCGTCGTCGACCACGACGACGTCGTGCCCCGCCACCGTGGGCAGCGGCCGGCTGCCCCGGTAGACCCGCACCCTGCGCTCCAGCTCCGCGCGCTCGCGCTCCACCACCTCGTCGAGGTCGGCCATGGTGAGGCCGAGACGGCCCATCAGCTCCTCGTCGAAGACCGGCTCGCCGCCCTCGGCCAGGGCCCCCACTCCGAGCTCCGGCGATTCCGGATAGCCGATCTTCCTGGTGACGAGCACGTCGAGCACCCCGCCGAGCCTGCGGGCGACCGGCAGCGCCACCGCCACCCCACCGCGGGGCAGTGCGAGCACGACGGCGTCGCGCCGGCCGGGCAGGCGCTCGGCCAGCAGGGCGCCCGCCTCGGCCCTGTCGGTGAAGAGATGACCCATAAGGCAGTGATACCCGCTGCTCGGGGAAAGCCTCCCCGAGCAGCGGATATCACCGGCCGCCCGGTTACGGCCGGTTGCGGCCGGAGCGGCGCATCTCCTTGTGGATGATCTTCCACTTGTTCTGCTGCTCCTTGCGCAGCCTGGCGTCGGTCCTGCTCGCCATCCAGGCGGCTTCTCTCTGCAGCTTGAACCAGCTCTCCAGCCGCCGCTCGGCCAGCTCGCCGCTCTCCATCGCCGCGCGTACGGCGCAGCCCGGCTCGCCCTCGTGCCCGCAGTCGGCGAACCTGCACGAGCTCGCCAGCGCCTCGATGTCGGAGAAGACCAGGTCCACGCCGTCGGTCATCTCGTACAGCCCGACCCGCCTGATGCCGGGCGTGTCGATGATCAGCCCACCGCCCGGCAGCGGGATGAGCTCCCTGTGCACGGTGGTGTGCCGCCCCCTGCCGTCGGCTGCGCGGACCACCTGGGTGTCCATGACCCCCTCCTGCGCGAGCGCGTTGACCAGCGTGGACTTGCCCGCGCCCGAGGGCCCGAGCACCACGGCCGTGTGCGAGCCCGCCAGGTAGTCGCGCACCAGCGAGACCCCCTCCCCCAGCACGGAGGAGACGGCGTGCACCGCCACCCCGGGAGCGGCGGCCTCGACGTCGGCCAGCAGCTCGTCGAGCCCCCGCTCGAACAGGTCGGACTTGGTGATGAGCACGACGGGCGTGCCGCCGCTCTCCCACGCCAGCGCGACCAGCCGCTCGATGCGGCCGAGGTCGGCGAAGTCGGCGGCGTGCATGGAGGGCTCGGCGACGAAGACGAGGTCGACGTTGGCGGCCAGCACCTGCCCCTGGCCGTCGCCCGACAGCCCACCGCGCGAGACGCGGCTCACGCCGCCTCTGACGAAGGCGGTACGGCGGGGCAGCACCGCGTCGAGTTCGTAGCGTCCCTCGGGCAGCGCCTTGAGCGCGACCCAGTCGCCGACGCAGGGCAGGGCCACGGGGTCGTCGGCCGACGCCCGCCGTACGCGGGAGCCGTACCGCACCTGGTGTTGCCCGTCGGCGGCGATGACCTCGGCGGCGCCGCGGTCGACGCGGGCCACCCGTCCAGGGACGGTGCCGGATGGGAGCTCGGCGGCCAGCGAGTCGGTCCAGCCGAGCAGAGAAAGATCGTGCGTGTTCAACGCTTCGGGTACCCTTCGGAAGCCGGGCCCCGCGCGGAATCGGTCAGGCGGGCACCCGGAGGAATTCGGACAGCATGCAGCTCAGAAAGACCCGCATAGTCCTCACCTCCCTTGTCTCGTGGCCGTCTGCCTCCGGGCACCTTATCATCGCGGAACCCGGTAGGTTGTACCCCGGTTCCGGGAAGATCGCGAGAAAACCCCGCACTCGTTGAACCCGCGGCCGAGTGGGGCGCGTACTGCCTGCAGAAGAAGCACCCGCGACCCAGGTATCGGGCGATGAGATCCTCGGCATCCCCGTCGGCACGGTCAAGTCGCGGGTCTACTACGCCCTGCGCGCGCTGAGCGTCGCGCTGGAGGAGAGAGGGGTGACGGCGTGACCCCGCGCGTCGAGCACACCGACGTGGGCGCCTACGCCCTCGGCCTGCTGGAGGAGAGCGACCGGCGCGCCTTCGAGTCGCACCTTGCCGACTGTCCGGCCTGTACGGCGGAGCTCGCCGACCTGTCGGGTGTGGCCAGGGCGCTCACCGGGGTGGACCCCGTGGTGGAGGAGCCACCGGAACCCCACGAGATCGCCGACCTCCTCAGGAGGAAGCGGGCGAGCGACCGGCGGGCCAGGCGCGGCACGCTGGTCATCGGCGCCGCCGCCGCGGTCACGCTGGTCGCGACAGGGGTGACGGTGGGCGCGGCGATGAACAGCCCGTCCGTCGTGCACGCCGCGCACGACATGGGCCCCGCCGAGCAGTTCTACGCCATGGGCGAGCCGATCGCGGGCGTGGGCGCCGGCGGCGTGCGCGGCGGCCTGGTGCTTGAGGACAAGGGCTGGGGCACGCACGCCGCGCTCATGCTGGCCGGGGTCAAGGGCCCGCTGGCGTGCGAACTCCTGGCCGTCTCCGCGACCGGCGAGCGGCGCGTCATGACCGGCTGGTCGGTGCCGCCGTCGGGCTACGGGGTTGCCGGCTCGCCCTCGCCGCTCTACATGCACGGCGGCAGCCCGTTCACCCGCGCCCAGATCGACCGGTTCGAGGTGCGGACCACGAACGGCAGGACGTTGCTGACGTTCGACCTCTGACCCAGCACGCCGACGCCCCGCCGCACAAGGACTCCCCCTGTGCGGCGGGGCGTTCGGGTGTCGCGGTTCAGGCGGTCCGTCGCGCGCCCGGCCACATCCGCTCAGTGAGGCGTGCGCCCGGAGCAGACAGGACCGGGATCAGGACAGCCCGGGGGCCGGGAACTGCGCCGTGAGCTCGCTGACCTCGCGGTGGACGCGGGTGATGACGTCCTCGGCGTCGCCCTTGGCCAGCGCGGTGACGACCTCGTCCATCCACGCGCCGATCTGCCGCATCTCGGCCTCCTTCATGCCGCGGGAGGTCACCGAGGGGGTGCCGATGCGGATGCCGGAGGGATCGAAGGGCTTGCGGGTGTCGAACGGCACCGTGTTGTAGTTGGTCTCGAGGCCCGCCCGGTCGAGCGCCTGGGCGGCCGGCTTGCCGCCGATGCCCTTGGGCGTGAGGTCGAGCAGGATCAGGTGGTTGTCCGTGCCGCCCGACACCAGGTCGAAGCCGCGCGAGGACAGCTCCTCGGCCAGGGCCTTGGCGTTGGCGACGACCTGCGCGGCGTAGTCGCGGAAGGACGGCTGGGCCGCCTCGTGCAGGGCGACGGCGATGGCCGCGGTGGTGTGGTTGTGCGGGCCGCCCTGCAGGCCGGGGAAGACGGCCTTGTTCAGCGCGGCGGCGTGCTCGTCGGAGGTGGCCATCAGCATGGCGCCGCGCGGGCCGCGCAGCGTCTTGTGCGTGGTGGTGGAGATGACGTCGGCGTGGCCGACGGGCGAGGGGTGCGCGCCACCGGCCACCAGGCCCGCGATGTGCGCGATGTCGGCGGCGAGGACCGCGCCGACCTCGCGGGCGATCGAGGCGAAGCCCTCGAAGTCGATGATGCGCGGGATCGCGGTGCCGCCGCAGAAGATCAGCTTGGGCCGCTCGCGCAGCGCGATCTCCCGCACCTCGTCCAGGTCGATGCGGCCGGTGTCCTGGCGCACGCCGTAACGGACGGGGTTGAACCACTTGCCGGTGGCGCTGACCGACCAGCCGTGGGTGAGGTGGCCGCCGAAGGGCAGCCCCATGCCCATCACGGTCTCGCCCGGCTGCAGGAAGGCCATGTAGATGGCCAGGTTGGCGGGCGAGCCCGAGTAGGGCTGGACGTTGGCGTGGTTGACGCCGAAGACGGCCTTGGCCCGCTCGATCGCCACGGTCTCGATCTGGTCGATGACCTGCTGGCCCTCGTAGTAGCGCTTGCCGGCGTAGCCCTCGGAGTACTTGTTCGTCAGAACGGTGCCGGTGGCCTCCAGCACCGCCTTCGAGACGTAGTTCTCGGATGCGATCAGCTTGACGGTGTCGGCCTGACGGCGCTCCTCGGCCTTGATGAGGTCGGCGATCTGCGGGTCGACGTTGGCGAGAGAACTCATGACTCCCCTGTCATCATTGACAATGTGCGAAGACCCAGGCGCTCGGCCTTCGCCCCCTTCGCTCCCCGGTGGTAGCCCCACCCAAATGCGCCAGTCGCGACGCCTAGACGATATCGGATGTCAGCCGGCCGTACGGCTGGCCCTCGTCGCCCCCTCCCCCGGCCACAGCCGGTCGACCTCGGCGTTCAGTATCGCCCCGATGAGCACGGCGAGCGCGGTGATGTACAGCCACAGCAGCACGGCGATGGGTGTGGCCAGCGAGCCGTAGATGGAGACGGGCGAGATCCAGGCGGCCAGGACCGCGCGCAGCACCGCCGCGCAGATGATCCACAGGAACAGCGCCAGGATCGCCCCCGGCAGTTCCCGGTACCACCTGGTGCGCACGGGGACGCTCACGTGGTAGAGCACGGTCAGGAACATGACCGAGCCGAGGATCACGATCGGCCAGTAGAGGACGTCGACGAGCACGCCGTAGTCGGGCGGCAGCCCGTCCTTCAGCAGGGTCGGCCCGATGACCAGCACCGGCATGACGATGATGCCGATCACCAGGCCGATCAGGTAGAGGCCGAAGGACATCAGCCTGGTGCGGATGATGCCGCGCTCCTCGCCCAGGCCGTAGGCGACGGAGATGAGATCCACGTAGACGTAGAGCGCCCGCGAGCCCGACCACAGCGACAGCAGGAAGCCGAGCGAGATCAGCGAGACCTTGCCCGCGTCGTCGCGCAGCACGTCCTCGATCAGCGGGGTGACCACGCCGGCGACGGCCTCGGGGGTGAACAGCAGGGCGGCCTGCTGCTCGACCCAGGTCTTCACCTCGTTGACGATGGTGGGCCCGAGCCAGACGCCGAGCTTGGCCAGCACGCCGATGAGCGCGAGGACGAACGGCGGCAGCGACAGCAGCGCGAAGAAGGCGGCCTCTCCGGCCAGCCCGGTGACGCGGTAGGTGACGCCCGCGTCCACGGACGCGCGAACGATGGCCCACGACCGGGTGTCGCTCACCCAGTTGAGCCGCTCCCTCGCGCGGCTCATGCTGAGCCGCGGGCCGCGCCGTTTGGAGCGCGACGGTGCGTCGGTGGACGTCATGGCAACCAAGGTATTCGTTGTCACCGGTCACTGCCCGCGATGACCTGTGACAATCCGATCTCGTGTCAGCTATCGACGATACGCGCGCCGAGCGGCAGCAGGGAGACCGGAATCAGCTTGATGTTGGCCACGCCGAGCGGGATGCCGATGATCGAGAGGAACAGCGGGATCGCGGTGATCACGTGCCCGAGCGCCAGCCACCAGCCCGCGAAGACCAGCCAGATGACGTTGCCGATGGTCGACATGGCCCCCGCGTCGGGGTCGCGCTCGACGGTCCTGCCGAACGGCCACAGCGCGTAGGCGGCGATCCTGAACGAGGCGATGCCGAAGGGGATCGTGACGATCAGGACACAGCAGATGATTCCGGCGATCACGTAGCCGATCGCGAGCCAGATCCCGGCCAGGACCAGCCAGATGACGTTCAGGATTGTCCGCATGGTTACAGCATGTCAGGACATGTCCCAAGAGATCATCCGGTATCGCCCTGAATCCTCCCTGAGGGAGCCCTGCCCTTCCCGGGCGGGCCCGCGAACGCCTGCGCCACCGCCATCCAGCGGGCGGCCGTCGCGCCCTCCACGACGAGGCCGGTGTCGTCGAGATGGCGACGCTGGGTGACGAGCAGGCAGAAGCCGAGCATGGGGCCGCGCACCACGTCCGCCGCCCCCTCGGGGCCGGCCGTCCACGGCGTGCCGTCCGGCATGGTCAGCTCGACCCGCACGGGGTCGCGGGGCGCGGGCAGGCCGCGTACCGCGAACCCGTACGGCATGGCGCGCACGCCCAGCGTCGCCACGTGCCTGAGCCTGCGGGTCGGGGTCCGGGTGACGCCCAGCGCGTCGGCGATGTCCTGGCCGTGCGCCCACGTCTCCATCAGCCGCGCGGTGGCGAAGGAGGCGGCCGACATCGGCGGGCCGTACCACGGCAGCCTGGTCCTGGGATCGAGCGTGGCGAAGGTCTCCAGCATGCGGGCGCGGGCCGTACGGAACCAGGCGTGCACCTCGGCGGCCGGCAACGCGCGCGCCTCCGCGACGAGGTCGTCCACGGAGAGGTCCGTGCGGAGCGAGCCGGGGTCGGTGACCACCCCGGTGGCGGCCTCGTCGAACCAGGCCAGGTGGCCGACCTGGTCGCGGACGGTCCACCCCTCGGCGGGGGTGGGCAGCTCCCAGTCGGCGCCCTCCAGCAGCGCCTCCAGGTCGGCGGTCTCGGCGCGCAGGTCGGCGAGTAGTTCTGCGAAGAAGTCCACGGTGAATAATCAAGAGGTGATCTGCGAGAAGTGCAAGGAGCGGCGGCACGAGGAGTGCAAGGGCGGCTCGTGGTGCGACTGCCAGCACCAGAGCGAGGAGAGACCCCAGGAATCGGACCTCGACTGGCCCCGCCAGGGCTGAAGATCGTCCAGACTGTGGACCCAGCCTTGGACATACCCGACCAGCGAGGTATGGTTCGAGGTATGCCAGCGGACCCGATGCTCGTCGTGCGACGTCACGTCGACCTTCAGCGTGTCCGCAGTGCCATCTGTAGCGACGCCCGCTAACTCCTTCCCGTTTTCTGTAACGGCGCGCGCGTCGCACCAGCCCAACGCTCAGCCCCTGCACTCGACGAAGAGGCAGGAGGAGGGTAACGCGCGCCCATGATCCCAAAGGACGCGCTATGACCACCCCTGCCAGCCGGCATCACAAGCGCCCGCGCGGCGAAGGTCAGTGGGCTCTCGGCTACCGCGAGCCGCTCAACAAGAACGAGGAGAACAAGAAGAACGATGATGGGCTGAACGTCCGCCAGCGCATCATCGACGTGTACTCCAAGCGCGGCTTCGACTCCATCGACCCTGCCGACCTGCGCGGACGCATGCGGTGGTACGGCCTGTACACCCAGCGCAAGCCCGGCATCGACGGCGGCAAGACGGCCGTCCTCGAGCCCGAGGAGCTCGACGACCGCTACTTCATGCTCCGCGTCCGCATCGACGGCGGCCAGCTGTCGCTGGAGCAGCTGCGGGTGCTCGCCGACATCTCCAACCTGTACGGCAGGGGCACCGCCGACCTCACCGACCGGCAGAACATCCAGTACCACTGGATCGAGATCGAGGCCGTGCCCGACATCTGGGAGCGCCTCGAGGCCGTGGGCCTGTCGACGACCGAGGCCTGTGGCGACACCCCTCGCGTGATCCTGGGCTGCCCCCTGGCGGGCATCGACTCCGAGGAGGTGCTCGACGCCACGGAGCAGATCCGCGAGGTGCACGACCGCTTCATCGGCGACCCCGCCTACTCCAACCTGCCGCGCAAGTTCAAGTCGGCGATCTCGGGCTGCCCCGCCCACTGCACGGTGCACGAGATCAACGACGTGGCCTTCGTCGCGGTCGTCAACGAGCACGGGGAGAAGGGCTTCGACCTTTGGGTGGGCGGCGGCCTGTCCACCAACCCGATGTTCGGCAAGCGCATCGGCGTGTTCGTCCGTCCCGACCAGGTCGGTGACGTCTACGGCGGCGTGATCGGCATCTTCCGCGACTACGGCTACCGCCGTCTGCGCCACCGCGCCCGCATCAAGTTCCTCGTCAACGACTGGGGCGTGGAGAAGTTCCGCGACGTGCTCCAGACGGAGTACCTGAAGGAGGAGCTGCCCGACGGCCCGGCGCCGGAGCAGCCCCGCGACAGCCGCCGCGACCACGTCGGCGTCCACCCGCAGAAGGACGGCAACTTCTACGTCGGCTTCGCGCCCAAGGTCGGCCGCGTCGACGGCGACAAGCTGCACCTGATCGCCGACCTCGCCGAGCGCCACGGCTCGTCCAGGGTGCGCACCACCGTCGAGCAGAAGATGGTCATCCTCGACGTCGCGCCCGATCAGGTCGACTCGCTGGTGGCCGAGCTGGAGGCCAACGACCTGCAGGTCACCCCCTCCACCTTCCGGCGCCAGACGATGGCCTGCACCGGCATCGAGTACTGCAAGCTCGCCATCGTCGAGACCAAGGCGACGGCGGCCCACCTGATCGACGAGCTCGAGCAGCGGCTGCCGGCCTTCGCCGAGCCGCTCACCATCAACGTCAACGGCTGCCCCAACTCGTGCGCCCGCATCCAGGTCGCCGACATCGGGCTGAAGGGCCAGCTGGTCGTCGACGACAAGGGCGAGCAGGTCGAGGGCTTCCAGATCCACCTGGGCGGCTCCCTCGGCGTCAACCCGGGCTTCGGCCGCAAGGTGCGCGGGCTGAAGACGACGGCCGAGGACCTGCCCGACTTCGTGGAGCGCGTCGTGACCCACTTCGACGAGCAGCGCAAGGACGGCGAGTCGTTCGCCGACTGGGTCCAGCGAGCGGACGAGGCGGATCTCAAATGAGCGAGCGAGCGGTTCCCTTCCACTGCCCCTACTGCGGCGACGAGGACCTCGAGCCCTACGAGGGCGACGGCGGCTGGTACTGCAGGTCCTGCGCCCGGGCCTTCAAGCTGAAGTTTCTTGGAATCGGAGTGAAGATATGACGCTGGTCGATCTCGAAATCACGTTAAGAGAACAGCGCGGCACGCTCGACCTGCAGGCCATCGTCGAGTCCGCCGCCGTGTTCCTGGAGGACGCCCCCGCCCGCGAGATCATCCGCTGGGCGGCCGCGACGTTCGGCGACCGGTTGTGCCTGACGTCCTCGATGAGCGACGCCCTGCTGATCGACCTGGTGAGCAGGGTGAAGCCGGGGGTCGACGTGCTGTTCATCGACACGGGTTACCACTTCGCCGAGACGATCGGCACCCGTGACGCGGTCCAGCAGGTCTATGACGTCAACGTGATCAACGTGCAGCCCTCCAGGACTGTCGCCGAACAGGAGCGCGACCTCGGTCCCCGCCTGTTCGGCCGCAATCCCGACCTGTGCTGCTACCTGCGCAAGGTGGAGCCGCTGAACCGGGCGCTGGAGCCGTACCTCGCCTGGATCTCCGGCATCCGCCGCGACGAGTCGCCCACCCGCACCGGCACCAAGGTCGTGGAGTGGGACGCCAAGCGCCAGATGGTCAAGGTCAACCCGATCGCCAGGTGGACCCAGGACGACGTCGACAACTACATGGCCGACAACGGCGTCCTGATCAACCCGCTGCACTACGACAACTACCCCTCGATCGGCTGCGCGCCCTGCACCCGCCAGGTCGCCGACGGCGAGGACCCGCGCAGCGGCCGCTGGGCGGGCATGGGAAAGACCGAATGCGGCATTCACCTTTGATCCCGGCGCCGCTGACCCCCGCCGGCCGGCATCCGGTGGGTGAGGGGACACGCCTTGGCAGGGGCGCGGTCCCGTTGGTCGCGGTGGCGCACGGGTCTCGCGACCCGCGCGCCGCCGCGACCGTGGAGGCCCTCCTCGACCGGGTCCGCCAGGCGCGGCCCGACCTGCCGGTCCGCTCGGCCTACCTCGACCACGGGCCGCCCACGCTCGGCCAGGCGCTGCACGGCCTGCGCGAGGCGGTCGTGCTGCCGCTGCTGCTGACGGAGGCCTACCACAGCCGCGTCGACCTGCCCGCCGCCCTCGCCGAGGCGCGCGCCCGCGACCCGCTCCTGCGGGTGCGGTACGGCACGACGCTGGGCCCGCACCCGCTGCTGCTGCGGGCGCTGGAGCGCCGCCTGTCCGAGGCAGGGGTACGGCGCGGCGACCCTGACACGGCGCTGGTGCTGGTGTCGGCGGGTTCGAGCGACGCCAGGGCCAACGCCGTCATCGCCGAGCTCGCGAGCACCTGGTCGACCTCGTGGGACGTGCCCAGGCTCCGGGGAGGCGCCGAGAAGTCCGCCGCCCGTCGCCTGGAGGCGCACGCTCTCGGGCGGACACCCGGGAGCGATCTCAAGACGGCGCACGAGAGCGGACTCGGGAGGGCGCGCGAGGGTGGATCGCCGGGCGCCGGGTGGTGGGGCGTGGTTACCGCCTACGCCTCCGCCGCGGGACCGACTCCCGCCGAGGCCGTCGCGGCGTTGCGGGCCGCGGGAGCGCCCAGGGTGGCCGTCGCGCCGTACCTGCTCGCCCCCGGGTTCTTCGCCGACAAGGTGCGCCGCGACGCGCTGGCCGCGGGCGCCGACGTGGTGGCCGACGTGCTCGGCCCCTCCCCCGAGGTCGTGGAGGTCGTGCTGGAGCGTTACACGAGCGCCCTGCGGCACGAGCCGGTCAGGGTGCCCGCCTGAGCCCTCGGCGGCGAACGGTCAGTCGCGGCCCGGCTGCCTGAGCCCGGCGGCCAACGTCAGTCGCGGCCGAGTTGCCGGGGATCGCCCCACGTCTGCTCGCGGCCGAGCCCGAGGTGCTCCCGGCTCAGCCCGAGATGGTCGCGCCACGCCGACCAGCCGCGCTTGATCGGCTTGGCCCTGGAGTCGCCGATCACCTTGACGTCGCCCATGACGGCGTAGCCGTGCACGCGCACCACCGGGACGTTCATCCCGGGCGCCGCCTCCATCACGTCGACCTTCTTGTCGCCCATGATGGCCATGCCGTCGAGGTCCACGTCCACGCCGTCGGGCACGATGATCTTCACATCGCCCATCACGGAGATCGCGGTGACGTCGATGACGTCGGTGCGCACCTCGGCCTCGCGCAGGTCGAGCAGCACGTCGCCCATCACGGCCACCGCGCCGAGCTCCTGCTCCACCTTCCACTTGCCGCGCCGCTTGGTGTCGCCCATGATCGCCACGAACCAGCGCCGCTTGCGGGAGGGCGCCGAGACGGGCAGCGCCGCCCGCGCACCCTCTGCGGGCAGGTCCTGGGTGAGCATCGCCAGCTGGGCGTGCGTGGTCGCCAGGTAGGCCGCCTCGGTCCGGTCGGTCAGCTCGACCAGCGTCAGCCTGCCCTCGACGGAGGCGACCCGCAGCCGCTCGACGACGGCCTCCCTTTCCTCGTCAGAGGCGCGCAGTTCCCCCGGTTCACTCATAGACGCAACATATCGCGTTTTGTCGCCCCTGCGGAGGGTCAAACCTCGATCGGCTCACACTCCCCAAGGCCCCGCCACGGCCCTACCGCGCCACCGCCACCGTCGCCCAGCGTGCAGGTCCTCCCCCACCCGGAAGCATCGGCTTGGCACGCCGCCTCGGCCAAGCCAATGGACGACCACGCGTCGCCTCGGCCAGATCCGATGGGTGGCCGCGCGCACCCCGACGTCACCTCGCACCGCCTGCGCCGGGGCGTCCAGCTGTCCGGCGGTGGCCGTCCATCGCCTGGCATACGGGCGGTGGGTGCGCCCGTGGGCGCCGCCGTACCGCTAGGGTCCGAGACATGCATGAGGAACAGCTCTACCAGGCGGCGCTGGCTGGCAACCTGGAGACCGTGAGCGAGCTGCTGGCCGCCGGTGCCGACCCCAACGTGGTCAGCGAGGGCGAGGACGAGGGGCTCCCGCTGTGCGGGGCCGCGGCATGGGACCACGTGGCGGTCGTGGGCGCGCTGCTGGCCGCCGGCGCCGACGTCAACGGCAGGGAGCCGGGCGGCTGGCAGGCGCTGGCATGGGCGGCGGCCAACGGGCACGCCGACACCGCCAGGGTGCTCATCGAGGCGGGCGCCGACGTGGACACCGCCAACGACAGCGGTGACACGCCGCTGACCCTGGCCGCCAGGCGCGGCGCGCTGGGCGTGGTGCAGGTGCTGCTGGAGGCGGGCGCCGACGTGTCGAAGTACGACGGCGACGGCGACACCCCGCTCGACATCGCGGCCGACTGGGTCGGCGTGCACCTGGAGAGCGCGCTGCTCGACCAGCTGCAGCACGACGGGCCCGACGACCGGCAGTACGTCGTGACCAGGCAGTACGCCAAGGACGGCACCGAGCTGGTCACGGTGACGGCGCTGACGCCCGACGGCGAGCGCACCGTGGAGGCCCAGGCGCAGCGCGGCCACGCCGCGATCGCGACGCTCCTGGAGGAGGCCCAGGGTGTCGAGACGCCGGTCGACCAGCTGGTCGCACGGGCGCTCGCGCACCGCGACACCGACGAGGACGCCGAGACGTGGTGGATCGTCGCCGACACCCTCGGAAAGCGCGCCGACGAGGAGACCTACGAGGCGCTGTCCAGGCTGTGCGTCAGCGAGGACGCGCGCGAGCGCGAGTTCGGCGTCGACGCGATCGCCCAGTTCGGTGTCACCCCTGACGGCGAGAAGCCCTACCGCGAACGCACTCTCCCGCTGCTGCAGAAGATGGCCACCACCGAGGGCAACCCGCAGGTGCTGCGCTCGGTGCTGGCCGCCCTCGGCCACCAGGGCGACCCCAGGGCGCTGCCGCAGGTCCTCGACATCATCGGCAGGCCGGGGCACACGCGGACGATGACGGACGCCATCGCGCTGGCCGACGTGCTGCCGCAGGACCACGCCGAGGGCCTGGCGCTGCTGATCGAGATGACGGAGGACCCCGACGAGGAGGTCCGCGACTGGGCCACCGCCGGGCTGGCCAACCTGGACGCCGACACTCCCGGCATTCGCGAGGCGCTGGCCGCGCGGCTGTCCGACACCGACCTGCACACCGTCGCCGAGGCCGCCCACGGGCTGGCGACGCGCAAGGACGAGAGGGCCAGGGCGGGGATCGAGCGGGTACTGGCGGGCAGCGCCGACGACTACGCCCGTGAGCTGGCCGAAGAGGCCAGGACCATGCTGGAGGCCTGAGCGGGACCGGTTTTGATTACACGCAGCGTCATCACGCGCTAACGTTCCGTGGTCACTTCTGGTTCGGCCACCCAGCAAGGAGCGTGTGTGAAAACCAGGCTCGCGGTCGCTTCGGCGCTGCTCGTCACCTTTCTGCCGGTCCCCGCCGCCCAGGCGGCCGTACGGCCCGACACGTGCGCGGCCGACGCCGCCAGGGCGCTGGACTCCCAGCTCGAACGGCATCCCGGCGGCACGCGGGTCGACGGCAACACCGTCTCCTACGACGGCGGGGCGCTGGCCGTCCACGTCTTCCCCGAGACGTGCGAGCACTTCGACGGCCTCGGCGACTGCGACTCGGGCGTGGCCTGCTTCTGGGAGAAGGCGGGCTACGCCGGCACGCAGTGGGTGCTGAGCGCCGCCGACAGGTGGACCGACCTTCGCATCGGCGGGTTCGGTTCGACGCACAACAACCACGCGGGCGACCTGCTGCTGCGTGGCGCCAGGAACGGCGCGACGGTCAAGGTCTTCCGCCCCGACACCGGCAGCCGCGACACGCTGCCGCAGGGCCACGCCGACCCGGTGGGCCGGGCCGGCTGGGCCTGCCTGCGGACCGGCTCCTCGCGCGGCTGCGCCTGATCGGCCATCGCGCCGCCGCGCGATGACACGCCAGGCCCGTGCCCGCTCACGGACGGTAACCGGGATATGTTGGGATTTTCCAGCGAAAGGACAACGCCATGGCGACCACTCGTACCGCGACGACGCAGTGGAAGGGCGCGCTGCTCGATGGTTCGGGCACCGTTTCGCTCGACACCTCGAAGGTCGGCACCTTCGACGTCTCCTGGCCTTCGCGGGCCGAGAACGCGAACGGGAAGACCTCGCCGGAGGAGCTCATCGCGGCGGCCCACTCCTCGTGCTTCTCCATGGCCCTCTCCCACGGGCTCGCGCAGGCGGGCACGCCTCCGCAGACCGTCGAGACCAAGGCGGACGTGACGTTCCAGCCGGGTGAGGGCATCACGGGCATCGTGCTCAGCGTGCGCGCCCACGTGCCGGGCATCACCGCCGACCAGTTCCAGGAGGCGGCCGAGACGGCGAAGGCCAACTGCCCGGTGAGCAAGGCGCTGACCGGCACCATGATCTCGCTCAACGCCGAGCTTCTCACCTGACGTGCTCGCGGCCTCCCGGGCAGCGCGGGAGGCCGCTCAGATGACCGAATGTGGAACTCCAGGTGAGGTGCTAGAGCCGTCCTGGCGACGAAGGGGCGGACACGTGCGACAATTGGGCCACATGCGAGAGGTCTGGCCGGGCGAGCCCTATCCACTCGGCGGCACCTGGGACGGTGTGGGCACCAGCTTCGCGGTGTTCTCCGAGGTCGCCGAGCGGATCGAGCTGTGCCTGTTTCACGATGACGGCTCAGAAGAACGCCTCGACCTGCCCGAGGTCGACGGCTTCGTGTGGCATGGCTACCTACCGGGGATCGCCCCTGGCCAGCGGTACGGCTACCGCGTCCACGGCCCCTACGATCCCTCCCGCGGCTACCGCTGCAACCCCGCCAAGCTGCTACTGGACCCCTACGCCAAGGCGATAGAGGGCGAACTGCGCTGGAACGAGGCGGTCTTCCCGTACCACTTCACCGACCCTGCCAAGATCAACACCGTTGACAGCGCGCCGTACATGCCGAAGAACGTGGTCATCAACCCGTTCTTCGAGTGGGGCAACGACAGGTCGCCGCGCACGCCGTACCACCAGACGGTCATCTACGAGGCGCACGTGCGCGGGCTCACCATGCGCCACCCGTCGATCCCCGAGGAGCAGCGCGGCACCTACGCGGGCATCGGGCACCCCGCGGTCATCGACCACCTGCTCTCGCTCGGGGTCACCGCGGTCGAGCTGATGCCCGTGCACCATTTCGTCCCCGAGCACTTCCTGGTCGCCCGCGGGCTGACCAACTACTGGGGCTACAACACGATGGCCTACCTGGCCCCGCACGGCGCCTACTCCAGCGCGGGGCAGCGCGGCGAGCAGGTGCTCGAGTTCAAGGCGATGGTGCGGGCGCTGCACGAGGCGGGCATCGAGGTGATCCTCGACGTCGTCTACAACCACACCGCCGAGGGCGACCACATGGGCCCGACCCTCGGCTTCCGCGGCATCGACAACAGCGCCTACTACCGCCTGCACGACGGCGACCGGCGCTACTACCTCGACTACACCGGCTGCGGCAACAGCCTCAACGTGCGCTCGCCGCACGCGCTCCAGCTGATCATGGACTCCCTGCGCTACTGGGTCCTCGACATGCACGTCGACGGCTTCCGCTTCGACCTGGCCGCCGCGCTGGCCCGCGAGCTGCACGACGTCGACCGGCTCAGCGCCTTCTTCGACCTCATCCAGCAGGACCCGGTGATCTCGCAGGTCAAGCTGATCGCCGAGCCGTGGGACGTCGGTCCAGGCGGCTACCAGGTCGGCAACTTCCCGCCCCTGTGGACGGAGTGGAACGGCAAGTACCGCGACTCGGTGCGCGACTTCTGGCGCGGCACCGGCTCGGCGCTGCCCGAGTTCGCCTCCAGGCTGGCCGGCTCGGCCGATCTCTACGCCTCCTCCGGCCGCCGTCCCGTCGCCTCCATCAACTTCGTCACCTGCCACGACGGGTTCACCCTCAACGACCTGGTCTCCTACAACCGCAAGCACAACGAGGAGAACGGCGAGGAGAACCGCGACGGCACCGACGACAACCGCTCGTGGAACTGCGGCGCCGAGGGGCCGGTCGAGGATCCCGAGATCGTCAGGCTGCGCCACCGCCAGCGCCGCAACTTCCTGGCCACGCTGTTCCTGTCGCAGGGCGTGCCGATGATCTCGCACGGCGACGAGCTCGGCCGCACCCAGCGCGGCAACAACAACGCCTACTGCCAGGACAACGACATCTCCTGGGTCGACTGGTCGCTGGCCCGCACCGAGAACGGGCTGCTCGACTTCGTGCGGGCGCTGTCGCGCCTGCGCCGCGAGCACCCGGTCTTCCAGCGCCGCCGCTTCTTCCGCGGCCGCACCGCCGAGGACGGCAGGCGCGACCTGGTCTGGCTGACCCCCGCCGGCGCCGAGATGAGCGCGGGCGACTGGCACACCGGCTACGCCAAGTCGATGGGCGTCTACCTCAACGGCGAGGCGATCACCGAGCCCGGCCCGCGCGGCGAGCGGATCGTCGACGACTCGTTCCTGCTGCTGATCAACGCCCACCACGAGGACATGACGTTCACGCTGCCGGGGGCCGAGTTCGCCGCCTCGTGGGTGGTCGTGCTCGACACCAACGACGACACGCCGCGTGAAGACCCGTATCCCGACGAGCAGCTCGCGCCCGGCGCGCGGGTGGAGGTCACCTCCAGGAGCATCCAGGTGCTGCGCCACCCGCGGAAGGTCCCCGTCCCGCCCGGCTAGCCGCTCGACGCGGCGGCCACCAGCACCAGGACGAACGTCGTCAGCCCGACCACGCCGTGCGCCACCACCGCCAGCATCGGGAAGCGCTGCTCGGCGCCTCTGGCGTGCCGGCCGCCGCCCAGCCATCGGGTGAACATGGTGAAGCCCAGCAGCGCGGCGGCCGACAGCACCCCGAAGGCCAGCCAGGCCAGCAGGCGCAGGCCGGTCAGCAGGTGGCCCACCCAGCAGGCCAGGGCCGTGACGGCCAGCGCGGGGTGGGAGAAGATCAACGTCGTCGGGAACCGGGTGACCTTGGTCGCCTGTTGCCGCAGGCCGCCGCCCGACAGCCAGAGGTAGAGCAGGTAGACGCCGATCAGAGCGTTGATCACCCATGCGGCAACCGTGACCAGACCCACCGGGCCTCCCTGAATCCCCGATCCCTGCCGCCACGTTATGCACAAACCGCTATGTACGTCCTCTGATACACCAAACTGCTAATAACGCCCCTCACCTCGGTTTGTCGGGGTGGTGTGCCAAGGTAGAGGGGTGCGTCGCATCCATCCCGACATAACAGACGATCCGGACATTCCGCAGGCCTACGCCTACCCCGCCGACCGGCCATGGCTGCGCGTCAACATGGTGGCGAGCGCCGACGGCGGAGCGTGGATCAAGGGCCTGTCCGGTGGCCTGTCCAGCAAGGGCGACAGGCGCGTCTTCGGGGTCCTGCGCGGGCTCTCCGACGTCGTCCTCGCGGGCGCGTCCACGGTCAGGACCGAGGGCTACGGCCCCGCCAAGCCCCGTGAGTCGTGGCTGCCGCTGCGCGAGGGGCGCCCGCCCGCGCCGCCCGTCGCGGTGGTGACCCGCCGCCTCGACCTCGACCTGGGCAGCTCGCTGTTCACCGAGACCACGCCCGATGCCAGGACCATCGTGATCACCTGCGAGGCCGCGCCGAAGGACCGCAGGGCCGAGGCGGCCGAGCGGGCCGAGGTGATCGTCGCCGGCGACGACCGGGTCGAGCTCAACCTGGCGCTCGCCGCCCTGCACGAGCGCGGGCTCACGAGGATCCTCTGCGAGGGCGGCCCCAGGCTCAACGGGCAGCTCTCCGCGGCGGGCCTCATCGACGAGCTGTGCCTGTCGGTGAGCCCGATGTTGATCGGAGGCGGCGCGGCGCGCATCCTGAACGGCGCGACCAGTCAGGTGAACCTGCGTCTGGCGCAGGTGCTGGAGGAGGAGGGCGTCCTCTTCTGCCGATACATCAGGGAGTAGACATGGACGACGAACTCGAGTTCCACCTCGACCTGCCCGTGCTGCCGCCGGTCGCGCCGATGCTGGCCAAGGCGGTCAAGGGCATGCCCAAGCAGGACGGCACGCTGTTCTACGAGCCGAAGTGGGACGGCTTTCGCTGCATCATCTTCCGCGACGGCGACGAGGTCTTCCTCGGCAGCCGCAACGAGCGGCCCTTCACGCGCTACTTCCCCGAACTGGTGGCGGCGGTCAGGGCCGAGCTGCCGGACAAGTGCGTGGTCGACGGCGAGATCGTGCTGCGCAGGGGGCAGGAGCTCGACTTCGAGGCACTGCAGCAGCGCATCCATCCCGCCGCCTCGCGGGTGAAGATGCTCTCCGAGCAGACGCCCGCCTCGTTCGTGGCCTTCGACCTGCTCGCGCTGGGCTCGGAGGGGCTGATGGAGGCGCCCTTCACCGAGCGCCGCGCGCGGCTGGAGAGCATCTTCCCCGAGGCCGGCGGGTCGATCAGGCTCACCCCGGTGACCACCGACGACGCGCAGGCGGCGGAGTGGTTCCAGACGTTCGAGGGGGCCGGGCTCGACGGCATCATCGTGAAGCCGGGCGACCAGCCGTACGTGCCCGACAAGCGCACCATGTTCAAGGTCAAGCACGAGCGCACGGCCGACGTGGTGATCGCCGGGTACCGCGAGCACAAGAGCGGGCCGATCGTGGGGTCGCTGCTGCTCGGGCTCTACGGTCCCGACGGCAGGCTGCACCACGTGGGCGTGGCGGCCTCCTTCCCGATGGCGCGCAGGGCGGAGCTGGTGGAGGAGCTCAAGCCCTATCTCGCCCAGCTGGGCGAGCACCCATGGGGCGAGTGGGCCGACCAGGCCCTGCTGCGGGCGGGCCAGCCGGCGGCCACGCCGTCGAGCGGCGGGCAGCGCATGCCCGGCGCGGTCTCGCGGTGGAACGCCAAGAAGGACCTGTCGTTCATCCCGCTCAGGCCCGAGCTGGTGATCGAGGTGGCCTACGACAGCATGGAGGGCGACAGGTTCCGGCACACCGCGCAGTTTCGCCGCTGGCGTCCGGACCGGACGCCCGAATCCTGCACGTATGAGCAGCTCGAAAAGCCGATTTCGTACAACCTTGATGACATTCTTGCCCGCTGACCAGAAGATGCGTTATATCTCGATCTATGACGTCATCAACTGGCGATGAGCTGCGCGCGGCCGTCGCGGCACGCCGCGACCTCGGCCCCGACTTCGAGGACTCCATCATCGAGTCCTTCCTCGACAAGATGGGCAAGGAGGTCGACCGGCGCGTCGACGAGCGCATGGTGGCCGACGCCGGTCACGTGCGGCGCGAACTCAAGCAGCAGCAGAACGTCGCGGGGATGCGGCTGGCGCTGGCGATCGTCTCCATCGTGATGGGCACGATCGCGACCGTCGCCCTCACCATCGGCGAGTCGGACCTGCTGGCCTACCTGGCGGTGTGGGGCGGCGTCGCACTGGTCAACATCGCCTTCACGCTGGGCTCGCCGCGCCGCTAGCCGTCACCTGTCAAGCAAGCATATGCTTGGTTGCGTGATGGAGTATCGCAACCTGATCGGCGGCAGGCTCGTTCCCTCGGCCGACGGCCGTACCCTCGACTCGGTCAACCCCGCCACCGGCGAGGTCTGGGCCCGCGTTCCCGCCGGCGGGAAGGCCGACGCCGAGGCCGCTGTGGCGGCCGCCCGCGCGGCGCTGCCCGCCTGGTCGGGAATGCCCGCCCTCGGCAGGGCGCACGTCCTGCGGCAGGTGGCGGCGGTCTTCGCCGAGCACGCCGAGGAACTGGCCACGATCGAGACGCGTGACAACGGCCGCATCCTGCGCGACACGCTCAGGCGTGACCTGCCCGGCATGCGGTTCCTGTGGGAGCTGGCCGCGGGGCAGGTGATCGACGCGGTCAGGGGCGACACGGTCATCCTGGGCCCCGACAGCCTCGGGCTGACCAGGCGGGAACCGTACGGGGTGGCGCTGGCGATCATCCCGTGGAACTCCCCGATCTCCACCTTCTCCGCCAAGGCCGCCTTCGCGCTGGCCGCTGGGAACACGGTGATCGTCAAGCCGGCCGAGCAGGCCAGCGCCTCGGTACTGCGCCTGGGCGAACTGCTCGCCGACGTGCTGCCACCAGGGGTGCTCAATCTCGTCTCCGGGATGGGCGAGGACGTCGGAGAGGCGCTGGTACGGCATCGCGGCGTCAACAAGATCAGCCTCACCGGGTCCACCCAGACCGGGGTGGCCATCACCCAGGCCGCCGGGATCAAGCCGCTCACCTTCGAGCTGGGCGGCAAGTCGCCGAACATCGTCTTCCCCGACGCCGACCTCGACGCCGCCACCCAGGGCGTGACGGTGAACTCCATCTACACGGGCAACGCGGGCCAGGTGTGCGTCGCGGGATCACGCATCCTCATCCACCGCTCGGTCTGGGCGGAGATGCTGGAGCGGATCTCCGCCACCGCCGCGGGGCTGGTCCTCGGCGACCCCCTCGACCTGGCGACCACGATGGGCCCTATCGTGTCGGCGGGGCAGTACGAGCGGGTCGCCTCCTACCTGGAGATCGCCGAGAAGGAGGGCGCCGAGCTCGTCTTCGGCGGGCGGACCGGCGCCGAGGTGGTGCCGGACCTGCCGGGCGGGTACTGGGTCGCGCCGACGCTCTACGCCGTCACCGACAACGCGCTGCGGATCTGCCAGGAGGAGATCTTCGGGCCGGTCGCGGTGGCGCTGCCGTTCGACACCGACGAGGAGGCGCTCGCCCTGGCCAACGACTCGTCCTACGGGCTGGCCGCCGGGGTGTGGACGCGCGATCTCGGGCGCGCCCACCGGTTCGTGCGCGACCTGGAGTGCGGCACGGTGTGGGTCAACACCTTCCGCCAGATGCCGCCGGGGCTGCCGTTCGGGGGCGTGAAGGACAGCGGATACGGGCACGACGCGGTGCTGGAGTACACCAGGGAGAAGGCCGCGATCATCAATCTGTGACCGCGGCCCTCCCCCGGTGCCTGACCAGGATGCGGTCGGCGGGCCGGTACTCCCCGCCCCGCGACCGGTGCGGGTCTGGTCATTGACCGAATAAGGTTCTAGATTCTGGCGCATGGGCATCGCACTGACAGAGGAACATCTCGCCCTCGCGGCGTCCGTCCGCGGGCTCGTCGCGCGGAAGCCGGAGCACGGGGCGCTGGCCGCGCAGGGGGTGCTGGGGCTGCATCTGCCCGAGGACGCCGGCGGGCAGGGCTACGGGCTGGTGGAGCTGGCGGTGGCGCTGGAGGCGCTGGGCGAGGGGCTCGTCGAGGGGCCCTACCTGCCGACCGTGCTGGTCTCGGCGGTCCTGGCGCGGTCGGGCCGCTGTCCCGCGCTGCTGCCCGGACTGGCCGACGGCACGGCCACGGCGGCCGTCGTGCTGGACGGACACGGGCTGGGCTCGCCAGAGGCCGACCTCTTCCTGCTGCCCGTGACCGACGGATGGGCCTTGCTCGACCGGTCCGACGTCGAGGTGGAGCCGGTCGAGAGCATCGACCTCTCGCGCCCGCTGGTGCGCGTCGTGGCGCGGGCCGTCCCTGAGGATCGGGCGCTGGACGCGGTGCCGGTGCGCGAGCTGGCCGCGGTACTGCTCGGCGCCGAGGCCTGCGGGGTGGCGGCGTGGGCGGTGGCGACGGCCGCCGACCACGCGAAGGTCCGCGAGCAGTTCGGCCGGCCGATCGGGCAGTTCCAGGGGGTCAAGCACCGGGTGGCGGCGGCGCTGGTGGCGCTGGAACAGGCGCGGGCCGCCGTGTGGGACGCCGCCCGCGCCCTCGACTCCGCGGGAGGGCCGCTCACCGACGAGGCGCGGCTGGCGGCGGGAGCGGCCGGGGTGCTCGGGCCCGACGCGGCGGTCCGGTGCGCCGCGGACGCCATCCAGGTGCTGGGCGGCATCGGCTACACCTTCGAGCACGACGCGCACCGCTACTACCGGCGCGCCCTGTCCCTGCGAATGCTGGCCGGCGAGCCGGGAAGCTGGGCGGAGGAGGTCGCCGAGCTGGCCGTCGGCGGCGTGCGCAGGGCCATGGAGCCCGATCTCCCGCAGGAGGCCGCCCCCATCAGGGAGCGGATCAGGGCCACGGCCGCGGAGCTGGCCGAGGAGGAACCACTGGCCAGGCTAGGCAGGTTCGCCCGCGAGGGCTGGATCATGCCCCACCTGCCCGAGCCGTGGGGCCGAGGGGCGTCCCCGCTGGAACAGGTGATCATCCACCAGGAGTTCCGCGGGCTGAGGCGGCCCAACCTGGGCATCGCCGCGTGGGCGGTGCCCTCCCTCGTCAGGTACGGCACGCGGGAGCAGCAGGACCGCTTCCTGCCGAAGACGTTCACCGGCGAGATCGTCTGGTGCCAGCTGTTCAGCGAACCAGGAGCCGGCTCGGACCTGGCGGGGCTGTCCACGAAAGCCGTGCGGGTCGAGGGCGGCTGGTCGATCAGCGGGTCGAAGATCTGGACGTCGCTGGCACAGTACGCGCACTGGGGCATCTGCCTGGCCAGGACGAGCCCCGGCAAGCCCAAGCACGAGGGGATCACCTACTTCCTGGTCGACATGTCCGCGCCCGGCGTGACCGTCCGGCCGTTGAAGGAGATCAACGGGGAGGAGCTCTTCAACGAGGTCTTCCTCGACGACGTCTTCGTCCCCGACGACCTGGTCGTGGGCGAGGTGGACGGCGGATGGCGGGTCGCGCGCGACACGCTGTCGCACGAGAGGGTGGCGCTCGGCGACAGCTGGGGACCGGGCTCGCAGCACACGGACATGGTGGAGCTCCTCCGGCGCCTGCCCGGCCTGCGGCAGGCCCAGCGCGAGCACGCCGGACGGCTGTGGGCCGAGGGGCAGGCGATCTCGGCGCTCGGGCTACGGGTCACGCTGTCGCAGCTGGCGGGGACCGACTCGGGGACGGCCTCCAGCGTCAGGAAGCTGCTGGGCATGCGGCACGCCCAGGCGATCTCGGAGTTCTGCTGGTCGCTGGCGCCCGCCGACCCGCACTGGAGCAGGATGATCCTCACCACCAGGGCCTTCACCATCGGCGGCGGCACCACGGAGGTGCAGCTCAACATCGTCGCCGAGCGCGCCCTGGGGCTGCCGCGTGATCCCTGACCCGGTCAGGACGCCGGGTGGTAGGCGTGCGCCAGGTGCGCGTAGACGATCGTGTTGTCCTGGTAGCTGTGCGCCTTCCTGTCGAAGACGCCACCGCAGGTCACCAGGCGCAGCCCGGCGTACTTCACCTTCCCGAAGACCTTCTTGGTGGGAAAGACCCGCTTGGCCACCTGCTCGACCTTGTCCACCACGAAGATGGCCACCGACCTGTCGGCCCGCATCACCTGCACCTGGTCGCCGCGTTTGATCGAGCTGAGCCTGGCGAACACCGCGGGCCCGGTGCGGGTGTCGAGGTGTCCGGTGATGACCGCGGCGCCGCGCGCGCCCGGCACCGGCGCGTACCGGTACCACCCCGCCACGTTGGGATGGTCGAGCGGCGGGTTCTCTATCGCGCCCTTGGCGTCGACGCCGAGCTCCATGAGCGGCGCCGAGATGCCGAGCTTGGGGATGTAGACCGCGCTCGGCCGGGCCGCCTTCATCGGCTTGGCCACCCGCCCGACCAGCACCTCGGGCGGCTCGGTCAGCGCGGGCGCGCCTGCCTTCGGCAGCTTCGCCGGGGCCTTCCCCATGAGACTGGCGGAGACCGGCGCGGGCTCCGAGCCCGTCACCATTCCGCTGACGCCGAACCAGATCAGGGCGATCCCGGCGAGCGAGACCACCACCGCGCCCGCGAGGACGAGCCGCTGCACAGGAGGCCCGCTCACTCCGCCGGCGCGGGACGCCCCCGCCGTAGCGCGAAACCGGCCAGGCCCGCTCCCGTCAGCAGCGCCGCGCCGCCGGCCGCGAACGGCCACATCGGATCGCCGCCGGCCAGGCCGCCCGCTCCCGTCTGCGGCGGGCCGTCGGGCATGCGGTGCCTGCCCTCGTCGACCGGCTTCCAGGGCGCCTCGGGCTGCGGCGGCTGCGCGGGGCCCGACGACCAGGTGTCGTGCGGCGCCGGCGCGTTGGACCAGGTCTCGTCCGGCGCCGGGGCGTTCGACCAGGTGTCGTGCGGAATCGGGACGTCGGGGAGTTTGACGTCGGGCTTCCACGGGTCGCCGGGGTCGCCGCCCTGCGCGGGCTCATCGCAGACCAGGACGAGGAGCTTGCAGTCGCTCGCCATGGCGGTGCCCACACCCGCCACCATGGTCACGCCGCCGACGATGAAGGCCGTCACCGCTCCCGCGGCGGCGAGCCGTCGTGCTGATGCCAAAGCCATAGTCCGAGAGCCTTCCGAACTATTGGACCTGACGTCAAGTAATGTGATTCAAGT
Organism: Nonomuraea africana; assembly: GCF_014873535.1. Lineage (NCBI taxonomy): Bacteria > Bacillati > Actinomycetota > Actinomycetes > Streptosporangiales > Streptosporangiaceae > Nonomuraea > Nonomuraea africana. The sequence goes on along the minus strand of NZ_JADBEF010000001.1, from coordinate 1,241,785 downwards.
GATACACGTCACTCTTCGCGCGCCTTGCTCGGCTGCACCCGCTTGGGCTCGCCCGGCATCTTGGGATAGTTCGGCGGGTACGGCAGGTCGCCGCGATCGTCCTTGGCGTACCACTCCAGGAGCGGCTCGATCGAGAAGACCCGCTCGTCGATCGCCGCGTGCACGTCGCCGAGCCGGGCGAAGCGCTCGGGCATGGTCCTGATGTCGAAGTCGGCGGGCTCGGCGTCGGCCAGCTCCTCCCAGGTGAGCGGCGCGGAGACGGGAGCGGACGGCTTGGCCCGCACCGAGTAGGCGCTGGCCACGGTCCGGTCCCTGGCGTTCTGGTTGAAGTCGATGAACACGCGCTCCCCGCGCTCCTCCTTCCACCATGCCGTCGTCACCAGGTCGGGCGCGCGGTCCTCGATCGCCCTGGCCAGCGCGATGCCCGCGTGCCGTACCTCGACGAAGTCCCAGCGGGGCTCGATCCTGACCGCGACGTGCACGCCCCTGTTGCCCGAAGTCTTCACGAAGCCGGTCATCCCGGCCTCCTCGAGCACCTCGCGGGCCAGGAAGGCGGTACGGCGGGCGGTGTCGAACCCGAGCCCCGGCTGCGGGTCGATGTCGAGGCGCAGCTCGTCGGGGTGCTCGACGTCGGCGGCGCGGACCTGCCACGGGTGGAAGTCGATGGTGCCGAGGTTGGCGCAGTAGGCGATCGAGGCCACCTCGCTCACCCTGAGCGCGTCGGCCGTCCGGCCGCTGGGGAAGGTCACGGTGACCGTCTCCAGCCACTCGGGGTGCTTGGCGGGCATCCGCTTCTGGTAGATCGCCTCGCTGCCCACGCCGTCCGGGTGCCGCTTGAGGTGGGTCGGCCGGTCCTTGAGCGCGCGCAGCGCACCCTCGCCGACGCTGACGTAGTACTCCACCAGCTCGCGCTTGGTGGCTCCGATCTGCGGGAAGTACACCTTGTCGGGGTTGGTGACCTTGACGGTGCGCTCCCCGACCTCCAACTCGATGAAAGGTGACGGCATGCGCTGAACCTACCCCGAATCCCGGGAAGGGATGGGCGGTCCGTCCCGGAGACCGCCACGGTGGCGGGACCGGGCACTCGACGGGACGGACCTGGAAGGCCGTTCGTCCTGTGCCGTACCGGACGCTGGCGCGCCGTCCGGCCGGCCTCGGCGGACCGCCGGCGCACAGCACGGGCGTGGCTGTGCAGCGGCGACGGCCCTCGGGCGAGCGGCCTCACCCCTCTTGGGGAGGAGATGCCGCACCTCCCCATAGACAAAGACGCTGAAATACCCCAGAAAGGATGCTTCGCCCATGGAGATTCTTCTCCGGAGCCGGCCGGCGGCGCGGGCGCCGCTCATCAGTAAGGTGGGGTCATGGACAAGGTCGTCAAGAGCGATGCCGAGTGGCGCGCGCAGTTGTCCCCCGAGGAGTACCACGTGCTCAGGGAGGCGGGCACCGAGCGCCCCTTCACCGGCGAGTACGTCGACACCAAGACCGAGGGCGTCTACTCCTGCCGCGCCTGCGGCGCCGAGCTGTTCAGGTCTGACGCGAAGTTCGAGTCGCACTGCGGGTGGCCGAGCTTCTTCGAGCCGTCGGAGTCGGAAGCGGTCACGCTGATCGAGGACCACTCCCACGGCATGGTGCGCACCGAGGTGCGCTGCGCCCGCTGCGACTCGCACCTGGGCCACGTCTTCCACGGCGAGGGCTATCCGACCCCGACCGACGACCGCTACTGCATCAACTCCGTCTCCGTACGGCTGGAGCCCCAGCGGTAGCGGAGGTCAGTCCGGTTCGGGGTGGGTGACCCTGCAGTCGCCGTCGTCGGGGCCGAGCACGTTGGCCAGCACGGGGTTGCCGTTCTCGCCGAACTCGGCCTGGACGAAGACCACGGGCCGCTCCTCGCCCATCTCCCGTAGGTACTCCAGGCCCCGCCGGCACAGGGTGATGGCCTGCGCGGAGTTGTCGGCCGACTCCGGCAGGTCGGTGTAGATGCGCAGGTATCCGCCGACGGTGCGGATGTCCTTGAGCCGCTTGGCCGCCTTGTCGTTCCCCCAGCGCTTCTCGAAGTACGCGGCGGCCTTCTCGTCGGTGTGGCCGCTCGTCTCCTTCGCGTCCTTCACGCTCGCCGGGGCGGGCGGCGGGGGCTCCGGCGCGGGCGAGGCGGACACCGGCGCGCCCGCCTGGGTGGCCACCGCCCGGTTCGCCCCCGCACCGTCCTTCGCGGCACCGTCCTTCGCGGCACCGTCCCGCACGGCACCGTCCCGCACGGCACCGTCCCTGATGGCACCGTCCTGCACGGCCGGGCCGGCCCCGCCCGCCGCGCCTGGCGCGCGGCCCCGCTCCGCCGCGCCGGTGGCGTCCGCCGCGAAGGGAAGGGGCGTCGTGCCCTGCGCGGAGCGTTCCCGCGCCAGCATCCCGCCCCCGGCCGCCAGCCCGGCGACCACCAGCGCCGCCCCCGCGACCGAACCCTTCAGCAGCCACGGCCCGCGCGACCTCTTGCGCCGCCGGCCGCGCCGTGACCCACGCCTGGAACGTGCCAGGCTCCCGCCTTCGTCCACCCTTTGCCTCACTAGGACAGGGGATTTACCTGATTATGGCAAAGGACGGCGGATCAGGCGCGGGAGATCACACATTGTCAGGGAAGGGCGGCGATCAGCTCCCCGACCGGCTTGCGGACGCCGGTGTAGAACGGCACCTCGATCCTGGTGTGCCTCCTGGCCTCGGCCCCGCGCAGGTGGCGCATGAGGTCGACGATCCGGTGCAGCTCGTCGGCCTCGAAGGCGAGCATCCACTCGAAGTCGTTGAGCGCGAAGCAGGCCACCGTGTTGGACCTGACGTCGGGGTACTCGCGCGCCATCATCCCGTGCTCGGCCAGCATCCTGCGCCGCTCGCCGTCGTCGAGCAGGTACCACTCGAGGGAGCGCACGAAGGGATAGACGCACACGAACCCCCTGGGCTCCTCCTCCGCCAGGAAGGCGGGGACGTGCGACTTGTTGAACTCCGCCGGCCGGTGCAGCGCCATCGCCGACCACACGGGGGTGCTCAGCCTGCCCAGCGTGGTGCGCCGGAACCTGGAGTAGACGTCCTGCAGGTCCTCGGCCGAGGGCGCGTGCCACCAGAACATGTAGTCGGCGTCGGCGCGGAAGCCGCCCACGTCGTAGCAGCCGCGCGTCACCACGTCCTTGCCGGCCGCCTGCTCCAGCAGTTCGCCGACCTCGTCGGCCATGCCCTCGCGGTTGCTCGGGCACTGCTCGGTGGTCTTGAACACCGACCACATCGTGTAGCGGATCACCTGGTTCAGGTCGCGAGCCTTGGGCCGCTGGGTCGCCTCTGTCATGTTCTCATTCTCCCTGCGTGGCCAGGTGGTCCAGAATCCGGGCGGCGGCGGTGCGGGCGGTGGAGACGCACGCGGGCACGCCGAGGCCGTCGTAGGCGGCGCCGCAGACCGCCAGCGCCGGCTCGACGGCGACGGCCGCGCGGGCGCGCGCGACCCGGTCGAGGTGGCCGACGTTGTACTGCGGCAGCGAGCCGCCCCAGCGGCTGACCCGCGAGTCGAGCGGCAGCCCGCGCACCCCCATGACCTCGCTCATCTCGGCCATCGCGATCGCGACCAGCTCGGCGTCGTCGCGCTGGAGCAGCTGTTCCTCGCCGATGCGGCCGATCGAGCAGCGCACCAGGAGCACCGAGGGGTCTGACTCGGTCAGGTGCGGCCACTTGACCGAGCTGAACGTCGCCGCCTTCACCTTCCGGCCCTCCACCGGCGGCACCAGGTAACCGCTGCCGGTGGGCGGCGAGGGGAAGGCCGTGACCGGGTAGGCGAGCGTGACGATGGCCATGCTGGAGTACTCGATCCTGGCCAGCTCGGCCGCCGCCTTCGGCACCTCGTCCTTCAGCAGCCTGGCCGAGGCGGTGGCGGGCGTGGCGATGATCACCGCGTCGGCCGTCACGATCTCGGGACGCGGGACCGGCCCCGTGACCAGCTGCCAGCCGTCCGGCGTGCGGCGCAGCTCGCGGACCGTCAGCCCGGTCCTGATGTCGGCCCCCGACGCCTTGGCCACGGCCTCGGGCAGGCTGCCGAGCCCGCCGCGCAGGCTGGTGAAGACCGGGCCTGCGTCCTTGGGCGTCTCGCTCACGATCTCGCGCACGGCGCCGAGCAGCGAGCGCTCCGAGCGCGCCGCGGCGGCGATGCGCGGCATCGTCGCCTCCAGCGACAGCATGTCGGAGCGGCCCGCGTAGACGCCGCCGAGCAGCGGCTCGACCAGCCGCTCGACGACCTCGGAGCCCATGCGGGCGCGGATGTAGGAGGCGACGGAGACGTCGCTGCGCACCAGCGTGGCGGGCAGCACCTGGTCGAGGGGCACCCTGAGCAGCCCGCCCGGCGAGATGAGGCCCGACCGGGCCAGCTCGGCCAGGTCGCCCGGCACGCCCATGACCTGGCCCTTGGGCATCGCCCGCAGCGCGCCCCTGGAGTAGATGCCCGCCTGGGTGGTGCCGGGGGCGACCAGGTCGTCGCCCATGCCGACCGCCCTGGCCAGGTCCTTGCCCTCGGGCCGCCTGGCCAGCATCGACTCGGCGCCCTCGTCGACGCTGAAGCCCGCGACCTCGCTGGCCTGGAGCTTGCCGCCGATCCTGGGGCTCGATTCGAGGACGGTCACCCGAACCCGCTGGCCGCCGCCCTGCCTGAGGAACCACGCCGCGGCGAGACCCGAGATCCCGCCGCCGACGATCACTACCTGCCGTCGATTCCCTTCCACGTCTCCAGACGCTATCGCCTCACCGGCCTGGGCCGGTTACCGGAGCCGGTAGGAGCTGACGGCGTAGGGCCGTCCCCCGTCGTGTTCGACCTGCTCGTCCCTTCTCACCAGCAGCGGGTCGCCGTCCAGGAAGCGGTGCAGGCGGCGCGCCTCGGGCCACGGGTGCACCAGCACCAGCGTGCCGCCCGGTGACAGGAACGAGCGCAGCCGTTCGGAGGCGAGGCGCAGCCGGTCGTCCCTGCCCACGTAGTAGAGCGTCTCCGCGCAGACGACCAGGTCGAAGCGCCCGCCCGGGTCCTGGTTCAGGAAGTCCAGCCGCGCGAACCGCGCCCTGCCCCGCGCCTTGGCCGCGGCCCGGTGGACGGCGCGTTCGGAGACGTCGACGCCGAGCACGTCCGCCGCCGGGTGGGCCGCGGCCGCCAGCAGGGTGAAGGTCCCCTCGCTGCAACCCACGTCGAGGATCCTGTCGTAGGAGTCGCCCTCGACGTGCGCGAGCGTGGCGGCGTACTTGCGCGCCTCGTAGGGGTCGACGGCGTGCCGCCACGGGTCGGGGGTGCGGTGGAACCACTCGAAGTAGTGCCGGAGGAAGCGGCCCTGCCCTCTGGCGGGCAGCAGCGACATCGATCTGAAGAAGGTCCTGTGAAGCCTGTCCGGAAGCGAGCGCATGATCCCAGCCTGCGTCACGAGATCGTGGCGCTCCTCGTACCCGAGGATGACTTCGCGCCCCTTCTTCAGGCCGGTGTGATCGACCGGACTGCCGAACGTGACACCTTCGTGACCGCATCGGGCGGTTGGTAGCCGTCTCAAGGATATGAGCAGATTCCGGTACGGCATCGCGTTGACGGCGGCGGGCGCCGCGCTCTTCCTGTCGGCCTGTGGGGGCGGCGAGCGGACCGCCTCCGCCCCCCAGGCGGTCTCCGCCGCCGCGGCCCCCAGCCCGGCGAGGGAGTCGGCCGAGACGGGAGCGGGGACCGGCGAGCCGGGCCAGGCCGCACAGGTCAAGATCGCGCCCGAGCAGCGGTCGGTCATCTACGTGTCGCGGCTGACGGTCCGCGCCAAGGACGTCACCAAGGCGGCCGACCAGGCCAAGCAACTGGTCACCGGGGCGGGCGGCTACCTGGCGAGCGAGGAGTCCGACGCCTCCGGCGGCGGCGAGGGCAGCTCCACGCTGGTCTTCAAGATCCCGCCCGCCGCCTACCCGCAGGTGCTCGACAAGCTCGGCAAGCAACTCGGCCAGCGCGAGTCCCTGCAGCAGAACACCACTGACGTGACCGAGGAGGTGGCCGACGTCGCCAGCCGGCTGAAGTCGGCCGAGCAGGCGCTGGCGGCCATGCGCGCGCTGCTGTCCAAGGCCGACACCGTGGGGCAGGTGATCGAGGTCGAGCGCGAGATCGCCGCGCGCGAGGCCGAGCTGGAGTCGCTGCAGGCCAGGCAGAAGGCCCTGGCCTCGCAGGTGGCGATGGCGACGCTCACGCTGCGGCTGATCGGTCCTGTGGCGGAGGTGGCCGAGCCCTCCGACGAGCCCGCGGGATTCCTCGGCGGGCTGAAGGCGGGCTGGTCGGCGCTGGTCGGCTTCGTGAAGGTGGCGCTGACCGTGATCGGCGTGCTGCTGCCGTGGCTGGTCGTCATCGTGCCGCTGGCCGTCGGCATCCTGGTCCTGGTACGGCGGAGCAACGCCCGCCGTCCCGCGCCGCCGCGAGCATGGGCGCCTCCCGCGCCCGTCGCCCACGGCGCGCCCTCCCGCCCGCAGCCCGAGGGCGCGCCGTCCCGTCCGCAGCCCGAGGGCGCGCCGTCCCGTGCTCAGTCCGGGGAGGCGCCGTCCCGTCCTCGGTCCGAGGACGAGGGCGCCCCTTCCGCCTGACGCCCGCCGCCCGCACGGACAGCGCCCCAACCTGGGCGCGCTGCTGGTGTTCGCCGCGCACGGCCAGGTCTTCTGGCGGCTCGGGCTCGGCATGGCCGCCTGCAACGTGTTCGGCGCCCGCCTCGGCACCCGTACGGCGCTGAGCAGGGGCGCGGCCTTCATCAGGGCGACCCTGCTGTGCGTGGTGGCCGCCCTGATCGTCAAGCTCTGCCTGGCCCAGCTGCGCCTCTGAGGCGTCAGCGGAAGGAGTGGACCAGGTCGGTGAGTCGGCGCAGCTGGTCGGGGTCGGTGTTCGGCAGCACCCCGTGGCCGAGGTTGAAGACGTGGCCCTCGGCCGACCGCCCGATCTCGAGGACGCGCCGCGCCCTGGGCTCGACGGCCTCCCACGGGGCCAGCAGGATCGCGGGGTCGAGGTTGCCCTGGAGCGCCTTGCCCGGCCCGACGCGGCGCGCGGCCTCGTCGAGCGGAACCCGCCAGTCGACGCCCACCACGTCGGCGCCCGCCTCGCCGAGCACGCCGAGCAGCTCGCCCGTGCCGACCCCGAAGTGGATGCGCGGCACGTCGGGCACCGCCGCGAAGATGCGCTCCGTGTACGGCAGGACGAACTCGCGGTAGTCGTCGGGCGCGACCGCCCCCACCCATGAGTCGAACAGCTGGATCGCCGAGGCGCCCGCGTCGATCTGCACGCGCAGGTGCTCGATCACGATGCCGGTCAGGCGGTCCATGAGCGCGTGCCACAGCGCGGGCTCGCCGTACATCATGGCCTTGGTGTGGTCGTGGTTCTTGGAGGGGCCGCCCTCGATGAGGTAGGAGGCCAGCGTGAACGGCGCGCCGGCGAACCCGATCAGCGGCGTCGCGCCCAGCTCGCCCACCAGGCTGGTGATGGCCTCGCTGACGTAGGGCACGTCGCCCGGCTCCAGCGGGCGCAGCGCCTCGAGGCCGGCCCTGTCGCGGATCGGGTCGGCGATGACCGGGCCCACGCCAGGCTTGATGTCGAGGTCGACGCCGATGGCCTTGAGCGGCACGACGATGTCGCTGAAGAAGATGGCCGCGTCGACGCCGTAGCGGCGCACCGGCTGCATGGTGATCTCGACGATGAGGTCGGGCGTCGCGCACGCCGTGAGCATGGGCACGCCCTCGCGCACCTTGAGGTATTCGGGCAGCGATCGACCCGCCTGACGCATGTACCAGACCGGGGTGTGGTCGACGGGCTGGCGGCGGCAGGCGCGCAGGAACGCGGAGTCGGCGAGATTCACCATTCAAGGGTGCCACGCGATGGTGGTGGTCGCTCCACCGGCGGTTATCCGAAACATACGCACGCGGGGGCTAAAGTCACGATCAGGAGTCGATGAAGTGGTTTAGCGCGGTTCATCCCTTTAGTTCGGGCCTGTCGTCCGGACCGGGCCCCGAGCTTCGCGCCGCACAGGTACAGTTCATCTCACGGTCAGCCCCGAATCCCCTCTCGACTGGACCAAATGTTCGCCAATCCACCGCGCGTCATCGATTACCGCCTCACTTTCAGGACACGCCGAGCGCGTTGCGCGGAATTGTCATCGCGGCATGCCAACGTCGGAGCCACGTCCGCGAAGAAAGGCTCCGTACCGATGACCGCGTTGTGGAGTTCCCCCGAGCGCCGCAGTGAGCACTGCCCCTCATGCGCAGGTGAGAGGCCGTTCGAGCAGCCGCCATGCATGGAGGGGCACGAGGCGTGCCCCGAGTGGGCGTGCCTCGAGTGCGGTCACGCGCTGCTCGCCGGTCCCTTCGAGCCTGCGCAGTCAGACTCGAGCCCGCTGTCGGTCGCGGCTTGATCGGCCCAGATGAGCACCCCCGTGGTCCCCATGCGACCCCCCTCGACCTACGCTTCGGCTATGACCCTCGGTGACTCGCCGCAGGCCCCCGCCGCCTTCAGACGGGCGGTCGAGAGCCTGCGCATGGCCGAGGTCAGGCCGGAGATCGAGCTGGAGGACCTGCCCGCTCCGCAGCGGCTCGCACCCTTCTCGGCCGCCATCGGCGCCTCCGTCTACCGCGACGACGAGGAGCTGGCGGTCGGCCGGCTGATCCTGCTGTTCGACCCCGAAGGACAGCGCGGCTGGGAGGGCCAGTTCCGCCTCGTCGCCTACGTCAGGGCCGACATGGAGCCGGAGATCACCTCCGACCCGATGCTCGGGCCCGTGGTGTGGAGCTGGCTGACCGAGGCCCTCGACTCCCGCGAGGCGGGCTACTCGGCGGCGGGCGGCACGGTGACGCGGGCGGTCTCCGAGGGCTTCGGCGACAAGGCCGACGACCCGGTCTCCACCGAGCTGGAGCTGCGCGCGTCGTGGTCTCCCTCGCAGGAGGACCTCTCCGGCCATGTCGCCGCCTGGTGCGACCTGATGTGCCTGGCGGCCGGCATCCCACCGCTCCCACCCGACGTGGCCACGATGCCGCGCCGTCGCGAAGATCCGGAGTCCACCAGGCCGTGACCGAAAGCAGTGACAGCACCACCCAGGACGTCGTCCCCCTCCTCGAACCGAGGGAGGGAATCCCGCCGGTCATCACCTCGAGGGAGGGGCTCGACGCCACAGTCGAGGCGTTCGCCAAGGGCAGTGGCCCCGTGGCCGTCGACGCCGAGCGCGCCTCGGGCTACCGCTACGGCGGCCGCGCCTACCTGGTGCAGCTCCGCCGGGCGGGCGCGGGCAGCGCGCTGATCGACCCGATCGCCTGCACCGACCTGTCGGAGCTCGACGCGGCCGTCGCCGACGCCGAGATCGTCCTGCACGCCGCCTCCCAGGACCTGCCGTGCCTGGCCGAGGTGGGGTTCAGGCCGCGCAGGATGTTCGACACCGAGCTGGCCGGCCGGCTGCTCGGCTACGAGCGGGTCGGCCTGGGCACGATGGTCGAGACCGTCCTCGGGCTGCGCCTCGAGAAGGGGCACTCGGCGGCCGACTGGTCGACCAGGCCGCTGCCCGAAGACTGGCTCCGCTACGCCGCGCTCGACGTCGAGGTGCTGATCGAGCTGCGCGACGTGCTCCACGCCGAGCTGGTCGCCAGCGGCAAGCTGGCCTGGGCGGAGGAGGAGTTCGCCGCGATCCTGGCCACCCCGCCGGCGCCGCCGAGGTCCGACCCGTGGCGGCGCACCTCGGGCATCCACAAGGTGCGCAACGTGCGGGCGCTGGCGATCGTCCGCGAGCTGTGGACGATGCGCGACCAGATCGCCCGCGACGGCGACATCGCACCGGGCCGCGTGCTGCCCGACACCGCGATCATCACCGCCGCGCTCGAGATGCCGCGCACCAAGAAGGCGCTGACCGACATCACCGCCTTCACCGGCAGGTCCGCCAGGCGCCACATGGGGGCCTGGCTCGACGCCGTCCACCGGGCCCGCACGCTCGCCGACTCCGAGCTGCCCGCGCCCAGCACGCCAGGAGACGGGCCGCCGCCGGCCAACCGCTGGCCCGACCGCGATCCCGCCGCCGCCAAGCGGCTGGCCGCCGCCCGCGCGGTGGTCGCCGCGCTGGCCGACGAGCACCGCATGCCCACTGAGAACCTCCTGCAGCCCGAGGCGGTGCGCAGGCTCACCTGGGAGCCGCCGGCCGAGATCAGCGACGAGAGCGTCGCCGAGCGGCTGCGCTCGCTCGGCGCGCGCGAGTGGCAGATCGGCCTCACCGCCCACCCGCTGGCCAAGGCGCTCGACAGACTGGAGACCAAGGGCATCCTCTAGGCCGCTTGACGGCCCGGCTCTCGCGGCCTTACGGTCTCCTGGAAAGCGCTTTCCCCACTAGGAGAGGTCACATGAGCGTGCGCACCATCAGCGTCGTGATGAACGGCGTCACCGGTCGGATGGGCTACCGCCAGCATCTGGTCCGGTCGGTCCTGGCCATCAACGAGCAGGGCGGCGTGACGCTCTCCGACGGCGGCAGGGTCGTCCTGCGTCCGATCCTCGTGGGCCGCAGCGAGGCCAAGCTCGCCGACCTGGCCGCCAGGCACGACATCGCCGACTACACCACCGACCTCGACGCGGCGCTCGAGCAGGCCGACGTCTACTTCGACGCCCAGGTCACGCAGGCGCGGGTGAAGTCGGTGCTGAAGGCGATCGAGGCGGGCAAGCACGTCTACGCGGAGAAGCCCACCGCCGAGACCGTGCAGGAGGCGGTGGCGCTCGCCGAGGCGGCCAAGGCCAAGGGGATCAAGAACGGCGTCGTGCAGGACAAGCTGTTCCTGCCGGGTCTGCTCAAGCTGAAGCGGCTGATCGACGGCGGCTTCTTCGGCCGCATCCTGTCGGTGCGCGGCGAGTTCGGCTACTGGGTCTTCGAGGGCGACTGGCAGAGCGCGCAGCGCCCCTCGTGGAACTACCGCGCGGCCGACGGCGGTGGCATCATCCTCGACATGTTCCCGCACTGGCACTACGTGCTGGAGAACCTGTTCGGCCAGGTGGAGTCGGTCTACGCCAAGGCCGTCACGCACATTCCCACCCGGGTGGACGAGCAGGGCAGGACCTACGAGGCCACCGCCGACGACGCCGCCTACGGCATCTTCGAGCTGTCCGGCGGGATCATCGCGCAGATCAACTCCTCGTGGGCCGTCAGGGTGAACCGCGACGAGCTGGTGGAGTTCCAGGTGGACGGCACGCACGGCAGCGCCGTCGCCGGCCTGCGCAACTGCCGCGTGCAGAGCCGCGCCACCACCCCCAAGCCCGTGTGGAACCCCGACCTGCCCGTCACCGCGCGCTTCCGCGACGACTGGCAGGAGGTGCCCGACAACGCCGACTTCGACAACGGCTTCAAGACGCAGTGGGAGCTGTTCGTCAGGCACGTCGTGGAAGACGCCCCCTTCCCCTACGACTTCGCCTCCGGCGCGCGCGGCGTACGGCTGGCCGAGCTCGGCCTGCGCAGCTCGGCGGAGGGCCGCAGGATCGCGGTGGAGGAGCTGTGAGGATCGATCTCCCCTCGGGGCCTTACGCCCTCGCCGAGCCGGTCGTGTGGCCGGTCGTCGAGCGGCCCGCCACCAGCCGCGTCGTCTACGCGGCCGCGCACGTGGTCGCCGACCCGCTGGGCGACAACACCCCCGGCGCCCCCGCGGCCGTCGACTGGGAGGCGACGCTGCGCTTCAGGCGCCACCTGTGGTCCCACGGCCTGCGCGTCGCCGATGCCATGGACACCGCGCAGCGCAACATGGGCCTCGACTGGGCCGCCACCCGCTCGCTGATCAGGCGCAGCGCCGATGAGGCCCGCTCCTTCGGCGACCCCGCCGAACTGGTGGCCTGCGGCGCGGGCACCGACCACGCGCCGGACGCCGCCACCCTCGACGACATCACCGCCGCCTACGCCGAGCAGATCGAGACCGTGCGCGACGCGGGCGCGGGCGTGATCGTGATGGCCTCCCGGCAGCTGGCCCGCGTCGCCGAGGGTCCCGCCGACTACCACCGGGTGTACGGCAAGCTGTTCGGCGTGGCCGGCCGCCCGGTGATCCTGCACTGGCTGGGCGAGATGTTCGACCCCCAGCTGGCCGGCTACTGGGGATCGCGCGACGTCTCGCGGGCCACCGAGTCCTTCCTCGAACTCGTCCACGCCCACGCCCCGATGATCGACGGCGTCAAGGTGTCCCTGCTGGACGAGGCGCACGAGGTGGCGCTCCGCGCCGCGCTGCCCGAGGGCGTCAAGCTCTACACCGGCGACGACTTCAACTACCCGTCGCTGATCAGGACGGGCTCGCACGCGCTGCTCGGCATCTTCGACGCGATCGCGCCCGCCGCGGCCGCCGCCCTGCAGGTGCTCGACTCGGCGGAGGCCGCCTGCACCGAGGAGGCCCGCGACCGGCTGCTGGCCTACTACGACGAGATCCTCGCCCCGACGGTGCCGCTGTCGCGCAAGATCTTCGAGACGCCCACCTACAACTACAAGACCGGCATCGTCTTCCTGGCCTGGCTCAACGGCCACCAGGACGCCTTCGCCATGGTCAACGGCGCGCAGGCGGCCAGGTCGCTGCCGCACCTGTGCGAGGTGTTCAGGCTGGCCGACCAGGCGGGCCTGCTGGCCGACCAGGAGCTGGCCGTCCACCGGATGAGGTCGTTGCTGGCGGTGAACGGGCTGTGAAGCCGGCGCTCAACCAGTGGACCACCAAGCGGTGGACGGTGGCCGAGGCCGTCGACGGCTGCGTGCGGCACGGTCTCGAGGCGATCGGGCTGTGGCGGCAGGAGGTCGCCGCCCAGGGCCTGGCCGAGTCGGCGAGGCTGGTGCGCGACGCGGGCCTGCGGGTGTCGTCGCTGTGCAGGGGCGGCTTCCTGACCAGCGGCTCGAAGGAGGCGCTCGACGACAACCTGCGGGCGATCGACGACGCCGCCGAGCTCGGCGCGGCCTGCCTGGTGATGGTCGTCGGCGGCCTGCCCGGCGTCCCGGCGGGCCGGGCCCCCGCGGAGGGCTTCTCCCGCGATCTGGCGGGGGCGCGCGCCAGGGTGGCCGAGGCGCTGTCGGTGCTGGCGCCCTACGCGGGCGAGCGGGGGGTACGGCTGGCGCTGGAGCCGCTGCATCCGATGTACTGCGCCGACCGGGCCGTGCTCTCGACCCTCGGCCAGGCGCTCGACCTGGCCGAGCCGTACCCTTCCTCGCAGGTGGGGGTGGTCGTCGACACCTTCCACGTGTGGTGGGACCCCACGGTGTTCGAGCAGATCGCGCGGGCGGGCGATCGCATCGCCTCCTACCAGGTGTGCGACTTCCTGCAGCCGCTGCCGGCTGACGTGCTGCTCGGCAGGGGGATGATGGGCGACGGGGTGATCGACTTCGCGCCGCTCACCCAGGCGGTGCTGAAGGCCGGGTACACCGGCGACATCGAGGTGGAGATCTTCAACGCCGACGTGTGGGCCGCCGATCCCGACACGGTGCTGACGACGATGAAGGAGCGCTTCGCCGCCCTCATCGCCTGACGGCCTCCCGGGCGCCCACCTCGGCGCCCGGGAAACCGCGTCTTCACCGGCGACCTCAGGCAGATGAGGGTGCGCCGCTCCGGCGTGAGGCGGTGGCCGCGTCCTTACAGGAGGTGGCGTGACAGGAGGTGGCGTGCGGCGACGCGGATGCGGGCGTTCTCGCGGTTTCAGTCGGCGATCGAGACGATGCCGCCCGAGCCGTCCACCGTGATCGTCGCTCCGGTGACGATGCGGTGCGTGGCGTCGGCCACCCCGACCACCGCGGGGATCCCGTACTCCCTGGCCACCACCGCGCCATGCGACATCGAGCCGCCCATCTCCATCACCAGCCCGCCCGCCGTCAGGAACAGCGGCGTCCAGCCGGGGTCGGTGGACGGCGCGACGAGGATCTCGCCGGGCTCCAGGTGCGCGCCGACCGGGTCGAGCACCACTCTGGCGGTCCCGGTGACCGTGCCCGCCGACGCGGGGGTGCCGGTCAGCGCGCCCTCCGCCGCCGCGGCCCTGACGGCCAGCGCCTCGGGCTCGGTGCCGTCCGACAGCAGCATCCTCGGCACGTGGCGGCGGCGCACCTCCTGCTCGTACGCGGCCCTCCGCGCGGCCACCAGCTCCCGCAGCGAGCCGCCCGCCAGCGCCTGGCGCGTCTCGCGCAGGTCGAGGAAGTAGACGTCCTCGGCGCGGTCCAGCACGTCCTTGGCCACCAGCTCCTCCCCCACGACGCGCATGCTGCGCCGCACCGCCGCCAGCACCTCGACCGCGTAGTACTTCGGCAGCTCGCGCAGGCCGGCGAGCATCCTGGTCCTGCGCAGCCCGAACGCCGCCAGCCGGCCGCGCAGCCGGCCCTTCGCCCCGGCCATGGCGACGATGGTCCGCACGGCCCGCTCGGCCTCCTCGGCCCCCCTGGCGAACATCGCGTCGGGGGCGAGGTCCTCGCCGTCGAGGCGCAGGTAGTTGGCCAGCACGCCGAGGATGTGCGCGGGCTCGTCGGACCAGCGCGGCATGCCGAGGTCGATCTCCGCGACGCCGCGGTGGCCGTACCTGGCCAGGAAGCGCTCGACCGCCTGCTGGGCCCTGAGCTCGCCGCGCTCGTAGACGTCGGCGAGCTCCCGCGCCTGCGCGGTCCTGAACTGCCGGGCCGACTCGGGGTCGGCGGCGATGTCCTTGGCCAGGTGCCACAACTCGAGGTCCATCTCGGTGGTCGGGTTGTTCGGCAGGCTGCGCAGGACGGCCTGCAGCTGCTCGCCCTTCGCGCCCGACAGCTTGCCCGCCAGGCCCAGACCCGCGTATCCGGTGATGGCGACCGGCATGATCGACACGATCGTCGGGAACGTGCCGCGCAGCACCCGCTCGGCGTGGTCGAGCCGCTGCTCGGCGGTGGCGCCCGGGCTGATCGCCAGCCTGGTCTCGAGCTCCTCGCCCAGGCGCCTGGTGAAGGCGAGCGCCGCCCGCGGCCTGGCCAGGGCGAGGGCCAGGCGCTTGGGCGCGCCGATGCGGCCCGCCGCCCGCATCGCCGTACGGATGAAGGGGCGCATCGAGGTGCTGGTGACGGAGAGCCTGGGATCCACGGCGAGCTGCTGGAAGATCACCCCCGCGCGGGCCTCGCCGACGGCGAGCAGCCGCGGCAGGATCGCCCGGCCCGCCCTGCTCCGGACGGCGGGCGTGATGTCGAGGAACAGCCGACGCCCCGCCTCGGCCATGATGGGCGCTCCGGCGAGCCGGTCGGCGGGCGGGAAGCCGCACACCGCCGCCGCGCCCGCGCTCACCAGCTTGAAGGCCGCCATCCCCATCGGGGTGAACGGGCGCATGACGCCCTGGGCGACGTTGACCGAGAAGTAGACGCGCAGGCCGTCCCTGGTGGTCTCGGGCAGGGGGTAGAGGGTGGTGATCGGCCTGGCCTGGGTGAGCCAGAGCGTGCCGTCCGCGTCGATCGCCCACTCGGTGTCCTGCGGGGCCCCGTAGTGGTCCGCCACCTTCGCGCCCAGCGCCGCCAGCGCGCGCACCTGCTCGTCGGTGACGCACGGCTCGTCGGAGGAGGTCTCGACCCGCTCGGTGCCGCCTCCCGGGCGCGAGCGGATCGCCAGGCGCTTGTCGCCCGGCCTGCGCTCGCTGATCCGCATGCTCGCCAGGTCGACGACGAATCTGTCGGGATTGACCGCCCCCGACACCACCGCCTCGCCGAGCCCCGGGGCGGCGTCGATGACGGCCTCGCGGCGGCGGCCCGTCACCGGGTTCGCGGTGAACATCACGCCCGCCACCTCGGCCTCGACCATCCGCTGCAGCACGACCGCGAGCCGCACCGCCGCGTGGTCGATCCCGTTGGAGGCGCGGTAGGCCACCGCCCGGTCGGTCCAGAGCGAGGCCCAGCAGCGGCGCACGGCGTCCTGCACCGCCTCGGCGCCGACGACGTTGAGGTAGGTGTCCTGCTGGCCGGCGAAGCTCGCGTACGGCAGGTCCTCCGCCGTCGCCGACGACCGCACCGCCACCGGCGCGTCGGCACCGAGCCGGGCGTAACACTCGGTGATCGCGTCGCGCACCTCGTCGGGGATGGGCGCCTCCAGCAGCAGCGCTCTCGCCCTGCCGGCCAGTCCGGCCAGCGCCGCGGTGTCCTGCGCGGCCGTCGCCGTCAGCTCGGCGATGACCTCCTTCAGGCCCGCGCCCTCGGCCACCCGGTGATAGGCCTCGGTGGTGAGGCAGCAACCGGGGGGCACGGGCAGGCCCGCTCTGGTCAGCTCGCCCAGATTGGCCGCCTTTCCGCCGACCTCGGCGAGCATCGCCGCGTCGATGTCGCCGAACCCGAGTGCGAGCGATTCGCCTGCGGTCTTCATCGGGCGTTCCCCTTGCCGTCGGTCGTGCTTCTCACCCTGTTCGTCAGAGTGTGCAGCGCGCGACGGCAGGAAGGAATGCCTTCAGAGGAAAAAATTCATCAAGTGATGAACTTCTGTCCTCACCAGCAACCCCGGCCGCTCCGTGCGGGCGGTCAGGCGGCGGTGGCGGAGGCGAAGCGCCGCACCCACGCGGCCGCGCCGGGCAGGATCTCGGCGACCGGGGCCACCTGCGGGTACCAGGTGCGCTCCCACTCCAGGGACACCCAGCCGTCGTAGCCGTGCGACCTCAGCAGCTCGCCCGCCTCCTCCAGCGGCACGGCGCCCGCCCCCATGGGCACGGGCGTGGTGTCCGTGGCCGACACGGCGTCCTTCACCTGGACGTAGGCCAGGTGGGGGGCCAGCGCCGCCAGGGTCTCGGCGGGCGGCTCCCCGTTGCGCCACGGGTGCAGGAGGTCCCAGAGGGCGACGGCGACGCCGGGCCTGCCAGTCTCCTCCAGCAGGCGGGCGACGGCCGCGCCGGTGGGCATCTGGTCGTGGGTCTCGACGAACACGCGCACTCCCAGCGCGGCGGCCTCGTCGGCGACGGCGCGCAGGCGGCGGGCGCCGACGAGGGGATCGGCGCCGCGCGGGAAGACCCGCACGCCCGGCGCCTCGAGATCGGCCGCCAGCCGGAGATCGGCCAGCAGCGCGCGGATGGCAGCCGCGTCCTCCACCTTTTGATCACATATACCGACATATCCGGCTAGAGCGGCGATGCTGAGGCCCGCGTCGGCGATCTGCCGCCGCACCGCCCCGCGCTCCTCCGCCGGCAACCCCGCGTGCACGCCCGTGTCGGGGTGCAGCCGCAGTTCCAGCCCTTCGCACGCGCCTTCCACCGCGATCGAGATCGACGACGTCAGGTCCTCCCCCGGCATCCCCAGAGTGCTGACCGCGAGCCTCACCTATGCCTCCACTGCTCGGACGCTCTCACGCATGACCACCTCACCGCTCACCTGCTCCACCCGCACCCCTTCACCGACATCGAGCGCCATGGTCAGCGCCCTCGCGCCCATGTCGGCCAGCGGCAGCCGTACCGTGGTGAGGGCGGGCACGTGGTCGCGCAGGGTCGTGATGTCGTCGAACCCGGCCACCGACACGTCCTGCGGCACCCTGATCCCCCTGTCGCGGTAGGAGGCCAGCGCGCCGACCGCCATCACGTCGTTGACCGCGAACACGCAGGTCGCCTCGCCCGTCATGGCGGCCGCCCGGTAGCCGCCGTCGCGGTCGAAGGGCCCGTGGAGCACCAGCGGCTCGGGCAGGCCGAGCTCGGCCAGCGCGCCGGTGAACCCCGCGCACCTGTCGGCGGCGGTCAGCAGTCCAGGAGGCCCCGCGAGGACGGCGAAGCGGGTGTGGCCGAGCGCGGCCAGGGACCTGGCCAGGTCGGCGGCCCCCGCGCGGTTGGCCGGGGCGACGGTGTCGACGTCGAGGAGGTCCTGGCCGACGCAGGCCACCCTGCCGCCGCTGGCGAGGTAGCGGCCGAGCTCCTCGCGCAGCCTCCTGGTGACGTGCGGGTCGTCGACCCTGGATCCGGCCAGCAGGACGGCCCGCACCCGCTGCGCGTTGAGCGAGGCGACGTAGGCGATCTCCTGCTCGGGGTCGCGGTGCGTGGTGCCGACCATGACCAGCAGGCCCTCGGCGGCGGCCACCCGCATGGCCCCGTCGGCCAGCGCGGCGAAGTAGGGGTCGGTGAGGTCGTGGACGACGATGCCGATGACCTTGCTGGCGCCCCTGGCGAGCGTCTGGGCCGCGAAGTTGGTGCGGTAACCCAGCTCGGCCGCGGCCTGCTCGACCCTCGCCCGCAGGGAGGCGCCCACCTGGCGGGTGCTGCCGTTCAGCACGCGCGAGGCGGTGGCGAGCGAGACGCCCGCCTGCCTGGCGACGTCCTCCAACGTGACCATGAGCCCTCCCGGAAAGCGATTTCCCAGTCTGTCAGACCGGCGGCCTTCGCGCGATCGTACGGGAACGACGACGGCAGCCGCCCTCCCCCTCGGGGACGGCGGCTGCCGGTGAAGGGCTGGTCAGCCGAAGAGCCAGTCCAGGAGTCCGCCTCCCCTGTCCGGCTCCTTGGCGGGCGGCTGCTGGGTGGGGGCGGGAGCGGGCTGTTCCGTGGCGGCGGGAGGGGCCTCGGTGTTCCTGGTGGACGACGGGGCCTCGGTGGTCGCCGCCGTCTCGGGCTCGGACCTCGACGTCTGGTCCTTGCCGGTGTCGTCCTTGAGCGAGCGCACCGGCGTGGCGCGCGGCTTGGAGGTGGCCGGGGCGACGGCGCGGCTCACCGTCGGCCTGGGCGAGGGCGTCCTGGTCGGCCGGACCTGGGCGGGCGGCTCGGGGGTCTCGCTGACCGTCGCGGACGCCTCAGGCGTCTGGGACGGGTCGAGCGGCGGCTCCACCACGGAGTCCGCGTCGGTCTCCTCAACCGGCGTGTCGGTGACCGGGGGCGCCACGGAACGGCTGGAGACGCACGCTCCCGCCGCGCAGGAGTCGCCGCCCGAGCCGGTCAGCATCCAGCCGCCCGCCGCGCCGATCACGACCACGGCCGCCGCGCCGGCCAGCAGGAGCCTGGTCCGCCTGCGCACCTCACGCTCGGGCGCGCTGCTGTCCTCCGTCCAGCCCGCGCCGAGGAAGCCCCGGGGGGAGGAGTCGCCGGCGACGTCGTAGCTCTGGTCGAGCGGCAGGTACTGCGCCTCGGTGTCGGGCACGTCCATCGCGACCACGGGCGGCGCGTCCAGGACCGTCACGAGCGGGACGTCGTCGGGGACGACGGTCTCGGCCGGGCCGGAGGCGACGAGGAGGTCGCCGGGGACCTCGGGCGGCGCGGGTGGAGCGGGCGGCGCCTGCGGGGCGGGCGAAGCGGCGGCCGGGGCGGGCGCGGGCGCCTGGGAAGGCGCCGGCGGCTCCTCCTCCACGACGACGGCGGGCTGCTCGTCGGTGTCGGCCGAGTCAGGGGTCCAGCGGTCCGACAGCACGTCCCCGGTCATATCGGGCCTGTCGTTCTCGTCGCGCGCCACGGTGAACCTCTCTAGTGCTTACTTGATCGCGCACCTTCCTAACAGAATCCACCACTTTTTGTCCGGATATTTCACAAGTTCCAGCGATCTAGTGCTCCAGACAGGGACGCGGCCCCTGCCGCCGAGGTCCACGCCACGTACCCGTCCGGCCTGATCAGCAGGGCTTCGTAGGGGCTGTCGGCCTTCCCCCTGACCACCTCGACCCGCGAGCCGACGATCGCGACCAGGTCGTCCCTGCCCGCCAGGTCGAGGAAGAGCGACCGCCCCTTCGCCAGCAGCTCGACCAGCGTGACCGGTCCCGCCTCCGTGCCGACGGCGAGGTCGGGAGCCATCCAGCCGGCGCCGGGCACCCCGACGTCGTAGACGGTGTCCACGCCGCTGATCAGGCCGCTGAGATAGGCGTTGACCTGGTCGAAGCGCATCAGCTCGGCGAACAGCTCGCGCAGCGGGTCCATGCGCGGGTCGGGGTCGGCCAGCGCGTTCTGGGCCCGCACGTTCCACAGCACCTTCGCCGCCACCGGGTGCCGCTCGGCGTGGTAGGTGTCGAGCAGGCCGGCCGGCGCCCGTCCCTTCACCTGCGCGGCCAGCTTCCAGCCCAGGTTGAAGGCGTCCTCGAGGCCGGTGTTGAGCCCCTGCCCGCCCCAGGGGAAGTGGACGTGCGCGGCGTCGCCCGCCAGCAGCACCCGGCCGCGGCGGTAGGTCTCGGCCTGCAGCGCGGCGTCGCCGTATCTGGTCAGGCTGCGCGGCTCGGACATCGGGATGGGGAAGCCCGCGACGGCGCTTCACCCCACGAGGGAGCAGATCCAGCTGGTCGAGGTCCTGGCCGCGCTCGGCCACCCCGTGCGGGCCCAGATCGTCCGCACGCTCTCGGCGCAGCCGCCCGGCACGGAGATGTTCTGCGGTTCGGTCCTGCCGGACGTCCCCAAGTCCACGCTGACCAACCACTGGCGGGTGCTGAGAGAGGCAGGGGTGATCGTCCAGCGGCCGGAGGGCCGCAAGCTCTTCATCACGCTGCGCCGCGACGACCTCGACGTCCGCTTCCCCGGCCTGCTCGACCTGGTGGTCCAGGAATCCCACGCGATGTGAACGAAGCGGGAGCCCGCGGCGGCCATGATGGCCGGCATGGCTACCCCCCTTCCCGGCGCGGACGTCATCGCAGGCCTGCGCGCCCACGCCCGGTCGGCGCGGCGCCTGGCCGTGGCCGTGCTCGTCGCCTCGATCGCCTCGCTCGCCACGGCGCAGATGCTGGCCGAGCGGGCGCCGACCAGGGAGGGCACGCGGCCCTTCGCATGGCTGGCGCTGGCCGTGCTCGCGCTGGCCGTCCCGGCCATGGCGCTGACGCAGGCGGTCTGGGGCGCGCGCTCGCGCGCGGTGCGGCTGCGCGAGCAGGCCCTCTACGCCAGGCCCTCGTCCGGGCCGCGGCACGCGGCCTGCAGGCTCGGGGTGGCCGCGGGCTGGGCGCTGACACTGCTGCTCGGCTTCACGGTGCCGCGCCTGTTCATGGAGTCCGCGCTGTACGGCCTGGCGGGCGCGACGAGCCAGGCGATCGAGGTCGTGGCGCTGGCGGGCTTCGCGGCAGGGGTGTTCTTCGCGATCTGGTGGACCCGTGACGCCCTGGTGCACAGGACCGCCTCCCCCAGCGACCCATGGGACCCGGGGCGCCAGGAGCGCGGCGGGGAGCGCCGCGCGGCGTGGGCGGGGGCGGCGACGGCCACCTTCGCGCTGGTGGCGGCCCGCGCCCACCTGTGGGAGCCGGGCACGTGGCTGCTGTACGCGCTGTTCGGCGTGACACTCGCCTGTCTCCTGGCGGCCTGGGCGGGAGCCCGGCGACAGGGAGTACTAGTTACTCATGAGTAGCATAGGGGGCGAATCAGTCCTGCAACGAGGAGCGAATCCGTGCCTTCCTCTCGTGACGTCGTTTTCGTCGACGGCGTGCGCACGCCGTTCGGCAAGTCGGGGCCCAAGGGCCTGTACTCGGAGACCCGCGCCGACGACCTGGTCGTCCGGGTCATCCGCGAGCTCATCAGGCGCAATCCGAACCTGCCGCCCGAGCGGGTGGACGAGGTCGCGATCGCGGCGACCACCCAGATCGGCGACCAGGGCCTGACGATCGGGCGCTCGGCGGCCGTGCTGGCGGGGCTGCCCAAGAGCGTGCCGGGTTACGCGATCGACCGCATGTGCGCGGGCGCGATGACCGCGGTGACCTCGGTCGCGGGCGGCATCGCCTTCGGCGCCTACGACGTGGCCATCGCCGGCGGCGTCGAGCACATGGGCCGCCACCCGATGGGCGAGGGCGTCGACCCCAACCCCCGCTTCCTGTCGGAGAAGCTGGTGGACGGCAGCGCGCTGGTCATGGGCATGACCGCGGAGAACCTGCACGACCGCTACCCGGCCATCAGCAAGGAGCGCGCCGACGCCTACGCCGCGCTCTCGCAGGAGAAGGTCGCCAAGGCCTACGCCGACGGCAAGATCCAGCCCGACCTGGTGCCCACGGCGATCAGGACGGCCGAGAAGGGCTGGGGCCTGGCGGTCGCCGACGAGGCGCCCCGTCCCGGCACGACCGTCGAGGGCCTGGCCGGGCTGAAGACGCCCTTCCGCGCCCACGGCCGCGTCACCGCGGGCAACTCCTCCGGCATCAACGACGGCGCCACCGGCTGCGTCGTGGCCGCCGCCGACGTGGCGGCCGAGCTGGGCCTCACGCCCAAGATGCGCCTGGTCTCCTACGCCTTCGCGGGGGTGGACCCCGAGGTCATGGGCGTGGGCCCGATCCCCTCGACCGAGCGGGCGCTGCGCCTGGCGGGCCTGTCCATCGACGACATCGGCCTGTTCGAGATCAACGAGGCGTTCGCCGTCCAGGTGCTGGCCTTCCTCGACCACTTCGGCATCCCCGAGGACAGCGAGAAGGTCAACGCCTACGGCGGCGCGATCGCCTTCGGCCACCCGCTGGCCTCGTCGGGCGTGCGGCTGATGACGCAGCTGGCCCGTCAGTTCGGCGAGCGGCCCGACGTGCGCTACGGCATCACCACCATGTGCGTCGGCATGGGCATGGGCGGCACGGTCATTTGGGAGAACCTGGCATGAGCAACATCAACGACCTTTTCGCCGGCGAAGTCGTCACCAAGGCCCTGGTGCGCGACGTCGAGCTGCCCCACGGCGCGGGCACGATGGCGCTGATCACCCTCGACAACGGGTTCGACCACACCAAGCCGAACACCTTCGGTCCTGGCGGGCTGACGCTGCTGAACGAGGCCATCGACGCGATCGCGGCCAGGACCGACCTGGCGGCGGTGGGCGTGACGGGCAAGCCGTTCATCTTCGCGGTCGGCGCCGACCTCAAGGGCGCGGCGCTGGTGCGCACCCGTGAGGAGGCGCTGCAGATCGGCAGGCTGGGCCACGACGTCTTCCGCCGCCTCGGCGAGCTCGATGTGCCGACGTTCGCCTTCGTCAACGGCGCGGCCATGGGCGGCGGCCTGGAGATCGCGCTGCACTGCACCTACCGCACCATCTCCTCGGGCGTGCCCGCCGTGGCGCTGCCCGAGTGCTTCCTCGGCCTGGTGCCCGGCTGGGGCGGCACGCAGCTGCTCCCCCGCCTGATCGGCCCGGCCAAGGCGATCAAGCTCATCATCGAGAACCCGCTGTCGCAGAACCGGATGATCAAGGGCAAGGACGCGTTCGCGCTCGGCGTCGCCGACGCGATGTTCGAGCCCGCCGACTTCCTCGAGGAGTCGCTGCGCTGGGCCGCCCAGGTGCTGGGCGGCTCGGTCACCGTCGAGCGGCCAGCGATCGAGGAGGACTGGGACAAGGCCGTCGCCGACGCCCGCTTCCTGGTCGACATGAAGTTGCGCGGCGCGGCCCCCGCGCCCTACCGGGCGCTCGACCTCATCGCCGCGGCCAAGGACGCCTCCCGCGACGCCGGGTTCGCCGCCGAGGACGAGGCGCTGGCCGACCTGCTCATGGGCGACGAGCTGCGGGCCGGGCTCTACGCCTTCGACCTGGTGCAGCGGCGTGCCAAGCGGCCCGCGGGCGCGCCCGACAAGGCGCTGGCCCGCAAGGTCACCAAGGTCGGCGTGGTCGGCGCGGGCCTGATGGCCTCGCAGATGGCGCTGCTGTTCGCCCGGCGCCTCGAGGTGCCCGTCGTGCTGACCGACCTCGACCAGGCCCGCCTGGACAAGGGCGTCGGCTACGTGCACGCCGAGGTGGACAAGCTGCTGTCCAAGGGCAGGGTGAGCCAGGACCAGGCCAACAGGCTCAAGGCGCTGGTGACCGGGTCGCTGACCAAGGACGCCTTCGCCGACGCCGACTTCGTCATCGAGGCCGTCTTCGAGGACATGGGCGTCAAGAAGAAGGTCTTCGCCGAGGTCGAGGCGCACGTCTCGGCCGAGTGCGTGCTGGCGACCAACACCTCCTCGCTCTCGCTCAGCGAGATGGGCGCCGATCTGAAGCACCCCGAGCGCCTGGTCGGCTTCCACTTCTTCAACCCCGTCGCGGTGATGCCGCTGCTGGAGATCATCAAGGGCGACTCCACCGACGACGCCACGCTCGCCACGGCCTTCTCGGTGGGCAGGTCGCTGAAGAAGTCGGCCGTGCTGGTCAAGGACGCGCCCGCGTTCGTTGTCAACCGGCTGCTGACCCGCTTCATGGGCGAGGTCATCGCGGCCGTGGACGAGGGCACGCCGCTGGAGCTGGCCGAGCACTCCCTCGACGACCTGGGCCTGCCGATGTCGCCGTTCGCGCTGCTGCAACTGGTCGGCCCGGCGGTCGGGCACCACGTGTCGGAGACGCTGCACGCGGCCTTCCCCACGCGGTTCGGGGTGTCGGAGAACATGGCGAAGCTGGTCGCCTCGGGCAAGCCCGGCGTCTACGCCCCCGACTTCTCGCTCGACCCCGAGGCGGTGGCGCTGTTCGCCGGCGGCACCAGCCCCTCGACGGCCGAGCAGGTCCGCGAGCGGGTGCTGAGGGCGCTGGCCGAGGAGATCAGGATCATGCTGGACGAGGGCGTCGTCGCCGCGGCACAGGACATCGACCTGTGCATGATCCTCGGCGCGGGGTGGCCCTTCCACCTCGGTGGCATCACGCCGTACCTCGACAGGGCGGGCTTCTCCGAGCCCCGCTTCCTCGAGCCGGGGGTCGCCTCGGTTCCCGCCTGATGCCCGATCGGTCTTGCTCGTCTCGCCCCACGCGGTGGTCATCTAGCGTGGGGCGATGAGAGCGATCAAGATACTGGCCCTGACGGGGGCGTTCATGATGGCCGCGACCGCTCCGGCGCTGGCCGAGCAGCGGCCGAGGTCCTCGCTGAAGGTGGCGGTGACCGTGGCCGACACGACGAAGGTCGTCAGGCTGACCTGCGACCGCGATGGGGGCAACCACCCCACGCCTCGGGCCGCCTGCCGCCTGCTGCGCGCGGTGAAGGGCAAGCCGGCCAGGCTCGAGGTGAAGAAGGACCCGATCTGCACCAAGGAGTTCCGGCCGCACCGGGTCGAGATCTGGGGCGCGTGGCGGGGCAAGCCGGTCCGCTTCACCAAGACCTACTCCAACGCATGCCTGATGACGGCCGCGGGCGGGGCGGTCTACTTCACGCTCTGACGCGCCGCCGTACGACGAGGGCGGCCAGGGCCGCCGCCGTGAGCACCCCCGCCCCCAGCCAGTACGGCCAGACGGCCGGGGCGCCCACGGTGGCGGCGGCCGGCTCGGGGATGGCGGGCCCGGCGGCGGGCTTGGGGGTCGCGCCGTTCCTGGGGAAGCCGGGCGGGCGCACCTCGCCCCACGGGTCCTTGCCGCCGTTCATCGACAGGTAGCCGGGGATCATGGCCTTGAGCCGCGGGTCGAGCGGGTCGACGGTCAGCGCGCCGGGCACCTTGAGCGTGCCGACGGGGAAGGGGTCGAACAGGCCCTGGAGTGCCTCGACCCGCCACTCGCCCTCGGGCAGCGCGAGCGCGGCGGCGTAGTGCCCCTTCTCCTTCAGCTCGACGGCGGTGAACTCCACGCTCCTGCCGCCACCGGAGAATCGCAGCCCGACCTTGCCGAGCTCGCCCACGAAGGGGTGGGTGCCGTGCTGGAGGGTCC
Organism: Nonomuraea africana; assembly: GCF_014873535.1. NCBI lineage: Bacteria > Bacillati > Actinomycetota > Actinomycetes > Streptosporangiales > Streptosporangiaceae > Nonomuraea > Nonomuraea africana. Next base: position 1,216,355 of record NZ_JADBEF010000001.1, on the reverse strand, counting down.
AGAAGCCCACGGTGTAGGTGGCGCCCGCCTCGAAGGCGGCGGGCACGGGGTCGAGGTAGGTGGCGGCCCAGCCGCCCGCCCTGCCCGGCGCCGCGAGGGCGAGGGCGGGCAGCAGGAGCGCGAGCACGAGCAGAATGCGTCTCATGCTCCGAATACACCGGAGCATGAGACGAGGTTCCCTACGGGTTGCAGCTGAACCTGGCCGAGGCCCAGTCCCCGTGGTCGCCGCCGTTGCCGTCACCGGCGTTGCCGACGACCAGGTCGACGTAGGCCGCGCCCTTGAGGTCGGCCGAGACGGCCACCGGCGCCGACGTACCGGTCAGCGTGGGCGAGCGGTAGACCTCCTTGCCGTCGGCCAGGACCGAGAAGACGACCGAGCCGTAGTCGGCGATCTCGTCGTCCACGCCGACGGTCGCGGTGAAGGCCGAGCACGCCCCTCCGGTGTGGTAGGACACCTTCGAGGGCGCGTGCACGCCGAGGCCCTTGGCGTGCACCGTGCCGCCCAGCGTGATCGGCCGGCCGTCCGCGGCGCCGCTCTCGCCGTTGCTGCGGTCCTTCTCCACCGGACCCCAGCCGTTGTCGGCCGACATCCACGGCACGTCCGACGCCCACGCCGCGCCCTTGGGCGGGGCGGGCAGCTGCGTCGTCGCCACCGAGGCGGCGAAGACGTGGACGGCGGCGTTGTCGGGCAGCGTGACCGCGACGATCTTCTTGCCGGGGTTGACCCTGACCTGGTTGTAGAAGATCCGGTAGTCGACGGTCGGGTACTGGTTGGCTCCCGCGGGCAGGTTCTTGCCCTTGTGGGAGAAGGCGGGCCTGGAGCCGTGCGTGCCGGGGTCGACGCAGCACCAGTTGGCGAAGCCCAGCGTGGCCGTGTCGCTGGTGCCGTCCTCGTAGTGGACGGTCAGCGGCCCGGTGGCGCTGGTGCTGGTGCCGGTGCCGAGGAAGGCCAGGGTGTTGCCCTGCCCGCCCATCGCGATCGTCTGCGCGGCCGAGGCCACGTTGTCCGGCTGTCCCGCCTGGGTGGCCGGCCAGGTGAACGGCACGCCCTGGACGCTCACCCGCGCGCCGGGAGTGACTCCGGCGGCGGCCAGGCGCTGGTAGGAGAAGCTGCCGCCGCCCCCGTCGATGTTGCCCTTGCCGGGGTCGGCGTCGTCGGTGATGCCGATGTTGCCGAACGCCGCGGCCAGCGACTTGAAGGGCACCTTGGCCGCGGCCGCCGTGGTGGCGGTGAGCTCCTGGTTGTGCGCCCGGTAGGTGGCGCTGACGCTGAGCGTGACCGCGCCGGCCTTTGCGTCGTCGGGCACCGTCAGAGCGACGGTCTTCTCGACGCTCGTGCCGTCCTCGATGACACCCGCCTCGACGTCGGCGGGGGCGCTCCAGCCCGCGGGCACCCGCACGCCCAGCCTGACGTCGCGGATGTCGGTCCCCGTGGCGTTGGCGACGGTGACCGGCAGCTCGATCGTGGCGCCTGGGGTGAGCATCGCGGGCAGCTTGGTGGCCACCGTGACGTCGGAGTCGCCCGGGTGCTGCCCGCCGAGGACGGCCCCGCCGACCAGCGTCAGCTCGGCCGTCTCCGAGGTGGCGAGCGCGGGCACGCGCGCCCTGACCACGGCGCCGTCGGCGTACCAGCCGGTGGCGCCCGAGGCGTACTCCTCGGCGCTGATCTTGGCCAGCCGGTCCTTGCCGTACTTCACGTTGGCGGGGGCCCGGCCCAGGTGCACGACCAGCTCGTACGGCCTGGCCTCCGGCTTGCCCGCGTAGGAGCCCTCGAGCGCGCCGATCCCGACGGTGATCGGGCCGGAGCCGCTCTCCGGCGCCTTGACGGTGAACTTCTGGGTGGCCGACTGCCCGGTGGCGAACGCGCGGGTCCTGCCGTCGTCGGCGTACATGCTGAAGGTCGAGTCGCCCGCCGGGTAGAGGTCCAGCGTCAGCGGGTCGCTCGCCTTCTGCTCGGCGTGGTTGTTGATGCCCTCGCGGTACATCGGCACGATCGCGCCCGCCCGCACGAACACCGGCAGCCGGTCCAGCGGCGCGCTGTAGCCGGCGAGCGTCTGCGGCCCGTTGTGGACCTTGCCGCTCCAGTAGTCGACCCAGCGCCCCTCGGGCAGGTAGATGCCCTCGCGCACGTCGCCGGCCTGGTAGACGGGCGCGACCAGGAAGTCCTGTCCGGCCAGGAACTGGTCCTTGACCTGCCAGGCGGTCTCGTCGCGGGGGTACTCCATCACCAGCGCCCTGTTGACCGGCGCGCCGGTGCGGTGCGCCTCGGCGGCGTAGGTGTAGAGGTAGGGCAGCAGCCGCTCGCGCAGCTTGAGGTAGGTGCGGTTGATCGAGGTGTACGGCTCGCCGCGGGTCCACGGCTGCTTGTCCTTCGCCGCCCAGCCCGACATCGACATCAGGACCGGCGTGAACGCCTTCCACTGCAGGTCGCGCACGTACGACTCGCCGGAGCCGCCGAAGATGCCGTCGATGTCACCCGCGGTGAACGGCATGCCGGAAAGGCCCGCGCCGGTGATGGCGGGGATCTGCCAGCGGATGGCGTCGAGCGTGCCGTAGTGGTCGCCGGTCCACTGCACGGCGCAGCGCTGCGACCCCGCCCAGCCCTCGACCATCCAGACGTAGCGGCGGGCGTCGGAGTAGGTCTCGATGCCCTGGGCGGCGTCCTCGCAGCCGGTCAGCGCGAAGCGGTAGCCCTGGCCGACCCAGGCCACGTCCAGCTTGCGGACCCGCACACCCGCGTTCTTGACCTCGAACTCCTGGTTGGTCAGGGCCCGCTGGGTCCACAGCCCCATCTCGATGCCGCGCCTGCGCAGTTGCTCTCCGGCCTCGGGCAGGTCGGTGTACTCGCAGCCGTACCCGTCGTTGACGAGCATCCAGCCGCGCGGCATGTCGTGGTCCAGGTAACCCTGGGCGACCTTGGCGGCGCTCGGCGTCGTCCACTTCTCCGGGTTCTTGCCGCCGGTGTAGGTCGGGCTGGAGTGGTTGTAGCAGTCGGCGTCGCCCATCTCCATGCCGTAGATCGGCGGTAGCATCGGCCGTCCGGTCAGCTCGGTGTAGCGGTCAAGGGGCGTCTTCAGGTCGTACGGCCTGCCGACGAAGTAGAAGGCGTCGAAGCGCTGCTCCCTGTGCGTGGCGACCACCGGCTGCTTGAAGGCGTAGGAGCCGGGCGCGAAGGTGTCGCGCAGCACGCCGTAGCCCGCGGTGCTCACGTAGTACGGCACCGCGTTGGGATAGCCCTCGTCGTCCCAATCGTGGTTGGCGGCGACGTTGACCGTCTGCCCCGTGTGGTTGAGGCGGCCGTTCTGCATGCCGCCGCCGAAGAACTGCTCCTTGGCGACGGGCTCGAGGGTCTGCCTGGTGCCCGCGGCGTCCCAGGAGAGCGGGGCGCTCTCGGCGAGGACCTTGCTGCCGTCGGCGCGGAAGACGCTGACCAGGGCGGGCCGCTTGCCGATCTTCACGGTCAGCGCGCCCGTGGCGACCTCGTACCGGTCGTCGAACTCCTTCCAGGTGGAGCTGACAGGCGCGTAGTCGGTCTTGACGACGATCTTCGCTCCCGCCCCGGTGTTGGCCGGGTCGGTGAAGGCGCCGTCGGGGGCGAGTTCGAGGCGGAAGACGTCGTCCCGCTGGAAGGTGAGGCGGACCTTGGCCGCGCCCGCCTGGGCGGTGTAGACGCCGTTGTCCGCGGTGAAGGCGGTGATCGAGCCGAGGGTGTCGGCGTGCGCCGTGACGGGCGTCGCCACCACGCCGAATGCCGCGACCGCGGCACCCGCTAACCAGCACGCGATTCTGCGCATGCGCATGGCCTCCGGGGGTGTGAACGATATTGCGCATTTCTGCGCACACCGTAAGCTCCGGCGGCATCTTTCTACAAGAGGGGGTCCGGACCGGTACGGCCGGGGCCCCGGCCGACGCTGTCAGGAGTCCTGGATCTTCGGCGAGTCGGCGCGGAACCCGCGGACGGTGCTGTGGCGGAAGCCGTACAGGAAGTAGATGAGCACGCCGACCACCATCCAGAGGAGGAACCGCCACCACGTCGCCACCGGCAGGTTCAGCATCAGGTAGAGGCAGGCCAGCACGGAGGCGAGCGGCAGCCACGGCACCAACGGCGCGCGGAAGGCGCGCGGCAGGTCGGGGCGGGTACGGCGGAGGATGACCACCCCCGCCGAGACCACCACAAAGGCGAACAGGGTGCCGATGTTGACCAGTTCGGCCAGCTCGCCAAGCGAGATGAACCCGGACAGGATCATCGTGGCGAACCCCACGATCAGCGTGATCGTGGCGGGAGTGCCGAAGCGGGGGTGCACCTTGGCCAGTCTGCGCGGCAGCAGACCGTCGCGGCACATCGCGAACAGCACCCTGGTCTGGCCCAGCATCAGGATCATGACCACGGTCGTCAGGCCGGCGATCGCGCCGATGCTGATCAGGCCGGCGATCCACGGCTGGCCCACCGCGGTGAAGGCGTCGGCCAGCGGCGCGTCCTGGCTGAGCTGGCTGTAGGGCTGCATGCCCACCACGACGAGGGAGACCGCGACGTACAGCAGTGTGCAGATGGCCAGCGAGCCGATGATCCCGCGCGGCAGGTCGCGCTGCGGCTCGATGGTCTCCTCCGCCGCGGTCGCCACGATGTCGAAGCCGATGAAGGCGAAGAAGACGATCGCGGCGGCGGAGAAGATGCCGATGTAGCCGTAGGCGACCGGGGTGATGTCAAACAGCACCTGGATCAGCGGGGCACGCATCCCCTCCACGGCGGGGGTGCCCCTGGGGGGCGGGATGAACGGCGAGTAGTTGGCCACTCTGATGAAGAAGAGCCCGGCGATGATGACCAGCAGGATCACCGTGACCTTGATCACCACGATGGCGAGGTTGACCCTGGAGGAGAGCTTGATCCCGGCCACCAGGATGCCGGTCAGGATCGCCACGATCAGCATCGCCGGGTAGTTGACGCCCACGTCGGGCAGCACGATGCCGGCCGTGGACAGCAACGAGGTGAAGTAGCCCGACCAGCCGACCGCGACCACCGCCCCCGCCAGCGCCATCTCCAGCATCAGGTCCCAGCCGATGATCCAGGCGGGGAACTCACCGAGGGTGGCGAAGGAGAAGGTGTAGGCCGAGCCCGCCACCGGGATCGTCGAGGCGAACTCGGCGTAGCAGAGCGCGGCCAGGCCGCACACGATGGCGGCGACCACGAACGACAGCGCGACGGCGGGCCCGGCGGTCTCCCTCGCCACCCTGCCGGTCAGCACGAAGATGCCGGTGCCGACGATGACACCGATGCCGAACACGGTCAGGTCGACGGCCGACAGCCGCCGCCTGAGCCGGTGTTCGGGCGCCTCGGTGTCCTGGATGGACTGCTCGACGCTCTTGGTCCTCAGTATCTGTGCCACACGGTGATCGTTCCCTCGCAATCCGCGATCATGCCGACGAAAGCCGCCCTCGACGCAAACATGGGAAAACCTGCCGCGGCTCCTCCAGGTGGCCGGGAGCTCTCCGGGTCATCTCCGGGTTCGCCCCGATGGCCCGGCCCTGTCGTCCCGCCAGGGTGGAGGCATGTTCGGCGACCTGCTCGGCCTCCTGGCCGCGCAGGACCTCGTCCTGCTGTGGCCGCTCCTGCTCGCCTTCCTCACCCTGGATGCCTCGGTGGGCATCGGCCTGATCGTCCCGGGCGACGCGCTGCTCATCGTCGCGGGGACGACGGCCGGTGGCCCGCCCGAGGCGATGGCGCTCATCGCGGCGGGGGTCGTGGCCTGCGTGGCCGGCGCCTCGGGCGGCCACCGGGCGGGCCGGGCGCTCGGTCCGAGGCTGCGCCACGGCAGGCTCGGCCGCAGGGTCGGCGAGGAGCGGTGGGAGCGGGCCGAGGAGCTGTTCGAGCGCAGCGGATGGGCGCTGGCGGTGGCCTACTACCTGCCCGTGGTGCACGCCCTCACCCCCGCGGTGGCGGGGGCCCTCGGCATGCCGTACCGGAGGTTCATGCCGTGGGCGCTGATCGGCGCCACCGCCTGGGTGAGCACCTACGTGACGCTCGGCGCGGTGGCCGGCGGGGTGGTGCGCGAGCACGCCGAGCTGCTGCTGCCCGTGGCGGCGGTGGCGGCCGTGATCATCGTGGCCGTCACCGCCGCCGTGCGCAGGGTGATCAGTGCTGGGCGGGCTGGTTCTCGAGAGCCGAGCTCCGCCGCGCGACCGCCTCGGTGATGTCGCGGGCGAGGTCTTGTCCCGTCAGCCCCGCGTAGCCGAGGATCTTCGGCCGCTTGGCGTGGTCGAGGAACTCCTGCGGGATGCCGAAGGTGCGCACCGGCACGTCGACGTCGTTGTCGCGCAGCAGGCGGGCGACCGCGTCGCCGACGCCGCCGACCCTGCCGTTGTCCTCGACGACGGCGACCAGCTTGTGCGCGGCGGCGGCCGGCACGAGCGCCTCGTCGAGCGGCTTGACCCAGCGCGGGTCGACCACGGTGGCGGAGATGCCCTGGGCGTCGAGCAGCACGGCGGCCTCCATCGCGGCCTGCGCCATCGGGCCGACGGCCACCAGCAGCACGTCGGGCTCACCGCTGCGCAGCAGGTCCATCTCGCCCAGCTTGCCGACCGCCTCGACGCCGGCGGCCACCGGGCCCTTGGGGAAGCGCAGCACGGTCGGCGCGTCGTCGACCGCGACGGCCTCGCGCAGCAGCTCGGTCAGCCGCTCGCCGTCGCGCGGCACCGCGATCCGCAGCCCGGGGACGACCTGCAGGATCGACAGGTCCCACATGCCGTTGTGGCTGGCGCCGTCGTCGCCGGTGACGCCCGCCCTGTCGAGGACCACGGTGACCGGCAGCCGGTGCAGGGCGACGTCCATCAGCAACTGGTCGAAGGCCCGGTTGAGGAAGGTGGCGTAGACGGCGACGACGGGGTGGAGCCCGCCGAGCGCCAGGCCGGCCGCGCTGGTCAGCGCGTGCTGCTCGGCGATGCCGACGTCGTAGGTGCGGTCGGGGAAGGCGTCGGCGAAGGCGTTGAGGCCCGTCGGGTGGAGCATGGCGGCGGTGATCGCCACCAGGTCGTCGCGCTCCTTGCCGAGGGCGACCAGCTCCTCGCTGAAGACGTTGGTCCAGATGCGGCCCTTGGGCTTCTCCACGCCGGTGGCCCTGTCGAAGGCGCCGGGCGAGTGGAACTGGTCCTCGTCGTGGTTCTCGGCCGGAGCGTAACCGCGCCCCTTCTGGGTGAGGGCGTGCACGATGACGGGCCCGCCGAAATCGCGCGCCTTGCGCAGCGCCACCTCCACGGCCTGCTCGTCGTGGCCGTCGATCGGGCCGACGTACTTCAGGCCGAGGTCCTCGAACATCACCTGGGGCGCGAGGATGTCCTTGACGCCCTTCTTGATGCCGTGCAGCGCGTCGTAGACGACGGGGACATTGCCGAGCTTGTTCTTGACGAACTCGAGCATGTCCTCGTAGCGGCGGTTGACCCGCAGCTTGGCCAGGTGCGTGGCCAGGCCGCCGATGGTCGGCGAGTACGAGCGCCCGTTGTCGTTGACCACGATCACGCACGGCAGGTCCTTGACCGCGGCGATGTTGTTGAGCGCCTCCCACGCCATGCCGCCGGTGAGCGCGCCGTCGCCGATCACCGCGACCGCGACCCTGTCGCGCTCGCCGCGCAGCTTGAACGCCTTGGCCAGCCCGTCGGCGTAGGACAGGGCGGTGGAGGCGTGGGAGTTCTCGACGAAGTCGTGCGGCGACTCGGCCTGGCTCGGGTAGCCCGACAGGCCGCCCTCCTGCTTGAGCGCGTCGAAGCCGTCCGAGCGCCCGGTGAGCATCTTGTGCACGTAGGACTGGTGGCCGGTGTCCCAGACGATCGGATCGCGCGGCGAGTCGAAGACCCTGTGCAGCGCGATGGTGAGTTCGACCACGCCCAGGTTGGGGCCCAGGTGCCCGCCGTTCGTCGCGCAGGAGTCGACGAGCAGATCACGAACCTCCTGGGCGAGCTGTGGCAGCTCCTCTGGCGCCAACCGTTTGACGTCGTGCGGTCCCTTGATCGAGGCCAGCAGCCCGCTCACGGAATCATCCCCTCATCCACTCGCCAACGGATCGAGTCTAGTTCGTGGGCGTCGCGATGACTCACCGGAGTCAAATGCACCCTGATTTGTCCGATCTTGGCCTAGGGTTTACCCACTATGAACACTGTCCCCCTTAGGAAACTCCCGTCACTTGTGGCCACCGGTCTGGTGCTGGCCATGGTCGGCGTCGGTACGGCAGGCGTCGCCGAGGCCTCCACCACCACGACGGAAGCCACGCAGGTGGCGGCGCCTCCCCGAGGGAAGGCCGCGGCCACGAGCAGCCCGTTGTACAAGACGGGGACGCTCGCGCGTTCCAACTGCGCTCCCGGCGAGATCCAGCGCGGCAGCACGGCTGCCTACAAGCACTTCCTCCAGGCTTTCACCAACTGCCTGAACCGTGCGTGGGCCGCCGAGTTCAAGCAGGCCAGGATGCCCTTCTCCAAGCCCCGACTGCGCATCATCACGACCAAGCGCAACACCGCCTGCGGCAGGTGGCTGACCGGCGCCTCCGGCGTCTACTGCTCCTCCGACAGGACCATGTACATGTTGATCACCAAGACGGAGCTGCGCAACCCGTCGCCGGTCGGGATCGGCCGCCTGATGGCGCACGAGTACGCCCACCACGTGCAGCAGGTGGCCGGCATCATGCCGTGGTACGGCCAGGTGAGCTGGCGCGCCAGCAGGGCGGGCAAGCTCGCCTACTCGCGCCGCCTGGAGCTGCAGGCCGAGTGCCTGTCGGCGGTCTTCATGAAGTCGGTCAAGGACACGCTGCCGGTCGACGAGGCCTACTACCAGCAGATCATCGACTGGTTCGGCGAGAAGGGCGCCTCCATCTGGCCGCAGAACGACCACGGCTCCAGCCGTAACCAGGCCAGGTGGATGCAGCGCGGCTGGGACTACGGCGCCGCCGCCGCGTGCAACACCTGGAACGTCTCCGCCAAGTACGTCTCCTAGCAACCTCCTCGCAAGCGGTCACGCCTTCCGGCGTGACCGCTTGGTGGTCTAAAGTCCTGTGACTATGCGTTCCCCCCTATTCGCCGTGCTTTCCGGCGCCCTCGCGAGCCTTCTGTTCGCCGGTACGGCTGCCGCCGGCACCTCCGGATTCCCGCCGGTCCTGACCGCGAACAAGGTCTACAAGACCGGCGTGATGGAGCTCAAGGAGTGTGAGGAGCAGCCGATCCAGCGCGACGACCTGGACGGCGCCAGGGTGTACCTGGAGTTCGTGCTCGACTGCCTCAACGAGTCGTGGAGCAGGCAGCTGGCCAAGGCGAACATCCCCTGGAGCAAGCCGAAGTTCGGCGTCGTCAGCAAGCCCGGCCAGTCGGTCGGCAAGTGCGGCACCTTCCCCGCCGGCGCGCAGGCGCTCTACTGCCCGCCGGAGCGGAAGATGACCGTCCTGCTCGACCCGGTCATCCTGTCCGAGCCGACCGAGCTGTTCCTGATGGAGGTCGTGGCCCACGAGTACGGTCACCACATCCAGGAGCTGACCGGCATGCTCGACGTCGTCGAGCGCACCAAGGGCAAGAGCAAGGCGCGCATCTACGACGAGGCCCGCAGGATCGAGCTGCAGGCCGAGTGCTTCTCCGGCGCCTTCATCGGCAGCGTGTGGCGCTCGCTCGGCCGCCGCGACTTCGACTTCAAGTACATCCTCAAGGTCGCCCAGGCCGGCTTCGACGACGGCGTGCACGGCAAGCCCGCCAACATCGCCCACTGGCTGAAGAAGGGCTTCGACGCCGAGTCGCCGAACGCCTGCAACACCTTCAGCGCTCCCAAGGCCCGCGTCTCCTGACGCATGTCATGCTTTCTCGATTGATGTCCGTGATCAGGGTTGATCGCGGACATCAATCGTTTTTCAAGCGCACGTCTGGAGACTGCGCACCATGAGATTCCCCCTTCTCGGCGCCGTCGCCACGGCGGCGCTGGCCCTCCTGCTCGTCGGCGGCGTCAGCGTCCCCGCCTCCGCCGCCCAGGACGCCTATCCGATCAAGGGTCTGCGGCTGACCAAGAGCAAGCTGTACAGCGGGGGCCCGCTGAAGTCCTCCGCCTGTCCCGAGAAGCCGATCGCCGCGGGCGACCGCGCTTTGGCCAAGCGGTACGTGCTGGCCGTCTACGAGTGCCTGAACAGGTCGTGGAGCGAGCGCTTCGCCATGATGGGCGTGAACTTCAGCAAGCCCGGCATCAGCTTCACCACCAGGTCGTCGGCGACCTTCTGCGACGAGAAGGTGGGCGACGCGGTGGGCGTCTACTGCACGGCCGAGCGGCGCTTCACCATCGTGCTGGACGAGAAGGTGCTGGAGTACCCCTACGACCTGTTCCTGTTCGACACGGTCGCCCACGAGTACGGTCACCACGTCCAGAACCTGATGGGCATCACCCGGGCCTTCGAGTACGAGCCCTACAGCGGCAGGAAGGAGGAGCTGGAGCAGACCCGGCGCTTCGAGCTCCAGGCCGAGTGCCTGGCGGGCGTCTTCATCGGCAGCGTCTGGCACTCCCTCGACCGGACGGAGGCCGACTGGCAGGAGTTGCTGGTCCTCGACAGGGAGAGCGGCGACGAGGTGGGCAAGGTACGCGACCACGGCAAGGGCCGCAACATCGCCGCCTGGCTCGAGAGGGGTTTCCGCGGCGCCGACCCCGCCGCGTGCAACACCTGGACGGCCCCCGCCGCGAAGGTCTCCTAGCCGCCCGCCCTGGTCAGCGCCTCGAGCGGATCGGCCAGCACCTGCGCGAACGCGAGCTCGGCGGCGCCCACGAGCGTGGCGTCGTCGGCGAGCTCGGAGGTGCGCAGCCGCAGCCTCTCCCTGTGGGCGGGCAGCGCGTCGATCGCGAGGCGGCTGCGCACCTGGGCGGCCGAGCCGAGATAGACCTCGCGCAGCATCCCCCCGAAGATCACCATCTCCGGGTTGAAGATGTTGACGAGGTTGGCCACGCCCAGGCCGAGCCAGTCGCCCACGCGGCTCAGCGCGGCCTGCGCCACGATGTCGCCCCTGTCGGCGGCCTCGACCACGGCCCTGACCGCGTCGCGCCCGAGAGGCCCCTCGGTGGTGCGGCCCGCCGCCTCCAGCAGCGCCCGCTCCCCCACCTCCGCCTCCAGGCAGCCGTGCGAGCCGCAGCCGCACAGCCGTCCGCCCGGGTGGACCACCATGTGGCCCACCTCGCCGCCGAACCCGTCGTGCCCGCCGAGCAGGTGTCCGCCGGCGATCACGCCGCCGCCCACTCCGACGTCGCCGTGCAGGTAGATCAGGTCCCGCACGCCGGCGCCGACGCCTCTGGTGTGCTCGGCCAGCGCGCCGAGGTTGGCGTCGTTGCCGACGCTGACCGGCAGTCCGAGGGCCAGCTTCCCGGCCAGCGCCGCGCCGAAGGGGGCCTCCACGCCCAGGAGGTTGGGTCCGTACCTGATGACCCCGTCGCTCCTGCCCACCCCGCCCGAGACGGCGGCCGCCGCCCCCACGCAGACGGTGTCGGACCGGGTCTTGCGGTGCATCTGCCTGGCGAAGCCGGCCAGCGTGCCGACGACCTCCTCCAGGTCGAAGGCGTCGCGCCGCCGTACGGTCTCACGCCGGTCGAGGATCACCCCGCCCAGCCCCACGCGGGCCACGGCGAGCCGGTCGGGGCCGACGTCGAAGGCGAAGACGTAGACGCGCGACGACTCGGGCCGCACGACGAGCGAGGGCCGCCCGGCGCGGCCCGTCTCGCGGGGCAGTTCCTCCCGCACCAGGCCGGCGGCCGTCAGGTCGGAGGTGAGCGCCATGATCGTGCTGCGGTTCAGGCCCATCCTGGAGGTCAGCTCGGCCCTGGAGGTGGGTCCGCCCAGGTGGACATGGCGAAGCAGCGCGCCGAGGTTGTGGCGCCTGATCTCCTCCTGGGACGGGCCCGCTCGCATCGTCAGTGGATCCTTTGCCGTGCCGAAGTCGCTGATCACCCTAGACCAGCGGCGGCCGCCCTACGACGGGCGAGCGCGTCCACTCCCGCCGCGAGCAGGAGCACGGTGCCGGTGACGATGAACTTCACGCTCGAGCCGTAGCCCATGAGGCCCATGCCGTTGTCGATGACCGCGATCACGGCGCCGCCGAGAACGGCGTCCAGCACGCGGCCCTTGCCGCCGAACAGGCTGGTGCCGCCGATCACCGCGGCGCCCACGGCGTAGAGGAGGACCTGGCTGCCCCCGGTGTTCGGGTCGACGGAGGCGCCTCGGGAGGCGGCGATGATGCCGCCGACCGCGGCGATGCCCGAGCAGATCACGAACGCGCTGATCTTGATGCGGTCCACGTTGATGCCGGCCCTGCGCGCGGCCTCCGCGTTTCCGCCCACCGCGTAGATGTGCCTGCCGAAGGCGGTGCGGCGCAGCACGAACGTCCACACGACCAGCAGCGCGAGCACGATCGGGACCACGATGGGCACGCCCGTCAGCGACACCAGGGCGGGGTTGCGGCTGCGCTCCAGGTTGAGCACGTAGACCGCGACGCCCGCGATCACCGCGAGCGTGCCGACGCGCGCCGCGATCAGCGAGGCGGGGTCGGCGACCAGGCCGCGCCTGGACCGCTTCAGCGACCTGACGACCTGGACGAGCGCGTAGCCGCCGACCCCGACCAGGAACAGGGCCCAGCCGAGCAGCGGCGGGAGATTCCTGTTGGCGACGGCCAGGATGGTCTCGTCGCGGATGGAGATGTTGGTGCCCTCCTCCAGGAGCACGAGGAGCACGCCCTGGAAGGCCAGGAAGCCGGCGAGCGTGACGATGAAGGACGGTATCCCGAGTTTGGCCACCAGCACACCCAGCACGAGGCCGATCAGGACACCGGTGAGGACGGCCGCCAGCACGCTGACGTACCAGGGCATGCCCATGGTGGTCAGCGTCACGGCGAGCACGGCCGCGCACACGCCGCTGGCGAAGCCCGCCGACAGGTCGATCTCGCCCAGCAGCAGGACGAACACCAGGCCCATGGCGATGACGGTGATCTGGCCGCCCTGGGTGAAGAGGTTGGCGAAGTTGACGGGGGTGAGGAAGGCCGGCCGCAGCAGCGCGAAGACGGTGCAGAGGACGACCAGGCCGAGCACGGCGGGCAGCGCGCCCATGTCGCCGCCGCGCACCCGCTCCTGGTAGGCGCGGGCGCTGTTGCCGATGGACGGCTGCCTGACGGCGGTGACGATGGCCTCCTCGGCCACGAGCTTGCTCATGCCGAGACCCCGTTCGTGAGGCCCAGATCTCCGCTGCGGCCCGAGGTGATGAGTTCGACGACCTGCGCGTGGGTCACGTCGGCCGCCTTGACCTGGGCGGCCATCCGCCCGAGGTAGAGCGCCGCGATCCGGTCGGAGACGGCGAACACGTCGTTCATGTTGTGCGAGATCAGCACGACCGCCAGCCCCTTGTCGGCGAGCCTGCGGACCAGTTCGAGCACCTGCGCGGTCTGCGCGACGCCGAGCGCGGCGGTGGGCTCGTCGAGGATGACGACCTTGCTGTTCCACAGCACGGCCTTGGCGATGGCGACGGTCTGCCGCTGGCCGCCCGACAGACTGGAGACCTGCTGCCTGATGGACTTGACGGTCCTGACCGACAGGCTGGAGAGGGTCTGCTGGGCCATCTCCTCCATCGTGGCCTCGTCCAGGACCAGACCGCTCCTGCGCTCCCTGCCCAGGAACATGTTCTGGACGATGTCGAGGTTGTCGCAGAGCGCGAGGTCCTGGTAGACGATCTCGATGCCCAGCTCGCCGGCGTCACGCGGCCCGGCCACGTGCACGGGCTCGCCGTCGAAGAAGTAGTCGCCCGCGTCGATCGGGTAGATGCCGCCGATGCACTTGACCAGGGTGGACTTGCCGGCGCCGTTGTCGCCGACCAGCGCGGTGACCTCGCCGCGGTGAGCGGCGAAGGTGACGTCGTGCAGGACCTGCACGGGACCGAAGCTCTTGTCGATCCCTCTCACTTCAAGAACGGGGTTCATCTGCTCGCTCCTCCGCAGGGGTACGGCTGCCGCCAGCCGTACCCCTGACCGCGTCTACTGGATTCCGGCCTCGGCGCACTTGGCGGCGAACTCGCCCGTGCACAACTCGTCCTTGGTGACGAAGCCGTCGGCCACGACGTCCTTCACGTTGTCGAAGAAGATCGCCTGGGGGTCGAGCAGCACGGCGGGCACGTCCTGGCCGCTCTCGGTGTCCTTGACGGTGCCGGTGGCGGCGGGCTTCTCGCCCTTGGCCAGGGAGACGGCGAGCGCGGCCGCCGCGTCGGCCTCCTTCTTGATGGCCTTGTAGACGGTCATGCACTGGTCGCCGGCGAGGATGTTCTGCAGGCCCTGGACGGTGGCGTCCTGGCCGGTGACCGGCACCTTGCCGTTGAGGTTGTTCTTCTTCAGCACGGTGATGGCGGCGTTGCCGAGGCCGTCGTTGGCCGCGAGGACGCCCGCGATCTTCGGCTCGCCGGTGAGCATCTGCTCGAAGATCGTGCCCGCCTTGGCGTTGTCCCAGTCGGGCACCGACTCGTCGGGGCCCTTGACGTACTCGCCCGAGTCGAACTTCGGCTTGAGCACGCCGTCGTAGCCCGCCTTGAACAGCGTCGCGTTGTTGTCGGTGGGCGAGCCGTTGAGGTAGGCGACCATCGGCTTGTCAGCCTTCTTGTCGGCCAGGCACTTCGACAGGCCCTCGCCCTGCAGGGTGCCGACCTTGGTGTTGTCGAAGCTGACGTAGTAGGCGGCGCCGCCGCCGAGCGTCAGGCGGTCGTAGTCGATGGTGGCCACGCCCTGCGACTTGGCCTTGCTGAGCACGGCCTTGCCGGTGCCGGAGTCCAGGTTGACGATCATCAGCACGGTCGCGCCGTTGGTGATCATCTGGTCGGCGATGGTCTGGAAGGCGTTCTTGTCGCCCTGGGCGTTCTGGATCTCGTAGGCGACGCCCGCGGCCTTGAAGGCCTCTTCCAGAAACTTGCGGTCCGCGGTCTCCCACCTGGCCGAGGACTTGCTGTCGGGAAGGATGACGCCGATCTTGCCCGCGGCGGCCGCGCTCGATGCGGGCGCCGCGCCGGACTGGGCAGGACTGGCCTGGGTGGTGCCACCGCTGTCGCCCCCGCACGCGGTGAGACCGAGGGTCGTCGCCGCTACCGCGGCGGTCAGGCTGAGGATCCCCTTGCGCATGGTGCACGGGTCCTTTCTCAGGGGGAACGGATGGGGGTTGCTCCGCCCGCGTACGGCGGCGCCTGCCGTACGCGGTGAATGTTGTTTGCGGCAACGTATTCCGCTGCGGCCTGCTTTGGAAGACCCAGCGAAGGCCGAGTTTGTTGTGGCGGGTAACAATCCAGAAACGCCCGGTTAACCCGGCCCCCGGCGTCTTGCCGGAGCCGGCCGGATCCCGTCCAGTCGGCACCGCGTCCCTGCATCTGAAGGACGCACCCCTGTGGTATCCGGCGACGTCTCGGGCGGGCGGCGGCCGCCGTACATGACGGGCGCGGGCCTCGGTCAGAGCAGGGTCAGAGCAGGCTCTGCGCGATCAACGCCAGCGCGGACAGTGCGGCCACCGCGAGGATGGCGCGCCTGACGCCGCCGCCGTCGAGGTGGCGGCGCAGCGGCCCCGAGACGAGGAAGCCCGCGATCAGGAACGGGATCAGCAGCGCGCCCGACCACAGCGCCCTGGCCGGCAGCCGGTCGACCGCCCAGAGGATGAACAGCGACTGGCTGGCGCTCAGGAAGAAGAAGGCGGCCAGCGTCGCGCGGATCTGCGGACCCTTGGCGCTCTGGTAGACCAGCGCCATGGGCGGGCCGCCGATGCCGGTGGCGGTGCCGGTCACGCCCGAGGTGAACCCGGCCGCGGTGGTCGTCCAGCCGTTGCGCGGCACCGCGAGCGCCTGCGCGGTCAGCGCCACCGCGACCAGCACCATGACACCGACGAAGACGCCGAGGGTCGTGGCGGAGACGTAGACGACGATGAGGGCGCCGATCGCGCTGCCCGGCAGCCGGCCGAGCAGCGCGAAGCCCAGCCCCCTCCAGTCCACCCTCCGCCACTCCGCGGCCAGCGTGAACAGCGGCAGCGTGGCGTTGACCACCTGGATCGAGCCCGGCATCAGGGCGGGATCGAGCATCGTCACGACGGGCGCGGCGACCAGTCCGAGGCCGAACCCGACTCCTCCCTGGACGACCGCCCCCACAAATACCGCCAAACCCGCCAGAATCAGGATCAACACCTCGTGCGTCATGGGCTCTATGCTCCATGAGCGTGAAACTCACCCTTCCCCGGGTCACCACCTGCGCCCTCGCCCTGGTCACCGCGGGCGCGCTCACCGTACCGGCCCCCGCCGCGCTCGGCGAGACCGAGGCCACCGGCGGCGCGCGGGTCGGGCCGCCCCGCCTGCTCTACGAGACCGGCAGGCTGCGCGCCGCCTCCTGTCCCGAACCACCGCTGATCTCCGGCGGCATCCCGCGCTCGAAGGAGTACCTCACCGCGATCGTCAGGTGCATGGACGCCGGATGGTCGGCCCACCTCCGCCGGGCGGGGCTGCGCTACCGCGCGCCCACGGTCCTCTACGTGGAGGAGCCGCGCGACACGGTGTGCGGGCTGCCGTGGCCCGGCGGCGCGGCCGCCTTCTACTGCACCGAGCGCGCCACGCTCGTCTTCACCCTCGAAGGGCCGTGGATCGAGGGGCGCACCGACCTGTACCCGCTGAAGGTCGCCGCCCACGAGTACGGTCACCACGTGCAGCAGCAGGCGGGCGTCAGGAGCGCCTACGAGAGGCTGGTGCGCGGGCGCAAGGGCGACCAGGCGGAGCTCGGCCGCCGCTACGAGTTGCAGGCCGACTGCCTGGCGGGGGTTTTCGCGGGAAGCGTGTGGCGCTCGCTGGGCCGCTCCCCCGCGGACTGGACGGCGCTGGTCGAGACGGTGCGGGCGAGCGGGGACGAGCCCGACGGCCGGCACAGCCACGGCAAGGGCGCCGGCCGCGCGTACTGGCTCCAGCGTGGCTACGCGGCCAGGTCACCCTCGGCGTGCGACACCTGGTCGGCGCCTTCGGCCAAGGTGTCCTGAGACCGGCGGCGCCGGCCGGGGCGCGGGCCGGCCCGCCGTACGGGAAGGCCGGAACGCACGCCGCCGCCCCGCGCGGGGTGGTGCGCGGGGCGGCGGTCAGATCGGGTGGTTCCCCCGAGAAGGGCGCGTTGAGGGTCGCGCCCGCCCGGCCTGTGGCCGGGTTCCCGCGCCCGCTCCCGGCTGATGGCCGGGCGCGGGGCGGGAAGTCCTACTTGGCCAGCAGCGACCGCAGCACGTACTGCATGATGCCGCCGTGGCGGTAGTAGTCGGCCTCACCGGGCGTGTCGATGCGGACCACCGCGTCGAACTCCACCTCGCCCGCCTTCACGTGGACGGTGCCGGGGATCGAGCCCTGGTTGAGCGCCTCGACGCCGGTGATGTCGAAGCTCTCCTCGCCGGTCAGGCCCAGCGACTCCGCCGTCTGCCCCTCGGGGAACTGCAGCGGGAGGACGCCCATGCCGATCAGGTTGGAGCGGTGGATGCGCTCGTAGGACTCGGCGATGACGGCCCTGACGCCCAGCAGCGCGGTGCCCTTGGCGGCCCAGTCGCGCGAGGAGCCGGAGCCGTACTCCTTGCCGGCCAGGACCACCAGCGGCGTGCCGGCCGCGGCGTAGTTGACCGAGGCGTCGTAGATGAACGACACCGGGCCGTCGGGCTGGGTGAAGTCGCGGGTGTAGCCGCCCTCGGTGCCCGGCGCGATCTGGTTGCGCAGGCGGATGTTGGCGAACGTGCCGCGGATCATCACCTCGTGGTTGCCGCGCCGCGAGCCGTAGGAGTTGAAGTCCTTGACCTCGACGCCGTTGGCCTGCAGGTACTGCGCGGCGGGCGTGCCGGCCTTGATGGAGCCCGCGGGCGAGATGTGGTCGGTGGTGACCGAGTCGCCGACCTTGACCAGGACGCGGGCGCCGGTGATGTCGGTGACGGGCTCGGGCTTCTCCGGCATGCCGTCGAAGTAGGGGGCCTTGCGCACGTAGGTGGAGGCGGGGTCCCACTCGAAGGTGTTGCCGGTCGGGATCGGCAGCGACTGCCAGGTCTCGTCGCCCTTGAAGACGTCGGCGTAGTCGCGCTCGAACATCTCGCGCCCGATGGACGAGCTGACGACCTCGGCGACCTCCTCGGGCGAGGGCCAGATGTCCTTGAGAAACACCGGCTGCCCGTCGGCGCCCGTGCCGAGCGGCTCGGTGTCGAGGTCGATGTCCATCGTGCCCGCGAGCGCGTAGGCGACCACCAGCGGCGGCGAGGCCAGGTAGTTCATCTTCACGTCGGGGTTGATGCGGCCCTCGAAGTTGCGGTTGCCCGACAGGACCGCGGTGACGGCCAGGTCGTGCTCCTGCACCGCGGCGGAGATCTCCTCGGGCAGCGGGCCCGAGTTGCCGATGCAGGTGGTGCAGCCGTAGCCGACCAGGTTGAACCCGATCTTGTCGAGGTACGGCTGGAGCCCGGAGCGCTCGAAGTAGCCGGTGACGACCTGCGAGCCGGGGGCCAGCGAGGTCTTGACCCACGGCTTGCGGGTCAGGCCCTTCTCCACCGCGTTGCGCGCGAGCAGGGCGGCGCCCAGCATGACGAACGGGTTGGAGGTGTTGGTGCACGAGGTGATCGCGGCGATCGAGACGATGCCGTGGTCGATCTCGAAGGAGGTGCCGTCGGCCAGCGTGACCGGCACCTTCTTGTGCGGGCGCGCGCCGTTCAGCGCGGCGGCGTGCGGCTGGTCGCCGTTGCCGTCGTGGCTGATCGCCGGGGAGTCTGAGGCGGGGAAGGACTCGGCCGAGGCCTCGTCGGCGGGGCCGAGGTCGACCTCCGTCGCGTAGTCCTTGACCGCCGCGCGCCAGGCGCGCTTCGCGTCGCTGAGCGCGATGCGGTCCTGCGGGCGCTTCGGGCCCGCGATCGAGGGGACGACCGTGGCCAGGTCGAGCTCGATGTACTCGGAGAAGACCGGCTCCTCGGCCGAGGGGTCGAGCCAGAGGCCCTGCTCCTTGGCGTAGGCCTCGGTGAGGGCGATCTGCTCCTCGGAGCGGCCGGTCAGGCGCAGGTAGTCGATGGTCTGGCCGTCGATCGGGAAGATCGCGCAGGTGGAGCCGAACTCGGGGCTCATGTTGCCGATCGTGGCCCGGTTGGCCAGCGGCACCGAGGAGACGCCCTCGCCGTAGAACTCGACGAACTTGCCGACCACGCCGTGCTTGCGCAGCATCTCGGTGATGGTGAGCACCAGGTCGGTGGCGGTCGCGCCGGCGGGCAGCTTGCCCGTGAGCTTGAAGCCGACCACGCGCGGGATCAGCATCGAGATCGGCTGGCCGAGCATCGCGGCCTCGGCCTCGATGCCGCCGACGCCCCAGCCCAGCACGCCGATGCCGTTCTCCATCGTGGTGTGGGAGTCGGTGCCGACGCAGGTGTCGGGGTAGGCCTTCCCGTCACGGGTCATGACCACGCGAGCGAGGTGCTCGATGTTGACCTGGTGGACGATGCCGGTGCCGGGCGGGACCACCTTGAACTCGTCGAAGGCCGTCTGGCCCCAGCGCAGGAACTGGTAGCGCTCGCGGTTGCGCTCGTACTCGCGCTCGACGTTGCGCCGGAAGGAGTCGGGGTGGCCGAAGAAGTCGACGATGACCGAGTGGTCGATGACCATCTCGGCGGGGGCCAGCGGGTTGATGCGCGCCGGGTCGCCGCCGAGGTCGCGCACGGCCTCGCGCATCGTGGCCAGGTCGACCACGCACGGCACGCCGGTGAAGTCCTGCATGATGACGCGCGCGGGCGTGAACTGGATCTCCACGCTGGGCGCCGCGCTCGGGTCCCACTGGCCCAGCGCGCGGATGTGGTCGGCGGTGATGTTCGCGCCGTCCTCGGTGCGGAGCAGGTTCTCCAGCAGGATCTTCAGGCTGTACGGGAGGCGGGCAGCGCCCTCGACGGCGTCCAGCCGGAAAATCTCGTACGACGCGTCGCCGACGCGTAGCGTGTCACGGCTGCCGAAGCTGTTCGCGGACACGGTGATTCGCCTCCTCGTTAGACAAGTTCACGGGTTCTCGGGTCGCTCGCCGTTCCGCTCACCGCGTCGGGTTCGCTCCCCACAAAATCCTGCCGCACCATGCGACCTCCCGTGACGTTAGGTCACCCTAACCAGGAGGCCGGGCCGGTCTCTTGACATCAAGATATCGGGGAAAGTATCTCGACATCAAGTTACCCGCTAGTACGCCAGGCGCCAGAAGAGGAGGCCGACAATCGCCACCGAAAGTACCGGCGCGAGAATTTTCTGCTCGAACTTCTTGCCGGTCTTGATGCCGATCTTCCACGGCAGCATGAACTTGTAGGCCATCGGCCACAGCACGGGACAGCCGCGTTCGGTCATGCAGTCGCCGACCACGTGGATGAGCGAGCCGACCCCCACCGCGAGCCCCAGCCACGCGTAGCCCACACCCAGCGACATGAACACGACGTACAGCCCCGCCGTGAGCCCCACGTTGACCATCGCCGAGCCCATCTTGTTGCCCGGGATGCCGACGCCGATCGCGCGCAGGGACAGGCCGATGAGCAGGACGACGAGGATGTCCCTGCCGATCGGATAGGTGCCGGCCAGGTAGTGCGCGCCGAACCCCGCGGCGACGGCGAAGACCAGCGAGTGCGTCGCCCCCCTGTGCCCGCCGGACAGCCACGAGACCGCCTTGCTGAGCAGCCACGTCACGGGACCGAACGTCTGGGCGATGGTGGCGCTGGGATGGTCGAGGTCGGGCAGCATCGCGGCGCCCGCGCACACCAGCGCGCCCGCGATCAGTTCGGCGGGGGTCAGGGCGCCCGCCATGATGCCCGTCTCGATGAACCTGGACGACTCGTTCACCAGGGGGAGCGCGGCGAACACGGGCGCGAGGCCCAGCCAGGCGGCGGCTCCGGTCAGCGCGTGCGTGTGCCCCATCATGTCAAGATCACGCTACGTCATGGTACGGCAAAGCGCGCGGCGCGGGCGGGCACGAAAAAGACGAGGTCGTTACCGCGGCGACAGCACCCCCCAGCCCTGCCGACGTGGAACGACCTCGTCTGCTCTAGATAACGGCCCTCGTCCCGCCCATGTTCCCGAATTCCGCGACTTTTTCGTGATCTAGGTCACTTCCGGCCCGGCCGTCGCAAGGGTCCGAGAACGGGGCTTGCTGTCCGAACGTTAGCGATATATCTTTGAAGCATCGAGAGCGGTCGAAAGTCGATCGCGTATGAATGGAGAACACATCATGAGTTCCGCACAGGCAATGGGCGGCGGCCAGTGGGCCGACCCCCGCGAGATGAAGCGGGCCGCCCGCGAGGCGTTCCGCATGATGGCCGGAGCGTGGCAGCACGGCGGTCATCACCACCACAGGCAGGGCCCGCACCCGGAGGGCGGCCCGCACGAGCACAGGCAGCGCGGCAGGGGCCGGCCGCCGTTCCCCTTCGAGTTCGGCAGAGGTCCATGGGGCGGTCCCGGCGGGCCGTTCGGGCGGCACGGATTCGGCGGCGGCCGCAAGGCCAAGCGCGGCGACGTCCGCTCCGCGATCCTCGCCCTGCTGGCCGAGGAACCGCGCAACGGCTACCAGATCATCCAGGAGATCGCCGAGCGCAGCGAGGGCGGCTGGAAGCCCAGCCCCGGCGCCGTCTACCCGGCGCTCCAGCAGCTCACCGACGAGGGCCTGGTGATCGCCGAGGAGAACGAGGGCCGCAAGACCTTCCGCCTCACCGAGGCCGGGCTGGCCTACATGGCCGAGCACCCCGACGAGGTCCGCGCGCCGTGGGACGCGATGCGTCCCGACATCGACGACAACTCGGCCGAGCTGATGGACATCGCCAAGCAGTCGGCCTTCGCGATGATGCAGATCCTGCACTCCGGCACCGAGGCGCAGGTGCGCGAGGCCCGCAAGGCGCTGGTCGAGACGCGCCGCAAGCTCTACCAGATCCTGGCCGACGGCGACCCGGACGAGGAGTGACCTCCCGCCATGACCACAGCTGACGAACTGCGCATCGGCGACGCCGAGCGCGACCGGACGATGGAGGCCCTGCGCGAGCACTACGCGCAGGGCCGCCTGACCCGCGAGGAGCTCGACGAGCGTCTCGACCTGACCCTGACGGCGAAGACCGCGGGCCAGCTGGCCCGGGTCTGCGCCGACCTGCCGGGGCCCGCCCCTCACTTCCCCGAGGAGTACGACTTCCGGTGGCCCGCGGCGGCCATGGCCGTCCATCACCGGCGCCACCTCGCACACCGCGGGCGCCCACACCACCTGCGGCGCCGCCACAGGGGTCCCGGCCCGATCGCGCCCCTCCTGCTGCTCGCGCTGATCATCGCGCTGGCGGTCGGCGGCTTCTCCGTGCTCAAGGTGCTGTTCTTCGTGTGGGTGGCCGCGATGGTGGGCGGATTCGTCCACCGCCGCGCCCATCTCCGCAGACTCGGCCCCTGACCGGCGGCGGTCGCCACCCGGCACCGCTCATCAGGCGGGAGGGCAGGCCGGCTCAACCTTGACCGCGCTGCTGACGAATCCGGGGTCCGCTGCGGTACCTCTCTGCACCTCCACGTACCAGGCGAGGTTTTCGCCCGGCGGAAGCGGGATCCGGCCTCCGTACTCCCCATCGGTCCCCGAGCTGCAGCGTGGTCATGCGTCAACGGCGAAGAACGGATCGTTTGTGCCGTTCACCACGAACCAGGGCGTCGTGATGGCACCCCGTAGCCCTCCGGGCCGCGTCCCCCGAAAGGCGCTCAGGGGGCGCGGCGGCCGCTTGAAAGTTCTCTTCAGTCCGGCGCCCAGTACTTCTCGAGGACCTGCTCCAGGTCACGCACCACCGGGCTCCAGGAGGCGGACAGCGTGTAGCGGCTGGCGCGGTGACCCCGGTAGGCGAGCGTGTACTTGATGAAGTCGGCACCCTGCGGCCGCGCCTCAGAGCGTCCGAGACGCAATTGCTTCAGGTGGCCGCGCAGCGTCCGGTTCTCCTTACCGGTCAGGCACTTGTCGATGGTCGGCCCGGTGCGGCGGCTCAGCCGTACGCACCCGTTGGTGTACACGATCACGCGGTCGTCCAGACCCGCGAATCCGCCCTCCTTGTGCAGTGTGACCAGCGTCTTCGTCGTGGGGGTGACCGCCTGGGCCGGCTGCGCGACGCCGACGCTCAGAGCCAGGAGGAGCACGATGGGCCAGATCTTCATGCCCCTTTGACGTACCGGACGGGCGAACGGCTCACCATCCCGACACGTCACCCTTGTCGAACCGACACCGGACGTCCGCGATCAGACGCGGGACTGCCCGTGGACGATCAGTGCCCAGATGAAGCAGCCGAACGAGCCCGTGGCGGCCAGGGCCCTGACGATGTTCCAGGTGACCCATCGCGCCTCGAACGCCTCCCGCACGGCCGCCAGGTCGGCGATCTTCGCCGGGTCGCCCGCCTTGGCCAGCTGGTCGTTCAGAGGCACGTTCACGCCGCTGGTGACGCCGAACATCACCAGGTAGAGCACGCACCCCGCGATCACCCAGGGCAGGGCGGGGCGCAGGTCGCCCTGCCAGTGCAGCGCCACGGCGCCGAGCGTGAAGAGCAGGCCGCCCATGAACACGATCAGGAAGACCGGGTTGAGGATGGCGACGTTGATCTTCTGCATGGCCTCGACCAGGGTGCGGTCGGTGCTCTGCCGCAGGCCGGGCATCACCGAGTAGCTGAAGGCGGCGAAGAGCCCGGCCATCAGTCCGGCGCTGAGCGTCGACAGGATCAGGGCGATGGTGCTGAGGGTTTTCAAGCCGGTCTCCAAGAGGTGGGGTGGTGGTCAGCGCTGGTTCCAGAGGCCGCCGGCGGCGGTACGGCGGGCGAAGTCGGCGAAGTCGCGGGGCGAACGGCCGAGGGCGCGCCGCACGCCGTCCCCCAGGTGGGCGTTGCGGCCGTCCAGCACCGTGGTGAACAGGTACATCAGCAGGGCGATGACGTCCTCGGGCACCCCCGCGCCGGTCAGCGCGGCGGCGTAGTCGTCGGCGGCGACCTGCCGGTAGCCGATCCGGCGGCCGGTGGCGGCGGAGATGTCGGCGACGGCGTCGGCGAAGGTGAGCAGCCGGGGCCCGGTCAGCTCGTAGATCTCGCCGACGTGGCGGTCGTCGGTGAGCGCCGCGACGGCCACGTCGGCGATGTCGTCGGCGTCGACGAACGGCTCGGGCACGTCGCCGGCCGGCAGGACGAGCTCGCCCTCCACCACCGGGTCCAGCAGGTAGCTCTCGCTGAAGTTCTGGTTGAACCAGGCGGCGCGCAGGATCGTCCAGTCGGCGCCGGAGTCCTGCAGCAGCTTCTCGCTGTCCTGGGCCTCCTCCTCGCCCCGGCCGGACAGCAGCACCAGCCGCCTGGCCCCGCCCGCCACCGCCAGCCTGCTGAACGCGCCGACCGCCTCGGGCGCGCCGGGCGCCGCCAGGTCCGGATAGTAGGAGACGTACACCGCGCGGACGTCCTGCAGCGCGGGCTCCCAGGTGGCCGGGTCGTGCCAGTCGAAGGGCCGGTCGCCGCCGCGCGTGCCCGCCCGCACCGGCACCCCGCGCCCGGCCAGCCCCTGCAGCACCCGCCGTCCGGTCTTGCCCGTGCCACCCAGGACGAGTGTGAGATCACGTGTGGTCATGGTCGTTCTCCTTGATCGATATGGATGGTCATCGCGTCGCTCGGCGGATGCTGTGGACGCCCGGGCGGCTCGTCGGCCCCAGGAACGGTCCTTTTCCCGCGTGGGAAAGGGCGCGTGCGATGGTCACCTTGGCCCAGCGGTGGCGATACTGCCAAGATGATCGGCTTTCAGGTTGTTGCATGCTTTTCCGGCGTCCCCGCAGCAACATGCAGAGATCTGTAGATTCGCCGCATGAGCTTGGCAGCCCTCGGGATCTCCCCGCACGAGGAGCAGGTCTACCGCTACTTCCTGCGCAATCCGGGCACCGATACCGCCGACATCGACAGGACCGTCGTCGAGCGGCTGCTGGAGCTACGCCTCCTGGAGATCGGTCCTGACGGCGCTGTCACGGTCGTCGGCCCTCAGGCCGCGATGGAACGCCTGATAGAGCGGCGGCTGGACGAGGTGAGCGGCGAACTGCGCAAGGTCACCTCGGTGCTGCCGTCGCTGATGGCCGAGCACACCACCGGTGCGCCGATCGAACTCGTCGAGCGCATCGAGGGCATCGAGCAGACCCAGCAGCGGATCTGGCAGGCATCGGCCAACGCCAGAGACGTCCTGTCGATGCATCCCTCCCGGTCGCGGGTGGATCCCCGCGTCAGGGAAAGAGTGCTGGCCGAGCTGAAGGCGGGCGTCCGCCACCGGTCGATCGTGCACCGCACCACTCTGGACGATCCGGAGGTGGCCGCCTACTTCCGCGAGATCCACCGCGCCGGCGACCGCCACCGGGTCATCGACGAGCCGATCCAGCTCCTGCTCATCTTCGACCGCGAGACGGCGTTCGTGCCGATCGAGCCGGGGAATCCGGCCGCCGGAGCCCTGGTGATCAGGCAGCCCGGCATCATCGTGACCCTGATCGGGCTCTTCGAGCAGGCCTGGAGCAGGGCGACCGACCTTGAACCCGACGCGGCCGACCCGAGCGCCGTCGAGAAGCAGGTGCTCGATCTGCTCGACCGGCTGGGCAAGGACGAGGTGGCGGCGCGTGCGATGGGCGTGTCCGTGCGCACCTTCCGCGGCCATGTCGCGGACCTGATGGGCAGGCTGGGCGCCGCCAACCGCTTCCAGATCGGCGCCCGCGCCAAGGAACGGGGCTGGATCTAGCCTTCGTCGGCGTCCTCGCGGTGTGTCGTGGCGCGGCCCCGTCAGCCGACCGTCAGGACGATCTTGCCGGTGGTGCGGCCGCTCTCGGCGAGTTCATGGGCCTTGCCCGCCAGTTCCAGCGGCAGCGTCGCCTCGATCCGCGGGCGCAGGCGACCGGAGGCGGCGAGCGAGGCGATCTCCCGCAGGCCCGCCTGGTCGGCTTCAACGATCATGAACGCCGCGCGCAGCCCGAGCGGGCGCGCCTCCGCCGCGAGGTAGGCCTCGGCCGGTGAGGCGAGCGACACGACGATGCCGCCCGGGCGCAACGTCCGCAGCGAGCGCGGGCCGTACTCGCCGCCGATGGCGTCGATCACCACGTCGATGTCGCCGGTCGCGGCGGTGAAGTCGACCTGGGTGTAGTCGATGACCTCGTCGGCGCCCAGTTCCCGCACGACGTCGTGCTTGACCGAGCGCGCGGTGCCGATGACGTAGGCGCCGCGCGCCTTGGCGATCTGGACCGCCAGGTGACCGACGCCGCCCGCCGCGGCGTGGATCAGCACTCGCTGGCCGGGCCGTACGCCGGCGGTGTCCACCAGCGCCTGCCACGCCGTCAGCGCGGCCAGGGGCAGCGCGGCGGCCTCCTCGTGGGAGAGCTCGGCCGGCTTGCGGACCAGGTGCCGCGCGGGAGAGGTGACGTACTCTGCGTACGTTCCGGCCGGCAGCGGATGGCGCGGCAGGCCGAACACCTCGTCGCCGGGCTCAAGGGTGGTCACGCCCGGCCCGACGGCCGCCACCACTCCCGACACGTCCCAGCCCAGTCTGACCGGCGCCGCACCGCCGGCGAGACCACCGGTGGCCCGGTGCCAGACGTCGGTCGGGTTGACCGCGGCCGCATGCACCCTTACCAGCACCTCGGCGGGACCGGGCACCGGCTGCTCCACCTCGATCACCTTCAACACCTCGGGCCCGCCGAAAGAGTCCTGTCCGATAGCGCGCATCATGCCTGTTCCTCCCATGTCGTTCACGCGACAAGCATGCCGGGTGGCCAGGGGCTGCCACGAGTGGCCAGATCGCCAAGATGTGGAAGGATCTGGCCATGCATCGCGTCGTCGTCCTGGCCCTCGAGGGCGTCTACCCCTTCGAGCTGAGCATCCCGGTCCGGATCTTCGGCACCGCCACGGGGACGCGCGGCGAGCCGCTGTACGACGTCCTCACCTGCAGCCTCGACGGTGGGCCCGTCATGACGAACGCCGACTTCGCGCTCGCCGTCCAGCACGGCGGCGAGGTCGTGGAGAGCGCGGACACGCTGGTGATCCCGCCGTTCACGTGCGGCCCCGACCGGGACAGGGACTGGCTGCCCGAGGAGCTGGCGCTGGCGCTGGCCCGCGTCCGGCCGGCGGCCAGGATCGTGTCGATCTGCACCGCCTCGTACGTCCTGGCCGCCGCCGGGCTGCTCGACGGCCGCCCCGCGACCACGCACTGGAACGAGGCCGATCATTTCCAGCGGACGTTCCCCACGGTCGACGTCGATCCGGAGGTGTTGTTCGTCGACGACGGCAGGGTGCTCACCGCGGCGGGCGTCGCCGCGGGGGTCGACCTGTGCCTGCACATCCTGCGCCGCGACCACGGCAGCGAAGTGGCCAACCGGGTGGCACGGCTGTGCGTCGTGCCACCCTGGCGCGAGGGCGGGCAGGCGCAGTACATCGAGCGCCCGGTGCCCGCGCCGTCGGCGGCCGGCACCTCGGCGACCCGCGCGTGGGCGATCGAGCGGCTCGGCGCGCCGATCACGCTGTCGGAACTGGCCGGGCACGCACGCATGAGCGTCCGCACCTTCTCCCGGCGCTTCCGCGACGAGGTGGGCATGACCCCGCTCCAGTGGCTCACCCAGCAACGCCTCCAGCACGCGAGGCGGCTGCTGGAGACCACGGACCTGCCCGTGGACCGCGTGGCGGCCGAGGCAGGGCTGGGCAGCGGCGCCTCGCTGCGCCAGCACCTGGCCGCCGCGATCGGCGTCTCGCCCACGGCCTATCGCCGCACGTTCCGCGCCCAGGCCCACGAGAGCCGGTGAGACGCCTCAGCGCTTGCGGACAAGCGTCACACCGTCGCACACGGGCGGAACGCGAACGCGGCACCTATTTTCGATCGACAGACTGAGACAACCAAAACCTGCCCTGTCTTGCAGACAGGACGGACCCACGCAGCGACAGGAGCGAGCTCTTGCCACCCGCCAGCACCGCAATCCGGATCCGGGTCCGGATGAACGCTCGTCCCATCGACGAGCCGCATCGTGTCTCGAGCCAGCTCGAGCTCCTGTTCGACCTCACGTTCGTGGTCGCGGTCGCGGCCGTCACCGCCCAGCTCGCGCACAACATCGCCGACGGTCATGGCCTTGCCGGGCTGGTCCCGTTCCTGCAGGTGTTCTTCGCGATCTGGTGGGCGTGGATGAACTTCACGTGGTTCGCCTCGTCCTACGACACCGACGACGTCGCCTACCGGCTGCTGACCATGGTGCAGATGGCCGGCGTGCTGGTGCTCGCCGCCGGCGTGCCCGCCGCGGTCGGCCACTCCGATCTCGGGATCATCACGCTGGGGTACCTCATCATGAGGGTCGGGCTCGTCACCCAGTGGCTACGGGCCGCGCTCGAAGACCCGGCGAGCCGCCGCACCGCCCTGCGCTACGCCGCCGGCATCAGCCTCGTGCAGCTGGGCTGGCTGCTTCGGCTCGCGCTCGTGGAGACGGGCGCTCTGTCCGCATCCTTCCAGCTGCCGCTCTTCGTCTGCCTGGTCGTCTTGGAACTCGCGGTGCCGCGGTGGGCGGAGCGGGCCAGGGCCACCAATTGGCACCCGCACCACATCGCCGAGCGCTACGGCCTGTTCACGATCATTCTGCTCGGTGAGAGTGTCCTGGCCGCGAGCAGGGGAGTCGAAGGAGCGCTCGAAGCGGGTGAGATCAGCGGTCCCTTCGTCGTCATCGCCGGCTCCGGCCTCGTCCTGCTGTTCGCTCTTTGGTGGCTGTACTTCCTCGTACAGTCCGGCGAAGGTCTCAGGGATCGCCGTCATCGGTCCTACCTGTGGGGATACGGCCACTACGGCATCTTCGCGGCCCTGGCGGCCCTCGGCGCCGGGCTCGAAGTGGCGGTGGAGCAGAGCGGGCACTACGTTGCGGCATCACCGTCGGCACTCGGCTACGCCGTCGCCATCCCGGTCAGTTCGTATCTCGCTCTGCTGTGGGCGGTACATGCGCTTGTCGTCGCAGAGCCCGTCATCTTTCCCGCTGCGGTTCTGGGCTGCGTCACCGTCATTTTGTTGCTGCCGCTCGCGACGTCCTGGATCGGCGTGGCCGCCGTGGTCGCGGCGATCGCAGCCGTCTGCGTCCTGCTGGTCGCTTTCACGATCTGGACCGCAGCCGTCGGAAACCGCGCTGGAGCGCGTCGTCATGGCCCGTAATCCTCCAGCTCTGGCGAGCCCTGAAGCAGACCGGCCCCACCAGGCCGAACAGCAGCCCCGGATTCGTCAAGCGGTGCGGTCGCGGTTTCCTCCCCGCGCGCCGGTGCCCTGCGTGAAGACCGGCAAGGTGGAGGTGGTGTTCGCGCCGTCCGCGGCGGCGTGCGCGGACACCGGGGACGGCGCGAGCTGGTGCAGGGTCATGCGCCCTGCGCGGCTTGCGGCGGGTCACGCCCAGTGGACACCGCGGTGAGTTTGGCCGGGTTCATCATCCACAACACCTGGTCGATGCCCTGCTCCGAGGCGTTGACCGCGAGGACCGCGAACACCTGCCCGTCGCGGCTGAGCAGGGCTGAGGTCTGCCCGTTCGTGCTCGCCCAGGCCACGTCGACTCCAGCCCAGAAGTGGTCCGCGAACGCCTTGACGTACTTCGCCACCCGTGACGCGCCCACCACGGGGAAACGAGAGGCGCGTACGGCGCCGCCGCCGTCGGAGTAGCTGGTCACATCCGCGGCGAAGAGCTCCTCCAGCGCGGTCAGGTCGCCGGAGCGGGCAGCGGCGACGAAGGCGGTCAGCAGTCTGCGTTGTTCGGCTGCGGTCACGGGCGTGCGGCGCTCGACGAGCACGCGCTTGCGGGCCCGGCTGACCAGCTGGCGGACCGCCGCCTCGTTTAGCCGGACGATGTCGGCGATCTGCCGGTACGGGTAGTCGAACGCCTCCCGCAGCACGTACGCGGCCCGTTCGGTGGGCGAGAGCCGCTCCAGGAGCAGCAGCACCGCGAACTCCAGGGCCTCGCCGCGTTCGGCGCCGAGGTAGGGGTCTGCGCCGGTGTCGACCGGTTCGGGCAGCCACGGGCCGATGTAGGTCTCACGACGGACGCGTGCGGACTGGGCGGCGTTGATGGCCAGCCGCGTGGTCGTCGTCGCCAGGAACCCGGCCGGGCTGTCCACCGTGGCGCGGTCATAGCCCTGCCAGCGCAGCCAGACGTCCTGCACCAGGTCCTCGGCTTCGGCTGCGCTGCCCAGCATGCGGTACGCGATTCCGAACAGGCGCGGCCGCACATCGGCGAACACCGCCACGGCCTCCTCGAGATCCTCCGGGTCGCCCGATTCGGCATCCGCCACCACCATCGCCCCCTGGCTGGCCGGTGTCCCGCACCCCATCGGCAGGCCCATGTTCCGGCCCCATCCTGGACTGCCACCTGCTGTCTGCCCCTTGAGCAGCAAGGACAGCCCACCGGCAGGTAAAAGCCACGGGAGATTCCCCGGCGAAGCGGCCGACCAGCGGTTCGTCCTCGTCGCAGGTCAGTGGGCTCGTTCAGGGCATGGATCTTGATCGCGGCCGGAAAAAGAATTTCGCGGGAGTTGTCACAAGCCCGAAGGCTGCCCGGTCTTAGCTGGCGACCGGTTGGCAGCAGATGCCCCGGTGGACAGAAAGGGATTGCCATGAAGATCGTCGTAGTCGGTGGGACCGGCCTGATCGGGTCGAAGCTCGTGACGAAGCTGAGCGAGCACGGTCACGAGGCGGTGGCGGCGTCGCCTGACACCGGCGTCAACACGCTCACCGGCGAAGGACTGGCCGAGGTGCTGGCGGGCGCGCAGGTGGTCATCGACGTCTCCAACTCCCCGTCGTTCGAGCCCGCCGCCGTACTGGAGTTCTTCGAGACCTCCACCCGCAATCTCCTCGCCGCGGAGGCGGCGGCCGGCGTCGGTCACCACGTCGCGCTGTCGGTCGTGGGAACGGAGCGGATGCCCGAGAACGGCTACTTCCGGGCAAAGATCGCCCAGGAGCAGCTGATCGAGAAGTCGTCGATCCCGTTCTCGCTCGTGCACGCGACCCAGTTCTTCGAGTTCGTCCGGAGCATCGCCGATGAGGCCACGGACGGCAACACGGTGCGGATCGCGCCCGTGCTCTTCCAGCCCATCGCCGGTGACGAGGTCGCGCAGGCGATCGGCAGGGTCGCGGTGGGCTCGCCGTTGAACGGCAGGATCGAGATCGCCGGGCCCGAGCGGTTCCGGATGGACGAGTTCTTCCGCGACGCGCTGACCGGCTGGGGCGATCCGCGCGAGGTGGTGACCGACCCGCACGCGCACTACTTCGGAAGCGAGCCGGGCGAGCGGACGCTGGTTCCGGGTGAGAGCGCGATCCTCGGCCAGCTCCGCTACCGCGACTGGCCCGGCCGGAACGCGGCCCGGAAGTAGCCCGAGCTCCATCGCACGTAGCTCACGAAAGGTGGTTCCCATGCCCGACATCGACCCCAAGCCGAGATCGACCGCGTGGCAGACGGCGCTGACCATGCTGCAGGAGGCCGCGCCGCCGTTCATCCCGCAGGGTGCGCACGCCATGACCGTGGTCATCGAGTTCCCGCCCGGCGATCCGGGTACGCCGCCGCACCGGCACTCCGGGCCCGCGTTCGGCTTCGTGCTGGAGGGCGAGATGCTGCTGGAGGTGGAGGGCGAGCCGGAGCGGGTCGTACGCGCGGGGGAGGCGTTCTGGGAGCCGGGCGGCGACGTCATCCACTACCAGGACGGCAACAACCGCGACGACATCCCGCTCCGGTTCACCGTCACCATGCTGTGCGAGCCTGGCAAGCCGATGCTCACCCTGGTGGACGAGGAAGAGCTCGCCCAGCGCAAGGACCGGCGCGCCCCGCGCCCGTCCTGAGCGCGGATGGACTGCTTGCACCATGACGACGACAGACGGCCGACGGGCGACGAACGCCTGCGACGGGACAGGAGTTGCGCTGTGACCGCATTGGCGATGGTCGCCGAGTTCGATGATGTCGCCGGCTGGACCGCCGACGCCATCGAGCAACTCGGACAGCGGCCCGCCATACCGGCCACCTGTCGCGGCAGCGCGAGTCCGGGTCATCGCGGCTGCCGGAGAGGGGATAGCCGGTGTCAGGTCAGGCCGCCCTGGCGGGCCTTGACGATCGCCTCGGCCCTGCTGGCCACGTCGAGCTTGGCGAAGATACTGCTGACCCGGTTGCGAACGGTCTTCTCCGACAGGTGCAGTTGCTGGGCGATGACCTGGTTGCCCAGCCCGGCCGCGACCAGCCTCAGCACCTGACGCTCGCCGTCGGACAACTCGGGGAACGGCTTGGCCGCCACGCCCGCGCCGGCGTTGAAGAACGCCCTCAGCCGTCGCGCGACGTGCGGGCCGTAGACGGCCTCGCCCGCCGCCACCGCCGCGAGGGCGCGGCCGATCTCGGCGCTTCCGGCTCCCTTGAGCAGGTAGCCGAGGGCGCCGGCCTGGATCGCCGCGAACACCGCCTCGTCGTCGGCCACCATCGTCAACATCAACACCCGGGCGTCGGCCCACGCCTCGAGGATCCGCCGGGTCGCGGTGATCCCGTCGGTGCCGGGCATCTGGATGTCCATGAGGACGACGTCCGGCCGGTGCCGCAGGGCCGCCTCTACGCCCGCCTCGCCGTCCGGGGCCTCCGCGACGACGGTCACATCCAGCTCCTCCAGCAGCACGGCCAGCCCCTTGCGGAACACCGGGTGGTCGTCGACGAGCACGGCGGTCGTCATGAGAGGGTCCCTGGGCGGAGGGGGAGCAGGGCGGTGACCGTCGTGCCCATGCCCGGAGCACTCTCGAGCCGTACGGTGCCGCCGAGTTCGGTGGCGCGTTCGCGCACGCTGGCCATCCCGACGCCTGCTCGGTTCACGGCGGGGTCGAAGCCGGTCCCGTCGTCGGCCACCGAGACCGCGAGGTCGTCACCGGTCTCCCTGAGCGTGACGGTGACCCGCCGGGGAGCACCGTGGCGCAGCGCGTTGCTGACCGCTTCCTGGACGATCCGGTAGGCCGCGACCTCGACCGCGGCAGGCAGTTCCAGGGAAGGGCTCAGTTCGGCGTCCACGGTGATCGACGGTACCTCACCTGCGTCGACAGCTGCGGTGGCGGCCAGCCCGGAGGAGGTCAGCGCGCCGACCAGCCCGAGCTCGTCGAGTGCCGGAGGGCGGAGCCCGCGAACCAGGCGCCGCACGTCCGAGATCGCCTCGGCCGTCTGGTCGGCCGCCACGCCGAGCAGCCGCGCGGTCTTGCCGGTGTCGCCGCGACCGAGCACCCTGCCGGCGGTGTCGACGGTCATCGAGATGGCGGCCAGTTGCGGTCCGAGGCTGTCGTGGAGGTCGCGGCGCAGCCGCCGGCGTTCCTCCTCCCGCGTGGTCACCAGCCGGTCGCGGGTGCGCTCGAGGTGGTGGGTCAGCCGGACGGCCTGCGCGGTGCTGGCCAGGGGCCCGGTCAGGGCGGCGAGCACCACCCGGTCCTGCGGGTCCAGGACCGTCGAGCCGGTACGTGGCATCGCGTGCAGGACTCCGACGGTCTCGCCGTGCAGTTCGAGGGGGAAGGAGTCCGCCAGGCGGGGGTCGAGGTGCCCGGTGGAGGTCTCGACGTCCGGACCGTCGGGCATGTGCACGGTCACCGCGACACCACGCAGCCGGAGCCCGAGGGCGACCGCGCCGGCGGCGTCCCGCAGGGACTGCAGGGGCGAGCCCGCGCCACGGACCGCGTCGTCCACCCGGAGAAAGAGCACGTGCGGGTCGGCCCGATGGCCGTACAGCAGCCGGTCGACGGCGCGCTGGACCCGGACCCGAGCCGGGTGGAAGAGCAGCGCGATCGTGAATGCCGCGGTGAACGACGTGGCGCGGCTCGTCTCTCCCAGGACGATCCCGGCCCAGCCCACGACCGCGGCGTAGAGCAGGACCGCCCCCGACAGCAGCACCCCGGCCACCAGAGTGCGGTTGACCAGCACGTCGATGTCGTAGAGCCGATAGCGGAGCGCGGCGACGACGATGCAGGCGGGGATCAGCAGGACGGCGAACGCACGCACCCACCACGGTGCCGCCACGGTGGCGGCGACAGTGACGGCGACGCCGTACCCGATCCATGCGACCTGCCGTCGCTCCACCCCGTCGGCGCGCCGGAACCGCACCACCAGGGAAGCCATGCCGAGCAGCATCAGCCCGACGCAGCCGCCCAGCAGCGTCAGCCCCACGGGAAGCGCGAGGGGCTCGATCGCCTCGATGCCCAGCGGGTTCTCCGGGACGGTCGTGAACCGCAGCTTCCGGGGTGTCACCGCGGCCACCACCGTTGCGGCGGTGACGAGCCCCGCGGCGATCCGCGGCAGGCGCGACCACCATCCGGCCAGCGACCGGCCTTCGGGCAGCAGCAGCGGCAGCAGCACCGCGACCAGGCCGAGCGGCGGAATCCAGCACCAGGTCGTCACCCACGCCGTCGCCCCGGCCAGCGTCCGGGTGTCGAGGCCGAGCGGCCGCAGGTCGAGTGCGGCCGCGTCGCTCCACGCCGTGAACGACAGGGAAAGGACGTAGCATCCGGCGAACGCGCTGGTGGTGACCAGCAACAAGCCGATCCGCCGGGCCCGCTCGTGCCCGGCCAGCCAGGCGCCGGCCGCGGCGTAGCCCGGCGCCAGGACCGCTTCCGGCGTGCGCATCAGCCGTTCCAGGTAATCGGCACCGGACAGCAGCGGCAGCGCGACCGCGGCGACGGCCGCGACCACGGCCAGTGCCGAGACTGAACGGGCGGCGGTGACCGCCGCGCTGGTCCGGTGTTCGTGCTGCATAGGGCGGCAAGTATAGGAGTGCGGCCTGCCGTCCGATTCAGCGGTCAACGCCCGGGACGGGCGACACCAGGATCGCGCGTGCGGCGCCGATGCAGGCCACGATCCACAACCAGTGGGCGTCGACGGGACCGGGGTTGCGGAGGGCGAAGTCGACGACCAGGAACGCCAGCATGGTGAGCGACACCCAGCGGGGCACGGACTTCGTGCGCAGCAGCCCGACGATCAACACCAGCAGGCCGAGTGCGGTGCCGACCAGGAACGGCGCCAGGAACGTCAGGCCCAGGAGCGGGTGCGCCTCGGCTCTGTCGAGCAGGGCGCCCGCCTGCACCAGGTCCGGGCTCTGGCTCAGCGGTACCTGCACCATGGACAGCACGTGCATGCCGAAGAAGCCGAACATGCCGGTGAGCAGCAACGCGACGGCGACCCGGCCGGTGCGGGGCGCGCGTTGTCCCAGCAGGTGGGTCAGGGCCAGGAAGCCGACGCACATGAACGGAATCGCGAGCGTGCCGAGAGTGACGAGGACCGGATAGGTCGCGCCCGAGTCGGCTATCGCCTGGAGCTTCGCCGCTCCGGTCTCGGGCTGTCGGGGCAACAGCAACCGCATCCCGATGGACTCGGCACCGTTGAGGAGCGCGCCCCCGATGAGGCCCACGACCGCGAGCCGTCGGGACACCGGGACGGTGCGGGGGGTGGGCTCGTCCTGAACAGGCCGAGGGGACGCGGGGAGCATGGTGTCGGGCATCAGTTTTCTCTTTCTCTCTCGCCGGAGCCGGTGGCGCCGGGGTGTCGGGACTGAGAATCCCCCGTGGGCTGTCCCCTCGGTGAGGGTCCGGCGTCCCACATCCGGCGGGACGTTTCACTCGATCTGGCGACCGACGACAAGAAGGCAACCAAGAAGATCAAGCTCGAGATCAAGCGGCTCGAGAAGGTCGAGACCACCGGCCTGCGAGCTCGCACCTCAGGAGCGGCGGGCCACCCGTGTCCACTCCGTCTTCCTGGTCATCGGCGCCACGGTCTCCCTCACCGCGTTCGCGCTGTTCGCCGCGCCGATCGCGATCGTCACACTGTTCCGCGCGATCGGCGCCATCGTCGACGGCTTCAAGGGCGGCTCGGTGCTCCTGGCGCTGGACTCAGGGCTGCTGATCCTCATCGAGGGCGCCATCCAGGCACTCTTCGTGGTGATCTTCGTCCGAAGCCGTCGGCACTGGTTCAGGTGGCGCCGCTCAACCCGAGGAAGGGCGCGAACTATCCCATCTCCTCCAGCTTGCGGCCCCTCGTCTCCCTGACCCACCGGACGACGAAGACGAAGGACAGCGCGGCGCAGACGGCGTAGCCGAGGTAGGTGAGCGACAGGTTCCACTCCGAAAGGGAGGGGAACGTCTCGGTGATCAGCCAGTTGGCCAGCCACTGGGCGGCCGCCGCGACCGACAGCGCGATGGCCCTGATCCGGTTGGGGAACATCTCGCCCAGCAGCACCCACACCACCACACCCCATGACAGGGCGAAGAACAGGACGAAGAGGTTCGCGGCGATCAGCGCGATCGCGCCCTCGGGATTGGGCAGGCTGACCCTGCCGCCCACCTCGACGGCGGAGCTGAACGCCCACGACGCGACCGCCAGGGAGACCGTCATGCCGGCCGAGCCGATGAGCAGCAGCGGTTTGCGGCCGATCTTGTCGACCAGGGCGATGGCATGGCGACGACGAACCCGGTCTGGCCCGGACCCATGCCGAAGTGCCGCTGGATCCCGACGACCGCGCCGTTGATCACCGAGCTGTCGTAGCCGAACAGGAACCCGCGGATCGCGGCCGCCGCCGTGATGAACACCACGTGCCCCAGGTGCTCGTGGTGCGTCTCACCCGTAGTCGCCATGCCCTGGCACTACCCGGACAGCGCTCGCGATACGGCGGCGCATGCTCGAACTTGACCCGTCACAGGCGCGGGTCGACCGGCTCCGACTCCATGGCCAGCACGGCGAAGACCGGTTCGTGGACGCGCCAGAGCGGGTCACCGTCGGCCAGCCTGGCCAGCGCCTCCAGGCCGAGCGCGTGCTCGCGCAGCGCCATGGAGCGCTTCTTGCCGAGGAAGCGGCGGCGCAGCACGTCGAGCGACTCGGTGTAGTCGGGGCCGTAGATGATGCGCAGGTACTCGCGTCCGCGCACCTTCACGCCCGGCTGGACCCGTCCACGCTGGTGGACGGCGGGCTTGACGACCATGCCCTCGCCGCCCTGCGCGGTCAGCTCCTCCCACCACTCGACCGCCTTCTCCCGCGACCGCGCCGAGGTGAGATCGACGAACAGGTGCCTGGTCGGGGTGATGAACGGGTCGTCGAGCAGGGCGAGGGTGTCGAGGTGCCAGGCGTGCGGCTCCAGAGCGGTGTTGCGTCCCTCGCAGGCCAGGATCTGGAACGGCGCCAGCCGTACCCCCTCGAGGCCGTCCACCGGCCAGCAGTAGCGCGCATAGGCGTCGCGGAATCGGGCAGCGTTGTCGTGACGGCGGCGGGCGCGGTTCACCAACTCGCCCACATCCAGCCCGCGCCCTGCCGCCGCCTCCAGTGCGGCCGTGACCGCGGGCAGCGCGGCACGGGCCGCGGCGCCCACGGCGGCGTACTGCACGCGGATCAGCTCCCCCGCCTTGGCCGACCAGGGCAGCAGCTCGCAGTCGAGCGCCACCCAGTCGGAGCCGAGCGCCTCCCACAGCGGCTCGCAGGCCACCCGCAGCCGCTCGACCAGCGGGCCGAGGTCGGCGAAGAACGGCCGCCCGGTGCGGGTGTAGACGGCTCCGGTGGAGCCGTCGGCGACGCCGAACCGCTCGGCCGCCACCTCAGGAGTCCTGGCCAGGACGGCGACCGCCCGCGAGCCCATGTGCTTCTCCTCGCACACGACCTCGTCCACGCCCTGGGCGGCGAACTCCTCGAACGCCTCGTGCGGGTGCTCCAGGTAGCCGTCCAGCTTCGAGGTCTCCGGCGGCGCCATGGTCGGCGGCAGGTACACGAGCCAGCGCGGATCGACGGCGAACCGGCTCATCACCTCGAGCGCGGCGGCCGCGTTCTCCTCCATGACCTTGACCCGGCCGCCGAAGCGCGTCTCGATGTGCCTGGTGCCGCTCACGTCGCCGATGTCGAGCGTGACGGGGTCGCGGTAGCCGGGTGCGGAGAGCGGCCTGACCGGCTCGTACCAGACCTTCTCTGCCGGGACGGAGACGATCTCGCGCGAGGGGTAGCGCAGGGCGGTGAGGCTGCCGCCGAAGACGCAACCGGTGTCCAGGCAGATCGTGTTGTTGATCCACTCCGGCCTGGTCGTCGGGGTGTGCCCGTAGACGACCATGGCCCGGCCCCGGTACTCCTGCGCCCACGGGTAGCGGACGGGCAGGCCGTACTCGTCGGTCTCGCCCGTCGTCTCGCCGTAGAGCGCGAACGCGCGGACCCGGCCCGAGGCGCGGCCGTGGTAGGCCTCCTTCAGCCCGGCGTGGGCGACGACCAGACGGCCGCCGTCGAGCTGGTAGTGGCTGATGAGGCCGTCGAGGAACGCGGTCGCCGCGCGGGTGAACTCCTCGGGCTCGGCGGCGAACTGCTCCAGCGACTGCTCCAGGCCGTGTGCGACCTTGACCCTGGCCCCCTTGAGCGCCCTGACCAGCTTCTCCTCGTGGTTGCCGCGCACGCAGATCGCGGTGCCCGCGGCGACCATGCCCATGACCAGCCGGACCACGCCGGGCGAGTCGGGCCCCCTGTCGACCAGGTCGCCGACGAAGACGGCCGTCCTGCCCTCGGGATGGACGGCGCCGACCGCCCTGCCGTCCACGCGGGTCAGCTCCCAGCCCAGCTCGGTGAGCAGCGTCTCCAGCTCGGCGCGGCAGCCGTGGATGTCGCCGATGAGGTCGAAGGGGCCGGTGAGCTCCTTCTTGTCGGTCCACGCCTTCTCGTAGGAGACGGTGGCGTGGTCGATCTCCTCCACGCCGCGCAGCACGTGGACCCTACGGAAGCCGTCCCTGCTGATCTTGCCGAGGGAGCGGCGCAGGTCCTTGCGCTGGCGGATCACCACGCCGGGGCCGAAGTCACGGTCGGGACGGCCGGCGTTGCGCTCGATCGCCACCTCCTCGGGCACGTCGAGCACGATCGCGTCGCACAGCACGTCGTGTTTCCTGGCCAGCGCGATGAGCTTCTGGCGCGCGGCGAACTGCACGCTGGTGGCGTCGACGACGGTCAGCAGGCCGCGCGAGAGCCTGGTCTCGACGATGTGGTCGAGCAGGTCGAAGGCGGCCTGGGTGGCCGACTGGTCGTTCTCGTCGTCGGAGACCAGACCGCGGCAGAAGTCGGAGGAGATGACCTGGGTGGGCTTGAAGTGCCTGGCGGCGAACGTCGACTTCCCGCTGCCGGAGACGCCGACGAGCACCACGAGCGACAGCTCCGGGATCCTAATGGTCACGGGTGAAGACTCCCATCTGGGTCGGCGCCCCGTGCTCGGGGTCCTCTTCGCCGACCGGCGTGAAGGTGACGCGGTAGCCGTACCGCTCGGCGGTGGCGGTGGCCCACGCGGTGAACTCCTCGCGGGTCCACTCGAAGCGGTGGTCGGGGTGCCGCATCCCGGTCAGGAACTCGTAGTTGACGTTGTACTCGGCGTTGGGCGTGGTCACGATCACGTGCACCGGCCTGGCCTGGCCGAACACCACCCGCTCGAGCGCCGCCAGCCGGGGCGGGTCGACGTGCTCGACGACCTCCATGAGCACCGCCGCGTCGTACCCGGCGAAACGCGGGTCGGTGTAGGTGAGCGCGCCCTGGAAGAGCGTGAGCCTGGCCCGCTTGGCTTCGGGCATCCGCTCCAGGCGCAGCTTGCGGGCGGCGATGGCCAGCGCGAGCGTGGAGACGTCCACGCCGGTGATCCTGGCGAACCTCGGCTGGGCCAGCAGCGCGCCGAGCAGCTGCCCCGAGCCGCAGCCCAGGTCGATGACGGAGAGCGCGCCCAGCTCCTCCAGCGTGCGCACGACCGCCTCCCGGCGCAGCGTGTTGAGCGGGACGGACCGCTCCTTCTCCTCCTCGATCCGTGGCTCGAGCGCCTCCTCGGTCTCGTCGCCCACCTCGGCGAGCCTGGCGAGGGCCGTACGCTCGAGGGCCCTGCGCCGCCCGAGGTAGCGCCGGGTGATCAGGTTGCGCTCGGGGTGCGCGGCCAGCCAGCCCTCTCCCGCGCGGATCAGCTTGTCGACCTCGTCGGGCGCGATCCAGTAGTGCTTGCCGTCGTCGAGCACCGGCAGCAGCACGTACAGGTGGTTGAGCGCGTCGGCCAGCCTGAGGCCGCCACGCAGCCGCAGGCTCACGTACCGCGAGTCGCCCCACTCGGGGAAGGCGTCGTCCAGGGGGACGGCCAGCGCCTCGGTCTCCCAGCCGAGCGGCTCGAACAGCCTGCGCGCCAGGTCGGGTCCTCCCCTGCACGGCAGGGCCGGAATCGCGATCTCCAGCGGCAGCGGGGCCGCCGCCAGCTCGGGCCTGGCGGCGCAGCGGCCCGCCCTGGCGGTGCGGAAGACGTCGCCGAGCGCCACGGCCAGCAGCGAGGAGGCCGCGTAGGGCCGGTCGTTGACGTACTGGCCCAGGCTGAAGTCGGGCGCGGTCCTGCCCTTCGAGCGGACCAGCGCCACGGGGTCGACGTCGAGCATGAGCGCCGCGGTGCACCGGTCCTCGCCCGCCTCCGGGTAGAACACCCTGGCCGTGCCGAACGACTGGGAGAACTCCTGCACCCTGTCCGGATGCTTGTGCAGAAGGAACCCCAGGTCGGTGGCGGGCGAGGCGGTGGTCGAGATCGTCAGCAGCACGCGTCAAGTGTGCCGCAGGTCCGATTCGTACCGCTATTCCATTAGACGTGCGGCAGGATCTCCGCCGCGATCAGCTCGAGGTGCTCCAGATCGTGCAGGTCGAGCACCTGGAGGAAGATCCGCTCGGCGCCCAGCCCGGCGAACCTGCCGATCTTGTCGAGCACCTCGGACGGGGTGCCCGCCAGGCCCTCCTCGCGCAGCCTGGCCACGCTGTTGCCGATCGCCGCCGCCCTGCGCTCCAGCTCGGCCTCGTCGGCGCCGACGCAGACGACCTGGGCCGCCGAGTAGACCAGCGGACGGCCGGCGGCGGCCTGCCGTACCCGCTCGAACGCCTCGCCGGTCTGCTCGACGGCATGGAAGGGCACGTTGTACTCGTCGGCGTACCTGGCGGCCATCCTCGGCGTCCGCCTGGCGCCGGTGCCGCCGATGATGATCGGCGGCCGCGGCCGCTGGACGGGCTTGGGCAGCGCGGGCGAGTCCGCCAGGCGGTAGTAGGTGCCCTCGAAGGAGTAGGCCTTCTCGGCCTCCCACAGGCCCGTGATGATCTCGAGCTGCTCCTCCCAGCGGGCGAACCGCTCCCTCACCGGCGGGAACGGAATGCCGTAGGCGGTGTGCTCGCCGTCGAACCAGCCGGTGCCGAAGCCCAGCTCCACCCGGCCGCCGCTCATCTGGTCCACCTGGGCGACGCTGATGGCCAGCGGCCCCGGCAGGCGGAAGGTGGCGGGCGTGACCAGCGTGCCCAGCCTGATCCTGGAGGTCTCCCTGGCCAGGCCGGCGAGGGTGATCCACGCGTCGGTCGAGCCCGGCCCCTGGTCGCCAGGGCCGATGCGCTGGTAGTGGTCGGAGCGGAAGAAGGCGTCGAAGCCGAGCCGTTCGGTGGCCTTGGCCACGGCGAGCAGATCATCGTAGCTGGCGCCCTGCTGGGGCTCGGTGAAGATCCTTAGCTGCATGTGGCCATTATCCGGTCAGGTCTTCCCCACGCCTGCTAGCGTTCACCATCGGTGATCGGGCTGACACGGCAGGTGATGATGGCGCGTCACAGAGAGCCGGGCACCCCGCCGCGGCCGCTGGTGGTGCTGGCGGCGCTCGGCCTGGCCGCGGCGACCGGCCTCGCGGTCTGGTTCCTTCCCGCGCAGGCCACCCCCGACTGGTCGGCGGCTGGCCCGTCCCCTCTGGCCAAGGTCTCCGCCGCCCCCTCGCCCTCCCCCACGCCCTCCGCCAAGCCCGTTCCCTCGGGGTTCGTGGCCTTCGTCGACACGGCGCGCACCCCGCGGTTCCACCTGGCCAACGCCTCCCGCCGCACCGGCGTGCGCTGGTTCTCCCTCGGCCGGCTCATGGCGGGCCCCGGCGGCTGCGCGCCGAAGTGGGGCGGCACCGTCGACCCCGCCGACGACCCCGTGGCCGGCCGCGTCTCCGGGCTGCGCGCCGCCGGCGGCCAGGCGGGGCTGGCCTTCGGCGGGCCCGACGGCAGCGAGCTGGCCGCCGCCTGCGCCGACCAGGCCGCGCTGACCTCCGCCTACCGCAGGGTGATCGGCGCCTTCGGCGCCCCCTTCGTGGAGTTCGAGGTGCGCGACAGCGCGGATCTGCCCGCCGTACGGCGGAGGGCCACGGCGGTGACGGCGCTGCAGCGGGAGGGCGACCTCCTGGTGACCTACACCGTGCCGGTCGGCCCCGGCGGCCTGGCCCCCGCCGACCTCCGGATGCTCGAGGAGAGCGCGGCGGCCGGGGCCCGCGTCACGACGGTCAACCTGCTGGTGACGATCGAGCCCCAGGCGGCGGGCGAGGGCCGCATGCGCAGGGTGGCCGCCGCCCTCAGGGCCGCGCGGCGGCAGGTCGCCGAGATCTTCCAGGTCGACCCCGTCACGGCGTGGCGGCGGCTCGCGATGACCGCCGTACTGGCAGGGCCGCACGACCTCAGCCCGCTCGACGCGCGCAAGCTCAGGGTCTTCGCCGAGCGCGCGGGCATGGCCTGGCTGTCGTCGCGCGGCGCCTCGCCTCCCGAGGAGGTCGCCAGGGCGCTGTGGGGCGAGCCTCCGTCACGTGATCACGGCTCGTAGGCGGCGGTGCACGAGGATGCAGCTTCGTGCACGATCTCTGCATCTTCTTCACCTTCTGTCGCGTGTGTCCGTCGGCCATCCTTCGTGACGGACGGCATGCGGAGGCGGGCGCCAGGTCCACCTCGCCGCCGTCGAGGCCTTGGCACGCAGGCCCGCCACGCCCGCCCCCCGGCCGGATCGTCCGCGTCTTCGCGGCGGCCTCGCGCCGGCCGGGATCTCACGCTCAGGGAAACGGAAGTCATCATGCTCAGGAAGATCTCGCTGACGGCGGCCTCCGCCGTCGCCGTTCTCGGTATGGTCGGTGCGCCGGAGGCGTCCGCCGGCGCCGTCGTGGGCACGCCCGCCGCCGTCGCGCAGAGTGTGCCGTCGGCGGCCAGGGCCGCCGACGACCTGGCCCCCGGCCCGCACCACCGCGTGCTCGACTCGCTGGTCGGCACCTGGAAGGCGACCAAGACCAACTACCTCCTCGGGACCGACGGTCAGCCCGTCGTCTCCCGCGACATGACCGTGAAGGTGCGCTGGATCGCCAAGACCGGCGGCCGCTTCCTGGAGGAGAAGACCGAGGGAACCCTCGGCGACATCACGTACTTCCGGCTCGGCGTCCTCGGCTTCTCCACTATCGACCGGCGCTACGAGTGGACCACGTTCGACAGCGTCACACCGACGGCGATGACCTACCGCGGCGCCCCGGTCAGCGGGAGCCCCTCGGTGCTCTCCATCCCGGGCGAGTTCACCGACCCGGGCGTGCTCGGTCCTGACTATCGCGGCAAGGCCATCCCCATGCGGACCGTGATCACCATCCGGTCGAAGAACAAGCACACGTTCGACCTCTACTTCACCCCGCCCGGTCAGTCCGAGCGCCTCGTCGACCGCGTCGTCTACACCCGGAAGATCAAGTAGAGCCCACACACGCCGGGCGGTCCAGGGAACACGGTGAGAGCGGCCATCGCCACCTCGATGGAGGGGAGGCCCAGGCAACCGTCGACGTGGACGGCGCGCGAGACGCGACTCTTCATCAAGGCCTTGAGGAAAGCCGTAAGAAATCCG
This sequence comes from Nonomuraea africana, assembly GCF_014873535.1. Classification (NCBI taxonomy): domain Bacteria; kingdom Bacillati; phylum Actinomycetota; class Actinomycetes; order Streptosporangiales; family Streptosporangiaceae; genus Nonomuraea; species Nonomuraea africana. The sequence goes on along the minus strand of NZ_JADBEF010000001.1, from coordinate 1,172,704 downwards.
TAAACGCGCTCTGCCAGGCTGAAGGCACAGGGAGACAGCGGGGCCGGACGGACCCGCTTCCCGACACCACGAGAGAAAAGAGTGGCAGATGGCGAGCAGGCTGGTGGTCTCGACCTTCGTGACGTTGGACGGTGTCATGCAGGCTCCCGGCGGGCCCGGCGAGGACGACTCCAACGACTTCCACCACGGCGGATGGCTGGCCCCGCACGTGGACGAGGGGTTCGGCCGCATCATGGGCGAGCAGTTCGACCGCGCGGACGGCATGCTTCTGGGCCGCAGGTCGTACGAGATCCTCGCGGCGCACTGGCCCGGCGTGCCCGACGAGGAGGGCGGCGCCAAGATCAACAGCATGCCGAAGTACGTCGCCACGAGGACGCCGATGAACGCCGAGTGGCGCAACACCCAGGTCCTGGTGGGCGAGGCCGCTCAGACGGTCGCCGATCTCAAGCGGAACACCGACGGCGAGATCATCGTCCAGGGCAGCAGCGACCTCATCCGGACGCTGCAGTCGGCCGAGCTGGTCGACGAGTACCGTCTGCTGGTCTTCCCCGTCGTCCTGGGCGAGGGAAAGCGGCTCTTCGCCGAGGGGACCATTCCGGCGGGGCTGAAGCTCACCGGGACGACCGCCACCGACGCCGGCGTCGTCTACCTCACCTACGAGTGGGCGGGCAAGCCCTCGTACGGCTCTGTCGCCTAACTTCCAGCGCACCGCCGGGGGCGACATCGGCGCGGGCCCCGTGACGGGTCGCGGAGCCTGGTGCCGCGAGCTCGCGGAGACGAGCGGGCACCAGGCCGCTACCGGCCCAGGCAGGCTCCTGGGCGCGCCATCCCCCGGAGAGCGGGCCGTGTGGTCACGCCCAGCTGAGCACCCGGCCGAACCGCACCAGCTCTCCGTAGAAGGCCGGATCCACGTCCGGTTCGAGCACCAGCCGGACGAGCGCCACCGCCGCCTCCTCGGCCGTCTGCGCTCCCGTCATGTCGAACCAGGGCCGCGACGAAGCCGTATCGATCATCCCCGGGCAGGACGCCACCAGCAGGCGGTCGTGGGCCAGATCGTCGGCGCGCCGCTGCCGGGCGAGCGTCCGTACGGCGGCGACCTGCCCCACCTTGGACGGGATGTTGATGAAGTCGGGCCAGCCCTCGTCGCCCGCCCGCCCCGCGCGTACGGCATCGCGCCACGCGAGCATCGTGGCGTCGAGCTCGTCCAGCGTCGCCGCCTCGTCGAACCGCCGGCGCAGGTGCTCCGGCAGCTCGCGCAACCGGCCCAGGCTGCTGGCGATGACGACGAACCGGCCGCCCGGCCGCAGTACGGGCAGGAAGGACCGCAGCATCCGCGTGGTGCCGAGGTTGTTGGCGTCCACGTAGGCGTCGATCACCTCGGCGGGCACGTCCTGGGGCACCGTCCTGAGGTAGTGGTTGGACAGGACGATGTCCACGCCGCCGTGCCTGTCGCGCAGGTCGTCGGCGAACGCGGCCACCGCCGCCCCGTCACGAACGTCCAGCAGGTGGGTCCGCACCTCGGCCTTGGCCTCCGTCACCTCTTCCCGCGCCTGGGCCACCCGCCCGGCGTCCCGGCCGGTGAGGTAGACGACGTCGTCGGGCCCGAGCCGCCGCGCGAGCCCCTCCACCAATGCGAACCCGAGCCCCTGGTTGGCGCCCGTCACTACTGCGATCTTGCTCATTCCTGGACGGTATGCGGTGGTGCGCCCATGCGACAAACAACCAAGGCGCACACCTGCCATGCCTGAAACGCATGGGACTCCCGCCGCCTGGCCCACGAATCCCCATGCCGCCGGTTCGCTTCGCTTGGCGAATCCCCAGGCCGCCGGTTCTATCGCTTTGCTGACCCGGCCACCCATCAACGAAGCCACATCCTGCACTGGTCACACTGGCGACTGAAGATCGATAAGTGCGGCTGGAGCACTAGGTGCCGTTAACGCCACCGCCACCGAGCGCGGGCCATCAGTTCGTGCGCCTTCTGGTCCGGTCGGCTACCCCACGCCGCTCTCCTTCCGTGGCTCCCGTCAGCCCTCCCGCTGGCGGGAGGTCTACAGGGCTTGGGTGGCTCCAGGTGGGATCTACGAGCCCGCGTCACTTCTTGCAAGCTACCTGTTGAGTATGGGGCTACTCATGCGCGGATGATCAGTGGGCGCCATCCTGAGGGAAACGGGCGAAGGGAGACGATCGTGCGCGTTCGGCTGGACCCGGGCGTGGAGGCCGAAGCAGCGCGCGGCAACATCATCGGCGCCCTCTACACCGGCTCCGTGGCGTCGGTCGTGTATGCCTACATGTCGGGCGTCATCCCCAAGGTGACCGTCGTCTACGAGATTCCCAGGAACTTTGTTCCCGTGGATGGCCGGAGTCCTGGGGGCGGCAGCCGTCTGCTTCGCCGTCGCCGCGGTCGTGCGCGTGACACGGTGGCAGCTGGCGCTTGCACAGCGCCGGAGGGCACGGGATCCGCAGCAGGCACTGCTGCTGCCGCCCTCGGCCAGCCATAGCGAGGCGCTCCGCAGGTCGAAGCCGGACTACGCCACATTTCTCAAGTCGCTGCTCGTCATCGCGGCCTACTGTGCGATCCTCGTCGCCGGCGGCGCCCCGGTGGTGAAGGAGATCACGAACGCCTCCGACGAGGCAGTCCAGTTCACCGTCCTCGCCGTAACTGCTGTGCTGCTGGGAGTCCTGGTCGTGGCGGCCCTCCGGATGTGGCGCAGGCTGCTCGCCCGGGATGTCAGGAAGCTGTCGCAGGACGCCTCCTTCGCCGAGATGATGCCGCCCACGACGGCGACGCTGTCGAGGTACCGGGCGACGGCCATCCCGGAGCTGAAGCTGACCTTCTACGCCCCCCAGCGCGTCTGGTACACCGGCCTGAGCCAGGTCACGGCCGAGCGGAACGTGTTCGGCCGCCCGCCCTGGCGGATCGCCTACTTCAGGCTCTTCGAGAACGAGGTGCGGGTCCGCGACTTCGTGAAGGGGGCCTTCCGCGAGTGCGGGTACGTGCACCTGCTGCGCAGCGCCGCGTCCGTCGGCCGGGCGGAGCTCGTGCGGGCCCGGCAGACTGGCACCGTGGGCCAGCTGTTCATCACCTCCGATCACCGGATGACCTCGGCGCTGTACCATCAGCCGACTGAGCCGTTATCGAAGGGCCGCCACCCGATCATGTCGATCGGCAGCAAGACGGTGCGCGTCCGGGACCGCAAGGGCAGCTATCCCGTGGCGACGTACCTGTGCCACGGCAGCTATTGGCAGCGGGCGGTGGATATCCTGCTCTCCCGCTCCGACATCGTGGTGATCGACCTGTCGGGGTTCCGGCGGGAGAACGCCGGCACCGGCTACGAACTCCAGCGCGTCATCGACCGCTTCCCGATCCGCCAGGTGATCCTGCTCGCCGACACCGGCAGCGACACCGCCTACCTGGAAACGCAGATCAGGCACGCGTGGTCGATGATGGCCCACGACTCCCCCAACGCGGGAACAGGCAGCAGGCACCTCCTGGTCAGCACGATCCCCATCGGCGGCGCGCGCGCCACCCGGCAACTGCTCGCGTACATGTATCAGCGCCTCGGCTGATGGATTCCTCCGCGTCGGAGCGGGATTTGCCGCATAATCCCCATGTGTCCGATAGCGATCCCGCGGTGATCGAGCTCTACAAGATCGCGGTGGAGATGGCGGACCGGGTCTCGTCCCGGCGTGCCGTGGCCAACGCGTTCTTCCTGTCCATCCAGACAACGCTCATCTCCGTGAGCGCGCTCTCCCTCCTCAACGTGCAGCGCGCCTGGCCGATGTCGCTGGTGCTGGCTGTGGTCGGCGTGGCCCTGTCCGCTACCTGGTGGTTCCAACTGCGGAGCTACCGCGACCTCAACCGTGCCAAGTTCACCGTCATCAACGAGATCGAGCTCCGGCTGCCGGTACAGCCGTTCACCAGCGAGTGGAAGTCACTGGTGCAGACCCGCACGAACTCCTGGTGGCGGCGCTACGCCGACCTCGGCGCCAGCGAACGTTTCATCCCTGGAGTCTTCGCGGTGCTACACCTCCTGACTTTCGCGGGCAGATTCACCACATGACCTACCTGGACCCGACGCGCGCCTGACCCGGATCCCCGCTCCCCGCCGAGGCCGCACCCCCGGACGGGGCGGACGATCTCTCCGTGCTCTACGTGGTGCTCATGCGCGCCAAGGGCGACCAGGTGACCGTCCAGGAACGTGCACGACGCCTGGTCTGCGTGGACGTGGACTCGCGACTCGCATCACCCGGCCCTCGTCCCGTTCGCGAACCTGCGGCCCGAGACCCGAGCCGCCGACGACCGTACGGCGAGGCCATCCGCCGCGCATGCCTGAAGTCACGGCCGGATCCATGACTGTGGTCTGATGCGCCGCCGATCAAACTCACCGGGGAGCTGACGTCCACGACCACGTGCGCGCACGATGTGATCGGCCTGTGACGGCGGCGTGGGCGGCGGTGGTGCTCACGTTCCTCCTCCGGCGATCAGGTAGGTTCGGGTCGGTCGCGGGCAGCTGCGGTACTGGATGTCGTCGACGCCGAGGGCGCGTACGGGCGCGGTGCGGGCCCTGATGGTTCTCGGGCCGGTGGCGCTCGCGCAGGAGCTGTCTGCAGTGGCGGCTGCTCAGCCGTGATGGGCCAGCGGATCGGGAGACCGCACCCCACGGATGCGGTCGCTCCCGGCCAGCCCGCGACCGCGATGTCGCCGGCGCCCAAGCGCTGCGGGGGCGATGTGTGAATACACCTGGCGACTACTGTTTCAGCGCCCGGCGCAGGCCGGCGATCGCCTGCGGGGGTTCGTGCTCACCGGTTCCGCGTCGAGGCCGCAAGCTCGGGCACGAGAACCTCCAGCCGTTGGAGAAACGCGTCGATTTCCGCGCGCTTCTCTGCGGTGACGATACGTTTCGTTCATGTGTTCGGCCTGCTCCGGGCTCGTCCCGAAAATGGTCCGTTTCCGGGACGGGCGCGAGATCCCTTTCTAGACGGCCAGGCCAGGAGGGATGGCTTCGTCGTCGTACTCGGTGAGGCGTTTCCGGAGTTTCGGGAGCTCTACGCGCGTGATCTGCCAACTCCGCTGTGGGTGGAGTTGGCGAACTCTGGACGAGCGGCGCGAGCAAGACGTTGACAAGCTGGTCGGCTGGGGAGATCTGTCGCGGTCGGTACAGGACACCTGAACGACTTCGATCTCCCTGCTGTGTCAGCCGCTTGAGAGCCTTCAGGCTGAGCTGTCGAGGATCGCGGCGGCCACGGTGTCGACATACCAGCGCTGGTATCGCTCTGGCGGCCAACCGCGTTGCCGTACGAGCCAGTCGTAGTTGTGGACGTCCATGGCCAGCCAGAGGACGTCGGCGGCGCTGTCGATGTCGTGGTCGGACCGCAGGCGGCCGGTGGCGGCGAGGTCGGCGGCGAGCATTTCCATGCCGCGTCGGCGGTCTTGGAGGTTCTTGTGCCAGATCGCGGCGGCGTCGGGGTCGGCGGTCGCGGCGCCGGCCAGTGCGAGCATCACCTCTACTTGGCGGGCGTGGGTCTCGGTGAGGTGGCGGGCGTAGCGGGCGAGCTTGGCGCGGGGGTCGGCCAGGGCGCGGATCTCGGCGACGAAGGGCCGGTCGGGCAGGCTGCGCGGGTCGTCGTCGCCCGCGATGGTGACGTCGATCAGCTCGGACAGCAGCTGGCTCTTGCTGCCGAACACCGCATACACCGTTTGGATCGCGACCCCGGCTTCGGCGGCGACGGCGGTCAGCGGTGTGGCGGCGTAGCCGGGGTCGACGAACAGCTTGCCCGCGGCCTCCAGGATCGCATGGCGGGTCTGGCGGGCCTGATCCTGCCTGCGTGCTGACTGATATCGCCTCTTGACAGCCATACCCTAAGTGTAGTGCTCTATTAGATAGAGTTTCGCTCTATCAAAAAGAGGTGGGTACGGTGCCGTTCGGAGTGCTCCAGGAGATGCCCGACGTCAGCGAGGAGGAGTACCGGCAGGTGGAGAAGCACCTGGGTCCGGATCGTCCCCCCGGTCTGCTCGCCCACGTCGCCGGTCCGGCCGAGGGCGGTTGGCGGATCATCAATATCTGGGAGAGCGAGGAGGCGTTCCGCCGGTTCCAGTCGGAGCGGCTGATCCGCGCGGCCGGCCTGGCCGCCCAGGACGAGGGTTTCGATCCCGGCAAGGCCGCCGCATTCCGTTCGGTGACCGTCGACGGCACCGAGATGCCGTTCTGATGCCCGACACCGACACCCTGCGGGCCCGCAACCACGCGTTCTGGACACAGGCCGCGCCCGGTTGGATCCGTCATGCCGACCGACAGGACGAGGCCGGCCGGCCCTTGGGCGCGGCGGCGATGGACTGGCTGCGGCCGAAGCCCGGCGAGCGGATCCTCGACGTTGGCTGCGGCTGTGGCGGCACCACGGCCGAGTTGGCGGCGGCGGCCGGGCCGGGCGGTGAAGCGGTCGGGGTGGATCTGGCCGAGCCGATGGTGGCCGCCGCCAGGCAGCGGTTCCCGCGCGAACGTCACCCCGGCCTGCGGTTCGTCACGGCGGACATCGAGACGGCCGAGGCCGTGACGGGCGCGCCGTTCGACGCGGTGTTCTCGCGCATGGCGCTGATGTTGCTGGCCGACCCGGTTGCGGGGTGCACGACGATTCGGCGTTCGCTACGCCGGGGAGGCCGCCTGGCCGCGACCGTGTTCCGTGACGGGGGCGCCAACCCGTGGCTGGCCGCGGCCACGCTCGGCGCCGCACCCCATCTCGGGCCGCTGCCGCCGCTGCCGATGGGCGATGAGCCGGGCCCGTTCGCGTTCGCCGACCCGGGCAGGGTGAAGCGCATCCTGACCGCCGCCGGCTTCGACGCCATCACGGTCCAGCCACACGACGTCACCCTGGACGCCCCCGATGAAGGCGAGGTGGTGGCCGAGTGGCTCATCGAGATGGGCCCGGCCGGCGCGGCCTACCGCGCCAGCGCGCCACCGGGCCGGGCCGCAGCACGCGCGGCGGCCGCCCGGCTGTTCGAACGGTTCCGCGAGCCCGGCGTCGGCTACCGATTCCCCGCCGGGATTTGGCTGGTCACCGCGGCGGCCGCACCATGATCGCGAACGCCCGGACAGCGCGCTCCTGCGGTCGTGTCGATCACGAGTGTGCCGCACGACTCACCACACCACCAGAATCGAGACGATCACATCATGGCAAGTGTTGGCACCAGCCGTACATCCACAGCAATGGCCTTATGCCGCACGCTATCGGTCAGCACCCCGCTCGCGCTGGCCGCAACGCTGTGCGCCGTGGTCCCCGCCCACGCCGGCACTGCAACCGCGACCACCACGATGACCACTACGGTGACCCCCAGGGCGGCCGCGACGAGCGCCTGCCGCATCCAACCCTACGGCCTGATCGGCGCGCGGTGGAGCGATCTCGGCGGCGAGAACAGCGCGCTGGGCTGCCCGCGCACCTCCGAGGTGGACGTCTACCTCGACGGTGTCTGGGCCGGACGCAGGCAGAACTTCCTGCGCGGGCAAATGGTCTGGTCACCCCGGCAGGGGCCCAAGTTGGTGGTGTCGGCCTGGTCGATCGGCGGATACGCCTACGTCGACTGGCATACGACCGCCCCCCGCTCCTATGACCGCTTCCTCGTCCGCTGGACCAGCGCCGCGGACAGAGCCGGAACCCAGCGAGACCTCGGCGGCGGCACCGGCGGCCGGATGCGGGTCCGCGTGATGACCACCAGCGGCTACCGATTCATCGTCGAAGGCTGCGACAACGGAACCTTCAGCTCCAGCGGCAAGCAGGGCTGGACCCTCTCGGTGACCGCCTGATCGCAATGATCTCCAGGATCGCCCTGCTGGCCATCGCGCTCGTCATCCCGTCCGGCTGCGGCCAGGCGGGAGCCGGCCCACCCTCGCAGAGCCCACCACCCGGGGACGGCCAGAGCGCAACCTCGGCACCCGCCCAGGAATCCTGCGGAGAGACCGCCGACAAGGTCACGCAGCACGCGCGGCAGCCCGAAATCCGATCGGTCACCATGCAGGGCCAGTGCACGCTGGCGTCGATCGAGACCACCGCCGAAGACGGATCTTGATAGCCCACGAGACCGATCAAGGCGGAACTCCGGTCATCCGAGTGCGCTTTTCGATGCGTGACTGCAAGGCCTGTCCCCGCCGGGACCTTTGCACCCGCGGGGCCAAAGGCCGACGCATCACCCTGCGCCCGCGGGAGGAGCATGAAGCTCTGCAACGCGCACGAGAGACGCAAAGTACCGACGAATGGCAGCAACGCTATGCCCACAGGGCAGGCGTCGAGGGCACCATCGCCCAAGGCGTCAAAGGCTTTGGCCTGCGGGCGATCCCGCTATCGCGGGACCGCCAAGACCCATCTCCAGCACATACTCATCGCCGCGGCGATGGACCTCACCAGGCTCGACGCCTGGCTCACCGGAACCCCACTGGCCCCGACTCGAACCTCACACTGCGCAGCGCTACACCAGGCCGCATGACGACATGATCAATTCGTCCGACAGTATCCTCACGGCGGGCCGCTTCGGCGTTCCTGGGATCACTGCACGATCTTGCTGAGCGCCGTCTCGTAAGCCTGCGCGTCGCTCGGCGGAAGATCCTTGGAGATGCGCAACGCGACGTTGCCCGCCTGGTAGGTGTACTCGCCCAACATGGGGCTCGACTTGGCGAGGCTCTGGATGTACTCCACACGCGTCTCCGCCGCATCAGCGTCCGGGAACACCTCCACTCCGCCACCGAGGTTGATGTCACCCGGCTTTCCGCCCGCCCCTCCCGCCGCTGCCCGCTCATCGGTAAACGCCGCCTTGCTGACGTAGCCATTGGGGCCGCCGAGAAGCTTGTTCGGGTCGTTCTCTCCGGTGTAGGTCACGGTGAGATCGGCCGGCAGGCCCTGCGCGGCCAACTCGGAGATGATGCCAGCGGCGTCCCTGTCGGTGCTGACGCCGCCGCAGGCGGTCAGGAGGGCGGCCAGCACTAGGGCGTGTCCCGTGGATCTTTGGTGGCGTTTGGTGTAGATCAGTCCAGTGGAAGATCGCCTGAATCGTCATGATCTGACTGATGCCGAGTGGGAACGGCTGGAGCCCCTGCTGCCGGCCAACCCGAGGCAGGGCGGCCGATGGGCCGATCATCGAACGTTGATCAACGGGGTCTTCTTCCGGGTCCGGACCAACATCACCTGGCGTGACCCGCCGCTCTGCTATGGGAACTGGAAGACCGTTTATAACCGGCATCGCCGCTGGTCGATGGACGGCACCTGGGAGAAGATCTTGGACGGGCTGCGGGCCGGATGTGACGAGGCCGAAGGCGAGGACTGGACGGTGAGTGTGGACTCCACCGTGGTGCGTGCCCATCAGCATGCCGCCGGAGCCCGCCGCCGGCCGCCGGCCGATTTCCCGTCAAAGGGGACGGCGTAGATCACAAACCGGTGAAGGGACGGGAAGCGCTGGGCCGTTCGCGTGGCGGGTTGAGCACGAAGGTGCACCTGGTCGCCGACCGGCGTTGCCGTCCGATCGCCCGGATCATCAGCCCCGGCCAGCATGGCGACAGTCCGTACTTCCGGCGTGTGCTGGAGGGTGTGCGCATCCAGCGCCGCGGGCTGGGCCGTCCCCGCAAACGTCCCGGGCGCGTACTGGCCGACAAGGCCTACTCCTCCCGTGCCAACCGTGCCTACCTGCGCCGACGCGGCATCAAGGCGGTCATCCCGATCAAGAAGGATCAGCAGGCCAACCGCCTCAAGCGCGGCAGTAAGGGTGGGCGACCGCCTGGGTTCGACGCCGAGCGGTACAAGGAGCGCAACACCGCCGAGCGGTGCATCAACAAGATGAAGGGCTACCGTGCAATGGCCCTTCGCACCGACAAGCGCGAGCGCATCGACCAGGGCACCGTCGACGTCGCCTCGATCAGGATCTGGCTCCGTGACCCGGTTCAATGACGACACTCCCTAGACGGTAGAGAGGTGGTCGTCGATGAGTGAGAGGACGAGAAGACGTGGATGTGTATGAAGCCGTGGACAGTCGCCGGGCCGTGCGGGCGTTCAGCGATGAGCCTGTGCCCAAAGAAGTACTCGAACGAGTGCTGACCGCAGCGACGCGGGCTCCATCGAGCGGGAACCTCCAACCGTGGCATCTGTACGTTGTGGCCGGTGAGCCCTTGGCCGAACTGAAGAAGCACGCGACGGCCAGGGCACTGGCAGGCGACCCGATGAGCGGGAGTATCCGATGTACCCGGCAGAACTGACCTCGCCGTATCTGGACCGCTTTTCCGCCGCTGCTGCCCAGCGGTACAAAGCGCTGGGAATCGAGCGCGACGACCCCGACAGGCCCATGAAGATCGCCGCCTTGAACTCGGAGGCGTTCGGGGCGCCGGTCGTACTGTTCTGCTACCTCGACCGGACGATGGGGCCCGGGCAGTGGGGAGACGCGGGGATGTACCTACAGACGGTCATGCTGTTGCTGAGGGCGGAAGGGCTGCACAGCTGTCCCCAGGTGATGTGGACGATGTATCGCAAGACCGTCAGCCGCATAGTCGGAGCCGATGACAAACTCGCACTGTTCTGCGGTGTCTCGGTGGGGTTCGAGAAGGAAGATGTGCCACGGCTGCGTACCGAGCGCGCGGAAATGACGGAAACAGTGAGCTTCATCGGAGCGTGGCTGTCAGGCGGTCAAGATCTACGGGACAGCCCCTAGAGTGCCGCGGCAGCGCGGCTGAGGTGTCGTAGGCGGATCATGACGTCATGCATACATGCAGAATCTGCCCAGCGCAGCATGGTTGAGGCGATTGGTGCTGGTCTGAGCCTGTCGAACGTAGCGACACCCACGACTCCATCCGCGAGCAAGAACAACGGTAGCGGCCCATGATCACGGATGCGATCACGGGGCCGCTGCTTTTTGATCTACTTCGCCAACAGTGTCTGATTCGGATGGGCGGGGCGTCCTGCCCGTCTACAGGTAGGTGAACGTGGCTGGTGGTTCTCTGGAGTCAACGTGCTCGCCTCGGCCGGGAAGATGTCGGGACCTTTGATATGCAGGGATGGACCAGGCGCCCCGACCTTGCTGGAATAGACGTTGGATGACTCATAGGGAGACAGCACCGGCACCGCGCCTTGAGGGATGCGATCAACGCGACGGCTCCCGTACTGCATACACGTCTACCATCCAAAAATAGGATTCCGCGGGGATTAACGGATATACCGCTCCGCTGCCAATGACCGGTCGCGTGACATGCGGCCGATGAGAAAGCATCGCCTGTCATGACCGGTCCGCCACATGCTGTCGGGAAGACGGCTCCGGCGCAGGAGGTCCTCTGCGCTGTACTTCGCCGGCCACGGCCGTATCGGTACTGGACCTCCACAAGGCCTAAGAGGAGGGCAGCCTCGTGTCTAAGCGCTACCACTTCGTGACCGCGAGTGTGCTGTGCCTGACGCTGACCACCGCATGCGGGAGCAGCGGCTCGATCGTCGGCGGCCTTATCACGGTTGCGCGCGCCCCCGGGGGGCAACTCGGCGAGTACACCTCCCCGCCCGACGACTTCAAACGAATCGGCAGCGACGCCAACGGAGTAACCGTCGCCGTCCCTCATGAATGGGTCGCACACGACCTGACCAAAGGCGACATTGAGGAGTTCCTGGAGCGCAGCGGCCTGTCGGGCAAGCAGAAGGAGAGTCTCAAGAAGGACATGCAGGCAATGGCGGACGTCAAAGCCATCCTTGCGATCGATCCCAAGTCGTCGAAGGCATCGCCCAACCGCTTCGCCACCAATCTCAACGCCTTCTGCCAGCCGGGCCGGAGCTCGGCCGAGGAGCTGATGGACGCCAACACGAAGGGTCTGGAGGAGTTCGGAGCCAAGGTCTCCGAGGCGACCAAGGTGCGAATCGCCGGCGGCGAGGCGGCACGGATCCTGTATACGCTCCCTGCCGGCAACGTCAAGGTCAAGGGCACGCAGTTCCATGTGCCAACCTCGGACACGGTCTGCACGGTCACGCTCAGCACCGACCAGGACAACAAACAGAAGCTGTTCGACCAGATCGGTGCGACGATCAGCCCGCTGTGATCCAGATGCGATGACGCCGCACCCAGAGGAGCTCCTCAACCGCTGACGTGGAACGCGAAGGGCCCCAGCGCCGGGACCCTTCGTCGTACTCGGCCTGCCCTAGGTGACCTGCCATTCCAGGATGGTTACGCCCCGCGACGCCGAGGGGTGGCGGGGCGTTCCAAGATCGTGCGCATCTCGTGCGCAGACATTCGGGAGCTACGGAAGTCGTCCCTGGTCATACATGAACATCATCTGTTGCATTCATGCTGGTCAGAGCGACGCGCAATCACCTGACCAGCAGCGCGACGCACTCCACGTGATGCGTCATCGGGAAGGCGTCGAAGGCGCGCAGGTCCGCCAGGGTGTAGCCGAGCTCCGCGAACCACGCCAGGTCCCTGGCCAGCGTCGCCGGGTCGCAGGAGACGTACACCACACGCGAGGCCTCGAGCGAGGCGACCCTGTTCACCACCTCGCGTCCCAGACCCGATCTCGGCGGGTCGACGACGACCAGGTCGGCGCGTTCGATCTCGAAGCGGTCGAGGGCGCCCTCCACGCGTCCTCGCTCCACCTGCGCCCACGGCAGGTCGCGCAGGTTGGCGCGGGCGTCGCGGACGGCCGTCGCCTCGCTCTCCACCGCGAACACCGCCCCCGAGGGGCCGACCGCCTCGGCGAGCCCCGCGGCGAAGAGGCCGACCCCGCAGTAGAGGTCGAGCGCCCACTCCCCCGGCTCGGGCGCGGCGTAGCTGAGCACCGCGTCGAGGAGGGTCTCGGCGGCCCCCGGGTGGACCTGCCAGAAGCCGCTGCCCGTCACCTGGAAGGTCCGGTCACCGACCTGCTCGTGCAGCATGCCGGAGCCGTGCCTCGGCTCCGTGCGGCCCTTGCCCTGGTTGACCAGGATGGACGCGGGCGCGTCGAGCTCGGGCACCGCGACGGAGCTGCGTGGTTTGGGGGCGATGACGACGGCGTGCTCACCGCTGGAGGAGGCGATGACCTCGACGCCCATGGAGTTGCGCCAGGTGTGTCCCTCGACGCCGACCTCCTCGACCGAGGGGTGGGCGATGAGGCACGCGTCGACGGGCTGGATGTCGTGCGAGCGGTGCTTACGGAAGCCGATCACGCCGTCGCGGGTGGCGGCGAACTGGACGCGGGTGCGCCAGCCGAGGCCGTCCTTGGCGCCCGGCACCTCTTCGACCACCACGTCCCTGGTGATGCCCGCCAGCCTGCTGAGCTGCTCGGCCACCACGCTCGCCTTGAGACCGCGCTGGGCCTCCAGCGTGGCGTGCTGCCAGTCGCAGCCGCCGCACAGGCCGGGTCCTGCGTAGGGGCAGGGCGGGGTCACCCTGTCGGGCGAGGGCTCGAGGATCTCCACCGCGTCGGCGCGCAGGAAGCGGGTGGTCTCCTCGGTGATCTCGGCGACGACCCGCTCTCCTGGGAGCGCGTGCCGTACGAAGACGACGCGCCCTTCGTGTCGCGCCACACACCAGCCACCGTGGGCCACCGGCCCTACCTCGAGTTCCACCACCTGCCCAGACTACTCGTCAGGCCTGCCGGCCTCGACCTCGTGCCATGGGCGGCGGACCGATCCGGGCGCGAACGGCTCGGGGCGGCCCTTGAGCCGGTCGGCGGAGTGCAGCTGCCACGGCACGCTGGTCACCATGACGCCCGGCTTGAACAGCAGCCTGGCCTTGAGCCGCAGCGCGCTCTGGTTGTGGAGCAGATGCTCCCACCAGTGGCCGACGACGTACTCGGGAATGAAGACGGTGACCACGTCGCGCGGCGAGCGGCGGCGCAGCGTCTTGACGTAGTCGAGAATGGGCTGGGTGATCTCCCTGTACGGCGAGTCCAGCATCTTGAGCGGAACGGGGATCCCCCTGCGCTCCCACTCCTCCCGCAGCGCCGTCGCCTCGGATCCGTCGACGCCGACCGTGACGGCCTCGATGGTGGAGGGGCGGGTCGCCCTGGCGTAGGCCAGCGCGCGCAACGTCGGCTTGTGGATCTTGGAGACGAGCACGATCGCGTGGTTGCGGGCCGGCAGCACCGACTCGTCGACAGCTTCGTCGAGCTCCAGCTCGGCGGCCACGTTGTCGTAGTGGTGGCGGATGCCCTTCATCATCAGGAACAGGATCGGCATCGCGATGCAGACGATCCACGCCCCGACCAGGAACTTGGTGAACAGCACGACCACCAGCACGACCGCGGTCATGACGCCGCCGAAGAAGTTGATGACCCGCGAGCGGTGCATCTGGTGGCGCACCCGCAGGTCGGTCTCGGTCTTCAGGTGGCGGGTCCAGTGGATGACCATGCCGGCCTGGCTGAGGGTGAAGGAGACGAAGACGCCGACGATGTAGAGGTTCAGCAGGCGGCTGACGTCGGCCTGGAAGCCCCACAGCAGCAGGCAGGCGCCCAGCGCCAGGATGACGATGCCGTTGGAGAAGGCCAGGCGGTCACCGCGGGTGTGCAGCTGGCGGGGCAGGTAGCGGTCCTGGGCCAGGATCGAGCCGAGCACGGGGAAGCCGTTGAAGGCGGTGTTGGCGGCCAGGAACAGGATGAGCGCCGTGACGGCCGAGATGACGATGAACATCAGCGAGCCGCCGCCGAACACCGCGTCGGCGACCTGGGAGATGATCGGCTGCTGGTAGTAGTCGGGGCCGACCGGCGTGCCGTCCGGACGCAGCAGGTCACGCGCGACGTGCTGCGGCTCCGCCACGGTGACGCCCGAGGCGAGGCCGATCGCGATGATGCCGGAGAACATGGTGACGGCGACCAGGCCCATCATGAGCAGCGTGGTGGCGGCGTTCTTGCTCTTGGGCTTGCGGAACGCGGGCACGCCGTTGCTGATCGCCTCGACTCCGGTCAGGGCCGCGCAGCCGGAGGAGAAGGCGCGCAGTACCAGGAAGGCGGCGGCGAAGGCGGTCAGGTTGGTCTGCTCGGCCACGACCTGGAAGCCGTCGGTCGGCGCGTGCAGTTCGTCGCCGAGCACCAGCAGCCGGAAGCCGCCCCAGGCGACGAGGCCGAGCACCGCGATCATGAAGGCGTAGGTCGGGATGGCGAAGGCGGCGCCCGACTCGCGGATGCCGCGCAGGTTCACGACCGTCAGCAGCACCACGATCCCGATGGCGACGGCCGGCTTGTGCTCGGCCACGAAAGGGACCGTGGCGCCCACGTAGTCGACGCCGTTGGCGACGGAGACCGCCACGGTGAGCACGTAGTCGACCATGAGCGCGCTGGCCACGGTGAGCCCGGCGTTCTTGCCGAGGTTGACGGTGGCCACCTCGTAGTCGCCGCCGCCGCTGGGGTAGGCGTGCACGTTCTGCCGGTAGGAGGCGACGACGGTGAGCATGACGACCACGACGGCCATCGCGACCCATGGGCTGTAGTGGTAGAACGACACCCCTGCCAGCGACAGGATGACCAGGATCTCCTGGGGGGCGTAGGCCACGGAGGAGAGCGCGTCGCTCGCGAACACCGGCAGCGCCACGCGCTTGGGCAGCAACTGTTCGTGCAACTGCCCGCTGCGCAGCGCGCGCCCGACCAGGACACGCTTGACTAGATCCGTCACCTTCGCCACGTCTGACGATGCTAGTCCTCGTCACCCTCCCTGCCGACGCGGCACTCCCTGTACGCGCCATACTGAGGGGAAGGCACACCTGTGGGGAGCACATGCATATCGTGATCATGGGATGTGGACGGGTGGGGTCCACCCTCGCCCATATCCTGGAGGACAACGGCCACTCAGTCGCGATCATCGACCGCGATCCTCAGGCGTTCAGGCGGTTGCGGGCGGGGTTCAGGGGCCGCCGGGTCACCGGCGTCGGCTTCGACCGAGGCGTGCTGCAGGAGGCGGGCATCGAGTCCGCGGCCGCCTTCGTCGCCGTGAGCAGCGGCGACAACTCCAACATCATCTCGGCGCGGGTCGCGCGCGAGACCTTCGGCGTCGACAACGTCGTGGCCCGCATCTACGACTCCAGGCGCGCCGAGGTCTACCAGCGCCTCGGCATCCCGACGGTGGCCACGGTGCGCTGGACGGCCGACCAGATCCTGCGCCGCATCCTGCCCGAGGGCGCCGAGCCGCTGTGGCGCGACCCCACGGGCACCGTCGTGCTGGCCGAGGTCGCCGCCAACCCGGCCTGGATCGGCACCAAGGCCAGCAGGCTGGAGGAGCTCGCCGGAGCCCGGGTGCCCTTCGTCAACCGCATGGGCGAGGCCCTGGTCACCAAGCCGGACACGGTGGTGCAGGAGGGCGACATCCTCCACGTCATCGCCGCCGAGAACGACATGGACCGGATCAACAAGGTGCTGGCCGCGGCACCGGAAGAGGACCACTGATGCGCGTAGCCATCGCGGGCGCGGGCGCGGTCGGCCGATCCATCGCCGCCGAGCTCCTGGAGAACGGCCACGAGATCCTGCTGATCGACCGCGACCCCGCAGCCATCAAGATCGACGCGGTGCCGCGGGCCGAGTGGCTGCTCGCCGACGCCTGCGAGATCTCCTCCCTCGACGAGGCGGGGCTCAACAACTGCCACGTCGTGGTCGCCTCCACCGGCGACGACAAGGTCAACCTGGTGGTCTCGCTGCTGGCCAAGACCGAGTACGGCGTGCCGCGCGTGGTCGCCCGCATCAACCACCCCAACAACGAGTGGCTGTTCAACGAGTCGTGGGGCGTCGACGTCGCCGTCTCCACCCCTCGGCTGCTGTCGGCGCTCGTGGAGGAGGCGGTCAGCGTCGGCGACCTGGTCCGCCTGATGACCTTCCGCCAGGGCCAGGCCAACCTGGTCGAGCTCACCCTTCCCGAGGACGCGCCGGTCGTCGGCCAGCGCGCGGGCTCGGTGCCGTGGCCCGTCGACTCCGCGCTGGTGGCGATCCTGCGCGAGGGCAGGGTGCTGGTGCCCACGGCCGACGACCCGCTGGAGGCGGGTGACGAGCTGATGTTCGTCGCCAGCCAGGAGGTGGAGGACGAGCTCGCCCAGCTCCTCTCCCCCCACTAGGGCGTGTCCCGTGGATCTTTGATGGTGGTTTGGTGTAGATCAGTCCAGTGGAAGATCGCCTGAATCGTCATGATCTGACCGATGCCGAGTGGGAACGGCTGGCGCCGCTGCTGCCGGTCAACCCGCGGCAGGGCGGCCGATGGGCCGATCACCGAACGGTCATCAACGGGGTCTTCTTCCGGGTCCGGACCAACATCACCTGGCGTGACCTGCCGCCCTGGTACGGGAACTGGAAGACCGTCTACAACCGGCATCGCCGCTGGTCGATGGATGGAACCTGGGAGAAGATCCTGGACGGGCTGCGCGCTGGATGCGATGAGGCCGAGGGGGAGGACTGGACGGTGAGTGTGGATTCCACTGTGGCGCGCGCTCATCAGCATGCCGCCGGAGCTCGTCGTGAGCCGCCCGCCGACATCCCGTCAAAGGGGACGGCGTAGATCACAAACCGGGCACGGGCCGGGAGGCGCTGGGCCGCTCACGGGGCGGGTGGAGCACGAAGATTCACCTGGTCGCCGACCGGCGCTGCCGGCCGATCGCCCGGATCATCAGCCCCGGTCAGTACGGCGATAGCCCGTACTTCCGGCGCGTCCTGGAGCGGGTGCGCATCCGGCGTCGCGGTGTGGGCCGTCCTCGCCGGCGTCCGATGCGTGTGCTGGCCGACAAGGCCTACTCCTCGCGCGCCAATCGCGCCTACCTGCGCCGGCGCGGCATCCAGGCGGTCATCCCGATCAAGAAGGATCAGCAGGCCAACCGCCTCAACCGGGGGCGTAAGGGCGGGCGACCGCCCGGCTTCGACGCCGAGCGGTACAAGGAGCGCAATACCGCCGAGCGGTGCGTCAACAAGCTCAAGGGCCACCGCGCGGTGGCCCTTCGCACCGACAAGCGCGAACGCATCTACGCGGGCACCATCGACGTCGCCTCGATCAGGATCTGGCTCCGTGACCCTGTCCTATGATCCACGGGACACGCTCTAGCCCGTACGGCGGGCGGCCGCCCACCACGCCCATCCGGTGTGCAGCGCCCACGCGGCGGCCGTGAGCTCGGGCAGCGCCTCCAGCAGCCCGGTCGTGAGCGCGCTCGGCCCCGCGAGGTCGATCCAGAGATGCGCCACCGTCAGCGCGGTAAGGCAGGCCGTCGCCGCCGCGCCGACGGCCGCCGCCGCGCGGGAGCGCCGCCACGTCCGCTGCGAGGTCACGGCGGCCCAGACGGTCAGGAGCGCGTAGGCGAGGCTCATCGTCACGTGGGAGCCGGTGCCCGTCTGGTAGCCGCCCAGGTACGCGGCGCCGGCGACGAACGGCAGCGCCCTGGTCAGGATCGCGTTCGCGCCGCCGTGGGGCAGCAGCTCGCGGGGGAGCACGACGGCCAGCAGCGCGACGGCGGCGAACAGCACCAGCAGTGCGGTGCCCGGGCCCACGACGGTGACCTCGGCCCCCAGCCGCCTGGCCACCCTCGGCCCGACGTAGGCGAGCACGCCCAGCGTCGCCGCCACCACGGCCCCCAGACCGAGCCCCCTGACCGCGACCGCCCCCAGCCCTCCCTCCTCCCGCATCGCATCGCCGCCACCCGCAGCCATCCCTGGAGTCTGCGCCTGCGCTGCCTCCTCCGCCTGCGAGAGCGGGTGGAACGACGCGGGAGGCGTGGCCGACGCCGCCGGAAGCGGATCCGGTGACCCGGAGAGCGGGACTGATGCCCCCGGCACCCCCGGAGAAGGCGGGCCGGACACCTCAGGCACCCCCGAAGAGGGCGAAGTGGGCGTCTGGGCCCCGTCCGAAGTAGACGGGGCGGGTGTATCGGAGGCACCTGGAGAAGACGGGCCGGCAGCCTCGGGCACACCCGAACCGGTCCCCTTGGGCACACCCGAAGAGGTCGCCTCGGGCACACCCGAAGAGGGCAGAACGGGCGACTCGGGCACGCCCGAAGAGGGCGGAGCGGGTGACTCCGGCGCATCTGGAGAGGATGGGGCGGGTGACTCAGACACGCTCGGAGCGTGGAGGGCCGGCGACTCGGGCACCCCAGGAGAGGGCGGGTCGGTCTCGTGGGGTTGGGCTCTCATGGGATCCGTCGGGGTGTCGGGGTCTGTCTCGTCTCCCCGCACGAGGACGGCCAGTGCCCGCGACCCCTCCCGGCGCCGGGTCTCCCCGCCGTGCCGCCGGCCCGCCACCGCCGCCAGCGCCACGCTCGCCGCCTCCGCCGTCAACCGCTCCTGGGGCGACTTGCGCAGCAGCCCCTCCACGACCGGCAGCAGCCGTGCGCCCAGCCGCATGGGCCGGGGCTCGCGCATGAGGATGGCCGCCATCACCGCGACAGGACTGTCCCTCGGGTACGGCGGCACCCCCTCGACCGCCGCGTAGAGCGTCGCGCCCAGCGCCCACAGGTCGGACGCCTCACCGGCCGGTTCGCCCTCGAGCCGTTCGGGCGCCATGTAGGCGGGCGACCCCATGAGCATGCCCGTCGCCGTGAGCGTCGGGGAGTTGGCCACGTGCGCGATGCCGAAGTCGGTCAGCACCACTCCCCCGTCGTCGAGCAGCAGCACGTTGGCCGGCTTCACGTCCCTGTGCGTGATGCCCGCGGCGTGGGCGGCCCGCAGCGCTTCGAGGAGCTTGACGCCGATGTCGGCGACCACGCGCTCGGGCAGCGGCCCTGACCGTTCCAGCACCTGCTCCAGCGAGGACGCGGGCAGCAGCTCCATCACGATCCACGGATGTCCCTCGTCCATGACCACGTCGTGAATGGTGATCACGTAGGGGTTGCGCAGCCTGGCGGTCGCCCTGGCCTCGCGCAGCACCCGTTCGAAGGCCCGTTCCCTGTCCCGCTCGCCCATCCACCCGGGCACCAGCACCTGCTTGAGCGCCACGGGCCGGTCGAGCACCTGGTCGTGGGCGCGCCAGACCGCCCCCATGCCACCTCTGCCCAGTTCCTCCGCCAGCAGGTACCTACCGCCTACCAGCCGCTCCCCGGAAGGCTCACCCACACAAAGCCCCTACCCCCACACAAACCCCCACATCCGCCTGTCAACCTTCGCACGAGAACCGCACGGCAAACCCCCATACACGGCCACAAACCACACGAACCTTCAGCAGGGCCTCGAAGAACCCGCCGACAAGGCCGTCCACTCGGGTGCGACAACGGCCGAAAGTCCGCAGGCGATCACCGCCAGCAGGCTGCAGGTCCGTCGCGGCACTTCCCGAAGAAGCGCGACGAGGACCTCCAGGAGCTGTGGCTGCCGCATCCCACGACACAAGGCGCCGGGCGATCAGACCTCAAGCACACCCGCCGGGCGATCAGACCTCAAGCGCCCGCCGGGCGTTCAGGCGTCGATCCCCTGGCGGAGTAGTTCCCATACCCGCTCGGCCTCGTGATCCTGCTCGACACGTCGCCGCCCGAACGACTCCACACCGCCGTCCGCGAGGCCGCCACCGTCTGCCCCACCACCGCAATCACCCTCGACGACCAGCCTTGACGAAGCGCCCGAGATCCCCGACGTAACGGCGGTCCAGCGGCGCCGCTGGAGGAGCGTGAAAAGCAGAAGGCCACCGGTGACCCCGGTGGCCTCTCCCGTGCTCAGCCGTAAAAAACAGGAAAAATCACGTGGCAGCAGCGGCAATCGGGGTGCGGCCGCGGCTGAGGAGCCAGGCCATGGCGGCGAGGCTGGCCACCTGCAGCGGCCACCCCATGAGCACCTTCGCGATGCCCAGCGCCGCGATCGCCTCGTCTCCCCCGCCGAACAGGTAGATCGGCAGCTGCACCGCCACCCGCACCACGCACGGCAGCATGAGCAGCCAGGTGAGCTTCGTGCACAGCCGCACGATGCCGGAGTCCTTGTGCCAGGCGGTCGGGTCGCCGGTGACCGAGCCGATGAGGAAGCCCACGACCGGCCATCTGGTCACGATGGACAGCAGCATCGCGGCGGCGTATCCGGCGTTGTAGAGGATGCCGGGCAGGTAGACGTCGCGCGCGTCGCCGGTGCGCGAGGCGAAGAACCAGCCGATGCCGATGCCGATCAGGCTGTTGATCACGAACTGCGGCGTGGAGCGCTGCACGAGGCGTACGACCAGCAGCACCGCGGCGAGCGACGCGCTGATGATGAGCGACTGCTGCAGCCGCTCGGTCACCAGCCACGACACGGTGAAGGCGGCGGTCGGCACCGCCGCCTCGATGATGCCCCGGACGCCGCCGAGGGCCTTCGACAACTGGGACCTGATGGCGGCTTCAACGGTTTCGTGCGCCGTTACCTGCTCCGTCACGTGATCGATCGCTCCTTGTCAGGTGCTTGGGCGCAGTTCGTAGCGCGGATTGAACATCACCTTGCGCCCGTCTTGCATGCTGACCAGGCCCTCGGCTTTGACGATGCGTCCAGGCTCGATGCCCACGATCTTGCGTCGGCCCAGCCACACCAGGTCGATCACGTCGGAGCCGTCGTAGAGCTCGGCTTCCAGAGCGGGGGCGCCGCCGCGCGGACGCAACGTCACGGTACGTAGCGTACCGGCCACACAGAAGCGTCGCCGGCCACCACACGAGACGATGGGCGTGGCGCCCGCCTGGTCGGCGTCCTCTCGCAGCTCCTCCGCCTCCAGCTCGGCCTGCGTGGAGGCCAGTCTGCTGAAGAAGCCGCGCAATCCACCACGTTTGTGGGGCTCTGCCGTACTACTCATGATGACTCAGCTTATGCGATGAAAAAGCTCAGCGGAGCTCGGTGATCTCGGGGCCTCTCCTGAACGGGTTGAGAGAGACGGTCTGCTCGGCGGTTGCGGCCGAGCGCTCGCCGGGAATGCGCAGCAGAATGGGCTCCTCCGGCGCCATCGGCTCCTCGCCGCGCACGACGACGACGTCGCGGATGACGTCCTCGAGCGGCTGGGCGAGCTCGGGGTCGAGCGCGGCCTTGCCGCTGATGACCGCGCGCAGGAACCAGCGCGGGCCGTCGATGCCGAGGTAGCGGACCGGCTGGGTGCCGCCCTCCGCCGGGATCTGCCCGGCGAGCTCGGCGCCGAAGGGGCCGTCCTTGACCTCGACCGCGCCGCCCGCCTCCTTCACGCTGGCGGCCAGCTTGGTCCTGACCTCGTCCCACAGGCCGCCGCGCTTGGGCGCGGCGAAGGCGTGCAGTTGCAGGGCGCTGTCGCGGTGGATGACCACGACGCCGATCGGCTGGTCGCCCGCGACGGCGACCTGGACGTCGAAGTCGGAGCTCACGCTGATGCGCATGCCGCCGAGGTCGACCCGGTCCCGCTCGGGATGGGGTTCGTCGGCGTCCCACGGGCCCGACTCGCGCGCCTCCTGCGGGGGAGCCGCTTCCGCGACAGCCGGCTCGGGCTGTTCACGCTTGCGACGTCGGAACACTGTCGATCACTCCCTCATCGTCCGGTGGATCCGAAACCGCCCGCGCCGCGCACGGAGCCCGGCAGCCGGTCCACCTCGTAGAAGGAGGCCCGTTCGACCCGCTGGATGACCAGCTGGGCGATCCGGTCGCCGCGGCGTAGCCGGAAGGCCTCCTTGGTGTCGGTGTTGATCAGCGTCACCTTGATCTCGCCGCGGTAGCCGGCGTCGACCGTTCCCGGCGCGTTGACGAGGGTGACGCCGTGCTTGACGGCCAGACCCGACCTCGGGTGCACGAACGCGGCGTAGCCGTCGGGCAGCGCGATCGCGATGCCGGTGCCGACCATCGCCCGCTCGCCGGGCAGGAGCTCGACGTCCTCCGCGGCCAGCAGGTCGGCTCCGGCGTCACCGGGGTGCGCGTAGGCGGGCACCGGCAGTCCGGGGTCGAGGCGGTGGATGAGCACCTCTACGGTCATGCGGTCTCCTCGCTCAACCCCAACGTACGCGTCATGGGGCACGAGACTACCCCTTGGGCTGCCCGGATTCGCTCTCGACGGGACCCCGGGGTGGTGTCGGCGGCGCAGGTGGCGGCAATGCTGGCGGTTCGTGCCGAAGCTCGGGTAGCGCCCGGTAGATCACCGCTGCCACCGGTACGGCCACGGCCGCCCCCGCGATGCCGCCCATGATGCCGCCGACGGCCAGCACGATGATGATCGCCAGCGGGTGGAAGTTGAGCGCCCTGCCGACGATCAGCGGCTGCAGCACGTGGTTCTCCAGCTGCTGCTCGACGATGAGCACCGCGAGGAAGATCAGCGCCTTGATCGGGCTGGTCGTGCCGAGGGTGACGAGGATGGCGACGGTGCCGGCGAAGAAGATGCCGACGATCGGGATGAAGCTGGCCAGGAAGATGAGGATGGCCAGCGGCGCCCACAGCGGCACGCCGAGCCCGGCCAGCACGATGCCCATGACCACGCCGTGCACCGCCGCGACGGCCACGGTGCCCTGCACGTAGTGGGAGACGGTGAGCCAGGCGGCCCTGCCCGCCCGGTCGACCCGCCTGGACATGCCGCCGAAGCCCTTGAGGAACCAGGCCCAGATGCGGTCGCCGTCCTTGAGCATGAAGAAGGTCACGAACAGCATGAGCACGATCGAGGCCAGCACCTCGATGGCGACCTGCCCCGCGGTCAGGACCGTGTTGGTGATGGCGGCCTGGGAGGTCTGCAGCTGGTTGGTGATGGTCTTGACCCAGTCGTCGAGCTGCTTGGTGTCGAGGTGGACGGGCCCGGTCACCAGCCAGTCGCGCAGCTCGTTGATCGACTTCTGCACCTGGTCGACCACGGTGGGGAACTCGTCGCTCGCCCTGGCCCCGATCAGCCAGCCGGCGCCCACGATGATGGCGAGCGCGACCAGCAAGGTGATCCAGGTGGCGTAGATGGGCCGCAGGCCCGCGCCGGTCAGCCTCCTCGTCAGCGGGTAGAGCAGCGCGGTCAGCAGCAGCGCGACGGCAACCGGCAGCGCCACGAAGCTGAGCCTGGCCACGATGAGCGCGAAGAAGTACACGACCACGCCGACGACGATCAGGCACACGCTCCAGGCGGCCATCTTGGCCAGCACGGGCGGCACGAGTTTGGTGGGGCGGTCGGAAAGCACGTGTTCAAGACTGGCACGCCGCGCGCCGGAACGCGCGCGGTTATCGCCGTGAACGAAAGATCTGGTGGGGGCACGGCGCCGCCGTACCCCCGATGATCAGGCCAGAACCACCGAGACAGACAGCTCCTCGCCCTGCTCCAGGACGAACTCGTCGACGTTGCCCGACCCGCACAGGTCGTCGGCGCCCTGGCGGATCAGGCCGGCCTCGGGGCCGCTGACGGTCAGCCGGGCGATCTCGGCGCGCATCGACACCTTGGCCTCCGACTTGGCCTTGCGAACCCGCCTCAGCACCTCGGAGACGACCGCGAGCAGCGCCGGGTCGCCGGGCCCCGCCTCGGCCGCGGGCCATGGGGCGCGGTGCACCGAGCCGTCGCGCCACCACGACCACACCTCTTCGGTGACGAACGGCAGGAACGGCGCGAACAGCCGCAGCTGCACGTCGAGCGCCTGCCGCAGCGCCGCGTGGGCCGAGGCGGCGGCCGCGTCGCCCTCGTAGGCGCGCGCCTTGACCAGCTCGAGGTAGTCGTCGCAGAAGGACCAGAAGAAGCGCTCGGCCACCTCGAGGGCCCTCGCGTAGTCGTAGCCCTCGAACGCCTCGGTCGCCTCGCGCACCGTCTGCGCCAGCGCCGCCAGCATCGACAGGTCGAGCGGCTGGGTGACCTCCCCCTCGGACGCGGGGAAGCCGAGCACGAACTTCGACGCGTTGAGGATCTTGATCGCCAGACGGCGGCCGATCTTCATCTGGCCGGTGTCGAAAGTGGTGTCGGTGCCCGGACGGCCGCCGGCGGCCCAGTAGCGGACCGCGTCGGAGCCGTACTCCTCGAGCATCGCCATCGGCGTGGTGGCGTTGCCCTTGGACTTGGACATCTTCTTGCGGTCGGGGTCGAGGATCCAGCCGGAGATCGCCACGTTGCGGAAGGGCAGCGAGTCGAACTCCTGGTGGGCGCGGACCACGGTGGAGAACAGCCAG
Source organism: Nonomuraea africana (assembly GCF_014873535.1). NCBI lineage: Bacteria > Bacillati > Actinomycetota > Actinomycetes > Streptosporangiales > Streptosporangiaceae > Nonomuraea > Nonomuraea africana. The sequence goes on along the minus strand of NZ_JADBEF010000001.1, from coordinate 1,147,766 downwards.
GTGCGGATGATCTCGTGGGCCTGCGGCCGCAGGTCCATCGGGAAGACACGGCCGAACAGGTCGGGGTCGTCGCGCCAGCCGCCGACGATCTCGGGCGACAGCGAGGAGGTGGCCCAGGTGTCCATGACGTCGGTGTCGCCGACGAAGCCGCCGGGCACGCCGCGCTGCTCCTCGGTGTAGCCCGGCGGCACGTCGGAGGAGGGGTCGACGGGCAGCATGTCGTCGGTGGGCAGGATCAGCGCGCCGGTGTCGACCTCGTACCAGACGGGGAACGGCACGCCGAAGAAGCGCTGGCGGGAGATCAGCCAGTCGCCGGCCAGGCCCTTGACCCAGTTCTCGTAGCGCACCCGCATGTGGGCGGGGTGCCAGACCAGCTCGGCGCCCCGCTCGAGCAGCCGCTGGCGCAGGTCGGCGTCGCGGCCGCCGTTGCGCAGGTACCACTGCCTGGTGGTGACGATCTCGAGGGGCTTGTCGCCCTTCTCGTAGAACTTCACCGCCCTGGTGACGGGACGCGGCTCGCCGTCGAGGTCGCCGGACTCGCGCAGCATCTCCACGATCCGCTCGCGGGCGCTGTGCACGGTCTTGCCGGCCAGCTCCTTGTACGGCTCGGCCTCGACCCCCTCGGGCGCCTCGGGCAGCAGCCTGCCGTCCCAGCCGATGACCGGCCTGGTCGGCAGGTCGAGCTCGCGCCACCACGTGACGTCGGTCAGGTCACCGAAGGTACAGATCATCGCGATGCCCGAGCCCTTGTCCGGCTCGGCCAGGTGGTGGGCCACGACCGGCACCTCGACGCCGAACAGCGGCGTCAGCACGGTGGTGCCGAACAGCCGCTGGTAGCGCTCGTCGTCGGGGTGGGCCACCAGCGCCACGCAGGCGGGGATCAGCTCGGGCCTGGTGGTCTCGATCCAGACGGGGCCGTGGTCGCCGTAGAAGGAGACGCGGTGGAAGGCGCCGGGCCACTCCCTGTCCTCGAGCTCGGCCTGGGCCACGGCGGTGCGGAAGGTGACGTCCCACAGCGTCGGCGCCTCGGCCTGGTAGGCCTCGCCGCGCTCGAGGTTGCGCAGGAAGGCGCGCTGCGAGGTGGCCCGCGAGCCGCCGTCGATGGTGGCGTAGGTCAGTGTCCAGTCGACCGACAGGCCGAGGCGCCGCCAAAGCTGCTCGAACGCCTTCTCGTCCTCGATCGTGAGCCGTTCGCACAGCTCGATGAAGTTGCGCCGCGAGATCGAGATCTGCTGCTTGCCCGGTTTGTCGGGCGGCACGAAGGACGGGTCGTACGGCACGGAGGCGTCGCCGCGCACGCCGAAGTGGTTCTGCACCCTGCGTTCGGTGGGCAGGCCGTTATCGTCCCAGCCCATGGGGTAGAAGACCTCGCGCCCGCGCATGCGCTGGTAACGGGCGACGGTGTCGGTGTGGGTGTAGGAAAAGACGTGGCCGACGTGAAGCGAGCCGGAGACGGTCGGAGGCGGGGTGTCGATGGAGTAGATCTGCTCGCGCGTCTTGGACCGGTCGAACCGGTAGACGCCGTCGGCTTCCCAGCGCTCCACCCATACCTGCTCCAGGCCGTCGAGAGTGGGTTTCTCGGGCATGGGCGCACGGCGTGATCGCTGAGTCATGCCTCTAAATGGTACGCGTCGAAGACGAATAGGGTTGCACACATGAAGACAGAGGAGAAGCCGGACATCGCCTGGCGCGTGATCGGCGGCCTGGTGGGTCTCGTGACCGCGTGGGCGGCCAAGAAGGTGCTCGGAATCGCGTGGGTGAAGGTCACCGGCAAGGAGCCGCCCATCGACACCGATTCCGACGAGGTCGGCATGGCCGAGGCGATCGGCTACGCGGTGCTGATGGGCGTGGGCATGCAGGTGGCCCAGATCGTGGTGAACAAGACGGCCAAGAAGCGCTACCTCGCCTGGAAGGCGCTCAAGACTCCAACGCGGTGAGGAACTCGCTGGCCCAGCGGTCCACGTCGTAGGTCGAGACCCGGCGGCGCATCGTGCGCATGCGCCTGGCCACCTCGTGCGGCGTGGCCCGCATGGCGGCCAGCATGGTCCGCTTGAGCCCCTCCACGTCGTAGGGGTTGACCAGGTACGACTGCCGCAGCTCGTCGGCCGCCCCGGCGAACTCACTGAGCACGAGCGCCCCGCGCAGGTCGTTGTGGCAGGCGACGTACTCCTTGGCCACCAGGTTCATGCCGTCGCGCAGCGGCGTCACGACCATCACGTCGGCGGCCAGGTAGAGCGCGGCCAGCTCCTCGCGGTCGTACGACTGGTGGAAGTACTGGATCGGCTGGTGGCCGAGCATGGAGTGCTCGCCGTTGATCCGGCCCACCTGCAGCTCGATGTCGTCGCGCAGCCTGCGGTACTCCTCCACCCGCTCCCTGCTCGGGGTGGCGATCTGGACGAACACCGCCTCACCCGCGTTCAGCCTGCCCTCCGCCAGCAGCTCGCCGAAGGCCTCCAGCCGCTGGCCGATGCCCTTGGTGTAGTCGAGCCGGTCGACGCCGAGCAGGACGTGCTCTGGATCGCCCAGGTCGGAGCGGATCTCCTTGGCGCGCTGCACGATGTGCGGCTCGCGGACCAGGTTGTCGAGCTCGGAGAAGTCGACGGAGATGGGGAAGGCCTGCGCGGTGACGGAGCGGCCGTCGCCGGTGTAGACCTCGTTGCCCTTGTACGACAGGCCGAGCAGGCGGCGGCAGAGCCTGATGAAGTTGGAGGCGCCGCCCGGCCGCTGGAAGCCGACCAGGTCGGCGCCGAGCAGGCCCTCGACCAGCTCGGTGCGCCACGGCAGCCGCCAGAACAGCTCGACGGGCGGGAAGGGGATGTGCAGGAAGAAGCCGATGCGCAGGTCGGGACGGCGCTTGCGGAGCATGGCCGGCACGAGTTGCAGCTGGTAGTCCTGCACCCACACCAGGGCGCCCTCGTCGGCGGCCTCGGCCGCGGCGTCGGCGAAGCGCTCGTTGATCTTGCGGTAGGCGTCCCACATGTCGCGCTCGAAGACGGGCGGGGCGACCACGTCGTGGTAGAGCGGCCAGAGGGTGGCGTTGGAGAAACCCTCGTAGTAGAGCTGGACCTCCTGCTCCGACAGCGGGACGGGAATGAGGCTCATGCCGTCCTGCTCGAAGGGCCCGAGCTCCTCGTCGGGGGCGCCGTGCCAGCCCAGCCACGCGCCGTGGCGGCGCTGCATGACCGGCGCTATGGCGGTGACGAGCCCGCCTGGGCTCCTTCGCCAGGAGGCGGTGCCGTCCGGGGCCATGCTCCTGTCCACCGGCAAGCGGTTCGCGACGATCAGGAACGAGCTACGGGCGGCCACCTATGTCCTCCAGGGATGTCGAAAGTCCGTTGCTCTCTACCCCTTGAGTGCACAAATAAACACAAACCGGTCAGCTTTCCCAGACGTAGAAGCCCTTCCCACTCTTGCGCCCGAGCTCGCCCCTGGCCACCATGTCGCGCAGCAGAGCGGGGGGCTCGAAGCGGGGCCCGAGCCTGGCGTGCAGATACTCGGCGACGGCCAGCCGCACGTCGAGGCCGACCAGGTCGCCCAGCCTGAGCGGGCCCATGGGGTGGTTGTAGCCGAGGGTCATGGCGGTGTCGATGTCCTCGGCGGCGGCCACCCCCTCCTCGACCATCCGGATGGCCTCGAGGCCGAGCAGCACTCCCAGCCGGCTGGTGGCGAAGCCGGGCGAGTCGTTGACCACCACTCCCGTCTTGCCCAGCATCTCGACGTACTTCCTGGCCCTGTCGAGCACCTCGGGCGGCGTGTGCGGGGTGACGACGATCTCGACCAGGCGCTGGACCGGCACCGGGTTGAAGAAGTGCAGCCCGATCAGCCGGTGCGGGCCGCTCAGCGCGGCCGACAGCTCACTGATCGACAGGGAGCTGGTGTTGGTCGCGAGGACGGCGTGCGGGCCGATCCGCGCCTCCGCCTCGGCCAGGACCTCGGCCTTGAGCCGTGGGTCCTCGGGCACGGCCTCGATCACCAGCTCCGCCGTCTCGGGCACGGGACCCGCGCTCAGCCGCCGCAGCGCCTCGTCGGCCCGCAGGCCGGGCCGCCTGGCCTCGGCCGTCCGCAGCCCCTTGGCGATGCGCCCGGCCGCCGCCCTCGCCGCGTCCTCGTCGGCCTCCTGCACGGTCACCCACGCGCCCTCGGCCAGGAAGACCTGGGCGATCCCCGCCCCCATCCGCCCGCCGCCGATCACCGCGACCCGCACGTTCACCGCCTCCTCCACCGCCTCCTCGGCCGGACGTCAGGCGGGCCGGCGCGACTGGACGAGGAAGAAGCGCCCCGCCACGAAGCCCGGATCGGTGAGCGAGGCCGTGGCGGCGGGGTTGGCCCCGGTGCCGTGGTAGTCGCTGAAGGCGGCCGACTGGTTGACGAACACCCCGCCCGTCAGGTTGCACGACAGGTTCACCCCGGCCTCCAGCGCCGCCTTCTCCGCCGCCGCCAGTACCTCCTCCGAGGTGGAGTAGACCGACGCGGTCAGCGCCCCGCGCCGCGCGATCGTCCGCCTGAGCACCTGGAGGGAGTCGTCCGTCGAGTCCGTGGCGATCACGAAGGCGATGGGGCCGAAGTGCTCGCGTCCGTAGACGTCCTCGCGCTCGGCGGACAGCCGGACGATCACCGGCGTCCTGACCGTCGCGCCGGGGAAGGCGGGGTGGGTCACCGCCCTGGACTCCAGCACCACCTCGCCGAGCGAGGGGGCCGCCTCGAGCCGCTCCAGCACGCCCGCGTTGACGATGGCGCCGGTCAGCTCGACCGCCCGCGCGTCGTCGCCGAGCAGCCTGCCGACGGCGGCGGCGAGATCGGCCGCGACCTCGGCCAAGCTCTTGTGTCCCGCGTCGGTCTCGATGCCCGCCGAGGGGATGAGGATGTTCTGCGGCGCGGTGCACATCTGCCCGCTGTAGAGCGACAGCGAGAACGCGATGTTGCCCAGCATCCCCTTGTAGGCGTCGGTGGAGTCGACGACGATCGTGTTGACCCCGGCCTTCTCGGTGTGCACGAGCGCCTGGGTGGCGTTGCGCTCCAGCCACTCGCCGTACTCGGTGGAGCCGGTGAAGTCGACAATGCGCACGTCGGGGTGGGTGGACAGCTGGGTGGCCAGGCCCTGGCCCTCCTCCGCCGCAAGCGTGACGAGGTTGGCGTCGAAGCCCGCCTCGGCCAGCACCTGCCTGGCGATGGCGACGGTGATCGCGAGCGGCAGGATCGCGCCGGGGTGCGGCTTGACGACGACCGGGTTGCCGGTCACCAGCGAGGCGAACAGGCCGGGGTAGGCGTTCCACGTCGGGAAGGTGTTGCAGCCGATCACCAGGGCGACGCCGCGCGGCACGACGGTGAACTTCTTCGCCATCACCAGCGGGTCGCCCTTGGCCGGCTTCTCCCAGCGCGCCGAGGGCTGGGCCGCGGTCATGGCGGCCAGGCCGTAGGCGACGGCCTCGAGGCCGCGGTCCTGGGCGTGCGGGCCGCCGGCCTGGAAGGCCATGACGAACGCCTGCCCCGTGGTGTGCTGGACGGCGTTGGCGATCTCGAAGCTGCGCTGGTTGACGCGGTGCAGGATCTCGGCGCAGACCAGCGCCCGCGCCCTGGGCCCCGCGTCGCGCCAGGCGGGCATCGCGTCCTTCGCCAGCTCCACGAGCTGCTCGGGCGAGGGCTCGGGGTAGGTCACACCCAGCTCCATGCCGTACGGCGAGCGCTCGGCGCCGATCCAGAGGCCGGTGCCCGGCTGGTCGAGCGGGAACGGCTTGCCCAGGTACGACTCGAAGGCCTCCTTGCCCCGCTCGGCCGCGCCCTCGCCGTACACGCGAGGGCTCGGGGACTCGGGATAGGCGCTCCAGTAGCCGCGTTCGGCGATCGCCTCCATGGCCCTCGACAGCGTCTGTTCGTGCTGGTCGAACATGGTCGCCCCTCCCTTGACAGGACCCGCCGACGATGATGTGTTTACCGAACATTCGGTCAGCTGACAAGGGAGACATCCGTGGAAGGCGCGCGTCGAATGATGGCCGATGACGCGGCCTCGGCCGCACTGGGCATCGAGCTGACCGAGTTGGCCGAGGGACGGGCCGACTGCCGCATGACGGTGACCGAGCAGATGGTCAACGGGCACGCCCTGTGTCACGGCGGCTACGTCTTCCTCCTGGCCGACACCGCCTTCGCCTGCGCCTGCAACAGCCACGGGCCCGTCACGGTAGCCGCGGGCGCCGAGATCACCTTCGTCTCCCCCGCCAGGGCGGGCGAGGTGCTGACGGCCTCGGCGCGGGAGCGGACCCGCTACGGGCGCAGCGGCATCTACGACGTCACCGTGCGCGGCGAGGGCGGACGGGTGGTCGCGGAGTTCCGCGGGCGCAGCCGTACCCTCAGGGAGGGCGCATGATCTCGCCGGACAAGCTCGCCGCCCTGCAGCTGGAGCGGCTCCAGTGGTCGCTCGAGCACGCCTACCGCAACGTCCCGCTCTACCGGGAGAAGTTCGACAGGGCGGGCGTCCACCCGAGCGACTGCAGGCGGCTCGAGGACCTCGCGCGCTTCCCCTTCACCACGAAGGAGGACCTGCGGGCGAGCTACCCGTTCGGCATGTTCGCGGTGCCGCGCGAGGAGGTGGCGCGCGTCCACGCCTCCAGCGGCACGACGGGCCGGCCGACGGTGGTCGGCTACACCCGCCGCGACCTCGACACCTGGGCCGACGTCATGGCCAGGTCGATCAGGGCGGCCGGTGGCAGGCCCGGCGACATCGTGCACGTCGCCTACGGCTACGGGCTGTTCACCGGCGGCCTCGGCGCCCACTACGGAGCCGAGCGCCTCGGCTGCACGGTGGTGCCCGTCTCGGGCGGCATGACGCCCCGGCAGGTTCAGCTCATCACCGACTTCAGGCCCGACGTCATCATGGTCACCCCCTCCTACATGCTGGCGTTGCTGGAGGAGTTCGAGGCCCAGGGCCTCGACCCTCGCGAGACCTCGCTGAGGCTCGGGATCTTCGGCGCCGAGCCGTGGACGGAGGAGATGCGCGAGGAGATCGAGAGCCGCTTCGCGATCGACGCCGTCGACATCTACGGCCTGTCGGAGGTCATCGGCCCCGGCGTGGCGCAGGAGTGCGTCGAGACCAAGGACGGCCTGCACGTCTGGGAGGACCACTTCTACCCCGAGATCGTCGACGCGGGCCCCGACGGCACGGGCGAGCTGGTCTTCACCTCCCTCACCAAGGAGGCCATGCCGGTCATCCGCTACCGCACCCACGACCTGACCCGCCTGCTCCCCGGCACGGCGATGCCCGCCTTTCGCCGGATGGAGAGGGTCAGGGGACGCACCGACGACATGATCATCCTGCGCGGCGTCAACGTCTTCCCCACCCAGATCGAGGAGATCGTGCTGCGCACGCCGGGCCTGTCGCCGCACTTCGTGATCGAGCTGAGCCGGCCGGGGCGGCTGGACGTGATGACCGTGCGCGTGGAGAGCGCGCCGGGCACTCCCCTCTCGCCGGTCTCCGCCGGGCAGGCCCTGGCCAGGATCGTCAAGGACACCATCGGCGTCACGGTTGAGGTCGACCCGGTGGCCCCCGGCACGCTGCCCAGGTCGGCGGGCAAGCTCCAGCGCGTGGTGGATCTTCGGGATAATTAGCGACATGACCACCACTCCAGCCCGTCAGCGCGGGCGAGGGCACGACCCCGAGTCCGTGCTGCACACGGCCGTGGCGGTCTTCAACGAGCGCGGGTACGACGGCACCAGCATGGAGGACCTCGCCCGCGCGCTCGGCATGACGAAGTCGGCGATCTACTACCACGTCCCCGGCAAGGAGCAGCTGCTCGCGCGGGCCCTGGACCGGGCGCTCGACGGGCTGTTCACGATGGTCGCCGACGACCGGGCCACCTCGGGCCCGGCCATCGCCAGGCTGGAGTGGGTGGTACGGCGAAGCGTGTCGATCCTCGTGGAGCGCCTGCCGTACGTGACGCTGCTGCTGCGGGTGCGCGGCAACAGCGTCACCGAGCAGCACGCGCTGGAGCGGCGCAGGGAGTTCGACAGGTTCGTCAGCGGCCTGGTGAAGGCGGCGGCGGCGGAGGGGCACGTGCGGCCTGATGTCGACCCCGCACTCGTGACGAGGCTGCTGTTCGGCACCGTCAACTCGATCACCGAGTGGTACCAGCCTTCGCGCGGCGGGTCGGCGGAGGACCTGGCCGACGCCATCGTCAAGATCGCCTTCGACGGGCTGCGCACCCGCTGAGCCCGGCGGCGGGCCGGGGGAGGGCCCGCCGCCCTGACACGTCAGCGCCCGATCTCGGCCGATCCGGCCGCGGGCGGGAGTCCTGGCCGCTTGATGCGCAGATCGGCGCGGACCGCGTCACCGAGCTTCTTGGTCGCCAACCTGTTGAGCATCCCGCCCGCCACCGCGCCCGTCAGGAACGGGCCGAGGGTCGTCAGGTGCCGTCCGAGTGTCCTCATCAGCCTGTTGCGCAGCGCGGTCTTGGTCGCCGCGCCGAGGGCGAGCGTGACCGAGGCGGGCGCCAGCGGATCGATGCCGCGCTGCTTGGACCAGGCGGCGGCGAAGGCCATGGCCCGCTGCGTGCCCGTGCCCGGCACCTCGACGCCGTAGGCGGCGTGCAGCTCGGCCAGGAGCTTGACCTCGATGGCGGCCACCACGATCGTCTCGGCGACGAGCTGGGCGGGCGCCGACAGCAGCAGGGGCGGGGCGGCGAACTCGGCGGCCGCGAGGGCCCCGCCGATCGCGCCGACCGTCATCGTCGCCTTCTGCGCGGTGCGCACCAGGTCGTCGGCCAGTTGCTCGCCGGTGAGGCCGTGGTGGTGCTCGGACAGCGTCGCCAGGTCCCTGATCGGGATCCTGGGCGCGATGCTGAGGAAGACATCGGCCATCCAGCGGCCTCTGCCGGCGCGGGAGCCGCCCGCCTTCCTGGCCCCGTCGGCCAGGGCCTTGCTGAGGCGGCCGAGCAGCCTGCGCCGCTCGGCCCCCTCGAGCTCGCCCGGCTGGACGAGCCGGCCGACGAGCTCGCCGACCTCCTCGTTCGGGTCCTTCTCCTCAGCGGAGGCAGCGGGCGACTCTGCGGGCCCAGAGCCGATCACAGGGTCGTCCCGCTCCTCTTTCTTGGATGACACGATGCGGTGCCCTCTCCGTCAGGCGGCGCACTCCCTGCAGACCTGCTGCCCGTTCCTCTCGGAGGCCAGCTGGCTGCGGTGGTGCACCAGGAAGCACCGTGAGCAGGTGAACTCGTCGGCCTGACGAGGGATCACCCTCAGGGACAGCTCCTCGTTCGACAGGTCCGCGCCGGGCAGCTCGAGCGACTCGGCCAGGTCCGTCTCGTCGATGTCGATGCTGCCGGATGACTTGTCCGTGCGCCGCGCCTGGAGTTCCTGGAGGCTGTCCTCCCCCAGGTCGTCATCGGTCTTGCGCGGGCTGTCGTAGTCGGTAGCCATGGTGCTCGCTCCATCCCCCTCATCTATGGTTTCGCGCTCGTCGCGCGTGTCTAACGTCCGAGAGGCCCATCTTGTGCCCGATTCCGTCAGGGAGATTTGTGCATCGGTACCCCGCGGGAACGGCCACTGAACCTCCCTACACGAAGGGGCGCGCTACCAACGGCCCGTGGTTAGCCAAATATGGCGAAACACACAGCATTGGCGGCATGCACCACCGTGTTCGACGGCACATCCAACCACATGTACGGCGTGAACGAGACTCCCCCGTCAGATCAACACGCCGGACTACCGCCCGGGAAGTCGAATGGTCACGACAAGTCCTCCGCCGTCGCGCGGGACCGCGGCCACGTTTCCGCCGTGGGCCTGCACGACCGCGCGGACGATGGACAGGCCGAGACCCGATCCCTTCGCCGAGTCCACGCGGTCGGCGTGGAGCCGTCTGAAGGGCTCGAACAGGCTGTTCACCTCGTACGCCGGGACATGCTGTCCCGTGTTGGCCACCTGAACAACCAGTGCCCCGTCCACCATTCCCGTACGGATCCAGACTTTTCCGTTTTCTTGCACGTTGTACTTGACGGCGTTCTCCACCAGGTTGCTGATGGAGCGCTCCAGCAGCACCGGATCCCCCACCGTGGGCGCCTCCGACAGCTCGGTCGTGACGGTGACGCCGTTGTCGGCGGCGAAGGGCGCCAGCTGCTCCACGGCGGTCCGCGCGACCTCCCTCACGTCCACGGGCTTGCGCACGGCCAGCTCGCGCTCGCTGCGGGCCAGCAGCAGCAGGCCCTCGATCAGCTTCTCGTTGCGGGCGTTGACCTCGAGGAGGGTACGGCCCAGCGCCTTCAGGTCCGCCGACGCCTCGGGGTCGGACAGGGCGATCTCCAGGACCGTCCTGTTGATCGTGAGGGGCGTGCGCAGCTCGTGCGAGGCGTTGGCGACGAACCTGCGCTGGGTGTCGAAGGCGACGTTGAGCCTGGTCAGCATGGCGTCGAAGGTGTCGGCCAGCTCCTTGAGCTCGTCCTGCGGCCCCTTCAGGTCGATGCGCTGGTGGGCGAGGTTGCTCTCGGAGAGCTTCTTCGCGGTCGCGGTCATCTGCGCGACGGGCCGCAGCGCCCTGTCGGCCACGAAGTAGCCGAGGATCAGCGCCAGGATCCCGACCCCGATCAGCACCATCACCGACTGCCTGACGAGGTACTCCAGCACCGCGTTGGTGTTGTTGTTGGCCAGCAGCTCCGACTGCTGCTCGAGCCAGTCGCCCAGCCAGGGCGGCGAGCCGGAGGGCAGCCTCAGCGTGAAGGAGAGGCTGTCGAGCACCGACCTGACGATCAGGTACATCGCCGCCAGCAGCACGGCGCCCGCCATGAAGAACAGCGCGCCGTAGGTGAGGGTGAGCCGCCACCGGATGCTCACCCTGTCGCGCATGACCCTGATCCGCTCGCCGAGCGTCTCATCGCCGGGAGGGTGGATGGGCGGCAGGCCGCCCCAGCCGCCCTCGGCGTCCAGCTGCTCCTTCCGCGCCGTCGTCATGCTGCTCCGCTCCGAGTGCGGGCTGATCATCGGATGGGTCGGCACGGCCGGGCGATCCGGCTTCTCGCTCACAACTTGTATCCCACTCCCGGAACGGTCTCGATCACCTGCGGCTCGCCCAGCTTCTTGCGCAGCGTCATCATGGTGACGCGCACGACGTTGGTGAACGGGTCGATGTTCTCGTCCCACGCCTTGTCCAGCAGGTCCTCCTGGCTGACCACGGCGCCGTCGGCCCGCAGCAGCTCCTCAAGGACCGCGAACTCCTTCTTGGTCAGCACGATCTCCTTGCCGTCGCGCTCCACCAGCCGCTTGCCGGGGTCGAGCCGCACGCCCGCCCTTTCCAGCACGGGCGGCAGCGCGGGGGCCGACCTGCGGCCCAGCGCCCGCACCCTGGCGACCAGCTCGATGAAGACGAACGGCTTGGCCAGGTAGTCGTCGGCGCCGAGGCCGAGCCCCTCGACCTTGTCGTCGACGTCGCCCGCGGCCGTCAGCATGAGGATGCGCGAGGCGCTGCGCTCGGAGACCAGCCTGCGCGCCACCTCGTCGCCGTGCACCACGGGCAGGTCCCTGTCCAGCACGATCACGTCGTAGTCGATGTAGGAGGTCTTCTCCAGCGCCGTTCCGCCGTCGTAGGCCACGTCGACGGCCATGGCCTCGCGACGGAGCCCCGTCGCGATCGCGTCGGCGAGCACCCGCTCGTCCTCAACCACCAGCACCCGCACGGCTTCTGGCACCTCTCCCCACATTTGAATGTGGCCCCATTTTCACCACATCCCCGATAAACGCACGGTAAGCCATCGACGGCGCGACCGTGACGCAGGGCACAGCGAATCGGAGGTTTCGGACCGCGGCGGTTGTGGGTAGACCCGCGGGACACCCAACGCCGCGTGCCCTGGAACCCCTGTGACCGCACGCTTGGCGCCCCCCGTGATGTTGCTGAGAGAGAAGGTGAGATGGGCGAGTTCACGACCACGATCGAACGCCGCCTCTGCCAGGCCAAGAAGGGTCTCGACGAGGCGAGGTCCGTCGGCGACGACTACCTCGCCGACACCCTCACCGCGGAGATCGAGGATCTGCGCCGCCTCGCGGACGAGCACGGCGTCCTGCTGCCGCGCTGAACCGCACAATGAAGCGCCGAACCGCACGATGACGCGAACGGCCGGGGCCCCCGAGGGCTCCGGCCGTTCCCGTTCCTGTTCGCGTTCGCGGCTCGCCGCGGGCGCTCAGGCGTCGCGTTCGGGGTCGAGCGGGGCCAGCAGGTCGTGCAGCTCCTCGAACAGGCCGGGCGCCGCGCACAGGGTGAGCTCCCCGTTGGGACCCTTGCCGTTCAGCCCGCCGAGCCGCGCGCCCGCCTCCCTGGCGATCAGCCCCGCGGCGGCGTAGTCCCAGTAGTTGATCCCGCGCTCGTAGTAGGCGTCCACCCGGCCCGCCGCCACCGAGCACAGGTCGATGGCGCACGAGCCGCCCCGCCTGATGTCCCGCACCGCCGGCAGCACGGCGGCCACGACGGAGCCCTGCACGCCGCGCCTGCCCGCGTCGTAGCCGAAGCCGGTCGCCACGAGCGCCTGCCCCAGCGGCACGCCGCTGTTGCAGCGAAGGCGCGAGAGCGCGAGGCCGTCCTTGTGCAGCACCGCGCCGCCGCCCAGGGAGGCGCTGAACAGCTCTCCTCGCGGCACCACGTTGACGACTCCGGCGACGATCTCGCCGTCGACCTCCACCGCGATGGAGACCGCCCACTCGGGCAGGCCGTACAGGAAGTTGACGGTGCCGTCGATGGGGTCGACCACCCAGCGCACCCCTGAGCTGCCGGGGGTGTCGCCGCCCTCCTCGCCGAGGATCATGTCGTCCGGTCTCGCCTGCCTGATGCGGGCGCGGATGAGCTCCTCCGAGGCGCGGTCGAGCGCGGTGACCACGTCCGTGGGGCTGGACTTGGTCTGCACGACCTCCGGGTTGGTGGGCCGCTTGGCCAGGATCATCTCCCCCGCCTCGCGGGCGATGTCCTCGGCGAGGGTGACGAAGTCGGTCACGCCACCGACTCCGGCCGCTTCCACTCCTGGCCGAGCACGTGCTGGGCGAGGAAGGGCAGGACTCTCGCCTTTCGGTAGGGGGTACGACACTGGTACACTGGGTTTGTGATCAAAGCTGCCTCTTACTCTCGACGCTCCGACTCGCACGGCAAGCGTTTTGATGAACGTTCAGTGGATGAACAAGATGAGCTTAACGCTAAGGCAGCAAGCGCTAACAACTGGGACCTTCCTCTTAGTCGTAGGTTCCGGGATAACAACATCAGTGCATCTCGATACTCAACTAAAGAGCGCCCAGACTGGCGACGGCTGGAGGAACTACTAGAGTCACAATCCTTAGACGTTCTCATTTTGTGGGAAACGTCTAGAGCATGGCGCAAGCTCTATGAGTGGGCAGCACTAGTAGAGCTGTGCGCATACAGCAAAACTCTTATTCACATCACTGCCGACAACCGTACGTACGACCCAAACGACGATAGAGACTGGGTCGCACTTATGGAGGATGGCCTAGACAGTGAGAAGGAAAGCCGCAAGATTCGCAAGCGCGTAAGCAGAAACATGGAAGCTAGCAAAAGAGCGGGGAGACCGCATTCACGCCCTGCCTACGGTTACGAGTCTAGGGCGGTACCAAAACCTGACGACCCTCGTCAGGTCGAGAAGACTCGCGTACCCGTACCCGAGCAAGCACAAATCGTAGTGGAGGTGATCACGCGGGTTGCCTCTTCTCATCCACTTATAGCCATAGCTCGGGATCTGAACGAACGAGGAGTTCCAAGTCCATCGGTGGCTCAGGGCCTTACGCCGCATCATAGGTCTAAAGGACCGGCACTATGGTCCCCTGCCATGCTTAGGCGCATCTGCACTAACGCTGTCTACATAGGCAAGCGCGCGTATGAGGAAGACGGCAAAGAAGTTCTAGTAAAAGGCGACTGGCCAGCAATCGTAGATGAAGAACTCTTCTGGAAGGCTCGTAACCTTCTAGCAGACCCGAGCCGTAAGACCACTAGACCAGGGCGGGCTAAGTACCTCCTAGCGTTCTTCGGCACCTGCGACGTATGCGGCGCATATCTCGCTCGCTTGGGAGGTAGAGAGGTTAATCGCTATCGGTGCAACGGGCCTAAAGGATGCGTCACAATCCGCATGGACTGGACAGACATGTTCATCGGCCATCTAGTCTGTCAGCGTCTCGCTAAGAAAGATATCTTCGAGCTGCTTACTAAGCACGATGACACCAAAAAGGATCTCGCTATTGAGCTAGAGAAGCTTAGAGCGAGCTACCAGGAAGCACTAGACATGATGGAGAGCGAGGAAATCTCGCTCCGAGCTTTCAGTGTGAAAGAGAAGAAGCTACTTCCCCGCATAGCTGAGCTTGAGGAAACTCTACGGCCAGTAACCATCCCTAAGGTACTAGAGGACCTTACGAGAGACGCTAGAGGCAACCTAGCCACCATTAGGACTAGATGGATGGCTCTCGACATACCTGCACAGCGTGACGTACTACGGACGCTCTTTAAGAGCATCCGTATTCGTAAGACTAAGACACTAGGTCAGCACAAGACGGATGAGCAGATAGAGTACATGCTCAGAGAACGTATCGCGTTTGAGTGGGTTAACGAGTAATCGTTAGGCACAACCCCATATACGAAAGTCGCCGAAGTGATTCGGCGACTTTTTGCTATCTAGGAGTGACTACGTGAGTTTAAACATTGAGGAAGTGATGGAGCGCTTAGCGGCTGAGTTAGTGGAAGACGCTCCCCCGTTATCAGCACGACAGGTTAGTAGGCTTAAGGCCATCTTTGGAGATATGTCTCAGATAGAGAAGGAAGCGGCATGATCAATGGATCTTAGATCAACATCAATTCATTGGCTGAGCTGCCCGTTTGCGAAAGTCCATCAATAAATCGTAGCCTGGCGGTATCGGTCCGAATCCATTCAAGATCGAACGGGAGTGACTGGGCCTTGGAAGAGAGGCACTTAACTACTAGGCAGTTAGCTAAGCGATTAGGAGTACCTCTTAGGACTGTCTACTACTGGAACTCGATAGGGCGAGCGCCTAGACGTATAGCAGTAGGCAGGGAAGTGCATTACAAGCTAAGCGATGTAGAAGCATGGGAAGACGAACGCTACGTGTAACGGCTAGCAGAAGACACTAAGCCAAGCGAGAAGAGTAGCTATGTTCATGGAACACAACTTAGAGCAAATCCTCAAGACAACCGAAGACTCTGAGACTGCTAGCTATCGCGAAGAACTGTTACGGCTTGAGGAAGCTATCAAGACGACTCGCGAAGAAGCATACGAAGTAATAAGGAAGACGTACGCGAAACAAGCTCAATACAACTAGCACTCACACAACAAAGAGCCCCTAACCCGAGGAGTGGTTAGGGGCTCTGCTGTCCGCCGGTCTATGGCCACCGACAGAGAGGAAATGGTTTGGTTGTGACTCCGAGAGAAAGATTAGGCATTGAGCTTCGAGTTTGTCAAACAAGCTCTCAAGTGGGCAGAGCGGGGCTTTCACGTCTACCCGTACGACAGGGAGACCAGGGAGCCCCATGTGAGGTGGAGGAAAGGAACACCGCAGGAATGGGCCACAACGGATATTGAGCAGATCATCACATGGTGGAAGAGATGGCCTGAGGCCGGTGTGGGATGCGACCTAAGGAAGTCTGGGTTTGTTCTGGTTGACGTTGATATCAAGAGGGGGAAGCCAGGCTTTGAAAGCCTAGAGTCCTTAGGGGCTCTGCCCGAGACTCTTACCGTCACTAGCGAGAGTGGCGGAAAGCACCTCTACTACAAGTGGTCATCTGAGGGAGGCACTAACAAGATTGAATGCTTACGCGGGCTGGATATCATCTTCGACTCAGGGTTTCTCTATGACTCGATAGTGCATGACACAGAGCCTGTTGAGCTTCCAGAGACTATCAAAACGCTCCTCGCAGAGAAGATAGGCAAGTCGCCTACCACGGCCCCATCCGTTAAGGGGGGAAAGTATGAGGACCTTAGTCCAAGCGATAAGGCGCGATGCGATGCCTACACAGATAAGGCACTGGACGCGAGAGTCCAAGAGCTTAAGAACCTCTGGGATGAGAGTAAGCCTGAGCATGGCGCTTGGGACAACACCGTTCAGAAGGTCTTGCGCAGACTCTACGAACTAGCGTTTAGGTGTCCGTGGAGCTATGTAACTGAAGAAATCGTAGAAGAGATCATAGCGCTTAACGTTCCCCTTCCCGATGACGACAAGTGGACTGCTGCAAGACGTGCGAAATGCATAAAGTCCGCTCGGGATAGTCAGCTCATGAAGCTAGAGCAAGAGGGGGAACTAGCGATCCCAGATGAGAACGTTGAGAGTCAATCTGAAACTTGGGGCAAGACCGCGCGTCTTCTATGGCGTGGCGCAGATACCATTAAGCCGAAAAGAACAAAATGGGTATGGCAAGACATGATCCTCTCAGGACAGGTGAACTTACTAGCGGGCATGGAAGACTCAGGGAAATCAACGATTGCCTTATGGCTTGCAGCCCAAGTGACACGAGGAGACTTGGAAGGCGAATACTACGGGAAGCCTAGAAACGTTCTCTACTTCGCAACCGAAGATAGCGACGCTGAGACTATCGTCCCTAGACTTATCGCAGCAGGAGCAGATCTATCCCGAGTGTGCATCAATCCTCCGATTGAAGGCGTGCGAGACGAGTATGCCTTGTTCGACTTGATAAGCCATCGAGACGCACTGAGGAACTTCATCACAGCCTACGATGTTGCGCTTTCCATCTTTGATCCGTTGCTTTCCAACATGGGGCAAGACACAGACACGTATAAAGCTCGCGCCGTTCGTAAGGTTCTAGAGCCCTTGCGCAAGGTGGGAGAAGAGACAACTTGTGGCTTCCTAGGAATTATGCACCTCAACAGAGTTGAGTCCGATGATGCCGGTAGGCGTTGGGGAGAATCTAAGGCGTTCCGCCAAGTTGCACGGCACACGCTGCTAGCCCTTAGAGACAAGGACAACGGCACTTATCACCTCAACGTTGATAAGGCCAATCTCGTCAAGAAGGGGAAGCCGGGACTCATCTATGAATTCACCGAACAAGTAATTAGCACCGATGAAGGACCTACCACAACCAGCACCGTTAAGTTCGTTGGGGAGAGCAATCTCAATGCGGATGACCTGTTAGCTAGTGAGATGAAAGAGCTTGATCCCAAACTCCAAGAGATTTGGAAGTTCATCAAGCAAGGGGCAGGCGTCTACCTCAGTAAGGACCTAGAGAAGTTTGGAAGGATCACTTCTGCCCAGAAGGCTAAGTTACGTATCAACTCGTTTAAGGCAGAGGGCAGTAAGACTAGCCCCTTCTACACGTACGACAAGGAACGCTACACAGAGACCGAAGCGCGCAAGATCGCTAATGGGCTAGAGGCTAAGCGGCGCTGAGCAGGGGGCGACCCTCAGGGCTACGGCCGGTCTCTCATCCTTGCATGTTGTGCATGTTGTGCATCATGCCTGGTAGAGCACAACTTGCAGACAACATACAGACAATAAGTTGTATGTATGTTGTATCTGACCAGGCATGATGCACAACTTACAACTTTCCGGGAGTCTAAGGGGCAACCCCTCCCCCACGCGCGCCTAGATAGTCGCCATTAGCACTAAGGACTAGGGGACTAAGAGACATGGGTCAGTTGATTACCGGCCTAAAGGTAAGCCGTGTGCTGTTAGCAGATGGGGAGTGGCATGCGATCGATAGGGAGAAGGGGATCAAGACTATTGAGATGGAGTATGAGAACGGTGGCCGAACGGTCTCGGAGATATGGCTAACGTTCTGGCTGAAGCAAGAGCATGGCATCCCGTCAGTTCAGGCGTTAGTGCCATCGCGAGAGTTGAGAGGTATCCGTTGCTAACAGATTGGAAGTGCGAACGTGAGTGCCAATAGCTCTAGAGGTGGCAACTGGCCACGCATACGAAAGCTTTGCTTCCTTACGTATGGAACTGTCTGCCATATCTGCAATGAACAGATCGACATGTCGCTTAGTGCAACTAACCCTAGATCTCCGCTAGCTCCAAGCGTAGACCACTTAGTACCTAAGGCAAATGGTGGCACTGACACGCTGAGCAATCTTCGCCCTGCACATGTGAGATGCAACTCCATGCGTGTCAACCAATTGAATACGCCCCCAACCGATACCTCTCGCAACTGGTACCCGAATCGGATACCAGCTACAGACGACTCTGAGGACTGGTAAGAGGGCAGGGCCTAGGGGGGTAGGGACGTCACCAAACAAGATCCTTTTCCCTTTGTGACCCCACGGTCACGAAAAATAGACACGGCTCCCCACAGGATTTGATCATGTTAGTGCTGGCAGATAGTGCGTATTGAGAGGAAACCTGTTGTGACTGATCGGGCCTATTCCTTCCACGAGGACCCTTTAGGCTTTATGTGGTTTGGCAGAGGAAGCAAAACTTCACCTCCTCGTGGTGTGCGTAGTCGCGTAGCGCCAACCGAGTATGTTCCTCTACCTACTACCTCTTACAGTGATGAGGACTTGAGGATTCTCTTAGCGGTATTCAAGCACGCTAGGGACTTCTATCTTCATGGGAGTGAGGATGACAGAGGGCTTGTCACTCTTGCCCTAAACAATCTGGTGATTGGCATTAGGCATTTGCTGTCTAAGCGTGAGGACCAATACCGGGATATTGCGCTTAGTCTCATGCCAGCATCATGGGAAGAAGCTGTTGCCACGCTGCCCCTGGAGGAAGAAACGGACGGCATTTCCCTCTCCGACCAGGAAATGCGGGAATTAGTTGCGCCACAAGAGGGCGATGAATTATAGTCCGAATTGATCTCACGCATCCCGATGTGTGGGGCCACCCACAGAGCACTCTTGTGGCTACGCGTTAGGTGCCGCCCCTTTTTTTACGTGTAGCCACAAGAGCCGCTCGCTTTTTACGTCAAAGAGGTTGAGCAAGTGCCCCTCTTTGATTTGTCCCTAGCCCTGTGGTCTGGCAAGCGCCGTACAGGTGCTATTCCGCAAAGCCTAATGTCAGGCAATCGCCGGTTAGCGCTATGCGAACTCGTCACTGAGGGGATTTCCGTTGTTATCCAACGAAATTCAGCAAGTAGTATCTGATCTTTTGAACAATGCGAGCCTTACCCGTGATGATGGCACACCCGTTATCACAAATCGGCTTGCTGCGATGTCTTCTATTGAGCGTAGAGATCTTCACCGTTATATCCAAGATCGCGCGGTACTCTTAAGAGGGTATGAGCGTAGGTCGAAGCAGCAAGAGAGTGAACTGTTAGGGCTAGAGGCTCTAGACCGGGATGTATTAGGCGCAGAGCGTGACCATATTCGAGCGCTAGTCGCAAACCCTAATTCCGGGGCGAAGGTTGAGGCAGGCACTCCGCTCGGCGATCCCGGTAGTGTCACTGCTTCAGCTCACCCGGATAAGCCTGTAACGTCGTATGGCTTTAACAGTAGGGCGGGAGGGTCACGCGATGATGCTAAGCGCATGATTGAGCGTGCCTTTAGTGCTAACCAGCTTCCCGACTATGCGGCCGAGCGGGCTACAGCTCTTGTCACCACCGGCTCTAATCGAGACCAGGATCTAGCGTCTCGCTGGATTATGGTTACTGGGGATGAGAACTACCGCTCTGCTTTCGCTAAGCTCTGTGGCGACCCTGAGCGTGGACACCTTCTTTGGGATAATGCGGAGTCCGACGCTTTCCGTACTGCTCATAGTGTGCAGATGGAAATGCGCGCCATGTCACTTACCGACGCTAGCGGCGGTTACATGGTGCCGTTCACACTAGACCCTGCAATCATTCTTACGAACCCTGGAACCATTAACCCGCTACGTACGATCTCGCGTGTAGTGCAGACGGTTACTGATTCGTGGGCGGGAGTCACCAGCGCTGGCGTTAGTGCCGAATGGTTAGCAGAAGCTACGGAAGCTGCCGACGCTAGCCCGACTCTTGCTCAGCCTTCCATCCCTGTGCATAAGGGTGCTGCCTTCATTCCGTACTCTTATGAAGTGGGGATGGATGCGGGAGCGGGCTTCTTAGATGAGCTAGGCGCGTTACTACAGGACGGCGCTTCACGTCTTCAGAGTATTGCCTACACTACAGGCACTGGTACAGGTCAGCCTAAGGGCATTGTCACTGCGTTAGACGGTTCTGTTAGCGAGGTTGCGCCTACCACTGCGGAGACCTTTTCATCTCCCGATGTCTATAAGGTGAAGCAGGCCCTTTCCCCCCGGTGGCAGGCTAATGCTCAATGGCTTGCTAGTGGTGCCATCATGGACAGCATTGACCAGTTAGAGACTGGCAATGGTGCTAAGAAGTTCCCCGGCGTCGGGGAGGCTACGCCTACTCTTCTGCGTAAGCCCATTTGGGAAACCAGCGACATGGATAGCTCTATCAATCCGGCTGCTACTGCGGATAACCACGTGTTGATTTATGGCGACTTCTCACAGTTCGTGATTGTGGATCGTATCGGTACGACCATTGAGCTTATCCCGAACTTGTTTGGTGCTAACCGTAGGCCGACAGGTCAGCGAGGTGCCTTTATGTGGTTCCGGACTGGTAGCGATGTCACGACTGTTAACGCATTCCGTATGCTCAACGTTGCGACTACTGCCTAACTGAAGAGACATGCCGCACTAGCAAGGTACAAAGAAAGCCCTGTGGTCATGAACCACAGGGCTTTCTCATGCTCTGGAAGCCGCGTCGGCTGTCTGGCATCTCCTGAGCCCTGATCATGGCCCTGTGTGGCTCTCAGAGCTTCCCATGGGCATGCTGGCGAAGGCCGTCACGTTCACCATGGAACACGTGGCGCTCACGGTGGTGATGCTGATCGAGACGTGCCCGAACATGGCGATAGACCCTAGACGATTGAGGTCCAGACCTGGAGAGGGTAAGATCCCGGACAGCAAAGAGCCCTTAAGCCATCTACGGAACGGCTTAAGGGCTCTTTGTCTGTAGTGCCTAGTAGATGTGCCTAAGGCACATGAACATGATTTCGCCCAACGGGCTAGCGCCCATAGGGTATTGTGGCACTTTCCCGCTTAGTCCTGTTGCTGACTCGATGATGAAGTCTGAATTGCAGACCACGCACCGCAAGCCTGTTTGCTGGTCGTCGTTGAGCTTTTGGACATCGATCTCTGGCGGGCTCATGGCACTACCGGCTCTTGCTCGGGGCTGTCGATACGCCCCAGACACTTAATGAGCGTCGGCTTTTCTTTGAGAAGGTTGTAGGCGAGTACGTGACCGTATGTCCCTGGCTCTAGTTCCAGAGATGTCCTGAGACGGTCCCATGCCTCCTCTTTGTCTGTAGTGATGTGGACGTGGATGGGGTATTCACTGTCCGGCTTGTATGAGGCTGCGAAGTATGCAACTAGCTCTCCCTCTAGGACTGTGATGATCCTTCCTTCGATGTGGACTTGGATTGATCGTTGTAGGGCTTGTCTCGGTCTAGCGCTGGTCATAGCAGGGATAGTACGCCTAGATGGGGTAGTAAGCCTAGAGGGGCTACATCGCCTAGGACTAATGAGCTTCCTAGAGTGCCGATCATGGAGTGGAAGCCAAACGTCCCGCGATGGGTGCAGGTATACGAAGTGATCAAGAACCGCATTGAAGACGGCACCTATGCGCCTGGTGACAAGCTGCCCTCTGTCTTGGACTTGACGAACACCTACGGCATCGCCAACGCCACAGCTCAGAAGGTCATGACTCAGCTACGGCAAGACGGTCTGACCTACACAGAGCCAGGTCTAGGGACGTTCGTACGTCGGCCTAGCGACTCCTCGGAGGGACGCTAAGCCCAGAGCCCCTAGAGCGTTAAGAAGCCCCTCAGGCGGACCTGAGGGGCTTCTCTGCTGCTGTGGCTACTCGGCCTTGGGGGCAAGAGATCCCAGGTCAACCAGGCCAGAGAGCTGCGGAGGGCCGAACTGAGGCTTGAGGTGCTGATAAAGGAAGGCCAGGACGGTCTCGTACCAGGCGACGGCGTTGCCCGGCTTGAGCACCCAGTGGTTCTCGTCGGGGAAGTAGAGGAACTTGGAGTCGACGTTGCTGCGCTGCAGGTCCCACCACAGGCGCAGGCCCTCGCCGATCGGCACGCGGTAGTCCTTGTCGCCGTGGATGACCAGCATCGGGGTGCTGATCCGGTCGAGGGCGACGTGCGGCGAGAGCTTGGTGTAGCGCTCGGAGCCGGGCACGCCGAACTCGCGCTGCCAGTACATCGCGGCGTCGGTGGTGCCGGCGAACTGGTCGAGGTTCCACAGCGAGGCGTGGGTGACGATCGCCTGGTAGCGGTCGGAGTGGCCGGCCACCCAGTTGGCCATGTAGCCGCCGAAGGAGCCGCCCATCGCGGCGAGACGCGTGTCGTCGAGCTCGGGCAGCTTCAGCGCCTGGTCGACGATGGCGTCGAGGTCGGCGAGCGTGCGGGGGCCCCAGTCGCCCCAGCCTCGGTCGATCATGCTCTGGCCGTACCCGGTGGACAGGGCGGGGTCGGGCAGCAGCACGGCGTAGCCGTGCTCGGCCATGATCCACGGGTTCCACCGCCAGGACCAGTCGTTCCACGAGGAGACGGGCCCGCCGTGGATCCACAGCAGGAACGGCGCGGGGTTCTCCGCCGAGGCGTCCTTCGGCAGCACCAGCCAGCCGCGGATCTCCTGCCCGTCGTCGGCCAGCGCCGAGACCTCGGTGAGCGTGCCGGGCAGCTCCAGCGCGGGAGCGGGCGAGGGCAGCTCGGTGACCTCGCCGGTGGCCACGTCGATCCTGGCCGGCGTGGCGGGGGCGTGGTAGCCGCTGCGCAGCGCGTAGACGAAGCGGCCGTCGGGCGAGGCGTTGAGCGCGAGGTATGCGGCGTCGTCGCCGGTCAGCCGCTCGCACCCGCCGCCGGGCGTCACGCGGAAGATCGGGCGACGGCCCTGCTCGTCGGCGACGATGTAGAGCGCCGAGGAGTCGGGCGCCCACTCGGCGTCCATCGGGAACAGGTCGCCCGCGTGGGCCGCGCCCTCGCCGGTCGCCAGGTCGCCGATCCACAGCTCCGAGCGCGCGGAGACCTCGAGCGCGGTGTGGCGGTCGCGGGAGCAGGCCACGCGGGCGCCGTCGGGCGAGATCGCCACCGGGCCGGTGAAGTCGAAGTCCTCGGCGGAGAAGAGGGTGCGCCGCTCGCCGGTGGCCACGTCGATGGCGACCAGATCGGTGCGCGCCTCTCCCCTGCCGACCGGCACCGTCCAGGTCGTCACGACGGTGGAGCCGTCGGGCGTGAGCGCGAAGTCCATGTTGTCGTCGAGCTCGCCGGCCGCGTCCGGAGTCAGGTCGCGCACGTCCTCGAGCCGGTCGGCGCCGAGCCTGGCGGCGAACAGGCGGGTACGGCCAGGCCCGAGGTCGTGGTCCCAGTAGCGGACGGGGTAGCCCTCGTGCAGGACCGCGCTGATCCCCGCGTCCTTGCGCGCCTTGCGCCGCTCCTCGTCGGCGGCCTCGTCGCCGGGCAGCACGTCGGAGGAGAACACCACGACGTCGCCCGCGACCCTGGCCGCGCCGATGCCTCCGGGGCGGGTGGCGATCTGCCGCGCCTCGCCGCCGGCGCGCGGCAGCAGCCAGAGTGCCGGCACCTCCTCGTCGGAGTCCTTGACGGTCGGGTCGGGACGCCGGGAGGTGAACAGCACGTCACCGGCGGCGGTGAACTCGGTGCCGGTCTCCCCCTTGGCGCTCCTCGTCAGGCGATATGGCTCCGCGTCCAGCGGGAGCGCCCACAGTGCGGTGCCGAAGGACTTCCCGTCGGGATTGAGCGACTGGACCGCGCTGACGAGCCGGGATCCGTCCGGCGACAGCTTCAGCGAGAGGACACGAGGGATGGCCACATAGTCACGAATATCCTTGAATGCGCTCACGCCACCGAACCTACAGCCTGACCCCCCTAGGCTTACCAGCGTGGGGAACTACGACGCGCTGCTGCTGTTGTCCTTCGGCGGTCCCGAGGGGCCCGACGACGTGATGCCGTTCCTGGAGAACGTCGTGCGGGGCAGAGGGGTGCCACGCGAGCGGCTGCTCGAGGTGGCCGAGCACTACCAGTCCTTCGGCGGGATCAGCCCGATCAACCAGCAGAACCGCGACCTGATCGAGGCGCTGCGGCCCGAGCTGGACGTGCCGATCTACTGGGGCAACCGCAACTGGCACCCGTTCGGCGAGGACACCGTGCGAAAGATGACGGCCGACGGCGTCAGGAAGGCGGCGGTCTTCGCCACCTCGGCGTTCGCGGGGTACTCCAGCTGCCGCCAGTACTACGAGGACATCGCGCGCATCTCCGTGGAGGGCGGCCCCGAGCTGGTCAAGATGCGGCACTTCGGGGACCATCCTGGGTTCGTCGCCGCGGTGGCCGACCACACCAGGCAGGCACTCGACCGGCTCGGCCGCGACGACGCCAGGCTGGTGTTCACCGCGCACAGCATCCCGGTCTCGATGGCGCGGACGGCGGGGCCGTCCGGCGGGCTCTACGAGGCGCAGCTGCGCAGGTCGGCCGAGCTGGTCAGCAGGGCGCTCGGCCGCGACGAGCCGTGGGACCTGGTCTGGCAGTCGCGCAGCGGCCCTCCCCAGGTGCCGTGGCTGGAGCCCGACGTGCTGGACCATTTGAGGAAGACCACGGCTCCGGCGGTCGTGCTGGTGCCGATCGGGTTCGTCTCCGATCACATGGAGGTCATCTTCGACCTCGACGTCGAGGCTAGGCAGCTGGCCGCCGAGCTGGGGCTGCCGCTGGAGCGGGCGGCCACGGCGGGCACGCACCCCGCGTTCGTGCGGATGGTGCGCGAGCTGATGGCCGAGCCCGAGCCCGACCCGTGCCCGCTCACCTGCTGCCCCCCGCCGGTACGGCGTCAGGCGTAGGCACTACGGCGTCAGGCGTAGGCGCGGGCGTAGGCGTCCGAGAGGCTGAGGACCTTGTTCACGTAGTCCCACGAGTGGTTGTAGAACCACACGGCCTTGCGCAGCTTCTGCCCGCCCTGGCCGGCGCCGTTGGCGCACAGGTAGTTGGCGGCGCCGGGCACGGCGTCGTAGGGGCTCCAGATGTCCTTGCGGCCGTCGCCGTCGCCGTCCACGCCGTAGGCCTTCCAGGTGGCGGGCATGAACTGCATGGGGCCGAGCGCGCCCGCGCTCGACGGGCCGTTGTTGCGCCCGTGCGAGCTCTCCACCTGGCCGATCGCCGCCAGCACCGTCCATGACAGGCCGGGGCAGCGGGTGGCGGCGGCCTTGTAGAGCTCCAGGTAGCTGCCCTGCCGGACGACCTGCTTCTCGGGCGGTCCGGCGGCCTGCTGGTCGCCCGCCCTGGGCTGGGCGGCGGCCCCGCGGGCGCCGACGGCGAGCACCTGCCCGCCCTTGCCCAGCAGCCTCCGCACACCGGCCGCGCTGATCTTGCCCTCCTTGCCGTGCAGGAGCACCGCCACGCCGGGCAACAGGCCGAGGCGGCGGCCGACCTCGGCGCTGACGATGCCGTCCACGCCCGGCAGGCCGAGCGTGGCGGAGGCGGCCACGCGCAGCCTGGGCCCGCCGTCGATCTGGTAGGACGCGCCGAGCACCATCCCGAACCTGCGCGCCGCGGCCGTGTCGGCGACCAGCTCGCCCCTGGCCAGCGCGCTCCACACCTCGGGCTGGTCGGCGACCGCCTGCGGGGTCCACGAGCGGTACTCCGCCGGCTCGACCGCCAGCAGGTTCACCGCCGTGCCCGCCACCTTGACCGAGCCGGCGTCGACGACGATGACCTTCTGCACGTGCTTGAGCGCGGCCAGCTTGTAACGCGTCCCCTTCGGCACCGTGCCGGGGGTGATGGCCAGCAGGCGCGGCGGGGTGACGGTGACACCCGGGCCGCCCTGCCCGAACCGCCGTACCGGCGCCATCGCCTCCAGGCGCGGGGTCTCCGACTTGAGCGTGACGGCGGGCGGCGGATCCTTCTGCTCGTTCAGCACGAGAGCGAACGCGCCCGCGGCGCCCACCGACACCACGACGGCCGTGACGATCAAGAACCCACGGACGGAGGGAAGAGCAGACACTCGGCACACGTTAGACGATCGAGCGGAAAATCACTTGCTGTCCGGACAGACGGTGCGCAAAGGTTGTGCGCTTGAAGAGTGGGGGGACGCAGTGGTCGGGCCGTACCGGGGGCTGTTCAACACGCCCGGAGTCAAGGGATTCGTCGTCGCGGGATTCATCGGCAGGATGCCGATGTCCATGCTCGGCATCGGGATCATCCTTCTCATCTCGTTGATCACCGGCTCGTACGCCACGGCAGGCGCGGTCGCCGCCACCACGAACATCTCCTACGCCGTCGCCGCCCCGCTGTCCGGCCGTCTGGTCGACAGGTTCGGGCAGGCGAGGGTCGTCGTGCCACTCGCCGTTCTCAACGCCGTCGCGCTGGTCGCGCTCATGCTGTGCGCGCTCTGGGGCCTGCCGCACTGGACCCTCTACGTCAGCGGCTTCATCGTGGGCGCGAGTTCGGTCTCGCTCGGCTCGATGGTGCGCGCCCGCTGGTCGAACCTGCTGGGCGGCTCGGCGAAGCTGCACACCGCCTTCGCCTTCGAGTCGGTGGCCGACGAGGTCATCTTCGTCACGGGCCCCGCGATGGTGACGGTGCTGGCCACGGCGATCAACCCGTACGCGGGCCTGATCGTGGCGCTGGTGTTCATGCTGGGGGGCTCGCTGGCGTTCGCGATGCAGCGCGGCACCGAACCTCCGGTCACCGGCGTACGGCACACGGGCGGCAGCCCGATCACCATCCCGGCCATCGCGTTGCTGTCGTGCGTCTACCTCGCGCTCGGCGCGGTCTTCGGCTCGGTCGACCTGATCACCGTCGCCTTCGCCGACGAGAAGGGCGTCAAGAGCGCGGCCGGCTTCCTGCTCGCGGCCTTCGCGGGCGGCTCGATGGTGTCGGGCCTGTGGTTCGGCTCGCGCTCGTGGCGGCTCTCGCTGCGCGCCAGGTTCATCAGGGCGATCATCGTGTTCGCGGTGGGACTGCTGCCGATCGCGTTCGTCGGCAGCGCGCCCGTCATGGCGATCGCCCTGTTCGTCGCGGGCCTGGCGATCTCGCCGACGCTCATCACCGGTTTCTCGCTGACCGAACGGCTGGTGCCCGCGTCGCTGCTCACCGAGGGCATGGCGTGGATCTCCACCTCGATCGGGTTCGGCGTGGCGGTCGGCGCGTGGGCGGGCGGACGGCTCACCGAGGCGTTCGGCGCCTCCAACGCCTACGGCTTCTCGCTCGCGTGCGCGCTGCTGGCGGCGATCGTGGGCATCGGAGGTTCGGGTTTGCTGAGACTTCCCGAGGCGCCTTCACCGGCCGAAGGGTGATCCGCTACGGTCGGGAGATCCCTCAGACACCCCCTTCACTTAGGAAAGTCTGTTATGTCCCGACATTTTGCTTCACTTCTAGCTATCGCGGCTGTCGCCGTCACTCTGACCCCAGGCGCCGCGTCGGCCGCCCCGAAGCCGGTCGACTGCACGCAGGTCAAGTGCATCGCCCTGACCTTCGACGACGGACCGAGCAAGTACGCGGGCGAGCTGCTCGACACGCTGAAGAAGCACAACGCCAAGGCGACCTTCTTCCTGGAAGGTCAGTACGTGAAGTCGCGCCCCGCCTTCGCCAAGCGCATGGCGGTCGAGGGGCACGAGCTGGGCAACCACAGCTACAGCCACCCGAACTTCACCACGATCGGTCCGGCGGCCATCCGGAGCGAGATCCAGAAGACGCAGGACATCATCAAGCAGGTCGCGGGCGTCGAGCCCAAGCTGCTGCGCCCGCCGTACGGCATGGCCGACATCCAGGTCTCCGACATCGCCGCGGAGTTCGGGATGCCGATGATCCTGTGGACCGGCGGCTCGCGCGACTGGGAGTCCAAGAACGAGGAGGCCATCAAGAAGCAGACGCTCGCGGTGGCCAAGCAGGGCAGCATCGTCCTCATGCACGACTGGGTGAAGCAGACGGTCGACTCGATGCCGTCGCTCATCAAGACGCTCCAGAAGAAGGGCTACCACCTGGTGACGGTCTCCGAGCTGATCAAGGATCAGAAGCTCGAGCCCGGTGACATCTTCCCCGTTCCCGAAGGCTGGGAGAAGTGAGTATCGTTCGCGTTTAACCGAACGTTATTCGCAGGAGGGGTGCATGCTCTTCACGAACTGGGCCCGCAACCAGTCAGGCACCCCGGCCGAGGTGCGCACGCCGTCCTCGGTGGAGGACGTGGCACGGGCCGTGCGGGAGGCCGCCGAGAGCGGGCGCCGCGTCCGCATGGTCGGCACGGGCCATTCCTTCACCGGGGTGGCCCTCACCGACGGGATCATGCTGCGTCCCCAAAGGCTGACCGGCATTCGCTCCATCACCAGGGACAACGGCTCCAGCTCGGTCTGCGTGCTGGCCGGCACCCCGCTCAGCGTGCTCAACGAGGAGCTCGACCGGCGCGGCCTCGCCCTGGCCGTCATGGGCGACATCACCGCGCAGACGGTCGCCGGCGCGATCCAGACCGGCACGCACGGCACCGGGCGCGACACCGGCGGCCTGGCCGACCAGGTGCTCAAGCTGGAGTTGGTACTCGCCGACGGCTCGGTCGTGACCACCTCGCCGGGCGAGGACCTGTTCGACGCGGCCAGGGTCGGGCTCGGCGCGCTGGGCGTGCTGACGGCCGTCACGCTGCGGGTGGAACCGGCCTTCCTGCTCCACAACCGGCGGCAGGCCATGCCGCTGAGCGAGATCCTCGACCGGCTCGACACAATGACCTCGGCCAACGAGCACCTCGACTTCTTCTGGCTGCCGCACACCGACGCCTGCCTGGTCAAGACCAACAACCGGCATCCGGGCCCGGCGCGGCCGCCGAGCGCGCTGAAGCACTGGCTCGACAACGTGTTCCTGGAGAACACCGTGTTCGGGGCGCTGTGCGGGGTCGGCGGACGCTTCCCCGCCGCCATCCCGAGGCTCAACGCCGTCTCCGCGGCCTTCCTCGGCGACTCCGAGTCGGTGAACACCTCCTACAAGATCTTCACCTCGGTCCGCGACGTGCGCTTCCTCGAGATGGAGTACGCCGTTCCGCGCGAGCGCCTCGGCCAGGCGCTGCGCGAGACCCGCGACCTGATCGAGCGGATGGACTGGAAGATCACCTTCCCGATCGAGGTGCGGGTGACGCCGCCGAGCGACGCGTGGCTGTCGACCGCGTACGGCAGGCCGTCGGCCTATCTCGCCTGCCACGTCTACCGGCCGACCCCGAACCCGGCCTACTTCGAGGGCGTCGAGGAGATCATGACCCGCCTGGAGGGGCGCCCGCACTGGGGCAAGCTCCACACCCGTGACGCCGCCTACCTGGGCAAGGTCTACCCGCGCTTCGCCGACTTCGTCGCACTGCGCGACAGTCTCGACCCCGCGCGGGTGTTCGCCAACCCCTACCTGGACACCGTGCTCGGCGCCTGAGTGCGCAGCCGCGCTGCCATGTGGACGAGCTTGTCGGGGTTGGCCACCGACCTGACCGCGCTGACCAGGCCGTCGGTGACCTCCAGCACCATGACGCCCAGCAGGCGGCCCTGCGCCGCGCCGTACAGGGCGGGCTGGCCGTTGACCTCGCCGATGGCGACGCCCACCTCGGCGGCGCCCTTTGCCGAGCCGAGCAGCCGGTAGGCCAGCGAGAACAGGCGCGGCCTGAAGGTCTCGAACTCCGCCGCCTCACGTGCGCTCACAGTCGGCATCCTACGAAGTCAGGGGCCCTCGGGGACGCTCTCCATGCCGTCCTGCTCGGGAGCGCCCTGATCGGGTTCGGTACCGCCGTCGCCCTGGTCCTGCGTGGGCTCCTCGCTCCCCGTCGGCTCCGCGCCGGGCGTGGACTCGCCGGGCGCGGGTGTGCCCGTGGGCTCCTGCGTGCTCGGCGCCGGCGTCGGGGTGCCGCTGGGCGTCGGTGTCGGCGTGGGCGTCGGGGTGGGGGTGGGGGTGGGCGTCTCGCTCGGCGCGCCGGGGGTCGCCGACGTGGGCGGCGCGACCGGGCCGTCGTCCTCGCGCTCGTGCTGGGGCGCCTTGTGGTGCTCCACCGCGGGCACGTCGCGGGCGCCCCTCGTCTGCTCGTCCACCCGTGAGCCCGAAACGCCCTGGTAGGCGAGGATCGCCCCGGTGCTGATCGCGAAGACGAGCGCGGCGGCGGCCAGCAGCCGCAGCCACGGCACCCGCCTGCGCCGCTCGATCGGCGCCATCACCAGCGTGTCGGAGTCGTGCTCCGCCGAGCGGACGGTGGCGCGCGCGGCCGTGGCCAGTTCACCCTCACCCTCCACGTGGACCGGCGGCTCGTCCCTGTCCTTCCAGGCGATCACCGTGTGCTGCTTGATCTGGTCGTTGGCCCGCTTGAGGTAGTGCGTGTACACGGCGCCGCCGACGGTGCTGGCGATGCTCGCCACCGCGGCCCCCACGAACGTCCCGGCCACCCCGAGGTACGACGCCGCCACCGCCGCGGTCACCGCGGCCAGTGCTCCCCCTGCGATCTGCGGCACGCTCAGCTCGAATCTGGGCTGCTCGCCGCTCATCCCCCGGATCAGTCCCTTCTTGTCCCGCGTTCGGTAAAAAGCTTTCTCGTAATAGACGCGGCCGCGTGTCCTGTTGTTCCTGTGACCTGCGTGACAGGCAGATTCGACAGCCGTGCCCCGCCGATTCGGACTCCCTTCCGTGTACGCCGCCGCGGCCCTGGCGACGGCCGTCACGACAGCTGCTCCCGTGGTGGCCTCCGTGGTGGTCCCCACCGCCCCCGCGCCCGCCCCCGGCCAGCCGCCGCGTCCCTACCTGGTGACCGCCGTGGACCGGGCCGAGGCCCGCTCCCTGCTGGCCGACGGCCGGCTGCGCGTGCGCCGCTACTACACCTCGGCGCTGCCGGGGTTCGCGACCTGGCTGACCGACGACGAGGCCGCCGTCCTGCGCGCCGATTCGAGGGTGCGCGCGGTGGAGCCCGACCGTGAGGTCCACGCGCTCGGCCTGCCCCCGCGACGCGCGCCGTCCTCGACATCTCCGAACGGTGGCGGCGTGACCGTCTACGTCCTCGACACCGGCGTGGACGTCACCCGTGGCACGTTCGGCGACCGGGCGTGGCGCGCCTTCGACGCCACCGGCGGTCAGGGGCGTGCCTGTGGCGGCCACGGCACCAGGACCGCCGCGCTCGCCGCCGGCGGAAGGCACGGCGCGGCGCCCGGCGCGCGCGTCGCCTCGGTGAAGGTGCTCGGCTGCGACCGCTCGGGGCCGCTGTCCGACGTGGTCGCCGGGCTCGACTGGGTGCGCGGGCACGCGCGGCGTCCCGCCGTCGCGGTCCTGGCCGTCGACGCCGCGCGCTCCCCCGCCGTCAACGCCG
Organism: Nonomuraea africana; assembly: GCF_014873535.1. Classification (NCBI taxonomy): domain Bacteria; kingdom Bacillati; phylum Actinomycetota; class Actinomycetes; order Streptosporangiales; family Streptosporangiaceae; genus Nonomuraea; species Nonomuraea africana. The sequence continues at coordinate 1,116,479 of NZ_JADBEF010000001.1, read as the reverse complement.
CCGCTCGCCGCCTGCGGCGGTCCGGCGTGCTCGTCGTGACCTCACCCCTGGCGGCCGGTACGGTGGCCCGCCACCTGGAGTCCCATCCGGCCCCCGCCCCATCGACTCTCGCGTCTTGGCTGAAGTCCACAACGGCGCGCGACGCGATTCGCCAGAATCCGTCGAGGACCCCTAACCTCCTGCTGCACGGTGGCGGGCGGTAATCCCGGATGGAATCGACAAATGTGACCGGCGTCACATCGGCCAGGGCCCATCCCATGAAGGCGATGTTCGGACATGCCGGGTACGGTGCTGGCAGGCAACCGGCACACGCGAGAGACTCAAGGGTCCGGGGGAAGATTGAGCACGACGCTGACGAAGGGACTCGCATGCAGGAGCTCCGACTCGTCGCGGTGAGCGAAGACGGCACCTATCTCGTGCTGGCTACGGCCGGGAGAGGGACCCGCTTCACGCTTCCCGTGGACGACCGGCTCCGCGCTGCCGTCCGCGGAAACTTCTCCCGTCTCGGCCAGTACGAGATCGAAGTGGAGAGTCCGTTGCGCCCCAAGGAGATCCAGGCCCGCATACGCGCCGGGGAGACCGCGGAGGAGATCGCCGCGACCGCGGGAATCCCCGTCGAGCGGGTCCGCTGGTTCGAGGGCCCCGTGCTCCAGGAGAGGGAGTACGTCGCCCAGCAGGCGCAGCGCGTCGCGGTGCGCATGCCTGGGGAGTCCGCTCCAGGTCCCACGCTCGGCGAACTGGTCGCGGAACGGCTCACCCGTCGTGGCGTGCCCGCCGACGAGATCGACTGGGACTCCGCCAAGCGCGACGACGGCCTCTGGCGGGTCAAGCTCGGCTACGTGTGGAACGGTCACACGCGGCACGCCGAGTGGCTGTTCGACCCGCGCCGCAGGCACGTGACCCCGCACGACGACGAGTCGATGCGGCTGTCGTCTGCCGACTTCGATCCGAATCCGCCGGTCGAGGACACCATCGTCACGCCGTTCGCCCCTCGCGTGGCCAAACTGCAGCCGGTGCCGCCGCTGGCCGCCGAGCCGTTGATGCAGCCGCCGGTGCCGTTCCCCTCGGTGTCGCGCCAGGACCCGCCGTACGCGCAGCCGCCGTCCTCGCGTCCCGAGCCCGCCTGGACCCCAGGTCTCTCGCGTACGGCCGAGCCGCCGGCGTCACGGGCGGCCGCGCGCGAACCGGAGTCGATCTACGCCCCCGCGACTCCCGAGCCCGCGGTCGAGCCGTCGTTCCTGCCACCCGAATCGGTCGCCGCTCCGCCTGTCACACCGACCTCCCCGCCGCCTCAGCCCCCCGCCCCGGATCCCGAGCCCGCGCCCGCCGAGGCGTCCACCCCCGCTGCCCTCGAGGCGCCCACGCCTGCAGCCATCGAGACCCCCGCCGCCGCCGACACGCCCACGCCTGCAGCCGTCGAGACCCCCGCTGCCGTCGAGGCGTCCACCTCCGCTGCCGTCGAGCCGGGCACGCCCGCTGCCGCCGAGGCTGTCGTCGAGCCGGCCACAGCCGCTGTCGTCGAGGCCTCCACGCCTGTGCCGCCCGCGCCCGTCTCGTCGCCTCCCGCCGAGGAACCGGCTTCGCCTTCAGCCGTCGTGCCCCCTTCCCCTGAGGTGACACCTTCGTCGCCTCCTTCGGCATCCCCTTCCCCTTCGGCCGTTGCTCCCGCACCCGCCGTAGCGGAGACCGTCTCCACCCCGGAGCCCGCCGCAGAGCCCGGGTCTGTCGCCGAGCCCGAAGAGGCCGCCACCACTGACCCCGCCGCTCCTGACCGCGCCGCCGCTCCCGAGGCGGTCGCGCCCGAGGCCGACGTCGTTCTTGGGACCTCCGTCGAAATCTCCGAGGCACCGGAGACGGCCAAGGTCGAAGAGTCCGCCTCGGCCGTGGCGTCCGAAACCCCCGCAGCCGTCACCGACCCGCAGCTCGTGAAGGCCGCCGAGATCGACGCCCCCGAAGTGGCGAGCGTCCAGGAGGCAGCGGCCGAGGACCGGAAGCCCGCCACCTCGGAAACCGAGACAACCCCCGAACCCGCCAAGCCCGGACCGCAGGACAAGACCCAGGAGCCGGTCCAGGCGGCGGCCCCGCCAGAGGAGCCCACTCGGGAAGCCGAAGCCCCTCTACAGAAGCCCAAGGCGGAAGAGCCCGCACAGGGACCCAAGGCGGAAGAGCCAGCGCAGGAGCCCAAGGCGGAAGAGCCCGTTCAGGCGGCCAAGGTCGACGAGCTCACGGGGCCCAAGGCCGACGAGAGCGCGAGGGAATCCACAGCCGAGGAGCCCGTCCAGGCGGCCAAGGCGGACGAGTCCGCTGCTGCCGTACCGGATGAGCCCGCGACCGTCCCCGCCGCGCGGCCGAGCGCCGAGGAGGACGCGGCGGCGCCGGAGAAGCCGGGCAAGCCGCCCGTCCCGAAGAAGCCCGTGGACCCGACCCCCGTGCCGGTGCCCTCGCCGCCGCCCGCGCCCGCCGCCCGCCAGCCCAAGAAGAACGCCAGAGGCCGCAGGGCGTCGGTGCCGACCTGGGACGAGATCATGTTCGGCGCCCGCCGCCAGGACTAACGACACCCGTAAGGGGCGCTTCCTGTGGGGGAGCGCCCCTTAGCGTTGTGCCAGGAAGGGCGCCATCCACTCGGGGGTGACCTCGGCAGGGAAGGCGACGGCCTGTTGCCCGGAGACGTCCACCGCCTCGTAGCCGCCCTTGCCCGCACCCACCCCCGCGACCAGTGTGAACACCCCCGCCCTGCGCTGGAACCAGGTCTGGCGCAGCCGCCAGCCGACGACCGCCCGCCGTTCGACGACCGCCTGGGAGCGCCGCAGCGACCCCGAGCGCACCGAGAGCAGCCGGACCCCGTCGTAGCCGTGTCCCAGCGAGCGGTAGCGGTCGTTGCCGAGGGGCACGCCCAGCCCGGCCAGGACGAGCGCCACGGCGGCCAGGATCCACCAGGCGGGCGTGGCGGTCGCCACCGCGAGGACGGCGGCTCCCGCTGCCACCGCGAGCCAGGGCGCGATCGCCCTGAACAGGCGGCGGTCACGCGCGACGGGCGGGTGGGCGCGCAGCGGCGCGGTGAACGGCCCCACGGCCTGCGCGGCGACCTCCACGGCGACCGCCCGCGGGACGTCGGGCAGCAGCTGTCCCCTGGTCTCGGAGTCGCCGAGGCCGGTGACGATGGCCCACATCCTGACGACTCCCGCCCTCCGCTCGGGCAGCGCGTCGACGATCTCGTAGCCGCGGGTACGGCGGGCCTCCAGGGAGACGCTGCGCCTGGTGACGAGGCCGCGTTCGGCGACGAGGTAGCCCTCGCGCTCCTTGAGCGTGAAGTCCCAGTTGAACACCGCGTACATCACCGCCGCTACGAACGGCATCGCCACGACCAGCGCCAGGACCGCCACCACGATGAGGATCGGGTGCTCCCACAGCCAGCGGCCCACGTTCCACACCGCGGCGCGGCCGACTCCGAGCTGGTCGCCCCACTGGAAGATCAGGCCGATGGCGCCGCCCGCGACGGCGAACGGGGTGAGGAGGTAGGCGCCCGAGAGCGGGCCGTACAGGAGCCACTTGCGCGGCACCTTCACGATCTCGTGCTCCACGGGTTCGGCGAAGGCCCGATCGAGCGGGACGGCCTCATGTGGCTCTCCCGCGAGCGGAGGGCCCCCCTCCTGGACGCCTGGGCCGGTGCCGGTCCCGTCGTGGGCGGCGGCGTCGTCGAGGCCCGCGGCGGCCTTGGCGGCCCTGGCCCTGCGCAGCAGGACGCCCTTGAGCCGCTCGGCCTCCGCCACGCTGACCCCGTCGAGCTCGCCCTCCTGCTCGCCGCCCCCGCTGGCGCCCGTGTCGATCTTGAGTACGGCCAGCCCCAGCAGCCGATGCATGGGCGGCGTGGTGACGTCCACGCCCCTGACCCGCTCCAGCGGGATGGTCCGCACCGACCTGCTGACGAGCGATCGCCTGATCTCCAGGCGATCGCCGACGATCCGGTAGCTGAAGGTCGCCCAGCGCACGACCGCGTAGACGATGGCGCCGAGCACGCCGAAGGCCGCCCAGCCGAAGGAGCTCGGTGAGAAGCCGCCCACGAACAGCACGCCCACCAGCGGGATCAGCAGGGACGGCAGCATGCGCACCGGATCGATGAGCAGCACCTTGGGACTCAGCTTCATCGCGTCGGGCTCGCTCATGTGGCGTCGTCCCTGAGCTCCTCGGCGCGCCTGGCCAGGTGCTCGGCGAGTCCGGCGGCGACGTTGTGGTCGAGGCCCTGGATCGTGGAGGAGCCCGCGTGCGAGGCGGTGCGGATCTCCAGCGTGGCCAGCCCGAACAGCCGCTCGAACCAGCCCTGCGCCTTGTCGACGGTCTGGATGCGGCTGACGGGGACGAAGACCCATTCCCTGGTCAGGAAGCCCGACCTGGCGTAGACGACGTCTCCCGACAGCTCCCACCGATGGACGGCGAAGCGCACGAACGGCTCCACCGCCAGGAACGGCGTGGCGGGCACGAGCACCACGACGGGCACCAGCCACGAGTTGCCCGACAGCCAGGCGGGCAACCACGACCAGCTCGGGATCCACGCGGCCAGCAGGAGGGAGCCTCCGGCGAACAGCACGAGGGCGATCGCCGCCTCCACGAGCCACAGGTGCACGGCCTTGGGCGAGACGCGATGCTCGGGGTCACGCAGGGGACCCGCTACCGGGTCAGGCGCCTCAGTCACACTGCCCAGCTTAGAAGGGAGCGCCGGCTTTCTGACCGCCGCGGGCGCACTGGGAGCAAGATCGCCTGTGACGACCGCGAACAGGGCCCTCGAAGGCCACGGTTGTGTCCAACGTCACCCTTTCATCCCCCGATTATTCCAGATTTCAACGGCTTTCCTCGCGACCGAACCTCCCGAACCGGTCGGCGCATCACCGACAGGCGCGTAGCATCTTCCGGCATGGGGCAGCCGAACACGTACCCTCGCGTGCGGCGCGCCATCGTCTTGTCGACGGTGGCCGCGCTGTCACTCGCTGTGTCCGGCTGCGGCATCCTGAGCGGTCCCGCGAGGGAGATCAGGGAGATCAACGTCAGCAGCTCGACGCTGCGCGACCAGACTCCCCTGCCATCGGAATATTCCTGTCACGGCACCAAGGTGAGCCCGCCGCTGCGCTGGTCGAGCGACGTGCTGCACCGTGCCAAGTCGATCGCGATCGTGGTCGACGACACCAGCTCGGCCAACCCCGCCGTGCAGTGGGTGTTCTACAACATCGACCCGCGCACGACCGAGATCGGCGAAGACGCCGCCTCCGATCCTCCGAAGGAGGCCGGGCAGGCGGCGGTGACCAGCGGCAAGGTCGGCTACGAGCCGCCCTGCGACAAAGAAGGCAGCTATCGTTTCAGCGTCTACGCGTTGAGCGGGCGGCTCCAGGGCACGGCGAGCGCCTCCCTCCCCGACGTCCTGAAGAAGATCGCCGACCAGACCATCGCGCGCGGACGCCTGACGGCGGTGCACATCGAGTGATGGGTCGAACGCTGCAGGTAGTAGTGGTTACCAATTCTTCACTTAGGGTGTGACAACGCTCATAGTGGTCCGACACAATCAGATCCGTTCGCTGTGCGTTGGTGATCAAAGGGGGCAGATCGCGTCGATGGCCGCGCGATCTCACCGGCGCCGCTGGCAGGCCATGGCCTTGAGGGTGGTGCAATGACCGCGGTCGTATTGGTTCTCGTCGCCGTCGTGCTCCTCGTGCTCGTAGTCGTGGCACTGGGCATGCGATCGATGAACAAGCGCGAGAGTTCGCTCCCGCCTGAGCGGCTCAAAGCGATGGCCGAGAAAGAGGAGATGACCCAGGCTCGGTCGACGGACGAGTTCGCCGCCCACGAGCCACGGATGGTCAACTTCAGCCCTGACTTCAGCCCGATAGACGAGCAGAAGCAGCCCAAGCCGGTCCGCACCGGCCAGCGCGGCAAGCGCGGCGTCGACGAGTGGGGCAACGGCGCCGACGACGACGACGAGGAGTTCTGGGCCAACATCCGCAACGAGGCCACCGAGGGCGGCTTCGGCGCGGGCGGCACCGTCAAGGCGCGCATGGCGGCCAGCAGGCCGGTCGAGCCCGAGCGTCCCGCGGCCGACCCGTCGAGCGAGCGCACGGTCCAGCTTCCGCTGCCGCAGCGCCCCGCCGCGGCCCCGGCCGTTCCCACCACTCCCGCCGCGGCCCCCGCGGCCCCCCTTGCCCCCGCCGCCGCCGCCAACCCGCTGGCCGACCTGGTGGAGCCCGCTCCGCGCCGCGAGTCCCGGCGTGCGTCCCGGCGCGAGCAGCGCGCCGAACCACGCCCCGAACCACGCCCCGAGCCGCGCCCCGAGCCGACCGCCGCCGAGCTGGCCGACCAGCGCACGATGACCTTCGCGGCCCCGACGCCCGACGTGATGAGCATCCTCGGCGCGGGCGCCAAGCCCGTTCCCCCGCACCAGCCCGAGCCCCGCCAGGCCAGCGGCTCCTTCCCCGCGGTCTCCGGCGAGTCCTTCCCCGCCGTCGGCAGCGGCTCGTTCCCCGTGGTGCCCTCGGGTCCGATCCACGGCGCGCCGACCAGCGACCCCTTCCCCGCCTACGGCGCCGCCGCCGAGCCCGACACCACGTGGCAGTCCCAGCCGGCCGCGCCCGGCACCAGCTCGGGTTCGTGGGCCGCAGCCGCCCACCACGACGTCCTCGACGGCCCCGCGCCCGTCACCTCGTCGTGGCCCGCCTTCGAGCAGCCGCACAGGGAGCCGGCCCCCGCCTCCTACCCCAACTCCTACGAGGTGCGCGCGGGCTGGGCCGTCTCCGACGACGACGCGCTGACCGGCCCGACGCCCGCCACGACCACCCCCACCGCTCCGGGCAGGGCGGTCACGCCCTACGACGACGTGCTGTCGGCCGGGCAGTACTCCCCCGCCCCCTCCTACGAGCCGCAGCCCCAGGCGCCGTACGCCGCGCCCGCGACGCCGGCCGCCTGGCCCGAGCCGCCCGCGGCGAGCGGGAGCTGGCCGTCCTACAGCGAGATGTACGGCGAGCCCGAGGCGGAGCCGGCCGAGCCGAGCCGCCGGGGCAGCCGCCACCGGGCTCCCGATCAGGACTTCCCCGACTATTACCGCTGATCGTAAAGCCCTGCCGTAACCGCCGAACTCTGGGAGTGAAAACCGTTACAGTCTGGCGGTGGACACTCAGAGTAATGGACTGACTGCCCTCAGATACGACGCGCCCGCGTCGCTGGTCGTCTTCCTCGTCGCGGTCCCGCTGTCGCTCGGCATCGCCGTGGCCTCGGACGCGCCGCTGGCGGCGGGGCTGATCGCGGCGGTCGTGGGCGGGGTGGTCGCGGGACTGTTCGGCGGCTCGGCCGTCCAGGTGAGCGGGCCGGCGGCGGGCCTGTCGCTGGTCGTGGCCGACCTCGTGCACACGTACGGCTGGCGCGCCACCTGCATGATCACCCTGCTGGCCGGGGTGGTGCAGCTGGTGCTCGGCGTCTTCAGGGCCGCCCGCGCGGCTCTGGCGGTCTCCCCCGCCGTCATCCACGGCATGCTCGCGGGCGTGGGCGTGGTGATCGCGCTCTCCCAGCTGCACGTGGTGCTGGGCGGCAGCCCGCAGACCTCGGCCGTCGACAACCTGCTCGAACTGCCCGCGCAGATCGCGGGCGTGCACAACCACGCCGCGGCGGTCGGACTGATCACGATCGGCGTGCTGCTGGTGTGGAGGTGGCTGCCGCACCGGATCAGGGTGATCCCCGCGCCCCTGGCCGCGCTGTTCCTCGCCTCCGCCGCGGCGTTCGCCTTCGGCTGGAACATCACCAGGGTGGAGCTGCCCGACGGACTGCTCCAGTGGGCGCCTCCCGTGCTGCCCTCGGGCGACTGGCACGGCATCGCCGCCGCGGTGCTGCTGGTCGCGCTGCTGGCGGGGGTGGAGTCGCTGCTGTGCTCGGTGGCCACCGACCAGCAGCACGACGGCCCGCGCACCGACCTCGACAAGGAGCTGCGCGGTCAGGGCCTGGCCAACGTCGTGTCGGGACTGCTCGGCGGCCTGCCCATCGCCGGCGTGATCGTCCGCAGCACCACCAACGTCCGGGCGGGCGCGCGCACCCGCTGGTCGACGGTGCTGCACGGGGTGTGGGTGCTGGTCTTCGTGCTCTTCTTCGGCTGGACGATCCAGCTGATCCCGATGGAGGCGCTGGCCGCGCTGCTCGCCTTCATCGGGCTGCAGATGATCAACCTGGGTCACGTGCGGAAGGTGCACGGCCACGGCGAGGTGCCGGTCTACCTCGTGACGCTGGCGGGCGTGGTCCTGCTGGGCCTCGCCGAGGGGGTGCTGTTCGGGCTGGCGCTGGCCGTCCTGCTCGCGTTGCGGCGCCTCACGTGGGTCTCGGTGAGCGTACGGCAGGAGCCGGACGGGCGGCGGCACGTGACGATCTCGGGCTCGCTCACCTTCCTCGGTGTGCCCAGGCTCACCGAGGAGCTGCGGGCCATCCCGCCCGGCGTGCCCGTCGACCTCGACCTCGACATCGACTTCATGGACAACGCCGCGTTCGAGGCGCTGCACTCCTGGCGGCTCAAGCACGAGCGCTCCGGCGGCACCGTCGACATCGACGAACTGCACGACGAGTGGTACGCACTGGCGGCGGGCGGCAACCACCTGTTCCCGGCCAAGACCCCGTCCAGGGCGCACGAGCGCTGGTGGCTGCCGTGGGCGCACCGCCGGCGCAGGGGCTCGGCCGTACCCGCCCAGGGCGGGCCCGCCGAGTGCGAGCTGACGGTGGGCGCCAGGGAGTTCCACCGCAGGACGGCGCCGCTGGTGCGGCCCATCTTCACCGAACTGGCCCGCAAGCAGCAGCCCACGCACCTGTTCATCACCTGCGCCGACTCCCGCATAGTGCCCACACTGATCACGGCCAGCGGTCCGGGTGACCTGTTCGTGGTGCGCAACATCGGCAACCTCGTTCCCCGGTACGGCGCGCAGCCGCACGACGACTCGGTCTCGGCGGCGATCGAGTACGCCACCCAGGTGCTGGGCGTGCGGACGATCACGGTGTGCGGGCACTCGGGGTGCGGTGCGATGGCCGGACTGCTGTCGGGAGGGGTGAAGGCGGGCAGCCTGCCCGGGCTGCGGCGCTGGCTGCGGCACGGCAACCACAGCCTGGCGAGGTTCATCCACTCCGAGAGCGACGGGAGCGACACCGGGCCGCTCGACAGGCTGTGCAGGGTCAACGTCATCCAGCAGCTGGAGAACCTGCGGACGCATCGCAAGGTGGACGAGCAGGTGGCGGCGGGGCGGCTGGAGCTGGTCGGGCTCTACTTCGACATCCCCTCCGCCCGCGTCCACATCCTCTCCTCCTCGACACTCACGGCGACGACATGACCGGGCCCACCGCCCCTCCTACGCTCTCGGTGAAGAGATGACGGGATTCGCATGCCGTACCCGAAGAATGCATCTATGAGAGTTCTGGTCATCGGAGGTTCAGCGTTCCTCGGCCGCGCGTACGTCACGGAGGCGCTCGCCCGTGGACACGAGGTCACCACGTTCAACAGGGGGCAGAGTTACCCCGACGTGCCCGGCGCGGAGGCCGTGCACGGCGACAGGGAGGTGACGGCCGACCTCGAACGCCTGGTGGAGGGGCGGCAGTGGGACATCGTCGTGGACACCTCCGCCTACGTGCCCCGCGTGGCGGGAGAGTCCGCGCGGCTGCTGTCCGGGCACGCGACGACCTACGCCTTCATCTCCACGGTCTCGGCCGTGCGCGACTTCCCCGCCAAGCGCGCCACCGACTCCTCGGGCCTGTGGGACTGCGCGCCCGACGCGGGCCCTGAGGACGGCGACTACGGCGTGCTCAAGGCGGGCTGCGAGCGCGCCGTGGAGCAGGGGTTCGCGGGCAACACGCTGATCGTCCAGCCGGGGCTGATCCTCGGCCCGCACGAGAACGTCGCCAGGCTGCCGTGGTGGCTGACCAGGATCTCGCAGGGCGGACGCGTCCTGGCCCCCGGCGAACCCTCGCTGGCCATGCAGCTGATCGACGCCCGCGACATCGCGATCTTCACCCTCGACCAGGCCGAGAAGGGCGTCAACGACCGCTTCATGGTCACCGGCCCGGCGGGCAACACGACCTACGGGGAGTGGCTGGAGCTGTGCAAGCAGGTCACGGGCTCCGACGCGGAGTTCGTCTGGGTGGACGACCAGTTCCTGCTCGACCACGACGTGAAGGTCTGGATCGAGCTGCCGCTGTGGGCGCCGCAGGGGCCCGACATGGCGAACTTCTGGACGATCTCCACGTCCAAGGCCGAGGCGGCGGGGCTGCGCTGCCGTCCGGTGGCGGACACGGTGCGCGACACGTGGGAGTGGCTGAAGGACATCCCGGTCTCGGAGCGGGTCTTCGGCAGGCGGAACGTCCACGGCATCGCCCCGGAGAAGGAGGCCGCCATCCTGGCCGCCTGGTCCGCCCGCTGACCCACCGACCGCCCCATGCCCGGAGGCGGGCGACCTCGTGCGAGGCCGCCGGCGGCTGAAACTGAGGCTTCCCCGCACGAAAGCCTCAGTCAGGCTGGGGGCCCTCGAAGGCGGTGCGGACGGCGTGGGCGACCTGCCTCTGGATGGGGTCCGCGTCCGGGCCGAACAGCCGGTCGTCGGCCCCCGCCGCCGCCGCTCCCGCCGCCTGGAGGAGGCGCGTGCCGTCCGGCGTGATCTCGATGGCCGAGGCGGCGCCGGCGCGGGCGGTGTTGTCGCGCACCAGCCCCGCGCCGGCCAGCGCCTTCACCGCCGCGTGGACGCTCTGGACAAGCGGAGAGGGCACCCGTCCGTGCACTTCGAGATCCTCTCGGCGCCGACGGTCGGCATGCGTCCGAGGATTCAGCGCAGGTAGTAGTGGACCAGCGCGGGCCGGCCGTCCACGTCAAGCCAGTCGGCGCGGACACTGGCCACCCTGCGCCAGCCCGCGCGCTCGTAGAACGCCATGGCGTTCCGCCTGCTGTCGGCGACGTCGAGCCCCAACCGGAGGCCGCGCTCGGCCGCCTCCTCCTCCACCGCGGCCATCAACCCCGCGGCGACCCCGACCTGCGCCCCTCCGGAACCGGAAACCAGCGACCCCGCCGCCTCCACCCCGGGAACCCTCGACGCCGGTCCCGCACCACGCACCTCTGTATGCGCTCGCGAGCCTCGAGCCCGCAGGCCCTCAGCGGCTCCCCTCCCCCGGGCGTGTGGGGCGACGAACAGCCGGGCCAGGATGCCGTCGGCCGCGGGGAAGCCGGGATCCGCCCCGCGCAGCAGGACATGCCCGGTGATCTCGGCACCGTCGGCCGAGACCCACGCCTTGATCATCCCTTCCGGAGTGAGCCAGGCCCCGGGGTCATTCGGCCAGTTCGCGGGATACCCGTCCCCCTCGTGAACGGCCCGCAGCACGTCCACGCAAGCACCCAGATCGCCCGGCACCCGTGGGCGGATCATCCGGCCGACCACCACGTGGACTGCGTGATCGTGGCGAAGCCGAGCGAGTCGTAGAGCGGCTTGCCCGCCCTGGCGGCCGTCAGCGTGACGGGCAGCTCCTTCAGCCGGCCACCCAGCACGGCGTGCATCAGCGCCCGCCCGATCCCGCGCGAACGGAACTCCGGCAGCGTCGTCACCCAGTAGAGCCCGCCGACCCCGCCGTCGACGACGGTCACGCACGCCCCACCCAGCTCCCCGTCCATGGCGACGAGGTAGAGCTCGATCCCCTCCCGTTCGAGCACACGCGCGGGAAAAACCTGCCCCGGCCGGTACGGCTGGAAGCCCGGCAGCGGGAAGCCATCGACGACGATCCGCTCGGCCGACCCCAGCTGCTCCTCCCGCTCCACCTTGATGACCTCGAGCGCAGGAGGCGGAAGCGCGTCGCCGGGCCGGCGGATCATGACAGGCAACTGCCGCGGGGTCAGCCCGATCCCGCTCATGTCGACGGAACCGAGCGCGTCCTCGACCAACACCGACCCACGGGACCAGCCCTTGGCCAACCCGGTCAGCTCGGCGACGTCGTCCTCGTCCGGCGACGGCGACAGCAGCACGATCCGCAACCCGCTGCGCTCATCCCCCTGCACGCCGAGAAACCCGGGCCTTTCGACCAGCTCGTAGCCACGGACGTCGGCGAGCACCCTCCAGAACGCGGCGGCATTCCCCACGGCCAGCCGCAGGTCAGCCAGGTCGGTGATGGTCATGGGGGAACCCTATAAGACCCAGCGATCTCCTCCCCGGTAAGGACTGCCACAGAGAACGGCACAGCCTGGATGCGCCCCAGTGCGCGCGCCTGTGCCATAGCCCCGACACCGCATGATCTTCAGTTCCATCACAAGGGCTTCCTCCGAACATGTCCGCCCAAGCACGTCACTTCTTATCAGGAACACTTTTCTTCTTGTCCATATTTAACCGCGGCACGACATATGCCCTGATAGGCGGACACAGGCTGGACTGAGTACGGCTTATGGCAATTGCGCGGTATCTTGTACGCGTGTGGCACATGGGAAAGCAGAGCTGCGTCAGCACCCCGGCAGAGCGCTGCTTAGCTACCGCGTCAGCGGTCAGCCTCTGACAAGGGAGATCGCGGCACACCCTGCCGCAGCCCTAGGCGAGAGGCACTCCTCTCGACCAGCCGTTGGCTGTCGATCCGCGCTCGGGTGAGCTTCCCGAGCCCCACAGCCGTTCGCGAGCAAGGGCTCCCCCATGATCGTCCTCAACGCCACGTGGCAGCGCGTCGCCCTCAGCGGGCTTCTGGTAATCCCTTTGGCCCTGGTCATTGTTCTGATGACCCCAGCATTCCTGCTGTTGCCGTTCGTCCCCTCTGGACGAGAATTCATACTGACCCTAGTTGACAAGATCACAGCGTGGGCGCGAGTCATTGTGCCAAAAACAGATGCCAAGTGAGCTGCGAAAATGAGAATCCCTGGAGCCACTTCTAGACCCACGAGGTCTCTCTGTTTTCGCATTGAAGGCAGGCCGCTGTCGCCGCTCAAGATCAAGAGACGAGCCGGCCTGCAGGCCGGGATCTAATGCAGCGTGATCGTGACCTGCGACGCATTCGGCGATAGCCGCTCTGGCCAGCTAAAACGCTATGGTCATTTGCCGCTGGCTGACACCCGGCTTCCGGTGCGATGTGCCCTGCATGTGCCCTGAACCGCCCGCGCCTGATCTTCCCGCCCACCTCGTCCCACAGCAATGCAGCAGGAGAGGCCGACAGTCGCTGCTGTCAGTAACTATCGCTCCATCGATACCACGGACCTTGTATGTGCTCGAAAGACGACGTTGCCGAGTCGTCGGGATCATCACTTGGCGGGCTCTGCGGACTCCAGACGTAGCCGTAAGGGTCCACCCCCGATGTATCTCCAAGCTTGAAGTACGCCCGGCCTCGGTCGCGAAAGACATCGTCGAAGACGAACAACCCGATCTCGTGGGGCGCTTCCTTTGTCCGGTCACCGGGTTCTGCGGTCCGTGCCACCTTCTCCATGCTCTCGACAGATCTTCGGAAGCGTTCCTCGTCGGCGACTCCACAGGACGACACCATTGCCAGCGCGGCGCATGCCAGCAACGTCGTTGTCAATCGCCCGTATGTCCTCCACGGAGCGGACGTGTCGTTCACTCCCAGACCACCTCCGGTCCGATCTTCCCGTCTGCCTCGTCCACATGCAATGCAGCGGATCAAGGCCAGAGAGCCAAGGTGGAGCGCCCCACTGGACGAACGACCTTGGCTCTCTGGCCTTGATGTGCTGGGCTCTGCCTGGGACGTGGCGGGCGGGGAGATCGGGCTCCACCTCAGCCCGCTGATTACCGGCCTGGTCGGAGCGATCATCCCGGAGCCGAGTTCCCCGCCGGAGGCATGTTCTGACCTGCCGCCACTTCTAGCAGTACCTCGGGCGGCTACCTGTCTTCGTGATCAGTCTGGCCTACTGTGACCCCTGCCCGCGCGGCTCCCGCGCGAGACCGGCCCCCAGGCCGCAGCTCGCGCGAGGAGGGCCGCGCGGGCGCGGCGACGCAGCCGCCGCCTTGATCCTAAAAGAACAATTCGGCAAGATCCGCGCGTCAGGTTGGCAGGGTACGGCCATGCTCCAGGTACAGGGTTCGCCCGATGTTGTGGGCGGTGACGGCGGAAGAGACCCGGGTGGCCAGGCGCTCGATCATCAGGCCGTCCAGCTCCTCGACTGCGTGGAACTCGTAGCCGGCCAACTCGCCGTCGCCAAACGTGATCTTGCTGAGCGTCTCGGGGCTGAGTCGTCCACCGTCGAAGATGAAGAGGATCTTGTCGCCCTCTCTGGGGTGGGGTGCCCAGTCGACGACGAGGAGATCCCCGATGGACGGTTGGATGCCGAGTTCTTCCTGGACCTCGCGCACGCACGCTTGGAACGGGGTCTCTCCCGGTTCGACGTAGCCACCGGGGATGTCCCGGTACGACTTGTAGGTCGGCTTCACCAGCAGCACGCGTTCGTGCTCGTCGAAGAACAGAGCGCCTGCGGCTACTCGGGCGGCGGCCACGGGCGATGGGGCGTTCCCTCGGTCGCTCATGATCTCGACACTACGGGTTCATCGGGTGCCACCATGCGAGATGTGGACGCCGCGCGAGGTCGGCGTCCAGAGGTCGACACGGTGCGGTCAAGATGCTCAAGAGCAGTCGTTCCGGAAGCCTCGGCCCGAGCCAGGCAAGCGCTCGACAAGGCGTCGCGCTCGTCGCTCGATGTGCCCTGACCTAGAGCTAAGCCCCGTTCCTCCCTGGTCAGAGAGAAATAGAGAGACGAGCCGGCCTGTAGGCCGGGTTCAGTTCGCGACCCCTTGTTGACCTTGGCTTTTTCCTCGACACCGGCTCTGAGCTGCGGAATCACCTTCCGACAGTTGTCAGTGGTTTCCGGTGTCTTCTGCGTTCCGGCGGAACAGGGACGGAACAAGATCCATGGCCCTGGCTGAACAGTAACCACTCTCCCCAGCCTGCCCGTCTGCCGTCGTCCCACCCCACGGGATAGCGGGCCAGCCGCGGGGCTGCCCCACCCGCGCGCACTGGTCACGGTCGTGATGGAACGAGGGCGGCCCCGCGGCTGGTCTGCTAGGGCTTGCCCTGGGACGGCGGCAGACGGGCAGGCTTCCACCGCAACCCACCGACCACGGTACGCAGCGATCTTGGCCTGCCCGGAGCCGGAGCGCCCCCGCCGGAGGCAGGCAGTGACGCCGGCCCCGTTCCTGGCTGCGCTTGCGCTTAGCACCTCGACCCCGTGAGCAGAGCAGTGCGCCCCCATAGCGGCCCTGACTTTCGTCCGCGCCAGCCGACCGGCGTTTCGCGGGTCGGGCACCGAGCCCGAGCGGGAGTGCCCGGCCCGTGCCGCGTCGGCGGCGCGTGCGGCCCTGTCAGGGCCGCTTTAAGTATGAGAAGAAAGTTCTCACAGGGGATCACGGCGGCGGCTGATCAGCTTCGCTAGGCCGTACATGATCAAGCCAGCAGCGAAGGGCCCGACCACAAAGGTCCGGGCCAGGATCATCATCGTGTCGAATAACTCCACGATCGCTACCGCTCGTCGTCGAGAATCTCTGCCGTGATGCTTACGCTGACGAGGCCGTCATAGTGCTCGCGATGAGCATGGAGCTTGAGAACCCCGTCTCTGTGGATTCCGTTCGGCCACTCAGTAGCGTCAACGGCGTTGACCCACGCGTCGAAATCACGTTGACGCTGAATGGGATCGGTTGTGTAGCAGTTCCCGACGATCAAAGGTCCGGCTCCTGCGTCAGTGATCGTCCACGAGATCACCGGAAGGTCTTGATCCTTCGCTAGTTGCAGAAGACGGCCGAGAACAGCGTGGCTGCGCTGTTGCCAGTCGAGTCGGTCATCTGTCGTGGTGGAGGTCATCAGGTCTCTCGTTTCTACTGCTGTTGAAGACTGGAGGCGTTGGGAAGGATGATCGGGCTCTCGTTGTGATCGTGGTCGTACATACCAGCGAGAGCGGGCTCTAGCGTCGCAAGATGCTTCTTCCACTTGTCGCAGAGCGCGGCACGGGCTGACGAGTCGGTGTAGAGCAGGAAATGCAGGTGTCGTAGGCCGTGAAGAAGCACGTCGATGTAGCGCGGGAAGGGCGCTTGCGTAGCTTCTACGGCGATTGTTTTCCCTACTGCAGCAGTGACTTCCCTTGTGATCGGCGTGGCGTTAGGCCAGTCAGTGCGGACGAAGTCATCGCATCCGATCACGCCGACGTAGGTAAGGATCACTGACTCATCTTCAGCTCTCCATGATGTCGAGGTGAGAGCCTTGACCCGCCATGATGTGGAGTGCAGCAGCTTGACGTCAGACAGGATGCTGTGTTCTTCGAGAAGACTTTCTACTGTGCTGTGAGGGTCACTGGCCTGCTGTACGGGCTCGGAACGCCATGCGTCCATGCCGCTGAGGAGCCAGAGTCCTTCAGTGTCCGCAGAGACGGGCCATACCTCGACGCGCACCGTCGTGTTGCCTGACATCGGTGTCCCTCCCTGGGGGGTATGCGGGGCCTTAGGACTGCTCGGTTCCCTCGCTTGGCGGCTTGGGACTCTTTGGTGATTTCGTCAACTGCTCGGCAAGTGCCTTGGAGATACCGACCTTCTTCCCCAGGGCGGCGAGCGAAAGTCCGTCCCGCTCCTTGAGGTTTGTAATGATCTTTCGGCGAACTTCCGCTGACGAGTTGGTGGTAAGGCGAAGAGCTTCAGTCCACCTGGTCATCAGTGCAAATGCTCGCTCAAGGTCTGGGTCGGCGGTTACCGCATCAGTGACCGCCACGAAGGCACGATCAAGATCGTCGAGCGCCTTCGCGACGGTCTCGGTCGCATCCTCATGACTCATGGCCTCAGCGTACGCGAGGTACGCCCAGGACTCCTAGACAGAATCGCCTACCACTCCTTGACGACTTCAGTCGCCTAGGAGTACTGTACGGCTATCGCCTAGGAGTCCTAGACGATAACACCAGGGAATTCGCGCCACAGGGGCGCGGCCCACGATCTGGAGGTGAGCTCAGTGAAGCTCTTCGTCGACGTCACCGGCAAGTCGTTCATGGTGACGAAGGAAGCGATCGAGAAGACCGATCAGAACGGGCGTCAGAAGTCCGAGCGGGAGACCGGCCGACCGATGTGGGTCACGCAGGTCATGGCGCTGGACGAGACGGGCGGCGAGATGATCAACGTCACTACGGCCGGTGAAAGGCCCACGGTGACCGTTGGTTCTCAGGTCGCTCTGTTCATGCTGGAGGCTCTGCCTTGGGCGACCAACGGTCGCAACGGCGTGGCTTTCCGCGCGGCTGACATCAAGCTCGCTGGTGCTTCGGCCAGCAAGTAGATCGCGTCCCCGGCCTCACGCCAAGGAATCTCAGTTCCGTGCAGAAGGTCGAATCGAAGTCCGCTCACAATGCGAACACAACAGGTGATCGACGGTCCGTAGAGGGCTAGATCACATCGCTGTCCGGAGAGACACTCCTACCTCTCTGGCCTGATCACCCGGTCATCCGAGGTCGGCCTTGACCACCTCAGTTCGAGGCCGATCCCGGAGACCACACCTCGGGATAACAACAAGCGGGACCGCATCGCCTCCTACAACGCGCGGCCCCGCTCCCAACCCCCACCTCGCCACGAGGAGAAGAGTCATGCCCAAGCGTACCTTCGGCACGCCCAACAACAAAGGCGGCTTCGGCCGTCGCGGTAGCTCCGTCACGGTGATCCAGAACAACGTTCAGTACAGCTACCTACGTACCGCAAAGATCACCTTCTACGTGGTGCTGGCCATCGTCGGCCTGTTCGCCGCCGTGATCTCCACCTACTACCTGCCCCCGCTGGCCGCCGTCCCGGTAGGTCTGGTGGCCGGAACCCTCGTCGGCGGTCTCGTCGCCGGCGTCGTCGCCATCTGGCCCGTCCTGCGGGTGATCTGGTGGTGGCTCCCGGAAACCACCCTTACCTTGCTCCTGGTGGGCGGCTGGTGGGCACTCGCCGAACGGACCAACCCGATTATCACCGGCGTCGTATACGCCCTCGTCATCGGCATTGTTGCCGCCGTTCCCGTCCTGCGCCACCTCATGGTGGCCCTGGCCTGGTGCCTTATCGTCCGGCATCGGCTGCGTACCTGCTTCAACGCCTTCGTTCACACAGACCGGCACGGTCACCTGCCATTCATCGGGTGGGCCAAGCCCATCCCGGTCGGCGAACGCGTCTGGGTCTGGCTGCGCCCCGGCCTGTCCGCCGCGCAGTTGGAAACCCAGCTCGACAGGATCGCCGTGGCCTGCTGGGCGACCTCTGTCACCGTCACCAAGGCCAGCACCTCCAACTCCGCAAGAATCCGCCTCGACATCAAGCGACGCGATGTCCTCGGCGCTGTGATCGGCTCCCCGCTCACTGATGAGCTGCCGACCATCATTCCGGCCGACACCACAAGCTCGTCTCGCTCGGCCTTCACCGTTCCGGATCAGCTTGACCTGGTTGACGTCCCGGAACCCGATGACCCGCCGTCAGGACCTCGTCCGAACAGAAGGAACGGCCGCACCCCGGCCGCCAACGGCCAACCCGCTGCGGTGGCCACCAACTCTGACGACGACTGGATCTGACCTGCGGTCAGCCACCGGGAGTGCCCGCACCTGCCGGTGCTCTCGGTGGCCTCTCCCACCCCGTATCGAACCTTCACGAGGTGACGCCGTCATGCATCCCACGATCCACCTGAGCCCGGACACCATCCCGGTCGCTCCCACGCTGTCGATGTTCGACCCGGTGTTCGTCGGGATCGACGAATTCGGCGCACCGGTCTACCTCGACCTCGTCTATCACAACCTGCTGGATGCCGGAGAACCCGGCGGCGGCAAGTCCGTTCTCATCCAAAACCTCGTCGCGCACGCCTTCCTGTGCCACGACTTCACCCCCGTCCTGCTCGACCCCAAATGGGTCGAACTCGGAATGTGGATGGAACCCGCCGACGCCCTCGGCGGCATTTTCGTCGGCCCCGACATCGAAGGGGGTCTTCGCGTTCTGCGCCGCCTGCAAAAGGTCATGGACCGGCGCTATGCCTGGCTGGTCGCCCACGGCCGCCGCAAGTTTTTGCCCACGGACCTCATCAAGGTCATCGGCGTCTTCATCGATGAGCTCGCCTACTACACCGCCACCACCGGCACCCCGGAGCAGCAGAAAGAGTTCATCGCCCTCGTCCGCGACCTGGTCGCCCGAGGGCGGGCCTGCGCGATGCCGGTAATCGCCGCGACCCAGCGCCCGAGCGTGGACATCATCCCTACCTCACTGCGCGACCTGTTCGGCTACCGGGCGGCCTTCCGCTGCACCACTCCGAACAGCTCAGACATCATCCTCGGCCATGGGTGGGCCTCGGCCGGATTCAACGCCCAGACCATCAGCCCGACCACACCCGGCGTCTTCTACCTCATCGCCGAAGGCGGCATCCCGCACCTGGTCAAAGCCGCCTACCTGTCGGACGAGCAGATTCACCAGCTCGTCGACTACGTCACCTGGACTCACCGCAGCGGCCAGCGGGACTCAGTCCCCCTCGCCGCCTGAACGGAGACCCGTCATGACCCACGATCACCACGCGGTTCCGGCCGTGGCCGACGTGCCATGGCCCGACCTTCCCCCCGCCGACGTGTACGGCGAGGCCGTCGCCCTGTGTTGCCCCGACTGCGGCAACAACGAGCTCGTCGCCGTCTACATCCCCACCGACCAGGGATCGGAACGCGCCCTGGAATGCAGCAACTGCCGGGAGGTGTACCCCGATGTCCGCTGACCTCAACCCCGACATCGCCTGGCTGGAAAGCCCGCACATCATCGAGCACACCCGCTGGTACGACGAACTCAGCCGCCCCTACACCTGGGCGCTGCCCATGTTCTGGCTCAAGGACGACACCAGCACAGCCACGGCGATGACCGTCACGGCCTACGCCTACAACGACCCCGAGTGGAGGCCGTTGTGATTCTCAAGGTCTACCACGCCAACGGCAGCCCCGACCTGCGCAACTGGATCGTCACCTGCGACAACAACTGTCCCAGCGCCACCCTCCTGCTGGAGGCCTCGCCCGCTGGCTGGCTCATCGGCCACCGCGAAACCGGGCGCTGCTACTGCCCCGCCTGCATCGAGGTGCTGGCCATGTGCCTCATCTCCTGGGCTCTGACCTGCCCGAGTTGCAACTCCCCGCGGCTGATCCTCGGCACCGACAGCAACGGCACCGCAGAAATCGCCCTCTGCGACGGAGAATGCCGCTCCGCCTACCTCGCCGACGACGGCTGGCACTGCGCCTGCTGCGGCGACCCAATCACCTAACTCTGGCGTGGGGCCGGACATCTCGCCAAAGAACCCCGGCCCCCGCCTGTCACATCCACTCCCCGCGACCAAGCAAAGGAGCAGATCCGTCATGCACTCTATCCCCGCCGCCGCTGCGCGGATACCGCAGCTTGACCGGCTGAATGCCACCCCCGGCACACGAGTGCTGTTCTACGACCCCACCGGCCGCCAGTACGGCCTGCCGACCTACCCCTGGAAGTGGGCACCCAAGCATCTGAAGACGCGTCGCCAGCTCGCCGCCCTCGGCCTGCGCCCCGGCGGTCAAGCCCCCGTCGCCCAGATCCTGTGGCGCAAAGGCGGTCGCGTCGCCTACCTCTACGACATCGCTCGCGCGCTGCCCAAGCGCAAGCCCACCGGCAAGCAGCTCGATGCCCTAGCCAAAGCCCTGCGCGCGCGTCGCACCAAGCGGAGCGCATCATGAGCGGCTCGATCGAAAACCCCGACTACGCCGCTTTTCTCAAGCGGATCATCCGCGCCTACAGTAAGCGCATCGCCGATGGCGACATCGAAGCCCTCGCCGACCTGTCCGGCGTCGTTGCCGAACTCGACCATGCCATCGCTCAAGCCGTCACCAAGCTCCGGGCCGAGTACGGCTACTCCTGGACCGACATCGCCCGCCCCCTCGGCATCACCCGCCAGGCCGCGCAACAGCGCTGGGGCGGTGACACCTGATGACCGGTCCCCGTATCTCCCAACTCGACCACGTCATCCGCACCAAGGGCGTCTACCTGGAGTTCTACGACCCTGACGGCATCCGTCACGGCGGACTCCCCACCTACCCCTACCGCTGGGCTCCGCCTGGTCTGCTCACCGTACGGCAGCTGCGCGCCAAGCAGCTGCGCCCCGGGGGCCAGGACATCGCCGCACAGATCATCTGGCGGAAAGGCCGGCGAGTGGCCTACCTCTATCGCGAAGACCTCGCCAAGCCCAAGCGCACCGCCACTCCGGCACAGCTGGCCGCCATCGCCAAAGCCTTACGAGCCCGGCGCATCTGCTCCACCTGCCACACAGAAAAGCCCTACTACATCGCCCGCTCCCTGGGCGAATGCAACGACTGCGCTCGGAGGTGGATCTACACATGCAGCTGAACCCGCCACGCCCATCGCGCAGCGAACAGACCGAGTCACGTGTCCAGCTCGTCATCCTGCTCCTGGTCGGCCTGATGGCCGGAGCCGCCTCCTTCACCCACGTCCATGACTGGACCATGGCCAACAGTCCGCAAGGAACCGGCGAATGGTTCGGCTGGGCCAACGCCGTCATTTCCGAACTCACTCCTACCGCCTCGGCTCTGGAGGTTCGACGCCGCAAGCGCACCGGCCAGTCCACCGTCTACCCGATGCTCGTCCTCATCGCCGCCGCCGTTCTGTCCATCGCGGCACAGATCGCCGTCGCCAAACCCCACCCCACTGGCTGGCTGGTCGCCGCCATCCCCGCACTGGCCTTCCTCGCCCTCACCAAGCTGGTGCTCTCACGTACCGCCACCACCGAACCGGCGACACCCCAAGAGGCCATCGCACCCGGACCTGACCCGGAATCCACGCCTCAACCTGCGGTAACGCCCCCTGGCCCTGAGCGCCAGGACCACGCGTACACCGACCACCGCACCATCCAGGAGCGGCCCCCGGCCCTGCCGGTCTTGCAGCTGCCCACTCCCGCCCTGGAAGGACACCACTAGCTCATGCCCACCCAGCTCGACACCGCTTCGGCGCTGGCTCTCACCCCCGGGACCGCTTCTCCGGCCCCGGGCGTGGGGGCGAACACCGAAACCCACCTGTCCAGCCCGTTCGCGTACGAACCCCGCCAGCACATCCGCACCGCCCTGGAACGCGCCGCACGCCCCGACTACGCCGCCTGGCTCCGCTACGTCGAATCCGCTGCCGCCTGCACGAATCCGATCCGCCTGCACGGCAACCTCGCCACCGTCGACACCCGCACCGGCGAGATTCTCGCCAACCGGCACACCTCCGACCTGCCTGACGGCGTCATCTACAAAGCCTGCGGCAACCGCCGCCACATCGTCTGCCCCGCCTGCGCCACCACCTACCAACACGACGCCTATCACCTCGTGCGCGCCGGACTTGTCGGCGGCAAGACCATCCCCGACAGCGTCCGCACCCACCCGGCCGTCTTCGCCACCCTCACCGCCCCCTCCTTCGGCCCCGTCCACACCCGCGACGTGCGCCACTGCACCTGCCGCGACAAGACCCGCTGCACCTGCCGAGCGGCCCCCTGCCACGCCCGCCGCGACGCCCCCACCTGTCCCCACGGAACCCCGCTGGCCTGTTGGCAACGCCACACCGCCGACGACGAGCAACTCGGCCGGCCTCTGTGCGCCGACTGCTACGACCACGCCCACCACGTCGTGTGGAACCATCACGCCGGAGAACTCTGGCGCCGCACCAAGCAACACGCCGAACGCCACCTCAACCAGCTCGCTCGGCAACGCGGCCTACCCAAGGTCCGGCTCTCCCACGGCAAAGCCGCCGAATACCAAGCACGCGGTGCCGTCCACTTCCACATCCTGCTCCGTCTCGACGGCATCGACCCCGACAACCCCGACGCCGTCACCGCACCCCCCGACGGCATCACCTCCGACGACGTCATCGCCGCCGTCACCCTGGCCGCCACCACCATCGCCTACACCACCGATCCCCACCCCGCCCACCTCGACGGCTGGACCATCACCTGGGGCGAGCAACACGAGATCCGGCCCATCACCTTGTCAGCTTCCGGCGACGCTCTCGACGACCAGGCCGTCGCCGCCTACCTTGCCAAGTACTCCACCAAGGGCACCGAAGCCACAGGCCACACCTCCCGGCGGCTCACCGTCGACACCATCGACCTGTACGCCAACCCGGCCGGAACCCACCCCGAACGCCTCATCGCCGCCGCCTGGACCCTCGGCCACGCACCCGGATGGACCCGACTGCGCAGGTGGGCGCACATGCTCGGCTTCGGCGGGCACTTCCTCACCAAAGCCCGCCGCTACTCGATCACCTTCGGCTCCATCCGCGAAGAACGAGCCGCCTACAAACGCGCACAAGCCCTCAACGGCCACGACCCAATGGCAGAGGGGCACCCCGAAACAGTGCGATTCCAGCGTCAAGCAGACCTTGACACCAAAACCGAGGAAACCACCCTCGTCATCGGCTTCCTCACCTACGCAGGCACCGGCTGGCACACGACCGGTGACCAACTCCTCGCCAACACGGCAGCGGCCCAAGCCCGCGAACGCACCCGAGCAGGACGCGAAGAGCTCGCCCACGATTCCTGGGAACAGAGCTCGTCCACACCGCTCGCCGCCTGACCAACCCTCAGAACGCGAACGGAGTGCACCCACGCATGAACCCGATCACCGAACGGACCTGGAGCGCTGAAGACGTCTCAACCTTCCTCGGTGTCCCGGTAGCCACTTTGTACCAATGGCGGCATCGGAGAATCGGGCCGAAGTCGGCCCGCGTTGGTCGGCACCTCCGCTACCTGGAGGCCGACGTCCTCGACTGGTTCCGCCAGCAGCAAGACGCCGCTTGATGGCGCGCGTCCGTGACCTCTGGTTCAGCAGTGTGATCGGGCCAGACGGTCAAAAGCAGCGTCAGAAGACGAAACGCCACCCCGACAACGGCGGGAGCAAGGACTCCAAGCGGTGGCTTGCCGTCTGGATCGGGCTGGACGGTAAAGAGGAAACGAAAGCCTTCAAGACAAAAACGCAGGCAGAAAGCCACGGGACCACTAAGGAGGCTGACCGGCTACGCGGTGTTTATGTCGATGATCGACGGGGACGCCTGACGTTCCGCGAATACGCTCAGACTAGGTGGCTCCCCTCGCAAGTGCACCTGAGGATCAACAGCCTCGACACTTACACCGTCCACCTGAACGCCCATCTCATCCCGGCCCTGGGCGAACGACGTATCGGCAGTCTGACCAGAGCTGACATGAAAGCCGTCGTTGCTCGGCTGAACAAGAGCCTCGCACCGACGACGGTACACACCGTGTTCGCGGTCTTGCGCCTGATCATGCAAGCCGCCGTGGATGACGGTGACATCCCGAGCAATCCGTGTTCGCGGGTTCCTCTACCGCGCATAGAGGCACGTGTGGTTGAACCCCTGCCGGTAGAGGCTGTGTTGGCACTCGCCGACGCGATGACTCCTCGCTACCGGCTCGCGGTCTGGCTCGGCTTCGGCCTGGGCCTTCGACTGGGTGAAGCCCTTGGACTAACCACTGCAAAGGTTGATGCGCAGGCCAAGCGCGTATACGTCCATCGGCAAGCCCAGAACGGTCAACTGGTCGAACTCAAGACCAAGGCATCACGCCGGACCCTGCCCGTCGATGATCTGATTCTCACCAAGATCGAAGACCATCAGAAGACCTACTCGGCCGGGCCGGAGGGCGTCCTCATCACCAACCGATGCCGCCGGATTGCCCAGCGTAAATCCTTCAATGAGTGCTGGCGTGAGGCCGTAGAGAAGGCCGGACTACCCAAAGGCACCCGATTCCACGACCTGAGGCACTTCTACGCCTCTGGACTGATCAAAGCCAATCTTAACCCCAAGGTGATCCAAACCCGTCTTGGTCACGCCACGATCGCAGAGACGATGGACACTTACGGTCACCTCTTCCCGGACCAAGACGACCTCGGGCGCGGCGCGATTGATGCGCTCCTCATTCCCACGATCACGGAACAGGGACGGAACAGGCAATCTTGAAGGGTGCTCCGCCCCTGGTCACAGGGGCGGAGCGAGACGAGCCAGCCTGTAGGCCGGGTTCTGTCCTTCGCGAACGAAGGGGCGACCATCCATCTAGGACCGCCGTTGCCGGCGGCCTCAAGCGGTCTACCCGCGCGGCTCGGACGGGCAGTCCTCGAACGTCGCGCGCGGGACGCTCCTTGCGAAGCGTCCCTTCTTGACCTTGCTCCGGGTGGGGTTTACCTAGCCGCCCACGTCACCGTGGGCGCTGGTGGTCTCTTACACCACCCTTTCACCCTTACCTCCCGGAAATCCGGAAGGCGGTCTGCTCTCTGTGGCACTGTCCCGCGGGTCACCCCGGGTCGGCGTTACCGACCACCCTGCCCTGTGGAGCCCGGACCTTCCTCGGCGAGCCCCCGAAGGGACCCGACGCGGCCGCCCGGCCGGCTCGTCTGCAGGGAGAGTATCAAACCCAAGCCACCTCCAACCCATCGACAAGATCGTCGCGCTGTGATGGTGGGTGTCATCGTCTGAGGGGGACGGTGCGACCGCCCGGTCGTGCGGGCCGCCCTGGCGCGTCTTGCACGACCGGGCCACAACCGGGGGCCATGAGTCTGATCCGTGCTCTCCCAGGCGATGTTCAGGGTCGGTGTTCTCGTGCTCGGGGTGGACGGGTGCCATAGCTGCGACCTTGGCACAGCGCGGCGCGGGCACGTCGTTCCCAACGCCGCCGTGTGAGGTGTGAGGAAGCTGACCGCGAGCTCGGCACAGCACCCCTCGGGCACGTCGTCTCCAACGCCGCCGTGAGGTGTGACCGCGAGCTTGGGTGCCGTCAATCACCGCAGGCTGGCGGTGATACGGCGGGCGCGCCGCCGCTACCCGTGTTCGGTTTGGTGCGGAGATCGCACCACGACGGCCCGTGTTCGGTTCGGCGGATCGCCGCATGGTGGCCCAGGTTCGCTGATCGCACGACGGCCACCCATGTTCGATTCGGTGATCGCAGCACGGCGGCCCAGGTTCGGTTCCGCGATCGCACCACGGCGGCCCATGTCCGTTCAGTGATCGCAGTGGTGCCCGCGTTCGGTCTCGTGATCGCGGTACGGCGGGCGCTTCAGCGCAGGTGGGAGATGTCGTTGAAGGACTTCACCACGGCGGGGCCGTCGGCGTAGAAGTCGATCAGGGACAGGCAGGCCAGGTCGAGGTGCATCCGGTAGAGCGCCTCGGGCGGGGCCAGCAGGGCGAGCCTGAGCAGGGTCTTGATGGGCGTGACGTGGGAGACGACCAGCACGGTCCTGCCCTCGTAGCGTTCGACCAGCCGGTCCCTGGCCGCCTCGACCCGTCGCGCCACCTCGACGAAGCTCTCGCCCTGGGGTGGCGCGACCGTGGGGTCGGCCAGCCACGCGGCGAGTTCGGTGGGCCACCGGCGCTGGATCTCGGTGAAGGTGTGGCCCTCCCAGGCGCCGAAATCGGTTTCTCTGAGGTCTTCGTCCACCTCCACGTCGAGGCCGACGGACCCGGCCACGGCCTGGGCCGTCCGCCTGGCTCGCTTGAGCGGGGAGCTGACCACCACATCGATCCGGTACGGCGGAGCCGACAGCCTGCGCGCCGCGGCATCGGCCTGGGCCAGGCCGTTCGGAGTGAGCTCGGGGTCACCGAGTCCGGAGAAGCGGCGCTCGGCGGAGAGCGGGGTCTCGCCGTGGCGCAGGAGGAGCAGGGAGGTGGCGACTCTGGTGGCGGGGCCCCATCCGGTGCCCTTGGTCTGCTGCGCGGTGACCAGCGAGGCCGAGGGCGCCGACAGGTCGAGCAGATCGGTCTGCTCCCCCCTCCGAGCGTCGGAAACACCACTCGCCGAACCGCCGACCAGGCCCTGGGAAGCCGCCCCCTGCGAGACCCTGTCCGAAGGTGGCGTGTCCAAGGTGGGCGCGTAAGGTCCCGTCGGCCGGTCCGAGGCTGCGAGGCCTGCGGTGGTTCCGCCGGCCTTCCAGGCCAGGCCCTTGGCGGCGGCGTCCATCGCCTCGTTGGCCAGGCGGTCGGCGTGCTTGTTGCGCTCGCGCGGGATCCACGTCCACCCCGTCACCCGCAACCGCCTGACCAGCGCCTGCGCCTCGATCGCGAGCGGCCTCAGCCCCTCGTTCTTGATCTTCCAGCGCCCGGCCATCTGCTCGATGACGAGCTTGGAGTCCATCCTGACCTCGACCGTCGCCCCTTCACCGCCGAGGTCGAGCACCGAGCTGAGCCCTGCGATCAGCCCGCGGTACTCGGCGACGTTGTTGGTCGCCACGCCGATCGCCTCGGCCGCCTCGGCGAGGACCTGGCGGTCACGGGCGTCCATCACCACGGCCCCGTAGCCCGCGGGCCCGGGGTTGCCCCTCGACCCGCCGTCGGCCTCGACGAGGTACGCGGTGGTGCTCATGGACGCTCCTTGAAACGCTGGTGGGTCGATACGCTAGCCGTGGTCGGATTCCGGGCTCGATACGACGAGGACGCTGCCCCTCGAAACGCGGGACGATCCCCGGAAGGCGATCCGCGAGACGATCCTTGGGAGACGATCCCCCGGATGGCGATCCGCGGAACGATCCCGCAAGTCCATACCCGGGAGGCGATACTCAAGACGACCCCGCGAGTCGATACCCGAGGTGATCCGCGAGTCGATCCGCGAGGCGCGGGTCAGATGCCGGATTCGGGGGTGCGGACGAGGATGCGGCGGCACTCCTCGCAGCGCAGCACCTCGTCGTGCGGCGCGGCCTTGATCCGGTTCATGTCGGCGATCGACAGCGACACCTTGCAGCCCATGCACCGGCCGCCGTGCAGCATGGCCGCGCCCACCCCGTACTGCCCGCGCAGCTTCTCGTAGAGGGCCAGCAGGTCGGCGGGGATCTCGGTGGCGACGGCGGAGCGGCGTGACTCGGCGTCGGCCACCTCCTTGCCGATCTCGGCGAGGGCCGCGTCACGGCGGTCCTCGGCGGCGGCGCGGGTGGCGGCGAGCTCGTCGCGCCTGACGACCAGGTCGCGGACCTTGGTGTCGGCGGCCTCGCGGCGCTCCATGATCTCCAGCACGACCTCCTCCAGGTCGCCCTGGCGGCGGTGCAGCGAGGCGATCTCGGACTGCAGACTGGACAGGTCCTTGGGCGAGGTCACCATGCCGGAGTCGAGGCGCTTCTGGTCGCGTTCGGCGCGGGTGCGCACGGTGTCGACGTCGCTCTCGGCCTTGGCCTGCTCGCGGGCCAGGTCGCCCGCCTCGGTCTCGGCGGCGATCGCCTGGGTGGCCAGCTGGGCGTACTGCCTCGACTGCTCGTCGATCTCGGCCAGCTCAGGCAGGGTGCGGCGGCGGTGGGCCAGGCGGTCGAGGATGGAGTCGAGCTCGGCCAGGTCGAGAAGTCGCTTCTGAGCGGCGGGGGCAGCTTTCATGATCAATATCCTTTTGTCCAAGCATCGGTGACCGTGGCGGAGACGCGCGTCTCAACGTTAACGCCACCGGAGGTGAGGATGGACGCCGCGCTGTCCAGCCATGGCCATTCGGTGGCCCAGTGGGCGGCGTCGATCAGCGCGGGACCGCCGGTCTCGACGAACTCGCTGGCCGGGTGGTGACGCAGGTCGGCGGTGAGGAAGACGTCGACGCCCGCGGCCCTCGCCGTACCGAGCAGGGAGTCACCCGCGCCGCCGCTGACGGCCACGCGCGTGACCGGCCTGGACGGGTCGCCCGCGACCCGAACCCCCCACGAGGTGGCGGGCAGCCCGTCGGCCACCTGCCTGGCGAAGTCGCCGAGCGTCATCTCGGGGACCGAGCCGATGCGGCCGAGCCCGCGCCACGGGTCGTCGGGCAGCGGCGCGAGCGGCACCAGGTCGCCGACCAGGCCGACCGCCCTGGCCAGCGCGTCGGAGACGCCGGGGTTGGCGACGTCGGCGTTGGTGTGCGCGGTGTAGAGGGCCACGTCGTTGCGGATCAGGTCGTGGACCAGCCGTCCCTTGTAGGTGGTGGCGGCGACGCTGGTGGTGCCGCGCAGGTAGAGCGGGTGGTGGACGACGATCAGATCGGCGCCCCAGTCGAGGGCCTCCTCGGCCACGACGGGCACGGGGTCGACGGCGAACAGCACCCTGCGCACCTTCTGGGCCGGGTCACCGCAGACCAGGCCGACGGCGTCCCACGACTCGGCCCTGGCGGGCGGGTAGGCGGCCTCGAGCACGTTGATCACATCTGCCAGCGTCACCTGCGCAGACTACCGGCTCGGGCACCTCGACACGTGGACGTGCGCCGCCTACCGTAAGTGGATCCTGACATCTGGGAGGACGCATGAGGGTCGCGATCATCGGTGCGGGATTCGGCGGGCTGTGCATGGCGATCCGGCTGGAACCGGCGGGGATCGCCTACACCGTCTTCGAGAAGGCGGGCGGCGTCGGCGGCACCTGGCGCGACAACAGCTATCCCGGCGCGGGCTGCGACATCCCCTCCCACCTGTATTCGTACTCCTTCGAGAAGTACGCCAGCTGGACCCGCCGCTATCCGGAACAACCCGAAATCCTCGCCTATCTCGAGATGTGTGCCGACAAATACGGTGTCAGGCGGAAAATCAGGTTCAACACCGAGGTCCGGGCGGCCCGCTTCGACGGCCGCCACTGGCAGGTCACGACGGACGAGGGCACGGAGCGGTTCGACGTCGTCGTGTCGAGCGTGGGCCAGCTCAACCGCCCGGCCTACCCCGAGATCCCGGGAAGGGAAGGCTTCTCGGGCGTCTCCTTCCACAGCGCCCGGTGGAACCACGACCACGACCTGCGCGGCCGCCGCGTCGCGGTGATCGGCAACGGGTCGTCGGCCGCCCAGTTCATCCCCCGCATCCAGCCTCTGGTGGAGCGGCTCGACGTCTTCCAGCGCACCCCGAACTGGGTCATCCCCAAGCCCGACGCCACCTTCGGCCCGGTCACCAGGCTCGCGCTGCACCTGGCCCCCGGCCTCCAGCGGGCCTACCGCGAGTGGATCTACCGGTACGCCGAGGGCACCCTCTACCCGGCCCTCGCGAAGGGCTGGAGCGCGAACCTGCTGAGGAAACGGGCGCTCGGCCACCTCCACGCGCAGGTCGCCGATCCGGGACTGCGCGCCAAGCTCACCCCCGGCTTCCCCGCCGGCTGCAAGCGCGTGGTCATCGACAGCTCGTTCTATCCCGCTCTGACCAGGCCGAACGTCGAGGTCGTCACCGATCCGATCGTCCGGATCGCGGCCAAGGGCGTCGAGACCGCCGAGGGGCTGCGCGAGGCGGACACGATCATCTTCGCCACCGGCTTCCGCACGACCGAGTTCCTGCAGCCGATCGAGTTCACCGGCACCGGCGGGCGGACGCTCGCCGACCAGTGGAAGGACGGCGCCGAAGCCTATCTCGGCATCTCGGTGCCGCACTTTCCGAACCTGTTCCTGCTCTACGGCCCGAACACCAACCTCGGGCACAACTCCATCGTCTTCATGATCGAGTGTCAGGTGCGCCACGTCATGGCCTGCCTGCCGTACCTCGCCGAGATGGGGCCGATGGAGGTCAGGCCCGAGGCGATGGCGGCCTGGCGCCGGCAGCTGGCGGCGGCGATGGAGCGGATGGTGTGGGGCAACGGCTGCCAGAGCTGGTACAAGACGGCGGAGGGGCGGGTCACCAACAACTGGCCCGGGCCGACGACGCTGTACCGCAGGCTGACGGGCCTGCCGCCGCTGCCCGCCTACCGGCTAACGTCTTCGGCATGATGGTGGCTGACACGCACAACGACCTACTCATGGCGGTCTCCGCGAGAGCGCCGCGACTGTGGGCGGAGTTCTTCCGCGCCCAATGGCTGCCCCAGCTGCGGCAGGGCGGGGTGAACCTGCAGGTGCTGCCGGTGTTCATCTCGTCGCAGTACCGTCCTGAGGGCTCGCTCAGGCAGACGCTGCGCATGATCGAGTGCGCGCACGTCATCGCCGAGGGCAACGCCGACGCCGTGGCGCTGTGCCTCGACGCCGCCCAGATCGACGCCGCCCTCGCCGAGGGCAAGATCGCCCTCGTGCTGGCCATGGAGAGCATGCCGGGCATCGACGCCAGCGTCGAGCTGATCCCGACGATGCATCGGCTGGGCGTGCGGGTGGCCTCGATCGCGCACTGGGGCCGCACCCCGCTGGCCGACGGCAGCGGCGAGGACGCCACCGGCAGCGGGCTCACCTCCCACGGCGTCGAGGCGCTGCGGGAGATGGAACGGCTCGGCATCCTGTTCGACGTCTCGCACCTCGGCGCCTCCGGCGTGGCGCACGTGCTGGAGCTGGCCACCAGGCCGCTCATCGCCACCCACTCCTCGGCCCGCGCCCTGCGCGACCACCACCGCAACCTCACCGACGAGCAGATCAGGGGCGTCGCCGGCACGGGCGGCGTGATCTGCGTGAACTTCCTGGCCGCCTTCCTCACCGAGAACGCCCGCGAGGCCACCCTCGACCATGTGCTCGACCACATCGAGCACATCGCGGACGTGGCGGGCATCGACCACGTGGGGCTCGGCCCCGACTTCATGGACGAGGTCATGCGCGATCTCACTCCCCCGTGCTGCGAGGGCGTCAGCACCAGCGGCATCGACAACCGCGCCGTCGTGCCCGGGCTGGAGGGGCCGGGCGGCCTGCCGCTCGTGGCCGAGGGCCTGCTGGCGCGCGGGCTGCCCGAGGCGGACGTGCGGAAGATCGTCGGTGGCAACGTGCACCGCCTGTTCGGGAAGGCGCTGGCGTGATCGACGACCTCGAGGAACTGGTCACCTGCGAGTCCTTCTCCAGCGATCTCGCGGCGGTCGCGCGCAGCGCCAAGGTGGTGGCCGCGATGGGCGCCCGCCACCTCGGCGCCACGCCCGAGACGATCGTGGTCGACGGCGTCACGCACCTGCGCTGGAGCTTCGGCACGCCGCGGGTGCTGCTGCTCGGCCACCACGACACCGTGTGGCCGATCGGCACGCTCGTCACCCACCCGTGGTCGCTGATCGACGGCGTGGCCAGGGGTCCGGGCGTCTTCGACATGAAGGCGGGGCTGGTGCAGACGTTCCACGCGCTGGCCGGGCTCGGCTCCCTCGACGGGATCAGCGTGCTGGTCACCGGCGACGAGGAGGTCGGCTCGACCACCTCGCGCGCGCTGATCGAGGAGTGCGCGCGCGGCCTGTCGGCCGCGTTCGTGCTGGAGGGCAGCGCGGACGGCGGCGCGCTCAAGACCGCCAGGAAGGGCACCTCCGACTACACGGTCACCGTGTACGGCAAGGCCGCGCACGCGGGCCTCGAGCCGTGGAACGGCGCCAACGCCGGGATCGAACTGGCCCACCAGATCCTCACCATCGCGGGGATGGCGGCCATGGCCGACTCCGCGGATCTCGTCGACGCCTCCGGCACCATCAGCGCCACGGGCACCACCGGCACCGCCGGCACCGCCGGCACCACGGTCACGCCGACCGTCCTGGCGGGCGGCACCACGCTCAACACGGTGCCCGCCCTGGCGCGCGTGGGGGTGGACGTGCGGGTGCCGACGCTGGCCGCCCAGTCCAGGGTCGACCTGCTCATGCGCGCCCTGTCTCCCCAGGTCGAGGGGACGCGGCTGGAGGTGACCGGCGGCCCGAACCGTCCGCCGATGGAGGCGTCCAGGTCGGCCGAGCTGTTCGGCCTGGCCCAGGCGCTCGCGGCGGGGCTGGGGGTCGGCCCGCTGCTCCAGGCGTCCGTCGGCGGGGCGTCCGACGGGAACTTCACGGCCGGAATGGGAGTGCCGACACTGGACGGGCTCGGCGCGGTGGGTGGCGGCGCGCACGCCGACCACGAGCACGTGGTCGTGGCCGAGATGCCCAGGAGAGCGGCGCTGCTCAGGGCGCTGGTCGCCGCGTTCCTGTCGTCCTGACCCGAGCCGGCGGAGGGGCGGGCGGGCTCGGATAGATTCCAGAGCGTGGCGAGAGACCAGGTGGCGGTGCGGGAGCTGCACGAGATCGGCGAGTTCGCCGCCGTGCACAGGCTGTTCGACGCCATCTGGCGTCCCGACCCGGCCAACCCGCCCGTCACGGTCGAGCTGCTGCGGGTCTTCTCGCACGCGGGCGGCTACGTCGCGGGCGCCTTCGAGGGCGGTGAGCTGGTCGGCGCCAGCGTGGGCATCCTCGCCTCGGGCAACAGCCTGCACTCTCATGTCACGGGTGCCGTTTCGGGCAGGGGCATCGGCTACGCGCTCAAGTCGCACCAGAGGCAGTGGTGCCTGGAGCGCGGCATCGACCGCGTCACCTGGACCTACGACCCGCTGGTGCGCCGTAACGCGCACTTCAACCTCACCAAGCTCGGGGCACGCCCGGTCGAGTACGTGGAGAGCTTCTACGGAGAGATGGCGGACGCCATCAACGAGGGCGACGAGTCCGACCGCCTGGTGGTCGAGTGGCTGCTCAAGGAGGAGGTCGCCCCGGCGGGGCGGTACGACGGTGCGGTGGCGCTGCGGGAGGTGGACGGCCGCCCGGTGCGGCAGGCCGCCGACGGGCCGGTGGTGCTGGTCGGCACGCCCGCCGACATCGAGGCGCTGCGGCGGCGGGATCGTGACGCGAGCCGGGCGTGGCGGCATGCGATGCGCGAGGTGCTGGGCGGTCTGATGGCACGCGACGGACGTGTGACCGATTTCACAGAAATAGGTGAGTATGTGGTGCGCGGCGGGTAGGTCCCGGCTGTGTTCACCCCTACGGTTCCGCACCGCGTTCTGCCGCCTGTCGCCATCCGAGACCTGCCCGACGCGCCGACCTCGAAGTGGCGGCTGATCGGCCCCGGCCTGGTCGGCGCCGGGGTCGGCCTGGCGAGCGGTGAGTTCATCCTCTGGCCCTACATCGCCTCGCAGGTCGGGCTGATCTTCATCTGGGGCGCCCTGGTCGGCATCGTGACCCAGTGGTTCCTCAACATGGAGATCGAGCGCTACACGCTGGCCACCGGCGAGACCGCGCTGACCGGTTTCAGCCGCTTCTGGAAGCACTGGGGCGCGGTCTTCGTCCTCATGACGCTGCTGTCGAACCTGTGGCCGGGCTGGGTGACCACCTCGGCGACGATGGTGACCTACCTGACCGGCAGCGGGCAGGGCGCCGTCCGCTACATCGCGATCGGCATGCTGGTGGTGATCGCGCTGGGCCTGACGCTGGCCCCGGTCATCTACATCGCGCTGGAGCGGGTGATCTTCCTCAAGATCGCGCTGGTGCTCATCCTGATCGTGGTGGCCGTCCTGTTCGCGATCAACGCCGAAGCGTGGACGGCGCTGGGCAGGGGGCTCACCGTCGACGCCTCCTTCCCCGTCCCGCCGCTGGAGTTCGCGCTGCTGATGGGCGCCATCGCCTACGCCGGCGCGGGCGGCGGGCAGAACCTGTGCCAGAGCAACTGGATCCGCGACAAGGGCCTGGGCATGGGCGCCTACGTGCCGCGCCTGGTCAGCCCGGTCACCGGCGAGGAGGAGGCGGTCTCCTCCACCGGCTACCAGTTCGCCCCGACGAAGGAGAACCTCGCCAGGTGGCGGGCCTGGTGGCGGTTCGCCAACATCGAGCAGGGCTCGACGTTCGCCGTCGTGTCGTTCGTGACGATCGCGCTGATGTCGATGCTGGCCTACTCCACCGTCTTCGGGCAGCAGGGGCTGGCCAACAGCATCGCCTTCCTGAGGGTCGAGGGCGAGGCGCTGCGCGACACCGTGGGCCCGTGGTTCGGCGTGCTGTTCTGGGTCATCGGCGCGCTGTCGCTGTTCGCCTCGGCGATGGGCATCGTCGACTACACC
The DNA here is from genome assembly GCF_014873535.1 of Nonomuraea africana. NCBI lineage: Bacteria > Bacillati > Actinomycetota > Actinomycetes > Streptosporangiales > Streptosporangiaceae > Nonomuraea > Nonomuraea africana. Next base: position 1,081,807 of record NZ_JADBEF010000001.1, on the reverse strand, counting down.
AGCAGGCTCGCCTCTGACGTGCTCAAGACCGTCTACCTGCGCGAGCGCTCGATCTCGGTGAACAAGGTCTACTTCGTCATCGTCTGGGCGATGACGCTGGTCGGCATCACGATCCTGCTGGCGGGCTTCGACCAGCCGCTGATCCTGCTGGTGATGTCGGCAAGCTTCGCGGCCGTGATGATGTTCGTCTACTCGATCCTGCTCATCGTGCTCAACAGGCGGGCGCTGCCGGGCCCGATCAAGGTGCGCTCGTACCGGCTGGTGGCGCTGATCTGGTCGGTCGCCTTCTTCGGCTCGCTGACCGTGCTGACCCTCAACCAGCAGGTGCAGAAGCTGCTGGGCTGACCCGGCCTTGACCTCAAGCGCACTTGAGGAATCAGACTGCTCGGCATGAGAATCGTGGAGGCAACGAGGTTCGGCGGTCCCGAGGTCCTTCGGGTGCGAGAGGTCGATGACCTGGTCGCGGGGCCCGGCCAGGTCGTGGTGGGCGTGGCGGCGGCCGACGTGCTGTCGGTCGAGGCGCAGCTGCGCACCGGATGGGGCGCCGACTGGTCGGGAACCGAGCCGCCGTTCGTGCCGGGAACGGGCGTGGCGGGCCGGGTGCTGTCGGTGGGCGAGGGCGTCGATCCCTCGTTGGTGGGCCGGCGCGTGGCCGCGATGGTGACCCGCGGCTACGCCGAGCAGGCGCTGGCCGAGGCGGACGCGCTGGTGCCGGTGCCCGACGCGCTCGGCTTCCCCCAGGCGGCGGCGCTGCTCCAGGTGGGCCCGGCGGCGTTGAGCCTGGTCGAGGCGGCCGAGCTGAAGCCGGGCGCCCGGGTGCTGGTCACCGGGGCGGGCGGCGGACTCGGCCTGGTCCTGGTCGAGCTGGCCGCCGCGGCCGGCGCCGAGGTCACCGCCTCGGCCACCGGTACGGCCAAGCGCCGGCGGGCCGAACGGCTCGGCGCGGCGCACACCGAGCCGAAGGGCGCCTACGACGTGGTCTTCGACGGCGTGGGCGGCCAGGTGGGCGAGCGGGCCTTCGAGCTGACCGCCCCCGGCGGGCGTTTCTTCGCCTACGGCGTCATGACGGGCGCTCCCGCCGCCGTCGACCCGGAGGCGGCCGCGGCGCGCGGCATCACGCTGAAGGGGATGGAGCAGGTCCAGTTCACGCCCGAGCGGTTCAGGACGCTGGCCGAGCGGGCCTTCCACGCGGGGATCACCCCGACCATCGGGCTCGCCGTCCCCCTGGACAGGGCGGCGGAGGCGCACGCCGCGATCGAGGCGCGCGCGCTCGTCGGCAAGGCCGTCCTGCTGGTCACCTCCAGAGCCGTCCGCTACAGGGAGTACGGCGAGCCCGAGGTGCTCACCGTCGACGAGGTGCCGATCCCGTCGCCCGGCCCCGGCCAGGTCAGGGTCGCGGTGAAGGCGGCGGCGGTGAACGCCATCGACTGGAGGTTCCGCAGGGGCTTCATGGTCGTTTCGCTGGACGAGCCCGCGAGAACCGGCCTCGAGATCGCCGGCACCGTCGACGCGCTCGGTGAGGGCGTCGAGGGCTGGCGGCTCGGGCAGCCGGTGTTCGGCAGGGTCGCGACCGGCGGGCTGGCCGACCACGCGCTGGCCGATGCCGCCGAGCTGCTGGCCAAGCCCGACCGGCTGTCGTTCGAGGAGGCCGCCGCGCTGCCCGTGGCCGCGGAGACCGCCGCGAGGACGCTCGCCGAGCTCGGGGTCGAGCCAGGGCAGCGGCTGCTGATCCACGCGGTGGCGGGAGGCGTCGGCCTGGTCGCCGCCCAGCTGGCCCGCTCCCGCGGGATCGAGGTGGTCGGCACGGCCGGCGAGGGCCACCACGGCTTCCTCCGCGAGCTGGGCGTGACCCCCGTGGCCTACGACGAGGGCTGGGCGGAGCGGGTCGGCCCGGTGGACGCGGTGCTCGACGCCTCGGGCCGGGGCGTGCTGGCCGACTCGGTCAGGCTCACCGGCGACCCCGCCAAGGTGATCACGATCGCCGACCCGAGCGCGGGCGAGCACGGGGTGCGCTTCTCCACGGGCGGCTCCAGCGGCCTGGCCGCCGTCAGGGAGGTCGTGGACGGCGGGGCCGTGCGCATGCCGATCGCCAGGACCTTCCTCCTGGAGGAGGCGGCCGAAGCGCACCGGCTGAGCGAGCACGGCCATCTCCTGGGCAAGATCGTGGCAATCACGGAAGCCCCCCTTCCTCAATAGGCGGCACACTGGAGGCATGCTCGAGACCTCGGCCCGTCTGCTGAAACTGCTCTCCCTGCTCCAGGCGCACAAGGAGTGGTCAGGGCCGGAGCTGGCCGCGCGGCTCAGCGTCAGCACCCGCACCGTGCGCAACGACGTGGAGCGGCTGCGCAGCCTCGGCTACCCGGTGCACGCCACCCCCGGAGTGGCGGGCGGCTACCGCCTCGGCGCGGGGGCGGCGCTGCCGCCGCTCCTGCTGGACGACGAGGAGGCGGTGGCCGTCGCGGTCGGCCTCGGCAGGGCGGCGGGCGGCGGGGTGGCCGGTATCGAGGAGAGCTCGGTGCGCGCACTGGCCAAGCTGGAGCAGGTGCTGCCGGTCAAGCTGCGACGCAGGGTCAGCGCGCTCAACGCCTACACCGTGCAGATCCCCGGCACGTCGCCTTCGGTGCCTCCCGAGGTGCTGACGACGATCGCGAACGCCGCGCGCGACCATGAGCGGCTGCGCTTCGACTACACGGGGCACGACGGCTCGGTCAGCGCGCGGGACGCCGAGCCGTACCGGCTGGTGCACCGGCGGGGGCGCTGGTACCTGGTGGCGTGGGACGTCGAGCGGCGCGACTGGCGGACGTTCAGGGTCGACAGGATCAGCCCGCGCACGCCGGGCGGGCCCCGCTTCACGCCTCGCGAGCTGCCGTTCGACGTGGCCGAGCACGTCGAGCGCGGGGTGAACACCGCGATGTGGCGCTACCGGGCGAGGGTCCTGCTGCACGCGCCGGCCGAGCGGATGCGCGGCCTGCCGACCGGCATGGAGTTCGAGCCCGTCGACGAGCGGACCTGCGTCGCGCACGTCGGCGGCGACGACCTCAACGGCATCGCGGTGTGGATCGGCGCGCTCGGCGTCGACTTCGAGGTGCTCGACCCGCCGGAGCTGGCCGAGGTGGTGCGCGGGCTGTCAGAGCGCTACCGCAGGGCGGTCAGCGACCGGTAGGCCGGTGGTCAGCGGCCCCGCCGATGCTCTGGACATGACCATCACACAGATCGCCGGCGGCGAGACCGACTTCCAGCTCGTCAGGCACCTGCGCGTGGGCGGCAGCCAGTTCGACGTGGGCAGGGCCATGGCCGAGGAGATGCGCGACCGGTTCGGCTGGGCGCCCCGGCCCGCCGACCCCACGATCACCAGGGCGCGCCTGGCCTGGTTCGAGCGCCACTGGCCGCAGCACCTCGAACGGCTCGACGGAGTGGCCGCCGCCTTCGGCCTCGACCCCGACCGCGACGACCTCACCCTCGACGGGCTGTCGGTGCTGCCCTTCGGCTCGGGCTGCTCGGCGCTGTGGTGCCCGCCGTCCGCCTCGACCGACGGGCACGGCAGGATCGCCCGCAACTACGACTTCTTCACCGCGACCACCAGCGAGATCATGGGTGGCGAGCCCCTGCGGGGCGAGCTGCCCATGGCCTCCCGCCCCTACGTGATCACCACGACCCCCGAGGACGGCCTGGCCTCGGCCGTTCTCACGATGAACGACCTCGACGGCGCCATGGACGGCGTCAACGAGGCGGGCCTCGCGGTCGTGCTGCTGATCGCGGACGTGGGCAGGGCACAGCCGCCCTCGTCGTTCGAGCCGCAGGTGGGGCTGAGCTCCGTCCAGCTGCCCAGGTTCGTCCTCGACACCTGCGAGAACGTGGAGCAGGCCAAGCACGCGCTGCTGCTGGCCAAGCACTACGACCACGGGATGCCGCTGCACTACCTGATCGCCGACGCCTCGGGCAAGGCGTTCGTGTGGGAGAGCGAGCACATCGTCGAGGCGGGGGACGCGCCGCTGTGCGTGACCAACCACCCCCTGCGCCGCCACCCCGACCCGATGGCGCTGCCCGCCGACGACGAGACCACCATGGACACCTTCGGCCGGCAGCGGACGCTGTTCGAGCGGGCCAAGGACGCGCCGCTGTCCCCCTCGCGGCTGTCGGACGCGCTCGGCGCGGTCGCGGCGGGCGCCGACAAGATGTGGCGCACCACGTGGACGACGACGCTCGACACCCACGAGCGCACGATGACCACCCGCTTCTACCTGGGCGACACCCCCGAGGGCGGCACCCGGTTCACCGGCGAGCTGCGCTTCGAGACCAGGCCCGACTCGTAGGCGACCACCACCAGCTGGGCGCGGTCCCGCGCGCCCAGCTTCACCATCGCCCTGCTGACGTGCGTCTTGGCGGTGAACGGGCTGATCACCATGCGGGCGGCGATCTCGTCGTTGGACATCCCCCGCCCCACCAGCGCCAGCACCTCTCGCTCGCGGTTGGTGAGCCGCGTGAGGTCGGCCACCTCCGCCGACGGCGCCTGCAGCACGAACTCGTCCATGAGCCTGCGCGTGATCGTCGGGGACAGCAGCGCGTCGCCCCTGGCCGCGACCCTGATGCCGGACAGCAGGTCCGCGGGTTCGGTGTCCTTCAGCAGGAAACCCGCAGCCCCCGCGCGCAGCGCGTCGAGGACGTACTCGTCGACGCCGAAGTTCGTCAGCATCACCACGTGCACGCCGCTCAGGCGCTCGTCGGCGACAATGCGCCGGGTGGCCTCGATGCCGTCCATGACGGGCATCTGGATGTCCAGCAGCGCGACGTCGGGCCGGTGCCGTACGGCGAGGTCGACCGCCTGGCGGCCGTCGGCCGCCTCACCGACCACCTCCAGGTCGTCCTCCGCCTCGAGCAGCGCCCGGAAACCGCCTCTGATCAGCGCCTGGTCGTCGGCGAGCAGCACCCGGATCACGAGCGGGCCACCGGGAGCTCGGCCCTGACGGTGAACCCGCCCTCGGCGCGGGGCTCGGCGCGCAGCCTGCCGCCGAGCGCGGCGACGCGCTCGCGCATGCCGGTCAGCCCGATGCCCGGCTGGTGTCCCTGGCCGGGTGCGGCGGCGCCGTCGTCGTCGATCTGCACGATCACCTCTCCTGGCAGGTAGCCGATGCGGACGGAGGCGGAGGCGGGGCCCGCGTGCCTGGTGATGTTGGTGAGCGCCTCCTGGACGATGCGGTAGGCGGCCCTGTCCACCTCGGCGGGCACCGGCCTGGGCGAGCCGCTCACCTCGACCATGGCGGGCAGTCCCGCCGCGCGGGCCCGGTCCACCAGGTCGGGCACCTGCTCCAGGCCGCTGCCCTCGTCCGAGCGCAGCACCTCGAGCGTGGCGCGCAGCTCCCGCATCGCGTCGGCCCCGGCCTCCTGGATGGCGGTCAGCGAGGCGGGCACCTCCTCGCCGCGCTTGCGGGCCAGGTGGGCGGCCACGCCTGCCTGCACCTTGATGATCGAGATGCTGTGTGTGAGCGAGTCGTGCAGCTCGCGGGCGATGCGCAGCCGTTCCTCGCCCGCCCTGCGCAGCGCGGTCTCCTCGCGGGTCCGCTCGGCCTCGGCGGCGCGCTGCTCGACCTGCTCCAGGTAGGCGCTCCACGCGCGGGTGGCCTCGCCGATGACCGCGGCCGCGACGAGCCAGCCGACGAGCAGCACCCTGCTCTCGATCGCCGACCTGGGCGAGAGTCCCGCGGCGGCGTCGTGCCCGAAGGCGAACACGCCGGCCAGGAAGAGCACGACTCCCGCCAGCGCGGCGGGGTGCTTGCCCTGCCTGACGGTGGTGTAGACGGCGATGAGCACGGGGAAGGCCGCCACGGCGCCCGGCTGCATGCGCACGGTGTAGGCGAGCATGCAGGCGACGGTCACGGCCAGCACGACGATGGGGAAGCGCCGTCTGAGGGCGAGCACCAGGGTGCCGCCGAGCAGCAGCGCGTAGTCGAGCGGGGTCAGCCCCGGGGAGAGCAGGATCTCCGTTCCGACCTGCCCCGCCGCCACGACGGCGGCCAGCAGCAGATCCCGATCAAACCTCATACCCGCACGATAGACGGATATATCTGCACAGACGTCATACACAGGGAGTACTTCCACTGAGCGACGACAGGGGCGCCGGGCCGCGCGCACTGTGGGCCCATGACTCGATTCGTCACTCCCGTGGGCAAGAACGTCCGCACCGGCCTGGTGGGGCAGGTCTACGCGCAGGTGAAGGCCGAGTTCGGCTTCGTCGGCGACCTGTTCACGGCCGTGTCGCCGGCGCCGGAGGTGCTGGCCGCCACCTGGGCGCTGCTGAGGGAGTCGCTGCTGGCGGGCCCCTCCTCCAGGACGGACAAGGAGGTCATCGCGCTGGGCGTCTCGGTGGCCAACAGATGTCCGTTCTGCGTCGACGCGCACACCGTCTTCCTGCACGCCACCGGCGACCACGCGCTCGGCGAGGCGATCGCGCGGGGCGAGCGACCCGCCCATCCGCGCCACGCCCTGCTGCTGGACTGGGCGCGGCGCGAGCGCCCCGCCGACCGGCCGGCCGATCAGGTGGGCACCGCGCTGGCCTTCCACTTCGTCAACAGGATGGTCTCCGCGCTGGTGGGCGAGAACCTCTTCCCCGGCGGGACGGCCTCCTCCCCCTTCGTACGGCGGGCGGCGGGCCGGGCGATGGCGCGCACCGTGCGGCGGCGCCGCGTGCCGGGCCTCTCCCTCACGTTCGTCCCGCGGGGCTCCGCGCCGCCGTGGGCCGAGGGCTCGCCCGTGGGTCGCGCCTACGCCGCCCTGCGCGCCGCCACCATGGGCGAGGCGCTGAGCGGGACGGCGAGGAAGGTCGTCCGCGCGGTCGTCGACGAGCACGACGCCGGGCACCCGCCGCTCGGAACCGCGTGGCTCGAGGGGCCGCTGGCCGCGCTGCCCGAGCGCGAGCGGCCCGCGACCAGGCTGGCGCTGCTGGCGGCGCTGGCGCCGTACCGGATCATCGAGGGCGATGTGGCCGCGTGGCCCGTGGCCGACTCCGAGCTGGTGCGGTTGCTCGCCTTCGGCGCCTTCGCCGCCGTGGAGCACGTGGAAAGGGCGATCACTTCCGCGCGGCCAGGTACTCCTCCCGTACCTTCGAGCGCGACAGCTTCCCCGTAGGCGTTCGAGGCAGCTCGTCGCGGAACTCGATCACCTTGGGATGCTTGAACCTGGCCAGGCGGGGTTCGAGGTGGGCTCGCAGCTCCTCCACCGTGACCGGCGCGTGCGGCTGCACCAGCGCCACCACGTGGTGCCCCCACTCCTCGTCGGGCACCCCGATGACGGCGACGTCGGCCACCGAGGGGTGCGACAGGAGGGCGGCCTCGACCTCGGCCGGATAGATGTTGACCCCGCCCGAGACGATGAGGTCGGTGCGCCTGTCGCAGAGGAACAGGAAGCCGTCCTTGTCGAAGAAGCCGATGTCGCCCGGGGCGTACCACTCGCCGCGCATGCTGGAGGCGGTCTTGGCGGGGTCGTTGCGGTACTCGAAGGTGCCGATGCTCGACTTGACGTAGATCATGCCGGGCTGGCCCGGCGGGAGCTCCATGCCGTTCTCGTCGAGGATCTTGGCCTCGAAGGTCGGCGCGGGCCTGCCGACCGTGCCCGGCCTGGCCAGCCAGTCGTGCGGTTTGACGGAGAAGGCGATGGTCGACTCGGTGGAGCCGTAATACTCGTAGAGCACCGGCCCCCACCAGTCCATGATCGCCTGCTTGACCCCGACCGGGCAGGCGGAGCCGGTGTGGATCACCTGCTTGAGCGACGACAGGTCGTAGCGCTTCCTGACCTCGGGGGGAAGCAGCAGCATCCGGTGGAACATCGTGGGCACCATCATCGCGTTGGTGACCCGGTACTTCTCGATCAGCTCGAGGATCGGCTCGGGCTCGAAGCGCGGCGCGATCACCAGCGTGTGACCCAGGTGCAGCGCGAACTGCGTGTGGGCGCACGGCGCGGAGTGGTACATCGGCGAGGTGACCAGGTGCACGCCAGGCCCTGGACGCAGGTCGCACACCTCTCCGAGGAACCAGACGTAGAGCGGCACGATGGCCTCGGGCTCGGCGCCGGGCAGCGGGCGCTGCACTCCCTTGGGGAAGCCGGTGGTGCCGGAGGTGTACCACATGACCGCTCCCGAGGTGCGGTCGCCGGGCGCGGTGTCCGGTCGGCCCTCCGCCAGCGCGGCCACGTCGTCAGGCGTCGTGACGACCACCTTGGCGGCGCAGTCGTCCAGGATGTAGTCGATCTCCGGCTGGGTCAGGTGCCAGTTGATCGGCACGTAGTAGAGGCCGATCTGCCCGGTGGCCATGAGCATGACGACCTGCTCGACGCCGTTGCGCAGCATCCCCGCCACCACGTCGCCCTCGGCCAGGCCGCGGGCGCGCAGGCCGTGGGAGACCTGGTTGACGCGGGCCAGCAGTTCTCCGTACGTCGTCGCGGGCTCGACCACGGCCAGGCGGCCGGGATCGGACTGCGCTATCTCATAGAACCCGTTCATCACAGCTCCAGCAGGTCGGCAAGCCGCTCTCGGTGGATACGGGGCGGGCCGAGCAACACCTCGTCGGCCTTGGCCCGCTTGTAGTACAGATGCGCGTCGTGTTCCCAGGTGAAACCTATGCCGCCGTGCAGAAGCAGATGGTCGCGGGCCACCTCGAAGCAGGCCCTGCCGACGTAGGCCTGCGCCAGGGCGGCCGCCTCCGGCAGGTCCGCCGGCGACTCGTCGGCGGCCCACGCGGCGTATCTGACGATGGACTCGGCCTGTTCGAGCTTGCAGTGCATGTCCGCCAGCTTGTGCTTCACGCCCTGGTAGGAGCCGATGTAGCGGCCGAAGGCGACGCGAATCTTGGCGTAGCCGACGATGGCGTCCAGGCAGGCCCGCATGACGCCCAGCTGCTCGGCGGCCACCGCGACGGAGAACAGCCGCCACGCCCGCTCCAGGGCGATGCCGTCGGGCGGCGAGCCGACCACCCTGCCGCGCGCCCCCGCGAGCACGACCTCGGCCTGGCTCCTGGTCAGGTCAAGGGTGGTCAGCGGGGTGCGGGTCACGCCCTCGCCCGCCAGGTCGATCGCCACCAGGGCGACGCCGTCGTTCCGCGTCACGGGCGCGAGCAGGACGTCGGCCTCCTCGGCGTTGACGACCTGGGCCAGCCTGCCCTCCACCAGCGCCTCGCCGTCGCGGGAGGCGGCCACGAGCTCGCTCCCTCCGGGCAGCGGGGCGACCGTGGCCGTGAGACGGCCCTCGGCGACGGCGGTGAGCAGCTCCTTGTCGGGCAGCTGGATCAGCGTGAGCGCGGCCAGCGCGTTGGCGAGGAAGGGGCCGGGCAGCAGCGCGGCGCCGGTCTCCTCCAGCACGACCGCGAGCTCCGTGAGGCCCGCGCCGGCTCCGCCGTACTCCTCGGGGATGATCAGGCCGGACAGGCCGAGCTCTCCGTTGAGCCTTGCGTAGACCTCTGGCCGGTGTCCTTCGCGCGGGGAGACGGTCTCGAGGAAGGACCTGACGGCGGCGCGCAGTTCCTGCTGCTCATGACCGAGTACGAGCTTCACGCCTGCGTCCCCACCTTCAGGTCCTTGAACGGCACGGTCTTGTCGACCCTCGGCTCGGGCGGCAGGTTGAGCACGCGCTCGCCGATGATGTTGCGCATGATCTCGTTGGTGCCGCCGCCGAGGGCCATGGCGGGGGCCAGCGAGATCGCGTGCGAGAGCTCCTCGTCGACGACCGACTCGGGGCCGATGAGGGAGGTGGCGAGGTCGGCGGTGTAGAGGGTCAGCTCGGCCAGCAGCAGCTTGGCCGCGCTCCCCCTCGCCCCGGGGAAGACGCCCGCCCTGGTCTCCTGGGACAGGCGCTGGTTGAACAGGGACAGCGCGCGCGAGCGGACGTGCAGCTCGACGAGCTGGTCACGGACGAGCGGGTCCGCGGTGTCGACGGCCGCGCGCAGCCGGGCGTGCCAGTCGGCGCCACCGCTCATGCCGACCCCTGCCGAGATCGACAGCCGCTCGTGCAGCAGTGTCGTCACCGCGACGCTCCAGCCGTCGTTGACCTCCCCGACGCGGTGCTCGTCGGGGATCGTCACGTCGTCGAAGAAGATCTCGTTGAAGTGGGAGCGTCCCGTCATGTCCTTGAGCGGCCGGACCGTGACGCCAGGGTGGTGCATGTCGACGACGAACATCGTCAGGCCCTTGTGCTTGGGCACCTCGACATCGGTTCTGGCCAGCAGCAGTCCCCAGTCGGCGTGCTGGGCGACGGAGGTCCAGACCTTCTGCCCGTTCACCACCCAGCCGTCGCCGTCGCGCACGGCGCGCGTCTGCAGGCTGGCCACGTCGCTGCCGGCCCCCGGCTCGGAGAACAGCTGGCACCAGACCTCCTCGCCGCGCAGCAGCGGCCTGACGAACCGCTCGCGCTGGGCGTCGGTGCCCCTGTCGAGCAGCGTCGGACCGCACATCCCGAGGCCGATGGAGAAGATGTAGGTGGGGAGGGCGTAGTCGCGCGCCTCGGCGGCGAAGGCGCGCTCCTCGGCCTGGGTCAGCCCCTGCCCGCCCCACTGCTTCGGCCAGGTGATGCCGGAGTAGCCGGCGTCGTAGAGCCTGGCCATGAACTCTCTCGGGTCATCGGTTCTGTCCGCGTTGGCGGCCAGCCAGTTCCTGGCGGCGCTCCGATACTCGTCAAGGTTCACGTGGTCTCCTCGGTATCAGTGCTCACTTACTCTAACTAGTCACCACGTCTCCGCATAGGGCAGAGATTTGTCCCGATTTATTGATGAATCTCCGTTAATTAGAGCCGACGCCACCTAGTGTGATCTTCTGATTACCGGGGGGAGAGGCTTGATCGCACGCTACGCGGGGTCTGTGCGCGTGCGGCTGACGCTGATTGCGACAGCCGGCGTCACGCTGCTCTGCCTCGCGGTCAGCGCGGTGGTCCTGTACGGCGTGCACGGCGCGGCGGTCGACTACCGGACCAACGAGATCGTCAGCGCCGCCCTCAGAGTGGTCCACCTCATCAAGCGGGGCGACCTGCCGTCGATCGTGATCACCGACGTCGAGGGCGTTCAGGTGGTCAACAGCGCCGGGCAGGTGGTCGCCGCCTCGGCCAACCTGGAGGGGCGGCCGAGGCTGCTCTCGCTGATCCCCGACCCCGACAACGCCACCCGCACCCAGACGGTGTGCGGGGTGCCCGACTTCGACCACGAGTGCGAGATCGTGGCCGTCTTCAGGGTCTACGAGCAGGACGGCGACTGGATGGTGTACGCCTACGGCGACATGGTCCCGTGGTACGTCCATGTGCTCGTGCTGGCGTTCCTGATCGGGATGACGCTGCTGCTCATCGGGCTGACCTGGTTCGGGACCTCCCGTACGGTGGCCAGGACGCTCGCGCCCGTCGAGGCGATCAGGGCGAAGCTGGACGAGATCACCGCGACGGATCTCGGGCAGCGGGTGCCGGTGCCGGCCAACCCCGACGAGCTCCACGCGCTGGCCAAGACCGCCAACAGGACGCTCGACCGGCTGGAGGCGGCGGTCGAACAGCAGCGCAGGTTCGCCTCCGACGCCTCGCACGACCTGCGCAGCCCCATCACCGCGATGCGCACCCAGGTGGAGGAGGCGATGCTGCATCCGCAGGAGGCCGACTGGGAGCAGACCGGGTACGCGCTGCTGGCCAGCCTGGACCGGCTCCAGGCGATCGTGACGGACCTGCTCACGCTCGCCAGGCTCGACGCCGGCGCGCCGCAGGCCTGCAGCAGGGTCGAGTTGTCGGAGCTGGTCCGCGCCGAGCTGACCGAGCGGCCGCGCAGCAAGAAGGTCAAGACCGACCTCTGCCCGGTCGTCGTGGACGGGGACCGGCTGCGGCTGGCCCGGCTGCTGACCAACCTGCTCGACAACGCCGAACGGCACGCCGAGTCGCTGGTCGGCGTCACCGTCACGCGGGAGGGCGACGAGGCGGTCCTCGAGGTGCTCGACGACGGCGCGGGCATCGCGCCCGAGCACAGGGAGTTCGTCTTCCGCAGGTTCGCCAGGCTCGACGCCTCGCGCAACCGCGACGCGGGCGGCACCGGCCTCGGCCTGGCCATCGCCCGCGAGATCGCCCGCGCCCACGGCGGCACGCTGGCGATCGCCGACTCCGTCTCAGGAGCTCGCTTCGTGTTGCGGCTGCCCGTGAAGGACGGGTGAGAGATGCTGACCACGTGGTCGGTCCGGCGCAGACTCACCTTGATCGCCGGGCTCACCGCTCTGGCGGGCTGCCTGATCGCCCTGGTGGTGATCACCCTCCTCACGCACGTGGTCATGACCGACCACGGCCTCGACCATGCCGCGGCCGCGGGGCGCAGGATCACCTTCAACGTGGAGAAGTACGCTCCCAACCTGCCCCCGCTGGCCACCACCGAGGAGGTCGACCTGATCCAGGTGACCGACGAGCGGGGCACGGTCAGGCAGTCGAGCGCCCGCCTGCTGAACCGGCCGCCGCTGACCCGCGTCATCCCGACGGGCGACGACGGCAGGACGGACACCACCCTCTGCACGGACCAGGTGCCGGGCGAGCGCTGCCTGATCACCGTGGCCCATCGAGCGAGGGTGGACGGCGCCTACTGGACGGTCTACACGTACGCACCGGCCATCCCCTGGTACATCCACCCGCTCTACGTGCTGGGCGCGGCGCTGGTCGTCCTGCTGCTGACGGGGCTGGCCGCCGCGGGCGCCTCGGCGACCGTGCGCAGGGCGCTGGCCCCGGTGCGGACGATCAAGGAGGAGCTGGCCGAGATCACCGCGACCGACCTGGGCCGCAGGGTGCCGCCCTCGCGGCACCGCGACGAGATCTCCGATCTGGCCGACACGGTCAACCAGACCCTCGACGGGCTGGAGGCGGCGGTCGAGCAGCAGCGCAGGTTCGCCTCCGACGCCTCGCACGACCTGCGCAGCCCGGTCACCGCGATGCGGGCCCAGGTCGAGGAGGCCAGGCTGCATCCCGAGGAGGCCGACTGGGACCACACCAGCAAGGCGCTGCTGGCCAGCCTCGACCGGCTGCAGGCGATCGTGACGGACCTGCTCACGCTCACCAGGCTCGACTCCGGCGCGCCCGGCGCGAAGGAACCCGTCGACCTGGCCGAACTGGTCGCGGAGGAGCTGGACCGGCGGCCGAGGGGCAAGGAGATCGTCCGCCGCCTGCGACCGGGGGTCGTGGTGACCGGCGACCGGATCAGGCTGGCCAGGCTGCTGACCAACCTGCTCGACAACGCCGAACGGCACGCGGAGTCACGCGTGACGGTCAGCGTCGGCCAGCGGGGCGAGCGGGCGCTCCTCGAGGTGCTGGACGACGGCGCGGGCATCGCCCCCGACCAGAGGGAGTTCGTCTTCGACCGCTTCACCAGACTCGACGCCTCGCGCAACCGCGACGCCGGCGGCACCGGCCTCGGCCTGCCCATCGCCCGCGAGATCGCGCACGCGCACGACGGCACGCTGACGATCGAGGACTCCCCCGTCGGCGCCCGCTTTGTCCTACATCTGCCTCTACGCAACGGTTACCACGGGTAATACAGTTTCCCCCTGTGACACGTGGTTTCGGCCGTTTGCGGCGAGAAGACTTACTGAAGACGGCCTGCGAGGTCATCGCGGCCCAGGGATTCGGGCACACCAGGACGCTCGACATCGCCAGGGCGGCGGGTGTCAGCCAGGCACTGCTCTTCTACCACTTCGAGACCAAGGACCAGCTGTTCGCCGAGGCGCTCGTCTACGCCGCGCGGCGAGACCTGGACGCGCTGGCGAAACTGGACCGCGCGGGCGGCACCCCCGTCGAGCGGCTGCGCCACCTGCTCAGGCTCTACTCCCCCAACGGGTCGGCCAGGACCTGGCGGATGTGGATCGACGCGTGGGCCGAGTCGATGCGCAGCGCGGACCTCGAGGAGACCTCTCGCCGGCTCGACCTGAGATGGAAGGAGTCCCTGCGGGCGATCGTGGACGAGGGTGTGACCTCGGGGGCCTTCACCTGCCCCGACCCTGACGCGGCCACCTGGCGGATCCTCTCCCTGGTGGACGGCCTGGCCGTCCAGGTGAGCGTGCATCGCAGGATGCTGCCCAGGCACCGGGTGACCGAGCTGGTCCGTACGGCGACGGCCGCCGAGTTGGGCATCCGCGTGGAGGACCTTTCGTAGCTATTGGATTCTTCGTACAATTGCGGGCATGACAGCTGCACCGAGCTCTACCGCCGCCAGGGAACGCGACGAGTCGGTCGCGGAGAAGCGCGCATACGAGTCCGTCATCGAACGCCTGTCCAAGGCGTCGGTCGACAAGCACTGGGAGCCGTACGTCGACATCCCCTGGGATGACCCCGACTTCCTCATCGACCCGGCCGATCCGCGCTGGGAGCTGCCGCCGGTCGACAAGCTCGGCCGGCACCCCTGGTACCAGAGCCGCTCACCCGAGACCAGGGCGCGGATCGGGCTGTGGCGGGTGGCCACGGCCATGAAGATCGGGCTGCAGTTCGAGAACCTGCTCAAGCGCGGGCTGCTCAACTACGCCTACCGGCTGCCGAACGGGTCACCCGAATTCCGCTACGTCTACCACGAGACCATCGAAGAGGGACATCACGGGATGATGTTCCAAGAGTTCGTGAACAGGACGAAGCTTCCGATCCGTGGCATGCCGGGGCCGCTGTCACTCCTGGCCCAGGTCGCGCCGTGGATCCCGCTGATCTCCACCGAGCTGTTCTTCGTCTTCGTGCTCGGCGGGGAGGACCCTATCGACCACGTGCAGCGCAAGGTGCTCAAGGACGGCTACAAGCACCACCCGCTCGAAGAGGCCATCATGCGCATCCACATCGCCGAGGAGGCCAGGCACATCTCCTTCGCGCGCCACTACCTGCGCCGCCGGGTGCCGAGGATGCCGCGCTACCGGCGCTTCGCGCTCGGGGTGATCTCGCCGATCATCCTCGGCTTCATGGCCAGGATCATGCTCGCCCCTCCGGGGCCGATGGTCCGCGCCTTCAAGATCCCGCCGCAGGTGGTGAAGGAGGTCTACTCGGGTTCGGCCGAGGCCCAGACCGAGATCCGCGACTCCGTCGGCAAGACCCGCGAACTGTGCGCGGAGCTGGGCCTGATCAACCCGGTCACCAGGCGCATCTGGAAGGCCATGGGCATCTGGGCGGAGCCGCGCGCGTGAGGACGGCAGCGCCGAGGACCGCCTTCGTCACGGGGGGCGCCTCGGGCATCGGCAGGGCGCTGGCCCTGGCGCTGGCCGCCAAGGGCGTGGCGGTCACCGTCGCCGACCTGGTCGCCCCCGACCTGCCCGGCATGGACCTGCCAGAAATGGACCACGTCGAGCTCGACGTCACCTCCCCGGAGGCCGTCGCCGCCGCGGTCCAGGCGGTCAGGCGGCGCCACGGCAGGCTCGACTTCGTGTTCAACAACGCGGGCATCGCGGTCGGCGGTCACACCGAGGAGCTCACCCTCGACCACTGGAACCGGACGATCGACGTCAACCTGCGCGGAGTCGTGCACGGCGTGCACGCGGCCTACCCGATCATGATCGAGCAGGGTCACGGGCACATCGTCAACACCGCCTCGCTGGCGGGGCTGGTGCCCGCTCCCCTGATGCTGCCCTACACCGCGACCAAGCACGCGGTCGTGGGGCTGTCCATGGCCCTGCGCGCGGAGGCGGCGGCGCACGGGGTCAGGGTGAGCGTGGTGTGCCCGGGGTTCACCGACACGCCCCTGCTGGACAATGCCAACCCGGGCCTGCCGTACACCGAGACGGGAGCGCAGGCGCGCGACGCGGCGGTCAGGGCACAGGGGCGGCTGTATCCGGTGGAGTCGCTGGCGGCCGACATCATGCGCGGCGTCGCCCGCAACCAGGCGCTCATCGTGGCGCCCGCGTCGGGACGGCTGGCCTGGCGCGCCGCCCGCCTGTCCCCCGTCGGCGCCATCAGAGCCGCCGCACTCGCCATCGGCCGGGTTTCACCTCCCCTAAAACGGACATAAGACGCATATCGGGGGTGATTGTGTGAGTTCCAAGTCACGGCAGACCCGCGAGCAGCACGCCTCGCGCGGCAACACCGAGACCCAGATGTCATCGACGCCGAAGCCTTCCAAGGCCACGCAAGAGTCCGGAGCCGCGACGGAGCGGACGACGGGGGGCGGCGCGCAGTCGAAGCGGCTGGCCAAGTCCTCGCTTCCACTGCGGCGCGGTCAGCGGTCGAGCTAGCGGGTGAAACCCGGATGCCGGTCCCGCCTACTCCCGGGCGGGACCGGTACATGCTGCCGCCTGCCTACCCGCACCGCTCCGCCTCGCCCGCCGCCACAAGATGATCGCCGTCGGTTTCCGGTCGGGTCCTTGAACATCGCCGCCCTCCGCTCTAGGGTCGGGAAAGCGCTTGCCTAACGGAGGGATCCCCCCAGAAATGATCCGTGTCGCCATTGTCGGCAGCGGAGGAATCGCCGGAGCCTGTCATGTCCCCGCCCTGCGCGGGGAGTCCCGTCGCGCGGAGATCGTCGCCGCTGTGGACGTCGACGAGGACAGGGCCAAGGCGTTCGCCGCCGAGCACGGCATCCCCGCCGCCTACGCCTCTCTGTCCGGCATGCTGGACGAGGAGCGGCCCGACCTCGTCCACATCTGCACGCCGCCGTTCACCCACACCGCCCAGGTGGTCGAGTGCCTGGAGGCGGGCGCTTGGGTGTGGTGCGAGAAGCCGCTGTGCCTGTCGCTGGCCGAGTTCGACGCCATCGCCGCGGCGGAGGGGGCGGCGGGGCCGTACTCCTCGGTGGTCTTCCAGCACCGCTTCGGCTCCGGCGCGCACCACCTGCGCGCGCTGCTGGCCGAGGGCGTGCTCGGCCGCCCGCTGGTCGCGCGGTGCGACACCACCTGGTACCGCCCGCCCGCCTACTACGACGTGCCGTGGCGGGGCACGTGGGCCAGCGAGGGCGGCGGCCCCACCATGGGACACGGCATCCACCAGATGGACATGATGCTCTCCATCCTCGGCGAGTGGGAGGAGGTCAGGGCGATGGCGGGGCGGCTCGACCGCGACGTGGAGACCGAGGACGTCTCCATGGCCATGGTCCGCTTCTCCAGCGGCGCGATGGCCAGCGTGGTCAACAGCGTGCTGTCGCCCCGCGAGGAGAGCTACCTCCGCTTCGACTTCACCGAGGCGACGGTGGAGCTGCGGCACCTGTACGGCTACGCCAACGCCGACTGGACCTCGACCTCGAAGGCATGGAACCCGCCGCACGACGTGCCGAGCTCGCACGCCGCCCAGCTCGGCGAACTGCTCGACGCCTTCGAGCGCGGCGAGCGCCCCCCGGTCAGCGGCACGGAGGCCCGCAGGACCATGGAGCTGGTGACGGGCCTGTACGCCTCGGCGCTGACCGGTGCACCCGTCCTGCGCGCCGAGCTGACCCGGGACAGTCCCTTCTACCACCGGCTGAACGGAGGGCTCTCGCTGTGAAGGACACGGGAAGCGAGCTGATCGAGACCTTCGACGGGGTCGAGGTCATGCGCTACGTCTACCGGCCCGACATGCCGCTCTCCGAGTCGCCCAAGCCGTACTTCCACCCACTGCGCACGCTGGACGGCGACGTCGTGACCGGCTACCGGCCGCACGACCACCGCTGGCACAAGGGCCTGCAGATGACGGCCTCGTGGCTGTCGGGGCAGAACTTCTGGGGCGGCGGCAGCTACGTCCACGCCGAGGGCGGCTACGTGGACCTGCCCAACAACGGCACCATGCGCCACGAGGAGTGGCTGGCGCCCGGCGTCGAGCGGCTGACCTGGTGGACGCAGGCGGGCGAGCACTGGGTGGACGAGCGCCGCACGATCGCCGCCTCGGCGGGCCCGGACTTCTGGACGCTGGAGTTCGCCACCGAGCTGACCAACGTGCGCGGCGAGGACCTGCTGTTCGGCAGCCCGACCACCAACGGCAGGCCGATGGCGGGCTACACCGGCCTGTTCTGGCGCGGTCCCCGTGCCTTCACCGGCGGTCAGGTGCTCGCCTCCGGCGGGCAGGGCGGCGAGGAGATGATGGGCAGGACCGCCTCGTGGCTGGCCTTCGTCGGCCGGCACGACGAGGTCGACAGGGAGTCCACGCTGGTCTTCGTCGCCGAGCCGGGCCAGCGGTGGTTCGTCCGCTCGGAGCCGTTCGCCGCGGTCAACCCGTCGATGGCCTTCTCCGAGGAGCTGCGGCTGGCCGACGGCGAGACGCTGTCGCTGCGCTACCGCGTCGTCATCGGCAACGGCGCGTGGCCGAGGGAGCGCCTCGACACACTGTGACCCAAGGCCCGGGCCCCTCGCCACCACAGGGGCCCGAGCTGATGTCACAGATCGCGGAGGGCCCGCGGGCCGAGATCACGAGCACCGTCCACGACCTGACCGGGCACGCGCCCCGCACGCTGGACGACTACCTAGCCGACCACGCGGGCGACTTCCCCCGCTGACCTCTAGACGAGTAAGTCCTAAGTCGGGTTAGTGGTCATAGGCGATCAGTGACCGGGTGACGGGCTGGCCGGTAGCGCGGTTGTGCCAGATAGCGGCGGTCAACGCCAAGATGCGCTGGGCGATGCGCGCGCCGACCCCCTCAGGGCTGCGTCCGCCGTGGAGTTCCAGGTCGAGTTGGCCTTTGAGGGTGTCGTTGACCGATTCGATGAGCTGGCGGATGGGTTTGAGGAGCTGCTCGCCCGGGCGGGGTGTGCGGTTGCGGTAGGACGGCCGCAGCAGCCGCACGCCCCGTTCGGCCAGGTAGTGGTCCAGTTCGGCCGAGACGTAGCCCTTGTCGGCGATGATCAGCAGCCCGGGTCGGGTGGCGAGCAGATGCGGGTCGTGGTCCAAGACGGCCATCAGCACCTGCCGTTCGTCGATCTTCGGGGTGGCCAGGGCCCAGGTGATCGGCAGTCCGGCCGGGGTGCAGACCAGGTGCAGCCGCAGACCCCAAAACCAGCGGGAGTGGGAGCGGCAGTAGCCGTAGCCGGCCCAGCCGGCCAGGTCCGAGCGCTGCGTGGTGGGGCGGGAGCGGCCGCATTCGACCGGGGTGGAGTCGACCACCCAGACCGGGTCGGCCCACAGATCGGTGTCGAGGGCCAGGGCCCGGATGGCGCGCTGGAGCAGGGGCAGGGCCGCGCGGAGCCGTTTGTTGTAGCCGGATTGGCCGGGCAGGTAGGGGAAGGCGCCGGGCAGGTGCCGGGGGACGAACCGCAGCCAGCGGGCCTCGGAGCCGATCCCGAGCAGGACTTGGGCGACCGCTAAGGTCAGCAGTTCGGCGTCGGTCAGCTTGGGTGGGCGGCCGAGGCGGGGCGCTTTGCCGAGCCAGTCGTCGATCTTCACGTACAGTGCGGTGAGAAGGGTGTTGAGGTCTGTCGTCACAAACGGATCATCAACACCCTTCGTCGTTCCCGCAGCCGAAACGACTTAGGACTTACTCGTCTAGGGCACCCCGCGGATCTTCCACACCAGTGCCGCGCCCAGCAGCGCCAGCCCGCCCGCCGTCAGGTAGAGGACCGGGTAGCCGCCGAGCCCGGCCACGATCGGCCCCGCGATCACCGGGCCGAGCACCTGCGGGCCCGAGTTGGCCACGTTGATGACGCCCAGGTCCTTGGCCCTGCCGGTCGCCGTCGGCAGCACCTGGGTGACCAGGGCGTTGTCGACGGAGACGTAGACGCCGAAGCCGAGACCCAGGACCACCGCGGCGGCCATGACCACCGGCCACTGCGGCCAGAACGCCAGCATGATCGCGGGGATCGCGCTGATCACGCCGGAGACGGTGACCAGCGACTTGCGGCGGCCGAGCCGGTCGGAGACCACTCCGGCCACGACCGTGGTGAGCACCACGGCGCCCGTGTAGAGCAGGATCAGCACGAGCAGCCCGTCGCTGGCCCGCTCCCCGGGGAACAGCCGCTCGTAGCCGACCTCGTCGGTGAGGAAGTACAGCAGGTAGAGCGTGGAGATCGCGTTGCCCAGCATCATCAGGAAGCGGGTGATCCACGCCCAGAAGAAGTCGGCGGAGCGCACCCACAGCTGCCCGGGATCGAACGGCGGGCGCTCGGTCAGCCTGGGGTCCCTGGTGGTCAGCACGAAGGGCAGTACCAGCACCGCCACCACCGCGCCGACCAGCAGGTAGCCGGAGCTGGTCGTGGTGGCGACGACGGTCACCAGCACGACGGCCAGCACCACGCCGACCGACTGCGGGATCCCGATCCAGCCCGAGACCTCGCCGCGCTGCCCGGCCGGCACGCGGTCGGGCACGCCCGCGCTCAGCGCGGCCTGCGTGGCGTTGAGCGCGGCCTGCGCCAGGCACCAGCCGACGGCGATGCCGAGCACGCTGGTCTGGAAGGACAGGAACACCATCGCGGCGCCGCCGGCCAGCGCGCCGGCGAGCGTCCACGGATGCCTGCGGCCCCACCTGCCCGTGGTGCGGTCGGACAGCGCGCCCGCGATCGGGTTGGCCAGCATGGCCACCAGCGCGCCCGCGCCCGTCACCCAGGCCAGGGCGCTCTCCTTGCCGTAGGGGGCCAGCGCGGCGATCTGCTCGGGCAGCAGCACCTGCAGCGGAGCGAAGTAGCCGACGAACAGCGCCAGGTTGGCGGTCGCGATGCCCGCGACCCACCAGGGGCCGACCTTGCGCTCGGGTTCGGCGAGCGCGTCGCCGGTGGCGGGTGGGGACACGCTGCTCATCCGGCCTCCGCGCGGGACGATGGGGGACTCGCGGTGGCGGCATGCTACGCCCAGAAGGATCACCTCGGCCACACCTGCGAGCGCGGCGGGTGGCGACCAGTGGGACCATGTCTTGGTCAAGGCAGTTCTACGGAAGGTCATGATCGGTGAGGCGGCTACTCACGGTCCTGCTGCTCGCGTGCGCCGCGCTCGGTCTGGCGGTCACGCCGGCCCAGGCGCACAACGTGCTGACCGGAAGCGACCCCGAGGAAGGGGCGCGGCTCCAGTCCGCGCCCTCGCAGGTCACCCTGGAGTTCGACCAGGCGGTACGGCAGGGCTTCGCGCAGGTCACCGTGACCGGGCCGGACGGCGGCAGGTGGGAGGCCGCCCAGGCGTCGGTGAGCGGTTCCAAGGTCGTCACGAAGCTGCGGCCGCTGGGCCCGGCCGGTGACTACGTCATCGGCTACCGGATCCTGTCGGCCGACGGGCACCCCGTCTCGGGCAAGGTGACGTTCGCGCTGACGGTCGCGGGCCCCGGCACCGCCGCCTCCCAGGCCCCGGCGGCGCAGCCGGCCGCGCAGGCCGGCGACCTCAGCGCCCAGGCGGCGGAGGCGGCCGCGAACGGCGGCGCGGGCATGGCCATCGTGTGGGTGGTCGGGGCCCTGGTCCTGCTGGGCGGCGGCACCGTCGTGGCCCTCCGCCGCGCCAACCCGGGGGCCACCCCCGCCCGCCAGGAGAGCGCCGAATGACCCTCACCGAAGTCCGCCCCGCGGCTCGGACCGGCGGCCGGATGCTCGGCGGCCTCACCTTCGCCGCCATCCTGTCCGTCGTCGTCGCCGGCACGCTCACCGCGGAGGAGGCCGTCCCCGGCATCCCGCTGCCCGGCCCCATCGTCGGGTACGGCCTGCCGATCGTCAGGGTCCTGCTCGACCTGGCCGCCGCCGTCGTGGTGGGGCTCAGCCTGCTCCCCAAGCTGCTGGGCTTCGACGACCCCGACGCCACCGAGCCCGTCATGCGCCGCGCCAGGGCCCACGCGGTCATCGCGGCGTGGATCTGGGCGATCACCGCCCTGGTCACGATCGTCCTCTCCACCGCCGAGCTGAGTCCGGGCACGGTCCCGGGTCTCGGCATGATCGCCACCTACATCGGCTCCGTGGGCGCCGGCCAGGGCCTGCTGTTCAGCACGGCCTGCGCGCTGGCCTACGCGGGCATCGGGCTGCTGGCCGTCAGGTTCGGCGAGAAGGTCCCCGCGGAGCTGCGGATCGTGATCGCGCTGTTCGGGCTGCTGCCGGTGCCCGTGACGGGACACGCGGTCGACTCCGTCTGGCACGACCCCATCATGATCTCGATGGAGCTGCACGTGATGGGCGCGGCCGTCTGGACCGGAGGGCTGCTGGCGGTGGCGGCGCTGGTCGCGCCCCGCGGCGACCTGCTGGCCCGCGCGCTGCCGAAGTTCTCCAGGGTCGCCACCATCGCGCTGGCACTGGTCTCGCTGTCGGGGCTGGTCAGCGGCCTGTCCACGATGGCGCTCACCACCGGGGTCGAGCTGCCGGGCGACCTGTTCGCCTCCGAGTACGGCCTGCTCGTGCTGGCCAAGGTGGCGCTGGTCGCCCTGCTGATCCCGCTCGCCGCGAACATCAGGTGGCGGCTCATGCCCGGCATCGCCGACCGGCGCAAGAGCTCCATCGCGGCGTGGGCGGCGATGGAGCTCGTGGTGATGGGACTGGCCTACGGCGTGGCGGTCGCGCTGACCCGCGCCCCGATCGGCTGATCGGCGGCGCGCAGCCCGAACCTGGTCACGAACCACTCCATGACCAGCCAGGCAATGGCCAGCCCGGCCGCGGCCCACACCGCGGAGTAGTTCGCCAGAGGCGGGGCGGCCAGCAAGGCGTGCTGGGCGACCAGCGCGCCGTACACCGCGATGGTCGCCAGCGCCGCGCCGAGCACGGCCCGCAGGTAGGACATCTTGACCAGGAACGCCACGTCCACCGCGACGGCGGCGACCACCAGGAAGACCGGCACCGCCGACTCGGGGAAGCCGGTGACGCTGAGCAGCGGCCAGATCGCGGCGCGATAGCAGACCAGCGCGGCGGCGACCAGGGTCGCGGTGCCGAACCTGCCGACCATCATGCGGGCCACCACCAGCACGATCAGCCCCGCCACGGTGAAGTAGACCGGGTAGAGGAAGTCGGGCACCGGCAGCGAGAAGGCGACCATCATGTCACGGTCCACTGCGCGGCCCATCTGGTCGGCGGCGAACTGCATGAGGATCGGCTCGGCCTCGGGCGTGCCCCTGTCCCAGGCGGCGATGGCGAAGACGCCGTACTCCTGGTGCTGGGCGGGGAAGAGGATGTTCTCGAGGAAGTAGGCGAACAGCGCGGCGAGCACGAGCTTGCCGCCCCCGCCCTGGTACCAGCCGCGGATCACACCCGCGATCATGAAGAAGGTGCCCAGGTAGAGCATGATGTGCGAGGGGCTCCACGAGGTGATGTCGAGCCCGTTGACCCGGTGGTTGATCAGGTCGAGCGGCACCGCGACCAGGAAGATGCCGGTGCCCCACTGGATCAGCCGCAGCGCGGTCCTGTCGACTCCGTAACCGGTGTAGCCGTGGATGATCGTCAGCGCCAGCACGATCGCCGTGCCCGCCGAGTTGAGCAGGTGCGGTGGAGCCAGGTCGTCACGCAGCCACTTGAAGTGCCACGAGACGTCCCACGAGGAACCCAGCACCTTGAGGGCGAAAGCCAGCAGCCACCCGTAGTAGAGGACCTTGAAAAGCTCGGGTGGGGTCTCGCGGCCGGCCTGCCCGCGGGTCCAGTAGGGCAGGGCCCACTCGACAGCTGCTCGTATCTTCACGCCAGGACATCATGCCTGGCCTTTACCTTCTCCGCAATCAGGCATGATTTCCCCATGCGCACAGCCACTCCCGACGACGCGGCGGCGATCGAGAACGTCAGGATCGCCACATGGAAGTACGCCTACAGAGGTGTGCTCGACGACGGCTACCTCGACGGGCTGGCGGTCACCGAGCCGAACGTCGCCCTGCGGCGGCAGGCGCTCTCCTCGGGCCGCACCCGCGCGTTCGTCGCCGAGTCCGGCGGCGAGGTCGTCGGCTTCAGCATGTACGGCGACAGCCGTGACGAGCTCGCCGACACCGAGGTCTACGCGATCTACGTACTGCCCGGCCACCTGTCCACGGGCCTCGGGCGGGCGCTGATGACGGAGACGGTGGCGGCGATCCCCGCCGACCGGTCGATCGGCCTGTGGGTGCTGACCGGCAACCCGCGCGCCCGCCGCTTCTACGAGCGCTTCGGCTTCACGCTCTCCGGCCACACCAAGGTGGACGACGGGCTGGAGGAGGTCCACTACCTCCTGGCCGCCCGCGGCGACTAGGTCATCGGCTCCAGGACGACGGGCAGGTGCTTCAGCCCGTTCTGGAAGTTGGAGACGAGCCTGACCGGCTCGCCCGCGAGGCGCACCCGCCAGCGCAGCAGCTCGGCGAAGACGGCCCGCATCTGCACCCTGGCCAGATGGGCGCCCAGGCAGACGTGCGGGCCGAACCCGAAGCTCACGTGGTCGTTGGGCGTGCGGGCGATGTCGAAGCGGTCGGGGTCGGGGAAGACCGTCTCGTCCCTGTTGGCGGAGGCGTGGTAGACCACGACCTTCTCCCCCGCCCTGATCCGCTGCCCGCCCAGCTCCAGGTCGCGCGTGGCGGTGCGCCTGAAGTCCATGACCGGCGGCCAGAAGCGCAGCATCTCCTCCACCGCCGAGCCGATCAGCGCGGGCTCCCGCCTGAGCCTGGCGAACTCCTCCAGATGCTCGAGCAGGCACAGCAACCCGCCGGGGACGCCGTTGCGCAGCGTCTCGTTGCCCGCCACCGCGAACAGGAAGAACATGTTCTCGAACTCGGCCTCCGTCAGGCCGCCGGCGAGCATGGCCCCCATCACGGAGTCGTCCCGCGCCTGCCCGGCCAGGGCGTGGGCGTAGCAGAACATGTCCGCCAGCGCCGCCCTCGACCTGGGGTTCACGCCGGGCCGCAGGGTGGGGCGCGCGGCCAGGGCGAGCCTGCCCATCGGGGTGAGGTCCTCGGCCGTGGCCAGGCCGGCGTATTCCTCGTCCTGGTAGCCGATCACCCGTGACGCCCAGTCGTAGAGCAGGCGGCGG
The DNA here is from genome assembly GCF_014873535.1 of Nonomuraea africana. Lineage (NCBI taxonomy): Bacteria > Bacillati > Actinomycetota > Actinomycetes > Streptosporangiales > Streptosporangiaceae > Nonomuraea > Nonomuraea africana. The sequence continues at coordinate 1,057,036 of NZ_JADBEF010000001.1, read as the reverse complement.
TCTCGCTCGGGCACGCCCATGACGTGCGCGAGCGTCCAGACCGGCAGGTCGGCCGCGACCTCGACGAAGTCGCACGCGCCCGCGGAGAACAGGGCCGCGGCGCGTTCGGCGACGGTCCGCTCCAGCGCCCGCACCGCGCGCGGCGTGAAGGCCGCCGCCACGATCCGGCGCAGCCGCCCGTGCTCGGGTGGGTCGGTGTTGAGCATCATGGCCTGGACGAAGGCCAGGTCGGCAGGGGTGTCGGGGTCGCGGATCTGCGTCGCGCCCAGGTGGGAGGAGAAGTCCGAGGGGGTGCGCAGCACGTGCCTGACGTCGGCGTGCCCGAACACGCCCCAGAACCCCGGCCCCTCCCGCCACGGGCCGAAGGCCGGTTCGGGGATCCGGCAGACCGGCGCCTCGCGCCGCAACCTGGCGAACAGCTCGTACGGCACGCCCGCGCCGTACGTCGACGGCAGGAAGACCTCCTCAAGCATGACTCCAGCGTGCATGATGATCGCGTGACTCCTGAAGAAGGCGACGCGATACTCAAGGACTACTTCGCCCCCTGGGTCCAGGACCTGGGCCTGACGGTGGAGGAGGTGGGCGACCACCGCGCGGTGCTGCGCCTGCCCTGGTCGGGACGGCTGGCCAGGGAGGGCGGCGCGCTGAGCGGCCAGGCGATGATGGCCGCCGCCGACACCGCGACCGTCGTCGCCGTCGCGGCGGCGAGAGGCGCTTTCGTGCCGATGACGACCGTTCAGCAGTCCACGACGTTCCAGCGTCCGGTCATGGGGGCCGACGTGCTCGTCTCGGCCCGGCTCACCAAGCTGGGGCGCACGCTGGCCTTCTGCGAGATCACGCTGACCGCCGAGGGGGCCGGCGAGCCCGCCGCGGTGGCCAGCACCGTCTACGCCGTCCTCGGGTGAGGCCGCCCGCCGGGTGAGGCGTCTCAGCTGCTTCTCAGGACTGCTCAGTACGCTCGGCGCATGAAGAGAGCAGCCGCGCTGGTCGCGGCGCTGGCCGTGTTCGCGGCGGTGGTCTGGCTGGTGTGGCCGTCCGCCCCCGAGATCACGGGCCGGGAGCAGCGGATCGCCGTCCTCGACGGTCCAGAGAACGACCAGCGGGTCGAGCTCGACACGACGTACTTCGCCCCGGGGGGCGGCGGCAGGGCTCCGGCCGTGCTGCTGGCCCACGGGTTCGGCGGCAGCAAGCAGAGCGTCAGGGCCCAGGCCGTACGGCTGGCCGAGCAGGGCTACGCGGTGCTGACCTGGTCGGCGCGCGGTTTCGGCCGCTCCACCGGGCAGATCGCGCTCAACTCGCCCGACTACGAGGTCAAGGACGTCAAGCAGCTGATCGACTGGCTGGCCGGGCGGCCCGAGGTCCAGCTCGACGCGCAGGGCGACCCCCGCGTGGGCATCGCGGGCGGCTCCTACGGCGGCGCGATCGCGCTGATGACCGCCGCCCACGACACCAGGGTCGACGCGATCGTGCCGATGATCACCTGGAACGATCTCTCGGCGGCGCTGTTCCCCAACGGCGTGTTCAAGAAGATGTGGGCCGGGCTGTTCTTCAGCAGGGGCGGCCCCAGCGTGGAGGCGCAGGGTCTCGGCGCGCTGACCGCGGCGCCGCGGCCGCTGTCGGCCGAGGAGGCCAGATGCGGCCGGTTCCTGCCCGCGGTGTGCGAGATGTACCAGCAGGCCGCGGCCACGGGGAAGGCCACGCCCGAGGCGATCGCGCTGCTGCGCGCGTCGAGCCCGGCCGCCGTGGCCGGGCGGATCAAGGCGCCCACCCTGCTCGTCCAGGGGCAGCGCGACTCGCTGTTCACCCTCGCCCAGGCCGACGCCAACGCCAAGGCCATCGCCGCGGGCGGCACGCCCGTCGAGGTGGTCTGGTTCGACGGCGGGCACGACGGGGGCAACGGCGAGGCCGACTGGCTGGACGAGCTCACCCTCGGCTGGTTCGACCGCCACCTGCGCAAGAACGCCGTCACCGAGGCCGCCGACCGCTTCGTCATCACCAGGGACGGCGGCCGCGACCCGGGCACCAGGCAGCGCGTCCGCCTGCACCCAGGAGCCGACCACTATCCGGGCCTGACCGGCACCGCGACCACGCAGGTCCGGCTGGCGGGCCCCGAGCAGAACGTCGTCAACCCGCCGGGCGGCAGCCCCGCCTCCATCTCGGCGGTGCCGGGGATGGGCGGGCTGCTGGGCGGCGCCCAGGGCGGCCTCAGCGTCTCCCTCGACATGCCGGGGCAGAGCGCGGTCTTCGAGTCGGCGCCGCTGACCGCGCCGCTGCAGCTCACCGGCACGCCCACCGTGACGGTCAGGGTGCGAGGAGAGGGCGAGGTGACACTGTTCGCCAAGCTCTACGACGTGGCCGACGCCGCCACCCCGCCGACGCTGCCCGCCGGACTGGTCGCGCCGGTGCGGATCACGATCCCCGAGGGCAAGGACAGCGCCGAGGCGACCGTCACGCTGCCCGCGGTGGACCACCGCTTCGCGGCGGGTCACCGGCTGCGGCTGGCGCTGACCACGACCGACATGGGCTACGCGACGCCCGCCCAGCCCGCGAGCTACGTGGTGGGGCTCGCCTCGCCCGTGCTGGCCGTGCCGACGGTGGCCGCGCTGGAGGCCGCGCCGACCGGGCCCGTGTGGTGGACGTGGGCGCTGCCGCTGACCGCCGTCGTGGCCGCCGCGCTCCTGCTGGCCACCGGCCGCCGCCGTCCCGAGAAAGCGGGAGCCGCCCCTGACGGAGGTACGCCAGGGGACGCCGAGGTGCCGCTGGAGATCATCGGGCTGACCAAGGCCTACCGCAACGGCGAGAAGGCCGTGGACGGGCTGTCCTTCCGCGTGGAGAAGGGCCAGGTGCTGGGACTGCTCGGGCCGAACGGCGCGGGCAAGACCACCACCATGCGGATGATGATGGGCCTCATCCACCCCGACACCGGCCAGATCCGGATATTTGGCGAGAAGGTCACCCCCGGGGCGCCTGTCCTGTCCCGGCTGGGGTCGTTCGTCGAGGGTCCCGGCTTCCTGCCGCACCTGTCGGGACGCGACAACCTCACGCTGTACTGGCAGGCCACGGGGCGCCCCGCCGCCGACGCGCGCATGGAGGAGGCGCTGGAGATCGCCGACCTCGGCACGGCACTGGATCGGGCGGTGCGCACCTACTCCCAGGGCATGCGCCAGCGCCTGGCCATCGCGCAGGCCATGCTCGGCCTGCCCGACCTGCTCGTCCTCGACGAGCCCACCAACGGCCTGGACCCGCCCCAGATCAGGGAGATGCGCGAGGTGCTCAAGCGCTACGCGAGCGACGGCCGTACCGTGATCGTCTCCAGCCACCTGCTGGCGGAGGTCGAGCAGACGTGCAACCACGTGGTGGTCATGACCCGCGGCCGCCTGGTGAGCGCGGGACCCGTGTCCGAACTGCTGGCCACCGCCGAGCACACCGGCCGGCACAACGGCCAGAACAACGGCCGTGGCCCGCGCCTGGAGGACGTGTTCCTGGATCTGATCGGAGACAAGCCTTGAGCACCGCTGCCGCGGGATACGACGGCCGCCGCACGCTGCCGCTGCGCGTGGAGATCGTCAGGCAGTTCAAACGGCGGCGGACGCTGGTGATGTTCGGCCTGCTGCTCGCGCTGCCGTGGATCCTGGTGATCGCCTTCCAGTTCGGCCCGCAGAACCCCAACCAGCAGAACGCCCTGCGGCTGTCCGACCTCGCCACGCAGAGCGGTCTCAACTTCGCCGCGTTCGCGCTGTCGGTGTCGGCCAGCTTCCTGCTGGTGGTGGCAGTGGCGCTGTTCTGCGGCGACACCGTGGCGAGCGAGGCGAACTGGTCGTCACTGCGCTACCTGCTGGCCGCGCCGGTGCCGCGCGACAGGCTGCTGCGGCAGAAGCTGATCGTGGCGCTCGGCTACTCGGCCGCGGCGGTGATCTGCCTGCCGCTGATGGCACTGCTGGCCGGGACGCTGGTGTTCGGCTGGAACGACATCCAGGTGCCGGGGACGGGCGAGACGATCCCCGCCTTCGACGTGCTGCCGCGCTTCGGCATCGTCATCGGCTACGCCCTGGTCAGCCAGCTCGTGGTGGCGTCGCTGGCGTTCCTGTTGTCGACGGTCACCGACTCGCCGCTCGGCGCGGTGGGCGGGGCCGTCGGGCTGGTGATCGTCAGCAGCATCCTGCAGGCCGTGGAGGCGCTCGGGACGCTCAGGGAGTTCTTGCCGACGTTCTGGAACACCGCCTGGATGGACGCGCTGGCCCCCGTACTCGACTGGGGCGGGATGACCAAGGGCGCGGCGGTGTCGGTGACCTACGCGGCCATTCTCGTCGCGCTGGCCTTCCGCCGGTTCAGGCGCAAGGACGTGGTCAGCTGAGTCACCAGTGCGGGGGCTTGTTCTCCAGGTAGAAAGCGTCGGAATCGTCCTCCTGGCGCTCTCCCCAGCCGAGGTCGGTGTCGTCGGCCGTCTGCTCAGGTAGAAATTCACTCACGGCAACAATGCTATCCGGAGGGAGAAACACCACCCCAACACATGTGCGGCACAAGGGACAGTCAAGGCTTCCCGGGGTACAGTGGAGCCGCGCGTGAGAAGGTGTCCGGCTACCCCCCGTGAGGCTGCCCATGGCCACCCCGACAGGTTGGCGTCGAGAAGGCAATTTGCCGGCGGAGCTCACGAGCTTCGTCGGCCGGACGAGGCTGCTCGCCAACCTCAAACGTCACTTGTCCGACGACAACACCAATCTGGTGACCGTCACGGGCATCGGTGGCGTCGGCAAGTCGCGTACCGTGCTGCGCCTGGCGCACCAGGTGCGCGCGCAGTTCGAGGACGGCGTCTGGTTCGCCGACCTGGCCAGGCTGCAGGACGCGGGCATGGTGAAGAACACCATCGCCTCGGCCCTCGGCGTGGCCGACCAGTCGGCCCGAGGCGAGTCCGAGTCGCTGTCGGAGTGGGTCGCCAACCGCAACATGCTGCTCATCCTCGACACCTGCGAGCACCTGATCGAGGGCTGCGCCGAGCTGATCGACGAGCTGCTGCACGCCAACCCGCGGCTCAAGGTGCTGGCCACCAGCCGCCAGTCGCTGCACCTGGCGTACGAGCACGTGGTGCCGGTACCGCCGCTGGCCGTGCCGGGCGAGGACGCGCAGGAGAACCTGTTCACCAACGAGTCCGTGCAGCTGTTCGCGGCCAGGTCGGGCGCGGTCGTGCCCGACTTCGTGCTCGACGAGCAGAACATCGGCTCGGTGGCGGAGCTGTGCCGCAGGCTCGACGGCATCCCGCTGGCGATCGAGCTGGCCGCGGTGCGGCTGCGCGCGCTGTCGGTCGAGCAGATCCTGGGCCTGCTGACCGACCGTTTCAGCCTGCTGGCCGGGGCCAGCCGTACGGCGTTGCCGCGCCACCAGACGCTGCGCGCGGCCATCGGGTGGAGCCACGAGCTGTGCGAGCCCGCCGAGCGGCTGCTGTGGGCGCGCCTGTCGGTCTTCGCCGGCGACTTCGAGCTCGACGCGGCCAGGTACGTCTGCTCCGACGACCGGCTGCCCGCCGAGGACATCACCGACCTGGTCACCGGGCTGGTGGAGAAGTCCATCCTGCTGATCAGGAGCGACCACGCGGGCGTGCGCTACAAGCTGATCGACACGCTGGCCGAGTACGGCGAGGAGTGGCTCGAGAAGCTGGGCGAGTCCCAACGGCTGCGCCACAAGCACCTGTCCTACTACCTGAGCCTGGCCCGCCGCAGCGAGGACGCCTGGTCAGGGCCCCGGCAGATCTACTGGTTCGTCCGCATGCGCCAGGAGCACGACAACGTCAGGCTCGCGCTGGAACACGCGCTGCGCACGCCGGGCGAGAGCCGGATGGCCCTCGAGCTGCTGTCGTCGCTGTGGTTCATGTGGATCTGCTGCGGCTTCGTCCGCGAGGGCCGCGTCTACCTGGAGCGGGCCCTGCGGGCCAACCCCGACCCGAGCAAGGAGCGCTGCAAGGCGCTGTGGGTGCTGTCGTACGTGCGCAGCGCCCAGGGCGACAGCGTGGGCGCGCTCGAGGCCGCCGAGAAGTGCAGCAGCGAGGCGGTGCTGGTCGGCGACTCGCGCGCGGTCATCCTCGCCTCCAAGATGCAGGGCACGGCCGCCCTGCTCCAGGGCGACCTGCAGAAGGCCAGCGCGCTGCTCGGCATGGCGATCGAGTTCAACACCGGCAACAAGGAACTCAACCCCGGCCTGCTCCCCGCGATCGTCGAGCTGTCGCTGGTGCTGAGCCAGCAGGGCGAGCTGTTCGAGGCCGAATCACTGCTGGTCGACGTCCTACAGGTCTGCAAGGAGCGGGGCGAACTGTTCGTCAGCTCCTACGCCAGCTGGGCGCTCGCACTGCCGCTGCTCTACACCGGCAGACCGCAGGCGGCGCTGACCTCGGCACAGGAGGGCCTGCGGGTCAAGCGCCACTTCCACGACACGCTGGGCACGCTGATCGCGCTGGAGACGACCGCGCGGATCTACGCCGCTCTCGAACAGGCCGAGCTGGCCGCCCAGTTGCTGGGCGCACTCCAGGCGAACTGGAAGACCTCGGGACTTCCCATGCTGGGCGCGCCGTTCCTCACCACGGACCACGAGAAGTGCGTCAAGGAGTGCCAGAAGGCGCTCGGCGAGAAGAACTACCAGGCCGCATTCGACCGGGCACCCACCTCGACCTAGATGAGGCGTCCACGCTCGCGCTCGGCGAGGTGGACGCCTCCTCCAGCTAGGTCAGACGGCCTCTGGCCACAGGGTGTTGGCCGGCCAGGCGTGGATGTAGCGGGCGCTGCCGAGCGAGTACACGATGTGCCCGCGCACCCAGTGCTCGAGGCCGGTGACGTAGGCGTCGACGGCCGGTGAGCCCCACATCTCGACGGACTTGCGCAGCCGTACCATCTCGGCCACGGCATGGTCGTGCATCTCCGCGACCTCGTCCAGCGCCTCCTGCACGCTGTAGCCGCGGTGGGTGACGAGCACGTTGACAAGGTTGTGCCGGGCCTGGTCGTGGGTCCGCTCCTTGGCGTAGGAGAACAGGTCGTTGTCCCAGACGACCAGGTCGTTGGCGTGCTCGGTGAGCGCTCTCACGTCGGGGTGGTGCCACTCCTCCGGAGTGAGCCGGTAGCCGCCCGCGATGTCGATGAGCGCGTACACCGGGTACATCGCCCCGGTGCGGCGTCGCATGAAGACGTAGTCCTCTGGCGTGGGCACCACGTCGGCCTCCCTGTTGGCCGCCTCCCACACCTGGGCGAAGATGTACTCCCTGGTGGCCGAGCACCAGCGCTCGAGCTGGTCGCGCTCGGCGTGTACGGCGATGCGGGCCTTGAGTTCCTGCAGCGAGCGGGCGAAGACGTTGGTGAGAGGGTCGTCGGAGTCGATGTCGTGGAGGACACGGAACATCTCGGGCAGCGCCCGGGCGATGAGACCGGTGCGTCGGCTCATCCGCTCGGACTCGCAGAAGCCGTCGTCGAAGGCGAACAGCCAGATGCACCAGTCCATGAGGAGCTTGAGCATCTCGCGGTCGGCCAGCGGGTAGGCCCTGGCGGTCAGCCAGCCGAACCTGGCCTGGCGGTAACGTTCCAAGGTGTCGGGATGGTCGAGCATCCCGGTGTCGAGCAGCCAGGCGAAACTGTCCTGGCTGGCTTCCTCGACGTGTGGGTTGACCTCACTGGGGAACGGGCAGCGGAGCGGTGGGATGCGGAGGATCGTGGCCTCGAACGCATGCGCAGACGTACTAGCCATGCACACAGCATGGCAATGATCTTTTCTTAGCGCCATATCGGACGAATGGCGGAATTTATCACTCAATGAGCTATTGCTCGAATCAGCTCTCCGTGCCCGAACATCCGCGCGCTGTCAAGAGCTGAAGTGGTACCGAGTGACGGGTCCGCGTCGGCCTCAAGAAGGGCCCCGACGACCTCGCGTTACTTCTTGAAGACCGCGCCCGCCGACGGCCTGACGGTCTTGGCGTGGCCGTGGTGGGCGGCCGGCATCAGCAGCGTGTCGCCCTTATGGTCGGTGAGATTCGCCGGAACCCCCCTGCCAGGTCGGACGTCCTGGTGGCGAAGTCCTCGAGCTCGGGGTCCTCGTTCATGCTCGTCATTCGCCATCGATATGGTGCCGTGCACGGAATCGTTCCGGCTCGCCGTAGGTTCAGGAGAGAGTACCGAGGGAAAGGCTGATCAACTGTGTTCGACCCGACGGATCTCTACCGGCTGGCGGAGGAGACCCCCGAGCTCACCGATCCTGTGCTGGTGTACCACTTCGACGGTTTCGTCGACGCGGGCGGCGCCGGACGGCTCGCGCTGGGCCACCTGCTTGCCGAGCTGGAGCACAGCGTCGTGGCGACCTTCGACGTCGACCGCCTGCTCGACTACCGTTCGCGGCGGCCGACCATGACTTTCGACACCGACAGATGGGTCGGCTACGAGGCTCCCGAGCTCGCGCTGCGCCAGGCCCGTGACCTGACGGGCACGCCGTTTCTCCTGCTGAGCGGTCCCGAGCCCGACAGGGAGTGGGAGCTGTTCACCGCGGCCGTCGCCTCGCTGGCCGAGCGGTTGGGGGTGAGCAAGATGGTCACCGTGCACGGCATCCCCATGGCGGTGCCGCACACCAGGCCGCTGGGCGTCACCTCGCACGCCAGCAGGCCCGAGCTGATCAACTCCCAGGTGAGCGCCTTCGGCAGGGTGCAGGTGCCGGGCAGCGTGGCGGCGCTGCTGGAGTACCGGATGAGCGAGCTGGGGCGCGACGCGCTCGGCTACGCCGTCCACGTGCCTCACTACCTGTCGCAGGCGGAGTATCCCCAGGCCGCCGTGGCGGCGCTGGAGTCGGTGACCAAGGGCACGGGGCTGGTGTTCCCGATGGAGAGCCTGCACGAGGCGGCCAGGCGCACCACCTCCGAGATCGAGGAGCAGATCGAGTCCTCGGCCGAGCTGTCGTCGGCCATCAAGGGGCTGGAGCAGCAGTACGACGCCTTCGCCGGCGGCGAGGACCGCGAGAACCTGATGGCCGAGAGCACCCCGATGCCGACGGGTGACGAGCTCGCCGCGCAGTTCGAGGCGTTCCTGGCCGAGCGGGACGACCGCGAGAGCTAGCCGTCCGCGCCCGGCGGGTTAGTGGTGCCTGGCGCCCTCGTGGTCGACGTGGCCCGCCGGTTCGAGTTGCAGCGTGGAGTGCTCCACGTCGAAGTGCCCCGCCAGGCACTCGTGCAGCCGGTCGAGCAGGGGGCCGCACCTGGTCAGGGCGTCCTCCTCCACCACGACGTGGGCCGACATCACCGGCACGCCTGAGGTGATGGTCCAGGCGTGCAGGTCGTGCACGTCGGTGACGCCCGGCGCCTCCAGCAGGTGCTTGCGCACCTCGGCCAGGTCGACGCCCCTGGGCGTGGCCTCGAGCAGGATGTCGACGGCCTCCTTGAGGAGCTTCCAGGTGCGCGGCAGGATCAGCGCCGCGATGACCACCGAGATGATCGCGTCGGCGGCGACCCAGCCGGTGAGCTGGATGACGACCGCCCCGGCGAGTACCGCCACGGAGCCGAGCAGGTCGCCGAGGACCTCCAGGTAGGCGCCCTTGAGGTTGAGGCTCTCCTCCTTGCCGTCGCGCAGCAGCCACAGCCCGATGCCGTTGGCCACCAGGCCGACCGCCGCGGTGACCATCATGATCGTGCCGCCTACCGGTTCCGGATCGGCGAACCGCCGTACGGCCTCGACGAGGATGTAGCCGCTCAGCCCGAGCAGGAGCACCGCGTTGACGGCGGCGGCGAGGATCTCGGCCCGCTGGTAGCCGAACGTCCTGCGGGAGCTCGCCGGTTTGCCGGCGATCCAGATCGCGAACAGGGCCAGCGCGATGCCCGCCCCGTCGGTGGCCATGTGACCGGCGTCGGCGAGCAGGGCGAGGCTGCCCGACGTGATCGCGCCCACCACCTGGACGACCAGAACGCTCAGCGTGAGCGGAAGCACGATCATCAGTCTCTTGCGGTGCTGCGCGCTCGCCGTCGCGTGCCCGTGCCCGTGTCCCATGGCGCCATCCTCCACGATCAATACAGTCAGCCATGTATATACAGCACGCGCTGTATATACAGCAACTCGTGTATCCTGATAATCGTGTTCACTGTGGAGACCCGGCTCGACGCGATGGCCAGGATCGGCAGAGCCCTGGCCGACCCCAACCGCTGCCGCCTGCTCATCGCCCTGTTGCAGGGTCCCTCCTATCCGGCCAGGCTCGCCGACGAGCTGGGGCTGACCCGGCAGAACGTCTCCAACCACCTGGCGTGCCTGCGCGGGTGCGGGCTGGTCGTCGCGGTGCCCGAGGGACGGCAGACCCGCTACGAGATCTCCGACGGCCGCCTCGCCCACGCCATCGAGGACCTCATCCACGTGGCTCTCGCCGTGGACCCCGACCACATGTGACCCGGGTCCTGCCGTCCCGCGGGTCGGTTCGCGGCCGCGGCAGGCCGCTCCGCGGGGGCGGTGGGCAGCGCGTTCAGGCGTACCGGCTCGATGGGCACCGGGCGGAACCCCCGCCGGAACCCCGCAGACACCTCGCCGAAGCGCCCGGTGCGGCACGCCGGATGGCAAGATCGAGGACCGGATATCGTGGGGTGATGAGCGAGATCCGGGTGGGCCTGGTCGGGTACGGCACGGCGGGAGCGGTCTTCCACGCCCCGCTCATCCACGCGACGCCGGGCCTGCGCCTGGCCGCCGTCGTCACCCGCGATCCCGACCGCGCCGCCGAGGTCACCGCCAGGTACGGCGCCGCCGCCGTCAAGGACGCCGACGACCTGTGGCCCCGGTGCGACCTGGCCGTCATCGCCTCGCCCAACAGGACCCACGTCCCGCTGGCCACCGCCGCGCTCAACGCGGGACGCGCCGTCGTGGTCGACAAGCCCCTCGCCAGAACCGCGGACGAGGCGCGTGAGCTGGTCGAGCTGGCCGGGCGCAAGCGCCTCATGCTGACCGTCTTCCAGAACCGCCGGTGGGACGGCGACTTCCTCACCCTTCGCCGCCTGATCGCCGAGGGCGCGCTGGGCGACATCTACCGACTGGAGTCGCGTTTCGAGCGGTGGCGGCCCCGGCCCAAGGGCGGCTGGCGGGAGAGCGGCGGCGCGGACGAGGTCGGCGGCCTGCTCTACGACCTCGGCAGCCACCTCGTCGACCAGGCGCTCCAGCTGCTCGGCCCGGTGCGGGAGGTCTACGCGGAGAGCGATGTACGCCGTGAGGGCGTCGCCGCCGACGACGACTCCTTCCTGGCGCTGACCCACGACAGCGGCGCCCGCTCGCACCTGTGGGTCAGCGCGCTGGCCGCCCGGCTCGGCCCCCGCTTCAGGGTGCTGGGCTCGGCCGCCGCCTACGTCAAGTACGGCCTGGACCCGCAGGAGGACCGGCTGCGAGCGGGGGCGGTGCCTGACGAGCCGGGGTTCGGCGCCGACCCCGAGGAGCGCTGGGGCAGGCTCGGCACCGACGACGCGAGCGAGCCCGTGCGCACCGAGCCCGGCTCCTACCTCGACTTCTACCAGGGCGTCGCCGCCTGCCTGACCAACGGCTCCGCGCCGCCCGTCGACCCCCGGGACGTGGTGGACGCACTCACGGTCATCGAGGCCGCCCGCCGCTCGGCCGACGAGCACACGGTCGTCCGCGTGCGCTAGCCGGAGGCCTTAGGGGTCCGGCGAGATCTCACCCTCGAAGACGAAGAGCACGGGCGGTTCGTCGGAGGCGGGCGCATGGCGCTCGATGGTGGAGTCCACGCACACCACCGACCAGTCACCCCGCGGGTGTGCCGTTCAGCTCGGTCATGGCTTCGACGATGTCGGGGTTGTCGGATTGCAGGCGGCCTGCCCAGCCCGCGTTCTCGAGTGGGTAGTGGTTCATGAGGATCAGCGTCTCCTCGGTGTTGGCGAGGCCCTGGTAGGCCTCGGCGATCGTGTCGTGGATCCGGCCGGCCATCTGCCGCTTCGCGTCCAGGTCGGCGAGCTCGGGCGCTTCGAGGAAGCACAGCGGCCGGATCGGCTCCGCGGCGAGCTCTCCGTCCTGGGCGACCTGGTCGGGCGAGTACTCGCGGAGCCAGATCCGGACGTCGGGAATGTGGTAGGCCGCGTCGATCGCCGCGGTGATGTCCCGCATCATCTTCTGCTTGGCCTCGTGCCGGACTCCGGTGGGAGCCTCGATGAAGAACTGGGGCATGAGCGTTCTCTCTCTTCTTCTCGGACAGATCCGCCAAGACGGCGGCCAACCATGGTTGGATAGTACAACCGAGAGGTTGGAAAAAACAACTATAGAGACGGCCTTTCCGACTTTGTGGATAGGATCGTCGGTGTGGCGGGCAGGCGGAAGTACGACGACGGGTGCGCGGTGGCGCACGGGCTTGACCTGATCGGAGAGCGGTGGGCGCTCCTGGTCGTTCGCGAGCTGCTCCTCGGCCCCAAGCGCTTCACCGACCTGCGGGCGGGGCTGCCCGGGGCGAGCGCCGACATGCTGACCCAGCGGCTGCGCGAGCTGACCGAGGCCGGCGTCGTACGGCGGCGCAAGCTGCCCCCGCCCGCCGGCTCCTGGGTGTACGAACTGACTGCATGGGGTGCGGAGCTGGAGCCGATCGTCACCCAGCTCGGGCGGTGGAGCAGCCGCTCACCGACACTGCGGCGCGACGCCGAGATCGGCGCCGACTCCCTGGTGCTGTCCCTCAGAGCCCTGTTCGACCCGAAGGCCGCCGAGGGGTTCGACGCGGTCGTGGCACTCGGACTGGGCGAGGGTCGCTTCCGCGTCCAGATCGCCGACGGGCGGCTCGAGATCGCACGCGGCCAGGCCGATCGGGCCGACGCGACGATCGAGACCGATCCGGGCACCCTGAGCGCCCTGTTGTACGGTGACCTCCCCCTCGCGGAGGCCCTGCAGGCCGGTGGCCTGCTGCTCGACGACCCGAGGGGCCTGGCCGAACGATTCCTGCGCCTGTTCCCCCTGCCGGAGCCCGCCGCCCTGCCGGACCGGAGTTGAGTGCTCTACCCGTGCCTGATGCGCACATGAGGCCCCCGGTGAAACATGAGGTCGCCCCACGCTACGAGATCTGTCGGGCCTGATCAATGGAAAAGACCTCCGGTGCGCCACGCGCACGGAGGTCTTCGGGCCCGGCCCGGTCAGTCCCTCAGCCGGGACCACAGGGCCGCGCTGTCGGACTCGGTCCAGCCGTTCGCCTTCAGCCAGGGGATCGGGCCGCCGAAGCGGTCGTCGAGCACCTCGAGGAACTGCTCGATGTAACGCGCCCTCGGCATGTGGTCGTCGGCCGGCCTGGAGTCCAGGTCGTCGCGGTAGGTCGCGCTGGCCCTGAGCCTCGTCAGGACGCGCTCCAGCCGCTCCCCCGTCGCCACGTAGTCCTCGACGATGGCCTCTCTGGTGGCGCCCGCCACCGACAGCGCCAGCGCGCACAGAACTCCCGTGCGGTCCTTGCCCGCCGCGCAGTGCACGATCGCGGCGCCGTCGTCCAGCGCCATCACGCGCAGCGCCGAGACCACCGAGTCGGGGCGCTCGCGCAGGTATCCGTAGTAGAAGCCGGTGACGCGCAGGTCGTCGTCGGCGTTACGCTCCTGCCACGGCAGCGCCTTGTCGGCGTCGACGTCGGTGTGCCTGCCGCCTTCGGCGAACAGCGTGTGGTGGTGGACGGTCACCTCCGCCACGGAGGTCAGCGGCCCCGGTCCCTCCAGCGCGACCTCGGGGCCCGAGCGTAGGTCCACGACGTGCCTGACCTTGTGCGAGCCGACCAGCAGATCGACGTCGGAAGGGGTCAGGCCCTGCAGGTTGTCGGATCGGAGGATGCGGCCGTGCCGCGTCGTTCCTCCGTCGGTTGTGGGCAGTCCGCCCAGGTCACGAACGTTGACAGCACCCTCAAGATCAATCCATCGCACTAATCGAGCCTATATGTCGGGATAAGTCTGTGCGGATTCGCCTTTCGTAACGCAGCATGAAGAGGTGACTCCTCCGCTCCCTGAAGAGAGCGGCTTCTCGCTAAGCCGCTTCCGCAGCGTCGCGAAGGGCAAGCCCTGTCCTGAGGATGTTGATCGCCGCGTTCACGTCGGCGTGCGCAACATGTCCACACGCCGTGCACGCGAATTCGGCTTGGGTGACGCGGTTCTCCTTCGCACAGTGCCCACAGCGGGCGCACGCGCGGGAGGTGTTGGCGGGGTTCACCGCGATCAGCTTGCGACCGGCGCTTTCAGCCTTGTGCGCGAGGATCGTCAGGAACACCCCCCAACCCGCATCCAAGATGGAACGGTTGAGGCCGGATTTCTGCGCGACGTTCCGGCCCGGCTCGCTGAGCGTGCCGGACGCGGAACGGGTCATGTTGGCGATCCGCAGGTCCTCGTGCACGACCACGTCATAGTCGCGGACCAGGGCCAGCGCGGCCTTGTGGGTGTGGTCGAGGCGCTGGCGGCGCACCTTGGCGTGCAGCGCGGCGACGCGGGCGACGGCCTTGCGCCGCCGCTGGGAGCCGCGTTTCTTGCGGGCCAGGGCTTGCTGTGCGGTCGTGAGCCGGTCGGCGGAGGCGGTCAGGTGGCGCGGGTTGGCGAGCTGCTCGCCGTCGCTGGTTGTGGCCAGCGATGCCACGCCCAGGTCGATGCCGACGGCCGCGCCGGTGGCGGGGAGCGGCTCGGCGAGAACGTCGTCGCACGACAGCACGACGAACCAGCGGTCGCCTTCCCGCTTGACCGTGATCGTCTTCACGGTGCCCTGGAGCGGCCGGTGCCGGTGAACCCGGACATGCCCCACGCCCTGCAGTCGGACGAACGTCGCCGAGGGATGACCGGGCTGGGCGTCCCACCGGCAGCCGTCGCCGTCCTTCGGCCACTGCACCGTGTCGAACCGGCCCTTGCCCTTGAATCTCGGAAAGCCCGGTGCGCGCCCGGCCTTGACGCGCGCGAAGAACGCCGTGAACGCCTTGTCCAGACGCCGCAGCGTGGCCTGCTGGGAGGAGAACGACCAGCGCGCCTGCCCGTCGGGGTCATCGGCCCTGATGTGTTTCAACTCGGCCGACTGCTCGCCGTACCGGATCGTGACACCCGCCTTGCGGTAGGCGGTGCGGCGGTGCTCCAGCGCCGCGTTGTAGAGCTGGCGGTGGTCTTCCAGGCACTGGGTGAGCGCGGCGGCCTGCCGGGCGGTGGGGCGGATCAGAAACTTGAACGACCTACGCACGGATCCGCCAGCCGTGCTCGTTTGCCTTGGCGCGAACCAGTTCCTCAAGGCGGTCCTCCACCCGCCCGCCGAGGACCGGGCGGCGATACCTCGGGCACCACACGAGGTGGTACCCGAGTTCGTACACCGCACCTGGACAGGTGCGCGCCTGACGAGTCACACGATCATCATGACCCTGTCACGTATCCAGCGTGCAGGAAACGGAGATCTCTGATGTGCGGATCAGGCAGGTCATGCAGGTCAGGCAGGTCACTGCACGCTCGGGCCTCGACGACCCTCCCGCTCCCGATACCCCCATCGCCTCAGAGCGACGGTCCCCTCGGGAGGAACTGATGGATCCGCGTGCTTTTCCCCCGCGTCTGGTGCTCGATCCTTCCCTCCCGCCGGAGGTCTCGGCTCAGCTGAGAGCGAGCCCATACGTGATGCGCATGGCCAGAGCGGGCCGCCAGCACGAGCCCGCGCGCAACTCCGCCCTGCTGTTCGTGCTGCCCGGTTTCCTGCTGCTGATCTGGATGCTGACCAATACCGCCGGGATGGTCGTCGCGCTGGTCGGCATGTCGCTGATCGGGCTGATGCGCTGGATGGCCATGGACGAGACCAACCGCACGGCCAGGCGCCGGCTCAGACTCGCCTACGACCACGCCGACCGCTACGTCCTGCCCGAGGACCTCGACTACCCCTGCCAGGTGCTGCTGCGCAGGGCCCAGGACGCCGCCGACACGATCCTCTCCTCCGAGGTGCACAGGGCGGGCCTGATCGACTCCATCGACAACAAGGTCTCGCTGCCCGAGGAGGTGTGGCAGATCGCCAGAAGGCTCGCCAAGCTGTCGCGGATGCACGAGGAGCACCGCAGGATCGTCCCGACCGACCTGCCGAAGAACCTCAGAGCCGCGTTCGCGCCCTACTCGGGCGCACTCGACCAGGCCTGGACGTCGCTGTCGCAGCGCGTGCGCCACCTGGAGGAGTACGCGCTGCAGGTGCTGAGGGCCGACGACGTCTACCGCGCCCACCGGCGCCTGGAGATGCTGGCCGCCCGCACCCCCGACTACCAGCGCCTGCTGGCCGAGACCGTGCGGGACGACCTGGCGTTGCCGCACATCCAGCAGCTGGCCGACCAGGCGCGCCACGTGCGCGTGCTATTCGAGGAGTCCATCCAGGAGGCCCGCAGGGCCGCGGGGCACCTGATCAGGACTCCGCTCTCCTGAGCAGTTCGAGTGTCCTGCGCATGCCCGCCTCGTTGCCGAGGCTGCGGTAGATCTCGCGGGCCCGCTCCAGCGGCGGTACGGCCGCGGCCCTGTCCTGCGCGTCGAGGTGCGTCTCCCCCAGGTAGCGCAGGCTGCGCGCCATCCACCACTGGTCGCCGAGCGCCTCGAAGGCGGCGACGCCGCGTAGCAGCTCCGTCTCGGCCTCGGCCTTCCTGCCGAGCCTGGCCAGAGCGCGCCCAGCCGACAGGTGGGTGCGCGCCACGCCCCACGAGTCGCCGAGCGCCGAGAGGATCTCCTCGGCCCGCCGTACGTCGTCGAGCTCGCGCAGCCCGTTGGTCGGGTCGCCCACCTCGCCCGCGGCGCGCAGGCAGCGCGCCTCCTCCCACAGCTCGCTCCTGCTCCTGAACATCTCCGCGGCCCGGTCGAGGCTGAAGCCCGCCTTGGTGAACAGGTCGGCCGCCGCCCTGTGGTCGCCCTCCCTGCGCAGTCCTCGCGCCTGCGCCGCCAGCACCTCGCCGTACGCGCGCAGCGTCTGCGCCTCGGAGTAGCGGTTGCCGTCGCGCTTGAAGACCTCCAGCGCGTCCTCCAGCAGCTCGCGGGCCTCCTCTGGCCGCCGTTCCGCCAGGCGGAGTTCGGCGAGGTTGCGCTGGGTGCGCGCCATCCACCAGTAGTCCTCCTCTGCCCTGAAGGCGGTGATCGCGTCGATGAGGTAGCCCTGCGCCCTGTCGAGGTTGCCCTCGTTGAACAGCCGCATGCCGATCGTCCGCATGGCCCTGGCCGCCCACCACGACTCGCCGAGCTCGGTGAAGATCTTCAGCGCCTCGGTGGCGCCGTCGCCCGCGCTCACGGCGGTCCTGTCGAGCAGGGCGATGCCCAGCGCGCGCCGGTCACCCGTATGGCGGGCGGCCTCGACCGTGATCTCGGCGATCTCGCCCCAGTCCGTCCAGTAGGCCCGCAGCGAGTGGCAGATGGAGCAGAAGGCGCGGCCGAGGCCGAAGACCAGCTCCCACAGCTCCATCGACCTGGCCTGGTGGATCACCGCCATGAGGCTGAGACGTTCGGCGTTGAGCCAGTCGCTGGCCTGTGTCTGTCCTTCGAAGTCGCCGACGCGGCCGGTGCGGCCCCAGTCCTGCGGCCAGCGGGCCTGGGCGGCGGCCTCTGCGCGGCGGCGGTAGCCGTACAGGACGCGCTCGATGGCGGCGGTGCGCCTGTCCTCCTCCAGCTCGGCGGCGAACAGGCGGACCAGGTCGTGCAGGCGATAGCGGACGGCGCCGGTCTGGTCGGCGCCCGAGCTCTCGGCGAGCTGGACGTCCACCAGCGCCTCCAGCTGGTCGACGCCGTCGAGCACGGAGACGTCGAGCAGCTCGCCGGCCACCCAGCCGGGGACGTCGGGCGAGGTGAGCGAGGACAGCAGGCGCAGCAGGCGGCGCTGCATGCCGGTGCAGTCGTCGTAGCTGAGCTGGACGGAGGCGCGCACGCTCTTGTCAACGGTGCGGGCCAGCTCCAGCTGGTCCAGGCGGCGGCGCTCGTCGGCGAGCCGGCCCGCCAGCTCGCGCAGCGACCAGGTGGACCTGGTGGCCAGCCGTCCGCCGCAGATGTTGATCGCCAGTGGAAGGTAGTCGCAGATCCTGACGATCTCTTTGGCGGCGCTCAGGTCCTCGACGACGCGCTCGCCGCCGGCGAGCCTGGCCAGCAGTTCGACGCCCTGTGCCTCGCTGAAGACGCTGAGCTGGGTGTCGTAGGCGTTCATCAGGAACAGCGGCTGCCGGGAGGTGACCACCACCGCGCAGCCCGGCTCGGCCGGGATGAGCGCCTTGACCTGCTCGGCGTCGTCGACGTTGTCGAGGCCGATGAGGATCCTGCGGCCCTTGGTCCAGGTCAGCCAGAGCTTGCGCAGCTCCTCCAGGCCGCCGGGATCGGTGGTGAGCCGCACGCCGAGGGCGCGCAGGAAGCCGATGAGCACCTCGTCGGGGCGGATGCCGCGCAGGCTGGCGTAGAGGCGGCCGTCGGGGAACCACTCGGCGATCTCCTGGCCGAACCTGGCCATCAGCGCCGACTTGCCGACGCCGCCCCTGCCGTACAGCGAGACCACCAGCGGCGGCGCCAGCTCGCTCGCCCTGCGCCGCTCGGCGAAGACCCTGCGCAGGTCGGCCAGCGCCTCGGTGCGCCCGGTGAAGTGCTCGGGCGAGGGCGGCCACTGGTCGGGCGGTCGCCACAGGGGGTCTTCGGGACGCGGCGGCTTGGCCGCGTCCTTGCCGCCCGCGGTGGTGGCCCAGGTCGTCACGCCCACCAGCACCGCCGCCAGCCCGGTCACGCCGATCTTGGCGGCCGGCGGGATCTCCCACTCCAGCGACGCGGCCAGGATGCTCGCGGCTCCCGCCGCGGCCCCCGCGGCGACCGGCGCCGCCCACACCCGCCTTGTGCGCCGGGGTTTCGGATCGTCCTCCGTCAGTCGCAGCGGCCCCGTCACCACGCACCCCCTTCGGGGTGATTCAAGCCGATCACGTACGGCCCGCGCCAGTGGTGGCGCGCTGTCCACCGAATCGACATCGCGCGGCCACCGTCATGCCTCCGGCATGGACCCGCCGCCGGCGAAGGCGGCGGCGCAGGCCGCGGCGCGGTCGTGGAGCAGATCGACGGTCGCCCGCGCCCGACGAAGCTGCTCGGCTCCGCAGGCAGGTCGCCCTCTCGCGTCACCCACGCGTGGTAGACGGGGTACGGCCGGGCCGTACCCCGTCTACTGGTTACAGTCCGGCCACGTGACAGGTGGCTGTCACGGACTTGGCGGGGTCGGACTCGGAGGTGGCGGTCAGCGTGACCTTGGCCAGGCGGCTGCCGCCCTCGGCGCGCAGGGCGTTGACCGTGACGGACTCACGCTCGCCGTTGGCGACCGCGGCGAGGGCGTTGGGCAGCTGGGTGCTCCAGCCGCGGCCCTCGACGGAGGCGCTGAGGCGGTAGACGTCGCCGCCGAGGTAGGCGGAGACGTCCTCGGGGTGCGCGGCCGTCGTGGCGCTCGTCCTGCCGGTGTTGAACAGCGGGAACGCGCAGGTGGACAGGCCCTTGCCGGTGGGGACGCCGGCGGCGGGCAGCAGCTTGAGCCCGCGCCGGTGCGGGCCGGCGCCGTCCAGGGAGCGGACCGCGACGGTGTAGGACAGCACGCCCTCGCGGTCACGGTGCACGTCGGTGATGTAGAAGTGCAGGCGGTTGCCCTCGTCGACGTACTCGTACTCGCTGCCGGAGTCGGTGCCGGCGTGGAAGAGGGCGTCGGACAGCTGGCGGTAGTCGCCGATGGTGATCGGGACCTTGGTGCCGTCGGGCAGGACGTAGTCGGTCATGTTGATGTCCTGCGGGTTGGCGTCGATCACCCACTCGAACGGCGCCCTGTCCTGGTTCTTGGTCTTGGCCAGCAGCACGCCCGCGTCGGGGGTGAAGGAGTCGGTGCCCATCCGGTCGACGACCTCGACGGTGTAGTTCTCGTAGCCGCCGCCGTCGCACAGCGGGTCGGTCTGCCACTGGCAGGAGGGCGACTTGTCGCCGGAGTCGAACTGGATGTTGAGGCCCATCAGGCCGTTCGGCCCCGGCTGGACGGCGCGGGCGGTGACCTTCGCGGTGACCAGGCCCGACTCGTCGAGCGCGTCACGCGACAGGCGTAGCACGTTCTCCTCGTCGACCATCTTCAGCTTGATCTTGTTGCGCAGCATGTGCTGGGCGCCCATCGATCCACCGGAGGTGGGCGGGATGATCCAGCGGCTGTGCGGGCCGCCGGGGCCGTTGAAGCTGCCCCTGCTCAGCATCTCCCAGATGCCGGTGTAGGCCCTGCGGACCGGGTTGGCGTAGGGGTTGTTGTAGTTGTCCAGCACGCCGAGGATGTGGCTCAGCTCGTGCGCGTAGACGCCCATGCCCGAGCTCTCGGCCTGCACGGAGTTGACACCGATCTCGGCGTTGGGCCAGAAGTTCGAGCCCGCCTGCCAGGAGGTCCAGTCGACGTAGCGGGTCTTGACCCAGTTGGGCAGGTTGGGGTCCTCCGGTCCCCACTCGTCGGGCACGGCCTCCTTGGTCGGGAACTTCATCATCCCGAACTCCTGCCAGGTCGCGGACTCGTCCTGGCCGGCGCTGAGGTAGAAGATGAAGTCGAACTTCTTGGCCTCCTCCTCGCCGATGGCGCCCACCCACAGCGCCTTGCCCTCGGTGCGCAGGTTCTTGTTGCACGAGTCACCCGCCGGGCAGCCGGTGCCGCCCTGGAACTCCATGGCGTACTCGTGGTCCTTGCCCGACATCGTGTAGGGCCCGAACCCGGTCAGCTCGACGCCGTAGCGTCCGCCGGAGTCCTCCATCCAGTACTCGTGGATGGTGTGGCCGCGGTTGAGCGCGTTGGGGGTGTTGAGGAAGTCCTGGTAGAACTTGGCCACCTGGTCGCGCGGCACGTCGTGCGCCTCGGCGCTGGGGTTGCGGTAGATCGTCGCACCCTTGGGCTGCGTGACCACGAACGACTGGTTGGGGTAGTCGAGCAGCACCAGCGCGCCCTTGAAGGTGCGGGTGGAGCCCTTGACGCTCGGGTCGGCCCAGTTGGTGCCCGGGATCTTCTTGTAGTCCGCCCACGTCATGTGGTCGGGGTTCTTCCAGTTCTGCGGGTCGATCGGGGCGACCGAGGCCGAGGGACGGCCGCGCAGCGACGGGTCGGACTCCGGCTCGTCACGCTGCCACGGCTGCGTCTGCGGCCAGTGGTCCTGACGCCAGGGGATCTGGGGGTCGCCGGGGGGATCGGCGGAGGCGGGGGTGGCCGCAAGACCCACAGGGACCAGCACAAGGGCCGCCAGCAGGCCTTTCAGCAGCTTCTTCGGGAGATTCACGTTTCAGGACGCTATAGACGCACTTGACGCAGATCACCGATCAGTTGTAGGGAAGAATCCGCTCCCTTTCTCCGACATTTGCCGAAAAGGCCAGGTAGTGCTCCAGCGCAGCGTCGACGACTTAGCCATCCGCCTCGGGCGGCCCCTGTTGCTGGAGGACCGCTTCCAGCGCATCATCGCCTACTCCGAGCAGGACGGCGCGATGGACGACATCAGGCGCGACTCGATCCTGCGCCGCCACACCACGCCGGAGGTGCGCGGGTTCCTGCACGCCGCGGGCATCCTGGAGGCCGTCGAGCCGCTGCGCACCCCTGGCGCGCCCGCTCTCCGGCTGCTGCCCAGGGTCTGCGTCCCCCTGCGGCACGACGGCGCCCTCATGGGCTTCCTGTGGTTCATCGACGCGGACCCCGCCATGTCGGCGGCCGAGATCGGCGAGGCCAGGACGGCCGCCGCCGCGCTCGCCGTCGCCCTGTTCCACGAGAGTCTCGCCGCGGGCCTCGCCTCTCACCGCGAGCTGGAGGCGGTCACGGGTGTCCTGTCAGGCGACCCCGACGCCTCCCGCGCGCTGATCGAGGCGGGCTTCCCCCAGGCGCTCGCCGTCACGGCGCTGGTGGCCACGCCCGTCGCCGCCGAGCCGTCCGAGGCGGCCAGGCTGGCGCTGGAGCAGGGCATGCTGACCGTACGGCGCCGCCTGGGCGGCCTGCACCTCGTGCGCTACGACCACGCCACGCTCCTGACCACGTCCCCGCCGCCGGCCGAGGAGGTGCACGCCGCGATGGCGCTCCCCGTGGTGGTCGGCGTCGGCCGGCCCAGGCCCTCGCTGGCCGAGGCGGCCGCATCCTACGCGGAGGCCCTGCACGCCGCCCAGGTCGCGGCCAGGGTGCCGGGCCTCGGCAGGACCGTGGAGTGGACGCGGCTCGGCGTCTACCGGATGCTGACCCACGTCCCGAGGGCCGATCTCCATCCGGGCCTCGAACGGCTGCTCGCCGACGCCCAGCACCTGCCGCTGCTGGAGACCCTGGAGACCTACCTCGACCTGGCGGGCAGCGCGGTGGCCACCTCCCGCCGCCTGCGCCTGCACCGCACGTCGCTGTACTACCGGCTGCAGCGGGTGGAGGAACTGGCCCAGACCGACCTGAAGGACGGCGGCGAACGCCTCAGCCTCCACCTCAGCCTGAAACTCGCCCGCCTGTCCGGCCGCTACCGCCCCCGCTCCTGACCCCTCCCCGCACCCCGACGCTCGGCCCCCCGACCACCCCCGAAGAACCCGCACGCGGCGACGTCCGATCACCCTCGGGAAACGCCCGCCCTCAGTGACATTCGATCAGTGGGTGTGATTGATTTGCCACCACGTGTGCTTTTTAATCACACAATGGGAGCGTTGACGCGGGCATTCGGCACGCGTCCGCCCGCGCCCGTCATCCTCCACTCCGCCCCCCTCGTGCTCCCCGTCACCGCCCCTCCCCTGCGCGACGGCGCCGTGGTGGTCAGAGGCGAACGCGTCCTCCAGGTGGGCCCCAGGACCGACCTGCGCACCGCCTTCCCCATCGACGAGGAGATCCGCTGGCCGGGCATGATCACGCCAGGGCTGGTCGACGCCTGCCGTACCGGGCCGCTGGGTCCGGGGGTGACATGGGCGGCCGACGTGGGCGAGCACGACAGGCCAGGCGGCGTCACGTACCTGGAGGTCGGCTGCGCGAGCGAGCAGGCGTGGGAGGAGCGTGACCGCGACGCGCTGATCACCGCCATCCGGGAGCACGCGGGCCCCGTGGGAGTGGCGGCGCACGCCACCGACCCGCAGGTGATGGAGGATCTGGCGGTGCTGGCGAGGACGTTCGGGCTGCGGCTCACGGCCGATCTCGGCCGCCACTCCCCCGCCGCGCTCGACGAGGCGGGCGTGCTCGGCCCGCACTGTCACGTCGCCGGTGCGGGCCCGCTCGGGCCCGGCGAGCGCAAGCTGCTGCGCCTGCGCGGCACGTCGGTCGCGCTGTCGGGGGGCGACGTCTCGGCGCTGGTGGAGGAGGGCAATCCGATCGCGCTGTGCGGGCCGCCGCTGGCCGCCGCCAGGGCCGTACGGCAGGCGACGCGGCTGCCACGGCTGGAACGCGTGCTCGTCGAGGCGGCGACCATCGGCGGGGCCCGGGCGCTCGGCAGGGCGGAGGGGCCCGGCAGGATCGGCACGCTCGCGCCCGCCTGCGCCGCCGACCTGGCCGTCTTCGACACGCGCGGAGGCCGCAACCCCTACGCCGCACTGCTCGACCAGCCACCCCTCCTCGGCACCGTGATCGGCGGCCGTACCCACCCCGCAAGAGCGACCCAGCCCGAACACCACGAAGAAACGGGCTGACCACCCGTCCGAGCTACACGAGAGCACGGACTGACCGCTCGGGAGAACGAGAGCAGGCGGGGCACCGGCGGCTCTCCCTCAGGTTCTTTCGAAGGCACCCAGGTCGCGCGGGAGCCGGTCTAGGCCTCGTCGACCTTGCCGAGCAGTTCCCTCAGCGTCTCGCGCTGCTCGTGTGACAGCCCGCCGAACAGCTCGCGGGCGACCTCTCGACGAGCCTGCCTGACCTGCTCGTAGACCTCTTCCCCGCGCCCGGTGATCAGCAGCAGCGTCGAGCGGCGGTTGGCCGGGTCGATCTCCCTGCGCACCAGCCCCGCCTCCTCCAGCGCGTCGACGACCGGGGTGAGCGAGCGCGGCACGATGCGCAGCGCGTCGGCGAGCTGGACCATGCGCAGCGGACGCCCCGCGTCGATCAGCTCGCGCAGCGCCCGCGCCTGGCCCGGGCTGAGCCCCAGCGGCTCCAGGCTGCGGCGGTAGCCGTGTCGCGCTCGGTGCCCGATACGGTGCACGAGTTCGAGCAGCTCGGAGATGGTGTCCACGATCACGAGCCTACCGGTGGAATTATTGTGAGGTAACCTCTGTTAGAGGAAACATCAGAAAGGGGTCAAATGACCGAAGAACCACGCGCGCCCCTGCGGCGCATCATCAAGCTGTTCAGGCCCTACCGCGGCCGCCTGGCCGTCGTGCTCGGCCTCATCTTCCTGTCGTCGCTCGTCTCCCTTGCCTCGCCGTTCCTGCTGCGCGAGGTCCTCGACGTGGCCATCCCCTCACGGGACATGACGCTGCTGGCGCTGCTCGCGCTCGGCATGATCGCCGTCGCGGTCACGACCAGCGTCTTCGACGTCATGCAGACGTTCATCTCCACGACCGTCGGCCAGCGGGTCATGCACGACCTGCGCACCACCGTCTACGGTCACCTCCAGCGCATGTCGCTGGCCTTCTTCACCCGCACACGCACGGGCGAGGTGCAGTCGCGCCTGGCCAACGACATCGGCGGGATGCAGCAGGTGGTCACCTCGACGGCCACCTCGATCGTCTCCAACCTGACCAGCGTGGTGGCCAGCGTCATCGCGATGCTGGTCCTCGACTGGCGGCTGACGGCGATCTCGCTGCTGTTGCTGCCGCTCTTCGTCTGGATCAGCCGCAAGGTCGGCGACGAGCGCAAGCGGATCACCGCCCAGCGGCAGAAGAAGCTGGCCGTGATGTCGTCCATGGTCCAGGAGTCGCTGTCGGTCAGCGGCATCCTGCTCGGCCGGACGATGGGCCAGTCCCCCGAGCTGACCCGGCGCTTCGCCGCGGCCTCCGACGAGCTGGCCGACCTCGGCGTGCGGTCCAGCATGGCCGGGCGCTGGCGGCAGTCGTCGATCCAGATCATCATGGCCGCGATGCCCGCCCTGATCTACTGGGCCTCCGGCACGACCTCGATGGTCTCCATCGGCACGGTCGTCGCCTTCACCACCCTGCAGACCGGGCTGTTCAGGCCGGCCGTCTCGCTGATGCGGACGGGCGTGGAGGTGCAGAGCTCGC
Organism: Nonomuraea africana; assembly: GCF_014873535.1. Classification (NCBI taxonomy): domain Bacteria; kingdom Bacillati; phylum Actinomycetota; class Actinomycetes; order Streptosporangiales; family Streptosporangiaceae; genus Nonomuraea; species Nonomuraea africana. Next base: position 1,031,958 of record NZ_JADBEF010000001.1, on the reverse strand, counting down.
TGGCGCTGTTCGGGCGCATCTTCGAGTACCTCGACCTGACCGTCGACATCACCCCCGGCGCCAAGGTGCTCACGAGCCCGCGTGGCGAGGTCCGCTTCGAGGGCGTCGACTTCTCCTACGGCGAGGCGCCCACGCTCTCCGGCGTCGACCTCGTCGTCCCGGCCGGATCGAGCCTGGCGGTCGTCGGCGAGACGGGCTCGGGCAAGACCACGCTCAGCTACCTGGTGCCGCGCCTGTACGACGTCACGGGCGGAAGGGTGCTCATCGACGGCGTGGACGTGCGCGAGCTGAGCTTCGAGTCGCTCGCCGCGACCGTCGGCGTGGTCTCGCAGGAGACCTACCTCTTCCACGCCTCCATCGCCGACAACCTGCGCTTCGCCAAGCCGTCGGCCACCGACGAGGAACTGGTCGAGGCGGCCCGCGCGGCGCGCATCCACGACCACGTCGCGGCGCTGCCCGACGGCTACGACACCGTGGTCGGCGAGCGCGGCTACCGCTTCTCCGGCGGGGAGAAGCAGCGGCTGGCCATCGCCCGCACGCTGCTGCGCAACCCGCCCGTGCTCGTCCTCGACGAGGCGACCAGCGCGCTGGACAACCAGACCGAGCGCGCCGTGCAGGAGGCCCTCGACACACTGGCCGACGGGCGCACCACGATCACCATCGCGCACCGGCTGTCGACCGTCCGCGACGCGGACCAGATCGTCGTGCTCGACGGGGGCGGGGTCGCCGAGCGCGGCACCCACGAGCAGCTCATGGAGCTCGGCGGCCGGTATGCCGCACTTGTCCAGCGAGAGGATGTCCCAAACGTGAATCCGGTCACAACCGGAATCCGTTTCTAAACCGCTACGTTCCAATCTCTCGGCACACCCTTTCCCAAGAGATTGCACTCCCTTGCTGCTCAGCTCCCTCAAGCACCACAATTATCGCCTCTGGGCAGGCGCCGACCTCGTCTCCATCACCGGCACCTGGATGCAGGTGCTCGGCGTCAACTGGCTCATCCTCGAGGCCACCGGCTCGGCGACGAGCGTGGGTCTCAGCCTGGTCCTGCAGGCGCTGCCCACCCTGGCCTTCGGCCTGTGGGGCGGCGCGCTGGCCGACCGGCTGCCCGCCCGTCCCGTCGTCGTCGCCGCGCAGATCGCCCAGGGGCTCCTGGCCGTCGTGCTCGCCGTCGTGGCGTTGAGCGGGGTCACCTCCGTCCTCCCCGTGTACGGCGTGGCGCTGGCGGGCGGCCTGGTCACCGCGCTCGGCAACCCCGCGCTCGGCCGGTTCGGCGCCGAGGTCGTCCCGCCCGCCGACCTGCCCAACGCGATGGCCCTCGGCTCGGTCATCAACTCCGCCGGACGCATCCTGGGCATGAGCCTCGCGGGTGTGCTGCTTCCTCTCACGGGCACCGGCGGCCTGTTCCTCATCAACGCCGTCAGCTTCCTGGCCGTGATCGCCGCCATCGCCGCGATGCGCTCGGGAGAGATGCACCTGCTCGCCAAGGCCCCGCCGGGCGCCGACGGCATCCGCGAGGGCCTGCGCTACGTGCTGCGCACCCCCTGGCTGCTGGTGCTGCTCGCGCTCTCCCTCATCCTGGGCAGCCTCGGCCGCAACTACCAGGTGACGATGGCGGCGATGGCCGCCGGGCCCCTCGGCGCGGGCGCGACCGGTTACGGCCTGCTGTCCACGGTCTTCGCGGTCGGCACCGTGCTCGGCGGGATCTTCGCCGCGGGACGGCCGCGGCTGACCATGCGCCTGCTGCTGGTCACGGCCTTCCTGGCCAGCGTGGCCCAGGCGCTCAGCGGCCTGGTGCCCGGTCTGTGGCTGTTCGCCGCGCTGCTGCTGCCGATCGCCGCGGGCGCGGTCGTCATCGACACCACGATCGGCGCCAGAGCCCAGCTCGGCAGCCCCGACGAACTGCGCGGCCGGGTCATCTCGGTGCTCGGCCTGGTGAGCGCGGCGGCGGGCGCGCTGGGCGGGCCGCTGCTCGGCTGGCTCAGCGACGCCATGGGACCGCAGCTCGCGCTGCAGATCGGCGGCGTGAGCACCACGGCCGCCACCCTGCTCGCCGCGCTGGCGCTGGCCAGGGTGACGGGCGTCAGGATCCTGCGCGCAAGGACCGCGTAAGGTCTGACCCGTGCAGAACACCCGATACGCCCGGTCCGGCATGGTGTGCAGTGTCGACCACCTCGCCTCCGCCGCCGGTCTGACCATGCTCGACCGCGGCGGCTCGGCCGCCGACGCCGCCATCGCCACCAACGCAGTCCTGACGGTCACCGCCCCCCACATGTGCGGGCTCGGCGGTGACCTGTTCGCCCTCGTCCACGACGGCACCCCCGACAGCGCCGTCACGGCGCTCAACGCCTCGGGGCGCGCGGGCTCGGGCGCGGACCCCGACCGGCTGCGGGCCGAGGGCCACACCGTCATGCCGCTCCGCCACGACATCAGGTCGGCGCCGGTACCGGGCGCCGTGGACGGCTGGCTCGCCCTGCACTCCAGGTACGGCAGGCTCCCGCTGGCCACCGTGCTCGCCCCCGCGATCGGCCTGGCCGCGGACGGCTTCCCCGTCTCCCCGCTGCTGGCCCCCATCGCCTCGGCGCTGGCCCACCACCCCGACTTCGCCACCGTCTCCTCTCCCGGGCAGCTCATGACCAGGCCGGGCGTGGCCCGCACCCTCGAGGCGATCGCCGCCTCCGGCAGGGAGGGCTTCTACCAGGGCGAGTTCGGCGAGGGCCTGCTGGAGCTCGGAGCGGGCGAGTACGTCCCCGACGACCTCGCCAAGCCGATGGCCGACTGGGTGGAGCCGCTGCGCGTGCGGGCCTTCGACCACGATGTGTGGTCGATGCCGCCCAACTCCCAGGGCTACCTGCTGCTGATGTCGCTCGGCATCGTCGACGGCCTCGACCTGCCGTCCACGCCCGACGACGCGCTCTGGGCGCACCTGCTGGGCGAGGCCTCCAGGATCGCGGGCCACGACCGGCTGGCCCTGCTGCACGAGCACGCGGCCGACCTGCTGTCGGAGGCCGAGATCGCCCGGCGGCGGGCCATGGTCGACCCTGCCGCGCGCCTCAGGGTGCGCGGGCTGACCGCCGAGGGCGACACGACCTACCTGTGCGCCGTGGACGGCGACGGCATGGGCGTCTCCCTCATCCAGTCGAACGCCTCGGGCTTCGGCAGCCTGCTGGTCGAACCGCGCACCGGGATCAACCTGCACAACCGCGGCATCGGCTTCTCTCTGACGCCGGGACACCCCGCGGAGTACGGCCCGGGCCGCCGTCCCCCGCACACGCTCACCCCCGCCCTCATCACCAGGCCGGACGGCTCGCTCCGCTCGGTCGTGGGCACCATGGGCGGCGACGCGCAACCGCAGATCCTGCTCCAGGTCATCACCCGCCTGCTCAGGCACGGCCAGACACCGGGAGAGGCGATCGCCGCGCCCCGCTGGCGGCTGGGCACCGGCGGCACCGGCTTCGACACCTGGGACGAGCCCGACGCGACGGTCATGGAGCTGGAGGAGGGCGCGGGCTGGGGCGACGGCCTGTCCGCGCTCGGACATCCGGTGGCGGGCATGCCGTACGGGACGGGTTTCGGGCACGCGCACCTCATCGACGTCCTGCCCGGCGGGGTGCTCGCGGGCGCGGCCGATCCGCGCGCGCGGATCGGCGCGGCGATTGGACGCTGATCGCCTGGGTAGCACGCGCCCCCATGGGAACCGACGTCATCACGCTGATCACCAGTGACCACCGCGCGATCGAGGCGCTGTTCGAGCGGCTCACCAGCGGGCGGGGCGACCCCGAGGCCGACGTGACCGAACTGGCCGCCCTGCTCACCGCCCACGCCAGGGCCGAGGAGGACCGGGTCTACCCCGAGGTCCGGTCCGCCGAGGCGCACCACGGCGTGGAGGAGCACAAGGAGGCCGAGGTCCTCCTCGACGCGCTGAAGCACGCCACTCCCGGAACCCCTGACTTCTCCGAGACGCTCGTCAAGCTCGTCGAGTCCGTGAAGCACCACGTCGAGGAGGAGGAGGGCGAGATCCTCCCCGCCCTTCGCGAGGCGAGCAGCCGGCAGCGGCTGGAGCAGCTCGGCAAGGCGTTCAAGGAGCGCAAAGAGACCGAACTGCTCGCCCTGCGCCCGCCGACCTCCAAGGAACAGTTCTACAAGCGGGCCCGGGAGGCCGACATCCCCGGCAGGTCCACCATGGACAAGGATGAGTTGGCCGAGGCTGTCAGGAAGCAAAGCTCCTAGGGTTTCGGGCGGCGTGTGGGGTAGGGAGCCGTTATGACCGAAACACCGCCGGACCGCCACGGCATGAGCGACGAGCAGGAGATCGAGGTCGAGGAGTGGACCGATGATCTCGGCCAGGACCACGTGATCGAGGAGGACGACCCCCAGCACCAGGACACCGTCGCCGAGCGGCTGTGGCGGGAGGCCCCTGAGCGCGAGCGGACGCCCCGCGACGAGCACCGGCTCGTGTCCCCCGACGAAGGGCTCGAGCCCGACGTCGAGAGCGAGGAGATCGGCGAGGACGTGGGGCGCGACTCGGGCGACCTGTCGGCCGAGGAGCGCGCCGTCCGCGTCGACCCCGAGCAGCCTTGACGCGCTCCCCGGCCTGAAGGCCGGAGCACTGGCCCGCATCTCGGTAGCGCCCGGGCATCCGAACTCCCCGCCGGTCTCCGACAGCGACGCCGCCGAGCCCGCAGGGAGCGGCGGTCATGGTGATCCCGTCGCCCGGCCCCATCGGCTGGGCGACGCCCGCCGAGGCACAGGAAGAGCCCCGTCGCCGACAGCGGCGTGCCGCCGTACCGGAGGAGCCGGAGGCCCGCTCCCACGGCCTGCAGAGTGCGGAGTAGCGGGGTTCATGGGAGCGGCGTCGGGCGGTCTTGCGTGCCTTTAAGGTCGGTCATATGCGCTTTGGTGTGCTGGGACCCGTGACGGCCTGGACGGACGCGGGGCAGGTCGTCGCCATCCCCGGGCTGAAGGTGCGCGCGCTGCTCGCCGACCTGCTCGCCGCCGAGGGGCGGGTGGTCTCCACCGACCGGCTGGTCGACGACCTCTGGGGCGACGACCCGCCGGGCAATCCATCGGCCGCCCTGCAGGTGCGGGTCTCGCAGCTGCGCCGCGCCCTGGAGGAGGCCGAGCCCGGCGCGAAGAACCTGGTGGTCTCGCGCGCGCCCGGCTACGCCCTCGAGGCGGCCCCCGGCGCGGTCGACGCCGCCCGCTTCGCGGCGCTCGCCGCGGAAGGCAGGCTGGCCGAGGCGCTGGAGCTGTGGCGGGGGGCGGCGTTCGCCGACTTCGCCGACTTCGAGTTCCTGAGGCCGGTGATCGCGCGGCTGGAGGAGGCGCGGCTGAGCGCCGTCGAGGAGCTCGCCGAGACGCGGCTGGCGGCCGGGGAGCCGGTCGAGGTGGCCGAGCTGGTGGCCGCGCACCCGCTCAGGGAGCGGCTGCGCGCCGTGCACATGGCCGCCCTCTACCGGGCCGGACGGCAGAGCGAGGCGCTGGCCGGCTACGCCGAACTCCGCGAGAAGCTCGCCGACGAGCTGGGCCTCGACCCCTCCCCCGAGCTGGCCGAGCTCCATGCGCGCATCCTGCGCCAGGACCCCGCGCTGAGCAGCAGGGCCGAGCGACCCATGACGAACCTGCCCGCCGCGGTCAGCGACCTGATCGGGCGCGACGAGGCGGTGGCCGAGGTGACCGCCCTGCTGGAGCAGGGCAGGCTGGTCACGCTCACCGGGTCGGGCGGCGTGGGCAAGACGAGCCTGGCGCTGGAGGTCGCGCGGCGGCGCACCGGCGCGCACCCCGACGGCGCGTGGCTGGTCGAGCTGGCCCCCTACGATCGGCACACGCCGTCGCTGGCCGAGGCGGTGCTGGTCGCGCTCGACATCCGCGAAGACTCGGCGCGGAGCATGGAGCGGCTGGTCGAGGCGCTGCGGGGGCGCCGGCTGCTGCTGGTGCTCGACAACTGCGAGCACGTGGTCGATCAGGCCGCGAAGCTGGCCGAGACCTTGCTGCGCTCGGTGGAGGGCCTCCGGATCCTGGCGACCAGCCGCGAGCCGCTGAACGTGGCCGGCGAGACGCTGTGGAGCGTGCCCGCGCTGGACCTGCCCGCGGGCTCCGAGCTGCTCACCGTGGCGAAGGCCGACGCCGTGCGGCTGTTCATGGCCAGGGCCGCGGCCTCGGCTCGCGGGTTCGCGCTCGACGCGGGCAACGCCGAGGCGGTCGCGCAGCTGTGCCGCAGGCTGGACGGCATCCCGCTGGCGTTGGAACTGGCCGCCACCCGGGTCAGGGCGCTCGGCGTCCACGAGCTGGTGGCGCGGCTCGACGACCGGTTCAAGCTGCTCGCCGGTTTCCAGCGCGGCGCCCCAGCGCGCCAGCAGACGCTGACGGCGATGATCGACTGGAGCTGGACCCTGCTCACCGACTCCGAGCGGGTCGTGCTGCGCCGCCTGGCCGTGCACGTCGACGGCTGCACGCTGGAGGCCGCGGAGGCGGTGTGCGCGGAGGACGACGTCGACGTGCTCGACACGCTCGCGCGGCTGGTGGACCGGTCGCTGGTGGTGGTCGTGGAGGGGCCGTCAGGAGTGCGCTACCGGCTCCTGGAGTCGGTGGCGGCCTACTGCCTGCACCGCCTCGACGACGCGGGCGAGGTCGAGCGGATCCGGCAGGCGCACGCCGATTACTACGTGGCGCTCGCCGTACGGGCCGAGTCGTATCTGCGCGGGCCCGAGCAGGCAAGCTGGATGCGGCGGCTGGACGCCGAGGCGGCGAACCTGCGGGCGGCGCTCGACGCGGCGCCCGCGGCCGACGCCCTGCGGCTGGTGAACGCGCTGGCCTGGTACTGGTTCCTGCGCGGCAGGCTGGGCGAGGCACGGCGCTCGCTGCAGGCCGCGCAGGAGGCGGGCCGGGCGGCTGATCAGGCGACGGCGCAGGCGGGTCAGGCGGGGCAGCCGGCGGGAGACGACACCGCCGCCGACCGGGCGAGGGCGCGGGCCTGGAGCGCGGGGTTCGCCCTGCTGCTCGGCGAGGACGTCGACTGGAAGCAAGTCATGGACCTCGCCGATCCGGCCGACCGGGCCAGGGCGGAGTGGTTCGTCAGCCTCGGTGTCGCCGACCTGCCGACCTCGCGCGTCCTGGTCGACAGCGCGCTGGCGACCTTCCGCGAGCTGGGCGACAGGTGGGGGGTGGCGGCGGCGCTGAGCAGGCACGCCCGCGACGCCTTCACCGTGCGCGACCTCGAGGCGCTGGAGCGCGACGGCGGCGAGAGCGCCGCGCTCTTCGCCGAGCTGGGCGACAGATGGGGACGGCTGCAGGCCACCGAGTGGCTCGGCGGGCTGGCCGACATCCGCGGCGACGTCGAGGCGGCCACCCGGCTGTTCACCGAGGACCTGCGGATCGCCGAGGAGCTCGGGCTGTGGCCGGACGCGGTGCGACGGCTGTCGTGGGTGGGCTGGATCGCCATGCACACCGGCGACTACGAACGGGGCATGGAGCACTGCGGCAAGGCGCTCCGGCTGGCCACGGGGCAGGGCTACCACGAGGGGAGGGTCTTCGCGGAGATGGGCCTCGCCGTGGCGGCCCGCAGGGCCGGCCGGCTGGAGCTGGCGCGCACCCATCTCGACCGGCTGCTCGACGGCGTCCCGAGGGACGGCGAGCCCCCGCTGTTCCTGCCCACGGTCCTGGCCGAGCTGGGTTTCGTCCACGAGTTGCGCGGCGATGCCGAGGGCGCGAGGAAGCTGTTCCTCGAGGCGTTCGCCGCCGCCAGGAGGATCGGCGACCCCCTCTCGGCGGCGTTCGCCGTCGAGGGCCTGGCCGCCGTGTCCGAGCCGGAGCAGAGCGCGAGGCTCCTCGGCCTGGCCGCGGCGGTCAGGCTCGCGCACCGCGCCCCCATCTCCCGCTCGGAGGAGGACGAGGTGCGGCGCATCGCCGCCAGGTCCGTGGCGGCGATCGGCGAGGAGGCGTTCGCCGCCGCCCACGCTCACGGGCGCGAGCTGACCTTCGACGACGTGGCCTGAACCGCCAGGTGCTCGGCCAGTCGCTCGAAGAACTCCAGCCAGCCGGCCCTGGCCTGGTGGGCGTGCTCCTGGTCGGTGTTGACGCCGAACTGGTGGAAGCGCATCGTGGTGCCGCCCTCGCCCTCCTCCAGGGTGAGGGTCACCACCGAGGCGGGGCCGTCGCCGGGGTGGTCGGGGTCGCCGGTGGTGAAGACCAGCCTGCCGGGCCCGTCGACCTCGCGGTAGACGCCCTCGAGCGTGACCTCGAAGCCCTCGTCGCCGACCAGGACGGCCTGCCAGGCGCCGCCGGGCCTGACGTCCATGACCACGCGGTCGGCGGGGGTGGTGAAGATGCGCGGGCCGAACCAGCGGGCGAAGCGGTGCGGCGTGGTCCAGGCGGCGTACACCTGCTCGCGGGGGGCGTCGAGGTCGAGGACGATCTCGTACTCGGCGGTCTGCGTCATGGCTGCCCTCTCAGGGTTCGGTGTGGATCGCTTCCGACGTGATCCACCCTGCCCCGCACCCCTTACGATCCCCTTCCCGTGCCCTTAAGGCGTGGCGCCCTCGTTCAGCAGGCGCAGGGCGGGGAGCACGCCGTACAGGTCGTCGATGACCACGTCGGCCTCGGCCGCCTCGGGCCGGTCGGCGTGCAGGTATCCCCACGGCCCCCTGCGCAGCAGGGCCGTGCGCATCCCGGCCCGCGCCGCGGGCCGCACGTCGTTGTCGAACCTGTCGCCGACGTAGAGGATCTCGCCGGGCTCCCTCCCGACCACGGCGGCGACCTTGGCGAAGAACGCGGGGGCCGGCTTGGCCACGCCCCACCCGTCGGAGGTGTGGATGGAGTCGACCGGCAGGTCCATGGCGACCAGCGCGTCGTAGGCCCTGGTGGGCTGGTTGCCGGCGATGACCACCTGCACCCCCGCCGCCCTGAGGCCGGCCAGCGCCTCGCGCACGTCGGGGTAGAGGTCGTCGGCGTCGAAGTGGTTGCGCAGGCTCTCGGGCTCGTCGCGCGCCCAGGCCTCGATCTCGGCCTCGACGTCGAGCCCCGGACGCACGATCTCGAAGGCGTCGCGGTGGGAGCGGTCGAGCGCGGCCATCCCGCCGAGGACGCCCATGAACGTCAGCCGCGTCACACCCAGCCTGTCGGCCCAGCGCGTCCAGATGCGCGTCTCGTCGATCAACGTCTCGCCGACGTCGAACACCACTGCCCTGACCACCATCGATCCTCCCTGATCCGCCCCAACTCTACGGTCTGCGCCGGAGCCCCTCCGTCGCGGGCCGCCGGGGCGGTCAGCGCGACGATCGCGGGGATCGGGAAGAGCAGCAGGTAGAGGTTGGGGATCCACCAGGCGGGCGAGAAGTCGCCGCGAAGGGTCCAGAACGCGATCGCCATCAGCCCCGACGCCATGGTCAGCACCAGCGAGACCAGCATCAGCCCCCTGCCGCGCGCGCCGCCCGCGCGCAGCAGCCAGAGGCTCGTCAGTCCTGTGGCGCTGGCCAGCAGGTCGATCCAGAGGAAGGACCAGTTCCAGTCGGCCATGAGCGGGTTCGCGTAGTCGGCGAAGGCCCACTGCGGCGGGATCAGCCCCAGCCCGGTGACCGAGAAGTAGGCGACGAAGCCGAGGTCCGTCACGAGCATGAGGGCCTTAGTCGCGCGCAGCACGGTCGATCAACTCCATGAGGTAGCGGCGGATGCTCTCGTGCAGTCCAGGGGCGGGCTCGCCGAGGCCGAGCAGCCTGACGGCCCACCAGCCGTCGACCGCCAGCCGTACGGCGGTGGCGGCGGCCGGGTCGATGCCGTCGTCGACCAGCCGCGCCTGCCACGCGGCGAACCGCCTGCGCAGCGGTTCCAGCCCCGCGGGGTCGACCAGCACCCCGGCCAGCAGTGCCGCGGTCACCCTGTCGGCGGGCGCGGCGGTGTGGTCCTCGGGGATCGTCGCCGCGACGTAGGCGCGCAGGAAGTCTCCCGGCTCGCTCCCCGCGGTGGAGAGCGCCGCGTCGAAGGCGGAGGTGAGCCGCTCCACCATGGCGGCGACCATGGCCTGCTTGGTCGGGAAGTGGTAGAAGAGGCCGCCCTTGGACACGCCCGCGCGCTGGGCCACCGCCTCCAGCGTCAGCGACTCGGCTCCGTCGGCGAGCAGCACCTCGGCGGCCGCGTCGAGCAGCCGCTCTCTCGAACTCGGTCGTGGCATGCCTCGAAACTATACCGGTCAGCCGGTTCACTATAAAGAGAGATCTTGTCAGGGCGCCGCCGATCACCGACATTGCGCTAGTAGCCCCCCAGCAACGGAGGACCCGCGTGCCCCACTTACGAGCCGCCCTCATCGCGTTGACCCTCGTGGCGGCGACCGCCCCACCGGCCACCGCCCTCGACTCCACCACCGCCATCACGATCGCCGGCGACCGCTCCCAGCCGGTCTTCTCCTACGCCGACGCCATCCGCGAGCACGTCTACGTGGAGGCACCGATCGACAGCGACGCCGACGGCCGCCTCGACAGGGTCAGGGTGGACGTCATCCGCCCGAGGACCGCCGAGAAGGTCCCGGTGATCATCGACGAGAGCCCCTACTACGACAACTCGGGCCGGGGCAACGAGAGCGAGCGCAAGGTCTACGACGCCGAGGGCGACCTGGTGAAGTTCCCGCTGTTCTACGACAACTACTTCGTCCCGAGGGGCTACGCGGTACTCAACGTCGACATGCTCGGCACCACCGGGTCGGACGGCTGCCCGGCGACCGGAGGGCAGGCCGACGTCGTCGGCGGCAAGGCGGTCGTCGACTGGCTGAACGGCAGGGCCACCGCCTACCGCGCCGACGGGACGCCCGCCGCGGCCACCTGGACCACCGGCAAGGCCGCCATGATCGGCAAGTCGTACGACGGCACGCTGGCCAACGCCGTGGCCGCCACGGGCGTCGAGGGGCTGGAGACGATCGTCCCGATCTCCGCGATCAGCTCGTGGTACCGCTACCAGCGCTCGGGCGGGGTCGTCTACTCCTACAACTACGCCTCGTGGCTGGCCAACGTGGTCGACACCGACCCCGACGCCAAGTGCGCCGCCGTACGGGCGGCGATGGACGCGCAGGACGGCGACGACACGGGTGACTACAACCCGTTCTGGGCCGAGCGCGACTACGAGAAGGACGTCGCGAACGTGAAGGCCAGCGTGTTCGTGGTCCACACGGTCAACGACCTCAACGTGAAGCCCGACAACTTCTCCGCCTGGTGGGCGGCGCTGGGCAGAAGGGGCGTGCCGCGCAAGATCTGGGTCGGCCAGTACCAGCACGTGGACCCGTTCGACTTCGAGGGCCGGCGCGGCCTGTGGGTGGACACGCTGCACCAGTGGTTCGACCACTGGCTGCTCGGGGTGGACAACGGGATCATGCGCGAGCCCCGCGCGGACGTGCAGATCGGCCCCGCCCAGTGGATCACCCAGCACGACTGGCCGGCGCGCGGGGCGACGCGGGTGCCGCTGCGTCCCTCGGCCGACGGCTCGCTCGGCCTGTTGCCCGCCCGCAGGGGCGCGACGGCGGCCTTCACCGACACGCGGATGCCGGAGACCGAGATGGTCACCGACGTCGGCACGGCCAAACCGGGCAGGCTCGCCTTCACCACCGGCGCGCTCCCCCTCGACCTGCGGCTGTCCGGCACACCCGTGGTCGACCTGCGTCTGGCGCTGGACCGGCCGACCGCGAACCTGACCGCGCTGCTCGTCGACTTCGGCGACGACACCCGCGTCGACTGGCGGCGGGGACAGGGCATCACCACGCTCGCCGAGGAGGACTGCCACGGCGAGTCGACCGCGGCCGACGACGGCTGCTACCGCAAGGTCGCCACGAACCTGGCCACCCGCCCGCTGGAGATCGTCGCCCGCGGCTGGCTCGACGTCCAGAACCGCGACTCGCTCTCCTCGCCCAGCCCGCTGACCCCGGGAACGTTCGCCCAGGTCGAGTGGGAGACGCTGCCGCACGACTACGTCTTCAAGAAGGGGCACAGGCTCGCGCTGGTGCTCGCGGGCACCGACGCCACCTACAGCGGCGAGCGCGCCACGGGCGCGGCCGTCACCGTCGACCTGGGCAGGAGCAAGGTCACCGTGCCCTTCGCGGTGAGCGCGCCGCCGGCGGAGCTGCCCGCCGACGCCTCACGGTGGCGCGGCCCGAGGGAGATCGAGCTGCCGACGCCGGAGACCGCCTTCCACTAAGTGGCTAGTCCCACCAGAACGACCAGCAGAACTGTCCCCTGATCTGTTCGGCGTAGCCGTAGAGATCACCCGCGCCCTGGACGACGTTGTCGGGACAGAACGCCCAGTGCTCGGCCGCGACGTGGATCGCGTGCTCGGGGCTGACCGGCGGCGCGGCCACACTCAGCTCCAGCGTGTTGAACCCCATCGCGACCACGCGCGCGCCGAAGCGCTCCTCCCAGCTGCGCACCACCGCGGCCAGCGGCACCATCCACTCGTTGTGGTGCAGCGCGCCCTGCCAGCCCATCACCGCCAGCGTGTCGGCGCCCCTGCGCGCGGCGGCCAGCCCGATCGGCATGCCGCGCTCGGCCAGCACGCCCGCGTACCAGTCGGCGACCGAGCCGGGATCGGCCCGCAGCTCCCCCGGCTCGGCGAGCCCCGGGCACAGCGGGCCGAAGGGCTCGATCTCCGCCAGCGACTCCACGGGCACCTGCGAGACCCAGTCTCTCCACACCTCGCTCATGAACCCGGCGGCGGTGAAGGTGTCGATGAGGTCGGGAGAGTCGGGCGCCACCTGCGCGGACGACCAGGGCTGCGCCGACTCGTCCAGCAGCACGGGCCACAGCCCCGAGCGCGGGTGCTCGGCCCGCAGCGCCGCCCACAGCCCGTCCCGCGCGGGCTCCTCGCTCATCCAGAAGGCCGGGCGCCTGGCGGGCTGCTCCGGCCACACGACGTCACCCGCGGGCAGCTCGAAGGAGAGCGACCGCCCACGGCCGCCGTCCTCGAACAGCCGGCAAAGACTCGCCGGTAGCTGGTGAGTGTTCATGTCTCGGAAGATGGTAGTGCCCCGGGACTTTCGTCCTGGAGAACCCGGGATCGATGATTCTTCTGCGCAGGTCGGGGGGTGCGCGAGCCTCGAGGCATGAGAATTCTGCTCGCTCTCACGTTCCTGCTGGCGGGGTGCGCGGCCGTCGGCGACGACCCCGCGGTGGTCGAGACCGCCTCCGGCTCCGTCAGGGGTACGGTCACCGGCACCCACCGCCTCTTCCAGGGCATCCCGTACGGCACCGCGGCCCGCTGGGAGTCGCCCCGGCCCGCGAAGGCGTGGAAGGGCGTGCGCGACGCCACCAGGCCGGGCGCGATGTGCCCCCAGGTCGGCTCCGACTACGCCAAGGTCGCCAGCACCACGGAGGACTGCCTGTTCCTCAACGTCACGACGCCGCGCGAGCCCGGTGAGAAGCGCCCGGTGATGGTGTGGATCCACGGCGACGGCGCGCTGGGCGCCGGCCACCTCACCGACGCCCGCAGGATCGCCGCCAAGGGCGTGGTCGTGGTGACGATCAACTACCGCCTCGGCGTCTTCAGCGGCTTCGGCTTCCCCGGACTGGCCGACTCCGGCACGTACGGCCTGCAGGACCAGCAGGAGGCGCTGCGCTGGGTGCGCCGCAACGCCGCGGCCTTCGGCGGCGACCCGGGCAACGTCACCGCGTTCGGCGTCTCCTTCGGCGCGCTGGCCATCGGCGGCCACCTCACCTCGCCCGGCGCGAAGGGACTGTTCCAGCGGGCGGTCATGCAGAGCGGCGAGGCCATGATGGACATGCCCGCCGGCGCCATGATCCCCGGCCTGCCCGCGCAGCCGTCCTACGCCTGGCGCTCCCGCGCCGACGCCGAGGCGGTCGGCGCGCACTACGCGGCCCAGCTGGGCTGCTCCGACCTGGCCTGCCTGAGGAAGCTGCCGGTGAAGAGGATCCTCGAGATCCCGCAGATCATGAACGCCTTTCAGGTCTACGCCTACGGCAACAGGGTCCTGCCCGAGATCCCCTCCACGGCGATCGAGGAGGGCCGCTTCCACCGGATGCCGGTGCTGTCCGGGGCGACCAAGGACGAGCACCGCATCTTCGTCGGGCTCGCGGGCGGGAAGGTCGACTACCCGAAGCTGGCCCAGACGGCCTTCCCCGGCAAGGACGTGCTGAAGGAGTACCCTCCCGGTGACGACCCCGGCCTCGCGTGGGCCCAGGTGATCACCGACCGGATGTGGGCGCGCGGCACCCACGCCCAGAACACGGCGCTGGCCAGGCACGTGCCCGTCTACGGCTACGAGTTCGCCGACAGGAAGGCGCCGATGTTCCTCGACATCAACAGCGACGGCTTCGACTGGGGCGCCTACCACGCCGCCGAGCTGTCCTACCTGTTCGAGGAGCGGCTGGCGAAGATGACGCCCGCGCAGCGCCGACTGGCCGATCAGATGGTGGCGTACTGGACCAACTTCGCCCGCTCGGGCGACCCGAACGGCACGGGCCTCCCGGCGTGGCCCACGCTCAGCGGCGGCACGCAGTCCCTCGCGCCGGGCAGGATCGAGCAGATCGACTACGCGGCCGAGCACAACCTCGCGTACTGGAGGTGACGATGAGACCCGGTCCCTCCGCGTTCTACGTCTGGATCGCGGTGGCCTGGTTCCCCGCCTACGACCTGCTCAGGCAGCCGTCGTGGGCGGGGGCGCTGGGCCTGGCCGTCTTCGTGGCCGCCTACCTGGCCGCGATCCGGATGGCGTTCGGCGAGGGCCCCGCATGGGCGCCGCTTACGGTGCTCGCGGTGGTCACCTTCGCGCTCTGCACGGCCTACGGCGGCAAGTGGCTCTACCTCTGCCCCCTGGTGTCGATGGCGTCCGGTGTGGTGGTGCGGGGGCGGGCGGTGCCGTTCGCGCTGGCGGGGGTGACCGTGGTGTCCATGCTGGTGACCCTGCGGGCGGGCGGCGGCGAGGACGCGGTCGCCGCGGTGGCGTGGGGCACCTTCGTCGCGGGGGTCGTCGTGCACGTCACGCTGCAGCTGTTCGCGGCCAGGGAGGAGCTGGCCAGGGCGGCCGTGGTGAGGGAGCGCGAGCGCTTCTCCCGCGACCTGCATGACCTTCTCGGGCACACGCTGTCGCTGGTGGTGGTCAAGGCCGAGGCGGTGCGCAGGCTGGCGCCCCGCGACGCGGACGCCGCAGCGCGGCAGGCGGGCGACATCGAGGAGATCGGACGCAGGGCGCTGGCCGAGGTCCGCGCGGCCGTGGCGGGCTATCGGGGGCGCGGGCTGGCCGACGAGCTGGCCGCCGCCCGCCTCGCCCTGGAGGAGGCGGGGGTGCGGGCGGAGGTCATGCTGGAGGAGGTACGGCTCTCGCCCGACGCCGACGCGTTGCTGGGCTGGGCCGTCAGGGAAGGGGTGACGAACGTGATCAGGCACGCGAGGGCGACCACGTGCGCCGTCACGCTGAGGGACGAGGGGGAACGCGTGCTGCTCGAGATCGCCAACGACGGCGCGGCCCAGGGTTTCACCAGGGGCCACGGGCTGAAGGGCCTGGCCGAGCGGGGCGCGGCCGTCGAGGCGCGCGCGGAGGGCGGCAGGTTCGTGCTGACCGTGGCGGTGCCGAAGTGATCAGGGTGCTCATCGCCGAGGACCAGGGCATGATGCGCGACGCGCTGGCGCTGCTGCTCGGCCTGGAGGACGACCTGGAGGTCGTCGCGCAGGTCGCCGACGGCTCGGCGATCGTCTCCACCGTGGCCGAGGTGCGGCCCGACGTCGCGCTGCTCGACATCGAGCTGCCCGGCCGCAGCGGGCTGGAGGCCGCCGCCGACCTGCGCGGGACGGGCGTCGTGGTGCTCATCCTGACCACCTTCGGCAGGCCCGGCTACCTGCGCAGGGCGATGGAGGCGGGCGCGGCGGGCTTCCTGGTGAAGGACGCGCCGGTCGAGGAGCTGGCCGCGGCGATCAGGAGGGCCGTGGCGGGCGAGCGGATCGTGGACCCCGCGCTGGCCGCGGCCGCGCTCAACGCCGGCCCGAGCCCGCTGACCGGGAGGGAGCGCGACGTGCTGGCCGCCGCGCTCGACGGCGCGACGATCGCCGACCTGGCGGCCAGGCTGCACCTGTCGGAGAGCACGGTGCGCAACCACCTGTCGTCGGCGATCGGCAAGACGCACACCAGGAACCGGATCGAGGCCGCTCGGCTGGCGCGGCACAATGGATGGTTGTGACCTCCTATGACGCGGTTCTCAGCGACCTCGACGGCGTGCTGCGCCAGTTCGACCACGTGGCCCAGGCCGACATCGAAGCCCGCTACGGCCTGCCCCTGATGAAGACGGCCTTCGCCCCCGAGCGCATCCTGCCCGCCACGCTGGGCCAGATCACCGAGGCGGAGTGGGTCGAGTCCGTCGCGGTCGCGCTGGGCGGCGACGCGCGGGCCCGCCAGGCGGTCGCCGAGTTCGCCGAGGTCTCGTTCTGGGTCGACGACGAGGTCAGGGCGCTGCTGGCCAAGGCGCAGGAGCGGGTCCCGCTGATCCTGCTGACCAACGCCATGGACACGCTGGAGGAGCACCTCGACCGCCTCGGCCTGACCCACTTCGCTGACGCCGTGGTCAGCAGCGCGCGGGTCGGCCTGGCCAAGCCCGATCCGCGCATCTACGAGCTGGCCGCGGAGGTGGCGGGGGCCGCCCCGTCCCGCTGCCTGTTCGTCGACGACCGGCTGGAGAACGTCGAGGCGGCCAGGGCGCTCGGCATGATCGGTGTGCACTTCACCGAGGTGAGCGACCTGGCCGAGGCGCTCGGCCGCTAGCCACGTCCCGGCCGCCGGCCACCTCTCAGCCGCCGGCCATGTCTCAGCCGCCGGCCATGTCTCAGCCGCCGGCCATGTCTCAGCCGCCGGCCATGTCGAAGAAGCGCTTCTCCAGCTCGACGGCCCGGTGGAAGACGCTCAGCACCTCCTGGCGGCGGTCCTCGTCGAGGCCGGGGCCGAGCCGGTCGAGCTCGCCGCGCAGGAAGCCGACCCACTGCCTGAACTCCGGGCCCTCGTGCAGCTCGATCCACTCGCGGTGGACGAAGTTGTCGGGGTACGGCTGCCGGGCGCGCGAGGCCCAGCCGAGGTAGGTCCACTCGGCCACGCACAGGACCGCCACGATCAGCACGTAGTCCTGGCTGGTCCTGGCCTCGTCCATCAGCGTGCGGAAGTCCTCGGTGACCGGCTCGAGGACCGTCGGGCCGGGGCCCGCGCCGAGGGCGTCGAGCGCGCGGTGGAAGTAGGTCTTCTCCTCCGTCGTGGCCACCTGCCCGAGGAAGCGGCCGTACGGCACCCGCGCCTCGAAACTGTCGGCGCAGGCGACCGCGGCGCCGAGCAGCGCGGTGAAGGTGTCGACGAACTGGAAGTCCTGGCTGAGGTAGCGCCGCATGTCGTCGTCGGCCACCGTGCCGGCACAGATGGCCTCCGCGAACGGATGGGTGACCACCTCGGTCCAGGTGGGTTCGCATCGGGCGCGCAGCCACTCGCTGAAGTTTCCCTCGCTCACGCCCGCACCTTACCCACATCTCGGGCTTCCGACCGCCGGGGTGTCCGGTACGGCACCGCGCCCGCCGTACCGGACGGTCCCGTGGCGGGCTCCTCAGTAGCCGTAGCCCGAGCTGGGGGTGGCGGCCGGTGCGGGCGCGCCGGTGGAGGGCACGGCTGTGGAGGGCACGGTCGTGGCGGGCACGGTCGTGGCGGGCGTCGTCGTGGCGGGCGCGGTCGTCGAGGGGGCCGATCGCTGGGCGCGGGCGCCGGTGGGGCGGAGCAGGCCGAGCAGGCCGTGCCTGGCTCCGTCGATGCCCGCGGCGAACCAGAGGGCGTCCTCGCCGCCGTTGGCCGCGGTGCCGGGC
This sequence comes from Nonomuraea africana, assembly GCF_014873535.1. NCBI lineage: Bacteria > Bacillati > Actinomycetota > Actinomycetes > Streptosporangiales > Streptosporangiaceae > Nonomuraea > Nonomuraea africana. Next base: position 1,014,150 of record NZ_JADBEF010000001.1, on the reverse strand, counting down.
TCGAGGTCCCACAGGCCGGGCAGCGCGATCGCCCGTCCGCCCGCGTCGCGCAGCGGGCCGAGGTGCCGGCCGTTCCTGAAGGCGTGGATCCGGCCGTCGCCGAAGTTGCCGACCAGCAGCGCTCCCGCGTACTGCCCGAACCGGCGCGGGGCGACGGTCACCGCCCATGGCGCGTTGAGCGGCCCGCGGGCGGCGAGTCTTCCGGTGAAGCGGCCCGAGGCGTCGAAGCGGCTGACGAACCCCTTCCCCCGCCCGGCCACCGACGTACCCGTGGCCGCGTCGCGCAGGGCGTAGGACACCCACACCGAACCTCGGGCGACCGAGACGTTGAACGGCGCGTAGCCCGGCGGCAGCGACGGGTCGGCGAACTGGCGGCGGTCCAGCCGTACCCGCCTGAAGTCGGAGTCGAAGACGTGCACGCGGCCGTGCGCGAAGTCGGCGGCCAGCAGGAACGCGCCCTCCTCCGTCCGCATCAGGGCCAGGCCCTTGTAGTCGGCGCCTCTGGTGAAGGCGGCGATGACGGCGTTCTTGGCGTCGGCCTCCGCGTTCCATCCGCTGATGGCGCCGCTGGGGCTGGCGAAGACGAACGTGGCGGGCCGGCCCTTGACGGTGAAGCCGTCGGTCGGATTGAAGACCTGGCCGGTGGGCGCGCCGCCCGGCACGGCCACCTCGGTCGCCTCCTTCCTGCCCTCGCCGGAGTAGACGGTGGCGACGCCGGTGCCGGTGGCCGAGACCCAGAGCGTCTTGCCCATGGCCAGGCCCCACGGATTGACCAGCATGGGGTCGGTGGTGCGCGCCTTGCCCCTGACGTCGGAGACCAGGTTGACGACGTCGAACCTGGTCTGGTGACGCGCGGCCGCGACAGGGGTGGTGGTGCCGAGGATCAGCGCCGCTGCGCAGAGTATGACGATGCGTGGCCGCATCCTGCCTCCTTGGTATGTGCGCTTGTGAAGCGAGGTACGCGGCGGGGCGGCGGCGGGTTCATCCCGACATTTCCCGGGCAGGTCGGGGGCATGGACGTTCTGGGCATCGACATCGGCGGCTCCGGGATCAAGGGCGCGCCCGTCGACCTGAAGGAGGGCAGGCTGTCGGCCGAGCGGCTGCGCATCCCCACCCCGCAGCCCGCCAAGCCCGACACCGTCGCCGAAGTGGTGGCGCAGATCGTCAAGCACTTCGAATGGGCCGGCCCCGTCGGCGTCACCTTCCCCGGGGTGGTCGTGGGCGGCGTGGTGCGCACCGCCGCCAACGTGCACCACTCGTGGGTGGGCGTCGACGCGGGCGAGTTGTTCGGCGGGGCGTGGGTGCTCAACGACGCCGACGCCGCGGGCCTGGCCGAGATGAGGTACGGCGAGGGCAGGGGCCGCGAGGGCACCGTGCTCATGCTGACCTTCGGCACCGGCATCGGCAGCGCCTTGTTCGTGAACGGCACGCTGGTGCCCAACACCGAGCTGGGCCACCTGGAGCTGCACGGCAAGGACGCCGAGCTCCGCGCCTCCGACCGGGCCCGCGAGGAGCACGACCTGTCGTGGGAGAAGTGGGCCGAGCGCGTCGAGGAGTACCTCAGGCACGTGGAGATGCTCTTCTCCCCCGAGCTGATCGTCCTGGGCGGCGGGGTGAGCAAGAAGGCGGACAAGTTCCTGCCGCACGTGAAGCTCGACACCCCGGTGGTCCCCGCCGCGCTCCAGAACGAAGCGGGCATCATCGGCGCGGCCCTGGCTACTCCTCGCGCGGGATGACGGGCGCGACCCACCTGAACGACTCGGTGCCGTCGGGCAGTCGGCCCTCCTTGTCCTGCCGCCTGAAGGTGGCGTGCCCCTTCGTGTCGATGCCGGCCCTGGCGAAGTCGGGAACCGGCAGGCGCAGCAGCTTCTCACCACGGGCGACGGCGAGGCCGAGCACGGCCGTCTGCGCCGCGCAGGCGCTCATGAAGGCGGCGATCAGGCCGGAGAGCACCTTGTCCGCGGCGTTGATCAGCCACGCGAGGCGCAGGCGCGCGAGCGGCGCCAGCTGGGGCAGGCCCATCGACAGCGACAGGACGTAGACGGCGCTCCACAGCAGGACCAGGGAGTGGATCACGGTCACCAGCTTGAACATCTTGAAGGCGGCGACCAGCTCCTCGAGCACCTCGGCGGTCTGGGCGCGCGCCGCCCGCAGGTCCCGCACCGCCTCCAGGTAGGCGCGGGCCGCCCTGGCGAACTCCTTCTCGTCCTCGGCGATCCAGCCCAGCGCCGCCCGCTCGGGCAGTCCTTCGAGCACCTCGATCACCGGGTCGAGCCGTTCGGCCATGCGCTTCCACGACTGGGCGGCCCTGGCGACCTCGTGCTCGTCCATCTGCAGCGCCTCCAGGACGGTCAGCGTCATCAGCGGGAAGCCCGCCAGGAGCTGGAGCCTCCTGAGGTTGGCGAGCGTCGTCCCTATCTCCGCCGCGGCCATCAGCGCCGGTACTCGATCATGCTGGCCCGCTCGGCGGTGCGCCAGTTGGCGGCGCAGGAGTCGAGCGCCTCGGCGGTGGCGCCGGCGACCAGGACGCCGTGCGCGCCCGACTGCTCCATCCGCTCGCGGGCGGCGTCGTAGGCGGGCTTGAGCACGTGCGACAGGAACGCGCCCAGCGCGTCCTCCGCTATCGCGGTGTCGCCGGACGCCGAGCGTGAGACGGCGTCCTGGATGTCCTCGTAGGTGTCGCGCATGCTGGTGATGACCTTCGAGGTGATGACCCTCGTGCCTGGCTCGTCCGACATACCCCTCCTTTTGATCATTTTTCATCATGCAGGGCGGGCCGGGGGACGCGCGACCGGTTCATGCGATGTTCCACGGTTGCGGCGAGTGGTCCTGGTTTGATCAACTGCCTGCCATGTTCGACTTCGATCCCGCGGGGATGGGGCCTGAGGCGCTGGAGCGCATCGGCCGCAGGGCCGAGGACTCCATGCGCGCGCTGGCCGCCGCGATGGAGAACCTCACCGAGCTGTCGGGCGAGGGCGAGGCCGCCGAGGGCAGGGTGCGCGCCGTCGTCGAGTCCGACGGAACGCTGAGGGAGCTGCGCTTCGATCCCAGGGCCATGCGGCTGGGCAGCGAGGAACTGGCGCAGGCGGCGACGGAGGCCGTCCGGCTGGCGCAACGGGCGGTGCGCGAGCGCGTGGAGGAGTCGGTGCGCGGCCTTGCTGCCCTGCCCGACGACCTGGAGGCGGCCGGCCGGCAGCTCGACGAGGTGCGGGAGGTCTTCAGCGCCGCCCTGGCCGCGCGACGCCGCTGACCGGGCTCGTGGCCGCGGCCGGGCGGGAAATTGGGATGCGCGTTCGGGAATGAGTCGGGCACGATGGGCCGTTGGTCCGCATGCATATCCTGATAGCAGTATGGGAACGCCTTCCTTGACCTCCTCGCTCACCGAGCTCCAGTCACGCCTGCCCGAGTTGATGCCGCGCGACCAGCGGCGGCTTCGGCGCAGGCTCGACGGCGCGCGCCGGGTGCGCTCCCGAGAGACGCAGCAGAAGATCGCCGCCGAGATCCTCGCCGACGTGGAGCGCGCCGAGCAGCGCGTGACCCGCCGCCGCGAGGTGGTCCCCGTCGTGCGCTATCCGGAGAACCTCCCGGTCTCGCAGCGCAAGGACGACATCCTCGAGGCGATCCGCGACAACCAGGTCGTGATCATCGCGGGCGAGACGGGTTCCGGCAAGACCACCCAGATCCCGAAGATCTGCCTGGAGCTCGGCCGCGGGGTGCGCGGCGTCATCGGCCACACCCAGCCGCGCAGGATCGCCGCCCGTACGGTGGCCGAGCGCATCGCCGAGGAGCTCGGCACCACGCTCGGCGACGTCGTCGGCTACAAGGTGCGCTTCACCGACAAGGCGAACGACTCCACGCTGGTCAAGCTGATGACCGACGGCATCCTGCTGGCCGAGCTGCAGAACGACAGGCTGCTGGAGCAGTACGACACGCTGATCATCGACGAGGCGCACGAGCGCAGCCTCAACATCGACTTCATCCTCGGCTACGTCAAGCAGCTGCTCCCCAGGCGTCCCGACCTCAAGGTGGTCATCACCAGCGCCACCATCGACCCCGAGCGGTTCTCGCGGCACTTCGACGACGCGCCGATCATCGAGGTGTCGGGGCGCACCTACCCCGTGGAGGTGCGCTACCGGCCGCTCAGCGAGGACGACGACCAGACGCAGGGCATCGTCGGCGCCTGCAAGGAGCTCGTGCTGGAGGGCCAGGGCGACATCCTGGTGTTCCTGTCGGGCGAGCGGGAGATCCGCGACACCTTCGACGCGCTGACCAAGTCCGACTTCCGCAACACCGAGGTCCTCCCGCTCTACGCGCGGCTGTCGGCCGCCGAGCAGCACAGGGTCTTCCAGTCGCACACGGGCCGCAGGATCGTGCTGGCCACCAACGTCGCCGAGACCTCGCTGACCGTGCCGGGCATCAAGTACGTCGTCGATCCCGGCTTCGCGCGCATCTCGCGCTACAGCCACCGCACCAAGGTGCAGCGCCTGCCGATCGAGGCGATCTCGCAGGCCTCGGCCAACCAGCGCAAGGGCCGCTGCGGCCGCACCTCCGACGGCATCTGCATCCGCCTGTACGAGGAGGAGGACTTCCTCGCCAGGCCGGAGTTCACCGACCCCGAGATCCTGCGCACGAACCTGGCGAGCGTCATCCTGCAGATGACGACGATCGGGCTCGGCGACATCGCCGCCTTCCCCTTCGTGGAGCCGCCGGACCAGCGGCAGGTGCGCGACGGCGTCAACCTGCTGCAGGAGCTGGGCGCGTTCGACGCCTCAGGCGGCCTCACCCCGATGGGCCGCAGGCTGGCCAACCTGCCGGTCGACCCGCGCCTCGCGCGCATGGTGCTGGAGGCGGAGAAGAACGGCTGCGTGCGCGAGGTGATGGTGATCGCCTCGGCGCTGTCCATCCAGGACCCCCGCGAGCGGCCCTCGGACAAGCAGCAGCAGGCCGACGAGAAGCACCGCCGCTTCGCCGACCCCGAGTCCGACTTCCTGTCCTACCTCAACCTCTGGAACTACCTGAAGCAGAAGCAGAAGGAGCTGTCCTCCAGCGCGTTCAGGCGGCTGTGCAAGACGGAGTTCCTCAACTACCTGCGGGTGCGCGAGTGGCAGGACATCTACAGCCAGCTGCGCCAGGCGCTCGGCGCGGTGCCGAACAACCAGGAGGCCTCGCCGTACCAGATCCACGTCTCGCTGCTGGCGGGCCTGCTGTCGCACCTCGGCGTCAAGGACGTCCCGGATAAAAGGGTCGACAAGAAGCCCGTTGACGGGCGCAGGCCCATCCAGGAGTACATCGGGGCGCGCAACGCGCGCTTCGCGATCTTTCCTGGGTCCGCGCTGGCCAGGAAGCAGCCCGCGTGGGTGATGTCGGCCGAGCTGGTGGAGACCAGCAGGCTGTGGGCGCGGGTCAACGCGAAGATCGAGCCCGACTGGGTCGAGCCGCTGGCCCAGCACCTCATCAAGCGCACCTACTCCGAGCCGCACTGGGAGAAGAAGCAGGGCGCGGTCGTCGCCATGGAGAAGGTCACGCTGTACGGCGTGCCGCTCGTGGTCGGCCGCAAGGTCGGCTACGGGAAGATCGACCCGGAGCTCTCGCGCGAGCTGTTCATCAGGCACGCCCTCGTCGAGGGCGACTGGGACAGCCACCACGCGTTCCTGAAGGAGAACCGCAGGCTCCTCGGCGAGGTCGAGGAGCTGGAGAACCGCGCCCGCCGCCGCGACATCATGGTCGACGACGAGGCGCTGTTCGACTTCTACGACCAGCGGGTGCCCGCCGACGTGGTGTCGGCCGCGCACTTCGACTCCTGGTGGAAGAAGCAGCCCGACAAGACGCTGCTCACCTTCTCCCCGGAGATGCTGGTCAACGAGGGCGCCGACGTCAGCACTCGCGACTACCCCGACACCTGGCGCCAGCTGGGCCAGCGGATGAAGCTGACCTACCAGTTCGAGCCCGGCACCGAGGCCGACGGCGTCACCGTGCACATCCCGCTGCAGGTGCTCAACCAGGTCAACGCAGACGGTTTCGACTGGCAGATCCCCGGCCTGCGCGAGGAGCTGGTCACCGCGCTGATCAGGTCGCTGCCCAAGAACATCAGGCGCAACTTCGTGCCCGCGCCCAACTACGCCAAGCAGGTGCTCCAGCACGTCAAGGCGGGCGGCGAGCCGCTGCTCGAGGCGCTGGAGCGCGAGCTGCTAAGCCTGACGGGCGTACGGGTGCCGCGCGAGGCGTGGCAGCTCGACCAGCTGCCCGACCACCTGCGTGTCACCTACCGGGTGATCGACGAGCGCAAGCGCACGGTCGCCGAGGACAAGGACCTCGACGCGCTCAAGAAACGCCTGGCTCCCAAGCTGCGCCAGACCCTGTCGGCGGCGGGCGACGGCCTGGAGCGCACCGGCGTCACCACGTGGAGCATCGGCACCCTGCCCAAGGTATTCGAGCAGGGGCGGATGAAGGGCTATCCGGCCCTGGCCGACGCGGGCTCCTCGGTCTCGGTGAAGATCTTCGAGACGCAGGCCGAGCAGCGCAGGTCCATGTGGCTCGGCACCAGGCGGCTGCTGCTGCTCAACGTCACCTCACCGGCCAAGTCGCTGCTCGGCGGCCTGTCCAACCAGGCGAAGCTGGCCCTGTCGCGCTCCCCGCACGGCGGCGCCGTGGCGCTGTTCGAGGACGTGGTCAACGCGGCGGTGGACAAGCTGATGCGCGACGTCGGCGGCCCCGCGTGGGACCCGGTCTCCTTCGACCGCCTCTACCAGCACGTGCGCGCCGAGCTGTACGACACCTCGCGGGAGATCCTGACGAAGGTCGAGCAGATCCTGGCCGCCTGGCACGAGGTCAACCTCAAGCTCGGCGCGCTGCGATCCGACGCCTCGACCGAGGACGTCAGGGACCAGATGGGCAAGCTGATCTTCCCCGGCTTCGTCACCGCCACCGAGGCGGGCCGCCTGTCCGACGTCTCCCGCTACATCAGGGCGATCGACCGGCGCCTGGCCAAGCTCCCCGAGGAGCCGTGGCGCGACGTGGAGTGGATGGACAAGGTGCACAGGGTCGAGGACGACTACCTCGACGTGCTGGACAAGCTCCCGCCCGCCCGCCGCGGCGACGCCGACGTGCGGGAGATCCGCTGGATGATCGAGGAGTTGCGGGTCAGCTTCTTCGCCCAGACCCTCGGCACCCCGACGCCGATCTCGGAGAAGCGCATCGCCAGGGCCCTGGAGAAACTCACACCTTGATGAGCGAGGTGTCCAGCTCGAAGTCCATTGGGTAGGTGAAGTAGAGCTTCGCGCCCAGCGCGGCCTTGGTGGTCGTCGTATAGACGCCATCGACGATGTCGTCCATCAGGGTGACGGTCTTGGCCAGGGGGTCGATGACGAGGTAGAAGGGGATCCCGCCGCGCGCGTAGACGGCGGGCTTCTCCTCGTGGTCGCGGATCCTGCTGGTGGGCGAGACCACCTCGGCCACCATGATCAGCCCCGAGGACCTCAGCTCACGATCACCCCAGCGCGGGCAGTCCGCCGGAGCCAGTACATAGTCTGGACAGACCGGATCACGTGGGCCGTCGATGCAGACGTCCACGATTCCCGTATACCCCCGCCAGCCCTCCTTCTGCAGGAGGGGCCGCAGTGCCTCGTGGAGGTCCATCGCGCAGCCGGCATGCTCGGGAGTGCCGATGGGGCTCACGATCAGGGTCCCTTCAATGACCTCGGCCCGGAATCCGGGGATCTCGGGGAGAGCGTCGAACAGCTCTCGGGCGGTCTTCGGCAGATACTTCGCGCTGGAGGGCAGCTCAGCGGCGTGTTCCTCGCGAACCAACACCATGACCATCGGATCTATCCCTTCGTATCCGAACAGGCACTCTAAGTATTGCATCAGGGGCGCCTCCGGGCGAGCGATTAGCATGATCGGCCATGGAGCGATGGAAGCGGGTTCGCGGTTGTCTGCTGGGTGGGGCGATCGGCGACGCCCTCGGCGCGCCGATCGAGTTCGACCGCTCGAAGGCCGCGAGACGATCGAGGAGCTCAGCCTTTCACTGAACCAGAGATGACCGGCCAGGGCGGTCAGAGATCTCGCTCCTGCTGGTCGAGGATGGCCAGGGCGACCGACACCGCGGTGCTCACGTCGCCCGCCTCGATCGCCGCCAGCAGCTCGTCGTGCGAGGTGTCGGAGCCGAGCACCGCCCGCTCCATGCAGTGGTCCTTGCGCACGCTGTCCCGCAGCACCTCGCTCATGCTGCGGTAGAGGTCGCCCAGCACGGGGTTGTGCGCCGCCTCCGCCACCAGCAGGTGGAAGTCCACGTCGGCGTCGGCGAAGGCGTCCACGTCCACCGACCGCCCGGCCGCCACCCGCCGGGCCAGCGCCTCCCTCATCCGCGAGAGGTCCTCGGGGGTGCGCTTGGTCGCCGCCAGGCGCGCCGCCACCAGGTCGAGGCCGCGCCGCACGTCGATGATGTCCATGGCGGCCGCCCTGTCGAGGCGGCGCCGCAGCGCCACCTGCGACTCGTCGCTGGCCGTCACGTAGGTGCCGTCGCCCTGCCTGGTCGTCAGCAGCCCCGCGTGCACGAGCACCCGTACGGCCTCGCGCACCGACAACCTGCTCACGCCCAGCGAAGCTGCCAGCTGGCTCTCTGACGGGATCTTGCTTCCCACCGGCCACGCCCCGCTCATGATCTCCTGGCGCAGCTCGCCGATCGCGGCGTCGACGAGCGAGATCCGGCCCACGTTCCGCATTCATCCTCTTCTCTAAACATCAGATGTCTGATTATTCTAGTCCAGAGTTCTCCTCAGATTAAGGGGATCACCTCCCATGGACTCCGTGCTGTTCACCCATATCCGCCCGCACGACCTGCTGGTCGTCGACGGCCGCATCGCCGACCCCTCCACCAGACCGGAGAACACCGTGATCGTGGACGGCGGCGGCGCGCTCGCGCTGCCCGCTCCCGTCGACGCGCACATCCATCCCGACAAGACGACGTGGGGCCAGCCCTGGCTCAGCCGTACCCCGGCGAGAACGCTGCGAGACCTCATCGAGGGCGACGTGAAGGCGCGCGCCGGCATGACGGCCTCGGTGGCCGAGCGCGCGGGCGCGCTGATGGACAGCGCCGTCGCCCGCGGCACCCGGGCCTGGCGCGCCCACGTGGACGTGGCCCCCGAGTACGGCCTGGCCAACGTGCACGGCGTGCGCGAGGCCGCAGAGGCCCGCAGGCACCTGCTCGACGTGCAGATCGTCGCCTTCCCCCAGCTGGGCCTGCTCACCAGCCCCGGCACCGCCGAGCTGATGGAGCGCGCGCTCGACGAGGGCGCCGACGTCATCGGCGGACTCGACCCGCTCGGCATCGACGGCGACCTGCACGGCCACCTCGACGTGCTGTTCGGCCTCGCCGAGCGCACCGGAGCGCCGCTGGACATCCACCTGCACGACGGCGGCGAGCAGGGCCTCGCGCAGGTGCGGGAGATCGCCCGCCGGGCGGGCGGCACGCGCGTGACGATCAGCCACGCCTTCTGCCTGGCCGACGCGCGCGAGCTCGACGACCTGCTGGCGCAGGCGGGCGTGGCGCTGACCACCTGCGCGCTCGGCGCCGACCCCGTGCTGCCCGTCGGCCCGCTCACCGCGGCGGGCGTGCTGCTGGCCGCGGGCTCCGACGGCGTGCGGGACCCGTGGACGCCCTTCGGCGACGGCGACATGATCGCGCGGGCCCACCTGCTCGCCTACCGCACCGACGCCCGCACCGACGAGGAGCTGGCCGCGTGTTACGCGGTCGCGGCGCACGGGGGCGCCGAGCTCCTCGGGCTGGAGCGGGTCGACCTGAAGGCCGGGGATCCGGCCGACTTCGTGCTGGTGCCCGCCGCCTCGGTCGCCGAGGCCGTCGTGGACCGGCCCACTCCCCTGTTCGTCGTCCGTGGCGGGGCCGTGATCGCCCGCGACGGCCGCCTTCTCGAAAGGTCCCCCTGATGATCCGTCGTGCCGTACCCCTCGCAGGGCTGGCCCTCGCGCTCGCCGCCTGCGGCGGCGCCCCGCAACAGCAGCAGGCTCCCGCCTCGGCCGCGCCGGTCGCCCTCGACCTGAAGACCTCCACCGCCGCGGCGGCCAAGGGGCTGGACAGGGTCACCTGGAACCTGCCCTACGAGCCGCAGACGCTCGACCCGATCAGGTCGTTCAACTACGCGGAGAACACCGCGCTGGCCAACATGTGCGAGAGCCTGCTGCGCCTCACCCCCGACTTCACGATCGAGCCGGGCCTCGCCGAGAAGGCCGAGAACCCGACTCCCACGACGTGGGTCTACACGATCCGCGAGGGCGTGACGTTCTGGGACGGCAAGCCGCTGACCGCGCAGGACGTCGCCGCCAGCCTGAAGCGGCACCTCGACCCCGCGCTCGGCACCTGGTGGAGCGACTACTTCTCCACCGTCGAGAAGGTCGAGGCGAGCGGGCCGATGCAGGTCACGGTCACGCTGAAGCAGGCGGACGTGCTGTTCAACCAGGCGATGGCGACGGCGGCGGGCGCGATCGTCTCCAAGGAGTACGCGGCCAAGAAGGACCTCGGCTCGCCCACTGGCGGCCTGATGTGCACGGGCCCCTTCGAGTTCGGCGCGTGGAAATCGGGCGACTCGCTGGCGATCGTCCGCAACGACGCCTACTGGGACAAGGCGCTGGCCGCCAGGTCCAAGGAGATCGTCTTCCGCTTCATCGCCGACGAGACCACCGCGGTCAACGCGCTGCGCTCGGGCGAGGTGGACGGCCAGTACTTCTACCTGCCGCCCGCGGGGCTCGCCCAGCTGCGGGAGTCGACGACCGGCTCGGTCACGCTGGGCAAGTCGCTGACGTTCTGGACGCTGCTCAGCGCCGCCAAGGACGGGCCCTACGCCGACCCGAAGGTGCGCCAGGCGCTCTCGCTCGCCCTCGACAGGGCGGCCATCTCCAAGGTCGTCTTCCAGGGCACCGCCGCCCCGCAGCGCACGCTGGCGGGCGCGGAGTACTGGGGCTACGAGCGCGCCACCTTCGAGCAGGCCTACCGGGCGCTGCCGCCGGAGACGCAGGACCTGGCCAAGGCCAAGCAGCTGCTCACCGAGGCGGGCTCGCCCACGGAGCCGATCACGATCGCCATCCAGGGCAGCGCGGCCACCCACGATCAGACCGCCAACCTGATCAAGGCCACCGGCGAGGCGCTCGGCCTGAAGATCGAGATCAAGGTGGTCCCGGTCGAGCAGTACGGAAACCTCTACTCCGACCCGAAGGCGCGCGAGGGCGTCGACGCCTTCTTCTCCACCTGGTACGGCAACGTGCCGGACCCGCTCGACATCTACACGGTCTTCCAGGCGGGCGGGCGCACCAACTTCAACGGCTACCCCGCCGTCGACGCCGACATCAAGAAGGCCCGCGCCGAGGCCGACCCCGCCGCGAGGGCCGCCCTCGTCACGGGGATCCAGGACAAGGTCACCCGCGACGTGGCCTGGATGCCGCTGAACAACCTGCCGGTCATCCTCTACATGAGCGACCGCGTCACCGGCGCCGTGCCGTCCTTCCCCTACCTGTACTACCCGTGGGCCGCGGGGCTGGGCGCGAAGTGAGGTTCCTGCTGAAGCGGCTGGCGGGCCTGGCCGTGGTGCTGCTGGCGGCCTCCTTCCTGGTGTACGGCCTGCTGTACCTGGTGCCCGGCGGCCCGATGGCGTTCCTGCTCGGCAACAGGAGCGGCACGCCCGAGCAGATCGCCGCCATCAGGGCGCAGTACCACCTCGACGACCCGTTCCTGCTGCGGTACCTCTCGTGGCTGGGCGACGCGCTGACCGGCGACTTCGGCAGCTCACTGGTCTACCGGCAGGAGGTGGCCGCGCTCATCGGCTCGCGGGTGGCGACCACGGTCCTGCTCGTCATCTACGCGACCGTGCTGATCTCCGCGGGCGGCATCGCCATGGGCCTGCTGGCCGGGCTGCGCGGCGGCCGGGTCGACACCGCGATCGGGGTGCTGTCCTCCCTGTTCCTGGCGACGCCGCCGTTCGTGATCGGGGTGCTGCTGGCGATCGTGTTCGCGGTGGGGCTCGGCTGGTTCCCCGTCTTCGGGCCCGGCGAGGGCCTGCTCGACCGGCTCTACCACCTGACCCTGCCCGCGATCACGCTGAGCCTGGCCAGCGCCGCCTTCCTGGCCCGCATCACCCGCGCCTCGGTGCGGGAGGAGCTGAACCGCGAGCACGTGGAGACGGCCCGCGCCCGCGGCTTCGCCGAGCGCCACATCGTCCGCCGCCACGTGCTGCGCAACGCCTCCATCCCGGTGGTCACGGTCACCGGGCTCAACATCGCGGGACTGATCGCGGGCTCCGTCGTGGTGGAGAACATCTTCGCCCTCGACGGCCTCGGCTCGCTGTTCGTCCGGGCGATCCTGCAGCGCGACTTCGCCATCGTCCAGGCCGTGGTGCTCGTGCTGGTGACCGCCTTCGTCCTGATCAACCTTCTGGTGGACCTGTGCTACTCAGCTCTCGATCCGCGCCTGTCGCGGTGAACCGCCTGGGCGGCCTGGGCACGGCGGCCGCCGTGCTGCTGGCCGCCGTGGCGGTGACCACGCTGGCCGCGCCGCTGCTGGCGCCCTACGATCCCGACTTCCCCGACCTGCTCAGCGCGCTGGCGGGCAGCTCGGCCGCGCACCCGCTCGGCGCCGACGCGCTCGGCCGCGACGTGCTGTCCAGGCTCATGTACGGCGCGCGCACCACGCTGCTCGGCCCCGCGCTGGTCATCTGCGTCTCCAGCGTGGTCGGCACCGCGCTGGCGATCACCGCGGCGTGGGCGGGCGGCCGGGTGGACGCCGTCATCTCCCGCGTGCTCGACGTGCTGTTCGCGGTGCCGGGCATCGTGTTCGCGCTGATCACCGTGGCGGTGCTCGGCCCGGGCATCCCCGGCGTGGTGGCGGGGCTCGCCGTGGCGTACACGCCGTACGTCGCCCGGGTGGTGCGGTCGGCGGCGCTGCGGGAGCGGAGCCTGCCGTACGTCGCCGCCGCCTGGGTGCAGGGCCGCTCGGCCTTCGCCATCTGCGTCCGGCACCTGCTGCCCAACCTACGGCCGATCATCGTCGCGCAGTCGGTGTCGGCGCTCGGGTTCGCGGTGATCGACGTGGCCGCGATCTCCTTCCTCGGGCTCGGCGTGCAGCCGCCCGACGCCGACTGGGGGCTGATGGTCAAGAGCGGCTTCGACAGCGCCATGCGCGGCCAGCCGCTGGAGGCGATCTCGGCGGGCGTGCTGATCGCGCTGGTCGTGGCGTCGGTGAGCGTGATCGGCGACCGCCTGGGGAGGACCACATGAGCCTGCTGACGATCTCTCGGCTCGCGCTCGCCGTCCCGTCGGGACGTGAGTGGCGGACGCTGGTCGAGGAGGTCGACCTGACGATCGGCGGCGGCGAGGCCGTGGGCCTGGTCGGTGAGTCGGGCTCGGGCAAGTCGATGACCGCCCGCGCGGTGCTGGGGCTCACACCGCCCGGCGCGCGGCTGTCCGGCAGCATCGTGTTCGACGGGGTCGAGGTGACCTCCTTGGGCGCCAGGGAGCTGCGCGCGCTCAGGGCCAGGCGGATCGGCATGATCTTCCAGGACCCGAGGGCGCACATCAATCCGGTGCGCAGCGTGGGCGACTTCCTGACCGAGGCCATGGTGGCCACCCTGCGGGTGCCCGCCCGCGAGGCCGCGGCCAGGGCCGTACGTCTGCTGGCGGAGGTCGGCATCGGCGACGGGGAGCGGCGGCTGCGGCAGTACCCGCACGAGCTGTCCGGCGGGCTGCTGCAACGGGTGATGATCGCCTCGGTGCTCGCGCTGGAGCCCGACCTGATCCTGGCCGACGAGCCGACGACCGCCCTCGACGTGACCACGCAGTCGGAGGTCATGGCGATCCTCGACGAGCTGCGGCGCGAGCGCGGCATGGCGATGCTGCTGATCACGCACGACCTGGAGCTGGCGGCGGCGACGTGCGACCGGCTGGCGGTGATGTACGCGGGCCGCATCGTCGAGGCGCGGGACGCGCACTCGCTCACCGCCACGCCCCTGCACCCCTACACCAGCGGTCTGCTCCTGTCGCGCCCCCGGCTGGAGGAGACCGTCCATCGGCTGCCGGTCATTCCTGGAAGGCCGGTGGCCGCCTTCGAGGCCGACCCGGGCTGCGCCTTCGCCCCGCGCTGCGCGCACGCGCTGCCCGCGTGCGGCGCGGCGCGGCCGGTCTTCGACGGCACCGTCGCCTGCACCCGCTCGGCCGAGCTGACCCTCCAGGGGGAGTCATGACCGTCATCCAGGCCGAACGGCTGCGCAAGGTCTACGGCGAGTCGGTCGCGGTCGCGGACGTGTCGTTCACCGTCGAGGAGGGCGAGTCGGTCGCGATCGTGGGAGAGTCCGGCTCGGGCAAGACCACGGTCGCCAGGATGCTGCTCGGCCTGGAGACGCCCACCAGCGGGACGATCACCGTCTGCGGCCGGGCGCGCGGGGCCGGAAGGGTCTCCTCGAAGGAGCGGCGCAGGCGGGCCAGGGAGATCCAGATCGTCTTCCAGGACCCCTACTCCTCGCTGGACAAGCTGCAGCGGATCGGCGACGTCATCTCCACCAGCCTGTCGCTGCACTTCTCCCTCACCCCCGCCGAGCTGCGCAGGCGCACGCTCGACCTGCTGGAGTCCGTGGGCCTGGCCGAGCGGCACGCCGCCCTGCTGCCCAGGCAGCTGTCTGGCGGGCAGCGGCAGCGGGTGGCCATCGCCCGCGCGATCGCCGTCGAGCCGCGCGTGCTGGTGCTCGACGAGGCGGTCGCCGCCCTCGACGTCTCGATCCAGGCGCAGATCCTCAACCTGCTCGCCGACCTGCGCGCGCCCGGCGGCATGAGCTACGTCTTCATCTCGCACGACCTGGCCGTCGTCAACCAGATCAGCGACACGGCCATCGTGATGCACAGGGGCGCCGTCGTGGAGCGGGGTCCCACCGCGGACCTGCTGCGCGACCCCCAGGAGGACTACACCAGGGCTCTCCTGGCCGCGGTCCCCCGGCCAGGCTGGAAACCATCTCGGAGAATCACGTGAGCACCACTGTTGTCAGGGCGTCGTACGTCATCGGCTTCGACGGCGCCGACCATGTCGTCCACCGCGACGGCTGCGTCGTCTACTCGGGCGACTCGATCGTCCACGTCGGGCCCTCCTACGAGGGACCCGCCGACGAGGTGATCGACGCGGGCGAGGCGATCGTCGGGCCCGGCTTCATCGACCTCGACGCGCTGTCCGACATCGACCACGCCCTCATCGACACCTGGCACGCCTCCTCCGACGGGCTGACCTGGTCGGCCGAGTACGCCGCCGGCCGCAGGGCCGCCGTCTTCCCGCTGGAGGAGACGCTGTTCATGCGGGAGTACGCGCTCACGCAGCTGATCCGCAACGGCATCACCACCGCGATGCCGATCGCCGCGGAGACGCACAGCGCGTGGGCGGAGTCGTACGAGGAGTTCGCGGGCATCGCCGAGATCGCCGGACGGCTGGGCCTGCGCATGTACCTCGGCCCGAGCTACCGCTCGGGCGTGCCGGTGATGCGGGACGGCGCGCGCGACGTGCACTGGGAGCCCGAACTCGGGGAGAAGGGGCTGGCCGAGGCGGTCAGGTTCGTCCGCGACTTCGACGGCGCCTACGACGGCAGGCTGCGCGGCGCGTTGCTGCCGTGCCGGATCGAGACCGTCACCCTCGACCTGATGCGGGCCACCGCGCGCGCCGCGGAGGAGCTCGACTGCCTGGTGCGGCTGCACTGCATGCAGGGGCTGACCGAGCTGCGCCTGCTGCGCGAGTGGTACGGCAGGCACCCGCTCGACGTGCTGGAGTCCGTCGGCCTGCTCGGTCCCCGGCTCCTCATCCCGCACGCGCTCTACCTCGGCACGCCCGACGCGCCGTTCGAGGGCTCGCCCGACCGGCTCGCCGCGCTCGCGGGCATCGTGCACTGCCCGCTGACCACCGTCAGGTACGGCGACGCGCTCCAGGACTTCGACCGCTACCGGGCGGCAGGGGTGAACGTGGCGCTGGGCACCGACTCCTTCCCGCCCGACATGATCCGCAACATGGACTACGGCAACAACCTGGCCAAGCTCGTCACCGGACGGCTGGAGGCCGGGTCCGCCGCCGACTACTACCGGGCGGCCACGCTGTCGGGTGCGCGCGCGCTCGGCCGCGACGACCTCGGCAGGCTCGCGCCGAAAGCGAAGGCGGACCTGGTCGTGGTGGACCTGTCGGGCCCGCGCACCGGACCCGTCGACGACCCGATCAGGACCCTGCTGATGAACTGCTCGGGCGCCGACGTGACGACGGTGGTGATCGACGGCAGGGTCGTGATGCGCGACAGGGTGATCCCCGGCGTGGACGAGGCGGCGTTCAGGCGGCGGGCCCAGGCCTACTTCACCGAGATGAAGGCCGCCTACTCGACGCGCGACCACCTGCGCAGGCCGGTGGAGGAGCTGTTCCCTCCCTCATTTCGGCCGGCGTGAGGGTTTCGGTCCGAAACCCTGTGGCGGGGTGGTCGGTAAGTCTATGATCTTGCCCGTCGTCACGCGATATGTCAGGACATATCGCTAAATGAAGGGCACGATAAGCATGCGCGCTATCACCCTGTTATTGGTTCTCCTGGCGAGCAGCGTCGCGGTGGTCACCCCCGCCGCGGCGGCGGAGAAGAGCGTCACGTTCGCCTCCACGGAGGACAGCTACGTCAGCGAAGCCGGTCCAGGAAAGACGCACCACACCGTCACCTGGCTGTCGGTCTGCACCACCCCGTGCGACGGCGCGAACGCCTCCGAGCGCGGCGCCTTCGTCCGCTTCACCGTCAAGGACGTGCCGGCCAACGCCGTCGACGTCACGATGACCCTGGACGTGCAGTCCGTCAGGACCACCGACACCACCCTCGAGGTGCGGCCGGTCACCGGCGAGTGGACCGCCGACACGCTCACGTTCGACAACCGTCCGGACGTAGGCGAGGTGATCGCCACCCACAAGGGCCTGACCTCCGGAGGTACGGCGAAGCTCGACGTGTCCTCCGCCTTCACCGGCAACGGCTCCTACGACTTCGCGCTGACCTCCCCCGCGGGCGCCCACGGCGTGCTGCACTCCTCGCGCGCCACGTCCGGCCAGGGCCCCAAGCTGACGATCAGCTACGACACCGAGGCTGCCACGCCGAGCGGCCCGCTGCCCTTCGCCATGCCCTCGACCGCGACGCTGCGGGCCTCCGAGCGCAAGGTCTTCGCGCACTACTTCACGCCGTACCCGATCTCGCTGAACAACAGGGCGGGCGCGGACGACTACTACACCAAGCACTACCTCACCCCGACCGGCGAGAACAACAAGCACCTCGCCTACGGCGGCCTGCTTCGCGACCGCCCGATCCCCAGGGGCGTCCTGGCCGGCGACTGGCAGCTCGCCGACATGAAGCAGGAGGTCGAGACCGCCGTGGCGGCCGGGCTCGACGGCTTCACCGTGGACGTGCTCTCCCTCACCAGCGCCCACTGGGACCGGCTCAACATCCTGATCAGGGCGGCCGAGGCCGTCGACCCCGGCTTCAAGATCGTCCTGATGCCCGACATGACCTCACTCAAGACCGACGCGGCCACGCTGGCCGCCGCGATGGCCAAGCTCGCCACCGCCAAGTCGGTCTACCGCCTGGCCGACCAGCGCCTGGTGATCTCGCCGTTCAAGGCCGAGGGCCAGTCGGCCGCCTGGTGGCAGAACTTCATGAAGATCATGAAGGACACCCACGGCATCACGGTCGCCTTCGTCCCCGTCTTCCTGAACTTCTCGGCCAACGCCGCGGCCTTCGCGCCGATCAGCTACGGCTTCTCCAACTGGGGCAACCGCAGCCCCGCGCAGCAGGGCGGCATCGCAGGGAACATCGCCAAGGCGCACGAGCTGAAGAAGATCTGGATGCAGCCGGTCTCCGTCCAGGACGAGCGCCCCAACCAGGGCATCTACGACGAGGCGAACAACACCGAGAACCTCAGGGTCACGTGGGAGAAGTCCATCTCCGGCGGCGCCGACTGGATCCAGCTGACGACCTGGAACGACTTCTCCGAAGGCACCCAGTTCGCGCCCTCCGTGCACAACGGCGGCGCTTACCTCGACATCTCCTCCTACTACCTGACCTGGCTCAAGACCGGCAAGGCGCCGGCGATCACGCGGGACACGCTCTACCTGACGCACCGCACGCAGTTCGCCGCCGCCCGGCCGACGTCGGGCACGCAGACGAAGTTCATGCTCCCCCGCTCGGGCACCAGCACCCCGCGCGACACGGTGGAGGTTCTCTCCTTCCTCACCCGCGCCGCCACGGTCAAGGCGAGCATCGGCGGGGTCGACAAGACCTACGCGAGCCAGGCCGGGGTCCAGGCCAAGACATTCCCCCTGGCGTACGGGACGAACAAGGCGTCGGTCGGCGCCGTGACGGTCACCTCGCCCTGGCAGGTGAAGAAGGACTTCACCGTGCAGGACCTGCAGTACCACGCGGTGAGCAGCGGCAGGAAGTGACCCGGTGCGGGTCCCACCGCGGACCCGCCCGTATCCGATGGTCGCCTCCGGGCATGATCTTGACGCCCATAATGGGCGCCATGACGGAGGAGCGGGTGCGCGAA
The DNA here is from genome assembly GCF_014873535.1 of Nonomuraea africana. Lineage (NCBI taxonomy): Bacteria > Bacillati > Actinomycetota > Actinomycetes > Streptosporangiales > Streptosporangiaceae > Nonomuraea > Nonomuraea africana. The sequence continues at coordinate 995,568 of NZ_JADBEF010000001.1, read as the reverse complement.
CGGCTGGCGGCGGCGGCCCGAAAATGAATGCGGTTTTCATTCTGTGTTAGGGTGCGGAGCTCGAACCCCCTTGGTGAAAGACCGACATGCGCTCTCTTCTCGCTGCTTCTGTGATCCTCTCCCTGCTCGCCCTCACCGGCTGCTCGGCCATGCCCGGCGCGGCGGACGCCGGAGCCGGCCGCATCGACCTGGTCATGCTCCAGCCGCCGCGCTCCGGCCTGAACCCGCTGAGCGACGACGCGTTCAAGCTGTCGCGCTGGAGCACGGCCGAGACTCTGGTCAACCTCGACGCCGCGGGCGATCCCCAGCCGGCGCTCGCCACCGGCTGGTCCCAGAGTGACCCGCTGACGTGGGAATTCACGATCCGAAGGGACGTGAGATTCCACGACGGCACGCCGCTGACCGCCGAGCGCGCGGCGCGTTCCCTGCGCGCCGCCGCCGCTGCCGCGCCCAAGCCCAGAATCCTGGACGGGGTCGAGCTGACGGTGACGGTCAAGGACGACAAGGTGCTCGTGGCCACCGCCACGCCCGACCCGTTGGTGCCGCACCGCCTGTCCAGTCCGCAGCTGGCGATCCTGGCAGAGAAGGCGTACCAGGGACGCACGGTGAACCCCGTCGGCACGGGGACCGGCGCGTTCGTGCTCACCAAGGTGGACGGCACCTCTGGCGCCACTCTGGAGCGCAACGAGCGCTACTGGGGTCCCAAGGCCAAGGCCGCCGGCATCGAGGTGCGGTTCGTGCCGGACGGTACGGCCCGCGCCGCCGCGCTGAGGACCGGCGAGGCCGACATCGTCGAGGCCATCCCGGTCTCACAGGCGGCGCTGCTCGACTCCGAGACGATCACAGAGGTGCCGATGCCGCGCACCAACACCCTCTACCTCAACACCGCGAAGGGCGCGTTCAAGGACCCCGGCCTGCGCGCCGCGGCCCGCGCGGCCATCGACGGCAAGGCCCTGGTGACCGGCGTGTACGAGGGCCGGGCCGACGTCGCCGCCGGTCTGCTCGGTCCGGCCCTGCCGTGGAGCGCGCGGCGTCCGGCCCGTCCCGCCACCGTCGAGCCCGCCCCGGCGAACGGAACGAAGATCACCCTGGCGACCTTCACCGACCGGGCCGAGCTGCCCGAGGTGGCCGCGGTCCTGCGCCAGCAACTGGAGCAGGCCGGGTTCGAGGTCGAGCTGGTCGTGCGGGAGTACGCGCACATCGAGGCGGACGCTCTGGAGGGCGCGTTCGACGCCTTCATCCTGTCCAGGGCGACCGTGCTGGACTCCGGCGACCCGGTCGCGTACATGGTCAGCGATTTCAGCTGCGAGGGCTCCTTCAACATCTCCCAGCTGTGTGACGAGCGGGTCGACGCCGCGCTCGAGGAGGCCGCCCGCACTCCGGCGGGAGAGGAACGCCGGCGCGCGATCCTGGAAGCGGAAGCCACGATCCTGAACACCGGCGCGGCCATCCCGATGCTGCACGAGCGCGTGCTGCAGGGAGACGCGAGGGGCGTCACGGGCTCGGCCAAGGACCCGCGCGAACGCATCCTGATCACCACCGACACCCACGCTCGATGATCCGCCTTGGTGCACCGCTGAGCAGGTCCGTCGCGGTCGCGGGCGCGGTCGCCCTGGTAGGCGCGCTGCCGTGGCTGTCGGGGAAGGATCCCGCGCTGTCGTTGCTGCGGGCCCGCTCGGCCGAGCAGGAACCGACCGCGGAGGCGCTCGCGGCGATCCGGGCCGATCTGGGACTGGACGCGGGGCCGGTCGCGCTGACCTGGCGCTGGCTGTCCGGGTTGCCGCGCGGCGACGCGGGCGTCTCCTGGGTGTCCGGTCGTCCGGTCCTGCCGGGCATCGCGTCCGGACTCGGTGTGTCGCTCACCCTCATGGCGGCGGCCATGGCGGTCGCGGTGGTGGTGGCCGCCGCACTGTGCGCGCCGACCGCGCTCAGCGCCGCACGCGGCCATGCCCCCGGCGGACACGGCGCCCGCGCGGCGATGCTCGCCGCGATCCCGGAGTTCCTGCTGGCCACCGTGTCTCTGATCGTGGTCGCCGTCTGGCTGGACTGGCTTCCTCCGTACGGCTGGCAGGAACCACGCCACCTGATCCTTCCCGCGATCGCGCTGGGCGTGCCCGCCGGTGGACTCCTCGGTCACCTGGCCGATGACGCGTTGCGGGGCGCGCTGCGCGAACGATGGGTACCCACCTGGCGCGCGGCCGGATTCCCCGCGACGACCGTCGCGCGGGCCGCCGCCCGGCGCGCCATGCCCGCCCTGCTTCCCCAACTGGGGCTCGTGGTGGTCGGCCTCACCGGTGGAGCCGTCGCGGTGGAGAGGATCTTCGCCATCCCCGGTCTCGGCCGCACCGCCCTCGGCGCGGCCGAAGCGCAGGATCTGCCGGTACTGCAGGCAGCGGTGCTGACCCTCGTCCTCCTGGGCTTCGCCGTGGGAGTCCTGGCCGACCTGCTCAGACGCGGCCTGCTCGGCGCCGCGCTCACGGGCGCCGCCTTGGCGCCGCCGCCGCCCGACACCTCGGGCCCACGCGGCCGAGCGCTGCCCGCGCTGCTCGCGGTCGTGCTGCTCACCGTCATCGGCTGGGGACTCCTGCGCGACCCGACCACGCTCGACACCGCCGCACGGCTCGCCGCCCCCTCGGGGGACGCGCCGCTGGGCTCAGACGGTCTGGGCCGCGACGTGCTGGCCCGCGTGGGCCACGGCGCGCTGGCGACTGTGGGGGTCGCCGTCCTGGTGTGCCTGGCCGCTTACCTCGTCGGCCTGGTCGTCGGGCTCCTGCCCTGGCTCACGTCGGGTGCGGCGGAGATGGTCAACGCCCTGCCGCCAGTGCTCACCGGCCTGGTGGTGGCCGCGTTGCACGGGCCGGGGGTCTTCGGGGCCTCGCTCGCCGTAGGGCTGGTGGCATGGGCTCCGCTCGCGGTGCACACCGCGGCGCTGCTGGAGGAGGCCAAGGCGGCACCGCACCTGACGGCCCAGCGCGGGCTGGGGTCCTCGGAGCGGCGGATCTTCTGGCGCCACCTGCTGCCAGCGGTCGCGGGCCCGGTCGCCCGCCACGCGGTGCTCCGGCTGCCCGCGATCGCTCTGGCCGTGGCCTCCCTCGGATTCCTCGGTCTGGGCGCCCAGCCGCCGTCCTCGGAGTGGGGACTGATGCTGGCCGAATCGCTCCCGTACGCGGAACGCGCCCCCTGGGCGGCGCTCGCCCCTGCCGCCGCCCTTGCCGCCCTCGCCGCACTCGCGGTCACTGTGGCCGACCGCTAGGCCCGTAATCGGGAACGACGGATCGGCGGCTGTTGGACGGCGGCGGCTCGCCTGCGACACAACGTCCAGGCCGACGACAGCCCCGCCGCCTCCCTGCTGGTCAGCGGGGCGATCCCGGCCGGTTCGCGCTGGTCAGCATCCCTTGACGCGATCGCGAAGGACGTGGTCCGCCATATTGCGGTCGGTACCGACGTTGCTGATCGAGCGGGTGTAGTTGTCCACGGTGAACAGCCACTCGTCGTTGGTGCCGATCTGGTTGACCGGATGCTGCGGGTCTCTGTGGTTCCAGAAGGAGACGCATGCCGTGGTGTTGCTGTGCACCGACTCGGTACGGTCGCTCCAGCTGTAAGCCGACAGGTCCTGGACCCCCCAGTCGCTGAGCTTGCCGCGCGGGTAGCCGAAGTACGTGTTGTCGTAGAAGCAGAACCAGCCGCTCGGGCAGTCCGGGCTGCCCAGTGTCCCGATGCGGCCGGGGTCGGCGTAGGTCACGACGAATCGGCCGCCGGCGTAGGACACCTCGTTCGGCGCGATCTGGGTACCGCCTGGGTACAGCTCCATCTGCAGGTCGATCTGCCGCTGCAGCTCCGCGCGAGACGTCGCCTGCGTGGACAGGAACGCCGCCTGCTCGGCCGTGGGTTCAGGACGGCCCTGAGCGGCGACGGGCGTCTGGGTGGAGACGAGTAACAGGGCAGCGGCGGCGATGAGGCTCGCGATGCGGTTCATGGCGTCCTTCCGGTAGGTGGAATCCGTAGTGTCCGCTGCCTCATCGGAGTGGGGCGAGATGGTTCGGCCGTGGACAAATCCCCACCAAAACGGACACGGTCTGTCCAAAGGGCGGCGCCATGCCCGACAATGGTCGCCCCGAGCAAGCCGGACCCGGGTGGCACCGGAGGTCGAGGATTCTCAGGATCTACTTCACCGCCGACGACATCGCGCGCACCAGGCTCGCCCCCGCTCTCGACCCCCTGTGGGAGCTGGTGCTCGCCCTGCAGATGTTGCGTCCCCAGCGCGGCGACCTGCTGTTCGGCGCCTGGCGCAGGAACGCGGTCCCCCACATGCGACAGGCGCGCCTCGCCGAGATGCTTCCGCTCCTGCTGGCCCTGACGCCCACGATCGGCTACTTCCCCGACTTCCTCAATCCCGCCGACTCCATACGCGGCCTGGATCACGGGCTGGAGGCGATCCGTACGACGCCCGTGCGCCGCCTGGCCGCCGACCTCGGCAAGCTCTCCGCCACCAAGCCGCTCCCGCCCCGGGCCCGCCCGCTGGCCGCCGGCGACCCGGCGACACTCATCTCCCTGACCGACGCCCTGGCGAGGTCGTTCGACGTGCTGGTGACGCCGCACCGGCGCGCGCTCGAAGCGGCGGTGGGACGTGACCGTCAGGCCAGGGCCCACGCGCTGGCCGTCGGCGGCGTGGAGGAACTGTTACGCAGCTTTCGCCCGATGATGTCGTGGTCCGCGGGCGAACTGGCGGTTCCGGGGCACCGCGATCAGGAGCTCCACCTCGACGGGCGGGGGCTGCTGCTGATCCCGGCGTACTTCTGCGTCGGCGGCCCGTTGACGATGTTCGACCCCGAGCTGCCGCCCGTGCTGGTCTATCCGGTGGAGCGTGACCCCGATGTCCTGCCCATGCGGACGGAGACGGCGAGTCTGGCCGCGCTCATGGGCACGACGCGGGCCGCGGCGCTGGCCGCGCTGCGCCACGGGCCGCTGACGACCACCGAGCTGGCCCCGCACGCTGAACATCTCCCTGGCCTCGGCCAGCCAGCACCTCACGGTGCTCCGGCAGGCCGCGCTGGCGCTGGCGCATCGCGACCGCCACCGGATGCTCCACCAGCTCACCGCGCTCGGCTCCGCCCTGCTGGACGGCAGGAGCCCAACGGATTCCCTCCGGCGGGCCAAGACCGCCCGCCACCAGCTCGACGAGGCGAGCCCAGCCCGGTGACGCCGGGCGGCTCGAACTCCCGCTGACACGTGGCCTACTGGAGCTCCCGGGCGGCGAAGAGCCGGGCCGTCCGGAACCTCGGAGGTCAACGGCGGCTCCTCGACGAGAACAGGCGCTGCAACACGATGAAGACGAACAGCAGCAGCCCGATGAAGATCTTGGTCCACCAGGAGCTGAGCGTGCCCTCGAAACTGATGATCGTCTGGATCAGCCCGAGCACCAGCACGCCCAGCACGGTCCCGAACAGGAACCCCGACCCGCCGGTCAGCAGGGTGCCGCCGATGACGACGGCCGCGATCGCGTCGAGCTCCATGCCGACGGCGTGCAGGCCGTACCCCGAGAGCATGTAGAACGACAGCAGCACCCCGCCCAGCGCCGAGCAGAACCCGCTGATCGTGTAGACGGCGATCTTGGTGCGGGCCACCGGCAGTCCCATGAGCCGTGCCGACTGCTCGCTGCCGCCGGTGGCGTAGACGGCCCTGCCGAGGCGCGTGTAGTGCAGCACGTACGCCGCCACGGCGACCACCACGAGCGCGATGATCACGCTCGGCGAGATCCACAGCTCCGCGAACAGGTCGATCCTGGTCTGCGCGAAGGCGGTGAAGGTCGGGTCCTCGATCGGGACGGACTCGGTGCCGATCGTGTAGCACAGCCCCCTGGCCAGGAACATGCCCGCCAGCGTCACGATGAACGGCTGGATGTCGAAGGCCTGGATGATGGCGCCCATCACCAGCCCGAGCCCCGCGCCGATCAGCAGCACCAGCGGGATCACCAGGTACGGCGGCCAGCCCGGCCCCGACATGAGGCTCGCCGCGATCATCGTCGACAGCGCGACCACCGACCCGACCGACAGATCGATGCCGCCGGTGAGGATCACGAACGTCATCCCGACCGCGACCACCAGCAGGAAGGCGTTGTCGATGAGGACGTTGAGCACGACCTGGCCGCTGGCGAACCCTTCGTAGCGGATCCCGCCGGCCACGAACATCGCCACGAACAGGCCTCCGGTGACCAGCGCGGGCAGGTATCTCTGCCGCGACGGGGACAGCGCGAGGACGCTCATGCCGGCACCTGCACCTTCTCTTCAGCCTGGGGGCGCGGCCGTGCCGTACGCCCTCGGAGGTTGACCGCCTTCTCGCGGAAGGCGGCGGACTGGACCAGGCAGACCACGGTCACCACCAGCGCCTTGAACAGCAACGTGGTCTCGGGAGGCACCCCGATCGAGTAGATCGTCGTGGTGAGGGTCTGGATGATGAGCGCGCCGAGCACGGTCCCGCCGAGCGAGAAGCGCCCACCCGCCAGGGACGTGCCGCCGATCACCACGGCGAGGATCGCGTCGAGCTCGATCCACAGCCCGGCGTTGTTGCCGTCGGCGCTGGAGACGTTCGAGCTGATCATCAACCCCGCGACGCCCGCGCACAGCCCGGCGAACGCGTAGACCATCACGATGATCCCGCGCGCCCTGATGCCGGCGAGCCTGCTGGCCTCCGCGTTGCCGCCGACCGCCTCGATCAGCATCCCGAGCGCGAGCCTGCGCGTCAGGAACGCCGTGACGGCCAGGATGGCCAGCACCAGCAGGATGCCGAAGGGAACCGTCAGCCAGTAGCCGCCCCCGATGAGCTTGTAGGCGGGGTCGTTGACGGTGATGATCTGGCCGTCGGTGATCAGCTGCGCCAGCCCGCGTCCGGCGACCATGAGGATCAGCGTCGCGATGATGGGCTGGATGCCCGCGCCCGCGACCAGGAATCCGTTCCACGCGCCCAGCGCCACCGACAGCCCGAGCGCCAGCACGACAGCGGTGAACACGCCCGCGTCCTGGCTGATCTGCAGGCAGGCCAGCGCCCCCGAGATCGCCACCACCGAGCCGACCGACAGGTCGATGCCGCCGGTCGCGATGACCAGCGTCATCCCGAGCGACACGAGAACCAGCGGCGCGCCGAAGCGCAGGATGTCGATCAGGCTGCCGTACAGGTGTCCTTCGCGCACCTGGACGGAGAGGAAGCCCGGCGTGAAGAACACGTTCATGAGCAGCAGCGCGGCCAGGATCACCAGCGGCCAGAGCAGGCGTCTCATCGGGCCGCCCCTCCGCTCGCGATCGTCTCCATGAGCACCTCCGTGGTCAGTTCCTCGTCGTTGGGCAGCTGGGCGACGAGCCTGCGGTCGCGCAGCACACCCACCTTGTGGCTGAGCCGCAGCACCTCCTCCAGCTCTGCGGAGATGAACAGCACCGCCATCCCGCCGTCGGACAGCTCCACGACCAGCCGCTGGATCTCGGCCTTCGCCCCGACGTCGATGCCGCGCGTGGGCTCGTCGAGGATGAGCAGCCTGGGCTCGAGGATCAGCCACCTGGCCAGCAGCACCTTCTGCTGGTTGCCGCCGCTGAGGTTGCGCACCAGGTGCTCGGGGTTGGGCGGGCTGATCTTCAGCGCCTTCATGTATGTGGCGACCAGCGCGTCCTGCTGCTCGCGCGGCACCGGCCTGGTCCAGCCTCTGGTGGCCTGCAGCGCGAGGACGATGTTCTCCCGCACCGTGAGGTCGGGGACGAGTCCGTCCGCCTTCCTGTCCTCCGAGCAGAAGGCGATCCCGTGGCCCATCGCCGCGCGCGGCGTCCGCAGCGCGGCCGGCGTCCCGCCGACCGCGATCTCGCCCCCGCCCGCGTGGTCGGCCCCGAAGAGCAACCGCGCGACTTCGGTACGGCCGGAGCCGAGCAGTCCCGCGAGTCCGACGACCTCGCCCTCGTGGATGGTGAGCGTGAACGGCTCGATCGCGCCCGGACGGCCCAGCTCACGCGCCTCGACGAGCTTCCTGTCGAACGTCTTCGCCGCGCCGTGCAGCCGCTCCAGCTCCTTGAGCTCCTGCCCGATCATCTTGCCGACCAGCTCGACCTGGGACAGCTCGCTGACGAGGTGTTCGCCGACCAGCCTGCCGTTCCGCAAGATCGTCATCCGATCCGAAATTTCATAGATTTGGTCGAGAAAGTGGGACACGAAGAGGATCGCGATGCCTTCCTCCTTGAGCGTCCGCATCACCCTGAACAACTGCTCGACCTCACCCGCGTCCAGGCTGGAGGTCGGCTCGTCGAGGATGAGCACCCGCGCCTCGATGTCGACCGCGCGGGCGATGGCCACCATCTGCCGCACCGCCAGGGAGTAGGCCTCCAGCGGCGCGGTGACGTCCAGGTCGAGATCCAGCCTGGCCAGCAGCTCGGCCGCCCTGGCGCGCATCCGCTTCCAGTCGATACGGCCCCGCCTCCTCGGCTCCCTGCCGATGAAGATGTTCTCGGCGACCGAGAGGTTCGCGCAGAGGTTGACCTCCTGGTAGACGGTGCTGATCCCGGCCCGCTGCGCCTCCAGCGGGCCGGCGAAGGCCACCGGCCTGCCGTCCAGCTCGATCGTGCCGGCGTCGACGGGATGGACCCCGGTCAGCACCTTGATCAGGGTGGACTTGCCCGCGCCGTTCTCCCCCATCAGCGCGTGGACCTCGCCGGGCAGCAGCCGGAAGTCGACACCGTCCAGGGCCTTCACACCGGGGAACTGTTTGCCGATCCCGGTCATGCGCAGGATCGGCTCGGGTACGGCCATCGCGGCGCCCCTCTCCTTTTCAACGGGGCACACCTCACGGCCCGCCCATCCATCCATCGATCGACCGCCCCACGGGAGCGGCTCCCGTTTCCCCCGGCCACGTCAGCCCCCGACCATTGCGCCGGGCCCGCCAAGCGCCCTCTCGACCCGCCCTCGAAACGGCAGCCCCAAGGCACCCCGCCTCCACGTGAGACCAGGCCCCGAGACACTCGGCTCCTCGAAACGCCACCCCTGAGGAGCCCGGCCACCTTGAGACACCGGGCCTCCTCGAAAGCCGGGCCTTCGAGACACCAGGCCTCCCCCAGACACCAGCCTCCGAGACACGAGGCTCGAGAAGAGGTCCGAGCTCCGGAGGTCCCTGGCTCCCGAGCTCCCGGGCCCCTGACCCCCACGCTCCCGAGCTCTCGTGCTCCCGGGCTCCCGGGCTCCCAGAGGTCCCTGACTCGCGGACTCCCGGGCTTACGGACTCCCGGAACTCCTGGACTCCCGGCCCCTAGGCTCCGGACACCCGGGCCCTCAGGCTCCCGAGCTCTCGGACACTCGGGCACTGGGGCACTCCGCGACCGGCCTCGGGATGCTTCGTCCGGTCAGTACTTCCGGTTCGGGAGGGCTGCCTTCGCCTGCTCCTGCGTGAACGTCGTCTCCTCCGTCACCACACGGGTCGGCACCGTCTCGCCCTTGACCACCTTCTTCGCCAGGTCCATCAGCTGCGGGCCGAGCAGCGGCGAGCACTCGACGATGTAGTTGATCTTTCCGTCGGCGAGCGCCTGCATGCCGTCCTTCACGGCGTCCACAGTGATGATCTTGATGTCCTTGCCGGGCACCTTGCCCGCGCCCTCGATGGCCTCGATCGCCCCCAGCCCCATGTCGTCGTTGTGCGCGTACAGCACATCGATGTCGGGGTTCGACTTCAGGAAGGCCTCCATGACCTCCTTACCCTTGGCCCTGGTGAAGTCGCCGGTCTGCGAGGCGATGATCTTGAACTTCGGATCCGCGCCGATCACCTCGGCGAACCCGGCCTTGCGGTCGTTGGCAGGAGCGGAGCCTGTAGTGCCCTGAAGTTCAACGATATTCACCGGGTCTGTGGAATTGTTGAACGATTGGACGAGCCACTGGCCCGCCTTGCGCCCTTCCTCGACGAAGTCCGAGCCGAGGAAGGTCTTGTAGAGCGTGGTGTCCTTGGAGTCCACCGCCCTGTCGGTGAGGATGACCGGGATCTTGGCGTCCCGCGCCTCCTTCAGCACGGTGTCCCAGCCCGACTCGACCACCGGCGAGAAGGCGATCACGTCCACCTTCTGCTGGATGAACGAGCGGATGGCCTTGATCTGGTTCTCCTGCTTCTGCTGGGCGTCGGAGAACTTCAGCGTGACCCCGGCCTCCTTGGCCGAGTCCTGCACCGACTTGGTGTTGGCGGTGCGCCAGCCACTCTCCGCGCCCACCTGGGAGAAGCCCATGGTGATCGAACCGTCGCCGGAGCCGGAACCTGCGCCCGAGCCGCCGGAACCGCACGAGGTGAGCGTCGCCGCCGTGAGCCCCGCGAGCACCAGGGCCGAGATCCTCTTCAACACGTTGGGGGGTGTCCTTCCTTGTTGTTAGCGCTAACATTCACGTCGCAAGGCAGCCGACGCCGCCTTGCATTCCGCCGGTACGCCCGCCTCCGGCCGCACCTTCCCATGCCTCGAGTCCCACACGACCAACACTCGGCCGCACGTCGCCTCGCCTCCATCCCGCACGACCAGCACTCAGTCGTACGCCGCCTCGCTTCCGTTCCGTGTGACCAGCGCTCAGCCGTCCTCGCCAGGTCGGTGTCGCTACCGTCTGGCCGTACTGCCTCGAAGGACGACGGAGGGCGGGACCACGAGGCTTTCGAGCTCGCCCGCGCCCTCGATCTGGCGGAGCAGCACCTCGATGCTGTGCCTGCCGACCGCGCCGAAGTCCTGCCTGATGGTGGTGAGCGGCGGGGAGAAGAAGTCCGACTCGGGGATGTCGTCGAAGCCGACGACGCTCACCTGGTCGGGCACCCTCACCCCCTGCTCGGTGAACGCCCGCAGCACGCCCAACGCCATCTGATCGTTGGCCACGAACACCGCGGTGACGTCCTTCATGCTCGCCAGGCTGCGCCCCGCCTCGTATCCCGAACGCGGGCTCCAGTCCCCCGCGAGCGGTTCGGGCGCGGGGCGTCCGGCGGCGGCCAGAGCCGCCCGCCATCCCGCGACCCGGCCCTCGGCCTCCAACCAGTCGGACGGCCCGCGGACGTGCCAGACCGTCTCGTGCCCGAGCGAGAGCAGGTGCTCGGTGGCGAGCCTGCCGCCCTCGACCTGATCGACGCAGACGACGGGGACCTCGCCCGCCTGCCCGCCCTCGACCGCGACAGTGGGGATGCCGCGCGGCAGGTCGCTCAGCGCCGTGGCCGCCGAGCGCTGGGGGGCGACCACGACGATCCCGTCCACGCCCTGGTCGGCGAGGTAGTCGAGAGCGTCATGGACGCCGCTCCTGTCGATGGATTTGAGGCTGACGATGCTGACGAAGTATCCGGCCGCCCTGGCCGCCTGCTCGATGCCGTAGACCGTGCTGGCGGGGCCGTAGAGAGTGGTGTCGAAGCTGACCACGCCGAGCGTCCTGGAGTGCCTGGTGACCAGCGCGCGGGCGACGAGGTTACGGCGGTAGCCGAGCTTGCCGATGGCCGCGAGCACCCTGGCACGGGTCTCACCACGCACGTTGGGATGGTCGTTGAGCACGCGGGAGACCGTCTGGTGTGACACGCCGGCCTCCTTGGCCACATCGGCCATGACGGGCGGGCGGCGTTCATGGGGTTGTCCCACCGCTTGCTCCTTTCCTGGCCTGGGCAAGACTGTGAGCGCTAACACAAGGGTGCGTCAAGGGTCTCCGCGATTACGGTCCGGTTACACGAAACCTCGCGTTAACGCCCTCTTGACGGCCGGGGCCTCGGGCTCGTTTACTGGCGCTCAGCCAATCTTGTTAGCGCTCACAGCATCGCCAGACCGAGAGGGTGAGACCAAGAAAACCGGGAGGCAAACACACAAAAAGGACTGAGAACCAAGTTGCAGAGACCCGGAGGATCGGAAGGCTGATGCCCGAAGGCTCGGGAGGCAGCGGCCCGAGAAGATCGGAAGCTTGCCCGAGGCTCGGCGGCAGATACCCGAGAGGATCGGGAGGCAGCGACGAGAAGGACCGGAAGGTTGGGATACGAGGCCGAGGTCTCAAGCGACCACTACGTGCAGTCGGCCCGCACGAACGATCCACGCCCCGAAAACCCCTCACGAAGGCGACAGGCGTGCGTCACGATCGGCCCGTCGAGTCGCGGATGACCAGGTCGCAGGGCATCCGGTGGACCCCGGGCGTGGCCCTGCCGTCGATGGCGGCGAACAGGTGCTGGGCGGCCGTCCTGCCGAGGTTCTCCAGGTTCATGTCCACCGTCGTCAGCGCCGGACGTGTCTCCGTGGACAGCACCTCCCAGTTGTCGTAGCCCACCACGGCGAGATCGTCCGGCACCCGCCGCCCCCTCTCGCGGGCCGCCTCCATGAAGCCCGCCGCGATCTGGTCGCTCCCGCAGAACACCGCGTCGATCTCCGGCTCGGCCATGAGCAGCATCTCGGCCGCGTGCCGCCCCCAGCGCTGGGACCACGGCCCGCACAGCGTCCGCCCCGTCTGCGCCACCCCCGCCTCGGCCAGCGCCAGGCGCAGCCCCTCCTCGCGGTCCTTGGCCGCCTTGTAGTGCGCCGGCCCCGTGACGTGCGCGACGCGCCGCCGTCCCATGGCCAGCAGGTGCCGTACGGCCATGGCCGCCCCGCCGATGTCGTCGGGGACGAACGACACGTCGGCGGGATCGTCCGAGGGGCCGTAGGCGTAGACCACGGGCACCGGCACGTCGCTGCTGACCGACGGCCTGGGGTCGGTGCTCTCGCCGACCACGATCAGCCCGTCGACCCTGCGGGAGAGCAGCGCCCTCAGGTGGTGCTGCTCCCTGATGGCGTCGCCCCTGGCGTCGCAGAGCAGCACTGCCATCTCGCCCGCGCCGAAGGCGTCCTCGGCGCCGAGGAGCACCGGGATGCCGAACCTGCCCACACTGTCGGAGGTGAGCAGCCCGACGGTGCGGGTCTGGCCCGACAGCAGCCCTCTGGCCAGCTCGTTGGGCTGGAAGGCGAGCTCCTCGGCGGCGGCGAGAACCCGCTGGCGGGTCGAGTCGCGCACGTCGTTGCGTCCGTTGAGGGCCTTGGAGGCCGTCGCGATGGAGACGCCCGCCAGGGCGGCCACGTCGGTGATGGTGGCCCGAAATCCTTTTCGCACAGCAGAGACAGTAAGCCATTGACAGGTCTCGATGTTTCTCTTACGTTTCCGAAAACCTTTTAGTTACGCTCCGGGGGCCGGTTCAGAGGAGAGACAGCCATGAGACGAGTGGTGACCGGAATCGCGCTCGCCGCGTTGTTAACGCTAACAGGATGCGGCGGCGCCGAACCGGAGCAGGACGGCCCCGTCACGATCACGATGTGGACCAGGGCCGCCACCCAGGCCCAGAGCGAGCGCCTGGTGAAGGCCTACAACGCGAGCCACAAGAACCAGGTGAAGCTGACCGTCATCCCGACAGACAACTACCAGCCGCGCATCGCCGCGGCGGCCGGCGCCAAGCAGCTGCCCGACGTCTTCGCCGCCGACGTCATCTTCGTCCCCAACTACACCGCGCAGGGGCTGTTCCTGGACATCACCGACCGGCTCAACGCCCTGCCGTACAAGAGCGGCCTGGCGCCCAGCCACATGAAGCTGGGCACGATGGACGGCCGCCAGTACACGCTCCCGCACACTCTTGACCTGTCGGTCTGGTTCTGGAACAAGGACCTGTACGCCAAGGCCGGGCTCGATCCCGAGAAGGGCCCGAAGACGCTGAAGGAGTTCGCCGAGCACGCCACCGCCGTACAGGAGAAGCTCGGAAAGGACGGCAAGGTGCACGGCACCTTCTTCGGCGGCAACTGCGGCGGCTGCTTCGTCTTCACCTTCTGGCCCTCGGTCTGGGCGGCCGGAGGACAGGTCATGAACGCCGAGGGCACCGCCTCCCTCAACGACCGGCCGCCGATGAGCGACGTGTTCGCCATCTGGCGCGGCCTCTACGACAAGGGCGTCACGGGGCCGACCGCCAAGGAGGAGCAGGGGCCGACCTGGACCGGCTACTTCGCCAAGGGCGAGATCGGGGTCATGCCGATGCCCTCGACCACGCTCGGGCTGATGCCCGCCGACCTGAAGATCGGTGTCGCCCCGATCGCCGGGCCGGACGGGGGCGAGTCGACGTTCGTGGGCGGCGACTCGGTCGGGATCTCCGCGACCAGCGCGCACGCGGACGCCGCGTGGGAGTTCCTGTCGTGGACGGTCTCGGACGAGGCCCAGGTCGAGGTCATGGCCAAGAACAAGGACGTGCTGGCCAGGACCGACCTGGCGAACAACACGCACTCCGCCCAGGACCCCAGGGTGGTCCTGATCAACTCGCTGGTGGCCAAGGGGCAGACGCCGTACGCGCCGCGCTTCGGCCAGACGTTCAACGACCCGCAGGGGCCGTGGCTGCGGCTGGCCCGGGAGGCGATGTTCGGCGACACCGCCAAGGTGGCGCAGCTCAACACCGAGGTCACCGCCTCGCTGCAGCAGTAGGAGAGATCCGTGCGCCTCACCGCCGCCCGCGCCAGGCGGGCGATGGGCTGGGTCTACGCCGCGCCGACCGCGCTCATCGTCGGCGTGCTGTTCCTCGCCCCGCTGGTGCTGGTGGTGTGGATGTCGCTGCACCGCTGGCCGCTGCTGGGCAAGGCCGCGTTCAACGCCCCTGCCAACTACCTCAAGATCCCCGACAATCCGCTCTTCCTCGACTCGGTGGTCTTCACGCTGAAGTACACCATGATCACCACGGTCCTGCTGTCGGCGGTCGCGCTCGGCCTGGCCCTGCTGGTGCAGGAGCGCCGGCCGGGCGTCGCCTTCTTCCGCACCGCGTTCTTCCTGCCCGGCGCGGTCGGCTTCGCCGCCGCCGCGCTGCTGTTCTACGGCATGCTGAACAACGACTTCGGCCCGATCGACCCCCTCCTGCGGGCCGTCGGCCTCATCGACGAGCCGGTGAAATGGATCGGCACCCCGGACATGGCGCTGTTCTCCACGATCGCGCTCGTGGTGTGGCGGTTCGCCGGGTTCAACATGCTCATCCTGCTGACCGGGCTCCAGGCGATCCAGGTCGAGGTCTACGAGGCGGCCAGGAGCGACGGCGCGGGGCGCTGGCAGATCTTCACCAGGATCACCCTGCCGCTGCTGCGCCCGACGCTGGCGCTGATGCTGATCCTCAGCGTCACGGGCTCGCTGCTGGCCTTCGACCAGTTCTTCATCTTCACCAACGGCGGCCCGGACAACAGCACCGTCTCGATGGTCATGGTCGTCTACCGCGAGGCGTTCTTCCGCTTCGACCTCGGCGGCGCGGCGGCGCTGTCGGTGGTGCTGCTGGTGGCGCTGGTCGGCGTGAACGCGCTGATGATGCGGAGACTGCGATGAGGAGAGAACCCGACGCAGCGAGCGGAGCGGTCCGTGAGGAGAGGTGAACGACCAATGATGCGGCGCTACACCACCCTGTCGGCGCTGGCCGTGCTGTTCCTGTTCCCGCTGGTCTGGAGCGGCTGGGCCAGCTTCGAGGACCCGTCGAACTACCTGGAGATGGCCCGGTTCGGCGAGGGCGTCGGCACCTACGCCACCAACAGCGTGCTGGTCTCGGCCATGACGGTGGCGGGCACGCTCGTCGTCTCGGCCCTCGGCGGCTACGCCTTCGCCCGCTTCGACTTCCCCGGCAGGAACCTGCTGTTCCTGGCCACGCTGGCGATCCTCATGGTGCCCTACGCCACGATCCTGATCCCGCTGTACGTGCTGCTCGGCTACCTCGGCCTGCAGAACTCCCTGGCCGGGCTCTCCCTGGTGTTCGTGATGTTCCAGCTGCCGTTCGCGCTGTTCATGATGCGCAACGCCTTCGAGGCGGTGCCGCGCGAGCTGGAGGAGGCGGCGATGGTCGACGGCTGCGGCACCTTCCTGGCCTTCCTGCGCGTGCTGCTGCCCGCCGTACGGCCCGCGCTGGTCACGGTCGGCCTGTTCGCCTTCCTCGCCTCGTGGAACGACTTCTTCGCGCCGCTCATCCTGCTCAACGACGGCGCGTCCTTCACCCTGCCGGTCGCCGTGGTCAGCATGACCCAGCAGACCTTCGGCGCCATCGACTACGGCATGTTGCAGGCGGGCGTCATGGTCATGGCGCTGCCCTGCCTGATCCTCTTCGTCGTCCTCCAGCGCCACTACGTGCGCGGATTCATGTCAGGAGCTCTGCGTGGCTGACCCCGTCCTGCCCTCCTCCGGCGCGCTGTCGCCGCTCGGTCTCGACGCCGTACGGCTCGCGCCCGGCTTCTGGGGTGACCGTGTGGCGCTGAACAGGGAGGTGACGATCGCGCACTGCCTCGACTGGATGGAACGCGAAGGCTGGATCGGCAACTTCCGCGGCGCGCTCCCCCGGCGCGGCAGGGAGTTCAGCGACTCGGAGATCTACAAGCTGCTGGAGGCGATGGCCTGGGCGGATCATCCCGGCTTCGCCGAGCTCGCGCAGACCGTGGTGCAGGCCCAGGAGGGCGACGGCTACCTCAACACCAGGTGGAGCGGCAGCCGCTACGTCGACCTGGAGTGGGGCCACGAGCTCTACTGCTACGGCCACCTCATCCAGGCGGGTGTGGCCAGGCTGCGCGCGCACGGCGAAGACGCCTTCACCGAGGCCGTCCGCAAGGCCGCCGACCACGTGTGCCGCCGCTTCATGGACACCACCGAGACGTGCGGGCATCCCGAGCTGGAGATGGCCCTGGTCGAGCTCTACCGGGCGACCGGCGCCGAACGCTACCTGGAGCTGGCCCGCCGCCTGCTCGAACGGCGCGGGCTGCCCGCGCTCGGCCCGATCCCCTTCGGCGCCGCCTACTTCCAGGACGACCTTCCCGTACGGCAGGCGACGGCGCTGCGCGGGCATGCCGTCCGGGCCCTCTACCTGGCCTGCGGCGCGGTCGACGTGGCGGTGGAGAGCGGCGACGAGGAACTGCTGAAGGCGGTGGAGTCGCAGTGGGAGCGGACGGTGGCCCGCCGTACGCACCTGACGGGCGGGATGGGCTCGCGGCACGCGGACGAGGCGTTCGGTGAGGACTTCGAGCTGCCGCCGGACCGCGCCTACGCCGAGACCTGCGCGGGGATCGCCTCGATCATGCTGTCGCACCGGCTGCTGCTGGCCACCGGCGACGTCCGCTACGCCGAGCTGGCCGAGCGCACCCTGTACAACGTCCTGGCGACGGGGGTGGCGCTCGACGGGCGGTCGTTCTTCTACTCCAACCCGCTGCAGGTGCGGGTGCCCGCGCAGCCGTCGCAGGAGATCAACCTGGGGCACAGCGGGGGGCTGCGCTCACCGTGGTTCGCCGTGTCGTGCTGCCCGAGCAACATCGCCCGCACCTTCGCCTCGCTGGGCTCCTACCTCGCCGCCGCCGACCCGTCCGGGCTGCGCATCCACCACCACACTCCGGCGGTGATCGAGGGCGCGGGCCTGCGCGTGGCGGTCGAGACCGGCTACCCGTGGTCCGGCGGGGTGGCGGTGCGGATGCTGGCCGACGGGCACGGGCGGCTCTCTCTGCGGGTGCCGGCGTGGGCGGAGGGGGCGACGCTCGGGTACGGCCCAGCCGCGCCGCCGCAGGGACCCGACGCACCGGCACAGGGGGCCGGCACTTCGCCGCAGGGAGCCCACGCGGCGACGGACGTGGCCGAGCGCACGCGGGTGGTCAGGGAGGCGACGCCCGGGTACGCGGCCGTCGAGGGCGAGTGGCGGGAAGGCGACGTCGTCGTGCTGGACCTGCCGATGGCGCCCCGGTGGACCTTCCCCGACCGCCGGGTGGACGCGCTGCGCGGCAGTGCCGCCGTGGAGCGGGGCCCGCTGGTCTACTGCGCGGAGTCCGCGGCCGGCGAGCCTTCGCTGACCGACCTCTCAGCCCGGCTCACCCCACCGGCCGAGCGCACCGGCCCCTCAGGCGTGGTCGAGCTGGAGATCGAGGCCGAGCTGACGCTCCCGGACACGGCCGGCTGGCCCTACACCTCCAGGCCGGAGACGGCCGGCCGACCCGACACCTCCAGGCTGGAGACGCCGCCGGCCAGCGGCACGAGGCTGCGGCTGGTGCCGTACCACCGGTGGGGCAACGCCGGCCCCGCCGCCATGCGCATATGGCTGCCCGCCGCTGACTAGGACAGGCCCGGACGGATCACGGATGGTTCTACGCTGGACGGCGTGAGCGTGCTGATCGATCCCCCGAACTGGCCGGGCCCCCGGGGCCTGCTCTGGTCCCACCTGGTCAGCGACACTTCGCTGGACGAGCTCCACGCCTTCGCCGCGCTGCTCGGGGTGCCGGAGCGGGCGTTCGACAGGGACCACTACGACGTGCCGGAGACCGTGCACGGGCGCGCCCTCGCGCTCGGGGCCGAGCCGGTCAGCTCGCGGGAACTGCTCACTCGCCTGATCGCGTCCGGCCTGCGCCGCCGCAAACGCCGCGAACCGGCCCCGGACTGACCCGCGGAAGGCCGCCCTGGAGGGGGTCGCCCGTGACGTCGGTGGGCGGAGCCTAGAGTTCGGGCGTGCCCGTGGCGTCGGTAGGCGGGGCCTCGAGGAGGGCCAGTTCGGCCGTCAGGTTCGCTCTCGCCCTCGCCTCCCACAGGTCGTGGGCCAGGGCCGTGCGGTAGAGGCGCGGCGCGGCGAGCAACCGCCGCAGCACCTGTGCCCTGCCTGCCCTGAAGAGGTCGTCGGGCACGTGGCGGTACTCCTCGCGGACCGCCCGCGCATAGGCGTCGTAGTCGTCACCCGCCAGCACCGCCAGGTCGGCGTCGCAGAGCACGGCCCCGTTCGCGTCCCGTCCGGCCGTGGACGCCGGGGCGCCCTCGGTGTAGTCGGGGTCGTGGGTGGCGGTGAGGCGGACGAGTCTCGCCACCTCGGCGACCCGGTCCGCCGTCAGTCCGCATCTCGGCAGCCGGGCCTGGGCGAGCTGGGCGCTGCGCTCCTCGTCCCAGCCCGGCCTGCCGTCGTAGACCGCGTCGTGGAACCAGGCGGCCAGCCGTACCGCGTCGGGGTCGGCGGCGACGGGCGCCAACGGGTCGATCGCGGCCAGGACCGCTATCAGGTGGTCGAGGGTGTGGTAGCGGCGGTGCGGTTCGGACCAGCGGGCGATCAGCTCCGCGCCCACGGCCCCGGCCGCCTCCGACCGCCCGGCCGGCCCCGCCCATGCTTCGAGAAGAGTCTCCGCCACGCCCCGAGCCTACTGACCACGCCCACGATCCAAGGAGAAGACCACCGGCCACCCAGGAGACAGGCCGACCTCGCAGGAGACATCCCACAGGAGCCCCGGCCTCTCAGAAGACGGGTCAGCGGACGCCGCGTGGGCGGAACTGGATGCTGACCCTGGGCCCCACCGGCTTGGCCGTCTTGGGGATGGCGTGCTCCCACGTCCGCTGGCAGGTGCCGCCCATGACGATGAGATCGCCGTGCCCCAGGTCGTGCCGGACCGTAGCGCCGCCACCGCCGCGCGGCCGCAGGAGCAGCGCGCGCGGGGCGCCGACCGAGACGATGGCCACCATCGTGTCCTCGGTGCTGCCGCGCCCGATCGTGTCGCCGTGCCAGGCGACGCTGTCGCGGCCGTCGCGGTAGAAGCACAGCCCCGCCGTGGCGAACGGCTCCCCCAGCTCGGGACCGTAGTGGGCGTCGAGGGCCGCCTTCGCCTCCTCCAGCACCGGGTCGGGCAGCGCCTGCCCCTCCTCGTAGAAGGCGAGCAGCCGCGGCACGTCGACGACCTTGTCGTACATGTGCCGCCGCTCCGCCCGCCACCGCACGCCGGTGACGAGCCGCTCGAGGAGGGCGTCGGCACCGCCGATCCAGCCCGGCCTGAGGTCGATCCAGGCGCCGCGGCCGAGCTGGACGCGCTTGACCGTGAGGGGCCCCGGCCCCTCCTCGGCGCCCAGGTCGAGCAACGAACCCTGGAAAAGCATGTGTCCAGGATAAATGAACTAATGTTCGATTGTCACATAGATCTTGCGCAGGGTCTCGTGCACCACCCAGGTGCCCTGCCATCCGTCCGGCAGCACCACGGTCGATCCCGGGCCCAGCTCCGTCACCTGCCCGTCGGAGGCGGTGAGCGTGGCGCTGCCGCTCAGGATCTGGCAGATCTCGTGGAA
Organism: Nonomuraea africana; assembly: GCF_014873535.1. Lineage (NCBI taxonomy): Bacteria > Bacillati > Actinomycetota > Actinomycetes > Streptosporangiales > Streptosporangiaceae > Nonomuraea > Nonomuraea africana. Next base: position 975,534 of record NZ_JADBEF010000001.1, on the reverse strand, counting down.
ACCGTCGCGCACGGCGGTGAAGGTGCCGGGTTCGCACTCCCACACGCCGGTCTCGGCGCCACCTGAGCGCCACAGTTCGAGCGTCGACTCGCGCTGCCCCGTGAGGCTGGTCGGCTTGGCCACGGCGGGCGGCAGCTCGACGGTGTAGGCGTCGTCCAAGTACGTCATCAGCGACCCGCGATCAGGTTGGCCAGGCGGGCGTAGCCCGACGTCGATGTCCCTCTGTCGTTCTCGCGCCGGTCCGCGGCCCGGAACAGGGTGTAGATGAGCTGGACGCCCGCGTAGCGCAGCGGCTCCGGCTCCCACTGGCGGACCTGGCGGCCCACCCACGGCAGCCGGGTCAGCTCGGTGTCGCGCCTCAGCACCAGGTCGCGCAGGGTGCGCCCGGCCAGGTTGGTGGTGGTCACGCCGCTGCCGACGTAGCCGCCCGCCCAGCCGAGACCGGTGGCGTGGTCGAGGTGGACGGTCGAGCACCAGTCGCGCGGCACGCCGAGCACGCCGCACCAGGAGTGCTGGATGCGCGCGTCGGCCGCGGCGGGGAAGAGCTTGACGAGCATCCGCCACAGCGACTCGACGGTCCACTTCTGGGTGGCGCCGCGGTCGTCGGTGCGCGAGCCGTAGCGGTACGGCACGCCGCGCCCGCCGATGGCGATGCGGCCGTCGGCGGTGCGCTGGGCGTAGATGTAGGCGTGCGCCTCGTCGCCGAGCAGCTCGCGGCCCTCCCAGCCGAGGTGCTTCCACACGTCGGCGGGCAGCGGCTCGGTGACGATCATCGAGCTGTTCATCGGCAGCCACTGGCGGCGCTGACCCTCGATGCCGGCGGTGAAGCCCTCGGTGGCCCTGATGACGTACTCGGCCCGCACCACGCCCCTGTCGGTGACCGCCTCGCGCGGCTTGATCTGGGTGACGGTGGTGCCCTCGAAGATGTCCACGCCGAGGCCGGCGACGACGCCGGCGAGGCCGACGGCCAGCTTGGCCGGCTGGATGCGGGCGCAGTGGGGGCTGTAGGTGGCGTCCAGCGCTCCGGCGACGCGTAGCCGCTCCTCGCGCTCGTCGCGTTCGAGCAGGCGCAGGTCCTGCTCGCCGTACCCCCAGGCGCGCAGCTCGTCGAGCTCCTCGTGCAGGCGGCGGCGCTGGGCCGGGTTGGTGGCGGTGTGGATGAGGCCGCCCTTGTGGATGTCGGCGTCGATGCCCTCGGCGCCGGCGACGCGGATGACCTCGTCGACCGAGGCGAACATCGCGTGCTGCAGGTCGATCATCGCCTGGCGGCCGCGCGCCTTGGCGTGCCGCTCGCGCGAGCCGGCGAATTCGGCCGACAGCCAGCCGCCGTTGCGCCCGGAGGCGCCGAAGCCGGCGAACTCCTTCTCCAGGATGGCGATCCGCAGGTCGGGCTGCTCCTTCTTCAGGTAGTAGGCCGTCCAGAGGCCGGTGTAGCCGCCGCCGACGATCGCCACGTCGTAGTCGCGCGAGCCCGGCAGCGCCGCCCTGCGGTCGGGGATGCCGATCTGGCGGTACCAGAAGGAGACTCCTCCGTTGGCGAAGTCCTTGGTGAGGTTCACGTGAGCACAGCCTCCGCGTCGCTTTCGTCGGGTAGGAGGACGGAGTCGGCGACGCGCCAGGTCAGCGTCACCTCGTCGCCCACGCGGGCCTCGCTCAGGCCGCCGGCCTGCTCGCGGGCCAGGGCGGGCGAGCCGTCCGGCAGTTTCAGCTCCAGCTTGCGGCTGGAGCCCAGGTAGATCTCGCCGGTGACCGTGGCGGGCAGGGCGTTCCATCCCGGCTCGGCCTCGTGGCCCGGCTTGCGTACGGCCACCCGCTCGGGCCGCACGACGAGCGCGCCGTCCCTGCCCTCGATCGAGCCGGGCACGTCCAGCAGCCGCGCGCAGGCGCCGAGGCCCTGGCCGTCGACGGGCCCGCGCAGGACGGTCGACTCGCCCAGGAACTTGGCCACGAACAGCGTCTTCGGCCGCTCGTAGAGCTCGGCGGCGGGACCGACCTGCTCGATGCGGCCCTTGTTGAACACCGCGATCCGGTCGGAGAGCACCAGCGCCTCGTCCTGGTCGTGGGTGACGTAGACGAAGGTGGTGCCGAGCTCGGCGTGGATGCGCTTGATCTCCAGCTGGAGCCAGTCGCGCAGCTTCTTGTCCAGGGCGCCGAGCGGCTCGTCCATCAGCAGCACGCGCGGGTTGTAGACGATCGCGCGGGCGACGGCGACGCGCTGCTGCTGCCCGCCGGACAGCTCGCGGGGGTAGCGGTGGCCGAAGTCGCCGAGATGGACGGTGGCCAGGGCGGCCGCCACCAGCTCGGCGCGCTTGGCCTTGGGGATCTTGCGCTGCTTGAGCGGGTAGGCGATGTTCTCGGCGACCGTCATGTGCGGGAACAGGGCGTAGTGCTGGAAGACCATGCCCATGTCGCGCTTGTGCGGAGGGGTGTCGCCGATGGAGGCGCCGTCGACGGTCAGCTCGCCGCTGGTCTGCCTGACGAACCCGGCGATGATGTTGAGGGTGGTGGTCTTGCCCGAGCCGCTCGGCCCGAGCAGGGTCATGAACTCGCCGGGCTCGATCGCCAGCGACACGTCGTCGACGGCGACGAAGTCGGCGTAGGTCTTGGTGAGGCCGGTGAGCTGGATGCTACTTGGCACGGGTCCTCCTGGCGACGAAGAAGGTGGCGACGAGGACGAGCGTCGTGGTGAGCACGATGATCATCGTTGCCGCGGCGGCGATGGTGGGGTCGGTCTCGCGGGTGACGCTGGCGTACATCTTGACCGGCAGCGTCTGCAGGTAGGGGCTCTGGATGAACAGCGAGACGACCACCTCGTCGAAGCTGGTCACGAAGGCGAACAGGGCGCCGGAGGCGACGCCCGGGGCCACCAGCGGCAGCGTGACGCTGCGGAAGGCGGTCCACCTGCTCGCGCCGAGACTGGCCGCGGCGTCCTCGAGCCGCCGGTCGAAGCCGCGCAGCGACGCCGTGACCGGGATGATCACGAACGGCAGGGCCAGCACGGTGTGCGCCATGACGAACCCGGCCAGCGTCCCGACGAGCTGGAGCTTGAGGAAGACCGCGTAGGTGCCGATGGCCAGCACCACGCCGGGCACGATCATCGGCGCCAGCATGGAGCCCTGCGCCAGGGCCAGGCCCCTGATCTTCGCTCTGGTCAGCCCGAGCGCCGCGGCCGTCCCGAGGACGGTGGTCACGACCGTGACCAGCAGCGCCACCTGCACCGAGGTGCTGAGCGCCGACATCCAGGCGGAGTCGCCGAAGAAGTTGGCGTACCACCGGGTGGAGTAGCCGTCAGGGGGGAACTTCAGCGACGGCTTGTCGGTGAAGCTCAGCGGCACCACGATCAGCGCGGGCGCGACCAGCCACACGCCGATCAGCGCGCAGAAGGCCCAGAGCAGGCCGCGGGCCCTCATCCGGTCACCTTCCTTCCGGTACGGCGCAGCGTCACGGCCAGCAGCGCGATCATGGCGAGCGTCAGGCCCAGCAGGACCACGCCCATCGCGCCGCCCCTGCCCCACTTGAGCAGGCCGTTCACCTGCGTGAAGATCTGCTGGGAGATCAGCGCGTCGGTCGGCGAGCCCAGCAGCGCGGGGGTGACGTAGAACCCGAGCGCGCTGATGAACACCGTCAGGCAGCCCGCCGAGATGCCCGGCAGCGACTGCGGCACGTACACCTGGACGAACGCCTTCACCGGGTGCGCGCCCAGGCTGGTCGCGGCGGGCAGCAGCCGCCGGTCGATGCCGCTCATGACCGCGTACAGCGGCAGCACCATGAACGGCATCAGCAGCTGCACCATGCCGATGACCACGCCGGTCTGGGTGCGGATGAGGCTGAAGGGCCCCATCCCGAGCGCGCCCAGCGCCTTGTTGATCACGCCGGTGTCCTGGAGCAGGATCACCCAGGCGAAGGTCCGCACCATGAGGCTGGTCCAGAACGGCACCAGCACCAGCAGGGTGAGGATCGCCCTGGCCCTCGCCCCCGCGATCGTCATCGCGTAGGCGTAGGGGTAGGACAGCACCAGCGCGACCAGCGTCACCCAGAAGGCGGTGCTGAACGTGCGGCCGAGCACCTGCATGTTGGCCTGCTCGCCGAAGAACCAGGCGAAGTTGCCCAGCCCTGGCTCGGGGTCGGTGAAGGCGCTGACCAGCATAGACAGCAGCGGGTAGAGGAAGAAGACGCCGAGCGCGATCAGCGCGGGCAGGATCAGGAGCGCGGGCCCCGCCGTTCTCTCTTTCACGACGTGCTCAGCCCCCGAGCCAGGCGGACCACTTCTCGATCATCTGCGGCTGGTTCTCCGCCCACCACTTGTCGTCCACCGTGAGCCGCTTGTCGGCGACCTCGGGGCGGGTGGTCAGGAAGGAGGTGCCGAGCTCGTCGAGCTTGGGCTTGGCGTCGGTGTTGATGGGCGAGTAGGAGGTCAGCTCGGTGAGCTTGGCCTGCTGCTGGGCGCCCAGGTAGTAGTTGATCATCGCCATGGCGGCCTTGGGGTTCTTGGCGTTCTTCGGCACGGTCAGGGAGTCCATGATGGGCATCCACTGGTTCCACTGGACGTCGAACTTCCCGCCGTTCTTGATACCGGCGTAGGCGCGGCCGCTCCACATCATGAGCATGTCGACCTCGCCGGACTCCAGCAGCTGCTGGGACTCGGCGCCGGTCTTCCAGAAGACCAGGTCGCCGCGGACGGTGTCGAGCTTCTTGGTCGCCCTGGCGACGTCGAGCGGGTAGAGCTTGTCGGCGGCGACGCCGTCGGCGACCAGGGCGGCCTCGAACGGGCCGGGGGCGGAGTCGCCGGGGTTGCCGGGGATGCCGCGCTTGCCGGGGAACTTCGCGGTGTCGAAGAAGTCGGCCCAGCCCTGCGGCGGGTTGGCGCCGAACTTGTCCTTGTTGTAGGCGAGGACCATGCCGTACTGCATCGCGGGGACGCTGCACTCGGTGGCGAGGCCGTCGGGGACCTTCGACTTGTCGATGATCTTGTAGTCGAGCGGCTGGAGGAGCTTGCCGCACTGCGCCGCTGCCCAGATGGAGTCGGTGTCCACGACGTCCCACGTGACGTTGGCGGAGTCGACCTGGGCCTTGATCTTCGCGTAGTCGGTGGGGCCGTCCTGCAGGACCTGGGCGCCCGACTCCTTCGCGAAGGGGTCGACCGCCGCGTCCTGCTGGCCCTTCTGGTAGACGCCGCCGTAGGAGACGAAGGTCAGGTTGACGCCCTTCAGGGCGTCCTTCTTCACGACTCCGGACTGTGCGGGTCCTGAGCCGAGGTCGATGTCCGCGGGTGCCGCGGCGCCACCGCCGCAGGCCGCGGCGAGCAGCAGGGAGGCGGCGGCGATGGCCGTACCGGCCAGTCGCTTGGGGTGATTGAGCATGATCTGCCCCCTCTGTGATGGAGGAACGGGGTGTCAGTCAGGGGTTGGCGGGCTGATGATCCAGAGGACTTCGGCTTCGACGTCTCCGTCGTTGACGACGCGGTGCGGGATGGAGGTGCGGTACTCCACGCTGTCGCCGGGCTCCAGCCGGCGCGGGATCGCCTCGCCGAGGTGGACGGTGACCATGCCGCGCAGGACCAGCAGGATCTCCTGGGAGTCACCGTGGGTGTACTGCTCGTCGCCCGTGGAGGCGCCCGGCTCGAACTCGCCGCTGTACACCTCCAGGTTCTGCAGCGGCCGTTGCGAGATCAGGTACTTGCGAGAGCCACGTCCCGCGTGCAGTTCGGGGCGCTCCGCCCTGCGCACGAGGCGGTGTCCCGCCGTTTGCTCCTCGTTGAACAGGTCGGCGACCGTGATGCCGAGCGCCCCGGCGATCCGCCGCAACATCCCGACACTCGCGCTGGTCTGGCCGCGCTCCAGCTGGCTGATGAAGCTGGCGCTGGCGTTGGCCTGCGCCGCCAGACCCCTGACGGTCATCTGGCGCATGGTCCGGTACGTACGGATCCGATCGCCCAAAGGCTCAGGTGCCATCGAACGTCTCGATTCTCTGCACTGAACAAGTTGTTAAGTAGCAATGAAGGGACCGTACAAACGCATCAACCGCCCTCACAAGGGGGCGGTTGATTACGAATCGGTCAAATGTGATGACGATCACGTCGGCAACGTATCAGGAGAGCCGTTCCAGGATGCGGCTCACCCCGCTCGTCCAGTTGGTGTGCAGCGCCTCCACGGCGCCCGCCACGTCGCCGCGGACGAGGTGCTCGGCGATCCGCTCGTGCTCCTCGGCCGCTCGCTCCAGCACCTCGGAGTCGCCCACCACCAGCCGCTCGTAGCGGTGCCACCGACCGCACCTCCTCGGACGGCCGCGGCACCAGGATGCCGCGCTCGCCCGGCGAGGACAGCTCGAAGATCAGCTTCTCGTCCCAGCGGGCCTGGTGGAAGCGGCGCAGCGCGGGCTTGGGTTCGATGCGGGTCACTGGATCGCCTCCACCAGCTCGTCGAGGTCGGCCTGGGTGTGCAGTTCGGAGACGCAGAACAGCGCCTCGTGCTCCGACAGCCGCCTGCTGCCGAAGAGGTCAAGGCCGTGCAGACGCTGGTCACCAACTGGCGCGGCGCGGCGGGCAGGCTGCGCTCGGACGGCATCACGCCGTCGATCTCCTACAAGTGGTTCACCGGCGGGTTCTGGGCGTGGGACAGCTGGAAGCAGGCGGTCGGGGTGGCGCGGTTCGACGCCCCGCTGGCCAAGTCGGTCATCAGGGCGATGTTCGACCACCAGGTGCGCCCTGACTCGCCGACCAGGCCGCAGGACGCGGGGATGATCCTCGACGTGCTGTTCTACAACGACCCCTCCACCGACGGCGGCAACTGGAACGAGCGCAACACCAAGCCGCCGCTGGCGGCGTGGGCGGTGTGGGAGGTCTTCGGCCGCAGCGGTGACGCCGCGTTCGTGAAGGAGCTCTACCCGAAGCTGGTCGCCTACCACGAGTGGTGGTACCGCAACCGCGACCATGACAGGGACGGCATCGCCGAGTACGGGGCCACCGTGGACCCGCTGAACAACACGGACGAGGAGCGGCGGGCGGCTATGGCGTGGGAGAGCGGGATGGACAACGCGCCCCGCTTCGACGCCACCCGGATGCTGGAGAACCGCGACGCGTCGGGAAAGGTCGTCGGCTACGCGGCCGACCAGGAGTCGGTGGACCTGAACGCCTACCTCAAGGCGGAGAAGGACTACCTGGCCAAGCTGGCGCTCGTGGCGGGCAGGCCGGGCGACGCCGCCCGCTGGACCCGCGAGTCGGCCACGCTGTCGCGCTTCATCCAGCGGCACATGTACGACAGCGCGACCGGCTTCTTCTACGACATCGACCTGACCACCGGCAGGCCGCTGGTCGAGCGGGGCAGGGCCATCGAGGGCGCCATCCCGCTCTGGGCAGGTGTGGCCAGCCGCACGCAGGCCGCCGCGGTGCGCGACAAGCTGGTCGATCCGGCGGAGTTCGGCACCTTCGTGCCGATGCCGACGGTGTCGAAGAGCTCGCCGTACTTCTCCGCCACGGCGTACTGGCGCGGGCCCGTCTGGCTCGACCAGGCCTACTTCGCGATCACCGGCCTGTCGAGGTACGGCTACCGCGCCGACGCCTCCTCGGCCGCCGAGCGGCTGCGGTCCAACGCGTCGGGGCTGCGCGGTGACGCGCCGATCCACGAGAACTACAACCCGCTCACCGGCGAGCGGCTGAACTCCTCCAACTTCAGCTGGTCGGCCGCCCTCCTGCTCGACCTTCCCCACTGATCACCCGGCCGCCCTTCTGCGCGGCCTTCCCCATCGACCGACCGGCCGCCTTTTGTCGCGGTCTTTCCCGTTTATCACCGACCGCTTTTTCGCGCGGTCTTCCCGTTGATCGACCGGCCGCCCTGGAGATCTTCTCCGGGCGGCCGGGCCTGCTAGAAGCCCCGCGACCAGTCGACGAGGTTGTGCAGCGGCCGTCCCTCCGTGAACCTGCGCCAGTTGTCCTCGAAGACCTCGAGGATCTGGCCCGACTCCTGGTCGGAGCCGCCCGCCGTGTGCTGGGTCAGCAGCGTGTGGGGGCTGCTCCACAGCGGATGGCCGGGCGGCAGCGGTTCGGTCGCGGTCACGTCGAGCACCGCCCCGCCGAGCCGCTCCTCCCGCAGCGCCGCCACCAGCGCGTCCTCATCGACCAGCGAGCCGCGCCCAGCGTTGACGAAGATCGCGCCACGCGGCAGCAGCGCCAGCCGGGCGGCGTCGACCAGCCCCGCGGTCTCCTGGGTGCCGGGCAGCAGCCCCACCAGCACGTCGGTCTCGGGCAACAGGGCGTCGAGCTCGTCGAGCGTCATCCTGCGCGAGTAGAGCGTCACCCGGCAGCCGAACGGCGCGAGCAGCTCGGCCAGCCGCCGCGCGATCGTGCCCGCGCCGAGAATGACCACCGAGGCCCCCGTGAGCAGCCGCAACCCGGGCCGCAGCGGGGTGGTCGACCACTCGTGCCGCTCCCCCAGCCTGGCCAGCGTGTCCACACCCCGGTACAGGGCGAGGATGCCGGCCAGGCAGGTCTGCGCCACGGGGTCGGCGAAGGTGCCCGACAGGTTCGTCACGGTGATGCGCCGGCCGAGCTCGGCCCAGTCGAGGCCCAGATACCTGTCGATGCCCATGGACGACAGCTGCAGCCACCTCAGCCGAGCCGTCCGCTCCAGCCATTCGGGCGGGCAGTTGCCGACCGCGACCTCCGCGCGCGCGAACGCCTCGAAGTCGCGGTCGGTCTGCTCCTTCGGCTGGGCGAACCACACGGGAACCCCGCCCGCGAGCGAGCGGACCCTGTCCTTCTCGGCCGCGGTGAGCGCCAGCTGCACATACAGATCCATGGTTTCAGTGTGACGAGGCCGGGCGGTCAGAGCGCCGCCGCGGTGACCAGGCCCGCCGACGGCGCGGCCATCTCCCTGAGCTGGTCGGCGAAGGCCAGCGCCTGCTCAGGCGTCATGCGCGGCTCGGTGCCCGTGTAGAACACCACGATGTCGCCCGAGGGCGAGCGCACGGGGGTGAAAGGAAGAAGTGGGGAGATCGCCATAGTGAGCATGATTCTTCCCTACGGGACCGACAATTTCCTGGCCATTTACCGGCCCGCACATCGGGCCCCGCACATCCGGCCCGCACATCCGGCCCGCACATCCGCCCAGACACCCGACCCTCACACCCAGGCCGCACATCCGACTCCAAGCCGGACGCAAGCGCGTCGCGATACCTCTGAGTGTGTCGTCAACCGTTCGTCCCGCTTGGAGAGACCCTCGTGCGCATCGGAGCCCGCATCCTGATCGGCCTGACCGCCGCCGCCACGCTCGCCCTATCCGGCTCGCCCGCCGCCACCGCCGGCCCGACCGTGGGAAACACCACCGTGGGGAACCCGACCGTGGGGAGCCCGACCGTGTGGAAGTGGGGCGCCGTCCACTCCACCGACGGGTGGGCCACCGCCTGGGGCAAGGTCGCCGTCGGCCAGTCGGGGCTCGTCGTGTCGGGCAAGCTCGACGACTCCTACGGCAAGGGCTGCTCGTGGGCGCTCATCCGCTACCAGAACTCCCTCAACGGGCGCTGGAGGACGCACGGCGTCTACAACTGCGTCACCGGAACCGGCACCTTCCGCAAGGACGTCGGCGGCGTCCTGCAGATCAGGGTGCGGGTCTGCAGGGGCACCGCCAAGCGCCCCGTTGGCAAGTGCTCCCGCTGGAAGACCATCTACACCCAGGGCGGCTGACCCAGCGGGCTCCCGCGAGTTCCGGGCCGCGGGGCGGCCCGGCGCACCACGGTGTCAGGCGGGGCAGGTCGCGCCCGAGTCGGGCACCTTGCCCTCCAGCAGGTAGGCGTTGACGGCGCCCGCGACGCAACGGCTGCCCGACAGGTACGCGCCGTGTCCCTCGCCCTCGTACGTCAGCAGCGTCGCGGTCTTGAGCTGCTCGACCAGCCTCGGCCCCCACTGGTACGGCGTGGCCGGGTCGCCCTTGCCCGCCACCACCAGGATCGGCCCCGACCCCGTCGCGTTCACCTTCCTGGCCTCGTCACTGCCCGGCACCGGCCAGACCGAGCACAAGGAGCCCGCGCCCGCGTTGCCGAACAGCGGCGAGATCTTCAGCGCCGCCTCCTCGGTACGGATCAGCTCCTCCTCGTCGGGCCGCTCGGCGGTGTCCACGCAGGTGATGGCCGGGAAGCTGGTCATCTCGCTGGAGTACGTGCCGTCGGGCCTGCGCCCGATGTAGGTGTCGGCCAGGTACATCAGCGCGCCGCCGTCGCCCTTCAGCGCGGAGTCGAGCGCGCTCTCCAGGAACGGCCAGCTCAGCTTGGAGTAGAGCGCCGCGGCCACCGCGGTGCTGGCCAGGCCCTGGGTGAGCAGCCGGTCGCCGACCTGCAGCGGAGCGTTGATCGACCGTTCCATGAGGCGGTCGATCTTCTTGTTGGCCGTCTCGGTGTCGGGCCCGAGCTCGCAACCCTCGGCCACGCAGTTCTTCAGGAAGCTCTCGTAGGCCTGCTGGAAGCCCGTGGTCTGCGCCATCGTCCGCTCCTCCAGGGTGACGCTGGGATCCAGCGGGGCGTCGAGGACGGTGCGGCCCACGTTCTTCGGGAACTTGGTGGCGTAGACGGCGCCGAGCTGCGTGCCGTACGACATGCCGAAGTAGTTGAGCTTGGCGTCGCCGAGGGCGACGCGCATCCTGTCGAGGTCCTGGGCGGCGTTGACGGTGCCGATGTACGGCAGGACCTCCCCCGAGTCCTTCTGGCACCGCAGGGCGAACTCCCGGGTGGCCGTCTCGATCTTGGCCCTGGTCTCGGCGTTGGCGGGCAGCGTGTTGAGCGAGGTGAAGGCGTCCATCTCGGCTCCGCTGCCGCAGGTGACGCCGCGGCTGCGCTGCACGCCGCGCGGGTCGAAGCTCACCAGGTCGTAGCGCGCGCCGAGCGTGCCGAAGGCCTTGGCCGCCTGCGCCATCGTGTCGACGCCCGAGGCGCCGGGGCCGCCGAAGTTGAACACCAGCGACCCGATGCGCGCGCCAGGGCCCGTGGCGGGGACCCTGATCAGCGCCAGGTCGATCGTCTCACCGTCGGGTTTGCCGTAGTCGAGCGGCACGGCCAGCTTCCCGCACTGCATGGTGGCGGCCGGCGTGGCCGGCGCGTCACCGCCGCGCCTGGTCAGGTCCGTGCAGGCGCCCCAGGCGATCTTCTGGGCCGCGGCGGTGGGCGAGGCGGTGGGCGTGGTGCCTCCTCCGGCGGAGCCGGTGGAGGTGCCGCAGGCGGCGAGCGAGATGGTCAGCCCTGCCGTCACGGTGACCGTGGTGAGAGTGCGGCGCATGGAAATATCCCCCGATATCGAGTAGCAACAAAATCCTGTCACAAACCCCGGCGAGGAACACGCCGCCCCGCGCCCGTCTTTCCCCGGCGGGTCGCGCCGGGGGAGGACGGCGAGGCGGCGTGCACCCCTCCTGAACACGCCGCCTCACCATCCAAGACAACGCCCCCGCCGATCCATGACGCGACTCGCCAGGAAAAGTTCGAAGAAAAAATGGAGCCCGTGCCGCGAACGGCACGGGCTCCATCGGAGCGAGAGTCAGACGCCCATCGACTGGGTGTCGTTGCTCTCGGCGCCACCCGCCTCGGTGACGCCGTTCTTCAGGTGGTAGCGCGCGATCGCCTCGCGCAGCACCTCACCGTCGAGCTCGCCGCGCTTGACCAGCCTGGTGAGCACCGCGAGGGTGATCGAGGCGGCGTCCACGTGGAAGTGGCGGCGCAGCGCCGAGCGGGTGTCGGACAGGCCGAACCCGTCGGTGCCGAGCGAGCTCCAGTCGCCGGGGACCCACTGCGAGATCTGGTCCTGCACGGCCTTCATGTAGTCGCTGACGCCCACGAACGGCCCCTCGGCGCCGCTGAGCGCCCGCGTGACGTACGGCACGCGCTGCTCGGCGTCGGGGTTGAGCAGATTGTGCTCGTCGCAGGCCAGCGCCTCGCGGCGCAGCTCCGACCAGGAGGTCGCCGACCAGACGGTGGCCGACACGCCCCAGTCCTCGGCCAGCAGGCGCTGGGCCTCCATCGCCCACGGGCCCGCGACGCCCGAGGAGAGGATGTTCGCCTTCGGGCCGTCCGTCCGCGGTCCGTCGGCGAACTTGTACAGGCCCTTCAGCAGGCCGTCCACGTCGAGGTCGGCGGGCTCGGCCGGCTGGATGTAGGGCTCGTTGTAGACGGTCAGGTAGTAGAAGACGTTCTCCGGCTGCTCGCCGTACATCCTCCGCAGGCCGTCCTTGACGATGTAGGCGGTCTCGAAGGCCCACGACGGGTCGTAGGAGACGGCGGCCGGGTTCGTCGAGGCGATCAGCGGGGTGTGACCGTCCTCGTGCTGCAGGCCCTCGCCGTTCAGCGTGGTGCGGCCCGCCGTCGCGCCGAGCAGGAAGCCCCTGCCCATCTGGTCGCCCAGCTGCCACATCTGGTCGCCGGTGCGCTGCCACCCGAACATCGAGTAGAAGATGTAGATCGGGATCATCGCCTCGCCGTGCGTGGCGTAGGAGGTGCCGGCCGCGGTCATCGAGGCCATGGAGCCGGCCTCGTTGATGCCCTCGTGCAGGATCTGACCCTCGGTCGACTCCTTGTACGACAGCAGCAGGTCCCTGTCGACGGCCTCGTAGGTCTGGCCGTGCGGGCTGTAGATCTTCGCGGTGGGGAACATCGCGTCGAGACCGAAGGTGCGGGCCTCGTCGGGGATGATCGGCACGAACCTCTTGCCGATCTCCTTGTCGCGCATGAGGTCCTTGAGCAGCCGGACGAAGGCCATGGTTGTGGCCACCTGCTGCTTGCCCGAGCCCTTGGCGAACTGCTTGTAGACGTCGTCGCCGGGCAGCTTGAGCGACTTGGCGCGGACCACGCGCCTCGGCAGCACGCCGCCCAGCGCCGCGCGGCGCTCCTTCATGTAGGCGATCTCTTCGTCGTTCTCGCCCGGGTGGAAGTAGGGCGGCAGGTCACCCTCGAGCGCGGAGTCGGGGATCGGCAGGTAGAGCCGGTCGCGGAACTCCTTCAGCTCGGCCTTGGTCATCTTCTTCATCTGGTGCGTGGCGTTGCGCGCCTCGAAGTCCTTGCCCAGGGTCCAGCCCTTGATGGTCTGGGCGAGGATGACCGTCGGCTGGCCGACGTGCTCACGGGCCGCCTTGAAGGCCGCGTAGACCTTGCGGTAGTCGTGGCCGCCGCGCGACAGCTTGCGGATGTCGTCGTCGGTCAGGTGCTCGACCATCTTGCGCAGGCGCGGGTCGCCGCCGAAGAAGTTGTCGCGGATGTAGGCGCCCGACTCGACCGAGTAGGTCTGGAACTGGCCGTCGGGCGTGGTGTTCATCTGGTTGACCAGCACGCCGTCGACGTCGGCCGCCAGCAGCGGGTCCCAGTCGCGGCCCCAGACGACCTTGATGACGTTCCAGCCCGCGCCGCGGAAGTACGACTCGAGCTCCTGGATGATCTTGCCGTTGCCCCGGACCGGGCCGTCGAGCCGCTGCAGGTTGCAGTTGATGACGAAGGTGAGGTTGTCGAGCTCCTCACGGGCGGCCAGGCCGATCGCACCGATCGACTCGGGCTCGTCCATCTCGCCGTCGCCGAGGAAGGCCCAGACGTGGCTCCTGGAGGTGTCCTTGATCTTGCGGTTGAGCAGGTAGCGGTTGAACCGCGCCTGGTAGATCGCGCCGATCGGGCCCAGGCCCATCGACACGGTCGGGAACTCCCAGAAGTCGGGCATGAGCCGCGGGTGCGGGTAGGAGGGCAGGCCGTGGAAGCCGTGCGACAGCTCCTGGCGGAAGGCGTCGAGCTGGGCCTCGTTGAGGCGACCCTCGAGGAAGGCGCGGGCGTAGATGCCCGGCGCGGCGTGCCCCTGGAAGAAGACCTGGTCGCCGGACTCGCCGTGGTCCTTGCCGCGGAAGAAGTGGTTGAAGCCCACCTCGTACAGCGAGGCGGCGGAGGCGTAGGTGGCGATGTGGCCGCCGACGTTGGTGCGCGCGTTCGCGCGCGAGACCATCACCGCGGCGTTCCACCTGATGTAGGCCCTGATACGGCGCTCGACGTGCTCGTCGCCGGGGAACCAGGGCTCGCGCTCCGGCGGGATGGTGTTGATGTAGTCGGTGCTGCGCAGGCCAGGCACGCCGACCTGGTGCTCGCGGGCCCGCTCCAGCAGGCGAAGCATCAAGTAGCGGGCGCGGGTGCGGCCCTCGGTCTTGATGACGTTGTCGAGGGACTCGAGCCACTCGTTGGTCTCGCTGGGGTCGACATCAGGCAGCTGGCTGGGTAGGCCGTCGCTGATGATCGAGAAACGCTGGCGTCCGGAAGCCACTGGGTCTCGCCTTCCGAGGATCGACTGATGTCTGGTCTGGGTCGCCTTCCATCCTGGTCGCTAACTCCGGAAAGTGCATCTCTACTGACCGGTAACCAGAACGTCCCTGCTGGCAGGGCCATAAGTGGTGGCCTAGACCACCGATGGTAGGACGAATCGCCACCAAAGGTTACATCCAGGTGCGGATTTAACAACCCCGGAAAAGCTACGAAATTTCTGGCAGGCACTCGGCGCCCCGATCGGTCCGCCGCGAGTGGCCGCGCGCCAGCGTAGCGCCACAGGAGAAGGGGTCTGCCGACGGGTAACGTTTTGGTCATCATTCGCTCTTGCTCTCTAGTGAGAACAGGGGCTTTTCCAATCGCGCCCGCCGTACGAAGGTGGAGGTATGAACGCGACGGTTGGAGACCGGCTCCACGTCCACGGGAGCACCGTGGGCGAGAGGGACCGGATCGGAGAGATCATCGAGGTCCGCGGCGCGGACGGCGGGCCTCCCTACATGGTCAGGTTCGACGACGGCCACACCGGCCTGGTCTTCCCCGGCCCGGACGCGGTGGTCGAGCCCAAGTAGGATTTCCATGTGAAATCCCAGATCATCTCGCTGACCACCGGGTCGCGCGAGACGGTGCACGACATCACCGGTGAATGCGAGGCCTTCGCCGGCACGGCGGGCGGCGACGGGCTGCTGCACGTCTTCGTGCCCCATGCCACGGCGGGGGTGGCGATCATCGAACTCGGCGCCGGCAGCGACGACGACCTGCTGTCGGCGCTGGGTGATCTCCTGCCCGGCGACGATCGATGGCGACACGCCCACGGTTCGCGGGGGCACGGCAGATCCCACGTCATGCCGGCGCTCATCCCGCCCTACGCCACGGTGCCCGTCCTGGGCGGACGGCTGGCCCTGGGCACCTGGCAGTCGATCGCCGTCGTCGACCTCAACGTCGACAACAGTGAACGCCAGGTTCGCCTGTCGTTTTTGTCTGATTAATCCGTCTAGAGTACGGCCGTCCTCGTGGCGACCGTTGACGACTGAGGGTCACAGCGTGTGGACTGTCCCGAAGCGATGACCGCATATCAGGAGGGATACAAGTGAGCGCGACCGCGGGTCAGGCGCAGGGCGAGCGCGGCCTGGCCGAACGACTCGGCCTCAAGCCGGGTCAGGTGGTGCAGGAGATCGGTTGGGACGAGGACTGCGACGAAGAGCTTCGCGAGTCCATCGAGAACCTGACCGGCACCGAGCTACTCGACGAGGACACCGACGAAGTCGCCGACGTGGTGCTGCTGTGGTGGCGCGACGGCGACGGGGACCTCTTCGACGCTCTGAGTGACGCCATGCGATCTCTGGCCGACGCGGGCCAGATCTGGCTCCTGACTCCCAAGGCAGGCAGAGACGGCCACGTGGAGCCGAGCGACATCGGGGAGGACGCCACCACGGCGGGCCTCTCCCAGACCAGCAGCATCTCCGCCGCACCCGATTGGTCGGGGACCAGGCTTGTGGCGCCCAAGGGCCGGCGCTAGTCAGACGTTGACGCCTGCCGTGCGGCCCCGAGGGGGTCGTACGGCAGGATGAATCGCATGGCTCCCGACTTCGAACTGCCCGACCAGCACGGCACGCCGGTCAGGCTCTCCGGCCTGCGCGGCAGCCGCGTCCTGCTGATCTTCTACCCGGTCGCCTTCAGCGGCGTGTGCCGCGGCGAGCTCGGCCAGGTGCGCGACGAGCTCATTCCG
The DNA here is from genome assembly GCF_014873535.1 of Nonomuraea africana. Classification (NCBI taxonomy): domain Bacteria; kingdom Bacillati; phylum Actinomycetota; class Actinomycetes; order Streptosporangiales; family Streptosporangiaceae; genus Nonomuraea; species Nonomuraea africana. Next base: position 959,549 of record NZ_JADBEF010000001.1, on the reverse strand, counting down.
CACCTGCCCGCCGACGTCAGGGTGCTCGGCGTGTCCGTCGACTCCATGTTCGCCCAGCGGGCATGGGCGGAGCAGGAGGGGTACGAGTTCCCCCTGCTCTCCGATTTCTGGCCCCACGGACAGGTCGCTCAGGCGTACGGTGTGTTCGATGAGAAGAAAGGGCTCGCCAAGCGCGGGACCTTCCTCATCGACGGCGAGGGCGTGATCAGGTGGTCGGTCGTCAACCCGATCTCCTCGGCGCGTGACGTCGCCGACTATCTCAAGGCTCTGTCCTAACGGAGGGAAACCATGCCCTGCTACCAGTGCGGGGCCCGGCAGACCGACCCGGTCCGCGGTGCCTCGCCGTGGCGGCGCGGGGTACGCGGCGAGGTCCAGGTGCTCATCTGCCCGGACTGCCAGCTGTCGCACGACCTCGAACTCGACGTGTGCGAGTCCTGCGGCTCCTCGTCGCTCATCTGCCGGCTCGGCGAGGTCGAGTGCCGGTCCTGCGGTGCCGTACGGCTCGCCCGACTGTCGGCGCCCACGGGCTCGGCGCCGCCGCCCGGCCTGGCCGACGAGGTCGAGGCGGCGCTCAACAGAGTGCTGGGTCTTTCTCGACATTAGGTGCGCTATCGTTCATAGCCGTTGACCTGCCACCGCCCCTCAGGATGACCGCTATGAGTTCCTACGTTGTCGCGCTCGATGTCGGTGGCACGTCCATGAAGGGCGGCCTCGTCAGCGAGACCGGCCAGGTGCTGGTGACCGACCGGCGTCCCACGCTGCGCGGCGACGAGGCGGTGGCGGCGGTCAGGGAGTTCGTCTCCGACCTGGCCGCCAGGGGAGACGGCCCGCCCGCGGGGGTCGGCCTGGCCGTACCCGGCCTGGTGACGGCCGACAGCGCGATCTACTCCGCCAACATCGGCTGGCGCGACGTGCCCGCCCGCGCCTTCGTGGACATGGACGTCCCCGTCATGCTCGGCCACGACGTCCGCACCGGCGGCCTCGCCGAGAGCGTGCTCGGCGCGGGACGCGGCATCTCCGACTTCCTGTTCCTGCCCATCGGCACCGGCATCGCGGGCGCCATGATCCTGTCCGGCCGGCCGTACGGCGGGGCCGAGGGCTGGGGCGGCGAGATCGGCCACATCCCCGTCTTCCCCGACGGGGAGCCCTGCGCCTGCGGGCAACTCGGCTGCCTGGAGACCTACGCCTCGGCCGCCTCGGTCGGCCGCCGCTACAGCGAGCGCGCGGGCCTCGAGGGGGTGAAGGCCGAGGAGGTCGTGGCCTCCGACGACCCCATGGCCATCGAGGTGTGGGACGAGGCCGTCGAGGCGCTGTCGCTGGCGCTGGCCACGTACACGCTGCTGCTCGACCCCTCGGTCATCGTCCTCGGCGGCGGCTTGGCCGAGGCGGGCCCAGCGCTGTTCGACCCGGTGCGGACCCGGCTGGTGAAGCGGCTGGCCTTCAGAGAGGCCCCGCCGCTGGTGCCGGCGGCACTGGGGGTGAACGCGGGCATGCTGGGCGCGGCCCTGCTGGGCTGGAACGCGGCGGGACGGCCGGCGGCGGGGGCAGAGTGGACAATGGATGTGCGATCGGCGCCCGCGGTGTCGTAAGGTGTAGTGCCGATCAGGGGCGGTTAGCTCAGCGGTAGAGCACTCGCCTTACAAGCGAGGGGTCACTGGTTCGAACCCAGTACCGCCCACCAGCGCAAAGAAGCCCGGTAGCGATCTTGCTGCCGGGCTTCGTGCCATTAGGGCTTAGCGATCATGGCGTCCCATCGCGTTGACGATCTTGCGGTCTGCCTCGGCCGGCGCCCGCTCTGTCGCCCAGGCCAGGCCCTCTTGCGGTTGAGCCAAGTCGGCCTGGGTCCTGATTCGGGATGCAGCCGACGGATGGGACCGTCGTAGACGGCTCCAGCTCGTCGAGGGCCGTGCACGATGAGAGTCACCCATCAAGACAGCGTGTCGCTAGATCACCCGGGGCTGGTTGTCCGCCGGGTCCACCGGGACGATCTCCTCCACCGTCACCCTGTGATCGCGGCCGTTGTGATAGCCGAACGACTGGCCGGGCTCGTTGGCGAGCTGTGAAAGGGTCGCGTCCGGAGCCTGGTCGGCGTCGATTTCGCCGTCCTGGACCGAGAAGCTGTAGTGGCCGCCCGCGCCGGCGTCGGCGTCGATCACCGCGTGGAGCCGGTCAAGCCGAATCCTGGAGGGCACCTGCACCCGGAGCGGCTGTGGTCCATCGACACGCAGGATGGCCCGCCCTCGGTCGGGCACCGGCTGGTCGCGGAATCCGGGCCGGCCACAGCATTTCTTGTACTTGCGCTGAGAGGTGCACCAGCAGGGCGTGTTGCGCTCCGGTGGCCAGGAGATCGCGTCCTTGTCCGGCAGCGTGGACAGGTAGGCCAGCCGTGTACTTCGACGTTTGGGGTCGCGTCCCGTCCGCTTGGCAAACGTGTCGACCTCCGCCAGGTCGATCGCGACCACCGAGACCCTGCCGAGCTCGGCCGAGTCGTGCAGCGATGACTCCAGCTCGCGACGGTAGTCCTCGTGGTCGAGGGGGAATGTGGCGTCGAGCAGCCCTTCGGCCAGGCCCTTGGCGTACTCCCGCGCGGGGAGATAGGCCATCCGAAAACTGGAGCGCTCGCCACCCAGCGCACGTTTCCCGGAGGGCGTCGCGGCAGTGCGGACTGCGCTGAGCAGCTCCTCCATCGCGCTCCCAAGCCGGGCGCTCGACTGCTGCCGGTGTTCGGGATCGGGGCTGCGCTCCTCGATCCGCTCGGCCTCTTCCTCAAGCCCGAGGCTTCTGGCCAGGGCGGCCCCCTCCCTGGCCAGGAGCGCGCCACGGTCGGTCTGACCCTGTTCGGCGAGGAAAGCCGGAGCCAGGTAGTACAAACGGATGTCGCGGCGTTCCGGGAGCAGGAACGACATGTCGCGATGGAGAGCCTCCATCTCGACCAGGCCCTCGGCGTCGCGGTGGGCCGCACGTAGGGCGCCCAGGGCGAAGCGCTGGTCGGGGTGGGCGTTGAGTACCTCGGTCAGCAGCTCGACCGCGTCGTGGAGTTCGTCGTCGTCATAGAGGTCAACCAGTTCCCAGGCAAGCTCGAACACCCCGGGATCGCCCTGGCTGCGCGGATCCAGTAGGACCTGCCGGACCGTCTCCCTGGCCGCAGACTCGTTGGTGAGTTCGCCGAACTCGTCCGGCTCGCCGAGCTGGTCGTAGACGGTGTCGAGCACCTGCGTGGGCTTGAGGGGGTGGAAGAAGATGTCGGGGAGCATAGGTTCATTGTCCATGCGGCCGTGCTTCGTGCTATTAGCTTGCCATTACCCGACGCAGGCAAGCACTCCCCGGAGATCCGTCATTGCCGGCCGGGTCCGTCGGCCCGACGCTTGCCCGCCACCTGGGCATCCAGCGTGGGCCCGGTCTCGGGCGACCGCAGTTCGTGCCGCCACTGTTGCGTGAGCCGATGCACGGTGTGCTGACTCTCCCGCATGAGCTTGCGTGGAGCGGTCGTCGTAGCTTCGACCTGGATGACCCGTACGACCTCGGGGCCCTGTACAAGATTGTGCTGGAGGAAGGGCGCCAGCAGCATTTCCGCGCGCTACTCAACGGTGAGGTGCTACGGCGCCACTGGGACGAGTTCCTGCCCGCTCGGCGGGGTCCGGGCAATGCGGGAAGAGCGGTTTCCCGAGTTGCGCCGCACCGCCGCCTGATGGATCGGCTGCAGGAGCGGCTTGCGCGTGTCAGAGTGCTTCATCCCAGCTGTCTTCGCCAGCCTCGGGGTGTCTTCTCTTATTGCTGACTTCGCCTGGCGCTACTTCCCGCGCGTGCCCTGAGACCTAGACTTGACTGCATGAGCGTCACGCGGGACGAACTGCATCACCTGGTTGATCAGTTGCCGGAGTCGGAGCTACGGCCCGCTCTGGAACTGATTCGCGGGCGGTTGGACGAGCCCGCCCCGGCAGAGCGCGATCTGCCGTTCTTCGCGTCGTTCGAGGCCGAGCCGGATCTGGCCGAGCGGCACGAGGAGATCCTGCGTTCGGAGATGGGCCGCTGACGTGCTCTTGTGCGACCCGGGCGTATTGCTCGTGCGGGCAACGTCAAGGACGAGCACCACCACACCTGCCTGAAGCTGCTCCGTCAGGCAGAGGGACCGCTGCTCGTGCCCTCTCCCGTGATGGGAGAGGTCGGATATCTGCTGGAATCGCGTGTCGGCCCGCAGGCCGAGGTGACCTTCCTGAAGTCCTTCGGAGGCAACGGGTTCCACGTCGCCGAACTGGAGGACGAGGACCTTCCCCGCATGGCGGAACTTGTCGAAAGGTATATAGATCTTCCTCTCGGCCTGGTGGACGCCGCCGTCATCGCGATCGCCGAGCGTCTCGGGCTGGGCGAGGTCGCCACTGTCGACCAACGGCATTTCAGAGCGGCGTGCACACGCCGGTAGCCGTAGGTCTCGTGCGAGCCGGCGAAGACCTCGGCAACCAGAGCGGCCAGCAGCGTCCGGCGTTGCGCGGTGGCCGAGGCCGGCCGCTCGCGCCACTCGTAGTAGCCCGAGCGGGACACGCCCAGCCAGGCACACATCCGCGCGATCGGGTGATGCGCCTTCTCCGCGTCGATCAGCTCGTACTTGGCGAGCGTCATCGACTGTCGGCCGCGAAGAAGGCGGCTGTGCACTCAACCCATCAGTGCAACACCATTCGGGATGATGATCGCGGAGGTGTTGCGTGGCAATGATGGGCCGTCCGGGCATGTCGGATGCTCAAAAGCGGGAGCTGTGGGACCGGTGGAAGGCCGGCGAGTCGATCAGCCAGATCGCCAGAGCACTGGACAAGCCGCCGGGCTCAGTGTTCACGGTCCTCAAATCCAACGGCGGTTACGTTCCGCCAGTGCGGCGCAAGCGGCCTGGAACCCTGAGCTTCGCCGAGCGTGAGGAGATCTCCCGCGGCCTGGCGCGAGGCGAGTCGATGCGTTCGATCGCTCGCAGCCTGGGACGGCCGGCCTCGACGGTCAGCCGGGAGATCGCCCGCAACAAGGGCATCGCCCGCTATCGGGCCATCGACGCCGAAGACCGCTCCTGGGATCGGGCCCGGCGTCCCAAGCCATGCCTCCTGGCCCACAATCCGGCGTTACGGCAACTCGTCGCCGAGAAACTGGCCCAAGACTGGTCACCCGAGCAGATCGCCGGGTATCTGGCAAAGACCTACCGGCCGGGATCGGGGATGCGGGTGAGCCACGAGACGATCTATAAGTCGCTGTTCATCCAGGCCCGTGGCGTGCTGGCCAAGGAACTGACCAAGCACCTGCGCTCGGGCCGGCCCACCCGCCGAAACATCCACAACACCATCACCGGACAATGGCGCTCCCAGATCAAGGACGCCATCCCGATCAGTCAGCGGCCACCGGAAGTTGACGACCGTGCGATCCCTGGGCATTGGGAGGGCGATCTGCTGCTGGGCCGGGGCCTGACCCAGATCGCGACGCTGGTGGAACGCACGACCCGCTTCACCGTCCTGGTCCAGCTCGACGGCCGCGACATGCACACCGTCACCAAAGGCCTGGCCGCGACGATGACCCGGCTACCCGAGCAGGTCCGCAAGACGTTGACATGGGATCGCGGGATGGAGTTAGCCGGACATAAGGAACTCGCCGCGACGACGGGGCTGCAGGTCTACTTCGCCGACCCACGCAGTCCCTGGCAGCGAGGCACGAATGAGAACACCAACCGGCTGCTGCGTCAGTATCTGCCCAAGGGCACCAGCATGGCCGATCTCACCCAAGACGACCTCGACCGGATCGCCCACAAGCTGAACACCCGGCCCCGCAAGACCCTCGAGTTCGACACCCCCGGCGATAGACTCGCCGCACTGTTGCGCTGATGGGTTGAGTGCACCGCTGCTTTTTTCAAGAACGCCAGCTTCTCCCGCAGCTCGGCGTTCTCCCGCTCCAGCTCCCGGATCCGGGCCCGCTCCGGCCCGGAGACCGGCTGCTGCTCGTCCTGAGCGTGCACGATCCGATGCCGGTTCACCCAGCTGCCCAGGGTGCTGGCGTTGATGTCGAACTCGCGCGCCACCGACGCGACCGTCCGCTCGCCCTCCAGCACCATGCGGATGGCTTCTTCCTTGAACTCCGGCGAGAACTGCCTGCGACGCCTCCTCACGTACCTACCTCTTCCAGACTTCCGTCAGCTTATGTAGCCGACTGTCCGGAATCTGGGGGGCACCCCACCGTCATGGATTCGTCCTCGGTGGCGGTCACGCGGTGCAGCTACATGGCATGGGTGCTCGCCCCTCAGAGGACATTGATCTGTTCGCGCCACGGCGCGGGACTCCAGAGCAGGTCGAACAAGTGGTCGTTGACGCCTACTGCAGAGAGGGCACACAAAGACAGACACCCGTCCGAGGTACTGCTAAAGCCGCGCTGCCAAACGCTCCTGGAACGGGGTGTAATCGCAACCAGGAAACAGTCGGGGGAAGACCTCAAGCATGTTGCGCAGATTCGTCACGATGTCATGGAAGCCGGGTCTCCCCAGCTCAATGTCAGCGAATAGGAACTCCCAGCCGCGAGCTCCTCTGGTGGCGAGCAAGGCGTCCATGTACTCACCGTAGGTGAGATCGAGCTTGGTGTAGGTAACGGGGTACGGGTGGCTGGGGTACGGCCCAGTGTCGGCATGCTGGTCGTCGAACCAGATTTCGACCGGGCCGGCATCTGGCTGCACGCGCAAGTGGGTCAGGTGGCCGCTCCCTGTGCCCCGGGAGGCCGCAATGCACCGTAACTGAGAAAGAAAGCGGCGTTGGAACTCTGTGGTCGGGTAGCCCATGGGCACATCGCCCTGCTCGACCACGTCCAACAGCGGAAACACATCGATCTCGCCGTGGACGCGGGGAAGCGGCCCGGTCGTCTGCCACGCGATGAAGAACTCCGAGAACCGTAGCTGGTGAGACACCAGCCCTCCAGCCATGGACACGTTCTCCCACTCGGGGCGGTACTCTCCCAGATCATTACCGATCGCCGGGCGTAGCCATTCGTCCACCCCTGCGCTGAAGACCTCGAAGTGCGGGCTCCGTCGAATCTCCTCAAGGGAATCCAAGTGCAATCGTTCGTACGAGGTGAGACCCTCCACGGCCGCCTCCAATAGTCCAAACTGCTGACACCGGGACATGATGCCGGATCTCTGCACCGAAGATCACCAGATCTCGCCCGAATCAGGAGGAGCCGCGAGGCGAGTCGCCGCGGACAGAGGCCGTTCTGTAGGTACCTCATAAGAAGGTGGCAGGTCAGAACATGCCTCCGGCGGGGAACTCAGCTCCGGGATGATCGCGTCGACCAGGCCGGAAGTCGGTGAGCTGAGATGGAGCCCGATCTTCCCTTACGCCACGTCCAGTTTGATCTGGGCGTGGGGCGGAGAAATCTCGGGTCTCGGGTCCCTCAAGGTGGTTCAACTGAAGCCGGGTCGGCCACATTCATTGCCGGGTCCGAACCGGAGGCTCGGGGCTGCAGGTCACCGGGGCCGGTAGCCCTTCCTTTTACGGCTGGCCGGCACGGCCCGGCGGCCGGAGCCATTCTGCGCGGGTTTTTGTGCCTGCCGCTGTGCCGGTTTCTCCGCAGTGGAGGCGGGGGTACGACCCCGCGAGCTGTTCACTGTCCGGCCGCGGACGATGCCGATGAAATCTTCCACCAGGTCAGTGGTCGCGTCCGTGGGCCAGGCCAGCGCGACCTGAGACTGCGGCGCGTCCGGCACCGGCCGGTAAGTGAGATCCCTGCGGTGGTGAAGGCGTGCCAGCGACTGCGGAACCAGGAGAAGCCCAGCGCCGGCCGCTACCAGCTCGACCGCGTCCGCCGTTGTGGCCGGGCGGGTGAACGCGGGCAGCCCGGGCCGGACCGTCCACTCGATGGTGTCGTCCAGAGGATGGAACACCTCGTCGTCGGTCAGGTCCGCGATGGCCACCTCGTCGGCGGCGGCCACCGCGTGGTCCTTGGGCACCACGACCACCGTGGTCTCCACGTAGAGAGGAATCACGCTGAGCCCGTCCCGGTCGACCGGCAGCCTGACGAATCCGGCGTCGGCGCCGCCATCCCGCAGGAGTCCGACCACCTCGGCGGCGGGAACCGCGACCAGGGTAATCGGCACGCTGGGCATCCTCTCGGTCCAGACGTTGACCCATTTCGCGGGTGTCACCCCGGGCACGTACGCCAGCCGGAACATCCTGCCGGTCTCCCCATCAGTCACTTCCTCAGGGTACCGATGTCAGAGGAACCCGTTCCGACTGGCTACTCTCGACGCCATGACCTCGCCCAAACCGAAGACCATCCAGACGATGAAGCCCGAGACCGCGGCCAAGAAGCTGGGTGTGCTTCTCTCGGCCACTCCCGCCGAGTTCCAGGCGGGTGTCGTCTCCAGGGACGAGCTGAACGCGTTGCAGTCGACGCCACCCGCCTGGCTCGCGGACCTTCGCCGCAACGGCCCGCACCCCAAGCAGGTCGTCGCCGCGAAGCTCGGGATCTCCATTTCCGGCCTGGCCAGAGGCGGGATCACCGGACCGCTCACCACCGCTGAGATCGATGCGCTGAAGGCGGAGAACCCAGCGTGGCTGGAGCGCGAGCGGTCCATCCAGGCCGAGACCCGCAAAGAAGCACTCCGCCTCAAGCAACGCTAGACAGCCGAGATTCTGAACGTCTCCGGCCCGCGACGAACTCGACGAATGAGCCGCCGAGAGGTCCTCGTTGCCCCCAAGGAACCAGAGGGCTTACGCACTGGGACTGGGGGCAATGCGGTTCGCGCCGGGCCCAGCACGGCCCACCTGCGGCAAGAGCCCCGTTTCCGGAGCGACTGATCAACTATGGTGACCGGCCATGAGAACCCTCATCGTCGGCGGTAGCGGCTTTCTCGGCAGCGAGCTCGCTCGACAGTGTTCGCTGGCAGGACACGAGGTTGCTGCGACGTATCTGACCCGATCGGGAAAGACCGCTGGCGTTGAGTGGTTGCCGCTCGATGTGCGCCGACGAGAGGACGTCGATGCGCTGATCGGCGCATTCCGGCCAGAGGCGGTCATCAACGCTGCCTTCCGGCAGACGGAATGGGCTACCACGGCGATTGGCGCCGCGAACGTGGCTCTCGCTGTCTCTACGGCGGGTGGACGCCTCGTCCATGTGTCCAGCGATGCCGTCTTCTCCGGCGCCGCGATTCGCTATGACGAGATGTGCGTCCCTGACCCGATCAGCCCGTATGGTGCGGCCAAAGCCGCCGCCGAGACAGCGGTGAACGCGATCGTGCCGGCCGCGGTGGTAGCCCGGACATCTTTGATCATTGGCGACGGTGACTCCCCACACGAGGCCCTGGTGCATTCACTTGCGACCGGCAGAGCGAGAGGAGTGCTGTTCACCGATGACGTGCGGTGTCCCGTGCATGTAGTCGATCTTGCTGCGGCGCTTCTGGAACTTGCCGCATCCGAGTATCGGGGTATCCACCACGTCGCCGGAGCCGATGCCGTAAGCCGATACGAGCTCGGGCTGCTTATCGCTCGCCGCGATGGCCTCGACGCGGACCATTTGCCTTCAGGCCGGCGGGCGGACACCAGGTTGCCCGGCCCCATAGACGTGCGCTTGGACTGCGCCATGACCCAGCGGCGGCTTCAGACCACGTTGCGCGGCGCGCGGCAATTTCTCGGTGACGGTCAGCGGTGATCGTGACCTCAGTCTGAAACGCCGGGAAACTCCGAAGAACGCAACGGCACGCCGGAATAACGGCTGGAGCACGCAGGGAGGGGACAGAGCGCACCCGCAGCACGTCGAAGAGGCCCGGCACTCCAGGCAGGGATGGAGCATGCCGGAGAAGACCCGAGCACGCCGGGAAGGGCCAGCGGGCGCACGCTGAAGTAAGCAAGAGAGACATCAAAGCGAGCCGGAGCACACCGAACACCCGGCCCTGCGAGCTTGCTCGGTGTCGTTTGGGATGCCCCTGGGCGCGCCGCCGCTCGGCGGTTGGCGGCGAGCCCAGGGAGGGGGACCGCCCCGAAGAGGGGCGGTCGGTACGCGTCACGTCCGCGGCGGGGAAGGCGCCTGACGAGGCGTCGAGGGGAAAGGCCCGACGCCCTTCAGCGGACAGTGGTGACGCGGGTCAGCCGGCCGGCGGGGTGTGGACGCCGAACAGGTTGCCTGAGATGTCGTGCAGGTAGGCGAAGCTGGCCCCGCCGGTGTCATCGATGACCTTGCTCAGCACCTTGCCGCCCAGCGCCTCCGCCCTGACGCACGCCGTCTCCACGTCGTCGACGTGCACGAAGAAGACGGCATGGCCGGGTCGCCGGCCTTCGGTGCCGAGGATGCCGCCTGTGGGCTTGGCGCCCTCGGTCTCGGTGATGAAGCGGTAGTCCATGGACACGCCCTGCGCCTCGGCGAAGTGCCAGCCGAACAGGTCGCCATAGAAGCGCTGCACACCTTCGGGCTCGTCGGTGGCGACCTCGAACCACGACACGGTGTTGACCACAAGAACTCCAGACGTCAAGTTTCTCGAACAGGACAACGATAAATCGCGGGGGCGACAACCCTATGTCGGTGTTTCCGAACGACTAATCGAGAACGGTGCCGTGGACGATCATGTCGGGGACCTCCGTCACGTAGCCCTCGAGGGGTCGGTCGGGACAGCGTTCGTCGCTGACCGAGGCCCCCGCGATGCGGTCGAGCCTGAAGACGCGGACGTCGTCGCGCAGGCGGCACCAAGCCACGAGGTACCAGAACCCGCCCCGCCCGCCCAGGAACACCCCCGGCTCGACGTCGCGCGAGGTGAGGGCACCTTTCCTGTCGGCGTACTCGAGGTGCAGGACGCGGCGGCGCAGCAGGGCGTCCTCGATCGCGCGGGAGACGCCGGCGCGGCCGAGCGGCTGGATCTCGTCGCCGGTCTCGGCCGGGGCCACCATCTGGACGCGGCTGGCGAGCTCCCTGGCCAGTTCCCCCTCCGAGCCCGGCATCGCGGCGACGACCTTGCGCAGCGCGCTGCGAGCCTGGCGGCCGAACGGCTGGTCGCCCGCCCTGCTGAGGGCGATCGCGATGGCGACGGCCTCGGCGGGGGTGAAGTTGAGCGGAGGCAGGGAGTGGTTCTTGTCGATCGCGTAACCGCCGCTGCGGCCGGGCTCGGCGTAGATGGGCACGCCCGACTCCTGGAGCGCGGCGATGTCGCGCTCGATCGTGCGCACGCTGACTTCGAAGCGTTCGGCGAGCTGGCGCGCTGACCGGCACCTGGGGGAGATCGCGCGCAGGTCCTCGACAAGCGCGTAGAGCCGATCGGTACGGTTCACAACCGGCACGCTACGCGCCGCCACCGACATTTCGCCCCGCCGCTCCTCCGGGGTGACAGGACTCTTCCCCGAACGGCACTCTCCGTGAGCATCACGCCGACGCGGGATGGCAGGCTCCCCAAGAGCAGAGCGCTGACGCGAGACGCAGGTCTCCGTGGGCAAGGGCGTCACGCGGGGCCGACGAGGGGCGCGCTCCATGAGCGCAGGCACCGACGCGAGACGGCACTCCCTGCGAACGTGAGATGGCGGTCTCCGTCGAAGAAGGTGCCGATGGCCGTCAAATCAGGCGGCGCCCGCCGTACCCCACGAGCCTCAGGTACGGCGGGCGGCCGGTCAGGAGGCGAGCCGGGCGCCGGCCGTCTGTCCAGGACGGACGGGAACCTTGGCCACCGTGTAGGTCACCCCGTCGATCACCTGCCGCTTACCAGGGAACCTGTGCCCGTTGACCTCGAGCCACCGGTGCGTCCCCAGGAAGCGCGCCTCCCAGAACACCATCGACGACCCCCCGTTGGTGAACGTGCTCGACGACGTCCCGTCGTGCCGTACGGTGATCGTGCCGTCGCCCACCGGCACGTCCGCCACCTCCAGCCAGCCGATGTCCGCGGGCAGCCTGGACAGCGTGGCGACAGTGCGGCGCGGCGCGTCGGGCTCGATGCCCATCAGCCCCTCCACCGTCTGGCTGACCAGCGTGAACGGCACCTCCGGGTAGTCGCCGTTCAGCCCCTGGCGTGAGTTGACGTGCTTGACCTCCCGCTTGTCGTAGACGTCCTGCATCCACTTCCACGCCGTCTCCGCGCGATTGTGCCTGAAGAAGGTGTCGGGCAGGTAGGTGATCGCCTCGATGTTGCGGGGCCGGCCGGCCCCCGACGCCTCGGCGTCGACGAAGTCGAGGTAGGCGTCGTTGCGGGGCCCGGCGTCGATGAGGCCCTTCATCGGCATGAACCAGCTGTTCTCCTTGCCGAATCCGGTCAGCGGGGTGCCGTCCACCGTGTAGGCCCTGACGAACTCGCCGGTGCCCTGCTTCACGCTCCAGGTCTGGTTGAAGTACGCCTTCAGCGAGCGCGCCTGCTCCGCCAGCGAGGCGGACAGCTCCTCGTCGCCCTTGTCGGCGGCGAGCGCGGCCAGGGCCCGGTACGCCTGGTACTGCGCCCCGATCGCGTCGCCCGCCTCGGCGAGGGGCTCCCCGCTGACCTCGTTGTAGCTGGCCGCGCCCTGGAAGATGCCCTTGCCCGTGCCCTCGGCGACGCCGTTGGGCAGCTGGCCGTCGTGCAGCTCGACGAACTCCTTGACCGCGTGCCGGTAGTAGTCCCAGAAGACCGGGTCGTCGACGTAGGAGCGGTCCCCCGTCCATCTGAAGGCCTGGTTGGCCTTCTCCACCAGCTCGAAGGTGGCGGGCACCTCGCGCACGAAGTTGGTGGGCGAGCGGTAGTCGATGGCCAGGTAGGTGGCGGCGTCGAAGTTCAGCGCCCACACCGGGTAGTACTTGTGCTCCGCGGTCGCCGACCGCGCGAAGGAGCGCAGCATGTTCTTGTTCTCGGCGTCGAGGCCGAGGATGTGCGCGCCGGCGAGCTGGTGGGCGAAGTCGCGGGAGTAGTAGCCGCTGCGGTGGGCGTAGCCGGCCCAGTAGGTGGGCGTGTAGACGCCCTCCCCGGTGCCCGACGGCCTGCGCTCGTCGACGTTGAGCGGGCCGGGGACGCCGTCCTGGTGCACCCATGAGCCCGCCTTGGCCTTCGCCCAGGCGAACATCTCGGCGATCTTCGGGTTGGCCGAGGTGACGGTCGGCGAGGCCTTGGCGCCCGGCGAGACCATGACGTCGTCGACGTTCACCCAGCCCGTGCCCGAGCCGAAGACGATGCCGAGCTGCTCGCCCTCGGCCACCTCGACGTCGGAGATCGTGTAGCGCGAGTAGGTGGAGCGGGAAGGCAGCGTGATCGTCTGGACCGCCGTGCCGCCGCGAAGGACGGTGAAGGTGCCGCCCGCGCCGCCGGTGGCGATCCACGCCGACACCGAGTAGCTGCCGGCCGACGGCACGGTGATCGTCTGGCTGACGCTCTTGCCGGGGCCGGCGTCGAGGTAGATGAGCTTGGCCCCGCCGTGGGGGTTGTTGGTGGCCACGCCGGTGCCGGCGGTGAAGGTCCACCCCTCGGTGTCCTTCTCGAAGCCAGGGTTGACGACCACCAGCGGGCCGGCGGCCAGGAAGGAGCTGAGCAGGACAGGTAACATCCTCATGCGATTCTCCCGATCATCGGATGAATTGACTGGGCATAAGCCAGGAAAAACCAGCGCAAGCTACGCCTTGGGGGCGGCCGTGGAGGAGCGGACCAGGAGTTCGGGGCTGAACATGAGCTCACCGGCGGGCACACCCCGCCCGCTCACCAGCGCGACCACGCTCCGCGCGACCTCCTTGGCGAGCCTGTCGATCGGCTGCCTGACCGTCGTCAGCGGCGGATCGACGAACTCCATGATCATCGACCCGTCGTAGCCGACCACCGAGACGTCCTCGGGCACCCGCAGGCCCTCACGCCTGATCGCCCTGATCGCGCCCAGCGCCATGAAGTCGCTGGCCGCCACCACGGCCGTGATCCCGCGCCCGAGCAGGGCGGCCGTCGCCGACTGCCCGCCCTCGATGGTGTAGTACTGCCGCATGACGAGCGAGGAGGGATCGTCCACCCCGCGCCGCCTCATGGCGTCGGCGAAGCCGTCCACCCTGCGGTCGGCAGGACGGTTGCCGACGGGACCCGAGGCCATCCCGATGCGCCGGTGGCCGAGCCGCCACAGGTGGTCGACGGCCAGCTCGGCCGCCATGACGTCGTCGGTGGACAGCACGGGCATCGAGTGCCCCTCGAATCCGCCGTTGACGCCGACGAACGGGATGCGCCGCGCCGCCAGGATCTCGCAGGTCTCGGGGTCGGGGTCGTCGAGGGTGTTGCTGGCCGACAGGAACACCACCGCGGCCACGCCGTGCTCGGCCAGCGCGGAGACGAACTCGCGCTCCTGTATGCCGCCCGGCAGCGCGGGGCAGAGGACGCCCTTGAGCCCGTGCGGCGCCAGCGCCGCCTCGATGAGCTCGGCCACGTCGGCGAACCACGGGTTGGACAGCCATGGCGTGATCACCGCGACGATCTGGCCGCGGGTGGTGCGCTCGTAGCCGAGCTCGGCCATGGCCCGCTCGACCGCCTCGCGGGTCTTGGCCGACACCCCGGCCCGCCGGTTGATCACCCTGCTGACCGTGGCCTCGCTGACCTCCGCGCGCGCGGCGACCTCGGTGATGCCGATCTTCACCGTTCCTCCTCCAGGACCGCCATGCCCGAGGGAGGTACGGCCAGCGAGACGAGCCCCGCCTCCAGCCGCCGTACCACCGGCTCGATCTTAGAGCCGTCGGGCCCGTGCAGGCGCGATACGCCGATGCCCGGACCCGAGACCTCCAGCACCAGCCGGTCGGCGCCGGTCCCGTTGACGAGCGTGACCGAGTGGTGGGCCGCGGTGTCCACGGCGACCACCCGGTCGGCGCCCACCGTGATCACGCACTCCCCTCCGCGGGCGGCCCGCACGACCGGGTACAGCTCGTCGGGCCGTCCCGGCTCGACCTCGCCGTCGAGCAGCAGGTGCCGCAGCCTGCGCCACTCCCCCAGCCAGAAGGCCACCATCCGGCGGTGCGCGCCGGGCAGGTCCGCCAGCCGCGCCGAGATCTGCGGCACCGCGTGCAGCGCCCCGATGAGCTGGCGGGCCGCGCTGCGCGGGTCGGCGCCCTGGTCCCACATCAGCATGTCGGCGTGGACGGTGCCGCCGACGGCGAGCATCCCCACGTCGATGGTCCTGATCCGGTTGGCGGTGGCGTCGGCGGGGCAGTCGTTGGCCCGCAGCAGGTCGGCGATCCCCGCCATCCCCGGCCCGACGTACGGCTGGCGGAACTCCAGCAGCGCCGTCTCCCCCACCGCCTGCCGCACCTCGGCCAGCAGCACCCGCATCGCCGTGCCGACGTCCTGGATGTCGGCGCCGTGCGCGGGCTTGCCGGCGTAGACCATGGCCTCGTCCAGGAAGTCGATCTTCAGCCCGTCGACGCCGAACCCCATCAGCCTGGCGCACAGCGCGACCACGTGCCGCCTGACCTCGGGTCTCCTCGGATCGAGCACCCTGGCCCCCGGCGCTCCCGCCGACGCCGGCGCGTGGGGCTCCAGTTCGTCGAAGCAGCCGGCGTCGGGGCCGAGCAGCAGCGGCGCCACCCACACCAGGTAGCGCAGGCCGAGCGCCCGTACCCGCGCCACATGCGCCCCGAAATCCGGAAATTTCTGGAGATCGGGCTCCCAGTCGCCGACGCCCCTGTAGCCGCGCCCGCTGCCGAGCCGCTGCCACCCGTCGTCGAGGATGAGCACCCCGCACCCGGCCGTGACCGCGAGCGCGGCCTCCTGTTCGACGCCCGTGTCGGAGACGTCCTGCGTGAAGCCGTACCAGGTGGAGTAGACCGGCTCGCGCGCCCCCTCGCGGGGCGCTAAGCCCTCCCCGCCCAGCGCGCGGCGCAGTGTCCGCATCGCAGACGCCACCGACGGCGCGCTCCTGGCGAAGCGCATCCGGTACGGCCCCGCGGGCACGGTCAGGTGCACGATGAAGGTCTTGGACTCCTCCGACACCCCGAACCGCATCGACACCTCGGGCACCGCGTCCTCGGCGGCGAAGGCCAGCAGCGTGCGGCCCGTGCTGTCGTAGAGGCACCCGGCCGCCGCGCCCTTCACCAGCGAGACCCGCTCGTGTCCCGCCCAGTCGGCGACGAGTGTGCGCTGCCAGTCGCAGGCGGGGTGCCAGAATCCGACGGCGTCGCCGAGCGGCACCGACAGCCTGATCTCCAGCTCCCCATGGGAGCGGACCTCCAGCGTGTCGCCCGACAGGCGCCAGCCGGCCGTTCCCCCGCTCGCCAGCACGGCCAGCCGCACATCGTCGAGCAGGTGCTCGGTCGGCGCGGGCGCCAGGCCCGCGGTCGTGACGCTCACTCTTTCACCGCTCCAGCGAGAAGTCCGGACACGAAGTGTCGTTGCAGTAGGAGGAACAGCACCGCCATCGGCAGCGCGGCGACGGCCGTGCCCGCGAGGATCTGGCCGTAGTCGGTCTCGGTGGCGCCCTGCAGCGCGGCGATGGCCAGGGGGATGGTGTAGGCGTCCCTGGTGCGCAGCGCGATCAGCGGCCACACGAAGTCGTTCCACTGGTAGAGGAACAGGTAGATGCCGAGCGCGGCCAGGGCGGGCCTGATCGGCGGCAGCACCACCCGCGCGAACAGCCGCAGCTCCCCGCAGCCGTCCACCCGGCCGGCCGACAGCAGCTCGGCCGGCAGCGCGGACATCGACTGCCGCATCAGGAAGATGCCGAACGGCAGCGCCAGGTTGGGCAGCACGATCGCCTGGTAGGTGTTGAGCCAGTCGAGCGCCAGCATCATCTTGAACAGCGGCACCAGCGTGACCTGGCTGGGAATGACCAGGCCCAGCATGAGCAGCCCGAACAGGAACTCCTTGCCGCGGAAGTGGTAGGTGGCGAAGGCGTAGCCCGCCATCGTGCAGACCAGCCCTGCCAGCAGCGTGTAGAGGGTGGCGATGAGCAGGGAGTTGCCGACCACGCGGCTGAAGCCGACACCGGCCTCGAGCCCGGCGAGATTGTCCAGCAGGTGGCCGCCCGGCAGCAGCGGCGGCGGGCTGCCGAAGACTTCGGCGCTGCTGTGGGTGGCGGCCACGACCAGCCAGTAGAACGGCACCAGCACCACCGCGACCGCGAGCAGCAGCGTGGAGGTCAGCATGATCTGTCGGCTCATGTCCGCTCCCCCAGCACGCGGAACTGGACGATCCCGAGGATGCCGATGATGACGGCGAGCGCGTAGGCGATGGCCGAGGCGTAGCCGAAGTCGAGGTACCTGAAGCCGTTGTTGTACAGGTAGAGGCCGACGGTGAGCGTGCTGTTGTCGGGCCCTCCGTTGGTGAGCACGTACGGCTCGTCGAACAGCTGCAGCGTGCCGATCGTGGACATCACCAGCGTGAGCAGGATGACCGGGCGCAGCCCTGGCACCGTCACGTGACGGAAGCGGTGCCAGCCGCCCGCGCCGTCCACCGCGGCCGCGTCGTAGAGGTCCTTGGGCAGCGCCTGCAGCCGCGACAGGAAGATCACCGCGTTGTAGCCGGTGTAGTGCCAGGTCAGCGCCAGGCCGAGGGCGATGCGGGCCCAGAGCGTGTCGGTCAGCCACGGCACGGGCGGGATGCCGGCCAGTCCGAGCACCCAGTTGACCAGTCCGGACTGCGGGTTGAGCAGGACGGCGAAGAGCAGGCCGTAGGCCACCAGGCCGGTGATCATCGGCAGGAAGAAGCCGAGCCTGATGAAGCCCCTGAACCGCAGCAGCGGCGAGTTGAGCGCCACCGCGAGCGCCACGGCGACGGCGAGCATGAGCGGCACCTGCACGACGAGGATGACGCCTGTGTTGCGCAGCGCCGTCCAGAACAGCGGGTCGGCCACCAGGCGCTGATAGTTGGCCGCGCCCGCGAAGGTCTGCAGCGCGCCGTCGGTCCTGAACAGGCTCAGCCAGAACGACCAGACGATCGGGTAGATCTTGAAGATCGCGAACAGCGCCACGGCGGGCAGCACCCACAGGTAGGGCGCCACCTTCATGGCGGGCAGCCGCCGCACGCGCGTCGCCTTCGCGGGGGCGGCGCGCGAGGCCAGCGCCGTCACCGCAGCACCTTCCTGCCGGTCTGCTGGCCGACGAGGTCGGCGGCCTCCTTCAGCACGGTGGCGGGATCGGCGCCCTTGAGCAGGACCTTGCTCTGCGCGTCCGTCACCGCCTTGAGCGCCCTGGGGTAGTCGGCCGAGTAGTTGGTGACGTAGGAGGGCTGCTTGAGCGCGTCGAGGAAGACCTCTCCCTTCTTCTGGCCGCTGAAGAACTCCGACGCCTCGTGGAAGACGGGGTCGTCGTAGGCCTTCATCAGGGCGGGCGCGATGCCCTTGCCCTTGTAGATCGCGACCTGGTTCTCCGGCCTGGTCAGCACGAACTCGGCGAAGGCGTAGGCGGCTGCCTTGTCTTCGCTGGTGCCCGCGACGGCCAGGTGGGTGGAGTTGACGGTGGCCGAGACCTTGCCGCCGGGGACGACGGCGGGCGGCAGCCGCACCTTCCACTTGCCCTGCTCCGCCGGGACGGTCTCCTCGATGATGCCGCCGAACCAGGTCGGCATGGCCTGGACCGCGACCGAGCCCTTCTTGATCGAGCTGATCATCGTGTTCCAGCCGCCCGCCATGTCGGCGACCAGGCCCGCGTCGTTGAGCTTCTTGATGATCGTGAGCGCGGTGACCGCCTGCGGGGTGTCGAGGGTGACGTTGCCCTGCATGTCGAAGTAGAAGCTGTCCTGGAGCTGCAGAAGCATCTGGAAGAGGTTGGCCGAGTCGGCCTGGGAGGCGGGCTTGTCGATGCCGAGGAGCTGAACGCCGGTCTTCTCCTTCAGCTTGATCCCCGCCTCGATGACCTCGTCCCAGGTCTGGAGCGTCTCGACGTCGACGCCCGCCTTCTCGAACAGGTCGGCCCGGTAGTAGAAGCCCGCCGAGTTGGCCTCCCACGGCAGGGCGTAGACCTTGCCGTCGCGGCTGACGGTCTCCCACATGCCCTGGGCGAAGGCCGTCTTGTGCTTGCCGGCGCCGAGCGGCACCAGGTCGGCCAGGCCGTCGGGGAACTTCTCGACGTAGGCGGGCAGGTAGTCCACGCCGATGTGGAGCACGTCGGCGAGCCCTTGTCCTCCCGCGGCGAGCCCTGCGGTGATCTTGTCCCAGATGGCCGGGTTGCCGATGTCCTGGACGTCGACCTTGATCGCGGGGAAGGCCTTCTCGAAGGCGGGGACCAGCTGCTTCATCATCGCGGCCGGGCCCTGCCAGCTCCACACCGTGATCTTCCCGGTTCCGCCCGCCGCGCCGGAGCCGCCGCCGCCACAGGCGCTCAGCGCGCCTCCCGCGGCGGCCAGCGCGCCGAGCTGAAGGAATCGGCGGCGGTCGAGGTGGGCCATGTCGGTCTCCTGGGGGGTGCAGAGATTGGCCTGACGCGCCCAGACGTTACCTCCGTGTTTCGGATACTTGCAATACCCCTTCGAAAACTTTCAGCGAGTCAGGCAGTCCACTCCAGCAAGCGCTGCACCGGCCAGGTGTTGACGATGCGCTCGGCCTCCACCCCGCACATGGCCGCCCTTTCACAGCCGAACCGCTGCCAGTCCAGCTGCCCCGGCGCGTGAGCGTCGGAGTCGATCGACAACACGCAGCCCATCTCGTAGGCCAGGCGCAGCAGCCGCTTGGGCGGGTCGAGCCGCTCGGGCCTGGAGTTGATCTCGACGGCCACCCCGAACCTGCGGCACGCCTCGAACACCAGCTCCGCGTCGAACTCCGACTCGGGCCGCTGCCCTCCCCGCCTGGTGCTTCCCTTCACGATCCGGCCCGTGCAGTGCCCGAGCACGTCCACGTGCGGGTCGGCGATCGCCGTGACCATCCTGCGGGTCATCTCCTGGGCGTTCATCCGCAGCTTGGAGTGCACGCTCGCGACCACCACGTCCAGCCGCTCCAGCAGCTCGGGTTCCTGGTCGAGGGTGCCGTCGATGCCGATGTCCACCTCGATGCCGGTGAGGATCCTGAACGGCGCGAGCCTCTCGTTCAGCTCGGCCACCTGGTCGAGCTGCCTGCGCAGCCGGGCGGGTGAGAGGCCGTTGGCGATGGTCAGGCGGGGCGAGTGGTCGGTCAGCGCCAGGTACTCGTGGCCGAGCGCCCTGGCCGAGGCGGCCATCTCCTCGATCGGCGAGCCGCCGTCGGACCAGTCGGAGTGGGTGTGCAGGTCGCCCTTGAGCGCGGCCCGCAGCGCGGCGCTCTCCGAGTCGAGGTCGCTGCCCTCGGTCGCCTGGAGCCTGCGCAGGTAGGTGGGGGTCTGGCCGTCGAGCGCCTCGGTGATCGCCAGCGCGGTGACCTTGCCGATGCCCGGCAGGTCGGCGAGCGCGTTGGCGCGGGCCAGCCGTACGAGCTCGTCGGGAGGGAGGTCGGCCACCACGGACGCGGCGCGCCTGAAGGCCCGCACCCGGTAGGTCGGCTCGCCCGCCCGCTCCAGCAGGAAGGCGATGTCACGCAGTGCTTGGGCGGGTTCCATAGTGGTTGACTACCCGGTGGGAACCCGGCGCTTCACGTGCGCGTTGTCCGGGGCATAAAGCACCGATAAGCTCTGGAGCCCCATGGCGGAAACCCGGAAGTCGACCAAGGCGATCACGTTGACCGCGCTCGGGGTGGTGTCGCTCCTGGTGGTCGGGTACTGCTCCGCGCAGGACGACTACGAAGAGGTCGGCGCCGACTGCGTGGATCTCGGCACCCGGCTGCCCGACGGCTCCTACCAGGTCGTCGACGACGACTACTGCGACGAGCGTCACGGCGCGCACCACGCCTACGGCTGGTACTACGGCGGCGTCAGGAGCGGCGTGCGGGTGCTGCAGGGCACCACCGTACGGCCCGCGGAGGCCCGCATCACCAGCAGGAACGGGCACGTCATCCAGAAGGGCGGCTTCGGCGGCAGGGGCGGGGGCGGCAGCTGATGCCGCGCGGACTCTCCTCGCGCTCGGTCTCGCTGGGTGCCCTCGTGACCCTGTCGGCGGTCGTCCTGACCGGCTGCGCCTCCCCCGACGTCTCCGACGGCACCACCGCCCGTCCCCGCGACTCCTACGTCGTCACCACCAGCGGCGAGGAGCTCACCCGCGCGGGGAAGATCTCCACCAACGGCTTCGGCAACCGCACCTCGACGGGATCCTGATGCGACGCGAGCACGACACTCCCCGCCAGGGCTGGGAGAAGATCGTCGAGGGCCAGGGCCTGGCCTTCCACCGCTCGGTGCAGGCCGCGCACCTGCCCCGCCCCTACTGGGACGAGTCCGTCCACTACGTCTTCTCCATGGAGCAGGTGCTCGACCTCGAGGCGCAGGTCGAGGAGCTGCACCGGATGTGCCTCGCGGCGGTCGAGCACGTGATCGCCGAGCGGCGCTTCGCCGACTTCAAGCTGCCCGAGTGGACCTGGCAGGAGATCGCCCGCTCGTGGGAGCGGCGCGACCCGCACGTCTACGGCCGCTTCGACCTGCGCCACGACGGCGTCTCCCCGCCGAAGCTGCTGGAGTACAACGCCGACACCCCGACCTCGCTGCTGGAGTCGAGCGTCGTGCAGTGGTACTGGCTGCAGGACCGCTTCCCCGGCGACGACCAGTGGAACTCCATCCACGAGCGCCTCATCGACAGGTGGCGCGAGCTGGTCCTGCCCACGGGGCCGACCCACTTCGCCTGGACGAACATGGACGAGACCGGCGAGGAGGCGATGACGGTCGCCTACCTGCAGGAGACGGCCGAGCAGGCGGGGCTGACGACGGTCGCCATCGCGATGGAGGACATCGGCTGGGACCCGCTCAACAGGCGCTTCGTCGACACCGGCGGCCGGGTGCTCCGCTCGGCCTTCAAGCTCTATCCGTGGGAGTGGATGCTGGCCGACAGGTTCGGCGAGCACGCCGTACGGCACGCCGCCTCGACCACGTGGATCGAGCCGCTGTGGAAGGCGCTGCTGTCGAACAAGGCGCTGCTCGCGCTGCTGTGGGAGCTCTATCCCGGCCATCCGAACCTGCTTCCCGCCTACCTGGACGGCCCGCGCGAGCTGACCTCGTACATCGTCAAGCCGCTCCTGGGAAGAGAGGGCGCCTCCATGCGGATCGTCTCCCCCTCCCACCAGGTGGAGACCCCCGGCTCCTACGGCGCCGAAGGGCACGTCTACCAGGGCTTCGAGGCGCTACCCTCCTTCGAAGGGCAGCGGCCCGTGCTCGGGGCGTGGGTGGTCGCCGACGAGTCCGCGGGACTCGGCATCCGCGAGACGGCAGGATTGATCACCGACGACACCTCGTCCTTCGTTCCTCATCGCATCGAGCTGTAAAGGCACCCCATGTCCCCACTGGTCGACAACCTCCTCTCGGGCGCGCTCGCGATCGCCGCCTACGCCGTCCTCGGCATGGTCCTGCTGATCGTCGGCTTCTACGCCATCGACCTGGCCACCCCCGGCAAGCTCAGCGCGGTGATCAAGATCGAGCGCAACCCCAACGCCACGCTGCTGGCCACCTCGGGCCTGGCCGCGGTCGGACTGATCGTCGCCGCCTCCATCTGGTCGTCGGGCGGCGCGCTGCACGAGGGCCTGCTGGCCACCGCGGTGTTCGGGCTGGTCGGCATCGCTATGCAGACCGTGGCCATGCTGGTCTTCGACCTGGTCGCGGGCATCTCGGTGCGCGAGCTGATCAAGGAGAGCGAGCTGCAGCCCGGCGCCCGCCTGCTGGCCGTCACCCATCTGGCGATCGGGCTCATCACCGCGGTGGCCGTCATCTGAGCACTCCTCAGGACCTGGCACTCTAGAGGCGTGAAGGACCACGAGGAGCGGACCAGGGAAGACACCACCAGGCGTCTCGAGCGCAACATGGGCACCCTCGGCACCGCCGCCATGGCGCGCATGGACGAGCGGCTGCCGTGGTTCCGCGCCCTGTCGGCAGAGGACCGCTCGTGGGTCGGCCTGGTCGCCCAGGCCGGCATCGCCGCCTTCGTCGAGTGGTTCGCTCACGCGGGCGAGGGCCGTCCCACCCCGAGCATCGAGTTCTTCGGCACGGCCCCGCGCGAGCTGAAGCGCTCCATCTCGCTGCAGCAGACGGTCGACATCGTCCGCATCGTCGTCGAGGTCGTCGAGACCATGACCGACGAGCTGGCCGCGCCCGGCGGCGGCGACCAGCTGGAGCAGGCCATGCTCCGCTACACGCGCGACGTGGCCTTCGCCGCCGCCCAGGTCTACGCCCGCGAGGCCGAGGCCCGCGGCGCCTGGGACGCCAGGCTCGAGGCGCTGATCGTCGACGCGCTGGTGCGCGGCGAGGTCGACGACGGGCTGCACTCCTGGGCCGCGGCGCTCGGCTGGACGTCGGCCCCCGTCGTGGTGATCGCGGGGCACGCCCCCGACGAGGACCCACGCGCGGTCATCGACGGCCTGCGCGAGAAGGGCAGGCGCATCGGCATGGACCTGCTCGCGGGTGTGCAGGCCGACCGGCTCATCGTGATCGTCGGCGGCGCCGACAACGTGGACCACGCCGCCAGGCAGGTGGTGCCGCGCTTCGGCCCCGGACCGATCGTCATCGGCCCCGAGGTGCCCGACCTGCACGCGGCCGCCCGTTCGGCGCGGGCCGCGATCGCCGGGCTGAAGGCCTCCCCCGGCTGGCCCGACGCGCCGCGGCCGGTCCACGCGGAGGACCTGCTGGCCGAGCGGGCGCTCGACGGCGACGACGACGCCAGGCAGCAGCTCGTCGAGAACGTCTACCTGCCGCTGGCCGGCACGCCGCTGCTCGACACCCTCGCCACCTACCTGGAGCAGGGCACCTCGCTGGAGGCCACGGCCCGGCTGCTGTTCGTCCATCCGAACACGGTCAGGTACCGACTGAAGAAGATCACCGAGCTGACCGGCTACCAGCCGACCGAGGGCAGATCGGCCTTCACGTTGCAGGTCGGGCTCATCCTGGGCAGGCTCACGGAGAGCGCCGTAACCTGGCGTGCTCTAACGTAACGCCCCCGAAACCTCCGCTGTAGGGTTCCTACAAAACCCCTGGGACAAAGTTCGTACGGATCTCCATCCGCGTGTCGGACTTCTACAGGGCATGGTGGAATCCGTGTTCGTACTCGTCGCTCCGGGCCAAGGCGCCCAGACCCCAGGCTTCCTGACACCCTGGCTAGAGCTACCCGGCCTCAGGGACAGGCTTTCCGCATGGTCGGAGGTTGTCGGGCTCGACCTGATCGCCTACGGCACCACCGCCGACGCCGACGAGATCCGTGACACCGCCGTCGCCCAGCCGCTGCTCGTGGCCGCCGCGCTGGCCGCCGCCGAGGCGCTGGGCGCCCGCCCCGATCTGCTGGCCGGGCACAGCGTCGGCGAGTTCGCCGCCGCCGCCCTGGCCGGAGTGCTGACCCCCGAGCAGGCGCTGACGCTGATCCGCGAGCGCGGCCAGGCCATGGCCAAGGCCGCCGCGGTCACCGAGACCGGCATGACCGCCGTGCTCGGCGGCGTCGAGGCCGACGTGCTGGCCGCCATCGACAGGCACGGCCTGACCCCCGCCAACATCAACGGCGCCGGTCAGATCGTCGCGGCGGGCACGCTCGAGCAGCTGGCCGCCTTCAAGGAGGAGCCGCCGGCCCGCGCCAGGCTGATCCCGCTGTCGGTCGCCGGCGCCTTCCACACCGTCCACATGGCTCCCGCGGTCGACCAGCTGCGCCAGGCCGCGGCCGCGGTCACGCCCGGCGATCCGCACACCAAGCTGCTGTCCAACGCCCACGGCCAGGTCGTCGACACCGGCGCCGAGTTCGTGGAGCTCCTGGTCAACCAGGTCAGCAACCCCGTCCGCTGGGACTCCTGCATGGAGACCATGGCCGCGCTCGGCGTCACCACGATGGTCGAGCTGCTGCCCGGCGGCACTTTGACGGGCCTGGCCAAGCGCGCCCTGCGCGGCGTGCAGACCGTCGCGCTGAAGACCCCCGACGACCTCGACGCGGCCAGGGAGCTGATCAAATGAGGATTCCCGACGCCGCCCCAGGGGCGAAGATCCTGGCGTTCGGCCACTACCAGCCCGCCAACATCGTCACCAACGACGACCTGGCCAAGACCATCGAGACCAACGACGAGTGGATCCAGTCGAGGGTCGGCATCAAGGAGCGCAGGGTCGCCCCGCCGTCCGAGACCGAGATCGACATGGCGGTCCAGGCGGGCGGCAAGGCGCTCGCGGGCTCGGGTCTCGACGCCGCCGACATCGACCTGGTGATCGTGGCCTCCTGCACGCTCGAGTCGCAGATCCCCAACGCGGCCGCGCGGGTGGCCCACCGCCTGGGCATCGACTCCCCCGGCGCCTTCGACGTCAACGCCGCGTGCGCGGGCTTCTGCTACGCGCTCGGCACCGCCAGCGCCGCCGTACGGGCGGGCTCGGCCAAGAACGTGCTGGTCGTCGGCACCGAGAAGCTCTCTCAGTGGGTCGACTGGAGCGACCGGGCCACCGCGGTGATCTTCGCCGACGGCGCGGGCGCCGCCGTGGTCACCGCCTCCGAGACCCCCGGCATCGGCCCCGTGGTCTGGGGCAGCGCGGGCGACAAGTACGACGCGATCATCATCAAGGACCGCGACTCCTTCCTCCACCAGGAAGGACAGACCGTGTTCCGCTGGGCCACCACCGCGCTTCACCCGGTGGCCAGGGAGGCCTGCGAGCGTGCCGGAGTGGACCCCGCCGATCTGGCCGCGTTCGTCCCGCACCAGGCCAACCTGCGCATCATCGAGTCCATCGCCCGCAAGCTCGGCGCGGACAACGCCGTCATCGCCCGCGACATCGTCCTGGCGGGCAACACCTCGGCGGCCTCCATCCCGCTCGCGCTCTCACGCATGATCGAGCGCGGCGAGGTGCAGTCGGGCCAGCTGGCCCTCCTTCTCGGCTTCGGCGCCGGCCTGACCTTCGCCGGCCAAGTCGTCGAGATCCCGTAACTTGTACGGCTCGCCGTACAACACCCAAGAAGAAACTCAAAGGAGAACTACCGACATGGCAGTCAGCGAGCAGGAGATCCTCGAGGGCCTCGGCAAGATCGTCAACGAGATCACTGGGATCCCGGCGTCCGAGGTCACCCCGGAGAAGAGCTTCGTGGACGACCTCGACATCGACTCCCTGTCCATGGTCGAGATCGCCGTGGCCGCTCAGGACGAGTTCGGCGTCGAGATTCCCGACGACCAGCTCAAGAACCTGAAGACGGTCAAGGACGTCCTCAACTTCATCCAGGCCTGAAAACCCCTTCTGATCAGCAAGGAGCGTAACCACGTGAGTGCAAACCGGGCACGAGTCGTCGTCACCGGGCTCGGCGCGACGACGCCCCTCGGTGGAGACGTCACCTCGACCTGGTCGGCGCTCCTCGCCGGTCAGTCTGGTGTGCGGTCCCTCACCGAGGACTGGGTCGACAGCGTCCCCGTGAAGTTCGCGGGCGTCGCGGCCGTCGACCCGTCCGAGGTGCTGCCGCGGCCCGAGGCCCGTCGCCTCGACCGCAGCGAGCAGCTCGCCCTGGTCGCCGCGCGCGAGGCCTGGCAGCACGCCGGCGCCCCGCAGGTGGCGCCCGAGAGGCTCGGCGTCGTCGTCTCGAGCGGCATCGGCGGCATCACCACGACGCTGTCGGCCTACGACACGTTCAAGGAGAAGGGCTGGAACAGGCTCTCGCCGTTCACCGTGCCCATGCTCATGCCGAACGGCCCCGCCGCCTGGATCGGTCTCGACCTGGGCGCCCAGGCGGGCGTCCACGCCACCGTCTCCGCCTGCGCCTCCGGCGCCGAGGCGATCGGCTACGCGATGGAGATGATCAGGTCGGGCCGTGCCGACGTGGTCGTGGCCGGTGGCACCGAGGCCGCCATCCACCCGCTCAACATCGCCGCCTTCGCGGCGGCGCGGGCCATGTCGACCCGCAACGACGACCCGCAGGGCGCCTCCCGTCCGTGGGACCGCGACCGCGACGGGTTCGTGCTCGGCGAGGGCGCGGGCATCGTGGTGCTGGAGAGCGAGGAGCACGCCAAGGCGCGCGGCGCCCGCATCTACGCCTACGCCGCCGGCGTCGGCTACTCCGCCGACTCCCACCACATCACCCAGCCCGAGCCCGAGGGCAGAGGCGTCATCATGGCGATGACCCAGGCGCTCACCGACGCCGGTGTGACGGGCCACGACATCAAGCACATCAACGCGCACGGCACCTCCACGCCCGCGGGCGACGTCATCGAGGTTCAGGCGGTGGCCAAGGCCATCGGCACGCACCCGCTGGTCACCTCGACCAAGTCGATGACGGGCCACCTGCTCGGCGGCGCCGGCGGCATCGAGTCGGTCTTCACGATCATGGCCCTCGAGGACCGTGTCGTGCCCGCCACCATCAACCTGGCCAACCCCGACGACGGCATCGAGGTCGACCTTGTCCACGGTGAGTCGCGCAAGCTCCCAGAAGGCGACATCGCCGCGGTCAACAACTCGTTCGGATTCGGCGGCCACAACGTGACCGTCGTCTTCACCACGCACTGAGGGAGCCATAGATGACCGTGCTCGACAACGGGGTGGTGACCGGCGCCTCCGATGAGACGCCCGTCGATCCCCGCGATCCGATCGTCCGCCTGACCGCGCTGCTCGACGAGGGCTCGCTGCGGTTGATCTCCCCCCAGGACAAGAGCGGCGTGCTCGCCGCCATGGGCCGCGTCGAGGGTGTTCCCGTCGTCGCGTTCTGCAGCGACGCCCGCTTCCAGGGTGGTGCGATGGGCAGCGAGGGCTGCGAGCACATCGTTCACGCCTACGACGTGGCCGTCCGTGAACGGGTGCCGGTCATCGGTGTCTGGCACTCCGGTGGTGCGCGACTCGCCGAAGGTGTCGAGTCGCTGCACGCCGTCGGCCGGGTCTTCGCCGCCATGACCAAGGCGTCGGGCATCGTCCCTCAGCTGTCGGTCGTCGTCGGCCCCGCCGCCGGCGGCGCCGCCTACGGCCCCGCGCTCACCGACATCGTCATCCTCGCCGACCAGGGCCGCATCTTCGTGACGGGACCCGACGTCGTGCGCAGCGTCACCGGCGAAGAGGTCACCAGCGCCGCGCTCGGCGGCCCCGAGCCGCACAGCAAGCGCAGCGGCGTCGTGCACATCGTCACCAAGACCGAGGCCGACGCGCTGGTCAAGGCGCGCCAGATCGCCGTGCTGCTCGGCCACCAGGGCCGCGTGCGCGTCTCCTCGATCGACGAGGTCGACTTCTCGGCCTTCCTGCCCGAGTCGGCCCGCCGCGCCTACGACGTCAAGCCGCTCGTCAACGGCCTGCTCGACGAGCCCGGCATCGAGCTGCACCCGAAGTGGGCGCCCAACATCGTCACGACGCTCGGCCGCCTCGGGGGCAGGACCGTCGGCGTCGTCGCCAACAACCCGATGCGTCTCGGCGGCTGCCTCGACGCCACGTCCGCCGAGAAGGCCGCTCGCTTCGTTCGTATGTGTGACGCCTTCGGGGTGCCGCTGGTTGTCCTCGTGGACGTCCCCGGCTACCTCCCCGGCGTCGGGCAGGAGCACGACGGCGTGGTCCGCCGCGGCGCCAAGCTGCTGCACGCCTTCGCCGAGGCGTCCGTGCCCCGCGTCACCCTGGTCACCAGGAAGGCGTACGGCGGCGCGTACATCGCGATGAACTCCCGTGCCCTCGGCGCCACCCGTGTCTTCGCCTGGCCGACGACCGAGGTCGCCGTCATGGGCGCGGTCGCGGCGGTGCGCATCCTCAAGCGCCGCGAGCTGGCGGCCGCTCCCGAGGAGGAGCGCGCGGAGCTGGAGCACCGCCTGGCCCAGGAGCACGAGCGGCTCGCGGGCGGGGTGGAGCGGGCCAGGGAGCTCGGAGTGATCGACGAGGTCATCGACCCGGCCCAGACGCGCGGTGCGATCGCCAAGGTGCTCGCCACGGCCACCCCGGCCCGTGGCGCCCACGGCAACATCCCGCTGTAGTATCTCTGCCGCCTGTGCCCCTTCGCCTCCGGGCGAGGGGGCACAGCCGTGCTTGAGCCCGAATGTGGCCGCCGCTCCGTCGGGCAGGTCACACTGCCGCGTGGAGCCAGCGGACCGGGGCGCCGTCGCCCGCGTAGCGGAACGGTTCGAGTTCCTCGTCCCAGGGCTTGCCCAGCATCTTGTCCAGCTCGTCCTCCAGCACGCAGCGTCCCTGCGCGGCCATCAGCATCACCGCCCGCAGCCGGTCCTCGGGGATCATGATGTCCCCCGCCGCCCCGATCACCGCGTTGAAGGCGCCGAGCGTCGGCGTGTAGGCGTGCCTGGACCCGTCCACCCCCGGCGAGGCGTCCTCGGTGATCTCGAATCGGATGCGCTGCCAGCCCATGAGCGAGGAGGTGATGGCCGCGGCGATGCCAGGGCGTCCTTCCCACTCGGCCTGCGCGCGCACCACGTTCGGCGCGGCAGGTTGGGGCGTCCACGTCAGGTCTACGGGCACGCCAAGGACACCCGCGACTGCCCATTCGATATGAGGGCACAGCGCGGGCTGAGCCGAGTGGACGTACAGCACGCCACGAGCAGACACCGGACCTCCCGTTTCGGTACGAGGTGCGCCTTCCCCAACGGCCTCGTCCTGGGATGATCACAAGTGACTAGGGAGAGACTACCGTCGGTCGCCGCCCGGTGCTAGAGGGGGGCTATACCAAGATGTTGCGGCTGGGGCATGTGACGTGGGGCCGGAGGCGGAAAGATACCGGGCCATGGACATCCAAGCGGTCGGCGCCGCGCTCATCCGTCCCGGCCAGCTCCTCACCGACCGAGGGGCGCTGTCGGCCGCGGAGCGGTGGACTCAGGCGGTGTCCGAGGCCGACGGGGTGTTCCGCATCAGGCTGACGCCGGGCGAGGATCCGTGCGAGATCGCGATGCGGCTGCGCGAGGAGGGCCAC
The DNA here is from genome assembly GCF_014873535.1 of Nonomuraea africana. Classification (NCBI taxonomy): domain Bacteria; kingdom Bacillati; phylum Actinomycetota; class Actinomycetes; order Streptosporangiales; family Streptosporangiaceae; genus Nonomuraea; species Nonomuraea africana. The sequence goes on along the minus strand of NZ_JADBEF010000001.1, from coordinate 929,794 downwards.
CGGGCGGGTCCCAACCACGTGCTCACGGGTCAGCCGCTGTGGTTCGGCGGCCCGGCCTCCCGGCCGTTCCCCGCCGCGCCGCTCGAGCCGCCCCCGGGCGCGGACGGCCCGCCCGTGCGGGTGGCGGTGGTCGACACCGGCATCGCGGCGCATCCGTGGTGGGCCAAGAGCGACTGGTACCGCAGGCTCGGTCCCGAGGCGGCCGACCGTCCCGACGACGACGGCGACGGCGAGCTCGAAGCGCAGGCGGGGCACGGCACGTTCATCGCCGGCCTGATCCAGCGGCGCGCACCCCGCGCCGCCTTCCAGGTGGCGCGGGTGCTCGGCGCGGACGGCGTCGGCGACGAGGCGGGCCTGCTGCGCGCGCTGAACCGGTTGCGGCCCGACCCGCCCCAGGTGCTCAACCTCTCGCTCGGCTGCCACACCTTCGACGACGAGCCGTCCAGGCTGGTGGCCGACGCGGTGGCCTCGCTGGAGGGCACGGTGACGGTGGCGTGCGCGGGCAACACCGCCTCGGAGCGCCCGTTCTGGCCCGCCGCGCTGCCCGGCGTGGTCGGGGTCGGGGCGCTCGACGCCGCGCAGGAGCGCAGGACGCCGTACTCCGCCCACGGCCCGTGGGTGGACGCCTGGGCCAGGGGCGACTGGCTCACCAGCACGTTCCTGGAGTTCGGCGAGTTCGAGGGCTTCGCCAGCTGGAGCGGCACGTCCTTCTCCGCCGCCCTGGTCTCGGGAGCGTTCGCCGCGGCACCCGGCGTGCGACACGTCGCCGATCTGCCTGATTCACAGGAGATTCCGGGCGTGGGTGTGGTCGTTCACTCAACCTGAAAGCCACCGGTCGCGATAAGGTTTACTCTCAGTCCTCGTCTCATTACGAGGAGGCAACGTGAGTGACCCCCGTCTCCCGGAGGAGCTGCTGAAGGCTGCTGCCGACGGCGACCACTCCGCCTGGATCGGCCTGGTCGGCCGGTTCGGGCAGCGGATGTGGTCGGTCGCTCACGCTTGCGGGCTGAACGAGGCCGACGCCGCGGACGCCGTCCAGGGTGCGTGGTTGCGGCTTCTGGAGAATCTGCACTCGATCAGGGACCCGGCGAGTGTCGGCGCCTGGCTGGCCACGGCGGCCAGGCGCGAGGCTCTGCTGATTTCCCGGAGAGGTTCGGGGCTGCGCCCGCACCTCTGCCTTCCCGAAGAAGGCGGTCCCTTCGATCCCGACCCGGCCTCGGTGGTTCTCGAGGCCGATGAGGGGCGTCTGCTCTGGCAGGCGGTGTCCACCCTGCACGAACCATGCCGAACCCTGCTCCGCCTGGTGGCGACGGTTCCCGAAGCGGGAACGCGCCAACTCGCGGTTCGGCTGGGCGTGCCGACCGGCAGCGTCGGGCCGACTCGACTTCGCTGTCTCAACAAGCTGCGCACCCTGATCTCTCAAGAGGAAACGGTGCCATGATCGACGACGAGTACCTACTGGCCGCGCTCCGCATCGCCGCGGGGCACGACCCCATTCCGGCCCACGTCTCGGCCGCCGCGCGCGACGCCTACGGCCTGCGCCTGGCCCAGGCCGACACCGCCGCACCGGCGGAGAGCGCCGCCACCCGCGGCACTCGCGACGCGGACGGACCACGCCTGGTCAGGTTCGCCACCCAGGACTTCTCCTTCGACCTGGAGGTGACCATCGGCGACGGCCTGATCGACGTGGCGGGGCGGGTGACGCCGCATCCCGGCGACGGGGCCACGGTCGACATCCGCACGCCGCATCTCACGGTGTCGCGCGACCTGCCCGCCACCGGCCAGTTCGCCGCCACCGGCCTGCCGCCCGGCTGGTTCAGCGTGGTGTGCCACCGGCCGGGGCGCACACCGGTCGCCACCCGATGGGTGCGGATCCGTCCGTGACGGATGCGCTGGTCGCCCGGGCTGAGGAGGCCGTACTCCAGTCGGGCATCGATCCCGCGCGGGCGCTGGAGAGCGCCCGCGCGGTCCACGCCGAGGCGGAGGAGACGGACGCCGTCGAAGCGGCCGTGATCGCCCTGCGGGCCATGGCGCTGGCCTGCAGGGAGCTGGGTGATCTCGAGACCGCCGAGCGCCACCTGCGCCGCGCGATCGCCACGAGCGACGCTCCCGCCGACCGGCTGGCCCAGGCGCGGTTGTCGCTGGTGACCGTGCGCACCCAGCGCGGTCACCCGCTCCAGGCGCTGCGCGTGGCCGCCATGGCCTGGGCCTACCTGTCGCCGCTCGACCGCGCCAAGCTCGACACCCAGCGGGCCGTCGCGCTGGCGCACCTGGGGCGGCACCAGGAGGCCGTGGCCTCGTGCGACAGGGCGCTCGCCGTCCTCGCCGAGGCTCCTGGAACCATCGACGACCAGCGCTTCCGCGCGGGCGGCCTGCTCAACAGGGGCCTGGTGCACGCCTACCAGGGGCGCTGGCGGCAGGCCACCCGCGACATCGCCGCCTGCCTGGAGCTGTCGCAGCGCGCGGGGCTGGCCCACCTGGCAAGGCTCGCCGCGGCGAACCTGCCCTTTCTCGCGGTGCGGCAGGGCGACATCCCCGCCGCCTTCACCCATTACCGGGCGTGCGAGGACACGCTGTTCGGCTTCCCCGAGCGCCTGGCCACGATGCGGGCCGACTTCGCCGGCGCGCTGCTGGCCGCCCACCTGCCGGGCGAGGCGAGGGCCATGCTCAGCCTCGCCGTACCTGAGCTGGAGGCCTCGGGCGCGCAGGTGGCGCTGGCCGAGGCCAGGCTGCGCCTGGCGCAGGTCGAGCTGGTCACCGGCGACGCCCGCCAGGCGCTCGCGGTGGCCCGCAGGGCCGAGGCGGAGCTGACCGCCCAGGGCTGCGACTCGTGGCGGCTGGCGGCCGAGGTGGTCCTGCGCGCCAGGCTCGCGCTGGAGCCGCCCTCCGCGGAACTGCTGGAGCGGTTGCTGGCGTGCGCGCACGACCTCACGTCCTCCTCCTACACCGCGGAGGCCGCCGCCGTACGGCTGGCGGCCGCGGAGCTGGCCCTCACGCTGGGCGACACGGCGACGGCGACGGCGCAGCTGTCGCTGCTCGACCCCGAGGCGGCGGCGCACTGCCCCGCGCAGGAGCCCCGCCATCTGGCCCCGCTGCTCGACGCGCCCGCGCTGAGCCTGCGCCACCTCATCCCGCTCGCCTCCGCGCAGCAGGCCGCCTACCTGGGCGGCGAGCCCGAGGCCGGCGACGGCGTGCCGTCCCCCGTGCGATGGCACGCGGCGGCGCTGCTGGCCACGCTGCGCGACGACAGCGCGGCGGCGTTCGCGGCGGTGCACCGCGGGCTGCGCGAGGTCGGCTCCGACGCGAGCCGCTTCGACGATCCCTCGCTCAGGGCGCACATGGCGCGCGCGGGGCAGCGACTGGCCTCCTACGGGCTCGGGCTGGCGATCGACACGTGCGGGCCCGAGGTGGTGTTCGCGTGGGCCGAGCGGTGGCGGGCGGTCGCGGGCGGGCGTCCCGACGCGCCGGGCCTCACCGCCGTGCGGGCGGCGCTGGCCGGGGGCGCCCTGGTGGAGTTCGTCTGCCACGACGACGCGCTGCTGGTCCTGGTGATCACCGCCGCGGGCGTCACGCTGCGCCGTGTCTGCGACACGGCGACGGTGTCCGAGGCCGTCATCAGGCTCAGGTACGGCCTGCGCCGCGCGAGCCTGGGCGACGCCGTTGCCACGGGCGAGCGCGGCCCCGATCCCGTACGCGCCGAGGCCGTCCTGCTCGAGCGCCTGCTGTTCGAGCAGGTCGCCGCGGAGATCGAGGGCCGCCCGCTGGTGATCGTTCCGGCCGGGCCGCTGCACACGCTGCCCTGGTCGGTGCTGCCCTGCCTGCACGCCAGGCCGGTGAGCGTCGTGCCCAGCGCCGCCGCGTGGCTGGCGGCGCGCGAACGGACCCGCCGCGCCGAACCCCTGGTGATCGCCGCGGCCGGCCCGGGCCTGCGGCACGCGACCACCGAGGTCGAGCGGGTGCTGGCCGCGCACCGTCGCACGGAGCTGGTGCGCGGCCGCGTCGCCGACGTCGCAGACGCGCTCGGCCGGGCCGACGTGCTGCACCTGGCCGCGCACGGCACCTTCCACTCCCGCAGCCCGCTGCTGTCGAGCATCGAGCTGGAGGACGGGCCGCTGATGGCCTACGACCTGCTCACCCACGACTCGCCGCCGCGCCTGGTCGTGCTGTCGGCGTGCGACTCGGGCATGGCCAGGGTGCCCGCAGAGGGCGCGCCGCTCGGGCTGGCGGGAACGTTCCTGGCCAGGGGCGCGGCGTGCGTGGTCGCCGGGCTGATCCCGGTGCCCGATGACGAGGCGCTGGCGTTGATGACGCTCTTCCACGAGCTGATCGCGGCGGGCGAGCCGCCCGCCGCCGCGCTGGCCACGGCCTCCAGCAAGTCAGAGGTGCCCGGCTTCGCCTGTTTCGGCGCGGGCGAGCACCCCGTCCTCGTCAGCCGGTCGCGACGGGACGCGAAGGATCGGTGATCCAGTGCGACCACGAGCCCACGTACAGCGCCGCGTGGACGCCGGCCACCTCCAGCGCCAGCACCTCGTGCGCGGCCGTCACGCCCGACCCGCAGTAGGCGCCCACCCGTGTGTCCTCCACCGCGCCGAGGGCGGCGAAGCGGGCGCGGAGCGCGGCGGGGTCGAGGAAGCGGCCGTCGGGGCCGACGTTCTGCGTGGTCGGGGCGCTGACCGCGCCGGGCACGTGCCCGGCCACCGGGTCGATGGGCTCGACCTCGCCCCGGTAGCGCTCACCCGCGCGGGCGTCCAGCAGCACGCCGGTGGCCGCCAGCGCGCCCGCCTCCTCGGCCGACAGCACGGGCATGCCGCCCGGCCTGGCGGTGAAGTCGCCCACGACCTCGGGCACGTCCTTCGTGACCGGCAGGCCCGCCTCCTTCCACGCGCGGAAGCCGCCGTCCAGGACCCTGACGTCCTCGTGGCCGAAGTAGCGCAGCGCCCACCAGGCCCTGGCCGCGGCGGTGGCGTCGGCGTCGTCGTAGACGACGACGGGGCGCGAGCCTGACACGCCGAGCCTGCGCATCGAGGCGGTGAACGCCTCCGCCGACGGCAGCGGGTGACGGCCGCCCGCGCCCGCCGGGGCGGCCAGGTCGGCGTTGAGGTCACAGAAGGCGGCGCCCGGAATGTGTCCCTCGGCGTAGGCCTCGCGCTGGGGCGGACCGCCCAGCCGCCAGCGCACGTCGAGCAGGGCGGCGCCCTCCAGCGCGGCGAGCTCGGATGGGCCGATCAGTGGGCTGGTCATCGTGCGGACACCTCCAGAAGTGGGACAAACTGCTCGGCGGCCGTCATCGAACCGTGGTAGCCGGTGAAGGCCGCCTCGATCGGATGGGTCGCAGAGGCGAGGATGACACAGTCGGTGTACGGCACGGCGACGAGGTCACCGATCCTGGCCAGCCATTCCCTGCGCACACCTGGGCCGAACCACCCCGAATCCACCGCCTCCTGCCTGGACGCCACCCACGCCTTGCCCGCCAGCACCTCGCGCCACGCCTCCAGCACGGCCGGCGCGGCGCCCTCCTCGGTGTAGACGTGCCTGGCCCTGGCCTCCCCGCCGAACATCGCCACACCCTCGCTCAATTCGGGCGTGGCCTCCGCGTCGATCTTCTCCACGGCGTTGACCATGCCGTGGTCGGCCGTGACGTACAGCGCCGAGCCGGACGGGAGCGTCTCTGCCAGCCTGGCGGCCATGTCGTCGACCAGCTCGAGCTGGTCGAGCCACTGCGGACTGCCCCACCCGACCAGGTGCCCTGTGGCGTCGAGGTCGCCGTGGTAGACGGTCACGTGGGCCCGGGGCTCGGCCAGCATCGCCTTCACCCCCGCCACGCGCTCCTCGACGGTGTCGGCCGGCACGTAGCGCACGCCCCGGTAGACGGCCTCGGTCAGTCCCGTCGACTCGAAGGCGGCGGGACCGACGTAGCCGGCGGTGATGCCCGCCCTGGCGGCGCGCTGGTAGACGGTCTCCGCCGGTTGCCACTCGGCGGGATCCATCGGCGGCAGGCCCCTGGGCAGGGACCAGCGCAGGCAGTTGAACAGGTGCCGCTGTCCCGGCACGGCCAGCGTCAGGCCCAGCATGCCGTGCTCGCCGGGCGGCAGGCCGGTGCCGAGACTGCACAGGCTGGTCACGGTGGTCGCGGGGAAGCCGGCGGTGAGCCGCTTGGCGGTGAGGGAGGACAGGAAGGGGGCACGGTCGGCATGGGCCCGCAGGAGCTCGTCACCGAGGCCGTCGACCAGGAAGAGACAGATCCGGTCGGCGGGGGCGAGCTCGAGGGGATCCTCCGCGCTGGGCATCGCGACGTCGCGAGCACCTCGCCGGCGGCCGCCTTCTTCGCCTGGAGCACCTTCCTGGCGGATTCGGGAGCTGCCCAGGCTTTGGGGGCCTTCCTGGCGGGCGTGGGCGCCCTCCTGGCCGGTGGGCGCGCCTTCCTGGAGGGTTGGGACGTCCTCCTGGCGGCTGGGGACGCCTGCCTGGGGGGTGGTGACGTCGTCCCGGAGGGTGGGAAGGGCTGCCTGGCGATTGGAGACGTGCTCCTGGGTGAGGACGCCGAGGGCGGCGAGCAGCGCGCCTGGCAGGTCGGCGAGTGAGCCGCCGCCATAGGCGGGGACCATGGGCTGGGGGTGCTTGCCGTCCATCACGAACCTCACTCCTCGGCCTTTTCGCACCGTTCTAGCGGGTGGCCACGGTTTTCGATAGTGCCGGCACCACCGAACCTCCCAGGGGGTTGTACGGCCCTCCCAGGGCCGCTCACAAGCGCCCATGCCCGGTGGGCTTCCCCACACCAGGGCAGCTCGCATGCCGCCCTCGCGCCACGGCCACCCTCACACCGGCGGGCGGGCAAGGGGCCGGCGGGCGGGCGACCGGGCGGGCAAGGGTCCGGCGGGAGGCCGGCAGGGTTCGGTAGGTGGGCTAGGTGGCGGCGCGGGCGGTGGCCTCGGAGAGGGCCTTGGCGAAGGCGAGGACGTGCCCCACCGCTTCCGGACCGTCGGCCGCCTCGCTCACCCGCAGCGAGAGGTCGTCGGCCGTGATCGCGCCTGTGTAGCCGTGGTCGGCCTCGCAGTTCTCGTCGCCACAGGTGGCGGGTTCGAGGTCGACGTGGGAGATGGCGCCCCATCCGATCGTGAGCGTCGCCTCGGTCGGCGGCACCCCCGGGACGTACGAGGCAGGGTCGGGCACGACCCTGGTCACCGCGACCGACTGGACGCGGCTGAGCCGTACGGCCTCGGTGGTGGTGGAGGCGTGGGAGGCCGAGACGCCCTCGGCGGGCGGGTGCTCGTCGGTGTGGCAGACCAGCAGCCGGGAGCCCGTCAGGACCAGGACCGTGACGTGCCTGCGCACCTCCATCGCCGGGTCGAACGTGGCCTCGTGGTGCACCACGTAGGCGGTCACCGCCTCCTTGCCCAGCGCGGATTCGACCGCATCGGTGACGAGGTCGGGGTAGTAGCCGCTGCGCTCGATCGCTTCACGCAGGCCCGCGGCTGAGACTCGGGTTTCCCTCATGGCATCCATCCTGCCAGCCCTCGGACACCGCTCACACTCACCGGGACATATCTGGATATTTCCCAATACGTTATGCCGAGGGCTTTAACGGATACTTTTATGAGGCGCTATGGCGAACAATTACCTGACATAACATTTCGCCACCCGCCAGGTCACGGACAACCGGTTATCAGCAGGCCCCGCCCTGTTGAAGAACCAGAGGCGCCGCCGACCGACCAAGGACGCCCGCCGACGAACCGGCGGGCGCACCGCAGGGACGCCTCTCCGAACCAGCAGGCCCCACCCAACAGCCGAAGGGCACGCCCTCGGTGCGCCAGCCCGGGTCGTACCCCTACCTCTCCGGTGGTTCAGGCGAGGCGGCGGGGGCCGCCGTCTCGGCGGGGGCCCTCCGGGCTTCTCAGTACGGCACGCGCGCCCAGCACGAACACCTCCGACTCCCCCACCAGGACGGGGTCGAGGTCGAGCCTGGCGACCTCCGGCAGGTCGTTGGCCAGGCGGCCGACCCGTACCAGGAGCTCCTGCAGTGCGCCGACCGCGACCGGCGGGTAGCCGTACTCGCCGAACAGCAGCGGCGCGGCCGCCACCGAGCGCACCAGACCCGCGGCGTCGTCGGCGGTGAGCGGGGCGAGCCGGTAGCCGCGGTCGCGCAGGAGGCGGGCGGTGACGTCGCCGAGGCCGAAGGAGACGACGGGGCCGAAGGCGGGGTCCTCCAGGACGCTCACGACCGTGGGGACCGCGGGTTGCGGGGCCATCGCCTGGACGGCGAGGACCACGTCGGCGCCGAGCTGTCCCGCGAGGTCGGCATGGGCCTGACGGACCGCCGCCGGGGAGAGGAGTCCGAGGCGTACGGTGCCGGCCCGCTTGGCGGCCTCGGGGTCGGCGGCCTTCAGGACCACGGGCCAGCCCAGGCGTTCGGCGGCGGCGACGGCCTCGTCGGGGGTTCGGACGATCTCGGCGGGCCAGACGGTGATGCCGTAGCAGGCGAGCAACGCGGTGGCGTCGATCTCCACAGGTTCGGCGTCGGTCGGCGGGACTTCGTCGGCCGGCGTTCCTTCGGGGGAAGGAGGGACTTCAGCCGAGGTCTCCGGCCCCGCGACCCCCTCGACTCCGGCTGACGTCTCTTGGGAGGGCGAAGGGGACTCGATGGCTGAGGTCTCTCCAAGAGGCGATGGTCCGTCCGCTGAGGTCTTGGCGGACGGAGCGGGGGGCGCCTTGGTGAGGGCTTCGGAGACCAGGGTGCGGGCGGTTTCGGTGTCGAGGTGGTCGAGCTCGGGTGGTGCCCCCGCCGGCTGCTGGAGCCAGCCCGCGTACCGGACGACGTGGGCCAGTGCCCGGACCGCCTCCTCAGGCGCCGCGTACGAGGGCACCGAGCCGCGTTCGGGGAGCACGTCCGGGTCGGTGCGGAGTTCGGGTGGCATCCCGAGCTGGCCCTCGAACGTGGCCAGCACCGGCTTGCCCGCCGTACGCGAGACCCGGACCAGCTCGCCCGCCACCGAGCGGGAGTCGCCCGGGATGGGCGGCATGTAGATCACGACCGCCGCGTCCACGTCGGGATCGGCGAGGACGCCCGCGAGAGCCGTACCGAACTCCTGGGCCCCCGCCGCCGCGCCCAGGTTCACCGGCGGGCGGGGCTCGAGCCCCGCGCTCACGCACGCGTCGACGGCCAGCAGGCCCAGCGCGTCGGAGTTGGTGACCAGGCCGACGCGCGGCCCCGCGGGCAGCGGCTGGCAGGCCAGCAACTGGCCGACGTCGAACAGCTGGATGAGGTCGTCCACCCTGATGACGCCCGCCTGCTCGAACAGCGAGCTGAGCGCGCTGTCGGGCAGGCGCAGGGCGGAGGCGGAGTGGCCGATGGGCACGCCCTGGGTGGTGCCGCCGCTCTTGACCACGACGATCGGCTTGCGACGCGAGATGCGCCTGGCCAGACGGGCGAACTTGCGCGGGTTACCCAGCGACTCGAGGTAGAGCAAGATGACCTCGGTGGATTCGTCCTCCTCCCAGTACTGCAGGAGGTCGTTGCCCGAGACGTCGGCCCTGTTGCCCGCCGAGACGAAGCTGGAGATGCCGATGCCGCGCTGGGCGACGCGCTGGAGCAGCGCGGTGCCGAGAGCGCCCGACTGGCTGAAGAAGCCGACCCTGCCCCTGCCCGGCACGGTCGCCGCGAGCGTGGCGTTGAGCCGTACGGCGGGGTCGGTGTTGGCGATGCCGAGGCAGTTGGGCCCGACGACGCGCAGGCCGTACGCGCGGGCGATGCGGGCCAGCTCGTCCTGCCGCGCCCGCCCCTTCGGCCCCGTCTCGCCGAAGCCGGAGGAGACCACGACCAGGCCGCGCACGCCCTTCTCCGCGCACTCCTTGACGACGTCGATCACGCTGTCGGCCGGTACGGCGAGCACCGCGAGGTCGACCTCGCCGTCGATGTCCTTGACGCTCGGGTAGGCCCGCACGCCCGCCACGGCCCGTACCTCGCGGTGGACGGGGTAGACGGGCCCGGTGAAGTCGGCGGCCAGGAGGTTGCGCAGCACGGTCTGGCCGACGCCGCCCGGCTCGCGTGAGGCGCCGATGACCGCGACGGAGCCGGGGGTGAGCAGCCTGGCGATGGAGCGCGCCTCGGCGCGGTGCTCGCGCGAGGCCGTCACCTCGGCGGAGGTCTCGGTCGGGGTGAGGTCGAGCGTCATGCGGACCACGCCGTCGGCGAAGCGGCTCTGCGCGGTGTAGCCGACCTGGCGCAGCACGCCCATCATCTTCATGTTGGCGGGCAGCACGTCGGCGATGAAGGTCTCGATGCCGCGCTCGCGGGCGGTGGCGGCCAGATGCTCCAGCATGACCGAGGCCACGCCCCTGCCCTGGTGGGCGTCCTCGACGAGGAAGGCCACCTCGGCCTCGCCGGGGCCCGTGCGGTCGTAGCGGACGACGGCCACCATCTCGGTGCCGATCGTGGCGATCAGGGCGACCCTGTCGACGTAGTCGACGTTGGTGAAGAAGGCCACTTCGCGGTCCGACAACTTGGGCCTGGGCCCGAAGTAGCGGAAATAGATGGATTCGGCCGACAGTCGCGAGTAGAACGCCCTGAGCCGGTCGGCGTCCGCCGGCCTGATCGGCCGCACGTGCGCCGTGCCGCCGTCGGCCAGGACGACGTCCGCCTCCCAGTGGGCGGGATACTGAGCATCCACAGTCCCGAGCGTAGACCCGCACCTCACGTGCGGCGCCCGTTGGGCAACGCTTGTGCATCGACTAGGAACGGGTGTCCGGTGTATGCCCCACGAGCAGGCCCGAAGCTGTTAAGTTTTTCGGCGTCAGGCGCGAAGGATTGCAGCAAGGCGGTGACATCATGACGCGGGTCGTGGTGGTGGGCGATCTCATGACCGATGCGGTCGCGCGCGCCCGCTACGCCCTCGCCAGGGCGAGCGACACCCCGGCGATCGTTACCATGCACGGTGGCGGTTCCGGGGCGAACATCGCCTCCTGGCTGGCGGTCGAGGGCGCGGAAGTCGCCTTCATCGGCCGCCGCGGCGCCGACATCACCGGGCGTAACCGAGACATGGAGCTCATGGGCTACGGCGTCGACGCCAGGCTCGTGATGGATCCCGAGCGGCCGACCGGCACCTGCGTGGTGCTCGTCACCCACAAGGGCGAGCGCACCATGCTGTCCGATCCCGGCGCCAACGCCGCGCTGTCCCCTGAAGACCTGCCGCGCGACCTGTTCAACTCGGGCGGTCACCTGCACCTCTCCGGCTACACGCTGATCAACGAGGGGTCCCGCGAGGCGGGCCAGGCGGCGCTGGAGATGGCGCGCAGGTCCGGCATGTCGATCTCGGTCGACTGCTCCTCCTCCGCGCCGCTCGAGCGCACCGGGGCCGAGCCGTTCCTCGAGTGGACCAACGGCGCGAAGCTGCTGTTCGCCAACGCCGACCAGGCCAGGGTGCTGACGGGCCGCGACGACCCTGAGGCCGCGGCCAAGGTGCTCACCGCATGGTTCCCGCAGGTCGTCATCAAGATGAACGTCGACGGCGCGCTGTGGTACACCAACGGCCGTCCCGAGCCGGTCAGGGTGGCCGCCGAGCCCGTGGAGCGGGTGGTCGACGGCACCGGCGCGGGTGACGCGTTCTGCGCCGGCTTCCTGCCCGCGTGGCTGGCGGGCAAGCCGCCGGCCGAGGCGCTGTCGGCCGGCTGCAGCCTCGCCGCCAAGGCGATCTCGCACCTCGGGGCTCGCCCACGCCTCTGACGCGACCCCGGCCGGCGGGCAAGGACGTGGCAGGCGGCCGAGCGGTTGCTGCTGGAGGAGGCGTTGATGCTGCCGCTGCTGTGGAGCAAGGCGCCGCTGATCCGCGGGAGGAACGCCACGAACGTGCACGTCAGCCCGGTGTTCAACGGATACGACGTGGTGACGATGGGCGTGGCGTCCTGACGCGCCCGCGACCCGTCAGGACGTCGTGGCGAGCGCCAGGGGCAGGACGGCAGGCGCGCCCGCGTGGCGGATCAGCGCCGCGCCGAGGGTCATCGTCCAGCCGGTGTCGACCCTGTCGTCGATCAGCAGGACGGGGCCGCCGCACTGGGCGATCGCCGCGCCCAGTTCCCTGGGCATCGCCAGCGTGCCCCTGATCGCCTGGACCCGCTTCGCGCTGTTGAACTGCTGGCCGGGCGAGCCCGCCCGGTAGCCGAGCTCGCCGAGGTAGGTCAGCCGCCCCACCGTCGCCAGCCGTTCGGCGAAGCCGCGCACCAGCTGCGGCCTCGACCCCGAGGGCACGTTGACGACCGCCACCGGCCGCTGCTTCCACTCCCACGCCGCCAGCACCTGGATGACGGCCCTGAACATGTCGTCGGGCAGCTGCGTGTCGGGGCCGTTGAACAGCTCCCTCAGCCTGTTGCCCCAGCCGATGTCGGTGAGCCTGCCCAGCGCCCTGCCGGGCTCGGCGCCCAGCTCGGGCTTGATGCGCCCCGACAGGTCGGACAGGCCCGTGGGCCACTGCCTGCGGGCCTCGACCTCGACGCCCGGCCTGGACAGCGTCTGGCGGGCGCTCTCGACCGCCACCGGCGCGATCTCGGGCGAGCGGTGCAGGCCCGTGCAGTTGTCGCAGCGCCCGCAGGGGGCCGCGGCGTCGTCGTCGAGCCGCCTGCGCAGGTACTCCTCCCTGCACTCGGTGGAGGTGAGGTAGCCGAGCATGGCCTCCTGCTCGGCCCTGCGCTCCGCGGCGATGCGGGCGTAGCGCTCGGCGTCGTAGGCCCACTCCTCGCCGGTGGCGATCCAGCCGCCCTTGACCCTGCGCACCGCTCCGTCGACGTCGAGCACCTTGAGCATCATCTCGAGGCGGCTGCGGCTGAGGTCGACGACCGTCTCGAGCGCCTGGGTGGACATCACCCCGCCCGCCTCCAGCGCGCCGAGCGTGGCCCGGACGACCGGCTCGGGCGGGAAGGCCAGGGAGGTGAAGTAGGCCCAGATGTCGCGGTCTTCGGTGCCGGGCAGCAGGATCACCTCGGCCCGCTCCACGCCGCGGCCGGCCCTGCCGACCTGTTGGTAGTAGGCGACCGGCGACTGCGGGGCACCGACGTGGATGACGAAGCCCAGGTCGGGCTTGTCGAAGCCCATGCCGAGGGCGCTGGTGGCGACCAGCGCCTTGATCTTGTTGGTGAGCAGGGCCTCCTCGGCCGCCAGCCGTTCGGCCGGTTCGGTCTGGCCCGAGTAGGCGGCCACCTCGTGGCCCTGCTCGCGCAGGTAGGAGGCGATCTCGTGGGCGGCGGCGACGGTGAGGGTGTAGACGATGCCCGAGCCCGGCAGCTCGTTGAGCGTCTGGCCCAGCCAGGCCAGGCGCTGCTCGGCGGTGGCCAGCCGGACGACGGAGAGGTGGAGGCTGTCGCGCTCCAGCGGCCCGCGCAGCACGAGGGTGTCGCCGCCGCCCAGCTGCTCGGCCACGTCGCGGGTGACGCGCGCGTTGGCCGTGGCGGTGGTCGCCAGCACCGGGATGCCCGGCGGCAGCTCCTCGAACAGCGTCGCCAGCCTGCGGTAGTCGGGCCTGAAGTCGTGGCCCCAGTCGGAGATGCAGTGGGCCTCGTCGACCACGACCAGCCCGGCGCTCTCGGCCAGCTCGGGCAGCACGTTGTCGCGGAAGTCGGGGTTGTTGAGCCGTTCGGGGCTGACCAGCAGCACGTCGACCAGGCCCTCGGCCACCCGCCCGTAGACCTCCTCCCACTCCTCGGGGTTGGCGGAGTTGATGGTCACGGCCCGGATGCCGGCGCGCTCGGCGGCGGCGATCTGGTTGCGCATCAACGCCAGCAGCGGGGAGACGATGACCGTGGGGCCCTCGCCGAGCTCCCTGAGCAGCGCGGTGGCGACGAAGTAGACGGCCGACTTGCCCCACCCCGTGCGCTGGACGACCAGGACCCTGCGGCGCTCGACCACCAGGGCCTCGATCGCCGACCACTGGTCGTCACGCAGCCGCGCGTGCTCCCCCGCGAGCGCGCGGAGGTGGGTCTCGGCTTCTTCCCGCATCATCGCGACTGCTTCAGTCATGTGCTCCTTGTTACCAGGTCTCGCCGACGAATTCGCCCGCGAGCGCCGCTCTCGGGTCGGCCGGGTGCTCTCCGGCAGGTACGGCAAGCCCCGTTGAGCCCACCGTGGGCGCGGGGCCGACGTCCGTCCTTCACGCCACTCCAGCGGGACTCCGGCGGGCCGCCGTCACGTCGCCCGGCTCCGTCGCCCGGCCATGTCGCCCGGCTACGGGGCGTCCGCGTGCTCGGAGAAGGCGTTGATGGTGACCCGGTGCATGCGGCGGCGTTCGGTGTAGTCGGCGACGGCGTAGTGCTGGGTGGAGCGGTTGTCCCAGAAGGCGAGCGTGCCCGGCCGCCAGTTCAGCCGCACCTGGTACTCGGGTGAGCGGATGTGGTCGATCAGCAGCGGCAGCAGCGCCTCGTTCTCCCTGTCGGACAGGCCGACCAGGCGGGTGGTGGAGGCGCGGTTGACGAACAGCGCCTTGCGGCCGGTCTCGGCGTGGACGCGCACCACGGGACGTTCGAGCGGCGGCCACTTGGCCTGCACCTCGGCCAGGTCGAAGGGGTGCCCCTTGGAGATCGCCTTCCTCATGGAGCCGGTGATGTCGTGGACGGCCGTCAGCTCGTCGCACAGCCGCTGCAGCGGCGGCGAGAGGGTCTCGTAGGCGAGGTAGGTGTTGGCCCAGAGGGTGTCGCCGCCCACGCTCGGCAGCTGGACGCAGCGCAGCAGGGAGCCCATCGGCGGGGTGGGCTCGAAGGTGTTGTCGCTGTGCCACTCGTCGCCGCCCTCCCCCTTGGGGTCGGTCTGGTCGAGCACGTGGATGGGGCTGGCGCCGTCCTTCTTGAAGGCGGGGTGGTTGAGCGTGCCGAAGTTGAGCGCGAACTGCAGGTGCTGCTCGTCGTCGATGTGCTGGTCGCGGAAGAACAGCACGAGGTGGCGCAGCCAGCCCTGCCTGAGGGTGGCGACCTCCTCGGGCGAGAGCGGTTTGCGCAGGTCGACGCCGGTCACCTCGGCGCCGATGTGCTTGGTCACCGGATGGAACTCGATCATGACGCCTCCAGGGTCTCCTCTGCACGGAACGTACTTGCCAAGCAATTGCTTGGTCAAGTCGCGGATCAGACCGTGGTCTGATGCGCGGCGATCGGGGAGCCGGGAGCCTGGTCGGCATGATCACACACCTCGCGCTGGCCCTCGCGCTGATGAGCCCGGCTCCCTCCCCCTCGCCCGCCCCCACGGAGAAGATGGAGATCTCGGAGGTGAGCGTGCCCGTCGACTGGGACAGGCCCGAAGGGCGCGCGATCACCCTCAAGGTCGGACGGCTGCCCGCCACAGGCAAGGCCGAGGGCTCGGTGCTGATCGCCTACGGCGGCCCGGGCGCGCCCGGCATCCTGCTGACGGAGACCATGCCCCAGATGTGGGCCGAGCTGCGGAAACGGATGAACATCGTCACCTGGGACACCCGCGGCTACGGCAAGCAGGTCCAGGGCACCAGCACCGCCCTGCCGTGCACGTGGACGCGCGTGCCGATCCCCGCCTTCCCCGAGGACGACGCCGACTTCGCCAGGCTCGCCGACCTCAACCGCGGCCTGGCCGAGCCCTGCAGGAGCAGCGACCCCGAGCTGTTCGCCAACATGAGCTCGGCCGACCACGCCAGGGACATGGAGGCGATCAGGAAGGCCATCGGCGAGCCCAAGCTCACCTTCTATGGCGCCTCCTACGCCGGGTTCTACGGCCAGGCCTACGCCAGGCTCTTCCCCGGCAAGGTGCGCGCCATGGTGCTGGACGGCACCTGGAACCACAGCGCCGCCGACTGGAGCAGGGAACTGGAGCTGACCGCCCTGCAGAACGAGCAGGCCATGGGCCGCTATTTCGCCTCCTGCGAGAGCGAGGCCTGCCGTCCCGCCTTCTGGCAGAAGCTGGTCGCCAAGGCCGACCGCAGCCCGATCCCCGCGGGGGCAGGCCTCGCCTACGACGGCCGCGACCTGCAGGGGCTGGCCCAGTCCTTCGTCCGGCAGGGGCCGAAGGGATGGAGTGCGCTGGCCGAGGCGATCACCAAGGCCGCCCGCGGCGACGCCTCCGGCTTCGCCCCCGCCCGCGGCCTGCGCTTCCCCGACGCCGCCACCGGCGTCACCGAGTGCACCGACTGGCCGCGTTTCGCCGGCCGCAAGGAGATGGCCACGACCGTCGCCCGCCTGAACAGGATCGCGCCGAACACGGGGACGGCGGGCACGATGGCCACGGCGACGCTGAACTGCGTGGGCTGGCCCGCAGGGGTGACCAACCCGCCCGCCCCGCTGCCGAAGGGCCTGCCGCCGCTGGTCGGCGCGGGCGCGTGGGGCGAGTCCGACGCGGTGGCCAGGGTGCTGGCGCAGGTGCCGGGCAGCGGCCTGGTCAGGCACGAGGGGCCGGGGCACACCCTGTACGCCGCCAACGAGTGCGCCCGCGGGCACCTCAACCGCTACCTGACCGACCTGGTGGTCCCCGCACCGGGCACGACGTGCTGAAATAGCCCACGTGGACGTCATCACCTGGTACCTGGAGCAGCGCTCGCCCGGCGCGCTGGTCCCCGCGCGACCACCCCGGCTGCCGGTCGAGGTGGTCAGGGCCGAGGTGCCCTCGCCGGAGTTCAGCCGCTTCCTCTACACCGCGGTCGGCGGCGACTGGCAGTGGACCGACCGGCTCTCCTGGACCTACGACCAGTGGATGACCTACCTGACCAGGCCCGGCGTCGAGACGTGGGTCGCCTGGCACCGGGGCACCCCGGCCGGCTACGTCGAGCTGGACCCACAGCCGGGGGCGCAGGTGGAGATCGCCTACTTCGGGCTGCTGCCGTACGCCATGGGCGGCGGCGTGGGCGGCCACCTGCTGTCCTCCGGCACGGCACGCGCGTGGGACCTGGCCACCCGCTGGCCGTCCCTGCCGGAGACCCGGCGCGTCTGGGTGCACACCTGCTCGCTGGACGGCCCGGCCGCGCTGGCCAACTATCGGGCGAGGGGCTTCGAGGTCTACGACGAGAAGCGCGACGAGCCTGGCGACGTGGACGAGGGCACGACACCGGGACCGTGGCCCGGCGCCAGGCCGTGACCGCGAGCCGATCATGACAGGGTGCAAGCCGTACAAAGGGGCAGCGGTGTCGCGGGCACCCGAGATTCTTCGGCACAATGTTCGACATGCCCCGACGGACGACCACACCCCCTCCTGACGAGGACTTCGAGGAGCGGATCGTCGACATCGACGTTTCCGCCGAGATGCGCACCAGTTTCCTCGAGTACGCCTACTCGGTGATCTACCAGCGCGCGCTGCCCGACGCGCGCGACGGGCTCAAGCCCGTCCAGCGCCGCATCCTCTACTCCATGAGCGAGATGGGCCTGCGGCCAGACCGCGGGCACGTGAAGTCCTCGCGCGTCGTGGGCGACGTGATGGGCAAGCTCCACCCCCACGGCGACACCGCCATCTACGACGCGCTGGTGCGCTGCGCGCAGCCGTTCTCGATGCGCATCCCGCTGGTCGACGGCCACGGCAACTTCGGCTCTCCCGACGACCTGCCCGCCGCCATGCGGTACACCGAGGCCAGGCTCGCGCCCGCGGCGATGCTGATGGTGCAGTCGATCGACGAGGACACCGTCGACTTCAAGCCCAACTACGACGGCCAGGAGACCGAGCCCACGGTCCTGCCGTCGGCCTTCCCGAACCTCCTGGTCAACGGCACGACCGGCATCGCGGTCGGCATGGCGACCAACATGGCCCCGCACAACCTCGTCGAGGTCATCGCGGCGGCCCGCCACCTGATCAAGAAGCCCGACGCCACCCTCGACGAGCTGATGAAGTTCGTGCCGGGCCCCGACCTGCCGACCGGCGGCTCGATCATCGGCCTGCAGGGCATCCGCGACGCCTACGAGAGCGGCCGGGGCACGTTCAGGATGCGCGCCAAGTGCGCGGTCGAGCAGATCACCCCGCGACGCAGGGGCATCGTCGTCACCGAGCTGCCCTTCAACGTCGGCCCCGAGCGCGTCATCGCCAAGATCAAGGAGCTGGTCAACGCCAAGAAGCTCCTGGGCATCGCCGACCTGAAGGACCTCACCGACCGGCACAAGGGCCTGCGCCTGGTCATCGAGATCAAGAACGGCTTCATCCCCGAGGCCGTGCTGGAGGAGCTCTACCGGCTCACGCCGATGGAGGAGACCTTCGGCATCAACAACGTCGCGCTGGTCGACGGCGAGCCCCGCACGCTGGGCCTGCGCGAGCTGCTGACGGTCTACGTCGAGCACCGCCTCGAGGTGGTCCGGCGCAGGTCCGAGTTCCGCAAGCGCAAGCGCGAGGAGCGCCTGCACCTGGTCGACGGCCTCATCGTCGCGCTGCTCAACATCGACGAGGTCATCCAGGTCATCCGCTCGAGCGACGACTCCGCGCAGGCGCGTACCCGCCTGATGGAGGTCTTCGACCTGTCGGAGATCCAGGCCGCCTACATCCTCGACACGCCGTTGCGCCGCCTGACCCGCTTCGACAAGCTCGAGCTCGACCGCGAGAAGGAAACGCTCTCGCGGGAGATCGCCGAGCTGTCCGAGATCCTCTCCTCCGACACCCGCCTGCGCCAGGTGGTCTCCGGCGAGCTGGCCGACGTGGCCAAGCAGTACGGCACGCCGCGCCGCACGGTGCTGCTCGAGGCCTCGGGCGTCACGCGCAGCGCCGCGGTCACGCTGGAGGTGCCCGACGACCCCTGCCTGGTGCTGCTGTCGTCGACCGGGCTGCTGGCCCGCACGACCGACGACTCGCCGCTGGCGGGCGGGGCCGAGCGCGCCGCCCACGACGTGCTGGTGTCGGCGGTGCGCAGCTCGGTCAGGGGCGATGTGGGCGTGGTCACCTCGCAGGGCCGCATGATCCGCGTGAACGTGGTGGACCTGCCGACGCTGCCACCCTCGGCCAACCCGCCGTCGCTGTCCGGCGGGCACCCGATCGCCGAGTACGTCTCGCTGGAGCCGAACGAGGTCGTGGTGGGCCTGGGCTCGTGCGACCCCTCAGGCCCCGGCCTGGCACTGGGCACCGCACAGGGGGTGGTGAAGCGGGTGGTGCCCGACTATCCGGCCAACAGGGACGACTTCGAGGTCATCGGGCTGAAGGACGGCGACAGCGTGGTGGGCGCGGTCGAGCTCGAGTCGGAGGAGCACGACCTGGTGTTCATCACCTCCGACGCGCAGCTGCTTCGCTATCCGGCCTCCGCGGTGCGACCGCAGGGACGGCCCGCGGGCGGCATGGCGGGCATCAGGCTCGACGACGGGGCCGCGGTGATCTGGTTCGGCGCGGTGGACCCCTCCCGTCCCTCGCAGGTGGTGACCATCGCGGGCTCGTCCACGGCGCTGCCCGGCACACAGGTCGGCGGCGGCAAGGTCTCCGACTACGCCGAGTTCCCCGCCAAGGGCAGGGCCACCGGCGGGGTGCGCGCGCAGCGCTTCCTCAAGGGCGAGGACGTGCTGCTGCTGGCGTGGGCGGGGCCGGCTCCCGCCAAGGCGGTCTCTGCGGTCGGCAAGCCCGTGCCGCTGCCCGACGAGGTCAGCAAGCGCGACGGGTCGGGGTTGCGCCTGACGCACACAATCGCCGCGGTGGGCGGGGCGCTCAGGGCGCTCTCCGAGGAGTCGCCCGTCACCGAGCCGCCCCAGCAGTCCTCCTGACGACGCGCCGAGGGTCCCCGCGGGGGCCCTCGGGGCTCCCACGCTGTTTCATGCAATGAAATAAGGCGCAGCTCCGATCACTCAACCTCTCGCCGGCCATCGGCGAGGGGGATGCGGCGCGCCGGATCGACGGCCTGCCCAACCGCCTGTTCCTCGAGCCGGTGCTGCGCGGCTCCTACCCCGAGGATCTCCTCCCCGCCTTCCACGGCAGCGAGGGCGTCGGCTGCCCCGAGCCCGACGGCCCACGCACGGCCATGGACTGGTCTTCCTGCGCGACCACCTGACCGCGCACCGG
Source organism: Nonomuraea africana (assembly GCF_014873535.1). Taxonomy (NCBI): domain Bacteria; kingdom Bacillati; phylum Actinomycetota; class Actinomycetes; order Streptosporangiales; family Streptosporangiaceae; genus Nonomuraea; species Nonomuraea africana. Next base: position 909,855 of record NZ_JADBEF010000001.1, on the reverse strand, counting down.
GCCATCGCGGCGGGCGTCCCGCTGACCGGATTCCTGGTCTGGTCGTTCCTCGACAACTTCGAGTGGGCCCGTGGCTACGTGCCCAGATTCGGCATCGTGCACGTCGACTACGCGACGCGGCGCCGTACCCCCGAGGAGAGCGCGCTCTGGCTGCGCGACGTGATCGGGAAGAACGCCTTGACGTGAACAGACCCGCACGCCTTGAATTCGGGATGGTGCGCTCAAGAGAGCGCTCTCTTTCTTCAGGAGGCGCAGTGACCCCCCGACGCATCGCCGCCCTCAGCGCGATCACCCTCCTCTTATCCGCCTGCCTCGTCCCGGCCGCACAGGCGGCCGCCCCGCTGACCGTCACCGACTTCGAGAGCGACACGCTGCCACCCGGCGTCGTCGCCTGGGGCAACGACGGCGCGTCCACCCCCACGCTCAGCATCGAGACCGACACCAGCCGCGTGCTGAAGACCGTCTACAACGTCAGCCAGTGGGGCGGCTGGTCGCACGACCTGCCGGCCGGCCAGGACTGGACGCCCTACGAGGGCTTCGCCTTCTCGGTGAAGGGCACGGGCTCGGGGCAGAAGATCTTCTTCGAGATCAAGGACGGCGGCGGCGGGCCGGGCAGCTCGGAGCTGTTCGAGTCGTCGTTCACCGACACCGAGGCGGGCTGGCGGCGGATCGAGGTGAAGTTCGCAGACTTCGTCAGGCGCGGCGACTACCAGCCCGGCGGCGCGCCCACCGACGGTCAGCTCGACCTGGAGACGATGTGGGGCTACTCGATGCGCCTGCCCGCCGGCTCCTCCGGCACGCTGCTGTGGGATGACGTCCAGGTGTACGGCACCGCGCCGCCCCGCCCCGTGCGCCTGACCACCACCGCGCCGGTCTATCCAGTGAAGGAGAAGGGGTCGGCCCAGGTCGGCGTGGCCATCTCCGCCGTCCCGCCCACTGACCTGACCGTCCACTACCGGACCGGTTCCGGTACGGCGACCGCGGGCGCGGACTACGCGCCCGCCGAGGGCACGCTGACCTTCCCGGCCGGCTCGCCCGCGGGAACCGTGAAGTCGTTCACGGTCACCACGAAGGGCGACTCCGACGCCGAGGTCGCCGAGACCATCCCGATCGTGCTGTCGGGTGAGGGCGTCACCCCGCCCGCCGACGACGCGGTCGTGGTGATCGACGCGCACGGCCTGCCGTACCTCGACGCGCGCAAGCCCGTGAAGCAGCGGGTCGCCGACCTGATGGCGCGCATGACACCGGCCGAGAAGATCGGCCAGATGACGCAGGCCGAGCGCGGCGCGCTGGCCAAGCAGGACGACATCGCGACCTACCTGCTCGGCTCGCTGCTGTCGGGCGGCGGCTCGGCGCCCGCCGTCAACACGCCCAAGGGCTGGGCCGACATGGTGGACGGCTACCAGCTCCGCGCCCAGCAGACCAGGCTGCAGATCCCGCTGATCTACGGCGTCGACGCCGTCCACGGCCACAACAACGTGATCGGCGCGACGATCTTCCCGCACAACGTCGGCCTGGGCGCCACCCGCGACCCCGCGCTCGTGGAGCGGACCGGCGCGATCACCGCCGACGAGGTCAGGGCCACCGGCATCCCGTGGAACTTCGCGCCGTGCCTGTGCGTGTCGCGCGACGACCGCTGGGGCCGGGCCTACGAGTCCTTCAGCGAGGACCCCGGGCTCGTCTCCCGGATGGCCACGATCGTGGACGGGCTGCGGAAGAACGGCGTGCTGGCCACCGCCAAGCACTACGTCGCCGACGGCGGCACCGCCTTCGGCTCGTCGACCACCGGCGACTACACCATCGACCAGGGCGTCTTCACCGGCAGCCGGGCCGAGCTCGAGGCGATCCACCTCGCGCCGTTCGTCGAGGCGGTCAGACGCGGCGTGGGCACCGTCATGCCGTCCTTCTCCAGCGTGGGTGACACCAAGATGCACGCCCACAAGGAGCTGATCGCCGACGTGCTCAAGGGCAGGCTCGGCTTCAGGGGCTTCGTGATCAGCGACTGGCAGGCCATCGACCAGATCCCCGGCGACTACCCCAGCGACGTGCGCACGTCGATCAACGCGGGGCTCGACATGATCATGGTGCCCTACGCCTACGTCAGCTTCGTCGAGACGCTGACCGCCGAGGTCGCCGCGGGACGGGTCGCGCAGTCCAGGATCGACGACGCGGTCTCCCGCATCCTCACCCAGAAGTTCGAGCTCGGCCTCTTCGAGCACCCGTACGCCGACAGGTCGGGCCTGCCCGACGTCGGCTCGGCCGAGCACAGGGAGGTGGCCCGCGCGGCCGCCGCGAAGTCGCAGGTGCTGCTGAAGAACGACGGCGGGCTGCTGCCCCTGCCCTCCTCCGCGAAGGTCTACGTGGCGGGCTCGAACGCCGACGACCTCGGCAACCAGGCCGGCGGGTGGACGATCAGCTGGCAGGGCTCCTCCGGGCCGATCACCCAGGGCACCACGATCCTGCAGGGCGTCCGCGGGCGCGCCGCCTCCGTCACCCACTCGGCCGACGCGTCGGCGCCGATGGCGGGGCACGACGTCGGCGTGGTGGTCGTGGGGGAGACGCCGTACGCCGAGGGCTTCGGCGACGTCGGCCGCCAGGGTCGCACGCTCGACCTGTCCCCCGCCGACCGCGCGGCCGTCGACAAGGTGTGCGCGGCACTCAGGTGCGTCGTCCTGGTCGTCTCGGGCAGGCCCCTCGCACTGGGCGACCTCTCGGGCGTCGAGGCGGTCGTCGCGTCCTGGCTGCCGGGCACCGAGGGCGCGGGCGTGAGCGACCCGCTGTTCGGGGCTGTGCCGTACACCGGCAGGCTGCCCTTCTCCTGGTTCCGTACGGCCGAGCAGCTGCCGCTCAACGTGGGTGACGCCGCGTACGATCCGCTCTTCCCCTACGGCTGGGGATTGCGGACCGACCAGGCGAGGTCGCGGCTCAAGGCGGTGCGCGACCAGGTCGCCAAGGGTGACGGAGCTTCCAGGGCGGCCGCGGCGGCGCTGAGCGGCGCGCTGGCGGCGCGGAACTGGACGGCGGACGGGGCGGTGCGGGATGCCCGGGTGGTGCTGAGCTCGGTGGGCGCGGCGGCGGCACTGCTGGAGCGCTCGCGGAGCGACACGTTCGCTCAGGACGATGCGGTGGTGTCGGTGGCGAGGGATGTCGCGCAGGCGGGCGGACGGCGGTTCGACCTGCAGGCGGTGGCGGATCGGGAGCTGGCGGCAGGCAACCTCCGAAAGGCGGTGGACCTCCTGACCCAGGCGACCCGCTGACCTATCGGGAGACGCGCCTTCACTCCCGGGCGGCCCGCTGACCTTCGGGAGACGCGTCTTCGGGGGCGGCCCACTGACCTTCGGGACAGCGGGCGCCCTCCTGGGCAGCCCTTGGGACGGCGGGCGGGCCGCGGCAACATCCCCGACTCCAAGACAGCGGCATCACAGACCTCACTCCACCGGCGATCACGACCGCAGGCTCCGGGCTCCAACCCTCGGCTCCCCGGCCTCGGATCGCCGCGCCTCCTCCCGTGGGCTCGGGCCCTCAGCCCGCGGGTCCGAGGAACACACACCCCCAGGAAACGGACACCCTGGACTCAGGCCCTCAGCTCATGGGGTGCGGCGTCACCAGGAGCGGGCGCCGTGGGGCTCGGGGGTTCGGCCCTCGGGTCTCTGGGTGCGGGCAGCTCAGGTCGCAGGGCTCGCTCCTGGGGAGTTCTGGCCCTGGGGTGCGGGTTTCGGGGTCGGGTCAGCCGTCGTCGGCGACGCAGAGGCAGAACGGGTGTCCGGCCGGGTCGAGGAAGACGCGGAAGTCGTCGTCCTCGCTCGGCTGGAAGTCGTGCTTGGTGGCGCCGATGGCCAGCACCTGCTCCTCCGCCTTGTCGAGATCGTCGACCGTGACGTCGATGTGGAACTGCTGCGGCATCTCGGCGCTCGGCCAGGCGGGCGGACGGTAGTCGTCGACCTGCTGGAAGGCCAGGCGAGGGAAGCGGCCGCCATCGCTGACCACCACCCAGTCGCCGTCGTCACCCGTGACCTGCCAGCCGACCAGCTCGGCATAGAAGCGGGCCAGCCGTTGCGGGTCGGCGCAGTCCAGGACGGTCGAGCGCATCCGTGCGATTCCCGACATCGAGCTCTCCTCTCCTCCGTCCCGCTCTTCATACACGGGCCTACCGACATTCCCAGGAAGGACACGCCTATCCCTGCGCCCTGTGGCGGCGGCCGCTCAGACGTCGTCCCAGAGATCCCCGCAGGCGTGGCCGCAGGTTGAGCATCCGGCCTCCACGCTTCTCGCGCGCGTTCCTGGAGGCGTCGTCCTGAGTGGTGCCCGCAGGCGTCCTCCCGCGGGTTCGCGGAGACGGCTGCGCCGAAGGAGGAGGTGGGCCCGGAGCCGGGGGTGTGGCGGGACGCGCGGAAACGGCATGGGCGAATTGGAGGGGTGCCCATGTCATCTCATCTGGCGGCGGCCAGAGCCCCCAGCCCCGGGTGTCAAGCGGATGCGGTGACGGCCGGGAGAGCGAGCAGGAGCTCATGCGGCTCACTGCCCGCCCAGTCACGGATGAAGCGAGCCCCCTCTTCACCAGGAGAGAACTCGTCGAATCCCAGAGGCCCGAAACACCCCGCCTTCTCCAGCATCTCGATGAGTGAATCGTCCTCGGGAAGACTCTCGGCGTAGGCGGCCGCGTCGAGCAGCGCCAGGGCGCACCGGGCGTTGTGCCCGTCGTCGGACACCTCCACCCGGTCCAACCGGCGACGTCCCTGCGCACGCAGGTACGCGGCTAGCGATTCGGTCCTACTCACGTTCATCCTCTGAGGTCACACACGGTGGGCAACATCATCATCACTCAAGGTGAGTGATGATCGTGCGATCTTCGGCAAGTTGCCGCCAACCCGCCCCCGGAAATCCTCATGAAACGGGCATGCGCCATCATCAAGGCATGACTGCGTTCGACGACCTCCTCGCCGCCAACGAGACGTATGCACGGACGTTCGCCTACTCGGGCCTCACGGGCAGGGCCGCGCGCGGGCTGGCCGTGGTGACCTGCATGGACTCCCGCATCGATCCCCTCGGCCTGCTCGGGCTCCGGGCGGGCGACGCCAAGATCCTGCGCAACGCGGGCGCCAGGGTGACCGACGACGTCCTGCGCACCCTCGTGCTGGCGGTGTACCTGCTCGGCGTCCAGCGGGTGCTGGTGATGCCGCACACCGACTGCGGCATGGCCAAGGTCACCGACGCCGACGTGCACGCCCTCACCCAGAAGAACGGCGTGGACACCCGCAGCCTGGAGTTCCACACCGTGCCGGATCAGGACGCGGCCCTCCGCCACGACCTGACCCGGATCAGGACCAGCCCCTTTCTGCCCGCCGAGCTGCCACTGGCGGGAGCGATCTATGACGTCCACACGGGCAAGCTGATGCCCGTGGAGCTGCCCTGAGGGGGCTCAGACGTTGAGCTCGGAATGGCGGCGGCTGTAGGCGAAGTAGATGACCATACCGATCAGGAACCAGACGGCGAACCGCAGCCACGTCTCCGGCGCCAGGAACGTGATCAGCCAGACCGAGAAGACCACCCCGATGGCGGGCACGACCGGCATGCCGGGCACGCGGAAGGACCGAGGCAGGTCCGGCTGACGGTAGCGCAGGACGATGACCGCGATGCAGACCACGACGAACGCCAGCAGGATGCCGATGTTCGTCAGCTCCGCCGCCTCCCTGATCGGCAGGAAGCCGGCGATGATCGCGGAGCCGACGCCGACGATCCAGGTCACCCTGGTCGGCACCCTGCGAACCGGGTCCAGCTTGGCGAACCAGTGCGGCAGCAGGCCGTCCCTGCTCATGGCGAACCACACTCGCGTGACACCGAGCATGAAGGTGAACATGACGGTCAGAATGCCGATGATGGCGCCGACCGCGATGACTGTCGCCAGACCGGACAGTCCCACCGACGCGAAGGCCGTGGAGAACCCGCTCTCGGGGTCGATTTCCCGGTAGTTCTGCATGCCGGTGAGCACAAGGCAGGCCAGCACGTACAGCACCATCGAGATGACCAGCGAGTACATGATCGCCCTGGGCATGTGCCGCATGGCGTCCCTCGACTCCTCCGCCGCCGTGCTCATCGCGTCGTACCCGAAGACGGCGAAGAACACGGTGGCCGCGCCGGTGATCGCGCCGGCGAACCCGAAGGGGAAGAACGGCGTGTAGTTCGCGGTGCTGATGTGGAAGTACCCGACCACGATCACGAGCAGCACCACGGCCACCTTGATCGCGACGACGAACGTCTCGAACCTGGCCGCCGTCTTGATCCCCAGCGTGAGCAGGAACGCGATCAGCAGGCACAGCAGCACCGCGAACAGGTCGACGACGCGACCCTCACCGGTGCCGGGCGCGCCGAGCATCCAGGCGGGCACGTCGAGGCCGAGCTGGCCGACGAGGAAGCCGAAGTAGCCGGAGATGCCGATCGCCACGACCGCGACGATGGCGGTGTACTCCAGCAGCAGGTCCCAGCCGATGAACCAGCCGACGATCTCCCCGAGTACGGCGTAGCTGTAGGTGTAGGCGGATCCCGCTTTCGGGATCATGCCCGCGAACTCGGCGTACGAGAAGGCCGCGGCGGCGCTGGCGATGCCGGCGATGAGAAAGGAGATGAGCACGGCGGGCCCGGCGGTCTGGTTCGCGACCGCACCGGCCAGTGCGAAGATGCCCGCTCCGATGATGCCGCCGATGCCGATGGCGGTGAGTTGCCAGAGTCCCAGCGTGCGAGCGAGCTCGCCCTCGTGTTCCGTGGCGATCTGACTGACCGGTTTGCGGCGAAGAATCCCCGATCCACCGCCAAGTGAGTCGTGCGTTGACATCATGGCGACCGCCTCCCCCCTTTCACGGTAGACACAGCCATGGCACGAGGTGAAGGGGCAGGTCAGCGTGGCAATTGACGCCAAAGGGGCTCGATATTCCAGGTCCCGATCACGTGAAGCCCCGGCGGCGCTGAGGTTCGGCGGCCCGGCGCTACCGTCTGCCGCTGGGGCGAGAGGGGCGCGGGACATTACAAAGGCTTGGCCGTCCGCTGGCGTGTCCCGTACTCGGCAGCCCCTCTGGGGCGGGCCGGACCCGCCCGCCGGCCCGCCGACCAAAAACCCGAGGCCCGCCTGCCGTCCCCGCCCCGCCGCCCCGCCGCCCCGCCGCCCCGCCGCCCCGCCGCCCCGACCAGAAGACCCACAACAGACGCCCCGCCCCACATCTGGAGGCCCGCGGCTGACGCTCGCCGCCCGACCAGGAGCCCGGCAGCCGTCACCTCCCTCCCCCGCCTGGAGGCCCGCGGCTGACGCCTACCGCTCGATCGGAGAGCCACGGCTGGCGCGCCAGCCGCGGAACCCTGATGCGCGGCAGCCGTCCCCCCGTTCCGCCTGGAGACCCGCGGCTGACGTGATCTGGAGGCCGCGGGCTGACGTCTCTGCTCGGGCTGGGGAAGGGAGGCCGGGCTGCCTCTTGTCGGGACGGCCAGGCCGAGACGATCACGGGAGCGGTCGGAGGTTCAGTTGGCGAACATGCCGCCGGTGACGTTCACGGAGGTGCCCGTGATGCCGAGCGCCGCGTCCGAGGTCAGGAACAGGATCGTCCGGGTGACCTCCTCGAGGGTCGGGTTGCGACGGAGCATCCGCATCTCTGCCAGCTGCTTGAGCAGGCCCTGGATCGCCGCCTCGTCCATCTGCATCTCGGCGTTGACGGCCGCCAGCTTCTCGGGGGTGAAGGTCTCGGGGACGGCCGCCACCCAGATGCTCAGGGCGCGGACACCGCTCGGGCCGAGCTCGAGGGCGAGGTTGCGGATGAAGGAGTCCATGGCGGCGTCGAGGGGTCCGGTGCCGCCCATCATCGGGCTGACGTTCGCCGATCCGCTGTTGAGGGCGAGGATGACACCCGAGCCCTGCTCGATCATGTGCCGGGCGGCCGCGCGTGCGGTGATGAACGTCGTGGTGATCCCGGTGGTGATCGGCTTCACGAAGTCCTCGACGGACATCTGGGCCAGGGGGATGCCCTGGACGTCACCGCGCGAGGCGAGATTGAGCGAGACGTCGAGGCTGCCACCGCGCGCGACCACAGACGCGGCGAAGGCGTCGACCGCCTGCTCGTCGAGCACGTCGACCACGTCCACCTCGGCCCGGCCGCCGGACGCCTCGATGCCCTGGGCGACCTTCTCAAGGGTGGCGCGTGTGCGCCCGGCGAGGAACACCCGGGCGCCTTCGCGGGCGTACGCCTCGGCGGCGCTGGAACCGATGGAGCCGGCCGCTCCGTAGATGACGACGTTCTTGGCGTCGAATGACATTTGTTGACCCTTTCACGTGGCGTGAAAGGATTATCGCCTTCCGCGGAATTCGGAGGACAGTGTCACGTTAATTCAAAGGGTGTGAAGATTTCACACCATGAAATGCGCCGCTGTCCGCGGGTCCAGGTCGGCGCGATCGAGCGAGGCTCATTCTCGAAGCCCGGGCGACCCCGAAAACGGTAGCTATCGCACCCGGACGTTTTCGCATGTGGACGTTCTCGCGGGCGGGCGTTCTCCGGACGTTCTCACGGGCACACGGGCGCCCGCATGCTCGCCCACGGCCTTCCACCGCCGTGTCAGCGACTGAGTTCGTAGACGTTGTTGAAGGGGTCGTCCACCGGCAGCCGCCTTACCTGCGAGAAGCCGGCCGCGAGCGCCATCTCGCGCAACCGCCCCTCGGGCAGCCCACAGGTGCCGAGCCCCGCGCCACCGCGGGCCAGCGAGACGGGCAGGCAGTAGGCCAGGCTGAGCCCGTAGAGCACCGTGCCCATCGGCCCGACGTTGTCCTGGCTGCGGTCGGCGCAGTTGATGTCGACGCACACGTACCGGCCCTCAGGGTCGAGCCCGTCGTGGATGGCCGCCAGCAGGCCGGCCGGATCGGCCGAGTCGTGCAGCACGTCGAACGTGGTGACCACGTCGAAACGGCCGGGCAGTCCCGCCGCGCCGTCATGGAGCTCGAAGCGCACCCTATCGCCCACGCCCGCCGCTCGGGCGTGCTCGGTGGCCGCCTGGATCGCCGGCTCGTACCGGTCGAGTCCGACCAGCTCGCACTCGGGGAACGCCTGGGCGAGCTTGATCACCGCGCGTCCCTGCCCGCAGCCCACGTCGCAGACCCTCGCCCCCGCCTCCAGCCGGGCCCGCGCCTCGGGCATCAGCGGCAACCAGACCGGGACGAGCTGGTGCTCGAACCACGGCGCGGTGAAGCGCTCGATCGACTCGGCCACTTCTTGGCCGTACAGCTCCTGCGGAACGCCGTCCCCCGAGCGGAACGCCTCCAGCAGCGCGTGGAAGGTCTCTCCGTAGTTGGTGGAGTAGTCGAAGAAGGCAGCGCCCAGGAACATCATTCCGGACTCCTCGGCGAGCACCGGCGCGTACGCCTCGGGCATGGAGTACCTGCCGTCGGCCTCGTCGAAGATCAGGTATCCGGCGGCGGCCATGCCGTCCAGCCACTCGCGCAGATATCGCTCCGCCAGTCCGGTACGGGCGGCCAGCTCCGCACTGGTGGCGGGCCCGTTGCTCGCGAAGTCCTTGAACAGGCCGAGCCGGTCTCCGATCGCGGCCATGAAGATCGCGTTGGCGCCCACGTAGTCGCCGAACACCTTCTCCATGAAGTCCTCGGCCGCTCCCCTGCCGTCTGCTTCGAGCGTCATCTCGCTTCCCCCGATCGTGAGCGGCCCGCGCGGCAACCCGCCACCTATCTCCCCAGCTCACAGCCGTACCTACCCGATACGGCGAGGCGGAAGACACGCCGATCACGGCCCTGCGTCGAGGTCCTCGCCCCGCCACACCACGGAGTCCCGGACCAGCGGTAAGGCCAGGGGGCCACCGCCGGCGCTCATCATCGCTGTCACCACCAGCCCGCGGCGGCCGAGCCCTGCCCGAGCCCTGCCCAGACCCTGCCCTGCCGGCAAGTAGAGCTTCGCACCACCGAGGTGATCGGCTCCGATTCTCCAAGGGGCTCGCCGAGCTGAGACGGGCGCCCGAGCACGCGGCATCACCATCGTGCCCATCTGGCGCCCCACCTCCAGAACCGACTTCGCCAGTGCGCGATGGGGCGACGTCAACGCAGCTCACACTGACTGCCCGCGCCGTACCAGCGACGGCCGATGGCGCGGGAGGACCCATGAGAGGCGCAGCAGCCTCGGCGAGAGGCGAGCCGGACATGGTCGTTTGGGCTGGCGACGGGAGGGGGTGGTACCTCAGGCGGGATCCCACCTCGGGCACCGGTCCCCCCGGTCAGGGCGCCCTTTGCGGCGAGTGCTCCCTAGGCGTCGATGTGGTCGCGATCGACTTCCGCCGCGCTGCTGACGATGAACTCCCTGCGCGGGGCCACGTCACTGCCCATGAGCAGGTCGAAGATGCGCTCCCCCGCCTCGGCGTCCTCGATGCGCACGCGGCGCAGGATGCGGTGGCGTGGGTCCATCGTGGTCTCGGCCAGCTGGTCGGCGTCCATCTCGCCCAGACCCTTGTAGCGCTGCACCGGGTCCTTCCAGCGCTTGCCGCGCCGTTCGAGATCGCGCAGCACCTTGTGCAGCTCGGCGTCGGAGTAGCAGTAGATGTACTTGTCCTTGCCGCGACCGGGGTTGGTCAGCTCGATGCGGTGCAGTGGCGGAACGGCGGCGAAGACACGGCCCGCCTCGACCATGGGCCGCATGTAGCGGTGGAAGAGGGTGAGCAGCAGGCAGCGGATGTGCGCGCCGTCGACGTCGGCGTCGGCCATCAGGATGATCTTGCCGTAGCGGGCCGCGTCGAGGTCGAAGCTGCGCCCCGAGCCCGCGCCCACCACCTGGATGATCGCGGCGCACTCGGCGTTCTTGAGCATGTCGGCCACGGAGGCCTTCTGCACGTTGAGGATCTTGCCGCGGATCGGCAGCAGCGCCTGGAACTCCGAGTCGCGAGCCAGCTTGGCGGTGCCCAGCGCAGAGTCTCCCTCGACGATGAACAGCTCGCTGCGGTCGACGTCGTCGCTGCGACAGTCGACCAGCTTGGCGGGCAGCGCGGAGTTTTCCAGGGCGCTCTTGCGGCGCTGGTTGTCGCGGTGCTCGCGGGCGGCGATGCGCGCCTTGGCGGCGGCGACGATCTTCTCGAGGACGGCGCGCAGCTGCTGCTTGAAACCGCGCGGCGGGTTGGCGAACAGCTCCTTGAGCTCGCGCGAGACGACGTGGGAGACGATGCGCGTGGCCGCCGAGGTGCCGAGGACCTCCTTGGTCTGGCCCTCGAACTGCGGCTCGGGCACCCGGACGGTCACCACGCCGGTCAGGCCCTCGAGGATGTCCTCCTTGGTGACCGGGTCGTCGCCGTTCTTCAGCAGCCTGGTCTCGCGCAGCACCTCGTTGAGCGTGCGGACCAGGCCACGCTCGAAGCCGGTGATGTGCGTGCCGCCCTTGGGCGTGGCGATCACGTTGACGAACGAGCGGACGGTGCTGTCGTAGCCCTTGCCCCAGCGGATCGCCACGTCGACGGTGAGCTCGCGCTGCACCTCCGTGGGCGTCATGTGGCCCTGGTCGTCGAGGACCGGCACGGTCTCGTGGAAGTGGCCGACGCCCTGCAGGCGCAGCACCTCGCAGACCGCCTCGTCGCGGGCGAGGAACTCGGTGAACTCGGAGATGCCGCCGTCGAAGCGGAACTCCTCGGTCTTGCCCTCGTGGATGAGGACCAGCGTGAGCCCGGGGACGAGGAAGGCGGTCTGGCGCAGCCGTACGTGGATCTCGTCGATCGAGACCTCGGCGTCGGGCAGGAAGATCTGCTTGTCGGCCCAGAAGCGGACCCGGGTGCCCGTGACGCGCTTGGCCAGCTTGCCGCCGTCGCGCAGGCCCGACTTCTTCTTGAACTTGGCCGCGGGGCCCTCGCCGTCGAAGACGCCGGGAACGCCGCGTCTGAAGCTGATGAGGTGGATCTGGCCGTCGCGGTCGACCTCGACGTCGAGGCGGGCCGACAGCGCGTTGACCACCGAGGCGCCGACGCCGTGGAGGCCGCCGGAGGCCGCGTAGGAGCCGCCGCCGAACTTTCCGCCCGCGTGGAGCTTGGTGTAGACGAGCTCGACGCCAGGCAGGCCGGACTTGGGCTCGATGTCGACGGGGATGCCCCGGCCGTCGTCGCGGACCTCGATCGAGCCGTCGTCGTAGAGCTCGACCTCGATGCGGGTGCAGTGGCCCGCCAGCGCCTCGTCGACGCCGTTGTCCACGATCTCCCAGAGGCAGTGCATCAGCCCGCGGCTGTCGGTGGACCCGATGTACATGCCTGGACGCTTGCGGACCGCCTCGAGGCCCTCAAGCACCGACAGGTGACGAGCTGTGTAACCCGCCTCCACTACCGTCACTCCAGCTCCTCTGGTCTAGCCATCGAACACGTGTGCGTAGCCTACCGTTCTTCCCGTCCGCGCGCGTACAAGCTTGCCACTGGGTCACGTTTGCCGTTACCAACAGAGCCCCCGACGTTACCTTCCGCCACATTCCGCTCTCGGCGTAGAGACCCCGTGATTGGGAACGTCCAGGTCCGGTTAGATGTTGTCTCAAGTGACTGACGCCAGATCCTCGCTTCGGCGGGGGTGACCCGAAAGGCGATACGTGACTGGAGCTCTCGCCCCCGTTAAGCCGCTGACGGCCCTCGACCGTTGCGACCGTTGCGGCGCCCAGGCCTACATTCGCGCGACCCTGCCAGTGGGCGGGGAGCTGCTGTTCTGCGCCCACCATGGGCGTCAGCACGTGGCCGTGTTGCGTGAGAAGGGCGCCGAAATCCTGGACGAGTCGGCTCGGCTCAGCGAACCCAAGGTAACCGCCAGCGACGAGCGCTGATCAGGCGTTCGACGCGATGACATAACCCCATATGGCATGACGCACAGGCGGTGACCCGGACGCCCCGGGTCACCGCCTGCGTGCGTTGTAACGGCCTGCAGGACGCTGCAGACGCTTCCCAGGCGACGCGCACACAGCAGGAAGACACCGCCGCGGGTAAGGGCGCTCCAGACCGCTGGCGACAGACGCCGACCGCGGCCAAGCGGCGCGAACACGGCGACACCACCGCGACGCAGAGATCGGGTCAGGCGACGCGGTAGTGGTAGGCGCCGTGCTGCTCGAACCCCTCCGCCCGATAGAAGCTCCGCGCCGCCCCGTTCCCCTCCGTGACGACCAGGTAGGCCGACGCCGACCCCGCCTGCCGTACCAGAGCGCGCAGCACGCTGCGGGCCAGCCCCCTGCGGCGCGCCGACGGACGCGTCGCCATGCAGTAGATCCCCAGCGTGTCCCCCTGGGGCACGCCGCGGCCCACGGCCAGCGGCACGCCGTCCTCCTCCACCGCGGCGTACCACGCGGGCACCCCCGCGCAGATCTGTCCGGCCACCTCGGGATCGCGGCCCTCCACCGCGGCCCAGGTGTCGAGCCACGCCGGCCACGGATGGTCCTCGATCCGCACCTCGTGCGCCGCGCTCCCCACGGGCGCGGGTGCGGCCACCATGACGAGCGTCGGGTCGACCAGGCGGTAGCCCCTCGCCTCCAGGAAGGAGTCGACCTCGGCGGGCGCGTCCGTTCCCAGCGAGAAGACGCCGGGCAGCCCATGGCCGGCGTAGAACTTCTCCGCGACGTCCACCGCTCGGCTGAGGTCGGCGGGCAGGCCGGTGACCAGCACGGAGTTGGCCCGCTTGGTCACGCCGAGGGAGTGACGCAGGGTCCAGGGCCCGAGCGGCACCCGATCGAGGGCGGGCCACGCCTCGTCGATAAGTCGGTCGACATCCATCACGGCATGCTAGACGAGCCCGTCCCAGGCGCTGTGCGACGGGTCAACGTCGCACGTCAGCCGCCCAGGTGGTAAACCCGTACCCGTGCTGATTCTGCTCCCGCCCTCGGAGGGCAAGGCGGCGGAGGGCGACGGTCCCCCGCTCGCCGACCTCTCCTTCCCCTCGCTCGCCAGGCCACGGACCCGCGTGGTCAATGCCCTTGTCAAGGCTTCCAGGCGCCGCGACGCGCTCGACGTGCTCGGCCTGAGCCAGGGCCAGGCCGCCGAGCTCGGCAGGAACCTGGCGCTCAAGACGGCGGCCACGCTGCCGGCGAGCGAGCTCTACACCGGCGTGCTGTACGACAATCTGGGGCTGGCCACGCTCGACGCCGAGGCCACCGCCAGGGCCGAGGAGTCGCTGGTGATCTTTTCGGGGCTGTGGGGAGTGCTCAGGATCGGCGACCGTGTCCCGCCCTACCGGCTGTCCATGGGGGTGAGCCTGCCGCCGATGGGCGCGCTGGCGGCCTTCTGGCGGCCGTTCGTGTCCAAGGAGCTCGACCGGCTGCCCGGGCTGGCCGTGGACATGCGCTCGGCCACCTACGCGGGCGCGTGGAAGGCAGGGGCGCGCGGCGTGGCGGTCCGCGTGCTGAGGGACGGCAAGGTCGTCAGCCACATGGCCAAGGCCACCCGCGGCGAGATCGCCAGGAAACTGCTGCTCAGCGGCGCAGATCCGGCCACGCCCGACGAGCTGGCCAAGGTCCTGGACGACCTGGGCTACGCCGTGCGGCTGGCTCCCGGCAGGATCGACGTGGACGTCACCTGAGGCACCGCGAACCGTCAGGCCACCGAAACCAGAACGGGGGCGCCGCTCCGCAGAGCGACACCCCCGTTCGTCACGACACCTAGTCGAGGTAGTCGCGCAACACCTGGGAACGAGACGGGTGACGCAGCTTGGACATCGTCTTCGACTCGATCTGCCTGATGCGCTCGCGCGTCACCCCGTAGACCTTGCCGATCTCGTCGAGTGTCTTCGGCTGCCCGTCGGTGAGGCCGAACCGCATCGACACGACGCCCGCCTCGCGCTCCGACAACGTGTCGAGAACGGAGTGCAGCTGCTCCTGCAGCAGCGTGAAGCTGACGGCGTCGGCCGGGACGATGGCCTCGGAGTCTTCGATGAGGTCGCCGAACTCGCTGTCGCCCTCCTCACCGAGGGGGGTGTGCAGCGAGATGGGCTCGCGGCCGTACTTCTGGACCTCGACCACCTTCTCGGGGGTCATGTCCAGCTCGCGGGCCAGCTCCTCGGGCGTGGGCTCGCGACCGAGATCCTGCAGCATCTGCCGCTGGACCCGGGCCAGCTTGTTGATCACTTCGACCATGTGGACCGGGATGCGGATGGTCCGCGCCTGGTCGGCCATGGCACGGGTGATCGCCTGGCGAATCCACCACGTGGCGTAGGTGGAGAACTTGTAGCCCTTGGTGTAGTCGAACTTCTCGACCGCGCGGATCAGGCCGAGGTTGCCCTCCTGGATCAGGTCCAGGAACAGCATGCCGCGACCGGTGTAGCGCTTGGCCAGCGAGACCACGAGCCGGAGGTTGGCCTCCAGCAGGTGGTTCTTGGCCCTGCGGCCGTCTTCGGCGATCCACTCGAGCTCGGCCCTGACGTCGACGGGCAGCTTGTCGACCTCGCCGCCGCCGAGCTGCTCCTCGGCGAACAGGCCCGCCTCGATGCGCTTGGCCAGCTCGACCTCCTGCTCGGCGTTGAGCAGGGGGACCTTGCCGATCTGCTTGAGGTAGTCCTTGACGGGGTCGGCGGTGGCGCCCGCGGCGGCGACCTGCGCCACGGGGGCGTCATCGTCGTCGTCGGAGAGGATCAGGACCTCGTCGTCGCTGGTGACGACGACCTCGGCCTTGGGCTCCTCGGGCTCCTCCTCGGTCTCCGCCTCGGGCTCGGGCTCGACCTCGACCTCTTCCACCTCGTCGACCACCAGGTCGTCGAGGTCTTCGAGCTCGACATCCGCCTCGAGATCGATGTCGTCGTCCTCGGCACCCTCCGCGGACTTCGGCTTGGTCTCGGCGGGACCCGCGGCCGGGGCCTCGGGCTTGGCGACCTTCTTGGCAGGCGCTGCCGCCTTCTTGGCCGCAGGGGCGGCCTTCTTGGCGGGCTCGGCCTTCTTCGCGGCGGGCCCCTCGGCGGGGGCTGCATCAGCGGCGACGACCGCGGTCACGGTCTCCGGCTGCTGCTCCTTGGCAGCCGCTGCGGTTCTCGTCTTGACGGGGGCAGCAGTGCGGCGCTTTGCTGGACCACGAGACTTCTTCGGAGCCGCCGAGTCAGCGGCGGTCAGCCGGACGACGACGCCCTCTTTGCTGAGCGTCCGCAGGACCCCCGCGGCTTGCGACATGGGGATGTCCGCCTCCTCAAAGGCCTGACGGACATCCTCGGACTCGAGGAACCCCTGCGAGCGCCCACGCTCGAGCAGTCGCTGAATGACGGGCTCGTTCAGCTCTGATGGCTTCGAGCGAGTCGAACTTGCAGGCGACACGAACACCTCTCGAACGAACGCGTGGCGACAATGGACCCAGATGCCCGCTGGGGGGCTATGCCTCTCTCAGAGATCTAAGCGTCCGTGCGGAGCGCAAACGGACCATCCAGCATTCTGGCACGACCCGGCACTCCATACGGCCACCTCCCGGCGGTTGACCTCCACCCTAGGCCGACCGGAACAGTAGTGCGTACGGAAGCGGTGCACTGATACCCGAAAGCAACCCTTATGACTGTTTCATTCAGTCACTCTTCGTGGCTGCGGGCACGTGAATCGCGAGCGCCGTGACATCGTCATCCTGCTCATACCCAGCCAACATGCGGTCAACTAGGAAATCAAGCAGCATGTGGGGACTGGTCACGACTTCTGGTGGCGCTTCAGTCACAACCGAGCAAATTTCCGCGAGTCCGGCGTCGAGACCGCGCTTGCGGTTCTCGACCAGACCGTCGGAGTAGAGCACGGCGGTGTGTCCTGGCGGCACCACGAACCTGAACTGCTTGCGCGTGGTCGGCCAGCCCAGCGGCGTGCCGGGCTCGGCGTCGCAGAGCACCGCGGTGCCCTGCGGGGAGACCAGCACGGGCGGCGGGTGCCCCGCCAGCGCGAGCGTGCCCTCTCCGGTGCCCGGCTCCACGACCATGTAGGCCAGCGTGGTGACCTGCTCCTCCTCCTCGGTGGCGTCGAAGACCCTGTCGAGCCCGCCCAGCACGGCGGCCGGCGGCGGGTTGGTCAGCGCCAGGGCCCGCATGGCGTTGCGGATGCGGCCCATGCCGGCCGCGGCCTTGACGCCCTTGCCCATGACGTCGCCGACGACCGCGGCGACCCTGCCGTCCTGCAGCACGAACGCGTCGTACCAGTCGCCGCCGACCTGCACGTGGCGGCTGCCCGAGCGGAAGCGCTGGGCCAGCTCGAGCCCCTTGACCACCGGCAGCCGGTCGGGCAGCAGGCTGCGCTGCAGCGTCTCGGCGGTCTTGTGCTCGCGCTCGAAGAGCGTGGCCCGCTCGACCGCCAGCGCGCACTGACCGGCCAGCGCCTCCAGGAAGACGCCGTCCTCCTGGGAGATCTTCTGCGGCCTGGTGAAGGAGAAGCGCAGCGCTCCCAGCGCGCGCCCCGCGGCCAGCAGGGGCAGCCCCACCCAGGCCCGCTCGTCGCTGTGGGCCAGGAAGCCGTTCAGGACCTCCTCGTCGCCCCCGGCGTCGAGCAGCTGCGCCTTGAGGCTCTCCGGCGACTCGGCGAAGACGGGCCTGCGGCTGTTGACGGCCATGGTCAGGACGCTGGAGTGGGACAGCGGAACCTCCTCGCCCGTCGCTCCTGGCACCTCGGGCACGCCGCCGCCGTTGACCAGCTTCAGCACGGCCCTGTCGAGGTCGAGCAGCGCCACGGCCGAGCGGTCGGCGGCGAGCGCGGTGCGCCCAACGTCGATGATGACCTGCACGACCTGCTCGACGGTGAGCGCCTCGGCGAGCATCGCGGTGGCGCCCTGGAGCCTGGCGGTGCGCAGGGCGGCGGCGCCGAGCTGGTCGGTCAGCCTGCCGCGCATCTCCTCGGCCTCGCGCTGCGGGGTGACGTCGGTGTTGGCGCCGACCCACTCGACCACGCGCCCGTGCCTGATGATCGGGACGGCCCGCACCTCGAAGTGCCGGAAACCGCTGGCCCTGGTGCGGACGCGGTAGTTCCACTCGAACATGGTGCGCCCGCGCAGCGCCTCCTTCCACACCTCCTCGGTGTGACGGCGCTCGTCGGGGTGGACGGCCTCGAGCCAGCCGTGGGCGAGGTACTCCTCCAGTCCCTGACCGGTGATGGCGCGCCACTGCGGGGCGTCCTCGACGACCGCGCCGGTGGGCGAGGTGATCCACACCAGCTGGGACTGGGCCTCGACCAGCGAGCGGTAGCGCTCCTCGCTGCGCCGCAGGTCCTCCTCGGTCTGGCGGCTCTCGGTCACGTCGGCGCCGACCAGCGCGACGGCCTGCAGCTCGCCCTGGTCGTCGTGCACCGGGGAGAACGACAGCGACCAGTGCCTGGTGTCGCTCTCGGCCGAGCGCACCCTGGCGCGCTCGGTCACGGGACAGTCGCTCTCCGTCACATCCTGGACGGCATGCGTGATCAGCTGGCTGAGGTCGGCGGTGAGCGTCTCGGCGGGGGTGCGGCCGACCAGCCGCTCCTCAGACACGCCGACGACGTCGCTGAACACCTCGTTGACCCGGACGAAACGGCCCTCCGGGTCGAAGAAGGCGAAGGCGAACTCCGCCTCCGACATCAAGCCCTTGAACAGGCCGGAGTCTGAGATGTCCACACCCGACTCCCGGGGACGGGGGACGGAGGTCTCGGCGCTCATGGTCGGCACCTCCGTCGCGTGCCAGGGTCTCCCACGCGGCACATCTCCATAACTGTGTATCGGCGTAGCGCAGCTCCGGGCGACCGGATTCTGCTGTACATCATCGGCGATGGGCATGCACGGACGGAAGCCCCGGCCGCCATACGGTCAACGCATCCTGTCAAAATCGCTCCACTGTGCGCAGCAAGATCAGGCTACTTGGCCTTGGCCGCCTTCTTGGCCTCCTGCTTGGTGGCTCGCACCTTCTCCAGGCTCTCGGCGTCGACGACGTCGGCCACGGAGCGGAAGGACCCCTCCTCGCCGTAGGGACCCGCCGCCTCGCGCCACCCCTCGGGCCTGACGCCCAGCTGCTTGCCCAGCAGGGCGAGGAAGATCTGGGCCTTCTGCTTGCCGTACCCCGGAAGGTCCTGCAACCGCCTGGCCAGCTCCTTGCCGTCGGTGACGCCGGCCCACAGCTGCTCGGGCCTGCCGTCGTAGTGCTCGACGAGATAGGCGGCCAGCCGTTGCACCCGCTCGGCCATGGACTTGGGATAGCGGTGGACGGCCGGCTTCTCGGCGAGCAACGCCGCGAACGCCTCCGGATCATAGGCCGCTATCTCCTCTGCCGTCAGGTCATGGCCCAATCTCTCGGAGATCGTGTAGGGGCCAGCGAAAGCCCACTCCATCGGGATCTGCTGGTCGAGCAGCATGCCGATGAGCAGGGCGAGCGGACTGCGGCCGAGCAACTCGTCGGCCTCGGTCCGCTGGGCGAGCTGGATGCGCATGGCACCAGCTTCGCACGAAAGGCCCTCGCGAGAAGCGAACACAGGCCTGAGAGAGGGTTGACAGCCGCCCGAGAACCGATGAAATGAGAACGCACTACCCAGCTTGACCGTTCCTAGGGTTTTGCCCTGCGGCTCTAGAGGAATCTCACTCCTATGCTCGCACTGGCCACTCGCCTCATTCGGGAACCGGTGAGCCTACGCCTGGCCTCCGACTTCCTGACCGTGCCCATCGAGACTGTCGACCGCTGTGTGGCCGACGCGCTCGCCTGCGCCGAGCATCTCGGCATCGAGGCGACGCCCGACATCGTCGAGCGCATCGCCCGAGAGCATCTGCTAGCACTAGTGAACTCCGCACCACCACCGCGTACACCTCGATAACATCGACCTCACCCGCTCGACCGAGGCACGTTCTCTTTTGTAAACGCACCGTTTCCGCCTGGAATGCGAGAGAGTGGAGGCGTGCGCCGACACCGACGAGACCCACGGGAGAGCACTCCGCCGGACGACGTGTTCGCTGAGATGGTGCAGGCCGCCCGCGAGCTGCTGGCCGTACGCAGTCCCCTCGACGCGGAGCTGATGGTCTCCGACATGGTCGGCGCCTGGTGGGGGCGTCGCGTGCGCGGGGGCGACGTCGAGCAGGTGCTGGGCGAGGGCCTGGTCGACTACGCCGCCAAGGCGGGCACTCCCGCGTCCCTGACCCTGCTGATCTGTCTCGCCTACCTCGGCACCGCCAGGCAGGGCGCCAAGGCCGAGGGCGCGGCGCTGGCGATGATGGAGTCGGGCGTCGCCAGGCCCGGCTGGGCCGAGCGGGTCGGCGCGGTCAAGCCGACCGGATGCTACGTCTCCCGCGACGCCTACGGCGACCAGGACACCGTGATCTGCACCTTCGCCTACCGCTGGAACGGCGCGGCGGAGACCGCCCAGGACCGGCACGCCCTCGTCATGGTCGTCGACTACAACATGTCGGGCATGGCCCGCGACGCCTGGGTCTCCTCCCAGGTCGACAAGTTGATCGAGCAGGCGCGCGCCGAGGCCGAGGCCAACCCGATGCTGCTGTTCGAGGAGATCGAGCCCCAGCAGGCCAGAGCGCTGCTGGAGTCGGCGATGCGGGCCACCAGAGAGCCCAAGAGCCCGCCGCCCGTCAGCGACAGCTACAGCGCCTACCACGCCTTCGCCAGGTCGCGGCTGAAGGCGCTGCCGCCCGGCCGCAAGCGTCCCGCCCCGCTGCACAGCGAGGCGCCCTACAGCAGGGAGCGCAGGGCGATGCTGGCGGCGGAGTTCCTGTCCTCCGACGCGGCTGAGCACCTGTCGGACCCCTCGGCGGCCTCGCGCTGCGCCGACCACATCATCGACTACGGCTGCGAGCAGGACTTCGACCGGCCGCTGCGGGTCAGCCCCACCAAGTGCGAGACGTTCCTGCTCGACTGGCTGCCGCGCAAGGTGATGCTGAGCCCGGCCGAGCAGGAGGCGATGCCCCATGCGCTGGCGGCGTGGGTGCGCTTCGCCGCCCGCCGTACGGGCCTGCCGGACCAGGGGGTCTCCGCGACGCTCGACGCGGTGTGGGAGGCCACGGCGCGCTTCCCCGAGGCCTACCGCGATCCCGCCTCCTACGGTCTCGACATGGCGCTGCTGGCCAGGCTGCTGCCGGACGGCGACCTGTCGGCGCTGGCCAGGCGGGTCTTCGCCTTCCCGTTCCTGCAGGGCGCCCACGGCGACGTCGACCTCGACCGGCTCAACCCCGCCGACGAGGCCGACCGGCGCATCCTGCTCGAGCTCGACCACGTGGGCGAGATCGACGAGCAGCACCTGGCCTGGCACGAGGAGATCGCCACCAGGCTGTGGGAGGGCGATCCCCCGCAGCTGTGGGAGGCCGCCCAGCGGCTGCTCGACCTCGGCCACGACCGGCACGAGGTGCTGCACGTGCTCATCGAGATCGTCGAGCGCATCGGGGCGGACCCCGACGAACTCGCCGCAGCGCTGGATGACATCGCGGACATCCCCGACGAGCTGTAGCGTCATCAATTATGGTGATCGACCTCAACGCTGACCTCGGAGAGGGATTCGGCATCTGGCGGCTCGGCGACGACCTCGCCCTGCTCGACATCGTCTCCTCGGCCAACGTCGCGTGCGGTTTCCACGCGGGCGACCCCGTGACGATCAGGCGCACGTGCGCGGCGGCGGTCGACAGAGGGGTGGCCGTCGGGGCGCAGGTGTCCTATCGCGACCTGGCCGGGTTCGGCCGCAGGGAGATGGAGGTCGACCCTGAGGAACTGTGCGCGGAGGTGCTCTACCAGCTGGCCGCCGTCGACGGCATCGCCAGGGCGATGGGCGGGCGGGTCTCCTACGTCAAGCCGCACGGCGCCCTCTACAACAGGGTGGTCCGCGATCCCGTGCAGGCGGCGGCGGTGGTCGACGCGGTGCTCGACTACGACGCCTCGCTGCCGGTGCTGACGCTGCCCGGCTCGGCCGTCCACGCGGTGGCGGCGGAGGCGGGGGTGCCCACGGTCACCGAGGCCTTCGCCGACCGCGCCTACACCCCCGAGGGCACGCTGGTACCGCGGCGCGAGCCGGGGGCGGTCATCGACGATCCCGAGCAGGTGGCCGCGCGCGCGGTGCGCATGGCCGTGGAGGGCGTCGTCACCGCCATAGACGGCTCACAGGTGCGGGTGGGCGCGCGGTCGATGTGCGTGCACGGGGACACCCCCGATGCGGTACAGCTGGCGCGGGCCGTACGAGACGGGCTCCTGGAGGCCGGGGTGGCCATCCAGTCCTTCGCATGAGCGTGATCAGACGGGCGGGTGAGCACGGACTGCTGGTGGAGACCGGTTCGCTGGCCACCTCCCACCGGCTGGACGCGCTGCTGAGAGACTCCCGGCCCGAGGGGGTCGTCGAGATCGTCCCCGGCCCTGAGACCGTGCTGGTCGTGGCGCCGGGCGCCGACCAGGCCAGGCTGCGGGCCGGTCTGGCCGCCCTCCGCGATCTGGCGCTCTCCTCCGCCGACGCCCCCTCGCTGTCGGAGGAGGTCGTGACCGTCCCTGTCGTCTACGACGGGGAGGACCTCGCCTCCGTGGCCGACGAGACGGGGATGTCGGTCGAGGAGGTGGTCGGCAGGCACACCGGCAGGGAACTGGTGGTCGGCTGGCTGGGATTCGCGCCGGGCTTCGCCTACCTCACCGGCCTGGATCCGGCGCTGCACGTGCCCCGCCTCGCGACCCCGCGCACCTCGGTGCCGGCGGGCTCGGTGGCCGTCGCGGGGCCCTACGCGGCGATCTACCCCACGGCCTCGCCCGGCGGGTGGCGGCTGCTCGGGCGCACGTCGCTGCGGGTGTGGGACGTCCACGCGCAGCCGCCCTCACTGCTTCCGCCGGGCACCCGCGTACGCTTCGAGGCCACATGATCGACGTGCTCGCCCCCGGCCCTTACGCGACGGTGCAGGACCTCGGGCGGCCCGGCTACGCGCACCTGGGCGTGCCCCGCTCGGGCGCCGCCGACACCGCCGGCCTGCGCCTGGCCAACCGCCTGGTCGGCAATCCGGAGGGGCACGCGGGGCTGGAGCTGACGTTCGGCCTGGCCCGCTTCGGCTTCCGGTCGGGGGCGTGGCTGGCCGCCACCGGCGCGCCCTGCCCGATGGAGATCAGGAACGAGCCCGGGGTCATCGCGTCCGCGCCGGGGATGGGCGCGCCGTTCTGGGTTCCGGCCGGCGCCGAGCTCAGGGTCGGGCCGCCCGAGAGGGGCCTGCGCACCTACCTCGCCGTGCGTGGCGGGATCGACGTGGAGCCGGTGCTCGGCAGCAGGTCGACCGACTCCCTGTCGGGCCTCGGGCCCCCGCCCCTCCGCCCTGGCACCACACTGGCGGTGGGCGAGGGGCGGGCGCTGGACCCGATCTCGGTCGATCTGGCGCCGCCGCCCGCTCCCCCCGCGCCGGTGCTGCGGGTGCTGGCTGGGCCGCGTGACGACTGGTTCACTCCCGAGGCGCTGGGCGCGCTGTGCGCCGAGCCGTACGAGGTCAGCCAGGACAGCAACCGCGTGGGTGTACGGCTGCGCGGTCCGGTGCTGGCGCGGGCGAAGGAGGGCGAGCTGCCGAGCGAGGGGATGGTCACGGGGGCGGTGCAGGTGCCGCCGAGCGGTCAGCCGATCGTGTTCCTGAGCGACCATCCGCCGACGGGCGGGTACCCGGTGATCGGCGTGGTACTCACCGCCGACCTGGCGGTGGCCGCACAGCTCAGGCCGGGCGACCGGGTGCGCTTCAGGCTGGCCGGTCGTTGACGCTCGACGAATCCATTTCGAACCGGCCCGGCGAGGCAGTCACCGTGAGCCGGTTTCGCGAGCCTGGGGGCGACGCGAAAACCCAAGCCGTGTCCTGCGGTTCCGGTGGTCTTCCGCCGTCGTGAGCCGGTTCTGTGGGTCCAGGGGCGAGGTGTGCCCGTCTGGGGTGGATCGGTGGAGGCCGAGGAGGTTGGCCTGTCCGAGGGTTCGGTGGAGGGGGGCGAGGTGTGTTCGGGTGGGGTCAGGGCTCGCGGGTCAGGAGTTGCCTCGTTCTCTCGAGGGCCTGGGTGAGGGGCTGTTCGGGGACGTCTTCGAAGAGGTCGAGGGTGATCTGGCCGTCCTTGCTCTCCCAGACGCCGGCCACCCTGCCCTGATGGATCACGACGGGAGAGATCCATCCCGCCGCCCTGCTCACCTTGGCCTTGACCGCGGCCGGGATGAGGGGCTCGAGGTTGCGGGGGGCGGCGAGGATGTACTGGTCGAACCCCGGCAACAGGTGCACCTCGCGCGACGGCTCCGTGGCGGCCAGCGCGTCGATGTGCTCGGTCAGCGCGAACAGTCTGGCCCCCTCGACGTCGACCTCGGTGAGCTCGGGCGCCAGGTCGCGGAACCAGCCCTTGAGCACGGCCTTTCTCGCCACGCCGCCGAACAGCCAGCTGTCGAACATCTCGGGCGAGGCGGGGCCGTGGGCAGCGAGGAAGGAGCGCGCCAGCCGTACCCCGGCCTCCTGGTGGGGTGGGAGCTCGGCGGGCCAGGACGGCAGCCACGCGCGCGGGGAGGTGAAGGTGACCTTGCCCTCGCGGGGCGGGGCGTAACAGAGCTCGCCCAGCCGGGCCAGGGGCTTGAGCAGGGCACCCCAGCCGGAGGTGAGCGCCTCCCTGAGGTGGGCGTCACCGGTGAGATCGACGACCGCCTCGACCAGCTCCTCGCGGGTCAGGAACGCGCTTTCGAGCGCCTTGGGGACGGCGTCGATGATCGCCTCGATCTCGGCGGTAGTGACGCCGTGGCCGCGCTGCCAGGAGCCCTTCTCCCAGAAGCGCAGGGTGCTGAGCGCCGCGCAGTGGTCGGCCAGCTCGTCGGCGGGAACCAGGTGGAGGGTGCCGCGCATGACCCAGGTCTTGGCCAGCGTGCGTTCCTGCCAGAGGGCGCGGTCGATCTCACCGGGGTCGGGTACGGCGCTGCGGACGGCGACGGCGTGCCTGGCCGAGGAGGCGACCTGAGTCTGGACGCCGCAGAGCCTGCGCGCGATCTCGACGGCGGAGGGGCCGTCGGCGGCGGTGACGAACTGCCTGCGTAGTCGCCAGGAGAGCACGTGGGGCCAAGTGAGGTTCACAGGTCCACTTCTACACCGCGGGACCGACAGAACCGCTCGCTGGGTACGGCGTGCGTGGTCCGACAGTGAGCTCGAGGCTTCGTCGTGCGCAGGACGGGCGGCCTGGGCGTTTGGTGGACGTATGGGCGACTTGGCGGGCTGGGGGTTGGGAGGGCGTGGGCGGGTTGGGGAGGGGCGAGGGTTGGGGATGGCTGGAGGCGGTCATTCGCTGTGGTGTGGAATCCGAGGAGGCCGGGTGGGCCGAATGATGCGGGGGCGGGCGGAGTGCGGCGGGGCCGCCGAAGCATGGGGGGCGGTGAAGTGGGCGCCCCCGGGTGAAGTGGGGCGCCCCTGGAGGTTCAGGGGCGCCCGGGAAAACGTCAGCCGGTGAAGCCGATGTCCTGGTATTTCACGTCGTAGAAGCCGCGGGCCCCGAGGTTGGCCAGGGTGCTCTTCGCCGCCACGTTCTGCGGTCGCTGGTAGAGCGGGAAGACGTTCATCGCCTCCCAGATGAGCTTGTCGGCCGCGTTGGTCGCCGCACGGGCTCGGGCGACGTCGAGCTCGGTCGTCGCCTTCTGCATGGCGGCGTCGATGTCGGGTGACCCGATGCGTCCGAGGTTGGCGTTCCAGTTCCGCTGGCCCTTGGAGTCCGTCGTGGCGTTGGCGAAGATCCCATAAGCACTCGAAACCGGAAATGGCGTCCCAATGTAGGAAAAAGCTGTCATGTCGTAGTTGCCGGGAATGATGTGCTTGGTGAAGAAGTCGTCGCTCGGCACCGTCTGCAGCGTCACCTGGACCCCGACCTGGGCCAGCATGTTCTGGATCAGCTCGCCCTCCGACTTGGTCAGCTGGATCCCCGACGGCATGACGAACCTGAGGTTCAGCGGCTTGCCGTCCTTCATCCTGGTCTGTCCGCTGAGCCGCCACCCCGCCGCGTCGAGCGCGGCCTTGGCCTTCGCCGGGTCGTAGACGCCGAGCGGCCCCGCGTTGTCCTGGTAGCCCTCCTGGGTGTTCATGAAGAAGTGGTTGTTCAGCAGCGTGATGGGCCAGTTGAGGCCCTGCAGGTCGGACTGGGCGATGGCCTGCCTGTTGATCGCCATGGCGATCGCCCTGCGCACGTTGACGTCCGACAGCACGGCGCTCTCGCCGTTCATCGTGATGTGCCGGAAGTCGGGGCCGGCCGCCTGCCGTACGACCGCGCCCTGGGTGGCCTTGGCCCTGGCGAAGTCGGGAGCGGAGGGGCCGATGTCGAACGTGTCGATCTCGCCGTTGGTGAAGGCGCCGATCAGCGAGTCGCTCTCCATGGACCGGAAGATGATCTGGTCGAGCTTGGCCTTGTCGCCCCACCACGCGTCGTCGCGGACGATCGTGATCGTCTTGGCGGTCTGGTCGAAGCCCTTGAAGGTGAAGGGGCCCGCGGTGACGGGGATCTTGTTGAGCCAGGCGTTGTTGAAGGTGTCCGGGGAGGCGTTGGTCGACCTGGGGTAGAGCGGGCTGAACAGCGACTGCCAGTCGCCGAAGGGGTTCTTGAAGGTGATGACGACCTCGTGGTCGTCCTTGCCCCTGGCGACGCTCTCGATGTCCTGGTACCCCGTGGTGGAGGCGACGCGGAAGTCGGGGTTGGCGCCGTTCATCGCCTTCCACTGGGCCGCGTAGTCCTGCCAGGTGATGGCCTCCCCGTTGGACCACTTCCCCTTCGGGTTGAGGGTGAGGGTCACGACCTGCTTGGGGTCGGTGGCGGTCACCCTGCCGTCGGTGAGGTAGTCGGGGTGGCCGCTGATGACGCCCTTCTCGTCGGAGACGAACGGCGCGGGCAGCATCCCCTCGACCACGCTCAGCACGTTGGCCAGGTTGCCGTCGACGTGGTTGAGGTTCCACTGGGTCGGATACTCGTTGAGGCCCCAGCGCAGCGTGCCGCCGTCCTTGACCTGGTCGCGGGCCACCTGGTTGACGTCGAAGGCCTTGACCGCGGGGGCCCCGGGCGAGGGGTCGGCCGGGGGTCCGCCCGCGTCTCCTGGTCCCCCACCGCCTCCGCAGCCCGCCAGGGCCAGCAAACCTGCCATGGCCAGGGCCACGGCGAGCCGGGATCTGTTCACTTGCTCCCCCTTACCTAAACGACGTCGAGTTTCTCGGCGTAATGGCATGCCACGCCGTGATCGGTTTCGAGCTGCCTGATCTCCGGCTGCTCCTCCACACACCGGACGCGTTCGTCGTCGGTGAGCGTCTTGAACTTCGGGCACCGCGTGCGGAACCTGCAGCCCGACGGTGGATGGGCCGGGCTCGGCAGGTCTCCTTCGAGCAGGATGCGCCGCCTGGAACGTTCCTTACGCGGGTCGGGCACCGGGATCGCCGACAGCAGCGCCTGCGTGTACGGATGCATCGGCGCCCCGTAGACCCGGTCGACGCGGCCGATCTCGGCGATCCTGCCGAGGTACATCACCGCCACGCGGTCGGCCAGGTGCCTGACGACGGCCAGGTCGTGCGCGACGAACAGGTAGGACAGGCCGAGGCGCCGCCGGAGATCGTCCAGCAGGTTGACCACGCCCGCCTGGATCGAGACGTCGAGGGCCGAGACCGGCTCGTCCAGCACGACGAGCCTGGGTTCGAGGGCCAGCGCCCTGGCGATGCCGATGCGCTGGCGCTGCCCGCCGGAGAAGTCCTGCGGGTAGCGGGCGGCGTGGCCGGGCTCGAGGCCGACCAGGTCGAGCAGCTCGTGCACGCGCGGCCCCGCGGCGCGCCGGCCATGGGTGCGCAGCGGCTCGGCGAGGATGTCGTGGACGGTCATCCTGGGGTCGAGGGAGGCCAGCGGGTCCTGGAAGACGACCTGCAGGTCGCGCCGCATCGCGGTCCTGACGCGGGCGTCGATGGCGGCCACGTCGCGGCCCAGCACGACGATCGTGCCGCGCTGCGGCGCGGTCAGCTCGAGGATCGCCATGAGCGTGGTGGTCTTGCCGCAGCCGGACTCCCCCACCAGGCCCAGAGTCTCGCCCTCGCGGATGTCGAAGGTGATGCCGTCGACCGCGTGGACGGTGCCGACCCTGCGCCTGAACAGCGCGCCCTTCATCAGCGGGTAGTGCTTGACCAGGTCGTCGACCGACAGCACGACCTCGCGGCGCTCGCGCGGGACGACCGTGGACACGGCGGCGGGCCCGGCCTCGGGCGCCGCGTGCCTGCCCCTGACCTCTTCGGCGACGTCGTAGACCTCGGCGGGCGACAGGTTCGCCCTGCCGATCTCGTCCGCGCGGATGCACGCCGCCCGGTGCCCTGGGCCGTTCACCGGATCGAGCGGCGGCTCGCCCTCGACGCACGCCTCGATCGCCATCGGGCAGCGCGGCGCGAAGGGGCAGCCGGGCGGCAGCGCGGCGGGAGACGGGGGCGCGCCCTCGATCGGCACCAGCGGCCGCCGCCGCCCGGCGTCGACCCGCGGGACGGCCCCCATCAAACCCATCGTGTACGGCATGCGCGTCCGGTAGTAGATGTCGTCGACGTCGCCCACCTCGACCGGCCGTCCGGCGTACATGACCAGGACCCTGTCGGCCAGGCCCGCCACCACCCCCAGATCGTGGGTGATCAGCACGATCGCCGCGCCCGTCTCCCGCTGCGCCTTCTTCAGCACGTCGAGGACCTGCGCCTGGATGGTGACGTCGAGCGCGGTGGTGGGCTCGTCGCAGATGATGACGTCGGGGTCGTTGGCGATGGCCATGGCGATCATCGCGCGCTGGCGCATGCCGCCGGAGAACTCGTGCGGGAAGGCCCTGGCCCGCTGTCCCGGGTTGGGGATGCCGACCAGGTCGAGCAGGTCCACGGCCCTGACCATGGCCTGCTCGGCCGTCACCCTCTGGTGGACGCGCACCGCCTCGGCGATCTGGTCGCCCACCCGGTAGACGGGTGTGAGCGCCGACAGCGGGTCCTGGAAGACCATGGAGATCGTCTTGCCGCGGAAGGCGGTGAGCGTCTTCTCCTTCGCGCCGAGGATCTCGGTGCCGTGGAGCCGTACCGACCCGGTCACGCGGGCGTGTCCCGGCAGCAGCCCCATGATCGCCAGGGCGGTCACCGACTTGCCCGAGCCCGACTCTCCCACGATGCCGAGCACCTCGCCCGCGCGCACCTCGTAGCCGACGCCGCGCACCGCGTGCACGTCGCCGAAGCGCACGTGGAGGTCGGTGACCCGGAGAACGGCATCCGTCATGAGCGCCTCTTCGACGTGGGATCGAAGGCGTCGCGCAGCGCGTCGCCGATGAGGTTGACCGAGAGCACGGTGACGATCAGCAGCCCGGCGGCGAACCAGAACGTCCACGGCGCGAAGACGGCGGTCTTGGAACCGTCGGCGATGAGGCTGCCCAGCGAGACGTCGGGCGGCTGGATGCCGAAGCCGAAGTAGGACAGCGTGGTCTCGGTGAGGATCGCCGCGCTGACGTTCAGGGTGGCGTCGACGACCAGCAGCGACGACATGTTCGGGATGACGTGCCTGAAGATGATCGTGGGGGCGGGCACGCCCATGAAGCGGGCCGCGCTGATGAACTCGCGTTCCTTGAGCGAGACGGTCATCCCGCGCACGACCTTGGAGGTGATCATCCAGAGGAACAGCGCCAGCATGATCACGAACAGCACCCACGCGCCTCCGGCGAACAGCGGCGACATGACGGCCAGGATCAGGAAGCCGGGCAGCACGAGCAGCAGGTCGACCGCCCACATCAGCACCCTGTCGGTCCAGCCGAGGAAGTATCCGGCGAAGGCGCCGACCACCGCGGCCAGCGTGGTTGCCACCACCGCCACGAGCAGGCCGACGATGAGCGACTTCTGCATGCCGCGCAGGGTGACGGCGAAGACGTCGGCGCCGGTCTGGAGCGTGCCCCAGAAGTGGTCGCCCGACGGGGGCCGCAGGAAGGCGGCGAAGTCCTTGTCGGTGTAGGTCCACCGGGTGAAGTGCGGGCCCGCGAAGGCCAGCAGGAACATCAGCGCGAGCAGGGCGAAGCCGAGCCGCCCCTGACGCATCGCGAAGAAGCGCCGGGCCACCACCCTGCCCCTGGACGGCGCCTTGATCTTGTCTACCTGCTCGGCCAGCTCCTCGTCGGCGATGCCCACGCCTCAGCCCACCCTCACCCGCGGGTCGAGCGCCGCGGTCAGCACGTCGGACAGCAGCGAGGCCACCAGCACCGCCAGCGCGGTCAGGAAGGCGATCGCGGCGACGGTGTTCACGTCGTTGCTGTTGATGGAGTTGATCAGCTGCTCCCCCAGCCCGTGCCAGCCGAAGATCTTCTCGGTGATGGTGGCGCCGACCAGCAGCGAGCCGAAGGTGAAGGCGAAGTAGGTGGCCGCCGGGATGAGCGCGGTCCGCAGCGCGTGCCGGGTGAGCGCGGCCCGCCTCGACAGGCCCTTGGCCATCGCGGTGCGGACGAAGTCGGCGCCGAGCACGTCGAGCATCATGTTGCGCTGGTAGCGGCTGAAGGTGGCGACCAGGCCGATCGACAGCGAGATCGTCGGCAGGACGAGGTGCTGGACGCGGTCGAGCGCCTGGGTGAGGAAGCCGCCCTCCAGCCCCGGGGTGAACTCGCCCGCCACCCACACCACGGGGAAGCCGACCACTCCGTTGAACCAGGTGCCCAGCAGGATGAGCACGTTGGCGACGACCACGACGGGGACGGCCAGCACGACGAACGAGGCGATCGTGGTCAGCCGGTCGAACCAGCCGTACTGCCTGACCGCGGCGTAGGCGCCGAGCGCGACGCCGAGCAGGCCGCCGAAGCACACTCCCAGGATGATCAGCCGGAAGGTGACCCCGGCGCGCCGCCTGAGATCGTCGTTGACCGAGTCGCCGTTGACCGTCAGCCCGAAGTCGCCGCGGGCCACCCCGCCCGCCCAGGTGACGTAGCGCGCGAACAGCGGGGTCCGGTTGTTGAGGTTGAGCTCGTCGAGCCGGGCGTCGATCACCGCGGGCGGCAGCGGCGGGTTGCGGCCCTCATAGTTGGCGCGGGGGTCGAGCGCGGCGGCCGCGAGCATGTAGGCGAGGCTGGTGGCGACGACGACGAGCACCACGTAGTTGAGCAGCCTGCGGACCAGGAACCCCGCCATCGTCTCCCTCCGAACCTCACCAGCTGTAGCCATATTGCTACACCTGCTCACCCATGAGGTGCGCCGAAGGGTCAAACGGAGGTCTGCTTACCTTCCCGACAGCTCGTCGACGGCCGCGCGCACGTCGTCGCTGGTGATAGTGGTCAGCTCCGACTCGCTGGCCGTGTTGCCCAGCGCCGCGAGACGGACGTCACGGCGCATGGCCGCCCGCTCGAACAGCGAGCGGGCGAAGCGGCCGTTGCCCAGGCCGTCGATCAGGCGCTCGCCGCAGACCCAGGTGAAGACCTCGTCCAGGTCGGCCCGCGCGGGCTCGTCGAAGCGGTCGCCCGACCGCTCGGCCAGCAGGATCGCGATCTCGGCCAGCTCGTGCGGCGCGTAGCTGGGGAAGCCGACCCGCTGGTTGAACCGGCTGGCCAGCCCCGGGT
Source organism: Nonomuraea africana (assembly GCF_014873535.1). Lineage (NCBI taxonomy): Bacteria > Bacillati > Actinomycetota > Actinomycetes > Streptosporangiales > Streptosporangiaceae > Nonomuraea > Nonomuraea africana. The sequence goes on along the minus strand of NZ_JADBEF010000001.1, from coordinate 878,419 downwards.
TGGTGGCCAGGAAGCGATCCATCTCCCGCTCGTATCCCGCCAGCACGATGACGAGCCGGTCGCGTTCGTCCTCGGCCCGCTTGAGCAGTGTCTGGACGGCCTCGGCGCCGAAGGCGTCGCCGCCCGAGTAGCCGGGGTTGACCAGGCTGTAGGCCTCATCGATGAACAGCACCCCGCCAAGGGCCCGGTCGACCAGCTCGTTCGTCTTGATCGCGGTCGCGCCCAGATGCTGACCCACCAGGTCGGCGCGCTGGGCCTCCACCACGTCGGGCCTGGCCAGCAGGCCGAGCGCGGCGAAGATGCGGCCGATGATGCGGGCCACGGTGGTCTTGCCCGTGCCGGGCGGCCCGGCGAAGACGAAGTGCCGCATCTGCGGAGGGGTGGGCAGGCCGCGCTCCTGCCGCATGCGGGCCACCTGGAGCTGGGCGGCGATGGCGTGGACCTGCCGCTTGACGGGTTCGAGCCCCGCCATGCGGTCGAGGTCGGCCAGCGCCTCCTCCAGCGTGGGCGTGGCCTGGTAGCCGCGGAAGCGGGCGGTCAGCTCGTTGAAGGCCTTGGTGACGTCGGCGACGGTCGTGGTCGTGAGGTCCTCGGTGGAGGGAGTGCCGCCCGCGCCGACCACCCGCACGTCGCGGGCCTGCGCGGCGGCCTCGACCAGGCTGCGCACGAAGCGCGCGTTGCCGAGCTCGTCGACCAGCCCGCGCCGCTGGACGTCCTCGAAGAGACCGAGCAGCGCGGGCCTGGCCTCGGGGGCCAGGCTGTCTCCTCGCCGCCGCTGCAGCAGGTCGGTGATCTCGAGCAGCTCGGCGGGCGAGTAGCTGGGAAAGCGCACCCTGGTGGCGAACCTGCTGGACAGCCCGGGGTTGGAGGCCAGGAAGGAGGTCATCTCCTGCTCGTAGCCCGCCAGGATGATGATGAGGTGCTCGCGGTCGTCCTCGGCCCGCTTGAGCAGCGTCTGCACGGCCTCGGCGCCGAACCTGTCGGGCTGCCCGTCGGAGGCGTTGACCAGGCTGTAGGCCTCGTCGATGAACAGCACCCCGCCGAGCGCCCGGTCGACCAGCTCGTTCGTCTTGATCGCGGTCGCGCCGAGGAACTCGCCCACCAGGTCGGCCCGCTGCGCCTCGACCACGTACGGCGTCTCGAGCAGGCCGAACGCGTAGAAGATCTTCGCGACCGAGCGGGCCACGCTCGTCTTGCCCGTGCCGGGCGGCCCGACGAAGACGAAGTGCCTGGTCGGCCGGTCGGCGGGGTAGCCCGCCTCGGCGCGCAGTCTGGAGGCCTCGATGGAGGCGGCGATCGAGCGCACCTGCTCCTTGACCGGCAACAGGCCGATCATGTTCTCCAGCTCGGCGAGGGCGTCCTCCACCGAGATCGGCGGGGGCGGCGCGGTCCTGTCGGCCTGCTGGGGCTGGCCCTGCTGGGTCTCGCGGACGCGCACCCTGACGGGCTCCTCGGCCGCCAGTTCGGCACGCGCCCTGCGGGCCAGGACGAACCGGTGGAGCAGGACGGCCGCGGCGGAGCCGTAGGCCGCCCAGATCGCGATGCCGTCGGAGACCGGCGACAGGGCCGCGGCCAGCGCGCCCGCGGGGACCAGGGCCATCAGCGCGGTCACCCACGGCGGCACCCAGCGGATGAGGTGCGCGGCGGCAGCCACCGGGACGGCCAGCACGAGCAGCAGCGTGGGGACCATCGAGCCAGGAGAGAACAGCTGGTCGATCAGCGCGACCGCGACGGCCCACCCGGCCAGCACCACGGCGGTGGCGGCGGCGCGCGGGAAGCGCAGGGCCAGCGCGACGAAACCGAGCAGGATCAGCGTGACGAGGAAGGTTTGCAGCAGGTCCCAGCCCATGGCCGCGCCCACGCCCACCGCGCCGACCAGGACGCAGGCGAACAGCACCCTGCGCACCGCGGGAGGAAGGCGGAAATAGCGATGCCGCACCTTCTCGAACTGCTCCCGCGCCGCGTCCCGCATCACGCCTCCCCGGTCCGACCCCGGTTATACCGTACGGGCGCGGGCCACACGCTATGCGGCGCGCGCGAAAACCGCGATTGGACAGGGCATTACCGGCGCTGGTGCCGTCCCGGGTACTCCCCGACGACGACCTGCTTGGGCGTCACGCGCAGCACGTCTGAGTCGGGGTCGGCCAGGGCGACGCCGCGCACTTCGACCCAGAGGCGGGGATGCGGCCGGCCGGAGGCGAAGACGGCGACGCGGGGGTCGCGCTCGGCCGCCTCCCACGCCTCCTCCCCCGCGATCAGGCGCAGCTCGCCCGAGGCGCTGATCGAGGTGACCGCGCCCACGGCCAGGGCCATGGGGCCGAGGGCGCCCGCGCAGGCCAGCACGACGTCCCTGGAGAAGGTGAGGGCCTGCCGTACCTCGGGGGTGAGGGTCACCGGCGGGTCCGCGCCCTCCATCGCCGGCTCGGCCATGATCAGAGAGGCCCGCCAGGGACCCGGCGCGCCGCGCCACCAGGCCCTGACCGCGCGCAGCAGGAAGACGACGACCACCGCGGCGCTGCCGCCCAGCGCCACCCGCCACGCCCACGCGGCCACCCGCTCACCGCTCGGCGTCACCGCGGCCGCCGCCACGCCTGACGCCGCCGGGCCTGACGCCGCCGGGCCCGGCCAGGCGCCGCCCGACGCGAGCGCGGCGGCCCCGCTCGCCGCCGCTGCGACGGCGCAGGCCAGCGCGGCCGTACAGGTCAGCGCCACGGCCGCGGCCAGCCACCGGTCGGCGCGCACCGCGCCGAGTCCCGCGAGCCCTCCCCTGACGCGCACCCTGGCCAGCAGGTACGGCACGACGAGCGCGGCCAGCCCGCCCGCCGGATGTACCACCAGTGCGGTCAGCACCAGCGCCACCAGCACCGACCAGACCCTGGCCAGCACGATCCAGAGCGTGACGCTCAGGTCGCGACGGGCGGTGCGCTCGCCGTACGCCATCGACAGCTGCGCGAGGGCGCGCACGGGGTGGCCGCGCCAGGCCTCGGACAGCACGCGCAGCGCGGCCAGCGCGGGCGCGTTGAGCAGCACGATCCCGGCCAGCCCCGCCCACAGCGGATCGGCGACGGGCACGAACAGGGCGGCGGTGTAGGCGGCACAGGCGATGCCCGCCGTCGCGACCGAGAGCCCGAGCCAGCGGTCGCGGCCGAGCATGACGGGGACGACGGACCAGACGCGCACCCTGCGGGCCTGCCTGACGGTGAGCGAGCCGAGCAGGACGATCACGATCAGCCCCGGCAGGCCGAGCGGCACGTCGGGAAGGGGTCCGGTGACCACCAGCGCGCCCGACACGGCGATGGCGGCGGCGGGCAGCAGCCTGGCCTGACGCGACCAGACCTCCAGGGCGCGCCTGGCCCTGCCGGTCTCGCGGGGGTCGATCGTCCACGCCGGGTCGTGGTGGGCGCGCGGCGGGTCCCAGCACAGCAGGGTGAGTCCGTAGTTGACGCGCGCGCCCGCGTGCGCGCCGTCCCTGTGCAGCGCGGCGAGGTAGGCGGCCGCGGCCCGCCGGTGCTCGCCGCGCAGGAGCGCCAGGTCGCCGGCCAGCGCGTGCGGTCCCGCCTCCTCGGGGGCGAACCTGCCCGCGGCGGCGATGTGCGCGGCGGCCTCTCTGAAGCGTCCAGGGACGCGGCGGAGCACGGCGCCGAGCCGCAGCCTCGCCTGCCACGATCCCGGCGCGAGCCGGGCGGCCTGCTCGGCCTCGCGGACGGCCTGCTGGACGGACTCCGCGTCGCCGCCGAGGCGCTCGAATGCGAGGCTGGCCAGGCGGTGGGCCCACTCGCCCGCCTGATCGAGGGCGATCGCGCGCCGGGCCGCCGTGAGGGCGGCCTCGGGGCGGTCGGCCACGAGGTGGTCGAGAGCGACGGCGCACCATTCGGCAGCGGAATCCGAACCCTCGCCGTCGCTCCCCACACCGTCATGATCCGGTGGCCCCACGCCATACGAAAGATCAGGACATATGGCTGTATCTCGCTAGAGAGGTTGTGGCACGGAATGTGATCAGTCGATACAGGTGTGCCACCTACCGGACATCGCCTAAGCTGCGTCGCATGTTCCATGACCGAGCCAGACCCGTCATGGACACCGCATGACGATCCTGCAGAGCGCGCCGCGGTCGTCGCGGGTCACGGGACAGCGGCAGGCCAACCGGTGGTCGGTCCTGGTTCTGCTGTGCCTGAGCCTGCTGCTCATCACCGTCGACGCCACGGTCCTGCACATCGCCGTCCCCGCGTTGACGGCGGCGCTCGAACCCTCCTCCGTCGAGCTGCTCTGGATCATAGACGCCTACTCGCTGATCGTGGCGCCACTATTGATCATGTTCGGCACGCTGGGCGACCGTTACGGGCGAAAACGCCTGGTCCTGTGGGGCTACGTGGTGTTCGGCCTCGCCTCCGCGGGAGCCGCCTTCGCGCCCACGCCGCTGACTCTGATCATCGCCAGAGGACTGCTCGGCGTGGGCGGCGCCATGATCATGCCGGCCACGCTCTCCATCATCCGTCAGGTCTTCACCGACCGCCGCGAGCGCGCGATCGCGCTGGGCGTGTGGAGCGCGGTCGCCGCGGCCGGCGCCGCGGTCGGCCCGCTCATCGGCGGGCTGTTCGTCCAGCATCTCTGGTGGGGCGCGGTCTTCCTGATCAACGTGCCCATCCTGCTCGTGCTGTTGCCCGCGGCCGTCCGCCTGCTGCCCGAGTCGCGCAGGCTCACGGGCCGGCCGTGGGACGTCCCCAGCGCGGCGCTGTCGGTCTTCGGCATCCTGGCCGTGGCCTTCGGGCTGAAAGAGGCGGGCACCGGGCACCCCGGCGCGCTGGCGGTGCTCCTCGCGGGCGCCGGCCTGCTCTTCTGGTTCGTACGGCGGCAGCGCCGCCTGCCGCACCCCCTGCTCGACGTCGGGCTGTTCGCCGACAGGGCGTTCGCCACCGGGGTAGCGGGCGTGCTGTTCGGCGTCTTCTCCCTCGTCGGGCTGCAACTCATGCTCGCCCAGTACCTCCAGCTCGTCCTCGGCGACACCCCCCTGCGCGCCGCGCTCAGGATGCTGCCGCTGGTGCTGTCGGCAATCGCCGGCGGGCTCGCGGCGGCGAGCGTGCTGCGCAGGATCGGCATGCGGGCCACGATGAGCGGCGGGCTCGCGCTGGTGGCGGTCTCGCTCATGCCCACCCTGTCGTGGGGGGTCGAGGCGCACCCTGTCATGCTCGCGGTCTGCTTCGTCGGCATCGGGTTCGGGTTGCAGGTGGCGCTGCTGGCCGCCTCCGACACGATCATGTCGGCCGCGCCCGAGTCCAGGGCGGGCGGCGCGGCGGCCATCGAGGAGACCGCCTACGAGCTCGGCGCGGGGCTCGGGGTCGCGGTGCTCGGCACGATCACCGCAGTCGTCTACGCGCCTGGCGTGCCGGCCGTCCAGGGAGTTCCCGCTCCCGCGATGGACCAGGCCAGACAGTCGCTGGCGGCGGCGGCCCACGTCGCGGACAAGGTGGGCGGCCCGGCAGGCGGCGCGCTGCTGGGCGCGGCGCGGTGGGCGTTCGTCCACGCGCTGCACACGACGATCCTCGTCAGCGTCGTGCTGCTCGCCCTCACCGCGGCCGCGGTGGCCCTGCTCATCCGACGCGACTGAGGTTTCAAATGACCCGATCAGGTCACAGAACTACCGTGAGACGGACTCTCCACGATCTCGCCACGCTCGCCGCCAGGATCGGGGTCGGCGGGCTCTTCTTCGCCAACGGCTGGCACAAGCTCGAGGTCGGGCTCACCGCCACCGGCACGCAGTTCGCCGCGCAGGGCGCTCCCGCTCCGGGGGCGTGGGCGGCGGTCACCATGCTCACCGAGCTGATCGGCGGGGCGCTGCTCGTCGCCGGGCTGTTCACGCCGATGCTCGGCCTGGTGCTGTTCGCCGAGACGCTGGCCGTCTTCTTCGTCGCCAGGCCGCTGAACCCGATCGACACCAACCTCATCGTGGCGCTGGGCGCGGCCTCGGTGCTGCTGGCGGTGACGGGGGCCGGGCGCGTCTCCGTCGACCACATGGTGGTGATCAGGCGCAGGGAGGCCGAGGCGGCCGACGAGTTCGCCGCCGAGAACGAGGCCGACGACGTCATCGCCGCCCTCCGCGACCCCGACGCCGTCCGGGAGCTCGGTGCCCGCAGAGACGCCGTTCCCCCTGACTCCGGCTCCCCTGACTCCGGCTCCCCTGACCCGAGCCTCCCGGTCATGGACCGCCCTGTCGCGGATTCCCGTGGATCAGGCGAGACCGACGCGGGTTCGCCGGATCCGGGCGCGCGCGAGGAGGCGGGGCCAGGTGACGACACCGCGCCGCATCACCTGCCGCGCACCGTGGCCGACGAGCTGCCCGGGGACACGCTGGTGGCGGGCAAGAAGACGGCGAGCGCCGCGCGGAGCGGACGCGGCCGGTCCGCCAGGAAGCCGGCCGACCCCGCCGAGTGACCGCCCGGCACCAGGCGAGACCGCTCAGACCTCGGCTCGCCTGATCGCCGGCCCGGGAACGGAGGTCTCTGGGGTCAAGGTCTCCGAGTTCACGGATCCCAGCTCCACGGGTTCCGGGGATGCCGGTCGCGGCTCCATGGACTCACGGGATGCGGGTCCCGGCTCCATGGGCTGTGGGGGTGCGGGAGCGCGGCGGCGGGTCAGGAGGCCCTGGGTCATGGCGATCGCGACGAGGATCACCGCCGCCCCCACGGGCTGGTTCCACGCCAGGCTCTCCCCCAGCACCAGCACGCCCGACACCACCGCGAAGACCGGCAGCAGGTACGTCACCGTCGAGGTCGTCGTCACCCCCGCGCGCGCCTGGACCCCGTACAGCAGCAGGTAGGCGACACCGGTGCCGAGCCCGCCCAGGGCCAGCATGCTCCACCACACCGCGGCCGGCGCGGACAGGTCGACCAGCGCCACTCCCGCCAGCGGCGTGATCAACGCCAGCTGCAGCGCGCCGCTCAGCAGCTGGCCCGCCGCGAGCACCACCGGCGGCTCCGAACGGCGCCCGGTGATGAAACGGCCCAGGTAGGAGCCGCCCACGCCGTAGCAGAGCGCCGCCCCGAAGCAGGCCAGGCTGCCGCCGAGCGCGCCGCCGCTCAGCGGCTGCCACACCCCGAGCACCACCATCACGCCCGCGAATCCCAGTCCGAGCCCCGCCATCCTGCCCGCGCTCGGCTTCTCGGCGCGCAGCAGGAGCGTGAAGGCGAGCGTGCACAGCGGGGTCGTGGCGTTCCAGATGGCGGCCACGACCGAGGAGACGTACTGCTCGCCGTACGCGAAAAGGGTGAAGGGCACGGTGGTGAGCACCACGGAGGCCACCTGGAAGTGGCCCCACAGGCGCGGGTCGCGGGGCAGCGCCCTGCGGGTGAGCGCCAGGGCGACCAGCAGGGTCGCGGCGCCGATCGCCATGCGGCCGAAGGAGACCTGGAGCGGGTGGAGGGTGCCCACGGCGACCTTGATGAAGAAGAAGCTGTTGCCCCAGATGAGGGCCAGCAGCAGATAGGCGGGCAGCCAGCGGCCCAGGGAGGTGCTCGTCATGAGGACATGAGCGTAGTCGTGAGCCCGGCCGCAGCCGTAGGGAAATATCCCTATTTGTCGGTAGCGGCTGCCGCGGTAGCGCAGGCCGCGGAGTAGTCGCCGCCCGTGGCCAGGTAGTGAGCGGCGACGCGCTGGAGCATCTCGCGCAGGGCGGCGCGCTCGCCCGGCTCCAGCGGGGCCAGCACGTGGTCGTCGACGCGGCACAGGACGGCCGTGGCCTCCTCCAGGCGGGCCCTGCCCTTGTCGGTGGCCACGATCATCTTGCTGCGCCGGTCGCCCGGGTCGGGCACCCGCTCGACCAGCCCCGCCTCCACCAGCTCGTCGACCAGGTAGACCATCACGGTGCGGTCGAGGCGCAACTGCTTGGCCATGTCGATCTGGTTGCGGGCGCAGCCGTTCACCGCCGCGTTGACGACCATGTAGCCGCGCTGGGAGCCGGGAAAGCCCTCGAGCGCCCGCTGCGAGGCGGACATGTGGCCATGGAAGACCTGGGCGAGGAGCCAGCCGAGGGTCTCGTCGAGTCCGGCGGGCAGCTCCAGCTCTGTCGTCATGGGATCAAGTCTACTCCGCTTGACAGATAGGCTGGTGAGAAGACAGTCTGTTGAACAGATTATCTCGCTAGCCGATGGAAGGACTCACCCATGCCCCGACTGCTGCACATCGACGCCTCCGCCGTCCACGACGGATCGGTCTCCAGAGAGGTGGCCAGGTCGTTCAGGGAGGCGTGGGACGGCGAGGTCGTCTACCGCGACCTGGGCGCGCGGCCGGTCCCGCACCTCATGGCGGCCGGGATCAGCGCCAGGTACGCCCCCGCGCAGGAGCACGACGCGGAGCAGGCGACCGCGGCCTTCCTGCAGGAGGCGCTGGTGAAGGAGCTGCTGGAGGCGGAGGCGTACCTGTTCGCCGTGCCGATGTACAACTTCGGCGCGCCTTCTACGTTCAAGGCGTGGCTCGACCACGTCCTGATCCCCGGGCGCACCATAGGCATGAGCCCCGACGACAGCCCGATCGCCGGCAGGCCCGCGACGCTCATCAGCGTGCGCGGCGGCGCGTACGGGCCCGGCACCCCCAGGGAGGGCTGGGACTTCGCCGATCCGTACCTGCGCAGGATCCTCACCTCGGTGTTCGGCCTGGACCTGACCGTGGTCACCGCCGAGCTGACGCTGGCCGAGACGACGCCCGCCATGGCGCCGCTGCGTGAGGCCGCCGCCGCCTCGCAGGCCGCCGCGCACGTGGCCGCCCGCGAGCACGCGCGCCGGATCAGCGCGAGGTCGCTCGTCTAGCGGGTGCTCGCCCTGATCGCCAGCCGCGGTTCGAGGAGCGTGGCGTCGGGGACCGGGCGGCCGTCGAGCTTGGCCATGAGCAGCTCGACCGCCCGGTTGCCGACGTCCTCGGCGGGGATCAGCACCGAGGTCAGCGGCGGACTGGCGCGCTCGGCGACGTCGTCGGGACAGATCGCGACCACGGACACCTCGTCCGGCACCCGCTTGCCGAGCAGCCGCAGCGCGCCCAGGACGTGGCCGACGGCCGCCTCGTTGTGAACGACCAGGCCGGTGAGGTCGGGCAGCCGCGCGAACAGGTCCTTGACGGTCGAGGCCACCTCGTCGAAGGTCTCCTCGCACGGCAGCGCCACGCCCGCCTCGCCCGCGGCCGCGACGAACCCCTCCCTGGTACGGCGGGCATACCCGGTTCCGCGCTCGTAGACCACCGAGGGGGCGCCGAGCAGGGCCAGCCGGCGATGCCCGAGCGAGGCCAGGTGCTCCACGCAGAGCGCGCCCGCCCTGGCGAAGTCGAGGTCGACGCAGGTCAGGCCGGAGGGGTCGGCCGGAAAGCCGATCAACACGCTGGGTTCGTCCAGCTCGCGCAGCAGCGGCACGCGCGGATCGTCGAGCTCGACGTCCATGAGCACCATGCCGTCGACCATCGAGCTGGCCGCGACCCTGCGCAGCCCGTCGGGGCCCTCGTCGGCGGTCATGAGCAGCACGTCGTGGTCGTGCCTGCGGGCCATGGCCACCACCGAGCTGGCGAACTGCATCAGCACCGGCAGGTGCATGCCCGCGCGCAGCGGCAGCACCAGCGCGATCACGTTGGACCGCCTGCTGGCCAGTGCCCTGGCGCCCGCGTTGGGGTGGTAGCCGAGCTCGCCGATGCTGCGCATCACCCGCGCCCTGGTGGTCGCCGAGATGGCGCGCTTGCCGCTGAGCACGTAGGAGACGGTGCTCACCGCGACGCCCGCGTGCCTGGCGACCTCGGCGATGGTGACTGCCCTGCTGGTCATGCGAACCGGATTCCGCTCAGAGTGACCCCTTCATTCTCGAACACCACATAAAGATCGTGCACGCCTGCCGTACCCGCAAGGTCGCAGCGGGTCTCGGTGAGCCCGCCGGGACCCGGCACCGGGACGGTGGCCAGCACCTGGCCCGACAGCGGGTCGCCGAGACGGAGGGTCAGCATCGCGCCCTCGGTGCTGGCGGCGGTGATCAGGCAGGAGCGCTGCCCGGCGAAGGCCACCTGCTTGTACCGGATCCACGCTCCCGGCGCCGTACCGCGAACGGTGTCGCCGTCGGTGAAGGCGATCGCGTCGTACTCGTCGTGGTCCACCGCCCTGAGCTCGCCCGGGTCGCGGGGCGGGATGCGCTCGCCCTCGACGTCGAAGGGCGCGCACAGGCGCAGGTCGCGGGCCGAGCGGCCGACCATCAGCAGGTGGGGCGCCGTCTCCACGACGAGGCGGCCCCTCGTGACGTCCCAGAAGGCGAGGTCGGCGCGGTCGAGCTCGAAGGTGACGCGGGCGCTGCCGCCGGGCGGCAGGCGCACGCGCTCGAAGCCGCGCAGCCGGCGCAGCGGCTGCTTGACGCGGGAGCGGCGCTGGTGGGTGTAGAACTGCACGACCTCGACGCCCTCGCGCTCGCCGACGTTGGTGACGGTCACCGTGGCTGTCAGGCCGTCCATCGTGAGGTCGGTGTAGGCGAACTCGGTGTAGCCGAGCCCGTGGCCGAAGGGGTAGAGCGGGGTGCCCCGGTAGTAGAGGTAGGTGGCGTCCGAGGCGATGATGTCGTAGTCGAGCAGGTCGGGGAGCTCGCAGGCGTCCCTGTACCAGGTCTGGGTGAGGCGGCCCTCGGGGTCGCGATCGCCGAACAGCACCTCTGCCAGGGCGTGGCCGTACTCCTGGCCGCCGTGCGAGGACCAGACGACGGCGGGCACGTGCTCGTCGGCCCAGGTGATCCCGAACGGGTAGCCGCTGCTGAGCACCAGTACGGTGGCGGGGTTGGCGGCGTGGACGGCGCGCAGCACGGCCTCCTGCGCGGCGGGCAGGTCGAGGTCGGCGCGGTCCTCGGTCTCGCGCCCGTTGACCAGGGGATGGTCGCCCGCGACGACGACCGCGACGTCGGCGGTGGCGGCCAGCGCGGCCGCCTGCTTCGCGCCGCTGACCAGCGTCTCCCACGAGAGGGCCACGGGCTCCTCGGTCAGCACGAGGCGTTCGCCCTCCTCCGCGACGTAGCGGCCGGTGTGCAGGTGGCGCAGCGCGCCGTCGGTCCTGCGGAAGGTCTGGCGCACCTCCCATCCGTTGGGCCCCGGCTGGTCGCAGGCCAGGTTCCCGTCCTCGTCGGCCGAGAGGAACCGGCCGTTGAGCGGCGAGCGCAGGGCGAGCGCTCCCCCGCCCCAGTCGAAGACGTCGAACTCGTGTCCACCGGCGGCCACCCGGTCCACGCCCTCGCAGCAGACGGTCTCGCACCGCTCGGTGAGACCCTGCAGGGCGGTGACGGCGTAGGGCAGGGTGCCGCTGTACCAGTCCTCCATCAGGGTGTCGGCGAGCTGGCCGATGACGGCGACCTTGAGCGGGGCGCGCAGCGGCAGCAGTCCCTCGTTCTTGAGCAGGACGATCGAGCGGGCCGCCGCCTCGCGGGCGAGTTCCTGGTGCCGCCCGGGGGTGGCCGGCGGCGCGCTCTCCGCCTGCTCGTCGAACTCGCCGAGCCGCACGCGGATCGACAGCACGTGCCCGGCCGCCCTGTCGACGTCCCGCTCGTCGAGCAGGCCCCGCTCGAGGGCGGTCCTGAGATGGGCGAGGGTCTCGGCGGGGCGGTCGTCGTCCTGGGTGAAGCTGTCGAGGCCGGCCCGGACGGCGGCGGCGTAGGCGGTGGGCGCGTCGGGATGGTAGGCCTGCAGGCCGTACAGGTTGCCGGGGGCGTAGGCGTCACTGACGACCATCAGGTCGTCGGGAGCGGCGGGCCGCAGCACCTCGTTGATCAGCGGGCTGAGGTGCGCGGGCCGGCCGTTGACCAGGTTGTAGGACGGCATGACGGCGACGGCGGCCTGGAGCGGCGGCAGGAAGGCGGGCAGCTCGTACTCGTGGAGCACCCGTGGCGGCAGGTTGCTGGAGGTGACGCAGCGGTCGGTCTCGTTGTTGTAGCCGAGGAAGTGCTTGAGCGTGGGGGCGGTCTTGAGTACGGGCCCCCTGCCGCGCAGTCCCGTGGCGTAGGCGGTGCCCAGTAACCCGGTCAGCCATGGGTCCTCGGAGTAGCCCTCCTCGTTGCGGCCCCACCGCGGGTCGCGCAGCGGGTTGACGACAGGAGCCCAGACATTGCGGCCGGCGCCCGCGGGATCCTTGTGATGGGAGACCAGCACCTCGTCGGCGGTCGCCGCCCCGACTCTCTCGACCAGGTCGGGATCCCAGGTGGCGGCGAGGCCGACGGCCTGCGGGAAGACGGTCGCGGGACCGAGCCAGGCCAGCCCGTGCAGGGCCTCGGTGCCCGTCCTGAACGCCTTGACGCCGAGCCGGGGGATGGCGGGCTGGTGCTGGTGGAGCAGCGACAGCTTCTCCTCGAGCGTGAGCCTGGCGAGCAGGTCTGCCACGCGGTGGGCGGTGGGGTGCGCCGGGTCTCGGAAGGGTTCGTTCATGTGGGGGGTCCGCCTGTCGAAGCGCTTCGATAACCGATCCAGATATTTCGGGGTTGTTACCGGGATGGGGTGATCTGAGCGTGCCCGCTGGTGCGCGTCCGGGTCAAGACCCGGACGCGAAGCGCTTCGACAATCTCTCCCCGGCCGCGAAGGGGCGTCGGTCAGGGCCGGCGGCTGAGGTAGCCGCCCATCGTGCGGAAGACCTCGGTGGCGGGCAGGTCGGCGCCGTCCTCGGTGCGGACGCGCTCGATCACCAGGCCGTGGCTGCGCCCCTTGCGGGCCTCGGCGCCCGCGACGATGACGACGCCGTCGCCCTCGCGGATGAAGACGCGGCCCGGCGTGCCGCCGTACCTGCCGGTGGAGACCGAGGCCTTCAGCACCCGCAGGCGGGCGCCGTTGTAGTGGGTGAAGGCGTTCGGATACGGGTCGGACTGCGCGCGCACCAGCCTGGCGATGTCCTCGGCGGGCCAGGTCCAGTCGATCTCGCTGTCCTCGATCGCGCGCTTGTGGAAGAAGCTGGCCCTCGACCTGTCCTGGGGCGTCCAGTCGGTGCGTCCGGAGGCGATGAGGGCCAGCGACTCGGTGACGATGGGGGCGATCAGGTCGACGGTGCGGTGGAACAGGTCGGTGGCGGTGTCCTCGGGGCCCACGGGCACCGCGCGCTGCAGCACGATGTCTCCGGCGTCGAGGTCCTCGTCCATCATGTGGGCAGTGACGCCCACCTCCTTCTCGCCGTTGATGAGCGCCCAGATCAGCGGGGAGAAGCCCGCGTAGGCCGGCAGCAGCGAGTCGTGCACGTTGAGGGTGCCGTGGCGGGGCAGGGTGAAGATCTCCGGCGGGATCCAGGTGCGCCAGTTGTTGGCGACGATGAGGTCGGGGTCGGCCTCCTTCAGCCTGACCATGAGCTCCTCGTCGTCGGGACGGTTGCGCAGCAGCACGGGCACGCCGTGCGCCGCGGCCAGGTCGGCCACCGAGTCGTTCCAGATCCGCTCGTAGACGTGCTCGCTCCTGGGATGTGTCACGACCAGGACGACCTCGTGGCCCGAGTCGAGCAGCGCGCTCAGCGTGCGGTGCCCCCAGGTCTGGTAGCCGAACATCACGATCCGCATGGCGTCTCCTTGTAGGGGGGATCGGAACGGGTTAGGCTCCCCTTAATTAGGCCAGGCTAACCTAACCTCGAAAGGTCATCAATGCGGGTTCACGACCTGATCGGCATCGGCTTCGGCCCTTCCAACCTCGCGCTGGCGATCGCGTTAAAGGAGAACGGACCGGTTGACGCGGTGTTCTTCGAGAAGCAGGCGACGTTCGGCTGGCACCGCGGCATGCTCCTCGACGGCACCACGATGCAGGTCTCCTTCCTGAAGGACCTGGTCACCATGCGCAACCCGGCCAGCGAGTTCGGCTTCCTGAGCTACCTGCGCGACAAGGGGCGGTTGGCCGACTTCATCAACCACAAGACGATGTTCCCCTCGCGCCTGGAATTCCACGACTACCTCGAATGGGCCGCGGCCCCCTTCGCCGACCAGGTCGAGTACCGGTCCGAGGTGGTGGCGGTCACGCCCGTGACCGTCGACGGCGTGGTGGACCACCTCGACGTCGTGGTACGGCAGGGCGGCTGCGCCGACGAGCTGACGACCAGGCGCACCAGGAACCTCGTGATCGCCGCTGGCCTCGAGCCCGTGCTCCCGCCCGGCGTGGTGAGCGACGAGCGCGTCTGGCACAGCGAGGAGCTGCTCGACCGCCTCCCCGGGCTGCGCGACCCCCGGCGCGTGGTCGTGGTGGGCGCGGGGCAGAGCGCCGCCGAGGTCACCGACCACCTGCACGGCGCCTTCCCCGAGGCCGAGGTCTGCGCCGTCTTCGCCAAGTACGGCTACACCCCCGCCGACGACAGCTCCTTCGCCAACCGCATCTTCGACCCCGAGGCCGTCGACCACTTCTACACCGCTCCTGAGGAGGTGAAGAGGATGCTGCTCGACTACCACGCCTCGACCAACTACTCGGTGGTGGACCTCGAGCTCATCGACGAGCTCTACCGGCGCCACTACCAGGAGAAGGTGCGCGGGACCGAGCGGCTGCGCATCTTGAACGCCTCCCGCGTGGTCGAGGTGGCCCGCCGCGGGCCGAAGGCCGGTCCCAGGGTCACCGTGGAGTTCCTGCCCACGGGAGAGCGCACCGTGCTGGACGCCGACGCCGTCGTCTACGCCACGGGCTACCGCTCGGGCGACCCGCTGACCCTGCTGGGCGCGGCCGGCGAGTACTGCGAGCTGCTGCCCGGCGGCGGCCCGCGCATCGGGCGCGACTACCGCGTGGCCACCAGGGCGGAGATGCGCTGCGGCATCTACGTGCAGGGCGCCACCGAGCGCACCCACGGCCTCACCTCCACGCTGCTGTCGAACACCGCGCTCAGGGCGGGCGAGATCGCCGCCTCGATCAGCCTGAACCGCTCGTACGCGCGCGCTCGCTGACCTGGCCGACGTGGTGGCGGCCGATCGGGATGACCAGCGGGGTCGCGCTGACCGGATCGGCCGTCACCACGCAGCGCAGGCCGAAGACCTCCTCGACCAGCGCCGCGTCGATCACCTCGCGTGGCGGCCCCTCCGCCACGACGCGGCCCGCCTTCATCACGATCACCTGGTCGGCGTAGCGGCAGGCCTGGTTGAGGTCGTGCAGGACCATGACGACCGTCCGCCCCTGCCGCCTGTTGAGGTCGACGACGAGGTCGAGGACGTCGATCTGGTGCGCGAGGTCGAGAAAGGTGGTCGGCTCGTCCAGCAGGAGCACGGGGGTGTTCTGGGCGACCGCCATGGCGATCCACGCCCTCTGGCGCTGCCCGCCCGACAGCTGGTCGAGCGGCCTGCCGGCGTGTTCGAGCATCCCGGTGGCGACCAGCGCCGCGGTCACCGCCTCCTGGTCGGCCGACGACCACTGCCGCCACCACGTCTGGTGCGGAGACCTGCCCTGCCCCACCAGGTCGCTGACCGTCAGGCCCTCGGGCGCCACGGGCGACTGGGGCAGGATGCCGAGCCGCTGGGCGACCTGGCGGGTCGGCATCGCGTGGATGGACCGGCCGTCGAGGTGCACCGCGCCGCCGCACGGGGACAGCAGCCTGGCCAGCGCCCGCAGCAGGGTCGACTTGCCGCAGGCGTTGGCGCCGATGATGACGCTGATCCTGCCCGGCGGCACGGCCAGGTCGAGGCCGTCGACGACGACGCGGTCGTCGTAGGCCAGCCGCAGCCTGGTGGCCGTCAGCGACGGATTGGTCACGTCTTTCACCCTCCCGTGCCCGTCCTGTTGGCGCGGGCCAGTTGCCACAGCAGGAACGGCGCCCCGAGGACGCCTGTCACGACCCCGACGGGCAGGACGGAGTCGGCCAGCAACCGCTGGCTGATCAGGTCGCCCACCAGCACGATCACCGAGCCGGTCAGGGCGGCGGCGGTGACGGGCGGCGTGCCGGCGCGGGCCAGCCGCTGCGCGATCTGGGGCGCGGCCAACGCGACGAACAGGACGGGCCCCGCGGCCGCGGTGGCGAAGGCGGCGAGCGCGGCCCCGCACAACAGCAGCGCGAGGCGGGTGCGCTGCACGGGCGTGCCCAGCCCGCCCGCGACCTCGTCGCCGAGCCGCAGCGTCCGCTGCAGCCGTCCGAGCAGCAGGACGGCCGGCAGCAGCACGGCCAGCGCGAGCGCCGGCGGCCCCGCGTGCGCCCATCCCCTGTCGTTGAGGTTGCCCACCAGCCAGCCGAGGACCCGCTGCGCCTGGTGGATCTCGGCCCTGCTCAGCAGGTAGGAGGTGAGGCTGACGCACATCCAGCTGACGCCGATGCCCACCAGCACGATGCGGTAGCCCGTGGTGCCGCGTTTCCAGGCCAGCAGGTAGATCGCCAGCCCGGACGCCAGCGCGCCCGCCAGCCCGAGCGTCTGCAGGCCCAGCCCCGCGCCCGTGCCGAGCACCACCCCCGCGGCCACGGCGGCGCCGGCGCCCTGGGTGATGCCGAGCAGGTCGGGACTGGCCAGCGGATTGCGGGTGACGGCCTGGAAGATCGCTCCCGACAGGCCGAAGGCGGCGCCCGCCAGCAGGGCCACCGTCGCCCTGGGCAGGCGCAGCTCCCAGACGACGAACAGGTCGGCCCGCTCGCCCTCGCCCAGCAGCGCGTTCAGCAGACCTCGGGGCGAGAGGGCGTAGTCGCCCGAGCCGAGAGCGACGGTCAGGCAGAGGGCGAGCAGCGCGGCGAGGGCGGCGCCCAGCCAGACCGCCGCCAGGCGCAACCGCAGCACGCCGGAGACGGGCGGTCTGGTCAGGCGGAAGAGCAGGCGCCCTCGGGAGAGTTCGAGCACGGGTCACAGCTCCGCGAGCCTGCGGCGGCGGACGAGGGCGATGAAGAAGGGCGCGCCGAGGAAGGCGGCGACCAGGCTCACGTCGAGCTCGGTCGGCCGCACGACGACGCGGCCCAGGATGTCGGCCGCAAGCAGCAGGCAGGGGGCGACCAGCGCCGAGGACGGCAGCAGCCAGCGATGATCGGGCCCGGTGACCGTCCTGACCAGGTGCGGCACGACCAGGCCGACGAAGACGATCGGGCCGGTGACCGCCACGGCCGCGCCGGTGAGCAGCGTGACCGCCAGCGCGCCGCGCAGCCGTACGAGGGCGAGCCTGCGCCCGAGCGCGGCGGCGACGTCGTCGCCGAGCGAGAGGCTGTTGAGCGCGGGCGCGGTGCTCAGCGCCAGGAGGGCGCCCGCGGCCAGGAACGGCGCGACGACCAGCAGCGTGCCGGCGTCGTGCCCGGTGAGCGAGCCCGCCGACCAGTACCGGTAGCGGTCCAGCGCCTCGGGGTCGGTCAGCGCGATGCCGCCGGTCAGCGAGTCGAGCAGGTAGGTGACCGCGATGCCGGCCACCGCCAGCTTGACCGGCGAGGCGCCGCCCCTGCCCCTGCTGCCCAGCAGGTAGACCACCACGGCGGCGACCGCGGCCCCGCCGAAGGCGAACCAGATCGACGGCAGCAGCCCGCTCACGCCCAGCACGCCCGCGGCCACGACGATGCCGAACGCGGCGCCCGCGCTGACGCCGAGCAGCCCCGGATCGGCCAGCGGGTTGCGGGTCAGCCCCTGCATGACCGCTCCCGCCAGGCCGAGCGCCGCCCCGGTGAGCACGGCGACCAGCGTGCGGACCAGCCGCGTGCCGCCGACGATGGCGGCCGTCTCGGGGTCCACACCGGCCGGGTCGGCGAGAGCCCGTACGACCTGTTCGAGCGGGATCGCCCGGCTGCCGATCGCCAGCGACAGCAGGCAGAGCACGGCCAGGACGGCGGCGCTGCCCACGATCAGCCTCTTCATTAGGTAAGGCATACCTCACTAAAGCCCGACATACAAGGCTTTTCACGGGGGTCAAGATAGGTAAGGCTTACCTTAGTACTCAGATCAAGAAGAGGGAACCATGTCCAAACGACTCTCGATGGTGCTCGCCGTCCTGGCGCTTGCCGTCGTCGCGGCCTGCGGCGGCCCGACCCCCGCCGACACCGCCGCGGCACCCGCCGGCACGGCGACCGCCACCGCCTCGGGCGCGGCCTTCCCGGTGAAGGTCGACCACCTGTACGGCACGACCGAGATCGCCAAGCGGCCCGAGCGTATCGTCACCATCGGCCTCAGCGACCACGAGCCCGTCCTGGCGCTCGGGTTCAAGCCGATCGGCGTGGTCGACTGGTTCCAGCGCACCCCGTTCACCGACTGGCCGTGGGCCACGAGCGTGTGGGGCGGCGCCCAGCCGACCGTGCTCGGCCTGCGCGAGGACGGCGTCAAGATGGAGAAGCTCCTCGCGCTCAAGCCCGACCTGATCTTCGCGATGTACTCGGGCATCCAGAAGGAGCACTACGACCAGCTCTCCAAGATCGCCCCCGTGGTGGCACAGCCGAAGGGCTACGACCCCTACGCCGCGCCGTGGCAGGAGATGACGCTGCTGGCCGGCCGCGCGCTGGGTGAGGAGCCCAAGGCGCAGCGGCTCATCGCCGGCATCAAGGACAGGTTCGCCCAGGCCCGCGCGGCCAACCCGCAGTGGAAGGGGCTGACCGCGGTCGCCGCCGACAGCTTCAAGGCCGGCCAGTACTTCGCCTTCCAGCAGGGCGACCCCAAGTCGGCGTTCCTGGCCGAGCTGGGCTTCACCGTCCCCGAGAAGATCACCAAGGAGGCCGGCAAGCTCAACGGTGTCGAGTTCGGCTCCGAGCGCATGGACCTGCTCGAGGTCGACCGCCTCGTCTGGCTCACCACCGGCAAGGAGCCGTGGGAGCGCATCAGGAACGACAGCGTCTACAAGCAGCTGAAGGTCGCCAAGGAGGGGCGCGACCTCTTCCTGACCTACCAGGATCCGCCGATCGGCGCGGCGCTGTCGTTCAACACCGTGCTCAGCATCCCTTACGCCATCGACCAGATCGTCCCGCTGCTCAAGAAGTGACCCACCGAAAGGCTGCCTGATGTCCGTCCTTCCGCTGACCGGGGCCCAGACGGGCATCTGGCTGGCCCAGCAGTTCGAGCCGGACAGCCCGGCCTACACCATCGGCTGTTACGTCGAACTGTCCGCCGACGCCGCCCCGCTGGCGGCGGCGGTGCGACGGGCCGTCGAGGAGGCCGAGAGCCTGCACGTGGTCGTCGCCGAGCGCGACGGACGCCCCGTCCAGCTGCCCGTGCCGCCGCCCCCCGGCTGGTCGCCGCCCGTGCTCGACCTGACCGAGGCGCAGGCCCGCGCCTGGATGACCGCCGACCTGAACGGCGTCGCCGACCTCGCGGCGGGCCCGCTGTTCGGGCACGCGCTGCTGCGGCTCGGCGACGGCAGGCTGTGGTGGTACCAGCGCTACCACCACCTGGTCACGGACGGCTTCGGCATCCTGAGAATCATCCAGCGCGCCGCCGAGCTGTACGGCGGCGCGGACGAGCCCGGCGGTGACTGGTCGCTGCCGAAGCTCGTCGCGGCGGACGCCGCCTACCGCGCCTCGGCCGAGCACGCGGCCGACCGCGACTTCTGGCACGGCCGGCTCAAGGGCGTGCCGGACGAGCCCGCCAGGCTGGTGGAGTGCCCGCCCGCGCCCGCGCGCGCCATCGTGCGCAGGACCGTCGAGCTGCCTGCCGAGCGCTCCGACCGGTTGCGCGCGGCCGCCGCCGCCATGGGCACCCGTCTGTCCCGCCTGGTCATCGCCGCCGTCGCGGCCTGCCTGCACCGGACGAGCGGCGAGCGCGACGTGGTGCTCGGTCTTCCCGTGACGGCCAGGGCGAGGGGCGAGGACTCCCCCGCGCTGATGTCCAACGTCCTGCCGCTGCGGCTCGCGGTGCGTCCGGCCACCACCGCGGCCGAGCTGGTCGCGGCCGTGGCGGAGGAGGTCGGACGGCTGGCCGCGCACGCCCGTTACCGGGGCGAGGACCTGGCCAGGGAGCTCGGCCGTCCCGAAGGGCTGCGCTCACTCATCGGGCCCACGGTCAACGTCATGCCCTTCCACGAGGGCATCAGGTTCGGCGACCAGCCCGCCGCCATCCACTACCTGTCCCTCGGGCCGGTCTCCGACCTGTCCGTGGCGGTCTACGACCGGCCGGCGGGACACGGGCTGCGCATCGACCTCGACGCCGACGCGGCGGTCTGCGGCGAGGAGGAGCTCGCCGAGCACGAGCGGCGCCTGCTGCTCGTGCTGGAGGCGATGGCGGAGCGGCCCGGCCTGCCGCTGGGCCGCATCGACCTGGCCGCCGCCCCGCCGCCCGCCCCGCTGCCCGACCTGCCCGCGCTCTCGTGGACCGCCGCCTTCGAACGGCAGGCGGCACGGACCCCTGACAAGGTCGCGGTCGTCTGCGAGTCGGAGCGGCTCACCTACGCCGAGCTGAACGGCAGGGCCAACCGGCTCGCACTCGCGTTGCGGGCCCGTGGCGTCGGGGTCGAGGACGTCGTCGCGGTGGCGCTGCCCCGCTCGGCCGACCTGGTCGTGGCGCTGCTCGGGGTCATGAAGGCGGGCGCGGCCTACCTGCCGCTCGACGCCGACCACCCGGCCGACCGGCTGGCCTTCATGGTGGCGGACGCACGGGCGCGCCTGCTCGTCTCCGTCGCGGGCCACGCCGAGGACCTGCCGCTGCCCCGCCTGTCGCTGGACGAGCTCGACGCCGAGCCCGCGTCCGATCTGCCCGACGCCGAGCCCGCGTCCGACCTGCCCGACGCCGAGCCCGCGTCCGACCTGCCCGACGCCGGGCCCGGCCGGGCCGCCTACGTCATCTACACCTCGGGCTCCACCGGCCGGCCCAAGGGCGTGGTGATCACCCACGACGGCGTCGGCGCGCTCATCGCCACCGCCACCGAACGCCTGGGCGTCGACCACACCAGCAGGATCGCGCAGTTCGCCTCGGCGGGCTTCGACGTGGCCGTCTGGGACCTGGTCATGTCGCTGTGCGTGGGCGGCACGCTCATTGTGGTGCCCGCCGAGCGGCGGGTGGCCGGAGTGGAGCTGACCGGCTACCTCGCCGAGCACCGCGCCACCCATATGATCCTGCCGCCCTCGCTGGTGGCCGCGCTGCCCGCCGACTGCGACCTGCCCGAGGGCGCGGTGCTCGTCGTCGGCACCGAGACCGTCCCGTCCGAGCTGGTCGCCCGATGGGCGGAAAAGCTGCGGGTCGTGGTCGCCTACGGGCTGACCGAGGCCACCGTCAACTCCACGCTCTGGCTCGCCGAACGGGACTGGACCGGCCCGGTGCCGATCGGCCTGCCCGACCCCGGCACCCGCTGCCACATCCTCGACTCCGCGCTGCGTCCCGTGGCGCCCGGCGTCACGGGCGAGCTGTACGTGGGCGGGCGCGGGCTGGCCAGGGGCTACCTCGGCAGGCCAGGGCTCACCGCCGAGCGGTTCGTCCCCGACCCCTTCGGGGCGCCCGGCGATCGCATGTACCGCACCGGCGACCGGGCCCGCCTGCGCGCCGACGGGAACATCGACTTCCTCGGCCGCGAGGACGGCCAGCTCAAGATCCGCGGCCACCGGATCGAGCCCGGCGAGGTCGAGAGCGTCCTGATGGCCGATCCCGCCGTCGCCCAGGCGGCCGTCGTCGCCGTGGAGGACCACCGCGGCGCCAAGCGGCTGGTCGGCTACGTGACGGGCGTCGGCGACCTCGACGCGGGACGGCTGCGCGCGCTCGCGGCGGGCGCGCTGCCCGAGCACATGGTGCCGAGCGTGATCGTGGTGATGGACGGCGCGCTGCCGCTGACGCCGAACGGCAAGCTCGACAGGCGCGCGCTGCCCGATCCCTCCTGGACCGCGCCGGCGGGCGGCGCCGCCCCCACCACCACAGCCGAGCGCACGCTCGCCCGCCTGTTCGCCGAGGTGCTCGGACTGGACTCGGTGGGCGTCCACGACAGCTTCTTCGAGCTCGGCGGCGACAGCATCGTCGCCATCCAGCTGGTCAACAGGGCCAGGCGCGAGGGACTGGCCATCACCCCTCGCGAGGTTTTCCTGCACAGGACCGTCGCCGCGCTGGCGCGTGACAGGGCGGAGACGCCCGCCGCGCCCGTCCATGATCCGGGCGTCGGCGTCGCCACGGAGACCCCGATCATCGCCGCGCTCAGGGAACGGGGCGGGCCGATCGACGGCTTCCACCAGTCGGTCGTGGTGCGCCTGCCCGGCGAGCTCGACCCCGAGGTGCTCACCGGGGCGCTGCAGGCCGTCCTCGACCATCACGGGATGCTCCGCGCCAGGCTGCGCCGCGGGGGTGCCGGCTGGGAGCTGGAGGTGCCGCCGCCCGGGGCGGTGCGCGCGGCCGACGTGCTGGTCCGCGCCGGATCGGGCACGATCGCCGAGCATCGCGCGCGGGCGGTCGAGAGGCTGGCCCCCGACGAGGGGGTGATGGTCAGGGCGGTGTGGCTCGAAGCGGGGCGGCGGCTCGTTCTGGCGGTCCACCACCTCGTCGTGGACGGCGTCTCGTGGCGGATCCTGCTGGACGACCTCGCCCAGGCGGCCCGCGCGCTGTCGGACGGCGTCGCCGTCGAACTTCCCCCTGTCCCCACCTCGTTCACCCGCTGGTCCCACCTGCGGCAGGGCGCATCGCCCCTGCCTGAGGCACCTTCGGGACCGCCACCATCCGCCCCCGA
Source organism: Nonomuraea africana (assembly GCF_014873535.1). Classification (NCBI taxonomy): domain Bacteria; kingdom Bacillati; phylum Actinomycetota; class Actinomycetes; order Streptosporangiales; family Streptosporangiaceae; genus Nonomuraea; species Nonomuraea africana. Next base: position 855,919 of record NZ_JADBEF010000001.1, on the reverse strand, counting down.
ACCCTCGGCCTCCCCCACCTCCACCCTCCCTGCCGCCTCCATTTCCGAACCCCCGGCCCACGGAACCGCCGACCACGAAACCTCGGTCTCCGGGGCGCCGGTCACCAGGGGTTCCGGATGGGAGCCGTTCGGGCGGCGGCCATTGGATCCGGCGGTCGACACGGCCGCGAACGAGCGGTCGATCACGGTGACGCTGCCCGTCGCCCACACCGCCCCGCTGCTGACCGACCTGCCCGCCCGCTACCACGGCACCGTCGACGACGTGCTGCTGACCGCGCTCTCCTGCGCCCTCGCGCGCGGACGCGGCTCCGTGCCCGTGGACCTCGAAGGCCACGGACGCGACGGCGACGCCGACCTCACCCGCGCCGTCGGCTGGTTCACCACGATCTCCCCCGTCGTGCTCGACCCCTGCGAGCTGGGCGGTCCCGCGACGGGCCGCGCGATCAAGCAGGTCAAGGAGCGCCTGCGCGCCGCACCCGTCCCCGGCCCGTCCGCCGCCCCGGTCCTCTTCAACTACCTGGGCCGCTTCAGGACCGGCGAGGACGTGGACTGGGCGCCCGCCGACGACGCCGAGCCGCTGACCGCCGGACGGGACCCCGGCATGCCGCTCTCCCACGAGCTGGAGATCAACGCCCTCGTCCGCGACGGCGCCGAAGGGCCCGAGCTGAGCGCGACGTGGTCGTGGCCCGCAGGCGTGCTCGACGAGGCCGAGGTCGCCGAGCTGGCCGCGGCCTGGCTGGAGGCGCTGGGCGCGCTCGCCGATCATGCGGCCGAGCCCGGCGCGGGCGGGCACACGCCGTCCGACTTCCCCATGGTCGCGCTCTCCCAGGAGGAGATCGACGCGCTCGGCCCCGAGCTCGAGGACGTCCTGCCCGTCACACCCCTGCAGCAGGGGTTGTACTTCCACTCGCTGTCCGATCCTGACGTCTACACCGTCCAGCAGATCATCGAGCTGGCGGCGCCCGCCGACGCCGCCGCCCTGCGCGCCGCGCTGGGCCGCCTGGTGGAACGGCACGCCCCGCTGCGCGCCGGGTTCCTGCGGCGCGACGACGGCAGGGTCGCGCAGTTCGTCGCCCGCCGGGCGCCCGTCCCCTGGCGGGAGGTCCACGACGAGGACGTGGCGGCCGTCGCGGCGCAGGAACTGGCCCGCCCCTTCGACCTGGCCGCGCCGCCGCTGGTGCGGGCGGCGTTGGTCGGCGGCACGACGCTCGTCCTCACGCTGCACCACCTGGTCGCCGACGGCTGGTCGGTGCCGATCATGCTGCGCGAGCTGCTGGGCGATCATCGGGCGCGCGTCACGCCGTACCGCGACTACTTCACCTGGCTGCTCGGACGGGACCAGGAGGCGGCGCGCGAGGCGTGGCGGCGGGCGCTGGACGGGCTCGACGAGCCGACGCTGCTCGCCGTGCCCGAGGGTCCTTCGGGGCAGGTGCGCTTCGAGGTCGGCGGCGACCTGGCCGGGTGGGCGCGGGCGCGGGGGCTGACGCTGGGCACGGTGGTGCAGGGTGCGTGGGGGCTGCTGCTGGGCCGCCTCACCGGCAGGTACGACGTCGTCTTCGGCACCACGGTCTCGGGCCGGCAGGCCGAGGTCGAGGGCGTCGAGTCGATGGTCGGCCTGCTGGTCAACACCGTTCCGGTACGGCTGGCGTGGCGTCCCGGCGACCGTCCCGGCGAGCTGCTGGCCAGGCTCCAGGACGCCCAGGCCGAGCTGCTCGACCACCAGCACCTCGGACTGGCCGAGATCCAGCGGCCTACCGGGTTCCCCAGCCTGTTCGACACCCTGGTGGCGGTCGAGAACTATCCGGTCGACGGGAGCGCCGAGGGGATCACCGGCGTCGAGGTGCGCGACGGCTCCCACTACCCGCTGTCGCTCACGGTCGTCCCGGGACAGCGGGTGGAGTTCCGGCTCGACCACGCCATCGGGGACGACGCCGCGCGCAGGGTCGCCGAGGGCCTGCGGCGGCTGTTGGAGGCGATGGTGGCCGACCCGGACGTTCTCGTCGGACGGCTCGACCTCACCGATCCGCAGGACGCGCCGCTCGTGGGGGAGGTACGGGACATTCCCGCGGTGACGCTGGCGACCGCCTTCGCCACCCAGGCCGCCCGCACCCCCGACGCCCCCGCCCTGATCGCCGGTACGACGAGCGCCCACGCCGGGACCTCACCCTCGGAGCCCTCAAGCGCCGGAACCTCACCCGCCGGGGTCTCGTACGTCGAGATCTCGTATGCCGAGCTGGATCGCAGGGCGGCGGATCTCGCCCGGCGGCTGGCCGCTCGCGGTGCGGGTCCCGGCACCTTTGTCGCGGTGGCGCTGCCCCGCACGGCTGAGCTGGTCGTCGCGCTGCTGGGTGTGCTCAAGTCGGGCGCGGCCTATGTCCCGCTCGACATCGACTACCCCGCCGAGCGGCTGGCCTTCATGCTCGCCGACTGCGGCGCCCGCCTGGTCGTCAGCGGCCCGGAGTTCCCCACCCCCGAGGGTGTGGAACGCATCCCCGTCAACGAGCCGGATCCCGCCTTCGCCGAGACACCTCCCGGCGAAGGCGACCCGACGAACCGCGTCCCCGCGAGGGATCTCCCCGACGAGGGCGGCCCCGGGGGCGGTGGGATGCACGGGGTCGATCCGCGTCCCGCGGCTCCGGGGGATCCCGCCTACCTCATCTACACCTCGGGCTCGACCGGCAGGCCCAAGGGCGTGGTCGTCACGCACCGGGCGGTCGTCGGCCACCTGGCATGGGCGCAGGGCCGGTTCGCCATGGACGCCGCCGACCGCATGCTCCAGCAGGCCTCGGCGAGCTTCGACGCCTCGGTCTGGCAGATCTTCTGGCCCCTCTGCTCCGGCGCCGCCGTGGTGCTCGCCGAGCCCGGTGGCCACCTCGACCCCGCCTACCTGGCGACCCTCATGAGGGACCAGCGGGTGAGCGTCCTCGACATCGTCCCCTCGATGGTCAGGGCCTTCCTGGATACCGGCGAGGTCACCGCCGACCCCTCGTGGGCGGCGAGCCTGCGCCGGGTCTTCGGCGGGGCGGAGGCGCTGGACGCCGATCTCGCCCGCCGCTGGAGAGAGCTGACCGGCGTCCCCGTGGACAACTGCTACGGCCCCACCGAGGCGACCGTCCAGGTCACCTGGCAGGACGGCCACACCCAGGCACGCCCTGAGGCCGGGGAAGGTCCGCTTGATGGGGTTGGTCCGATCGGCGATGGAGTTCCGGGTGGGGGCATGGTGCCGATTGGCGGGCCTGTCTGGAACACCAGGTTGCACGTTCTCGACGTCTGCCTGCGCCCCGCGCACGAGGGCGAGCTCTACATCTCCGGAGACCAGCTCGCCCTCGGCTACCACGGACACCCCTCCCTCACCGGCGAGAGGTTCGTCGCCGACCCGTACGGCCCGCCCGGCACGCGCATGTACCGCACCGGCGACCTGGTGCGGCGGCGCGTGGACGGCACGCTCGACTTCGTCGGCAGGTCCGACCACCAGGTGAAGATCCACGGCAACCGCGTCGAGCTCGGCGAGGTCGAGGCGAGGCTGGCAGGACTCAGCGGCGTCGCCCAGGCCGTGGTGGTCGCCCGCGAGCACGGCGGCGCCACCAGACTGGTGGGCTACGCGGTGCCCGGGAGGGGCACGCCGCTCGACGGCGGCGAGCTGCGCGCCCGGCTGGCCGCCGCGCTGCCCGCGCCGATGGTCCCGAGCGCGGTCGTCGTGCTGGACGAGCTCCCGCTGACGCCCAACCGCAAGATCGACCGGGCGGCGCTGCCGGTGCCCGACGCGCTCCCGAGGCAGGTGCGCCCGCCGGGTACCGCGCGCGAGGGGCTGTTCTGCGAGATCTTCACCGAGGTGCTGGGCACCGCGGCCGGGGTGGACGACGACTTCTTCGCCCTCGGCGGCGACAGCATCGCCGCGATCGCCGTCTCGGGCCGCGCCCGCGCGGCGGGTCTCGCCCTCAGCCCGCGCGACGTCTTCGCCCGCCGTACGCCCGCCGCGCTGGCCGCGGAGGCGGACGAGGCACGGGAGGAGGCAGCGCAGGGTGACCTGCTGGAGCTCGGAGAGGAGGAGATGGCGCGGATCCGGGCGGCCGGCCCGGTCCCCGTCGAGGACGTGTGGCCGCTCTCGCCGCTCCAGGAGGGGATCTTCTTCCACTCCAGCTACGACTCGGGCGCGGTCGACGTCTACACCTCGCAGGACGTCTTCGACTTCGACCGGCCGCTCGACGCGGACCGGCTGCGCGCGTCGTGCGCGGCACTGCTGGCCCGGCATCCGAGCCTGCGCGCCGCCTTCACCTCCGAGGGGCTGTCGCGTCCCGTGCAGGTCATCGGCGCTGAGGTGGAGCCGCCGCTGCGCGAGGTCGACCTGTCGGGGCTGCCGCCCGCCGAGCAGGAGGAGGCGGTGTCCAGGCTGCTGGCCGAGGACCGGACGCGCCGCTTCGACCTGGCGCGGGCACCGCTGATGCGGCTGCTGCTGATCCGCCTGGGCGGCCGCGACAAGGTGGTGCTCAGCCACCACCTGATCCTCTGGGACGGCTGGTCGGCATGGCTGGTCCTGGAACAGCTGTTCGGCGACACCACGAGTCCGGAAAACCCAGGCGACCTCGAAGCAATCGCGGCCCCGGAAAACGCAGGCGACCGCGAAGAAGCCACGGGCGCGGAGGAGCCGGGCGGCCGCCTCACGGGTGTCAGCCGTCCCGCTGCCGGTTCCTACCGCGACTACCTCGCCTGGCTCGCCGGGCAGGCGCCCGAGGCGGCGCTCGACGCGTGGGGCGAGGCGTTGTCGGGGCTGGCCGAGCCCACCCTGGTACGGCCCGCCGACGACGGCCTGAACCCGGCGATCGCGGTGAACCTCGACGTCGTGCTGCCCGCCGAACTCGGCGACCGCCTGCGCGCCACGGCACGAGAGCGGGGACTGACGCTCAACACGCTGCTCAACACCGCATGGGGGCTCGTGCTCGCCGCCACCGTGGGCCGCGACGACGTCGTCTTCGGCGCGGCCGTCGCGGGCCGGCCGGCCGAGGTGCCCGGTGTGGAGGGCATCATCGGGATGTTCCTCAACACCGTCCCCGTGCGGATCGCCTTCGACCCCCGCGAGTCCGTGCTCGGCCTGCTGCGGCGGGTGCAGGACGAGCGGGTGGCGCTCATGCCGTACGAGCATCTGGGTCTGGGCGAGCTGCAGCGGCGCAGCGGGCACCGCAGGCTCTTCGACACCCTCTTCGTCCTGCGTGACGCGGGCGGTGAGGAGCGGATGGCGGAGTTCACCCGGCGCAACGGCATCGTGGGTGTGTCGGGGGTGGACGCGACCCACTACCCGCTCACCCTCGTGGTGACCCAGGGCGCCAGGCTGCGGGTGACCCTGTCGTACCGGCCCGACGTGATCGGGACGGCGGAGGCGGACAGGACGCTCGAGCGGTTCACGGCCGTGCTGGACCGCCTGGTCGCGGCTCCTGACGACCGGGTCGGCGCGCTCGACCTGCTGCTGGACGACGAGCGGGCGCCGGTGGAGCCGTCCCGGCCGCTGCCAGGGGCGACCGTGGCCGAGCTGCTCGCCGAGCAGGCGGCGCGTACGCCGCACGAGGTGGCGCTGGTCTCCAGGGAGGGCCGGCTGACCTACGCCGAGCTGGACGCCAGGATCAACCGCCTGGCCAGGCTGCTGCTGGAACGCGGCGCCGCGCCGGAGAAGGTGGTCGCGCTGGCGCTGCCGCGCTCGGCCGACATGGTCGTGGCGCTGTTCGCGGTGCTCCAGACCGGTGCCGCGTATCTGCCGCTGGACCTGGAGTACCCGGCCGAGCGGCTGGAGTTCATGCTCGGCGACACCGCGCCCGTGTGCGTGGCGACGACGAGCGCCGTCGCGCTGCCCGAGACGGGGGTGCCTCGGGTCGTGCTCGACGACCAGGCGATCGCGGGCAGGCTCGCGGCGCTGCCGCCGGACGAGCCGGCCGACGCCGAGCGGCCCCGCTTCGCGCGCGGCCTGCCGTACCGGCTCGAGCACCCGGCGTACGTGATCTACACCTCCGGCTCCACCGGACGCCCCAAGGGCGTCGTCACGCCGTACCGCGGGCTGACGAACATGCAGTTCAACCACCGGGAGGCCATCTTCGAGCCGGCGATCGCGGCCGCCGGCGGCAGGCGGCTGCGCATCGCGCACACGGTCTCCTTCGCCTTCGACATGTCGTGGGAGGAGCTGCTGTGGCTGGTCGAGGGACACGAGGTGCACGTCTGTGACGAGAACCTGCGGCGCGACGCCGAGGCGCTGGTCGCCTACTGCGACAGGGAGCGCGTCGACGTCGTCAACGTGACGCCCACCTACGCCCACCACCTCATCGAGGAGGGCCTGCTCGACGGGCACCGTCCCTCGCTGGTGCTGCTCGGCGGCGAGGCGGTCGCCGAGACCGTCTGGACGGCGCTGCGCGACACACCCGGCACCTTCGGCTACAACCTCTACGGGCCGACCGAGTACACGATCAACACGCTGGGCGCCTCCACGCGCGACAGCGCGACGTCCACGGTCGGGCGGCCGATCTGGAACACCCGCGTGTACGTGCTGGACCGCGCGCTGCGGCCGGTGCCGCCAGGCACCCCCGGCGAGCTGTACATCAGCGGGGCGGGCCTGGCGCGCGGCTACCACCGCCGCCCCGGCCTGACGGCCGCGAGCTTCGTCGCCGACCCGTACGGCGCGCGCCCTGGCGCGCTGATGTACCGCACCGGCGATCTCGTACGGCAGCGCCCCGACGGCAACCTCGACTTCCTCGGCCGCACCGACGACCAGGTGAAGATCCGCGGCCATCGGGTCGAGCCCGGCGAGGTCGCAGCGGCGCTGGAGGAACACCCGCAGGTCTCCCACGCGGCGGTCGTCGCCGACGGCGACCACCGGCTCCTCGGCTACGTCGTGCTCCACGACCGGACGGCCGACCTCACCGCGCTGCGGCTCTCGCTCAAGGCCAGGCTGCCCGGCTACATGGTGCCCGCTGCGCTCGTGGCGGTCGACAGGCTCCCGCTCACCGTCAACGGCAAGCTGGACGTGCGGGCGCTTCCCAGACCGGCCGTCAGCGGCGGCGGCGCGGCCCGCCCGCCCGGCTCGGCGCGGGAGCGGGTCCTGTGCGAGCTGTTCGCCGACCTGCTCGGCGTGGAGCAGGTCGGCGTCGACGACGACTTCTTCGACCTGGGCGGCCACTCCCTGCTGGCCACCCGCCTGGTCAGCAGGGCGCGCGCCGCGCTCGGCGCCGAACTGGCGATCCGCGACCTGTTCGAGGCGCCGACCGTCGCCGAGCTGGCGGCGCGGCTCACGGTCGAGGAACGGCGGCCCGCGCTGACTCCCGCCGCCGTGCGCCCCGCCGAGCCGCCGCTGTCGTTCGCCCAGCAACGGCTCTGGCTGATCGAGCAGCTGGAGGGGCCCTCGGCGCTCTACAACTTCCCGCTGGTGATGCGGCTGAGCGGCGAGCTCGACCTGGAAGCGCTCGAAGCGGCGCTGGGCGACCTGGCCGTGCGACACGAGGCGCTGCGCACGCTCGTCGTCGAGCGAGAGGGCCGTCCCTTCCAGCACGTCCTGCCCGCCGAACGGGCGCGCCCCGCGCTGGAGCCGGTCGACGGCCCGCTCGAGGCCTTCCTCGGCCGCCCCTTCGACCTGGCCACCGAGCCGCCGCTGCGCGCGGGGGTCGTCAGGCTCGGCCCGCGCGAGCACGTGGTGGCGCTGCTGCTGCACCACATCACCACCGACGAGTGGTCGGACGGCCCGTTCCTCCGCGACCTGTCGGCCGCCTACGCCGCCCGTCGTGCGGGAAGGGCGCCGGCGTGGGAGCCGCTGCCCGTGCAGTACGTCGACTACACGCTCTGGCAGCGGAGCCTGCTCGGCGACAGGTGCGACCCGGGCAGCCTGGCCGCGCGCCAGCTCGCCTACTGGGCGGAGGCGCTGCGCGGCGCGCCCGAACAGCTCGACCTGCCCGTCGACCGTCCCCACCAGGCCCGGCCGAGCGCGGCAGGCGCGCAGCTGGCGGTTGAGCTCGACCCCGAGGCCTGCGAGCGGCTGAGGGGGCTGGCCCAGCGGGCGGGGGCGAGCATGTTCATGGTGTGCCACGCGGCCGTCGCGGCGCTGCTGCACCGCATGGGCGCGGGCGACGACCTCCCGCTCGGCGCGCCGATTTCGGGCCGGACCGACGAGGCCGTGGACGATCTGGTGGGCTTCTTCGTCAACACGCTGGTGCTGCGCGCCGACCTGTCGGGCGAGCCGAGCTTCGCCGAGCTCCTCGACCGGGTCAGGGAGCGCGACCTGGCCGCCTTCTCCCACCAGGACGTGCCGTTCGAGGCGGTCGTCGAGGAGCTCAACCCGGTACGGTCCCCCGACCGCAACCCGCTGTTCCAGGTCATGGTCGGCTACCGCAACCGGACGGGCGACGACTTCACGCTCGCCGGACTGGAAGTGCTCCCATACCCCTTCGAGGTGACCACCGCCAAGTTCGACCTGGTGTTCACCTTCGTCGAGGGTGAGGAGGGCATCGCCTGCGTGATCGAGTACCGCACCGAGCTGTTCGACGGGTCCACGATCGCCGCGCTGGGCGAACGGCTGTCCGGGCTGGTCGCGGCGGTCGCCGCCGACCCCTCGCGGCCGGTGGGCTCGATCGAGGTGCTCGTCGAGGGCGAGCGCGAGCGGGTCCTCACCGGGTTCAACGCGACCGACCGCCCGGTGACCGAGGAGAGCCTGCCCGCCATGTTCGGCCGGATGGTCGCCGAGCGCCCCGACGCGATCGCCGTCGTCGACCCCTCCCGGCCGGTCACCCGGAGCGGCCCGTCGTCGACCCACGGCGCTCGGTCGGTCACTCACGACGAAGCGGCGGCGCACGAAGGCGAGCAGGCGGTCCCCCACGGCGACGCGGCAGCCGACAGCACGGGAGCGGCCCCCTGCGGCGGCGTGGCTGCGGCCGACGGCGCGCGGTCGCTCACCTACGCGGAGCTGGATGCCCTGTCGGATCGGGTGGCCGGGCTGCTGGCCGGGCAGGGTGTGCGGGCCGAGAGCGTGGTGGGGGTGGCGCTGCCGCGCTCGGTGGAGAGCGTCGCGACGATGATCGCCGCCGCCAAGCTGGGCGCCGCCTTCCTCCCGCTCGACCTGGCCCACCCCGCCGACCGGCTGGCCTACATGGTCGCCGACTCGGGTGCGAAAGTGGTGGTCGCCGCCGCGCCGATCGACGGGCTCGACGTGCTGCTGCTCGACCTCGATCGCCTTCCCGAGGAGCCCGCCCCGGTCCGTCCGGTCGTGGGGCGGGACCAGGCCGCGTACGTCATCTACACCTCCGGCTCGACCGGGCGGCCCAAGGGGGTGGTCGTCCCCCACCAGGGGCTGGCCAGCCTGGTCGCCACCGCCGTGGACCGGATGGGGCTCACCCCTGACAGCAGGGTGCTGCACTTCGCCTCGATCGGGTTCGACGTGACCGTCTTCGAGCTGTGCATGGCGCTGTGCCACGGCGGCACGCTGGTGATCGTCCCCGACGAGGCCAGGGTGCCCGGCAGGGAGCTGACCGACTTCATGACCGCGCAGCGGATCACCCACGCCATCCTGCCGCCCTCCCTGGTCGCCGCGCTGCCCGACGGCTGCGCGCCGCCCGAGGGCTGCACCGTGCTGGTCGGCACCGAGACCGTCCCGCCCGGCGTGATCGAGCGGTGGGCCGGACGGCTCCGCCTCATGGCGGCCTACGGCCTGACCGAGGCGACGGTGAACTCGACGCTCTGGGCGGCCAGGCCGGACTGGAAGGGCGCGGTCCCCATCGGCGTCCCCGATCCCAACACCCGCGCGTACGTGCTCGACGCGCACCTGCGGCCGGTGCCGCCCGGCGTGCAGGGCGAGCTGTACATCGCCGGACACGGCCTCGCGCGCGGTTATCTCGGACGCGAGGCGCTGACCGCCGAGCGCTTCGTGGCCTGCCCCTTCGGCCCTACCGGAAGCAGGATGTACCGCACGGGCGACAGGGCGCGGTGGCGGGCCGACGGCTCGCTCGACTTCCTCGGCAGGGCCGACGACCAGGTGAAGATCCGCGGCTTCAGGATCGAGCCCGGTGAGGTGGTGGCGGCCATGACCAGGCACCCGGCGGTCGCCCATGCGGCGGTCGTCGTCGACACGACCGGTCCCGAGCCCCGCCTCGTGGGCTACGCCGTCCCCGCAAACCCCCCACCCGCCACCCCCGAGCCCCGACCTACCGCAGTGCCGGGCTCCGTCGAGACACGAGCTTCCACGGCCGGGAGCTCCGCCGAGATGCGGGGTGCCACGGCGCCAGACTCCGCCGACGCGCGAGGGACTGCGGCGCGAGACGTCACACAGGCGCGAGGTTCCACAGCACCGGACTTCGCTGGCGTGCGAGGGGGCGCGGGGGTGCCTGATCCCGCGCAGGTACGCGCCCATGTGGCGGCGCTGCTGCCACCCGCCATGGTCCCGGCCGTCGTGGTGGTGCTCGACGGGCCGCTGCCGCTCACACCGAACGGCAAGCTGGACCGTGCGGCACTGCCCTCCCCCGACTGGTCGGCGCTCACCGGGACCTCCCGTCCCCGCACCGGCAGGCAGCGGATGCTGGCGGAGCTGTTCGCCGAGGTCCTCGGCTTGCCCGAGGTGGGCGTCCACGACAACTTCTTCGAGCTCGGCGGCCACTCCATGTCCGCGATGCGGTTGATCGGCAGGATCCGCACCCTGCTGGGCATCCCTCTCACGCTCAGAGCTGTCTTCGACGCCACGACCGTCGCCGCACTGTCCGACAAACTCAGCGAAAACACGAGCGCGGGCCCAGCCGAAGAAGCGGGTGAAGGCGCGAGCAACAACCTGAGCGAAGGAGCCGGTGACGGCAGCGGCAGAAATCTGAGTGGCGACCTGCGCGAAAGCAAGGGTGGTGGCCTCAGTGCAGGCTGGGGCGACAGCGCGGGTGCGGGCGGGAGACGCACCGGGTTGCGGCGGCGGGTGTTGCCTGCCGCGCCCGTCCAGGAGTGGCAGTGGCTCAGGTATGGCCATGGCCGCCCCTACGACATGGCCTTCGTCCTCCGCTCCCCCGTGGCCGGCGCCGCCGCGACCGCGCTGGCCGACCTCGCCGCCCGCCACGAGCCTCTTCGTACGGCTCTCGCGACCAGAAATGGACGGCTCGTCCAGGAGCCCGCGGCCCAGTGGCTGGAGTTCGTCGAAGTGGGCGATCTCGACGAGGCGCTCAGCACACTGGCGACCGAACCCGCCGACCTGGACGGCCGTCCGCCGCTGCGGGCCAGGCTGCTCACCGATACGTCGGGCGGCAGCGCGCTGCTGCTGACCATGCACTACCTCGGCGTGGACGAGTGGTCCGTGGTGCCGCTCCTGCGCGACTTCGGCACCGCCTACCAGGCCAGGCTGGAGGGAGTGGCCCCGGCATGGGACCCACTGCCGGTCACCTACGCCGAATACACGCGATGGGCGCACGAGTCCGCCGCTGACGACGAGCTGGCCTACTGGCGGCAAACCCTGAGCGGCGTACCGCGCGAGCTGGCGCTGCCGTACGACGCAGCAGGCGGGCACGGTCAGGGGCGGCGGGGTGACTTTGTTCCGGTTGCCTTTGACGCGGGTCTGCAGGCCGGCGTCGACCGGTTGGCCGCCGGGAATGGGTGCAGCCGGTTCATGGTGCTGCACGCCGCGTTCGCGACGCTGCTCACAAAGCGAGGTGCGGGCACCGACCTGCCGATCGCCTCGCTGGTGGCCGGCCGTCCCGAGGAAGAACTCGCCGATCTGGTGGGCTGCTTCTTCAACACCGTCATCCTGCGCACCGACACCTCGGGCGCGCCGAGCTTCCGGGGACTGCTGTCCAGAGTGCGGGAGACGAACCTGAGCGCGCTCGACCGGCAGGACGTCCCCTACGCCAGGGTGGCGCGGGCGCTCGGCCTGGGCGCTCCTCAGGTGATGCTGGTCCACCACGAGCAGGCCGACCTCGGCGAACTCGTCTTCGAGCAGCTGCCGACGGGGTCACTCAACGCCGACCTGACGCTCAGCTACTTCGAGCCGAGTGGGGACGCGCCCGTGGTGTGCCTGCTGGAGTACGCGACCGACCTGTTCGACAGATCCACGATCCAGTCCCTCGCGGACGACCTGATCCGCATCCTGACGACCGAGACCTCCTGACACCCAAGACCATCCTGACGATCCAGACCCACTGGCACCGAGATCACTCTGACGACCGAGACGACCCTGACGCCCATGACAAGGAGCGACACATGAGCACCAACCCGTTCGAGGACCCTGAGGGCCGCTTTCTGGTGCTGGTCAACGACGAGGGCCAGCACTCGCTCTGGCCGTCCTTCGCCGAGGTGCCCGCCGGATGGGAGGTGGTGTTCGGGGAGGACGCCCGCGATGCCTGCCTCGAGTACGTCGAGCGGAACTGGACCGACCTGCGGCCCCGCAGCCTCGTCGAGGCCATGGGAACCGACTGACTCCTACGGCGTGCGGTGGCCCGACCAGGCCGCCCACAGTGCCGCGTAGCGCCCGCCGGCACGTACGAGCTCGTCGTGCGTGCCGGTCTCGGCGACCCGTCCCTCGTCGAGCAGCACGACGCGGTCGGCCGAGGCCGCTTGGGTGAGGCGGTGTGCGACGACGAGCGCGGTCCTGCCCTCGATCGCGGCGGCCGCCGACGCCTCCAGCGCCCTCGCCCCCGCGCTGCCCGCCTCAGCCGTGGCCTCGTCCAGGACGACCACGGGCGGATCTGCCAGCACCAGCCGGGCCAGGGCCAGCTGCTGGGCCTGCGCGGCGGTGAGCCGGTGCCCGCTCTCGCCGACGACGGTGTCGAGCCCGTCGGGCAGCGCCCGCGCCCAGGCCAGCGCCCCCACCAGCTCGAGGGCCTCGGCCAGCTCGTCGTCGCTCGCGCCGGGCCTGGCCAGTCTGAGGTCGTCGGCGAGCGGGCCGGCGAACACGTGCACCTCCTGCGTGACCAGGGCGACCGAGCGGCCGGGGCCGTCCACGGTGATCGAGCCGCTGCTCGGCCGGTGGATGCCCGCGATGAGCTTGGCCAGCGTGGTCTTGCCCGCGCCGCTGGCGCCGACCAGGGCGACCGTCTCCTTCGCCGCGAGGTCGAGGTCCACCTCGCGCAGCACGGGATGGCCGCTCCGGTAGGAGTAGCCGACACCACGGACGCCGACCTCGGCGGCCGCCCCCGAGGCGAGCGCGGGAGCGGGCTCGGCCGCGGCGCCGACCACCCCGACCAGCCTCGCCAGGCCCGCGCCCGCCGCCTGGGCGTCGTCGGCCAGCCCGAGAGCGACGTTGATCGGGGTGAACAGGCTGTGGAAGTAGAGGGCGGCGGCGCCTGCCGTGCCGATGCTCACCCAGCCGCCGCGCACCAGCAGGAAACCCGTCACCAGCACCGCGGACAGCCCGACGAACTCGGCGAGGTTGAGCCGGGCGTAGAACCTGGTCACCAGCCTGGCGCCGCGCAGCACGAGGTCCACCGCCGCCGAGGACCTGGTCGCGACCAGCTCCACGTGCCGGTCGGCGAGCCCGAACGCCCGCACGGTGGACGCGCCGCCGACCGTGCCGAGCAGTTGCTGCTGCTGGGCGCCGACGGCGACGCGCTGCGCGGCGTACAGCGGGACGGCGCGGCCCGCGTACCAGCGCAGCGTGTGGATCTGGATCGGCGCGGCCAGCAGCGCGACCAGCAGGAACCTCCAGTCGAGGACGGCCAGGCCGACCAGCGTGAGCCCGATCGTCAGCACCGAGCGGGCCAGCGCGGGGAGCGCGTCGCGGACCGCGTTGGTGATCACCGAGACGTCGCCGGTGACGCGGGAGGTCAGGTCGCCGGAGCCGGCGCGCTCCAGCTGGTCGAGGGGCAGCCGCAGGGCGGTGTCCACGAAGCGTTCACGCAGCGTGGCCAGCATGCCCTCGCCGAGCCTGGCGATCAGGGAGACGCCGATCGCGGTCGCCACGCCGTGCCCGACCGCGATCGCCGCGAGCCAGACGACCGGGGTGGTGATCGCGGAGGCCGGACGTCCCTGGCTGACCAGGTCGATGATGTGGCCCAGCACGGGGGCGGTCAGCAGGCCGACCGCCGTCGCCGCGACCAGCACGGCGAAGCCGCCGAGGGCCGTCAGCCGGTGGGGGCGGGCCAGCTCGCGCACCGCCGCCCAGGTCTGGGCCCCGGTCGCGGTGGGCAGCAGCTCGCGGTCCTCGGTCGTCGCCATCGGCGCTCTCCTCGTGGCACTCATGTCAGGACCGTGGCCCGGTAGGCGTCGTGGTCGTGGACGAGCTCGGCGTGGGTTCCGTGGGCGAGCGGGCCGCCGCCGTCCACGAACACCACGCGGTCGGCTGCGGCCAGCAGGGCGGGGCTGGTGACCACCATGATCGTCGTACGCCCTTCGCGGACGGCCCTGATGCCCTCGGCGATCCTCGCCTCGGTGGCCGCGTCGACGGCCGTGGTGGGGTCGTGCAGGACCAGCACGGGCGGGTCCGCGGCCAGCGCGCGGGCCAGCGCCACGCGCTGGCGCTGGCCGCCCGACAGCGACAGGCCCCGCTCGGTCAGCGGGGTCAGCTCGCCGTACGGCAGCGCGGCGGCGACCTCGTCAGCCGCGGCCGCCGCCATCGCCCGCCCGACTCCGGCCAATGTCTCGGGATCGCTCGTCTCGAGGACCGTCGCGCCGGGGGCGGTGGTCTCAGGGGCCGCGGTCTCAGGGGCCGCGGTCTCAGGGGCCGCGGTCTCAGGGGCCGCGGTCTCAGGGGCCGCGGTCTCAGGGACCGTCACCTCGAAGACCGTGGGATCGGGGGACAGAGAGGACCACTCGGGCGGCTTGGAGGCAGCGGCGGTGATGTTGTCGAGCAGGGTGCCCTCGAACAGGTCGGCGTCGTGGTCGGCGACCACGATCGCGCGCCGCAGTTCCGCGGGCTCGAGGCGGGTCAACGGCACGCCGTCCAGCTCGACCACCCCCGAGTCCGGGTCGGCGGCCCTGCCGAGCACCCGCAGCAGCGCGTGAGCCGCCGCCGCGTCCCTCGTCACGACCCCGAGCAGCTCGCCCGGCGCGGCCTCGAAGCTGACCCCCCGCAGCGCGCCGTACGAGACCTCGCGCAGCGCGATCGCGCCCCTCACCGGGCGCGACGGGGCGTCGGAGCCGCCCGTGACCGCGGGCGGCGAGGACAGCACGGAGGCGATCCGCGCCGCCGACGCCCTGCCCTGGGCTAACTCGCCGTTGGCCCAGGCCAGGATCGACAGCGGGGTGAGCAGGAACTGCGCGAGGCCCACCGCCGCCACCAGCTGGCCGACGCTGATGTCGCCCTGCGCGGCGAGGCGCCCGCCGAGCAGCGCGACCACGGCGATGAACACTCCGGTCAGCACGAGCATGCCGCCGTCGTGCCAGGCCTGCGCGCGAGCCGCCCGCAGGGTGGCGGCCAGGGCGTCCCTGCTGGTGAGGCGATACCTCTCGACCGCCGCGCGCTCGGCGCCGATGCCCTTGAGCACCCGCAGCCCGGCGATCAGGTCGGCGGCGACGCCCGAGGCGCGGGCGGCGCGCTCCTGCTCGGCGCCGCTGCGCCGTTCGAGCGGCTTGCCCAGCAGGTGCGCCAGCATCAGCAGCGGCGGGATGCCGAGCAGGACGAGCAGCCCCAGCGGGACCGAGACCCGCAGCAGCGCGACGCCTCCCGCGAGCAGGCCCGCGAGGGCCGCCACCGCGGCGGCCATGGCGACGTTCACCGCGCCGACCCGCTTGGCGTCGGATGTGGCGACGGTGACCAGCTCGCCGGGCAGCCGCCCGGTCTCCGCCCCGCCCCTGGGCTCGAGGACCCGCTCGGTCAGCTCGATCCGCAGCCGGTGCGCGGCCTGCTCGGAGGCCCGTTCGGCGGCGCGGAAGCTGAAGCGGTAGCTGGAGGAGAGCCCCGCGAAGACGACGGCGAGCGCGGCGATCCAGAGCAGGAGCGCGCCGCCGTCGCCCGGCGAGATGGCCTCGTCGATGACCACGCCGACCAGCACGGGGACGAGTGCTTCACCGGTCTGGTGCCCGGCGGCGAGCAGGGCGCCCGCCGCCGACTGCTTCCACTGCCCGGTGATGGCGCGCCGCAGGACGTCACGGCCATTGATGGACACTTCCTCGTCCCTCCGGTCGTGAAGGCTAGGCAAATATAAGGTAAGCCTAACCTAATGACCGGGTCATGGGGAGGGCAGGCGTCCCGAGTCGACCGAGTCGAGCACGCGCGCCGCTCCGCCCAGGGCGGCGGCGCCGTACCCGAGGGTGGAGGCGACGATCTCGCAGCCGCCGAAGTCGGCGGCGATGCTCAGCGCCCGTGCCTCCTCCGTGGCGGCGGGAAGGAGCCACGGGGCGAGAGGCACGTAGTAGCCGCCCAGGATCACCGCCTCGGGGTCGAGCAGGTTGGCCGCGATCGCGATGCCCCTGCCGAGGTGGCGGCCGACGCTCGCGAGTTTGTCGAGGGTCGCCGCGTCGCCCGCCTTCGCCCTGCGGACGACCTCGTCGATCTCCGA
The DNA here is from genome assembly GCF_014873535.1 of Nonomuraea africana. NCBI lineage: Bacteria > Bacillati > Actinomycetota > Actinomycetes > Streptosporangiales > Streptosporangiaceae > Nonomuraea > Nonomuraea africana. Next base: position 839,498 of record NZ_JADBEF010000001.1, on the reverse strand, counting down.
CTCCACCTCGGCGGGGTCGGTGGCCGAGACGAACACGCCGATGCCGGCGACCGCCTCCAGGCATCCCATACGGCCGCAGCGGCACGCCGGCCCCCGCGGGTCGATCTGGATGTGCCCGATCTCGCCGCTGAAGCCCTGGCCGCCGCGGCGCAGCCGGCCGTCGAGGATGACGCCCGCGCCGACGCCGACCTCGCCGGTCAGGTAGACCAGGTTGGGTGTGCCGCCGAGCGGCCCGAAGCGGTGCTCGGCGAGGACCGCCAGGTTGGCGTCGTTCTCGACCTGGATGGGGAAGCCGGGGTCGCGCAGCGCCTTGGCGAGGTCGCCCGCGAGGTCGACCTCGCGCCAGCCGAGGTTGGGCGCCACCCTGACCGTGCCGTCGGTGCCGATCAGGCCGGGTACGGCCACCGCCACCCCGAGCACCTGCCGCTGGTCCCTCGTCATGCGGGTGACCACGCGCCTGGTGAGCGCGGCGACCGCGGCGACGGCCTGGGCCGGGGTGGCCGTGGCGCCGGGGAAGGCGCGCCGCCACGACAGCAGCCGCTCCCCCGACAGGTCCACGGCTACCGCGGTGAGGTAGTCGACGTTGACCTCGAGGCCGATGGACGCGTACGGCGAGCCGTCGAGCACCAGCATCGTGGCGGGCCGTCCCACGCGGTTCTCCGTGAGGCCGATCTCGCGCACGAGCCTGCGGTCGATGAGGTCGGCGACCAGGCTGGACACCGTCGCCTTGTTGAGCCCGGTCGAGGCGGCGATGTCGGCCCTCGAGCAGGGCGCGTGGTCCCGCACGTACCTCAGCACGACGGCCAGGTTGGTCGCTCGGACGTCGGCGAAGTCGGCGGGCCGCGGGCCCGCTGAGGAAGTGATCAAGATCAGCCCCGTTCCCGATCGGCCAGGCAGGCCCATCATGCCGCAAGTCGGCGCCCGTTCACCAACCCGTGACCCCTTTCCCTTGTGGGAGCGGTGTCACTGGACTAATTTGTTTGGCTATCAGACGAACTAATCCTACATGGAGGGAGCACGCCGTGACCACTCGCCGCGGATTCCTCGGGCTGGTGGGCATGAGCGCCCTGGCCCTGGCCGGCTGCGCGACCCCGAGCACCCCCAGGCCCGGCACGGGAGGTGCGACCGCGGCGGCGGCGGACAAGCTCAAGACGCTGACCCCGACCTACGTCCCGTTCGCGGGAGTCAAGCCCGACATTCCGGGCACCGTCTCCACGCTGCCGGGCGTGCCCGACATCAGCGGCGGCTTCACGAGCTACCCCGCCAACCCCGCGGCGGCCCTCACCCAGAAGGCGGGCAAGGGCGGCTCCTACAAGGCGATGACCCCGCTGTGGGGTCCGCCACCGCCCGGGCTGGACGACAACTCCTACTTCCAGGCCGTCAACGCCGACATCGGCGCGACGGTGGAGTTCCAGATCGCCGACGGCATGACCTACGCCGACAAGGCCATCGCCCGCCTGGCCTCGGGCGACCTGCCCGAGCTCATGGTCATCCCGAGCTGGGAGATCGACAAGATGGCGGACTTCAACACCGCCGTCGACAAGGCCTTCGAGGACCTCACCCCCTACCTGCAGGGCGACAAGGCCAAGCCGTACGCGCTGCTGGCCAACCTGCCCACGGCCGCCTGGCAGTGGTCGGTGTGGAACGGCAAGCTCATGGCCGTCCCCTTCCCCACCGAGCCGTACCCCTACGCGCTGCTCTTCCGCAAGGACCTGTTCGACAAGAACGGCTGGAACCAGAACCCGAAGAACGCCGAGGAGCTCTACCAGCTCGGCAAGGAGATCACCGACCCCAAGGCCAACCGGTGGGCCTTCGGCGCCATCCACGAGATGGCCTGGCCGATCTTCAAGGTGCCCCAGGAGTGGCGCCTCGAGGGCGGCAAGCTCGTGCACAAGTACGAGACGCCCGAGTTCGAGCTCATGCTGGCGTGGATGCGCAAGCTCTACACCGAGGAGCTCGTCCACCCCGACGTGGCCGGCAGCAAGAGCGCCAACGAGAAGGAGCTCATCGGCGCGGGCAAGATCCTGATCTACCGCGACGGCCTCGGCGCCTGGAAGGAGCTGCTGCAACAGCACACGCCCAAGAACCCGTCGTTCGCGCTGAACCCCTTCCCCGTGTTCGCGCACGACGGCGGAAGGCCGATCATGTACCACAACAACGCCGCGGGGATCTTCACCTTCATCCGGAAGGGGCTGCCCAAGGCGCAGGTCGAGGAGCTGCTGTCGATCCTGAACTGGTGCGCGGCGCCGTACGGGACCAAGGAGTACGAGCTGTCGTACTTCGGCGTCAAGGGCAAGCACTTCGACCTCGACTCGTCCGGCGTCCCCAAGCTCACCGACCTCGGCACCAAGGAGGTCGCCTACACCTACGGCTTCCTCGGCGGCCGCCCGCTGTACGTCGACTGGCCCTTCCCCGAGGCGGCCAAGGCCAACATCGAGTGGCAGAACGCCACCTTCCAGTACATCGAGAAGACCCCCTTCGACGGGATCAGGGTGCAGCGCCCCTCCAAGTACTCGGGTCTGCAGGTGCCGACCGAGGACAAGTTCACCGACATCATGCGCGGGCGCCGTCCCGTCAGCGACGTCAAGCAGATCGTGACCGAGTGGAAGCGCGACGGCGGCGACGAGGCGCGCGAGTTCTACATGAAGGTCCTGCGGGACAACGGCCGTGCTTGAGCAGGCCGAACGCTCCGGGCCCGCGGGCGAGCTGACCTCGCCCGCAGGCGCCGGGAGCCACCCTCGCAAGGCGTCGACCCTGGGAGTCAGGCTGCGGCGCGACTGGCAGCTGCTGCTGATGGTGGTCCCGGCCATCGGGCTGCTGCTGCTGTTCCACTACGTGCCGCTGCTCGGCAACGTGATCGCCTTCCAGGACTACTCGCCCTACGTGGGCATCAAGGACAGCCCGTGGGTCGGCCTGGCCAACTTCCAGTGGCTGCTGATCGACGAGAGCTTCTGGCAGGCGACGCTCAACACCCTGCTCATCACGGCCTTCCAGCTGGTCTTCTACTTCCCCGTGCCGATCGCGCTGGCGATCCTGCTGGACAGCGTCGTCAGCAGGCGGCTGCGGATGCTCATCCAGAACATCGTCTACCTGCCGCACTTCTTCTCCTGGGTGCTGGTCGTCACGCTGTTCCAGCAGATGTTCGGCGGGGCCGGGCTGCTGGCGCAGACCCTGCGCGCCAACGGCTACCAGGGCGTTGACATCATGACCAACCCCGACACCTTCCTGATACTGGTGACCGCCGAGACGGTGTGGAAGGACGCCGGCTGGGGAATGATCATCTTCCTGGCCGCGCTGGCCGCCATCGACCAGAACCTCTACGAGGCCTCGGCCGTCGACGGCGCCTCCCGCTGGCGCCGCCTGTGGCACATCACGCTGCCCGGGCTGCGTCCCGTGGTCGTCCTGCTGCTCATCCTCAGGCTGGGCGACGCGCTGAACGTCGGCTTCGAACAGTTCTTCCTCCAGCGTGACGCGGTCGGCCGCGACGCCGCCGAGGTGCTCGACACCTTCGTCTACTGGCGCACCATGCTGACCGGCGAGTGGAGCTACGGCGCGGCCGCCGGACTGGTCAAGGGACTGGTCGGCCTGATCCTCATCCTGGTGGCCAACAAGGTGGCCCACCGCTTCGGCGAGCAGGGAATCTACAAGCGATCATGAATGCCTGGGAAGAGAAGCCCTCCAAGCTCGGCCGGCTGGCGAAGGGGACGATCCTCACCGCCATCGCGGCCGGCGTGCTGTTCCCCCTCTACATGGTCGTGCTGACCAGCCTGTCCACCCAGGAGGCGGTGGCGAGGGCGGGCGGCCTGGTGACCGTGCCGGGCGAGCTGTCCCTCGGCGCCTACCGGGAGCTGTTCTCCGGCGGCGTGGTCAGCAGGGCGGCGATGGTCAGCGTCGGCATCACCGTCGTGGGCACGCTGCTCAGCGTCACGGTCACCGCGCTGGCCGCCTACGGCCTGTCACGGCCGGGCTCGGTGCTGCACCGGCCGCTGCTGTTCCTGGTGCTGCTGACCTTCCTGTTCAGTCCCGGGATCATCCCCAAGTACCTGCTGGTCAGCTCGATCGGGCTGATCGACTCCTACTGGGCGCTCATCCTGCCCGGCGCGGTCGCGGCCTTCAACCTGGTGGTGATGCGGGCCTTCTTCATGAGCATCCCGCATGAGGTCATGGACAGCGCGCGCATCGACGGGGCGAGCGAGTTCACCGTCCTGCGCAGGATCGTGCTGCCGATGTCGAAGGGCGTCACGGCGGTGATCGCCATGCTGTACGCCGTGGGGTACTGGAACAACTTCTTCGACGCCGTCCTCTACCTCAACGACAACGCCAAGTGGCCCCTGCAGATGGTGCTCAGGCAGTACGTGCTGCAGGGGCAGTCGATGTTCGTCGGCCAGGGCGGGGACACCACGATCGCCGGCCGCGCGCTGCCGCCCGACCTGGCGATCAAGATGTCGATCGTGGTGGTGGCGCTGCTGCCCGTCCTGCTGGTCTACCCGTTCGTGCAGAAGCACTTCACCAAGGGCGTGATCATCGGGGCCGTCAAGGGGTGAGGCGCCACTCGTCCAGGAACTCCTCGATGTCGTAGGGCATCAGGTTGAGCGGCGGCCCCGACATCGCCTTGCGGTTGCCCTCGATGATCTTCTCGTTGATCTCTTCGAGGATGCGCCTGACCTCGGCCTCCGTGGTGGTCTCGCGCGCCTTGGCGAGGGCGGCGTAGGCCTCCTTGCGCAGGGCGAGGGTGGGCGGCAGCGGCATGGAGAGGTTCTCCTCGGCCAGCTTCCGCTTGACCCACCACAGCTCGTCGGCGGCCTCGTTCCGGTCGGGGATCGGCTTCCCCGCGCCCGGCAGGTTGTCGAACTCGCCGCGCTCCTGCGCTTCGCGGATCTGCCTGTCGATCAACGTCTCGAAGCGATCGGTCATGGGCGTTCCTCCCGCGTCTCAAGGGACACCACCATCCTGACACGCGACCTGCCCGCCCCCTCGGACGGAGACGGCCGGTAAACGCCGTGCCAGCCGGGCGGGCGCAATCTTGGCGCGGTATTGGCGACGAGCGCGGGCGTGCCCCCACGACGGCCGCCGACCTGCGACCTAGCGTCGCACCAGGCCGTCCTCGCCGGGACCGGCCACAGGAAGGAGATCCTATGAAGACACGTTTCGGGCTCTCCCGCGTGCTCGCTCTCGCCACCGTCGTCGCCCTGATCTCCCCTGCGGGGTGGTCCGGTGGCGCGGTCGCGGACGACAGGGGGACGAACCGCGAGAACGAGGCACCTGCGAGTGTCACGCCGGGTGTCGACCGGCTGCTGCCGCCGCGCGTCACGCCGATCGGGACCTTCGAAGGGGTGCGCTACGTCCGGTACTCGGGGGTGTTCGAGGGCCAGACCTCCACGGGCGCCTTCCGCGTGCCGTACCAGATCACGGCGGCCCAGGACCCGCGCCACGGGAACCGGACGGTCCTGGTCGAGCCCTCTCACTTCGCCATCGGGCTCGGCGTGCGCGACATCTACCTCCGACCGCGCTTTCTCTTCGGGCGCGGATTCGCCCATGCCGGGATCGGCTGGAGCACGGCCACGTTCGGACCCGGCCGGGACAAGCGCATCCTCGACCCCACGGTTCCCGACGTCTTCATCGCGGGCGGGGTCGCCGAGGGCGGCGGGCGGACCGACAACGAGATCATCGTGGCGTTCGCCCGTGCCCTGGCAGTGGACTGGCAGGCCAAGAAGATGCTCGGCAAGGTGGCCCGGCGGTACGCGAGCGGATTCTCCGACGCGTCCACTCCCCTGATGGACCTGATCATTTCGGGTCGCGCGAGCAAGGTGTTCGACTTCGCGCTCCCCTTCCTCACCGAAGAGCCCGATCCGCAGCCGGCTCTCCGCAGTGGCCGCTTCCGCGGCAAGCTCATCGTCCTCAACTCGGAGGCCGACGCGTCGAGCGCGCTCATCGACCGCCGCCTCGTCCCTGACCGGTACCGCTTCTACCAGGTCGCCGGCACTCCGCACGTCGCCGACCCTCCGGACATCCCGTTCTTCTCCAACAGGACGACGCCGGCCTCCTACGAGCCCGCCCTGCGCGCGCACTTCCTGCAGGGCGACCGCTGGGTACGGCGTGGCTCGCAGCCCCCCGCGAGTTACCACCTGCGGACGACCGGCGGGACCGGCATCGCCCGCGACACGAACGGGCACGCGATCGCGGTGGACGTCCACGGCCGGCGGGTTCCCCGCCTGCCGTTCGTCGAGCTGGGCGAGGCCAGGTACACAAGGGGCTTCCTGGGAAGCTACGACAGGGTCAGGAGCATCGCGGAACTCGGCTTCGGCAGCCATGCCCGGTATCGCGAGGCGTTCCGTCGCAGGCTCTCCGACCATGCCGAGGCCGGCTACATCCTGCCGAGGGACGCCGAGGAGATGCGCGCCCGCGCCGCGCTGTGCCCGCCGCTCACCTTCACGCAGACCTACCGCGGCCACTACGACAACTTCGTCGCGATCGACCCCTGCTAACGGCGGCGGTACACCTGGTGGCCCCACGCCCGCGGCGGGCCCGTCGAGGGCGAGGGTCACATCTCGGCGGTCAGCCTGGCGATGGCGCGCATCTTGTTCATGGCGTCGAGGGCGGCGACCTTGTAGGACTCGGCCAGCGTCGGGTAGTTGAACACCGCGTTGACCAGGTAGTCGACCGTCGCCCCGCAGCCCATCACGGTCTGCCCGATGTGCACCAGCTCGGTGGCGCCGGTGCCGAACACGTGGACCCCGAGCAGCCGCCTGTCCTCGGAGGAGACCAGCAACTTGAGCATGCCGTACGAGTCGCCGATGATCTGGCCCCGCGCCAGCTCCCGGTAGCGGGAGATGCCCACCTCGAACGGGATCCGGTCGCGGGTCAGCTCGTCCTCCGACTTCCCGACGAAGCTGATCTCGGGGATGGTGTAGATCCCGATCGGCTGCAGCTCGCTCAGGTCGGCGACGGGCTCGCCGCAGGCGTGCTGGGCGGCGAGCCGTCCCTGCTCCATGGAGGTGGCCGCCAGCGCGGGAAAGCCGATCACGTCGCCGACGGCGTAGATGTGCGGGACGGGGGTGGCGTAGTTGGAGTCGACCTTGATCCGGCCGCGCTCGTCGGCGGACAGGCCCGCGGCCTCCAGGCAGAGCTCGGCGGTCTTGCCCTGGCGGCCCGCCGAGTACATGACGCAGTCGGCCGGGATCTTCTTGCCGCTCTCCAGGACGGTCAGCGCCCCGCGCGGCCGCCGTTCGACGGCGGCGACGCTCTCGCCGAAGCGGAAGGTGACGGCCAGGTCCCTCAGGTGGTATTTGAGCGCCTCGACGATCTCGAGGTCGCAGAACTCCAGCATGCGCTCGCGGCGCTCCACCACGGTCACCTTGGCGCCGAGCGCGGCGAACATCGAGGCGTACTCGATGCCGATGACCCCCGCCCCGACGACGACCATGGTCTCGGGGACCCGGTCGAGGTGCAGGATCGCGTCGGAGTCGATGACCGTGCGGTCGTCGAACTCCACGGTGGAGGGCCGGGCGGGCGACGTGCCGGTGGCGATCACGATCTTCTCGGCCGTGACCTTCCGCTCCTCCTCGCCGGTGACGCCGATGGTGTGCGCGTCGAGGAAGCGGCCCGTCCCCCGCAGCAGGGTGACGTGGTTGCGGGCCAGCTGGCTGCGGATGACCTGGATCTCGCGCCCCATGACGTGCTGGGTGCGCATCCCCAGGTCGGCGACGGTGATCTCCTCTTTCACCCGGTAGCTGGCGCCGTACAGCTCCCGCTGGTTGAGGCCGGTGAGGTAGAGGACGGCCTCGCGCAGCGTCTTGGACGGGATCGTGCCGGTGTTGATGCAGACCCCGCCCAGCATGTGCGTCTTCTCGACGACCGCGGTGCGCCTGCCGAGCTTGGCGGCGGCGATGGCGGCCTTCTGCCCGCCCGGACCCGACCCGAGCGCGAGGAGATCGAAGTCGTACATCGGTGCAGGCCTCCCAGCCGATGGACCGCCGGCGGTCCGGCCGGCAGCTCCATTGCAACACGCGGGAACGCCTGAGAGAACGGCGCCGATCACACCAGGTGCTAGGCGGACGTCCCGGCCATCACCCTGTCGACGATCGCCGTCGCCCCCTCCTGGCGGGCGCAGTGGGCGCAGCAGTACCAGCGCCGCTCCGCCTCGACACCATGCCCGATGATCTTCTGACCGCAGTGCTCGCAGATGGGCGCCATCGCCTGGATGGCGCACTGGAAGGAGTCGAAGGTGTGCACCGCGCCCTGGGCGTGCACCTCGAAACTCATGTCGTAGTCGTTGCCGCATACTTCGCAGACGGCCATGTCGCTCCTCCGATCAGGGATACTCCAGCGGAGATACCCAGGGACGGGCGGCGTGCGCGGCTGCGCCGAAGTCTTGGCCGACGATCTACCGCCGCGGCTAGAGCGTGGCGCCGCCGTCCACCACCAGGTCGGTGCCGACGGTGAATCCCGCCTCGGCTGAGGCGAGGTAGAGCACGGCCGCCGCGATCTCCTCCAGCCTGCCCACCCTGCCCACCGGCAGCGCGGACCGCATCCGCTCGTCGCGCTCCTCCGCGCTCTCGCCGGGGCGCAGGGACATCGCGGTCGCCGAGGCGCCGGGGCTCACGGCGTTGACGCGCACGCCCTCGGCGATGTACTCCAGCGCCGCGGCCTTGGTCAGCGCGCTCACCGCCGCCTTCGAGGCGATGTAGGCCGCCATGCCGCCGTAGCGCTTGTGCGCGCCCAGGTTGGAGGCGGTGTTCACGATGACGCCGCCGCCGTTGCGGCGCATGTGCTCGATCTCGTGCTTCATCGACAGCCACACGCTGGTCACGTTCGCGTTCATGACGCGCGCCCACGTCTCCTCGTCCAGGTCGGTGACCGCTCCGCCGGCGAAGACGCCCGCGTTGTTGAAGGCGACGTCGAGGCGGCCGTGCCTGGCGACGGCGTGCGCGACCATCGCCGCCGCGCCGTCCGAGGTGCTCACGTCGGCGACCACGTGGCTCGCCGCGCCACCGGCGTGCTCGATCAGCTTCACCGTCTCGGTCAACGACTCGGCGCCGCGTCCCGCGACCACGACCGTGGCCCCTTCGGCCGCGAACGCCTGGGCGGTGGCCCGCCCGATGCCCGAACCGCCACCGGTGACGAGCGCGACCTTGCCGTTGAAACGCATGAGACCACTCCTATCTAGAACGAGTGGTCTTGAATATGCCCTAACGAGAACGATCGGTCAAATATCCGAAGAGCAGCGGCACGGCCAGCACGCCGAGCAACGCCAGCGCCACGGGCAACGAGAAGGCCGCGCTCAGCCCCGCGACCAGCAGCGGGCTCAGGACGAACCCGGCGTAGGAGATCGTCGAGACCGCCGTGACCAGCGTCCCGTTCTCGTCGCCGACCGCCGCCCTGCTGAGCATCGCGGGCAGCAGCGGCCCGAGCGCCAGGCCGGTGAGCGCGAAACCGGCTAGCGACAGCAAGGCCGTCGGGGCCAGCCCCGCCAGCACGATCCCGCCACCGCCGCCGAACCCCGCCAGCACGTACAGCGGGCCCAGCCCGAGCCTGGGGAAGGCCTGCGCCGTCAGGCGGCCCGCGGTGAGCGCGGCCATGTAGGCGGCGGGCGCGGCGCTGGCCAGCAGCGTGGGCGCCGCCCGGTAGTCCTCCATCAGCAGGACCGACCACTGCTCGACGGAGTTCTCGATGACCAGCGTGCCCGCGGCCAGCGCGCCGAGCAGGGCGGCATGTTTCCAGGCCCCCTTCGGCCTGCTCTCCGCCACCGGCTGCACGCCCCTGCCGAGCGGCAGGCCGAGCGCCAGCACCGCGCAGGCCAGCACCAGGACGGCGACGACGGCCAGCACCTGCGCCGGGCCGTACCCCAGAGAGCGGGCCAGCCCCGTGGCGGGCGCCGCCACGATCACGGCGACCGGGAAGGCGGCGTGCACGGGCTGGAAGAGCCTGCCGCCCGACTCGCGCTCGGCCCTGCCGGTGGCGGTGTTGAGTGCGATGTCGAGGGCGCCGCTCGTCGCGCCGAGCCCGACCAGGGCCAGGCCCAGCGCGAGCGGGGTCGTGACCAGCCCGATGCCCGCCGCCGCCAGCGCGAACAGCGCGGTGGCGAGGGCGAGGGCGAGCCGCTCCCGCCCCCTGACCAGGCGGCCGGTGAGCGCCATCGCGGGGATGGCGCCCACCGGCACCCCGGCCAGCGCCAGCCCGAGGTCGGCGGTGGTGGCGCCGACCTGGGCCTGTACGGCCGGCAGCAGCGCCGACCACGACCCCCAGAAGACGCCCCAGACCGCGCAGACCGCGACGAGCCTGGCCAGCGTCATGCGAGCCGGAACGTGCCGACCCTGATGTCGCCGGTGAAGACGAGGTAGACGTCGTGGACGCCACGGACCGGAGTGATCGGTGTCATGGCCGTAGCGTATGTGTAGACATCACCCGTCGCAGGGGCTTCGAGCGTGCCGAGCAGCCTCCCCGAGGGCGAGCCGAGCCGCACCTCGATCGAGCCGCCGGTCACGGAGGCCACCTCGGCCGTGAAGGCGCCGCCCAGCCTGGCGTCCCGGAAGGCGAGCCAGTCCCCGGCCGCGCCGCCCACGGCCTCACCGCGCTCCTTGCTGAAGTCGACCAGCTCCACACCCTGGTAGTCGTCGAAGTCGATCGCCCTCGTCGGCTTCGACAGCTCGCGCGGCGGGATCCGCTCCCCCTCGACCTGGAGGGTCGCGCGCTGCCTGATCGCCGAGGAGGAGCCGCCGACCAGCACGTCATGGGTGGCGGTCTCGACCGTCCACCTGCCCCTGGTGACGTCCCAGAGCGCCAGGTCCGCCTTCTTCAGCGTGAACCGCACCTCGCGGGTCTCGCCCGGCCGCAGCGAGATCCGCTGGAAGCCGCGCAGCTGCTTGACCGGCTGGACGACGCGCGAGCGCTGCTGGTGGGTGTAGAGCTGGACGACCTCGTCGCCCGCCCGCGACCCCGTGTTGGTGACCTTGACGCTGACCTGCCCGTCCTTGGTGACCTTCAGCCCCTGGTAGCCGAACGTCGTGTAGGACAGGCCGTGGCCGAAGGCGTAGAGCGGATCGCCCCGGTGGTAGAGGTAGGTCATCCCGGTCTTGGTGATGTCGTAGTCGAGGATGTCGGGCAGGTCGCCCGAGCGGTACCACGTCTGGGTGAGCCGTCCGCCGGGGTTGACCGCGCCGAAGATCGCGTCGGCCACCGCGTGTCCCGTCTCGGGGCCCGCGTGCGTGGTCCACAGCAGCGCCTTGGCCTCGACCGTCACCGGATAGCCGGTCTCCAGCACCACGACCGTGTTCGGGTTGGCCTGCTGCACGGCCTCGATCAGCCGCAACTGGGAGGCGCCGAGGGTCAGGTCGGCCCGGTCGTGGCTCTCACGCCCGGCCACGAACGGATGGCTGCCCACCACGACGACCGCCGCGTCCGCGCCCTTGGCCGCCTCGACGGCCTGCTTCACGCCGTCGGTGACGACCTCCATGGTGAAGCGGGCCGCGTCGGCCTTCGCGCCCATCGCCAGCGTGCCGTCCGCGCGGACCGTGACGTAGTGCTCGGGGATCGACCACCAGCCCTCGTTGACCTCGTAGCCCACGTACTGGATCAGATAGGAGCCGTCACCCTGCTTCTCGAAGCGGAACTGCTGCTGGACGAACCAGCCGTCCGGGTCGTCGGAGTTGGCCAGGAAGGTGCCCCAGTTGCCGGTGAGCAGCTTGCCGCCGGCGGCGTTGCGCAGCGTGGAGACGCCGCCCGTCCAGTCGGTCAGGTCCCACTGCGCGGCGGCCGTCCGGTCGGGCCCCACCGTGACGGCCTGCGTGAGGTCCGCGGGAGCGGTGACGTACTTGCCCGTGGCGGTGTGCCTGAGCGCGACGCGGTCCAGCGCGTCGTGGCCGGTCACCGCCGCTCGCTCGGCCAGGCCCCGCTTCGGGGTCACCTGGTACGGCAGCGCGCCGCCGTACCAGTCGCGGTAGAGCTTGTCCTGCAGCGGCCCGACCACGGCGACCGACCTGGTGCGGCCCTGGTCGAGCGGCAGCCTGCCGTCGTTGCGCAGCAGCACCAGGGCCTCCGCGGCGGTGCGCCGGTTGAGCGCCCGGTGCGCGGGCGAGTCCACGACCTCCTTGGTGATCTTCGCGTACGGCCCGCCGCCCGGGTCGGCGTGGCCGAGCCTGATCCTGATCGACAGCACGTGCCGGACCGCGGTGTCGATGTCGGCCTGCGTGATCAGGCCGCGCTCCAGCGCGGTCTTGATGGAGGCGGTCATCGGGGCGGTGTTCATGCCGTCGACGGTGAAGCTGTCCTGACCGGCCCTGAGCGTGGCGGCGTAGGACGTCGGCTCGTCCGGGTAGTAGTTCTCGACCTGGTAGAGGGCCTGGGGCGCCCACGCATCGCTGACGTTGTAGAGCACCTTGTCGGTCCAGGTCCGCACGACCTCGTCCTGGTCCGGGTTGACGGTGTTGGGACGGCCGTTGACCAGGTTGTAGGCGCCCATCACCCCCGTCGCGGCGTCGGCGCTGATCGCGGGCCGGAAGGCGGCCTCGTCGTACTCGTGCTTGACCCGGGGCGGCAGGTTGGAGGAGGTCAGGGAGCGCCGGTACTCGTTGTTGTTGGCCAGGTAGTGCTTGAGCACGGGAGCCGTCTTCAGGTACACCGGGTCGTCGCCCGACAGGCCCTTGCCGTACGCGGTCGAGATCGCGCCGGTCAGCAGCGGGTCCTCGGAGTAGCCCTCCTCGTTGCGCCCCCATCGCGGGTCGCGCAGCAGGTTGACGACCGGCGCCCACACCTGCGTGCCCCACAGCTCGGGGTTCTCCGCCGCGTAACCGCGCACCTCGTCGCCGGTGGCCGTCCCGACCTGCCTGATCAGCTCGGGGTTCCAGGTGGAGGCCAGGCCGACGGCCTGCGGGAAGATCGTGCCGCTGGCGAACTTCTGCTTCCACTCGTCACCGTGGTCGTTCGACCAGCCCACGCCGTGCAGGGCCTCGGTCCCGTTCTTGTGGTACGGCAGGCCGAGGCGCGGTATCGCCTCCTGCGACTGGTGCAGCAGTGAGATCTTCTCGTCGGGCGTGAGCCTGCCGAGCAGGTCCTCCACCCGCTCGGCCAGTGGCCTGGACGGGTCCTGGTAGACGGGCGGGTCGCTCGTGAAGGCCGATAACGACACGACGAGAGCAAGGACTAAGAGGGCTCGTTTCACTTTATGGCTCCTACGGTGACGCCGCGGGTGAGGGTCCGCTGGAAGATGAGGAAGAAGGCGACCGCGGGGACGATGCCGAGCAGCGCGGCGGCGCTGGACATCGTCGCGTCCATCATCTTCTCGCCCTGGAGCAGGCCGAGGACGACGGGCACGGTCTGGTTGTCGTTGGAGACCAGGAAGATCAGGGGCAGGAAGAACTCGTTCCACGTCCAGATGAAGAAGAAGATCAGCAGGACGCTCAGCGTCGGACGGCTGATCGGCACCACCACCGACCACAGCGCTCTGAAGCGTCCCGCGCCGTCGATGTGGGCGGCGTCGAGGATCTCCCTCGGGAACTGGCCGAGGACGGCGCTGAGCAGATAGGTGCCGAAGGCCGACTGGATCACCGTGAAGATGATGATCACGGCCAGCCTGGTGTCGTAGAGGCCCGTCGCCTTGGCCAGGTAGTAGAGCGGATAGACCAGCGCCTCCTGCGGCAGCGTGTTGGCCGCGAGGAACAGCACCAGCACCCACATCCGGCCGCGGACCCTGCCGATGCCGATCGCGTAGGCGTTCAGCACCGACAGCAGCACCGCGAGCACCGCGACGCTGCCGCTGATGACCAGGCTGTTGGCGAGCTTCTGACCGTAGTCGACCCGGACCCAGAAGTCGGCGAGCGCCTCGAAGGAGAGCCCGTCAGGCAGGGAGAAGGGGCCGTTGGCGGTGTAGTCCCGCCTCGACTTGACCGCGTTCAGCGCGACGATGCCGAACGGCGCGACCATCGTCAGGGCCAGCACGGCGAGCGCGGCCGGCAGGGCGCCCCTTCTCATGCCCGCTCCTGCACGCGCAGGAAGGCGACCGTCACCAGCAGGATGACCACGGCGAGCACCGTGGCGATCGCCGAGCCGTACCCGACGTTGAGGCGTTCGAAGAAGTTGAGGTAGGAGAAGTAGGAGGGCACCATCGTCGCGTTGCCGGGGCCGCCGCGGGTCAGCACGTAGATCGGGCCGAATACCTTCAGCGCGGCGATCGTGCAGGTCAGCAGCACGACGAAGATCTCGGGCCGAATCTGCGGGACCGTGACGTGCCAGAACCTGCGCCACCAGGAGGCGCCGTCGAGCGCGGCCGCCTCGTACAGGGCGGGATCGACGCGCTGGAGCCCGGCCATGAAGATGACGACGGGGTAGCCGAGCTGGAACCACACCATGATCGCCATGACCGTGGCCAGCGCGTAGTCGGGGTCGCCCAGCCAGTTGCGGGCGCCGAGCGGGCCGTACGACGGGTTGAGCAGCCAGCCCCAGACCACGCCCGCGACCGCCACCGGCAGCACCTGTGGCAGGTAGTAGGCGGCGCGCAGCACGCTGGGCAGCCGCCTGCCGCGCAGGGTGAACAGCGCGGCGGCCAGCACCAGGCCGAGCAGCGTCGGCACGATCGCCATGGCGACGATCAGCGCCACGTTGTGCTGGAAGGACTGCCAGAACCGCTCGTCGCGCAGCAGCCGCGCGTAGTTGTCCAGGCCGATCCAGCGCGGCGCCCCCACCCCCGACCAGCGGGTGAAGCTCGCCGCCACGTTCATGCCGAACGGCACGACGATGACGGCGAGGATCAGCACCGCGCTGGGCGCCAGGTAGAGCCAGTAGCCCCTGCCCGCCCTAGTCGCCGACATCGGCGAGGTTGTCGTTGTACGGCCCCGCCAGCTCGTCGAGCACCTGCTCGGGCGTCTTGGTGGCGTTGATGAGCTCCTGCACGCCCGCGACGAGCACGTCGTAGTAGCCGGGGGCGGGCCAGTCGGGGTAGAAGGCGAGGCCGTCCTGGCCTGCGAGCCTGCCGAAGTTCTCGATCAGCTCCTTGCTCTTGGGATCGGTGATGGCCGAGGTGTCGGCGGCCACGGGGATACCGCCCGAGTTGCCGAGGAGGTTCTGGATCTCCTTGCTCATCGTGATGTCGATGAAGTCGTAGGCGAGCTCCTTGTTCTTCGCGCGCTCGGGCACGACCCACAGGTTGCCGCTGGAGCCCGGCGCCATACGGCTGCCCGGCCACAGGAAGGTGCCCCACTCGAAGTCCTTCACCGTGGACTGCACGGTGCCGTACCACCAGCTGCCCGACACCATCATCGGGAACTTGCCAGCCATGAACGCGTCACCCATGTCCTGGGCCTTGAGCCCGGCGGCGTCCTTGCTGATGTAGCCCTTCTTGACCCAGTCGGCCATGGTCTGGGCGGCGTAGGTGAGCTCGGGGCCCTTGAAGTCGGTCTTTCCCTGGTAGAGCTGGTAGGCGTTGACCCACGGGCGCTGCGCCTTGCTGAGCGCGAGCTGGTAGAAGACCTGCTGGGCGGGGTATTCGGCGCCGGCCATGGCCAGCGGCGTCTGATCCTTGGCGACGAAGGCGTCCATCACCTTCGTGAACTCCTCGAAGGTCGTGGGCACCTCGAGCCCGGCCTTCTCGAAGAGCTCCTTGTTGTAGTAGACCATGACGAACTCGCCGTAGTTGGGCACGCCGTACCAGTTGCCCGAGCCCATGATGCCGCGCTCGTCGTACCTGGCGGTGGTCTGCAGGCTGCCGGTCAGCAGCTTGTCCCAGCCTCGCTTCGCCGCCTCGGCGCTGAGGTCGGTGAGCAGGCCCGCCTTGGCCAGCGCGCCGGCCGTGGCGTTGCCCTTGTTGTACTCGGTCAGGTCGGGGGCGGCGTCGGAGTTGAGCACCTGCGAGGCGGTCTTCTGCATCGCCTCGAACCCCTTCTCCTCGAACTTCACCTTCACGCCGGGGTGCGTGGCCTCGAACTTCTTGATCGCCTCGGCCCACGCCTTGGCCATGGCGCTGTCGGGGCCCTCGTAGTGCCACAACGTGAGGGTCTTGACCTCCTGCGGTGAGGGGGCTTCGGCCGTGGCGCCGCAGGCGGTCAGCACCAGGGCCGCCGCGACGGCCAGCGCTAGTCTGCGCATCGTCATCTCCTGAACGAGACCCGCTTGGGCCCCGTGCTCGTCAGGACACCGCCGGTGCAGGTGACCGTGGTCTCCCCGTCGGTGTCGTGGATGGTGGTACGGCCGTCGCCGCCCCCGAAGGAGACGACGGTGATCTCGGGGTGGTCGCCCACGGTGTCGCCCGGCTCGGCCGTCGGGATCAGGGCGCCGTGCCGGACGAACAGGGGGATCTGGGCGAGCGGCTTGACCACGGTCACGTAGCGCCCGCCGGTCAGCGTCTCGCCGCTCCAGTAGTCCACCCAGTCGCCCTGCGGCAGGTAGACCTGGCGCTCGCCGGTGGGTGAGGTCATGGGCGCCACGAGCAGGTCACGGCCCAGCAGGTACTCCAGGTCGGCGCGCCAGGCGACGGGGTCATCCGGATAGTCGACGCACAGGGCGCGCATCATGGGCGCCCCTGTGCGCGCCGACTCGACGGCCGCGGAGTAGAGATACGGCATCAGCGAGTACCTGAGCCTGATCGCCGCCCTGACCTCCTCCTCGACGGCGGGGAACTCCCACGGCTCGCGGCTGGTCGTGCCGTGGAAGCGGACCAGCGGCGACAGCGCGCCGAACTGGGCCCAGCGCACGTAGAGGTCGTCGGAGGGGGTGCCGGTGAAGCCTCCCGCGTCGTGGCTCCAGAACGGGATGCCCGACAGGCCGTGCGACAGGCCGCCGCGGATCGTCGAGCCCATGGCGGCGTAGCTGGTGGCGATGTCGCCGCTCCACTGCGCGCTGTGCCGCTGCCCGCCGAGGAAGGACGAGCGGGCCCAGACGAGGGTGTGGCCGTGCACCTCTCGGGTGACCTCGGCCACGGCGTCGTTGAACAGCAGCGAGTAGACGTTGTGCAGCTCGGTGCCGCTCATGCCGTTGTGCGCCCGCGCGTCGTGCGGCACGCCCTCGGCGAAGTCGGTCTTGAAGACCTGCACGCCCTGCCGGAGCAGCGGCCTGAGCAGCCCCTGGAACCAGGCGACGGCCTCGGGGTTGGTGAAGTCGACGAACGCGCAGGCGGGGTAGGAGCCGTGCCAGCAGTCCGCGACGTACACCTCTCCGTCCGGATTCTTCAGGAAGTACTCGGTGGCCTCGGCGAAGAGCGGGCTGAGGTGGGAGACGTACGGGTTCATCCAGAGGCAGACCTTGAACCCCATGCCGTCCAGCTCGGCCAGCATGGCATCGGGATCGGGGAAGCGGTCGGCGTCCCAGCGCAGGTCGGACCAGTGGCCCTCGGTCTGCCAGTAGGTGTCGAGGTGGAGCACGTCGCACGGGATGCCGCGCTCGCGGATCTTCCTCGCCCTGTCCAGCACCCGTTCCTGGGTGTCGACGAAGAACCCCGACGAGATCCAGGTGCCGAACGCCCACTTCGGCGGCAGCGCGGGACGGCAGGTCAGCCGGTCGAACCGGTCGAGCACGTCCGAGGGCGTGGGACCGGCGATGACGTAGTAGTCGATGAGGTCGTCGGGGACGACGATCTGCACCGTGCTGTGCGTGGACTGGCAGACGTCGAACTCCGTCGGCAGCCCGCTGTCGACGACGATGCCGTAGCCCCTGCTCGACAGGTAGAACGGCACGTTCTTGTAGGCGCGCTGCGACTCGGCGCCGAAGGCGTCGAAGTTCCACATGAGGGGGCGCTGGCCGCGCTTGTCCAGCGGGGTGAAGGACTCGCCGAAGCCCGCGAACGCCTCGTCGGGCGCCGCCACCAGGCTCTCGTGGTAGGCGACGGGGCCCGTGGCCAGGGAGCGGCCGAAGGGCAGGGTCCGCAGCCGCCCGCTGATGTCGGTGTGGCCGGGGTCCTGCTCGGTCAGCAGGCGTCCGGCCGCGTCGGTGAAGCGCAGGTGGAAGGGGGCCAGCGTGATCTCGGCGCGGACGGCTCCGGCGTCGACCACCATCCGGCCGGACGCCCCGTCGAGCCCCTCGACGATGGCGGGATGGGCGCCGGGACGCACCAGCGCGATGGCGGGCGAGGAGCGGGAACGAGCGTCGGCGTCCTGCGCGAGCCGTACCCTGATCACCCCCTCGCCGGCCGCGCCCACCTGCACCACCAGCGTCTCCTCCGCCGAGGTGAACGCCTTGAGCGTGACGCCCGCCCCGTCGGCGGCGACGACCTCCGCGCGCGTCACCGCGGACAGCCCCTCCTCGCCGCGCGCGCGGACCGGCAGCTCGGGCGGGTCGGCGACGAAGTACTCGTGGGGGACCAGCGGGGGCCGGTACGGCATGGGGCACTCCTTCAAGGGGCTGCGTTGAGCTTTAATTAGTTTGCTTGCTATACCAACAAACGTCAACGAGATCCCCAGGGAGCGCGATGTTCTACGGCGGCGACTACAACCCGGAGCAGTGGCCGGAGCACGTGTGGAAGGAGGACGTCGCGCTGATGCGGCGCGCCGGGGTGAACCTGGTGACCGTGGGCGTCTTCTCGTGGGCCAGGCTCGAGCCCGCACCCGGCGTCCACGACTTCGCCTGGCTCGACACCGTCATGGACCTGCTGCACGAGGGCGGCGTCCAGGTGGACCTGGCCACGCCGACGGCCGCTCCCCCGCCGTGGTTCTCGCTCCTGCACCCGGACGCGCTGCCCGTCACCGCCGAGGGGACCCGCCTGACGCACGGGAGCAGGGACACCTACTGCGTGTGCGCGCCGCCGTACCGGGAGGCCTCACTGGGCATCGCGAGGGCGCTGGCCGAGCGGTACCACGCGCATCCCGCGCTGGCGATGTGGCACGTGCACAACGAGTACGGGACCTGGTGCCACTGCGACCACGTGGCCGCCGCGTTCAGGAGCTGGCTGGAGCGCCGGTACGGCACGCTGCGGGCGCTGAACGAGGCCTGGACGACCTCCTTCTGGAGCCAGCACTACTCGGCGTGGGAGCAGGTGCTGCCGCCGCGCGCCACCCAGTACCTGCCCAACCCCTCGCACGCGCTCGACTTCAGGCGCTTCCTGTCCGACGAGCTGCTGGCCCACTTCACCGCGCAGCGGGACCTGCTGAAGTCCTTCACCCCGGACCTGCCCGTGACGACGAACTTCGTCTTCGGCGACTGGGTGCCGGTGGACCACCACAGGTGGGCGCGCGAGGTGGACCTGGTGGCGATCGATCACTACCCGTCGGGGCCCGGCGCGACGGCGGTCGAGGAGGGCGCGTTCGCCGCCGACCTGGCGCGCTCGTGGGCGGACGGCCGGCCGTGGCTGCTGATGGAGCAGGCGGCGGGGGTGGTGTACACGGGCGCCCGGATGGTGACCAAGCGCCCGGGCGAGGTGGTCAGGCACAGCCTCCAGCACGTGGCGAGGGGCGCGGACGGCGTGCTGTTCTTCCAGTGGCGCGCCTCCAGAGGCGGCGCCGAACAGTGGCACTCGGGGATGGTGCCGCACGCCGGCCCCGACTCCCGTCTGTTCCGCGAGGTCTGCGAGCTCGGCGAGCTGCTCGGGCGCACCGAGGCGCGGGGCGAGGTCGCCGCCGAGGTGGCGGTGCTCTGGGACGCGGAGGCGTGGTGGGCGCTGGAGTCGCCGGGGTTGCCCTCGCGCGAGCTCCGCTACCTCGACGCGGTACGGCAGGCCCACCGCGTGCTCTACCGCCACGGCCACACCGCCGACTTCGCCGCGCCCTCGGCCGACCTCTCGCGCTACCGCGCGGTCCTGGTGCCCAGCCTCTACCTGATCTCCGACGCCGACGCCGCCCGTCTGGCCCGCTACGTCGAGGCGGGCGGCATCCTGGTCGTCTCCTTCTTCAGCGGCGTCGCCGACGAGCACGCCAGAGTACGGCTGGGCGGCCACCCCGGCGCCCTTCGCGAGGTGCTGGGCGTCAGGGTGGAGGAGTTCCACCCGCTCGAGCAGCCCGTGCCGCTCACGCACGGGCTGACCGGCACGCTGTGGAGCGAGGTCGTGCACCTGGAGGGTGCGACGGCCCTGGCCGACTACCCTGACGGCAGCCCCGCGATCACCCGCAGGCAGGGCGCGTTCTACCTCTCCACCCGCCTGGACGACGCCGGATACGCGTGGGTGCTACGGCAGGCGGGGCTGCCGATGCCGGACGCGCCCGTGGAGCTGGTCAGGCGCGGCGGGACGATGTTCGCGATCAACCACACCGACAGGGCGCACACGGTCGCGGGTCCAGGCGGCGCACCCCTCCAACTGGAGCCGGGGCAGACGCGCACTTACCCGGCGCACACCTCCTAGTAGGGCGGCGTGCGTCCTTTGGTTTCACCCCCGCCGCCGGCTCCCGCCCAGGCCAGGCGGTCAAAACCCGTTGAACGAGGGCGAGCGGGCCCGTAAGTTGGCGCGCATGGCGGGTCGCAACCGCTCGTCAAGCGCCTGTCAAGCGGCACGGGTGAGAGTGGGAGCACACAGAAAGGGGGGCAGACATCATGCGACGCATCAGGACAGTCAAGTCGAAGACAACGGCATCCACGCGACGGGCGGCACGGGCACAGGACCTGGACCTGCGATCCCCGTCGGGGCGACCGCTCCCCTACTGACGTGATTTTTACGAAGGTCTTACGGAGTGCTCGATAAGTAATGTGATGTAACGAAAACATCACGCTGGGGGGCGCTTTGATGACAAGGCTGGTGGTGGTGCCGCCGCACGTGGCGCGGCACAAGGTGCGCGACATCGGCTCGGCCCGCCGGGAGAAGGGCCAGGCCGACCCCAAAGTGGTCGACCTGATCGCCTACAGCGGGCGCAACGTGATCCGGCTGCCTTCGGGCCCGCCCCCCGCCGCCTAGACCTTGTAGAGCTTCTCCGCGTAGGAGTCCCCGTAGTAGCGCTCGAGCTCCTCGAGGGACTCCGCCGTCTTCTGCACGCTCTTGACGATGGTGGCGTGGGACGGCAGCGCCTCGGGGTTCCAGGTCTCGGGCTTCCAGAGGTGAGAGCGCATGAACGCCTTCGCGCAGTGGAAGAAGATCTGCTCGATCTCCACCACCATCGCGAGCTTGGGACGGTGTCCCTTGACGATCATCTGGTCGAAGAACGGGGCCTCGCTGATCAGCCTGGCCCTGCCGTTGATCCGCAGTGTCTCGCCTCTGCCGGGGATGAGGTAGAGCAGGCCGACGTGCGGGTTGGCCAGCACGTTGCGGAACCCGTCGGCCCTGCGGTTGCCCGGCCGGTCGGGAATGGCGATCGTGGTGTCGTCGATGACGTGGGTGAAGCCCGCAGGGTCACCCTTGGGCGAGACGTCGCACGCGCCGCTCGCGTCCGCGGTGGCGATGAGGCAGAACGGCGAGTTCGCCAGCCACTCCCTGTCACGCTCGTGCAGGGCCACCCGCTCCTTCGTGACGGCCCGCGGCAGCACCTCGCCGAGCAGGTCGCGCAGCTCTTCCTCGGACTTGATCTCCGTCCAGTCCATGCGATCCCCTCTGTCGTTCGTCCAGCCTTGCCCATCTTTGACCATGGGTAGACGGTCGCTCACACCGGGGGCGCGCTCAGGGCGATGCTTTCGGGAACTGCGGCAAAGGCCTCGTCGAGCCGCCGCCGCAGACCCGCCCGACCTTCCCGCCCTCCCGCGGCCGCCCAGCTCAGTGCCGCGTGCCGCCATGCCGCCACGGCCACCTCGATGACCAGCTTCAGCCGTACGTCGCCGGGGTCGAGACCGAGCCTGGCCCCCATCCTGGCGAAGGCGGCCTGGGTGGTCTCGTTGCAGTAGCGCAGGCTGTGCGCCTCCACGGCGGGAGTGACCCCGCACAGCGCCCTGGTCGCCAGGAAACGGGCGTCCCACCCGTCGTCCATCTTCGCCAGGCTCGTCCGCAGCGCCGACAGGAAGGCGTCGAGGACCAGCCCCCGCACCTCCATCGCGTCGACCTCGGCCAGGAAGGTCGACCACAGCTCGGTGTCGGCGGCCAGCGCCACGTCCTCCTTCGTCGGGAAGTTACGGAAGAAGGTGCGCTTGGACACCTCCACCGTGTCGACGAGCTCGTCGAGCGTGGTCTGGTCGAAGCCCTTCTCGGTGAACAGCCGCAACGCGGTCTCCGTCAGCGCCTGCCTGGTGCGGGCCTTCTTGCGCTCCCTGAGCGGTAGCTCGCGCAGATCCATGACGACACCCTATCCCCGGAACGCCGGTTGACAGCCAATGCCACTGAGTGGCATTCCGGCGCGGCGCCCGAGCAGTTCACCGGCGCCTTCCACCTCGTGCTCTGGGCGGTGGCGCTGATCGCGCTGGCGATGGCGGCGGCGATCCACTCGATGCTCCGCCCCCGCCGGTGACCCCGTTCTGGGCCTTCTCGCCGGCCCGCGGGCGCCGGTGTTCACGGCCGGCAAGTGGTCGTCAACCGGCTGTCCACCAAAGGAGGGCACTGTGGCAGGGTGACAGTAGTGACCCGACCTCCAGTGCTCTCCCCACGGCCGAGCAAGGCGCTCATCATCGGCCTGGTGATCTCGAGCGTCTGCGCCCTGCTCATGCTCGCTCTCATGCTGGTCTCCAGCGATCCCAAGGGCTTCGGCCTGTCCGCGGTCATGGCCGTGGCGCCGTTGCCGGTGCTGCTGGCCGCGGTGCTGGCGCTCGACAGGCTGGAGCCCGAGCCCAAACTCCACCTGGCCTTCGCCTTCGCGTGGGGCGCGGGCGTGGCCGTGGTCGTGGCCATCGCCCTGAGCCTGGCGGGCGCGGCCCTGGTCCTCAGCGCGGGGTACGGCGAAGCGGTGGCCGACGACTTCGGCACCGTCATCCTCGCGCCGGTGATCGAGGAGGCCCTGAAGGGTTCGGCGCTGCTGCTGCTCCTGCGCAGGCGCAAGGAGATCGACGGCCTGACCGACGGGATCATCTACGCCGCCATGGCGGGGCTGGGCTTCGCCGCCGTGGAGAACGTCGGCTACTACCTCAGCGCCTACGCCGAGACCGGCACCGGCGGCGCGGTGGGGCTGTTCGTCTTCCGCGGACTGATCGCGCCGCTCGGCCACCCTGTCTACACCTCGATGATCGGCATCGGCGTCGCCTACGCCGCCACCCGGCGCACGCCCATGCGGTTCCTTGCCATCCCGCTCGGCTACCTGGGCGCGGTGGTCCTGCACGGGCTGTGGAACGGCGCGGCGACGCTGGGCTCGCTTCCCGCACTGGGCGGGGCCTACCTGCTCGCCCTGTGCGTGATCGTCGCGCTGGTCGTGGTGACGGTGCGGGAACGCAAGAGGGTGCTGTCCGAGATCGGCGGCATCCTGCCCGCGTACCTGCCCACCGGGCTGGTCTCCCCGCAGGACGTCGGCATGCTCAGCTCGCTCCGGTCGCGCAGGGACGCGCGCAGGTGGGCGAAGGGGCACGGGCTCGGGAAGCCGATGGCGGACTACCAGCAGGCGGCGACCGAACTGTCCATGCTGCATCTGCGGGCGGCGCGGGAGGGCATGCCCGTCGCGGAGTTCGAGACCCAGCGAGACGCCCTCCTGCACGTGATGGCCACGACGAGACGCTGGTGACCCCCTGAGGGCACTCTTCGGGCCGCGCTCCCCGGACACCAACGGCACAACCCAGTGCCCCGGCGCCATCGGGGCAAGCGTGGCCCCCTCCGCAGGACTCCGCGCGCCGCACCGCCCAGAGCCCCACGCACCATCGCCGTGTCCTAGACGAGTAAGTCCTAAGTCGGGTTAGTGGTCATAGGCGATCAGTGACCGGGTGACGGGCTGGCCGGTAGCGCGGTTGTGCCAGATAGCGGCGGTCAACGCCAAGATGCGCTGGGCGATGCGCGCGCCGACCCCCTCAGGGCTGCGTCCGCCGTGGAGTTCCAGGTCGAGTTGGCCTTTGAGGGTGTCGTTGACCGATTCGATGAGCTGGCGGATGGGTTTGAGGAGCTGCTCGCCCGGGCGGGGTGTGCGGTTGCGGTAGGACGGCCGCAGCAGCCGCACGCCCCGTTCGGCCAGGTAGTGGTCCAGTTCGGCCGAGACGTAGCCCTTGTCGGCGATGATCAGCAGCCCGGGTCGGGTGGCGAGCAGATGCGGGTCGTGGTCCAAGACGGCCATCAGCACCTGCCGTTCGTCGATCTTCGGGGTGGCCAGGGCCCAGCTGATCGGCAGTCCGGCCGGGGTGCAGACCAGGTGCAGCCGCAGACCCCAAAACCAGCGGGAGTGGGAGCGGCAGTAGCCGTAGCCGGCCCAGCCGGCCAGGTCCGAGCGCTGCGTGGTGGGGCGGGAGCGGCCGCATTCGACCGGGGTGGAGTCGACCACCCAGACCGGGTCGGCCCACAGATCGGTGTCGAGGGCCAGGGCCCGGATGGCGCGCTGGAGCAGGGGCAGGGCCGCGCGGAGCCGTTTGTTGTAGCCGGATTGGCCGGGCAGGTAGGGGAAGGCGCCGGGCAGGTGCCGGGGGACGAACCGCAGCCAGCGGGCCTCGGAGCCGATCCCGAGCAGGACTTGGGCGACCGCTAAGGTCAGCAGTTCGGCGTCGGTCAGCTTGGGTGGGCGGCCGAGGCGGGGCGCTTTGCCGAGCCAGTCGTCGATCTTCACGTACAGTGCGGTGAGAAGGGTGTTGAGGTCTGTCGTCACAAACGGATCATCAACACCCTTCGTCGTTCCCGCAGCCGAAACGACTTAGGACTTACTCGTCTAGGGCACCCGGCGCCACCGGCACGACTGGGGCCTCGGGCACCATCGGCACGCCCCGAGCTCTCCTCGCCGTCGGCGTGCCCCTGGGTTTCGGCAGGCGGAGCGGCGGCAGTTCGCGCTAGGGCTTGATGAAGTCGCGGAGGTGCGTGAGCACGAGGTCGGGGCGTTCCTCTGCGAGGAAGTGGCCGCAGTCGGGGATCTCCGCACCCCGCACGTCATGGGCGTAGTCGCGCCACACCTCCTCCACGCCGACACGCGCGGGCAGCCCCGCCGCACCCCACAGCGCCAGCACCGGCATCTCCAGCCGCCGGCCCGCGTCGTAGTCGGCGTCGTCGTGCGCCGCGTCGTCGGGGAAGGAGGCGCGGTAGTCGTCGAAGCCCGCCCTCAGCGCCCCTGGCTGGGAGAAGGCGCGGTAGTACTCCTCGGCGTCGAGCTCGCCCCGCTGCACGGTCCACTTCTCGAAGAAGTAGCCGAGGTAACCGCGCACGTCCGCGCCCGCCAGCCGTTCGGGCAGGTCGGGCTGCAGGTGGAAGGTCCAGTGCCAGGTGCCGAGCGCGATGCCGGAGTCCATGTCGAAGCGGCGCCACATCTCCCTGGTGGGGATGATGTCCATGACGACCAGCCGCTCGACCTCGTCGGGGTGGTCGAGGGCGTAGCGGTGGGCGACGCGGCCTCCCCTGTCGTGACCGACGAGCGTGAGGCGATCGTGCCCGAGCTGCCTGGCCAGCTCCCTGACGTCGGCGGCCATCGTGCGCTTGTCGAAACCGGTGCGCGGTTTGTCGGTGCGGCCGTAGCCCCTCAGGTCGGGAGCCACCACGGTGAAGTGCTCGGCGAGCGGGGAGATGAGATGCCGCCAGCAGTGGCTGGTCTGCGGCCAGCCGTGCAGCAGCATCACCAGCGGGCCCTCCCCCTCGATCAGGTAGTGCATGCGCAGCCCGCCGACGTCGGCCATCCTTGAGTCCGCCATGAGATGTAACTCCATCGTGTGGTTACAGGGTTAACCTCATCATAGGGTTAGGGGTATGCGAGCGCGAGACTGGGTGTGGGACGGCGGGCGGCCTTCGCTCGATTTCGTCAACACCTACCGAAACCGCAAGACCGGCGGCTGGGAGCTGCTGTGCGAACCCGAGGATTTGCTGGCCTGGCTCGGCCTGCAAGAGGACCTCCCCTTCACCACCCCGGAAGCCACCCTCTCGGGAAGGGACCTTCCCGCACGCGGCGCGGGCGAAAGCAGCACGGGTGCGAGCGGAACCACCGTGGGTGAAATCAGGGCCCACGAGACCGCGACCACCGAAAGCAGCACGGGTGGAGAGACCTCGGCCGACAGCATCGAGGGCGGAGACACCTCAGCGGGGAGCGCCCTTGGGGAAGGCGGTTCGGCTGCGAGAGTCCCGGGCGAGGGAACGTCGGCTGGGACTATCGCGGGTGGAGACACCTCAGGTGCCGGCGTCGCGGGTAGAGGCGCCTCAGGAAGAGACACCTCTGCGGTGGAGCGGGCGGTGGCGGGGATGGAGTTGCTGGTCGAGGCCAGGGAGTTGCGGGAGGCCATCTGCCGGTGTCTCGACGCCGCCATGGCCGGCGATCAGGGCTTTCCCGAGCTGATCAACCGGTGGGCCGCACGGCGCCAGCCGTCCCTGGTGCGGCTCGCCCCCGACCTCTCTCTCGTACGGCTCCCGCCGCGCGATCCGGTCGTCGCGGCCCTGGCCGAGATCGCCTGCGACGCGATCGAGCTGATCGGCGGCCCCGACCTGCGTCAAGTGCGGGTGTGCGCCTCCCCCACGTGCGGCCTGCGCTTCGCCGACCGGTCAAACGCGGGGTCCAGGCAGTGGTGCTCGATGAAGCGGTGCGGGAACCGCGAGAAGGTGCGCCTGCACCGCGCCCGCCGTGGCGAGCTGTAGCACGATCGCGGCGATCAGCGTCACCAGAACCCCGGTCTTCACCCCTGCGACCAGCGCCGCCACGCCCAGAGTCAGCAGGACCGCACCAGGCAGGTCGGGCCTGCGCGGCTCGGCGGGGCGGCCCGGACCATGGGGGGCCGAGGTCGCGCGGGCTTGGGTAACGGGGGCTTGAGTCACCAGGGGGCTGGGCCGGCTGGGCGCCTGTTCGATGGACCCGGATCACGTGGCGCCTCGTGATCCGTCCGCACCGGGGCAAAGCCCCTCCGGCGCGGTGAGGCGGGTCAGGACTCGCGGTAGTACGGGTCGGCGACGACGCCCTCGCCGCGCTCGTCGGAGTAGACGTAGACCTCGCGCCCGTCGACGTACACCCGCAGCGCCCTGCTCATGATGTCCAGCGGGTCACCGGACCAGATGACCACGTCGCCGTCCAGGCCGGGCTTGAGCGAGCCCACCCGGTCGGCCAAGCCCATGATCTTCGCCGGGTTGACGGTGATCGAGCGCAGCGCGGTGTCGCGGTCGAGCCCCTCCTTCACCGCCAGCGTGGCCTGGTACACCAGGAAGTGGATCGGCACCACGGGATGGTCGGTCGTGATCGCCAGCTCCACGCCCGCCCTCGCCAGGATGCCGGGGTTGCGCAGCGAACGGTTCCGCAGTTCCACCTTCGACCTGCTGGTGAACAGCGGGCCGATGATCACCGGGATCTGCCGCTCGGCCAGCACGTCGGCGATCAGGTGTCCCTCGGTGCCGTGGTTGATGATCACCCGGTAGCCGAACTCGTCGGCGAGGCGCAGCGCCGTGACGATGTCGTCGGCCCGGTGCGTGTGCTGGCACCAGGGCAGCTCGCCGTCCAGAACCCTGCCGAGGATCTCCAGCGTGCTGTCACGATCGAACGGCTTGCCCTCGGCCGCGGCGTGGTCGCGTCTGGCCTGGTAGTCCTGCGCCTTGCGGAAGGCGTCACGGATCACGGCTGCCACGCCCTGCCTGGTGGAGGGCAGCTTCTTCTGGTCACCGTACACACGCTTGGGGTTCTCCCCCAGCGCGCTCTTCACACTGACGGGCTCGCGGACCAGCATCTCCTCAACGGTCCTGCCCCAGCACTTCACCGCCACCGTCTGGCCGCCGATCGGGTTGCCCGAGCCCGGCTTGATGACCGCCGTGGTGACGCCGCCCGACAGCGCGTCGGCGAAGCCGAGGTCGCCTGGGTTGATCGCGTCCAGGGCGCGCAACCTGGCCCCGTTGGGGTCGGTCATCTCGTTGGTGTCCTGGCCGGCCCAGCCGTCGGCCTCCTCGTGGACGCCAAGGTGGCCGTGCGCCTCGACGAAGCCGGGCAGCACCCAGCCACCCTGCGCGTCGACGACCTGGACGCCGTCGGGGATGTCCACGTCCCGGCCGACGGCGACGATCTTCCCGTCCTGGATGAGGACGGTGCCGCCGTCAATGGGATCGCCCTCGACAGGCACCACGTATCCGCTGGTAATCGCAATGTTCATGGAGGCAACCTAGCGGAATTGACCACCCCTTTTTCCGCATTTTGGCCTCACTGTCAGGAGATGTCCGGCATGATGATCCCTTTGATCTGACGAAAGGAAGCTGAGCGTGATCAAGTCGGTTCTGGCAGCGACGCTGGCCCTGGGCGGGATCTTGGCGGCTCCCGCGACCGCGAACGCCGCGGGCTACACCCCCGAGGGAATCTGCGGCAACGGCTTCGCCGTCGTCAACAGCGCTCCCGTCGGCGATTGGGGCAAGGTCTACCTCCTGTACAACCGCAAGAACGGGCTCAACTGCGCGGTCACCATCAAGTCGGAGCACACCGGGGTCAGCACGCGCACCTCGGTGACGCTCGAGGTGAAGCAGCCCTCGGGGCGTATCGTCAAGGACTCCGACTCCGACCGGTACCGCTTCTACGCCGGCCCGGTGAAGCTCCAGGGCAAGGGCATGTGCGTAAGGTTCTCCGGCGAGATCGCCAACCGTCCGACCAAGGCCCGGTTCGCGCGCGGCGGGAACGGCCGCTTCACCAACTGCGGCTGATCCGTCTCCGCCGTCCACCCGGCTTCGCGCCGGGTGGGCGGCGAGGCGCCGCGCCCCCGCCAGGGACCGCTGTCACCGCGTAGGGAAGCATCGGCACCAGGAAACCCGTATCCAGCCAGGAAAAGAAGATCACCGGCACGGCCGGCAGCCGACGTCCCCATCGTTGGGCCAGCGCCAGTCCCAGCGCGACCCCGGCCACTGCCATCACCACGGTGACGGCGTTCAGCAGCACCCAGTCGGCGGTGCCGTAGTCGTCCGGACCGTGCCCGAGCAAGGCCGCGGCGACCCAGACGGCCTTGACTGCCAGGTAAAGCGACATGCTGAGCGCCGCGGCATAGCCGGCGAGCCTGCGCACCGCGCTCATCTCGGCGGGAAACCCGCCCGAACCTTGTGTCACCTGAACCCGAACCCCCGAACCTGCCGATCTCGACGCATCGAGTCTTCAGGGGCGTCGACCGGGCGGAATCCCCCCGCGGTGGGAAACGCCGCCGGGCCCCTCCCCCGTGTGGGGGAAGGGCCCGGCCTCGGGTGCCTTGGTTCCCGGCCCGACCGGCCAGAGTCGCATCACGCGCGACAGTGGCCTACCGGATGTCCATCGACGAGGTCCCGTTGTCAGCTGCAGCCGCTGGTGGAGCCGCAACCCTCGCAGACGTAGCAACTACCGGCGGGACGCATCTTGGTGCCGCAGGTCATGCAGAGCGGAGCGTCGGCGGTGAAGCGCTGGTGGCTCTCCAGCGTCAGCTCCTTGACCTCGCGCACCGGCTCGGGAACGGCCGGCTGCACCGCCTTGGCCTCGATCGGAGCCGACTGCGCCAGCGCCTCCTTGTCCACCGCAGGATCCTCGCCGCGCTGCTGCGCGGTGCGCTCGGCGGCCGAGAAGATGCCGAGCGCGGCCCGCTCCTCGTAGGGCAGGTGGTCGAGGGCCAGGCGGCGGAAGATGTAGTCCATCACCGAGGTCGCCATCCGCACGTCGGGGTCGTCGGTCATCCCGGCGGGCTCGAAGCGCATGTTGACGAACTTGCTGACGTACGTCTCCAGCGGCACGCCGTACTGCAGGCCGATGGACATCGCCACGGAGAAGGCGTCCATGACGCCGGCCAGCGTCGAGCCCTGCTTGGACATCTTGAGGAAGACCTCGCCGAGGCCGTCGTCAGGGTAGGACGAAGCGGTCATGTAGCCCTTGGCGCCGCCCACGGTGAAGCGGGTGGTGACACTCGGCCTGGAGTTCGGCATCCGGCGCCGGGTCGGGCGGTTGACCTCGATGACCTTGACCTCGGGCTCGGCCGCCTTGGACTCGGACTTGGCCTCGTCCTTCGTGGCGCCGTTGCCGGCCGACAGCGGCTGGCCGACCTTGCAGTTGTCGCGGTAGACGGCCAGGGCCTTGAGGCCGAGACGCCAGCCCTCCATGTAGACCTGCTCGATGTCCTCGATCGTCGCCGACTCGGGCAGGTTGACGGTCTTGGAGATCGCGCCGGACAGGAAGGGCTGCGCGGCGGCCATCATGCGGACGTGGCCCATGGGCGCGATCGCCCGCTCGCCCATCGCGCAGTCGAAGACCTCGTAGTGCTCGCGCTTGAGACCGGGGGCGTCGACGACGTGGCCGTGCTCGCCGATGTACTCGACGATGGCCTCGATCGACTCCTGCTGGTAGCCGAGCTGCCTGAGCGCCCTCGGGATCGTCTGGTTGACGATCTGCATCGAACCGCCGCCGACCAGCTTCTTGAACTTCACCAGTGCCAGGTCGGGCTCGATGCCCGTGGTGTCGCAGTCCATCATCAGGCCGATGGTGCCGGTCGGGGCGAGCAGCGACGCCTGGGCGTTGCGGTAGCCGTTCTTCTCGCCGAGCTTGAGGCACTCCGACCACTGCTTGGACGCCTCGGCGTGGATCTTGCCGTCCATGGTGCCGATGGTGCGCAGGCCGTCGTTGGCCCCCGCGTGCTTGCGCATGACGCGCTTGTGGGCGTCGGCGTTCCTGGCGTAACCCTCGTACGGCCCGACGACCGCGGCCAGCTCGGCGCTGCGCCGGTAGGACACGCCCGTCATCAGCGAGGTGATCGCGCCCGCCACCGCGCGGCCGCCGTCGGAGTCGTAGGCGTGGCCGGTCGCCATGAGCAGCGCGCCCAGGTTGGCGTAGCCGATGCCCAGCTGGCGGTAGGCGCGGGTGGTCTCGGCGATCTTCTCGGTCGGGAAGTCGGCGAAGGTGATCGACACGTCCATCGCCGTGATGATCAGCTCGGTCAGCTTGACGAAGTTCGCCACGTCGAAGGAGTTGTCGTCCTTCAGGAACTTCATCAGGTTGATGCTGGCCAGGTTGCACGAGGAGTTGTCGAGGTGCAGGTACTCCGAGCACGGGTTGGACGCGGTGATGCGGCCGGTCTCGGGGCTGGTGTGCCAGTCGTTGATCGTGTCGTCGTACTGGATGCCGGGGTCGGCGCACTCCCACGCGGCCTTGGCCATCTTGCGGAAGAGGTCCTTGGCGTCGACCTGCTCGATGACCTCGCCGGTCAGGCGGGCCCGCAGGCCGAACTGCTCGCCCTTGTCCACCGCGCGCATGAACTCGTCGGAGACGCGCACGGAGTTGTTGGCGTTCTGGTACTGGACACTCACTATGTCCTTGCCGCCCAGGTCCATGTCGAACCCGGCGTCGCGGAGCGCGCGGACCTTGTCCTCCTCGCGCGCCTTCGTCTCGATGAACTCCTCGATGTCGGGGTGGTCGACGTCGAGGACGACCATCTTGGCGGCCCTGCGGGTGGCGCCGCCCGACTTGATCGTGCCCGCCGAGGCGTCGGCGCCGCGCATGAAGCTGACGGGGCCGCTGGCCGTACCGCCGCTGGACAGGAGCTCCTTCGAGGAGCGGATGCGGGAGAGGTTCACCCCCGAACCCGAGCCGCCCTTGAAGATCACGCCCTCTTCCTTGTACCAGTCGAGGATCGACTCCATGGTGTCGTCGACGGCCAAGATGAAACAGGCGCTGACCTGCTGCGGGCTCTGCGTGCCCACGTTGAACCACACCGGCGAGTTGAACGCGAAGATCTGGTGCACCAACGCGTGCTTCAGCTCGTGGTCGAAGATCTCCACGTCCTCGTCGGAGGCGAAGTAACCGTTGTCGACCGCGGTCCTGGTGTACATCCCGACCACGCGGTCGACCAGCTGCTTCAGGCTCCACTCACGCTGCGGCGTGCCGACCGCGCCGCGGAAGTACTTGGTCGTCACGATGTTGGCCGCGTTGACCGACCAGAACTCGGGGAACTCCACACCACGCTGCTCGAAGTTGATCGAGCCGTCCCGCCAGTTGGTCATGACGACGTCACGGCGCTCCCACGTGATCTCGTCGTAGGGATGCACTCCGGGCTTGGTGAAGATCCGCTTCATCTTCAACCCCTTGCGCTTGCCCCCACGCGTCACTGAACCGCTGACCGTCTCCGTCATGACTCCCCCTTCTCGGCTTTCAGTTGCTTGATCTCGGCTTCGAAGTCCGCCAGGCTCTCGAAACCGCGATATACCGATGCGAACCGCAGATACGCCACCTCGTCCAGGTCCCTCAGCGGCCCGAGGATCGCCAGGCCGACCTCGTTGGAGGGGATCTCGGCCGCGCCCCTGGCCCTGATGGCCTCCTCCACGCGCTGCCCGAGCTGCGCCAGCGAGTCCTCGGTGACGGGCCGCCCCTGGCACGCCCTGCGCACGCCCGCGACCACCTTGTCCCTCGAGAACGGCTCGGTCACTCCGCTGCGCTTGCTCACCATCAGCAGGACCGTCTCCTGCGTGGTGAACCTGCGCCCGCATTCGGGGCAGGTACGGCGACGCCTGATGGCGCCCCCGTCGTCCGTGGAGCGGCTGTCGATGACCCTGGTGTCCGGGTGACGACAGAACGGACAGTGCACCCTTCGCCTCCTCGGCCGCGACATGGGCTCACCACTCGTAAAATGCTCGTCGGCGGACGCTCGCGCCCGCGCCACGGGCTGCCATGGAGCGGTCACGGAAACACAAGTTGTGGTGAACTACATCGGTGTAACTACTAGATGTTGTGGTCCAACCGTAGAAGCGCGCGACCATGAACGCAAGTTGGCCGGGCCCATCCAACCGAAGTCGCTGATCAGCCCCGGGGCGGCCCTGGGACGTCGGCGTGTCGCGCTGGAGTGGCGGGGGTGCGGTCGCGTGATGGGTGTCGCCGATGGCCGGAATCGCCCCCGGGCGGGGGTGGTGTGAGGCGGTGTTCCGGGGTGTCCGGTATGGCGGGCGCTGAACGCGCGGGTTCACATATGAAGAACACTCGGTCGATCACGCCGATTCCCCCGACAGCCCCGCCCAGACCTGCGGCCGAACGACCCCTGAGGTATCGGGCCGTGATCCTCCTGATGGAGTGAACAGCGGCACGAGTAGCGGGCGGGTGGGCACCGGGCGACCGCCGGCACAGGACGACCGCCGGCACAGGACAACGCCAGCGCCAGGCGACCGGGCGCTCAGGGCATCCGGCGGCAGGACGTGACCGGCAGCGCGGGATTCCCAGAAGCCCAGAGTCAATGGGCTGACGACGACGCCGACCGATGAGCGCCGCCGTCGCCCGACTCCCCACCGAGCAAAAGCGCCGGAACGACAAGCCAACCGCTCGCTACCTGGCGGCTGGGGTCACGTTCGGGAGAAAACCGCCTTCCTCTGCCGCGGCACCGGGACGCGGGACGCCGAGCTGGCCGACCTTGACCGGGGGAAGGCGGAGGCGGCCGTCGACGAGGCGATGTTCACCAGGGCCGTCGAGAGCGCCTGACCCGCGAATGCTAGTGTTCGTCCAGGTGAGAGCCTGAAGACAGACGGCGGGGCCCGCCGGTCCGGGCCGTGGGCGAGCGGTGTTCGGGGCCACGCCGAGGAGGCAGACCGTGGGCGAAGCAATCGATGTCAACGGGACCCGGATGTGGGTCGAGCACCGCGGCCGGGGGCCCGACGTCCTCCTGATCGCCGGGCTGAGCGATCCAGCCGAGGCGTGGCAGGCCCAGCTCGACGGGTTGGCCGACCGCTACCGGCTCATCGCCTTCGACAACCGCGGGGCGGGACGCACGCCGCTGCCCCAGGGGCCGCTGTCGGTGCCCCTGATGGCCGACGACGCCGCCGCGCTGCTGCGCGCGCTCGATGTCCCGGCCGCCCACGTGGCGGGTTTCTCGGGCGGCAGCGTCATCGCGCAGGAGTTGGCGCTGCGCCATCCCGAACTGGTTCGCAGCCTGGTCCTCATGAGCACCTTCGCCCGCCCCGACGCCTACTTCCGCACCATGACCGGCTTCTGGCACTGGATGGTGGCGGCCGCCCCGAGCCCTCGGGCCATGCTGGAGGCGTTCTTCCTGTGGGTCTACACGCCGCGCGCCCATGCCGACGGCACCGTGGAGCGGATGATCGAGGAGGCGCTGGCCTTCCCGCATCAGCAGTCCGTCGAGGCCTTCCAACGCCAACTCGAGGCGTTCGCGACGCACGAGACACTCGACCGCCTGCCGGAGATCGCCGTACCGACACTCGTCCTGGCCGGTGAGATAGACAGGGCGACCCCTCCGCGTCTGGGACGCGAGGTCGCGGAAGGAGTCTCGGGCGCCGCGTTCGAGGTGCTGCCGGGGGAGGCCCACCAGCCCTTCCAGGAGGTCCCGGACGAGTTCAACGCCCGCGTCGACGCCTTCTGGCGAGAGGTCGACAGGCGCGGCTGAGGACACTCGGCCGTTGGAAACAGGCCCAACGTGCTCAGCTGTGCGCAAGGTCCCCAAAAGGGGACTGGTAGGCATGACGGAGGCAGTGCGCACGGGGGTCCCAAGAAGCCCAGGGTTCCTCGAAACTCAGGGTCCCTCGAAGCCCGGGCCCCTCGAAGCCCACGGTGACCGGCAGTACTGACCGGTACCCGCGGCTGGACAGGTGTCAGGGCGTGCGATCCGGAAGGTACAAGCGACCGCCTGGACGGATCAGCGAACTGCTCAGCCCGTTGAGACGCATGATCTCCCCGGCAGTCGCAGCCGGGTCGTCCCCAGGGGACACCGCGGCGGCGATGCTCCACAGCGTGTCGCCCTTCTCCACGATCACCCAGGGCAGCCCCTCGTGCCCCAAGCCGCTCGACTCCTGCGCGATCGCCCAGCTGGTCGCCTTGGCACCGAGCACGAACCCGCCCAGCGACAGCACCGCGAACAACCCCACCACCACGACCCGCCCCCGCCTGGTCAACCGCATCGGACGCCGCCGAACCGCCTCGCCTCGTGGACCGGGCACCGCCGCCAGCCGTACCCGGGGGGCGGTCCGCCCCGGTGCCGCCCGCACCGCCTTCCTCCGCCTGCCGAACAGGCGCCGTCCCCGCAGCACACCCAGCCGCGGACCCCGCCCGCCGCCGGCTCTCGTATGGACCGCCCGGCCGCCCGTCGCCTCAACGCCGCTCAGCCAGCGCGTCGGCTCGCCGCCTCGCCTCTCCGCGGTTCCTCGTGGCGTGTTCATCGCTGCCCCCGGTTCTCCCGTTCGCTCCCCCGCGCGAGGCTCTCGTCGAGGCTGAACCGGCTCCTGTGCCGCGCCGCCCTGAAGAACCCGCAACCGCCTGTCCCCCGACCGGCGTGTCCCCGTTACCCGGCGCTCCTCACCGCGCCCCTCGCCACCCCTTCGAGCCTCAGAACGACGCCCCCGCCGATCCGGCTCCGCCACTCCCCCCACCCGGGGGCCTCTCCCGTACGGCGCGGCCGCTCCCCTCTCTCCGCGTGCTCCGCCGTACGACCCCACCGCTTCGCCCTCCCCGCCGCCGCCCCCGGACAGCCCCGCCGCTCTCCTTGTCCGCTGGCCGCCCTCTGGCAGCCCCGTCGCCTCACTCGCCTGTCGCGCTCCCCCGTACGATCCCGCCGCATCCCTTGCCCGGCGACCCCCTCGGTACGACCCCGCCGCCACTGCTCCCTCACCGCGGTTTCGCTCGTACGGCCCCGCCTCTCTCACTTGACGCCCGTACAGACCCGCCACTTCACTCTCCCCGCGACCTCCCCCAGGCCGACCCGCCCCTCCTGTCGATGGCCTCGGAACCGGCCCCACGGGTGACGCCTGCCCGTTCAGCGCCTTGTCGGCAGGGTGGGCCGGGTCGCCGCGGACCTGGCCTTGGGAGATCGCCTGGCGGTCGCTCTCCGGGGGTGGACCGCCGGCCGTACCGGCGGATGGGCGGGGTGGGGGCACGAGGCGGAGGCGGCGCGCGCCCACGGGAGCGCGGCGGCGCTCCTCTCTCGTGATGTCGGCGATCAGGGTCAGTTGGCTGTCTTGGCTGGTTGTATCCGTGGTTGTGGTCGCCCGCACTGATGACCTCCCGCCACCGTCGACCCAAGGAAAAGGCCGAATAAAGATCAGCGAATCGAACACGGTGTCGATCGAACTCCCGTACGATGTTGTACACCACGTCACCGATGATTTCGAGGAAGACTCGAACAATTGTTTGAAGTTGATCTCAATCGGAGGTACGGTCGCTGTGTGCGACATGAAGACCACGGACCGGAAGGCGCGCCGGTGAGGCGGGCCGCCGGGCGAGGAGGAGAGCATGAGCGAGCGGAGTGACGACAACGGCGTCAGCGACCTTGCGGTCCGGCGTCGCGACTCCCTGGGCCTGACGCCCAGGCAACGCAAGATCCTTGAGGTGATCCGCGACTCGGTGCAGCAGCGGGGCTACCCGCCGTCCATGCGCGAGATCGGCGAGGCGGTGCAGCTGACGAGCACGTCCAGCGTGTCGCACCAGCTGACGGCGTTGCAGCGCAAGGGCTATCTGAGGCGTGATCCACACCGGCCCCGCGCGCTTGAGGTCAGGCTGCCGGGCGAGCCCGTGCTGTGGGTGGACCCCGACGGCAGCGAGGACGAAGCTCCGGTGAGCAGGCCGACCGCGGCGTACGTGCCACTGGTCGGGCGCATCGCCGCCGGTGGTCCGATCTTGGCCGAGGAGAGCGTCGAGGACGTCTTCGCGCTGCCCAAGCAGCTCGTCGGCGAGGGCACGCTCTTCCTGCTCCAGGTCAGCGGTGACTCGATGATCGAGGCGGCCATCGCCGACGGCGACTGGGTGGTCGTACGGCAGCAGCCGGTCGCGGAGAGCGGCGACATCGTGGCAGCCATGATCGATGGCGAGGCCACGGTGAAGACGTTCAAGCGCAAGGACGGCCATGTCTGGCTGGTCCCGCACAACTCCAACTACGACCCGATCCCGGGCGACGAGGCCAGCGTCCTGGGCAAGGTCGTCGCGGTCCTCCGCCGCCTCTAGCCTCAGGGCTCTCCACCGCTCGATCGGCCCTCGCGTGGGGCTGGTCGAGCGTCCCGTGGCGCACGCCCACACAAGGTCGGCGACGTCAATGCCACACGCTTCCTCGGGGCGCGAGGTGGCATGGGCTCGAAACGACCGGCTCCCCACCGCTCGATCGGGCCCTCGCCGCTGGCCGAGTGGTCCATGACGCATGCCGCACAAGGTCGGCGACGTGAAAGCCCCACGCTACCTCGGGGCGCGAGGTGGCGTGGGCTCGAAACGACCGACTCTCCGCCAAGGGCGACCGGTC
Organism: Nonomuraea africana; assembly: GCF_014873535.1. Taxonomy (NCBI): domain Bacteria; kingdom Bacillati; phylum Actinomycetota; class Actinomycetes; order Streptosporangiales; family Streptosporangiaceae; genus Nonomuraea; species Nonomuraea africana. Next base: position 802,466 of record NZ_JADBEF010000001.1, on the reverse strand, counting down.
GAAGCGTCGGTGGTGTGTCGTACAACGCCTTGGACCGCGAGGTGGACGTGCTCCTCTCGATTGCTCTGATGAAGTGCTGCCGCCTGAGGTGCATGTTCCTGGGCTGCAACGTGGGCTTGGGTCGCTCGATCGATCCTCCGGCGGGGGCGGTCGATCGGGCGGCCCATGACGCGTCGCATAAGCGTGCCTCTGCCCTGTGGCGTGGAACCTGGCCGCAGTGGAGCTGCTTCGCCCCTCGGGAGGCGGGCCGCCCAGCACCTAGCCGATTGCTGAAAGCTACTTCGGGGATCAGCGCACGGAGCGAAGGTGCCACCCGCTCGCGCCCGAGGCCGCTCGAGCCCGAGGCCGTACGACCCGAACCCGTACTGGTGGGTTCTCGTGGCTTCAGGGCTTGGGGGCCCGGTGGCGTACCGGATAAATCGTGCGTCTTAGGTGACTCTGGTCAGGTGGACGAAATCACCCTTAGGCCCGTCAAAGACGGGCTGAAGTGGGCGAATGCCGGGCCGGACGTCATCGCCTGCTGGATCGCCGACATGGACTTCCGGACCGCACCCGAGATCATCGAAGCGCTCCAGCGACGTGCCCACGGCGATCTCGGCTACCCCGCCTGGGCCAGTGAGCCACAGGCGGGACCCCTGGCCGAGGCGTTCGCCGAGCGCATGCTGGCCAAGTACGGCTGGGCCGCGGAGCCGTCATGGGTGCGCTCGTTCACCGACCTCAACCAGGCGCTCCAGGTGATCCTGCACCTCACCACCACGCCCCGCGACGGCGTGGCCATGCAGGTCCCGGCCTACCCGCCGTTCCTCGGCACGCTCGACGAGATGGGCCGCCGCCTCCACACCGACCTCGCGGACCTGACCGGATGCCGCGCGCTCGTCCTGGTCAACCCGCACAACCCCACGGGCAGGGTCTTCACGAGGGCCGAGCTCACCGCGCTCGCCGAGCAGGCCGAGCGGCACGATCTGATCGTCATCTCCGACGAGGTGCACGCAGACCTCGTGTACGAACCCGGGCGGCACATCCCGTTCGCCGCGATCCTCCCCGACCGCACCATCACGCTGACCTCCGCCACCAAGGCCTTCAACCTGGGCGGCATCCGCTGCGCGCTGGCCCATGTCGGCCCCTCGTGGGTGCGCGAGGCGCTCCAGGCCCAACCCTCCTTCCTGTACGGCGGAGCCAACGTCTTCGGCGTCGAGGCCACCGTCGCCGCCTGGCGGCACGCGGACGGCTGGCTACGCGAGACCATGACCGTGCTCGACCGCAACCGGCGTCTCATCGCCGAGCGCTTCCCCGGCTACGTGCCGCCCGAGGCCACCTACCTGGCCTGGCTCGACCTGGGGCGTCCGGGCATGGCGGAGGTCCTGGAACGCGAGGCGAAGATCCTGGTGAGCGACGGCGCCGCCTTCGGGCCCGGTGGGGAGAGCTTCGTCCGCCTCAACTTCGCCACCTCCGAGGCCATCCTCACGGAGGTGCTGAACCGCATGGACAGAGCCCTCGCCACAGACCTCCACACCTGACCCGATGCGGGGTGGGCGTAGGACGTGTCCGCCTTCGTGAGCCGTGCGACGGGTGGCCCGGCCGCCGCGTAGCCGGGCGTGAGTGCCGGGGAGCCGCCGGGCAGGTCAGCTCGCAGTCGGGCGGCACGGCGATCAGATGCGCGCCTCTCGTGACCGGGTCGGCGGCCGGGCACGAGAGGCGCGTTCTCCTACGGCACGGGAGGCAGGTCGGGCGGCGTCGCGGCCGGGTGTTCCTCCAGCGCCGCCAGCGCCAGCTCCACCGCCTTCTCCAGCTGCGGGTCGCGTCCCGCCACCCGGTCCTGCGGCGTGATGACCACCTCGATGTCAGGATCGACGCCGTAGTTCTCCACGCCCCACCCCTGGCCCTCCAGCCAGAAGGAGTAGCGCGGCTGCGTGACCACGGTGCCGTCGACCAGCTGGTAGCGCCCGTCGATGCCGATCACGCCGCCCCACGTCCGGGTGCCGACGAGCGGGCCGATGCCGCGGTTCTTGATCCCCGCGCTGACGATGTCGCCGTCGGATCCGGCGAACTCGTCGGTGACCGCGACGATCGGCCCGCGCGGTGAGTCCTCCGGGTAGCGCATGGGCTCGTACCCGCGCGAGATCGCCCATCCCGACACCTTGCGCGACAGCTTCTCCAGCACCAGCTCGGAGGTGTGTCCGCCGCCGTTGCCTCTGACGTCCACGATCAGCCCCTCCTGCGGCATCTCGGTGCGCAGGTCTCGGTGGAACTGCGCCCAGCCGTTGGCGACCATGTCGGGCACGTGCAGGTAGCCGAGCCTGCCGCCGGAGGCCCGCCTGACGTAGGCGCGGCGGTTCTCCACCCAGTCGTGGTAGCGCAGCGCGGTGTCGTCGGTCAGCGGGGTGACGACCACGCGGCGGGTGTCGCCGCCGGCGGCGGGGCGGACGGTCAGCTCGACGGGCTGCTCGGCCGTACCGGCGAGCAGGGGTTGCGGGCCGCGCACCGGGTCCACGAGGCGGCCGCCCACCGCGACGATCGCGTCACCGGGGCGGACGGCCACGCCCGGCGCGAGCAGCGGCGAGCGGGCGGCGTGGTCGGACGACTCGCCCGGCAGGATGCGGGTGATCACCCATGCGCCGTCCTGGACGGCCAGGTCCGCGCCGAGCAGGCCCTGGCGGCGCCTGGGGTCGATCGCCTGGCCGTTGGGCCTGGCGTAGGCGTGCGAGGTGGCCAGCTCGCCCTGCACCTCCCACAGCAGGTCGATCAGCTCGGAGTAGCTGCCGATGCGCTCGACCAGCGGCGCGTAACGGGCGAGCGTGCCGGCCCAGTCGACGCCGTTCATGTCCTCGCGCCAGAAGTGGTCGCGCATGAGCCGGCCGGCCTCGTGGTAGGCCTGCCGCCACTCGGCGACGGGGTCGATGGTGACGGGGACCCTGTCGAGGTCGATGGTGATGACCTCGTCGCCCTCGCCCGCCGCGCGGGTCTGCAGGCCGTTCTTGCCGTTGGTGACCAGACGCGTGCCGTCGCCGCTGACCTCGAAGGCGCGCACCTCCCTGGCCAGCTCGGACCTGCCGCGCTTCTTGAGGTCGTAGCGCTCCAGCACGACCTCCTCGCGCTCGTTGCCGTCGCCGAGCTCGCCGGCGAGCGGGTGGCGCAGCCACAGCAGCGCCTCCTTCGCGGTGCGGAGGTTGCTGTACCGTCCCGCGGGGACGGGTACGGCCACGACGCGGGCGGGCAGCCCCTCGGCGTCCACCTCGGTGACCGGCTTGGCGTCCTTCTTGTCCTTGCCGTCCTCGGTGGAGTCCTCGGCTCCGTTGAAGCTGCGGCCCTCCAGGGAGGGCGCGAACGGCGAGGAGGTGGTCGCCTGCAACGGCACGATGTACGGCTTGGCGCCCGCAGGGAAGGACAGGTCGAACACGTGGGCGTCGTAGACCGGGTCGAACGTCCTGATCGACAGGAACGCCAGGTGCTTGCCGTCCTTGGTGAAGACGGGGGCGTAGTCGCTGAAACGCTGCGAGGTCACGTCGATGGTGGACGTGCCGTCGACGCGGCCCATCTTGATCTGCCGCAACGGCTCGTGGTGCGGGTGCGACCAGGCCAGCCAGGCCGAGTCGGGCGAGAAGGTGATGCCGTTGATGTCGCCGTTGGCGGTTCTGTCGAGCTCCCTCACCGAGCCCGACGAGGTGCCCGCGGAGGTGTCGACGACGAGCAGGCGGCCGTCGTGGGTGGCGAGCGCGACGTGCTTGCCGTCCGGGGCGGCGGCCAGATCGAGGACCCGCCCGATCTCGCCGGCGGCGAGCGTGCGGATCTCTCCGCCGGGCCTGCCGATCTCCAGCGCGTCCTCGCCGGTCGCGTCGCTCACCCAGACCGCCAGACCGTCGTCGCTGAGCACGCGCGGCAGGCGGGCCCTGACGCCCGGCTCGGCCCGCAGCACGCCCGAGGGCCCGTCGCGGTGGGTCACCCAGTGCGCGGTGCCGCGGATCTCGACCGTGCTGGCGCGGCCCGTGACGTCGGGCGCGAAGTCGCTCACCTTGCCCGGCGCGGGGCGCTTGGCCCGCGCCGGGCGCGGACCGCCGAGCCTGACGTCCAGCTCGTACGGCTCGCCGTCCAGCGAGTCGAGCATCCAGAGGCCGCCCGCGTGGCTGTAGATCACCCGGGTGCCGTCGGTCGCCGCGTGCCTGGCGTAGAAGCCGTCGTGGGAGGTGTGCCTGCGCAGGTCGGAGCCGTCGGGCAGGGCCGAGTAGAGGTTGCCGTTGCCCTCATGGTCGGCCAGGAACGCGATCCTGTCGCCGACCCACATGGCCGACCAGTACTGCGCGGTGCTGTCGGCGAACAGCCTGGTGAACTCCCCCGACCCGGCCGCGTCGATCCAGATCTTGGCCGCGGTGCCGCCCCGGTAGCGCTTCCACTGCGAGGGTTCGCGCCAGATCGCCGACACCGTAACGACGCCGCCGGCCTCGTTGACCGCCGCCTCGCTGACCCACCCGTACGGCAGGCGCTCGGCCGGCCCGCCGTCGAGCGGTACGGCGTAGGCCCACATCCGGTCGCGGGAGGGCTGCGCCGCCGGGCTGATCGCCAGGACCCTGCCGTCGTTCGTCCAGCCGCGCACGCCCGTGACGGCGTTGCCCCAGTGCGTGAGCCGTTCGCCCTCGGGTCCGTCGACCTCGGCGGCGAAGACCTCGGGGGCGCCCTCTCTGGTGCTGGTCCAGGCCAGCCGGGTGCCGTCGGGAGAGAAGCGGGGGAACGAGGCGGGAGTGCGGTCGGCGGTGAACCGCCATGCCCTGCCACCGTCTACGGGGGCCAGCCAGACGTCGTCGTCGGCCACGAAGGTGATCAGGTCTCCGTGCAGGTGTGGGTACCTCAGGTAAGCGCCAATTGTCACAGATGCACACTAATGCGGGACCTGGCCTCGCGGCCGAAGATTTTTCTCGCCGCGAATCCCGGCCGTTCACGGGGTCTCGACCAGCTCCAGCAGCTTCGTCACGGTGTTCCAGTTGCGCATCGTGCCGGCGTTCTTCGACCTCTTCTCCAGCAGCGGCGGCAGCTTGGGCCTGGCCAGGCCGTTGGGGAAGTCGATGTACAGCTCCCGCTCGCCGAGCCGCATGACCTCGGGCGCGTAGGCCGCGGGGTCGATCGCCTCCAGCTCCTCGCGGTCGGGCGGCGCGGCCAGGAACACCACCCCGAACTTGGCCGGCTCGCGCACCTCGAGCGGGTTGTGCTCGACCACCGCCCGCAGCTCGTCGGCGGTGCGCACCATCACCGCGACGGGAAGGCGGAGCCTGTCGCGGATGGCCTGCTCGATCTGCTCCCTTGGCTGCCGTTCTGCGGTGAAGACGGCGTTGCCGCTGCGCAGGTGGGTGCGGACGGCGGTGTAGCCGAGCCCTTCGAGCAGGCCGCGCAGGTCGGCCATGTCGATCTGGGTGCCGGGATTGACGTTGATCCCGCGCAGGAGCGCCACGTATCGCATGTCTCGAACGCTACGCCGGGAACCTGCCAACTACGGTCAGGTATCACGGCGAACGAGCCGACGTCACGGCGGGCACCGAAGTCCTGCTGGAGGATGCGTGAAAGACGGACGGCCACCGAGTGACCCCGGTGGCCGTCAGCCCGCCTTGCCGTACCCGCCGCTCTGCCCGCGCCTCGCCGCACGCGCGGCGAGGAAAGAACGTGCGGCTAGGGAACGATGTTGACCAGCTTCGGCGCGCGGACGATCACCTTGCGCGGGTCGCCGGACAGGTGCGCGCGCACCTTCTCGGAGGCCAGCGCCAGCGCGCGCAGGTCGGTGTCGGAGATGTCGGGCGAGACCTCCAGCCTGTCGCGCACCTTGCCCGCCACCTGCACCACGCAGGTCACGGAGTCCTGCACCAGCAGCGCGGGCTCGGCGACCGGCCAGCCCGCGTGGGCGACCGAGCCGGTGCGGCCCAGGCGCTCCCAGCCTTCGGCCGTGGTGTACGGCGCGACCAGCGACAGCATGACCGCCAGCGCCTCGGCGCCCTCACGCACGGCAGGGTCGGCGGCGCCAGGCCCGGAGTCGATCGCCTTGCGGATCGCCGAGGTCAGCTCCATCATGCGGGCCACCGCGACGTTGAACTTGTGCGACTCGACCAGCTTGGTGACCTCGTCGATGGTCCTGTGCGTGAACTTGCGCAGCTCCAGGTCGCCGTCGGCGAAGGGGACGCCGGGCTCGCTGGCCACCTCGTTGAACACGCGGAAGACCCTGGCCAGGAACTTCTGCGAGGCGGCGGGCGAGACGTCGGCCCAGTCGATGTCGTCCTCGGGCGGGCCGGCGAAGACCATGGTCAGCCGTACCGCGTCGACGCCGAAGGAGTCGATCTGCTCGCCCAGGTCGACGCCGTTGCCCAGCGACTTCGACATCGCCTTGCCGCCGTTGATGACCTGGCCCTGGTTCAGCAGGCGCAGGAACGGCTCGGTGAAGTCGACCATGCCCATGTCGTGCAGCACCTTGGTGAAGAACCTGGAGTACAGCAGGTGCAGCACCGCGTGCTCGACGCCGCCGACGTACTGGTCGACCGGGCCCCACTGGCGGACCTTCTCCACGTCGAACGGGCCGTCGGTGTAGCCGGGGTCGGTGTAGCGCAGGTAGTACCAGGAGCTGTCGACGAAGGTGTCCATGGTGTCGGTGTCGCGCTTGGCGGCGCCGCCGCACTTGGGGCACTCGACGTTCACCCAGTCGGTGGCGCTGGCCAGCGGGGAGACGCCCTTGGGCGACAGCGCCTCGCCGCGCAGGTCGGGCAGCGTGACGGGCAGCTGCTCGTCGGGGACGGGCACCTCGCCGCAGTCGGGGCAGTGGATGATCGGGATCGGCGTGCCCCAGAAGCGCTGGCGGGACAGCAGCCAGTCGCGCAGGCGGTAGTTGACGGTCGCGACGCCCGTGCCGCGCTCCTCCAGCACGTCGATGATCTTCGCGATCGCCTCGGTCTTGGTCAGGCCGTCCAGCGGCCCGGAGTTGACCAGCTTGCCCTCGCCGGGGGTGGCGACGCCGGTCTCGCCGGGGTCGGCCAGGCCGGTGTGGACGACGACCCTGACCGGCAGGTCGAAGGTGCGGGCGAAGTCGAGGTCGCGCTGGTCGTGCGCGGGCACGGCCATGATCGCGCCGTGGCCGTAGTCGGACAGCACGTAGTCGGCGGCCCAGACCGGGATGCGCTCGCCGTTGACCGGGTTGATCGCGTGGCGGCCCAGGGAGACGCCGGTCTTCTCCTTCTCCAGGGACAGCCGCTCGATGTCGCTCAGCTTCGCGACCTCGGCGCGGTAGGCCTCGAAGGCCGCCCGGTGCTCGTCGGTGACGATCTCGTCGGCCAGCGCCGCGTCGACCGCGACGACGAAGAAGGTCGCGCCGTACAGGGTGTCAGGGCGGGTGGTGTAGACCGTGACCGGCTCGTCGCGGCCCTCGATCTCGAACTTCACGTCGGCGCCGGTGGAGCGGCCGATCCAGTTGCGCTGCATGGTCAGCACGCGCTCGGGCCAGCCGCCCTCCAGCCCTGCCATGTCGTCCAGCAGCCGGTCGGCGTAGTCAGTGATCTTGAAGTACCACTGGGTCAGCTCGCGGCGCACGACCTCGGCGCCGCAGCGCTCGCACTTGCCCGCGACGACCTGCTCGTTGGCCAGCACGGTCTGGTCGTTGGGGCACCAGTTGACCAGGCCGCCCTTGCGGTAGGCCAGGCCGCGCTCGAAGAAGCGAATGAACAGCCACTGGTTCCAGCGGTAGTACTCGGGGTCGCTGGTGTGCAGGCGGCGCGACCAGTCGAAGGAGATCCCGTAACGCCTGAAGGAGGTGGCCTGCGTCTCGATGTTGGCGTAGGTCCACTCGGCCGGGTGCGCGTTGCGCTTGATCGCGGCGTTCTCGGCGGGCAGGCCGAAGGAGTCCCAGCCGATCGGGTGCAGGACGTTGTAGCCCTTCTGGAACCAGTAGCGCGCGACGACGTCGCCGATGGCGAACACCTCGCCGTGTCCCATGTGCAGGTCGCCCGAGGGGTAGGGGAACATGTCGAGCATGTAGCGCCGCTCCCGGGTGTCGGCGGCGTCCTCGCTCGCCCGGAAGGGGTCCTGCTCCTCCCATCGCTGCTGCCACTTGGCCTGCAGCGCCTGCGGATCGTACTCACTCACGGCGATGTCCTTCGGTTGACTCTGACCCATAAGAAAACCCCCCGTTCACGCAACGAGGGGCTGCCGCGACGACGGGAGGTTCAGCTCGACGGCCGTCGCGGCCCGCTAAGGAGCTGGGTCGCGGAACGCATACGCCAAGAGTAGCGCAGCCCGCAACCCTTCGTCTTCAGGAAAAGCCATGCCTGGCAGGGGACATCCGGGCACAATGGACGCTTCTACTCCCGCGAGACCGAGGGTGGGGTATGCGACCTTCTACACTCCATGCGCCCACTTATGTCCCTTTAGTCTACTCTCGTCACTGTGGCGCGCTCAGCTGAGCCCGGACGGGAGCACGACGACCTGCCCATGCAGGATCCGCCGACCGATCCCACCGGCTTCTCACGTTTGGCTGCGGAACCACCGGCATCGCATGAGATCATGCCGGGTGCGTCCAATCCGGACATAACCTCGGGAGGTACGGCAGCAATGGCAACGGAGAATTCCGGAGCGTCACCCTTGCCGCCGTCCTGGCCCGAAGTGCCGACGTCGTGGCCAGAGGCTCCCCGCGACGAGCCGGTGCCCACGGCCTGGCCCGAGGCCCCGCGCATCGAGCCCGCCTCGGGCTCGTGGCCCGAGGCCCCCCGCCCATCCGGAAACGCGCCGAGCAGGCCCGAGCCGCCGCCCGCCCGCGACCCGCTGCCCGCCTGGTCCAACCTGTCCAGCCCGGCTCCGTGGCCGCCCAGGCAGGATCCCCTGCCCGGCACGCCCGCGCCCGACCCGCTCGCGTCGTCGTACGGCTCGGCAAGCGGCACCCACCCGGGGCCGAACCAGCCCAACGGCGGCATGCCCGGCGCCCAGCCCGGGTTCGACCCGCTCACCGGCGACCTCTCCGCCTCTCGGGTGCGCGACCCCCTCGCCGGGGTTCCCGGCCTCGACCCCATGAGCGCCCCCGGCCGGCCGGACCCGCTCGGCGGTCCCGCCGAGCACACCGTCGCCCTGGGCGCCCACGCCGCCCAGCAGGCCGCGCAGCAGCAGGCGCCGCCGCAACAGGCGCCGCCGCAACAGGCGCCGCCGCAACAGGGCGCGCCGCAGGAGGCACAGGGCGAGGCCCGTCCCGGGTCGAACCTGAGCCGCGACCCCTCCGACCCCGACCACCGCTTCGTCACCGCCGGTCAGATCAGCGGCTCGCGCACCCCGCCGCCCGAGCGCCAGCAGGAGCTCTGGGACAACGTCTTCGGCGACGAGTACGAGGGCATGGGCGACGACGGGCCCGGCAAGCCCGTGTGGCTCTACGCCCTGGCCGGCTCGGTCGCCATCGCGCTGGTCGCCGCCCTGCTGTGGGCCTTCCTGGCCGGACCGCTGGCCTCCGAGCCCGCGACCACCGCCGCCAGCGAGCCGTCGACCTCGGCCCCCGCCGGCAAGCCCACGGCCAAGAAGCCCAGCGTGGGCCGGCTGCCCAGATTCCCCGGCGACCCCTCCCCGGTGACCGGCGTCCTGGCCGATCCCGACGCGGGCATCTCCATCCCCCGCCTGGGCGGCCCGTGGAAGGCCGACGTCCGCACCACCATGAAGTCCACGTACGGCTACAGCACCCGCCAGTTCGCCCCCGCCGGCACCGACGCCGCTGGCAAGCCGGTCGTCGCCCAGATCATGACCGGGCCGCTGCCCGCCAAGCTGGCAGGCTCCTTCACCTCGCCGGAGAACCTCGAGCCGGTGATCAAGGCCGTCGTGGTCTCGGCCCGCAAGCTGTACTTCTCCACCCCGAACACCGCCAAGAAGACGGCCACCCAGGCGCTCAAGGTGGGCGGCCTGCCCGCGCAGCTGAACGCCTACGACGTGACCGTGGACGGCGTCAAGACGACCGTCGTCGCCGCGGCCGTCACCACCGGCGCCGACGTGCCCGCGATCGTGTACATGTCGGTCCCGGCGGAGCACAAGGAACTGCTCCCCGACGTCAACAGCGTCTTCAAGCAGATCAAGGTCACCGCGGCCTCCTGACCCGGCGGTCCCCATGGCGGCCGCCGTCTTCCCCGGCTCCACGCCCCCAGCGGTGACCGCCGGGGCGCCGGAGGACCCGGCCGGCGCCTCGCCGTCAGGCAGGGTGCCCTCCGCGAGGTGATGGCGGCACGCCTGAGAGGTGATCCTGATCCAAGGGGGAGCCACCCCTGGTCAGGCGGCGTCCGAGGTCAGAAGGTGCACTCCATGTGCTTGATCCCGTTGATGAAGCTGGAGTGCAGCCGGTCGGGCTTGCCGCCCTCGATGCCCGGCACGCGGCTCAGCAGCTCGCGGAACATCACCGTGATCTCCCTGCGGGCCAGGTGCGCGCCCAGGCAGAAGTGCGGGCCGGGCCCGCCGTACCCCACGTGCGGGTTGGGGTTGCGGGTGATGTCGAAGGTGTCGGGGTCGTCGAAGACCGCGGCGTCCCTGTTGGCCGACCAGTAGAACAGCACCGCCTTCTCGCCCTGGCGGTAGAGGTGACCGTTCATCTCGAAGTCGCGGGTGACCTTGCGGCGCATGAAGTTGACGGGCGAGGCCAGCCGGACGATCTCCTCCACCGCGCCCGGCAGGTGAGCCTCCGGGTCCGACAGCAGCAGCGCCCGCTGGGAGGGGTTCTTGGTGAGCAGGCGCAGGCCGTAGGAGATGGCGTTGCGGGTGGTCTCGTTGCCGGCCACCACGAGGAGGATGAAGAAGGAGCCGAGCTCCTGCATGGTGAGCCGCTCGCCCTCGAGGTTGGCGTTGACGAGCGAGGAGGTGAGGTCGGCGGTGGGGTGCTCGGCGCGGTAGGCCGCCAGGTCCTGGACCAGCTGCTGGAGCTCTAGGCCCGCGTTGAGCAGGCGTCCGGCGATGTCGGTGACGTCGCCGCCGGTGTATTCGGGGTCGAAGCCGCCGAGGATGAAGTTCGAGCGGTCGAAGACGAACCGGTAGTCCTTCTCGGGGATGCCCATCATGTCGCAGATGATCTTCAGGGGCAGCCTGGCGGCCACCTCGGTGACGAAGTCGCAGCCGGGCCCCTTGGCCAGCAGGTCGTCGACGATGCGCGCGGCGGCGGACTCCACGTCCGCCTCGAACTGCTTGATCATCTTGGGTGTGAAGGCGCGCGAGACGATCCTGCGGAGCCTCGCGTGGCGCGGGTCGTCCATGTTGATCATCGAGCCGAAGTACTCGGTGAACTCGGGCGGCATGTCGGGGATGTTGGTCGCGCCGCCCTGCCCCGAGCTGAAGACCGACGGGTTGCGGCTGGCCTCGAGGATGTCGGCGTGCCGGACCAACGCGTGGTAGCCGGGCCCCTTCGGGGCGAAGGAGACGTCCATCTCCTCGAAGAAGACGGGCTCGTCGAGCGCGCGCAACCGGGCGAACGCGGCCTCGCGCTCGGCCATGGGCAGCGCCCAGAAGGCCTGATCCGACAGGTCGAAGTCCACGAGCGTCATGAACTCCATGGTTGGTGGAAGTAAGCACTTACGTCAAGATTGTGTGGGAGTTCGACAACGTTCGCCCGCGACGTTCGTGTCTCCCGTCATCCGCGCCGGCGATCATCACCTTGCAGCGTGGAGGCATGAGATCTGACGTGGTGATCACCGGGCTCGGCGCGACCACTCCCCTCGGCGGCGACGTGGCGCGGTCATGGGCGGGGCTGCTGGCGGGCAGGTCGGGGGTGCGGCCGACGGAATGGGACCTGCCCGTGCGGATGGCCGCGCTGCTGACCGACGACCCCGCGGAGATCCTCGGCAGGCCGCTGGCCCGCCGTCTCGACCGCTGCGAGCAGGTGGCGCTGGTGGCCGCGCGGGAAGCGTGGGCCGACGCGGGCGCGCCCGAGGTCGATCCCGTACGGCTGGCCGTGGTGATCGGCACCGGCACCGGCGGCGCGCTGACCATGCTCGGCCAGGACGACGTCCTGGAGAAGGAGGGCGTGCGCAGGGTCTCGCCCCACACGGTGCCGATGCTGATGGCCAACGGGCCCGCCGCCTGGGTGAGCATCGAGCTGGGCGCGGAGGGCGGCGCGCACGCCCCCGTCAGCGCGTGCGCGTCGGGCTCGGAGGCGATCGCGCTGGGGCTCGACCTGATCAGGCTGGGCCGGGCGGACGTGGTGGTCGCGGGCGGCGCCGAGGCGTGCGTGCACCCGCTCACGCTGGCGGGCTTCTCCCAGGCCAGGGCGCTGTCCAGGCGCAACGACGAGCCCACGCGGGCCTCGCGGCCGTTCGACGTGGCCCGTGACGGGTTCGTCATGGGCGAGGGCGCGGGCCTGGTGGTGCTGGAGCGGGCCGAGTTCGCCGCGGCGCGCGGAGCCAGGGTGCTGGCGCGGCTGGGCGGCGCGGGGATCACCTCGAACGCCGTCCACATCACCGCCTCCGGCCTGGAGGGCCAGGCCCGCGCGGTCACGATCGCGCTGCGGGAGGCGGGGCTCTCCCCCGAGGACGTCGGCCACGTCAGCGCGCACGCCACCTCCACGCCCGACGGGGACGTGGTCGAGGCGGCGGCGATCGTCAAGACGGTCGGCGCGCACCCGCCGGTGACCGCGATCAAGTCGATGCTCGGTCACCTGTGCGGGGCGGCGGGCGGCGTGGCCGCGGTCGCGGCGGTGCGCTCCCTCATGGACGGACGCATCCCCGCCACCGTCAACCTCGACTCCCAGGACCCCGCGGTCGGGCTCGACATCGTGACCGGGTCCCCGCGCCCGCTGCCCCCGGGCGCGGTGCTCGTCAACGCGTTCGGGTTCGGCGGGCACAACGTCTCTCTCGTCCTCGGCAGGTGAGGCCTGCGAAAGTGGAGACACGTGGCGCCCGAAGCCCTGGTCCTCTTGCTGCGGTAAATACGTTGAACCCGCCGCGCGGCGGCCGTTAGGTTCGCCGCGTGACGTTCTTCTTCCGACTGCGCTGACCACCGCCGGCGGGCCGAGGCAGCCCAGACGCTCGCGCCCACCGCCGGCGATGCGGGACGGCTGTCCGCCGTCCCGGGTCGCGTCGTGGGAGAAGACAAGTGCATACGCTCCTGGTGGCCAGGACCGTGCGCGGCCTGGAGCCGCTGGTGGCCGAGGAGGTCGGCCACACCGTACGGCGGCGGCACCGCGAGGTGTGGTTCGAACGGGAGAGTCCCGATCCCGGCGTCCTGGATCTGCGGACGGCCGACGACGTGCTGCTGCCCGCGGCCGTCGGGTACGGGATCGGGCAGGCCAGGGCCGCCCTCGGCCGGCTGAGGACGCTCGCGGCCGACGTGGACGTCAGGGCCATGGCCGAGCTGAAGGCGGCCTTCGGCGGCTCTCCGCTGGTCAAGGGGGTGGACGTGTCCGCCTCCTTCCTCGGCCGCCGCGCCTACAACCGCTACGACCTGGAGGACGCGGTGGGCGATGAGCTCGCCGCGCGGCTGGGCGTGCCGTACCACTCGAGAAGGCACGGCCCGCCGCCGCCTGCCACGCTGTCGTGGCGGGTCAGCGTGGAGGGCGAGGAGGCGGCCATCGGGCTGCGGATCGCCGACCGGCCGCTGCACCGCAGGCCGTACAAGACGAGGACGGTGCCGGGCACGCTGCACCCGCCGGTCGCCGCCGCGATGGCCAGGCTGGCGGGGCTCGGCGCGGCGCGCACGGTGCTCGACCCGTGCTGCGGGGCGGGCACCACGCTCATCGAGGCGCGCGCGTGCGCGCCCCTGCTCCGCTACCTGGGCACGGACCTCAGCCCCTCGGCGATCACGTCCGCCGCGCGGAACGCGGGCCAGGACGCCGCTGAGAACGCTGGCGGGGGCGCAGCTGAGAACGCGGGCGAGAACGCCGCCGGGGACGTGGGCGAGGGCGGGATCGGCTGGGCGGTCGCCGACGCCGGGCGGCTGCCGCTGCCGTCGGGGGGCGTCGACCGGATCCTGGTCAACCCGCCCTGGGAGCGTCAGGTCGCCGCGGGCGGGCTGTTCGGCCGGTTCTGGAGGGAGGCGCGGCGGGTGCTGGCCGAGCGGGGCAGGGTGGTGGCGCTGCTGCCGCACCCCGTGGAGCCGCCCGGCTTCGAGCTGACCGACGCCGTCGGGGTGCGCCTCATGGGCCGGCCCGCCGTGATCGCGGTTCTCAGTCGCGCAGCCAGTCGAGGACCAGGTCGTTGACCCTGCGGGGCCGTTCGAGGTGCAGGAAGTGACCGGCGCCGTCGACGCGCTCGACCCTCGAGCCCTCGGGCAGGTGGGCGAGCGCGTCCTTGACCAGGTGCTCGCCCAGGCAGCCGTCCTGGGCGCCGTGCAGGTAGAGGACCGGCCTGGACGGCGCCGACGGCGCGGGGTACCTGCCGCTGGGCGGGGTGGTGCCGAGCATGGCGCGGTAGTAGCCGATGGCGGCGGCGAGGTTGGCGGGGGCGGCGAGGCTGCGCCTGACGAACTCGAGGTCCTGGGTGGCGTCGTAGCCGGGCGACCAGTCGCGCCACAGCCCCTCGAGGAAGCCGTCGGCCGCCGCGGCCTGCTCGGCCAGCCCCGTCTGGAACAGGAAGATGTAGAAGGAGCGCTTGAGCTGCTCGTACTCCATGAACCCGGCCAGCAACGCCCCAGGGGGAGGCACCGCCATGGCCACGGACCTGCGGAAGCGCTCGGTCGTGCCGTACACGGGGAAGGCGCCCCAGTCGTGGCCGATCAGCACCGCGTTCTCGTCGCCGCCGAGCTTCTCGTGCAGGGCGACGACGTCGGCGACCAGCGCCGCGTCCTCGTAGGCGCCGTCGGCGGGCACCTCGGTGGGCGCGTAGCCGCGCAGGAACGGCGCGACCGCGCGGTAGCCGCGCTCGGCCAGTTCGGGCATCAGGTGGCGCCAGGTGTGCGCGGTGTCGGGGAAGCCGTGCAGGCACAGGGCGAGGGGGCCGTCGCCCTGTGCCAGGTAGGCGAACTCGACCCCGTTGGCGTGGGTGGTCCTGATCTCCATGGCGGTCAAGTCTGCCACCGCCTCAGTGCGCGTAGCGCAGGCGCTTGACGCCGTTGATGAAGTTCGACAGCAGGAAGTCGGGCTCGCCCACCGAGCGGATCTGCGGCAGTCTGGTGAACAGTTCGCGGAACATCACCGTCATCTCCCTGCGCGCCAGGTGGGCGCCGAGGCAGTAGTGCGGTCCCGGGCCGCCGAAGCCGACGTGCGGGTTGGGGTCGCGGGTGATGTCGAAGGCGTCGGGGTCGGTGAAGACCGCCTCGTCCCTGTTGGCGGAGTTGTAGAAGAGCAGCACCTTGTCGCCCTTCCGGTACATCCCGTGGTCCTGGGTGACCGTCCTGCGGAACTGGATCACCGGGGTGGAGTAGCGCACGATCTCGTCGCACGCCTTGACGATGCGCCCGTCGAAGTCGGCCAGGAGGTGCTCACGCTGCTCGGGGTGGTCGGTGAAGAGCTTGAGCCCGTAGGCGATCGCGTTGCGGGTGGTCTCGCTGCCGGCCACGACCAGCAGGATGAAGAAGGAGCCGAGCTCCTGCGAGGTGAGCCGCTCCTCGCCGTTGACCAGCAGGCTGACCAGGTCGCCCGTGGGCCGCTTGCGCCGTTCGTCGCCGAGGCTGGCGGCCAGCCTGTTGAGCGAGTGGCCCGCGTGCAGGAGCTTGCCGAGGCCCTTGGCGACGTTCCACCGGTTGAGGTCGGGCCTGATGCCGGTGTACTCGGGGTCGGCGTTGCCGAGGATCACGTTGGTACGCCGCAGCACCATGTCATGAAATTTCGGCGGAATGCCCATCATGTCGCAGATGACACGGACGGGGAGTTTTGCGGCGATCTGCTGGACGAAGTCGCCCGGGCCCTCCTTGATCGCCTGGTCCACGATCTCGGCCGCCGCGACGGCCAGGTCGTCCTCCATCTTGGCCAGGATGCGCGGCGTGAAGGCCCTGGAGACGATCCGGCGCAGCCGGGCGTGCCTGGGGTCGTCCATGTTGATCATCGAGCCGAAGTAGACCGCCAGCCAGCGCGGCATGTCGGGGATGCTGTTGGAGCACGGCTCGCTGCTGAAGACGACGGCGTTGCGGCTGGCCTCTGTGACGTCGGCGTGCCTGACCAGGGCGTAGTACCCCTCGCCCGCGCCGATGAAGGGCACCACGTTCTCCTTGACGAACACCGGTCCGTCGAGCTCGCGCAGTCGCCTGAACGCGTCCATCCGCTCGGCCTGCGGGAGCCCCCAGAACGGGATCTGCGACAGATCGATGTCCATGTGCTCCATGGTTGACGCAAGTAATTACTTACGTCAAGGGTCCACGCCGCTCTCGGACGAGCATCGCCGCGGCCTTCTCGCCGATCATGATGGCGGGCGCGTGCGTGTGCCCCCTGTTGAGCGTCGGCATGATCGACACGTCGGCCACCCGCAGCCCCTCCACGCCGCGCACCCTCAGCTCGGGGTCCACCACCGACTCCGCGTCGACGCCCATCCGGCAGGTGCCCACCGGGTGGTAGAGGGTCTCGGCGCGCTCGCGCACCCACCGCTCCAGCTCCTCGTCGCTCTCCTGCCCCTGGTAGGGGGCCATCGGAGCCGTGGCGTACGGCCCGAGCGCGGCCGTCGCGAACAGCCGCCTGGCCAACCGCAGCCCCGCCACCAGCCTGCGCAGGTCGTCGCCCGCCGTCAGGTAGCCCGGGTCGATGACCACGTCGCGCCCGTTCAGCCCGATCCTGCCCCTGCTCTCGGGCTGCAGCAGCACCGCGCCGATCGTCAGCCCGTGCTCGGTGGGAGGGGTGAGCCCGTGCTCGAAGAAGAAGCCGGGGGCGAAGACCAGCTCGATGTCGGGCGCGGGCTCCTCCTCGGAGGACCTGACGAAGGCGACCGCCTCCCCCACGTTCGTGGTCAGCATGCCCTTGCCCAGCACCAGGTAGCGCAGGAGGTTGCCGAGCGTCTCGGCCTGCTTGGTGAGCGTGACGGGCCGGGGGCAGCTCATGTAGACGGCGGAGGCGAGATGGTCCTGCAGGTTCCTGCCGACCTCGGGCAGCTCGTGGACGACCGGCACACCCGCCTGGCGCAGCTCCTCGGCGTCGCCGACCCCCGAGCGCAGCAGCAGGTACGGCGAGCCGATCGCCCCCGCCGACAGGACGACCTCGCGCCTGGCCCTGATCTGGGCGCCGCCGGCGCGCTCGACGCCGACGGCCCGCCCGCCCTCGAACACCACGCGCTCGACCTGCGCGCCGGTGAAGAGCGTCAGGTTGGGACGCCTGAGCGCGGGCCGCAGGTAGGCGTCGGCCGCGCTCCACCTGCGGCCGCGCCGCTGGGTGACGGGCGTGGGGCTGTAGCCCTCGTTGGTGGGGCCGTTCAGCTCGGGGAGCCGGTGCAGGCCGAGCTCCTCGCAGGCGCGCAGGAAGGCGGACGTGACCGGGTTGGGGCTGCGCAGCTCGGAGATGTGGAGCGGGCCCGCCTCGCCGTACACACCGCCCGTGTTGCCGCCGGTGCGGCGCTCGGCCCGCTGGAAGTACGGCAGGACCTCGTCGTAGGACCAGCCGGGGATCTCCCACTGGTCGTAGTCGCGCCGGTGGCCGCGCACCCACATCTGGGC
This sequence comes from Nonomuraea africana, assembly GCF_014873535.1. Taxonomy (NCBI): domain Bacteria; kingdom Bacillati; phylum Actinomycetota; class Actinomycetes; order Streptosporangiales; family Streptosporangiaceae; genus Nonomuraea; species Nonomuraea africana. The sequence goes on along the minus strand of NZ_JADBEF010000001.1, from coordinate 784,934 downwards.
GTTGAGCGAGGAGGAGCCGCCGACCACCCTGCCGCGCGGCCAGTAGAGCTCGCGCCCCGCCAGCTCCCGCTGCTTGGCGGTGGAGTAGTTCCAGTCGTAGTCGGTCCTGAAGAGCTTGGCGAAGGCGACAGGCATCCGGATCTCCAGCTTGTCGTCCTGCCCGCCCGCCTCGACCAGCGCTACTGTCACGGAGGGGTCACTGGTGAGCCTGTTGGCCAGCACGCAACCGGCCGAGCCCGCACCGACGATCACGAAGTCATACTCCACAGTAAGTGCTTACTTCACCTGGCGGCCGTCGTCCATATCCATCTGTAACCTTTGTTACCTACCGGTTGGTATGCGGGGGCTGCGAAGATGTCGCGCGTAGTGACGTGCGAGGGAGGAAGGCCTGACATGCTCAACCTGTCGATCGTTCTCGAGGACAGCGCCCGCAAGGTGCCCGACGGCACCGCGATCGTCTTCGGCGACCTGCGCCTGCCGTACTCGCTGGTGGACACCATCGCCAACCAGGTGGCCAACCTCCTGGTCTCGCGCGGCATCGGCAAGGGAGACAAGGTCGCGCTGGCCTGCCCGAACCTGCCGTACTTCCCCTTCGTCTACTACGGCATCCTCAAGACCGGCGCGGCCGTCGTGCCCCTTAACGTGCTCCTGCAGTCGAGGGAGATCGCCTACCACCTCGACGACAGCGACGCCAAGGCGCTGTTCTGCTTCGAGGGCACCCCCGAGCTGCCGCTCGGCGAGCGCGGCAAGGCCGGTTTCGAGGCCGCGGAAGGGTGCGAGCACTTCTTCGTGCTGCCCGCGACGGCGCTGGCCACCGAGTCGGAGTACGGCGAGTCGATCTGGGCCGCGCTGAACGGCATGCCGGGCGAGTTCCAGACCGTGCAGACCGCCCCCGACGACACCGCGGTCATCCTCTACACCTCCGGCACCACCGGCCAACCCAAGGGCGCCGAGCTCAGCCACCAGAACATGCTGATGAACACCATGGTCAGCGACGAGATGTTCCCCCGCACGCCGGGTGGCGACACCTTCCTGGCCGTGCTTCCCCTCTTCCACTCCTTCGGCCAGACCGTCGTGATGAACACCGGCTTCCGCCGCCAGGGCACGCTCGTGCTCATGCCGCGCTTCGAGCCGGGCGACGCGCTGGCGCTGATGACCAAGGAGGGCGTGACGTTCTTCGCGGGCGTGCCCACCATGTTCTGGGCGATGCTCACCAAGATCCACGCCGCGGGTGTCCCGGTGCCCTCCACGCTCAAGCTGGCCGTCGCGGGCGGCGCCTCCTCGCCCGTCGAGGTGCTGCGCGACTTCGAGCAGACCTTCGGCGTGGGCATCCTGGAGGGCTACGGCCTGTCGGAGACCTCCCCCGTGGCCAGCTTCAACCAGCTCGGCCGTCCCACCAAGCCGGGCACCATCGGCACCCCGATCTGGGGGGTGGAGATGAAGCTGATCGACAGCGACTGGAAGACGATCGAGGGCGAGGGGCCCGGCGAGATCGCCATCCGCGGCCACAACGTCATGAAGGGCTACTACAACAGGCCCGAGGCGACCGACGAGGTGATGAACGACGGCTGGTTCCGCACCGGCGACATCGCCACCCGTGACGCCGACGGCTACTACGCGATCATCGACAGGGCCAAGGACATGATCATCCGTGGTGGCTTCAACGTCTACCCGCGGGAGATCGAAGAGGTCCTGATGACCCACCCCGCGGTGTCCCTCGCGGCCGTGGTCGGGGTGGCGCACGAGTCGCACGGCGAGGAGGTCAAGGCGTACGTCATCCGCACCGCGGGGGCCACGATCTCCGAGGCGGAGCTCGTGGAGTGGTGCAAGGAGAACATGGCCGCCTACAAGTACCCGCGCCTCATCGAGTTCCGCGACGCCCTCCCGATGACGGCGACCGGCAAGATCCTCAAGCGCGAACTCCGCTGACCCCCGGAGAGGTGTGAGCGGTCCACGGGTGAGCCGTGGACCGCTCAGCCGAGGTTCTCTTCTCCACCAGGGATGGCCGGACGCGCGGCGCCGCACCACTCGGGACCGCCGCACCACTGGAGCGCGCCGCACCCCCGGGACCGCGCCGCATCTCCGGGACAGCGTCGTCCGGTCACCCTGGCGCCGCTCCGTCCTCTGGGGGATCCGACAGGTGAGGTAGGGCGCTCCCTACCAGCGACATGGGTGCCCGCAGGGATGAATCGATCGGTGGCCGGGCTGAAGACTGGAGGCATCCGATCATCCTCGCCGGAGGCCCCATGACCACCACCATGACCGTTCCCGACCCCGTCAAGGCCGCCGCCACCCTCTGGTTCGCCGCCGTCGGAGCGGGCGCCTTCGAGGCCGCCCTCGCCGCGAGCCAGCTGCTGTCGGCTGGGACGTCCTTCTCCGAGCTGGCAGGCGGCCTCGCCATCCGGCTGGCGATCTTCACCGCGGCCGTCTTCCTGGCGCTCCGGCTGCGGCAGGGGCACAACTGGGCCAGGATCGCGCTGGCGGTGTCGCTGGGCGTCTTCGGCACGGTGTCGCTGGTGATCGAGCCGATCCAGTGGCTCCTGGCGGGCAACTCCGCCGCGGCGTTCCTCACCTCGGCCGACGCTCTGACCCTGACGTTCACCGCGAGCAGGATCCTGCACCTGGCGGCGGTGCTGGGCGCCGTGACGCTGATGTTCAGCCCTACGTCGAACGCCTACTTCCGCCGCGGGTGAAGAATCGCGGCCCGTGTAAGGTCTGCGATCATGCAGAGTCGTCTGACCGGTATGTTGATCGGCGCCGTTTTCGGGGCGGTTTTCGTGTTCGTGAACGCCGCGAGCCCGCTGAACACCGTGGTCGCCACCGTTCTCCAGGTCGCCGCCAGTGTGGCCCTGGCCTTCATCGTGTTCCTGTGGTTCACCGCCGGCAAGCGGCTGAGGACCGGCGCCGCCGCTCCCGTTCACAGACCGGCGGGCGCCTTCTACGGGCGCGGCTACCTCCTGATCGTGGCCGCCGAGGCCGTCCTGCTCTTCGGCGGCATCGCGGTGCTGCGCGCGCTGGGACGGCCCGAGCAGACCAACGTCGCCTGGATCGCCCTCATCGTCGGCCTCCACTTCGTCGCCCTCGCCCCGGTCTGGAAGGAGCGCAGCATCCTGATCCCCGGGGTGGTGCTCACGGTGCTGGGCGTCGTCGGGCTGGTCATGACGTTCACCTCGGCCATCGCCTGGGTGCCGATCGTGAGCGGCGTGCTGTCGGGAGTGACCCTCCTGTCCGGCTCCCTCGCCTTCAGCAGACGAGCACTGGCCTCCCTGACCCCGGCCCCCTGACCTCCGCCCGCTGGAGTCGATCTCCTCGCCTCCGCCGGTAGCCGGTGGCGGGGCGGTGTCGGCTACGAGGTGGCTTCTCGCTACGCCGCGCGGGCGTCGCGGAGGACCAGCCCGGCCCTCTTGGCGTTCCTAGCCCCGACCACGTCCGCGTTTGCGCGATAACCGCAGCGGACGCAGGCGAAGTAGGCCTGGGTTTTGCGGTTCTCTACCGACACATGCCCGCAGGACAGGCAGGTGCGGGAGGTGAAAAGGCCCCTACCGCTAGAACCCAAGGGTCGGGGATCCCTCGGGTCCGAGTGGGGCCTTCCCGCTTGCATCAAGGCAACGAATTCGGCGCTCATCATGGGCATTCCGCGCGTCGAAGTGCCCGGGAGGGAGCACGACCCGCATGCCCCTGCGGGGAACACCCTTAAGGTACGGTCATGGACTGGCAGGAGTGGCACGACGCCTACGATCGTCCCGGCTCGTTCCTGGCCCGGCGGCTCGAGGTCGTCCAGAGCCGGATTCGGCTGGCGTTGGACGACAGCAGGCCGGGCCCGCTGAAGGCGATCAGCCTGTGCGCGGGCCAGGGCCGCGACCTCCTCGACGTGCTGGCCGATCACCCGCGTCGCGACGATGTCAGGGCCCGCCTGGTCGAACTCGATCCGCGCAACGCCTCGATCGCCCGCACCGCGGCCGCCGCCGCCGGGCTGGACCAGGTCGAGGTGGCGACGGCCGATGCCGCGCTCACCGAGCACTACCAGGGCATGGCGCCCGCTGACCTCGTGCTGGCCTGCGGCATCTTCGGGAATGTCACCGACGAGGACATCGAGCGCATCGTCGGCTTCGCTCCCCAGCTGTGCGCCACCGGCGCCACGGTGATCTGGACCCGGCACCGCCGGGCGTGGGACCTGGTTCCGGCGATCTGCTCCTGGTTCGAGGACCGCGGCTTCGATCGGCTGTGGGTGTCCGACCCCGAGGCGGGGTTCGGCGTCGGCGTGCACCGCTTCGGCGGCCGGCCGCTGCCCTTGGCGCTCGGTGCGCGGATGTTCACCTTCGTCGGTTACGACGTGCTCGGTGACACCCGTACGTCATGAAGAGGCGGGCGCCTCGGCGACGGCGTCCGCGCGGTCGCCGGCGCGCACCGCGTCGAGGTAGTCGGCTATGGCGTCCCTGTTACGGGTCAGGCACCCGACACCCGTCTCCCCGTGGTCGCTCGCCTGGCATATCGTCAACGACCATCCAAGCCGAGTTCCGCGACTACTTGCGCCACGTGCCCACGCCGACCCCGCAGACCGACACCTGGACACCCTGCACGAGTGGGGAAGAAGGAGCCGGGCAGCGGCTACGACCGGCCCTCCTGAAACCACCGCTCCCCCTCTCACCATCACTACAGCGAGAGATCTTTGATGGGCGCTCTTAGTCGCCCAATCTGCGGACGTCGCCTCCGGACGCGCATCTCATTCCCTGACGATCCTCCACACGCCCAGCGCCGGGGAGCGCGAGGGGCCGGGGCCCCTCGCTGGGGTTTCGGGGGCTTGCCCCTGATGGGCGCGGCCCGAGCCGAAGGCGAGGAGGCTGGGGGTTCGGGGGGCGTGCCTCCTGATCGACACTGCCCGAACCCCACGCGCGAAGCGCGCCCTTGTGAGGCCCAAGCCGTTGGGGTTGGGCCTCACGGCGACACGTCAGGGCCAGTCGGTTGCCGGGCGGAGGGGGACGTGGGCGCGGCCCTGGTCGTCCAGCTTGACCCCGAGCACCTGGTGCAGCTGCACCTTGTTCCGCTCGAAGCCCACGATGCACCCCGCCATGTACAGCCGCCACACCCGCGCCGTCCCGTGGCCGACCTCCTGGAGGGCGTCCTCCCAGTTGTCGTCCAGGTTCTCGCACCAGAACTTCAGCGTGCGAGCGTAGTGCTCGCGCAGGTTCTCCTCGTGGCGGACCTCGAACCCGGTGTTCTCCATCTGGGTGGTGAGGTAGCCGACCGACTCGAGCTCACCGTCGGGGAAGACGTAGCGGTTGATGAAGCCGCCCTTGTTGATCGTCTTCTCGGTGCTCGTCGGACGCGTGATGCAGTGGTTGAGCAGCCGCCCGCCCGGCCTGAGCTTGCCGTACAGGGAGGAGAAGTAACCGGGCAGCTGGTCCTTGCCGATGTGCTCGGTGAGGCCGATGGAGCTGACGGCGTCGAAGCCGCCCTCGGGCACGTCGCGGTAGTCCATGAAGCGGACCTCGGCCAGGTCCTGCAGGCCCGCGTCGACGATGGCCTTCTGCGCCCACTCCGCCTGCTGGCGGGACAGGGTGACGCCGAGGGCCTTGACGCCGTACTCGCGGGCGGCGTGCATGACCATGCCGCCCCAGCCGCAGCCGACGTCGAGCAGGCGCATGCCGGGCTTGAGGTCGAGCTTGCGGGCCACCAGGTCGAACTTGGTGTACTGCGCCTCCTCGAGCGTCGCGTCCTCACGGGGGAAGACGGCGCAGGTGTAGGCCATGGACGGCCCGAGCACCCACTCGTAGAAGCGGTTGGACACGTCGTAGTGGTGGTGGATCGCCTCGGCGTCGCGCTGCTTGGCGTGGCGCGAGCCGAGCCTGGCCAGGGTGCTCCTGCGCATCTCCTGGGGCGGCGGCGGCACGCGCATGAGCAGCGGCTTCGGGCCGAGCGCCCGTACGGCCTCCAGCTTCTCGGCCAGCGTCAGGTCGTTGGTCGTGATGTTCCACATGCGGTCCAGCAGGGTGTACATGTCTCCGTGGACATCGATGTGTCCTGAGACGTACGCCCTGGCCAGGCCGAGCTCGCCGGGCGCCTGGGCCATGTAGGCCACGGCGATCGGAGACTTCACCTCGAGGGTCACGTCCGCGCCGTCGGGACCGGCCTTGCTGCCGTCGTAGGCCATGAACGCGATGTTGGTGTTCGCACCAACGATCTTCTCAAAGATGCTCGCGAGAGCCATCTCTCACCTTCCCCGCACACACTTGTCGTACAGGTCCAGCAGGCGACCGTTCGGGTCGTATTCCCGCTTGACCGGCCAGTAAGCATCGCCGTTGTACAGCTGCCAGAACTGCTCACGAGCGTAGAAAGAGGTCGAGTAGAGCGACTTGTGGCCGTCGAGATCGTGGACTTCGTTCTCGATGAGCCTGTTGTAGTACCCGTCGAACTGTCCACGCGGCAGCGGGACCAGGCCCCAGAAGCCGAAGTTGACGTAGAGCTTGCCCGTCTCCAGCGGGTACAGCGGCCACTCACTCGACGATCGGAGCGGGCACATCCACACCGGGGTCATGCCGACCTTGGCGTGGAAGAACTCGAGGAACTCCGCCCCCCGCTCGATGGGTGTCTCCACGTCCTGGATGACCGATTCCTGCACAGGGGCGTTGCGCCACCTGTCGATCCTGGCCACCACGCCGTACTTGCGGTCGAGGGCGACCAGCTTGCGGTAGACGTCCGAGCGCATCCACTTGCGCGGCATCAGCGAGCGCACCAGCGGCTGCTGGACGCCGAAGGCGCGCGAGCACCAGAACCAGTCGGTGTCCCAGCGCCAGAGGTAGTCGCGGACGGTCAGCCAGTCGCGTCCCCGCTTCTGGATCGACTGGTAGTAGATGCGCATGCCGGTGTAGTCGGAGGTGTACGGCGCGCGCTCGGCGAAGCGGCCGAGCGTGACGTACATCTCCGAGGGGTCGAAGAACACCCCGTCGACGAAGTCCACGGGCTCGCCGTCGTGCGTCATCTGCTCGCAGATCTCCTGCATGGCGAGCATGCACTTGGCGGCGTCGGTGAAGCGCAGGTGGGTGAGCCTGACGTACGGCTGGACCGGCTTGAGCTTGATCCGGATCCTGAGCGCGTAGCCGAGGGTGCCGTAGGAGTTGGGGAACGCGCGGAACAGTTCGTGGTGCTCGTTGTCGTCGCGGGCCACGACGATGCGCCCGTCGCCGGTGAGGATCTCCAGCTCCTCGACCGATTCGTGCGGCAGGCCGTCCCTGAAGCTGGTGGACTCGATGCCGAGCCCGGTCACCGCTCCCCCGAGGGTGATCGTCTTGAGCTGGGGCACGACGTACGGCATGAGCCCGTGCGGCAGCGTGGCGTCCACCAGGTGCTCGTAGGTCGTCATGCCCTGGACCTCTGCGGTCATGGTGACCGGGTCCACGCTGATGACCTGGTCGAGGTCGCGAGCCGACAGTTTGGCGGCCTTGCCCGAGTCGCGGAACCTGAACAGGTTCGAGGTCGCCTTGGCCAGCCGAGGCGCCGCGTCGGCGGGGATCTCGGCGTAGGACTGCCTGATCTGTTCGACGGCCCGCTGGTGTGCCGACATCGTTGTCACAGAAACACCCCCAGAAGCTGCGGTCGAGATCGTCCGTAAGACCGTATCTCCCCAAATCACGACAGAACAGATCGGGGTGGTTAAACGTCTGAAAACTCGATCAACCCGCAGGTCACGCCCTATGTACGAGCAGAGGAAACTCTACTTTCCCGATCCGTTCCGCCTCCGGATCCTGGCGGGCGCGTCGTTGACCACATTTCTGATCTCCGCCCCGTCCAGCGCGGCGGTGAGATTGCCCACCACCGAGGCGACCAGCCGGGCCGTCGACTGAGGTGTGACGCCTGCCACGTGGGGTGACAGGAGTACACTTTCGAGGCCGCGCAGCGGATCGCTTTCGGGCAGCGGCTCGGCCTCGAAGACATCGAGCGCCGCGCCCGCCAGATGGCCCTCCCGCAGCGCGGCGGCCAGCGTCTGCTGGTCGACGACTCCCCCGCGGGCCGCGTTGACCAGGAACGCGCCCTTCTTCATCCGGGCGGGGTCGACGAGACCGCGGGTCTCGTCGGACAGGGCGATCACCACGACCAGCACGTCGGCGGTGGCGACGACCTCCTCCAGCGGCGCGTAGCCCTCGCCGCGCGGGGTGCGCGTCCAGTGGGAGACCTGGCAGCCGAGCGCCCTGAAGAGCCTGGCGCACTCCTCGCCGATCGGCCCGTAGCCGACGACGCCGACCCGGGAGCCCGACAGCTCGCGAGGGCCGAGGTCGAGCTGCGGCCAGCCGCCGGCCCGTACGGCCGCGTCGGCCGCGACCAGCCGCCGGCTCAGCGCGAGCGCGGCGCCCAGGCACCATTCGGCCACCGCGACGGCGCTGACCCCCGCGGTGTTGGCCAGCGGCACGCCCGCCGCCGACAGTGCGGCGAGGTCGTGCCCGTCCACGCCGACGGACGGCTGCTGCACGAAGGCCAGGCGCGGGGCGGCGGCCACGGCGGCGGCGTCCATCGCCAGGGTGCCGCCCCAGTCGCCGAGCACGATCTCCGCCTGCGGGAGGGCGGCCTCCATGGCGGCCCTGTCGCGCGCGAAGGACAGCGTGATCCGGTCGCCGAGCGGGGCGAGCAGGCCGCGCAGGGCGTCGGGCGGGAGCGCGGTGAGGGCGAGCAGGTTCCAGGCGGTCATGGAGGCGACCTTAGGCCGCCGCCCCGACGCCGGAAAGGGCCCTCAGGCGCCGGGGGTGAAGCTGCCCAGCACCTGACGTATCATCCGGCCGTGCCGGCGCCACTGGTCCTCGGCCACCGTCCAGGAGAGCACGTAGGCGGTGGAGCCGGCCACGGTCGCCCGCCGTACCTCGTGGTACTGGCGCCCCGCCGTCGCCCACGGGTGTCCTGCGGCGGCGGTCCAGGTGAACTCCCACTCGGCCGTGCCCTGCGCGACGGAGCCGCGGCGCACGGTGCGCACGCCGGTCGCCGCGACCAGACCCTCCTCCGCGTCGCGCAGGATCTGGTGCGGGTCGAGCGTGGCGTACTGCTGCTCGACGCCGAGGTGCGCGCCGCCGTCGGGACGCGTCCACTGCGTGTACGCCTCGGCGCGCGCCCCCTTCCACCTGGTCGGCCGCTGGATGGACCAGCCGTCGGGCGAGGTCCACGGCCTGGTCAGCGCGATGGGCGTCTTGGTGACACTCGGGGTGGGCGAGGGCGTGGGCGTCGCGCTCGTGGCCGGTGCCGAGACCGACGGGCTGGCCTTGGCCTGCGCCACGCGCGCGCTGCCCTCCGCCTCACTGGGCGTGAGCTTCAGGTAGGCGCCCGCTCCCACGGTCACGACCAGCACCGCGGCCGCGGCCGCCATCAGCGTGGTACGGCCGGCGCGCCTGCTCGGCGGCTCCTCGTCGTCGTCCTCCCTGTGCCACCTGGCCTCGTCCGGCGCGCCGAGGGCGGCGAACATCGCGTCGGCCTGGGCGATGGTCAGCCGCTCGTCCGGCTCCTTCTTCAGCAGCCCCTTCAGCACGGGGTGGAGCGCGGGCGGGATCCTGCGGTAGTCGGGCTCCTCGCGCATCAGCGCCGACAGCGTGGCCATGGGGTCGCCCCGATCGAAGGGCGAGCGCCCGATCAGTGCGGCGTACAGGGTGGCGCCGAGCGACCAGAGGTCGGAGGGCGGGCCGAAGTCGAGGGCCCGGACCCGTTCGGGGGCGAGGAAGGCGGGTGAGCCCGTGACCATTCCGGTCCTGGTGAGGGAGGAGTCGCCCTCGGCGGTGGCGATGCCGAAGTCGGTCAGGACGGCGCGGCCGTCGTCGCACAGCAGGATGTTGCTCGGCTTGACGTCGCGATGCAGGATCCCGACCTCGTGCGCGGCCTTCAGCGCCGACAGCACCTGGCGGCCGACGTCGGCGGCCTCCCGGACGGGGAGGGCGCCGTGGGTGGCCACGACCTCCTCGAGGGAGGGGGCCCTGACCAGCTCCATGATGATCCAGGGCCGGCCGTCCTCCTCCACCACGTCGTAGATCGCCACGACGCCGGGATGGTTGAGCTTGGCGGCCGTGCGAGCCTCACGCGCGGTGCGCACCAGGTGACTCTCGCGGTCGAGCGCGGACAGCTCAGGAGGGAGTAAGACCTCCTTGACCGCTATCGGCCGGTTGAGCAGGGTGTCGTGGCCCTCCCAGACCACGCCCATGCCGCCCCTGCCCAGCTCCGTGGCCAGGCGGTAGCGGTGGGCGACCAGTCGATCGGATTCCGAAGCCATAAGGCGCAAGTTTCCCATAACTGGTGGATCTCTCGTGGGGGTGTCGCGGCGCCGCCGTGCCGAATAAAGTTCTTGAACATGACGCAGGGACCGCTCGCCGGAGTGAAGGTGCTGGAGCTCGCCGGGCTCGCGCCCGGCCCGTTCGCCGGAATGATGCTGGCCGACCACGGGGCCGAGGTGCTGCGGGTCGACCGCGTCCAGGCCGTCTCCGACCGGCCGCGCAAGGACGTGATGGACAGGGGCAAGCGCACGATCGGCCTCGACCTGAAGTCGCCCGAGGGGGTGGCCGCCTTCAAGGAGCTGGCCGCCGCGGCCGACGTGGTGATCGAGGTGTTCAGGCCCGGCGTCGCCGAGCGCCTCGGCATCGGGCCCGACGACCTGCACGCGGTCAACGAGCGTCTCGTCTACGGCCGGATGACCGGCTGGGGCCAGGACGGCCCCCTCGCGCCGACCGCGGGGCACGACATCGACTACATCGCCATCTCGGGGGTGTTGTCCATGCTGGGGCGCGAGGGCGACAAGCCCACCCCGCCGATCAACATCCTGGGCGACTTCGCGGGCGGGGGTCTCATGCTGGCGTACGGCGTGCTGCTCGCCCTGTTCGAGCGCGAGCGGACCGGCAAGGGCAGGGTGATCGACGCGGCCATGGTGGACGGCGCGGCCACGCTGTTCGCGATGTTCTACAACGCGGGATGGGGCCCGCGCGGCACGAACCTGCTCGACACCGGCGCCCCGATGTACGACACCTACGAGACCTCCGACGGCCAGTACATGGCGGTCGGCGCGCTCGAGCCGCAGTTCTGGGCGGTGCTCACCGACAAGATGGGCCTGACCGACCTGCCCGACAGGAACGACCGCGCCCAGTGGCCCGCGCTGCGCAGCCGCCTGGAGGCGGCCTTCAGGGAGCGGACGCGGGCCGAGTGGGAGGCGGTCTTCGACGGGTCCGACGCCTGCGTCTCGCCCGTGCTGTCCCCGAGCGAGGCCGCCGAGCACCCGCACAACGTCGCGCGGGGCACGTTCGTGCGGGTGGGCGAGTCGACGCAGCCGAGGCCGGCGCCCCGGCTGCTCGGCGCGCCCGAGGCCGACCTGTCCCCCGCGACCAGGCTGCTCGACCTGTCGGAGTGGGGCCTCGACGAGGAGCGCGCGGCCAAGCTCAGGCAGGCGGGCGTGCTGGCGTGATCTCCGAGTAGTCGGTCGCCGACTGCTCCTGGGCTTTCGCCGACGTCCCCGCCGAGGAGCTGCGTCCTCTCGCCGTGGACGCGGCCATGTCCACCCTCTCCCTGTCGTAGGAGTTGTCGCATATGTAGTAGGTGTACTACATTCCACCGCATGAGTACTGTGGTGAGCGTCCGCGGGCTGCGGATGTCGTACGGCAAGCGCGAGGTCCTGCGCGGTGTCGACCTCGAGGTACGGCGCGGCGAGACCGTCGCGCTCCTCGGCCCCAACGGCGCGGGCAAGACGACCACGATCGAGATCCTCGAGGGCTTCAGGCACCGCGCGGGCGGAGAGGTCGAGGTGCTGGGCACCGACCCCTCCCGGGGCGGCGACGACTGGCGGGCCAGGCTCGGCGTGGTCCTCCAGGACTGGCGCGACCACCCGCGGTGGCGCGTCGCCACGCTGCTCGACCACGTCGCGGCCCACTACCCCGACCCCTGGGACACCGGCGAGCTGCTGAGGGCGCTCGGGCTCGGCGACCAGGCGGCCGGCAAGGTCGGCCAGCTCTCCGGCGGCCAGCGACGCAGGCTCGACGTCGCGCTCGGCATCGTCGGCCGGCCGGAGCTGCTCTTCCTCGACGAGCCGACCACGGGCTTCGACCCCGAGGCGCGCAGGGAGTTCCACGAGCTGATCGCCGGTCTCGACACCACGATCATGCTGACCACGCACGACCTGGCCGAGGCGGAGAAGCTGGCCGACCGCATCGCCGTCCTCCTCGACGGGCGCATCGCGGTCTTCGGCACGCCCGAGGAGCTGGCGCGGGCCGTACAGGTGCCCTCCCTGGTGCGCTGGAGGGACGGCTCCGAACAGACTGGAGAGCCGTCCGAGCTGGTGTGGAAGCTGCACCAGCAGTACGGCGGGCCGGTCCCCGACCTGGAGATCAGGCGGCCCACCCTCGAAGAGAGCTACCTCAACCTGGTGGAAAGGAGCGCGGCGTGAACACGCTGGCACTCGGGGTCAGGCGCGGCCTGATCGAGCAGGGTTCGATCATGAGGGACGGCAAGGAGCTGAGCGGCCAGCTCGCCGGACTCGTGACGTTCGTGCTGCTGATGCTGTGGATCGGCGACAACCCCGCGGGCGGCGGCGTCGGCATGAGCGCGTTCATGGCGGTGGGGTTCATCGCCTTCACCGTGTTCTCGGCGGGGACCATGTCGCTGCCGCTGCTGATCGCCACCGACAGGGAGGAGGGCGCGCTGCTGAGGCTGCGCGCGCTGCCCCGCGGCCTGCCCGTCTACGTCACGGGCAGGGCGGTCTCGCTGCTGCTGCACATCGCGGGCCACTCGGCGATCATGCTGGCTCTCGGCGCCGCGCTGGGCGGGCTGGGCGCGCCCGTCAGCTGGCCGACGCTGCTGTGGGCGCTCGGGCTCGGCACCCTGGCGGTGGTGCCGCTCGGCACGGCGATCGGCGCGATGCTGCCGAGCGCGAAGACGGCCGCCGCGCTGATCGGCCTGCCCACGATGCTGCTGATGATCTGCTCGGGAGTGATGCTCCCCGTGCGGATGATGCCCGAGGCGGTCCAGTGGATCGCCCAGGCCTTCCCGCTCTACTGGCAGGGTCACGCGCTGCGGGCGGCGTTCTTCGACTCCCCCGCGGGCGAGCTGCACGGCGCCTGGCAGCTGGGCACTGCGGCGACGGTGATGGGCGCGTGGGCGCTCGCCGGTATGGTGCTGGCACCGTGGCTGCTGCGCAGGGTCACTCGCAAGTGAGGATTCGCGGTGTCGAACGAGGTCGTCTACAACAGGATCCCGATGCTCAGGGCCGAACGCGGGATCTCCCGCAAGGACCTGGCGGCGGCGCTCGGCGTCCACTACCAGACGGTGGGCTATCTCGAGCGGGGCGAGTACAGCCCGTCCCTGTTTCTGGCCCTGAAGATCGCCGAGTATTTCGAGGTGCCGGTGGAGGTCGTCTTCTCGCTCCATCCGTTCGCCAGATTGGGGTCGTGATGGACAGGTGGGACAGGCAGCGCGAGCGTCTGGAGAACATGCCTGCGCAACGGCTCTGGGCGACCCGCCCCGCCCGCCGCCGCCTCGTGCTGGTCGGCGTGGCGGCGCTGGTGCTGCTCTGGGCGGGGCTGGTGGTGATCGTCAGGTACGCGCCGAGCGACCTGGCGCGCAACGTCTACCTGTCGATGTTCGGGATCGGCCTGGTGATCGGCATCCCGGTGATCGGGTGGCTGCACGCCGCCACCAGGGGCGGCCTCTCGCTGCCCGAGCGCTTCCTCGACGAGCGGCAGCTGGCCGAGCGGCGCCGGGCGTACACCTCGGCGCACCGCGCCACCAGCGTGGTGCTCGCCGCGCTCTTCGTGCTGACGAACGTGGTGAGCCACGCGGACGGCCAGCTCACCCTGACCGTCCCCATGGCCCTGCTGGCACCGCTGGCGCTGACGCTGTTCGCGACGCACTACACGATCCCGATCTTCATCGCCGGTTGGCTCGTCCCCGATCCGCCGCCGGACGACGAGTGATCCAGGTGAGATCCACGTGACCTCCAAGGCCCTCTGAGGATCATGTGTTCCCTTCTCAGTACAGGAAGGGAACCGATGTGAACAGGACAGCGTTGCTGCTGAGCGCCCTGGTGCTCGGCGGGCTGCTGGCCGCCCCTCCGGCGCTCGCGACCCTCGCGGCCCCGGCGACCGCGGCCCCGGTCACCGTGGCGGTGGCCAAGGCCAAGGCGAGCCCCGCGCGGCAGTCGGGTGACTGCCCCACCACGGTCGGGTTCTCCGCCGTGATCGCGGCCAAGGGCAGGGGCGTCGTGCGCTACCGCTGGGTGCGCGGCGACGGCGGCAAGGGCGCCGTGAAGAGCTTCCGCGTCGACGGCGCCCGCAGGGTGACCGTCAGGGACCGGCAGACGTTCGAGCGGTCGGTCTCCGGCTGGCAGGCCGTCGAGGTGCTGGGCCGCGCGGGTCTGTCCCGCAAGGCGTACTTCAGCGTCACGTGCGAGGGCGCGGGCAAGCTCTACGACGTGGGCAACCCGCTGCCCGCGAGCCACGCCGGCCGTCCAGTGGTCGCCGCGGCCGACGTCGACGTCACGCCGCCTGCCTACACCGGGCAGTGCCCCACGACCGTGCGGTTCACCGCCACGCTCCAGGTCTCCAGGACCCCGGCCAGGGTCGGCTACCAGTGGATCGACGGCGCGGGCGGCGAGAGCCGCCCCGAATACCTCGACTTCCCCGAGGGAGGGCCCAGGCTGCGTCAGGTGTCGCTGCCGGTGACGGTGTCAGGGAGCACGAGCGGCTGGAAGGCCGTCAGGATCCTGGAGCGGGCGGGTCACGACTCGGGCCGGGCCTCCTACGCGGTGACGTGCACAGGCACGACTCCGCCTTCGTCGCCGCCTCCCACGTCTCCCCCGCCCACGTCACCGCCGCCGACGTCGCCGCCGCCCACCAGCCCTCCTCCGTCCAGCCCGCCGCCGGCGAAGCCCGCGGTGCCGTCGATCGTCGGCATCTCGCCCGGCACGTACGACGGCAGCTGCGCGGAGCCGGTCCGCTACGAGTCGCTGGGCCGTCTGACCCTGCCGGCGGGGGCCGCGGCCACGCTCGCCTACCAGTGGATCCTCGACGGCAAGGACGCCGAGGGCGGAACCGTCACCGTCCCCGCCGGAGCCGGTGATCGTTCCAAGGACTTCACGACCACGTGGACCATGGACAGGTCGATGGAGGGCGCCCACAGCCTGGGCCTCAAGGTCGTCGGCGGCACGCCCGTCGTGCGCACCTTCACCTTCACCTGCAGGGCCGAGCCGCAGCCGCCCGTCGTCACCATCGGCGAGATCACCGCCCCCGCCTACGCGGGCGACTGCGCGAAGGTGCCCAACCACCGCGCCCGCGCCGTCCTCGGCCTCGACCGGCCGGGCGAGGTCGAGTACCGGTTCGTGATCGACAAGACGGCCTTCCCCTACAAGAAGGTCACGATCGCCGGGCCCGCCACTGTCACCGTGGAGTCCGACGCGTGGGCCTCGGCGACCGGCGGCACCGTCCGCGTGGAGGTGAGGAACCACAACGCGCCGGCCAAGGAGGCGCCCTACACCGTGACGTGCGCGCCCGAGCCCAAGGTCACCGTGCAGGCCGACGTGGCGAAGGTGAGCACGCACACCGACTGCACGCGGCCGCGCACCTTCCGCGCCACCGGCACGGTCGGGCTGAACCGCGAGGGCGCCGTCTCCTACCGCTGGGCGGTCGACGGCAAGCGGACGGACTGGACCACGCTGACCTTCACGGCCGCCGGCGAGAAGCAGGTGACCGCGCACGAGTGGCAGGCCACCAAGTCCGTCAGCGGCACCGTCTCCCTGGAGACCAAGGAGCACAACCACCCCGCGGCGCACAAGACCTACACGCTGTCGTGCCCCTCGGCGTGGCTGACCGACGTCAAGGTCGACCCGGCCACCTGGAGCGGCGACTGCTCCGGCAAGCGGTTCGTCTTCTCCGCGAAGCTCCACTCCACGAGGCACCAGGACGTGCGCGTCGAGCTGGTCCAGGCGCACAACGGCGCCCTCATCGACCGCTCCGACCACAAGGTCCTGGCCTACCTGCCCAAGACCGTCACGATCACTCGCTATTTCAACGTCACCCTCAAGCTGGACGCGCAGCTGCGTATCACCTCGCCCGACGAGGGATACCGGAGCCAGATCCTCCCCGTCGACGTCACCTGCCACAAGGTCTCCTTCAGCGACGTGAAGGCCACCAAGATGGCGAACACCTGCGGGAACTGGGTGCTGAGCGGCAAGATCACGCTCGGCGCGCCGGCCTCCCTCAGCTACCGGTGGGCACGCAAGTCCGGCTTCAGCGGCTGGGAGGGCGAATGGGTCACGGTGAACGCGCCCGCGGGCGTCAAGGAGGTCTCCAAGACCTACACGGCGCCCTCACGCGACAATGGGCAGTTCAGGCTCGAGGTCCGCACGCCGTACGAAACGGTTTCGAGTCCTGTCGGCTACCACTCCAGCTGTTCCAGCTGAGGCCTCACACGGCCAGGTAGAGATCGGCGCCCGCCGGGTGGTGCACCTCCAGATCGGTGGTGAACGACCTGGCGGGCGTGCCACCCGACTCGGTGTGCTTCCACGCCTGCTGCCAGGCGTCGATGATTGCCTGCGGCATCTGGCCCCTGGCCTCGATCTTCAGCGCCTGGCCCGCGGGCACCCGTACCGCGACCATGCCCTCGGGCAGCCTGGGCACCGTCCGCACGCCCACCCCGACGATCTGCGTGTACGCGCCGTGGTGATCGCTCTCGTAGTCGGTCAGGACCGCGTAAAGGTTCTCGTCCAGCCGTCCCGGAACGTGCGCGAACGCCCCCGGAGCCCCCGCCCGCTGCCACAGCGCCGGCAGCCGCGCCCGCGACGGGTCCATCTCCTCGGCGTTGGTGGTGCGTACGGCGAGGCCCACCACCAGCAGTTCGGACCGCTCCACGATGTCCAACGCGTCCTCCATCCCCCAGGTCTGTCCCGCAGATCATATGGCCACGCAAAGCGGGAATAACCCCTTCTGACCAGTCACCACATAAGATGGACGAACGTGAAGTTCCTCAACGGTCTCGAGCCGTCCCACGACCTGACCTACAGCGACGTGTTCATGGTGCCGTCGCGGTCCTCGATCGGTTCCCGGCTCGCGGTCGACCTGTCGACCAACGACGGCACGGGCACCACGCTGCCCATCGTGGTCGCGAACATGACGGCCGTCGCCGGCCGCCGCATGGCCGAGACCGTCGCCCGCAGGGGCGGCGTCACGGTCATCCCGCAGGACATCCCGATCGACGTGGTCGCCGACGTCATCGACTGGGTGAAGAAGCGCGATCTGGTGCACGACACGCCGATCACCCTCACTCCGCACGACACGGTCGGTGAGGCGCTGAACCTCCTGCCCAAGCGCGCCCACGGCGCGGTCATCGTCGTCGACTGGGAGAACCGCCCCGTCGGCGTCGTCACCGAGGCCGACTGCCACGGCGTCGACATGTTCACCCAGCTGTCGCAGGTGATGTCGGCACACCTCCTCACGCTGCCCGCGGGCCTCGACCCGCGCGAGGCCTTCGACATGCTGCACGAGGGACGCCACCGCCTCGCGCCCATCGTCGACGGCGAGGGCCGGCTGGTCGGCATCCTGACCCGTACCGGCGCCCTGCGCGCCACGCTCTACCAGCCCGCGCTCGACGCCCAGGGCAGGCTGCGGATCGCGGCCGCCGTCGGCGTCAACGGCGACGTGGCGGCCAAGGCGAAGGAGCTGCTCGACGCGGGCGTCGACTGCCTGGTCGTCGACACCGCGCACGGGCACCAGGAGAAGATGATCTCCGCGCTGCGTGCCGTACGGGCGCTCGGCCCTTCGGTGCCGGTCGCCGCGGGCAACGTCGTGACCGCGGAAGGTGTGCGCGACCTCGTGGAGGCGGGCGCGGACATCATCAAGGTGGGCGTCGGGCCCGGCGCCATGTGCACCACCAGGATGATGACCGGCGTCGGCCGCCCGCAGTTCTCCGCGGTGCTGGAGTGCTCGGCCGAGGCGCGCCGCCTGGGCCGGCACGTCTGGGCCGACGGCGGCGTCCGCCACCCGCGCGACGTGGCCCTCGCCCTGGCGGCGGGCGCGGCGAACGTGATGATCGGGTCCTGGTTCGCCGGCACCTACGAGTCGCCGGGCGACGCGCGCACCGACGCCGACGGGCGCAAGTACAAGGAGAACTTCGGCATGGCCTCCGCGCGGGCGGTCCGGCTGCGCACCGCCGAGGACACGCCGTTCGAGCGGGCCAGGAAGGCGCTGTTCGAGGAGGGCATCTCGACCTCCCGCATGTACCTCGACCCGCAGCGGCCCAGCGTCGAGGACCAGATCGACGCGATCGTGGCCGGTCTGCGCTCCTCGTGCACCTACGCGGGCGCCACGAACCTGGAGGAGTTCCACGAGCGGGCCGTGATCGGCATCCAGAGCTCCTCCGGCTACACCGAGGGCATGCCGCTGCACCAGAGCTGGTAGGCGGTCTCGGCCTTCGTGGCGTTCTCCACCGTCGTGGCGTGGACGCTGATCCCGCGAGGGGCCAGCTCCACGGCCAGCGCGCTGCTCAGGCTCTCGACGGCGGCCTTCAGGGCGGCGTCGAGAGCGTGGCGGGGCGCGTCCTGGACGAGGTTGACGATCGCCGAGCCGCGTCCCATCAGCGGGAGCATGCGCCTGATCAGGCCGGTGACCTGGGTGAAGTTCTCCTCGATGAGGGCGTGCTCGGCTCGGGCGCTCACTCTTTCGAAGGGGGCGCCTGTGGTGGCGGCGGCGTTGGTGACCAGGATGTCGACGCGGCCGTAGCGCTCGTGGACGGCGGTGGCGAAGACGTCCACGGCCATGGGGTCGCGCAGGTCCAGCGTCATGGCGAGCTCGCGGCCATTCTTCCCGCGGTCGTTTCCTTCGCTTCCGCTGGCGCCTTTCCGGCGGTCGCAGGTCGCGCAGACGGCACCGAGGGAGCGGAACGTCGCGGCGACGTCCGCCGGCCCGCCGGTGATCACAGCGACTCGTCCGGTCAGCGGGGTGGCCATGTGATCAGTTCACCACGGAACAGGTTCTCCCACCACAGCATGCCCGTCACCGTCAGGAGCGCCGCTCCCCCTAGAGTCTTCAGGGTTAGAAGACATCCACCAAGGAGTACATCGTGGCACTCGAGAAGCCGGAGATCGACTTCCCGGAGGGCAACCCGCCCGCCGACCTGGAGATCGTCGACATCGTCGAGGGGGACGGCCCCGAGGCCAAGCCTGGACAGAACGTCCAGGTGCACTACGTCGGTGTCGCTTTCTCGAGCGGCGAGGAGTTCGACGCGTCGTGGAACCGCGGCACGCCGTTCGAGTTCCCGCTGGGCGGCGGCCGCGTCATCGCGGGCTGGGACCGCGGCGTGGCGGGCATGAAGGTCGGCGGGCGTCGCAAGCTCGTCATCCCGCCGCACCTGGGCTACGGCAACAGGGGCGCGGGCAGCGCCATCAAGCCGGGCGAGACGCTCATCTTCGTCGTCGACCTGCTCGGCGTTCGCTGACGTTCGCACGGTGTGGGGTACGGCCCGCCGTACCCCACACCCCCTCCCTCCAGCACCCTGGATCCACAGGAACCCCGGCTCCCCGCGCCGTACTACGTCGGTTCCGGGAACCCGCGCAAACCCCCGAGACAGTGGATCCAAAGGTCAAGCGGGACTTTTGTCGGTCCTGTAGGGCAACATAAGCGTTGTGCTACTGATCGACGTCGTCCGCGTATCCGAGGCCGTGGCCAGTACCGCTGCCCGTCTGGGCAAGGTCGGCCATCTGGCCGAGCTCCTGGGCCGCGTCGGCGCCGACGAGGCCGAGATCGCCATCGCCTACCTGTCGGGCGAGCTCCCCCAGCGCCAGATCGGCGTCGGCTGGCGCACCCTGCAGGACCCTCCCCCGCCCAAGCTCGTCGCCACCGCCACCCTCACCGACATCGACGCCCTCCTCACCCGCATCAAGGCCGTCTCGGGCGCCGGCTCCCAGGCCGCGCGCAAGGCCCTGGTCGAGGAGCTGTTCACCGCCGTCACCAGCCAGGAGCAGTCGTTCCTGCTGCGCCTGCTCTCCGGCGAGCTGCGCCAGGGCGCGCTCGACGGGGTGATGATCGAGGCCGTCGCCAAGGCCTCCGGCGCCCCCTCGGCCGACGTACGGCGGGCGCTCACGTTGCGCGGCTGGCTGCCCGCCGTCGGCGCGGCGGCCCTGTCCGGTGGCGTCGAGGCGCTGCACGCGTTCAAGCTCGAGGTGGGCCGCCCCGTCGCGCCCATGCTCGCCGGCAGCGCGCCCAACGTCGCCGCGGCGCTGGAGAAGATCGGTGGCGAGGCGGCGCTGGAGTGGAAGCTCGACGGCGTGCGGGTGCAGGCGCACCGCTCGGGCGACACGGTCAGGGTCTTCACCCGCACCCTCGACGACATCACGTCCCAGGTCCCCGAGCTCGTCGAGGCGGTGCTCGCGCTGCCCTCCGACGACCTGGTTCTCGACGGCGAGGTCCTCGCGCTGCGGCAGGACGGCCGTCCCCACCCCTTCCAGGTGACCGCCAGCCGGGTCAGCAGCAAGACCGACGTCGCGAGGCTGCGCGCGGCCACGCCGCTGAGCGTCTTCTTCTTCGACGCGCTCAGGGTCGGCGGCGCCGACCTGCTCGACCTGCCGTACAGCGAGCGCCAGGAGGCGCTCGCCGCCACCGTCCCCCCCGATCTCCTCACCCCCCGCCTGGTCACCGGCGACCTGCCCGCCGCCGAGGCGTTCTTCACCGAGGTCGTACGGCGAGGCCACGAAGGCCTGGTCGCCAAGTCCCTCACCTCGCCCTACGCGGCCGGCCGCAGGGGCGCGGGCTGGATCAAGGTGAAGCCGCGCCACACGCTCGACCTGGTCGTCCTGGCCGCCGAGTGGGGGCACGGGCGGCGCGAGGGCAAGCTGTCCAACCTCCACCTGGGCGCGCGCGACCCCGACAGCGGCTCGTTCGTGATGCTGGGCAAGACGTTCAAGGGGCTGACCGACGAACTGCTCGCCTGGCAGACCCAGCGCTTCCTCGAGATCGCCGAGGGTCCCACCGACGAGTGGACCGTCACGCTCAGGCCCGAACTCGTCGTGGAGATCGCTTTCGACGGCGTGCAGCGCTCGCCGCGCTATCCGGGCGGCATGGCGCTCCGCTTCGCCCGCGTGCTGCGCTACCGGCCGGACAAACGTCCTGATGAGGCCGACACCGTGGAGACGGTCCGCTCGCTCATGCTCTGATTCCCGCTTTACCGAAAACCCGAAGATCCAGTGCGTACGCTGGGTCTTCGCAACCATGCCCGTGACCCGTGAGATATGTCACGGTATGTCGCATTAATTTGCCTTTGCCTCTCCTTTGTCGCATATCTTCAAGCGCATTGCGGGGTCGTGGCGCCCCGTTCACGGGAAGCGGCCGACGCGCGTCCCCCTCCCCTCCCTCGTCTGGCCCTTCCGTGTCCTGTTCCCCCGATCAAGGACCGTGTTTCCCTTGGGTCAGCATTCGAGCAAGCCGTCTCGCCGGAATCCCCTGGGCCGTCTGACGGCGCCGGGCAGACGCCGTTGGACCACTGTCGCCCTTGGCGCCGCCGTGCTGGCCGCCTCGACCACCGCCTGGGCCGCCGTCGCGAACGACGACACCCCGAAGCCCAGGGCGGGCGGCGGGCTCTTCGTCTCCCTCACCCCGTCGCCGAAGGTCAGCGCGTCCCCGGGTACCGGCCCCCTTTCCGGCGCCGGTTCCGGTGCCATGAGCGGCCTGGCGAGCACGCCCGGCGCCGCCGGGGGCACCGCGCTCCCCTCGGCCGCCACCTCTGCCCCTGGCACTTCCCCCGCCGTTCCCGGCGGCTCCACCTCCACCGCGCCAGGCGGTTCCGCGTCCACGCCGGCCGGTTCATCGCCCGGCTCCCCGGCCGGTTCGTCGCCCGGCTCCCCGGCTGGTTCCTCGAACGGCTCCACCGGCAACTCGGCGTCCACGGGCAGCTCGAGCACCGCGTCCGCCAAGGGCAGCACCGCGAACGGCGCTCAGGCCAAGCCCTCTCAGGCGCCGAAGCCCGTCGCCGCGCCCGCCCAGCCGAAGGTCCGCGTCATCTCCTCGGGGCGGTGCGGCGCCTCGTACTACGACGAGCCCCAGATGACGGCCAGCGGCGAGCGCTTCGACCCCTCGGCCCTGACGGCGGCGCACAAGTCGTTGCCGCTGGGCAGCAAGGTCCGCGTCATCAATCCGTCGAACGGCAAGTCGGTGGTCGTGCGCATCAACGACCGCGGACCGTACACCGGGGGACGCTGCCTCGACCTGTCCGAGGCCGCCTTCTCCACGATCGGCAACACCAACGCGGGCGTGATGACCGTCAAGTACCAGGTCCTGGCCAGCTGACGACATCACCCTTCATCGTCGCCCCGCCGGATCACCCCGCACAACCCAGCTCCGGGCCCAAGCCACCCACCACCCGGGTCCAGCCGAAACCACCCCGGCCAGCTCACGCCCCACACCGAGACCTCAACCCAAGCCCCGCCGGGCCACCCACCACCCGGGTTCAGCCGAAACCACCCCGGCCAGCTCACCCCCACAACACCGGTTTGAACCCAAGCCGCCCCGCCGGATCACCCCATGAGCTGAGCCCCAGCCGTGGGACTCACCCCCACCTCACCCCCGGTCGAAGCCGCTTCTCCGGCCTCACATCGGGAAGGCCCCATGCAACGGCCTCAGGTGTGGTCCGAGACGTCAGGCGCAGCCCCGGGAACAGCGGCTACTTCACCAGTCGGACGGTCAACGGGTAGCGGAAGTCGTTCTCCGCCAGCGCCGAGACACCGCCAACGATCGTCAGCACGAACGCGGCCACCCAGATCACCGGAATCAGCACCACGCCGACGATCGTGAAAGGCAGCAGGATGGTCGCGCCGACCACCGTGAGATGGAAGTTCAGGGCCTCCAGCGCGTGACGACGGATGTAGGGCGACGTCTTGCCCCCGGTGAGCAGCATGATCAGCGGCCCCAGGATGACCAGCCCCGGCAGGGCCAGCAGGTGTGCCGCCGCTCCCCCGAGGCGTTCGTTGCTGTCAGCGGGGATTCCCCTCGCGCTGTCGGGCGGCAGGGTCACCGGCCTGGGCGGAACGAGCGGCTGCTGCCAGCGGCGTTGCGGGCCGTACAGCTCGGTCATGATCGGCATGAGGTCGCCATGGGTGCGCGCCGTCATGGCGCGCTCGAGGCGCTCGTCGAACTCGAACTTGTCGAAGCGGCCCTCGGCGTACGCGGCTTTGACGTGCTCGACCACGTGCTCGCGGTCCTGGTTGGTGACCCTCAGCTCCATCGGCGGCACCGGGCCGTGCCCGTGGGATGCCGGCGCTGGGGTGTGTGGCGCTGCCATGAATGCCATGCCTTTCCTCGTGGGCGATCTGAAAACATCCTCCTCCCCGCAGATACGAGACGGCATCGGGAGAAACCCCGATGTCACCCCGATAACAGCCCCGACGCGGCAGCGCGGCGAACGGTATAAAAAGGAGGCATGAGATGGCGAGATCGCTATGGGTTGCGGCGCTGGCGCGGTAACAAGATTGCCAAGTTCGACCGTGAGGCCACCGACGCCGATATCGAGGCGCTCATCGCCTTTGCCAAGTCGAGGCGCGGCGTGGAGTTCTTCGTCGAGCCCGAGACTTTCGCGACCGACACCACGGCCGTGGCCGTGGCCGACGACGGCGAGTGGACCCGACGGCGTGTAGGAGCGCCCCAGGTGATCCGGAAGGTGGCCCGAGACCTTGCGCTTCCTGTCTACGACGTCCAGCTGACCGGCTACCCACCCCGCATGCGGGCCTACAACGAACGACGCAAGCGCGAAGACCTCGGCTAGACCTCCCCCTGCCCCTTTCCTTATCCCGACCGCAAACATCGGCTCTCACCGCAGTCCCGTCGAAACGATGGGGAGGCACGGAAACAGCAGAGCCATCCCTGACCACCTCCCGCACCCACTGAGCTCCACCCCCTCGTCCCGGGCAATCCACTGCGGACAACGCCATTACCTCACCAGGTCCCGCGGCACACGACCCCACACCTGGGCACCCAAGGATGCCCAGCCGCACGATCTCCGCCACATGACCTCTCACCACCCGCCCGCGCGACCCCGGCAGTCGACTGGGTGCGACGCGACTCCACGCCGTGGCGTCCCCCCTTCCTCGCTATGGGAGCCGCACATCGCGCGGGCTGGCAGCGGTGAGCCCGTCAAGCCGAGGGTTCGTCTCTTTCGTCGAGGATGGCGATGAGGGGGAGGAGCCAGCCTGCGTGGGGAGTGCCCATGGCGGAGTCGAGTTCGGCGGGGCTGGGCATGCGGTCGCGTAGCAGCTTGGGTGAGAGCAGGTGCTGGAGGGCGTGCATGAGCAGGTTCGCCATGGAGTAGTCGGGGTTGATGGCCAGGGCTCGCTCCAGGGCGATGGTCGCGAGGACGCAGTCGCCCCCGCGCCAGGCCGACATGGCGAGGAGGGCCGCCGCGGGAGGCACGAAGCGGGGTTCCAGGCGGCGGGTGAGGTCCTTCCAGAGGGCCAGGTGGGCGGCCTGGCCGGCGTCGTCGAGGAGGGTCCAGGCCTCGTCGCGGACGCGGATCACGGACAGGTCGAGGCCCAGGCGGGCGGCCTCCCTGTCGTCGATCCTGCCTCCGGATGTCGACGTGGCGATGGCTGAGCGGACCCTGGTCAAACCGTCGGCGACGAACCGCTGGGCGAAGTGGCCGGCGTCGGGGGCGGCGGCCAATCCGGTGCGGAAGGCGGTGACGGCCTCGGTGGTGGCCTGGCGCATCGACAGGCGGACCGGGCCCGAGAGCGGGGCGATGGTGGCCTCGAGGGTCGTGCGGTCGGGCAGGGCGACCAGGCCCTGGACTGTGGCCTCGGCGGCTATCTGGCTGACGGAGGTGTCGTACGGCGTGCCGTCCGGTGGACAGCAGTCGGTCAGGTCGCACACGTAGGACCAGTAGCGGCCCTCATGAGCGCGCAGGACCTCGCAGGGCGTGACGCCACACCACGTGGCGATGTTCATGACCTCGTCTACGGCCGGGGTGACGTGAGGACCTGCGCCGTAGCCGACGGCGACGAGGTGGGTGATCGACTCTCTGGCGAACAGCGCGCCGAGCGGGCGCAGGGTTCCGGGATGGAGCGGGAGGTTCCAGCGCGCGCAGACCCGCATCTCTCCCTGGCCGACCCCGCCGGACAGCCCGATCACGACCAGGCTGTCGGTGGGGTGGAATCCGACGATGTACGGCACCGCGGCCAGGATGTCGGCGGGGGTGGACAGAGTGAGGGTGGGTTCGGTGAGGTCGGTGCTCATGGGGCATGAGGGTGCCCGGCGGGTGGGGTGGATGTTTCGGGCGAGCGGAGTTCTGTGGATGGGGGACGCCGCTGAGGTGGGCCTGTGGATGAGTCGAAAGGCGAGCCGGGATGGGAGACGGCCAGAGGACGGCCCGGGGGAGACAGCGCGAAGGCCCAGGGGGGATACAGCCAGGGCGACGGGCGAAGGCCGGGGGGACAGGCGAAGGCGGGGTGGGAGACAGCCCGGGAGTGGGCGAAGGCTACGCGGGCGGATGGTCAGGCGTCGCGGAAGGTGCGGGGATGAGGCGCGAGCGGACCAAGAGGGTGGCTCCCGCCACAGCGGCCGGCATCGCGATGACCGCCACGAACGGCACCAGGAACAGCAGGAAGACCAGCACCCCGAATCCCAGCGCCGGGGCCTTGTTGCCGCGCAGTACGGCGAAGCGGTCGCGCCGCCGCATGCCGCGCCGTTCCATCGCGAGGGACGTCAGTTCGACCGTCAGGAAGAAACCGGAGACGAGGGCGCCGAGCACGGGGACCACCGTCTGCCCGATCACCGGCACGAACCCGAGGAAGAACAGCGGGATCGTGAACAACAGCACATAGAGCAGCGTCACCAGGCTGTCGCGCAGCGACCTGGGGATCGATCGCCACCACGGGGTGTCGTCGGGCCCGTCCAGCGGGTCGACCTTCTCCGACAGCTTCTCGTAGAAGGGATCGCCGATCGTCAGCGTCAGCGCCGTGAAGGTCAGCACGGCCAGCGCCAGCCCTCCGATGAACAGCAGCACCCCCAGCGCGCCCCTGAAGAAGTCGCGCCAGCCCTCGGACCATCCGTCAGCGAAAGGCGTGAGGAAGTCGGCGATGCCGCTGGCGTTGTTGCCCAGATAAATGAGGGCCGCGACGTAGACGGCGAATGCGATGAGAGCGGGAATCAGGCCGAATGCCCACCATCGGCCGTTTCGTGCCACCCAGCCGAGGCCCTGGAAGAAGAATCCGATGCCACCGGCGAACTCCCGCAATGATCGCATGGGGAGAAACTAGCGCCAGAAGTCGGTCACCGCGTAACCGAGTTCGTCGAACAACGAGCGAACCAGCGGCAAAGAGATGCCCAGGACGTTCCCGTGGTCGCCCTCGATGCCCTCGACGAACCATCCGCCGAGGCCGTCGAGCGTGAAGGCGCCCGCCACGTTGAGCGGCTCGCCGCTGGCGACGTAGGCGGCCATCTCCCGCTCGGACGGCATGCCGAACCGCACCACTGTGGAGCCCACCTCGGCGGCCCGCTTGCCCGTGGCCGCGTCGATCACGCAGTGGCCCGTCAGCAGCCTGCCGGTCCTGCCGCGCATCATCCGCCAGCGGGTCAGCGCCTCCTCGCCGTTGGCCGGCTTGCCGTACGGCCTGCCGTCGAGTTCGAGTATTGAGTCGCACCCGATGACGAGCCCCTCGTTGAGGCCCTCGGCGACGGCGGTGGCCTTGGCGACGGCCAGCTTCAATGCCAGGTCGGACGGCAGGATCGCGGTGACGGCCGCTTCGTCCACCCCGCTGACGATCACCTTGGGATCGAGCCCGGCGCTGCGGAGGAGGGCAAGGCGGGCGGGCGAGGCTGAGGCGAGCACGATCACCCGCCCAGTTTATCGGGAGACGACCTCCGCAAGGTCCCACGAGAAGGGGCGCCCACGAGGATCGGCATGAAGACGGACGCGGCCACCAGGAGTGCGAATATGGCGGCACGCTTCATCTGCCCACAAGATGCGACCTCACGTGCTCGACAAGTCACGCAACGTGGCCTCGATCCAGCCGTACGCGATCGTGGGCTCCGCGGGTCGTGCTCGTCGAACGCACCGCCTCGCTGATCCGCCGCATCGCCGGACTCGACGGCGGCAGCCCGCGTCCAGGCCACCAGAGCGGCGGTCGGATCACCCGTGCCCAGCTCCGCGAGGTCGCCCAGGCCAAGCTCCCCGACCTCAACACCGTCGACCTGGATCAGGCCGAGAAGATCGTCGCGGGCACGGCCCGCTCCATGGGTCTCACCGTCCGTGATTAGCGGACTTTACGGCGGGGGCGCTGCCTGCGAACGGATACCGGGCAAGTCGAGATTTTCGATCTAGGGCTCGATGGCGTCTTCCGTGGCGCCTACCTGCAGCATCCAGCCGGCGAACCGCCGGCCGTACTCCTGCATGGCCGACCCGGGTGATCTCGGCTCCGTCCTCGGGCGCGCTCTCGATCATGGCAGGGGCCCTGCGCCGCGGTGACGACGCCTACATCCCGACCCGGCACGTCGATGCCGTCGTGTCCGGCGTGGCCGCCTCACCGCTGGCGCAAGGTCCCGCCAGCCGGAAGAGCCGGCAGATCCACGCCTCCAGGCTCGACGTGCCGGGCGGCACAAGGCCGTCGTCGGTCATGTCGCCTCCTTGACGATTCCCGGTCATGACAGCGCGTTTCGACCCGGTAGACCTGGAAAGACTACGCACAGTAACGGATCACCACTTACAGTCATCAAGGAGGTTCACCGTGATCAAGTCACTCATCGTGATTCCGGCACTCGCGGCGGCAGCGGCCGTCTTTCCCAGTACGGCCGGCGCGACTGCGAGCCACAGTACGCCCGACGCGACCGCGACCCACACGCCGCCCTACCACTTCGTCGAGCTGACCGGGGCCCAGGAGGTTCCCGGTCCCGGCGATCCGGACGGTGTGGGGATCTTCGCCTGGAAGGTGAAGGAATGGTCGCTCTGCTACGTCATCACCGCCCACAAGATCCAGCCCGCGAACGCGGCGCACATCCACGCGGGCAAGGAGGGAATGGCGGGTCCGATCGTGGTGACGTTGAAGGCGCCCAGCGAGGGCTTCGCGACCGAGTGCATCCACGCCGTCAAGCACCAGACGGCCGACAACGCCGACACCACGCTGACCCGCCGCGAGTTGCGGGACATCGTCCAGGGTCCGAGCGGGTTCTACGCCAACGTCCACAACGCGGAGTTCCCGGACGGCGCCATCCGTGGCCAGCTCGCCGATGCCGTCTAGATGATTGACGTCAAGGTCTGTGGCCACGGTTAGTGGTCGTATGCGATCAGCCACCGTTTGATCGGTTGGCCAGTCTTGTCGTTGAGCCAGATCGCGGTGGTCAGTGCGAGAACGTGGGCAAGCACGCGCATGATGACGCCGGCCGGTGTTCGCCCGCCGTGGCGTTTCCAGGGTCAAGCTGGCTTGCCAAGGTCTGGTTGATCGACTCGATGGTCTGGCGCAAGGGCTTGAACACCTGTGCTCCGGCCCGTTCGGGCTCGCCCCGGCGGGCCGGGCACAGCAGGCGGACGTGACGCTCGGTGAGTTCGCGTTCGAAGGCCCGGCCGTGGTAGCCAGCCGTTCCCACTCCTCATCCACACGGACGATCTACACCAGATCTCCACTCATGATCCACGGGACACCCCTAGTGCGGTTTGGGTTCGACGGCCGGCCTGTTGGCGCGGGGCAGGCCCGCCGCCGCGTACGCCTGTGCCTCGTCGAGGGTCTCCTGCTCCAGCAGCGCCATGACGATCGCCTCGAGCCGGTCGCGGTTCTCGTCGAGCACCCTGGTGGCGACCTCGTAGCACTCGTCCACGATCCGGCGCACCTCCTCGTCCAGCGCGGCGAGCGTGTGCGGGGCGGCCTGCGGCTGGCCGTCGCTGGGCAGGATGCTCAGCGGCCCGATCTTCTCCGACATGCCCCAGCGGCCGACCATCCCGCGCGCGATCATCGTGACCTGCTCCAGGTCGTTCTCCGCGCCCGTGGTGATGACCCCGTAGATCACCTGCTCGGCCGCCATCCCGCCGAGCGCGCCGATGATGCGTCCGCGCAGGTACTTCTCGTCGTAGGCGTAGCGGTCGGTGTCGGGCGTGGACAGGGTGACGCCGAGCGCCCGCCCGCGCGGGATGATCGAGATCTTCCTGACCGGGTCGGCGCCCGGCTGCAGCATGCCGAGCAGCGCGTGACCGGCCTCGTGGTAGGCGGTCCTGGTGCGCTCCTCCTCCGGCATGACGATCGAGCGGACCGCGCCGAGCTGCAGCTTCTCCAGCGCGTCGGCGAAGTCGGCGGCCGAGACCTTCTCCTTGCCGCGCTTGGCGGCGAGGAGGGCGGCCTCGTTGACCAGGTTGGCCAGGTCGGCGCCCGTCATGCCGGGCGAGGTCTTGGCCAGCTGTTCCAGGCTGACGTCACCGTCGAGCGGAACGCCCCTGGTGTGCACCCGGAGGATGGCGACGCGGCCCGCCGCGTCGGGCGGGGCGACCATGACCGTGCGGTCGAAGCGGCCCGGACGCAGCAGGGCGGGGTCGAGCACCTCGGGCCGGTTGGTGGCGCCGATGACGATGACGCCTTCGGCGCCCGAGAAGCCGTCCATCTCGGTGAGGATCTGGTTGAGCGTCTGCTCGCGCTCGTCGTGGCCGCCGATGCCGCTGGCGCCACCGCGAGCCCGGCCGATGGCGTCGATCTCATCGATGAAGATGATCGAGGGGGCGACCTTGCGGGCCTCCTCGAACAGCTCGCGCACGCGGGAGGCGCCGACACCGACGATCATCTCGATGAACTCGGACGCGCTGGCCGAGAAGAACGGCACGTCGGCCTCCCCGGCGACCGCCCTGGCCAGCAGCGTCTTGCCGGTGCCAGGAGGGCCCGCGAGCAGGACGCCCTTGGGCAGCTTGGCGCCGAGCCTGCGGTACTTGCCCGGGTCCTTCAGGTAGTCGACGATCTCGACGAGCTCGTTCTCCACCTCGTCGATGCCGGCGACGTCCTCGAACGTGACGCGGATCTTGTCGCTCTCGATCGGCTTGGCCGCCTTGGACTTGCCGAGGCCGCCGAGCCCGCCGCCGCCCATCATGCTGGCGCCGCGGCGCATGACCCAGATCCACAGGCCCGCGAGGACGGCGATCGGCAGCAGCGACAGCAGCAGGTTGAGCAGGAACCCGCGGCTGCCCGTGCTGATCGGCTCGGCCTTGATCTCCACGCCCGCCGCGGTCAGCTGCTGGTAGAGCTGCTCGTCGTTGGCGAAGACCGGGATCTCGGTGACGAACTTCGTGTAGGGCTTGTTGGCGCTGTCGGGGTCGGTCGTGGCCTTCTTCAGGTCTCCCTGGACGGAGTAGCCCTGGGCGTAGACCCCCTTGACGTTGTTGGCCGTCACCTGCTTGGTGAACTGGCTGTAGGAGATCGTCTCGACCTGGCCCTCGTCGAAGAAGGAGGAGATCAGGAAGAATCCGGCGTAGACCACGAGCAACGTGATGACGAAGCGCCACCAATTGATCTTGGGCCGGCCGCCGGGCCCGCCCCCCGGCAGACCTTCGGCGCGCCACGGCTTGGGGCGATCCTTGTCCGGTTCCTTCTTCGGCAGGTTCGAACGCTCAGCCACGGCGGCCACTCCCCCATATCGCCGCATACATGATCGCTCTAGCCTAGAACACGAACCCCTGAGATCACGCGGCGGATGTCCGCCCATCGCTTCTTCTGGGTGTCGGGGACGGTCACGAAGACCAGGGCGGGCTTCGCCTCCCCCGTGTCGAGCACGACGACGGCGGCCACCGAGGAGCGCTTGCCGTACTTCACCTGGTAGACCAGGGACCAGCCCTTCTTGACCGGCTGGGTGCCGAGCCAGCGGATCACCGCGCCCTCGGGGTGGTGGTTGAGCGTCCAGCGGGCGGCCAGCCGGGCGGTGTCGCGCAGCGACTTCTGCGCCTCGATCGGGACGGGACAGCTGACCAGCATGCCTCTCGGGCTCCCGGCCACCGGCGGCAGCACCTGCCTGGAGGTGAAGGGGGCCGCGCCGTACCGCTTCCACGGGCCGTGCAGGCGGGGGAGGCTCACCCCCGTCTTGACGTCCTTGATCGTGCCGACGGTCCTGATCGGCTTGCCGGGCAGCGCGCGCGGCTTGAGGCGGCCCGGCAGCTTCGGCACGCGGCGGTCGGCGGCCAGCGCCTCCATGGCCGTGTACCCAGGGGCGATGGAGGCACCGGGGCTCGGCGTGGGCGGCAAAGAGGGGCTGGGTGAAGGGGTGGACGAGACCGGTACGGCCGGCGGCGCGGCGACCGGCCGGGCGGCGGCCTCGTCCGCCCTTCCCGACTGCGCGATGGCGAGCACGCCTGCGCCGGCGACGGCCAGCGCGGCGACGACCGCGAGCGCCCGGTAGATGTCCCGCATCCGCAGGTCACCCAGGCGACTGCGCTTGAGCGGAGAGCCAGTGGGCCTCGCTTGGAACTTCACCTGAGGCCCCGCGGCCCCACTCTCCCCATCGAGCACGATCGGGAGCGTACGACATATCGCTGGATTGCGTGTAGAAAGCACGCATGGTGGAACTCCGATTTGACCAGGCGTCACGAGACGCGCAAACGCACACGAACCTGTCCGCGTTGCGCGCCGATGCCACCGGTCTGTGGATCGCGGGTGACGAGACCGCCACCATTGAGCGCCTGAACTGGACCGGAGAGCGCTACGACCACCAGCGCACGTTCCATCTCGCCGACTTCGTGGACCTGCCGGCGGGCAGGGAGGACGAGGCCGACATCGAGGGTCTCGCCCGGGCCGACGGGTGGCTCTGGGCGGTCGGCTCGCACAGCCTCAAGCGCAGGCGCGCCAAGTCACGGGAGAAGGCCGCCAGGCGGCTCAGCGCGATCATCCGGGAGCCGAACAGGTTCATCCTCGTCCGGCTTCCACTGGAGGGCGCGGGCCTCGGCAAGGGCGCCATCCTCACGGGCCTCGCCGACGCGCTGGCCGAGGACGCGCACCTCGGCCCGTTCACCGCCATTCCCGGCAAGGACAACGGGCTCGACGTGGAGGGCCTCGCGGTGCTCGGGGAGCGGGTCTTCCTCGGGCTGCGCGGCCCCGTGCTGCGCGGCTGGGCCGTCGTGCTGGAGCTCGACCTGCGGGAGGACGGCCCGCACCGGCTCAAGCTCAAGGGCTACCACAAGCACTTCCTCGACCTGGGCGGGCTCGGCGTGCGCGACCTGTGCCCCTACGACGGCGACCTGCTGCTGCTCACGGGGCCGACCATGGACCTCGACGGGCCGGTGCGGATCATGCGGTGGGACGGCATCGGCGCGCCCGTGCCCGTCGCCGACCTGCCGTACGGCGTGGGCTGCGACCATCCCGAGGGCCTGGCGGCGCTGGGCGACGGCAGGCTCATGGTCGTCTACGACAGCCCGTCCCCCGCGCGGCTGACCCCCGAGGGCGGCGTGCTGGCCGACCTCGTCACGATCTGACGCGCAGCCACGGCACGTCCGCGACGAACGTGCACGAGCCCGGCGCGATCTCGGTGAACCCCGCGTCGCGCACGACGGGCAGCCCACCGGCGGCCAGCTCGTCGAAGCCCTCGGCCCTGCGCACCGAGACCCTCAGCCCCATGGCGCGCCAGACCGCCCGGTCCTCGGGCGAGCTGGCCCACCAGGCCAGCTGGGCGGCGTGACCCGCCTGGGCCATCGCCTTGCCCGCCGACATCTCCAGCGCCGGGTTCTCCCACAGGACCGGCGGTTCGGCCGGTCCCGGCTCGGCGGAGTCGGCCAGCTCCGTGCCGCCCACCTGCAGCTTGGCCAGCTCCTTCGGCCAGGCGTCCAGCGGGACGGGCGGGTGGACGCGCACCTCCGCGCTGCCGTGCTCGACCGTACGGCCGGGCAGCTCGAGCGCCCTGCGCCATTCGGCGCCGCGCGCCCTGCGCACCACCTTGCGGATCCTGCCCGTGGACTGCCAGGTCTCGAGCTCGGCCTGCCACTCGCCGGGGTCGTCGAGCAGGCCGAGCACGGCCATGGCGGCCGCCTCCAGCGCGTCAGTGCGCTCGGGAGGCGTCGCGCGTTCGATCCTGACCACCAGCGGGAGCACCATCATGGGTTCCAGCATGCCGCACGGCCAGCGACATCGCCGCCGCCAGCAGGCACAGCGCGCCCGCGGCGTACCAGGCGAGGTCGTAGGCGCCCAGGTGGTCGCGGGTGAGCCCGGCGCCGACGGCGGCGATCGCCGCGCCGACCTGGTGGGAGGCGAACACCCAGCCGAAGACCACCGAGCCGTCGGCGCCGTAGATCTTCCTGCACAGCGCGACGGTGGGCGGCACTGTGGCCACCCAGTCGAGGCCGTAGAAGATGATGAACAGCAACATGCTCGGCTCGGTGGTGGCGGCGAACAGCCCCGGCAGGACCATGAGCGACAGCCCGCGCAGCGCGTAGTAGACGCCGAGCAGCACCTTGGGGTCGACCTTGTCGCTGAGCCAGCCGGAGGCGACGGTGCCGACGACGTCGAAGATCCCGACCAGCGCCAGCAGGCCCGCCGCGGTGCCCTGGGGCATGCCGTGGTCGTGTGCCGCGGGGATGAAGTGCGTGCCGACCAGGCCGTTGGTGCTCGCGCCGCAGATGGCGAAGCCGCCCGCCAGGAACCAGAAGGCGCGGGTCCGCGCCGCGCTCCGCAGGACGGCCAGCGCCCTGACGGCGGCGTTGGCCGTCGGCCTGCGCACCTCGACGGCGGGGCCGCCGAGCGGGGTGGTGCCCACGTCGGAGGGGTGGTCGCGCAGGAACACCCACACCAGCGGCACGACGATCAGGGCGGCGGCCGTCACGGTGAGGGAGGCGACCCGCCAGCCGGGCCCCTCGGCCAGCCACGCCAGCACGGGCAGGAAGGCGAGCTGACCCGTGGCCCCACCGGCGGTGAGCACGCCCGTGACGACGCCCCTGTGCCTGACGAACCACCGGTCGGTGACGGTCGCCACGAAGACCAGTGCCATCGAGCCGGTGCCCAGGCCGACGAGCACGCCCCAGCAGAGCACGAGCTGCCAGCTTGCCCCCATGAACACGGTCAGCCCGCTGCCGAGCGCGACCAGGGTGAGCGCGGCGGAGACGACCCTGCGCATGCCGAAGCGGTCCATGAGAGCGGCGGCGAAGGGGGCGGTCAGGCCGTACAGGACCAGATTGATCGAGACGGCGAGCGAGATCTCCCCGGTGGACCAGCCGAACTCCTCGTGGAGCGGGGTGATCAGGACTCCGGGGGTCGCGCGGAACCCCGCCGCGCCCAGGATCGCCACAAACGCGACGCCTGCCACCAGCCACGCACGATGCACTCTCATGCCGAAGATTCTCCCGGCTCTCGATATTTCGGCATGAGTGGCCTGATAGCCAATATGTGAAAGAATCCGGCCATGACCCATCGGATCGCGGTGGTCGTGCTCGACGACTTCGCCCCGCTCGACCTGGGCATCCCAGGCCAGCTCTTCCTGTCGGCCCGCGACGGCGAGGGCGGTCATCTGTACGAGGTCGTCACCTGTTCGCTCGACAGGGCTCCGGTCAGGACGAAAGCCGGCTACAGCGTGCTGCCCGACCACGGGCTCGAGGTCCTCGACAGCGCCGACACCGTGCTGGTGCCGGGCGTCCACGGCGGTCCCGCGCTGACCTCGGGGACCATCCCCGACCGGCTGCGCGACGCCCTGCGCGGGCGGCCGAGGGTGATGTCCATCTGCACGGGCGCGTTCGTGCTGGCCGCGGCGGGCCTGCTCGACGGCAGGCGCGCGACCACCCACTGGATGCACGCGGCCGCCCTGCGCCGCTTCTTCCCGCAGGTGCGGGTCGACCCCGACGTGTTGTTCGTCGACGACGGCGACGTGCTCACCTCGGCGGGCGTCGCCTCGGGGCTCGACCTGTGCCTGCACGTGATCCGCCGCGACCACGGCAGCGAGGTGGCCAACCGGACGGCCCGCCGCTGCGTGATGCCGCCGTGGCGCGAGGGCGGGCAGGCGCAGTTCATCGACAGGCCGCTGCCCGAGCCCACGGGGACGGGCACCGCCGCCACGCGGCAGTGGATGCTGGAGCACCTCGACGACCCTCTCGACCTGGCCGCGCTGGCCGACCACGCGAGGATGAGCGTGCGCACCTTCACCAGGCGCTTCCGCGAGGAGACCGGGCTCAGCCCGGCCCGCTGGCTGGCCCGCCAGCGGGTGGAGCACGCCCGCCACCTGCTGGAGACCACCGATCTGGCGGTGGCGCAGATCGCCAAGCGCGCGGGGTTCGGCACGGCCGTGTCGCTGCGCCAGCACCTGCACGCCGCGGTGGGGGTGCCGCCACTGGCGTACCGGCAGACGTTCCGCGGCAGCTAATTGCGAGTTATGTGCAAGTACAAGTTAAAGTCAGGCATATGCTCTCCCGCCTGTGGCCGGCCGCGCTGGTCGCCGTCCTCGCTCTGACCGCCTGTTCCGCACCCTCCACCGCCCCCGCCGCGGACGACGCCTTCGTCATCGCGATCAGCTCGGAGTTCGAGACCCTGGACCCGGTCAAGGGCTACGCACCCGACGGCGGGTCGATGATGTTCGACGGCCTCATGGCCAGGAGCCCCGACCTGACGCTCAAGCCGGCCCTCGCCACCGCCCCGCCGGCGATCGCGGCCGACGGCCTGAGCGCCGTCTTCACCCTGCGCCAGGGCGTGCGCTTCCACGACGGCAGGCCGCTGACGGCCAAGGACGTCGTCTACACCTACACCTCGGTCAAGGGCTCGCCGATCGGCGGCGACTACGAGGCCATCGACACGGTCACCGCCAAGGACGACCACACGGTGGAGTTCAGGCTGAAGCATGCCTACGCGCCGCTGGCTCAGCGCACCACGCTAGGCATCGTCCCCGACGGCGGCTTCCCCGCCAACAGGCCGGTCGGCACCGGGCCCTACACCTTCGTCTCCTGGACGCCCGGCGACAAGGTGGTGATGGCGGCGAACAAGGACTACTGGGGCGGCGCCCCCGCGATCGGCAGGGTCGTGGTGACCTTCGCGGCCGACGACAACGTCAGGGCCACCCGTCTTGCGGCCGGTGAGTTCGACGCGACGATCCTGCCGCCCAAGGCCGCGGCCAGGTTCGAGAACCAGCGGGGCCTCAAGGTCTACAAGGTCGACAGCGCCGACTACCGCGGCATCATGTGGCCCTTCAAGGAGAAGGTCACCGGCGACGTGGCGATCCGCAAGGCCGTGAGCCTGGCCATCGACAGGCAGGCGATGGTCGACACGATCCTGGCGGGGGCGGGCAAGCCCGCCTACGGCCCGATCTCCCCCGACACCGTCTGGCACGACCCGTCGGTCACCGGCAGGACCGACCCGGAGGCGGCGAAGAAGCTGCTCGACGAAGCGGGACACAAGCCGGGCCCCGACGGCGTCAGGGCGAGCTTCACGCTGATGTATCCGGCCGGAGACTCGCTGCGCAAGGAGCTGTCCCTGGCCGTCGCCTCCGACGCCAAGAAGATCGGCATCGACGTGAAGCTGGCCGGACTCGACTGGGACGCGATCGAGCCGCGCATGGCCAAGGACGCGCTCATGATGGGTTACGGCAGCCCGTACGACCCCGACTACGTCAACTTCGAGCTGTTCCACTCCAGGTTCGCCGGGCAGGGCTTCTTCAACCCGGGCCACTACGACAATCCGAAGGTCGACGCCGCGCTGGAGAAGGGCAGGGCCAGCACCGACGCGGCCGTCCGCAGGCAGGCCTACCAGGAGTTCCAGCGGCTCGTCCACGCGGACGAGGCCTGGACCTACCTGGCCTTCCTCAAGCACGTGTACGTCATCCGCGGCGACTACCAGGGCGTCACTCCCTCGGTCGACGCACACGAGCACGCCACCGGCGGCCTCTTCCGCGACCTGCACACCTGGAAGCCCGCCGTCTGATGCTGAGGATCGTGCTCTGGCGGCTGGCCTTCGCCGTGCCGCTGCTGCTGGCGGTCACCGCCGCGATGTTCGCGCTGGCCGCCAACTCCCCCTTCGACCCCGTCCGCCAGTACCTCGGCGACCGCGCGATGGTCACCTCCCCCGAGGTCGTCGCCAGGATCAGGGCCGAGTGGGGCCTCGACAGGCCGCTGCTCGAGCAGTACGCGACCTGGCTCGGCAACCTCGTCTCCGGCGAGCTCGGCGACTCGCACTCCTTCAACCGCCCCGTCCTCGACGTCATCGTCGAGCGGCTGCCGTGGACACTGCTCGCCACCGGCTGCGCGATCGTCCTCATGCTGGCCGGCAGCCTGATCGTGGGCACGCTGGCCGCCTGGCGCAAGGGCTCGGCCCTCGACCGGCTCATCACCGGCGGCGCGCTGGCCAACGAGTCCGCTCCGGTGTTCTGGCTGGCGCTCGCGGCGATCTACGTCTTCGCCGTGACCCTGCGATGGCTGCCCGCCGGAGGGCTGACCGACGCGGGCTCCACCACGCTCGACCCGCTGGACGTCGCCGCCCACATGGTGCTGCCCGTGACGGTCCTGGCGATCTCGCAGTCGTCCTGGCTCGTGCTGTACGTCAGGGAGTCGGTCATCGCCACCCTGCGCGAAGACTTCGTGATCGGCGCCAGGTCGCGCGGCCTGTGCGAGCGCACCGTGGTCGTCAGGCACGCGCTCAGGGCCGCGCTGCTGCCGTTCCTCACCCTGGTCGGCGCCAGGGTGCCTGAGCTGGTGACCGGCGCGATCCTGGTCGAGACCGTCTTCTCCTGGCCGGGCGTCGCCTCGGCGACCGTCCAGGCGGCGCTGTCGGTGGACTTCCCGCTGCTGGCCGTGCTCACCCTGCTCGGCACCCTCGCCGTCGTCGCCGGCAACCTGCTGGCCGACCTCGCCTACCGCGTCGCCGACCCACGGACCGCCTCATGAGAACCGCCGCCTTCGTCCTGGTCGCGCTCGGCCTCGCCGTCGTGCTGGTGCCGCCGCTCTTCCAGCTCGACCAGCAACTCGTCGACCTGCGCGCGGCCGGCCTGCCACCCTCTCTCGCCCACCCGCTCGGCACCGACGAGGTGGGCCGCGACGTGCTGCTGCGCTGCGTGTACGGCCTGCGCGTCTCCGTCCTCGTCGGCCTGGTCGCCGCGCTGGTGAGCATGGTCATCGGCGGCACGCTCGGCCTCGCCGCGGGCAGCGCGGGCGGCCTCGTCGACCGGCTGCTGATGCGCGTGGTCGACGGCTTCTCCTCGCTGCCGCACCTGCTGCTCGGCATCTTCATCGTGGCGATGTTCGCGCCCAGCCCCGTGGCCGTGGTCGTCTCGGTGGGCGTCACCCACTGGACCTCCGCCGCCCGCATCGTCCGCTCCGAGGTGCTGTCGCTGCGCGGGCGGCCCTTCGTGGAGGCCGCGATCTCGGGCGGCGCGAGCCGCTCCCGGGTGATCTACCGGCACCTGCTGCCGCACCTGGTGCCGCACCTGCTGCTGGCGATGGTACTGATGGTGCCGCACGCCATCTGGCACGAGACGGCGCTGAGCTTCCTCGGCCTCGGCCTGCCGCCGCACCTCGCCTCGCTCGGCAACATGATCAACGACGGGCAGCGCTCGCTGCTGGCCGGCAACTGGTGGTCCAGCCTCGCACCCGGCCTGTTCATCCTGGCGCCCACGCTGGCGGTGTCGGTGCTCTCTCAGCGCTGGCGCGACCGGCTCAACCCCCGGATGCGATCGGAGCTCGCGCTGTGAAACTCGAGGTCAACGGGCTCACGGTGAGCTTCTCCATCCCCGGGGCCACCGTCCGCGCGGTCACCGACGCCTCCTTCTCGGTACGGCAGGGCGAGTGCCTGGCGCTGGTCGGCGAGTCCGGCTGCGGCAAGTCCGTCCTCGCCCACGCGTTGCTCGGCCTGCTGCCCGGCAACGCACGGGTGTCGGGGCAGGCGATGCTCTCCTCGGCGCTCTCCCCGGAGCTCTCCCCGGAGCTGGACCTGCTGTCGGCCTCGCCCGCCGTCCTCGCGAGCAGGGTGCGCGGTCGCGAGATCGGGCTGATCCCGCAGAGCCCCGCCACGCACCTCACCCCCGTCCGCACCGCGCGGGCGCAGCTGGAGGAGGCGCTCGAGGAGCTCGGGTCCACCAGCAGCGCGACGGAGCTGGCCGAGCGCTTCGGGCTGGCCCCCCGCGACCTGGACCGCTATCCGCACGAGCTGTCGGGCGGCATGGCCCAGCGGGTGGCCAACGCGATCGCGCTGGCCGGCGACCCCGGGCTGCTGATCGCCGACGAGCCGACCAGCGGCCTCGACCGGCCGCTGGTGGAGCGGACCATGGCGGTGCTGCGCGAGCTGTGCGAGGAGGGCAGGGCGGTGCTGGTCATCACCCACGACCTGCGCGCCGCGGCGCAGGTCGCCGACCACCTCGCCGTGATGTACGCCAGCCGCCTGGTCGAGGTCGGTCCCGCGGCAGAGCTCCTCGACCGGCCCCGCCACCCCTACGCGGCGGGACTCCTCGCCGCGCAACCCGACAGGGAGTTCGTGGCCATCCAGGGGATGCCGCCCGAGCTGACCGCGCTGCCCGAGGGCTGCGCGTTCGCGCCGCGCTGCGCACACGCCACGGGGGCGTGCGCGGCGCGGCCCCCCATGTCGGCAGGGGTGTCCTGTCATCATCCGCTCAGGGAGGCCGCCCATGCTCAGGGCGCGTGACATCACCGTCGGGTACGGCAGGCGCCCCGTGCTGACGGGCGTCTCGCTGGAGGTGCCGGCGGGCCGTACCGTGGGGCTCGGCGGGCCCAGCGGCTGCGGGAAGTCGACGCTGGCCAGGGTGCTGTCGCTGATGCTGCGGCCCGCCTCGGGCGAGGTGTCGATCGACGGCGCCGTCGTGTCCCGGTGGCGGCAGCGCGCGCCCCGCTCCCTGAGAACCAGCGTGGCACTGCTCTACCAGCAGCCGAGGACGGCCGTCGATCCGCGCATGACACTACGGGAGATCATCGCCGAACCGCTCGTGGCGGCGGGCCGGCCCGCGCCCGCCATGGTCGCCGCGCTGGCGGGTGAGGTGGGACTGACCGGCGACCTGCTCACGCGGCGTCCGCACGAGGTGTCCGACGGGCAGTTGCAGCGGGCCTGCCTGGCCAGGGCGCTGACGCTGGAGCCGCGCTACCTGATCTGCGACGAGATGACCACGATGCTGGACGCGTCCACGCAGGCGCACCTGGTGGCGGTGGTTCTGGCGTACCAGGCGCGGACGGGGGCGGGCGTGCTGG
Source organism: Nonomuraea africana (assembly GCF_014873535.1). Taxonomy (NCBI): domain Bacteria; kingdom Bacillati; phylum Actinomycetota; class Actinomycetes; order Streptosporangiales; family Streptosporangiaceae; genus Nonomuraea; species Nonomuraea africana. The sequence goes on along the minus strand of NZ_JADBEF010000001.1, from coordinate 744,857 downwards.
CGATCAGCCACGACCAGGTCCTCCTGGACCGCTGGGCCGACTCCACCGTCTCCTGGACCGCCCAGCCCGCCCACTGACCGCCCTCACCCCGAGCCCTCAGGCCACGCGCCCGGGCCCCCTCGCCCCCGAGACCCCAGCCACGCACCGGAGCCCCTCGCCCTCAAGATCCCAGCCACGCGCCCCGGGGGCCGGCCGCCTCGCCTGAGGACCGGCCCCCGCCTCGGGAGACGGGCCGCGCTTCCACGGGAAGACCCCGCTGCTGGTGGAGCGGGATCACTCGAACAGGTCGGGCTGTTCGCGGACGATCTGGTCGTGCAACGGCTGGTAGTTGATCCATCCGACCAGGTCGTTGCCGATCTGCTGGTGCGTGAGCTCGGCGTTCTCGTGCGAGATCGGCACCACCTGTCCCGCCGCCTTCGCCAGCAGCTGCACCTGCGCCGACCGCTCCATCGTGATGAACCACCACGCGGCCGCGTCCACGGTGCTCCCGACCGTCAGCAGGCCGTGGTTGCGCAGCACGACCGCCTTGTGCGAGCCGAGCGCTGCGGCGATCCTCTTGCCCTCCTCCAGATCGGTCACGACGCCCGTGTAGTCGTCGAACAGCCCGTTGTCCTGGTAGAAGGCGCAGGCGTCCTGGGTGATCGGCTCGATGGTCTGGCCGAGTGCCGACAGCGCCCTGCCGTGCACCGAGTGGCTGTGCGCCGCGGCGACCACCTCGGGCCTGGCCTGGTGGACCTGGGAGTGGATCGCGAACGCGGCCTCGTTGACGTGGTAGCGGCCCTCGACCACCTTGCCCTCGTGGTTGACGAGGATGAGGTCGCTGACCCTGATGTGCTTGAAGGACATGCCGAACGGGTTGACCCAGAAGTGGTCACTGAGCTCGGGGTCGCGCGCGGTGATGTGGCCCGCCACGCCCTCCTCGAACCCGAACTTGCCGAAGATGCGAAGCGCGGCCGTCAACCGTTCCTTACGGTGGCGCCGCTCCTCCTCCACGGTCTCGAAGGTGGGGGGCAGCCGGAAGATCAGGTTCTCGGACATAACAATATTCTAGTGAGCAGGCCGCCATCTACCGCTACACAGAGGCCGGAATAACAAAAGGCCGGTGAGAGTTTCACCGGCCGTGCGAGATGCGGTGGAGCTAAGGAGACTCGAGCTCCTGGCCCCCTCCATGCCATTGACGCTGCTGCGCTACCAAACGGTGGAGCTAAGGAGACTCGAACTCCTGACCCCCTCCATGCCATGGAGGTGCGCTACCAACTGCGCTATAGCCCCTTTGCGCCCTCGGCGCGAAGCCAGTCTATAGGACTTCGGCAGTACTCAGTGACGGGAATGAACGCCGCCCCGACCTGGTTACAATGAAAACCGTTTTCAACCGCAAGGAGGCGTCGGATGGCCAGAAACGACCTACGGCCAGTCATCAAGCTTCGATCGACGGCGGGAACGGGTTATACCTACGCGACCACCAAGAGCCGCAGGAACAGCCCCGACCGGCTCGAAGTGCGCAAGTACGACCCCATCATCCGTCAGCACGTCACCTTCAGGGAGGAACGATGAAGAAGGGCATTCACCCCGAGTACCGTCCGGTGGTCTTCAGGGACGCGAGCGCCGACTACGCCTTTCTGACCCGGTCGACCGCCGTGAGCGGCAAGACCATTGAGTGGACCGACGGGAACACCTACCCCGTGGTCGACGTGGACGTCTCCTCGGCCAGCCACCCGTTCTACACCGGGCGCGGCCGCGTGATCGACACCGCGGGCCGGGTGGAGAAGTTCAAGCAGAGGTACGGCAAGAGCTGACCCTGCGTCACGCCTTGCCACGGTGCGTGACACGGAGTCGGTGGAAGCCACGCCACTCGCCGCGCGCTGCGCGCGCCTGTACGCCGAGCGGGAGCATGCCCTGCTCGGCGTCAGCGCGTTGAACGGCTATTTCACGCTCGAGAAGATCACCCGAGTCCGCCGTCAGCCGATGGCAGCCGCCTTTGTGATCAGGTCGGCCAGCTCGGTCACGGCCGGGTCCTCGGTGGCCGCGGCGAGCCTGGTCGCGTGCGTGCCCAGCTCCGGCAGGCCGATGCCGAACGCCTCCCTGTCGCGCAGGTGCAGCGCGAAGGCGGCGGCCACGACGTCCACCTGGAGCCGTGACGACGTGCCCTCCCACAGCGCCGCGCCGAGGTCGGCGGCCTGCACCGACGCGCTCGCCTCCGAGGGCCGTCGCGTGTCGGGCTCCTGCCAGCGCACGGTGGCGGCGGCGAGCTGCCCCCAGGCGCCGGGGCGCAGCTTCAGCGCGTAGAGCGCGGTCACCGAGTGCCCGGGCCCCACCTCGCCGCCGTCGCGCGAGTCGTCGCGGAAGTCCTCGGTGGCCAGGGCGCGGTTCTCGTAGCCGATGAGCCGGTAGCTCTCCACCGCCGACGGGTCGAAGACGACCTGGGCCTTGGCGTCGCGGGCGCGCAGCTCCAGGGTGGCGGGCAGGCGCTCGACGAAGACCTCGCGCGCCTCGTCGGCCGTGCTGACGTAGACGGCCGCGCCGTCGCCGTTGTCGGCCAGCTGCTCCATGAGCTCGTCGCCGTAGTCCCTGCCGACACCCACCGACAGCAGCGTGAGCTGCCGGCCCGCGTGCTCCTTGACCCGGTCGAGGATGGCCTGCCACGTGGTGCTGCCCGTGTTGGCCAGGCCGTCCGACAGCAGGATGACGCGGTTCGTGGCGGCGGGGCGGAAGGCGCGGGCCGCCTCCTCGTAGCCGGTGACCAGCCCGTCCTCCAGGTTGGTCGAGCCCTCGACGGCGAGCTGGTCGATGGCGGCGTGCAGGTCGGCGCGCGCGGTCAGCGGGGTCATGGCGGCCAGCAGCCGCGCCTCGTCGCTGAAGGAGACGATCGAGACCTGGTCGCCGGGGGCGAGCTGGTCGACGAGCGTGTGCAGCGCCTGCTTGACCAGGTCGAGCCTGCCCGGCTCGGCCATGGAGCCCGACACGTCGACCACGAACGTGAGGTTCGCCGGCCGCCTGGACGCGGCGTCGGCCGCCCTGGTCTGCAGGCCGACCCTGAGGACGGCGGTGTTGCGCTCGGGCATCCGGGCGCCGTCGACGTGCACGGTGAACCCGTCGTCGCGCGGCTGGGCGTAGTCCTGGCGGAAGGCGTTGACGAACTCCTCCGGCCTGACCTGCGCGGGCTCGGGCCACCGGCCCTCGGCAAGGGTACGGCGGGCATAGCCGTAGGAGGCGGTGTCGACGTCGAGCGCGAACGTGGACACCTGGGCCGCCTCGGTGTCGGTCTCCTTCCCCGCCTCCGTGGCCCTCGCCGCCGAGGAGGCAGAGGAGGCCGGCGATGCCTGGGGGACCGGCGGGGCAGCGGGTTTGACCGGCGCCGCGCGGTCGGGAGCGCTCGTTCCCGACCCTCCGGGCCCGCCACAGGCGGCGAGGACGAGCAATAACGCGATCACTACAAAGGGACGAAATTTCATGGCAACCACCTCCATCGGGTACCACGGACCCGTTGGAGGCAGTGGCCGGGCCTTGACGCAAGCGAGTACAAACCGTGTTCGGCGCGTGATAGGCATGGGTCCCGTGCGCGTCTATCTGGGTCTGGCCGCCAAGGGCCGAGACATTCCCCCACAGGTCCTGGCCTCCGCCCGCGAGGCGATCGAGAGTGCCTTCCCCGTGCCGGCCGAGGTGATCAGGTCCGGCGAGTGGCATGGCGCCGGCGTCTCGCTGTTCGGCTGGAGCAACGAGCCCGACGACTCCCGCCTGCCCGGGCTTCTGCATCCCGACGGCGGCCGGATCGTCGGGGTGAACGGGCACCTGGCCGACCCCGCCGACGTGAGCAGGCTGCCGGACGACTCCGTCGGCGGCGCGTTCTCCGCGTGGATCGCCCGCGACGGCGAGCTGACCGCGAGCACCGCGATCAACAGGGTCTGCCCCGTCTTCTACGCCGAGACGCCCGACCTGCACGTCATCGGGAGCAGGGCCCTGCTGGTGCACCTGGTCGCCCAGCAGGTCGACCGGATCGACTACGACGTGCTCGCCCTGCAGACGATGGTCCGCCAGGGCTTCTTCCTGTCCGACGAGACGCCCTACAAGGGGGTGTCGGCGCTGCGGCCCGCCACGACGATCGCGATCCGCGGCGGGAGCCGTACGATCTCCGAGACCCCGCTGCCGGAGGCCGGGCCGGCGCCCGACGCGCCGCGGCTGAAGAGGGCGGCGATCGGGGAGCTGGCCGAGGCGCTGCTGGCCACCGTCGAGCCGCTCAGGAACGCGTCCGAGCCGGTCAACCTTGCACTGACGGGCGGGCGCGACACCAGGATCCTGGCGGCGCTGCTGCACGCGGCGAAGGTGCCGTTCAGGGTGACGACCAACGGGCTCGACACCCATCCCGACGTGATCCTGGCCAGGCGGATCGCGGCCGCGCTGAAGGTCGAGCACACGGTCATCGCGCCGCCGCAGACCGCCGCCAAGGACGCCGTGCTGGTCGAGCACCCGCTCGAGCGGGCGTGGGAGACGCTGCGCACCTGCGAGGGCATGACCTCGGCGTACGAGTCGATCGTGGGCTACCTGCCGTACTCCGGCAAGCCGACGATGTCGGGGCAGAGCGGGGAGACCCTGCGCGCGGGCAGCCTCAACCTGCTGCAGACGGACCTCAGCGACAAGGCGCTGCTGCGCCGGATCACCACCACCTTCGTCAAGGACGAGAAGCTGTTCACCGCCGAGGCGAACGAGCACGCGCGGGAACTGGCCAGGCCGTGGCAGGCGCGGCGGAACCGGCTGGAGGCGCTCGACCACATCTACATCTGGTACAAGGTCGGCCGCTGGCAGGCCAGCGCGCGGGCCGGCTCGCTGCGCAGGGGCGATCCGGTCAGGCCGTTCCTCGACAACCGGGTCGCGAGGGCCGCGCTCTCGCTCGACCAGGGCTGGCGCCTGTCCGAAGAGGTGATCTACACGCTCATCCTGCGCTTCGCGCCGCAGCTCAGGGACGTCCCGATCGAGGGCAAGCCGTGGCGGTTCACCGACGGGCTCAAGAAGCGGTGGCCGTGGTCGCACGTCCCGCCGCCCTCGATGCCGACGCAGAAGACCGGCGGAGGCTGGAGCTGGCGGACCAGCCCGGGCCCCGACCTGACCGCGGTGCTGAGGGAGCAGGTGCTCGGCGGCCTCGACGCCCTCGCGCCGATCGTCGATCCCGACGAGGTGCGGGCGCTGTTCGCCGACCCCGTGGTGAAGAAGCCCGGCACGGCCTGGCACCTCTACACCGTCAGCACCATGCTGACCGGCCTCTACCCCGGCAAGCAGCCCGAAGGGCTGGAGCGGATCACGGTGTCCAGGCCGGATCCCGGCCGGTGACGCCGAACAGGCGCTGCCGGATACGATCCGGTTCATGCTGGTTCCGCTGCCCACCCGGCTCCCCACGGTGGCCGCGCTCGCCTTCGACGGCATGGCGCCCTTCGAGCTCGGCTGCGTCGTGGAGATCTTCGGCCTGCCCAGGCCCGAACTACGGGTGCCGTGGTACGACCTGAAGGTCTGCGCGGAGGACGGCGAGCCCCTGCGGGTCGTCGGCGGATTCAGCATGCGGGCCGAGCACGGGCTCGACGTGCTCGCCTCGGCGGACACGGTGATCGTGCCAGGCGTGGCCGACGTGCGGGGCCCCGTCTCCCCCGCGCTGATCGCGGCGCTCAGGACGGCCTTCGAGCGGAAGGCCAGGATCGTGTCGATCTGCTCGGGCGCCTTCGCGCTCGCCGCGGCCGGGCTGCTCGACGGGCGCGAGGCGACGACGCACTGGAAGTACGCCGACCTGCTCCAGCGGCGCTTCCCCGAGATCCGCGTCAACCCCGACGTCCTCTACGTGGACGGCGGGCAGATCCTCACCAGCGCGGGCAGCGCGGCGGGGCTCGACCTGCTGATCCACCTCGTGCGCACCGACCACGGGGCGACCGTCGCCAACGCCGTCGCCAGGCGCCTGGTCATCCCGCCGCATCGCGACGGCGGCCAGGCGCAGTTCATCCAGGCCCCGGTGACGCCGGTCGGCGAGGACGACGCGGTCGCCAGGGCGATGGAGTGGGCGCTGGCCCACCTGGCCGAGCCGATCACCGTGGCCGATCTGGCCCGGACGGCGCACATGGCCGAACGCACCTTCGTCAGGCACTTCAAGGCGCAGACCGGCACCTCTCCGCTGCGATGGGTGATCGCGCAGCGGGTGGCCGCGAGCCTGCCGATGCTCGAGTCGTCGGGCGCGCCGGTGGAGGAGATCGGGGCGGCGGTCGGCTTCGAGAGCCCGGTCACCTTCCGCCACCACTTCACCCGCGCCATGCGCACCTCTCCCTCGGCCTACCGCCGCGCCTTCAGCGCCACGCGCTGACCCTTCCCTCGAACTGAGCGTCCGCCGCCGACTCTCGCGCGGGGGCTGCCTCCTCCTGTGCTCGACGCTGGGATACAGTCGAGTTGAACACGTTCAAAGGAGGCGACGTGACACCCCTCGTCGGCGCGATCGTCACGCTGGGCATGCTGGTCGTCATCCCCATGGGCCTGCGCCTGCTCGGCGTGCGCGCCTGGCCGTTCGTCGTGGGCGCGCTGCCGGGGGCACTGTCGCTCTGGCTGCCGCGCGGTCCCCTCGCAGTGGCGCTGGCGGCCTGGTACGGTCTGGCCACCCTCTACCTCGCCCGGCATGCCCTCCCCCGGCTGCGCAGGCCCGATCCGGTATGGCTGGCCGCGGCCACGGCGCTGGTCACGCCCTCGGTCGCGGCGCTCTCGCTGGTCGCCGAGCGGGGCGGGTACCACCTTCTCGGCTACTCGCCGCAGATGCTCGCGCTCACCGTCGCGCACTTCCACTTCGCCGGCTTCGCCGCCGCCCTCGTGGCGGGGCTGGTGGGCAGGCAGGCGGGCTCGAGCGCCGCCGCGCTGACCGTCCCCGCGGGCACGCTGCTGGTGCTGGGCGGATACTTCGTCGGCGACTGGGCGGAGCTGGCCGGCTCGGTGGTGCTCACGGCGGGCATGTGGTGGGTCGGCTGGCTGGCCTGGCGCAGCTTCGGCGGCGTGTTCCTGCTGACGGGCGCGGTGCTCGTGGTCACCATGCTGCTGGCGCTGTCCTGGGCGGTGGGACAGGCCACCGGCCTGCCGCATCCCTCACTGGAGCTGATGATCGCCACGCACGGCGTCGGCAACGCGTTCGGTTTCGCCCTCTGCGCCGTCGCCGCGCTGCGCCGGCTCGACCCCTTGTGAGGCAGTCATGGAGTTCACCTATCCCGACGTCGGCGCGACCCTGACCGGCGACCGGCCCGCCGGATACACCCACCTTCGCCACTCGCGCGTGCTGCGCGTCCCCTTCGAGGATGCCGCCGAGGCGCTGATGACCTGGCAGGCGCAGCGCCGTGTCGGCCTGCGGCCGCTGCCGTCCGCGCCGCGCATCGCCCCCGGCGTGGAGGTGACCGTCCAGCTGGCCGTGCTGAAGGCGCCGTGCAGGATCATCTGGGTGATCGAGGAGCAGGATCGCGTCGGCTGGGCGTACGGCACCCTGCCGGGGCACCCCGAGAGCGGGGAGGAGAGCTTCCTGCTCGAACGCCTGCCCGATGGGAGGGCCAAGGTCACCATCACCGTGTTCAGCCGCCCGGGCAGCCTGCTCACGCGCCTGGGCGGCCCGCTGGTCACGCTGACGCAACGGCTCTTCCTCCGTCTGTACGCCCGCGCGTTGGACCTTTACGCCAGGCCCGCGGGCGATCAGGATCAGAAGATGTGACCTACCGCACACCGGATGAGATCAGAGAGACACCGAGCCCCGCCGAGGAGCGTTTCGAACTGACGTGATCAAGGCCGCGCTCGCCCTCCTGACGGTCGTCGTCGTGCTGCTGGCGCTGGCCTGGGTCTTCCAGCGCCGGCTGATCTACCTGCCCGACCGGAGCCCGCCGCCGCCCGCCGCCGCGGTGCTCCCCGGCGCCCGCGACGTCGCCTTCACCACCTCCGACGGCCTGCGGCTGAACGCCTGGCACGTCACCGGCGGCCGGCGCGGGGTGACCGTCCTGGTGGCGGGCGGCAACGCGGGCAACCGCTTCCACCGCGCCCCGCTGGCCGCGGCCCTGGCCCGCGAGGGCTTCGACGTGCTGCTCATGGACTACCGGGGCTACGGCGGCAACCCGGGCTCCCCCTCGGAGGAGGGCCTGTCGCGCGACATCAGGGCCGCCCGCGCCCTGGTGAAGGGCCCGGTGATCTACTTCGGCGAGAGCCTGGGCGCGGCCGTGGTCACCGCGCTGGCCGTCGAGGACCCGCCCGACGGGCTGCTGTTGCGCTCCCCCTTCACCGACCTCGCCGCGGCCGGCCGCCACAACTACCCGTACCTGCCGGTCGGCCTGCTGCTGTGGGACCGCTTCCCCGTCGCCGGACCGCTCGCGTCGGTGCGGGTGCCGACCGCCGTCGTGTACGGCTCCCGCGACACGATCGTGCCGCCTTCGCTGAGCCGTACGGTGGCCGCCGCGGCGGCGGGGCCGGTGACGGAGGTGGAGGTCGAGGGCGCCGGGCACAACGACAGAGCGCTGCTGGACGGCCCCGAACTCATCGCGGCCGTGGTCGCGCTGGCGGGCTGATCCGCTCCTCCCGGATGTCAGAGTTCGTAGTCGAAGGTGTAGCTGTGGGAGCCGTCGGGGGCGATGTGGATCTGGAGGGCGCCGCGCAGGCCGGTCAGCTCGCCGGTGCCGGAACCGGGGACGACGGTGCAGGTCAGCGAGTCGTCACCCTCGTTACTGACCGCGTTGTGCTGCAGGACGAACGTCCCCGTGCGCCCGCCGAGGGTGCAGGAGACGCGCTCCATCGCCACGTACGAGCGGGAGTCCTCACGCTCCGACGACGAGACGATCATCGTGACCGCGCCCGACCCCGCCAGGTCGCCCTCGAAGGTCTTGCTCAGCGTGACGAAGGCCAGCGCGGCGCCGTCGACCACGTCGTAGGGCTCCTGAGGAGTCCAGCCGAAGGTGACGAAGGTTCCCTTTGCGTTCATGACCTCTATCGTCGCCGACGTACCTGTCACCTCCTGTCAGGTACCGGCGAGGCGTCGCACCACCGGCGCGAACGCCTCCATGTAGTCCGCGTTGATCGAGACGTAGGAGATGCCGAGCCGGTCCCTGCGCTTGCTCAGCGTCTCCGCCATCTCCTCGACCGAGCCGGTCAGGATGCCGGTGCCGCTCGGCTCGCCACCGAGCTGCCGCAGCAGCCAGGGCGGCAGGTCGTCCCCGATCGCGGCCACGTTGGCGTTGATCTCCAGCTGCGGGAAGCGGTCGCCGGCCAGCTCGTACAGCTCGTCGAGCCTGGCGGCCAGCTGGTCCTCGGTGGCCTGGACGGGCAGTGCGAGGGCGATGATGTCGGCCTTCTCCGCGGCCAGGCGCAGCAGGCGGGGCCCCGCGGCGGCGATGAGGATCGGCACGTCCGCGACGGCGTCGACGGTCGCGGCCAGCCGGGAGACGCGCTCGGACGGCGTGCCGTGCGCGAACCCGAGCCTGGAGCTGTCGGCCTCCGCGCCCGGACGGCCCGCGCCGAGCCCCAGCTCGAACCGGCCGCCCGACAGGATGCGCAGCGCGTTCGCCTCCCACGCGACCTGGCCCGGGGTGCGGTTGGGGGCGCTGAGCACGTACGTGCCCAGGCGGAGCGTCGTGGTGACGGCGGCCGCGGCGGCCAGCGCGGGGAACGGCGAGAACGTGCTCAGCGTGTCGGGGGTCAGCAGGGTGGCGTAGCCGAGTCGCTCGGCGCGGCGGGCGAGCGCGGTCCAGTCCTGCCCGTTGTTCGCGTGACCGGCGACGACGCCAAACCTGAAGGGGCGTGTGGTCATGCATCCACGATCTACCGACAACGCCCGGGACAGCATCACCCTGGGGTTGCTGGTACGCGTACTCCTGTGGGAGCAGCAGGGAGCCGCCGCTCTCCTGCGTTCCACGTAGGCAGATCGGCATAATGTCCGACCATGCAGGATCTAGCGGCCTTCGCGGCGTCGATCGCTCCCCTGATCGACGCCGTGCACATCGACGTCCACGCCGCCGGTCGGCAGGCGGGGCTGGAGTACGTGCGGCGGTCGGGGCTGCGGCCGGGCTTCCTCATCGACCAGCGGTACGTACTCCCGCTGCGCCCGCTGACCAGGGCCGGCCTCGCCGCCGTCTACCGGTACGGCAGCGCCGCCGAGCGCGACGCCGAGGTGGCCGGTCACCTGGCCCAGGGGACGCTGCGCGAGGACGACGACGGCAGGCTGCACGCGACGCCGGTCACGCTGGCCTTCGTCGAAGGGCTGTACGAGCTGCACGAGGGCGCCACCGCCAGGCTGTGGCGCGGCCGCGACGAGCTGGTCGGGGAGCTCGGCGAGCTGGTCGGGCGGCTGCTTGAGGGGGCCGACCGAGCCGAGGGCGGGGCACTGGAGGTGATGGCGCCGCCGTACGAGCCGGAGGGGGTCTCCGCGGGGCTCGCGCTGTTCAACAGGCTCGCCGCCGTCCGCTACCACCGGGCCGACGCGCACGCGGCGGCCTGGCAGGCGGAGGGGCTCACCGCGGAGGAGATCACCGGGCTGCGTGAGGGGCCGGTGTGGGAGACGGTCGAACGGGAGACCAACCGGCGGGCGGCGCAGCCGTACGCGCTGCTCGAAGAGGAGGAAAGGGAGCGGCTGCGGAACGGACTGCGCGCGCTGACGACGTCCTGAAGCCGCGCCTCTGGCCTGCGCCGCGCGAAGCCGCCAGGATGCTCCTGGACACATCCGCCATACCAGGGAGAGCCATGGACGCCACCGAGATCCGGCGCGCGGTCGAGCTGGAGGACCGCCACTGGTGGTATCGGGAGCGGCGGGCGATCCTCGCCCGCGAGCTGCGCCGCATCGGCCGTCCTGGGCGCGCCCTCGACGTCGGCGCGGCCGGCGGCGGCAACACCAGGGTCTTCCAACGGTACGGCTGGAGCGCCCTCGCGGCCGACTTCTCCGACACCGCCGTCGCCTACGCCAGGGAGCGCGGGCTGGCGGCCATCAAGGCCGACCTGCGCTGCCTGCCGCTCGGCGACGCCGAGTTCGACCTGGTCACCGCGCTCGACGTGCTCGAGCACATCGACGACGACCAGGCGGCGGCCGCGGAGATCGCCAGAGTGCTCAAACCGGGCGGCACCGCCTTCGTCGCCGTGCCGTGCGACATGCGGCTGTGGTCGGCGCACGACGTCGCGCTCGGCCATCACCGCCGCTACACCCGGGAGGGCCTCCGCCAGGTGATCGAGGGCGCTGGGCTGGTGGTCGAGCGGCTGTGGAGCTGGAACGTCCTGCTCAGACCGGTCGCCGCGATCCGCAGGCGCAAGGCCACCGGCTGCGACCTGGAGGAGCTGCCCGGCCCGGTCAACCTGGCGCTGACCGCGGTCGTGATGGCCGAGCGCTTCCTGCCCGTCTCGTCGCTTCCAGGGGTGTCGCTGATGGCACGGGCGAGGCGTCCGTGACGTCCACCGTCGAGGGTGTGCCCTTCGTCGCCGACGGCGCCACCCGGGTCACCACGGTGGACGTCATCATCCCCGTGCTGAACGAGGAGCGCGCGCTGCCCGGCTGCGTGGAGACGGTGCACCGCTTCCTCAGCGAGTCCTTTCCGCTGCCGTGGCGGATCACCATCGTCGACAACGGCAGCACGGACGGCACGTGGGAGCTGGCCACCGGCCTCTCGCGCCGGCTGACGGGCGTGGCCGTCATCAGGGTCGAGACGTCCGGCAAGGGCGCGGCGGTGAAGGCCGGCTGGACGGCGAGCAGGGCCGACGTGGTCGCCTTCATGGACGTGGACCTCTCCACGGGACTGCACGCGCTGCTCCCTCTGGTCATGGCGGTCGCCTCGGGCCACTGCGAGGTGGCGATCGGCAGCAGGCTGCTCGGCGGCGCGCGCATCAGGCGCAGCTTCCGCAGGGAGGTCATCTCCAGGGCCTACAACGGCCTGCTCAGGGTGGGGTTCAGAGCCGGTTTCACCGACTCCGCCTGCGGGTTCAAGGCGGCGCGGGCAGAGGTGATCCGGCCGATCCTCGGCAAGGTCGTCGACGACGGGTGGTTCTTCGACACCGAGATGCTGCTGATCGCCGAGCACAACGGCGCGCGGGTGCGCGAGGTGGCGGTCGACTGGGTGGAGGACGCCGACTCCAAGGTGGATCTGTGGCGGACCGCCGTGAGCGACCTGCGCGGGCTGGTCAGGGTGTCGAGGGCGATCTCCTCGGGCGCGGCCGCGGTGGAGATCCCGCACGTCCCGGGGCTCGCGCCCGAGCGGCCGCGGCCGACGCGGGAGCGGCCGGGCGTCGAGCAGCTGCGCAAGATGATCATGTTCGGGCTGGTGGGGCTCGCCTCCACGGTGGTGCACGCCGGCCTCTACCTGCTGCTGCGGGCCGGTCTGCCGGCCGAGGTGGCCAACCTGTTCGCGCTGGCGGCGACCGTGGTCGTCAACACCGAGGCGAACCGGCGCTGGACGTTCAACAGGGGCGCCGCTCGCCGCGCGGTCGTGCACGCGAGGGCCGGGCTGCTGTTCCTGCTCAACTTCGCCGTCACCACGGCCGCCATCGTGGTCGTGGGGGCGGGTGTCCGCTGGCTGGAGGGCCTGGCGCTGGTGGGCGCGTCGATCGCGGTGACCGTGATCCGTTTCACGCTGCTCGACCGCTGGGTCTTCCGACGCTGACGTCCCCATCAACCAAAAACGCCTCCACCCGAAAGGTGGAGGCGTTTTCTGTCAGCGCTGCTGCGCTACCCAAACTGTGGAGCTAATAGCGGCTTACTCGAACACTGCGCAGCAGGTGACGGAGCTGCGCCGCGCCCTACAGGATCTCTAGTGCCCGCTCGCCGACCGGAGGTGTTCGTCTGACCGTTGTCAATGAAGCAGGCCCCCAAGCTGCAGCATCATCAGGAGCTGACAGTTAGAGGTCGAGGAGTCGCAGGGCCGCTTGACTGCTGGCGATCAGCTCGGGGTCACCTTTCGCCATACGCAAAGCCAGGGCCTCGTGCAGCACCTCGCGCGCCTCCTGTCTGCGACCCAGGTCAATGAGGGTCTTGCCGAGATGCTGGAGCGCGAAGGACACCATCTCGGGTACCTCTTTCCTGGCCAGGGCGACCATCTCGCGGCAGAGAGTCTCCGAGGCCGCCACGTCGCCTGAGTAGCGGTAGGCGTCGGCCAGATTGATCGACGCCGCGATCCGCCTGCCGCTCGTGTCCGCCAGATCGAGCGCACGGTTGAGGTGATCGACCGCGTCGCCGTGCTCGCCCAGAAGCAGCAGTCCCACCCCGAGCGCCCGCATCGTGGTGTAGTCGGCGGGGTCCTGCGCCCGGGCCGAGTTGACGAGCGTGGTGAGCCGATCACGGTCGCTGGGGACCATCCGTTGCCGCTCGTCGTAGGTGATGAGCTGGTTGATTTCCTGGAAGAGCACAGCCGAACATTAGGGTGCGCGTTCGTGGGGAGCAACGGCGAGCCAAAATCGATCTGGTGCCACCGCGGCAAGCACCGCTTGATCATCATGCCGGGCAGGAGCAAGAACGGCACCCAGTACCTCTACTTCATCTGCCGAGGCCGTCAGGACCGCACATGCGACCTGCCCTACATGGCGGTCCTCGATGTCGAGGCGGCCATCGCCGACCACTACGCCACCCTGACCCTGCCCACCGACCTCCACAAGCGCATCACCGCCAGTCTGGACGCCACCCTCGCCGACAACGCCGTCACCAGCGACACCCTGCGCATCGAGATCAAGAAACACCTCGCCAAGATCGACGCCCAACAGGACCAGTTCCTCGACCTTGTCGGCGATCCCGACTGGCCGCGAGAGAAGATCGCCAAGCGCCTACGCGGCATCCGAGACGATCGCGCACGCCTCGAAGCTCAGCTCTCGCGCGGCGGGCTTCCTCCTGCGAAGGGAACCCGCGAAGGCGGCCGTCGCGACCCTGTACGGCAGCGCCTCAGCGGTCCTGGTCGGGGAGATCTTCGCAGACGCCCTCCTCGACGAGACGGGACTTCGCCGACGCGATGGCGGACTGGTTGGGCTGGCCGGGCTGGATGATCGGAGCCGTGCTCGCCTACTTAATCGCGGCCAAGGGGTTACCTCAAGGCGAGGCCGGTGCGGTGAAGCCGTCCGTACTCCCGGTGATCGTCGCCGCGCTGGCCGCCGCCGTGCTCGCGTGCACGCAGATCATCGCCAGCAAGGCGTTCGGGATGACGGAATGGGAAAAGTACCACCAGTGGGACGGCCCCGGCTGGTATCGGGATCTCACCCGTGCCGCCTGGTATTCCGCGGCCTCGGTCATGCTCGCCTCGGTGATCGCGGGCAGGGTGCCCGGACGTGGGCGGTTCGTGATGCTGCCGCTAGCCGCGTGGTTGGGCTGTGCGGTGACGGCCGGGCCGGTTCAGTACGTCCAGGCGTTGGGCACGGACGGCGATCCCCCGGCCGTGGCCCTCATGGCCTGCCTCGCCGGCGGCGGTATCGGTGCGGCGGCAGGGGCATCCGCCCTCCGGCATGCCGGGACGGGGCTCGGGTTGGTCTCCTTCATCCTGCTGTTCACGGCTGGCGAGGTGACGGACAGCCGGCTGAGCACTTCCCCCAGGAGTTGGGCTTAATCGGTTCCATGGTCCTGACCGCCGCGGTCGCCACCTGGACGGCGCGGCGGGACGCGAGCCTCGGGTCAGGAGTCGTGGCGGGTATCGGGGGGCCACTGCTGATCTGGTCCGTCTACCTGACGATCGGTTCCAGGCACTACGACCACGCCTCCCAGTCCGGACCCTACTGGCTCGCCCAGTTCACCACGCTCATGGCGCTGATCATCGCCCTGCTGGCGGCCGGCTTGGCCCGGATCGGCCTGCCTTCCCGTAAGCCCTGCACCACTGCGTGACTACGCCGTGCTCACGGCGACGAGTACATCTCTCCTGGTTGAGCTGGGCTGCCAGCCAGACATGAACCTGCTTTCCCGCGCACTCCGCCGACATGCTCTCGTAGCCCTGGACTACTCGACTTGTCCTAGGTCGATGGCCGGCGGGATAGCGCAGACCGGTGCGGGCATCGCCGACCTCAAGGTACGGACGGGGCATGACGCTCGTACCGCATGAGGGGTCAGCCACCTTGAACAGTGGGCCAGGGCTGAGAAATGAAGCCATGGACCTTCATCCCGCCTACACGATCGGCCAGTCTCGTCTCCTTGAAGGCCCGCCGCCGCTCGGCCGAGAGGGTGTTGCGAGCCACGCCGTACAACCAGGCGATCTCGCTACCGCGATCAGGCCGGTAGGTGTGAGCTGTGTCGAGCACCGCGACAAAAACCTCCGCCACCAGGTCGGCGACCGTGTGCGGATCATCGACCCTGCGGGTGAGGAACGAGGTGATCGCGTCGACATGGCGCCGGTAGAAGGTTTCGAAAGCTTCCGGGTCTGTAGCGATGTCCGCCTGTCTGCGACGCACCGGCCGTGCTCCCTTCGTCGATTACACCCCTTCTTGGTCAGCAGCCGGGAAAACGTTATGAAGTGAACAAATGGGCCAATGAACCCTCTTCATCACCTGGTGGCGGAGGTGCTGATCACAGCATGATCGCGGGTCCGGCGTTCGCCTGACGAGGCAGCAGAGCCTGAAGAGGATGCCTTCGTCTTCCTCGGCGCCAAGGGCGGCTCCTGCGGGGAAACAACTTCCGTCGCACGGCCAAGTGGGAAGAGGTCCTGAAGGAGATGGGTCGCACGGGTCTGCACTTCCACGATCTTCGGCACACGGGGAACACTCTCGCCGCACAGTCTGGCGCGAGTCTGGCCGACCTCAAGGCGCGGATGGGACACGACAGCGACCGGGCCGCGTTGATCTACCAGCACGCGACAAGGGACGCAGACCAGAGGATCGCTGAAGCGCTCAACGCTCGGGTGCGGGCTGAGCAGAAGAAAGCCGAGAAGGCCCGCAAGAGGAAGATCAATGACGGCTAATGGGCTGCTAATGGCCCGAACGCCCCACACCTTGATCGGTGATGGGGCGTTTGTGCTGGTGGAGCTAAGGAGACTCGAACTCCTGACCCCCTCCATGCCATGGAGGTGCGCTACCAACTGCGCTATAGCCCCTTGCGACGTTGGTTAGTGTAGCCGAATCCGCCGCTGACCACGAATCGAAGCATGTGCCACCCTCGGTCCATGACTACGGAGATTTTCCAGGAGCACCGGGGCCTGCTCGTCGGTGTCGCCTACCGCATCCTCGGCAGCGCCGCCGACGCCGAGGACGTCGTGCAGGAGGCGTGGCTGCGCTGGTCAGGGGTGGACCACGAGACGGTCGCCGACCCCAAGGGCTACCTCATCAGGGTCACCTCGCGCCTGGCGATCGACCGGTTGCGATGGGCGCAGTCCCGGCGGGAGTCGTACGTGGGACCGTGGCTGCCCGAGCCGATCGGCACCACGCCCGATGTGGCCGAGCGCGCCGAGCTCGCCGACTCGGTGGAATTGGCGCTGCTGGTGGTGATGGAGACGCTGTCACCGCTCGAGCGGGCGGTGTTCGTGCTGCGTGAGGCGTTCGACCTGCCGTTCTCCGAGATCGCCGAGGTGATCGGCAGATCGGAGGCGGCCACGAGGCAGCTGGCCAAGCGGGCCCGCGAGCACGTGCAGGACAGGCGGCCGCGGTTCGGCGCCGACAGGGCGCGGCGCAGGGAGATCACCGAGCGGTTCATCAACGCCTCGGCGGGCGGGGATCTGGAGGCGCTCATGGCGCTGCTGTCCGACGACGTGACGCTGGTCGGGGACGGCGGCGGCAAGGCCAGGGCGCCCCTCAGGGTGCTGGCGGGCCGGGAGAAGGTGGGTCGCTTCCTCACCGCGGTCGCCACGGCCGACGACATCGCCAAGTTCATGGCCTCGATCGGCGTGGACGACTACGCCGATCTGACCTTCGAGGTGACCTCCGTCAACGGCGGGCCCGCCGTCGTGATGAGCGCCGCGGGCCGGGTGGTGACGGTGATCTCGCTGGTGGTCGCGGACGGCAGGATCGACACGATCTACCTCATCGCCAACCCGGAGAAGATGGGCCATCTCCGTCCGGCAGCCTGAGTGTCCTAGGCGTACCAGTCGCCGGCGATCTCCTGGATCAACCTGCTGCCGCCCGGCACGTACCCGCCCACCGTCAGGACCTGCCCGATCGACTGCGGGTCGTTGAGGAGGCTGAAGAGGTAGAAGGAGCCGCCGTCCCTGGTGCGGAAGCCGTACGGGCGGGTGAAGGACTTGTAGCCGATGTACATGCCCTTGGAGACGCGGGGGAAGGCGAGGCGGCTGTAGTTGTCCTTGGCCAGCCGGTAGCCGGTCTTTCCCGCCTTCTTGTTGGTGGAGTAGTTCCAGAAGGTCTTGTACTCCTGCGCGATGGTCGTGCCCGTGCCGATCGGGGCGGTGGTGACGTAGCCGTCGGCGTCCAGCTTCGGCGCGGGCACCCGCTCGCCGTAGTGCAGCGGGGTCTTGGCCGCCAGCTTGAAGGGCTCGCCCTTCTGCCGCGAGAAGGCCAGCAGGTGCGCGCGGTCCTGGCCCCGGTAGGTGGCCTGGAGAAGGAACCACTGCGCGTCCTCGGCCTGCTCGCTCGGCACGTAGTAGGTCTGCCTGCCGGTCAGCCTGATCGGCTTGCGCGCCTTGGTCTTGTCGCCGTCCTCCACGTGGCCCTGGTCGATGACGATCTCGTGCCGCATGCCGTCGGCGAACAGCTCGTCCCTCTTGTCGTCGTCGGCCCACCAGTCGCGGTCCTTGACGGTGGCGTTGTGCTTGGCGAGCCAGGTTGCCGCGGCCTTCTTCGCGTCCTGGACGGTCAGCCGGGCCGGCGTGGGCGTCGGGGTGGGGCTCGGCACTGGAGCGGAGGACGCCGTGGGTGAGGCGGACGGCGAGGGCGCCGGAGAGGTGGCGTCGGGCGCGGCGGCCCGCTGGGCGACGATCCCGGGGACGACGGTGCATCCGGCGAGGCTCATGGTCAGGACCGCGGCGAGCGACGCCTTGCGCATGTGCCCGGTCTCCTTCACACAACTACGACAAATCACAGCGAAGGACACCGTACCGGACCATTCGCGCCGCCGATCCACAACAACTACTTGAAGCGCACCCCACGACTAAAGTCGGGAGATTCCAGCCAGCTCAGGCTCCGTCTGCGCGGTGGCCTGGGCTGCTGTTGCTTGGCGGTCGGCCTCCCGGCCCCGGTTTGGGTCCGACACCGGCGGTCATGTTCGTGGTCGCCAGCGCCTCGAACACGACCAGATTCGGCTGTCGAATCCATGGGGCTTCCATGCCGTTAACAGGGGACGGAGCTGGGCACGCGCAGGTCATGCCAGAAGAAGCGAATGCCACACCACCCGCGCAGAGCCAGCCGTACCCCGGAAAGACGGGCGAGATGTCGCCCGAGCCGCACGACGAGATGCGCGGCTACGAGGGAAGGGACCTGCTGCGTGGCAAGAGGACCCTGATCACCGGCGGCGACTCGGGGATCGGGCGAGCGGTCGCCGTCGCGTTCGCGAAGGAGGGCGCCGACGTCGCGATCGCCTACCTGAGCGAGCACGAGGACGCCAACCACACCAGGAAGCTGGTCGAGGCCGAAGGACGGCGGTGCGTGCTGCTGCCGGGCGACCTGCAGGACGCCGACCACTGCGTCGCGGTGGTCGAGCAGGCGGTGGCCGAGCTCGGCGGCCTGGACGTCGTGGTGAACAACGTGGCCTACCAGGCGCCGGTCGACTCGCTGGAGGAGCTGACCAATGAGCAGTGGGAGCGCACGTTCGCGGTGAACATCCACAGCTACTTCCGCGTCACCAAGGCGGCGCTGCCGCACCTGCGGGAGGGCAGCGCGATCATCAACACCTCGTCCATCAACGGCCTGCGCGGCAACAAGTCGCTGATCGACTACGCCGCGACCAAGGGCGCGATCAACGCCTTCACCTACTCCATGGCGCAGAACCTGGTCGAGAAGCGCATCAGGGTCAACGCGGTCGCTCCCGGCCCGGTCTGGACGCCGCTGATCCCCGCGACCATGCCCGAGGAGAAGGTCGACGCGTTCGGCACGCAGGCGCCGATGAAGCGGGCGGCCGATCCCGACGAGATCGCGCCGTCGTACGTGTTCTTCGCCTCCGAGCGGCTGTCGTCCTACTACACGGGCGAGATCCTCGCCCCCATCGGCGGCGAGACGCTCCCGGGCTGAGAGGGGCGGGATCTACGCAATCGGGACGCCCGTCAGACCAGAACGCGCAGGTCAAGCCGATACGGTACGAAACATGCGCGCCGACAAAGCGGTGACGCTCGCCGCACTGGTGGTGCTGTCCACCGCGTGCGGCGGCGCGCCCCCTTCCATACAGCATCAGGCGGCCACGACGATCCCGCCGCTGGCGGGGAAGGTCGTCGCGCTCGATCCCGGCCACAACGGCGGCAACGCCGCGCACCCCGAGGTGATCAACCGCCAGGTCGACATCATCACCCAGCGAAAGCCGTGCAACACCACAGGTACCCAGACCGCCGCCGGGTACACCGAGCACGCGTTCACCTGGGACGTGGCCCGCAGGCTCGCCCCGATCCTGGAGGAGATGGGCGCCAAGGTGGTGCTGACCAGGCCGGACGACACCGGCGTCGGGCCCTGCATCACGGAGCGGGCCGCCATCGCGAACCAGTCGGTGGCGGATGCGGTCGTGTCCATCCACGCCGACGGCGCCGCCCCGAGCGGGCATGGCTTCCACGTGATCCTTCCCGGCCTCGTCCCTGGGCACAACGACGAGATCGTCGAGCCCTCCCGGCGGCTGGGCATCGCGATCAGGGACGCCTACCGGGACGGCACCGGCCTGCCCTACTCCACCTACAGAGGCAGGAACGGACTGGAGACCCGCACCGACCTCGGCGGGCTGAACCTGTCGACCCGCCCTGCGGTGTTCATCGAGTGCGGCAACATGAACAACCGCGGCGACGCCGCCAAGATGTCGGACCCCGACTTCCGCGAACGCATCGCCACCTCGCTGGCCAAAGGGGTCGGGACCTTCCTCAAGAAGTAGCCCCGGAGCCTCGGCGTTCGCCCAGCTCAGCCCCTTGAGCAGGTCAAACGCCGGTGCGAGACTGGAGGCGACGGAAGGGGGAACGTCATGATCGAAGTCAAGAGCATCGACAAGCCGGACGAACGTCGCGACTTCCCGAACGGCCACCTGGATGTGTGCAGCCTCAGCGGCCTGAGCTTCGGAGTGGCCACGTTCGAGCCAGGATGGCGCTGGTCGGAGTCGGTGAAGCCCATCGCGGGCACCGAGTCGTGCGAGGTCCACCACAACGGGTTCGTGGTCTCCGGCAGGATGCGCATCAGGATGAACGACGGCGCCGAGGCCGAGGTGGGCCCCGGTGACGTCTTCGTCTGCACGCCGGGCCACGACGCCTGGGTCGTCGGCGACGAGCAGGTCGTCCTCTACGACTTCGCGGGCGGCGCCGCCGAGTACGCCAAGTCGCAGAGCGGGTAGCGGCGCGGTAGGCGCACCCTGCGCCGGGCCTCCTGGAGCTCCACCCGCGTTTGCCATTGTTTGTCCTACCTGTGTATCTCCGCAGCTCGACCGTATGGGAACGTCCGCCGTAGCCTCGGATGACCGGGAGTGACACGGGAGGAGGACGTCATCATGTTCATCCAGGTCATTCGAGGACGTACCGGTGACACGGCCGGGCTGCGCGCCGCGCTGGACCGGTGGGTAGCCGAGCTGTCGGGCAGCGCTCCAGGCTGGCTCGGCACCACCGCGGGCGTCACCGACGACGGGACGTTCGTCAACCTGGCCCGCTTCGAGTCCGAGGAGGCGGCGCGAGCCAACAGCGAACGGCCCGAGCAGGGCGCGTGGTGGCAGGAGACCTCGAAGCTCCTCACCGGCGACGTGATCTTCCATGACTGCCACGAGGTCATTCCGTTCCTGGGCGGCGGCTCGGACGACGCCGGGTTCGTCCAGGTGATCGAGGGCAAGGTGCGGAACGTCTCGCGGATGCGCGAGCTCAACGACCTGTACGAATCGGAGTTCACCGACTTCCGCCCCGACGTCATCGGCGGCATCGCGGCCCTGTGGGGTGAGGGCTCCTTCACGCAGGCGATCTATTTCACCTCCGAGGAGGAGGCCAGGGAGGGCGAGCGCAAGCAGCCGCCTTCCGAGCTCAAGGCGCTCTTCGACGAGGAGATGTCGCTCTACGAGGGCGACCTGGTCTACTACGACCTGCGCGACCCCTGGCTGGCCTCCGCGCGCTGACGGTGGCCGTGGCCCTAGGCCGTACGGCGGGCGCGGTGGACGGGGATGCCGGCCACCCGCACGAGCGCGCGCACATCGGCCCCGCCGTCGCGCAGGATGCGCGCGCTACCGTTGGCGGCGTCGGCGAGCAGGCCCCACAGCAGCCGCTCGCCCGTCACGGGGCCGGGCTTCCACAGGGCGACCTCGATCGCCTTCCTGGCGTGCATCCGCAGCGGGAGCACGCCCATCGGACCCGACAGCGTGACACGCAGCCAGTTGACCCGCGAGCGCCCCAGTCGCCACCGGCTCGGGTCGTCGAGGCCGTGGCGGGTGCGCCGCCGTACCTCCTCGACGTCGATGCCGATCGCGGCGAGCAGCTCGCGGGTGCGGCCGGTGTCGATGTGCGGGCGCAGCGCGGCGGGCTCCGGCAGGTGCGGCATCGGGTGCTCCTCGGCCAGCCCGAGTAGCAGCAGGTCGGTGTCGAGCGCGCTGCGCCCCGCGTTCATCGTCAGGATGCCCGCGCGCACCACGGCACGGCGAGCGGGGTCGGTGAACCTGTCGAACATCGCTATCTCCCGATCCTGCGGGCGTGCTTGCGGTGCGCGGACTGCCGCCTGACGCCCAGGGCGTCGGCGATCTGCTCCCACGACCAGCCCTGCGCCCGCGCGTTGGTGACGTGAACGGCCTCGAGCTCCTCCAGCAGGCCGCGAAGCGCCGCCACCGCGGCCAGCCCCACGCCCGGATCCTGGTCGCCCGCCGCCTCGGCCAGCTCGGTGACTCTCATGCCTGTCAGCATGCGCTGACAAGCGGGCGCTTGTCAACACATGCTGACGACAACCAAAAGCCTGCGCGGGCTGAGGTCTCTTTAGGACGAAGTCCGCGGTCCGTGGTCCCTCCGGGAGGGAGAGCCGCGGGCCGAGGTCCCTCCGCGAGGGAGAGCGCGTGCTGAGGTCTCGTGGGAGGGAGTGCCTGCGCTGAGGGAGCGCGGGCTGACGTCTCTTTCGAGCGAGGGCGCGCGCTGAGGTCTCTGAGCGGCGGGGCCGCCTTTCGACTCTGGACGCCGGCCGGGGTCAGACGAGGGAGCCTTCGCGGGCGACGACCCGTCCCGCCTTGAGCACCAGCGAGCGGACCGGGCGCACGCAGACCGCCTCGGCGGCGTTGCGGGCGTCGACGACCACCAGGTCGGCCACGTTCCCCACCGCCAGCCCGTAGTCGGCCAGGCCCGTGACGCGGGCGCCGCCGTAGGTCGCCGCGTCCAGCGCGAGCTCGATGTCCTCGTCGAGGGGTCCGGTCTGCTGCGCCTGCAGCAGCGCGCGGTCGAGCATGCATCCCGTGCCGAACGGGCTCCAGAGGTCGCGCACGCCGTCGTTGCCCAGCGTCATCGCCACCCCCGCGGCGGCGAGCTCCTTCAGCGGCATCGCGCGGCCAGGAGGGGCGATCGAGGCGATGGTGATGCCCGCCTCCGCCAGCCCTTCCAGCAGCTCGGCCCGTACGGCGGGCGCCGCGTCGCTGAGCGCGAACCCGTGGCTGACGGTCACCTTGCCCTGGAGACCCAGCGCCTTGGCGCGCTCGATGATGAGGCGGTACTGCCACTCGCCGAGCGACCCGCGGTCGTGCAGGTGGATGTCGACGCCCACGCCGTACTTCTCGGCCAGCCCGAACACGATGTCGAGGTGCCTGACCGCGTCGCCCTCGAGGCCCGCCGGGTCGAGCCCGCCGATGAGGTCGACGCCCTGCCGGAGCGCCTCCTCCAGCAGTTTGTCGGTGCCGGGCGCGATGAGCAGGCCCGCCTGAGGGAAGGCGACCAGCTGGCCGGTGACGCGGCCCTCGTGGCGGGCGAACGCCTCACGGACGGCGTCCACCGCGTCGAGGCCCATGACCGTGTCGACGTCCACGTGGGTGCGCACGTGCGTGGTGCCGAGCGTGATCATGTTCTCCAGCAGTGCCGAGATGTAGTCGGCGCTGGGGATGCCGAGCTCGGGGCGGCGCTCCTGACCTCCGCGGATCTTGCCCATGAGGCCGGGCGCGGAGGCGTGCGCCGCCCACGGCCCGCCCCACATGGTCTTGTCGATGTGCGCGTGACCGTCGATGAGGCCGGGGATGACCAGCTTGCCGCCCAGGTCCTCGACCTCGGCGGCGCTGAGACCTTGCCCGATCTCCGCGATGCGGCCCGACCTGATCAGCACGTCGGCGGGACCCGAGCCCCAGAGGTTGGCGTCGCGCAGCAGCAGCTCAGTCGTCATGCGTAATGGTATACCACTAATGCGCGACGGTGGTGTGCATCGTGAGCTGGGAGCCGTCCTCCGACAGCGTGAGCGCCACGCTCACCGAGCCGAGCTGTGACGTGCGGGCCACGTGCGTGCCGCCGCACGGGATCGACACCTCGCCCTCGGGAAGCGCGCAGTGCCAGGTGCGGCGGGCGGTGAGCTCGGGCCCCGGCACGTCGATCCACACCCGCGCGTCGGCCGCCACCCAGGTCTTCAGCAGGTCGTTGGCCCGATGGGCGACATCGTCGAGGTCGAGGTCCTCGGCCGAGAAGCCCTTCTTGCGCAGCGACTTGCCGAGCCGGTACTCGTCGACGCTCGCGTGCGGGGTGATGCGTGAACTCGTGATCGCGCTCTGGTCGAAGTCGGGATGACCGAGCGCGTCGGTCCTGACCTCCTTGCGCCAGCGGCCGGCCAGCGCGGCGTTGAGCGCCAGCGCCGCCAGGTGGCAGCCGGTGTGCCCGGCCGAGAGCGACTCCCTGAAGGCGGCGTCGACCTCCAGCTCGACCGTGGTGCCGGTCTCCAGTGGCGCGTCGGTCACATGGACGACGAGCCAGTCACAGCCGTCGTCGCCGCGCCTGGCGGAGATGTCCTGGCCGAGAAGGATCTCGCCCTCCGCCGACCGCGCGCCCGTCACGCAGTCGACGACGGGAAGCCCGCCGATCGTGCCACGATCGGCGGGCTGGTCGGGCCAGGTGTGGTCGAGCGGATGGAACGGCGTCTCGGCCGTGACGAGGCCGTGCCGTACCCCCAGCGGCACGGACCCGACGATCTCCGAACGGCCGCTGACCTGGCCCTCTGGGAAGGTGACAACAGTGGATCTCACACTGCCATCTTCTCAGCCCTCTCCTCGTCCCCCTGCGAGGGGAGGCCGCCGTCCTCGTCCTCGAGGTAGCGGTCGCCCCCGGCGTACCAGCCGGTGAACAGCTGGATCCCGACGACGACGAGCATCATCACGTACGGCACGTGCCATCCGCCCGTGGCCTCGTACAGCACGCCGACCAGCAGCGGCCCGGCGCCCGCGATCAGGTAGCCGACGCTCTGGCCGAAGGCCGAGAGCGCGGCGGTGGTCGCGGCGGTGCGGGTGCGCAGCGCCAGCATGGTGAGCGCGAGCGGGAAGGAGCCCATGCCGATGCCCACGAACAGCACCCAGACCCACGCGGTGGAGGAGGGCGCGAACCACAGGCCGAGGAAGCCGATCACGTAGAACGCCACGAGCCCTGCCACGACGGGGCGCTGGTCACGGAAGCGCGTGGCCAGCGAGGGCAGCACCAGAGAGACGGGGATGCTCAGCGCGGTGAAGACGCCGAGGATCACGCCCGCCTGGCTCGTGGAGTAGCCGCCGTCGGTGAGGATCTTGGCAAGCCAGCCGAACATGATGTAGGCGATCATCGACTGGGTGCCGAAGTAGACGGCCACCGCCCAGGCCAGCTTGCTGCGCACCAGGGTCCGCGGCGTGGCCTCCACCCTGCTGTCGTCCCGCTCCGGCTCACTGCGCAGGAGCGCAAGCCACGGAATGGCGGCGACGACCGCCAGCGCCGCCCACACCCCGAGCGCGACGTGCCAGTTGCCGTCGGCGGCGCGCTCGATGGGGACGGTGGCGGAGGCGGCGAGCATGGTGCCCACGGCGAGCGCCGTGGTGTAGACGGTGGTCATGACCCCGGCCCTGGCGGGGAAGTGCCGCTTGATCAGGCTCGGGATGAGCACGTTGCCGACGGCGCCGCCGGACAGCGCGACCGCGCTGCTCAGCAGGAACACCGGGGCCGAGTCGACCGACGCCCTGATCAACAGGCCCGCGCCGAGCGTGACCAGCGCCAGCAGCAGCAGGCGGTGCTCACCCAGACGGCGGGCCAGGCTGGGGGTGATCGCGCCGACCGTCGCGAACGCGAGCACGGGTAGGGTGGTGAGGATCCCCGTGCCCACGCTCGACATTCCGAGGCCGGCCGACAGCTGGTCGAGCAGTGGGCCGACGCTGGTGACCGCGGTCCGCAGATTGAGCGCCGCGAGGACGATTCCCAGCACGAGGAGCCAGGCCAACGAGCCGGTTCTGCCGCCTCTGGTCTCTTGGGTGAGCACGCTCATGCGGGACCGCTTCCTCCAGTCGTGGAATCATGGGATGACTTGATGAGTCACCAGCGTAACAGGAGTGAAACACCTGTTTATTCCTGAGGACATGGAGAAGCCCCCGTCCCTGGCGGGACGGGGGCTGGGCGAGTAGCCGCGCAGGAGGGTGCCGCGGCAACTCGCCGGGCGGGCGCTCCGCGGGCCGTTACAGGATGGGCCCGGGAGCGGGCGGCGGCTCCTCGCCGGGACGGCGTCCGGCCGGGGGAACGGGACCGGGGCCGGGCGGCGGGAGCGGGGTCTCCGGCGGGTAGTCGTTGCCGACCGTGCCGGGCGGCATCGGCTGGTCGAAGCCGCCCGTGCTCGACCCCTGCTGGTGCTTGCCGGGCACGTCGCCCCGCCACGCGCCGGTCTCGGTGCCGCGCGACTCGATGAAGTCCTTGAAGCGCTCGAGGTCACCGCGCACCCGGGCGCGGACGATCTGGAGCCAGTCGCCGACGGTCTCGACGAACCCCTGGGGGTCGTACTCCATCTGGAGCATCACCCTGGTCGTGTTGTCGTCTAGCCGGTGGAAGGTCACCACCCCGGCCTGGTGCGGCTTGTCCACCGAACGCCAGGCGATGCGCTCGTCCGGATGCTGTTCGGTGATCTCGGCCTCGAACTCGCGCGTGACCCCCGCGATGTCCACCAGCCACTGGGTGCGGGTGTCGCTCAGCTGTTTGACCGACTCCACTCCCTCCATGAACTGCGGGAAGCTCTCGAACTGGGTCCACTGGTCATATGCGACGCGGACCGGAACCCTGACGTCAACTGAATGCTCGATGGTGCTCATGGAGAGGTGTGCTGCCCTCTCACGCGGACGGCTAACGCCTGCGCCACAGCCAGTAGAGGCCGACGAGCGGCAGGACCAGGGGGATGAACAGGTAACCCTTGCCGTAAGCGGACCACACTGTGTCGTGCGGGAAAGCCGAGGGCGCGAGCAGACTGGCGGTGCCGATGACCAGCACCCCCGCCAGCTCGATGCCGAGCGCCCACAGCGCCAGGCGGCGCGCGCCGCGGGCCAGCGCCACGGTCAGCACGACGTAGACGGCGGCGGCGAAGGCGGACAGGGAGTACGCCAGCGGCGCCTCGCCGAACTTCGTGAGGATCTGCACCGCCGCCCGCGAGCCCGCGGCCAGTGCGAACAGGCCGTAGAGGGCGAGCAGGGCGCGCCCTGGCCCGGTGCCGATGCCGGTGCCGCCGGTCACGCCACGCCCTGCCAGATCTGCAGCAGCCGCCCCGTCATCACCGCGACCGCGAACCCGGCCACGACCAGGATCGCCGACCCCCACCGGCTCCGCTCGGCCAGCGCCAGGAAGACGCCCGCGGGCGGGATCAGCACGGTGCCCGCGAGGTAGCCGAAGAGCGTGGCCTTCTCCTGCGGCCCTTCGCCGCCCGCCACGCTCGCGATCGCCAGGCCCGCCTGCGCCAGCAGCGCCACCTCCAGAACGGCGAAGCCGACCAGCAGGACCATGCCCATCGCCCGGTTGCGGATCGCGACGATCAGGCTCACGAGGGCCAGCAGCAGCGCAGCGACGATCACGCAGGTGGCCAGGGTGGTGTTCATCGCGGGACAGGCTACCGCGCGCCCATGCCGGTCTCGATACCGTCCGGCAACCAGGCGAGCCCCTGCTCGAAGTCGCCGGCGACCTGCTCTGCCGCCTGGTTCCCGTGCTGCTGATGCCGCGACAGCGCGCATACGATTGATGAGTGGAACGCATCCTGGTCAGCGCCTGCCTGATGGGGCGCCGAGTCCGTTACGACGGGGGCGCGAAGACCAGCCATGACGCCCTGCTCGCCGAGTGGCGGGAGCAGGGCAGGCTGGTCCCCTTCTGCCCCGAGGTCGAGGGCGGACTGCCGACGCCGCGCCCCGCCGCCGAGATCGAGGGCGGCGCGGGCGGCGCCGCCGTGCTCGCGGGGGCCGCCCGCGTGCTGACCACCGAGGGCGAGGACGTCACCGGCGCCTTCATGGCCGGGGCGCAGGCCGCGCTCGCGGTCGCCACCTCTTTCGGCATCAGGATGGCGATCCTCAAGGAGGGCAGCCCCTCCTGCGGCGCGCTGTCCATCTACGACGGCACCTTCCGCGGCCGCAGGCTGCCGGGGCAGGGCGTGACGACGAGCCTGCTGGAACTGCACGGCATCAGGGTCTTCACCGAGGACCACATCGCCGACGCCGGGGCCTACCTGCGCACCCTCGAGGCGTAGAGGGCGCCGCCCAGGCTCAGCACGAGCAGCGTCGCGATGATCCGGTGGTACCAGTCGTTGAGCGGGGTGGACTGTCCTCCGCCGAAGGCGATGGCGACGATGCCGAGCAGCACGCCGCCCAGGGCGACGGCGTGGCCGACCCGCAGTCCGGTCCACGCCCACGGCCTGGAGGCGAGCGCGCCGTACGCGCCGACCAGCAGGGCGGTGCCGCACACGGTCTCGACGACGATGGCGGGCAGGACCACCGGCTCGGTGACGGGCCCGATGGCGAGGCCGGTGTGCAGGAGCGCGCCGAGGTAGAAGCTGACGGCGTAGACGATGGCGAGCGTTCCGAGGCTCTTTTTGAGGATGTTCACAGGTCCACGCTCGCAACAGCCGGCCCGGGCGGAATCCGCCCGGCGAGGGCTTCGCGGCTACACCGCCGGGCGTAGCGGCGGCCCCTGTGCCTTCACCAGGGCCGCCCGGCCAGCGAGAGGGCCAGCTGGAAGCGGCTGCGCGCGCCGTACCTGTCGAGCAGGACCCGCACCGTGGCGGTGACGGTGCGCTCGCTGACCCCGAGGCGGCGGGCCAGTCAACCCTACGGTGGCCAGCCCGGCGAGCAGGGCGCGCCTGCGGTTGACGGCGATGTTCGGCATGCGCCGATCATGTCCGGACGCCGGGCCGGGAGAGAAGTGTGTTGCGGGTTCCCGCAAAAGGAGCTTGACTCTCACACCGTGTCACGCCGTACATCAGGAGGAATGCAGACTATGACCCCTCTCGAGGCGGGCTTCGCCGCCGATCTCGCGGACCGGCTGAAGGGCCCCGCCGAGGAGCTCCACGGTCTGGTGATCACGAAGGACGGCAGGCTGGTCCTCGAGCACTACGGCGAGGGTGAGGACCACTCGTGGGAGATCTCCCACGGCGTGGTCACCTTCGGCCCCGACACGTTGCACGACCTGAGATCGGTGACCAAGAGCGTGGTCGGTCTCCTTTACGGCATCGCCATGGCCGACGGCCTGGTCCCCGAGCCGCAGGAACCGCTGCTCGCGCACTTCCCCGAGTATCCCGACCTGGCCGCCGATCCGCGCAGGGCGGCGCTGAAGGTCGAGCACGCGCTGACGATGACGCTCGGCCTGGAGTGGCGGGAGGACCTGCCCTACACCACGCCGGAGAACAGCGAGATCGCGATGGAGCTGGCCCCCGACCGGCACCGGTTCGTGCTGGACCGGCCGATCGTCGCCGAACCCGGCGAGAGCTGGACCTACTGCGGCGGCGCGTCGGCGATCCTCGCCAGGCTGATCGTCAAGGGCGCGGACGAGCCGCTGCCCGAGTTCGCGCGCAGGCGGCTGTTCGAACCTCTGGGCGTCACCCGCTTCGAGTGGCTGGCGGGCGACGACGGGGTGCACTCGGCCGCCGCCGGGCTCCGGCTGGCCCCCCGCGACCTGGCCGTGCTGGGCCAGGCCGTCCTGGAGGGCGGGGCAGGGGTCATCCCCTCCTCCTGGCTGGAACAGGCGTTGCGCCCGCGCGTGGAGCTGGGTGACGGCTCGGCCTACGGCTACCAGTGGTGGCTGGGCACGGGACGGCCCTCGCTGATCGCCGCCTACGGCAACGGCGGCCAGCGGCTCGTGCTCTATCCGGAGTTCGGGCTCGTCGTCGCCATGACCGCGGGCCGCTACGACGACCCCGACAGCTGGCGGGCGCCGCAGGCCGTCCTGGACGAGCTGCTCAGGGCGCGAGCCGAGACCTGATCACGGGTGTCAAACCCGGGCACGGGGGCAGCGGGACGGACATGTTCATCGATCGTGCGGACGCCGGGAGGCGGCTGGCCGTCAGGCTCCGCCATCTGGCGAGCGAGGATCCCGTCGTGCTGGGGCTGCCGAGAGGCGGCGTGCCCGTCGCCTTCGAGGTGGCCAGGGAGCTCGACGCGCCACTCGACGTGGCCGGTGTGGCGCCCGAGCAGGTCCCCGAGGCGGTCGAGCGGGCGGCCAGAGCCAGGCTCGGCAGCCCGCAGGTCCTGCTGACCGGCCGTACGGTCATCGTGGTCGCCGACGGCATCGCCACCGGCTCGACGGCGGGGGCGGCGTGCGCGGCGGCCAGGGCGGGCGGGGCGGCCAGGATCGTCGTGGCGGCCCCCGTACGGGCGGGGCAGGCCGTCGTGCCCGAGGCCGACGAGGTCGTCTGCCTGCTCGAGCCCGAGAGCCCGCGTTCGATCGGCGAGTGGTACGAGGACTTCGGGCAGGTGACGGAGGCGGACGTGACCACCCTGCTCGGAAGAGCCGCGGCCGCTCCCCGCGCGCGCGACGTGGAGCTGACCACGCCGCAGGGCGCGGGCGGCATGGTGGTGTTCGCGCAGGGCGGCGACAGCGGCCGGCACAACCCGCGCACCAGGCTCCTCGCCACCGTGCTGCACGAGGCGCGCCTGGGCACGCTGCTGTTCGACCTGACCCGGCCCGACGAGGACGGCTACGACATCCCGCTGCTCGCGCGGCGGCTGAGCGAGACCACCCTCTGGGTGCGCGAACGCGTGCCGGGAGCGCGGATCGGTTACTACGGCGCGGACACCGGCGCGGCCGCCGCGCTGTGGTCGGCCGCCGAACTGCGCGACGACATCTCCGCCGTCGTCTCCCGTGGAGGACGGCCCGACCTGGCCGCCCCTCGGCTGGCGGAGGTCACCGCGCCGACGCTGCTCGTCGTGGGAGAGCGCGACGAGCCGGTGCGCACGCTCAACCGCTCGGCGCAGGAACGGCTGCGCTGCCCGAACAAGCTGGAGACCGTGCGGGGGGCGACGCACCAGTTCGAGGAGCCGGGCGCCCTCGAGAAGGTGGCCGAGCTGGCGCGCGCGTGGCTCGTCAGGCACCTGAACCGCTGAGCTAACGCAGAGTAAGCTCGGGTCATGAAAGTGAGCCCGACCCCCGCCGACCCGAGCACCGACGCCTTCAACAACGACTGCCCAGGCAGGCAGGTCTTCGACCACGTGACCAGCCGGTGGGGCATCCTCGTGCTGGCCGCGCTACGCGAGGGCCCGCTCCGCTTCTACCAGCTGCGCGACCGCATCGGCGGCATCAGCGAGAAGATGCTGTCGCAGAACCTCCGGGTGCTGGCCCGCGACGGGCTGATCGAGCGCATGGTCGAGCCCGACATCCCGCCCAAGGTCTCCTACCGGCTGACCCCCCTGGGCCAGGAGGGGTCGGCGCCCCTTCGCGCCCTGCTCGACTGGATCGCCCTGCGCGCGCCCGACATCCTGGACGCGCAGAGCCGGCACGACGCGAACCTTTCTCCTCTCTCCTGAGTCACATATCGGGGGCCCATTCGCCACGGGGAAAGGACTCGACTCGATGCCTGTCGATCTCAACAACGCACAACCCCTCGCCTGGGACTCGGCCACCCTCGACCGCGACACCAAGGAGATGCTCGACAACCTCCAGCCGAACATCCTGCGCGCACACGTCCGCGAGCACCTGAGCGTGCTCTTCATCAGGTTCAACGACAGCGCCGACGGCAGGCGCTTCCTTCGCGAGGTCGCCACCACGCACATGAAGTCCGCCCGCCGGCACCTCGAAGAGGTGCGCGACTTCGCCAGGAGCGGCAGGCGGGGCACGCCGTACGTCGGGATCGGCGTCAGCAAGGCCGGCTACCGCGACCTCGGCCACAGCGTCGAGGAGCTGCGCCTGTTCGGCGACCGGGTCTTCCGTGACGGCATGAAGCGCAGGGTCGCCGAGGTGAACGATCCGGCGGTGACCGAGTGGGAGGCCGCCTACCAGCGCGAGATCCACGTCGTCCTCCTCATCGGCGACGCCGAGGCCGCCCCGGTGGCCAGGCTCCGCGACGAGATCCTCGGCCGGCTGCCTGAGAGCGCGCGGGTGCTGGGCGAGGAGAGCGGCCAGGGCATGCGCAACCCCGCGGGCGACGGCATCGAGCACTTCGGCTACGTCGACGGCCGCAGCCAGCCGCTCTTCCTGGCCGACGAGGTCGAGCGCGAGCCCCGCAAGCGGTGGAACCCGGCCTTCCCGCTGGCCAACGTCCTGGTCGCCGACCCGTTCGCGCCCTCGAGAGACCGGCACTTCGGCAGCTACTTCGTCTTCCGCAAGCTGGAGCAGAACGTCAGGGCGTTCAAGGAGATCGAGCGGGACCTGGCCGACTCCCTCGGTCTGGAGGGCGCCGACCGCGACCGCGCGGGCGCGATGCTCGTCGGCAGGTTCAAGGACGGCACCCCCGTCACCTCGAAGGCGAAGGCGGGTGGCGGTCCCGTGGCCAACGACTTCACCTTCGACTCCGACGACGGGGCCAAGTGCCCGTTCAGCGGGCACATCCGCAAGACCAACCCCCGTTTCGAGGACATCAGGCACGTGCTCATGGCCAGGCGGGGCCAGACCTACGGCGAGCGCGCCGACCAGCCGTGGGACGACGCCCCGCCCGAGACGAGGCCGAGCGCGGAGGTCGGGCTGCTGTTCATGGCCTTCAACTCCAGCCTGGAGAACCAGTTCGAGTTCACCCAGCGCGACTGGGCGAACAACGCCGACTTCCTCAACCCGGCGACCGGTCACGACCCGGTCATCGGGCAGGGCGACCGCGACATCAAGGTGACCTTCCCCAAGGTGTGGGGCAAGCCCGAGGTGTCGCTCCCACAGGGTCAGGTCGCCCAGACGGTCACGATGCTCGGCGGAGAGTACTTCTTCATGCCGTCGCTGGCCTACCTGCGCGCGCTCTGACCGTCTCCCCGGGACGGCCCCGGTGGCCGTCCCGGGGTGCAAGGCGCAATCGCGTGCCGATGCCGTAGCATCCACGGCTTATGAGCATTGCCATCGCACTCCTCTATCTCGTCCCGACGGTGATCGTCCTGGTCGTCGGCATCGTGCTGACCGCGCGGGCCAGGGGCAGCCACGGCCGAGGCGCGACCCTCGGCCTGGTCGGCTGCGTCGTGCTGCTGGTGGCCGCCCTCCTGCAGGGCGCCTACCAGGCCTTCCTGGACTCACTGGTCCAGTCCGGCGGCTACCGGATGATGGCGACGCTGGCCATGATCTCCGGCCTGGTGTTCATGGTGATCAACGTGGCCGGTCTCGGCCTCCTGATCTCCGGCGTGGTGGCCCGCCGCAACGGGGCCCAGCAGCCGGCGCAGGGCTGGCAGCAGCCCTACCCGCCGCAGCCGCCCTACTCCCAGCAGCCGCCGCCCGGCCAGTGGCCCTCGAGGTAGTCGCCCCAGCCGATCGTCCTTCAGGCCGTGCCCCTCGGCCATCACCTCGGGGTCGCCTTGCTTCTGCAGTAGCGGCGCCGCCTTCCCCTCGACGGGCCGCCTGCTCGCGGCGCGCCAGACTTCGGGTGATGCGGCAAAGACGGAGCAGTTCCGCGAATTGTGACAGCTGGCTATATTCGGGCTAGACAATCGGCCAGGGCGCGGGGGGAATCGATGAGGTCCGAGGGCGACCCCAATCCGACAGTCAGGATCCGCAGGCCGCAGCCCGGCCAGGTGAGCCAGCCGCTGCCCGTGCAGCCGCCGCCACCCACGGCGCCACCGCCACCCATGGCCCCGCCGCCACCGCCGAGGCAGCATGGACAGCCCGCGCAGCAGGGACCGCCCGCCGCGCCCGAGGAGCTCGGAGCGGGGACCGTACGCCTGCCGTACACGCCTGACGATCTTCCGCCCGTGGTCTACGCGCCGCCGCCGAAGGCGCGCTGGCGCTGGGTGGTGGTCTCGGTCGTGCTGGCCGCCCTCCTGCTGGCGGCGCTGATCTTCGGGGTGATCGGCCTGAACAAGGGCGCGTTCTAGTGGAGAATCCTCCAAAATCTCCGCCGTTCTGAGGCGGGAGTTTCGTGAGGCGGGGACACGCGCGGGAAACACGCGGTTGATGTACTGACCGCATCCCCCCGACCTCCGGAGAGCCACATGACCCACCCGGTGGACCAGCGGTTGCCACTCCCCCAGACGGCCGCGCTCGGCCTGCAGCACGTGCTCGCGATGTACGCGGGCGCGGTCGCGGTGCCCCTCATCGTCGGCGGCGCGATGAAGCTGCCGCCCGCCGACCTGGCCTATCTCATCAACGCCGACCTGCTCATCTCCGGCATCGCCACGCTCATCCAGTGCGTCGGCGTGTGGCGCTTCGGCGTCCGTCTGCCGATCATGCAGGGCTGCACGTTCGCCGCCGTCACCCCGATGGTGCTCATCGGCACCACGGGCGGCGGGCTGCCCGCCATCTACGGCGCGGTGATCGTCTCAGGACTGCTCGTCGTGGCGGTCGCGCCGTTCTTCAGCAAGCTCCTGCGCTTCTTCCCGCCCCTGGTCACCGGCACCGTGATCACCATCATCGGCATCACGCTGCTGCCCGTGGCGGCCAAGTGGGCCGCCGGCGGCGTCGGCTCCCCCACGTACGGCGAGCCGCGTAACATCGCGCTGGCGGGCGCCGTCCTGGCCTTCGTCATCGCCCTCCACAGGTTCGCCCCTCCGGCGCTGGCCCGGGTGGCGGTGCTGCTGGGCATCGTGATCGGCACGCTGGTGGCGATCCCGTTCGGCTTCACCGACTTCTCCCACGTGGGCGAGGCCGACCTGATCGGTGTCAGCACGCCGTTCCACTTCGGCCTGCCGACGTTCGAGGTGGCCGCGGTCGTCTCTATGATCATCGTGATGCTGGTGTCGATGACCGAGACGACCGGCGACTTCATCGCGGTCGCCGAGATCACCGAGTCGGAGCTGCCGCCCGGCCGCCTGGCCGACGGCCTGCGCGCCGACGGCCTGTCCACGGCGCTCGGCGGCGTCTTCAACACCTTCCCCTACACCGCCTTCGCGCAGAACGTCGGCCTGGTCGGGCTCACCGGGGTCAAGAGCCGATGGGTGGTCGCGGTGTCGGGCGGCATCCTGGTGCTGCTGGGCCTGGTGCCGGTGCTCGGCGCGATCGTGGCCGCGGTGCCCGCCGCGGTGCTCGGCGGCGCCGGCATCGCGATGTTCGGCACGGTCGCCGCGACCGGCATCCGCACCCTGTCGAGGGTGAGCTTCACCGGCAACGCCAACCTGCTCGTGGTGGCGCTGTCGATCGGCATCGCGCTGATCCCGCTCGGCGCCGAGGGCGTCTACGACAAGTTCCCGCACTGGTTCCAGATCATCATGCACAGCGGCATCAGCGCGGGCTGCGTCGCGGTCATCCTGCTCAATCTGCTCTTCAACCACGTCGGCGGCAGGAAGCGCGTCGATCAGACCTGACGCAGCGTGCGGGCGAGGCCCTCGGGCGAGTCGCTGCGCGCCACCACCGCGGTGAGCACCTCGCGCAGCGCGCCGATCCTGTCCTCGCCCAGCTCGGCGCTCAGCCCCCGCTCGAAGGCGACATGGAAGTCATGGCCCGCGCTCATCAGGGCGCGGGCCTTGTCGGTGAGGTGCAGCAGCCTGACCCGGCCGTCGGCGGGATCGGCGACCCGCTCCACGTAGCCTGCCGCCACCATCTCCTCGACCGTCTTGGCCGCGCCCTGCGGGGTGATCTCCAGTCTGACCGCGAGCTGGCTGGTCGTCATCGGCCGTACGGCCAGCACCTTGAACGCGTAGCCGAACGCCGGGCGCAGGTTCGTGAACCCGCGCTCGGCCAGGTGCTCGTGCAGCTCGGTCACGAACTGGTTGTAGGCCAGGCCGAGCAGGACCCCGAAATCCATGTTTGACTTTCCCTCCGAGATAGACAACCATGGTTGTAAACCTTGGTTGTAGATCTGTATGGAGGATACACCTCGTGCCAGTCGTCCTGGGAGCCACCGCCCCCGTTTTCACCATCGGAACCACCCGCTTCACCGGCCTGGCCGCACCCAGCAGGGGCGCGAAGGAGACCTGCGTGTGGCGCACCCACGTCGCCCCGCACACCGAGCCGAACGTGCACTCCTTCGACAGGGAGGAGGTCCTGGTCGTCACCTCGGGCGCGGGCGTGGCCCACCTCGACGGCGTCCCGCACCCCGTCGGCCAGGGCGACGCGATCGTCGTGCCGGCCGGAACCCTCTTCGCCCTGGGCAACCCGCACGACGAGCCCCTGGAGCTGGTCGTGGCGCTGCCCGTGGGCGCGCTGGCCCGGCTGGCCGACGGCAGCACCGTCGTTCCCCCCGCGGCCGTCTGATGGGCGTCATCCAGGGCCGCGACGCTCCGGTCTTCACCGTCCCGCACGTCACCGCGACCGGACTGGCCGCCCCCAGCAGGGGCGCGAGCGAGACCTGCGCGTGGCGCTTCACCTTCGAGCCTGGCGCCCGCCGACGGTACCCACATGGTCGACAGGGAGGAGGTGTTCGTGGTGCTCTCCGGCGGCGTGACGGCCAGGCTGGAGGGCGCCGAGCACCGGCTGGTGACGGGCGACGCGCTCATCGTGCCGCCGCACACCCCCTTCGCCCTGGGCAACCCGCACGACGAACCGGCGGAACTCGTCGCGGTGCTGCCGGTCGGCGGGCAGGCGATCATGCAGGGGATGGAACCGTTCGTCCCACCGTGGGCCCGATAAGGCAGCGAGCCAGCTCCCCAACGGGAGGTGAAGCTCGCGACCATGAGGTGAGAGCAGACAAGAGCGGCCGGCTGGGGTGCTGTCACCCGAACCGGCCGCTCTTGGACGATCTATGGAGTCAAGAAGACTCTCACTCCTGACCTGTGTTACCAAACGGTGGAGCTAATGACCACTTACTCGAACACTGCACAGCAGGTGGAGGACCTGCGCAGTGCCCTGCAGAGCTCTCTGATCGTTTCCCGGGCGAAGGTGCTCAGGGCAAGGCTTGCCGTAGCCCCGTGGGCGCCTCACCAGAGACCTCAGCTGGCCGTGGCCGGCACGGCCAGGGCGTCGTTGTGTCACCGCGACCGAGTCGACCTTGCCGACGGCGGTGCCGTGCGCGGCCAGGTCCTCTGTCTCATTGAGGGGATTCAGGCCCGGCCGGGCTGCTGAGCGAGCACCTGGTCCCAGTCGACCGTCTGCGCCCAGCCCAGGTAGGAGTGCCAGCCCACCTCCGGGAACTCCGCGTGCAGCGCGGCGATGTCGGTGTGCACCCGGTTGTCCTCAAAGCTCTGGAACATGTCAGCGATCTCATCCCCGGCCCATTGGCGAATCATCGGGATGGGAATGTTCTCGTACGGCAAGTCCGAGCCGATGGCTTCGGACAGGAACCGCGCCGCCTCCAGGGTGGTCACGCTGTCGGAGACGACGTCGATCGCTCTGCCGGACAGCTTGGCGGGGTTCTCGATCGCGTGGACGGCCATGCCGGCGATGTCAAGCACAGTGACCTGGTCGAGCTTGCGCTCGGGAGAGAGCGGGAAGGCGTAGACGCCCTGGTTCAGCCGGGTCAGGCCCACATTGAGGGCGTTCTCCATGAAGTAGGCCGGCTGAACGCCGGTGAAAGTGGTGCCCTGCTCGACGAGGTAGCGGTGCACGACCTGCTTGGCGGAGGCGTGCTCGACCGTGAAGTCGGCCTCGCTCGCCGCCCCCTTGACCGAGGAGTACACCAGGTGGGCGTCCACCGCGCTCGCCGCGTCGGCGAGGGCGCGGCCCTGGGCGATCTCCTCGGCGGTGCCGTTCTCGCCGAAAGGGACCGTCAGCCCGAAGATCGCATCCAGGCCCTTAGCCGCCTTGGTGAGGGCTTCGCGGTCGGCGAGATCGCCGGTCACGAGGCGGACGCCCTGTGCGGAGAGCGCGTCCGCCGCCGGTGTCGCGGGGTCGCGGACGTAGGCGACAGGCTCATGGCCGTGCTTGAGCAGGCGTGCGACGACGGCTCCGCCCTGCCGGCCGGTGGCTCCTGTGACGAGGACACGGATCATGGATACTCCCTAATCAATCAATTGAATGATTTCACGCATGAGGGCGAGCCTCATGCGTGCCGTACGTCCAGAAAGGCGAAGAGGGCCTCGCTCACGCGTTGCCGGTACTCCTCCGACAGCGGATCCACGTCGTAGATCCCCTCGATCACCTGCGGAAGTGCAACCGGGGCGAAGGCGAGCAGGAAGGAGAGCAGCGTCACGAACTCGGGCGGGTGACCATCACCGATCTCTCCCGCCGCCTGCCGGGCGCGCGTCTGCTCGACGGCGGCGGCGGCCACTGTGCGCCACTCCCGCGCCAGCGCTTCGGTGTCGCCGGGATAGTCACCCAGCGCCTGCCACACCACGAGACGGGCTCGCCGGGGATCACGCAAGGTGGCGTTCAACACCATGCGGAAGCTCTCCAGGAACGGCTCGGCCTTGCTGGCCGGCACCAACTTCGAGCGCCGCTCCTGCCAGCTCGACAGCAGCTCCTCCAGCAGGCCTTCCTTGCCACCGAAGTAGTAAGAGATCAGCTGCACGTTGACGCCGGCGCGCTTGGCGATGACCGCGGTGCGAGCGCCGCTGTATCCCTTGGCAGAGAACTCGTCGAGGGCCGCATCAAGGATGCGCTCCCTCGTACGTGCCGCTTTGCTCGTCGCCTGGGGCTGATCTTCTGGCATGGACACACAGTATCAATCAATCACATGATTACAAGTGGGCATGGAGCGGCGGTCCGTTCGAGATCACACTGCGGCCCGAGGTGGGTGGGTCGCCCAACGAGGCCATGCCCAGCGGCCTGTCCAGTGCGCTTCCACAGCCGTGTGACAGCACCCAAGCCTTCCGCCGCACTCATCCCACAGGCCGAAAACCGCCCATACGACCGGCTGACCCAGTTCCTGGAGTCAGCCCGCACCCGCCACGACCCGCTCTTCGCCGCAACTCCATCACCGCGAGACCGCGGCGGCCGATCGCCGACTCGATGACCACCTCGGCCAGTTCGGGGGTCGTAGCCTGCTTGCGCTTGTCTCGGGGGATAGCCCCGTCGTCCCATGCCACTCTCCTCTCATCAAGTGGCACAAGAATCTAGAAATCCACCTTCACGTAA
Organism: Nonomuraea africana; assembly: GCF_014873535.1. Classification (NCBI taxonomy): domain Bacteria; kingdom Bacillati; phylum Actinomycetota; class Actinomycetes; order Streptosporangiales; family Streptosporangiaceae; genus Nonomuraea; species Nonomuraea africana. Next base: position 706,359 of record NZ_JADBEF010000001.1, on the reverse strand, counting down.
CCCGGGACACACCAGTGGCTCCATCAATCCCGGCGCGGTTCAGTTTCGTCTCGCTGCTCTCGGACTCGGGCGTCCCTCTGGAGAACATCTCCCGCCTGCTGGGCCACAGCAACACGACGGTCCTGTACGCTCCGACTCTCGACGCCGCTCAGAGCGTCGCCAAAGATGCGAGCACCGCCGGCTACAGCCTGCGCGCCGAGGTCGGAAAGCCCTCCCAGGCAAACCCCGACAGCTGGCCCTGCTGCGCTACCGAACTGTGGAGCTAGTCGAGGCTTACTCGAACACCGCACCGCAGGTCGAAGAACTGCGCCAGGTACGGCACGCCGACTCCATCGCCCGACGTGGCCGCGCCGTCGCCGTCCAACTCGTTGCCGCCACCCAGCGCCCGTCCCAGAAGGCGATGGGCAAGGGCGCGGTGCGCTCCCAGATGGACGTACGTCTGTCCTTCCGTGTGCGCGAACAGCGCGACGTGGATTTGATCCTGGGACAAGGCCTGCTCAAGGCCGGATGGCATGCCCACCGCCTGGATGCGCCGAGAAAGCCCTCACTGCCGCTCTCGACGGCGCGCCCCCCGAAGGCGTGTCGATGGATGAACTCATGCGCCTGACCGGTATGGGCCGACGCTGGATCTACTACCGGCTCGACGAACTCACCCGCACTAATCGCGCCGCCCAGGTTTCGCGTGGACGGTGGCGCGCCGTCTCTCACAGTCCGTAACCACAATCGGGTTCGTGCACGTGCACGCCTCGCGCGCGTCTGCACCTATGGGCCGCATGCACATCGTGCACGTGCACGAACCCCGACTACGGAAAGTGATGACCGACGAATTGGCCTTCCCCTTCTAGCGTGGAGATCTGACCTAAGGAGAAGGTTGGGTCGTGGGAGAGACCAGACGCAGGTTCGAGCCGGAGTTCCGGGCGGGCGCGGTCCGCATCGTCCGGGAGACGGGAAAGCCGATTGCGCAGGTCGCGAAGGATCTAGGCATCAACGCGGGCACGCTGGCCAACTGGGTGCAAATGGACCGGCTGGCCCGCGAGCAAGACGCCGGCAGCGGGGAGCTGGCCGAATCCGAGCGGGAGGAGCTCGCCAAGCGCCTACGCGGCATCCGAGACGAACGCGCACGCCTCGAAGCTCAGCTCTCGCGCACCGAACACCCCGACCTCGACAGCGGCCGTACGGCCCTGACCACCGTGCTCGACCTACTCACCAACCCGCGCGACCTGTACGGCATCGCCAGCGAAACGGCCCGTCGTCTGCTCAACCAAGCGTTCTTCCACCGGCTCTACCTCGACACCGACGAGACCGACAACACACCCCGCGTCAGCTCCGACGACCCCACACACCCGCTCGCCCCGATCCTGCACGTCACCAGGGCCGGAAAACGCAAGAGCGGCGGCGTCATCACTGACACCGCCGCTACAAGCACTTCGACGCTACTCGCCACCGCCCTAGAAGAGCCGTGTTCGAGTAACCGCCTTTGGGTGGAGCTAAGGAGACTCGAACTCCTGACCCCCTCCATGCCATGGAGGTGCGCTACCAACTGCGCTATAGCCCCTGGTCACCGCTCCGAGTCCTCCCGTTGCGGCGCTCGCAGAGCATATAACCATCGCTCCCGATTCGCATAATCAAGAGTTCCGCCACCCGTCCGAGCCCGTCCCCCGCCCGTTCACCGGCCGTGCCGCCGAAGACGGCGGCCGGCCCGCGGGAGCCGTCCCGAACCGGGTCAGGAAGCGGACTCGGGGGTGTCGTCGCTGTTGACCGGCTCGGGCAGGGTGCCCGCGTTGTGCTCGAGCAGGCGCCATCCCCTGCGCCCCTCCTCCAGCACCGACCACGAGCAGTTGCCCAGCCCGCCCAGCGCCGACCACAGCTCCTGCGGCAGCCCCAGCAGGTGGGCGATGCCGAGTCGCAGCGCCGCTCCGTGGGAGGCCACCACCAGCAGCCCGTCGCCGTCGAGCTGACCCGCCCAACGGCGCAGCGCCGCCCCGACGCGGTCGGCCACGTCGGGAACCGGCTCGCCGTCGGGCGCCTCCCACGCGACGTACTCGGCCGGCCAGCGAGCGGCGATCTCCTCGCGGGTCAGCCCTTCCCAGGCGCCACCACCACGCTCGCGGAAGTCCTTGTCGACCGAGACGTCGAGCCCCACGATCCCGGCCAGGGCGAGGGCCGTGTCGTTGGCCCTGCGCAGGTCGGACGAGACGATCATCGTGGGGCGGAGCGCCGCCAGCAGCGACGCCGCCCTCGCGGCCTGGGCGATGCCGGTCTCGTCGAGCGGGATGTCGGTGTGGCCCTGAAAGCGGTGCTCGACGTTCCAGAGGGTCTGGCCGTGACGCAGGCAGACGATCCGCTTGCTCACGTACGGGCCCTCTGGGCGGCGGCCCTGGTCACGCCCTCGGGCAGCGCGATGGCGGGGCAGTCCTTCCAGAGGCGCTCCAGCGCGTAGAAGGTGCGGTCCTCTTCATGCTGGACGTGCACGACGATGTCGATGAAGTCGAGGAGCACCCAGCGCCCCTCACGCTCGCCTTCGCGGCGGACCGGCTTGGCGTCGCACTCGATGCGGAGCCTGTCCTCGATCTCATCGACGATGGCGCGCACCTGGCGGTCGTTGGTTGCGGAGCAGAGCAGGAACGCGTCGGTGATGACGAGCTGCTCGCTCACGTCGTAGGCGAGAATGTCGTCGGCCAGCTTGTCGGCGGCGGCCTCGGCCGCGACTCTGACGAGCTGAACGGATCTTTCGGATGCTGTCACGATACGGTTCTGTCCTCCTGTGTGACCACGTGTATACCCCACGCTTACCCTGATAGTATCCCCGGTGGCCGCCAGGCACATGCTCCTGACTTGCGAGCCATCGGTCCAGGGCGCCTTCTCCACCACTCTTCCCTGGTCAGGGCCGTCTATGCGGTGCCCGCCTGGTACAGGCCGCGCTTGCCGATGTACTGCACGATCCCGTCCGGCACGAGGTACCAGATGGGCTCACCCTGCTCCACACGCTGCCTGCACTCGGAGGAGGAGATCGCGAGGGCCGGGATCTCGATCAGGCTGACCTTGCCCTCGGGCAGCCCGGGGTCGCGCAGCGTGTGCCCGGGCCTGGTGCAGCCGACGAAGTGCGCGAGATCGAACAGCTCGGAGGCGTCCTGCCAGTCCAGGATCGCGGCGAGCGCGTCGGCGCCGGTGATGAAGTACAGGTCGGCGTCTGGACCGTAGATCTGCTTGACGTCACGCAGGGTGTCGATGGTGAACGTCGGGCCCGGCCGGTCCACGTCCACCCTGCTCACCGAGAAGCGCGGGTTCGACGCGGTCGCGATGACCGTCATCAGGTACCTGTCCTCGGGCGCCGACACCTCTCTCTCGGCCTTCTGGTACGGCCGGCCCGTCGGCACGAAGACGACCTCGTCGAGGTCGTAGTGGTGGGCCACCTCGCTCGCGGCGACCAGGTGACCGTGGTGGATCGGGTCGAAGGTGCCACCCATGACCCCCACGCGTCGCTTTCCCTGGACCCTGGGCGCGTTCATCATGAAACGGACCCTACGTGGAAGCCGTAACCAACCATTAAGCACCCCCCTTTCTGAGAAACGCGCACCACACCCGCCGCCGACGTAGCATGCCGGACATGACGACCACCCCGGATCGCAGCCGCGTGCAACTGCCCGGCATCTCGTCCCGTGCCTACGAACACCCCGCAGACCGGTCCGCTCTGGTCGCTCTGCGCAAGCTCAGCGGGTTCGACACGGTTCTCAAGCAGATGTCCGGCCTGATCAGTGAGCGCCGGCTGCGCCTGATGTATCTCGCCTCTGCCGTACGAGTGAGCGAGACGCAGTTCCGCTCCCTGTACGACATGGGCCGCGACGCGGCCTACGTCCTCGATCTGCACCGGGTCCCCGAGATCTACGTCCAGCAGGACCCGCAGGTCCAGGCCAAGGCCATCGGCTTCGACGACCCGTTCATCGTGGTGACGACGGGTCTGCTCAACCTCATGAACGAGGAGGAGCAGCGCTTCGTGATCGGTCATGAGACCGCGCACATCCTGTCGGGTCACGCCGTCTACCGGACGATGCTCGACATCCTCACCCGCCTGGCCACGCGCGTGGCCTGGATCCCGCTGGGCTACATCGGCCTGCGCGCGATCGTGGCGGGCCTGGAGGAGTGGTACCGCAAGTCGGAGCTGTCCTCCGACCGCGGTGGCCTGCTGACCGGCCAGGACCCCGAGGCGGCCAAGCGCGCGCTGATGAAGCTCGCCGGCGGCGCCTACACCCACGAGATGAACATCGAGGCCTTCCTCGCCCAGTACGCCGAGTACGACACCGCGGGCGACCTGCGCGACGGCTTCCTGAAGGTGCTCAACCTGCTCGGCACCACGCATCCGTTCGCCGTCGTTCGCGTCGCCGAGCTCGACAAGTGGCACCGCGGCGGCGAGTACGACCGCATCATCGGCGGCGACTACCCGCGCAGGGAGCACGACGCCGACGCCCGCGTCACCGACGAGGTCAAGGCGGCCGCCGAGTCCTACCGCCGCTCGTGGTCGGAGTCGCAGGACCCGTTCATCGGCGTCCTGCGCGACGTGGCCGAGGGCGCGGTCAACGCGGGCGAGCGGATCTTCAACCGCTTCTCCCGCCGCGACGGCAGCTGACGACGACGTTCACGGCCTGGAAGACGCGGCTTCCAGGCCGTCGGTCAGAGCAGCAGGGCGATCGCGCGCACCGCCGCCGCGCAGAGGGCGACGAAACCGCCCAGTACGGCCAGCGCGCGTAGCCCCTCCTTGCGCAGGTCCTGCAGCATCGCGCCGGCCCGCTCGACCTCCCTGCCGGTGATCGCCCCGCACAGCACGCCGAACACCACGCCCGCCGCCGTGACGGGCGCGGTCTGCTGCCACCAGTCGGGGCCCAGCTCGCCGCCCGCGACCATCCACAGCACACCGCCGGCCGCCGCCGCGACGGGCAGCCCCGGCCAGCCCGCCGCGCTGATCGCGGCCCCGGCCAGCGCCAGCGGGAACAGCAGCACCCTCAGCGCCACCTTGACCCGCTTCGAGGTGCGGTTCCTGACCATCCAGTGGTTGATCCACACCGTCCGCACCAGCACCACGAACGCGGCGGTGATCCCCACGCCCGCGATCGGCCAGATCACCGTCGCCACGACGCACGGCACCGCCAGCACGGCCAGCAGCAGCAGCGCCGCGTTGCCCGCGGGCAACGTGGTCGGGGCCGGCTCCGCCTGGGCGGCGGCCCGCCTGACGCGTGGCGCCCTGGCCTGTGCCCTGACCGCCGCCTTCCCCTCCTCTGCCGTACGGGCCGCCACACGGCCCCTCGCCGTCACCGGCATCCGGGCGCGCGCCGCCTTCGGCTCCTCAGGCGTACGGCCCTGCGCGCGCGACCGCGCGAGCTTGCTCTCCTCGGAGGCGCGCGGCCTGACCACCTTGCCTTCGTCGCCAGGGCGCGGCCGCACCGGCTTGTTCTCCTCCGAGGCCCGCGGCCTGACCGGTTTGCCCTCCTCCGCGACGCGCGGCCTGACGACCTTGCCGTCCTCGGCGGCGCGCGGCCTGACGACCTTGCCCTCGTCGGCGGTCCGCGGCCTGACCACCTTGGCCTCGTCGGCAGCGCGCGCCTCGGCGGCGCGGCTCCTCGCCGCCTTCGCCGCGTCGGCCGCCCTGCCCCTGAGCGCCTTCACATCCTCGTCGAGGGCGGCCCCGGAGGAGGAGGCCGTGGCGGAGGAGACGGTCGCCCTGGCCAGTCTGGCCAGCCGGTCGGCCAGCAGCGCCGCCGTCGGCCGCTTGCCCGGCTCCCTGTTGAGCGCGGCCCGCACCAGCGGCAGCAGGCCTGCTGGCACGCCCTTGAGGTCGGCCTGGCCGTTCAGCACCGCGTACATCTGCGCCTCGACCGTGCCCCTGCCGAACGTCGGCCTGCCGGTGGCCGCGAAGGCCACCGTGGCCGCCCACGCGTGGACGTCGGCGGGCTCGGCCACGTGCTCGTCGGCGAACAGTTCGGGGGCGGCGTAGCCGGGAGTGCCGAGGAAGGTGCCGGTCATCGTCAGCCTGGTGGCGTCGATGACCTGCGCGATGCCGAAGTCGATCAGTACAGGACCCTCGGCGCCCATGAGGATGTTGGCCGGCTTGAGGTCGCGGTGGATGACGCCCGCGGCGTGGACGATCGCCAGCGCCGCCGCCACGCCCTGGGCCAGCTGCACCAGGTCGGCGCCGGTCAGTGGCCCGCTGCGGCGCACCCTGTCGAGCAGGGTGTCGCCCTCGATGTGCTCCATCACCAGGTACGGCCGCACGCAGTCGAGATCGGCGTCGATCACCCTCGCGACGTACGGGCTCTCGACCCTGCGCAACGCTCGTACCTCGCGCTCCAGCCGGATGCGCGAGGCGGAATCCTCGATGAGGTCGTGCAGCACCTTGAGAGCGACGCGCTCACCCCGGCGGGTGCTGGCAAGATACACCTCGCCCATGCCGCCACGGCCGAGGCGTTCGAGCAAGGTGTAAGGCCCGACCTTGCCGAGCTTGCTCACGCTCCCTCCCCGCTCGGCGCGCCCATAAGGGACACAACCCTAGCGGTGTGACCCGTGCTTACGCCCGCGGCACGCCGGTCATCGGTGGGAAGAGTCGGACAGCATGGAGTCGAGCCCGGCCGTCGGCTCCTCCGAGAGCCTCTTGCGGCCCTTCCTGCGCCAGTTGATGTGTCCGCGGCTCTCCATCCACAACAGCAGCCGGTCGGCGCCGAACAGCACGACACCCGCGAAAATGATCGCTGTCACCAAAGCCATGAAGGCCAGTCAAGCCACGTGCGGGCGCGCCCGCACATGAGAGACACACCGCATTACCCTCCGCAGGACGGAATAACGGTCCCCGTTGACGTGCGCAGATGCCCCTCGCCGGTATAGACCCACTTCGTGGAGGTCAATTCAGGCAGGCCCATCGGACCGCGCGCGTGGAGCTTCTGCGTGGAGATCCCGATCTCGGCGCCGAAGCCGAACTCGCCGCCGTCAGTGAACCTCGTGGAGGCGTTGACCGCGACCGCCGCCGAGTCGACGAGCTGCACGAACCTGCGGGCGGCGCCCTGGGAGCGGGTGACGATCGCGTCGGTGTGGCCCGAGCCGTACTTCCTGATGTGGGCCACCGCCTCCTCCAGCGAGCCGACGACGGCGGCGGCGATGTCGAGCGAGAGGTACTCGGTGAAGAAGTCGTCCTCGGTCGCGGGGACGACCTCGCCGTAGACCCCCAGTTTGGGGTCGGCGTGGACGGTCACCCCCGCCTCCTTCAGCGCGCGCAGCGCCCTGGGCAGGAACTGCTCGGCCACGTCGGCGTGCACCAGGAACGTCTCGGCCGCGTTGCAGACGGAGGGCCGCTGCGCCTTGGCGTTGAGCAGAATCTCCACGGCCAGGTCGAGGTCGGCGTCCGCGTCGACGTACACGTGGCAGTTGCCCACGCCAGTCTCGATCACGGGGACCGTGGACTCCTCCACCACCGAGTTGATCAGCGAGGCGCCGCCGCGCGGGATCAGCACGTCCACCAGGCCGCGCGCCCGCATCAGCTCCTTGACCGAGTCGCGGGTCAGCCCCGGCACCAGCTGCACGGCCCCCGAGGGCACCTCGGTCGGCTCCAGGGCCGCCTGCATGATCTTCACCAGCGCGGCGTTGGAGGAGTAGGCGCTGGAGGAGCCGCGCAGCAGGACCGCGTTGCCGCTCTTGAGGCACAGCGCCGCGCCGTCCACGGTGACGTTGGGCCTGCCCTCGTAGATGATGCCGATGACGCCGAGCGGCACCCTGAGCTGGCGCAGCTCCAGGCCGTTGGGCAGGGTCGAGCCCCTGACCACCTCGCCGACGGGGTCGGGCAGGTCGGCGATGTCGCGCACGGCCTGCGCGATGGCCTCGATCCTGGCCTCGTCCAGCCGCAGCCGGTCGATCATCGCCTCGGAGGTGCCGCCCTCGCGCGCCTTGTCCACGTCGAGGGCGTTGGCCTCGAGGATCTCCGGCGAGTTCGCCACGAGAGCGTCGGCGATGGCGCGCAGCGCCGCGTCCTTGGCGGCCCTGGGCAGCGGGGCCAGCTCGGCGGCGGCCTCTCGCGCCGCCCGGGCAACCTTGACGAACTCCATCCGGCTCTCCTAGCGCTAGCTGTGGGACTCCAGTATGACGATGTCGTCGCGGTGGATGAGCTCGCGTTCATATTCCGGACCGAGCGCGCTGGCCAGCTCTCTCGTGGAGCGGCCCAGCAGCTCGGGGATCTCTCCCGCGTCGAAGTTCACCAGCCCGCGCGCGACCACCCGGCCGCGCGGCCCGCACAGGTCCACGGGGTCGCCCGCGGCGAAGTCCCCCTCCACCGACACCACGCCGGCGGGCAGCAGCGACTTGCGGCGCGTGACGACCGCCTCGACCGCGCCCTCGTCCAGCGTCAGCCGTCCGCGCCCGGTGGTCGCGTGGGCCAGCCACAGCAGCCGGGTGCCGGGGTGCCGGCCGCCGGGGTGGAAGTAGGTGCCGACGTCGGCCCCCGCCAGCGCCTGGGCCGCGTGCGCCGCCGCGGTGAGCACCACGGGCACGCCCGCGCCCGTCGCGATGCGCGCGGCCTGCACCTTGGTGACCATGCCACCCGTGCCGACCGCCGCGCCGTTCTTGCCCAGCTCGACGCCGACCAGGTCGTCGGGGCCCCTGACCTCGGACAGGCGCCTGGAGCCCGCCCTGGAGGGCGGCCCGTCGTAGAGCGCGTCGACGTCCGACAGCAGCACCAGCGCGTCGGCGTGGATGAGATGGGCGACCAGGGCGGCCAGGCGGTCGTTGTCGCCGAAGCGGATCTCGTCGGTGGCCACCGTGTCGTTCTCGTTGACGACCGGCATGATGCCCAGCTCCAGCAGCCTGCTCAGGGTGCGCTGCGCGTTGGCGTGGTGCGAGCGGCGCATCATGTCGTCGGCCGTCAGAAGCACCTGGCCGACGCGCAGGCCGTACCTGGCGAAGGAGGAGGTGTAGCGGGCGACCAGCACGCCCTGACCGACCGAGGCCGCGGCCTGCTGGGTGGCCAGATCGCGCGGGCGCGCCGGCAACCCCAGCGGGCCGAGGCCCGCCGCGATCGCGCCCGAGGAGACGAGCACGATCTGCGTGCCGGTACGGCGCCGTGCCGCCAGCACGTCGACCAGCGCGTCGACCCTGTCGACGTCGATCACGCCCTGGGGGGTGGTGAGCGACGAGGACCCCACCTTGACGACGACCCTCGACGCTGAGCTGATCTGTTCCCGCACGTGCAGCACCCTATCCGAGCCTGTTGTCCGTTCCCCGCGGCCCCGTGTTGATCGACTCGGCGTTGAGCGTGGGCTGCCAGTCGAAGATGTAGCCGTCGTCCATCGAGCCGATGACGACTTCGGCGCCCGCGACCGCGCCGGCCTTGACCAGCTCCTCCTCGACACCCAGCCGCTCGAGCCGGTCGGCGAGGTAGCCCACGGCCTCGTCGTTGGTGAAGTCGGTCTGCCTGATCCACCGCTCCGGCTTCTCGCCGGTGACCTGGAAGAGGGTGTCGTTGACCTTGCGGACCTTGAACGTCGCGGCCCCGAGCTGCTTGGGCCGCAGCACCAGCCTGGTCGGCTCCTCGACCGGCCTGGTGGCGCGCGCGGCGGCGACCCACTCGCCCATGGCGAAGGTCAGCTCGCGCAGCCCCTCGTGGGTGGCGGCCGAGACGGTGAAGACCTTGAGCCCGCGCTCCTCGAGGTCGGCGCGGACGATGTCGGCCAGCTCCCTGGCGTCGGGCACGTCGGCCTTGTTCAGCACGACCATCCTGGGGCGGTCCTCGAGCTTGCCGTAGGCGTGCAGCTCGGCCTCGATCACCTCGTAGTCGGTGATCGGGTCGCGGCCGGGCTCCATGGTCGCGCAGTCGATGACGTGCACGAGCATGTCGCAGCGCTCGACGTGGCGCAGGAACTCGTGACCGAGCCCCTTGCCCTGCGACGCCCCGGGGATCAACCCCGGCACGTCGGCCACCGTGAACACGGTCTCGCCCGCGGTGACCACACCCAGGTTCGGGATCAGCGTCGTGAACGGGTAGTCGGCGATCTTCGGCCGCGCCGCGCTGAGCGCGGCGATCAGCGACGACTTGCCCGCGCTGGGGAAGCCCACCAGCGCGACGTCGGCGACGCTCTTGAGCTCGAGCATCACGTCGAGCGCGTCGCCGGGCTCGCCGAGCAGCGCGAACCCCGGCGCCTTCCGCTTGGAGTTGGCCAGCGCCGCGTTGCCGAGCCCGCCGTGGCCGCCCTGGGCAATCACGTAGCGCGTGCCCACCCCGACCAGGTCGATCAGGACCTCGCCGGTGTTCGCGTCCTTGACCACGGTGCCGTTGGGCACCGGGAGGACCACGTCGGCGCCGTTGGCGCCCTCCCTGTTGCTGCCCTGCCCCTGCTTGCCGTTCTCGGCCTTGCGGTGCGGACGGCGGTGGTAGTCGAGCAGCGTGGCGGTGTTGGGGTCGACCTCCAGGATGACGTCGCCGCCCCTGCCGCCGTTGCCCCCGTCAGGACCGCCGAGCGGCTTGAACTTCTCCCGGTGGACGGAGGCGCAGCCGTTCCCGCCGTCGCCTGCCCTGATGTGCAGGACCACCTGGTCCACGAAATCCGCCACAGCTCTTCTCTCCATCTTGTACGGCAGGCCAACCAAGCCCACCCTTGTCACGTGGCCGGTGTCTCTCCAGGGAGACGCTCCTCCAGCGCACGCGGCTGGCCACCGTTACGACCCACGGGAAAACGCGAACGAGGGGTGGACCGGAACGATCCACCCCTCGCTACAACGTCTTCCGACCGCGGATTTACTCCGCGACGGGAACGATGCTCACGGCGCGACGGCCGCGCTTGACGCCGAACTGCACGTGGCCCGCGGCCAGCGCGAACAGCGTGTCGTCGCCACCACGGCCGACGTTGTCACCGGGGTGGAAGTGGGTGCCACGCTGACGGACGATGATCTCGCCCGCGTTGACCAGCTGGCCGCCGAAGCGCTTGACGCCCAGGCGCTGGGCGTTGGAGTCACGGCCGTTCCGGGTGGACGACGCGCCCTTCTTGTGTGCCATCTCTCTAACTCCCGATCAGGCCTGGTTGATACCGGTGATCTTCACCTGGGTGTACCGCTGACGGTGACCCTGGCGCTTCTTGTAACCGGTCTTGTTCTTGTACTTGAGGATGCGGATCTTGGGGCCCTTGGTCTCACCGAGAATCTCGGCGCTCACCGTGAACTTGCCCGCCTCCGTGGTCACGTCGCCATCGTTGACGACGAGCACCGTCGGCAGCGAAACCGAAGAACCAACCTCGCCGGCGACCTTGTCCACCTCGAGGACGTCACCGACGGAGACCTTCTGCTGCCTGCCGCCGCAACGAACGATCGCGTACACCGCGGAACCCTTCTGCTGACTCTCTGAATGCTGCGCCCGGCATTCGATTGCTGTCTGGAACCGACGAACCGAGTGGGCGCGCGAACAGGGCGCGCCACCGGACGCACCGATTGACTAGGTTACCGGATTCCCGGCCCCCGGTCGAACCGGATGGATCGTCGGACAAGCCGGCCAAGCCCGATGACGCGCCGCCCCCGGAGGGGAGGTCACGCCGCCATTGGGAAGGGCCGGCCCGGTTGGCGCCCCGCTGGGGCGGGGCGCCGCCGAAGACGGCGCTAATCGGCCGACTTGGCTCGGCGGGAGCGTCGCCGCCCCCTGCCGGAAGTCTGGTTCGCCTGGTCGTCCTCCGAGCCGGGGACGTCTTCAAGCGCACCGGTCACGGTATCACGGCCGGCGGAGTCGTTGGCCGCGGACACCTTCTCGGCGACCGCCTTCTCCACCGCCATCTTGCCCTGCGTGCCCCGCGGCTCCGGCTTGCCCTCGACCGGCTCGGCCGAGACGATCAGGCCCCGCCCGTTGCAGCACTCACACTGCGTCGAGAAGGCCTCCAGGAGCCCCTGTCCGACCCTCTTACGGGTCATCTGGACCAGACCGAGCGAGGTGACCTCGGCGACCTGGTGCTTGGTCCTGTCGCGCGCCAGGCACTCGAGCAGCCGGCGCAGCACCAGGTCACGGTTGGACTCCAGGACCATGTCGATGAAGTCGATGACGATGATGCCGCCGATGTCGCGCAACCTGAGCTGGCGAACGATCTCCTCGGCCGCCTCCAGGTTGTTGCGCGTGACGGTCTCCTCGAGGTTGCCGCCCTGGCCGGTGAACTTGCCGGTGTTGACGTCGACGACGGTCATCGCCTCGGTGCGGTCGATCACCAGCGAGCCGCCCGAGGGCAGCCACACCTTGCGATCGAGCGCCTTGGCCAGCTGCTCGTCGATGCGGTAGGCCTCGAAGACGTCGCCGTCCTCGTCCCACCGGCCCAGCCGGTCGGCCAGGTGCGGCGCGACGTACTTGACGTACTCCTCGACCGTGTCCCAGGCGTCCTCGCCCTGCACGACCAGCGAGGAGAAGTCCTCGTTGAACACGTCGCGGACGACCCTGATGGTCAGGTCGGGCTCGGACGACAGCAGCTCGGGCGGGCTGGCGGACTTGGCCTTCTTCTGGATGGCCTCCCACTGCGCCGACAGCCTGGCCACGTCGCGGCCGAGCTCCTCCTCCGAGGCGCCCTCCGCGGCCGTGCGCACGATCACTCCGGCGTTCTCCGGCATGACCTTCTTCAGGATGCTCTTGAGCCGCGTGCGCTCCTTGTCGGGGAGCTTGCGGCTGATGCCGGTCATCGACCCGTCGGGCACGTAGACCAGGTAGCGGCCCGGCAGCGAGATCTGGCTGGTCAGCCTGGCGCCCTTGTGGCCCATCGGGTCCTTGGTGACCTGCACCAGCACCGACTGGCCGGACTTGAGCGCGGCCTCGATGCGCTTGGGCTGGCCCTCGAGGCCCGCCGTGTCGAAGTTCACCTCGCCGGCGTAGAGGACGGCGTTGCGGCCCTTGCCGATGTCGACGAAGGCCGCCTCCATCGAGGGCAGCACGTTCTGCACCTTGCCGAGGTAGACGTTGCCCACGTACGACTGGCTGGCCTCGCGGTTGACGTAGTGCTCGACGAGGATGCCGTCCTCGAGGACCGCGATCTGCGTGCGGTCGCCGTTGCGGCGCACCACCATCATCCGGTCGACGGACTCGCGCCTGGCGAGGAACTCCGACTCGGTGATGATCGGCGGCCTGCGGCGGCCCAGCTCGCGCCCCTCGCGGCGGCGCTGCTTCTTGGCCTCGAGTCGGGTGGAGCCGCGCACGCTCTGCACGCCGTCGGCGTGCGTGTCGAGCGTGCTCGACCTGCCGGTGCGCGGCGCGCGGATGCGCACGACGGTGTTGGGCGGGTCGTCGGTGGCGACCTCGGCGACCTCGTCGCCGCCCCTGCGCCGCCTGCGCCTGCGGCGGCGCGAGCTGGAGCTCTCCTCCTCCTCGGCGTGGGCCTCCTCGGCCTCCTCGGCCTCCTCGCCGCCTTCCTCGGACTCCTCCTGCTCGTCGGAGTCGTCGGACTCGGAGTCGTCGTCGCGCTCGCGCGACTTGCCCCTGCCCCTGCCGCCCCTGCGGCGGCGACGGCGACGGCTGCCGCCGTCGTCCTCGTGGTCGGTGTCGTCGCTGTCGACGTCCTCCTCCGCCTCCTCGGCGGATTCCTCGGTCAACAGCGCGTCGGCCTCGTCGGCCCGCGGCTTCACCGGCTGCTGCGGCTCGACCCTGACCGGCTGGGCCTGGCTCGGGTCCGGCGCCTGGAACAGTGGGGTGAACACGGCGGCGGGCCGCTGGAAGGCGGTGCCGGTCTCCTGGGCGGCCTGCGGCGACAGCCCGAAGGGGTCGACGAACAGCGCGGGCCTGGCGATCGGCTCCTCGTCGAGGTCTTCGCCCGCGGGCTCGTCGTCGAGCGGCTCGCTCTCCGGCAGCGTCTCGAGCAGCTCCTCGGCCATGACGGCCTCGACCGGCGACTCGGGCTCCTGCTCGGGCTCGGCCTTCTTGCGGGTGCGGCGCCGCTTGGGCGCGGCCTCCTCCGCGGCGGGCTGCTCGGCGGGCTGCTCTACGGCCTGCTCGGCGGGCAGCGCGGGCGCCTCCCACTCGTCGGCCAGGGCGCCGGCCTGCGCCTCCGCGCCGTTGGCGGTGGCCAGGGCCTCGGCGGGCGCCGGCGCGGCCTCAGCGGCGCTCTCAGCGGCCTCCGCGGCCTTCTTGCTGGTACGGCGGCGCGTGGTCGTGGTGGCGGTCGACCTGGACCTGGCGGCCCGCTTGGGCGCGGGCGCCTCGACGGCCTCGGCCACGGCCTCCTCGACGAGGCTGGCCTGGCCGGAGGTCGTCACCGTGGACGGCTCACCGGCCTGCCCCGCCGTGGCGGGAGCCGGGCCGGCCGTACCGGAAAAATCGGTTGACGCGGCTCCCGCATCCCCGGAAGCCTGCGTGGTGACCACTACCGCGGGAACGTCGTCGACCTCGGGCGGCGGGCCCGCGGGCCTGCTCGCCGCGCGCCGGCGCTTGGGCGTGGTGGGCTGTTGTGTTGTATCCCCGTCAGGGCCATGGGCCCCGGCGTTGGGCTCGTTGTCGAGCATGCGGGCGCTCTCCCGTCAGCTCCCGGGCGCGTCGCCGCGCCGCGCAGGAGCCATCGTGTCTCGTTGTCCGCCCGCACCTTGCGAAAGGCGCGGGCGCCAAGTCCTGTCAGCGGTCGAGCCCTCCGAACCTCGCCACCGTGCGAGGCTCGCAAAGCCTTCCCTGTCCATGAGGGACGGGCTCATCGGACCGCCTTGTCACGAGTGACGGCGGCCCTCAGCACATTCCTCATTCACCGGCGACGTGCGCGCCAGCCGGTTCCGTTTCGCCGCCGCGCATCGTGTCGCGGTCAAGGTCGAACGGGTCGGCGGGTTCACCGGTTACCGCGTCGAGCGGCCCCTGCGCCAGCCTGGTCACCTCGGGGGGGGACCGGCGGCGCGAAGTCGGCCACAAGGCGCAGGCCCGTGAGCACGTCGTCGGGTCGAACGGCAGGCGTCATGTGCCGAACAACCATGCGCAGTATGACACACGACTGTCCAGGCACCTGAGCTGCAGTTCCTCCTGAAGCCAGTGTCAGCACCGCCTCGCGGGCGTCGAACCGCCGCATCCCCTTCTTGGTGAGGCGTTCGACCTCGACGGTGCCCGCGGCGAGGAACCTCTCCACCGCCGCGCGTGCGAGCTCGGCGTCCGCGCCCGGCAGCCTCAGCTCCCATGCCGATCCCTCCAGCCGGTCGGCGAGCGCCCCCGAACGCGCCTCGACGACGTCGATCACGTCGAGGCCGGGAGGAAGCGAGGCGTCGAGCTCCGCGCGGATCCTGGCGGGATCGCGCGGCTCGGTCAGACCGAGCTCGAGATACTCGGCCTCGCTGGCGACACCGGTCGGCGCCGCCCCCGCGTAGGAGATCTTCGGATGGGGAGAGAAACCCGCGCTGAAAGCGACCGGAATGCCGGCACGGCGGACCGCCCTCTCGACGGCCCGCGAGATGTCGCGGTGGCTGGTGAAGCGCAGGCGACCGCGCTTGGCGTAGCGCACGCGAACGCGCTGCACCGTCGGCGCGGGCGGAGGCCCCTCGGGAACAGGCTTCAGAGCGTTGTCTTCCTTCCCGTGTCAGAGTTTCTTAGCTCTCAGGATAAGGCCGTGTCTATACCACAGTAAGCGGCAGCAGTTTCTTACCTGTCGGACCGATCTGGATCTCGGTGCCCATGGTCGGGCAGACGCCGCAGTCGTAGCACGGTGTCCACCTGCAGTCGTCGACCTCGGACCCGGTGACGGCGTCCTGCCAGTCCTGCCACAGCCACTCGCGGTCGAGACCCGCGTCGAGGTGGTCCCACGGAAGGACCTCGTTCTCCTCGCGCTCGCGCGTGGTGTACCAGTCGACCTGGACCCCCGCCTTCTCCGCGGCCGCCATCCAGCGCTCGTAGGAGAAGTGCTCGCTCCAGCCGTCGAAGCGGCCGCCGTCCTCCCAGACCGCCCTGATGATTGCGCCGACCCTGCGGTCGCCGCGCGAGAGCAGTCCCTCCACGATCGAGGGCTTGCCGTCGTGGTAGCGGTAGCCGATGGCCTTGCCGTACTCCCTGTCACCACGCAGCGAGTCGCGCAGCGCCTTGAGCCGCCGGTCGACGGTCTCGTGGTCGGCCTGCGCGGCCCACTGGAAGGGGGTGTGCGGCTTGGGCACGAACCCGCCGATGGAGACCGTGCAGCGGATGTCGCGCGAGCCCGTGGCCTCGCGGCCCGCCTTGATGACCTTCTTGGCCAGGTCGGCGATGCCCATCACGTCTTCGTCCTGCTCGGTGGGCAGGCCGCACATGAAGTAGAGCTTCACCTGCCGCCAGCCCTGGCTGTAGGCCGTGGTGACGGTGCGGATCAGGTCTTCCTCGGTGACCATCTTGTTGATCACCTTGCGCATGCGCTCGGAGCCGCCCTCGGGAGCGAAGGTCAGGCCCGAACGGCGGCCGTTGCGCGAGAACTCGTTGGCCAGGTCGATGTTGAAGGCGTCGACCCTGGTCGACGGCAGCGAGAGCGAGGTGTTCGTGCCCTCGTAGCGGTCGGCCAGGCCCTTGGCGACCTCACCGATCTCGGAGTGGTCGGCCGACGACAGCGACAGCAGCCCGACCTCGTTGAAGCCGGACTCGCGGATGCCGTTCTCGACCATGGCGCCGATCGTGGTGATCGACCGCTCGCGGACCGGGCGAGTGATCATGCCGGCCTGGCAGAACCTGCAGCCGCGGGTGCAGCCGCGGAAGATCTCGACGCTGAACCGCTCGTGCACCGTCTCGGCCAGCGGGACCAGCGGCTTCTTCGGGTACGGCCACTCGTCGAGGTCCATGACGGTGTGCTTGTGCACCCGCCACGGCACGTTGGGCCGGTTGGGCGCGACGCGCTTGATGCGGCCATCGGGGTGGTACTCGACGTCGTAGAACTTGGGCACGTAGACGCCGCCGGACTCGGCCAGCCGCATGAGCAGCTCGTCGCGACCGCCGGGGCTGCCCTCCGACTTCCACTCGCGGATGACCTCGCTGATGGCGATGGCGATCTGCTCGCCGTCGCCGAGCACGGCCGCGTCGAGGAAGTCGGCGATCGGCTCGGGATTGAAGGCGGCATGCCCGCCGGCCAGCACGATCGGGTCGTCGTCGCCGCGGTCGACGGCGGCGAGCGGGATGCCCGCCAGGTCGAGCGCGGTCAGCATGTTGGTGTAGCCCAGCTCGGTGGAGAACGACACTCCGAGGACGTCGAAGGCGCGCACCGGGCGGTGGCCGTCGACGGTGAACTGCGGCACGCCCTCGGCGCGCATGAGCGCCTCGAGGTCGGGCCAGACCGAGTAGGTGCGCTCGGCCAGCGTGTCGGGCAGCTCGTTGAGGATCTCGTAGAGAATCGCCACGCCCTGGTTGGGCAGGCCGACCTCGTAGGC
Organism: Nonomuraea africana; assembly: GCF_014873535.1. Taxonomy (NCBI): domain Bacteria; kingdom Bacillati; phylum Actinomycetota; class Actinomycetes; order Streptosporangiales; family Streptosporangiaceae; genus Nonomuraea; species Nonomuraea africana. Next base: position 689,034 of record NZ_JADBEF010000001.1, on the reverse strand, counting down.
GTCGGGGTACATCAGCGCCCAGCGCACGGAGGCCCCGTCCCAGTCCTTCACCGTCGAGTTGAGCTCACCCCCGACGTACTGGATCGGCTTCTGCACCTTGGGCAGCAGCGCTTCCAGGCGTGGGAACAATGACTCGACAGACATGACACCAAGAGTAGTCGGTGTTAGAAGGACTGCTCCCTGATCCGGATCGCCTGCAGCAGCCCGACGGCCATCAGGTTGGCGAAGGTGGAGGTGCCGCCGTAGGAGACGAACGGCAGCGGCAGCCCGGTGATCGGCATGATCCCGACCGTCATCCCGATGTTCACGAACGTCTGGAAGGCCAGCCAGCACACGATCGTGCCCGCCACCAGCGCGCCGAAGCGGTCGTCGCACTGCCTGGCGATGTGCAGCCCGCGCAGCAGCACCACGCCGAGCAGCGCCACGAGCGTGACGGAGCCGAGATAGCCGAACTCCTCGCCCGCCACCGTGAAGATGAAGTCGGTGTGCTGCTCGGGGACGAACCTGCCGGTCGTCTGGCCGCCCTCGAACAGCCCCTTGCCGAACAGCTCGCCGGAGCCGATCGCGATGAGCGACTGCGTGCTGTTGTAGCCGACCCCTCGGGGGTCGACGCTGGGATCGAGGAAGGCGGTGAACCGGGCGACCTGGTACGGCTCCAGCAGGTCGAGCAGCCACACCAGCGCCCCGGCGGCCACCACGGCGAAGGCCAGCAGCACGATCCACCGCTTCCGCACGCCGCCGATGACGAGCGCGCCCGCGGTGATCACCGCCAGCACCAGCGTGGTGCCGAGGTCGGGCTGCAGCATGACCAGGCCCATGGTCACCACCGCCGCCAGCAGACAGAGCACCACGTCGAGCCCGCGCGGCCGGTCGGTGCCCTCCGCCGGCTGGGCCAGCAGCATGGGCAGGATCACCACCAGGCCGAGCTTGGCGAACTCCGACGGCTGGATGGCGAACCCGCCACCCAGCATGATCCACGAGTGCGACCCGTTGACGGTGGTGCCGACGGGCGTCACCACCAGCACCAGCCCGACCAGCGTCACCAGGTACACCAGCGGCGCCCAGGCCCGCAGCAGCCGGTGGTCGACCATCGACGCCAGCCCGCACAGGACCGCGCCGATCGCCAGGTTGAGCATGTGCTTCTTGACCAGACCCGTGGACCCGGCCGCCCAGGTGCGGGTCGAGGACCACACCAGCAGCGCGCCGATCACGCACAGCGCGGCGACGGCCACCAGCATCACCCAGTCGAGACGCCCCATGGCCGAGTGCGCGCCCACCGCGCGAGTGGTGAAGGGACGGCGGGCGAGGAGCGTGCGGTCCGTCATCGCGCCACCGTGCCGTCACTCCTGATCGTCGGCAGCTTGGTGTCGGGCATCGCGGGCGGCTTGCCCTTGAGGCCGTAGATGCCCTCGTAGATCTCCCGCACGGCGGGCGCCGCCGTGGACCCGCCCATGCCGCCCTGCGACACCATCACCACGACGACGAACCGCGGCCTGGCGGTCGGCGCGAACGAGGCGAACCAGGAGGTGTCCGCCTTGCCCCACACCTCGGCGGTGCCGGTCTTGCCGCCGACCTTCACCTTGTTCATCGGGAACCCCGAGAACGCGCCCGCCGCGGTGCCGTCGGAGGCCACCTGGCTGAGGGCGTTCTTGATGTAGGCCCGCTCGTGCGGGCTCAGCGGCAGCTTCCCCGTGACGGGGACGTCGATGTGCTTGACCACCTTGCCGCCCGGCCGTACCAGCGCCCATCCGATCCTGGGGCTGCGCAGCCTGCCGTCGCTGACCAGCGCCATGTAGGCGGTGGCCAGCTGCAGCGGCGTGACCAGCACGTCGCCCTGCCCGATGGAGAAGTTGGCCGCGTCACCCGGACGCAGCAGGTAGCCCTCCAGGCAGTTCTCGTAGGCCAGCCGCTTGAGGAAGGCGGCTCGAGACTTGTCGGCGACCTCCGGGTAGCCGGTGCGCGCCCTGCGGCAGTTGTCGGCGCTCGTGGCCGCCCACAGGTTCTTCTTCCACGTGCGGTCGGGGATGCGCCCTGGCGACTCGCCCGGCAGGTCGATGCCCGTCGGACGGCCGAACCCGAAGGCCCTGGCCATGTTGGCGAAGCGCTCCTTCGGCGGCGTCTTCGGCCGCAGGCCGCCGTCCTTGAGCCACTGCTCGTAGGCGGCCTTGTAGAAGATCGTGTCACACGACCTCACCAGGGCGGTGTGCAGCGTCAGCGAGCCCAGCCCGATGCCGCGGAAGTTGCTGAACGACCGGCTGCCGACCATGAAGGAGCCGGGACAGCTGTAGGTGCCCTTCAGCGGATATCCCGCGCGCAGCATCGCCGACACCGACGACACCTTGAACGTCGAGCCCGGCGCGAACTCCCCCTTGATGGCCCGCGAGATCAGCGGCTTGCCCGCGCGCTCCGACAGCAGGCGCTGGTACTCGTTCTCGGAGATGCCCCCTGTCCAGATGGCGGGGTCGTAGCCGGGCGCGCTGGCCAGCGCCACCACCCTGCCGGTGCGCGCGTCGAGCACGACGCCCGCGGCGCCGTCGGCCTTCGGGGCCTTCTTCATCGCCCCGTCCACGGCCTTCTCCACGATTTTCTGCACCCGCGCGTCGATACTGGTGATCAGCGTGTCGCCGGGGATCGGCGCCACCTGCTGCTCCACGCCGAGCGCCTTGCCCATCCTGTCGACCTGCACCCGCCGCAGCCCCGGCGTCCCGCGCAGGTAGTGGTCGTAGATCGCCTCCAGGCCGTCACGGCCGACCAGGTCGACACCGGAGAAGGCGGCCTTCAGGCCCGCGCGTCTGTTCAGCTCGTCCTGGGTGACCGGCTGGAGGTAGCCGAGCATCTGCGCGCCGGCCTTCCCTCCCGGGTACTCCCGTACGGCCTGCACCTCGGCCGTCACGCCGGGGAACTCCTCCTGGCGCTCCAGGATCTGCAGCGCCTCGCGCGTGGTGGCCTTCAGGTCGATCGGGATCGGCTGGTACGGCGAGCCCGGCCAGCACGGCCTGGTCACCTTCGGACCGCACGGCGTGAGACGCCGCACCAGCAGCTTGACCGGGCTGCCGAGCACCTCCGACAGCCGCTTGAGCACGGCCGCGCCGCCGTCCTTCATCCTGATGAGCTCGGTCCTGTCCACCGACACCACCAGCGCGGTCCTGTTGCGCACCAGCGGCCGGCCCGAGGCGTCGAGGATCTGCCCGCGCACGGCGGGCACGACGACGGCTCTCGTCCTGGTCTCGGTCGCGGCGCTGACGAACTCGGCGCCGCGCATCATCTGGACCTGCCACAGCCGTACGGACAGCACCACGAGCATCGTGATGACCAGCACGTGGAGCACGACGAGCCGCGTGCGCATGCGGATCACGCCAGGACCCCCCGCGCCCTGTCCCCCGCCACCAGCCAGACGACCACGGGCGCCAGCAGCAGGGAGTAGACCGTGGTGACGGGCAGCGTCAGCGCGAGCGCCGGGCTCGAGACTCGCGGATCGGCGATCAGCCAGGCCACCCCGGCGGCCAGCAGCGGAGCCGCCAGCACGCAGAGCACGACGGTCCAGACCGGCCCGCCGATCCCGCGCCCGGCCAGGTAGCCGATCAGGGCGTAGACGAAGGCGTACTGCCCGAGCACGTGCGCCGTCGGCGGCGTCAGGTCGACCAGGACGCCCGCGCTGAACCCGATCACCGCTCCCGCGGCGGGCCCCCTGGACAGCGCCACCCCGATCAGGACCAGCAGCACCAGGTCGGGCACGCCGCCCGCGGGCAGCGACAGCCTGTTGACGACGGTCAGCTGGAGCAGCAGGGCGGCGATCACCGCGAGCACGGCCATCACCGCTTGCCGTCCTTGATGGGCAGCACCGCGTCACGCGGGTCGCGCTGGGGCACGGACACCACGACGCCCACCACGTCGAGCGCGCTGAGGTCGGCGAAGGGGCGCACGTAGGCGATGCGGGTCAGCTCCCCCGGCGTCGCCTCCACCCGCTCGATCACGCCGATCGGCACCCCCGGCACGTACGGCACGCCGCGCTGCGAGCCGAAGCTGACGATGCGGGTGCCGGGCGTGAGCTGCGCGGTCGAGTCGAGCAGCCGGAAGCGCACCAGCCTGCCGTACTCGCCCACGCCGTTGATCACGCCGATCTCGTTGCCTCTCTCCAGCCGCGCGCCCGCCGAGGAGGCGGGGTCGCTCAGCAGCACCACGGTCGACGTCCTGGACGAGGCCTGCACCACCCTGCCGACCAGGCCGTCGGCGTTGAGGACGGTCATCTCGGGCCGCACCCCGTCGTCGGTGCCGGCGTCGATCTCGACCGCGTCCTCGAACCCCGGATGGCCCCTGCGGGCGATCACGCTGCCGGTGACGACCGTGAAGCCACCGCGTTGCGAGCTACCGAGCAGCCTGCGCAGCTCGGCCGAGCGGGCCTTGTCGAGGGTGCCTGTCGCCAGGTCGGCGCGGAGCTTCGCGTTCTGCGCCTCCAGCTCCTCGATCCTGCGCTGCGCGCCGAGGGAGCCGGCGACGGCGCTGACGAACTCACCCACAGGACGCGTGATGCCGGTGACGACCTGCTCGGCCGTGCCGAACAGCGACGCCCCCGCCCCGCGCACGGGTCCCAGCGGCGAACTCTGCCCCGTGCGGTGGTCGACGGTCAGGACGACCAGAGCGACGGTGAGCAGCAGGCCGAGAATGAGCCGGGCCCGGCGCGTGTCCCTCATCTCAGTGACGCGGTTCCGGGACGAGCACGGAGCTGAGGTCCTCGAACTCCTCCACGCACTTGCCCGAGCCGAGCGCGACCGAGTCGAGAGGGTTCTCCACCAGGTGGACCGGCATGCCCGTCTCGTCTCGCAGCCGCTCGTCGAGCCCCTTGAGCAGCGCGCCGCCGCCGGTCAGGGCGATGCCGCGGTCCATGAGGTCACCCGACAGCTCGGGCGGGCACTTGTCGAGCGTGGTCTTCACCGCGTCGACGATGGAGTTGACCTGCTCCTCGATCGCCTTCCTGATCTCCGCGGCGGACACCACGATCGTCTTCGGCAACCCGCTCACCAGGTCGCGCCCGCGGATCTCGGCGTGGAACTCGTCGTCGGAGGGACGGGCGGAGCCGATCGCCATCTTGATCTCCTCGGCGGTTCGCTCGCCGAGCATCAGGGAGTGCTCCTTCTTGGCGAAGGTGATCACCGCCTGATCGAGCTCGTCGCCGCCGACTCTGATCGACTGGCTGGTCACCACGCCGCCCATCGAGATGATCGCCACCTCGGTGGTGCCGCCGCCGATGTCGACGACCATGTTGCCGGTCGGCTCGTGCACGGGCAGCCCGGCGCCGATCGCGGCAGCCATGGGCTCCTCGATGATGTAGACCTTGCGCGCCCCCGCCTGGTAGCCGGCCTCCTTCACCGCGCGCTGCTCGACGCCGGTGATGCCACTGGGCACGGCGATGATGATGCGCGGCTTGGCGAAGTGACGGCGTTTGTGGACGCGCTGGATGAAGTAGCGCAACATGCGTTCGGTGACGTCGAAGTCGGCGATCACCCCGTCTTTGAGTGGTCGCACGGCGACGATGTTGCCCGGCGTGCGGCCGATCATGCGCTTGGCCTCGATCCCCACCGCCACGATCTTGCCCGTGGTGGTGTTGATCGCGACGACGGACGGCTCGTTGAGCACGATTCCGCGGCCACGCACGTATACCAACGTGTTGGCGGTGCCGAGGTCGACCGCCATGTCGCGGCCGAGAAAGGCGAGCTTGCTGCCCATGGGGAACGAGCCTTCCGTAACGTCGTTCGCGAATAATTACGGATCGCATTCGAATCGTAACGTGACGTACCCATCTGCGAGCGCAATGAGCCCCGAGCCCCACCAAAAAGTTGCCGCCTCTTCCCCACCACCAGTTTGCCCACAAAACCCCAGGCGGGGGGTGGGGGAAGGGGATCGCATACGAGCAAGGTCATCCAGCAATCGAAGACCTTAATCCCCACCCAAAACCCACCCCGAACCCCTCCCTCAGAACCCCGGAGGAGACCCCCGAACCCTCAGCCCGCCCACTACGGCCCCCGCGCCCTTCGACCCGCCCGCTCCGGGACACCCGCGTCTTTCAACCCGCCGTCTCGGGACACCCGCGTCTTTCAACCCGCCGTCTCGGGACACCCGCGTCTTTCAACCCGCCGTCTCGGGACACCCGCGTCTTTCAACCCGCCGTCTCGGGACACCCGCGTCTTTCAACCCGCCGTCTCCCGAACCCTGAAACCCCTCAACCCGCCCGCTCCAGGACCCGTGGCTCAACCCACTCTCTCGCAGCCCCACGACCGCCCTCAGCCCCGACACTCCACGAGCCCGCCCACTCTCTCCGAACCCCTTACACCCCGCGTCCTCCTCGCACACCTGCGACCGCCCTCAGCCGCCCTCTCATGAGTCCCAGACCCTCAGCCCCTCCACTTGGGGAGAGGCCCAAGGCAGCAGCGGACCTGGAGAGGCATGAGGGGCGCGATCACCCGTGGTCCGAAGCTATGGGACCTTCTCCGCGGGACCGGCTTGGGCGGGTGTGACCGGTTCGGCGTGGGGCCGATTTGGCGTGGTCCGTGGCGGCGCCCGGCCGGCGGATCCCGAGGAGCGTCCCCTGGACAGACCTCAGCCGGTGACGGGCGTCGGCGCTCGAGCCGGGCTTGCCGTACAAAACAAAAAACGCCGACCCCACAGAAAGCGGGGCCGGCGCGGAGGGGACCGTCAGAAGCGGTCCGGGAAGAAGATCTTGATCTCGCGCGCGGCGGACTCGGGCGAGTCGGAGCCGTGGACGACGTTCTCGCCGATCTCCAGCGCGTGGTCGCCGCGGATCGTGCCGGGAGCCGACTTCACCGGGTCCGTCAGACCGGCCAGCGAGCGGAAGGCCTCGATCGCGCGCGGGCCCTCGACCACCAGCGCCACCAGCGGCGCGGAGGTGATGAACTCCACCAGCTCGCCGAAGAACGGCCGCTCGGAGTGCTCGGCGTAGTGGACCTTGGCGGTCTCGGCGTCGAGGTGGCGCAGCTCCATGGCCGCGATCTTGAGGCCCTTGCGCTCGATACGAGCGATCACGTCACCGATGAGGCCGCGCTTCACCCCGTCGGGCTTGATCAGGACAAGAGTGCGCTCGGACACTGGTGGTTCTCCTTTGAACTGGATGTCTTGGTCGCAAAATGCGGCGAACGCGCGAAGCTTACCGCCCTCTCGCGCATTCCCCGTGCTCGGCGGCGTTCACCTAGTCGGGCTCGGAGTCTTCGGGCGACTGCGCGGGCGGCGGAACGACCGGCATCGGCCCCGTCCCCTCCTCCGGACGCTCGGCCCCATCCCCCTCGACCGAGGACCCATCGCCTGCGGACCCGTCGGACGGAAACCCGTCGGACGAGGACCCGTCAGACGACGACCCGCTGGACCCACGGCTGCCGTCGGACCGGCCCGGCGACCCTCCATCGACGGGGCCTCGTGCCGCGCCGCCGTCACGGGCCCCTTCACCCTGCGTGCCACCAGAAAGGCGATCCCGAGCAGCGGCCTGGGGTGGGATCGCGCCAGGCGATGGCCGGACGCGCGAGGCGGGCACGCGCGGAACCTCTCCCGTGGGAGCGTCCTCTACCGCGCCGCCGAGTGCCCCACCAGACCCTCCGGCCAGCCCGAACGGGTCAGTGGGCCCGTCATCGCCCGCCGCCCCGCCTGACCTTCGCTGAGCCCTGCCAACGCCGCCTGACCGGTTCTCAGACCCGCCGGCGCCGCCTGGGCGCCCCTCAGGCCCGCCCGCCTCATCGTCTGCTCCGCCGTCAGAACGGGCCCGCCGCCCATCAGACCCGGCCACCGCATCGTCCGCCCGCCCGTCCGAATCGTCCGACTGCCCATCAGACCCGATCACCGCGTCGTCCGCCCGGCCGTCCGAGCCTGCCGTCGCCTGTGTCGGGTCCGCAGCCCCGGAGCGGTCCGCGCCGCCCTTCTGGTCGTCGGGCCCCGTGCCCTCCGGCGGGGACATCCTCTCGTACGGCCCGCGCCCCGCCGCCTCCTCGCCGGACACCAGCAGGACATCGGAGCCCTCAGCCTGCGGCTTCTCCTCCACCGAGAACGTCTCGGGGGCGCCCGACTCCGTCGCGGTGGCAGCCCGTGCGCCCGCACGCCGTCCCAGCAGCGCCGCCAGCATGATCACGGCCACCACCAGGAACCCGCCGATCAGCACCCACAGATGCAGCGCCCCCACGAACCTGTCGACCAGCTGCTGCGCCGACTGCGGCCGGCCCAGGAGCACCATCTGCACGCCGGTGCCCAGCAGGTATCCGGCCAGCACGCCGGGGAAGCACAGCGACAGCCCATAGAGAGCGGCGCCCGGCCCCGTCATCCGCAGCGCCGCGGTGAGCGCCACCGCCGCGCCCACGGCCAGCAGGACGAACGGCACCATCAGCGTGAGGCCCTCGCTGGCCGGCACCATGAGCCGCACCGTGCACAACCCCAGCACGACCGTGACGAGGCCCGCCCGCGAGAGCCGCTGCATCGAGGCGCTGTCGAGCAGCCCGACGACCAGCGCGGCTCCCGCTCCCGCCACCGCGCAGACCGCGAACGGCAGCCACAGCCCGTTGAGCCCGGGCCCGCCGACCCCGCCCAGCTCCATGTACGTGACCTGGGCGGCCGTGGGCAGCACGACCACGCCGACGGCGAGCATCGCGTACGACAGCGTGCGCCCCGCCGGACCCTCGAACGTGCCGATCGAGGCCAGCGTCAGCAGCGCCGCGATCGAGAACAGCGCCGCGAGGACGACCAGCGCGGGCGGCCACCCGAACGTGGTGCCGATGGCGAGAACGGCGAGCCCCGCGGCGGGCACGGCGGTCAACGTGAGCCTGCTGCGTTCGATCGCCCGCGGGCCCGGGGTGCTCATCGCACCCACCGCGACGCTGAGAGCGAGGTAGATCGCGGCCAGTCCGAGCGCGATCCCGCTCAGCAGTGGGTACGGCTGCAGCGTGATCCGCCAGTCGCGCGCGTTGTCGAGCGGCCACAGGGCCAGCGCCTGGGCAGCGAGAAGGCTGACGGCGAGCATGCCCGTCCAGAGCGCCCGCAGCAGGGGCGCCCGCTCCCACGCCGCCATCAGCAGCGCGGGGATCAGCAGGCCGGCGCCCACGCCGTGGACGACCCGCAGCACGCCCACGACGAGCGCGGAGCCCGCGAATCCGCCCGCCGCGTCGGCCGCCGCGAGGACGGCCAGGCCCACCAGCAGGATCGGCGCCGCCTTCATCCGCTGTACGAGCACGGCCGCGAGCGGCACGGTCAGCATCATCGCGGGCAGGGCGAGCCCGTGCGCCCTGATGAGGCCGAGCCGGTCCATGTCGGTGGGCAGCAGGCCCGCGACGAGGGACACGGTGTTGGGGATCGCGAGGATCGCCAAGGGCAGCGCCGCGACGATCAGGAGCCCGAGTACGAGGTCGAGCAGCCAGGAGTACCTGGTGCCCGGGAGGGGTCCGGCGAGGCCGACGGCCTGGGACCGCTCGATAGGGGGGACGGCCATGTTCGCCGACTTTAGCGGGAAGTCACGCCCTCGACACGGCGAGCGACGAATATCGCCGTGATCCACAGTGCCGCGAAGATCGCGCCGAGGAAGAACATCATGGGGACGAGGAAGCCCGTGGCGATGGCCAGCACCTGCACCAGGCTGCCCAAGAGGTAGCCGACAGGGCGTTTGAGCAGGCCCGCGGCGACGACGCAGAGCACGGCCAGGCCGATGCCCACCGTGACCGCCACAGGCACAGGGACGCCCTGGATCTTGATGGCCACCGGGGTGATCAGCGCCACCACGATCGCCTGCATGCCGAGCACACTCGAGCCGAGCCTGCGCATGCCGGGGGTCACCTCGAAGTTCATGCCCTGTCGTCCGCCTTCAGCAGCAGGCGGGCGTCGCCCGCGGTGACCACGGAGCCGGCGATGAGCACGCCGGTGCCGCTGAACTCGCCCGCCGCGTCGGCGATGCCGATGGCCCTGTCGATGGCGTCGTCGAGCCGGTCCACCGCGTGGACGCGGTCTTCGCCGAACACGCCCTCGGCCAGCTCCGCCAGCTCCTCCACCGGCATCGACCTGGGCGACGAGTTGCGGGTGACCACGATCTCCTCCAGCATCGGCTCGAGGAGTTCGAGGAGCGCGCTGACGTCCTTGTCGGCCATGACGGCGACGACGCCGATCACCTTGGCGAAGTCGAAGGACTCTTGGAGCCCGTCGAGCGTGGCCTCCATGCCGCCGGGGTTGTGCGCGGCGTCGACGATGACCGTGGGACTCGTGCGGACCACTTCGAGACGTCCCGGAGAGGACGCCTGGGCGAAGGCCTGCCGTACGAGCTCGATGTCGAGCGGGTCGTCGCCGCCCGTGAGGGCTTCCACGGCCGCCAGCGCGCACACGGCGTTGCTCGCCTGGTGCGCGCCGTACAGGGGGAGGTAGACGTCCTCGTAGACGCCCTTGAGGCCGCGCAGGGTGAGCAGCTGGCCGCCCAGCGCCACCTCGCGGCTCAGAACGCCGAACTCGAGCCCTTCACGCGCCACGACGGCCCCCACCTCGACCGCCCTGCGCATGAGCACCTCGGCGGCTTCCAGATCCTGCTGGGCGAAGATCGTGGTGGAACCCGCCTTGATGATGCCCGCCTTCTCCCCCGCGATCGTGGGGATGTCGGGCCCGAGCCTGTCGGTGTGGTCCAGCGAGATCGGCGTGATGACCGAGACCGCCGACTCCACGACGTTCGTGGCGTCCCAGCTGCCGCCCATGCCCGTCTCGATCACCGCGACGTCGACCGGCGTGTCCGCGAACACGGCGTAGGCCATGGCCGTCAGCAGCTCGAAGAACTGGATGCGACGGCCCTGGGTGTCGGTCAGCTCGACGTAGGGAGCGATCTCCTCGTACGCCGCCGCGAACCGCTCCTCGCTCAGCGGCTCGCCGTCCACGACGATGCGTTCGCGCATGGAGACCAGGTGCGGGCTCGTGAACCGCCCCACACGCAGGTTGCGCTCCCTGAGCAGCACCTCGGTCAGCCGCGCGGTGCTCGTCTTGCCGTTGGTGCCGGCGATGTGCACGACGGGGTAGGACTGCTGGGGGGAGCCGAGCAGGTCCAGAAGGGCCACGATTCTGTCCAGCGTCGGCTCGAAGTCCCACTCGACGCCGCGTTCCATGATGGCCCGCTCGACCGCACGATAATCCACGTGACAAGCCTATCCGCTCGTACGGCAGGCCCTTCCACCCCGCCAACGCCACCCCACCGCTCACCTGTCGACCACGCCAACCCCACGAGCCGGCCCACCCGTCGACGCGGAGATCGGCGACCGCTCACTGGGCGCAGGGATGACATAACGGAGGTGGGTTGTCATCTGGGGCGCCGGAGTCGCGGGGTGTCGTGTAGGGGGCGACCGGTGACGCCCGCCCACACGGCGGAACCCCCCGACAACGAGAAAAGGGGCCCCACCAGACGGTGGAACCCCAACTCCCATAATGTAAAGATTGCGCGGCGGCGACCTACTCTCCCACACCCTCCCGAGTGCAGTACCATCGGCGCTGCAGAGCTTAACTTCCGGGTTCGGAATGTAACCGGGTGTTTCCCCTGCGCTATAACCGCCGCAACCCTGCGAAACACACAAACACACAGTGTTTGCTGTCTCAGAATTGCGTAGTGGACGCGAGCAAGATGCTTTGTGGTCAAGTCCTCGGCCTATTAGTACCGGTCAGCTCCACACGTTACCGTGCTTCCACCTCCGGCCTATCAACCCGGTCGTCTACCGGGAGCCTTACCCACTCTCGTGGTGGGAGACCTCATCTCAAGGCGAGCTTCCCGCTTAGATGCTTTCAGCGGTTATCCCTTCCGAACGTAGCCAACCAGCCGTGCACCTGGCGGTACAACTGGCACACCAGAGGTTCGTCCGTCCCGGTCCTCTCGTACTAGGGACAGCCCCTTTCAAGTCTCCTGCGCGCGCAGCGGATAGGGACCGAACTGTCTCGCGACGTTCTAAACCCAGCTCGCGTACCGCTTTAATGGGCGAACAGCCCAACCCTTGGGACCTACTCCAGCCCCAGGATGCGACGAGCCGACATCGAGGTGCCAAACCATCCCGTCGATATGGACTCTTGGGGAAGATCAGCCTGTTATCCCCGGGGTACCTTTTAGCCGTTGAGCGACGGCGCTTCCACATGCCACCGCCGGATCACTAGTCCCAGCTTTCGCTCCTGCTCGACCCGTCAGTCTCACAGTCAAGCTCCCTTGTGCACTTACACTCGACACCTGATTGCCAACCAGGCTGAGGGAACCTTTGGGCGCCTCCGTTACTCTTTAGGAGGCAACCGCCCCAGTTAAACTACCCACCAGACACTGTCCCCGATCCGGATCACGGACCAGAGTTAGACGTTCAAAACGACCAGAGTGGTATTTCACCAATGACTCCACCCGAACTAGCGTCCGAGCTTCACAGTCTCCCACCTATCCTACACAAGACGCTCCAAACGCCAATGTCAAGCTGTAGTGAAGGTCCCGGGGTCTTTCCGTCCTGCTGCGCGTAACGAGCATCTTTACTCGTAGTGCAATTTCGCCGGGTCTGCGGTTGAGACAGCGGGGAAGTCGTTACGCCATTCGTGCAGGTCGGAACTTACCCGACAAGGAATTTCGCTACCTTAGGATGGTTATAGTTACCACCGCCGTTTACCGGCGCTTAAGTTCTCACCTTCGCCACTTGCGTGGCTAAGCGGTCCCCTTAACGTTCCGGCACCGGGCAGGCGTCAGTCCGTATACATCGTCTTACGACTTCGCACGGACCTGTGTTTTTAGTAAACAGTCGCTTCCCCCTGGCCACTGCGACCCCCACCAGCTCAGAAAGCTAGTTTCATCACCAGCAGAGGTCCCCCTTCTCCCGAAGTTACGGGGGCAATTTGCCGAGTTCCTTAACCACAGTTCACCCGATCGCCTTGGTATTCTCTACCTGACCACCTGAGTCGGTTTAGGGTACGGGCCGCCACAACACTCGCTAGAGGCTTTTCTCGGCAGCATAGGATCATCCACTTCGCCACAATCGGCTCGGCATCACATCTCAGGATACGTGTGTCGCGGATTTGCCTACGACACTCCCTACATGCTTACCCCAGGAACAACCATCGCCTGGGTTGGACTACCTTCCTGCGTCACCCCATCGCTTACCTACTACCCGATCGGATCGAGCGTTCACTCTGACGGCTGCCCCGAAGGGCGTGCCCGAGCTAAGGACTCTTAGCATCACGAGGTTCGATATGGGCGCGTTAAAGCGGGTACGGGAATATCAACCCGTTGTCCATCGACTACGCCTGTCGGCCTCGCCTTAGGTCCCGACTTACCCTGGGCGGATTAGCCTGGCCCAGGAACCCTTGGTCATCCGGCGGCAGGGTTTCTCACCCTGCATTCGCTACTCATGCCTGCATTCTCACTCGCACAGCCTCCACAACTAGATCACTCTGCTGCTTCGCCGGCTGCACGACGCTCCCCTACCCATCAACCCCGCAAGGGGGTCAATGCCACGACTTCGGCGGTGTACTTGAGCCCCGCTACATTGTCGGCGCGGAATCACTTGACCAGTGAGCTATTACGCACTCTTTCAAGGATGGCTGCTTCTAAGCCAACCTCCTGGTTGTCTCTGCGACTCCACATCCTTTCCCACTTAGCACACGCTTAGGGGCCTTAGTCGGTGATCTGGGCTGTTTCCCTCTCGACTACGGAGCTTATCCCCCGCAGTCTCACTGCCACGCTCTCACTTACCGGCATTCGGAGTTTGGCTGACGTCAGTAACCTTGTCGGGCCCATCGGCCATCCAGTGCTCTACCTCCGGCAAGAAACACGTGACGCTGCACCTAAATGCATTTCGGGGAGAACCAGCTATCACGGAGTTTGATTGGCCTTTCACCCCTACACACAGGTCATCCCCCAGGTTTTCAACCCTGGTGGGTTCGGTCCTCCACGAGGTCTTACCCTCGCTTCAACCTGCCCATGCGTAGATCACTCCGCTTCGGGTCTACAGCATGCGACTCAAACGCCCTATTCAGACTCGCTTTCGCTACGGCTCCCCCACACGGGTTAACCTCGCCACACACCATAACTCGCAGGCTCATTCTTCAAAAGGCACGCAGTCACATCACAGCCGTCCGAAGACGACTAAGCTCCTACGGCTTGTAGGCACACGGTTTCAGGTACTATTTCACGACCCCTCACCGGGGCACTTTTCACCTTTCCCTCACGGTACTAGTGCACTATCGGTCATCAGGGAGTATTTAGGCTTACCAGGTGGTCCTGGCAGATTCACACAGGATTTCTCGGGCCCCGTGCTACTTGGGATCCCCTTCAGGAGTCCATCCGATTTCGTCTACCCGGCTCTCACGGTCTACGGCGCCCCTTCCCAGAGGCTTCAACTATCGGAAGGATTTCTTACTCCTCGAAGAAGCGGCAGCTCCTTCAGAAAGGTCCCACGACCCCGCTTGCGCAACGCCTGCCGGCTATCACACGCAAACGGTTTAGCCTGATCCGCTTTCGCTCACCACTACTCACGGAATCACTGTTGTTTTCTCTTCCTACGGGTACTGAGATGTTTCACTTCCCCGCGTTACCACCAACCGCCCTATACATTCAGGCGGAGGCAACACCACATGACTGGTGCTAGGTTTCCCCATTCGGACATCCCCGGATCAACGTCTGGTTGGCGACTCCCCGAGGCTTAACGCAGCCTCCCACGTCCTTCATCGGCTCCTGATGCCAAGGCATCCACCGTGTGCCCTAAAAAACTTGGCCACAAAGATGCTCGCGTCCACTATGCAAATCTCAAACAACAAACAGCAACCAGCTCCAAACCGCGCAACGGCGATCCTTCGCTGGTCCTGTGCTCCAGAAGAAGCAAGACCCGCAACCTCGCAAGGCTGCAGGGCCCGTTTCCTCAGGACCCAACAGTGTGTCCAACCAGTCCCAGCCCCTCACGACCGTTCCCACTCCCTCTCGCGAGGGCGGTACTGAACCGCAGGCAACCAGACCTGGTTGAGTAGCCAGTGCTCCACTAATGAGCTGTCGAGCATCAGACGTTCGCTGATGACCTCGACGTAGACCGATCTAGGATCAGTCGGTGCTCCTTAGAAAGGAGGTGATCCAGCCGCACCTTCCGGTACGGCTACCTTGTTACGACTTCGTCCCAATCGCCAGCCCCACCTTCGACCGCTCCCCCCAGCAAGCTGGTTGGGCCACGGGCTTCGGGTGTTGCCGACTTTCGTGACGTGACGGGCGGTGTGTACAAGGCCCGGGAACGTATTCACCGCAGCGTTGCTGATCTGCGATTACTAGCGACTCCGACTTCATGGGGTCGAGTTGCAGACCCCAATCCGAACTGAGACCGGCTTTTAGGGATTCGCTCCACCTCGCGGTATCGCAACCCTCTGTACCGGCCATTGTAGCATGTTTGCAGCCCAAGACATAAGGGGCATGATGACTTGACGTCATCCCCACCTTCCTCCGAGTTGACCCCGGCAGTCCCCCATGAGTCCCCACCACCCCGAAGGGCGTGCTGGCAACATGGAGCAAGGGTTGCGCTCGTTGCGGGACTTAACCCAACATCTCACGACACGAGCTGACGACAGCCATGCACCACCTGTCACCCAGTCCGAAGAGGGCCACATCTCTGCAGCTTTCCGGGCGATGTCAAGCCTTGGTAAGGTTCTTCGCGTTGCGTCGAATTAAGCAACATGCTCCGCCGCTTGTGCGGGCCCCCGTCAATTCCTTTGAGTTTTAGCCTTGCGGCCGTACTCCCCAGGCGGGGCGCTTAATGCGTTAGCTCCGGCACGGAGATCGTGGAAGACCCCCACACCTAGCGCCCAACGTTTACAGCGTGGACTACCAGGGTATCTAATCCTGTTCGCTCCCCACGCTTTCGCTCCTCAGCGTCAGGTAAGGCCCAGAGAACCGCCTTCGCCACCGGTGTTCCTCCTGATATCTGCGCATTTCACCGCTACACCAGGAATTCCGTTCTCCCCTACCTACCTCTAGCCAGCCCGTATCCACCGCAGACCCGCAGTTAAGCTGCGAGCTTTCACGGCAGACGCGACAAGCCACCTACGAGCTCTTTACGCCCAATAATTCCGGACAACGCTTGCGCCCTACGTATTACCGCGGCTGCTGGCACGTAGTTAGCCGGCGCTTCTTCTGCAGGTACACGTCAACTTCGTCCCTGCTGAAAGAGGTTTACAACCCGAAGGCCGTCATCCCCCACGCGGCGTCGCTGCGTCAGGCTTTCGCCCATTGCGCAATATTCCCCACTGCTGCCTCCCGTAGGAGTCTGGGCCGTGTCTCAGTCCCAGTGTGGCCGGTCGCCCTCTCAGGCCGGCTACCCGTCGTCGCCTTGGTAGGCCACTACCCCACCAACAAGCTGATAGGCCGCGAGCCCATCCCCAACCGAAAAAACTTTCCACACGCATCCCATGCGAGAGCGTGTCGTATCCGGTATTAGACCCAGTTTCCCGGGCTTATCCCAGAGTCAGGGGCAGGTTGCTCACGTGTTACTCACCCGTTCGCCGCTCGAGTACCCCGAAGGGCCTTTCCGCTCGACTTGCATGTGTTAAGCACGCCGCCAGCGTTCGTCCTGAGCCAGGATCAAACTCTCCAAACAATGTTTGAGAATTTCTCCCGGCTGAAACATGAATGTTCCAACCAAAGGAATCCGTCCAATGGACGGGGTTGTGCATCATGCACTGGCTTTTAACACACTGTTGAGTTCTCAAGAAACGGACGCGTTCACCGTCACCCACCCGGTGGCGCTCGCTTCGTTATGCCTCAATCTTAGCATCTCGCCCGATTTGGTGTCAAACCGGTCAAATCCAGCTAAAATCTTGATCCCCCGTCTCCGGGGCAACCCTCGTAACTTACTCCATCATTCGGACCTTGTCCAATCGCATGGACGCGAGCCCGAAGATCGGGAGTGACTTAGAGGATGGGTCAGAGCCTAGCGGTCCCTGTGCGAGCTTCGTCCCGAAGCCGCTGTGGATCGCTGCCCTGCCTTGAAAACTGTAGCAGTCGTCCGCGCCCACAAGGTCCAACTTCGGTAACAAATAGGTCTTCCCCCGGTTCGCGTTGCCCAAACACAGCGAGGGCCCGGAGTCGCCAAACGACTCCGGGCCCTCACTGGTTCGGTTCCCGCCGATCAGCCCGTGGGCAGGGCCGCCAGCTGCCCTTCGAGGCGGGCGATGTCAGCCGCGGAGGACTCGGCCCTCGCCCTGACCTTGGCCACCACGTCGTCCGGCGCCTTGGCCATGAACTGCTCGTTGCCCAGCTTCGCCGCCACCTGCGCGGCCTCCTTCCGCGCCACGGCCAGGTCCTTCTCCAGGCGCTTGCGCTCGGCGGCGACGTCGATGGCGCCCGCCGTGTCGAGCTCGACGTTCACCCCGGCCACGAGCAGCGAAGCCGTCGGCACGAAAGACCCGGACGGCTCCTGCAGCCGCAGCAACGACCTGATCGCCGCCTCGTGCTCCGCGAGCGCCGTACCTGACAGAGACAGCCTGGCCGCCACCTTCTGCCCGGGCTTGAGGCCCTGGTCGGAGCGGAAGCGGCGGATCTCGGTCACCAGCTCCTGCACCGCGAGGATCTCCGCCTCGGCGGCGGGATCGGCGTAGCGGGGGTCGGCCACCGGCCACGAGGACACGACGACGGACTCGCGGCCGGTCACCGCGCGCCACAGCTCCTCGGTGACGAACGGCACCAGCGGGTGCAGCAGGCGCAGCAGTGCGTCGAGCACGTGCCCTAGCACCAGGCGGGTGTGGTCGAGGCCCTGCGAGAGCTGGACCTTGGCCAGCTCCAGGTACCAGTCGCAGACCTCGTCCCACGCGAAGTGGTAGAGCAGGTCGGAGGCCTTGGCGAACTCGAACTCCTCGAACGCCGCGTCGGCCTCGGTGATGACCGTCTGGAGCCGCGAGAGGATCCAGCGGTCGGCCGCCGTCAGCGACGCGGGCAGTTCGCCCACCGTGGCGCCGTTCATCAGCGCGAAGCGGGTGGCGTTCCAGATCTTGTTGCAGAAGTTGCGCGAGCCGGCCGCCCAGTCTTCACTGACCGCCACGTCGGAACCGGGGTTCGCGCCGCGCAGCAGCGTGAAGCGGGTGGCGTCGGCGCCGTAGCGGTCGATCCAGTCGAGCGGGTCGACCACGTTGCCGAACGACTTCGACATCTTCTTGCCGAACTGGTCGCGGACCATGCCGTGCAGGGCGACTGTGCGGAACGGCGGCTGGCCGTCCATGGCGTACAGACCGAACATCATCATCCTGGCGACCCAGAAGAAGAGGATGTCGTAGCCGGTCACCAGCACGGAGGTCGGGTAGAACCGCGCCAGCTCCGGCGTCTGCTCCGGCCAGCCCAGCGTCGAGAACGGCCACAGGGCCGAGGAGAACCAGGTGTCGAGCACGTCGGGGTCCTGGACGTAGCCCTCGGGCGCCGTCTCGTCGGGGCCGAGGCAGACGACCTCGCCGGCGGGGCCGTACCAGACGGGGATCCGGTGCCCCCACCACAGCTGCCGCGAGATGCACCAGTCGTGCATGTCGTCGACCCAGTCGAAGTAGCGCTTGGCCAGCTCCGGCGGGTGGATGCGGGTGCGGCCGTCGCGGACGGCGTCGCCCGCGGCCTTGGCCAGCGGCGAGACGTTGACGAACCACTGCAGCGACAGGCGCGGCTCGACGACGGTCTTGCAGCGCGAGCAGTGGCCGACGGCGTGCAGGTAGGGGCGCTTCTCCGCGACGATCAGGCCCTGCTCGCGCAGCGCGGCGACCACGGCGGGCCTGGCCTCGAAACGGTCGAGCCCCTGGTAGGGGCCGTGCGCGGTGATGACACCGCGCTCGTCCATGACGGTGAGGGACGGCAGCGAGTGCCGCCGGCCAATCTCGAAGTCGTTGGGGTCGTGCGCGGGGGTCACCTTCACGCAGCCGGTGCCGAAGGCCGGGTCGACGTGCTCGTCGGCGATGATCGGAATCCTGCGGCCGGTCAGCGGCAGCTCGACCGTGGTGCCGACCAGGTGCGCGTAGCGCTCGTCATTCGGGTGGACGGCCACGGCGGTGTCGCCGAGCATCGTCTCGGGACGCGTCGTGGCGACCACGATCTCGTCGGAGTAGCGGATCGAGACGAGCTCGCCCTCGTCCTCGCTGTGCTCGACCTCGATGTCGGACAGCGCGGTGAGGCAGCGAGGGCACCAGTTGATGATGCGCTCGGCCCGGTAGATCAGCCCGTCGTCGAAGAGCCGCTTGAAGATCGTCTGGACGGCACGCGAGAGCCCCTCGTCCATCGTGAAGCGCTCACGCGACCAGTCGACGCCGTCGCCGAGCCGCTTCATCTGACCGAGGATCCTGCCGCCCGACTCGTGCTTCCACTGCCAGACGCGGTCGATGAACGCCTCACGGCCGAGGTCGTGGCGGGACAGGCCCTCCTTGCCCAGCTCGCGCTCGACGACGTTCTGCGTCGCGATGCCGGCGTGGTCCATGCCGGGCAGCCAGAGCGTCTCCATGCCGCGCATGCGGGCCCTGCGGCTCAGCGCGTCCTGGATGGAGTGATCGAGCGCGTGGCCGATGTGGAGCACGCCCGTCACGTTGGGCGGCGGCAGCACGAGGGAGTACGGCTCGCGTTCGCTGCCCGGGTCCGCGCCGAAGTATCCGCCTGATACCCATCGCTCGTAGCTCTGGGTCTCGACGTCGGCGGGCGTGTATTGGGTGGGCAGCTCCGTGTTCACAGCAGTCCATTCTAGGGGGCCTCCTGTACGGCTACCGCCGAAGAAACCCCACCGTGACCCCCTGCCGGCCCGTTGCCGAGGACGGCCCGACGTCGGCCGGCCCGGCCGTAGTCCCGCTGGAGTACGCGTGATGGACGGACGGTCACCGGTGACCACGGTGGCCTCGGCCCCGCCATGCCGTACCCCCAGAAAGGCCGCAACTCCGGAAAAAGCCGCGCCCCCAGAAAAGCCGCGCCCCTGGAAAAATTCCCCCTCGGAAAGCCGCACGCCGGAGAGCCGCGCCCCGGAAAGCCGCACGCCCAGAAGATCGGCACCCCGGAAAGCCGCACGCCCAGAAGAGTCGCCCCCTCCAAAGCCGCACGCTCAAGAGAGCCGCACCGCAAACCCCGCGTCCCGGGAAGCCGCACTCCAGGAAGGCCGTACTCCAGGAAGGCCGCGCGCACAACGAGGACGGGCGGCTCTCCACGAAGGAGAGCCGCCCGTCGAGAGCCCTGGATCAGGCCGACTTCTCGCGCGGTGTGCGCTGCTGCTTGGCCGCCAGCTGGTCGCGCGGGACCAGCGTGGGGATCGCGTGCTCCAGCACCGAGCCGCGGGTGATGACCACGCGGGCGACGTCCTCCCTGGAGGGCACCTCGTACATCACCGACAGGAGCACCTCCTCCAGGATGGCCCGCAGGCCACGGGCGCCCGTGCCGCGCAGGATCGCCTGGTCGGCGATGGCCTCGAGTGCGTCGTCGGTGAACTCCAGCTCCACGCCGTCGAGCTCGAACAGCTTGCGGTACTGCTTCACCAGCGCGTTACGGGGCTCGGTGAGGATCTGGATGAGCGCCTCGCGGTTGAGGTTGTGCACCGAGGTGATGATCGGCAGACGGCCGACGAACTCGGGGATCATGCCGAACTTGAGCAGGTCTTCGGGCATCACGTCGCTGAAGATGTCGGAGGAGTCGATCTCCTCCTTCGACCGGATGATGGCGTTGAAGCCGATGCCCTTCTTGCCGATGCGCGACTCGATGATCTTCTCGAGACCGGCGAACGCGCCACCGCAGATGAACAGCACGTTGGTGGTGTCGATCTGGATGAACTCCTGGTGCGGGTGCTTGCGCCCGCCCTGCGGCGGCACCGAGGCCGTCGTGCCTTCCAGGATCTTCAGCAGCGCCTGCTGGACGCCTTCGCCCGAGACGTCGCGGGTGATCGACGGGTTCTCGCTCTTGCGAGCGATCTTGTCGACCTCGTCGATGTAGATGATGCCGGTCTCGGCCTTCTTGACGTCGTAGTCAGCGGCCTGGATCAGCTTGAGAAGAATGTTCTCGACGTCCTCGCCGACGTAGCCGGCCTCGGTGAGCGCCGTCGCGTCCGCGATGGCGAAAGGAACGTTGAGCATCTTGGCCAGCGTCTGCGCCAGCAGCGTCTTGCCGGATCCCGTGGGACCGAGCAGCAGGATGTTGGACTTGCCCAGTTCGAGGCCGTCGTCCCTGCCACGGTCGCCCGACTGCACCCGCTTGTAGTGGTTGTAGACCGCCACCGAGAGCGCCTTCTTGGCCGCGTCCTGGCCGATGACGTAGGCGTCGAGGAACTCGTAGATCTCCCTCGGCTTCGGCAGGTTGTCCCACTTGAGCTCGGAGGACTCGGAGAGCTCCTCTTCGATGATCTCGTTGCAGAGATCGATGCACTCATCGCAGATGTAGACGCCGGGACCGGCGATGAGCTTCTTGACTTGCTTCTGGCTCTTCCCGCAGAAAGAGCACTTCAGCAGGTCTCCCCCGTCGCCGATGCGTGCCACCCCAGATACTCCTTTGCGTGGGACCGCCCTGCTCCCGCGATCCGTATCCTCCGGACCCGGTCCGAACCGCTCAGGTTTCGACGTTACCGTCTTCTGGGCCCTCAGTGAGCCCCCTGGCGGCGAGTCGCACCGGAACGTGCCCAATTGGGCAGCGCTCCGGTGCGTCGCGTTCGATCAGGAAGCGACGGCCTGAGCTCGCTTCTTCCTGACCGGGATGATGTCGTCGATCAGACCATACGCCTTGGCCTCATCGGCGTTGAGAATTTTGTCGCGTTCGATGTCCTTGCGAACTTCTGCCGCGGGCTTGCCCGAGTGCTTCGCGATGATCTCCTCAAGGAGGGCGCGCATGCGAAGGATCTCCCGAGCCTGGATCTCGATGTCGCTCCCCTGACCGCCACCCTCGGTGGAGGGCTGGTGGATCAGAACCCTGGCGTTGGGCAGAGCGAAGCGCTTGCCGGGCGTGCCGCCTGACAGCAGCACGGCCGCGGCGGAGGCGGCCTGGCCGAGGCAGACCGTCTGGATCTCCGGCCTGACGAACTGCATCGTGTCGTAGATCGCCGTCATGGCCGTGAACGACCCGCCGGGCGAGTTGATGTAGATGCTGATGTCGCGGTCGGGGTCGAGCGACTCGAGCGTCAGCAACTGCGCCATGACGTCGTTGGCCGACGCGTCGTCGATCTGCACTCCGAGGAAGATGATGCGGTCCTCGAAGAGCTTGTTGTACGGGTTCATCTCCTTCACGCCGTAAGACGTGCGCTCGACGAAGGAGGGGAGAACGTAGCGGCTCTCGATGTTCACTTCAGCTCCCCCTTAGGAAACGGCGCCCTGAGAGGACACCTGGCGCGCACTGCGCACGACATGGTCGATGAAGCCGTAGTCCTTGGCCTCATCGGCGGTGAACCAGCGGTCGCGGTCTGAGTCGGCCTCGATCTGCTCGAGCTGCTGACCGGTGTGGAAGGCGATCCGCTCGGCGAGCGTCTTCTTCACGTAGAGCATCTGCTCCGCCTGGATGGCGATGTCGGCGGCGGTGCCGCCAATGCCACCCGAGGGCTGGTGCATCATGATACGCGCGTGGGGCAGCGCGTAGCGCTTGCCCGGCGCGCCGGCGCAGAGCAGGAACTGCCCCATGGACGCCGCCAGACCCATCGCGACCGTGGCCACGTTGTTCGGCACGTATTCCATCATGTCGTAAATCGCCATGCCCGCGGTCACGGACCCGCCGGGCGAGTTGATGTACAGGTAGATGTCACGTTCGGAATCGTCGGCGGCCAGCAGCAGCAATTCGGCGCAGATGCGGTTCGCGATCTCGTCATTGACGTCCGTGCCGAGCACGATGATGCGCTCGCGCAGCAGACGCTGGTAAAGCTGGTCCTCAAGCCGGAAGGCTGAGCCGTTCTCACGGCCTCGCGACTCGGGCTGATAGAAGGTCGGCGGGCTGGTCACAGCGTCACCTTCCGATGCGTCGTAATCGATGGGCTTTGCTTGTGACCTTAACGCGCACGGCCCACAGGTCATGCCCGGTCCCCGGGCTGTTCGCTGTCGGCGCAGGTGGCGGTCAACAGCCGCCGGCGGCGCGCACGGGCTCCGTCAAGCCCCGCCCGCGCCCGTGTCGAGCCCGCTCGCGGCCGGAGACGACGAACCCCCGTCCTGCGCGCAGGACGGGGGTTCGCGGCGCATAGCTGGGACCTACTCCTCGGTGGCGGCCTCTTCGCCACCCTCCGCACTGTTGATCTCGGTGTAGATGGCCTTGAGGTCGACCTCGTTGCCGGCCTCGTCGACGACCTTGGCGGCGTCGCCGACGACGGTCTTGGCCTTGTCGCGGACGATCTCGACCATGGCCAGCGTGAGCTGGTCGTTGTCGGCCAGGTGCTGGGCCAGCGTGTTGGGCGCGACGCCCATCTGCATGGCGCGGCGGACCACGAAGTTGGTCAGCTCCTGCTCGTTGACGCCCAGCTCTTCGGCCTTGACGATCTTGTCGAGGACGAAGCCGCTCTTGATGGCCTTGACGGAGCTGGCCTCGAACTCGGCGAGCCGCTCCTCCTCGGTCGTCTGGTAGAGGCGGAAGAAGGCGTCGCGGCTCAGGCCGCTCTCGGCCACCTGGTGGTCGAGGTTGTGCTTCCGGGCGTCGAGCTCGGCCTTGAGCGCGCTCTCCGGGATCGGGATCTCGATCTGCTCCAGGAGTGTGTCGAGGGCCTTCTCACGGGACTGCACGACCTGGTCGACCAGCTTGTTGCGGCGGGCCTGCTCGCGGATGCTGTCCTTGAGCTCCTCGAGCGTGTCGAACTCGCTCGCCAGCTGGGCGAACTCGTCGTCGAGCTCGGGCAGGACCTTCTCCTTGACCGACTTGACGGTGATGATGACGTCGGCCTCCTCGCCGGCGTTCTCACCACCGACGAGCTCGGTGCGGAAGGTCTTCTCCTCGCCCGCGGACATGCCCTCGAGAGCGGCGTCGAGGCCCTGGAGCACAGAGCCTGCGCCGACCTCGTAGGACACCTCGTTGGCCTGCTGCTCCTCGAGGTTGACGCCGTCGATCTCGGCGCGCAGGTCCATGACGACGAAGTCGCCGGTGGTGGCGGGGCGCTCGACACCGGTCAGCGTGGCGAAGCGCTGGCGCAGCGCGTCGAGCTGGGCGTTGATGTCGTCGTCGGTGACCTCGGCGGTCGGGACGGTCACCTCGATGCCCGAGAAGTCGGGCACCTCGAAGTTGGGCCTGATGTCGACCTCGGCGGTGAACTCGATCTGCTCACCGTCCTCGATCTTCGTGACCTCGATGTCGGGCTGGCTGACAGGGAAGACGTCGACCTCGTCGACGGCCTGGCTGTACAGCTTCGGCACCGCGTCGTTGAGGGTCTCCTCCAGCACCACCGCGCGGCCGAAGCGCTGCTCGATGATGCGGGCCGGGACCTTGCCGGGGCGGAAGCCGGGGACGCGCACCTGCGACGCGACCTTCTTGTACGCCGCCTGCATGCTCGGGCCAAGCTCGTCGAACGGCACTTCGACGGTGAGCTTCACCCGGGTCGGGCTGAGCTCCTCGACAGCGGTCTTCACGGGGTGGTCTCCTTGATCAAGCTTTGAGTGTTCGCGGGCGCGTCCAAAATCTCTGCGGCTCACGCGCCGCGCCCACATGATCGGTGTTGGGCATGCTCGCACCGGCGAATGTCCAACGCCGCACGCCAGTCTAGGGCAGATGTGCACCCAAGCACGACGAAGAGAGGTTCAGATCTCGTCCCTGATCTTGCTGAGCAGGCTGACCGTCTCGTCAGGGGTGGTGCTGACCGCGCAAAGGCGCTCCATGACCTCGGTGTAGCGGTCCACGTCCTCGCGCTTGTCGAGGTAGAGGGCGCTGGCCAATTGCTCGACGTAGACGACGTCGGGCAGGTCCTGGTCGGGGAAGCGCAGGATGCTGAACGCGCCACCCTCGGCGCTGTGCCCGCCGAAGTCGAAGGGCATGACCTGGATCGTGATGTTGGACTGGCGCATGAGGTCGATCAGGTGCTCCAGCTGGGCCTTCATCACCTCGGCCCCGCCGATGGGGCGGCGCAGCGCGGCCTCGTCGATCACCGCCCAAAGGACCGGTCCAGCGGGACGGTCGAGCACCCGCTGGCGTTCCAGGCGCAGGTCCACCCTGCGGGCGATCTCGTCGGGGCTGACTCCCGCCGATCCCGCCGTGATGACCGCCTTGGCGTACTCCTTGGTCTGCAGCAGGCCGGGGACGAACTGGACCTCGTAGGTCCTGATGCGGGTGGCGGCCTCCTCGAGGCCGACGTAGGCCTGGAACCAGGAGGGCAGCAGGTCGTTGAAGCGGTGCCACCAGCCGGGCTCGTTGGCGGTGGCGACCAGGTCGAGCACCGCTCTGCGAGCCTTGTCGTCGGACACGCCGTACAGGGTGAGCAGGTCGGCGACGTCGCGCTCCTTGAAGCCGACCCTGCCGAGCTCCATGCGGCTGATCTTCGACTCGGAGCCCCTGATGAGGTGACCCGCCTCCTCGCGCGTGACGCCTCGCGACTCTCTCAGGCGGCGAAGTTGGGAGCCCAGGAGGATGCGCAGAGCCGTTGGCCCCGACCCCGGCGGGTTCTGCGTCACAATGCCTCCCTCTTCGGTCCGCACACAGTGTCACTAGTTCCAGGCTCTGTGACAAGGTCTCAGCCGTGTGTCCGCTTTGCCAGTAACCGAGCATGCCGCTGCACATTGCAACTGCACGTGCATTTGGGTCTTGCAGCGTCGCTTGTCGTGACCCATGATGGCTTAGTGCATATTGGGGACAAACGCCGAAATATGCACCGATTCATGAGTTGCGGAGGTATTGGCGGGATGGTGGAGGACCCCCAGGGCACTGCCTCCTGCCTGAAGATCACTCGCGAGGTGGGCTTCGACCGCCTCCTCCGCGCAGAAGAACCGGACACCACCGCGACTCCCCTGCCTTTTCAGGCCGATTCGGTGCGCACGGCCAGAGACGTCACGCGCTCGACTCTGCACGACTGGGGCCTTTCCGAGCTCAGTGACGACGCGGCGCTGGTGGTCTCGGAGCTCGTGACCAACGCGGTCAGGTACGCCAGAGGGCACCGCGAGATCACGCTCCTGCTGATGCGGGTCGCGCCCCATGTGCTGCTGGCCGTGGCCGACCCGAGCGACGAGGTGCCCACCCCCAAGGAGCCCGACTTCGTCTCGGAGAACGGGCGCGGGCTGTACATCGTCGAGACCTACAGCGAGTGCTGGGGCTGGGACTGCCTCGACGGCGGCGGCAAAGCGGTCTGGGCGCTGTTCCACACCGGCGACTGACGCAATACCGTCCTCCGCCCCCGATGCAGGGCGAACAGAACACCCGATCAGACACGCAGAAGGCCACTCCCGATCTCGTGGAGTGGCCTTTCGCGCAGGTACTGAAGTCGGGGCGACAGGATTTGAACCTGCGACTTCCTGCTCCCAAAGCAGGCGCGCTACCAAGCTGCGCCACGCCCCGCGACGTCGGTTACGCATGCGCCCCGTGACTCCGGTACGCTTACGCCCTGACGACCGGATGAAGTCTAGACCAGACTTCGACCGGCTCGCGCGGACGTAGCTCAATGGTAGAGCCCTAGTCTTCCAAACTAGCTACGCGGGTTCGATTCCCGTCGTCCGCTCAGAAGCGCGAAAGGCCAGGTCAGCCATACGGCGGACCTGGCCTTTCGCGTTCTCCGGGATTTCTTTCCCGGCTCGCCGGCTGACTATGATCAAACACGTGGCCGTGACGAAGGCGAGGCCCATCTCGCCCGCGCTCCTCGTCGAGGAGCTGACCGAGCGTGTCGCCGCGTGGCCGCGTGAGACGTGGGTGCGGGTGCTGGTCGACGGCGCGCCCGCCGCCGGGCCCGCGTTCCTGGCCGACGCGCTGGTGGCGCCCTTGCGGGCGCGCGGCAGGGCGGTGCGGCGGGTCTCCGCGGGCGACTTCCTCCGTCCCGCGTCGCTGCGCCTCGAGTACGGCAGGACCGACCCCGACGCCTTCTACGACGACTGGCTGGACGAGGGCGCGCTGCGTCGCGAGGTGCTCGGCCCGCTCGAGCCGGGTGGCACCGGCAGGATCCTGCCCGCGCTGTGGGACAGCGAGAAGGACAGGGCGACGCGCGCGCCGTACGAGAACCTCCCGACGGGGGGCGTGCTGCTCCTCGACGGCACGCTGCTGCTCGGGCGGGGGCTGCCCGCGGAGCTGACCGTCCACCTGTGGCTGTCGCGGGCGGCTCTGGGCCGGCGCGCCGACCCGGACCACCGCTGGCGGCTGCCCGCCTACGAACGCTACGAACGCGAGGTGGCCCCCATGACCTCGGCCGACGTGGTGGTCAAGGCCGACGACCCGCGCCATCCAGCCCTGCTGACGCAGGCGTGAGCACCGAGGAGATGGCGCGCGCGACGGCGGGGTGAGAGAGGTACTCCGCCACGTCGTGCGCGCGCTGCAGCGGGTTCTCCACCGCGCGCTCCGCCACCTGGCCCTTCCAGTCGTCGTCCAGCGGGCAGCCGATGCAGACGGGATCGGCGGGGCACCACACGTTGAGCCAGTCGGCGACCCTGCCCGGCCTGGAGGGCCCGCCCGAGAGCAGGTTGCGGTGGACGGAGTCGAGCCCGAGCGGGCTGCCCACCGTCACGAGCAGGGGCACCTCCACGCCGGCGGGCAGCGAGTCCATGAGGTCCATCGCCACCACGCTGCCCAGGCTGTGAGCGACCACCACGAGCCGGCCGGAGCGCGGCACCGTGCGCAGGACGGCGTCCAGCACGCCCTGCCGTACGGCCGGGTCGTCGAGGTAGGTGGCGACGTCGCGGAAGACGGCGGAGATGAGCAGCCGGTCGAGGTTGGTGGCGGAGGCCAGCCAGGACAGCGCTCCGTGCAGCCCGGTCAGCAGGCCCTCGCGCCGGGCGTCGGACGGCATCCCCGCCATCATCGCCGCCTCCCCGATCAGCTGCTCGTACAGCAGCCGGGCGGTCGGCGCGGCGGGCGCCTCGGTCGCGGGCTCGACGAGCCGGTCGCCGTAGTAGGGAAGCCACACGTCGGCGGGGTCGAAGGTGGGCAGCTCGGCGAGCGTGAGTCCCTTGTTCAGCCCCGCGGTCCACTGCCTGCGCAACTCCAGGGGATCGCGGCGTTCCTGCCCCCTGCCGTGCAGGAACAGCAGGTGCCGCGCGCCGCCGAACGAGGTGGGCCTGGCGGTGAGGCCGGGAGGCGGCAGGGTGGGGGCGGTCGCCACGAGCACGGGGACCGAGCCGAGTCCCGCGCCCGGGCCCAGCTCTGCCAGCAGGGCCCTGGTCGCCGCGGGCAGCTCGCGCGCGGCCAGGTGGGCCAGGATGACGCTCACCCGCACGCCCTCGTTCGAGACCCAGTTCTGCGAGCCGGGCGGGTCGTCCACGGCCTTGTGGTGCAGCGCGACGACCTCCCACTGGTCGTTGAACACCGGCGAACCCGAACTGCCCGGCTCGGTGTCCGTGGTGTAGCGCAGGCACTGTTCGGTCTGCTCCCGCAGCTCGTTGTCCCTGATGGAGATCTCCTTCGGCCTGCCGTACGGGTGGCCGACGACGTTGACGGGCTCGCCTGCGACGATCTTGCCCTGCTGGGCGATGAGCGGGTTCCAGCCGAAGACCGTGCCCGCCTCGCGCCCGTCCGGGGCCGCCTTGACCAGTACGAGCGTGTAGTCCAGGTGCTCGTCGGTGAGGAAGCAGGCCGAAGGGTCGAGCCTGAATCTGGTCGGCGTCTGGGGCTGGTTGTCGATCCCCGCCTCAGCGCCGAACTCCACGACCACGTCGAGCGCCGCCGACGGCGTGGGCAGCACGTGGTTGTTGGTCAGCAGCAGCCTGGGCGACACCATGAACCCGGTGCCCTGCGGCAGTTCCCTTCCCGGCGAGCTGATGGAGATGCGGGCGACGGAGGTGATCGCCCGCGCTCCCCTGCACAGGAAGTTGGCGGCCTGGAAGTCGGCGGCGGCGCCGATGATGCGCTCGTAGAGCGGCGCGCCGCGGGCGACGCCCTCGTTCACGAGCCTCTCGATGGTCGAGACGGGCACCTGTCCCCTGGCCACCAGGCGCTCGGCCCTGGCGGCGAGCTGGTCCACGTCGTCCACGATGCGCGCGATAGGCGTCATGCGCCCACGGTGCTCCGCTGCCCGCGCGGTCGCATGAGTAGGGCCATACTCAGGAATCCGGACGGCCGCCTCGCGGTTACGCCGGACATGACCGACTATGGACGTTCGCCGCAGTTCGGCTACTTCCTCGTGCCGAACGCCGGTGACCCCGTCATCGAGTACGCGAAGCTCGCCGACCGGCTCGGGCTCGACCTGATCGGCGTCCAGGACCATCCCTACCAGCGCCGCCACCTCGACACCTGGACGTTGCTCAGCGTGATCACGGCCGTGACCGAGCGCGTCACCGTCTTTCCCGACGTGGCCAACCTGCCCCTGCGCCAGCCGTCCGTGCTCGCCAAGTCCGCCGCCAGCCTCGACCTGCTCAGTGGCGGGCGGGTGGAGCTCGGGCTGGGCGCTGGCGGCTTCTGGGAGGCCATCGAGGCGTACGGCGGGCCGCGCCGTACGCGGGGTGCGGCTCTGGACGCGCTCGCCGAGGCGATCACGGTGATCAGGAAGGTGTGGAGCGGCGAGCGCAACAGCAGGTTCGAGGGCGGGCACTACCACCTGCGGGGCGCGCAGACCGGCCCCGAGCCCGCGCACCGCATCGGGATCTGGCTCGGCGTGGGCGGCCCGAAGGGGCTCGCGCTGGCCGGCCGCGCCGCCGACGGCTGGCTGCCGTCCTCGCCGTGGGCGCCGCCCGAGCGGCTGCCCGAGCTGCACGCAAGGATCGACGAGGCCGCGCTGGAAGCGGGGCGCAAGCCCTCCGACATCCGCCGGCTGTACAACATCAACGGGAGCATCGGCCCCGGCAAGCCCGCCGCCGAGTGGGCGGCTGAGCTGACCGACCTGGTGGTCGGGTTCGGCATGGACTCCTTCGTGTTCTGGGCCGAGGGCGACCAGGAGCGGCAGCTGCGCCTGTTCGCCGAGGAGGTCGTCCCCGAGGTCCGCAGGCAGGTGGCCATGGAGCGCGAGGGCTGACGGGTCACCCGAACGCCTTCGCCCTGAGGCTGGGCACCCGGTGGGCGGTGCGCAGGAAGGTCTTGAAGCCGAGCCTGGCCACCGCGTTCTCGCCGACGAACTGCTCGGCGGCCTGGAGGGAGTCGCGGACGGCGGCGAAGCCGTACTCGCGCATCCGGCTCTCGTAGCCCCCGATGGCCTCGACGACGTCGCCGCCCGCGGTCAGCGCCTGGCACAGCAGGCGGGCGTCGCGCAGGGCGGTGTTGGCGCCGATCCCGCGCATCGGCGTCATGCTGTGGATCGCGTCGCCCAGCAGGGTGATCGTGGTGGGCTCCCACGGCTCGATCGGGATCGAGGTGCGGATGGGCAGCAGCGACACCGTGTCGGGGTGGGAGAGCTCGACCAGCTTCTTCAGATCGGGGTGCCAGCTGTGGATCAGGCGGGCGACGGTGCGCTGGAGCCGCTCGCCGGACATCTCCGCCAGGCCGGCGGGAAAGCGCCTCCGGCTGGCGCCGAAGGCCCACAGGATGTAGCTACTGGTGTTGTCCATGAGCGAGCTCGTCTCACCGGTGTCGCCCAGGTCGTGCGGGGCGGTGAACAGGCCCATGCCCCTGGGCGGCAGGATGTTGTTCGGGCCCTCGACCAGCCTGGCGTCGATGAGCGTCCTGGTTCGCGGGGTGAGCGGGAACTTGCCCGCGACGGTGGTGATGCCGGTGTCGACCCGCTCGGCATGCGGGAGGTACTGCCGCCGCACCCGTGAGTTGCCGCCGTCCGCCGCGACGACGATGTCGGCCAGCGCGGTCGTGCCGTCCTCGAAGAACAGCCTGGTGCCCGTGCCGGTGCGCTCGTAGCGCTCGAAGGTCTTGCTGAAGCGCACCACGTCGTCGAGCCCCGACAGCAGGATCTCCCTGAGTGTGATGCGGCTGACGGAGTGGTGGTCGTCGGCGGGGTCGGCGGCCCGGGGAGTCTCCAGCACGAGCAGCCGTCCGAGCTGTTCGGTGAGGAAGCCGAAGTCCTGGCCGCCCTGCCCTGTGGTGTCCAGGAAGGTCTGCCACGACCGCGGGGGCAGGCAGTCGTGCAGGGCCCGCGCGCCGTCGGGATCGATGTGCACCCGGTAGCCCTGGAGGCGGTCCTGCGGGGTGCGGTCGCGCTCGAAGACCATGACCTCCATGCCCGCCTTGCGTAGTCCGTGTGCCAGGCAGAGCCCGCCGATTCCGCCGCCGATGATCGCGATGTGAGTTCTCATGTCCCGACTATCAACCATTTGGATGATAGTGTCAACCATATGGATGGATGATAGATTCGCTCCCATGCGGAGAGAGCCTCAGGACAAGCAGCGCGACGCCGAGCGCACCAAGCAGCGGATCGTCGACGCGGCAGTGGAGGAGTTCGCGGCCAAGGGCTTCGCCGGCGCCAGGGTGAGCGCGATCGCGAACCGGGCCGGGGTCAACAAGCAGCTGATCTCGTACTACTTCGGCGGCAAGGAGGGCCTCTACCGCGAGCTGACGAGCCAGTGGCAGAGCACGGAGAGCGGGTTCGCCGACCCCTCCCTGTCGCTGGCCGAGCTGGTCGGCGGGTACGTGCGCGCCAACGCCGCCAATCCCGCCTTCGGCAAGCTGCTGGTGTGGGAGGGACTGCGCGACGGGGAGCCCACGCCGGAGTTCGTCGACGACATGCGGCGCAACATCGAGGGACTGCGCGAGCGGCAGCGGAAGGGAGAGCTCCCCGCGTCGCTCGATCCGGCGGCGATGCTGGTGGCGCTGTTCGCGATCGCCGCGGCGGGGGTGGCCTTCCCGCAGATCGTCAGGGCGGTGTTCGACGAGGAGCCGGCCTCGGCGGAGTTCGCCGAACGCTACGCCACCCAGATCGAGCAGCTGCTGAGCCGTCTCGCGGAGGGGTGAGCGGGGAGCGCGCCGGGCCCGGCGGTTAGCGTGGGTAGATGGATGTCGATGTGATCGTGCTGGGCATGGGCCCAGGAGGAGAGGA
Organism: Nonomuraea africana; assembly: GCF_014873535.1. NCBI lineage: Bacteria > Bacillati > Actinomycetota > Actinomycetes > Streptosporangiales > Streptosporangiaceae > Nonomuraea > Nonomuraea africana. The sequence goes on along the minus strand of NZ_JADBEF010000001.1, from coordinate 657,049 downwards.
CGTCGCGGGCAGGCTGGCCGAGGCGGGCCTGCGGGTCGCGGGCGTCGAGGGGAACCTGGTCGGCGGCGAGTGTCCGTACTGGGGCTGCATCCCCTCCAAGATGATGATCCACGCGGGCGACCTGGTCGTCCTGGGCGGCCGGCCGCCCGACTGGGCGCCGGTCGCGCGCAGGATCCGCGAGGAGGCGACTGACGACTGGAACGACAAGGTCGCCGCCGACCGGTTCACCGGGAAGGGCGGCCACCTGGTCAGAGGTCATGGGCGCATCACCGGGCCGGACGAGGTCACCGTGGGCGACCAGGTGATCAGGGCGGCCAGGGGGATCGTGATCGCCTCGGGGTCACAGCCGGCCGTACCGCCCATCGACGGGCTCGAGGGCACGCCGTACTGGACCAACCACCAGGCGATCGAGGCGGAGACCGTCCCCGAGTCGCTGATCGTGCTCGGCGGCGGCGCCATCGGCGTCGAGCTGGCGCAGGTCTTCTCCAGGTTCGGCGCGAGGGTGACGGTGCTGGAGGGCCTGGACCGGCTGGTCCCGGCCGAGGAGCCCGAGGCCGGTGAGTTGATCGCCAAGGCGTTCGTCGACGAGGGCATCGACGTGCGCACCGGGGTGAAGATCGCCGAGGTGACCCACGGGGACGACGGCTTCACGCTCGCGGGGGTCACGGCGGAGAGGCTGCTGGTGGCCACCGGGCGCAGGGTCGACCTGAAGGCGCTCGGGGTCGGGGCGATCGGGCTGGACGAGAGCGCGAAGGCGATCCCCGTGGACGGCAGGATGCGCGCCGCCGAGCGGGTGTGGGCCCTGGGCGACGCGGTCGGCAAGGGCGCGTTCACGCACATGTCGATGTACCACGCCGACATCATCGTCAGGCAGATCCTCGGCGAGCCCTCCTACGAGGCGGAGTACCACGCGGTGCCGCGGGTGACGTTCACCGATCCCGAGGTCGGCGCGGTGGGGCTGACCGAGGAGCAGGCCAGGCAGAAGGGTCTCGACGTGCGCGTCGCCCACACCGACCTGGCCGCCTCCGCGCGGGGCTGGATCGCGCAGGCGCGCGGGTTCGTCAAGCTGGTGGCCGCTGACGGGGTCCTGGTGGGCGCCACCAACGCGGGCCCCTCGGGCGGCGAGGTGCTGGGCCTGCTGACGCTGGCCGTGCACGAGCGCGTCCCGGTGCGGCGGCTCAGCCAGATGATCTACGCCTACCCGACCTTCCACCGGGCGGTGTCAGCGGCTCTCGCCGACCTTGACCACTGACCAGCGGACGATCATCGCGGCCGCGAGGCCGATGAGGATCCGGAGTCCGCGCGACATCATGCGTCACACCATGGCCATGGTCCCCAGATGATCGCGGGTCAACGCGCCGGTCACCGAGAGGGCGTGGGATGAACATCGGGTACGGGCCGTACCCGATGTCACACCTCAGCGAGCGTTGGGACGCTTGCCGTGGTTGGCCGCCTTCTTCTTGCGGGCCTTGGTCTTGCGAGCGCGCTTGGCCATGGCTTACCTCCTCCCGTGTAGATCCCCAACCTCTCGCGGACCGGGCTTCCCGGACAAGGGGTTCGGCCGATTCCACTCCCCATGTTTCAACATCTATGTGTCATAATTTGGTGGAATCTGTTTGAAGGAGGGCTCCGTGCTCGCACCACAGCGGCAGCAGGCGATCCTGGAACGCGTCCGTCGCAGCGGCGGGGTCCGGGTGGCCGACCTCGTGCGCGAACTCGGCGTCTCCGACATGACGATCCGCAGGGACCTCGAGGCGCTCGCCGAGCGCGGGCTGCTGGAGAAGGTCCACGGCGGGGCGACCATCAGCGGCCCCGGCTCGACGGAGGAGCCCGGCTTCGCCGCCAAGTCGGTGCGCCAGCAGCCGGAGAAGGACGCCATCGCCCGCAGGGCCGCCGCCCTGGTGCGTCCAGGCACCGCCGTGGCGCTGTCGGCGGGCACCACCACGTGGGCGCTGGCCCACCTGCTGGTGGACGTGGCCGAGCTGACCGTCATCACCAACTCGATCCCGGTCGCCGACGTCTTCCACCGCAGCCCGCGCGCCGACCGCACCGTGGTGCTGACCGGCGGCGTCCGCACGCCCTCCGACGCGCTCGTGGGGCCGGTCGCCGTGGCGGCCATCAGGAGGCTGCACGTCGACACCCTCTTCCTCGGCGTCCACGGCATGAGCGTGCACGCCGGATTCACCACACCGAACCTGCTGGAGTCGGAGACCGACAGGGAACTGGTCGCCTCGGCGCACCGCCTGGTCGTCCCCGCCGACCACACCAAGTGGGGCACGGTCGGCATCAGCACGATCGCGGAGCTGTCGGAGGCCGACGTCGTCATCAGCGACGCGGGCCTACCGGAGGCCGCGCGCAGGGAGCTGGCCGAGCGGGCCGGAGAACTGATCATCGCGGAGGACACGAAGTGAAGCGCACCATCGCGCACATGGCCGACGGCCGAGAGCTGATCTACTTCGATCGGCGCGACGACGCCGACCGGAGCGCGATCGACGAGCGCGAGCTGCCGCCCAGGCCCGTGGCCTCCGAGCTGCGTTACGACCCGCTCACCGAGGAGTGGGTGGCGATGGCGGGCCACCGCCAGACCCGCACCTTCCTGCCGCCCGCCGACGAGTGCCCGCTGTGCCCCTCCACGCCGGGCAAGCTGACGGAGATCCCCGCCTCGTCCTACGACGTGGTGGTCTTCGAGAACCGCTTTCCCAGCTTCTCCACGAATCTCGGCAGCTACGCCGAGGCCGGCGGCCTCAGCGAGGTCCGTCCCGGCGTGGGGCGTTGCGAGGTGGTCTGCTTCGCCTCCGACCACACCTCCTCCTTCTCCCGGCTCACCGACGAGCAGGTCGAGCTGGTCATGGAGGCGTGGGCAGACCGTACGGCGGAGCTGTCCGAGATCCCGGGCGTCGAGCAGGTCTTCTGCTTCGAGAACAGGGGCGCCGAGATCGGCATCACGCTGGCCCACCCGCACGGCCAGATCTACGCCTACCCCTACGTCACCCCCCGCACCCGGCAGCACCTGGCCGCCGCCGCCAAGCGACCTGGCCTCTTCGCAGGGGTGCTGGCCGCCGAGCGGGTCGGCGAGCGCGTGGTCGCCGCCAACGAGCACTGGACCGCGTTCGTGCCCGCCGCCGCGCGTTACCCGTTCGAGGTGCACCTCTACCCGCACCGCCAGGTGCCCGACCTGGCCGCGCTCACCCAGGAGGAGCGCGCCGCGTTCGGTCCGGTCTACACCAGGGTGCTGCGGGCGCTCGACGGGTTGTTCGGGGTGGTCATGCCGTACGTCGCCGCCTGGCACCAGGCCCCCGTACGGCAGGGCCGTGATCTCGCCTATCTTCACATGGAGCTGTTCAGCATCCGCAGGGCGCCGGGCAAGCTGAAGTACCTGGCGGGCTCGGAGTCGGCGATGGGGGCTTTCGTCAACGACGTGCTGCCCGAGGAGGCCGCGCAGCTACTTCGATCACAGGTAGATCACTAATTGATCTCCGCTTGGAGTCGCATTACCGGCGTTTTACTACTAATATCCCTCTGACATCGGCTTTCACAGCCGTTGCACGCCTAATCCCGGGCAAGTCGCCCGGGAGCCGGGGACCCATGCACCTGGGGTGAATCCACGTTCCGTGGTAGGGCCACATCTCCCGCCCGAACCCGTCAGCTAACCCGGTCGGCAGACGGAGAGGATCATTCGTGGCGTCCCCCACGTCTCGTTTCGCCTGCGCCGCCATCGCCGCGCTTTCCCTCGTTCTCGGCACCGCCTCCGTCTCCTCGGCTGACCCCAAGCCGTCGGAGAAGGAGTTGCGGGCCGAGCTGAAGAAGCTCAACACCAAGGTCGACCAGCTCATCGAGAGCTACAACGCCAAGCGGGTCGCGCTGGCCGAGGCGCAGAAGGCGGCCGCGGCGGCCAAGGAGCGCCTGGCCGCCGCCGAGCAGACGCTCGCCAAGGCGGAGAACGTCGCCTCGCAGATCACCGAGATGCGCTACCAGGCCAATGCCCCGGACCTGCCCACCCTTATGTACACCCCCGATCTGACCAGCGCCGCGCTCATGGAACAGCTGAGCGCCGAGCAGAACGCCGTCGTGCAGAACGTCGCCGCCGCCCGCGACGTGCAGAAGCAGGCGGCCACCGAGGCCACGGCCCTGGCCGACGAGATCGACGAGCAGGCCGACCAGGTCGCCGACGATCGGAAGGAGGCCGAGGGCATGATCGACGAGATCGAGAAGAAGCTCCAGAACCTCGTCCCGACCGGTCCCGGCCGTAAGGCCGACGGCAGCTGGGCGCCCGAGCTGCCGTCAGGGTCCGACAACATCACGCCGCGCACCCGGCTCATGCGCGACGAGATCAAGAAGGCCTTCAACCTGCCGTTCGAGGTGGGGTGCTACCGGGTCGACAACAACGGCGAGCACCCGCTGGGGCGCGCCTGCGACTTCATGATGAGCTCGGGCGGCAGCTCCCCCACGGGCGCCAACCAGGCGCTCGGCGACCAGATCGCGGCCTGGGCGCTGAAGAACCAGAGCCGCCTCGGCGTGAAGTACGTCATCTGGCGGCAGCGGATCAACAGCGGCGGCGGCTGGCGCTCGATGTCCGACAGGGGAAGCATCACCGCCAACCACTACGACCACGTGCACATCTCGATGCACTGATCCTTCCTTGCCCGGAGGGGTCGGCAGGCGTACGTTTGACTCGATGACCAGATTTCTCATTCCGGTCACGAGAGGCGACGATGGACACCGTCAACCTGATGGATCCCGCACTGCTGGCCGACCCCTTCAGGGGCTTCTCCAGAGTCAGGGAGGAGGCGCCGATCGCGCGCGCCTCCTTCCCCGGCCAGGACACCCCGGTCTGGCTGGTCACCCGGTACGAGGACGTCAAGACCGTGCTCGGCGACCACCGCTTCGTCAACAACCCGGCCTCCATCCCCGGCGGCGACGTCCCCGACCTGCGCGAGAAGCTCGTCAAGGCCCGCGGGATCCCTGACGAGTACGTCGGCTACCTCACCGACGGCATCCTCGACTCCGACGGCGACGACCATCTCAGGCTGCGCAGGCTGGTCTCGCGGGCCTTCACCGCCAGGCGCGTCGTGGAGATGCGTCCACGGGTGGAGGAGATCAGCGACAGGCTGCTCGACTCGCTGCCCGGCGACCGCGTCGTCGACCTCGTCGAGGAGTACGCCTACCCGCTGCCGATCACGGTCATCTGCGAGCTCGTCGGCATCCCCGAGGGCGACCGCCCGCTGTGGCGCGGCTGGGGATCCAGGATGGTGTCCATGGCGCCAGGCGCCCTGACCGAGCCGCTGATCAGCATGATCGACTACATCCGCGACCTGATCCCGCGCCGCCGCGCCGTGCCCGCCGACGACCTGCTCACCGGGCTCATCAGGGCGCACGACGACGACGAGGACCGCTTCACCGACGCCGAGCTGATCACGATGGTGGTCACGCTCGTCCTCGCCGGGCACGAGACCACCGCGCACCTGATCGGCAACGGCGTCGCAGCCCTGCTCACCCACCCCGACCAGCTGGCCATGCTGCGGGCCGAACCCGAGCTGACGCCGCGCGCCGTCCACGAGCTCATGCGCTGGTGCGGGCCCGTGCAGGGCACCAGGATCCGCTATCCGGCCGAGGACGTGGAGCTCGGCGGCATGGTCGTGAAGCGGGGCGAGCCCGTGATGGCCGTGCTGGTCTCGGCCAACTACGACCCGCGCCGCTTCGACCACCCCGACCGGCTCGACCTCACCCGCGAGGAGGACGGTCGGCGCGAGGTCCACGTCGGCTTCGGGCACGGCCTGCATTACTGCCTCGGCGCGGCACTGGCCCGTCAGGAGGCCGAGGTCGCGTTCGCGGGGCTGCTGTCGCGCTTTCCCGGCCTGCGCCTCGCCGTCGCGCCGGACGAGCTCGAACGGCAGCTCATGCCCGCCTCGTGGCGGCTGGCGCGCCTTCCCGTGCTGCTCCGCTGACGGAGGAACCGGCTGCCGGCCACGTCGGCCTGCTCGCCACGTCGGCCTGCTCGCCGGCCGTCAGGGCGCGCCGTACCTGACCGTCCGATAGGCGTCGGCGACCAGCTCGCCGACCTCCGCCCAGTCGACCTCCACGTCCAGATAGACCCCGAGCCATCCCCTGTGCCCCACGTACGGCGGGCGGAAGAAGCACGCGGGATCCTGCGCCACCAGCTCCTCCTGCGTGCCGGGCGGCGCCGCGCACCAGAAGGCGAGCCGGTCGTCGTGATGGTGGTCAGCGAACATCACGAAGGTCTTCTTGCCCTTGACGAACCAGGTCGGCTCGCCGTGGCTGAGCCGCTCGGTCACGTCGGGCTGCGCCAGGCAGAGTCGGCGCAGCTCCTCCAGAGGGTCCATAATCACACGCTATGACAGACCCCCGGATCGATCCGCCCTTCATCGCGAGCGAGCGCGAGATGCTCGACGCCTGGCTCGACTGGCACCGCGAGACGCTGGCGCTCAAGTGCGCGGGGCTCAGCGACGAGCAGCTGCGCGAGCGGTCGGCGCCGCCCTCGACGCTGTCGCTGCTCGGACTGGTGCGCCACCTGGCCGACGTGGAGCGCGCCTGGTTCCGCAGGGTCCTGCTGGGACAGGACGCGCCGCCGCTGCACAAGAGTCAGGAACGGCCCGAGGACCAGTTCGAGGCCACCGGCACGATGACGGGCGCGGAGGCGCTCGCCGTCTGGCGGGCGGAGGTCGAGCGCGCCCGCGCGGCGGCGGCGGATCTCCCCCTCGACACGATCGGCAAGGAGCTGCGCCACGGCCGACCGGTGTCGCTGCGGTGGATCATGATGCACATGGTCGAGGAGTACGCCCGCCACAACGGCCACGCCGACCTGCTGCGCGAGCGGATCGACGGGGTGACGGGCGAGTGAGCCTCAGCCCGAGAGCCTGATCGGGTTCACCAGGTCGGCGTAGACGAGCAGCCCGGCCATGACGATCATGACCATGGCCAGCGCGTAGGTCAGCGGGAGCACCTTGGCGATGTCGACGTAGCCGGGCTCGGGGCGGCGCATCACGCGGGCGTAGGCCCGCTTGAGCCCCTCCCACAGGCCGCCCGCGATGTGCCCGCCGTCGAGCGGGAGCAGCGGGATCAGGTTGAACACACCGACCGCCAGGTTGAACCCGGCCAGCAGGTTCAGGAAGAACATGATCTTCTCGCGGTCGGAGAGCGCCTCGGAGGCGAGGATCTCCCCGCCGATCCGGCCCGCGCCCACCACGCCGACAGGCCCCTCGACGTCGCGTTCGTGTCCGGAGAAGGCGGCGTTGAAGACGCCGACCATCTTCTGCGGCAGGTTGAGCATCGACTGCGCCACGCGGCCCGTGAGGTCGGCCATGTAACCCGCCACGGCGCCCAGGCTCTGCGTCTCGTAGACGCTCGTGGGACCGACGCCGAGGAAGCCGACGTTCTTCTCGATCCGCTTGGGATCGTCGATGGCCGGACGATCCTGGGGGATGAGCGTGACGTCGAGCGTCATGGGCACGCCGTTGCGGACGATGCCGAGCTTGACCGGGCCGGCGCCGTGCCCGCGGATCTTCTTGGTGACGTCCGCCCACGAGGTGATCGTCACCCCGTCGAACGCGACGATCTCGTCGCCCGCCTTGATCCCCGCCTTGGCCGCGGGTGTCAGCGGGTCGGAGGGCCGGCACTCACGGCCGGCCTCGCTCGCCGGGATCACGCAGGCGGCGGTCATCGGCGAGACGATCGGCTTGAGCGTCGGGAGCCCGAAGCCCATCAGCAGGACGGCGAACAGGATGAACGCCAGCACGAGGTTCATCAGCGGGCCGCCGGACATGATGATGACCTTCTGCCACCACTTCTTCCGGTAGAAGACGCGGTCCTCGTCGCCCGGCCGCACCTCCTCCTGCGCCACGTCGCGCGCGGTGTCGATCAACCCCTGGAACGGTCCGGTGGAGGCGCGCCGCAGCTTGGTCGGATCGTCGCCGGGCCGGGGCGGCAGCATGCCGATCATCCGGATGTAGCCGCCGAACGGGATCCACTTGATCCCGTACTCCGTCTCGCCCCTCTTCTTCGACCACATCGTGCCGCCGAAGCCGATCATGTACTGCGTCACCCTGACGCCGAACAGCTTCGCGGGAACGAGGTGTCCGAGCTCGTGCAGGCCGATGGAGGCCATCAGGCCGAGCACGAAGACGACGATCCCCGCGATGTAGAGCCAGATCATCTAGACGCGCTCCAGGGCAGATGCGAAGGGGTCCCGACAAGGCCAGCGTAGTCGAACAATCCGATGCTGAACGGCTTGCGTGTCCTTTGCGGAATCAGGAGACTGCGTTGACAGTGCGCAGTCGCCCGATCACCCTAGGAGATGTGTTGCTTCGGATCCTGGTCGCCGAGCACCTGCCGCTGGTACGGCGGGGCCTGGTCGCCTCGCTCGGCGCTGAGGCCGATCTCGAGGTCGTCGCCGAGGTCGGCAACGGCCAGGACATCGTCCCCGCGGCTCTGGAGCACGATCCCGACGCCGCCGTCGTCGACCTCGACCTGCCCGGCCTCGACGGGCTGAGCGCCGCCGCCCGCCTGCGGGAGGAGGTGCCGGGGTGCAGGGTGCTGATCCTGTCGGCCCAACCCAATCCCGGCCAGGTGCGCAGGGCGTTCGAGGCGCACGCGGTCGGCTTCATGAGCCTCGACGTGGCGCCGGAGCGGCTGGCCGAGGGCCTGCGCGCCATGGGCGCCGGAGGCAGGGCGGTCGACTCCGAGCTGGCGGTGGCGGCGCTGGAGTCGGCCGCCAACCCGCTGACCCCGCGCGAGCTCGACGTGCTGCGGGTCGCCGCGGGCGGCGCCCGCTCCACGGAGATCGCCGGTGAGCTGTTCCTCTCGGTGGGCACGGTCCGCAACCACCTGTCGCGGATCATGTGCAAGACCGGCGCTCGCAACCGGCTCGACGCGGTGCGCATCGCCAGCGACTCGGGCTGGCTGTAGCGACGCCGTCCAGCCGCCTGCCCGCCGGTCGTGCGTGGCGAGCAGGCGGTCTGACTCGGCCGAGCCCCGGTGGAACCGCGCCGCTCCTCCGGGACCCGGGCTCATGGGGGTCAGCAGGGAGTCTCGCTCCCCAGCCCCTGCGAATCGAGCAGTGTCAGGTGCGGCCGTTCCGTCGCGGCGGCCGAGGGCATGAACGGCAGCGTCACGGGCTCCTCGTGCAGCGCCGTGGCGACCGCGAGCAGCACGCCCGCCGTTCCCGTGGCCAGGTCCATGGACAGGCGCAACAGCCGCTCTCCGGGGAAGGCGAGATGGGCGTGGTAGCGCACCGCGTGGCAGCCGAGCCCGCGCAGCTGCGTCTCGATCTCGGGATCGTCGGCGCGCTGCCTGGCCAGGTAGGCCAGCAGGCCCGCCCGCCCGGCGAACAGGCCCGGCTGGAAGGAGAACGGCGCGCGCGCCGCCCGGTCGAGCACGCCGTAGGCGCGCAGGAGGTCGTCGTCGAGCCGCCACCTGAGGTACTCCCCCAGCACCCAGGCCAGCCCCGCGCCGCCGCTGTCGAGGTGCGGAGAGGCGTCCTCAGCGGCCCTCCTGCGGCGCAGGTCGCGCCGCAGGGCGGTCTCCGCCAGGTCGAGCAGCCTGGACTCGCGGGTGCGCTCGTGCATGCGCAGCAGGAAGAGGGCCGGGCCGGCCGAGCCGTACATCAGGCCGGTGGGCGGGCCCACGGGAGCTGTCTCCTCGGCGGCCAGCCGGCTGGCGACCAGATCGGCCACGTCGTAGGCGCGCAGGAGCAGCTGCGACTCGCCGGTGACGTCGGCCAGGTGCGCCAGGTTGAGGCCGATGCCGGCCAGCCCTCCGTACAGGTCGAGCCCGAGTGACTCCCATCGCCGGCCCGACGCGAGCTGCACCAGGTCGAGGGCCTCGGCCTGCCTGCCGAGGCGGGTCAAGGCGTGGGCGATGCCGTGGAGGCCGTCGTAGAAGCCGAGCCTGCCGCCTTCGGGCGGGCGCATCGCCCGCTCGGCCAGCCAGCGCTCGTGCTCGGGGAAGCGGCCCGAGCCCGACAGCTCGAGCGCCAGCAGCACGCCCGCCGCGCCGTGGGCGAGGTTGAGCCCGCCGGTGGCGAACTGGGCGATGTCGCCGGGGAAGAGCCTGTCGTCGCGCTCGGGGGTGGCCGACGACAGGATCGCCAGCGTCATCGACCTGCGCAGCCGCTGCCAGCGCTCGGGGTCGGGCAGCGTGGCGGAGTACCAGGCGGGAATGTGCGCGCCAGGGACGCGCTTGGCCCGCCGGACACCGGTGATGGTGCGCACCGCCTCGTCGAGGAAGCCGTCGGGGACGGGGAACTCCTCGCGGATGAGGTCGGCCAGCTCGGCCGCCTTGAACCTGTCGATGCGCAGCAGCTCGGTCACCGGCAGGAACAGCGCGAGGCGCAGGCAGGCCAGCGCGTAGTGATCGACGTCGGCCCCCGTCACGCCCTCGGGGACGGCGAAGGCCGCGCCGCCCGCCTCGTCGAACGGCACGGCCATCTCGTAGTCGACGAGCGCGATGCCGCCGTCGGGCCTGACGATGACGTTGCCGGGGTGGAGATCGCCGAAGACGAGGCCGCGCGCGTGGATGGCGGACACGGCCGCCTCCACCCGGGCGCACAGGTCGAGCGCCCACGCCGTGTGCGCGGCGGCGCGGCCGTCGCGGGAGAGCCTGGCGAGCGGCGTGCCCGTGATGTGCTCCAGCACCAGGACGCGGTGGTCGCCCGCGGTGAGGTCGCCCAGCAGCGCGGGCACCGCGTCGAGGCCCGCCAGCCGGGTCAGCGCCGCGCGCTCGCGCTCCAGCCTGGTCACCGCGTCGGCTCCGCTCGCGTCGAGCCCCGCGTGCGGCCTGGCCTCCTTGAGCACCACCCGCCGGCCCGTGCGCGCGTCTCGGGCCAGGTGGACGCCGCCTCCGCGGGTGGTGTGCAGCACCGCCTCGACCGTGTACGGCAGGCCGTCCAGGACGTCGGCCCGCCCCGCCTCGAGGTGGGGCCTGAGGACGGCGGGCAGCCCCACCCAGGAAGGGACGACGAACCCGGGGCCCTGCCACTCGGGCATCAGGGTTCCGTCGAGATCGGCGATGGCGGTTTCGAGACGGCCGTCGGGCCCCGTGCAGTGGCGTTCGGCGAAGGCGCCGTAGCGCACGTGCAGCGGCCCTGCGCCGATGCGCAGGCCGCCCGGGACGGACGGGCCCCGCACGCCGTCGAGGAGCGCGCCGAGCTCGGTGAGTGCCCGCTCCAGCTGGGCCTCGTCGGCGGGGTAGAGGGTGGCCAGCTCGCCGCCCGCGCCGCCCGCGTGCTTGGCGTTGCGCAGGTGGAGGACGTGCTCGCCGCGCAGGAACGAGAAGGCCAGTCCGGTTCGCACGCAGTAGAGCCACACCGTGTCCATCACGAGGGCCGCGTTGTCGGGCCGGGCGGAGATGTGGATCTTCCAGCCCTGCTCGGGAAGCCCGGCCTCGACGGGGCGCAGCGCCACCAGCTCGCCCTGCTCGGTTCTGGTCCAGCCGTGAGGAGCGGGCCGGCCGGTGTGGACGAGGTCGGCGGCGCCGTCGGTCACCGGTGAGTCGTAGAACACGGGGTCGACGAGGCAGTAGAGCTCATACCGGTTGTCCACGTCCTGAGAATCTCAAGCCTGATCCACAGCCAGACAGTGACTCAGCTCACGATCTGGCCATGTCATTCGTCATGGTCGCCAGATGAGCACGAGCGCGCAGTCGTCGTTGTGGCCCGAGGCCATCGAGTTGACCAGGGCTCTGGCTCCGTCGCGAAAGCCCAGGGGCAGCAGCCTGTCGGCCTCGCCGAGGAGCCTGTCGAGCCCCGCGTCGATGTCGCGGCCCGGCTGCTCGATCAGGCCGTCGGTGTAGAGCAGCAGCGCGTCGCCCTTGCGCAGTACTCCGCTGTCGGCCTCGCAGTGCAGGTCGGGCACCACGCCGAGGACCACACCCTTGGCCGAGGCGATCTCCCAGTTGCCGGTGCCCGCGTCGAGCTTCACGACGGGCGGATGCCCGGCCGAGGTGATCGTGTATGCGCCCGTGGCCAGATCGAGGCGCAGGTGGACGGCCGTGACGAAGCCCTCGTCACCGCGCTGGCGGTGCAGGTAGGAGTTGCACGCCTGCAGGAAGTCGTCGACCGAGCCGAGCAGCCCGCCGAACGTGCCGGACAGCAGCAGTGCCCTGGTGCCCGCGTCGACGCCCTTGCCCGAGACGTCGACCAGCGCGAGCTCCAGCTGGTCGCCGTCGCGCATGGAGACCAGGAAGTCGCCGCCGAAGGAGGAGCCGCCCGCCTGCTTGAGCACGACCTTGGCGCCCCAGTCCTTGGGCAGCGGGGGCAGCTCGCTCTGACTCTTGAGCCTGTCGCGTAGCTCCAGCAGCATCGCGTCGCCGCGCAGCCCCTGGACGCCCAGCTTGCCGCGGGTGCGGGCCATGAGCGCCGCTAGGACCGCGGTGAAGCCGATGGTGACCATGAGCCCGAGGCCGATCCTGTTGACCCCGAGGACCGCTCCAATGTAGGCGAGCGCGGTCAGCACGCACATCAGCAGCATCGCGAGACTGCGCAGGCGCAGTTGCAGTCCGCCGACGAGGGTGATCAGGATGAGCAGCGAGGGCGAGAACCACTCGGTGGACACCCGCGCCGCCAGTCCGCCGATCAGCAGCGTCAGCACGCCCAGGGTGATCAGCAGGTTGCGGTCCCTGGCCAGCGGACCCCGCCGCAGGAACCTGACAACAGGCACCAAACCCGGCACCTTGACAAGCAACGCACGGAGCCGTGGCGGGATGAGCGGCGCCGGACGTGAACTCATGATGCGCTCGACTGTATCGGTCTCTCACTGGTTTGGGCAGCCCACTTGACCAACGCCTTGATCACTAAGAACGGATATTGGGTGGCCCTCCCCCTTTGCCCGCTCCTACCGTGGACGGATGAGCTATCCGATCCGCCCCATCTCGGAAGACGAGTGGACGTCGTTCAGCGGCGTGCTCGCCGAAGGCTTCAACTGGACCCCGCACCCGACCCAGGCAGAGCGCTGGAAGGCCAACACCGAGTTCGACAGGACGCTCGCCGCCTTCGACGGAGACGTCATCGCCGGGGTCACCGGCATCCACAGCTTCACGATGACCGTGCCGGGCGGGCAGCTGCCCGTGGCGGGCGTGACCGCGGTCAGCGTCCTTCCCTCCCACCGCCGCCGCGGCATCCTCTCCCACCTGATGCACCGCCAGCTCGCCGACATCCGCGAGCGCGGCGAGGCCGTGGCCGCGCTCTACGCCTCCGAGGCGGTCATCTATGGCCGGTTCGGCTACGGCAGGGCCTCCGACGGACTGTCCGTCCGCATCCCCAAGCACGGCTCGGCGTTCGTCGCGGGCGCGCCGGTGGACCCGGCGCTCAGGATCACCGTGGCCAAGCCCGCCGACGTCAGGTCCACGCTGGAGGAGGTCTACGAGTCGCTCGTGGCCGAGCGCCCCGGCCAGTACCGGCGCAACGAGCACTTCTGGACGGGCGTCCTGGCCGACGAGGAGTTCGACCAGGAGGGCGCGGGCGCCCTGCGCTGCGTCTTGGCCGAGGACGCCGACCGGGTGCGCGGCTACGCGCTGTTCAGGGTCAAGTCCATGTGGGGCGACAACGGCCAGCCCGACGGCGAGCTGCACCTGCGCGAGCTCTACGCCACCGACGCCGCCGCCCACGCGCTGCTGTGGCAGTCGGTGCTCAACCGCGACCTGGTCAGCAAGGTCACGGCGGGGCGCCCCGTGGACGATCCGATCACGCAGCTGCTGGCCGACGTCCGCCATCTCAACGCCTCGTGGGGCGACGAGCTGTGGGTGCGCCTGGTCTCGGTCGACGCGGCGCTGAGCGCCCGCGCCTACGCCGCGCCCGTGGACGTGGTGCTGGAGGTGGCCGACGACGTCTGCCCGTGGAACGAGGGTCGCTGGCGGCTCACCGCCGACACCGCCTCGGTCTCGTGCAAGCCGACCGACGAGGCCCCCGACGTGTCGCTGCAGGTAGCCGCGCTGGGCGGCGCCTATCTCGGCGCCGGCGCGCTGGAGGCGCAGCGCGCCGCGGGGCTGCTGACCGAGCACAGGGCGGGCGCAGTCCGCGCCCTGGCCGCGGCCATGTCCTGGTCCCCCGCCCCGTGGGCCGGCAACGTCTTCTGACCTGTCTCCGGTGTACCTGTCTCCGGTGCGGCTGTTTCCGGTGCATCTGTTTCCGGTGCATCTGGTTCCGGTACATCTGGTTCCGGTACATCTGGTTCCGGTACATCTGTTTTCTGGTGCGCCTGGTTCCCGTACACCAGGTTCCCGTACGGCAAGCCGGTCCGGCGCCTCCGCGGTCACATGGTCCCCTCCACCGCGGGCGCGCCGCCCAGCAGGACTTCGCTCCCCGCCGTCACGGCGTACAGTCGAGGTCATGGCGCTCCAGAGCTTGCAGATCACGGCGATCACCGCGATGCGGGCGAGAGACGTGTCGAAACCGTCGCAGGAGCAGCAGGAGGCCGCCGACCGGCGACCGCTGCGCGACGAGACGCCGCGCCGCGAGGCCAGGTCGCGGGACGAGAGTCCGCGCAGGGACGGCCGTCCGCGCGATGAGGGTTCACGCAGGGAGGGCCGCCCGCGGGTGGAGGGTTCGCGCCGCGATACCCGCCGCAAGCCATGACCCACAAGCCGTGACCCGCCGCGGGGCCGGACGGCCATCGCGCGGCGAGTGACAGGACAGCCGTCAGGCCAGCCGGCAGGGCGGCCGGACAGGCGGGCTTACGGGGCGGGGTTACGGCAGGGCGGGGTTACGGCAGGGCGGGCAGCTGGCCGATGGTCTCGTAGGAGGACAGCTGCGCGATGCGGCGGCTGTGGCGTGCCGCGCCCGAGAAGGCGGTGCCGAGGAAGACCTCGACGAACCTGGTCGCCTCCTCCTGGGTGTGCATGCGTGCGCCCACGCTGACGATGTTGGCGTTGTTGTGCTCGCGCGCCAGCTGCGCCGTCTCCTCGCTCCACGCCAGGGCCGCGCGGATGCCGCGCACCTTGTTGGCGGCGATCTGCTCGCCGTTGCCCGAGCCGCCGATCACGATGCCGAGGCTGCCGGGGTCGCCCGCGACCCCCTCCGCCGCGCGCAGCACGAAGGCGGGGTAGTCGTCCTCGGCGTCGTAGACGAACGGACCGCAGTCGGTCACCTCATGGCCGTGGTCCTTCAACCAGGTGGCAAGGTGGTTCTTCAGCTCATAGCCGGCATGGTCGGCACCGATGTAGACACGCACGCGTCCAGTCTCTCAGGTCCCTGGGGCGCGCTCGACTGTGGTCCCACGGTAGGGTAAGTGGCTCCGGCCAACCTCAGTCCTTACAGGAGTAGACGGCCCCATGCGCGAGATCCGCTACATCGGCGACCCGGTGCTGCGCACCCCAGCCGAGCCTGTCGTCGACTTCGACCGCGAGCTGCGCAAGCTGATCGACGAGATGTTCGACGCGATGTACGCCGCCGACGGCGTCGGCCTGGCCGGACCGCAGATCGGCGTGTCGCGCCGGCTGTTCGTCTACGACTGCAGCGGGCGCAAGGGCCACCTGATCAACCCGGTGCTCACCGTCGACGACCCCGAGGTGGTGCTCGACGAGGAGGGCTGCCTCTCGGTCCCGGGACGCGACACGGGCAAGCCGCTCTACGCGTCCACCCCGAGGGCGGCGGGCGTGTGCATCGAGGGGATGGACAGGCTCGGCAGGAAGGTCAAGCTCAGGGCCCGCGGACTGCTGGCGCGCTGCTTCCAGCACGAGACCGACCACCTCGACGGCACGCTCTACGTCGACCACCTGCCGAAGAACGAGGCTCGCCGCATTCTCCAGCGCACGCCCTGAACCGGTCGCCCAGGTTGGCCGCATGGGAGTTCTGAACGGCCGCGCCACGGGCGGGCTGATCCTCTAGCGGTCAGAGCTGGAGCGACTTGATCTCGAAGTACTCCTCGAGGCCGTGCTCGCCCAGCTCTCTGCCGATGCCCGAGTGCTTGTAGCCGCCGAAGGGCGCCTGCGGGTTGAACGGGCCTCCGTTGATCGAGACCTGTCCGGTCCGCAGGCGTCTCGCCACCGCGACCGCCCGTTCCTGCGTGCCCGCCCACACCGCGCCCGCCAGGCCGTAGCGGGTGCCGTCGGCGATCTGCACCGCCTGGTCCTCGCTGGTGTAGGGGATGATCGACAGGACGGGGCCGAAGATCTCCTCCTGCTCGATCGTCATCCCGGGCTCCACGCCCGCGAAGATCGTGGGCTCGATGAAGTAGCCGCGCTCGATCGGCGGCTCGGTGCCGCCGATGATGAGGCGCGCGCCCTCCTCCTGGCCGGTGTTGATGTAGCGGACCACCCGGTCGCGCTGCGCGGCGGAGACGAGCGGGCCCAGCCTGGTCGCCTCGTCGAAGGGGTCGCCGATGGTGTACTTGCGGGCCGCCTCGACCGCGAGGCCCACCGCCGTGTCGTACTGGTCGCGGTGGACGATCATCCGCGACCAGGCCGAGCAGGTCTGGCCGGAGTTGACGAAGGCGTTGGCGACGCCCGCCTTCACCGCGCTCGTGAGATCGGCGTCGGGCAGGATGAGGTTGGCCGACTTGCCGCCCAGCTCGAGCGCCACCCGCTTGACGCTCTCGGCGGCCAGCGCCGCCACG
The DNA here is from genome assembly GCF_014873535.1 of Nonomuraea africana. Lineage (NCBI taxonomy): Bacteria > Bacillati > Actinomycetota > Actinomycetes > Streptosporangiales > Streptosporangiaceae > Nonomuraea > Nonomuraea africana. The sequence continues at coordinate 640,487 of NZ_JADBEF010000001.1, read as the reverse complement.
CGCCTGCCCGCCCTGGTCGAGCCCGTGAAGGAGACCATGTCGACCTCGGGGTGGGTGGCCAGCGCCTCGCCGACCACCGGCCCCCTGCCGCTGATCAGGTTGAACACACCGCGCGGCAGGCCGACGTCGTGGAAGATCTCGGCGAGCGCGTAGGCGGCCAGCGGCGCCACCTCGCTCGGCTTGAGCACCACCGTGCATCCCGCGGCCAGCGCGGGCGCGACCTTGCAGATGATCTGGTGCAGGGGGTAGTTCCACGGGGTGATCGCGGCGACCACGCCCACGGGCTCCTTCACCACGAGGGAGTTGCCGATCCTGGACTCTCGCGGGTGCGACTCGGCCAGCTGCGCGTAGGAGGCGAGGACGCCGGCGGGCATGAGCGTCTGCACCTTGAGCGCGAAGCCGTACGGCGCGCCCATGTCGGTGGCGATCGTCCTCGCGACGCTCTCGGCCCGCTCCTTCAGCAGGTCGGCGGCGGCGGCCAGCAGTTTGCCGCGCTCGGCGGGGGCCATGGCGGACCAAGAGGGGAAGGCCGCGCGGGCGAAGAGCACCGCCGCCTCCGCGTCATCAGGGGCGCCCGCGGGAACTCTGTCGATCGTCTCCTCGGTGGCCGGGTTGACGACGTCGATGCCCTCGCCCGAGACCGAGGCGGTCCACGCCCCGTTGATATAGAGATGACGCATGGTCCCCATCCTTGCGCGTCGAAGGTCACAAAGCGAGTGGCCGGCGCGTCACGCGGGGTGCCTGCCGTACCACCGCAACTCTGTCGCCTCCTCAAGAGGGTACGGCGAAGCGCCGCGGTTGGGGTGAGATGTCCGAGATCGTGGTCAAGCGGCGGGTCAGGACGGCGATCCCCCAGGGAGCGGCCCCGCAAGGGGATCGACGTCCTTGGCCGGGCCCGTCAGTCGAAGACGGGGCGGCGGGTGCGGGAGCGCTTGAGCTCGAAGAAGTCGTCGAAGGCGGCCACGGTGCGCACGCCGTCCCAGAGGCGGCCCGCGTCCTCACCGCGAGGGATCCTGGTCAGGACGGGCCCGAAGAAGGCGACGCCCTCGACCTGGATCACCGGGGTGCCGACTTCCTGGCCGACCAGGTCGATGCCGCGCGCGTGCGACTCCCTGACGGCCTCGTCGTGGTCGGTGGAGTCCATGGCGTCGGCCAGCTCCCTGTCGAGACCCGCGGCCACCAGGGCGTCACCGATCGTGTCCCTGATCGTGGGGCCCTCCTTGGGCCTGCCCTCGTTGTGGAACCGGGTGCCGAGCTCGGTGTAGAGCGGGCCGACGACGTGCTCGCCGTACTTCTGGGCCGCGGCGGCGACGACCCGCACCGGGCCGATCGCGCCGGCCAGCATCTCGCGGTAGGAGTCGGGGATGTCCTTGTCCTCGTTGAGCACGGTCAGGCTCATGATGTGCCAGCGGGGTTCGATGGGGCGCACCTGCTCGACCTCCACCAACCAGCGTGAGGTGATCCAGGCGAAGGGACAGAAAGGGTCGAACCAGAGGTCTACAGGGGTTCGTTCGGCCATGGGTGCGGTTCCCTCGTTCGTGATGACCTTGCCGTCGGCCATAACCTGAGTGAGAGTCAGGACTATTCCTGGCGTGGCAGGATTCAGACAAAACCCCAAAGATGTGGTGAAGAGGAGCGGATCTTGGCAGGCAACCTGACCCGTGACGAAGCTCGCGAGCGGGCCCGGCTGTTGAAGGTCGAGTCGTACGACGTCAAGCTCGACCTGACGGAGGGTGAGGAGCGGTTCGAGAGCGTCACGACCGTTCGCTTCTCCGCCGCGGAGCCCGGCGCGACGACGTTCATCGACCTGCACGGCGCGCACGTGCGCTCGATGGAGCTGAACGGGGTCACGCTCGACGTGGCCGCCTATGACGAGGACAAGGGAAGGTTCCCGCTGCCGGGGCTGGCGGCGGAGAACGTGCTGGTCGTCGACGCCGACTGCGCCTACATGCGCACGGGCGAGGGCCTGCACAGGTTCGTCGACCCCGAGGACCAGAAGGTCTACCTGCACACGCAGTTCGAGACGGCCGACGCCCACCGGATGTACGCCTGTTTCGACCAGCCCGACCTGAAGGCGACGTTCGAACTGACCGTGATCGCGCCGGCCGACTGGGAGGTCGTCTCCAACGCCGCCGCCGACACGGTGGAGGAGTTGGCCGCCCACCAGGGCCGCCACGGCACGGCGCAGGCGGCCAAGCGCCACCACTTCGCGCCCACGGCGCCCATCTCGACCTACATCACCGCGCTGGTGGCCGGCGGCTACCACAAGGTGACCTCCGAGCACGACGGCATCCCGCTGGGCGTCTACTGCCGCGCCTCGCTGGCCGAGCACCTCGACGCCGACAACATCTTCGAGCTGACCCGCCAGGGCTTCGACTTCTTCCACAAGGTCTTCGGCGTCCGCTACCCGTTCGGCAAGTACGACCAGCTGTTCGTGCCGGAGTTCAACGCGGGCGCGATGGAGAACGCGGGCTGCGTCACCTTCCTCGAGGACTACGTCTTCCGCTCCCGCGTGACCGACGCCATCGTCGAACGCCGCGCCGAGACGATCCTGCACGAGATGGCGCACATGTGGTTCGGCGACCTGGTCACCATGCGCTGGTGGGACGACCTGTGGCTGAACGAGTCGTTCGCCACCTACGCCTCGGTGCTGTGCCAGGCCGAGGCCACCCGCTGGGGCAAGGGCGCCTGGACCACGTTCGCCAACGTGGAGAAGGCCTGGGCCTACCGCCAGGACCAGCTGCCCTCGACCCACCCGATCGCCGCCGACATCCCCGACATGCAGGCGGTCGAGGTCAACTTCGACGGCATCACCTACGCCAAGGGCGCCTCGGTGCTCAAGCAGCTGGTGGCCTACGTCGGCCTCGACAACTTCCTGGCCGGCGTGCGCGACTACTTCAACGAGCACGCCTGGGGCAACACCGAGCTGAAGGACCTGCTCACCGCGTTGGAGCGGACCAGCGGCCGCGACCTGTCGTCCTGGTCGAAGGAGTGGCTGGAGACCTCGTGGGTCAACACGCTGCGCCCGTCCTTCACCGTCGACGCCGAGGGCCGTTTCGAGAGCTTCGAGGTGCTGCAGGAGGCTCCGGCCGAGTACCCGACGCTGCGCTCGCACCGCGTCGCCGTCGGCCTGTACTCCCTGGTCGACGGCGCGCTGACCAGGACCAAGCGGGTCGAGCTCGACGTGGTGGGCGCCCGTACGGCGGTGGCCGAGCTGGTCGGCGAGACCCAGCCCGACCTCGTCCTGATCAACGACGACGACCTGACCTACGCGAAGATCCGCCTCGACGAGCGCTCGCTGGCCACGCTGGTGGGCGGCGGCATCTCGCGGTTCGCCGAGTCGCTGCCGCGCGCCCTGTGCTGGTCGGCGGCGTGGGACATGACCCGTGACGCCGAGATGGCCACCCGCGACTACGTCAAGCTGGTCATCTCCGGCATCGAGACCGTCAAGGACATCACGGTCGTGCAGACCGTGCTGCGCCAGGCCCGCCAGGCCGTGCAGCAGTACGCCGACCCCGCGTGGCAGGCCGAGGGCCTGGCCCAGCTCGCGGCGGCGCTGAAGTCGTGGATCGGCTCCGCCGAGCCCGGCTCCGACCACCAGCTCGCCTACGTCAACGCCTTCTGCGCGGTGGCCACCTCCACCGAGGACCTGGCCTTCGTGAAGGGCGTCCTCGACGGCACCTCGGCGCCCGAGGGGCTGGCCGTCGACGCCGACCTGCGCTGGACGCTGACCCACGCGCTGGTCTCCGGCGGGGTGCTCGGCGCCGCCGACATCGACGCCGAGCTCAAGCGCGACGCGACCGCCTCAGGCGAGCGCTCGGCGGCGCTGTGCAGGGCCGCCATCCCCACCGCCGAGGCCAAGGCCGAGGCGTGGGCGGCGATCACCGGCGGCAAGCTGGCCAACGCCATCTTCCGCCCCACGATCGCCGGGTTCCAGGACCCGCACCACGTGGAGCTGCTCCGGCCGTACAAGGAGAAGTACTTCTCCGAGGTCGGGCGCGTCTACGAGGAGTGGACGTTCGACATGGCGCAGAGCTTCGCGGTCGGCTGCTTCCCCGCCCTGCTGATCGAGGAGGAGACGGTGCGGGCGGCCGAGGAGTACCTGGCCGCCTCCGGCGCGCCTCAGGCGCTGCGGCGGATGGTCCTGGAGGGCGCCGACGGCGTGAGCCGCGCGCTGCGCGCCCGCGCCAAGGACGCCTCCTGACCTAGCCGAAGGCAAGGCCCCCGCCCGGTTCCGGGCGGGGGCCTTGTTTTGTTTCAGGACGGTTTCGGAGTCTTGACACCGGGATGCCCGGGGTCTCATATTTTCACCACTAACTTTATTTCCAAAGAAAGTCCGGTCCCTGTATGGCAGGCAGTGATCGCGGCGACCTGACCAGGACGGCGATTCTCGCCCTTCTTGGCACGGTCGGTCCGCTCAGCCGTACCGAAATCGCCCGCGAGCTCGACCTCAGCCCCGCCTCCGTCACCCAGGTGACCCGCGAGCTGATGGGCCACGGCATGCTGGAGGAGCTCGACCTGAAGCCCTCGCGCGGCGGCCGTCCCGCGCAGCGGCTCGGCCTGGTGGGCAGCGCGGGGCGCGCCCTCGGGATCAAGGTGACGGCCGACCACCTGGTGATCGTCGATGTCCGGCTGGACGGCGAGGTGCTGGGCTCCTGGGAGCGGCCCTTCGACCCGTCCTCGCCGCACGCGCTCGACGACCTCGTCAGGACGGTCGCCGAGGTGGTCGCCCAGATCGACGAGGCTCCCCCACTGCTCGGCATCGGCGTCGGCGTGCCCGGCAGCGTGGACGACCAGGCTGTCGGCACGGTCAACGCGCCGACGCTCGGCTGGCAGGCGATGCCGGTGGGCGAGCGGCTGCGCCGCAGCCTCAGCCTCCCTGTGCTGGTGGAGAACGACGTCAACGCCCTGGCCGCCGCCGAGCGCCTGTACGGCAGGGGCCGCACGCACCGCGACTTCCTGGTCCTGACGATCGGGCGGGGCGTCGGCGCCGCCATCGTGATGGACGGGCGCGTGTACCGGGGCGCGAGGGGCGGCGCGGGCGAGTTCGGCCACGTGCCCGTCGACCCCTCGGGCCCGAGGTGCGGATGCGGGACGGCCGGCTGCCTGGAGGCGTTCGTCGGCTCGGCGGGGCTCGTGACGGCGGCCAGGGCGAAGGGCCTCCTCGTCGAGCCCTCCCCCGTCACACCCTCCCCCGACAAAACCCCAGACGAAGTCCCACAGGCACCCGGGCGCCGGTCCGTCCCCCAAAAGACCCCACCCGAAACCGGGGGGCCGGACTCGTGGGCCGGGCTGGCCGGGGATCCCGGGGCGCGGGCGGCGGTGGACGCGCTCGGCAGGGCGGCCGCCGCGGGCGACAGGGCCGCGCAGGACGTCTTCGACGAGGCGGGCAGGATCCTCGGCCGCGCCACCGCGGGCCTGATCAACGTGGTCGACCCCGAGGTCGTGGTGATCCTCGGCGAGGGCGTCGCCAACTGGCCGTTCTGGCAGGTCGGCTTCGACCGGGCGGTCCGCGCGCAGCTCATGCCGGGACGGCGCGACATCTCCATCGAGGTGGAGAGCTGGGACGAGACGAGCTGGGCCCAGGGAGCCGCGGCGCTGGTGCTGGCCACGCCGTTCGACGCGGCGGGCGCCGCGGGCGAGCAGGGCAGGCTCGTGCGCGCCAGGCTGATCGGGGCGGCGTCATGACGCTCACCGCCACCCCGCCGAGGACCAGGGCGGCGCACGCGCTCCGGCCGCCACGCCGCAGGCTGCGCTACGCGGGCACGGTCGCGGTCTTCCTGCTGCCGAGCCTGATCCCGCTGGTGCTGTTCACGCTGGTCCCGATGGCCGGCTCGCTGTGGGTCAGCCTGCACGAGTGGAACCTGATCGAGCCGATGCGCTGGGTCGGGCTCGACAACTACGGCGAGGTGCTCGCCGACCCGAAGACACGGGCCGCCTTCCTGCACACGCTGTACTTCATCGCCGGCTACCTGCCGCTCGTCTACGCCGGCGGGCTCGGCCTGGCGATGCTGCTGAACAGGGCGATGGGCGGGCGCAACCTCTTCCGCGCGATCTACTTCCTGCCGGTGATCACCAGCTGGGTCGTGGTGGCGCTGATGTGGAAGTGGCTGCTCAACCCGGCCAGCGGCATCGTGAACTGGGCGCTCGGCCTGCTCGGCGTCGAAGGCCCCGGCTGGTGGACCGACCCGACGTGGGCGATGCCGTCGATCATCCTCGCCTCGGCGTGGAAGGACCTCGGCTTCGTCATGATCATCCTGCTGGCCGGGCTGCAGGCGATCCCGAACGAGTACCACGAGGCGGCCCGGGTCGACGGCGCCTCGGCGTGGCAGCGCTTCCGCCGCATCACGCTGCCGCTGCTGTCGCCCTCGACGTTCTTCGTGGTCGTCATCTCGCTGATCAACGGCTTCCAGGTCTTCGACCAGGTGCACGTCATGACCGGCGGCGGTCCCGGCGGGGCCACCGAGGTCGTGGTCGAGCAGGTCTACCGGCTCACCTTCCAGTACGGCAGGGCGGGCGCCGCCTCGGCGCTGTCGTGGCTGCTGTTCGCCGTCGTCCTCCTGGTGACGCTGATCCAGGTCCGTGTCCAGCGCAGGTGGGTGAACTATGGGTACTGATGGGAAAAGTGCAAGCCGGCCTGCCGCTACGGTCCTGGCCACGCACTCACGGTGGGGCGGCAGGGTGGCGAGCAGGTTTCCTGTCAGTAAGGCTCTGAAGTACCTGCTGGTCGTCGGCGGCGCGCTGGTGATGCTGTTCCCGTTCGCGTGGGCGGTGATCACCTCGATCACCCCCGGCGGCAGCGTGCTGGCCGGCCCGCCCGACTTCACGCCCGAGGGGGCCAACCTCGGCGCCTACGGCAAGCTGCTCGAGGTCACGCCGTTCTGGCGGATCCTGCTGAACAGCGTGTGGATCGGCGCGGCCTCGACCATCCTGCAGCTCGTCACGAGCGCGATGGCCGCCTACGCCTTCGCCAGGCTGCCCTTCCCCGGCAGGGGCGCGCTGTTCGCCGTCTACCTGGCGACGCTGATGGTGCCGCTGCAGGTGCTGATCGTGCCGCTGTTCATCGAGATGCGGACCTTCAACCTCATCGACACCTACTTCGCGGTCCTCGCCCCGACCATCGCCTCGGCGTTCGGCGTCTTCCTGCTGCGGCAGGCGATCGCGCAGGTGCCGAAGGAGTTCGACGAGGCGGCGGTGCTGGACGGCGCCGGACATTTCCGGATTTTTGCGCTCATTGTGGTGCCGCTGATCAGGCCCGCGCTGGCCACCTTCGCCATCTTCGGCTTCATGGCCAGCTGGAACAGCTACCTGTGGCCGCTGGTGATCATCAAGTCGCCCGAGTTCATGACGCTCCCGCTCGGCCTGGCCGAACTGCACGGCCGCTTCACCACCGAGTGGAACGTCGTCATGGCCGGATCGGTGGTCAGCGTGGTGCCGATCCTCATCCTCTATCTCTTCGCGCAGAAGCACGTCATCGCCTCAGTCGCCCAGTCCGGGCTCAAGTAAAGGATCACCCCCATGACCAAGAGCACAAGGCTCGCCGCCGCGGCCCTGGCCACCGCCGTCCTCGCCACCGCCTGCTCGCAGGGCTCGGCGACCAGGGACACCTCCACCGCCGAGGGCGGCAAGGTGACACTGCGGTACTTCACCTTCTCGGCCGCGCCCGACCACGTGAAGGACCTCGACACGATCGTCGCCGCCTTCGAGAAGGAGAACCCGAAGGTGGACGTGGTCGTCGAGACCGCGCCGTACGACCAGTACTTCACCAAGCTGCAGACCAGCATCGCCGGCGGCACCGCGCCCGACACCTTCGAGCTCAACTACGAGAACTTCGTCACCTACGCCAGCGCCGGCTCGCTGCTCGACCTGGGTTCGGTGGCGGGCGACTCGGCCCCCTCCGGCTACGCCCAGGAGTCGCTCGAGGCCTTCAAGCACGCGGGCAAGCAGTACGCGCTGCCGGCCTCCTTCTCCACCGTCGTGCTCTTCTACAACAAGGAGCTGTTCAAGAAGGCGGGGGTCGCCGAGCCGACCGCCTCCTGGACCTGGAAGGACGAGCAGGCCGCGGCGGAGAAGCTGACCGACAAGAAGGCGGGCGTCTTCGGCGACTTCCAGCCGGTGCAGTTCTTCGAGTTCTACAAGACGCTCAAGCAGGCGGGCGGCGAGTTCCTGTCCGCCGACGGCAAGAAGTCGACGTTCAACAGCCCCGAGGGGATCAAGGCGGCCACCTGGCTGGTCTCCAAGGTCGGCAAGACGATGCCGACGGAGGCGGAGATCGGCGGCACCGCCGACTACGACACCAACCTGTTCAAGTCGGGCAAGCTCGCGATGTGGCACAACGGCATCTGGCAGTTCGCAGGCCTCAAGGACGTGCCCTTCGAGTGGGACGTCGTCGTCGAGCCCGGTGACGCGGCCAAGGCCAGCGCGGTCTTCCACAACTCCGTGGCCGCCTCCACGACGACCAGGCACGGCAAGGAGGCCTACGCGTGGGCCAAGTTCCTGAGCTCGTCGAACGTCGCGGCCACCACGCGGATCACGTCGTCGTGGGAGCTGCCGCCCGTCTCCGACCAGGCGGTGCTGGACGGCTACCTCAAGGACCCCAAGCCCGCCAACAGGCAGGCGGTCTTCGACTCGCTGAAGTCGATCGCGCTGCCCCCGGTGATCAAGAGGCAGCAGGAGATGCAGGACGCCGTCACCCAGGAGCTCTCCAACGCCGCCGCCGGGCGCGTGTCGGTCGAGGAGGCGCTCAAGTCGGCCGCCACCAAGGTCGACGCCCTCCTCGGCTGACCCCGGCTCCCGCCGGAACCAGCTGACCCCGGCTCCCGCCGTACCGAAGCAGCAGTCAACTCACCAGGAGATCTGACCAAGTGATCGTAGGAAGCGACCTGGCGCGGGCGCAGCTCGTGTCGCGCAGTGTCGATGTGATCAGCACGCATCAGTCGCCCTCGGGGGCCTACCCGGCGTGTCCCACCTTCTCGGCCTACCGCGGCTATGCCTGGCTGCGGGACGGCGCGTTCATCGCCGAGGGCATGAGCCGCGCGGGCGAGGTCGAGGGGGTGACCGCCTTCCACGAGTGGTGCGCGGGAGTGATCGGCGCCAGGCGGGCCCAGGTGGATTCGCTCGTCGAGCGGACCGCGAACGGCGAGAGCGTCTCCCCCGCCGAGATGTTGCCCACCAGGTTCACGCTGGAGGGCGGCGACGGCACCGACGAGTGGTGGGACCACCAGCTCGACGGCTACGGCACCTGGCTCTGGGCGCTGGCCGAGCACACCGTCCGGCACGGCGTGGCGGTGCGGGGAGCCGAGCGCGCGGTCAGGGTGGCGGCCACGTACCTGTCGTGGTTCTGGGACCAGCCCTGCTACGACTGGTGGGAGGAGCACGTCGACCAGCGGCACGTCTCGACGCTCGGCGCCATCCACGCCGGCCTGCGGGCGGCGCTCGGCACCGGCCTGCTCGACGAGACCGAGGCCAAGGCCGCCGCCGAGGCGGTCGAGGGCATCGCCGCGCTGGTCGAGGCGGAGGGCGTGGCGCCCGGCGGCCACCTGCGCAAGTGGCTCGGCAGCGACGAGGTGGACGCCAGCCTGCTGGCGTGCGTGTACCCGTTCGGCCTCTACCCCGCGGACCACCCGGTGGCCGTGGCCACGGTGGCGGAGGTGGAGCGGCAGCTCGCCCACGAGGGCGGCGTCCACCGCTATCTCGCCGACACCTTCTACGGCGGCGGCCGCTGGGTGCTGCTGGCCGGGTTCATGGGCCTCAACCACGCGGCGGCGGGACGGCGCGAGGAGGCGCTGCGCTACCTCGACTGGATGGGCGCGCAGGCCACCGAGGCCGGCGAGCTGCCGGAGCAGGTGTCGGACGTGCTGCTCGCGCCCGGCCGGTTCGACGAGTGGCTGCAGCGATGGGGGTCGGTCGCGACGCCACTGCTGTGGTCGCACGGCATGTATCTGTGGCTCGCCGACGCGCTGGAGGTGCGCTCGTGATCCGCCATCGTCCCCACGGCTCCGGCCACCCCTACGCCGAGTCCGAGGACCAGCGGGTGCCCGTGCTGCCCATGGACGGCCAGAGCGTCGAGCTGCGGGTGCGGGCCTCGGCGAACGTCACGTCGGTGGTGTGCGACTGGCTCATGATCGGCGATCCCGTGATGGTGCTGCCGCTCAGCCGTCCCGCGGCCGAGGAGGAGAACACGAAGGTCGACGGCGGGCACCTGGCCGCGGCGCAGGCGAAGGCGGCCAGGGCCGCCTCGGGTTCGTGGTCGGTCGTGACCCCTCCGCTCGAGGCGGGGCGCCGCTACTCCTACCGCTTCCGGGGGGGCGGCCGTACCACCAGATGGTTCGAGGTGACGGCGGCGCAGTGGAGCCCGGACGGCGGGCGGCTGGTGGTCGAGGGCGGCGACCGCGTGGTGCCGGGCAGCGTCCGCTGGCTGGCCGACGGCGACGGCGTCCGCAAGGCCAGGTTCGAGCTGGAGCTGTCGCCCAGCGCGCACGTGGTCGGGTTCGGCGAGCGCTTCGACGCCGTCGACCAGCGCGGCAGACGTCTCGACGCGGTGGTGTTCGAGCAGTACAAGTCGCAGGGCGCGCACGGCCGCACCTATCTGCCGATGCCGTTGGCGCTGGTCGTCGACGGGCCGCGGAGCTGGGGCTTCCACGTGGACACCTCCCGCAGGACCTGGTACGACCTCAGCGGCGCGCGCCTGGTCGTGGAGGCCGAGGTCGAGGACGAGCTGACGCTGCGGGTGCACGAGGGCTCGCCCGCCGAGGTGCTCGATGCCTTCCTCGGCACCGTGGGTCGCCCGACCGAGCTGCCCGACTGGGTGTTCAGGCTGTGGGCCAGCGGCAACGAGTGGAACACGCAGGAACGCGTCATGGCCGAGATGGACAGGCACCGCGAGACCGACATCCCGGTCGGCGCGCTGGTCATCGAGGCGTGGAGCGACGAGACGACGTTCACCGCCTTCCGCGGCGCCGAGTACGAGCCTTCGGAGCAGCCGCACCGCCTGGCCGACTACCGCTTCCCCGAGGACGGCCCCTGGCCCGACCCCAAGGGCATGGTGGACGAGCTGCACGAGCGCGACATCAAGGTGCTGCTGTGGCAGATCCCGCTGCAGAAGATGCGGCCCCACCCCCGGCACCAGGCGGCCGTGGACGCCAGGCAGATCCTGGACAGGTGCGTCAGGGAGGTGGACGGCAGGCCGTACCGCAACCGCGGTTGGTGGTTCCCGCTGGCGCTCATGCCCGACCTGTCGCGGCAGGACGTGCGCGACTGGTGGACGGCCAAGCGCCGCTACCTGGTCGACGAGGTCGGGATCGACGGCTTCAAGACCGACGGCGGCGAGCACGCGTGGGGCCACGACCTGCGCTACGGCGACGGCCGCAGGGGCGACGCCGGCAACGGGCTGTTCCCCGTGCACTACGCCAGGGCCTTCGGCGACCTGCTGAGGAGCGCGGGCAAGGCGCCCGTGACGTTCAGCAGGGCGGGTTTCGCGGGCTCGCAGCCGCACGGCGCCTTCTGGGCCGGTGACGAGGACTCCACGTGGGAGGCCTTCCGCTCCTCGATCAGGGCCGGGATCACCGCGTCCGCGTGCGGGATCGTCTACTGGGGCTGGGACCTGGCCGGGTTCTCCGGCGACCTGCCAAGCGCGGAGCTGTACCTGCGCGCGGCGGGGACCTCGGCGTTCATGCCGATCATGCAGTACCACTCGGAGTTCAACCACCACCGCAGGCCGCTGCGGGACAGGACACCGTGGAACGTCGCCGAGCAGACCGGCGACTCCAGCGTGATCCCGGTCTTCAGGCGGTTCGCGCACCTCAGGGAGCGGCTGGTGCCCTACCTCGCCGAGCAGGCGCGGCAGGCCGTCGGGGGCGGCGCGCCGCTGATGCGCGGGCTGTTCTTCGACCACCCTGGCGACGAGGCCATCTGGTCCTATCCGTTGCAGTACAAGCTTGGCGACGCCCTGCTTGTCATCCCCGTGACCGAGCCGGGCGCCGACAAGGTGGAGGCCTACCTGCCCGAGGGTGAGTGGGTCGACGTCTGGACCGGTCTGGCTCTCGACGGCGGGCAGGTGCTCACGCTGCCCGCTCCCATCGACAGACCTCCGGTGCTCTGCGCTGCGGAGCACTGGCAGGCGCTCTCCCCCGTCTTCGCCCCCTGAAGGGAGTAACCCTGTGACCCGGTTACGGTCGGGCGTCATCGTCTCGGTGATCGTCCTGCTGGCCTCGCTCATCGCCGCCCCCGCGTACGCGCTGGACGGCGTCTATCACCATCCGACCGGCATCGACGACCTCTACTCCGCCGAGCCGACCGAGCGCTCCCCCCGCGACCCCATGGCGGGAGAGAGCGTCCAGATCAACGCCACGACCTGGCCGATCGAGCCCGGCCAGACCGTCTGGGTCACGTGGACGAAGAACGGGGTGAACCAGACCCCCGTCGGCGCCGCCTGGAACCACAACAGCGGCAACAACAGCTACTGGCGGATCGGCCTCGGCCCGTTCGCCAGGGGCGACCAGATCACCTACACCGTCAACGCGGACGTGAACGGGGGCGGGCAGAAGAGCACCGGCCCGTTCTCGTTCACGGTCACCTCGTGGAGCACGGTCACGAACGTGACCTCCTTCACCAACAACGGCACCTCCGTGGACGTCACGACCGGCGACAGCGCGGGCTCCTTCACGCCGAAGATCCGCTTCGCCTTCCCCGCGCTCGACCGCTTCAGGACCCAGATCGCGCCCACCGGCCAGGGGCTGAACATCTCCGGCGCCACCGGCTACACCGTGACGGACTCGGCGAGCACGCTCACGATCTCCACGAGCTCCCTGGTGCTGAAGATCCAGAAGTCCCCCTACCGGCTGTCGGTCTACAAGGGCGACGGCACGACGCTGATCACCAGGCAGGACGCGTCCAACAACATCCGCTGGGCCGGCGACGGCGCCACCACCGTCACCAAGATCGAGGACAACTACCTGTCCCCCGCCGGAGAGCGGTTCGAGGGATACGGCGAGCGCTACGACCGGCTCGACCAGCGCGGCACCCAGGTGCACAACTACGTCTACAACCAGTACCGCGACCAGGGCGCGACCCGCCGTACCTACCTGTCGGTCCCGTTCTTCACGAACTCGGCCGGTTACGGCATCTACCTGCCGAGCACGCGCTACGCGCTGTTCACCCCCGGCGACCGGGCCGGCTTCGCCGTCGACACCGGCGGGGCGCTGAACTCCACGCTCGACTACCACTTCTTCGCCGGCACCCCCGCGAAGATCGTCGACGACTACACCGCCGTCACGGGCAGGCCGCAGCTGCCGCCCAAGTGGGCCTTCGGCGTGTGGATGTCGGCCAACGAATGGAACACCCAGGCGGAGGTCTCCGCCGAGCTGGCCAACGCGACCACGCACAAGATCCCGCACACCGCGATGGTGCTGGAGCAGTGGAGCGACGAGGCCACCTTCTACGTCTGGCACGGCGCCACCTACACCCCCACGCCCGGCAGCGGCAAGCTGGCGTACTCCAACCTGACCTTCCCCGCCGGTACGGCATGGCAGAACCCGAAGGCCATGGTCGCCGACGCGCACAGCAAGGGGATCAAGATGATCCTCTGGCAGATCCCGGTGCTGAAGGAGAACTTCGACAGCAACCCGCCGACCGCCCCCCAGCAGCACCTCAACGACAAGGCGTACGCCGAGGCGCAGGGCTACGTCGCCAAGAACCCGGCCAACGGGCCCTACCGGATCCCGACCGGCCAGTGGTTCGGCGACAGCATGGTCCCCGACTTCACCAGCGCGGCGGCAACCGCCTGGTGGATGAGCAAGCGCGACTACCTCATGGACGAGGTCGGCATCGACGGCTTCAAGACCGACGGCAGCGAGGCGATCTTCGGCAGGGGCGTGAAGTTCGCCGACGGCCGCAAGGGCGACGAGATGCACAACGCCTACCCCAACAGCTACACCAAGGCCTACAACACCTACGTCAAGGGCAAGAACGCGCAGAACACGATCTTCAGCAGGGCCGGCACGTCGGGCGCGCAGACGACCTCGATCTTCTGGGCGGGCGACCAGAACTCCAGCTTCTCCGCCTTCCAGGAGGCCGTGCGGGCGCAGCTGTCGGCGGGCCAGTCGGGCGTGCCGTTCACCGCGTGGGACCTGGCCGGGTTCACCGGCGACTTCCCCGGCGCCGAGCTGTACCTGCGCTCGGCCGCGCAGGCGACGTTCTCGCCGATCATGCAGTACCACTCGGAGAAGGCCAACCCCTCGGCCTCCGAGGCGCGCACGCCGTGGAACGTGCAGGCGCGCACGGGCAACACCTCGGTGGTGCCCGCGTTCAGGAAGTTCGCCAACGTCAGGATGAACCTGATCCCCTACCTCTACACCGAGGCCAAGGCGAGCTCCACCACGGGCGTGCCGATGATGCGGGCGATGAGCTTCGCCTTCCCGGGCGACGCCGCGGCGGCCGCCCTCGACCAGCAGTACCTGTTCGGCTCGCAGCTGCTGGTGGCGCCGATCACCACGCAGGGCGCCACGTCCAAGAACGTCTACCTGCCCGCGGGCGAGTGGTACGACCTGTGGAACGGCGGGCGCTTCACCGGGCCCGGCACGAAGACCTACAACGCGGGGCTCGACACGATCCCCGTCTACGCGAAGCCGGGCGCGATCATCCCGCTCAACCTCAACGCCGACTATCAGCTCGGCGGTGAGATCGGCAACAGCGTCACGGCCTACACCAACCTGACTTTCCGGATCTATCCGGCGGGCAACACCTCCTACGCCTACTTCGAGGACTCGGCGGGCGCCAGCCGTACCGTGAGCTCGGCGGAGAACTGGGGGGCGCACCAGGTGGCGGTGACCGTCCCGGCGCTGACGACGACGGCGACGCTGCAGGTGGCCTCCACCAAGCCCACCTCGGTGACCGGGGCCACGGCGCGGGCCACGCTCGCCGACCTGAAGGCCGCCGCCGAGGGCTGGTGGTGGGACCCCGCGCAGCAGCTCACCCACGTGAAGCTGGCGAGCGCGGCGGCCAACAGGACCGTCACGCTCAACGGCGTGGACAAGGCCGCCTACGAGGCCGAGTTCGCGGCGGGGACCGGCACCTCGACCAACACCGACCACCCCGGCTACACCGGCACCGGCTTCGTCGACGGCTTCTCGGCCGCGGGTGACGCCGTCACCTTCCAGGTCAAGGCGGACGCCGCGGGCAGCCACCAGCTGAAGTTCCGTTACGCCAACGGGGTGGCCGCCGCCGCCTCGGCCACGATCCAGGTGGACGGCGTCACCGCGGGCACCCTCTCGATGCCCTCGACGTCGAAATGGGACACCTGGGGTACCGCCTCCCTCGGCACGTCGCTGACCTCGGGGGCGCACACAGTGAAGATCATTTATGGCAGCGGCGGCGTCAACCTCGACAACCTGGTGGTGGCCCGGCCATGAGACGTGCGTTCGTGATGCTCATCGCGCTGGTCATCCCCCTGCTGGTCGCGCTGCCCGCGCAGGCGGCCGTGCAGCGGGTGCAGTTCACCAGCGGCTCGACCTACCTGATCGCGGAGTTCCTCGACGACGACCTGGTCCACTTCGAGCTGGCCAACGGCACCAGCCCGGGCACGGGCGCGGCGCTGTTCACCACGCCTCAGGTCGCCAAGAAGGACTACACCGGCCCGACCAGCTTCAACCAGTCGGGCAACACGCTGACCACCGCCTCGATGAAGGTCGAGGTCACCGCCGGCACGCTGTGCGTGAAGGTCTCCGACCCCACGCGGCTGCTGTACGAGGCCTGCCCCCGCAACCTCTCGCAGGCGTGGAAGGGCCTGACGATCACCAAGGGCTCGATCCAGAACGCCTACGGCCTCGGCGAGCAGTTCTTCATGGGCGGCAGCGCCGACGGCGACTGGGTAGGGCGCACCCGTACCCCCGGCGGCCAGTACGGCAACGCCATGGCCTACGACACCGACAACGGCCCCGTCGGCAACGCGCAGATCCCGATCCTGTTCGCCGTCGGCGCCGCCAACCTCAACTACGGTTTCTTCCTCGACCAGGTCTACAAGCAGGAGTGGAACCTCACGGGCGACCCCTGGACCGTGGACACCTGGGGCGACCAGCTCCGGTGGTACACGATGACCGGCCCCGACCTGCCCGACCTGCGCAAGGACTACCTGGAGCTGACCGGCAGACCTCCCGTGCCGCCGAAGAAGGCGTTCGGGATGTGGGTGTCGGAGTTCGGCTACGACAACTGGGCCGAGATCGACAACCGGCTGTCGGGCCTGCGCACGGCGAAGTTCCCCGTCGACGGTTTCGTGCTCGACCTGCCGTGGTTCGGCGGGGTGACGGCGGGCTCTGACAACACACGTATGGGCTCGCTGTTATGGGACACCGCCGCCTTCCCCAACCCCTCGACCAAGATCGCCTCCCTCTCCTCGAACGAGGGGGTGGGGCTGATGACGATCGAGGAGTCCTACATCGGCAAGAACCGGCCCGAACACGCCGACCTGGCCTCGCGCGGCTACCTCAACAGGGCGGGCTGCTCCACCTGCCCGCCCGTCTACCTGACCACCAACGACTGGTGGGGCCGCGGCGGCATGATCGACTGGACGCAGGACGCCGCGGGCGACTACTGGCACGCCACCAAGCGCAAGCCCCTGTCCGACCAGGGCGTCCTGGGCCACTGGCTCGACCTGGGCGAGCCCGAGATGTACGACGGCTCCGACTGGACCGCGGGCGTGCTGCCCGGCAAGCACGCCCACGCCGACTACCACAACGTCTACAACCTCAAGTGGGCGGAGAGCATCGCCCGCGGCTACGCCTCGGGCACCAAGCGGCCGTTCATGCTGGCCCGCTCGGGCGCGGGCGGCATCCAGCGGCACGGCGTGGCGATGTGGTCGGCCGACATCGGCTCCAAGCTGACGGCGCTGGCCCAGCAGCAGAACGTCCAGATGCACATGTCGATGTCCGGCGTCGACTACTTCGGCTCCGACATCGGCGGCTTCCGCCGCGAGATGCTCAATTCCGACCTGGACGAGCTCTACACGCAGTGGTTCGCCGACGGCGCCTGGTTCGAGGTGCCGATCAGGCCGCACACCGAGAACCTGTGCAACTGCGCGCAGACCTCGCCCGACAAGATCGGCCACACCGCGAGCAACCTGGCCAACCTGCGGCAGCGCTACGAGCTGACGCCGTACTACTACTCGCTGGCGCACCGGGCGCACCGGTTCGGCGAGCCCGTGGTGCCGCCGCTGGCGTACTACTATCAGAACGACCTGAACGTACGCGAGATGGGACACGAGAAGCTCGTCGGCAAGGACCTGCTGGTAGGCGTGGTGGCGGGAGCGGGTGAGCGCAAGCGGAACATGTACCTGCCCGCGGGCACCTGGTTCGACTACGCCACCAACGAGAAGCTCACCAGCACCGGACAGTGGTTCAACGACAGGCCGCTGTGGGTGAACGGCTCCTACCGGCTGCCCGCCTTCGCGAAGGCCGGGGCGATCATCCCCAAGATGTTCGTGGACGACAAGACCATGAACGTGCTGGGCAAGCGGACCGACGCGTCCACCAGGAACGAGCTGGTGGCCAGGGTGTACGCCGACCCCGCCGCCTCCAGCTTCACCCTGTACGAGGACGACGGCGCCTCCACCGGGTACCAGGGCGGCGCCGTCCGGACGACCCTGCTCAGCCAGCAGCTCAGCGGGTCGACGGCCACGGTCACCGTCGCGGCCTCCGGCGGCACCTACACCGGCGCGCCCGCCAGCCGCGCCAACGTGGTCGAGCTGGTGGCGGAGACGCAGGCCTCCGCCGTGACGCTGAACGGCTCCCCGCTCACCCAGCACGCGACCAAGGCGGCCTTCGACGCCGCGGCCAGCGGCTGGTACAACGCGGGCGGCAACCTGATCGTGGCCAAGTCGGCCGCCCTCGGGGTGGGCACGGCCAAGACGTTCGCCTTCACGCTCGGGCAGGCGCCGGTGTCGGTGACCTTCTCCTGCGCGAACGGCACGACCACGGCGGGACAGTCCATCTACGCGGTGGGCAGCGTGCCGCAGCTGGGCGGCTGGTCGGTGGCCAGCGCGGTCAAGCTGTCGCCGACCGCCTACCCGACGTGGACGGGGACGATCGGGAAGCTGCCGCCGAACACCACGGTCGAGTGGAAGTGCGTCAAGCGGAAGGAGGCGAACTTCCCCGACACGGCAGACGCGTGGCAGCCGGGCGCCAACAGCACCTTCACCACCCCGGCGTCAGGCAACGGCGGCACCACGACCGGCTCCTTCTGACCCCTCGATCCGGGACGCCCTCCGCGCGGAGGGCGTCCCGGCCTGACGCTTGAGGGGATCATCCCGCCTGCGTCACCACCTCCCTCGGCTGGAGGGGATCCCCGGCTTCAGGAACCCCGTAATCCCCGCAGGCGTCACCCCACGACTTGGGGCACTCCGACTTGTGCTCGCTATGAAAGGGTTCGCCCCAAGCGCCCAGATATGTCCAGGCGACCGGGGCCATATCCGCTCGTTCGTTTGCCGCACCCGCCGGGACCTGCGGTGTTAGCCTCGACAGGTGCTCGGCTCGGGGACCACGCTCAACGATCGCTACCGCCTCACCACCAGACTGGGTGGTGGCGGCATGGGCGAGGTCTGGCGCGCCGACGACGCGGTGCTCGGCCGCGCCGTCGCGGTGAAGGTCCTCCTTCCCGCCCTCATGGAGGACCCGCGCTTCGCCCAGCGCTTCCAGAACGAGGCCAGGGCGATGGCCACGCTCGCCCACCCCGGCGTGGTCGACGTCTACGACTGCGGCACCTGCGAACTCGGCGACGGGCGCAGGGTCAGCTTCCTGGTGATGGAGTTCATCGACGGCGAGTCGCTCGACCGGCTGCTGCGCCGCTCCGCGCTGACGTCCGAGGAGACGATGCGCCTGGTGGCCGAGGTCGCCGACGCGCTGGCCGCCGCGCACGAGCACGGCATCGTGCACCGCGACGTCAAGCCGGCCAACCTCATGATCCGGCCCGACGGCAGCGTCACGCTCACCGACTTCGGCATCGCGCACTCGGCCTCGGGCGGCCAGCTGACCGCCACGGGCACCGTGCTGTGCTCGGCCGGATACTGCGCGCCCGAGCAGGCCTCAGCGGGCACGATCACGCCCGCGGTCGACATCTACGCGCTGGGCGTGGTCGCCTACCAGTGCCTCACCGGCAAACTGCCCTTCGACGGCGAGACTCCCGTCCAGATCATCTTCAAGCATCTCAGGGCACCGGTGCCGCCGCTGCCCGACGACGTGCCTCCCGGCCCGCGCGTGCTGGTGGGCAGGGCCCTGGAGAAGGACCCTGAACGGCGCTGGCCCTCGGCGTCCGACATGGCCGCCGCCGCCCGGCACGCCGCCGCCCATCCGCACGCGAGCATCTGGTCCTCGGCCACGCCCCCGTCCACCGCCGACCCGAGCCGGTCCCCAGACGGATCAGGCCGGGCCGCACACGCCCCGGGCGCGTCTTCAGGCATGCCAGGCCAGGCGTCAGCCGTCGCGGGCGGGCCCTCAGGCACAGCCGGCCAGGCCTCAGCCGTCGGGGGCGGGTCCTCGGGCACGCCCGGCCGGACCTTCGCCGAGTCAGGTGGATCCGCTGCGCCCCATGACGGGTCCACGGCCAGCCATGGCCGGCCCTCAGGGGCACCGCCGTCCGCGGAGTCCGGTGTGACCGTCGGGGCAGGTGCACGGCACGAAGGCGCGGGGCCCGTCACGGCGCTCGCTCGGGCTGAGCGCGGCGGTCGCAGGCGGGCTCTCGTCATGGCGGCCGCGACGATGGCCGCCCTGATCGCCACGCTGGCCGCCGTCGGGTGGACGTGGTTCAGGGACCCCGAACCGCTCGAGGGCGTACGGCCGGACCAGCAGGTGCCCCTGCCGGTGGTGGGGCGCACCGCCGAGGTAAGGCTGCCGGTCAAGCAGGACCAGGTCAGGCCGCCGACCTCGACCGCCAGGGACGGCAAGGTCGCGCCCAGCCCGACCATCCCGACCGCGGTGCCGACGACTCCCCGGCCGAGCGCTCCCGTCACGCCGCCGGCCTCGCCGCCCCAGGAGCCCACCAAGGAACCCACGCCCGAGCCCTCCCCCGAGCCGACCACGCAGCCGAGCCCCCAGGAGCCGACCACCGCGCCGACGAGCGCCCCGCCCACGCCCGATCCGCAGACCGGCACGGGAGAGATCCAGTGCATCAGGGCGCCCTGCCCGTGACGAGGTGGCGCTGCCGAGAATGTCGATAGCCGTCTTCCGGGTCAGCCCGGCGGGAGGGCGACCGCCGCCTGCACGGACAGTCCTGCGAAGGCCGACCGCCGTCCGAGCGGGCATCCCTGCGGGAAGGTGGTCCTGCCCCACACCCCGCGTGGGGGGAGCCGGGGACGAATCGGCGACTTCGAGCAGGTCATGAGAGAGTTGATCGCGTGGAAACGACTCGTGATCTGCTCATCGCGCTGGCCCGCCGCTACGCGTTCGCCGATCTCGGTGCGCTGGCCCCCACCGAGGAGATCGCCGAGGTCTGCGAGTTCGGACAGCGGCTGCTGTCGCTGGACGCCGAGGACTTCGCGGTCGGGGCGCCTGCCGTACCAAGCGACCTGAGGCGCAGGGCGCGCGACTGCCATATGCCGCAGACGCCGCGCGAGCAACCACGCGGCGCCCTCGAGTCACTGCGGCCCGCGTACGCCCTGCTGCTGGAGGTCATCGCGATCAGGTGGTTCCGCCGCGAGCTGAGCCCGATGATCGCCGCGGTGCACATCGCGAGCGAGTATCTGCCGCTGCTGGCCTTCGAGCCGCAGCTGGGGCACGCGGGCGACCCGGCCCGCTGGCCCGAGGGGCTGAGCGCGCCGGGCAGCAGGTTCGGCGTGATCGGCGACAGGGAGTGCGACCACACCAAGTCGGAGCAGTCGGCCACCAACCGCACGCTTCGCGTCGCCACGGAGCCGCCCGAGGGCTGGCGCGCCTACTTCGACAGGCAGCACAGCCAGGTCGCGGGCGCGCTGGCCGTGTGCGTGGCCACCTGCCGCAACCCCTGCACGGCGATGGATTGGATCGATCCGAAGGAGCGCGAGGACCTGCACGTGCGAGCCCGCACCGCGCTGGCGTTCGCGGAGACCCCGCTCGTACGGCTGCGCCACGCCGCCCCCGTGGGCCACGGTTTCGGCGTGCCCTCCCCCGAGGAGGTGCTCGACGCGTGGGAGCGCAGCCGGTTGGCGCTGGACAAGAACGAGGTCGGCGCCCAGGCCATGGTCGACGACGGCTACCCGATCCCCGGGCTGGCCTCGCTGGTCTCGGCCGTCGCGGGTGTGCGGGTCGAGCCGTCCACCCTGCTGCACGACGTGAGCGCCCACGTCGCGGGCCTGCTCGCCGAATAGCGCCGAGTAGAGCGCACCTGGTCGCCGAACAGGGCGCCCACGTGCCCGCCGAACAGGGGTGCGCACGTGGCCGCCGAATAAGGACGAGCACGTCGAGCGGGCCGTCTGGCATCATCTCCCACCATGTGGACCTTCTCCTCGGACTTCGCGGAGTACGCCAAGCACGCCGAAGCCTTCCTGTGTCAGCGGCCCGCCGCCAACACGGTCGCGCTGACGCTCCTGGCGAGTCTGCGCTCCGGCATGCCGTGTGCCGACGACTCCTACTTCGGCTGGTGGACGGAGAACGGCCAGGTCTGCGGCGCGGTGTTCCGCACTCCTCCCCGCCCGCTCTATCTCGCGGACGTGCCGCCGTCCGCGCTCGTCCCCCTGGCCGAGGCACTGCGCGAGCGCGGCACCGACGTGCCCGTGGTCTCGGGCCCGGTCGAGCTCGGCGAAGCCTTCCTGACCGCGTGGGGCGCCACCTCGTCCGAGCGCAGGCCCGAACGCCTCTACCGGCTCGGCACGCTGGCCGTACCCGAGGTGCCCGGCGCCGGGCGCCGCGCGGACTTGAGCGACTTCCCCCTGGTCATGAGCTGGTTCCAGGCCTTCGCCGACGAGGTGGGCATGAACGGCGGCGGCGACCTGGCCGAGCTGACCCAGCGACGCATCTCCCACGGTGACGTCCAGCTCTGGGTGGACGGCGACGCGCCGGTCTCCGTGGCCGGCGTCTCCGCCGAGGCGGCGGGGATGTGCAGGATCGGCCCCGTCTACACGCCGCCCTCGTGCCGGCGCAGGGGCTACGGCGCGGCCGTCACCGCCTATGCCAGCCAGGTGGCGCTGACCGAACGCTGCCAGGAGGTGGTGCTGTTCACCGACCTGAACAACCCCACCAGCAACGCCATCTACCAGTCGATCGGCTACGAACCCGTGTCCGACTACGCCCACATCGCGCTCGAACCCGTACCCTAGGGCCATGCCGCGCTACGACTTCCGCTGCCGCGCCTGCGGATCCACCTTCGAGGTCACCCGTCCGATGGCGGCCTCGGGCGACCCCGCCGCCTGCCCCGAGGGGCACACCGACACGGTCAAGCTGCTGTCGACCGTCGCCATGACCGGCAACGCCGGCGCTCCTGCGGGCGGCAGCGGTGGAGGCTGCTGCGGCGGCGGCTGCTGCTCCTAGCCGGCCCCACGACCACCCCACCCGCGCGACCAACCGGTCCCCGCGGCCACCCCACCCCGCGCGGCTAGCCGGTCCCCGTGGCCACCCCGCCTGGCGACTGGTTCGCTCCACGGCTAGCAGTATTGACCACGAACGTTGTCAGCGGTGGGCCTTGATCAATAGAGCGGCCTCCGCTGTGGTGTCGGTGTCGAATCTTCACCACACGGAGGCCTCATGTCCTACCGTGAACGCCCGGGTGGTCCGTCCTTGTGGCTAGCCGTCCTGCGAGGTCAGGCCGGTGACGCGGTTCTGGTGAAGGCGCGTACGGCTGTCCTCGCCACGCGTTCGACCATCGAGACGCCCGCGCTCATCGCCTGGCTGCGCTCCGACAGCACCGCGACCAGGAGCTCGTGCCCCGGCAGCGCGAGCCGTCCCACGCTGTTGATCGTCCACAGCCCGCCGTGCTCGGCCGCGGGCAGCCAGCCGTTCTTCAGCGCGACCCGCCCGCCGGGCGCCGCCGCGCTGACGCCCCAGGCCTGGCTCTTGTCGACGGACGACATCAGTTGGAGCGCGTAGCGCCGGTTGCGCGGGGAGACGGGGCCGTCGGGGTCGGTCAGCCTGTCGAGCACCTCGACCTGGTCCGATGGCCTGCTCCTGCTCAGTCCCCAGTACAGGCCGGGCCCCGGCCAGGTGTGCGCGATGCCCTGCTCGCGGAGGGTGTCGCTGAACCCCCGATTCCCACCGATGGCGGTGTAGAGCCGGTGCGCGCTGTAGTTGTCGCTCTGCCTGATCATCTGGTCGGCCAGCTGGCGCTCACCCGCTGTCAGGCGGCGGTGCTCCCGCTGGACCTGCAGCAGCAGGGCGAGCAGGATGTCCACCTTCGCCACGCTGGCCAGCATGAAGGGCGACCTCTCGCGGAAGGCGTAGCGCATCGAGGTGGTCCGGTCGTAGACGGCCACGGCGAACCGTCCGGGCTGGCGGTGGAGATAGGCGGCCAGCGAGCGGTCCAGGCCGCGCCGTACGGAGGCGGGCAGCTGCCCCTCCGCGGCGGGATCCACGAGGGCACCGGCCTGCAGCATGTGGGTGACGTGGAACCTCACCTGGTCACGAATCGCCTGCTCAGGACCCGCCAGATCAGGGCCCACCTGGCCAAGGGTCGCTGGACCGGAGGCCGCTCGACCACGGGCCACCTGACCACGGGCCACCTGGCCAAGGGCCGCTGGACCGGGGGCCGCTCGACCAGGGGCCGCCTGACCAGGAGCCATTTGACCGTTGGCCACCGACGAGGTGGCGGCGTGGCTGGGCGATGGTGCGCCGGCCGCCTGGCTGCAGGCGCACGTGACGATCGCCATCACGGCGACGAGCGAGATCCCCCGAAGACGCATGAAGCGGAGCCTGCCACTCGCCCGGCAAGCCAAAAGGCTGACGAAGGTCAAGCGTCCCTCAGTATTTGACCCGCGAGCCCCGAGCCCTCTGGCCCCGGGAGAGGAGACCGGACGGCACCAGGAACCCAGGGCACAAGAGAACCCGAGCTGAGGGAATCCGAGGGCTGAGGGAAACCCGAGGGCAGGAAAACCCCAAGCCGCAATGAGCACTCAGCACCCGGCGCCCGCCTATGGCCGGTTCGAGCGAAGAGCGACCGCGGGCGCGGCCCGGCGTAGCAAGGCCGCCCCCGCAGAGCAAGCCCCGGCCCAGGAACGGCGGTGAGCTGACGCAGCCGGTCACGTGCGCCGGAGAGATCAGCTCGCACCGCCACGAAGAGCCTCGGCGAGCTGACGCAGCCAGCCGTGCGAGCCAGAGAGACCAGCTCGCACCACCTCGAACAGCACACGGCGGCCTGACGCAGGCCGCCGCGCGGGCCGGGAAGACCGGCTCGTCACCGCGAAGGAGAGAGTCAGGCGGCGTTTCTGCGTTGGAACGGTAGGAATCGGTCGGCCAGGTGGGGACGGGCGGGGGTCAGCGTCGGCTCCACCGCGATGACGCGGTCGAACCTGAACGCCCTGATCGCGCGGCGCATCCTGCACACGCCCACGAGGTACCAGAACTCTCTGTGGACGAGGCAGGTCACCGGGTCGACGTCGCGGATCGTGACGTTGCCCGAGGCGTCGCGGTAGTGGATGCGGACCACGAGTCGGCTGGTGATGGCGTCGGCGATGACCCTGGCCCTGGAGGCCACCTCCACGGGCAGCGGGTCGGTGAGGGTCGCGAGCGTGGTGGCGATGACGTCGTCGTCGAGCTCCAGATGCTCGAAGGCGTGGCGCAGGCCGCGCCGTGCGGTGACGGCCTGCGGCCCCGCGCCCAGGTGCGCGAGGGAGAGGGCGAGGGCGGCGATCTCGGCGGTCGTCAGGGGTCGCGTGGAGGACTTCACGACTGTCGTCATACCCATAGAGTACGGGTCGGCACCGACAATTTTCGAAAGCCTGTACGGCTATCGGCGGGATTTCAGCGCCTCGGCCAGAGCAGCCATCGCGGGTATCGCAGCGGTGAACGACTCGCGCTGCGCAGGGGGTCAGGTCCGCCAGGGCAGCGGCGAATATCTCGGCCCACGCCTCCTCGATCAGCGCCATGCCGTGCAGCGCGTTGACCGTCGGCTCCAGCCGTACCGACCTGCGGTCGGCGGGGTCGGCCACCGCGCTGGCGATCGGACGCGTGCCGTACGCGGCGGGCGCCGGCTCGGCGGTGCTCGGCACCCTCCAGCACGCGCTCGCGGCGGTCGTCGCGCCGCTGGTCGGGCTGGGCGGCGACCACGACGCGGTGGCGATGGCCGTGGGCATGGCGCTGCTGTCGGCGATGGCGCTCGCCTCGCTCGCCCTCACCAGGTGGCGCAGCCGCGACCTGGTCACCGCCTGAGAGTCTCCGAGCACGACGACGGCCCGCGTCCCCGGCGAACCGGTGGCGCGGGCCGTACGAACGGTGCCGTCAGCGGGCGAGCTGGGACAGGTCCCTGGAGGCGCCCGTGGAGGCCGAGGTGGTCATCGCGGCGTAGGCCTGCAGGGCCACGCTCACCTGGCGCTGGCGGTCGCGCGGACGGTAACCGCCCAGGTCGGCCAGCAGCTTCTCGCGCCGCACGGCCAGCTCCTCGTCGGGCACCCGCAGCTCCAGCAGCCGGTTCGGGATGTCGATCTCGATGAGGTCGCCGTCCTCCACCAGCGCGATCGCGCCGCCCTCGGCCGCCTCGGGCGAGGCGTGGCCGATGGACAGGCCCGAGGTGCCGCCGGAGAAGCGGCCGTCGGTGACCAGCGCGCAGGCCTTGCCGAGCCCCTTGCCCTTGAGGAAGGAGGTCGGGTAGAGCATCTCCTGCATGCCGGGACCGCCCTTGGGGCCCTCGTAGCGGATGACGACGACGTCGCCCTCCTTGACCCGGCCGGCCAGGATGCCCTCGACGGCGTCCTCCTGCGACTCGAAGACCACGGCGGGCCCGGAGAACTTCCAGATCGACTCGTCGACACCGGCGGTCTTCACCACCGCGCCGTCGCGCGAGATGTTGCCGTAGAGAACGGCCAGCCCGCCGTCCTTGCTGTAGGCGTGCTCGCGGTCGCGGATGCAGCCCTCGGCGCGGTCGAGGTCGAGGTCGTCCCAGCGGTTGTCCTGGGAGTAGGGCCGCACCGTACGGACGTTGCCGGGCGCGGCGTGCCAGAGCTCCACGGCCTCGGGCAGCACGGTCGGCGAGGCGGGGTCCCATGCGGCGATGACCTCGCCGAGGGTGCCGCCGTTGACCGTGGGGACGTCGCGGTGCAGCAGCCCCGCCCTGTCGAGCTGGCCCAGGATGCCTGGGATGCCGCCGGCGCGGTGCACGTCCTCGATGTGGTACTTGTTCGTCGCCGGAGCGACCTTGCACAGGCAGGGCACCCGCAGCGAGATCTCGTTGATCTCCTTGAGGCCGAAGTCGACCTCGGCCTCGCGGGCGGCCGCCAGGATGTGCAGGATCGTGTTGGTGGAGCCGCCCATAGCCACGTCGAGCGCCATCGCGTTCTCGAAGGAGTGCTTGGAGGCGATCGAGCGCGGCAGCACCGACTCGTCGTCGTCCTCGTAGTAGCGCTTGGCGATGTCGACCACGCGGCTGCCCGCGTCCTCGAACAGCTTCTTGCGCGCCTTGTGCGTGGCCAGGATCGTGCCGTTGCCCGGCAGCGCCAGGCCGATCGCCTCGGCCAGGCAGTTCATGGAGTTGGCGGTGAACATGCCAGAGCACGACCCGCAGGTCGGGCAGGCGTTCTCCTCCATCTCGAGGAGCTCCTCGTCGGTGACGGAGGCGTCGGCCGCGGCGACCATCGGGTCGACGAGGTCGAGCTTGCGGCCGGGCGTCTTGCCGGCCTCCATGGGGCCGCCCGAGACGAAGACGGTCGGGATGTTCAGCCTGAAGGCGGCCAGGAGCATGCCGGGGGTGATCTTGTCGCAGTTGGAGATGCAGATCAGGGCGTCGGCGCAGTGCGCGTTCACCATGTACTCGACCGCGTCGGCGATCAGCTCGCGACTGGGCAGCGAGTAGAGCATGCCGCCGTGGCCCATCGCGATGCCGTCGTCGACGGCGATCGTGTTGAACTCGCGCGGGATCGCCCCCGCCTCCCTGATGGCGCCTGCGACCAGGTCGCCGACCTCGCGCAGGTGCACGTGGCCAGGCACGAACTGGGTGAAGCTGTTGGCCACGGCGATGATGGGCTTGCCGAAGTCGCTCCCGGCTACACCGGTCGCCCGGAGCAGGGCCCGGGCGCCGACCATGTTCCTGCCGTGCGTGACCGTACGAGACCTGAGGGCGGGCATTGGTGCGTCTCCCATCGATAGCGAGTCATCACATGGTACCGACCATCGCTCGCTAACTGAGACGCGTGTCCAGCCATCGGACGCCCCGGATCACCCCTCGCCGTAGCGCGGGGGCAGCACCTGACTGGCGATCTCGTAGAGCCTGTCGATCTCGGCGTCGGTGAGCGCCCGCTCGCGCTTGGTGATCCACTTACGGGCCCTGGCGCCCTCGTAGACGTCCACGTCGCGGATCGTCATGATCTTCCAGGGGACCGGCGGGCCGTAGATCGCCAGCGACGCCACGACGGTGATCTCGCGGCCGTAGGCCTTGCTGATCAGCTCGCTCGCCTGGGTCGCCTCCCAGCGGGCCTCGGTCAGCCTGGGCTTCATGTCGAAGGGGCCGTGGAAGAGCTTCTTGCCCATCTGTACGCGCACCGGCAGCCGCTTGTCCCACTTCTCCGAGTCGACCGCGTAGACGCCCGTGGGGCCGATCACCAGATGGTCGATCTGCGCCTCGCTGCCGGGGATCGCCCTGGCGTGGAGCGTGCGGTAGCCGCTGCGTTCGAGCCGCTTCAGCTGCGCCTCGGTCTTGCGCTCGGCCACGGACGAGCGGCGCCACGCGGGCACGCTCGAGTTGGACTTGGCGCGGTAGACCGTGTCGGCGATCGCCGCCACCACGGCGGCGCTGATGCCCACGCGCGGGTCGCCGACGAGGAAGCCCACCACGATGCCCGCCGCGACGGCGATGAGCACGCGGACGCGAAGATGGCGGTATCGGGGTTGCTGGAGCAGGCTGCGCAGGGAAGCGCGTTCGACGGGCGCGTACGTTGACGTGGGTGCTGTGTGCTTGGCGCCGGCGCTCTTCTCCTCGGCGGGCCTGTCACTCACCCAGATCGGTGACGTATTGTTACCGTCTTCTCGCTGCTTAGCGGAGTCCACGCTACAAACGGTAGCCGAGGCCCACGCCGGTTCCTACTGTTGATCCGTGCATAGTTTTATGGCGCAGGTCACCGCGTAGGTTGCCCCGTTTCCGGGTATCTAGTTCTTTTCTTCTCTAGACAACTCGGCCTACTCTGCGGTTCGTGGCGCACATCCATGATCTCACCGCACTTGAGCAGGCGGAAGCCGTCAGGCGCCGGGAAATCTCACCTGTTGAGATCACCCGGCACTATCTCGACCGCGTCGAACGGATCGACCCACAGGTGGGTGCCTTCGTCACGGTCACCGCGGAGCGGGCGCTGGCGCAGGCGCGCGACCTTACCGAGCCCAGCGGCCCCCTGTACGGCGTGCCGATCCCGATCAAGGACCTCAACCTGGTCAAGGACGTGCCGATCAGCTTCGGCTCGGCCACCTACGCCGACTTCGTCGCGCCCGTCGACGACACGGTCGTGGAGCGGTTGCGGGAGGCCGGCACGGTGATGCTCGGCAAGACGGCCACCCCCGAGTTCGGCCTGCCCTGCTACACCGAGACGTCGGTGTCGCCGCCGAGCCGTACGCCGTGGGACCTCACCCGCTCGGCGGGCGGGTCGAGCGGGGGCGCGGCGGCCGCCGTGGCGGCCGGGCTCGCGCCCGCGGCCCAGGGCAGCGACGGCGCGGGCTCCATCAGGATCCCCTCCTCCGTCTGCGGCCTGTTCGGCATCAAGCCGACCAGGGGCCGCGTGAGCTTCGCGCCGATCATCCCCGACCTGGCCGGACTGTCGACCAACGGCCCGATCGCCAGGACCGTCGCCGACGCCGCGGCACTGCTCGACGTGATGGCCCACAACAATCCCGGCGACCTCTACCTCGCGCCCCCGCACGAGGGCACGTTCCTCGCGTGCGCCACGAGGGAGCCGGGCCGCCTGCGCATCGCGCGCTACGCCGAGCCCGTGGTGCCGGGCACCCAGGTCCACCCCGACGTGCTGACCGCCTACGAGGCGGCGTCCAAGACGCTGGAGCGGCTGGGCCACGAGGTCGTCGACATCGACCCGCCGTACGGCCCCGACCTGGTGCCGCAGTTCGTGACCATGTGGTTCGCCTTCGCCTGCGTGCACCCCGTGGCCCTCGACAGGCAGCACCTGCTGCGGCCGCTCACCGCCTGGCTGCGCGAGCGCGGCTTCGCCACCCCGGCGCCCGCGTTCCTGCAGGCGCAGTCGTCGTTGCAGCTGGCCACGCGGCTGGCGCTGATGGTGACCGACGCCTACGACGCCGTGCTCACCCCGACGGTCACCGAGCCGCCGCGGCCCGTCGGCTGGTTCGAGGAGGGCGGCGATCCCGAGCAGACCTTCGAGCGGATGAAGCGGTTCGCCGCCTTCCCCGCGATCTACAACGTGAGCGGACAGCCCGCGGTCAACCTCCCGCTGCACTGGAACGCCGAGGGCCTGCCGATCGGCGTCATGCTGGCGGGGCGCGTCGGCGGCGAGGGCACGCTGATCTCGCTGTCGGCGCAGGTCGAGGCGGCCAGGGGCGGATTCTGGGGTGACCGGAGGCCGCCGGTCTGGTGAGGGGTCTGGCCTGGGCGTCCTCACGGGATTACGGTCATGGTGTGGACAGCGCGCTGGAGATCCTCGGCTTCCTCATCGGCACCTCGACAGGGCTGTTCCTGCTGATCAGCCTGGTCGTCCTGCTGCCCGGCGCGGGCAGGGGCAGGCAGGCGCCCTCCGACGTCGTGTGGCTGGGCGGCCCTAGCCACAGCGAGCACGGCGTCAGCACCGCGGGCCTGGTGCTGGCCGGTCGCAGGGCGCACTGGGCGCCGACCCCGGAGGTCGACTGGCCGGCCGAGGCCGAGACCGCCGAGCCCGGCAGGAACCTCGGCGGCGCCTCGGCGGGGTGGTGACGGCGATGCGCGCGCTCACCCCGGCCCAGGCCGACGACGTCCGCGCGGCGCTGACGGCCGCCGAGCAGCGCAGCGGCCTGCGGTTCAGCACCTTTCTCGGCCCGCCGGCGGGCGCCCGCCGGCACTTCGCCGAACGGCTGCACGCCGCCCTGGGCGAGGAGTCGCCCGACGCGGTGCTCGTCTTCATCGACGTCGAGGGCCGCGCGCTGGAGATCGTCACGGGAGAGAACGCGCGGCGCCGCCTGCCCGACGGGGCGTGCCGGCTGACGGCGATGTCCATGGCCACCGCCTTCAGCGCGGGAGACCTGGCCGGCGGCCTGCTCTACGGGATCAACGCTCTCGCGGAGCAGGCCGCACGCCGCTAGGCCGCCGTCTCCGACAGGTAGGGCGCCCACTGGGGATCGCCGACGAGCTGGGCGCCGATGAGCCGCCAGTGGGCGCCCCTCGGCACCGCGGGGGCGACGCGCAGCGTCCACCCCAGCTCCTCCAGGAACTTGTCGGCCTTCCTGTGGTTGCACGGCATGCACGAGGCCACGCAGTTCTCCCACGTGTGCGTGCCGCCCCGCGAACGGGGGACGACGTGGTCGATCGTCTCGGCCCGCTGCCCGCAGTAGGCGCAGCGGAAGTCGTCGCGGCGCATCAGCGCGGCGCGCGTCAGAGGGATGCGAGACCGGTAGGGGATACGGACATATCTTCGGAGCCTGATCACCGACGGCACGTCGACCGTGCAGGTCGCGGAGCGCAGCACCGCTCCCCTGCCGTCACGGTGGACGACGTCGGCCTTCTCCCTGAGCACGAGCACGACGGCCCGGTGCAGTGAAAGCGTGGTCAGTGGCTCATAGGTGGCGTTGAGCAGGAGTACTTGGCGCATCAGGGGGCCACCCCCCGACGCACGGGTATCAGAGGGGCCAGCGCCCCTGTTGGCGGTCCCTCCTGGGACCCGGTTGCTTCCGTCACGTGGACCTCCGCCGGACGGTCCAACGGATGGTCACCACGGCACCGTCCTTTACCAAGTCTGGCGTCTCTCACGTGTCCCCCGCCACCCAATAGAGATGACCAGAGGGACACACGATGTCATTTATGCCCGCCACACTCGGCCTTTACGCGTCCCCGGTAAGGTTCAGACATGTACCCAGCCGCACGCCGAGACGAGATCGTCGAGAACCTGCACGGCACCCCCGTGCCCGACCCCTACCGCTGGCTCGAGGGCCCCGACGAGCCCGAGGTGAAGGGCTGGCTGCTGGCTCAGGAAGAGCTGTTCAGGGCCCAGGCCGAGCCCGTCCGGTTCAAGGAGCGCATCGCCGAGCTGCTGCGCTCCGGCTCGGTCGGCGTTCCCGTCTGGCGGGGCGAGCGGCACTTCTTCTCCCGGCGCACCCCCGACCAGGAGCACGCGGTCTACTACGTGGTGGAGGCCGACGGCACCGAGCGGGCGCTCATCGACCCGATGGCGATCGACCCCTCGGGGCTGACCACGCTCGACGCCGTACAGCCCGACAAGGAGGGGCGCCTGCTGGCGTACCAGATCTCGGTCGGCGGCGACGAGGAGTCCTCGCTCTACGTCATGGACGTGAGCACGGGCGCCAGGGTCGAGGGCCCGATCGACAGGTGCCGCTACTCCCCCGTGGCGTGGCTGCCGGGCGGCGAGGCGTTCTACTACGTGCGCCGCCTGCCGAGCACCGAGGTGCCCGAGGGCGAGTCGCAGTTCCACCGCCGCGTCTACCTGCACCGCGTCGGCACCTCCACCGAGGACGACGTGATGATCTTCGGCGACGGGCTGAAGATGACCAACTACTACGGCGTGTCGGTCTCCCGCGACGGCCGCTGGCTGCAGGTCTCCGCCTCCGAGGGCACCGCGCCGCGCAACGACCTGTGGCTGGCCGACCTGTCCTCCTCCCCCGCCGAGCGGCCCGAGCTGACCGTGGTCCAGGAGGGCGTCGACGCCCAGACGGGGCTGGTCTTCGGCCGCGACGGGCGCATCTACGTGCACACCGACCGCGACGCGCCGCGCGCGAGGGTCTGCGTCGCCGACCCCGCCGACCCCTCCGTGTGGACCGACCTGATCCCCGAGGACCCCGAGGCGGTGCTGACCGACTTCGCCATCCTCGACGACCTCGACCGGCCGGTCATGCTGGTCGGCTGGACCCGCCACGCGCTGAGCGAGATCAGCCTCCACTCCCTCGAGACGGGCGAGCGGATCGGCGCGGTGCCCACGCCGGGCCTCGGCACGATCGGCGGGATCTCCGAGCGGCCCGAGGGCGGCTACGAGGCGTGGTTCGGCTACACCGACAACACCACGCCGCCGACCATCCAGCGCTACGACGCCCGCACCGGCGAGACCTCCCTGTGGGCGGCCTCCCCCGGCGCGGTCGAGGTGCCTGACGTCCGCACCGAGCAGGTCACCTACCTGTCCAAGGACGGCACGCAGGTGCGCATGCTGGTGATCTCGCCGGTCTCCGGCGAGGGGCCGCGGCCCACCATCCTGAACGGCTACGGCGGCTTCGGCATCTCCATGACGCCCGGCTACTCCGCCTCCATCCTCGCGTGGGTCGAGGCGGGCGGCGTCTACGCGATCGCGGGCCTGCGCGGCGGCGGCGAGGAAGGCGAGGACTGGCACCGCGCCGGCATGCTCGGCAACAAGCAGAACGTCTTCGACGACTTCCACGCCGCGGCCGAGCACCTCATCGCCACCGGCGTCACCACCTCCGCCCAGCTGGCCATCTCGGGCGGCTCCAACGGCGGCCTGCTGGTCGGCGCGGCGCTCACCCAGCGGCCCGAGCTCTACGCGGCCGTCGCCTGCTCGGCGCCGCTGCTCGACATGGTCCGCTACGAGCTGTTCGGGCTCGGCGCCACGTGGAACGTCGAGTACGGCTCGGCCGAGGACCCATCGGAGTTCCCGTGGCTGTGGGCCTACTCGCCCTATCACCAGGTGCGTGAGGGCGTGTCCTACCCCGCGACGCTGTTCACCGTCTTCCAGTCCGACACGCGGGTGCATCCGCTGCACGCGTGGAAGATGTGCGCCGCGCTGCAGCACGCCACCGCGGGGTCCGCGCCGATCCTGCTGCGCAACGAGGGAGAGGTCGGTCACGGCGCCCGCTCGGTCAGCCGCACCGTCGACCTGGCCGCCGACCAGCTCACCTTCCTGGCCAAGCACACCGGTCTGTGAGCACCCGCGTCGCCGCTTACGCCCTGTGCGTCGAGGACGATCGCATCCTCCTCGCGCACTGGGCGGACGGCGAGCCCGCCCACTGGGGCCTGCCCGGCGGCGGCCTGGAGTTCGGCGAGGACCCGCTCGACGCCCTCCATCGCGAGGTCGAGGAGGAGACAGGCCACACCGTCGAGGTGGAACGCCTGCTCGGCATCGTCACGGCGCGACACGAGCGGCTGCACGCGATCAAAGTGATCTACAAGGCTCGCGTGACGGGCGGCACGCTTCGCGACGAGGTGGGGGGCTCGACCGACACGGCCGCGTGGATCCCTCTGGCCGAGCTTCCCTCCCTGCCCAGGGTGGAGTTCGTGGACCGCGCTCTCGATCTCGACGACCTGCGGCCGCCGTCCGGCCGGCTCGTCACCGGGATGCGCCGGGGTGGGCTGACGTTCGCCGAGATCCACGGACGCTGACGGGTATCGTCTGCGGTATGGGCCTGACCATGGCCGAGGGCGTGCCCCGGGCTGCCCTGCGGCCCTACGTCACCCGGTTGTGCGCCTACCAGGAGCGCTACGACCGCCCGCTGACGCGCACCGAGCCCGCGGTCCCCGGTGCGGTGCTCATCCTCGCCTTCGGCGCGCCCATGGAGGTCGGCGGCGCGCGCCTCACCTCCTTCACCGGCGGTCTCGGCGACCGCGCCACGGTGACCAGGGTCGCCGCGCCCACCGAGGGCGTCGAGGTGCTGCTCACCCCCTTCGGCGCCCGCCGCCTGTTCGGTGTCCCGATGCGCGAGCTGACCAACCTGGTGCTGCCCGTGGACGACCTGCTGCCCGGCTGGGGCCGTACGGCCGGCGAGCGGCTCGCCGGGCTCACCTCGTCCGCCGCGCGCCTGGCGCTGGCCGAGTCGCTGCTGGCCGCCCGCATCCTGGCCGCTCCGCCGCCCGACCCGCCCGTCCGGTGGGCATGGGACCGCCTGGTCGCCTCGTGCGGCTCCGTCAGCGTGGCGTCGCTGGCCCGCTCCCTCGGCTGGAGCCACCGCCACCTCGTCGCCCGCTTCCACGACCAGGTCGGGCTGACCCCGAAGGCGTCGGCCAGGGTGATCCGCTTCGACCGCGCCATGAGCCTGCTGCGCGAGGGACTCCCGCTGTCCGAGGTCGCCGCCTCGTGCGGCTTCTACGACCAGCCGCACATGAACAGGGAGTTCCGCGCCATGGCGGGCGCCCCGCCCGGTCAGATTTTTCCAAGACCCCAGGTCGGCGCGGGCGCAGACTTGGGGTCATGAAACGAACCGTCTTCGCGCTGGCCCGCTACCAGGACGTCCCCGCGGCCGCCGACTTCCTCAGCTCCGCCTTCGGCTTCGTCCCGCACGAGGTGTCGAAGAACCACGCCGAGATGCTGGTCGGCGACGACATGATCATGCTCGGCGAGGGGGAGCCCGGCGGCCCCGGCATCTACGTCGCCGTGGACGATCCCGACGCCCACCACGACCGCGCGCTGGCCGCGGGCGCCACGATCACGATGGAATTGACGGAGCAGCCGTACGGCTCCCGTGAGTACGCCTGCAAGGACCCCGAGGGCAACTCCTGGTTCTTCGGCACCTACCGCCCGTCCTGAGGCGTCTCGAACACCGTGCTCGCCCGCGGGAGGCTGACCGCGCCGTTCGACCCGCTCGGGCTCCAGGCGAACGCGAACGTCGACTCGGGCAGGATCAGCCCTACCAGGCGGATCTCGTCCCGGTACAGGTCGAGCCGTTCGATGGTGGAGCGCGAGGCGGGCCCCGCCACGGGGACGAGCGTGTAGTCGTCGAAGTTGCGCATCAGGAAGGTGAAGTCGGTGGTCCTGGCCGAGGCGTGCCAGGCGTAGGCGTCGTGCGTGCCGGCCAGCTGGCGGTGGGTGTAGGAGACCTCGGCCTGCTGGCCGGGGTGCAGGACCAGCGAGCAGCAGATGTCGAACTTGAGGGAGATCTTGTGGTGCGGGCTCTCGGCGAGCTCCACGTTCCTGATCTCGGGTTCGAGCTTCATCCAGTCCTGCCCCTCCAGCTTGACCTCCAGCTGGGGCGCGATCATCTCCCAGATCCAGGCCATGCGGTCGTCCGTGGTGAGGGTCCTGGCGCGGTAGCGGCCGGCGAGCTCCGTCTCGTCGGGCACCAGGGCGAAGAACGAGTGGATCGTGCCGTCGCCGTTGATCGGCACCGCTCCCCTGGAACGGTTGACGGCCGTCTGGTACGAGCAGCGCGCCTGTAGGTTGAGGACCGTGGGCGACAGCGGGAAGTGCCGGCCGTCGAAGCTCTCGGGCGTGGGCTCGAGATGCGGCTCGAGCTCCACCCGGTAGCGGCTGCGCGAGGGCGCGCGCAGCGTGGTCATGAGCCAGTCGACCGCGTCGTCGACGCCGGGATCGTTGCGGAACCTCGCCTTGGCCGCCAGCTTCATCTGCTGGGTCAGCGCGTCGCCGCTCAGCTTCTTGAGGAAGTCGGGGCTGGAGGTGAGTGAGGTGACGACCTCCTCCTTCGCCCAGCGCTTGAGGTTGATCGTCTCCAGGATGAGCGCGATCGCCCCCACCTCGAAGAGGGTCTCTCCGGCCAGTTGCAGGTTGGCGAGCAGCGGAGTCTTGCCGCCGAAGGAGAGGAGGAAGATGATGTCGCCGATCAGCACCATAAGAATGCAGAGCGAGACCACATAGTTACGCATCATGGAGCGATAAAATCCGTCGGCCACGGACACCTCACTCTTCAAGAATGCCTAAACAGTACCCGTTATCATAACTAATGGATAACCGCCTCCACAGCGGAAATATCACGATACGGGCCCAAATCGCCTAGAGTGGGCTTGGCGCAGCCTGCCCACAAGAGAGCGGCAGTTTCTTGTGATTTGGTGTGCCCGAAATAAGGAACGCGCAACTGGAGGTCGGGATGAACAACCCCTACCGGTACGAGGACGGACGCCTCTGCGTCGACGGTCTCGCCCTCTCCGATGTGATAGCCGAAACCGGCACCCCGGCCTACGTTTACTCCCTGGATGCGATGACTGTCGCCTATCGCATGGTTACCACTGCATTTGCGAAGTTTGGCGTGGATGTCTTTTATTCGGTGAAGGCCAACTCCAACCTTTCGGTGCTGCGCCATCTGAAGGAGCTGGGCGCCGGATTCGACGTGGTGAGCGGCGGTGAATTGCTCCGGGTGCTGGCCGCGGGCGCCGACCCTTCGCGGGTCAGTTTCGCCGGAGTCGCGAAGACGGCCGAGGAACTGCTCCTGGCCGTCAAGCACGACGTCATCGTGCACGTGGAGTCCGCCGAGGAGGTGCCCAGGCTCCAGGAGGCTGCCGCCTCGCTGGGCAGGCGGGCCAGGTTCGGCATCAGGATCAACCCGGGCGTCAAGGTCGACACCCTCGTCCACATGCAGACCGGCAGCGACCGCGCGAAGTTCGGCGTCACCTCTGAGGTCGCCACGTCGCTGCTCGACAGGGTCGTCGCGGGCGAGTTCCCCGACCTGGTTCCGCTGGGCGTGCACATGCACGTGGGCTCCATGGTCCCCGAGCCCGCCGACATGGTCAGGGCGGCGGCCGTCCTGGTGGACGTGCTGCGCCACGGCCGCGAGAGCGGCCTGACCACGATGCGCCGCCTCGACCTGGGCGGCGGCTTCCCCATCAGCTACGACGGCGCCGCCCTGCCCTCGCCCGCGGACTTCGCCGCCGCGCTGGAGCCGCTGCTGGAGGGGCTGGACGCCGACCTGGTCCTCGAACCCGGCCGCTACATCGCCGGCCCCGCCGGCGTGCTGGTGACCAGCGTCACGCTGACCAAGCGGCCGGCGGGCCGGCGCATGGTGCTGGTCGACACCGGCATGCACCACTTCGTCCGGCCCGCGCTCTACCAGGCCGCGCACCGGATCCTGCCGCTGGAGGAGCGCCCCTCGGCCGGCCCCGCCGAGGTCGTCGGACCGATCTGCGAGTCCACCGACCAGCTGGCGCCCGCCGCCGACCTGCCGGACCTGGCCCCGGGCGACCTGCTCGCGGTCATGGACACCGGTGCCTACGGCATGGTCATGGCCTCCAACTACAACAACCAGCCGCGACCGCCCGAGATCGTGGTGAGCGGCGGGCAGGCCAGGGTCGCGCGACGCAGGGAGACCTGGCAGGACCTGCTGATGTACGAGGAGTGAGCGCGGGGGCGGCGGCCGCGGCCGCCGCCCGCCGTACGGGAGGTCAGCGGGGGAAGACGATCGTCTTGTGGCCGTCGAGGAGGACGCGCTGCTCGGCGTGCCAGCGGACGGCGCGGGCCAGGGCGACGCACTCCAGGTCGCGCCCGATCGCCACCAGGTCGTCGGGCGAGTGGCTGTGGGTGACGCGGGCGACCTCCTGCTCGATGATCGGCCCCTCGTCCAGGTCGGAGGTGACGTAGTGGGCGGTCGCGCCGATCAGCTTCACGCCGCGGTCATGGGCCTGGTGGTACGGCTTGGCGCCCTTGAACGACGGCAGGAACGAGTGATGGATGTTGATCGCCCGGCCCGCCAGCTTCTCGCACAGCTCCGCCGACAGGACCTGCATGTAGCGGGCCAGCACCACCAGCTCGATGTGGTAGTGCTCGACCAGGGCGAGAATCTCCGCCTCCTGGCGCTGCCTGGTCGCCGGCGTGACCGGCAGGTGGTGGTAGTCGATGCCGTACGACTGGGTGAGCGGCCGCAGGTCGGGGTGGTTGGAGGCGACGGCGACGATCTCGATGTCGAGCAGCCCCGACCTGACCCGGTAGAGCAGGTCGTTGAGGCAGTGGCCGAACTTGCTGACCAGGATCAGCACCCGCGGCTTGACCGACATGTCGCGGAGCTTGAAGTCGAGGCCCAGCTCGGGGACCAGCTCCTCGAAGGCACGGGCGAGCTCCTCCTGCGGCAGCGCGGCGGTGAACTGCACGCGCATGAAGAAGCGCTTCGCGGTCTGGTCGCCGAACTGCTGGCTCTCGGTGATGTTGCAGCCGCGTCCCGCGAGCAGGCCCGAGACGGCGGCGACGACGCCGGGACGGTCGGGGCAGGACAGGGTCAGGACGTACTCGGCGTTCATGCCTTCACTCTCGCGGAGGTGGGATCGTAGGGCGCCTTGCGGCTGATCTGGGCAGGGTACCTCTCACCGGCCACCTGCACCTCCACCTTCCCCAGCCCCGTGTCGGAGACGAACGCCAGCCCGACCGTCCTGCTAGCGTGGGGCTGTGCGCGGCCGAGGTCACGTAGCCGACCAGCGCGCCGTCGTGCAGCAGCGACTCCCCGCCCCAGAGGTGCGCGTCGAGCGTGATGGAGACGATCCTGCGCGCGGGCTCGGCCATCCTCCCGCTGGTTCGTTGGCGGCCTGGGGGCGCTCTCCATTCGTCCCGCCGTAGAGCGGTTCAGCCAGCCACCGACCCATCATGCATCCGCCCGAGCCTCACCCCGTTGGAAGCGACCCATCGCGCACCTGCCCTCGTTGGATCTGCTCTCTACAGGGGAACGATCACCTTTGTGACAGCTCGTTATGCCGGTCATCAGGATCGCGGGGTTCCCTTGCGCCCACGCGTCGGATTGGCTGGGGCGCGTGTCGTTAGAGGTCGCGGTCGCCTGCCTGTTCGCCGTCGTGTCAGGGATGAACGACGGCGGCGCGCTGCTCGCGACCGGGCTCAAGCTACCCACTGTCAGGCCGATCGTCGGCGTGCTCACCCTGGTGCTGCTGACCGCGCTCGTCCCACTCGTCTCCCAGCAGGTCGCGCACACCTTCGTCACCCGGCTGGCCGCCTTCGAGGGCCCGGGAGCCGGCCGCGCCATGACCATCGCGGTGCTCTCCGCGATAGCCGTGGTCATGGTGCTCAGCCATCACGGACGTCCCACCAGCCTGACCCTCGCCATCGTCGGCGGACTCACGGGTGCCGGACTCGGCTGGGGGCTGGAGGTGTCGGCGGGCTCGGTGGCCCTCGTCCTGGCCGTCGGCCTGGCCGCCCCGTTCGCGGGCGCGCTGGCGGCATGGGCGACCACCCGGCTGCTCGTCGCGATGACCACCAGCAGGGGGCTGCGGCGCTGGCACTGGGCGGGGTTCGCCCTGCAGTGCGTGGCCTATGCCGCCAACGACGGGCAGAAGATGCTGGCCGTCTTCCTCATCGCCGTCGGCTCGTCGGGCCCGTCGGTCTCTTTCACGGTGGCCGTGCTGTTCGGTCTCGGCACCATGTACGGCATGCCGCGGGCGGGACGCACGCTCAGCCGCGAGATCCTGGCCTCCAGGCCGCTGCACGGTGTGGCGGCCGAACTGGCCTCGGGCACGACCGTGATCGCGTGCGCGGCGGCGGGGATGCCGGTGAGCATGACGCAGTCGATCGCCGGCAGCTTGATCGGAACGGGCGTGGCGTACGGAGGGGGGCGGGTGCGCTGGTACGCGGCCGTCAAAATCGTGGTCGCGTGGCTGCTCACCCTTCCGGCGGCGGGAGTGCTGGCGGCGGTGGCGGCGATCACGGTGAAAGGCATCTCATGAAGCGCCGCCAGGAGCACCCCGATCCACCGGGACCGCGTGCTCGCTCGAGGAGGTCAGGTGCCCCCATGACCTGGCTCACCCATCGAACGAAGCGCACGGCACGCCGGGCCACCCCTCACCCGGTTCGTTCGCGGAGTGCACGCAAGGCAGGTCAGGTCGCGTCTCACCCGGCTCCCGGGTTCGTTCCCGGACATCTCCTGAACCGCGAAGCAGGGCACATGAAGCACGCAGGAGCCGCTGGTGGGCCCGGTGTTCGCCGGATTCGCGTCGAAGGGAGGTCGTGAAGGACGTGGGCGTGGTGAGACGTTTCGTGAGACGGCTGAGCCGAGTCCGTGACCTGCTGGCGGGGCGGATGGACGACGCGCTGACCGAGGCCCTCGTCGGCCAGTTGGAGGCGACCAAGCAGGGCGCCTGGCTGGCGATGGCGATGATCGGCGGCGAGGTGGGCAGGACGGGCGCGCACGAGCAGATGCGCGCCATCGAGCACCTCGGGGACACCGAGCGGGCCCGTCTGGTCGAGGAGCTCAAGGACGCGCTGGTCACGCCGATCGACAGGGAGGACCTGTTCCGCCTGTCCCGCTCGATCGACGACGTGCTCGACTCGTTGCGCGACTTCGTCAGGGAGTCGCATCTGTACCGGGTGCCGGAACAGATCAGGTTCGCTCCCCTACTGGATCAGGTGATCGTCGGCATCGAGGCGCTGGAGAGCGCGGTGCGCGACCTCGCGTCCCGTCCGTCCGGGGTGGTGCAGGACGCGCTGGAGGCGAAGAAGGCGGGGGGCGCGGTGCGGCGGATGTACCAGTACGAGATCGCCCGCATCTTCTCGGGGGAGTTGACCGCTGAGGCGATGAAGGAACGCGAACTCGTCCGCCGCCTGGAGATCGTCGGCATGGCCATCGGCGACGCGGCGGACGCGATCGCCGACGGCACCATGAAACGCTGACGCGACCCCGCGACCCCGAGCCCGGCCGAGGCAAAGAGGCCAGGCGAGTGACGGAGCAAGGAAGGGGCCGACGCGGCGGGTGCGCGAAGGCGCCGAATGGCCAGGCAAAGAGACTCCGCGTAGGAAACTGCCGGGAGGGCGGACGAAGAGATCCCGGGTGAAGAGATACAAGGGGTGTAGAAGACAGGCGGGTGACGCCGGGCAGGCGGGAAGGCAAAACCCGGGAAAGCCTTCAGGAGTCCACGTTCGCGACGGAACCGAAGTCCTGCTGGAGTAGCGTGATGGACGGACGATCACCGGTGACCACGGTGGCCTGATCGGCCGCTTTGCCGTACAGGAGAGAAGACGAGTGGTGGCGTGGTGAGCGATCGGGCGGCGGCGCGGGTGGTGTGTTTGGATCGGGACGACCGGGTGCTGCTGATGCACTGGCACGACAAGGTCAGCCGGCACGACATCTGGGAGCCCCCAGGCGGCGGCCTGGACGCGGGCGAGACCCCGCTCGAAGCCGCCAGGCGCGAGCTGACCGAGGAGACGGGCCTGCCGGGCGACGCGGTCCAGGACAGGTGGGTCGCTGTCGACCGGGACTTCACCTGGCTGGGCGTGCGCTACGTGAAGGTCGAGCCGTTCTACCTGGCCCGCTTCGACGAGGCGCGCCCCGAGGTCGATCCCGGCGAGCTCACGGAGGAGGAGAGCGAGGCCTTCCTCGGCTACGGCTGGTTCACCGTCGCGGAGCTGGGCTCGCTGCCAGGTCTTCTCGACCCGCCGGAGCTGCCCGAGGTGATCAGGAAACTGCGCTAGCGACGTAGGCGGCGGCCGCGTCGGCGTCGAGGAAGTCGGCCGTGCGGCCGTCGTCGCGCTCGATGTGGAAGCCGTGATCGACGCTGATCCGCACGGGGCCCGCCATGAGCACCGGGCCGCGGTGTTCCGGCGGGTCGTACCTGTTCTGGAGGAGCGTCAGGCGCAGGTGCCTGACGAGGAGGGCACGGATACCCGATGCGGCGAGCCGTTCCTGAACCCATTCCAACTGCTCGATTTGCTCTTCTTCCGCCCGTTGGGTGTAGACGGCGCTCATACGCACCTCACGTCCTTAGATCGGTGAGATTCCCCTGTCGTGACCCCAGCCTGCATTCAAGTCACTACTCTAGGTACGGATTCAGGTCTCACACCTCGACTGTGAGAGACCTGGCCGCATTTGTAGAACCCGTGTAGAACCGGAGCCCCCCGATGCCTGCTGCACGTGAGCTCGACCCAAGCTCCAGCCCGCTGGCGTTCTTCGGCGCGGAGTTGAGGGAGTACCGCACCCGTGCGGGCCTGTCCCAGGAGCAGCTGGCCGACCGGCTCAGCTACTCGTTGTCCCTGGTGTGCGCCATCGAGCTGGCCAGGCGCACGCCCTCACGCGACTTCGCCGAGCGGGCCGACCAGGTGCTGGAGACCGGCGGTTCGCTGCTGCGTCTGTGGCCGCTGGTACGGCAGGCGGCCTACCCCGCCTGGTTCCGTCCGTGGTTGGACATCGAGCAGACCGCGCGCACACTCCAGACGTGGCAACCCCTACTGGTCCCCGGTCTGCTGCAGACTGAGGACTACGCCCGCGAGATCTTCCGGAGGGAGCCCGCGGCGACGGTGGAACAGGCCGAGGAGGCGGTGTCGGCACGGATGACCAGGCAGGCCATCCTGCGTCGGCGCGATCCCCCGATGTACTGGGTGGTGCTGGACGAGTGGGTGGTCCGCAGGCAGGTCGGCTCGGCCGCCACCATGCGCGGGCAGGTGCGCGCGCTGCTGGAGGCGTCCGAGCTGCCCAACGTCACCGTTCAGGTCGTCCCCGC
Organism: Nonomuraea africana; assembly: GCF_014873535.1. NCBI lineage: Bacteria > Bacillati > Actinomycetota > Actinomycetes > Streptosporangiales > Streptosporangiaceae > Nonomuraea > Nonomuraea africana. The sequence continues at coordinate 598,088 of NZ_JADBEF010000001.1, read as the reverse complement.
GGACGCCCAGGCGGTGCCGGGGCTGACCGGCGCCTTCGTCATCGCGAGGGTGCCCGGCGAGCCCGATCTCGTCTACCTGGAATCGGCAGGAGAGGGATACGTCACCGACCGTCCCGCCGACGTCGAATCCATTGTTCGGCGATATGACGTGATCAGGTCACTCGCCTTACCGGTTCACGCAAGTCTAAATTTGCTGTCGAAAGTGGAGGAGAGCATATGAACGACCTCATCTGGCGCAAGGCACGGCGTAGTGGCGGCAATGGCGGAGACTGCGTCGAAGTGGCCGTCCTCGACGCGCCCGGGGACGCCGCCGCTCACAAGTCCGAGCAGGACAGGCTGTTCGTCCTGCGCGATTCCAAGGACCCTGACGGGCCCAGGCTGTTCTTCACCGAAGCCGAGTGGGAGGCCTTCCGCCTCGGCATGAAGGACGGCGAATTCGACGATCTGGTCTGATCGCCGATCCGGGCGCGCGTTGGCGCGGCGCGCGCCCGGGCTCCGTCAGGCTCCCGTCTCCGCGAGGGCTCTGGTCATCAGGGCGCGCAGGAGCGGTCCGCCCACGCGTTCGTGCTCGCTCTCCACCGGCAGGCCCTCGGCCACCCTCGCGTGGTAGATCTCGCGTTCGCGTTCGTCGGTGTAGAGCTGCGCGGTCATGCCCACGACCACCGTGACGCCGACGCCGCCGCGCGGGATGACGACGACGGCGTGGGTGCGCAGCCAGCTCTCGTCGGCGCCGCCGTACCAGCCGCACTTGACGGCCGCCTCGGGGACGGTGAGCACGTCGCGGACCCCGAAGGTCTGCTCGGCCGGCACCTCGCGCATCCAGGCGAGCACGTCGGCGGCCACCGGGTCGCCCGCGAGCGCGGCCTGCGAGAGGGCGGCGTAGGCGATGGCCACCTCGGTGGCGGCCACCTCGACCGAGCCGAACCGCGAAGGGTCGCCGTTGGGCGGGCTCCAGGTCACGCCGCAGCGGCGGCGGAGCTCGGCGAGGATCACCCTGGGCCCCACCGCCATCCACAGTGCCCGCGTGTCGCTGTTGGAGGAGGTGACCACGGCGGGCTCGGCGTGGCGGCGCCAGAAGCCGTGGTCGGCCAGGTGCGCCGCGGCGGCCCAGCAGTAGAGCGGCTTGAGCAGCGAGGCGCAGCGCAGCCGGTCGAGGCCGTGGACCAGGCTCACGGCCCGAGGTGGTGGCCCGCTCGCCCCACGGGTGATGGCGGCGGCCTGTGCGCTGGCCCCTTGACGCAGGTCGCGCAGCAACTCGGCGAAGCTTGTGCCCATTTCGCCGATGCTATACCTGCCGCTCAGCCGAGCGTTCTGTCTCCAGGACCGTCGTAGTGGTCGGGTCCCTGCATCGACAGGTCGAGCGGCTGGACCATCGGCGAGTACTGGGCATGTCGCTGCTGCTGTCGGCGGTCGTCGTCGCCCACCGCGGCGATCTCCTTCCCGTTCATGTACTGGGCGGTGGAGAGCGCGCTGCCGGCGGCCGGGGCCGTCCAGCTCAGCGAGGCGGCGGCCACCTGCGGCGCGAGCCCCGCGCAGACGCTCGCCAGGGTCATCGTCCCGGCCATCAGGGGCTTCAGGGTCGACCCCGACCACGTGCAGGTCTTTCCTCAGAACCCGTAGCGGGACCACAGCACCGCGATGCCCGCCGCCGGCAACGCCAGGACGACCAGCCAGCCCAGCACCCGCCAGCGCGCGGCCAGCCCCGGCGCCGACAGCACGGCGCCGGCCGTGCCGGCGACGGTGAACGCCAGGCCCGCGCGCAGGATCTCCGTCACCTGGGACGGCGAGGCGGGCACCGCCTCGCCGAACCCCCTGATCGCCAGCAGTACGGCCGCCGCGGCCAGCGCCACGCGGGGCGCCCTTCCCACATCGACCCGCCTGAGCAGCGGCACGGCCGCCAGCAGCGTCACCACCGTCACCAGCAGGTAGGCGCCGAGCGTGGGATACAGGCACGGCCAGTCACCGCAGCCGGTCGCCGTCCTGGTGGCGTTGATGGCCACCCACCACAGCGCTCCGAGGCTCGCGTAGATGGCCGCCACCCGGCCGATCGTCCCCCACATATCGCCATTCTGCGCGATCATCGCCTGCCGAGCGCGCGCAGGACCACCGCCCTGTTCGCGAGGAGGTCGGGCTGCGGGTCCAGCTCGACGGCGCGGGTGAGGTCGGCGAGCGCGGCCTCCAGCTGCCCGAGCTCGTATCGCAGCGCCCCCCTGTTCGCCCACGCCGCGGCCAGTGTGGGGGCAGCGGCGATCGCCGCGTCCAGTGCCCGCTCCGCCTCCTCTTGACGTCCGGCGGCGGTCTCCAGCTGGCCGAGCACGGTCAGCAGGTGCGGGTTGCCGGGGGCGAGGGCCAGGCCCGCGCGCACGTCGGCGAACGCCTCGGCGTCCCTCTCCATGCCCCCCAGCAGTCCCGCGCGGTTGATGTAGGCGTCGAGGTAGGCGGGGTCGAGCTCCAGCACGTACGCGAGGTCGGCCAGCGCGGCCTCCTCCTCGCCGAGCGCGATCCGCACCTCGGCCCTGTTGTAGTAGGCCTCCGGCAGCGGCGGGCTCATCGCGATCGCGCTCTGGTAGTCGGCCAGCGCCTCCTCGTGCCTGCCCAGCGAGAACCAGAGATTGCCGCGGTCGAGGTAGTGGTCGGGGAAGGCCGGATCGATCGCGATCGCCGCCGAGTAGTCCTCCAGCGCCTCCTTGGTGTGGCCGAGCGCGGCCAGCAGCTGCGCCCTGTTGGCCAGCAGCACCATGCGGTGGACGGGATGACGGTCCGGCAACTCGCGGGCGGCCAGGTCGATGGCCGACTCCACCAGCTCGAGAGCGGCCTCCTTGCGGCCTTCGCGCAGCTCGATGAGGGCCAGGCCGTTGCGGTCGAAGCCCAGCTTGAAGGCGCGGTCGGGCACCAGGGTGGAGATGGCGATGGCCTGGTTGACCCAGCCTCTCGCCCTGCCGAGGTCACGCTGGGCCGGGTCGGGATGACGGGCGTCGAGCATCGCGGTGCCGTACGCGGCGGCGGCGTGCATGTTGGGGTCCTGGCTGACCCTGCGCACCCGCTCCCACACCGCTCTGGCCTGCTCGTGCCGGCCGAGGCCGCCGAGTGCGGTCGCCGTGCGCTGGGCGAAGCGCCACCAGGCCTGGCCGCCCTCCTCCGTCACGGCCAGCCCGCGCCCGCCCAGCTCGGCCACCGCGTGCAGGAAGCCCTCGCGAACGCAGTGGTCGACCAGCTCCCAGAGCTCTCCGGCGGTCCTGTCGTCCTCGGGCGGCCTCGGGCCCGCGGTGTAGACCTCGATGCGCAGGTGCGCGGCGGGGATCCGGCGCGTCATGACGTCGAGCAGCTCGGTGTCCGTCGGATCGGCCTCGTCGGCGTTGTGGACGACGAGCACGCGTCCGGGGGGCGTCACCGCGGCGACGAACTCCGTCAGCCCGTTGGCCAGCCGTAACGTACGGCGCGGCGCGGGCACGAGGATGCGTTCCTCGTCGGGCAGCCCGGCGTCGATCGTGACCCTCCGGCCGGGCACGCGCCCACGCAGGGCCGGCACCGCCGCCCTGATCTCGATGTCGTACGCGGACACGAGATCAGGGGAACGTTCCAATGCGTCAGGTACGAGCCGGGCCAGCAACGCCGCCGCCACGGTGTAGGGGCCATGCAGCCGCCGATGCGCGTCTATCGGCGGCATCAGCAGCGGAGTGGACGCCGGGATCTCCTGAAACGCACCTTGGATTCGCCGGTGCCGGGTCACCCCTTGTGAATGACCGAGGCGGTCCCGGTGAGCCGGACGGTGCCGGGCTTGCGGACGACGATCCTCTTCATGCGCCCTTCTCCTTGCCTAGGTAAAGACACACTTAATTGAAAAGTCGACGAACCGCAAGGCCTATGTAAAAGCGGTCTGGATTACCGCATAACACCGATATCTGGGACCTCATGCGGCTCGGACGCGCACACCGGTTCGGGGCGAAGCGCGCACAGGCAGCGCCCGCTGAGCGGGAAGGTCAGGCAGCCGTCCTGGCTCGACGGCTCCCGCCTGGCCTTGACGATCTCGGTGGCGTGCTCGATGAGCCGCTCGATGCCGGGCTCTCCGCCACCCTTGCGGGCCAGCGAGCACCAGGGCTCCACGTCGGGGTCGCGCTCCGCCGCCCTGATCCAGCACTCCCTGACCTGAGCGAGGTCGACGGGAACCGGCGGCCTGGCCGGGGCGGGCTCGGGGGCGCGCAGCGACGCCAGCACCTCGGCGGCCCGCTTGGCCGCCCTGCGCAGCCCCTCGTCCGCCTCGGGAGCCTGCGGCACCCTGGCGGGAGGATCGCCGACCACCACGGGCGCGCCCCTCGACGGTACGGCCAGCAGCATGGCCGCCGCCATGAACGGCCCGCCCACCAGCACGCTCATGGCCACCGGCTCGTCGCACAGCAGCGCGATGAGCGCCACCCACAACGGCTGGGACGACAGCAGCACCGCGCTCGGCACCGCCTGCACGTGCCGCTGGCCGAAGGAGCGGGCGAGGAAGCCGAGCGCGCACGAGACGATCGCCAGGTGGGCGAGCTTGAGCCAGCCGTAGGGCCCAGGCGGCGCCTCGAGCCCGTCGGGCACCGCCAGCACCCCCGTGAGCAACCCGATGGTCAGCAGCTGGATGACGGTGATGGCGTAGGCGTTGTAGTTGGCCCTGGAGAAGTTGCCGAGCACGAGCGTGTGGCAGGCGTACAGCGCGGCCGCGCACAGCGTCAGCCCGAGCGCCACGGGGGCGAACCGCACCCCGTCGCCCTTCATCAGCGCGAAGATCGCCACACCGCAGAGCGCGAGCGCCACGCCGTACCAGATGCGCTTGGGCACTCTGACGCGGAACAGGACCAGCGCGAGCACCGGCGTCATGACGACGTTGCAGCCGACGGCGAAGCCCGACACCGCCGAGGAGAGGTCGTCGAGCGCGAAGGCCTGCATGGTCTGGCCGACCCCGAACATGACGCCCAGGATGATCCCCCGCGACCAGGTTCCCCTCGCGAGGCCGCGCAGGCTCCTGGGCCTGATGAGGAACAGGACCGCGGCCGCGATCGTGTACCGCTCGGCCAGCAGGTCCGTCACCGACATGCTCATGGGCTCGTCGATGAGATTCTTCATCAGCGGAAAGGCCGACCCCCAAGCGGCGCTGACGAACAACAGAAGCACGGCTCCCAGGAGGGGTCGTGGAGCGGCCACCACTGCCATGCACGGCAGCATCTCACTAGCTTGGACGTCTCTTGACGCGCTGTGAGCGGGCGGAGGGGCTGCACTTACACGCAGGGGGAAGAGCATCACTCGGGGGCCCGTCAATACTCCTCCGAGCGATTACGGCAATCCGCCCATTAACCTCAGACACTCACGCATCACCCGCCCCGATTCGAGGGTCGATTTCGCGCTGTTCGCCGGTCGCCATGGTGATGACCACGTCGGCGTCGCTGATCGCGGAGGGCCGGTGGGCGATCACGAAACAGGTGCGGCCCTCGCTGAGCTGTCGCATCGCCCGGAGCACCCGCGCCTCCGTCCTGGTGTCGACCGAGCTGGTCGCCTCGTCCAGCACCAGGACGGCGGGATCGGCCACGAACGCCCTCGCGATGGCGATGAGCTGGCGCTCGCCCGCGCTGAGCCCCCCGCCGTCCTCGTCGAGCACGGTGTCGAGCGGCCAGTCGACACAGGCCAGGCGAGCCGCCCGCGCGACCTGCTGCCTGGTGGCGTGCGCCGCGCCATAGGCGATGTTGTCGGTGATCGTGCCGCCGAACAGCCACGTGTCCTGCGGCACCATGCCGACCACCGAGCGCAGGCAGGCCCTCGACATGGCGGTGAGGTCGACGCCGTCGACGGTGATGCGTCCTCCGGTCAGCTCGTGGAAGCGCATCAGCAGGTTGACCAGCGTGGTCTTGCCCGCTCCCGTCGGGCCGACGACGGCCGCCCGCTGCCCGGGCCGCACCTCCAGCGACAGATGCTCGATCACCGGCGGCCCCGTGGCGTAGCCGAAGCTCACGTCGTGGAAGACGACGTGGCCGCGCGCGGAGGGCCGTACCGGATGGCTGGGCTCGGGCGGCTCCTCCGGAGCCGCCAGCAGCTCGGCGATCCGGGCCGACGAGGCGAGCCCCGACTGCACCAGCGCCGACAGGCTCGCCACGTTGGACAGCGGGCCGCCGAAGTAGCGGGCGTACTGCACGAACGCCTGCACCTCGCCGATCGTCAGCGCGCCCGAGGCCACCCGCAGCCCGCCTGCCACCGCCACGACCACGTAGCCGAGGTTGGCGACGAACATCAGCGCCGGCTGGATCAGCCCGCTGACGAACTGCGCACGCGAACCGGCCTCGAACAGCTCCTGGTTGCGGGCGTGGAAGACGGCCGCGGACTCGTCCTGGCGGCCGAAGGCCCGCACCAGGGCATGGCCGGTGTACATCTCCTCCACGTGGGCGCCGAGCTCACCCGTGACCCTTCCCTGCCGGGTGAAGTGCGGCCGCGCGCGCCTGCCGATCGCCGCGGACACCGCCACCGACACCGGTACGGTGACCACCGCGACGAGCGCGAGAAGCGGCGAGATGCCGACCATCATCACCAGCGTGCCCACCACGATCAACATGGAGTTGACGATCTGGCTGACCGACTGCTGCAGCGTCAGCGTGACGGCCTCGATGTCGTTGGTGGCCCTGCTCAGCAGCTCGCCGCGCGGCATGCCGTCGACGTAGGCCACGGGCAGCCTGGCCAGCTTCTCCTCGACGTCGGCGCGCAGCCGGAGCGCGGCGCGCTGCACGACGAGCGTGGTCACCCGGCCCTGCGCCGCCCAGAACAGCCCGGAGACGACATAGACCGCCAGCGTCACGCCCAGCGCCGCGGGCAGCTCCGCCGGCGCTCCCGCCACGACCAGGTCGGTGGCCGCGCCGAGCAGCAGCGGTCCGGCGACCACCAGCGCGACGCTGACGAGCCCGCACAGGGCGGAGAGCGCGAGCAGCGGCCACTGCGCCACGAGCAGGCGCCTCACACCGTCTCCTGGGAGCGGGCGATCTCCTGGTAGGTGGGACAGGTCCGCAGCAGCTCCGCGTGCGTGCCGGCGCCCGCCACCAGGCCGGCCTCCAGCACCACCACACGCTCGGCGGCGCGGACCGCGTCCACCCGCTGGGCCACGATCACCACCGTCGCTCCCGTGGTCTCCTCGGCCAGCGCGGTGCCCAGCGCGTCCGCGGTGTCCCGGTCGAGCGCCGAGAAGGGGTCGTCGAGCAGGTAGATCTGGGGGCGCCGGACCAGGGCCCTGGCGATCGACAGCCGCTGGCGCTGACCGCCCGACAGGTTGGCGCCGCCCTGGCTCACCGGCTGGTCGAGGCTCCTGACGAAGTCGAGGGCCTGGGCCACCCCCAGCGCCCGCCAGAGCTCCTCGTCGGACGCCTCCCGCCTGCCGTACCTGAGGGTGTCGGCGACCGTGCCGGAGAACAGGTAGGGCCGCTGCGGCACCAGCCCGATCGTCGCCGCCAGCAGGGCGGGGTCGAGCTCGCGCACGTCCACCCCGCCGACCAGCACCTGGCCGCCCGAGGCGTCGAACAGTCTGGGCACCAGCCCGAGCAGCGTGGACTTGCCGCTGCCGATCGAGCCGAGCACCGCGGTGGTCTCCCCCGGCCGTGCCGTCAGGTCGACCCCGCGCAGCGCGGCCGTCTTCGCGCCCGGGTAGCCGAAGGTGGCCCCGCGCACCTCCACGTGCCCCCTGCGGCGCATCGTCCGCACGGGCCTGACGGGCGCCGCCAGGTCCTGCGCGGTGTCGAGCACCTCCTGGATCCGCTCGGCGCAGACCTCGGCGCGCGGCATCGTCATGAGGACGAACGTCGCCGACATGACGGCCGTGACGATCTGGGTCAGGTAGGTGAGGAAGGCGATCAGCTCGCCCGCGCCCATCGCGCCGCCGCTCACCCTGGAGGCGCCGAGCCACACCACGGCCACGCTGAAGACGTTCACCACCGTGGTGCCCAGCGGGAGCAGCAGCGTCTGCAGCCGGCCAGCCCGCACCGCGACGTCGGCGAGGTCCTGGCTGGCCGCGGCGAAGCGAAGCCTCTCGTGCTCCTCCTTCCCGAAGGCCCTGATGACGCGAAGGCCGGTGATCTGCTCGCGCAGGATCCTGTTGACGGTGTCCACCCGCTGTTGCGTCCGCCTGAACAGCGGGCGCAGCCTGCGCACGACCGCGGCCATGGCGACGCCCAGCACCGGGGTCATCACCAGCAGCGTGCCCGACAGCGGGACGTCCTGGCCGAGCGCCAGCGCCACCGCGCCGACGCACATGATGGGCACCGAGACCAGCACTGTGCAGGCCGCCAGCACGAACTGCTGCACCTGCTGGACGTCGCCGGTGGTGCGGGTGATCAGCGAGGCCGTGCCGAACCCGGCCAGCTGCCGGCCGGACAGTCCCTGCACGCGGGTGAAGACCGCGGCTCTGACGTCCCTGCCGAGCGTCGCCGCGACGCGGACGCCGAGGCGGACCGCCGCTCCCGCGCACACGACCTGCGCCAGCGTGACCGCCGTCATGACCACCCCGAGGGTCAGGACGCGCCGGGTGTCGCCCTTGAGCACGCCGTCGTCGATGAGAGCGGCGTTGAGGGCGGGAAGGAAGAGCAGGGCGATCGTCTGCGCGCTCTGCAGCAGGACGAGCATGACCAGGGCGGTGCGGGAGGGCGGCAGCTGCGTCCGCAGCAGTCGGATCAGCACACACCCGACGCTAGATCGGCTCCCGCGACGCGCCCATGGGGTTACGCGGCGGGCTGAAGGCCGTCGGCCTGGGTCGCGCCCGCCGCCTCAGGGAGTGAGGACATGGGTGAGAGTCTTCTCGCCGTAGATCACGATGTGGTCGCCCACCTGCTGCCTGGACAGCTCCCTCCATCCCTGCCGCTCGTAGAGCGCCAGCGCGGCGCCCTGGTTCATCGTGGTGTCCCCGCGCAGCTTGGTGAACCCGAGCATGGCCGCGCGGCCCTCCAGCGCCTGCAGCATGTGCGCGCCGTAGCCGCGCCGCTGGAACTCCGGATGGACGCGCAGCCTGCACACCTCGGCGGTGTGCTCGTCGATCGGGCGCAGCCCGCCCATGGCGGCGAGGCGGCCTTCGGCCTCTCCGACCAGGAACTCCCCGCCGCTGCTCAGATACATCTGGTGGATGCGGGGGAAGTCGTCGTCGTAGTAGACCCCGTCGCCTGGCACGATGCCGACCTCTGCCAGGCAGATCTGGTGCAGCGAGTAGATCGCGTCGAGGTCGGACCAGCGATAACGGCGGACACGCAGGCTCACGACTTGTCCCCCGCGATTCCCATGAGCTCGCGGAACTCCTGGAGTCCGGGGTGGTCCTTCGCCCCGTGGGCCTCGGCGGATCGGGTGAACTCGATCGCCGGCCTGAGGATGAAGTCGGTGCGGTACTCCGGCTTGAGCAGCCGCGCCGCGTCACCGGCCACCTGCATCGCCTCGTCGATGTCACCCTCGAGCAGGCGGCACTGCGCCTGGTCGAGCCTGATCAGCGTCTGGTCGAGGATGTGGTCGGAGTACTTCTCCAGCGCCTGCTCGAGCGCGATGTCGGCCTCGATCGTCTGCCCGAGCTTGGTCAGCACGTCTCCCTGGTAGAAGTAGAGCTGCTTTTCGGTGTAGCCGAACGCGACGTCCTCCTGCTCGTTGGCCTTCATGTGCGAGAAGGCGTTGCGGGCCTTCTGCAGCGCCCGCTTGGCCTGGTCGACCACTTCCTTCTTGCTGTTGGTGCCGGCGAGCAGCGCCAGCGCCCTGGCCTCGACGACCGGAGCCATGGCCTGCGCGACACAGGGCGTCTGCCCCGCCAGGTCGCGGCTCTTCTTGGCGAGGTTGAGCGCCTCGCGCGCGTCGCCGTAGTAGAGCGGCACGAGCGACTCGCGGGCGGTGACCCACGCGCGCAGCGCGCGGTCGCCCGTCTCGTCGGCCGCGGTGCGCCCGGTGCGGAAGAAGGAGCGGGCGAGCCGGTGGTCGCCCAGATTGATCATGATCATCCCGCTCAGCCCGGACAGCTGGGCGGCCATGCGGCACAACCGTTCCTGGAGATCGGTCGGCTGGCGGCGGCTCATCGCCGCGCGCACCGCGCTGAGCTCCAGCAGCACGTCGCACAGCAGCCGCAGCGGCGGCGTGCTGGTGTACTGGCGGCCGAAGCTGAGCGTCGCCTCCTCCCACTGGTCGAGCATCGCCGGTGAGACCGTGGCCGTCACCAGTGTCTCGTCCATGCGCCTCCGGATGCCCTCCACGGCGGAGAGCACCTGCGGCTCGAGCTCCCTGAGGGTTCCGCTGGACTTGTTGTCCAGAAGCGTTAACAACGTCCTGCGCAGGACGTTCTCGTCGTCGTCCTTGGCGGCGTCGGCGCCGGCCTCCGTGCCGGACGGATTGATCCACAGGTGGCGCGCGGCGAGGAGCTCGCCCCTGGTGTCGTTGGACTCGCCCCGCGGGGCCCCCGGTGTGCGGTGGCCGTGGCCGCAGATGCAGGGACCGTCATAGCCGAGTGAGACCGGTTCGACGCGATAAACGGTGCACAAATAGTGGAGATACTCAGGCCCCGGACGTTTCAGGCCGCTCTCGTAGGCCGACAGGAGCGTCTCACCGATGCCGGGCGCGGGTTTCTCGTCCCTTTCGAACAGCGCGCGCACCTGTTCGATGACGTCGGCCAGCGCGATGCCGTGCGCGAGCCGATGGCTCTTGATCTTCGTCGTGCCGAACTGAGGGCTGCATGTCTCGTGGATCTCTTCGGCGATCTGAGCACACGACCGCCCACCGGCCAGACCCTTTGCCCGGATCCGCCTGGCGATCTCCGTTTCCCTGTGCTGCCTGCCGGACATCCCGGCCCCTCTCTCTGAGCCGCAAGGCACTTCTAATGACGCAGAGTAGCGGGAGGGATGCACTCTGCCTCAAGAAAACTATGAACCATTAGTGACAGGATGAAAATGCACCCTTGAAGCTTACGGATAAGGATCGTCCTCCAGGGGACTGTTTCTTACAACCCGCGAGGGTCAAGGGCACTCCCCAGGGGCATTCGGAGTGCGTTGACGCCCCCCATGGTCATGAGTCACCTTTCTCTCACCAGCAACGATTCCATCGAGGGAGGGCGAGAGAGTGGGGGACGACTTCGGGCATCTGGAGCGATTGGTTTCAGAGCTAGACGCTCGCGGACTGCTCGCGAGGGTGGTGCGAACACACTCCGGCAGGGTCTTCGTCAGGGTGATCAATCCAAACGCGACCAGCTTGGCCGAGAACGTCACCTGCAGATCGGCGTCCGAGGTTCCCGACTGGTGGTACTGCTGGTCGTGGGGCGAGCGGATGCACCAGGCCGACGATCCTGCGGGCGCGGCGACCAAGGTCGCGCGCGTGCTCGCCGCGGTAGGGGAATGACGATGGCGGTGATCCGGGTGGGGCGCAGCCACCGCGGCTCACCGCCCCCGACCGCGGCCTCGCGGAGCCGACGGGGTGTCCGGTGCGGAGGGCCTCCGCTCACGGTGGTCCTGGACATCCCGTCGGTTCCCGCCACATGGCTTGTACGGCACAGCCGCCGGCACGGCGCATGCCGTACAGAGAGAAGCGCCCTCCGGTTCCACCCGGAGGACGATCGGGGGATCCCTCCCGGAACCGGAACGGAACATGCTTCCGGGTGTGTGTTCCGTCCGGGTCGACTGTCACCGGAGCGTCAGGCCCGCCCTCCGCGGCCCCGGGCCCTGACAAACCCGTCTTCCCCGGCGTGATGTGACGGCGACGGGTTCGGTCGGCAGTATGTTTTGGGTCGTAACGGTCCAAAACTTAGCCGACCGAACCGCTTCCGGAGGGGGATTCACCTCGTGTTCCTGCTGGCCACGCTGAACTCATCGCCCAGCGTTCCCGATTTCGAGCAACTGGCGAACGGGATGGCGACAGGGTGCGGCGACGACCCGCTGTGCTCGACCCTCGTCGGTCTCTTCCAGAAGGCGGCCTGGGCACCGCTCGTCGCCAGCGCGATCACGATCGTGCTCATCGTCGTGATCGCCATCGTGGTCCGCAAGCTGGCTCACCGGCTGATCACGCGGGTCGTCAACAGGGCCTCGAGCACCACCTCGATCACCGGGCGCCTGCGCAAGAGCCCCTCCACCGACGGCATCGACGCCCTCCTGCACGAGCGGCGCAAGCAGCGCGCCGAGACCATGGGCTCGGTCCTGCGGCACATCGCCTCGATCGTCATCATGGGCACCGCCATCCTGACCGTGCTCGACCGCCTGACGATCCCCATCGCCCCGCTGCTGACCAGCGTCGGCATCCTCGGCGTCGCGATCGGCTTCGGCGCCCAGGAGCTCGTCAAGGACTTCATCGCCGGCATGTTCATGCTGCTCGAAGACCAGTACGGCGTCGGCGACGTGATCGACACCGGCGCCGCCATCGGCACGGTCGAGGCCGTCACGCTGCGGGTGACCAGGCTGCGCGACGCCGACGGCCGCGTCTGGTACATCCGCAACGGCACCATCACCCGCGTCGGCAACGAGTCCCAGGGCTGGTCGCGCGCCTACGTCGACGTGCCCGTGGCCTACGACGCCGACGTGCCGGCGGTCCGCGACCTGCTCAAGCGGGTGGCCGAGGAGCTGTGGAACGACCCCGAGTACCGCGAGAGCGTGATCGTGGAGGAGCCCGCGGTCTACGGCATCGAGCAGATCTCCGACACCTCGGTCATCTTCCGGGTCTCCGCCAAGACGCTTCCCTCCAGGCAGGCCGAGGTGGCCCGCGAACTCCGCCTGCGCGTCAAGGCCGCTCTCGACTCGGAGGGAATCGCGCTCGCCGCCTGAACGCTTAACCATGGGAGCGGTCAACGACCCTGACGTGACGGCGGGACGCGAAGTCCCGCCGGAGCACGCGTGGGAGGACAGGCGGTCAGCGGTGACCGCGGTGGCCGTCATTGGGCTTGCCGTATGCGCATGCTGAGGAGCCTGCGACGATACAGAATGGATGACTGTGACTGAGGGTTCTTTCTACGATGCGGTCGGCGGCGAGGAGACCTTCCGCCGGCTCGTTCACCGCTTCTACGAGGGTGTCGCCGAGGACCCGCTGCTGCGGCCGCTCTACCCCGAGGCGGACCTCACGGGAGCCGAGGATCGGCTGCGCGGCTTCCTCGTCCAGTACTGGGGCGGGCCCAAGACCTACAGCCAGGAGCGCGGCCACCCCAGGCTGCGCATGCGTCACGTGCCCTTCGTCATCGGCGAGGCCGAGCGTGACGCGTGGCTCAAGCACATGCACGACGCGGTCCAGGACCTTCAGCTGCCCGACGAGCTGGAGAAGCAGCTCTGGGACTATCTGGTGATGGCCGCCCACAGCTTGGTGAACTCACCCGCATAACGGGCAATATCCGCACCATGGATATCCCCTGGTGGCGTGATGCCGTCGTTTACGAGATCTACGTCCGCAGCTTCGCCGACGCTTCGGGAGACGGCGTCGGCGACCTGGTGGGGGTCAGGGAGCGCCTGCCGTACCTGTCACAACTGGGTGTGGACGCGATCTGGCTGACCCCCTTCTATCCTTCCCCCATGGCCGACGGCGGGTACGACGTGGCCGACTACCGCGGCGTCGACCCGCTGTTCGGCACGCTTGCCGACTTCGAGGCGCTGGTGGCCGACGCCCACACGTACGGCATGAAGGTGCTGGTCGACATCGTGCCCAACCACAGCTCCTCGCAGCACCCCTGGTTCCAGGCGGCGCTGCGGGGTGAGGGCAGGGACCGCTACGTCTTCCGTGACGAGCCCAACAACTGGCAGTCCACCTTCAGCGGGCCCGCCTGGACCCAGGTGCCCGACGGGCAGTGGTACCTGCACCTGTTCGCACCCGATCAGCCCGACTTCAACTGGCGCAACCGCGAGGTGCACGAGGAGTTCCTCGACGTGCTGCGGTTCTGGCTGGACCGCGGCGTCGACGGCTTCCGCATCGACGTGGCGATGGGCCTGTACAAGGCGGAGGGCCTGCCCGACGTCGCCGACCAGTCCTTCATGTCGGTCTCCCCCATCTGGGGCCGGCCCGAGGTGCACGAGGTCTACAGGGAGTGGCGCAAGCTGCTGGAGTCGTACCCGGGCGAGCGCATGGCCGTCGGCGAGGTCTGGACCGACAGCGCGGCCGACCTCGCCCTCTACGTCAGGCCCGACGAGCTGCACCAGAGCTTCAACTTCGCGTGGCTGCAGGCCCCGTGGTCGCCGACCGCGTTCAAGAAGGTCATCGACGACACCCTGGGCACCGTCCCGTTCGCGACCTGGGTGCTGTCCAACCACGACGTCGTACGGCACCGCACCCGCTACGACACCGCCGACCCCGGCACCGGCCTCGCCAGGGCCAAGGCCGCGCTGCTCGTCATGCTCGCGCTCCCCGGATCGGCCTACCTCTACCAGGGGGAGGAACTGGGCCTCCCCGAGGTGAAGGACATTCCACCCGAGGCCCGTCAGGACCCCATCTTCTTCCAGTCGAAGGGCACGCTTCCGGGGCGGGACGGCTGCCGCGTGCCGCTCCCCTGGTCCGGCGACGCCCCGCCGTTCGGCTTCTCCCCCGACGGGGTGGACCCGTGGCTTCCCCAGCCGGGAACGTTCGCCGCGCTGAGCGTCGAGGCGCAGAGCGGGGACAGCGACTCGATGCTCGAGTTCTACCGCCGAGCCCTCGCCTGCCGTCGTGACCTGGTGCGATCGATCCCTTACCACTTGGAGTGGATGGATTCCCCCGAGGGTGCACTTTTCTTCACCCGCGGGCCGCTGACCTGCGTGATCAACTGCGGCCCTGATCCGGTACGGCTTCCGCCGTACGACCACCTGCTCCTGTCGAGCGCACCGATCACCGGTGACTCCCTGCCGCCGGACACGGCCGCCTGGTTGTACGTGTAAGAGGTGCCCGGCGCGGCCGGATTTGTGCGGAATTTCGCGTGCTGCAGGGGGCCGGGGTCAGGCGAAGCGGCGGAGGTAGGTCAGTTCGTTCTGCGACAGGCGGCGCGGGGCGGCCTTCTCCACGTCGTACGCGACGATCACCGAGCGCGCCCTGACGAACACCTCGTCGTCGTCCCTGATCTCGTAGTCGAGCGTGAACCGTACCGGCCTGATCTCGGTCACCCACGTCTCCACCAGCACCGGGTCGGCGCGGAAGGAGAGCGGGCGAAGGTAGTCGATCTCGTGACGGGCCACCACCAGGCCCTTGAACGTCGCCTCGCCCTCCTTGTGAAGGTCGATGTGCAGCATCCCGAACCGCGCGTCCTCGAGGTAGTCGAGGAAGCGGACGTTGTTCACATGCCCCTGGGAGTCGATGTCGGCGAACCGGACCGTACGGGGGAAGACGTGCTTGCTGGCGCTTGCGAGGGATCGTTCAACCACGCCCACACCGTATCCGCACCCAAGGCATCACCCGACACCAGGACCCCGCCAACCCGGCTATCCCAGCAGGCCGCGCTTCCGTTGCCCAGACGTCGCCACCCCAGATGACACGCAGGCCGCCATCAACCGCCCGACGGCTCCAGCCAAGCCAACGCCCAAGCCAAGCCAATGAGACCAGGGCGACACACAGGCCGCCACCAGACCGTCCGACGCACCCAGCCGCGCGTCCTTCGGGAGCCAGGCCGTCGCCAGAGAGCCCGAAGTCCGAAGCCCGGTCAGCGGGCGGGGTCGGGGCGGGGGCGGCGGGAGACTGGGTCGAGGCGTCTGATCAGTATCACCGCGGCCTCGATCACTTCGCGGGCCGCTGCCTCGGTGTCGCTGGTGGCCACCTCTCGTGCCGCCTCGCCGATCACCGAGGTCAGCACCGCGACCGTCAGCCGGTCGATCGGGTCGGCTCCCGCTCCCAGCAGCGCCGCGTTCTGCCGGAGCCACTGCCTCCCCCTCGTACGGCGCAGCAGCTCGAACCCCGGCGGCCCGTCACCGTCCATGAACAGCCTGACCAGGTCGCGCCGATCCCATGCCCCCGTCAGATACGCGCGCGACCCGGTGATGAGCAGTTCGACCGGATCGTCCACGCCCTCCTGCCTGGCCCTGGCGACGCTGGAGGCCGACGCCTGCTCCTGGGCGACCTGGTGGTCCTCCCACAGCGCCATGAACAGCTCGGCCTTGCCGCCGAAGTGGTGGTAGAGGCTGCCCACGCTCGACCCCGCGCGGGTGACCACGTCGGCGACGTTCGCCTCGGCGAAACCGTGTTCGCCGAACACCTCGCGAGCCGCCTGCAGCATGCTCTTGCGCGTCTGAGCCGTGCGGCTCCACTCCCACGCGCCGGAGGACTTGCGTGCCATGCCCACCATGCTAGGGACGATCTCTTTTGCGGTCTTGGCACCGTTGCAACACTTCCACCGCGTATCGGCGGCCCGCCCGCACGCCCGAGGAGCGTCCCCCTGGACAGAGGACAGCTGACGACGGCGGGTGGGCTCGGGTGGCTTCGCCGTACGGGAAGGTCGGCGTGCAGGCCTGCGCGCAACGGAAGCGACACCGATCGCCTGCCAATGGCAAAGTGGGCGTGCAGGCCTGCGCGCAACGGAAGCGACACCGATCGCCTCCCGATGGCAAAGTGGGCGCGCAACGGAAGCGACGACGGGCGCCTGCCGACCGGACACAGGTGCGCCGAGTGAGGGCGGGTGGATCCGTGCTCAGCCGAAGCCGTGACGGCCAGAGCCCGCCCAGGATTCGGCGGGCTCTGACCGTCGTTGGCGGTGAACCCCGCGGGGTCAGTCGCGGCGGAGCTGGCGGTAGGTGACGCGGTGCGGGCGAGCCGCGTCGGCGCCGAGCCGCTCGATCTTGTTCTTCTCGTAGTCGGCGAAGTTGCCCTCGAACCAGAACCAGTTGGAGCCCTCTTCCCACGCCAGGATGTGCGTGGCGATGCGGTCGAGGAACCACCGGTCGTGCGAGGTGATCACGGCGCAGCCGGGGAAGTCGAGCAGCGCGTTCTCGAGGCTGGAGAGGGTCTCGGTGTCGAGGTCGTTGGTGGGCTCGTCGAGCAGGAGGACGTTGCCGCCCTGCTTGAGGGTGAGCGCCAGGTTGAGCCTGTTGCGCTCGCCGCCCGACAGGACGCCCGCCTTCTTCTGCTGGTCGGGACCCTTGAAGCCGAACGCGGCGATGTACGCGCGGGACGGCATCTCGACGTTGCCGACCTTGATGTGGTCGAGCCCGTCGGAGACGACCTCCCAGACGTTCTTGTTCGGCTCGATGCCGCCACGGCTCTGGTCGGCGTAGGAGATCTTGACCGTGTCGCCGACCGTGATCGCGCCGTCGTCGGGCGTCTCGCTGCTGGTGATCATGCGGAACAGCGTGGTCTTGCCGACGCCGTTGGGGCCGATGACGCCGACGATGCCGTTGCGGGGCAGGTCGAAGGTCAGGTTCTCCATGAGGAGCCGGTCGCCGAAGCCCTTGGTGAGCTGCTCGGCCCTGATCACCGTGGTGCCCAGGCGCGGGCCCGGCGGGATCTGGATCTCCTCGAAGTCGAGCTTGCGGTGCTTGTCGGCCTCCGCGGCCATCTCCTCGTAGCGCTGGAGACGGGCCTTGCTCTTGGTCTGGCGGGCCTTGGGGTTCGAACGCACCCACTCGAGCTCGTCCTCGAGGCGCTTCTTGCGCTTGACGTCCTTCTGGCCCTCGACCTTGAGACGCTGCGACTTGGCCTCGAGGTAGGTGGAGTAGTTGCCCTCGTAGGCGTAGCAGCGGCCGCGGTCGAGCTCGAGGATCCAGCCCGCCACGTTGTCGAGGAAGTAGCGGTCGTGGGTGACGGCCAGGACGGTGCCCGCGTACTTCTCCAGGTGCGACTCCAGCCACTGGACGCTCTCGGCGTCGAGGTGGTTGGTGGGCTCGTCGAGGAGCAGCAGGTCAGGGGCCTCCAGCAGCAGCTTGCACAGCGCCACGCGGCGGCGCTCACCACCGGAGAGGGTGGTGACGTCGGCGTCCGGCGGCGGGCAGCGCAGGGCGTCCATCGCCTGCTCGAGCTGGGAGTCGAGGTCCCACGCGTTGCGGTGCTCGAGCTGGTCCTGCAGCTTGCCCATCTCCTCCAGCAGTTCGTCGCTGTAGTCGGTGGCCATCTGCTCGGCGATCTCGTTGTAGCGGTGGAGCATCGCCATGGTCTCGGCGACGCCTTCCTGCACGTTGCCGAGGACCGTCTTCGCCTCGTTGAGCGGGGGCTCCTGCTGGAGCATGCCGACGGTGAACCCCGGCATCAGCTTGGCCTCGCCGTTGGACGGCTGCTCCAGGCCGGCCATCATCCGGAGCAGCGTCGACTTACCGGTGCCGTTCGGGCCCAGGACACCGATCTTGGCTCCGGGCAGGAACGACAGGGTGACGTCGTCAAGGACAACCTTGTCGCCGTGCGCCTTGCGCACGCGCTGCAGCGTGTAGATGTACTCCGGCATGGTAGCTAGCTTAAGGGCTGCCAGCGTGAGGCTGGACCGGTCGTGCTCAGGCGGGGGCGTCGTCGGGGCTCTCCGGAGAAGGCGATGGTACGGCCTGCACGGCCGGAACGCAGATGCGGTCGCGCCCGAGCTCCTTCGCCCGGTAGAGCGCGAGGTCGGCCGCGGCCAGCAGCTCGATGAGGTCGTCGCCGTGAATGCTCATGATCGCTACGCCTGCCGAGACGGTCACGGTGATCAGGGCGTCGTCGGCCGGTACGGCCATGCGGCCGATGCGGGTGCGCAGGCGTTCGGCGACCCTGCGGGCCTCGGAGATGTCGGCGCGGGGCAGCAGGACGACGAACTCCTCGCCGCCGAACCTGCCGACCACGTCGTAGTCGCGCAGCTGGCAGCGCAACGTCGCGGCCACGCTGATCAGCACCTGGTCGCCGACCAGGTGGCCGTAGGAGTCGTTGACCCGTTTGAAGTGGTCGATGTCGATGATCAGCAGCGCCAGTGTCTCGCCGGTGCGCCTGGCCCTGACGATCTCGGTGTCGGCCTCGCGCTGCCACGCCGCGGCGTTCAGCAGGCCGGTCTTGGGATCGGTGCGGGCCGCCGCCTGCAACTGGGCGTGCAGCAGGCTGCGCTGCAGCAGGACGACGGGCGGGAGCGCGAGCACGAGCAGCGCCATGTTGAGCCCGCACGCGATCGCCACGAACACCCCGAGGCACAGCTCGACGATGTCGAGGATCGCGCTCTCCCTGTCCCACAGCACGTCGCGCCAGCGGGTGTCGGGGTCGGCGGTGTGCGCGGCGATCACGATCAGCGCGGTGTTGAGCACGGCGAACAGCGCCGCGCACCCCACCGCCAGCATGATCGGCGGACCCACGCCCCTGGCCAGCACGGAGACGTCGGGCACCAGCGTGTGGAAGACCACCGAGGCCGTGGCGCCCGCGAGCCCTATGGCCGCCGCGCTGAACACCCTGCGATAGAGCACCGTGGGCCTGACGCGGAGCTGGAGCAGCAACTGCAGCAGGATCGGGGCCATGAGCGCGTAGATCGGGGGCAGCAGCAGCGCGACAGGCAGCCACCAGGCCGACAACAGGTCACGGGAGACGCCCGCGGGCATGCCGAGGCGTCGCGTCGCCTCGATGCACACCGCGCCACAGGCCATCAGCGCGGCGAACATCAGGACATCGGCCCAGCGATAGGGAGCGGATGTCGCAAAGAACCCGATCGCCACGAGATCGAGCGTCACGATCCCGCTCAGGTAGGCAACGAGGGGCCGGCGTTGCGCCAGCAACGGCCACCGGCCGGCACGTGTGGACACACCGTCACGAGGTCTGATCGAGGTGTGACTGGTCGCCGCCATCTCGTCTCCTCCCTGACTAACGATGTGTAACACAATAGTTGCGGAGTGTGCGTTGCGCGACGGGAACCGATACCTTTGGCAGCATGGCCATCTGCGTCTGGTGGCCCGGAAATGGAGTACCGCTCACTCCGCGAGCGGCCCGTGCGGGAAAGGAGCAGCCATGGTGCGGGGCGTCACCTGGACCTGACAGATGCTCTAGCCATCTGACACGGAACGCCATCGGCCGGCCCCTCCCGGCAGTCGGGGCCCCACGCCCGCGACGTCACCGCATGCGGCCGATGCCCCCTCCACCTCGTCCGATAACCCCAACCTGCGCTCTTGAGCCCCGCTGACCGTTCCTCCAAGCGGTTCGGGCGTCACCGGCGAACACCACTCTCTCTGCTCGATGGCATGGTGCCAGGCCCGCGTTCGAGAAGCCGCGAGCCCGACACCTTGCGCATCGCCTCAGGCGGCCTTGGCGCGGCGAGTGCGACCGATCACGCGCGACGCGTCATCGCTGGTCAGGACGCGCACCCGCCCCACGCCACCGGGGTGTCCCTCACCACGGCCCCCATCACCGCGACCGCCCTCATCACGGTCGTCGTCCCCCGCTTCGGGAGCGTCCGCCGAGGTGGCGTCGCTCGCCCCCACGGAGCCGGTGAGCGCCGCCCCCTCCGCGACGTCTGCCCCAGGCGCTCCGCCGCCGGCCTCGGCGGCGACCGCGGTAGCAGCTTCGGTACCGGCCTTGGTGGCGGCCTCGGTGGCGGCCTCGGTAGCGGCCTCGGTAGCGGCCTCGGCGGCGAATTCGGCGGGGCGTCCAGCGAGGTCTCCGGACGAAGAGACCGAGGACCAACGCGCCGACGTGACAGCGACCTCTTCCGCGAGAGCCGGGTCGGCCTCACCAGCGTCAGACGGCGCCTGACGGGCCGTGAGCGGGTGGACGTTGGTGGAGCCCGACATCGCCCAGTCCTGGGTCGACTCGTCGAGGCTCTCGCGGGTCTCCCTGCTCAGGGTGCCGATGCCGCCCGACCGCTCGGGCTTGGAGAAGGCGCCCACCCCCCAGCGCAGGTCGTGGCCGATCGAGCTGGCCTCCACCTCCGGCATGAAGCGGCGGTCGCCATCGGGCCCGAACTCCCTGATCCGGAGCTTCCCGCAGACGACCACGGGATGTCCGACCTGGAAGGACTGGGCCACGTTGTCGCCCAGCGTGCGCCAGCAGCGGACCGCGAAGAAGACGGTCTCGCCGTCGGACCACTCCTGGGTCTTCTTGTCGAAGAAGCGATGCCTGGTGGCCACCCTGAGCGAGGTGACCCGCGACCCGTCGGTGAAGGTGTGCTGGCGGGGTGGGGCTGCGACGTTGCCGGTGAGCGTGATGTAGATGTCGTTCATCGTGCCTCCCATGTGGCGGGCCGGGTGCCCGCTGCATGGGGAAACGGTGTCGTGCGGGGGTGCCGGGAAGAGGTGCCGAACCGCGTTCTGGGGACGACGGCCAAGGGGCGCCGCGAACCTGTGGACGACCGCCCGGCGCGAGGCGGTCGACGACGACAGCTCCACAACGCCGAGCACATACCGGAAATGCTCAGCCCGACAGGGCCTTCATCGCCGTGTAGAACTCGTGGTGGCGAGTCAGCTCCCGCTCCACCGGCTCCACCACCATGCTCTCCGCCACGGCCGCCACCCGCCTGCGCATCTCACGCTCCAGCCTGTCGCGCTCCGACGCCGCCCCGAGCGCGACGAAGTTGCGCGAGGCCACCGCCGACAGCGCGCCGAGACCGAGCACGGAGGCGGTCATGAGGCCGACCCACGGCACCGTCGCCGCGTCCCCGAACAGGGCGAGAGAGTCGGGCAGCCTGCCCACCTCGAAGACGCCGAAGGCGAGCGCGAACCCGATCCACGCGATGCCCGCGACGAAGGCCAGGACCAGCAGGTACTGCCACCCCTTCAGCAGACGCCACCACAGCGGCACCCTGTCCAGCTGGGGCGCCACCTCCGAGAGCTCGTCGGACAGCGCCTGGGGCAGCTGTGCCGCGCGCGAGCGGGCCGCGTGGTGCACCGACGACCGCCAGACCTCGTTCATGCCGACCGTGAGACCGTCGCTGAGCGCCTGCACGGCGTTGTCGACCTCGGAGGCCTGCGTGGTGACGGCGACGTCGGCCAGCGACCTGATCTCCTCGCGCAGATCCCCCAGGCGGAGGCTCTTGAGCGGGTCGCCGCGCAGGGCCGAGCCCAGACGGGCGAAGGGCCAGGAGATCCAGGAGGCCGAGCGCGAGGCGTAGATGCTCTCCATGGCCTCGCCGACGGCCGGGACGCCGACCGCGTCGCACAGGGCGTCGGTCAGGCCGACCTTGCGCGCCGCGTCGACCGAGGAGGGCGCGGACAGTGCGGCGCCCACGGGCATGGCCTGGCCGAGGCGGCGCTCGATGCGGTCGACATCGGCGTCCAGCCGCTGGATGGCGGCCCTGCGCTTGGAGACGGCGTCGGCGACGACGCCCTTGAGGCTGTCGATGCCGCGTCCGGTGACGGCCGAGGTCGGCACCACGGACGGCTGGGACACGCCCTCGCGGCGCAGCAGGTCGTTGAGGTCGATGACGAGCTCGGCGACCTCCTCCGTGGACAGCTTGTCGGACTGGTTGAGCGCGAAGACGGTGACCGCTTCGTGCCCGGCCAGCTCGGTGACGTAGCGGCGGTGTGTGGAGGCGTCGGCGTACTTCTGCGGATCGAGCACCCAGACCACCATGTCGGCCAAGCCGATGAGCCGGTCGGCCTCGGGGTCGGTCAGCGCCCTGATGGAGTCGTGGTCGGGCAGGTCGAGCAGGACCAGGCCGTGCAGCTGGCTCTCGCCCTTGTCCAGCGCGCTGGCCCTGGCGAAGCGGTGGCGCCACTGGATCTGCAGCCAGTCGAGCAGGGGCCCGGCGCCCTCCAGCCCCCAGACGCAGGCGTGGGTGCGGGCGGTGGTCGGACGGCGCACGCCCGTCGGCGACAGCTCGAGACCTGAGATGGCGTTGAACAGCGACGACTTGCCGCTGCCCGTGCCGCCCGCCAGCGCGACGACCGTGTGGTCGGACGACAGCTTGAGCCGCTCGCCCGCACGGGTCAGCAGCTGGGAAGCGTCATCGAGCAGTTTGGCGTCCAGCCGTCCCTGGCCGAGCTCCGCGACCTTGGAGAGCGCGGCGAGCCTGGCCCCGAGGCCGGGCTTGGTCACGGGATAGATGCTCATCGAGCGACCTCGAGGTTGTACGTGGCCTGGTAGAGGCGGGTCGCGGCGACTTCGTCGGGGATGCCCGCGGCGTCGAGCGCCCTGACGTAGCGCATGGCCTCCTCGTCGAACAGCATGACGATCCTGGCGCGCAGGTCGCTGAGCACCTTGGCGCTGATGCTGCGCAGCGCCTCCGCGCCCAGCAGGCCCTTGAGCAGCTTGTGGGGCAGCTCGTCCGCGCTGAACAGGCCCACCATGAACAGCAGCGACAGCGACTCGGCGTCGAGCGACACCACCTTCGACAGCGAGCGCTTGGTCACCCCCTCGACGCGGAGCAGCTCGGTGACGTGCTCCTGCCAGGCGGCGACGGCCCTGCCCGTACGGCGGGCCAGGTCGTCGGAGGGCCGGTCGAGTCCGGCGGCCAGCTCCGAGCGGCGCCGCCACCTGGCGGCGACCTCGTCGGCGGCCTGGTGCGCGGCCGAGGTGATCAGCGACTCCAGGGCGGTGCGCAGCGCGGCGCGGAAGGCGGTGATCCGCTCGGGCGGCACCTGCCTGCCCTTCCTGCGCAGTTGGAAGCTGCGGGTGAGGTCGCCCGAGCCCGCGAAGTCCTGCCATCGGGCGCGGACCTCGCCGCGCAGCAGCGTTCCCTCGCGCACGGCGCTCTCGATGTGCGCCATCGCGCCCGAATAGGCCGCGTCGACGTCCATGCGCAGCTCTCCGCGGAAGGCCACCTGCCCCTCGAGGTACCTGGCCAGCGAGGGCACCCGGGTGCGGAAGCTGTTGAGCACGCCGTTCAAGGTCTCCTGTACGGCCTGCGCGCGCCGCTCCTCGTCCACCGACAGCTCGGCCAGCCACATCCGCAGCTCGGTCATCTCGCCGTCGGGTAGCCTGCCGTCGGTGACGGCCGACTCCTCGATGACGAAGCGCTCGGCCTCGCCGAGGCCGTACTCCGTGAGCATCCTGACGAAGTGCTTGACCACGACGTCCCTGGTCTTGGGCTGCACCCGGGACAGCACGATCGCGATCCTGGCGGCGCGCTCCTTGGCCAGCCTGAGCAGGTTCCACGCGGGGGCGTCGGCGTAGCGGCTGGCGGTCGTGACGAACACCCACAGGTCGGCGGCGTCGAGCATGCGGCGCGCGATCTCGTGGTGCTCCTCGACGACGGAGTCGATGTCGGGGGTGTCGAGCAGCGCGACGCCCTGCGGGAGCCGTTCGGTGGTGACGAGGACCAGGCTGTCGGGCGCGGCCTCCCTGCTCTGCCGGTCGATCCGCTCGAGCCCGCCGAGCAGGCCGCCCTCCGAAAACCAGGCCCGGTCGTCGGGGTGGCAGGCGAGCACGGGGATGCCCGTGGTGGGACGGCGCACGCCCGTGCGGCTGACGTTCTTCTCGGCGAGGGTGTTGACGAGCGTGGACTTGCCCGCGCCCGTGGACCCGGCGATGACGATCAGCGCGGGGGCGGCGCTCACGCGGACCCTGGGCAGCACGTAGTCGCGCAGCTGCGTGAGGATCTCCTCCTGCGCCTGCCTGGCCTCCTCGGCTCCCGGCAGGTCGAGCCCGAACCTCAGGTCGGCCACGGCGTCCCTGAGGGCGTCCAGGGCGGCGGTGAGCGCCTCCGCGGCCGCGTCGGGCAGGTCTTCCTCGACGACCTGCCGGGGTACGGGGGGCACCGGCTCATCGGAAACGGCGTCGCCGGAGTCGTCACCCGCCTCCTTACCGCCTGAACCTTCGCCCTCCAGGTCCACAGACTCGAGACCTTCGGACTCCGCGCCCCCGGACACCACGCCCTCGGACTCAAGACCCTCGGGCTCCGAGCCCTCGGCCCTTGGGGTGTCGGCCTCCAGGACATCGAAGGCCGCGCCCTCTGTCTCCGCGTCGCTCTCTGAGACGCAGGTATCCCAGTCGTTGGTCTCCGCGACGTCGGTCTCCGCGGTGTCGGTCTCCGCGGTGTCGGCGAGATCGGCCGCAGACTGGCCTGCCGGGCCCTCCGACGCGTCGGCCTCGGTCTCCGCGACATCCGCGACAGCCTCGGAGGAGTCGGCCTCCACAGGACCCGGGGTGCCGCTGTCGGCCTCGGTCTCCGGAGAGTCCGTGGTGGCGTCGGAGGCGGTCTCGGTCTCCAGGTCGCCCCGGCCCTCCTCGGATTCCGGATGTGTGCCGACCATCGAGCTGCGGAACGGCGTGAACGTGCCGGACGCCGGCTCCGCCGCCCGGTACGGCGTGAAGCTGTCACGGGCCGGCGTGGAGTCACGGAAGGGCGCGAAGTTGTCGACCGCGGGCTCGGCCCGTCCGAAGGGCGTGGAGTCGTCGGAGACCGGCGCCAGGGTCTCGAAGGCGGGCTCAGGGTCGGAGTCGAAGGGGTCGAGGGTGTCGGGGCCGTCCTCCGTGTCCCCCGTCCGGGGAAGGTCGTGCGCGGCCGGACGGGCGAACGCGAAGAAGTCGCCCGAGGGCTCGGCGTCCGAGTCGTCGGAAGGGTCGGCCCGCCGTACCGTCTCGGGCTCGTCAGTGACGCGATCGGGACCGTCGTCGTCCCTGATCGCGCGAAAGTTGAGGGTCTGCTCCCCCACCGACTCGGGGGCGTCACCAGCCGATCTCACGGCACGCGCTCCGCTCGAACCATCTCGACCTCCTGGCCCACCCGCACGACGTCGCCGACGATGACGATCGCCGGCGGTCGTATCCCGGCGGCGACCACTCGGTCGGCCACGGTGGACAGCGAGGCCGTGACGGCCCGCTGGGTCGGAAGAGTACCGTCCTGTACCACCATTACGGGAGTTTCCGGCGAACGTCCGTCGCGGATGAGCCTTTCCGCTATCGCGCCGATGCGCTCGACGGCCATCATGAGCACCAGCGTGCCCGAGGAACGGGCCAGCCCCGGCCAGTCGACGGTCGACTGGGGATGGTCGGGCGCGACGTGCACCGAGATCACATGGAACTCCTGGCTGACACCGCGATGCGTCACGGGCACCCCTGCGGCGGCGGGGACCGCGACGGCGCTGGTGATGCCGGGGACCACGATGACCGGGATGCCGGCGCGGGCGCAGGCGAGCATCTCCTCGCCGCCCCTGCCGAAGACGTACGGGTCGCCGCCCTTCAGCCTGACGACGAACTTGCCCGCGCGGGCGTGCGAGATCAGCAGCTCGTTGATCTTCTCCTGGGACAGCGACCTGCCGTACGGCACCTTGGCCGCGTCGACCAGCTCGACGTCGGGGGCGAGCTCGTCCAGCAGGGCGCGCGGGGCGAGCCGGTCGGCCACCACCACGTCGGCCTGGGCGAGCAGCTGACGCCCGCGCACCGTGATCAACCCCGGATCGCCGGGACCACCGCCGACCAGCGCCACGCCGACCGGCTTGGTGCGGTTGCGGCGGGCGTCGACGGTGCCGTCGCGCAGCGCGCTGACCACGGCGTCCCTGATGCCCGCGGCCCTGCGCGGGTCGCCGCCCGCGGTGACGGCGATGCCGATCTCGTCGACCTTGCCGCTGGCGGGTGTCCAGGCGGCGGAGGCGTCCTTGTCGTCGGCGCGTACGCACCAGATCCGCTTGGCCTCGGCCTCGGCCGCGATGGCGGTGTTGACCGCCCTGTCGCTGGTGCAGGCCTGCACGAGCCAGGCGCCGTCACAGTCGCCCACCTGGTACGGCCTGGCCTCCCAGGTGACGCGTCCCGCGGCGATGAGGTCGTCGAGGGCGGGGGTGACGCTCGTCGACACGATGGTGATCTCGGCGCCCGCTTCCAGCAGCGCGGGAACGCGTCGCTGGGCGACCCGTCCACCGCCCACGACGAGCACCCGGCGACCCGAGAGGCGCAGGCCGAGAAGGTAGGGGCTCATGACGGCGGATCTCCCGTTCGCGAACTTGGTGGGTTAGGAGGCAAACCTACCGGGTCTGCGTGACTACGACTGCTTCTCCGTGACACCGGCGGAGTCAAAGGTGGCCACGTCGTGCATCACCCGTACGGCGGCGCAGACCAGTGGATGCGCCAGCAGGCCTCCCGTGCCTTCGCCGAGGCGGAGCTCCAGGTCCACGAGCGGGCGCAGGCCGAGGTGGTCGAGGGCGGCCGCGTGACCTGGCTCGGCGGAGCGGTGTCCGGCGACGCAGTGGTCGATCGCGGCGGGCGCGAGGGCGGCGGCGGCGAGGGCGGCGGAGCCGGCGATCACGCCGTCGAGGATGACGGGGACTCTGGCGGCGGCGGCGCCGAGGATGAAACCGGCGATGGCGGCGTGCTCGAAACCGCCCAAGGCGGCGAGAACCTCCAGGGGCGCCCGTGTGGCGCTCCCCTGGGTCTCCTGGCCGCTCTCCGCAGGCGCGGGCCGGGGTTCTTCAGGGGAGAACGGGGCGGCGTCCGCGGCCACACCGGCGTCGGGCACCGAAGAATCCGCGGAAAGACCCGCAGCCGAGAGGCCGTTGGTTTCCAGGGACCGGCGGACGATGGCGACCTTGTGGGCGTGAGTGGCGTCGTCGATGCCGGTGCCCCTGCCCGTCACCTCGGCCGCGTCCCGGCCCGTGAAGGCGCAGATCAGGGCCGCCGACGCCGTGGTGTTCGCGATTCCCATGTCGCCGGTGATCAGGCAGCGGGCGCCCGAGGCGATCAGCGAGGACGCCACCTCGATGCCGACCTCCAGGGCGGCGACCGCCTGGGCGACGGTCATCGCGGGCCCCTGGGACAGGTCCGCCGTGCCGTACGCGATCTTGCGGGAGAGCAGCCCCTCGGCGGCGGGCAGGTCGCCGGCGACCCCCACGTCTACGACGGTGACCGACGCGCCCACCTGGGCCGCGAAGGCGTTGGCCACGGCCCCGCCCGCCAGGAAGTTGGCGACCATCTGGAGCGTGACCTCCTGCGGCCACGGCGAGACGCCCTGGGCGTGGACGCCGTGGTCGCCGGCGAAGATGGCCAGCGCGGCCGGCTCGGGCATGGGCGGCGGGTGCACACCCGCCGCGCCGGCGAGGCGCACGGCGACCTCCTCCAGGGCGCCGAGCGAGCCCGGCGGCTTGGTGAGGCGGCCCTGGTGCGCCCGCGCCTCCGCCATGGCGGACGGCACGGCGGCACCGATGCGGGCCAGCGTGTCCTGCAACGTCATGCGGAGACCCCTTCGGCCAGCTGCAGCGCTTCCTCGTAGCGGTCGATCACGACGTCGGCCAGCACCTCGCAGTCGCCGATCACCTCGGCGCAGCGGATGTCGAGGTCGGGGTGTCCGGCGCCGTAGGCCAGGGCCTGCGCCCAGACCCGCTCGAGCATGCCGCCCGCGAACAGCAGGTACGGCACGACGATCACACGCCGGGCGCCGAGGCGCCTGCAGCGCTCGAGGCCGCCGGGCACGCCCGGCGGGGTGACGGAGACGAACGCGGTCTCCACCGTCATGAAGTCGTAGGCGTGGGTCTCCCAGAACAGCCGCGAGACCCGGTGCACCTCGGCGTTGGCGGCGGGGTCGGTCGAGCCCTCGCCGACCAGCACGACCGCCGTCTCGCCAGCCTCGATGTGCTGCGCCGGCTCCTCGAAGGGCACCGAGGGCACCACGCGCAGCCGCGGCATGACCTCCTCGATCGGACGCAGCTTGGGCGTGTCCGCGGCGGCCTCGGCCAGCCGTTCGGCCAGCAGCGCCAGCACGCGGGGGTCGGGGCCGAGGGGGCGGCCGTAGTCGTACATCAACGTGGGGTGCCGTTCCTGCTCCAGCGCCATGGCGGCGGGGAACTCCTCCCCCATGCGGCTGAGGCTGAGCGGCAGGGCCACCAGACGGTGGTGACCCCTGGCGACCAGGGAGGCGACGGACTCGCTGAGACGGGGTTTGGCTTTGGCCAGGTAGCCGCCCGAGACCTCGGCTGCGCTCTCCTCCAGGCGGCAACGCAACCTGTGGACGAACCTTCCGAACTCGGCGGCACCTGTGTCGTCGTGCGAGCCCTGCCCGATGAGCAGCAGCGGCGGCTTCATGAAGGGGATCTCCACGCCTGTGACCTGGGGGTATTTAGACAAGACACGCGAGGATATCCGATTCGCAGAGCTCATGCCCAGATCACTCTGCGTGCATGCACGACGAACACGGGGTCCGCGGCCGTCAGGGAGTGTGTCCCGTCGGGCTGCACGACCAGGCGTGATGCCTGGATCTGGGTGCCCTCGGCGCGGTAGCCGTGCTGCTTCAGCCGCTCCAGCACGGAGGGCACCTGTTCGACGGTCTTGAGCGTGCAGACCAGCCGGAGAGGGAGGCGGTCGGCGCAGGCGACGATCACGTCGGCACCGCCGCCGCCGACGAAGACCGCGTCGGGGTCGGGGAGCGGTTCGAGCGCGGGAGGGGCCTGGCCTCTGGTGAGCGCGACCTTGACGCCGTGGCGCAGGACGTTGGCGCGCAGCCTGGCGCAGGATTCGTCGTCGCGTTCGACGGCCACGACGGCCGCGCCGTGCCTGGCGCATTCGACCGCGATGCCGCCCGAGCCCGCGCCGACGTCCCAGACCAGGTCGCCGAGGCGGGGACCGAGCTTGGCCAGCACGTACGCGCTGACCTCGGGCGGCAGGTCGCCCTCGACGGCCCACTCGTCGGGTCCTGGACGCGCTCCGGCCACCCAGGTGCTCTCGCCCGCCCGGTGGAGCGGGTCGACGACCAGCACCACGTCGGGGTCCTTCCACGGCCTGGTGGTGGCCTCGCCCATGCGGCTGTGGGTGACGCGCTCGTCCGGCCCGCCGAGGTCTTCGCAGACGATGAGCGCGCGAGGGGTGGTGGGCGCGAGCTCCCTGGCGATCTCGGCGGGGCCGACGCCGGGGGTGACGAGGACCGCGACCTTGTGGTGGGCGCGGCAGGCGTTGACGACCCTGTTGAGCTGGCCAGGGCCTTCGGCCGCGACGACGAGGGCGTCCTCCCAGTTCAGGCCCGCCCGGGCGAAGGCGCGGGTGATGAGGGAGCTGGCCGGGATCACCGTCGGCTTGAGCCCGTGCCCGCGCAGCTCCCGCACGACGCCGAAGAAGCCCGGGTCGCCCTCGGCGAGCACGACCGCCGGCCCCTCGCCCTGTTCGAGGTGCTCGTCGAGGGTGGCGAGGAGGTCGCCGCCGCTCTGCTCGGGCAGGTCGAGATGCCTGAGGATCCGTTCCGGTCCCGCGACGAGCGCGGCCTCCCGCAGACACTCGCTCGCCTTGGTCGACAGCGGCGCCCCGTCCCACCCGATCACCGTGATCATCCGACTCACCGTCCTCTTGACCCAGTGTGTACGGCAAGCCCGCCCCCGCGCCATCCTCGGCGCGGGCAGGCGTCAGTCCAGGGACACGCTCCTCGGGCGCGCGGGGCCGGCGTCCGTCACGGAAGGTCCGAGGGGATGAGGCTGAAGACCACCAGGTCCTCCCCGCCCGCCCCATTGCGCGCCACGCCCTCCCTGACGAAGCCCGCCTTCTCCGCCACCCGCTGCGAGGCGAGGTTGGAGACCGCGGCGCGCAGCTGGAGCCGCTGGAAGCCGTGCCTGGCGAACAGCCACCTGGCGATCGCCAGCACCGCCTCCCCCGCGTACCCCTTGCCGCGCGCCCACGGCGCGGTCATGTACCCCACCTCGGTCGCGCGGTGTCCCCACTCGGTGCCCTTGAGGTCGACGCTGGCCACGAAGCGGCCCGTCTCCTTCTCGGCGACCGCCCACGCGATGCCGCCGCCGTTGAGGCGGTGCTGCTCGCAGATCGACAGCGCGTAGGCACGGCCGTGCGCCTCGGTGTAGTCGCGCGGCAGGCCCGTGCGCAGCTGGGTGAGGTCGTCGGCCGCGGTGGCGGTCAGGTCGGGCACGTCGGCGGCGGAGAAGCGGCGCAGCACCAGGCGTGGGGTGACCAGCTCCTCGTGGACGAACGCGTTCGGAGCGCCCGTGGAACCGCGCAGCAGCCCGAAGACGACCAGGTCCTGCGGGCCGTCGTCGGCCGGCTCCGCCGCGCGCAGCACGCCCTCGTAGGCGTAGCCCGCCTTCTCCGCGACCCTGATCGAGGCGCTGTTGGTGAGGGCGGTACGCAGCTCGATCCGGTGCAGCGTGGTGGTGGCGAACACCCATTCCGAAAGGCCCCGCAGTGCCTCGGTCGCGAAGCCGCGGCCCCTGTGGAGGGGGTGCACGCCGTACCCGACCTCGGTGACGCCGGCGCCCCACTGCGTCCTGAACAGGCTGATGGCGCCGACCACGCGCTCCTGGTCGTCCACCATAGCCAGGTGGAGGCCGAAGCCGGACCGCTGGAGCTCGTGCACCCCTGCCGACAGCCAGTCGGCGACGGCGGCGACGTGGCCGGGAGCACCCGGCGGCAGGAACCGGTGGCCCGCTCGCACGGCCGCGCGGATCGCGTCCGCGTCGCCGGGCAGGAAGGGCCGCAGGACCAACCGGTCGGTCGTGATCCGCGGCCGAGGGTCGAAAACGCTCACAGTTCCCCTCAGTGCTCCAAGCAGTGCGCAAACCTTACAACCCCCGATGTTTGCCGGGGAGCGCGCGGGTAGGGGCGGATATTCGGGCAGCTCGAAAGGGGTGAATAACACCATGAACCGCGAGAGCGACAAGCATGGACCAAGGCTGGACGACCACCAGAAACAGGACGGCGTGGAATCCACTCATGTCGAGGAGTGGCGGCAGCAGGAGGATCAGCCGGCACAGGGCTACACGCCTGGGCACGAGCCAGGCACGCCAGAGGGCATCTCCGCCGAGGGCGTGGACAAGCGCAGCGAGTTGGCCAAGTGGCTGAGCGACGCGGACTACCCCGCCGACAGGGGGACGCTGCGGGCGCACGCCGAGCGGGCCTCGGCGCCCGACTTCGTGCTGGAGGCCGTGGACGGCCTGCCGGACGGCACCAGGTTCGCCAACATCGCCGAGGTGGCGAAGGAACTCGGACTGGGCATCGAGCGAAAGAGGTGGTGAGGTGAGGCTCGACTTCGTCCGTCCGATGTACGAGCGGCATGGCCCTTACGCCTCGGTCTATCTCTCGGGCCTGAACACCGACGACCGGCAGCGGCGCTGGCGCTCGCTGAGGGACGGCATGGAGGAGGCGGACCAGAACACGCTCGACGCGCTGGAGGAGGTCGCGACCGACGCCGCCCCAGGGCAGGCCCTGTTCGCGGCGGGCGGTGAGGTGGTGCTGGCCGAGAAACTGGCCGAGCCGCCCCAGCAGGAGCTGGCGCGCTGGTCGCCGCTGCCGCACGTGACCCCGCTGCTGATGCTGCGCGGCGAGAACGTGCCGCACCTGCGCGTCATCGTGGACCACGCCGGAGCGGAGGTGACGGTGTTCGGCGGCGGCTCGCCGCGCAGGACCACCGTCGTGGCGGAGCCGTGGCCCCTGCAGAAGACCGCGCAGGGCGGCTGGTCGCAGAAGCGATACGAGAGGGCGGTGGACGAGGCCTGGGAGCGCAACGCCCAGGCGGTGGCCAAGGAGATCGACGAGCAGGTGCGCAGGATCGGGGCCGAGCTGGTCGTGGTGGCGGGCGAGCCGAAGTCGCGCTCGCTGCTCTGCGACCACCTGGGCACCAAGGCGTCCGACAGGGTGATGATGGTCGAGCACGGCAGCCGCGCCGACCACGGCCGCTTCGAGAGCGACGCCGAGATCACGCTGGACGCCTGGATCGAACGCCGCAGGACCGAACTTCTCGACAGGCACCGTGAGGCGGAGGGACCCGTCGGCATCGAGCAGGTGGCCCGCGCCCTCAGGGAGGGCAGGGTGCACGCCGTGCTCCTGCCCGGTGAGCTGCCCGAACCGGTGTGGACCGGCGTGGGCGGCACCCAGCTGTCGACCGACGCCGACGAGCTGCGCAGGTGGGGGGTGGAGGCGCCGGTCCAGGACCGCGCGGACTCCGCGCTCGTCAGGGCGGCCGCGATGACCGACGCCGAGTTGTGGTTCTCCCCCGAGGTGAAGGAGGTCTCGGCGGTGATCAGGTACTGACGATCACCTCGAGGGTGCGGGGGCCGTGCACGCCCTCCACCCGGTTGAGTTCGATGTCGCTGGTCGCCGACGGGCCGCTGATCCAGGTCAGCGGCCGCGACGGGTCGAGCCTGGCCACCGCCTCGGGAACGCCCGAGACGATCTGGTCGGCGCGCACCACGCACAGGTGGTAGTCGGGCACCAGCGTCAGCGCCCTGCGGCCCTGGTCGGGGCCCGCGTCGAGGACGATCGTGCCGGTCTCGGCGATGGCGACGGCGCAGCCGGTGAGCACACCGTCGGCCGTCAGCAGCTCGTCCTCGGGCACGACCTGCGCGACGGCGAGGGTCACTCCCTCGGGCACGATCATGCGCCTGCCCTCGGTCACCTTGGCGACCAGGGCGGGCACCTCCGCCGAGGGAAGCACATGGACGATCGCCCGGTAGTCGTCGACGCGTTCGGCGAAGTGGGCGACCAGGTCGTCGTGCGGGATCGTGGTGCGGTAGTCGCGGGGGATCTCCACCTCGGGAGCCCCCTCGACCGCCTTCCTGACCTTGTCGAGGATCTCCTTACGCGCGCTCATGACGCCGACTCCGTCGGCATCATGAGCGCGTTGCGGCTGTGCTGACCTGATCGCTCACTACGCTCGCTCATTACGGGCCCACCACTCTCTGAAGGACTCCTTGGGGATGTCGGGCAGGTCTCGGGTGTCGGTCCAGGCCGACAGCGGCCCCGGCAGGCGTTTGGGCACCAGCTTGCGGAAGCGCGAGGCCAGGCGTTGGGCCTTGGCCAGCCGTACCTCCTTGGCCAGGACCCACCCCGCCACCCGCATGCCCGCGCGCTCGGCGCGCGGGTGGGCCACCTTGGCGCGCAGGTCGACCAGCACCTCGGGGATGTCGATCGCCACGGGGCAGACCTCGAAGCAGGCCCCGCACAGCGTCGAGGCGTAGGGCAGGGAGGCGTCGAGGTCGGAGCCGAGGCCGCGCAGCTGCGGGGTGAGGATCGCGCCGATCGGCCCTGGATAGACCGAGCCGTAGGCGTGGCCCCCGGCGCGCTCGTAGACGGGGCAGACGTTGAGGCAGGCCGAGCAGCGGATGCAGCGCAGCGCCTGGCGGCCCACCTCGTCGGCCAGGACGTTGGTGCGGCCGTTGTCGAGCAGCACCAGGTGGAAGGTCTGGCCCTCGGTGGAGCCCGTCCAGGTGGAGGTGTAGGGGTTCATCCGCTCGCCGGTGGAACTGCGCGGCAGCAACTGGAGGAAGACCTCGAGGTCGCGCCAGGTGGGCAGCAGCTTCTCGATGCCGACCACGCTGATCAGCGTCTCGGGCAGCGTCAGGCACATCCGGCCGTTGCCCTCGGACTCCAGGACCACGCAGGTGCCGGTCTCGGCGATCATGAAGTTGGCCCCGGAGATGGCGACCTTGCTGCGCAGGAAGCGTTCGCGCAGGTGCAGCCGGGCCGCCTCGGCCAGCGCGGCGGGCTCGTCGGTGAGGTCCGCGGGCGCGTCGCCCATCTTCGCCAGGAAGATCTCGCGGATCTCCGAGCGGTTGCGGTGGATGGCGGGCACCAGGATGTGGCTGGGGAAGTCGTCGCCGAGCTGGACGATCAGCTCGGCCAGGTCGGTCTCGTAGGCGGTGATGCCGTGCTCGGCCAGGTGCTCGTTGAGACCGATCTCTTGAGTGGCCATCGACTTGACCTTGACGACCTCGGTCTCGCCCGTCTGCCTGACCAGGTCGGTGACGATGCGGTTGGCCTCGGCCGCGTCGCGCGCCCAG
This sequence comes from Nonomuraea africana, assembly GCF_014873535.1. Taxonomy (NCBI): domain Bacteria; kingdom Bacillati; phylum Actinomycetota; class Actinomycetes; order Streptosporangiales; family Streptosporangiaceae; genus Nonomuraea; species Nonomuraea africana. The sequence continues at coordinate 563,649 of NZ_JADBEF010000001.1, read as the reverse complement.
TGCACCTGGCCGCCCGCCCGCTGGACCGCCTCCTCCAGCTGGACGAGGTAGCGGTCGAGGTGGCGCAGGGTGTGGTCCTTGATCGCCTTGCCCGCCGCGCGCAGCTCCGCCCAGTCGGGCAGCTCGCCGACCACGGTGGCCCGCTTGCCGCGGATCGTGTGGGTGGCCTTGCGGAGGTTGAAGCGCAGCTGTGAGTTCTGCACCGCCTTGGCGGAGTTGGCGGGGAAGTCGCCCGGCATGCCGATGAACACGCTCATCTGGCGTCCAGGATCTCGGCCAGGTGCATGACGCGCACTCCCGTCTTCTGGCGGCGCAGCGTGCCGCCGATGTGCATGAGGCACGAGTTGTCGGCGGCGCAGAGCACCTCGGCGCCCGTGTCGAGGACGTTGCGGACCTTGTCGGAGCACATCGCCGCCGAGATCGCCGGGTTCTTGATCGCGAACGTGCCGCCGAAGCCGCAGCACTCGTCCGCCCCCTCGAGCGGGACCAGCTCGAGGCCGCGCACGTGGCGGAGCAGCCTGGTGGGCCGGTCACCGAGGTGCAGCCCTCGCAGCGAGTGGCACGTGGGGTGGTAGGTCACCCGGTGCGGGAAGTACGCGCCGACGTCCTCCACCTCCAGCACGTCCACCAGGAACTCAGACAGGTCGTGGACCGGCGGCGCCTGCACCCCGAGCCTCGGGTACTGCTCGCGCACCATCGCCGCGCACGAGCCCGAGGGCGCGACGACGGCGTCGTAGCCGTCGAACACCTCGGCGAAGTGCCGGGCCAGCCGTACCCCCTCAGCGCGGTAGCCGGTGTTGACGTGCATCTGCCCGCAGCAGGTCTGGGCCTGCGGGAAGTCGACGTCACAGCCGAGGCGGCGCAGCAGCGACACCACCGCCTTCCCCGTGTCGGGGAAGAGTGTGTCGTTGACACACGTGATGAACAGGGCGACTCGCACGGCACTCCCTTCTGGGTATGGTCAGACCATAGTATGGTCTGACCATATGAGGAAGCCAAGGACGTTCGAGGATGTCATCGCCCAGATCGAGCGGCGCATCGCCGACGACGGCCTCACCGTCGGCGACCGGCTGCCGGGCGAGCGGCAGCTGGCCGAGCAGCTCCAGGTGGGCCGTTCCTCGGTGCGCGAGGCCCTGCGGGTGCTCGAGACGCTCGGCGTGGTCACCTCGCAGGCCGGCCGGGGGCCCGACGCCGGCGCCGTGCTCATCTCCAGGCCCGAGAGCGCGCTGGCCGACCTGCTGAGGCTGCACCTCGGCACCGCCTCGCTGGCGCTGCCCGAGGTGATCGACACCCGGCTGATGATCGAGCAGTGGGCGGTGCAGCACGTCGACGCGCCCGAGGCCATGGAGGTCATGCGGGCGGCGCTCGACTCCATGGAGGCGGCCACGTCCTTCGAGGAGTTCGTCGACCACGACGTGACCTTCCACCTCGGGGTGGCGCTGCTGTCGGGCAACCGGCTGCTGGCCGCGACCATGCGCGCGCTGCGGCAGACGATCTACACCTACTCGGTGGCGGCGGTGCGGTCGGCGGGCCGCACCGACGTGCTGATGGCCGACCATCGGCGCATCTACGAGCTGGTGGGCGCGAGCGACGGGCAGGGGGCGGCCAGGGCCGTGGCCGACCACCTCGCCCACGCCTACCCCTCGCTGACCGGCGGCGGCTCCGGGTGATCAGCGGCTCAAAGGGATCCGCGGCTCAGGGTGATCAGGCGAAGGCGTCCCTGTGGTCGCGCGCCCAGTCGGCGAAGCTCCGGGGCGCGCGGCCGAGGACGGCCGCCACGTCGCCGCTGAGCACGGCCGCCGCGCCGCTCGCGACGAACGCCGAGCCGGTCACGAACACCTCGGCCATGAGCGGGTCCATCCCCGAGGCCAGCATCCCCTCCTTCGCCGCCTCCAGGGGGACCGGCACCGTCGCCACGTCACGGCCGAGCACCTCGGCGAGCACCGCCGCCTGGCCGGGCACGCTGATCACCTCGGGCCCGGTGAGCGTGTAGGTCCTGCCGTCGTGCCCGCCCGTGAGGGCCGCCACCGCCACGGCCGCCACGTCGCGCGGGTCCACCACGCCCTGCCCGCCGTCCCCCGTCATGTTCGGGATCGGCTGGCCGGCCCGGACGGCCTGCGCCCACATCAGCGCGTTGGCGGCGAAGCCGGCAGGCCGCAGGAGCGTCCAGGCCATCCCGCTGTCGCGCACCGCCTGCTCTCCGGCGTGGTGCCAGGAGCGCACGTCCTTCTCGTCGGTGCTCTCGCCGGTGCCGATCGCCGAGATCTTCACCACCTTCCGGGTGCCCGCCCGCTTGACGGCCTCGACGAGGGCGAGGTCGTGCTGGGCGAGGTCCCTTCCGAAGGCCGTCAGCAGCAGCACGCTGTCGACGCCCTCCAAAGCGCGGTCCAGCGACGCGGGGTCGGCGGAGTCGCCCCGCACTCCCTCGACGCTCAGTTTCGACAGGTCGCGCGCCATCGGGCGGACCCGCTCGCCCCTCTCCGTCAGCCGGCGGACCACTTCGCTGCCGATGGTGCCCGTGGCACCGGTAATCAGGATCATGCGTCAACAGTGCCGCCGCGCGGCCGTCGCCCTATAGGAATTTTCGGCACAGCCGGCGCCTTGGTCTGAGTCATGAGCGTCTTGGTCGAGGAGGTCGGCGAGAGCGCGGTCGACGACACGGACACCGTGCACGTGCGCGAGCCCGATCCCGCCACCGTGCTCGCCTTCCGCACGACCGAGGAGGGCCGCGGCGACCTGATGGTGCTGGGCCCCCGCACCCGCGCCTCCTATCTCGCGCCGAAGGCGCTCTCCCGGTGCGTCACCGTACGGCTGCGGCCGGGCTGGGCGAGGGCGGCGCTGGGCGTGCCGGTGAGCGAGCTCGTCGACCGGATCGTGCCGCTGCGCGAGCTGTGGGGCGCGGAGGCGGATCTACTGGCCGCGCGCATGACGGAGCGGCCGGGTGACGAGGCCGCGCTGATCGAGGGGGCGCTGCTCGGCCGCCTCGCCGCGTGCTCGCCGGCCGACCTGTCGCACGCCGGACTGCTGCACGCCGCGGTCGACCGGCTCTCCGTCTCGCGCCGCCCGCCGTACACCGCGAAGAACGGGATGGCCGCGCGCGTGCCCGACGTGGCGCGCGACCTCGGCATCAGCGAGCGCCATCTGCGCACGCTGTTCACCGGCGCGGTCGGGGTGCCGCCCAAGCACTTCGCCCGCATCGACAGGGTGCGCGGCGTGCTGGCCAGGGCCGGCACCGGCGGCTGGGCGGCGCTGGCGGCCGACGCGGGCTACTACGACCAGTCGCATCTCACGGCCGACTTCCGCTCGGTGATGGGCGTCTCCCCCGGCGCCTTCCTGGCGGGCGACCTGCCCGCCGCCACCACCTGCTCCGCCTGGACGCGCTAGCCGCCGCCGTCTGAGGCGTCGGCGGTACGGCACGTCGCGCCCGAGCACGCCCGCATCATGTCGAGGCGGGCCTGCAGGTTGGCCAGCAGGTCTGCGGGGGCGGTCCTGGCCAGGTTGCGCAGCTGGTAGGGGTCGGTGGTGAGGTCGTAGAGCTGGGTCTCGCCCGTGTCATACCTCACGTAGGTATGGGTCTCCGTGCGCAGCGCCGCGTAGGGGGGCACCGGCGTCTGCCTGGCCGAACTCGGGTTGGTGGGACGCCAGAATTCGATCAGCGCGTTGCGCCGCCACGGCGCCGGCGTTTGGCCACGCAGCAGAGGGACCAGTGAGCGCCCCTCGGCGAACGCGGGCGCCGCCGCCCCGCCGAGCTCGGCGAAGGTGGGCGCGAGGTCGATGGGCTGCGTCAGGGCGTGGACGGTCGAACCCGGCCTGACGCCCGGCCCGCGCACCACGAGGGGCACCTTCACCGCCTCCTCGAACGGGGTGGTCTTGCCCTGGCGCAGGCGGTGGGTGCCGAGGTGGAAGCCGTTGTCCGAGGCGAAGAAGAGGTAGGTGTTCTCCAGCTTGCCCGACCGCCTGAGCGTCTCGATCAGGGTGGCGACCATGTCGTCCACCCCCAGCATGGCGCGCAGCCTGGACCGGTAGCGATCGTCGATGCGCGCCTTGTCGGTCGCGTCGAGCAGCTGCCTGTCGCGCAGCCACGCGGGCTCGTCCTGGACGTCCTGCTGGTTGAAGGAGGGGGTGCGGGGCGCCTGCACGCCGGGGAAGGCGTCGGCGTGACGGCGGGCGGGGTTGGCCGGGTTGTGCGGGGCGACCGGCGCCAGGTAGAGGAAGAAGGGCGCGTCGCCCGAGGTGACGAAGTCCGCGGCCTTGCCCGTCAGGACGTCGGTCAGGTAGTCGTCCTCCTCCCATCCGTACTCGACCAGCTCGCCGTTCTCGTTGAGGGTGTAGTCGTACTCCTCGTACAGCCGCCTGGTCGGCACGTACCACTCGTCCCAGCCCGGCGGGACGTACGTGGCGGGGGCCGACTCGCCCGGGTAGTGGTTGAGGTACTTGCCCATCATCGCGGTGCGGTAGCCCGCGCCCTTCATCCAGGTGCCGATCGTGGACCGTTCCAGGCCGGCGGTGTGGAAGCGGTCGAATCCCCCCTCGGGGGCGGTGTTGGTCAGCACGCTGTGGCTGTGGACGTACTGCGAGCGCAGGATCGACGCCCTGGACGGGCAGCACCAGGAGTTGGTCACGATCATCTGGTCGAAGGAGGCGCCCTGCCGCACCAACTGCCCGGTGATGCCGGGGAAGTTGTCGAGCACGCCGTAGTCGAGGTCGTCCACGAGGAAGAAGAGGATGTTCGGCCGTGTGGGGGCCGCGGCGCTGGCGGGCACCGCGCTGCCGGGCACCGCCAGCAGCGGGCACAGCAACAGCAGAAAGATCAGGCGACGAAATCCCCTCATCGACACAGGGCTAAATTTCCCCGAAAGTCCTGCATTGACACCCCTCCTCTCGCTATTAGAACCTGTTCTCGTTTATGGAGGTGTCGCATGAAGCTTGGGCTGAACCTGGGCTATTGGCAGCGCCACGCCGACGACGCGACGGAGGTCGTCCAGACCGCCGAACGCCTCGGCTACGACTCGGTCTGGACCGCCGAGGCCTACGGCAGCGACGCCTTCACCCCCCTCGCCTGGTACGGCGCGCGGACCAGCCGGATCAAACTCGGCACCTCGGTCGCCCAGCTGTCGGCCCGCACGCCCGCCGCCACCGCCATGACCGCGATGACGCTCGACCACCTCACGGGCGGCCGGTTACTCCTCGGCGTCGGCGCGTCGGGCCCGCAGGTGGTGGAGGGCTGGTACGGCCAGCCGTTCGCCAGGCCGCTGGCCAGGACCCGCGAGTATGTCGAGATCATGCGCAAGGTGTGGCGGCGCGAGGAGCCCGTCACCCACGAGGGCCCGCACTACCCGCTGCCGCTGCCCGGCGGCCTGGGCAAGCCGCTGAAGCTCATCACCCACCCCCTGCGCCCCGACATCCCCGTCTACATCGGCGCCGAGGGCCCCAAGAACGTCGCCATGGCCGCCGAGATCGCCCAGGGCTGGCTGCCGCTGTTCACGTTCCCCTCGAAGATCTCCGAACTGTACGGCGAGTTCCCCGAGGGCTTCGACGTCGCCGCCATGGTCATGGTCGCGATCACCGACGACGTCCGAGCCGCCCTCGACGGGGTCAAGATGATGCTCAGCCTCTACATCGGCGGCATGGGCGCCAAGTCCCGCAACTTCCACGCCGACATCATCGGCCGGATGGGCTACGCCGAGGCCGCCTCCCGCATTCAGGCCCTCTACCTGGCCGGGCGCAGGCAGGAGGCCTTCGACGCCATCCCCGACGAGCTGGCCGACGGCATCTCCCTCGTGGGCCCGCCCGGCCGGATCAAGGAGCGCCTCCAGCTGTGGCGCGACTCGCCCGTGACGAACCTGCTGGTCATGGGCCCGCGCGACGAAAGCTCCCTGACCATCGTCCGCGACCTGGTGCTCGGCTAGTCGGGGCGGGGGGCCGGGTCGTCGGTGACCGCGCGCAGCAGCGGCCTGCTCATCGCGCCCGCGCCGATCACGCCCGCGAACCCGGCCACGACGCAGACCACCAGCGTGATGGCCCCCGAGACGTTCGGCGAGACCAGCATGAAGGGCGACGCGCAGAACACCCCGACCGCGATCGAGCCGCCACCCATCACGACCAGCGGGATCAGCGTCTCCGATCGGCGCGCCCGGTCCAGCACCTCCAGCTGGGTGCCCGCCAGGCGCAGCAGCGCGTAGGTCTGGCGGCGGTCCAGGATCGAGGAGGCGGCAGTGATGCCCGAGCTGGCGATCGCCACCAGGAACGACACCGACAGCACGACGATCGTGCCGGTGGAGATGTCGTCGAGCAGCTGCCCCGTGAAGCGCTGCTCGTCGGCCTCGCTGGTGGCCGAGTGTCCGGGGACCAGCCCGTCGAGCGCCGTGCGCGCCCTGTCGAGGTCGGCCGTCCGCACGTCGGCGACGACCAGCTTCTTCTCGGCCTTCACCGTGCCCCGCACGCCTGCCTCGGCCAGCCGCTCGCGCGCCCGCTCGGCCACGACCTCGGTGTTCGGCGTGGTGAGCCTGAGCTGCTCGCTCGCCGGGTGCCCGGCGAGGGCGTCGCCCGGGCTGAGCAGCCCGAGGAATCCGGCGACGAATCCCGTCAGCGCCACGCCGCTGACCGTCCGCCAGGCCGAGCGGGGGTCGTCCACCAGCCTGCGCCCCGCCAGCAGCTTCGCCGGGCGCCTGGCGCGCTTCGCGGTGATCCTGCCGATGAGGCCGACCACCCAGGGGCCGACCAGGTTGAGGCAGAGGAAGGCCAGGCCGAGCACCACCGCGACCACGCCGACGCTCGCGTTCGTGCCGAGCAGGGGAACCACGGCGAGCACGGCGAGCAGGGCGACCACCCTCACGACGCGCATGCCGGGCGGCGTCTCCCTCTTGGCCACGCCGAGGGGGCTGACCACGACCCTGCGCAGCCCCACCACCGCCGACAGCCCCACCAGCACGGGAACGGCCACCAGGATCCCGAGCGCGACGAGCGGGCTGGGCAGCAGGTCGCTGGCGAACCAGGGGCCGCCGGCGATCCTGATCGCGGTGAGCAGAGGGACCGCCAGGCCGTAGAGCACGGCGCCGAGCACCGCACCCGCCAACGCGACGATCATCGCCTCCGCCACGGTCATCCGCACCACCTGGCCGGGGGTGGCGCCTACCAGCCTGAGCGCGGCCAGCCGCTGGTCGCGGCGGGCCACGGTGAGCCGCGCCGCCGCGCCGCCGAACACCAGCAGCGGCACCACCATGAGCACGCTGGCGATGAGGGCCAGGACCCGGTACGCCTCGGCGTCAGAGGTCGGGGCGCCGGCGAAGGAGTCGACCTTGGTGGGCGGCACCTCGCCGTGCCATGCCTCGCCGCGCGCGGCGGTCAGGGCGGGACTGTCCGGCTCGTGTCCGACGACCGCGACCAGCTCGTCGGGATGGACCAGCGCCGCGTCGCCCAGCACGCCCTTGACGTCGGGGAAGCGCCCGGCCAGCCGATCGGCGGGCAGCTGCCTGGCCAGCTCGGCCAGGGCGGGTGACAGCCATACCTCACCCGGCGCGGGGACGCGCGGCAGCCCTGGCGGCGGCGCCGCCTTCGGGTCGAGGGCGGCCAGGTCGACGACGGTGATCGGCCGGTCGCCGACGTAGTCGCGGCGGGTGGCCTCTATGGCGACCGGCCGCCCGGTGGACTGGACGGGATTGCGCCACGCCTCCCTGTCGGCGCGTCCGGAGAAGGCGACGTTGGCCGAGACCGCGAAGAGCAGCAGCCCCGTGGAGATCACCACAGCGCCCAGCGTCAGCCAGGTGCTCAGCATGCCCCTGCGCCCGCCGCCCCTGAGCAGGCGCCACGTCAGGCTCATGAGAGTGCTCACTGGCTCACCGCGCTGTGCAGCAGGTTGCCGTCGCGGACCTCGACCGTGCGGTCGCACCAACCGGCCACGCCCGGGTCGTGGGTGACCACGATCAGCGAGGCGCCGTTGTGCTTGGTCGCCTCCACCAGCAGGCGCATCGTGTCGTGGCCGGTGCTCTGGTCGAGCGCGCCCGTCGGCTCGTCGGCGAACACCACGGCGGGCTTGGTCACCAGCGCCCTGGCGATCGCCACCCGCTGCGCCTGACCGCCCGACAGCTCGCCCGGCCTGCGGCCCTCCATGCCTCCCAGGCCCAGCGGGGCGAACCACTGCCTGGCCTGCCGCACGGCGTCCGGCCGCGAGACGTTGCCGAGCATGAGGGGCAGCGCCACGTTCTCCTCGGCGGGCAGCTCGGGCAGCAGCTGGCCGAACTGGAAGACGAACCCGAACCTGGTCCTGCGCAGCGCGCTGCGCTCGCGCTCCTTCATCGTGTCGATGCGCTGGCCGAGCAGGTGCACCTCCCCCGCGTCCGGCTTCATGATCCCGGCCAGGCAGTGCAGCAGCGTGGACTTGCCCGAACCGCTCGGTCCCATGATCGCCACCGCCTCCCCCGCCCTGATGGAGATGTCCACACCGTTCAGTGCCACCGTCTGGCCGAAGCGCTTGGCCAGCGCGTGTCCCGCGAGTACGTCGTTCATGGGGACGACCTTGTCGCGCGGGGCCGGGGTCCCGGATCGGCCGTGCGTCCGATCGGCATCGGCCGATCGGCCGATCTCCCGTGATTAGGCTTACCGCTGTGACGATTCGTGTGCTCATCGCCGACGACCAGGAACTGGTGCGGACGGGCTTCCAGATGATTCTCGACGCCCAACCCGACATGGACGTGGTCGCCGCCGTGGCCGACGGGGCCGACGCGGTGGAGGCGGCCAGGCGGTTGCGGCCCGACGTGTGCCTGCTCGACATCAGGATGCCCAAGCTGGACGGCCTGGAGGTGACCAGGATCCTGGCGGGCCCCGGCGTCGAGAACCCCATGCGCGTGGTGATCGTCACCACCTTCGACCTCGATGAATACGTCTACGGCGCGCTCCGGTCCGGCGCCACCGGCTTCCTGCTCAAGGACAGCGGCCCGACGCTGCTGCTGGAGGCCGTCAGGGCGGCCGCCGCCGGTGACGCGCTGGTCTCGCCCTCGGTGACCGTACGGCTGCTGCAGCAGCTGGCCCAGCCCGCCGCCGGAGCCGTCAGACCGCCGAAGGACCCGCTGACCGAGCGGGAGCTCGACGTCGCGCGCCTGGTCGCCAGGGGCAGGACCAACCAGGAGGTGGCAGCCGAGCTCTTTGTCTCCCTTTCCACCGTCAAAACCCATATCGGCAGCATCATGGCCAAACTCGGGGCGAGGAATCGGGTGGAAATCGCAGCATGGGCGTGGGAGTCCGGCGTGGTGAGCTGATTAACGGAGGGGCGGGCGGGATACATGTGAATCAGAACCTCAGCGCATGCCCGGGGGGAGAGATTCGTGCGCCTTACCCCTTCCGTAGCGAAACGGTCGGCTTCGGCCGTTTACCTGGCCCTGTCAGCGCAGCTCGCCGCCATGACCGCCCTGGTGGCCTTCGAGGAGATACGCGGCAGGCGCCTGGCCGCCGAGATCGTCATCCTCGGCGGCGACCCGCGCTCCCCCGGCGCGGAGGCCGTGGTCGACGCCGTCACCCTGTTCGCCGTGCTGATGCTGGCGGCCGTGGTCACCACGGTCACGGCCGGGGTCGCCTACCTGACCTGGCTGGTCAGGGCGCGCCGCGCCAACAAGGCCGCCAACCCCTCGGGGCCCGTGCTGGCGGCGTGGCTGCTGCCCGGGATCAACCTGGTCGCGCCCGTCATGCTGGTGGACGAGGTGTGGAAGGGGGCCCGCCCGCCGTACGACCGGAGGGGACGCTGGCTCGCCCTGGTCAGCGCGTGGTGGCTGAGCTGGCTGACGGCGGTGGCGCTGGTGGCGGTACGGCTGCCGCTGCGCGACTCGACGGGCGACCTGACAGGGCTGAGCGGGCTCGAGCTGGGGGCGGCGGCGGTGGCGGCACTGCTGTGCGCCTGCACGGTCCGCGAGATCACCCGCATCCAGACCGCCCCCGCCCGCCCCCGCTCGCTGGCCCAGGCGGCCTGACCCCCGCCGGAGGGCGCGCCTTCGGCGCTCAGGCCGCCTGGGTGGGGCCTGAGCTGCCCTGGCTGGCGTGCCAGAGCTTGCGAGGCGGGGTGACGACGCCTGGAGTGGGGCCGATGTCGGAGTAGGGCGAGATGCGGAAGCCGTTGGCGTACTCGATCGCGCGCCCGCCGACACCCTCGGCGTCACGCTCGCGGCGGTCGAGGAGGGCGAGGACCGCGTCCAGGCCGTCTCTGCGCCAGACGGTGTCGAGGTCCACGAGGTTCCAGCAGTCGACGGCGCGCATGGAGACCGCGCGGGTGCCGGTGCGGCGGATCACTCCCCTGGCGACCATCAGCCACGACCCGAACACCGTCGAGGCGCACCTGCCCTGCACCGACTCGAAGAAGGTCAGGTCGACGGGGCCCGTGGAGTCGTCGAGGGTGGTGAAGATGACGCGCTGCCCCGAGCGGACCGCGGGGGTCTGGGTGGCCACCTTGACGCCCGCCACGAGCACCTCCGCCCCGTTGCGCTGAGCCAGGAGATCTCTGGAACGTACCACTCCGAGGGCGTCGAGCAGCTCGTCGTGGAAGCTGATGACGTGGCGGCTGATGTCCATGCCGAGGATCTCCAGCTCCGCCTCGACCATCTCGGTCTCGGTCATCTCGGGCAGCTCGCCCGGCTCGATCCGTTCGGCGAACCCCAGGGGCAGCTGCACGGCCGGCGGCTCGTCCGCCGGGGCCGTCGTCGCTCGCGATCCGGGAGGACGCTCTCCCGTGTAGCCCTTGCGGGGGCGGGATCCCGCCTTGACGCCCGAGCCCGAGGCGCGTTCAAGCACGCCCACCTGAGCGATCAGGTCGCGCCTGGTCAGCTCCCCCTGACGCCAGCGGTCCCCTCCCGGCCGCAGCGAGTGGAGCGCGTCGAAGCCGCCCACCTGGACCAGCCGTTCGATGATCGGGCGCGAAGGCCTGGCCCGATCCCAGAAGTCGGCCAGCGAGGTGTAGGGCTGTCCCGCCACCATCCGGTCGACCTCCGCCTCGCTCACCCCCTTCACCGCGGAGAACGGCACGCGCAGGCCGTACCCGCGACCGAGCTCCTCCGCCCTGAAGTCGCGCACCCGCCGCCGGTAGTCGTCCGCTTCGCCCGAAGAGGACGGCTCCAGGTCGGAGGGACGCACGGTGAGGCGCAGCGGCACGGGGCCGACCCGCTCGACGGTCCAGTTCCTGGCGGACTTGTTCACGTCCAGGGGGAGGATGACGACCCCGCACTGCCGGGCCTCGTCGATGATCACCCGCTGCGGGTACATGCCGGGCTCGTGGGTGAGCACCCCGGCGAAGAAGGCGGCCGCGTGGTGCCGCTTGAGCCAGGCCGACTGGTAGGTGGGCAGCGCGAACGCCGCCGCGTGCGCCTTGCAGAAGCCGAACGCCCCGAAGGCGTCGAGCACCTCCCAGGCGCGCGCGACCGTCGCCTGGTCGTAGATCGGACGCACGTTGGCGAAGAACCACTCCCGTGCGACCTCGCGTCCCGCGGGATGGCTGAGGCTGCGCCGCACCTTCTCCGCCTCGGACAGCCCCGCGCCCGTCATGATGTCGATGATCTTCAGGACCTGCTCGTGGAAGACGACCACCCCGTTGGTCTCGGCGAGGGCGGAGCGCAGGCTCGGGTGCGGGTAGGAGGCGGCCCGCCAGCCGTGCCGGGACTCCAGGTACGGCGTGACCATGTCGGAGTTGACGGGCCCCGGCCTGAACAGCGAGATGTCGACGATCAGGTCGTCCATCGTGCGGGGCTCGAGCTTGGCGACCAGCTCGCGCTGGCCCGGCGACTCGATCTGGAAGCACCCGAGCGTACGGCTGGCGCAGATCATGTCGTAGGTGTCGTCGTCGTCCTGGGCCACCGCGTCGAGTTCGATGTCGACGTCGTCGACCCGCTTGATCTCGGTCAGCGTATAGGCCATCGCCGACTGCATGCGCACGCCGAGCACGTCGAGCTTGAGAAGCCCAGCCTCCTCCACGTCGTCCTTGTCGAACTGCGACATCGGGAAGTCGAGCGCGCTGCGCTCCACCGGGGTGCGGTCGCGCAACGTCGCGTTGCCGACCAGCACCCCGCACGGGTGCAGCGCGATGTGCCTGGGCAGTCCGTCGAGCCGCTCGGCCAGCTGGAACACCCTGCCGAGACCCGCGTCGTCGAGCCTGCTCTCGCGCAGCTCGGGCAGGTCCCTCAGCGAGGCGGTGATCTGGCGGGCGCGGATGTGCGGGAACGCCTTGGCGATCGCGTCGACCTCGTGCGGCGGCAGGCCCATCGCGGCGCCCACGTCGCGCAGGGCGCTGCGGGCGCGGTAGGTCTCCATCATGGAGACGCAGGCCACGCGCGACTCGCCGTACATGTCGTAGATCGCCCTGTAGCAGTCGAGGCGGCGGGCGGATTCGACGTCGACGTCGATGTCGGGCAGGCCGATGCGGCCCTCGGACAGGAACCGCTCCATGAGCAGGCCGTGGTGCAGCGGGTTCACCTCGCCGATGCCGATGAGGTAGTTGACCAGGCTGCCCGCGCCGGAGCCGCGGATGGCGCAGCGGATGCCCATGTGCCTGATCCGGTCGGTGATGCCGACGACGGCCATGAAGTATCCGGACAGCTGCTTCTTCTCGATGATGGCCAGCTCGGCTTCGAGCCGCTGGCGGGCCGCCCTGTCGCCGCGCAGGCCCCTGTCGTGGAGGCCGTCCTCGCAGCGGTTGCGCAGCAGCGGCACGGGGTCGCGGCCGATCTCGGGCAGGTGCAGGGCGGGCGGGTCGTTGCGCAGGGCCAGCAGCTCCTTCGGCTCGATCACGCACGCCTCGGCGAGGGCCCGCGTGGTGTGCAGGAGCCGGTTCGCCCTCGCCTGGTCGCCGCCGCAGATCTTGTGGGCGACCCTGCCCATCTCGTCGGTGCTCTTGAGGTAGGCGTGGGAGGTGGTCCTGTCGAGGTGCCTGGGGTGCAGCGGGACGAGCTGGCGGGCGGCGTCGAGCACGTCGCCCGTCTGGTGGTCGCCGGGGTCGAGGTACCTGGCGGCGTTCGTGAGGACGGCGGGCACGCCGAACTCCTCGGCCAGGGCGAGCAGGCGGACGGCCGTGGTGGCGTCGCGGTAGCCGTACTGGTCGACCAGCTCGATCACGACGCCGGGCACCTGGGAGCGCCAGCGGCCCAGCAGTGTCCTGGCGTGCTCGTCGCGCCTGGCCGCCATCGCGCGGCCGACGTCGGACCTAGGCCCGAGCAGCACGACCAGCCCGTCGTCGGGGCCGAACCCGCTTTCGGATCCTCGGGAGCCCCCTCCCCTTTCACCCGAGCGTCCCGTCTGCGGGGGCTGGGGTCTTGTGGGGGGTCGCGAGATGGGGGCACCGGGCGTTTGCGAAGTTGCGAGGTCGCGCGAGATGGCGGCAGCGGGCGTCGGGCCCAGGTGATCGAGGGAGCTCGGGCCCGAGGAGCCCGCAGCCCATGCGGCGACCAGCTCGCGGGTGACGCCGGGCTCGCCCCGGGCGCCCGCGTAGTGGGCGGCGGTGACCAGGCGGCACAGCTGGGACCAGCCGCCGGAGCGGGCCAGCACGGTGACCCTGTCCTCGGCGTCGGGACCGGTCCGCGGGCGCGCCTCCCGCGGACCGGAGACCGGCCCGCGACCGCCGGAAGGGCCGCGGCCACCGGAGCGGCCGCCGGAGCGGCCACCGGACGGGTGAGGGATGGGACGGGCGGTGCCGGAGAGCGGCCCGTAAGCGTCGCCCGAAAACGACGGGAGGAACCCGTCCTCCGCGGAGTCGAGGACGAAGTCGACGCCGAACACCGGCGAGATCCCCGCGTCGGCGCACGCCTGGGCGTGCTTGAGCGCCCCGTAGAGCCCGTCGCGGTCGGTCAGCGCGAGGATGTCCATCCCGTGCTCGGCCGCCCGCCGTGCCAGGGCGTCGGGGAAGGCGGTGCCGTACCGCATCGAGTAGGCGGAGCTCACGTGCAGGTGCGGGAAGGAGGTCATCAGTCCCACGCCCTCAGCAGCAGCCAGCCCTCGCTGGCGGTGTCGAAGCGCAGCTCGTAGGAGCCGAAGTCACGCCCGGGGCTGGCCTCGACGCGCCAGAACTGGCGCTCGCCGGGATCGCCCTCGCGGGTCTTCCACCATTCGCGGGCCACCACCCACTGGTCGAGGACGCGGCGGACGAGGTAGAGCCGGTCGCGCCAGACGAACTGGGTCGGCTGGCCCTCCCTGGTCCACACCTCTATGGGATCGCCGTAGAGTCTGCTCAAGACGCTTCTTCTCCCCGTGGCTCTGGGTCCGTTACTGAGCCACCCGGGGGAAGTCGGGTGTTACTTCGAGCATATGTTCGAAGCTATGAGAGCGCAAGCCGGGTGAGCGGGTTCGCGCCGATCGAGTTGCGGATGCTGAAGGCGACGCTGCCCGCCCGGTAGCGGTCGTCCGACCACTCCACGGGCCGCCCCTCCTGGGTGGTGGTGACCCTGCGCTGGCGCAGGAGCGGGCTGCCCCTCCGCACGCCCAGCAGGCGGGCGTCCTCGCTGCCCGCCGCGACCGCGTCGATGAGGTGCTCGCCGTACGCGAAGACGAGCCCGACGCTGTCGTAGAGCCCCTGGGTGACGGAGACGCAGTCGGGCGGCAGCGCCTCGACCGCGCCTGCGATCCACGAGGCGTAGACGGTCCGCTCCAGGAGCACCGGCTCGTCCTCCAGCGTGCGCAGCCTCAGGACCTCCAGCACGTCGGGTGTGCCGAGCCGCACCAGCTCGGCGGGCCCCGCCCTACGGCGGCGCTGGCCGAGCACCTTGCCGCCCACCCTGTGGCCCTTGGATCTGGCCCATTGGGCGAAGCTGTGCAACTCGGCGAAGCTCTGGCTGCGCTCACCGCCCAGCACGATGCGCCTGGCCCCCTGGCGCGAGCCGACCAGACCTTCCGCGGCCAGTACGGCCACCGCCTGCCGTACGGTGCCCCTGGCGGCGGAGTAGCGCGCAGCGAGCTCGGCCTCCGAGGGCAACGTCGACCCGACGGGATGCACCCCGGCGAGAATCTCGTCGCGCAGCTCAGCGGCGATGTGTTCATAGCGCGCGGCCATCTGCGACCCCTCCTGTTCACGAAAAAGCAATGTTTATGCGACTAACTGGGTCTGGCCTTGTTTGTACAAGTTCCCCTAGGTTTTATCCACACCCCCGACAGTGGAGGCGACGTGTCCGCACCTCGCATCGCAGGCTTGATCGCAGCTCTTACGGTAGTGACCGCGGCGTGCGGCGCCGCGCCGGCCACGGAGACCAAGACGGAAGGCGGGGTGAACGCCGCGACGGCGACCTCGGCCGCCGACTTCGGTGGTCTCGACAAGCTGGTCGAAGCGGCCAAGAAGGAGGGCAACCTCCACGTCATCGCCCTCCCGCCGGATTGGGCGAATTACGGCGAGATCATTAAGAAATTTCAGGAAAAGTACGGCATCACCATCGAGAGCGAGAACCCCGACGCCTCCAGCGCCGACGAGATCAACGCGGTGAAGACCCGCAAGGGCCAGGACCGCGCGCCCGACGTGCTGGACGTCGGCCAGGCCTTCGCCTTCAGCGGCGCCAAGGAGGGCCTGTACGCCCCCTACAAGGTGCAGAGCTGGGACAAGATCCCCGAGGGCCAGAAGGACCCGAACGGCCTGTGGGTCAACGACTACGGCGGCTACGTCTCCATCGGCTGCGACGCCAAGAAGATCGGCACCTGCCCGCAGACCTTCGCCGACCTGCTCAAGCCCGAGTACAAGGGCAAGGTCGCGCTGAACGGCAACCCGAACAAGTCCGGCTCGGCCTTCGGCGGCGTCTGGGCGGCCTCGCTGGCCGAGGGCGGCTCGCTCGACGACATCGGCCCCGGCGTGCAGTTCTTCAAGAAGCTGAAGGACGTCGGCAACTACAACCCCGTCGAGTCCACGCCCGCCACGGTCGAGAAGGGCGAGACGCCCATCAGCATCGACTGGGACTACCTCAACGCCGGCTACCGCGAGCAGTTCCTGCCCAAGGGCCTCGACTTCCAGGTGGTCGTGCCGAAGGACGGCATCTACGCCCAGTACTACGCGCAGGCCATCAACAAGGATGCCCCGCACCCCGCCGCCGCGCGGCTGTGGATGGAGTTCCTCTACAGCGCCGAGGGCCAGAACCTGTGGCTCAAGGGCGGCGCCCGCCCCGTGCTGATGCCCTCGATGACCGCCGACGGCACCATTGACAAGGCGCTGGCCGACAAGCTGCCGCCGGTCGAGGGTGAGGCCAAGTTCCCGACCGAGGACCAGGTCAACAAGGCCAAGGACGCCCTGGCCAAGACCTGGGACGCGGCCGTCGCCGGCTGATGCGGCGCTCACTCGGCGCGCTGCCGCTGCTCGTCTTCGTCGGGCTCGCCTTCGGGATCCCCGCCATCGCCATGGTGGCGGGGGCCTTCACCCCCGGACTGGACAACCTGGCGCTGACCCTGCAGGGCGGCTACCTGCTCGCCCTTCTCAACAGCGTGAAGCTCTCGGCCGTGGTGGCGGTGCTGGGCGCGGTGCTCGGCACCTTCCTCGCCCAGGCCGTCGTCACCTCCCGCTCGACCGCGCTGCGCGAGGCCGTCCTGACCGCCTCGGGCGTGCTGGCCAACTTCGGCGGCGTGCCGCTGGCCTTCTTCTGGGTGGCCACGCTCGGCAACGCGGGCGTCGTCAGCGGCCTGCTCGGCCTGCCCTCGGGCACGCTGTTCAGCTTCTGGGGGCTGGCCCTCGTCTACCTGTACTTCGCCGTGCCGCTCATGGTGCTGGTCATCGCGCCCGCACTGGACGGCCTGCGCCCGCAGTGGCGCGAGGCCGCCGCGAACAACGGCGCGACGACCTGGCACTACTGGCGCCACGTCGGGCTTCCGGTGCTGACCCCCGGCCTGCTCGGCGGGGTGGTGCTGCTGTTCGGCTCGGCCTTCGCCGCCTACGCCACCGCCTCGGCGATGGGCGCCGGGACCGTGCTGCCGCTGGTCACGCTGAAGATCGCCGCGGCCCTGTCGGGCGACGTGCAGACCGGCTTCGAGAACGTGGGCCTCGCCCTGAGCCTGGACATGGTCCTGGTCGCGGCGCTGGTCATGGCGGTCTACCTGCCGCTGCAGAGGAGGAGCACCCGATGGCTCCAGTGAGGTGTGCGCCATGACCACGCTCGCGCCCGTCGCGCCGGTCCCCGAGACCGTCCCCACTGGGCAGGCCCGCCCGAGCAGGTCCCGGCTGTGGCGCGGCGTCGTCCTCGCGCTGGCCGGCCTCTACTTCCTGGTCCCGCTCGGCGCCTCGTTCTGGTTCACGATCTACAACGAGACCACGGGTGTGTCGTTCGCGCCCTACCTCGAGCTGTGGACCGCCGAGGGCTTCGCGTCGAGCCTGCTGCTCTCCCTCGGGCTGGCGGTGGCCACCATCGTGCTGGTGCCGCTGCTCACGCTGCCCGCCATGATCACGGTACGGCTGGCCGCGCCGCGCCTGCGCCCCGTCATGGAGGTCGTCTGCACGCTGCCGCTGGTGGTGCCGCCGATCACCTTCGTCGCGGGCATCAGCAAGTCGCTCCAGGTGGGCGGTGAGGTGCTGGCGCCGACGCCGTTCTGGGCCACGCTGATCGCGATCCAGGACCAGGACTTCCCCCTGGTTCTCGTGTTCGTCTACGTCATCCTGGTGCTGCCCTTCGTCTACCGCTCGCTCGACGCGGGCCTGCGCACGATGGACGTGCGGACGCTGGTCGAGGCGGCGCGCAATCTGGGCGCCTCGTGGCCGCACGTGCTGTTCAGGGTGATCGTCCCCAACCTGCGCTCGGCCCTGGCCAGCGCCTCCTTCCTCACCCTGGCCCTGGTGCTGGGCGAGTACACCGTGGCCAGCATCCTCGGCTACCAGCCGTTCGCCGTCTGGATCGTCACGATCTCAGGCTCCAAGGGCCAGCTGTCCGTCGCCGTCTCCGTGCTCAGCCTGCTGCTCACCTGGCTGCTGCTGCTCACCATCTCTGGAGGTACCCGTGGCCGCCGCCCGGCTTGAGTTCAAGGGCCTGCGCAGGGCCTTCGGCAAGACGGTCGCCCTGGACGGCTTCGACCTGACCGTCGAGCCCGGCGAGCTCGTCGCCCTGCTCGGCCCCTCGGGCTGCGGCAAGACCACCGCGCTGCGCTGCGTGGCGGGCTTCGAACGTCCCGACGAGGGCGCGGTGCTGGTGGACGGCAAGGACATCACCGGCGTGCCGGCCAACAAGCGCGACGCGGGCATGGTCTTCCAGTCCTACTCGCTGTTCCCGAACCTCGACGCCGCCGAGAACGTCGCGTTCGGCCTGCGCGTCCGCAAGGCCCCGAAGGCCCAGCGGCGGGCCAGGGCGCTCGAGCTCCTGGAGCTGGTCGGCCTGCCCTCCCACGCCGACCGCTACCCGCACCAGCTGTCCGGTGGCCAGCAGCAGCGCGTCGCCCTGGCCCGCGCGCTGGCCCTGTCCCCTCGCGTGCTGCTGCTCGACGAGCCGCTGTCGGCGCTCGACGCCAAGGTGCGCGTCTCGCTGCGCGAGGAGATCCGCCGCCTCCAGCTCGACCTGGGCATCACCACGCTCTTCGTCACGCACGACCAGGAGGAGGCGCTGTCGATCGCCGACCGCGTCGCCGTCCTGCGCGACGGGCGCCTCGAGCAGTGCGGCACGCCCGCCGAGGTCTACGACCGCCCCTCGACCCCGTTCGTGGCGGAGTTCGTCGGCGCCATGAACCACCTGCCGGGACGCGTCTCGGGCGACCAGGTGACGGTGCTCGGCCAGCTCCTGCCCCTCGACGGCGCCTTCGCGGGCCCTGACGTGGACGTCCTGATCAGGCCCGAGGCCGTCCTCGTCACCCCCTCCGACGATGGGCGCGCCGAGGTCGTGGCCGCCTCGTTCCGCGGCGCCTCCGTCCGCCTGCGGCTCTCCCTCGACGGCGGCGAGGTGCTCGCCGACGTGCCTGGACACGAGGCCGTACGGCTGGCGCCCGGCACACGCGTGTCCGTGCGGCTGGTCGAGAGGCCCGTTCTGGTGGCGCCGCGCACCGCGGCCGTGGCTCCCGTCCCCGCGAAGGACCCCGCGGGTGCGGCCTGACGCACCTCCGGTAGGCGCCCTCCCGTTCGACGCCGTCCTGTTCGACATGGACGGCACGCTCGTGGACACCGAAGGGCTGTGGTGGGAGGCGGCCGCCGACGTGGCCGCCTCCCTCGGCCGCGAGCTGGGCCCCGCCGACCTCCCTCACGTGCTCGGCCGCACGGTCGAGGACACCGCGGGCCACCTCGCCCCCGACGACGTGGCCAGGGTGTCCGACCGGCTGACCGAGTCCTTCGCCGACCGCATCAGGCGGGGGGTGCGGGTCGTGCCGGGCGCGCGGGAGCTCCTGCGCGCCCTCACCACGCGGGCCGTCCCGACCGCGCTGGTCAGCGCCTCTCCCCGGTCGATCGTCGAGCTGGTCCTGCCCTCGCTCGGGCACCGCTTCGAGGTGGTGCTGGCCGCCGAGGACACCGTTCGCGGCAAGCCGTACCCCGACCCCTACCTGGAGGCCGCGCGCCTGCTGGAGGCCGATCCCAGGCGGTGTGTGGCGCTGGAGGACAGCCCCACGGGCGTCGCCGCCGCCACGACCGCCGGGTGCGACGTGCTGGTCGTGTCGGCCGAGAGCGGGCTGCCTGCTCTCGCGGACGTCATCCGGCGCACGGGGAGGTCCTAAATGACGTCGATGTCGCTAAGCTGACCCGTCGTGAACCAGATCGGACGCTACAGGCTGTTGCACGTGCTCGGCAGAGGGGGCATGGGCACGGTCCACCTGGCCGAGGACCCCACGGGGCAGCGCGTCGCGATCAAGGTGATCAATCCCGAACTCAGCCAGCACGAGCAGTTCAGGATGCGCTTCAGGAGAGAGGCCGACGCGGCGCTCAGGGTGCGCAGGTTCTGCACGGCGGCCGTGCTGGAGGCGGCGCTCGACGGCGACCAGCTGTACGTGGTGACGGAGTACGTGCCGGGGCCGAACCTGGAGGAGGCCCTCAGGCAGTCGGGGCCGCTCAGGGGCTCCAGCCTGGACGCGCTGGCGGTGAGCGTGGCGACCGCGCTGACCGCGATCCACGCGGCGGGCGTCGTGCACAGGGATCTGAAGCCGTCCAACGTGCTGCTGTCCCCCGTGGGCCCGAGGGTGATCGACTTCGGGATCGCCAGGGCGCTCGACGAGATCGGCGGGGTCACCGGCACCGGCGAGCTGATCGGCACGCCCCGGTACATGGCGCCCGAGGTGCTGCGGGGTGAGCCCGTCTCCGCCGCGTGCGACGTGTTCTCGTGGGGCTGCCTGCTGGCGTTCGCCGCGACGGGACGGGCGCCCTTCCCGGGCGAGACGCTGCCCTCGATCATCTACCAGGTGCTCAACACCGAGCCCGTGCTCGAGGGGCTCGAGCCCGCGCTGCGCGAGCTGGTCGTGGCGGCGCTGGCCAAGGACCCGGCCAGGAGGCCGACCGCGCAGCAGCTCCTCGACCAGCTGATCGGCCGCCAGGCCGCGCCCGAGCAGGTGGCGCACACCGTGCAGGTGGCCTGGCAGGAGGGCACGACCCCCTACACCGCCGCCACGCAGGCGCCGCGCGCGGGTCAGCGGGCGGGGCAGCGGGCCACGGCGCGGGGCAGGACACGGGGCAGGGTGCTGGCGGGCCTGGCGGTGGCGACGGCGCTGCTCGTGGGCGGCGGCGTCGCCGTGTGGGCCATGGTGCCGGGCGGGCCGCCCGACCTGCCGCCGCTCTTCTCCGACGACTTCACCTCGACCTCCAGCGGGTGGAGCGGCACCTACGATCCCGACGCCACCGACAGCCAGGGCTACATCACCTCCGACTTCACCTACGGCCTCGACGCGGGCGAGTACAACGAGGAGCGCTGGGCGGGGGCCCCTGTCCCCTTCGCCACGAAGCCGACCGCCACGCCCGAGCCCTCGGCCACGCCGACGCCGATGATCCCCTCGACGCTGCTCATCGGGGTGACCGCCAAGGTCAGGTCGGGCAGCGGCGAGTACGGCCTGTGGTGCCGCGGCGACGACGATGGCACCTACTACGAGTTCACCCTCGACACCTCGGGCAACGCCCGGATCCGCCGCATCTTCAACAAGGCGGGGGGAAACCTCGCCGCGCCCGTCAAGGCCGACGGTTTCAACCCCAAGGAGCGCAACCAGATCCAGGTCGCCTGCGAGGAGAACGGCGAGGCCACGCGGCTGTCCATGTGGATCAACGGCAGGCGGGTCCACCAGGTGGACGACCTCAACGGCCTGCCGACGGGCGGCATCGGGCTGTTCGCCCGCATCCCCAAGGGCAGCGCGAACCCGCTCAAGGTCGTCTACGACGACTTCGAGATGCGCGGGCTCAAGCAACAGTAGAGGACACCCGCTCTCGCCGCCGCCAGAGCGGTGGCGGCGGCCCTGTCGGCGTCCTTCTCGTCGGCCGCCCTGCTCGACGAGCCCCCCAACCACCTGTCGCTGACGCTGGTGGAAGAGCTGGAGCGGGCCCTCGACGCCTACCCGGGCGCGCTGGTGGTCGTCTCGCACGACAGGACCCTGCGCGAACGCTTCAGAGGGACCAGGTGGAGACTGGAGCAATGCATGCCATTGTGATCAATACTCAGGGCGGACCCGAGGTTCTCGAGTACGCCGAGCACCCCGACCCGACGCCCGGCGCGGGCGAGGTGCTGATCGACGTCGCGGCGAGCGGCGTGAACTTCATCGACGTCTATCACCGCACCGGCGCCTACGCCCTCGACCTGCCCTCCCCGATCGGCTCCGAGGGGGCGGGCACCGTCGCCGCCGTGGGCGAGGGTGTGACCGACCTGAGCGTCGGCGACACCGTGGCGTGGGTGAACGTGCTCGGCAGCTACGCGGAGAAGGCCGTCGTGCCGGCCGCCAGGGTGGTGCCCGTGCCGGCGGGTGTCTCCGCCGAGCTGGCCGCCGCCTCGCTGCTGCAGGGCATGACCGCCCACTTCCTCACGCACTCCGTGCACGAGATGAAGCCGGGCGAGGTCATGCTCGTGCACGCCGGAGCGGGCGGCATGGGCCAGATGCTGATCCAGCTCGGCAAGCTCAAGGGGGCCACGGTGCTCACCACCGTCTCCTCCGAGGCCAAGGAGAAGCTGGCCCGCGAGGCGGGCGCGGACGAGGTGTTCCGCTACGACGGCTTCCCCGACGCGGTCAGGAAGGTCGTTCCCGGCGGCGTGGACGTCGTCTACGACGGCGTGGGCGCCGCCACCTTCGACGGCGGCCTCGCCTCGCTGCGGACCCGCGGCCTCATGGTCCTGTACGGCGCGGCCAGCGGCCCGGTGCCGCCGCTCGACCCTCAGGTGCTCAACAGGAGCGGCTCGCTCTACCTGACCAGGCCGTCGCTCGTGCACTTCATCGCCGAGCGCGACGAGCTCCTCTGGCGGGCGGCGGACCTGTTCGGCTGGGTCGCGTCGGGCGAGCTGACGATCAACATCTCGGAGCGCTACCCGCTGGCCGACGCGGCGCGGGCGCACGAGGACCTCCAGGCCCGCCGGACGACGGGGAAGCTGCTGCTCGTCCCCTGAGCCGCTCAGACGTGCGAGCCTCCGTCGACGCGCAACTCCACTCCGGTGAGGTAGGCGCCGTCGGCGGAGGCCGCGTAGGCGATGGTGCCCGCGCCAGCGGCGTGGTCTTGTGGATGCCGGCGACGTTCACCAGCACGTCGATGCCCCCAGGGTCGCGGTCCCGCCGAGCAGCTGACCGCGTTGCACGGTTCGCTGATCCTGGGGGCGTTGAGGCGTCGCGCCGCTGTCCGAGCTGGGCGTCGAGGACGCCACCGACGTCATCGTCCGCCTCTACCTCACCGGCGCCGGTGCCACCTGACGCTACACCGCTTTTCCGGAATTTCGGATAATTGGATAACCTGGCGGCATGAAACTCCTCGCCACCGTCGTGAGCCTGTTCATGACCGCCGCTCCCCCGCTGGACGACGTGGAGGCCGTCCTCGCCTACGTCAAGGCCCATCCTCGCGACG
Source organism: Nonomuraea africana (assembly GCF_014873535.1). Taxonomy (NCBI): domain Bacteria; kingdom Bacillati; phylum Actinomycetota; class Actinomycetes; order Streptosporangiales; family Streptosporangiaceae; genus Nonomuraea; species Nonomuraea africana. Next base: position 540,740 of record NZ_JADBEF010000001.1, on the reverse strand, counting down.
TCGCCCTGGTGACGACGGACATCAGCCACAACGCGGGAGCCGCCACCCCCTTCGCCTCCTCCATCAAGATCGTCCACCTCGAGGCCTACGCGAAGGCCGTGAAGGCGGGCAAGGTCCGGCCGGGCGACCAGGTGCCCGTCGCCACCTGGAACGCCTACCACCTGCCCGGCACCGACGGCGGCGCGCACGAGGCGGCGCTCAAGCGGCTGAAGGTCGGCGCTCAGGCCACGTTCGACCAGCTCGTCTCCGCGATGATCGAGGACAGCGACAACGCCGCCACCGACCTGCTGCGCGAGAAGCTGGGCCTGCACAGGAAGGTGCCGACGATCAACGGTGAGATCCTGAAGGCGTTCGGCGGCTGCGCCACCGACGCCGACACCTGCATCAGGACGTACGCCGCCGCCGGCAAGCAGGTCCAGCTGCCGCTGCCCGGCTATGACAAGCAGGCCGCGTGGGCCGACACGGTCACCAGGTACCGGCCCGCCGCCCTGCACGCCACGCTGACCAGGCTGACGAAGGACGAGATCGCCAGGAAGCACCTGGAGTGGCCGATGCGCCAGCCGGGGGCTTCCAAGGACCTGGTCATCGGCACCAAGGGCGGCTCGCTGCCGGGCGTGATCACCGAGGCGATGTACACGGTCACCCCGGGCGCGAAGCCTCGCGTGACGGTGTTCGCGCTGCGCCGCCTGCCCGAGCAGACGTGGGCGTCCGGGCTGAAAAGCTATGCTCATCAGCAGTTCATGCTGCGACTGGCCACCGACAGGGCCTTCCACGAAAGGGTGCGTGCCGCGCTGAAGTGACCGACGAGACCGACGACAGGCTCCTGGCGCTGGAGGCCAGGGTCGCCGCCCTGGAGGCCCAGATCGCCGCGCCGACGCCGCGCGTCGACGGCTCCGGCCTGTTCACCTACGGCGGCCAGGCCCGTCTCGGCGGCTACGAGTGGTCGTGGGAGGTCGCGCGCAGCCCCGAATGGCTGATGGAGCAGCCGTCGGCACAGCTGGCCACGGTGCTCGCGGCGGCCGGGCATCCGGCCCGCTTCGAGATACTCAAGCTGCTGGTCACCGGGCCCCGGCCGATCGCGGAGCTGCAGGCGGAGCTGGGGCTGGCCTCACCCGGCCAGCTCTACCACCACCTGAAGACCCTGACCGCCGCGGGGCTCGTCGACCAGCCCGAGCGCGGCGTCTACCGGGTGCCTCCGCGGGCCGTCTTCCCCGTGCTGGCGCTGGCCGCCGCCGCCGTGGACGTGCTTCACCAGTCTTGACTGAGGCCCGACATGCGGCGCAGGTACTCGTCCTCGTCGATCTCGCCCGCCGCGTAGCGGCGCTTGAGGATCTCGCGCGGGCCCTCCTGGGCGCTCTTCGCCTGGGACGGCTTCGGCGCGGAGGGCCGCATCCTGATCATCATGAGCACGAGCACCACGATGACGATCACGAGAAGGATGACAAGCAGCCTGATCATTGGATTCTCCCTCTCGTCGCTCTGAGGCGATGATACGAGGTCGCGGAGACCGGGCCCAGGCCCGCCCGGCCATCAGGCGCCAGGAGGCGTCGTCCATACCGTGTCGCTTAGTGCTAGGTTTACCCCGATATAGGTAAGGCTTGCCTAAGGAGCGGTGTGGGCGATCTCGTCGGTCATGGGCTGGTCGCCGGCTACGAGGGCAAGCGGGTCCTCTCCGGACTCGACGTCCGGCTGCCCTCTGGCCAGGTCACCGTTCTGGTCGGCGCGAACGGCTCGGGCAAGTCGACCCTGCTGAGGGTGCTCGCCCGCCTGCACGCGCCCACCGCGGGCACGGTGCTGCTCGACGGGCACGACATCGCGAGGGACAGCACCCGTGCGCTGGCCAGGAAGCTGACCTTCCTGCCCCAGTCGCCGCTGGTCCCCTCGGGCATCACGGTCCGCGAGCTGGTCGGCCACGGGCGCTACGCCCACCACGGCGTGCTCGGCAGGACGACCGCCGACGACCTCGACGCCGTGCGCTGGGCGCTGGCCGTCACCGGCCTCGAACCGCTGGCCGAGCGCAGGGTCGAGGAGCTGTCGGGCGGCGAGCGCCAGCGCGCCTGGATCGCCGTCGTGCTCGCGCAGAAGACCGGCGTGCTGCTGCTCGACGAACCCACGACCTTCCTCGACCTGCGCTACCAGATCGAGGTCCTGGCCCTGGTCCGCCGCCTGGCCGACGAGCACGGGCTCACGGTCGGCGTGGTGCTGCACGACCTCAACCAGGCCGCGGCGTTCGGCGACCGCATCGTCATGCTCAGCGGCGGCCGGGTGGTCGCGTCGGGAGAGCCGCACGAAGTGATCACCGCCGCGAGCGTCCAGGACGCCTTCGGGCTCGAGGTGAGCGTGGCCACCGATCCCGAGACCGGCCGTCCCACCTGCCTGCCGTCCCTGCGCGGGCATCTCACCACCAAGGAGTAGTTCCCCCATGCTGAGAAGAGTCGTGGCCGTCCTGGCCCTCGCCATGGCGGCCACCGCGTGCGCCTCGGCCCCCGCGCCGACGACCGGGCAGGCCACCGGGCAGGGCACGCAGACCGCGGCCGCCGCGAAGCCGGTCTCGATCAAGGGCGCGGACGGCGCCGTCGTCGAGCTGAAGGCCCCCGCCACCAAGGTCGTGTCGCTGGAGTGGACCTACACCGAGGACCTCCTCGCGCTGGGCGTCACCCCCGTAGGGGTGGCCGACGTCGACAACTACGAGACCTGGGTGACGGCGGGCGCGCGGGTGAAGGGCCGGACCACCGACGTCGGCACCAGGCAGGAGCCCAGCCTGGAGAAGATCACCGCGCTGGCGCCCGACCTGATCGTCGCCGAGAAGTTCCGCGTCGGTCAGAACCTCGACGCGCTCAAGCAGATCGCGCCCGTGGTCGTCCTCGACTACACCGGCGAGGGCACCGGGCGCACCCAGTACGCGCACATGCGCCAGACCCTCAAGGACCTCGCGGTGGTCGTCGGTAAGCAGGCCGAGGCCGACCAGGTCCTCGCCGGCCTCGACGCGAAGATCGCCGAGGTGAAGGGCAGGCTGGAGAAGGCCGGCAAGGCCGGCACGGACTACACCGTCACGCAGGGCTACACCGGAGAGAACGCTCCCGTGCTCCGGATGCTGGCCGACAACTCCCTGGCCGCGCAGGTGCTGGCCGAGACCGGGCTGAAGAACGCGTGGAAGGGCAAGGGCGACAGCTGGGGCATGACCGAGACCGACGTCGAGGCGCTGAAGCAGGTCGACCGGGCCACCCTGCTCTACGTCGCCTCCGACAAGGACAACGTCTTCACCGGCGCCCTGGCCAAGAACCCGATCTGGCAGGGTCTCACGTTCGTCAAGGAGAAGCGGGCGCTGCCGCTCGACCCCGGCACCTGGCTCTGGGGCGGCCCGAAGACGACCGAGCAGTTGCTCGAGGAGACCGCCAAGGCCCTGGGGGCGTGAGCACGGCCACGGGCGGGGACCTCAGGCCCCCAGCCCGCTCGTTCGCGGTCATCGCGGCGGGCCTGGCCGCGCTGGTCCTGCTCTGCGTGGTGCACCTCGGCCAGGGCAGCTCGGGCATCGGCCTGTCCGAGGTGGCCGCCCTGCTCACGGGCGCGGCCGAGCCGGGCGTGAGCGAGGTCTTCGTGGGCAGCCGCCTGCCCCGCCTCCTGGCGGGCATCGTCGCGGGCGGCGCGCTCGGCGTCTCGGGGCTGCTCATCCAGACCACCACCAGGAACCAGGCGGCCGCGCCCGACACGCTCGGGGTGAACGCCGGCGCCTATCTCGCCGTGGTCGCCGCCGCGTTCGCCGGGCTGAACCTGGGCGCGCTGCCGCAGGGCGCGCTCGCCTTCGCCGGCGGCCTGGCCGCCGCGCTGCTGGTGCTCGCGCTGGGCGGCCGTGACGCTCCGGGCCGGGTGATCCTGGCCGGTACGGCGGTGGCCATGGCGCTGATGGCGACCGCCACGATGCTGCTCATGCTCGACGAGTACGGCACGCGCGGCCTGTTCCTGTGGGGCAGCGGCTCCCTCGTCCAGTCCGACGCGGGACGCGCGGGCTGGCTGCTCGCCGTCGTGGCCGCCGCCGTGCTCGCCGCGTCGGCGCTGTCCCGGCCGCTGGACCTGCTGGCCCTCGGCGACGATGTCGCCCGCTCGCTCGGCACCGCCGTCACCAGGGTGCGGGCGGGCGCGCTCCTGCTGGCCATCGCGCTGGCCGCCGCCGCCGTCACCGTGGCGGGACCGCTGGCCTTCGTCGGGCTCATCGCCCCCGTCTCCGTCCGGCTGCTGGGTCTCGGCCGGCACCGCACGCTCATCCCCGCCGCCGCCGTCACCGGCATGGTCCTGCTGCTGGGCGCCGACACGCTGGCCCGCGCGGTGTTCGACCCCGCGCAGGGGCACGCCGAGCTGCCCGCCGGGATCGTGACCGCGCTGCTCGGCGCGCCATTCTTCGTCGTGCTCGCCAGGCGTCTGGCCTCCGGCCAGGTCGAGCGTGGCGCGGCGGTGGCACTGCCGGGGCGGCGCCGCCTGCCGTACCCGGTCGTGCTGGCGGTGTCGGGGGCGGCGCTGGCCGTGGTGTTCGTGCTCGGGCTGAGGATCGGCGACGTACCCGTGACGTTCGCGGACATCCTCGCGCCCGGCGACGAGCTGATCAGGCGGGTGCTGGCGCTGCGCGTCCCGCGCCTGGTGGTGGCCGCCGTGGCGGGCGCGGCCCTGGCCGCGGCGGGCGTGGCCGTGCAGGCGGTGATCCGCAACCCGCTGGCCGAGCCGGGCCTGCTCGGTGTCACGGGCGGAGCGGGCGTCGCGGCCGTCGGGCTGCTGGTCCTGGTGCCCGGCGCCCCGCGTGCCCTGCTGCCGCTGGTGGCCTTCACGGGGGCGCTGGCCGCGCTCGGCCTGCTGGCCGCGGTCGCCTACCGGAAGGGCGGCTTCGACCCGGTGCGGATCGTGCTGGTCGGCATCGGCATCCTGGCGGGCACGCAGGCCCTGGTGTATCTCGCCACGCTCAAGGCGGGCATGGCCCTGGCCGCGGCCCTGACCTGGATGAGCGGCAGCACCTACGCCAGGTCGAGCGACGATCTGGTGTGGCTGGCGCCGCCGATGGCCGCGGCCGTGCTGCTCTGGCTGGCGGCCAGGCCGCTCGACCTGCTGGCGCTCGGCGACGATCTGCCCCGCTCACTCGGCCTGCCGCTCAACAGGGCCAGGATGGTCGTCCTCGGCGCCGGCGCGCTGCTGGCGGGCGGCGCGGCCGCGGCGGTGGGCTCCGTCGGGTTCGTCGGGCTGGTCGCGCCGCACCTGGCCCGCCGCCTGGTCGGGCCCGGCCACCGGCGGCTGCTGCCCGCGGCGATGCTGCTCGGCGGCGCGCTCGTGGTCGCCGCCGACAGCCTCGGCCGGTGGTTGCTGGCCCCCAAGGAGCTGCCGTCAGGGCTGATCGTCGCGCTCGTGGGCACGCCCTACCTGATCTGGCTGCTCAGGCGGTCACGCTGAGGCCGCTCGCACCACCTGCCCCTTGATCTCCTGGGGGTGGCGGATCAGATTGAGGATGGGACAGACCCTCTCGACCTCGGCGTGCAGCCTGGCCAACTCCTCGTCGGAGGCGGGCGAGTCGACGCGCACCTCGTACCTGAAGTTCTGCGGGTACACAGGGATGTCGAGGTTGCCAGGGGCCTGGGCGCGCGGGTCGTACTCCGCCGCCACGTCCACGGCGAGCGAGTCGAGCGGGACCTCCAGCTCGGCCGCCTTGATCAGGAAGATGTGGGTGACGCAGCTGCCGAGCACGCCGGCCTGCAACTCGGGCGAGCCCGGGCCGAGGTCGTAGCCGGCGAAGTCGGGGCCGCTGTCGCTGAGGATCTGGAAGTCCCTGATCCTGATCCTGCGCACCCCGCTGCGGCCCTCGGCCGTGACGCTCGCGCGCAGCGGCACGGGTCCGCCTGCCTGGCTTTCGCGCCTGGCCAGCAGCGCCGCCCGCTTCTGTGAGAGATACTCGCGCAGGCTGCTCACGCCAGCTCCACCTTGCCCTTCGGGGTGTCGAGGACGGCCCGTAGCCGGACCTCGGGCCCCTCCTCGACGTCGAGCTCGGCGCCGACCGCGTCGAGGTCGGCGCGCACGGCCGCCACGTCGGGCGTGACGGCAGAGAAGGCGGCCAGCGTGAGCTGCGGCAGCCCCGAGGCGGCGGGGTGCCTGGTCGTGCCCCAGTCGATGAGGAAGGGCACCGGCCTGATCGCCGCCGGATTGTCCCAGCGGGTCAGCCGCCATTCGAGCAGCGTGCCGTCAGGCGTGCGGCGCGACAGCGGTTGCACCTCTCCCGGGTCGTATCCCCGCTCGCGGGCGCGCGCGACGGTCGCGTCCAGGTCCTCGGGACGGATCGCCCACGCCGCCAGGCGCGCCTCGGTCAGCGTCTCGAGACCCAACGCCCTCGGCCTGGCGCCCTCCACCTCGGGATCGGGCCCGATGATCTCCAGGTAGGCGGTCGGGCCGAGGCCGACGAGGTAGTTGGCGGTCCCGCCGGGATGCGAGCCGCCCTTCATCGGGCGTACGCCCGTCCTCTCGGCGAACACCGCGACCCCCTCCTCGAGGTCGGGAACGGCGTAGACCAGGTGGTCAAGACTCATCGTGGTTCTCCCAGGGAAAGCATGAGCCTGTTGGCCCAGTTAAAGAAGGCGGCCGCGTGCAGCGCGTCGCTGATGGCCAGGTCGTCGAGCCCCAGCTCGCGCAGCGCGGCGACGTCGGCCCGCGGAGGGGTCTCGGACAGCGCCACGGCGGCGTCGATGATCGCGCGCCATCTGTCATCCTGCTCGGCCGCCGTTCCCTCGTCCAGCAGCCGCTGGACGTCGTCCTCCCGCCTGGTGTGATGGGCGGCGAAGCGGGCGTGGACCGAGGCGCAGAAGACGCAGCCGTTGTCGCGGGAGACGGCCGTGGCGGCCAGCTCCCGCTCACCGCGCGGCAGGCCGCCCTCGGTGTTGTGGAAGATGTCGTTGTCGGTCCTGGTGCGGGCGTGCAGGACGGCTGGATCGCGGGCCAGCAGCCTGAAGTACGGCGAGGCGGCCCTGGCCCTGTCGACCAGCGCGTGCCTGTGCTCGTCGCTCAGCTCGTCCTCGGCCAGCGGCTCGATCCACGGCTCCCAGCCGAGCTGGTCCCGGGTGAACTTCATGCGAGTGCCTCCAGTGCGGTGACCACACGGATCTGGAAGGTGAGGAAGGCGACCAGCTGCGAGAGCGTGACGATTCCGGTGACGGACCAGCCCGCCTCGCGCAGCCGGTCCAGGTCCTCGGGCGCGGCCTCCCTCGGGCGGAACACCAGTAGGTGCGCGTGCTCCAGCGCCGCCGCCAGCCTGCCGTCGATCCCTTCGGCGCCGAAGCGCGGCCCTTCCACGCACTCGTGGGCCAGCTCGGGGTCGCGGTAGCGGCCGTAGGGGCCCTGCGCCCTTCCCGCCGTGGACTGCCCGGCGACCCGCTTGGCCAGGTCGGGGTCGAGAGCTTCGGCGTAGAAGGCGGTGGCCTTCTCGTGCCGGTGCAGGTCGGCGACGAAGGCGGCGACCGCGTGCCGTTCGGCCTGGGTCACCTCCTCGAGCCCGACCTCGCTCACGCCGCCTTCGTGGCGGGCGTTCCTCGGCACGAAGAGCGCCTCGTAGGCGCGCTGGGCGTGCTCCCTGGCGTCGGGCCGTCGCCTGCGCAGCACGTCGAGGGGCGAGCCTGGCTCGACTCCCGCCAGGCGGTCGATGATGTCGCTCACGCGTGCTCCGAAGGGGTCCAGCCGAGCGCCGGCGCGACCTTGGTGGCCAGCAGCTCGATCGAGCGGAGGATGAGAGGGTGCGGCGGGTCCACCGAGTGCACCTGGAAGACCAGGTCGGTGACCCTGTCGAGGGTGGGGTCGGCGCGCAGGCTCGCGATCACCTCGTCGGGCGTGCCGACGTGCGTGTCGGCCTGGAGGAAGGCGGCCAGCTCGGGTGACTGGCGGGAGGCGCGGGCGAGGCCCGCCTGCGCGTACCGCCGCGCCTCCTCGTGGGAGTCGGCGACGAAGGCGGTGCGGGAGGCGACGATGCGCGGGGCCGCACCAGCAGGCAGGTGCTCGTAGTAGGCGTCCACGATCGGCCGCTGCGCCTCGGCCAGGGTGACCCCCTCGGCGCGCGGTTGGGTGCGGGAGAGCATGAGGCCGTTGCCCGCCCGCCCCGCCCGCTCGCCGCCGCCGACCGAGAACGTCGCCTCCCAGATCGCGCCGAGCAGCCGGGGCGCGGCGGGGTAGAGGTGGTTGCCGCCGCCGAGGTCGCCGCCCGACCAGGCGTTCACCAGGACCGCGAGGTGCTCGGCGTAGATCGCCGACCTGGCGGCGCTGTCGCGGCCGAAGGCGGCGAAGGAGGCGGCGGTGCCGCCGCTGCCGACGCCGACCTCCAGCCGCCCTCCTGACAGCAGGTCGAGGACGGCGGTGTCCTCGGCGACCCGTACCGGGTGCTCGAGGGGGAGCGTGATGATGCCGGTGCCGAGCCTGATGCGGCTTGTCCGCGCGGCCACGGCGGCCAGGAACACCAGTGGCGCGGGCAGCCCGCCCTCGCTCTCGCTGAAGTGGTGCTGGGCCACCCAGGCGGAGTCGAAGCCGGTCGCCTCGGCGTGCGCGATCTGCTCGGCGGCCAGCTCGTAGCGTTCGGCCGCCGGAGCCCGGTCGAGCAGCCTGGTGAAGAAGCCGAGTCTCCTGCGGCTCATCGGACCGGCTCGGGGATGGCGGCGAGCAGTTCGCGGGTGTAGGCGTGCTGGGGGTCGGTGAAGACGTCCCTGGTGGTTCCCGATTCCACGATCTTTCCCTTGTTCATGACGGACACGGTGTGGGAGATCTGCCGCACGACGTTCAGGTCGTGGGAGATGAACAGGTAGGTGATGCCCAGCTCGTGCTGGAGCGTCTCCAGCAGGTCGAGGATCTGCTGCTGGGACGTGACGTCCAGCGCGGAGACCGCCTCGTCGAGCACGAGCAGCCTCGGCGAGACGGCCAGCGCCCTGGCGATCGCGACCCGCTGCCGCTGGCCGCCCGACAGCTCACGCGGCCTGCGGGTGAGCAGGGCGGCGGGCAGGCCGACCCGGTCGAGCAGCTCGGCGGCCGAGCCGTCCAGCCGAAAGTTGCGCAGCGGCTCCTCGACGATCCGCCTGACGCTCTGGCGCGGGTCGAGCGAGCCGTACGGGTTCTGGTAGACGAGCTGGACGTGCCTGCGGAAGTCTCGCCCGCCCGCCGCGCCGGTCACGACGACCTCGCCCGAGGTCGGCTCGGCGAATCTGGCGATCATGCGGGCGGTGGTGGTCTTGCCCGAGCCGGACTCCCCCACGACGGCGTGGGTGGTGCCCTGCCGTACCTCGAAGGAGATCCGGTCGACCGCGCGGACCGCGCCGTAGTCCTTCACCAGCTCCCTGACGGCCAGCGCGACGGGCACCTCGGGGGCGGGGGCGCGGAAGTCCGCTCGCTCCGGCCGCCTGGCGTAGCCGACGGAGGCGGCGGGGCCCTGCTCCTCGACGCGGCCCTCCTTCATCACCACGATCCGGTCGGCGCGGCCCACGGCCACGCCGAGGTCGTGCGTCACCATCAGCAGCGCCGTCCCGAACTCCGCGCGCAGGTCGTCGATGAGGTCCAGGATGCGCCGCTGCACGGTCGCGTCGAGGGCGCTGGTGGGCTCGTCGGCGATGATCAGCTGCGGGCGCGGCGCGAGCGCGGCGGCGATGAGCACGCGCTGGCGCATGCCACCAGACAGCTCGTGCGGGTACCGGGCGGCGTGCCCCTCGGTGAGGCCGACCCTGACCAGCAGCTCGGCGACGCGGTGCCGCACGAAACGGCGGTCGCCCCGCCTGTGGATACGCAGCGCCTCGCCGATCTGCGCGCCGACGGTCTTGACCGGGTTGAGCGAGGTGCCGGGGTCCTGCGGCACGAGCCCGATCCGCGCGCCGCGCACCGACTCCATCCTGCGGGAGGACCAGCGCGCGATGTCGGTGCCGTTGAGGAAGATCTGGCCGCCGTCGGCCCGGTGCAGCCCCATGATGGCGTGGGCGGTCGTGGTCTTACCCGAGCCCGACTCGCCCACCACGGCGACGGCCTCGCCCGGCGCGACGCTGAAGGAGACGCCGTGGACCACGCGGCGCCCGCCGTACGACACGGTCAGGTCATGCACGTCGAGCAAGCTCATCGATCCTCCTGCTGATCCGGCCCGTGGCGAGCACCACGGCCACGACGACGGCTCCCGGCAGCGTGGTCAGCCACCAGGCGGTCGCCAGGTAGTTGCGTCCCTCGGAGATGAGCAGCCCCCACTCGGGAGTGGGCGGCTCGGCGCCGTAGCCGAGGAAGCCGAGCGTGGAGACGGCCAGGATGGCCGCGCCGAACTGCAGGGCGGCCAGCGCGATGACGGGCCCCAGCGAGTTGGGCAGCACGTGCCGCCACAGCACGCCCGCGAACCCGCCGCCGCTGCCGAACGCGGCCTCCACGTAGTCGGTGCGCCGCACCCGCACCACCTCGGAGCGGGCCAGCCGGGTGAAGGTCGCCACCGAGCCGACGCCGACGGCGAGGGCCACGTTCACCGTGCCCGGCCCGAGCAGGATGATCACGGTGAGCGCGAGCAGCAGCCCAGGCACCGACAGCAGCACGTCCACCACGCGCATGACCAGCGTGTCGGCGAGGCCGCCCAGCGCGCCGGCCAGCAGCCCCAGCAGCGTGCCGAGCAGCAGCCCGACGCCGACGGCGACGAACGCGCCCGACAGCGAGTGGACCGAGCCGTGGACGACGCGGGCGAACAGGTCGCGGCCGACGGCGTCGGTGCCGAACAGGTGCTCGGTGCTCGGCGGCAGCAGCTTGTCCGCGGGCACACCCGCGATCGGGTCGTATCCGGTGAACAGGCCCGGCACCGCCGCCCAGAGCAGGACGAGCGCGACGACGATCCACTTCATGATCTGAGCCTCGGGTCCAGGAGCGGGAACAGCATGTCCACGACCAGGTTGACCAGGACGAACACGGTCGCGGCCAGCACCACCACGGCCAGCAGCACCGGCGTGTCCTGGCTGCTGACCGCCTGCTCGGTGAGCCTGCCGACGCCGTTCCTGCCGAACACCGTCTCGGTCACCACCGATCCGGCGATCAGCTCGCCGAAGGTCAGCCCCGCCATGGTCAGCGCGGGCGGCACGGCGTTGCGCGCCACGTGCCGCCACAGGATCCACCGGCGCGAGGCGCCCTTGGCCGCCACCACCTGGACGAACGGCTGGGCGGAGGCGTGCTCGATGCCGCGCGCCAGCACCTGGGCGATCGGCGCGCAGACGGGGATGGCCAGCGTCAGCACCGGCAGGACCAGTTGCTGCCACTCGTCGCCGCCGATCACGGGGACGAGGTTCAGCCTGAAGGAGAACAGCTGGATCAGCAGGATGCCGATCCAGAAGACCGGAATCGCCACGAACAGCGAGGGCAGCTCCCTCAGCCACGGCGTGAACGCGATCACCAGCGCCAGCCCGATCGCCACCGCGAACCCGAGCCCCGCCAGCTTCGCCGTCTCGGGCAGCGCCTCGGCCAGCCGCTCGACGACGGGGGTGCCGGTGTCGATGGAGTAGCCGAAGTCACCGCGCAGGAAGCCGAGCAGCGTGTGCAGGTAGGCGGCGGGCCCGTCGGAGCCGTACGCCTCCCTGATGCGCGCGATCTGCTCGGGCGACAGGCCCAGCTCGGGGTTCTGGAACTTGATCAGGATCGCGTCGCCCGGCAGCAGGTGCAGCAGCACGTAGCTCGCGGTGAAGGCGGCCCACAGGACCAGGAGCGCCTGCCCCGCCCTCCTCATGACTTCCAGACCGAGTAGAAGCTGGGCCGTCCCACCGCCTCGAAGCTCACGCCGTGGACGGTGGGCGCGCCACCGTACACCTGCGGCTCCTCGAACAGCGGGATCGCGTAGCCCTGGTCGATGACGTAGCGCTGGATCTCGCCGACCTTCGCGTTGCGCTCGCCGGCGTCGGCCAGCGCGGACTGCTCCTCCAGGAGCCGGTCGAGCTTCTCGTCCTCGGAGAGGATGACGTCGCGGTTCTCGCTGTGGAAGTGGCTCTTGATGACGTCCTGGTCGGCGCGGCCGACCATGCCGTGGCTGATCGCGGTCTTCTCGGCGTTCTTGATGTCGACCGCGAGGGTGCCCGCGTCACCCGGTCTGACCTCCAGCTTCACACCGAGCCTGGCCCACTGCTGGGCGACGAGCTCGAGGGTCTGCTTGGACAGCGGCTGCGGCAGCGAGACGAACACGCCCAGCTCCAGCTTCCTGCCGCCCTTCTCGCGGACGCCGTCCGCGCCGCGCTTCCATCCCGCCTCGTCGAGCAGCCGGTTGGCCTGGTCCGGGTCGAAGACCAGCTCCTTGGCCAGGTCGGTGTAGCCCTGGGCGAGGTGGCTGAGCACCGAGGTGGCCACCGGATAGCTGGGCGTGAACAGCGTGTCCACGACCTCCTTGATGTTCGTCCCCTTCTGCAGCGCCCTGCGGACCCTGACATCGCTCAGGATGCTGTTGGAGGGACGCAGGTAGAGGCCGTTGTTGACACCCCTGGTCGGCTCGGCGTAGAGGGTGAAGCCCGCGCTCTTGACCGTCTGCTCGTCGTAGGCCTGCACGTAGCGGACGAAGTCGGCCTGTCCGCTGGTGAGCGCGCCCACGCGGACGTTGTCCTCGGGGGTGACGATGATCTTGATCTCGTCGAGGTAGGCGCGCCCCTGGTGCTTGGAGGACGGCGGCGCCCAGTTGTAGTCCTTGCGAACCTTCAGGTCGATCTGCTTGTCCACGATCTGGTTCGCGACGGTGAACGGGCCGGAGCCGACCACGTTCTTCAGCTGGCACTGCTCCTCGTACGGCAGGCCGATCGTCCGCTTCGACACCAGCCCCGCCCCGATGACCGAGGTGCCCTGCAGGAAGCCGGGCGACGGCTTGTCGAAGTGGAAGCGCACGGTCCTGGCGTCGACGACCTCACTGCGCTCGTAGTTGTTGACGAACTCGGCAGGGGGGAGCCTGAGCTCGGTGCTGCCCTTGCCGTACACGTCGAAGTTGGCCGCCACGGCGGCGGCGTCGAGCGGGCTGCCGTCGCTGAAGGTCACGCCGTCGCGCAGGTGGAAGGTGTACTCGGTGGCGTCCTTGTTGATCTCCCACTTGGTGGCGATCCACGGCTCAATCGCCAGCGTCTCGGGGTTCTGCCAGGTCAGCTTGTCGGTGAGCTGGTTCAGCAGGCCGCCGTTGGGATAGAAGCCCGCCGCCGGGAGGTAGAGGCAGGACGGCGGCTGATGCTCCAGGTAGGTGAGCGTGCCGCCGTACACGGACCGGCCGGCTGGCGCCGCCTTGGCCGTGGGCGCTCCCCCGCCACAGCCGGCGAGGAGTCCCGTGACGGCGAGGAGCACGGCCGCTGTGACGCGTCTAGGCATGGGGAGATGACCCTTCGGTACGGGGGTTCGACAAAACCCATATTAACCTACTGGAATAGTAGGTATCTACGAGATTGACCTTGACGTAACGTCAACGTATGTAATGAGGCCATGCGGATCGGCGAGCTCGCCGCGCTGGTCGGGGTCTCCACCCGGACCGTGCGCCACTACCACCACCTGGGCCTTCTCCCCGAACCCGAACGGCTGCCCAACGGCTATCGGGAGTACCGGCTGCGCGACGCGGTGCTCCTGTCCCGCATCAGGCAGCTGGCCGCGCTCGGCATGTCCCTGGACGAGCTGCGCGACGTGCTGGCCGACGACGCGGGCAAGGAGCTGCGCGAGGTGCTGGAGGAGCTCGACGCCGACCTGGCCAGGCAGCAGGAGGCGATCAGGGTCAGGCGCGACAGGCTGGCCGAGCTGCTGGCCCTGGTGGACCTCAACCCCGATTCCCTGGTCTCCCCCGGCGTCGCCACGGCGCTGCGCGACCTGTCGTCGGGCGGCTCCCGGTTCGCCCAGCTCGACAGGGAGATGCTGGCACTGGTCAGCACCATGGGCGGCGAGGCAGAGGTGCTCGCGCTCCTCGGCCCGCTCACCACGCCCGAGGCCCTCGCCAAGGGGCACGAGCTCTACGCGCGGCTCGACGAGCTCGACGACGCCGAGCTCGGCGACCCCAGGATCGCGGCCCTCGCCGGCGACCTCGCCGACCACCTGCCGGCCGAGATGGCCACGGCGATGGTGTCGTACTCAGGACCGGGGTCGAGATGGATGGAGGCGCTGGCCGAGGAGCTGAGCCCGGCCCAGGCCGAGGTGTTCAGGCTGTTGTTGCTCACCCTGAAGGGAAGAGTGTGATGCTCAGACTCGCGCGCGCCGCGCTGTACACCGTCGTCCCGGCCGAACTGCTGCTCATGACCCTGCTCATCGCGGGCGTGCCGCTGCCGGCGCCCGTCCTGGTGGCCGGCGAGGCCGTCGTGGCGCTGGTGCTCGCGCTGGAGGCGGTGACCGCCTACCGGCTGTTCGGCGCCTCGCGCCGGGCCGGCATGGGACGGCGGGCGGCGCTGTCGGCGACCTACGGGCTGCTGGTGCCCGCGCCGGTGCGCAAGCTGCTGGAGTTCGAGCTGAAGGGCATGGTCAGCCTGGGCCTGTGGGTGGTCAGGCGGCGCCACGGGGTGCCGCCCGGCGCGACGGCGCTCTCCTACTCCAAGGAGCAGAGCACGACCATCCTGCTCGTGCTGTTCATGATGGTCGTGGAGCTGGTGGCCGTGGATCTCCTGCTGGTCGCCTTCGACGTGCCGACCCCGATCCGCGTGGCCGTCCTGGTGATCGACCTGTACGGCGTGCTGTTCGGGCTGGCCTTCGGGGCGGCCTGCGTCACCAGGCCGCACGTCCTCACCGACGACGAGCTGCGTATCCGCTGCGGGGCCTACTTCGACCTGCGCATCCCTCGCGAGCTGATCACCTCGATGCGGGTCTCGCGCGCCTACAACGAGACCGGCATGGTCACGGTGGCCGCCGGACGGCTCAGCGTGGCGGTCTCCTCGCAGACCAACGTGGTCGTCGAGCTGGCCGAGCCGATCACGGTCACGCGGCCGCTGGGCGCCACGGAGTCGGTCACCTCGGTCCGCTTCTTCGCCGACACCCCCACCGCGGCCCTACGCCCCGCTACCGCCTAGGCAGTCGGCTCTGGGCGGTCGCCCCGGATTCCCCAGGCGCCTCATTTTCTCCGGGCCACCTCAGGTTCTCCCGGCCGCCTGGGGCCGCCCCACCGCCTTCATGCGATCGCTTCTCACGACGACTCTGGGTCTGTCGGGGGGCGGGTGGTTCGGGCGGCGCGCTGGGCGTCCAGGCGCGCGGCGCGCTGCTCGTCCTCGCCGAGCGTGGAGTTGATCACGACGACCGGCTCGCCGTCGATCCAGGTGATCAGCCAGGCCTGTGGGCGCGGCAGGGGCCGGTAGACGGTGGGCGCGATCACGGGAGCCGCCTCCCCCGCACCTGCCTGACGACCTCGACCGTCCTGCGCCAGTCCTCCGCCTCGCGTCCCCACCAGGAGCCGCCCTGCCCCAGCCCGATCAGGCAGGGCGAGCCGTCGATCACCACCGTCACCCGCTGGTACGGCCGGCGCCGCGCCGAGCGGACGGCGGTGAGGTACTCGGGCGGCGGAGGCTCGGCGGCCGACAGCTCCTCGATGAGTCGCGTGGCGCGCCGCAGCTTCTGCCGGGTCAGCTCCAGGTCGCGGACGAGCCTGTTGTGCCATTCGATGCGCTTGCTCGCCCTGACCGCACGCCGTGCCAGCTGGGCGAGGGTGTCGCTGTCGTTCATGGGGGCCTGCCAATGTCCTGGACAACGAGTGTCAGCGGGCGCCCCACATGCCCGTCAGGTGATTGAAGCACACGCGTTTCGTAGACTCCAGACATGCGGCGGGTGAGCAGCACGGTGGTCGTGGTGACGGGAGAGCAGGCGGCCGAGGTGGTCGAGGGGCTCGACGGGCTGCACAACGTGCGCGCCCTGACGGCGGGCGAGCTGCTGCCCGAGCAGGTCACCGAGGCGGTGACCAGAGCGAGGTCCACCTACGTGGTCCACGACGCCGACCCGCTGGCCGAGGTCGGGCGCGCGTGGGCGGGCTTCTTCGACGGCACCGAGCCCGTCGGAGGGCTGGAGGTCGCGATCGAGGAGACGCTCGCGGCGCTGCGGGACGAGCGGGTGGTGCTGCCCGACTACTACGTCGTGCTCGACCCAGAGGAGCTGCCCGCCACGGAGCGGCACTGGTGGCTGGGGGTGCTGGCGGGTGCGGCGCCGGTGCGGGTGGTGCCCTCGCCCTCGTCGGCGGCCAGCGTGGCGGGCACGCTCGGCAGGCTGGCGGCGGGGCGGTGGTGGCCCCACGACGTCGACACCTGGCTGCGCGCCCTCCCCCGCACCATCCCCGACCGCATCCACTGACGACCCCGCTCCCGCAGACGCTGGATCGGACCCGCCAGGGGCGATGGCCGCGCCCCTCACGTCCGCGCCACGGGATCGGGCCGTCCAGGAGGGACATACCGGATCGCCCGCCCAACGGCCCGCCCGTGCTCACACCCCTGGTGGCAGGAACGGCACGGGCCCGGTGCCGCCCTCGATCAACCTGAGCAGCGCGTCGGTGTCGAGGTGCTGCTCGACCAGGTCGCCGAGGGCGTCGAGCCGGGCCTCCCTGAGCGCGGCGAAGCTCGTGGCGGGCGCGGGGACGAAGTCGCGGCCCGCGCACGCGGCCACCTCCGTCAGGAACGCGCGGCGGAAGTCGTCGTTCTCCAGCGCCCCGTGCCACGTCGTCCCCCACACCGCGCCGACCCTGCACCCGTCGAGGAACGGCTCGCCGCCCTCCACCGTCGCGACGCCGTGGTGGATCTCGTAGGCGGACACCGCGTGGCCGTACGCCTCGCCGGTGGGCCTGGCCAGGCGCTTCTCCTTCGCGAACGTGACGTGCGCCGGCAGCAGCCCGAGCGCCTTCACCCGGCCGGCCCCCGACTCCACCTCGTCGACGATCTCGCGGGCGAGCATCTGGTAGCCGCCGCAGACACCCAGGATCGGCAGGTCGCGCGCCATGAGGGCGTCGGCCAGTCCGGTCGAGCGGAGCCACGCGAGGTCGGCGACCGTGGCCTTGGAGCCCGGCAGGACGACGAGGTCGGCGTCGTCGAGCTCGGCGGGGGTGGTGACGAAGCGGACCAGCACGCCCGGCTCACCGGCCAGCGCGTCGAGGTCGGTGAAGTTGGAGATGCGCGGCAACCTGACGACGGCGACGCGGAGGGTCTGCCTGCCGTACGGCGTGCCGGTGGTGGAAGGGCGGTTGTCGAGGGCGAGGGAGTCCTCGACGTCCATCCACAGGCCTTCCAGCCAGGGCAGCACGCCGTACACCTCACGGCCGGTGAGGGCGCGCAGCGTGTCGAGGCCCGGTTCGAGCAGTTCGACGGCTCCACGGAACTTGTTCACGATAAATCCGGAAATATGGGCTTGATCGGCGCGGTCGAGCAGGGCCACCGTCCCATAGAAGGCGGCGAAGACGCCGCCCCTGTCGATGTCGCCGACCACGACGACGGGCAGGCCGGCGGCGCGGGCCAGGCCCATGTTGGCGATGTCGCCGCGCCTCAGGTTGATCTCGGCGGGACTGCCCGCGCCCTCACAGATCACCACGTCGTAGGCGGACCGCAGCCGGTCGAAGGACTCCAGTGCCTTCTCCCGCAGGAAGTCCTTGAGCGCGCCGTACTCCATGGCGTCGACGTCGGTCAGCGGCCTGCCCATGAGCACGACCTGGCTGCGGCGGTCGCTGCCCGGCTTGAGCAGGATCGGGTTCATGTCGGCGAGCGGCTCCAGCCCCGCCGCCTGGGCCTGCATCGCCTGCGCGCGGCCGATCTCGGCGCCGTCGGCGGTGACGAAGGAGTTGAGCGACATGTTCTGCGCCTTGTACGGCGCGACCCGCACCCCCTGCCTGGCCAGCCAGCGGCAGATCCCCGCCGTCACCACGCTCTTGCCCGCATCCGACGTGGTCCCCGCGACCAGCAGCGCACCTTTCACGCCGCCACCGTAGCGGTCCAGCGCCGGGGAACCGCAGGGGGAGCCCGGCTGCCCCTTGGCTCTCGCTGTGACTTCTGCCACTCTGTCTAGAACAAACTCCTAGAATTGAATTCTGGAAAGGATGGGGCATGGTCGCGACCCGCCTGTTCGGCAACCCACCCCCGACAGGGATCGACGCCGACTCCCGCGCCCCCTACGGCTGGGCTCCGCTGATCGTGTTGTTCGTCGTCGGCCTGGTCGACCGCGTGGAGCACAACCTCCTGTCCGGCGTGCTCCCGCACGTGCAGGCCGAATGGGGTTTCAGCGACACCGCCGCGGGCTCGATACCGACCGCCTCCGCGCTCGCCGCCGCGATCGTGGCCATCCCCGCCGGATACCTCGCCGACCGGGTCAGCAGGACGCGCATCCTCGCGATCGTCGTGCTGCTCTGGGCCGTGGCCACGCTCGGCTCCGGCCTGGCCGTCGGTTTCGCGATGTTCTACGCCATGCGTGTCTTCCTGGCCGCCGCCGAGTGCATCGACAACCCCGCCTCCGGCTCCCTGACCGCCGACTACTACCCGCCCGTCTCCCGAGCCAAGGCGTACGGCCTGACCAGGGTCACCACCTACCTCGGCGGCATCGGCACGCTGCTCGGCGGCGTCCTGGCCCAGGTGTTCGACTGGCGGACCGCCTTCCTCGTCATGGTCGTCCCCGGCCTGATCACCGCGTGGCTGTGCTGGCGGCTGCGCGAGCCGGCCAGAGGGCACCTGGACGAACTCGTCGCGGGCGGCTCCGCCGAGACCGTCGAGACACCCGCGGTGAAGGTCAGGAACGCAGGGCGCTTCCTCGAGGTCCTGCGCATCCCGACCCTCCTGATCGTCTGCATCGGGCTGGCGCTGCTGACGCTCGGCCTGGCCGGCATCTTCTTCTGGATGCCCACGCTCATGGTCCGCACCTTCGGCGTCGGCACCGGCGTCGCGGGCTCGGTCAGCGGCCTCATCACGATCACAGGACCGGTGCTCGGCACGCTGATCGGCTCCCGCCTCGGCTCGAAGTGGCACGGCACCATCAAGGGCGGCCGCCTGCTCGCCGGCGGCGGCGGCATCACGGCCGGCTCCGCGGTGCTGGCGGGAGCGCTGGCCATGGACTCCATGCTCTGGCTCAGCGTCCTGACGCTGGTGGCCAGCACGCTCATGTCGATCGCGATCCCCAACATGACCGCCTGCCTGGCCGACGTGGTCGGCGCGCACGCCCGCGGGCTCGGCTTCGCCGTCCTGCAGCTGCTGACGACGTTCGGCGGCGCGTTCGGGTCACTGATCGTCGGACGGATCTCCGACAGCAGCGGCTCGCTGACCACCGGCATGTACGCGCTGATCCCGCCCATGGTGGTGGGCGGCGTGATCACGCTCCTCGCGCGCGGTTTCTTCGAGCGTGACGCGGCCAGAGTGCTGGAACAAGCACGGCGATAGCGGCGGCCGTGAGGCTCACCGTCCTGGTGAGCCTCACCGCCCTGCGGATGTCGCGCACCTCGGGCGGCGGCCCGTCCCCCATCTCGGGACGGTGCTCGATCCTGCTGCCGTAGACGTTCACGCCGCCCAGCGTGACGTCCAGCGCGCCCGCGAACGCGGCCTCGCACCTGCCCGCGTTGGGGCTGGGGTGCCGGTGACCGTCCCTCCTGAGCACCCGCAGGGCGCGCCCGCGGTCAGGAGCGGCGAGTACGGCCAGCAGCCCGGTGATCCGGGCGGGCACGTAGTTGGCGACGTCGTCCAGCTTGGCCGCGGCCCAGCCGAAACGCTCGTACCGCGGCGAGCGGTGGCCCACCATCGCGTCGAGCGTGTTGATGGCGCGGTAGGCCAGCAGGCCGGGGACGCCCGCGACCGCGCCCCAGAACAGCGGGGCGACGACGGCGTCGGAGGTGTTTTCGGCGAGCGACTCGACCGTGGCCCTGGCCAGCTCGGGCGCCTCGAGCGCGCGCGGATCCCTGCCGCACAGATGGGGCAGGCGGCGGCGCGCGGCTTCGATGTCCTTGGCTTCGAGGGACTCGGCCATGCGCACACCTTCGCGCGCCAGCGTGGTCCCGCCCAGCACGGCCCAGGTCGCGGCGGCGGTCACCCCGATCTCCACCACCGCTCTCGGGCCACCCACCCCGTCCTTCGTGACGCCTGTCATCGCTTGCGCGGCTTTGGGGCTTCCCGTCATGGTGCGGCCCGCCGCGGACGCCAGGGCGCCCAGGCCCGCCGCAGCGCCGACGCAGATCGCGACGTGCGCGACGCCGTTCGGCCGGGCGTCGCCGTACAGCCGCTTCTCCAGCGCCGCCGCGGCGCGCCCGAACAGCGCCACGGGATGGCCCCGCCGGGGGTCGCCGACGACGGCGTCCACGAGAACTCCGAGTGCGATTCCCGCGGACCTAGACGAGATGTGCATGAAGCTCATCTTCGTGGGTGTCGAGCCATGCGGCGGCCCGACGGATGCGCTCGCCCGCGCCGTCCTCCCACAACCTGGCCCAGCCGCCACCCTCGGCCGCGCGGGCCCGCATCACCTCGTAGGACCTCCCGAACCGGAGCCTCGCCAGCGGGAGCAGGCGGCGGCGGGTGCGCGGCGGCAGGCCGTATGCCTCGCAGAAGAGCCTCAGCCGCGCGCCCACGTCGGCGTGGCGCAGCAGCGGATGCCGGTCGACGGGATCGGCGATCGGCGCCCAGTGACGCAGCGTGGTGACCACGTCGAACGCCCTGGTCGTCGGCCGGGCCAGATCGAAGTCGATGAGCGCGACCGGCTCGGACCCCCGGAAGATCACGTTGTCAGGGGTCAGGTCACAGTGCCCGATCACCTCGGGGACGTCGTCGTCGTTCGACCCGCCCTCCCAGTGATGTCCGGCGAGCGGGAAACCCTCTGTGGCGTCGTGGAAGCGCCTCAGCAGCACCGCGAGTCCGCCGAGCGCCTCATCGGTGACGCTGTCGGCGGTCAGCCCGGCCGTACCTGGAACGAAGGTGATGATCTCGCGACCGGCGTCGTCCACGCCCACGAGGCGTGGGGCTCCGTCGAAGCCGACCTCCTCGAGGTGGCGGAGCAGAGCGTGCACGGCGGGGCTGGAACGGCAGATGGGCCTACGCACCGTGTCGGCGATCCGCACCACTCCGTCCGTCACGTCCCCGCCCTGCAGAGGGATCTCCTGCAGGACCGTCGCGACCATGCCACGACACCTTAGCCCTATATGTACACCTCCCGCCTGGGGTTTTCGGACACTCCCCCGCCGATCGGCACCCGGCCACATCAGCTCATGAATGCGGGTCCCGGCCGGAACACGGCCCCTGTAGGGGTTGTAGGCACGAACCGCCCACCGCTCCGCAGCCCCACCCTCCCAACCGGGCGCCACGCCCGGCGTGGCAATGTCGGCACCATCGTGCTCTTCGCCGTCGGATCACTCGGGCGCGCGGCAGTAGTCGTGGCACCAGGCTCCGGCTCCCCAGCTCACCCTCACCAACCAGGGACAGGCCGTATACAGCACGACCGGAAGGGCGCGATCGCCTACCACGACCACGAAAGCCCAGCTCAGCATGGAGTCGCGGCATGCGGACCAGAAGGGTGAGTGGTCGCCGAGCGGAGCGAGTGCCATGACACAAGGAATCGAGTACGTACGTGCTCCCAGGATCATGCACAATTAGGCGGGAGCGCCCTTAGCTCAGCTGGATAGAGCACCGGACTTCTAATCCGACGGTCGCAGGTTCGAATCCTGCAGGGCGCGCTTTGATCATGCCGTTGACCTGCGGCAATGCATGTCGTACCAGCGCTGCGGAATATAGTTCTAGCCGAGCCGTGCTCGCGCGGTGCTCGCCCGTACCAACCCCGTACACACCATGATCATCATGCTATCCAGCGCGTCGCTTACTGGGGCGGCGTCAAGATGAACGGCCCCGTTCCGCCGCGATTCCGGCGAGACGAGGCCGTTCTCCTACCCCGGCCAGGCTCTCCCCCTCCGGCTAGGCGCGGAGATGCCTCAGCGCGCCCTGCCCATCCTGATCGTCGTCTCCCAGCAACAGCGCCGCCGTCTTCTCCGCCGCCGCCATCGCCACCTGTGGAAAGACCGAGGTGTAGGTGTCGGCGGTGAAAGCACTGGAGGTGTGCCCGAGCGTCTCCTGAACCACTTTGATTTCCACGCCCGCGGCCAGCATCAACGAGGCCGCGCCATGCCGTAGATCATGAAGCCGGATCGGCGGCAGTCCCGCCAGATAGGCCAACCACAGGAACTGGTCGGACACATGCTGCGGGTGCAGCCGATCCCCATCGGACTGGGTGAACACGAAGTCGGTGCCCTTCCAGGCCTCCCCCGCTGCGAGCCGTTCTTCGCGCTGACATCTCTGGTGGGCGCGCAGGATCGCGATCGTTTCGGCATCCAGGGCGATGGTGCGCATGGAGGCGTCCGTCTTGGGCCTGCCCTCGTGGATCCGTCCGGCCAGTTGCACCAGTTGCCAGGCGATGTTCGCGGTTCCGGCGTCGAGATCGACGTCCTTCCAGCGCAGCCCGCACGCCTCGCCGCGCCGCAGCCCTCGAAGCGTGATCAGCCGATACAGGGCGAACAGCCGATGCCGGCTGGCTTCTTCCAGAAACAGCCGGCTCTGCTCCGGCGTCCACACCATCACCGCCGAAGGGCGCGGCACCCGGATGTAGGCGTCGATCGGATCGACCCGCCGCCCACCACGCCGCAGCTTCTCCGCCCTGCGGTAGTCCTGGAACTCGCAATGCCAGTCGTCAACCCGGTCCCTGGTCCACACCAGCGCTTTGGGGCGGGTCTTGGCCGGCATCTCCAGCGCTGCTGCGGGATTGAAGTCGATCAGCCGGTCCTGGCGGATGGCCATGTTCAGCGCGTGCCGAAGCGTCGCCCGGATGCTGTGCATGGTGGTCGTGCTGACCGGACGCCGATACTTGACGCCGGCCCGCACCTCGCGATCGGCGCTGGCTCGGCGCTCGGCGATGACGTCGTTGAACTCCTCGATCTGCTCGAACATCCCGGCCACGTCGCCGACCTTGAGCTGATCCAGTCGGATATGGCCCAGGTATGGCGTCAGGTACAGCCTGATGTGGCCTTCGTAGGAGCGCCGGGTCGTCTCTTCGATCTTCCGCTTACGCTTGAGGAACTCCTCCAGCCATTGCCCGACCGTCACGTCCCGGGTCAGGTCCTGCCGGGTCCGCACCCTGCGGCGGACCACCTCCACACTGGGCAGGGCATCGGTCTCGGCCAGCGTTCTCTTGATCAGATCCGCGATCTGGTTGCGGGTCACCAGCTCGCTGGGGTCGGCCAGCGCGAGCAGTTCACGCACCTGCCCCAGTTGGTTGTTCGCGGCGTCCTGGGTCGCGAAACCACTACGACGCAGCGGACCCCGGCGCTTTCCCTCCACGGTGGCCGGCAGCTCGATCTGGTAGCTCCATATGCCATGCCGATTGCTCCAGCCCCCACCGGGGCGCCGCAGCTTGGGGCATTTCTGCCCCAGCGCCTTGCCGTCGACTCCCGTGCAGGAGCACCGCTTGAACGTAGTGCCGTCAGCCATCACCCTTCTCCCTCCGACCTGCGACGTCCTGGTCCGCCCATGGCACGAACGGCCGCAGCACAGCCAGGGCGCGGTCAGGCGAGCACGATCCTGACCAACACCGGCGCTGATACACGGCCACGTCGAGCGGGGATGTATCGACACCCACCTGCACGGCACCGGTCAAGCCCAATCCGACCGCCGTTCCGGAATTCGACGACCACCACCCCCATGCGGATTGGGACAACGTCGGCAGCCCCGACGATCAACGGCAGATCCCTGTCACCAGTTCAAATACCTGCCGCCACGCACGAATTGGGACAGCACCGCAGGCCAACGTTTGGTCAATTCCACCGAAGTCCGCGACGTTTCCGCGACGATACGAAGGACCCAGGCCGGGCGTCCGAGTAAAGCGGTACGGGGCGACAGTCTGCGGCACGGCCTGACACGACCGACGACGGCGACGTCACCACGACGGCGGGAGACGATGTGCCTCACGCTTTTAATCCGTAGGTTCCGGGTTCGAGCCCCGGGCGCCCTACCACTCTCACCTGCCGCTTCTTCCCATATGGGAAGGTTTCTTACTGATCGTGAGACACGTGTGGGTCACACCTGGGTCACTTGACAGGTCACACTGTCAGGCCGCTGCTTTTCGAGCCTTCCGTGCGGTCTTGCGGGTGCTGGCCAGGACCAGCCGTGCGATGGCTTGGGCGGACTGGTGATAGACCTCCGGCAGCACCGAGGTGTAGATGTCCGAGGTCACCACGATGCTGCGGTGCCCCAGCGTGCCCTGCACCACCCGCAGATCCGAGCCTGACGCCAGGGCGAGGGTGGCAGTGCCGTGCCGCAGGTCGTGCAGCCGGATGGGTGGCAGGTTGCTCGCCTTTACCAGTTTGCGGAACCGGACCGTGAGATAGTCCGGCCGCATCGGGGATCCATCTGTCCGGGCGAAGATCGGCCCGGATTCGTTCCACGCGTCGCCCAGCAACTGTCGCTGGACCTGTTCATGGCGGCGCAGCAGCCGAACGGTCTCGGGGTCCAGCGCGATGATCCGTCGACTGGCAGCGGTTTTCGGCAGAAAGGCGATCAGGCCGACGTCGGTGTGCACCAGTTGTCGGCTCACGCTGAGCTCTCGCCGGTCGAGATCCAGGTCCCACCCAGCGCAGCCCTGCCGCCTCGCCACGGCGCAGGCCGCGCAGCGCGATCAGCTGCCACAGCGGATACAGCGGATCGCCGCGCGCGAAGGTGAGGAACTGGGCCAGCTGCTCGGCGGTCCGCACCGACACCGCAGGCCGCTCGCCGCCACGCCGCCATGCGGTGACCCGACGGTCGGTCCACACCTCGGGATAGGGCAGGCGTGGTGCGGGCAACCGAACCATGCGCGCGGGATTGGACGCCATCAGGCCTTCCCGGATTGCGGCGTTCAACGCCGCGCGCAGCGTCGCTCGGATCCGGTGCAGGGTGGAGGACGCGATCGGCTCCCCATACCGGTTGCGACGCCCGGCCAGGGCGGCGAACATGCGTGCCATGTCCCGGCTAGCCAGTTCGGCGAGCTCTATCCTGCCCAGATATGGGATCAGATACAGCCGCACGTGGTCGGCATAGGACTTGCGGGTGCTGGGCCGTAGCTGGTGCTGCATCTCCAGCCAGTGACGTAGCCACCGTGCCAGCGTGTATCCCCTGGCCGACGGATCGTTCTGGTGGGCCTCGATCACCGTCCTGCCTGCCTGGTGAGCCTCCTCGGCAGTGGCGAAGCCGCCGCGCCGTAGCCGCTCGCGCCGCCCAGCCAGGCCGCTCACTTGCACCGCGAAGTACCAGCTGCCGTGCGAGTCCTCGGTCAGCCGCAAGCAGCGGCCACCGAGTTGCTTGCCTGTGACCGCATCGGCGCATCCGCACCGCTTGTAGACCACGCAGCGGTCCTGATGACGTCTCATCACCTTCCCCTTTCTTGACCCCAAGCACAAGCAACGCTCCGGCATCACCAACGGTGGGAACGGGTTTCGAATATCTCCGGATCTCCTTGACCTCGCAGGCCGGCACATGCTTCGACAGCACGGTGGCCAGGGCGTCGACGGCGTTGGTGGTGAAGCCGGGAAAGCCCTTGCGGTCCGCGCGAGACAGGCGCGGCCTGCCGTCGGCGTAGCCGCCGGTGCCGAACACGAGGTAGTTGGCGCGGCTGACCGCGGTGTGCTCCTGTTCCTGGCCTGGTCCGAAGCGGGACGCCAGGGTGCCGGAGATGCCGGCGGGCCGTACCCCGCTGCTCTGCCATTTGCCCGCGGCGAGTGCGGCCTTGGCTGCGGCGGTGTCTTTCATGACCACGATGGCCAGCGTGGACAGGATCGTGCTCGTGGGGTCGGCGTAGGTGGCACGCAGCACCTTCAGACAGCCGCGTTCGCTCACCGCCTTGGTGGCGCTGTCGTCCAGCGCCTGCTCGCAACTGCTTTCGGGGGCGATACCGATCCGGTGCGCGAAGCTTTCCTTGCCGTCGTGGGTGAACCGATCGGGGAAGAGCTGTCCGGCGGTCCAGTGTCGCCAACGCAGGGCCAGCTCGCGCTCGCCTGCCCGCTTCGTCTCCTCGCGCGTGGGGCCGCAGGTGAGTTCGGTAGCCAGGCAGTACGCGCCGCCTCCGATCGCCGACAGGCCCGCGGCCATGAGTAACAGGCCGACGACAAGTGATCTTGCTTGCATGGACAGCAGACCGTAGGAGCCTCACGTCACGATGGGATCACGTGTTCGTGTCGCACTCCACGTGCGCAGACGGGCGGGCGTGATACCCGTCTGCGGCGAGGAAGGCTAGCGTCCGCGGCCATACGCTCGGAGGACGATCAGTTCTACCCACTGGCGCTGTCGGCCACGCCCGCATCGAGTTCTGCCCTTAGCAGGATTCCTGAACGTTTGCTGTGAGTATGGATCACGGTTTGATATCGGGAAAGCCGCGCCCATCTGCGATGTTGACAGACGGTCACAATTGACAGCTTGTCCAGCTGGCTGTCACATCTGACCGATTTGCCCTTGTAGGTGAGGGTTCAACGCGAGATTGAACAAGTGTTCGCTTCGTCATGTTGATCACTATGTGTAGATCTTGACCGAACGTGCGGCTTTGAGGCTTGATCAAGGCGCTTTTACATCCTTCTTATCCCTCAATGAGCGGAGTACCGTGCGCCTGTTACCCCCCATCCGTACCCATCACCCTCATCAAGCCGCCCCACCCCGTCGCACCCGGTCAGCCGGTCAACGGCTGCGCCGAGCCGCCGTGCTCGTCCTGACCCCTGCCCTGCTGGTCACCTCGACCCCCGCCCTCCCGGCCCAGGCACAGACTCCTGCCTCCTCGCACGAGGCAGGATTCGTCTCCCAGGTCGCCTCCTGGGTGAGCAACGGCATCGCCGGACTGTTCGCCGAGGATCCGAAGGGCGAGATGCGCCCGAGCGGGCAGCAGATCACCCTGCCTGGCAGGCAAGCCGCCAAGCCCGCCGCGCCGACCAAGCAGCCGCCAGGCAAGCGGGTCAAGGAACAGACCGGCAAGCGGTCGCAATACGGCAAGGTCTACCAATTGGAGGACGGCCGCTCCCAACTGGAACTGTCCACCCGCCCCGTCCACTACAAGGACGCCGACGGCAACTGGCAGAACGTCGACACCCGCCTCGAGGCCATTTCCGACGACGGGTTCGTCCACGGCAACGACAAGTCCGGCTTCTCCACCCGGTTCGGCGACAAGACCGACAAGCTGGCCAGGATCAAGCTGGGCGAGCGGCAGCTCACCCTCGGCGTGGTCGGCGACGCCAAGCAGGTGACCCCGGCGGTGAACGGGTCCACCGTCACCTATCCGGGCGTGCGGGACGGCGCCGACCTGGTGTACAAGGTCACCCCGGAGGGGGTGAAGGAGTACATCGTGCTGTCCAAGCCGCCGGCCGGGGACGCGTCCTTCTCCTTCACGGTCAAGACCGGCGGAGTGCAGGCGCAGGCCAATGCCGACGGGTCGATCGCGTTCAACGGCGAGGACGGCACGCCGGTGTTCACCGTGCCCAAGCCGTTCATGATCGACGCCGAGGTGGATGTCGCCTCGCCGTACGGCAAGCGCTACTCCGACGCGGTCACCCAGACGGTGACGCAGCAGGGCAGCGAGGCAACCATCACGATCACGCCGGACGCCTCGTGGCTGGCCGCGCCGGAGCGCAAATGGCCGGTGGTGATCGACCCGACCTTCCAGGTGACGCCCGAAAACAACGACGCCTACGTCGACTCGGCGAAGAAGACGACCAACTTCGACTCGGCCTGGCAGCTGCCGGTGGGCAAAACAGCGACGGGGATCAACCGTTCGCTGATGTGGTTCTACATGCCGTACGAGCTGGAGGCCGTTACCCGGATCGACCAGGCCACCTTGCAGACCTACTTCGACCAGGCACTCGGCGAGACCGGGCCGGTGACAGTTCAGGCGAGAGAGATCATCGCCGACTGGTCGGAATTCTCGGTGACCTGGAACAACCAGCCGGCCGTCTCCAGCACGGTGCTGTCCAGCGTGACCCGCAACCCGGGTGAGCTGTCGCGCTGGCACTCCTTCGACGTCACCCCAGTGGTGAACAGGTGGATGAACTCCGCCGACACCCCCTACGGGTTCATGCTGCGGGCCGCCGACGAGGGCACCACCGGTAAGATCGGCGGCCCGGTGTACGAGGCCAGCGAGGACGTCTACGGCGGCGACGGAGCCCTGGGCGATGTCACCACGCACCCCAAGCTGCTGATCACCTATGGGAACCCGTCGGTGAAGCTGAAGCCGGTGACCGTCACCACCTGGGCCGGCGCGTCGCTGTCGTGGACGGCGTATGCCGATCCGACCCCGCAGGACGCCTCCGACGATCTGGTGGAGTACCGGCTGCGCCGGCACTGCCCGTCGGGCTGCCAGAGCTCGCCCGAGGGCGGCAGTGTGGACACGCTGGTGACCACCCTGGCACCGGATGTCACCTCCTACGTCGACACCAGCAGCGGCCCCTCGCCGGTGGACGCCAGCCTGCCGGAGTACGTGCACCAGGCCACCTACTGGGTGGAGGCGGTGCTGAAGAACGGCCAGGTCGCGCCGTCGCAGGAGCTGACGGTGCCGTTGCCGCGGGTCGGTGATGCCGGGGTGCTGGTGTACGGCACCGCCGACACCACCCTGTCCTCCGGCGAGCCCGCCGCCGGGCACGACCAGGTGGCCGGACAGAAGCGGCTACAGGTCGGCAACACCGCCACCACGCTCGGCAACACCCGGGCCGTGGTGTCCTTCAGCGACTTCGCCGACAAGGTTCCTGCCGGGGCGGAGATCACCGGCGCGTCGCTGTCGCTGTGGGAGGCCTCCACCACCGGTTCCGGCGTGAGCCTGGACGCGCACAAGCTGACCAAGAGCTTCGACGAGAGCGCGACGTGGACCAGCCCCTGGGCAAGCCAGGGCGGCGACTACGACCCGACGGCACTCGCCAGCCTGTCTCCGATCACCGCGACGCCGGGCTGGCGACGCTGGTCGATCACCGAGACAGCCAAGGCCTGGCGGGCCGACCCGGCCACCAACCACGGCGTGCTCGTCAAGGTCGCCAACGAGGCAGGTGCGGCCAAACAGTCGGTGTCGTTCCTGTCCAGCGAGACCGACGAGCCGGTGCTGCGGCCACGACTGTGGGTCACCTACCGCGATGGAACACCGCGTTCACTGTACGCGCCCGGCGGCCCCGTGCAGCTGGATGTCGGACAGGTCAAGACAGTCGACGTGATGGTCACCAACACCACCAACGAGACCTGGCCCGCCGCCACGACCGCGGTCTCCTACCACTGGAAACTGCCCGACGGCACCGACGTCTCCACCCCCGACAGCCAGCTGAAGAAGACCCTGCCCTACGATCTGGCTCCCGGCGCGTCGGTGATGGTGGAGGCGCAGGTCAAGGCCCCGGCCACCACCGTCGGATCCGCGGCCAACAAGGCCGAGGCGATCTCGCTGGTGTGGGACGTGCAGGACACGCTCACCAACAACTGGAAGTCGGCCTCCCACCACCTGCCGCAGCTGCCGCAGCAGATCCGTCTCGACTCTCCCACCTCCGATCTGCTGGGGGCGGAGAAGTTCTACGCCTACACCGGCAAGAACACCGGCGCAGGGTCGACCGCGCTGGTCAACCCGTACGCGGGCAACGTGGTGTGGAACTACAACGCCTTCACCAACCCCTCCCGGGGTGTGCAGACGTTCGCCCGGATGACCTACAACAGCCTGGACACCTCCACTGCCTCACTCGGCTACGGCTGGTCGTTGCAGACCTCCAGCCTGCAAAAGCTCGGCTCTCAGCTGAAGTTCCACCCTCCGGGGCAGAAGTGGCCGGAGCAGGTACGGCTGACCGACGGCGACGGCACCACACACGTGTGGACGCTGGACAAGCACGGCAACACCAGCTGCGACTACACCACCTGCGACTACACGCACCCGCGCGGCGTGCACCTGTACCTGCAGCAGGTCGACCCGCAGGTGTACTACCCCGATCGCGAGCTGACCTCGCAGCGGCGGTGGGTGTTCACCAAGCCGGACCGGACCCAGTTCTTCTTCGACGAGGAGGGCTTCCAGTCGGCGATCGTGGACAAGAACGGCAACACCATGTCGTTCACCTACGAGCGACGTAAGTCCAACAACAAGCCGACCAAGTTCCTGCAGCACATCACCGACGCCGCCGGACGCCGCACCCTGACCCTGGACTACTACGCCAAGGGCCAGGATTACGCCTACATCAACGACGCGGGCGCCGAGGTCAGCGACACCAAGCTGACCAACCCGCACATCATCGACAACGTCGAATCCATCACCGACATCGCCGGGCGGAAGGTGACCTTCACCTACACCGACAAGGGCCTAATGGCCAAGATGGTCGACGGTGAAGGTGATGCGGGCGCGAAGAGGTTCCGGTTCGCCTACGACGCGCTGCAGGGCAACAAGAACGTCAAGCTGGTCGCGGTCGAGGACCCGCGGGGCAACTCCACGAAGCTGAAGTACTACGAGGCGCCTGTCGACCCCAAGGACCTGTGGAAGGTCGAGACCCTCACCGACCGGCTCAACGGTGTGACGAAGTTCGACTACGTCGACCCGGACGGGCCGCAGGGCGGCATGATCCACGCCACCGTCACCGATCCGCTTCAGCACGCCACCAAGTACGTGCTGGACGCCTACGGCCGACCGGAATCGATCGTCAACGCCAAGAACGAGACCACCGCACTCACCTGGGACCCCGACCACAACGTGGTCAAGCTGACCGAGGACAACGGCGCCTACGCCACGTGGGTCTTCGACCAGAAGACCGGCTACCCGCTGGAGCTGAAGGACGCCGAGGCCAACGCCAATACCACAGCTCCCACGGTGCTGGCCTACCAGACGTTCCTGAAAGGCTACGTCGCCGACCTGACCGAGAAGACGTCGCCGGAAGGGCGGAAGTGGGCCTTCGGCTACGACGCCAAGGGCAACCTGAAGACCGTCACAGACCCGCTCGGCGTCGCCTCGCCCACCGCGGGTGACTACACGACCTCGTACGACTACGACGCGGTCGGCCAGCTGATCAAATCAACGGACGCCAACGGCAATCCGACCGTCTTCAGCGACTACCACCCGACCGGCTACCCGCAGAAGATCACCGACGCCCTCGGCGTGGAGACGCCGGCCGAAGGGGACCACACCACCATCACCGAGTACGACGTGCGCGGCAACGTGCTGTCGGTGACCGACGCGCTCGGCAAGAAGACCACACAGACCTACGACCTGTTCAAGCGACCGCTGGAGTCGAAGGTCCCCAAGGACCAGGACAAGGGCGAGTACATCGTCACCCCGGCCCCGATCTACGACCCCAACGACAACATCACCACGATGACCGCCCCCAACGGGGCCGTCTCGACCGCGACCTACGACGAGGCCGACCAGCTCATCGAGTCGTTCCTGCCGAAGGACAGCGAGAGCGGCCAGGAGCGCAAGGCCACCTTCACCTACGACGCGGCGGGCAACCTCAAGACCCAGACCGAGCCGAAGGGCAATCTCACCCCATCGGTCCCGGCCGACTTCACCACGTCGTTTGTGTATGACCCGATCTACCAGCTGACCGACGTGCTGACCGCCGACCAGCACAGGATCAACAAGATCACCTACGTCTACGACAACGTCGGCAATGTGGAGAAGGTCGTCGACCCGCGCAAGAACAACACCGCGGACACGGCCGACTACACGGCGTCCTACACCTACGACCGCAACCACCGGGTCACCCACGTCAAGGACGCCGCCGGCTTCCAGACCATCACCGACTACGACCTGGACGGCCTGGTCGAAGGCCAGACCGACCAGGACGGCAACAAGACTCTCATCGGCCTCGACAAGCGCGGCGCCGTCGTCGAAACCAAGGTGCCGCACTCGCAGACCGACGGCGTGATCAAGTACACGATCACCCGGTTCGAATACGACCAGGTCGGCAACCGCACCAAGGTCATCACCCCGCGCGGCGTCGAGACCGCCGACGACCCGACCGACTTCATCGCCGAAACCAAGTACGACAAGCTCAACCGTCCCGAAGAGGAGATCTACCCCTTCGACAAGGACGACCCGAAGTACAACACCCCCGATTCGGTGAAGTACGTCTACGACCAGGTCTCCCGGCTGAAGGAGATCTCCGCCCCGCCCTCCCACGGCCAGACCATCCGCAACGTCTCCTCGATGACCTACTGGGACAACGGCTGGTCCAAGACCACCACCGACCCGTGGGACATCAAGACCACCTACGACTACAACAACCTCGGGTTGCAGACCAACCGCACCGTCACCAGCGCGGGCGGCTCCAGCCAGCGCGCCCTGGACTGGTCCTACTACCCCGACGGCAAGCTCAAGACCCACTCCGACGACGGCGTCCCGCTCGGCCTGGACGTGGTCCTGGGCGACAACTCCGACATCGGCCAGGTCACCGCGGTCGGCTCGTGGACCCTCGCCGGCACCAGCGGCGCCTCCTCGTCGAACATCGTCGGCCCCGCCGTCACCGCCACGGCGACGTCCGGGTTCGTCGGCTACGACTACGCCACCGCCCCCGCCGGAACCGGCCAGTCCTCCTTCACCTGGGGCCTGACCACCCCGACCCCCGGCAGCTACAAGGTGCAGGTCAAGTACCCGGCCGGCGCGACAGCGACCAACGCCAAGTACACGATCAAGCACGACGGCGGCGAGCAGGTCGTCGTCCTAGACCAGACCAAGAACACCGGCGACTGGGTCGACCTCGGCACGTTCGCCTTCACCGCGGGCAACACCCACGCCATCACCCTGACCGACGAGGCCAACGGCAGCGTCGTCGCCGACGCGGTCAAGCTGGTCCGCGACAACAGCGGCGAGACCGACGCGGAGAAGAAGGACTTCGCCTACACCTACGACGCCAACGCCAACCTCACCCGCATCGACGACCGCTCGCCGACCGCGAAGATCGACGTCTGGGACATCGCCTACACCGGCCTCAACCAGATCAGCAAGATCGAGGAGAAGCTCGCCGGCGTCCTGAAGAACACCACCACCTACACCTACAACGAGAACAGCGCCGTCACCGAGCGCACCCACGACAAGACGCTGGCCTCCTACCGGTATGACGTGCGGGATCTGGTCGATCAGGTCGTCAACAAGAAGTCGGCCACCGACACCGCGCCGAAGGTCACCAGCTACACCTACACCCCCAAGGCCGAACGCCTTACCGAGACCAAGGCCAACACCAACACCGTCACCTACGACTACTTCCTCGACGGCCTGCTCCGGCACAGCATCGAGAAGAAGGCCAACGCCACGGTCGTCGCCGAGCACACCATCGGCTACCAGGGCAACCTGCACCGCGCCCGCGACCTCACCAAGATCCAGAACGCCGACAACCCCGGCGCCTACCTCGAACACGACTTCACCTACACCTACGACCCCCGCGACCGCATCGCCAAGACCGTCAAGACCCCGGTCGCCGGCGGGACGGCCAGCACCGAGACGTACTGGCACGACGCCAACAGCAACGTCTACGAGGAAGAAGTCCTCGGCAAGAAGACCACCTTCACCTACGACCGCAACCGCCTGATGACCTCGGTCACCGCCGGAGCCACCAGCACCTACAACTACGACCCCTACGGCCGGCTGCGCACCATCACCGGCGGCGGCAAGGTGCAGGAGAAGTACACCTACGACGGCTTCGACCACGTCACCCGGCACGAGAAGCTCGGCGGCGACGGCGCCTCCACGGTGACCACCTACACCTACGACCCACTCGATCGCACCACCAGCAAGACCGAGAAGGAAGGCTCCACCTCCGCCAAGACCACCACCTACTCCTACCTCGGCCTGTCCGCCGAGGTCCTGGACGAAGAGGTCGCCGGCAAGCTCACCAAGTCCTTCCAGTACAGCCCGTGGGGCGAGCGGCTGTCCCAGATCAAGGTGACCGGCACCGGCGGCGAGGAGTCGTCCTACTACGGCTACAACGCCCACACCGACGTCGAACAGATCACCACCGACGCCGGTGACACCCGCGCCACCTACGGCTACACCGCCTACGGCAAGAACGACGACAAACTCTTCACCGGCATCGACAAACCGGATCCCGTCGATCCCACCGCCAAGGAGGAGTACAACCCCTACCGCTTCAACGCCAAGCGCTGGGACAACTCCACCGGCATGTATGACATGGGGTTCCGCGACTACAACCCCAACCTCAACCGCTTCCTCAACCTCGACAGCTACAACGGCGCCCTGGCCGACCTCGGCCTCGGACTCGATCCCTGGACGGCCAACCGCTACGCCTTCACCGGCGGTAACCCCATCAGCGGCGTCGAAATCGACGGCCACCGAGTCGACACCGGAAACTCTGAATCTGACCGGACCTTCGCTAAAACTCATCACGCAAGCGGAAAGAAGAAGTCCCGCGGATGGAAGATGCGGGAGCAGGTGCGCGCTGTCCAGGAAGCGGTCGGCCAGGCCCAAGAGGCTCTGGAGAAGATAAGTAACCCAGAAGCCGGACCCCAGGCAGACTTCTATTGCAATCCGCCCTCGTACCTCTGCGGAGCCGCCAAGGAAGTGGACAAAGCCTTAGGAGAGGGCGGCGTATCACCTGGCGACGGCATAGCCGATGGCGGGATGCATAACCCGCTTGGACGCAACCCCTTTAAGCCAAAGGGGCTGCCCAAAAAGTCCACCGATATCCTCGATGGCGATGATGATACGGTAGTCCTCTACCGCTCGCCCGCGACAGGAAAGCGTGCGAGTGAGGCGCTCGGCCTGAATGCAGATAACCATTCAGGGCCTTTCCCAACGGCGTATCTTTCCAACAAGCCGGAGGGGGCAGCGCAGTATGCTGGAAACGGGCACGACCTGGGGTTCCATCGCTTTGTGATGAAGCCGGGGTTCCGAAAAGCTTTCGGCAAACTCGAGTTCGATTTGCCGAATACTAATGGCGAAGCGGGCCTAACCGAGTGGAGAATTCCGGTCGGTAGGTTTAATGAGTTCAACTCGTACATCGATCACGACAAGACCCAGTGGTGGGACGCCGCCTTGGGACATTTCTATCCACCGCCTAGGTAGATAGGCGATGATAGTGGGCGGGCGCTGCCACGTTTAGCGCTGGCGCGTCCGCCCCTTCCAGGAAGAGTGCTAACCTAGGAGACGTTATGTCTGGCCGCGACACGCTTGACCGGTTCGACCACTACTGTGAGCTGCTCAATTCGCTCACCGGTGTGACGCCTATCATTAGCGATGTTGAACCGCGGGTGATAGAGGACGGGCCTGTTCGCGCTATCTCCTACATCGGCACGCCGGAACCTGGATATGTGACGGGTTTCACCTATGGGCTCTCCTTCTCTAGCCATCCAGGCTGGGGGGCGAGAGGTCGAGAACTATCCATCACTGTCCGCTCGGACGATGTCGAGTGGTCTCCGGTTCCCGCAAGGGTAGTTGCCGCTTTGCGAGGCATCTGTCCTTTTAATCTTGGCCAAGTGCTTGGCTACATGAAGCCGTACGTGGAAGGCTCCACAATGAATAGCCTCGTCTTGGCCGAGCCTGCAGTTGAGCGTGACCTGGGATTGCTCGATCTAAGTCGTGCTGAAGTTGGCTCAGAAGCGCGTGACCTAGTCGAGATTGTCGGCGCCTATCCCATCCATGCGTCGGAACGGGATTTTGTTTACTCGCATGGATTTGGAGCATTCTGGAGCTTGGAATGGGATCGCTTCAACCCTGCGCGGGAGCCTGTAGCGTGAATCATCCCAGATAATCGCCGACCACGCGTGAAGCGCCGCGGTCAGCTCGCGTTCGTGCTGTGGGCGGTTCCAGGATACCCGGAGATCGGTATTCCAGACCTTTCCCACGCCTTCACGGAAGGGATCAGTCAGGGATGTCATCACTGCGGCTACGATCCGGAAGATGAAGAGTACTCAGACATCGAGCTCAGGAAAGACAAGATAGTCGATGTCAAGCCGTCGGATGGTTCCATCCACTATGGCGCCGAACTGTGGGTAGTAGTCGATGAACCGTCATAGCCATCCTCCTGGCGTATCAAGGGGCATGAGACTGTCGACGTCGACAATGCAAGATTCCGCTCCACCGGTAAGCGGACACCACCCCTAGCGATCTTTGGTCGCGGGTTTGTAAGCATTCACGTCGTGCGCAGGGTGTAGCAGTTCGAGCGGTTGCGTGACTGTCCGTCACTTTGATCAATCCGGCCAAGGGTGATGTGATCTTCGGGTGTCCGGCCTGGAGGAGCTGTCCCGCGAGGAGCTGATCGCTCTGACGCGCGCGCTCATGGCCGAGAACGCCGCGCTGCGTGAGCGGGTGGCCAAGCTGGAGCGGCTGGTCTCGCGGATCAGCGGCAACTCGGGGATGCCGCCCTCAGTCGACGACCTTCCCGGCCGCAAGCAGCCGAAGGAGCGGAAGGCCGACGGCCCCGGTCGGCGCCGGCAGGGTAAGCAGCCCGGCGCGCAGGGCAAGGCGCTGGCCTGGTCCGATGAGGTCGCCGACGGCGACATCGTCGAGCACTATCCGCAAGGCCCGTGCGGGTGCGGGGCCGATCTCGGTCAGGCGGCCGATCTGGGGGTGACGGCCCGCCACCAGCAGATCGAGATTCCGCTGGTGGTGGCCCGGCGTTTTGAGCATCACCTGCACACCATGGCCTGCCGGTGCGGCGCCGTGCACACCGCGCCGCGCCCGCCGGGCGTGCCCGCCGCGCCGGTCAGTCTCGGCGTCAGTCTGCGGGCGTGGTGTGTGTATCTGCTGGTCGTGCACGCGATTCCGGTGCACCGGGTCGCCGAGCTGGTGGCCTCGCTGACCGGCGCGGAGCCCTCGCCCGGGTTCGTGTACTCCTTGATCGGCCGGGCCGCCGCCGCGGTCGCCTGCGCGAATGTGCGCATCCGGATGCTGCTCACCCTCGCCTACGTGGTGTGCTGCGACGAGACGCCGATCCGGGTCGAACCGAAGAAGGCCAAGAAGTACCTGCTGGTTGCCTGCGACCAGCTGCTGACCTGGTACATGCTCGGCGGGCGGGACCTGGAGACCTTCAAGCGGTTCGTGCTGGCCGACCTGACCGGCGTGGTGGTGCACGACCGCTACCAGAACTACGACGCCACCGACCTCGGGGAACGCGATCATCAACTGTGTGCGGCACACCTGCTGCGTGATCTTGAGGACTGTGCCGAGACCTACCCCGACGCGCACTGGCCCCGCCAACTGCAGATGGCGCTGCGCGGCCTGATCCACGCCGCCAACCTCGCCCGCGCCCGCGGCGAGGGCGCCATCGCGGCGGGCACCCAGGCGATGTTCGCCAGGATGTTCCGCGGCGGGGTCGCCGTCGGCCTGTCGCAGGTCAAGCGCCTGCCCGGTCCGGCCAAGACCGTCACCCAGCCGGTCGGCCGGGTGCTGTTGGAGGTGCTGCGCGACCGCGCCGACGATGTCCTGCGCTTCGCTTACGATCTGCGGATCCCTCCCACGAACAACCAGGCCGAGCGCGACCTGCGACCAGCGAAAACCCAGCAGAAGATCTCCGGCAGGCTCCGCTCGGAGAAGGCCACCGAGCAGCGATACGCCGTACGCGGCTACCTGTCCACCGCGCTCAAACACGGCCTCGACGTCATGACCGTCCTGCGCGACGCCCTCCTCGGCCACCTCTGGATGCCACCCGACCCGGCCACGGCCTGACGCTCCGGCGCAGCCGTTCCCTTGCATGCCTCTCAACGATCACACAGTGCGATCATCAAAGCGCGAAAGGCGCAGGACGTGAATGCTTACGACGTCAGCTCGCCAATCGTATGTAAAATGAGAACGGTCAAGGGATGCTACCCGCCCCATGGTTGCTCGGTGGATGCTCGTCGGCACCTGATACGGGATAGCACGGGGCGGCATTCTTGGACATTTTGAAAGCGGCTTTCTCGGGCAGAGTGATACGTTGAGATATAGTGCGGCCCGGCCCTTTTAATCCGTAGGTTCCGGGTTCGAGCCCCGGGCGCCCTACCACTCCTACCTGCGGCTTCTCGCCGTATCGGAAAGACTCTTACTGATCATGAGACACGTGTGGGTCACATCTGGGTCATTCGGTCAGGCCGCCATCTTCCGAGCCTTCCGTGCGGTCTTGCGCGCTCTGGCCAGGACCAGCCGTGCGATGGCTTGGGCGGACTGGTGATAGACCTCCGGCAGCACCGATGTGTAGATGTCCGAGGTCACCACGATGCTGCGGTGCCCCAGCGTGCCCTGCACCACGCGCAGATCGGATCCCGAGGCCAGGGCGAGAGTGGCAGTACCGTGCCGTAGGTCGTGGAGCCGGATGGGTGGCAGGTTGCTGGCTTGTACCAGTTTGCGGAATCGAACCGTGAGATAGTCCGGCCGCGTCGGGGATCCTGTAGCGCGTCAAAACTCGCGCGCATGGTCTGAGCTGGGGTTCTCCGGCCGGGCTATGCAGCTCGGCGGTACTCGTTGATCGCTCCTCCGAGTAGCTTGTGGCGTTCGATTCGGCCTTGCGTTGGTACCACAGTCTGCTCGTCTTGATCCGGTGGTCGTTGCCCGCGCGCCTGGTGGGGTCGGTGGCCGTTGTAGTGATCGATGTACTCGTCCAGTACCGCGCGCAGGTGACGTTCACCGTAGATCAGCATGCGGTCGGTGACCTCGGCGCGTACGGTACGGATCCACCGCTCGGCATAGCAATTCGCCCGCGGTGTCCGCGGCGGCGTCTTCAGCACCGTGATACCCACGGAGGCGAAGATCTCATCGAAGACGGCGATGAACTTGGCGTCTCGATCGCGGATGAGGAAGCGGAACGACGCCGCTCGCTCGCCGAGGTTTATCAAGAGATTGCGGGCCTGCTGAGCGGTCCACGCGCCGGCCGGGTGGGAGGTCACACCCAAGATGTGGACGCGCCGCGTGTGGACTTCCATCACGAACAACACGTACAGGCGCTTCAGAAAGATCGTGTCAACATGGAAGAAGTCGCACGCCAAAAGCCCCTTGGCCTGCGATCGCAGGAAGGCGCGCCACGAGGTGGCGAGATTTCGAGGTACCGGAGTGAAGCGGCGGGAGCGCAGAACGCGCCGCACAGTCGCCTCGCTGACCTGATAGCCGAGCCGCGCCAGTTCCCCCTGCACGCGGCGGTAGCCCCACGCAGGGTTCTCGCGCGCCAGGCGAATGATCAGGTCCCGGACCTCCCTGCTCGTCCTTGGCCGTCCGCCGCGATGCGGATAGGTCCAGGCCCCTCGCAGCAGACGCCGGTGCCAAGTCAGCAACGTCGCCGGGGTGACAAGCCGATGAGCGCGTAATATCGCCGGCAAAGACCGGGCCAACGCCGCGAGAATGGCCCGGTCGGCCCAGTCCGGCTTCGGGCGTCCGTTCTGACGCCGCAGCACTGCCACCTCGTGACGCAGGACCAGGATCTCCACGTTCTTCGACGCTTGGGTGCGACCCAGCAACATCAGCCAGCCGAACACCCGGACCGTAATGAGGTAGAGCAGACGAACAGACACAAAGCGTGATCTTGTCCTCAGGGGCAGACCCCGTCAAACCACAGCTCAGAGGCGTCGCGACTGCGTTTTGACGCGGTACAGGGTCCGGACGGTGCGGGCCGAGTGCGCCGACCGCATGCTGATCTACAGCGAACGTCACCTTCGCTCGGTCCTGAACGAATATCTCGATCACTACAACGGGCATCGCCCGCATCAGGCTCGTGGGCAACGACCACCCGATCAAGACGAACCGGTGGTGGTGCCGATGGTAGGCCGGATCGAACGCCACAAGGTCCTCGGAGGAGCGATCAACGAGTACCGCCGAGCCGCATAGTCGGCCGGAGAAACACCAGCTAAGTCCCTATGCGCGAGTTTTGACGCGGTACAGCCTTTCCTCCAGCCCGTGGGCGATCACCCGGGAGCGGAACTCGCTCAGCACACTGGCATCAAAGCCGGGATCGTTCAAGTCCAGGCCGAGTGCGTACTTCCAGGTCAGATCGGTGGCAACCGCCTCGGCCGCCTGCCGGTCTGTGAGGTTGTCCACCCGCTGCAACACCGTGATCAACGCCAGCCGGCCCGGCGACCAGCCCGGCCTGCCCTCGCGCCCGAACGCGGCGGCGAACACTTCATCGGCGAACACCTCGCCTAACTCATCGCGCACCCGGACCGGTAACGGCACCTGCCGCTTCCCTTGGTAGATCGCCCGAACCGCCGCCGCGACCTCGGGTGTCGGCTCCGGCCACGGCCTGGGCTGCATCGACATCGCCGCCTCCATCCACCTCGGCAGCCAGGACGAAGACAACGACGACGACTGCTGCCACAACGCTCATGATCCAGGACAGGCACCATCAGATCACGAAGCAGACTGGCAAATCCGAGTTAACCAGCAGGGTCGTGTAGTGCTTCAAAACTTGTATGTACGGCTTGAGCTGGAGTTTCTCCACCTGGATTATGCGGCTCGGCGGTACTCGTTGATCGCGCCACCGAGCACTTTGCGGCGTTCGATCCGGCCTTCCGTCGGCACCACCACCTGTTCATCTTGATCGGGTGGTCGTTGCCCGCGCGCCTGGTGAGGTCGGTGGCCGTTGTAGTGACCGACGTACTCCTCCAGGACCGCGCGCAGGTGACGTTCACCGTAGATCAGCGTGCGGTCGGTGCATTCGGCGCGCACCGTACGGATCCACCGCTCGGCATAGCAATTCGCCCGAGGTGTCCGCGGCGGCGTCTTCAGCACCGTGATGCCCGCGGCGGCAAAGATCTCATCGAAGACGGCAGTGAACTTGGCATCCCGATCGCGGATGAGGAAACGGAACAATGCTGCTTGCTCGCCGAGGTCGATCAGGAGATTGCGGGCTTGCTGAACGGTCCAGGCGCCGGTCGGGTGGGAGGTCACGCCCACGATGTGTA
Source organism: Nonomuraea africana (assembly GCF_014873535.1). Classification (NCBI taxonomy): domain Bacteria; kingdom Bacillati; phylum Actinomycetota; class Actinomycetes; order Streptosporangiales; family Streptosporangiaceae; genus Nonomuraea; species Nonomuraea africana. The sequence goes on along the minus strand of NZ_JADBEF010000001.1, from coordinate 500,010 downwards.
CGCGCCGGGTACGAACCTCCATCATGAACAACACGTACAAGCGCTTCAGAAAGATAGTGTCAACGTGGAAGAAATCGCAGGCCAGAAGCCCCTTGGCCTGGGCGCGCAGGAAGGCCCGCCAGGAAGTATCGAGATTTCGAGGCGCCGGGCTGAAGCGGCGTGAGCGCAGCACGCGCCGCACGGTCGCCTCGCTGATCTGGTAGCCGAGCCGCACCAGTTCCCCATGCACGCGACGGTAGCCCCACGCGGGGTACTCCCGTGACACGCGGATGATCAAGTCCCGGATCTCCCGGCTCGTCCTTGGACGCCCGGGCCGATGCGGGTAGGTCCAGGTCCGGCGGAGTAGACGACGATGCCAAGCCAGCAAGGTCGCCGGGGTGACAAGCCGATGGGCGCGCAGCACCGTCGGCAGCCACCGGGCTAGCGCCGCGAGAACGGCCCGATCTGCCCAGTCCGGCTTCGGGCGCACGACCTGACGCCGCAGCACCGTCACCTCGTGACGCAGCACCATGATCTCAACGTGCTTCGACGCTTGGCTGCGGCCCAGCAACATCAGCCAGCCGAACACCCGAACCGTGATCAGATAGAGCAGGCGAACAGGCACAAGGCGTGATCTTGTCCGCCCGGGCGGACTCAGTCAAACCACAGCTCAGAGCCGTCGCGACTGCATTTTGACGCGGTACAGGATTCTCCCGGGCCAGACGAAGTGCCAAGGTCCGGATGAAGGCGCGGGTGGGAGGCCGGCCCTGGGCGCGGCGCTTGAATGTCCAGCGCCGCCGTACCAGATCGGCGTGCCAGCGCAGCAACGTGCCCGGCGTCACAAACAACTGCCGACGACCGGCTGGAGACAGCAGGCGCGCCAGCGCGCTGATCACCGCTCGATCCGCCCACGATGGCCGAGGCCTCGCTACCTGACGGCGCAACACCGCGAGCTGATGACGCAGGACCAGAATCTCCGCGTCCTTCGCCCTCTGCGAGCGACCCAGTAGCACCACCCATCCTGTGAGCCGAATGAAGATCAGATACACCAGCCGCAGCGCCATGGACGCGATCATGCCTGCCAGCTCTGAAACGCCGAACCCCAGGTCAGCCTCACGACCGAGTTTCCGGCACCCGCACCCTCGCCAACCGGTAAGCCAGCGACAACAACACCCCGAGATGGTCGCAGCCACCGCCCTTATCACGCAGCAAAACACCAGCTCACAGTACGAAACCGTGTTTCCGAGCGGGACACCCTCGTCCAGGGTGTCGTTGAACCACCGGACTCGCCGTGGTTCAACGACACCCACTCGATAGCCGCACGAATCTCACCCGGCCGAGCCGCCCGGGCGGAGGTCCGCCTCTGGAGTCAGGAGAGGGGCCAGGCAGCGACCGGGCCGGCCGCCCAGTGGTTCGAGCCGGTCGGCCACGTCTGGGACGGTGTCTGCTGCCTGAGCACGCTCTCCTCAGCCGTGCCCACGGCGCAGCGCGTGCCGTGGGGCGGCACCTTCAGCGAGACCAAGTATTCGTCGAAAATGTCCGTCTGGCACTTGTCCTTGCCGTAGATACGGTGCCCCCAGCCCTCGTACGTGAGCAGCACCGCCTTGGACCCGAGCTGACGGGCCGCGTTAGCCGACCATATCCACGGGGTGGCGGGGTCGTGCAGGGAATTCCCGAGCAGCAGCGGGGCGTCGCCCGTGTAGCGCAGCGCGTGCGGCGTGTTGGTGGTCGGGTAGTTCATGCAGATCGGCAGATCGTCGATCGGATACGGGTGGTACCGCGTGTCGGGCGCGAGCTGGTTGGAGACGCGCATGAGTGCGGCGTACTCCGAGTAGCTCCGCACCTGGAGGTTGTAGTCCTGGCAGAGCACCGCGGTCGGCAGATACGCGACGTCACCCTCCACGGGCTGCCGGCCGGACAGCGGGGGCACCCACTCCGGCGGCGGCCCACCGTTCAACCAGTTGATCACCTCGCTCAGCAGCCGCCAGGCCGGCCCCTCGGTGCCCAGTGCGGCGTTGTAGATGACCTGCAACTCGGTCATCGTCTGGCCCGTGCTCGGGTACTTCAGCTCACCACGCCGCGCCTTCTCCCGCAAGTCCTTCCAGATCGCACGGATGTCACGTCCATGCAGGACGCAACTGGTGTCCTGCTCGCACCAGCCGACGAACTGGTCGAAGGCGTCCTCGATGGCGATCGCCTCGGTGGCCAGGAAGCCCGCGACACCGAGGCTGTGGTCCATGTTGCTGTCGAGCCCGAGGGCCCGGACGCGGTCGGGGAACAGCTCGGCGTACATCTGGCCGATCAGCGTGCCGTACGAGATGCCGTAGTAGGTGAGCTTCTCCTCACCCAGGGCGGCGCGCAGCGCGTCCAGGTCACGGGCGACGTCGACGGAGTCGACGTGGTCGTACAGCGGGCCGGTACGAGCGCGGCAGTCGGCGTGCAGCTCCTTGGTGAACGCGTTCCAGGCGTCGAAGTCGGCCTGGCTTCTCATGACGGTGTGCGGCATCCGGTTGTACACCGACGCCGAGCAGATCACCGGATTGCTGCGCCCCACGCCCCGAGGGTCGAACCCGACAATGTCGAACCGCCGCTGCAGTTCCTCGGTGTAAGACCCTGGGGCGCCGTACACAGCCTCCACCCCGGACCCGCCCGGACCGCCGGGGTTGATCACCAGCGAACCGATTCGCGCGGCAGCATCCGTGGCCTTTCGCCGCGCGACGGCGATGTCGACCTTCGCCTCGTTCGGCTTCGACCAGTCGATGGGCACGCTCAGCTTGCCGCACTCGGCGGCGGGCTCCTCCTCACAAGGCGTCCAAGTGATGGTTTGCGTTGTCATGACCTCGGTGTCCGCGCCAGCCGTCGAGACCGGTAAAACCGTCGCCATTGCCAGGAGGGCGGCGAACCAGAAGGCTCTTCGCACGATGCTCCACTCTCTAATCGATCTTCTATTGGAGCGTGCGACCGTAGCAGATCACCACATATCGGAAGGTAGAAACAGGAAAGAATGGCGGCATTTCCCCTGAGTGGGTGTTTGATTCCGCGAGTTCTGTCTGGTCATGAGGTGCCACGCCAGGTCGGGGTGGATTCGCCGTGCTCGGTCCGCGCTCGTCCGCCCCAGAACGTTCCGACAGGCCCCGTCACGGCCTGACACTGAAATCAACCCAGCACGGGACAGACAGACCCCAGCTGACACCACCGAACAGCAAACGATCTTTCTTCTAATCCGACGGTCACAGGTTCGAATCCTGCAGGGCGCGCTTTGATCATGGCTCTTACCTGCGAAAATGCATGCCGCACCAGCTGTCCAGAACATAGTTCTAGCCCACCGGTGCTCGCGCGGTGCTCGCCCGTACCAACCCCGTACCCACCATGATCATGATGCCATCCAACGCGTCGCTCAGCGGTCCATCGTCAAGACGAACAGCCCCGTTCCGCCGCGAATCCGGCGAGACGAGGCCGTTCTCCAACTCCGGTTATGCGCGCAGATGCCTCAACGCGCCCCGCTCCTCCTGATCGTCGTCTCCCAGCAACAGCGCCGCGGTCTTCTCCGCCGCCGCCATCGCCACCTGTGGAAAGACCGAGGTGTAGGTGTCGGCGGTGAAAGCACTGGAGGTGTGCCCGAGCGTCTCCTGGACCACTTTGATCTCCACACCCGCGGCCAGCATCAACGAGGCCGCGCCAGGCCGTAGATCATGAAGCCGGATCGGTGGTAGTCCCGCCAGATAGGCCAGCCATAGGAACCCTCGAAGTCGTCATGGACCGCTCGCCCTTCTACGCCGAATCCGGTGGCCAGGTCGGCGACACCGGCCACATCCGCACCACCGACGGCGCCCTGCTCGAAATCCTGGACACCCGGCCCGGTCTGGAAGGCTTCCACGTCCACCGCCCGCTTCCTCGACGGAGAGATCCGCACCGGCCAAACCCTCGAAGCCCGCGTCGACGGACCCCGCAGAGACGCCGTCGCACGATCGCATTCAGCCACACACGTCCTGCACGCCATGCTGCGACGCACCCTCGGCGATCACGCCCGCCAGCACGGCTCGCTCGTGGACGCCGGCCGGCTCCGCTTCGACTTCTCCCACTTCTCCGCCGTCGACCCGGTCCAGCTCCACGCCATCGAGGCAATCGTCAACGATCACCTCATGGACGACCCCGAGGTCCGCATCTGGCAAGCCTCCCGTGCCGACTCCGAAGCGGCCGGAGCCACAGCCCTGTTCGGCGAGAAGTACGGCGAGCAGGTCCGCATCGTCGACATCGGCGACTTCTCCCGCGAGCTATGTGGCGGCACCCACGTCGGCCACGGCTCCAACGCAGGCCCCATCCGCGTGCTCGGGGAATCGTCCATCGGCTCCAACCTGCGCCGCATCGAAGCCCTGACCGGCCACGACGTGCTGCGCCATTACGACAACGAACGCCGCCTTCTTGAAGAGGTCTCCGAATTGCTGGGTACCCGCCCCGCAGACGCGCCCGAAGCCCTACGCAAGCGGCTGTCCCATTTGGTGACCGCCCAGCAGGAACTCGACCGGCTCAGAGCCCACAAACTGCGCGAGCACGCCCAGCGACTCCTCACCCTCGCCTGCCCGAGCGGCCGAGGCCACATCATCACCAAACATGTCACCGGCATCAGCCCCGCCGAACTACGCCAGCTCGCCCTCGAGGTCATCGACCAGACGTCCACCGACCCGACCATCGTGATCCTCGGCCTGGAACATGACGGCAAGGCCATGCTCGTGGCCGCCATCACCCCAAGCCTCACCACCGACGGCATCCAGGCAGCACAGATCATCACCCGGGCAGCCAAAGCCGTCGGCGGCGGAGGCGGCGGCACCGGAGCAGTCGCCAGCGCCGGAGGGCGCCACCCCCAGGCGCTGGGCCAGGCCCTCCAGCTCGCGGCTGAGGATGCCAGCAACGCCCTTGGCAGCAAGTAGGCGACTGCCGGGGCTCACTGAGTGGGAGCGCGCGCCCTCTCACCGCGCGAGGTGCCTCCCTCGCTGACTCCCGGCCACCGGAAGAAATTGCTGAGGCCTTTGCGCTCGTGGCATTATCCGCGCTGGTGAAAGGATGTGTTGGTGATGCCGAGCCTGGAAGACGCGCCCGTCGAGTTGGTCAACCGGGTCAGCGAACGGGAGACGCTCACCGAATTGCTCCGGGCCATTCGCGCGGGCGAGGGACGGGCCCTCGTCCTGAGCGGGGACGCGGGACTCGGCAAGACGGCACTGCTCGACGATATGGCCGCCAGAGCGCGCGAATTCAGGGTGCTGCGGGTGTCGGGCATGCAGTCGGAGATGGAGCTGGCCTTCGCCGGGCTGCACCAGCTGTGCAGCCCGCTGCTAGGGCGGGTGGAGACGCTCCCCAAACCACAGCAGCTCGCCCTGCGGACCGCGTTCGGGTTGGCGGAAGGTCCGCCTCCGGCACGGTTCATGGTAGGGATGGCCGTACTAAGCCTCCTGTCGGAGATTTCCAGGGAGCGGCCGCTGCTCTGCGTGGCAGATGATCTGCATTGGCTGGACCGGGCGTCGGCGCAGGCACTCGGCTTCGTCGCGCGGAGGCTCGGGGCTGACCCGATCGGGATGGTGTTCGGGACGCGAACTCCGACCGACGAGGTGGCCGGCGTTCGTGAGCTGCGTCTCGATGGGCTGGCCGATCAGCACGCGCATGAACTGCTCGCCACCGCGCTGACAGGACCGCTCGATACGCGAGTACGGGATCAGATCGTCGCCGAGACTCGGGGCAATCCGCTGGCACTGTTGGAGCTGCCGCGGACGATGTCCCGAGAGGAAATGGCCGGCGGGTTCGGCTTTCCGGGAACGGCACCTCTGTCGGGACGGATCGAGGAGAGTTTCGCACGGCAGCTAGATGCGCTGCCCGGCGACACCAGGCTGCTGATCTGCCTGACATCGGCCGAGCCCTCGGGCGACGCGAAGCTGATCTGGCAGGCTGCGGGCCTCCTGGGGATTTCGCACATGGCGGCCCGGCCCGCGACGGAGTCGGGACTCGCCGATTTCGGGCAGCGGATCAGCTTCCGGCATCCGCTGCTCCGAAGGGCGGCCTACCAATCGGCGACGGCCGAGCAGCGGCGCGCTGTGCATCGCGCGCTAGCAGAGTCGACCGATCCGGTCGCCGATCCAGATCGCCGGGCATGGCATCGAGCGCAGTCGACCGACGGGCCGGACGAAGACGCTGCGGCAGACCTCGAACGCTCCGCAAGCAGGGCTCAAGCCCGCGGCGGACCCAACGCTGCGGCGGCGTTCCTGGAGCAGGCCGCTGCCCTGACCGTCGACCCGGCGCGCCGGGCCGATCACATGCTCGCCGCTGCTCACGCCAACCTACAGGCCGGCTCCTACGACCGCGCCCTCGAACTGCTCACGATCGTGCGGGCGGAACCGCTGACAGAGCTGCAGAGCGCCCGCGCGGACCTGCTGCAGGGGAATGTCGCCTTCGCCTCCGGGCTGGGCAACGATGGTCCGCCGCTGCTACTGAAGGCGGCCAAGCGACTCGAACCGCTCGACCTTGACCTGGCTCGCGAGACCTACCTCAACGCGTGGATGGCCGCGATGTTCGCGGGTGACCTCGCGATCGGCGGAAGCCTGGCGGACGTGTCCCAGGCCGCCCGCGGGCTACCGGTGTCGGCACACCCCGATGAGGCCGAACTTGTCCTCGACGCGCTTGCGCGGGTTATCGTGGACGGCCCGGCCGCCGCGGCACCGGTACTGCGGAGAGCGGTCAGTGCGATCGTCGACGCATCCCTCACCCCGGACGAGGTACTGCGCTGGGGCTGGTTTGCGCACGCCGCCGCTGTCGGCAGCTGGGACTTTACCAACTGGCGCTTCCTCCTCGAACGGGAACGCAAGGTGCTCAGAACGGTAGGTGCGTTCGACCTGCTGCCGATCGTGCTGGCCACGCTGGGAACCGTGACCACCTGGTCGGGCGAATTCGCGGCGTCCGCAGCCATGTTTGCCGAAGCCGAGACGATCTGCGAGGTGACCGGGGCACCCGCGGCAGCCTTCGGCCCGACGATGCTCGCCTGTCTCCGCGGCGATGAGGAGAAGGCTGTCCCGCTGATCCACTCGATGATCACCGAGGCGCAGGTGACCGGCCAGGGAATGAGCGTTACGTACGCGAACTGGGTGGCAGCGGTCCTCTACAACGGACTCGGCCGCTACGGCGAGGCATTGGCCGCCGCCGTAGCGTCGAGCGAGAGCTCCTCCGACCTGTTCATCGCCCTGTGGTCGCTGCCCGAGCTGGTCGAAGCCGCCACCCGTACCGGGGCCGTCGAGGTCGCCGAGGCCGCCCTCGCCCGGCTGGCGGAGTCGACGTCGGCTGGCAGCACCGATGTGGGGCTCGGCCTGGAGGCTCGCTCGCGCGCGCTACTCAGCAGCGGAGACACCGCAGAGCAGCTCTATCTGGAGGCCATCGACCGACTCAGTCGAACTCCCCTGCGTCCCGAATTGTGCCGGGCGCACCTGCTCTACGGCGAGTGGCTTCGTCGTGACAACCGCCGCGTGGACGCCCGCCACCAGCTGAAGATCGCTCACGAGATGTTCGCCGATCTGGGGATGAGGGCGTTCGCCGAACGCGCCCGCCGCGAACTGGTGGCAACCGGCGAACGAGTCCGGCAAAGCGCGGTGGAGAGCGAGAGCACCCTCACCGCCCAGGAGACATTGATCGTCCGCCTCGCGTCCAACGGCCTCACGAATTCGGAGATCGGCGCCCAGTTGTTTCTCAGCGCTCGCACCGTCGAGTGGCATCTGCGCAACGTCTTCGGAAAACTCGGCATCACCTCCCGCCGCCAGCTCGCCACTGCCCTGAACCAGAACGGCGATCTGCTGGAACGCTAAATCCGGGTCTCACCCCTGCCAGTCCGGACCCAGGCTCGCGGGTGTGGCGCCGGGCGGGCCGAGGATGACATCCCCGAACTCCTCGGTCACGGCCTGGAACAGCTTGAGGTCCCACTCGGTGTCGGCTGTGGCCAGATGAGCGGGTGTCCCGGTGCGGCGGATGAGCTCGGCGAATCGGGCGGGAGAGGTGATCGTCAGGGTACGCGCCCCGTGCGAACCTGCCTTGATGGTGTGCGGTGTATTCATCGGGACGCGGTAGAAGTCGCCCGGGCGCAAGGTGTAGGTGTCAGCTCCCGACCACACGGTCAGCGCGCCCTCGACGATCCAGAGACGTTCTTCGTAGCCGGTGTGTAGGTGCAGTGGTGTGCCCGCACCGGGCGGCAGGGTGACGTCGGAGATGTCGTGACGCCCGCCGGTCTCCTCCCCGGACGTGAGAATCGTGAGACTCAGGTGCTGTCCAAGGACGAACCGGCGGTCCTGGGAAGCGGGCAGTGGGGAGGGGAAGTCGCTCATGTGGTGACTCCTATCAGTTGAGTGTCGGTCTCTCGGTGTGGTCAGTCCGGTTCTCGGCTTGGAACATCCAGCTCTGTTTCTCCGGATCGGCTGTCAGGTCGATCAGCAGGCGCCTGGTGAGGGTTAGGCGCGGACGGAGGGAAACGCGCCCTACACGATTCAGTGCGTCAGCTGGCCACCAGGGACAGGTCGGGCAGAGCGACGAGGATTGTCTACAGCGCGGGTTCCGCGATCTGGCCGTTTTGATCTGGCTGCGGGGCGGTGATGACGGTCTTGGAGTTAGACCGGCGCCGTCGTGGTCAGGTTGGTGGTGAAAAAGTCAGTGAGCCTGTCGACCGCGGAGTCGATGTACTCCTTCTTGTCGTAGAGGTCAATGTGGCTCGCCTCTTTGATCCAGTGGATCTCCTTGCGGCCGACGGCGCGCTGGTGCGCCTCGATAGCCATCCAGGCGGTGACGGCGCGCTCACCGATAATCTGGAGAAGGGGCCGCGTGCCAATCAGGGGAATGGCGTGGAAGGCGTCGCTGGAGGCCATCTTGTCGATGCTCTCCCAGGCCAGGGTTTTGGCCGAACGTTCGTGTTCGCCGCGGGGAGTGCAGTAGTACTCGAAGCCCTCGATACCGTGTGCGCCGCCAAGCGCGCCAGCCTGTTCGGCGGTGTCCGGGAACATGGTCATCGCGCCGGGGTCCTCCCCGCGTGCGGCGGCGAGCAGGGATTGAAAAACGGCCGGATCCTGGGTGCCGTCGGCCCCCAGCCGGAACTGGCGGGCGGGTTCGGCCGTGGAGACAGTGGCTACAGCCCTGACGCGATGGTCGCCGCCGGTGGCGGCCAGCGAGTAGCTGCCGGAGGCGCAGATGCCGAGCAGACCGATCCGATCCGGTGCGACCTCCTCAAGGGTGGTGAGGTAGGAGACGGCCGCTTTGAAGTCCTCCACCCGTTGTGCGGGATCCTCCAGACCACGGGGCAGTCCATATGACTCGCCTTGGTAGGCGGCGTCGAAGGCCAGAACGACGAATCCACGCTCAGCCATCAGCTGCGCATAGGTGCCAGACGTCTGTTCCTTCACTCCGGTGCCGGGGTGGCCTACGACGAGCGCCGGCCATGGACCTGCGGCCGGGGTGTCGGGGTATACAGATGAGCGGCGATTCGGATGCCACCGCTGAGAAAAGTGACGTTGGTCCTGGCCATGAGACCTCTCTACTGCTCCGGGTTGCGTCTGTCCTTCGTGCACCAACTCTGCGCTGCGGCGCCGCGACTCACATCAGTCAAATGACGGCGCTTTCCTGCGATCTAGAACACAGACATAACCGTCTTGACGGGTGACGCACGCTCATGGAAATCTCCCGTCACCAGTCAGACCGGTTGCCTTCTCAGCTAAGGAGCTCCCACGGCAGTCATACGTTTTCACCTTGTATCTGCACTCAGCCCGAACGAGGTGTTGAGGGTGCTGACCGACTTCAGTCCCTCTCGCGCCGATGCCTGGCCCACGATCGACGCCGGGTACTTCAAGGTCCATTCTGTTGGCGCCACCGTCGCCCCCTGGGAACGCGCGCGCTATGAGTGGGAACCGGACGGTGACACGGTCACCATCACCACCCTCGACTCCAAGCTCTTCGGGGCCGGTGGTGGCTGGATCTTCACGATGACCCCCGAATCCGGCGGCACCCGAGTCAACGTGGAGCCGACCCGGCGGCCGAGCACGCTCAAGGGCACGTTCGCCGCCCTACTGCCCCTGGTGGCTCCGTCGTCCCTGCGGAAGTCTCTATTGGGCCCTCTGCAGGCCAAGTGACCCAGTGCGCTCAGGGCTTTTGACCGTCATGTGACCGATGCGCTGATCCTCCCTCCCGGCGAAGGGTGGAGGCACGGATCTCATCCCACGGAGGGGAACTCTCCGCCGTGAACCGTGACCAGCACCATGGCGGCGCGTTCGGCGCCCGAACGCATACCGCCGCTACATCTGGATCTCGACCAGATGCTTGATGAATTCACCCAGCAGCCGAAGCGGGCGAAGGTCTGGCTCGCCCCAGCGATGGCAGCCGCGATCACGGTCAGATTCCGGGCGGAACAGGCCCGGTCTCGCCAAGCGCATCGGCCAGCGGCCGTCCTCCTGACTGCTCCTGAAGTCCGAAGCGGTGCAGGCGCTGTTCGAGGTGCTCACCGAACAACTGACGGAGTGGCGGGAGGACGGCTTCCTCAGGGACCTGCTCGACCTGGCGCAAATCTCAGCCCGACCGGCGAAAGAGTTCAGCCCGACTGATCAACCATCCACACCAGCCGCAGATGCGGCGGACAGAGGAGAAATGACATGAAGAGCAGCAACCCGATCCTCTCCCGATGGCGCCCTGGCCCATCGGACTCGTATCAGCGCGACCCGGTGAACACCGCTGCAGGCGACTACGGGACCAGCCCCCATGCCTCCCCCGCCGACACTGGTCGGCAGGTCAGGTCAGCCTCGCTGACTATGAACGACGTCATCACCCGGACCGCGTCAACCCTTGGCGTCGTGGCCCTGATGGCCGTGCTGTCCTGGCTGCTACTGCCCGTCGACGAGGCGAACCTCGGCCGCTCCTATGGAATCGCCGTGGCCGCAGCGCTCATCGCCTTTGTCTTGTCGATCATTCAGGCAGTCAAACCGACTCCGGCTCCGGCGTTGATCCTCGGGTATGCGGCATTCGAGGGTGTATTTCTCGGGGTGTTCTCCAGCGCTGTCTCGACGCACATTGCGCCGGGTGTGGTCGGTCAGGCAGTGCTTGGCACCTTCGCAGTGTCCGCAGGTACGCTCATCGCCTACCGTATGCGCTGGATCCGGGTCACTCAGCGGTTCGCGGGCTTCGTCGGCGCCGCAACGATGGGTTTCCTGCTGTTGCTGATCGCCGACGCCCTTTTCTCCGCATTCGGCGCGGGGAACGGCCTCGGTTTCCACAGCGGGGGCCTCGGTATTGTCTTCGGTCTCGTCGGCATCGTGCTCGGCGCAGCTTTCCTCGCTCTGGACTTCAAGCAGGTCGAGGATGCCATCGCCCACGGCGCGCCGCCGAAGGCGGCCTGGCTCGCCGCTTTCGGTCTCACCACGACCCTGGTGTGGATCTACCTGGAGGTGCTGCAGGTATTGACGATCTTCAAGAGCGACAATTGATCACATGGGTACCGGAGACATGGGCGTGGCGGGCGAAGACGACGTTGCGCGGGAGAATCCGGATTCGCGGCGTCAACGTCACACTCGCCTTCCCCGTCTGTTCAGGGCAGAGGATCCAGCTATGCCCTGAACACCTCCGCGGTCACTTCATGTCCGACTCCGCCATTGTCTGCTCGAACCCCTCGCCCTCCTGGCCCCAACGACACTCCGCTCTTCCGCGGTTGTCCGTAAGCGTGGCCCCTGGCCGTACGGGCCTGGTCGCTCCCCATGGTTTCGGCGAGGGGCACCGCACCACCATCGGTGTCGACTGGGACATCGAGGAGCGACACCCGCGCCAGCTCGACCGTCTGGGTCTGGCCGCCTCACGCTCAACCGCAGCCTGAGCGCCATCAGCTGTGGGCTAGGAGTTGTCTTCAAATGTCAGCCCACGTCAGGAGTGATGCGAGGGTGACAGCGGCTTGGTAGGACTCGGCGGTCTTGTCGTGGAGGGTGGCGATCCCTCGCCACTGTTTCAAGCGGTTGAAGCAGCGTTCGACGACGTTGCGCCGTTTGTAGAGCTGCTTGTCGAAGGCCGGAGGGCGCGGGTATCGACCGCCGGGTCGGTCCGTGTCTGCTCGGTCGAACGGTCCGGGATGCGGCGATGAGTTTGGGGCGTCCGTCTGGTCTGTCTGTGTAGCGGGTGCTTTCGCGCCGGCACGACGAGCGAAGGAGCTCCAGATGTTCGACATCGAACCGCAACGGGCCGCCGGCAAGGTCCTCTTTCACTTCAGCATGTCGCTGGACGGGTTCGTGGCGGGCCCGGACCATGCCATGGACTGGCTGAGCGGGGTCACCGGCCGCGACGGCGTGGAAGAGGAGTACATCGAGACCACCGGCGCGGTCCTGGGCGGGCGGAACGGCTGGGACCGCGACCCGAGCGCCCGACCCTACAGCGAGGACTGGAACGGCCCGATCTTCATCCTCACCCACCACCCCGAAGACGCCACGCACGCCGACGGCGTCACGTTCCTGAACTGCGACGTGGCCGAGGCAGTACGCATCGGCCTGGAGGCCGCCGACGGCAAGAACCTCGAAGTCCTCTCCCCGACGATTGGCCGCCAACTGCTCGAACTCGGCCTGATCGATGAAATCGACCTGCACATTGCACCGAGCCTGCTCGGTGATGGCATCCGGCTCTTCGACCGGCGGCCGGCCGATCCGGCTGCGACACGCCCACGGCTCACAACCCTTTGCCGAGGTCGATGTGCGCTACCACCCCGTTGCAGAAGCGTAGGAACCGAGGCGGCCTCGACCGGGCCGTTCAGGTTTGGCTGCCGCCGGGGGTGGCTGGGCGGTGTCTTTCAAATGATCTCGACTGGTGGATCATGGCCGGTGATACGTCACCATGAACTGTCGGATGCCGAGTGGGAGTTCGTCCGTCCGCTGCTGCCCGAGTCGTTGCAGGGCAGGAAGCGGTTGGACGGCCGCACGGTTCTCAACGGGGATCGTGTGGAAGTTCCGTACCGGGACCGCTTGGCGTGACGTGCCCGAGCAGTACGGCCCGTGGGCCACGCTGCACACCCGCTTTCGTCGATGGGCTCTGGACGGCACGTTCGAGCGGATACTCCAGGCTGCCCAGGCGAGGGTGGACGAGGCTGGGGACATCGACTGGCTCGTGTCGGTCGACTCCACCGTCGTCCGCGCCCACCAACATGCTGCGGGGGCCCGAAAAGGGGCCCCGCAGCCCCGCACTCGGACGCTCCCGAGGTGGGCTGACCAGCAAAATTCACCTGGCCTGCGATGCCCTGGGGCGTCCGCTCGCTTCCACCCCTCACGGGCGGGGAACACCGACGACTGCACGCAGTTCACCGCCGCGATGGACGCGATACGGGTGCCCCGCCCCGGTCCGGGAAGGCCGCGCATCCGTCCCGACCACGTCATCGGCGACAAGAGCTACAGCTCCAAAACGATCCGGGCCTGGCTCAGGCGGCGGGGCGTCGGCCACACCATTCCGGAATGGTCCGACCAGATCCGCAACCGGCGCCGGCGCGGCCACCGCGACGGGCGCCCTCCCGGCCTTCGACAAGCAGCTCTACAAACGGCGCAACGTCGTCGAACGCTGCTTCAACCGCTTGAAACAGTGGCGAGGGATCGCCACCCTCCACGACAAGACCGCCGAGTCCTACCAAGCCGCTGTCACCCTCGCATCACTCCTTATGTGGGCTGACATTTGAAGACAACTCCTAGATCGCCTCCCCGGACCTCGCCGCCCAACTATTCAGGTGTCCCGATGTGCTGCTGATCGGCGGCCCACGAATAACCGCCGCCATGGGCATCAGCCCCCAGCCTGTACGCGACATTCGGCGACAAGAGGCGGCTGTTCGAGGAGGCGGCGCCATAGGCGCGGACCATCTGATGCGGCATCCCGTCGGCCTGGTACTCATCTACCAAACGAGCGAATACCCGCTTGGCTGTGTGCCGCTGCTTGCGCGGCGCATCCAGATCAGCCCGCAGCATCCCGTCGATCAACGGCTTGAACCTCCCAGCCGGCTCGCCCGCGGCGCCATCCCCTTCTTCGGCTCCGGCTACGGCTGGCGCAACGCCTCAGCCATCGTGTTCCGGCGTGTGTCACCAGCATTTCATCACTCAGAGTAACGATCCATTACTCGCATTGAGAGCCCTCAGGTGGCCCTGGAATTCGCTGCACGGCTCCAGCCTCACCGAGCGCCACAGCGCCGCTGACCGGCATCCGGCTCCCGGAGTCACCTACAGAGCCACCGCCTGGATGAGGAGTTCGACTGCGACGCACTCGCCCTCCTTAACAGGACCGCACGCGAAGTCCCAGCAACTGCGCAGCCGGGAACTGCAGGCCAGCGCTCCGAGGCGTTCCCCTGTCAGGCCTTGGCCACCGTCGCCCGACAGGCCGTCGAACTGCTCGGCAATCCGGAGGTTCTCCTGCTGAAGGCGTGCGGCAACCCCGAGTGCAAACGCGCGTACGCAGACCGTTCCCCCGCTAGCATGCGCCGCCAATGGTGCGGTATGGATTCCTGCGGCAGTCAGCTAATGCCGCCGCACACTGACTTCAGGGCCGGCCCGAAAGCGGAGTCACCTCGGTGCCTGTCCGGTGCTGTCCTCCACCGCCCCATCCTGGGGGACCGCAGTCTCCGCGACAAATCGGCGGACCGCGTCGGCGAACAGCTCGGGCTCCTCCACATGCCCCAGATGGCCGCTGTTCTCCAGAATCAGCAGGCGTGAATCGGGGATCAGCTCGGCCAGTTCAAGCCCCCAGCGCACACCGCAGATCACGTCGTGCCTGCCCACGATCACCAGTGCCGGCACCCTCAGGTCCTTGAGAGCAGCGCGATCATCGACGGTATCGGGAACGAGATCCTCCTCCAAACCGGAAATGTACGTGGCCCGAATCGCGCCCCGGAGCGGGCCGTACCGTTCCTCGTTGCCCCAGAAGTCGGCGAAGTACGACGGCAGCACGCCCTTGGCGACCGCCTCGGCTTGCTCGTCGTTGCAGATGCCCGACATCGCCCCGAATGCGGCCAGCACACCGGGCAGCCCTGGGTGGTGGGCGTGCTTCGCTGCGAATGCCTCCACCATGCGACCCGCCTCGGCGCCATGTTCCGGGCCGGTGACGGGAGCGCCCTCATACAGCACAACGCCTGCCAACTGCTCGGAGCAGTACAGGGCGTGGTAGGCGGCGACGAAGGCACCATGCGAGTGCCCCAGCAGATGCGCCTTCGGGACACCGAGCCGGGTGATGAGCTCTCTCAAGAGACTGCTGTAGCGCTCCCGTGTGTACCCGTGCGGGTGCGAGGGCAGGTGATTGTCCTTGGCGGTGCCGATGGGCTCGATGTACACCATGGTCAGGTGTTCTTCAAGGGCCGGCATCCGCATGTAGTCCCAGAAGATGCCGGGCCCCCCGGAGTGGGCCACGCACACGGGGCCTCGCCCGTGGACGTGATACCGCTGGACAAGACCGGCCACGATGTAGGTATGGGTGCCTGGGGAGAGCGGATCGGCGTGCGTCGTCGATGAGTTCATCGGGAGCTCCAAGGGTGTGCGTCGCTGATCCGGACACGGTGTCCGGTGGGTCGATGAGTCCGTCAGAAGTCTGGAGAGGCGTAGCGGAGGACGAATTCGTGGTTGGGATCGCGGTCGCCGTTGGGGTCCGGCGGAGGAGCCGCAGGGGGGGTGGCGATCGTGTCCTCCAGTCGGACTGGCTCGGGGAGATGGGTGAAGCGGCCGAAGCTGTTGAAGGCGGCCATGTGGTGGGCGTACCAATCGGGCCAGTTGGAACCGAGGTCTGGGCCGGAGTCGGAAGCGTGGGCTTTGGCGGCGCGGCGGAGTGCATGGGCCAGGGCGTGGACGGAGTCGAAGGTCACTTTCACGGGGGCTCCAATCAGGCGCGGATGAGAGGGTCGATGCGGAGGCCGTCCGGGGTGCGAGAGACGTCGGCGCG
The DNA here is from genome assembly GCF_014873535.1 of Nonomuraea africana. Lineage (NCBI taxonomy): Bacteria > Bacillati > Actinomycetota > Actinomycetes > Streptosporangiales > Streptosporangiaceae > Nonomuraea > Nonomuraea africana. The sequence continues at coordinate 484,098 of NZ_JADBEF010000001.1, read as the reverse complement.
GTGGCGGTGGCGGGCAGTGCCACGGCAGCGGGCAGCGACCCGGACGGGCCAGGCGTCTGCTCGGATACGGGGGTGGTCCAGGGGAGCGCCGCATCTCGTGCAGCGGGTTTCGGCGGCGACCGTCTCATAGACGATTTCGATCAGCCATCTCTCCGCGTGGACCGGAGGCTCGTACCAGTTCCGTTCGATCCCTTGCCAGCCTGTCGTGTCGAAGGCTCCGCTCATGTAGGCCATGAGGGTCCATGGCGCGAAGAACCACTCCATATTCGTGCTCTCTTCTCTGAACCGGTCTCAGCGCCCACTACGCAGGGATGCGGGAGTGTCCCGGTAGGTTTCGAGGAGCCGGAGCCAGACCTCGCTGAGCGTGGGAAAGGCCGGGACGGCGTGCCAGAGGCGGTCAAGTGGGATCTCGCCGGTGATCGCGAATGTCGCAGACTGGAGAAGTTCAGCGACTCCCCGACCGGCGAAGGTCGCGCCGAGGACGGTGCCGCGTGCGGGGTCGAGGAGGATGCGGGCGCGGCCCCGATATCCGGGGCTGTGCTGATGAGCGCCGGCGACGCCGCCGAGGTCGTAGTCGACGATGTCGACATCGCGGCCCAGGCGTGCGGCGTCGTCGGTGGTGAGACCGACGGAGGCGATTTCGGGGTCGGTGAAGAGGACCTGCGGGACGGCGGCGTGGTCGGCGGTTCCGGTGTGGCGGCTCCACTGGCTGCGGTCAAGGGGGTGGTTGCGGGCGCGGTCGGTGATGACCGTGCCGGCGATCCTCGCTTGGTACTTGCCTTGGTGGGTGAGGAGGGCGCGCTGGTTGACGTCCCCGACGGCGTAAAGCCAATTGCCGGGGATGCCGGGCACAGTGTAGGTGTCGTCGCTCGACAGCCAGGTGCCGGGGCGCAGGCCGACGGTCTCCAGGCCGAGGTCGTCAGTGCGCGGGGCGCGGCCGGTCGCCAGCAGGAGTTCGTCGGTGTGGAGCACCTCTCCGTCGGACAATACGAGGCGGATGTCCGTGGCGCGGGTTGCGGCGGTGAGGGTTGTGTCGAACCGCAGGTCGACGCCCGAGGCGCGGAGCTCGTCGGTGACCAGGCCGGCGGCGAAACGTTCCATCCGGGGAAGCAGCCCGGATTCCCGGACGACGAGGGTGACACGCGAGCCGAGGGCCTGCCAGGCAGTGGCCATCTCAACTGCGACGACGCCCCCGCCGATGATGGCCAGCCGTGGCGGGACCCGGGTGGCGGTGGTGGCTTCGCGGCTGGTCCAGGGACGCAGGGCGGCGAGGTCCGGCAGCGGTGGGATGGCGGCCCGGGTTCCGGTGCAGATGGCCACGGCGTGCCGGGCGGACAGTCGCAGGATGGCGCCGTCGGCACCGGTCACATCCACGGTCCGTGGCCCGGACAGCCGTCCGTGCCCGCGGATCAGGGTGATGCCCGCCTGCTCCAGCCATTGCACCTGGGGCTGGTCGTTCCAGCCGCTGGACATTCGATCGCGATGCCGCAGGACGGCCTCGACGTCCAGCGGGCCAGGGTTGATGCCGGGCATGCCACCTGCCTCGGCGTGCAGCAGTACCGGCCGTAGCAGCGCCTTGCTGGGTTCGCAGGCCCAGTAGGAGCATTCTCCGCCGACCAGTTCGGCTTCCACGATGACGGTGCTCAACCCGGCGGCGGCCGTCCGGTCGGCAACATTCTCACCAACCGGTCCGGCACCGATGACGACGACGTCGAAAATGCGCACAGGATCTCCAAAAGTGGACAGGGAGGGCGGGTGGTTCCGCCCTCCCGTGGGGACAGCGGTCTAGCGGCCGGGAGCGCGCTGGGTGACCTCCTGGAGGAACCACTGGTTCCCGTCGGGGTCATGGAAGGAGGCGAACGAGCCGTAACTGGCACGCTCGGGATGGAACCCGGGCACCCGTTCGGCGTCGCCGGGGTGGTGGAAGACCCCTGACTCGTCGCGGAACGGCCCGCTCGCCGTCACACCACGGGCGGCGAGGTCCTTGAGGGTGGCTTCGAGGTCGGTGACGATCAGATGCGGGCCCAGGTAGGTGCCCGGAGCCGTCGGGGTCAGCCCGTCACCGAAGATGATCGAGCAAGCCGAGCCCGGCGGGGTCACCTGGATGACGCGGTAGCCGTCGCGGACGGGGAAGTCCGCGTCGAGCCGGAATCCGAGCGTTTCGGTGTAGAAGGCCTTCGCGCGGTCCACGTCGGACACCGGCACGATGACGACCTCGAGTTTCCAGTCCATGATGTTCCTCAGCGGGTTGCGCGGGCAGCGGCTTCGATGACGTCGATGACGACGCCGGGGTGCGAGACGGCGACCGCGTGGGACGCGGCGACCTCGGTGATGTGGGCGTTGGCCCGTCGAGCCATGAACCGCTGGGCGGCCGCGGGGATGTTGAGGTCCTTGGTGGTGATGACGTCCCAGCTCGGCTTCTCCCGCCAGGCAGGGGCCGGTGCCTTCTCCTCCAGCGCGGACTGCGCGACCGGGCGTTGGGATGCGGCCATCAGCGCTGCCTGACGGGCAGGGACGTCAGCCGCGAACTGGTGGTGGAAGGCATCCTGCCGGATGTACAGGTCGGGGCCATCGGGACCGTTAACCGTCTCAAGGGCGTCGGGCAGGGTTGAACCGGGGAATTTGGTGCTCAAGCCGAGTGCGCTTTCGCCGGATTCCGGCAGGAAGGCCGCCACGTAGACGAGGGCCTTGACCTTGCTGTTTCCGGTGCCAGCCGCGCTGATGACGCTGCCGCCGTACGAGTGACCGACGAGGATGACGGGCCCGTCGATGTGGGCAATCAAGCCGCGCAGCGCGGCGGCATCGGAGGCGACGCTGCGCAGTGGGTTGGCGGCGGCAACCACCGGGTAGCCGTCGCGGCGCAGGCCGGCGATGACGCGGTTCCAGCTGGAGCCGTCGGCGAATGCGCCGTGTTCCAGGACGATGGTCGGCTTCGGCGTCCGGCCGGCCGAGTCTGCCATGGCGGCGACGGGAAAAACGCCGACGGCAACGACCGTCGCGGCGGCCACGGCGAAAAGTCGTCTGTACCGGGTGTTCATGGAGTTCACCTTCCGAGTTGGCGGTGCGGACGCTCCCACCTTCGGCCGCCCCCGGGTCGCGCACATCGGTCATCTGACGGTGAGTCAGACGACGCCGGAACGACCGAGCGTCAGGTGACCGATGCGCGGTGAACAGGGCGGCGGCGACAGTGAGGGCCGCCAGCCGTACTCCCCTAGGAGAGATCATGAAACGAAGGTTCCTGCTGATCGCGACGGCCGCCGTAGCGGCCGCGACCGCCGTCTATGCACCGGTCAGCGCCGCGAGCCTCACCGTGTCCACCCCGTCCGAATGCTCCCCCATCCCTGTCGAAGCCCCGGCCGGCGCGGAGGTGGAGTCGGTGACCGCGGTGAGCCGGCCGGCGGGCACGTTTCAAGTGCCCGGGGTGCCGCCCCTCGGCGGTTTCCCGGTGCCGGACGTTCCCGCGCGCTGCGAGGTGACCGTCACCCTCACCCACGGGGGCGATCACGCCAGGGTTCGGGTCTGGCTGCCGGACACCGGGTGGAATGGCCGCTTCCAGGCTGCGGGCGGCAGCGCTTATGCCGCGGGTGACAACGGCGCGGCCCTGTCCACGGGTGTCAAGCAGGGTTATGCGATGGCCACTACGGACGCGGGGGTCGGCGACGCATCGACACCAGCTGGGCGCTGAAGGACGGCCGGATCGACCAGACACTGCTGACGAACTTCGCCGACCGGTCCCAACATGAACTGGCGCTCGTCGGCAAGCAGGTCATCGCCGCCGTCTATGGCAAGGCCGCGTCTTACTCCTACTGGAACGGCTGCTCAACCGGCGGCCGCCAGGGCTTCATGGAGGCCCAGCGCTACCCGAATGACTTCGACGGGATCCTCGCCAACGCGCCCGGCATCAACTGGAACCAGTTCGAGATCGCCACGCTCTGGCCGCAGGTGGTGATGAATGAGCGTAAGACCTACCCGACGTCGTGCGAGTTCGGCGCCTTCAACGCGGCGGCGCTGCGGGCCTGCGACGGCCGCGACGGCCTCCGCGACGGCCTCCGCGACGGCCTCGTCAGCGGTGCCTGCGATTACGACCCGCGCAGACTGATCGGTAAGAAGATCGTGTGCGACGGCAAAGAGGTCACGATCACTGCGGCGGACGCGGCCGTGGTCGGCGCGATCTGGGACGGACCGCGCACTCGAAGCGGCAAGCGTCTCTGGTACGGGCTGCCGGTCGGCGCGTCCTTTGACTTTCTCGCCGCGAGCGCGCCGGACGAGTCCGGCGCCGTTCACGGTGTTCCGTTCCTCGTCCCCGCAGCCTGGGCCGCGACCTTCGTGAAGAAGAACCCGGAGTACGACACATCCAAGCTCACCTACTCGAAGTTCGAAGAGCTCTTTCGGCAGGCCCGAACCGCTTACGACGATGTCATCGGCACCCGTGACGCCGACCTGTCGGCGTTCCGCGACGCCGGCGGCAAGCTCCTCACCTGGCACGGCACCCGCGACCAGCTGATTCCCACGGAGGGCACGGTCGATTACCGGCGGCGTGTGGAGCGCGCGACCGGAGGTGACGTCGATGACTTCTTCCGGCTGTTCCTGGCGCCGGGTACCGAGCACTGCGGCCTGAGCGGGGGCCAGGCCGACGATCTCGCCGCGCTGATCGCCTGGGTGGAGCACGGCCGGCCTCCGGCCACTCTCTCCGCCACCCTGACGACCGCATCCGGCGAGCGAGTTCACCGCAACCTGTGCCGCTACCCGCTGGTTTCCCGCTCTGTGGGCCAGACCAGGGGATTCCGTTGTGTCCCGGCCGGGCGGATGACCCACCCGGCCTGACCCCGTGAGCGCCGGGCCCGTACTGGGCCCGGCGCAGACCCGTGCCCCCGGGGGAGCAGGCCAGGGGTACTCCCTGGGGCTCTGGGACCTCCGGCTGAGCGAAGCTGATTGCCCAGTAGGCCACGGAGGAGAACGGGGAGTCAGCGAAGTGATCATCGGCAGGGGGCGTGAGCGGGCGGAGATCTCCGGCATGGTGGAGTCCACCGCTGGCCGGGTACTCGTCGTGCGGGGCGAGGCGGGAGTGGGCAAGAGCGCTCTGCTCGAGGAAGCGTCGGAACTGGCCATCCGGGACGGCCACCTCGTGAGCCGGATCACCGGGGTCGAGGCCGAGTCCGAACTGCCCTATTCCGGGCTGCACCAGTTGGTCTACCAGTTGCTCCCGCTGAACGACGACAGCCGCACGGTGCTCGACGCGATCACGGGGCGGCGAGCCGATGATCCCCCTTCGGTGATGACACTCGGCATCGCGGTGCTCGAACTGCTGTCGGACATCGCCACGCGACGTCCTCTGCTGATGATCCTCGATGACGGCCAGTGGCTCGACGATTCCAGCGCCGACGTCTTCGGCTTCGTCGGGCGCCGGATCGGGAGCATCCCGGTGAAGCTGTTGGTCGCCATCAGGGACGAGGTCGTCTCCCGGTTCGACAGGGCCGTGCTGCCCGAGATATCGATCGGCCCGCTCACCGACGAGGACGCGGTGCGCCTGCTCGACCAGCACCACCCGTCCTTGGACGAGCGAGTGCGCCGATGGGTGCTGGACCAGGCGCTCGGCAACCCCCTCGCGCTGCTGGAACTACCGTCCCAGGCCGGCGATGCGGGGCCGCCACGGAGGCTGCACCACTTGTACGGCTCCCGCATTGCCGCGCTCAATGACCCGGCCCGTCTGGAGCTGTTGATGGGCGCGCTCGACGGTGTCGGGACCCGGCCGGGCGACGGCGGGCCGAAGCCACGCCACCGGATGCGGAACATCGACCAGGCAGTGGCGTGCGGCCTGCTGGACGCGGAACCGATCACCGGAGACGTCACCTTCCGGCATCCGCTGGTCCGGTCGAGTGTCGTGCAGATGGCAACCCCCGAGCAGTGCCGGGCGGCGCATCGCACGTTCGCGGACATCCACCGAGACGACCTCGAACGGCGTGCGATGCATCTGGCCGCGGCCTACGTCGCACCCGACGAGGAGGTCGCCCGGGCGCTGGAGGCCGCGGCCGATTCGGCGATCCGCCGTGGCGGCGCCATCACCGCCGTTGGCTGGCTGACCCGTGCAGCCGAACTGAGCGAGGACGCTGTAGAACGGGCCCGGCGGCTCAACTACGCGACGTTCCTGTCCGGATACGCGGCCCGCTTCGGCGGCGAACCTTCCCCTGTCCATCTCACCTCCGGGCCGGACGCAGCCGTCAATGCCATCCACCAGGCATTCTTCGAGGACGGCGACGTGCGCACCGCCCACCGGCAGGTGATGGCGGCGATCGAAGGCCGGGACGGTGAGCCCACTGAAAACCTTGCCCGCATGCAAGCCCTCCTGCTCGCGGTCAACCAGTACGCCGCCGACCCGGCCCTGTGGAACGAGGCTCATGAGACGCTCGCGTCCCTCGGCGACCTCGTCAGCGAGCAGACACAGATCTATGGCAACACCTGGAGCGACGTGGTCCTGCACGGGCTTGGCTGGGCCGGACCTCTGGAGCGGGCCGCGGCGAACCTGCGCGACCGGGAGCCCTGGGATGTCACCCGCCTGGCCATCTCGGCATACCACCTCGATATCGCCAGCCAGTACCGACCTCATCTGGAACGCGTCGTAGACCGCGAACTGGAGACCGGCACCGTGTTCAGCGGAATGCTCATGCTGACCGTCATCATGCTGGATCAGATGGGGTCCGGCGACTGGGACGCTGCCGTGCGGACTGGAGAACGGGCCCTCGCTCTGGAGATCAAGCACGGTCGCCATCTGCTCGCCCACCAGACACGCGCCTATCTGGCGCAGCTCGCGGCGCTGCGCGGCCAAGCCGCTCGGGCCCTCGAACTGCGGGCTGAGGTCGAAGCCTGGGCCCGCCCGCGCGGGATCGGTCTTCTCACCGACCTCACCGACTCGGTTGCCGTGACGGTCGCGTTGAGCGCAGGCGACTATGAGGCCGCGTACCGCCATGCCGTCGACATCACATCACCGGGGACGTTCCGGACCTATTGCGCCCCGGCATCACGAACCCTCCTCGACCTCATCGAGGCGGCCCTGGCCACCGGCCGCACCGAACAAGCTCGCCGCCACGCCCTCGCCGCCCGCGACGCTGGCTTCGCCGATATCTCCCCGCGCCTGGCCCTGACCAGCTACGGCGCGCTCGCGATGACAGCGGGATCCGAGCGGGAGGCCGCCGAGATGTTCGCGCGCGCCACATCCCATCCGGCGGCCGTGCGGTTCCCGTTCGAAACGGCGCGGATCCAGCTGGCCCATGGGGTCCGCCTGCGCCACGCCCGCGAACGCACCGCTGCCCGGCCGCTCCTCGCCCAAGCTGCCGAGACTTTCGAACGGCTCGGTGCCGCCGCATGGGCCGAGCGAGCCGGCACCGAACTGCGGATTGTCGGAGCAGCGCCGATGGTCTCCACTCCGCATCTGTCGCTGACCTGGCAGGAACAGCGGATCGCCGACCTCGCCGCCAGCGGCCTCACCAACAAGGAGATCGGCACGCGGCTACGCTTGTCACCGCGTACCGTCAGCTCCCACCTGTACCGCATCTTCCCGAAACTGGGAGTCACCACCCGTGCCGCCCTCCGGGACGCCATGAACCGCCCTGACCGCGTCGCGGCGTCGAACGGTTGATGCGCCGAACACGCCCCTCCGCCAGGGCGACATGGCCTTCACCGCCACACGAACGTTCAGCTCCTCACGAACTCCAGCAGTGCTCCGTTGAACGTCTCCTCGAACGCACCGACCAGACCATGCGGGCCTTCCGGGACGACCTTCAACGTCGCCTGCGGAAGAAGCTCGACCGTCTTGAGCGCCGACGCCGCGATCGGCACGATCTGGTCATCCTCACCATGCACGACCAGCACCGGGATGTCGATCTTCGGCAGCTCGGCGGTGAAGTCCGTCTCGGAGAACTGCTTGACGCAGTCCAGCGCAGCCGGCAACCCCGTAGCCATGCCCTGCAACCAGAACTCCCGACGCTTGCCCTCCGACATGGTCGCGCCGGGACGGTTGAATGGCGGGCTGACCGGGGTGGGTCTGGGGTTCCTGCTCATCCTGGGGCTCGTCGAGGGCGCGATCGAGGTTCAGAACAGCGGCCAGGCAAACGAGCTGCTGAATGCCGTCGGCTTCCAGGACCAGTGGGCGGTGCTCAGGAACGCCGAGGACGACAAGCCTCTCTACGACGGCCGCTGGATGATGCTGCTGGGCGAGAGCGACGGGACATACGTCCTGTACGACTGCGACAAGCTGGAGACGTTTCGCAGGCCGATGGAGACCACCAATCTGGGTCGGATCGAGCTTCAGCCCGCGCGGGAGGCGGACTTCACCTGCGGCGGGCTGGCGCAGCAGGAAGCCTCCTAGGCGGCCGGCTCTGCACGGCGAGCCGTACCCGACCGGCTTGTCCCCGACCTTCGCCCCGGACTGACCGGTTGGCACGAGAAGCTCGCGTCGTCACCAGTTTGACAGGTGATGATTCGGGCTGCCAGTCTCGTCACCAGCTAAACGGGTGACGCCAACCGGGGCGCGCTCGCAAGGGAGGGAAGGGGACAGCCATGGCTGCCAGCTACACCGCCGTCGTCACAGTGACAGGAGAGGGTCGCAACGGGGGTCGCGTCTCAGCCGCCGACGGTCTCCTTGACACCAGCCTCGCCATCCCCAAGGAGTTCGGCGGGGCCGGGGATGCCACGAACCCCGAGCAGTTGTTCGCCGCCGGCTGGGGTGCCTGCTTCCTCGGAGCAGTGAGAAGGGCGGCTGCGGAGCGCAAGGTCCGGCTCACCAGCACGAGCATCACCGTCGAGGCGACCCTGAACCACGGCGACGACGGCGAGTTCGGCCTCGCCGCCGTGCTCAACCTCGAGCTGGGCGGGGTTGACCAGCAGACCGCCGAGGAACTCGGCGCGGCTGCCCACCGGATCTGCCCCTACTCCAAGGCCACCCGCGGCAACATTCCAGTCACCATCTGGGCCGCCGCCATCTGATTCGCCGTCGTGGCATTCCGCCCGGCGGGCTTCATCACGAAGGGGAGCCGAACCATGAAAGTGCTGTCAGTGGCCGTGCTCGTTCTGGCCGTCGCCCTCGCCTGCTTCGCTCAGGTCTGGTGAACGGGCCCTGCCGTACTCGCGGAAGGCGCGTTGCCGTATCGCGGTCCCTCACGGGTCAGCGTGCGGATCACCACCCTCCGCACAGAACTCGCCAGCCCACGTAGGTCGAGCTAGGAGTGTCAGGCCCATGCCGCTGTTCGGACGGGAAGCCGACCCGATCCGGGCGAGCCTGAGCGCGCTGCTTGTCCAGCAGCGCGACGCCCTGGCCAGCGCGTTGGGCCTTGCGGAATAGGCCGAGCCCAGCATCTATCAGGTGGGCCTGGCCGTACTGAGCCTGCTGGCCGAGGCGGCAGCCGTACGACCGGTGCTGGTCGTCGCCGACGACATGCACTGGCTAGACCACTCCAGCGCCGACGTCCTCGCCTTCGTGGCGCGCCGGATCGAGTCCGAGCCCGTCGTCATGGTCGCAACGCTCCGGGACGGCGAGCGCTCGCACATACGGGACGCCGGGCTGACCCCGATGCCGCTCGACCGACTCTCCGGCGAGGTCGCCGGCGAACTCCTGGATTCGATCGCCCCCGGCCTCACCCCAGCGGTCCGGGTGCGGCTGCTGAGGAGGCCGCCGGGAACCCGCTGGCGCTGACCGAGCTGCCCGCGACTCAGTCGCTGAGCGATCGCCCGGGCGTGCCGGGCACGGTGCTGCCGCTGAGCGCGCGTCTTGAGCGAGCGTTCACCGCCCGGGTCACTGGCTTGCCAGCTGCGGCCTGTACCGCCCTGCTGGTCGCGGCGCTCGGCCAGAGCGATTCGGTCGCGGAAACCCTCGCGGCCACCGGCCTGATCCTGGGCGCGACGGCCGAGCCGGAGATCCTCGCACCGGCCGCCGAAGTCCGGTTGATCGAGCTGGCCATCGACACGGTGACGTTCCGTCACCCGCTGATGCGGTCGGCCATCGCGGCGGCCTCGACGTTCGCCGAGCGCCGACAGGCTCACCTGGCTCTTGCCGAGACACTGCGAGAACAGCCGGACCGGCGGGCCTGGCACTGGGCCGTCGCGACGCCCGGCACCGACGAAGGCGTGGCGGCCGAGCTGGACAGCACGGCCGACCGGGCCCGCCGCCGGGGCGGGGTCGCCGCCGCAATCGCGGCGCTGGAGCAGGCGGCCCGGCTGAGCGAAAGACAGGACAGCAAGGCGTTCAGATTGCTGAGCGCGGCCGAACTCGCGGTCGAATCCGGCAGCCGCACCACGGCCGAGCGTCTGGTGCGCGACGCACAGGTCCTCGACCTCCCGCCGCGTCGCCGGGCCACCACCGCATGGCTTCTCAGCAGCTTCGAGGACGGCGTGCGCGAGGACATCTCCCGCGTGCCTGAGCTGGCCGAGCTCGCCGCGTCAGTGGCCGCCGACGGGGAGGTGGAGCCCGCGATCCGGATCCTGTGGGGCGCCGCTATGCGCTGCTTCTGGTCCGAACCGGGTCCGGTCGCGCGCCGCGCGCTGCTGGAGGTGGCCGACCGCCTGCCCGTTCCCGCCGACGACCCGCGCATGGTCGCGATCACGGCGTACGTTGCGCCGTTCGAGCGAGGCGACCTCGCGCTCGTTCGGCTGCGCGCACTGGCCGGCGCGACCGGGACCACCACCCCGGAGATCGATCGCTACCTGGGCAGCGCGGCCCTGCAGGTCGGGGCGTTCGACCTGGCTGCCCGCTTCGCCACGGCAGCCGCGCCCGGCTTGCGCGCCCAGGGGAGGCTCGGGCTACTCCCCCGGGCGTTGGCCGTCCAGGCGTGGTTCCAGGCCCGGCTCGGTGACGTGGCCACGGCTCTCCCGGTCGCGGCCGAGGCGGCCAAGCTCGCCCAGGAGACCTGGCAGCCGTTCATGTACGGGCTGGCCACGGCCGTCCAGGCGGAGATCGCCGCGTTGACGGGCGACCACGAGCGGGCCACGGGGCTCGCAAATGAGGCCGAACGCATCGCGCTTCCCGCCGGAGCCCGTCCCGTCCTGGCCACCGTCCGGCTCACGCGTGGGCTCACGGCCTTGGGCGAGGAGCGATTCGACGACGCATTCGCCGCCCTGAGCAGGATGCTCGACCCCGCCGACCCCGCCTACCAGCTTGCCCTTCGCGCGTACTGTCTTGCCGAACTCACCGAGGCTGCCGTTCGTGCAGGCCGTACCGACGCCATGCGCGAGATCGCCGACGAAGGCGCATCGATCGGCATTGCACGTGTGCGCCCATGCCCGGCACACCACCGAGGACCTTCTCAGAGCGGTAGTACCGGGAGGTCAGGCAGCGGAGCTGTTCGACTGGCTCCGGACACAGCCGTACGTCGAGACCGCCGACCCCGGCCTAGAGATCAACGGCGTGCTGTGTGAGTCCCTCGACCACGACCTGCGATGGCGGGACCCCGTCGGTTACGAGCGAATGCACCGGCAAATCTGCCACTACGCCCTGGATCGGCTGCTGCGCGACGCCCAAGACCCACGCGCGTGCATGGCGGTCATGCGGACCATCGGCCATCTGCGCCGACGCGGCGGGATCGTGCACCGGTACATCTCGCGGGGAGATGGGGAGGATCTGCGGGCGTCCAGAGCGAATCCAGCTGACCACGACGAACTCGTCGCCCTGACACGCGAGACGCACGGCGAGGTCACGGCCGCGTCCGTCCGGTTCTGGCTGGGCCGTCAGCCGGAGGCCTTCTCCCTGCTCCGGTGCCGCAGGAGCGACCGGCTGCGCGCCTTCACAAGCAGACTGACCCTGCGGGCACCGGAGCGAGAAGAGCTGGAGAACGACCCTGTCATCGCGGAGATCTGGCACGACGTGGGCCGGCGCATGAGCGTGCCCCCCGCGGCGCACATCGCGATCGCGCGGCATCTGGTCGGCCCGGACTTCAAGGACCTCGCGACCGGGCCGTCTCCCGTCACGGACGTCTTCCTGGCACGGATGTTGCACTCCTGGCTGCACGAACCGGCTACGGCAGCCTCGTACCTCGTCGTCACGGACGGCCGATGGTGGCGGCCGTTGATGGAGCACATGGGCCAGTACGAAGTGGCGTGCGCTGGTCATCCGGATGCGATCTTCGGGCACGACTGGCTGGCCGACCCGCCGAAGGTCTGGCGGGACCGCCACCTGGACGAGGAGCTGTGGGCGGAACGGCACCCGATCCTCTTCGATTGCGCCACGCAAAGTCACCTGTCAAACTGGTGACGTGAAACATGTGTTTCTGTGCGGCGACCCCGCCCTCGACCTCGCCTGCACGCTCCGCGCGCGCCGCACGGAGCGCGTCGAAACGCTTGACGCCCCCGGCCGGCTCGACGCCTGGTTCCTGGAGTCCGGCGTCGTCGACGCCATATCTCGCTCCCGGGACGCGGACCTGATTCAGGCGGTGGCGCTTCGCGAGGCCATCTACGCGCTGGTCACCGCCCGGATCGCCGACGCCGAATACGACGACGAGGCGCTCGGCCTGGTGAACGCGACAGCCCGCAAGCCCCCGGCGGAACCCCAGCTCACGGCCAAGGGCCGGTGGGTCGAGGCGACCCCCGTGCAAGCGCTCTCTACCGTGGCCCGGCATGCCATCGAACTGCTCAGCGGGCCGGACGTGCCGCTGATGAAGGAGTGCGCCAACCCCGAGTGCACCAAGATCTTCATCGACCGGTCGCGGGGCGGGCGCCGGGAATGGTGTGGCATGGAATCGTGCGGCAACAAGGTCAAAGCGGCTGCCTATCGGGCGCGCAGGAAGGAAGCCCAGGCGGCTGCTCCAGTGACGACGACATTTCCGGGTGAAGCCTGAGGTTAAGGCCAGAGGTGCCCGCCACATCGCCTGCCCGGTTCGGAAGATGGCCCCGGGAAACGGACCGGCCCAAGAGGCCGGCACCACGTCCCGGGCCGACTCAACGATCGTCCCCGACCATGGTCACTAGAAATAGTCCACGTCGACAACGGCCTGGGCGAAGGCCGTGGGCGCTTCCTGCGGCAGGTTGTGGCCGATACCGCGAAGGAGGCGGTGTTCGTAGGCGCCGGTGAACATGTTGCGGTAGGACGAGCCGTCGCCCGGCGGCGCCGTGAAGGGGTCGCGCTCGGCGTCGAGGGTGATGGTCGGCACCTTGATGACCGGCCGTACGGCGAGCCGCTGCTCCAGACCGTTGTAACGGCGCTCCCCGTCGGCCAGGCTCAGCCGCCACCGGTAGTTGTGGATCACGATGGCGGCGTAGTCGGGGTTGTCGAAGGCCGCGGCCGTACGCTCGAAGGTGGCGTCGTCGAAGTCCCACGTCGGGGAGACCGTGTCCCAGACGAGCCGGTTCAGGTCGTGACGCTTGCTCTTGTCCTCCATGGCCTGCCGCCCCCGCTCGGTGGCGAAGTAGTACTGGTACCACCAGGCGTATTCCGCCTTCGGTGGCAGCGGGGAGAGGTTGGCCTCGAGGTTCGTGATGACGTAGCCGCTCACCGACACCAGGGCCTTGCACCGCTCGGGCCAGAGGGCGGCGATGATGTCGGCGGTGCGTGAGCCCCAGTCGAAGCCGGCGAGCACGGCCTTGTCGATCTTGAGGGCGTCCATCAGGGCGATGATGTCGAGCGCGATCGCCGACTGCTGGGCGTTGCGGAACGTCTTCGAGGACAGGAACCGCGTCGTGCCATGACCGCGCAGGTACGGCACGATCACCCGATACCCCTGCGCCGCCAGCAGCGGAGCGACGTCGACGAAGCTGTGGATGTCGTACGGCCAGCCGTGCAGGCAGATGACCACGGGCCCGCGAGCCGGGCCGGCCTCGGCGTAACCGATGTCCAGCAGCCCGGCCTTGACCTGCTTCAGCGAGGCGAAGGACGTGTGCGTGCCGGGCGTGATCGCCGGCAATGTCGGCGCCACCCCACGCGTGGCGGCGGAGGCGGCCGTGAACCCCGGCAGGCCCACCAGGGAGGCTACGCCCGCGCCAGCGGCCAGACCGAGGACCTTTCCAAAGGTACGCCTGTTCATCATGTCGAGTTCTCCAGGTGATGCGATGTGAGGCCCAGCACGCGCCGGGATGGCGCGGGGCGGCCCGAGCGCCACCGGAGGATGGCCGGCGCCGGACGGACGCCTTCACTCTCGTCGGCGGAGCGGATCGGGCACATCAGTCACTTGACGGTGAGAAGCGGGCGGCGGCACACGGTGGCATGACGACCAGGCAGACGAGTGGCGCGCGGGGTCACGGCGCGCGCCGGGGCTCTGGTCACGACCTTGTGCTTGCGACGATTAGGTCATCCGACTGTCCCTGCCGGGGCACATGCTGCCGGAGGTGCGTACAACGCGTCGACGCCGGCCACCCCGCTCACGGGGTGGCCGGCGTCTGGTGTGGGTGCCGACGACGGCGACCCCTTGCCAGGGCCGCCACGTGCGACGCGGGCTACCGGGTCATCGCCGAAGCCGGGCCACCGTCAGACAGCCCGCGACCGGGCCCGGCGGGCGCGCCAAGCCAGCAGGGCGGCCTGGACGATGAAGAACACGCCGCCGCCGGTGGCGTACACCGACAGCACGTCGAGCGACGGGGCGCCCCCCAGAGCCTGGATGTTGTAGAAGGCGCCCACGACAAAGGACAGGCCGCCCGCGATCAGCATCGGCCACTGCTGACCCAGCTCCGGGCCGCGCCGCCGCAGGCCGACAAGCACCTGGGCTGCTCCCGAGACGATCGCCCAAGCGCCGAAGACATGCAGCACCGCCGCCACCCCACTGCTCCCCGCGACTCCGACGCCTACTGCGGCCAGGGCGCTGAGCACCCCGTTGAACAGCGTGACCCGGCGCTCAGAACCGTCAGGATGCGTGCGAAGGTCGATCAGCGAGGACACCGCGTCGATCAGCGGATAGATCACCAGCAGGGCGATCGCCGCAGCGTCCAGCATGGTGTGTGCCGAGGCGAACACGGCGGCCCACACCACGGCGAGGATGCCGCGACCCAGGTAGAGCCTCAGCAGGGTAGAGGTGTTCGTGCTCATGTGAGTGGCCCTTCAAGCCGAGCGTATGGTGGTTACTTCTGGACGGGGGCGCAGTAATAGTTGCCGGCGTCGGCCGGGTCGCCGTAGCCGGAGTAGCGGGAGACGGACGGGTATAGGCACAGGTTCCGGGTGGCCGTCTTGCCGGAGGCGTCCTTGATCGAGGCGCGCAGCGTCCGCGGGGCCTTGCCCTGCTCGACCCAGGCGGTCAGGGTGCCCAAGGCGTCGGTGGGCACGGGGCCGGTGCTCGTGGCGCCGCCGCAGTGGTCCACACCCGGCGCGAGGAACAGCCGGTAGAAGTCGTCGACACGGGACGAGCCGCCCATGGCGCGCGCCACCTGCTCGCGGTATGCCACGGTGCCCTGGGTGGGGATGAGCTGGTCAGCCTGGCCGTGCCAGGTGAGGAGCTTGCCGCCGGCCCGGCGGAACGCCGACAGGTCGGGGTCGTCGGTACCGATGATCGAGTCGTACTCGGCCTGAGACTGCGCGAACAGCGTGGCGAACTCGGCGTAGGTGATCGTCGACACGTCGAAGGCGGGCTGGCGCTTCAGCCAGGTCGCGACCCAGGTGGCCGGGACCGGGAACGGCGCGCCCACCCGACTACCGTCCGGGCCGGGCTGGGTGCCGGCGAGGTCGAAGCCGGCGCCGATCGGGATGCCGGACCACAGCTTCTTGCCCAACGGCGTGCGCGGGCCGTCCCAGATCTTGCGGACCACGGTGGCGTCGGCCGCGGTGATGGTCTCCTGCTTGCCCTCGCAGGCGACCGTCGTGCCGATGAGCTTGCGCGGGTCGAAGTCGCACTTGGCGGGGTCGCCGATGAGCCCGTCGCGGGCGCCGTCGAGCGGGTCGCAAGCCTTGACGGCGGCCTGGTTGAAGGCGGCGAGTTCGCAGGGGGCGGGGAAGGTGTTCTCCACGTTCATGACCACCTGCGGCCACAGGGTGGCGACCTCGAACTCGTCCAGTTGATGGCTGGAGCGGTGGCGAGGATGCCGTCGTAGTCGCCGGGGTGGCGCTGGGCCTCCATGTAGCCCTGACGGCCCCCGGTCGAGCAGCCGTTCCAGTACGAGTAGGAGGCCGGCTTGCCGTACACCGCAGCGATGACCTGCTTGGCGACGACCGTCATCTCGTGCTGGGAGCGGTCGGCGAAGTTCTTCAGCAACTCCGTGTTCACCTCGCCCGCGCTGTTCAGTGCCCAGGTGGTGTCGATATAGGTGCCGACGCCGGCGTCGGTGGTGGCGGCGGCGTACCCGGTCTTGATCGCGCCGGCCAGCGCGGCACCGTAGTCGCCAGCGGCGAACGCGCTGCCACCAACCGCCTGGAACCGGCCGGTCCAGCTTGCCTCGGGCAGCCAGACCTGCACCTTGGCGTGATCGCCGACACCCGGGTGGGTGAGCGTGACCGTGACCGCGCAGTGGGCCGGCACTCCGGGGATCTCGATGCTGGGCAGCGGCGTCACCTCGGGGACGGTCACGGTGCCCGCCTCGCGGCGCTGCGCCGTCACAGATTCCACCGTGGTGCCCGACGGCGCCTTCACGGAGACGGACGAGCAGGTGAACGGGCCGGTGACCGGACTGCCGGTGTCCGCCGCGACGCCAGTCGGCAGGAAGATCGCCGCCGCCAGCGGCACACCGGCCGCCAAACTGGTCAGAACGCGTTTCATGTTTCTCCAATTGCTGACATGGGGTTCGCGGTGTCCCTCATCGTTCGCCTGCGGCCGACACCGGCACATCAGTCAGTTGACGGCCAGAAACAGTGGGCCACGCTCCGCTGCCATGGCACAGGCGTCTCGCAGCGCCCCCGACCAGCGCAGGACCAGCACTCCCGGCGCGCGGCCTCTGATCCGTCCGCGTGCACGGCACGGGAATTGAGCGTCGAATCTCCGCCCATGCACCGCATCTCACGCCCAGCAGGCGGCCGGTCAGGGCGGTTGCGCGGCCGATGAGAGGCAGGCGAGCTTCGCAAGGCCCCTCGCGACTGACCGTCAAATGACCGATGTGACCGCACTGTTTTCGGGACGAGGGTGATGGCACCGAGCCAAGTACGTCGCCGTCCGGACAGGCTCCGGCGTCCCGCTGCAACCGATCCATCGCTCCGGTCGCGTCCCTGCACGCCAACGTCGCTCACGCGGGCGGTGCGTTGTTGCACTTTCTCTATCTCGAAGACTCCTGGGAGGAATTCCCGTGCTCAGCATCAAGGATGTACGCAGGCGACGGATCGTGCTGGCCGCTCGGTCACCGCGGTGAACGCGTGCCGGACCTCCGCCATCGCGACGTCGAGGCACGCTCGCGTGTGCCGGAGTCGCCCGACCAATTGGGTTCGAACTAACCTGAGGTTCTTGTTACGATGGGTGCCATGGAGATCGAGGTCGACAGAATCTAGCCACCGAACTGCCGGTGGCTTCATCCGCGTGGGGCTTGCCCGCCGATGAAAGACCGTTCTCCTGACGCAGCAGCGCGAGTCCGCCCGTCTGAGGCGTTGACACCTGCGCTTGAGCTTTGCTGGCACGTTCGCATCGCACCGACCTCGGTCCCAGTTCGTGCCTGAGAACACGCAACTTCGATCTTCCCTACGCCTTCCGCCCATCGCCGCGCGCAGATGGCGGTCTCAGTAGCCCTGATCGAAGCTCTCGCCGCAGCGACTCACGGCCCGTGGTCGGTTGTCCGCCAGTTCCTCTGGCACCCGAAACCACCCACGAAAGGCCGTGGCCATGCAGCACCGTACGTCACGCTCCCGCTCCCGCCACCGTCGCGCTCACTGGAAAGCGAGCACCCCAGCGCTCACCACCTGCACGAATCCCGCATGCGGCAAGCCCACCCCGCCGCACCGCGCATGCCAGCACTGCCGCGGCTACCGGGGTCGCGAGGTCTTGCCTCCGACGGGCGGTGACACGTGAGCACCATCCTCACCAAGAGGAGCCGCTGGATGCGCATTCGGGACTATCTCGCACAGACCGGTGCACCCGCGTTCCGCTTCGGCCAGCTCATCGCCGCGTGGCAGAGCTCAACAAGCACCGCGATCTCATGCCGCAACACCAAGATCTCCACCTCTTTGGAGGCGTTGCCCCGGGTGAGCAGCACCAGCCAGCCGAACACCCTGCCCACCAGCAGATACAGAAGTCGAAACAGCACGAGAGCCGAACCTAGAAGACCAGGTCGGACTCTCTGCGTCAGTTCTGGCACCGGACAGGCAGGCCGATCAGCCGTCAGCGCAGCCGCCGGTCCGGGGAGAGGCCCGAGCGCAGCGAGAGCGCCGACCTGGAGGGGCGGCAAGCGACGGCTATCATCGGCCGCCCCAGGACTCCCGGGCTGGTGACCGGCGGCATCTGAAGATGAGCGGGTGATGTACACCCTCGTCCAGCCGCCGCCCGCCTCCGGCTGAAGCGCGAGCGCGAGGCCTCAGCGGGGCAGCCGGTCATCGGTGGCGTGCGGATAACTTGGCCTGCCGTCCGATCGGGTGTCGGGGGCTGCAGACAGGCATGCACCACCCCCTGCCCCTCAAGGCTAGGGTACCGACCAGGGTTCATCCCTGGGGCGACGGGCGGCTGCTGCCGGGATCATGGTGGTCGGTGCCGACCGGCATGCGCTGTGGCGAAGGAGCTGACGATCGTGGACTTCAAGATCGGGGATCTGAACGGGCCGTCGTGGTACGCCGTCCATGTCGCCGGAACCGCCGGCCTGGGCAGCTGAGACTCGTGGCGGAGCCTGAGCACGGAGGTCGACGGGACGTGGCGAATATCTCACCGGGGTCGCACCTGCGCGGGCGGGCCCGGGAACAGGAGGTGCTCGACCGGCTGCTGCGTGACGTGCACGGCGGGCACAGCCGGGCGCTGGTCCTGCGTGGCGAGTACGGTATCGGCAAGACCGCCCTGCTGACGTATCTGGCCGGCCAGGCGCCGGTGGGCCGCGTCGTGCGGACTGCCGGGGTGGAGACGGAGTCGGAGATCCCGTACGCGGCACTCCAGCAGGTGTGCGCGCCCCTACTGGACCACCTCGATCGGTTGCCGGAGGCGCAACGCGGGGCGCTGACCACGGCGTTCGGGCTGAGCCGTGGCAAACCGCCCGGGCAGCTGCTGATCGCGCTGGCCGTGCTGGGTCTGCTGGCGGAGGCTGCCGCCGACGAGCCGCTGGTCTGCGTCGTCGACGACGCGGAGTGGCTCGACGGGCTCTCCGGGGCCATCCTCGCGTCCGTGGCCCGTCGGTTGCACGCCGAGTCGGTGGCTCTGGTGTTTGCCGTCTCCACGTCGGCCACCGCACCCGCGCAGGCCAACGCCGAGTACCTCGCCGGCCTTCCGGAGTTGCGGGTGGACGGGCTCGGCGACGACGACGCCCGGGCGCTGCTGGACTCGGTGCTGCCCGAGCCGGTGGATCCCCAGGTGCGGGACCGGATCGTCGCCGAGGCACGCGGCAACCCGCTGGCGCTGCTGGAACTGCCACGGGGGCTGTCCCCGGCGGAACTGGCCTTTGGCTTCGACGGCGCCCGCAGCGCCTCACCGGCGAGCCGGGTCGAGGAGGACTACCGCCGGCAGATCGCTGCGCTGCCCGCTGACACCCGGCAGCTGGTGCTGGCGGCCGCCGTGGAGGCTGTGGGCGACGGGACGCTGCTGCTGCGCGCGCTGGAACGGCTCGGGATCGGGCCGGAGGCGGCCGCTCCGGCGCGGATCGACGGGCTGATGGAGATCGGTGCCAGGGTGCGGTTCCGACACCCGCTGGTTCGCGCGGCGGCCCGCCGTTCGGCGGACGCCGCCGAGCTGCGCGAGGTACACCGTGCTCTCGCCGAGGTGATCGACCCGAGCCGGGAACCGGACCGCCGTGCCTGGCACCGAGCCCAGGCCGCGGTCGCGACCGACGAGGAGGTCGCAGAGGAGCTCGAGCGCTCGATCGGCCATGCTCTGGCCCGCGGCGGCTACGCCGCCGTCGCCCACGTCCTGGAACGGGCCGCCGAGCTCAGCGCGGACAGCACCGCGCACGCCGCACGCCTGCTGGTGGCCGCGGACGCGTACCTGACCGCCGGCATGCCGGTGCGGGTTCCCCAGCTGCTCGACATCGCCGGGACGGCTCCGCTCGACCCGAAGCGCCAGGCCCACGCGGAACGGCTGCGCGCGCAGGCGGCGTTCGCGCTCACGCACGGCCGGGCCGCAGGGCCGCGTCTGCTCGCCGCGGCCCAGCGACTGGCGGAGCTGGAACCCACCGCGGCACGAGAGACGTACCTCTGGGCGCTCGGAGTGGCGCTGCACGCCGGCCCGCTCGCAGGCGAGGATCTGCACCGTGCCGCTGCAGGCGCCCGCGCCGTGCCGCCCGGCACCGATGCCGTTGGTCTTCTGCTGACCGGACTCGCGACGTGGGTTCTCGACGGGCACGCCGCGGCCGTCCCCGAACTGCGCCGCGCGCTGCGGACGTTGAGCGAGGACGACGACCTCCGGCTGCTCTGGCTCGCGGCTCCGGCGTCGCACGCGGTGTGGGACGACGAGACCTGGTACCAGCTCAGCGAGCGGGCGGTGGCGCACGCCCGGGCGACCGGCGCGTTGTCGCTGCTGCCGGCGGCCCTGTCCTCCCGGGCCGGAGCGCTGATCCAGGCGGGCCGTTTCGCGGACGCGGCCGCCCTGACCGACCAGATCGACGCTTTGGGCCGGGCGACCGGCCTTGTACCGGACCTGTGCCCCGCACTTACCCTGGCCGCCGCTCGGGGCCGGGAGGCGGAGGCGAGAGAGCTGATCGACACGGTCCTCCGGGACGCGGACGCATACGGCGAGGGGCGGCTGAACGGCATGGCCGACGTCGCCGCGGCGCTGCTGTACAACGGCCTCGGCGAGTACCCGGCCGCGATGCGGGCCGCGCAACGGGCGGCCGGGCGTGACGACCTCGGCGTTGGGAACTGGGCACTGGTCGAGTCCGTCGAGGCTGCCGCCCGGGCGGGAGAGACGGGCATCGCGTCCAGGGCCCGAGAGCGGTTGTCCGAGCGGACCCGGTCTGCCGGCTCGGATTGGGCGCTCGGCGTGCAGGCCCTTGCCGACGCGCTCGCCGGGTCGCCCGGCGAAGCCGAGGACCGCTACCGCGAGGCGATCGAGCAGTTGTCGACGACCCGGCTCGATCTGCTCGTGGCCCGGGCGCGCCTGCTCTACGGCGAGTGGCTGCGCCGCGCGGGCCGCCGGACTGACGCACGCGACGAACTGCGCGCGGCACACCACGCGTTCGCCGCGATGGGAGCGGAGGCGTTCGCCCGCCGTGCCGGCCGCGAACTGCAGGCCACCGGCGAGACGGTCCAGAGCCGGACGAACGGTCCCCGCGACGAGTTGACACCCCAGGAGACGCAGGTCGCCCGCCTGGCCGTGGCGGGACGTACCAACGCGGAGATCGGAGCGGCCCTGTTCCTCAGTCCGCGAACCGTCGAGTGGCACCTGCGCAAGGTGTTCACCAAGCTGCGCATCGCCACGCGCCGCGAACTCGCGGCCGCACTGCGCGTCCAGCCGTGAACTGACCGGGTGTGGGGCGTCCCCGTCGTCACAGTCCCACACCCGGTCAGTTCGACTGCCAAAACGGAGCCGCGACGTGTTCCGACGGCGGCCCGCTCCCACCAGGCTCACCTCTGACCTGGGGCGGCAGCGGCGCCCGGCCCGCAGATGTGAGAGGCTTTCGCTCGCCTCAAACATGTTCAGCGATGGCCGTAAGGAGATGACCATGCTGCTCGGGCGACGCACGGAATGCGCGGCACTGGACGCGTTGCTCAAGGCCATGCGCGACGGCCGCAGCGAGGCTCTGGTGCTCCTGGGTGAGGCGGGTGTCGGCAAGACCGCACTGCTCGACTACGCGCAACAGGCCGGCGGCGACCTGAAGGTCCTGCGGGTCGCCGGAGTCGAGTCCGAGATGGAACTCCCCTATGCGGCACTGCACCAGCTGTGCCTGCCGCTGCTGGACGGAATCGACCGTCTGCCGGCACCCCAGGCGGACGCACTGGCGACGACCTTCGGTTTGCGCGCCGGTGAGGCTTCCGGCCCGTTCCTCGTCGGACTCGGCCTGCTCAATCTGCTCGCCGAGGCGGCCCGCGAACGCCCGCTGTTGTGCGTGGTGGACGACGCCCACTGGCTCGACGACGCGTCAGCGCAGGTTGTGGCATTCGTGGCGCGCAGGCTGCGTGCCGAGTCGGTGCTCATGCTGCTTGCGAGCCGCCGGCCGATAGCCAGCATGCGCGGCCTGCCCGAGTTGGCGGTCCAGGGACTCGCAGAGGACGCCGCACAGCAGCTGTTGAGTTCCGTGGTGCGCTGGCCGCTCGACGACGGAGTCCGCGCCGCGATGCTCGCCGAGGCCCGCGGCAACCCACTGGCGTTGCTCGAACTTCCACTCGCCTCCCCGGACCGGCTCGCCGGCGGCTTCGGCCTGCTCGAAGCATCAGCGCTCACCGGACGGATCGAGGAGAGCTTCCGGCGCCGCATCGCCGAGCTGCCCGCCGACGCCAGGGAGTTGCTGCTGCTCGCGGCAGCCGACTCGTCCGGCGATCCGGTCCTGATGTGGCGGGCCGCAGCGGCTCTCGGGCTGAGCCCCGAGGCGGGCAGTGCCGTGCAGGAGGCGGAGCTGCTCACGATCGGGGTCCGGGTGGCGTTCCGCCACCCGCTGGTGCGTTCCGCGGTGTATCGCGTGGCCACGGCTGACGCACGCCGCCGGGTGCACAGTGCCCTGGCCGAGGCGACGTCACGGGAAGCCGATCCGGACCGGCGGGCCTGGCACCTCGCGCACGCCGCCGCGGACCGGAACGAGGCTGTCGCCGCCGAGCTGGAGGCGTCGGCGGACCGGGCCCAGGGACGCGGCGGGCTGTCGGCAGCCGGGGCGTTCCTGGAACGCGCTGCCGCACTGACCGGCGATCCGGCGGTGCGCGCCGAACGCGAGCTCGCCGCGGCCAGGTACAAGTACCACGCGGGCGCGCCTGAGGGCGCCCGGATTCTGCTCGACAAGGTGGAGTCCGGTCCGTCCGACGATCTGCGGGCCGCCCACGTCGGGCAGTTGCGCGGGCATCTGGCGTTCGCCACCGGACGAGCCGCCGAGGCACCGGTACTGCTGCTGGAGACCGCACAGCGGTTCGAGCAGCTCGACCCCGTCCTGTCCAGGGAGACCTATCTGGATGCCATCACCTACTCACTGCTGGCGGGCCGGTTCGCCGGCCGCGCCACCGTGGCGGAGGTGGCCGCTTCCGCGCAGACGGCTCCCGCGCCGGGCCGGTCTCCGCGCGCGCAGGACCTGCTGCTCGACGCCTTCGCCGTTCTGTACACCGACGGGCACGCCAAGGGCACCCGACCGATGCAGCGGGCTCTGGACGCCTTCCGGCGCGACGAGCTCCCGGTCACGGAGGCCATGCGCTGGCTCGCCATCGCCTGCCATGGGGCCTGCGAGACCTGGGACGACGTGGCCTGGGAGGCGCTGGCCGAGCTGAATCTCCGTCACACCAGGGATGTCGGCGCGTTGGTGATGCTGCCGGTCGCGCTGACCCAACGGATCGCGGCCCACCTGCACGCGGGCCGGTTCCCGGCCGCGGCCGAGCTGCTCGAGGAGGCGGAGGCCGTTGCCGAGGCGACCGGAATCGCCCGCCCCGCCTACGACGCGGCGGCGGTGGCCGCGTGGCGCGGCCGGGAGGCCGAAGCCGTCGGCCTGATCCAGACGGTGAGCACATCGCGGTCGAGCGAAGCGAGGGCATCGGTTTCACCCTGATCAACTACAACAAGGCCGTCCTGCACAACGGCCTCGGTCGTTTCGCAGAGGCGAGGAACGCGGCAGCGCTGGCGACGGCCAGCCCCACGGAGTCCGCGTTCGCCTCCTGGGCATTGAGCGAGCTGGTCGAGGCGGCCGTCCGCTGCGGCGACCGTACCCAGGCCGTCCAGGCCGTCGAACGGCTGGCCCGGACCACCACCCCCAGCACGACGGAGTGGGGCCTGGGCACGGAGGCGCGCTCGCGGGCCCTGATCAGTGAGGGCGCCGAGGCCGACGAGCTCTACCGCGAGGCTATAGAGCGGCTCGGACACAGCCGCGGCACGGTCGCGCTGGCCCGGGCCCACCTGCTCCACGGCGAATGGCTGCGCATGCAGGAACGCGGCGGGGAGGCACGCGAGCAGCTGACCACGGCGCACGAGATGTTCGCGGCCATCGGCGCCGAGGCGTTCGCCGAGCGAACGCGCCTCGAACTGGCAGCCTGCGGCGTGTCGGTGCCGCAGAGCGCCCAACAGCGGACGGTCGAACTGACGGAGCAGGAACGCCAGATCGCCCGGAGGGCCCGGGACGGCCGCTCGAACGCCGAGATCGGAGCCGAGCTGTTCCTGAGCGCCCGCACCATCGAGTGGCACCTGCGCAAGGTGTTCAACAAGCTCGGGATCAGCTCACGGCGTGAGCTGCGCACGGCCCTTCCGTAGACCTTCCGCGCCCCGGGCGTCGTCGGTCAGCGGCCATATCAGGTCGCGGATCTCATAGGCGGCGCCAACGACAGCCTGCAGCCTGCCGGTTCTGCGTCCGGTCGCTCACGGAATGCCCTGCCCGGGCCCCACCCGGGCCGGCCGCCGAACCCGGGCCAGGGGGCACTGGCCAGGGACAGCCAGGGATTGCCCCGGGGGCGACCGGGCCGCCGGGCGGGCGAGGCTGGCGGCATGCAGACAACAACCCCTGAACCCGTAGTCGTCCTCGTCCACGGCGCGTTCGCCGAGTCGTCCAGCTGGAACGGCGTGATCGAGCGCCTCATCGCCGCGGGGGTGACCGCGGTGGCGGTCGCCAACCCCCTGCGCGGCGTCCGCACCGACGCCGAGTACCTCCGGGACGTCGTCGCGTCCCTCGGCCGCCCGGTGGTCCTGGTCGGCCACTCCTACGGCGGCCTTGTCATCACCCAGGCGGCCGCCGGCGACCCGGCCGTCCGGGCACTGGTCTACGTGGCCGCCTTCGCCCCCGAGATCGGCGAGAGCGCGCTGGAACTGTCCAACCGGTTCCCCGGCAGCACGCTTGGCGACGCCGTCGTGCTCCGGGCACTGACCGGTGGCGGCACCGAGCTGTCGATCGACCCGGCGAAGTTCCCGCCGCAGTTCGCCGCGGACGCCGACCCGCGCGAGGCCGCACTGATGGCGGTCACGCAGCGACCGATATCCGAGGCCGCGCTCACCGAGGGCCTCACCGGCGCCGCACCCGCGTGGCGGGACCTGCCGAGTTGGTTCGTCTGGGGCGACGCCGATCGCAACATCCCCGCCGAGGCGCTGCGCTTCATGGCCGAGCGCGCCGGCGGCAAGGAGCTGGCCGAGATCCCCGGCGCCGGGCACGCCCTGCCGGTCACCCAGCCCGGTCCGGTGGCCGACTCGATCCTGCAAGCCGTCACGGTCATCCGCGCCTGACACCGACAAGAGGAGACAGAACACCCAGCCCGTCAAGTTCGGCAGGGGCGGGCGAGTCGCAGGCGGCGCGACACCGACATCAGCTTGAAAGGCCCCCGGCGGGGGCGTGTACGACCGACACGGATCGGAGTAGCCGATCCAGCGACAGAGGAGGATACGGGCAGTGGATCGCATGCATGCCCTGGTGGGTCGGGAGGCCGAGCAGCAGGCCCTCTCGGCGTTCATCGCCTCGCCCGAGGAGGGAGCCCTCGTCCTACGAGGCGAAACGGGCGTCGGCAAGAGCGTGCTGCTGGAACACGTCGCGGACCTCGCGTCGGCGACGGGCCACCGCGTGATCCGAGCTGCCGGGGCCGAAGCCGAAGCCGAGCTGCCGTTCGCCGGACTGCACCAACTGCTCTACCCACTGCTCCCTGACATGGACCGGCTCGACGGCGTCCACCGGGCGGTCCTCGGCGCGGTCTTCGGGAGGTGCGACGGGCCGGCGCCGTCCGTGATGGCCGTGGGCCTCGCGGTCCTCGACCTGCTCGCCCTCGCGGCGTCCGCGACGCCTCTTCTGATGGTGATCGACGACGGCCAGTGGCTGGACGTCACAAGCACCGCGGTGTGCGGATTCGTCGGCCGACGTCTGGCCGACAGCAAGGTGAAGCTGCTCGTGGGCGTGCGCTCCGGCGTCCCCGTGGGATTCGACAGCGCCGGGCTTTCCGAACTGCACGTGCCGCCCTTGTCGCGGGAGGCCTCGCAACAGGTACTGGACAGCCATTACCCCGCCTTGGCCCCGCACATCCGGGTTCTCGTCCTGGATGAGGCGATGGGCGTCCCTCTGGCGCTCGTGGAACTGCCGCCCTTGCTCAGCAGTGCCCCATCCGGACACGGCGTCGAGGAGGCGTTCGGGGCCGGGGGCGTGCCGCTTCCGCGTCGCCTCCAGCACGTCTACGGAGCACGCGTGGCGGCCCTGACCCCTGCTGTTCGCACGGAACTCCTGCGCGGTGCCCTCGACGGCGTCAGCGCGCGAACCGGCTCCAGTCCGGTGCGGGCGGTGCGGTACCGCATGCTGAACGCCGACGAAGCGGCCGCCTGCGGACTGCTGGACGTGGACCCGTACACCGGTGAGTTCGTCTTCCGGCATCCGCTCGTCCGTTCCACCGTGGTGCGGATGGCAACTCCCAACGAGCGCCGGGCCGCTCACACCGTTCTGGCCCAGCTGCACCGGCAGGACGTTGAACGGCACGCCACGCATCTGGCTGCGGCGGCGATCGACCCGAACGAACAGGTCGCAGCCGCGCTTGAGGCGGCTGCCGCCTCGGCGAGGCGGCGGGGCGGTGAAGCCGCGGCCGTCGCGTGGCTGACCCGAGCCGCGGAGCTGAGCGAGAACCGCGAGAGCCGTTCTCGCAGGCTCGGAGACGCGGCGTTCATCGCCGGGCAGGCCGGTCTCCTGGAGCGGGCTCAGCATCTCGTCCACTCCGGCACCACGCATGGGGTCCCGTCTCCGGCTGCCGTGGCCGCAAGCGCCTACGTGGCCCTCTACGAGGACGGGGAGGTGTGTTCCACGCACCGTCAACTGCTGAACGTGATCGAGAACATCCGTGACCGGGCTGAAGGCGAGCCGCACGACGTCCTCACGCCCTTGGTGAACCTCCTGCTCGTGATCAGCCAGTATGCGAGCAACTGCGCCATGTGGGAAAGGACCCATGCCGTGCTCGCCTCAGTGAAGCATCTGATCCCATCCAACTCGCTTGTCTACCAGGATGCCTGGAGCGATGTGCTGCGCCGGGGGACCGGGCTGCACGAGCGTGTGGAAAGCGCGTTCGTCAACTTTCCCCAGCTGGACCCCTGGGACGTCGCCCGGCTGTGCGACGTCGCCTACCGCGTGGGCGCCCTGGGCCGGTACCGGTCACATCTCCAGCGGACGATGGAGCGGGAGCGGGAGCGGGAGGTCGGGGCCAAGGCCGGCGACATATCCATGCTGCACTTGCTCCTTCTCGACCAGATGGCCGCTGGGCAATGGGAGGCCGCCGAGCAGACGGGCCGGCGCAGCCTGGAACTGGCAACGGTTCGCGGACTCACCCTCTTCGCCTACCAGAGCCGCGCCTATCTGGCCGTCCTCGCGGCCATGCGAGGTCGAGTCGAGCAAGCACGTGAGCTGCAGGCCATGGTCGACTCCTGGGCCGCCCCACGCGGGATAGGCCTCCTGACCCAGCTTGCCGACACCGCCGGCACAGTCGCTGCGCTGAGCGAAGGGGACTACGAAGCGGCGTATCTCCATGCCAGCGGCATCACCCATCCCGGCACGTTCGAGCCGTATCTTCACCAGGCCTCGGGGACCCTGCTCGACCTCGTCGAAGCCGCCCTCCACACGGGTCGCACGGAACAGGCCCGACGGCACGCGCTGGCAGCCCAGACCGCCGGGCTCCCGGACATCTCGCCCCGGCTGGCCCTGCTCACCTACGGAGTTCTCTCGATGACGGCGACCAACGATCGGGAGGCCGCCGAGATGTACGCGCGGGCCGAAGCGCACCCGGCGGGGGCGAACTTCCCCTTCGAGCTGGCCCGGATCCGCCTGGCCCACGGCATCCGCCTGCGGCACAATCATGGCCGCAAGGCCGCACGGCAGTTGCTGGCCAGCGCTGCCACCTGCTTCGAACAGCTCGGTGCCACAGGGTGGGCCGAGCGGGCGCGCACCGAGTTGCGCACCATCGACAACTCCTCCCGCACCTCGCCGATCCCCCTGACCTCGCTGACCTGGCAGGAGCGCCGCATCGCGGATCTCGCCGCCAGCGGCCTGACCAACAAGGAGATCGGCGAACGAACACACCTGTCTCCTCGAACCGTCAGCTCGCATCTCTACCGTGTCTTTCCCAAGCTGGGCATCACATCACGCGCCGCACTGCGCGACGCACTGGGTCGGCTCCCCGACCTGGCGAGCGCGTGAGCCCGTCAGGGGTGGCGTCCAAGGGGGTCGACAACTCCATGCACATCGCCCAGGAGGAGCTCTTCGGCCCAGTCCTGGTCGTCATCGCCAACGACTCCGACTACGGCCTGTCCTGAGGCATCTGGACCACCGACCCCCAGCGCGCCCTGGCGGTCGCACGCAGGTTTTGCACCGGAACCGTCACCAACAGCGGGCCCGGGCAGCCGAGATCACCTGATCGAGCAGGTGGTGTTCGCGGCTTCCTCGACGACGCGGGCGACGAGATCCGGATGGGAGACGACGACCGAGTGGCATGCGGCCACCTCAGGCGATGTGCGCGTCGGCGCGGTGGGCCATGAGGCCTCCTATGCTCCAACCTTCCCTGCTCGCCCGCGACCTGGTCCACGTGCTTGACGGTCGGCGCGTACTCGACGGTCTCTCCCTGCCGGCAAGTCCACCCCCACGGGTCTGCGGGCCCGTCCCTGGCGCCGCACGGCCAGGGTCCTTCACCGGGGCCGACGCCCCCACTCCGGCGAGATCGTGGCGTCATGGACTGGATGTTGCTCAATACGATCTGTTCGATATACCTCGGAGTCCCGTACGTTCCGCAAGCTCCTCCAGCCTGGGTCGAAGCAGGCCCTACCGAGACGGACCTGTGGATCACGCGGCTCACCTACGAGTTCGTCGTGGACCGCAGTGCCTGCGACAAGTGCCAGGCGCCCTTCGGCCGCAGGCTGCGCCTCACCGAATCGCGCAACGGTTCCGGCACATGGTGGATCACGGTGGGGGCGCGCTGCCGCGGGTGGCGGCGCCACCGGTTCACGGCGCTCGTCACCGAGTGGGGCGACGGACTGCGGTTCGGTGAGTGGGTGTAGCGCGCGCTTCGGCGGCCGGAACGGTGCCCGGCCCTCCGACCCCGACGGCAGCGTCCCGGCCCTGGCCGGCAGCATGAGGGCGACACGGCCTTGCCAGGTCGGGGCGGGCGCCCGCGTGCGACCTGAGACTCCTGCGGAGTCAGCTCAGATGTCGGGGCCCGCGCCCCGCACCATGTGCACGGCGTCCACCGGCATCGTGGAAGACCTCGCTGACTCGACGCCGCGTGACTGCAGTTCGATGCCAGGTGCACGCCGCGCTCGGACCCCGGTGCCGCGTCGGTCACCCCGGTGCCCATGTTGATCGACGCGGTCGATCCAGGCGGGGTGAGATGGACGACCCGGAAGCCGCCCGGGCCTGAGAAGTCGGCGTCCTCGCGAAAGCCGATCCCCGAGGAGAAGGCCTTGGCCCGGTCCACGTCCGTGACAGGGACGACCACACCTCGATCTTGGAGTCCACCATCAGCTTCTTCTCAACAGGGGATGCCGGTCGGCACCCACCGACCACGGTGCCCCGTCTCACCAGGGGCGAGCCCTGGCCCGAGCCAGGGGTCCCCGGGGCCGGGCCAGGGGTACGGCGCCTGGGGACCAGGGTCCGGTACGGGCTCGACGAGGCTTGCCGCCCCGGCAGTCTTGGTGCAGCCGATCACCACACCGATGCGAGGAACGCAGGGAGAAAGCCATGGCAACGATCCACTTCACCGAGCAGACGAGCGCGACGCCGGAGCAGTTCTTGGCCGGCCTCACCGACTTCGGCCGGGGCCGCCGGCAGCTGTTCGGCAACAGCTCCGACGACTACCTGAAGGTGCACGCGAAGGGCGCCGACACGGCCGACGTCACCGAGGGATCGGGCGGCATCTGGGAACGGCTGCGGTACGACTGGTCCGACCCGCACCGCGTGGTGATGACGGCCATCGACTCGAACGTCTGGGGCGGCCGCTCGGGCCACATCTACACGTTCACCCCCTTGCCCGACGGGACGACACAGCTGGACGTCGTCGTGGTCCGCGAAGGCAAGAACCTCAAAGGCCGCGTCATCGGACTGCTGTTGGGCAGCATCGGCAAAGGCACGCTGGAGAAGGCGCTGAAGAACACGATCAGGGCCATCGAGGCGCGCAGTCAGGTGTCTCGGGGCTGACAACGGCACAATCGGGGTGCACGAGGCCACGGGCCGGCACCCAGAGCGCGGCCTGTTCCGTGCGGCAGCCCGAGGGCGATACAAGTTCCCTGGAAGATGGTCGATCAGCAGGTCGACCACCGCTTTCCGATGACTGCTGTCCTTCTTGGACGCCCCTGAATACCCGCGATGAAGGCGGCCGCGGCACGGTCCGCAAAGGCGGGAGCCCGGTGATCGCCCTTGACATCGTTCAGGGTCACGGTTCTCCGGCTGTCGCTTCGAAGGTACGCCGACGTGCCTTCGATGATGCGCTGCCTGGTGGCGCGCACTTCACCCAAACGGCTCGCCGACGCCGGCGAACCACCCAATCCTCTGGAGGTCTCTGCCATGTCCGATGTCACTCAGCACGACGCGTTCGTCCGCGACTTCGTCAGCACTTTCAACGCCAAGGACGCGGACGGGCTCGCCTCGTTCCTGACCGAGGACGTGACCTTCTCCGCGTACGGCGACAAGCCGGTTCACGGGCGCGCAGCGGTGATCGCCCTGTGGAGGGGCGTGTTCGCGAACTTCGCCCAGGTCCGTTTCGAGACCGTGCACCAGGCGGTGAACGGCGACGTGGTCATCGCCGAGCAGATCCACGGGCTCGCACTGGCGGGAGGAAAGCTGGTCCCCGTGATGAACATGGCCGTCTACGAGCTCCGCGGCGGCAAGATCGCGGCCTGGCGCGACTACACCAATCCCGCCTACGCCGCCTCGCTCCTGCAGGCCTGATCCGGCTGCTCAGCGCGAGGAGCGCGCAGGCTGTCCCTTGTCAATCCCCGGGGCGAGTTGCCCCACGAAACAATCGCCGCCTCCCCAGCGGCGGTTGTCGACCGGTAGAAGGAGGTGCGCGCTGTGCGCGCAGTAGTGGTAGAAGAGTTCGGCGGCCCCGAAGTCCTCAAGGTGAAGGATTGGCCCGACCCCGAGCCGGGTCCGGGTGATCTCCTGGTGGACGTCGACTTCGCAGGGATCAACTTCATGGACACCGGCTCTCGTGTCGGATTCGGTCTGGTCGGCGAGGTTCCGGCGGTCCTCGGAGTCGAAGGCGCAGGCCGGGTCGCCGCAGTCGGCGAAGACGTCAGCGGATTCGCGGTGGGCGACCGGGTTGCCTGGGTCTCGGTCTTCGGCAGCTATGCGCAGAAGATCGCCATGCCTGCCGACCAGGCGGTCCCGATTCCGGACGATATCCCGAGCGACGTCGCCGCCGCCACGATGATGCAAGGGCTGACCGCGCATCACTTCGTGACCGAGTCGGCGCCGTTGGCGGAGGGTGAAACGGCCCTCGTGCACGCGGCGGCCGGCGGCGTGGGGCGCATGGTCACCCAGTTGCTCAAGTTGCGTGGCGCCCGCGTGATCGGACTGGTCTCCCGGGAGGAGAAGGTCACGGCCGCCAAGGCCGCAGGAGCCGACGAAGTACTCGTCTCCTCGGACGGCGACTTTGTGGACCGAGTCCTGGCTCTCACCGACGGCGAGGGCGTGCACGCGGTCTTCGACGGTGGGGGTGCCAACACCTTCTGGCGGTCGATCGAGGTCCTGCGGCGGGTCGGCACCCTCGTCTACTACGGTCCGCTGATCGGCGAGATCCCCACGGTGCGGATGTTCGACCTGCCCAGGAGCATCCGGATCACCTACGCCGTGTTCGCGGACCACATCCACAGCCGGGAGTTGCTGCTCGGTCACGCCGGGGACCTCTTCGAGAAGATCCGCGAGGGCAAGCTCAGCGTCGACATCACCGGGCGCTACCCGCTGGATGCGGCCGCGCAGGCCCATATCGACATCGAATCGCGGCGCACCTCGGGGAAGCTGCTGCTCGATCCGCGACGGTAGGCCGCCGCCTCCGCGGGCGGAACCGGGCCGTCGCTCATCAACCTGTACTGCGAGGACCACGGCGCGGGGCAACCGGTCGTGCTCGTCCACGGCTTCCCGCTGAGCGGTGACTCGTGGGAGAAGCAGTCCGCGGCGCTGCTCGGCGCCGGCTTCCGGTTGATCACGTACGACCGCCGCGGCTTCGGTCGCTCGGACCGGCCCAGTACCGGGTACGACTACGACACCTTCGCCGCCGACCTGGACCGGGTGCTGACGGCGCTGGATCTCAATGACGCGATGCCGAGCTCGGCGAGGACGCGTAAGTAGAGCGCGTCTGTCGCCTGTGAGACACGACACAAAGTAACGCGCTTGACGGCACGGCCGGCCGAGGCGCAGCACCGGCGGGATGTCCGTCCACATCACTGGAAGGGATGATCGATTATGGATGCCATTGAGCGTCTGAGCATTACTGAGGATCTTCGTCGTCTGATGGCTCGCTACGTCCGTTACGCGGATCATCAGCGCTGGCAGGACCTGGCGAATCTGTTCACGCCAGACGGCACGTTCACCCCGCACAAGCCTGACGGATCGGTGTGGCTGCGCATGGAGGGCCGGGAAGGGATCGCCGCCACGGTCGGAGCCAGCGGCGGCCCCGGCGTCACCCTGGTCCACCACCTGTTCTCCGACGAGATCGACGTCGACTCGGCGACCGCCGCCCACGGCGTATGGGCGATGGAGGACATCATCACCCGGCCCGAGGACGCCGCCGTGTCCGAGCACATCCCTTTCAGAGGCATGCACGGGTTCGGCCATTACCACGCACGCTTCGTCAAGACGAACGGTTCCTGGTACATCGCCGAGCTCAAGCAGACCCGGGTTCGCCTGGACTTCACCAACTGACGCTACCTGCGGCCCCTTCACACCTCGCCCGGCGGCCGGTCACATCCGACACGGCGCGATCAGAACACCGGCAGGCGGCACCCACGTGCCGGACAGCGACTTCTCATCCACCACTACAGGAAAGCAGCCTTGCCGTGAGCAACAACAACAAGCCCAGCGCGCTGGAACCGTACAAGATCGATGTCCCCCAGGAGGCCCTGGACGACCTCAAGGACCGCCTGAACAAGACCCGCTTCTTCGATGACCTGGACAACGAGGAGGAGTACTACGGGATCAGCACCGCCTACCTCAAGCCGCTCGTGGAGTACTGGGCGGACGGCTTCGACTGGCGTGCGCAGGAGCAGCGGCTGAACACCTACGACCAGTACAAGGTCGAGATCGACGGCACGCCCGTGCACTTCTACTACGTGCGCGGCAAGGGCCCGAACCCGGTCCCGCTCGCCGTTCATTCCGGCTGGCCGTGGTCCAGCGGGTTCAGCCTCCCGCTCATCGGCCCGCTGACGGACCCCGCCGCCCACGGCGGTGACCCGGCCGACTCCTTCGACGTCATCATCCCCGACCTGCCCGGATTCGCCTGGTCCACCCCCGTCGGCAGGGGCGACCTGAACTACTGGAAGATCGCCGACATCATTCACAAGCTCATGACCGAGGTGCTGGGCTACGAGAAGTACGCCGCGGCGGGCTCCGACTACGGCGCCCTCGTCACCAGCGCGCTCGGCCACAAGTACGCCGACAGCATCATCGGCCTGCACTACGGTCACGACATGCCTCCGGGCCAGTTCGCGAACGAGCGGTTCTGGGACCTGACCGACGGCGCCAAGATTCCCGAGGACGCCACACCGGAGCTGCGGGCGGGCCTGGAGAACCTCGTCAGCACCTACGTCTCCCACGTCGCGGTCCACATGCTCGACGCATCGACCCTCACCCACGGCCTGAACGACTCCCCCATCGGCATGCTCGCCTGGCTCCTGCGGAGGTGGAAGAAGTGGAGCGACAAGAGGAGTGACTTCGATGAGAACTTCCCCCGCGACTTCATCCTCGCCGAGGCCACCGCCTTCTGGGTGAACCAGGCCATCGGGTCCTCCATCCGCATGTACCGCAACGCGGTGCGCTATCCGTGGGTGCCCTCCCACAACCGCCAGCCCGTCGTCGAGCCGCCGGCCGGCTTCACCTTCCTCCTCGGCGACGCCTACCCGCCCGGCGTCGACACCGTCGAAGGGCGTATCGCCGCCTTTGAGAACGGCCCCACACGCAGCTCCTTCAACGTGATCAACGTCAACGCCCACATGAAGGGCGGCCACTTCGTCCACTACGAGAACCCCGAAGCCTTCACCAACGACGTCCAGGAGACCTTCCGAAAGCTGCGCTGACCATGTAGCCGGTGGGCCTCCTGCTCCGGGATCGGAGCAGGAGGCCCTTGCCATCCACCGGCGGCTCTCCTCCGACGCTGCTCACACCCCACACGCGATGCCGTCACGGCAGATTCGTGCTGAGTGGCGCGTGGGCGACTTGGAGCAGCGTTTCACGGCGTCACCTGCACGCCTCACGGAAGACAACATGCCTGCGGCGCGCCGGTCACGGACCGAGGTACAGCTGACGAGAAACACTGGCCGGATCTTCCCCTGGCTCCCGACGGCACCAGGCCGAAGCCGACGAGTAAACAGCTCATAGGGGTGAACCACTGCAAGTACTACTTCTGGGATGAGTACAAGACAGCGAAGAAATGGGCCTACGGGGTTCCGCAGGCGGGCTGGCTCCAGTGTGACGAGTATCCATTCGCGTCGACGCTGGAAGGCGCCGGCAAGAAGGACGGGAACTACTCCATCCAAGCGGTTCCCAAGCAGCACAACCTGGATCATGGGGCCGCCCTCGACAGCTTCTACGCCGACTATCGTGTCGTGCCCGGTAATCAGTTCTGGGTCAAGATCGTGAGCTGATCCGGACAAAGCTCAGGTAGCCCAGCTGAACGTCTGTGAGTGGAGGCGGTCATCCGCCTCCACTCACAGACTTGCTCGAACCTCGAAAGGAACTGTCCGTTGAACCTGTCACGAGCGATGCCCGCGGAGAGCCAGTGGGATCTCCTGGAGGAGTACCTCCTGAACAGCCGCTTCGATGTGGCATGGATCGACACGGAGAAGATCGATGAAGCCGCAGAGCGTTTCCGGGTGGATCCGGGCTCTGGAGTTCTCTGCGATCTCGATACCGCATTGAGCAATTGTCAAATCCTGTGGATTGCGGGTGATTTACAGGGCTCGAAGCCATTGATCGAGGGCTGCGAAGTCTTCGTCTGCGAGTCCCCGGTATGACTCCACGTGATGGAGGAGAGCCTGGCCGCTATGGTGCGCGGAGACCCACTCCCTGTCGGCGTCGGTGATCTCGTCGTCGACCCAGGCGAACGGGCGCCCGCCCGCCCAGTTCACCAGGGGCCGGGTCTTCCAGTGGAGCCCGAACCATTGGTCCTCACGAGCATGCTGGTCGGTTGACTCCGGCCAGCTCACGACGGGCAGCCGCGGCAGCCCAATTCGGGGTGCTATCTCGGCATTCGCCTCGTCTTCCCAGGTTGTCGCCCAGATGAGTTCGCAGGGCAGCGCTGCCAGCCGACGCCTCACCTCGGAGGTGAGCCGGGCCAAGCGCGAGTCCGGTGTAGCAACCCGCGGTGCGCGTTGCGGGTCCTCGCCGAATGGGAGAAGCGGCCCGTCGACGTCGAGGAAGAGCAGCGGGAGCTCGGTATGGCCGGTCATGCTGCGCTGACCTCGTCACGTTCGACGAGTACGCCGCGTTCGAAGCGGGCTCCGGCACGCACGAGAGCGACCAGGTGGGGCGCGTTGACCGAGCGCCAGCGTTGTTGGGCGGACTCGATGAGCTTGAACGTCATTGCCAGGGCTGCCGCGCGGGAGCCGGCACCGCGGGTGACCTTGGTGCGCAGTCGGACGGTGGAGAATGTCGACTCAATCGGGTTCGTGGTGCGCAGGTGAATCCAGTGTTCGGCCGGGTAGTCGTAGAACGCCAACAGCACGTCCGCGTCGTCGACGATCTTCTTGACGGCCTTGGGGAACTTCGCACCGTACTGCCGCTCGAATGTCCTGATGGCCTTGGTGGCCTGGTCTTTGTCCTCGGCGTTGTAGATGTCTGCGATCGCGGCCTTGGCCGCCGGCTGCGCCGACTTCGGCAGGGAGTCCAAGATATTCGCGGTTTTGTGCACCCAGCAGCGCTGCTCCTTGGTCTCGGGGAAAGCCTCGCGCAGCGCCTTCCAGAAGCCCAAGGCCCCGTCGCCGACCGCGAGATGCGGGGCGCGCATCCCGCGCCGTGCGCAGTCGCGCAGCAGGTTCGCCCACGATTCCGATGACTCCCGATAGCCCTCGTCCAGGGCTATCAGCTCCTTGCTGCCGTCGGCGCGGACGCCCACCAGGACCAGCACGCAAGCCTTGGCCTGGTCCAACCTGACCTTCAGGTGCACGCCGTCGGCCCAGACGTAGACGAAGTCGGTCGCCGACAAGTCGCGCTTCTGGAACGCCTTGTGATCGTCGGTCCACTGCGCAGTCAGCCTCGACACCGTCGCCGACGACAACCCGGCGGCCGACCCGAGGAACTGCTCCAGGGCCGGGACGAAGTCGCCGGTGGACAGGCCGTGCAGATACAGCAGCGGAAGCACCTCGGAGATCTTCGGGGACCTGCGCGCCCACGGTGGCAGGATCGCCGAAGAGAACCGCTGACGCTCGCCAGTCTGGGCATCTACCCGCTTGTCGTTCACCCGCGGGGCCCTGACCTGCACAGGCCCGGCCGAAGTGGCTATCGTCCGCTCGGCATGGAACCCGTTGCGCACCACCAGACGACGGCCATCGGCGTCACGAGCGTCGGCCAGCTCGGCCAGATAGGAGTTGACCTCGGCCTCCAGGGCCGCGGCCAACATCCGCCGCGCTCCCTCCCGGACGATCTCATCGATCAAGGAACCATTCGACGTCGTGCCATCGGCATTGACTACGGTAAGCATGGGTGTGCCCTCCCAGCCGACGCGCCAACGTCGGCCTACTCAGTGACCTTCGAATCGATCACTCGGGAGGGTACGCCCCCGAGCCGATCCACAGGTTCTGAGCATTGCTCACCGCATTCGACCTGATCGACAATGACGAGCAGGAAACTCTGGTCTGGATCGGGACGCACTCTCCGGGCTGGTCTGTCTCAGTCACCATGAACAGGGGCTTCACACTGTCCGAGGAAGCGAGCGCGGGAGGAAGGGGCATCCTCGCTCATTGGCACATGGCCGGCTTGTACGAGCTTGCCGACGAGGGGATGGTCTACTACCACGACGGAGAGTATGTGGGCAGGGTGGGAGAGGAGGCGTTCCAGGATTACGCGCGGGACCTGGACCTGGATGACGCCGGGTTCCGGGAGCAGGTGGAGTATTACCTCATCCTGGCGGGGCGGATCACGGGCCGGTTCCTCGACCGGGACTGGTTCGCGACGTCACGCGTCCTCTACCGCGCCCCCCCGCCGCGACGCCTGGCCGCGCTGAGCGAGCCCTGTAGGACCCTGCTGGTTAACTCGTTTCAGGCGGTCAGGGCCGGTTCGAGTCGGGCCAGATGGCTGGTGCGGGTCCGATCCAGTGGGTGTCCGTTCCACCAGGCGTGCAGGCGGATCAGGTTGAGCGCGATGGCGGAGACGACGTGTTCGAAGTGAACCTTTTTGATGCCTGGGTAGCGGGCGCGGCGTAGGCCGCAGGCCGCGACGGCTTGGTGGATGGTGCCCTCGATGCCGCACCGGATCTTGTATGTGTCGCGCCAGGCGGGGCTGGTCTGTGCGGCGCGGGCCGCGTCCAGTGTTTTCTGGATCGGTCGCGGGCGCAGGGTGAGGTGACGGCCGCCGTGCTTGGCGCTGGTGCATAAGGCTCGCGCGGGGCAGGGGCGGCAGACGCTGGTCGGGAAGGCAGCCACGATCAGCGGGGTGCCCCGCTGTCGGCAGGGTGTCCAGGAGGTGCTGGTCTGTCCTTGCGGGCAGGTGACCTGCTGGTTGTCCCAGTCGATGGTGAAGGCGGCGCGGTCATAGCCGTTGCGGGTACGGGCTTGGACCGAGTTATCGGTCAGCAGCGGGGTGATCAGAGCCAGCTGGTGCCGCTCACGTGCTTGAACGATCAGTTCGGCTGAGGCGTAGCCGGCATCCAGGTAGTGCTCGGTGGGCAGCAGGCCGCGCCGGGCCAAACCGTGGTGAATGACCGACGTCATCGCCACGTCGGGCACGGTGGCGTTGGTGGTGGCCACGTTCGTGATCAGATTCGGCGGCGTCCTGTCCGTGCCGTTCACGCCGTTCACGCCGTTCACGCCGTTCACGCCGTTCATGCCGTCGATGCCGTGCCTGCTGTCGGTGGCGGCTTGGGCGTCGGTGGGGGTGTGGCAGGTCTCGCTGATGTGCACCTTGTAGCCGTTCCACATCAGCTCGCTGCCCTTGGCCGCCCAGCGGGCATCAACGTCATACGGGGAGGTCAGCCGGTATCTGCCCGGCGGCAAGCCCTCGCCACCCTGGGTGAGGTCCCGCCGCCGTTTGATCACCTGCCGTCCCCGCCTGTCGGTGGTGCGCACATAGTGTTGGATCAGCATGACGCGCAGCGTGTCGATGGCGGGCAGGTGGCGCAGCCAGGTCGGGGAGAACGGCGCGTAGACAGCTTCGACCAGCGCATACCCGTCGGCCCCGTAGGCCCGCGCTAGTTCTTCCTGCTTGGTCTTGGAGGTGGGCATCCGCCAGGAATCGACCCGCAGCCCATAGCGTTCGGCCCAGCCGGGCACCTCCAGCACCTGTTGCACCCAGCCGGGAGCGGCCACCGCCAGCGCCTCCAGCGCGGCGCGGACGCATTCGCCGGCCAGCTCCACCCGGTTCAGATCCCGCACCGCGGAGATCACGTGCGTGGAGTCGGTGCGCTGTTTACCGCCCACCTGCAGCAACCCCCGCTCCTGCAACGCCGCCAGGAGCAGATCGAGGGGCCTTTCCTCCAGCCCGTGGGCGATCACCCGGGAGCGGAACTCGCTCAGCACGCTGGCATCAAAGCCGGGATCGTTCAAGTCCAGGCCGAGTGCGTACTTCCAGGTCAGATCGGTGGCAACCGCCTCGGCCGCCTGCCGGTCTGTGAGGTTGTCCACCCGCTGCAACACCGTGATCAACGCCAGCCGGCCCGGCGACCAGCCCGGCCTGCCCTCGCGCCCGAACGCGGCGGCGAACACTTCATCGGCGAACACCTCGCCTAATTCATCGCGCACCCGGACCGGTAACGGCACCTGCCGCTTCCCTTGGTAGATCGCCCGAACCGCCGCCGCGACCTCGGGTGTCGGCTCCGGCCACGGCCTGGGCTGCATCGACATCGCCGCCTCCATCCACCTCGGCAGCCAGGACGAAGACAACGACGACGACTGCTGCCACAACGCTCATGATCCAGGACAGGCACCATCAGATCACGAAGCAGACTGGCAAATCCGAGTTAACCAGCAGGGTCACTGATTGGGCCAAGTCGGGGTCTGGGACGCAGAAGCCCCTGCCCGTGTTGGGCAGGGGCCTCGGCGCGGGGTTAGGTCTCGCGCTCCCGGTCGTACTCCCACTCCGTCGCCGGGTCCAGCTCGGGTCCGCCTCTTCAGGTCACCACAGGACGGGCGGCGGGGGGCGGGTCGTGCTCTGCCATCTGGTGCTCTCCCTTCGGTGGGTGGCGGCCCGCCCGGGTTGCGGGCCGCCGAGGTGGTCAGGCCGTGCGGCGGGCGGGCGCGGCGCTCAGAATGGCGACGGCCGCCCGGTGGTAGCAGGCGTAGCGTCCGCGCTGCCCGGCCGGGCAGGTGCAGCTCGCGCGGTGGACGAGGTAGGTGGTGGTGCCGTCCGAGCTGACGGCGGTGTAGAGCCCGGGCGGCTGGTGGGGAGGATGCCGCAGCCCATGAGCGGCGACGAAATCCGCAAGATCATCCGCGACTACAAGGAAGACATCGAAGCCGCGATGCAGCGCCGCGACACACGTCTACAGAACGCCATCGACTCCGGCCGCAAGCAGGTCGACCTCGTCCGTCTCACCGAAATGAGCCGGGAAGCCATCCGCCAGGCCACAGAAGCACGTCGTTGGCGTCGTAGAGCCGGTACAGAGCGGTTCGTTCACTCACTGGGCGAGTTACGTAGGGATCGCAGCGAATACGAAGAGCCGCTTCAAGGGCCACAAGCACACCAAGAGCTGGTGGCCAACCGTGGTCACGCGCTCGATCGAGTGGGACGACACTCGCGCCGCCACCGAGCAGGCGGAGAGGATGGCCATTCAGAACGAACGCCCCTTGTGGAACATCAACCTGTCGCAGTGGCGGGCCGTTCGCGCAGACGACGGGACCTTCGTCTTGGCGCGCAAGCCCCCGAACAAGACCAGTTGGCCGGCCGCCCTTGCGGGAGCGGCGTTCGGCGAGTTCGGTCTCCGCCTGGTCGAGGAGGGCGATGTCTTCCGGGGTGTCGGGACTGGAGACTCCACCAAGCCCAGGCAGTGTCGCGTCCCCGGCGACGCATGGACCGCCTACGAACGCGTCTTCGCCCGCCTCGGGACCACCCGCGCCGAAGACCTCAACGCCCACATCCGCCAGCAGATCCGCGAACACGGTCCCTTCTTCGCCGCGCGGGCCTTGCGTGCAGCCTCGCGGGCTTCGGGGTTGAGTCGCGCGAGGTCCTGGAGCGGCGGCACGTGACCGTGTCCCAGGGGCGGGTTGTACGGCTGGGCCAGCCGTTCATCGACGACGACGGGAATGCCGCGGTGGACGACGGTCGCGGCGAGCCGCTCGAGGACGATGCGCCGGTGCTGGCGGCGATCGATCGCATGTTGAAGATTCAGGAGCGGCGAGCGAAGCTGCTCGGGTTGGACATCCCCGTGAAGCAGCTGGTGGGCGGCGACGTCACGGTGACGTACCAGTTCGAGGGCGTCGACCTGGGCGAGCTCCAGTGAACTGGCAGCTGCTGGAGGAGGCGCTCCGCAGAGCGCCTGGTCCGCTGTACGTGACGGAGCTCCGGGCGATCAGGACGCCCTTCGGGCCCATGTTCGTCGATCCGGTCAGCGCCGTGCTGGGGAAGCTGCGGGCCGGGCGGTCTCTCTGAAATCTTTGTAGTAGTGAGCTTGACATGCTCACTTGCCCTGCGCATACTTTGTAGTAGTCAATCAGTCAAAGTTTGCAGAAGGCTACATGACCGCCATCGACGTCAACGCCGCGTTCGCCACCGAGAAGACCCAGCAGCTCGCCGACCGCCGCGCCGCCCGCGACGCCGCCATTCAGCGCCAGACCAACAAGGCCGCATGGATCCGAGCCGAAGTCGCCGCCGGACGCATGACGCCGATCGGCGAGAACCGCTTCCGCGTCACACAGGGCTGGGACGCGGGGGAGGTCTTCACCATTAACCGCAACGCCCTGGGTCAGGTCGAGGTGGTCGCCAACCACGGCCTCGACGTCGACACCAACGGCAAAGCCTCCCTCTACAGCGCCGTCCCGGCCTGGCACGGACTCGGCCAGATCATCCCCGGCGGCGTCGGCGACATCGACACCGTCCTCGACCTCGGCGGCATCGGATTCGAGGTGACCAAGCGCGAGGTCCGCTACTCCTTCATGGGCGAGCACGAGACCACGCCCAGCCTGCGCTCCTTCGCCGACCAGTACGTCACCGTCCGCACCGACACCGGCGGCCCGCTCGGCGTCGTCGGCAGCCGGTACGAGGTCATCCAGAACCGCGACCTGTTCACCTTCCTGGAAGAGCTGGTCGACCAGCACGACGTCATCTGGGAGTCGGCCGGGTCCCTGCGCGGCGGCCGCCGCGTCTTCGTCTCCATGCGCCTGCCCGAGTCGGTCACCGTGGACGCCGACGGCATCAACGACGAGATCATCCCGTTCCTCGTGATGCTCAACAGCCACGACGGATCGTCGCCCGCCCAGGCCCTCGTCACCCCCTGGCGGCCGGTGTGCCAACACCGAGCGATTCGCGGTCCGCGACGCTCACACCCGCTGGACCGTCCGCCACACCGCCAACGCCCTGGACCGCATCCACGAGGCACTCCGCACCCTCGGCCTGACCGTGAAGTACTACGAGCGCTGGGCCCAGGAGGAGACCGCGCTCGCCCGCACCAACCTGACCCTCGGCGCGTTCCACAAGGTCGTCGCCGACCTCTGGCCGGTCGAGGCCGACGCCACCGTCCGCACCCGCAACGCCGCCGACCGCCGCCGCGACGACCTCACGGTCATCTTCAAGGCCGAGGCAAAGCGCGTCGGCCGCACCGCCTACGCCGCCGAGCGGGCCGTCACCGACTACCTCGACCACCTCGCGCCCCGCCGCCCCGGCAAGACCATGAGCGAGGAGATCGCCCGCGCCACCGCCCTCCTGGAGGGGACGGACGACGACATCAAGTCCAAGACGCACAAGCGCCTGATGCAGCTCGTCCGCCGCTGACCCACCTCGGGGGCGGCCCTCGGGCCGCCCCCGCCCCTCCCGGAACGGAGCACCCACGTGATCATCCCGGACCCGCGCTCGGCCGCCACGACCTCGGCGCCACCTGGATCGACGCGCACGCCGAGCAGGACGACGAGGGCGACATGCACTACCGCGAACCACACTGACCACCCCGAACCCCTGGGGCCGGATACGCGACCGGGACCACGTCCCACCGACTCGCTTCCGGCCCTCAGGCATGCCAGGAAGGACCCAGCCCATGCCAGCCTTCGTCCTCGCCAGACGCCGACCCCATAATCTTTGTATGGCTCATCCAGACATGGACGCGGATTACTGGACCATGGCGGACATCGCCGACTACCTCGAGGTCAAGCTCCGCACGGTCCACACCTACCGGCAGCGCCGCAAGGACGGAGACCCCAACGGCCTGCCGCCCGAGGACAAGATGATCGGACGCACGCCCGTCTGGAAACCCGCCACGATCACCAGCTGGCCGCGGCCAGGCCGAGGCGCCGGCGGGGGCCGGCCACGTAAGGACGACGAGTTCTAGCGCCCGTCCGCGGCGAGGTTGCGCGGCACGTGGCTGTAGTCCTCGCCTCGCTGCGCAGGGGGTGCCCGAGGACCTACCAAAGGAGGGTCCTAGCAGGTAGACGGGCAGAACTCCCAGAAGTCGAACTTCCAGCCTGCTGCCGTGCACCTCCATTCGTGTATTTCATTGAAGTACTGCTTCGCCATTCCAAACCGTTCGAAAACTTCGTAGATCTGGGTTAGCGTCAGCGATGGCATCAGAAATCTGTAGGACCCGCCAGAGACGGCCCCTTTGTTAAATCGAAGGCTGTTGGCGAACGCATTGAAGTCAGGTTCGGGGAGCGTGGCGAACGGTCCTTCCTTGTCGTTTTCTCGAACATAGCGCAGATCGTCTACGGAGCGGATGATCCAGTCTGCGTCGCTGGCAGCCAGTGCGAGGAACTCTTCACCGTTGCGCGCGAGCTTGGACTTGTCGATGGGTGCGAGGTTCACGGCTGATCCCCTTGAGTGAAGGCGTGTGAAATTCGGTCGTTCGGATACAGGGTCACAGATTGGACATTATGGAAACAACTGGACTTGATTACTGATGTGAGAAAGCGAGGGCCATCATCTGATAGACCACAACGGCCTCAGTGATACGCAAGCCTCGACCTGGTCCGCC
This sequence comes from Nonomuraea africana, assembly GCF_014873535.1. Lineage (NCBI taxonomy): Bacteria > Bacillati > Actinomycetota > Actinomycetes > Streptosporangiales > Streptosporangiaceae > Nonomuraea > Nonomuraea africana. The sequence continues at coordinate 440,498 of NZ_JADBEF010000001.1, read as the reverse complement.
AAGCAATTGCGGGCCGCCTACGTGTGGCACACCCAGCTCAGCAACGCCGTGCCGCTGTGCCCGCCGCGCCGCGCTCTGTGGCGAGCCGACGCCTAGGCTGGCAGGTGCGAGCAGCCCACCAAGATCGAGAGCATCTGAAGGTCTCAGTCGGCGGCGAGCTTGCGCGCCACGTGGCTGTAGTCCTCGCCCTCGATCTTCTGGACGGCCGAGGCGGGCTGCCAGTCTTCGACGGGCGTGTAAACCTCGTCGATGGAGCGCGGCTGCGGAGTCAGCTCGACATGCCGCAGATGCGCCCACCAGCCATCCGCGCGGCGTTCCCATGCGAGGAGGCTGCGCCTGCGGCCGTCGTGCCAGACGCGGGGTAGATCGGTCACCGCCAACATCGACCCTGTCGAACACCTGCTCGAACATGACGAGCGTCGCGCCGTGGAGTGACAATCTCAGGCATGAATACAGGCACCCCTGTGCTGGCGATCTGTGAAATTCAGGGAGAAGGTTATGTCGTCGCAGCGGACCGTGGGTGCATATTCACGACCCGGAGCAGTGGGGAGTCCGATCACCTGGATCCCGAAGGGCAATTTGATGTTGCTGAGGACGTTCTGGTATTCCATCTTGTTCCAAAGAGGCCTCGCCTCGTTGAAGTAGGGAATCCCGCCGAACTCGAAGAGCAGGGGGCGAATCGTGCAGTTGTGTGAATCGCCCTCTGCGACGTCGGACTTGACGAGCCACTCGTTGTAGCCGTTGGCCTTCCATTTGCGGATCGTCTCCCTGCGCGGCTCGCCTTCGACGAGCTTGCACTGGGTGCCGTCGCTGCCGGTCAGCTGGACGTCCAGCTGAAGTGACTTCGTGTCGTCGAAGTCACCCGTCTCCTTACCGTCGTCGTAGCCCTTGATGTTTGCCAGGTGGGTCCACACCTTGATCTGATCGGGGTCGCGGCTTCCATCGCCCACAGCTGCGGAACCGTCGGCGGTTCCGAGGTAGGTGTGCATGACCACCGTGGCTTCGACCTTGTACCCGTCATCCGGCACGGGCGGGTACTTGTCCGGCTCCGACGGATGGAAGGTCCAGTCGCCGTAGGCAAGGAACTTGCTCCAGCAGCCACTGTAAGGACGAACGTCCGCCCAGCCAGGCGTCGCATACGGCGAACCAGAATTCGCTCGAGCCCTGGCGCAGTCTTCGAGGGTTTTCACCCTGTCGTAGTCGAACGGAGGAAGGGGGGCAGCAATGGCCTGCGATTCGTCTTCCTGCGAAGTCCGTGACTCGGCTTCCGCAGGCGATTTACGGACCGCGCGCTTCTCGGTGGCGCTCGGAAGGGTGTAGAGCGAGGTGATATCCCCCGCGGCCAAGGCCTGCTGGTAGAGCCGAACATTGTCGATGTCTCCGACCATGCGGCTACCGAGGGAAAGAGACCCCCTCGCACTCCAGGCGTCGGCGCTGACGCTCTCCGACTTGAGCAACGTGCCATTCAGATACAGAGCCACGCTCTTGGCGGTCGCATCGAAGACGCCCACGAGGTGGAACCATTCGTTGACCGGAGGCTCCACATCTGAGAACACACCTGCAGAAGCCGCGTCAGGCGTGTCGCCGGAGGTAAGGGTGAAGAACAGGCCTCTGTCCCGGCTGTTCCCCAACCGGAAGGCCGACTGCTGTGTACCGCGCTGTTCGATGGCGGTGAACTCGCCGTCCTTGTCGCTCCACCGCAGCCAGGCGGCAGCGGTGAAGCTCTGGTCGGTGCGGATCACCGGTCCAGCGGTCTGCGCCAGGGGCTCCTCGCCGGGCTGGGTGACGTCGACGGTGACCTGTCGCCAGTCCGACCAGGCCGAGGCGGCCTGGTCAGAGACCGCGCGCAGGCGCCAGCGCACCTTCCACCCGTCGGCGAGCTTGCCCCGCCGGGACGGCGATGCTCGCCTGAGTGCCCGAGGCGATGTTGTGGGCGGTCAAGGCCCGCGGCCACTTCCCGAACGAGCAGGCCGCGCTCAAGTGCGTCTACATGGCGATCATGAGCTTGGACCCGACCGGCAAGGGCCGCAAACGCTGGATCACCCGCTGGAAGGCCGCCCTCAACGCCTTCGCTATCACCTTCGAAGGCCGTCTCACCCCGACCACCCGATAACCCAATCAAGATCGAGTTACACCGTTAACTAGACAGACCCGATTACGGGGTCGAGTCAGGGTGTCAGCCTGATGCTCCATATGCGATCGCGGCGGTGATGGGCGCCACCATGAGTTCGTGCGTGCGTCCCAGCTGCTTGAGCGCGGTGCTCTTGCCGTGGTCTGCGGCCCGGAGACGATCAGTCCGCGGCCGCACAAGGACGGAGTCACATGGGTGATGTCATCCTCGGACTTTGACCCTGGTGCGGATCTCAGCCGTCCGCGCGTAGAGGAGCATCGGGTTGCCGTGTACAAGTACATCGTGCAGCCGTCGGACGGGATGCAGGTCGAGCAGCCCGAGGTGGCAGTCGGCGACGGCCATGGAGGCCGTAGCCCTGACGCCGACGTCAGGGCTACGGCAAAGGGTCAGCTCACGCCTGGAACGGCGGGCTTGTCATCCGTCCAACCAGCTTTGAACGTCTGCACGCCGGACTTGCCGAGCACCGCCTTGCCGCCGTCCTTGAGGTCGGTGTATTCGGCCAGCAGTGTCATGGTCTTGGTGTCCACCAGGAGTTGCTGCTTGAGCAATGTGCCCTTGCTGGAGGCGACGGGCAGGACAAGCTTCTGGCCGGAGCGGCCCAGCGGGTCCTCGGCCCGGCCGAGGTCGCTGACCCCCTTGGTGGTCTTGAGTACCTGGTAGGCGGCGGCCCGGACCTTGTCGGGCGCGGGGTTCGCGTACAGGAGTTGGGTGGCCCACTCGGCGACGTATCGGTCGAAGTTGACCAGCCAGTCGTTCTTCGTGGACTTCGGGGCGGTGGTCTTGGCCTCTTCCGCGGACTTGTCGATCCAGGCGTTGACGTCCGCGGCGAGGTACGTCCTGAGCGCCTCGACGTCCGTGGGCAGTGACTGGAGCTGCTGGAAGGTCACGAACTTCTCGCCCAGACGGAACCCGTCAGGCCTGCCCTTGGCCGCCGCGATGGAGCCCTTGTCCGGTTTGGTGGACAGATGGATCTTCATGCCCTCCGTGCGGTAGTCCCATGTGGTCGGCGACCCGTCGGCGCGCCAGGCCGCCTCGTCCTTCCCGGTCGCGGGCTTCGCGCCCAGTTCACGGAAGCCGTTCCAGCTCTTGCCCTCGGGCGAGAGCCACTCGGTGCTGATCCTGCGCTGCGTCAGGTAGTAGCCACTGCCGACCGCGTGGGGATGAGTCGTGGTGAAGATTGTCTCGACCCGCCAGTACGCCCCCTCCGGCGCGTCGGCGGACGCCGGAGCGGCGCCCGCGCCAGCGAAGATCAGCCCAGCGGCGACGGTAAGGGCGAGGGTGGATCTCATTCGTTCTCCTTCAACGGGTTGTCGTCCGCCCAGCGGCTGTCCTGGATCGCGGTGTACGTCAGGAGCAGGCCGTCTGCGACGGCGCGGGTTTCGATGGAAAGTGGTCTGCCGGAGAGGGGGTCGATCACCAGCCGGGTCCTGGTCGCCCCCGCGTAGTTCGGCGGGGCGAACTCGCCGGACTCGTACTCGATCGCCTGCCCGGCACGGCCCAGCGCGTCACTTACCTGCCCGACGGTGGTGACGCCGGGCGCTGAGGCGAGCAGCCGGTACGCGGCGGCCCTGGTCTCGCTCGTCACCGGCGCGAAGAACAGCAGCCGCGCCGCGGTGTCGATGGTGGTGCGGTCGTCGGCGTCGAAGAGCGCCTTGAGCCCCTCGGGGGTATCGGGCATCTCGCTCATCTTGGTCAGCGGCTTGCCCGCTGTGAGGATGCGGAAGTCCCAGTCCTCGGTCGACCAGGTCGACTGCTCGCCGGGCTCCGCCCGTACGGCACCGGAGTGTCCCGTTTCCGAGGTCTTGTCGTACGTCCATGACGTCGGCGAGCCGTCGACGCGCCAGGCCGCCTCGTCCTGGGGCGTCGCGGGCTTGGTTCCCTGAGGTGTCTGGCGGTACCAGCTGCGCCCTTCAGGGTCCGCGGGGATCCAGGTCTCGACCGACTCGCTCTCGCGCAGGACGTACCGGCCGCCAGGCTCGTGGAACTGCCGGCCGTTGACCTCCGTACGGCCCCACCACGCGCCCTCGTCGGGCATGGAGGCCACCGACTCCGCCGCGACCAGCAGGAACCGCTTGCCATCCGCTTGAGCGACCGTGCCAGAGGTGGCGGGCGCTCTCGGGGGCGCCGTCGGCGCGATCGCGATGGCCGCCGCGGCGGCCCCGGCCAGGACGAGCCCGAACGCGCTCCACCTGGCTGCTCTGCGGCCCCGCCGTACCCGCTCATGGGCGAACGCGGCGGCCAGCCGCTCGCGCCCGGCCCGCTCGACCTCGGGCGACAGGGGCGGCGCGGGCAGCAGCTCCCGCACCGCCTGGTAATCATCCATCAGAGCCTCCAAGCAAGGGGTTGACGCCGCCCAGGGCGGCACGAAGCTTCCTGCGCACCCGCGACAGACGGGATCCGACGGTGCCGTACGGGATGTCCAGCGCCTTGGCCACCTCTTCATGACTCAGCTCGCCCAGCGCGCTGAGCAGCAGCACGTCCCTGTCTCCTTCGGACAGCGCGCGCAGCTCGGCCGCGAGCCGCCCCTGCGCGCTCACGGCGTCGACGCGGGTGACCACGCGTTCCTCGTGTCCGTGCTCTGCGCCGTCGTGCGCGGTGGCGCTGCGTTGCAGCGCGGCCAGCCGCCTGGTCTCGGTACGCCGGTGCGACGAGATCAGGTTGGTGGCGAAGCCGTACAGCCACGGGCGGACCTCTCCACGCTCGGGATCGAACGCCTCGCGCTTCCTGAACGCGGCCAGGAAGACCTCCGCGGTGAGATCGTCGGCAGCCTGCCGGTCGAGTCGCCGTCCCAGGTACGCGTGAATCTCGCTCACGTACCGGTCATAGATCTCCCCGAACCGCTCGGGTCTTCGGCGCGACAGCTCCAGCAGGGCCGCGTCGCTGATCGTCTCCGATGGTTCGGTGAGATCCGGAGCCGTCATATTGGCAGTCACACCCCTTACTCAACCGATGGGGCGTTCTGCTTTCACGCCGGCCGTTTGGCGATTCCGGTGGGCATGGGCTGAGGAACGTGCTTGCCACGCTGGGCGGCTTAAGCCCACTGATCATCCGAAGTCGTCTCCCGGACCACCCACGATAAAGATCGAGCTCAGTGACCGTCTGGGGACATCGGGTCATCGCACTCCGTACGGTGAACCATCCGCGCCTCTGCCGATGGGCGACGCTGGCACCTCCACCCAGGACGTCGCTCCACCGCCGGCGACCCCACCGGTGAAAGCCGCAGGCGTATCCGGCGGAGTACATGTGGTCCGTCATTCGAGGCGGACCAGATGTACTCCGGCTGGAAGGACGATATGACAAGCAGACGACGAACGGCGGGCGCGCTGGTGGCGGGGGTCGTGATGATGGCGCTCGCCGCGCCGCAGGCAGCGGCCGAGGGCGGCCCCACGCCGGCACGGCCGACCGGCGAAGGCACCGCCCCGGTCACCGTCACCCTGATCACCGGAGACCGGGTGACGCTGACCGGCTCGAACGGCGGCGTCCTGGTCGAACGGGGTGCGGGCCGCACCGGGATCTCCTTCGTCACCGACGAGCGGGACGGGCGGCTACGAGTCTTGCCCAGCGACGCCGCCGCGCTGCTGCGCCAGGGACGACTTGATCCACGACTGTTCGACGTGACGACGCTCGTCGAGTTCGGCTACGACGACCGCCGCGACGACCTGCCGCTCATCGTGACCCGTTCGGGCCCGGCAGCCGCAGGCGGGTTGCGCTCGACCATGACCGCGGGCGGCGCCCGGGTGGCCCGGGAGTTGACCGCGGTGGACGGCTTGGCCGTCCGGACCGCGAAGAAGGACCGGGTCCGGTTCTGGAACGGCGTCACCGGCGGCGGGAGGGCCCTGTCCGACGGCGCGACGAAGATCTGGCTGGACGGTTTGCGCAAGCCCACGCTGGACGTTAGCGTCAAGCAGATAGGCGCGCCCGCCGCGTGGGAGAGCGGGCACACCGGCGCCGGCGTGAAGGTCGCGGTGCTCGACACCGGCGTGGACGCCACCCACCCCGATTTGGCCGACCGGGTGGGCGCGCAGGCCAACTTCACCGGGGCCCCCGATGCCGTTGACCGAAACGGGCACGGCACCCACATAGCCTCCACCATCGCCGGCAGTGGCGCGGCCTCCGCTGAAGTACAAGGGGGTCGCCCCCGGCGCCACCATCCTGGCCGGCAAGGTCTGCGAGATCTTCTGCGAGGAGTCGGCGGTTCTGGCGGGCATGCAGTGGGCCGGCGAGCAGGGCGCGAAGGTGGTCAACCTGAGCCTGGGCGGCACCGACTCCGTCGAGATCGACCCGCTGGAGTCGGCGGTGGCGACGCTCACCCAGCGCTACGGCACACTCTTCGTGATTGCCGCGGGCAACAGTGGCAACGAGCGGTCGGTGGAGTCACCGGCCAGCGCCGACGCGGCCCTGGCGGTGGGCGCCGTCACCAAGTCCGACGCGCTGGCCGACTTCTCCAGCCGGGGGCCGCGCATCGGCGACTCGGCGCTCAAACCCGAGATCACCGCGCCCGGGGTGGACATCGTCGCCGCGCGCGCCAAGGACGCATCGCACGGCGACGGCTCCTACACCTCGATGTCCGGCACCTCGATGGCCACCCCGCACGTCGCGGGGGCCGCGGCGATCCTGGCCGGGCAGCACCCGGACTGGACCGCGGGCACACTCAAGGCGGCGCTGATGGGATCGGCGCTCCCGAACCCGGCGCTGGGCGTCTTCGACCAGGGCGCCGGCCGCATCGACGTGGCGCGGGCCACGGCCCAGCCGGTGACCGCCGAACCCGGCGGCGTCAGCTTCGGCGTGCAGCAATGGCCACACGACGACGATGAACCCCTCACCCGGAAGGTCACATACCACAACCCCGGCACCACCCCGGTTTCCCTTGAGCTGTCCGTGGAGAACCAGGACGATGCGAAGCCGTTCACGGTGAGTCCCACCACCGTCACGGTGCCCGCGGGCGGGCAGGCCGACGTCTCGGTCACCGCCGACACCGCCAAAGCCCCGGTGGGCAACCTCGGCGGCCACCTAATCGCCGGCGGCGGCGACGTCCGGGTGAGCACCCCGCTGGCGGTGGAGAGCGAGAAAGAGACCTACGCGCTAACGCTCAAGCACACCAGCCGCGCCGGCAGTCCGACCGTTCACTACCTCACCACCCTGCGCCAGGCCGACCCCTCCGGCCCCGCCTACGAGATCCCCGTGCAGGACCCCGACGACAGCTCCGTCACGGTCCGGCTGCCCAAGGGCAGATGGCTGGTCAGGAGCGACCTCTTCGACGGCGAGCACACCACCCACCTGGTCCACCCGGACCTGGACCTCACCGAGGACCAGACCCTGGAACTGGACGCCCGCCTGGGCAAGCCGATCTCGGTCACCGTGCCCAACCCGTCGGCCGTGCAGGTCAGCGCCCAAGTGACCTACCACGACGGGAATTCCTCCTTTCACTTCACGTCGGATCGGTTCGAGAACATGGCGACCGCGCAGCTCGGCCCCGACCGGACCTACGACGCGGCGGTGACCAAAGTCGGCGGGACGTGGGCGCAGACCGGTGCAGACGGGAGCACCGACAACAGCCCCCGTGTCTACCACCTCGCGTGGTTCCACGACGGCGGCATGATCAGCAGGTTCCGCCGCGAGGTCGCCGACCGTGACCTGGCGGCCATCCACACCGACTACGCCGCCCACCTGACCGGCGGCCAGGGCCGCGCCGCCAGCGGCGCCTGGCTGCCCGGCAGGCGGATTTCCAACCTCCTGACCGAAACCAGGTTCACCACGCCGTCGGTTCACACCGAGTACGTCAACACCGACGGCGGCGCACAGTGGCGGCGCTATTTTTGGGAAAACGCCCCCGAAGGCGGGGAGACCGCCCTCGAATCGCCGCTCATCGACTACACACCCGGTCGCACCTACCCGGAATCGTGGAACCGGGGTGTCTTCTCTCCCGTCCTCCTCTCGGCGGACGAGAACGGTGGGCTGACCCGTACGGGAGACGTGATCCGGGCGAACGCGCCGATGTACGGCGACGGCGCCGGGCACGTCGGCCGGGCGGCAATCACCCGGGCGCGCACCGCGCTCTACCGCGACGGCGACCTGGTCGCCGAACAGCCCACGCTCGGGGGGAAGGGTTTCCCCGTCCCGCCCGGCGCCGCGGACTACCGGCTGGTCGTGGAGGCCGAACGGGGCGCCCCCGCCACCCTGTCGACCCGCACTTCCACTGCCTGGAGGTTCCGCTCCGAGCACGCCGAGGGTGACAACCCGCTGCCGCTGCCGGTCTCCGTTATCCGCTTCTCCCCCAAGCTGGACGCCCGCAACACCGCATCCAGCGGTGGGACCTACCGGATACCGGTCCGCGTGGAACGACAGCCTGGCTCGAGCGGCGGCGGGGTGCGCCGCCTCACCGTGGAGACTTCTTTCGACGACGGCGCCACCTGGAGCCCGGCCCAGATCCGCAAGGGCCAGGTCGTGGTGAACCACCCGGCCGTGGAGGGGTTCGTCTCCCTGCGCGCCAAGGCCGCCGACACCGCGGGCAACATCGTCGAGCAGACCGTCATCCGGGCTTACCGCATCGCATCCCGGAACTGATCGCGAGCCGTGGGATCATCGCCCACGGCGCGTCCCCGCCTGGTCCCGGCCGTCCTTCTCTTGACCGGTAGCTGCCCGGTCCGCGGAAGCACCGGGACTCGGGCGGGGACCTTCCCTCTCCATGGACGTTCAGATGGCGGTCGGCTTGGCTAACGGCCTTCCGGGGAGGACCGGACCGGATCCGCCGTCGGACCGCGACCTGTCGTTCGCTGAGCGCCGCGAGAACGGCCCCGGCCCAGTCCTGTTTTCGGACGGGCGATCTGACGCCGTAGCACCGCCACCTCGTGACGCAGCATCATGATCTCCACGTTCTTCGACGCTTGGCTGCGGCCCAGCAACATCAGCCAGCCGAACACCTGAACCGTGGTGAGGTAGAGCAGGCGAACAGACACAAGCCGTGATCTTGAGGGCAGTCCCGGACACGGTCAAGCCCCAGTTCAGAGGGGCCACGACGGCTTTTTGACGCGGTACAGGCGTCGCCGTACAGCAGCTCCTGGAGATAATTCCGATCCCCGTCGAACCCGCGACGCGGGAGCGACCCGATAGCTTCTGTCCGGTCCGCACCCGCCGTGACCTACGCCTTTCACGTGTGGATGACCGTGGTCTCGCTCTCGCTGACCCCGCTGGACAACATCGTCTACGACTGGTTCTTCACCTGGGTGGACTACCAGGGCGCCGGCCCCGACGGCACCACCTACCTCCAGGGCTACTCGCAGGACCTCGTGCTCACCACGCTACTCATCTGCGCGCCGTTCACCGGCTTCACCCTGCCCCTGCTCGAGGAGTACTACTTCCGCGGCTTCCTGCTGCCCCGCCTCCCGCAGCTCGGCAAGTGGGCCCCGTTCTTCAACACCTTCTTCTTCTCGGTGTACCACTTCTGGGCCCCTTGGACGGTCCTGTCGAAGCTCGTCTTCCTCTACCCGGGCGTCTGGCTCGCCTGGAAGAAGCAGGACATCCGCATCTCGATCGCCATGCACCCCGGCTCGGCGCTGCTGATGACCGTGGTCGGCGTCATCGCCCTCGCCTCCGGCGCCTACTCGATGTAAGACCGCCGAAACGAGGGGCGCCGTCCACCGGCAGAGGGCCGGACCCCGGGCTGGTGCTGGAGCCCGACATCGTGCACCAGGCACGGCTGGTCCCGCTGCTGCTGCCAACACCTCGCAGCTTGACCCACTTAGCTCCTGGGGTGTCTAACGCCACTGGCCGTTCCGTTGTTGCTCAAGGCCCGACCCGCGCCCGCACCTGTCGCTGGCCCAGTCCTTCGCTGATCGCGACACCTGGCTTCGCTGGGTCGACCGCGGCGTCCGGGAGCTGGTCGACCTGCCGCCCTGCCTGGCCGAGGACGGCCCCGTCGACGACCCCGAGCGATGCCTGCTGTTCGACGGCCATCCCGGCAAGCACTCCTTCGACCCGGACGTCGTCGAATTCGGCCGCGAGGCCTCCCCGGAGATGCAGCGCAGGATGGACGACTTGCTGGCCTCCTCCTCCCGAACGTGTCCCCCGCCGCCAACTAGCGACGCGGTCCTCTTCTCGGAGGCGCCGAGCTGGGGTTTCACCTCTCAGCCGTGCGTGTTCTCAGAAGTCGCGACCGTCCCGCACCGTCACCCTCCCGCACGGCGAAGGCGCCTGTGCCTCCCCGCTACGAGGGGAAGGCCAGTGTTGACATGTCGAGCGTCAGCAGAAGCTGCGCCGCGTGCTTGGCCTGGCGGGCCGCTGCGGGTGTGCCTGAGATAGCGGCGGTGGTCATGGCTCCCTCGGCCAGCAGGGCGATCTGGGTGCCGGTATCTGCTGCTGCTCCCGCAGCTGTTGCCAGTTCCCGCAGGTAGGCGTGGAAGGTGTCCTTGTGGTGGCGGGCCGCGGCAGCGACCTGGGGTGATGTGCCGCCCAGCTCGCCGAAGGAGTTGACGAAGGCGCACCCGTGGAAGTCGGGCTGGATGAACCAGTCTTCCAGCCAGTCGAAGACGGCGAGCAGCCGCTCCTGCGGGGTTTCCGCGGCTGTGTCGACATGGGTGGCAAGGCTTTGGAGCCAGCGGGTGTCCCTGCGGGTCAGGTAGGCCTCGACGAGGTCGCCCTTGGAGGGGAACAGCTGATAGAGGCGCCGCAGCGTGACGCCCGAGGCGTCGCGGATCACGTCCATGCCGACAGCTTGGATACCTCGGGCGTAGAAGAGGTCTTCGGCGGCGTCCAGGATGCGCTCGCGTGCCAGATCGGTGTCCAAAATTTCTGCCCCCTTGCATGAGAACCATCGTTCTCATAGTATCAGGGCACATCGCGAGAACGAGCGTTCTCGCTGTCGTATGGCTTCCCAGAGGAGTGCCTCATGTCCGAGCAGCGTCCCCCGTTCCCGCCGTTCACCCGGGAAACGGCGATCACCAAGGCCCGCCTGGCCGAAGACGGCTGGAACACCCGCGACCCCGAAAAGGTCGCCCTCGCCTACACGCCCGACTCGCGCTGGCGCAACCGCGCGGAGTTCGTCACCGGCCGCGACGAGATCGTGAAGTTCCTGACCCGCAAATGGAACCGGGAACTGGACTACCGCCTCATCAAGGAGTTGTGGGCGTTCGACGGGAACCGCATCGCGGTGCGGTTCGCCTACGAGTACCACGACGACTCCGGCCAGTGGTACCGCGCCTATGGCAACGAGAACTGGGAGTTCGACGACAACGGCCTCATGCGCGCGCGCCACGCGAGCATCAACGACCTGCCCATCGCCGAGGAGGAGCGCAAGTACCACTGGCCGCTGGGCCGCCGGCCCGACGATCACCCGGGTCTGTCCGACCTCGGGCTGTAAAACCCCACCCGGCGGCTGGCCAGCAGCGCGACCGCTGGCGGAGTGGGACGACTTCGAATACACCCCCTTCGACTCACCCCAGCTCTTGCCGAGTCTTCGTGCTCGGCAAGAGCTGGGACGTGCACCAGGTCACCGGCAAGGTCGGAGCGGCCACATTCGTGCACATCTAATTCCTGGAGGACGGCGTCATCCAGCGATTCGAGAACGTCTTCGACACGCACGCCCTCACGCAGTAGCAAACACAGATGGCCGCCACCGCCTGTGGTTCGCGGCCGATCGTACGACAAGGAGCAGCAAGATGTCCGAGAAGCAGACCAACCCCACCCCCGTCCTCGAGCCCGCCGCCGTCGCGGCCCTTGCCGCGGATCCGCAACTCGCCCTTGCAGGCCGATAGCCGGATGTCGGCCAGGTCGAGCACGACGACTTCGGCGATGCGCAGGCCGGCGAAGTAGGGCAGCAGGGCGAGGGCTTTGTCGCGCGGGGTGGCGGTGAGCTGGACGTGGCGGACGTAGCGGCGGGCGCGGCGTTCGTCCAGGGTGCGGGGGGCGGTGCGGCGGGAGTCGCGTTCGCGGCGGGCCTGGGGTTTGCCGAGGCCGCGGCGGGCGTGGAAGTCGTCGATGGCCGACAGGTAGGTGTCGATGGTGTTGGGGGCGCGGCGGCCGTTCTTCAGGTGGCGGCGGAAGTCGCGCACGGCGCCGGTGGCGGCGATGGGGTCGGTGAGCGGGTCGCCGTCGAGCACGTCGGCGTCGGCCTGGCCAGCGAGCCAGGCCAGGTAGCCGCGCAGCCGGGAGTGGAACTTGGTCTTGCTGGAGTCGGCCAGCGGTGAGCGCTCGAGCGCGGTGGCGTACTGGTCGAGGATCGCCGCATATGGGCCGGGGAGCGCGACGGTCCGGGACCAGTTTGTGTTTCCAGAAGCTGTTCAGGGGGTCTGCGCGATCTCTGGGATTGTGTTTCCGAAGTCACTCCTGGAGTCCACTTAAGTGATTCCGGAAGTCGGATTGATCGGTGTGGATCTGACGCCTTGCCTCGGCCGGCAAACTGCCTCACGGTGCGAGGAGGTGTGAACGAGGTCGGGTTGTGCGCCCCCGCTTCACCCCACCGCTACGACGGCAGAGCGACGGTGGTCTTCCACCTCCGTTCGGACAAGCAGCGCTTTCCCATGGCGCACTGACACATTTCTTACCGGCACCCCTTCTAGCGGACGGCGCCAAGTGGCTCGCCGCACTCCTCGGCGGACTCACCGCCGGCGGGGCCACCCTGTGGGGACTCCTCGACTGGTTCGGCCGCAGCCCATGACCCGGTTCGCCCTCCGGGGCGCACGTCGAGGTTCTGCACCCCCTGAGGGCCCGTCTCGTGTAAAGGCAGGCCGCGACCATCTTGTCTTGCCCCTCACCGGAGCCGCCGACGCCGCGAGCCTGCCCGCGCCGGACGCGCCGTGGCGCGACGCCCGCACCTGGCTCATGCGAGGATGATCCGCTGACCTCGGCATGCGCCCTCGCGCCCGTCCCCGGCCGGACGGGGTCAGGCGGGCGAGTCGGCGTAGACGCCGTGCAGCATGCCGGTGGCCTGGCCGACCTCGATGAGGTGCCCGTCCGGGTCGCGCATGTAGCAGCGGATCTCGGCCTTGCGGTCGATCGGCTCGGTGAGGAACCGGACGCCGAGCGACGTCGCGTGCGTGTGGAAGGCGGCGATGTCGGCGACGCGGACGTTCATGAACGCGGTCACCGGGTCGCCGGGCTCGGGCGCCCGCAGCGTGACGTCCGGTTTGTCCGGGGTGGGGCCGCCACCGGGGTTCATGATGATCCACGTGTTGGCGACCTTCACGATCGCCGGGTTCTCTTCAAGGACGACCTCGCCGCCCAGGACGTCCGCGTAGAACGCGCGCGAGCGGGCCACGTCCCGGACGGTCAGGAAGTGCGTGACCACGAGCCCCTCGACGGGCGCGGGCAGCTGTTCGCGGTCGACCATGCTCATCCCCTCACAGGTTGTGGTGCGCTTTGTGCGCCCAGCGGGCGGGGTCGGCCTCCAGGGCGTCCCGGTCCCAGTGGGCGAGCTCGGCGGCGGCCTCGTTGCAAGGTGTCGCGGGTCTCGTGCCACTCGGCCACGCGCAGCCGCGGCCAGACCTGCCGTCCCATCGCCGTCCCCCTCGGCCGGATCGGTCGTGCGCCGTTCTCGCGCAAGGGGGTCATACCCGGCCGGACGGGGGTTAGCCGGGCAACGAACGTCACATATCGACCGGCCCCGCTCGACACCTGCCCTCGGAAGGTCGAAGGTGCGCACGCGCCCGTCAAAGGTGCGCACCTCCACCTCGCCGCCCAAGCGCCGCTCCAGGTCGATGACACGCGCCTCGATCCGCTCGACGCACTCCAGCACCCGTGCGAGCACCTGCTCGGACTGCCTCATCCACTCCCCTGCAGGGTGGGTCTTCCGATCCTCGAGCAGCCGGCGAGCTTGTTCCATGAGGTCGGTCCTGGCCTCGCCGTACTCCTGCCAAGCATGCGCGCCGAGAATCTCTGTGATACCCGCCTCGACCTGGTCGCACCAGGCTCTCAGCAAGTCCGCGATCGCATGAATGCCAGTCTCGAGTGACTGGTAGTCACCCTTCTCGGCGTAGATCTGGTTTGCGCGCTCGGTCCAGTAGCTCTCGGGCCCTGCGTACTGCCGGAAGAACTCCAGCGCAGCAGCCGTCAGACCCCAAAGAGGGGACATGAGTTTCTTGTCGCCCACCTTCCAGTGGCCAGGCCAGCCGGGTTCCTCGTTCTGCCAGACCAGATCCTTCTGGAGCTCAACAGCGAGTCCCCGGGCGTAGGCTCTCGGGGAGCAATGGAACGATCAGTGGCGCGATCGTGTGCTGTCGCTCCTCGGGTGACAGCGGAGCCAGCAGTTCGTCCTGGCATTCGGCCAGCCGCTTGCGCATGCTCCGCTACCGGTTCTGACCCCGCACCAGCGGTGGTGGTGGCGGGCAACCAAGAAGCGTGGGCAGGAGTGGCGGTGAGCCAGGGCGGTGATGGTCGGGCGGAGAATCTGGCCTGAAAATTACTTGGGAGGATGGCGTTCGGAGAATCGTTCCCGCTGGTGCCGGGCATCACAAGCGGGACCGTCGGGCAACGCAGAGCCGATCCCCGGCGCGGCGTCAACGTGACCCGGGTCTCGCTTTCACGGAGAAGTCCCGGCATAGACGGTCAACACGGTCTGATCGCGAGAACGAGCGTTCTCCGGATCCAAGAGGAGCGGCTTCATGGGCTACATGAGGGTCGGTACCGAGAACAGCACCACCATCGAGCTGTACTACGAGGACCAGGGATCCGGTCAGCCGGTCGTCCTGATCCACGGCTATCCCTTGAACGGGCACAGCTGGGAGCTCCAGACCCGCGAGCTACTCGCCGCCGGTTACCGGGTCATCACCTACGACCGCCGCGGCTTCGGCCAGTCCAGCAAGGTCGGCAGCGGCTACGACTACGACACCTTCGCCGCTGACCTGAACACCCTCCTGGAGACGCTGGATCTGCGCGACGTCATCCTCGTCGGGTTCTCCATGGGCACCGGCGAACTCGCCCGCTATGTGAAGACCTACGGCCACGAGCGGGTGGCCAAGCTGGCGTTCCTGGCGTCGCTGGAGCCGTTCCTGGTGGCGGCCGACGACAACCCCACCGGAGTGCCGCAGTCGGTGTTCGACGGCATCGCCGACACGGCCCGGGCCGACCGCTACGCCTGGTTCACCCAGTTCTACAAGGACTTCTACAACCTGGACGAGAACCTGGGCAGCAGGATCAGCCAGGAGGTCGTCACCGCCAACTGGAACACCGCCACCACCTCCGCCCCGGTCGCCGCCTACGCGGTGGTGTCCGCCTGGATCGAGGACTTCCGCGAGGACGTGGCCGCGGTCCGCGCCGCCGGCAAGCCGTCACTGATCTTGCACGGAACCCAGGACAACATCCTCCCTATCGACGCCACCGGACGCCCCTTCCACGAGGCGTTCCCGGAGGCGGAGTACGTCGAGATCGAGGGCGCGCCGCACGGCCTGCTGTGGACGCACGCCGCCGAGGTCAACGAGGCGATGCTGGCCTTCGTCGGCAAATGACCCGGACGGACCCCGGGAGCGCGGCCGGCCTGTGCCGGCCCACGCTTCTTCTCGACTTCGGGATACGGGGGTCTTCTCGCGAGCGTGTCCCCAACCGCCACCTAGATCCAAGAGTCTCGAAGCTCCGGCGACACTCGAGGTAGGACGCGGCCCGCACGGAGCAAGAACGTACGCCAAGCTGTGGATCTTTGGAGCTGGCGTGGTTGCGGGTGCCGATTAATCATCCGGCCAGGTCAAGCCACGTGCCGGTACTCCTTCAGGACACCTCCGAGTCGATCACGTCGGCGGACGTCGAACAGGGTGATCGAGGCAGCGTCGATGTCGGAGTCGGAGAGCGGTCGAAGCGGGCAGCATGTTGGAGAGCCCGGTGGGGCCGGTGTTCGTTGTAGAAGGTCTCGAACTCGCGCAGCGCATACAGAAGGTGGCGCTAGTTCCAGATCAAGGTTCGGTCCAGCAGCTCGCGCCGGCAGGTCTGGATCCATCGCTCCATGATGGAGTTCATCCGCGGCATTGCGGGTGCCGAAAATTCATCCGTTCAGGTCAAGCGGCATGTCGGTACGCCCTGAGGACACCGCCCAGACGATCATGTCGACGGACGTCGAGCTGAGCGATCTGGGCTCGGTCGGCGCCCGGGCCGGGGAGCGGTCGGAGCGGGGCGGCCTACCGGAGGGTCCGGTGTGGCCGGTGACCGTTGTAGAACGTCTCGAACTCGCGTAGGGCATGAAGCAGGTGGCGCTGGTTCCAGATCAAGGTGCGGTCCAGCAGTTCACGCCGGCAGGTCTGGATCCACCGCTCCATGATGGCGTTCATCCGGGGAATCCGGATACCAGTCGTGACGACTCGAATCCCGGCATCAGCCAGCGCGGCGTCGAAGGCCGCAGAGAACTTCGCATCGCGGTCACGGATGAGGAACCTGGCCGCGCTGCCCGCCTCTTGCAGGTCCATGATGAGGTTCCGTCCGAGCTGGGTGACCCACTGGCCGGTGGGGTGCACGGTGGCGCCGAGGATCCGGACACGCCGGGTGGCGTGCTCAATGACGGCCATGACGTACAGCCGTGCCCCCGGTCAAGGTGCGGACCTCGAAGAAGTCACAAGCCAGCAACGCATCCGCCTGGCTGCGCAGGAAGCCGGACCAGGTGGTGTGCTGCCGCTCGGGGGCTGGGTCGATGCCGTGAACCTTCAAGGTTCCCACACGGTGGAGGCGGCGACCGTGATAGCGAGCGCGGCCAGCTCGCCGTGGATGCGCCGGTACCCCCAGGAGGGGTTCTCCCGAGCCAGGCGCAGCACCAGCAGGCGGATGGAGGAGATGGTGCGCGGCCGTCCTCGGCGCCGAGGCGTGCAGGCTGCGGAGTGGCCGCGTCTGAGCAGATCGCGGTGCCAGCGCAGGATGGTCTCCGGGCGTACCAGCAGCGTGAGGTGGCGCAGTTTGTCCATCGACAGGTGGCCGAGCAGTCCGGCGAGCAGGAAGCGGTCGCCGGGCGTGAGGGCGGGCTTGGCCACCTGGCGCTGCAGGACCGCCACCTGGTGCCGCAGCACCAGGATCTCGATCTCCTTGTCACGATCGCTTTCCGGCAGCAGCCGCATGAACGCGAAGACGGTTGTCACGGTGAGGTAGACCAGGCGCAGCAGCACGACAGGTCATCATGCCGCGGCGACGTAAGCCTCACGACTCCAAGATCCGAGGTACGTGATCACCAGTCAGCACTCTGGCCTGCGCGGATGAATTTTCGGCACCCGCAGATCTGTAGGGATGGATCGTCCGCCGTTCGACACTCAGTGATGAGCCCCGCCTGGTCAACGCCCGGAGCGGGCTGGGCAGGCTCGCCGCGCTCACCTGCGGAGGGATGCGCCAGGGGTGCCGTGAGCCGTGAAGGCGGCGCGGTGTCAGGGCTGGCGGAGGCCCGCCGGCAGCAGGGCGCGGATTGCGGCGCGGACGGCCTCGAGGTCCACCGCCTCGGGAGCGACCCGCCACTGGGCGTGAACGCCGATGATGGCCCCCACCAGCAGGACTGTGAACGCCTCCGGGGTGGTTCCCGGGGGTAGCGCCTCCGCCGGTATTCGGGCCCGTACCGTCTGACGGAGCGCTGCATGCAGCCGCGCATAGTGCTCGCGGATCGGCGAGTCGACCTCCACGACCTCGGCGAGCAGAGTGATGAACAAGCGCGTGGCAGGCAGGCGGATGAAGCTCATGACCTGGTCCAGCGAGTCGCCGGGGAGTTCGCCTGGGGACGAGGGGAAACCGGTCAGCACGGTCTGGAGCTGGTCGTCGACCACCGCTTCCAGCAGGCCCAGCTTGTTGCCGAAGTGCCAGGGGATGGAGCCGCGGCTGATGCCGGCCTTGTCGGCGATGTCGATGAAGCTCGTCTGCCGGTATCCCTTCTCGGCGAAGAGCTCGGCGGCGGCCGCCACCAGCAGTCGGCGGGACTCTTGAGTCCTCTCGATACGTCGCGTGGCCATGCGGTCCATCTAACCAGGTATGCCGGATGGCAGACCAAATGCTGCCCGATATAGCCTGTGTTGGCGAACATAGAACTCAAGGAGGTTCTCCATGCGTTGGGTGACCTACGCGACGGACAACGGAGACCGCGTCGGCGTGATCGGCGAAGACCGGATCCATCCCGCCGCATCGCACGTCAGCCTGATCGAGCTCATCGGCAGGGGCGCCGAGGAGCTGAGAGCGACCGGGGAAGCGGCCCTGGCCTCGGCGGCACAGACGGTTCCGCTGACCGAGGCCAGGCTGCGCGCGCCGATCCCGCGCCCGCCCTCGGTCCGCGACTGCCTGTGCTTCCTGGACCACATGCGCAACTGCCTGCAGGCCGCCGGTCAGCCACGCACGCTCAAGGACGCCTGGTACCAGATCCCGGCCTTCTACTTCGCCTGCCCCTCGACGATCGCCGGCCCGTACGACGATGTGACGATCTCGCCCGGCAGCGCCTGGTTCGACTTCGAGCTGGAGATCGCCGCGGTCATCGGCCCGGGCGGCCGGGACCTCACGCCGGAGCAGGCTGAGGAGCACATCATCGGCTACACCATCTACAACGACTGGTCGGCACGCGACCTCCAGATGCGCGAGACGCCGCTGGCGATCGGCCAGGCCAAGGGCAAGGACGGCGCGACCACGCTCGGTCCGTACCTGGTCACCCCGGACGAGCTGGAGCCCTACCGCCGCGACGGCAGGCTCGCCCTGCGGGTCGAGGCGAAGGTCAACGGGAGGACCATCGGCTCGGGCCGTACCGACGCCATGGACTGGAGCTTCGGCGAGGTCATCTCCTACGCCTCGCGCGGTGTGGACCTGCTGCCCGGTGACGTGTTCGGTTCGGGTACGGTACCCGGCTGCTGCCTCATCGAGCACCTGTCCCTCACCGATCCGGCCGCCTTCCCCGGCTGGTTGCGGGACGGCGACGTCGTCGAGCTGACGGTCGAGGGGCTGGGCCGTACCCGCCAGACCGTCCGCGCGTCCGCCGCGCCGTACCTGCTGACCCCCCGGCACAACCCCGACCGGCGGACGCCACGCCCGCGCGTCAACCGCGCCCCGTCGAAACTGCCCTACACGCGCGGCCTGCACGAGGTCGGCGCGGGCGTGTGGGCCTGGCTGCTGCCCGATGGCGGGTACGGCTGGAGCAACGCGGGACTAATCGCGGGCGAAGGCGCCTCCCTCCTGGTCGACACGCTGTTCGACCTGCCGCTGACGGCCGAGATGTTGGACGCCATGCGCGGCATCACCGATCGGCACCCGCTCACCCACGCCGTCATCACCCACTCCAACGGCGACCACACCCACGGCAACCAACTGCTGGACGAGGAGGTACAGATCATCGCCGCGGAGGCCACCTGCACCGAGATGCGGCATGAGATGCCTCCTGAGATGCTGACCGCCACCCAGGTCGCGGACATGGGACCGGCGACCGGCTACTTTCGCGAACGCTTCGGTGCCTTCGACTTCAGCGGCATCCGCCTGCGGCTGCCCGACCTGACCTATGAATGGGAACTGACCCTCGACGTCGGCGGCCGCGAGGTGCGGGTGATGAACCTCGGCCCCGCCCACACCGGCGCCGACTCAGTCGTGCACGTGCCGGACACGGGCGTGCTCTTCGCGGGCGACCTGCTGTTCGTCGGCTGCACCCCGATCGTGTGGAGCGGCCCGATCGCCAACTGGATCGCCGCCTGCGACAAGATGATCGACACCGGCGCCAGCACGATCGTCCCCGGCCACGGCCCGATCACCGACCCCGACGGGATCCGCGCGGTGCGCGGCTACCTCACCCACGTGGTCGCGCAGGCGGACGCCGCCCACGCCCGCGGCCTGTCCTACTCCGAGGCGCTCGCCGCAGTGGACCTCGACGAGTACGTCACCTGGCTGGACGCCGAGCGGATCGTGGTCAACCTCTACCGCCGCTACCGCGAACTCGACCCCACCACCACACCCCAGCTGGACCAGATGACGCTGATGGCCATGATGGCCGAAAGAGGGCTCTCGTGAACCTGCCGCAATCGGAACAAGCCTGGCGCGACCGCAGCCATGCGGAGGCGGAGTACCAAGAAGGGACGTCACGATGAACTCCAGAAAGCGGCTGCTCCGCTGGGCGAGCGGGATCATGCTCGTGCTGGGCATAGGACACCTGTCCTTGCTGGCACTGGTCGACTGGGAAGCCATCACCGGCTGGGTGGATCGGGGGATGTGGGCAGCGGTCCCTCTCGTGCTCACCGATGGGGGCGCCGTTGAGCCGGTGGAGTCCCTTCAGAACAAGATCACCTTCTGGGCCGGTCCGGGAGGCTTCTCCGTGCCCCTCGTTCTTTTGGGTGGCCTGACATGGCACCTCGCTGGACGCAGGGTGGCTGTGCCCGCCTGGATCGGCTGGGGCCTCGCGACATGGTGTGTGCTGGGCGGCGTCCTTCTTGTGCCATCCCCGTACTTCGCCGGGGTCGTCTCCGGGGCACTCATCATCTTGGCAGCGCGGAAAAAAGATCGGCAAGGAGCAGCCCAAGACCGGGAGATGGACCTGGCGTGATTCGCACCCGCCGGCGCCGGTGGGAGAGCCTGGCGAGATCCTGGACTTCCAGGATCTCGGCGGTCTCTACGGCACGCTCTTCGGCACCGTGCTCGCGCAAGGCGAGGACTGCCTGTCCCTGACCGTCCGCACCCCCGACCTGGGCGCGGCGGGGCTGCCCGTCCTGGTCTGGCTGCACGGCGGCGGCTTCGCCGTGGGCTCGGGAGGCGAGCCCGTCTACCAGGGTGGCGCCTTCGCCGGGGACGGCGTGGTGGAGGTGACCGTCAACCACAGGCTCGGGGTCGACGGGTACGCCGTGATCGATGACCCGGCCGACAGGGTCGCCAACCTCGGCCTGCTGGACCAGCTGGCCGCGCTCGCCTGGGTGCGCGACAACATCGAGCGCTTCGGCGGGGACCCGGCACTGATCACGCTGGCCGGGCAGTCGGCCGGCGCCATGGCGGTCGCCTGCCTGCTGACCTCACCGCGCGCCACCGGCCTGATCCACCGTGCGATCGTCCAGTCGGCGATGGCCCCGCTGGCCGTACCGTGGGAGTCGGCGGCCCGGGTCAGCGCCCATCTCGCCGAGCTGCTCGGCATCCCCGCGCACGACGCGGCAGCCCTGGCCGCAGTGCCACGCGCGAAGCTGCTTCAGGCCCAGCGCAGGCTCTGCGACGACGCGTTCGCCGACGTAGACGCGGAGCGTTTCGGCGAGGCCGCCGCCGCGGGGATGGCCTTCCTGCCGGTCGTCGACGGCGACGTGCTGCCGGAGGACGCGACCGACTGCCACTGGTTCTTCACCGGCAACGCCCACGCCTTCGCCGACTACGTGATCCCGCTTCTGGCGCAGATCAGCAACTTCCAGCACTCGATCACCAACCCGATCATCGAGCTGCACGGTGATCGCGCGTTCGTAGAATGCCAGTGGTACGTCCTGCACCACATGGAGCTGGCCGACGGCTCAGGCCGCTTCCTCGACCAGCAGATCGAGGGCCGCTACGTCGACGTGTTCGAGCGTCGCGAAAGAGTGTGGAAGATCCTGCACCGCCAGACCGTCACCGAGGCGGGCCGCGAGTTCGTCGTGGCCGACCTGAACCAGGGCATCCCCGAGGAGCTGCCCATGCTGGGAAAGCGGGCGCCCGACGACATCGTCTACGCGAACCTCTCCATCCTCGACGCGGACCTCATCAGGAGCGACGGCATGGACCTCTGGGAGCAGGCGCGGGCGCGCCACCGCGGCGGGGCCGTCGATGCAGGCACCTGACATCGCGGCCGGCAGGCCGCCGATGACCCGTTCCGAGTGGGTCGACCGCCAGCTGCGAGAGGCGATCCTGTCCGGCGAGCTCAAGCCGGGCGAGCGGCTGCTCATGGGTCGATGACGGTTGTAGTGATCGGCGTACTGCGACAGGACGTGTCGCAGGTGCCGCTCACCGATGATCAGGATCCGGTCCAGGCATTCGCGGCGGACGCTACCAATCCACCGCTCGGCAATCGCGTTCGCACGTGGCGCCCGCACCGGTGTCGTGATGACGCTTACTCCGATCGAGGCGAAGACCGCGTCGAACATCGTCGTGAACTTCGCATCCCGATCCCGGACCAGGACCCGCGCCTCGACGGCCCGTTCCTGTAGTTCCATGAGCAGGTTGCGGGCCTGCTGCACAACCCACGTTCCGGTCGGGTTCGCCGTCACGCCAACCACATGGACCCGCCGCGTGCCATGCTCGATGAAGAACAGCACATACAAGCGACGCAGGAACACCGTATCCACGTGGAAGAAGTCCACAGCCAGAATCGTCTTGGCCTGGCCGGCAAGGAACTCGCGCCACGCCGGCCCCGCACGCTGAGGAGACGGGTCGATCCCAGCGGCCTTGAGGATCGCCCACACCGTCGATGGGGCGAGCGCGAAGCCCAGGCCCACCAGCTCTGTGCCTGCCGATAATGTCATCCGCCCAGGTCGTGGCCTTGCAGGGCTTCGCATGGCGCGCGCGAGCTCCGGCCACGCGGAAGGAGAACCGACTGTCCTCTTCGCCTGGCCTATCTGACCGTCGCGAACGCCTTCGCCGCGTCTGCGGTTGCTGCCAATGGGAGATGGGACAAGGATGCCGCTACCTACTGACGACCCCCAGACGCAAGTTGCCCGTCTGTCCGTGACATGAGGCAGAAGTGATCCGCGACACATGCGGCTTACAGATCCCCGGCTGTGGTGGAGAGCGTGGCCAGGTAGCCGTCGAGGAGGCGGATCTGCCGCTGGGGCGGGAATTCCTCCACGTCGAACAGCGCCTGCACGATGAGGCCGAGCGCGAAGGATTGGATCGCCACCGCGAGATCGTCCGGATCCGACGGCGGCAGCTCCCCCAGGCGCTGCGCCGCCTCCACATGGTGGCGGATCCGCTCGCGTGATCGCGCATAGCGGGCCGCGTGCCCGGCCGCGAGGTCCGGGTCGGCCAGCGCGGCGTCCCACGAGCTGACCCAGATCCGGTTGTCCGCTATGGCCTGCGGTGTGGTCGGCAGGGTGTCCATGAGCACCGCGCGCAGGGCAGCGAGCCCTTCTGGCGCGGTGCGTCTCGGCTGTGCCGCACGGTGTTCGTCCAGCAACGTCAACGCATACGCGACCAGGTCCTTCTTGTTCGGAAAGTAGTGCGTGAGCAGTCCGGTCGTCGCGCCCATCTCGGTGGCGACCGCGCGCAGGGTCAGGCCGCCGAACCCGTACGTGGCCAGCACACGCCACACGGCCGCTGACACGTCGCGGCGGCGGGCGTGGTGATCTCCCTTGTGGCGTGGCATGCCGACAGGATACGTTCGCAAAACATCCGTAATGTGAATGGGGGGTTCCATGTTCGCCACCCCGCTGCGTGGCAATGCCGAGCTGCGTGCGCTCGAGCCGCATCATGCCGAAGAGTTCTTCGCCCACCTGGACCGTGCCCGCATGCACATCGCCCCCTGGGTGGGCACGAGCTTCATCGCGGGCGATCTCGACGCCGCGCGGGTGGTGCTCCAGCGCTACGCCGACGGCCAGGCCGCCGACCGGCAGCGCCTGTACGGCATCTGGCTCGACGGCGCCCTCGTCGGCGGCACCATGTTCGTCGGCTTCGACCCCGCCCTCGGGGTATGCGAGATCGGCTGCTGGCTCGAGCCCGCCGCGGAGGGACATGGGCTGATCACCCAGGTGGTCCATACGATGATCGACTGGGCTTTCCGGGTGCGCGGGTTGAAACGCGCCGAGTGGCGCACCCTGTCCGGCAACGTGCGCAGCATCAACGTGGCCAAAAGACTGGGTATGAGCCTCGACGGCACGTTGCGGCAATCCGTCCCGGGCACCGACGGGCTCCGGCACGACAAGCAGGTCTGGTCCGTGCTCGCCACCGAATGGCCGCAATCCGTCCAACCGGATAGAAGGGGCGCCGACGTCAAGCCCGAGCTCGACCAGCTGACGCGCGCCTTCCTCGGCGCGTTCACCAACACCGGCCGGCGTCGGCCGAACCTCGACGTCATCCGTGAGGTGTTCATTCCAGAAGGAACGATCATCAAGAACGTCGGGGCCGAGCCCGTGATCTACGACCTCGAGGCGTTCATCGAGCCTCGGGAGAAGATTCTGACCGACGGGACGTTGACCGAGTTCACCGAATGGGAGGTGGCCGAGCGGACCGAGATCTTCGGGTCGATCGCGCACCGCTTCAGCGAGTACCGCAAGTCCGGTTTCCTCAACGGAGAGTGGTTCGAGGGCTCCGGCCGCAAGACCACCCAGTTCGTACGGACGCCCGCCGGCTGGAGGATGAGCTCGATGGCCTGGGATGACGTGCGATGACCTGCCGCCAGCGCAGCCCGCACGCCTCGCCACGTCGTAGACCTCGAAGCGTGATCAACCGGTACAGGGCAAACAGCCGATGCCGACTGGCTTCTTCCAGAAACAACCGGGTCTGCTCCGGCGTCCACACCATCACCGCCGACGGCCGCGGCACTGCGCCTGTCGATAATGTCATCCGCGCAGGTCATGCGGCTTGCTCGCTCCTCCTGGCTTGTGCCCCGCCTCGGCTCTCGAAGGCGGCCGATCGCGGCAGGATGATCACTTGTGCTCTTTCGCGTGGCCAATCTGACTGTCACGAACGCCTTTGCCGCACTGCGGGTGCTGCCGCTGGGGGATAGGGACAAGGACGCCGAGATCCTTGCCCTCCGCCACCAGATCACCGTTCTTGAACGGCAGTTGGGTGCACGAGGACTTCTGATCCGCGCTCGCGCCGGCATAGACGGCCCGCCACGCCCGTCTGGAGGTGTTTCGGTGGGCCAGCCGCTATAACACCCGGCGCCCCCACTCCAGGCTCGGGCAACGCAGCCCACACAGCTACGAAACCGCCCTTCCTGCACCTTCAACTACGCTGGCACCAGCCGCATAAGTCGTGTCCAGTCCTCGGGTGGAAGGCCCCCCGAAACGTAACCCGCGTGTGACTCCGAGCTGAGCCGGGACATGTTACCGGCAAGTCATCAGAAGAGGCTGTGCTTCTCTGGGAGATCAACGACACCAGCCAGAGCCAGCCCCGCGAGCACGATCAGGGCAACGGCGAGGGCACCGAGCAGGAGCCAGGCGATCGGATGGCCGAGGTTGAGGGTCCACGAGGAGGAGCCGAGACGGGCGTGCACGAGCAGTGCCGGGTCGCGGCGGTTGACGTAGACGGTGCCGGCGAGGAACCAGTGGCGGTCGTCGTCGCGCTGGCCGAGTCCCGAGTCCTCCCGCTCCTCGCCCGGCAGAGCGGGGAGCCGGTGCCCGGCCTGGCCCACCTTGATCTCCCACATCAGCCAGCCGCCCAGCAAGACGATGAGCGGGACGTAGATGGACACCTGCCAGACGATCGCGGGATTGACGATCTCCCACAGCTGCAGAGCCGCGAAAAGCAGGCTCAGGTTCAGGCAGGCCGCTGACAGTAGCGACATCACCGCGACGCCGCGCAGGTAGATGCGGTAGCGGCGGGCTGAGCCCTTGGGTCTGGCGGCATCAAGGTCGGGGCGGGCGCGCAGCACGGCCAGGACCGTTGCGACGACGATCAGAGTGACGGCGATCTGGTAGATCACCGACTGGAAGGCGCTCAGCACGGTCGTGGGCTCACGCTGCGAGGAGGCCGTGCCGAACGCGAGAAACAGGGGCAGCGTGGCGGGCAGCCCGCCGTAGCGTGCCCAGCCGATACCCGCGGTGAGCAGTAGGACGGCCAAAGCAGGCAGGCCCCACAACCACGGCACGCGAACCGGGTCGGTGCGGAAGGTGGTGTCCACGGCGACGCCCTGACGTCGCTCGGCCGTCCACCCCCCGGTGAGCTTGGCGGTGCGGATCATGCGATGAGCGCGGTAGAGCAACAGCAGGTCCACGACCATCACCACCGACGTAGGGATGGCGATCGCGGCGGCAGATCCCGTGACCAGCAGCACCAGGATCGAGACCACCGCGGCGAGCGCAGCCACCACCACGGTCAGGCGAGCGTAGAACCGACGCGCAGCGATGATGGCCGGATCGCCCACCCTCTGGATGCCCACGCGCACTCCGAACGGCAGGGTGGGCCTGGCCAGCGCCGGAAGCGCCAGCATTAGGGACGTGACCAGTGCGATGAGGATCAGGCCGGCGCAGAGGAGCGGGATCACGCGCTCTCCTCAAAACCGATCAGTAGCGCCTCGCACCGACGCAGCGCATCCTGCCGGTCCATGCCGTGAACGGTGGCTTCTGCCAGCAGCACACGCATGCGTTCCTCCCAGTCATCGATAAAGGGTGCCTCGGGCGGGCCGGTGGCGGCATCACGCCGTACGACCGCGCCGCTCTTGCGGTTGATCCGGATCACGCCCTGCTGTCGCAGCAGGTCGTAGGCCTTGTTCACGGTATGGAAGTTGATGCCGAAGTCCGCGGCGAGTTGCCGCGTCGAGGGTAGCGGGTCGCCTTCGCGCGCCTGGCGTTCGGCGATCGCCTCCACGATCCGATCCCGGATCTGCTGGTAGATCGGGACCTCGCTGTCGAGGTCAAGGGTCAGGTGCACACCCCGAGTCTATCTGATATACAACTAATAGAACAGATACGACTTGGGGGACAGTTATGATGCAGGCAGAGATTCACCAGGGAACGCTGACAGTGCGATTCGCCCCGTGGGCACGGCCGTTCACCAGGGCCGGCACCGTGAGCGTGCCGCTGGCGGCCATCGCAGAGGTGCACCACCTCGACCAGCCCCTCGCGGCCGCCACGGGAATGCACTTCGGCATGCTCGTCTGCGGCGTCACCAAGGTCGGCATCTGGACGTCCCTGACCGGCGTCAAGCGCCTGGTCGCCGCCCACCGGCAGGTCGCCGGCCTGCGGATCGTCCTGAAGGGCCGGGTGTCGGGCTACGACGAGCTGATCCTCAGTGTTCCGGACGCCCAGCAGCTCCAGGGCCGGCTGACGGCGGTGACGGCGTGAACATCGAGGTACGCGGCCTGACGAAGACGTTCGGGCCGGTGTCCGCCGTCACCGATCTCAGCTTCGAGGTCGCACCCGGGGCCGTAACCGGCTTCCTCGGACCGAACGGCGCGGGCAAGACCACCACCATGCGGATGATGCTGGGCCTGGTCGCGCCGAGCTCCGGCACCGCCACCTTCGGTGGCAAGCGCTACGCCGACCTGCCCAAGCCGTCGGCAACCGTTGGAGCCGTGCTGGACAGCGCGGGCTTCCACCCCGCCCATACCGCCCGCGACCACCTGCGGGTCTACGCCCGCATGGGCCGCTACGGCGCGGCCCGGGCCACGCGGATCGCCGACCTGACCGGGGTGTCAGCGTTCGGCGACCGCAAAACGCGCACTCTCTCCACCGGCATGCGGCAACGCCTCAACCTGGCCACCGCGCTGCTCGGCGATCCCCAGGTGCTGCTGCTGGACGAACCGAGCAACGGCCTCGACCCGGAAGGTATCGCTTGGTTGCGCCAGTTCGTGCGCGTTCTGGCGGCCGAGGGGCGCGCCATCCTGGTCTCCAGCCATGTGCTCGGCGAGGTCGAGCACATGGCCGACCACGTCGTGGTGATCCGTGACGGACGGCTGGTCACCACGGGGCCCATCGCCGGCCTGTACGGCACAGCCACCGTGCTGATCCGCTCCCCGCAAGCGGACCTGTTCGCAGCCAGGCTGATGGAGAACCGGATCCGGGTAGAACATCCGCAACCGGACCACCTGCGCATCTATGGCCTGAGCACCGCAGAGGTCGCCACCGCAGCCGCCTCCCACAGCGTCACGCTGCACGGGATCACCCCCGAACATCCCACCCTCGAACAAGCATTCCTGCACCTCACCGGAGGTTCCCGATGACTGCGCTCCTGGTCGCGGAATGGACGCGCCTGACCAGCACCAGGCTCTGGCTGTGGGGTCTGCTGGCCGCGCTGGGCAGCGGAGCACTCGTCGGCCTGCTCGCACTTGTCGGCCCGGAAAACTTCACCCCACCGCTCCCCGGGCTGGACACCGCCCAAGGCGCTCAAGTGCTGCTGGGCCTGCTCGGCTTCACCGTCTTCACCCCAGCTCTGCTCGGCACCATCGCCGTGTCCGCGGAGTACCGGCACCGGACTATCACTACCACGACGCTGTTCGCACCCAGACGCTGGACCTGGCTGGCAGCCAAGCTGGTGGTCTACACCGGGACAGGGCTCGCCTACGGCGCGATTGCCGCGACCGTGGCCGGCGCCGCCCTGTTCGGCGTGGCCATGTTCAAGGGCATCACGCTTGGTCTCCCGACCCTCACGGTCGCGGCCTTGCTGGCCCGCATCGCGCTGACCATGGCCGTCTACACCCTGCTGGGCGTCGCCGTGGGCGCCCTCCTTCGCAACCAGGTGACCGCCCTCGTCGCCGTCGGCGCCTACTTCTACATGATCGAGACCGTGCTGATGCTTATCCCGGGCATCAAAGTGCTCTATCCCTACCTCCCGGGCGGCGCCACAGCCGCATTGACCGGCTTCACCTACCTGGCGGACGCTATCGCCAGCCAGACCGGCACATCCTCCGCCAAGCTACTGTCCGCGCCCGCGGGCGGCGCCGTCCTGCTCTGCTATGCCTTGATCGCGATTGCCATCGCCGTCGCGGCACCGTTGCGGCGAGACATCATGTGAGCGTCCGGCAGGCTCTCCCCAAGCCAGGATCAGTGAGGGCGGCCTGGCGGTTCTTGGACGGAGGTTTCTGGACGGTGTCGCTCCTGGTCGACCGTCCGTCCAAGAATGTGTTCTGGACGTCCAGAGCCTTCGGGAGCGCCTGCCATGCCACGCGCCATCGCCTACGCCCGCGTCTCATCGCGCGATCAAAATCCTCAACTCCAACTGGACGCGCTCAACGCCCACGGCTACGACGTCATCTTCCACGAGAAGATCTCCGGCGGCCGGGATGACCGCCCCGAGTTCAAGAAGGCTCTCGCTGCAGTCGAAGAGGGAGACACCTTCTTGTTCTGGAAGTCCGACAGGTTCGGCCGTTCTGCGGCTCACGTCCTCACCGTGGTCAAAGACCTCCGAGCGCGCGGCGTCAAGGTGGTCTGTCTGTGGCCGAGCATGTTGTTCATCTCGCACAACCTCGTGGTGGTGCGCTACGTGAGCGACATGATCGCAGTGATGCATTCGGGCCGAATCGTGGAGTTCGGACCCGCCGAGGCGGTGCTCGCCGATCCGCAGCACCCCTATACCCGCGAACTCCTCGCTTCAGCGCCATATCCCGGGTCACACGTACCGAGCAGGGCCGGTTCTGACCCGAACCCGAGCCAAGTGGCCGATGTCGAACCAGCGGACCCGCATCACCCACCTTCAGGCTGCAGATTCCACCCTCCTGCCCGATCGGCCCGTCAGTCCTGCCCGATCGCGAGATCTGTCGCGAGCTCGACCCGGCAAGTGTGGGCGGGGCAGCGCCTGCACCACGCTGCCTGCCACTTCAGTTCAGAACCGGGGTTGCCTCTCGACGTGATCACGTGAGGGCTCACACCAGGGCTTCGAATCCAGTAATACTTGACTCAAGTTCACTATAACCGTACTTTTCTTGCGCGGCCGCCTGTCCATCCCCCCGAATCAAGGACGACGCACGATGCGCAAGTTTCGCTGTCTGGCCATCGCAACCGCTCTCCTCTTAGCCGCGCCGTCTCCCGCGACGGCGCAGGCGCCCGACCCCTATTCCCGCCAGCCCACCGCCACAGGTCACGGCGGCGCCGCGGCCACGGAGCACCCCCTTGCCACGCAGGCGGCCATCGACGTGCTCAACGCGGGCGGCAACGCCGTCGACGCGGCAGTCGCGGCCTCGGCCGTGCAGAGCGTGGTGCGGCCGTTTTCCGGCGGCATTGGGGGCGGCGGCTACATGCAGGTCTACGACAAGGAAACCGGCAAGTTCACCGTCCTCGACCACCGCAGCACGGCCGCCTCTTCTTTCGACGACCAGAGCTTCATCGACCCGGCCACAGGAGTCCTTTACGACGAGGACACGGTGACCAACAGCGGCGTTGGCGTCGGCATGCCGGGCGTAGTCAAGGCGTGGGAGCAGGCCGTGCATGCCTACGGCTCCGGCATGTCGCTCAATGCGATCCTGCAGCCCGCCATCCAGGTCGCGACGAAGGGTTTCTACTCCGACGCCAACCTGGTCCGCGAGATCACCGAGAACGCCGCCAGGTTCTGCGTCTTTCCCGAGACGACCAGGCTCTACCTGAACCCCGACTGCACGGTCCCGCCCGCGGGAACGCTGATCCGCAACCCCGATCTCGCCGCCACCTACGACCTCATCGCCAAGAGCGGCAGCGACGCCTTCTACAAGGGCGCGGTCGCGGATGCGATCGTCGACACCATCAACCATCCGAAGACGGTGGCGAACCCGCCGTTCAAGATCCTCCCCGGTTCCGCGACGACGGCCGACCTCAGCGGGTACACGGTCAAGGAGTATGGCGCGGCCACCGTGGACTACCGCGGCTACCAGGTGCACGTCGCGCCGCCGTCGACCAGTGGCGTCACGGTCGCGCAGGCGCTGAACATTCTGGAGGGCTACGACCTCACGGGAGTGCCGCGTGAGCAGGCGCTGCACTACTACCTGGAGGCCTCCAGGCGCGCATTCGCCGACCAGCAGGCCTACCTCGGCGATCCGGCAACTTACCCCAACCCGCTGCCCATCGCCGGCCTGCTCTCAGAGAGGTACGCGGAGCAGGTGCGCCAGCGCATCACCGAGACCAGCCCCGAGGGTGCCGTCCCGCCGGAGGACCCATGGCCGTTCGACGCCGACCCAAACCGGCAGGTCACCCCGCAGCCTGCAACCGGCAAGGGCGTGTTCGCCGCGGACTTCTCCGGCGGCACGTGGGCGGGTTTCGCCACTGAGGGCGCCGTCGAGGTCAGGGACAACGCCGGGGTCATGACGGTTGGTCCGGCCGCCAGCTCCTTCGCGCGAGCCGCGTCGGGCATGCAACCGGTCGCCGACAGCGAACTGCTGACCCGGTTCCGGATCAACGACCTGGGGGGCGACCGCAGGCTGCGTTTCTGGCTGCGCGCCGACACCTGGAACAACAGCAGCTCCCCCGTGAACGGCTATGCGGTCGAGGTCAATGCCGCTGCCGACACCGTCCGGCTGATCAGGACCAGGGACGGCAACGCCGTACACCAGCTTGCTTCCCTCCCCTTCACAAGGAGCACCGGCTGGCAGTGGCTGCGCTTCAGCGTCGAGGGTGGCGCGCTCAAGTTCCGGATCTGGGCCGACGGGCAGAGCGAGCCGCGCCAGAGCTGGACCGGGCAGCTCCAGGACGCCTCGGTGACGGGCAAGGGCAAGCTGCTGATCTCGGCGATCAAGCTGACCGGCGGCGCGGCCGGCGGCGCGTTCAGCGTCGACGACCTCAAGGTCACCGACCTGCACCCGGTCGCCTTCAACGCCGACTTCACCGGCCTGCCCGACGGCGCCAGCTGGAGCGGATTCACCACCCAGTTCGGCAACGGCGCCAGCAAACCGGGTGTGGGTGCGGCGATCGACGTGCAATCCGAGACTGGGCGCCTCTACCTGGACAAGCCGCAGTTCTCCTACGCCCGAGCCGAGGCCCACGCGCCTCAGCTCACCGACAGCGAACTGCTCGTGAAATTCCGCGTCACCGACCCCGGCGGCGACCGCAGGCTGAGGTTCTGGCTGCGCGGCGACGCCTGGAACACGCTGGTCACCCCCAGCCACGGCTACGGCATCGAGATCAAGTCGACGACCGACACGAGCGTCGACAACATCCGGCTTCTTCGCGTGCGGCAGGGCAACGCGGCCTTCGCGCTCGCCGGAGTCAAGCGGACCATGCCCGCAGGCTGGCAATGGCTCCGGTTCAGGGTCACCGGCGAGGGACTCAAGGCCCGCGTCTGGACCGATGGCGAGCAGGAGCCACAGGATTGGCAGCTGCAGAAGGCTGACGCCGAGATCCCAGGCCCGGGCAAGCTGCTGATCTCCGCCACGGAGTCGACCGGCGCGGCAGCCGGCGGCGCCTTCCACATCGACGACCTGACCCTGTTCGACCACGCCGCTGTGACCGGGAAGACCTCCCCCGGAGACGAGAAGAAGTCGACCATCCACCTCACCGTCGCCGACAAGGACGGCAACATCGTCACCTACACCCACACGCTCAGCGCCATCGGCGGCAACGGGATGGTCGTCCCGGGCCGCGGCTTCCTGCTGAACAACGAGGTTTCCGGCCGCACCCCGGACGACGCCCCAGTCGGGCACCCCAACGGGCCGCGCGGCGGCATGCGCCCGCTGAGCACCCAGTCACCCACGATCATCACCAAGGACGGTAAGCCGGTCATGGCGCTCGGCTCACCGGGCGGCGGCACGATCGTCTCGACCGTGCTGCAGGTGATCGTGAACTCCCTG
This sequence comes from Nonomuraea africana, assembly GCF_014873535.1. Classification (NCBI taxonomy): domain Bacteria; kingdom Bacillati; phylum Actinomycetota; class Actinomycetes; order Streptosporangiales; family Streptosporangiaceae; genus Nonomuraea; species Nonomuraea africana. The sequence goes on along the minus strand of NZ_JADBEF010000001.1, from coordinate 408,114 downwards.
GACTTCGGCATGACACTGCCCCAGGCTGTGGCCGCGCCTCGGCTGAGCCAGCGCAACCACAGCCCACTGGGCAACACGATGGTGGAACCGGAGTTCACCACGACGCCGGAGTACACCGCACTCAAGACCAAGCACGGCCACCACTTCGACGTCAGCGCGCTCACCTACGGCATCGGCGCGGTCAACGCGATCGCTTTCCTGCCAACCGGGGAGATCCAGGCTGTCTCGGAACCGGTCCGCAGGGGAGGTGGCAGCGCCATGGTGCAGCACCCCTAGAAGATCACTGAAGATGTTGCTGGTGGAGGGGCGTCTCGGGGTTGAGATGCTCCTCTGCTATGCGCTGGAAGGGCTGATCGCCCAGGTGTCGTTGGTGCGGGTCAGTCCGAGGCCGATCAGGATGCGGAGGTTGAGGGCGGCAGCGCGGGTGGGGAGCCAGGCGTCGTTCTTGATGGTGCCGAGGTAGCGCAGGCGGCGGTTGCCGCGGGCAACGATCCAGGCGACGCCGCGTTCGACGGGTGGTCGCCAGCGGCGGTAGTCGGCCTGCCAGGCCGGGTCGGTGACGGCCTGGCGGCGGGCGGCGGCCATCAGGTCGTGGTGCGGGCGGATGGTCAGGATGCGGTCGGCCTCGGCCGTGGTGCACCGCTCGCGCAGCGGGCAGCAGGCGCACCGATCGCCGAAGAGGGCCTTGCGCTGATGGTGGCGCCCGCTGGCGGGCGACAACGGGACGGTATGGCCCGCGGGGCAGGTCACGATGGCGGCGGCGGTGTCGATGCGAAGTCGTCCAGGGTGAACCCGCCGGGGCACAGCCGACCGCAGCGGGGCGGTTTGATCACCAGGCGGTGTCCGGTCTGGTGCAGGCGGCACCGCGCGTCGCCGCTGTCGTAGGCGATATCGGCGAACAGCTGCACCGGTGCTTGCTCGTCGACCAGCAGGCCGACCGCGCCTGCGATCTTGTCATCTAGCGGCTGCTCGGGCAGATTCGCCAGCAGAGCGATCGCATCACCCATCAGCGCGTCCACCAGGTGCGCGCGGGCCTGCTCGTCGTTCCAGGCGATGCACGGCTTGCCCGGGTCGCGGTAGTCGCAGGCGGTGCAGTGAGCGGCGGCGACCGGTACGGCACCGCCCACCTCGCGGATCACCCGGCGGATCGCGGCGATCAGCTGGGTGACGGTCTCCTGGGTGGCCCGCGTCCTCCAGCACGGCCGAATCCAGCGCCCGCCGCTGCCGGCCCGCCCAGCACCCCGGTCGCGGCCACGACCTCCTTGATCCGGGTGAAGATCCGGTCTGGATCGGCCGAGCGGGCCAGCCGGCGCCGAAAATAGGTCAGCAGCGACGGATCGAACGCGGTGTCATACAGGCCCAGCCCGCACGCGGCCTTCCACCGCAGATCGCAGCGCAGCTGCTGAACCGCGTCGAAGTGAGACCCCATACAGCGTCTGCAACAGCACCGCCGCGGCCAGCACCTGTGGCGGCATGCTGGGGCGCCCGTTGGGTGAGGGATACATGTCGGCGAACATCGCCCCGGGAAACAGGTCCTCACGGTGTTCGGCCAAAAACGCGAACACACTGCCCGCGGGGATCAGCTCCCGGCAGGTGGCCCACACATCCGGCCCGACCGGCTCCCCAGCCCACTCACCTTGCATAACACCCAGTCTGACCCCGCTCTCATTCGCGGCAGGCCAGACCCCAACATCTTCAGTGATCTTCTAGGGCTATGACGGCGGCGTGACCACCCAGAACGTGGTCACCGGCTCGTCGCCGAGGGCCCGCGTCCTGTGCAGCAGGCGGCTGGAGAAGTAGATGCTGTCGCCCTGCTCCAGGACGTATGCCTTCCCCTCGACGGTGACCTCGTAGGTCCCCGACAGCACCAGGCCGAACTCCTCACCGCGGTGAGAATAAGGCTCGTGGCCGTAGCCTTCGCCGGGCTGGATGACGCTCAGCGTCACCTCCAGCTTGCGGTTGAGGTCGGGGGTCAGCAGCGAGATCTCCGTCGTCGACCCCGGAGAGTTGCGGACCTTACGCTGGTCACGACGGACGATGGTCACCCCCGTGCGGGAAGGCGCCGACGGTGGCTCGTCGTCGAGCAGCGACCACACCGGGATGTCGAGCACCGCGCAGATGCGCTTGAGCGTGCCAAGCGACGCCGCCGACTGGCCGAGCTCGACCTGGCTGATGAAGCTCTTGGACAACCCGGCTTCGTCCGCGACGCGCTGCAGGCTGTAACGGCGCTCCCGCCTGGCGGCCCGTAGCCGCCTGCCGAGCTCGGCCGCACGCACACCGTCGCGGATCGCCTCCGACACCATTCCCGCCCCCCTTTTAGAACGCCGGCGGCGTCGCGACCCAGATGGCGCGACACGGCCCGTCACCGACCGCGCGGAGGCGATAGTCGCCCTCCGGGGAGAAGTAAATGCTGTCACCGGCGTTGACGGTGTGCATCTCGTCGCCGACCTGGATCTCGTAGGCGCCCTCAAGCACCAACCCGAATTCCTCCCCCGAATCCGAGTAGCGCTTCACCTCATGCCACTCGCCCGGCGAATCCTCGGCCAGCAGGACCTCGAACTGCCGCTGCAGATCGGGGGTCAGCAGCTGCAATGGATTTCGATCCCTGGGAAACAGCAGTGACTTCCTGCCGTCGCTGCGTACCACCAGCACCTCGCCGGTCTCAAGCCCGTCCTCGCGCGCCATCTGAGTGGCGACGAAGGTGCCTATCGGCACGTCCAGGGCCGCGCTGATCTGCTCGAGCGCGGCGACCGACGGTACCGATTTGCCTATCTCCACCTGGCTGATGAAGCTCTTGGAGAGCCCCGCGGCGTCGGCGACCTCCTGCAGGGTGCGGCCGAGCTCCTTTCTGCGGGCTCGGATGCGCCCCCCCACGGCCTGGGCCTGGCTGGTGTCGTGCGTCATCTTCACAGCTCCCAAACCGCTGCAGCGCCGCCGCCGCGACGCACGGGCTCGGCGACCGCGGTGACATTCGCGGAGAATTCTATACCGTTCGCGGCGCCAATTCCCTCCACCGGTTGCCAAACGTCGAACTCGTGTCCCAGAGCGCGCAATTCATCGGCGAAGTCGCGCCGGAGAAAGGCCGGCTCGGCCAGCGCCAATCCGCCGGGCTCATTTCGTTGCGTCACGCGGGGGAATGCCAGTGCCTCTTCCAGACTCATTCCGGCGCCCAGAGTTAGGTACAGTATCTGCAGCGTAGTGGTGATGATCGTGGTGCCGCCTGGGGAGCCCAGCGCCATCACCAGCTCACCGTCACGTTCCACGGTGCTGGGAGCCATGCTGCTCAGTGGTCGCATGCGGGACATCGGGCGGGCAGAGCCGTACAGACCACCGCGGAAGGCAGTTCGGCCGGCCAGAGCGTCGTTGAGCAGGAAGCCGAGGCCGGGCACGACGACGCCGGAGCCGCCCATGCTGACGATCGTCGAGGTGTAGCTGACGGTCATGCCCCTTCCGTCGTCGACCGTCATGTGAATGGTCGACGGGCTGTCGGGCTCCTGCGACATCCAGGGCGCGCCGCCGGTGGACAGGTCGCCGGGCACGGCGGTCTCGCTGTCGATGCCGGCCGCCCTGGCCCGCAGGTAGTCCTCGCTGAGCAGCGCGGCCGCGGGGACGTCCACGTGCCGGTCGTCGCCGAGGTAGGCGTCCCTGTCGACGAATACCATGCGGCTGACCTGCAGGTATCGGTGGAGCTGGTGGACCAGCGAGCCAGATTCGAGCCGGTCGAGCACGCCGAGCGCCTCGCCCACTGTCAGCGCCCCGCTGGAGGGCAGCGGGGGCCCGGCGATCTCGTAGTCGCCGAAGCGGTAGCGGACCGGCTCCAGGTGCCTGACCGTATAGTGGGTCAGGTCGTCGAGCGTCATCAGGCCCGCGCGCACCGGCCGGGTCACCCCCTCCGCGGCGGGCGGCTCGTTGACGGTTCGCACGATGGCCTCGGCGATCTCACCTTCGTAGAAGACCTTGGCGCCCTGCTCGGCGATCAGCTCGTAGGCCCGGGCGAGATCGGGGTTGCGCAGCCAGGTACCGACCGGCAGCGCCTGGAGGTCAGGGGTCAAGTAGATCCGCCTGGTCGGCTCAAACATGGCGAAATCGTCGCGCCGCTCTGCGATCTCCCTACCCAAGGTGGCGTCGACCTCGAAACCCTCGCGTGCCAGCTCAATCGAGGGAGCGAGGACCTCAGCGAAGCTGAGCCTGCCGTACAGGCGAAGCGCCTCATCCCACGCACGCACCGCGCCCGGAACGCCAACGGAGTGACCGTGCACGGCCCTGTCCGCATTGGGCAGCTCGGCGCCGTGGTCGTCGACCAGGCTCTCGGGCCCGAAGGCCGCCGTCGCCTGCTCGCGGTGCTCCACGACCACGGTCTTGCCGCTGGGCAGCCGGATCAGCATGAAGCCGCCGCCGCCGAGCCCGCCCGACATCGGGCGGCAGACTCCCTGAATCGCCGCAGCAGCCACGGCGGCGTCCACGGCGTTGCCGCCCGCTTCCAGAATCCTCTTGACGGCGTCCAGGACACGCGGATCCTCGGCCGCCGCTGCGGCTCCCCGGCCCCGGGCGACGTTCTTGTAACTCACGTGCTTAGACCGCCTTCGTTTTCGCCGTGCTCAACATGGCCGCGAGCAGGGTTTTGGTGTACGGATGTTGTGGTCGCTCGAAGATCTCCTCGACCGTGCCCAGTTCCACGACCTGGCCCTTGGACATCACCGCGACTCGGTCGCAGATCGTCCTGACCACATGGAGGTCATGCGAGATGAGCACGTAGGACAGGTCAAGCTCGGTGCGTAGGCGGCCGAGCAGGGTGATGACCTGTGCCTGGATGGACATGTCCAGTGCCGACAGCGGTTCGTCGAGCACCAGGATCTGCGGCTCGACGGCCAGCGCGCGGGCGATGGCGACCCGCTGCCGTTGTCCGCCCGACAGCTGGTGTGGGTAGCGGGCCGCGAGCTGGGTGGGGAGGCCTACCAGCGAGAGTAGTTCGGTCACCCGTTCGTGCCTGCGCGCCTCGTGCAGGCGATAGCGGGCGAGCACCTCGCCGAGCAGTCGCCCGATGGTCATGCGCGGGTTCAGCGAGCCGTAGGGGTCCTGATGGACCCACTGGACCGTACGGCGGAGCCGATCATCAGGTACGGGCTGCCCATCGCCGTCCAGAACCTCGATCGTGCCTGTGTCCGGTTCGTGAAGGCGGACCATCAACCGGCCGAGGGTGCTCTTGCCGCTGCCCGACTCCCCCACGAGCCCGAAACTCTCGCCCCGTGCCACCGTGAACGTGACCTGGTCAACGGCCTGGATTTCCGACCTGCCCTTCCCCGACCACAGGGACCTGGTGATGAAGCGCTTGCCAACGTCCTTCACGACCACGGCGGCCGGGCGCTCGACTTGGGGCGCATCGCTCGCGACGGTGGCGGGCACGGGAGAGGTCAGCAGCTCCTCACTCGCGAAATGGCAGGCCACCTGTCGGTCCGGTGTGGTGATCTGCAACAGCGGCACCTCGTCCACGCAGGTGCTGCGCCCGGCGCGCTGCAGGCACCTGGGGTGGAACACGCAGCCGGGCGGGCGGCTGGCCGGTGTGGCGGGCTCGCCGGGGATCGGGCGGATCTGCGCGGCCGTCCTGCCTTCCGGCCTGCTGTCGAGCAGGGCCCGGGTGTAGGGGTGGCTCGGATCGGTGAACAGCTCGGCCACCGGGCCGCTCTCCTGGACGCGCCCGCCGTACATGACGACGGCGCGGTTGGCGAGCTCGGCGACGAGGCCGAGATCGTGCGTGATGACCAGGATCCCGGAGCCGATCTCCGCCTGCAGGATCCGCAACAGCTCGACGATCTTCACTTGCAGGGTGGCGTCCAGCGCGGTGGTGGGCTCGTCGGCGATCACCAGCCGCGGCCGATTGATCAGAGCCATCGCGATCATCGCGCGTTGCAGCATGCCGCCGGAGAACTGGTGGGGGTACTGGCGGGCCCTTGCCTCCGGGTCGGAGATGCCGACCCGGTCGAGCACCTCGGCTGCCAGCGCATAGCACTCGCGCTTGGACATACCTCGCCGTCTGATGTGCACGGATTCGGTCACCTGAAGGCCGACGGGCAGGACCGGGTTGAAGGCTGCCATCGGATCCTGGAAGACCATGCCGACCGCGTCTCCGCGTAGCCGCCGCAGATCCTCCAGCGAGGCCGTGAGCACGTTGGTGCCCGCGACGTTCAGCTGCCCGGCCGAGACGCTCAAGTTGCCCGGCAGGAGTTTCAACACGGACCGGGCGGCCATGGTCTTACCCGAGCCGGATTCCCCGACCAGTGCGACCGTCTCCCCCAGGCCGACCTCGACGTCCACACCGTCGACGATCGTCACGGGTGAGCGGCCGGTCGTGGCGACCTTCAGGTCACGCATCTGGAGCACGGGCTCGTTCATGGCCGGTTCAGCCAGACGTTCCAGGCGAGCACGCTGTTGCCGCCCTGCCGGGTGACGCCGCCCGTTCGAGCGCTGTGCGCCACGACACCGCCGGTGTCACCGAACTTGATGAAAGGCACCTGCTCGTAGACCTTCTCCTGGAACCGCCCGGTCAGTTCGATCCGACGCGTCTGGTCACCGACCTCGTACAACTCGTTGACGATCCGCTGGGCCTCGGCGTCGCACCACCAGCCGACGTAGGCGCACAGCTTCATGAACGGCTGCTCGATCGGATCGTTCTTGACGCCGAAGTCGGTGATGAACAGCTCCCACCCATTCGGGTCGTCGCGGTGCTCCAGCGCGGTCGCCCAGTCGTAGGTCTCGATCGTCACGTTCAGCCCGACATCCTTGAGCTGCTGCTCCACCACGACCGCCTGGTTGTAGAAGCGCACCAGATCGCGGGAGGTGACCAGGCGCAGCGGCTGGCCCTTGTAGCCGCTGTCCGCGATCAGCTGCTTGGCCTTGGCGACGTCGTGGACGTTGTAGCTCTCCTTGCTCGCCTCGGAGTGCCACTGCGTCTCCTTGAGCTGGATGCTCGGGTCGAGCCGGAAGTTGCCCTGGCCGAGCCCCGCGGCGAGGATCGCGTTGTGGTCCAGGGCGGCCTGGATGCCCTTGCGCAGCTTCTCGTTGGCCGTGACCGGCGACTTCTGATTGATCAGCATGGCTTGGAAGCCGGTCGGATCGACCTTCTCCACGACGACCTTCCGCGACCCCTCCAGCGCCAGCAGCGCGTCGGCCGAAGAGCCGTGGACCAGGTCGTACTTGCCCGCCTCGAATCCGGCCAGCCGCGCGCCCTCGTTGGAGACCGGAGTGAACTCGATCGCGTCCAGGTACTGCGGCTTGCGCCCGCCGTACCCTCGGGGACCATCACCCGGCAGGGCGGCGTACCTGTCGAACCTGACCAGCTTGATCATCCGGCCGGGGTCGTGCTTGTCGAGCTTGTATGGGCCGGTCCCGACGAGCTCGGCGAGCTTGGTGTCGGTTGACTTCTTGACGACGGAGGCGGGATAGATCGCCAGGCCCTGGCTGTTGATCGAGATGGCCGACAGGAACGCGCCGAAGGGTTCCTTGAAGGTGAAGACGAGCGTGCTGTCGTCGGTGGCCTTGACCGATTGCAGGCGCTTGGCGACCTGCGCTCCCATGAGGCTGATCTTCGCCCATCTCTCGTAGGAGGCCAGCACGTCGGCCGAGTTCATGGTCTCGCCGTTGTGGAAGGTCACGCCCTTGCGCAGGGACACGGTCCAGGTACGGCTGTCGCCGTCGGGCTCGGCCTTCTCCGCCAGCATTGGAATATTGGCACCCGCCTCATCCCTGACGTACAGGAACTCCACGACGTTGTAGGCGACCGTGGCCACCACCCCGGCGGTGGTCTGCTGGATATCCAGCGTGGGCGGGTCAGCGCCGAGTGCGTAATGCAGGGTGCCGCCCTGACGTGGAGCTCCGGCGTCGCCGGACTCCGTGGCCTTGTCTCTAGCTCCGCCGCAGGCGCTGACCAGCAGCAGGGCGCTGACCACCAACCCTAGCGAGATCCGTCGGTGCAACATGGTGGGCTTCTTTCGTTGTGGGGGTTTACAGCCGCTCCGAGCGTGGGTCCAGCGCGTCACGCAGGGCGTCGCCCATCATGTTCAGCGCCAGGAGCAGGAGGGTGAGCGCAAGGCCGGGCGCCACCGCCAGCCACCACGCGTTCCTCAGGTAGGTCTGGCCGTCGTTCAGCATGCTTCCCCAGGTGGGCACCGAGGTTGGCAACCCGGCCCCGAGGAAGGACAGCGACGCCTCGGCGAGGATGACGTTCGCCGCGCCGAACGTGGCGGCCAGGATCAGCGGGCTCAGCGAGTTGGCCAGCAAGTAGCGGACCATGAGCGTAGGCAGGCGCAGGCCGAGTGCCCTGGCCAGCTCCACGTACGGCGCCGACTTGACCACCAGCGCCGACCCGCGCACCAGCCGGGCGAAGGTGGGCGCGGTGACCAGCGAGAGCGCCACGATGACGTTGACCAGGCTGGGCCCGAGCCTGGCCATCAGGGCGATGGCCAGCAGCACTGACGGGAAGGCCATCAGCGCGTCCAGCACGCGCATCATCGGCCCGTCTGCTCGGGCGTACATAGCGGCCAGGAGACCGAGAAAGCAGCCGGCCACCACACTCAGCACGGTGACGGCCGCCGCCACCATCAGGGAAACGCGGCCGCCCGCGAGCATCCGGGTGAGCACGTCCCTGCCGAACTGGTCGGTGCCGAACCAGTGCGCGGCTCTCGGCGAGGCGAGCCTGGCCAGCGGGTCCACCTGGGCGGGGTCGTGAGCTGAGATCGCGGGCCCCAGCACGCACATCAGCAGGATCAGGCCGAGCAGAAAGAGCCCGATCATCCCGCGCCTGGAGGTGCGAAACCTCCGCCACCAGCCCTCCGCCCTGGCCGCGACCGGGGCCTCGGCGACGTTCAGGTCAACGGCCATAGCGCACCCTCGGGTCCAGATAGGCGTAGATGACGTCCACCGCGAGGCTGACCAGGCAGAACAGCAGCGCCGACAGCAGCACACCCGCCTGGATGACCGGGTAGTCGCGGCGCGCGATGCTCTCGACCAGCAGCTGGCCGACGCCCTGGAGGTTGAAGACGTACTCCGTCACCACCGCGCCGCCCAGCAGATGCCCGAAGGAGATGCCGATCACGGTGAGCGACGGAATGGCCGCGTTCCTCAACACGTGCCTGGTCACGACCTGTCCACGGGTCAAGCCCTTGGAGTAGGCCGTCTCCATGTACTCGGCCGACATGACATCGAGGACCGAGGAGCGGATGATGCGGGCGAAGCCGGTGAGCGAGATGCCCAGCACCAGGCTCGGCAGGAGCATCGAGCTCACGTGTCCCAGCGGATCCTCGACGGGCGAGACGTAACCGCCGGTAGGCACCAGGTCCAGATGGACCGCGAAGAACATGATCATCAAGATGCCGAAGAAGAAGCTCGGCACCGCGTTGATCAGCACCGAGGCGCCCATGACCAGGCGGTCGACCAAGCCGCCGCGCCGTACCCCCGAAACGACGCCCGCGGGGACGCCCACCAGCAGCGCGATCACGAGGGAGTAGACCGCGAGCAGCACGGTCGGCTCCAGATACTCCGCCAGCGCTTGCCTGACGGGAACGCCCAAGTAGAGCGACTGGCCGAAATCGAGCGAGAGCAGGCCGCCGACCCAGCTCGCGAACTGCTCCGCGATCGGGCGGTCGAGATCCAGAGCCTCACGCAACGCCTGCCGCTGCTCCTGGGTGGCATCCATGCCCAGGATGGCCACCGTCGGATCACCCGGGGTGAAGTGCAGAATGCCGAAGGTGATCAACGCCACCAGGGCGAGGACGGGGATGAGCGCAAGCAGGCGATTCGCCACGAACCTGGCCATCAGCCGCACCCCGTTCGCAGGAGTACCCGCCCGGCGGCAGCGCCGGTGTCGTCGGAACCGTCGATGACGACCTCGCCGCCGACCACGACCAGGTCGATACCGGTCGCATACCGCCTGGGCTCCTCGAAGGTGGCCCGATCGCCGATCGCGTCCGGATCGAACAGCAGCAGGTCGGCCACCGCGCCGGGCCGCAGAAGGCCGCGGTCGCACCAGCCCATCCGCCTAGCGGGCAGCCCCGTGCACTTGCGAACGGCCTCTTCGAGCGGGAGCCGCCCCAGGACGCGAGGAAACGTTCCGAAGTTCCGCGGGTGCGGCACGCCCGGCATGTCCGGATGGATGAGCCGGGCGTCACTGCCGACCGCGCACTCCGGGTGGGCAAGCACCCGCCACACGTCCGCCTCGCTCATCGCATGATCGATGACCTGAACGTGCTCGGCCGTCGAGAGCAGATCGATCACCAGGTCGGCAGGGGATACGTTCTCCTCCCTGGCCGCCTCGTCCAACCACATGCCCTCATACCGCTGGAGCCGGCCGACCCCGGTCAGTCCACTGAGGACGAGATCGCTCAGATCGGTGCGCGCGCCGTCGCGGCCCGTGCAGCCGGGAAAGCGCTCCTCCAACCCTGCCTGGACGCGCTCGCGCGCTACCTCGTCGCCCGGGCGCCACCAGTTCGGCGCGTAAGCCCACAAGCCGGTACTGCTGGCGGTGTAGGGGTAGCAGTCGAGCATGACGTCCAGCCCGTCCGCGCGGGCCCGATCGACCATGCCCAGCGTGGCGGCGACCCGGCCCCAATTCCGCCTGCGCTTGGCCTTGTGGTGGCTGAGCTGCACGGGCAGCCCGGCCGTGCGTCCGATCGCGATCGCCTCGGCGATCGCCTCGACCAGCCCGTCGCCCTCGTCCCTGACGTGGGAGGCGTAGAAACCGCCGTGCGCGGCGACGACCCTGGCCAGCGCGACCAGCTCGGCCGTGCCGGCGAACCGGCCCGGATCGTAGATTAGGCCCGTCGACAGGCCGTGCGCGCCCTGCGTCATCGCGGTCTCGACCAGCTCGACCATACGCGTCATCTCCCCCTCCGACGGGGTGCCGGAGGGGTCGGCCATCGCGGCCTCCCGGATAGCGCCGTGCCCCACCAAAGGAGCCACGTGTACGGCCAGCGGAACGCCCCCGAGCACGGCCGCGAACCCGGCCAGATCCATCGACCCCGGATAAGGGCTCAGCCCGCAGTTGCCAGTCACCAGGGTGGTGACCCCCTGTCGAATCATCCCGTCTACCCGCGGATAGTCGGGCAGCGTCAAATCCACATGGCTGTGCAGGTCGATGAAGCCCGGGCAGACCACCCGGCCGTCCGCCTCCACCACCCGCTCGGCCCGCTCATCGATCCGTTCGGCCACGGCCGCAACTCTGTCTTGAGAGACCGCGACGTCCGCCCGGCGCCCAGGCTGTCCGGATCCGTCGACGACCAGCGCATCGCGGATGAGCAGGCTCAGCATCGGTGCTGCGGCGAGGCCGGGATCTCGTCCACGGTACGCAGGCCGGGCGGCGCCGCCATGGCCCTGCCCAGGGAGTTGACCACCACGGCCGCCGTGGCCGTGTCTCCGTGCAGGCCGCGCACCTCCGAGGTGAGACCCGGCTCGCCCTCCAGGACGACGATGTCGCGCGGGTCCGGCAGACCTGCGGCCATCTGCAGATGGAGGCGGATCAGCGTGCTGTCACCGCGCTTGCCGATGACGAGCTGGTCGATGCCCAGCACCATGCCGTCGTCGCCGACGACCGGGTCGATGGTCTCGACGAAGTCGGTGCAACCCAGGTCGAGGGCTCGATCGACGATCCTCGCCGACTCGGGTAGGCCGACATGGCGGATGTCGCCCTGCCGTACACGCTGCTCGAACTCCTCGACGGACAGGCCCACGCCGACCTTGCGCTGCAGCGGGAGCCGCCGCAGGGCGGCGTCCTGCACACGGTGGACGTCGACCGCGCGCACCGAGCGCTGCGACGCGGCGAGCACAACCGGCAGGTAGTCCATCGCGTAGCCGGGGTTCACGCCGGTGCCGAGCAGGACGACACCCTGCTCGCGAGCCACGTTGTCCAACTGCGCGGCCAGCTCCGGCTGGGTGTGCCAGGGGTTGGACAGTTCCTCACAGGTCGAGACCACGTGATGGCCGGCCCGCATCAGGGCGACCAGCGTGGGCGCCGACTTCTCCAGGGACGAGCCCGCACAGTGGATCGCCATGGTGCCCCACTCGGGAAGCTCGTCAAGGCTGACAACCACGCGCAGCCCGTCGGTCAGCTCCTGGCCGGCGAACGCGGGGTCAACAGCGCCGACGCTCTTGAACCTGCTGCGATCGGCGAGGTAGGACAGCACCTGTCTGCCGATCGGGCCAAGCCCGACGTGCACGATGTCGATTTCGGGGATGGCTGAAGACATGGAGGGGCCTCCGAGAGTCACGAGGGGGTGAACGGTTCCCAAACCGTGGTATTCCGACGGTATGGCAGCACTGGACAGAACGTCAAGTATTTGTGTACTCGACATGATGCAGATCTGCTGCTGCACCTGGCCCCCACCGCCTGTGCGGCGCCAAAAACCGCGGCACATCACTTGACCTGCGGATTCGTTTCGGCGTTAGGCAGCTCGGAGATACTCACTAATCAAACCGCTGACGGCTGATCGCCGCTGTATTGGAGCCGTGAGATCGGCGACTTCATCAGGACCGTGCATGGGTGGCCTTAGAGCTGCTAACGCAATGAGGTGAGGCGTCGCCAGCAGATGAGTGCGCAGGCCAGCTTGAGGAAGGCCTCGTGGATGTCGGCGCGGACCTCCCAACGGATGCGCAGGCGTCGAAAGGCATGCAGCAAGGCGAACGTCTGCTCCACGACCCAGCGGTGTTTGCCCAGGCCGGAGCCGTGTTCGGTACCGCAGCGGGCGATCAGCGGGCGGATCTGCAGCTCGCGCACCAGGTCACGGTACTTGTCGTGGTCGTAGTGCGGGTGCCGATTAATCATCCGGCCAGGTCAAGCCACGTGCCGGTACTCCTTCAGGACACCTCCGAGTCGATCACGTCGGCGGACGTCGAACAGGGTGATCGAGGCAGCGTCGATGTCGGAGTCGGAGAGCGGTCGAAGCGGGGCAGCATGTTGGAGAGCCCGGTGGGGCCGGTGTTCGTTGTAGAAGGTCTCGAACTCGCGCAGCGCATACAGAAGGTGGCGCTGGTTCCAGATCAAGGTTCGGTCCAGCAGCTCGCGCCGGCAGGTCTGGATCCATCGCTCCATGATGGAGTTCATCCGCGGCATCCGGATACCGGTGAGCACGGTCTGGATGCCAGCATCGGTGAGGATCTCCTCCATGTGAGGGCCGGGAACTTCCCGTCCCGGTCACGGATCAGGAAGCGCGCCCGGCAGCCCACATCCTCCAGATCCATCACGAGATTCCGGATCGCCTGGATGACCCAGGTGACGGTCGGGTGAGAGGTGACGCCCAGCACGCGAACACGCCTGGTGGCATGCTCGATGACCGCCAAGACGTACTGGCGCTGCCCGCTGTGAGAGTGACGGTCTCGATGAAGTCGCAGGCCAGCAGAGCGTCGGCCTGCGAACGCAAGAAACCGGCCCACGTCACCGATGCCTGCTCAGGGGATGGATCTACGCCTTCCTGCTTAAGGATCTCCCACACGGTGGAAGGTGCGACCTTGATGCCCAGGGTGGCGAGCTCGCCGTGCACGCGCCGGTAACCCCACGCGGGGTTCTCTCGGACCAGCCGCAGAATGAGCGCGCGGATGGAGCGCACGGTGGGTGGACGGCCCGGCCGTTTCCTCTGACAGGTACGGGCGTGACGCTGCCTGAGCAGATTGCGGTGCCAGCGCAGGATGGTGTCCGGGCGGACGAGGAGCCGCAGCCGACGCAGGACCTCGCGCGGTAACGGCATCAGGAGCGCGGCCAGGAAGGCGCGATCCTCAGGAGCGAACTTCACTTTGGTGTCCGCGCCGAGCTGGCGTTCAAGAACGGTGATCTGGTGGCGCAGGGCCAGGATCTCGACGTCCTTGTCCCTATCTCCCACCGGCAACAACCGCAGCGCAGCGAAGGCGTTCGTGACGGTTAGGTAAGCCAGACGGAGAAGCACAAGCGATCATCATGCCGCGATCGGCCGCCTTCGAGAGCCGAGGCGGGGCACAAACCAGGAAGAGCGAGCAAGCCGCATGACCTGCGCGGATGACATTCCCGGCAGGCACAATCCCCAAGAGCAAAGCAGCGCATCGGCCCGGCCTGGTCGAGGAGCTGGAGGAGCTTGTCACGGTCGGCGTCATCGAGGACGACGTGGCGCCAGTAGTCGTCGATCCGTTGAGCGTAGTCCCAACCGGCGGCCGGGTGCGGCGTTGGGTGCCGACGGGCGAGCGTGGTGAGGGTGTTCACCACCGCAGTCAGGTCGCTCGCGGCCAGCGGGCGGGGCAGGAAGCGGCTGGCCGCCAGCCGGTGCCCGGGCAGTCGCTCGGTGATGAGCACGCTCTGATCCGGGTCTGCCGCGACGAGGTTCGGCACGCGCACAGATGTCGGTGAGTCAACGCAGGCCTGGTAGAGGCCGATCTCCCGGGCAATCGCCGCCCGCCAGGACGGCTCCTGGTGCGCAGACCCTGCGTCGAGAACAGGCGGGTGGCTGTGTCGAGCAGCTGGGTGGCGATCCGCGCCCGCTCCGCGTCGGTGAACGCTGGAGCGTCTTGTCTCCGCATGAACAGACTGGTCTTTTGTTCACAGCCTACGGCGGTGGCACGCCCCCGCACTCTCCAGGTCATCCGGGACGGCGAGCTACTGATCGCCGCCGCGAATGACGTAACGTGTGTGCACACCATCGAGCCATTCATCGTCGATCTCTTTGCCGGTGATCCGCCCGATGAGGCGCAGAGCCGAGGTTATCTCCGCACGCGCGGAGTCACCGAAGAAGTCCAGTCCTGACAGATAGCCATCCAGGGCATCGGGGTCACTACCATCTCGTTCCTCGGGATCACCTACGACCAGGGATGTGACCACGTCGCCGTCGACGACGTATTGGAGATCTTCGACACCCTCGATTTCGTACAGCGGCCATCCGAGATACAGCATCCGGCCTCCGTCTCGGGACAGTTGCGCCCAGGAGTCCCAGCGCCATAGGTGATTCCCATCGAGTTGAATCACCAGGACCCAGCCGGGCGCATGGGGGCCGACCCAGATGATCCCGTCCCCGCGCTCGCGGTAGCTGCCCGTCAAGATATCCCGCCAACCAGCGGGCTGAGCTGTGGCCATATCGGCCCCAAGACGGCGAGCCACCTCTTCGACCGCGAGCCCTTCACACCAGACGGAGCGGAAGGGAGTGTCGAAGTCGATGCCGTGCGCGGCGAGCAGCTCCCAGAGATCCTTGTCGTGATCCATCCGCGCCTCCTTTCAGTCGTTCGAATAGCAATAGGCCCGGAGGGCGCGGAGGCTTCCACCTCCGCGCCCCCGCCCTTAGTTGGTGATTCTCACATAAAACTGGTTGTTGTTGCCAACGCGGTACCTGGAGTAGAAGGCAGCCAAGTACTGCCCGTGCAGTGGTTCTTGTCCCGGTCGACGTACCGGACCGAGAAATGCCCCTTCGCGTTATGTGCGCCGTTCTTGGTGGAGGCGAACGGATATTCGTCGCATTGCAGCGCAGGGACGGACTTCCCGTTCACTATCACATTCTTCGGCCATGTCCCTTCCGAGACCATCGTCGCGCGCCGTGCGCGGCACGCCGGCCCGATCGCCTTTCGATTCTTGTACGTGAGCGTTTCTCTCTTCGGAGTGTCCTTCGGGTCCGTATGCCGCACCAAAGGCAGCATGGCGGGATTAACGTAGATGTTTCCCTGGTCGTTGTACTCCCGAGGCGCTTCGATGAAGCCGGGCATGATCTTCTTCTGGGGGCCAGACTCTCCGATCGGTGGCAGCGTGGGGATTGTGTCACCCGGAGTCTTCAGAGCCGCATCGATGTGCTCCACGACTTCATCGATGCCTGCGTCGCTGCGCTTCATGGTGAAGATTCGCTTCGCGAACGGGAAGATACAGGCACCCCTGTGCTGGCGATCTGTGAAATTCAGGGAGAAGGTTATGTCGTCGCAGCGGACCGTGGGTGCATATTCACGACCCGGAGCAGTGGGGAGTCCGATCGCCTGGATCCCGAAGGGCAATTTGATGTTGCTGAGGACGTTCTGGTATTCCATCTTGTTCCAAAGAGGCATCGCCTCGTTGAAGTAGGGAATCCCGCCGAACTCGAAGAGCAGGGGGCGAATCGTGCAGTTGTGTGAATCGCCCTCTGCGACGTCGGACTTGACGAGCCACTCGTTGTAGCCGTTGGCCTTCCATTTGCGGATCGTCTCCCTGCGCGGCTCGCCTTCGACGAGCTTGCACTGGGTGCCGTCGCTGCCGGTCGGCTGGACGTCCAGCTGAAGTGACTTCGTGTCGTCGAAGTCACCCGTCTCCTTACCGTCGTCGTAGCCCTTGATGTTTGCCAGGTGGGTCCAGCAGCCACTGTAAGGACGAACGTCCGCCCAGCCAGGCGTCGCATACGGCGAACCAGAATTCGCTCGAGCCCTGGCGCAGTCTTCGAGGGTTTTCACCCTGTCGTAGTCGAACGGAGGAAGGGGGGGCAGCAATGGCCTGCGATTCGTCTTCCTGCGAAGTCCGTGACTCGGCTTCCGCAGGCGATTTACGGACCGCGCGCTTCTCGGTGGCGCTCGGAAGGGTGTAGAGCGACGTGATATCACCCGCGGCCAAGGCCTGCTGGTAGAGCCGAACATTGTCGATGTCTCCGACCATGCGGCTACCGAGGGAAAGAGACCCCCTCGCACTCCAGGCGTCGGCGCTGACGCTCTCCGACTTGAGCAACGTGAAGGCCAAGCTCAGCCGCATTGGCGACTTGCCATCCGCCCAGGTCAGCCCGTCCGGTTCGAATTTCGGTAGCTTCCGCGCGGCGGTCTTCGTTAGCGTGTCGCGGTGATCTACGAGCATCCTTTGGCATACGTGCTGGGCCTGGAGGGCATCGCCCTGATGCGGGCCTACACCGGCGAGCACGACCGCGCATTCGTCGAGGCGCGCCTGGCCGAGATCCGCAAGCTCCTCGACAACAACTCCCTGGCCGACGCCGCCGTCGAGGTTGCCCGCGTGGACACCGTGGGCGGTTACCGGATCTGGTCGCAGACCTACGACGGCCCCAACGCTGCGTTGAACACCGATGACTTCGACGCCGACGCCGGCGTCCTCACCGTCCGCAACGGCAAGTTCGGCAAGAGTCGGCTGCTGCCGCTCCATCCCACCAGCAGCGACGGGATAGGCCACTACCTGCGGCGCCGCTCCCAGCACCTGCAACGGCGCCGGCTGCCTGACAGCGGCGTCCTGTTCATCTCCACCGCGGGCACCCGGCTCGACCATAGCCGAGCTCAAAAGACCTGGCGGCAGATCCGGCAGGACGCAGGGCTGCGGCCCCGATCGGCGAACTGCCGTCCACGCATTCATGATCTTCGTCATAGCTTCGCCGTCGCCACCCTTCTGGATTGGTACCGGACCGGCCAGGACGTGCCCGCCATGCTGCCGAGACTTGCGACCTACCTCGGTCACGCCGACCCCAAGCACACCTTCTGGTATCTGTCGGCCGCGCCGGAACTGCTCGCCCTGGCTGGCGACCGGCTCGAGGACTTCCTGGCAGGCACCCCATGAGCAGCCTCGCCCCCACCCGCAGGCCTTCTTCACCGACCGGCTGATCCGCCAGCGGCAGGCCAGCCCGCACACCATTGCCGCCTATCGCGACACGTTCAAACTGCTGCTGGCTTTCGCCTCCCAGCGACATCGGCATCGAGCCGTCCCGGCTGGCCATCGCCGACCTGGACGCCCCGCTGATCGGCGACTTCCTCCGCCACCTGGAGGACGAGCGGGGCAACGGCGTCCGCACCCGCAACGCCCGCCTGGCCGCGGTCATCCAGCGAGTGCTGTCCATCCCGCCCAAGCGGTTCGACCGGGCACTGGTCACCTACCTCACCGACCCTGAGATCGACGCGCTGCTGGCGGCCCCGGACCCCGGCACCTGGACCGGCCGCCGTGACCGCGTCGGGGTGCAGACCAAGTAACGGCGAAAGGGGCAGTCCTCTGGTCGCGGCAGGTGTGCGCGCGAGGGTTACGGCTCGAACATCGAGGGATAAGTCCGGCGCGATAACGATCACTGGGTCGTTTCCGCAGGTCGGAACGGGCAGGGATGGGTGTTGAGGAGCCAGGAGTAGCAGCACGCAATGCGGCTGGAGGTCATTTCCGGCCCGGGTCAGCGCCAGTTCAGGCACCGGCCTCGAGCACGGCGAGGTCGCGCACCGCATAACGGTGATGCTCGGCCTCTTCCTTCAGCACCACCTTGAGGCAGCGGCCCACGACGTACTCCTGGTCGGGATACGGGTCCGCCGGCTTGCGACCGCATACCCGATCGAGCGCGGCCTCGGTGAGCCCGTCGACGACACGCCGCATCGTGGCCATGCGGGCGAGCCGCGGCGCGAGCACCTCGTCGAGCGTCGGGGTGGCTTCGAGGGTGAGACCGAGCTTCGCCGTCGCGTCGGGCGGCATCCCGCCGGCAGGGAAGCCCAACGGGTGGTACGGCGCTTCCTCCTCCAGCACGGCATTGCCGAGCCAGGCATCGCCGGCGAACAGCAGGTGTCGTTGGGTCTCGACCAACGACCACTCGCCGTTGACCTGCTCGTGCAGCTTGGCCTCGGGCAACAGCCTGGCGCGGTCGAGCGTCGCCGCCCACAGCGTCTCGATGGCATCCCAAGCAGCCCGGTAGTCGTCGGGGGACGCGGCGTCACGCGCCAGCACCCGCGTGGGGTGCTGCCGGTCGAGCTCGGCCTCGACGTAGGCGGTCACGTCGACGTCGTTGACGACGAGACGCTCGAAGTCGCCACCGAGGTAGACGTCGCTCCCATAGCAGTCGACGATCTTCAGACCGCTGACCTCGCAATCGCGGATCTCGAGACCGGCAAGGTCGCACAGGTGGATGCGGGCACCACGAAACTGGTCACTCTGGGCGTAATCAGCAGCCATCGAGGCAGTCTCCCGCACCCGTCCCGCCCGCGCCACGTTTGGCAACTAAGTTTCGGGGCCAACTGTGTGAAACGTGCTCACGCTCGCGTCCCGCTCGGCGGCACCACAAGACGGGTGGCCTGCATTAGATGCAGCTCCCCGTCTCCCGTGGTTTGCTGCCCGATAGGCCTTCGAGGAGGCTGAGTGCAGGAATTAGCGGTAGGGGGTTGATCTTCGTACCGGTTCGGTGACGGCACCTGTTTGGGCTGGTTGCGGGGCCTACGTTCCTGGGTCATGCCTTTCGAATTTCTCTCTGATGAGCAGATCGCCCGCTATGGCCGCTTCCCTGGGGAACCCTCGGCCGCGGAGCTGGAGCAGTTCTTCCAGCTGGACCGCAGCGCGTTGGACGCGCTGGCGTCCAAGCGACGCCCGGCGACCAAGCTCGGCTGGGCCGTGCAATGGGGCACGGTGCGGATGCTCGGGGTGTTCCTGACCAATGATCCGCTGGCCGTTTCCGCCGGGCGCGGTCGCGTTCATGGCCGAGCAGCTCGCCATGGATCCGGCGCACTTCGCCGACTATGCCCGGCGGCAACAGACGGTGTACGAGCACGCTTGGGAGATCCGGGCAGGGAGGCGGCCAGGAAGACGACCAGTCCGGCGCGGAACATCCTACGGCGGCCGAACACGTCGCCGGCGCGGCCGCCGGCCAGCAGCAGGCCGCCGAAGGCCAGGGCGTAGGCGGTGAGCACCCAGTCCAGGTCGACCTCGGCGATGCCGAGCCCGGTTCCGATGACGGGCAGGCCCACGGTCACGATGGTGCCGTCCATCACCATCAGCAGTTGCGCGGCCGCGATCACACCGGCGTCATGATGACCTTCACCCCGATCGAGGCGAACACCGCATCGAACAACCCGGTGAACTTCGCGTCCCGATCCCGGATCAGAAACCGCGCACCACCGGCGCTTTCCTGGAGATCCATGAGCAGGTTGCGGGCCTGCTGCACGACCCACGCACCGGTCGGATTCGCCGTCACGCCGACCAGATGCACCCGGCGAGTGCCGTGCTCGATGAAGAACAGCACGTATAAGCGGCGCAGGAATATGGTGTCAACGTGGAAGAGGTCCACGGCCAGAATCGTCTTGGCCTGGGCGGCAAGGAACTCGCGCCATGTCGGCCCCGCACGCTTCGGAGACGGCTCCATCCCCGCGGCCTTGAGGATCGCCCACACTGTCGATGGGGCGACCACGTAGCCCAGGACGACCAGTTCACCGTGAATGCGCCGATATCCCCAGGCCACGTTCTCCCGAGCCCATCGCACCACCAGCCGCTGGAGGGTCATACCCGTTCGCGGCCTGCCTGGGCGGCGGCGCGGAAACGTCCAGCGGCGCTTGACCAGATCGGCGTGCCAGCGCAGGAGCGTGCGCGGGGAGACGATCAACCGCAGCCGGCTACGTCGCCCCCTCGGCAGCGCCCTCGTCAAGGCCGACAGGATCGCCCGGTCCGCCCACGACAGCCGAGGCCGCTGCACCTGCCGCTCAAGGACAGCCACCTGATGGCGTAACACCAAGATCTCGACATCCTTAGCTGCAGCAGATCTGCCGAGCAGAACGAGCCAGCCACACAGCCGGACGAAGATCAGATAGAGCAGACGGAAGGCCACGACGATCAAGCATGCCGGACGGGAGTCGACAGCACCTCGTATACCGCCGCTGTCCCAGGGAGGCATGCCAGGTCAGAGCACGTGACGCAGTTCTCGGCACCCACACGGCCTGATCGACGCACTCACCCGCGCCGCCGTACCGACCTTCGCCGACCGGGGCTACCAGGGCGCAGGAGGTGTGATCCGCACCCCGTTCAAGCGCCACCGGTACCGTCCACGCCTGTCATGCAACCAAAAATCCGTCAACCGCGCCCACGCCCGCATCCGAGCGATCGGAGAACGCGCCGCGGCGACCCTGAAAGCCTGGAAGGGGCCTGGTGTGACAGCAACCAGCGCACCGGGATCTGGTCCTTGCCGGCAGCGCCGAACTCCGGCCAGTACTGGGCCACCGGGGCGTCCAGATCCAGCTCACCGCGCTGTGCCAGCATATGGGCACAGATCGCGGTTGCGCCTTTCGTCGTGGATGCGACCTGGACGATGGTGTTCTTGCGCCACGGTCGGTTCGCGTCGCGATCGGCGAGGCCGCCCCACAGGTTGACGACCGGGCGGCCGCCCACGTAGACACTGCACGCCGCGCCGACCTCGCCGGGGTTTCTGAAGTTCTTGCGGAACGCGTCGGCGACCTTTCCCCAGCCGTGCTCCACACCGTGCTCGACATCGTCACCACCGTCACCGCTCGCGGAGGCGTTGGCGAGGCCGGCGTGTGCGCCGGCGAGCGTGCCGGCGCCCAGCACGCCCTTTAACACGGTGCGGCGCCCGACGTGTCCCTGTTCGGGTGTACCGCTTGTCGTGTCTGCCATGCTGTGATTCCTGAGATACGAGGTTCACGTGAGCCGCGGTGAATCCGCAGTGGACATCCGACCTGTGGGCAGTGCGGGATGGGACAGGTGCTGGTCAGCAGCGCGCGTGATGCAAAGGCGGTGAAGCGTCCGGCTTTGCGGTTTCGGTGACTGAGCTGCCCTCGTCCGGGTGCCACCGGAATACGGGCAGCGCGGACGCGATCGCCACACAGGCGAATAGCCACAGCGGTGGCGGCCGGGTCAGTGGTCACGCGTCCCACGTGACCGGGAGGCTCGTCACCCCGTAGATGTCCGCGGTCCCCGGACGCAGGCTGACCTCCTCGGCGGGTACGGCGAGGCGCAGCGTGGGGAAGCGGTTGAACAGCGCGGGGAAGGCGACCCGCATCTCGACACGGGCGAGCTGCTGGCCCAGGCACTGGTGGATGCCGTGGCCGAAGGCCAGGTGGCCGCCGTCCTGCCTGCGCAGGTCGAGCCTGTGGGGGTCGGGGAAGCGTTCGGGGTCGCGGTTGGCGGTGTTGAGGGACAGGATGACCGTCGTGCCGGCCTCGATGGTCTGGCCGCCCAGCTCGACGTCCTCCAGCGCGACCCGGTGGAACTGCTTGGCGATGCTCAGATAGCGCAGCAGCTCCTCCACCGCCTGGTCGGCCAGCGTGGGGTCGGCGCGCAGCGCGGTCAGCTGCTCCGGGTTCTGCAGGAGGGCGAAGGTGCCCAGCGCCAGCATGTTGGCGGTGGTGTCGAACCCGGCCGACAGCAGGATCAGGGCCATGCCCTGCAGCTCCTCATCGGTCAGGTCGCTGTCGAGCAGGTCGCTGAGCACGTCGTCGGTGGGGTTGGCGCGCTTAGCGGCCACCAGCTCGGCGAGGTACTCCTGGGTCGCCCGGTAGGCCGCGAACAGTTCCTCGTCGCCAACTTCTCCGCCGAGGAACTTGTCGATGTTCTCCTGGAAGCGGCCCCGGTCCTCGTACGGCACGCCCAGCAGCTCGCAGATCACGATGGCGGGGATGGGCTTGGCGAAGGCGGTCACCAGGTCGGCCGTCGGGCCGGCCTTCTCCATGGCGTCCAGGTGCTCGGCGGTGACCTGCTCGACGCGCTCGGTCAGCAGCCGCATCCGCCGGACGGTGAACTTGCCCACCAGGGGTTTGCGGTAGCGGCTGTGCTGCGGCTCGTCCATCAGTAGGAACTCGCCGGGTGGCGCCGGCGGGACCTCGATGTCGCCGTAGTCGATCAGCGGGTGCTGGAGCATCAGCTCCTTGCGGGAGCTGAACCGCGAGTCGGCCAGGACCTCCCGGACCAGGTCGTAGCCGGTGACCAGCCAGCCCTGGTGACCGCTGGGGAAGGGGAAGCGGCTGATCGGGCCGTGCTCGCGGGTCTCGATCAGCTCCTTGGGCGGGTCGAAGGGGCAGCCGGACTGACGCGCCGTCGGCATCGCCGTGAGGGTGTGGACAAAATCGTTCATGACCTTTCCTTTCGATGTGCAGGCACGCGGCCGACCTAGGAGATCTTGCGGCGGTAGGTCCTCATGGCGAAGACGTACGCGACGACGAGGATGCCGACACACCAGGCGAGGGCGATCCAGATGTCGGTGCCGACCGGCTGCTGGGTGAACAGGTCTCGGAGGGCGTTGACGATGGAGGTCACCGGCTGGTGCTCGGCGAAGAAGCGCACCGGGCCGGGCATGGTGGCGGTGGGCACGAAGGCCGAGCTGAGGAACGGCAGGAAGATGAGCGGGTAGGAGAACGCGCTCGCGCCTTCCATGGTCTTGGCGGACAGGCCGGGGATGACGGCGATCCACGTCAACGCCAGGGTGAACAGGATCAGGATGCCCGCCACCGACAGCCACGCCGGCACTCCCGCCCCCGAGCGGAAGCCCATGAGCAGGGCGACGAGCACGACGACGACGAGCGAGATCAGATTGGCGATCAGCGAGGTCAGCACGTGCGCCCACAGCACGGACGACCGCGCGATCGGCATGGACTGGAAGCGCTCGAAGATGCCGCCCTTCATATCCAGGAAGAGCCGGAATGCCGTGTAGGCGATGCCCGAAGCAACCGTGATGAGCAGGATGCCGGGCAGCAGGTAGTTCACATACGACTCCGACCCTGTGTTGATCGCGCCGCCGAACACGTAGACGAACAGCAGCAGCATGGCGATCGGCATGATCGTGGTCGTGATGATGGTGTCCACGCTGCGCGTGATGTGGCGCAGGGACCGTCCCAGCAGGACGGCGGTGTCGCCGAAGAAATGCTTGCTCATCGTTGTTCCTTATGCCTTCGTAGTTTGTTATGCCTTCGTGCCGACGAGGGTGAGGAAGACGTCCTCGAGGGTCGGCTGCTTCTCGACGTATTCGACCTTGGCGGGTGGCAGCAGCTGCTTGAGCTCGGCCAAGGTGCCGTTGACGATGATCCGGCCCTGGTGGAGGATCGCGATCCGGTCGGCGAGCTGTTCGGCCTCGTCCAGATACTGCGTGGTGAGCAGCACCGTCGTGCCCTGGCCGGCGAGTTCCCTGACGGCCTGCCACACCTCGATGCGTGCCTGGGGGTCGAGCCCGGTCGTCGGCTCGTCGAGGAAGATGACCGGCGGATCGCCGATGAGGCTCATGGCGATGTCGAGGCGGCGGCGCATGCCACCCGAATACGTCGATACCTTGCGCGCGCCCGCGTCGGTCAGCGAGAAACGGGCGAGCAGGTCATCGGCGATCTTGCCCGGGTTCTTGAGGTGCCGCAGCCGGGCGACCAGCACCAGGTTCTCCCGCCCGGTGAGGATCTCGTCGACGGCGGCGAACTGTCCGGTGAGGCTGATCGACTCCCGCACGTCCGCCGGTTGCGTGGCGACGTCGAAGCCGTTGACGCGGGCTGTGCCCGCGTCGGCCTTGAGCAGCGTGGACAGGATTCTCACGATCGTGGTCTTGCCCGCCCCGTTGGAGCCGAGCAGGGCGAAGATGCTGCCCCGCGCCACGTCGAAGTCCACGCCGCGCAGCACCTGCAGCTCCTTGTACGACTTCTCCAGGCCGTGCACCTGGATCGCCGGGGCTTGCTGTGTCGTCATCACTCTGTCCTGTCTTGTGGTGGGGTGGTGTCGCCGGCGGCGCGGGCGATGGCGCTGGTGAAGCGGTTGCGTTCGCGGGCCCGGTACTGGCCGAGGGGGTAGTTGGCCATGAACGTCTCGACGAACTCGATGGGGTCGTCACCGAAGAGATCGCGGATCGGGGTGGCGTCGGCCGCGCTCTGCTCGAACAGGTCGGCGAGGTCCTCGTACATCGCCATCGCGTCGGCGCCGTCGGCCGGCCCGAAGTGCATCAGGTAGCGCTCCAAGGCTTGGACCGCGATGCGGTAGTTCTCGGGCAGCTGCTTGATGCGTGCCTTGTACTGCCGGTAGCGCTTCTTCTCCTCCAGCGATCCGGTGACGATCTCCAGGTACTGCAGGTAGCGGCTCTTCGGCTCGTTCGATCCTGTAGTCATGTCTACTTGCCTCCCTCGCGGAGCTGTTCGAGCCGGTCGGCCAGGAAGCTCCAGGTTCGCCAGAACTCTTCGAGGTACTCCCGTCCCTGGTCGTTGAGGGAGTACACCTTGCGCGGCGGCCCCTTCTCCGACAGGACCTTCTCCACGTCGACCAGGCCGCGCTGCTCAATCCTGACCAGCAGCGCGTAGATGGTGCCCTCGGCGATGTCGGAGAAGCCCTGATTCCGTAGCTGCGCCGTGATCTCGTAGCCGTACGCGGGCCGGCTGGACAGGATCGCCAGGACGATGCCCTCCAGCGTTCCCTTGAGCATCTCCGTCACGAGCTTGCCCATGGGACGCCTCCTTTCAGCTACTTGGTGTTGCTGACTACCAGTACAAAGTAACACTGACTACTTGTACTTAGCAACACCGAATAGCTGAGGTGTAAAGCGGAAGCTTGAGCGTGTGGGCGCGGGCGGCCTGATCGCTGTTCGTGAGCGAGTCCGTCATTCCTTAGGCGAAGACGGGCTCCGTCGGCTCAATGGAGAGTTCGATCGTCGCGGACGAGGCGGGAGCGCCCGCGACCACGAGTGCGCAATCGCTGAACTGTTCATGGCATCCACCATCACCGAAAGCGCTGATACCGGCCCGTTGCGGTGCTGACACGGCCGCCGACACGACACCGCAGCAGCCTGCTCACCGCCGGGACATCCGCCGGCCTGGCACGCCTCCCAAGGGGCGGTTCGGCGTCCACAGGATCCTCCCCGACGTCTTCGCGGATCGGGGTTCCGTTCGCCGTGCTCTGCTGTAGCGGGCGCGGCCTCGGAGGGGGTGTTCCAGCACCCTCCCGGTGGCCCGTCCAAGGGGACGGCGCCTACTCGCAGAAGACACGCAAGTGGTCCTCGCCGGCGTCGAGGGCCTGGCGGTCGCGGGCGGCCTGCAGCAGGCGGGCGTGGCGGCGCTGGGCGGCGCGGCGGTCGCCGATCCGCAGCACCGGCGCGAGCTCGTCCCAGGTGATGCCGGCGTCGTGGCAGGTCGCCTCGGGGATGCGGGCTAGGCTGGCAGGGTCGAGACGCCATTTCAGATGGTTGCGTTCGATGACGATCGCGCCCGGGATCTCACCGTCGGCCGCCCGCTGGAAGTGCGGGCGGGTGTCCACCAGCCGAGCGCCGCGGGCGATCGCGACGGCGGCTTCGGCGGGAGACAACCGGCGCAACTCGGCGCGCGCAGCGGCAAGCAGGCTGTCGACGGTCAGGGGCCCGATGTTCTCCTTCGGCTCACCCATCGAAGAACTCCGCCAGCACCGGTCGACGGGTGTTACTTCTCGGCCGTGCCGGGTTTCCCGCTGATGGACTCCTGATAGATGTCCGCGTAGGTGCGCGAGTCCTTGATCAGGTCGTCGCAGAAGGCAGCGACGTCGTTGCCGATGAGTTCCAGGACTCCCCTGTTGGCCGCGACGCCCTCCTCGAAGAAATCGATGATCCCTGAGAGGAGGGGCCCGTCAGGCAAGTCGATCGGTCCAACCTTGAAGAGGTACCTCTGAATCTCCTTGTAGACGATCTGATAGTCCGGCGGGAGCGCCTTGACCCGCGCCATGTGCGCCCGCCACTGCTTCTTGCCCTCGATGATGTCTTGGATGCCCACGTCAGCCTCCTAGCCGGCCCAGTTTCCTTGCGACGTTCCTGTTCAACTGCTCGCGCCACCGGTCGCGATAGCTCCGAGCCCCTTCTCCGCCGGCCAGCGCCGCGCAGAAGCCCTCGATGTCGTCACCCAGCACCTCGTGAATGCTCTGCCCATCGGCCGCTGTCTCTTCGAGCAGCCCCAGAGCACCGTCGAGAATCGGCATCAGGTTTCGACCTGTGAAGTCCGCGTAGGGAAAAAGATGACCCTTGATCTCTTCCCACGCCGCCCGGTAGTCGGCCGGCAATGCCTCGGCCCGAGCTTCGAACGCCTTCCATTCCCTGGTGAGATCGCTGCCTGTCATGGTCTCCCAGAAGTTCATCTCCCGCCCTCCTTGAGCTTGTCGATCCGTGATGTGATGTACTCCCATTTCGCCCAGAACGTCGCGAGTTCTTCGCGCCCCGCGTCGTTGAGCGCATAGAACTTGCGTGGCGGGCCCAGCCCGGACGGTCGTTTCGTCACCTGGACGAGCCCGTTCTTCTCCAGTCGCAGCAGGATGGTGTAAACCGTCCCCTCGACGACGTCGGCGAAGCCGAGTTCGTGCAGCCGACGCGTGATGGCGTACCCGTAGGTCTCCTCGCTGCCGATGATTTCAAGCACGCAGCCCTCAAGCGTGCCCTTCAGCATCTCCGTAAGGTCGTCCATCGTGGGTCCTCTTCGGTCTCCTGGTACTTTGTACTACCGAGTACCACTACACAGTAACACAGAGTAGTGAACCAATGCCTGGATGCTCGACATCACCTGTACCTGTGGATGCCAGAAACTCGGCCACCCTACGCGACCTGCGCATACTCGTGGATCAGCCCATCGAGACGATCGCGGCGGATGACCTCGATATCGGCTCCGACCGAGGCGGGCAAGGCTCGCAACGGAGGGACCGGTGCGGACGGTGCTGGTTGAAATGAGCCTCGTACGCGGCCAGCACCCGGCGCAGATGGCGAGCGTTGACGATCAGCATCCGGTCGAGGACCTCCCGACGCAGGCCGCCGATCCACCGCTCGACGCAGGCGTTCGCCCGCGGGGCCCGAGGCGGCGTTTTCAAGACCCGAACGCCCGCGCCGATGAACACCTCGTCGAACATGTCGGTGTACTTCGCATCCCGATCACGGATGAGGAACCTGAACCCCTCGGTCCGATCCCCCGGCTCGATCACCAGGTTCCTGGCCTGCTGAGCGACCCACTGCCCAGTAGGGTGATCAGTGACGCCGAGCAGGTGCACTCTCCGAGTGGAGATCTCCATGACGACCAGGCAGTACAGGCGTTTGAGCAGCACCGTCTCGCAGTGGAAGAAGTCGCACGCCAGGATCCCGCAGGCTTGCGCACGCACGAACTCACTCCAGGTCGGCCCCGTGCGTCGCGGCGCTGGGTCGAGGCCGGCCTTCTTCAGGATGAGCCACACGGTGGAGGCACCAACGCGGTATCCCCGACCGGCGAGTTCGCCGGCGATACGGCGATATCCCCACAGCGGGTTCTCCCGGGCCATCCGGAGGACCAGTGATCGCACCGCGGCCCGTGTGGGAAGACGGCCCCGCCTGCGGCGTTTGAACGTCCAGCGGCGCCGTACCACGTCAGCGTGCCAGCGCAGCAGCGTGCCCGGCGTCACGAACAACCGCAGCCGACCGGCTGTGGGCAGTAGCCGCGCCAGCGCGGTGATCATCGCCCGGTCCGCCCACGACAATCGCGGTCGGGCCACCTGACGACGCAGCACCGCGAGTTGCTGGCGCAGCATCAGGATCTCGACGTCCTTCGACGTCTCGGAACGGACCCGCAGCACCAGCCAGCCCGCGAGTCAGAGGAAGATCAGATAGAGCAGCCGCAGCGCCATGAGCAACGATCATGCACAGTGCACGCGCGAGCGTCGAGCCGCAGATCAGCCGCGTTGGCCGAGTTTCTGGCACCCACAGGCTTTCGGCTCAGTCATTGCCGGTCGGCGTGGGGTTCAAGCTGAGGACGGCGTTCACGACCATGTCGGCGTACTGCGGGGTGATCGGCTGGCCGGTGATCAGCAGCCGGTACCACAGCGGTGCGACGAGCATGTCTTCGAGCAGGTAGGGATCGAGGTCGGCCACTTGCCCGCGCTCCTGCGCCGCGCGGATCCGTTCCCGGTTGCGCCCCGAGAGAGGGATGTGGACCTGTTCATGGAGGATGCTGGCGAGTTCGGGGTCATGCTGCGCCGATCCGACCACCCCGGCGAGGAGCTCACCAAGCGCGCCGTCGGTGAAGACCTTGGTAACGGCATGGACCCAGGTGCGCAGGTCCGCTGCGAGGTCGCCGGTGTCGGGGATCAGGAAGTACGGCTCGCCCACCCGTTCGGTCATCGCATCCAGGTACAACGCGCCCTTCGACGGCCACCAGCGATAGAGCGTCGGCTTGCCGACCTGGGCGCGGGTGGCGATCGCTTCCATGGTCACGGCGGCGTAGGACCGTTCCGCACACAGATCAAGGGCGGCCCGAAGAATCACGGCGCGCGATCGTGCGGCACCGCCAGCCTTTCCAGTCACCAGGACACCGTACCACGGAGAACGTGACGTTTCGTTCTTGACAGCGGCGCCACCAACTGCATTAATACGTTCAACCGAACGTTCCGTTACGTTTCGCCTCACTGGGAACAACGCGTGCGTTTCCAGACGCTCGGTCGAGTCCGACCCCGACTGGGAGATCGACTCCCGGATCCCACGAGTCTGGAGAAGCCATGACCTCATCCATCCTGCTCACCGGCGGCACCGGCACGCTGGGGCGCCTGATCCTGCCGCTCCTGCACGATGCCGGCTGTGACGTGCGGGTGCTCAGCCGGAGCGGCCGCGACGCCGGCGACGGCGCCGAGTACGTGAGCGGCGACTTACGCAAGGGCGAGGGAGTCGAGCCCGCGGTAGACGGAGTCGAGATCATCTTGCATCTGGCGGGCAGCAGCAAGGGCGATGCCGAGGCGACCGAGAATCTGGTGCGGGCCGCGTCACGAGCCCGGGTGCGGCACCTGGTGTACATCTCCGTCATCGGGGCGGACCGGATCCCGCTGAGCTGGTTCAGCTCCAAGCTGGGCGCGGAACGGGCCGTGGCCGGCTCCGGCCTGCCATGGACGACGCTGCGGGCCGCCCAATTCCATGACCTTGCCCTCAAGACCGTGCAGGCGATGGCGAAACTGCCGGTGATACCCGTCCCGGGCGGAATGCGGTTCCAGCCGGTCGATGCGCGCGACGTGGCGGCCAGGCTTGTGGAGCTGACGCTCCACAAGCCGGCCGGCCTGGTGCCCGACCTGGCCGGGCCCAAGGTGTACGGGATGGCCGAGCTGAGCCGCGGATACCTGCAGGCGCGCGGCAAGCACCGGCTGATGATGCCGGTCCGGATTCCGGGCAAGGCCGGCCGCGCCTACCGGGCCGGCGAGAATCTGTCTCTCGAAGGGGCTGCTACGGGCAAGCGGACGTGGGAGGACTTCCTGACCGAGCGGCTGCGGTAGCACACCGATCCGTCGCCGGCGGCAGCCAACAAAGCCCGTCCCCCGGCCGAGCGCGGCCCGGGTGACGTGATCCTCTTCGCGCGGCCCGCTGACGCGTTCCTGTCGACCATCGGCGCCCGGTCCGCGCCCTGTCCGACCTGGAAACAGCTTTGGAGGACACCTCGATGGGCAAACCCGAGTTCGTCTACACGACCTACATCAACACCACCCCCGAGCGCCTCTGGCAGGGGCTGACCGACCCCGCCATCACCCGGCGCTGCTGGCGCGGGCTGACCTTCGAGTCGGACTGGAAGCCCGGCTCGACCGTGACCGTGCGCTACCCCGAGCACGACGTGACGATCGCCGACCCGGCCCAGGTCGTGCTCGAGTCCGATCCCGGCAAGCGGCTGTCCTACACCTGGCACACCTTCACCCCGCAATGGGCGGCGGTCAGCGGGTTCAGCGACGAACTCCTGGCCCGCTTCTCCGCCGAGCGCCGCTCCAAGGTGACCTTCGACATCGAGGACCTTGGCGAGACGGCCAAACTGACCGTGGTCCACGACGACTTCGAACCCGGCAGCGCCGTCCTGCAGGCCGTCACCAACGGCTGGCCACGCCTCCTGGCCGACCTCAAAACGCTCCTCGAAACAAGCTAGACGTGTTCGGTCAGGCGGATCAGTAGTTCGCCGACGGAGTGGATGGTCCACATCAGACCGAGGAGGTTGATGTCGACCTTTCCCGCCACTCACCTCGGAGACGCCAAGGCCCCGGGCGCGATTCGATGAGGCCCTCCTGACCGCACGGCTGGCTTCAATGCCCCGAGCGGGCGGCCACGACGTGGGCTGCCTCCCTGGGGTCCCCGGCGGAGGCGCTGCTGGGCTGCCACTTCATCGAGGACACGACGAGGCGCGATCGTCGCAGGCGCCGGCATCCATCCCGTGCTCACCGGCGTCGGTATTCCGCATTAATTCGATCAAGGAGATGAACGTGACGAACGAAGCAGGCATCAAGCGGGTATCGATGGTCAGCACCGGATCGGTGTCGATCCACCCTGAGCACGTGTCCGCCACCCGCAAGCCGATGTACTGGTGGCTGTTCACCTCGCGTCGCTGGACCCAGCCACTGCCCATCAACGTCTACGTGATCGAGCACCGCGACGGGCTGGTGCTCTTCGACACCGGACAGGACCGCGCGTCGGTGACCGACCCCGACTACTTCCCCGGCGGCATCACCGGGGTGATGTACGACCGGCTGGCCCGTTTCGACATCGGTCCCGAGCAGACCCTCACCGCCCAGCTGGCGGCCATCGGCTACGACATCGGCGATGTCCACACCGCGGTCATCTCCCATCTGCACCAAGACCACATCGGCGGATTGCGGGAGCTGACCGGTGCCCAGATCGTGGTCAGCCGACACGAGTGGGAGACCCTCGAGGAGCCGGCACCGCAACTGCGCGGCCTGCTGCGCTCCCACATCGACCTGCCCGGACTGCGCTGGCGCCACATCTCTCCGGAGCCCCTTGCCGACCCTGCCCTGGCCCCCTTCACCACCGGCCATGACCTGTTCGACGATGGCAGCATGGTGCTGCTGCCCACTCCCGGTCATACCCCCGGGTCGCTGTCGATGCTAGTCCGCGGACCAGGCCGGACACCGCTGCTCATGGTCGGCGACCTGACCTACGACTCGGATCTGCTGGAGAAAGGCATCGTGCCGGGGGTCGGTGAGAAGCGCGAGCTGGCTGGCACGACACAGATGGTCAACGAGCTCCGCCTGCAGAATCCCGCCCTGGCCGTTCTGGCCGCCCACGACCCGGGCGCGACCGCCACCCTGGCCGCCGCTGTCCACGCTCCGCTCTGAGCGAGATGCGACCCGGGGAGGAATTTTGGCCGGTGGCGCCGACGACGCGGTGGCAGGGAATGATGATGCCGCTCGGATTGATGCCGTTGACCAGGCCCACGGCTCGGGCTGCGGTTGGCTTCCCTATCCGGTCGGCAAGCTGACCTAGGTGATCGTCTCACCGTAGGGGGTTTCCCGCAGGGCTGCCCACACCCGTCACCGGCTATGGCGGTGGCCAGGCGGCCGAATGTGGGCTGATGATTACATTGCCATGAGCCGCGAATCGAGCCTGGTGTGGTTCCAGCGCGCTCGACCGCCGTCACATCGAGATGACCCTCACCGAGGACGGGCTCCGGTAGGTCGCACAGATTGCCGTGATCGAGGAAGAGTTCGTTGATCAACACCGCGGCAGAAGGCCGGGGCCTCGACCAGATCACCAGCTTCCCCGGGGCCTTCGTCAGCAATCTCCCCGCGGACCAGGCCGTGGCTCGCCGCACGAAGCAAGAGAAACGGAGACAGAGACCATGACCATTCAGCGAGCGATGAGATTTGTAGACGCGCCGCCCTCCCGGGTTCGTCAGCTGCTGCTCGATGCTCAGGCGCTGCCTGATTGGAACCCGGCAATCCGATTCATTGATGGACCCGCCGAAGCTTCCGCCGGCGTCCAGTACGCCACTACCGTCCGCGGCGGGCTCAGTGGGAGCTGGGAGTACACGCGCATCGACGAACAACACATCGACACGACCTGGCGAGTCCCCGGGTTTCTGGAAACCGGTACCTGGCGGCTGCGGCCACACGAAGGGGGCACCGTGGTCACCCACGAATTCCAGCACCAGGGGCCCCTGGCCCGCGTCCTGAGCAACGCCTTTCGCGGTGTCGCCGAACTACGCCTTGACCGTCTGAGCCAGCAAGCCACCCGTTTCATGAAGTGAGAGGAATACGGCACCCTCCGAATGTGCCGCAGTAGTCCGCGGGCTGCGCAGGTCCGACTTGTAGACATGTCCGTAGATCAGGTGGCGGGATGGGGGCCTCCTTCGTCTGGCTTGGGGCGGGGCTGCAGCCACAAACTCGACGCGGGTGACGCTCGGCCGACGAGTCGGCGCGATGCGTCCAGGACAAGGGCGGCGCCGCGGACCTGGGGTCGATGAGGTCGAAGTGGTCGGCGCCCGGCGGCTCGACCAGCTTGGATCCGTGGGCGTTGTGGTAACGGTGAGCCATGTCCACCAGCAGCACCTGGCGTTGGTCGCCGTGAACGATGATGACCGGTGCCTGTGGAGCGCCGAATGCGCTCGGGTCGGTGGCCGCGTCCCGGTCGGCACATCATGAGGGCCGCCACCGAGCAGATCGGCCACCGCTCCGCGCCCGTTGCTGAGACGGTATGCCTCGGCCAGGTCTGCGGGCGACGCTAATGCCACCGCTGCAGCCACTCGAGGACGACCAGCGGTCCACCAGGGTGAGGCGTTCGGCAGGCGGCTTGCGGTAAGCCTGAGCTATGCCGGACTGGAGCAATGCTTGAGTGCGCGTGTACAAACTGATCGTTAGGGCGACTTGGAAGAGGCAGATCGCGCGAGCCGTCGTCCCATGAGGATGATCATCGCCCACAGGACCATGGCCTCGTGGTGTTCGGAAGTCACGTACGCACCGCCTGCGCTGGGAGATCTGGTGGGACGCGGAGTCGATCCTCACGGTGATGAGCGCAGGATCCGTTTCTGCGAACTCGCCGGTGAAGGTGAGCGAGATGTCTGGGGTCGTGCTGGCGCGAGGGATCGTTCACCTGACGTACTTTGCGGCGAGGCCCTCGCCTGTTTTCTGGAGCGCCACCGCGCCGCACCCGGCACCGCGGTGCCTACGCCGAGACCCTTGCGTTGTGCTGAATATCAGAAGCATGCTCCCGATGTGACTTCCGATATTCCGGCCGGTGAGGGGCAGCAGGACACCGAAGCGGCTTCCCATCTTCGGGCTGCGCACTCGCTGCGGCCACACATGCAAGGGCGGCCTTGCTGCCCAAGGAGTAGTGCTCGGCTGGCCCCCACCGCGCAGGGGTTCCAACGCGGCAGGGGCTGCTGTGCCGCGGCGACAGGCACTGAGCCAGGACGATCCATGGCGGCGAAGAGTAGCTGATCGTTGTCGTGGTAGTTTCGCCGTGGAAGCCCGCAAGTGCTTGCCCCGGACGAGACGTGCGCCGTACCCGGCCTGCAAAGACGACGCACTCGAAGGAGACGTCATGAATGCAGGCACACCCCTCGTCGATTTCACTGGAGTGACTCCACAGCCTTGTGCGCTGGATGTCCGGTGGATTCACGGCTCACCGTCGGCCAAGCACAACACCGATCCGGACATCCAAATCCACGCGTACGACGAGCACACGTTCATTTTGCGGCAGAATATGGCGATCGACTACGAGGCGCCGTTCTTGTTCCTGCTGTTGGGAAACGCACGTGCGGTGTTGATCGATACCGGAGCCACGGCATCCGCCGAGTTCTTCCCCCTGCGCCGGGTGGTCGATGGGCTCGTCGCCGGCTGGCTCGCCCGTCACCCCCGGGAGGAGTACCACCTGTTGGTACTGCACACCCACCCGCATGGCGACCACATCGCGGGCGACGATCAGTTCGCCGACCGCCCCGACACCACGGTGGTCGGCGCGGACCTGGCCACCGCCTGGGAGTACTTCGGGTTCAGCGAGGATCCCGACGCCGTGGCACAGGTCGACCTGGGAGGCCGTGTTTTGGAGTGCCTGGCCACCCCGGGCCACCACGAGGCGGCGGTTACGTTCTACGACCGGTGGACCGGGTTCCTGCTCACTGGCGACACGGTCTACCCGGGCCGTCTCTACATTCAGGACTGGTCGGCCTTCGCCCAGACCATCGACCGCCTGATCGACTTCTCCGACCGCCGACTGGTCACCCACGTGCTCGGCTGCCACATCGAGATGACCAGGCAGCCAGGCGTGGACTACCCGATCCGCACCACCTACCAGCCCGACGAGCCCCCACTGCAAATGACCACCGGGCACCTGCACGAGATCCGCGCGGCGATCAAGGAGATCGGCGACCGGCCCAGCCGGCGCGCCTACCCCCTTTTCGTCCTCTGGCCAAATCCATGAGCAGCACGAACGCCTCGGGCCGACTGCCCGAGGCGACGTCGTCCCCTGCCGCGATGCCTATGGGGCGGCTGGTGACGCTGCCGTACCGGACCTCCGTCGTGTTCGGCTCGGCCTTCGTCGACATCCGCGATCCGCATAACGGGCTTGGCAACCCCTTCGCCGTCGTCATGGGCGCCGACGTCGGAACCTGGGACGTGGAACAGCGCCAGGCGCTGGCCCGCCGCACTGGTACCCCCGAAACCGTGTTCATCGACGCCGTCCGCGAGCCACGCGGGCCAGACGACCCCTACGGGTACGAGCTCAACCTCACTGTCCTGACCCCGACCGGCAGAACACTCGGCGCGTGCGCCCACGGCTTCATCGGCGCCGCACACACGCTCGCCGAGGCCGGGCTCACCGTGCCAGGCCGCGATCTTCTGATCACCACGTCGGCCGGAGGCTCCGCACGCGCCTCGCTTCCCCGTGCCCGAACGGTCATGCTGCACTTCGTCTCACAGGAGCCCTGGGTTGCGTACGGTCACGAACAGGCGCTGGAGAGGATCTTCCACCTGCCACTGCCATCCCTGGCCGACGGTCTGCCGGTCCTGTCCGTCGGATCACCCAAGCTGACCATCGAAGTGACACCCGCCACCTTCGCTCGACTGCGCCGGGAACTGGACAGTCTGAACTACGACCGGTTGATGGCCCTGCAGCGCGAGCTCGACATCAACGGAATCCACCTGTTCTGCCGCAACAGCACGACATCGTCGCCCGAGCACGTGATCCAGGTGAATGCCTACCTCGGCCGGAGCCTCGTCGTGGATCGGGCCACCGGCGTCTCGAGCGCTGCCCAGGTCAGCGCCGACCCGCACGTCAGCGACGGCCAGGAGCTGCAGATCGCCCAGTACACCCGGGCCGGACGCTCAGCGGTCCTCACCGTGACCAAGGGGAAGAGCCGCAACGTCTACGTGGGTGGCGCCGCGGTCCTGGCCGACCGCCGAACACTGCAGTGAGCAGATCGTTCGACGAGAGGGCGAGCTCGATCAGGGCGTCACGACAAACAACGGAACGGCCCGCGGCGGTACCGATCTGATGACCGCCGGATTACCAGGTGCGGTAGCACCCGCGCGTCCACGTTGTGCCCGGCGCGCACGTAGTACAGGCCCTTGATCGCCCCGCAGGCTTCTTCGCGGTAGCCGCCGTAGGCGCGGCAGCCGCGCACGAGGTCGAGGATCATCTGTAGGCAGGCCATGCCGCAGGCGTGCCAGAGCGGATCGTGGGCGGGGTCGGCCACCGGTAGACGATCGCAGCGATCCGCTCCGGGTTCAGGTACTGGGTGTAGAGGGCGATGCCGTCATGCACCGATCAGGCTCTTGATCACGTGGTCTCGACGTAGGACTAGCGTTGGTTGTTCCATTCGGCTGGGTCGTAACGGTGGGGTCGGTGGTCCAGCGGACGATCGCGGGGTTACCTCACTGGCGATACCTGCGGACAGCCGTCGGCGCTGAGAACGATCTTCGTCTGGGTGGCGGTCAGCGGCGGCCGCGGTGGCGGGCGGCGCGGATCTCGGCGTCGGTGACGTCGCCGAGAGGGTGTACTGCGTCAAAACTCACGCGTACGGTCTGAGCTGGGTTTCTCCTGCGCAGTCATGCGGCTCGGCTCGTTGATCGCTCCACCGAGTATCCGGCGGCGTTCGATCCGGCCTTCCATCGGCAGCGCCACCTGCTCACCTTGATCGGGTGGCCGTTGTCCGCGCGCTTGGTGCGGCCGATGCCCGTTGTAGTGATCGAGATATTCGTTCAGGACCGCACGCAGGTGACGTACACCGTAGATCAGCATCCGGTCGGTGCACTCGGCTCGCACCGTACGGATCCATCGCTCGGCATAGCAGTTTGCCCGTGGAGTCCGCGGCGGTGTTTTCAACACGGTGATGCCCGCAGCGGCGAAGATCTCATCGAAGACGGCGGTGAACTTGGCGTCCCGATCGCGGGTAAGGAAGCGGAATGACACCGCTGGCTCGCCGAGGTCGAGCAGGAGATTGCGGGCCTGCTGAGCGGTCCACGCGCCGGTCGGGTGGCAGGTCGCGCCCAGTATGTGTACGCGCCGCGTATGGACCTCCATCACGAACAACACGTACAGGCGCTTCAGAAAGATCGTGTCAACGTGGAAGAAATCGCAGGCAGCAAGTCCCTTGGCCTGTGACCGCAGGAAGGCCCGCCAGGAGGTTCGAGATTCCGGGGCGCCGGGCCGAAGCGGCACGAGCGCAGGATGCGCCGCACAGTCGCCTCGCTGACCCGGTAGCCAAGCCGCACCAGTTCGCCATGCACACGTCGATATCCCCACCCAGGGTTCTCCCTCGCCAGGCGGACGATCAAGTCCCGGATCTCCGGGCTCGTTCTCGGCCGTCCGCCACGATGCGGATAGGTCCAGGCCCGTCGGAGCAGGCGCCGATGCCACGCCAGCAAGGTCGCCGGAGTAACGAGCCGATGACCGCGCAAGACGGCCGGCAGCCACCGGGTCAACGCTGCGAGAACGGCCCGATCGGCCCAGTCCGGCTTCGGGCGGGCGACCTGACGCCGTAGCACCGCCACCTCGTGACGCAGCACCATGATTCTCCACGTTCTTCGACGCTTGGCTGCGGCCCAGCAACATCAGCCAGCCGAACACCCGAACCATGGTGAGGTAGAGCAGGCGAACAGACACAAGTTGTGATCTTGTCTGCGGCACCGGAGTCGGTCAAACCACAGCTCAGAGGCGCCGCAATGACGTTTTGACGCGGTACAAGATCTCTTCGGCGTGAATGCCCTCCATGCCCTTCTCCTGTGAGCGCTCGATCACCAGCCGGCAGACCTGGCAGATGAGATGGTGATGCCGGGCCGGGCCGCAGAGCATGCGGGGCATCCGGATACCGGTGAGCACGGCCTGAATGCCGGCCTCGGCGAGAATCTGATCCATGAGGGCGGGGAACTTTCCATCCCGGTCACGGATCAGATATCGCGCCCGGCAGCCCGCCCCAGAAGCCGCAGCCGGCGCAGGACCTCGCGGGGCGGCGACGTCAGGAGTGCGGCGAGAAAGGCCCGGTCCTCCGGAGTGAACCTCACCCTGGTATCCGCTCCGAGCTGCCGTTCAAGCACAGCAATCTGGTGACGCAGGACGAGAATCTCCACATCCTTGTCCCGATCGCCCATCGTCAGCAACCGCAGTGCGGCGAAGGCATTCGTGACGGTCAAGTAAGCCAGGCGAAAGAGCACGAGCGATCATTCTGCCGCGATCGATCCCCTCCCAGACCCGAGCGGGCGCACGCCAAGAGAAGCCTGCGAGCCGGATGACCTGCGCGGATGGCATTGTCGGCAGGCGCAGATCCAGGCGGCGATCTTCAGGCGGGCCTCGGCCCGGGTGCGGAACCGGTGGCGGTGCACGTACTCGATCTTGAAAGTGCTGTTGAACGCCTCGGCCCGTGCTGCTCGAAAGCGGTCACATCGTCGAAACCAGGCCACCCGCCCACTCTTGACGCTCGCTTCCTTCTGTCCGTAACCTCACGAAATGATTATGGTTATCACTACAAGGCGAGAGGGTGCGCGTGGCCGACGAGTACGAGCGATCAGCGGAGTTCATCGACGTGATGATCGCCCCGCATTGGGCGGTCCTGGGGCCACCGCTGGAGGAGGCGCTGCGCGGGATCACCGATCCGGTGGTGGACGTGGGCGCCGGCGGAGGGCATGGCACCCGGGTGATGGCCAAGGCGGTCGAAGCCGAGATCGTGGCCGTCGAGCCGTCTCCCGCACTGCGGTCCGTCCTGATGGCGCGGGTGAACGAGGCCGCCGAGCTGCGTGATCGGGTGACCGTGCTGCCGGAGGGACTGCTCGACGCCGAGCTGCCGCACCGGCTCGGCGCCGTCGTCGCCATGAACGTCCTCGGCCACTTCGCCCCGGCCGACCGGCAACGGATCTGGACCCTGCTCGCCGAGCGCCTCGTCCCAGGCGGCAGGGCGGTGCTGAACCTGCAACCGCCCACCGAACCTGCGACGGTGCCGGAGACCCGGTCCGCCGACGTGCGCCTGGGACGGCGACGGTACGAGGGCTGGGGGCGGGCCGAGCCCGCGGGCCCCGACCGCATCACCTGGCACATGACCTACCGCACCTACCACGACGACCGGCTCACCGACGAGGTGACCGCAAGCTACGACTGGTGGGTCCTCAACGAGCAACAGCTCACTGCGGAGCTCGCCGGGCACGACCTCAAGCCCGCGCGCACCGGCCCGGCCGAGCTCGGCATGTATCTCATCCGCAGAGGAGACGCGTGATGTACGAGGTGGTCGTGGTCGGCGGTGGACCGGCCGGCCTCAGCGCGGCGCTGGTGCTGGGCCGCCAGCGGCGCCGTGTCCTGGTGGTGGACGCCGGGCAGCCCCGCAACGCGCCCGCCACGGAGATGCACATGTACCTCGGCAGGGACGGCGGCTCCCCGGCGCTTCTGCTGTCCGACGGCCGCGCGGAACTCGCGGTGTATCCGACGGTCGAGTTCAGGCAAGGACGCGTCACCTCGGCCGAGGGTGAGTCCGGCCGCTTCACGGTGACCCTGGCGGACGGGGAACGCGTCGAGACGTCCCGCCTGATGCTGGCGAGCGGGCTGACCGACCAGCCTGCCGATGTTCCCGGACTGGCCGAGCGGTGGGGCAAGAGCGTGTACCACTGCCCCTTCTGCCACGGTTACGAGACGAACGGTAGGGTGCTCGCCGTCATTGGCAACGGGGCCGACGCGATGCTGGCGGCCTACGTCGCCGACCGCTACAGCGACGACGTGGTCCTGTGCACGAACGGCCCTGCCGCCATGCCGGAGCCTGTGGCCGAAGTCATCAAGGCCCGCGGCATCCCGGTGAAGGAGTCGCCCGTTGTAGGCATCGAAGGCGAGCTTGACGCGCTGACCCTGCGTTTCGCCGACGGGACGACATTGGCGCGGGAGGCCGTCTACCACCGCGCCCCAACCCGGCCGAACACCGAGCTGGCCGTGCAACTCGGCTGCGAGCTGCTGCCGGACGGCTGTGTCGAGGTGGACGAGTACGGCCGGACCAGCGTCGCCGGTGTCTATGCGGCCGGGGACGCAGCTCATCTGAAGGCGGTGCCGGATCCGGTGACGCTGGTGGGGCCGAGCGCCGCCGACGGCGTGCGGGCGGCCGTGTGGCTGGAGCAGGAGCTGTTCCGTGCAGGGCTGCCGGTGGCGCTGGGCTGAGCGACAGGACGGGCGGGGTTACCGCGAGCCGCCCGTCCTGTCGGATCAGAGCTTCGCCGCGACGAACAGGTGCTGTGCGGGGGCGGCCAGCGGGGAAGCGGCCTCCGGCAGTTCCAGGACCGGGCGCAGCCCTGCCTCGGCCAGCTCGGCCGGTAGCTCCCTGCCGGTGAAGAAGACCCGGCCCGTGCCGCCGCGGCGGTCACCCGCGCCCAGGTCCGGCTGCCCCTCGCGCGGGGACATCAGGAATTGCATCGTGGCGAGCACCAGGTAGTGCTCGCGGATCGCCTCGGTCACCACCACCAGGCCGCCGGGGGCCAGCAGTTCCCCGATCCAGCGCAGTGACCGTCCCGCGTGCCGGGCGCAATGCAGGACGTTGGCGGCGATCACCACGTCAGCGCCGCCGCGCTCCGCCCCCTGGGCGACGAGATCGGCGTTGATGTCCAGCAGCGCGTAGCGCAGCCGGTCGCCGAACCGGTCCTCCGCTGCCATGGTGAAGAATCTCGACACGTCGGAGAACAGGTAGTCCACCTCTGCGCTCCCGAGCCCGTCCAGCGCGGCGGTGGTGCTCCCTCCCGCTCCCCCTCCGAGTTCCACGACACGTAGTGGTCTGGCGCGGGTGGCCGCGGCACGAGCGAGGACGTGCCCCAGGGCGGCGTTCAGATAGGTGTTGCTGACGTTGTGCTGGTCCTTGCTGAGCGAGGTGAGCAGGTCGCCGTCGGGAAAGAGCAGCGCCTGGGCCATGATCTCGTCCCGCAGCAGCTCGGGCAGGCAGGCCAGAGCGGTGCGGAAGAAGACCGCCATCTCGTCCGGGTAACCGAGCGCGGCGCAGGCGCGATCAAGCTCGGCTCCGTCGTCCCGAGCTCGGTCCGGAACGGCCGCGGCCTCGTACCGGCCGCCGGAGTGCCGTCGTACGAGCCCTTCCACGCGGAGGACCTCCAGCCAGCGTCTGACGATCCACCCATGCCGTGGCGCCGTACCGAGTGCCTCGATGAGCTCCTCGGCCGTCCGTGAGTCGCCCAGGGGCAGGACACCGCTCATCAGACTGACCAGTGCCCGCAGGGCGATCTCGTCGAAGGTCC
Source organism: Nonomuraea africana (assembly GCF_014873535.1). Classification (NCBI taxonomy): domain Bacteria; kingdom Bacillati; phylum Actinomycetota; class Actinomycetes; order Streptosporangiales; family Streptosporangiaceae; genus Nonomuraea; species Nonomuraea africana. The sequence continues at coordinate 367,040 of NZ_JADBEF010000001.1, read as the reverse complement.
GGATGGCGTGCGGGAGGTGGGCGAGCGCGGAGTCGGGCACCGCCTCCGCGGCCAGGTCAGCGGGCCTGGGGGCTCCGGTTCTGCCGGTCCGGGCGAGCGCGAGGCGTCCGGCACGGTCGGCTTCCGCGGCATCCTCAGCCAAGCTGACGGCGTCACGGCCCGCACCGTCGGGAACCCGCGCGGCCAGTTCCCCGGGAACCGGCAGTCCCGCGCGCCGGAGCTCTCGCCGGGCCACCTCGACGAGCCTCGCGCGGGCGAACGCGCCCAGCGGCTCGTGCGGTCTGCCCACCCCGGCCAGCGCGTCGACGGGCATGGCGGCGGCCGCGGCGGGAACCGCGACCTGCAGGAGCGTCGGGTCGTCGGGATCAAGGAGCACCGCGCCGTCGGTGCCCTCCAGCACCGCACGCAGACTCGCCCCCGACTCCGCTCCCGTAGCGGGCCGGAGCAGGCCGTTGGGAATGCCGGTGATCCGGACGGGATCGTCCCCGCCCGCCAGAGTGGCCAGAGCAGCCGCCCGGTCAGGCCTCAGCGTGTCCCATGCGTGAACGGTGGCGGCCGGGCTCGCCGGCGCATCCACGTGCAGGACGGCATCGAACCGGTACCGGGTCAGCTCGGTGTCGGCCGCCAGGGTTTTGGCGAAGAGGCTGATGGTGACCCGCCGGTTCGCGCCCGCGGCGACGGCGGCCAGCGTCGCCGGGTCGAACAGCAGCTCGGTGTCGGCGGCGGCGCGCTGCTCCGCCGCGACCGCCGTGGCCTCCAGCCGGCGGCAGTGCTCTCCGAGCAGCCCCGAGTGGCGTACGTCGCCGACGACCACGACTCCTCCGGGGGCCACGGCGTCGATCGCGTCGCGAAGCACGGCGGCCAGGTACTCCACGCTCGGGAAGCACTGGGTGACGGAGTTGAGCAGCACGCAGTCGGGCCGTTCGCCGAAGCCGGCCAGGGCGGCGCGAACCGCCTCGCCGTTGATCTCGTGCGCGGCGGCCCGCACCACCTTGACGCCAGGCAGCCCGAGCCCGTCGAGGCGGGCCACGACCGGCTCGGCGATGTCGGTTCCCACGTAGCCCTTGAGGTGGGGGTGGAGGCGGTGCAGCAGCATCCCGGTTCCGCAGCCGAGTTCCAGCACCCGGGAAGGCCGGTGCCGCAGCACCAGCTCGGCGGTGCGATCGGCCCATTCCGCCATGTGCTCGGCGGGCAGTGGCTCGCCGGTGTCCGTGGCTCGCCAGCCGGACAGGTCGAGGCCTGGCCGGTGGGTGTCCCGGCTGGATCGGTAGGTCCAGTCGTAGACCTCGCCCCAGTGTTCGAGGTGCTCGGCCACCAGGTCGCCCAGGACGGGCGGGTGTCCCGGCTCGTGTCGTACGGTCAGTGCCGCGGGCTCGGCGGTGACCACGAGGCCGCCATCGCCGGTGTGGTCCACGCGGGCGATCCACGGGTGAGCGAGCAGGAGTTCATAGGGCGTCAACGGGAGGTCTCCGATCGTCGTGGTGGGCAAGGGAGTGGTGCAGCCGGCCTTCTTCAACCCGCAGCACGCGGTCAGCGCGGGCGGCCACGGCGGGGTCGTGGGTGGCCGTCAGGACCGCCAGCCCGGTATCGCGGCGGAGCGTGTCGATCAGGTCGAGGACGAGGTCGGCGGTCCGGTCGTCGAGGGCGGCGGTGATCTCGTCGGCCAGCAGCACGGCCGGGCCACCGGCGAGCGCCCTGGCGAGCGCGGCTCGCTGACGTTGCCCGCCGGACAGCGCGGCCGGATAGCGGCGCGCCAGTTCCCGCGGCAGGCCGACGGCGGCCAGCAGCCGGAGGGCCTCAGCGCGGGCCGCTATCCGGGAAAGCCCGCGCAGCGTGCGCAGGGGACGAAGAAGTGCCGTTCCGACAGTGCGCGCCGGATTGAGCGCGTCCACGGGGTTCTGGCCGACGAGAGCGAGCGCGCGCAGCGCGGCCGGATTCCGGTGAGCCACCGCCCATGGGAGCGGTTCGCCGAGCACGGTGGCATGACCGTGCTCAGCAGGGTGCAGCCCGGCCAGGGCGCGCAGCAACGTGCTCTTCCCGCAGCCGGACGCCCCGAGCACCGCCACGGACTCTCCCGCCGTCACCGTGAGGTCGGCGTCCGAGAGCAGCGGCGCGCCGCCGGGCGGCTGCGCGAGTGTCAGCCCGCGCACCTGCAACACTCCCGGCGAGCCCGCGTTCCCACCCACGTGCCGGCGGTCACGCATGGTGGGACGACCCCCGGCTCTCTCTGCGCCCAGCCGTATGACGTGGTCGGCCAGCTCGGTCACCACACCCATGTCGTGCGAGACGATGAGCGTCACCGACCGGCCATCGCCACGCCGGCGGCGCACCAGTTCCAGCGCGAGGCCGAGCGCGGCGGGGTCCAGCGCGCTGGTGGGCTCGTCGAGGACGAGCAACTCGGGATCGGCCGCCAGGGCGCGGGCGAGCGCCACGCGTTGTGCCTGACCGCCCGAGAGCTGGTGCGGACGTCGATGGCCGATGTCGGCCGGGTCCAGGCCGACCCCGGCGAGCGCCCGCTCCGCGCCGCTTTCCCGTGCGGCTCTGGGCAGAACCTCGCCCACCGAGGCCCGCGCCTCCATCAAGGGATGCAGCGCGGAGGCCGGATCCTGCCCGAGGAAGCCGACGGTCCGCCGCCGCCAGCGACGTGGCGACCGTACGGGAGCACCGTGCCACTCGATCAGGCCGGCCGTACGCGACAGCCCTTCTGGGAGCGCGCCGAGCACAGCGCGCAGCACCGTCGTCTTGCCGGCTCCGGACGAGCCTGCCAAGGCCAGCACCTCTCCCGGGGCGACGCGCAGATCCAGCCGGTCCACGATGACCGTCCCCGCCCTGTCGGCGACGGTCAGACCGCAAACGGTCAGCCCTCGCCCGCTCACGAGGCGCCGTCCCGGACGGTCAGGGCGTAGGAGAGGGCGGCGACGCTGCCCGTCAGAACCGCCAGGGCGAGAGCGGGCGTGATCATCGCCGCAGGGTTGAGGCCGAGGCCCGGAATGTTCTCTCGGAGCATGGCGGCCCAGTCCGGCGCCGGAGGCGCCGGACCGAAGCCGAGCACGTTGAGGGCGACGGCGAGCTGTACGGACAGCACGAACCGCTGGGCGAGATCGGCGCTGACGATCCCGGCATGAGCCGGCAGGACTTCGCGCACCAGGACGGATCCCCCACGATCCCCGCGCGACAGCGCCGCCTCGACGTATCCCGCATATCTGGCCTCCGCGGTGGCATCGGCCACCACACGCAGGGTCAGCGGCGTACCGCCGAGGACGGTACCGACGATCACTGCGGCCGGTCCTGGCAGGGCGACCACCGCGAGCAGCGCGAGCAGCAGGAGAGGCAGCGCCAGCAGGAGGTCCGCCGCCCCCGCGACGGCGCGGGAAAGCCGGCCGCGGTTCCATCCCACCCACAGCCCGCCTGTCACGCCCAGGGCCGAGGCGATCAGCGCGGCGGCCAGCGCGGTCAGCGTCAACTCCTGCCCGCCGGCCAACACTCTGGACAGCACATCCCGTCCCAGCCCGTCTGCGCCCAGCAGCATCCCGGGAGCGGGACCGGACCACGGGGGCGCCGCGATGCGCGCCGGGTCATGCCTGGCCAGCGTCCGGCCGCCGAGCGCCACCAGGAGCGCGGCTCCCGCCGAAGCGGCGAGGAGCAGCCCGGTGCGGCGCCGCCTCACGAACGGGCCGCCTTCGGCGCGGCCGCATCGGCGACGAGCAGCCCGGCGACTACGACGGCCGCGGCGAGCAGGGCGACGCTCTGAACGACGGGCACGTCCCGCGTCGAGATGGCGGTCACCAGCAGCTCGCCCAGCCCGGCCAGGCCGAACAGGATCTCCACCACCGCGGTTCCCGCCACCAGCCCGCCGAGGAGCACCGCGAACAGGCGGGTGGCGGGCGCGGCGATCATCGGCAGCACGTACCGGAACAGGACCGCCGCGGGTGACAGACCGCGTAGTTCCGCGTCGCGCACGTACGGCCGGGCGACCACGTCCGCGATCGCCCCGCGCAGGAGGGCGGCGCCGTAGGCGGCGGTCGGCAGCGCGAGCGTGAGGACGGGAAGCACGAGCAGGTCCAGCCGGTGCCACGGCCGCTCTCCGGCCGGCAGCATCGACACCGGCGGGAACATCCCCCACGCCGCCGACAGCCAGGCGACCAGTGCGGCGGCCACCACGGCCTGAGGCAGCGCCGCACAAGTGACGATCAAGGTGTTCGCGGCGGGCCGCGCCCATCTGGGCCCACGCACGGCGGCCCAGGCCACGGCCGTCGTGAGCGGGATGCTCACCGCCAGGGCGGCCACGGCCAGGGCTAGAGTCACCGCGACCCGCTCGGCGACCAGCTCGGCGACCGGCCGCCCGGTGATGAGTGAGACCCCGGGCTCACCGGTCAGCACTCCCGACAGCCAGTCCAGGTAGCGGACGTGCAAGGGGCGGTCCAGCCCCTGCTCCTCACGCAACCGGGCGAGCTCCTCGGCGGTGGCGCGGCCGCCGCCGAGGACGTCGGCCGCGTCGCCGGGCAGCGCCGCCGTGCACAGGAAGATCACCGCGGACGCGGCGGCCAGCAGCAGCACTGCTCTGACCAGCGCGCCGACCGGCCGTGGCAGTTGGAGCACGTCAACCGTCCAGGCTCACCTGGTCGATGAACGCCGAGGCGAAGCCGATCCCCTCGGGCACGCCGCTCAGCTCCGCCTTGGCGAGGTCGAGCCGGTCACTCAGCGCCCAGATCGCGTAGCCGCCCTGGTCGCGGAGCTTGGCCTGCAGGTCCGCCAGGAGGGAGCTCCGCTTGGCGTCGTCCCGCTCGGCCAGAGCCTCGTCGAGGTCGGCGAACCAGGCGGGATCCTTCCAGGCCGTCTCGTTCGTGGGCGAGCCGGGCGTGAGCGCCACCCTGACCACGTCGAGGAAGGGGATGCCGCCCAGGTAGCTGAGGTAGAACGGCTTGCGCCCGTAGATCTCGGAGAAGTACGTGTCCGCCGGCTCCAGGCTCACCTTGACCCTGATCCCGATGTCGGCGAGCTGCTGGGAGATCAGGGTCGCGGCGCTGTCCATGCCCGGGTAGGCGGTGGTGGTGTGCAGCGTGAGATCGACACCGCCGGCGAGTCCCGCATCGGCCATGAACTTCTTGGCCCGGTCGAGGTCGCGGGTGCGCTCGGGCAGGTTCGCCGGGCTGGACGAGTCCTTGGGGGTGATGAGGTCGTTGCCGACCTCGCCGTATCCGAGGAAGACGGTGTCGAGGAGCTGCTTGCGGTCCAACGCGAGCCGGACGGCTTCACGGACCCGATGGTCGTCGAAGGGTTCGGTGTCCATCCGCATGACCAGCGGGTACAGCGTGGCGCCCGGCCTGCGCAGCAGGCGTACCGCACTATTGCCCTCCTGCTGCTTGGCCAGCGTGGCCGGCACGCCTCCGGCCAGGTCGACCTGGCCGGACAGCAGAGCCTGAGCGCGCGCCTGCGGGTCGGGGACGGCGCGCACCTCGATGAACCTGGACGGCGGCTCGGGACCCCACCAGTCGTCGTTCCGCTCGAACACGACCGCCTGCGCCCCGCCCTTGGCAGTCGGCCGGAACGGGCCGGAGCCTGGGACCGGCTTGCCGAAGTCGTCACTGCCCTCCGGCACGACGAAGGTCGCGCCCTCCAGCGCCTTGCCCACCTCGGCGTAAGGCTTCTTGGTCATCAGCTCGAAGGCGGTGTCGTCGATCACCTTGGAGGCGTCGAGGTCGAACATGGCCATGCGGCCGAAGTTCTCCGCCGCTTTCTTGCCCATCCGGCGCAGCGAGAACAGCGCGTCGGCGGCCTTGACCGGCCGGCCGTCGGAGAACTTCGCGTCGCCGCGGATGGTGATCCGCCACTTGGTCAGGGTCTCGTCGGGCTGCCACTCGGTCGCCAGGCGTGGCTTGGTGGAGCCGTCGGCTCCTGGGACGGTGAGGACGTCGTAGGTCAGGGCCATCCTGACCATGTCGCTCTCGCCGGGCAGCAGACCGTGCGGGTCGGTGACGGCATTGGAAGGAGAGCCGGGCGCCGCGTAGCGCACGGTGTCGCCCCCGCTGCCAGTCGTCGCCGGTTGTGAGCCGGTGGTCGCGGGAGCGGCGGCGGGCGCGTTGCCGGCGCAGCCCGTCATGAGGGCGACCGCGGTGACGACCGCCGCTGTCCGGCGGCGGAACTGGGAGTGCATGGTTACCTTTCGCGAAGTCGCGCCAGCGCCCTGTCGAGCGCGGCGTTGATCAGGTCGGCCACGGCGGGCAGCACCGGAGGGTGCAGCATGCCGTAGTGGTGGGCGTCGACACCGGCTGACTGGACCGCTCCGGCGAGGTGGCGTCCCCAGCCGAGGTCGGGCCGGCCTGGCGGGGTGTCGTCGACGCCCATCCCGATGCCGGAGTTGCGGGGAGATGGGCGGTCTGCCCTGATCAGCACGGTCGTCGTGTCCGGATCGGCCAGGTAACGCGGGGTGTGGGCGGCCAGCGCGCGCAGATGCCTGGCGAACACGGCCAGGCGGGCGGTCAGGTCCTCACCGCGGCCCAGCAGCCGGTGCTCGCGTAGGCGCTCGGCGACCGCGGTCATGCGCCCTTCCGGGGGGACGGCGGCCAGCGCGTCGCCGACGTCCAGGTCGATGCCGAGATACGCCTCCAGCGCGTGCAGATGCCGGACCGCCACCTGCCACGCGACCTCTCCGGCGTCGCGGCCGGGGACGTCGCGGATCAGCGCCGGATCGTTGGAGTCGAGCAACACCAGCAGGGCGGCATGCCGACCGCCCGCGTGCAGCTGTCGGGCCATCTCCTGGGCCACTGTGCCGCCCATGGACCAGCCGCCGATCAACCAGGGGCCCGCGCCTGGGCCGCCGGCCGCTTCGATCGCCGTCAGGTATTGCTCGGCGATTCCCTCGACGGTCTCGGCGCCCGGCCCGGCCGCTCCCGCCAGCTCGGGGTCGGCCAGCGCGACCACGTCCACGCGGGGATCCAGCAGCCGGGACAGCTCGGCGTAGCAGAGCACGTCGCCACCTGAAGGGTGGGCGAGATACAGAGTGGGCCTGGGTGCTCCACCGGGCTCGGCGCGCAACGGCAGCACGATGTCCCGCACGGAGTCCGGCCGGACGGTGGTGGCGGCCTGCCGGGGCCGGGCGCCGGTCCACGCGGCCGGTCTATCGGCCAGCTCCCGCACGCGTGCGGCGTGTTCGGCGATCAAGGCCTCCAGTTCGTCGCCGGGCAGGACGCCGTCCAGCGCGTCCCATTGCAGCCGCAACTCGCCGTCGTGCTCCAGCACCTGGTGGTCGAGCCAGGTCTGCGGGGTCTGCGAGACCGCGTACACCTGCTCGCCGGCCCATTCCAGGCCCTCTTCTCCCCCCACCATGTCGGCGACACCGAGCGCGCTGGTGAACACCACGGGCACCGGCCGCAGCTCACCCGTTCTGGCCGCCTGCTCGGTGAGCACGTCCAGTGCGGAGAAGCCGCGGTGGTCCAGGTCGTCGAACATCCGGGCCTGGGTGGCGGCCGCCCGCTCGGCGAAGGTGGCGGCGGGCGTGGCCGGCACCTCGTGCAGCAGCAACGAGGTGAAGTCGCCGACGACGCGGTTGACGTGCGGGTGGATGGGCGGCCGGTCGAAGAGGGTCAGCGTCACGCAGAATCCGGACGATCCCGCCCAGCGGGCCAGCACGTCGGTGTAGACGGTCAGCAGCACCGCCGCCGGGGTGACCCGGTGATGAGCGGCGGCCGTCCGCAGGGCGGCCCACTCGTCGCGGTCCAGCCGTACGGCACGCCGCACGAATCGGGGCGACGTGTCGGCCGGGTCGCCGACCGGGAGTCGGGGCGGGCCCGGAAGCGTGTCGAGCCGTTCTCGCCAGTAGAGGGCGGCACGCTCCTCCTGTCGTTCCAGGGCGGCCACGCAGGTCGCCGGGTGGAGGTCGAGTCGCGGCAGGGTGGTGTCCGGGTCCCGGTAGAGGGTGTGCAGCTCAGATTCGATGATCCACCAGCTGGCCGCGTCGCAGACGAGCACGTCGACCCCGATGAACAGCCTCACCACGCCTCCGGGCAGCCGGGCGGCCTGGATCTGCGCCAGCGGCCAGCGGTCGGGCGGCCCGGGCTTGGTCGACAAGCGCTCCCGCAGGGCGGCCAGTCGCTCCGCCCTGCGCTCCTCCGTCATCGAGGCCAGGTCGTGCACCCGGATCCGGTACCGCGGCAGGCTCTCCAGCACGCGGAACTCCCCCTCGGGGGTGGTCACGGCGCGGAGCATGGGATGCCGGGTCACGACCCGGTTCCAGGCCTGTTCGTAGCGGTCGAGGTCGAGGCCGGCGCAGTCGTATTCGAGGTAGAAGTGGCAGGGCAGATCTCCCCAGCGGTAGCCGCCGTCCCGTCCGACCCAGTACGCGTGCTGCACGCGGGTCATCGGGAAGGTGCCGCTGGGATCGACGACCATCCCGGACGGCAGGTTTTCCTCTGCCGTCCTCTCCTGCGGACGCGCGGATTCGATGAGCTTGGCGATGCCGGCCACGGTGGGTGAGGCCAGCAGGTCCCGCATTCCGGGCTGGACGCCGAAGCGTTCGCCCAGGGCGGCCAGCATCCGCACGGCCAGCAGGGAGTGTCCGCCGAGCGAGAAGAAGTCGGCGTCCGGATCGGCCACGGGAGCGCCGAACAGCTCCGACCAGACTTCGGCCACCGCCCGCTCGCTCGTACTGAGTCGCGTGGCGTCACCGGCGGCGATCTGCCTGGGGCGGCCGGCCTCGGCGATCCGCGAATCGAGGTCGGTCGCCGCGATCATCACGGTAGAGGGCAGGTGACCGGAGTCCCGTGCGGTCAGGAGCCGGTCCAGCGCTCTGGTGCCTGTGGTCGCGTCCAGCGCGCCGGCGAGCACCACGGCCGTCTCGGCGTCGTCGAGGGCCACCCGCCAGCCGTCCCAGACCGCGCTGACCCACTGGGTCGGGCCGGTCGCGGCGCGGGCGAAGGCGTCCATCGCGGCGTTGGCCGCCGCGTAGGGGCCCATGCCGACGCCGCCCACCAGCGTGGTCACCGAGGACATGAGGAGTACGGTCCTGGGACGCCTCGCCTCGGGCAGCGCGGCGATCGCGTCCCGGAGCGCCACTGCGCTCCCGAGCTTGGCACGCACCTGTCCTGCGACCTGCTCGGCGTCCAGGGATCGCATGGGGTCCAGCCGCGCGCCGGCGACCACCCCGGCAGCGTGCACGACGAGTTCGAGCGGCCCGTCGGCGGACAGCTCCTCGACCAGGGCCGACGTGGCGGCGGGATCGGTTGCGTCGCAGACGCGCACGTCCACGCCGGCCTCGCTGAGTGTCCTGCCGCCCCGGGCCGCCGTGCGCGAGGTGACCACTACCCGATGGCCGCGCCTGGCCAGGTGCCTGGCGAACAACTGCCCCACCGCCCCCAGCCCGCCGGTGATCAGGACGGTGCCGGGTGACGTCGACCCCTCCCCGCCGTTCGGCACGGCTCCGCCGGTGCCGACCGGCTGCCAGGAGACCATGCTGCGCCGCCATCGGGTCGCGCCCCGCAGGGCCGTTTCGGTTCCCGTTTCCGTCCCGCTCACCAGTGCGCCCAGCTCGCGCAGCACCGCACCCGCCTCGGCTCCGGGGTCGGCGGGCGTGCCGAGGTCGAGCGTGGCCCACCGCAATCCAGGTTGTTCCTGGCCGAGCACACGCGGCAGCACCCTCAGTGCCGCCCGGGCCGGATCGGGCGCTGGATCGCCTGCCACCTGCTCGCCATACCGCGTGACCAAGAACAGGACCGGCTGCTCAGCCTGTGCGGCCGACGCACCCGCGACCGCTCCGAAGCCGAGGACGGCAGCGGAGACGCCGTCCGGGGAGACGTCGCCGTTCTCCGTGACCACGACGATCAGCCCCGTCAGAGGCTCACCGACGGTCGGGAGATCGTCCGCCGCCAGTTCCGCACGCAACGCGTCCGCCAGGGCGCCCGTTCCGGTCACTGCCCATCGGCCATTCGGCACGGCGGCGGGCTCGGCAGGGGGAATCTGACTCCAGAGGGGCAGTTGCAGCGGCTCGTCCGCGGTGACGTCGGGATGCTCGCCGGGCATGCCGGAGGCTGGCGGATCGATCCACAGGCGGCGGCGCTGGAAGGCGTACCCGGGTGCGTGTACCCGCCGCCTGCCCGGTGCTGACAGCGCGGCCAGGTCCACCGGCGCGCCGTGCGCCCACAGGGTTCCGGCCGCCTGCCGTACTCCTGCGCTCTCGGGCTCGTCGGGTGCCAGCGTGGTCATGACCGAGCGCACGCCGGGGAGGGTGTTCCGGCGGGTCAGGGCCGACAGGGCGGCTCCTGGGCCGACCTCGACGACGAGAGCCTCCCCCTCGTCGCCGACAGCCGCCCGCAGGGCCTGCCCGAACAGCACCGGCTCGCGCAACTGCCGCATCCAGTGGGCGGCCTGGGCCAACTCCGCGCCTATCGAGGTGCCGGTGACCGTGCTGAACACGGGGATGGCCGGGACACCGCCGGTCAGCCCGGTGAGTAACCTGCCCAGGCCGGGGAGCTCCGGCTCCATCAGCCGGGAGTGCATCGCGGCGGTCACCCGCAGTCTCGTCCCCGCGGCGCCACGCTCCTGCAGTTCGCCGGTCAGCCGGTCAACGGCCAAGGCGGGACCGGACACGACGCAGGCGACCGGTGCGTTGACGGCGGCGAGGTCGAGCTCGGGATGACGCGGCAGCAGTTCGCGGACGTCGTCCTCGCCGAGCGGCACGGCCAGCATCGCGCCGCCGCCGGCCGCGCGGGCGGCGGCCGCGCATCGAGCCGCCACCAGCCTGGCGGCCTCGGCAAGGGGCAGCGCGCCGCCCACCACCGCGGCCGTGCACTCACCCAGACTGTGCCCGACGAGGGCGTCGGGCCGGACGCCCCAGGATTGCAGCAGCCGAGCCACACCGTACGACACGGTGAACAGCGCGGGCAGCCCGAAGGCGACGTCGCGGACGCGCTCCTCGGGGATCCGTGGGTCCATGGCGTCACGGACGTCGGCGCCGAGTAGCGGGAGCAGCAGGCGCGCGCACTCGTCGACGGCTTGGGCGAAGACCGGCTCGTCCTGATAGAGCCCGCCTCCCATGCCGGGATAGGCGCTGCCCGCGCCGGGGAAGGCGAACACCACGCGCGGGGCCGGGGTGACCGCCTCGTACGGTGCCGCCACGGCGAGCCTGGCCCGGCCCACCCCCGCCACCCGGTAGGCCAGCTGGGAGCGGCCGACCGCCAGCGTGTAGGCCACGTCGGCCTCGTCGGGCTCCGTCCGGGCCGCCAGGGCCTGCGCTGTGGCGCTCGCCGCCTCAGGAGTGGCCGCCGATACGGCCAGCAGTTGAGGTCGCGGATCGGCCGGGACCGGCGGGCGGTGCGGGGCGGGCCCGAGCACGGCGTGGCAGTTGGTGCCGCCGATGCCGAACGAGCTCACCCCGGCCAGTGAAGGAGTGTCCCACTCCCTGGTTGCGGTGATCACCTCGAACGGCGATCCTTCCAGGCCCAGGAGCGGGTTGAGCGGGTGCGCGTGCAGCGTCGGGGGCAACACGCGGTGGTGCACGGCCAGGACGGCCTTGATGAAGGAGGCGATTCCGGCCGCGGAGTTCGCGTGACCGATGTTGCCCTTCACCGAGCCGAGCCCGCACCACGCCGGACCGCTGTCCCCGAACACCCGCCGCAGTGCGGCCACCTCGATGGGGTCGCCCAGCGCGGTCGCGGTGCCATGCGCCTCGATGAGACCGATCTCGCGTGGCGAGACGCCTGCGACGGCGAGTGCCTCGGCCACCGCCCGGGCCTGACCGCGCAGGGACGGTGCGGTGAACCCGGCCTTGTCGGCTCCGTCGTTGTTCATCGCCGAGCCGTGCAGCACGGCCAGCACGGGATCTCCGTCGGCCAGCGCGTCGGCCAGGCGGCGCAGCACCACCACGCCGACGCCCTGGCTGTAGACGACGCCGGTGCCGTGCTCGCTGAACGGCCGCACCATGCCGTCCGCCGAGTACACACCGCCGGCGACGTGCACGTACCCCTGCCCCTGAGGCACGATCAGCGACACCCCTCCGGCGAGGGCGGTGTCGCACTCGCCGGACAGCAGCGACTGCGCGGCCAGGTGCACGGCGACCAGCGAGGTCGAGCAGCTGGTCGCCACCGCCACCGCCGGCCCCGTGAGGTCGAGCCGGTACGCCGTCTGCAAGGGCAGGTAGTCGGCCTGGGTGGAGATCGCGGTCTGCAGGCTGCCGAGCGGATCCCGGCCGGCGCCGGTCGGATCCCACCGGCCCGCGAGGTTGCTCGCCAGGTACGCGCTCTGCATGGCACCGGCGAAGACTCCCACCGCGCCCGCGCCGCTTCCGCCACCGTGACCGGCATGCTCCAGCGCGTGCCAGGCGCATTCGAGGAACAGGCGCTGCTGGGGGTCGAGGAGAGCCGCCTCGGCGTCGCTGAACCCGAACGGCTCCGGGTCGAAGTCCGCCTGGCCGTCGATGATCCCGCCGACGGGCACGAAACCCGGATGTGTGCGCAACCGCCCGGGCACTCCGCGCTCGGCCAGTTCGCTTTCGGTGAACCTGGTCAGCCCCGCGCGGCCGTCGCGCAGCAGCTTCCAGTAGGCGTCGGCATCCGGGGCGCCGGGAAAACGGCAGGCGAGGCCGACGACGGCGATCGGCCCGGGCTCACCCGCGGAGGCGGTGGTGTCCGGCATGGCGCTCATCCGGCCAGCTCCACGGCGTGTGCCCGCGCCGCCCGGCGAGCGGTGGCCCGACCGGCGGTGGGATCGGGTTCCGATCCGGGTCTCGGCCCGCCGGGGGCGGCGGCTGGGGCGGCACGGGATGCCTCCCTACGGGACGTGATGAACGCGGCCAGCTCCCGGACGGTGGGCCGGGCGAACATGTCGACCACGGTGAGCCCTTCGTCCACCTCGGCTCTCAGCATGCGGTGGGCGAGGACGATGGTCAGGGAGGACGCCCCCAGCCGGAAGAAGGGCGTGGTGACGTCGACCGGCGTTTTGAGCAGCTCGCTGAACACCCGGGCCACGGCCCGCTCCACCTGAGGATCCGGCTCTGCCTGCCCCTGAGCGCGGGGCGACTCGGGAAGCGGAGCCGGCCCGTAGGCCGGGGGCGCGGGAAGCGGTTCCCGTTCCGGCTCGGCGGTCGCGGCGACGGTCTGTGCAGCACCGCCCGCGCCGCCCTCCACCACCAGCTCCATCACCCCGTCGGCGGACACGGTCAGGCTGAGCCGCAGTCCGCGCGTCACTGTCGCGGTGAACGTGCGTCCGTTCGCCTCGCCCTGGTTGGCCGACGCGATCTCGTGAACGGTCGATTCCCTGCCGCCCGCGCCGCCCACCTGGGCAGCAGGGGCGGCCTGCCGCGGCGGCAGGCTCGGCGCGGCGTCTTCGGGCCGGTCGTCCGATCGCCGGTACGGGTTGGCGAGCGCCTTGTAGTCGATCTTGCCGTTGTCGGTGATCGGCAGCGCGTTCGTGATCAGGAATCTGTTGGGCACCATGAAGGCGGGCAGGCTGGCTCGTAGCGCCTCTACCAGGTCGTCGTCCGGCGGCGGCGCGGAAGGATCTGCGGGCACCACGTGACAGACCAGCCTTGGCCGGTCGTCGGGACCGGGAACCGCGCGGGCCACGGCCTGCCGGACCGAGGGAAGCCGGTCCAGGGTGGCCTCGATCTCGCCGAGCTCGATCCGGTGCCCGCGGATCTTGACCTGCCGGTCCAGCCGGCCGAGGAACTCGATCGTCCCGTCGTATCGCCAGCGCCCCAGGTCGCCGGTCCGGTAGAGGCGACGGCGCAGGATCGCGTGCGTGATGAAGCGCTCGGCCGTCTGTGCCGGATCCCCGACGTAGCAGCGGGCCAGCCCGTCTCCGCCGATGTGCAGCTCGCCGGGCTCGCCGACCGGGCAGGGCCGGCCGTGCTCATCGAGGATGTGGAAGGACTGGCCCCGCAGCGCTCTGCCGTACGGGATGCTCGGCCAGGCCGGATCGACCTCGCCGATGGGGTGGCAGATCGACCAGATGGACGCCTCGGTCGCCCCGCCCAGGCTGACCACTTCGGCATGCGGGGCCAGCGCCCTCAGCCGATCGGGCAGCGTCACCGGGATCCAGTCCGCCGACAGGAACACCAGTCGCAGCGTGGCCAGCGCCCGGCGGGTCGCCTCCGGTTCCAGCTCGGCGTACTCCACCAGCATCTCCAGCAGGGCCGGAGCGGTGTTCCACACGGTGACGCGGTGGCGCGCCATCAACTCCAGCCAGTGGCCGGGGTCGCGCTGGCGGGAGGCTTCGGGCAGCACCACGGCGCCGCCCGAGCCGAGCACAGAGAAGATGTCGTAGACCGAAAGGTCGAAGCTGAACGCGGACAGGGCGAGTACCCGGTCTCCTGCGCTGAGGGGGAAGCGTTCGGCGAGGTCGTCGAGGGTGGTGCGGGCCGCGCGGTGCTCGATGGCCACGCCCTTGGGCCGCCCGGTCGAGCCCGACGTGAAGATCGCGTAGGCGAGGTCGTCCGGCTCGGGACGCCGGGGCTCGGCCTCGGGGCCGACGAGCACTCCGTCGTCGTCCAGCCGGTGGACGGTGATCTGTTCCGGCCACAGCGTGGCGTCGGCCTCCGGGGCCAGCAACGCATGCCGGATGGACGCCTGCTCGCACAGCGAGGCCACCCTGCTTGCCGGCCATGACGGTTCGACGGGCACGTACCCCGCTCCCCCGGCGAGCACCCCGAGCAGCGCGGTGACCTGCGTGATGCCCTTGTCCGCCGCCACCGCCACCAGCTCCCCCGGCCCGAGCCCGAGGGCGGCGAGCGCCCGGCCGCTGCGCGCGACACGCTCGGCCAGCTCCCCCGCCGGGACGTCACGAGCCGGATCGAGCAGGGCCGGCGCGGCGGGGTCCCGCGAGGCGGCGGCGCGCATCGGATCGTCCAGGAGCGGCCCGGCCTCGCCGAACGCCTCGCCGGGCACGTCCTCGTCACGGATGAACGACGGGTCCCAGCCGAGGGCGGGATCGGTCCACGACTCCGGCTCGGTGGCCAGCCGCCGCAGCAGGCGGACGTGCGCGGCCAGCATCCCGTCGACGAACCCAACGGGCAACGCCCCGTCCACGGCGTCCCACGCGATGCGAAGCCGGCCGTCCTCGTCCCACACGATGTGGTCGAGCAGCACCTGCGGCGTCTGTGACACGCCGAAGACCTCCGTACCGAGCCAGGCCGCGGGCGTCTCCCCCGCCCCCGCCAGCCCGACACCGCTGGTGAAGACCACGGTGTGCGTGGGCAGGGGCAGGCCGGTGGCCGCATCGGTCACCCGGGGCCGCTCCCCGGCCTCGATCGCGGCGCGTAGCGCCTCCATGCCGGAGACGGCCCGATGGTCGAGGTCGGTCCAGAACTGCCGGTTGACGGACGCGGCATAGCCGGCGAAGCCGTACCAGCGGCCCGGATCCGCGGCCGGGATCTCCACCAGAACCGTGCTGGTGAAGTCACCGACGACGCTCTCCAGGCCGGGGGTGTCGTCGCCGAGCGCGAGGTCGTCCCGGTCGAACAGGGTGGTGTTCAGGCAGAAAGGCTCGCGGGCGCCCCATCGCTGGAGCACCAGGCCGAAGGCGGCCAGCAGCAGTCCGGTCGGGCTCAGCCCATGCGCCGCGCTCTGCTTGCGCAGCTGCGTCCAGTCCTCGGCGGACAGCTCGGCGGCATGCCGGGTGAGCCGGTGCCCGCTGAACTCCGCCGGGCCCCGGGTCCAGGGCAGCGCGGGGCCGTCCGGCAGACCTGGCGCACGGCGCGCCCAGTAGGCCGCGTCCGTCTCGCGCCTCCGCCGCTCGGCGGGGTTCTCCGACCGGCGCCGTACGAGATCCGCGAAGCCGAGTGGCGGAGCGGGCAACTCCAGGGCGGGGTCGGCCACGAGCAGGCCCCACTCCCTCATCAGCCGCATCCAGCTCATGAGGTCCAGGGCCAGCACGTCCACACCGACGAACAGCCGGGTGCGGCCGTCCGGCAGCAACGCCGCACGCAGATCGAACAGCGGCCAGCGATCGACGGGAAGCACCTGGTGTGAGGATTCGGCGCGCAGCGTGCCCAGCGCCTCGGCGGCGCCTTCGGGGGACTCGCCGCGCAGGTCGGTACAGGCGATGACGTAGTCGGGGACCTCGTCGAGCACGCGTTGCCGGGCGTCGGAGTCGACGACCATGCGCAGCATCGGGTGCCGCCGCACCAGCCGGTTCCAGGCGCTCTGCAGCCGGTCGAGGTCGGCCTCGGGCGTGTCCTGGGGCGTGCGGTCGTACTCGAAGTAGTAGAAGGTCGCCACCCCGCCGAGCGGGAACGCGGGGTCCCGTCCGACCAGGTAGGCGGCCTGGATGGGAGTGAGCGGGAACGACTTCTCCCTTTCTTCCGGCTCTTCGGGCACGATGCCGGCGGCGACCGTGCGCGCGGTCGCGTTGCCGAGGAAGGCGGTCAGCGGCAGGCTCAGCTCGGTGTCTTCGAGCAGCCGCCGCCGCAGGCGCACAGCAGTGAAGGACTCCAGGCCCAAGGCAGTGAGCGGGGCGTCGGGGTCCAGGTCCGAAGGCCGGAGTTCCAGCACGTCGGCCAAACAGGCCAGCACTTCTTCGACAGTGGCGGAACCCAAGGGAGACCCCTTCCACGGAGACTGCAGGACGAAAACGATTTTCATTGCTACACGCCCTAGGGGGTTTTGTCTAGATATTGAAAATGATTACCGTTGTTTCATACGATCTCGCCTCATGTCGCCACTGAACGACCGAGCGGACCGCGCCGGGCACACCGCGATCGCCGGATGTGGCACCGGCGGCGCCGCCGAAGCCGTCCACCACCTGGACCGGCTGATCCTGCTCGGCATCGCGACCGAACTGCACCGACGCACCCGGCTGCGCGATGGCGAATCGCATGATCCCTGCGCGGTCGCGGAGGACCTCGGCGCCGCACCACGCCACCGGTGGATCGCCGGGCACTGGCTCGCCGCCCTCCACGAGAACGGCCTGGTCAGCCGGAACGGTGCGGGCGGCTACCACGGCCTGCACTCGCCGCGCCGCGCCGAGTTGGCCGAGGCCCGTACACGCATGGGGTCCGCCCGGGCGGCGCTCGGCTACCCGGCCGAACTCGCCGAGCTGATGCTGCGGTCACTGCGGCTGCTGCCCGCCCTGCTGAGCGACGAGGTCGGCGTGCAGGCGCTGCTCTACCCCGACGGCGAGCTCACGACCGCCGAGGCCGTGTACCGCGGCAACCTGATCAGCCGCTACCTCAACGCCGCCGCGGCCGAGGTGCTCAGAGACCTGGCCGAACGTGTCAACCGCCCCCTGCGGATCCTCGAACTGGGCGCCGGTGTCGGCGCGACCACCGCGGACCTGCTGCCCGCGCTGGCCGGCCATCCGGTCGAGTTCTACCTGTTCACCGACCTGTCGCCGTTCTTCCTCGACACCGCGCGTCGCCGGTTCGGCGCCGGTTTCCTGCGCTACGCGCTGCTCGACATCGCCCGCGACCTTCCGCACCAGCCGGGAGGGCTGGACCTGGTCGTCGCGGCGACCATGGCGCACAACGCCCCGCACGTCGGCCGCCTGCTCGACCAGGTCGCCGCACTGCTCGCGCCCGGCGGCCGGGTGCTGCTCATCGAGACCGTCCGCGAACACCCCCAGTCGCTCACCTCCATGCCGTTCGCGCTGTCCACCGCCGGCGGCCCGCCCGAGCGGCACGACGCCCGTGCGGGCACCACCCGCACCTACCTGCGCCGCGAGGAGTGGCTGGCCGCCCTGGGAGGCAGCGGGCTGCGCGTCGACGTGGACCTGCCCCGACAGGGGGACCCTCTGACCGCGCTGTCGCAGCGCCTGTTCGTCGCCACCCGCTGATCACTGACGATGGGAGTGCCCATGAAGGAACTGGCCGAGATCTGGTCGGAGCTGCTCGACCTGCCACCCGAGGAGATCCCGCACGACACCGGCTTCCTGCGGCTGGGCGGCGACTCTGTTCTCGCGGTGCGCATGTCCGCGCTGGTGCGCAAGCGCCTCGGCGTCGCGCTCGCCCTGTCCGACGTGCGCGTGGACACCACGCTGGGTGAGCTGGCCGAGCTCGTCCGGCGGCGCGCGGCCGGTGGCCCCAAGGCCCGGGCCCTGCCGATCACGGTCACCCCACGCCCGGACCCGCACGCCGAATTCCCCCTGCTACCCCTGCAGCAGGGGTATTTCGTCGGTCAGCAGGACGGCTGGGAGCTGTCCTACGACTCGGCCCACTATTACCTCGACTATGCCCTGACCGGCGTCGACGGCGACGAGGCCGCCGACGCGCTCGTGGACGCGATCGAGCGGCTCGCCGCGCACCAGCCCACCCTGCGCGCGCGCGTCACCCCCGACGGCCGCCAGCACGTCCTGCCCGCCGACGCGCCCGGCGCCGTACCGCGGGTACGGGTGTACGACCTGCGCGAGGCGGACGCCGACGAGATCGCCACCACGCTGCGAAATGTGCGGCAGGAGATGAGCACCAGCGGCCCCGACCCCGTCCGCGGCCCGGGGCTGGACGTGCGGCTGACCTTGCTCCCGGATGGCCAGGGCAGGCTCCACCTGGGCCTGAGCCTGCTGATCTTCGACGGATGGTCGTCCAGCGTGCTCAGTCGCGATCTGCTCACCTTCGTCGCCGACTGGAACGCCGCCCTGCCACCACTGGAGATCCACTTCGGCGACTACGTGGCCTCGCTCGCCGGCCTGCCCGCCACCGAGGCGTGGAAGGCCGACCGGGACTGGTGGTGGTCCCGCCTCGACGCGCTTCCCGGCCCGCCTGCGCTGCCGCTGGCCGCCGACCCTCAGCAGGTGCGGCCGGTCACCATGGGCAACCGCGAGCATCGCTGGAGCGCCGATCGCTGGAGCGCGCTGCGGCAGCATTGCACCAGCCGCGGCGTCACCCCGTCGACCGCCATGCTCACCGCGTTCGGCGTGGTACTGGCCCGCTGGGCCGGACACCGCCGGATGGTGCTGAACTCCCTGCAGCTCAACCGGCTGCCGCTGCACCCCGACGTGCAGCGGGTCGTGGGCGCCTTCGCCGCCACCATGCTGCTCCCCCTCGACCTCGACCCGGCCGGCACGTTCGCCGAGCTCGCCACCACCGCGCAGGCGGCGTCCGGCGAGCACGCGGCACACAACCTGGTCACCGGAGTAGAGGTCGGCCGGGAGCTGGCCCGCCGCCGCGGCAGCTGGCGGCCGGTCGGGCCGGTTGTGTTCCAGAGCGTGCTCGGCGTCGACGCCGCCATGGGCGGCCACCCCCCGGAGGAGGCGGGGCCGCTGGGCCGGGTGGTCGCCTCCGATTACTTCCACCAGCTGCGCACCCCGCAGGTCGCGATCGAGGTGCGCTGCTTCGAGCTGGGCGCGGAGATGGTCGCGGTCTTCTCCCTCGTCGAGGAGCTCTTCGAACCCGATCAGGTGACGGCGGCCTTCGCCGAGTTCGTCGAACTGGTGGACGCGCTCGCCGACGGCTCAGGCTGGGATCGGGTACCGGGCCTGCCCGAAGCCGCGGAACCCGAGCGGGACGAGATGCTGCGTCTCGGCCTGCTGCCCGAAACGGCCGTCCGCCACCAGGAGGGACCGCCCGCCGACGACCTGGAACAGGCGGTCGCCGACGTCTTCGAGGAACTTCTGGAGGTCCCCGTGCTGGACCGCGGCGCCGATTTCTTCGGCCTCGGCGGGGATTCCCTGCTCGCGGTGCGGGCCGTGGTGCGCCTCGCCAAGGAGGCCGGAACGCCGGTTCCGGTGCGCGAATTCCTGGCCGATCCGACGGTGGCCGGCGTGGCGCTGGCCGTCCGCGCCCGTCTCGGAGACCAGCGGTGATCGGGCTGCTCGGCGCCACCGGTGCTGTCGGACGGACGGCCGTGCAGCGCATCGCGGCCTACGGCCTCGGCCCGTTGCGCGTGGGTGGCAGGGATGTGGCAGCCGCCGCCGACGTCGCGGGCTCCCTCCCCGGTACGGCCCACGCCGTGCGCGTGGACCTCGACGATCCCGGCCAACTGGCCGCCTTCTGCGACGGGTGCCGGATCGTGGTCAACTGCGCCGGGCCCACGTACCGGGTACTGGACACCGTGGCCCGCGCCGCATTCGCCGCCGGAGCCGACTACGTGGACATCGGCGGCGAGCTGGCCGCCAAGGACGCGCTCATCAGCCGCGCCATGGCAGGTGACCGGACCGCGGTGTTCTCCGCCGGAGTGATGCCGGGCCTGTCCGGGCTGCTGCCCAGGCTGCTGGCGAAGGGACGCCCGCTGCGCCGCCTCGACGTGTACGTGGGCGGCGCGGCCGTGTTCACACCCCTGTCCGCAGTGGACGCGCTACTGACCAGAGGGCCGAAATTCGGCACGCCGATGGCGGCCTGGCGTGAGGGCCGGGTCGAGCCGAACGCGCTCGCACCGCTGCAGGCAGTGCGGCTGCCGGGCTTCCCCGTCCCCGTGCACGCCTGGCCGTACCTCA
Source organism: Nonomuraea africana (assembly GCF_014873535.1). Classification (NCBI taxonomy): domain Bacteria; kingdom Bacillati; phylum Actinomycetota; class Actinomycetes; order Streptosporangiales; family Streptosporangiaceae; genus Nonomuraea; species Nonomuraea africana. The sequence continues at coordinate 346,688 of NZ_JADBEF010000001.1, read as the reverse complement.
CCACCGAGGCGCAGACCCTGGCCGTCGACACCTGCGCCGACGAGGTGCGCTCCTACAACGTCTTCGTCTCCAACCGGCTCCCCGAAGCCCTCGCGGCGGCCTGGGCCGAAGTGGACGGCATCGATCCCGCCACGCTCACCCCGCACGCCGACTCCGTAGTGCGCGCCTCACTACAAGACAACGCCGACTTCGGCGCGTTCTACGTCATGCTCTTCACCGCCCGCCCCCGACCGGGTACGTCGCCCGGTCCCGGCCGGATCGTACTCACAGCCATCGACTCCTACGCGCTGAGCGGGGTGGTGATGGCGCTCGCCACTCGCGCCGTGTTCACCGGCTCCGTGCCCGCCGGCGTCCACCTGGCGGCCGAAATCCTGGATCCGGATGCCACCGCTGCCGAGCTGCGCCATGATCCACTGGTCGAAGACCTCACGGTCATGTGATCTTCCCAACGCGCTTGAACAGGCTTTCTCAAGGCCTCGGCTGAGGTAGTCAAAGGGGGGCCCCGGAAGAGTGCCCTGCCGATAATGCCATCCGTGCAGGTCATCCGGCTTGCCTGACTGCTCTCGTCGTCGTTGGCTCCGGCTCGGAAGGTACAGAGTCGCGGCAAGATGATCGCTTGTGCTTCTTCGCTTGGCCTACCTGACCGTCTCGAACGCCGCTACTACCGCTGGGAGATCGAGACAAAGACGTCGAGATTCTCGCCTTGCGCCACCAGATCACCGTTCTTGAACGGCAGCTCGGCGCGGACACCAGAGTGAGGTTTGCTCCTGAGGATCGCGCCTTCCTGGCCGCGCTCCTGTCTGCATTAGCGCAGGTCAGCGGTATTTCCGTGGGAAATTTCTGCATTGCTACCGGGACCCCTCGGCAGCGGCGAAGAACGCGCGGATGTCGTCGGCGAGGAGTTGGGGCGCCTCTTGCGCGGCATGGTGTCCGCCTCGATCGAATTCGCTCCAGTGCACGATCGCTTTGTGATCACGCTCGGCGAGGGCTTGGATGGAAGGGAAGAAGTCGTCGGCGAAGTGGGCCACGCCGAGCGGGAACGATGTCGGCTCGGCTGGCTGCTCGTTTCCGTAGTAGCCGGTCAAGGCCGCAGTGCCCGAGGTATCGGTCAGCCAGTAGATCGTCGCGTTGGTCAGGATGTAGTCGTCGCTCACCGAATCGCCGAACAACTGCAGGTTCCAGGCGAGCTGACCGGCCGGCGAGTCGGCCAGCGCGTGTGCGAGCGTCTGTGGCTGGGTGGACTGCAGCCTGAGGTAGGCGCCCCTTTCGGCCATGAAACGCTCCAGGGAGCGTACTCGCGCCAGATCGTCCTCCCCTAGTGCCGCCAGCTCCGCCCGATCGCCGGAGGGTAGGGAGAATATCTGGGTGACGTGGACTCCGGCGACGTGCTCGGGGTCGAGGCGGCCCAGCTCCACCGAGATGAGAGAGCCGACGTCGTTGCCGTGTACGCCGTATCGCTCATAGCCCAGCCGCCGCATCAGCTCGGCCCACGCCCTGGCGATACGACGGCGGTTCCAGCCCGGCTCACGCGGCGTACCGGAGAACCCGAATCCGGGGATCGAGGGGATGACGAGGTCGAACGCGTCGCTCAGCGGCGCTATGACGGGCAGGTACTCCACGACCGACATGGGCCAGCCGTGCGTGAGGATCAGCGGGAAGGCATCAGGCCGGGCTGAGCGGATGTGCAGGAAATGAACGTCCAGCCCGTCGATCTCGGTGGTGAACTGCGGGTGGGCGTTGATCCGCGCCTCCCATGCCCGCCAGTCGTACTCCTCGCGCCAGTACGCCACCAGCCTCCTGAGACGGTCGGCGGGCACGCCGTGATCCTTGCCGGGCAGCGGACGGGTGAACCGGGTCCGGGCCAGGCGATCGGCCAGGTCGTCCAGGCAGGCTTGCGGTATCTCCACGCGAAACGGCCGCATCACGTCCTGGCCGCCTTGTCGATCAGCTGGGCCAGCCCCACCGGCTTGGTGATCATCGGCCAGTGCCCGGTGTCGATGGTGACCAGGTCATGGCCTGGCAGGTGGGGCGGGTCGCCAAGATCGCCCAGGCACGCGATGAAGGTGCGCGGTAGCCCCTCCACCGCGCCGAGGTCGGCCGGCGCAGGGTCGCGGTAGGTGTTGATCGGCTGGCCGACTCCTCTGGCCCGAAGCCACTCCCGATCCTCGGCGGTGAGCCCGTGCTCGCCGAAGTTGGCGTCGATGACCTCGTCACTCATCACGGGTATCCGGCCGTCCTCGACGGTCTGCATGATCGCCTCTTCGACACCCGGCGGGGCGATGTCGAACAGCGTCTTACCCGCCTGCGGGAGAACGGCGGCGAGGTAGACGATGCGGGCGATGCGGTCGGCGATCCTGTTGGCGGCGATCGTCGCCGGAGCGCCGGCGTAGGAGTGTGCGACGAGTACGACGTCCCGCAGCCCGGCGACCTCGATCGCGGCTGCGATGTCGGTGGCGTGCGTGGTGAGGGTCGTCGTCGCCGAAGCGAGGTGCGCGCGCTCACCGAACCCGGTGAGCGTCAGTGGATGGACGTCGTGACCGGCTGCGGTCAGCACCGGTGTGACCCGCTCCCACGCCCAGGCGCCAAGGAACGAGCCACCGACGAGAACGATGGTGGACATGGCCGACTCCCTTTCGATCAAGTTTCGATGGGAGGAAGGCTAGAAGTAATTGTGGACGCTTTCTGCCCTGTTTAGAATGCCGCTCGTGTCCCGACCCGCGACCCGCGTTCTGGCGCTGCTCGAGCTCCTGCAGGATCGCGGACTGGTGTCCGCCGACGAACTCGCCCGGCGGCTCGAGGTCGACGCCCGAGCGGTTCGCCGCTACATCACCGCCCTGCGCGAGCTCGACATCCCCGTTGAGTCGGTTCGCGGCCGGTACGGCGGTTACCGGCTCTCCCGCAGTTACCGCGTGCCCCCGCTGATGCTCGCCAACGAAGAGGCGGTCGCCGTGGTGGTCGCACTGGCCACCGCAAGCCGGCGAGAGAACGTCGGCGAACCCACCCCGACCGACCGCGCGCTCATCAAACTCAACCGCGTCCTGCCCGTGGCACTTCGTGAACGCGTGCAAAGGCTCGCCGCTGCAACCTCCGTCTCCAGCGCGAGCCCGCTCGCGCCGGAGCCAGAGCTGGCATTGACGCTGGCCGCAGCCGTGCACGCGCGCCAGACCGTCCGGATCGAACACGCCCATCGCGTCCGCGACGTGGACCCCTATGGGCTCGTGGTTCATACGCGCCACTGGTATCTGGTCGGCCACGACCACCTACGCGACGCCATCCGCATGTTCCGCCTGGACCGGATCACCGACGCCACCGAGCTGCCACGCCGGTTCACCCCACCGGAAGGCTTCGATCCGAAGGCGCACGTGCTGCACGCGCTGACGCTCGGCGCGTGGACACACCGCGCCGAAATCTGGCTCGACACCGACCTGGCCACCGCCCGAACCCGGCTTACGGCCACCTTCGGCGAGCTGCAACCATGTGCGGAAGGCGGAGTGTTGCTGGTCAGCGGAGCAGAAGACCTGCCGGCAATGGCCCGGATACTCGCCGGCCTGCCCTGGCGATTCACCATCAGGACCCCTCCCGCTCTTGCCGCAGCGCTCGCCGCCCACGTCACGGCCCTCACCGAAGCCGTCACACGCTCACGCCACGCCCAGCCATGACCACAACAGGGATGCCCGTATCCGCTGGGCGGTGGGCCCAGGTGGCCCAGCGCCAGAGCCACTCGATGGGGCCCTGGCGGTAGCGGCGCAGCCAGAGGATGGAGAACAGCCCAGGAACACCGCCGTCAAGAACTGGGCGTGGCGATGTGCGTGGTCGAGGCGGTCGTGCTCGCCACGGGCGCGCTGCTGCTGCTGCGGAAGACGGCCGGACTCCGGCTGATCGCAACAGGTGGCGCCGGGGTGACTATGCAAGCGGTGCACACCATCGTGTCGTGGCGCTATTTGGTGTCGCTGAGCGCGCTGGGCTTCCTCACCCTGACAGACTGCCGTCGCGGCGACTGCCGCTGCGCTCATGGCCGTGCCCCCGTCCACCGGCCGCTGGTGCGCCAACGCCGAAGCTAGAGGACCGGCCACGGGCCGCCATCCGCCACCCCACGGGTCATGGTTCGTTCGCGCGCAAGAACAATGCCCTCCGCTCGGGTCCGTGCTAGTGCCGGCTTCCCTGCATCAGGAGGTCTCCGCAGCGAGCACCACAAGGCGGTCGACCCGATCCGGGTAACGGTTGGCCATGTCGATGGCCACCATCGCGCCGAGATCATGGCCCGCTACGACGGTGCGCTCCCAGCCGAAGGCGTCAAACAGGCCGATCAGGTCCGCGTTGAACGCCGCGAAGTCCTAGAAGCCGTCCGGCGCGAAATCCGAGTCGCCGTAGCCGCGAAGGTCCGGCGCGACGACGTCGAAGCCGGCCTCAGCCAGCGGCTCGATGTTGTGGGACCAGATCAAGCTCGTGCAGGGAAAGCCGTGCAGGAGAAGCAACGGCACGCCGCCGTGGCCGCTGCGTCGAACTGCCAACCTGTGGCCCTCGCTGACCGTGACAAGGATAGGAGAAACGGGCATAGCGCACATGCTCGCACGGGCTACTGACAGTGGGCGCGGCGGCTCACCAGGTGGGATCCGGGGTGTGGTGACAACGGGTCAGCGGTGAGGCGTGAGGAATCCGTCGACCACGCGACGGACCTTGTTCACAGCGTCATCGTCGCCGAGGCGCAACGCGATGTTCGCGGCGGTGAGCATCGCGTCGATCTGGAAGGCCGCGAGATCGACGTCCAGGTCGGCGATCTCCCCGACGTCGACGGCGTGTCGCAGCTCGCCGGCGATGAGAGCGAGCCAGTCCTGGTGTTGACGGAGCAGCACGTCACGGACCTGTCCCGGCCGGCTGTCGAAGTCGGCGAGGTTCGCCACCCAGAAGCAGCCGCCGGCGAACAGCGGTGTCTCAGCGTAGGAGATCCAGTGTTCTGTCAGCGCGCGCAGCCGGGTGGCACCGCGTGGCGTGGCCGACGCGGGTCGCACGACCGCGTCGAGGAACGCCTCGCGCGCCGACGCGACGGCGGCGAGCTGCAGTCTCTCCTTCGTCCCGAAGAGGGTCGCGACGCCGCTCTTGCTGAGCCCGAGGTCGGTGGCCAGCCGGCCGATGCTGAGCCCGTTGAGCCCCTCCAGCGACGCGACGTCGGCGGCGTGGCGAGCGATCGTCTGCCTGGCCCGCGCGCCACGCAGGCGGCGCTGGTCGGATGTCTCCGCGCCGGCTCGATCGGACCCCGGTTGTTGCTCCAGCTCGCTCATGTTCCCATCCTGTCACGCCTTGCCGTATACGTACGAACGATCGTACGTTTACTTTGTGACTATCGCAGTGAACCTCCTCACCGAAGAGTCCGATCCGTTCTGCCTGTCGCCGGCGAGCGCCGCGGGGCTCCTCGCCGGCGCGCCTTGGCGTCGATTCGCCACGATCGGCGACAGCCTCTCGGCCGGGACCGGAGATCCAAGCCCGGGCTACGCCAACCTCGGGTGGGCTGATCGTGTCGCGGACATCCTTCGCCGCGTGCATCCCGATCTGGCCTACCTGAACACCGCGGAGATCGGGGCGACGACCGCCAGGACACTGGCGACGCAGACGGACCGGATGATCGCATTCGGCCCCGACCTGGTCCATGTGCCCTGCGGGGCGAACGATCTGTTTCATCCGGAGCCCGACTTCACCGCCATCGAGCGGACACTGCGGCGCGTGTTCGAACTCGCCGCGGGCACCGGCGCGCAGCTGACGACGTTCACGCTGGGCAGGGCCTTCGTGGTGCCGAGATTCCCGGACTGGCACGACCGGGTGCGCGCGCTCAACGCGATCACCCGCGAACTGGCTCTCCACCACGATGCCGTGCTCGTCGACATGTGGAGCCACCCGGTCAACTCCCGTCCGAACCTGCTGAGCCCGGACCGCGTTCATTTCTCCACGTCAGGCCAGGCCGTGATGGCCTCCGAGCTGGTCAAGGGACTCGCGCGCGTGCTCGGCACGCATCGCGAGACGAGCGGATGAACGTCACAAGGGCAAACGCCCGAACCACCGCGCCGCCGGCCGCCGCCCCCACACCGTGGGCAGCGGTGTCGATCGTGTTGGTCGGCGCGTTCATGGCGACCCTCGACTCCTTCATCGTCATCGTCGCCGGGCCGGCGATCCAAGCCGACCTCGGCGCATCCGGCGGCGAGCTGCAATGGATCCTGGCTGGCTACCAACTCACCTATGCGGTGTTCCTCGTCACCGGCGGCCGCCTCGGCGACATGTGCGGGCGCAAACGTATGTTCATCGCCGGCATGACACTGTTCACCCTGGCCTCGGTCGCGTGCGCCCTCTCGCCAACAGCTGCCGGCCTTGTCGCGGCCCGTCTCATCGAGGGCCTGGGAGCCGCGTTGATGCTCCCCCAGGTCTACGCCGTCATCACCGTGCTGGTCGGAGAGAAAGACCGGCACCGCGCCTTCGGCATGCTCGGAGTCGTGATCGGGCTCGCCAGCATCGGCGGCCAACTCGTCGGCGGCCTGCTGATCGGCGCCGACCTGTTCGGCTCCGGCTGGCGATCGGTGTTCTGGATCAACCTCCCGATCGGGCTCATCACCGTCCTGCTCGCGGCCAGACACCTACCGGGATCCCGGGCGGAGCTCCCCCGCACGCTCGACGTCCCCGGGGTCGTGGTTTTCAGCGCCGCGCTGTTCCTGCTCGCCTTCCCGCTCATCCAGGGCCACGAAGCGGGCTGGCCCTGGTGGACGTGGGCCAGCCTCGCCGCGAGCACCCTCGGCTTCGCCCTCTTCGTCCAGATCGAACGCAGGACCGGCGATCGCGGCGGCGACCCCCTCCTGAGGATCTCCCTCTTCGCCACACGGTCATTCTCCGTCGGCATCGTCCTCATCCTCGCCATCTACGCCGTCCTCACCTCCTACTACCTCGTCCTGTCGATCACGCTGCAAGACGGACTCGGCATGTCGGCCCTCGGGGCAGGACTGGTCTACGCCCCGGCGGCGGCGACCTTCTTCGTCTTCAGCGTGATCGCGAGCAGACTCGTACCGAAGCGCGGCCGCCGCGTCCTGGAGATCGGGGCGATCGTGCTCACCGCCGGCTACGCGTCCACCGCGATCGTCTTGACCGGCGGCCTCCCGTTCACGCCAGGGTTGATCATCCCGACACTCATGCTGCAAAGCGCCGGTGGCGGACTGCTCATCACCCCGTCGCTCAACGCGGTCCTGACCCGAATCGACCCCAAGGACGCGGGCGTCGCCTCCGGAGTCCTCTCCACCGCCCAACAGGTCGGCAGTGCACTTGGCGTCGCCATCATCGGAATCGTGTTCTTCAACTCCTTCGATCCCTCCGCACACGACAAAACCGAGGCGGCAGCGCACGCATTGGCGATGTCCTCGCTATTCACCCTCATCGTCGCGATCATGGCGACCGTCCTGGTGTGCCTACTGCCCAACAGCCCCCGCGCTGCCACCGACACGAAATGAAAAGGACCCTCAGCCGCCCAGGGAGTGACCTGGCGGGACACGGCCTCTCGCCCTACGGATCTAGCTGTAGGAGGCGGACATAGCATTCGTGGGCATGACGACGTTGGCTGATGAGAGCATTCACCCGTTCCGTATCGACATACCTCAGAGCGATCTGGACGATCTTCACGAGCGCCTCGACCGGACCCGCTGGCCCGACGAACTGCCGGGTGTGGGCTGGGCGTACGGCATCCCGCGCGGCTACCTGAAGGAGCTCGCGCACTACTGGCGGCACGTGTACGACTGGCGGGCCGCGGAGGCTGCGCTGAACCGGTGGCCGCAGTTCACCACCACGATCGATGGCGCGAATATCCACTTCGCGCACCTTCGCTCGCCCGAACCAGACGCGACCCCGCTGCTCATGACGCACGGCTGGCCCGGCTCGATCGTCGAGTTCGCCGAGGTCATCGGTCCGCTCACCGACCCGCGAGCCCACGGCGGCGATCCCGCCGACGCATTCCACCTGGTGCTGCCGAGTATCCCCGGATTCGGGCTGTCCGGGCCCACGAGGGAGACAGGCTGGGAGTTCCAGCGGGTGGCCGCCGCGTTCGCCGAGCTGATGAAGCGCCTCGGTTACCCGCGTTACGGGGTGCAGGGCGGCGACTGGGGAGCGCTCATCTCCCGGGAGCTCGGCCGCACCCGGCCCGACCGGGTCATGGGCGTACATCTGAATCTGCTCCCGAACTCGTTCCAGGCCCAGGAGCCCGGCGCGGACGAACTGGAGGCGCTGAGCCCGGTTGAGCGCGAGCGCACGCTGGCTTCCTGGGAACGTATCCGGGCGTGGAGTCGTGACCGTCAGGGGTACGCCGACATCCAGGCCACCCGGCCGCAGACGCTGGCGTACGGCCTGACCGACTCGCCGGTGGGCCAGCTGGCGTGGATCGCCGAGAAATTCAAGGAGTGGACGGATTCCGAGGACCGCCCGGAGGACGCCGTCGACCGTGACCAGATGCTCACCAACGTGATGCTGTACTGGCTGACCGGTACGGCCGGCTCGTCCGCCCGCATCTACTACGAGCGCGCGCACGCGGCCTACTGGGGCACGCCGCCCGAGCCGTCGACCACCCCGACCGCGCTGGCCGACTTCCCACGGGACAACTTCATTCCGCTGCGGCACATCGCGGATCGGACGAACAACATCAGACAGTGGACGCAGTACGACCGGGGCGGGCACTTCGCGGCCATGGAGCAGCCGGGTTCACTGGTCAGTGACGTACAGGCATTCTTCCGTAAGCTCCGACACTGACTCCGGCCCCTTACCCAGCCCGACGACGCCAGCCAGCCTGGTACCGCAAACACGTGGCCAAGAAGTGGGGACTACTAAGAAATATCCCTTGAGTTCCTTGGAGCCTCTTCGGCCTCCTAGCACAGGACCTGGGCTTAGATGCTGACGCTCCGGCTTTTTCGAAATGCCGCCCTGGCGGAGCTGCGGTAGGTCCGGGATGTGGCGGCCGCGGCCTCCGCGGGCGGCTCAGCCGACGCCACACCGTCCGCTCGGCCAGATCCAGCCGGGCCGCCGTCGCGCTCACCTTGGCCGTGATGAACTCACCCCGATCACTCAGCCGCCACAGCCAGTGCAGCGCCGTCTCCCATTGCTCCGGTGTCGGCGTGCATCTCTGGCGTCGAGCCTTCTCACAAACGAGCGATTCCGAGAGAAGATCACCAGCAGGCCGCATGGGACGGCTGGAGGCCTCGAATCCTTCTCGCAACCCTTTCTCACTCAAGTTCTCGACCGAGGTCGCCGGCGATTTCGGTACCGCCGACGACGTTACCCGTGACGCCGATGAGGTCGAACGTCACTCCTGTCCACGGTGCGACGTCGAGCCCGGATCGCCTTGCCGGTCGCGGTCCGGCGCCGTCGCCGGCACCTATGACACCGGCCGGTTCACCAAGGTGGCCCGGCTGGCCAAGCGGCTGCGCGTCCAGACCCCTGCCGACCGCAGGCCCGGCCAGCCCTGGCGGCCCGGCACCCCTCCGCTCGCCCCGGTCGGCCCCGACCGGCCCGCGGCCGACATCCGCATCGGCCGCTACCATCCTCCGCTTCGACGAGGAAACATGCCCGGCCAGCATCGCAGTGATCCAGGCGGACGGCCATCGAGTTGATCATTAGCTGGACGACTCAGTTCGGGACGAAAGTCGCCCACGCGTCTCCGATTCAGGATGTATCCGCCGCGGCGTCCCGCTACGAAAGTCGTATCCCATAATGGATCTTTGGGGCGAGGTGAACCCCGGCCATGTGCCAGGAGCATGGTCGCCATGTCAAAGACGACCATCCGCGGCGCGTGGGCCGCTGGTATCGCGTTGCTCGCGTTCGCGACACTGCCCACGGCCGCTCACACCGCCGAACCGCCCTTGCCCTCCGCTTCGCGGACCTCACCGTCCCCTGCCTCGCCGTCCGTCCTGCCCAAGCCGACCGGTTCCCACCGGGTGGGCACGACCACGCTGCACCTGGTGGACGACTCCCGCCCGGACCCGTGGGTGCCCGAGGAGAAGGCGCGCCAGCTCATGGTGTCGCTGTGGTACCCGGCGAAGGCGTCCACCCGACGGCGGGCGCCGTACATGACGGCGGAGGAGTCGGCGCTACTGCTGAAGGGGCAGAAGATCACCGGCGTGCCCGGAGACACGTTGAGCAGGACCCGGACCAACGCGATCGCCGACGCCGCGCCGGTCGGCCGCAGGCGGAGTCTGCCCCTCGTCGTGCTGTCGCCGGGGTTCACCATGCCCCGCTCCTCGCTGACGATCATGGCCGAGGATCTGGCGAGCAAGGGGTACGTCGTGGCGGGGATCGACCACACCTACGAGTCCTTCGGCACGAGCCTTCCCGACGGGCGCACCGCGACCTGCGTCGCCTGTGCCGAGCAGGAGAAGGAGGTCTGGAAGTTCGGCGACAAGGCGACCAGGGGCCGTCAGGCGGACATCGCCTTCGTGCTCGACCGGCTGACCGGGCGACGTCCCGCCTGGCAGGGCGGCGAGCTGATCGACCGCTCCAGGATCGGGGTGGCGGGGCACTCCCTGGGCGGCAGCAGCGCCGCATGGACCGTGCTCAACGACTCCCGGGTGAAGGCCGGCGTCAACATGGACGGCCCGTTCTTCGTCCCGGCTCCCGACAAGGGGCTCGCCCGCCCGTTCCTGATGATGGGCGCGGGGAAGGTCCACGAGCCCGGCGGGAAGGACTTCACGTGGGGGCGTGATTGGAAGCGCATGACGGGCTGGAAGCGCTGGCTCACCGTGGACGGCGGAGACCACGGGTCCTTCACCGACTATCCGCTGCTCCTGGAGCAGGGCGGCATCGACCTCGGCACCCCGCTCTCCGGGTCCCGCGCGGTGGAGATCACCCGCAAGTATGTGGGTGCGTTCTTCGACCTGCACCTCGGTGGGCGACTCCAGCCGCTGCTCGACCGGCCCTCCCGGCGCTACCCCGAAGTGAGGTTTTGGCGCTAGCCCCGTTTTCCGCACGTCGAGGTAATTGAAGATCGTTGAGTTTGCTGTGCTGATCGTCGGCACGGTATGACCTGGGCTCGTGAGACAGCGTGCGCAGTGGGGCCAGGCCAGCATCGAGAAGATGCTCGGAGCGTTGCCGGTGGTGGCCGAATTTTGCTCGCGGTTACGGATCCGGGAGCTGATCGATGCGGCCTGCCCGGTGCGAGATACCGCGGAGCTGACGTGGCCAGCGGCGCGGGCCTGACGGTGCTCCTCGCCTACCTCGTGACCCGCGGTGGCGCCGGTGGATTCGCGCTGGGCGGCGGCGATCTGGCGATGTTCGGCGCGACCTGCTGCTCCGCGCTGGCCTATGTCCTCGGCGCCGACCGGGCGAAGGTCATCGGCGCCCCGCAGAGCATGTGCTGGACCCTGGTCGTTCTACTGCCACTGAGCATCCCCGCGGGCATCGTCACCGCGGTCATCCAGGAGCCGGCCTGGACCGTTCGCAGTACCGTCGGGCTTCTGTACCTCGCTTGCCTCGACGTTGCTCGGGTACTTCGCGTGGTACGCCGGTCTCGCCCGAGGCGGCATCGCACGCGTCGGCCAGGTGCAACAAATCCAGCCGATCCTGACCATATACTGGTCCGCCCTGTTCTTCGCCGACGCGCTCGACCCGCTGACCTTCGTCGTCGGCACGGTGGTCGCGGTACTGGTCGCCATCGGACAACGCGTCCGCTGACAGCCCGCCACGGAGGATTCCCGGCCGCCACCACCCGGGGGCCGTTGACGGATGTTGGGGCTGAAGCCCCGGCCCGGCGGGGGCGCGGGTCGCATCGCGTCCCCGCGTCCATACTTGATCCTTCCTAGCCCGGGCCGACGCTCCACTGACAGCGCGCCGGCATCACGTGGCGAGAGAACGCACCGCGCTGGGGGTGGACAGCCAGAAGGCTGCTGCCCAGCCACGCGCCCGGCGCCTGGGTGGCCGGGGGCACCGCAAGGCGGCGTGAGCGATGTACAAGGACAACGACGGCCGGTTCCTGGAAGACGCGCCAGTGCTCGTGCGATACCCCCGACGACTGCCAGGACCGGGAGACATGACCGTGGCTGCCAGGCAGCATCCTCGGGCGTGCGGCAAGATCCTCGCCATCTTGGCCGGCTTGGGAAATCCCACGCCGTCCTGCCCGCCCTTCCGCCCGGGTCAACAGGCAGGAGGATGCCACGCAGATCAAGCACACCCAGCGTTCGCGTTATCCGGATCGACGATGAGGAGGAATTCCTCTGGTAAATAGTGAAAATAGCGCATTCCTGGTAATTTGGGGACCGGACTAGATTGGGAGAGCTATGGAAGCGCTGGTTATTGAGCGCGTTGAGACTTATGTCGTGAGATTGCCTGCCATTCGGTCGTTTGGAATTTCGGGGGGCAGCGTCACCAAGGCGGGTAAGCCGACCGAGCGGGTGCTGGTCAAGGTGACCGCGGGCGGGTTGTCCGGGTGGGGTGAGGCCACGCCCACTCCGGCTTGGACCTATGAGACCGTGGAGACGATCTCCACGACCATCGCGGGCTACCTGGCGCCCGCTCTGATCGGGCGCCCCGCCTGGGATCTCGACGGCGCCGTGGCGGTGTTCGACAAGACGATCAATCGCGGGCTGACCATCGGCTCGCCCATCGCCAAGTCAGCGCTCGACCTGGCCCTGCACGACTTGCTCGGTCGGGCGCTCGGGCAGAACGTGGGCGTGCTGTGGGGCCAGCGCAGGACCGAGCGGATCCAGTTGGGCTGGATCGTGTCGGGTCAGACGCCTGATGAGGTACGGCAGGCGGTGCGGGAAGGCCAGTCCGAGGGCTATCAGGCTTTCAAGGTCAAGGTGGGGTTGCACGACGAGTCAACCGACGCCGCCGTGGTGGCGGCGGTACGGCAGGCCGCGCCGAGCGCGCCGATCTGGGTGGACGCCAACCAGGCCTATTCGGTGGACGGCGCGTTGCGTATGGCGCGCAGGCTGGTGGATCTCGACGTGATCGCGTTCGAGCAACCGCTGCCCGCCAACGACTTCACGGGGTTGCGGCGGCTGCGCGATCATAGCCCGCTGCCCGTGGCGCTGGACGAGAGCTTGCGCCATCCGTCCGATCTGGCGACGTTCGTGAAGTTGGACGCGGTGGACATCGCGATCGCGAAGGTGCAGCGTTCGGGCGGGCTGGTGTTGTCGCGGCGGCTGTGCCAGCTGGCCGAGGACGCGGGGTTGCGGCTGATGGGTTCCGGGCTGACCGACACCGATCTGGGGTTCGCCGCCTCCTTGCACCTGTTCGCGGCCTTCGGCATCGACACGCCGGTCGATCTCAACGGGCGCCAGTTCGTGCGATCGGCGTACGTGACGGAGGCGACGGTGGAGGTGAAGGACGGGGTGGCGAGCGTGCCGACCGGTCCCGGCCTCGGTGTCGAAGTGGACGAGGAGGCGGTGCGCGGGCTTGCCGTACAGACCTGGAGCACGTAGCGGAAAGGTCCGGCCGGGAGGCCGGACCTTTCTTTTCTTTTCAGCTGAGCAATGACCGGAAAGCGAACAACGCCTCACTGAGCGGAGGCACATCCGGATACCATGCTTTTTCCCATTCAAGAGCGAGATATCCGGAATAGTGGATGCGGTCCAGCTCACGCAACACGCCCGCCACCCCGATACTCCCCTTACCGGGCAATACCGGGTCGAGGACCGTGGGGGAGGCCGCGTCCTTCACCTGCACGTGCATCAGGTGAGGCGCCAGTGCCGATGCGGTGACGGCGGCCTCCTCTCCAGCCCGCCACGGGTTGACCAGATCCCACAACGCGCCAATCCTCGGGGAGCCCACCCCGTCGAGCACGCCGGCGATCGCAGTACCGGTGAGGAAGACGTCGTGCGTCTCCAGCACCACACGTACCCCGTTGTCCGGCAGCCGCTCGGCCACCTCGGCGAGCCTCCGAGTCGCGGCGGTGGCCGGGTCGGGCTGCCCCTCCACCCCGCCGAAGACCCGCACGAAGGGCGCGCCGAGCGCCTCGGCGATCTCGACGTGCCGCAGCACCTCTGACACCGGGTCGCCGTCCGGCCTGGCGATGCGGGTGTAGCCGCACACGGCCACGATCTCCACCCCGGCCTCCTGGAAGACCCGGGTCAGGGGTTCGAGCTCTTCCGGGCGGGAGTCCGGCGTGATGAGCTCGCCGTCGGCGCAGCGCAGCTCCACCCCGGCGCAGCCGTACTCGGCCGCGAGCGCGAGCACTTCGCCAACGGGCGCCCCCGGCACCCCGAGCGTGCTGAACGCGAGCGGTCTCATCGGGTCTCCTTCACATCGACGGTCCCGCCCGAGCGGGCGGAAGCGTACAGGGCGAGCGCGGTGTCCAGCACGGACAGGCCGTACTCACCGGTGACCTCGGGCACGCCGCCACCCAGGCAGGCCCGCGCGAAGTCCGACAGCTGGGCGGCGAAGGCGAGGGCCATCTCCCCGCGCTCCGATGCAGCCACCTGGGTGGCGACGCCGCCGCTGTACGACCAGACGCCGTCGCCGCGGCTGATCCGCAACGCGCCCCGCTCGCAGACGATCTCTGTCTCGTCGGTGAACGGCAGCCCGGTGCCCGTGACAGAGAGCGTGGCGCGCACGCCGCTCTCGTGCTCCAGCAGCGCGACCGCCTCCGTCTCGACCTCGACCGCACCGGATCCGGCTACGTGCCCGGTGACCCTGACGACGGGCGAGCCGACGAGCATCTGCAGCTTGTCGATGCTGTGCGTGCCAACGTTGAGCACGATCCCGCCACCCGCCATCTGCGCGTCGAGAAACCAGCGTGGCCGGTCGGTGTCGGCGTAGTCGGAGGTGCGCCGCTCGGCGGCCACCACGACCTCGCCGAGCTCGCGAGAGCGCAGGTAGTCGGCGGCGGAGCGGAGGGTGGGCACGAAGCGCAGCACGTGACCGACGGCGCACAGGACGCCAGCCCTCGCGCACGCCTCGATCATGCGCACTGCGTCGGCGCGCGTGGTCGCGATCGGCTTCTCCACCAGCACGTGCAGCCCGGCCGCTGCGGCGTCGAGGGTGATGGGGGCGTGCAGGGCGTGCGGTACGGTCACCACGACCGCGTCGAGCCCGCCCGCCTCGATCATCGGGAGATGGCCCGGGTAGGCCCTGGCGCCGGCCTCGGCCGCCACCTTCTCCGCCGCCTCCGTCCGTACGTCGCAGACCGCGACGATCTCCACGCGGGAGCCGAGTCTGCGTGCGGCTGCGACGTGGAGCTCGGAGATCGTGCCCGCGCCGATGAGGCCCAGACGCAATCTGGAAGTAGTTGCCACGATGTCCTTCCCTGAAGTCAGCCCTTGATTCCCGCGGACATGGCGCCACGGACGAAATATCGCTGGGCCAGCACGAACACGATCAGCATCGGCAGCAGGCTCATCATCGCCGCCGCCGTGACCAGTTGGTCGTTGCCGAGGAACTCGCCCTTGAGGCTCATCACGCCGATGGGCAGCGTGTAGTTCTCCGGCGAGGTGAGGTAGATCGTCGGCTCGAGCACCGCGCTCCACGAGGCCATGAAGGTGAAGACCGACAGGGTGGCCAGCGCGGGCTTGGCGAGCGGCAGGTGCACGCGCCAGAACACCTGCCACGGGTTGGCCCCGTCGAGGGAGGCGGCCTCCTCGAAGTCCTTGGGAATGCCGAGGAAGGTCTGCCGCATCAGGAAGATGCCGAACGGCGTCGCCAGCCAGTAGGGCACGATCAGCGGCAGCATGGTGTCGAGCCAGTCGAAGGAGCGGAACAGCACGAAGCTGGGCACGATCGTGATGACCGTGGGCAGCATCATGGTGCCCAGCGCAGCGGTGAGCAGCACCTGCCGCCCGGGCAGCCGCATGCGAGCCAGGGCGTGGCCGACCATCGCGCTGGTCAGCACGTTGCCGGCGACGGCGAGTACCGCGATGACCAGGCTGTTGAGCAGGTAGCGGCCGAAGGGGGTGCGCCGCCAGACCTCGGCGTAGTTGTCCCATCGCGCCGGGCTGGGTACCCATACCGGGGGGATCTGGATGTACTGGGCGAAGCTCTTCAGTGAGTTGCCTGTCGCGGCCAGGAATGGCACCAGCATGACCAACGCCCCGAGCAGCACCACGATGTAGGCGACGGTCCTACGCATAGTGCACCCACCTGCGCTGCAGCCTGAACTGCACCAGCGTGAGCCCGAGCACCAGCACGAACAGCACCCACGCGATGGCCGAGGCGTAGCCCATCTGGAAGAACTGGAAGCCCTGCCGGTACAGGTAGAGCACCGTCAGCTCGCTGGCGCCGTTGGGGCCGCCGTTGGTCATGACGAAGATCTGCTCGAAGGCTTGCAGGGTGGTGATCGAGGTGAGGACGAGCACCAGAAACGTGGTGCCGGAGATGCCGGGCATGGTGACGTAGCGGAAACTCTGCCAGGCCGAGGCGCCGTCGATCCTGGCCGCCTCGTACCGCTCCTGCGGGATGTTCTGCAGGCCGGCCAGAAAGAGCACCATCATGTAGCCCACGCCCTTCCACACGCCGACCGCCGCCAGCGTGGGTATGACCAGCGCGGAGTCCTGGAGCCAGTCCTGCGCGGGGAAAATCTGGTTGGCGATGCCGAACTGCGGGTTGAACACGGCGTCCGCGACGTAGGCGATGACGACCCACGACGAGACGACCGGCACGAAGTAGGCGGCGCGGATCAGCGCGACCGCGCGCAGCTTCTGATTGAGCGCCACCGCCAGCAGCAGGGCCAGGATCGTCTGCGCCGGCACGAACAGCACCGCGAAGTAGGTGGTGTTGCCCAGCGTCTGCCAGAAGATCCGGTCGGTGAAGAGCCTGGCGAAGTTGTCGAAGCCGACGAATCTCGGCGGGGTCACCAGGTCGTACTCGGTCATGCTGAAGTACAGCGAGGCGAGCACCGGCCAGGCCGTGAGCGCGACCAGATGCAGCAGGTACGGCGAGGCGAAGGCGAGCGCCCAGACCCGCTCGTCGGCCCTGCCCCGCCAGGCCGTCGGACGCGGCGGAGCCTTGTCCGCCGTGAGCACGGCCGTCATTTCGGCTGGCTCGCGATGAAGCGGTCGATGGCCTGCTGCGCCTCGTTCTGCCCGGTCGCCAGCGCGTCAGCGACGGGCGTGGTGCCGGACAGCGCCTCGTTGACCCGCTTGGTCAGCGCTTCCGTGTACTCCGACCAGACGGCGTTGGTGCCGAGATCGTCAGCGTCGGCGAGCGCGTCGAGGAAGACACCGGGTGTCTCGGCCGCTGCGACCCTCTTGTTGATCGGGATGGCCTCGCCGAGCTTGGCCCACCGCTTCTGCGGGCCCTCACCGGAGAAGTAGGTGATCCATTTCCAGGCGGCGTCCGCCTTGGCGCCCTGGGCGGTCTTGCTGATCACCCAGGAGTTGACGATGGCCACGTTGCCTCGGCCGGCCTGGCCCTTGGGCAGCGGCGCCACCCCGTAGTCGACGCCCGCGTTCTTGGCCGTCAGGCTGCGCGCGTAGATGCCGTAGGACATGGCCACCCGTCCGGTCGCGAACATCGCGTGCGGGCTTCCCATCGAGTGGGTGTTCACCACGTCGGGCGCGAAGCCGCCCTCGCCCATCGCGGTGCGCATCCACTCGAGCGCGGCCACCGACTGCGGGCTGTTGATGATGACCTTGCTGTTGCCGTCGCTGACGATGTCACCGCCGAACGCCTTGATGATCGGCCACCAGCTCTCGGTGAAGCCGGGAGAGTAGGCGCGCAGGCCGTACAGTTCGGGCTTGCCGTCGCCGTTGGCGTCCTTGGTGAGCTTCTTGGCGGCGGCGGCGAGGTCGTCGTAGGTCCACTCGGCCGTCGGCTCTTCCACCTTGGCCTCGGCGAACATCTTCTTGTTGTAGAAGAGCACCGGCGTCTGCGCGCCCTGCGGAAAGCCGAAGACCCGCCCCTTGGCGTCCTTGGCCAGGTCGAGGCCGTGGAAGTCGGCGGCGTTCACGCCTTTGATCCGCTCGCTCAGGTCGGTGAGCGCGTTGCGCGCGGCGAACTCCTGCACGAGCACGCCGTCGGACAGCCACACGTCGGGCGCCTTGCCGCCGGCGATCTGGGTGCGCACCCGCTGGAAAAACTGCATGTACGGCGCGACCTCCAGCTCCACCCTGATCGACGGGTTGGCGGCCTGGAACTCCTTGATCAGCTCCCGCATGGTCTTGTCGGCGGGGTCTCCGGCGGCGGCGTAGAAGCCGAGCCGGATGGTCACCGGGCCGGATTCCTGGCCGGATCCTGAGCAGGCGGCCGTGCTTGCGACGGTGAGAACGGTCGCCAGCCCGAAAACGAGCATGCGAAATCTCATGGTCGTGCTCCTTGGGGGTCTCTAGCGATCAGGTGGGGACGCGGACCTCGACGAGCGCGCCGGCGGCCGCGCCGCAGGAGGCTCGGACGGCGAGCCTGGGCTGCAGCACGACGCGGCAGACGGGCGCGACGGGTCCCAGTTCGATGCGGCGGAGCAGCACTTCGGCCGCCATACGGCCGACCTCCTCCTTGGGCGGAGAGACGGCGCTGATCGGCACCTCCGCCAGGTCGGCGACCTCGTCGTCGTAGGCCATCAGCGCGACCTCGTCGGGGACGGACAGCCCGACTCTGCGCAAGTACGGCAGCAGCGCGGTGGCTTCGCGGTCGCCGAGGCAAACGACGCCGCGCACCTTCTCCCTGACGCACTGGTTGGCGTATGCGAGGAGGTCGGGTCCGGTCCAGGAAGGCTGTCTGGCCACGGCCGCCGGAAGCTCCGGCAGGCCGAGATCGGCGATCGCACGGCGGTAACCGTCGAAGAGCTGTTCCGAGGTGGCGGTGCCGATCCTGCCGAGGTAGCCGATCCGGCTCCTGCCGAGGCCATGGAGATGCTGGACGGCGGAGTAGCCGCCGCCCAGCACGTCGGTGCAGACGTAGGAGGTGGGATCGGCCAGGCTGGGATCCTGCGGCCGGCGCTCCACCAGCACGTACGGCACGGGCAGCGAGCGCAGCCCGGCCAGGTGTGCCGCCGGGTCGTCGCTGAGGTGCAGGTTCGGCACCAGGAGCAGCCCCGAGATCCCGGCATCCACGAGCTGCCTGGTCTGCGCCAGCTCCACGTCGAGGTCGTAGTCTGAGCAGGCCAGCACGAGTTGAGCGCCCGCGGCGCTGACCGCTCGTTCGATGCCCTGCACGACTCGAGGGAAGTAGTAGGTGGTGGAGGGGACCAGTACGCCGATGAAGCGCGGCCGGGTCATCCCGCTCGCGACAGGACCGGCGGTCACGAACGTTCCCGAACCCTGCTTTCGGCGTACCAGCCCCTCCTCCACCAGGAGGTCGACCGCTCGCCGCACGGTGTTGACGCCGATGGCGTAGGTCTTCGCCAGTTCGGTCTCTGTCGGTAGCCTGCCGCCCACAGGCCACTGACCCTGGGCGATTTCCTGTCGCAGCCGTGCGGCGAGAGTGCGGAATCGTCTCCCTCGGGGGAGGGAATTCATTCCATTTAATGCCTCCATAACGGGATTCTTCTCGGCACAAATCAGGGTGTCAATCCCTTATTCACTCCTATTTTCGGCATTTATAGGAATGAATTCCTTCTCTCACCACCTATAGGTAATGTCGCGATCGCGGTCGTAGGCGGCTGCCCAGTAGCCGCCGGGCACGCTCATCCTGTGCACCAGGAAGCCGACCTCGCCCGAGGACTGCTTGAGCGTCTCGGAGTCGGCGGTGGCCCAGCCGTCGGCTCCCGCGAGGACGGTGACGTAGCGGCCCGCCGACAGGGTGAACCGGCCGCGTACCGTGGCCGCGACGGGCTCGCCCGTCCGCAGGTCGGTGACGCGCAGCCGTACCCTCGCCACTCCGCCCGCCCTGGTGACGGCCATGGATCGGACGACCACCGGCCTGAGGTTGGTCGCCGCCGTCGTCACGGCGACGGGCGCGGAGGCGGGACCGCGTCTGCCTGCCACGTCGACCGGGACGATCCGGTAGTGATACGTGGTGCCCGGCAGCAGACCCACGTCGGTGTGGGCGAGCCCGCGCGCCCTGGCCGCCATGGTCTCCGGTCCGGGGGTGAACCCTGCCTCGGTCGACCGGTGCACCTCGTACGCCTCGACCTCGGTGTCGTCGGAAGCCCTGCCGTACGACAGGTCGACGCTCGCATGGTCGAAGGCCATGGCCACGGGCGGGGTGGCGACGCCCGAAGGCGGCGCGGAGTCCGCGGGGATGGGCGGGAATTCGGCCGACGGCCCCCAGACGGTGGGCAGCGCGCGGATGGAGTCGTAGTGGTGCATGGCGACGCCCGCGAACGCCGGAGAGGCGGCGAAGGCTTGGTAGACCTGCCCTAGCTCGGCCTCCATGAAGGTCCTGCCCTCTTCCCTGAACGTGATGCTCGAGGGATCGCCGCTGGAGGCGATGTCCAGCGTCTCCACGCCGACCACGACGGACAGCGGCTTGCCGATACGCTCGGCGAAGGCGAGCTCGGTCGCCGCGTGCGCGACGATGCCGGCGCTGCCCAGCGCCTGGTCTCGGTAGTCCATGATCGCGATGTAGTCGGACATGGCCTGGATGTGCTCCGCCATGCTGCGCGTCGCACCGCCGTACGAGATGCCGGTGCAGCACGCCGAGGTGTCCAGCCAGCGCGGTACGGCCGGCCCGAACAGCAGCGGCTGTCCCGACGCGTCCCGTCGCCTGATCATCGCCCGCAACGTGTCCAGCCACTGGATCTGAACCTCGGGCTTGGCCGTGCCGAACCACGGCAGGCTGTACGGCTCGATGTCAACGTTGATGCCGTCGAAGCGCTCCTCCGGCTTGGAGGACAGGTTGTAGTTGAGCACCCGCTCCATCTCGCCCACCGCACGGTCGCGGTAGCGGGGCAGTGCGCCGAGGTACGGCGGGCGGGTCCCGCCGGCCACGGTGGCGTGCACCTTCATGCCCCGCCCGTGTGCCCAGGCCAGCACGTCGCGCAGCTCCTGACGGGCGTCCTCCAGCAGATCCCTGCCCGCGTAGGTGTCGACGCCCAGGTAGAGCGTGGTCACCTCGGGCACGGCGGTCTCCAACAGGCGGCGCGATCCAGGGTTGAGCACGAGGTTGTAGGAAGCCTGCTCCCACATCCATATCGCCCTGTCCTGCTTGTGTGGCGCCGGGCGCTGCGGACTCGCCTTACCGAGCGCCACGTAGCGGGTGGCCGACCTGGTGGTGTCACCGTCGGCGCCGACAACCTCCGCCTCGATGCTCGCCATCACGTCGCCGTACTGTCCAGGGTTGATCAGCGTGACGAATCGCCCGTGGGCGCCCGCTGCTCGCCGCCATGGTCCGCCGTTGATTCGAACCCGGACCACGCGGGCGTCGGCGCTGGCCGAGATCCGCACCGGCGTGGGCTGGGTGAGCCTCGCGCCGTCCGCGGGTTCGGTGATGCCGACTCGAGGGGCCGGGTCACCCACCCTGATCTGGACGGGTGCAGACCACACGCCGTAGCGGGTGGCCGCATTGGTGGCCTTGGCGTAGATCTCCACCTCGCCGTCGAGACCGCCGGTGTCGAACTCGTGCGACCAGGACCCGCTGTCGTCGGCATTGTCGTCCTTGGTCCTGACACGCTCGATCCGGCGGCCGTCGACGACGAGCGTCACGTCGTAGGCACCCGTAAAGCGCCCGACCAGTCGTACCACCCCGTGCTCTGCGACAGCGGAGTCGATCGTCACGGCGGGCCCTTCCGCGGCTGGAACAGGAATCGCCATGGTGGCCGCGAGCGCGAGCGCGGCGACCATCAGGATCACAGTTTCCGCCAGGCGTCGTAGTGGCGGATCGCGACGCCCGCGTAGGAGGGCTCGATCCCTGCCCCGTGCGCCCTGGCCTTCAGAGTCTGGAGCAGTGGCAGGCCGGAGGTCACGTCACGGAGGACGGAGCCGAAGATCTCCTTGAAGCCGTGCTGGACGGACCAGTCGACGACAACCGCCGACGCGGTCGCCCTGCCCCACAGCCAGATCGCCCGTGCCAGTGAAGCGTCAGCGGCGGCTGGGGATAGCGTCGGTAACATCACGAGGATTGCGCGTACCATCTCGTCGCCTTTCGGAAAGAAATTCACGCCGAATGAAGAGCATGAATCTGTGAGATTGGCGAAAGGATAACTCCGAAATAGTGTGCGATAAATAGCATGAATTCGCGCCTGTGACCGACGCAGAACAGCTTTCGACGGCTGCGGCCCAGCCGTCGCGGTCGCCGCCCGCACCCATCACCGTCGCTCCGGAGCAGTCGCTTTGGGTCACGCACCAGTCTGCGTCTACGAACATGACGATCAGGACGGCTGCTCGTGGCGGTGCGTATGGACCTCTCCAGGTACTGCAGCGGCCCATAGAACGCCTCGCTGATCAGCACGGTCGCGTGGCGTGCCTGAGGCGGGGCGAAAGGAGCAGCGCCAGAGTGAAGCGCTCGACGGGCAAGGGCTCAACCCGCTGATGATTGGGGTCGCCAAGCTCCTGCCCGCCAGTTCACGCCAGTCCGGCTACGCGTTCTGGCTCGACCAGACCCGTACCGTCCACACCAGGACCGCCGCGGCCTACGGTCTCGTGCTAAGGCCTGTCTGATAATTCGGTTTGGCGGAGCCAGAGCATGATCGATGCGATCGTGACGCCCGCGAGGTAGCGGTCGGCGAGCTTGTCGAAGCGGGTGGCGACGGCTCGCCACTGCTTGAGCTTGGCGAAACACCGCTCGACCAGGTTGCGGTCCTTGTAGGCGAGCGTGTCGAAGGCGGATCAACTCGTTCCGATTCGAAATGCGCCTTCAGGCCCGGCGGCTGCCGCTGTGGGTCACAGCCCGGATACGGCCAACGCGGTGGCGGAGCTCGTCGCCGGTGGCCTCCTTTAGCTCCATTCCCAGCGCAGTCCGGCCAGGCCAGGACGCTGGTCGGTCTCGGCGATGTGCGCGCTGGTTCCGGCGATGAGCCGGATGGGAGCCAGGCTCACCAGCGGTGCGGTGCCGGAGGGTTGCCAGGTTCGATACAACTTGGCCGGTATGGCGGGGCGGGTGAACTCGACCGTCAGCAGGTAGAAGCCCGCCCACTGGCGGAACCAGCGGTAGCGGCAGTCCGCGGGCGGGCCGGGCGGCCGGTAGGAGAAGGTGTAGTCCAGCACGTAGGTCTCGCCCGCCGCCAGCGGCCGGTCGAACAGCAACTCGGCGGCGACCAGGCCGTTGGCCGGATCCGTGCGCACCTCGCCGATCTGGCAGGCGTTCACGTGCAGGTCGTGCGGCGGGCGACCGTGCTCGTTGTAGTGGATGGCGACGTAGCGGTCGACTCCGGAGCCGACGGACTTGAGCGTGAGGGTGGTGCGCACGAGGCGCTCGTCCCGCCGTTCGCCGACGACGATGTGGTCATGGCAGGTGAGGGTGCGCAGCAGGGGGCGCTGCTCTCCGCCGAGACCGGCCAGCAGGGGGCGCACGCTGGGACCGGCCGGGCAGAGCTGCTCGTGCGCCACGGGCTTGCCGGGGGTCGCCGCCCCGGCCTGGCGCGGCGGCCCGATGAGGGAGACCAGGCTGTATTCGGGCAGGCCCAGAATGGTTTCCAGGCCGGCGATGGCCCGCACCGACCGATGGCGTCCCGGGCGGATGCGGCCCCGCTGCCAGCCGGACAGAGTGGCGGCACTGACGGTGTGGCCCTGCTCGGCCAGGTGCGCCCGCAGGCGCTCCAGGGTGAGCCCGCGGGCTTCGATGGCGGCGGAAAGGGCCTGGTGGAAGGAGTGCGCCATGGTGCTTTCTACCCTGATCGGGGGAATCTTCCCGAGGGTACAATCCTCCCACCGCAAGGTCCAGGCGAACCGTCAGCTGGCCGGGAAGGTCAGCCGCCAGGCGTCGATGTAGCCGGAGTGGTTGGCGTCCACGTCCTCGGCGCGCAGGAT
Organism: Nonomuraea africana; assembly: GCF_014873535.1. Classification (NCBI taxonomy): domain Bacteria; kingdom Bacillati; phylum Actinomycetota; class Actinomycetes; order Streptosporangiales; family Streptosporangiaceae; genus Nonomuraea; species Nonomuraea africana. The sequence continues at coordinate 322,908 of NZ_JADBEF010000001.1, read as the reverse complement.
CCACCGGCCGTCGGCGCGTGTGGCGCTGGCGTCGCGGGTGTAGATCTCGTGGATCACGGTGCCGTTGTCGTCCGGGTCCGGGGTGCGCAGCAGGTAGGAGCGCCCGTCCGGAGCGATCAGCCGCAGCCGCAGGTCGCCACGCCAGCCATGGTGCACGTCGGCGTAGATCTGCAGGTTGGCAGGGGCATTGCCGCCGACGCCGGAGACGGTGATGTACGACTCGGCCCAGCTGAGGTCGGGGATGTTCCAGTTCTGCTGGTTCTCGAAGACCTTCGGCTCACCGGGCCCGCCGGACGGGCCGTAGTTGACCAGATAGGTCCCCACGTTCCTGCGTTCGGTGCCCCGGGTGGCGTAGCCGCCGTAGGCGGCGCCGCCCTCGTGCCAGGTCCAGCCGCCCACCGTGCGGCCTTCGAGGGAGATGAACTGGCCGCTCTCGCGGACGGAGAAGTGCACGTGGTTGCTGCCCGCCGAGCCGCCGCAGGGCACGCGGGTGGAGGTCATGCCCAGGTAGTCGCCCGTGTTGACGCGCTCGCCGTTCGGCTTGATCTCGTTGAGCAGGTGGTAGTACTCGGTGGTGTAGCCGTTGTCGTGAATGATGCGGATGTGGCCGCCGTTGGAGCAGACCCAGTAGGCGCGGCCGGGGCTCGCGGCGAGCACGTCGCGGTTGGCGGCTCGCGAGTCGAAGTCCAGGCTGGACCAGGGGCGGGGGCTGCCGGACCAGCCGTGCGGGCCGCCGATCAGCAGCCAGGAGGCGCCCTGCCGCCAGGGCAGGCCCAGGCCGGTGTCGACGGTGGCTGCGAGCGACTGGCTCTGCTGCCGGGCGTTGCTCGCGAAGGTCTGCTTCTCCCCTAAGGAGACCACGCCCTCGGGAGCCGCGGTGGCCAGGTCGGCGAAGGCGGCGGTGCCGTCGAGCGCGGCCGTCCAGGAGCCGTAGGTGAGCCGGGCCAGGAACATCCAGCCCTCGGGGTGGGCTCCCTCCTCGGCCGGCGCCTTGATGACGCCGGAGCCGAAAGCCCAGCCGGGGGCCTGGCGTTGGATGTTGACCTCGAAGCCCGCACCGGCGGCGGCCAGGGAGGAGCCGGCTGACTGCGAGGTTTCGGTCATGGCGGCGATGACCGCCTCCTGCAGGGTGGCGGCTTGCGCGTTCGCCGCTTGGGGGGTTGTGGTGGCCAGTCCTGCCATGAGCAGGAAGAGGATGGCCATCAGACGCGTGGGATGTCTCATGTCCCAGGACTCTGTGGCTCGCGATCAAGCCGAACAAGACTGACAAAAAGCACACAAGCCGCCAAATGAATGGATCATTCCGTCTAGCTGTGGCTTTGATGACAGACGTTGAATATTCGGTGAAGGACAAAACGTGGGAATGTTCCAAAGGCCCAGGTGAGCTGCCAGCAACCCCTGCCGCGCCGCAGGTCTGGTGGCAGGGGGTAAACAACCTTGGACCCCTTAGGGGCCGGCGTGGTGGCAGGCGGCGAGCTGGCGCAGGCCCGCCCGTTCCTCCAGACCGGGCTCCACCCGGCGGCAGGTGTCGTCGGCCAGGTGGCAGCGCGTGTGGAAGCGGCACCCGGGCGGCGGGTCGGCTGGCGAGGGCGGATCGCCCTGCAGGATGTTGCGCTTCCGCTCCCGCCTGACCTCGGGGTCGGGCACGGGAATGGCCGACAGCAGCACCCGGGTGTAGGGATGGCCCGGCTCGCCGTACAGGTCCTCGCCCGCCCCGATCTCGGCGATCTTCCCCAGGTACATGACCGCGACCCGGTCGGCCATGTGCCGCACCACGGCCAGGTCATGGGCGATGAACACGCACGCCAGGCCGAGCTCGTCCTGCAGCCTTTTCAGCAGGTTGACGACCTGGGCCTGGATGGAGGAGACGTCCAGGGCGGAGACGGGCTCGTCGCAGATGAGTATCTCGGGGCGCAGGGCCAGGGCACGCGCGATGCCGACCCGCTGCCGCTGCCCGCCGGAGAACTGGTGCGGGTAGCGGGCGGCGTGCCGGGGGTCCAGACCGTGTGCTGTGCCAATACTCGTGCACGGTGGTTGACCTGCCCTTATCCTCGCTCCTCGCGTGCTTCCGTCTGCTGTATCTGATCTTCATCCGGGTTGTGGGCTGGCTGATCCTGCTGGCCCGCAGCGATGCCTCCAAAGAAGTCGAAATCCTCGTGCTGCGGCATGAGGTGGCGGTGCTGCGCCGCCAGGCGCTCATCCGCGGCCGGATTGGGCCGACCGGGCGATCCTTGCCGCGCTCACACGATGTCTTCAGCGCTGGCTTCGGGTGCATCGGATCGTCACGCCGGGCACCCTGCTGGCCTGGCACCGCAGGCTGGTCAAACGGCACTGGACCTACCCGGGCGACACCGGCCGCCCGCCGATCGCCGAGGAGGTGCGTGACCTCGTCATACGCCGGCTGTCTCGGGATTGATCAATCAGTATCAGCGAGCGGCTTAGCGATCTCTGGCATCCCAGGTGAGAGCCAGTACACGAGTATTGGCACGGTGCACGCCACCTCCACGAACCGGACATCGGGCTCCTCAACGCCACTTTGCCAAGGCCCTGCTTCCTGGTCTCGGACTTCAGGACGGGCGCCGAGCGGGCGGCAAGAACCCTATGCCGCGCTGTTTCCCGCTGCGATGTTCGCGGACATGCATCCGTCCGCGAACGGGTGGCCGAGTATGCCGCCCCGCAGGTGCTGGCACTGGGTGATCCGGCCACCTGGCCATCCTCCGATGCCATCTTGTACCGGATCGGTTCGCAGGCTCGGTGACGCGCACCTGCGCCGCGCCCTGCTCGCTCACGGCGTCCTGCCTCCAGCTGCGATCTTCTCCCGGCGTGGCGGGGCCGTAGTCAGCTTTCGGCGGGCGGGTCGGCCAGGATGCCCTGAAGGAGGCCGGTGGACTGCCCGACCTCGATGAGGTAGCCGTCGGGGTCGCGCATGTAGCAGCGCAGTTCGGCCTTGCGGTCGATGGGTGGAGTGAGGAATTGGGCGCCTTTGGCGCTCCACTCCTGGTAGCAGCTGTTGATGTCGGCCACGCGGATGTTGAGGAAGCTGGTCGCGGTGCCGGGGTCGGAGGGTGGATGCAGGGTGACGTCGGGCTTGTCGGGAGTGGGGCCGCCCCCGGGGTTCATGATGATCCACGCGTTGGCGAGTTTGACGATGCATGGGTTCTCGTCGAGTACCGCTTCGCCACCGAGCACATCGGTGTAGAAGGCCCGCGAACGGGCCACGTCGGCCACGGTGAGGAAGTGCGTGAGCAGGATCCCGGTCTGCGGGGCCGGGAGATCTTCGCGGCGCATCTCAGTCTCCCATCGTTTGGTTCCTGCTTCGAGGGAGCGATACCGACCCAGGCGTGCTGTGTGGTTATTGGCGTTGAAGGTGTCGACGTTGCCCCTGGTGGTGGCGTTGACCCTGGCCTGCAGGCGGCCAATCTCGCTCCTCCTGACAACCGCTGCACGGACCTTCCCCACCGCGGTGTTCTCCGAAACCGTGCAGTCCGACCCCATCGGCGCAGACCCCTGTACCGCGGTCGCCCGGTATACGCTCATCGCCACGCAGCCATGTGGCAAGCCGGCAATGGATCTATACTCATCTCGCCCGCAACCCCGGTCTGCTCTCGGATCGCTGATCCGCGCTACGTCCGCCACGGCCGACTGCACTCTACCGCCGACGTGATCGGCTACGCACTTGGCGGCGCACTCGGCTGGTTCATCTACCCAGCCATTGCGCTGGGCATGTTTCTGCTGCTGCCGGCTTGCCGCCACCGGTGGCGCGACGGGACCGTCTTCCGCAAGGTACTTCTTGACCGTTTCGCCAGTTCGGCCCCGTCTCACCGACAACAGAGGCGGACGAGCGGCGGCACGGGTGAGGCTGTCTTCCTCTGCGACGGTAACCAGGTGCTCGAGCTTGTTCAGGTCCAGTACCACGTCAGCGCCCCTCGGCATGGCGGTGGCGGATGGTGAAGAGAGCCGAGCGGTGGGACGGCGAGCCGTACAACGCCGAGCCTGGCAAGTGCGATCGCGCTGGAGTGGCATCCGCTCGACCGACTTCCCGACGGCACGGTCGACTATCCCGAGGCGGCCATCATGGCGATGCGCGAAGGGGGCACGTTCGCACAGTTCGGCTTCTGACAGACGTCTCGCGCCCGGCATTCCGGCCGCATACCAAAGTACGGTTCGGCCGTGGCGAAGGTCGCCTTCGCCCGCCACCGTCTTGATCGGGCAGGTCGAGGCGGCTGAGACTCGGTCGCCATGGAAGAGATGCTTACCGAGGCAGCGTGCCGGCTGGGCGTGCGCGGCGCGCAGGTCGCCGTGCTGGTCGGCGGGGAGTTGCGCGAGGCGGCGACCGGGATCGCCAACGCCGAGCTCGGCACGCCGATGGACGCGCGCACGCTGATGCAGATCGGCTCGACGACCAAGCTGCACACGGCGGTGCTGGTGATGAGCCTGGTCGACGAGGGTCTGCTCGACCTGGACGAGCCGGTGGTGCGTCATCTGCCCGAGCTGCGGCTGTCGGACCAGGCCGCCACCGCGTCGGTGACGGCGCGCCACCTGCTATCCATGACCAGCGGGATCGACAACGGGTTCTACGACGATCCCGCCGACTACCTGGCCACGCTCTCGCGCATGGAGATGCTGTTCGCGCCGGGCGACGGCTACTCGTACAGCAACGCCTCCACCGTCGTCTCCGGCGCGCTGGTGGCCAGGCTGACCGGGCTGAGCTGGGACGAGGCACTGCGGCGCAGGGTGTTCGAGCCGCTCGGGCTGCGCGACTGCACGACGCTGTGGGACGAGCTGCCCTATCACAGGGTCGCCGTCGGGCACGCGCCCGACGGCTCGGTGGTGCGGCCGTGGACGTTCTCGCGCGCCTCGGGACCGGCGGGCAGCACGCTGTGCTCGACGGCGGGCGATCTGGCCAGATTCGGCGAGCTGTTCGTGCGCGGCGGCGCGGGTGTGCTGTCGGCCGAGGCGTGCGCGGCCATGCACGTGCCGCAGGTGTCGCTGCCGACCAGGCGGTTCGCGCGCGAGTGGTGCCTCGGCCCATACCGGCGCGACTTCGGCGGGACGGCCGTGTTCGGGCACAGCGGCACCAACTACGGGGGCTCGTCCACGCTGCTGTGGGCGCCGTCCACCGGGGTGGTCGTCGGGGTGGTGTGCAACACGCCGCACGCGGGGTATCCGCTGGCCGCCGAGGTGGCCGCCGAGGTGCTGGGGGCAGCGCCGTACGACGTGGAGCCCGTCACGCGGCTGACCGCCGACGCGGAGCCGTACGTGGGCCGCTATGCCGCGTGCGACCTGCGCTACGAGGTGAGCGCGGTGGACGGAGTGCTCACGGTGACGCTGGAGGAGGTGGCCTCGGGGCGGGTCAGCCCGCCGGTCGCGCTGCTACCGCTGGAGCGGGACAGGTTCCTGCCCGAGCGGGACCTGTCCGGCGGGCGGGGCTGGGACCTGGCATTCGTGGTCCGTCAGGGGCGGGCCGTGCGCCTGGTCAGCGGCGGCTTCGCCGCCCGCAGGATGGCGTGAGCTCAGGCTCGGCTGACCAGACCGGCGTCGTGGGCCAGCAGCGCGGCCTGGGTGCGGTTGGCGCAGTCGAGCAGGAGCAGCCGGGACACGTATCCCTTGACCGTCGTCTCGCTGAGGAACAGCCTGCTGCCCGTCTGGGAGTTGGACAGCCCTTCGGCCAGGCAGATCAGCACCTCGGTCTCGCGCTCGGTCAGCTCGGCCACGCGCGCCCTGGCCGCCTGCCTTGCGGGCTCGCCGGGCGCGAAGGCCGAGATCAGCCGCCTGGTCAGCGCGGGCGAGATGACGGCGTGCCCGTCGGCGGCGACCCTGACGATGCCGGTGAGGTCCTCGGGGTCGGTGTCCTTGAGCAGGAAGCCGACCGCGCCCGCGCGCAGCGCCCTCACCGCGTACTCGTCCAGGTCGAAGGTGGTGAGCACGATGATCTTGGGCGGGTCGGGCAGCCGGCAGGCGTGTTCGGTCGCGGCCAGGCCGTCGACGCCCGGCATCCTGATGTCCATAAGCACGACGAGAGCCGGACGATCGCCTCGACGGCCTCCGCGCCGTCGTGCGCTTCGCCCACCACCTCCAGGTCGTCGGCGCGCGACAGGATCGCCCGCAGGTGGGCGCAGACCATGCGTTCGTCGTCCACGAGCAGGATCCTGATCACCGGGTGCTTCCCTTCGCCGGCAGCGTCGCCCGTACCGCGAAGCCCCCTTCCTCGGTCGGCCCGGCGCTGAACACGCCGCCGACCAGTTCCACCCGCTGGCGCAGCCCGAGCAGCCCCGTGCCCGACGGCGGCAGGTCGGCGGGCGCCGCGCCGGACGCGGGGTTGCTCACCTCGACGCGGACGCCGCCGCCGTCGTGGCTGAGCCGTACCGAGACCGGGGCGCCGGGAGCGTGCTTGCGCGCGTTGGTCAGCGCCTCCTGAACCACCCGATAGGCGGTACGGCCGAGCGGCGCCGACACCTCGATCTCCTCGTCCTGGCTGAGCGACACCGGCAGGCCGGACTCGGCGACGAGGCGGGAGACGTCGAGCAGCGTCGGCGGCGGCGCAAGGTCGGCAGGCTCACAGTCGTGCAGCACGCCGACGATCTCGCGCAGCTCGCCGAGGGCCCGCCGGCCCGTCGCGCGCAGGTCCTCGGCCGCCTCGCGCACCTCGGGCGAGGGCGCGGACATCCGCAGCGAACCCGCCTGCAGCACCATCAGGCTGACGTGGTGGGTGACGACGTCGTGCATCTCGCGGGCCAGCCGCGTGCGCTCCTCGGCCCTGGCCTGCTCGACCAGCAGCCATTGCTCGTGCTCGGCCCGTTCGGCGCGTTCGGCCAGCGCGGTATTGAGCCGCCGCTGACTGTCGGCGTAGAGACCGAGCAGCGTCGAGGGCACCACGACCAGGCCGCAGATCGACAGGATGTGCAGCGCGGTGGCCAGGTCGGCCGCCTCCCACAGGTGCGACAGCACGAGCAGCGCCAGCCCCGCCACGGCCACGAGCAGCCGCCGGTCGCCGCGGTGGGCGCCGAGGGCGTAGAGGGCGAACGGCATCGCCACCGGCACCTCGACGTAGCCGAGCGGGATCATCGCCAGCGTCACCGCGAGCGGGAGGCGCCGCCGCGCCAGCAGCAGCGCCGCCCCCGCGACCTGCACCCACAGCCCCTGCCACGGCACGTCGGGCACCAGCGCCATCGGCACCGCGCCGCTGATCGCCAGATCGCTGGTGACACCCACCACGCCCACGGCCGCGGCGAGCGCGACGTCCCCGATCAGCCTGCTGACCCCCACTTTCATACCGCCACGCTACCGAGCAGGGACCGCGTGCCGGATGCGACGAAAGTAGGTCGCCGCCGCCTACCTTCCCCATCGGCGAGCATCCCATCGGGGGCTCGTGCCGCCCCTCGGCGGCGCGTGATCCTCGGATGCGTGAACGATCTATCAGCCGAGGACGACCCGCTGAGCAGGCAGGACGCCCGCGCGGTCCTGGGCGTGACCGGCAGGAGGGGCGACACCGCCCCGCTGCTGCGCACGCTCAGGGAGCACGGCGTCGGCCTGTCCTTCATGGTCGCGCTGACGGTGCTGGCCGTCGTGGACAACTTCCAGTCCCAGGTGTTCGGCGTGCTCGCGCCGGAGGTCGCCGCGTCGCTCGGGATGGACGTCGGCTCCCTGTCGGGGATCGTCGCCGTCCAGGGCGTGGCGGCGGGGCTGGCCCCCATCGCGGTGGCGGCGCTGCTGCGCCGTTATCCCCACCGGGTACGGCTCGCGGTCGGCACCGGGTTCGCCTGGAGCCTGACCACGCTGTTCACCGGTTCGGTCGTGGGTCCGGTCTCGCTGGCCGCGCTCATGCTGGTCAACGGGGCCACCACGGGCACGGTGGCGGTGCTGCACCCGCCGCTGCTGGTGGACGCCTACCCTCCGCCCGCCAGGATGCGGGTGATGTCGCTGTACTCGGCGTCGTCGCCGCTGGCAGGCATCCTGGCGCCTCTGGTCATCGCGGGGCTGGTGTCGTGGCTCGGCATGGACTGGCGGGCGGTGTTCGCGACGCTGGGCGCGCTGTCGCTGGTGGCCTGCCTGTACGCGCTGCGGCTGCGTGAGCCCGTCCTGGGCCGGTGGGACGTCGCCGAGCTCCAGGCCAGGTCCGGCGCGGCCGTGACCGGCGCGGGCGAGGAGCGGAACGGTTTCGCGGCCACGGTGCTGCGCGTCGGGCGCATCCCGACGATCCGCAGGACGTGCGTCGGGTTCACCGCGATCGGGGCGCTGGCCGCGCCGTACGCGGTGGTGGTCTCGACGCTCCTGGAGCAGGAGTTCGCGCTGACGCCCGGCCAGCGCGGGCTGTTCACCAGCGCGGCCGCCGCGGCGTCGATCGTGGCCTTGGCCGTGTTCGGGGGCAGGGCGGAGGCGGCCTACCGGGCCGGGCCCGCGCGGTTCATGGCGCTGGCGGGCGGCGCGCTCGCCACGTCGGCGGCGGCCTTCGGCCTGTCGGCGCTCGCGCCAGGCCTCTGGGTGCTGCTCGCCCTGCTCGCGCTGGGTCAGGCGCTGCTGGCGGTGATCGGGCCCTGCCTGTTCATTGGCGCCCTGTCGGTCGTCCGGCCGGCCGACAGGTCGCACGCCATGGCCGCGATGGGATTGGTCATCGCGTGCGGCGGCCTGATCGGCGCCGGCCTGCTGGCCCTGGCGACGACCTTCCTCGACCTGCGGGGCGCGCTGCTGTTGCTGCTCGTCCCCGCGGCCCTCGGGTCGTGGTTCATCGCGACCATCCACAAAACCCTCATGGGCGATCTCGACGCCCTCATCGACCACGCGATCGGAGAAACCCGATGATCGACGCCTATCGCCGCGCCGAGGCGCTGCACGTCTCCCAGGAGGCGAAGCTGGTGCACCGCTCGGCCGTGACACCCGTCTGGGAGGAGGACTCCTTCTGGTACGAGGCGAGCAGCCCCGAAGGCCCCACCTATGTCCGGATATTTCCGGACAGAAAGGAACGGGTAGAGACGCGGGAGGCGCCCGCCGCCGCGGCCGAACCCACCCTGCCTCCCGAGGTCACCGGCGCCCAGACCTCGCCCGACGGCCGCTACACGGTGACCGCCGCGGACGGCGACCTCCTGGTCAACGGCAGGCCGCTCACCCACGACGGCGAGCCAGGCCACGCCTACGGCCTGCCGAGCGACCAGAACCGGTTGCCGATCGTGGCCACCCAGCAGGGGATGACCACGCCGCCGCTGCTGGCCTGGGCCCCCGACGGGCGCAGGTTCGTCACCCACCGCGTCGACCAGCGGCACGTGCCCACGCTGACGATCACCCAGTCGTGCCCGCCGGGCGGCGGGCGCCCGCTGGCGCACACGATGCACTACGAGATGCCCGGCGACCCCCTGCCCACCTTCACCCACGCGATCTTCGACGCGGAGACGGGCGAGCGGGTCGACCTGGCCGTCGAGCCGCTGCCCTTCACCCACGACGCCCCGCTCAACCTGGGCCGGATCTGGTGGGAGGACAACGACACGCTGTGGATCCTGTACGGCACGCGCGGCCACAGGGGCGCCATCCTCTACCGCGCCGACGCCAGGACCGGACGGGCCGAGATACTCATGGAGGAGCACACCGACACGATCATGAGCACCGCCCCGACCATCGTCGAGCACCCCCTCGTGCGCACCGGCGGCGACGAGGTGCTGTGGTACTCCGACCGCTCCGGATGGGGCCACCTCTACCTGTACAAGGGTGGCGAGCTCAAGAACCCGGTGACCGAGGGCGAGTGGCTCGTCCGCGAACTGCTCAGAGTCGACTGGGCCGCCAGGGAGGTGCTGTTCCTGTCCGGCGGGCACGGCTCGAACCCCTACGACCGCAGGCTGTGCCGCGCGGACCTCGACGGCGGCGGCGTCACCGTGCTCACCCCCGAGGACGCCGACCACCAGGCGCACGTCTCCCCCGACGGCCGCTGGCTGGTCGACACCTACGCCACACCGGGCACGCCGAGCGTCAGCGTGCTGCGCGACGCGACGGGCGCGGTCGTCATGGAGCTGGAGCGGGCCGAGCTGTCCGCGCTGGAGAAGGCGGGCTGGCGGGCGCCCGAGCGGTTCACCGCCAAGGCCGCCGACGGCGTCACCGACGTGCACGGCCTGCTGTTCCTTCCCTCCGACTTCGATCCCTCGAAGCGGTACCCGATCCTCGACTCGATCTACAACGGGCCGCAGATCCCCCGGCAGCTGCGCACGACGCTGCGCGGCTACACGCTCGACCCCTGGCTGCTCGACCCCGCGGGCGGCGCGCCTTCGCTGGCGGCGCTCGGCATGGCGGTCGTGGTGCTCGACGGGCGCGGCACGCCGTACAGGGGGAAGGCCTTCCAGGAGGTCTCCTACGGCGACCCCGCCGTGTCGGTGGGGCTGGGGGACCACGTCGCCGCGATCACCCAGCTGGCGGCCGAACGACCCTACCTCGACCTGGAGCGGGTCGGCGTCACGGGGCACTCGGGCGGCGGCGCGGCCACGACCAGGGCGCTGCTGACGTACCCCGACTTCTTCCGCGTGGGGGTCGCCTCCGCCGGCGACTACGAGCACGACGGTTACTACGCGATCTGGGGCGAGACCTACCAGGGGCCGCCGCCGAGGGACTACGCCGAGGGCTCGATGCTGCCGCACGCCGGCGCGCTCACCGGCAAGCTGCTGATCGTCTTCGGCGAGATGGACGACAACTGCCACCCGGCCCTGTCGTTGCGCCTGGTCAACGCGCTGATCGAGGCCGACGCCGACTTCGAGATGCTCATGGTGCCCAACGCCGCCCACGGCTATCTGCACGCCGAGGCGCACGTGCTGCGCCGCCAGTGGGACTTCCTCACCCGCCACCTGATCGGCGCGGAGCCCCCCGCCGGTTACCGCATCGACCCGACCTTCGGAGCGTCCGCATGAGCCTCGACCTGCCCGACCTGCGAACCGACCTCGAAACGCTGGCCGAGGCGCACGGCATCACGGGGGCGGTCGTCGCCTTCGCCGCCGGCGACGAGGTGGCCGAGGCCGCGACCGGCGTGCTCAACTCCCGTACGGGCCACCCCGCCACGACCGGTTCGCTGTTCCAGATCGGCTCGGTCGCCAAGGCCTGGACGGCGACGCTGGTGATGCAGCTCGTCGACGAGGGGCGGCTCGACCTCGACCAGAGCGCGCAGTCGGTGCTGCCCGGGCTCGCGCTGCCCGACCCGGTGACGATCAGGCAGTTGCTGGCGCACACGGGCGGGTTCGAGGGCGACGTGTTCGTCGACACCGGCAGGGGCGACGATGCGATCGAGAAGCTGGTCGCGCTGCTCGGCGAGGTGCCTCGGCTGTCGCCACCTGGGGCGGTCTGGTCGTACAACAACGCCGGATACGTCGTGCTCGGCCGGGTCGTCGAGGTGCTGCGCGGCGTGCCGTACAACCAGGCGCTGCGCACCCACCTGATCGGTCCGCTGGGCCTGACCCGCACGGCCACCAGCGCCGACGAGGCCATCCTGTACAGCACGGCGGTCGGCCACGCGGGCGGCGAGCCCGTCCCGACGTGGTCGCTGATGCGCTCGAACGATCCGGCGGGGTCGAGCCTGGCCATGACCGCCCGCGACCTGCTGACCTTCGCCCGCGCCCATCTGTCCGACGGCGCAGGAGTGCTGCCCGCCCGGCTGGCCAGGATGATGCGGGAGCCGCAGGTCACGCTGCCCGACCTCGGCAGGCCGTCGCGCTGGGGCCTCGGCTGGGAGCTGCAAGAGTGGGCGGGCGGCACGGTCGTCGGGCACGACGGCTCGACCCCGGGCCAGGCCGCGGTGCTCAAGCTGGTGCCGGAGGCGGGCGTGGCCGCGGTGCTGCTGACCAACGGCGGCGACCCCGACCCGCTGGTGGCCGAGCTGGTCGCCCCCGTGCTCAGCCGCATCGCCGGGGTCGTCCCGCCCGCGCCCCCGACGCCTCCCGACCCGCCGTTGCCCTTCGTGGTCGAGCGCTACGCCGGACGGTACGTGTCGGACGTGATGGCCTGGGAGGTGGCCGGCGACGACGAGGGACGGCTGTGGGTGACGGTCACGCCGCTCGGCGCGATGGCGGCGCACGGAGGGTCGCAGACGTTCGAGCTGGTCAGGCTGCGCCAGGACACGTTCGTGTTCGCTCAGGCGAGGGGCGGAGTTCACTCGGCCGTCGCGTTCCTGGGCGAGGGCGAGCGGGCGCGGTACCTGCACACGGGGCGGCTGAACGTCCGCCGTTCCCTGTGAGGAATTGTCGATGCGCACGCGGTTTTCCAGGATCGGGGAGGAACACCGACATCGAGGACAAGCAGTGACCGATACGCACGCGCAGGACCTGGCGGACCGCTACATCGGCGCTCTGGATCGAGCCTGACGCCGAGCTGCGCCGCAAGGCCGTGCAGGAGCTGTGGGCCGAGGGCGGCGAGCACGTCCTCGGCCCACCGCAGGAGATCAGGCAGACCGCCGCGGAGCTGGGCTTCGACGCCACCACCCTGGAGGCCCGCGGGTACGACGCGATCGAGACCAGGGTGGCCCGTCGGTCAGGATGTGGCCGAGCGCGGTGCGCGCGTGCTCCATGCTCGGGTCGTCGCCCGGCCGTGCTCGCGCAGTGCTCGCCCGCACAACCGCGCACACATGTCGGTACGTTCCGGGGCGGACGAGCACGGACCGAGCACAGCGGACCCGCCGGTGCGCACCACGCATCCATGACCCGGGGCGCGATCGGGACGCCAAGTTCACCGCCGTGTTCGATGACATTTTCGCCGCCGTGGGGATCACGGTGCTGAAGACGCCGCCGCGCACACCTCGGGCGAACTGTTATGCCGAGCGATGGATCCGTACGGTGCGCGCCGAGTGCACCGACCGCCTGCTGATCTACGGCGAACGCCACCTGCGCGCGGTCCCGGACGAGTACATCGATCATTACAACGGCCATCGGCCTCGCCAGGCGCGCGGGCAACGACCACCCGATCACGACGAGCTGGTGGTGCTGATGGAAGGCCGGATCGAACGCCGCAAGGTACTCGGAGGAGCGATCAACGAGTACCTCCGAGCCGGATAGCTCAGCCGGCGGACGCGGTACAAGATCGCCGCACCCTGCAAGCCACGAGGGGTCGATGCCGGGCATGGCCTGCCGGCTCCTGGAAACGAGCTGGCACGTCTACTGGGCGTCCAGTGCGACGGCCTGGCGAATGTAGTGGCGCAACGCGTCCTGGTCGGCCGATTCGAGGGTCTTGAGCTTGACGTGCCGTGTCTTCTTCCCCACTCCGGCCAGCAGGCCGTGGGGGTCGTCGAACTCGGCGCCGCGCTCGAAGGCGAAGGTTAGATGGGTCTTGCTGACGCTGATGATGGCCAGCACCTTGGCGCCCTTCCACGCGGGAGATCCGTAGAGGGTCACTTCTTGGGCTGCGGGCGCCTCCTCACTCACGAGCCGCCGCAGCATCGCCACGATCGGCTGATAGTGGAAGGGGACGTTTTCCTCCACGGCCTTGCCGAATTCCGCATCGCTCATTTCGGGGTCCTCTCCGGTGTCAGTCGACGAAGGCGCCGCAGGACATGTTCACCTGCGTGGAGGTGAGGGTCCTGGCGTGCTCGGAGGCCAGGAACACAGCGACCCGGCCGACGTCGTCCAGGGTCGCGGCCCTCTTGAGGAGGGTGGCGTCGACCATCTTCTGCTTGTAAGGCTCCATCTCAGGAAGGTCGGGCATGCCCTCGGGGATCCCGCCGGTCCGCATCGAGATGACGCGGACGGAGTGCTGGCCGAGTTCGCAGGCCCACTGACGGCGCATGGCCTCGACCAGGTCGCAGCCGATCTGCACAGTGCCCAGGCCTGGCGTGGAGTTGGTGGGGTGGGAGCCGCCGAAGTGCAGGATGACGCCCGAGCCCTGCTTGACCATGTGCCGGGCGGCGGCCTTGGCGGTCAGCAGGAACGAGCGCGCGACCTTGTCCATCGCCTGGCCGAAGTCGGCGACGGGCATGTCGAGTAGCGGGACGAACAGGGCGTCCTGGGAGATGAGGTTCACCGAGACGTCGATGCTGCCGGCCTGTGCCGCGATGGAGTCGACCCAGCCGTTGACGGCGGCCTCGTCCAGGGCGTCCACGATCGCCGTCTCGGCCAGGCCGCCGTCGCGGCGGATCTCCGCTGCGACGGTGTCGAGCTTGCCGGGGGTACGGCCGGCGAGGAAGACTCTCGCTCCCTCTGCGGCGAAGGCCCGCGCCATCGCACCGCCGATGGATCCGCCGCCGCCGTAGATCACCGCGGTCTTGTTCTCCAGAAGCATTACCTTCTCCGTCCGTTGGGTTCGATGGTTCGAATCTAGGAGCGGACCGTCAGGGCGGGCATCGGCCGGATGACCGTACGGGCAGACCCGCTGATCAGGACGGTTGACGAAGGCGACGCCGTACCCTGTCACGGTCCAAGGCCAGTCCGGCCTCGGGCCGCGGGTAAGTACGTCGACTGATACGGGCTCACAACTCGAGCTGTGTGAGCTCCATCCGGCGGGTCACGCCGATCTTCGGGTAGGCCCGGTAGAGGTGGTGGCCCACGGTCCGCGGGCTGAGGTACAGCCGCGCCGCGATCTCCCGGTTGCTGTACCCGGCCGCGGCCAGCCGTACGACCTGGAGTTCCTGCGGGGTCAGCCGCTGGAGCGGGTCATCGGCCTGGGCGCGGGCTACCGGCCGGTCGCCGAGTACCGTCAGCTCGGCGCGGGCGCGTTCGGCCCACCGCGCCGCGCCGAGCCGGGCAAAGGCGTCCTCCGCCTGGACCAGGATGGCGCGGGCTTCGGAGCGGCGGCGCTGGCGGCGCAGCCATTCGCCGTAGGCGAGCCTGGTCCGCGCGAACTCATACGGCCGGCCGGGGATGAGGGCCAGCGCGGCGCGATAGTGCTCCTCGGCCTGCTCTCCGTCGCTGAGCATGGCCTGGCAGCGCAGCTCGAGCGCGCTGCCGAGCACGTTGTGCTCGGCCCACGCCGCCAAGGTCGGCAGGTGCCGCCGGGCGAGGTCGGCGCGCCCGGAGCGCACCGCGGCTTCCACGTGATCCGGTACGGCCCGGATGAGCAGATCGTGCCGGGCGGGTCCCGCGCACACCGCGTCGAGCCGGTCGAGCGCCTGCTCGCAACGCCCGTCGGCGAGGTCGAGCAGGCCCACGCCCCACGAGGCCAGGGCCGCGTTGGTGGGGTGCAGTGCCGCGTGTTCCAGCACCTCGCCGGCCAGCGCCCGGCACTCGTCGGCGTCACCTGTCACCGCGGCAAGCCACACCGAGATGGCCTTCAGTACGGTCACCTGCATGTCCATGCCGATGTCGGACGCCAGTGAGGTGGCCTCGGCGACGTCGGCCTGGGCACCGCGGAAGTCACCGCGCAGCAGTCGTCCGATCGCCAAGGGCTCCAGGACGTAGGGGAGCCAGCCGAGCGACCCCGCCGCCCTGACGTCGGCGGCCAGTGTTTCCAGCACCTCCGTCGCCGCCTCGTCGTCGGCGATCAGCAAGCCCATGAAGCCGGCGATCACCCGCTCCACGAAGTCCTGGACGGTTCCGGCCTGGACGGCCTTGACCAGCGCACGCATCGGCGCGACGGCCGTGCCCGGGTCCCCGTCGCTGAGCTTTCCGTAGCCGATCAGCGCCGCGGTGACCGGTGTGAGCGGTGAGCCCGCAGGCAGCGGGACGGTCTCCAGCTGGGTGACACTACGCCGTAGGAGATCGTGAGCGCAGGCGTCACGAGCCGCCCACACCGCCTCAGTCAGCATGGACACGGCCCGCTCCGGATCGCTCCGGGTGATCAGCATGGCGCCCTCCAGCGCCAGAGCCGCGTCGGCGGCCGGCGAGGTACGTTCGTACTCGACCTGCGCACGCACGTAGGCCGCCTCGGCGACGACACCGGGCTCACCGGTGAGGGCCGCGGCCTCGGTCGCGAGCCGGGTCGCCCAGTCCGGGCGGCCCGCGTCGTAGGCCGACCGCGCCGCGCGGACGATTCGCTGGGCCTTGCCTTCCTGGTCGGCGCTGAGCCGGGCGGCACGCTCGTACGCCGAGGCGACGGCCATCGTCCCGCCACGGTGTCGGGCGCGTTCGGCGGTGCGTTCCAGCTCACCCGCGACCTCCTCATCGGGGCCGGTGGCGGCGGCGGCCCGATGCCAGGTCCTGCGGTCGGCGTCCTCTGCGGCTGACATGGCCTCGGCCAGCGCTCTGTGTGCCGCGATGCGCTGGTGGTGGGGAGCGCTCTGGTAGGCGACCGCGCGAATGAGCGGATGACGGAACCTGATCTCCTCCCCGGACGTGACGACGAGACGGGCCTCCTCAGCCGAGCCGAGGTGAACAGGGGACGCCCCGAGAGTCTCGCCCGCCCGCAGAATCACGCCCAGTTCGGCGGCACCGTCGGCCGCCGCCAGGAGTAGGAGCAGGCGAGTGGCCGCGGGCAGCTCCCCCAGCTGGGCCCGGAAGGCATCCATGATGCGGCCGGTGACCCGCAGGGGGCCTGCCTGCTCGACGAGGCCGTCCCGCAGCGCGTGCGCCAGCTCAATCAGGGCCAGCGGGTTGCCGCCCGCCTCGTCCAGGAGCCTGTCGCGCACCGGGACGGTCAGCTCGGGCGCGCATTCCGCCAGCAGGTCCGTGGCGGAGGCGCGATCCAGCCCGTCCAGTCGCATGGCGTCGATCCCAGGGGTGGGGAAGGGCTGCACGGTGTCCCGAACCGCGAAAACCATCGCGATCGGATCGTCATGAAGCCGCCGTGCCGCGAAGAACAGCGCGTCCGAGGACGCCCGGTCCAGCCACTGGGCATCGTCGAGCAGGCACACCAGCGGTCGCTGCGCTGCCAGGTCCGAGAGCAGGGTGAGCGTCGCAGCGCCGATGAGGAACGGGTCGCGCACCGGCACCTCCGCCAGCCCGAACGCCGACCGCATGACCTCCGCCTGCTGACTCGGCAACACCTCCAGCCGGTCCGCGAACGGATGCAGCAGCAGGTGCAGGCCGCTGAACGGAAGCTCGGCCTCGGACTCGATGCCGACTGCCCGCAGTACCCGCATCCCGTCGGCAGCCGACGCGAGGTCGTCGAGCAGGGCGGACTTGCCGATCCCCGCTTCACCCCGCACCACTAGCGCCCCGCTCCGTCCTCCCCTGGCGTTCGCAAGCATCCGCTCCAGGCGATTCCGCTCTGGGCCGCGACCCTTCAGCATGAGGCCACAGTAGCGATTTGATGGGTTCTGGGTCAGCGCACGCAGTTGCCGAGCAAGCGCCTGATCCCACCCGTCCGAACGCTACTGCGCCTGGACCACCGGCGGCCCCTCGATCGCCTGGACCTGTCGGGTGGCCGGGAGGGATTTCACCTCCCGGCTCCCGCGATCCGTACGTGAAGTAGGGTAGGCCGCCGACGAGGTGCCAGTTGATCTGGTCCTTTTTCGACGGCCCCCTCCGAACCAGCCGTGCCCGCTTTCCGTGGCAGCTGGCTCTCCAGTGCTCATCGTGGTCTGCGTGTGTAACGCGAGCAATGATCGAAACCTGTGGATCTGCCGGGAAGGGGGGTGCCTTCCCGGATCATCCGTTGATGGTTTCGAGAAAGGCCGACGCGCCAACGTTGCGCCTGAGCGCGCAGGAATGCAAGAACTGACCATCATCGTGGGCGACGCCGCCCCCCCGGCGCGACCGTTCTGCATCTGCAGGATGCGTGGCGCCGGAGGTGGCCAGCGGCTTCTGGTGACCGGCCGGCCGTGTGTCAGGTCAGGCGCTCGGGATCGATGCGAGTAGGTCCTCGTATTGGACGAACAGGCGTGGGACAGGGGTCCCGGTCGTGGCGTGGGTGTCGGCCTCGGTGAGTGCGGTCCAGCAGGCGGCCGTGAGCCGGCGGGCGTGGGCGCCGGGCCAGGGCCGTGGGAGGAGTTCGGGGGGCAGGAGGGGATCTGGTTCCATGGCGTGGGTGAAGGCCGCGGCGAGCTGGATGGCCATGGTCAGCTGCTCGGACCCGGTGAGGGTGTCCGGCTGCGCGAGGCGGTCGAGGCAGACCCGGGCGAATTCGGCGAGGCGGTCGTGGCGGGCGGCGATGTCGTCCAGGGGCCAGAGGGCGGCGGCCAGGGCGGGCGGGTCATCGTGGCCCCCGATGCGCAGGTCGGTGCTGGTGAGGCAGGTGACCGCGTGGGCAACGTCGAGGTGGCGGACCTGGGCTTCGACGAGTTCTTCGATGCGGTTGGCGCTGACGTAGAGGCCGCTCTGGATGGGAGCGGCGCCGAGGTGGCGCAAGGTGTCGCGAAGGGCGTCGCGGGAAGTCCTGCTCGACTCGGGGATGGCGAAGGCGAACAGGTGCCAGACACCGTCCCAGGCTGCGAGCCCCAGGTCTTGGCGGTAGGCGTGGCGGACGTAGGCGACGTTGGGGGTGAGCGAGCCGGTGGCGTCGGCGACCGCCCTCAACAGGGCCTTGCGTCCGCGGCCTTCGTGGCTGAAGCGGCCCTCGGCGACAAGCCGCTTGATGCACAGGCGGACCTGCTGGTCGCTCATGCCGAGAAGGCCGGCGACGGTGTAGAGCTCACCGGCGTCGACGGTGCCGTCTTCGCGGACCAGCGCGTGCACCAGTAGGCGGGTGGGGACGGACGCAGGGGCGGCGCTGCCCGCGTCAGCACGCGTGCCCATCGGGGTGTTCCGGAGGGTGCTCATCAAGCCTCCCTGCGGTTCGTCGAGACGGCCGGCGTGACGGGGAGGTGCATGGTGGTAACGGCGCCGAAGCCCATCAGGTTGCGTAGGTACGGGGTCTTCTCGGTGTGTACGGCGATGAAGCCGTGCCGTTCGTACAGGGCGCGGGCGCGCGGATTGACGTCGATGACGTCCAGGCGGATGCGCCGGCAGGAGTGCTCGGCGGCCACGGCCGCGATCTCGCGCAGCAGGAGGCTGCCGACGCCTTTGCCCCGGTGCTCGGGGGCGACGGCGATGCCGTCCATCACGAGCTCGCCGTCGGCGGGGCGCCGTTCCATCAGGGCGAGGAGGGCCAGGCGGGGCAGGCCGCGCAAGGTCCCGTAGGCGGACAGGACGTCGCCCGCGTCGCCGCCCATCAGGCCGCGTCCGCCGAGCTGGTAGCCGGCCACGCCTGCCACCTCGCCGTCGACGACGGCGGCCACACCCCGGTCGTGGTGGAGATGGGCCGCGAGGAAGGCGTGGGCCTTGTCCGGCGGATTCAGGGCTGCGCCGAGCTTCCGTCCGAACGCCTGCCAGTACAGCGCGGCCACACGTGACTCACTGCCCTCGGGCACGTCCCTGCACACCTCAGGGCCATCCGGATGTCCCGGCCTGGTCCCCGGCTTCGTCGCGTCCATCGGCATTCCTCCTGCGTTGCGGGCCGGCACGCTCGACCATTTGCACTATCCACCGTATTACGCTCATTCTAGATACGAGCGTATCAGTAATGATAGTTAGGGGCGGGTGTGAGTCGAAGGATGGCAACGCGTACCTGGCGCCGCTGGCGCGTCTTGGTGTGGTCGTTGGGCGCTGTGCTGCTGGTGGCCGCGAGTCTCGGCGGTGTCGCGGTCTGGCAGAACACCTACGCGTTGCGGGAGGAGCGCATCACCGTACGCCACGACGGGCGGTTGCTGGACGGCGTCCTCGCGCGGCCGGAGAGCGGCGACGGCCCCTTCGGCCTGGTGGTCTTCGTCCACGGCGACGGGCCCATCGACGCCACGCACGACACCTTCTACCGGCCCCTGTGGGAGTCCTTCGCTAAGGCCGGCTACGCCTCGCTCTCCCTGAGCAAGCCCGGCATCGGCGCCTCCGAGGGAAACTGGCTGGACCAAAGCATGGACGACCGAGCCGACGAGACCCTCGCCGCGATCACCTGGGCACGCACCCGTCCCGACATCGACGGTCGGCGAATCGGTCTGTGGGGAGCCAGTCAGGCAGGGTGGGTGCTGCCCAAGGTCGCAGCCCGCGACCGCGCTGTGCGGTTCGTCGTCGCGGTCTCACCGGCCGTCGACTGGCAACAGCAAGGGCGCTACAACCTCCTCGCCGACCTGCGCAAGAACGGTGCCACCCAGGACGAGAAACAAACAGCGCTGCGACGGCGCGAGGCGAGCCTGCGCATGCTGCGGCAGAACGCGACCTTCGAGGAGTACCGCACCGCCGTCGGCGACACCGACGGCATGACCGCCGAACGCTGGCGGTTCATCGCCAAGAACTACCGCTCCAACGCGAGCGAGGACCTGCGCGCCATGCGCGGCACTCCCACGCTCCTGGTGCTGGCCGGGCACGACATCAACGTCGACGTGTCCGACACCGAGGCCGCCTATCGGCGCATCCTGCCCACTGCCTCCCTGACGGTGCGGCACTACCCCGACGCCACCCACTCGCTGGTCGACAACGCTGTCGAGAACTCCGAGCCGCGCCTGGCTCTCACCGCCGTCTTCGCCCCGCGACGCTTGTACACGCCCGGATTTCTCGCCGACCAGCGCCACTTCGTCGAGCAGATCACCGACCGCAAGACGACCGAGTGACTTGTGGGGTGCCAGAAACCAGTGAAGTGCCGCTAGCCTGGGCTTTTACTTGATTGCTAGGCGGCTCGCCGGTACTCGTAGATCAGCCGCCAGACGATCTTCCCCTCGCCGAACACCTGCCGCTGCCGAGCATGCCCCCACGGAGCCAGCCGCGCCCCGCACCCCGGACACTCCACCAGCCCAGCCTTCAACCGGCGCTCGACCTCCGGCGCATCCTTGCCTACCGTGAGCACAGCGCCTCCGTGCGCCAGTCACGGCCCTCCCGCAGACCCTGCCCAAGGATGTCGGGAGGGCCGTCGCCGATCCCGACATGCTTACGTTGGCGTCGCACACGAACGAGGGACAACCCCCGCCGGGCATCCTTTACCGTTCTCACGCCGAGCGACGCGGACGGCTCTCTACGGCCTCATGAGGAAAGGCGCCGGTACCTGGGGTCACAGGTCGGTCAGGTTCTTGGCCAGCCGTATCGAGCGACGATGTTCGCGGTCCACTCCTGGACTCGCGCGTTGACCTCTGCGAAGTCACGAGCCAGGCCGGGTGCGTCGGGCCGGGTCTGCCACGGGCGAGGCCCGCTCTCGGGTCTGAACTCCACGCCGAGAGCCTCGAGCCGGCGCTCGTGGGATCGCAGGCGTCTGCGAAAGTCGGCGAAGTCGCGTCGTCGCGGCCCCCATACGACCTCGGCGAAGGCCGCCAGCCTCGGGAAGGCCATGTAGTCGAGATGCCGCACGGAGTCGATGTGCTCGGTCCAGATGTTCGCCTGCGCACCGAGGATGTGCCGCGACTCCTCCTCGGTGAGTTCGGACGGCACGGGCTCGAACCCGTAGACGCTTTCAAGACTGATGATGCTGCCTATGGGCACCGGCTCCGCCGGATCGCCGGACTGCCGGAAGTCAAGGTAAACTTCGGTGAACGGGCAGGTCACCACATCGTGCCCGAGCCTGGCGGCGGTGACGGCCCCGAAGGTCCCCCGCCACGACGCCACGGTCGTCCCGCGTGGCAGGCCGCCTTCCAGGATCTCGTCCCAGCCATACGGCCTGCGCCCGCACGCGATGAGGTACTCGGTGAACTGGCGGACGAACCAGCTCTGCAGCTCGTCCTCGTCTCGCAGCCCGAGCTCGCGCATCCGTTCCTTCGCCGCTGGGCTGTCGCGCCACTGTTCCTTCGGAACCTCGTCGCCGCCTATGCAGACGTAGTCGCCGGGGAAGAGTTCCAGCACCTCGTCGAGGACCGCCTTGAAGAAGGCGATGGTGTGGTCCTCGACGTTGAGAACATTGTCGATAACACCCCAGCTGGTGCCGACGGGCAGGGATTCGTCGAGGTTGCCGAGCTCGGGATAGGCGGCGATGGCGGCCTGGGTGTGACCGGGCATGTCGATCTCTGGCACCACCGTGATGAACCGATCTGCGGCGTAGGCGACGATCTCCCGGATGTCGTCCTGGGTGTAGTAACCGCCGTGTGGCCGTCCGTCGTACTTCTCGTGGACCGCTGCGCCCACGTTCGACTCGCGGCGCCACGCGCCGACCTCGGTGAGCCGGGGGAAGCGCTTGATCTCCAGACGCCAGCCCTGGTCGTCGGTGAGATGCAGGTGCAACACGTTCAGTTTGTGCATCGCCAGCAGGTCGATGTAACGCAGCAGATCATTCTTGGGGAGGAACCTCCTCGCGACGTCGATCAGCACCCCGCGCCAGGCGAAGCGGGGCGCGTCGGCGATGGTCACGGCCGGAACGGACCACGGGCCATGCCCGAGCGGTCCGGCGCGGAAGGCCTCGGGGGGGAGTAACTGGCGCAGGGTTTGGGCACCGTAGAAGGCGCCTGCGGGGCCACCCGCTTCGATCCGGACGGCGCCGGAGGTGACCTGGAGACGGTAGGCCTCTTCGGCCAGATCCGCCGCACGGACGAGCTGGATCGTTCCGGGACCGCGCGGACCTGGCAGCAGGGTGAGCCGCATCGCGGGACCGAGCGCGCCCCGCAACCAGCGGACCGCGTGCTCGAACGCCGGGTCGGAGGCGATGACGGTGTCATGTCTGAGGACGAAACAGCCTTCGGCCGTGGTGATCAGGACCGGCCGGGGGATCACGGTGTCGGCGCCGCCCATCGGGTCGCCGATCGGGCTCTCGGCGGGGCTTTCAAAGGGGGATGCGGAGTTCACAGTGCCTGTACCGTCCCGGTCTCGCGAGCGCGCTCGGCGGCCCAGACGAGCAGATGCCCCGCGAGCGCCTCCTGTGGGTCGCACCCGAGCAGCGTCTGGTCTGCTGATGTCACGGCGTGGAGGAAGGCCGCCGTCAGGCCCGCGTCTCCTCCCCCGTGGCCGTCCGCCGCCGACGGCCCCGCTTCGGTTCGCGTGTCGATCCACTCCTCCTTGCCTGTACGGAAGTCCACGATCCGCAGTGTCATGCCGTCCCCTTCGAGATAGCCGTGGGTGCCGAAAAGGCGGGTTTTGCGATGCTCCAGCGGTGTGAACGCCGTCATGGTGAACGATGCGGTGACTCCGCCCTCGAACTCCAGCATCACCACCTGCTGATCCACCACATCGTTGTCGCAGTCGTAGACGCACCGGCCATAGGGGCCGGTCTCCAGCGCATGGAGAACGGCCTCGGCCGTCGGTTCGGCGGTGACGGCGCTGAGAGGCCAGAACTCGGTGTTCGGATCGCCCAGGCAGCCCAGGTATAAGCGGGTGGCCGAGTAGGGACAGTCGGCCTCGACGGCGCATCCGGTGCACCGCTCGCCTGCGCCCTCTGGGCGGTTCTCCGGCCGGAAGTGGAGCAGGCCTCCGAAGGAGGCTACGCGAACCGGCTGCAGGCCGATCACGTGCAGCAGCCAGTCCATGTCGTGACAGGACTTGGTCAGCAGCATGGGTGCTGAGGTGTCGGCCCGTCGCCAGTCTCCACGCACGAACGAATGCGCCTGGTGCCACCAGCCGACCGGCTCGAGATGCTCGACACTCGCCAGGTCGCCGATCCTGCCCTGCTCGATCACGGCCTTCAACGCCAGGGTGTAGGGCGTATAACGGAGAACATGTCCCACGGCGAAGACGACCGAATGGCGCTGGACAGCCGCGACGATCCGCCGGGCGTCGGTCTCCGTCGGCGCCATCGGCTTTTCCACCAGAATGTGGTAACCCAACTCCGCGAAAGCCACCGCGGGGTCGACGTGCAGGTGGTCCTGGGTCGCGATCACGACGGCGTCGGCGAGCCTGCCGACTCCGGCCAGGTCAGCCCAGTCATGGAAGACGTCTTCGGAGGCGAGGCCGAACTCGGCGGCGAATCTTCGCCTGCGTCCCAGGTCAGGTTCGGCGATGGCCACGATCCGACCACGTCCGCTCCTCACCGCTTCCCTGGCGTAGATGAGTCCCCGCATCCCCGCACCGATCACAGCAAGGCTCACAGTCATTGTCTCGCATCTCCGACATGTCAAGGTCACTAATAATGGAGTGCATTATTAGTAGTGCCATGGCGAAGGAGTCAAGAGGTGATGGAATGGAAAGCGCCGGGGGCGACCTCCAGAGGCTGCGCCAGTTGAATTCGCTCGCCAGCCTGCACGCGCTACGCGGTTCGCCGCCGCTCACGCTCGCGGAACTCGCGCGGCGCACCGGCCTGTCGCGGGCCTCGATCAACGAGGTGATAGCGGATCTGATGGGCCGGGGGTGGGTGACCGAGGTGCCGCCGGCTCCCGGTGTCATGGGCCGGCCGGCGCGCAGATACCGATTCCGGTCAGATGCCGGATACGTGCTCGGCCTGGACATCGGCGTGCACAAGGTGCTCGCGGCCATCACGGACCTGAACGGTGAGGTGATCGCCAGCGGCCGGACCGCCGTGGGAGCGGAGACCCCCCGGCAGGAACGGCTGGCCGCCGTGGACCGGGCGATTGCGGCGTGCCTGGCCATGTCGAACGTGCCGGTGGCGGACATCTGGGCGGTCGCGGCGGGCACCGTCGGCGTGGTGGATAGGCAGGGCCGGGTGACCACGGTCTACTCGATTCCCGACTGGGCGGGGGTAGACCTGGCAGGGCACCTGCGCAAGACGTTCGGGCAACTGGTGCTCGTCGCCAACGACAGCAAGCTCGCCGCCCTGGCCGAGCAGAGGCGCGGAGAGGCGCGCGACGTGCGCGACCTCGTCTACCTGCACGCGGGGCGCAGACCCGGCGCCGCGCTGATCGTCGACGGCAAGCTCCACCTGGGCTTCAGCGGCGCGTCTGGTGAGGTCGGCCTGCTGGAGGCGGTGCGCTGGCTGCACATGGCAGAGCACCTCGAACGATGTCCCGGGTTCACGGGTCATCCGCCGGACCAGATCGCGGGCCTGGTCTTCGAGGCGGCTCGTGCGGGTGACCCCGCGGCGCTCGACGCCGTCGGGCGGTACGTGGCCGATCTCGCGGTCGGAGCGGCGGCACTGATCCTCTCCCTCGACCCGGAACTGGTCGTCCTGGGCGGCGGTTTCTCCCGCTCAGGTGACGTCCTGCTCCAGCCACTGCGACAGGCGTTGGAGCCGTTGTGCCTGCGCATGCCCGAGATCCGGCTGTCGACCCTCGGCGAGGACAGCGTGGTGCTCGGGGCCGCCTGCCTGGCCATCGACCACGTGAACCGGCTCCTGCTCTCGGCCGACGACCCCCTGCTCGCTCTCAGCTCTCCTGAAGGTGTCAGGTGAGGCGACCGCTGCCGTGGCCAGGCTGCCGCAACGCCCGCGACCTCGGAGACCTGCCAGGTATCCGGGAGCGCGCGCTGATCCGGTCGGAGGGTCACGAGCAGCTGACGGTGGCATGGGGGCCGACCTCGCCGAGATCTATCGAGTGATCCTCGACGACTTCGCCCCACATGTCGCCTCGGCCGTTGTGGCGATCGCCCAGGCCCCGCCGGGCGGGGTGGTCCTCCACTGTCACTCCGGACGCGATCGCACGGGCATCGTCACGGCTCTCGCCCTGACGCTCGCCGGGGTGCCCCGCGCACTCGTCGCCGAGGACTACGCCCTCAGTGCTGCCCATCTCGGGCTCGAGGAGGACGCGGACGACATGGCTCGTGCCCATTTCGAGCAGACCCGTCCAGAGACGATGCTGGCCACGCTGGATCACCTGGACAGCCGGTACGGCGGCGCACTGCCGTACCTCCTCGATCACGGGATGCGGGAAGCCGACGTGCCGGCACTCAGAGGACGAGTTTGCACGGATCTATTGACGTAAAGACCACGATCTCCATACTTACGTAGCAGACCATCGAAAGTCGATGGCATCGCCGCCCTACGGCGACAGGTGCGTACACCCCCCTGGAGGTCCCCATGGCCCGACGTTTGTCGTGCCTGATCACCGGCGCCATGGTCGCCGCCACCGTGCTCAGCGGTTGCGGCGGAGATGATGCCGGCGGCGACGGTCCCATCGAACTTTCCTACGGCATCTGGGACATCGAGCAGCAGCCCGCGCTGGAGCAGGCGGCGACCGCGTTCAGCAAGAACAACCCCAACATCAAGATCAAGATTCAGGCCACCGGCTGGGATGAGTACTGGGCCAAGCTCAAGGCGGCGGCGACCGGTGGTGCTGCGCCCGACGTCTTCTGGATGAACGGGCCGAACTTCAAGCTGTACGCCTCCAACGGGATGCTGATGCCGCTGGCCGACAGGATCGCGGCCGAGAAGGTGGACCTGTCGGTGTACCCGAAGTCCTTGGTGGATCTCTACACCTACGAGGGCAAGTCCTTCGGGTTGCCGAAGGACTTTGACACGATCGGCCTCTGGTACAACAAGAAGCTCTTCGACGCGGCCGGCCTGAAATATCCGGACGAGTCGTGGACCTGGGACGACCTGCGGGCCGCGGCGAAGAAGCTGACGGCGGCGGACAAGAGCGTCCACGGGATCGCGGCGGAGCTCAACAACCAGGCCACCTTCTACAACACCATCGCCCAGGCCGGCGGCTACGCCCTGTCTCCGGACGGCACCAAGTCCGGCTACGACCAGCCCGCCACCATCGAGGGGCTGAAGCTCTGGACCGACCTCATCAAGGACGGCCTGTCTCCGACCCAGCAGCAGATGACCGACAGCAAGCCCGTCGAGATGTTCGAGTCCGGCAAGGTCGCGATGTACTACTCGGGCAGCTGGTACGCGGGCCGGTTCAACAAGAACACGGCCACCAAGGACACGGTCGACGTGGCCCCGCTGCCGGGCGGCAAGATCAGGGCGGTCGTCACCCACGGCGGCGCCAACGTGGTGTTCGCCAAGTCGAAGCATGCGGACGCAGCGTGGAAGTTCGTCCGCTTTCTCGGCTCCAAAGAGGCCGCCGACATCATCGGCCGCTCCGGTGCTGTCATTCCCGCCCACGCCGGAACGCAGCAGGCGTGGATCGACTCGGCACCACAGTTCAACCTGAAGATCTTCATCGACCAGCTCTCGATCTCCTTCCCTTACCCCAGTTCCAAGAACACCGCCGGGTGGATGGATGAGGAGCCGAAGCACCTGTCCAAGGCCTGGGCCGGCGAGGTCACCGTCGAGGAGGCCGCCAAGGCCCTCGCGGCGACGATGAACGCCTCGCTCGCCCAGGAAAAGTGATGACGGCACCCGCGTCGGTCAAGGCGCCGCCGAGCCGGAGGGCTTCCACCTCCGGCTCGGAGGGCCCGCCGAGCCGGCGGGCGTTCACCGTACGCCGCCGCAGCGAGGCCCGCTGGGGCCTGGTCATGATTGCCCCTCTGGGTCTGGGCCTCCTGCTCTTCTACCTGTGGCCGATCGCGCAGACGTTCTACTTCGGGTTCACCAAGTGGGGGCCGTTCGGTGGCAGCGAGTGGACGGGCCTGGCCAACTACGAGCGTCTCCTCGCGGACGCGGAGGTCTGGACCGCCCTGCGCAACAGCCTTGTCTACACCGCTCTGGTGCTCCTGGGCGTCCCCGTCGCCATCATGTTCGCGGCCCTGCTCAACCAGAGCAGGCTGCGTGGCCGCGGGATCTTCCGGACGCTGTACTTCCTGCCAGTGGTCACCATGCCGAGTGCGATCGCGATGCTCTGGCAGTACCTGTACAACGGCGACTTCGGCGTGCTGAACCAGTTACTCGCCCTGGTCGGCGTCGACGGCCCGTCGTGGATGTCCGATCCCCGCACCGCCCCCTACGCCCTCGCCGTAATCGGGGTGTGGATGGCCTTCGGGTACAACCTCGTGATCCTGATGGCAGGGCTGCAGAACGTGCCCAAGCAGCTCTACGAGGCCTCCGCCATCGACGGGGCGGGCCCGGTCCGCCAGTTCCTCTCCATCACCGTGCCCATGCTCAGCCCGACCATCTTCTTCGTCTCCGTCATTTCGGTGATCGGCACGTTGCAGATGTTCGATCTGGTCTATCTGATGATGCCGCCGGGCAGCCCGGCGCTGCCGGCCGCCCAGACGATCGTTCACCTCTTCTACTCCACGTCCTTCGTGAAGAACGACCCGGGGTACGGCGCGGCGATCGCCTTCCTCCTGTTCGTGGTCATCGCGTTACTGACCGCGGTGCAGTTCCGGATCCAGCGCAGATGGGTTCACTATGCATAGCCGCCGGTGGGTGCTGGCCGCCTCCTACACCGTCCTCGTCATGGGTGTCCTCGTCGTCGTCGGCCCCTTCGTCTGGCAGGCCCTGACCTCGGTCAAGTCCTTCCAGGACTCGGTCCGCATCCCGCCGACGGTGCTGCCGTCCCCGTGGGACTGGTCGGGCTACGCCAAGGTCTTCGAGTTGATGCCGCTCGGCCATCAGTTCGTCAACACCGTGCTGATGGCGGGCGGGCGCACCATCGCCCAGCTGATCTTCTGCTCGCTGGCGGCCTTCGCCTTCGCCCGCCTGGAGTTTCCCGGACGCCGGTTCTTCTTCGGGCTGTTCCTCGTGGTGCTGATGGTGCCGTCGCAGCTGTTCGTCATTCCCCAGTTCCTCATCATGCAGAAGCTGGGCTGGCTCAACACGATCCAGGCTCTGATCGTGCCGGGCATGTTCAGCGCGTTCGGCACATTCCTGCTCCGCCAGTTCTTCGCCGGCCTGCCCCGGGAGCTGGACGAGGCGGCCGAGCTGGACGGGTGCGGACCGCTACAGAGGTACTGGCGCATCCTGCTGCCGCTGAGCAAACCAGGGCTGATCGCGCTCGCCGTGCTCACCCTGCTGTGGTCGTGGAACGACCTCATGTGGCCGCTCATCGTCAACACCGATCCCGAGATGATGCCCCTCTCGGCAGGCCTGGCAGCGCTCAGCGGTCAGCACAACATCGAGTACCCCGCCCTCATGGCAGGTTCGCTGATGGCCACGGCGCCGGTGATCGTCATCTTCGCGATCCTGCAGAAACAGATCATCGAGGGTATCGCCAACACCGGCGGCAAAGCCTGATCAACGGTCTCCCTACCCCCCGAAGGGCGATGCGCGATGTCAAAAACCCCCCGATTAATCGTATTCATCGCTATTTCCCTCTTATCGGTGCTGGTCGTGCAGCCCGCACCGGCCCGCGCCGCCGTACCGGTCAAACCGAAGGTCATGCAGTTCAACCTGGCCGGTGGAGAGTGGTGGAAGGGCACCAAGAGTCCTGTCGTCAACTCGATCGCCGCCACCGCGCGGCAGGTCCAACCCGATGTGATCACGCTTAACGAGGTCTGTCGCGACCAGTACGAAGCCCTGCGGGACATGCTGAAGCCCATTGACGGCAACGGCTGGCGGATCAGCGGATGGGACTTCCACGCCGAGGCCGACAGCCTGAAGTACACCCGCTGCCTGGGCCTCAAGGGGACGAGTGAGCCCTGCTACGCCGCCGGCACCTGCCACCTGGCGGTCGGGTCGGCCATCCTGACGCGCCTGGGCGCGAGCAACCGGAAGGTGTGGGACCTGCCGAGATTCATCCGCAGCGACGGCGCCGAGTACAAGATGCTCTGCGTGAAGACCTGGTTGCCGGTCGAACAGTCACCGGCGCGAAACCAGTACTCCCAGGTCTGCGTCACGCATCTGGATCCCATCGGCGGAGTCGTGGACCCGGCCAGGATGGTGGACGGCTGGACCTCGTTCTGCCTGCCGAAGACCGCGACCTGGCCCGGGGAGGACATCCGGCACTGCCAGGCGAGCGTGATCCGCGCCCGGCTCGAAGAGAACATGATGATCCCGGACGCCAACGGACACTATGCCCCCCTTCTGGTCGCAGGGGACCTGAATCAGAGACTCGACGAAGTGGCCTTCACCTCCTACCCGCAGGTCCAGCAGCGTGCCGCGCAGGTCACCCCCAGCCGCCGCTATTTCGGATTCTCCGATTTCCAGCTGCCCGGAACGGTTCCCCTGAAGTTCCACTACCGGGAGGCGGGGATGGCCGCCAACCCGTGGACCTTCTGCAGCGTCCCCGGCGTTCCCACGAACGCCCTACCGCCGGTCGACGTCTCCTGTCAGTCCGACTACACGCCGGTGAAACTCGACCACGTCGTGTACCAGACCGAGTACTGGCACTCCCCCTCGGCCCAGGCGACGACCATGTACCGCACCCCCGGCGACAGTTCCTCCGGCCTGCTTTCCGATCACAGGCGCTACGACGCCCAGCTGACCTGGCAGTCGTTCCCGTAGCGGACCCATCAGTTTCTCCAGCATTCACACATTCAGCCGTCACTCGTATCTAGGCCGTCCCTGACGACTGATCAGATGGCGTGCTCCCCCCAATAAGTCACATCAGGAGAATACGTGCACCCCCTCTTCCCTCGCAGGATCGCATTGACAGCAGTGCTGGCCGTCTCGGCATTAACCGCGGCCCAGCCGGGTACGGCTCAGGCTCAACCGCACGAGCTTCCAGTGGACGTCCAGCTACTGTCCATCACCGACTTCCACGGCTACATCCGACCGCACAACACCACGTCCGACGGCACGGTCAAGGACGCTCAGGGAAACAGCATCGTGGTCGGTGGAGCACCGTACATCGCCACCCATCTGCGGAACCTGCGCTCCGGCCACCAGAACTCCATCACCTTCACCACCGGCGACGACTTCAGCGGCTGGCCCAGCGAGGTCTCCTTCCACGCCGAGGAGCCGACCGTCGAGTTCCTCAACGGCATCGGCGTGGAATTCACCGCGGCCGGCAACCACGAATTCGACCTCTCAGCTGACTTCGTCCAGAACCACATCGGCAAGGGGCACTGTTTCGGCCAGATCGACGTCGACAGCTGTTTCACCGACTCCACCGGCCGTCGTTTCCGCGGCGCCGTCTACACCATCTCCTCCGCCAACGTCACCCTCAAGGGCTCGACCAAGCCGCTGCTGCCGCCGTACGTCATCAAGCACGTCAAGTCGGGCGGCAGACAGATCCCCGTGGGCTTCATCAACCTGACCACGCCCACCACTGTCACCGGCACGACCTCCTACCAGCCGGCACTGGACAACCTGCCTCTGGTGGAGACCGCGAACAAATACGTCGCCGAACTCAAGCGCCGCGGCGTGGAGGCGATCGTGGCCAACGTGCACGAGGGCGGAACCGCCGGAGACATCTACGACCGGTGCACCAACCCGACGGGGCCGATCTTCGACTTCGCCAGGCAGGTCTCACCGGAGATCGACGCGATCGTCTCCGGGCACTGGCACGCTCTGTTCAACTGCACCGTGCCGGACCCTGACGGCAACCTCCGCCCGGTGGTGGAGGCTGCCAACCACGGTCGGCTGATCAACGAGATCAACCTGCGGATCGACCCGCGCACCCGCGACGTCATCCGTTCGGCCACCACCTCGGTGAACCACCCGGTCACCCGCGACGTGCCCCCCGACCCCGCGATGGTGAAGCTCGTCGACCACTGGGTGGCGAAGGGCGCACAGACCTTCGCCCGGCCGGTCAGCACGATCACCGGTGACCTCACCCGGGTCCGCGACGCCGACGGTGAGAGCACACTGGGCAACGTCATCGCCGACGCGCAGCTCGCGGACTCCCAGCGGACTCCCGGCGGCGTCGCCGATCTCGCGGTCGTCGCCGTCGCGCCGCAGAAGGGCTCGACTTCCCTGCGCGGCGACCTGCTCCACGCGAAGGGCGCCAATCCAGCCGACAGCGACGGCATCGTGCTGTACGGCGAAGCCCGCGCGGCCTTTGGGTATGCCAATCCCGTGCTCACCGTGTCGGTCACCGGCGCCCAACTGGACCAGGCACTGGAACAGCAGTGGCAGATCCAGCCCAACGGCACGGTACGCTTCGGCCCGCTGGCCGTCTCCGGGAACGTCCGCTACTCCTACGACGCATCCCGGCCGGTCGGTGACCGGGTGAACCCCGCAGACGTCCTGATCGGCGACCAGCCCCTGGACACTGGGCGGAGCTACCGGGTCGCAGGTCTCGCCTACACCCTGACCGGGGCCGACGGCTTCAGCGCGTTCACCGGCTTCACCGACGCCGTACGCGGCAACCGTGACTACGAGGCATTCCGCGAGTATCTCGTGCGCAGCGCCACGGTGACACCGCCCCCGCTGGACCGCGCCACGGCGCTTAAGTAATTCACACCACAAGAGTCCCCAGATCATCGACCTGGGGACTCTTGTTTCAGGGGCCCCGTACGGGCACGCGATACCAGCCGGTCGGCAGGTACGGCCCGCTCGAAGCTGTGACGGCTGGGTGCTCAGTTGGCCGGTCGGCAGGCCGTGAAGTCGGCGCAGAGGGCTGGCGAGCAGGATCAGGCCAGGTGTACGACACGATGACGGTGCTCATTTGAAACGGCTCTGGCGCGATCGGCGTGATTGATCGTCGTCGACGTCCAGCGCGCACAGCTCGCTCACCCTGACGCCCGTCGCGTACAGGAGCTCCATGACCGCCTGATCCTGCAGTTCCTTGGGCTCGCTCGACTGCGGCGGCACGTCGAGCACGGCCTGCGCCTGCTTCTGATCGAGTACGGCGGGCAGCGATCGCGCCGCCTTCGCGCTACCCAAGAGCAGCCCGGGATCGTCGGGCAACCATCCGCGCCGGTGTGCGAAGGCCGTGAACGTACGCACGCAGGCCGTACGCCGTGCCAATGTCGCGCGTGACAGGCCCGCGGCGTGCTGCCCGGCCAGCCACTCGCGCAGCGCCGCCGTATCGAGCCCGGCCATCCCCAGGTCCAGGAGCGCGAGCAAGGAGGTCGTCGGAGAGGTACGCCCGGACGGTGTGGGGCGACAGGTGCCGGCGAACATGTCGATCTACCTCGTCTGGGGCGCGGTGCCGTCGGTCCTCCTGGCGCTGCAGGTGCAGCGATCGCTGGGCGAGGAGGACAAGGCGGCGAACCTGGCCGTCATCACGACGGTCGGCGCCCTCGTCTCGGTGATCACCCAGCCCATGGCCGGCGCCATCTCCGATTGCACGCGCAGCCGGTACGGCAGGCGCGCGCCCTGGCTGGTCCTCGGCGGCCTCGTCGGCGGCCTCTCCCTGATAGGCATGGCGCTGGGCAGCACGCTGGCCCACTTCGTGATCGCCTGGGTGTGCGTCCAGATCGGCTTCAACCTCGCGCAGGGTCCGCTCAGCGCTGTGATGCCGGACCGGGTGCCGCGCTCGGTCCGCGGCACGTTCGCCGCGGCGCTGGGCGTCGGCGGGATGCTTGGTTCGCTGGGCGGCCAGATCTACGCCGCGTCCCGAGAACATCCCGCTGGCCTACATGCTGCTCGCCGGAGTCGGGATCGTCGGCCTCACCCTCTTCGCCGTCTTCAATCCCGACCGGTCGAGCGCGGACGCCTCGGCGGAGCGGCTCTCGCCGCGTGACCTCCTGCGAGCGTTCTGGGTCAGTCCGGCCAAGCACCCGGACTTCGCCTGGGCCTTCGGCAGCCGGTTGTCGCTGTACCTGGGCTACAACATCGTCGTCGCCTACAAGCTGTACATCCTGCAGGACTACGTCGGGCTCGGCGCGGACGCCGTCGCGCTGCTGCCGCTCATGGGCGCTGTCGCGCTCGGCGGCCTGCTGCTGACCACCGTGCTCGGGGGGCGGCTCTCCGACCGCCTCGGCCGCCGGAAGATCTTCGTGCTCGTCTCCGCGGTGATCGTGGGCGGGGCGCTGCTCATCCCGCTCGCCCTGCCGACCGTCACCGGAATCCTCCTGATGGCCGGCGTGGCGGGTCTGGGCTTCGGCTGCTTCCAGGCCGTGGACACCGCGCTGATCTCGGAGGTGCTGCCCTCTAAGACCTCGTACGCCAAGGACCTGGGCATCGTCAACATGGCGCAGGCGCTGCCGCAGGTGCCTCCGACGGGGAACAGCGCCGCGTACCCGACTGGCGCCCGCAATCGCCGGGATGATCGTCGTCACCTCGGGCCGGTGTTCGGCGTCCTGGGCGGCCTCGCCGTACTGCGGGTCAAGGCCGTGCGCTGATGCCGGCCCCCGCAGCCACAGCATCGTCCGGAGTGAGTGAATGAACCTTTGGAACAGCCCCGAGCTGATCGCTGTGGCACGCGAGCGCATCGGCGCGGTGCCGCGCCGGGAGCGGGTCGACCTCGGCGGCGAGTGGGATTTCGAGCTGCTCGGCCATCCGGACGAGGCGCCCTCCGGCCGGTGGCGGCCGGTCACGGTGCCGGGCGCGTGGACGATGCAGCGGGTGGGCGACCTCCCGCACTACACGAACGTCCAGATGCCGTTTCGTCAGTACCCGCCCTCGACGCCGGCGCGCAACCCCACAGGCGTCCACCGCCGGGTGTTCCAGGCGGATCCGGGATGGGCCGGCCGCCGGGTGGTGCTGCATGTCGGCGCGGCGGAGAGCGTCCTGGTGGTACGGCTCAACGGACGCGACGTCGGCGTGAGCAAGGACAGCAGGCTGGCCGCCGAGTTCGACGTGACCGACCACCTCCGTCCTGGGGACAACGAACTCGTCCTCACCGTGGTGAAGTGGTCGGACGCGAGCTTCATCGAGGACCAGGACCAGTGGTGGCACGCGGGCCTCACGGGCGAGGTGTACCTGTATGCCACACCCGTGACGTACCTGGCCGACGTGCACGTCGTGGCGGACTATGACCCCGGCACGGGGGACGGCACGCTCACCGTCACCGCCGAGCTCGACAGCCGCGATCCCGCGACCGAGGCCACCTGGCGGGTGCGGGTGCGCGCGCTGGGCGTGGCCGCGGAAGAGAGCATCGCCATGCGACGGCACCGCGCGCTGCCCTCCGAGGGAACGCAGATCCCGCCGGAACTCGCCGAGGTCGACCTCTTCGGCCTCTACAGCGGGCGCGCCGCGGGCGTGCCGATCCCCGCTCCGGTGGCGGCGGCCGGCGAGATGATCGCCGCCGCCATGTTCCCCGCCCCGGCCAGGCGAGCCACCGTGACCATCCCTGGCCCGGGGGTGGCGTCGTGGAACGCCGAGCGGCCCGTTCTGCACGACGTCGTGATCGAGCTGTTGCACGACGACGGCACCGTGGCGGACGCAGCCATGGTGCGCGTGGGATTCCGCCGGGTCGAGACAGCGGGACGGGATCTGCTCGTCAACGGCCGGCGCGTGTGGATCCACGGCGTCAACCGGCACGACTTCGACCCCCGCACCGGCCGGACGCAGACCCGGGAGGAGATCGCGGCGGAGCTGGCACTGCTCAAGCGCTTCAACGTGAACGCCATCCGCACCTCCCACTATCCCGCCCATCCCGAGCTGCTCGACATCGCCGACGAGTACGGCTTCTACGTCGTGGACGAGGCGAACATCGAGGGGCACGCCTACGCCTCGACGCTGTGCCGGGATCCCCGCTACCTGGGCGCCTTCGCCGACCGGGTCTCACGCATGGTGCTGCGCGACCGCAACCACCCCAGCGTCATCGCCTGGTCCCTCGGCAACGAGACAGGCAGCGGGCCCAACCACGACGCCGTGGCGGCGTGGGCGCGCGCGTTCGACCCCACCCGGCCGGTGCACTACGAGGGCGCCATCTCGGGAGACTGGTACGGCGGGCGCAGCCAGACCGACATCGTATGCCCGATGTATCCGACCGTCGACGCGCTGCGCGCGTACGGGTCCGACCCGCGGGCGGACCGACCGCTGATCATGTCCGAGTACCAGCACGCGATGGGCAACTCCAACGGCTCTCTCGACGAGTACTGGGAGGTGATCCGCTCGACGCCGGGCTTGCAGGGCGGGTTCGTGTGGGAGTTGCGGGACCACGGCCTCGATCCCGACGGCGACGGGCGCTACCGGTACGGCGGGGACTTCGGCGACCAGCCCAACGACGGCAACTTCTGCCTCGACGGCCTGCTCTTTCCCGACGGCACCCCCCATCCGGCGATGTTCGAGCTCCGGCACGTCTTCGCCCCACTGCGGATCACCGGTACGGGGGCCGGAGCGCGTAAAGGCCTGGTCGAGGTGCGGAACGAGCGATCGTTCGCCACTCTCGACGATCTCCGGCTCGCCGCGCGGGTCGTGACCGCCGCCGGGGCGGGGCCCGCGGTGGAGGTCCCCCTCCCCCCGCTGGCCCCGGGCGGCGGTGCCCGCGTCGAGCTCCCCGGAGCGCTGGCGGTCGGGGATCCGGACGTGCTGGCCGTACGCTTCGAGGTCAGCACCGCCGACAACGAGCCGTGGGCGCCCGCCGGAACGACGCTGAGCGTGCAGCAGGTGGTGGTGTCGGAGCCGTGGACGCGTCCGCGTCCGCCAGGCCCCGCGGGCGACGATCGGGCGGACGTCGAGCTCGACGACGAGGGCCTGCTGGCACACCCGTTGCTGTCCGCCGGGCCGCGCCTGGCCTTCTGGCGCGCCATGACCGACAACGACCGGTCCCGGTTCGTGCGCGGGCGCCTTGCGGCCACCGGCCTGGACGACGTGCGCCGCGAACTCGTGGACGTCGATGGCGGGCGCGGCCGGGTGGCGGTCCGGGCCCGGTACGTCTCGGCGACCGGTCACGTCGTCGAGCACGAGCAGACCGTCACCGTCGAACCCGGCGGGAGACTGAGGGTCGACGAGCGGGTCGTCGTCCCGGCCGCGCTGACCGACATCCCGCGGGTGGGTGTGCAGATGGCCACCGTTCCCGGGTTCACCGAGGTGGCCTGGGTGGGCGACGGACCGCACGAGTGCTACCCCGACCGGCGTTCCTCGGCGCTGACCGGCCGCTGGTCGGCGAGGGTGGCGGAGCTGGCCGTGCCGTACATCAGGCCTCAGGAGAACGGCGGGCGCACCGGCGTGGTGCATGTCGAGCTGAGACGGGACGACGGCGCAGTCGTCGTGCTGGACGCGGACCGGCCGATGCAGCTCAACGTGGCGCACGTGACCACGGCCGATCTCGCCGCGGCCACGCACGTGTGGCGGCTCAGGCAGCGGCAGGAGACCATCGTGCACCTCGACGTCGCGCACCGAGGACTGGGCACGGCCTCGGTCGGACCGGATCTGCCCAGCCGTTACCGCGTCGGTCCAGGCTCGTATTCCTGGACGTGGTGGCTGGGCACGGCGACGGGTTGACGGCAACGAGCGGGAGAACGGAGACACACATGGACGCTGACGTCATCGTCGTCGGAGGCGGGCTATCCGGCCTCGTCGCGGCCGACGAGCTGGTCCGGGAGGGGAGACGGGTGGTGCTGGTCGACCAGGAGAGCGAGGCGAACCTCGGCGGCCAGGCCTACTGGTCCTTCGGCGGCCTGTTCCTGGTGAACAGCCCCGAGCAGCGCCGCCTGGGGGTGCGCGACTCGTTCGGCCTGGCCTGGCAGGACTGGCGGGCAAGCGCCGGGTGGGATCGGCTGGACGGCGAGCTGCCCGAAGACGAGTGGGCCGAGCGCTGGGCCAGGGCATACGTGGAGTTCGCGGCCGAGGAGAAACGGGCCTGGCTCGTCGAGCGCGGCGTCCGGTTCACGCCGGTCGTCGGCTGGGCCGAGCGGGGCTCGGGGACCGCGGGCGGCCACGGCAACTCCGTGCCGCGGTTCCACATCGCCTGGGGCACCGGCACCGGCGTCAGCGAGCCGTTCGCGGACCGCGTGCGCGCAGCGCTTCACTCTCCGTGAATAATCTGTCACAGGAGTGACGAGTCCGGAGGCCTGAGCTGCGACTCGGCGTCACTCTCCCGACCAGGGTTTCTGCCGTCCGAGCCTTGGATCTGTGTGACGTAGCGGAAGCCGGACCGCTGTGTGGTGAGGACGTCACCACGATTGGCACGTTGGGTGTGATGTGCGCCACTTCGTGTCACGTCGCGTCGGTCCTCAGTGTCTTGAGGGCATGGTCGAACACAGCACACTTCACAAGGTCGTGGTCATCGGCGGAGGCTACGCGGGAACGCTCGCCGCCAACCGCCTGCGCATGCGCACCGACGTCAGGGTCACCCTGGTCAACTCCCGCCCGAAGTTCGTCGAGCGGATCCGGCTGCACCAGTTCGTGGCCGGCAATTACGACGCAGCGGTCGACTACGGCACGCTGCTCGGTGACGATGTCCAGCTGGTGGTCGACAACGCCACGCGCATCGACACCGCCTCCCGCACGGTGGAGCTGGCGTCGGGCCGCACGCTGGACTACGACTACGTCATCTACGCGGTTGGCAGCACCGGCGCGGTCCCCGCCTCGGTGCCAGGCGCGGTCGACTTCGCCTACTCCGTCGCCGAGTTCGAGTTCGCTGAGCGGCTGCGCGCCAGGCTGGCGGAGCTGCCGGCCGACGCCGCGGTCACCGTGGTCGGCGGCGGACTGACCGGCATCGAGACCGCCGCCGAGCTCGCCGAGCAAGGACGCGCGGTCACCTTGGTCTGCGGCGGGACCCTGGCTCCGGCACTCAGCGCTGCCGGCCGCCGATCCGTCGCGACGTGGCTGTCCGAGCACGGCGTCACCGTGCTGGAGGCCGGCGTGGTGGCCGAGGTACGGCGGGACGCGGTCGTTCTCACCGACGGCTCGGTACGGCAGGGCGCACTCACCATCTGGACGGCCGGTTTCGGGGTGCCGGGCTTGGCGGCGGCCAGCGGGTTGCGCGTCGACGCGCTCGGCCGGCTGCTCACCGACGAAGCGCTGGTCAGCGTCGATGACGACCGCATCGTCGCGGCGGGCGATGCCGCTTCGCCGTCGGGCCGGCCGCTGCGGATGAGCTGTCAGGCCGCGGGGTGGCTTGGCGTGCAGGCCGCCGACGCCGTGCTGAGCCGCATCGCGGGAACCACGCCTGCCGTGGTGAAGATGGTCTTCAACGGATCGTGCATTAGCCTGGGTCGGCATGCCGGCACGATGCAGTACTCCGATCAGGACGACACCCCCTTGGACTCCGTCCTCGACGGGCCCAAGGCCGCGGAGATCAAGGAGGAGCTGTGCCGCAGAGCGGTGATGGGTATCACCATGGAGGCCCGTAACCCCGGTGTCATCGTCTTGAAGAATGCCGGGCAGGAGGCTGCCGGGATGGCCGCGGCATCATGACCGCTGACGAGCACGCCGAGCGGTTCACTCTGTTGCGGCCGCTGCTGTTCACGATCGTCTACGAGATACTCGGTTCGGCGACGGAATCCGACGACGTGCTGCAGGACAGCTATCTCCGGTGGGCGGCCGTGGACCTGGCGACGGTCCGTGACACCAAGTCGTACCTGGCGCGGCTGGTGACCCGTCAGGCGCTCAACGCGTTGCGGGTCGGCGCGCGCCGCCGGGAGGACTACGTCGGGGTGTGGCTGCCGGAGCCGCTGCTGCTCGACGAGCACGACGCGTCGGCGGACGTGGTGCTCGCCGAGTCGGTGTCGATGGCGATGCTGGTGCTGCTCGAGACGCTCAGCCCAGATGAGCGCGCGGTGTTCGTCCTGCGCGAGGTGTTCGGCTTCGACTACGACGAGATCGCGGGAGCGGTGGGCAAGTCGGTCGTGGCGGTGCGCCAGGTGGCGCACCGCGCCCGTGAGCACGTGCGGGCGCGGCGCAAGCGCTTCGAACCCGGAGGCTCCGCCAGGACCGCGCGGATCACCGAGCGGTTCATGGCCGCGGTGACCACCGGCGACATGGAGGGGCTGCTCTCGCTGCTCGCGCCGGACGTCACCTGGACCGCCGACAGCGGCGGCAAGGTGATCGCGGCGCGCCGGCCCGTGGTGGGCGCGGAGAAGG
Source organism: Nonomuraea africana (assembly GCF_014873535.1). Taxonomy (NCBI): domain Bacteria; kingdom Bacillati; phylum Actinomycetota; class Actinomycetes; order Streptosporangiales; family Streptosporangiaceae; genus Nonomuraea; species Nonomuraea africana. The sequence goes on along the minus strand of NZ_JADBEF010000001.1, from coordinate 283,626 downwards.
TGGCCGCGCTCCTTTTGAACATCATCCGCGCGCACGTCCGGATCGAGTTGGTGAACTGCAACAACGCGCCGGCGCTCGCCGCCTACAGCGGGGATCACCTGGAGGGCGTCTTCCTGGCCGACATCGCCGACGGGAAGATCACCAATTTCTACGTCATCCGCAACCCCGACAAGCTCCTTGCACTGGCGGCACCCCGCCAGATCAGCCGGTAGCGGCACGTCACATTCCAGACGGCTGCGTCGTCTACCGGTGCAAGGACCTCGAACGATTCCGAGGACCCGGGGCTCACGCCCCGGGGTGCTGTGTCGTCGTAGGAGTGGAAAGCCGAGTTTTCACACTGAAAGGAAGGACGAATGGCGATGCCGACGCAACGCGAGATGGACGAGACCAGGATCAGGCGCCACATCGACAAGATCGTCGAAGGAATCCAGGCCAAGGACCTCCAGGCCCTGAAGCGGCTTTACGCGACGGACGTCGTCTCCTTCGACGTGGAGCCGCCGCTGCAGCACGTGGGGGTGGAGGCGAAGGCGAAGAACTGGGCGAACGTGTTCATGTTCTTCGAGGAGGCGAGTTACGAGGTTCGAGACCTGACGCTCACCGTGGGCGATGACGTGGCGTTTGGGCACTGCTTCGGCCGGCTGAGCGGCACATTGAAGGATGGGACGGTCACGAAGGGCATGTGGGTCCGGGCCACCTTCGGCTTCCGGAAGATCGACGGCGAATGGCTGATCGTGCACGACCAGGTGTCCGTGCCGTTCGACGTGCAGAGCAGCAGAGGGGTGACCGACCTCGAGCCCTGACGAGTCGCTGACGTCCGGTCCGGGACCTTGCGGGGCGTATGACAAATAACCCTTGAGTTCCTATGGGCTTCTTCAGCCCCTCTAGCCGCAGGACCTGGGATTATCTGCTGGCGCTCCGGCTTCTTAAGGTGTTGATGGGACTTCGGAGATTCTGAAGGTCTATCGTCCTGGTCGTTCGTCTTGCTGTGACGGTGAAGGCGAGGTGGCCGGGGTTGGCGCTGGCGGGTGGTGCGGGATCTTCGGGTGGCTCGGGCTCCGGCCACGCCGGAAAAATGGCGACGCAGCACCGCGACCTCATGCCGCAACACCAAGATCTCCACCTCTTTGGAAGCGGCGCCCCGAGTGAGCAGCGCCAACCAGCCGAACACCCGACCCACCAGCAGATACACAAGGCGAAAGAGCACGAAAGCTGAGGCTGGAAGACCAGGTCCGACCCTCTGCGTCTGCGTCAGGTCTGGCACCGAACAGGGCACACTGGCCAGTAGGCTTCCCTGGGTTACGGGCGTGGGCCGCACAGAGATCGGGATGGTGTGAGCCAGCGGCGTCAGGTCGTGACCAACTGACCGGCCCGCTTGAGCACCCGGCCCGCCACCAGGACGGTGTCGACCGTGCTGGTGTCCGCACTGAGCACGACGGCTCCGATCATGTCCTGCGAGCCCGCCATCGACGGCGTGTCTGTCCGCAGGAGCTGCAGGTCGGCCTGCTTGCCGATCCGCAGGGACCCGGTCACGTCGGCGAGCCCCACCACCTCGGCCCCCTCGATCGTCGCCATCCGCAGCGCGTCGCGGGTAGTGAATCCCAGCCCCGCTCCCTCCGGCCTGCCCCGCTCCAGCGCGTGGGCCGCGCGCATCATGCCGAACATGTCGCCGGGGCCGCTGGTCACCGCGTCCGCGCTGAGCGACGCAGGGATGCCCAGCGCGCGCGCCCTGCCGGTGATGGGATATCCGATGGCTAGCGCCATTTCGCTGAACGGCGAGACCGACACGCTGCCGCCACTGTCCGCGATCCGCTTGAGGTGCTCATCGGTGTAGTGGTTGGCGTGGATGTAGGCGATGCGGTGGCTCATGAAGCCGTGCTCGTCCAGGAAGGCCAGACCATTCGCGGCGCTCTCGGCCCCGAGCCCGCCCATGTGGACGCTGACCGGCACGTCGAGCTCTCGCGCGAGCCGCCATTCGGCCGCCGCCCTGTCCGGACCGTCAAACTCGGGGCCGAACGCGGCGATAGCAATGGTCAGGAGGTCTCCGGTGAGCCGCTCCTGGACGCGCCGCCCCTCGGGCGCCATCAGGCTCTGGTCCGCTCCGCCATAGCAGAAGCCGAAGACGGCTCTGACGCCGGAAGCGGTGAGCGCATCGATCGCGGCGTCGGTGTGCTCAGGCGTGAACTGGACATGCGACCAGTCGAGCATGGTGGTGATGCCGCCGTCGAGGCACTCACGCACGCCCGCCGCGATGCCCGTGTGCACATCCTCGGCGCTAAGGCGGGGTGCCAACTCGCCGAGGACGTAGGCCGCGTAGTGGCCGAGCGTGGTGTCGGGGGCTACCGCCCTAAGGGTCGCCTGCCAGGTGTGCCGATGGCTGTCGACGAAGCCGGGAAGCACAATCATGCCTGTCGCGTCGATCTCCTCAACCCCGTCCGCGCTCAACGCGGGTCCGATCGCGGCGATCCTGCCCTCCCTGACGAGGACGTCGACCTTGCCGAGCATTGCGGGCTGTGGCTCGGTGTCGATGACCAGCCCGCCCCTGATGATCCATGAGTTGTACACAGAAAAAGCTTATAAAGAAGCTTTTTCAAAAGCAAGATGCCTGCGGGTATCCTCGAGGCGTGAACCAGGACGAGGTCGATGGGTTGGTGCCCCGATGGCGAGCGGCCGGACTCTCGCCGTCGCTCATCGCCAGCCTGGAGCTGAGCAAGCGAATGTCCCGCGTCAACCTGTTGTTTGAGCAGGCGGTGAAGGCGGAGCTGACCGAACTCGGTCTGACCTACGCGGAGTTCGACGTGCTCGCCGCGCTGGCCCGTACCGGCCCGCCGCACCGGCTGAAGCCCAGCGAGCTGGCCCGCGCGCTGTTCCTGACCTCGGGCGGCACCAGCAACGTCCTGCAGCGCCTGACTGCGGCAGGATACGTCGAGCGCGAGGACAATCCCGGCGACGCCCGCAGCCGGTGGGTACAGCTCACCTCCGAGGGCCTTCGCGTGGCGAACCTGGCGCTGGAGGGATCCAGTCGCGCGCACACCGAGGCGATGGCTGGTGTGCCCGAGTCGACTCTGCGCCAGGCGGCAGATGCCCTACGCGAGCTCACTCTGGCCCTCGGCCGTCGCGCCCGCTGAGGCACACAGCCATCCGGATACGCGTCCGGCTCCAGTGGCAGGCGTTGGAACGATGAACCGCCCCGGAGCCCGTAACCGGAAGTCCCCCTGGCCTGATCTGTCGGGCACACCGTGGCAGCGATGATTGCTCACGCACCAGTCCACGCGATGCTCACCCCTGCTCGCTTCCCGTGTCCCGCGCCAGATGCACGGGCGAAGATCACCTTTCGCCGCGATGACGGCGGAAAACGCCCATGTGGGAGCTATGGAATGATCTGGATGTGCTCAAAGGGCGACAGCGTGAGATCGGAACCCTGACAGGTCTGCTGGATGAGGCACGGGCCGGACGGGGCAGCGCCCTGATCGTGCGCGGTGAGGCGGGCATCGGCAAGACCGCGCTGCTGGAGCACGCGGCCCAAACCGGTTCGGCGATGCGACTGCTGCGCGCCACCGGGGTGGAGTTCGAGATGGGCCTGCCGTTCTCCGGGCTCCACCAGTTGCTCGCACCGCTGAGCGGCCGTCTGGGGCGGCTCCCGGACCGGCAGCGAGAGGCGCTGGAGACGGCCTTCGGCCTGCGTTCGGCCGACGCGCCGGACCGGCTCATGGTCGCGATGGCGACGCTGACCCTGATATCGGAGATCGCCGAGGAACGGCCGGTTCTGTGCCTCGTCGATGACGTCCAATGGCTGGACGAGGCCAGTGCCAAGGCCCTGGCGTTCGCCGCCCGCCGGATCGCGGCCGAACCCGTGGCCATGCTGCTGGGGCTGCGCGACCCCGTCCGTATTCCCGAACTGGATTCGCTGCCGTCCCTGACCGTGCCCGAGCTGTCGGACTCCGACGCGCGCGCCCTCCTGACTGCGGCCCTGCACGCCCCGCTGGACGAACCGATCCGGGACCGGATCGTCGCCGAAGCCCGCGGCAACCCGCTCGCGCTGTTGGAACTCACCGTCGGCATCCGGCCGGGGGAGATGGCAGGCGGATTCGGCCTGCCGGTCCGGGGCGGGGCAATGGAGGAGCTGTTCCGCCGCCGCCTGGACGATCTGCCCGACCCGACCCGGCTCCTGCTGCTCACGGCCTCCGCCGAGCCTCTCGGCGATCCGCTGCTGCTGTGGGACGCCGTACGCCGGCTGGGCCTGGACGTCGCCGCGGCCGCGCCCGCGGAGGACGCCGGGCTGCTGGAGATCGACGCACGGGTACGATTCCGGCACCCGCTGGTCCGCTCCGCGGCGTACCGGTCGGCCTCGCCTTCCCAGCGGCGCGCCGTCCACAAGGCGCTCGCGGAGGCGACCGACCCCGCCCTCGATCCCGACCGGCGAGCCTGGCACCGCGCACAGGCAGCCGCCGGCCCTGACGAGGACATCGCGGCCGACCTCGCGGCCGCGGCGGACCGGGTCCGGATGCGCGGCGGCCTCGCCGCCACGGCCGCGTTCCTGGAACGCTCCGCCCACCTGACCACCGACCCCTCCACCCGCCTGACTCGCCTGCTGGCAGCGGCCGGCGTCAAACTGGACGCGGGCGCCCCCGACGACGCGGTCGCCCTGCTCGCCCACGTCGACGAGGCCGTCCTGTCGCCGATGGCGCAGGCTCAGGTGGAGACGCTGCGCGGCCGGATCGCGTTCGCGGTCCGGCGCGGCATGGACGCCTCCGCCCCGCTCCTGCGTGCCGCACAGCGGGTGGAGCCCCTCAACGCCCGGCTCGCCCGCGAGATCCACCTGGACGCCCTGTTCGCCAGCGTCCTGGCCGGCCACCTGGGCGGCGACATCGACACCGCCGTCCAGGCGGCCCGTGCGGCGGTTCCCGCTCCACACCCTCCCACCGTCGTAGACGTCCTGCTGGACGGGCTGACCCTGATCCTCACCGGTGACCGTCCCGTCGGGGCGGCGCTCGTACGGCAGGCCTTGGCCGAGGGCGATGACGCGATGTGGGCGCGCCGGGTGCAGATGGTCGGCGCTCTCGCGTTCGAGGTCTGGGACGTGGACTCCTATGTTTCGATCTTGAATCGGCAGATCAGCCGGGCCCGCACCCTGGGCGCCTTGACTCTCCTGCCGCAGGCGCTCAGCACGGTCGCCGGCGCCCATCTGAGGTTGGGGCAACTCCACACGGCCGCTTCCCTGCTGGACCAGGCCACAGAACTGGTCGCCGCCACAGGCACCGCCCCCAGCTACCCCCATCTGACGCTGGCCGCCTGGCAGGGTGATTCGGCCACCGAGGACATGGTCGGCGCCGCCGTCAAGGACGCCACAGCCCGGGGAGAGGGCCTGCTCGTGGCCTTCGCCCACTTTGCCCTGGCCATCCACCGCAACGGCCATGGCGACTACACCGGCGCCCTGGCCGCGGCCGAGTACGCCTCCTCCCACCTCGTCCTGGTGTTCAAAGGCGCGGCCTCACGGGAACTCGTCGAGGCCGCGACCCGCGCCGATGCCCCGGACATCGCGCAGCAGGCATTCGCCGACCTGCGCGAGACCACGCAGGCATCCACGACCGACTTCGCAGCCGGCACCGAGCACTTGTGCGCCGGCCTGATCACGCACGGCGCACAGGCCGACCATCATTACCAGGCAGCGCTGGAAGCCTTGACGGCCAGCGGCTGCCTGGGCGACCTCGAACGCGCCCGCCTGCTGTACGGAGAGTGGCTGCGGCGCCAGGGCCGCCGCTCCGAGGCCCGCAAACAGTTGCGCGAAGCGCATGAGGCGCTGACCGCGATGGGAGCCGAGGGCTTCGCCCAGCGCGCCGCCCGTGAACTGGGTGCGACCGGTGAACGCGCCCGCAAACGCGCCGCCGGGGACACCGACCGGCTCACCGCTCAGGAACTGGCCATCGCCCGCCAGGTGGCGGCCGGAGCGACGTCCAAGGAGATCGCCGCAGAGCTGTTCGTCAGCCCGCGAACCGTAGACGCGCACCTGCGCAATATCTTCCGCAAGCTGTCCATCACGTCGCGTCGTCAGTTGCGCGGCATGCCGCTGGACGATCTCGCCCACGCCTAATGGGCCACCCGCCCGCGACGGCCGATCACAGTCGGCCGGCCCGGCGGGATGACGGGGCCCCTGCCGCACCTCCCGGCAACCCGATGCGCCGGCTCCGGCCCGCTCTTCTCTCGACGCGCCTCTGTGTGTCCATCGGGGCTGAAACGGGCTGACGGCCATGGTGGTCGCGGGGTACCGGCGCCCAGATCGGCGGTCATCACCTAGGCCGGCCAGTTCTGGCGAGATCGGTGATTTCTACCGACGCGACGATCCCCTCGGCGGCGCGACAGTGATCGCGGCGGCACGCGGCGAGCTGCTGCCCTCTGCGGCTCTGGCTGCCGGACCGTTCCTGCTGATCGGCGAAGCACTCGGGCTTGCTCTGCTCACCGCGCTGTCCGGCGGCAGCGGTGATCGCGCACTCACAGCCTGCTGTGACCGCACACCGCACCGAAGAAGGGAAACACCATGACGCTCGACAAGATGAGCACCGACCTGGCCAAGCCCTACCTGACGGGTCACTACGAGCCGGTCGTCGACGAAACGACCGCCCGAGACCTCGTCGTGCACGGGTCGATCCCGCCGGAGCTGGAGGGCCGTTACTTCCGCAACGGCCACAACCCCAAGCCCGGCATCACCCCGACCCACTGGTTCAAGGGCACTGGCATGATCCACGGGATTCGGCTCAGCGGCGGCCGGGCCGAGTGGTACCGCAACCGCTGGGTCCGTACCCCCTACTTGGAAGGCATCCCGTTCACCGGCACGGAACTCGACGTCAGCGCCGCCGGCACCAACATCATCCAGCACGGCGGCCGCTACCTCGCCCTCCAGGAGGCCAATCTGCCGTGGGAGGTCACCCCCGACCTCGACACCGTCGGCCCCTACGACTTCGGCGGCAAGCTCGCCACCGCGATGACGGCCCACCCCAAGGAGGACCCGGTCACCGGCGAGCTGTTCTTCTACGGCTACAGCCCTTTCCCGCCCTATCTCACCTTCTACGTCGCCTCGCCCGACGGGCAGATCACCCGCGCTGAGGTCATCGACGGAGCCGGGCCGTCCCTCATGCACGACTTCGCCATCACCGCCGACCACGTCATCTGGCTCGACCTGCCCGTGGTGTTCGACTCGGCAGAGCGCTCCGGCATCCCCTACCGGTGGAGCGACGCCTACCGGCCGCGCATCGGCGTCATGCCGCGCACCGGCCCGGCCTCCGTCACCTGGTTCGACGTCGAGCCCGGCGCGCTCCTGCACGTCTCCAACGCCTACACCGACCCGGGCGGACGCGTCGTCGTCGAAGGCCCCCGCTATGACAGGTCGGCGTGGGAATCGTCCTGGAAGTGGTGGATCGGCGCGCCCGGCCACGGCACGACACCCGAAGCCGGGTCGATCCACCACCGATGGATCCTCGACCCGGCAACCGGCCGGGCCATCGAGGAGCCGCTGGATGCGTTGGTGACCGAGTTCCCCACGATCAACGAGACCTACCTGGGCAGGAGCAGCCGCTACAGCTACGCCGTGGCCTTCCCTGGCTCCGGGCTCGACCAGTTCGCCGTGGTCAAGTACGACGCCCGGACCGGTGAGCGCCGGCTCCAGCCGTTCGGACCGGAGCAGATGCCCGGCGAAGCCGTGTTCGTCCCGGCAGAGGGCGGCACCGCCGAGGACGACGGTTACCTGCTGACCATCATGAGCGACCTGCGAAGAAATGCCTCGCAGCTGCTCATCCTGGACGCCCGTGGCCTGGGCCGCGCCCCCGTCGCCGTGGTCGAGCTGCCGCGCCGCGTCCCGGCCGGCATCCACGGCAACTGGCTTACCGACAACCACTGAGAAGACGACCGTGATCACAGGCATCGACACCGAGGCGGCCGTGGTCGTCCGGCTTGACACGACCATCGACGCACCCGGGGTGCACGTGGTCGAGGCGCCGCACCGCATCCTGTGGGGCAGTCCCGTCCACGGGATCACCGGCATCCATGATTGGACCTTCCGCGAGGAAGACGGCAGGACCCGTGTGCAGACCGAGGAGTCGTGGGACGGCGAGCCGATCCGCGCGGACGTCGAGGACATGCGGTCCGCGCTCGAGCAGTCCCTGACGGCCTGGCTCGCGCTGCTGAGGAAGACCGCCGAAGGCTCGCTCCAGGCCGTCTGAGCCGCGTGGCCGCCGCCCGCCCACGGCCCAGTCCCTTATGGGCCTCGTCCGGAGTTTCGGCGGCACGCGATCCCGCCTCGGAGCAAGGCAAGGCACGTTCAGAACATCAAGGCAAGGAGAGAAACCCATGTTCACCCTGGTAACCGCGAAAGCCACGGCCCTGTCCATCGTTTTCGCGCTCACCCCGTTGAATGCCGGCCACCCGAACGTGGAGATCGACCACGACGCTCCCGTGATCACCCGCGACGACATCGTCATCCACGCGCCATTGCACCGGATCTGGAAGATCCAGACCGATGTCGAGGCGTGGCCGGAGTGGCAGCCCGACGTCATTACGGTGAAGAAGGAAACTCGGGGCCCGCTGCGGAAGGGGTCCAGATTCCGCTGGTCGGTCGAGGGGCTCGAGAACATCACCTCAACGGTCAAGCAGGTCGTTCCGAACCGCCGCATCGCCTGGGGCGGCCCTGCCCAGGGCGTCACCGCCGTCCACTTGTGGACGTTCACCCCGACCAAGGACGGAGTGCGCGTGCACACCGAGGAGTCATGGTCCGGCGAGCCGGTGTCGGCGAACGTCGCCGCTATGCAGAAGGCGCTCGACGCGTCCCTGGACACGTGGCTCCACAACCTCAAGAAGAAGGCCGAAGAGGAAGACTGAGAAGACGACGTCGAACGATCCCTGCCGGCGATTGTCGGTGTCCGGGCCGAACTGGCCGCCGGTGACCTGCGACCGCTCCCAGTCACCCATCCGGGGCCTGCGCCTGCCGAAAACTCCGTCCATGCAAGGGATTGCCTGTCGCCGACCGGGGCAGGCTTCGCCCGGAGGTCTGGCAGGCCTGGCAGGTCGCCGCCGGGACCAAGCCTGAGGAGAACCCATGACTCGGGTTCGCACCTCATGACGTGGACGGGATGCTGATCATCGATTCCAGGGCCATCATCGCCGTCATCAACGGCGAACCCGAGGCCACCAGCTTCGCCTACGCTCTCGCCAAGGACTTCGCCCAGCCTCTTCTCTTCAAGGCGAGGATTTCCCCCACACCGACATCACCCCCGCACAGCCATGACGGTCAACGAATACCCGTGCCCGAGGGTGATCGCAGGGGTCCTCGGAGGAGTATCGTGTGCTGCTGTGACTCGCCGCCCTCCTGACGATCACCTGGATGAGCTGATCGAGCAGGCGATTGTGGACGCCTACACCGACGATGAGCAGCTCTACAGCTTTCACGTGATGATCGGCGACAACCTGGCGGGGGCCGTTCGAGACGACCGTGCTCGGCCTTCGGGTCACCGTCACCGCTCTCGACTTCCGCGTAGGGAGCGGCATCGTGGCGATCTGCCGCCACGGCCGGCACCGGCAGGCGATCGGCATCCTCGACCTGCCGCTGCCCGACCCGCCACCGGCCGGCGCCGAATGGATCGACGCGTTCCGGCGCTGGGCCGGGTGAGATCGTGAGCGAGTACCAGTACTACGAGTTCCTGGCCATCGACCGGCCACTCACCGACCGGCAGCAGGCCGAGGTCCGCGCCCTGTCCACCCGGGCCCACATCACCGCTACCAGCTTCACCAACGAGTACCACTGGGGCGACTTCCGCGGCGACCCGCACCGCATGATGGAGCGCTACTACGACGCCCACCTGTACCTGGCCAACTGGGGAACTCACCAGGTCATGCTTCGTCTCCCCCAGACCGTGCTGGATCCCGCACTGGCCGAACGCTACTGCGCAGGCGACCGGGTCAGCGCCTGGACCAGCGGCGAACACATCATCCTCAACTTCACCAGCGAGGCGGAAGAGGAGTACTGGGAAGACGACCTCGAACGCTCCCTGTCGGCGATCGTCGGCATCCGCGCCGAACTGGCCGCCGGCGATCTGCGTCCGCTCTATCTGGCCTGGCTGTCGGCCTACGGAACATGGGAGCGCGACGAGGACGCCTTCGACTACGCCGAAGAGGGCGAGCCGGAGCCACCTATCCCGCCGGGACTGGGCTCGCTCAGTGCCGCCCAGCGTGCCCTGGCCGATTTCCTGCGCCTGGACGACGACCTCCTCGCAGCCGCCGCCGAGGCCAGCCCACCGGCGCAAGTCGTACAACATGATCGGACTGTTCTGGCCGCCTGGATCGGCAGCCTGCCCGCCGAACGAAAGACCGCGCTGCTGCTGCGGGTGGCCGAGGACGACGCCACGCGGGTCCGATGGGAACTGCTACGCGAGTTCGGCGGCAACACCGCCTCTCAGGTGGAGGCGGGGCGGACGGTCGCCGAGTTGCTGGACGCCGCCGCCGCTCGCCGCCACGCCCGTGAGCAGCAGGAGGCAGCTCGGCGCGCCGAGGAGCTGGCACGCAGGGAAGAGGAGCGAAGGCAGGCCCGGGAATTTCATCTGAACCGGCTCGCCCAGGATCTCGAAGCGGCGTGGGCACAGGTGGAGGCGTGCATCAACACCAAGAAGCCACGCGAGTACGACCAGGCCGTCGATCTCCTCCGCGACCTGCAGGCCCTGGCCATCCGCGACGACCACGCCGGCACCTTCACCCAACGCTTCACCCACCTTCGGGAACAGCACCAGAGCAAGCCGAGCCTGATCAAGCGATTCAACAACGCCGGGCTCATCTCTGAGTGACCAGAAATCCCGGCCTTGAACATCAGCGATGTGAGTTCGCCTGTAGTGCTTCAAAACGCATGTACGGTCTGAGCTGGGGTTTCTCCGCCTGGCTTATGCGGCTCGGCGGTACTCGTTGATCGCGCCGCCGCGCACTTTGCGGCGTTCGATCCGGCCTTCCATCGGCACCACCACCTGTTCGTCTTGATCGGGTGGTCGTTGCCCCGGCCTGCCGCACTGGTGAGGTCCGTGGCCGTTGTAGTGACCGACATACTCGTCCAGGACCGCGCGCAAGTGACGTTCACCGTAGATCAGCATGCGGTCGCTACATTCGGCGCGCACCGTACGGATCCACCGCTCGGCATAGCAATTCGCCCGAGGTGTCCGCGGCGGCGTCTTCAGCACCGTGATGCCCGCGGCGGCAAAGATCTCATCGAAGACGGCAGTGAAATTGGCGTCCCGATCGAGGATGAGGGCCACGGACCTTCGGCTACGACCTGAGAGGCCGTCGAACCAACATCAGCGACCTCACCGTCGACTACAACGACCGCGGCGCCGTCACGAATGCGCTCGCTTCGCTGGGCTGTTGCCGATGCTCCACGAACGGGCCGACAGATGGCCTGCCCTTGCCCGCCACATGGTTGACCCTGCCGAAGTCCATCCATACCGTCCGATTCATGAGCTCAGCTGCCGACCAGCGTGAGACGATCCTGCAGATCGCGACCCGCATGTTCGCGGCTCTCGGATATGACGGGACTTCCCTTCAGCAGATAGCGGAGGCCGCCGGGTTCGACATCGCCACGGTGACCTCCCTGTTGGGGAGCAAACGGGACCTCTACCTCGCCGTCATGGAACGTGCCCACGAGGCTGACCGCACCGCGATCGAGGCGGTCATGGCCCGATTCACTCCGCTGTCCCCCGCCGATGCCCCCAAGATGATCCACGCGCTGGCCGACGACTATCTGGACTTCTGCATGTCCAACCCGAACGTCCCCGCACTCTGGGCGCACCGCAGCCTCTTCGACGCCCAGGACATCACCGACCTCGAGCGTCGCTACGTCTGGCCGCTGCACGCCCGAATCCACAAGAGCATCCAGCCCGCCCTCGAGGCAGGACACATCGACGACGCTCCCGACTTCAGATACGTCCTCTGGACGATGATCTGGTGCGTCGAAGGCTTCTGCTGCGGCGACGTACTCGACGACGAGGGCAACCGCCTCGGCCCCGACGATCAGCAAGCCCGCATCGACTTCCGCAGGCACCTCCACCTCCTACTCGACCGTCTGCTCACCCCGCCGCAGAAGACCCCCTGACGCAGGCCGACGCTCGAGACCTGCGGGCCGACGGCGAGTTCGTCACCTGCGAACGCACCCAGGCCCGGCCCGACCTGCGGCTGACCTCCGCCGAACTGGGTGCGGCCTACTTGGGCGGCACCACCCTGTCGTCCCTGGCCGCCGCGGGCCGGGTTGAGGAACTGCGCCGCGGCGCGGTCACCGCCGCCTCGCTCGCCTTCCGTGGCGAGCGCGAGCCCTTTCACCCCTCGGGCTGGGCCTTCCCCGCCTTCTGACGGCCCGTGTTCTGATGTCTCCCCACCGATCCCGGACCGGTTCAGGGGACGAGGGTCCATGACACCACCGGGTTCGATGACCATGCGCAGCGCTGCTGTGACCGTCACCGTGCCCCGACCGCCCCGACACTCACCGCAACAACTTCCACCACCGAAAGAATGGACGGCATCATGAGCAAGGTTTGGTTCATCACTGGTTCGTCGCGCGGCCTGCTGCCAACGGATGAGCAGCCTCAACGTCGCTGCCGCGCCGAGCCCGGCCGCAGCCGACCGCGCGGTACCCGCCGCCTCGATCCAGGCGACACTCGCTCGGGAACGGGGTCGTGCCGCAGCCACTCCACGGTTCCCCAGGCAGCCTCACCTATCAGTAGCGCGGCCAGCAGGAGCGCCCGATCAGGCCAATCCGGCCTGGGCTGGACGCTCCCCCAAGCTCAATCGGGAAAGTGACAGGCGACCTGACGTTTCTCGTGGATCCGCAGCACCGGATTCTCCTCCGCACAGAGTGGGGCGGCCTTCGGGCAGCGGGGATGAAAAGTACAGCCGGAGGGCGGGTTCGCCGGAGAGGGCAGATCTCCGCGCAGCACAATGCGCTCCCTCTTGCGCTCGATCTTCGGATCAGGCACGGGCACGGCCGAGAGCAGGGCCTTCGTATAAGGGTGCGCGGGATGCCGATAGACCTCGTGCTTATCCCCGATCTCCACGATCCGGCCCAGATACATCACCGCGACCCGGTCGCTCACCCGGCGCACGACGGACAGATCGTGCGCGATGAAGACGTAGGTCAACCCAAGTTCGCGTTGAAGCTCCTCCATCAGGTTGACGATCTGCGCCTGTACAGAGACGTCCAGCGCCGACACCGGCTCGTCGGCGATGACCAGCTTGGGCCGGGTGGCCAGGGCCCGCGCGATGCCGATGCGCTGGGCCTGGCCACCGGAGAACTCGTGCGGGTAGCGGTCGATGTGCTCGGGGATCAGGCCGACCAGGTCCAGCAGGTCCTTCACCTTCGCGCGCACCCCTGAGACGCCCTGGACGACCAGCGGATTCGCGATGATCTGGCCGACGGTCTGCCTGGGGTTCAGCGACGAATACGGATCCTGAAAAATCATCTGAAGGTCGCGGCGGAGTGGACGCATCTCCCCCTGGCTCACATGGGTGATGTCCCTGCCCGCGAAGGTGATCGAGCCGGCGGTGGGTTCCAGCAGCCGCACGATCATGCGGCCTGTCGTGGACTTGCCGCAGCCGGACTCGCCGACCAGGCCGAGCGTCTCGCCCTGCCGTACCTCGAAGGACACCCCGTCGACCGCCCGTACCGCGAGGTCGCGCCGGCGGGCGAAGGGGACATTGAGGGGAAAGCTCATGCGCAGGTCGGATACCCGCAGCAGGTCGTCCATCAGGGGCTCCCAAGGTGACAGGCGGCGAGGTGGCCGGGAGACGTCCGGCTGAGGAGCGGCAGGTCCCGCTCGCAGACCTCCATACGCTGCGGGCATCGGGGGTGGAAGGGGCAGCCGGGCGGCGGCGCGAGCAAAGACGGCGGGGAGCCGGGGATCGTGCGCATGGGCGTGTCGTCGTCTTCGTCCAGGCGGGGCAGCGAATCGAGGAGGCCGCGGGTGTAGGGGTGCAGGGAGCTGTCGAAGATCTCGTCGGCGGAGGCCTGCTCGGCGACGCGCCCGCCGTACATGACCAGCACCTCGTCGGCGACCCGCGCCACCACGCCGAGGTCGTGGGTGATCAGGACGACCGCCAGCCCGCGGTCGTCCTGGATCTTCTTGATCAGTTCGAGGATCTGGGCCTGCACCGTCACGTCGAGTGCGGTCGTCGGCTCGTCCGCGATGAGCAGGTCCGGCTCGCAGGCCAGGGCCATCGCGATCATCACCCGCTGGCGCATGCCCCCGGAGAACTGATGGGGGTGATCCCCCACCCGGTCCTTCGGCGACGCGATGCCGACCTCGGCGAGCATCTCCACCGCGCGTGTCCTGGCGGCCCGGCGCGAGGCCCCGAAGTGGAGCCGGTAGGCCTCGGCGATCTGCTCGCCCACGGAGTAGTGAGGATGGAGCGACGACAGCGGATCCTGGAAGATCATCGCCATTCGGCGGCCCCGCAGCCTGCGGAGGCTCTCCGGCGGGGCCCCCACGAGCTGCTGCCCGTCGAAGAGGATCTCCCCGGAGACCTCGGCGCCCCGATGCAGGCCCATGATGGCGAGGCTGGTGACCGACTTGCCGGAACCGGACTCGCCGACGATGCCGAGCGTGCGGCCCTTGTCCAGGCGGAAGCCGACGTTCTCGACCGCCCGCAGACCCCCGAAGGCCACCCCGAGGTCCTTGATTTCAAGCAGCATGTCTCACCCTGGGGTCCACGATGCCGTAGAGCAGGTCCACGACCAGGTTGGCGATGACGATGAAGAACGCGGCGAGCAGCGTCGTGCCGAGCACCACCGGGTGGTCCTGGGCGGTGATGCTGTTCACGGTGAGCTTGCCGATGCCGGGCAGGCCGAAAATGGACTCGGTGATGATCGCGCCGCCCATCAGTCCGCCGAGGTCCATTCCGAAGATGGTCACGATCGGGGTGAGCGCGGCCCGGAGCCCGTGCTTGACCACGACGGTCCGCTCGTGCAGGCCTTTGGAGCGGGCGGTGCGGATGTACGGCTCGCCCATCGTCTCGATCATGGAGGAGCGGCTCTGCCTGGCGTACATGGCGGCGGACAGGATCGCCAGCGCGATCCAGGCAAGCACCAGGTTCTGCGCCCAGGTCAGGGGGCCCTCGCCGAACGGGGTGTAGCCCGGGTACGGCATCAGCTGCAGCACCTGGACCACCACGTAGAGGAGCATCGGCCCGACGAAGTAGATGGGCAGGGCCGCCGCGGCGACGGTCGACACGACCAGCGTCCGGTCCAGCAGGGTGTCCTTGCGCAGGGCCGACACGACACCGACGCTCAGCCCGCCGATCACCCAGAGCGTGGCGGCCCCGACGGCCAGAGAGAAGGTCACGGGCAGGCTCTCCAGAAGGAGGTCCCAGACCGGCTGGCCGCTCTGCCAGGAGTAGCCGAGGCAGGGGAAGCCGCATTCGATCGCGTACTGGCCGCTGCCCAGGGTCCGTCCGGCGAAGATACCGGTCACGTAGTCGAAGAACTGGGCGGGAAGCGGCCGGTCCAGGCCCATCTGGTTGCGGATCTCGGCGATCCGCTCGGGGGAGCAGCTCTTGCCGCAGGCGGTGACGGCCGGGTCGGTGGGCAGCAGGTAGAAGATGGCGAAGGTCACCGCGCAAATCACCAGCAGGACGCCGGCGACCGCGGCCAGCCGGCGCGCGAGGTAAATGATCATTTGCGGGCGCCCTTGGGGTCGATGGCGTCCCTGAGCCCGTCACCCAGCAGGCTGAACCCCAAGACGACGAGGAACAGGGACAGGCTGGGGATGACGAAGTACATCGGGTCGACCTGGTAGTACGTCACCGCGTTGGAGAGCATCTCGCCCCACGAGGGTGTCGGCGGCCGGATGCCGATGCCGAGGAACGAGAGCGCCGCCTCGGCGCTGATCAGCCCGGGGACGAGCAGCGTCGCGTAGGCGATGATCGGTCCGGAGACGTTGGGCAGGATCTCCTTCAGCAGGATCCTGTGATCGCGGGCGCCGCTGGTCCTCGCCGCGTCCACGAACTCCCGTCGCCTGACCGAGAGCGTCTCGCCCCTGACGATGCGCGCGATTCCAGGCCAGCTGAAGAATCCGATCACAGCGATGAGCAGGACGATCCGGTTGACGTCCGGGGTCACCGCCATGATGGCGATCATGAAGATGAGGCCGGGGAAGGACATCAGCAGGTCGATCAGCCGGCTGATCACCATGTCCACCCAGCCTCCGAAGTAGCCGGCCGCGATGCCGAAGAACGTGCCGAGCACCATCACGACCGCCGCGCTGGTGAAGGCGATGAACAGGGAGACCCGGGCGCCCTGGACGATCCGGCTGAAGATGTCCCTGCCGCTGACCGGCTCGACGCCGAGCCAGTGCTCGGCGCTGATCCCGCCCAGGGCACCTCTGGGGATCCCGGCGAGGTTGGCGTCGATGGCGGTCTTGTCGGGTTGGGCGGGATCCCACCCGCTCAGCGCGGTGAGCAGCGGGGCCGCCAGGGCGACGACAAGGAAGAAGATCACGATACCGAGGCCGGTCATCGCGGCACGGTTCGTGCGGAGACGGTCAAGGACGAGCCCCCACGGGGAACGCCCTGCCGGGGTGGCGGAGTCTCGCGCCGCCCCGGCCGTCTCCGCTGCGTCGAGCGGAGTCTTCATGCGTGTCCTCTTGCTGGGAAGGCTCGTTACTGGGAAAGGCTCGGGTTCTTCAGGCCGATCACGCCGAGATCGGGGTTGCCCTCCCAGATCGGGTGGCCTACGGCGCCCGCGACGTTCGAGCCGAACAGGTTGTTCTGCTTGGCCCACTGGTACGGCACCACGGGCGACTTCGACATGATCAGGTCCTCGAGGTCGAGCCATGCCTTGTTCGCGGCCGTGGCGTCGGTCATCGCGCTGATCTCATCGATCTTGGCCATGACCTCCTCGTCCTTGAAGAAGGAGTTGTTGCCGCCGCTGGAGTTCTCGGTGATCGTGCGGCCGTCGAAGATGATCGGCAGGAAGGTCGAGCCCGACGGGTAGTCGGGGCACCAGCCACCGATCTGGATGTCCGGCGCCTTGGTGGGGTCACTGGTGATGCCGCCGACGGCCGAGGCCTCGACCAGATCGATCTGCATGTCGATGCCGACCCGTTTGAGCGCGGTCTGGAGTGCCTCCGCTCCCGGCTTGCCACCGGTGGACGTCACCAGTTTGATTTTCAGACCGCCGGTGACTCCAGCTTCGGTGAGCAGGGACTTGGCCTTCTCCACGTCTCCGGTCGGCGGGATGCGCAGGATGTCGCGCTTCACGCCACCGGTGAGGCCGGGCGGCAGGATCGCGCCCGCGATCTCGGCGATCTGGGGGCCGCCCGACGCCGTCTGCAACGCCTCCTTGTCGACGGCGTACTGCACGGCCATGCGGACCTTCGGGTTGTCGAAGGGGGCGCGCGAGGTGTTCAAGTACAGCAGGCCCGTGCAGCCGTCCACCGAGCTGACCATCCGCTTCTGAACCTGCGGGTTGGAAAGGACCTTGGGCAGGCTCGCGAGCGCGACGTCGACGTAGCCCACAGCCGAGCGGTCAGGGCCCTGGTCGGCGATGAGCCGGGTGTCGATGGTCCCGCCGCCCACCGTCTGCTTGACGACGATCCTGTCGGGATAGGCCTTGCGCACCTCGTCGGTGGCGGGTTCCCAGTGCTCGTTGCGGACCAGGATCAGCTCAGCCTTGCGTTGATACTTCTCGATCTTGTACGGACCCGAGGAGAAGGGGCGGCTGTCGTAGTCGACGCCCTTGTCCTGCGCCTGCGGCACCGGCGCGAACGTCGGCAGCGTCACCGTCTGGCCGAACTCCGCGACCGGGCGTTTGAGCTTGAAGACAATCGTCTTGTCGTCCGGGGTCTCGATCGAGGACAGGTGCTCGCCCTTGAGCGGGCCCTTGTACTTCTCCCCTCCCGCGAGGTAGAGGATCGCGTAGTTCGGACCGCCGGGAAGCTCCGGAGAAAATGAACGTTCAACGTTGTATTTGACGTCCTGGGCCTTAATGGGCGTTCCGTCCTCGTATTTCACGCCGTCCTTAAGCGTGAACTTCCAGACCTTGCCTCCCTCGGAGGGCGTGCCGAGGTCGGTGGCCAGGTCGGGCACGATCTCCGCGCTGCCCGCCTTGTAGGTGGTCAGCGTGCGATAGAGGAGCCGGGTGCCGAAGCCCATGTCCCGCATGGTCCAGTTGCGAGCGGGGTCGAGATGCACGAAGTCCTGGTTGGACAGGATGTAGAGGGTTCCGCCCTTGACCGGCCCCTCCCCCGATGTGGCGGTTCCCGCGGCGTTGTTCTTACCCGAAGTTCCCCCGCCGGAGCAGGCGGCGAGCCCGAGCACGAGCGTGGTGGCGAGCGCGAGTAAGCGTCCGCCGCCCTTGGTTCCAGCCATTTGTCACCCCAAGTGGATCGCTTGAACGATCTGAGTTGACCTGTAACATAATAATGTGAAATAGCACTAGCAAGAGGCGTTATCGACTCGTAGCTTGCGGACGTCAATGGGGTTCGATCGATTCACATTCCGCCCCTGTCGCAAGATTACTAACATGTGACATATTACGCGCGACCACCCGCGTGGCCAGAGATCTGGCCCATGACGGAAGGAACCCCCCGCGTGCGTAAGCTCACCGCCATGCTCGTTATCGGGCTGACCGGAACGGTCCTGGGCGCCTCGGCGCTGCCAGGGCTTGCCTCCGCCGATCCGACGCCGACGCCCACCCCCTCCACGAAGGTCACCGCCACCCCGCCGGGCGAGGGACGTCACCAGGAGGACGTCCTCAACCCGATCGCCGTACAGGAACGCGCCTTACGCGACAAGGCCATGGAGCAGGTGCTCTCGAGCCCCAAGGTGAGCGCGCGAGCCTCCGGCCCGGTGAAGGTCGGCGACCAGTACGTCGAGCTCGCCCTCGAACGCAAAGACAAGATCTTCACCGTGCTCGCCGAGTTCGGCGACAAGATCGACAACCAGACGCTGCACAACGGCCAGATCCGCTACGGCGGCGTGCCCGGCCCACTGCACAACCAGATCCCGAAACCGCAGCGAAGCTACGACAACCACACCCTCTGGCAGCTGGACTTCAACCGGGCCTACTACCAGGACATCTACTTCAACGACGCCGAGGGTGCCAACTCGCTGCGCAACTTCTACCGGCTGCAGTCCTCGGGCCGTTATGACGTCGACGGCTACGTCTCCGACTGGGTGAAGGTCCCCTACAACGAGTCTCGGTACGGCACGCCGCGATGTGACAGCGGCCTGGACTGCGACACGCCCCTGTTCGACTTCGTCAAGGACTCCGCCAACGCCTGGTACGACGCCGAACGCGCCAAGGGCCGCAGCGTCGAGGACATCACGGCGGAGCTCAAGAGCTTCGACGTCTGGGACCGATACGACTACGACTTCGACGGGAACTTCGACGAGCCCGACGGCTACCTCGACCGTTTCCAGGTGATCCACGCCGGCGTCGACCAGACATGGGGCGGGGGCGCGCAGGGCGCCGACGCGCTCTGGGCGGTCAGCCACGACGCCTTCTGGAACCTGCGCGGGCACTCGGGTCCCGCGGGCAACCTGCGCGGCGGCACCCAGATCGGCGACACCGGCATCTGGGTCGGCAAGTTCCTGACCGCGGGCGAGAACAGCGGCGTCGGCCTGATCGCCCACGAGTACGGCCACGACCTGGGCCTGCCCGACCTGTACGACGGCGGCGGCAGCAACAGCGTCGAATTCTGGTCGCTCATGTCGAGCGGCTCCTACCTGGGCAAGAAGAACGGGCAGACCGGGGAGTTCCCCGGCGACCTGGACGCGTGGAGCAAGCTGCGGCTCGGCTGGCTCAGCCACGACAGGGCCAAAGCCGCCACCGCCTCCACCCACACCCTCGGGGTGAGCTCCTACAACACCGCCGATCCGCAGGCCGTCATCGTCGACCTGCCACCGCACACGGTCACCACCGAGCTGGTCGACCCCGCCCAGGGGTCCTTCCAGTGGTGGAGCGGCAAGGGCGACTACCTCAACGAGACGCTCACCCGCGAGCTCGACCTCACCGGGCTGACGACGGCCAAGCTCGACGCCAAGGTCTGGTACCAGATCGAGCAGGACTTCGACTATCTCTACGCCGAGGTCTCCGAGGACGGCAAGTTATGGCAACCGATCGGCGGCACCGCCGGCGGGCAGCCGATTCCCTCCGTCGACGGCGTCCCCGGGATCACCGGCCGCAGCGGCTGGACCGACCTCAGCCTGCCCCTGGACGCCTACGCGGGCAAGAAGGTCCAGTTCCGTTTCCGCTACTTCACCGACACCAACACCGTCGAGAACGGTTTCCTCATCGACTCCATCACCGGCGTCGTCCAGGACGACGTCGAAGGCGGCGACAACGGCTGGACCGCCGTGGGCTTCAGCCGTACCGGAAAGACCGGCAAGAAAGACCACCCGCGCGCCTACATCGCCGAAAACCGGCGCTACACCGGTTACGGCGCCTACCTCAAGACCGGTCCGTACAGCGCCGGCTTCTCCAACGACCCCGCGCGGCGGGAGATCTACGAGCACTACCCCTATCAGGACGGCCTGCTCATCTGGCTGTGGGACACCTCCTACACCGACAACGCCACCCGTAACCACGTCGGCGAGGGCATGATTCTGCCGATCGACGCCCGTGCTGTGCCCCTGCTCTGGAAGGACTACACCAGGGTCAACAGCCGGATCCAGGTGTTCGACTCGCCCTTCGGACTGACCCCGACCGACCGGGTGGCGCTGCACAAGGACGGTGCGAAGACGATCTTCCCGTCGTTGCCGGGGGTTTCCTCCTTCAACGACCGCACCGGCGTCTACTGGTACAGCACCAACCCCCAGCAGGGCGTCATCCCGCCCGACACCAACACCAGGATCGACGTGGTGAAGGAAGCGAACAGGGGCCTGCGAACCACCATCAAGGTGGGTCCGGCCTCCTGAAGAAGCCGGGTCCGCCGCGAGCGCGGCGGACCCGGCCACTCGCAGTGCTCAAGCTGCGTGTGAGTATTCGTGGAGGACTCCGCCGAGCCGATCTCGTCGGCGTACATTCAAGTCGACGATTCGGGCTGGATTGGTGATCGGATCCGGGACGGCGCGTAATGGAGCCGCCTGGTCCAGAGCTTGATGGGCTCGATGCTGGTTGTAGAACTGTTCATACTCGTGCAGGGCGTGACGTAGATGGCGTTCGTTCCACAGTAAGCAGCGGTCCAGAAGCTCGTGGCGGCACGACTGCACCCACCGCTCCATAATCGAGTTCATCCGCGGCATCCGGATACCGGTGAGCACGTTCTGGATACCTACTTCGGCGAGGATCTCGTCCATGAGGGCCGGGAACTTTCCATCCCGGTCTCGGATCAGAAAGCGCGCCCGGCAGCCAACATCCTCCAGATCCATCACCAGATTCCTTATCACCTGGATGACCCAGGGGTAGAATAATCGACAGATCGGCAGGGTTTTATGAAGGAGTCGTGCCGTTGATGTAGTGCGTCTTCATGGTCTGCGCCATCGACTGCTGCCAGGCAGCCAGATCGGCCTTGAGCTGCGCAGGCGTGCGGTTTCCCGTGCGCAGGTCCGCCATGAAGGCGTCGTAGCGGTCGAAGACCCAGTTCTCGATGGCGAAGGTGTACCCCTGGATGCCACCCTCACCGTAGTAGCCGCCGTCACCCGCCAGCGCGACCGTGTCGATCGTGTGATCCGCATTGCGGCCGCAGCTGTACCCGCAGGAGTCGTCGTCGGTGTAGTCGTAGACCAGGTGCCGCTTGGCATTGCTGGCCAGATACATGTCGTCGAGCTCGGCCGGCGGGGCGTCGAGAGCCGCGGCCTCATACAGCTCGCCGGGGATCTGCTTGAGTCCGGCCAGGAAGATGACCATCGGAGCGCCGAACCGCCACACCTCCAGCGCCACGATCGTCCAGATCACGGTGGCCGGATCGTTGATCCAGGAACGTTCCGAGACGCCGAACCAGCCGAGCACGCCGTTCACCGCTCCGCCATAGTCGAACATGGCGCGCCAGGTGATCGAGACTGCGACGCTCGCCGCCAGCAGCGACGGCAGGTAGAACAGCGACCTGTAAACGCTCTTGCCCCGCCGATCCCTGACCAGCAGGAGCGCGGCGGCCAACGCCGCTGCCAGCTGCAACGGCACCGCCACCAGCACGTAGCCACCCGTGATCACGACGGAGTGCAGGAACCTGTCATCGGCGGTGAACAGCTCCACGTAGTTCCGAAACCCACCCACGTCGGATCCGACAGCAGGTCGTAGTCGGTGAACGACAGGTAGAGCGACCACCCGAGCGGCATCACGACCAGCAGGAGCAACCCGGCGAACCAAGGGATCAGGAACGCGTAGGCCGCGAGGTCACGTTTGATCAACTCGAGCGCCCCATGACCTTGGCCGCCTCCTGGACGAACGCCTCGGCCGCCTGCTCGACGCTCTTCTTGCCGAACCAGACGTCCTGCGTGTGCCGGGTGAGCAGATCCGAGCGGATCTCCTTGCCTCCGGCCGGGTCGGGAGCGGGCGCCTTGCCGCTGTTCCCCGGCTTGCGCAGGTATTCGACGTAGTCGGCGATCTGCTTGTCCCGCGGGTCGAGGCCGGGCACCAGCGATGTGGCGATGGCCGAGTTGGGTGGCACGCCACGCGAAAGGCCCAGCGCCTTGCCCGCCTCCGGGTCGTTGAGCAGGAAGTCCACCAGTTGCACAGCCTCACGCGGATGCTTGGTCTTGGCATTCACCGCCCAGCTGACCGAGCGCATGAGGTGGACACCGGGCTGCTTCGCCTCGCCGGGCAGCGCGCCGTACTTCCAGTCCTGGCGCGGCAGGCTGACGCTCGTGCCGTACACGCTCATCGCCACCTTCCTGGCGGCGACGGGATTTTCGGGGATTCCCCTGTGGGTTCAGTTGCGCACGCAGCTCGGCGGCGGCATCGGGCGTGCCGGGGCGGCCCAAGGCGGTGGTGCTGGGGAGTCCTACAGCGAAGGTTGAGCCGATCTACCGCGGCGGGTTGACGACTCAGCGTGATCGCGACCATATATTTCGAGCGAGATCGGCCCACCTCGGCCGAAGGAGAGTTCGGAGAGATCGTGGACGCACGCAGTAACCCGCCCGCCGCGTTAGCGGAGTGGTGATGGCCAGGAGCACGCATACCGGGCCCGGCCATCGCCCCACCGTGAGACGCATCGCAGCAGTCGCCGCCGCGGCTGCTTTCTTTTTGGGTGAGGGCCTGCTGCTGAGCGGCCCGCCCGCCCGGGCGGCCGAGCCCGCGACGCCGCCCCGCCAGACCGCCGCCGCGACCGAGGGGGAGGCCCTCGTCGCGGCGCGGCGCGTCGGTGAGCGGGTCGAGGTCGCCTCCCTGCGCACCGAGACGCGCACCGTGCACGCCACCCCCGAGAGCACCTTCGTGCTGGAGCAGCACGCCCGCCCCATACGCGTCCGCCATGGCGGCCGCTGGACCCCGGTAGACACCACCCTGCGCCGCCTGCCCGACGGGTCGATCGCCCCCGGCGCGACGGCCGTGGGGCTGCGCTTCTCCGGCGGCGGCCGGACCACGATGGCCACCGTCTCGCGCGGCACCCGGTCACTTTCCGTGGGCTGGCCGGGCCCGCTGCCCACCCCGACGCTGGACGGCCCCACCGCCACCTACGCCGAGGTGCTGCCGGGCGTGGACCTCCAGGTCACCGCCGACGTGGACGGCTTCTCGCACGTGCTCGTCGTCAAGAACCGGCAGGCGGCGCTCAACGGCCGGCTGGACCGACTGCGGTACTCGCTCAGCTCCCGCAACCTGTCCGTACGGGAAGGCAAGGGAGGCGGGCTGCAGGCAGTGGACCGCGGCGGCGCCGCGATGTTCGTCGCCCCGACCCCGCTCATGTGGGACTCGCCCGCCACCCCGGAAGGGCGCCGCCTGACCATGGCCTCCGGCCAGGGGCCGGCGCCCGGTTCCCGGCACGAGCGGATGGGCCTGGAAGTGAGCGGAGACACTCTGACCCTCGCTCCCGACAAGGCCATGCTCACCGCGCCCGGCACCCGCTACCCGGTCTATCTGGACCCGTCGGTGTCCGCGCCACGCGGCGCGTGGACGGCGGTATGGGAGAAGTACCCGAACACGAACTACCTCAACTCCGGCGACGTGGCCCGCGTCGGCTTCGAGAACCAGACCGGCCAGACCAACCGCTCGTTCTTCCAGATGAACAACGGCTCGGCCATTCACGGCAAGCAGATTCTCAAGGCCACGCTGCGCACGTACGAGAGCTGGTCCTGGTCCTGCTCGGCCCGGCCGGTCGAGCTCTGGCTGACCAGCGTCATCGGCAGCGGCACCACCTGGAACAACCAGCCCGCCTGGGTGACGCACCTGGACACCGAGCACGTGGCCAAGGGCTGGAGCACCGGCTGCCCGGCCGGCGGCGTGGAGTTCGACGCCACGCACGCGGCGGTGCGGGCCGCGGCAGAGAACTGGCCGACGATCACGCTGGGCCTGCGGGCCACCGACGAGGGCGACACGTACGCGTGGAAGAAGTTCCACAACAACCCCGTCCTGGTCATCGAGTACAACAGCCCGCCCGCCGCTCCCCTGGCCGCGGACGCCTGGTCCGACCCGGGCGGTGGCTGCCTGTCGGGCACCGCCCGGCCCGCCGTGGGCACCGCCACACCCAAGCTCTGGGCCAAGCTGCGCGACGGCGACAACTCCGTCAGGGGCCGCTTCGAGTGGTGGAACGCCGCCGGGACCAAGGTGGGCGAGCACCTCACCCCCGCCGCCTCCTCCGAGAACGCGTTCTACGCGAACATCCCGGCGGGCGCGTACGCGGACGGCTCGACGATCCGCTGGCGGGTACGCGCCGAGGACGGCCTCGCCACCAGCGCGTGGAGCCCGTGGTGCGAGATCCTCATCGACACCACCGCTCCCGGCCGCGAACCCCTGGTCACCTCGGCCCAGTATCCGGAGAACGCCTGGGGCGAGGGGCTCGGCCGAGCCGGCGAGTTCACCTTCGACGCCAACGGCGTCACCGACGTGACCGCGTTCGTGTACGGCCTCAACACCAACCCCGAGACCGAGGTGAAGGCGGACACCGTGGCCGGTAAGGCCACCGTCCGGCTCACCCCGGACGAGGACGGCCCCAACGTGCTGTCGGTACGCAGCAAGGACGCCGCCGGCAAGCAGGGCCCGATCCGCAGCTATGTCTTCAACGTCAGGGACGGCACGGGACCCGTCGGCCACTGGACGCTCGACGAGGGCCAGGGAGGCACCGCAGCCGACACGGCGGGCGCCCATCCCGCGACCTTGAACGGCCCGGCCTGGACCGACGGACGCCAGGGCACGGCTCTGCGCTTCACGGCGGCCGGCCAACACGCCGCCACCGCAGGGGCGGTCGTCTCCACCGGGAACAACCTCGCCCTCTCGGCCTGGGTCCGGCTCACCGAGCTGCCCGCGCACAACGCCGCCGCCGTCAGCCAGGACGGTGAGCTGCACGCCGGGATCTGGCTCGGCTACCGCGCCGCCACCAGGTCGTGGTCGTTCAAGATGAACAACTCCGGTGGCACGTCCCAGTCGGTGTGGGCCGACAACCCCGCCGTGACGCCGAGGGCTGGGGAGTGGACCCACCTGACCGGCGTCTACGACGCGGCGGCCAGGGCCATGTACCTGTACGTCAACGGCCACCTGGCCGCCGGTCCCGTCGCCTATCACGGCGGGACCGGACCGGCGGGCGCGCTGCAGTTCGGGCGCGCCCAGCACCAGGGGGGCTTCGCCGACCCCTGGCCGGGCGAGGTGGACGACGTGCGCATGCACGACCGGGCGGTGTACGCCGAGGAGATCGTCCGGCTGGTCAACCAGGGCTCCACGCTGACCGGGCACTGGAAGCTGGACGAGGGCGAGGGCACCACGGCCGCCGACGCGGCGGGCCGTACCGGGCCGCTGACCCTCGGCGGTGGCGCGGCGTGGACACAGGGCTGGCTCGGCGGCGCGCTGGCCGTGGACGGGACCGCCGGGTACGCCGCGGCGGCCGGCCCCGCGATCCGCACCGACCAGAGCTTCACCGCCAGCGCCTGGGTCCAGCTCGACACGCTGCCCGCGGCCGACAGCGTGGCCGTGGCCCAGAGCGGCAAGCGGACCAGCGCATTCGCACTCGGCTACACGGCGCAGGGGCCCCGCTGGGGCTTCGCCATGATCGACGCCGACGCCGACGCGCCCACGCTCGTGATGGCCCGCTCCGACGCCGTGCCGCACACGATGGAGTGGACCCACCTGGCCGGCGTGTACGACGCCCCTGCCCGCAAGCTGCGCGTCTACGTCGGCGGTCAGCTCGTGGCCAGTGCCCAGGCCGACCACTACAGCACGTGGAACGCCGACGGGCCGCTCCAGCTCGGCAGGGGCATCTTCGCCGGGACCATGACCGCCCACTGGCCGGGCGTCCTCGACGACGTACGCACCTACCAGGGCGCTCTGGGCGACGACGACATCGCCCGGCTCGCCGCAGAATGACCCGCCCGCCGGCGGGGTGCTCGCCCCGCCGGCCCGCGCCTGATCCCCCATGGATGGTGACGATGGACGTCTCTGAGGAGTTCCCGGAGACCGGACGCTCGAGCTTATTGATCTACGATTTCCATCCCCGGCTGCTCCGCTGGTTCGCCCGGTCGTGCGCGGCGTTGTCGGTGCTCGTCACCGTGCCGCTCGCCCCGGCGCTGCCCGCCCAGGCCGAGCGCCGGGAGCGGCCCGGCGTGCAGCGCGAGGAGCCGGTGCCGGGCGTGCCCGTGCCCGTGCTGCCCAAGCGCGAGGACCCGGCCGCCAAGCAGGCGCTGACCGCCGCCCTCGCCGTCACCTGGCCGCGCGCCGGGGCGGTGGAGCTGTCGCCGGGCCGGTCCGCGAAGGTCGCGGCCGGCTCGCTGGCCGTGCGCATGGACGCCCCCTCCGGCCGGGCCAAGCCGCCCGAGCAGGTCAAGCTGGAGGTGCTGGAGCGGGCCACGTCCGCCGCGGTGCCCGGCGTCGTGCTGCGCGTCTCGCCGGGGCAGGCCGCCACCCGCGGCGGCAAGGCCCGCATGCGGATGGACTACTCCGGCTTCCGCCACGCCTTCGGCGGCGACTACGCCGCCCGCCTCGCCCTGGTCAAGCTGCCCGACTGCGCCCTGGACGCGGCGGTGCGGGACTGCCCGGCCCCCGAGCCGGTACGCGCCGAGAACGACGCGCGCGCCGGCACGCTCACCGCCGACATGGACGTCGCCGCCACCGGTACCCGCCTCTACGCCCTGACCAGCACCCCGGCGGGTCCGTCCGGCGACTACAAGGCCACGCCGCTGGCCCAGTCCGCCACCTGGAGCGTCGGCCCCCAGTCGGGCGACTTCTCCTGGAACTACCCGATGCGGGTCCCGCCCGCGATCGGCGGCGACGAGCCGACGGTGGCGCTCGGCTACTCCTCCCAGAGCGTGGACGGCCGCACCTCCGCCACCAACAACCAGGCGTCCTGGGCCGGCGAGGGCTTCGACCTCACGCCCGGCGGCTACATCGAGCGCCGCTACAAGTCCTGCTCGGCCGACGGCAAGCAGACCGGCGACCTGTGCTGGGACCACGACAACGCCACGCTCGTGCTCAACGGCTCGGCGAACGAGCTCGTCAAGGACGCCGCCGGCGGCCAGTGGCGGCTCAAGCGCGACGACGGCACCCGCGTCGAGCACCTGACCGGCGCCGCCAACGGCGACGACAACGGCGAGCACTGGCGGGTCACAACCGCCGACGGCACCCAGTACACCTTCGGCCTCAACCGGCTGCCCGGCTGGGTGAGCGGCAAGCCGGAGACCGCGTCGGCCTGGACCGTGCCGGTGTTCGGCAACGAGGCCGGCGAGCCCTGCCACAACGCCGTGGCCGCCGACGCCTGGTGCCAGCAGGCGTGGCGGTGGAACCTCGACCACGTGGCCGACCGGCACGGCAACGCCACCACGTACTGGTACGAGCGCGAGCAGAACCACTACGGCCGTGACGGCAAGCCCGAGCTCGGCACGCCCTACGACCGGGGCGGCCAGCTCGCCAGGATCGACTACGGTTACCGCTCGGGCGAGCTGTTCACCGGGGCGCCGTCGGCGCGCGTGGTGTTCACGACGGCCGAGCGGTGCCTGCCCAGCGGGGCGATCACCTGCGAGCCGGGCCAGCTCACCAAGGAGACCGCGGCCCACTGGCCGGACGTGCCGTTCGACCGCAACTGCGCGGCCGGCGAGGTGTGCAAGGATCGGACCTCGCCCACCTTCTGGACGCGCAAGCGGCTGGCCAAGGTCACCACGCAGGTGTTGTCCGGCGGCGCGTACAAGGATGTCGACTCCTGGACGCTGACCCACTCCTTCCCCGCCACGGGCGACGGACTCAGCCCCGCGCTGTGGCTGGCCTCGATCCAGCACGCCGGCCACGTCGGCAGTACCGTCACCCTTCCCAAGGTGACCTTCGCCGGGGTGCAGCTCGACAACCGGGTGGACGCCGACGAGGGCCGCGCACCGCTGATCAAGTGGCGCGTCCAGTCGGTCTACACCGAGGCGGGAGCCGAGCTGCGGGTCACGTACGCGCCCGAGGAGTGCACCCCGTCCAACCTGCCGGCCCCGGACCGCAACACCATGCGCTGCTACCCGCAGCGCTGGGTGCCGCAGGACGAGACGGAGGTGCTGGACTGGTTCCACAAGCACGTCGTCGCCCAGACCGTGGAGATCGACCGCACCGCTCGCTCGCCGTGGGTGGTCACCGACTACGAGTACGTGGGCGGCGCCGCCTGGCGCTACTCCGAGAACATCCTGACCAAGCCCGCCGAGCGGACCTGGTCCGACTGGCGCGGCTTCGGCAAGGTACGGGTGCGCCAGGGCGACGGCCAGGACGGCAAGCGCACGCTGACCGAGCACGTCTACTTCCGCGGCATGGACGGTGACCGCCTGGCCGATGGTGGACGCAAGGACGTGCACGTCGTCGACTCCGAGGGCGTCACGCGCGATGATCACGACCAGCTCGCCGGGATGGAGAGGGAGACCGTCGTCCACGACGGCGACGGCGGCAAGATCCTCTCGGCCACCGTCGAGGAGCCGTGGTGGCGGCAGACAGCCACCTCCACGTTCGAGGGTGTCACCAAGACGGCCTACCTCGTGGAGACCAAGGCCACGCTCGCCCGCACCCTCCTGCACGACGGGACGTGGCGGCGCACCTCCGAGGAGCGCGCGTACGACGAGCACGGCCTGGTCACCCAGGTCCACGACCTCGGCGACGTGGCCGTGCCCGGCGACGACGTGTGCACCCGCTACACGCACACCCGCGACACCGCGGCCTGGATGCTGGACTTCGTCAGCCGGGTCGAGACCGTGGCCAAGCCCTGCTCGGCCGAGCCGCAGCGGCCCCAGGACGTGCTGTCGGACGTGCGTACGCACTTCGACGGGCGGGCCTTCGGGCAGCCGCCGGTCAAGGGCGACGTCACCAGGACCGAGGAACTGGCCGGCTACGACGGGGCCACGCCCCGGTACGTCCCCGAGATGATCCGCACCTACGACGACTACGGCCGGCTCACCTCCGAGACCGACGTGGCCGGCGGCAAGCTGACCACCACGTACGTGCCGGCCTCCGGCTCGCCCGCGACCGAGGTCAGGACCGTCAACCATCTCGGCCACGCCGACGTCACCTACCTCGACCCCGCCTGGGGCGAGGCGGTGGCCCAGGTGGACGAGAACGGTCGCCGCACCGACCTCCAGCACGACCCGCTCGGCCGGCTGGTCAAGGTCTGGCAGCCCGACCGCGACAGGGCGGCCGGCCAGTCGCCCAACACCGAGTACGCGTACATCGTCCGCTCCGACGGCCCCAATGTGATCACCACCAGAACGCTGGCCGCCGATGGCACGTACATCACCAGCCACGAGCTGTATGACGGCCTGATGCGCGAGCGCCAGACCCAGGAGCCGGCCACCGGCGGCGGCCGGGTGCTCACCGACACCTTCCACAACTCGCTCGGCGAGATCGCCAAGACCAACACCGGCTACTACAGCACCGGCGAGCCCTCGACCGAGCTGCTCGCCGTCTCCGACGACGACATGGCCGGCCAGATCGTCGGCGTCTACGACGGCACCGGCGAGCTGGTCCAGCAGAGCTTCCGGGTCAAGGGCGTCGAGAAGTGGGCCACCAAGGCCGTCCGGCAGGGCGACCGCGTGGACATCACCCCGCCGCCCGGCGGCACCGCCACCACCCACATCGGCGACGCCGAGGACCGCGTCGTCGAGCTGCGCCAGTACAAGGGACCCACCCCGACCGGCGAGTACGAGTCCACCAAGTACACCTACGACAAGGCCGGCCGCCTGGCCACGGTGACCGACCCGACGGGCAACGTCTGGCGGCACCACTACGACCTGCGCAGCCGGGAGATCAGGACCGAGGACCCCGACAAGGGCATCACGACGACCGTCTACAACGACACCGACGAGGTCGTCTCCACGACCGACGCCCGCGGCCGGACCCTGTGGTACGGCTACGACGCGCTCGGCCGCAAGACCTCGCTGCGCGAGGGGTCCGAGACCGGCCCGCTGCTGGCCGAGTGGAAGTACGACGCCCTGGCCAAGGGGCACCTGAACGCCACCATCCGGTACGCGGGTGGGCAGGCGTACAAGGCCGAGATCAACGCGATCGACCGGGACTACCGCCCGCTGCGGCAGACGATCACGATCCCCGAGCGCGAGGGCAAGCTCGCCGGCTCCTACGTCTTCAACACCCGCTACACCCCCGACGACCAGGTCCAGTCCGTCACCTTCCCGGAGGCGGGCGGCCTGGCGGCGGAGACCGTCACCTACGGCTACGACGGGCTGCGCCGCCCCGTCCGGGTCACCGGCCTGTCGTCGTACGTCACCGACGCCCGCTACAGCAAGCTGGGCGAGACGCTCCAGTACGAACTCAGCACCGGCACCCGCAAGACCTGGCTCACCTTCACCCATGAGGAGGGCACCAGGCGGATGATCCGCTCCCAGCTCGACCGGGACACCGGCTCGAGCTCGGACCTGGACCTGCACTACAGCTACGACCCCGCCGGCAACGTGACCAGGATCGCCGACAGGGCGACCGGCGGCCTGGACACGCAGTGCATCACCTACGATCACCTGCGCCGCATGACCTCGGCGTGGACGGCCACCGACGACTGCGCCGCGGGCGGCCCGCAGCCGGACAAGATCGGCGGCGTGGCCCCGTACGCTGTCAGCTACGCCTACGACGCCACGGGCAACCGCACCAAGGAGGTCCGGCACGCCTTCGGCGGGCGGTCAGAGGTGACCCGCACCTACGCCTACCCCGAGCCTGGCGCGGCCAGGCCGCACGCACTCACCTCCGTCACCGGCGGGCCCACCACGGACTCGTACGCCTACGACGCGGCCGGCAACACCGTCACCAGGCGGATCGGCTCCTCGGAGCAGCAGCTCGTCTGGGACGCCGAAGGCAACCTGGAGTCGGTCACCGAGAGCGGCAAGACGACGTCGTTCGTCTACGACGCCGACGGCGACCGGCTGCTGCGCAAGACCGCCGGCGAGACCACCCTGTACGTGGACGACCTGGAGCTGCGCCTCGACCACGCCAAGGACGTCGTGGAGGGCAGCCGCTACTACACCGTCAACGGCCAGACGGTGGCGATGCGCAGCTCGGCGGGGAAGGTGTACTTCTTCGGCAACGACCACCACGGCACGGCCCACGCCGCCGTGGACGGCGCCTCCGGTGAGCTGGCCATTCGCCGCCAGACCCCGTTCGGCGCCGACCGGGGCCCCGCGCCGCCATGGTGGCCGGGCCAGAACGGGTTCGTCGGCGGCACGGCTGACCCCACCACCGGCCTCGTCCACCTGGGAGCCCGCGAGTACGACCCGGCGACCGGTCGGTTCCTCTCCGTGGACCCCGTCATCGACGAGTCCGACCCGCAGCAGCTCAACGCCTACGCCTACGCCAACAACAACCCCGTCTCGATGAGCGACCCCGACGGGCAGCTCTGGTGGTTCCTCGTCATCGCGGCCGTCCGCGTCGGGCTGCAGTTCGCCGCCCGGCGGGCCGCCCTCTGGGCGGCGCAGCGGGCAGCGGCGGCGGCGGCCAGGCGCGCGGCCATGGAGACGGCCCGGCGCCAGGCCGCCGAACTGGCCAGGAGACGCGCCATCGAGATCGCCAGGCGCCAGGCGATGGAGCAGGCCCGCAGGCGTGCCGCCGCGCTCGCCCAGCGGCGGGCGGCGGAGAAGGCGAGGAAGGCCGCCGAGGCGGCAGCCCGCCGGCGCGCCGCCGCGGCCGCGGCCCGCGCACGGGCAGCGGCCAGGCAGCGGGCGGCAGCGGCGGCGCGGGCGCGCCGGGCCATCCAGCGGATGCGGACCATCCAGAGGAAGCGCGCGGAAAGGGACCTCCCCAGGAAGGAGCGGACGCGACCACCCCACCGGCCCATCAGCCGCAAGGCCCTGCAACGCCTGTCGCCGCCCAAGACCCAGCGCACGCCGGTGCAGCAGAGTCAGGCGGTGCAGCGCTACGACTGGCGCACGGTGCACGAACAGATCGACCCGATGGCGAGCAGGCAGCACGGCACGGCGACCACCAGGTCGTCGGAGACGCCGGAGGTGATGTACGGACTGGAGACGTTCAAGTTCGAGACCCAGCTCCCGGTCCACGGTGCCAGGTGGAAGGTGGTCGTGATCAAGCTGAGTGAGGTCGCCGCCCGGGCGCTGAACTGGGGGAAGAATCTCTGAGCCGCCCCGGCGGGCCGTGGCCGCCCCACGGCCCGCCGGGACCTCAGGCCTGCATACGGCGGGGCTTGACCAGCCCCCGGTCGTAGGCCATCGCCACGACGCGGGCGCGGCTGGACAGCCCCAGCTTGGCCATCGCCCGGTTGAGGTGCGTCTTGACCGTGGCCTCGCTGACCGACAGGAAGCCGGCGATGTCCCGATTGGACAACCCGCGTCCCACCAGTGCGAGCACCTCCGCCTCGCGCCGGGTCAGCGCCCCGAGGTCCGGGGCCGAGGCGATCGGACCGGCCGGCCCCCACGTCTCGATCAGCGCCTTGATCGCGCTGGGGGCCAGCAGCACATCGCCCTCGGCCACCGTGCGGATGGCCGACAGCAGCCGCGCCGGCGGGGTGTCCCTGAGGAGAAACCCCGCCGCTCCGGCACGCAGCGCCGGATAGACGTGGCCGTGCGGATCGCCGCCGCCCAGAACCAGAACCCTGGGCGCGGGCTCCTCGGCCAGGCGGAGGAGCCGTTCGATGATGGCGATGGCGTCGGCGCCGGGCGCCCGGATGCTCAGGAGGACAACGTCGGGCCTGGTGGCCAGCACGAGCGACACGGCCTCCTCACCCGTGCCGGCCTCACCGGCGACGTCCAGCCCGGGGGTCGTGCGGATCAGGGCCGCCATGCCCGCGCGGCCGAGCGCCTGATCGTCGACTACCAACACTCTGATCATCCACGTCTCACTGGTCGCAGGGGACAAAGAGGTTCCGGCAGAGCCCGATATCCACCGGATCTGCGACAACTACACCACTCACAAGACGCCCGCGGCCTGGTGGAACGCTGGTTCGCCAACTACCGCCACACGCGTCGCACCGGCGCGCTTGGCCCGCACATGGTGATCGCGGTGCTCGGCGCCGGCGCGGAGCCGGTCGCGCAAGCGCGGCATTCGGTCGATCTCAGACGCTCCGGCGGTGAAGACGCGCAGGTTGATATCGGTGTCCAGGCCCTTGAGGAGGTGATGCCCGAAGCATTCGAGCTCACGGATGCGCAAAGCAAATACGTGACGACGGCTTCGAGGGCGGGCACATGCGACGCCTCGTCGGCGGAGGCGGGCCACCAGCAGGGCTTGGCAGGCAGGGCTGGGGCCGTCGCCGAAGATCCGCGCGCCGTGTACAGGAGGGCCGACTGCTTCTGGCCCCGCGGACCTCCGGCATGAGGGGGGTGACGCCGCGGATCGCCCGGCCACCGCAGGCGATCCCGGCGTCACGGCGAGAGCGCTAGTTCACCGACCAGAGGGGCCGGTCGTCCTTGGAGTAGATCACGACCTTGCCCTGGTTCTGCACTGCCAGATACGCGCCGGAGTTGCCCGCGGTCTTAGTGGTCCACACGCCCTTGTTCGACGAGCTGTAGATCACCAGATTGCCTTCCCTCTGCATCGCGGCATAGGCCCCCGGCCTGTCGCCTGTGGGGGTCGTCCACAGGCCCTTGTCGGCCCGGTTGTAGAGGACGAGGTTGCCTTCCTTCTGCATGAGCAGCCTGTACTCGCCGTTCCGTGACTGGACCCACTGTCCGGTCTTGAGTGTGTGGCCGGACGGGAGCGACCCGACGTAGGCGTGCCGCGACCAGAGGAACTCGTTGCTCGCTGAGTAGATGACGAGGTTGCCGTCGTCCTGCACCTCGAGGTAAGCGCCGGGGTTGCCGGCGGTGTTGGTTCCCCACAGCGGCTGGTTCGAGGCGTTGTAGATGACGAGGTTGCCCTCGCGCTGCATGGTCGCGTACGCGGTGGTGCCCGACGTGGGCGTCCCCCAGAGGGCCTTGTTTCCGGGGCCGTACAGCACGAGGTTGCCCTGGACCTGCTGGATCAGCTTGTACTGGCCGTTCTCGGACTTCACCGACTCATTCGGCTTGAGAATCTCGCCGGCGGTCAGCTTGTCGTCCGTCTTGTCGGCGGTGACCGCGTGAGCCGTAGGCGACAGCGGCAACGCCACCGCCGCCGCGAGGATCGCACACACTCCTGCCCCGCGCACGGTCGCCCGTTTGAATGAACGCCTTCGAACTCGCCTCACGACACAAACTCCCGAATCTTCTTGTGATTGCCTGTTCGAGTCCGTCACCGTCCGATGCGCTCGGCACTCGGCGACCTCAGCGGCATCGACCGGGCGCATACGCGCCGGTGCACCGCCCCGCCGACGCCTCGAAAGGCGCGTGCCAAGGCCGCCTCGGTGACGCGGCGACCACCCTAGGGAACCGGACCTGTCCTGAGTGACGGTCGTTCGACCCGCAATGCACACCGTGATCATGTGATCACAGATCGTCCACGTCGATCAGTCCGTCCTGGATCGCTCGCGCGACCAGGTTCGCCTTGGTCCGGGCCTCCCGCCCCACGTTCGCGTACTTGATCCGGACCCGGTCGAGATAAGAGTTGACCGTCCGCGGCGTGATGCCGAGTTTCCGCGCGACGAGCTCCTTCGACTCGCACTGGAACCACTCGATCAGCACCTCCTCCTCCCGCAGAGAGAGATTCGGCCGATCGGGCGCAGTGTCCGCGCCGAACGCCCCGGCCAGCGCCGGCGGCGTGTAGGGCAGGTCGTGCGCGGCCGCGACCGTGGCCGCGGTCAGGTGCTCCTCTCCCTCGGCTTTGGTGAGGAAGGTGAAGGCCCCGAGGTCCATGCAGGTCAGCGCGGTCTTCTCGTCGTCGCGCATGGTGTAGACGATGACCTGCCGGCCCGCGTCGACCAGCCGTCGCAGGTCGTCGTAGGCGGGCGGGCGGCCACCCAGTTGCAGGTCGAGCACGACGACCGCGGCCGCGTCACCTGGCGGCGCCCACGCGGTCTGCACGGTGGCGCCGGAGGCCACGACCTTGATCGGCGGATCCGCCGTCGAGTACCAGTACTCCATCCCGGCCAGGACCGCCGGATGGTCGTCGATCAGCGTCACCGTGATGGCGTCCCTTGTGGCCACACCGCCTCCACCCACAGTCGATTCTCCGCAACCACACCCTGCACCTCCACGTGCCGCGATCCGAACTCCAGGCGCAGCGGTCCCGGCCCGTCGCCGAGGGCGCTGACCCGGACCCGGTGGGGCGTGCGGACCACCGTGACCCGGGTGCTGGACGCCGCCGCGGCGAGCACGGCCGACACTGGGTCGATCAGCTCGCGCCGCACGTCCTTGGAGAGTTCCCGCGGCTCGCCCCGCGCCGCGAACTGGACGGTGATCCCGCTTCGCTCGGCGACCTCGATGACCGCCCGCAACTCGTGCACCAATCGGTCGGACACGTCGTCTTTCTCCGCGAACAGGCGCCGTATCCTGGCCGCCTCGTGCGCGCAGCGGCGCCGGACGTCAGGATCCGACGGGTCGAGCGAGCCGTAGCCGAGCCCGGCCAGCAGCGGGACGGCGGTGCCCAGCAGCGCGACGTAGCGCTGCTGATGATCGCGGTGGACGTGCTCGGCCACCGCCTCCGCCGTTCTGAACTGCTCCTCTTCCTCCGCCGCCGCCCTCGCCCGCGCGGCGACGCGCCACACCTCCCGGATCACCAGGCTCAGCGCGAGCTGGAACCCGTAGACGGACACCACGGACACCGCCATCGCGGCCCATGCCCGCGGGTCGGGCGACCCGGACACGATGGCCTTGGCGAGGGCGACGACAAGGTTCGCGCCGAGGAAGAGGGCCAGTCGCGCGGGCGGCCGGTCGAACAGCAACAGAACGCCGTACCAGCCGACCATACCGAAGTACCAGTGGGCCCGATCCAGATAGTTGCCCGGCGGCGCGGCGACCGCCGCCGCGCCCGCCGCGAGCAGCACCAGCCCCGCGCCGGCGCGCCGTACGGGCGGCGGGATCCCGCCGTATCGAGCCAGGCACACGGCCGCGCCGGCCGCGACGCCGGCCATCAGGACAAATCCGGCGATCTCTAGCCACAGCGGCTCGTAGCGCCGGCTGTGCTCGATGAGCGTGGGTAGGCACAGGCCGAACTGAACGGCCACCGTGACGGCCAGAACCGACGCGCGGGCGCCGCGCAGGAGCAATTCCTCGACGCGGACGGCCGACCTGCCGCGGCGGCGCTCAGCAGTCTGCGTCATCCGGCCACGTCCATCTCAGCGTGGTGCCGGCGCCCGGCCGCGAGGCGACCAGCACCCGGCCGCCCGCCCTGGTCATCCGCTCCACGATCGAACCGGAGAGGCCGCGACGGTGCGGGGCGACATGCCGCGGGTCGAAACCGCGGCCCCGGTCCCGCAGCTCGACCACGATCCTTCCGCTCTCGTCGAGCCCCGCCCGCAGGGACGCCTCCGGAACCCCCGCGTGCCGCTCCACATTCGTCAGCGCCTCCCGTACGCCGTGGAAGATCGCGAGTGCCGGCGACGCGGGCAGCGGAGGCAGAGCGTCGATCTCCACCTCGACACGGACGGCGGGGTGGTGGGTCGCGGTGCTCAGCAGCGGCCCCAACTCGATGCGGCCGTCGCCCGATCCCGGCACCTTGGCGAGCTCCTCCAGATCGTGGCGGGCGCGCTCGGGCACCCACCGGGTTCCGTCGCGAGCTCCCACCGCGACCATCAGTAGCGTGGTGCTCGCCGTGTCGTGCAGGGTCGCGAGGTATTCCCGCTCGCTCGAGCGCCTGGCCGCGGCGACGGCGGCGTGCCGGCGCCGGGCCGCCACCCGCTCGGTGAGCCGGTCCGCCGAGCGCGCCTGGGCGCGGACGAGCACATAAGACAGCCGGGACAGCATAAGTTCCAGCAGCACGCGCGCCCCGGCCAGCGCGACCGGCGACCACTGGCCCGAGTGAGCGAAGGCCCCCGCGACGAAGGCACCGGCCCCGAGCAGGCCCAGGCCGCACCCCACCAGCGGCCGGGTGGGCCACTCGTACGGACACGTCACGGCTGTGATCGAGACCAGCGCCACCACCCAGCCGCCCGGGTCCCCGGCGCCGGTCACCGCCTGGCCGAGCCCCACCGCCACGAGGACGGTCGCGTCGACCGCTACCGGGACCCACGAGCGCGGGAGCGTCCGATTCCGCGTCCAGACCAGGCGGAGCGCGCACCACACGATCGCGACGGCCCCCATCGAGAGCGTCGCCAATCTGTGCTCGTCCGGTGTCGCGAGGATCCCGAAAACCACGCAGGGCACGATCACCGCCGAACGCAGCCACACCGCGTAACGCACGGCCGCCCGGTTGAGCTCTCGCTCGGCCACCCCCGGCCCCGACCCCGTCCGGTTCGGAGTGCTGGCGACGCTTCCGGGCTCAGCCTCGCCCAGGGACCTCGCCACCAGATCCGGGTCCGGGCGATCCCCCACCGGTACGCGCTCCTCCTGCTCGCTTCCGCCCATCGGGTGACGATTATCTACGCCAGACCGCTGGATTGACCAAATGTGTTCTCAAAGGGTGTTTCGTCCTGCCTGATCCTAGGTTCAGGTGTCGCGCCAGGTGGGAGTGGTTTCTCCGGCGAGGCGGCGGGTCATGAGGTCGATCATGGCTTCGGAGCGGCTGGGTAGTGCTTCACATTATTCCGAGGTCCCGATCTGGCGCCTTGGCCAGAATCCGTTTCCGCACTGCTTGCAGGGGACCTGTGCTGTGGGTCACCGCCCTACGGGGCCCTCGCGCAGGACGCCGCGCACCATGTCCAAGGACACCGCGCCCATCGGAAACTCGGTCATCCACCAGGTCGCACCCTCCCTTGCGTACGGCGCGGGATCGGTGCCGGGCACCAGGGCCGCCACGATGTCGTACGGCGCCGCGGGGTCCTTACCCTCGGCCGCGCGCAGTTCTCTGACGCTGCCCACCATCTCCGCGAACTGGTCGACACCGGCCACCAATACCGGGAAGAACCCGTCGTGACGGGCGGCCCGCCGCAACGGCCTGGAGTTCCCCGGCAGCGCCGCGACCCACACGGGGATCCCCGGTCGCTGCACCGGCCTGGGCAGCAGCCTGATGCCGTCGAGCTTGTAGTGCTCGCCCCTGTGATACACCGGTTCACCCGACCACGCGGCCGCCAGCACGCTGAGCGACTCGTCGAGCATCCGGCCTCGCACCCGGTCGTCCAGTTCCTCTCCCATCATCGACAGTTCGCGGCCATAGCGGTCGCTGCCGAGGCCGACGCCGAGCGTCAGGCGGCCATTGCAGAGCTGGTCGAGGGTCACCGTCTCCTTGGCCACCTTGGCGGGCCTGCGACGAGGGAGCGGTGTGACCATCGGCCCGATCCGCACGTTCTCGGTGGCGGTGGCGACCGCCGCGAGCGTGATCCACGGATCCGCGATTTCCTCGACGGGCTCACTCCAGCGCAGGTGGTCCCACACGAACACTCCATGCCACCCGACTTCCTCGGCCTCCGCCGCCAGCCGGGCGACGACGAGTGGATCGGCGAGTTCATCGAAAAGCGGCAACCACAGCCCCGAGCGGATGGTGTCCTGCGCGAGCTCGGATGAAGGCGTGCTGGTCATCTGTCGTACTCCTCGGCTCGACATCGTGCCTGCTCACAACCTACGAGCCCAGGTTGCTCTCCCCGGGGAGATCCGGGCACGGTGTGTTGCGCCTGCGTTCATCGGGCGACGGCTCGCCCATATCGTCGGCGACTGCTCTCCTTCCAGTTCCGTGGCTCCATCGCCCTCTGACCACAACCGGCGGCTACACCACTCCGCCGTCGGCCCAAGGGCTCGCTGGTGAGCGACGGTAGGACCCTCACTCGTCGACGAGGTCCGCACCGAACTCGCCTCCTGGAACGGCGACAAACTCGCCACGCACCTGATCGGCGGGCGCAGACAGGGATGCGCAGGGTCAGGGTGACGGCGATCGGCGAGTGGCAGGTGACACCTGACTGGGCGACACGCCGACCAGTCCGGCAGTTCCCACGTAGAGCGGGGCGGCCTGCTGCTTTCCTGAGACGCATGGGGAAGCTAACCGTGAGAGCCAACGCGCCGGTCCTGGGCCTCCGTGGACGCAACCCGGCGAGACTCGCATGCCTGATGGTGCGGCAGGCTGACCTTCTCCGGAAGGCGCCGCGGGGCGTATGACACTGTTCGGCGCATCTTCAGGTTCGGGGTTATCGAGGCGGCTCCAGAAAGCGGATAATGGGAACAAATGCCTACGAGGGGGTTGTCGCTGACCCGCTCGGACGGTGGGAGAAATACCAATGGTTGCCATCGATGTTCCGATATGGTCTGCCCGTCTGCAAGTTTTGCGCCGCGCGCGGCTGTGGAGCCGCAGGGAGCTCGGGAAACGGCTGGCCGATGCGGCGGACGAGGCGACGCGTGATCGGCTGCCCACCCTTGAGACGCTCACCTGGCTGATCCGGCTCTGGGAGGCTGGAGAGCGGCGGCCCGACGAGCGGTATTCGGAGCTGCTCTGCCGGGCGTTCGGCGTGGACGAGGCGGAGTTGTTCGTCGGAGACGCGGCTGGCACCACCCTGTGGCACTATCTGACAGGCATTCCACTGCTGTCGGGGATGTTCACCGCCGAAGAGGAGGAACGTACCGGCCGAGCGATCGAGGCCCCCCAGCGGGCCGACGACGGAACGATCAGCTACTTCAAAGCGGTCCTTGACGCCTACACCCGAACCGATCTCCGACCTGCCGACGTGATCAACGTCCTGCGGCCTGTCTTCGAGGGGATCGAGGAATTCCACCGTGATGCCAGTTCGCCTGTACGGCGTGCGTTTCTGCTGCTCGCTGCGGAGAACGCGGAGCTGATCAGTCGCATGCACCACGAGGCCGGCGACCCGGGCGGGGCATTGGTGTGGTCGGATGAGGCCATACGCGACGCTCGTGAAGCAGCGGACACGTTGCTCGAGGCCTACACACTCGCCCAGCGGGGCGGTCTTTCCGACACCGCCGATGATCCCGGACAGATCGTCGACCTCGCCGTCGCCGCCCGTGAACGCGTCAACCTCCCCCCGCGGATGGACGCACTGTCCCGGCATCATGAAGCGCAAGGTCACGCCCTCGCCGGGGACCGGGACATGTGCCGCCGGCGCC
The DNA here is from genome assembly GCF_014873535.1 of Nonomuraea africana. NCBI lineage: Bacteria > Bacillati > Actinomycetota > Actinomycetes > Streptosporangiales > Streptosporangiaceae > Nonomuraea > Nonomuraea africana. The sequence goes on along the minus strand of NZ_JADBEF010000001.1, from coordinate 243,018 downwards.
TGGAGGAGTCCGCTCAGTCACTCGCGGAACCGGGCGACGACACGCGCTACCGGTTCGACTGTTCCATCGAAGCCCACAACACGCTGTGCGTCGGGTGTCTCGTCGACCTCGGCTACGCCCGGAGCGCGATCGAGATCCTGGAACAGGAACCGCCGAAGGCGCTGTCGACTTACGCTACCGCCTATGCCATGGCTCGCATGGCCCATGCGTACGCCGATGCCCACGAGCGCGAGCGGGCGGTCGAAACGGCCCGTCAGGCTCTTGTCCTGGCCAGGCAGACCGGTGCCTTGCGAGCCCTGCACGAACTCGCCAGAGTCCAGCTCCATCCCAGGCAGGCAAGGCGCAAACGCATCCTGCTGTAGTCGCTCAGCGGCGCTTGGACTGACAGGCAACCTGCAGGGCTTGCATGATGATCGGTCCGCTAAGGGTTTTCCCGCTACAGGTACTGCCCCGCCTCGGCGCTGTCCGTCTTCGACACTCGTACCAACACCACGTTGGCCAGGTTGATGACCACGCCATTCATCTCGGTCTCACGGTCGTACCGGGCCCGGGTCAACACCAGGCTGCGCCGCTCGTCAAGAGCGCGAGCGATCACTTCCAACGCCCCTTGTTCTCCGTCGAAATCTCCACTGATCATGGAGATGTCTTCACCGCCCAGCGAGTGAAATCGAATGATCAGTACGGTTTTGTCAAGCACGGTCGGCTCCTTTCGTCAGAGCCGGTTGCTGTCAGGCCAGCGTCACGAAGTTAACGGAGTTGGCGTAGCTCCATGCCCGCCACCCCGTTTCGCCCGGCGGTGCTGATGCACCGTCTCCCTTCACCTTAGGTCGCCCTCGCGGTGGCCGGCGGATGTGCGGCGGGTGAATCGACCCAGACGGCTGGGGGCTTGGCCGCGTTTCCCGCTCTCGAACGGCCCGAACGGGTAGAAGGTGGCGGAGTTGGTCAGCGTCCCGTTCACCCCGATCGGCGCCCGGTCATGCGCCGATCGCGGAGATGACGCCAGGCTCCAGGCCGCGCCTCGCCCCGTCGCGGAAGGCCACCGTGAACGCCCAACGGCTCCCGCGCCAACCGTGTCTACCTGCGCCCACGCGGTCGAGTTCAGATCGTCGACCCTATCGGCACCGCCCGACACCTCATCAAGCTCGTCGATAGACCTTGATCCACTTCTGAACAGGCCCCTAAGCGCAGGGAGCCTGGCCTCGGGTCCAGCCGAGATACGGAGAATTCCGGCCATGGAACTGACGCCTGCTGACGGTCTGGGGCGCACCACGGCGGCAAGCGCAGCGACGACTACGAACTCGACCGGCTTGCACGATCGACGATGCTGTACCCAAGCCCGACATCGGGTTCTGCGCCGCAGGCGATGTCGATTTCCTCCTCGTGGCCGTCTCCACCGTTGACGCGCACAAGAACGTGGGCTCGTCGAAGGCCGTCGGTGGTGATGCGGGCCAGGAATACTCGATTGGCCCGACCGACCTGATAGCCCTGCCACGCATCTGGGTAGGCGGCGATGTCGGCGAGCATCCATGCGTAGTGAAGTGCGGGTGGGTCACTGTCCTGCGGTACCCAGAACGTGTCATTGTGATGATCGAACTCAGGGCGCAGTGCGTGAGGCAGAAAGGCCGATCGCAGTTGCTCACGGCTGACGTCCAGGTTCACAGTGGCGCTGCGCACCTAGACGAGTAAGTCCTAAGTCGTTTCGGCTGCGGGAACGACGAAGGGTGTTGATGATCCGTTTGTGACGACAGACCTCAACACCCTTCTCACCGCACTGTACGTGAAGATCGACGACTGGCTCGGCAAAGCGCCCCGCCTCGGCCGCCCACCCAAGCTGACCGACGCCGAACTGCTGACCTTAGCGGTCGCCCAAGTCCTGCTCGGGATCGGCTCCGAGGCCCGCTGGCTGCGGTTCGTCCCCCGGCACCTGCCCGGCGCCTTCCCCTACCTGCCCGGCCAATCCGGCTACAACAAACGGCTCCGCGCGGCCCTGCCCCTGCTCCAGCGCGCCATCCGGGCCCTGGCCCTCGACACCGATCTGTGGGCCGACCCGGTCTGGGTGGTCGACTCCACCCCGGTCGAATGCGGCCGCTCCCGCCCCACCACGCAGCGCTCGGACCTGGCCGGCTGGGCCGGCTACGGCTACTGCCGCTCCCACTCCCGCTGGTTTTGGGGTCTGCGGCTGCACCTGGTCTGCACCCCGGCCGGACTGCCGATCACCTGGGCCCTGGCCACCCCGAAGATCGACGAACGGCAGGTGCTGATGGCCGTCTTGGACCACGACCCGCATCTGCTCGCCACCCGACCCGGGCTGCTGATCATCGCCGACAAGGGCTACGTCTCGGCCGAACTGGACCACTACCTGGCCGAACGGGGCGTGCGGCTGCTGCGGCCGTCCTACCGCAACCGCACACCCCGCCCGGGCGAGCAGCTCCTCAAACCCATCCGCCAGCTCATCGAATCGGTCAACGACACCCTCAAAGGCCAACTCGACCTGGAACTCCACGGCGGACGCAGCCCTGAGGGGGTCGGCGCGCGCATCGCCCAGCGCATCTTGGCGTTGACCGCCGCTATCTGGCACAACCGCGCTACCGGCCAGCCCGTCACCCGGTCACTGATCGCCTATGACCACTAACCCGACTTAGGACTTACTCGTCTAGCCGTCAGGCCAACGTGCGGTGATGACCGCTCCGGGCTCGGTAAAGACGATCTCGCTGAAGATCACGCCGTCGGCGTTGCTTCGCTGTAAGGCCGCCAGATCATCCAGCAGCGCGAGGACGCTGGAGACATGGCCGGGATCGGAGCGGGTCATCGCTCGGTTACTCCTTGCGCAGGATGACTCTCTTACCCTCCCTGTCGCGCCACCGGCTGATGACGCTCCATCGATTGTCCCCAGCGGCACGGGTCGCGGCCGCTCCTGCGGAACGGAGGTGGCTTCACCTTGTACCGCATCAAAACTCATCACACAGAGCTGACCTGATACTTCACGGCGTTGGCCATGTTGCTCGTACACATCAGTGACACGGACGCGTGATGTGCACCGGTGGGTCAGCCGTGCTCGGCCCGTGCTCGTCCGCCCCGGAACGTACTGACAGGTCCCGTCGCGGTCGGACACTGAAATCAACCCAGCGCGGGACGGACCGACACTGACTGACACCACGAATCAGCAAACGATCTTGCTTCTCATCCGACGGTCGCAGGTTCGAATCCTGCAGGGCGCTACCCAGACCAGGTCATCTAGCCGCTGACCTGGTCTTTTGCCCCGCTCGACTGGACGATCGTGCGCCTGCCGCGCCTGCTCGACACCGCCCCGCGCGCGGCGACTACCGCACGCGGATCGACGACGCGGTGCGCGGCGGCTCCACCATCGCCCGCGCCGACCTCGCCGACGCCGTGCTCCGCGTTCTGCCCGACTCAGGCACCCACCGCCACACCGTCGACGTGGCCTACTGATCAGCGTGGGCGGCTGAGGGCGGCCTCGGCCAGATCCGTCCATTTCTCGGCCGAGGAGTGGGGCACGACCACCCAGTCCTTTATCGCCCTGCCCTGCCCCGAGGGGTCAAACAGGGACGCCCCGGCCAGCTGGAGCGCGGCTGTGTGTTCGGGGGTGTCCCTGACCAGCCGGAACACCATCGCGCCGTCGCGCTGCAGGCTCGCGAACACCTTCCCCGCCTGATCTTTGAGCGCGGGACTCCCCATCATCCTGGAGATCCGTACACCCAGGTCGGCCAGCTCGGCGCCGACCTGCTTGAAATCCTCTTCCGCGCTCATCGTCAGTCGGTCCCAAACTCCATGGCGGCGTGGTCGAGCAGCTCGTCGTGGTCGGGGCTCTTCCCGCGTGACGCGATCGCCTCGGCCCCGCCTTCCGGCAGCACGGCGATCAGGCTAGTCGTCCTGGCGGCACCGATCAAGGCCGGATGCGGGGTGCCGACCATGCCGAGTCCCGCCGCCGGTCCTCGACGTAGGCCAGGCAGCGGATCCCCGTCTCATCCGCCCAGAGCCGGGGCCGCCGCATCAGGGCGGCCAGCGGCTCGCGCAGCAGCAGGGCAGCCACCCGGCGAGCAGGTTCAGCCAGCCGACCTGCTCGGGGAGCGCCGAGGACGAAGCGGGCCACGTCGACGACCGCCACCGTGGCGACCATCGCGGCGACGGCGACGCCGGGCCGTACCCGCAGGAGGAGAGGGCTGCACGCGGTCAGCAGCGCGAATCACGAAGAAGAACAGGGCCAGCGCCTGGAAGATCCAGGACAGGGCGCCGAGACCGGGTAGGTGGACATCCTCTCCACGTGCCAGGCCCAGCGGCCGGCGCGCGAGCGGCTCCGCCATGCGATACCTCCGCCGCCCTGCCGAGGGTGATGAGAGCCAGGTTGCGCAGGGAGGCGGTGCCGGGGGTGAAGTAGTCGCTGTGCCCGCCGGGGCCGGTGGCGAAGAGGCGGGCGCCGAAGGCCGGGTCCATCGGGTCGCCGCCGAAGCCGAAGGGGCCGAGCTTCAGATCGGGCACGTACGACACCCAGTCGCGGTCCCCCCGCCCCGCCCACACCCGGGGCGCCTCACCACCGGAGGACCAGGAGCCGCCGGAGGCGTCGGCGGGTCCGGAAGGGTCGGCGGGTCCGGAGGTCAGGGCGGCGGCGGTGGGCCGGGTGGTGCCGGGGCTGCCGAAGAGCGCCACGTCGGCGAGGGGCAGGCCGGGGGTGGCCTTCGCGCAGACCACCGAGCCGTAGCTGTGGCACAGCAGGCTGATCGGGGCACTCGTGCGGGCGCGCAGGCCGGTGACCTCCTGCCGCAGGGCCCGCGCGCCGTCGTCGGCCGCGCCCTCGGTCAGGACATCGGTGCTCCACGTGGCCGGGCTGTCGTAGCCCAGCCACGCCACCACCGCCACGCGGGCGCCGGGGTCCAGGCGGCGGGCCTCGGCGAGCAGGGCCCGCGCGGCGCCGCCTGGACGGTGGGTGCTGTTCTCGAACGTGGCGGCCGTGGTGTCCGAGCCGGGCACGATGATCGCCACCCGCTCGGCCGTGGCGAGATCGCCGTAGACCTTGACGAGCCGTTCGCCCGCCGGGGGCTGCGCCGCTCCCGTCGCCCCCAGGACCACCACGCCCGCCGCGATGAGTTGCCTGATCATCGGATCCTCCTGTCCCTCTGTGGATGAGGGACCTGAAGCTACGAATCAGGCCTGGTCGTCCGCGTCGCCGGATGGAGTGGTCTTCGCGCGTCACTCTCAGGGGGTACGGCGGTCAGGCAGGCTGGCGGTGACCGCGAAGCCGCCCTCGGGTGTGGGACCGGCCTCCAGCGTGCCGCCGAGCAGCGTGACGCGCTCCCGCATGCCCTTCAGCCCGTGACCTCCCTCCCCGCCGGAGGTCGGGGGACGGGCGGGCGGCCGGTTGGCCACGTGGACGAGCAGGGCCGCGTCCGTCCGCCGCACCTTCACCGACACCGCCGAGCCCGGCGCGTGCCGCATCGCGTTGCTCAGCGCCTCCTGCACGATCCGGTACGCGGCGGCTCCCGTCTCGGCCGCGATCCCGTCCGGCGGCCCCGACACCTCGACCGTGAGCCCGGCCGCGCGGGCGGACTCCACCAACTCCGCCAGGCGCTCCAGGCCGGGCGGGGCCGCCTCACGCAGGGCGCCGACGATCTGCCGCATGTCGCTCAGCGCCTCCAGCGACACCGCCCGCACGTCGGCCAGACCGGCCGCCAGCAGCACGGCGTCGCCGTCGGCCTGAATGCGCACGGCCTCGGCCTGGATGGCGATCGCCGACATGTGGTGGGCCACCACGTCGTGCAACTCCCGGGCGATCCTCAACCGCTCCTCCGCCACCGCCTGCGCGGCCAGAGCCTGCTCGGCCTGGGTCTCCAGCCGCGCCAGAGTACGGCGGCGCGCCTGCGCGAACCGCCCAACGGCGACCACCGCGGGCACCAGGAGCGGCAGGACGATGTCAGCGTCGGCATGCGCCGCGGCCCACACCGTCGACGCCGCCCCCACGACGATCGACACCGTCCAGCCGTGGCGGGCGCTCACGGTGTAGAGGCAGAGCAGATAGGCGGCGAGGCCGCCGATCGTGAGCCCGGAATCCTGAATGTGGAGCACCGGGCCCATGGAGTAGACCTGGCCGAGTGTCGTGAGGGCCCAGGCGGGCAGCGGCCAACGCCGTCGGAGGATCACAGGCAGGGTCGTGGCTGCGGCCGCCAGGGACAGGAGCCCGTTGTCCTGGGGGTGCCAGCCGAGGTAGGGCTGGGGAGATCGCAGGTAGTTCTGGGCCTGGGCGTCCATCAGCCCGTCCAGGGCGACGAAGAACAGCGTCACGGCCACGGCCACGTCGATGAGCTGAAGCATCAGCGGCGACACATGCCAGCGGGACTCACTCACCCGGCCGCACCAGTCCGGTCTCGTAGGCGTAGACGATCGCCTGGGCGCGGTCGCGCAGGTCGAGTTTGCCCAGCACCCGGCCCACGTGCGTCTTGACGGTCTGCTCCGAGACGATGAGCCGGGTGGCGATCTCCTGGTTGGACAGGCCCTGCGCGATCAGCGTCAGCACCTCGGTCTCCCGCTCGGTCAGCTCGGCCAGCCGCCGCACCGTCGGCGCGCGGGGGCCGCCCAGCCGGGCGAACTCGGTGATGAGCCGCTTGGTGATCGCCGGGGCGATCAACGCCTCACCCGCCGCGACCACCCGGACGGCTTCGGCGAGCTGCAGGGCGGAGGCGTCCTTGAGCAGGAACCCGCTCGCCCCGGCCCGCAACGCCTCGTAGACGTAGTCGTCCAGATCGAAAGTGGTCAAGATCAAGATTTTTGGTAAAAAATCGCCAGAAGTCAGGATCTGGCGGGTCGCTTGCAGGCCGTCCGTCTCCGGCATCCGCACGTCCATGAGGATCACGTCCGGCTTCAGCAGCGCCGCCCGCTCGACGGCCTCCCGTCCGTTCGCCGCCTCCCCGATCACCTCGATGTCCGGCTGGCTGCTCAGGAACACCGTGAACCCGGTCCGCACCATCCCCTGATCGTCCGCGATGAGCGCCCGGATCACGATCGCACCTCTCCCTCGTCCGGCACGGGCAGGACCGCCCGCACCTCGAACCCGCCGCCCGCCAGCGGTCCCGCCTCCAGCGTGCCGCCCAGCAGGGTGGCGCGTTCGCGCATGCCGAGCAGGCCGTGCCCGGCCCCCGTGGGTCCCGGGGACGCGCCGCCCGGCCCGTTCACGACGCGCAGCCGTACCTCCTGGGCGGTCCGCGTGATCTCCACCGCTACGGCCGAACCCGGCGCGTGCCGCATCGCGTTGCTCAGCGACTCCTGGGTGATCCGGTAGACCGCCAGCTCCACCGCCGAGGGCAGTCCCTCCAGTGGGCCCGAGCGCTTGACCGTGACCGCGATCCCGGCCGCGCGGGTGGTCGCGACCAGGTCCTCCAGCCGGTCCAGGCCGGGTTGCGGCGCGGTGTCGGTGCGACCCTCCTCATCACGCAGGACGCCCAGCACCTGCCGCAGCTCCGCCATCGCCTCCAGTGACAGCCCTCGGATCTGCGCCAGGCCCTTCTCCAGCAGCTCGGGGTCGCCCCGCGCCTCCAGCGGGACGGCCTCGGCCTGGATCGCGACCACCGACATGTGGTGGGCGACCACGTCGTGCAGCTCGCGGGCGATGCGCGTCCGCTCGGCGAGCACGGCCTGCGCCCCCTCGGCGAGCTCGGTGCGCCGCTCCCCCTCCACCAGCTTGGCCGTGGCGCTGCGCCGTACGCGCACGTTGTAGCCGAACAGGACTGCGACGGTCACGACGATCATCTCGATCACCACGCCCGTGTCGGGGTTGCCCACCCACAGGGTGAGGACGGTGAGGAACCACACGACCAGGGAGACCGCGGGTTTCGCGCGGAGGCCCACGGCGTAGAGCACGAGCAGATAGGTGATCGCCGCCGGGGTGGAGTACGGCAGATCGTCGGGGTTGAGCCGCGTCGTGACGTAGATCGCGAACGGGTAGGACAGTGCGGCGGTCCGCCAGGCCGCCAGCGGCCATCGGTCGCGCAGGGCCAGCGGCACGGAGAAGGCCAGAGCGGCCACGTAGACCAGCAGGGGGGGCACCTCCAACCCCACCAGCGGGCGGGTGGCCCAGAGCAGCTCGTTGGCGCTGAGGAACTCCGAGAGCGTCGAGCCGAAGAAGAGACCGGCCAGGACGAGGTCCCCGACCCGGACCACGTCGATCGTCCGGAAGGGCAGCGGCCCCGCCCACCGGGGCATGGGCCAGCGCAGGCGGGGGGAGCGAGGAGTCGGCGGGTCCGCGTCGCCCCGGGCCAGCGTGTCCCAGAGGGCGTTCAAGACGGCCGAGATCACCGGACCAGCCTACGAGCTGTCTGACCTGGATCGCATCACCCCTGAGAGGGTCACTCCCAAGGACTACTTACATAATTACGATCGCTGTGAGCGAACGTTGGCAACATCGCGACCCCGTGGACCCCGACACCGGCAGCCGCCACCGGCGGCTGACCAACGGGCAAGGCACGTGGAGCGCCCGGTGCGTGGAGACGCGCACGCCGGGTGCGGCGGGCGGGCCGGGGAGACCCAGGGAGCTGGCCGAATCCGAGCGGGAGGAACTCGCCAGACTGCGCAGGCAGCGGACCGAATGGGCCAAGGAACGCGCCGAGCTGGAGATGGAGCGGGATGTCCTCAAACGCTCGGTGGTCTTGTGGGTTCGAGAGGCGATGGGCCGGTAGACGTGGCGGCCTTCATCAGCTCCCAGAAGACCGACTACGGCGTGCCCCACGCGTTGACCTGCCGGGCCTTGGGCGTCTCGCAGGTGTGGTACTACAAGTGGCGCGATCGGGCGCCGACGGCCCGTCAGCAGCGCCGCGCGGATCTGGACGCGGTGATCGAGGCGAAGTTCACCGCCTCGGGCGGCACCTACGGCAGCCCACGCATCACCCGTGACCTGCACGAACAGGATGGCGGATCTCGGAGAACACCGTCGCCAGGCGCATGGCCGAGCTTGGCTTAGCCGGCAGAGCGCCGAAGAAACGCCGGTCGCTGACCCGGCAGGGCAAACGGCCCGCCGCCACCGACCTGGTACGGCGCACGTTCACCGCGATCGCACCGGACGTGCTGTGGTGCGGCGATGTGACCGAGATCGTCACGGACGAGCACACTGTACCTGGCCACCGTCGAGGATCTGTTCTCCCGCAGGATGCTCGGCTACGCGATGTCGGAGCATCACGACGCGGCGTTGACCATCGCCTCCCTGCAGATGGCCGCCGTCACCCGCGGCGGGAACGTCGACGGGGTGATCTTCCACACCGACCGCGGCAGCGAATACACCGCCGCCCGCTTCCAGGCCGCGTGCCGGCACTGGGGCGTCATCCAGTCGATGGGCCGGGTCGGCTGCGCGCTCGACAACGCCGCCGCTGAGGCATTCAACTCCACCCTTAAGATCGAATACGTCCGCCGGCACCGCTTCCACACCCGGGCCGAAGCCCGTCTGAAGATCGCGACGTGGATCGCCGACTTCTACAACGCCCGCCGCCGACACAGCGCCGCTGACGGGCTCCCCCCGATCGTCTACGAACAGCAGATCATGACCGCTCGTATAGCGGCCAGGGAGAGGCTTCAGGAGACCGTCGCCGCATAACCAAGTCTCCACGATTTCAGGGGATTGACACGCCCGGCATCCCCGGGGTGGCTGCTGGCGAAGGCGGGGGCGATGAGCGGGGCGCTGCGTGCACTGGTGCGGATGTGGTCCCGCCGCTCCCGGCGCCCTCAACTGCCCGTCCGTCCCAGCGGTGTGACTGTCTCACCGGTCGAGAACGCTTCGGCCCTGGCCCAGGAGCTAGGATTTCGGGTGTCCTGAAATTGCCGGATATTCCGACAGCGTCCCAGGTACGTATGCCCGCTCGTCGCGCACGTGCAGACCCATAACCCCGGAGGTCGCGATGCAGTACGCCCTCTTGATCTACACTCAGCAGGGCTTTCACGAGGCGTTGTCCGATGTGGAGCGCGAGGAGGCCTACGCGGAGTATTTCGCGCTGGCCGACGATGCTCGCTACAGCGCCGGCGCGCAACTGCAGCCCGTCGAGACGGCGACCACTGTACGGGTCGTCGACGGCCGGAGGCTGACGACCGACGGCCCCTTCGCCGACACCAAGGAGGTCCTCGGCGGCCTCTGCCTGATCGAGGCGGCCGACCTGCAGGAGGCGCTCGACCTGGCGGCCCGCATCCCGGCTGTCCGGCTCGGTGCCGTAGTCGAGGTCAGGCCGCTGGTGCAGCGCTGATGCCGCTCGACGCGGTTTTCCGGGACGAATGGGGCAAGGTGCTGGCCTCGCTGGTCAGCTATCTCGGGGATTTCGACAAGGCCGAGGAAGCCGCGCAGGAGGCGTTCGCGATCGCGGCGGAGCGCTGGCCCGTATCGGGCATGCCGCCCAACCCGGGCGCGTGGCTGGTGACCACGGCTCGCAACCGGGCGATCGACCGGATCCGCCGCGAGCGAACCCTGGCGGAGAAGATTCCCCTGCTGCCCGTGCCGGAGGCCGTCATGGACGAGCTCGACGAAAGCGTGATCAAGGACGAACGGCTCGAGCTGATCTACATGTGTTGCCATCCCGCGCTGCCGCTGGAAGGACAGGTGGCACTCACCCTGCGCGCCCTTGGCGGCCTGCAGATCGCCGAGATCGCCAGGGCGTTCCTGGTCTCCGAGGAGACCATGAAACGCCGCTTGTCCCGAGCCAAGAGCAAAATCAAGGCAGCCGGGATGCCGTTCGCGGTACCCGATGCCCGCCAGCTTCCCGAGCGCCTCGACGCGGTGCTGACCGTCATCTACCTGATCTACAACGAGGGCTACAGCGGCCGCGTCGATCTCGGTGCCGAGGCCATCCGCCTGGGCCGATTGCTCATCAGGCTCCTGCCGGACGAACCCGAGGCGCACGGGCTGCTCGCGCTGATGATGATCCACCACGCCCGGCGGCGGGCCCGGTTCTCCGGCGAAGATCTCGTGCTGCTCGACGATCAGGACCGCTCGCTCTGGGACATGCGCCAGATCGAAGACGGACGGGCGGTGCTCGATCAGGCGCTCGTGCTCGGCGGGCGCGGCGCCTACGTCGTCCAGGCCGTGATCGCATCCCTGCAGACCCACGAGCGAATCAACTGGCGACAGATCGCCGAGATGTACCGGCGTCTGGTGGAACTCACTGGTTCGCCGGTGGTCGAGCTCAACCGCGCGGCGGCGCTCGCCCAGGCCGGCGACCCTGCCGCCGCGCTGCGCGCTGTCGACACCCTTGACCTGCACGACTACCTCTACTTCCACTCCACCCGCGCCGAGCTGCTGCGGCGGCTCGGCCGAACGGACGAGGCCAGAGCGGCGTACGGCAAGGCGCTGGAACTGGCTACCTCGACGCCCGAGCGGCGATTCCTGAACCAGCGGCTCGAAAATCTCTGATCCGGGTTGTCCCCCCGCAGGGTCCTCGTTCGTCGCCTGGATGTAAGCGACGAACTTCCACCATCAAGGAGGGGTAGCGATGCCAACGCAGCGCGAGATGGATGAGGCCGAGATCCGCGGGCAGATCGACAAGATCATCGAAAGCCTCCGCGCCAGGGATCTCGAGGGATTGAAGCTGGTTTACGCCACCGACATCGTGTCCTTCGACATCGATTCGCAGCTCCAGGATGTGGGGCTTGAGGCGAAGCTCAAGAATTGGGCGAAGGTGTTCTCTCTTTTCGAGAGCGTGAACTACGAGATCCGCGACCTGACACTCACCGTGGGCGATGAGGTGGCCTTCGGGCATGCCTTCGGCCGGCTCAGCGGCACGCTGAAGGGCGGACCGGTCACGAGCGGCATGTGGGTGAGGGTCTCCTACGGCTTCCGGAAGATCGACGGCAGCTGGTGGATCACGCACGACCAGGTCTCGGTGCCGCTCGACGTCCAGAGCGGCAAGGGCATGACCGACCTCGAGCCGGACCGCCAGGCGACCACGGGAGACCACCTGCGATGAACGTCTTCCTGTGGGTTCTCCAGATCCTGCTGGCCGTCATGTTCGCCATGTCCGGCTTGGAGAAGGCTTCCCAGCCCTGGGACAAGCTGACCAGGAAATACCCGTGGATGGGGCATTATCCCCAGGCGGTGGTGCGGTTGATCGCCGTGCCGGAACTGCTCGGCGCGCTCGGCCTGATCGTACCCGCCGCCACCGGGATCGCACCGATCCTGACGCCGATCGCCGCGACAGGACTGGCGATCCTGACGGCACTTGCGGCGACCATGCACATCCGCCGCAAGGAGACCTCCGGCCTCACGGTCACGGCTGTCTTGTTCGTGCTGGCGGCGTTCGTCGCCTGGGCCCGATTCGGCCCCTACGCCTGGTAGAGCCACGCTCCTGCCTCAGGAACTGCTCAGAGCTCACCGCCCCGGTGTCCGGCATGGCCTGCGCCGACGCCGTCAGCAACCCGTGCGCTTCTTTGAACCCGGCATCTTCGCCGGCAGGACCAACTGATCCTGTGAAGGGAACATCATGAGTTCAGCGTTTGAATCCCCTCGCCGTGACTTCCGCGGGGACATCATCGAACCGGGCTCGGCCGGCTACGAATCGGCCAGCCGTTCGATGCTGGTTTCTGGTAGTCCAGCCTATGTCCTGCGGCCCGCGAGCGTCGCGGACGTGCAGGCCGGTGTCAGGTTCGCCGTCAGCACGGGGCTGGTGCTGTCCGTGCGAGGCGGCGGCCATGGCTTCGCGGGCTTCGGCACCAACGACGGCGGCGTCGTACTCGACCTCGGCGAGCTCGCGAGCGTGGAGATCATCGACAAGGAACGTCACCTGGTGCGGATCGGCGGCGGCGCCACCTGGGGTCAGGTCGCCGACGCGCTGGCTCCGCATGGCCTGGCGATCTCGGCGGGCGATACCAGGACCGTCGGTGTCGGCGGGCTGACGTTGACCGGCGGCATCGGGTGGAAGGTCAGGAAGTATGGCCTGGCCCTGGACAACGTGGTCGCCGCGGAGGTGGTCACCGCCAACGGCGAGTTGCTGCGGGCAAGCGCGGCCGAGAACCCGGAGCTGTTCTGGGCGCTTCGCGGCGGGGGCGGCAATTTCGGGATCGTGACCGCCTTCGAGTTCGTCGCGCACCCGACGACGGACGTCTTCTTCGGCACGATCACCTTCCCCGCCTCGGAGGCGGCCACCGTGCTCCAGGGCTGGGCGGATTACCTGCGCTCCGCGCCCGAAGAGCTCACCTCCATCGTGGACCTCGCCAATCCCTTCGCTGGCGGATCCGATGCACCCGTCGAGATCCAGGTCGCCTTCGACGGCGATGACCCTGAGCTCGCCGCCCGGGTCCTCGATCCGATCCGTCGGCTCGGTACGGTGGTCGGCGACGATGTCGTGTTCAAGCCGTACGCGGACGTGCTCGTGGACTTCGCGCCGCCGCCGCCCGGCATCCAGTTGGTCACCAGAAGCGCGTTCGTCGACACCGCATCGGTGCCCGGGGTTCTCCGGATCCTTTCCGAGGTCGGGGCATCGGCGTCCGCGCCGAAGATCTCCGTCCGCAGTGTGGGCGGCGCGGTGTCGAGGCTTCCCGACGACGCCACCGCCTACGCGCACCGCCAGGCGGAGCTGATGTTCGTGACCACCACCGTGGGCCCGCCGCCGGCCATCGAGACTGCTCGTCCGGCCCTGGAAGCGATCTGGGTCAGACTCGCGCCTCATGTCAGCGGTGCCTACGCCAACTTCCTCGCCTCCGCTACCGAGGAGGACGTCGCCGCGATCTATCCGCCGCGCACGTACCAGCGGCTGGCGGCGGTCAAGCGTCAATACGATCCCGGCAACCTGTTCTCCAGGAACCACAACATCCGCCCGCTGTAAGCCTTCGACGGACGCCGAAATCGTCTGCCGCGCCTCGGCCCGATGGGCTCGAAAGTCTCTGATTCGGGTTGTCCCCCGGGCGGGCGCTCGTTCGTGGCCTGGAGGTAAGCGGCGAATCTCCACCCCGACTACCGAAGAATGGAACGACATCATGAGCAAGGTCTGGTTCGTTACTGGTTCGTCCCGCGGCTTGGGCCGCAACTTCGTCGAGGCCGCCCTGTCGCGCGGCGACAAGGTGGCCGCCACCGCCCGCAACCCCCAGCATCTTGACGAGCTCGTCGCCGCCTACGGCGACGCGGTGCTTCCGCTCGCGCTGGACGTGACCGACAAGGCCGCCGTCTTCGACCGGGTGAAGCGGGCCAAGGAACACTTCGGTCGTCTCGACGTCATCGTGAACAACGCGGCCTATGGCCTGTTCGGCGCTGTGGAAGAGCTGACCGAGCAGCAACTGCGCGACCAGATGGAGACCAACCTGATCGGCCCGCTCTGGGTCGTCCAGGCTGCCCTGCCCCATCTGCGCCAGCAGGGCGGCGGGCACATCATTCAGATCTCCTCGCTCGCCGGCCTCACCGTGTTCCCGCTCGGCGGCGGATACGCCGCTTCCAAGTGGGCTCTGGAAGGCCTGAGTGAAACCCTTGCCCAAGAAGTCGCCGCGTTCGGTATCAAAGTGACCCTGGTCGAGCCCGGCTCCTACGCCACCGCAGGTTACGCCACCGAAGCCGCCGGCGGCGTGAACGCCGAGCCCAACCCGCTGTATGACGAGCTGCGAGCGAGCTTCGCCGAGTTCGCCCCGACACTCGATCTCGGCGACCCGGCCGCTGCGGGCCAGGCCATCCTCAAGATCGCTGACGCGGACAACCCGCCCCTGCGCGTGTTCTTCGGCATCCTGGGCAACCAGGTGGTCCCCCAGGTCTACGCCGACCGGCTCAAGACCTGGGCCGACTGGCAGGATCTGTCAGCGCAGGCACACGGACACACCTCCGCGGCCCCGGTCGCCTGAACCGGCGACGGCCTGCCGGAGAGGCGCCGGTCGCGCCACCCCCTCCGACCAAGACAACGGCCCGCCCGGCGTACGCCTCGGCCGGGTGGGGCCCGGGGAGCAAGCTCCTGCCCCGGGCGTGTGTGCTCCCATGTCTGGAGTGACTTCGGGCACCGCAGCGTCACGAAAGAAGAATCTCATGAGAGTCAAACCCTTCCTGATCGCTCTCCTGGCCGCGCTGCCCCTGGCCACCGCACCGTTGCCCGCCACCGCGGATGGCGGCAGGTGGGGCGGCGGGTGGGCGACAGCCGTCCAGCAGCCCACCGCCACCTGGTTTCCCAACTGGTCGCAGCAGGGCTTCGACAACCACTCCGTCCGCCAAGTGATCAGAACCTCGGTCGGCGGCACACACCTGCGTATCCGGTTGTCGAACGCCTACGGCACGACTCCACTCCGGCTCACCGGAGCCAGCATCGCCAAGCCCAAGACCGGCGCGGCGGTGCGTCCGGGAACGGTCCGGCCGCTGACCTTCGCCCGCTCGGCTTCGGTGACCGTGCCCGCGGGCGGACAGGCGGTGAGCGACGCCGTCCGGCTCCCGGTTCGCGCGCTGGAGCAGCTCACGGTGACGCTGTACTTCCGGGGAACCACCGGCCCGGCCACCTTCCACAGCATCGCCATGGCCACCACCTACCGCGCCAAGGGCGACCATCTGCGCGACGCCGACGCCGGCTCCTTCACCGAGACCAGCCTGTCGCGCTACTACCTGTCCGGGCTCGACGTCTCCGGCAGGAAGAACACGGTCGTCACCTTCGGCGACTCCATCACCGACGGATACGGCGCTACCAACGACGCCGACGACCGCTACCCCGACCGGCTCGCTGAACGCCTGGCCGCATCGGGGGTGCCTGTGCTGAACGCCGGAATCGGCGGCAACCGGGTGCTCAACGACTCCGCATGCTTCGGTGAGAAGGCCACCGCCCGCTTCCAGCGCGACGCGCTCGCCCAGCCAGGCGTGCGCACTGTGATCGTCCTGGAGGGCATCAACGACATCATGTTCCCGAAGAACACCGCCGCCTGCGCCATACCGAACCCGCAGGTGAGCGCGGAAGAGCTGATAGCCGGGCACCGCGCTCTGATCCACGCCGCCCGATCACGCGGGGTGCGGATGATCGGCGGAACCTTGCCTCCGTTCAAGGGAATTCGACCGGGCCCTGGCCAACCCCGATCCTGGCCACGCTGGTGAACTCCTGCCCGCCTACGACAGCGGTGACCGCCTGCACCCGAGCCCGGCCGGCTATCAGGCCATGGCCGACGCCGTCGACCTGTTCGCCTTGACTGGTTACCGTTAGATGATCACGCACCGTTCAACGTCGAGAGGAAACGCGACAGAGGACGTGATCGAAATTTGGCTGAAGTCGGCCAAATGGCCGTCCGCCCTCGTCATGGCTGAGCGGCTCGAATAGACGCACCTGAGCAGCGAACCACGACGACGTCCCGCTCTCGGCGTGCAAGGGCAAGGTCATCGTCCGCTCCAGCAAGGGCGAGACCTCCCGCGAGATCCGCTCCTGGACGGCACCGCCCGGACCTCCATCACCGAGTGGCGCACCGACCGCGCCGCCTGGCCCGGTGCCGACACCCCGGCGCTGTTCCTCAACCGCCGCGGCGGGCGTCTGTCGACCCGGGCGGTCGACCAGCTCATGGACGAACTCGCCACCGACGCCGACATCCTCAACGACGCGGGCACCCTCGCCCTGTCCGCCCACATTCTGCGGCACACCTTGGCGACCAACCTCCTGCGCGCGGGCGTCGATATCGTCGTCGTCGCCGAACTCCTCGGCCACGCCCGGTACACCTTGCCCACCCACGCCGACCTCGAAGACGCCGTCAGCCACCTCCCCACCGATCAGTAGGGCACCGCTGACCTGGGCGGACTCAATCGCGTGTACCTGGTTGCACGAGTCTTACCGACACGTCTGCCGTGAGTTCAGCCAGACTGAAGCACATTCATCGGGAACACACGTGAGTTCGGTTGGTGAGAACTGAAAACGCGGGGAGTTCACCGGGATCCCGGAGTCATGATCCAGACGGATCACCGCTGGGGTGTCTGATCGAGTTCGTCGGCGTGCGGGAGGAGCGCGCGTACCTGGTGCGGATCGTCACCCGGCAGGCGCTGGACCGGCTGCGTGCGCTCGGTCGGCGCAAGGAGTCCTACGTCGGGCCATGGTTGCCCGAGCCGTTGCTGACCGCGCCTGACGTCGCCGAGGACGTCGAGCTCGCCGAAAGCGTCTCGATGGCGATGCTGCTGGTGCTGGAGACGCTTCAGCCGATCGAGCGGGCGGTGTTCGTGCTGCGCGAGATGTTCTCGCTGGACTACGACGAGATCGCCGACGTCGTCGACAAGAGCCCGGCCGCGGGCCGCCAGCTCGCCTACCGGGCGCGGGCCCACGTCGCCGCGCGCCGGCCACGCGGCACCGCCTCCGCGGCCGAGACCCGAGCCGCACTCCAGGCCTTCCAGCGAGCGGTCGAAACCGGCGAGTTGCAGAGCCTGCTCGACGTCCTCGCACCCGACGTCGTCTACCTGAGCGACGGCGGGGGAGTCAAGCATGCCCTGCTGCGGCCCGTTGTGGGGGTCGACAAGGTGGCTCGCCTGCTGGCCACCGGCTGGTGGAAGCGTGACGGGAAAAGGTCGGTCGAGCTGGTTCAGATCAACGGCGGCCCTGGGCTGCTCGTGCGAATCGACGGGGAGATCGACGGAGTGGTGGCGGTACGCGTGGAGAACGGCTACGTCACCGGCACGTACCACGTGCGTAATCCCGAGAAGCTGTCGCGCGTGGATCGGGAGACCGCCATGACCCGCTGAGCGGTCAGGAAGCGGGCGGTGGTGCGCTGCCGTCGTGGAACGGGTTCTCGGGCAGCCCGGCTTGAACGATGCCGTGGAGGATCGCGTCGGCCAGTGCCTCGGCCTCATCATTGGCCTCTGCCAGTACCGTCCCCGCGAGGTGGGCCCGGTAGTTCGGGCACGTCGTGATGTCCTCGTGCGAGCAGTTCATTCCGGCTTCGAGGAGATCGAGTGCTGAGCGAAGGGCCGCCATCCTGGCCTGCAGCGCGCGCTGGTTGTGGCGCAGCACGTCCTTGCGGGCGGCTGGGTCGCGCGCGGCGAGGAACTCCCGGATGTCCGGCAGCGGCAGGCCGGCCTGCTTCGCTATCACGATCGACGCCACCCGGAACAGGTCGTCGCGGGTGTAGCGGCGGCGGTCGCCAGCGACGCGGTCGGGGGAGAGCAGGCCCACCGACTCCCAGTGCCGCAGTACGTGTGTCGGCAGGCCGAAGTGGTCGGCCACCTGGCCGATTGTCATCGAGTTTGACTTCATGCCGACATTAAGTACCACCATGGCGGGCATGTCCAATCTGCTTGCTGTCCTCGATGCCGTCGACGCGCAGCCTATGTCCGTCGAGCTGCGCGCACGTTCCTACGAGTTGCTCGGCGACCTCACCGGCCGAACCCTGGTCGACGTCGGCTGCGGCGGTGGCCGCGCGGTCGCGGAGCTGGCCGAGCGCGGGGCCCGCGCGGTCGGCGTCGACCTCGACCCCGAGATGATCGCCGTGGCCCGGGAGCGCTGGCCGGCCGGCGAGTTCCACGTCGGCGATGCCTGCGAGCTGCCGTTGGAGTCCGGGTCGGTTGCCGGCTACCGCGCGGACAAGGTGTTGCACACGCTCTCCGACCCGGCGCGAGCCGTGGCCGAGGCCCGCCGGGTGCTCGCGCCAGGCGGGCGGGCCGTGCTGCTCGGCCAGGACTGGGACACGTTCGTCATCGACTCGGACGAGCCGGAGACCACCCGCCGGCTGGTCCACGCGAAGGCGGACTCGCTCCCGTCGCCGCGCATCGCCCGCAGGTACCGCAACCTGCTGCTCGACGCCGGGTTCACCGACCCGGTCGTCGAGGTGCGCACCAGTGTGTTCACCGATGACACCGCGCTCGCCCTGCTGCACCGGATCACCGACGAGGAGGGCTGGCTTGCCGAGCAGGCCGAACGCGCCCGCACGAACCGGATCTTCGTCGCGGTGCCGATGTTCGTCGTCGCCGCGCAGGGATAGCGATCTGCTGTCTCCGCCGCGGATGAGGGCGCGAAGGACGCGTCCGTTTGCCCACCATCCATCTGAGCTTCTCCAACAACAGAAGATCACGCTTACGGGCGCGGTGCTGCGCGGTACGGCGTGCAGCCGACCGACCGCTATGACGACGATTATGAAAGGAACAACATGATGCACAAACGTCAAGATCCGGTGCGTGACGCGGATAAGCCGCGCGAGCGGCGGGAGCCCGCGGACCCCCCGCCGCTGGAAGGCGCTGGCGGTGATATGCACGGCGCAGCTCATGTTGATGCTGGACCTCACCGTGATCAACGTCGCCCTGCCTGACCTCGGCGCCGACCTGGGTCTGAGCCGTGGGGCCTTCACCTGGGTGGTCAGCGTCTACGTGCTGTTCCTCGGCGGGCTGCTGCTGCTCGGCGGCCGGCTCGCCGACGTCTTCGGCGCGCGTTCTATGATCCTGACCGGTCTGGTGGTCTTCATCCTCGCCTCGCTGGCCAGTGGCTTGGCGCAAGACGAGGCCCTGCTGATCGGTGGCCGCCTCTGTCAGGGCGTCGGGGCCGCGGTGCTGTCCCCGGCCGCGTTGCGGGCCCTCACCGGCATCTTCCACAGCACCGAACGCAACAAGGCGCTGGGCGTGTGGTCCTCCCTCTGGGGCATCGGCTTCGCCGTCGGGGTGTTCGCTGGTGGGCTGCTTACCAGCGGCCCTGGCTGGCGCTGGGTCTTTTTCATCAACATTCCGATCGGCGTCGTCGCTCTGGTCGCCATCCGGGCCCTGGTGCCGGAGCGCCGGACAGAGGACGCCAACCGGCGCATCGACGTGCTGGGCGCGGTGATCGTCACCGCCGCCACCGGTTCGTTCATCTACGGCATGATCAACGCCGGTGACCATGGCTGGGCGGATCCCGGCACGCTGGTGTCCATCGCTGCCGCCGTCGTCTTGTACGTGGTGTTCACGGTCGTCGAACGCAAAGTGCAGAATCCCCTGATGCGCCCGGACATGCTGGTGCGTCGTCCGGTCGCGACCGGCGCCTTTCTCATGCTCATCGCGGCCGGCGTGACCGTCGCGGACCTGTTCATCACTTCGCAGTATCTGCAGCACCTTCGCGGTTACAGCGCGCTGGAGACCGGCCTGTTCTTCCTGCCCACGGCCCTGTCCACCATGGTCGGTGCCATCGTGGGCGGTCGCCTGGTCGGCACCATCGGCACCCGCCCCGTCGGCGTCGCCGGCCTGGCCCTGGTCGCCATCGGCAACGGGCTGCTCATCGGCTTGTCGGCCAAACGGCAACGTCTACGCCCAAGCCCTTCCCGGCGCCGTTTTGTTCGCGCTGGGTGGCGCCCCGGTGTTCGTCGCCGCGACCACTGCTGCCCTCGGCCGAGTCACTCAGAACGAGGCCGGGTTGGTATTGGGTATGGTCAACCGGTTCCGCCATCTTTGTCGCGGTGGGCTCCACTGTTGCCGCTTCGGGTCTCACCAGCACACCCTCGATCGAGGGGTTCACCAACGTCTACACCATGTTCACCGTCGTCGCCGCCGTGGCCGCGGCGGTCTCGCTGGTCCTTGCACCGTCCGGAAAGCCACAGATGACCGGCGTCCCGGACGCCCGCTGACACGGCCGGGTCTCGCCGGCCATCAGGGGGCAGGCGGGGCCAAACCACGCCGCCGCCCTTTTCAGGACCTACCGCTCCGTTTCCAAGTGGCGCACTTCTTCCCGCAGTTCCTCGACTTCTCCCAGCCCAGCTAATCGCACCAAGGCGGAAAACGCCACGTCCCGCAAGACCGCCACTCCTGAACCGTCGCCCCGCACCGCTGACCCTCCCCGAAAACCGCGGTCCAGCCGACTCCGACAGATACCTAACCCCGGTAAAGTCCCCCTAGATTTGTGCGCCTCTGTCGCAATATCCAAAGGAACATACATGCCCGACACCAGCCCGCCGACGCGGCGATCACTTGAACTGCGGGGGCTCGGCCTCCGGTTACGTGAGTGGACGGACGAGGACCTACCGGTCATGGTTGAGCTTTTCGACGATCCGGAGATGGATCGTTGGACGCCACTCCGCTCCCCCTTCGACCTGGCCGCCGCCACGGCGTACTTGGCCAAAGCCCAACAGGTCAGGGCGGAGAATTGTGGCATCAACCTGGCCATCACCGTCCAGGAAGATCGGCCACGAGGAGAGGTCCTTCTCCGCGACACGGGAACCCCCGGTGAAGCAGAGATCGCGTACGGGATCGGCTCCCAGTACAGACGGCAGGGGCTGGCCAAGCGAGCTGTTGAGCTGATGACTCTTCACGCTTTCCAGGACCTGAGCATGACCCGGATCCTTCTCCGCATCGAGCCCGCGAATGAAGGCAGCCAGGCGGTCGCCGCCTCCGCGGGATTCCACCTGACGAACGACGCCCCCGTCGTCCGGGAGCGAAAAGAAGGCCCCTTCAAGCTGCTGACCTGGGAGCGCACCAGTTGAACGGCAGCGCTGTGCCACGTCCGCGAGACCGGAACGACCGACGATGATCGCCACCGTCCTCGTCGCTTGACTGGCGCCCGAGCCCCGGGTCCCGCAATGCCGGGAATCGGCTCGGCAGCGTCACCGCTTTCGCGGGTTGTCGCAACCGCGGCACCCGCGGGTGTGGTGGCGGTCATCGTGGGGACGGACGATAACGGGGTGAGCACCGCGAGCGAACACCACGCACAAGCCAGGCCGGGCAGCGGGAGCCCCGGCAGCGCGTCCGGTCACGCAGCCGGGCGCGCCCTGGCCATGAGCCGGTACGAGATGCTCGCGCCGCACCTGCACGAGGGAGTACCGCTGGCGCAGCTGGCCGCCGCCCAGGACGACGGCGGCGTCTCCTACCGGACGCTGCAGCGGTGGCTGGCCGACTACCGGAAAGGCGGTCTGGACGCCTTGATGCGGCCGGGCCGCCGCGACAAGGGGCTGCGCCGGTTTCCCGACGAGCTCGTGGCGTTCATCGAAGGGCTGGCCCTGCGCACGCCTCGCCCCAGCGCGGCCGTCATCCACCGGCAGGCCGAAAGCATCGCCAAGGCGCGCCGCTGGCCGTTGCCCGCCTACCGGACCGTGGCCCGCATCGTCGCCGACCTGGACCCCGCGCTGGTCACCCTCGGCCTTGAGGGCACCAAGAAATACCGGGAAACCTACGACCTGGTCTACCGGCGCGAAGCCAAGGCTCCGAACGAGATCTGGCAGGCCGACCACACCGAACTGGACATCTGGGTGCTCGACGACAAGGGCCGAGCGGCCCGGCCGTGGCTGACCGCTATCGAGGACGACCACTCCCGCGCCATCGCCGGATACGCCGTCAACCTGGAAGCACCCTCGGCGTTGACCACTGCGCTGGCCTTCCGGCACGCGATCTGGCGCAAAGTCGAACCGGACTGGCACGTGTGCGGCATCCCGTCGGTGTTCCACCTCGACCACGGCTCCGACTTCACATCGGCGCATCTGGAACAGGTCATGGCAGACCTGAGGGTCCGGCCCGTCTTCTCACTCAAGGGCCAGCCGCACGGCCACGGGAAAATCGAGCGACTGATCGAGACGATCAACCAGATGTGCCTGGCCCACCTGCCCGGCTACGCGCCCCGGGGCACCCCCGACCGCGCCAGCCAGGCCACGCTGACCCTGACCGAGCTGGACGCCGCGGTCGGCCGGTTCATCCACGAGGTCTACAACCTGCGCACCCACAGCGAGACCAAGACACCCCCGCAGGCCCGCTGGGAGGCCGGCGGGTTCATCCCGCGCATGCCCGACTCGCTCGAACAACTCGACCTGCTGCTGCTCACCGTCGCCAAACCCCGCGTCATCCACACCGACGGGATCCACTTCCTGAACCTGCGCTACCTCGACCCCGTCCTGGCCTTCTACATCCGGGAGCAGGCCACCATCCGCTACGACCCCCGCGACATCACCGAGATCCGCGTCTACCTGCGCCTCCCCGACGGCGTCGAGGAATTCCTGTGCCGGGCGATCTGCCCTGAACTCTCGGGCGCCACCATCAGTCTCAAAGAGATCACCGCCGCCCGCAACGCTCGCCGCAAGCAGCTACGCGGCCACCTGACCAGCCGCGACGCCGTCGTCGACGACTGCTGGCCGCCCACAGCGAACCCCTGCCCGCCTCCCTGGCCAGCGCCGACCTGGCCAACTGGGCAACCCTCACCCGACCCGACGGTGATGGTGATGGTGACGGCGCTCTCACCACCCAGGACAGTCCCGGCCTCAGCACCGAGCCAGCGACGGGCACGGACACCGCCACTACCCACAGCGACGGCCCGCGACTCAAACGCTACTGGAATGAGTGAGCCATCCGAGCCCCGGATAGAGGTGAAAGCAGACGACACCCCCGAGCCAGCAACTCCCTCCGACGCCCCGAGCGATGACACTCGCGATCCCGCGAGTGGCCCAACCGCCGAGGCTCGCCCCGACGATCGCGACAGTCCCAACCGTCTTGACGGCCGCCCCGACCTTGTCGACCGGCCCGCACCTCCCGGACCTGGCTCTTCGCCCGGCCAGCCGGCGGGCGGCAACGGGCACCGGCCTGTCACCATCCCCATCGTGATCACCAAGGAGCACCGGCTCTTCATCGAATTCGCCGACGCGTACGGCGCGAGCGCTACGTCGGCCTCTGCTTCGGCGCCCCGGGTGCGGGCAAGACACAGTCGGCCCGCTACTACTCCCAATGGGACCAGCTCGCCGGCCACCTCGACGGCACCCGCCCCGTCGGCGTCGCCGGCGAGGCCTCCGCCGGGCAGATCCTGGCCGCCCGCACCGTCATGTACACCCCCAAGGTCCACAACACCCCGCACAACCTCGACAAAGAGATCTCGTTCCTGTGCGATCGGCTCGGCTGGAACGTCGAACTCATGCTCAACCCCGGCCGCGGCATCGATGAACACGGCAGGCTCAACACCAGCACCCACGCCGAACTTCTCATCGTGGACGAAGCTGACAGACTGAAAGTCGGCGCCCTGGAACAGCTGCGCGACCACCACGACCGCACCGGCATCGGACTCATCCTGATCGGCATGCCCGGCATCGAAAAGCGCCTGGCCCGCTACCCCCAGCTCTACTCCCGTGTCGGGTTCGTTCACCACTACAAGCCGATGTCTGCCGATGAACAAGCCTTCGTCCTGGCCAGATCCTGGCCCCACCTCAGCCTCGGCGACGCCGATGACTACGCCACCACCGAAGCTCTCGCCGCCATCACTCGCATCACCAGCGGCAACTTCCGCCTCACCGTCCGCCTCGTCGGCCAGATCGAACGCGTCCTGAAAATCAACAACATGTCCACCGTCACCAAAGAAGTCGTCGAAGCCGCCCGCAAGAACCTCGTCATCGGCTCGATGTGACCACCCCACACCAAGCACACCCACCCAGAAGTCGCTCACCACCCCACCACATCACGCAAAAGGCCGTTGCCCGGCCCGAGGACTCGGGGGCCGGGCAACGGCCTTCATATGGCCCACCAATCCATCAACCAGCATCTGAACCACCACGACAAAAGTGCGGCAAAAACAGCGACATTAATCGTGGCACGTCACAGAACATACGTGGATCGACCCGAAGCCGGCTCCCTTCCACGCCTCCCCCACCGCGAGCCGTTCTTCGCGCGCTGACGCCGCCGGTGGGCACGCAGGATCGCGATCGTTTCGGCATCCAGGGCGATGATGCGCATGGAGGCGTCCGTCTTGGGCCTGCCCTCGTCGGGTCTACGGCGGGCAGAGGCGGCAACCAGCCACTTCTGCTCCATCACGGTGCGGCGTGAGGCGGGCCGTCGGAGTCGGCGAGGCGGGCAGGGCCTGGCGGGGGCGTGGTCGTCGAAGGTCTGGCCCCGGCCAGCCGCACGTCCCTCCTCAGCCGCGGCCTCACGCGGGCCATTCAGGACCTGTGAACCTGGGATATCGCGCCCAGGGGAGGTCAAATGGGGATGAAGGGGGGTCACCATGTCTGGACTGATCGTTGTAGGTACCGACGGCTCGACGAGCGCCACCGCCGCGGTGGCGTGGGCCGCCGATGACGCCTTCAGGATGCGTGCGCCGCTGCGTATCGTTACGGCGGTCCATCGCCAGCCGGATGACGCTTCGAGGTTCGCTGCCCCCGACTTGCACGATGCCTTGGCCAAGGCCGGGGGCGAATTCCTGGCGGAGGCCGAGGCTACCGTGCGTTCCCGGCAACCGGACGTCGAGGTCACCACCCAGCTCATCGAAGGCAACCCCGTGGCGGTGTTGCGCGAGCAGGCCAACGACGCCACCGAGATCGTCCTCGGCAGCAGAGGGCTCGGCGGGCACGCCGGCGCGGTGCTCGGTTCGGTACCCCTCCACGTGGCCGGGCACGCGCACTGCCCGGTCGTGGTGGTGCGCCCAGAACAGAATGTCCCGCACCGGGAGATCGTGGTGGGCATCGAGGACTCCGAAGCCGACGACGCCGCACTCGGCTACGGGTTCGAGCAGGGCAGGCTGCGCGGTAGCCGACTGCGCGCGGTCCACGCCTGGCAACTGCCGGTTCATGCCTCCGGAATCTCCTACGACATGAACGAGGTCCGCGCCTCCAGGACCCAGGTCGCGGCGGACCGGCTCGCCCCGTGGCGCAAGCGGTACCCGGAGGTGCCCAACGTGGAGGATGTGCGCTGCGCCGACCCAGTCGAGGCTCTCGCCGACGCCTCCATGCATTGCGACCTGATCGTGGTCGGCTCGCACGGACGCGGTGCCATCCTTTCGATGCTGCTCGGCTCGGTCAGCCGCGGCGTTCTGCACAACGCTCGCTGCGCTGTGGCGGTAGTCCGTACGTAAGGCGGAGAGAGGCGTCAACCAGCCTCTTGCGCCGCTCGAAGGACCGTCGCGCTGGGGGGTGCGGCACTGCTGTCTCGTCGGAGATGCGGTAGCTCCATCACGGTGCGGCGTGAGGCGGGTCGTCGGAGTCGGCGAGGCGGGCAGGTCCTGGCGGGGGCGTGGTTGTCGAAGCTCTGGCCCCGGCCAGCCGCAGACCCGCTGAATCCATACCTCCAGGCTCGTGGAGGTTGGAGGCGGGGACGCCTGGTCCGTCTCGGTTGACTCCCTTACGATCGGGCCGGCGGCGCCCAGGCGGCTATGTTTGCCTGGGCGAGACCGGCCTGGGGCGGGTTTTCGCCGCGAGAGCGCCGGAGACAATGCCCGCCATAACTCTTAGTCACTGAAAGGCACAGATTGCGAGCAGCGCCGTGATCAAAGCTAGTCGTCCTGGCAGTCGCCGTCGCGGCGCTGATCACGCTGGTGGTGCTGTCTCGCCCGCGCACACCGAGCTGATCCGCTCCCACTGATCGGCTCCCACCAGGCCGCCCCGGGCCTCAGGCATCCGCGCTGCGTCTCGGCGTCACCGGCCCACGCGCCGGCCGCCATGACTCATCCAGCCGATGATCGAGACCGGCGGCGCACAGCAGCCGCTCGACCTGGGGGCGAAGGCCGAACACGGTGAGCGTGCCGCCCCGCTCCTGGAGGCGCTGCTTGGCTCGAAAGAGCACGCGCAGCCCGGAGCAGTCCATGAACGGCACCTGCCCCATATTCACCTCGACCCAGGGACCGCCCACCGCGGCGATCTCGTCGAGCACGGCTCCCAGCAGCTCGGCGCTGGCCACGTCGACCTCACCGCGCACGCGCACCACGGTGCGCCGGGTCTCGATCTCCACGCTGACGTCCAGCCGCTGCAACGCATCTCCGGATGGATCCACGGCCTCACCAGGGCTACTCGGGAATGTGTCTTTCTGGCAGGCCAGCACAGCCGCGGCTCGCCGTCACCCCCAGCGGGATAAACCCGCGCCCATTTTCGCTCTACCCAAGGGCGCACGCGCGCGCAGAGGAGTTCTTCCTGGTTGTGGGGGAAGTGCCCTGATGGGGGTGGGCCGTGATGAGCTTGCTGGACATGCCGGGGACACTGAAGCAGCCGCTGCGCGTCGGGGTGCGCCGCGGTTGTGCGGCTGTGGTGCTCTCCCTGCACGGGGAGCTGGACCTGTACACCAAGGCGCTGCTGTTCGGCGAGCTGGATGAGGTGCTGTCCCCCTCGCAGGCGTACCCGCCGGGCGTCGTCGTGGATCTGTCGGAGCTGAGCTTCTGCGACTCTTCCGGGCTGGGCGCGTTGATCGGCATCCGCAAGCGGATGATGGCGGCCGGTCGGCCGCTGGCGCTGGTCGGAGTGCAGGGCATGGTCGCGCGGATCCTGCACCGGACCGGCCTGGACCGGGTCTTTCGTTGCTATTTGACGGTGGCTGACGCCGAGCACGCGCTGGCCGATGTACACGCGTGATCCAGGGCGCTGGTCGAACAGCGTCCCCCGCCGGTGAGCAAACCTGACCCGAGCGGCCCCCGAAGCTCTCTCCTCGGGGCAGGCCCCACGCTCCGTCCGAGGACCGCGCTCGCCGCACCACGGAAGCATAAAGTGACGATATAGTTACGTGAAGTAATTTCACGTTGGTTTCACGCCTGCGAGCGGCATCGCGGACTTCCCAGAACGCCGGGAGGCGCGAGTCGGCAGGCCAGCAGTCGGGCAGGCGAAGATGATGACCTGCCCCGGGGATCGCCCCCTCCTTGGGGCAGGCCAGGCCGCTCCGGTGTTCACGGACGCGTACCTGCCCGTCGACCCCAGCGCCGCCTGATCCCCGGGGCTCGCCCTGCACGGGCAGGATGGCCCAGCGGGACTGATGACCTGCCCTCATCGCGGCATGTGCGTGCGATCGTGCGGGGTCAGTGGTCATCGTCTCCAGAACAGGAGGTGAGTGACTCCGCTGGGGCTCGGTACTGTCTCAAGGTGGAAGCGGTCGAGCAGGTCGGTGTGGCTCCCCCACAGTCGTTCGCCTCGACCGAGGTCGACGGGCGCGACGGCGATGTGCATGGTGTCGACCAGGTCGGCCTCGATGAACTCGCGGACGGTGGCGACTCCGCCGCCGAGGCGCACGTCCCGCCCGTCGGCGGCCTGCTTCGCGCGTGCCAGCGCCTCGGCTGGCGTCGCGTTGAGGAAATGGAAGGTGGTGTCGGACAGGGTGAAGGATGGGCGTTCGTGGTGGGTGAGCACGAAGACCGGTGTGTGGAACGGTGGGGTGTCTCCCCACCATCCCTGCCACTCGTGGTTCTCCCAGGGGCCACGCTGGGGGCCGAACTTGTTACGCCCCATGATCTCCGCTCCTATGTTGCGGGTGTGGTCGCGGGTCAGGTAGTCGTCCAGGCCGCGAGTGCCGCCGGGGTCGGTGCGGTTCACCCAGCTGGCGGTGGCGCCCGCCCAGGACCAAAGGGGCGTGGGGTCTGCGTGGCCGAAGGGCCGGTCCAAGCTCTGCCCCTCACCGGCACCGAACCCGTCCCGCGACACGTTGAAGCACTGCACCCTCAACAGCTGCGACATGCATCCTCCTTGGGGAGCTGACAAGCAACTTCTGACGGAACGCCCAGGCCAGGCGCCCCTTCGGGGAGGTAGTCGGAACAGTGGGGAGATTCTTGCGGTCCGACCCGCAAGAATGCGGCACCGGTTCCGACTCCATGGTGAACGGCGCCTCAGGGGTGCCGCCTGACCATCGAAGGAGACGACATGAAATTCTTGTTGATCATGCACAGCAACCCGCAGATCTGGGATGCGCTGACCGAGGAGGAGCGCACCGAGGTGATGAGCGGCCACGGCGTGTTCATGGAAACCGTCAAGAAGTCCGGGGAGATGATCAGCACCGCTGCGCTGGCCGACCCCTCGCAGAGCGCTGTGGTCCGCGTCCGGGGCGGCGTCCCGGCGGTGACGGACGGGCCCTACCTTGAGGCCAAGGAGTATCTCGGCGGCTACTACCTGGTGGAGTGCGACAGCAGGGAACGTGCCCTGGAGTTGGCCGCGCTCATTCCGGACGCCGGTGTCGAGGGCCTCGGCATCGAGGTGCGGCCGGTCGTCTTCGCGGGCACGGCCGACGGCTGATGACCCGTGAAGTTCCTGCTGAATGTCTACCTGAGCGCCGCGGCCCTGCCGGGGGAAGGGTTCGCCCATGAGGAGTTCCTGGCCGCGGCCGGGCAAGCAGGGGAACTGGTCAGCGGTCACGTTTTCGCCGATCCTTCCATTAGCGCCGCCATAAGGGTCAGGGGCGGCGTGGTGACGGTGGCCGAGGGCCCCTACCTGCCGGCCTCGGATCACGTCGCCGGCCAGTACGTGGTCGACTGCGAGAGCCGGGAGCGCGCCGTGGAACTGGCCGCCCTGATATCGAGTGGTCAGGTCGGCGGCGTGGAGGTGCGGCCTGTGATGGACTCGGCCGGGATGGAGATGTGAGCGCGTCCGAACGCCTCGGGGACCTGCTGCGTGAACTGGCGCCGCAGGTCCTCGGCGTGCTCCTGCACCGGTACGGCGGGTTCGAGGAGTGCGAGGACGCGGTGCAGGAGGCGTTGCTTGCGGCGGCGATGCAGTGGCCTGCCCAGGGCGTCCCGGAAAGCCCGCGGTCCTGGCTGGTGACCGTCGCATCCCGCCGCCTGGTCGACCAGGTGCGTAGCGAGCAGGCACGCCGCCGCCGGGAGGCCACCGCGGCGGTACGGGAGGCGCCGGACGCCGGCCTCGCGCCGGCGCCCGGCGACGAAAGCTCTGGCGACCACGACGACACCCTCGCGCTGCTGTTCCTGTGCTGCCATCCGGCGCTGACGCCCGCCTCTCAGGTGGCGCTCACGCTGCGTGCCGTCGGCGGGCTCACCACCGCCGAGGTGGCGCGCGCGTTCCTCGTGCCGGAGGCCACCATGGCGCCGCGGATCAGCCGTGCCAAGCAGCGGATCAAGGCCGTCGGCGCGTCGTTCGCGATGCCGACCGCCCAGGAGTGGGCCGAGCGGCTGGACGTCGTCCTGCACGTGCTCTACCTGATCTTCAACGAGGGCTACACCGCCAGCTCCGGACCCGACCTGCACCGCGGCGATCTGACCGCAGAGGCGATCCGGCTCACCCGTATGGTGCACCGGTCCTTGCCGGATGACGGTGAAGTCGCCGCGCTTCTGGCGCTGATGCTGCTGACCGAGGCCCGCCGCGCGGCCCGCACCGGCCCGGACGGCGCCCTCGTGCCACTGGCCGAGCAGGACCGTAACCGGTGGGACACCGCTCTGATCGAAGAGGGCAGCGCGCTGGTCACCGACGCCATGTCCGCCTCACCCCTCGGTCCTTACCAGCTCCAGGCGGCGATCGCTGCGCTGCACGTCCAGGCGCCGCGGGCCGGGGACACCGACTGGGAACAGATCCGCATTCTGTACGGAATCCTCACTCGGATCGCGCCGAACCCGATGGTCACGCTCAATCACGCCGTCGCGGTCGCGATGACCCGCGGGCCCCAGGCCGGACTCAAACTGCTGGAGAGCCTGGACGGCGACCCCCGGATCGCCCGTCACCACCGCCTGTACGCCGTGCGCGCCCACCTGCAGGAGCTGGCCGGCGAGTACGCTGCCGCGCGAGAGAACTACCGGCTGGCGGCCCGGCGTACCACGAGCCTTCCCGAACAGCGCTACCTGCGGGACAGGGCAGGCAAGCTAGACCGATAACAGCCGGCGGGGGCGCATGCGGTGGACTGCCAGCAGCACCATCTCTGCCACACACACACCGCGATCGCCGTCGGTGTCGGCTGAGGCCGAACGCCGCAAAGAGGTCCCCGACGAGACCCGCGCCGTCGCCAAGACCACGCTGCACCGGCTGCTGTCGCGCCGGGACATCCCACTACGGGCCCGTGGGGCTTGCGGTGACGCCGAGCAGATGGGGTAATCGGGAAGATCTTCTCCCATTGGCGGCGGGGTATCAGGTGCAAGAGTGCCGCGATGGATCCCAGGCGACCCAGACCAGCCGCTCGGTACCCCTCAGCCTTTCCGCCCATGGGACGAAGGGCTCTGCGCTGGAAGTGAATCGAGTTCTTGAGCCCGACAGGGACAACGTTTCCTGATCACCGGGTCTTCACCCGGTCGTCTACCTGCCGCGGCCGTTCGCCGGCTCCAGGCCGTGCCTCGCCCCGTCACGGAAGGCCGCCGTGAACGCCCGCTCTCCCAACTTCTGGCGGGACTGCTCCGCGCAGCGCTCGTGCCACCTCGCGTGGTACCCCAGCCGGGCCGGCGAGGTGCCCACCGCCTGCCACAACGCGTGAGCGGCGCCCAGCATCCGGGCGGCCCGTTCGTGGTCCCCCCTGGCGCCGGCCGTCCACGCCAGCACCTCCAGGCACTGCGTGAGGGTCCACCGATCGTTGATCTCTTGGGCGAACTCGGCCACCTCGCTCACCAGCGCCTCGGCACGGCGGCAATCACCCAGGTTCCACACGGCGATGCCGAGCGACAGCTGGGCGTGGCTGCGTGACATCGAAGCGTGATGAGTCTCGCACAGCGCCAGCAATTCCTCACCGAACCTGGCGGCTCGCGCGGGGTCCTCCATCGAGCCGTAGGCGGCCGCGTAGTAGAGGTTGAAGGCGACGCTGTCGATGTCTCCGGTGGCGCGGTGGAGGGCGAGTGACTCCTCCAGGAGCGCGAGGCCGCGTGGCGCGTCCCCGGTGGAGAACGCGGCGAGACCGGAGGTCCGGATGGCGAACGGCAGGACACCCTCGTTGCCTGCCTGCCGTGCCATGGTGTGACATTCCTCCAGTCTCGGCATCGCCACGGCGAGGTCGCCCTGGCGGAGGGCGAGCGTGCTGTCCACCCAGAGCGCCATCGCCCGGGCGCCAACCGCGCCGGGCACCAGGTCCAGACCGCGCTCCAGCCAGTACCGGCCCTCTGTGAGGGAACCGGCGAGGAGCCAGTAGAGCCACATCGCCGTCGCGATCTCCAGCCCTTCGACAACGGTGCTCGGCTCGCTCAGGCACATCGCCAGCGCCGCGCGCACGTTGGGCAGCTCCCGTCGCAGGAGCCGGTAGCGCTCGAGCTGGTCCGGAACGATCCGGTCGATCCGGTGTCTCTCCACCACATCCCGGTAGTGGTCGATGTACCGCCCGCGCAGTGCCCGCGCTTCCGAAGACTCCAGCCGCTCGCATCCGTACGCGCGGACGCTCTCCAGCATGCGGTACCTGACTCCGGACTCCCCGTGCTCACCCACCAGGACCGACTTGTCCACCAGCCCGGTCAGCAGGTCGATGACATCGGCGCGGTCGATCCCGTCACCGGCGCACACCGCCTCGGCGGTGTCGAGGTCGGCCCCGCCGGGGAACATCGACAGACGGGCCCACAGCCGCTGTTCCGCCGGCGAGCAGAGATCGAAACTCCAGTCCATGGTCGCGCGCAGCGTCCGATGGCGGGGCAGCCCGGTCGGGCTCTCGCGCGCCAGCACGTCGAAGCGCTCCTCCACCTCCTGGGTGAGCTGCTCCAACGGCACCGTGCGCAGCCGCACCGCGGCCAGCTCGATCGCCAGCGGGATCCCCTCCAGGCGCTGGGCCAGCCTCGCCAGACACGCCGCGTTCTTCGCGTGAAGGGAGAAGCCCGGCCACACGCTCGCCGCGCGGTCCACGAACAGCCGTATCGAATCGTGCCGGGCGATGTCGCGTGGCCGGTGGCCGTCATCTGGGACGGGCAGTGACGGGACCGCCAGCACCTGCTCTCCGCTCACCCCCAGGGTCTGCCGGCTGGTCGCCAGGATCCGCAGCCTGGGCGCGCGCCGCAGCAGCTGGTCCACGAGGCGGGCGCAGTCCTCGAGCAGGTGCTCGCAGTTGTCCAGCACGAGCAGCATCCGCTTGTCCGCCAGGTAGTCCGCCAGCATGGTCAGGGGGTCGGGTCCCGCGTCCCGCAGGCCCAGCGCCGCGGCGACGGTCGGCGCCAGCAGGTCACCGGCTTCCAGGGTGGCCAGCTCGACCGTCTCCACGCCGTCCTTGTAGGTGCGCCCGAGCGTCTCGGCGACCCTGACCGCCAGCCGTGTCTTGCCGACACCCCCCACTCCGGTCAAGGTCAGCAGCCGCGTGCGGGACAGCATCCGCCTGGCCTCCGACACCTCGCGGCGGCGCCCGACGAACGTGGACACCTCCATCGGCGGCTCGGTCCTGGCCACAGGACCGCGCTCGGTCCGGCTCACGGCGCACCTCCGGAAGTGCTCTGGTCATCCCCCGGCTGCTCCTGCCGGCTGACCCAGGCGGCGATCTGGACGCGCGAGCTGAACCCGAGCTTGCCGAGGATGTGCTCGACGTGCCCCTCGGCGGTGCGCTGCGCGATCACCAGCGCGGCCGCGATCGCCTTGTTGCTCATGCCCTGCGCGACCAACCGGGCGATCTCCATCTCCCTGCGGGTCAGCGGTGAAGGCTTCTCCTGCGGCTCGGTCTCCGGCATGTCCTCCCGCATCGCGTACTCCAGCGCCTCGGCCAGGGTGAGACCCATGCCCTTGCGGAAGGCGGCCTCGAACCCCCTGGCGCCGAGCATTCTCCTGGCCGCCAGCTCGCACGCGTCATGATGTTCGGCCAGGTAGCCGAACAGGGGGCCGCCGAAGGACCGCCAGATCTCCTGCAGGGCGCCGAGGAGCAGGGCCGCGCGCTCGCCTTCGCCTTCCCCGCAGCTCATCCACGCCAGAGCCTCGATGCACAGGGCGATGCCCAGGTGGTCGTCGAAGGGCTCCTTCAGCCGTACGGCCTCGCGTTCCATCTCGACCGCCCGCTGCGTGTCCCCTCGCTTCCACACCTCGATCCCGTACGTCCACAGCGTGTATGACCGGAACCAGTTCTCGTGGCGCGGCTCGCAGATCGCCAGGCATTCCTCGAACTGCTCGACGGCCTGGTCGGACTGGCCGAGAAGCGACCGCGTGGTGGCGAGATAGATCAACGAGTTGACGACGCCGATCTGGTCGTCCGCCGTGCGGCTGTAGTCCAGCGCCTTGCTGAGGAGGGTCAGTGCCCTGGAGAGATCCTGCTGGAGCAGGGCCGCGAAGCCGGCGACGTACGTGGCGGTCCCTGTGATCGCCAGGTCGTCGAACCGGCGGGCCAGCTCTCTGCACTCGTCCAGCAAGGTCGCGGCCGCCGTGAAGTCGCTCTGCAGGACCGCGAGCCGCGCCTCGACGCAGAGAGCCCAGGCGCGGGCGGGAGTCGGCCGCCCATCGGCGGCGAGCAGGCGGTTGCACCAGCTCCTGCCCTCGTGCGGGGAGTCGGCCGCGATCCAGTAGAACCGGAGCGCCGAGGCGATGATCAGGCCGCACTCGGCCTCTCCCGGCACCACGACGCAGTAGTCGAGGGCGGTTCGGAGATTGCCGTGCTCGGTGCGCAGGCGCGCGTACCAGGTCACCTGATCCGGTCCGAACCAATCTTGCTGCGCGCGGAGCACCAGGTCCTGATACCAGTCGCGATGCCGACGCCGCAGCTTCTCTTCCTGGCCGGACTCGCGCAGCCGGTCTCGGCCGTACTGGCGGATGGTCTCCAGCAACCGGAATCGCACCTTCGACTGATGCTCCTCCCTGACGAGGATGGACTTGTCCACCAGGCCGATCACCAGGTCGAGGATCTCCTCGGTGTCGATGCCGTCGCCGGAGCACACATGCTCGGCCCCCTCGAGGTCGAGGCTGTCGGAGAACACCGACAGGCGCACCCAGAGCAGCTGCTCCTGCGGGGTGCACAGGATGTAGCTCCAGTCGATCAACGCCCGCAACGTCCGCTGGCGGGGCAGCACCACCTTTGATCCCATTGTGAGCAGCCGGAACCGATCCTCCAGCCGGGCCAGCAACTGTTCAACGGAGATTGCTCGCAGCCTGGCGGCCGCCAGCTCGATCGCCAGTGGAATGCCGTCCAGGCTCCGGCAGATCCGTACCACGGCTTCCCGGTTGTTGTCGGTGACCGCGAAACCGGGCAGCACGGCCCCGGCCCGCTCGGCGAACAACCGCACCGCGTCGGACTGCTCCAACGACTCCCTGGACAGCCGCGACATGTCGCCGTCCGGCAGCGGCAATGGCGGCACGACCATCGTCTGCTCGCCCGCGACGCCGAGCACCTGCCGGCTGGTCGCGAGAATCCGCAGGTCGGGCGCGGAGCGCACCAGCGTCTCGGCCACGACGGCGCAGTCATGCAGCAGGTGCTCGCAGTTGTCCAGGACCACCAGCGTCTGCCTGTCGCGCAGGTGGTCGGCAAGTACCTGGAGCAGGGGCCTCGTGGACAGGTCCGCGATCTCCAGGGCCTCGACCACCGCCTGGACGAGCAGGTTCGGGCGTTCGAGCCCCGCGAGCTCGACCAGGCACACGCCGTCACGGAACGCGCGCCGCACGTCGGCCGCGACCCGGAGGGCCAACCGGGTCTTGCCGACACCGCCCACGCCGACGAGGGTCACCAGCCTGGAGCCGGCCAACAGCCGCTTGACCTCGGCTATCTCACGCCGACGGCCCACGAAGCTGGTCAGCTCGGCCGGCAACCCACGGATCTCCGAACCCCTCGACGCCACCCCCATGAGCGCTCCACCCGCGCAGTCCCTCGTGACACCCTTGCCATCGGGACCGAGCCGATGAAATCCAGATTACGCCTGGACCGTGGCCGCCAGGTTTTACCGTTTTGTAAGGAATTGCCACAAGGATCCCGAGGTTGCAGACGTGTGGGGATCTGCGCATAACCTGAACAACGCGGCTTGGTTGTTCCGTCGGTGACCAAGCCTGGCGAGGTAATCGATGACAGCGCTGAGGACCAGCGCCTCCAAGCGGCAGCAGAAGGCGCGACTGCCGGCCGAGGTGACCAGCTTCGTAGGCCGCAGGCACGAAGTGGCCGAGGTCAAACGACGCCTGCCCATCTCACGTGCGGTGACCTTGACCGGCGTCGGCGGCGTCGGCAAGACACGGCTGGCCCTCCGGGTCGCGCTCGACGTCGCGCGAGACTTCCGCGGCGGGGTGTGGTTCGTGGAATTGGCCGCGGTGGAAAATCCGGACATGCTCGCCCAGACAGTTGTCGAGGCTTTGGAGATCCGTGACCACAGCCTCAGCTCGCCAGTGGAGGTGCTCACCGAGTATCTGCGGGACAAGCAGGCACTGATGATCCTCGACAACTGCGAGCATCTGGTGCACGAGTGCGCCGTCCTGGCCGAGGTGCTGCTGCGCTCCGCCCCCGAGCTGCGCATCCTCGCCACCAGCCGGGAGGCCCTCGGCTTCGCGGGTGAGCAGACGCTACCTGTGCCCACGCTTCCGTTGCCAGACGTCGACGGCGCGCGGGTGTCCACCGAGTCGCTCGCCAAGTGCGACGCCGTTTGCCTGTTCACCGAGCGGGCCAGGGCCGTCCTCCCGTCGTTCGCCGTCACTGAGGACAATCGGGACGTCGTCGTCCGGATCTGCCGGCAGCTGGACGGCCTGCCGCTCGGGATCGAGCTCGCCGCCGTCAGGTTGCGCGCGCTGTCCGTCCAGCAGCTGCACGAGCGCCTGGACGACCGGTTCCGGCTGCTGACCGCCGGCTCGCGGGCCGTACTACCGCGTCACCAGACGCTCCGCGCGCTGATCGACTGGAGCTATGCCCTCTGCTCCGAGAAGGAGCAGGTGCTGTGGGCACGCGTGTCGGTGTTCGCCGGCAGCCTGGATCTGGAAGCGGCCGAGGCTGTCTGCTCCGGCGACGGAATGGCCCGCGAGGAGATCCTCGACCTGGTGTGCGGCCTGGTGGACAAGTCCATCCTGATCCGGGAGGAGCACGGGTCACAGGCGCGCTACCGGTTGCTGGAGATCATCCGTCAGTACGGCATGGAGAAGCTCGTCGCCACGGGCGAGGCGGCCACGCTGCGACGGCGGCACCGCGACTACTACCGCGCGCTGTCGGCGCGGGCACGAGCAGAGCTGTTCGGGCCGTCGCAGATGGCGTGGTTCGCCAGGCTGCGGCTCGAGCACGCCAACCTGCACACCGCACTGGAGCACTGCTTCGACGATCCCTCGGAGGTCGCCGGCGACCTCGACATGGCCGCCGACCTGCTCTACCACTGGATCAGCGGCTACTACTTGGGAGAGGGCCGCCGCTGGCTGGACCGGGGACTCGCCGCTGACACCGAACCGAGCGAGGCACGTGCCCGGGCACTGTGGGCCAACAGCTGGCTGGCCATCATCCAGGCTGACCTCACCTCCGCCACGGCGATGCTGGAGGAGAGCCGGTCCATCGGGGAACGGCTGGAGCTGGACCCGGTCCTCGCCTACGTCGCGCTCTTCTCCGGGATGATCGCCATGTGCGAGGGCGATGCCGAGTCCGCCATCACGCTCTACCAGGAGGCGCTGGCCGGGCACCGGGCCACCGGTGACCCCGTGGGAACGGCTCTGGCCCTCATCCGGCTGTCCCTCGCGTACTCCTTCTGCGGCGACTCGGCGGCGGCCATCTCGCTGGGCGATGAATGCCTTGCCCTGGCCGACGCCCACGGGGAAGGCTGGCACAAGGCGTACATGATGATGGCGCTCGGTGTGGAGGTCTGGCGGCAGGGCGACGCCGGGCGCGCGACCGAGCTCGAGACGAAGAGCCTGACCTTCAACCGCGCGCTCGACGACCCGCTGGGGGTCGGGGTCAATCTGGAGGTGCTGGCCTGGATCGCCGCCACCGAGAAGCAGTACCAGCGAGCGGCCCGGCTGCTGGGCATCCTGGAAACGGTCTGGCAGGCGATCGGAGCGCCACTGTCGGGATTTGGCCATCTTTCCCACTATCACGACGAATGCATGCAACACACTCGCCAGGCGCTCGGCGATTCGGCCTTCGATACCGCGTACAAGCGGGGCGCCCGGCTCACCTACGACGAAGCGCTCGCCTACGCGCTCCGTGAGGACAAGCACGTCGACGAGCAGCCCGCCGAGAAGAAGGCGTCGCCGCTGACCCCGCGGGAGACGGAGATCGCCGATCTCGTCGCCCAGGGCCTGACCAACAGGGAGATCGCCGCCTCCCTGGTGATCTCTCAGCGGACCGCCGAGGGGCACATCGAACACATCTTGAGCAAGCTCGGCTACCACTCACGCGCCCAGATCGCCGTCTGGGTCGGCGAGCAGGCGCGCACAGCCGACGACGAGCCCCCCACCTGACATCGGCGTTCAATAGGGCAGCGGCCGCCCAGACGGCGTCCGCAGGTCCTGGGCGTGGGGGCCGGTCGGCCTCCCGCCCTTACGGATCCGGATCCTTCGCACGTGACACTTTCCTTCAGACGAGTCCGGGCGCGGGAAGCTCGAACCAGATGACCTTCCCCTCGCAGGTATGGGCGGTGCCCCAGCAGCAGGCCAAGTCGGCGAGCAGGAGGTGTTCGCGGCCCACGCGATGCCTGGCTCGCGAGGGATCTGCGTGCTCGACCTCGCAGCGCAGCAGTCCGTCCTCGGCGGTGAGCGTGAGCTGGATCCTGTCACAGCTGTGACGCAGGGCGTTGGTTACCAGCTCGCCGACAAGCAGGTCCGCGACCGGCGCCTGGTCCTGAAGTCCCCATTGCACCAGGCGGTTGCGGGCGATGCGCCGTGCGCTGGGCTCGGCGGAAGGCTCGGGCGAGAGCGCCCAGGAGACCGTCCGGTCGCCGCCGGCCGGCCGGACGCGAGCGAGCAGGCCGTCGGCGAAGGCCAAGAGCCGATTAGGGATCATGAGTTTCATGCCGCATTCCCGGTGCACACAGGTCCGGTGAAGATGCTCCGGCCGTCCGGCAGGAGTTCACCGGCGTCATCGAAGATGACGACACCGTTGCAGAGCAGTCCCCACCCCTGTTCCGGGTGAAAGGCAACCATCCGGGCCGAATCGTGATCCGAAGCGTCCGCCGACGGACACTGTGGTTGATGCTGGCACATGGCTCGTACCCTTCTCTTTATGACCGTGGCTCTGCTGAGCTCATGTCTAGACACTCAGCCTGCCCCGGTGGCGATACGAGCGAGACGGGATAAACCCCCGTATGAGTACCTATTAGCTACAGGTAGGTACCTACGTAGTGGGCGCGGGTGGCGGCACGTGACCCGCCGCGCTCCTCGGCGGGCTCACCGCGGGCTACTGCGCCCGTTAGGGCTTGCCTGGCCAGATCGGCCGCCATCCATGGTCTTTTCAACGGACGGTGGCCTATGGGAGCACCTCCCGCACCTGAGCGCCGGCGACCAGCGCGTATCGCATCCCGTGGAGGCCCTGGTCAGCCTCGGGGTTGGGGCATCGTGGCGCGCGGACCAGGCTGAGCCGGAGCGTCGTGGTGCCGCCCCCGTCGCGGGTGGTGCGCGACACAGCGTTAACGGTCATCCCCGGGGGGCTCGCGGCTTTGGCCTTGGTCTTCTTCGCCATCAGATCAGGTGGGTTTGCAGCTCTCATGGCCGACGATCCCTGGGCGTCTCGGCATCTAGCTTGCGTTCGCAGTCCGGATGCTGGTGGTGGCGGACACCGGAGCGGATGCACGCCGCGTGAATCAAGGCAATGCTGCACATGACCGTGTGGACGCGGCCGTACGTCAGCGCCGACGACTGGTGACATCGTCAGCCATGGCGCGCTCGGCGGTGACATCGGTGATGAAGGCCCTGATTGCCGCGGCGCACTCGGGCGCGTGGGTCTCGAGCAGGAGGTGGCCGCCGTCGTAGACATGCATCTCGAGCCGGTCGAGCGCTCGCGCGTAGCCCATGATCTCGGGCAGGTCGAAGTACACGTCGTGGCGGCCCCAGAGCAGCAGGCACGGCGGCTGGCGGGTCTGGTGGTAGTCGGCCAGCTCGCCGAAGCGGGCGACGTGGCTGGCGTAGTCGCAGAACAACTGGAACTGGGCTTCGATGTTGCCCGGCCGCGACATCCGCTCCCAGTCCAGGTGCCATGTCTCGGGCGGGGGGAGGAAGCGCACCCGCTCCGGCAGCCCGCTCAGGTACTGCTCGCGAGTGCCCTCGAAGTTCAGCCACTCGGGCAGCCGGGCACGGTTGGCCTCTGAAGGATCGGCCCAGAAGGCCCGTGCGCTGTCCCACTGGCTACCCAGGCCATCCTCGTGGGCGTTGCCGTTCTGCACGATGAGCCCGAGGATGCGCTCGGGACGCCGGGTGGCGAGGTGGTAGCCGACCGGGGCGCCGAAGTCGTGCAGGTAGACGAAGAACTCGTCGACGCCGATCTGCTCCAGGAACGCCTCGACGGTGTCGGCCAGGTTGGCGAACGTGTACTCGTACTCGTCGACCCGGGGCGCGGAGGAGAACCCGAAGCCCGGCAGGTCCGGGGCGATGACCCGGCTCACCTCGGCCAGCGGCGAGAGCACGTGCCGGAAGGTGTGCGAGGAGCTCGGGAAGCCGTGCAGCAGCAGTACGCAGGGCTTGTCCGCCGCGCCGGCCTCTCGGTAGAAGACCTCGAGTCCGTCCACGTCGAGGCTGTGGTGGCGTGGCTTGTGGGTCGCCTGCATCTTACGGTCTCCTTTTGGTTGGTCCATCCCGCCAATTCCCACGAGCCCAAGGGTCAGAACCACCCAATAGACCCTGAACATCCCTGGGTTCAGCCTGAAAGCCCCTCAGTTCGCATGAACTCTGGGAGATCAGCGGGTGCGGCCGGAACAGTGCAGAAAGACATCCCAGGGGTATTGGCGTCAAGCGGCGTGTGCCAGCGAGTGGGCCCAGGCGGTCGTCTCGCTGTAGCGAGTACCGGTCTTGAGGCCGCCGCGGAGCAGCACGTCGCTCATGGAGCAGGCCATAGACCCGGCCACCGACCACAAACCACCAGATCTCAGACCCAGCCGCGCTCGGTCGCGTGCCGTCCGAGCTGGAGGCGGGTGCCGGCGCCAGACAGATCCATGAGGTGGCGCACGCGGCGCTGCACGGTGCGCGGGGACAGGCCGAGCTGCTTGGCCACGGCCTCGTCGGTCAGCCCGGCGAACAGCAGGGCGAGGATCCTGGCGTCGGAGGCGGCGATCCCGCCCGGCTTCTCGCCGGGCGCGAGGTGGAGCGCCCCGGCCCGGTCCCACGCCCAGTTGAAGAGGCTGATGAGCGCGTCGAGCAGGCCGCTGGCGTGCACGACGACCGCGCCGGGCTCCTGCCCGGCGGAGGTGAGCGGCACCAGCGCCACCGACCGGTCGGCGATGACGAGCTTCATCGGCAGCGAGTCCACTACCGCGATCTCCTCGCCCTGGGCGGTGGCCAGTTCGGCGCGGCGCAGGCCCCCTGGCTGGTCGAGCACGGCGCGCTCGATGATCACGCGGTAGCGCACGCCCCGCCGTACTGCGGCGTCTTCGGCGAGGTTCTCCTCGGCCGACATCACCACGGGGCCCTGGGTGACGAAGGCCAGCACCTCGTGCTCCGCGCCGCGCTGGAGCTGCTCGAAACGCTGCCGGGTGGCCCCGGCTCCGGTGACCACCTCGACCAGGTCGCTGACCGTGCGCCCGCCGGCGGCGCGCCGATAGAGCTCGGTCAGCTCGGAGACCGCCAGTTCGGTACGGCGGAGCTCGTCGTGGCGCTGCACGAGCATCGCGCGCAGCGCCACGTCGGGAGCGGAGGCGACGTACCGGTCGAGATCGGCCCCGGACGGCGAGGCCAGCCCGAGTGCCTCCAGGCGGCGCAGCAGGCTGCGCGTCTCGCCCTCGGCCAGCCTCAGCCGGTCGGCGAGCACCTCAGGCGCGGCGGCGCCCAGATCGATCAGCGCCCGGTAGGCGCGTTCCTCGGCCCGGTCGAGGCCGAGCGCTCGGAGATCCACGTCGTCGCGAACTTCCTTCTGGGTCACGGGCGCCGAGTATGCCCGGCGCCCGTAACGAATCGGCTACCTGACCGCGTACAGCCGCGAGACGACCTGCGTCAGGCCGTTGCCGTGCGCGTCCACCGCGTCGACGCGGATGGAGACGTGCTTGCCGGTCGCCGCGGAGTTGTCCACCCGGGCGACCCACCTGCCGTTCTCCAGCGCGACCGGCACCTCGGTCCAGGCGGCCGGGTCGTCCTTCCAGACCGCCTGGTCGTCGGTGGCGGTCCAGGCCCGCACCTTGGCGATGCTGCCCGGGTCGTAGTCCACCTGCCCGCGCACGTCGAGCGTGACCGGGAAGCCGGTGACGGGTGCGGCGGAGTTGCGGGCGTCGACCTCGGCGTCGTAGCGGACGGTGAGGAACGGCAGGGCCGCGACCTCCTCGCCAGGCGGCCTGGTGGTGCTGAAGCGGTAGCACGTGCGGACCAGCGCGCCCTGCTCGCCGGTGGTCTCGGCGCGAAAGCGCATCATGGTGCTGCGCAGC
The DNA here is from genome assembly GCF_014873535.1 of Nonomuraea africana. Taxonomy (NCBI): domain Bacteria; kingdom Bacillati; phylum Actinomycetota; class Actinomycetes; order Streptosporangiales; family Streptosporangiaceae; genus Nonomuraea; species Nonomuraea africana. The sequence continues at coordinate 201,142 of NZ_JADBEF010000001.1, read as the reverse complement.
TCGTAGGCGCCGTCCTCGACCAGGAACTGGCCGAAGGGCCACGCGCTGGACCCGACCTGCTGCCCGTCGCGCAGCAGCACGAGGTTGCCCACGTCGCCGAAGTAGGCGCCCGAGCCGAAGTGGCCTGGCTCGGCGTCCTTCCAGGTGGCCGCGGCGTACCCGATCAGGCCTGCCTGGCGTTCGGCGATGCGTGTCCCGGCCTGGTCGGTGGCGGGGAAGACGCCGTTCATCGAGACCATGCGGAACCAGGTGGTCTCGCGCCGCTGCCCACGGGTGTAGACGCGCGGCAGGTCGTACCAGGTCTCGCGGAACAACACGTGGGCTCCGCGGTAGGTGATCTGGCGGAAGGTCTGACCGGGAGAGTAGAGCGACAGACGCTCGCCGGGCACCTTCGCGTCCACGTCGTAGGTGCCGAAGGCGGCGTCCGACCAGGGGCGGTACAGGTGCAGGAGATCGCCGCCGGGCTCGTCGGCCGCCCTGCCGTACCAGGTCTCCTTGACCGCGGCGAGGTCGCGGTCGCGCACGACGCGGGCCTGCGAGCGGCCGACCCCACCCTCCTCGGTGAAGGCGAGGTTGTAGACGCCGCCGTCGAAGGTGGCGCGCAGGTGCTCGACCAGCTCGAAGCCGCCGGTGCGGGCCCTGCTGGTGGGCGCGGCGTAGTACTCGGCCTGGCCGGCGACCGCGCCGCCGCCGATCTGGTAGCGGTCCCACCAGCGGCCGTACTGCAGGGTTCCGGCCACCACGGTACTGGGCCGGTCGGTGGCCGCGGTGATGCGCTGGGCGGTGCGCGCGTCGAAGACGACGGTCGTGTCCTTCGACAGCTCCAGTTCAGGGTCGCCCAGGTAGCTCAGCGTGTCGCCGCCGTAGACGAAGGCGCTGAGCGCGTAGCGGCCGACCGGCAGGGTGTAGCTCTGCTCGCCGGTGCCGTCGAGGTAGGAACGGACGGCGGCGACCTCGTCGAGCGCGATGACGTCGAGGTAGCTCGGGGCCTCGGGGGCGCCGCCGTCCCGGCCGGTGGCCTTGACGGTCAGGGTGACCTGCTCGGGCTCGGCCCAGAAGCCGACCGCGGTGGTGACGGAGACGCCGCGGCCGGTGGCCAGCACGCGCGCGCCGATCTCCCCGTACGCCTTGTCCTGGACGGGGACCCCGGCGTCGCCGGTCACCTCGACGCTCGCGGTGCCGTGCGCGGGCACGACGACCTGGTGGGCGCCGAGCTTGAAGGCGCGGGACGGCACGCGGTGGCCGCCCTTGCCCGCGACGTCGTCGATGCGGAGCTGGAGGCGGACCGGGCGGTCGCCGAGATTGGTGTAGACGATCTCCTTGGACGCCCGCTGGCCCCGGGGGTGCGGCCAGGCCAGCGCGCCCAGGCTGACCGTGCCGGGGCCCTGGACGGTCGCGGCCAGCGCGCCGGGCACCGACAGCTCACCCGCGCCCTGGGCGTAGACGCCGTCCTTGGCACGCGACTTGACGCCGGAGATCAAGGCGGCCTTGAGCTGCTGGGCGCTCCAGTCGGGGTGTGCCTGGCGCAGCAGCGCGGCGGCTCCGGCGACGTGCGGGGCGGCCATCGACGTGCCGGACATCCGGGTGTAGTGCAGGCCGGCCACGCTGCCGAGCGCGGCGCCCACGATCTCCACGCCGGGTGCGGCGATCTCGGGCTTGATCAGGTGCGCGGCGTCGGAGGCCGGGCCGCGGCTGGAGAAGGCGGCGGTCTTGCCCTCGGCGTCCAGGGCGCCCACGGTCAGCACCCCCTCGGCGCAGCCGGGCGAGGAGACCGTCCGGCGCAGTCCCTGGTTGCCGGCGGCGACGACGAAGAGCGTCTTGGTCTGCCGGGACAGCCGCTGCGCGGTGGCGCCCAGCGGGTCGGTGCAGTCAGTGATCTCGCTGCTGCCCAGGCTCATGTTGACGACGTCGGCGCCCTGGGCGACCGCCCACTCCATGCCCGCGATGATCCACGACTCCTGGCCGTAGCCGCCACTGTTGAGCACGCGCCCGGCCAGCAGCTTCGCGCCGGGAGCCATGCCCTTGCGCGTGGCGTCGGCGGCGCCGGTGCCCAGGATGGTGGAGGCGACGTGGGTGCCGTGGCCGTTCTCGTCGGCGGCGCTGCCGAGGCCGGTGAAGTCCTGCTCCCCGGCCAGCCGCCCGCGCAGGTCGGGGTGCTCGGGGTCGTGGCCGGAGTCGAGCACGGCGACAGTCGTCCCGTTGCCGTCGAAGCCGGCGGCCCACGCCTGCTCGGCCCCGGTCTGACCGACGCCGGTGCCCGGGTCTAAGTCGAAGCCGGCGACCTTGCCGTCGAGCCAGATCTTGTACTGCGAGCGGGCGGCGGTCAGGGCGGCGAAGAACGCCCCTGTCTCCTTCTTTTCGACCTGTACGGCTGCCGCCCCCGAACCGAGGGGGGTCGCCACGGCCGAGCGGTGCAGTGCGGCGGCGCCCTGGATGATGAGCGGCACCTTGGTCGTACGGGCGTCGTCGTAGCCCTGCCGGACCAGGCCGCTGATGTTGAACAGGCGCTCGTCGAGCCGTCCGGCGGCGATCAGCCGGGCGGCGCTGCGCGGCACCACGTAGAGGTCGTCGCCGTCCTGGCGGGTGGCGTAGGGCTCGTCGGTGTACAGGTGCACGGCGGTCTTGCCGTCGGCTCCGGTGGTGAGCTCGGCACGGTCGCCGGTGATCAGGGTGACGCTGGCGGTGCTCGCGTCGTGGCCCTGGAGCCCGGGTACGGCGGCGGCGGGGGAGGCCGGGGCCGCGGCGGCGGGTCCGGCCATCGGGATGAGCGCGGCCATGGCCAGCGCCGACACGCCAAGGCGCGTCCGCAGTGACATGGGGGGCCTCCTGAGGGGGGAGTCGGGTGATCGCGGCAAAGATCTCAGAGAATCCACATGTCGCGAACCGTCAAGCACTGACGAGATCACGACTTGTCAGGTTCTCGTCAGGAGCGTGGTCAGGCGGTGGAGTTTGGTCTCTGGGGCGGTGATCAGCCCGATACGATCCCGACTTCGGGGCGCTCCTGCTCCATCAGCTCAGCCGAGGTCGGCAAGACCAAGCCGGACTCGATCGGGCTGGCGCCTGCTGCGCCCACGGCTCTTGACCGAACACGGACAGCTGGTCCTGCTGCTCGGTGCGCGGCGGCAATGGCTGCTGGAGCGGGCACAGCAGCATGCCGAGGAGGACGCGGCCTTCGCGATGGTCGCCAGTCGGCGGTAAGGCGTGACGGCCCCCTCAGGCGGACGCTGGAGGCCTGTTTCGAGGCACGGGTGGTCGGGGCCAGGACGTCGGTTGGGAGACCCCAGCCGGATGCAAGATCTCTCCAAGTCGCGTCCCCTACCGTCCTGGTCATGGGAAAAACACATGCCATCGGTGGGGTCCTCGCCTTCGTGATCGGCGTAGGCGTCCCGGCCTCGGCGCAGGCGACAACGGCCTCCCCCATCCATTGGGGCCCCGTCACGTCGTCAGCGGGACACTCCGGCCACGCCAAGGCCGACGTCTGGATCAGCGACTTCAGTGCCGAGACATTCACCGTGCACGGCAAGCTCTATGACCGCGACACGCATCGCGGTCACTGTGCCTCTATCCGTGCCCGCTTCCACTACGTGGGCGGTGGCACCGGATGGAGCCGGCCCCGCTCGACCTGCTCGGCCAGGAGTTCCTTCCGGCTCACCTCGGACGGAGAGATCAACCGGGTGGACGTCAAGGTCTGCCTCTACGACCTCGGTTTGCGCAAGACCTTCAACTGCCACGTCGACGCCATCACGCCCGAAATCATCGCGAACTGGCCCCAATGACGAGGCGGGCCATGGGGCGCCCGCGGTGATCAAGACTTCGGCGCGATCCCCGTGGGAAAGCCACCCTGCGGGCATGAGGTCGCCCTCAGGGTGCTGTCAGTCAGTACTTCTTGATTGTGTAGGCGTGGCCGATGGCCCTCTGGTGAGTGTCGGGGCAGTGAGCCGTCGAGTACGAGCCGACATACACCCAGGGGCCTCGAGCCTTTGTGGTGACCCGTCCGTTGGTGCATGTCGCGACAGCCTGGACGTATCCGCCCCCGACCGTGCACTTGGCCCAGGTGTAGTAGTACTTTCCGGCGGAGGGGTAGCCGTTCCCACTCGTGCATCCGGACGGGATAGGCTCGGCGTTCGCGACACCGGGAGTGAGGGAGACAACCGCAGCGGCAGCGACAATTGTTGCGAGGGTCATGATCTTCATGGGGCGACATCCTAGGCGCGATCATCGCGAAGGATGATGAAGTCCCCTGAAAACGTGATCAGGGCGGCGCCCGCCAGGCGCGACAACGGCCTCGGGGAACAACGGAACAGCCATTGGCGAAGCGTCCAGCATGGGACGTCGATCTCGTGGGCCTAGGACCTGCTGTACGAGACGTTCCATCAGCTCGGCGACTTCGCGGCCTTGAGGCCGGGGGCGGGTTGGACCGATGACCGCCCTGCCCGCCCGCTCAGCAACCGCTCCTGGTCTGAACCGCTCCACCGACAGGGGGCCGCGCGCCGAGGGATTCGCTGTCATGCGTGGTCGATCCCACCCCGCCTGGCCGCGACATGAGCCGTGAGCGCCGACTGCGGTGCCCTGAATCCTCTTACCAGCAGCCAAACCGCCAACACCATCTCGTTCAGCGCCAGCGGGAGGACAAGAACGGCATGGAGCGCCGAGGACGGGGCGAGCAGGCCGAACATGACGAGGAAGGCATCGGCCAGGTACGGCATCACCGCGACGAGCGCCCAGCCGGATATCCATCGGGGGACGAGTCTTGACCGGTACAGCAGATAATTGAGGAGCAGGGCGCTGAGGCAGAAGAAGACCAGGCTGCTGGGGTGGCCCCAGAGGTCGTATGTCTGTGTCAGTGTCCGGACGGTGTCCAGGTGCGCCGCTTGGGTGGTGCTTGTCGCCACCATCATGAGGGGACCGATGGCGGCGGGAAGCAGGAGGACGACCTCGATGATCCTGGCGGCGACGTAGCTGAGCGCGGGTGCCTCGCCGTGTTTCTTGAGAACCGGGAACAGCGTCGGTGGGATCATCGCGATCGCGACGGTCATGACCAGCACCATGAGGGCGCCCGCCGATATTCTCTGCGCCCTGTCGGCAATGGACTGGGGTGAGTGCAGGGTATCGAGCGGCCCGAGAAGGACCGCGCTGAGCACTCCCGCGGCCGTCGCGGTGAGGAAAAGAGAACCCGCCACCCGTGCCGTTGTCTGCCTGTGCATTCTCTCGCTCCGTCAGTTCGATGTTTCTTCCCGGCACGATCGGGCCGGTCCGCCGTCCGGGGACGCCGGCAAGCCGTGGAGCCGTTGGCCTGTCGTGGCCGCCGCTCCGATGGTCGCTGACACCGGTGTGCGGACGGTGGGTTCCCGGTGTGCGGCGGGTGGGGGCGGGCTTGCCCGGTCTTTGGGCCTGTGGCAGTCTCGGCGTAGGTCAACGTCCTGGAGCAGCCCTGTGGTGCGGATCGGTCTGCTCGGTGGTGTCCGCGCCGCGACCGAAGACGGCCGGCAGATCGACATCGGCCCGGCGAAGTCACAGACGGTGCTCGCGGCGCTGGCTTTGTCGCCCGGGACACCGCTGGCGGTGTCGCGCCTGGTGGAGCTCGTTTGGGGTGACGCGCCCCCGCGAACGGCGCACAAGACTCTGCAGTGGCACGTGGCGCGACTGCGCAAGGGCCTTGGTTCCGCGACGATCGTGCGGGTCGGTGCCGCGTACCGCCTCGACGTAGCGCCTGACGCGGTCGACGTGACGCGCTTTCAGCGGCACGTGCGCGAGGGTGATCTCGCTGCGGCGCTCGCGCAGTGGGGCGGAACTCCCCTGGCCGGTCTGGATGCGCCCGGCCTCGCGGCGGCGGTGGCCGGTCTGACCGAACAGTGGCTGAGCGCTGTCGAGGCCGACCTTGAACGCCGTGTCGAGTCCGACCCGCGGGAGGTCATCGGTTCATTGGCGGAGCTCGCGGAGCGTTATCCCCTCCGCGAAGGTTTCTGTGCCCTGCTGATGACGGCTCTGTACCAGGTGGGCCGCCAGGCCGACGCCCTCGCGGCCTTCCGGCGGGCCCGGCACCATCTCGTCACCGAGCTCGGTGTCGAACCTGGGCCGACGTTGCGCGAGCTGGAGTCGCGCATCCTCGGCCACGACGAGCGGCTGCGCGGGCGTGCCGTACCGGAGCACGCGCCGCCACGCCGTCCGAGCGGGACGGTGACCTTCGGCGTCGCGCAGATTGTCCACCCGGCGACCGGCTCGGCGATGGCCCACCTGGACCATCTCGTCCGGGCGGCGGCGGACCGGCACGGTGGCTACGTCTTCGCTGCCGGCGCCGAGTCCGTCGCGGTGGCCTTCCACCGAGCCGATGACGCCGCCGCGTGGGCGGTACGGCTGCAGCGGGCGGCTGCCGGCGAGCGCCGGCCGGACGGCGCCGAGCCAGGCGTGCGGATCGGCCTGCACACCGGCGAGTCCGCGGAGCTCGAGGAAGCGGCCACGGGGTACGTCGGCGCCACGGTGGATCTGGCCGCGCGGATCGCTGCCGCCGGCCATGGTGGACAGACCCTGGCGTCCGGGGCGACGGCCGGCCTGCTGGAACGAAGCGACCTGCACGATCTCGGATGCTTCCGCCTGGACGGCGTTCCGGGCGACCAGCGCATCGTCCAGATCGGCGAGGGCGAGTACGCACCGATACGGCTGACCGGGATCCGGCGGGGTTACCTTCCCCTTCGCGTCGGCCGCCTCATCGGCCGCGACGGGGACCTGCGGGCCGCCGCCGACGCGCTCGTGCGGTCCCCGGTCGTGACCTTGGTGGGACCGGGAGGGATCGGCAAGTCCCGGCTCGCGCTGGCGGCGGCCCGCACGGCGGCAGCCGGTCACGGGTGGGACGGGTGGCTGATCGAGCTGGCGGAGATCACATCGCCGGCCGACGTGCCCCGCGCGGTTGCCGACGTGCTGGGAGTCGCGCAGCGTCCGGGACACACGCTGACCCAATCGATCGTCGCGGTCCTGCGGTCACGCCGGGCATTGTTGATCATCGACAACTGCGAACACGTCCTTGACGGCGCGGCCGAGCTCGTACAGGCCATCGTGGCGGGCTGCCCGCAGGTGCGCGTGCTGGCCACCGCACGGGAACGTCTCGCCGTCGCAGGCGAACAGGTGCTGGTCGTGGAACCACTGGATCCGGCCGCCGGCGCCGAGCTGTTCCATGCCCGCGCGCTCGCCGCCGACCGGACCTACGATGCGCGTGCGCATCATCGCCACGTCGAGGAGATCTGCCGGCGGCTCGATGGCATACCGCTGGCCATCGAGTTGGCCGCCGCTCGGACGATCAGCCACCGGCCGGTCGACCTCGTCGCCCGGCTCGACGATCGTCTCCGGGTGACCGGTGGCCGCCGGACCGGCGCCGCACGGCACCGCACGCTGCGGGCCGCCATCCAATGGTCCTACGACCTGCTCACGCCCGCCGAGCAGACACTGTTCCAACGCCTGTCCGTCTTCACCGCACCGTTCGACCTCAGCGCGGCGGAGGCCGTCGCCGACGAGCAGGACGTCGACGACCTTCTGGGCGACCTGGTCGAGCGGTCGATGGTCACCGTCGCCTTCGGCCCGTCGGGCCGGCGTTTCCGGCTGCTGGAGACCATGCGCCAGTTCGCCGCCGAACACCTGCGTGAGCATGGGCACACCGACCTGGCCGCCGGACGCCACGCGCGTTGGTGTCTGCGCGAAGTCACCCACATCCACCGCCTGCTCACGGGTCCGGCCGAGATCGAGGGCGTCGCTCGCCTCGGTGACCTCTGGGCGAATCTGCGTGCGGCCGTCACGTGGGCGTGTGCGGCCGGAGACCCGCGGCTGGCCGACGCGCTGGTCCGGCCGGTCGTCACGGAACTCCCCCTGCGGGGGCGGCAGGAAATCGGCGGCTGGGCCGAGCACATCCTGGCCTCGACGTCGGCGGCGGATCAGGACCTGCGGGCCTTCTGGCTCGTCTGGGTCGCCGAGCGCTACACCCAGAACGCCAACCCCGCGGGCTACCGTGACGTGGCGGACCGGTGCGGCGAACCGGGCCGGCCGCTGAGCCGCTATGCGCACGCGTATGCAGCCGGCGACGGCGAGGCCCTGCGGCGGTACCTGCCGGAGGCCATGGCCGATCTACGCCGCCAGGATGAGCAGTATCTGGCGGCGTTCCTCGACATGACGTCGGCGGGGACGTTGCTGGGCATCGGGCGTTTCGAGCAGGTCGATACGTCGGTCTCGGCCCTGGCGGATCGGTATCGGCTCCACGGCCCGCCGACCCTCCTGCACTGGGCGCTGCAGACCCTCGGCTACTCCGCCTCGTTCCAGGGCCGGCACGACGAGGCCGATCGGTATTTCGACGAGGCGGCCCGCGTCGACGTCCCCGCGGGCGCACTGTCGGCCAACAAGACCACCGAAGCCCGGTCCGCGTTCCGGCGAGGCGACCGGCTGCGAGCCTTCCAACTCCTCCGGTCGCACATCGACGATCTGATCGAGACCGACAACGTGATCGCCGCCAGCGTCATCTGCATCGAATTCATCAACATGATGGCCGCGATCGACCGGATCGCCGAGGCGGCCCGCATGCTCGGATATCTTGAGGCGGCCAACGACTTCGGCGCCCTGGCCGCCCGGACTCTCGTCACCGAAGCCGCCGACAAGATCGCTGCCAGCGTCCGACACAGCTCAGATCCGGCACCGGCATCCGTGCGCCACATCGACGACCGCGCCGCCCTCATGTACATGCGTGACGTTCTCGTAGGACTCGCTCGGCCTGGCGCGCTGGCCGACAACGACACGGCGACGGCACCGGCCTTCAGCGCCAGGTGTCCACCGAAGTGCAGTGCGGTAGCGCCATCGCCGCCCTCTGGACCGGCGACGGCCTCCCTACAATGGCCAGGTGAATTACGCATTCCGGGTAAATGACCTCACAGCACCACGTGACGGTGTGACGTGGGCTGATGTAGGCCCGGACGTGGTTCCCGACTGGGTCGCCGACATGGACCGCCCGGACCTGCCCGTCCCGATGCCGCCCGACAGCGACTCCCGGCGATTCGAGGAGCGGAGCCTGGCCGGACCTCGGCGGCCGGGCGTGGCCGAGCAGTTGGAGCACGAGGCCAGGGTGCCGGTCGGCGACTGCGTGCCGTCCGGCCAGGGCGGCGAGAACCACGGGCGACTCGACTCGGAGATCCTCGACCGGATCTCCCGAATGACGTGCTGAGCGCCGCAGGGCTGAGCGCCGAGGAGGAGGCCGCCTACCGGCTCCTGGTCAGAACCGCCGGGGTCGAGCCCGCCGAGCTGGCAGAAGAGCTCGGCGTCGACAGCGAGGCGGCACGGCGGGCGCTCGGCTCCCTGCTCGCCAAGGGTCTGGCACGAGCCGTACCAGGAGAGCCCGACAGGTTCGCCGCCGTCGCGCCCGACGTGGCGCTCGCGGCCCGGCTGCACCGGCGGCAGGAGGAGGTGGACCGGGCCAGGCAGGCCGTGGAGCAGCTCACAGCGGAGTATCTTGCCCATTCGCGGCGCCGCGAGGCCGCCCGGCTGATCGAGGTGATCACCAGCAGGACGGCGCTGCGCGAGCAGTTGCGCCTGCTGCAGGACAACGCCCGCCATGAGGTCGTCAGCCTCTGCCGGGCCGGGCACGTGGCGATGACCTCGCAGGAGAACACCGAGGAGCTGGCCGCGCTGCGACGCGGGGTGGGCTACCGCGTCCTGTACGAGCGCGCCCTGCTGGAGGAGCCGGGCATGCTGGTCAACCTCGCCGACGGGATCGAGCTGGGTGAGCAGGCGCGTGCCCTGCCCACCCTGCCGGTACGGATGATCATCGCGGACGGCGAGCTGGGCGTGCTCCCGCTGATCCAGCACACCGGCGGGCTGACCCAGCTCACCGCGGCGCTGATCAGGCCGAGCAGCCTGCTCGACGCGCTCAAGGCACTGTTCGAGAGCCTCTGGGAGCGGGCCACCCCCATCAGTCTCACGACGCCGGGCAGCCCGCTCGACTCCGACCACCTCTACCTGCTGTCGCTGCTGGTGGCGGGCGTGCCTGACAAGTCGATCGCCACGCAGCTGAAGGTGTCGCAGCGGACCGTCCAGCGCCGGATCACCCACCTGATGGAGCAGGCCGGCGCCCAGACCAGAATGCAGCTGGCCTGGCACGCCGCCCGCGAGAACTGGCTGTGACGGTCAGTACGCCCTGATCACCGTCTGCCTGACCTGGTTGCCGCCGGAATCGGTGGCGGTGACGCGCAGCGACGGATGCGGACGCAGGGCGACCGCGCTGTAGCGACCGTCGCCGAGCGAGAGAACCGGCTGCCTGCGCCAGGTCGCGCCGTCGTCGTAGGACAGCTCCAGCCGCAGGTCCTTGGCGGTCAGCCCGCTCACGCCCTTCTGGTGCCGTACGGCGAAGCCGAGCAGGCCGGGCCGCACGTCGTAGTCGATCTGCAGCAGCGGCAGCACCTGCTGGCCCTGCTTCGACCTGAACGTCCAGGCCGTCTCGGTCGCGATCGCCGTCGTCCACTCCTCGGAGGTGCGCGTGGTGGACAGCTCGAGCCGGTACTCGGCCTCCTCCGGCACGGCGGGGAAGGCGCCCCACGCGGCGTCGCGTTCCTCCACGAGCGTGCCGTCCCTCAGGAACCTGGCCGAGGCGCTGTCGTTGTCGACCCCCGCGCGAGAGACGTGGCCGGAGGCGTCGACGAACTCGGGGACGCGGATCTCCAGGGTGTCACCCGTGCGGATGGAGGGTGCCAGCCAGTCGGGGATGGCCGGCCGTACGACGGGCGCGTGCCAGCTCTCGCTGACCCGCTGACCGGGCTGGTAGGTGCGGGGCGGCTCGGTCAGCCCGTCCTGCAACCGGTTCATGTCATCCCAGGTGAACTGGTGGTTGACGATGTGCTGCCAGAAGGAGCCGTCCGCGCTGACGTACTCGGCCCGCCGCGACGGCGTCTTCACGATCCGCTGCGTCTCCATCTGGTTGCCCAGGGAGTAGGCCTGCCAGGGCCGCCAGCCGAACCGCTGCTCCTTGGCCCATGCGAACCCGCCCGTGTCCTGATATTTCGTATCCACCCGCGCGGTGTTGCGGTTGCTCACCTCGTGCAGGATCGTGTCCGGCACGTGCCCGCCGGAGACCTGCATGACGTCATAAAGGTACGGCGACGCCATCGTCCCGCTGATGTCCAGCAGGGCGTGCCCCTTCCTCACCCGTTCGAGCAGCCGCTGCCCGTGATCGTTGGCGATCAGCAGGACCGGGATGGGCAGCGACACGTTGACCGGGTTCCAGCCACGCCCGAGCGCGTCGTCGGGAGTCATCACGATGATCGCGGCGACCGCGCCCGCCTTCACCGCCGCCTCGGCGGCGTCTTCCCACTGCACGGACGGGTCGCTCATGACGGCGACCTTGCCGCGAGCGTTGCCCGCCCCCTCCGTGAGCCGCCAGAGGTGTCGGCCTTCCACGCCGGGCGAGCCGCCCAGGAAGCCCATCGGGTACGGGGAACCCGCCACTCGCGCGGTGATCTTCGGAGCGACCAGCTGCCAGCGGGAGGCGAACTCGAACGTGCCCTCGCTGACCGGCCGCGTCGGGGAGACGTTGAGCCCCTCGACGACGTCGAAGTTCATGACGCCCTGGGAGATCTTGCGCGAGCCGAAGGCGCGGTGGGTGAAGTAGGTGAAGATGCCCACCTGCTCCACCGGCTCGCTCACCTTGACGGTGACGGGGCTGGTCTTGCGGTAGTCGAGGACCACCTCCAGGTCGCGGTCGACCTTGAGCTCCGGAATGACGACGAGCCCGTCGCGCGGGTGCATGCGGCCCCAGCCACTCGCCAGGTTGATCGCCTGCGTCATGTACGTGCCCTCGGAGACCTCCACGGTCAGTCCCTGCTCGGGCACCCAGGTGAAGACGTCGTCCTGCTGCGACGCGCCGTACATCGACAGGGTGTCGGTGCTGGTGGGCCTGCCCGCCGCGTCCACGGCGGTGAAACGGACGGTGTGCTGGGGCCCCTTCCAGGTCAGTGCCAGCGTGGTGTGCACGCTCTCCGTTCCCGCGGTGGCGATGACCTGCCCGCCGTACCTGCCGAAGGACAGCTTGGCCAAGTCCACGCGGACCTGGACCTCGGCGGTGCCACCGGCCGCGACCGTGACGTTCCGCGCGCTGAGCGCGGCGCCTTCAAGAGTGCTGGAGAGCTCCAGCGTGACCGGCGCGGCCGTGCCGTTGGTGTAGGTGATCACGCCCTCGGCCGTGCCCGTCCCCTCACCCTTCTGGTGACTGCCGAGGTTGACCACGCCCGTGGCGGTCACGCCCTGGCGCAGGGCGCGCGCCACGTCGAGCCGGCCCGCGCCCGCGTCGTCGACCTGCTGGCCGGCCACCGTCCTGGCCGAGCCCACCAGGGCGTCCTTGATCTGCCCCGCCGTCCACTCCGGATGGCGCTGCTTGAGGATCGCGGCGGCCCCCGCCACGTGCGGAGTGGCCATGGAGGTGCCCGACGCGGCCGTGTAGTGCTCGTCGACGGGCTGCCCCATGCCGGTGCCCGTCGCCCTGGCCGCGACGATGCCCACACCCGGCGCCGTGAGGTCCGGCTTGGGCGCGTCGTCCAGGCGCGGACCCCTGCTGGAGAAGTCCGCGATGGCGTCCTTGCCGTCCACGGCGCCGACGGTCAGCGCGGACGTGGCCGCTCCCGGGCTGCCCACGGAGTAGGCCGCGCCGTCGTTGCCCGCCGCGACCACGAAGAGCGCGCCGGTCCGCTCGGTGAGATTGTCGACGGCGACACTGAGCGGGTCGGTGCCATCGGTGACGTCACCGCCGAGGCTCATGTTGATCACCGATGCGCCCTCGGCGGCGGCCCATTCCATGCCCTCGATGACGCCGGACAGGGTGCCGGACCCGTCGTCGCCGAGCACCTTGCCGATGATCAGCTCCGCGCCCGGGGCGACGCCCTTCTTTCCTGCTCCGCCCGCGATGGTGGCTGCCACGTGGGTGCCGTGCCCGTGGGCGTCGTTCACGCTCTCGTCGCCGGTGAACACCTTGGTCTGCTTCACCCGGCCCACGAGATCCCGGTGGGCCGCGTCCACTCCTGTGTCGAGGACGGCGACCTTGACGCCCTTGCCGTCGAACCCGGCCTGCCACGCCTCAGGCGCGCCCACCTGCGGCACGCTGTGATCGAGCGAGACCTTGACCTTGGCGTCGAGCCAGATCTTCGCCACACCCTGGGCCAGGCTCGCCCGCTCCTCGTCCAGAGACTTCCACAGCCGGCCTATCGTCTTCTTGTCCGCCGAGACGGCCCGCCCGTTGACGCTCTCCAGCTCCAGCGCGGCCGCGGTCCCGGTGGCCGTGGCGTCGTAGACGAACAGCAGCGGCAGCCGGTCCGTCGTCGCGTCGTCGTAGCCCTGCTCGATCAGGTCGGTGACGGAGAACAGGCTCGGATCCAGCCGCTTGGCCGCCAGGTAGGGCACCATGTCGGCCGGCAGGACCCGCAGCTCGCCATCCTCCTCGGTGGTGTGGAAGCCCATCCGGTCGCGGCCGGGCCCCGGCTTCACCTCTACCGCGCGCCTGCCCCGCTCCACCTCCCTGACGGTCACCACGTCACCGGTGATCAAGGTGACGCGGTGGACACCGGAAGCGGCGGACGGCGCGGCCGCGGGCAACGGGGGGCTCAGCAGGGCGGCGGCGGACACTCCTACCGCCGCCACATGTGCGGACCAGTGCATGGGGGCAAACCTCTCGGCTCAACAACTAGTGATCACGAGAGTGGGTGCCGGCGGCCCCTGCCCGCCAGCACTCAGACCTGCCGTTTGTCTGCCATGTCGTTAAAACGACAGATCCCGGCAAACGCCACGCTTGCGATTCGCCAGATGCGCACGAGTTGGGTCCTGACAGGCAGCCGCGCCTGTCGTGCCGTCGCGATCGCGGCGGCACGGTGCCCAGCACCAGCACGGCTGGGACGAACATCCAGGGCTCCCACGCCCGCTTGCCGGCGCCTGGGGCGAACAACCGTGTGAACCAGATGATGGCGAGCACCAGCCAGTACAGCGCCAGTGCCACTGCCCAGTAGGTGAGGCCGGGAGTGCTCGCCTCGAGGAGCGTCAGGAGCGAGGCAAGTCCGATGGCCCCGGTGAAAAGCAGGGTGCGGGGGTCGCGAGTCAAGCGCATAGGGTGATCTTGCCCGATACACGGCGACATGGACGGGAATCCTCGGCCGTAAGCTGGGGCGGGCCCTTGTGTCCCCCGTTGCCGGAAGACGCCCATGCTCGACTCACCGCTCCATCCCGCCCCGCCGTACGCTGCGCTGATCTTCGACTGCGACGGCACCCTCATCGACACGACCGCTGCCAACGAGAGCGCCTGGCGTACCGCACTGGCGGAGTGGGACGTCGAACTCGACCCCGGGTGGTACCGCGCCCGCACCGGCCTGCCCGCCGACGCCCTGATGGCCGAGCTGACGGCGGAGACAGGGCGGAGGTTCGACCGCGCCGCCGTGCGCGCCGCCGCGCTCGACGCCTACAGCCGGCTGGTCGGAACCGTGGAGCCGCACGCGCCCGTGGTGGCCGTCGCCAGGGCACACCACGGGCGGGTGCCGCTGGCGGTGGCGTCGGGCGGCTCGCGGCGGGGGGTGGAGGAGAGTCTGCGGGCCACCGGTCTGCGCCCGCTGTTCGACGCGGTCGTCACCCGCGACGACGTGCGGTACGGCAAGCCCTCTCCTGACGTCTACCTGCTCGCCGCCGAGCGGCTGGAGGTCGACCCCGTCGGCTGCGTGGCCTACGAGGACACCGATGAGGGGGCCGCCGCCGCGCTTGCCGCAGGCATGCGGGTCATCGACGTACGGCCGGCGCTCGGCCTGACCACGACCACCAGGTGACGGTCGCCGGCACCGGCTGCGCCAGGCCGCCCGGCGGCCGGCGGACGGTCAGCCGGGGGCTCACCACGGAGCGCCGAGCGCTGCCGCTCGGGACGATCAGCGCGGCCCGGCCTGCCGAACCGCCTTGTACGCGTCGCGCAGCAGGCTCGGCGCCAACCGCCGGTGAATGGCGGACAGCGGTGTCCAGACGCGTGCCGCCGTCGGCCGGTCGTAGCGCACGGCCGTGGCCAGCGACACCTGTTCGTCTTCGACGAGGATGACGAGATGGCCGGTGAGCATCCAGGAGCGGGCCTCGAGCCTGATCCAGTCACCACCGCGATCAGCGATCTTCCATCCCGCCACGCGTGACGGCCGCCGCTGGAGACGCAGGCCGAGCAGTACCCGCCAGACGAACTGCCCCTGGAGGGCCGCGGCGTCTTCGAACGCCGCGCGGGCCCACTGCTCCGGCGTCCTGGCCGAGGCATCACTCGTCACGAGCGTGAAGACGTCGACGTAGTCGGAGTCGGCGATCGCGCTGAGCCCGCGGATCGCCTCGGGAACGTCGTGCTGCTGGAAGACGGGCAGCACGGACTCGTTCTTCACCGAGCCGGTTCCTGGGTTGGCCTTCATTTCCCTGCCTCCTTCTCGAGCGAGCGCCATCGTGGCGGCACCTAAGACGGAATCTAACATACGTACATGCATGTACCTAAGTCCCTGCAGGTAACCGCACCTCGTGGACATCCGCCAAGGCCAACAGCCCTGACCAGCAGGGGTGATCTCGGCCAGGACCGAATGTCGTGATGGGCCGTGAGCGGCCAAGGGTCTTGGTACGATCTTGGCCGACTTGACTGACTGGAGGCTTTGTGCCCGAGTTGATGGCTCTGCTCCATGACGACCCCAGTACGGCCGGGCCGTACCGTCTTGAGGGCCGGCTCGGGACGGGTGGGCAGGGCGCTGTGTACGCGGGCCGCGGCCCCAACGGCGTGCTCGTGGCGGTCAAGCTGCTGCATCCGCACCTGATCGCCGACAACGAGGCGCGCGTCCGCTTCCTGCGCGAGGTCGGGACGGCCAAGCGGGTCGCGCCGTTCTGCACGGCGCAGATGCTCGACTCCGGCTTCGCCGGCGCCAGGCCGTACATCGTCAGTGAGTTCGTGGACGGGCCCTCCCTGCAGGAATCGGTCAGGGACGGCGGGCCGCGCGGGGCGGCGGCGTTGCAGCGGCTGGCCGTCAACACCGCGACGGCGCTGGCGGCGATCCACGCGGCCGGGGTGGTGCACAGGGACTTCAAGCCGGGCAACGTGCTGCTCGGCCCCGACGGCCCGGTAGTGATCGACTTCGGGATCGCCAGAGCCCTCGACCTCAGCCAGTCGGTCGTCACCAGCCAGCCGATCGGCAGCCCCGCCTACATGGCGCCCGAGCAGATCGCGGGCGGCGAGATCGGGCCGGCCGTCGACCTGTTCGCCTGGGCCGCGACCATGGCCTACGCGGCCACCGGCCGGCGGGCCTTCGGCGGGGACACCATCCCCGCCACCTTGCACGCGGTCCTGCGGAACGAACCCGACCTGGGTCAGCTGGAGGGGCGGTTCCGGCGGCTGCTGCAGGAGTGCCTGTCCAAGGATCCGGCTCGCCGGCCCACCGCCGCCCAGGTGGTCGAACGGCTCCGCGTGCTGCCCGCCCCCGCCTGGCAGGCCGGCCCGGCTCGGCGACCCGTCAGCCGGCGGGTGCTCGCCGGGGTCTCGGTGGCCGCGGCGCTGCTCACCACCGCCGGGGTCGGCTTGTACGCCCTGTCGCCCGCCACCGCCCAGCAGCAGGCGGCGGCGGGACCGACGCCGACCGCGTCCGTCTCGGCGCCGGCGTCCTCGCCCATGATCTCGAACACCCCGACGCCGAGCGTCACCAAGAGCAAGCAGTCCGCTACGGCGGCGCCGGGCAAGAAGGCCAACCCCGTCCAGAGCCCCGCGGCGCCCCAGACCAGGGCGCCCCGCAAGACCACGACCTCGACGCGCGACCCGGATCCGGCGCCGAGCAGGAAGCCCACCACCGTGTCCAAGACGATGGCCGGGTCGACGCCCAAGCCCAAGCCGACGTACAAGTCGACGCCCAAGCCGCCCTCCGGCGAGGAGCCCACCGGCCGGCCGGCTCCCGCGCCCTCCACGGGCACGGTCTCCTGGAACGACGGCCACGCGTACTGCAAGGAGCAGGGATACACCATGGCGTCTGGAAACTGGATGGACATGCGGTGCTTCCAGTCGGACCTGGTGCTCAACCCGACGCTCCTGTGCCGGTGGAAGTACCCGGCCTACGCCAACGCGGTGGGAGAGCAGCCGGCCAACGGGTTCACCCCGGAGGCCACCTGCAGACTGTCCTGACAGTGTGACGCGGCCGCCGCCCGGCCGTCAGCCGGTGAGCAGTCGCCACGCGGCGAGGGCGAGCCTGGCGCGCACCAGCCCGGCCGGTTCGGTGAGGCAGCCGCCGAGGCTCGTCCCGATCTGTTCGAGCCGGCGGGCGACGGTGCTGTGGTGCAGGTGCAGGAGGTCGGCGGCGTCGCGGGGCGCCTCCGCCAGCAGGGCCAGCGCCCCCAGGTCCGCGTAACGGACGACCGGCTCGCGCGGGCTGGTGAAGCGGAGGGCGAGCCGGTCCAGCAGCAGTGCGTCGAACGGGCCCGGCAGGCCTGGCTGCTTCCATGGCGCCGATCGTCGCATGAACCGGGCGAACTGACCGCCACATGGCGGAGGATTCATCCGGTGGCCGCCCGCGAGCATGACGGCATGGAGACCGAGGACCGCGTGGTGCCAGGCGAGCCGGAACGTCGGCCGCCGTTCATGTCAGGCCACGAGTGTCCGCCACGGCTGGTCGCGGGCGTCGAGCGGTGAGCCTTCGGCGATTCGCGCCGACCGGCCGGCGGGTTCGAGCATGATCGTGGAGAGGGTCGCCCAGCGCTGACCGAGCGGCAGTGTCATGTCCGGCACGCAGCACAGCCCGGGCTCCCCCGGGTCGGAGTAGAGGAAGCCGAGCAGACCGGACGCGCTTCGCGGTGCCGGACGGCGCGCGAAGCGGGAGGCCACCAGGTCGTAACGCTCCCCCGAATCCGGCTGGTAGAGCTCCTTCTTCTCGCCCGCGCGGGGCACCGGGGAGAGGAAGTGGTTGGTGCGGATGACGGTCCCGTCGACCGGCTCGACGACGAACACCCCGACAGGGGTGACGTCGGTGGTGACGGCCGACTCCCGGTCGAAGAGGGTGAACGAGCTCGACGCGCTGATCGGCGCCGACCGCACGAGGTCGAGCGCCTCCGCGACCGATCCGGCCTCCTCGAGCACGGTCGCGGCGAGGAGATGCACGGGAACGCCGCCGACGCCGTCCTCGCGATGCCCGAGGATGTTGAAGTGCAGCGCGAGCCCGGCACTGTTGACGCCGACCTTGCCGA
Organism: Nonomuraea africana; assembly: GCF_014873535.1. Lineage (NCBI taxonomy): Bacteria > Bacillati > Actinomycetota > Actinomycetes > Streptosporangiales > Streptosporangiaceae > Nonomuraea > Nonomuraea africana. The sequence continues at coordinate 182,926 of NZ_JADBEF010000001.1, read as the reverse complement.
GGATGCCGTGCTCCGTGATCCCGACCAGGTCGTACCGGCCGCCGCGTACCTCGTGCGTGTGCCAGTACGGCGCGAGCTCCACGTGCCAGTCCCAGGTCTGCGCGCCGAACGTGCGCGGCCCGCTCGCGCCGGGCTCGAGGCGCCGGACAATGGTCGAGCACTCGCCTGGACGGCCCGCGCCGCTCTGCGCGAGGATCTCGGTGCGCGCGTTGAGCGCCGACACCTGCCACAGGTCGAGCCCGGCGCCCGCGGCGACGCCGTCCAGCTCCTCCCGCACGCGCGGGCGGAACGCGCCGATCACGTCCGCCGTGCGGAGCGCGTCTTCGCGAACGCGATCCTCGGTCAGACCGGCCAGGCGGAAGAGCTCGGAGTAGAGCTCGAGCCCGCCGGGGAGGGTGTTGCGAAGCTGCTCGCCGCGTTCCTTGCCGCGCTCGAAGGGCGCGGTGGCGCTCACGGCGATGTGGAGCCTTTCGGTGTTCATCTCTTCCTTCATAGTGCTTTCGTCGAGATGGTGTGCTGCACGCGGCCGTCGACGACCGTGGCGATCACGGGATTCGCGGCCTGCCGTTCGGGGGTGAGCCTCAGCGGATTCTCGCCGAAGATCGTGAAGTCGGCCTCGTAGCCCGGGGTGACGCGGCCCGGGTCGCGGCCCGGCCGGCGGCGATGGCGGCGTGCGTGGTGAGGCCCTCGTAGGCCATGCGGGCCGTCGACCGCTCGGACCTGCGCTCCATCGGGCGGCGCGAGGACGTGCTCCGCTTCACCGGGCCCGCCACCCCCGAGGACACCGACCTGGTCGGCGCCGTGACCCTGCTGCTGCGCCTGTCGGCCCCCGCCGGAGCGAACGTCCACGCCCGGCTGCTCGACCTGGCGCCCGACGGCAGCGCGTTCCTCATCGCCAAGGGCCAGCTGCGGCTCGACGCGCCCCTGTCCGGGGCGGGAGCCGTCGTAGACCTGCAGAGCGTCGCCTACCGGCTGCGCGCCCCACATCGCCTCGCGGCTCGACATCATGAGCAGTGACTTCCTGGACTTCGTCACCGAAGCCCCCGCCGGAGCCGATCCATGGACGAGCCCGCCCGGCGAGCCGGCCACCAGAGCGATCGCCGTGGGCGGCTCCCCGTCCTCGTGCCTGCGCATCGGCAGGTGGCAGCCCGAACAGCTCCGGCAGGCACGCGGCAACTGAGCCGCCCCAAGGATTCCGCACCTTCACAAGGAGATCACCATGTCCGACGCCCCCGCCCTGACCTTCGCCTTCGAGATCCGCGCGCACCTCTCCCCCACCCTGCACGTCGGACACGGAGACGGCGAGAAAACCGAGTTCACCCCCATCATCGGCGGCACGGTCGACGGCCCGTGGCTGCGCGGGGTCGTCCTGCCCGGCGGCGGCGACTGGTCGAACACGCGCGGCCGGGTCTGCGAACTCGACGCCCGCTACCTCCTCCAAACGGAGGACGGCGCGGTCATCGACGTCGTCAACCGGGGGTACTACCACGAAGGCGGGCCGAGCCCCGACCAGTACGACGGCGACCTCCAGGTGTCCAAGGCCGGCGTGTACTACCGCACCTCGCCTGCCTTCCGGCCCGCGCATCGGTGGCTCGCCGAAACCGTCTTCGTCGGTCTCGCCCGCGAGGCGGAGACCGGTGTCGTCGCCATCCGCATGTACGCCGTGGCCTGACCACTCGCCGGTGGCACGGGCACACTCGGACGTCTCGTCACGCCGCTCCTGCTCGACGCCGGCCGCACCGTGCGGGCGCTCAGCGGGCGCAGCCACCGGCCGGCCGGCGCTCCCAGCGGGGGGCGTCCTGCCGGACGGGACGGTCGGGCGAACCCAGCCGATAAATGACCAAGAGTGTTAGATTGTCGGGGCGAAATGATGTTGGTGTGACACGAGAGGCGTGACTCGCGTGGCAGGGTTCGAGATCTACTTTGACGCGCTCGAAGAGTGCGCGACCAAGGCCAAGTTAGTCGCGAACCAGTTCAAGGGCATGGCCGACGAGACTCCCGCGAGCGTCGGCACCACCTGTTTCGGTGATCTCGAGGGCTTCTCCGACAAGCTCGTCAAGGCCGTCAACGCCCTCGAGGCGAAGATCGACGCCGAGACACGCCACGCCGATCAGAACCTGACCAAGGTCGAGGCGGCCCTCCATCAGGTCGTCGCCAACGTCCGCAAGGCCGACCTCCCCGTCGTTCCCCGGACGGAGCGGGCGTGAGTGATATCTGGGACCGATACCTCAGCCCGATCCAGCGCGTCATCGACGACCTGAGCGGCGACCAGGCCGAGATCTCGAAGATCTCGAAGCGCTGGCGGGCGCTGGCCACCGACATCACCACGGAGACCGGTGCCATCAGACGCGCGGTCAACACGGTGAACAACGCGTGGAACGGCCGCGCCGCCGAAGACTTCGCCACCTACATGGCCCAGTACCCCACGTCCGGTACGGCACTGAGCAACGCCCTGACCAGCTGCGCCGGCAAGCTGGACGACGCCGGGACCGCGCTGGAAACGGCCAAGGGGCAGGTTCAAGCCCTCTACCGCGAGAAACGCGCCTGGCTGGACGAGCAGCGCAACGACCCCGACACCACCACGATCTCCATGACGAGCATCAGGTCCCAGGTGTCCGATGCCCTCGCGCGGGCCAAGGTGCCGACAGGCCAGGCGACCGAGGCCCTCAAGCAGGCGACCGACGAGATCGACAAGTACCTCGGCGATAAGTTCTTCACCAGCATCCTCGCTCCCGGCGACCGGGGCTTCTTCCCGGGCAACAACCCCGCGATGCGCTGGGTCCCCGACCCCGACTTCCAGCCCCGCACCACGAAGACCCAGCTGGCGTCCTACACCGGGAACGGCGCGCCGACCGGCGGCAACGGGTACGGCACGTACGGGTCAGGCGGCGGTGCCGGGGGTGGTGGCGGCGGCGGTGCGGGCGCACCCTCGCTCGCCGTCCCGCCGAACGCCCACAGCCTGGCGCCCAACCCCCGCGCCCAGGCGGTCATCGACTACGCCCTCAAGCAGATCGGCGACCCGTACATATGGGGGGCGACAGGGCCGAGTTCCTTCGACTGCTCCGGGCTGACGTTGCGCGCGTACGAATCGGCGGGGACCACCATCCCCCGTGTCGCCCACGACCAGTGGATGAGCGGACCGCGCATTCCCGACGGCAATGCGCAGGCAGGCGACCTCGTCTTCTTCGACAACAACGGTGACGGCACCGCTGATCACGTGGGCATCGTGCTCGACCCCAAGGAGGGCACGATGATCCACGCGCCCAGGACGGGCTCCCATGTCAAGATCGCCGAGTACGGTGGCACCCCCATAGGCTTCACCCGGCCGGGAATGAGATGACCATGGCACCCGGCCGCGTCATCGTGGCCAGGTGGTAATGGCCGCGCGGCATCTGCACGGCGAGGATGCGCCGGGCGAGAGCAGGCCGCCCAGCCGTCCTGCCCGGGGGCCCAGAGCGGCCGACACGGCCGTTTGATCGTTGAGCGTCCGGGCGGCGTTCACCCCGGTCTCTCCAGACCGTGCGGACCCGCCTCGACCTGGCCGGTCGGGGGTATGTCGTGGCTCTGGCCTACGATCGGGACGTGGCACCCCGTGCCGAGCCGCCGGCTGTCTCAGCAGAGCAGTGGGTCGCCCCCGCACCGCCCCGGACAAGGAATTGAGAGATGGCCGCAATCGTGTTCTTGCATGCGTTCGGGTCCAGTGGCCGCGCATGGCAGCCGCAGATCCTCCAACTCGGCGACAGGCATCGCGCGCTGGCCCCTGATCTACCCGGTCACGGCGCGACGCCTGGGCCGTTCTCGCTGGAGCGGGCGGTCGCGTCCGTGCGTGAGCTGATCCAGGACGAGCCCGAGCCCGTCCACCTCGTGGCCATCTCCGGGTCGGTCATCGTGGCGCTCCTGACCGCGCTCGCCGAGCCGGACCGGGTCGCGGGGCTGATCTTGTCAGGGGGCACGGCACGCGGCCGGCGCGGCGACGCCGTACAACGGGTGATGATGCGGCTCATGCCGGAGGGGATGATCGTGAACATCCTCAAGGGCATGTACTCCGGGGGCAAGGCCGAGCATCTGGACCAGGCCGTCCAGGACCTGCGCCGCGCGGGGAAGGCCACCGTGCTCACCGGACTGGCGGAGCTGGGCAGGCTCGATCTGAGCGACAGGCTCGGCGAGATCAAGGCGCCGACGCTCGTGCTCAACGGGGCCAAGGACAAGGCCAACCTGTCACACGCCGAGGAGATCGCCGGGGGCATCGCAGGCGCCACGCTCCGGGTGGTCCCGGAAGCCGGTCACATCTGGAACCTCGAGCAGCCTGACCTGTTCACCCGCACGGTCGTCGAGTTCGTCGGCTGAGGCCTCAGGCGTCGGCGCCCAGGCCGTGTGGCTATCGCTCTCCTCGTGGTCCCAGGAACAGGCCGCCGTTCACCTCCTGCCGGGCTGAGAGCCAACGGCCCTGCCGGACGGCCACGTGCAAGGTTGTTCAAGCAATCGCGGAACGCGGGGTGCCACACTCCGACCGCCCCTTCATGCCGGCCTCCCCAGCGACTGCGCCCCAAGGAGATCCCGATGAACAGCACCGCGACTCCATGCCGGACGCGCCATGCAGCGATGCGACGTCAGGGAGGCGACTGCAAGGACGCCCTTCAGGAACATCGTCGCCTTCGTCACACAGGGCGTGAGTTCGTTCGGGCTGAGCGTGGTGGGCAACGTCTTCAATGACTGGACCCATCTCGGGTTGCCCTCGTTCGACAGCGTGCGCATAACCAGCGACCCCGGGCCCGACAATCGCGAGTGGTAGCGATACCGTTCCGGAGCGATCTCGGGTGTGGCCACAGCTGCGGATGGCCGCACCCGAGGTCGGCCTCAGACGAGGCCGGTTTCACCCCCCACAACCTCGGCGCTCCGACAGAACCCGGGGCGCGCGTGCTGAGGGCCGCCTCCTCAGCGGGGGTTCAGGATCTCGGTGACCCGCATGAACCCGTCTGTCTCGTGACCCAGTCCGATGGCGCGGCGCGCCAGGCCTTCGGCCGCACGCATCACGCCCGCGTCGATGCCGTGAGCCTCGGAGGTGTGGACGATGTGGGCCATGGACGACACCGCCGACGTGATCGGGTTGCCCTCCCCGGAGAAGGTACCGCTGTCCACGTCCTCAGCCATCTCCTCGAAGATCGGCGGAAGGATCGCGCCGATGCCCTTGGCGAACGGCGCCAGCTCCCGCGCGGTGACGCCTTCCGCTCTCGCCACGGCCAGTGCGTGCGCGTAGCCGGCCATCGCGGTCCAGAAGATGTCGAGCAGTGCGATGTCGTATGCGGCCGCCCGGCCGATGTCCGTGCCGAGGTGGGTGTGGGTGCCGCCCAGGGCGTCCAGCACCGGGCGGTGCTCCTGGTAGAGCTCCTCGGGCCCGCTGTGGAGGAATACCGCGGCCGGTGTTCCGATGGTGGTGGTCGGCGTCATGATCGCGCCGTCCAGGTACCCGATGCCGTGCTCGGCCGCCCAGGCGGCGAGGTCCCGGGCCCGGTCGGGGGTGTCGGCGGTCAGGTTCACGACCGTGCGCCCCTTGAGCGCGTCGGTGACCGCGTCGCGCCGCACGATGGCGTCCGCGGCGTCGTAGTTCACCACGCAGATCACGGTCAACCCGCCGGCGGCGACCGCCGCTTCGGGCGAGGGGGCGGCGATCGCGCCCCGCTCGACCAGCTCCCGATCCTTGCCCGGTGTCCGGTTCCAGACCGTGGTCCGCACGCCGGCGTCCAGGAAGGCGCCGGCCAGAGCCCGGCCCATCGGCCCCAGGCCGAGCACGGTGACGGCAGACTGTTCGGTGTGCGAGGTCATGCCTCAACTCCTCAATAAAATCAGCAATGAGCTACGAATGGGGTGAAGATGACGCGCAGCCGAGCCCAGGACCCGAATGTGTGCGGAGTCACCGCCGCGATCGCCGTGATCGACGGCAAGTGGAAGACCACGCTGCTCTGGATGCTGGAAGCCGGTCCGCATCGCCCGGGCGAGCTGCGCCGGCGGCTGCCGGGCCTCAGCGAGAAGGTGCTGACTCAGACGCTCCGCGAGATGGAGGCCGACGGACTGGTGCACAGGGAGGTGCACGATGTGCTGCCACTGAAGACCGTGTACTCCCTGACCCCGTTCGGCCGCGAACTCTCAGAGGCGTTGGGGCCCCTTTCCGACTGGGGCCATCGCCGTCTGGAGAAGCTGGCCGCGTCCCGCTCGGTCTCCTGACACACCGCCGACCTCCCCTTCTCCCCTGGATCCGACGGCCCTCGGACCGCCCACGACCAAGCTTCGGGCCGCCCCGGCCTGCCGACAAGTACCCACAAAAAGGTGGCTACCGCCGGCAGCACGGGGCGTGAACAGCAAGCTGAACGGCGGGGCCGCCTACGCGGTGCCGATCAAGGGGCGGTCGTGGCGATCTCGTAGAGGGCGAGGTTGCCCCACTGGAGGTTCGCCTTGTGCACGGTCAGGCGCAGCTTCTGCGTGGTGACCGGCTTGGGCAGGGTGACGGTGCTGGTCTCGACCTTCGCACTGCTCTCCCGCCAGTCGATCAGGTGGTGGGCGACCTGCGGCACCCAGGCCGAGCCGTCCCAGGTCTCCAGCGACACATCGGTGATCCCCTGGCCCTTGGCCCAGGCGGTGTGCAGAGTGACCGTGGCGATCTGCCGCGCGTTGCCGTAGTCCACGACGAACTCGCCGGGGAAGGTCACCCCGCCGGCCGCCGAGGCCCAGGGGCTGGCCGGGTCGCCGTCCGTCAGGGCGTTTCCGCCGCTGTGTCCGTCGCTGTGCCCGGTGCGGCCCGGCGCGTTCGGCTCGGGCCGGTACGGGCCGTCGAAGGCGGTCACCGTCACCCGCCGCAGCGTGCCGCGCAGCCCGCTGATGACGATCTCCGCCCCGTCGACGGCGATCCCCTCGGCGGCCGCCTCTCCGCCGTGCTCCCGGACGAGCAGCAACTCGCCCTCCGCCGTACCCGCCTCGGGCAGGAAGACGGCTCGGACGGCCACGCCCCGCTCCTCGGGCACCACCGGAAGGCGCACCCCGTGCGCCGGGTCGGCCAGCAGCAGGCCCCGGCACGGATGGATCGCCTCCAGCCCGGTGATGCGGACGAGCAGGCCGCGTTCACCGGTGGCCGGGGTGTACTCGGTGGACGTGGTGAAGCTCCCGGCGAAGGCGATGTCGAGCACAAGCACACAAGCTCCCCGTCGATCGGGACTGGTCACGGTGGTCCCCGTCAGCTGCCGTTGACGCAGCGCAGCGCGCCGCCACCTCCGCCTGCTCGCCCTGCCGGCCGTGGACGGCGATGCTGAGGCGGTCGCCGGGGAGCAGCGTGGTCAGTCCGGTGTCGGTGCCGGCCCGCGGGTGGAGCCGGTCGGCATGCAGGTAGAGGTCGCGGATCAGGGCGTGGGCCGTGACGGTGACCTCGCAGCCGGTCTCGGTGGGGGTCACGCGCAGGCATCTCCCAGCCGGATCTCGGCCACCGTGTCCAGGCCGTCGAAGACGAGGTCGGTCCGCTCGTAGGAGTCGTCCAGCTCCGGCAGCCGCGTCTCGTACCGCCAGTCGGTCCGTCCCACCCAGGCGACCTTCAGCTCGTTGTCGTCCAGGAACGGATCCGGCAACCGCCCCGCCGCCATCAGATCGGTGTGCACGCACCCCGGCACCTGGGCGGCCACCAAGGTCCCGGCCGGCAGCGGACTGGGTGAATCCGCGCGGACGGTCCACCCGTCGGCCAGCGGAATCGACAACGACACGATGTCTCCTCTTCGGATCAATGAGCGACGCGCGAGCGCGCCGAGAACGGGCGCCCGGCCAGCGCCCACTCCGGCCGCGGCGCGATGCCCAGGGCGAACAGCACGTGCGCGTGCACGTCGGCCTGCTCCAGCGCGGCGGGCGGGTCGCCGGGCACGCCGGGTCCCGACGCGGCAATCCACGCGGTGCGCTCCGGCTCGCTCTCCCCGCCGTGCCCACCCACCCCATGGCGGCTCGGTGCCGGAGGCGGACAGCGCATTGGCCCGGTCTCCCCGGCGGTAGTCCCGCCGAACCTGCGCCCCCTGGCGTAAGGAAACCGTGCGCCCCTTGGCGTACGGGACGGACACCCGTGCGCCCCCTGGCGTACGGGAAAACAGATGCCCGTGCGCCTCCTGACGTAGCAGAAGAGGGCACGTACGGAGGACGATCATCGATCGCCGGAGCGACGACGATTCTCCCGTTACCCCCTTCCCTTTCAGGAGACCTCATCGTGCTGCGGCCAGTTGTCCAAGCGTGCGCGCTGCTGTCCACGGGCCTGCTCTCGGGGGCCTTCGGCTACGGAGCCGTGAACGTGGCCTACGCGTTCAGGGTCGTGCCCCTCGACGTGCGCTTCACCTTCCATACGGCGCTGATGCAGGTCAACGGGGTCGTCATGCAGACGACGATGGCGTTGGCGATCCTCACCTCGATCGTGCTCGCCGTCGTTTCGCGCCGGCTTCCCCGGCTGCTGGCCGCGGGCGCGGCGGTGCTGGCGCTGACCTCGTTCCTGGTCACCCGGTTCGGCAACGTCCCCATCAACGGCCTGATCAAGCGGTGGGCCGTCGGGCCCGTCCCCGCGGACCACGCGGCGATCCTGCAGCGATGGGAGATGTTCCACGTCGTGCGGACCAGCGCCGCCTTCGTCGCGTTCGTCCTCGTCGTCGTGGTGGTCGTCGCGGGTGATCGGCTCCTGAAGTCGAGGGTTCCCGCCGTATGACACCCCGCCTTCCCCTGTCAGGAGACACCCCATGAACGCCGTACCACGACGGCTGCCGTCCCTTCTCGCCCTCACGTTCGCCACGCTCCTGGCCGGCTCGGGGACGGCGGTCGCGCAGATCCCGGCGCCGGCGCGGGCCTGGACCGCCACCTGGACCGCGTCGCCCCAGCGCCCCGGCGCGAACTTCACGCCCAACTGGTCCGAGCAGGGCTTCTCCGACCAGACGATCCGCCAGGTGGTCCGCGTCAGCGCCGGCGGCGCGCTGGCCAGGATCCGGCTGTCCAACGTCTACGGCACCGCTCCGCTGAAGGTCGCCGGCGCCACCATCGCCCGTACCGCGCGCGGCGCCGCCGTACAGCCGGCCTCGCTGCGGCAGCTCACCGTCAAGCGGGCCCGGGCGTTCACCATCCCCGCCGGCGCCGAACTCGCCACCGACCCCGTGAAGCTGGGCCTGGCCGATCTCGACTCCGTGACGGTCACGCTCTACCTCGCCGCGCCGACCGGTCCCGCGACCTATCACGCGCAGGCCATGGCGGCCAGTTACCGGGCCGCCGGGGACCACCGCGCCGACAGCGGGGCCGGCGCCTTCGACCAGACCTCGCTGTCCTGGTACTACCTGAGCGGGGTGGACGTCATCGGCAGCGCCTCCCGCCCGGGCGCCGTGGTCGCCTTCGGCGACTCCCTCACCGACGGGTACGGCTCCAGCCCGGGCGCCGACAACCGCTACCCCGACGAGCTGGCCGAGCGACTGGCCGCGACCGGCCGGCCGCGCGCCGTGCTGAACCAGGGCATCGGCGGCAACCGGGTGACGGTCGACTCGACGTGGCTCGGCGACAAGGCGACGTCCCGCTTCCGGCGTGACGTCCTGGGCCAGCCCGGCGTGCGGTCGGTCATCATCCTGGAGGGCATCAACGACATCGGGATGAGCGAGGCCCCCTCCCCCATCGGCGCGCCGCCCACGGACGTCTCCGCCGAGGAGATCATCGAGGGGCACCGCGAGCTGATCCGTCAGGCGCACGCCAAGGGCGTGCGGGCCATCGGCGCCACGATCCCGCCGATGAAGGGCTCGCGCTACCACACGGCCCGCAGCGAGGCCAAGCGCGATGCGGTCAACGCCTGGATCCGCACGTCCGGCGCGTACGACGCGGTGGTCGATCTGGATCGCACCCTCGCCGCGCCTGACGACGAGGACCGGCTCGATCCCGCCTACGACTCCGGCGACCATCTGCACCTGAACGACGCCGGCTACCGCGCGATGGCCCACGCCGTCGACCCCGCCGACCTGGGGTGAATCTTCGTACGGCAGGTCAGCCTGCGGCATGCTCGCCGTTCACGGCTCGTCGTTCCCTGCGATCGCGCCGCGGCCTGCAGGGTCGCCCGACCGTTCCAGGGGCAGCGGCCGGCGCCGTTGCCTGGAAGAGGCCGGCGGGGAGGAGGGAGCTCCGGCCCGCCGGCCTGGTGACATGAGGTTGTGAGCGAGGTATGGGTAGATCTTCGGGTGTGTTCGCTCCCCCCTTTCTGTCCCGCGCGTGAGTTCCCCTTCGAGGTCATGTCGGGCTCGGAGGTGCGCGTCCACGCCGGATGCGTGGCGGCTTCACCAGCGGGACCCCGTCCGGCGTCCGCTTCTGGCACCAGGTGTGGAGAGGTCGGCCGGATGGCCAGGAGGGCGGGGTCCGAGGAGGGGCAGGTGGCCCGGGGCGGGCGGGGGGCGGCCCATAGCTCGCCGCGATCAGGGCGTCGAACGTGTCGCGCAGCCACTGGTCGTCGGCGCAGATCAGCTCTGCGAACTCGCCGTCCACGCGCCGCGTGGCCAGGTCCTGCATCTCGATCCCTCCCCGGAAACCTTTGGTAGCGCCGCCAGGTCATCGACCGATACAGTTTTTCTATACCCGCTACTGCAGAAATCTGTCAACCCCTTCTCCATGTGAGCGACCACCGCATCAGGAAGTGATCACGCCGGTTGGACAGCTCGACGACACCACCGGCCAGGCCGCCCAGCTGCTCGGCGCACAGCAGGCGTTCCTGCGCCGCCTGGACGCCGCAGGCGCGGTGCGGCCGGACCGCTCGGCCGGCGGGCAGCGCCGCTACGGCCGCCGACAATTGCCGTTCGTGATCCGCACCCGGGAGCTGTTCGGCATCCCCTGGCTTCCGCCTTGCTTCACTGGAGGTCGAACCGGCAGTGGCTCGCGCGCGCCTCGACCGGCCCAGGGAGCGGCACACCGCCTGGAGGCCGCCCCGGACGCGGCGGCGGCGAACGCCCGCCGGAGGATCGGCACCCGAAGAGTTGACATCTCGAAACGGAGGATACCTATAATCTGAGTTAGAGGTTTCCTCTTGTAGCAGGACAGGCATTCCGGGTGCCACCGGCTCCCGGAGATCTTCGGAGGTGAAGCACGATGCTGCTGACGTCGATCGACCCGTTCGTACAGGAGTTCGAGCGTCAGTTCGACCGGCTGACCCGCCAGGCCGCCGCCGAGGGCGGCGGAGCGGTGATGCCCATGGACGGAATCCGCCGCGCCGATGACGTGGTGCTGCGGTTCGACCTGCCGGGTATCGACCCCGACTCCATCGAGGTCACCGTCGACCGAGGGGTGCTGTCGGTGACAGCGCGCCGCGAGGAGGAGTACGGCGAGGACGAACGCGTCTTCGTCCGCGAACGGGTGATGGGCGCCTTCACCCGCCGCATCTACCTCTCCGAGCACCTCGACAGCGACAAGATCGACGCCGGGTACCACAACGGCGTTCTCACCGTGCGTATCCCGGTGACGGAGCGGGCCAAGCCTCGCAAGGTGGAGATCAGCCGCGGCGAGAACAAAGCCATCAACGCCTGACCCGCCGGCGGGGGCGGGCCATGGCGCGAGCTTCGCGCATGGTCCCGTGGCCCGCCCCCGCCACTCGGAGGCCGCCCATGACACTGCCCTTCGACGACGACCACGCCCCGCTGTACTCGCTCGGCCAGGTCGCCGACATGCTGCGGGTCCAGCACGCGTTCCTACGCCGTCTGGACCAGCACAACGTGGTCAGCCCGAGCCGGTCGCCCGGCGGACAGCGACGCTACTCCCGCCGGGACATCATGACCGTGCAACACGTGACCCGGATGACCGATGAGGGCATGACCCTCATCGCCATCCGCCGCATCCTCGAACTGGAGCAGGAAGTCAGGCAGCTGCGACACGAGCTGGAGCGGGCCCGCGCCCACCCGCCCCAACCGCAGTAGCGGGCCGCGTGTCGAAGTGACCGCCGCGTGTCACGAGAGACCGCAAGGAAGAGGTAACACAGGAGGTACCCATGGACAGGAAGTGGGTCCGCTGGCAGGACTGGGTGGGCCGAAGCCGCGTGGACCGCGTGGATCGCCGGCGCCGTGGCCGTCGTCGCCGGACTCTGGGTCGCCCTGCCACAGGCACGGGGACACAGGTCCGTGCACGCCTGATACCCGATCCCCCGTGATCTCGGGCCGGCCGGCCCGAGATCACGGGGGCCTCTTTTCACCTCGCAGAACCATCAGCCCCGAGAAGCGACCAGGAACCCCGATGACTGCGAAGATATGGATGTCGAGATCGGCACAGACCCTCCAGGCCGCGGTCACCGGTGACCTCGACCTCGTCAGCCACGGCCGGCTGCAGGGCTGGCTGAAGGACGCGCTGAACCGGCATCAGCCGCGACAGCTCACCCTGGATCTGTCCGGGGTGACCTTCATCGACTGTTACGGGCTCCGTCTCCTCATCTGGGCCGACAACCAGATGCGCGAACGCGGCGGCCGCCTGGTGCTCAAGGAGCCCAGCCGGCCCGTGCTGAGGCTGCTCGCCGTGCTCGAGCTCGACTCCCACCTCCACATCCAGGCACAACCCGACCCTTCTCGTGATCGGCTCGACGCCAACCCGCACCCCCGGAATCCGCCGAGTACGGCCGGCGCCTCGGTGACCGTGCGCCGGCGCCGCCCTGTCGAGCAGCGGCGGTACGCCGTGTCCGGCTGACCCCGGTGACGTTGCCGAGAGCGCCTGGCCCGAAGGGATCGCGCCCGAGAAGCACGTCCGGCCGGATGTGGAGGCAGACGCGACCCATCCCCCTGCCTACGCAGATGGTGGTCCAGCCGCCGGCGACTTGGGGCAGAGCACCGCTTCGGCCGTCCGGGTGATGGCTCTGAGAACGGTGAGGGACTGCTCGAGGTTCAGGGTGGTGGAGACGGCGAACTGGCGGCGGCCATCGGGCGAGGTGAAGGTCGCGGCGGTGAAGCCGGGCGCGCCGCCGTTGCTCGGCTGTGCCAGCGCGCCGCCGCACGGGGGTGCGGGCGGTTGCGGTGCGCCCTCCGGCGGGTCGGTGATCACCCGTTGCAGCGCCGGCGGCAGCAGCCTGCCCCGGACGAACGCGCTTCGGAAGGCGCTCATGTCATGCGCAGTGGAGATCACCCCACCGGCCCCGTGTCCGTAGCTGGCGTTCAGCCGGTCCATGTCGCGCGGCCTGCCGTCGGGGCCCGGGGCGTAGCCGTGCCCGTGCGGGCCCTTGATCCCCTCGGGGGGTTCGCTGGGCAGGTAGGTGCGGTTCATCCCCAGAGGAGCGAAAAGACGCCGGGTGAACTCGGCGGCCAGCGTCCGGCCGGTCAGCTTCTCGATGATCAGGCCGAGGAGGGTGTAGTTGGTGCTGGAGTAGGAGAACTTCTCTCCCGGCTCCTGCGTCCTGGGTTGGCCGCGTGAGATCTTCACCAGGTCGAGGGGGCGGTAGTAGGTCGTGGTGTCGAAGATGTCGATGAGGTCGAGCCTGAACCACTCGGGGATGCCGGAGGTGTGCCGGATCAGCTGCCGTACGGTGATCTCGCCGGCCCGCTCCACCAGGTCCTTCTCGACCACCTCAGGCAGCACGTCGCCGAGCTTGTCCTCCAGGCCGATCCTGCCCTCGTCGACCAGTTGCAGCAGCACCGTGGCCGTCATCGCCTTGGTCTGTGACCCGACGCGGTAGCGGGCGTCGGACGGGATCCGCCCGCCCTTGCCGTCGAGCAGACGGGAGCCGGCCGAACCCCGGCCGACGCGCCTGCCGTCGACGTACACCTCTCCGATGGCGCCCACCACTCCGTCGGTCTTCGCCAGGGCCTCCAGCGCCTGTTGCACATCACCCGGCGCGGGCGGGCGGGGCGGGGCGGCAGCGGCGGGTACGGCGCCGCCGAGCATCAGCGTCGCGCAGGCCAGAGCGGCGACACGAGCCGCAGTCGCACGATTCACAGCAGTGATCCCTTCGTCGGGGGAACGCGTGGGGAGCACCTGTCCGAGCAGGTACGCCCCATCGCGTCGACGATTGAGGATCTTCGTGTGGCGGGTGCTAACTCGTCGTCAAGGCGGTGCCCGTCCTAACCGGACGCCTTCTTGCCCGCCGGGGTGAGCGCGTACCACTCGGCGCCGAACCCCTCGATGTCGTGTCCGGTGGTGTCACCCGGGTTCTTGTCGTTCTGGTAGTAGTACAGCGGCCACTTGCCGTAGACGACCTGCTTGGACCCGTCGTCGCGCGTCGTGGTGGAGAGCAGGTCGGCCTTTGCCCCTTCACCGGCCTCGGGCTTGCCCGTGGTGAGGTAGGGCGGCCATGCCTTCGCGCACGCGTCGTAGCAGTCCGACTTCCGGTCCTTGTCCTTCTCGAACAGGTAGAGCGTGCGCCCCTCGGCGTCGACCAGGATCTTGCCGAGCTTCGTGTCGCCGACCTTGACTTCCGCGCGCCCGGCGGGGGTGCCGTTGCCGGTCTCGCCGGGCGTCATGGGGGCAGGTGTGGTGGGTGGGGTGGCGCCCTCGGTGCGGTCGCCGCCACACCCGGTGGTCGCGACGAGAGCGGCGATCGTTACCGACAGTGCGGCCAGTGCTTTCCTCATGCTCTCGGCCTACCATCGGCACGGGGTCCGGCCCTGCCTGGGCTTTCGCCGCGTGGCACGAGTCTTACGGAGGCTTACCGAGCCCTTTAACGGACTCGGCCGGGCGGTGGCTGCCAGCTTTCTTGTAGTGAAGCTACAAGAAAGCTTCTGCGCTCGCGGCGGCCGCCCGGATCATCGCCACCCGGTAGCGCGTGTCACGCGTCGAAAGCCGCCGCCGGAGTCACCCGAGCGCGGTCGCCACGCGCACGTTGTCGAAGTCGACGGCCGCGCGGCCCGTGACGAGCTGCACGGACCCTGGCCCGGTGATCGGGTTCGGGTCGGTGACGGTGACGCGCGGCGTCGCCTCCCCGCCGACGAAGGCGCGGATCTCGGCGCCGCGCAGCTCGACGCGGAGCGTCGTCGGCCCCGTGACCCGCGTGCCCGTCCCCGTCGCGATGACGCCCGTGCCGGCCCTGAAGACGTCGACCGTGCCGTTGGGACGGAGATAGACCAGGTATCCGGACTGCGTGTAGGCGTCGCCCGGCTTGGCCGTCCGTACCTGGACGCCGCCGAAGGCCGTCGCGGTCGCGAGCGTACGGAAGTCGACGGTGGCCTCGACGAACCCGTCGGCGACCGCCACATCGTCCACGACGGATTTCCAGCCCGTGCGGGTCGTGTCCTGCTGGCGGTAGACGCCGTCGACGACCGCCCAGGTGCCGTCGACGGCGCTCCACGCCTCGGACGTCGCCGCCGCCGAGGAGAAGCTGTCGCGAAAGACGACGCCCTGGGCGTCCGGCACGATGCGCAGGTCGAGTGTGTCGATCTCGGTCGTCCCTGTGGTGCGCAGCGTCTCGGCGCGGAGCCGGCACGATCCGGGAAGCGTCGTCTCCCGGACGGTGACCTTCAGGTCGGCGGGGCCCGAGGCGGTGACGTCGCCGGTGAGGCACGGCCCCGAGACGGTCACCTGGCCGATGCTCCGTCCCGAGACCCGCACGGTGAGCTCGTGCCCTGCCACGCCGCTCGCGGGATCCAGCGTGGCCGTGACCAGGTCGCGGCCGACGTCGGAGCGGGCCGCGGCGGCGACGAGACGGGCGGCGTCGCGGCGGCTCAGGACCTGCGCGCGGGAGAGCGCCGCCGACGTCTTCGCGACGTGGGAGACGAAGGCGCCGTGGCTCTCCCACTGTTCGCCGGCCCTGAGCAGGTCGGCGACCGTGCAGCCGGTGCCGTCGTCGGCGTTGGCGACTCCGGTGTCCTGGTCGCCGATGCGGACGTTCGCCCGCTCGTCGGAGCCGGCGCAGGCGTCGTCGACCACGCGGATGTCGTAGCTCAGCGTGCCAGTGGCCTTGAGGTCGAGGACCTGGAGGGTCCGGTCGCCGCCCGCCACGGGGAAGGCCGAGGGCCACAGGGTCGCCGTGCCGGCGCCGGTCCAGCGGATCTCCACGCTCCGCCCGTCGCGGTTGACGACGACTCCGGAGACGCCCTCCGCGGCGGCCCTGGAACCGACCTTGACGGAGCCGCCGCCGATCCACTGGAGCGTGTCGCCCGCTTCCAGCACGAGCGGAATGCGTTCGAAGAAGTCGCCCGCGCCCTCGACCCGCACCTCGAGACTGTCGCCGAGCGTGACGGACTTGGCCACCGGACTGCCCGCCGCCGCGTAGCGGATCTCCAGGGCAGCGAGGTCGTCCACTGTCGCAGGGTCGACAGGGGAACCATCGAGGAAGAACGTGGGGACCGGCTGGTCGTAGGCGTCGACGTGCACGCCGTCCGCCGCGAGCCAGCCGGTGCCCCAGGACAGCTCGGCATCCAGCGGACGGGTGCGCGGAGCGCCGATCTGGGGGGCGTTCTGGCCCTGGATGACCACGCCGAGCTTCGGGTCGTAGAGGTAGCTGAGTCCGAAGCGCTGGTTGTCCCAGAAGCCGTACTGCGTGCTGACGTGCTTGCCGAAGCCCGTGCCGACGACGTAGGCGGGGCGCTTGGCGAAGACGAACCGCTGTCCGGTGACCGAGTCCGCGCGGTACTCGGTGTACGGCGCGCCCGCGTAGGGCCGGAGCGTGTCGATGGCCGCCTGGCGCTCGGCGGCGGTCGGGTAGTACTCCCGCTTCAGCGCGACATCGCGGATGATCGAGGGATCGAGATAGGCCCATGTCGGCGCGATGAGCGGCGCGACCGAGGTCTGCCAGCCCGCCTCGGCGAAGGCGGCGCGGCGCTCCTGGATCTCCTCCCGGGTGGCCGGATAGGCGCGCGCCTGCGGGATCGTCGAGCCCCAGAGGTTGTTGGAGCCGATCGGCAGCTCGTCCGCGTAGTTCCAGCCGCGGTGGCGCGAGTCGATCGCCGTGTTGATGAAGTAGCCGTCGAGTCGCCGGTCGTAGAGCAGGTTGTACTGGGCCCAGTCCAGGTAGCGCGCCTGCATCCGGTCGATCGTGGCCTGGGTCGCGGGGTCGGCCCAGCCGGCGAGGTCTTCCGCCTCCACTTCGAGGCTGTAGCGGTGGGCGACCGTACCGTCGCGGTAGAACCCGGCTTCGCTCTGGGAGATCCTCTCGTGCTCGGCGAGGCGCTGCTCGAAGCGCGCGCGTAACGCCGCGTCGTCCAGGCGGCCGAGGAGGCGGGAGATGCCGACCAGCCCGCCCGCGACCTGGTTGGCGAACTGCGAGCCGCGCGGTCCCCAGACCTCCTGGTCCTCCAGGAACCACCGGGTGGCCCGCCTCATGGCCTCGGTCACGGCGGAGACCAGCGCCGGGTCGATCGTGCCGTCGGCGTCGAAGAGCTCCAGCATGATCGCGTACAGTTCGAGCGCGAAGCCCGTCGCGGCCCGCGACCGCACGTCGCCGCCGCCCTGCGGGAACGATCCGTCGGCGTTCTGGGTGCTGAGCATGAACCGCAGGGCGGCCTCGAGGCGCCTGCGCAGGGCCTCGTCCCGGTAGTAGGGGTTCCACGGGCGGTTGGCGGTGAGGAAGTAGGCGAGCGTCAGGACGTTCTCCATGATGCGCGCGTCGCTCGGCCCCTGCCCGGTACGCCAGCAGTTGCAGGTGATGTATCCGTAGTTCGTGGCGCTGTCGTCGTTGACGCTGTTGGCCAGACGCGCGAGGTTGCCGAGATAGGGCGCGATCTGCTGTTCCAGGCCCGTGAAGTCGGCCAGGTCGATCGTGCTCGGGTCGAGGGCGGCGACTTCGGGCAGCGGCCCCGAGACGATCGCCGGCCCCTCGTCCGGCCGCGGCGACATCGCCGCGGCCGCCTGCGCGGCCGGGGTCAGCGCCAGCGCGGCGGTGACGACCACTGCGGTGGTACGGCGGGCGCGAGGGCCCTCGCCGAGTCGACTCGCTCTCATGGGCCTGCCTCCTAGTGTGAATCGATTCACAGCAGCTGTGGCGCGAGGCTAGTGATGACGGCGCGGCCATGTCAACAGCGCATTACGCGCGGTCGCATCCCACGAGAGGGAGGGACGTCGCCCGGATCACCAGATCGGGGTCGAACCGGCCCCGCATGTCCGCCTCGTCCTCGAGGCCGAGCAGGATCCGGACGGCGCCGGCGCCGAGTGCCGCGGAGGGATGCCGGATGGTCGTGAGCGGCACGATCGCGAAGTCGGCGAACTCTATGTCGTCGTAGCCGACGAGGGAGAGATCCTCCGGCACGCGGACCCCTGCCACGATGAGCCCGTGCAGGAGACCGAGGGCGAGCAGGTCGTTGCCGGCGACGATCCCGTCGGGAAAGTCGGACGCCGGCCGATCGAGAAGGGTCCTGGAGACCTCCTCGCCGACCTTGGCGGTCTGGACCTGCACGCGGATGACCTCGAGCGAGGCCGGCGTCATGGACTCGGCGGCCGCCCGCCGCACCCCCGCCAGCCGCAGGTCGACGTGGGGGTGCGCACCGCCCACGAAGAGCAGCCGCCGCCGGCCCTGGGCGAGCAGGTGGGCGGCTGCGAGGTAGCCGCCCCGCTCGTTGTCGCCGGAGATCGCCGGGTAGCTGTGCGGGCCGGGGGCCATGCCGACCAGGACGAACGGCGTCCCCCGCTTCTCCAGCCCGAGCAGTTCGGCGGGGACGTCACCGACCGGAGCGGCGACGATGCCGCTCACCTGCTGGGACTCGAAGAAGTTGAGGTAGGCGCGCTCACGTTCGGGGCTCTCGTCACTGTTGGCGACCAGGACGAAGCGGCCGTGCGCGGCGGCCTCCGCCTCGGCGCCCGCCGCGATCTCCGCGTAGACGGGGTTACGCGCGCTGGAGACGAGCAACCCGAGCGCGAGACTGTGGCCGACCCGCAGCCTCCGCGCCGCGTCGTTGCCGACATAGCCGAGCTCGTCGGCGGCCGCGAGGACGCGCTGGCGCAGCTCGCGCGAGACCCGGTTCGGCTGGGTGAAGGTGTAGGAGACGGTCGCGCGCGAAACCCCGGCGCGAGCCGCGACATCGCCGACCGTGGCGGCGGAATCCTCGGCCTGGGCGCGCCTGGCCGCCGGTTGAGAGGTCATCGGGCTCCTCACTGTCCTGCCCGCCGGAAGTCGATCAAGGGTTGTCTCCCAGCCTAGCGCAGTCGTGAATCGATTCACGATGGAGTCATTGACACCGCTCCGGGCGACACGTAACCTGCCCGAAACGCTGTGAATCGATTCACAGCTCCGGGTGCCACCGCCGTCCTGGCTCTTCACACCGTGCGCGCCGTTCCTGACATCTGCGAGAGGAGTCACCCGTGGCCTTGCCGCATGCGACGACGACACCGCCTGTGGCGCGGGAAGCCGCCGTGGCCGGACGGACCCGCCGCAAGGTGGGCGTGCGCGCCCCGTGGTGGTTCGTCGTCCCGGCGATCGCGGTCTACCTCTTCATCGTCGTCGTCCCCAGCGTCAACGGCGCGCTGTTCTCCTTCACCGACTGGAACGGACTGCGTCCCGGCTGGTCGCTCGTCGGCCTGGACAACTACGCCGCGGTCTTCGCGGACAGGACCGCCCGCGACGCGCTGGTCAACACGCTGCTCCTGGCCGCGGCGGCGACCGTGGTCCAGAACGTCGTCGGGCTGCTGCTGGCCCTCGGCGTCAACAGCATGGTCAAGAGCCGGTACCTGCTCCGCGTGATCTTCTTCGCGCCCGTGGTGCTCACGCCGCTGGTCGCGGGCTACGTGTGGAGCTTCCTGCTCTCGCCCAACGGTGCCGTCAACGACGCGCTGCGCGCCGTCGGCCTGGGCACGCTGGCCCACGACTGGCTCGGCGACCCGGACACGGCGCTGTACGCGATCGTCGCCGAGATCGTCTGGCAGTTCGCCGGCTACTCGATGGTCATCTACCTGGCCGGGTTGCAGGCGATCCCGTCGGAGGTGCTGGAGGCGGCGACCATCGACGGGGCGGGCGCGTGGAGCAAGTTCCGCCGCGTCGTGCTGCCGCTGCTCAACGGCGCGGTCGTGATCAACGTGATGCTCTGCCTGATCGGCGGGCTCAAACAGTTCGACCAGGTGATGGCCATGACCGGCGGCGGCCCTGGCACCGCGACCGAGACGATCTCCACGACCATCTACAAGAGCGCCTTCTCGCTGGGCGACTTCCCGTTCTCGATCGCGCTGGCGGTCGTCATGACCGTGGTCATCGCGGTGCTGGCCGGCATCCAGTTCCGCCTGACGCAGAGGAAGAGCTCCTGATGTACGCGCGCTACACCTGGCGGACGCTCACCCGCGAGGCGACCCTGATCCTGCTCGCTTTGCTGTTCCTCGTCCCGCTCGTCGGCCTGCTCAACGTGTCGCTGAAGTCGCAGGACAGCCAGACCAGCGCGCTGGCCTTCGACTTCCCGCCGACCCTCGACAACTACGCGCAGGCGTGGAACCAGGCCAGCCTGGGCGCGGCGCTGGCCAACAGCTTCGCCATCACCGGCATCAGCGTCGTCCTGATCATCGCCTTCTCGGCGATGGCCGCCTACCCGCTGGCCCGCGTGACCCGCGGCTGGTCGCGCTACACCTTCTCCTTCGTCATCGGCGGGCTGCTCATCCCCGGCCAGCTCGCGCTGCTCCCGTTGTACGCGACCATGCGGGACCTCGGCCTGCTCGGCTCGCTCTGGTCGGTGATCCTGATCAACGTCGGGCAGCAGATGCCGTTCTCGGTCTTCCTCTACACGATGTTCCTGCGCGAGCTGCCGCTCGACTACGAGGAGGCGGCCCTGCTCGACGGGTGCGGACCGCTGCGCTCGTTCGTCACCGTCGTGTTCCCCCTGCTGCGGCCGGTCACCGGCACCGTGGTGATCCTCAACACCGTCGGCATCTGGAACGAGTTCTTCACGCCGCTGCTCTACCTGGGCGGCAGCGACAACACCACGGCTCCGGTCGCCATCTACGGCTTCGTCAGCCAGTACGTCTCCCAGTGGCCGCTCATCTTCGCCGGCCTGGTGATCAGCGTCATCCCGATCCTGGTCGTCTACTTCGCGCTGCAGAAGCACATCATCAAGGGCTTCGCCGGCGGCCTCAAAGGCTAGCCCCCCATTCTGAGGAGTCTGACATGAAGATGATCAAGACGTTGGCCTGCCTGGCTCTGGCGGCCACCGCCTGCTCCACCTCGGGCGGCGGCACCACCGGCGCCGCCTCGTCCGACCAGGTGCTGACACTGGCCGCCGCGGGCCAGGGCCCGGCCAAGGCCGCGGTGGCGGCGTTCGAGAAGGCCAACCCCGGCGTCACCGTGAAGACGAGCTTCACCGAGGACGACGCCTCCTACCAGCAGCAGCTCCGCACCCAGCTCGCCTCGGGGACCGCGCCTGACGTGTTCCGCATGTGGCCTGGTGGCGGCAACACGATGGCCGTGCGGGACCTGGGCGAAGACGGCATGCTCATGGACCTGTCCGGCGAGGGCTGGGCCGGCGGCCTGAGCGCCGACCTCAAGTCCGTGACCAGCGACCCGTCCGGCAAGGTGGTAGCCGTCCCGGTGACGATCGGCGCCATCGGCGCGGTATGGAACGACCAGGCGCTCCGGGCCAGCGGGCTGAGCAAGCCGACGACGTGGCCGGAGGTCCTGCGGTTCTGCGAGGACGCCAAGGCCAAGGGCGTCGTGCCGTTCGCGCTCGGCCTGAAGTCCGCCTGGGTGACCCAGCTCGTGCCGTACGCGCTGACCGCCTCCCTCGTCTACGGCCCCGACCCCGGCTTCACCCAGCGGCAGAAGGACGGCACGGCCACCTTCGCCGGCTCGCAGTGGAAGCAGGCGCTGGAGAAGTACCTGCGGATGCGCGAGAAGGGCTGCTTCAACGACAGCCCCAACGGCGTCGGCTACGACGAGCAGATGCAGATGTTCGGCCAGGGCAAGGCCCTCGGCGTGGTGCACGTGCTGTCGGCGGTGCAGTCGGCGCTCGAGTTCGCCCCGAAGGGCACCACCTTCTCCATGTCCCCGTTCCCCGCGACCGACAGCGCCGACGGCACCTACGTGCCGGTGTCGGTGGGCATCGTCTACGGCGTCAACGCCAAGGCCAAGAACCCGGCGCTGGCCAGGAAGTTCATGCAGTTCCTCGCCTCTCCCGAGGGCCAGGCCCTGTACGCCACGGCCTCGGGCAGCAGCCCCGCGCTGAGCAGCCCGTCCTTCAAGGCCGACGCGCTGCAGCAGCCGGTGCTCGACGCGGTCGAGGCCGGCCGGTCCACGCTCTACCCGGACCAGGCCTGGCCCAACCCGAAGGTCCAGCAGGAGCACCTGACCTCGATCCAGGAGCTGTTCAACGGGACGGTGGACGTGCCCGCCGTGCTCGCCCGGATGGACAAGGCCTTCGGCGCCGCCAACTAGATCCGCCCCCCCACCCACGAAGGACACCATGACGTTCGACGGAATCCCGCCCCTCCCCGTGACGCCGCTCGGCGCGCGCGACCAGCACCTCGGCGGGCACGGGATCGAGGCGGGAGCGGGCCAGGGGCCCGCGGCCCGCGCGGCCGGCGACCCCTCGCCCGCCCGGTGACGACCGCGATGGAGCAGACCATGGAGGCGTGCCTGTGGATCACGCCCAAGATCTTCGACGACCTGCGTGACCCGGCACCCGGGGTGGCCGCGTTCTTCGACCACCACGCCGCCTGGCTGGCCGACCGGCCGGTCACGGTGGTCTTCTGCGCGGGCAACGGCGATCATGTGCTCAACTACGCGGGCCGCCGGGCGTGGGCCGACCGCTTCGACTGGGCCCGCTACAACTGCTTCGCGCTCGGCCCCGGCGGGCCTGCCGCCATCAGCAGGGAGCACAACCGTGACTGGCTGGCCAGGGTGCGCGACGGCGGCGAGCGCTCGGCCAACCCGTACTCGGCGGGACCGATGTTCACCGTCTCCGAGCAGCCCATGGACTACCGGACGCTGGCCGGGATCTACTCGGCCGTGCGGGCCGAGGCGGAGCGGCGCGGGCTGCGGGTCAATCTCCTCGAGTACCTGGAGCCGGGCCCGGAGTTCTGCCGCAGCGAGTGGAAGACCGTACGGCACCCGGAGGCGGCCGCCGGGACCGCCGACGCCGGAGGCCACCTGATCCCCGGCGTGATCGACGTGACGGCCCCGCTCGTGGCCGACTCCCGCCCGTACGCCGCCTTTCCGGCCGGCATTCCGTCCGGGCTGCCGGCCGGAGACTTCGTCGCCGCCCAGACGGCCGCTTTCGCGGCCGACTTCGGGCTGGACGGCGTCATGCTCGGCAACCAGTTCGGCCTGGTCGGTTTCTGGCACCCGGACAACGCGCCACCGCTCACCGCGGAGCGGTCGGCCGGGGTCGAGCGGTTCTTCCTGCGGCTGCGCGAGGCCATGGGCGAGCGCCTCGTCTACTGGATGGACACCTACTGGCGGGCCGAGGTGGAACGGGCGGCGTGGGGCATGACCGACACCGCCTACCTGACCCTCGACGCGATTCTGGTCAGCACGTTCGCCGTACTGGTCGAGCGGACCGAGATCGTGCCCAACCTGCTGAGCAAGGCCGCACTGGGCGGGCCGCGCCCGCTGCTGGGCCTGGACTTCGTCGACCCCTGGTACTGGTACCGCACCTATCTTGACGACCGGCGCACCTATCTCTACCAGCGGGAGGTTCTGGCCGCGCACGCCGCGTCCGTGGCCGGTGTCTCCTTCTTCGCCAATGACACCTTCGGCCACTTCGTCCCCGAATCCGAGCTGGCGGCCACACTCG
The DNA here is from genome assembly GCF_014873535.1 of Nonomuraea africana. Classification (NCBI taxonomy): domain Bacteria; kingdom Bacillati; phylum Actinomycetota; class Actinomycetes; order Streptosporangiales; family Streptosporangiaceae; genus Nonomuraea; species Nonomuraea africana. Next base: position 159,299 of record NZ_JADBEF010000001.1, on the reverse strand, counting down.
AGGTGGTCAGGAAGGCACGTGGGGCCCAGCGGCATCAGGGGGCTGAAGTAGCGCGTGCTCGCGGGCTTGCACCGCCCGGCCTGTGAACGCTGCCCCGGCAGCGGCGTGGTCTCGGTCATTCGGGGATGTGGTCTTCCGTGAACGGGGTGGTCACGCCGGCGTAGCCCAGGTGCATGATCATGCCTTCGGAGCCGTGCTTGAAGTTGTGGCAGTGGTCCATCCAGATGCCCGGGTTGTCGGCGGTGAAGTCGACCTCGAAGATCTCGCCCGGCGCGACGTTGAGCGTGTCGGTCCACCAGGTGCTGCCGGTGGCGGCCACGCCGTTGCGGGACAACACGCGGACGCGGTGGCCGTGCAGGTGCATCGGGTGGTCGATGAGGCTGCGGTTGACGATGCGCATCCTGACCCTGTCGCCCTCGGCGACCATGAGCATGGGCACCGACGGGTAGAGGCGGCCGTTCATCGAGCTGCTCACGTAGGTGAACGAGCCGAGCGCGAATCCGAAGCCGTCGTCCAGTCTGAGGTCGAAGGTGCGGTCGTAGGCCTCGGCCTTGACCGGCGCCGCCGCGCCGTACGTCAGAGGGTCGAACAGCGGGCCGGTCGCCGCGGGCGCGGGCGGGGCGCCGCCGTCGGGGCTGAAGGCCAGGGCGGCGGTGTTGGGGATTTCGTTGACGTCGATGGACAGGGTGACGGCGCTCGACGGCATGGTGAACGTGACGTCGAAGCGCCCTCCCGCGGCCAGCAGCAGGTCGGTGCCCTGCGCCACCGGTGTCGCACCCTGGACCGGGTTCCCGTCGATGGCGGTCACGGTGTACGGCGTGCCGCCGATGTGCAGGCGGTGCGGCTCCTCCGAGCTGTTGACCAGTCGCAGCAGGACCGGCCTGCCCGCGCCGATGGCCTGCTTGACCGGCTGGTCGGCGGTGCCGAAGGCGGCGATCGGGTCGTCCGCGCCGGGCCACAGGTGAGTGAAGACGGTCTTCTCCACGCCCTGCTGGCCGTCCTCGACGATCAGGGAGCCGAACAGGCCGCGCTCGACGGTCAGGGACGAGTCGCGGTGGGTGTGGTACCAGAAGGTGCCGGTCCTGTCGGGCACGAATCGGTAGACGTGCTTCCCGCCGGGCAGGACGGCTTCCTGGGTGACGCCGGGCACGCCGTCCTCGGCGTTGGGCACGTCGATGCCGTGCCAGTGCAGCGTCACGCCCTCCTTGACGTCGGCGTTGAGCAGGGTCACCTCGAGCAGCTGGCCTTTCCGTACCCGAATCTGCGGGCCCGGAGCCTGGCCGTTGAAGGTGAGCGCGTCGATCTCGCGGCCCGAGGCCAGGGTGACCTTGCCGTGCGCGGCGGTCAGCGTGACCCGCACGTCCGGGGTCTGGTCTCTGGGTCCGGTGAGCTCGGTGACGCTGACGCTCCCGGGCCGGCTCGCGCTCGCGTGGCCGCCGTGTGCGGCGCCGCCGTCCCAGGCCATGGGCACGGCGTGGTGCCCGACCGCCGCCGCCACGTTGCCCTGGTAGGCCAGGATGAGGAGGACGGCGGGCGCGGCCAGGAAACCGAGCGTCGCCCAGGGACCTCGCCGGCGGGTCAGCCGGAACGTCACCCCCATCGCCAGCAGGGAGACTGCCAGTGTGAAGAGCGTTTCGTGCTGGGCGTACGGGAAGAACAGCCACAGCGCGGACAGGCCCACGCCCACCGCGGCGGGACGCCGGGCCTCGGGCCGGTGGAAGGCCAGGGCCAGGGGGACGACGGCGAGTGGGATCTGGATGAAGAGGCGCGTGTCGGCCAGCGGCAGGCCGCCGGTCAGCAGCAGGCCGGCCACGACGAGGCGGGCCAGGACGAGGGCGGCCGTGCCGTACAGGACCCAGCGGCGCCGCCCGGCCGTCCAGCCAAGGGTCGCCGCGGCGGCCATGACGGCGAAGGCCAGCAGCATGTCGGTGAGGAAGAGGGGTTCGAACATCGCCTCTCAGTCCTCCAGGGCGATCGCCGCGAGCATGGCGGCCACCGGGACCAGCAGCCACGGCTCGGCCAGCACGAGCACGGCGGTGAAGAGCAGCGCGAACCAGGCCAGCCCCTTCGCCACGCGCCGCTTGGCCTTGCTCTTCTTCGCCTTCCCGCGCTTCTCGTGCGGGGCCGCACCGAAAACCTCGTGCGGAGTCTCCGGGGTGTCGGGGGTCTCAAGGGTTGCGGTCGTGGTCGTCTGGGTGTTCGTCATGACGCTCAGCCTGGCCGCGATGGCGAGGGGCTCGCGTCGGTGAAAGTCGCCTATCGGCGCCCGGCCCGCTGTCCCAGATAGGTGAGAACCGCCGACGCGGTCAGGAGACCCGGTCCGAGAACGTGGGCCCATGAACGCTTTCGCAGACGTCGTGGAGATCGTGATGCGGGTACGGCACCCGGACGGCAGGTGGTCGGCCAGACCGGTCTGGGTGGTGGTGGTCGACGGCGACGCCTATGTCCGCTCCGCCTTCGGCCACCGCGGCGCGTGGTACCGCAGGGTCCTCGCGCACGCGGCGACGGAGGTCGACCTGGGCGGGGTGATCCTGCCCGTGCGGCTGGAACCGGTGGACGAGCCGGCGCTGGTCCACCGGGTCTCCGCGGGCTACCGGGCGAAGTACGCGCTGGCCTGGCCCGGCCCGGTGGCGACGATGACCGCGCCCGAGGCCGCCGGGACCACGATGCGGCTAGCGGATGTCGGGGAGGTCCCTGAGCTGCCTGCGTGAGGTGAGACCGAGCTTCCTGAAGATGTTGCGCAGGTGCGCGTCGACCGTGCGGGGGCTGAGGAAGAGCTTGGCGGCCACCTCCTTGGAGCTGCCGCCGTCGGCGACCAGACGGGCGATGTGCACCTCCTGCAGCGTCAGCTGGTCCGACGCCTGAGACGAACGGCTCCTGGCATGCTCGCCCGTGGCCCGCAGCTCTCCGGCCGCACGGTCGGCGAACGCCTCGGCGCCGAGGTCGGACAGCAGCTCGTGCGCCGTGCGCAGGCGTTCGCGGGCATCGCGCCGCCGTCCCTGCCGCCGCAGCCACTCCCCGTACAGCAGGTGCGCCCTGGCCCGGTAGATCGCCACCCGGCTGCCGTCGAGGTGATCGACGGCTTCACGGTAGGCGTCCTCGTCACCGGTGACCAACGCCCGCGAATAGGCCTCGACCCCCAGCCCCCACGCCTGCTGCCCGGCCTGGGTGTGCTCGGCCAGCGTGCGCAGCGCCGTACCGGCCAGCTCGGGTTCGCCGCAGCGGACGGCCGCCTCGACGAGCTCGGGCAACGCCAGCCCGGACAGGCCCAGATCGCCGCGCGCGACGGCCTGCCGGGCGGCGTTCAGCGCCGCCGGGTAGTCGGCCAGGCCGTTGTTGAGGACGGCGGTCGCCCACTGGACGCTGAGGCTCATCCGCTGGCTCGCCGAGAGCACCTCCTCGAACAGCGCGACGGCCTCCCTGCGGCGGCCACGCAGGGCGGCCAGGTGGATGCGCGGGTAGACCAGCGGCGACGCGCCGGTGGCCGCGGCGATCGCCTCCTCCTCCGAGATCATCTCCATGGCGGCGCCGAAGTCGCCCGCGTGGACGGCGGCGGTGGCCAGCATGGCCAGGCCGATCGGCAGCATGTGGAACGATCCGGACTCGCGGCCGGCCGCCACGATACGGGCGGCGATGCCGTGCAGGGCGTCGTAGTCCCACAGTTCCGCGGCCAGCATGAAGCCCAGCGACGGCCGCCGGGTCCACACCTCGTCGTCGACCTCCCCGACGATCGGCCGCAGGACGGCGGCCGCGGCCAGGTGCCCGTCGGTGGCCAGGCTGACCAGGCCGTCCAGGACCGCGTCCGCGCTGGAGGGCGGCTGCGGAGCGGGCGGGGCCTGACGGGCGGCCGCCACCACCGGGTCGAGGCCGCCGATCAGGATGCCCATCTCCATCGCGTCCAGGTAGCAGGCCCGTGACCACGCCGGATCGGCGCCGGCCAGCCGGTCGGCCGCGCGCAGCAGGTAGGTCGTGGGTCCCTCGCCGCCCCGGCGGCGGACGAACGAGAGCTTCCCGCGCAGCAGGTCGATCCTGGCCAGATGGCGCTCCCCGAGCGAGGCGGTCTCGGCGGTGGTGAGCAGGTCGGCCGCCACGTCGAACGCGCCGACCGAGAGCTTGGCCTGGGCCGCGGCGAGTACCCGCTCGACCCGCAGGCCGGGAGTGAGCGTGAGCGCCGCCGAACGTTCGAGGAAGGCCGCGGCGGCGGCCACGCCGCCCCTTGCCTGGGCACGGGCGGCGGACCGTTCGAGCTCGGCCGCGACCTCCTCGTCGGGGCCCACGCTGGCCTGCGCGCGGTGCCAGGCCAGCCGATCGGGGTCGGCGACGGGGTCGGTCACCGCGGCCAGCGCCTCGTGCGCCCGCTGCCGCTCAGCCGAGGAGGCGGCCCGGTAGACCGCCGACCGCGCGAGGGGGTGGCTGAAGCGGATCCTGGTGCCGAAGTCGACCAGCGAGGCGGCCGCGGCGGTCGCGGACGGCTCGATGCCCAGCAGGTCGACCGCCTGCCACAGCAGGCCGGGGTCGCCGACCGGGTCGGCCGCCGCGACGGTCAGCAGCAGCCGGGCCTGCGGCGGCAGCAGTTCCAGCCGGGCGCGGAAGCTCTGCTCGATCACGCCCGGCACGGAGGAGGGAAGCGCGAAGCCGCCGGCCATCTCGGCCAGGCCCGCGCTCCTGGGCAGCTCCAGCAGCGCCAGCGGGTTGCCGCGCGCCTCGGCCAGGACGCGGTCGCGCACGCGCTCGTCCAGCGGGGCGCGGATCGCGGCGGCCAGCAGCGCGCGGGCGTCCGTCTCCCCCAGACCCTGGAGAGTCAGGCCGGGTAGCTCGTCGAGTTCGGGCAGCCGGCTGGGTTCCCGCAGGGAGAACACCACGGCCACCCGTTCCGCGGCGACCCTGCGGGCCAGGAAGGCCAGTGCCCTGGCCGAGGCGTGGTCGAGCCACTGCGCGTCGTCGACCAGGCACAGCAGCGGCCGCTCGCGCACCGTCTCGACCAGCAGGCCCAGGGTCGCGATGCCGACGAGGAAGGGATCGGGCGTGCCGGTGTCCAGGCCGAAGGCGACCTCCAGGGCCTTGCGGTGCGGCGGGGGGAGCGCCGTGACGTTGTCCAGGACCGGCGCGCACAGCTGGTGCAGGGCGGCGAACGGCAACTCCATCTCGAACTCCGCGCCGGAGGCCTGCATGACCAGGAAGCCGGTCGCGCTCTCCTCGGCGTGTCTCAGCAGCGCGGTCTTGCCGATGCCGGGCTCACCGCGCAGCACCAGGGCGCCGCCCCGTCCTCGCCGGGCGTCGTCGATCAGCGCGCCGACGCGCCCCATCTCATCTCTTCGTCCTACCAGCGACATGTCCATATATGTCCCGATCATGCCGGATGCCGTACGTAAGTGACGACCGACCCCGGCGGATAGGTAAGAACCACCGACGCGAGCGACCGCGGGCCGCTGCGACCGTGGTCGGCATGAGCAGCGTCCCCCTCGCCAGGACCGCCTGGACACCGCTGGCGGTCCTGGCCACGGCCCAGTTCCTCGTCGTGCTGAGCACCTCGATCGTGAACGTCGCGCTGTCGGAGATCCGCACCGGTCTCGGGCTCACCCCCGCCGGACTGACCTGGGTGGTCAACGCCTACGTGCTGGCCTTCGGCGCGCTGCTCCTGCTCGGCGGACGCTCCGGCGACGTGTACGGCCTGCGCCGCGTCTTCCTGGCCGGCACCGCCCTGTTCGCGCTCTCCTCCCTGGCCGCCGGGCTCGCGGGCACCGCAAGCGTGCTGATCGCGGCCAGAGCCGTCCAGGGGGTGGGCGCCGCGCTGCTGGCGCCGACCGCGCTGGCCCTGGTACTGACCCTGTTCCCGAGCGGAAAGGGGCGCGGCGCCGCGCTCGGGGTGTGGGGCGCGGTCTCCGGCGCGGGCGGGGCGGCGGGCGTGCTGCTCGGCGGCCTGCTCACCGGCCTGTACGGCTGGCGGGCGGTGTTCTTCGTCCTGGTTCCCTTCGCGCTCGCCGTCCTGGTGGCCGCCTGGGTGATGGTCACCGCCGACCGGCCGCGCGGGGGCCGCATCGATGTCCCGGGGGCGGTGACGGTGACGGCCGGGCTGGTCGCGCTCACCTACGGGCTCTCCGGCTCCTGGCCCGCCGTGGTCGCGGGGCTGGTGCTGCTCGGCCTGTTCGTGGTATTCCAGCGCCGCTCCCCCGACCCGCTGGTGCCGGGACGGCTCCTCTCCACCGGTTCGGTGGCGAGGGCCAACGTCCTCATGGCGCTGCTCGGCGCGGTCTGGCTCGGGTTGTTCTACTTCCTGCCGCTCTACCAGCAACGCGTCCTCGGTTACACACCCATGGCGGCGGGCCTGACCCAGCTGCCGCTCGCTCTCATGATCACTGTCTCGTCGTGGGCCACCGGGAGGCTGTCCGGCCGGGCCGTCCTGCCAGGGGGCCTGCTCGCGCTGGCCGCAGGACTGGCCTGGCTGTCGCGGACGCCGGCCGACGGCGCCTTCCTCGTCGACCTGCTCGGGCCGTCGCTGCTGATCGGCGCCGGGCTGGGTGTGGCCTTCGTCCGGCTCACCGCGCTGGCGTCCGCCGGGGTGCCGGCCGCCGACAGCGGGCTGGCCGGGGGCCTGGTCAACGCCACCCGGCAGGTCGGCGGAGCCGTCGGCCTGTCCTTCCTGACCCTCCTCAACGGGTACGGCGCAGCCTTCCTCGCCTGCGCCGCGCTCACCCTGCTGATCGCCCTCCTCTCCATTCGAAAGGGATCGTTCTGATGACCGAACTGGCGAAGCCGTACCTCACCGGCCATTTCACCCCAGTCGCCGACGAGATCACCGCCCGCGAGCTGACCGTGCACGGCACGCTGCCGCCGGAGCTGAACGGCCGCTACTTCCGCAACGGCCACAACCCCAAGCCGGGCATCACACCCAGCCACTGGTTCAGGGGCGAGGGCATGATCCACGGCGTGCGCCTGAGCGACGGCCGCGCCGAGTGGTACCGCAACCGCTGGGTGCGCACCCCGTTCCTGGACGGCGTGCCCTTCACCGGGACCGAGCTGGAGGTCAGCGCGGCGGCCACCAACATCGTCTTCCACGGCGGCCGCTACCTGGCGCTGCAGGAGGCGAACCTGCCCTGGGAGGTCAGCGCCGAGCTCGACACCATCGGCCCCTACGACTTCGGCGGCAAGCTCACCAGCGCGATGACCGCCCACCCCAAGGAGGACCCGGTCACCGGCGAGCTGCACTTCTTCAGCTACAGCCCGTTCCCGCCCTACCTGACCTACCACGTCGCCGCACCCTCGGGGGACATCATCCGCTCGGAGGTCGTCGACGGCTCGGGCCCGTCGCTCATGCACGACTTCGCCATCACCGACCGGCACGCGGTCTTCCTCAACTCACCGGTGGTCTTCGATCACTCCGAGCACTCGGGCATTCCCTACCGCTGGCACGACGACGTGCCGTTCCGGATCGGTGTGCTTCCGCGCACCGGCCCCGCCCGCGTGACCTGGTTCGAGGTGGAGCAGGGCGCGCTCCTGCACGTCACCAACTCCTACGTCGACCAGCAGGGGCGCGTCGTCCTGGAGGGTCCCCGCTACGACCGGGCCTCCTGGGAGAACTCCTGGAAGTGGTGGGTCGGCGCCCCCGGCTACGGCACCAGCCCCGACGCCGGATCGACCTTCCACCGCTGGATCCTGGACCCGGCCACCGGCAAGGCCACCGACGAGCCCCTGGACGGCCTGGCCACCGAGTTCCCCTCGATCAACGACGCCCACACCGGCCTGGCCAACCGCTACAGCTACGCCATCGCCTTCCCCGGGGCGGGCCTGTCCGGCTACCACACCATCAAGTTCGACACCGCCACCGGCCGTCAGCAGCTGCTGTCCCACGGCGAGCACCGCATGCCAGGCGAGGCCGTGTTCGTCCCCGCTCTCGGCGGGACGGCGGAGGACGACGGCTACCTGCTCACCATCGTCAGCGACCTCAAGGCCGACGCCTCCCAACTGCTCGTGCTCGACGCCACGAACATCGAGAACGACCCCATCGCCACCGTCGAACTCCCCCGCAGGGTGCCCGCCGGCATCCACGGCCACTGGATCGAGGACCCCAAGTGATCATCGGAATCGACACCGCCGCGGCCGTCATCGTCCGCCGCCACATCACCGTCGCCGCCCCCTTGCGGCGGGTCTGGGACCTGCACACCGACGTCTCCTCCTGGCCCTCCTGGCAGAGTGACATCACCGCCGCGAGCGCCGATGGTCCGCTGGTTCCCGGCGCGGTCTTCCACTGGACCACCTTCGGCATGGACATCGCCTCGACCGTCCACGCCGTCGAAGCGCCGCACCGCATCCTCTGGGGCGGCCCCGCGCACGGCATCGACGGCATCCACCAGTGGACGTTCGCCGAGGAGGACGGCGTGGTGCACGTGCACACCGAGGAGTCCTGGGACGGCGAGCCGGTCCGCGCCGACGTCGAAGGCATGCGGGCCGCCCTCGAGGGCTCGCTGACCGCCTGGCTCGACCGCCTGAAGAAGGCGGCGGAGAGCGCCTGAACCCCCCGGCCCGTGGGGCGGCGGCACGCCGCCGCACGGGCCTCCTCACGACCGCCGTGAACCCCCGATCCGACTCCAGGCATCCACCACGCGGAGATGCGTTCCCGCATGTCAGCGTGGTGTTTCAGGCATCTGTGCCCGGGTAGCGGCTGGGGCTACCTGGGATGCAGGAGCCGCGGATGTCCAGGATCACACTCACCACCGCCGCCCGCGAGGCGTTGCGCGCCGATGAAGTGGTCTTCTTCGACTGGCATGTCACCGGCCTGTGCTGCGCGGACGCCGGGGAGTTCTCGGTCCGGCCGCTGCGACGGTCCAGTCTGCCGCGGCGGGCCCGCCCGCTGGGGGCGGAGCCGGTGTACGCCCATCCCATCGCCTGGGTGCACCTCGCCGAACTGCCGGTCACGGTCGACTGCCGCCCGCTGTGGCGCTGGCGGCGCTTCACGACCGATCTGCCACCGGACGCGGGGCTGCGCTGCTGCCTGGGCCGGCCCGTCAGGGGAGGTAACCGGTGAAAGCCCGCTCCATCATCATCTGGTCGGTGGTCGCCGCCGTCGGCGCCGCGGGGTGGGGCGTGCTCGCCCTGTCCAGAGGCGAGAACGTCAACGCGGTCTGGCTGCTGGCCGCGGCGCTCGGTTCCTACGCCATCGCCTACCGCTTCTACGCCCGGTTCATCCTGCACAGGGTGCTGGGCGCGGACAGCCGCAGGGCCACGCCCGCCGAGCGGCTCAACAACGCCATCGACTACCACCCGACGGACCGCCGGATCCTGTTCGGCCACCACTTCGCCGCCATCGCCGGAGCCGGGCCGCTGGTGGGACCGGTGCTGGCGGCCCAGATGGGCTACCTGCCCGGCACCATCTGGATCGTCGCCGGCGTGATCTTCGCCGGGGCCGTCCAGGACATGGTGATCCTGTTCTTCTCCATGCGGCGGAACGGCAAGAGCCTGGGGCAGATGGCGCGCGAGGAGATCGGCCCGGTGGGCGGCGCGGCGGCGCTCGTCGCCGTCTTCGCCATCATGATCATCCTGCTGGCCGTGCTGGCGCTGGTCGTGGTGGGCGCTCTGGCCCAATCTCCCTGGGGCGTCTTCTCCATCGCGATGACCATCCCGATCGCCCTGTTCATGGGGTTCTACCTGCGCACGATCCGGCCTGGCCGGGTGGTGGAGACCACCCTGATCGGCGTCGGGCTGCTGGTCCTGGCGATCGTGGCCGGCGGCTGGGTCCAGGAGTCGAGCTGGGCGGCCACCTTCACGCTGAGCCCGTCGGCGCTGGCGCTCTGGCTGATCGCCTACGGCTTCTGCGCCGCCGTGCTGCCCGTGTGGATGCTGCTCGCGCCCCGCGACTACCTGTCGACGTTCATGAAGATCGGCACGATCGTGCTGCTCGCCATCGGCGTGGCCATCACCCTGCCCTCGCTGCAGAACACCGCGTTCACCGAGTTCGCCTTCACCGGCAAGGGGCCGGTCTTCGCGGGCTCGCTGTTCCCGTTCGTCTTCATCATCATCGCCTGCGGAGCGCTGTCCGGATTCCACTCGCTGATCGCCTCGGGCACCACGCCCAAGATGATCCAGAAGGAGACCCAGGTCCGGATGATCGGCTACGGCGCCATGCTCATGGAGTCGTTCGTCGCCGTCATGGCCATCACCGCGGCCTGCCTGCTGAGCCCCGGGCTGTACTTCGCGATGAACTCTCCGGCGGGGGTCGTCGGCACCACGGTCGAGTCCGCCGCGCAGGCCGTCAGTAACATGGGCTTCGTCATCACGCCCGAGGAGTTGCGGGCGGCGGCGCAGGCCGTACAGGAGGAGACGCTGATCGCGCGGACCGGGGGCGCGCCGACGCTCGCCGTCGGCATCTCGCAGATCTTCTCCGGCTTCCTCGGGGGCGCCGCGCTGCAGGCGTTCTGGTACCACTTCGCGATCATGTTCGAGGCGCTCTTCATCCTCACCACGGTGGACGCCGGGACCAGGGTGGGCCGCTTCATGCTCCAGGACACGCTGGGCAACCTGTGGAAGCCGATCGGCAGGGTGAGCTGGTGGCCGGGTCTGACGGCGGTCAGCGCGGTGGTCGTCGGCGCCTGGGGATACTTCCTCTACCAGGGTGTCAACGACCCGCTCGGCGGCATCAACCAGCTCTTCCCGCTCTTCGGCATCGCCAACCAGCTGCTCGCCGCCGTGGCGCTCACCGTCGCCACCACGCTGCTGATCAAGAGCGGGCGGCTCAAGTGGGCGTGGGTGACCGCGATACCGCTCGCCTGGGACGCCGCGGTCACGCTGACCGCGAGCTATCAGAAGGTCTTCTCCAGCGATCCGACGCTCGGCTTCTTCGCGCAGCGCAACCGCTTCCAGGCGGCGCTGGATCAGGGCCAGATCCTGGCTCCGGCCAAGACCATGGACGCGATGCGGCAGATCGTGGTCAACTCCACCGTCGACGGGATCCTCGCCGCGCTGTTCGCCATTCTGATCATCATCGTGATCCTGGACGCCGTCCGGATATGGCTGAAGGCGATCACGGCCAAGCAGCCGCTGCCGGACACCGAGGCTCCGTTCGAGGAGTCGAAGCTCCTCGCGCCTGCCGGGCTCATCGCCACCCGCGAGGAACGCCGTCAGATGGCCACGGCGGACGGCGGGTGACCATCCCTCACTGTCCGCAATATTGGAATACATGCGGTTTTATACCGTTTTGGCAGCGAACATGTGACACGCCGCCCGCCCGATGATCATTACTGTCTAGGGTCAGCGGCCGTGACCATTCATGCGGCGGTGACGGCCCAGGCGACGCGCAAACCCGACGCGATCGCCTACGTGGCCGGTGAACTGCGAATCTCCTATCAGGAGATGGATCGGCGCGCGAACCGGATCGCGCACACTCTGCTACGCGGCGGCGTGGCCCCCGAAGAGCCGGTCGGGGTGCTCCTGGACCGGGGCGAGCACCTGATCCCGGCACTGCTCGGTGTCATGAAGGCGGGAGCGGCCTACGTGCCGCTGGATCCCGCCTACCCTCCGGACCGGATCCGGCTCATCGCCGCCGACAGCGGCCTGAAGACAGTGATCACGCTTCCCGGGCTCGACGGAATGCTGGAGACCCGCCCGATCCTCGCGGGGACCGACGACGCGGCGGCTCCCGAGACCGACCCCGGCATGGCGGTGTCGCCGGACCACCTGGCCTACGTCATCTACACCTCGGGCTCGACCGGCCGGCCCAAGGGCGTGGCCGTCGAACACCGCAGCGTGCTGAACCAGTTGGACTGGATCATCGAGACGTGGCGGCCTGAGGCGCTGACCGGCATGCTGGCCGCCGCGTCGATCTGCTTCGACCCCTCGGTGATGGAGATCTTCTCGCCGTTGCTGACGGGCGGGACGGTCATCCTGGCCGACAACCTGCTCGCGCTGCCGCACCTGCCCGCGCGCGACGAGGTGACGACCCTCGGCGGCCCGCCCTCCGTGCTGGCCGCGCTGCTGCGCTCCGGGCCGCTGCCCGGCCGTACGCGCCTGGTGCACTCGGGCGCGGAGGCCGCGTCGGCCGAACTGATCGCGGCGATCCACCGGAATCCGCAGGTGGAGCGGGTCTTCAACCTGTACGGGCCGACCGAGTGCACGATCCAGTGCCTCGCGCACGAGATCCCGCGTGGGGCGACCGGCGTTCCGCCGATCGGCCGGCCCATCGCGGGCGCGCTGCTGAGCGTCAGGGACGGCGACGGCGCCGAGGTCGCCGAGGGAGAGATCGGCGAGCTGTGGGTGAGCGGTCCCGTGGTGGCGCGCGGCTACCTGAACCGGCCCGCCGAGGACCGGTTCGTCGACCACCCCGGGGGCGGGCGCACCTACCGGACCGGTGACCTGGTCAGGTTCGACGGCGAGGTCTACCACTTCGCCGGACGGGCCGACGACCAGGTCAAGATCCGCGGCCATCGGGTGGAGCTGGGCGAGATCGAGCGCGTCCTCGCCGCCCACCCCCGCGTGACGGCCGCCGCCGTCCTGGCACTGCCCGACGCGGACGGCACGCGGCGGCTCGCGGGCTACGCCCAGGCCGCCGGCACGGACGAGCGGGCGCTGCTGGACTTCCTGCGCGAGCGGCTGCCCGGGTACATGGTGCCGGACCGCCTGGCCCTGCTCGACCGCCTCCCGCTGAGCCCGAACGGCAAGATCGACCGACAGGCCCTCGGCGCTGTACGGGCCGCCGCGCGCGAGGCCACGGTGGCGCCCCGCGACGACGTCGAACGCCGGCTCGCCGCGATCGTGGCGGAGGTGCTGGGCGTCGACGCCGCGCAGGTTGGCGTGGACGACCGGTTCCCCGATCTCGGCGGGCACTCCCTCGCGGCGGCCCGCGTCGTGGCGATGGCGGCCGCCGATCTCGGGACCGAGGTTCCGCTGCACGAGTTCCTCGCCGCGCCCACGGTGGCGGCGCTGGCCGGGCGGGTGCGCTCCGGCTTCGCCGGGCGCGCTCCCCTGGTCAGGCACGCCGGCCGCGACCGCTACCCGCTCACCGACATGCAACGCCAGCTCTGGGCCCTGCGGCAGATCGAGCCGGGGACCCGCGCCACGACGATCGCCCTGCGGCTGCGCGTGCACGGCGCCGTGAGCGCCGGCAGCTTCAGGGCCGCTCTCGACGACATCGTCGGCCGCCACGAGTCGCTGCGCGGCGTGATCGAGCAGCACGACGGTGAGCCGGTGGTCCGCGTGCGCGCCGCCGCGCCGGTGCGCGTGGACGAGCACGACCTTCGCGAGCTGGAGCCGGCGGCGCGCGAGGCCGAGATCCTGCGCCTCGCCGACCGCGCGGCGACGCCGTTCGACCTGACCGCGGACGTGCCGCTGCTGCGCGCCGTCCTGGCCTGGACAGGTACGGCGGCGGCCGAGCTGATCGTCGTCACGGACCACCTCGCCTCCGACGGCTGGTCGTCGCGGATCCTGATCGACGAGCTCGCGGCCGGGCTCGCGGGCCTGCCGGTGCCCGATCCCGCCCTCCAGCTCGGGGACGTCGCGCTGGACGAGGAGCAGCGCAGGGCGGCGGCGCTGGACCGCGAGGGCGCCCACTGGCGGGAGGCGCTGGCCGACGCCGCCGTGCCCGACGACCTCCTGGGAGCGGAGCGGCCGGCGACGCACGAGGGGCGCAGGCTCAGGCGGCCGATCGACCCCGCGCTCGAAACGGGGATCAGGCGGCTCGCCGCCCGCCTCGGCGTCACCCCCGCGGCGGTTCATCTGGCCGCGCTCGCCACTGTCACGGGCGGCCTGTCCGCGCGCGCCGAGACGCTGATCGGCCTGGCCGCGGCCGAGCGGGACCGGCCCGGCCTCGACCGGGTCATGGGGCCGCTGCTCGGCGTGCTCCCGATCCCCTTGCGCTTCGGCGACGATCCGGCGTTCGGGGACCTGGTGACCGCGGCGGGCGCGGCGATCACCGGGGCACTCGCCCACCAGGAGCTGGTCGGGTCGGCGGTCTCCGGCGTGCTGCCCCGCCCGCTGGGGGCGGCGCCCACGCCGGTCGTGCTGTCGGTGCAGCCGGAGGACGTGCCCGCCGTCCTCGAGGTCGCGCCGGAACCCGGCGGGCCAGCCGGTCACGGGGCCGGCGGAGGCGGGAAGGTCAGGATCGAGCTGGTCGGCGAGCTGGACTGCGGCGGCGCGATGGCGGAGCTGTCCGTCCTGGTGAACACCGGGGCCGACGGGCCCGAGCTGCTGGTCGAGTACGCCACCTCGCGGTTCGCCGCGGCGGACGCGGAACGGGTCGCCGACGCGCTGTTCCGCACGCTCGAACGCGGCCTGGACGACCCGTGCGCGCCGATCTCGGCGCTGCGGCTGGTCTCGGCGGAGGAGCGGAAGGCGCTGCTCGCGGTGGGGACCGGCGCGGACGTCCACCCGCCCACCACGATCGTGGAGGCGATCCTCGCTCAGGACGCGAGCAGGATCGCGGTCGAGGCGGCGGGGAGCCGGCTGACCTACGGCGAGTTGGAGGAGCTCTCCGCCAGGGTCGCCACGGGACTCGTCGCCGAGGGCGTCACGGCGGACGAGCCGGTCGGGGTGTGCCTGCCCCGCGACCACCACCTGCCGGCCGTCCTGCTCGGCGTGCTGCGGGCGGGCGGCGCTTACGTGCCGATGGACCCCGACCTGCCGGCCGGACGGCTGGCGGCGATCGCCGAGGACGGCGGCGTACGGCGGGTGCTCGCGCTCGGCGAGCAGGCGCACGAGGCGGTCGCGCCGGTCGGCGGCGTGACGGTCCTCGACGCCGCGACGCTGATGGCGGTGCCCCGCGGCGAGATCCCGGAGGCGGACCCCGAGGGACTGGCCTATGTGATCTTCACGTCGGGCTCGACAGGGCGTCCCAAGGGCATCGAGATCGGCCATCGCGGGCTGGCCGCGTTCGTCGCCGCCATCCAGGCCGATCCGGGCCTGGGCAGGGACGACGCCGTGCTCGCCGTCGCCCCGATGGTGTTCGACGTCTCCGCGTTCGACCTGTGGGCCACGCTGACCGCCGGGGCGCGCGTGGTCATGGCCGACACCGCGACGGCCTTCGACGGCCACGCCCTCGTCGAGCTCTGCGACTCGGCGGGCGTCACACTGGCGCTCACCACGCCGAGCCGGATGCGGCTCATGATGGAGGCGGGCTGGCGGGGCCGTCAGGGGATGCGGCTCATGGTCGGCGGCGAGCCGCTCGATCCCGCGCTGGCGCGCGAGCTCCAGACCCGGGTCGCGACGCTCTGGAACGCGTACGGCCCGGCCGAGGCGACCGTGGCCTCCAGCGTCCATCCGGTGGCAGGGCCGGTCGCGGACAGCGTGCCCATCGGGCACCCGATCCCCGGCGAGCGCTTCTACGTCGTCGATCCGCTCGGCCGGCTGCTCCCGCCCGGCGTGCCCGGCGAGCTGTGGCTGGGCGGCCACGGCGTGGCGCGGGGGTATCGAGGGCGTCCCGAGCTGTCCGCCGCCGCGTTCGTCCCCGACCCCGAGACCGGGTGCCCCGGCCACGAGACCGGCGCCGTCGCGGCTCCGGCGCGGCGCTACCGCTCCGGCGACATCGTGCGCTGGGTCCCTGACAGCACGGGCGGGCTGGTGCTCGACTTCGTCGGCCGCAGGGACGGCCAGGTGAAGGTGCGCGGCTACCGCGTCGAGCTCGGCGAGATCGACGGCGTGCTGCGCGAGCACCCCGCCGTCGCCGACGCCGCGGTCGTCGCCACGACCGGTCCCGACGCCCATCTGATCGGGCACGTCGTCTGGCGGGGCGAGGCGCGGACCGCCGAGCTGGAGGAGTACGCCGGCGACCGGCTGCCCGGCTACATGGTGCCGCGCCGATGGGCCGCGCACGAGGCGCTCCCCCGCACGGTGAGCGGCAAGCTCGACCGGCGGGCCCTGGAGGGCGTCGAGCCGGCGGCCGCGCCGCACACCGCGCCGGAAGGCCCCATGCAGGAGTTCACGGCCGAGCTCTGGCAGGAGGTGCTGCGGGTCCCGCTGGTCGGCGCGCGTGACGACTTCTTCGCGCTCGGCGGCACGTCACTGCTGGCCACCCGGCTGACGGTCCGATTGCGCGAGGCGCTCGCCTGCGACCTGCCCGTGCGCCTGCTGTTCGACCATCCCGTACTCGCCGACTACGCCGCCGCGGCGGAACGACTGGCCATCGCCGAGATGGCCGGGCAGGAGACTCACTCATGACCGTCGTATCCGGCGACGACCGGCTGCGCGAACTGCTCAGCCGGCGCATCGAACAGGCCCGCAAGACGGCGCCTGCGGCCATCCCGCGCCGTGCGGACGACGGCCCCTGGCGCCTTTCCCCCGTGCAGCGGCGGATGTGGCTCGCGTCCGAGGTGGACGCCGACAGCCCCGCCTACAACGTGCCGCTGGTGCTGCGGCTGCGCGGCGAGCTCGACGTGGCCGCGCTGCGGCAGGCCGTGGTCGACGTGGCGGAGCGGCACGAGGTGCTCCGCTCGACCGTGGAGGTCCGTGACGGCGAGCCGTACGCGGTCACGGGCGGCGTGGAACCGATCTCCGTCACGGTGGAGGAGGTCGCGCCCGAGGCGGTGGCCGACCGGATCAACGAGCTGGCGCTGCGGCCGTTCCGGCTGGCGGAGGAGTATCCGCTGCGCGCGGCCGTCCTCGCCGCCGGCCCGCACGATCACGTGCTGGTCCTGCTCATGCACCACATCGCGATCGACGCGTGGGCGCAGCCGCTGCTCCTCGACGACCTCGCGGCGCTGTACCGCTTCAGGGTCGGGACCGGGCCCGAGCTCGCCCCGCCGGCCCTGCGCTACTCCGACGTGGCCGCGTGGGGGAACGCCCGTGCCGCCTCCCCTCGCACCGACCAGCTGCTCGACTGGTGGGAGGAGCGGCTGGCCGGGCTGGAACCCGTCCCTGGCCTGACGCCGGACCGTCCGGCGGCTGGTCAGGCGGCAGGCGCGGCGCCGGGATGGCGCGGCGCGGCGGTGGACGTCGCCCTCGCCCCCGAGACCGTCGCCCGCGTGCGCACGCTGGCCGCCGAGAGCGGCGCGACCATGTTCATGGTGCTGCTGGCGGCGCTCCAGGCGACGCTGGCCCGCGTGTCCGGCGCCGGCGGCGACGGCGTGGACGTGACCGTGGGCGTGCCGGAGTCGGGACGGACGCACCAGGACACCGAGTCCATGGTGGGCTGCCTGGTCGAGACCCTGGTCATGCGCGGCTCGGTCGACGGCGAGCGCACCGGCAGGGAGCTGGTGGAGCGGGCGCGTACCTTGGCTCTCGACGTCTTCGGCCACGCCGACGTGCCGTTCGACCGCGTGGTGGAGCGGGTCCGCCCGCACCGGTCCGGTACGGCGGCGCCGCTGTTCGACGTGCTGCTCAACGTCTACGACGCCCCGGCGGAGGTCACCGGCTTCCCCGGACTGACGGCCGAGACGGTCGAGGTGTCGCCGTTCGCCGCGAAGTTCGACCAGACCTGGGCCTTCCGCGACGACGGCACCGCGCTGCACGGTGAGCTCACCTACCGGGCCGATCTGTACGAGCCCGACACGGCGGCCCGCCTGGCGGGCTGGTTCGGCGCCCTGCTGGCCCAGCTCGTGACCGAGCTGGACCGCCCGGTCGGCGAGCTGGAGCTCGAGCCCGGCGCCGACCCCGTCCTCATCGCGCCGGAGCCGCCCGTCCTCGGCGAGCCGACCCTGCACGGGCGGATCAGCGCCCAGGCGGCCCTGACGCCTTCGGCCACGGCCGTCGTGGCGGCGGACGGCACGCTCACCTACGCGGAGCTGGAGGAGCGCGCGACCCTGCTCGCCCACCGGCTCGGCGAGACAGGAGTCGAGCGCGGGGACCGGGTCGCCCTCCTGATGGAGCGGACCCGCGACCTGCCCGTCGCCCTGCTGGGCGTGCTCAAGGCAGGGGCGGCCTACGTCCCGATCGACGACGCCACGCCCGCCGACCGGATCGCCGCCGTCGTGGCCGGTGGCGGGGTCCGCGTCGCGATCTGCGCGCCGGAGCTCGCCGGCCGCCTGCCCGCCGGCGTCACCGTGATCCTTCCCGGCGACCAGCCGGACGGCGGCACGGACGCCAGCGGCGGCGCGGCAGGCCCGGACGACCTCGCCTACGTGATCTTCACCTCCGGCTCGACGGGCACGCCGAAGGGCGTGGCGGTCGAGCATCGTCAGGTGATCGCGTATCTCGACGCGGTGCTCCCCCGGGTCGGAGCGGACGCCCGTTCGTACGCGCTGGTGTCGACGATCGCCGCCGACCTCGGCCTGCTGAACGTCTTCGGCGCGCTGACCACGGGCGCGGCGCTGCACCTGCTCGGCAGGGAGACGGCGGTGGACCCGGCGGCGTACGCCGACTGGTTGCGCCGGCACGAGGTGGACGCGGTGAAGTGCGTGCCCAGCCAGCTCGAACTCCTGGCGTCGCACGGGGATCTCGCCGCGGTGCTGCCCCGTCGCCTGCTCGTGCTCGCGGGCGAGGCCACGCCGTGGTCCCTGGTCGACCGGATCGCGGACGTCCGTCCCGACCTGGAGGTCCAGATCCACTACGGTCCGACGGAGACCACGGTCTCGGTGCTCGGCTGCGTGGCCCGATCGACCCCACGAACCGGACCCTTCGTGCCGCTCGGCACGCCCTTCCCCGGCGTCCGCTGTTTCGTCGCCGACTCCGCCGGCCGCCCCCTGCCGCACGGCGTGGCGGGCGAGCTGTGGATCGGCGGCCCGCAGGTCGCCAGGGGATATCTGGGCGCACCCGGCGACGCGCGGTACGTGGAGCGCGCCGACGGCCGCCACTACCGTTCGGGGGACCGCGTCCGGATCACCCGGGACGGGTTCGTGGAGTTCCTGGGCCGGGTCGACGACCAGGTGAAGATCCGGGGCTACCGGGTCGAACCGGGCGAGGTGGCCGCCGCCTGCAGAGACCTGCCCGGCGTCGCGGAGGCCGTGGTCCTCCCGGTGGGCGAGGGCACGGCACGGCGGCTGGCCGCGTGGCTGGTCCCGCATACTCACGGGGAGGCGACCGGGGACCCGGTCGCCGTCGACGGCGTCCGCGCGGCCCTGCGCCGCGCGCTGCCCGACTACATGGTGCCTTCGGCGATCACCCTGCTGGACGCGTTACCGCTGAACGCCAACGGCAAGGTGGACCGGGCCAGACTCCTCGGCCTGCTCGCCGCCGACCCGTCCGGCGGTGTTCCCGCCGGTGGCGAGGGGCCCGCGCCCGAGACCGACACCGAGCGGCTGATCGCGGAGATCTGGGCGGAGCTGCTCGGAGCCGGACCGATCGGGGTCACCAGTGACTTCTTCGCGCTGGGCGGCGACTCCTTCACCGCGGTGCGCGTGGCCGGGCGGCTCACCGCCGGGCTCGGCGTCACGGTCCCGCTGCGGCTGCTCTTCGAGCATCCCGTGCTCTCCGCGCTGGCCGCCGAGCTGGACGCGCTGCCGGGCAACGAGACCGCTCCCGCGGCCGTCGCGATTCCTCGCCGGGCGGGCACCGGGCCGGTTCCGCTCTCCCCCGTCCAGCGCCAGATGTGGCTGGCGGGCGAGGTGGATCCGGACAGCGCGGCCTACAACGTGCCGGTCGTGCTCCGGCTCGTCGGCGAGCTGGACGTGGCGGCGCTGCGACTGGCCATCGTGGATCTGGCCGAGCGGCACGAGGTGCTGCGCTCGACCGTCGAGGTCCGCGACGCGGAGCCGTACACGGTGACGGGACCCGCGTCCGGGATCCTGGTGGACCTGGTCACGGACCTGGAGGGCGGTCACGAGTCGCTGGAAGGGCGGCTCGCCGAGCTGGCGACCAGGCCGTTCCGGCTGGCGGAGGAGTATCCGCTGCGGGCGACGATCCTCGCCACGGGCCCGCGCGAGCACGTGCTCGCCCTCGTGCTCCACCACCTCGCCAGCGACGCCTGGTCCCGCGGCGTCCTCCTGGAGGATCTCGCCGGCCTGTACGCGGCGCGTACGGGGGCGGGGCCCGCGCCCGCTCCGCTCGACCGGCAGTTCGCGGACGTGGTGGAGTGGCAGCGGCTGGCCGCCGCGGCCGCGGATCCCGGCTGGTGGGCGGCCAAGCTGGACGGCCTGCCGGCCGAGATCGCGCTTCCCGCCGACCGGGTGCGGCCCGCCACGCCCGGATCCGGCGTGGGCCTGCTCGACCTGGACCTGCCGGACGAGCTGGCCGCGCGGGTGCGGGCGCTCGCCGCCGCGAGCGGCGCGACGGTGTTCATGGTCCTGCTGGCGGCCTTGCAGGCCATGCTCGCGCGGGTGTCGGGCGGCTCCGACATCGCCGTGGGCGTGCCGGAGTCCGGACGCCGGTATCCCGAGGCCGAGCGCCTCATCGGCTGTTTCCTCCAGACCCTGGTCATCAGGACCGCGGTGGAGGACGATCTCACCGGACGGGAGCTGGTCGAGCGGGCCCGCGCGGAGGCGCTCGACGCCTTCGCGCACGCGGGCGAGCCGATGGGCTCGGCCGCTCCGCACGTCCTGCTCAACGTCTACGACGCGCCAGGCCCGATCACCGGCTTCCCCGGCCTCGAGGCGCATGCCGTGGAGATGAAGCCGGTCACGGCGAAGTTCGACCTCAGCTGGACCGTGCAGGACACCCGTACCGGGCTGTGGGGTGGCCTGGCCTACCGTCCCGAGCTGTTCGACGAGGCGACGGCGCGGCGCATCGCCGGGTTCTTCGTGGCGGTCCTGGACCACCTCACCGCCGATCCCGACCGCCGGATCGGCGACCTGGACCTCGATCCTGGCCAGGACGCGCTGCTGACCGGGCCGCAGGGCACGTCCGCCGGCGGGCCGACGCTGCACGGGCGGATCTCCGCCCACGCGGTCCGCACCCCGTCGGCGCCGGCCGTGGTCGCCGCGGACGGCACGCTCACCTACGCGGAGCTGGAGGAGCGCGCGACCCTGCTCGCCCACCGGCTGCGCCAGGCGGGGGTCGGGCGCGGGGACCGGGTCGCCGTCCTGATGGAGCGGACCAGGGACCTGCCGGTGGCCATGCTGGGCGTGCTGAAGGCGGGGGCGGGCTACGTCCCGATCGACGACGCGGCGCCCGCCGACCGGATCGCGGCGGTGCTGGCCACCGCGGGGGCGCGCGTCGCGGTCTGCGCGCCCGACCTGGCCGTCCGGGTGCCGGAGGACGTCACCGCCCTTCCGCCCTGGTCGCCGGAGGCGGCCCCCTCGCCAGGGGAGGCCGTCGTGGTCGAGCCTGAGGATCTCGCCTACGTGATCTTCACCTCCGGCTCGACCGGCACCCCGAAGGGCGTGGCGGTCGAGCACCGCAACATCACGGCCTACCTCGACGGGATCCTGTCCCGCCTCGAGCCCGCCGGACCGCTCGAGTCGTGGGCGCTGGCCTCCACGGCCGCCGCCGACCTCGGCATACTCAACGTCTTCGGCGCGCTGACCACGGGAGCCGCGCTCCACCTGCTCGACAGGGACACGGCGACCGATCCGCCGGCCTTCGCCGCGCACATGAGCGGGCACGCCGTCGACTTCCTCAAGTGCGTGCCCAGCCACCTCGAGCTGCTGGCCTCGCACGGCGACCTGTCGGCGGTGCTGCCGCGCCGCCTGCTGGTCCTGGCGGGCGAGGCCGTCCCGTGGACGCTGGTGGACCGGATCGCGGAGGTGCGGCCCGATCTGGAGGTCCAGGTCCACTACGGCCCGACCGAGACGACCGTCGCCGTCCTCGGCTGCTCCGCCAAGACCGCGCCGCGCGCGACCGCCAACGTCCCGCTGGGCCTTCCGCTGCCGCAAGCGCGCTGCTTCGTGGCCGACCAGGCGGGGCGGGCGCTGCCGTACGGCGTGGCGGGCGAGCTGTGGATCGGCGGCCCGCAGGTGGCGCGGGGTTATCTGGGCCATCCGGCCGACCCGCGCTACGTGACCAGGGACGACGGCCGCTGGTACCGGTCGGGCGACCGGGCCAGGATCACCTCCGAGGGGTTCGTCGAATTCCTCGGCCGGATCGACGACCAGGTGAAGATCCGGGGCTACCGGGTCGAACCCGGCGAGGTCGCCGCCACCTGCCGGGCGCTGCCCGGCGTCGCGGAGGCCGTGGTCCTCCCTGTGGGCGAGGGCACCGGACGGCGGCTGGCGGCCTGGCTGGTCCCCGCGCCGTCGAGCGCGGCGCCGACCGTGGACGAGGTCCGCGCGGCGCTGCGGGACGCCCTTCCCGACTACATGGTGCCGTCGGTGATCACGCTGATGGACGCCTTCCCGCTGAACGCCAACGGCAAGGTGGACCGTACCCGCCTGGTCGCCGAGCTGGCCGCGGTCAGCGTGGGCGAGCAGGTGGCGCCCGCGACCGACACCGAACGGCGGATCGCGGAGATCTGGGCGCGGCTGCTCGGCGTGGAGTCCGTCGGGGCGACCGACGACTTCTTCGCGCTCGGCGGCGACTCCTTCACCGCCGTCAAGGCCGTGCACGAGATCGACGAGGGACTGCGGGTCATCGACCTGTTCACCAACCCGACCGTGCGCGAGCTCGGCGCCCACCTCGACGGCCGCTCCGGCGGCGGCCCGGGCGGGCTGTTGCACCGGCTCGGCGGGCCGAAGGCGGGCGCGAAGGCGACCGCCACCGTGGTCTGCGTGCCGTACGGCGGCGGCTCGGCGGCCGTCTACCGGCCGCTCGCCGAGGCGCTGCCGGACGGGGTGGAGTTGCTCGCGCTCGAACTGCCCGGCCACGATCCGGCCCGGCCCGACGAGGAACCGCAACCCCTCGAGGAGGTGGTCGAGCGGTGCGTGGCCGAACTCGCCGCGCGCGAGAGCGGCCCGATCTCGGTGTACGGCCACTGCGTCGGCACCGCGCTCGCCACCGCCCTGGCCCTGGGCCTGGAGGCGGCGGGCGTCCAGGTCACCGGCGTCTTCCTGGGCGGCAGCTTCCCCACGGCACGGCTGCCGGGGAAGCTGTCCGCGTGGTTCAACCGGCACCTGCCCGCCGACCGCTGGCTGTCCGACCGCGCCTACCGTGACGTCCTGCGGGCGATGGGCGGCCTGCCCGAGGACCTGGAGGGCGCCGCGGTCGAGACCGCCGTCAAGGCGCTCAGGCACGATGCCCGCCAGGCACAGGCGTGGTTCACCCGCCGGCTCGCCGACCCGGCGCGCGCCAGGCTGCGCGCGCCGGTGCTGGTCGTCATCGGCGGCGCCGACCGGGCCACGGAGCTGTACGAGGAGCGCTACCGCGAGTGGACGGCCTTCGCCGACCAGGTGGAGCTCGCCGTGATCCCGAACGCGGGGCACTACTTCCTGCGGCACCAGGCCGACCAGCTCGCCGACCACCTGGCCGCGGCGCTGCGCCGCTGGGCGGCGCCGGACGGGGAGCGGGAGGCCGCTCCCGCGGCTGCCGCGGAGGTGGCGTCGGCCGCGCCCGGCCCTCGCGAGCTGCGTGGTTTCTACACCGTGGCGTTCGGCCAGCTCGTGTCGATGGTCGGCAGCTCCCTCAGCTCGTTCGGCCTCGGCGTGTGGACCTTCCAGCGCAGCGGCGCGGTCTTCGACTTCGCGCTGGTCACGATGCTGGCGCTGCTGCCGTCCGTGCTGGCGGGGCCGGTGGGCGGCGCGGTCGCCGACCGGTACGACCGGCGGCGGATCATGCTGGTCTGCGACGCGCTCAACGGGCTCGGCATGGCCGCCGTGGCGCTGCTGCTGTGGCTGGACCGGCTCGACTTCGTCGCGGTCTGCGCGATCGTGACGCTCACGTCGGTGGTGACGGCCTTCCATCGGCCGGCCTACCTGGCGGCGATCGCCCAGCTGGTGCCCAAGCCGTACCTGCCGCAGGCGAACGCGCTGGCGCAGGCGGGCCTCGGCCTGGGCAACCTGGTCGCCCCGCTGGCGGGCGGCGCGCTCGTGGCCCTGGCCGGGCTGCCCATCGTGGTCGGCGCCGACGTGGTGACGTTCGCGATCGCGTTCTTCTCGCTGCTCGCCGTACGGATCCCCAACAGGGGATTCCGGCGCAGGGAGGAGTCGTTCCGCGCTTCGGTGGCCGGCGGCTGGCGCTTCTTCGTCCGGCGGCCCCCGCTGATGGTGATGGCCGGGTACTTCATGGTCGTCAACTACTTCACCGCCCTGACGCTCGCCGTGGTCTCGCCCATGGTGCTGTCGCTCGGGGACGCCACCGATCTCGGCGTGGTGACGGCCGTGGGCGGCCTCGGCGCGGTGCTCGGCAGCGTCGTCATGATGATCTGGGGCGGCACCCGGCGGCTGGCCGACGGGATGGTCGGGTTCGTGGCCCTCGCGGGCCTGGCGACCGTGGCGGTCGGGCTGGCCGGCGCGCTGGCGGTGATCCCGCTGGTCGCCGTCGGGCTGGCGCTGCGCTGGGGCGCGAGCAGCGTGATCAACGCCCACTGGCTGTCGATCATCCAGCTCAAGGTCAGGGTCGAGCTGCAGGGCAGGGTGCTGTCCACCAACCAGATGCTGGCCACCACGATGACCCCGATCGGCTACCTCACCGCCGCGCCGCTCACCTCGTGGTCGGAGTCGCTGACCGGGGCCGCGACGGGCCCGTCGATCGGCGTGCTCCTCGGCGTCTCCGGCGTGCTGCTCACGCTGTGGGGCGTCGCCGGGCTGCGGATCAGGCGGCTGCGGCTCATCGAGGACGAGCTGCCGGACGTCCTGCCGTCGGCGGTGATCAGCACCGACCTGGACGAACTCCAGGAGGAGGAAGATCGGCACGCGCTGGCCCGGTGACGTGGGGCAGGGGTGTCGCCTGCGGCACCCCTGCCCGCCAAGGGCGGCGCACGTCGATGTGATAGGTTCTGGGCGGCAACAGGTAGCGGGAACCAGTGAGGGAGGTGAGGTTGATGACCGTCGTGGCGATGACTGCTTCGAGCAGCGCCAGGTCCATCCTTACGTCCCTGGTCCTCGGCTGACCCTTCACTAGCCGCTGCCCGTCACGGGCGCGCGTGCCGTTTCGCCGGGGGCCCTTCTGGCAAAGGGTTCCAGACTGTTGTCTTCCTTCACCTCTCTTCCAGGCGGTCTGTCCGCCTATGGCTGGGGCGAGGAGCTCGAACGAGCCTTCGCCCCCCACCGCGCCGCGGGTCTGGTCCCCGCGCGCATCGCCGCCGTCGACCGCGGCCAGTGCGACGCGGTGACCGAAACCGGCCCGCTGCGGGCCGGCACCTCGCTGGTCGGGGCGGCCGACCCGGTGTCGGCCCCGTGCACCGGCGACTGGGCCGCGGTGCGGCCTGGCGGCGCACCCCAGGTCACGGCGCTGCTGCCGCGCCGCAGCGTCATCGTCCGCTCGTCGCCTTCGCGCAGGTCGTACGGCCAGGCGCTGGCGGCCAACGTGGACACGGTCGCGGTACTCGCCTCACTCGCCACCGCGCCGAATCCCGGCCGCGTCGAGCGGCTGATCGCCCTCGCATGGGAGAGCGGCGCCGTGCCGGTCCTGGTGCTGACCAAGGCCGACGCGGCGCCTGACCCCGCGCAGTCGGCGGCCGAGGCGGAACGGCTGGCCCCAGGCGTGACCGTGATCACCACCAGCGCGGCGACCGGGGAAGGGCTCGACGCGCTGGCGTCCGTGCTGACCGGAACCGTGGTCCTGCTCGGGTCCTCCGGCGCGGGCAAGTCGACGCTGGGCAACGCGCTGCTGGGCGCCGAGGTGCTCGCCACCGGGGCGGTACGGGCCCAGGACGGCAAGGGCCGCCACACCACCGTCCGCCGCGAGATGGTCCCGCTGCCGGGCGGAGGCGTCCTCATCGACACCCCCGGCCTGCGCGGGATCGGCCTCGTGGACGCGGACGAGGGCCTGCAGCAGGCGTTCGCCGAGATCGAGGAACTCGCCCTCGACTGCCGCTTCGCCGACTGCTCCCACGACCGCGAGCCCGGCTGTGCCGTGCGGGCGGCGATCGCCGCCGGAGAGCTGGACGAACGGCGCCTGGCCAGCTACCGCAAGTTGCTGCGGGAGAACGCGTGGGCGACCTCCCGCAGCGACGCGCGCGCCCAGCGGGAGGACGTCAAGAAGGCGATCACCCGCTCTCTGCGCCAGACCTATGCCTTCCGCGAGAGGCAGCGGCGCTCATGAGCGAGCTCGACGCCTTCCACCTCCTGCACCGCGGCCTGCCCCGGCAGGGGCCGGGCTCGGACAGCGACTGGTTCGAGGAGTACTACACCCCTATCGCTGAGCGGATCGCCGCCGCCGACCCGGCCGTACCCGGCATGGCCGCGGCCGTCGCCGCCGAACGGCGGGAGATCGAACTGCGGCGCGAACACGGCGCGGACTACGGATACACCGGCTACGTCCTGCGAGTCGCGGCCACCCCCACCACCGACTTCACGAAAGAGAGCACCACCATGTCGCAGACCTGGACCACCCGCCCGGAGACCGATCGGGACATCCCCGCGATCCGCGAGGTCAACCTCGGCGCCTTCCCCACGCCGCTGGAGGCCGACCTCGTCGAGGCGCTGCGCGCCGACCCGGCGTGGCTGCCCGGCCTGTCCATCGTCGCCGAGGACGCGGACGGCACGATCGCCGGATACGCGCTGCTCACCCGCTGCCACGTCGGCGACGCCCCGGCACTGGCCCTCGGCCCCTGCGCCGTGCTGCCCCGCCACCAGAAGCGAGGGGCGGGCTCGGCGGCCATTCGCGCGGGGCTACAGGCCGCGCGTGACCTGGGCGAGAACCTCGTTCTCGTCCTCGGCCACCCGGAGTACTACCCCCGGTTCGGGTTCGTGCCGGCCTCCCGGTACGGCATCCGGCCGTCCTTCGAGGTGCCTGACGAGGCGATGATGGCCCTGGTGTTCGACCAGACGCTCGCGGTGCCGAGCGGCACCATCGTCTACGCGCCGCCGTTCGGCGTCTGATCCGAGGCAGCACCCACCCGGCCCCGCCACGCCATGCGCGGCGGGGCCCTCCTCGGGCCTCGGGATCCCTATCGGGCTTCGGGTCCATTGCTCGGCGTGTCGCCGTACGACTCCAGCAGGGTGGCCAGGGTCGCGGCGAGGCTCTGGCAGTCCTCGTCGTCGAGGGCTTCGAGGAGGCGAGCCTCGTTGGCCACGTGCAGCGGGAGCACCCGGTCGATGACCTCGAGCCCGTGGTCGGTGAGGCGGATCTTGACCGAGCGGCGGTCGGCCGTGTCGCGGACCCTGGTGACCAGCCCCTTCTCCTCCATCCGGTCCACGCGCAGGGTGATCGCACCCGTGGTGACCAGGGACGCCTTGAGGAACGCGCCCGCGGTCAGCTCGTAGGGCGCGCCCGATCGCCGCAGGGTGGACAGCACGTCGAACTCGCCGGGCTCGAGTCCGTGCCCGGACAGGAAGTCCTTGATCTCCTTGTCCCACATGCGGGAGATCCGCATGATCCGGCCGACGACGCCGATCGGCTGGCTGTCGATGTCAGGACGCTCACGGCGCCACTGCTCCAGCACCGCTGCCACCGCGTCGGCCATGAGTCCTCCAGGGAATTAGGTGAGCGCTCATTTAGTTGACACTCACACAAGTGCTGATTATCTTAGCGCTCATCTTATCTCCCTATGAGTGGCGGTCACCATGCCTTTCACCTCAGTACGTGACACCGACGTCCACTACGAAGTCGAGGGCCAGGGCCCTGGACTGGTGCTGGTCCACGGCACCGGCGGCGATGCCGACAAGGTCTTCGGCAACGTCGTGCACCACTTCACCGCGACCAGGACCGTCGTCCGGCCCAACTTCAGCGGCAGCGGGCAGACCGTAGACGACGGCGCCGAGTTGAGCGTCGACCTGATCGCCGAGCAGGTCGCCACGGCCACCAGGGAAGCGGTGCGCGGCCCGGTCGACCTGCTCGGCTTCTCACTCGGCGCGGTCGCCGCCGCAGCCGTCGCGGCCACCCATCCCGACCTGGTGCGCAGGCTCATCCTGGTCGGCGGCTGGGCACACTCGACCGGTCCCCGCGACACGTTCTACTTCGAGACCTCGCGCAAGCTGCTCGACACCGACCGCGACCTGTTCAAGCGGTTCTCGGCACTGACCGGCTTCAGCCCCGCCGCCCTGGACTCCTTCGGCCACCAGGGGCTCGCCCAGTCACTGGACGACGCGTGGCCGCCGCCCGGCATCGGCCGTCAGATCGACCTGGGCGCGCAGGTGGACATCCGCGCGCTGCTGCCCTCGATCACGGCTCCCACCCTGGTCGTCGGGTTCGCGGGCGACAACATGATCCCGCTGGAGGGCTCCCGGCAACTGCACGCCGCCATCCCCGGGAGCCGGCTGGTCGAGATCGACGAGGGACACATGGACTGGTTCGCCGACCCCACCCGGCTGATCGCCCTCACCCGCGACTTCCTCGACGAGCCCGCCCCCGCGGCCGCCTAGGTCGTCAGGCCCTACAACCCCAGGAGCGAAAGATGTCCTATCCAGATCCGCGCTATTTCGGCAGCGACGGCGAGGTCAACGCGGTCTTCCGGCCCGCCACCACCGCACCCGACTTCGTCTCGACACCCGTGACCTCGTCCGGCCCCACCGTCGGCAGGGGAACCTCGTACCACTACCTGTCCACCACCGCGTCCACCGGCGGGGAGTACGGCCTGTACCGCGTGGACATGGGCCCTGAGTTCGGCGGCCCGAGCACCCACTTCCACAAGGCGATGTCGGAGTCGTTCTTCATCCTGTCCGGCACCATGCGGCTGTTCGACGGTGCGCACTGGGTCGACGCGACCGCCGGAGACTATCTGTACGTCCCGGTCGGCGGACTGCACGCCTTCCGCAACGAGTCGGGCGAGCCGGCGTCCATGCTGATGCTGTTCGCGCCCGGCGCCCCGCGCGAGGAGTACTTCGAAGGGATCACCCGGCTCGCCGAACTCGACGACGAGGAACGGGCGGAGTTCTTCCTCCGCCACGACAGCTTCTTCCTCTGACCGAGGACCCGCTCCCCTCCGGATCTCCGACGGCGCGGCCCGGGGGGCGAGGCCGCGCCGTCGGAGGCACGGCCGCCCACTCTCAGCGGACGCCCGAGAAGCGAGGCCGCACGCGCTCGGAGGTACGGCCCGGGGAGCGAAGGCGCACGCCCTCTGAGTACGGCTCGGAGCGGGGCCGCCCACCCAGGCCCGCCACCACCGCCTACCGGAAGGCCCCGCCCCGTCGTTCCCGCTTTCACCGGCCACGCGGATGGCCACGGCCGGCCTGCTGACCCGGCGGCGCGACGAGAAGGACCATCGCCTGGTCCGGCTCTATCTCACCGAGAAGGGCCAGGCGCTGCGGGAACCCGTCACGGCCGACCGGGAGTTCCTGGAGAGCCGGATCACCGCCGGGCTGTCCGACGAGGAGCTGACGGGGTTGACCTCGGCCCTCAGAAAGGTGCTGGCCAACGCCCGCCGCCTCAACACCGGCCCGCTCGACACCTGACCCCGATGGGCAGCGGGACGGCGGGCGCGGACCGCTGGAGGGAGCGGGAGCGGCCGCAGAACCCGGGAATCGGGGCCCGCGAAGAGGCGCCGACTCCGCCACCCGCCACTGAACAAGCCCCGTGAAGGTCCGCCCCGGATCCGGACGACCTCGCCGGTTGTCCACGCGGGACCGAGGAGCGGTTGGACATACCCATTGATCTTCTGCTCAACTTACCGGCAGCCTATTCGGTCGTCCTTTTCCCGACATTTATGGATCCCATGTCCTATCGCAAGCTCCTGCCAGCGATCATCCTCGCGGCAACGGTCGTCACGACCGCCTCCCCCGCCGGCGCCAACGGTTTCGGCTCCGCCGACGGCTGCTGCCCCTTCGCCGACAACGCCAAGCACTGGTACAACTACGCGTCGCTGGAGACCCGCACGAGAACCGCGGTCAAGGCGGCGCTGCTCAACCTCGACGCCCAGACCGACATGACCGTGGCCCCCGACACCACCCCGGACCCCAGCACCGACGTCGAGTCCTATGACCGCTACTACGTCGACCACTGGGACCTGGACTGGGACGGCTCGAGCACGGGCTACAACCTGTACGCCTACGCCAAGTGCGTGAAGAACATCGCCCCCGCCGACAGCACCCAGCCGTGGCGCTGCGACCAGTACGAGGTCCGCTACGACCTGGCCGACATCGACTGGATGACCACCACCAAGCGGCAGGCCCTGGCGTGCCACGAGGTGGGGCACACCGTCGGCCTCAGCCACTCCTCCGAGTCGTCGTCTTGCCTGCGGACCGGAGCCCACACCACCATCAAGTACAGCTCGCACGATGTCGCCCACATCAACGGCCGCTACTAGGAGTCCGGCGATGAGACACATCAAGCTCTTCACGGCCGTCGCCGCCTTCGCCGTCCTCACTGGCTGCGCCCAGGAGCCCGCCGCCAAGGCCGCCCCCGCCTCATTCTGGTCCCAGCTCCACGCCGACAGCGGGACGGGAGAGTACCTGTTCGACTCCGTCGACGACATCACCCCCGGCGCCAAGCCGTCCGGCTCGTTCCGCCCGGCCGCCGCCCTCGTCGAGGGGACGGTGGTCGGCGTCGAGCCGGGAATCGCCTACGCCTCGGGCGACGACTCGGTCACCCCGCAGGTCGTGCCGTATGACAGCGAGCAGGCGGTGATCCGCTGGGCCAGCGTCGTGATCAGGGTCGACAAGATCCTCGCAGGGAGGCTCGGCCGCGGTTACGACGCGGGACAGATCCGGCTCAGGGTGGAGCAGCCCGCCGGCACGACCCTCGACGGGCTGCGCCAGTCACTCGGTACGGCAGGCAAGGGCCTGTTCTACGTCGACAACGCCCTGAACAGGGCCAAGCGGCGGCCTCCCGCGCCGGCGGCCCAGGCGTACCAGGAGGTCGTGCACCTCCCGATCGGCCAGGGCGTGTTCATTGAGGAGACACCCGGCGCGGCACTGATCGCCCCGCTCGCGGAAGAGGAGCGCGCCGCACAGCTTCTCGGCGGTGACCCGCAGGTCAGGTCCGCCGGCGTCCCCACGCTGGCCCAGCTCCGCGCTCGCGCGCAGCGTTCGGCCTGCGAGTCCGGCACGGCGACGGACCAGTCCACCTGCTGACGGCCGAGAACCGACCACCCCGGCGATCCGCCCGCCGTGGCCGTTCCGTCCGGGACGCCCGCGGGCGGACCACCCCCCTGCGGCCATGCAGGAGCCAGGTCCGCCACCGCTGGAGGATCCATGCCGCGCCGACCAGATGCCGGCCGACCTCGCGGCTCTTGAGGACGACCAGGCGGGATAGGCCGCCGCTCACGCGCCCCGTCTCACAGCTGCTCGGATACCGCCTCTCAGCAGGGCGGGCAGGCACAGGACGGTGCCGAGGGCGCCGATCCACACCGAGGCCGAGAGGCCCGCGAGGGCGGTGGTCCCGGCCGCCGCAAGGCTGCCGAGCGCGATCGCGCCCCAGAGCAGGAACCTCTGTACCGCGCCGACCCGGCCCAGCAGGTCCGCGGGGGTCTGCGTCTGGCGGAGGGTGAGCGAGGTCGGGCTGAAGGCGCCCTCGCCGACGCAGTGGACGACGCTCCCCGCCACCAGCCCGGCCGTGCCCGCGACGCCACCGAGGGAGCCGAGCGCGGGCATGCTCACGATGCCCAGGACGGACACCGTGGCGGCGGCCGCGAGCGTCCGGGGCGCGCCGAGGCGGCGCTTCAGGCGGGCCGACATCAGGTTGCCGATCGGGTAGCCGGCCGCGGCGGCGCCGATCACGACGCCGATCCAGGACGGCGACAGGCCGAGGACGTCACGGCAGTAGAGCACCAGGCTCGTCTCCACCATGGACAGGAACAGCACGTAGACGGTGCCGCACGACAGGATAGGCTCGAGGATCGGGTGACGGAGCGCGAAGCGCAGGCCCATGGCGATGTCGCGGCGCAGCCAGCCGCGCCGGCGTACGGTGGCGGGCCGGCTGGGCTCCCTGTGCCGGATCAGGGCCAGCGAGACGAGCGAGGCCGCGAAGCTGAGCGCGTTGGCCGCGAGCGCGCCGATCAGGCCCAGTGCGCCGATGAGCGGACCGGCGGCCATCGGGCCCAGCGCCTTGGACGTCGACTCCGACAGGGCCAGGCGGGTGTTGCCGCGATGCAGCTGCTCGGCGTCGCCGTACAGGCTGGGCAGGTAGGAGGTGTAGGCGACCTGGAAGAACACCACCGCGCACCCGCTGAGCAGGATCAGCCCGAACAGCAGCGGAAACGTCAGGTCACCGGTGGCGGCCAGCACGCAGATCCCGCCGAACGCGACCACCTGCACGCCGTCGCAGACCAGCATGACGGTACGGCGGGGCAGCCGGTCGACGATGGCCCCGGCCGGCAGGCCCAGCGGCAGGAACGGCACGAACAGCGCGAACGGCAGCAGCGCCGCCTGAGCCGGGGAGGAACCCAGCACGGTCACGGCCAGGAGGGGCAGGGCCAGCGCCATGAACTGGTCGCCGAAGAGCGAGAGCGACTGGCCGGCCCAGAGCAGGCCGAAGTCGCGGCGGGCCGTCGGCGGATTCGGGCGCGATGCTAGGCCGTCGGACGGCGGAATGCCGATGCCGGTCGTCATGGGGCGATTTCCCACCAGAAAGACATGTCGCCAGATTCTCCCCATGGCCCGGCCGCGGCGACGGCGACAATCGGACCTCGCACTGGCACCTCGGTTAAACGGTTTGAGCCCCACGAGCGCCCTTGACTACCGTGGCCCGTCGTGACAACGCACCGGACCTCCACCGACTGGCGTGCGGCCAACCGCGCCAACTGGGACGAGCGCCGCTTCCCCGCCGGCCGGCCCAGAGTCCCGCTGATCTACTCACTCCGCGCGACGAAGCCACCCGCCGGCACCGGCTGAGAAGGCGGCGCGAGCTTGTCGGCGCTCCAATCGCCGGTCGTCGTCACGACGATCACGTGGCGAGCGGTTTTGGAGAGGCCGCTCGCCACGTGATCGTCACACCACGACCCCACCGTTCCCTGGGCCTCGGGAGGTTCGGCCGTACGGCGGGGCGGGGCCAGCACTTGACGATTTCCTGATTCACACTGTCAACGGCGCGATCAGGGAGAACCCGTGTCCTTGGGGAGGCGGTGTCAGACTGTTTTGACGGCTCCGCCGTCGATGATGTGGTCGGCGCCGTTGACGCTGCCGGCGTGGGGTGATGCCAGGTACGTCACCAGGGCGGCGACCTCCTCCGGTTCGACGAATCTGCCGGTCGTCATTCCCATGTTCGCCGGCAGCCCGGCCAGGAGCTGCTCGTGTTCGACGCCCAGGGAGGCGGCGAGTGCGGCGCCGTAGCCGTTGGGGTCCTCCCACATCGAGGTGCGCGCCGCGCCGGGCGAGATCGTGTTGACCCGCACCCCGCGCGGGCCGAACTCCTCGGCCAGGGCCTTGCCGAACGCGGTCAGCGCCGCCTTGGCCGTGGTGTAGGTGATCGGGCCCGCGTGCGGCATGCGGGCGCCGTTGGAGGAGATGTTGATCACCGCGCCGCGCTGACGCAGCAGGCTGGGCATGGCGGCCCTGGTGGCGCGCACGGCGCTGAGGAAGTTCAGGTCGTAGGCCTGGTGCCACTGCTCGTCGCCGAAGCCGAGGAAGCCGCCGAGCTGCCCCTCGCCGCCGTCGCCGCCGCCCACGTTGTTGACCAGCAGGTCGATCTCACCCAGTTCGGCCAGCGCCTGGTCGATCAGTTCGGCGGGGCCCTGCGCGGTGGACAGGTCCGCCGCCACGACGCTCGCCCCGCTCTCCTTGAGCGCCGGCGAGATGGTTCTCGCGGCGGCCACGACCCGCATCCCCTCGCCGGTCAGCGCCTTGACGATGGCCAGGCCGAGGCCCCTGCTCGCGCCGGTGACGACGGCGGTCTTGCCGGTGAGTCGCATGTCCATGGCGGTCTTTCCCCTCTTAGGTGCGTCAATGACGATGCCTTGACCATAGGACTTGCAACACTGATGACGCAACTCAGGCTTGAATCGGCACGATGCCGTATCCTCTGTGGCGTGAGTGAGACGACGCGGGCGCGGCGGTCCGACGCCGAGCGCACCGTACGGACGATCCTGGAGGCGGCCGAGCGGGTGCTGAGCAGGAATCCGGCGGCAAGCATGGAGCAGATCGCGGAGGCGGCCGGGGTGGCGCGCACGACCGTGCACCGGCGCTTCGCCTCCCGCGAGGCGCTGGTGGACGCGATGGCGGGCTGGGCGACCAGGCAGTTCGCCGCGGCCGTGGCGGCCGCGCATCCCGAGACCACGCCGCCGCTGGTCGCGCTCTATCAGGTCACGGCGAACGTGCTGCGGGTGAAGATCGACTGGGGGTTCGCGATGAGCCGGGCGCTGTCCGCCGACCCCGAGGTGAGCAGGGTGCACGCGGAGGTCGAGGCCTCGTGCGACCGGCTCTTCCGGCGGGCTCAGGCGGCGGGGGTGCTCCGTGCGGACGTCGACGTCGACTGGGCGAGGCGCGTGTACTACGCGCTGATCCACGAGGCGGCGCAGCACCACGACGGCGACGCCGACACCCTGGCCACCCGCCTGGTCGACACCCTGCTACGGGGCCTGGGCCCGGGGCTCAACGCGGCCGCCGTGCTTTGACCCGGGGTTTGGCCCGCACTGACATTCAGGCCCGTAATGTCCGTAATGGTGTCCACCGACTCCCCCCGAACACGTATCACAGCTTCAGGGGGATTGATCGCGATGCCGGATCGCTCACTCAACGGCAAGGTGGTCTTCGTCGGCGGCGCGTCCAGGAATCTGGGCAGCCTGATCTGCCGGACGATGGCCGCGGATGGCGCGAAACTGGTCGTGCACTACAACAGCAACTCCTCCAAGGGCGACGCGGAGGAGACCGTACAGGCGTGCAAGGGCGCGGGCGGCGACGCCTTCGCCATCCAGGGTGACCTGACGCGGGTCCCCGAGATCAGGCGGGTCTTCGACGAGACCCTCAAGCAGTACGGCTCGCTGTACGCCAGCGTCAACACCGCGGGCATGGTCATCAAGAAGCCGCTGCTCGACACCACCGAAGAGGACTACGACCGGATGGTGGCGGTCAACGCCAAGTGCGCCTACTTCGTCATGCAGGAGGCCGCGCGCCGCGTCGAGGACGGCGGGAAGATCATCACGATCGTGACCTCGCTGCTGGCCGCCTACACCGGCCTGTACTCGATCTACGCGGGCAGCAAGTCGCCGGTCGAGCACTACACCCGTGCGCTGTCGAAGGAGCTGTTCGGCCGCAACATCTCGGTCAACAACATCGCGCCAGGGCCGATGGACACCGGGTTCTTCTACCCGGCCGAAACCGACGACTCCATCGCCTACCACAAGTCGTCGGCGATGAACGGCGAGCTCACCAAGATCGAGGACATCGTGCCGTGGGTGCGGTTCCTGCTCACCGACGGCTGGTGGGCCAACGGCCAGACCTTCTTCGTCAACGGCGGCTACACCACCCGCTGAGCGGCGACGCGCCCCGTCAGCGCTCGCGTCAGCGCTCGTCGGCGGCTGAGGCGGCGCGCAGGAGCAGGTCGCGCAGACTGTCCTGCTCCTGCGGCGACAGCCCCGCCAAGGGCGAGCGCGTGGTCAGGAACTTATGAGGACAGCCATGACGAGCGCCACCATCGACCCCCGCCTGACCCGCCCGGCCGGCATCCGCACGATCCAGCTCGGCCGGCTCACGATCAGCTACGTCCCCGACGGGCACGTGCAGCTGCCCGGCCGCTCCTGGCTGCCGACCACGACCGACGAGTTCTGGGCCGGGCATCCCGAGTACCTCGACGACGCGGGCAAGTCGGCAACCACTTCGCCGACGTGCAGTTCGGCCGCGTGCTCGATGACGCGTGGCTGCCGGCCTGGGGCTGTGGCCGATCGGATGGCATAACCGGCAGGCCGGTCCCGTTGTGACAAAAGCTCGTCCTGCCGATCACTCACGCTGAGGAGAAGATCCCATGACCCTTTCCCAGGACGCCGCCGAGAACGGGAAGCCGCCGGCCGTCCGCCAACTCCGGCTGGTGGTCGAGGCGGAGGACTACGAGGCCGCCCTCGCCTTCTACCGGGACGCCCTGGGCCTGCCCGAGCAGGCCGCCTTCTCCGGTGGAGACGGCGCGCACGTGGCGATCCTCGACGCCGGGCGGGCCACGCTCGAAATCGCGAATCCCGCGCAGAAGAGGATGATCGACGATGTCGAGGTGGGCCGCCAGGTGGCACCCAAGATCCGGGTCGCGTTCGAGGTCGACGACGCTCGAGCCGCCACCGACCGGCTGCTCTCGGCCGGCGCCGAGGAGGTCGCGCCGCCCACGGTCACGCCGTGGCAGTCGCTGAACGCGAGGTTCGACGCGCCCGCCGGCCTGCACATCTCGGTGTTCCAGGAACTGCGCAGCCTCGAGGAGCGCGAGTCGCTCGACGGCTTCGGAACCGAGGAGGGCCGGCGAGGGGACGCCTCCTGACGAAAATCCGCCGCATCGGACGCGAACCTCCGGCTTCTTGATCGCATCAAAGGGGATGTTGCACACTCACTGATCAAGAAAGCGGCAATCCCCCATGATCAAGCTGATCCTCTCCGGTGTCGCCGGTGCCGTGCTCGTCTTCGGCGCCACCGCCCCCGCCTTCGCCGCCGCCCCGCGCGAGATCCCCAAGGGCTTTCTGAAGTACGAGCACAAGAAGGCCCAGGACAAGTACATGACCTGGGAGGTCACCGACAAGGCCCAGCCCCTCGCCCTGCTGACCGACTGCCCGGCGAAGCGGCCTAGCGTGCGGAAGGCCGAGGACTCCCGCACGGTCAACGCCAGTGGCGACAGCGACTACCGCTATGCCGAGCAGGTGGTCATCATGCCCAGCCCCGCGGCCGCGCAGCAGGTCATGAAGGGGTTGCGGACCGGGGCCGCGTCGTGCGCCACGAAGGAGCTGGCCGTCAAGACCGCGCCGGTCGTGAAGCTGGGGGATGAGGCCCTCACCGTCAGCGCCCAGAACGTCTCGAAGCAGAGCCTCGGCGGCGCCGAGCGTGCCGTGGTGGTCAGGAAGGGCAGCGCCGTGCTCGTGTACAGCGAGTTCACGGCGTATGGCAAGATCGGCAAGCACGACTTCACCAGGCTGCTGGCCGACGCCCGGGCGATGGCTGCCCGGCTGTGCCAGGCCGCCGGGGAGTGCTGAGCCGGAGAGACAGGGCGCGCCGTCCGAGTGTTCTTCCGGTGAGAAACGTCGGTGGCGTCCAGCAGACTGATCGACTGCGGGGTCTCGGCCAACGACGGTCCCGCGCGCCCGGACGCACCGATGGATGGAGCTCAACGTGAACCACCCCTCCCGGCCGAGAACTGTCGCCGCCCTGGCCGTGTTATCCCTTGGCACCTTCCTGTTGGCCAGTGTCCAGGGGCTCGTGGCCGGAGTGCTGCCCCAGCTCGCCACCGACGAGGGGACACCGCTCGCGCCGACCGGAACCGCGTACCTCCTGGGGCTGGCCGTCGGCGGGCCGCTGCTGACCGCCGCGAGCCTTCGGCTCGGCCGCCGGCTGTTGCTGCTCCTGACCATGGGGGCGGCCGTGCTGGTCATCGCGGCCATGGCGCTGGCGTCCGGCACGGGCGTGCTTCTGGTGGGTACGGTCGCCGCCGGCGCCCTGTACGGCCTGTTCTTCGGGGCCTCCTGCGTCATGGCGGCCTCGACGGTGCCGGCCGCGTGGCTGGGCAGAGCGGTCGCCGCCCTGCTCGGCGCCAGCGCGGCGGCGGCTGTGCTGAGTCCGACACTGGGCGCGTGGACGGCGGAGGTCCTGTCCGGGCGCCTCGCTCTGCTCGCGATCGCCGTCGTCGGCCTGGTCTCTCTGCCGTTCCTGTGGCTGCTCCTCCCGACCGTCGTCGTCGCGCGGGAGGAGGGCGGGAGGTTCCGGCCGGCGTTCACGCCTCGCGTGCTGGCCGTGCTGGGCGTCGCCGCACTTCTCATGGGTGCGCAGGCCGCCATGGTTCCGGCCGTCGTCCCCATGCTGGGCGACCTGGGCGAGTTGTCGATCACGCAGCTCACCGTCATCCTGGTGGCGCTGGTGGTCGGCATCGTGATCGCGACGTTCGCCGGCGGCTGGGCGGCGGACCGCGACGCCGTGCGCGCCATGATGATCGCCAACGCGATCCTGGCGCTCACGCTGGCCCTGCTCTTCGTGGCCAACGCCGTCACGATGCTGTCGATGGGGATGGCGATCGCGATCGCGTGTGTGGTGGTGTGGGAGCTCGCGCTGCGCGCGCTGGGGCCGTCCGTGCTGCACAGCCTCATCACGCTGGCGGGGGCCGGCAGGCACCTGGCCGCGCCGCTGCTGCTCTCTGCGGTCAGCGCGGGATCGGTGGCGGGGGGCGAGATCGGCCTCCGGGCATACGACCTCGGCTACGAGACCGCCATCCTCTCCGCTCTGGTGATCTGCCTGGCCGCGGTTCCGTTGTGGTGGACGGTGAAACGGGCCCGCGCCGCCACGCAAGCATGAGCAGCCGCCTCGGCCGCGACCTCATCGAGGACGGACGACGAGCAACGAGCCGCGGACCTGAAGGCGTTTGAGCGCATACGTGGTGATGTCCCATCTGGTGTCGCGCCGGGCCGTCAGCTGAACGTGACGTCGGTGATGTCCAGCGTGATCGGGGTCCAGGACAGGTCCGGCGTCCGGTCCTCGTTGCGGGCGTGGACGTGCCGTCTGGTCGGCACCACGATCCCGTCGAACGTCTGCTCCTCGCGGATGTAGTGGGCGACCGGCGTCCGGCCGTTGACGTCCGGCTCGTAGTCCATCCGGCGCAGCAGACCGGCGGCGTCGAAGTAGTAGAGCTGGGTCGCGCTGTGGGTGTCGACCGAGCCGGGGAACGTCACGCTGAGGACGCGCCACTCCTGTCCGTCCTCCGTCCACGGCTCCACCTCGTGCGCCTCGACGCCCGGCCAGGTGAAGACGTACGGCTCGGCCAGGTGGTGCCAGGTGTCGTAGGCGCGGAAGTAGGCGATCTGCGCGATGCTCCACCGCGTGTCCGGGGTGTAGCCGTCGAAGGTCGTCCGTGGGCGGTCCAGGGCATCGATGACGGCGCCGTCCGCGCCGGTGACGATGACCCGGTCGGCTTTTTTGTCGAAGTCGACCGTACGGCCGATCGACTCCTGGATCTGACGGACGTGCTGCTCCTGGAGGCTCGCCTCGACGAGGTTGGTGTCGGCGAAGTCGGGGTGCCCCTTGAACTCCCAGAACGGGCCCCCGTACGTGACCCTCGCGCTCAGGGCCGAGAGGTTCTTCCAGCGGTCGAGCCCGCCATGGGCGTCGAGTACCCGCTCGAGCAGTGCGTCCATCCGTCACTCCCAGCCATCACAATTGGTAGTCAAATGAGCACTAAAAGCTAGAATACGCCAGTGCCTACCTCGCCACGATGACCGTCGAGGATGAGGACAGCGCCCCTCCCCCGCCCGCCAGGACTACCTCCTCTGGCTTCGCCGGACCTTCGGACTCACACCCGCGGAGGACGAGGGCGGTCGGACGAGGGTTACGGCCCGCCCGCGAGGGCGACCGTCGGGTGAGGACCGACCCTCAGGCGAGGGCGGCGGTGAAGCGGTCGCGGAGTTCGGTCAGCCGCTTGACCGGCTCGTTGCTGTAGACCAGCCGGACGTACCGGCCCGCGACGGCCTCGCCCCAGGCGGTCATCGGGGTGGCGGCGATACGCCCACGCTCCAGCAGCCGCGCCGACAGCTCCGGCGCGCCCAGCCCCAGAGCCTCCGCGTCGACCAGGCACGACCAGCCGCCCGCCGCCCGCACCACCGGCAGCCCGTCCAGCTCCCTGATGACGGTGTCGTGGCGGAGTTGGTACTCGGCCACCGCCTCCTCGACGCCACTCGGCCCGGCGAGCGCCGCGGCGGCGCCGAGCTGCGCGAACCCGCTGGAGACCGTCGTGTTGTAGGTGACCGCCACGATGACGCGGGCCATGATGTCCGGCGGCCCGGCCACCCAGCCGATCCGCCAGCCGATCATCCGGTACTCCTTGGACATCGACCCGATCACGATCGTCCGCTCGGCCAGCCCGTCGACCCGGCACGGGTTGATACGCGGGTGCCCGTCGAAGACGATGCGCTCCATGGCCGCGTCGTAGATCAGGTACGCGCCGGTCCGCTCGCAGACCTGGGCGACCGCCGCCCAGTCCTCCTGGTCGAGGACGACGCCCGACGGCATCGACGGGCTCATCAGCAGCAGCGCCGCCGCGTCGGACACCCGCAGGAGCGCGTCCCTGTCGAGCCGCCACAACCCGTCGCGGACCCGGAGGGGCACGAGGGACGGCTGCGCGCCCGCCAGCCGTACGCGCTGGAAGAGACCGGCGTACGTGGGGTCGGTGAGCACCACGCGCTCGCCCGGCTCGGTGGTGGCGAGCAGCACCGGCATGACCGCCGAGGTGCCGCCGGAGGTGACGACGATCTGCCGGACCGGGTCGAAGTCGAGACCGGTCCGCAGGCGCAGGTCGGCGGCGATCGCCTCGCGCAGCACGGGCAGCCCGCTGAACGGCAGCCAGCTGTTGCCCTGCCCGGTGGTCAGCGCGTGGACGGTCGCCTCCACGGCGGCGGGCGGCGGCGGCACGTCGGTGTCGAGGTTCTCCATCCGCAGGACGTCGGGGTCGGATCCGGCGGCCGCGGCGACCCGGTCGATGTCGAACGACCGCACCTGGGCGAAGCGTGAGTTGTTCCGCATACGGAACACGTTTGCGCTCCGAAGGCTCGGTGTCAATGCCGCCTGGTCCAGATGTCGTCGGGCAGGTCCCAGGGCGACGCGTCGCCGAACGGTGACGAGCTTCGCCCTGCCGTGCCACCCCTAAATGAGGGGTCCCCTGAACGTCACCCGCACACCTCCACCGAGGGAACGTCCGGCAGGTGGGCCGCCCACTCCTGCTCGGTGAGCGTCCGGCCGGATCGGCCGCACAGGGCGTCGGCCACGGCCGACGGCGCCACGGGGTACTCGTGCCGCGCGCCCAACTGGTCGAAGGTGATCAGGCGGGCGCCGTCCGGAGTGAAGGCCACCCGCTGGACGGCCCCCCGATCGTCGTCCGGAACCGCGCCGACCGACTGTCCCAGCGTCAGGTCGTAGAGGCGGACCCGGCCGTCGCCGCCCACCAGGGCGGCCAGGTCCTCCGCCGGCGAGACGGCGAGCGTCGTGGGCGTGCCGGGCGTGCCTCCGATGACCGTCCTGGGTGAGCCGTCCTGGTTCCAGACGGTCAGGCGTCCCCGGCTGTCCGCGGTGACGAGCAGTCCGGCCCGGGTGAACGCGCCGTAGGCAAGGCTGGTCGCCCGGCCGGTGGCGCGCAGCGCCGGGCCGATGCGCTTGCCCGTCGCGGCGTCCAGCAGGCCCGGCTCCTGCGCCAGCACGGCGAGCCGAGCCCCATCGGCGGTAAAGGCGACGTCGGTCAGGCTGTTCAGCTGGGCCGACCACAGCGCGCGGCCGGCCTTCCAGTCCCAGAGCTGGAGCGTGGACTTCGTCGAGTCGTCCGATAGCCGGAGCTCCACCGCGACCTTGGTGCCGTCGGGGCTGACGCCGCGAATGAACGCCTCACCGCTGTCGCTCAGGGTGAGGCGCTTGATCTCCTTCCTGGTCGCGGTGTCGTGGATCCGCAGGCGGCTGATGTTCTCGACGTCGTCGGGCGACTTGTCGTAGATCTCGAAAGTGGTCAGCGCGATCAGCTTGCCGTCCGGGCTGAAGGCGGCGCCGGTGAGGGAGAATTGTCCTCTGGCTCGGCCACGCAGCAGCAGCTCTCGTTTCTTCGTAGTCCGCACGTAGGCGGCGCCCGTGCTCGAGTCGGTGCTGAGCTGGTCCACGCTGAGCGTGCCGTCCGGGCTGATGGCCGCCGTGTCGGACTCGAGGTCGGCCGGTGCGGTGAGCGCCGAGAAGTCGAGGGAGAAGACGCGGTCCTCGGTGAGGTAGCGCAGCGTCTTCCCGTCCGGGTCGAATCGCGGTTGCGGCGACATCACCGTGGCCGCCCATCGGTAGGGGCCGGGCGGGGAGCTGACGGTGAGCGTGGTGAGGAGCATGCCGTCACCCCAGAGCTGGATCTGGTCGTCTGTCGCCGAAGCGAGCAGCTTCTCGTCGTGGCTGAAGACCAGGCTTCCCTGATTCCATGGGTCCGGGCCGATGCCGATCCACTCGGCGATCGCGAACCCTGTCGAGTCCTTCAGGTCGGCCCCGCCGAGCCGCCGTCCCGGCAGCGCTTCGAGCAACCATCCGTCCTTGGTGACGGCCAGCGGGTCGGGGCAGGAGTCACAGGAGCCCTGTGCCGGCCTGGTGCCGGTGAGTTTCAGGCTGGGCAACGCGAATCTGCCGATTCTCTTGGTGTTTCGGTACTGCATGTAGACCGCCGAACCGTCCGGGGTCATCGCGCCGTTCCAGTAGCCGGGGAGCCGCGCGGTGCGCCCTGTCTCGAGGTCCCAGAGGGTGAAGGCCTCCCGTTCCAGCAGCACATAGCGATCGACCGTGCCGAAGCTGATGGCGGCTCGGTCGACCTGCTCGCCACCGATGGGGCTGCGGAATCGCCAAACGCGTCTGACCTTGCCCGTCTTCACCTCCCAGGCGTGCACGCCCCTGCTGGTCAGGAGCACGAGCACCGCGCCGGACGGGCTCAGCGCCATGTCGATCGGCGTGCCCTTGACGTCCAGCTTCAGTTTCCCGACCTGGCGGCGGCCGACCACGTCCCACAGGCGCGCCTCGTTGCCGCTGACGCTGACCAGGGTCCGGCTGTCGGCGCTGAGCGTGCGGATCGTGCCGGGTTCGGCCGCCGGATCCTGGAACACGCCGGTCTCGCGTTTGGCGAGGGAGTCGTTCATGGCCTTGCGGGTCTGCGCGGTCGGGTTGAGCCGCCAGGCGGCGACGCTCAGCAGCCCGCCGAGTCCGGGATCGGTGGCGCGGATCGCCCCCGCGGCCGCCGCGATCCTGGCCGCCTCGGCGGCGCGGAACCGGTCGTCTGCCACCTTGCCCTGCCACACCGCCACGCCGGTCGCGGCCAGCGAGACGACCAGCAGGACGGCCAGGCTCATCGACGCCAGCCGGGTCCTGCGCGCCCTGCGGCGGCCCAGCGCGGCGCCCGCGTCCAGGAAGTCGCGTTCGAAGCCGGCCAGCGTGATGTCCTTGCGGCCGGTGGCGGCCCACTGCAGCGCGTTCTCCAGCGAGTGCCCGGCGAACAGGTCGCCGTCCCGCCGGCCGCGCTCGTCCCACCGCCGAGCCGCCGCCAGGATGTCCCGGTGCGCGGCCAGGCCGTCCCTGTTGCTCTCGATCCAGCGGCGCAGCCGGGGCCACGCGTGCGGCAGGGCCGGCCGGGCCAGCCGTACCTCGTCGCCGCTGATCTCCAGGAGGTAGCCGAAGACCCGCAGCACGCCCTGCGCTTCGGCGAACTCGCTCAGGCGGGCCCGCCTGATGGACAGCTCGCCGTCCTCGTCCACCGTCACCAGGCGCAGGAACACCTGCGCGGCCAGCTCGCGGTCGGCCGGGCCGAGCATGCCGTAGGCCTCCTCCGCGAGCGGGCCGAGGCCGGGGTCGTGCGCCTCCGTCGTGAGGTGTGCCGCCCGGCCGCCTTCGGCGAGCAGCCTGGCCGTGTCGAGCTGCCCGTCGCCGCTG
The DNA here is from genome assembly GCF_014873535.1 of Nonomuraea africana. Classification (NCBI taxonomy): domain Bacteria; kingdom Bacillati; phylum Actinomycetota; class Actinomycetes; order Streptosporangiales; family Streptosporangiaceae; genus Nonomuraea; species Nonomuraea africana. The sequence goes on along the minus strand of NZ_JADBEF010000001.1, from coordinate 116,013 downwards.
ATCAGGGCGAGCAGCAGGGCGCGGGCCGTCGGCCGCTCCAGTGGGTCCTTGCGCAGCGCGGCGTGGACCAGCGGGCGGAGCGACTCCGGCAGGCAGGTGAGGTCCGGTTCGACCGACATGACCTGGTGCATGACCGCGCCGAGCGTCTCGGCCTTGAACGGGTCCCTGCCGGTCGCGGCGAACAGCATGATCCCGCCCCACGCGAACACGTCGGCGGGCGCCCCGGCCCGCTCGCCGGTGAACACCTCCGGCGCCATGTACGTGGGCGTCCCCGAGATCAGCCCGGTCGCGGTCAGCGACATCTCCAGTGTCCGCGCGAGCCCGAAGTCGATCACTCGGGGGCCGTCGGGGCCGAGCAGGACGTTGTCCGGTTTCATGTCCCTGTGGATCACGCCCGCGTCGTGGATCGCGGTCAGCGCGGTGGCGACGCCGGTCGCCAGCCGGTGCAGCTCTCCCGCGGTGAAGCTCCTGCCGTTGCGTACGGCGGCGCCCAGGCTGGGCCCCTCCACGTACTCACTGACCAGGTACGGCCGGGGCCCGGTGAGATCGGCCTCGATCACGGCCGCCGTGCAGAAGGAGGAGACCCGCTGGGCCGCGGTGGCCTCGCGCTGGAGCAGGCCCACGTCGACGCCGTGCAGCATCTTGATCGCCACCCGGCGCCCGGTCTGGTCGTACGCCTCGTAGACCACGCCCTGGCCGCCCGCGCCCAGCCGTCCGGCCAGCCAGTAATCCCCGATCCGCAGCGGATCTCCAGCAACTAGTGTCACGGGATCTTGGATGTGCCGCGTCGCCACAAAGTTCGCGAATCGCCCGGACCTTCACAGGTACTGACCGGTGCCACCCTCCTCCGGCTCGGGCGACGGGCCGGGCGCGATGTCCGACGGCACCAGCGTCCGGACGTCCTCCCTCGCCGGGTCGGGCCGGCTCAGCAGGCGTTCGGCCTGGAGCGCCATCGCCCGGTCGAGGAGGTTGCGGACGAACCGGCCGTTGCCGAAGGAATCTCCACGCGGGGCCGCCCGTACCGCGCGGCGCACCTCGTCGCGGACGCCGTCGCGCAGGACGAGCCCGGCGGCCGACGCCATGCTCTCGAAGATCGCGACGAGCTCCTCCTCGGTGTAGTCGGAGAAGCGCACCGTGGTCGGGAACCGCGACGCCAGGCCGGGATTGGCCGCGAGGAAGTCCGCCATCCTGTTCTCGTATCCGGCGACGATCACCACCAGGTCGTCCCGGTGCTCCTCCATCAGCCGCAGCAGTTCGGCGATCGCCTCGGGACCGTACGAGTTGTGCGAGCCGCCCGGCGTGAGCGCGTACGCCTCGTCGACGAACAGCACGCCGCCGAGCGCGCTCTCGACCGCGGCCCGTACCTTGGGCGCGGTCTGGCCGATGTACTCCGCGATCAGGTCGGCGTGGGAGACCTCGACCAGGTGGCCGGACGACAGCAGGCCGAGCCGCGCGTACACCGAGGCGATCAGCCGGGCGACGGTCGTCTTGGCCGTGCCCGGGTTGCCGGTGAACACCAGATGCCGGGTGGGTGAGGCGATCGGCAGGCCCGCCGACCTGCGCAACCGGTCGGCGTCGGCCTCGGCCACCAGCAGCCGTACCTCGCGCTTGACCGATTCCAGCCCGATCAGCCCGTCGATCGCGGCGAGCGGATCGTCCGCCTGCTGGGTGCGCACGGCGGCGCGGACGGTGTCGGGCACGTCCTCGACGAGGATCTCGTCCAGCGACTCGCCCTCGTCGAGGACGCCGTCGGCCAGCACGCGGCGCGACTGCATGGCCACCGACCGCTCCAGCAGGCTGAGCGCCAGGCGGGCGCCCACCGCGTCGGGCCGCGCCGACCGGACGAGCTCGCCGACCTTGGCCAGCACCCCCGGCCGCAGCGTGAACCCGGCCTCGGTGGCCTTGGTCTCGTAGAGGGTGACGACCTGGTCGCCGGTGAGGTCGGGGAAGCGCATGATCTTCGGGAAGTGTGCCGACAGCTCGGGGGCGGACTTCAGCAGGCCGTTCATCGCTCCCTCCGGCCCGCACAGGACGACGAGCAGATCCTCCTGGTGCGCCTGGACTCCGGCGAGCAGCGCGTCGACGACGTCGCGGCTGTGGGCCTTGTCGATGTCGATGCCGGGGCGGGCGAGGTTCCCCGCGTCCTCGACGCAGAGCACGCCGCCGAGCGCGCGGTCGATCGCGCGTCCGACGTTGATCGAGGCGTCCCCGACGCGCTGCCCCGCCAGGTCGGCGCGGTCGACGGTGACGAGGTGCCCCGAGGAGAGCAACCCGAGATCGGCGAACATCCGGCCGAGCACACCTGCCACCATCGTCTTCCCCGTGCCGGGCCGGCCGGTGAACACCAGGTGCGCCGGCCGCGAGTGCGCGGACATCCCGGCGTCACGCCGCAGCTTCGCCGCGCGCGCCTCGGCGGTGATGAGCGCGATCTCCGCCTTGACCTGCTCCAGCCCGAGGCACGCGTCCAGCTCGGCCCGCGGCCGTCCGGGATGAACGGGCAGGTCGGCGCCGGCCACCTGGACGGCGTCGCGAGCCCGGGCGGAGGCGACGGCGTGCTGCGCGAGGTGCTCCATGAGGCGGGCGCCGCGGAGGTTGCCGACGCCTGCCAGCCGCGCCGCCGAGCGCGCCGCGTCGTCGAGGGCCGTGGCGCCCCGCCGGGCGATCGCCCGCAGGAACAGCTCCGCCCGCTCGGCCTCGGTGAACTCGCGGGTGCGCACGACGCGGAAGTCGCTGTGCAGGGCGGGGTTGGCCCGGGTGAGCCTGAGGTCGCCGCCCGCCCCGCAGATCGCCACCACGTGCAGGCCGGGCTGCCGGCGCAGCAGCCACCGGAGCTCCTCCAGCGCGACCGCGCCGCAGCGGTTGTGATCGATGATCCGGTCGAGTCCCTGCAGCACCAGCAGATCGCCGGCGTCGAGGTCGTGCGTCCGCGACAGCACGTGCAGCGCGGCCTCGCTGGCGTTCATGTTGGCGAAGACCTGGTCGGACAGGTGGACCACCCCGGGCGGGTCGCCGCCTCCGGCGAGCGCGCGCCGCAGGATGTCGACCGCCGTCATGCGTCCCGTGCTGCCGGGGCCGGCCAGCAGCAGCCGTGCCGGTTCCCTCTCGCCGCGCCACCGCGCTTCGACCACGTCGCGGACGGCGCGGGCCAGCTCCGGCTGGCCGACCAGCTCGGCGGCCGGGTCCGTGTGCGGGGGACGGCCCGCGACGAACCTGGCGAGCAGCGGGTTGACCGCCCTGCGCGGCTCGCACAGCACGCGCAGGTCCCGTTGGAACTCGCTGACGGGGATGGAGCTCTCCGGATTCACCGCGGGCCCCGGCAGTCCCTGGACGGCGCCGGTGACCCTGACGGCCATGTCAAGCCAGGCGCGGCAGGCGTCGGCCTCCCCCGCGAGCACTCCCCGCGCCAGCCACGCCCGCACCAGCGCGTGCCAGGCGTCGGCGTCGAACCCCTCGCGCAGCCTGGAGAACAGCGCCTGCACCCGCGCGTGCATCGACCGGCCCAGGCTCACGGCCAGTTCGGCGGGCACCTCGTTGATCTCGGCCTGCGCCAGCAGACCCGCCAGCGTCACCTCGTGCTCGAACCGGTGGTCGGCGCCCGGCAGCGGCCCCGCGCTCGACGCCCCCTGCACGTTCTCGATGAGACGGGTGTGCGCGGCGAGGAACCCGGAGCACGCCCAGTCCAGGTAGCCCGCGGGTCCCATCAGCTCGGGCAGGACGGCCAGCAGCGCGGGGTCGGCCCGCTCGGACCACAGCCGCGGCAGCGCCTCGAGGGGCGCGACGAGGTCCTCCTTGGCCAGCGCCGGCTCGGCGGCGCGCAGGTCGTGCAGGGCGATCAGGGCCCTGCGCCGGGGTTCGAGCGGCTCGATGCCCTCGAAGACGTCCAGGCACCTGCGCGCGATCCCGAACGCGAGCTCACGCAGCTCGGGATCGTCGCCGGTGCCGTCCAGCAGCCAGTACGCGGGCGGAAGGAACGGCGTGTCGGCCGACGACCACGTCCAGCCGCGGTTGGGCCGCCTCGGCTCCGCGACGAAATCGCTCATCGTCTCGTAGGCGATGTCACACGCGGACCCGCCGCACAGCGCGACCGAGCCGACGAGGAACTGCAGCAGGGACCACAGCTCCGCGCCGATCACGGTGGTGTCCTCGGCGAGGAAGTCGGGAAGCTCGACCGCGAGCGCCTCGGCCGCCGGATCGTCGTTGAGCGCGAGGGCACGCGCTCGCACCTGCTCGTACAAGCCGTCCGGGACCCGCCATGGACCGTAGGAGTACAGGTCCAGGACGGGTTCGTCGGAGAGCAGCAGCTGGAGGTGTTCCGGCAGGCTTGGGCGATCCATGGCCGGGATCTTATGCGTGGTGGCGAAACGTCCCGAATCCGCTACACGGCGGTGACGCCTTCGAGCACGGCCTCCCCCGTACGAGGATATTGGAGCGAGCCCGCTCGCGCGGGCAACGGGCCGCCGGACGGTGTCCCGTCCGGCGGCCCGCCCTTCCGTGGGTCGGGTCAGCCCGTGGCGATGACGCCGGGGAAGCCGTAGTAGGCCTCGTAGATGTCGGTGAAGTACTCACGGCAGGGATCGAACGCGCCGCCCCAGCCGTCGGAGCCGCCACCGCCGCCGCCGCTGTGGACGCCCTTGGCCACCACCTTGCCGGCCGAGTTGACGGTGTAGATCGGACCGCCCGAGTCGCCGCCCCTGGTGCACTGGCCCTGCTTGTAGCCCCTGGTCATGTTCCTGGCGTAGGTGCCGTCGCTGTACCTGACGTTGATCCGCAGCGCGTTGACCTTCCAGCCGCACAGCTCGCCCGCGGTGCTGCCGCCCGTGCAGTACTGGTCGCCGTAGTCGGGCCGGCGCGACCACATGCCCGCGACCGCCCGGCTGCTGCCGGAGGTGCTGGAGCCGACGTAGATGCGGGGGGCGCTGGTCTTGCCGCCGGCCAGCCTGATCAGGGACAGGTCGCCCCGGTAGGTGGACTGGCCGTCGATGTACACGGTACCGGTGCGGTTGTTCCAGGTGTCCTTGACCACGGTGCCCTGGTATTCCACCAGCGTGGAGACCGAGCCGTTCAGCGAGGTGCAGTGACCCGCCGTGATCATGGCCTGGTAGCCGCCGTAACGCCACGAGAAGGCGTTGGTGCAGTAACCGACGCTGGTGTCGATGCGGGCGCCGCCGTAGAAGCCGCCGACGCTGCCGTCGTTCCACCTGGCCTGCGACCCGTCGAGCCCTTCGTCGGGCACCTGCCTGACCACGACCGCGTCCACGCCGTAACGGGTGGCCAGGGCGACGCGGAAGTCCTCGGAGGCGTTGGCGGACTCCACGATGACCCGGTTGTGCTCGGCCTGGACCAGGGCGGCGGTCACCTTCTCGACGCCGGGAAGCTCTGCGGGAGAGATCGCGACGACCTCGTCCTTGATGGCGGTCAGCCGGTTCAGGCTGTACTTGACCAGCTTCACCTTGGGCTGGACGGTCCAGGTGTCGCCCGGGCCGGTGGTGGGCGCGGCGCTCTCCCGCGCGCTCTTGTCGGCGGCCGACAGCCCCGCCTCGGCGGGCGGCGACTGGGCGGCGATGCCGGCCTGCGGCGGCACCGACTCCTTCTCCTCGGGCGGCGGGACGACCTCCGCGGGATCACCCGTGCCGTCCTCGGGGGGCGTCATCTGGGGCGGCAGCGCGATGGGCTCGCCCGCCTCGGCCTGGACCTCCGTGGTCGTCACGGGGGCCACGATCACCCCGCTGCTGATGTACGGCGGGGCGTAGGCGTCCGGCTTGGCCGCGGCGCGCCGCTCGGCCTCCTTGAACGCGTAGCTCAGCTTGTAGTCGGGCGGCGTCGCCTGGGCGTAGGGGTCTTCGGTGATCACAGGTACCGGGGGAACCGGCTCGGCCTGCGCCGCGGGCGACGGCACGGCGACGAGCGTCGCCGTGAGCAGGCAGCCCGCAAGGGCGGCCCGCCTCAATAAGGTGGGGGGCAAGGCGTTCTCTTCTCCTGTGGGGGGTCATGATCAAAGAACGCGCTCAGTGAATCACAGAAGATCGCGAGATATCAGTAGAGATCGCCGGGAGATTTCCGGCCGCTGAAGATCCGCTCGCGGGGTCCCTGGCGCATACTGGCAAGGTGCCCCCCATCGAACAGGCCGGCCCCTCCACCTCGCCCGGCCGGGCCGTGCGCGCGCCGGCGGCGGGCCTGCTCGGACTGGGGCTGGGGCTCGTCGCCGGAGTCCTCGCCGGCCTCGTTCATGACCGTGACAGCGTGGCCGTCCTGCTGCTGGAGTCGTGGTTCTTCCGCTTCGGCCTCTTCCTGGCCGCGGTGGCGTGCGGGCGGGCGGCCCGTACGGCCGGGCACGCGGCCATCAGCGGGCTGTCGCTGGCCGTGGGAGCCTACGCCGCCATGACCGCGACCGACCTGCTGCGCGGCCTGCCCGCGCCGTACGAGCTGCTTGTTTCCGACTGGGTGACAGGAGTCGTCCACCTCCTGTGGGTGGTCGTTCTTCCGCTGGCCGGGGTGCTGCTGGCCCACCTGACGCGGCGCGCGGGGCCGACAGGGGACCTGGCCGCGGCCGTCCTGATCCAGGGCCAGTCGGTGCCTGCCGTTCTCGCCCTGCTGGCGGCGGCCCCGGAGGAGTGCTGCGTCCTGGTGGAGTGGGGTCACCCCTGGCACGACTGGGCCGGCCTGGCCCTGGCGGTGGCGCTGGTCCCGCTGCTGCGCCCCACTCCGGGTGGGCGCCTGCGCGCCCTGCTGGGCGGCGCACTGCTGACGGCGCTGCTGTGGGGTGCCATGGCGCTGACGGGCACGGCCGCGTAAGCGATGCCTGGGGGACCGGCGCGGCTCCCGATACCAATAGTCCGGATCTTCCTGACTATTGTGATCTCCGTCTGTTCGGCGGAGGGGGAAGGCTGACGATGGCTGTGGGCGGGTCCGAGGCGTCGCTCGGTAGCCGGTACGTGCTGCTGAACGAGATCGGCGCCGGCGCGATGGGCACCGTCTGGCGGGCGCGCCGGCGGGACACCTCGGAGATCGTGGCGGTCAAGCTGCTGCGCGACGGCCTCGCCGGCGACCAGGACCTGGTCCTGCGGTTCGTGCAGGAACGCAACGTGATGCGCAGCCTGCGGCATCCCAACATCGCCACCGTGCGCGACTTCGTCATCGAGGGAGAGCGCCTCGCCCTCGTGATGGACTTCGTCGACGGCGGCGATCTCCGCGCCCTGCTGCAGCGGCGGGGCACGCTGCCTCCCGCGGACGCGGCGCGGCTGATGGCGCAGGTCGCCGACGCGCTGGCGGCCGCGCACGCCATGGGCGTCGTGCACCGCGACATCAAGCCGGGCAACGTCCTGATCGAGGAGAACACCGGACAGGTACGGCTGACGGACTTCGGCGTGGCCCGCATCGTCCACGGCCCCGGGCTCACGCACACCACCTCGATCATCGGCACGCCCGCGTACCTCTCCCCCGAGGTGGCCGACGGCAGCGCCGCCACCCCTGCGGTCGACGTCTACGCCCTCGGCCTGATCCTGTACGAGCTGCTCGCCGGGCGCCCGCCGTTCGTCGGCGACCATCCCATGGCCCTGCTCAGGCAGCACGCGACGGCCATGCCCCGGAGGCTGCCCGGGATGCCGGAGACCCTGTGGCCGATCATCACCGCCTGCGCCGAGAAGGTCCCGGCCCAGCGTCCGAGCGCCGGGCAGGTGGCGACGGCGCTGCGCGAGGCGGCGCCCTCGCTGGCGGGACTGCCCCCGCTGCCTCGCGTCACCAGGGGCGACGCGCCGTCCGTCACCTCAGAGCCCCTGCCCGCGATGGACGGCCCCGCCCCCGAGCCCATCCGGACCGCCCCGACCGGCGAGGGCACCGTGGCCCCGACCGGTGAGGGCACCGTGGCCTCGGTCCGGCGCGGGCGGTCAGGGCAGCGGCTGGCCGTCATCGCGACGACGGCCGTGGCCCTGGTGGCCAGCGCGGCGGCGGTGGCCGTCGTGGCGCCGTGGCGGGCGCCGGACGCCGGGGCCGCGCCGAGTCTGGCCGTCGCGTCGGCCGAGTCGATCCAGCGGCAGACCGGCGCCACGACGCCCGCCGCTGACACCACCTCGCCCCGTGCGGCGAAGAGCACGCCCGCGACGTCCCCGAAGGCGCGGCCGCCGAAGATTCGTACGCCGAAGGCGGCCGTCTCCGAACCGTCCGGACGGCCGAGTACCGCCGAGCCCTCGCCGGAGCGCCCCCGGACTCCCCGGCCCCAGCGGTCGACGCCCGCGCCGACCGATCTGACGGACGAGGGCCAGCCGCCCGAGCCCGAGCGCCAAGACTCGGAGCCGAACTGGAGATGCCGTTCCTGGATCTCCACCGGCGCCGGTACGGGCACCGAGATGTCGCCCTGCATAGCCGTGGTGGGCGATGAGTTCCGCCTCATGGGGCGGATCAGGGGATCGGTCTCCGTCTCTTCGGACATCCACGTGCAGCTGTACAACACCGACGCCGAGACGAACGTCTCCCAGCCCTTCATCTGCTCGGGCGTCTCCCCTTCGAGCGAGGGCGAGGTCGTCACGTGCGGCCCGTTCACCGCCACGGCCCCGCGTACCGGGGCCAAGCTCGACGTACGCCAGCGGTGGCGGCGCACAGGCACGAGCGCGTACGGCGGCGGCGCGGAGAGCCAGTTCGTCATCTGGTAGGGCGGCCGGGCCGGTGCCTCACGAGGCCGAGCAGAGCGTGTCGCCCAGCTGGGAGCGCTCGTAGAACACCTCGCGACCGCTGCGGCGCTGGGTGACCAGACCGCTCTCGCGCAGCACCTTCAGGTGCTGGCTGATCGCGCCGGGCGCCATGGACAGCCGCCGCGCGAGGATGGTCGTCGTGGCCGCGTCGCTGAGAGTGACGAGGATGCGGGCGCGGGTCCGGCCGATGAGGGAGTCGAGCGCGTCGGTGGTGGGGACCACCCCCTGCGACCACACCGTGCCGACGCCGGGCACCGGGTAGACCAGGTTCGGCTGGTACGGCTCCGCCATCACGGTCGTGTCCGGCCAGTGGAAGACGCTCGGGATCAGGATCAGGCCGTCGCCGCCGAGCGGCCCGCTGCGCCGCCAGGCGCGGGTCCGCACGCGCAGGCGCCCTTCGGTCCAGGTGATGTTCGGGTGCAGGTCGTTGAACATCGCGCCGGCGCCGTCGCGGGCCAGCTGCCGGGAGCGACGCAGCACCTCCGCCTCGAACAGCCCTCGGATCTGCGGCCAGAACCGGTCCATCGCCACGTCCCAGTACAGGCGCAGCTCGGCGGCCGCGCGGGCGACGCCGGCGGCGGGGTCGGCGAGGAAGTCCCTGATGACCGGGGTGTCGGCGGCCGGAACCCTGGCCGCCTCGGAGACGGCCTCGTCCAGGTCGGCCCTGGCGACGAGCTCCAGCTCGGCGGTGATGTCCGGCAAGGGGCTGGTCGGCGGTGGCGTCAGGAAGTCGACGAAGTACGGGCCGAGTGGGACCAGCGCGCACAGCAGCCGCAGGTCCAGCTCGGCGAGCCGGGGGCGGACGGCCCTGATCCACGGCAGGTGCAGCGCGTGCCGTCCGGTGTCCTGCAGCAGCCGCAGGCTCGCGACCGCCTCGGACACCGGGGAGAAGGCGAACCTCAGCCGGGCCAGATCAGCGGAGGTGAAGTCGAACTCGGCAAACGAGGATTCAGCCACAGATTAAACATTTAGGGGTCGGGCGACCGCTGGTCAACCATGTTCCGCATGGCAGTCCTCACCTCGCGGGCGTCCCCGCCGGCGTTGCCGCGTCCGTTCTGGATGCTCTGGCTCGGCACCGTCATCAACCGCACCGGCGCGATCGTGCAGCCGTTCCTGTCGGTGTACCTGGTCCAGGTCCAGGGCTTCACCCTCGGGCAGACCGGCGCCGTCATGACGGCCTTCGGCGTCGGGTCGCTGCTCTCGCACCTGCTCGCCGGATGGCTGACCGACCGGCTCGGCCGCCGGCTGACCCTCACCGGCGGCATGCTCGCCACCTCCGCCGCGATGGTCGTCCTCGGCGCCGCGAGCGGGTTCCTCGCCGTGGCGGCGACCGCGTTCCTGCTCGGGCTCACCATCGAGTCGTACCGGCCGGCCTCGCAGGCGATGGTCGCCGACCTCGTCCCGCCCGCGCTGCGCCCGAGGGCGTACGGGCTGCTCTTCTGGGGGATGAACCTCGGTTACTCGGTCGCGATGGTGGCCGGCGGCTGGTTCGCCGATCACGGCGCCCATGGGATGTTCGGCGTGAACGCGGCCGTCGCGGTGGCCTTCGCCGCCGTGGTGTGGCGCGCCGTGCCCGAGTCGCGCCCGGCCGAGGCGGCGCTCGGCGGGGTGAGGCTGCGGGCGGTGCTGCGAGACCGGCTGATGCTCGCGGTCTGCGCCGTCACCGCGGGGTACGGCGCGCTGTACGCCCAGGCGTTCACCACGCTCCCGCTGGCCATGGCCGAGCAGGGCGTCGACCGTACGCGCTTCGGCCTGGCCATGGCGCTCAACGGCGTCCTGATCATCGCCGTCCAGCCGCTGACCGGGGCATGGATGGCCCGGCGGGACCCCAACCGCGTGCTCGCCGCCGGAACGGCGGTCGTGGCGGCCGGTTTCGGGCTCACCGCGTTCGTGCACGACGCGCGCGGCCTCGCGCTCACGGTGGCGGTCTGGACCGCGGGAGAGATCGTCATCGCGGGCACCCTGCCCACCATCGTGGCGGCCCTGGCCTCCCCTGAACTCCAGGGCACCTACGCCGGCGTCTCCGGGATGAGCTGGTCGGCCGGCGCGGTCCTCGCGCCGGTGATCGGCACGGCGCTGCTTCCCCTCGGGCCGGAGACGCTGTGGAGCGGCATCGGCCTCATCGGCGCCGCCTCGGCCCTGGGCGCGCTGCTCATCGGCGGCCCGGTGCGCCGGCGCACCTCGACAGACCACTCTCGAACGTCATCGATCTAGCGAACAGGAAGAAGAGAAATGCAGAACCGATTCCACGACGCCCTCACCGCCGACAACGCCGCCCTCCTGCTGGTCGATCACCAGATCGGCCTGTTCACCGGCGTGCGTGACATCACGGTGAGCGAGCTCAAGCACAACGTCACCAGCCTGGCCAAGGCGGCATCGCGCCTGAGCCTGCCCATCGTGGTCACGACCACCGCGGCGGACAGCATGTGGGGGCCGCTCATTCCCGAGCTGCGGGCCGTCCTGCCGGAGAAGCTCGAGGTGATCGACCGCAGCACGGTGAACGCCTGGCACGACGACCGTGTCAGGAACGCCGTCGAGGCCACCGGCCGCGACAAGATCATCATTGCCGGGGTCTCGCTCGAGGTCTGCGCGGCGTTCCCGGCGATCTCCGCCACCGCGGCGGGCTACAGCGCCTACGTCGCCGTGGACGCCTCCGGCACCTTCTCCGCGACCAAGCGGGAGACCGGGCTGCTCCGGCTGCAGCAGGCGGGTGTCATCGTGAGCGACTACGCCACGCTCGCCGTCGAGATCCTCGCCGACAACGCCCACCCCCTCGCGGGAGACGTGTACGCCGATCTCGACATGCCGTTCGCCACCCTGGTCGGGCAGCTAGCCGCCGCCCACAGCCGGTGACCCTGGCCGGCCGACGCTGACCCGGACCGCCGGTCGCCGGCGGTCCGGTCATGCACATATCTCGCGCACTTCACTACTTGTTCAGAAATTTGTGGGAACCGCCGCTATTCGGTCGCTATAGCGTCTAGTTTCGGTTTGATCGTTAGCGGAAGACGGGTATGAGCATGCGCAAGCTGTTGTTCCTCGCGGTGGCGGCCACGTTCTCGATGGGAGCGTTCTCCTCCCCCGCGTCGGCGGATCGGGGGAGACCGGTGGAGCTGCCGAAGGAGGTCTACGGCGGGGCGTGGAGCGCCGGGCACGTCCAGGGCATCGCGCTCGACGAGCGCAAGGGCTTCATGTACTTCTCCTTCACCAACCTCCTGGTCAAGACCGATCTCCAGGGCAATCCCGTGGGATCGGTGACCGGGTTCACCGGGCATCTCGGCGACCTCGACTTCAACGCCAAGGACGGCCGGGTGTACGGCTCCCTGGAGTACAAGGCTCAGGAGTCGTTCTACATCGCCGTCTTCGACGTCGACCGGATCACCAGCATGGGGATGGACGCGCAGTCCAGCGACGTGGTGAAGACGGTGTACCTGAAGGAGGTGGTGGACGACTACGTGGCGGACATGAACGGCGACGGCAGGTTCGACGGCAACGTGGCCAACACCCCCGACCACCGGTACGGCTGCAGCGGCATCGACGGCGTCTCGTTCGGCCCCGAGTTCGGCAAGAAGAACGGCAAGCAGAAGCTGACCGTGGCCTACGGCGTCTACTTCAACGTCTCCCGCCAGGACAACGACCACCAGGTGCTCCTGCAGTACGACATCGAGCAGTGGAAGAAGTACGAGAGGCCGCTCACCGAGAGCGCCCCGCACACCAGCGGCCCCGAGGCCGTCGACGGGAAGTACTTCGTCTACACCGGCAACACCAGGTACGGCGTGCAGAACCTGGAGTACGACAGCCACACCGGCAACTGGATGATGGGGGTGTACAGGGGCGCCAAGCCGCAGTTCCCCAACCACTCCTTCTACATGATCGACGGGAGCGTCCCCGCCCGGCAGGCCGCCATCGTGGACCAGCCGGAGCCGGAGGAGGGACAGCTTCTCTCGCTGGCGCCCGGCGGCATCGAGCACGCCGCCTCGGGTGTGCGCGGCTGGGAGTTCGGCGCCGAGTACGGCCTGATCTCGCTGGGCGACGGGCGGTTCTACGTGTCGAAGGCGGGCCAGGTGACCGAGAACGGCGTGACCAAGCAGACCAGCCACGCCCAGCTGCACCGCTGGACGGGCCAGGCGCCGACGCCGTTCGAGAAGGTGAGCTAGCCGGTCGGGCGCGGGGTGCGCCGTCGCGGTCACGCGCGAAGCGGCGCACCCACAGCGTGCAGGTGCCGGAGCAGCTGCCGGTACGACTCGATCAGTCCCGTCTCGTAGTACGGCACGTCGATCTCGGCGCAGTGCTCGCGCACGATGGCCTGCGCGTGGCGTAGATGGGGTGTGGGCATGTTCGGGAACAGGTGGTGCTCGATCTGGTAGTTCAGCCCGCCCATCGCGACGTCGACGAACCGGTTCCCGCGCACCCCTCTGGTGGTGAGCACCTGGCGGCGCAGGTAGTCGAGCTTCTCGCCGGGCTTCAGCGTGGGCATGCCCTTGTGTCCCGGGGCGAACACCGATCCCATGTAGACGCCCCAGAGCCCCTGGTGGACGGCGAGGAAGACGAGCGCCTTGCCCGGCGAGAGCACCAGGAACAGCGCGGCGAGGTAGCCGACGACGTGCAGGCCGAGCAGCGTCCCCTCCATGGCGCGGTGCTTCGTCTTCGGGTCGAGCAGCGCGCGGAACCCGGACGCGTGCAGGTTCAGGCCCTCCAGCAGGAGCAGCGGATAGAAGAGGAAGGCCTGACGGCGGCCGATGAACCTGGGCAGGCCGCGGCTGGCCCGCGCCTGATCCGTGGACCAGAGGAGGATGTCAGGGGAGACGTCGGGATCCAGCTCCTCGTGGTTGGGATTGGCGTGGTGGCGGGTGTGCTTGTCCATCCACCAGCCGTAGCCCATGCCCACGAGGAGGTTGCCGGCGATCCATCCGGCGATCCTGCTCGGTCGTGCGGTGCGGAAGATCTGGCGGTGGGCGACGTCGTGCCCGACCAGGGCCACCTGGGCGAACATGATCGCGAAGAACACCGCCACGAGCAGCTGCCACCAGGAGTCCCCCAGCGTGAAGAAGGCGGCCAGCCCCGCGGCGTACAGGCCGCCGATCACCCCCATTCTGGCGGCGTAGTAGCCGGGCCGCCGCCGCAGCAGCCCCGCCGCCGTCACGCGCTGGAGTAGCCGGGCGTAGTCGCTCCCTGTCGCGGGCCGGACGGTCTGATCAATCGTCATGGAGCCGAGTCTTCAAGAGATCACGCGCTCCGGTAATCCAGCTGCCACCCACGTCTCCGGTGGGGTATGCCCTACCAGGGGGCGTCAGTCCGCCGGACGGGCGGCGGGAGCGCGCCGCCGTAGATCCACACCATCACCGGCAGGCCCGAGCCGCCGGGGTCGGGGGTCCACACGTTCACCGTGAGGCAGTCGAGGCCGTCCGCCGGGTTCCACTCCGGCATGCCGGGCATCATCGGGCGCTGCGGCGGGCGCGACCGAGCGTACCGTACGGCATGGTACGTCGACATTTCAGGGTCGCTATGCCAATATATGGAACTGCTAGTTCCGAAACGTTCAGTTCCGTAAGGAGCGGCTCATGACCACGAACGTCCTGCCCAGGCGGCGCGACGTCGTACTCGCCGGCCGGATCACCGCCTTCCTCGGCGCCCTGCACCTGGTTCTCACCCTCGCCTTCAACCTCCAGTACCTGCCCGCCTGGTTCACGGGCCGCCTCTGGTTCCCCGCCAACGGCCTGAACGAGCTCCCTCCCGACGTCGGCGCCTTCTGGCTGACGATCGGCTCCTTCGGCCTGCCGCTGCTCCTGCTCGGTCTTCTGATCGGCTGGCTCGGCCGCAGGGACGTCACTCCGCCCGCGTTCCTGGCATGGACGCTCGGCGCATGGGGCACGATCCTTGCGCTCCTCTTCGAGCCGTCGCCGGCCATCCTGCTCTGGGTGCCGGCCGTGATGCTCCTCGTCGCCGCCAGGAGGCAGGCATGACCACCACCCTCATCCACGGCGTCCGCCTCTTCGACGGAGACGGGGTCACCCCGCGGGCCGACGTCGTCATCAGGGACCACCTCATCGACCGCGTCACCGCGAGCGACGGCGAGCCCGAGGGAACGTGGGACGTCCTGGTCGACGGGGCCGGGCACACCCTGCTCCCCGGGTTGATCGACGCCCACGCGCACGCCCACCCCGGCAGCCTGGCCCAGGCGCTGCGGTTCGGGATCACCACCGAGCTGGACATGTTCTCCGTCCCCCGCCACTTCGCCCCGCTGCGCGCGCAGGCGGCCGAGCGCGACGACGTCGCCGACGTGCGGACCGCCGGGGTGGGCGCGAACGCGGAGGGCGGCCACCCCGCCCAGTTCATGCGCGAAGTCTTCGGTGAGTACCCCGCGGTGCGGGGACCCCAGGACGCCGAGGCGTTCGTCGCGGGCGACCCCACCGCCGACATCACCGACACCCGGTCGATCGCCGCGATCTGGCGTCGAGGGGTACGGCAGGTCGCGTCGTGAGCGCGGAAGGCCAGCGCTCGGGGCGGCCGAGGGACACCAGGGTCGACGCGTCCATCCTCGCCGCGACCAGGGAGGTGCTCGCCGAGACCGGTTACGCCCGCCTCACGATGGACGCCGTCGCCGCCACGGCCGGGGTCGGCAAGGCCGCGATCTACCGCCGCTACGCCACCAAGCAGGAGATGGTGTACGCCGCCACCGTCCACACGATGGCGCTGGAGACGCCCGCCGACACGGGTGCCCTCACCACCGACCTGGCCGCGCTGATCGGCGACATCCGCGCCACGATGGGCAACCCGATCGCGCTGGTCACGGTTCCCGGCCTGATCGCCGACATCACCGCGGACCCCGACCTCACCGTCAGGTTCCAGCAGACCTTCATGGCACGGCAGCGCGACTGCGTCACGGCGGTGCTCGAACGGGCGGTCCTGCGCGGTGAGCTGGACGAGCTCCCCGCGCTGGAGCTGGTGCACGCCATGCTGGTCGGCCCCGTCTTCGCCTGGTTGTTCATGATGCGCGGCCCCGGCACGGACGCCTTCGCCCGCGACCTCGCTGCCCGGCTGGCCGCCGCGCTCACCGGCGGCGGCTGTCAAAGCCTCGTCCAGCCCACCCGAAAAGACAGCAAAACTCCCCCTATGTCACAAATCTGAGCCTTATCGTCAAAGAGCGGACCAGGGACCGCGGGCTGGCGAGGAGTCCACGGCCCCCTGTTGCGGTGCCCTGGTGCGCACGACATCAGCTCGAGGGAAAGTCGGTGACTCATGGCCACGATGCTGAGCAGGACTAAGGACTACAGAGCCCTGGTGGAGAGGCTGTCCGCCGCCTATCCGGCCGTCGAGAGCCGGCTGGTGGCGACCACCGTGGCGATGGCGGCCGATCGCGCTCGGCACGTGGGTTGCACACCGACCGAGGAGATCGTGGGGCGGCTGGCGGAGGAGTACCTGCGCGCCAAGATGGCCACGCTCCCGACCCTGCCGCCGGCGATCCGCCCGCACAGCCGCCGGCTCCGTCAGCCCCGTCGTTGACGAGTCACCAGCTCCACATCCCGACGCGCACCGGCACTCCGCGGGAGGCGTGCAGCAGGGGAGCGTGATCTGGGGCGGGCAGCCCGGCGACCCGGAGCAGGTCCTGGTCCAGGCGGGCCAGACGGGCGTGGCGAAGCGGCCAGGGCGGGTGTTCGACCTCGGCGGCGGCGAGCCGTCCGGCCACCAGCGTGAACAGGAGGAACCGGGCGGTCAGGAAGTGCGCCCGCTCGTCCCGTTCGCCTTCGGCCAGGTCCGCGCCGATCTCCACGTCCCCGTCGCACCGCGCGCCGATCGGGCCCGGCCAGCGTCGCCTGCTTCGGTACCGCCAGAGGCCGCCATCGGTCTCGACGGACATGTCCGACCAGAAGTAGGGCAGCCAGTAGCCGGCCCGGCCCCCGAGGGCGGCGGGCAGCTGCCCGGCCTCCATCGAGAGGAACCAGATCCCGCTACGGCCGCGCGCGTCGCGCACGTACGTCCGCAGGTTCGTCTCGGGGAAGCGCGACAGCCACGGCACGGCGGGGAGTCCCGGCATCCGCACGTCCTCCATGAGGAAGGGCGTCAGCCCGACCCAGGCGGCGCCGTCGAAGGTCTCGACCGTGAGCGAGTCGGGGACCAGCGACTGGACGAGAGTGCGTGGATAGCGCCAGTGCACAAAAGTGATGTTCGACCAGTGGTGATACATCACCGGCCAGATGACCCTGGGAGACGCGGGCGCTTCCATCATCGCAGGATGACGTTCACCAGCACGGTCAGGACGACGGACAGCAGCAGGGAGACGACGATCATCGTCACGCAGCCGGCCGCGCCGCCTACCGGCCGGATCCGGAAATTCCGCGCCATCACCCATCACCCCTCGGACCCGCCCCTACCCGGCGCTCTCCGGGTAAACGCCGAGGACCAGAGGCGGCCATAACCGGTGGTTATGACGAGAGGTCTTGGACAGCGCCGGTCAAGCCGACGGAGCATGAACGCATGCAGGTCCTTCGCCTCGCCCTCTGCGCCCTGGTCGTCCTCCTCAGCGCCTGCGCCACCGCCCCTCCGGACTCCTCGGCAGCGCCCACCTCCGCACCCTCGGCCTCCGTGCCCTCGGCTTCCGTGCCCGCCGAGCATCGCGCGCTGGTCGATCGGTTCGTCGCGGCGATCAACGCGGGCGACGCGGGACGGGTGGCCGAGACCTTCACGAGGGACGCCAGGTTCGACAGCGTGGGCAGGATCTACGAGGGCCGAACGCAGATCATGGACCGCTTCCTCGGGCCCGAGGTCATCGAGGCGGGAGGGCGGTACGCCCTGCGCGGGGTGCGCCCCGGAGCCGCCGGCCGGGTGGTCGCCGAGTACGACTTCGCCACCGGCCACGGCGGCTCCGAGCACTTCACCTATGACTGCTCGGTCGAAGACACCAGGTTCGCCGACTGCGTGGGCCGGTACGTCGGCTGACGATCCCGCCTCAGGCTAAAGGGCGTGGATCTCTCCCACGGGCACGCCTCCGCCGAGCACCTGGACCGAGGAGAAGGCGTCGGCGCCCGACACGTCGCGGCCCATCCGGCGCAGCACCGACAGCGCGATCGCCGTCGTCGCCCTGGGGCTGCCGTCGATGACCTTGACCGCGACGGTGTGACCCGACTCCAGCGCCGCTACCAGCACGCCCTCGGCGCCGCCCTTCACGACCGCGCCAGGGAGCGCCCGCATGAGCTCGGTGTTCTGGTGCCCGGTGCCGCCGACGTACTCGGGGTGCTCCCGCATCGCGTCGGCGACCTGCCGGGGCGCGCTGCCCGGCGCGGCGAGCACGAGCGCCTGCACCGCCCTGGCCAGCCCGGTGAGCGAGAGCCCGAACAGCGGCGCGCCGCACCCGTCGACGGCCACGGCGGCGGCCTTCTCCCCCGACAGCTCCTCCACGACCGCTCTGACCTGGCGCTGGAGCGGGTGGTCCGGGTCGAGGTAGGAGGCGACGTCCCAGCCGTTGGCGACCGCGGCGGCGAGCATCGCGGCGTGCTTGCCCGAGCAGTTCATCCGCTCCGGTGTCCTACCGAGCCCTTCGCGGATCAGCCGGTGGCGGGTGGCCTCGTCCTCGGGCCAGTCCTCGGGGCAGCGCAGCGCGCCGGGGCCGAGGCCGTACTCCTCGAGGAGGTCGGCGACCAGCCGTACGTGGAAGTCCTCGCCGGTGTGGCTGCCCGCGGCGATGGCCAGGCGCGGGCCCGGCAGGGCCGCGCCCGCGACCAGGCAGGCCAGCGCCTGGAACGGCTTGGCGGAGGAGCGCGGCAGGACGGGGGCGTCCACGGGACCGAGCGCGACCTCGGTGCGGGCGTCGGGCGCGAGGCCGACGGCGCTGCCGTAGTGGACGCTCTCGACGAACCCCGAGCGGACGACCTCGGCGAGGGCGGCGTAATCAGGCACGGACGGAACTCCTTTGCTCCAGGACCCTGGCGAGCTTGGACAGCGAGGCGTTGACCACGAGGTAGATCAGTGCCACTACCACGTAGGTCTGGATGACCAGGCCGTTGTAGGCGGCCAGGACCTTGCCCGAGTACAGCAGCTCGCCGTAGCTCACCACGAAGCCGAGCGAGGTGTCCTTGAGCAGGCCGACGGACTGGCTGACGATCGAGGGCAGCACCCTGCGGGCGGCCTGCGGCAGCACGATCATCCGCATGGTCCGGCCGCGGGTGAGACCGACGGCGAGACCCGCCTCGGTCTGCCCGCGTTCGACGGACAGGATGCCGGCGCGGAAGATCTCGGCGAAGGCGGCCGAGTTCGACACGGTCAGCGGCACCACGAGCTTCCAGAACAGCGGCAGGTCGAGCCCGTACTTGGGCAGTGCGAACAACACCACGTACACCAGCAGCAGCGCGGGGATGACCCGCACGACCTCGACGTACGCGGCCGAGGGCGCCCGCACCCAGCGCCGCTCGGACAGCCGGCCGATGGCCAGCAGCAGGCCGAGCGCCATGGACAGCGCCGCCGCCACGACGGCGGCCAGCGCGGTGGACCACAGCCCGTCGAGCAGGTAGCGCCACATGGGCCAGGTGGCGTACGGCTGCCAGCGCTCGTAGGCCAGCTGCCCGTTGGCGGCGAACTGGCGGATCGCGAGTGCCACGAGGGCGACGGCGGCCAGCACTCCCAGGACGGTGGCGATGCGGATCCTGCGCCTGGCGCGCGGTCCGGGCTCGTCGAACAGCACGCTCATCGGACCATCACCAGCCGCCGCTCGAGGCGTCCCGTCACGAAGCCGACGCCGGAGGCGATGAGCGCGTATATCAGGCCCACGCCGACGAAGATCGGGATGGGCTGGGCCTCCACGAGGTTGATCCTTTTCGCCTCTTCGGTCAGGTCGACCACGCTGATCGCACCGGCCAGCAGGGTGTTCATGGTGAGCGCGATGATGATGTTGCCGAGCGGCTGCACGACCGTGCGCAGCGCCTGCGGCAGGATGACGTGCCACAGCGACTGCCTGAACGTCAGCCCGAGCGCCCTGGCCGCCTCACCCTGACCCTTGCCGACCGCGTTGACGCCCGAGCGCAGCGCCTCGGCGATGTAGGCCGCCTCGTAGACCGAGATCACCACGATCGCGGTGACCAGCGGGCTCGCCTTGATCCCGATCTCGGGCAGGCCGAAGAAGGCCAGCACCAGCAGGACCAGCAGGGGCAGGTTCTGGAACGCCTCCACGTAGGCGGTGCCCATGGCGCGCAGCACGCCGACCGGGCTCACCCGCATGGCGGTGACCAGCACCCCGAGCACCGCCGCGCCGATGGACGACGCGACGGTGAGCTGGAGCGTCACGACCAGTCCCTGCCAGAGCTCGGGCAGGTGGTCCAGCAGGACGGACATCAGGAACCCGGCACCGAGCCGATCTGCGGCGGGGCGGGGGCCTCGCCCTTGACGACCGTGCCGATGGAGTTCTTCCACGCCTGCTGCCAGACGCCGGTGCTCTGCGTCTTCTTCAGCCAGTCGTTGACGAACGTCTTGAACTGGTCGTCGCCGTGCTTGAGGCCGATGCCGTACGGGTCCTGGGTGAAGGGGTTGCCGATCACCTGGATGGACGGGTCCTTCTGGGCGTTGGCGATCAGCAGCGTCTCGTCCTGGACGTAGGCGACGCCGCGGTCCTGCTTGAGCGCCTGCATGCACTCGGGGTCGCTGCCGAAGGTGACGATCTCGGCCTGCGGGGCGAGCTTCTTGATCGCGGGAATGGCCGGGGTGTTGGCGCCCGCGATGACCTTCTTGCCGTTGAGGTCCTCGGGCTTGGCGATGCCCGTGGTGCCCTTCTTGACGGCGATCGTGAGGCCCGAGGTGTAGTACGGGCCGGCGAACGCGACCTGCTCGGCCCGCTCCGGCGTGATCGTGTACGTCTGGAAGACGACGTCCACGGTGCCGTTGGCCAGCAACGCCTCGCGCGTCTCCGAGGCCGAGTTGACGATCTTCACCTTCGGCTCGCCGATGATGTACTTCGCCAGCGCCTTGCCCATGTCGGCGTCGAAGCCCTCGATCTCGCCGCTGACCGGGTTCTGCTGGGACAGCAGCGGGGCGTCGAGCGAGCCGCCGACGATGAGCTCGCCGCGCTTCTTGATCTTTTCCATCGTCGAGCCCGGCAGGATCGCGGCCGCGTCGGCGACGGGCGCCTTGGCGAGCAGCTCGTTGGCGGCGGGCTTGGCCTCTCCTGGTACGGCGGGGCTGCCTGAGGTGTTCGTGCTGGAACAGGCGGCGAGGCCGAGGAGTGACACGGCGACGACAGCGACCATCTTCTTCATGGGCACCATCCCTTGCGTTCAGTGAGTGAGTACCTTGGCCAGGAAGTCCCCGGCCCGGTCCGTCTGGGGGTGGTCGAAGAAGGCGGCGGGCGCGCCCTCCTCGACGATCTGGCCGTCGGCCATGAACACCACGCGGTCGGCCGCCCTGCGCGCGAAGCCCATCTCGTGGGTGACGACGACCATGGTCATGCCGTCGGCCGCGAGGCCGGTCATGACGTCCAGCACCTCGCCCACCATCTCGGGGTCGAGGGCGGAGGTGGGCTCGTCGAACAGCATCACCTTGGGCCGCATGGCCAGCGCCCGGGCGATGGCCGCGCGCTGCTGCTGACCGCCGGACAGCCGCCCGGGCAGCTTGTCCGCCTGCTCGCCGATCCCGACCCTGTCGAGCAGCTCGCGCGCGGTCTTCTCGGCCTCCGTACGGCTGACGCCGCGCACCTTCATCGGGGCGAGCGTGATGTTCTCCAGCACCGTCTTGTGCTGGAAGAGGTTGAAGGACTGGAAGACCATGCCGACGTCGGCGCGCAGCCTGGCCAGCTCGCGGCCCTCCAGTGGGGCGGGCACGCCGTCGATGACGATCTCGCCCTGCTGCGCCGTCTCGAGCCTGTTGAGACAGCGGCACAACGTCGACTTGCCCGAGCCCGAGGGGCCGATCACGACGACGACCTCACCGCGTGCGACGTGCAGGTCGATGTCGCGCAGCACGTGATGCTCGCCGAACCACTTGTTCAGCCCTCTTACCCGAATCATCCCAACTTCCTTCGATATCGAAGACAAGGCGGAACGTAATGGATGATTTCGCGGTAAGTCAACACGTTGTCGTACAAAGGTAAAGCGTGGTATTCATCTCCACATGTCGAGCAAAGAGCGGCTGCCCGTGACGGGGCCGCAGGGGGGATTGCTGCGGCTCGTCGCCACCGGCCAGGCCGAGTCACGCGCCGAACTGGCGCGGCTGTCCGGCCTGGCCGCCTCCAGCGTGTCGCTGCGCGTGGAGGAGTTGCTCGAGGCCAGGCTGCTGGTGGAGGAGGGGTCGGGCACCTCGCGCGGCGGGCGCAGACCGCGCCGGCTGCGGCTGGCGCCGAGCGCGGGCCTGCTGGCCGTCGCCGACCTCGGCGCCCATCATGTCCGGCTCGGCCTGCTCGACCTCAGCGGGGCGCCGCTCGCCGTACAGGAGAGAGCCTGTGACATAACGGCGGGCCCTGAGGCGGTGCTCGACTGGATGGCCGACGCCTTCGACGACCTCCTGCGCGCGCACGCCCCCACGGGCGTGCCGCTGCGCGGGGTCGGCACCGGCATCCCAGGGCCGGTCGATCCGGCCTCCGGGCGCGTGGTCGGCCCCTCCCGGATGCCCGGCTGGAACAACTACCCGGTCGCCGACCACCTCGGCGCCCGTTACGACCTGCCCGTGCTCGTGGAGAACGACGCCAACCTCATGGCCGTCGGCGAGGCCAGGTCATGGCCGGGCTCGGACAACCTCATGGTGCTCAAGGCGGGCACCGGCATAGGGTGCGGCGTGATCGTCAACGGCCGGCTGCACAGGGGCAGGGGCGCGGCGGGCGACATCAGCCACGTCAGGGTGCGCACCGACTCCTCGATCACGTGCGCGTGCGGTCACCCCGACTGCCTGGAGGCGTATGCCAGCGGCGCCGCGCTCATGTCCGCGCTGGCCGAGGCGGGGATCGCGGTGGAGCGGCCGGCCGACATCGTCGGCCTGGTCAACGACGCGGTGCCGGAGGCGACCAGCCAGGTCCGCACGGCCGGGCGGCTGATCGGCGAGGTGCTCACCGTGCTCGTCAACTTCTTCAACCCCGACGTGATCGCGGTCGGGGGCAGTCTCTCGGCGGCCGAGCCGCTGATCGCGGCGATCAGGGCGGCGGTGTACGAGCGCTGCCTGCCGCTCGCCACCCGCGACCTGGAGATCGCGCCCGCGCGCGCGGGACAGGACGCGGCGTTGCTGGGAGCCGGCGCGCTCCTGCTCGACGCCGTGCTCTGAGGCGCCTTACGCCGCCGGTCAGACGGTCAGCGGCACGCGGTGGATCTCGTCGGCGGGGTGACCGGCCCGCTGGTGGATGCGCTGGACGGCCTCCGCGTCAGGAGCCTCCGACAGGCAGTAGACCACGCCGTCGTCGGGGTCGGCCCACGCCCTCTCGAAGGCCACTCCCTCCTCTTCCTGTATCGCCAGGTCGGCGGCGTGTGCCTCTCGAAGCTGCTCGTCGGTGATGCCCACCATGCCGTGATGGACGTCCATGAACTTCGTCATGGCTTCCTCCTCAGGCGGCTGACCTGCCGGATCGTTCCCAGCGTAGATCGGGCCCGGACCGCCGGACCCCCAAAACTTCCTCAAATAGGCAGGGATCTCAGGCGTGTGTATACTCCTGCCTGTTGATCTACGCGAGGAGGTGAGCCCGATGTCCATGTTCGACCTTGTACGGGCGCTCCTCGCCGCTGTGTCTGTCTGACCGGCGGTTCAGGAGCGTCGAACACTCCTGAACGAAGGGATCATGGCAGTTACCGCTTTTCACATCTCCGTGCCCGACGACGTGCTCGACGATCTGCGCGCCCGTCTGCACCGCACCCTTTTCACCACCGCTTCCGACTCCACGTTCTGGGCGGCCGGAGTCGATCCCGGCTATCTGCGTGAGCTGGTCGCCTACTGGGCCGACGGCTTCGACTGGCGCAAGGCCGAGGCGGCGCTCAACGCCTTCCCCCACTACCGGGCCGAGGTCGCCGGGCGGCAGGTGCACTTCGTCCACCTGCGCGGGCGCCGTACCGAAGGCGGACCCGAGCCGCTGCCGGTGGTGCTGACCCACGGCTGGCCGAGCAGCTTCGTGGAGATGCTGCGGGTCGCGCCGCTGCTCACCGAGCCCGACGATCCCGCCGACGCCTTCGACGTGATCATCCCTTCGCTGCCCGGCTTCCTGTTCTCCGAGCTGCCGCAGGGGGTGTTCACCCGCAGGGGCGTGGCGGAGATCTGGCACTCGCTCATGACCGAGACCCTCGGCTACCGGCGCTTCGGCGCGTTCGGCGGGGACATCGGCGGCGGCGTGACGCAGTGGCTCGGCGCCCTGTACCCGGGTGAGGTGGCCGGAGTCCACACCACCTCCGCGGTGCTCACGACCGACTTCAGCGAGCGGCCCGCCACCGCCGAGGAGCAGGCCTACCTCGACGGCCTCGCCGAGTACGACGTGAGGGACCAGGGCTACAGCGAGATCATGTGGAGCCGGCCCGACACGATCGCCGCGGCCCTCATGGACTCACCCGCCGGTCTGGTCGCCTGGATCATCGACAAGTACCGCGACTGGAGCGACTGCGCCGGCGACCTGGAGACCCGCTGGGACAAGGACACGATCCTGACCGTGGCCACGCTCTACTGGGCCACCGGCTCGATCGGCTCGTCCTTCCGCCAGTACTACGACTACCCGCACAACCGGCCGGTCCCGACGATCACCGTGCCGGCGGCGATCACCCTGAGCAACGAGCCCGCCTACGCGAACCTGCCCAGGAGCCTGCCCGAACGGGTCTGCGCCGATCTGCGCCACTGGAGCACGCCCGGACGCGGCGGTCACTTCATGGCGCACGAGGAGCCCGAGCAGGTCGCCGACGAGCTCCGGACGTTCTTCCGCCCGCTGAGAACCGAAGGCTGACCCACCCCGCCGGAACCGGACGGCCACCCCTCGGCCGCCCGGTCCCCGCGGGCGAGCCCGACCCCCGGGGGTCTCGGCCGCCCGGTTTCCGCGAGTGGACCAGACCAACGGGGTTCGGCCGCCCGGCCCGCGCACGGCCACCGGCCGGCCGTTGACGGTGTGGTAGCGGGTGCGCTCGACGATGTTCTTGGCGAGGTCGAGCGGCGGGTGTATCCTCGCTCCCGGGCCTTCGAGATGGCCATAGTTTCTCGCCCTCGCTCCCCGAGATGAACACCGCCGATATCACCGAGAAAATGGTCGATCAGGGGCCCGTCGCCGAATTCTGGCGCATTTTCTCGCGGCCGCTCTTTACCCGCTCTTGGGCGTCGCCGGCCAGGCGTCAGGGGATCGGTAATGATTGCGGTGGCCCATTTCCAGGACCATGAGCAGCGGCGCGAGATGGGGGGTGTCCTCGGGGAGGTCCAGGCGCCGCAGGAGCGTGAGGGCGGCCTGGGGCTCGAGGCTGCCGTAGACGTCGTGGTAGCCGCCGAGGAGGCCCTTGAACAGGGCGAGGTGGAGGCCGGGAAGCGTGGCCACCGCCTGGTAGACGGGGTGCTTGATCTCCCACGGCACGGGACCCGAGATCTCCAGAACCCGCCGGACGCGGCGGGCCAGCGGGTCCGCGGTCAGCTCGTGGAGCCTGCCCTCGGTCCGCAGCGTCTCGACCTCGTCGCCCAGCACCTCGCCGAACGCGGCCGCCACCGTGTCGCGGTCCTCGAACCAGTCGACCCAGAGCGAGTAGGTGATCGGTTCGGCCGAGCTGGGAGCCTCCAGCCTGCGGCGGTATGCGGCCCACAGCGGTCCCGCCGCTCTCGGATCACCCGCCTTCGTCACGGCGAAGCCGATCTCGCACGTCACCCAGTAATCGTCGAGAAGGTCGAGGAGGCCGAGGGCGAGGCGCAGCCTGCCGTCCTGGTCGAGGCCGGGGTCCTCCAGCGCCAGGCTCGTCCACGTGTGGGCCACCTCGTTGGCCGTCAGCCGTTCGTCCGGCTCTTCGCCGCTGGTCCACGAGTCGTCGCCGACCTGTACCACGCCGTCCTCCGCCAGCCAGCTCCGCGCGTACTCCGCCATCTCCTCGTCCACAGACACAGTCTGGGCCACTGGCCAGCCGTCCGCAAAAAGCCCGATATTTCATTATCGGATGGCGGCGAGCAGATAAGGAGAACACCAATCACGATGACATTCCGTTGAATCTGCGATCTCATATTCCCGCCGGGCCCTCAGAGGCATTCACGGGAACAAGGAGAGCCATATGGCCAATTCGCGGAGAATGGCGGGAATTGCCGTCGCATTGACGACGGCCATCAGTCTCGGAATGGTCGGCGCGCTGCCGTCGACGGCGGCGTCCGCGCCACCGCGAGACCGGCGCGACGTGCAGATCACCCGCTTCCTCGGCGAGCAGCGCCTCCCGCACAGGATGCAGTTCGCGGGAACCACCGTGGGCGGCCTGTCCGGCATCGACAGGGACCCCCGCACCGACACCTGGTACTTCATCTCCGACGACCGCTGGCGCTACAACCCGGCCCGCTTCTACACCGGCCGCCTCGACATCGACAGGGCGACAGGAGAGTTCACCGGAGTGAGCGTCACCGGAGTCTCCACGCTCCTGCGTCCCGACTCCACTCCCTATCCCGGCTACGGTCAGCCCGAGTCCGCCGACCCCGAGACGATCCGCTTCGACCGGCGCAGCGGCCGGCTGCTGTGGGGCCACGAGGGCGACCGGCCCGACGCGAACAACCCCACCATTCCGGTGTCCGACCTGTTCGTCCGAAGGATCGACCGCGAGGGCAGACACCTTGGCGAGCTGCCCCTTCCCCGCAACCTCAGGATGACGACGACCACCAGCGGCCCTCGGCGTAACTTCGGGTTCGAGGGCCTGGCCCTCACGCCGCGCACCGTCGCCGCCATCGCGGAGGGCCCGCGCTACGAGGACGGCGAGCCGCCGACCGTCGAGCACGGGGCGCCCGCGCGCATCACCGTGTGGAGCCGCGCGGGCCGGCTGCTCGGGCAGTACGCCTACCCGATCGACCCGCTTCCCGCCGCGCCGGTCCCGCAGGGCGGCCACTCCGACAGCGGCGTCTCGGAGATCCTGGCGATCGACGACCACCGCTACCTCGCCCTCGAGCGGTCCTGGATCGAGGGCGTCGACTACCGCGTCAAGCTGTACGAGATCGACCTGCGCGGCGCCACGAACGTGCTGGGCAGGTACAGCCTGCTGACCCGCAGGCCGTACCGCGCGGTGAGCAAGCGCCTGGTCGCCGACCTGAGCTCGGTACGGCCGCCCGTGCAGAACCTGGAGAGCCTCGCCTGGGGGCCGCGCCTCGACACCGGCGAGTGCACGCTGGTGATCGGCTCCGACGACAACTTCGACAGCAGGGAGGTCACGCAGTTCCTGGCGTTCGCCGCGCGGGGCTGCTGACAGGCGGGGCGACGGGAGCTCCAGATCGTCCCGCTAGCACTCTCCCCTGAACTGGACAACCTTCCATATATCCAGCCACCACCCATCAAGCTGCCCACACTGGGGCCCTCCCGTCAAAACTGCCCCAACAAAGGAATGACACTGATAAAGATCCCATTTTGGGTGCTAGCGTCCATTTCAGAGAGCAAAAAGGGAGGGGGGCAAACATCATGACTCCTATGCAGCTCTTGCCAGTCCGCACCGACCACTGGTGGGGCGGGGGGTGGCGCTGTGGTCGCCGCCGCTTCTGGGGTGGTCGCAGATTCGGCTGCGGCTGTCGCAGGCGGTGGTGGTGGTAGCAACGCCGCGTGAGAGTCGGCGGGCCTCCCGCCGGCTCTCATTCACACGGGGGGCGAGCGGGGAACCGCTCGCCCCCTCCACGTCCATCCGTAAGACGTTCGCCGAGTTCTGGCCCGACACCAAGGGCCTGCGCTGGCTGTTCGTCCTGGGCATGGTGTTCGCGATCATGGCCGCGCTGTGCGAGGTCGCGGTGATCGCCCTGTTCGGTTACATCACCGACCAGGTGCTCACCACCGGAGACCTGAGCGCCTTCTGGGCTCCGGCGCTGAGCTGGCTCGGGCTGACCGCCGTGGCGGGCGTGGTCTCCTTCGCCGGTTCCTGGCTGACCTCGCTCGGCGCCGAACGCTTCCTGCTGTACCTGCGCGACCGGGTGTTCGGGCACGTCCAGCGGCTCACGCCCGACTACGTCGACAACAGGCGCCTGGGCGACCTCATGGCCAGGCTGACCGACGACCTCGAGGCCATCGAGGAGCTGGTCGGCTCCGGGCTCGTCAAGGCCTTCACCACTGTGGCCACCGTGGTCTTCTTCTCCGCGGCCGCGTTCTTCATCCGGTGGGATCTCGCGCTGGTCACCATGGCGCTGATCCCCGCCTTCCTCGTGGTCTCCAAGGTCTTCGCCTCCAGGTTCAGGACGGCGGCGGCCCGCGAGCGGCGCAGCAACGGCATGATGAACAGCGTCATCGAGGAGGGGCTGGCCAACCAGGCCCTGGTCCAGGCCTACAACCGGCAGGAGGCCGAGGCGCGTCACCTGCACAGGGAGGGGCGCACGTGGCTGCGGGCCAACATGACGCAGGCGTGGCTGGCCGGTCTGTACGGCCCCGCCGTCCAGGTGCTGGAGACCATCTGCCTGATCGTCATCATCGGCTTCGGCGCGTGGGAGATCTCCCAGGGCAGGCTCACCCTGGGCGGGCTGCTCGCCTTCGCCGCCTACCTGGCCTACCTCTATCCGGCCGTCCAGAGTCTCGGCGAGATCGCGCTCACGGTGTCGGAGGCGGCCGCGGGGTCCGACCGTGTCATCGAGGTCCTGCGCACCAAGCCCGCGGTCACCGACCGGCCGGGCGCGGTCGACCTGGTGGAGCGGGGCCCGGGGCGGATCGAGTTCGACTCCGTGGGCTTCACCTATCCGGGCCGCAGGCAGCCGGTCCTGCGCGGGCTGTCCTTCACCGTCGAGCCGGGCGAGGTGCTGGTGTGCACGGGGCCGAGCGGCGCGGGCAAGTCGACGATCACCAAGCTGCTGCTGCGCTTCTACGACCCCGACTCCGGCGCCATCCTGCTGGACGGCACCGACATCCGCGACCTGACCCGGCACTCGCTGCGCGACCATGTCACCGTCCTGCAGCAGGAGAGCCTGCTGTTCTCCGGAACCGTCAGGGACAACATCGCCTACGGCCGTCCGGAGGCGACGCAGGAGGAGGTGGTCCGCGCGGCCACTCTCGCGGGTGTGCACGACTTCGTCAGCGCCCTGCCCAAGAAGTACGAGACGCGGATCGGGGCCAGGGGGCGGCTGATCTCCGGCGGGCAGCGCCAGCGCATCGCGATCGCCAGGGCGATCCTGCGTGACACGCCCGTGCTGGTGCTCGACGAGCCGATGACCGG
Organism: Nonomuraea africana; assembly: GCF_014873535.1. Lineage (NCBI taxonomy): Bacteria > Bacillati > Actinomycetota > Actinomycetes > Streptosporangiales > Streptosporangiaceae > Nonomuraea > Nonomuraea africana. The sequence goes on along the minus strand of NZ_JADBEF010000001.1, from coordinate 87,059 downwards.
GCTGGACGAGAAGACCGCGGCCCGGATCATGGAGCCACTGGGCCGGCTCATGGAGGGCAGGACCACGATCCTCATCACCCACGATCTCCGGCACGTGCCGGTGGACGCCCGGGTCATCACGCTCGAGCCCGTCGCGCGCGCCGCACCCCTGCGGGTGCGGCACGCGAACAACCTCAGGCGCGGCAGGAGGTTCGCCACGGACGTGTGACCGGCGGGCGCTTGGCACCGCTGATGGGGGGCCGCCTTTCCCAGGGGAAGGCGGCTCCTGCCGTTCCGAGGCGTCTCATTTTTCGGGACTGATCGGATGGGCCGGAGTGCAGCGTCCCGCGCCCCCGCTTCACAAGCTGCTCTCACCAAATGCAACTCATTGCTAAATAGCACAAGCATCATCCATGATGCGAGAGTCACGGTGTGGAGTGCGCGAAGGTGAGGACGAGGCGATGGCTGGGTTACGGGCACGCGTGCGGCGCGCGGTCGCGGCGGTGGTGGCGGGCGCGACGACCCTCGCGCTGCTGGCGGCGCCACCCGCGGCCGCGCAGGGCGAGGAGCTCCTGCGCGCGGACTTCTCCGACGGCATGGCGGGATGGCGGGCCGTGACCGGATCCCTGTCGGAGTGGACGACGGCCGACGGCCACGCCACCGTGGACACCAGGGGGCAGACCTCCGGCCGCTACCTGACCGTCGACCCGAGGCTCGACCTGCCCGAGAGCTACGAGGTCAGCGCCCGCGTCAGGGTGGCAGCGACCTCCGGCGCGAGCAGCAGGCCGGTCAACCTCATCACCGACTGGGCCGACCCCGCCGACCTGCGCGCGGCCAACCTCGCCGCCCAGGTGCTGCCCGGCGGCGAGATCATGGTGGCCAGACCGCTGGCCACCACCACCGTCTGCTCGGGCCCCGGGCCGCTGGTCGTGCCGGGCGACTGGTTCGACCTCACCGTGCGCAGGGCCCGCGGCGTCGTCGTGGTCGAGATCGCGGGCGAGCGCGTGGCGAGCGTGGCGGCCCGCGACGGCTCGGGGACGATCGGCCTCGGCGTCTACCTGGCCAAGATCTCGATCGACTCCCTCGTCGTCCGCACGCTCCCGCAGATCCCGGCCGATCACCCCACCCAGCCGGCCGGCTGCTCGTGGAGCGCGGGCGGCAAGCTCGTGATGGTCAACCAAAGCGGCTACGACCTCGAGGGGCCGAAGCGGTTCACCGCGCCGAAGGCGGCGGACGGCACCGGCTTCACGGTCGTCGACGAGGGCGGCGCGGTCCGCTTCTCCGGCGCCGTCAGGGGCGGCGTCGGCGACTTCACCGCCTTCCGTCCCGCGGACGCGGGGCCGTACCGGGTGGTGGTGGAGGGCAGCGGGACCTCCTTCAACTTCGGCGTTGGGCCCGCGTGGACCTTCCGCGTCGCCTACCGGCGGGCGATCGAGTTCATGAGCGGCACCCGCTGCTACTTCGGCGACGCGGGCGTGTCATGGGCCGGGTTCAACGCCTCGCAGTGCGGCTGGAGCGTCATGTGGCGCGACGGCGACACCTACTCCTTCGAGATCCCCACGCTCGTCGACCTGTACGCGGCCAACCCTTCGGCCTTCGAGGGACTCCGCATCGACACGGCCGTGTACAAGGGCCTGCGCCATCCGCTGCCGGCCGACGCCCCGGAGATCGTCCGGTTGATCGCGTGGGGCGCCGAGATGCTGCTCGACGCCAGGGTCACCACCACCCTGTGGAAGGAGCAGCTCGCGGCCTTCCTCGCCGCCTACCCCGACCTGTCCCCCTGGGTGCCCCGGGCGCTCTACGAGGAGGTCCGCGACTACCTGTTCCCGATCTGGGGCCAGCAGCAGCGCGACAGGTTCAACTCCGTCTACGACTACACCGCGCACACCGGCGACCTGTTCCAGACCTACACCCAGCTCGGCACCGGCAAGGGCGAGTTCCCTCCGGGCCACTCCATCAGGCCGAACCTCGACATGTACGAGGTGGCGCTGCGCGAGGGCCGGGCGGACGCCGGCCGTTACCTGGCCGCCGCCGCGGCCAACGCGCGCTGGATCGTGGAGAACCTCGACTGGGCCGACCCGCGCACGACGAAGGGCCAGCGGCAGTCGGAGCACATCACCGTCCCGTCCCTGGTCAGGTTCCTGACCGAGTATCCAGGGGACGCCCCAGACGGGCTCCAGGCGAAGATCGAGGCATGGGCGCGCACCGCCGCCGACCGCTCGGGCAACCTCTGGGACTTCAGGAAGTACTCCGCCGACCGGTGGACGATCCCGTCGTTCAGCGGCGGTGGCGCCGGCACCGATCCGAACGAGACCGGCAACGTCGCCGGGTTCGCCGCTCCCGCGCTCGCCGCGGCCGGGGTCGTGCGCGACGCGGGCCTGGCCGCCAGGCTGCGCGAGATCGCGGCGGCCCACGTGGACAACATCTTCGGGCGCAATCCCACCGGCCGCCACGCCACCTACCGGGCGACCACGGAGCGGTGGGGCTTCGAGGGGGCCGACCTCGGCTGGTTCAGCGAGTACCAGGGCGGCGTCGGCATGCTCCAGGGCGTCCCCGGCGTGCTCGACGGCTCGCCGAAGAACGGGCACTACCCCTTCGACCCCACCGTGGGCAACATCGGTCACACCGAGGGCTGGGTCTCGTTCAACACCGCGTGGAACGCGTCCCTTGCCTGGCTGGCCGCCGACCGTACGGCGGTGCGCCTCCTCGACTCCGCGGGCGCGCCGATCACCAGGGCGCAGCCCGACTCCCCCGTCACCGTCGAGCTGACCGCGCCGCTCAACCTCGCCGCGGGGGCGCTCGACAGCGCGAAGGTCGAGGTCCGCGTCGGCGACGAGGTGGTGGAGGTGGCGGTGAAGGAGACCGCCCAGGACGCCACGACCTTCCGCGGCGTGATCACGCCCGCGCAGCTGGGCGCGGCGCCCGGTGAGGTGCTCGTCGCCTCCTACGGGCACGGCGACTTCGCCCGCTCGGCCCGGGCGCCCGTGACCGCGTGCGCAAAGGACCCCGAGGACACGGTCGTCGTCGCGGGCGCCGACACCGGCGTGCCCAACGCCGAGGACGCGCAGGGGTGCTCGGTGGCCCAGCGGCTCGGGCTCGACCGGACCTGGCCCGACCACGGCAGCCTGGTCTCCTACGTCGCCCGCGAGTCGCGCGGACTGGTCGGCGAGGCGCTTCTCACCGCGGCGCAGCGGGCGACGCTGATCTCCACGGTCGCCAGGAGCTGACCGGGAACTGAGTGCACCTTCCAGACCGTTCACTTCGAGATCCCCCTGGCGGCCTCCTGATCGTCCATACCATTCCGTATGGTACGGACGGCGACATGGCGAGCAAACGCGACTGGCTGGAAGCGGGCCTGACGGTCCTGAGCGAGGAGGGCGCGCCGGCGCTGACCATCGAGCGGCTGTGCGCCCGGCTCAACCTGACCAAGGGCTCCTTCTACCACCACTTCAGGGGCATGGCCGGGTTCAAGACCGACTTGCTCAAGCACTTCGAGGCCGAGCACACGGGGCGCTACATCGACGGTGCCGAGAGCGCGGGAGCCTCCGCCCAGGCGAAGCTGGACCACCTGGCCAACCTGGTGCTCGATGACAAGGGCGCGAGCTATGACCTGGAGATCGCCGTGCGCGCGTGGGCGCTGCAGGACACCGAGGTCCACGCGCTGCAGCGACGGGTCGACCAGCTCCGCGTCGACTACGTGCGCTCGCTGTGGCGGGAGCTCGGCGGCCGCGAGGCCGAGGCCGAGCCGATGGCGCGCCTGCTCTACCTGGTACTCGTCGGGGCCCAGCAGGTGGTCCCGCCCGTCCCCGCCGACGAGCTGCGGGAGATCTACGCACTGGCCCTGCGCCTGATGCCCGAGGAACGGAGGCCGACCGAATGAACGGACTGACCCGCTGGGTGCCCCGGCTGATCATCGCGACCGCGCTGCTCCACTTCGTATGGGCGTTCGCCCAGCCCAACTCGTGGGCGGTGATCGCGAGAGAGGGCTTCTTCAGAACCAACGTGGACACCGAGGCGCCCGACTACTTCGTGCACGAGGCGACCATCTGGTTCATGGCCTCCGGCGTCGCGCTCCTCGCCATCGGCACACTCGCCCAGCACGTGGCGCGGACGACGGGCCGGCTGCCCGCGCAGGTGGGGTGGTACATGCTGATCATCGGCGTGCCGCTGTCTGTCATCTACTTCCCCGTGACGGGCAGCTGGCCGCTGCTCGTCATCGGCGCGCTGGGCCTGGTCGCCGCCCGCCGTCCAGGCGCCCCCTCCAGGAGCGCGCCGCGCGCGGCCAGGATCGCTGACACGAGGGCAGGGACCACGTCCGATTGACCCCCTTTCGACGCCGACTTAAACTCATCACATAGTGAATTTCGGCGTTGGACAGGTGGTCTCATGCGCAAGACACCCGCGGCCGTCATCAGCACCGTCTTCTTCGCCGTCGCGCCCGGCACCGTCGCCGTCCTCGTCCCATGGTGGATCACCGGCTGGGAGCCGCGCGCCCCGCTGCCCGCGTGGGCGATGATCCCGCTCAGGGCCCTCGGGGCGCTCCTGGTCCTGGCCGGGCTGGCGGTCCTGGTCAACGCGTTCGTGCGGTTCGTGGTCGAGGGGTTCGGCACGCCGATCCCCCTCGCGCCGCCCGAACGGCTGGTCGTCGGCGGCCTCTACCGGCACGTGCGCAACCCCATGTACGTGGCCGTCTTCGCGGCGGTCATCGGGCAGGCGCTGCTGCTCGGCCAGCCCTCGCTGCTGCTCTACGTCGCGGTGCTGGCGATCCCCGTCGTCTCGTTCGTCCGCTGGTACGAGGAGCCGACACTGCGGACGAAGTTCGGCCCCGACTACGACAGGTATCGCTCGCAGGTGCCGGGCTGGTGGCCGCGCCTGCGGCCGTACCAGCCCTGACCCGAACACGAGACTCGCGACGTCCACGCTGCTGGGCCTGGCGGAGCTGCCGGTGCCCGCCGCCGCCGAGGGGCGCGGCGTGCCGGCGGACGGCAGGCGCGAACTGCTGCACGGCGAGCACGTGGAGCACGTCATGTCCATGGCGGGCAGCGTGCACTGGCTGACCGACGGCCGGTGGAAGTCGTGTGGCGCAGCGGCGACGGCCGCGAGCAGCTCTTCGCCCCGCGTGACCGCTGCGCGCCGGGCTCGACGACCTCAGGGGGCTGCCACCCGCGCTCGTGTTGACCGGCGAGGCCGACGTGCTGCGCGACGAGGGCGAGGCCTGTGCCGCCAAGCTGCGCGAAGCGGGTGTGCCCGTCACGGCGATCCGCTTGCAGGGGATCGTGCACGACTTCATGATGGTCGACCTGCTGCGCGACACGCATGCCAACCAGGCGGCGCTGGAGATCTCCACCGCCTTCATCCGCAAGCTCCTCGGCACCGACACTGTCGTTCGCTGAGAACTCCCCCAGCTGAGGACGACAGCACCATGGACGACGAGAAGGTGCTCCGCGCCACCTCGGCGCCCGCGGTGGCCAGGCCCAGCCGTCCGGTCGAGACCACCAGGTCCGGCTACGGAGCGTCATTCTCGTTTACGTTTGGCGAAATAGTGTGACTCGTGACAACCGGAACCCCGGGTGAGACCGTCGAACCATTGAGCACGCGCGCGCATGGGGGCTGGATTGGTTCCGGGTTACCGCGAAGTACGTCAGCTGGGCGCCGGCCGTACGGGCCGGGTGTTCCTCGCCACCTACCAGTCCACGGGCGCCTACGTGGCGATCAAGTACCTGAACGCGACGCTGCGCAGGGACGAGGAGTTCATGGCCCGCTTCCGGGCCGAGACGCCGGGCCTCGTGGAGATCGACGATCCGAACGTCGTGCGGTTCTACGAGTACGTCGAGACCCCGACCAGGACCGCTGTGGTGATGGAGCTGGTCGACGGGGTGTCGCTGCGGACGATCCTGTCCGAGCACCGGCGGACCAGCCCCGAGGCCGCCCTGGCGGTGCTGAAGGGGACGCTGCTCGGGCTGGCCGCCGCCCACGAGCGGGGCATCGCGCACAGGGATGTGAAGCCGGAGAACCTACTGGTCCAGGCGGACGGCACCAGCAAGCTGGCCGACTTCGGCCTCGCGGTGCACGTCGAGGAGCCAGGGGTGCCGGCGGGCAGCCCGCCGTACATGGCGCCCGAGCTGTGGACGCAGGGGACGGCGGGCGTGCTGGCCGACCTGTACGCGGCGGCCTGCGTGCTGTTCGAGTGCGTCACGGGGCGGCAGCCGTACCGGGCGCCCGACGTGGCGGCGCTGCGCGACAAGCACCTGGTGGAGCCGGTGCCGGTGGAGGTGGTTCCCGAGGCGGTGCGCGAGCTGTTACGGCGCGGGCTGGCCAAGGATCCCGCTGGACGGCCCCGCTCGGCCAGGGAGTTCGTCGCCGAGCTCGAGGTGGCCGCGGTCGCCGGGTACGGCGCGGAGTGGGAGAAGCGGGGGCGTAGGCACCTGGGCGAGCTGGCGACGCTGCTCGCGCTGCACTACCCGCTGGCCAACCCCGCTTCCCCGCAGGAGGCGCCGGTCAGGGGCACGCTGGCCAGGCGGTGGCGGATGCCCAGGCTGCCGCCGCACCTGTGGATCGCGGGCGGCGCGCTGGCCGCGACGCTGATCGCGCTGCTGCTCAGCGGCGGGCGGCTGCCCCCCGGCCCCGGCACTTTCCTCGCGCCTCCGCCGAAATCCCCCTTCGAGCTGGGGGCCACCCCCGTCAACTCGAAGCCCGCGGCGACGGCGACCAGACGCCCCGTCCCCCAAGCGCCGAGAAGCACGGCGCCGCCGACGAGCGCGGCGCCCAGAACCACGCCCAGGACGACACCCAGGCTGACAACGCCCAGGCCGACAACGCCCGGGAACACGGCGCCGCCTCCGCCCGCTCCCTCCCCCACCACGACGTCCGGGAGGGCGGCCGCGCTGTCGCCCGCGGTCAAGTCGGCCGACATCGTCGGCTGGAGCGGGTCGGCGGGCGCGGTGAAGGTGGCCGCCGAGGGCACGGGCCCGGTGCGGCTGCGCGTCAGCTACACCCGCAGGGACGGCGACGGCCCCGCCCGCACCCTCCACGAGGAGGTCAAGGAGCTGTCGGGCAAGACCGCCTACACCGTTCCGGTGCTGCGCGACCTCGGCCCGGTGGCGTGCGGGAAGCGCGCCCACTTCGGGCTCATCGTGCAGACCGAGCGGGCGGCGGCCAACGGGCCGCAAATCTCCGAGGTGCCGGTGGACGGCCCGCCGTGCGAGAGCCCGTCCGCCGGCTCGTCGGCCCCGACGTCCTCGTCCACGACCGCCGGCGCCACCCCGCCCGCCTCCTCGTCTTCGACCACGGCGCCCGCCGCTGTTCCCGACCCGCCCTCGACCGCCCCCGCGCCGAAGCTGACCTCCGAGCCACCCGAGGCACCCACCGGGGAGCCCGAACCCGACGGGAACCCGACCCACCAGGGCGCTCCTGAGGGAGGCGACCTGCCCCGGCAGGAGGACTCCTAGGTCAGTTCCCGCGAGGCCATCGCCAGGCCGGGACCGGGTCGCGCACCATGAATACGTCCACCTCGTCCTCGGTCTCAACCGTGAACCCGTGCCGCTCGTACAACCGGCGGGCCGAACTGCCCTGCAGCACGTTCAGTCGGACCGCGGCGGCTTCGCGGTCGCACCGTTCCAGCAGCCTGCTCAGTACGGCAGAACCGATGCCCCTGCCTTGCAAACCGGGGTCCAGGTAGAAGTGCTCCAGCCAGTAGGTGTCCTTCGCCGGCCGCAGCGCCACGCACCCGGCCAAGGCGCCACCCACCTCGATCATCCAGGTGTGTGCCGGCGTGAACCCGTCCCGCAGTCGCTGCCGCACACGCTGCGCGTCGTACCGTCCGAGCCGCATGAGGTCCGGCCTCAGCACCGCAGCCCGCAACTCGGCCACCGCCTCGACGTCCGCCACCGAAGCCGGCCGAAGTTCCCAGTCCGCCACGATCGTGATGTTATCGCCCCTGGACTCCCGCCGATCCCGAGAAGTCTCCTACCAGGCGATCCGAGCAGTTGATCGTTTTGCCAGACAGACCGTGGCCCGCTCTTGTGACCCAACCAAGCGTGCGCTAGCTTGGCAGGCGATGGACGCCTACTGGGCCGCCTGCGCGCGCGGCGAGTTGGTCATTCAACGATGTACGGCCTGCGAGCGCCGCGTGCACCTGCCCGCCGTCGAATGCCCCTGGTGCGGCGGTGCCGACCTCCCCTTCGAGCCGGTCAGCGGCGAAGGCGTCGTGCACACCTTCACCGTGGTCCACCGCTCGTTCGTCAAGGGGTTCAGCGGGCGGGGGCCGTACGTGCTGGCCTGGGTGGACCTGCCGGAGGGGGCGCGCGTGCTCGGCCAGGTGGTGGACTGCCCGCCCGAGCGGGTGCGCATCGGCATGCCGGTCCGGGTGACGTTCCGCGACGAACTACCGCAATGGAGGCCCGGGTGAACGTATTCATCCCCGTGGACGACGTCGGCAAGGCGATCGAGTTCTATGGGCTGCCCGTGAGATTCAGGGACGGCGACCGGTTCGCGTTGCTGGAGGGCGGCATCGGGCTGGCGGGACCCGACGAGCACCTGACCGACGCCACCGCCGTCTGCCTCAAGGTGGCGGACGTGGCGCCGGCCGTACGGGATCTGCTGGACAGGGGCGGCGCGCTGGTGCGCGGCCCCGAGGCCGGCCCGCACGAGACGCGCGCGGTCCTGCGCGACCCCTCTGGAAACCTCTTCGTGCTCTACTCCTCAGGAGGTTCTCGATGACGCCCTACGGCAACTACGGCCACGCGCTCCTGACCGCGGGGGCGGCGAGAACCCCCGGCCAGGTCGCGCTCACCTACTGCGGCGCGCAGAGCTTCACCTACGTCGAGCTGAACAGGCTGGTCAACCGGCGCGCGCACGCGCTGCTCGCGGCGGGCGTCCGGCCAGGACAGCGGGTCGCGGCGCTGCTGAACGAGACGTTGCGGGTGGCCGAGGTCTACCTCGCGCAGGCCAAGATCGGCGCGATCACCGCGGCGCTCAACCCGTACTGGCCCGTGGAGACGCTGCGCGCGGTGGTCGCCGCCTCGGGGTGCACGGCCTTCGTCCACGACGCCACCGTGGCGCACGTCGTCGAGGCGATCAGGCCCTCGCTGCCGGAGATCACCACGTGGATCTCCGCCGAGGAGCTCGACTCCGCCGAGGAGGGCGAGCCCCCTCTCGGCGCCTTCTTCGACGATCCGCTGGCGCTCTACTACACCTCGGGCACGACCGGGCTGCCCAAGCCCGTCGTCCACACGCACGCCTCGTCGCTGGCCACCGCGCAGATCTGGCTGGACGTGCCGCGCGCACCCGACTCGGTGTTCGGCACCGGCGCGATCATCTGGGGCATCGGCTTCCCCGCGATCGTCGGCCCGGCGCTCTACGCCGGGATGCGGCTGGTCCTCGAGCAGGACTGGGGCCCGGCCAACTTCCTCAAGGTCGTCCCGCGGGAGAAGGTCACCCACGTCTCGCAGATCCCCTCCTTCTACGCGGCGCTGCTCGGCGACTCCGCCCATGAGCCCGTGGACCTGTCGTCGATCAGGGTCATCATGCTCGGCGGCGAACCGCTGACCGCCTCCCTGCTGTCCAGGATCAAGCAGCGGTTACCAGAGGCGGGCGTCTACTCCTACTACGGCCAGACCGAGGCCCCCTACACCTGCATGGGCAGGGTGGACGACGGCTCCACTCCGCTCGGCGCCTCGGGACGGGCCCGCACCGGCTGCGCGGTCGCCGTCACCGACCCCTCGGGCGCGCGCGTCGTCGACACGATCGGCGAGATCAACCTGGCCGGGCCGCACCGGATGGCCGGCTACGACCTGCTGCCCGACCAGACCGCCGAGGTGCTGCGCGGCGAGTGGTACGTCGGCGGCGACCTCGGCACCGTGTCGGCCGACGGCGTGCTGCGGGTGCTCGGACGGCGCGAGGACGCGATACTCAAGGGCGGCGTCTGGACCCAGCCCGCCGCGGTCGAGGAGGCGGCCACCGCGCTCGACTCCGTGGCCGAGGCCGGCGCGGTGGGGGTCGGCGACGGCCGGATCCTGCTGGCGGTGGTGCCCAGGGCCGGGCAGACGCTCGACTCCGCCAAGATCGCGCTGGCGCTGTCGGACACGCTGCCACCCCACCAGCAACCCGACGTGATCGTGGTCGCCGAGTCGCTGCCGCACTTCGAGGACGCCTCAGGCGGTCCTGGCAAGCTGCTGCGGCGCGAGATCCGAGAGATGTACCAGCACCTTGTGGACTGAACACGAGGTCAAGGAGCTGCTCAGGGAGGCGGGCATCCCGGTGCCGCGCGGGGTGCCCGACCCCGCGCTCGCCGGCACGCTGACCCCTCCGCTGGTGCTGAAGGCCGCGGGCCTGCTGCACAAGTCCGACGCCGGAGGGGTGCGGCTCGGCCTGACCCACGACACGCTGGACGCCGCCGTCGCCGAGATGCGCGAGCGCCTCGGCGACGGGTTCCTGGTGGAGGAGCAGGCCCCCGAGGGGGTCGAGCTGATCGCCGGACTGGTCCGCGACCCCGGCTTCGGCCCGGTCCTGCTGGCGGGCCTCGGCGGGGTGTGGACCGAGGCGCTGCGCGACACCGCCCTGCGCCTCTGCCCGATCTCCGAGACCGACGCGAGCCGCATGCTGGCCTCGCTGCGCGGCGCTGCCCTCCTGTACGGCTACCGCGGCCGGCCCGCCGTCGACGTGGACGCCGTCGTGAAGCTGCTGATGACGCTCGGCGGTCCCGGCGGGCTGTGGGAGCGGCTGGAACTGGGCGAGTTCGAGCTCAACCCGGTGATCGCCACGCCGTCGGGGGTGATCGCGGTGGACGCCCGTTATGTCCCCTCGCCCTCCCCGCCCACGGCCGCTCCGCGCGCCGCGTCCGACTTCACCCCGCTGTTCGAGCCGCGACGGGTGGCCGTGGTGGGCGCCTCCACGAGCCGGCCGAACTTCGGGAACATGTTCCTCGAGTTCTACCGCGCGGCGGGGAGACCGGTGGTGGCCGTCCATCCGACGGCGGCCTCGATCGGCGGGGTGCCCGCGGTCCCCTCGCTCTCCTCGGCGGACGTGGACTACGCGCTGGTCGCGGTGCCCGCCGCCGCCTGCGCCGAGGTGGTACGGCAGGCGCGCGGCGTGCCGTACACGCAGGTCATGAGCGGCGGGTTCGGTGAGGCGGGGCGGGCGGACCTGGAGGAGGCGCTGGTCGCGGCGGCCCGTGAGGCGGGGACGCGGCTGCTCGGGCCGAACTGCATGGGCGTCTACTGCCCGCGGGGACGGCAGACGTTCGTGGGCGGCGGCGTGGGGCCCGCGGGGAGCGTCGCGCTGATCTCGCAGAGCGGCGGGCTGGCCGGTGAGGTGATCAAGGTGGGAGAGCGTCGCGGGCTGGCGTTCAGCAGGGTCGCCACTCTCGGGAACGCGACCGACGTCACTCCCGCCGAACTGCTCGGGTGGCTCTCCGCCGACCCCTCGACCTCGGTGGTCGGGCTGTATCTGGAGGATCCCCGTGACGGCCGCGCCCTCTTCTCCGCACTGTCGGCGTGCCCGCTGCCGGTGGTGCTGCTGGTCGGCGGGCGCAGCGGCCAGGGCCGCCGGGCGGCCGCGTCCCACACAGGGGGGATGGTGAGCGACGCGCGGATCTGGCAGGCCCTCGCCGACCAGACCGGCGCCACCCTCGTGACCACCCAGGACGCCCTCATCGCCACCCTCGCCTACTTCCAGGCCCACACCCCCCGCCTCCCCTCCCCCTCCCCCGAAGACCCCGGCACCGCCGCCCCGGCGGCCGGGCAATCCCCCAAGGACCCCGGCCCCTCTCCCACCCGAGCGGCCCCGGTCTCTCTCGAGGGCCCCACCCCCGGCACCGCCGAACCGGGCCGCGAGGAGGCTGGGCGGCGGATGGCCGGGGTGCTGGTGGTCGGTCCCAGTGGCGGCGCCGGCGTGCTCGCCGCCGACGCGTTCGACGACGCGGGCCTCACCCTCGACCCACTCCCCGGCGACGTGCTCGACGACCTCAGGGCGCTCGGTCTCGGCGTGGGCAGTTCGCTGGCCAACCCCCTGGAGGTCCCCGTGGGCCCCAGGAGCCGGCCCGGCCTCGTCAAGGACGTGATCGCCGCGATCACCCGGCGCCTGCCGTACCAGGACGTGGTCGCGCACGTGAACGTGCAGAGCTTCTTCACCTACGGCACCGCCGCCGACCCCCTGCTCGACTTCGCCCGCCACCTCGGCAAGGCGCAGGCCGGCGGCGGCAGGGTCACGCTGGTCACCAGGAACGGCGAGTTCGCCCCGCCCGGCGTCGAGGACGAGGTCAGGGCGATCGCGGCCGGAGCCGGGATACCTGTCTACCGAACCATGGAGGCGGCCGCGATCGCCGTCGCCGCCGGTCAACGTTTCTGCGGAGGCACCGATGGGACTGCTTGACGGCAAGGTCGCGCTGATCACCGGCGGCGCGCGGGGCATGGGCGAGGCGCACGTGCGGCTGTTCCTGGAGGAGGGCGCGCGGGTCGTCTTCGGGGACGTGCTCGACGACGAGGGGAAGGCGCTGGCCGAGGCGACCGGCGCGACCTACGTGCGGCACGACGTCAGGAGCGAGGCCGAGTGGGGACGCGCGGTCGACACCGCCGTCGAGACGTACGGCAAGCTCGACATTCTGGTCAACAACGCCGGAATCATTAAATTTCGCAGAATCGGAGAGATGTCACTGGCCGACTTCGAGCAGGTCGTGGACGTCAACCTCAAGGGCACCTGGCTGGGCGTGAAGTCGGTCATCGAGCCGATGAAGGCGGCGGGACGGGGCGCGATCGTCAACATCTCCTCCATCGAGGGCTTCATCGGCGCGGCGGGCCTGTCCGCCTACGCGGCCTCGAAGTTCGGCGTGCGCGGCGTCACCAAGGCCGCCGCCCGAGAGTTGGCCCCCTTCAAGATCCGCGTCAACTCGGTCCACCCCGGCGCGATCAACACCTCGATGGCGACCGACCCCGATCTCATGGCCGGGGTCGACGGCGAGGCGTTCGTGAAGTCGATGGTGATCAAGCGCTTCGCCAAGCCGGTCGAGGTCTCGCACGTGGTGGCGTTCCTCGCCTCGGACCGGTCGAGCTACTGCACGGGCAGCGAGTTCACCGTGGACGGGGGCCTGCTGACCGGCGCGGGTTACTGACGCGCCGCCGTACCGCCTGAGGCCTTGACCTCCGGGACGGCCAGGCCGGCCCGCCCTCCTTCGGCGAGGAGGAGGTGGCAGTGGCCGGACGACGCGACACCGTCGAGGGTGGGCGCCTGGGCCGGCCAGGCGACCTCGACGGGCGCGGCGCGGCCCACGAGGCCGCCGGAGAGCGCCTGGGCCAGCACGATGAGCGCGATGGTGCCGTAGAGGATCTTCACTTTGGGTTAGACCCACAGGACACGCCAACGGTTGGTAACGATCTGAAAACGCCCGGTGACCGGACGCCTCTCACGGTGGGGCGACTCCCGGAAGCCCGAATCCGCAGGCGATGTGGTCTCCGAGACCCCTCAGGAGGATGGCCACGTCCGGCCGCCCGCCGTACGGGCGCGTCGAGCATGGGAGACGACCCGCGTCCGGGCCGCCCGTCGCACGCAGGCTCAGGGCTTCACCCGCCGATCCACGCGGATGGGGTGATGAACAGCCCCGTGGCCTCGACGAGCGCCTCGCCGTCCGGTAGGGAGAGCCTGCCCTCCGCCCAGGTCTTGCGTCCCTCGGTGCGGGTGTACTCCGCGGTCGCCACCAGCGGCGTGCCGTACGGCACCGGCCTGCGGTAGCGGACGGTGAGCGTGCCCGTCATTCCCGCCGAGCCCGCCGCGGCGACGGCCTGGCCGAGCAGGTGGTCGAGGATCATGGCGCTGATCCCGCCGTGGACCCCGCCGGGCGGGCCCTCGTGCAGCGGCCTGAACTCCACCTCGGCCCGCACCCCACCGTCGCGTACCTCGATGACCAGCGGGAGGGCATGCGGGTTGGCGCCACCGGTGACGGCGTTGCCGAGATGCCGCAGCGTGCCGTCAGGGGCGATCTCGAAGGGCTGAGGGGTCTGGCGGACGGCCGCTCGCAGCTGCTCGGTGACGGCGATGAGCGCGGCGGTGGCGGCGGTGAGGTCGTCCTCTCCGACATCGGTCAGCGCGACCGCGTCCATCAGGTCACGGGTCTGCTGGGCAAGAGCGCAGAGGGCGGCGAGGCGGGATTCCTCGGTGCCGAGTTCGACCGACATGCGGGACACCCTACCGAACCCTATTCGGTAGATCTTTTCCGGATATGTCGGGGTTTGGGAGATATTTCTGGAAGCCTCTTGACCTGCGTTTTCACTGGGCGCACCCCCTTGGGATTCCCTTGGCACGGTCTTGACCTGCCCTTTTCCCAGGGTAGCCTCCCTCCTCACGAGTCCCATTGTGCACGGAAGGGTTCCCCCGCACTTCCATGACCCCAGAGACACAGAAGCTCATCGAGCTCCTGGAGAGCCAGCTCGGCTACTCCGAGGGCAATGGCGCGTACACCAAGTTCGGCGACTGGTACGGCAAGACGGTCGAGTTCGACGCCGACTACAGCGGCGCGCCCTGGTGTGACATGTTCCTGTCCTGGGCCGCCCACAAGATGGGCTACGAGGAGTGGGTGGGGCAGTTCGCCTACACCGTCGCGCACGCGGAGTGGTTCAAGGAGAACGACGCCTGGGGGCACAAGCCGAAACCCGGCGCGCTGGTCTTCTACGACTGGGGCGGCTCCAACAAGATCGACAACATCGACCACGTCGGCATCGTCACGAAGGTCGTGGGGGACACGATCTTCACCATCGAGGGCAACATCGACGGGGGCGTCGCCAAGCGCAAGGAGCGCGACCAGAGCAAGGTCGCCGGCTACGGGTATCCCGAGAAGATCAAGGAGCGGCTGGAGGCGGCGCGGCTGAAGGAGGCCGACGCCAAGGTCGAGGGATCGCTCCCGCCCGACACCGAACCGGGCCAGGCCGACCGGCTCCAGTTGCCCGCCCCCGCCGAGACGACCGTCACCTCGCTCATCCACTCCGTCACAGTGTCCTCACCGGCAGCCGCGGGGGCCGAACACTCGGCCAGGCTCGAGGCCGCCACCGCTCCGAAGGCCACCGCCCCCTCTCCGAGCGTGTCCGCTCCCCGCTCGTCGTCGGCCAACGCCGCGGACCGGCCCGCCCCGAAGAAGGCCAAACACGCCAAGCCCGCCACGGCCGGCACCGAGGCGGTCACCCGCGAGCCCGTCACCGCCTTCAAGGACGCCTCGGCCACCACCGCCGTGCCCAGCCTCGGCTCTCCCGCGCTGATCGGCCCGGTGCTGCTGGCCGCGCTCGGCGTGCTGGCCGTCGCCCGCACCCGCCAGCTGAGGGTACGGCCGGCGCCCGCCGCCGCGGCCGCGCCCGCCCGTCTCACCCGTCAGCCGGGCCGGCGTCGCGCCTCGGGCACCCGCCGCCGACCCACCTCGACTCGCCCCGCCGAGCTCCTCACCACACAGGCGACCATCTCCTCGGCGCCCACCGAGCTGCTCACGGCGCAGGCAACCACCTCCTCCGCGCCTGCCGAGCTGCTCACCACCCAGGCGACCACCTCCCCCATGTCCGCCGAGTTGCTCGCCGCCCAGGCGCCTGTGTCCGCCGCAGCATCGGTCGCGCTCTCCGCTCCCGTCGCCACCGCCGCCGACCCCATGCTCGCCTTCGACTCGGCGGCTCCGTGGGACCCCGCGCGCTCCACCGCCGTGACCGCCTTCGATTCGGCGGCCGCCTCTGCTGCGATGACGGCTTTCCCCGGCCACACCCCCGGAGACGCCCCCGTTGGCGCCTCTGGCCGCACCCTCGGCCACGCCCCCCGCCGCCTTTCCGGCCAAATCCCAGGCGACGCCCCCCTTCGCGCCTCTGGCCACGCGCACGCCCGCGCCGCCGCCCTCGCGGCCGATCCCGCGGCGGCGCTCGCCGCAGGGCTGGAGACCTCGAGTGCGATCCTGGCGGCGCTGGAGGCCGCGTCGTCGGCGCCGTTCGACGCGTTCGCCGAGGCGACGGCGCCCTCGGGCGACGGCTACCGGGGCAGGCGCAGGCGCAGGGAGCACCCGGCGGAGGAGAGCACCGCCTTCGCCTCCGACGCGCCGATCCGCGGCCGCCGCCACCGCTCGCAGGGCTCGTCCGCCCCCCGAGGCCAGGACCCCCGGCTGCACCGGGCCACCTCGACGGGCTCGCCCGCCCGCCTCACCAGGCCCACCAGGCCGGCCAGGCCCGCCCGCCCGGTGCAGCCGGCCCGCGGCACCACGACCGCCCCGCACGCCGACGTCCTGGTCCACAGCGCGAAGTCCACCGAAACCCTTGCCCGCACGGCAGGACACCGCGGAGACACTCTCGTCCACAGCACGGCGACCGGGATGCGCGCCGACCAGCCGGTGCACAGCGGTGGCGGCGACGCTTTCGGCCGCGGCACCACGGACACGTTCTCCGACACCGCCCCTCTCCGCGGCCGCCGCCACCGAACCTCGGCCGAGACCCGCGACCCCGCCCAGCCGGTTCGACCGACACAGGCCCCGTCGCCCATGTCGAACCAGATCCCACCGACCCTCCCCATCCCGTCGAACCAGATCCCGCCAATCCCCCGGATCCCGTCGAGCCAGATCCCGTCGAACCCCCGGGTTCCGTCGGGTCAGGGCCCGTGGGTGTCGCCGCGGGTCGTGCCGGTACCCGTGGACCAGCCGTCCCGGCCAGTCCCGGAGCAGGAGCCCGTGCTCGTGGGAGCCGGGTCGCGGACACGTAACTCCAGAGGGCGGGGCGGGCGACATCGCGCCTGACCGGTCTGCCCCGGTTCGATACGATCTCGCGGTGACCGTCGTACGCATCCCCGGCTCCAAGTCCGTCATGGCGCGAGCGCTGTTCCTGGCCGCCGCCGCTGACGGGGTCACCACGCTGGAGCGCCCCCTCTGGTCCGACGACACCGAAGGGTTCGCCCAGGGGCTGCGCGACCTCGGCTACCAGGTGACCCAGGACGCCGACCGGTGGACCGTGCACGGCCGTCCCGACGGCCCGCCCGCCGCCCGCGCCGAGGCCGGCGCGCCCGAGGCCACCGAGATCGCCTGCCACGGCGACCACCGCATCGCCATGGCCTTCAGCATCACGGGGCTGCGCACGCCCGGCATCACCCTGGACGACCCCGGCTGCGTCCGGAAGACCTTCCCGACCTTCCACGAGGTGCTCACGGCCTGGGCGTGACGCCGTACTCGGTGGCGAAGGACGTCAGTTTCGCCACCGCTTCGCCGGTGCTCTTCCACGGCCGAACGATCAGGCGGTCGACGCCCAGCGCCTCCCACGAGGCGACCTCGTCCGGAGAGGTGAGCGAGGAGGCGTGGACGGTCACCGAGAACCTGCGGCCGTCGCGCAGCGCGGCCAGCCGGTCGAGCTGCGGCCGCACCGACTCCAGCGTGTGCGGCATGCTGATCCAGCCGTCGCACAGCGTGGCCGCCCTGCGCAGCGCCGCGCCCGACTCGCCGCCCGCCAGCACGGGAAGCGTGTGCTGGATCGGTTTGGGCTCGAAGGCGACCTCGGGAAAGGAGAAGAAGCGGCCCGTGTGGGCGACCGTCTCCTCCGACCACAGCCGTCTGGCCACCGTGATCGCCTCGTCGAGCCGGGGCCCGCGGGTGGCGAAGTCGACGCCCGCCGCGGCCCACTCCCCCGGGTACCATCCCGCGCCCACTCCGCAGACGGCCCGCCCGCCCGACACGATGTCGAGGGTGGCGAAGGCGCGGGCCGAGACGAAGGGGTGCCTGAGCGCGAACAGGTGCACCGCCGTACCGAGCCTGATGCGGGAGGTCAGCCCCGCCAGCCAGCACAGGTAGGCGGGCGCGTCGAACAGCGGGGTGTGCGGCCTGATGCCGGGCGACGAGCTGCCCGGGTAGGCGGCGAGCGAGAGGTCGGTGGTGAAGACGAGGTGCTCGGGGACCCACAGCGACTCGAAGCCGAGCGAGTCGGCGGCGACGGCGACGTCCTTCCACGCGGCGGGGTGGAGCAGGCCCAGGGGCACGCCGAACTTCACGATCCGAACACCGCCTGACGGAACCGGGTCCTGTGCTCGGCCGTGGTGCCGTAGGCGGCGCTGAGCGACCACGTCCTGGCCAGCCAGAAGCGCAGGTCCAGCTCGGCGGTGTAGCCGATCGCGCCGTGCACCTGCAGCGCGGTGCGCGCGGCCAGCGCGGCGGCCTCCCCCGCGGCCACCTTGGCCGCGCTGACGTCCCGGTCCGGCCGGGAAAGGCCCACCGGCGCACCGGTGTCCTTCCCGTCCGCCGAGTACGCCGCCCGATCCGCTGAGAGCGCCGCGTTGTCCGCCGAGAGTGCCGCTCGGTAGACCAGGGGCGCGGCGAACTCCACCGCGATCGCCACGTCGGCGAGCTGGTGCTTGACCGCCTGGAACGCCCCGATCGGCCGCCCGAACTGGGTGCGCGCCTTGGCGTACGCCACCGACCTGGCGAGCAGCTCCCTGGCCACCCCGATGAGCTGCGCCGACACCCCGACCGTCGCCTTCCGGACGAGGTCGGCGGCGGGCGCCTCCAGGACGCGGAGCTCGTCCACCACCGTCGCCGCGAACGGCTGCCGGCCCTGGTCCACCGCCCTGCGCGGCTCCAGCCGTACCGACACGATGGAGGGGCCCGCGACGTCGACGATCAGGTCGGCGAGGTCGGCGTCCAGGGCGAGACCGTCCACGAGCAGGCTGACGCGCGGCGCGCCGACCACGCCCGCGTACGGCCCGGCGACCAGCGTCTCGACGACCGGTCCCGGCATGGCCGCCCGCCCCGTCTCCTCGATCGCGGGAACGAGGTCGGTCAGCGAGAGGCCCAGCCCGCCCGATTCCTCCGGGACGAGCGCTCCGAAGAGGCCGAGCTCGGCCAGTTCCTTCCAGCACGACAGGCGGTCGGAGGGGTCGCAGCGGTCGCGCAGCACGTCCCGCACGGCGGCGGCGAAGCCGAGCTGCTCGGCGGTGAAGGCGAAGTTCATCGGGGCAGCCCCAGGACGCGTTCGGCGATGATGTTGCGCTGGATCTCGTTCGTGCCCGCGTAGATCGGCCCGGCGAGGGAGAACAGGTAGCCGTCGAACCACGGGGTCTCGGCCGCGGCGGGGCCGAGCAGGTCCATGGCGAGGGCGTGCATGCGCAGGTCGAGCTCGGACCAGAAGACCTTGCCCATGCTCGTGGTGGCCCCGAGCTCGCCCCTGACGGCGCCGAAGGTGTGCAGGCGGTAGGCCTCGGCGTCGATGAGGCATCTGGCCGCCCGGTCCCGCAGCGCGGGATCGGCGTCTCTGGCCAACGCGACCAGTCGCTCGGCGGTGGCGAGGAAGCGGCCAGGACTGCGCAGCGTGAGGCCGCGTTCGGAGGACGTGGTGGCCATGGCGATCTTCCAGCCCTGGCCGGGCTCTCCCAGGACCAGGTCGTCGGGGACGAAGACGCCGTCGAAGAGCAGTTCGGCGAAGCCGTGGGTGCCGTCGAGCTGGGCGATCGGCCGGACCGTGACGTCCTCGAGCGGGAAGAGGAAGTACGTGAGGCCGTGGTGCCGGGTGTCCGAGGTTCTGAACAGGCCGAACCCGTGGGAGGCGAAGGCGGCTCGGGAGCTCCAGGTCTTCCGCCCGTGGAGCAGCCAGCCGCCGTCGACCCTGGAGGCGCGCGAGGTGAGGGCCGCCAGGTCGCTGCCCGCCTCGGGCTCGGACCAGGCCTGCGCCCACACGTCCTCGGCTCGGGCCATCCGGCCCAGGAACCTGGCCTGTTGCGCGGGGGTGCCGAACGCGAAGAGGGTGGGGGCGAGCAGGAAGATGCCGTTCTGGCTGACCCTGGCGGGAGCGCCCGAGGCCCAGTACTCCTCTTCGAAGATCAGCCACTCGATCGGGGAGGCGGCCCGCCCGCCGTGTTCCTCCGGCCACGAGACCACCGACAGGCGGGCGCCGGCCAGGAGCGCCTCCCACTCCCTGTGCGCCTCGAAGCCCTCGCGGGTGTCCATGGAGGGCAGCCGCGAGGGCACGTGGTCGGCCAGCCAGTCCCGAACCTCGGCGCGGAAGGCCTGTTCGGCCGGGGTGAAGTCGAGATCCACTCCACCAACCTAGCGCACGCTTGGTTACTTGAGAAGCTCGGCGATCCGCTCGGCCAGCGGAGCGGCGCTCGCCGGGTTCTGCCCGGTGGCCAGGAGGCCGTCGACGACAACCTGCGGCTGCCAGTCGGCGGCGGGCTCGTGCGTCGCCCCCTTCGCCACCAGCGCGTCGGCCAGCAGGAACGGCACGATCTCGGTGACCCCCGCGGCCTTTTCCTCGGCGTTGGTGAAGGCGGCCACCCGCTTGCCCGCCACGAGCGGGGTGCCGTCGGACAGGGTCATGTTCACCAGGGCGGAGGGGCCATGGCAGACCGCGGCCACCACGCCGCCGTTCTCGTAGACCTCGCGGCCGAGGCGCGCGACGTCGGGATCGCCGGGGAAGTCCCACATGGTGCCGTGGCCACCCGCGTACAGGACCGCGTCGAAGGAGCGGCCGTCGAGGTCGGCCAGCCGGCCGGCCTCACGCAGTTCCGCGGAGTCGAGGAAGGCGGTCTGGGTGGGGTCGGCGGGGTCGAAGCCGTCCTGCGGCGGCTGCCCGCCCTGGACGCTGGCCACCACGACCTCGAAGCCCGCCTCGCGGAAGACGTGCCACGGGTGGGCCGCCTCCGAGACGTAGTATCCGGTTCTCCGCACCCCGCCGAGGTCGTCATGGCTGGTCAGTGCGATCAGAATGCGCTTGCTCATGCCTCGATGATGCGTCGCCCCACCCATCAGCCACAAATAGCTTCTATGCCCCCCAGCCATCATTATTCTGATATGTCTGTCTCGCTCGACCTGCTCAGGACGTTTCTCGCGGTGCACCGAACCGGCTCGATCACGGCCGCCGCGCAGTCGCTCGGGCTGTCGCAGCCCGCGGTGACCGCGCAGATCAGGGCGCTGGAGGCGGCGCTCGACCGGCCACTGTTCGATCGGCTGCCGCGCGGCGTCGCGCCCACGGCGGCGGCCGACGAGCTGGCCAGGCGGGTGGCCGGCTCGCTCGACGCGCTCGCCGAGGTGCTGGGCGCGGAGCTGCCGTTGGGAGGTGGCGTGCACCTGGGCGGGCCGGCCGAGTTCCTGTGCGCGGAGGTGATCCCCGTGCTCGCGCCGCTGGTGGCCGACGGGCTGATGCTGCGCACCACGTTCGGGCTGACCGACGACCTGCTGGCCGAGCTGGCGGCGGGACGGCTCGACCTCGTGGTCGCCACGGTACGGCCGCGCCTGCGGGGCGTCGTCGCCGAGCCGCTCTACGACGAGGAGTTCGTGCTGGTGGCCGCGCCTGGCGTGCCGGCGGACGCGCCGGTGATCGCCTATGCCGAGGACCTGCCGATCATCAGGCGCTACTGGCGGTCCGTCTTCGGCCGGCGCGCGACGATGACCGCGGGCGCGATCATCCCGGACCTGCGCGGGGTGCTGGCGGCCGTACGGGCGGGGGCGGGGGTCTCGGTGCTGCCCGCCTACCTGTGCGCCGACGACCTCGCGGCGGGCAGGCTGGTGGCGCTGGCCACGCCCGAACTGCCGCCGCTCAACACCGGCTATCTCGCGGTCCGCGCGGGCGGCCTGGCCAGGCCCGCGGTCGCCCTGGTGCACCGCCATCTCACCGAGGAGTTCCGCAGGCGGCTGGGCGCGGGCGGTTAGCCGGTGAGGCGCTCGGCGAAGTCGTCGAGCGCGGCGACCACCTCCGTGGAGACGCCGTGCCTGGGCAGGCGTGAGGCGATGGCGGTGCCGAAGCCCGCCATCCAGACCGTGTCGTCGATGAAGGAGTCGAGATCCTCCGGCCAGGGGAAGGACGGCTGGCTGATCACCAGCGACGCGCAGCCGTGCGCCGCCGACCACAGGCCGAGGGCGAGCGTCTGCGGGTCGCCGCGCAGCGCGCCCGAGGCCACGCACGCCGAGACCGCCTCGACGATGTAGCCGAAGCACGCCGCCGCGGCCGAGCCCGACCCCTGCCGCATCATCAGCACCCGGTACTGCACGGGATGGTCCAGCGCGAACCGCACATAGACGCGCCCGCACTGGCCCAGCGCCCAGAACGGGTCCTCGATGCCCCGCGCCGCCTCGCGCATCCTGCGCTCGAGCTCATCCCACGCGCGCAGGCAGACCGCCTCGATCAGCTGGTCCTTGTCGGCGAAGTGCAGGTAGACCGACGGGGTGGAAACACCCGTACGGCCGGCGACCGCGCGCAGCGTCAGCGCCTCCTCGCTGCCCACCTCCACCAGGAGCGCCTCAGCAGCCGCAAGGATCTCCTCTCGCAGCCGCACTCCCTGACCACGATTCGCTCTCACCCGCTTCATGCGATCAGGTTGACACCGTCAGGTTAACGCCGTCAATGTGACCATATGACGACATTTCGGGATGCGACGGCGGTCGCCGTACTCGACGACGGCGGTTTCACCGCCAATCTGGACGAACAGTGGAGCGTCGGCGACCGAGCGCACGGCGGCTACCTGCTGGCCGTCATGGGCAGGGCGGCCATCGAGAGCACGGGCGCCGATCACCCCCACGTGACCGCGGTCAGCGGCTCCTTCCTCGCGCCTCCCGCCTTCGGGCCCGTCCGGATCGACGTCGAGACGCTGCGGAAGGGCCGCGCCCTCACGCAGGTCCGCGCCCGCCTTTCGCAGGACGGCGCGCCGCTCGTCGAGGCGCTGATCACGTTGGGCCGTCTGTCGGAGGAGGACCCGTGGTGGTCCAGCCTCGAGCCCGTCGACCTGCCCGACGAGCAGGAGTGCTTCCTCACCCCGCCCGAGGCGCCGGGGGCCGGGTTCAGGGTGTCGCTGATGGGGGTCATCGAGCAGCGGCTCAACCCGGCCCACCTCGGCTTCGCCTTCGGCACCCCCGCGCGCGAGGGCGTCATCGCCGGGTGGCAGCGCCTGGCCGACGGCTCCGAGTGGGACCCGCTGTCGCTGCTCGTGGCGCTCGACGCCGTGCCACCCGTCTCCTACGACCTCGGTGCGCCGGGATGGGCTCCCACCATCCAGCTGTCGGCCTACATCAGGCGACTGCCCGCTCCTGGGCCGATCAGGGTGCGGATGAGCGCGTCCGACGTCACCGCCGACCGCATGGACGAGACCACCCACGCATGGGACGCCAAGGGCAACCTCGTCGCCCAGGCCACGCAACTGGCCGCGGTCCGCACGGCTCAGGCTTGACGTGCTCCTCCACATAAATAATGTGGAGGATTCCCGTGCTGCTTACGCAGCAGCTCGCGGCGCGGGTGCGGGCGAGACTGTGGAACGGGATGCTTGACGCTTCGCAGACCCCGGTACCCCGGAGTCTCCGCGTCCTGTGACCGCCCGTCCGGCGGCAGAGTTGTACCTGTGGAGCTGGTTGCGGGCGGCGTTGGTGTCGGCGTTGCCGACCCATCCGCACGCCTTGTTTTTGCAGGCGAACCGGAATTGGCTCTCCCGGCTGCCGGTCGTGGTGGTGTGGCAGCGATGGCACTCTTGGCTGGTGCCGTGCGGGCGGACCTTGGCCACCAGGCCGCCACGGTCGGCGCTCTTGTAGGTGAGGAACTCGACCGTGCGGCCCCAGGCTTCGCCCGCGATTGAGCGGTGCAAGCCGCGTTTCTGGGCGACGTTCGTGCCCGGCTCCTCAACAGTCCCCGAGGCGGAGGCCATCATGTTGCCGATCTTCAGATCCTCAACCACGACCGCTGAGAATCGGGTGGCCAGGTCGGTCGTGGTCTGGTGCTGCCAGTCGACGGCTCGGCGCTTGGCTGTCGCGCGGAGTCGGGCGATCTGGTCATAGGTACGGCGTTCCCGGTTGGATGCCGGGTCGCCTTTCTTGCGAGTGGCCCGCTGGCGGGCCGATTTGCGTTCCAGGCGCAGGAGCCGGGTCTGCTCCCCGTCGGTGAGCCATGGGCCGTGGCCCAGGTGTTCCCCGGTGGACAGCGCCAGGGGCACCGCGATACCCCGGTCCAGGCCGACCTTCGGCCCCCGGTGCGGAGCTGGAGCGGCTAGGACAAGCTCGGTGCGGAACACGATATTCCACCCATGGGCCTCCTTCACCAGGCGAGCCCCGGTGATCCTCCCGGCCGGACCACCCTTGGTGACGCCAGGCAGGGCTTTCGTCCACCGGAACCGCACCCGCCCGACCTTCGGCACATTGACCGCACCCCACCTGCGGTTGACCCGGGAAATCTGCAAGTCGCGGGCCTGCGGGACGTCCACGGCCATCCTCGACCGGAACCGGCCCTTGAACGTGGGGCGCTCGGCCGGGTGGTCGGGGTTGAAGAAGTTCGCCCACGCCTGCCGGTAGGTCTTCAGTACGGCCTGCGCGGCCTGCGCCGGGAGCTGTCCCATCCAATCGATCTCGTGGCGGGCGGCCCGGATCGCCGCGTCGCAATCCTTGAGGGAGGCGAACCGGCCCTGGCGGAAGGTCATGAACTCGTGGAGCAGGTTCCACAGTGCACGCGCGGTGTGTGCTTGACCGTCCAAGGCGACCGACTGCCGCTGGTTCAGGTCCAGGCGTGCGACGTGCGCGCGGGTCCGCTTCGCCATGTCCACGAACCGATCTTATCTTTGGTGTCATGGAGAATGAGGCGGAAATTCGTAAGGGCAGACACTGTGTTCATGAGCTGTCCGCGCATTTGGTGTTCGTCACGAAGTGCCGCGGGAACGTGTTCACCGAGCCGATGCTGACCCGTTGCGAAGAGATCTTGCGGAACGTCTGCGCCGACTTCGAATGTGAACTCGTCGAGTTCAACGGCGAGCACGACCACGTCCACCTGCTCGTCGGCTTCCCACCCAAGGTCGCGCTCTCCACCCTGGTCAACTCGTTGAAGGGAGTCTCGGCCCGCTACCTGCGCAAGGAGTACGACTCCCACGTCCGCGAGTATCTGTGGGGCGGCCATTTCTGGTCCCGCTCCTACTACGCGGGCTCGACCGGTGGCGCGAACCTGACCACCGTCAGGACGTACATCCAGGGCCAGGACCGGCCCACCCGCTGAGGTTCAGGCACGCTCGCGCCCCACCGGGCACTCCCGCGCGGGCCTTCACCTCCCGCCTGAAGGCGAGAGCACTGGCCCGCACCCAGGTAGAAGAGGCGACGGTCAGCCGAGGTAGGCCGCTCTCACCACCGGGTCGGTTCTGATCTGGGCGGGTGGGCCGGTGGCGATGACCTTGCCGAGGTCGAGGACGACGAGGTGGTCGCAGGTGTCCATGACGAAGCCCATGTCGTGCTCCACCAGCAGCACCGTGGTCTCCAGCGCGGCGACGACCTCGCGCAGCCGTGCCGTCTGATCGGCGTCCAGGCCCGAGGTGGGTTCGTCGAGCAGGAGCAGCGAGGGGCGGTCGGCGAGGGCGCGGGCCAGTTCCACCAGCCGCCGCTGCCCGACGGGAAGCGCCGCGGCGTAGGCGTCGCGCAGCGGGAGCAGCCCGCACAGCTCCAGGACCTCGGTGACCCGCTCCCTGCGCGCGTCCTCCAGCCGCCGCCTTCCGGGCAGGGCGGCGAGGTCGGCGAGCAGACCGCCTCCGCCGCCGCGCCACTCCAGCGCGCACAGGACGTTGTCGGCGACGGTGAGGCGGCCGAAGACCTGCGTGCGCTGGAAGGTACGGCGCAACCCGGCCCGCGCCCGCCGTACGGGGGGATCGCCCGTGACGTCGGCGCCGGCGACCAGCACCCGCCCCGACCGGGGCCTGCGCAGCCCGGAGACGACGTCGAACAGGGTGGTCTTGCCCGCGCCGTTGGGCCCGATCACCCCACAGACCTGCCCCTCGGGCACGGTGAAGGAGACCTCCGACAGCGCCATGACGCCGCCGAAGGAGACCGAGACGCCCTCCACGGCCAGCGCGGTCAAGACGACACTCCCAGGTAGGCGGCGGTCAGACGGTCGGTGTCGACCTCCGAGCGAGGGCCGGTCCAGGTGACGCGGCCCAGGCGCATGAAGGCCACCCGGTCGGCGACGGCCAGCGCCTCCGTGGCCTTCTCCTCCACCAGCAGCAGCGCGACCCCGCGCTCGCGCAGCTCGGCGAAGAGGGCGAAGATCTGCTCGACGACCAGCGGCGCGAGGCCGAGCGAGGGCTCGTCGGCGATCAGCACCCTGGGCGGCCTGACGAGCGCGGGCGCGAGCGTGAGCAACTGCTGCTCGCCGCCCGACAGCGCGCCGGCGAGCACGGTACGGCGAGCGGCCAGCTGCGGCAGCCGTTCGTAGACGGGATCGGGCGCCTCCAGCCACGTCCGGAGGTTCTCCTCCACGGTCAGGCCGGGGAACACGCCGCGCCCCTCGGGGGCCAGCAGCACTCCCGCGCGGGCGCGCCGGTGGGCGGGCCAGGCGGTGACGTCGTGGCCGTCGAGCAGGATCGCGCCGGCGGTGACGGGCACGTCCCCTGCCGCGACGGCGCAGGCGGTGGACTTGCCCGCGCCGTTGGCGCCGAGCAGCGCGACGACCTCTCCCGGGTGGACGGCCAGGTCGACGCCGCGCAGGACGGTCACGTCCCCGTATCCGGCGACGACGCCTTGGAGCTCGAGGACGGGCCCCTGCCCTTGGACTTCGGCGAGGTTCTCCTGGGGTTCGGCGAGGGTGCGGCCCGAAGGCGAGAGGGCGGGCGGGGACGGGGATGAGGTCTCGGCCCGGCCACGGATGCGGCGGCGGTGACGGGCCTCGGCGAGCTGGGCGAGCACCCCGTCGGGATGCTTGGCCAGGATCATGCCGCCGGTGCCGAACAGGATCGCTCCCACGTGCGCGGAGATCCCCCATCCCGCCAGCAGCTCGGGGAAGACCGCCGCGATCAGGCCGCCCAGCACCGCCCCGCCGATCCTGCGCACGCCCTGCAGCACGACCACGGCCAGCCACACGAACCCGGCGAAGGCCGGCAGGTCCGTCGCCGTGATCGACCCCTTCGACGTGGCGTACAGCACCCCGCCCAGCCCGGCGATCGCGGAAGCCAGCGCGAACAGCATGATCTTCGTTCGCGGCCCCGACACGCCCACCGTGGCCGCCGCGGCCGGCGCCGACCTGACGGCCAGGATCGCCCTGCCGGACACCGACCGTTCCAGGTTGCGTACCAGCAGCCCGACCAGCCCGATCAGGACCAGCAGCAGCACCACTCGCACGCGGGGGTCGGTGGTGTCGGCCACCCCGAAGGAGATCGCCGGCAGCGGCCAGCCGATGGTGCCGTTGCTGAAGGCGTCGACCTGGAAGAGCACCTGGTCGGCGAGGAGCGCGAGCGCCAGCGTGGCCAGCGTGAGGATCCGCCCGCCCAGCCGCAGCGCGGGCAGCGCCACCAGCACGCCGACCGCCGCGGCCGCCAGCACGCCCACCAGGATCGCCACCGGCAGCGGCCAGCCCGACGCGAACGCCCATCCGCAGGTCAGCGCCGCCATCGCGGCGAAGGCGGCCTGCGCCAGGTTCACCATGCCGCCGATCCCGGTCACCACCACGAACGAGCAGAAGATCAGCGCGAGCACCAGTCCCTGCGCCACCACCCCCACGTAGAAGTCGTCGGCGGGCCGGGTGAACGTCCACACCAGCAGCGCCGCCAGCGCGACCAGCCACGGCAGCCGCCGCCGCCACACCGGCAGGTCGGCCAGGTAGTCGGGTGGCGGCGCGTCCTCCGCCGCGCTGCCGGCCACGCGCTCCCTCGACCTGTTGAGCAGCACCAGCCCGGCGAACAGCAGGATCACCGGTACGGCGGTGCGCAGCCCGGTGACCTCGGCGGCGAAGTCGGCGTAGCCCGCCACCAGGTTCTGCACCACGCCGAGCCCGAGTCCCGCGGCGAACGTCCAGGGGATCGAGCGCAGCCGCCCGAACACCGACGCCGTCGCCGAGGCGAACAGCAGCACCGTGAACGCGCCCGAGTCGAGGCCCACGACGGGAACGGCCAGCACACCCGCGAGGCCCGCGAGGCCCGAGCTGAGCGTCCAGGCCAGCGCGGAGCTCGCGTCGGCGTCGATGCCCCTGAGCGTGGCCAGCCTGCGCCGGTCGACCGCGGCCCGCATCCGCAGGCCGTACGGCGTGTGCCGCATGAACAGCCAGAGCCCCGCCGCCACGAGGATGGCGACGCAGAAGGTGATCACCTGGTCGGAGTCGAAGCCGAAGGCCACCTCGACCGCGGGGTAGGGCCCCACGCCGTGCGGCAGCGCCGTGGCGTCGGCGGGCGGCAGCCCGAAGGGCTCGGCCATCAGGTCGGCGATCAGCAGTCCCAGCGCGGGGAGCGCGATCGTCAGGCCGATCGTCGCCACGATCTGCGCGGTCTCGCCCGCCTGGGCCAGCCCCCTGAACATCGCCCGGTGCAGGCCGTACCCGAGCAGCGGGGCGAACCCCAGGACGGCGGCCAGCGCCGCGGCCCACCCCGGCCAGCCGAGACCCACGTTGAGCTCGAAGAAGACCAGCGCGGTCAGGAAGCCGACCGCCCCGTGGGCGAAGTTGAACACGCCCGTGGCCGCGTACGACAGGGTGAGCCCCGACGCCATCACCGCGAAGACGGCGCCGGTGACCAGCCCGCTGAGGATGTAGGCCAGCATCTACTTGAGCGGCACGTTGTCGAAGCACTTCATGCTCTTGGCGACCCGGTAGGCGCCGCCTTCGAGCTTGACCAGGGCCCCGCAGCCGCTGGGTTCGTCGTGGTCCTTGGGGTACTGGATCTTCCCGAACCCCGCGTTCTCGTAGTGGAAGGAACCGTTGCCGGTGGCCAGGAACTTCTCGCGGGTGAGGTCCCTGCCGGTCTGCTCCAGCATCTTCAGGAAGATGTCGGCGGACCAGTAGCCGATCGCCAGGTGCTGGGTGAGCGTGGTGCCGGGGGCGACCTTCTCGACGTCCTGCCTGAGCTGGGCGATCTCGGGCGCGCTCGACTCGAAGGGCTCGAACATCGGCGCGGCGATCACCCCCTCGAGCGCCTGGGCCGTGGCCGGGTCCTTCAGGATGGCGGCGTCGTAGCTGGTGGCGTCGCTGAGCACGCCCTTGTATCCGGCCTTCTTCAGCGCGGAGTAGAGACCGACGTTGAACTTGGTGCCCGCGATGATCGAGACCACGATGTCGGGCGGCCCGCCGGCGTCCGAGGTCATGATCTTGTTGACGTAGGGCAGCCAGTCGGCGGGCGGCGCGGCGCCGGGCAGCGCCGAGTTGAGCCCGACCAGGGTGAACCCCGCGGCCTGGAAGGACTGGGAGATGGTCTTGCCGCCGTACTTGCTGCCGCTGGAGTCGGAGGTCTGCACGTAGACGGTCTTGCCCTTGGCGCCGCCGAGCAGGTCGGCCATCTGGTTGCCCCACCAGGTCTGCGAGCCCGCGCCCGGCTTGGGCGCCAGGCAGCCGTTGTAGCCGAAGCCGGTCCTGGTGCCGCACCACTGCGGGCCCGTCGCCCAGCCGAACCACGGCACGCCCTGCTGCTCGAGGAAGACCGCGCCGCCGAAGTTGGGGGCGTGCACGGGGACCAGCGCGAACACCTTGTCCTTCTGGACCAGCTTCTTGGCGGCCGCGTCACCCTTGGCGGCGTCCTGGGTGTCGTCCTCGGCCCCGACGAACTCGATCTTCCTGCCGTGCACGCCGCCGGCCGCGTTGGCCCTTTCGAACCTGGCCTTGGCGCCGAGCTCGGCGTCCTTGGTGGAGTAGCCGCTCGCGCTGGTCTTGGTGAGCACCCCGCCCACCTTCACCGTCGTGTCGGTCACCCCCGGCGTCTGCGCGCCAGGAGCCGTCTTCTGCTGCGCGGCGCACCCCGCGAGCGCCACCACCGTCGCCAGCACCACGAGTTCTCGCCGCAACCCAGCCTCCGCTTTTTGGCCTAGCGCTCGCTTGGTTTTGCGTCAGCGTAGATTCGGGTCGCGGGGGTGTCAACGCTTCTCTACCAAGCATTTGCTTGCTAGCGTGTGGCGCATGCTGATGCGCGCCGCCGTCCTCACCGGTTTCCACGAGCCGATGGAGATCCGCGAGGTGGAGATCGCCGACCCCGGGCCCGGCGAGGTGCGGGTGCGGATCAAGGCGTCCGGCGTGTGCGGGTCCGACCTCAAGGCGATCGACGGCAAGAGCCCCGTCGTCCGGCAGCTGCCGTACATCCTGGGGCACGAGAGCGCGGGCGTCGTCGAGAGCGTCGGCGAGGGCGTGACGGGCGTCAAGCCCGGCGACCACGTCATCATCGCGATGAGCGGCGCCTGCGGCAGGTGCCGCCACTGCGGCGCGGGCCGCTTCCACCTGTGCTCGGGCCCGGCCAGGATGACCGCGATCATGGGCGGCGCGCCGCGCGTCACGCTCGAGGGGCAGGAGACCCGCCGGTTCATCGGCATCGGCTCCTTCGCCGAGTACGCGCTCGTCAGCGAGGCGATGTGCGTGAAGATCGCCTCGGACGCGCCCTTCGACGCCATGTGCCTGCTCGCCTGCGGCGTCGTCACCGGCGTCGGCGCGGTGCTGAACGTCGCCCGCGTGACCCCCGGCTCCAGCGTGCTGGTCGTCGGCTGCGGCGGCGTGGGCCTCAACGTCGTCCAGGGCGCGGTCCTGGCGGGCGCGACCACGATCATCGCCGCGGACGTGGCCGAGCAGAAGCTCAAGCTCGCCGCCCGCTTCGGCGCCACCCACACCCTGCTCTCCCAGAACCTGCCCGAGCAGGTCGGCGAGATCGTGCGCGGGGGCGTCGACTACGCCTTCGACGCCACCGGAGTGGCCGGCGTCCTCGGCCAGACCTTCGCCGCCACCCAGCCGGGCGGCACCACCGTCATGGTCGGCAGCCCGCCCTCGGGCGCGCCGCTGACGATCGAGCCGGGACTGTTGTTCGCCTCCCGCCGCCTCATGGGCACCCAGGGCGGCGACGCCGCCCCCCTGCGCGACCTGCCGATGCTCGCCGCGCAGTACCTGCGCGGACGTCTCGATCTCGACGGCCTCGTCACCGAACGGCTGCCGTTGTCCGACATCAACCAGGCCGTCGCCCACGTCCGCGAGGGCGCCGTCGCGCGCACCGTGATCGTCTTCTAGCCCGTACGGCCGGCGCCGTACAGAGCTCTACCATGGTGAGATCACACGTGGGAGCTCCGGTGGAAACGAGACGATGACCACACTCGAGCAGGGTCACGACACCCGCACGCGCATCCTCGCCGCGGCCAGGCAGCTGTTCGCCGAACGCGGGTACGCCGCGACCTCGCTGGCCGACATCGCCGCCGCCGTCGGGCTCACCAAGACGGCCGTCGCCTACCACTTCCATCCCAAGGACCGGCTGGCCGCCGAACTGCTCGCGCCGTGCGCCGACGACATGCTCGACCTGCTGGGCGCGGAGTTCGCCGACCGGGCGGCGTTCGTGACGGCGCTGGTGGACTTCACCGTACGGCACCGCGCGGTGATCAGGCTGGTCATGGAGGACCTCGGCGGCGCCGACGACGCGCCTCCCGGGTCGCCAGGCGAGGCGATCAGGACCTTCCGCGACGAGATCTTCGCCAAGCTGGTGGGGGCCGAGCCCACGGCGGAGGCCCGGTTGCGCGGATGGGCGGTGCTGGGCGCCCTCCAGTGGGGCGTCGTCCAGACACTCGACCTGCCCGAAGACACCGTCCGCACCACCCTGACCACCGCCACCCTCGCCATCTGACCCCATCCACACAGAGGGGGACGCCCACCCGACGGGGAGCCGGGCCTGGCCGGAGGATGACCCGACGGGGCAGACAGGCCACCACACGGGCCCGCCGATCCGATCCGGGTCCGATTGGGTGGAAGGGTCCGGGGTCCGAGCGAGTGGAGGTCAGTTCGCTGGGGGGTTCTCGTTGTCGGTGGGGGTCGGGGTCGGTTCGGGACCCGCGGGCGGTTCGGCGCCGCCGTCGGGCGGAAGGGTCGGCTCGGACGGGTCGGGGAACGACTGCGGGGCCACCCCCACCGTGACCACCACCGTCCGTCCAGGCTTGGCGCACGTCCCCTGCGACACGCTCTGCCCGAGCACCGAGTCCACCGCGCCGGGATCGTCCACGATCTGCGCCCGCTGCCGTACCGCGAAGCCCGCCGCCCTCAGCGCCCGCCGCGCGTCGGCGCGGGAGAGTCCCACGACACCCGGCACCAGGGTGCCCTGCTTGGCCACCACCAGCGACACCGACCTGCCTGGCGAGACCCTGGTCCCCGCGCCCGGCCTGCTGCTGATCACCTGACCCGCGAGCAGTTCGGAGCAGCTCTGCGTGATCTTCCCCGTCTTCAGCCCGGCGGCGGCCAGCGCGGAGCCGGCGGCCTCGCTGGTGAGCCCGGCCAGCTCCGGCACCTTCGGCCCCGCCGACACCTCGAGGTCGACCCGTGTCCCCCTGGCCACCTTCGTCCCGCCCCCTGGCGTACTCCCGAGCACCTCGCCCGGCGACCGCGCCGAGTCGCGCTCGGTGACCGACCCCACCACCAGCCCGGCCGCCTTGATCGCGCGAACGGCGGCGGAACGGTCCATGCCCACGAGCGCGGGCACCGCGTAGGTGATCACCGGAACGGACGGCGGCGCGGACGGCGACGCGGACGGCTCGCGCCTGATCGAGGTCGGGGTGTCCTTCAGCCTGCCGGCGACCTGCTGCCCGGACGGCGACGCGGGCGCGGAGGTCACCTGGGTCGGCTCGGCGACGGCGACCGGCGGCGCCTCGCCGCCCCTGAGCGCCGGCACCAGCACGGCCACCAGCACCGCGGAGCTGACCAGCAGCGCGCCCGACACGGCCAGCGAGGCCCGGTTCGCCGCGGGCCCCACCCACCTGCCGGGATGGGTGGCCTCGGGCGTCCGCCCGTCCCCTCCCGGCCACGAGGGATGTCCGTCGTCGCCGGGCGCGCGCGGCCACGGCACCACCGGGCCCCTCGGATCGCTCTCGGCGGGGACCGGCCCCGATCCCCCCGCCGGCCGGGCCGCCCTGGCCAGCGACGCGCCGGACGGCACCCTGCCACGCGACTCGGGCAGCAGATAGCCCTCCGCCGCCCCCGTGGCCTCCGGCTCGGCCAGCGGGTAGGGGTCGACCCTGAGGATGTGCGGCGGAGGCGAGCGCAGCACCTCCGCCGGCACCTCGTCACCGGCCCCCAGCAGCGCGAGCAGCAGTTCCCTGCTGGTCGGCCGGTTGCGCGGGTCCTTGTCGAGGCAGTGCTCGATCAGGGCGCCGAGCCGTCCCTCCAGCCGGCCCAGCTCGGGCGGCGCGGTCAGGATGCGGTGCAGCACGGGCGCCACCGAGTCCTGCCCGAACGGCGCGGAGGCGTTGGCCGCGAAGCACATCGTGGCGCCCCAGGCGAACACGTCCACCGCGCCGGTGATCGCGGAGGCGGTGATCTGCTCGGGCGCCATGTACGCGGGCGTGCCCACGCCTCTGCCGCTGACCGTGGCCGCCGCGTCCAGCGCCTTGGCCAGGCCGAAGTCGATCACGCGCGCCCCGTCGGGGCCGAGCAGCACGTTCTGCGGTTTGAGGTCGCGGTGCACGATCCCGGCCCGGTGGATCGCGGCCAGCGCGGTCGCGGTGCCGACCGCCAGCCGGTCGAGCGCGCCGCCGCTGCGCGGCCCCGCCAGCGCCACCTCCCTGCTCAGGGAGGGGCCGTCGACGTACTCACTGACGATGTACGGCCTGCCGTCGTCGAAGCCCGCGTCGACCACCTGGGCCGTGCAGAACCTGGCGACCTGCTTGGCCAGCTCGACCTCGCGTAAGAAGGCCGCCTGCTCGTCCCCCACGGGGCCGTGCAGCAGTTTGATCGCGAAAGACTCGTCCCCCAGCGTGCCCAAGTAGACGACACCCTGACCGCCCTCCCCCAGGCGTCCGGACAGCTCGTAGTCTCCCAGTCTCTTGGGGTCCCCCATCTTGAGCGGCACAGGCACGGGCGCCTCCCCTCGCTGCCACCCGTCACTTCTCTACTGAAGTCGAGGGATCGCGGCGCGTCAACGGACCGTAACTCCGTTGTGATGTCCCTATTTCTGCACACTTGTGAGGCGGCGAGCGGCGGTCGTACCCGCGCTGATCACCCGAAACGCGCTCTCGGCCGCGCGGTCCACCCCTGACCTGGGACAGGTCGAAACCCGGTCGGCGAGCACGGCGGTACGGCAGGGCGCGGGAGAGGCCGGAGAGCGGACGCCGGCCGTACCGGGAAGGTGACCTTCGCGCTAGGGTGCCGCGACTAAAGGAAGGTCGCGTAGTCGTCCAGAACCGGCAGCACCTCGTCGCCGGTTCCGCTGGGGAGCGACAGGACGACCTCCTCGATGCCGAGCGAGGCGTAGTAGTCGAGCTTCCCGCGCGTGGGCAGCGTGCCGAACGGGATCACCCTGGCCGTCGACGACGCCTCGCGCAGCGCGGGCAGCGCGGCCTTGATCCCCTTGCCCCCGATCGGCATCCACCCGTCGGCGTACTCCGCGACGTGCGCGAACAGCGTGGGCCCCGCCGCGCCGCCGACGTAGACCGGCGGCCCCGACCGCGGCTTGGGCCACGACCACGACGGCTCGACGCCGTCGAAGGCCGCCACCTCCTGGCTCCACAGCGCCTTCATCGCCAGCACGTTGCGCCTGGCCCGCTCTCTCCTGTCCTTGTACGGCACGCCGTGGTTCTCGATCTCCTCGACGTTCCAGCCGAAGCCGACGCCGACCGCCACGCGGCCGCCCGACAGGTGGTCGAGCGTGGCGATCGCCTTGGCGGTGACGATGGGCTCGCGCTGGGCGGGCAGCAGGATGCCGGTGCCGAGCGTGATCGTCGAGGTCACGGCGGCGGCGGAGGCCAGCGCGACCAGCGGGTCGAGCGTCCGCCGGTACTCCTCGGCCAGCTGCGGCGTGCCCGTGGGCGGCGGGGTGCGGCGGGAGACGGGGATGTGGGTGTGCTCGGGAAGGTAGAGCGAGGAGAAGCCGCGCTCCTCCGCCGCTCTGGCCAGATCGGCGACCGGCATCGCCAGGTCGGTGCTGAACATCGTGACGCCAAGCCGCATGACTGACTCCTTAACCAAGCGATTGCTCGGGACCGGTTCTTAGAGTAGCTTGCCGCTCATGGGATTCGCTGCGGTCGGGGATGTGCGGCTGTTCTACACCGACGACGGCTCGGGTGACACGACGCTGCTGCTCGTGCACGGCTGGGGCGCCGACTCCCACCAGTGGTCACCCCACATTCCCTCATTTATCGAGAAATTTCGGGTTATCGCGGTGGATCTGCGCGGGCATGGCTACTCATCCTGCGAGCAGACCGGCAACCATCCGCCCAGGATGGCCGAGGACCTCGTCGCACTGCTCGACCAGCTCGGCGTCGAGCGCTGCGTGGCGGTCGGGCACTCCATGGGCGGGGTGATCGTGTCCCGTCTGGCCGTCGAACATCCCGCCCGCGTCGAGGCCGTGGTCGGCGTGGATCCCGGCTACGGGCGGCCCGACGAGATCGTGGCCATGGCGGTCGCCATGCGCGAGACGCCCGCCGTACAGATCGACGAGTGGTGCTACACCGCCGCCTCGCCCGCCTGGCTGCGCGAGTGGCACAGGAGGCGGCTGCTAGCGACGCCCCCGCACGTGCTGACCGAGGCGTACGACGGGCTGTGGTCGGGGCCGGAGGCGATCGGCTCGCGGGGCGCCGCCGAGCCGTACCTCACCCGCCGCGCGTGTCCCGTGCTCACCTTCTGGACCGACCCCGCGCAGGCGGCGTGGGAGTCGGGCCTGTTCACGCATCCCGCCTCGCGCACGGTCTGCTGGCAGGGCAGCGGCCACCGGCTGCACGAGGAACGGCCCGCCGAGTTCACGCTCGTGGTCAACCAATGGCTGAAGGAGATCTCCCGGTGAAGTTCGCGATCTTTCTCAACCCCCAGATTCCCGGTTCCGGGTACGCGGCCGAGGAGAACGCCCGCGCCAAACGCCCGATCGGGCGGGACACCGAGTCGTACCAGAGGCTGCTGCACGAGGTGCGGGAGATCGCGGTGCACGCCGACAGGATCGGCTTCGACGCGCTGATGATGACCGAGCACCACTTCCACTCGGAGGGAATGGAGTTCTCGGTCAACCCGCTGATGTTCCTGACCGACCTGGCGGCGCGGACCGAGCGGATCCTCCTGGCGCCGCTCGGCCTGGTGCTTCCCGCGTGGGACCCGATCAGGGCGGCGGAGGACGTGGCCCTGCTCGACCAGTTCTCCAAGGGACGCCTGCGGCTGGGAGTGGCGCGCGGCTACCAGAACAGGTGGATGAACGTGCTGGGCCAGCGCTGGCACGCCGCGGCGGCCAGGTCGGACGGCTCCTCCAGCGACAACCGCAACTTCGACGTCTTCGGCGAGGTCCTGAAGATCATGAAGATGGCGTGGACGCAGGAGACGCTCCGCTACAAGTCAGACGTCCTGGACTACCAGGTGCCCTATCCCTTCGAGGGCATCGAGGGCTGGCCGGCCACCGAGTGGACCAGGACCTTCGGCGCGCCCGGCGAGCTCGACGACGAGGGCAGGGTCCAGGCGGTCAGCGTGTGCCCGAGGCCGTACCAGAACCCGCACCCGGAGCTGTGGCAGCCGTTCACGATCTCCGACCGCTCGGTCATCAGGGCCGCGCAGGAGGACATCATGCCGTGGATGTTCACCCCCAACCCGGACGACCACGCCGCGAAGGCCAAGCTCTACCAGGAGGAGTCGGCGAAGCAGGGCCGCCACTACAAGCTGGGCGAGCACACCGGCATCCTCAAGATCGTCGGCATCGCGGACACCACCGAAGAGGCGATCAACACCTACGGCAAGAAGATCCCCAAGGACTTCGCCGCCTTCTTCGGCCCCTTCGGCTACCTGGAGGTGCTGCGCAAGAAGGAGGACGACAGGCACGAGCCGATCTCCCCGGAGAAGGGCGACGTGCGGCGCATGAACGACGTCGAGATGGCGCTGTTCGGCTCGCCCGACGACGTCAAGCGCGGCATCCAGCGCATGCTCGACCGCATGCCCGACCTCGAGTGGTTCGGCCTGTACATGCAGGGCCAGCAGGGCGTCCTGCCCCTCGACACCGTCAAGCGCAACCTGGAACTGTTCGCCACCAAGGTCATCCCGGAGTTCCTATGAGGTACTGGCTCGGCGCCTCCTTCTGCGACACCCACGAGTTCGTCGAGTTGGCCGTGGCGGCCGAGCGGTGCGGGTTCGACACCCTCACGCTGTCGGACCACCTGTTCTTCGCCGACTTCAGCACGCCGTACCCCTACGGCAGGATGCGCTGGACCGCCGAGACGCACTGGCCCGACGTGTGGGTGACGATCGGCGCGATGTCGGCCGTCACCACGCGCCTGCGCTTCTCGCCCAACGTCTACATCGCGCCCGCCCGCGACCTGATCACCGTCGCCAAGCAGGTGTCGACCGCGGCGGTGCTGTCGGGCGACAGGGTGAGCTTCGGGGTGGGCGTGGGCTGGTGCAAGGAGGAGTTCACCGCCACCGGCCAGGACTTCCACACGCGCGGGCGCAGGCTCGACGAGATGCTCCCGCGCCTGCGCGAGCTCTGGTCGGGCGCCCAGGTCGAGCTGCCGGGACTGCCGCCGCTGTCGATGTCGCCGGTGCCCGCCGCGCCGATCCCGATCTACGTGGGCGGCGACAGCGAGGCGGCGCTGCGCAGGGCGGCCAGGGTGGGTGACGGCTGGATCGGCAACCGGATCTACACCGAGGAGCAGATCGACGTGGTCCTCGCCGACCTGCGCCGCTACCTGAAGGAGTACGGCAGGCCCGAGGACGCGCTCGAGATCGTCGCCCCGCTGGCCGTGCTTCCCGACGCCGCCACCTACCGGCGCTTCGCCGACAAGGGCATCACGGCCACGATGGCCGCCCCCTGGTGGCTGTCGCCGGGCGAGCCCAAGGTCGCCACCATGGAGCGCTTCGC
This sequence comes from Nonomuraea africana, assembly GCF_014873535.1. Classification (NCBI taxonomy): domain Bacteria; kingdom Bacillati; phylum Actinomycetota; class Actinomycetes; order Streptosporangiales; family Streptosporangiaceae; genus Nonomuraea; species Nonomuraea africana. Next base: position 49,406 of record NZ_JADBEF010000001.1, on the reverse strand, counting down.
CGAGGAGGTCATCTCGAAGACGTGAGATCGGGCGGGTCCACGCCCAGCTCCATCATCGCCTGGGCGACGACGTCGCGCGGCGCGGCCTCCACCACGCCGATCCTGATCAGCGCGGCGATCCCGAGATAGCTGCTGTACCCGGCGACCACCCTGTCCCTGGCCGCGGGGGCGGGCTGGCCCATCTCCTCCAGCGCCGCCTGCATGACCGCGAGCCTGCGGGTGCTGACCCTGCGCGCCACCTCGGCGACGAAGGGGTCGTCGGCCGCGCTGATCAGCCTGAAGGAGATCGCCGCGTCACCGGGGTCGGCGAAGGCCAGCTCCAGCAGCGCGCGCATGCGCGCGGCGGGCTCCTCGATCGTCTCGAGCTCGGCGATCACCTGCTCGGTGTGCGACTCCCAGAGCGTGAGAGCCGCCGCCACCAGCGCCTGCCGGTTGGCGAAGTGCCAGTAGAAGCTGCCCTTCGACACGCCCAGCCTGGCCGCCACGGGCTCCACCGCCACGGCGGTGAGGCCGCCCTCCACGAGCGCGTCCAGCGCGGCCTTCGCCCAGTCCTCCGCCGTCAACCGACCCATCCGGCCAGCCTTCCATACGGTGTCGTATAGTGCGACCGTACGCCACCGTATGGAAGGGTCGCCATGCCCACGCTCGCTGATCGCTACATCCCCGTCCCCGAACTCGCCGAGCGGCACTCGATCGTCATCCGCGCCCCGCGGGAGCGGGTCTGGGCCGCCGTCCAGGACCTGCGTCCGACCGACCTCAAGGCGGCCAGGCCGCTCTTCGCCGCGCGCAATGTCGTCTCCCGCCTGCTCCACGGGCACGCCCAGGACGACCTGCCCAGCCTCGCCGTCCTGGCGGAGGAGGAGGGCAGGGAGGTCGTCCACGGGGTGATCGGGCAGTGGTGGCGCCTGGGCGCCGCCGCCAACCTCACCGGCGCCGACTTCGAGACCTTCGACCGCCCCGGGTACGGCAAGGCCACCTTCGGCTTCCAGCTGACCGACCTCGGCGGCGGCCGGACCCTGCTGACCACCGAGACCAGGATCGTGACCACCAGCCCCGACGCGCGCCGCGCCATGGCCCGCTACTGGCTGGTGATCAGGTTGGGCAGCGGCCTGGTCCGCAGGGTCATGCTGGCGGCGGTGAAGCGCGGGGCCGTGGGCCGATAACCTCGTCACATGCTGGAAGAGATCACGGCGACCCGCTACGTGACCCCGTTGCGCGAGGGCGGGTCGCTGCCAGGCGTGGTAGAGGCCGACGACCTCGGCACCTACGCCGTGAAGTTCCGCGGCGCGGGGCAGGGCCCCAAGGTGCTGGTCGCCGAGGTCATCTGCGCCGAGCTGGCCAGGTCGCTCGGGCTGCGCACCCCCGAGCTCAAGCTCATCGACCTCGATCCCCAGATCGGCCTGCGCGAGCCCGACTTCGAGATCCAGGCGCTGCTCCAGGCGAGCGAGGGGCTCAACCTGGCGGTCGACTTCCTGCCAGGGGCGCTCGGGTTCGACCCGCTCTCCTGGCGGCCCGACGCCGGCTTCGCCGCCGAGGTGGTGTGGTTCGACGGCCTCGTCCACAACGTCGACCGCAGCTGGCGCAACCCCAACCTGCTGGTCTGGCACCACGACACCTGGCTCATCGACCACGGCGCCGCGCTGTGGTTCCACTACAGCTGGAAGAGCGCCGACCCCCAGCGCGCCTTCGACGCGAGCGACCACGTCCTGGCCCCCTTCGCCGCGGACGTCTCCGCGGCAGGTGACCGGCTCTCCGCGAAGATCACCAGGGAGCTGCTCACGTCGATCACCGCGCTCGTGCCCGACGAATGGCTGGAGGACGACGCGTTCGAGTCGGCTCAGGCCGTACGGCAGGCCTACGTCGAGCACCTGCTGGCCCGCGCCCACGGCCCGCGCGCGTGGTTGCGCATGGCGGGCGAGACGCCCGCCAGGCCGAAGAGCGGCCCCAGCTCGGTCGGCGCGTTCTGGAAGCAGGGAGACAATTGATGCAGCGCGACGTCTACGAGTACGCCGTCATCCGCGTCATCCCGCAGATGGAGCGCGGCGAGCAGATCAACGTCGGGATCCTGCTCTACTGCCAGCCGCGCGGCTACCTGTGCGCCCGCGTCGAGCTCGACGAGGCGCGCCTGCGCGCCCTCGACCCCTCCGCGGACCCCGACGAGGTACGGCAGGCGCTGGCGACCTACGAGCTGGCGTGCGGCGACGCGGCGGGCCCGCTGACGCGCGAGTCCCTGGGCAGCAGGTTTCGCTGGCTGACCGCCCCTCGCAGCACGGTCGTGCAGACCTCCGCCGTCCACGCGGGCCTCACCCCCGACCCCGACGCCGAACTGACCAGGCTCTTCGAGCGCCTCGTGCGCCTCTGACCCGCGCGGCTCACACCTCGACGGTCAGGCCGCCCGCCGCGACCGCGATCTCGTCGCGGTAGCTCCTGCCGGCGGCCGCCACGGCGGCCTCCGGCGCCGTGCCAGGCCACAGGTGGGTCAGCAGCAGGCGGCCCGCCCCGGCCTGGGCGGCCTGCTGACCGGCCTGGAGTGCGCTGGTGAGATAGCCCGCGTCGTCGGGCGGCAGGTGGTCGGGATAGGTCGCCTCGGCGATCAGGAGGTCGGTGCCGCGGGCCAGCGCGACCAGGTCGGGGCTCGGGCCGCCGTCGCCCGTGTAGGTCACCGAGGTGTCCCCCGCCCGCACCCGCACCGCGGCGTTGGGCACCCAGTGCGGCAGGAGCGCCGTGTCGACCGTGAAAGGGCCGAGGGCCAGCCGGTCACCGGCCTCGAACTCGCACAGCCGGTAGGCCTCGTCCAGCATGCCGGGCCGGTCCAGCGACAGCACCGCGGCCAGCGAGCCGGGCAGGGCGTGGATCGGCAGCGGAGGCGGCCGGTGCCCGCCGAGCGCCCTCGCCCTCAGCAGCGGGTTGAGGTCGGCACAGTGGTCGGGATGCCCATGGCTGATCACGACCGCGTCGACGCTCTCGGCCGTCGTCGTCTCCAGCAACCGGGGCAGCGCCGCGTAGCCCAGATCCAGCAGCAGCCTGAAGCCGTCGTGCTCGACGAGGAAGCCGCTGCACGCCTCCCCCGCCGTGGGCCAGGCCCCCGATCCGCCGAGAACAGTGATCCTCATGGGCCCGATGATGCCATCGGCCCGCAGGGCGGCGCGGACCGGGGTGACCAGCGTCACGGGCCGGAGCCGTCAGCAAGCGGCGAGCCTGACCAGCATCTTGCCGACGTTGCCTCCTCGCATCATGTCGAGGAAGGCCGAGGGCGCCTGCGCGATGCCCGCGGCCACGGTCAGCTCCGTGTGCAGCGAGCCGTCGGCCAGCCAGCCCGCCGCCTTGCCGATCCACTCGGGGAACAGGTGGAAGTAGCTGTTGACCAGCATGCCGCGCATGGTGGCGTCCTTGGCCGCCAGCGAGAACAGGTTGGCCGGCCCGGGGACGGGCGAGGTGGCGTTGTAGGTGCTGATCGCGCCGACCAGCGCGATCCTGCCGCCGGGGCGCAGGGCGTCGATGGCGGCCACCAGGTGGTCGCCGCCGACGTGGTCCACGTAGACGTCGACGCCGTCAGGCGCGGCCTCGGCCAGCTGGGCGGCGAGCGAGCCGGCCCGGTAGTCGACGGCCACGTCGTAGCCGAACTTCTCGACCAGCTTCTTGCCCTTCGGCGCTCCGCCGGCCGAGCCGATCACCCTGGAGGCGCCCAGCTTGCGGGCCAGCTGCCCGGCGATGGTGCCCACCGCGCCCGCCGCGGCCGAGATGAGGACGACGTCGCCCTGCCGTACGGGGGCGACCTCGGTCAGGGCGGCGTAGGCGGTCAGGCCCGTGGCGCCGAGCGCGCCCAGGTAGGCCTCCGCGGGGGCCACTGTGGTGTCGACCACGGTGGCGGCGGCCGTCTCCATCACCGCGTACTCACGCCAGCCGAGGAAGTGCACGACCGTGGCGCCGACGGGGACGGCGGCGGAGCGCGAAGCGACGACCTCGCCCACCGCCGAGCCCTCCAGGGGCGCGCCGAGCTGGAACGGCGGGATGTACGACTCCTCGTCACGCATCCGCCCGCGCATGTAGGGGTCCACGGACATCCACGTGTTGCGGACCACGATCTGGCCCTCCTCGGGCTCCGGAACGCCGGTTTCCACCAGCTCGAAGTGCTCGGGCCCCGGCTCCCCGACAGGGTGGGCGGCCAGGTGGATCTCACGGCTCACTGTCATCGTGTTCATGGCCATCACTGTGCCGGGGGCCGCGCACGATCGGCTGAGGGTCGGCTGAGGGTCGGCTGGGGGTGGGCTGGGGGTACCGTGACCTGGTGCGTTTTGGAGTGCTTGGTCCCGTCACCGCGTGGGCCGCCGACGGGTCGCCGGTCCGCGTGCCCGAGGTGAAGGTCAGGGCGTTGCTGGCCGACCTGCTGGTCCACGAGGGACGGCCGGTGCCCGCCGACCGGCTCGCCGACGACCTGTGGGGCGACAACCCTCCTGGCAATCCCGCCAACACGCTGCAGACCAAGGTGTCGCAGCTGCGCCGCGCCCTCGGCGACCGCGACCTGGTCGCCTACCAGCCGACGGGATACCTGCTGCGGACCGAGAGCGTGGACGCCCTCCAGTTCGCCGAGCTGCTGGCCCGCGCCGCGGCCACCGCCGACCCCGCGGTGAAGGCGGCGGTGCTGTCGGGGGCGCTGGCGCTGTGGCGGGGTCCCGCCTACGCCGACTTCCGCGAGGAGACGTTCGCCAGGGCCGCCGCCGCGCGACTCGACGAGCAGCGCCTGACGGCGCTCGAAGAGCTGGCGGAGGTACGGCTGGCGCTGGGCGAGCACCGGCGCCTCGCCGACGAGCTGGGCGAGCAGGTGGCCGAGCACCCGCTGCGCGAACGGCTGCGCGCCGTCCACCTGCGCTCTCTCTACCTGGCCGGACGGCAGAGCGAGGCGCTGGCGGGCTACGCCGAGCTGCGCCACCTGCTGGCCGAGGACCTGGGCCTCGATCCTGGGCCCGAGCTGGCCGCGCTCCACCAGGCGATGCTGGAACAGGACCCCGCGCTGGCCCCCGCGCCACCGCCCGTCACCTCCGCCGCCAGGCCGAGGACCAACCTGCCCGCGCCCCTCACCGGCCTGGTCGGGCGGGAGGCGGCGGTGGCCGCGCTGAGCGACCTGATCGCCGAGGCGCGGCTGGTCACGCTGACCGGCCCCGGCGGAGTGGGCAAGACCCGGCTGGCCCTCGCCGTGGCCGAACGGCTCGCCGACGACGCCTTCCCCGACGGCGTGTGGCTGGTCGAGCTGGCAGGCGCGACCGGCGGCGTGGCCGAGCTGGTCGCCGCCGAGCTGGGCGTGCGCGACGAGGCCGCCACCGGCCTCCCGCACCCCGACCTGGCCCACCGGCTGGCCGACGCGTTGCGGGCGCGGCGGCTGCCAGCAGGCGAGCGCGGTGGAGCTGTTCGCCGCCAGGGCCGCGGCCGCGGCGCCGGGGTTCGCGCTGGACGAGGAGAGCGCGCCGTGGGTCGCGGCGATCTGCGCCCGGCTCGACGGCCTGCCGCTGGCGCTCGAGCTGGCCGCGGCCAGGGTGCGCGCGCTGGGGGCCCGCGGCGTGGCCGAGCGTCTCGACGACCGCTTCCAGCTGCTGTCGGCCGAGATCCGCGGGCTGCCACCGCGTCAGAGGACGTTGCGCGCGGTGATCGACTGGAGCTGGGAGCAGCTCACCGGGGCGCAGCGGGCGGGGATGTTCGCGCTGGCCGTCCAGCCGGGCGGCTGCACGCTGGAGGCCGCCGAGGCGGTCGGCGCCGGGCTCGACGTGCTCGACCAGCTCGTCAACAGGTCGATGGTCGTGGTCGACACCCCGCCGCGCTACCGCCTGCTCGAGAGCGTCGCCGCCTACTGCCTCGACCGGCTCGACCCCGCCGACCCCGTCTTCGTCCGCCGCGACGCCTACTACACCGAGCTGGCCGAGCGGGCCGCCCCCCACCTGTACGGCCATGCCCAGGGCCACTGGCTGCGCCGCCTGGACGAGGAGTCGCCCAACCTGCGAGCCGTGCTCGACTCGGGCGCGGATCCTTCGCGACCGGCCTGCGCGCTGGCCTGGTACTGGTACCTGCGGGGCAAGCACAGCGAGGGCCACCGCTATCTGGCGGGATCGGCGGCGTGGGGAGCGGGGTTCGCGATGCTGACCGGCGTGGGCGGCGCCACACCCGTGCAGCCGCCCGACGCGAGGTCGCGCTGGTTCCTGGCGCACGCTCACCTGCATCTCGGGGACGCGGCGGCCGCCGAGGAGCTGATCGAGGCGGCCCTGGCGGACTTCCGCGCGTCGGGCGACCGCTGGGGCGAGGCCGCCGCGCTCGCCGGCCGCGCCAAGAAGGCGATCTTCCAGGGCGAGCTGAAGGCGGCCGAGCGCGACGGCGAGGAGAGCCTGGCCCTCTTCGGCGAGCTGGGCGACCGGTGGGGGCGGCTCCAGGCCCTGGACCAGCTCGGCTACCTGGCCGAGCTGGGTGGCGTGCCGCCGCCAGGGAGCTCGGCGATCCGCGCGCCGTCGCCCTGGCCACCGAGGGGCTGGCCGGAGCGGCTGCCACCGCCGAGGAGGCGCGCCGCCTGCTGGCGGAGGCGAGCGCGCTCAGGCAGTCGATCGGCGCTCCCCTCCCGCCCGCCGAGCGCGGGGACGTGGAGAGGATCGCCGCCAGGTTCCAGGGCTCGGCGGGGAACCACTCAGGGGTGTTTCAGGGTGGTCCCTGACGGCACCCCGCCCCGATTTGTAGGAGAGTTGGCCATCGTGAAGACGAAGCAGACGATGGTGATGGCAGGCCTGATCGGGCTCGGCGTGACGCTGACGGGGTGCGGTCTGGTGGGTGCCACGGATCGGGAGACCGCCGCCTACGACGTCACCGACAAGGTGACCGGCCTGCGAGTGGAGGCCGACTCGGGCACCGTCGAGGTCGTCGAGTCCGACCGCACCGGCATCCACGTGACCGAGACCCTCATCTGGGAGAAGAGCAAGCCCACCACCAGCCACGTGGTGAAGGGCGACACGCTCATGCTGACGTTCACCTGTCCGATCTCGGTCGGCTTCAACTCGGGCTGTGACGTGAGCTACCTGGTCGAGGTGCCGAAGGGCCTGCGGGTGGACGTCGAGTCCGACTCGGGCCAGGTGACGCTGACGAATCTGTCGGGCGAGGTGAAGGTGACGAGCGACTCCGGCGGCATCGAGGCCGACCGGCTGACCGCCAAGCGGGTCCGCACCGAGACCGACTCGGGCGGCACGAAGCTGGTGTTCACCACACCGCCCGACAGGGTGGAGACCAAGAGCGACTCGGGCGCGACCGAGGTGCGCGTGCCGAAGGGGCCGTACCACGTCACGGCGGAGACCCAGTCGGGCGGCAAGGAGATCGACGCGGTCCACGACGACTCGGCGCCCCGGACGATCGAGATGTCCAGCGACTCCGGCCGCCTGGAGATCGTCGCCTCCTAGAACCCGTAATGGGTGTAGTCGGCGGCCTCGGCCTCCTTGGCCGTGCAGAAGTACGTGTCGCCCAGGGGGGTCACCGAGTAGGTGTCGTCGCCGGGGCGGTCGAAGGCCATGGCGGCGGCGAAGCCCGTCGCCACGACGGGTAGGCCGCCGCACCTGACCACCTCGATCGGATAGCTCGCCATCCCCGTGGTCAACGGCGTGAACAGCGCGATCAGGTACACGGCGACGGCGGCGACGAGCGCGCGCAGCCAGTCGGGCGGGAACCTGAGCACCGCGAGGAACGCCATGCCCACCAGGTAGGCCAGGATCATGAGCACCAGGTAGGGCAGCGCGAACGCCACGGCCCGCCCGCGTAACACGATGGCCATCGCGAGCAGGCCCAGCGCAGGGAGGCCGAAGACGAACGCGGCCAGCCATCCGCTCGCCCGGCTGAATGATCGTCGTTTCATACCCGGGTGTGACGATCCAGGACGAAGATCGGTTCACCCCAAGAGGGAACCGATCCACCTGCGGAACGCGGCCGATCAAACCCTCAGGTCGCTTACGCCGGCTGGGGGAAGGCGGCGGCGTTCGCCGCGGCCCACTCGGCGAAGCGGCGGGGCGGGCGCCCGGTCACCTGCTCGACGGTGGGCAGCACCTGCGACTCATCGAGGTTGCCCGCGGCGAAGAAGTCGAAGAAGGCGTCGACGTACATCTGCGGCATCGCGGCGCTCATCTCGGCCCTGGCCTCCTCGTCGGAGAGCCCGACGAAGGTCAGGTCGCGGCCCAGCACCTCGCCGAGCACGCGGATCCGGTCGGCGGGCAGCAGCGACTCGGGCCCGGTGAGCGGGTAGACCTGCCCCTCGTGGCCGTCCTCCAGGAAGGCCGTGGCCGCGACGGCGCCGATGTCGAGCGGGTCGATGGCGGCCACCCGGACGCCGGGGAAGGCGTCCTTGACCACGTCGCCCGCCTTGAGCTGGTCCAGCCAGCGGAAGGCGTTGGTGAAGAAGGTGCGGGGCCGCAGGATCGTCCACGGCACCCCCGACTCGCGGACCAGCGCCTCCGACTCGATGTGGTAGCGGGAGACGGCGTTGCCGGGGTTGCCCGTCTCGGCCGCGCTGGCCGACAGCAGCACGACGCGCTCCACGCCCGCCTTGCTGATCTCCGCCAGCGTCGCGGCCATGTTGTCGTAGCCGCTGAGCAGGAAGACCCCTCGCACCCCGTCGAGCGCCGCCGCCACCGACGCGGGGTCGTTGAGGTCGCCGGTCGCGAGCTCGGCGGGCAGGTCGGCCTCCCGCCTGACCAGGGCGCGCACCGGGGCGCCCTGCTCGGCGAGTGCGCTCACGACGGAGCTTCCCGCGTTTCCTGTGGCTCCAGTGACGAGGATCATGCGAAAGAGCCTAGAACAGGACAGACATAAACGTGTCGACCTCGCGGAAGCCGACCTTCCGGTAGACGGCCCTGGCCGGGTGGTTGAAGTCGTTGACGTACAGCGAGACGACCGGCGCGAAGCACGAGAGCCCCGCCTCCACCACGGCCGCCATGCCCGCAACCGCGTGACCGTGGCCACGCAGCGCCGGGTCGACCCAGACGCCCTGGATCTGGCAGGCCTGCGGGGTGACCGCGCCGATCTCGGCCTTGAACACCACCCTGCCGTCGTCGATGCGCGCGTAGGAACGGCCGATGCGGATCAGCTCGGCCACCCGCGTGCGGTAGAGCGCGCCGCCGTCGCCGCCGTTGGGTGAGATGCCCACCTCCTCGGTGAACATCGCCACGCAGGCGGGCAGCAGGATGTCGAACTCCTCCGGACGCACCCGGCGGACGAGGGGGTCGGCGGGAACCGGTGACTTCTGGGTGGTCGCCATGACCGGCTGCGACCAGCGGATCGCCCTGGCCTGCCCCCAGTACGGCTCCAGCCGCTCCCAGAGCAGCTCGACGGCGGGCGCCGGGCCGACGATGGACGAGCATCGACGGCCCTGCTTGCGCGCGCGGTCGGCGAAGGCGTGGACGGCCTCGGCTCCGGCGTTGACCGGCACCAGGTTGGCTCCGGCGTAGCAGAGCGAGGTGAGCGCGCCGCGCGGCCCGAACCCCCACATCTGCCCGCCCAGGCGCGTCGGGTGCAACCCGACGCTCCGAACCCGTGAGGCGACGAAGACATTGGCGACAGGGTTGGTGTCGAGAAGTGCGAGCACTTCGTCCCTGTCGCTGTCGTCGAGCACACGCGACGCCGATGTACGCAGCATCACACCGGCAAGCCTACGCGACCTGCCCCGTTTTGACAGGGACCATGCTCGCCTATCGACGGCCGAGCACCTGCGTCAGGCGCAGGTGGTCCAGCGCGCTTCCCGCCGCCATCCGCGCCGCGGGCGTCGGCTCCGGCAGGCCCGCGCAGCCCGTCCCCCGGCGCGGCAGCGTGCCGTCCTCGAGGTAGCGGAACAGCTGCTGGTCCACGCACTTGTTGCCGGCCAGCGCCACCCCGTGGCCGCCGCCCGACACCACGAGCATGCGGGCGCTCGGGAAGTGCCTGCGCATGTTCACCGCTCCCTCGTACGGCGTGGCGGCGTCGCGCCGCGTCTGAATGATCAGGATCGGTGGCAGCGCGCGGTCCGCCTTGATCGGCACGGGCTCGCCACCGGGTGTGGCCCAGAACGCGCACGGCGCGTTGTACCAGGCGTTGGGCCACGTCAGGAAGGGCGCGACCCGGTGCATCCTGGCCATGTCCGTCCGCCACGTCGCCCACGAGCGCGGCCACTTGGCGTCGGCGCACTGCACGCCCAGGTAGACGGCGTAGCCGTTCTCGTCCTCCGCGGTGTTCTGCGCGTACTGCCGCCACGCGTCGACGAGGCCCTGCACCTGCCCCTGGCGCACGTAGCTCGACCACGCGCCCGCCAGCCTCGGCCAGAGCACATTGGCGTAGCCGGCGAGGGTGAACAGGTCGTCGAGCTCGCTCGGCCCCACCACGCCGCCCGCGGGCCTGGTGGCCAGCCGCTGGCGCATGGAGTAGTAGGCGAAGGAGGTCTCCCCCGCCGTACGGCCCAGCTGGTAGACCGCGTTGTGCTTGGCCGCCCAGGCGAGGAAGTCACGGTGGCGCCGCTCGAAGGCGAGGTTCTGGGCGAGGTTGGCCTTGTACCAGACGCCCTTCGGGTCGACGGCGCTGTCGAGTACCAGGCGCTTGAGCCTGTGGGGGAAGAGCGATGCGTAGACGGCGCCGAGGTAGGTGCCGTAGGAGTAGCCGAAGTAGCTGATGCGCTCCTCCCCGAGGCCGGCTCGGATGGCGTCCATGTCGCGGGCGGAGTTCTCGGTGGTGAGATGCGGCAGCATCCACGACCACAGGTTGCCGCAGCGGGCGGCGTACTCCTCGGCCCTGCCGAGCAGCACCTGCTCGGCCGCCGAGCTCCGCGGCACCTGGTCGGGCCGGGGCGGGGCGAAGTACTTGACCGGATCGACGCAGCGCAGGGCGGGCTCGCTCTTGCCGACGCCGCGGGGGTCGAAGCCCACCACGTCGAAGCGGCCCGCCAGGTTCGGCGGCAGCGCCGCCGCGACGTGCTTGGCCAGAGCCAACCCCGACGCGCCGGGGCCGCCGGGGTTGACCAGCAGCGTGCCCAAGTGGTTGGCGTCGCGGGAGACCGATCCCTTCACCCTGTTGAGCGCCAGCTTGATCTTCTGGCCGTACGGATCACGGTAGTCGAGCGGCACCCGCAAGGTGGCGCACTCCACTCCCGGCTGCTCGGGCTCCACCTCCGGTGGCGCGATGAACCCGATACTGCCCAGCACGCGGGCGGCGATCGATGGCTGCTCCACACACGATCCCCAGGTCACCCCGCTGTCCACCTTCGCCTCGGCGCTCGCCGCCCCGCCGACACTCGCGACCAGCAGCGCCAATCCGGCACCAATCCCGACAACCCGCTTCACCGTGCTGCTCTCCTCTGCTCATAGGACAGGGAGATACTCCCCTGCGCAGTCAACTGACTACTGTGCGCATGGGAGATTGGTTGCCAATGTGTAATGATCTCATTGCTTTGCGTAGCCTTGCGACGACTCCCTCGCGCCATGACGCTGACCCGGGCCCCAGTAGGAACCGGGGGCGAAGCGCGAAGATCAGCGACAGCAGGACGGGGCGACCAGGGCGGCGCCTCCTCCCGCGTATCGAGGAAGCGGTACCTCCAAGTGCGCCCGCGTGCATCACGAGACAGCGCCCCTAATCGAGACCCCGCATGCATCAGCAAGCAGGGCGGCCGGGTCGAGCCCCGCAGGCGTCAGGAAGCCCCAGGCGACGCCCGCGAGCATCACAAGGCGGCGCTCATCGAGCCCCCGCGGGCGGCAGCAAGCCGGGGAAGCCCCTGGCGGTCTGAGCTGACCGCCGGGAGCCGTCAGCGCCGGGTGGCTGCGGACGAACGGTCCCTCAGCCGACGACCACCTGCGGGCCGGCGGTGTCGTCCTCGAGGTCGATCTCGACGCCCATCTCCTCGGCGATGCGCATCGCCTCCTCGATCAGCGTCTCGACGATCTGCGACTCGGGGACGGTCTTGATGACCTCGCCCTTCACGAAGATCTGCCCCTTGCCGTTGCCCGAGGCGACGCCGAGGTCGGCCTCGCGCGCCTCGCCGGGGCCGTTGACGACGCACCCCATGACCGCGACGCGCAGCGGCACCTTCATGCCCTCCAGGCCGGCCTGGACCTGCTCGGCAAGGGTGTAGACGTCGACCTGGGCGCGCCCGCACGAGGGGCAGGAGACGATCTCGAGACCCCGCTCGCGCAGCCCGAGCGACTCGAGGATCTGCGCGCCGACCTTGACCTCCTCGACAGGAGGGGCCGACAGCGAGACGCGGATGGTGTCGCCGATGCCCTCGGCCAGCAGCGCGCCGAAGGCGACGGCCGACTTGATCGTGCCCTGGAAGGCGGGGCCCGCCTCGGTGACGCCGAGGTGCAGCGGGTAGTCGCACTGCTGGGCCAGCTGCCGGTAGGCGTTGATCATGACGACCGGGTCGTTGTGCTTGACCGAGATCTTGATGTCGCCGAAGCCGTGCTCCTCGAACAGCGAGCACTCCCACAGCGCGGACTCCACCAGGGCCTCGGGCGTGGCCTTGCCGTACTTCTGCAGCAGCCTGGGGTCGAGCGAGCCGGCGTTGACGCCGATGCGGATCGGCACGCCCGCGTCGGCGGCGGCCCTCGCGATCTCGCCGACCTTGTCGTCGAACTTCTTGATGTTGCCGGGGTTGACGCGGACCGCCGCGCAGCCGGCGTCGATGGCGGCGAAGACATACTTGGGCTGGAAGTGAATGTCCGCGATGACGGGGATCTGGGACTTCTTGGCGATGATCGGCAGCGCGTCGGCGTCGTCCTGCGAGGGGACGGCGACGCGCACGATCTGGCAGCCCGAGGCGGTGAGCTCGGCGATCTGCTGCAGCGTCGCGTTGATGTCGGCGGTGACCGTGGTGGTCATCGACTGGACCGAGACCGGAGCGTCGCCTCCCACCGGCACGGTGCCGACCATGATCTGACGGGAGTGGCGCCGCTCGGCCAGCGGCTTGGGACGGACCGACGGGATGCCCAGTGCTACGGAAGTCACGTCCCCCAGTCTAGGCAGCGATAGGGACCGTCCGGTTACGCCCTTTAGAACATCCGCTTTGCCGCTTCCCGGGCCCAGGCGTCGGCCGCGAGGACTTCTTCCACCGATTCGGCCGGAGTTGTCTGGTGGCGTTCGACGACCTTGGCGACAGTGTCGACGATCCCGAGAAAGGGGAGTCTGCCCTGCTGGAAAGCCTCGACGCAGACCTCGTTGGCCGCGTTGTAGACCGCGGGCGCGGTGCCGCCCTCCTCGCCGACGTGCCTGGCGAGCGCGACGGAGGGGAAGGCCTCGTCGTCGAGGGGCTCGAAGGTCCAGGTGTGCGCCCTGGTCCAGTCGACGGCGTGGGCGGCGCCGGGGACCCGTCGGGGATGGCCGAGCGCGAGCGCGATCGGCAGGCGCATGTCGGGCGGGCTGGCCTGGGCGATCGTGGAGCCGTCGACGAACTCCACCATCGAGTGGATGATCGACTGCGGGTGCACCACGACCTCGATCCTGTCGAAGCCGATGTCGAAGAGCAGGTGCGCCTCGATCACCTCCAGCCCCTTGTTGACCAGCGTCGCCGAGTTGATCGTGATGACCGGCCCCATCGACCAGGTGGGGTGGGCCATCGCCATCTCGGGGGTCACGTCGGCCAGCTCCGCGCGCCTGCGCCCGCGGAACGGCCCGCCGCTGGCGGTGACGACGAGCCTGCGGACCGCCTCGGGGTCGTGACCCGCCGGGCCCGCCGCCCACAGCGACTGCTGCAGCGCGGAGTGCTCGGAGTCGACGGGCAGGATCTGCCCCGGCTTGGCCAGCCGCTTCACCAGCGGTCCGCCGATGATCAGCGACTCCTTGTTGGCCAGCGCGAGCGGGTGACCCGCCTCCAGCGCGGCCAGCGTGGAGGTGAGGCCGAGCGCGCCGGTGATGCCGTTGAGCACGATGTCGGTCTCCATGGCCGCCGCCTCGGCGACTCCTTCGGGACCGCCCAGCACGGTGACCCCGGGCAGCGCCTCCTTCAGCGCGGGCACCGCCGCCGCGTCGGCCACCGCGACGACCTTCGCGCCCGTCTCGGTGGCCTGCCTGACGAGCAGGTCGAGCCTGCCTCCCCCCGCGGCGAGCGCGGTGACGGCGAACCGCTCGGGGTTGCGGGCGATGAGGTCGAGGGCCTGGGTGCCGATGGAGCCGGTCGATCCGAGCACGGTCACGGAGCGCGAGAGGTCTGAGTCCACGGCTCCATTGTTCCGCATCCGCCGCAACGCCTGTTAATCAAGTGAATTCATGTAAATAAATGTCCGAATAACGCTATATCGTTCTACGCAATTCCAGAGAAATCTGGATATTGGTGCCGCTAACTTCCAACCTCAGTTCCGGTCAATGGAGGTACGCATGCACCGCAGACTCGCTCTGCTTTCCATCCTCACCCTCGCCACCGGCGCCGCCGCGCTCCCCGTGTCGGCGGCCCAGGCGGGAGCGGGACCCAAGCCGGTCGCCGAGCAGGCCGCCGACACCAAGACCGAGCAGAAGGCGGTCACGCAGTACTGGACCCCGGAGAAGATGGAGGAGGCCCAGCCCCTCACTCCCCCCGCGCCCAAGTCCGGCGGGAAGTACGGCGCCCCCGGCGAGCCCACCACCGGCGTCCCGTGGGAGGTCCCGCCGACCAACTCGGCGCCGGGCGGGCCGCAGGCGGCCAAGGCCAGCTCGGGCACGGCGTGGACGGGCGGCGGCGCGATCACCAAGACCGCGGGCCGGGTCTTCTTCACCTACCAGGGCCGCAACGCCTCCTGCTCCGGCAACGCGGTGACCAGCGCGAACAAGAGCGTCGTCATGACCGCGGGACACTGCGTCAAGATGGGCGGCGCCTTCCACACCAACTGGGTCTTCGTCCCCGGCTACGACAAGGGCGCGCGGCCGCACGGCACCTGGGTGGCCAGCAAGCTGCTGACCACGCCCCAGTGGGACGCGCGCGAGGACATCAACCACGACGTCGCGGCCGTGGTGGTCGCGCCGCTGCAGGGCAAGTCGCTGACGGACGTGGTGGGCGGCCAGGGCGTGGCCTTCAACCAGGGCAGGCGCCAGCAGATGCACTCGTTCGGATACCCGGCCGCCGCGCCGTACGACGGGTCGAAGCTGATCTACTGCAGCGGCAGGGCCTTCGACGACTTCCTGATGTCGAAGGACCACGGGCTCACCTGCAACATGACCGGCGGCTCCAGCGGCGGACCGTGGTTCGTGAGCTTCGACGAGAAGACCGGTCTCGGCACGCAGAACTCGGTGAACAGTTTCAAGTACAACTTCGCGCCCAACTGGATGTTCGGCCCGTATTTTGGTGCCGAGGCCCAGGCTGTCTACAACGCCGCCCAGAACACGAACGCACTCTGAGCTGATTTACCGAAAGTAGTCACAAGAACACATCTAGTAGTGCAGACTCGGGGCTCATGACCTCGAGCCTCCCCCTGCTTGCGTCCGCTCCACTCGTCGCAGGCATGATGGGCGCGGCATTGATCGGCGCCACGCCCGTCCACGCACCGAAGCCGGTCTCGCCTGCTCCTGCTCCGCAGGCCGACGTCGTCGAGCACGTGGCAGCTCGCAGTTCGCACGAGCAGCGCCGCGTGCTCGACTACTGGACCCCCGCCAGGATGTCGAAGGCCCTGCCGATCGACCTCCTCGGCACCGTGGCCAGGACGGCGCTCCCCCGCGACGGCGGCCTGCTGAGCGGCCTGTCCAACAAGGCGGGCGTCGCCACCGCTCCCGAGCTGTCGGGGGCCGCCGGCAAGATCGTCACGCCGCGCCGGCTGTCGGCCAGGCCGACCGCCACGACCAGCGGCTCTCGCTGGGGCACCGGCGGTCTGGTCACCCGCACGACGGGGCGGGTCTTCCTCACCATGGACGGCGTCGACTTCGTCTGCTCGGCCAGCACCGTCAGGAGCGCCAACAAGGACGTCGTCGTCACCGCCGGCCACTGCGTCAAGGACGGCAAGGGCTCGTGGGCGGGCAACTGGACCTTCGTGCCGGGCTACGAGCCGGGAGGCGGCAAGCCCTACGGCTCCTACACCGCGCGCAGGATGTTCGTCGCGGGCCCGTGGTCGCGCTCGGGCGACGACAGCTACGACGTCGGCATGGTGGCGCTCAACACCTCCGGCGGCCGGCACGTCGCCGACGCGGTCGGCACGCAGGAGATCGCCTTCAACCCCTCGCGCGGCGGCCAGGTCTACGGCTTCGGCTTCCCCGCCGACCCGCCGTTCGACGGCGAGGAGCTCATCTACTGCTCAGGGCGGGTCACCGACGACCCCCACGGCCAGACGCGCGATCAGGGCCTGCGCTGCGACATGACCGCGGGCTCCAGCGGCGGCCCGTGGCTGACCTCCTTCGACGTCACCACGGGGCGGGGCAAGGTCACCTCGGTCAGCAGCTTCAAGTACAGCAACGACCACGGCACCATGTACGGCCCCTACTTCGGCGACTCGGCCAAGGCGCTGTTCGCCACCGCGGAGCGGGCCTGACCGCCGCGTCACACGGTTGAAACACGGGCCTCGTTATCCTCCCGGCCATGCGGATAACGTCAGAAACGTCCGAGTCGTCGCAGGTCATGGAGCTGTGCGCCGAGCAGCAGGCCGAGCTCGCCTGGCGGCAGCGCGACGTCGTCGACGACACGCCCAAGCACCTCGACCCCCGCATCTCCTTCGTGCTGATGTGGTCGGGCGAGCGAGCGGCGGGCTGCGCGGGGCTGCAACCGCTGGAGCCCGGCGTGGGCGAGGTCAAGCGGATGTACGTCAGGCCCGCCTTCCGCGGGCGCGGCCTGTCCAGGACACTGCTGGCGGAGGTCGAGAAGCTCGCGGCCGATCGCGGCATGCACACACTCAGGCTGGAGACCGGTCGCCTGTTCCAGGAGGCGATCGGCCTCTACACCTCCGCCGGCTACACCCCGATCCCGCGCTTCGGCGCCTACGCCGGGTGCGCGGAGAGCGTTTGTTTCGAGAAGCGTCTATAGCCTGCGGCCCACGCCCGCCGTCAGCCACAGCCGCCGGTCGGTGGCGGCGGGCCGCTCGGGCCGCCAGTGCGCCACGTCGACCAGGCCCGGCTCCACCAGCTCGAAGCCGTCGAAGAAGCGCAGGATCTCCGCCCGGGTCCTGACCGAGATCGGGGCGTTGGTCCGCTTGTAGACGTCGACCCCGTCGTCCTCCCTGGCCTCCTCCCACGTGCCGTGGGTGATCGCCAGGTAGCTGCCGGGGGCCATCCTGTCGCGGAAGCGGGCCACGATGCCGTGCGCGCCGTCCTCGTCGCCGATGAAGTGCAGGATGGCGACGAACAGCACGCCGACGGGCGTGCCGAAGTCGAGCAGGTCCGCGGCCTCGGCGAGGACCGAATCGGGCTTCCTGACGTCCTTCTGGAGCAGGATGGCGCCGGTGTTCTCCAGCAGCGCCCTGCCGTGCACGGCGACGACGGGGTCGTTGTCGACGTAGACGACGCGGCTGCCCTCGCCCGCCACCTCGTGCACGTTGCCCGCGGCGGGCAGCCCCGTGCCGAGGTCGAGGAACTGCTCGACGCCGGCCCGCCGCATGTGCCGTACGGCACGGCCGAGGAAGGCCCTGTTCTCCCTGGCCATCGTCCTGGTGTCGGGGAAGGCCCGGAGCACCTGCTCGGCGGCGGCCCTGTCGGCCGCGAAGTGATCCTTGCCGCCCAGGTAGTAGTCGTACATCCGGGCCACGCTCGGGATGCTGAAGTCCAGCTCCACCGGCTCCGTCATCACGTCCTCCTCCTCCTGGCCGGAGCCTATCCAGCCGGATCGCCCGTTGACAGTCCGGTTGGCTGAATGACCAGTCAGTGGGTAGGGTCACGGCATGAGAATCCTTCTTGTGGGAGCCGGCGGCGTCGGCTCCGCCGTGGTGCCCATCGCCGCCCGTCGAGATTTCTTCGAACACATCGTGGTGGCCGACTCGAAACAGGACCGGGCGGCCGAGGCCGTCGCGAAGGTCGGCGACCCCAGGTTCAGCGCCATCCGGCTCGACGCCGCCGACCAGGCCGCCGTCGTGGCCGCGCTCCGCGAGCACCGCTGCGACGTGCTGTTCAACGCCGTCGACCCGCGCTTCACCATGCCCCTGTTCGACGCGGCGCTGGAGGCGGGCGCGCACTACCTCGACATGGCGATGTCACTGTCCAGGCCGCACCCGCGGGCGCCGTACGAGCTGACCGGCGTAAAGCTCGGCGACGAGCAGTTCGCGAAGGACGGCGAGTGGCGCGCGAGCGGAAAGCTCGCGCTGGTCGGCATGGGCGTGGAGCCCGGGCTGGCCGACGTGTTCGCCAGGTACGCCGCCGACCACCTCTTCGAGACCATCGAGGAGGTCGGCATCAGGGACGGCTCGAACCTCGTCGTCGAGGGCTACGACTTCGCGCCCACCTTCTCCATCTGGACCACGATCGAGGAGTGCCTCAACCCGCCCGTGGTGTGGGAGGACGGCGGGTGGCGCACGACCGAGCCGTTCAGCGAGCCCGAGGTGTTCGACTTCCCCGAGGGCATCGGCCCCGTGGAGTGCGTGAACGTGGAGCACGAGGAGGTGCTGCTGGTCCCGAGGTGGATCGACGCCAAGCGGGTGACGTTCAAGTACGGCCTGGGCGAGGAGTTCATCGGCGTCCTGAAGACCCTGCACAAGCTCGGCCTCGACGACACGGAGAAGGTGCGGGTGGGCAGGCAGGAGGTCTCGCCGCGTGACGTGGTCGCCGCCAGGCTGCCCGACCCCGCCACGCTGGGTGACCGGATGCGCGGCAAGACCTGCGCGGGCACGTGGGTGAAGGGCACCGGCAAGGACGGCAGGCCGCGCGAGGTCTACCTGTACCACGTGGTCGACAACGCCTGGTCGATGAGGGAGTACGGCGCGCAGGCCGTCGTCTGGCAGACCGCGATCCACCCGGTGGTGGCGCTGGAGCTGGTGGCCAGGGGAGTGTGGCGGGGCGAGGGCGTGCTGGGCCCCGAGGCGTTCGACGCGGTGCCGTTCCTCGACCTGCTCACCGAGTACGGCTCGCCGTGGGGGATGCGGGAGCAGACGGCGGAGTGGGCCGCCTAGCGCGCGGGAAAGCCGACGACGGTGGCGGAGACGGCGGGCAGCAGCGCCTCGGCGCATTCGAGGCAGGCCAGCACGCGGGAGCTGTCGGGCAGGCGGCCGACGTGCACCCGGGGCCTCGGCCACCGCTTGTGGCAGACCACGCAGGCGTCACCGTCGCGCTGCGCCCAGCTCAGCCCCTCCGGGTCGAACGTCGCCGTGCCGTGCCAGTCCATCACGCTCCTCGCAGTCACCGCTCGTGGTCATACCGGAACCGTTATAGCCGGGTGATCGTTGAGCGCGGTGCCAAGCGACGGTGAAAACTCGGCGATGGTGGTACGCAAAAACGGGCATCCAGCCGCAAGCCGGATGCCCGTTTTTTACGCGGTTACGCCGACAGCGCCTTCTCGAGGATGGACAGGCCCTCTTCGAGCAGGTGCTCGGGGATCACCAGCGGCGGCAGGAAGCGCAGCACGTTGCCGTAGGTGCCGGCGGTCAGCACGAGCAGGCCCTCGGCGTGGCACCTGCGGACGATCTCCGCCACGGCCTCGGGGTTGGGCTCCTTGGTGCCGGGCTTGACCAGCTCGATGGCGATCATCGCGCCGCGACCGCGGACGTCGCCGATGACGTCGAAGCGCTCCTGCAGCGTCCGCAGCCTCGGCAGCATGATCTCGCCGATGCGGCGCGCCTTGCCCACCAGGTCCTCGGACTCGATGGTCTCCAGCACGCCCAGCGCCGCCTCGCAGGCCAGCGGGTTGCCGCCGTAGGTCCCGCCCAGGCCGCCCGTGTGCACCTTGTCGAGCAGGTCGGCGCGACCGGTGACGGCGGCGAGCGGCAGGCCGCCGGCGATGCCCTTGGCGGTGGTGATGATGTCGGGCACGACGCCCTCGTCCTCGCAGGCGAACAGCTGCCCGGTGCGGGCGAAGCCGGTCTGCACCTCGTCGGCGATGAAGACGATGCCGTTCTCACGGCAGAACTCGGCGATGCGCGGCAGGAAGCCCTTCGCCGGCTCGATGAAGCCGCCCTCACCGGCGATCGGCTCGATCACGACGGCGGCCACGTTGCCCGCGCCGATCTGCTTGTTGATCGCGTCGATGGCCTGGGCCGCGGCCTCCTCGGCGCAGTTCTCGGGACCGGTCGGCCAGCGGTAGGGGTAGGCCAGCGGCACCCGGTACACCTCGGGTGCGAAGGGACCGAAGCCCTGCTTGTAGGGCATGTTCTTGGCGGTGAGCGTCATCGTGAGCAGCGTGCGCCCGTGGTAGCCGTGGTCGAAGACGACGACGGCCTGCCTGCCGGTGGCCAGGCGCGCGACCTTGACCGCGTTCTCCACGGCCTCGGCGCCGCTGTTCACCAGGAACGTGCGCTTCTCGTGGTCGCCGGGGGTGAGCTCGTTGAGCTTCTCGCACACCTCGACGTACGACTCGTACGGCGTGACCATGAAGCAGGTGTGCGTGAAGTCGGCCACCTGCCTGCTGACGCGCTCGACCACGCGGGGGGCGGCGTTGCCCACGCTGGTGACGGCGATGCCGGACCCGAAGTCGATCAGGGAGTTGCCGTCGATGTCGACGACCACGCCGCCGCCCGCCCTGGTCACGAAGACAGGAAGCGTGGTGCCGATGCCGGGCGGTACGGCCGCCTGCTTGCGCGCGAGCAGCTCCCGCGACTTCGGTCCTGGGATCTCGGTGACGAGGCGGCGCTCCTGCGGAAGCGCCGGACCTCCCTGATGGTTGCTCATGCTGTGACGGTACGGCGGGCGGCGCCGAAGTCCGATGTGTCGCGATGGCACAATGGGCCTAGCTCGCTTTGCCGGAATGGACAAACACTCGATGGCGCCTTCTCTGCAGACCGTGGTGCGCCGCATGCGGCTGCGCCCGCTGGCCGGTTCGCTCGACCGTCCGGTTCGCTGGGTCGCGGTCAGCGAGCTCGAGGATCCCACGCCGTTCCTCGAGGGCGGCGAGCTGGTGCTGACCACCGGCATGCGCCTGACCTCGGGCTTCGCCGCCTACGTCGACCGGCTGGTGGAGCGCGGGGTGGCGGGGCTCGGGTTCGGCGTCGGGCTGACCCACGACGACGTGCCGGGCGAGCTGGTGACGGCGGCCGCGGCGGCGGGACTGCCCCTGCTCGAGGTGCCGCGCGAGACCCCGTTCATCGCGATCGGCAAGACGGTCAGCGAGCTGCTGGCGGCCGAGCAGTACGAGGAGATCAGCAGGGCGTTCGCGGCGCAGGGCAGGCTCACGCGGGCGGCGCTGCGGCCCGAGGGCACGCACGCGGTGATCGACAGGCTGGCCAAGGAGGTGAGTGGCTGGGCCGCGCTCATCGGCGAGTCGGGCGAGGTCGCGCACGCCACGCCCGACGCCCGCCTCGACACCGTGCTGCCCGCCCTCGACCGGCTGCGCCGCGGCTCGCACCGGCACGAGTCCGCCGAACGGCCGCTGTCCAGCGTGGCACTGTCGTCGCCGGGCGAGCACGTGATCGTGCAGCCGCTCAGCGGCACCTCCAGGCGCATCCGCGGCTTCTTCGCGGTCGGCGCTCCGCATCCCTTCTCCCCCGTCGCGCACACCGTCATCAACGCGGCGGGCTCGCTCCTCACGCTCGCGCTGGAGCAGGGCAGGACACAACTGGCGGCCGAGAGGGGGGTGCGCGCGGCCGTCCTGGCCCTGCTGCTGGCGGGACAGGTGGAGCGGGCGGACGCGGCGCTCGCCCCGCTGGGCGGACTGCTGCCCGCCGAGCCCGTCACCGTGCTGGCGGCCGACGGCGAGACGCTGGAGCCGCTGGAGCCGCGCACGTTCGTCAGCGAGGGGATCGCGCTGGTCGAGCAGGTGCCGGCGGAGCTCGAAGGCGCCGTGGGGGTGAGCTCGCCGATGCCGTACCGGGAGCTGGGCGAGGGCATCGAGCAGGCGGGCCGCGCCCTGGAGGCGGCGCGCAAGGCGGGCGGCGGCACGGTGAGGTTCGCCGACCTGGCGGGGCAGGGCCTGCTGGCCCTGCTGGATCCCGCGGCCGCGCACGCCTTCGCCTCCGCGCTGCTCGCCCCGCTCAACGAGTACGGCTCGCGGGCCGACCTCATCGAGTCGCTGCGCGCCTACCTCGGGGCCAACGGCCACTGGGACGCGGCCGCCCAGCGGCTCGGCGTGCACCGGCACACGCTGCGCTACCGGATGAAGCGCGTCTCAGAACTGCTCGGCCGCGACCTCGACGACCCCGGCGTGCGCGCCGAGCTGTGGATCGCGCTCAACTCTTCCGCGCCAGGTAGCAGCAGATCGTCGCGGTCGTGACCGCCTCGTAGGTACGGCTGTCGCGCAGGTGTCCCGCCCGTTCGAGGCTGATCGCGCCCTGCGCCGCCGCCCACAGCGCGTCGGCGATCTTGCGCGGCTGCGTGGGGATGAGATAGCCGGCCGAGATGCAGTCGGAGATCACCCTGTCGAGGATGTTGAGCGCGGCGCGGGCGAGGGTCCTGGCCCGCTCGCTCGGCTCGAAACCGGGGATGGCCTGCTCGAACATCAGCGTGTAGAAGCCCGGCTCGGCCAGGCACGCCTCGCGGTAGGCGGGGCCGAGCGCGGTGAGGTGCTCGAAGGGGTCCTTCCTGGCGGGCACCGTTTCGAGAAAGCGGCGGAAGCGCTCGAAGCCCTCCAGGTAGAGCGCCTCGGCCAGGCCCTCCCTGCTGCCGAACATCGTGTAGATGACCGTGGTGGAGCAGCCCGCCTCGGTGGCGATCCTGCGCATGGACAGGCTGTCGGGCCCTTCGCGAGTCAGCAGGTCGACCGCCACCTCGAGGGTGCGGCTGCGAAGCTGGTCGTGGGAGGTCCGCTCGCCCAGCAGATAGGCACCTTGCAGCCCCAGCGGCGCAGACGTGGTCATGGGGCCAGGCCTTTCATGCTCGGGGGAACCGCACCAGAAGGACTTAGCCAGTACGGAGATCGCTCAAACCACTCGACAAGCTAAACATCCCGAAATAGCACTACATCTGTTACAGATGGCTTTGTTCGGAACGGCCTGCTGGCCCCTGTGGTGTTGTGCAACGTGGAGAACTTACCCGCCGACGGATCTGGCATAGCGTCGGAGTATGGACGTGCGCACCTTCTGGCTCGCAGGACAGCCCGCCACGGGCGACCGCGAGCTCACCGTAACCAACTCTCACGACGGCCGCGTGGTCGGCACCTACTCGGTGCCCACCGACGCGCAGGTCGAGGAGGCTGTCGCCGCGGCGGCCGCCGTACAGAAGGAGGCCGCCGCGCTGCCCGTGCACGTGCGCGCCGAGGCGCTGGCCCACGTGGCCAAGCGCCTGGCCGAGCGGCACGAGGAGATCGCGCAGCTGATCACCGGCGAGAACGGCAAGCCGATCTTCTGGGCGCGCGGTGAGGTCAACCGCGCCATCTCCACCTTCCGCTTCGCCGCCGAGGAGACCAGGCGCTGGTCGGGCGGTGTCCAGCGGCTCGACACCGAGCCCGCCGCGACCGGCCGTCTCGCCTACGTCAGCCGCCAGCCGAAGGGCCCGGTGCTGGCGATCACTCCCTTCAACTTCCCGCTGAACCTCGTCGCCCACAAGGTCGCGCCCGCGATCGCGGTCGGCGCGCCGGTCATCGTCAAGCCCGCGCCCGCCACGCCGCTGTCGTCGCTGGTGCTCGGCGAGATCCTGGCCGAGACCGACCTGCCCGCGGGGATGTTCTCCGTGCTGCCGGTCGAGAACGAGCGCGCCGCCGCTCTGGTGCAGGACCCGCGCCTGCCGGTGGTCTCCTTCACCGGCTCGGGCCCGGTCGGCTACGCGATCATGGACCAGGTGCCGCGCAAGCACGTCACGCTGGAGCTGGGCGGCAACGCCGCGGCCGTCGTGCTGGCCGACGCCGACCTCGACTGGGCGGCCTCCCGCGTCGCGCTGTTCTCCAACTACCAGGCGGGGCAGAGCTGCATCGCCGTGCAGCGGGTCATCGTCGAGGAGTCGGTGCGGGCCGCCTTCGAGGAGAAGCTGGTCGAGGCCGTGGCCGGCCTGATCACGGGCGACCCGCTCGACGAGAAGACGCAGGTGGGCCCGCTGGTCTCGGTGGCCGCCGCCGAGCGCGTGTCGGCCTGGGTGGACGAGGCGATCGCCGCCGGCGCCCGCGTGCTGGCGGGCGGCACCCGCGACGGCGCCACCATCGCGCCCACGGTGCTGACGGACGTCCCCGAGGACGCCAAGGTCTCCTGCGAGGAGGTCTTCGGCCCCGTCATGATCGTCAAGGCGGTCGCCTCGGTCGACGAGGCGTTCGCCGAGGCCAACTCCTCCAAGTACGGCCTGCAGGCGGGCGTGTTCACCCGCTCGCTCGACATGGCGTTCAAGGCCAACCGCGAGCTGGAGGTCGGCGGTGTGATCATCGGCGACGTGCCGTCGTACCGGGCCGACCAGATGCCCTACGGCGGCGTCAAGGAGTCGGGCGTCGGCCGCGAGGGCGTCCACTCGGCCATGGAGGACCTCACCTACGAGAAGGTCATGGTCCTCACTGGCCTGTCGCTCTGATCGCGAAAGGGCGGGGAGCGGCGTCGCCGCTCCCCGCCCTTTCCCGCGCTCACGGCCGGAGCGCCGCGAGCTGCTGCTCGAACGGGACCACCTCGTCCTCCCGCGCCCTGACCGGCTGCTCCTTGCCCATCAGCCCGGCCAGCTCGGCCGCCGCGCGCTCGATGCGCTCGGACAGGCCCTCGGCGCCCCAGTCCTCAGAGGCCGCGTACACCGCGGTCGGCGCCACAACGGCCCGCAGGTAGGCGAACATCGGCCGCAGCGCGTGCTCCAGCGCCAGCGAGTGCCGCGCCGTCCCGCCGGTCGCCGCGATCAGCACCGGCTTGCCCACCAGGGCGTCGTTGTCGATCACGTCGAAGAACGACTTGAACAGGCCGCTGTACGACGCGGTGAAGATCGGCGAGACGGCGATCAGCCCGTCGGCCTCGGTCACCGCGTCGATCGCGGCGCGCAGCCTGGTCGCGGGGAACCCGGTCACCAGGTTGTTGGCGATGTCGACGGCCAGGTCGCGCAGTTCGATGACCTCGACCTCCACCTCGGGCGCCCGCTCCACCAGCGCGGAGGTCAGCCGGTCGGCCAGCAGACGGGTGGAGGACGGCAGGCTGAGACCGGCCGAGACGACGGCGAGCTTCATGATGGATCAACCCTTCTGCGCGAGCAGCGACTGGTGGGTGGGGGCGTCGGGGACGTTGGCGCGCCGCCCGATCGCGAACTCCTTGCGGAGCACGGGCACGACCTCCTCGCCGAGGATGTCGAGCTGCTCCAGGACCGTCTTCAGCGGCAGTCCCGCGTGGTCCATGAGGAACAGCTGGCGCTGGTAGTCGCCGAAGTGCTCCCTGAACTTGAGTGTCCGCTCGATGACCTGGTCGGGGCTGCCGACCGTGAGCGGGGTCTCGGCCATGAACTCCTCCAGCGAGGGCCCGTGGCCGTAGACGGGGGCATTGTCGAAGTAGGGACGGAACTCGCGGATGGCGTCCTGGGAGTTCTTGCGCATGAACACCTGGCCGCCGAGGCCGACGATGGCCTGCTCGGGAAGGCCGTGACCGTAGTGGGCGTACCGCCTCCGGTAGAGGCTGATCAGCCGCTGGTAGTGCTCCTTCGGCCAGAAGATGTTGTTGGCGAAGAACCCGTCGCCGTAGTAGGCGGCCTGCTCGGCGATCTCGGGGCTGCGGATCGAGCCGTGCCAGACGAACGGCGGCACGCCGTCGAGGGGCGCGGGCGTCGAGGTGTAGCCCTGCAGCGGGGTGCGGAACTTGCCCTCCCAGTCGACCACCGGCTCACGCCACAGGCGGTGCAGCAGCGCGTAGTTCTCGATGGCGAGCGGGATGCCGTCGCGGATGTCCTTGCCGAACCAGGGGTAGACCGGACCGGTGTTGCCGCGGCCCATCATCAGGTCCACCCTGCCGTCGGCCAGGTGCTGCAGCATCGCGAAGTCCTCCGCGATCTTCACGGGGTCGTTCGTGGTGATCAGCGTGGTCGAGGTCGACAGGATCAGGCGCTCTGTCCTGGCCGCGATGTAGCCGAGCATCGTCGTCGGCGAGGAGGCGACGAACGGCGGGTTGTGGTGCTCACCGGTCGCGAACACGTCCAGTCCGACCTCTTCGGCCTTGAGCGCGATCGTGACCATCGCCTTGATGCGCTCGGCCTCGGTCGGCGTCCTGCCGGTGGTCGGGTCGGTCGTGACGTCGCTGACCGTGAAGATACCGAACTGCATGGCGATCGCCTTTCCTCATGTTGAAGTTTCAATCGTCATGAACAGTGACCATTGACAGGATATTCCACACATGAAGAAGGAGCGCCCCGGGGTCGGGGGGAACACCCGGGACGCCCCTTGGCGGGGTCGCCCAGCGGGGGGACGGGCGCACCCGCGGCATGGTCAAGCGGTGGCCGGCAGGCCCCCGATCAGCTCACAAGTCCTTGCCACCGCTTGGTCCAGGCGACATAGTCAGTGCATTCCCCCTCAGGGGGCGTGCAATCCCCTGGTGGGCGTACGGCAAAGGCGACCTTTGCCAGCTTCGCCGCTTTACCGACGCCGTAGGCCTCGCACAGACCTTCGGCCCGCCCCTTGCAGGCCTTGGACGTGGCGGGAGCGAGCCCCACCCACGCGGCGGCGTCGCGCTGGGTCTCGGCCATGGCCGTCCAGCTGAGCCAGCGGTAGGCGCAGTCGAGGCTCGGGGTGCTCGCGTTCAGCATCCAGGAGTCGACCCAGCCCGTGGTGGCGGTCGTGTCGAGCGCCCTGACGTCCTTTCCGGCCTTCTGCAGCAGCATCCTGAAGTACGGCGTGGCCTGCGCGATGTCGACCTTGCCCGTGGCGAACGCGCGCACCAGGGTGATCGGGTCCTTCCAGTACAGCCGGTTCTTGTTCTTGCCCAGCAGCGTCATGGCCTGGTCGAGCTGGCCTGCGGTGAGCTCGTAGGGGTCGGCGGCGCCACCGGCCAGCGCGGCGTCCGCGATGGACAGCGGGCTGTCGGGCAGCGCGGCGGTCTGGCTGTCGTAGAGCGCCGAGGCGTCGCGCGGCCTGGTCTTCGCGGCGTCGTAGATGATCTCGAAGGAGCCCCAGAGGTAGGGCACGCCGTACACCTTGCCGCCGACCTCGCTCTGGTCGCGCAGCTGCTTGGTCAGCTCGTCGTAGCCGGTGACCCTGGCGGTGTCGATGGGCTGCACCTGCTGGGCCTCGATCAGGTTCGCGGCGACCTCGGGGCCGGCCGAGATCACGTCGTAGGCGCGCTGCCCCACCCGGTCCTGCATGTCCTGGGCGGTCTGCACGGTGTCGAGCCTGGCGATGCGGCAGCCCGTCGTGCTCTCGAAGTCGGCCACCCAGTTCGTACCCCCGCCACCCGACTCGGCATAGCCCTTGTAGGTGAGGATCTGCAGGGTGCCGTCGCTCTGCGGGGGGCTGGCCGTCGGCCGCGGGGTCGACGTCGGGGTCCGCGTGGGTGTGGGGCTGGCCTTGGGGGCGGGCGTCACGGGCCCGGCCGTCGCGTTCGCCGCCACGCATCCGGTCATCGTCATGCACGCCGCTACGGCGACGGCCATGGCAGATATGCGGTGTTTCACGAAGTCCCCCTTGTCCAGGCTGGAGCTTACCGGGGACCGTGTAGGGCGGGGTGCGGGCCGCCGTGCCCGCGCCCCGTCCTGACTACTTGTTGGTCGGGAACCCGAGGTTCACGCCGCCGTGCGAGGGGTCGAGCCAGCGGGAGGTGACGACCTTGCCCCGCGTGTAGAAGTGCACGCCCTCGGCGCCGTGGACATGGGTGTCGCCGAAGAGCGAGGCCTTCCAGCCGCCGAAGCTGTAGAAGGCCATCGGCACGGGGATCGGCACGTTGATGCCGACCATGCCGACCTCCACCTCGTTCTGGAAGCGCCTGGCGGCCCCGCCGTCGTTGGTGAAGATCGCGGTGCCGTTGCCGTACTCGCCGCCGTTGATGAGCTCCAGGCCCTCCTCGTAGGAGGAGACCCGCACCACCGACAGCACGGGGCCGAAGATCTCCTCGGTGTGCACGCGCGAACCCGCGGGCACGTGGTCGAGGAGGGTCGGGCCTAGCCAGAAGCCCGGCGTCTCGGCCGCCTTGCCGCCGCCGAGCACGGCGCTCTCGCGTCCGTCGATCACCAGCTTCGCGCCCTCGGAGACGCCGAGGTCGAGGTAGGAGGCGACCTTGTCGCGGTGCACCTCGGTGACCAGCGGGCCCATCTCCGAACGCGCGTCGTCGCCGGGGCCGATGGTCAGCTTGGAGACACGCTCGACGATCTTGGCGACCAGCTCGTCGCCGACGGGATCCACGGCCAGCACGACCGAGATCGCCATGCACCGCTCGCCCGCCGAGCCGAAGCCGGCCGAGACCGCCGCGTCGGCGACCAGGTCGAGGTCGGCGTCGGGCAGGACCAGCATGTGGTTCTTCGCGCCGCCGAGCGCCTGGACGCGCTTGCCGTGCGAGGTGCCCGTCTCGTAGACGTAGCGTGCGATCGGGGTGGAGCCGACGAACGAGACCGCCTTGACGTCCTCGTGCGTGAGCAGCCTGTCCACGGCCACCTTGTCGCCCTGGACGACGTTGAAGATGCCGTCGGGCAGCCCCGCCTCCTTCCACAGCCGCGCCATGAGCATCGAGGCCGAGGGGTCCTTCTCCGACGGCTTCAGGATGAAGGCGTTGCCGCAGGCGATCGCGATGGGATACATCCACATCGGCACCATCGCCGGGAAGTTGAACGGCGTGATGCCGGCCACCACCCCGACGGGCTGGCGGATGGAGTAGGAGTCGACCCTGGTGGAGACGCCCTCGGAGAAGCCGCCCTTCAGCAGGTGCGGGATGCCGCAGGCGAACTCCACGACCTCCAGGCCCCTGGCGACCTCGCCGAGCGCGTCGGAGTGCACCTTGCCGTGCTCGGCGGAGATCAGCGCGGCCAGCTCGTCGCGGTGGGCGTACATCAGCTCGCGGAAGCGGAAGAGCACCTGCGCCCGCTTGACCAACGACGCGTCGCGCCAGGCGGGGAAGGCGGCGACCGCGGCCGCGACCGCCGCGTCGACGTCGGCGACCGACGCCATCGCGACCTTGCCGCTGACCTCGCCCGTCGCCGGGTTGAAGATCTCGGCGGTACGGCTGTCGCCGTCCACCGGAGATCCGTTGATCCAGTGGTTAACGAACTTCATCGTTGATGATCTCCAGAGCGTTGACGATGATGCCGAGGCCCTCTGCCGCCTCGTCCATCGTCAGGGTGAGCGGCGGGGCCATGCGGATCGCCGTGCCGTACAGGCCGCCCTTGCCCGCGAGCAGGCCGAGCTTCTTGGACTCCTCCATGAACCTGGCGGCCAGCTCGGAGCTGGCCAGCTCCACCGCGAACATCAGGCCCTTGCCGCGGACGGAGGTGACGATCGGCAGCCGCTTCGCCGCCTCGCGCAGCCCGTCGATGATGAGCGCGCCGGTCCTGGCGGCGTTGGCCTGCAGGTCGTGGTCGAGCACGTAGTCGAGCGTGGCGTTGGCGGCGGCCATCGAGATGGGGTTGCCGCCGAAGGTCGCCAGGCCGACCGCGTGCAGGTTGTCCATGAGGTCGCCGCGGGCCACGATGCCGCCGACCGCGAACCCGTTGCCGAGGCCCTTGGCGAAGGTCATCATGTCGGGGGTCACGCCGTGGTTCTGGATGCCGAAGAACGCCGACCCGGTACGGCCCCAGCCGGTCTGCACCTCGTCCGAGATGAACAGGATGCCCTCTTCGTCGAGCACCTCCTTGTAGGCGGCGAACAGCCCGTCGGGGGCCATCGTGAAGCCGCCCACGCCCTGGATGGGCTCGGCGATCAGCGCGGCCACGTCGTTGGACACCGAGGTGGCCAGCACGTGGCGCAGGTCCTCGACGCACACCTTGATGTAGTCGGCGTCGGACAGGCCCGCGAACTGGGGCAGGTGCCGGTCGGCGCCGTGCAGGAAGGTGGCGTTGACCGGCGAGTACGAGTTGTTCTTCCACGCCCGGTTGGAGGTGACGCCGACGGCGCCGAAGGAGCGGCCGTGGTAGCTCTGCCGCATGGCCAGCACCTGGTCGGACTTGCGCGCGTAGGTGGCCAGCAGCAGGGCCGTCTCGTTGGCCTCGGTGCCCGAGTTGGTGAAGAAGACCTTCGCGTCGGGGATGCCCGAGAGCCTGGCGATCTTCTCGGCCAGCTCGATCTGGCCGCGCAGCAGGTAGACCGTGCTGGTGTGCACTACGCCGGTGGCCAGCTGACGCTCGACGGCCTCACGCACCTCGGGCACGTCGTACCCGATCATGTTGGTGAGGATCCCGGCGAAGAAGTCGAGATAGCTCTTGCCCGAGGCGTCGACGACACGGTTGCCCTTGCCGCTGACGATCTCGATGGGCTCGTTGTAGTAGAGGGCCACCCAGTTGGGGATTACCGCCCTGTGGCGCGCGAGAAGGTCCGACATGCTCCGAGTATCCCGGTTATCCACCGCGCATCCCACCTCCAACGTGTCGGCATGACGCGACATTGGCTTACATGTTGCCCGCCTCGATCATGTCAGGACATATAGACGTTCACCTCGGCGACGGGGGCGGCACCCCCGCGTTCACCTCCAGGACCGTCACCTGCGCCCCTGGCGTAACGACGCCTCGCCGCCCATCCTCACGGCCTGCGCCGATCCCAGGTCTCACCGCCGTCCGCACGCGACGGCCGTCCACTCCAGGGGAGCCCCCGCGCAGAGGGAAGGGGCCGCACTGCGGCTCGGACGCCCCTTCCCGGGAAACCTCGGCCCGTGGGACCGGCCGGAGGTGCGCTCACTCTTCGCGATCTACGGGGCGTCCGTGGAGGGGCCATCCCCGCCCCTTAGGGGATGTCCCGTGCGCCTGGCGGCGTACGCGGAAATCTGGCGCTACATCGCGAGAGGCATGCCGATTGCCCTCCGGCGGCGGACGCCCCGGGACCCTCCCGTCGAGCACGATCAGGTCATCGAAACGAAGGAGACAGAGATGACCATCACGATCGACCGCCCCGAGGCCCCCGCGGGACCCCCCAAGCTCGACCGCGACGCCCTCCGCCTGGCGCAGGCCGAGACGCTGGCCACGCCGCGCATGGACTACAGCCTGCTGGCCAAGATGATGTTCAAGCCCGTCGACCTCATGTACGGCAAGAAGGGGTCGTTCACCAAGTTCGCCATGCTCGAGATCATCGCCCGCGTGCCGTACCAGGCGTGGGAGCGGATGGGCTACTGGGCGGTGCACCGCTACGCGGGACGCTCGGCGCTGGCCAAGCGGGTGTTCGAGCGGATCGTCGAGGCTCGCGCCGACCAGGACAACGAGCAGTGGCACCTGCTGATCATGCAGGACCTCATCCAGCGCCACGGGATGAAGCAGAACTGGCTGCTGCACAAGGTGGCGCCGTGGTTCATCTCGTTCTTCTACTACCACGTCTCGTGGGTGCTGTTCCTGGTCAGGCCGGAGGCTTCGTACCGGCTGAACGCTGAGTTCGAGGACCATGCCGAGCACGAGTACATGACCTTCGTGGCGGAGAACCCCGACCTGGAGTTCATGCCCGACCCCGGGACGTACGCCGACGAGTACGGCCGCTACCGCTCGGTGGCCGACCTGATGCGGCAGATCGGCCACGACGAGCGCATGCACAAGCTGGACAGCTTGGAGAACGTCAAGGACCCCCACTGGGCCCCCACCCGGTGACCGCCCGCACACCCCTCCCAGGGCCGAGGTTCTCAGGAGGGGACGACCGACCCCCGGCACACCCCTCTCCCTCCGCACGGGGCCGAGGTCTCCGAGAGGAGGTGGGGCGACCGGCATGGGGCCGAGGACTTCCCGAAGAGGGGCGGCCGGTCCCCGCGCGGCCGTCCCCCGGTGTCACACCTCGGCCGGGACCTGGGGAGCGGGGGTCTTGGGGCGGAGGACGGCCAGCGCCAGGCAGGCCGCCGCCACGCACGACACCGCCCCGATCCACGCCCCCGTCGTCATCGCCGTGCTGAACGCCTCGCGGCCCGCCGCGGCCACCTCCGGAGTCAGCCGCACCGCGTTCGCGATCGACTCACGAGCGGCCGCCGGCGCCGACGACGGCATCGCGGAGGTGTACACCCCCGCCAGCACGCTGCCCAGGGCCGCGATGCTGAGCGCCATCCCCACCTGCTGGATGGTGTCGTTGAGCGCCGACCCGACACCCGCGTGCTCCATCGGCACCGCCCCCATGAGCGTCGCATACGCCGCGGGCCCGGCGATCCCGCCGCCCGCCCCCATGACGAGGAACGCCACGAGCAGCGTCCAGTAATCGCTGCTCAGCGCCATCACCACGAACGACAGGCCCATGATCAGGATGCCTGAGACGATCAGCGTCCTGTTGCTGACCTTCTGCCCGAGCGCCGCGCCGAGGCCGTTGAAGAGCGCCGCCGAGATCGCGTACGGCAGGAGCGCGAGCCCCGCCTGCGCCGCGCCGTACCCCAGCACGAACTGCAGGTACTGCGTCAGCATCAGCATCACCGCGCCCGTCCCGAACGACATCAGCAGGATCGAGAACGACGACCCGCTGAAGTTGCGGCTCCTGAACAGGCCGAGCGGCAGCATCGGGCTGGCCGAACGACGCTCCCACATCAGGAAACCGCCGAGGGACAGGACGGCCAGGCCGATCATGACCGGGTTCCACGTCCGCTCGATGACCACGTAGACCAGCGAGGCCAGGCCGACGACCGAGAGCACCACGCCCAGCGGGTCGGGACTGCGGGCCGGCCCCTTGGTCTCGGGCATCAGCACGAGGGCGGCGATGATGCCGACCGCCGCGATGGGGGCGTTGAGCAGGAAGACCGAGCCCCACCAGTAGTGCTCGATGAGGAAGCCGCCCACGATGGGCCCGGCGATCACGCCGATCATCGCGACGGCGCTCCACGCGGCCATGGCCTTGCGCCGCTCGTCGTCGTCGAAGGTCGTGATCAGGATGGACAGGGTCGAGGGCATGAGGATCGCCCCTCCCACGCCCATCAGCCCTCTGGCGGCGATGAGCTGCCAGGGTTCGACGGCCAGCACGGCGACCATCGAGGCGCCGCCGAACAGGGCCAGGCCGATGATGAGGAAGCGGCGCCTGCCGTACCGGTCGGAGAGGCTGCCCGCGGTGAGCAGCAGGCCCGCGAAGACGAGCACGTAGGAGTCGAGGATCCACTGGACTTCGGAGGGGCTGGCGCCCAGGTCCTGCATCAGGGTCGGGATCGCCACGTTGAGGACGGTGCTGTCCACGACCAGCGGCATCAGGGCCAGACAGAGGACGACGAGGGACCACCAGCGACGAGGGTCTCGTACGGCGTTCGAATTCACTCGCACACTGTACGACAGCCTCGCACACCGTGCGAGCGGATTTATGCTGTGAGCGTGACCGCCAAGCAGTTCACCTCCGTCTGGACTCGTGAACCCCGTCAGGGAAAGACCCAGGGCCTGACCCGCGACCAGATCGTCAGGGCCGCGCTCGAGATCCTGGACGCCGAGGGCCTCGACGCGCTGAGCATGCGCAAGCTCGGCGCCAAACTCGGCGCGGGCGCGACCAGCCTCTACTGGCACGTGGCCAACAAGGAGGAGCTGCTGGAGCTGGCCTTCGACGAGATCTGGGGTGAGATGTCGATCCCCGACCCCGGCTCGGCGGGCTGGCGCGACACCGGGTGGGCCTTCGCGCACGGCATGCGCAAGGTGATCCTGCGCCATCCCTGGGTCGCCGGGCTGATCGGCAGGATGCCGGCCATCGGCCCCAACTCCCTGCGCGCGGCGGAGCTGCTGCGCAAGGGCCTGCACCAGGCGGGCTTCCGCGGTCTCGAGGAGGACTACGCGGGAGCGGCGATCACCGCGTTCGTCTTCGGCTCCGTGATCCCCGAGGTGGCGTGGTTCAGCGCGGCCGCCGAGAAGGAGTACGACGCCGAAAGCATGCGCGAGATCATCAGGACGGCCGCGGCGGACTACCCCGAGCTGGTCGCCCGCGCGGAGGAGTACACCGCCCGCGACCCCGCGGCGGTCCGCGAGATGAACTTCGCCTTCGGACTCGCCTGCGTGCTCGATGGCCTTGAGAGGCGGCTGGTCACGTAGCAGGATCGCCTGCATGAGCGATTTCCGCGCCGCCAGGGACTTTCTGCTCCAGGCCGACTACGCCACCGCCCGCCGCGACTTCCGCTGGCCCAGGCCCGCGGAGTTCAACTGGGCGCTCGACTGGTTCGACGGCGTGCTGGCCGCCGAGACCCCGGACGCCGTCGCGCTCAAGATCGTGGGCCGTGTCTCCTACACCTTCGCCGAGCTGTCCAGGCGCTCCGACCAGGTCGCCAACCGGCTGCGCGAACAGGGCGTACGGCGCGGCGACCGCATCCTGCTCATGCTCGGCAACCAGGCCGAGCTGTGGGAGTCGTTGCTCGCCGCGATGAAGCTCGGCGCGGTCGTCATCCCGGCCACGACTCTCCTGTCGGCCAAGGACGTCGCCGACCGGATCGAGCGCGGCGCGATCGCGCACGTCATCGCCAACGCGACGGACACGGCCAAGTTCGCCGGCGGCCCGTACACGAAGATCTCGGTGGGCGAGGTGCCCGGCTGGCTGCCGTTCTCCTACGGGGCCGAGGACTTCACCCCCGACGGCGTCACCCGCGCGGACGACACGCTGCTCCTCTACTTCACCTCGGGCACGACCTCCCAGCCGAAGCTGGTCGAGCACACGCACCTGTCCTATCCCGTCGGCCACCTGTCGACGATGTACTGGATCGGAGTGCGCCCCGGCGAGGTGCACCTCAACGTCTCCTCCCCCGGCTGGGCCAAGCACGCCTGGAGCAACGTCTTCGCGCCGTGGAACGCGGGCGCGACCGTGCTCGTCCACGACTACCAGCGCTTCTCCGCCCCCGAGCTGCTCGAGGTGCTCAGGTCGGAGAACGTCGCCACCTTCTGCGCGCCGCCGACGGTGTGGCGCATGCTCATCCAGGAGGACCTGAGCGCCTGGCGGCTGCCGCTCCGCACCGCGGTCGCCGCGGGCGAGCCGCTCAACCCCGAGATCATCGACCAGGTCGCCAAGGCCTGGGGCATCACCATCCGCGACGGCTACGGCCAGACGGAGACGACCGCCCAGATCGGCAACGTCCCCGGCCTGCCCGTCAAGCCGGGCTCGATGGGGCTGCCGCTGCCCGGCTACGACATCGCCCTGCTCGACCCCGTGACGGGCGAGCCGGGCGACGACGGCGAGATCTGCCTCCCGCTGGACGACCGCCGTCCGCTGGGCCTGATGTCCGGATACATCGGCAGGGAGAGCGAGCAGGGCGGCTACTACCACACCGGTGACGTGGCCAGCCGCGACGCCGACGGCTACATCACCTACGTCGGCCGCACCGACGACGTCTTCAAGGCCTCCGACTACCGCATCTCGCCGTTCGAGCTGGAGAGCGTGCTGCTGGAGCACGAGGCGGTGGCCGAGGCGGCGGTCGTCCCCGCCCCCGATCCGGTACGGCTGGCCGTACCGAAGGCCTATGTGACCCTGGCCCCCGGCTTCGAGCCGACGGCCGAGACCGCGCGCTCGATCCTGTCCTACGCCCGCGAGCACCTGGCGCCCTACAAGCGCGTGCGCCGCCTCGAGTTCGGCGACCTGCCCAAGACGATCTCCGGCAAGATTCGCCGGGTCGAGCTGCGAGAACAGGCGCCCGCGCACGAGTACACGGACGACGATCTAAGGGCGTGAACGGGCGCGCCGACATAGAATGGTTGGTACGACATCGTGTAAATGTCGAGGTGGCCCTAGTTACATCCTGATCGGATAGGCTCCACACGTGCTGCCCACTATCTCCGACGTTCTGTCCCTGGAGACCGTACGCAGGGGCAATCCCCGCGTGGTCGCCGGGGCGGACCGGCTCGACAGCCGGGTGCGGTGGGTGCACGTGGGCGAGATCGCCGACATCGCGCACCTGCTGCGCGGCGGCGAGCTGGTCCTGACCACCGGTGTCGCCCTGCCCGAAGACCCCGAGAAGCTGGCCGCCTACATCGGCGAGCTGTCGGCCGTCGGCGCCGCCGGCCTGGTCGTGGAGCTCGGCCGCAGGTTCGTCCGCGAGCTGCCGCGCGCGGTGGTCAAGGCGGCGGAGGAGCACGGCCTCCCGCTGATCGTGCTGGCCCGCGAGACACCTTTCGTGCAGATCACCGAGTCGGTCCACGCCAGGATCATCGACATCCAGTTGGAGGAGCTGCGCGCCTCCGAGCAGTTGCACGAGGTCTTCACCGAGCTGTCGGTGGAGGGCGCCTCTCCCGCCGAGGTGCTGGCCCAGGTCTCCAGGCTGTCGGGCCGGCCCGTGCTGCTGGAGAACCTCGCCCACCAGGTGCTGGCCTGCGAGTCGGCGGGCCGCGACACGGGCGTGCTGCTGGCCGGCTGGGAGTCGAGGTCGCGCGCGGTCGCCCCGCACGAGCGCACCGCCTACGACGCCTCCTCCGGCTGGCTGGTCACCACGGTCGGCGCGCGCGGCCAGGACTGGGGCCGGCTGATCCTGCTCTGCGACGCCCCGCCGGGCCCGCGCGAGATGGTACTGGCCGAACGCGCCGCCACCACGCTGGCGCTGGGCCGCCTGCTGGAGCGGCACCAGGAGTCGCTCGAACGCCAGGCGCACGGCACGATCATCACCGGCATTCTCACCCACGCCTACGCCGATCCCGACGAGGCCGCCGCCCGCGCCCGCGCGGTGGGCGTGCCGCTCACCGGGCGCAAGCTCGTCAGCGTGGTCCTTCGCCTGGTCGACCCCGTCGACCAGGCTCTCGACGGCCAGGCGCTGCTCGGCGAGCTGGCCGAGGCCACCGCCTCCGTCTGCCGCGACGCCAAGCTGCCCGCCCTCGTCGGCGCGCTCGACCAGGACCGCGTCGGCGTGCTGCTGCCGCTGCCGCCGCGCACCCAGGTCGAGCCCGCGCTGACCGCGCTGGCCGAGCGCCTGCGCGCGATGTGGAAGCCGGGCTCGACGTTCGTGCTGGCCGCGGGTTCGGCGGTGGAGTCCATCCGCGACGTACGGCGCAGCTTCCTCGAGGCCGAGCAGGTCGCCGACGTGGCGGTCCGCCAGCCCGACGGCAGGCCGTACTACCGCCTGCCCGACCTGCGCCTGCGCGGGCTGCTCCACCTGCTGCGCGACGACGCGCGGATCCAGACGTTCGCCGAGCGCGAGCTGGGCCCGCTGCTCGCGCACGATGCCCAGCGCGGCGGCGACCTCACCCGCATCCTGCGCATCTATCTCGACGCCGGACGCAACAAGGCGGTCGCCGCGCAGAAGGCGCACCTGTCGCGCCCCGCCTTCTACGACCGGCTGCGCCGCCTCGAGCGCATCCTCGACACCGACCTCGACGACGTGGAGTCGTGCCTCTCGCTCCACGTCGCCCTCCTCGCCCTTGAATCCTTCCGCAGGGAGAACCGTTGATCCGCGTCATGCGCGTCGCCGACGTCCAGCTCGAACTGGACCCCCTCGACCCGTCCCAGATCGTCTCCGGCACGCCCGTCACGTCGGTCGCCGAACTCGACGAGGGCCGCGGCATCTGGGAGATCACGCCCGGCGTGGTGACCGACGTGGAGCGCGACGAGATCTTCGTCGTCCTGTCGGGCCGGGCCACGATCGAGGTCGACGACGGCCAGCGTGTCGAGGTCGGCCCCGGCGACGTGTGCCTCCTGCCCGAGGGCGCGAAGACCACGTGGACGGTCCACGAGACCCTGCGCAAGGTCTACCAGGCCCACTGACGGGCCGCTGATCGCCGGCGCGTGCGTCTATCGGCCTTGTGGGCCGGGTGCGCTGCTGGTCGGCGACCACGACGCCTTCAGGGCCACGGCGGTCGCCGGCAAGGCCGCGACCGACGGGCCGCCGGCACCACCGCATCGCGATACAGACAGCGAACCGCGTGGCGGTTGACCTGACCTGAGTAGTCCCTACTCTGGCGAACCGGTGGAATCGGCCTACGTTCGATCTGTGCCGCTCTTTCCGAATCCGCTGGAGGCCGCGGCCTTCCGGCTCTCGATCGTGCCGCCGATGTTCGCCGACTACTTCGGCGTCCTCGGCTTCCACGCGCTGGTCGCCGGGGTGCGGCTCGGCGTGTTCGACGCGCTCCAGACGCGCCCGATGCCGGCCGCGCAGCTGGCCGTGGAGCTCGGCGCCGACCGCCGCCACACCGAGACGCTGCTCCGCTCGCTGCTCGGGCTCGGCTATCTCAAGCGGCGGGCCGATCGCTACCACCTCACCAGGGCGGCGCGGACCTGGCTCTGCGCGGACTCCCCTCTCTGCCTGGCCGAGGGGCTGGCCTTCTGGGAGCGCTGCGCGACGCGGATCTGGCCAGGACTGGAGAAGTCCGTGCGCGACGGCACGCCGGCAGTGCCGTTCTACACGCTGACCGAGGGCGATCCCGAGCTGTCGCGCTCCTTCCAGGCATGGACCGCGGCGATCGCCAGGCGGCAGGGCCCCGCGACGGCCGCCGCGATCCCCGTGCACCGCGACGCCAGGCAGGTGCTCGACGTGGGCGGCAGCCACGCCGTCTACAGCCTCGAACTGCTGCGCCGCCACCCCGAGCTGAGAGCCACGGTGATCGACCTGCCCCAGGCGCTGACCGCCGCCCCGCCGCACCCCCGGCTGACGTTGCGCGCGGGATCGTTCCTCGACGACGACCTGGGCGAGGGGTTCGACCTCGTGCTGCTGTTCAACATCATCCATGGCCTCGGCGACGCGGAGCTGGCCGTGCTGCTGCGGCGGGTGGCGCGGGCGCTCAACCCGGGCGGGCTGCTGGTCATCGGCGACCAGTTCAAGGGGGCGATGCCGGGGCGGGCCAGCCGTACCCTCCTCGACCTGCTCGACCTCAACTACCTGATCGCCGGAGGCGCGGGCATCAGGACGTTCGCCGAGGTCGGCAGGTTGCTGACGGCGGCAGGATTCGGCCGGCCGCGCCACCGCCGTCCGCTCGGGGCGCCCTCCGGCGAGCTGGCGCTCGCTAGAACCCCATTGCCCGCCTGACCTCCTCCAGCGTGAGCACGGCCCGCTCCCTCGCCCTGGCGTTGCCCTCTCTCAGCACCTGGCGGGCGTCGGCCGCGTCCAGCGAGTTCCTCAGCTTCCTCATGGGACGGAGGAACTCGTTGACCGCCTCGGTGAGCAGCCGCTTGAGCTGCGCGGCTCCGCCGTCCCCGATCTCCTCGGCGATCTCCTCGGGCGCGCGGCCGAGACAGAGCCCCGCCATCGTCAGCAGGCCGGCCACCTCCGGCCTGCCCTCGGGGTCGTAGGTGATGTGCCGGTCGGCGTCGGTGCGGGCCGCCCTGATCAACGCCGCGGTCTCGTCCTCGGTGGCCTTCAGCGCGATCGCGTTGCCCCTGCTCTTGCTCATCTTGCCGCCGTCGAGACCGTTGAGCAGCGGAGCCTGGCCCATCATGGCCTCGGGCACCGGGAAGACGGGGCCGTAACGCTCGTTGAAGCGGCGTGCGACCAGCCTGGTCACCTCGACGTGCGGCAGCTGGTCCTTGCCGACGGGCACCAGCGTGCCCTTGCAGAACAGGATGTCGGCCGCCTGGTGCACGGGATAGGTGAACATCAGCCCGCTGACCGCGCTCTGCGAGCTGTGCGCGATCTCGTCCTTGACCGTCGGATTGCGCTGGAGCTCCGCCACGCTCACCAGCGAGAGGAACGGCAGCAGCAGCTGGTTGAGCTCGGGCAGGGCACTGTGCTGGAAGATCGTGACCTTGGCCGGGTCGAGCCCGACCGCGAGGTAGTCGAGCAGCAACTCGGTGATGTTGGCCTGGATCCCGCCCGGCACGTCCCTGTCGGTGATCACCTGATAGTCGGCGACCAGGACGTACATCTGGTGGAGCTCCTGCAATCGCACCCTGTTGGCCAGCGTCCCGAAGTAGTGGCCGAGATGGAGCGGACCCGTCGGGCGGTCGCCGGTGAGCACGGTGTGGTTCATTCTGGGTTCCTTTCGCAGCGTCCCCAGAGACCACGAAAGGCCGTCTGGAGACGGCCTTCGCGCATGCGGAGATCAGTGGCCGTCGGGCGGCCACCACCACATGCTGATAGTCATGGACCCATTGTAGGGCGCAAGCCGCACTGGACCCAGATTCCGTACGGCTTGCGCCCGGCTCATTGTCTACCTGCGATGATCCCGCGTCGCGTCGGCGTGGATCGTGTCGTCCGCGCAGATGTACATGTCCCACCGGCGGGGACGCGCCACGAACGCGCCAAGAATGAAGCCCAGGACAACGCTCGCGATGATCACAAGGAGGATGCTCAGCCCCATGTCGGCTGCCTCTCGGGATGATGTGCCGCTCGAATCCTTGGTATGCGGCCTACCGCAAGGTAACCCCGGGAGGTCATTCCCCGCAGCCGAATCTTGGCATTGTCGTGTCGATTAGGTAACTGTCTTTCCCGGTCTGCGTGTTTCGCTGACTCGGCCCTGTTGATCTCGCCAGGATGGACCGGTTGCCGTCCTCCTGGGGAGTTTTTCATGTCTCGACACACCCTCGTCGGCCTTGCCCTGGCCGCCGCACTCACGGTCACCGTCGCGGTGCCCGCCACGGCGGAGGAGGTGTCGGCCCCCTTCCCCTCGGCGAGGTTCCCCCTCGGCGAGCGCGGAATGCCGGCGAAGACGCACAAGAGCGTGGGCGGCGGCATCGACCTCTACAGCGTCTCGACCGGCACCGCCAACGACGGCTACACCGTCACCGTGCTCATGCCCAGCGGGCGCGACTACGGCAGGCGCGAGACCGCCGAGGCGAAGGCCGCCGAGGTCGAGGCGGCGGGCCAGACGGCCAGCGTGCAGCGAGTGGTCCGTCCCGCCGTCTCGGACGACCCGTCCGAAGAGATCTTCATGGTCCGCGTCGGGCTCTGGCCGCTCAAGGACAAGGACAAGGCCGTCAAGGCGGCCAAGGAGCTGAGTGACGCGGGCGTGAAGGCCCGCGCGGACTACCTCGGCGACGACGGCGTGAAGACGACCGGCCCGTGGCAGATGCAGGTCCTCACCGTCGACCCGCGCGCCTTCCGCGGCTCCTTCGCCGCGAGCCTCGGCACGAGCGTCGCCAAGCGCGAGACCACCTCCTCGATGGCCAACGCGCGCAAGGCGATCGCCGCGATCAACGGCGGCTTCTTCAACATCCACACCCAGCCGGCCCTGCGCGGCGAGCCCGTCGGCATCTCCGTGGTCGGCGGCAGGCTGCTCAGCGAGGCGGTCCCGGGCCGCTCGGCCGTCGTCCTCAAGGGCCGTACGGCCCGCATCACCGAGCTCACCACCAAGCTGGCCGCCATCTCCCAGGACGGCACCCGCCTCGACATCAACGGCGTCAACAGGCTCGGCGCGACCGACGAGCTCATCCTCTACACCGAGGAGTACGGCGCCAAGACCCCCGCCAACGGCGGCGCCGAGGCCATCCTCGACGCCTCGGGCAAGGTCATCTCCCTCCGTACGGCGGGCGGCGCCGTGCCGAAGGGGGCGCGGATCCTGCACGGCTCGGGCGCCGCGGCCGACTGGCTGTGGGAGCACGCCTGGGAGAACTGGAGCGTCACGGTCGACACCAAGGTCATC
This sequence comes from Nonomuraea africana, assembly GCF_014873535.1. Taxonomy (NCBI): domain Bacteria; kingdom Bacillati; phylum Actinomycetota; class Actinomycetes; order Streptosporangiales; family Streptosporangiaceae; genus Nonomuraea; species Nonomuraea africana. Next base: position 7,952 of record NZ_JADBEF010000001.1, on the reverse strand, counting down.
GACCAGCGCACGGGCCGCAGGGTCGCGCTCACGCCGGACGTCAGTGTGATCGGCGGCGGGGTCGGCCTCATCCGCAACGGCCGCATCAAGGTGACCGCCAAGCGTGACGGCCACGACTCGGTGAACATGATCCTCCGCCGTCATCCCCGCACGCTCATGGGTGTGACGAGGTCGGGCGGACTGGTGCTGGCCACGGTCGATGGGCGCAAGCCTGGGATCACGGTGGGCGCGAACATGATCGAGGCGGCGCAGCTGATGAAGTGGCTGGGCGCGGTGCAGGCGATCAACCTGGACGGAGGCGGTTCGACGGCGATGGTCGTTGGCGGCAAGGTCGTCAACCAGCCCTCGGACGGCCGCGAACGCGCCGTCGGCGACGCCCTCCTCGTCCTTCCGTAAGGGTCTCTTCAGTCCGACGCGAGCAGGCACAACCTTCGATCACGAGGTTTCGACACCAAACGATCAGAGAAGACCGTGCCTGCTCCTCACGCCTTGGACCAGGTGGCCGAGGTGTCCCGCGAAGCCGTGCCTACGGGTCGCCGAGTACGCCAGTCTGTTGGTCCATCTCTGATTCCCTATCCGCGCGACCGGCGCGGGGTCCGTCCCCTGCGGCCCGTCGGCGCCATGGTGAGTCTCCGACTTGTGGCAAGGTCGTAGAGCTCGATGTCCCCTTCGTCGGCGATGAGCAGGCGATCACCGTACATCGTTAGCGCCTGCTGGTCCGCGTTCGATTCGGCCTCCAGCACAGGCGTGAGGTCGCCTCCCGTGTTGAGGTCCAGCGTCGAGATCTTCCAACCCTTGGTGACCACGGCAACGAGCGTGCATCTGACATGGCCGATGGCGAGAGCCTTGGGCGCCGGTGGCGTGGCGCCCAGGGCGAACTCCTTGAGCCGTGACCCGGTGGCCAGATCGAAAACGCCGAGCGAGTGCTCGTCCAGCGTCACGGCGACCGGGCGGCCGCCCAGCTCCGCCAGCCGTAACCCGACCAACGGCCCTTGCTTGGTCACTGACGAGTAGAGGAGCGTCCGGCTCCCCAGATCCCAGACGAACAGGCTGCCGCCTGTTTCTGCGACGATCACAGTCCTGCCGCGCAGGCTGCCAATCGCCAGCGCGCTGACGTCGCCGGGCGCCTTGGTGAACGGACGCCCGTACTCCTTGCCTGTCCTCAGCTCCCAGATCTGGATCACCGAACGCTTGGTCGTCGCCACGAGGTAGCGGCCTCGGTGGGGGCCGATGGCGAGAGCCGCCAACTGCGGCACCGCGACAGGAGGACCGAGCTCGGCGTTCGTCGTCGGGTTCCAGGCCTGCCAACTGTCCTCGTACCTCACGACGCCGACGTCGTCCGTGGCGCGCAGCAGGTCCAGGCGGTCGAGGCTGCTGCCGTTCGCGACGCCTGTCTGCCGGCCGGTGCGCAGGTCGTAGGAACGGACGCCATTGTCCGGCCCGCCGGTCACGACGAGACCTCCGCTCGTGGCGACGGTCGTCACCCGACTCTTGAGCGGAAAAGACGTGAGCTCCGCGCCGTCGTCGGGATTCCATGCGACGATCTTGAATTCGTCCACTGACAATGCCAGATTCTCTGCCAGGGCGTCGACGCCCCAGTGCGGTTTCAGGAGCACGAGCCGCTTGTGCGTGGCCGGGTCCCAGACCCGTATGCGTTGTGAACCGGTCGACAGCAGGACAACCGGTCTACCTCCACGCCGGACGATCGCACTCCTGTCGAAGTCCGGCCCCCGATCTTCCGGTTCATCGCTCTCATCGTGAAATTGGAGCCCCTTGCGCAGCTTCTGTCCGGTGCGGAGATTCCAGACGTCCAGGGAGTCGGCCGCGCCGGTGACCAGGGCCGGTACACCGTTAATCCGGGTGATGGCGAGCAACTGACCAACCGGCCAGTCCCAGAGGCGTCGTGTCCTGCCAGTCCGCAGGTCGTAGATCTTGATACCCTCCTCGGACCAGGTGGCCAGGATCGGCGTGCCGTCCTCGTCGCCGGTCGCCAGCTTGCTGATGCCCTTTCCCGCCAGGAAGCTGGGCCCTCGCTTGGTACGGCTGCGCAGATCGTATCCCTGGACGATGCCCTCCTTGCTGCTGATCAGGACGATCGGGACACCGCGGAGCCTGGCGAGGGCGATCGGCGCCTGGCCGGGAAGGGGCTTGCCCATCGCCTTGAGTGTGCGCGCGTCTCGGACCTGGACCGTGCCCTCGGCCCCCGCACTGACCGCGATCACCTGGTCGTCGAGTTCGCCGGCCACAACCTGCTCGACGTCGAGATGGCCGTCGAGGCCTGGGGTGGGAGTGGACGCCGGAGAACACGTGAACGTGGCAACCGGACGCTTTGGTGCGGCGGGAGCCGTGCATGCGACCGAGACGCCGGTCGTGAGCACAATCGTGATGACCGCCTTCACCAGCCTCATGATCACCAAACTCTAGCGGGACATGTGGCTACGGAACAGTGATCTCGTGAGCACTGGTGATCAATCTGTCACGCGTTGGATTCCGTGCTGGCGATCGCCGCGCGGCGATGCTTGCGGGGCGCGGTCTTCACTGCGATCGGTAAGTGGATCGACGCTCCTGCCGAAGAACCCCGACAACGAGAAAAGGGGCCCCACCAGACGGTGGAACCCCAAATCCCATAATGTAAAGATTGCGCGGCGGCGACCTACTCTCCCACACCCTCCCGAGTGCAGTACCATCGGCGCTGCAGAGCTTAACTTCCGGGTTCGGAATGTAACCGGGTGTTTCCCCTGCGCTATAACCGCCGCAACCCCATGAGACAGTGCTTGTTGTCTCAGAATTGCGTAGTGGACGCGAGCAAGAATGCTTTGTGGTCAAGTCCTCGGCCTATTAGTACCGGTCAGCTCCACACGTTACCGTGCTTCCACCTCCGGCCTATCAACCCGGTCGTCTACCGGGAGCCTTACCCACTCTCGTGGTGGGAGACCTCATCTCAAGGCGAGCTTCCCGCTTAGATGCTTTCAGCGGTTATCCCTTCCGAACGTAGCCAACCAGCCGTGCACCTGGCGGTACAACTGGCACACCAGAGGTTCGTCCGTCCCGGTCCTCTCGTACTAGGGACAGCCCCTTTCAAGTCTCCTGCGCGCGCAGCGGATAGGGACCGAACTGTCTCGCGACGTTCTAAACCCAGCTCGCGTACCGCTTTAATGGGCGAACAGCCCAACCCTTGGGACCTACTCCAGCCCCAGGATGCGACGAGCCGACATCGAGGTGCCAAACCATCCCGTCGATATGGACTCTTGGGGAAGATCAGCCTGTTATCCCCGGGGTACCTTTTAGCCGTTGAGCGACGGCGCTTCCACATGCCACCGCCGGATCACTAGTCCCAGCTTTCGCTCCTGCTCGACCCGTCAGTCTCACAGTCAAGCTCCCTTGTGCACTTACACTCGACACCTGATTGCCAACCAGGCTGAGGGAACCTTTGGGCGCCTCCGTTACTCTTTAGGAGGCAACCGCCCCAGTTAAACTACCCACCAGACACTGTCCCCGATCCGGATCACGGACCAGAGTTAGACGTTCAAAACGACCAGAGTGGTATTTCACCAATGACTCCACCCGAACTAGCGTCCGAGCTTCACAGTCTCCCACCTATCCTACACAAGACGCTCCAAACGCCAATGTCAAGCTGTAGTGAAGGTCCCGGGGTCTTTCCGTCCTGCTGCGCGTAACGAGCATCTTTACTCGTAGTGCAATTTCGCCGGGTCTGCGGTTGAGACAGCGGGGAAGTCGTTACGCCATTCGTGCAGGTCGGAACTTACCCGACAAGGAATTTCGCTACCTTAGGATGGTTATAGTTACCACCGCCGTTTACCGGCGCTTAAGTTCTCACCTTCGCCACTTGCGTGGCTAAGCGGTCCCCTTAACGTTCCGGCACCGGGCAGGCGTCAGTCCGTATACATCGTCTTACGACTTCGCACGGACCTGTGTTTTTAGTAAACAGTCGCTTCCCCCTGGCCACTGCGACCCCCACCAGCTCAGAAAGCTAGTTTCATCACCAGCAGAGGTCCCCCTTCTCCCGAAGTTACGGGGGCAATTTGCCGAGTTCCTTAACCACAGTTCACCCGATCGCCTTGGTATTCTCTACCTGACCACCTGAGTCGGTTTAGGGTACGGGCCGCCACAACACTCGCTAGAGGCTTTTCTCGGCAGCATAGGATCATCCACTTCGCCACAATCGGCTCGGCATCACATCTCAGGATACGTGTGTCGCGGATTTGCCTACGACACTCCCTACATGCTTACCCCAGGAACAACCATCGCCTGGGTTGGACTACCTTCCTGCGTCACCCCATCGCTTACCTACTACCCGATCGGATCGAGCGTTCACTCTGACGGCTGCCCCGAAGGGCGTGCCCGAGCTAAGGACTCTTAGCATCACGAGGTTCGATATGGGCGCGTTAAAGCGGGTACGGGAATATCAACCCGTTGTCCATCGACTACGCCTGTCGGCCTCGCCTTAGGTCCCGACTTACCCTGGGCGGATTAGCCTGGCCCAGGAACCCTTGGTCATCCGGCGGCAGGGTTTCTCACCCTGCATTCGCTACTCATGCCTGCATTCTCACTCGCACAGCCTCCACAACTAGATCACTCTGCTGCTTCGCCGGCTGCACGACGCTCCCCTACCCATCAACAAGAACGAATTCTCATCAATGCCACGACTTCGGCGGTGTACTTGAGCCCCGCTACATTGTCGGCGCGGAATCACTTGACCAGTGAGCTATTACGCACTCTTTCAAGGATGGCTGCTTCTAAGCCAACCTCCTGGTTGTCTCTGCGACTCCACATCCTTTCCCACTTAGCACACGCTTAGGGGCCTTAGTCGGTGATCTGGGCTGTTTCCCTCTCGACTACGGAGCTTATCCCCCGCAGTCTCACTGCCACGCTCTCACTTACCGGCATTCGGAGTTTGGCTGACGTCAGTAACCTTGTCGGGCCCATCGGCCATCCAGTGCTCTACCTCCGGCAAGAAACACGCGACGCTGCACCTAAATGCATTTCGGGGAGAACCAGCTATCACGGAGTTTGATTGGCCTTTCACCCCTACACACAGGTCATCCCCCAGGTTTTCAACCCTGGTGGGTTCGGTCCTCCACGAGGTCTTACCCTCGCTTCAACCTGCCCATGCGTAGATCACTCCGCTTCGGGTCTACAGCATGCGACTCAAACGCCCTATTCAGACTCGCTTTCGCTACGGCTCCCCCACACGGGTTAACCTCGCCACACACCATAACTCGCAGGCTCATTCTTCAAAAGGCACGCAGTCACATCACAGCCGTCCGAAGACGACTAAGCTCCTACGGCTTGTAGGCACACGGTTTCAGGTACTATTTCACGACCCCTCACCGGGGCACTTTTCACCTTTCCCTCACGGTACTAGTGCACTATCGGTCATCAGGGAGTATTTAGGCTTACCAGGTGGTCCTGGCAGATTCACACAGGATTTCTCGGGCCCCGTGCTACTTGGGATCCCCTCAAACAGTCGACAAGGTTTCGCCTACCCGGCTCTCACGGTCTACGGCAGCCCTTCCCAGAGCTTTCAACTACCCCATCGATTTCTCACTGTTCGACCGATCGGCAGATCGATCAAGAGGGTCCCACGACCCCGCTTGCGCAACGCCTGCCGGCTATCACACGCAAACGGTTTAGCCTGATCCGCTTTCGCTCACCACTACTCACGGAATCACTGTTGTTTTCTCTTCCTACGGGTACTGAGATGTTTCACTTCCCCGCGTTACCACCAACCGCCCTATACATTCAGGCGGAGGCAACACCACATGACTGGTGCTAGGTTTCCCCATTCGGACATCCCCGGATCAACGTCTGGTTGGCGACTCCCCGAGGCTTAACGCAGCCTCCCACGTCCTTCATCGGCTCCTGATGCCAAGGCATCCACCGTGTGCCCTAAAAAACTTGGCCACAAAGATGCTCGCGTCCACTATGCAAATCTCAAACAACAAACAGCAACCAGCTCCAAACCGCGCAACGGCGATCCTTCGCTGGTCCTGTGCTCCAGAAGAAGCAAGACCCGCAACCTCGTAAGGCTGCAGGGCCCGTTTCCTCAGGACCCAACAGTGTGTCCGGAACCTCGTAACCCCTGTCACCCTCGTTCCCACTCCCAGCAAGCCGGGCGGTACTAGACGGGCAGCGATCACGCTGAACCGAGTAGCCAGTGCTCCACTAATGAGCTTGCCGAGCATCAGACGTTCGCTGATGACCTCGACGTAGACCAGCCGATGAAGACTGGTCGGTGCTCCTTAGAAAGGAGGTGATCCAGCCGCACCTTCCGGTACGGCTACCTTGTTACGACTTCGTCCCAATCGCCAGCCCCACCTTCGACCGCTCCCCCCAGCAAGCTGGTTGGGCCACGGGCTTCGGGTGTTGCCGACTTTCGTGACGTGACGGGCGGTGTGTACAAGGCCCGGGAACGTATTCACCGCAGCGTTGCTGATCTGCGATTACTAGCGACTCCGACTTCATGGGGTCGAGTTGCAGACCCCAATCCGAACTGAGACCGGCTTTTAGGGATTCGCTCCACCTCGCGGTATCGCAACCCTCTGTACCGGCCATTGTAGCATGTTTGCAGCCCAAGACATAAGGGGCATGATGACTTGACGTCATCCCCACCTTCCTCCGAGTTGACCCCGGCAGTCCCCCATGAGTCCCCACCACCCCGAAGGGCGTGCTGGCAACATGGAGCAAGGGTTGCGCTCGTTGCGGGACTTAACCCAACATCTCACGACACGAGCTGACGACAGCCATGCACCACCTGTCACCCAGTCCGAAGAGGGCCACATCTCTGCAGCTTTCCGGGCGATGTCAAGCCTTGGTAAGGTTCTTCGCGTTGCGTCGAATTAAGCAACATGCTCCGCCGCTTGTGCGGGCCCCCGTCAATTCCTTTGAGTTTTAGCCTTGCGGCCGTACTCCCCAGGCGGGGCGCTTAATGCGTTAGCTCCGGCACGGAGATCGTGGAAGACCCCCACACCTAGCGCCCAACGTTTACAGCGTGGACTACCAGGGTATCTAATCCTGTTCGCTCCCCACGCTTTCGCTCCTCAGCGTCAGGTAAGGCCCAGAGAACCGCCTTCGCCACCGGTGTTCCTCCTGATATCTGCGCATTTCACCGCTACACCAGGAATTCCGTTCTCCCCTACCTACCTCTAGCCAGCCCGTATCCACCGCAGACCCGCAGTTAAGCTGCGAGCTTTCACGGCAGACGCGACAAGCCACCTACGAGCTCTTTACGCCCAATAATTCCGGACAACGCTTGCGCCCTACGTATTACCGCGGCTGCTGGCACGTAGTTAGCCGGCGCTTCTTCTGCAGGTACACGTCAACTTCGTCCCTGCTGAAAGAGGTTTACAACCCGAAGGCCGTCATCCCCCACGCGGCGTCGCTGCGTCAGGCTTTCGCCCATTGCGCAATATTCCCCACTGCTGCCTCCCGTAGGAGTCTGGGCCGTGTCTCAGTCCCAGTGTGGCCGGTCGCCCTCTCAGGCCGGCTACCCGTCGTCGCCTTGGTAGGCCACTACCCCACCAACAAGCTGATAGGCCGCGAGCCCATCCCCAACCGAAAAAACTTTCCACACGCATCCCATGCGAGAGCGTGTCGTATCCGGTATTAGACCCAGTTTCCCGGGCTTATCCCAGAGTCAGGGGCAGGTTGCTCACGTGTTACTCACCCGTTCGCCGCTCGAGTACCCCGAAGGGCCTTTCCGCTCGACTTGCATGTGTTAAGCACGCCGCCAGCGTTCGTCCTGAGCCAGGATCAAACTCTCCAAACAATGTTTGAGAATTTCTCCCGGCTGAAACATGAATGTTCCAACCAAAGGAATCCGTCCAATGGACGGGGTTGTGCATCATGCACTGGCTTTTAACACACTGTTGAGTTCTCAAGAAACGGACGCGTTCACCGTCACCCACCCGGTGGCGCTCGCTTCGTTATGT